>CAWGEU010000001.1:0-1176423 GCA_963821745.1 uncultured Pseudomonadota bacterium
CATCGGCATGTTTCCCGGCAAGGATGCGCAGATAGCTGAAGCATTGGCAGGCATCGCAACACTCTGGGGAACCCCCAACGACGCGCAATGGGCGCAGTCACTCGCGATTCGCCAGCAGTTCATCGCGCGATGGAGCGCTCTCATCGGCGCGCCTTCCGGCACCCTGACGACCGCCGAAAACGTCACCACCGCGCTGTACTCCATCATCGGTGGGCTTCCGGAACGCTACCTCGAGGGCCGCAAGCTTCTCATCGCCGCCGATTGCTTCCCGAGCCTGCATTTTCTGCTGGCGGGCATGGCCGAGCGACGGGGATTTGTCATCGAAACCGTGCCGATGCGACCCGGCGAACACTGGGTTCGCGACGAAGATTTCATCGCGCGCTGGAGTGCGGATGTCGGCGTCGCGCTCCTGACCTGGGTGACATCCACCGCCTCACATCGCTGCGATCTTCGCGCTCTGGTCGTCGGCACAGCCGCGCGATGGATTCCCTGGTCGGCGTGGATATCACGCAAGGCGTCGGCATCGTGCCGTTCGACGTGCAAGCCGCGGACGCGGACTTCGTCGTGGGCTCGACTCTCAAATGGATGTGCGGAGTCGCGGGTGCGGGAGTGCTGCAGGTTCGCGAGCGCCTGTTGCAGGACTGCCGGCCAGAACTGCGCGGCTGGTTCAGCCAGGAAAACCCTTTTGCCTGGACGCTCGATTCGTTTAGTACGCGCGCGATGCGCGGCGATTCGATCACGGCACCCCGTCGATCCTCGCCTGCGCGGCGTGCCTGCCCGCGCTGGCCTGGCACGCTCAGCAAGATGCCGCAGAATTGCTGGCTCACAATCGCCGGCTGGTCGAGGCAGTGGTGGAGGGTTGTGTGGGGCTGCAGCTCGAGCTAGTTAGCCCAATGAAAGCGGACGAGCGCGGTGGCAGCGTGATGTTTCGATTGCCGTCGGGCAGCGATCCCGCGGCGATCATCGCCGGATTGCGCGAACAGAATGTGTTCGCGGATTGCCGGGGAACGACGCTGCGCCTGTCGCCCGGCAACTGACAACCACACAGGGTGTCGATCAATTGCTGCGCGCACTTCGCGCAATGCTTTAGCGCAAAAAAGTGTCGGCCCGTTCCGACGCCATTTGGTGTCGGAGTGTAAGTGTGGCGCCACAGGAGTCTGCGTAATCTTGGCGGCCCGCACCAACGGAGCTGCCTCATGCTCGATCACACTGGCATCGTGGTTACCGATCTTCCCAAGGCTCGCAAGTTCTACGACGCCGTCGCGAAGGCGCTGGGCCTTGGCATCGTCCAGCCCCAAAAGGAGTTCTTCTTGTTAGGCCGCGGCCCCAAAGAGATCCCCTATCTATGGATTGGCACCCTTCGGCCGTCGTACTGGGTGGAAGGCTCGCGCGCAGGCATCAACCAGATGCACGTGGCGTTTGCCGCAAAGGACAACGCCACGGTCGATGAGTTTTATCGCGCTGCACTCGCGGCCGGCGGCCGTGACAACGGCAAGCCCGGGCCGCGGGAGGCCGGATATTACGGCGCTTTCGTGCTGGACCCGGACGGGAACAACATCGAGGCGGTTGCGCGCGATTGATGCGGCGCGCCATGAACGGGAACATTTTTCCGCTACCTTGAAAGAAACCCTTGCGAGGAGACAGAAACTTGGCAGGAACCTGAGATTGGCTCAAAGGGGCAGGGCGATGATTCTCAGCGAACGCCAATTCGAGCAGATGATCGGGCGGCTGAAGTCCAGCCCTGCGGCCCGGGAAAGTCTCGTTTCGCTGCTGGATGAGGGTCACCCTGTCTACGCTCAGCGCGACGCCGGCACTGTCGCACGCATGCGCGGCTGGATTCTGCTCGCGCTCGGTGAGGTGGGTGTAACCGACTACGAACTCGCGTGCGTGCTCGAGGAACTCGATACCGGGGCGCGGGCCGTATGTCGTCGCGGCCGCGGCGACCGGCAAGTGACTCGCCAGGACGATCATCGCTAGCGGTGACGATGGCTGTCGAAATGCGGACTTCCCGTTCGACCATGAAGTACGCCCACTTCAGATACCGAGGAGACCGCCATGAAAGCGCTGCTCGTCAACCTGGCTCCAGAGCCGCGAGCAGCGCAAGCGCCGCCTGAGGATTGCGTTCCTTTGCGCCGCTGATGAAGTACAGGAACACATCTCCGTCGCGTGCCAAGGTCTGCGCCCGTTCCCGCCAGCGCGCGAGGGCGGTGGGCGCGTAGCCCTTCGGCGAACTGGCCTTCGTGCCCATCACGCGTAGATAGCTGAAGGGTGCGGAGTGCGTCTCGATTCGCGGGTAGGCCGAATCGCCGGCTTCGACTACGGCGACCTGATGATTGCGCGCCAGCGCGACGAACTCCTCGCAGTCGAAGCTCGCGTGGCGCACCTCGAGGGCGTGACGCAGCGTGCGGCCCTCGATCTTGCGCGGCAGCAGTGCGAGGAATTCAGCGATCTCCTCCGCGTCGAAGTGCTTGGTCGGCGCGAGCTGCCAGTTGATAGGACCCAGCTTGGCGCCGAGTCGCAGAACGCCGCTGTCGAGGAAGCGCTCGATGCTCGACGCGCCCTCCGCGAGGTGCTTGCGTTGTGTGACGAACCTCGGGGCCTTGACGCTGAACACGAATCCGTCGGGCGTTTCGTCGTGCCACTTCTGGAACGTCGCGGGCTTCTGCAAACCGTAGAACGTCGAGTTGATTTCGATCGAGGTGATCTGGCGGCTTGCGTAGTGCAGTTCGCGCGTCTGTGTCAGGGCCTTCGGGTAGAAGGTGCCGCGCCATGGGGCGAAGTTCCAGCCGCCGATGCCTACGAAGATCTTGCCGGGTTTACGTGTCGCCATGGCGCAAGCTTACTGTTCCTTATTCCTTACTTCGACTGCGCTTCCGGATTCCCGGCGGTCGTCACAACGATGCGCGCGCGATCACGCAGGATGGGTTCGAGTTCTGCGTCGCCTATCTCGTAGAACGTGAATACGTCAGGTTGCGGACGGGGCGCTGCTGTCTGTACGCGCCTCATGGATGAAACAGCGGGAGTTCGCGGAAAGAGGTACGTGAGCGTGAAATAGCAGCTGCCGGCCGGACTAATGGTCTCCCCCGCGCAACTGTTCTTTCCCAAGGAGGTCCTTGGGCGCTCGGAATCACCCTGCGGCGACTGACTCATTGCCAGCTTGATCGGTCGGTCCAGTGGATTGCGGAGTTCGATTTCTGCGAAACCTTCTCGCCCCGGCGTCGCTCTGAACACGATCTCGGGGACATTCCAGCTGCGTGACGATTCGTCCTGCGTCACTTGCCCGTTGCCACGGATGCCCAGCCGCCATGGGCGGTCGTAAACCTCGGCTCGCAGCTGGATGGGCTGAATCTTCGCCGACAGCGTGCCTTGCGGTCTTTCCACGCTTCCGGAAAGGATGAGCGTCGCCTGGTGTTGGCCTTCCGAGCGTGGATCAAAAGACACCGAGAACGCGCACAAGTCCTTTTCCCTGATCACCTCACAGGTGCTCGCCCGGAAGTAGTTCGAATTCTCTCCTTCAATGCGCGCACTGAGATTCCAGCGATACGGTCCGCCATTTCTAATCTCGAAGTTCTTTCTCACCGGGTCGCCCCCCAGCCGCTGCCAAGGAAAGTTTCCGTCGGGCAGGACTGTCAGGGTGATGTCGTCGTCCAGGGTCTGCGGCGACGAATTTTGAGTTCGAGCCGTGTTCGGCGGGTTCGCCCGAGGCGATTTTTCGGGCCGCGTCGGTGGTGTTCGTCCTGGCGCTTCAGGCGCCCGCGTCAGCGGTGCAGGGAATTGGAACTCTCGCCGGTCGTCCGCTCCGTCTTCATTGAATCGCGTGTAGTTCGTTCGTTGTCGCCCTTTATCAGCTTCGAGCAATCGGAGGGTCATCTGGTCATTGAGCATGCGGGCGGAGATGGGAATATTGGTGGACTTGAGCGTTTCGATCAGTGCTGTCGCGAACGGGGAATACCCGGCACGAGGGACGGCAGTTGGCGAGCCTTGGGCCGCAAGAGTGATCAACTCCTGCACGGGTCCAGGAATCTGCCCAACTTGGGTTGATAGTGCTCGTGGCAAGTATCTGTCGTCGCGGTCATTGACGATCACCAGCACTGATGCAACGGGAAGATTGCTCAATTCAAGCCTGAGTTGTTGGTCGTACTCGACTTGTGAGCCGGACATGAAAATGAGGAAGCGATCCTGGGGTTCCAGGTTTGCCCTGAGTTGCCGAAACGCTTCGACTGCATTCGTGCTGTTGTCGGCCGCGTACTCGAGTACGGTGACACCGAATCCAAAGCGATTCCTCAGGACTCCGGCTAACGCCCGGCCGTCATTCACCGAAGTCTCGGATTGGGAGCCTAACTCGGAACTCGCAAAGATCAGCGCGAACGACCTCCCGGGCCTCGGCGGTCCCGGAAAACCATCAGGTATCGACCACACGCTGAGTGTTCCACTCAGCGATCCCGCGGCAAGTTGGCTGCCATCACGCGCGAGCGTGACGCTGTAGTAATCATTCCTGGGAGGAACGAATAGTTTGTCCAGCGAGATGCCATTGGCCGTGTCGATGAGTTTTATCGTTGCGTCTTCATCCGGCTCGTCGAGGATGACTGCGAGCAGTGGCTTGGTTTCGCTGGCGGCATTGTTGAAGATTTCCGAAGCAGAGCCGGAAAACCCGGCGATCTGTCGATTGGCAGCCACATCCCAGACACCCGAAGTACTGCGGTGGTTGATGCCCAGCAGGCGATCAAGGTCGCCATAGATCAATCGATCCACCATCATGTCCGGTCGGACGGGGGTGACGGCTCTATTGGACAAGTTCACTTCAAAGACGCCGGTCGAGGTCCCTGCCGCCAATCGAGTGCCGTCTGCGCTCAGTGCGAAGGTCTCGAGCTTGCCCGGCAGAAGCTTTGGGGCCAGCGAATAGCCTTCACCAGTTGCAAGTGTTTCGATAGAGATAGTGGGATCGAGCTTGTTGACTCCCCATGCCAGCACCTCTTCGTTTCCGCTGAATTGGATGCACCCTTTCGAATTGTCTTCGCATATCGTGTCCGCTTCCGCGACGACTTCTCCGGACGAAGTTTCCATGACCCTGAAGTGCTCACCGCTTGTCAGAAGTAGGTATCTACCGCCCGGACTGAGTCCGAGATTTTCAGCGTCTCCCAAGTCGAAGTTCTCCCGCACAGTGTTTCGTCCGTCGGGAAAACTCTCGATGAATCCCGCCGAAACGACTTTCTCGGGATCGTCCGGCGTTGGCTCTAACAAGTACGCGTACACCGACAGGACTGAGCCGCTTTCCGTGACCGCAGACCTGACGAAATACCGGGATTCCACCCCGGTGTGCACCGGCTTCATGACGACGCCGATCACTGCCGACGCGATCAGCACGATGAGTAGCGCGATCAGCGGCTGGAAACCGAGCAGGGGACTTCCACCGCGAAACAGCAGCTTGAGCAGCGTACCCGGTGCCGACAGCGAAAGTTTGCCGAATGAGCTTCCGGAGATGAAACGCAGAAACACATGGTCACGCAGCGGACTCTCGGGCGGCGCGGATTGAATCACGCGTTCGGATTTCTGCCATATGCGCCGACGTGCGAAGAAATCCCGCACGTTATTCGCGATACTCCTGGCCCAGGATTTTGCCGGCGGCGCTTCCAGCGCGATGCGCAGTGGCACCTCCTGGCTGGAGACCCCCGACAGTGATGCGAGGACCTGGTGCAAGAGAGCCCGCGTCGTTGCTTCGTCGTCCGGTGAAATGCGCTCGAGCAGTGCTTTGCGCACCCAATCCGGCATGAATCCATCGCGGAACCAGGCGAGACGCGCCATGCGCGGCAGGATCCGTCCCTGATCCGCATCGTCCGGGACCAGCGCAGCGCCCAGTCGCAGCGTAATTCCCCAATGAATTTCGGGATACGCCGCGCATGCAGCGACCCAGGCGAATCCGCGTTCGCCGAATTCCTTGCGAAGCTCCGTGCAAAGTTGCTCGATGTCGGCGTCGGATGGCGAATCCCGTTCCAGCAGCCTGCGCGGATTGCGTTCGTAGCGACTGAGTCGGGGCTGCTCTGCATTGGAGAGAAATTGCTCGGCGGGCGCGCCAATCGAATTGCTCATCAGCGCGGCAAGCCCTGCCCGCGAGATCGGCAGGACCGAAAAGCCGCGCCGATCGAGCGCCCACTCGATCTCGCCCCATTGCTCGAGTGGCTTCGACGTCAGGAGCGTCGGCATCGACCACCGCAGGAGGATCTCTGCGGCTGGCGTGAGCGCTCCACTGAACGCGTCGAAAAGCTGCGTGCCATCGGAAAATATCAGCACGCGATGTTCGGGGTACCGCAGCTGCAATTCCTCGAGGTGCATCACCTGCGCTTCACTCAATCGACGCACCGGTGACTTGCCCGCCACCGTTGCGGCGAGCGTGACCGACGACACATGCGTGCAGAGCATCGGATCACCGTGGAAGACGTAGCGCTCGATCAACACGTCGCTGCGCAGAAGATGCCTGAGCATCTCGTCCTCGAGTCGCGCGCGATGATCGGCTTGTGAGGCGACGTCGACGAGCGCGATGTAGTCAGGCTCGACGCGAGAACCACGCACCGGCGTGAACATGCCGTAGTTGCGCAGACTCGCGTCGATGGTCGCCTGAACCTGCAGCTCGTCCGAATTGACGGTGCGCCGGCGCCGCAACTCCTGGGCGAGACGCCTCAATGGAAGCGCCGCGGTAGGTGCACTCGTGCCGCCCGGCAGGTGCACTTCTCGAACGGTCTCGGGCGTACGGTTGGAGAGGCGTTGAAGCGCAGGACGTCGCATCCACGACCACAACTGCCAGAGTGCATAGAGCGCGAGCGGCAGAGACATCATTGCCAGATCGCGCCAGTTCAGCCGGTGCCACGGGCGCACCGGCGACGCTACCTGGGTGAGATCAATTTCCCGGGGGGCGCCGATGCGCACCGGGTCACTCGAAGCCGCCGGAGGCAACACGATGGCAATAGTGGGCCTAACCACTTCACTGGAGGTGAGCGTGACATGGACGGGCGCCAGCTCTGTTAGTCGAGGCCACAGGTACAAACGCCGCCGCAACGCCTTGTAGTCCTGGCCTATCGGCACCTTGGCAGGCTCGAAGCCCTTCATCGACACATTGAGCGTCGCCGGCAAACCACGGACTGTCGTCAGGATCCGGAACTCACCGTCCTTATCACTCGAAATCTTCTGCTCTCCCAATTCGATGACGGCGCCGGCAATGGACTGCATCGCCGGCTGCGCCACGACCACGCCGCGAATCTCGCGAGGCTGCTGCATCTGCCAGTACGCTCTGC
This sequence comes from uncultured Pseudomonadota bacterium, assembly GCA_963821745.1. GTDB lineage: Bacteria > Pseudomonadota > Gammaproteobacteria > Steroidobacterales > Steroidobacteraceae > CADEED01. The sequence goes on from CAWGEU010000001.1 coordinate 7,287, forward strand.
CCGCGACGCAGGCCAGCACCAGGGAAACCGCCGCGATGACGATCTTCCCGTGCAGGTGTGAGCGGCCCAGCTTCGGCGCCGGAGACGCCGGATCGCGCAGTTCCTTCGCCGGATGTTCGTCCGGAAAGCGGCGGGAAAGCCACGAGTCGAACAGCTCACCGAAGCGGCGCTGTTCCAGGACACTTGTGCAGAAAATAGGGCCCAGCAGTGTGGCCAGGCGTCGTCGATCGGAGAGTCCCGCCGCGGCGGCGTGCAGCAGAACCTGCTGCGCGGAAAAGTACTGGTACGCCGCGAGCTTGAACCCCGATGCGCGCAGATCATCGCCCAGGTCGACGAGATCTTCAGTGGACAGCATCGCAGTGACCCGCGGCCGCCGTCAGCTTCCGACCTTGGTCTTGACGAGGCGCTCGAGCTCTTCGGCGTCCTGTTTTGTCTTCGCCAGCGCGGACACAGTCGCACGCAATGCGCGCGGATTGGACACGACTGATTGCGCACCGGTCATGCCATGGGCTTTGAGTGCCTGCAGCCAGTTGATGAGCTCGGCCGTGGACGGCGGCTTGTGCGTCAGCTGCTTGCGCACTTCGAGGAAGAAATCGATTGCACTGTCCAGCAGCGTGTTCGTGCCATCGGCGAACGCACCCAGTCGCGCCTCCACGATTTTGATCAGGCGTGGCTTGAGGGGAAACGGGATGTTGTAGAACACGCATCGCCGCAGGAATGCATCCGGGAGGTTCTTCTCCGAGTTGCTGGTCAGCACGAGCACCGGGCGCATCTCGCGCGTGGCCTTGACCTCTTCATTCCGCAACTCGGGGATGCGAAACGACATGTTCTCGACTTCGTGCAACAGGTCGTTGGGAAAATCGCGCGGCGCCTTGTCGACTTCATCGATGAGGACCACCGAGCGTCGCGGACCCGTGTGCTTGAAGCCCTGCGGCAGCAGATGTTCCACTCCCTGCTTCGCGCATGACTGCAGGATCGCGATTCCCAACGCGTTGTAGGTGATGTAGTCGAGGTTGTTCGAGCTGCCTTCGCCCCCATGCGCCGCGTGAAATCGCTTCAAGGCGTCGAAGGTGTAGAACAGGTCGCGTGCAGTGCTCGTCGACTTCGTGTTGAACTCGATCGGGTCGCCGAATCCCAGCTGCCAGGCCAGTCGATGGGCGAGCTGTGTCTTGCCCGTTCCCGCTTCACCGGTCAGAAGCAATGGGCGTCCGAGAAGCAGCGCGACATTCACCGCATCGACGAGTGGCTCGTCGGTCAGGTAGTCCTTCGGACTTTCCAGCTTCAAGCGATCCGGAACGGGGATGTCTAATGGTGCCGCCGGCGCTTCCGTCGCGTCCGGGCGAATGAAGGGAAACTCCACGATTACGTCTCCTTAGTTCCGCGGCTGGGAGTCCAGCACGCCTTCGAGATGCTTGATCGCGTCATCCATTGGCAACGACGGACCGTCGTCAAACATCTTGTTGAACTCCGCTTCCGGAACGTGCCGGCGCAACTTCGCCCGTGTTTCGGCGATCCAGTCTTCGATGTCCCTGCGCGTCACCGACTTGAGCTCCGGCAGTACGCAGATGTGGGGTTGCGGCTGTTCCGCCATCGAGGCGGAAAGTTTCTCGACCGCGGTGCGGGCCGCACTGGCCGCAGGTGAGCGGCCAACAAGCTTGCGCAACCGACCGAACACGCCGGGCCGCTCGTCGTACTTGACGCACAGGATGCACATCACCAGCAGGTCTGGCGGAGCATCCGGGAATCCCTGCCAATAGTCGCGAACGGCCTGAAGGATCTTCTCGGGATCACGACTGCACTCGGAAGCGCAGAGCTGCAGCACCGTGACGACGCCGCGCACGCGCAGGCTGCGCAGGCACTTGAGCAGCTCGGTGTCGTCGGGAAAATCCGGCTGCTGGATCTTGCTGCTCATCTGGAGTCGGAAATCACCGCCGAAATCGGGTGTCGTGCCAACCTCCAGCGCCGGTAGATAGTAGAAACGGCTCTCGCGTCGCATACCGGCGCGGGCGAGGAGGTCGGGAAGCACGGTTCCTTCGACTCGCGCGACGAACGCGTGATGAGATTCGTCGGCATTGCCGTGAACCACGAGCAACAGGGGTCGGGTCGACCGGCTACCCAGGTGAGTTTGCAGCCGCTGCCGCACCAGTCGCGATTGCTGGCTGCGGTTGCAGAGGTATGGCAGTTGCGTGGGGAAAATCTCGACACGCTGGCTGGCCGGCGTTGCTTCGCGGACAAGCTTCGCGGCTGCCGCGCGCAACCCTCCCTCGAGCTTTTCGAGGATGCTGCCCGGCTCGTGCGTGAAGAACGCCACGATGTGATCGCGGATATCCGCCTTGAAAGCGTCGAGCGGATCGTGGACTGCGGGCTTGTGGAGTCGCTCGATCAGGTCAGTTGGCCAACCGTCCTCCGACGTCGCGACGAATGGCACGATCGGAATACTGAATTCGTCCGCCCACTCATATTCCATCCGGGTGATGCTGGTGACATCGTCGCCGCCTTTTTCACGAGATGGAACCCAGCCGTAGCGATGTGCGACGAGCAGCACCAACACCGCGCACTCGGCTAGCTTCTCTTTGCACGCCTGCACGGATCGCTCGCCACTGGGTGCCCAGTCGCGATGGTCGACTGCGATCCATTCCATGCGCCGCAGCAAATCGACGACGACATCCGCATGGGCGGCGAGGTCCTCGCCCGTGTACGAGATGAAGACTTTCAAAGGCGCGCTGGGCGTAGCCTGCGTATTCATTTTCGCCCACTGCGCTGTGTCCCTGGCTATTCGGGTGGCCGAGACACCGCGCGTGTTGTTCTTCGTTCCGGCATTCCACCGTCCATTGGTTGGGCCAGTATCCCCCCGACCCGATGGTTTGCAAGGGGGCCGGATGGATGATCGGCGGTACTAACTCTCAAGTTCCACTAGTCGGGGCGCGTGATTGTTCACCCGCCCCTTACGCGCTGTAGTTTTCGAGAATGAAATTACCCTCGGTCTCCGAGACCAGTCCGCCAACGATCGCCACATGAGCACCCGCGGCCTTTGCCGCGGCGACTCCCGCCGGCGAATCCTCGAATACCAGGCACTCGTCGATGCTCACGCCAAGCCGCTGCGCGCCAAGCAGGAATCCCTGCGGGTCTGGTTTGCCGCGCTGGACGTCTTCGCCGGTGATCATCACTTCCGGGATGGGCAGATTCACGGCACGAAGCCGGACTTCGGCCAGGGCGCGCGGTGCGGACGTGACGATGGCCCACGTGCCGGGATCAAGTGCCTCGATGAAGGCATGGATTCCCTGCAGTGCGACGACACCGTCGACATCGCCAACCTCGGCTTCGAGTATCCACTGGGTTTCCTTGGCAACGTCCACGCCCGCGCCTCCAAACCGTCGGATCGTGTCTTCCGATCGCACACCATGGACATTGGCCAACAATGTCGGGGCATCGATCCCATGTCGATTTGCCCATGACCCCCAGACTCGATGGACGACGGCAGATGAGTCCAGCAGCGTGCCGTCCATATCGAACAGGAACGCGGCGTAGGATTGGTTTCTGAATTCGGGCATCGATTTACTCACTTCAAGAAAAAAGGCGGGTGATTTCTCACCCGCCCTTCAAGGTCCTTATTGAGTGAGGACAGGGCGCGGAGCCCTGTCCCGCACCCGATTACGCGTTCAGCGCAGCGCGGCGCTTCGCCACTTCCGCGATGACTTCATCCGCCACGTTCTTCGGCACCGGATCGTAGTGCGAGAACTCCATCGTGAAGCTCGCGCGGCCCGAGGTCATCGAACGCAGCTGACCGATGTAGCCGAACATGGATGACAACGGCACCGTCGCCACGACAGCGATGTTCGCACCACGCTCGATCTGGTCGAGGATCGTGCCGCGGCGGCGGTTCATGTCGCCGATCACGTCGCCCAGGTAGTCGCCCGGGGTCACGGTCTCGACCTTCATCACCGGCTCTAACAACTGCGGGGCGGCCTTGCGGATGCCTTCGCGGAAGCAGGCCTTGGCGGCGATTTCGAACGTCAGCGCGTTCGAGTCGACGTCGTGGTACGAACCGTCATGCAGCGTGGCGCGGAAGTCCACGGTGGGGAAGTGCGCCAGCACGCCGTCTTCCTTCTGGATCTTCAAGCCCTTTTCCACGGCCGGCACGAACTCGCGCGGCACCGAGCCGCCGGTCGTCTCGTCCACGAACTCGAAGCCCTTGCCGCGCTCGAGCGGCTCGAACTTGATCCACACTTCGGCGAACTGGCCCGAACCGCCGGTCTGCTTCTTGTGGACGTAGTGCTCGTCGATGCTCTTGGTGAAGCTCTCGCGGTAAGCCACCTGCGGCTCGCCCATGGTGCCTTCCACGCCGAACTCCGTGCGCATGCGATCGAGCGTCACTTCGAGGTGCAACTCGCCCATGCCGCGCAGAATCGTTTCGTTGGTCTCGCGATCCGTTTCCAGATGCAGCGACGGATCGGCACGAACCATCTTGCCCAGAGCCGCGCCGAACTTCTCGGCTTCGGTCTTCAACTTCGCCTTCACGGACACGCTGATCACGGGATCCGGGAAGCGCATGCGCTCGAGAACCACCTGGTGGTCCGTGTCGCACAGCGTGTCGCCCGTGTCCGTCTCGGCCAGCGAGACGAGCGCGATGATGTCGCCGGCGCGCGCTTCTTCGATCGGGTTCTGCTTCTCGGCGAACATCTCGACCATGCGGCCGATCTTTTCGCGCTTGCCACGCGTCGTGTTCGTCACCGACATGCCCTTGGTGAGCACGCCCGAATACACGCGCACGAAAGTCAGCGCGCCGTAGATGTCGTTGATGACCTTGAAGGCGAGGCCCGAGAACGGCTCGTCGTCCGAGCACTTGCGCTCGCCGATCGGATTACCGTCCGCGTCCACCGTCTTGATGGCTTCAACGTCCGTCGGGGCCGGCATGTAGTCGACCACCGCGTCCAGCAACTGCTGCACGCCCTTGTTCTTGTATGAGGAGCCGCAGAGCACCGGGTTGAACGCGCTCGTGATCACACCCTTGCGGATGCAGGCGCGCAGGACGTCGGCCGTCGGCGGCACGTTGTCCGTGAGGTACTTCTCCATCGCCTCGTCGTCCATCTCGAGCGCCGTGTCCACGAGCTCAGCGCGGTACTTGCTGTAGTCGTCGAGGATCTTGCGATCCGACGGCACCGTGATGCCGAGCTTGTCGGCGAGGCCCGTGCCGTCGCCGACCGGGATGATCTGCCACTTCGCGTCCTTGTCGTCCGAGTCCCAGACGAGCGCGTTCTCTTCGACGAGGTCGATCATGCCCTTGAAGTTGTCTTCCGAGCCGATCGGGATCTGCACGACGAGCGGACGCGCACCGAGGCGGTTCTTGATCATGTCCATGCAGCGCACGAAGTTCGCGCCCGAGCGGTCGATCTTGTTCACGTAGCAGATACGCGGCACGTTGTAGTTGTTAGCCAGGCGCCAGTTCGTCTCCGACTGCGGCTCCACGCCCGCCACGCCGTCGAACACCACGACCGCGCCGTCGAGCACGCGCAGCGAACGGTTCACCTCGATGGTGAAGTCCACGTGCCCGGGGGTGTCGATGACGTTGATCTTCTTCTTGCGCCAGAAGGTCGAAACCGCGGCCGACTGAATCGTGATGCCGCGCTTCTGTTCCTGCTCCATGTAATCCGTCGTCGTCGACGTCTTCAGGTCCTTGGTTTCGTGGACGTCGACGATCGTGTGCTTGCGGCCCGTGTAGTAAAGGATGCGTTCGGTAGTGGTGGTCTTACCGGCATCGACGTGCGCGATGATTCCGATGTTGCGAATGTCAGCCAGGGGCGTAGTACGGGCCATTTGCGAAATTCCGTTATGAATTCAGAGAGTTGGGGGCCCGAAAACGGACCACTAAGGCATTTTTAGAGCGGCGAATGGTAGTGAAAAACGCGGCGGTTTGCTTGAAAGAGTTCAAGGAAGATGCAGGAAGAGAAAAGCGTAAGGATTTCGGGGGGTTGGGACGCCCAGAGTGCGGTTGTTCGTCTACACAACGGCCGATAGAGCGGCAGCAGCTTCCTCAATGTGCTGGGTCGATCCAATCGCCAAACGACTGTCGATCAAGAATCTTGCCAATTGAGGTCGTGTCGGAGCGCCAAGCGCACCAGATACCGCGACAGCGCGTCTCAATAAATAGACGAAACATTCTCCCAAGATAGTTGGTCGTTCAAACGCGCACTGGTACCGATAAAGCTGTTAGGCGCAATTTGAGGTGGCGTTGAAGTGCGCTTCTGGTGTCTACTCATAGTTAGAGAGATAGAGAGACTAGGTTAACGGTGCAACGCAAATAAGACCAACAGGGATATTCAATGGCACTTCAAACTAGCTACCTGACAACCGCCAAGAATCTTGAAGGCATCTTTGCGGCAATTCAATGCGCTCAAGCCCAAGAAAAATTCACGCAAGCTTTCCTGGAGACGCGCGGCATGTATGGCTCACACGAGCTCCGGGCACTGCCGAAATTCGTGCAATTCGGAATGAATCGATGATTCAACTAACTGTGCGCCCTGCATGGCTTTCTAGTTGGAATCAGACCGAGTTGGTGATAAAGAACCTATTCGCAATATGATTGCATTGTCTAGAAAATCGATCGAGCAATTGTCACGCGATCGAGTGCGCATCGCTCAGCTCGCCGCTAAGGTGATCAATGCGGGAGGGTCCGCATGGCAACACTAGCCGTGCTCGTGGACTACGACAACCTCGACAGAGCGATGACCGCCGCTGGTCCGATAAGCTGCGCAAAGCGAATTCTGCAAGCAGTTCCAACAGTAGTTCTTCTCAAGTTCGACACACTCGCAGTGAGGCTATACGGAGGCTGGCGCTCAAACGGAAGACTGACGCAAGCAGCGCAAAGAATTGTTCCAGAGATCCGGGCATCCTCCCCGGGAATATTTTCAGTTCCAGATGGCCAGTCGCACGCAGCGAAACGACTGATCGTCGAACTGGCAGAGTCGCCAATCGGGCTGACAGTGCCGCTCAATGAAACCTTGGCACGGGACAGAAGCCTTCGAAGGTTTCGCGCCAATACTTCGCGACTAGCTGCGTGTGTAAACATCCCGGGCTGCGGCATGAAAACTCACTTTTCCCTTACTGAAAAGTCACCATGCTTAGATCGGGCCTGCCCCATGGAGCTTGGAGATTTGCTCGTTCGGGATGAACAAAAGATGGTCGACACGCTCATTGTCGCGGACATCGCGCAGCAAACATTTGTCGCTGGTGCGAGTGACATCGTCGTGGTGTCTTCCGACACAGACATGTGGCCTGGCGTTCTATTGGCGCTTCAAAACTCGTGCAATGTCATCCACGTTCACACCAGGGGTGGTCGTACTCAGCCACATCTCCTTCAAACTCTGGTTCGCCAAATGACGGGCGCATATTCAGAAGCTAATGTTTAGGAGCGCCAGATGGAAATAAATGAATTCAAGCGTGTTCTGAGCGCCTTCGCTGACGAACCAAATGATGTCGAAGTGAGACTCGGCCGAATTGTTGCGCAGGTTCGTGACGAGCTTTTCGATGTGGGAATTGCTTACAGCGCAGACGAGTTTCGCCAACTATTGGTTGTAGAAAACGATGTCAAGTTCCTGGCGCGCGCTTGGTTAATTAATCGCGTCGCTCGACTCCCTCAACTGGCAGACAGAATACTGGCGGTCACGGGATCTGGGCCCAACGCGGTATCAAACTTTCCATTCGTACGTCCGTCAGGACTGCTTTCACCTGACCTATCAGCGAATAGCAACTCGGACGATGATATTGCAGTCGATGACGCAGTTGACTCGCTCCTAACTAAGGTCCGCGACGCATTGCCGGGCGCCACGTCCGTCATGTACATCACCTCAGATGCTGGTGAAGGCAAGACAACAATTATTAATAAGGCAGCCCGTCTACAGGCGGAGCGCTACAAAGAGAAAACGACGACAACGCTTCTTGTTCCAATTCCGCTAAGCGGACGTACATTCTTAACTTTCGACGATGCCGTTATCGCTGCCCTCGTCAATAAACTGAGATTCAACTATTTCTACTTCGACGCGTTTATTGAGCTAGTAAAACTTGGTGTAGTTGTTCCGGCATTTGATGGCTATGAGGAAATGCTGGTAGAGGGTTCGAAAGGAGAGGCAGTTTCCGCGCTCGGCAATCTTGTTCAGACGCTTGAGTCGCAGGGGACATTGCTAATTGCAGCAAGAAAGGCGTTCTTTGAGTATTTGAGTTTCAAGACGCAAGCTCGTTTACTTGATGCGATCGGCGATCGATCGGCGTCGTTCTCTCGTCTCGCATTGCAGCGATGGAGTAAAGCCAAGTTTTGCGAGTACGGAAAATTGCGCGGATCACGTGATCCGGAGGGCGTCTATAGAGTAGTTGCAGATCGATTTGCGCCGGATCATCCGCTCGTAACGCGAGCGGTGCTCGTCAGGCGATTGTTCGACGTTGCGGAAGACGCGGCGGACAGTTCGGCGTTGAGCGCTCTTCTTGGGACGAATCCACATGACTATTTATACGCATTCGTCGACGCAATAGTGCAGCGAGAAGCGTCTGAAAAGTGGCTCTCAAGAGTTGCTGGCGATGTAATGGAGCCGTTGCTTTCGGTGGAAGAGCACCACCGTCTGCTGTCTTTGATTGCGCAAGAAATGTGGCAGTCATCGACCACTTCACTACGATATGAGGTGGTCGACACGATCGTCGACATCTTCGCTGAAAGTGCCAAAAAGCCGGCCGCGGCAATTCGTCAGATTAGAGAGCGAATACGACAACATTCGCTTCTGGCGGTGGACAGCGCGCGCGGGCAGGCAGTCGCGTTTGATCACGAAGACTTCCAGAGTTTTTACGTTGGCGAGCTGCTTGGTTCGTTGATTGCGAGCTCAGCGAAGGGGGAAGTTCAAGCCCTACTTAGTATCACCCTGATGCCTAGAATTGCCGTCGAACAGGCGGTGCAGTATTTGATGAGGCGCAAATGCGAATTCTCAAAAGCATTGGATCTGATCTCAGGTGTCAATGGCAATGAAGTCGGATTTAGCTTCTGTAAAGAGAATTGCGGAACACTGGCGATTCGATTCATAGAGCTGCTTGGCGCAAAGGCCGAAGTTCTTGTTGTACAAAATATGCTGTTCTCTGCTGGCGCGCTTGTAGGCAGGGTTCTGTCGCGGATTAGTTTCGAAAAGTGCCACTTTCAGCCTACCAATTTGGATGCTCTTGCCAACGAGAAGGTTGCCTTCGTTGAGTGTGCCTTCGAAAGACTCGAGGTGGGAGATGGCGCCAAAATGTCGGAGTATCGGTTTGTACAGTGCGATATAGATTCTCTTTTGCTTCATGATCAAGATGTCCATCTCTTTGATCCCGATTCAGTATCTGCCGCTCTGCGTTCACTCGGTGCTGCCGTAGAAGACGGTGGGCAATGCGACCTTCTCACTGAAGTGAGAGATGTGGATCCACGAGTAAAGATTTTCGAGAGATTTCTCCGTTCGTTCCTAAAGCGAACGCACATTGACGAAGACATGATCCGAGTGCGACTGGGGAAGATCGGAGCTCCCGTCTTTTTTTCCGACATGCTTCAGCCGCTACTCTCGGCAGGTGTCCTGGAAAAGGGCACTTGGAAAGGGCGGGGAGTTCAGGATCGATATAAGCTGGCTGTACGACTATCTGAGATCGATGCAGCACTTACGGTCTCTCGGGGAGACTTCGATGCTCTTATGGAGAAGTTGAAGAAGAAATAGCTTACTGCCAAGTCGTGATCGCCGACTTGGCGCATTGCGGCTCGCTGATGGTGGACTTGCGATCGTCGCTGCGCCGATTCAGGGGTTCGGCGAGCAGATTGCGCTTGCCCAGCCATGAAAGAGCGCCTTGAAGGGCTGGGTGGTAGTCATGCGGCGGAATCGCCTGGCTCAACCCTTTTGATATCTTCACGTTGTTCTCCAACAGTCCCCTGAACTTGTTGTTAGCGTAATGCCCTCCGACGGAAGTTGTTTGACGTAGCAACTTCAGACGGCGCTGACAAACAAGGGTCTAGCTAACTGCGGTAACGCAAAGTGTTAAATGGCACGCGCTACTCGAATCCCAAAATCCGGTAACAGACGTTCCAGCTGGAACGTCTGCGCTCCGGCAGTTAACGCTCGCGCGACTGACGAGTTTGGTATGTGATGGCTTCGCTCCGGTAAAGCAACGCGAACAGCACCATGATGACGGCGGCAATCGCAGCCGGATACACCCAGATCTGAAACCAGTCGTGTTCACCGTTGACGTTGAATCGATCCGCGATCTTCCCCGCGAAGAAGAACCCAACCAACATGCCGACGCCATACGTCGCCAGCGTGATCATCCCTTGAGCCGCGCTCCGGTAATGCTCACCAGCTTTCGAATCCGTGTAAATCTGCCCCGACACAAAGAAGAAGTCATAGCAGATCCCATGCAACGCAATTCCGACTATCAACAGCCCCGAGATGTTGTCCTCGCCGCCATACGCGAACAGCACGTAACGAACCACCCAAGCGAGCATCCCTAACAACAGCGTCTTCTTGATACCGAACCGCAGCAGGAAAACAGGCAACAACAGCATGAACACCACTTCCGACATCTGCCCGATGGTCAGCTTGCCGGTGGCATTCGTGGTGCCGATCTCCGTCAGGAACGGGCTGGCGTTCTGGTAGTAGAAGGCCAGGGGAATACAGATCAGCACCGACGAGGCGAAAAACACGGCAAAGTTTCGGTCCCGAAGCAGCTTCAACGCATCAAGCCCGAGAGCGGCGCGCAGCGAAAACCCGCTCTTGACTACTGTGGGCGGCGTGGCGGGCAGGGTCAAACTGAAAATGGCCAGCAGCAGCGACACCACCGCGCCCATCAGGAACGTATTGCGCAACGCGCCGTTCGCCACGGCCTCCTGCGAATCCCAATGGAATACGAAACTGATCACGAGTCCGGCGACGATCCAGCCAACCGTGCCCCACACGCGCACCAGCGAGAACTGTCGCGATGGATCGGTGAGCTGCCGGAACGAGATCGAGTTGACCAGGGCCAGCGTCGGCATGTACGCGATCATGTAGGCGAGAACGTAGGGGTAGAACTGCGCAAAGTCCTGCGCGCGGAACATCTGATACATCAACACGGCGCCCACGAGGTGCAGCACGGCAAGGATGCGCTCGGCGTTGAAGTAGCGATCGGCAATGAGCCCGATGATGAACGGCGCGATGATCGCGCCCCATGACTGCGTGGAGAACGCGAGCCCTGTTTGTGCGCCGCTCGCCTGGAAGTTGGCCGCGAGAAACGTTCCCAGCGTGACGAACCAGCAGCCCCAGATGAAGAACTGCAGGAACATCATGAGGCTCAACCGAGCCCCAATCATGATCGATACGCTTCCCGGCCTTTGCCCTGGATCGGAATTCCCTGCGCTGCCATCACTTCATGTTGAAGGGCAAACATCGCGGCGGCGGCCTCGTCGATCGCCTTCGTGAACGCGAGTGATCCTTTCAATATCGGTGCGAGCCGCGCTTTGTCCTGAATGCGGGCCGGCGGGTACTCGTGTTCGACGACTAGATAGGTGTCCGCAGGATCGATCGACAACAGCTCTCGGGCGGCGAGCTGGTGGTCGAGCCAATCGACGGTGCGATTCTGCAGATAGGCGAGGGGGTCGTGGCGTGCCGTCCCGGGCAGTTCGTGCTCGGCGAGCACCACCTGCTTCTTCCACGCATTGGCGGCGTCCGCGGGGTTGGCGGAGGGTTTGCCGTCTTTCCAGTCCCCGCGCTGCATGGTCTGGCCGCCATACCCCCACGCGGATACGCCACGGGAGTCGACGACCTGTCCCTTGACGTGAAAGCCACCGATCAAAAACCCATAGCCCTCGTCTTTCAGATACTGGAACACCGAGCGGGTGTCCTGTCCCATCAGGATGGCGTGCGATGGGTCGTAATGAATGCGGAACTGATCACCCACACCATGCTTCTCGCAGATCCTATGCAAAGCGATCCAGGGACCCGGCGCGTACGCGATGTTGTTGTGCCATCGGTCGAGCGTGTTCCACCCCGGCATCGGGCATTGCTCGACGCGATAGGTGAGGCCGCGTGCCTTGGCCTCCTTGAGCAAGGGTATGAACTGCTCCTCGAACATGACGAGGTTCTCATCCATCTCGAGCCGGATGTTGCGGCCGACGAAACCGCACACGGCGTTTGTGCCTAACAGCGCCGCGGCATCGAACACTCGCAACATGAAGTCGTGCTTGTGTTTGCGCGCGGTGGCGTCGTCCACGAGCATGTTGTCGAAGTAGCCGAGATCCGAAAGTCCGACGCCCGTGGCGCGCATGGCCTTCTGCACTCGGGATGCGCGGTTCTTGTCGAAAGGCGCACGCAGGTCGAGCGTATTGGCCACCGGATCGAGCATCGCTTCGGGCGGGACATCGCTCAACGTCGGATGCAGCGCGGAAGAAAGCTGGATGTTGGGTGAGCCGATGTCGTGAGCGAATTCCAGCCATTCCTCGATGGCCAGGTCCGGATCAGCGTCGCGCCGATCGCGTGGTGTCAGTTCCTGAAACGCAGCGGTCAGCACGCTGAGCTTCATCGGACGGGGAGCAAAGTTTCGGATGGTCATGGTTCCGTGCTCATGAAAGTTGCCGTGCCGCGGAGCATAGTACATAGGCTCATGACTCCTCCAACCCTCTCCGACCTCCGTCGCTATGCCATCTCCCGCTCGCTCTTCAAGCCGACGACGCTTCGGAAGGCAATCGCCAGGCTCGGCTTTGTGCAGGCCGATCCCATTCGCGCCCCGGCGCGAGCTCAAGACCTGACTCTTCGCCATCGCGTCGTCAACTACCGTGCCGGTGACCTCGAGCGCCGTTATTCGAAGCTCCCGATCGAGGAGGATTTCTTCGTCAACTACGGCTTCGTGCCGCGCGAACTGCACACGCTGATGCACCCGCGGACGGCGCGGCAGGTGTGGACGAAGGCGCGTTACCGCCAGGCGAATGCGGTGCTGGATTTCGTGCGCGAGCGCGGGGTGGTCCATCCGCGCGAGGTCGATGCGCACTTCGCCCATGGCAAGGCGACTAACTGGTTCGGTGGTTCGAGCAACGCATCGACGCAGTTGCTGGACGGCATGCATTACCGCGGGCTGCTGCGCATCGCGCGCCGCGAGGGCGGCATACGGTTGTATGCACCGCGTGAAGCGAGCGCGCCGCCAGCGGATCCGGCCGCGACGATGGACACGCTCGTCGACATCATCGTGAACAAATACGCGCCGCTGCCGGCGACGTCGCTGGCGCAATTGGTGGTGCTTCTGAAGTTCGCAGTGCCGCACTGGGCCGACGCGCGGAAGTCCGCGCTGGCGCGCGCGAAGGCTCGACTGCCGCATGCGACGATCGATGGCCGCACCTGGTACTGGCCGGAAGGCGAGAACCCGCGCTCGCGCCGCCACGTCGTGAACGACGAGGTGCGCTTGCTGGCTCCGTTCGACCCCGTGGTGTGGGACCGGCGGCGCTTCGAACTCTTCTGGAACTGGGCCTACCGCTTTGAAGCCTACACGCCGGCCCCCAAACGCGTGCGCGGCTACTACGCGCTACCGCTGTTGTGGCGTGATTCAGTCGTGGGCTGGGGGAATCTGTCCGTAGTTGACGGGCAGCTGGTGGCGTCCTTCGGCTATGCCAATGGCCGGGCGCCGAAGGATCCGACGTTCCGGCGGGAACGCGATGCCGAACTGGCGCGCATCGAAGCGTTTCTGGACCGCGGCTAGGTGGGTTGCGGCTCGCTGGCGTGAGGTTTGCGGTCGTCGTTGCGCCTGTTCAGGGGCTCGGCGAGCAGATAGCGCTTGCCCAGCCACGACAGAGCGCCTTGCAGCGCAGGGCGGTAGTCATATGGTGGAATCGTCTGGCCCAGCACTTTCTGCGTCTTCACGTCGTTCTCTCACCGTCCCCTGAAATTGTTGTTAGCCTAATTATCTTCGACGGAAGTTGTTTGACGTAGCAACGTCAGACTGCGCCGACAAGCGATGCCTGAACTGACTTCGGCAACGCAATGTGTTAAATCGCATGCTCTAACAAGCGCCAGGAGGATCTCCAGCACCGTCGAAACCGCGTCACTCTTGCCGGCAGACGCCGCCGTAGGCCGAAACCAGGTCATCGCAAGTGCTTCGTGAGTAGCCGCACCTTCTCTCGCCGTTGACTACGTGGCAGTACGTCGTGTTACCAGGTACTGGGCTCTTGGAGCCGTGACAGTGGTAGTCGCCGGTATTGCGGTTCGTATGGCAACCGTCCGCGTTCGTTCCGCCGGAATGGGGAAACGCAGGCTGCGTGTGAGACACGACGAGAAGGGCGGCAAGCACAAGATTGCGTAGCAGCATGCGGCGATCGTATCGCCGATGTCGGTAACGCGAAGGTGTGCGCATCACACAAAGGACTAACTAACATCCTAAGGGTAGGGCACGGAACATGTTAACCAAGTTCTGGAGGCTGCAATGACTCAGACAGCAACCGTCAAGACACTCACCGCTTTCAATGTGGTCATTTCCTTCCTGCTCGTCGGCAGCCTGCTGATGGGGGCCAAGGCGGATCCGCCGACTGTCCGTGTGCGAGCACTGGAACTGATCGATGAGCGGGGAACGGTACGCGGCCAGTGGACGGTGGAATCGGGCGGTGAGGTGGTCCTCCGCTTGCGCGACGAACAAGGCGCTATTCGCGTCAAGCTGGGGGCAAGCGCCGGCGGCTCCGGCCTGGTGTTGCTCGACGAGACGACGGCTCCGGGAGTTCAGGTCATTGCGCGACGCGTTCCGGAAGATGGCCGGGCATCCACCGGCATCACCGTAACCGGTGCCGGCGGATCGCAGGCTCGAATGCCTCCCTGACGAGATGAAGGCGTTCCCGCTGGAACGTTCCTCGACTCCCGTGACTTCTGAATCATCAGGTCCACCGCGAGGTGCAGGTCCATACGCTCACCCCGCCAGCAGTCGACAAACTTTCCTTTCGGCATCTGACTGCAATCGCCCGGCGGCTGCGTGCATCCGGGTTGCACGTGGTCGACGGCGCCGCCTCGCGGGTTCAAGAACCGGAACGCGCCGTCATCGAGTATCTCCACATTGAAGCCCCCTTCATGCACCGCGCGGTGATGGAAGCGGCATAGCGACACCAGGTTGGACGGCCTGGTTTCGCCGCCGTTGGCCCAGTGCTTGATGTGATGCATGTCGATGTAACGCGCGTTGCTGCATCCGGGGAAGCGGCATCCCTTGTCGCGGGCGGTGAGCAGGCGACGCAAAGGCGCGGAGATGATGCGTGTCTTGCGGCCGACGTTGAGCGGCTCTCCGTCCTCGTCTTCCACCAGGGTGACCACGCTGGCGTCGCAGGCGAAGCGGCGCGCGGATTCGGCGGCGATGGACGGGCCATGCTCGATCTCGCAGCAGCCGGCAGCGCGATGGCGCAGCGTCTCGGCGGCGACGTGCACGATGATCTGCTGGCGATCGGTGCCGGGAGATTCGAGCACGTCGTGCGCGAGGAAGCTTTCGGCGACGCGGGCGAGGGCGTCGGCACGGCGCGCGCTGAAACGCGCCTTGGTCAGCGGGAACGTCTGGAGCGCTCTCGACGGCGATATCCAGCGCCTTCAGAACCAGGGCGCCGACCTCGGCGGGAAGGTGGCACGTGAGGATGAGGGAGCCGTCATCGTCATAGCGAAAGGTGACGCGGCGGTTCTGCCGCTGCCGCTGTTCGCGTGACAGCTCCTCGGCTTCCTGGCAGCGGCGATACGCGCGGACGAGCTTCTCCACGTGCGCGGCGGTGCCGTGCTGGGCGATGGACAGCAGGTAGCTCTCATTGGCGGCGTTGCCGACTCGCGTGATCTCGCGCGCCTTGGAGTAGCTGAGCTGGCCGCTGGCCATGGCGGCGGAAATCTGCGGCAGATTCTCCAGCGCACGGGCGACCCGCACCTTCTCGCGCGCGGCGCCCATGGCGATGCCACACTTCCAGTTGAGCCAATGCGCGCAGGATTGCGTGGCGCTGTCCGCCCAGCCGTTGCGCCGGTCGAACTCGGCTATCAGTGCGAGGAAGCGGTGATTCGCGGCGTTGATGTGGCCGGCGAGGGTGCAGATCTCAGCCGCGAGGTCGTCGATGGATTGCATGGACACATCCTTGTGTGATGCTGTCTATGCGTACAGTGTACTCTCGGTGTCGCGTGTGTGCACGTGCCGTTTCTTGGTAGTTAGGCGGAAATTCCATGCCCATGAAAATGCCTCGCAAGAGAATCATCCTGCTCACACCGCTGGCGCTGTTTGCGCTGGTGTACATCGGAGCGGCCGTGATGCTCGCGTTGCGAGATGACCGGATCGCGATCCTCGAGAAGCCTCTGACTGGCGACAGGTCGATCGCGATTTTCGGTGCCAGCGGAACGGCGGGGGACGGAATTCTCGAGGCCGCCCTGGAGAGTCCTGATATCCGGGAGATTCATGTAATCACGCGCCGTACGACGCCGCGAATCGAACGGGGAGTGGCGGCCGGGAAGGTGCGAATGATTCTGCACCAGGATTACCTGGACTACTCGGCGGTCGCAGATCAGATAGTCGCGGTGGATGCGGTTTACTGGGCGCTCGGAATCAGTTCTGTCGGTGTCGACGAAAAAACCTACGGCACGATTCATGTCGACTATCCCGCAAGCTTCGTGACGAAGTGGCTCAGTGTCAGTGACAAACCCGCAATTTCTTTTCACTACATCAGCTCCAGCGATATCTCGGAGGACTCCACCGCGATGTGGGCGCGTGAGAAAGTACGTGCCGAGCGAACGCTGTTCAAACTCGCGGAAGGAACGAAACTGCGGGTAATCGCCTATCGGCCGGACTACATCGGGCCGACCGATGAAGAGGCGCACCTGGGGCAGACTCTTCTATATGGGTTCTTCGCGCCCATCGGCGCCGCGGTGAAAGCCGGGCAAATCGGCAAGGCGATGATCGAAGTCACCGCGCGATCGGATGAATTCGGGAATGGCGACAAACTAGGCACTCGCAAAATCATTCGGTACGCCGATGCCTATGACCGGCGGGGAAGTGAGGGACCCGCGGCCAATTCCGACAACACATGACGTAAATGCGGAGTGCAGCAGAATTGAAAATCGCGCTTCCATGCGCACATGACGGCGCCTTTCAAAGAATGGACCGTGTTGCCGCACGGCAAATTGATGCGACTCAACGAGCGCATCGTCGCCGTCGTGGGAGAGCTGAAGATGCCGCTGCTCCATCTGCCGCGGCGCATGACGGCGGTTCGATTGAAGTCCGGCGATCTCGTCATCTACAGCGCGATCGCGCTGGAAGAGCCGGAGATGGCCAAACTCGAAGCGCTCGGGCGGCCCGCGTTCCTGGTAGTTCCCAGCGAGAGGCATCGGCTGGATGCGCCGAGCTACGCGCGACGATATCCGAACTTGATCGTCGTGGCGCCGCAAGGTGGGACCGAGAAGATCGGCGAAGTCGTGCACATCGACACCAGCACGCCCGACTTTGGCGACCCGACTGTTCGCTTCGTCGAAATCGCGGCTGACTCCGCGCTGGAGGTCGATTGCGACGACGGCCTGACCATCATCGTCAACGATTTGATCGGCGACATCCACGGCGAAAGCGGCATCGGGGGCTGGCTGCTCCGGGTCATGGGTTTTGCCGGCGACGATCCGCATGTCCCTGGTCCGGTGAAGCTCATGCTTGGAAAGCACAAGAGCGAGGTCGCGAAGCAATTCAGACGTTGGGCGGAGCGTGATGACCTCCGGAGAATCGTCGTTTCGCACGGAGACTCGATAGAGGTCGATCCGAGAGGAGTTTTGCGCTCGCTTGCCGCGAGCCTGGATTGACTGCTCGCGATGCGGGATGACCGGATCGCGGTCCTCGAGAAGCCGGTAACCCCGCCATCGGTGCCAATGGAACCAACGAGCTCAATTCGCTGGCGGTCACCCGGGCGGTGGCCAAGGGCGATGCCACCTGCGCGCTGGCCGCCGGTGCCGACCTGCTGATCGCCGCCATTCAGAACACCGGACCCGGTGCAGCGCCAATCTAGCTGGTCGCTCTCAATGGACAGGGTTCGGCGCGGTTCCTCGACTCCGCCACTCCGGCCTCGGTCGTCTCCGTCTGTCCCAGCTGATCCATTCCCTCGAGTTGGCTATGCGCCGGGCCGCACCAGCGGTCCGGCGCCCCCTGGCCGGCGACGCGGCCGGCCCGGCAAGAACGCATTGGTCTCGCGGATGTATCGGGCGTACTCCGGCCGGCGTTCGCCGATGTCCTTCTCGAGCATCGTCACGCCGGAGACCTTGAGCAGCAGCACCGTCATGAGCAAGCGGACTCGCCAGTGCCCACCAGGCGCCGGCGCCGAGCGCCATCAAGCCAAAGCCCCACCACGCGCAGCATTCGCCGAAGTAGTTGGGATGGCGTGAATAACGCCACAGGCCGCTGTCGAGCACCGCGCCTTTGCTGTCGGCGCGCTTCTTGAAGCGCTCGAGCTGCCAGTCGGCAATGGATTCGAACACGATGCCGAACGCGGCGAGCAGCAGGCCCACGATCCCGACCACGCCTGCCTCGCCAGTGTCCTGAACGATGGCCATGAACGGCAGCGCGACGATCCACGCCAGCGCGGCTTGCAAACCGAATACGATGTACAGGCTCTTGAGCTCGAAGTGGGGCTGGTTGTCAGCTCGGATCTTCTGGTACCGCCGGTCTTCGGGCTGGCCATGGTTACGAACCGTGATGTGGAGGCACAGCCGTGCGGCCCAGACGACGAGCAGCACGAGCGCAGCCACGCTGGCGGCGCCAAGCCGCTGGGCCGTCACCGCGTACACGATGCCCGCGCTGGCGATGAACACAGGCCACATGCCGTCGATGATGCTCACGTCGCGACGCCACAGGCTCACGAGCCAGGTGGCGAACGCAAGCCCCGCGATCAGGCCGAGCGCAAGCAGGCCATCGTTGATAGCGAACATGCGCGCTTACAGCGGGCTTCGACGGTTGCCGGGCTTGACCAGCAGCATCTGCACGTCGCCGATCACGCGCTCGGCAAAGCCGCCTTCGCAGTAACACAGGTAGTACTCCCACATGCGGATGAAGTTCTCGTCGTAGCCGAGCGCGCGGATGGCCGGCAGGTTGGCGCGGAAATTCTGGCGCCAGTGCGCGAGCGTCGTGGCGTAGTGCGGCCCGATGTCGTCCATGTCGAAGACGCGCAGGTCGCTGGCACGGGCGATGGAGCGGGTGAGCGCGGCCACCGAGGGAATGCAGCTGCCGGGGAAGATGTAGCGCTGGATGAAATCCACCGAACGCCGCGCGCGTTCATAACGTTGATCCGCAATCGTGATGGACTGGAGCAGCATCGCGCCTTCAGGTGCCAGCAGGTCGGCGCATCGCCTGAAGTATGTGTCGTACTGCTGGTCCCCGATGGCCTCGATCATCTCGACGGAGATCAGCTTGTCGTACGGGCTCCCTTGATCAACGGACAGATCGCGGTAGTCCTCGCACAGCACCTCGATGCGACCCTCGAGGCCGGCCTCGCGCACGCGCTCGCGCGCCAGCTTCCATTGTTCGCGCGAAATCGTGGTGGTGGTCACGCGGCAACCGAAGTGGCGCGCCGCGTGCAACGCGAGCGCCGCCCCAGCCGGTGCCGATCTCGAGCAGGTGGTCCGAGGCACGAAGATCGAGCTTGCGGCACATGCGGTCGAGGCGCGCGACCTGCGCGTCGTACAGCGACTGCCCGGGATACTCGAACGTGGCGGCCGAGTACATCAGCGTCTCGTCGAGGAACAGCCGGAAGAACTCGTTGCCGAGGTCGTAGTGCGCGGCGATGTTGCGGCGGGAACCTGCGCGGCTGTTGCGCCGAGCGCGTGCACCGCCTTGCGCAAGGGGGCCGTCAACACGGCGAGTCCGCCTTCGAGTCCGTCGAGCGCAGCCATGTTGAGCACGAACAGGCGGACGACGTCGACGAGCTGCGCGCTGGTCCAGTAGCCGCGCATGTACGCCTCGCCCGCGCCCACCGAGCCGCCGAAGGCGACGTCGCCGTACAGCCGCGGATCGTGCACGTGAATGACCACGGGCTCCGGCAGCTCGGGGCTGGGCTTGCCGAAACGATGCCTCTCGTTCCCCTCGACCAGCACGAGGCAGCCGCTGCGCAGCGACTCGAGCTTGGCTGAGCACGGCCCGCTTGCCGAGCGCATCGAGCACGCCCGTGCGCGTGCTGCGCCGCGCGTTCAGCACGGCGGTGGCGTCAGGTGTGTGAGGCGACGTCATCTGCATGGGGCAAGTTCCTCGACGGATGGGCATGAATGGGAACGCGCTTGATCCAGAGCTTCAGCGCCTGCGTGTAGAATGCCCGCAAGCACGGTGGCCGTCATGCAGGGGAAGGCCACGAGCGCCCGCGCGAGCGCGCCGGCCCCGATCTCGCGGCGCGACAGATCCAGCGTGGCGTCGAACATGCGCTCGCCGTTCTGATAGTTCTGCATGTTCACCGCCAGGCACTTGCCCGGCACGCCGAAACGCCAGTCGTAGTTCATCTCCATGGGCATGAACGGCGAGACGTGGAACTGCTTGGCGAAGCGGTAGCGCATCACGCGGGGCGCGGCCTCGGGCGCCGGATCCGTGAGCACGTAGGCGTGCCGCTCATTCCAGGGCGTGTTGGTGATCTCGGCGACGATGGCATCGACACGCGTGTCCGCCGCGTCGAAGCAGTAGTAGAACGTGACCGGGTTGAAGCCGATACCGAAGTAGCGCAGGTGGGTGAGCATGCGAATCGGCCCCGTCGGGCCGGACGCCGGTCTGCGCCGGCGACACGTTCGCGCACCACGGTGTCGATGGGAACGAGTGGCATCCCCGATGAAGTCCGCGCGGCGCAGCCAGGCGAGCGCGGGCCGGCGCGCCGACCACAACCAGCGCCCGCGGAAAAGCTGGTCGAGCTCCGCGAGATCCACGTACATCATGAACAGCCGGTAGCTGAACTGATGCACGCGCGGCGCGAAGCGCCGATGACTAAGCCGTCCGGTGTAGAGCGCGCTGTGCATGTTCGACCTGTCGGAAGTGTTCCAGTGCGGCGAGCGCGCTCACGACGCCGTCTTCGTGAAAGCCGAAGCCCCAGTACGCACCGCAGAAATACGCGCGGTCGAGGCCGTCGATCTGCGCATGGCGTGCCTGCGCGGCCACGGCCTCGGGCGTGAACACGGGATGTTCGTAGCTCATCTCGCGGATCACGAGCCGTTCGTCGATGCGATCCGGCATGTTCAACGTGACCAGCAGCGGCGTGCGGCTCTGGATGCGCTGCAGGATGTTCATGTGATACGTGACGGCCAACGCGGTCCGCGGCGTGTTGATGATAGTTCCATGCCGCCCAGGCGAGCTCGCGCTTCGGCAGCACGCTGGTGTCGGTGTGCAGCACCACATCGTTGCGCTGGTAGCGGATGGCGCCGAGCACGGCGCGCTCGAGCGCGCTCGCATCGGTGAGCAGCCGCAGCGCCTGGTCGCTGTGGCAGGCGAAGAACACGCGGTCGAAGCGTTCGGCCTCGCCGCCCCGGGGTTTCACGAACACACCCGCGGCGCTGCGGCGCACGCTCTCCACCGGCGTGCGCAGGCGGATGCGGTCGCGGAAACCGGCCGTGAGCTTCTCGACGTAGCGCGCAGATCCGCCGCGCACCGTGCGCCACTGCGGGCGGTCGTCCACGGTCAACATGCCGTGGTTGTGGAAGAAGCGCACGAAGTAGCGTGCCGGGAAATCGCGCACGGAATTCGTGCCCGCGCTCCAGATGGCGGCGCCCATGGGCAGGATGTAGTGCTCGACGAACTGCGGTGAGTAGTCGTGGGCGTCCAGGTAGTCGCCGAGGCGCAGCGAATCGTCGGGCGAATCGAGCAGTCGCGGCGCCTCGCGGTTGAAGCGCAGGATGTCGCGGATCATGCGCCAGAAGCCCGGCCGCAGGAGGTTGCGTCGCTGCGCGAACAGGCTGTTGAGCGTGGTGCCGTTGTATTCCAGGCCCGTGGACGTTTGCACGGAGAAGCTCATCTCGCTCGGCTGCAGCTCGACGCCCAGTTCCGACATCAGCGCCAGGAAGTTAGGGTAGTTCCGGTCGTTGCAGACGATGAAACCGGTATCCACGGCCACTGTCTGGCCATCGTGCTCGATGTCATGCGTGTGCGTGTGGCCGCCGATGTGGCTCGCGGCCTCGAACACCGTGATGTCATGCTCGCGTCTGAGGTGGTAGGCCGCGACATTGCCCGCGATCCCGCTGCCGATGACCGCGATCTTCACGAGCACTCCTCCTCGGCGCTGCGCGGCGGTGCGTTAGCGCTCTCGGGCCACTGCTGCGGCACCATCGCAAGCTTCGTCATGTCATAGGCCTCGCGGGCCACGCGTTCGCGCAGCTCTTGAAAATCCGCCGCGGGGATCTGCGGCGTGCGCGCCATGATCCACACGTTGTCGCGCTTCTCGCGGCCGATGATGGTGCGCTGGTAATCGGGACTCACGTACACGATGCGGTAGTCGGCCTTGATGGGCCAGATGAACTGCATGCCCCAGACGGCGTTCGAGCGCGTGTCTCGCACGAAGCCCCGCGGGCAGTAGCGTTTCACCTTCCCGTCGAAGCCGCCCTCGCGGAACGTGAACGTGGTCGCGATGCTGCCGTCGCTGTCCTGGCGGTACGACTCGACCGCATTGAGCGCACCGCGCTCGATGGAAGTGGGAATGTTGGCGATGACGTACCAGTCGCCCATGAAGCGCGGTAGTTCGACGTTCGGCGCCGTGGTGATGGGTGGATGCGAGGATCGGCAGGCGCCGAGCAGTGAGAGAAAGCTCATGGTGAGAATGACCCCGAATGTTTGACGCATGGTTTATTTCCTGGTGTAGCGCAGGCGGCGGCCTTCCGGCGTCAGCAGATTCCAGCGCCACCCAGTCGCGCGCCGGCGTGTACCAGATGTCGATTTCCAGCGGCGTGCGGCCGCTGCTGATCAGCCGGTACCGCTCGGTCTGCTGCCCCTCCATGACCTCACGGCCCATGAGCAGCACCTTCACGTCCACGTACTCGCCGGTCTGTGGATTCAGCAGCCGGCGCGCATCGAGGATGCTCGGGTTCCAGTAGGCAAAGGTCTGCACGCATTCGTCGAGGAGTACGGCGGCGCTGCCGGACTGGACGCGGAACTCGCCGATGTCACGCTGGCCGGCGACTACGGTGGGTTTGCCGTTCGTGTCGGTGCGGGCCTCGAGGCTTTCGAGGCAATCGCCCTGCCAGCGTTCGCGGGCGCGATGCTCGTAGCGGTAGGCGTCGATGAACAGGACGCGCACGCGGAAACGGGCTTCACTCGTGAGTTCGCGCGATTCGTTGTCTTCCCGCAGGGTGAAACGATGCTCGCCGATGGCCCGCCCGTCGAGTGAAACTTCGAAGTGCCATTCACGCGTGGCGGTATCGCGCGCGAAAACCTGCGCGGGGGCGGTGAACGCCGCCACGACCAGACACGCGACCAGTGCAAGCGATCCGTTTTGCGCTCGTGCGTGTCACGCCGGCAGCCTCCGCGCCTCGGGCAAGTGGGTCGCGCGCATGACGATCATGGAAAACGTGACCATCGCCAACGTCCACAACATGGCGATGAATGGCAGCGTGATCGCCGGTGTGGCCAGCGTCAGAGCGCCGAGTTTTGCTCCGGCTAGATAGGCCAGTGGCCCGCCCAGCGCGCCGGCCAGTGCCGCGGCCACGGGTCGGCAGGTCAGCCAGCGCAGTGAATGATTCAGCGTGGTCGCGAAGGCGATCCACAGGCTCAGCATCCAATAGGGCGCGAAGCTGGCCGGCCAGGCCGCCGCGAAGCGGACATGACCGGTCATGGCGAGCGAGCTGTCGACCAGGATGCCGATGACCGCCGCGAGGCCGATCAGTTTGAGTTCGATCGGCTCGCGACGCAGCAAGAGGTGGATGCTGGCGACCACCAGCGCCACAGCGACGCCTGCCCCCGCGAAGCCCTGCGCCGCGCCGAGGATGACGGCGAACCAGGCGAGTTGATAGGCGGCGAAGTTGTAGAGGTTGAACACAGTCCGGCTCACTTTTCGGCTTGCCGTCCGAACAGGTAGTGACTCACGAACCATTCCTGCCCTTCGCGATAGCCCCACAGTTCGGCGCAGGCCATGAAGAACATTCGCCAACGCTGCAGCCACATCGCGCCCTGAGCTGCGCCGTACGTCGATTCGAGGATGGGCATGACCTGTTCGCGACTGGCATCGAGGTTTGCGAGCCAGGCGTTCGCCGTCTTCTCATAGTGCACGCCGCTCCACGACCATTGCCGTTCGAAGCGCAGATGCCGCTGGAACAGCAGTGGCAGGGAGGCGCTCGGCATCATGCCCCCGGAGAAGAAATACCGGCTCATCCAGTCATCGGCGCCGCGGTCCTCGAAGGCATAGGGCACCGAACGGTGCACGAAGATGTGCATGAAAAATTTGCCGCCGGGCGCGAGCCACCCGGAGATCAGCTCGAACAGCAGCGCGTGGTTGCGCATGTGCTCGAACATCTCCACCGACACCACGCGGTCGAACCGTCGCGTCGTTGCGAAATCGTTCATGTCGGCCGTGACGACTTCGACGTTCGCCAGAGCCCGCCTCGCGGCTTCGGCAAGGATGTATTCGCGCTGCAGGTGTGGAATTGGACACGGCAAGTATTCGCGCGCGCGGATATCGCTTCGCCATGTACAGGGTCAGCGATCCCCAGCCACAGCCGAGCTCGAGGATGTTCTGGCCATCGGTGAGCTGGGCACGTTCGCACGTCACGGCGAGGGCTTGTTCTTCGGCCTCGGCCAGTGTCGTGACACCGGGTCCAAAGTGGCAGCAGCTGTACTTGCGATGTGGACCGAGCGCGTGGCCGAAGAACTCGGGCGGCAGGCCGTAGTGTTGCTCGTTGGCCTTCTCGGGCAACGGCGCGATGGGTGAGCCCATCATGTCGGCCGCGAACCGCGCGGTGACCTCGGCGGCATGCGCGGCATCGTCGGGACGCAGCTCCGACAGCCGCGCGCGCAGCAGGCGCCGTATGGCACCGCGGATGATGGCGTCCGGAACGAGGCCCTGTTCGGTCCAGTTGATGGCCTGGCGTGCGGCGAAAGTCATGGTTTTCTCCTGGGGTCCATCGTCGGACAGACGGCGTGAAGGCCCCGTGAAGAAAACGTGCAGTCGAGGTGAAGTCCTCAGTCCAGTTCCGAACGCGAGCCCGGGAAGCTGATGTGCACGGCGGTCCCCACGCCGGGCTGGCTGACGATTTCGATGGGCCAGCCGAAGCGGTCCGAGAGCCGGCGCACGATGCTGAGCCCCACGCCGTGGCCGACGCGGCGGTTGCCTTCCCCGCGGACGAAGGGCCGGAACATCTCTTCGATCTTCTCCGCCGCAATGCCGACGCCGGTGTCGCGGATGCTGACCTTGCCCTCACCGATCTCGACCACCACCCCGCCGGCGTCCGTGTACGAAAACGCATTTCGAAGCAGATTGCCGAGCAGGATGGACAGCACTTTCTCCGGCGCGTCGAGGAACACGCGATGGGTGCTGCGCACCTCGGCGGCGACAGGCTTGTCCGTCGCCAGCAGCTTCGCCCGTTCCACCTCCTCCGCGATGAGATCGTTGACGCAGATGGCTTCCATGGGCAGACCGGACTCCGACTCGCGTGCCAGCAGCAGGAAGGCGTTCGTGAGCTCCTCCATGTCGTAGCAGGCGCGCTGGATGCGTTGCGCGGTGCGCCGCCGCGAATCGTTGAGGTCCGGATCTTCGAGCAGAATGCTCGCGGCCATGCGGATCACCGTGAGCGGGCTGCGCAGCTCGTGACTGGCATCGCGCGTGAACTGTCGCTCGCGCTCCAGGAAATGCGCGAGCCGCCGCGAATAGCGCAGCAGCGCCTCGGTGAGCTCACGCACTTCTTCGTCCGCATCCTCGGGAACCTGCAGCGACTGCACACCTGCGATGTTCGGCGGCGCGTCCTCGAGCTCGCGAACCTTGCGCGCCAACGCGATCATCGGCGACACCGCGCGCCGCAAGCGTCGGAAACCCAGCCAGGTCGACACATACAGCACCAGCAGCACGGCGGCGAGCGGTACCAGGCCGTAGTACGCCGCGAGCCGGCTCACGTTGGTGCGGTCGAAGACCAGGTACAGCCGCCGTCCGTCGCGCTCGCTGACGCTGACCACGAACTCCAGGCCGCCGTTCGTCCACTCGCGGTAGCCCAACGGCATGGCGCGCAGCTCGGCGGGCGCCGAATCGTCGAAGTAGCCGCGCAGGTTGCGCGTGTTCGGCAGCTGGAACGCGGGATTCGCGTCGCGCTGCTGCCAGTAGTGATTCACCTCGTCGTTGAGCGCCGCGCGGATCAGCACGCCTTCGAGCAGTGCGCTGGCCACGAACACGCCCGACCACCGCCGCGATGCTGATGAGCGCGACCTGCAGCATGAACGCCCGGCCGAACCAGGCGCGGATGCGGCTGTCACTGTCCGGGCGGGTCTTCATCTGCCAGCCGGTAGCCGAGCCCGGGCAGTGTGTGCAGCAGCGAGCGACCGAAGGGCTTGTCGATCGCGCGCCGCAATGCGTAAAGATGGCTGCGCAAGGTGTCTGAATCCGGGAGCAGATCGCCCCAGACCTCGTGCTCGAGTTGCTGGCGGCTGACGACGCGCGGCGAGGCATGCATGAGGATGGTCAGTAGTTTGAAGCCGATGGGCATGAGCTTGATCGGCGTGCCGGCGCGGGTCACGGACATCGTTGCGGTGTCCAGCACCAGGTCGGCCACACGCAGTACGTCCCGGCCCAGAGCGCCTCGGTGCCGGCGCACCAGCGTGCGGATGC
Source organism: uncultured Pseudomonadota bacterium (assembly GCA_963821745.1). GTDB lineage: Bacteria > Pseudomonadota > Gammaproteobacteria > Steroidobacterales > Steroidobacteraceae > CADEED01. The sequence goes on from CAWGEU010000001.1 coordinate 34,033, forward strand.
GCGCGTCGAGTTCGCGGATCTCGAAGGGTTTGACGAGATAGTCGTCTGCGCCAGCGTCCAGGCCGGCGAGCTTGTCGTCGATGGTGTCGCGTGCCGTCAGCATGAGCAGCGGCGTGTCGCGCCGTGCTTCCTCGCGCAGCTTGCGGCAGATGGTGATGCCGTCCATGCCGGCGAGCATCACGTCGGCGATGATCACGTCGTAGTGATTGGAGACGCACAGGTGCAGACCCGTGATGCCGTCGGCGGCGTGATCGACGGCGTAGCCACGCTGCTCGAAATACTCGGTGATCATCTCGGCGATGTCGCGATGATCCTCGATGAGCAGCAGGGTGGTGGTGTTGGCGTCGGCTCTCAAGCTTGCGACACTACGCTGCGGCCGGGCTCTTGGAAACTTCCCTGGCTGCGGACGGCCGACAACGCTGCTGTCAGCGCATTCAGCCGCAGACCCCGCGTAACTTTCCATTCGATCGATGGTTATGACCCGGACGTCGTCACTGCGACTCGACGACGTTGATCTGAGCCCAGCCGGCCGCGCCGACGCTCCGCCAGACGTTGTAGTCGGTGCCGATGACGTAGGGCTTGCCTTTGTGAACCACGATGTCCCTGGCACGTCCTTCCTGCGGGTGTTCGTTCCAGCCGCCGTTGCCGTTGTAAGACCAGATCCCGTCGTTCATGCCGATCACCCACAGTTTGCCGCTACCGGCATCGACGGCGATGCGTTTGGCGGTGCCTTCGCCTGGCAACGGCGCCCAGCCGCCAGGGACGCTCCTGTAGATGTGATCGTTGAGGCCAATGAGGAAGACGCCGCCTTCCCACGCGCAGATGTCCTTGGCCTTGCCGCCCGCAGGATCGGGGGTCCACGCAGCGCTCGATGGGTTGTAAGAGACGATGCCGTTGTTAGGGGTGATGCACCAGAGAATTCCGTTCGAGGGATTGACGCTGATGCGTTTCAACGCCGGACTGCCGGGGACTGGCACCCATCCGTCCGGCCGCCCTTCGAAAAGCGTGTCATTCATGCCGATGTGGTACGGCTTCTCTTTTACGAGCGCGATCTCCTTGGCACTGCCGCCCGGCACGACGTCCATGTAAATGCCGACGTCAGGGGAGACCAGATCGTTCGTGGTCCGGATCTCGTTGTCGTCCGTGCGCACGACCCACAATTGTCCTTTCTCGCTGATGGCCATGTGCCAGGCGGTCACGTATCTCAGCCTGACTACCGGTGATTCGGAGGGCCAGACGGCGCTGTCCGACGGCGGAAATCCGCGATCTACGAGCACTGACCACGGAGCCGCTGCGGGATTGCTCTTGACCGCGGTCCAGGCGACGACCCGCGCACCGCGCATCACCATGGGCCGCGCAATGGTTTCCCAGGGTTTAGGCCCTGGAGCATTCAAAAGCCTGAGGACTGTCTCGTTGCAGTGGATGTGCAGATGTGGGTGAGACGACCAGCCGGAATTGCCCGCCCGGCCCAGAAAATCTCCCGCCTTCACGGCGACTCCCGCTGTGAGGAATTTCGGATTCAGTGAGCCAGGCTGCAGGTGGGCGTACAGGACGGTCTCGTCGCCGGTCGTGATCGTGAAGAAGTTGCCATTGCCGTCTCCTGTCTCATTGATCAAAGCCACCGTCTCTGGATAGGCCTCTTCAAACTTCTCGCCGGAAAGGGCTCGAGGATTGGTCGGCCAGTCGTTCCTGAACCTCCCCACCTTGCCATCTGCGACGGCATAGACGGGCTTTCCCCAGATGCGGTGGTTTTCGTTGCTGACCCAGTCGGTGTTGGGCAGCAGCAGATTGCAGCCCTCGCCACTCTCCACCGCAACCCCGACGTCGTATCCGAACATTTGCGACTTCGTCTTGCCGTGGCTGGTTCCTTCCACCTGCCAGAATTCTCCAGGTCGCAAATCGCGCACGGCTCCCCAGAAGCGGTAATTTTTCTGCGGTGTTGGATTGGTGTGCGGGATGAGCGAAGCCGCCACGATCCTGGGATCAGTCGGATTGACCGCCGATATTTTCACGACCAGGGCGTGCGCCCCAGCGGGAACGCGGAACAGGTAGTCGCTGGGCTGTACCCACTCGACGGTGTTGCCCGGCGCGATCGTCGATGGAATGTTCCAGGTGCGCGGTTCGGTCTCCGAATTCGGGACGCTGACTTCGATCTGTTTGAGGGTCAGTGTGGTGCTGCCTTCGTTCTTGATCGTCGCGTAGAGATTGAGAAACCCCCACTCGGTGGCGCCGGCCGCGGTGGGTGCGCACCTGAGGTACGCCACGGTTCCGGATGACCTCGTGGGCTCGAGATGGACGCTGATATTGGGTGCTGTCATGCAAGCTAAGACGTAAAAAATCCGGTTCGCGGCTCACTCTGTCCACCACTGCGGTGGCGCGGGGTAGTTGAGCTGCGCAGCCGCCGAGAACTGATCGGCGATTTCAGCCGGCAGTTCATCGGCTCCGAGTGTGCAATGCCAGCGTTGACCCCCAACCGCGGGCCGCAGGGTTTTCACTTGAGCCTCGGTGAGGGTAGAGGTCCCCCAAACGCATCGATCTGCGCACACCAGCCCTTCGATCCACCAGCCCGGCGCGGCGGGCTCCCCGCTCGAGCATTCCAGTGCACTGCAACCATGACGAACACGTTGTGAGGTGACTGCCACGCGTGATGGGAGGTTTGGCCACCATCGTCGACAACGACCGATCGTGCCCTCGATGAGCCGGGCGATGCGATCGGGGTACTCGCTTTCGGGCGCATCGCGGAGGACTCTTTCGACACGGCGTTCGAGTCGTGCGCGATCGAGTTCGGCGCGAGGCTGCAGCAGGCGGGAGGCGCTGCGCCAGCACCGCTCCTGTGCGACGCGACCGTGACGCCTGAGGACATCGCGAACCGAACTCGCGAGTTCCCACTCAGGTGTCTGCGCCCCTGATCCGGTGGGCGGGTCAGCGTGAATCAGGGTGTCGTGAATCCAGTCGATGCTCGGACGCTTGCCATCCCAGCGCTCCCGTAAACGGATGCCCTGCTGGAATTCAAAATATTTTCTCGTGGCGTCTCGAATCGTCTGACGAGAGTCCTCATCGAGAAATTCGTCGGACCACATTCTTCCAAACATCTCCTGCTGCGCATCCAGGTAAATCTGGCGCAGGCTCGCGGGATCGACCTGCGGGACAAACCATCGCGCTTCGGCGCACATGGCCTTGCGGGCGTAGAACTGGATGGCGGTCGCAGAATTCGCGATGCGATCGAGATCGCGGCCGAATCCCTGCGCATGAGCGTGAACCTGGACACTCGCCCAGGAATACAGCGCGCGCGCCACGCCAAAGTCCAGGATTGCGCCGTCCAGCGAGACATTGCCGGCAAAGAGTCCCCCTGTGAACATTCGCAGCACATCGGCGGCCGCGGCCTGGCACGCGAGTCGCTCGACGTGCTCAGCGATGTCGCCCGGGAGGTTCAACAGCGTGCGGTCGCCGGCGCTCATCGATGCCAGATGTGCGATGACCTCGCGAACGCGTGTCGCATCGGGACTGGGGACGAGCGCAGCCGCGGGCGAAGGCACGAATGCGGGTGCGCGCAACAGATGCGCCGGGCGAAGTGCCGCAGGCCGCACGATCAGCGCGCGACGCAACTCACCCTGTGGCGATCGAAAGATCTCGCCACAGTCGATGATGGCGATGACGGGCACAGCTCCGAAAGGCAATTCCTGGTCGAGAATCTCGCCGAAGATCGTTTCGCAAATGGCCTCTGTGAGCGACATCTGCCCGTGCGAATGAATCCACGTCGCTTCGCCGACCAGCGGCGTCCGGCCAATTCCCTTCACCTGGAAATTGCCGATCGTCGCGACACGACCGCTGCCGCCGTGCGGTGATGTGCCGCGAGGATCGCCATATCGGTCCGCGTGCACCGTGCGCTCGCCGTCCACGCCATCGCCAACGCCAATCGCAAACTGCTCGAGCACCCACGTTTCGGTGCGAGAGCGCAATTTCTCGTCGCACTGAATGGCCAGGCCGCGCCGGGTGAACCATCGCGTGTTGAGCCAGAGCACCTTCGCGCGTGACAAACTGCAAACGTCGAACGCAACCAGGAGCTGCGAGCTGAATCGCGCGAGCGGAGGAGCGCCCGCGGAGAGTAGTTCGACCTCCGCGGGGGTCAACGACTGCATCACTTCACCGGGATCCGCTGGCGGATTGGAAAGTGCTTCGGGTCGGCGTCGTACCTCGTCCAGCGGATGATCGAATCGGGTATTGGCCCGCAGTGGCGCGGCAACACATGTGCGACGGTGCCCTCGGGGAACACGGCGGACGCGAGCCAAAAGCACAATCGGCCGTGCCCCGGCATGGCGACGAAGTCGAGGATCCACAGGCGGTCCCCCTCGTTCCATTCGCTGATGTGGAGCATGTCGATGGCGCCGCGCTTCCATCGATCTTCGGTCTCTTCACTGAACCAGGCCCAGGTCATGTATCCGAGCACCCGCTGGTCCTCGCCCAGGAAGATGTGGAGTTGCTGAAGCTGCGCCGCGGGAAACAGCCACGCCTTGATCGAAGCCAGTGGATAGTCGAGGTAGCAGCCTCGCCGGAAGATGACCTGCATCGCGAGCCCGAGTCTTTCGGCCATGGACATGCCGCCGCGGGCGGACTCGGCGGCAGGCAGCGCGGCCAGCGATGGATCGTCGTTCACGTCCTGGGCTGTTCGCAGAATTGCCTGGTCGCCGCGCCCTCCTGGCTGCCATTGAAACGCTGGTCGAACATGTTGCGCGCCCAGTCTTCCGCTTCCTGGAGTTGCTTTGGCGTCAACGCCTTGCGTTGCTTTAAAGTTTCGACGAATCGGCTTGGGTCAACACTTGTTTCGAAATTCTGATGCTTGCCGAGCATCAGCAGATAGTTCATGCGGTAGGCCGTTTCAGGATGCTCGAAGCCGAAGGGGTAAGCGGAGCGAAGCATGAAGTCCTGGAGACCAATTCGACTTCTGGCCAGCCAGCGCACCACGCTCCAGTCGCCGCGCTCGAACGCCTCGTCGATAAACTTCTTTGCCAGGCCAAGATATTCATCCACTTCGTCTTTCCGCATGCGCGATTCTTCGCCTTCCTGCGCCGCGCTCGCGAAGTAGCCCTGGATGAGGCAACGCTGCGCTGGAATGTCTCCACGCAGGGCGAGTTCCTTTATCGCTTTGTAATACGCCGATGCCATGAGGAGATCCGGGGGACAGGAGGCCGCGGCTGCTTCGGCTTCATTGAATTCCTTCGCCGCCTGGGCCTGCTCACTGCGGCACATGCTCAGCGCGGAAGTTTGTTCGGCAGGAATGTTGTCGCAGTTGACACGGTATTCGAGAGATTTCTTGTGCAGGAGCGCATCGTGGCAAACGCGGATCGTGCGCAAATCGAGTCGCCCGCCAACATCCTGCGCAGTTGTTGCCACCGAGGTGGCAGTGGTCTGTGACTTAGGCTCGCCTACCGTTTGGCGGGGCGCTGTGGCCTGCGCCAATCGGGCTTCTGCGCTGCCTTCTGCGGAAGATTGATGTGCGGATGCGGGCGATGGCTCGGCAACCACGCCGGGCTTCAGAAGCATCCATACGGCGAGCCCTGCAAGGACGACCAGGATAAAACCAACGATGAGAGTTCGTGAATTGCGCATGATCTTCAACCCGTCAAACGCATTGTATGCGCCAACGGGTCTGGATCACTTACGTCCTCCGAGATTGCCATTGTGCGGCGGTCGCGTATTGCATTCAGCGCTAGCACCCCCGTCACGGCGATACATTTCCCCTGCCGCATTGCCTATCTGGACGGCCTCTTCCTCCAGTCGCGGAGACCACCACGAGTGCGACCATTCATGCGCGATCGTGTTGACGAGGTTTTCCTGGAAGTCGATACCGCGTGCAGCCGCGTCGCGTTGAACCTCATCGACAAAAATGTAGACAGTGCGCTCGGAGAAGGTGGTTTTACCCAGGATGTGCCCGGTATGTCGGTCGTCTGGCGGCACATTGGTTGGCGTGACGATGTAGGGAGGATTGTCGTGAATGGTGTTCGCTCCCCAGGCATAGCCCCTCACGAACTTCGTGCCGAAACCGGTCATGGGGCCTTTACCCAAGTTGGGAAACGTCACGCTCAGATTGATCGAATAACGCATCGCGCAACGCGTGGCATTGCGCTGGATCGGACCGGTCGCGTCGGTTGGCGCACGCGCCACCGGCGGAGTTGGCGGTGGCGGTGGCGACGGCGTGCCGGGGTTGCTCGACGGTGGGCGACGGTACGTTTCCAGGATCCAGGGGAAGCTCACATATCCGGTGAATATCCAATCATCGAGCTCATCATCGGAATAGACATCCGCGTGAGCCAGTGTGACGAGGCCCATCGGAATTCCGTAGCGTATGGTCGTGGCTGCGACCATACCGAGCGAAGCCGTCACTGATGCCGTCATGGTCGCGATCTGCGCCGCCGTCAGCTTACGCATACACACTCCCTTGCGATTCTTTGTATTGCCGACCTTGTCGCGAAAATATCAGGTAGTTCGATCCATTTCTGTAAGACGGGCTCCGACAAAAGCTCAGAATCGGGCCTTGAACTGCACCCCCCAGATCTGCGGCTCATTGAGGAAGCCGGTCAGGTTGTTGAAATCGATGGCGCCGACGGCGACCACCTCGTCCGTGATGTTGCGGCCAAACACGGCGGCCTCGTAGGTTCCTTCGCTCCAGTTATAGCCCACGCGCAAGCCCCCCTCGAGCAACTCCTTGCCGGTAAATTCGGTGGATTCGTAGAGGAAGAAGTTCACCTCGCTGCGATAGGCCCAGTCGGTGTAGGCGAAGAATTCACCGCTACCGAAGGGGATGCCGTAGCGCAGCGTGAAGTTCGTGATCACTTCAGGCGCCTGCGGCAGCGGATTGCCGTCGATCACGGCCAGGCCACCCACGATCGGGTCGGTGACCATGCAGGCAAAACACGTTCCCACCGAAATCCCGTCGTCTTCGATCTCGGTGTCGTTGTAGCTGGCGCCGAGTGTCACGAGCAGATTGGGAGTTAGATAGGCCTGCAGATCGAGCTCGGCACCCTGACCCACGGTCTTGTCCGTGTTCAACAACCTGACGGCGTTGTTGGCGCCGCCGACGGCGGTGAGCTGCTGATCCTTCACTTCGTAGTGGTACAGGTTGAAGTACAAACGCGCCCGCTGGTCGAGCAGGTCGGCCTTCACACCGACCTCATAGGAAGTATTGGTCTCGGGTTCGGCAACGGATTGATTGCCGAACGCCCCGGCTGGCTGCACGCTGGCTCCGCGGAAACCCGTGGCGACGCGCGCATACAGGTTGACTTCATCGTTGATCGAGTACGTTCCGGAGAGATCCCAGCTCACGTTGTCGTCGCTCAGGCTGGCAGAGGTGGGCAGGGACGGATCGGGAAAATCAAACCCTTCCGGCGTGCCCGTGACGAAGTCCTTTTCGTCTTCCGTGTAGCGAACGCCACCACGCAATTCGAATGCGTCAGTCACGTCGTAGACGATCGAGCCGAACACCGCCCAGGCTGTGTTGGTCTGGTTCGAGCGCAGGTATTGGTTTTGCGAACCGTCTCCCAGGCTGTCGTATGAAAAGAACTCGGTGTCGTAGTCCTCATCGAAGTAGTACACGCCCGCCTGCCAATTGAGCGCGCCGGACGACTGCGATTCCAGGCGTATTTCCTGCGTGAACTGATCGAGCGTGGGAATGCCGTCCGCGGTCTCGCTCGGGAAGGGGATGAAGCCCGGTCCGTTCGGCAAGCCGCAGAACCCGCAGCCGAAGCCGCCGTCGATATCGCCGCGGCTGTACGCGTCCATCGATTCGTACCCGGTGATCGAGTGCAGCGCGAGGTCGCCGAAATCCCAGCGCAGCCGCACACTGCCGCCAGCGATGTTCAGCTCCTGCTGGTTGGCGCCGTCGATGGAGAGGGGGCTGTCGTCATCGATGTCATCGATCAGATCGTTGCTGTCGGACTCGATGATGTTGGCGCGGAACAATCGTGCGGTTCCGTCCAGGTTGCGCATGTGCGCGTTGAACAGCACGCTGAAATCTTCACCGCCCTCGTACAGCACCTGCACGCGCGCAGCGCGATCGTCATAACCTTCGTAGATATCGTCTTCGCCGGTGAGCGAGTTGCCGACGAAGTCGTCGCGATGCTGATAGAGCCCCGAGACGCGGGCTGACCAACCTTCACCCAGCGCGAAGTTGATAGCGCCTTCGATGTTCGCGGTGTTGTACGTGGCATCGGACACGTTGAAATAGCCGCCAAAGTCGGGCTCGGGTTCGACCGAGTCGAACTTGACCACGCCGCCGGGCGTGTTGCGGCCGAACAAGGTGCCCTGGGGTCCGCGCAGCACTTCGATCTGGTCCAGATCGAAAATGGGAAAGCCCTTGAGGATGGGATTTTCCTGCACGACGTCATCGTAGATGAGCGAGACGGGCTGCGAAGCGTTCAGGCGAAAGTCGCCGTTGCCGTAGCCGCGAATGTAGAAGCGCGGGAATGCGCGGCCAAACGACGACTCGACGTTGAGACTCGGAACGCGCCCGGCTAACACACGTACGTCCTGGCCTCCGGTGGCCAGTACATCCAGATCTTCCCCGCTCACCGTAGAAATCGAATTCGGCACGTCCCGGACGTTCTCGGCCCGCCGTTCGGCGGTGACGATCACTTCGTCCAGTTGGCCCGGAGTTTCTTCCTGCGCCAGCGAGACGGTGCCCGCTACGCTGCTCAGCAGCAAAATCGCTACGCTCTTCTTATTCATGAGTTGTCCCTGTTCGCCAGTTGACCCGCAAGGGTGCTTGGTGGCGAAGCATACATCTCTCTTTAAGGAATCTCCGCACGCGCACCAATGTGAATCGCTGCAATGCTTTCGGCACCAAAAACATGCTCGCACGCCTCGCTGATCTTCAGCGTCAGCAAATGATCCGCCCGCGTTCGCCCGAGATTGACGGCGGCGATGGGTTTGCCGGCCGCTGCCGCCGCCTCGGCGAAACGGAAGCCGGAATAGACCATCAGCGATGATCCGACGACTAGCAGCGCGTCCGCCTTCGCCACGCCTTCGAACGCGCGATCGACCCGTTCCCGCGGCACCGTTTCACCAAAGAACACGACATCAGGCTTGAGGATGCCGCCGCATTCAGCACAGTCGGGAACGAGAAATTCGCTGTGGTCGCGGCCTTCGATGTCGACGTCGCCATCGGGCGCAACGCGTCCCTCGATCTCCGCCCAGCCTGGGTTGTTCGCGAGCAGTTGCCGCTGTAGTTCGGCACGCGGCAGGGTGTGGCCGTCCGACATGCAACGCACGACGTCGAGCCGCCCGTGCAGGTCGATCACGTTCCTGCTGCCGGCAATGGAGTGCAGCCCGTCGACGTTTTGCGTGATCAGCAACTGAACGCGCCCGCTGGACTCGAGCCGCGCGAGTGCGCGATGTGCGTCATTGGGGCGCGCGCGACTGACGATGGGCCAGCCGACAACACTGCGCGCCCAGTAGCGCTGGCGCACTTTGTGATCCGCCATGAACGCGCGGAACTCCACGGGCCGCGCGCGTTTCCACTCGCCTTGCTCATCGCGGTAGTCGGGAATGCCGGAGCTCGTGCTGACGCCAGCGCCCGTGAGTACCGCGAGGCGGGGATGTGCCTCCAGAAAATCGCGCAGCGCGCTCATCTGCTGTCCTTCACCCGATGGGAAGCCGTAGTATCGCTGCGCCTTGACAGCAGATACACCACGAACGCGCCTCGCCACGCGCATCGCATTTTTCGTCGCGGGTTTCGCCATTTCCTGTTGGGCGCCACTCGTGCCCTACGCGAAGGACCGCGTCGCGGTCGATGAGCGGATGCTCGGCATCCTGCTGCTGTGTCTCGGCGTAGGCTCGCTGCTGGCGATGTTCTTCACCGGGATGTTGAGCGCCCGGTTTGGAACGCGGCCCGTCATTCTGGGCAGCGGTTGGGGGTTGTGCGCCACACTGCCGTTCCTGGCGCTTGCGCCCACGCCATTCACACTCGGGGTGACGCTGCTTTTCTTCGGCGCCTCTCTTGGCTCGCTCGACGTGGCGATGAACATCCATGCGGTCGAAGTGGAGCGCGGCGCGGGCCAGCCGCTCATGTCGGGCTTTCATGCGCAGTACAGCCTGGGCGGGGTCGTGGGCGCCATGTTCATCACGCTGCTGCTCTCCGCGGGCTTCAGTCCCTTTGCATGCGTGGTAGTCGCATCGGCGCTGATGTTGACGATGGTTTACGTGGCGTCGAAAAGTCTGCTGCGGACCAAGGCCGCGGATGGTGAACCGCATTTTGCGTTGCCGAGGGGCGTGGTGCTCGTCATCGCCATCCTCGCTGCCATCTGCTTCCTGGCCGAAGGCTCGGTGCTCGACTGGGGCGCGCTGCTCATCACCGGCAACGGCCTGGTAAACGTGGAGCAGGGCGGCATCGGCTTCGTATTGTTCTCGATTGCGATGACACTGATGCGGTTCTGCGGCGATGCGCTGACCGCACGGATCGGTGATCGCCCGACGCTGATCTGGAGCGGCCTGATCGCGATGGGCGGATTCGCGGTGTTGCTGCTGGCGCCGGTGGCGGCGATCGCGATGCTTGGCTTCGTGCTGATTGGACTCGGCGCGGCGAACATCGTACCGGTCCTGTTCCGCCGCGCAGGAAGTCAGAAAGTCATGCCCCCGGGACTGGCTATCGCCGCGATCACCACGATGGGCTACGCAGGCATCCTGCTGGGGCCCGCCGCCATCGGGTTCGTGGCCGATCACGTCGGACTCACGATGGCCTTCTGGATGATTCCGGCAATTCTGGCACTGGTGCCGTTATGCGCCGCCGTCGTTGTGAATACCGTCACCGAACGCGAGCGCGCATCGGTTTAACGTTAAGTCACTCCGATTTTCTTGCGAGCGCGCCGAGTGAAACCCTTAGCAGCGAAGTTGTTGTCGTCGTTTTTGCTCGCCGCGAGTCTGCTCGTGGTGCGGCCCGTGCTGAGCTCGGATTACCTCTCACGCCCGGATGTGCGCTCGTTCATCGAATCGATGAGCGAGGAGCACGGCATCGACAGCTCGGAGCTCGAGCGGATCCTGGGTGAAGTTCGTTATACCCCGGTGGCGGTGCGCCTGATCGGCCCGGCACCGAGCTCCGCTCCATCGCCTGCGCGCTCGTACTCACGTTATCGCGCGAAATTCCTCACGCCTGCGCTGATCTCGGCCGGCTCGAACTTCTGGTCGCTTCACGCCGAAGACCTGGCGCGCGCCGAAGCGGAGTTCGGCGTTCCGGCCGAAGTGATCCTGGGCATCCTCGGCGTCGAAACCTCGTACGGCCGCAACACGGGCACGTTCCGCGCCATCGACGCGCTGGCGACGATTGCCTTCGACGGCGAGCGCCGCCAGGACTACTTCCGGGAAGAACTGAAAGAACTGCTTCTGCTGGCGCGCGACACGGGGATCGACCCGCTCGCCATCAAGGGCTCCTACGCCGGAGCGGTGGGTCTGCCGCAGTTCATGCCGTCCAGCTACCGCCGATACGCGGTGGATTACGACGGCGACGGCGCCATCGACTTGCTGGGCAGCCCTGCCGATGCGATCGGCAGCATCGCGAGCTACATGAAAGCGTTCGGCTGGGTGCCGGGCGAAGCGCCGACCGCGCCGGTGCGGCTGGCGCCGGGCAGCGAAGCGGATCTCGTCAGCGGATTGGAGCGAGTGCACGACCTGTTGGAAGTGCAGGGCAAGGGCGTGGTGTTCTCGGGTCGGGAACCGCCGGGCGGTCTCGTTTCGATCTTCGAGTTGCCCACGCCGGGCAAGCCTTCGAAGTTCGTGGCGGGCTTCACCAATTTCGAAGTCGTCACCCGTTACAACCGTTCGACCTTCTACGCCTCCGCGGTGCTCGAGCTCGCGGATGCCATCCACAAAGCGCGCACCTCGATCCTGAGCGCGAACTGACGGGCTGGCCGACAGCGGTCAGTGCTTTCGGCCGCTCGGTCCGTTGGACCGCCGCACTTCGTGCCAGCGTCGCGGCTCGACGAAAAACGGCTTGTGTTCCACGCTACGTCGCGACACCGGTTCCGCGAGCAGATAGCGGTCGCCCAGCCACGACACGGCGCTCTGCAATGCCAGGCCGTAGTCGTGCTGCGGCACGGGATGTGAGGTTTTGTTGGGACGTTTCATATCGAGCTCCATCGGTTCCTTGCGGGCACCATGTTCAGGCACGCGCGGGGCTACAACATCACCCTGTCGGCTCAACTGCGGGTCCTCATAAAGAGGTACTGCCGGCCATGGGTATTGTCAGCCCGGAAAACTGAACGGTCGCTGAAGTGCGGGCGTGCTGTGCAGCGCCCCGACCACCGCGGCTTCATTGAACTCGCGAGGAATGTCTCGATCTCCTGCAACACCTGCGTGCGGGTCGAAGCCGAAGACAGCCAATGGTCGTCTCCCTTGAGCTCGACATAACGCACATTCTTCTTCTCCCGGACCAGCTTTGCATTCATGGAGCGCGACTGCTCGACGGGTACGACGGTGTCTTCGACTCCGTGCAGCAGCAGGGTGGGGATGCGCACGACGTCGGCGTGCCGGATCGGGGTGATCTTGCGCAGGTGATCCATGTCGTCCGCTCCCATGGAGCTCGCCCCACCATTCCGCGATCATCGATTTGCGGCCGGCACGCTGCGCATCCTTCAGCATGTCTTCCGGGTCGCTCACGCCATTGACGCTGACGGCGCAGGCGTACAGTTCGGGCGTGAGCGTCGCGCCCGCGAGCGCCGCGTAGCCGCCGTACGAGCCGCCCATGATGCAGATGCGCTTCGGGTCGACGAACCCGTTCTTCACGAGCGCCGCGGCGCCGTCTTCGACGTCCGTCTGCATGACGCCGTCGCCCCATCCCTTGCGGCCGGCGTCGAACCACTCGTATCCATAACCGGTGGAACCTCGGTAGTTGGACTGCAACACCGCATAACCGCGGGAAGCGAGAAAGCTCGCCCACCAGTCGAAGGTGAAGTCGTCGCGCGAATGTGGTCCGCCGTGCACCAGCAACACGAGCGGGAGTTTCTTCGGTTCGACTCCGACCGGGAGTGTCAGATAGGCGGGGATCTGCTTGCCGTCCCGCGCGCGGTACTTGATGGATTGCCGGTCACCGAGATGCTCGGGCGAGGTGAGTTGTGGATAGGACTTGCCGAGGACGCGCAGCTTTTTCGTGACAGTGTCGTAGACGTAATGTGCGCCGGCATCGTTGGACCGCTCGCCGAAGACCAGCACCCGTTTGCGGTCTTGCGACCAGGATCGCAGCGTCACGAATCCGTCTGCGAACTGGGGCTGCACGGCTGCAGCGAGACTCGCAAGCTCGGCATCGAAGAAGTGCTGCTTCGGCAGGTCTTCCGTCCATCGCGCGCCGACGACACGGTGGCGCCAGGGATCCATGATCGGCGAGACATCGCTGCCTTGCGCAGCCTGAACGCCTTCCACGGGTGTCGACGCGCCGGTTTTACGATCGAGTGCGAGCAGCGTGTCGCGGTGACCTTCCTTGTGCGGATTCACGGCGGCGATGCGCCCGTCTTCGAAGAGGCCGTAGAGGTACAACGGCTGTCCCATTTCGGACACCTGTTCGAGGATCAAACGGTCCTTGCCGTTCTCATAGTTGTACAAGCGCCAGCGGTTCTTGTCGTCATCGATGTCGACACGGGCGATCGTGGCGCCGGTCTCATCGAGCAGGAAGCCACGCGTTTTGATATTGCCGCTTTCGAGCGCCGTGGCATTCCCGGTGTCGAGGTTGACGCGATATACCGAGAGTTTCGGCATGTTGTTCAACGTGCCCAAACCGCCCCAGGCGACCATCCGGCCGAATCCGGGATCGCCCTCGATGGGCACCTGCAGGTTGGTCAGCGCGCTGTTTCCCCGGTTGCCCGAGTCCTCCATGAGCAAGGTGGACTTGCCGGTGTCCAGCGACAGAACGCCCGTGCGGAACCACTCGACGCGCGGCCCTTTGAACAGGATGGGCCAGGAGGCTGGCCACGCATCACTCGCGCGTCCCGTGGAACTGATGAAGTAGTAAGGCCGCTTCTCGTCCGCCCAGCCGACGCCGCGCAGGTTGTTCTTTGTCGGCGGCGCAAGGGACGCCTCGACCTTGCCGGAATCGATGTCGATGATGCTGAGCGATGTCAGCTCGCGATCCGGTTCGGCGGACCGGTATTCATAACCAACCGATACCACGACTCGCTTGCCGTCGGGTGAGAGTGCCACCGAACTGATGGCGGGCAATCGGCCGTACGCCTCGGCAGGCGGTGGCGTTGCGGCCCGGGTGGCGGGAGCGCCCGCGCAGCCGATGGCGATGACGGCCGTCAATAGTTGGGCGATCCGCATGGTCTACCTCCCCGTGTGCGTGGAGTGTAGCCCGGCGCGGCGCCGGCGCGCTAACTAGCGAGCGTTGAACGCTTTCTTGAGCTTCGCGATGTCGAACTTGACCTGCCGCTGCATTTCCGCGGCGACCCGCGCGGCCTTCTTCTTGTCACGATCGGCCATCATCTCGATGAGCACCATCGGATAGATCTGCCACCGCACGCCGAACTTGTCCCGTATCCAGCCGCAGGCCACTTCTTTGCCGCCATTCTTGAGGATGGCATTCCAGTAGCGATCGACCTCTGCCTGCGTGCGGCACTTCACACCGAACGAGACAGCGTCGTTGAAAGGATCGTGCTCGCCGGCGCTCATGGCGAAGAACGGCTGGCCGAACAAGCGGAACTCGACGCAGTTCGTCGAACCACCCGCCAGCTTCCAGACGCGGTCGATGCGCGACTTCGGGAAAATCTTCACGTAGAACCTGGCGGCTTGCTCGGCCTCCCTGACGTACCAGAGATGCGGCAGGATTCGGGTCAATGCGCGTGCAGGCATGGGGTACCTCGCTTCGGCCTATCTATCGGGGCAGGTCTTGTAGCCCATCGCGGTGGTCTTGAGATCGGCGCGCGACTGGCAGGTAAGCCAGCTCTCGTATTGCCCTTCCTGGAAATCGTCGGGTTCAATGTCGAGCGCCGTTTCGATGAGTACTTCGAAGAGCGCGGAAAGGAATCCGTCGGATTCCGGCGCAGCAGTGGGGAGGCGCGGAGGCTCGATCTTCACAGGCTCCACTTCCACCGGTGGAACGTAAACAAAGGTTGCATCCGGCCCGGGTTCGACCGGCGTCTCGCCAGATAGCTGGATTGCCGGGGACTGCGCTGCTGCAGCGTCGCGCAATATCTTCCTGATCGACTCGTTGCTGCGGTCGAATGATCGAGGTGTGACCGCGATTTCATGACCGCGAGCGTACCCTCGGGCCGGACGTTCAACAAGGAAAGCCGCGCCGATTTCGCCCCGCAGGGTCGTTCAGGTTCAACGTGTTTCCGTTTCCGTTGAGCGCCACAAAAAATTCGATCGGCGGTGTCGGTGTAAGCTGGCGCCCATGCAGTTAGTTCCCAGAACCCGCGACGAAGTCCGCGCCACGCTCGACGTGCTCCCGCCGGAGGTTCGCGTCCAGATCTCGCCGCAATGGCTCGAGCTGCTGGAAAAATCAGCGCCGCAGGACCCCTGGGTCCACGGTTTCAACGTGGTGAACGATGACGGATTGACGGTGGGCCTGGGCAGCTTCAAAGGACCGCCGGTCGATGGCATGGTCGAAATTGCTTATGCCATCGAGCCGGAGCAGCAGGGCAAAGGCCATGCAACGGCGGCGGCGCGTGCGCTCGCGGCGTTTGCGTTCGCGTCCGGCCAGGTCCGCGTCGTGTGCGCGCACACGCTGCCCGGGGGCATCGCCTCACAACGTGTGCTCCTCAAGTCCGGCTTCGAGAAGATAGGCGAAGTGGTCGATCCCGAAGATGGCCTGGTCTGGCGCTTCGAGCTCAGCCGGCCAGTGCCGACGCGAGCATGATGGGATCCACGGGCTTCACGAGGTGGCGATCGAACCCCGCCTCTTGCGCCAACCGGCGGTTTTCCTCCGCGCCCCAACCCGTGAGCGCGATGATGCGCACGGATGGGCCATGCAAATCGCGCAGCCGGCGCGCGGTCTCGTATCCGTTCATGCCGGGCATGCCGATGTCGAGCAATATCGTGTCCGGCACGAACTCGGCGGCGGCGGCCAACGCGGACACGCCGTCGTGCGCCACGCGCGTCGTGTGACCTTCGAGCTCTAACAACATCGAGAGGCTCTCGGCCGCATCGGTGTTGTCGTCGACGACGAGGATGTGGCGCGCGAGCCGCGGGGCGGCGGGCGCGGTCTCCACGACAGCAGCTTCGGCGCGCTCGGCGAGCGGCAGCTTCACGATGAACGTGGAGCCCTGGTTGATCCCGGGGCTCTCGGCATCGACGCTGCCGCCATGCATTTCCAGCAGCCGGCGAACGAGCGTGAGGCCGATGCCGAGCCCGCCCTGCGAATGATCGATGGACCGGCCAACCTGCGTGAACATGTCGAACACGCGCGGCAGCATTTCGGCCGGAATGCCGATGCCGGAGTCGCTGACGCGCACCAGCAGGGTGGAGCCCTCGACTTCCGCGGTGAGCTGGATGCGCCCGCCGGATGGTGTGTACTTCGCGGCGTTGTTCAACAGGTTCGCGAGAATCTGGGCGAGGCGTGTCGGATCGGCGTCGAGCGTCAGTGCGTCAGCGGGCAGGCGTACAGCGAGTTCATGATTGGCCGACTCGATGAGCGGCCGCGTGGTCTCGAGCGCGCTGCCGAGCGCGGTTCGGAAGTCGATCCGCTCCTTCCTGAGCTCGACCTTGCCGAGCGTGATGCGCGAGATGTCGAGCAGGTCGTCGACCATGCGGACGAGGTGGCGCAGCTGGCGCTCCATCATCTCGTGCGTGCGCGTGGCCTGTTCGCCGGCACCGCCCTTGCGCAGGAAGTGCAGGCCAGTGCGGATGGGCGCCAGCGGATTGCGCAACTCATGCGCGAGTGTCGCCAGGAATTCGTCCTTGCGGCGGTCCTGTTCTTCGAGCATCCGCGCCTGCGCGCGTTCGCGGTTCAGCACGCGAGCGAGCCGCTCCTGATCGCGCTTCTGCGCCGAGACGTCGACGGTGACGCCGTCGAAGTAGGTAGGCGTTCCGTCGGCGGCATAGGTCGCCCCGCCGAGGGCGCGGATCCACTTCACCTCGCCGTTCCCGGGGTTGACGGTGCGGTAGACGGTGTCGTAGATGTTGCGGTCGCGGATCGCGGTCTCGATGTCGACGCGCGTGGGCTCGCGGTCCTCGGGATGCATGCGCTCGTAGAACTCTTTCAGGGTCACGCGTGCGTCTGGTGGCAGGTGGAAGTGATCCTTGACGCGCTCGTCCCAGAAGAGCTCGCTGAATGGCAATGGGCAGTACCAGAAACCGACCCCCGACAGGCGCGCCACGTAATCCAGGCGCGAACGGTTCTGGATGACTGCCCGTTCCGCGTCCTGACGTGAACTCACGCGTTCGAGCGCTTCCCAGCAGCGCGCGGTCACGGTGGCGACCAGATCGATCTCGTCCGGCGTGAAACGCCGTGGCGTCTTCTGGTGCACAGCCATCGCGGCGGTGAAGCGGCCGGCCTTGAGCAGCGGCACGCAGACCACCGCGCGAATCCCCGTGGCGCGATATGCCACGAGGTCCTTGCGGCCAATCCGCGGATCGGTGTCCGTGTCTTCGACGACGTAAGGGCGGCCAGCGAGCATGTCCTCTACGCAGCCCGGTCCGAAATCCTCGACGTTCCAGCGGCCCGCGATGTCGGGCAAGCCGCGCAGGTAGTTTCCCGTGATGACGAACACGCGTTCGTTCTCAACGGGCGCGTACGCGCAGCGGTCCACGTCCAGTTCCTCGGCGATCAGGCGCGCGCTCGTCGCGATGATGTCGGCGGCGTCGACGAGCGGCTGGGTTGCGGCGGCGAGGCTGGCGAGGAAAGTTTCGCGCCGCGCGCTCGCGGCGAGCGCGGCATCCAGCTGTGTTCGCACGACCTCGCTGAGGGCTTCAGAGATTTCCGCCAGCGGTCGTCCGCGCGAAACCATCTCTAGCAACTGGGGCAAGGTCTTCATTCTTCTTCTGGTGGGGTGGACGCCGAACCATCCTACCGCGCAGTCGTCATTCCTCCCGTTTACCGGCGCGCGCGAGATTTGGTAAGACGAGGCTGACACCCGCGCCTGAGTCGCGCCTGCATCGCGTCTTTAACAACTCGCGCAATTTAAGGCGACATCCTTCCGGAAGAGTGAGCCATGACGACAACAACCGAATCCGGCGCAGTTTCCTGGGCTGCAGTCATCGCCGGAGCCGTCGGCGCGGCGGCGCTGTCGCTCGTTCTGTTCGTGTTAGGCACGGGACTCGGCCTTGCAGTCGTTTCGCCCTGGGCGAGCGAGGGCATTTCGGGAACCGCGGCCAGCGTCTCCACCATCGTCTGGGTCACGGTCGTGCAACTGCTGGCGTCGGTTCTGGGCGGGTATCTCGCGGGCCGATTGCGCACGCGCTGGATCACCGTACATACCAACGAGGTGTTTTTTCGCGATACCGCGCATGGCTTCCTGGCCTGGGCAGTGGCCACACTACTCATGGCGTCGCTCCTGTCATCGGCGGTGGGGTCTGTCGTTTCGACCGGGCTCAAAGCAGGCGGAGATGTCGCGAAAACGGCGATGACGGCCGGCGCCGGTGCGGCCACGGCGGCCGCGAGTCCCACAAGTTACTTTGTGGATTCACTGTTCCGGCCGGCACCTGGCAGCGGAACGGCCAGCAATACGCCCATGGCGCCCGATCGTATTCCAGAGGCCACGCGCATCTTCACGAATGCGCTCGAGTCCGGCGAGCTTGCGGAGGCAGACCGTCAATACCTGGCCCAGCTGGTGGCGGCCAATAGCGGGTTGGCATCGGAGGAGGCGGAACGGCGCGTGACCGACACCTTCGCGCGGCTGAAGCAAAAGCTGGAACAGGCGACCGCGAAGGCGAAGCAGGTCGCGGACGACGCGCGGAAAGCGTCCGCGGGTCTCGCGTTGTGGCTCGTCGTATCGTTGTTGGTGGGCGCGTTCGTGGCCAGCTTGGCCGCGACCTTCGGCGGGCGGCTGCGGGATTCATCAGTTCTGGCAACAACATGACAGGGAGGTAGACATGCGTTCCGTTCTCTTGTGGGCTATCGGCGTACCCATTCCAATCATCATCCTCATCGCGCTTTTCACGTAGCGAGTTCCGAACGCGCTAACCCTGCGCGGCGAAGAGCTGGCGAACGGTCTCCATCGTGTCCGCGTCCTCGACGCGCTTGTCCAGGCGATATTGCTTCACGCGCGCAAGCCTCAGGGCCAGGCCACCTTCATACCGTGGGCTTGCCTGCAGATCACTGAACGCGATCTCGGCCACGATTTCGGGCCGCACATACACGGTCGATGCATCGCGATGCGTTTCGCGCGCGAGGAACTCGCGGGTCTGCCACTCGAGCATCGCATCTGTCAGTCCCTTGAACGTCTTGCCGAGCATCACGTACTGCTGCGTGCCCCGGTCGAACGCGCCGAGATGAAGGTTGGAAAGTTTTCCGTGACGGCGCCCGTGGCCCCATTCTGCCGCCAGGATCACGAGGTCGAGCGTGTGCGCACGCTTGATCTTGAGCCAGCTCGCGCCGCGATTGCCCGCTTCGTACGGTGCGTCCAGTAGTTTGGCCATCAGGCCCTCGTGTCCCTGCGCCAGTGCCTGGGTCTGAAACTCTGTGGCGGCCTCGGGCGATCGCGTCACGAGCCGCGGAATCAACAGCGCAGCGGGCACCACCTGCGACAAGATTTCGAACCGTTGCCGCGCGGGCCGTTCGACCAGGCTGATCTTGTCGTGCCAGAGGCAGTCGAAGTAGAACGCGCGCATCGGCAGCTCCTGCTGCAGCCGGGCGACATCGCGCTTGCGTCCGAAACGCCGCATCGTCGTCTGGAACGCGTGCGGTCGCCCGGTCGGCGCGAATGCGATGGCCTCGCCATCGAGCACCAGTTCATCGGCCGGAAGCCGGCGCGCCTCATCGGCAATTTCCGGAATCGCCGCCGTCACGTCGTTGAGCCCGCGCGTGAAGATGCGCACGATGTCGCCTTGCTTGTGCACCTGGATTCGCGCGCCATCCATTTTCCACTCGAATGCGACCTCGCCCTGCAGCGTCTCCAGCGCTTCTTCGACGTCTTTCGCCGTTTGCGCGAGCATCGGGTCCACCGGCGCCATGACCTGAAGCTGGAATTGCGTCAGTGCCGCAGACCCGGCTTCCAGTGCGGCGCGCGCTATGGACCCCAGATTGCTTTCGTACATCGCGGCGCGACGCACCTCGGCGACTGGCACATCAGCAGCTTTCGCAATCGCATCGACCATCACGCCCGCGAGCGCACCTTGTCGCAGATCACCCGCAAGCAACCGGAGCAGAAACTCCTGCTCTGGTGCGGTCGCGCGGGCAAACAAGGCCCGCAACGTCGTCGCCCGCTGCGTGCTCGACCCGCTTCCGCCAATGGCCACCAGTTCGTCGAATACGCGATCGACTTCGCGGAGATCGAGGCTGGGTGTCAGGGCCGGTGTTTGCGCGCAGGCTCGCAACACGGCGGGGCCAATCCCCATCCGGCCCTGGCGGATTTCACCTGACAGATACAGCACGGCGATTTCGAGTTCGTCGAGATCGAGCGCGCGAAGGCCATCCGCGAGCAGCCGCGTTTTCAGGGAGCGCGCCGACGTTTCGGATACTTGTGAGGACGTCGCGACCACGGTTGCGAGAAGGGTCATGTTCTCCGAACCCTATGGACGCGCATGGTTTCGGCCAGTCGGAGCATTGCGGCTTCACGGCTCGGCTCGTAGGCTATGTGGCCATGGCTCATTCCTACACTCGCTATGTATTGCTGATCGCTACCGGATTGCTCGCGATGGTTGCCGCGAGTGCTGCGAATGAAGCGCAGCCCACCCCGTCGGCATTGTCCACCATAGAGGAGGTAGAGCAGCGTTTCGCGCGCGCGCTCGACGCCCGGGACCGCGCGGCACTCGAGCCATTGCTGGCGGACCGGTTCCACTGGATCCATGCCTCGGACGGCCGCGTGGATGCGCGCGAGGCCTGGCTGGCGAATGCGGCGCGCGGCATGGCGCTTACCGGGCAGCGCAGTGAACGCACGGAGCACGGCGCTTCGGTGGAACTCCATGGCACACCACAACCCAGTTCCGCGATTCGAATCGCGCGCGTCCGGCTCATCGACGCGGCTAACAAGCGCGAGAGCTGGCTGCGTCAGACACATGTGTTGGTGCGCGACGAGGACGGCATCTGGCGTCTCGCGCTCGGTCAGGGCGTCGTGATGTACGAAGGCCCGACACTCGACCTGGCCCTGCACCAGCGATACGCCGGCACGTACGCAATATCGGCCGATCGCAAGCTCGTACTCGCCTGGGAAGAGGGCGCACTGCAGGCAACTTTTCCGAGCGGGGGCAAGACGCAGATCTTCCTGGCGTCGCCCACCGAGGAGGCCTCGCGTACCGCGGGCGCCGGGCGATTGAAGTTCACGCTGGGTGAAGACGGACGCCCCGTGGCGGCGTCCCTCGTCAGGGGCGATCAGGAAATCTGGCGCGCGAAGCGCGAGTAAGGGCGTGGAAATAATCTCCGCCTTCGCCCGGTCTGTATGGTCATGCATCGCTGGTTCATTGGCCTCGTAGCGTCGATCGGCATGGCCGCCGAAGCGCCCGAGTTCACGCACACCGCCGCGGCGGACTGGATCAACTCCCCGCCAGTAACACTCGCCTCGCTGCGCGGCACGGTAGTGCTCGTCGAGTTCTGGACTTTCGACTGTTACAACTGCCGCAACACGCTGCCGTGGCTGAAGGCGATCCACGCCGAGTACGGCCCACGCGGGTTGAAAGTGGTGAGCGTGCACACGCCGGAGCTCGAGCAGGAACGCATTCCGGCCAATGTGCGCGCCGCCGTCAAAGAGCTCGCCATCACCTATCCGGTGATGATCGATGGCGACTATTCGTACTGGCGCGCGATGAAAAACCGTTACTGGCCCGCCTTCTTTCTGGTCGACCGCGACGGGAAGATCGTGCAGACAGCGATCGGCGAGCTGCATCGCGGTGACAAGCGCGGCGATGCGATGGAAGCCGCGATCCGTGAACGGCTGGCGCGCGGTGCGAAGACCTGAAAGTTTTTCGACTGATGATGCGCCCGCTCCGCGGCCAGGTCCTCACCCGGCCGCGGTCTGCGCTGAGAATGTGAGAACGCCTACTGCGGCGGATTGGCCGGCGGTGGCGGAGTCTCGGTTGCCGGCGGAGTGTCGGACGGCGGTGGCGTCTCGCTCGGCGGCGGCGCCATATCGGCCGGCGGCGGAGTCTCGGCGGGTGTGGTGCTGGGCGTGGTGGCAGTGTCGTTGCTCATCCCAGCGTCTTTTTTGCCGCACGCAGCCAGTAGCGCGAGGGCGGCGCACAGTGGAACCAGGAATTTCGTGCTCATGAGTGCTCCTTCCAGTGGTGGCAAGCGCTCGCACCGTAACCGCTGACGTTGTCGCAGGCAGTCGGCGTCGCGATGACATTGGCCGTGCCGATGTCTGACGTCATATCCGCCTACAAATCGAATTACGAGCCGCTGGGCGGAGGCGGGCTTGGCGGCGTATCGGAAGGTGTGGTGCCGGGTGCGGTGTCTCCGGCGTTGCCACCGGGCGTGGTGGCGGTGTCACCCGCTGGACCTGCAGAGGTGGCGGTGTCGCCGGAGGGGGGCGGCTCGCTTGATCGAGCCTCGTTGGGCGATGTGTCGTTGGGCGTTGGTGGCATGTCGGACCTTGCGCGAGTATCCATCGCCGCGCCCGTACCGTTGATGCCATCGCTGACCACGCCCGAGTCATTGTCGCGATCCTCGCACGCAGCCAACAACGCGGCCGCGGCGCACAAGGAAAACAGAAGTTTCGAGCTCATAAATGCTCCATGAAATTGTGCTGCGCACATGCAGGGTACTCGGCGCCGGCAACAGTAGATAGGCGCACATCCCGGTTGCCGTGTAGGACCTTACTGATCGGCGGGCTAAAGCGTTATGCTCCTGCGGTGGCGGACGTCTTCATCAGCTACTGCTCGCAGGACCGCGACGTTGCGCGCTCGCTCGCGAACGCGCTGGCTGCGCGCGGTCATTCCGTCTGGTGGGACCGCGACATCGTGGCCGGCCAGTCGTTCGACCAGGTGATCGAACGCGAGCTGGAAAGCGCCAGGGCAGTCGT
This sequence comes from uncultured Pseudomonadota bacterium, assembly GCA_963821745.1. GTDB lineage: Bacteria > Pseudomonadota > Gammaproteobacteria > Steroidobacterales > Steroidobacteraceae > CADEED01. The sequence continues at coordinate 57,120 of CAWGEU010000001.1, forward strand.
CGTGCTCTGGACCCGCGACTCGGTGGCTTCGGAGTGGGTGAAGAACGAAGCAGCGTCGGCCGCGGAGCGCGGGGTATTGCTGCCTGCCACCTCGGATGACGCCAGGCTCCCGCTCGAATTCCGGCGCCGACAGGCGGCGGATTTGCAAGGCTGGGATGGAGATCCATCACATGAGGGCTTCCGGTCGCTTTGTCGCGGCATCGACAATCTGCTGGGCGCACCCGCCGCGCCGCCGCTAACTACCCGGGAAGTGAGTCCGGCCCGGAGGCGCTGGCTGTATCCCGTGCTGGCCGCGATCGCGGCTATCATCGTGTTTGGCATTGCTTTATGGATCGTCAAAGAGCCCGGCAAGGCGCCGAGAACCTCCCGTGCCGGGCTGGCGGCACTGGTGTCCGGCGACTATTTGGGTGATGTGATCGCGGACTCCAAGGGAAGTTCGCGTTCGGATATTCGGGTCACCGTCACGAAGGTTGGCGCCAATAAAGTCCGCGTGGCATCACCCTACGTGCGGATCGGAACAGTCGACATCGAAGTGACACGGGTGGGCAACCAGATCCTGAACGCGGGTGGTGACACGCCGTTCATCGTCGATCTGGACGCAAAACCACCGACGCTTTCGCTGAGCCCCCGCAATGAGCTTTCTTACCGGGGCGTCATTCGACGGCGGCAATGAACTTTTCGATGGCTTCCAGCACTTCCCGCTGATTCGACTGGATGATGTAGTGCCTGGCGTTCTGCATTTCCAGCACCTGTCCTTTTTCGACGTTGCGTCTGAAGAGTTCGATGTTCTCGCGCTTGCATGGCGTTGCTGATGCGCGAGCGCTCCGCCAGATTCGCCATCAATTCCTTGTCGTTCGGGTCGTACCACGGCGGGAGCGGTTCGTTCGGGTCGGTCGAACGCGTAGATCGCCAGCGCCGGAATCTTCACCGCCGCATAGTCCGGCGCCTGGATCGCCGCGCTGATCGCCTGCTGCGTGCGCCCATCGATGCTGGCGAATCCCGCGAGATAGGGATCGTTCATGCGCCGGAACGCGATGAGCTCACCCTCCGGAAGCCGCAGGTGTCCGCGCTCGAGCAGCATCTTCGTCATCGCGTCGAAATTCAGCAGCGCCTCCGGCGGGAAGGGCGGTTCCGGCGGCAGATGCCGACCAAGCTCACGCAGACGCATCGCGGCGGGAGCCTTGCGGTCGCCTGAACGATCGTAGGCGGCGTCCAGATAGACGAGCCCGCTGAAGCGCTCCGGATGATGCCCGCCGAGCCAGGTGAGCTCGTCGCCGGCGATGGAATGACCCACGAGCATCACTTTCTCGAGGCCCATCGCATCCATCACCTGCAAGACGTCCTGCGCGAGCCGCGGCGTGTCGAAGCCGAAATCGGGCTTGCTGGAGTCGCCGGTGCCGCGGCGCGTCATCGCGACGACGCGATGCTTCTGCGCGAGCAGCGGCGCGAGTTCATCGTAGCTGTGCGCCGTGGCGCCGAGGCCGGGCAGCAGCAGGATGGGCGAACCCGCGCCGCCGAAATCCAGCACTTCGAGCTGCACGCCTTCTTCGACGCTGATGGAGTGCGCTTCATGCGGTGCGGCATCGCGCCAGCTGCGACTTCTGAAAGCGGTTGCTGCCGGCCGCAGGCAATGGGCAGGTCTCGAGATCGGCGCCGAGGATGCCGGGCAACGTCAGCGACTTCTCGATAGTAGCCCGCCACGTCCCACGCGGTGACCGTGATGCTGTCGTGCTTCGCGAGACGCGGCGAGCCGATGGCGAGCTCCACGCGCTGGCTGTACGGCCATGCGCGTCAGCGCGGCGCGAAGTCCGCGCGAGCTGTAGACGCGGCTCGCGGAGATCTCGTTCAGCTGCGCGCTGATCTGCGCGGAATGCGTAGAGGCGCTGAAGCAGTCGACGTCGATGCGATTGCCAGGCTCGTCGACCATCGGCGCTGCAGTAACCGAGTCCGGGCAACGCGTGCCGCTTCCCGTCCGTGGGACTCGGTATTCGCGCGGCTTCAGCAGCGTCAGTGAATAGGTGAGCGTGAGCTTGGGCTGCACGCCCCGCAGCTGTTGCACCGCGCTTTCCGGCAGCATCCAGGCATGCGCCAGCGATCCACCGCCGACGTGGTCGGTGATGTAATTGGCGGGGCGCAGCGAGTAGAGCGTCGCGCCGCCCGCGGAATAGTCCGCCTGCACGTAGTTGAGCTTCACGCGCCAGTCGAGCGGCAGTCCGCGCGGCTCGATGCCGGTGAGAAAGGCGACGGAGTCCGGTCCGACATCGCGCAGTTCCTCGTCGTCCCACAGCTGCAGGCCGCTCCGTGCGAGCGCCGGCGACGAACGCCGCGTCGGTCGACGAGCTCGGCGCGGCGCGCGGCGGGAAAGCAGACGCGCGGATTGCGCAGGGAAATGCGCGTCGTATCCGCGGCCGGCGCCGGGCCCGAAGGCCGGCTGGATCGCGAACGTGGAGTTCCACGGCATCAATGCCATCGGCAGCAGCATGAAGAGCAACGTGACGCAGACGGTGAGCACCATCAGCACGCGCGCCGGCGCCAGGCGCCGGCGCCAGTACACCAGCCAGAATCCGATCGCGACCAGCGACGAGCGACGCCAGCCTGGCGGGCGTCGAGCCCAGCCATTGCATGCCGGAGTCGAGCATGAGTTCGTCGCGGATGCCGGGAGTCAGCGGGCCGGGCGGGCGCACGAACGGCGTCGGAATCACGAACACGCAGATGAAGATGGCGAACAGCACGCCGAAACCCTGAACGAACGTCCGCGTGATGATGGCGGTGAACAGCAGGATCGGCAGCAGGAACAGCGATCACCTTGTCCTGCAGCAACACGGCGTCAAGGAAGGCCTCCGTCACCGGGAAACCGAGGCTCAGGTCCGCGATCGAAGGTGCCGATGGCGCGGGGTAGATAGACAGCCGAGACCACACGAGCAGCAGTTTCGCGGCGAGCAGCTCGCGCTTCGGCACCGGCCGGCACAGCCAGTCGTCCGTGAGGCTGGCGGGCGAATCCAGCTGGAACACCGACATGATCAGCACGACCAGCGCCACCAGGATCACCGGCACGTTGTACGTCGTCCACGCCGGCAGCAGGTCCAGGCGCACGATGAGCGGGTCGGCCAGGAAGAGCAGGGCGATGAGCGCCACGATGGGCGCCAGGCTCAGCACATCCTTCTTGAGGATGGCTCCGCAGGATCCTGAAGTTCATCGCTTCAGATTCCGCTTGCGCTGCTGCATGAGCGCGTTGGCGATCGCGCGCAGCGGCATGGGCTCGCATTCCATCTTCACGGCGCCGAAATGCTGCGTCAGCTGCTGGAAGAGCTGCTGGTCACTCTCGAAAGCTGGAAGTGACGAAACGCAGCCGGTGTCCTTCGATTTCCGGCAGGAGCCAGTCCGCCGGCAGCGGGTGAGGCAGCTCCTTCACCGCCGAGAGCGTCACCGACACCACGCGGAAGCGCATCTGCAGGTCTTCGATGGCTTCCTGCAGCAGCAGCCGGCCGTTCTGCATGAAGGCCACGTGCGTGGTGAAGCTTTCGATCTCGCGTGAGCTCGTGCGAGGAAATCAGGATGGTGGTGTCGGCCGCCTGTTGCAGCAGGCCGTTCACCACTTCGTCGCGCACCAGGGTGTCGAGGCCGCTCAGCGGTTCATCCAGCACCAGTAGTTTGGGACGGAAGGCCAGCGCGCCCACCAGCAGCGTCTTCATGCGCATGCCGTGCGAGAGGTGCTTGATCTTGCGGGAGGGCGGCAGCTCGAACTGCGTCGCACAGCTCCTTCTCGAGGCTTCGGTCCCAGGAAGGATAGAGGCTTCGCAGGTAGTCGAAGTACTGCGCGAGCGTGAGTCCGCTCAGGCAGCTTCTGGCTTTCCGATACGTAGCCGATGCGCTCGAAATCCTTCGGCGCGAGCTGGTGCGACGGCGTGCCGAGCACGCTGATGTCGCCGCGGTCGGGGCGCAGGATGTTCATCAGCATGCGGATGGTGGTGGTCTTGCCGGTGCCGTTCGGACCGATCAGCGCGAACACCGAGCCTTCCGGCACGCTGCAGGCTCAAGTCCTCGATGGCCTCGAATCGGCCGAAGCGTTTGGCGACGTGATGGGTCTCGACGATCATTGGCCACTACTCATTGGAGACGGCCTTGAGACCGCGAAGATCGGTCCAGGTGTCTTCCACCGCCTGCTGCACTTCGTCGAGGCCCGCGCCCACGCGCATGGCCTCCACCACGAGCTTTTCGACTTCGTCTTCGAGCAGGCGCTTGCGATCTCCGGCGCGCGCCTTCGGCGGCTGCGCCACCACCGTTCCGACGCCGGGTTGCGCCATCAACCAGCGTTCCTGGATCAGGTGCTGCACCACCTTGTGGGCGGTGTTCGGATGGATCTTCAGGTCCAGCGCGAGCGTGCGCACGGAGGGGAAGGCCTCACCGGCCTTGAGTTCACCGGCCAGGATGGACTTGATGGCGGCGAAGCACACCTGGTCGAAGATGGACTGGCCAGGCGTGAATTTGACTCTTGAAAGGGACCATGCGCGTTCCTGTTTGGCGTGGGAAATCGTCATAGGTGTCACAGGACTACTGTGACACATGGAAGCCGGCCGCGTCCACCGTTACGCACAACCGTAAAGAACGCTTCATCTGTGCGAAACACAGGTTCACGAGCATCAGGCCGCGCCGCCTTGAATGACGCGCCATTCCTTGACCGTCGGCGCGCGCTGGAGTGTCTGCATGAATCTCTTCCGCCATTGCCCGGGCGCAGTCGTTGCGTCCGCGATCTGTTCCGCATTCGTATTTCATTCCGCTGTTGCCGGCGAACTTCTCGACCGCGCGGTTCTGCCTGCCAATACCTTCTCCCCCGGCCCCACGTCCGGCCAATACGCCACGGGCGCCAACGGCAACGTCCTGCCACTCATCAACAAGCAGCCCGTTCAAGGTTTCTCGGCGGTGCTGCGCGGCCCGGTCAAGGGCACGTACCTGGTGATGTCCGACAACGGCTTCGGTGCGAAGCCGAATTCGCCCGATGCGCTGCTGCGCGTGGATGCGGTGAAGCCCGACTTCGAAACGGGTGTCGTGGTGCCGGTGAATCGGTTCACAGGCGAAGAACTCGCGGAGTTCACCGCCGACAGTTTCTTCACGCTGCGCGATCCCTGGAAGAAGGTTCCGTGGCCTATCGTGGCCGATGGGACCAACTATCCGGGAACGCCCGCGGGCGGTGGTGCGCCGGTTCCGGTGGATCCTGCCATCAAGGCGGGCCGCCTGCTGACCGGCGGCGACTTCGACATCGAGGCAATCCGTCGCGCTCCGGATGGCACGTTCTGGTTCGGTGATGAGTTCGGCCCGTTCCTCATCCACACGGATGCTTTCGGCCGCGTGCTCGAAGCGCCGATCCCGTTGCCTAACTTCCGCGGTTTTCCCAGCACCGCCGGTGGTAGCGAAGTGAATCCGCTGGTGCAGGCGGTGAGCAATCCGGTGCGCACGCTGGCGGCGAACCTGCCGGATTCGGGCGGCTTCGAAGGCATGGCGCTGAACAGGAGCGGCACGCGCCTGTACTCGCTGCTCGAAAAGGCCATCAACGGTGATGCGCTGCGCACGCGGCTCATCATCAGCGAGTTCTCCCTGGCGCAGCGCAGGTACACGGGCAAGACGTTCGCCTACCTCATGGATGCGCCGGCCAACGCCATCGGCGACTTCACCGCCCTGACGGACCGCGAATACATCGTCATTGAACGCGACGGAGGCCAGGGTGATGCGGCGGATACGCGCTTCACCAATCCGGCGCGCTTCAAGAAGATTTTCCGCATCGATCTCGACGAAGTGGATGCCGACGGCAACCTCGTCAAGGAAGAAGTGGTCGATCTCATGAACATCTACGACCCGCGCGACGTGGCCGAAGACGGCCGCACGAAGACCGTGTTCACCTTCCCGTTCGTCACCATCGAAGATGTGCTGGTGCTCGACAACAACCGGTTGCTGGTCATCAACGACAACAACTACCCGGGTTCGGCGGGCCGCGAGTTCGGCGTGTCGGACAACAATGAGTTCATCGTGATCAACGTGGCGCCGCTGCTCGATTGCAGCGACGACGATCGCCGCGGCAAGCGCGGTCATCGCAGGAATCACGACCACACCGAGTGCGAGATCGCACGCGATTGAAACTGAGCGGAGGCGGAGGCGCGGGCGGCCATGGATGGCTTCCCGGCCTCCCGGATGGAGACGCGAGGCCATGGACGGCCACGCCTCTTCCGAATCAGAGCTCGTTCAATCTCGCGACGAACTCCATCTGGCGGCTGACACCGAGCTTGGCAAGCATGCTCTTGATCTGGGCGCGCACCGTGCCAACCGCTACCTTTCGCTGCTGAGCAATGGCTTCCGTCGACTGTCCGCGCGCGAGTTGCAACGCGATGTCCGTTTCGGCCGAGGTGAGGCCATACACGCCTTGCAGCAGTACGGCCTTGCGCGCGTCGTCGCCGCGCGAACCGCGCGCAACGACTACGACGCGAGGCACGGACGAAAATTCCAGCGCGATCGACGGCAGCGCCATCACGTCGAGCACGACCGGTGCCTTCGTTTCGTCTGCGCAGCGCACGTTGACCGTTGTGACCGCGGGTGCGCCCGGGTGCAGGAAGCCGCGCGCTGCTTTACCGATCGCATCGTTCAATGCTTTGTCTTCATCATCCCGAAATGCATGCAGGAAGCGATTGCGCAGCGAAAGGCCGTGTTCGCCGCGCAGCATGTCTTCGGCGGCTGCCGTGAGTGCCTGCACGGCGCCCGTGCGCCCGCAAATGAATGCGGGAATCGACAAAGTGTCGAGCGCGCCGCGGATCAGCGCGGCGCCGTTGCCTTCCAATGCGATCTGCATTCTCACGGCCGCACGCACCTGCGGTGCAAGCGACGCAAACACTTTGCGCTGCTGGCTGTTGATGTGACCGTCGCGCTCCGAGCGCAGCACGGCCAGGCCGATCAGCAGATCGTTGTGCCGCTCGAGCGTCGCCAGGCAGATGTACGGAATATCCCAGGGCCGCGCAAACTCGTTGTAGTGCGGATGAATTGCGTGCTGGTCCGGCGAAAGGAAATCGCATTCGGCCATCACTTTGAGCACGGGTGAAGTCATGCCCGCCCTGACGCGCGGATTGATCGCGGGATCACCGATGCGCGCCTCGGCCGCCGCGGCATGAATGGCCGGATCGACATTCGTCATGATGTTGATCGGCACGACAGCATTGTGACCGATGGTGATCAACTCGCCGGTGCGCGATCCGGTGGCGGCAGCGAGTCGTTCGAGGGCGCCGTACCAACGGCTGTGATCCACGGCTGCGCAATAAAACTCATCTGCGATGGCCAACCATTGCTCGTCGGTTTGAAGCATTCCTGAAACACGAGTTCCTTAAGTGATCGCGCGAGTCTGACCGAATTGCTGCATTCGGCTGGTATCGAATTCACACGGTTCGCACGCACTCGACTCCGAACGAAGCGATTCAGAGTTTCCCTGATGTGGCGCCACAGCCTTTCGTCAAATCCCGCACCGATTCGGATTCACTCCAGGGCCGCCCTTGAGCGAAACAACCGCGCCTGTCGCCGCGATACTTCGATTTCCGGCCCATCGCGCAGTTGCACGTGAAGTCGGCCGCCTTCACCCAATTCCACCTGCTGAATGAAATCGAGATTGACGATCTGACTGCGATTCGCGCGGAAGAATCGCTGCGGATCGAGCTTCTCCTCGAGTGCGACCAACGAACGTCCCATCAACGGCCGCTCTTTTCCCCACGAAAGCCGCACGTAGTTGCCTTCGGCGCTGAACACGCTCACCTCGCGCAGGGGTACGAACCAGCAGCGCGGACCGTCGCGGATGAAGAGCTGTTCGAGCGGCGGGTCCGTGGTCGTTGCACTCGGCGAAGACGGTGGCGTCGGCTGAATCTTGCCGAGCGTGGTGGCGAGCCGCTCCGGCTCGATGGGCTTCAATAGATAGTCGAGCGCGTTCACGTCGAAAGCCTTTACGGCGTAGTGGTCGTACGCGGTCGTGAAGACGATGCGCGGCACGCGATCGAGCTGCGTCAGCAGATCGAAGCCGGTGCCTCCGGGCATCTGGATGTCGAGAAACACGACGTCGGGCGACAGCTTTTCAATGCTTTCGCGTGCCTCGTCGATGTTGCCGGCCTCGCCGACGATCTGGACGAAGGGGAACGCGTCGAGCAAGCGACGCAGCTCACGTCGGGCAAGCGGCTCATCGTCGACGACCAGTACCCTCATATGGGCAACCGGATCTCTGCAGTTGCCCGGCCCACCTGCGAAAGATCCAGGTGCAGACTCGCACGCGTGCCGAACAGCAGCCGCAGGCGCTCGGTTGAATTACGCAAACCGACTCCCTCCTTGTTCTGGTTTGCGTTGTCCGTCGGTCGCGGGTTGACGACCTGAAGCACGAGAACCTTTTCCAGGACGTGCGCCGAGATGCGCAGCGTACCGCCCTGCTTGAGCGTGGCGATGCCGTGTTTGATCGCATTCTCGACCAGCGTTTGCAGGAGCATGGACGGAAGACGCACGGCCCGGGCCGCGGGCGCAATATCGCGTTCGACATGCAGACGTTCGACCAGGCGCAACGATTCGAGCGCCAGGTAGTCATCGACCATCTCGAGTTCGCGTTCGAGGGAGACCAGATCTTCGTCGCCCGACGCGAGCGTGTAGCGCAGAGTGCGCGCGAGCTGAGTCACTGCATCCCTTGCGCGGGCGGGCTCATCGGCGATCAGCGAGCGCAAGCCGTTCAACGCATTGAAGAGGAAATGCGGATTGAGCTGGGCCTTCAGCAACCGCAGCTCCGCGGCCTGCAAGGCTTCGCCGAGCTGCGCCTGACGCAGCTCGGACTGGTAGCGATGTCTCAGCATCGCGAGGGTCAGGTAGATCGCGACCCAGATGACATACACCGTCAGGTTGATGATGAACTGGTTGCGGAGCTGTCCGTGGAAAGAAAGCTTTTCATAGAAGGCTGTGGTGATCGGCGGAACAGGGGTGCCATGGATTGCCTGTGACAGCACGAGACTGATGAGATAGGTCGCGATTGCGACGAGCAGGGTGCCGGCAATGACCCGGCTCAGTAGTGCGGCGGGCGGCGACGAGAGCCAGCGGTAGTGTTTGACGAACCAGCGCAGCAGGTGTGTGAGTCCGATGCCTGCCAGGCTCACTCCACCCCAGAGCGTGGCCGCCTTGCTCCACGGGACCGACGCGAAGATGACTTCGCCCGAAGCCTGAGCGTAGAAGTAGAAGCTCCAACCGAGGAGCTGTAATAGCCAATAACCCATGCGGCTTGAGCTTACTACCTCGCGTCCGCGGCCAGCGTTTCCCGGTCGATGGGCTCGCCTCGCAGGATCACCTTGTCGATTTTCGTCCACGCTTCCAGGTTCGCCAGCGGGTTCGCGTCGAGCAACAACAGGTTGGCGATCTTCCCCTTCTCGATCGTGCCGTAGTCCTTTTCCAGGCCAAGCTGCCGCGCGTTGTTGATCGTCCCGGCCGCGAAGATCGCTGACAGGGGAATGCCCGCCTGCACCATGAGCTGCATTTCCTTGTAGGTGTCATACCCCGGCTGATTGCCGTACGTGGGGGCAGACGGAGTATCGCTGCCTAACAACATGGGCTGGCCGAGTTCGTAAAGATGGCGCAAGGCGCGCATGCCCTTTTCGGCCGTAGCCCAGCGTTCATTCGCCGCGCGTTGCCCGGCGAGCGCAGCCGCCGCATCCACCTCCGGCCCAAAGACCCGGCGCTTGAACCACTGCGCCGGCTCGGTGCGATACCACGCGAGCAGGCGTGACGGCACCACCTTCGCATACATGGGGTCATCGAGCAGGTGAGTATCCAGCAGGTCGATGACGCCCGGGATCACGCGCAGCGTGGCCTGGTAGCCAATCTTCTTGTCGCGAACGTTGCGCAGATGATCTGCGATAGCGGCCGGCATGCCCTGCTGGTTCTCGAGCTGGTTCCAGTTCCAGACACCATGCAGCAGGAGGTCGACATCGCCATTGACCGCGATGCGTTGCATATCCAGGGCGTTCGCATGCACCGCAAGGAACAGGCCGTGCTTCTTCGTGGCAACACGCACGCGCCGCAAAGTCTCGGCGCTCATGACGGGCCAGTCGGTGGCGTCACCGAAGCCATCTTCCAGCGTTACCTTGACGCAAAGCGCACCGCTTTTCGCGATGCGTTCGACCACCGCTTCGGGCGTGTGCTCAGCCGCGTTGGCGCCGGCGGGCAGTGGATGTTCGCGCGCATTCGCCGGTTCAAAGATGTAGTCGTTGAAGAACGTGTAGCGGATTGCCTTGTCCACGAACACCAGTGGATAGCCATCGACCACCGGCGCCACGCCACAGCGGTAGATGTCCGGATGCGGCTTCTGCGCCGCAAACAAGGTGACACGTTCGGGGCGGTTGGCCGTATCGAGTACCTGCGTCACGCCGAAGTAGAGGTAGCTGCGCGGTTGTTGCGCGAAGAACTCTTTCTCCATGGCGGCGAGATCAGGGCCCTGCATGTCGAACGGCAGCCCCACTGCATCGGAGACATGTACGTGCGCATCCGTCAGGCCGGGCGTCAGGAATTTTCCCGTGCCGTCCAGTCGGCGCGCGTTGGCGGGTGCCGCGATGGCCTTGTCGCTGACGGCGGCGATGCGCCCGTCGCTGACCAGCACGTAACGGTTGCCGAGCGGCTGCGCCAGTTCGGCTGACAACAAGGTGACATTTTCGATCAGCAGCGGGCTTCCAGCCGCCGCCGCTTCGCAGGCAAGCAGCAGTGTGAAACAGACGCCTGACAGCGCTCGGGTGATTGGACGATTCATGGCGGCTCCTTGTTGCTGCAGGAATCTAGGCTACAACGATGCTGCAGGACTCGAGCGGGACGATGTCGAACGGTCGAAGTGGCGTGGCGAACGGTCCGGGCTCAACCACGAACGGGCGCGGGCGGCCCGGGGACGGAATCCCCTGTGAGCAGCAATGGTGCCAGTGAGCCTCAGGTTGCGCCGGTTCTTCAAAGCCTATTAAGTTAGCCACCCCGGATTCAGGAGAGGCCTCATGCAGCGCAAATCAACTACCTGTGCGGTGACTTTCATCGCCATCGTTTCGGCACTGGCGATGGTCGCGTGTTCCAAGAAGACGGAAGCACCTAAAGAGGAGGCCGCCACACCAGCTGCCGCGCCCGCCGCCGAAGCTGTGCTGGCTCCCGAGTCACCAGACGTCCACGCATTCAAGATTGGCGAGCTTTCCGCCATGGCGCTGCGTGACGGTGGCATGGAAGTCCCGAACGACAACAAGGTCTTTGGCGTGGGACGCAAGCCCGAGGAGGTTGCCGCTGTGCTGGGCGCTAACGGACTGCCCACAGACAAGCTGGCACTTACCATCGAGCCGTTGCTGGTGAAGGCAAACGATCGCGTGTTGTTGTTCGACACGGGCGCCGGTACGAACTTCGGGCCAGGCGCAGGCAAGCTCCAGGGTTCCCTTTTGGCAGCGGGCGTTGATCCGCAAAGCGTCACGGACATCTTCATCTCGCATTCCCACGGCGATCACATCGGCGGGCTGTTGAAGCCTGATGGAACGCTGGCCTTCCCCAATGCTGCGGTTCATATGTCCGCGGCCGAATGGAAATTCATGTCCGGCCTGACTGCCGAACAGGCCAAGGGCATGGGAATCGAGAACTACGCGGATCGCATTGCGGCCATCAAACCCAAGGTCGCGGAGTTCGCGCCGGGCTCGGAACTGATTCCCGGCACCGTGAAAGCCGTCGAGATCAAGGGGCATACGCCCGGTCATTCGGGCTACCTCATCTCCTCGGGCCCGGACTCGCTGCTCTACGTCGGCGATTCGATGCATCACTTCGTGATTTCGGTGCAGAAGCCTTTGTGGACGATCGCCTTTGACGGTGATGCGCCCACCGCTCAAAAGAGCCGCGCAGAGCTGATTGCCGCGTCAGCGGCGAGCGGGCAGCGCGTCTACGCCGTGCACTTCCCGTTCCCGGGTGTTGGAAAGTTCGAGAAGCAGGGCGACAAGATCGTGTGGATCGGGGAGTAGGTGGGATAGGCCAGGCAATTCCTGCTATTCATCGATATTCATCTTCCGATTTCCGCAGGAATTCCCAAGACTTTCTCCTCGCGGTATTTTGCCGCGAGGAGAAGCCCATGAATTTCGGTGACCGGGTCAAACAGCTCAGAACCCAGAAAAACCTGACGCAGCCCCAGCTTGCGCAGGCGATTGGCATCGAGCAGTCGTACCTGTCGAAGCTGGAGAACGACAAATCTGTTCCAGGCGCGGAGATCTTCCAGGCCATCCTCCGCGCCTTTCAGATGGACGTGGCGTCTTTTCTCGAAGGCGTCGACGACAACATTGTGCATCGCGAGCTTCGGCAGGTGCCGGAAGTGGCTAACCACCTCAACTCGCAGGTCGCGCTCCGTATCCACAGCGTCAAGATGTGGCTCTTTGGCTCGGCGGTCGCAGGTGTCCTCGGACTGACGCTTTTCGGAGCCGGCTATCAGCAGTTGCTGGTGACGAATTGGCAGTACACGTATGAGTCGCAGGGCGTCGTGCATCCGGATGAGCCGTCGGATCTTTTCGGCATGTTCGATGCGTGGCTGGGAGCGAAGGTACGCGCCGGTGAAATGGACGAAGCGGAAGCGCTGAAGCGCAAGTCGGAGATGATCTCGCGCATGAAGGTCGACTTCCGCCTGCTGCGCGAGCATCGCGGCGACGCTTTCATCGAGCAGGTGGCCGGTGGTACGCGCGTTTACAAATACAAGAACAGCAGTTACCAGGAGCAAGCTGCGAATCGCTATCTCATGCTCGTGGGGATGTTCCTGATTTTTTCGAGCCTGCTTGGCTTTATCGTCGAAATGCGGCTGCGAAGTTTCAAGAGGACGTAAAAAAGGGGGCGCGCCTATTAGAGGCGCGTCCCCTTTTGCTAGCAAATCAGGAACGGCCCTTACAGGGCCTGTCCCCTGTTTCATTTTTTAGAGGACTTCCACCTGGTCGATGTTGGCCAGGTCCTGGCCGGTCGACTCGAAGCGGATGGTGTTCGTCGTGTTGTTGTTGAGCGTCACGGTGACGTTCTGCGTCGCCCACGTGGTCCACGCGCCGGTGCCGTTGAACGTGATGTTCGAGGCGACTCCGTTCACGACCAGGCGTCCGGTGCGCGCCGCCGTCACGCCGAGCGCAAACCGGATGCGCAGCGTCTTCGAACCGCCACCGCGGCCGTCGACATTGCTGATCTGCGAGAAGCCGCCGGTGGCCGACGCGTTCACGTAGCCCGTGCCGTTGAAGCCGCCGTTGCTGCTCTCGAGGACGGTGCCGCCACCGACCGTGCCGCTCTCGGTTTGATAGACGACGCTGGTCGATGTTGTGCCTGCCTGCGACACGCCGACCACTGCGCGTGACTCCGCCGCCGCTCACGGTCACGTTGCCGCTGCGGCTCGCGGTGCCGGTGTTGGCAGTGGCGCTCACCGAGACGCTGCCATTGTTGGCTCCGCTCGTCGGCGAGGTGCGTGATCCAGCTCTGATCATCGGTGACGGTCCAGCTCACGTTCGCGGTCACGGCGACCGGTGGACGACGCCGCAGCCGCGCCGAGCGAAGTCGACGTGGGGCTCACGGAGAGGTTGTTGGTGCCGCCGCCGCAGATGCCGAGCACGTCCACCGCTTCACGCAGACCCTTGCCCGAGCCCGCGGCGTTCAGCGCGATGCACTTCGAAACCTCGGGCGCGTACGTGGTGTAGGTGTACGGCAGCGTGATCGGGAACGTCGCGGTCGTCGTCCAGTTCGGTCGCCTTCTGGCACGGAGTGCTGCCGGAGCAGGCCGTCCAGCGTGATGTTGAAGCGCGCGTTGTCCGCGGAGCTGCGCGCGTTGTTGTTGCGCAGGTCCCATTGGCCGAGGATCGTCGACTGCGAGAAGATCGGGTTGAGCGCGTTCTCGAAGAAGTTGTTCTCGACGAGTATGTGGCCGCCCATGCGCGGGTTGATGCCGCTGCCGGTGATGTTGTTGAAGTAGTTGTTGTACGAGTGCACGTAGCCGAAGCGCTGGAACGGCAGGCGCGAGCCCAGGTTCTCGTAGCGATTGTGCGCGTACGTCACGCGGCGCTCGGCGCTGTCGGTGTCGCTGGCAGCCGATCAGGCCGACCTTCGCGTGGTCGTGCATGTAGTTGTACGAGACCGTGATGAAGCGTGGCCGAGTTCTTGATGTCGAGCATGCCGTCGAACGTGGTGTCGTCGTCCGGCGTGCCCGCGCACTTCATGTTCCGCGTGTACAGCTCGTTGTGGTCGATCCACACATGGTGCGAGTTGGCTTCGATGCCGATGAGGTCGCCGTTGCTGGCGCCGCCCGGCAGCAGGCCGATCTTCATGTTGCGCACGATGATGTTGTTGGACGTGCCCTTGATGCGGATGCCGAAGTTCGCCTTCGAACCGTCCAGCCCGAGGATGGTGATGTTGTTCTTGCCGCTGATCGACAGCTCCTGCGCGGGCTTGCTCCACTGGCCGCAGATGTTGTTGAGGATGGCCTGCTCGTCGAACGTGCCGTTGTAGTGGAGCACGAGGCTGCCACTGCTCGACAGGTTGTTGACCGCGGTCTGCGCCTGCGCGAGCGTGCTGACGACCACCGGCGTGGCGTTGCCGCCGCCGGTGATGTTGCCGGCAAAGCCCGGAACGACGGCGCCCGCGGGCAGCGCGCCCAACAGCGCGGCCGCAGCCGCGAATTTCAGAGTTTGGAAGTTTCATTTGGTCCCCCGTTGTGTACTGATGCTGATCCCGAGTGGTGTGAGGCTGGCGCCGGCGTTGGCCGGCGGCGGCGGCGGCAGCTGGCCAATCTCGATCTGGTCGATGTTCGCCAGGTCCTGGCCCGTCGACTCGAAGCGGATCGTGTTCGACGTGTTGTTGTTGAGATTCACGACGACGCTGTGGAGATGCCACGTGGTCCAGGCGCCCGTCGAATTGAAGGTGATGTTCTGCGCGACGCCGTTCACCACCAGGCGCCCGCGTGCGCGAGCCCGACACCAGCGCATAGCGGATGCGCAGTAACTTCGCGCCGCCGCCGCGGCCGTCGACATTGACGTTCTGGGAGAAGCCGCCGTTGGACGACGCGTTCACGTAGCCCGTGCCGAGGAATCCGCCGTTCTTGGTCTCGAACACGGTCCCGCCACCCACGGTGCCGTTCTCGGTTTGATAGACGACGCTCGTCGTTGTCTGCCCGGCCTGCGTCACGCGAACGGTGCGCGTGATGCCGCCACCGCTCACCGTGACCGTCGCCGTGCGACTGGCGGCGCCCGTGTTCGCGGTGGCGCTCACCGTGAGCGTGGCGCTGTTCGCACCGGAAGCCGGTGAAACGGTAAGCCAGGACTGGTTGTCGGTAGACGGTCCAGCCGACATTCGCACTGACGGCGATCGTACCCGTCGATGCCGTGGCGGGCAGCGACAGCGCGGTCGGCGAGAGGTTCAACTGCGCGGGCGAACCGGGATTCTGCGAGATCACGGATGGTCCGCGTGATGCCGCCGCCGACCACATCGATCGAGCTGCTGCGACCGATGTTCGGAGTTCGCACCCACGCTGATCGTGAAAGTGCCGTTGCCGGTGCCCGAGGTGGGACTGATGGTCGTGAACCCGGCGTTGTTGACGACCGTCCAGCTCACGTTCGAAGTCACCGTGACCTGGCCGGTCGAAGCGGTGCCGGGAAACAGGAACGACTCGGGTGAAACCGTCAGGTTGTTAGTCACTGCCTGCCCGGCCTGAGTGACGGCGATCGTGCGCGTGACGCCTCCGCCCGTGACGGTCACCGTGCCGCTGCGGCTCGCCGTGCTGGTGTTGGCCGTGGCGTTGACCGTAAAGCTGCCGTTGTTGGCACCGCTCGCAGGAGAGACGCTGAGCCAGCTCTGATTGTCGGTGGCGGTCCAGCTTACGTTTGCGGTAACGGAAACCGCGGACGCCGAGGCGCCCGCGCCGAACGACAGCGACGTGGGCGCGATGCGTGAGGTTAGTTCGCGTCGCAGGTGCCGAGGACGTCTGCCGCTTCGCGCAGGCCCTTGCCGACGCCCGCCGCATTCAGCGCAATGCACCGGGAAACCTCGGGCGCGTAGGTGGTGTAGGTGTACGGCAGCGTGATCGGGAAGGTCGCGGTGGTCTGCCAGTTGTCCGCGTTGCGGAACGGCGTGCAGCTGGGGATGTTCCAGGTGAGGTTGAACCGCGCATTGTCCGCGGCGCTCTGCGCGTTGTTGTTGCGCAGGTCCCAGTTGCCGAGCTCGTCGGAGGTACGCGACGTCACGGGGTTCAGCGCGTTCTCGAACCAGTTGTTCTCGATGAGCGCGTGGCCGGTCATGCGCACGTTGATGCCGCTCTCGGTGATGCCGTTGTAGTAGTTGTTGTAGACGTGGATGAAGCCGAAGCGCTGCAGCGGCAGGCGCGAGCCGACGTTTTCGTAGCGGTTGTGCGCGTAGGTGATGCGCCGCTCGAAGTCGTCGCTGTCGCCAGAGCCGTCGAGCCCGACCTTCGCGTGGTCGTGGAAGTAGTTGTACGAGACGGTGATGTTGGTCGCCGAGGCCTTGATGTCGAGCGCGCCGTCGAAGGTGGTGTCGTTGCCGGGCGTGCCCGGGCAGCTCACATTGCGGCTGTACAGCTCGTTGTGGTCGAACCAGACATGGTGCGATTCGGCCTCGATGCCGACGATGTCGCCGTTGTCGCCGCCGCCCGGGACCAGGCCCATCTTCATGTTGCGGATGATGATGTTGTTGGACGAGCCGCGGATGCGGATGGCGAAGTTCGCCGAAGAGCCGTCCATGCCGAGAATGGTGACGCCGCTCTTGTTGTTGATGTTGATCTCCGTGCGCGGCTTGCTCCACTGGCCGCAGATGTTCGCGAGGATCGGCGCCTCGTCGAACGTGCCGGTGTAATGCAGCACCAGGCCGCCGGTGCCGCTGTAGCTGTTCATGGCGGTCTGCATCGCCGTGAAGCTGTTCACGACTATCGGAGTCGCATTGCCGCCGCCGGTGATGTTGCCGGCGAAACCTGGAACGACCGCGCTCGCCGGCCCGGCTGCCAACAGCGCGGCTGCCAGCACGATGTTTACGAATGGTTTTTTCATTGCCTCACTCCTTGTGGCTTAGAAAAACGGCCCCGCCCGAGTTTCCTCGAACGGGGCCGCCTTTGACTTCCTGTCTATCTACCTGTAGCGGGCTACTGGATCTTCCCGACGCCCACCTGGCCCGGCAGGCTCGACGGCAGGCCCGCCGCCGAATCCAGCGTGTAGCTGTACGGCACGGTCACCGTGCAGGTCGAGTCGAACTGTCCGCCGCTGATGATCGGCACCACCAGCGCGCCATCGCCCACCGAACGGTCGTAGGAAATGGAATCGAGGAAGTTCGACCGCGTCTGCCAGCAACCCGGGCTCGACGAATCATCCGAGGCAAGCAGCGGGTTGTTCGAATTCTTGAAGTAGTTGCCTTCGACAAGAATGCGGCCACCCATGCGCGAGTTGATGCCATGGATCATGTCGCTGTTGCTGAGGTTCGAGAAGTAGTTGTTGTAGCTGTGCGCGAGACCATGGCGCAGCAGCGGCGTGCGCTGCTCGATGTTCTCGTACCAGTTGTGGTGGAACGTGATGTTCGTGTTCGCACTGTCGCTGTCGCTCGAGCCGATCAGACCGGCGCGACTCGAATTGCGATAGTGGTTGTACGACACCGTCACGTTGGTGACACCGGCCTTCATGTCGAGCAGCGAGTCATAACCATCGGATTCACCACCGCTGGCTTCCAGCGTGTTGTGGTCGATCCAGACGTTGTTGACCGTGGTCTCCATGCCGATCGAATCGCCGCCGTTCGAGGTCGGCGATCCGCTCTTCTTCACGTTCTTGATGTGGAGATTGCGGATGATGATGTTGGACGAGTTGCGGATGTGGAGGCCGATCTGGTCCAGCACGCCGCTGGTGCCGACACCGACGATCGTGACGTTGCTGATACCCTTGAGCTCCACTTCCGTGGCCGTGGTATCGCAGCTGCCACTCACCTTGGTGGTGTTGCCATGGTTGATCGTGCCATTCACGCGAATGATGATCGGCGTGCTCACGCTCGCACGGGTGCAAAGCGCCGTGTTGAGCTGTGTGCCGGTGCTGACCGTCACCGTCGCGCCACCTGCGCCGCCCGTGGTCGCCCGACCGAAGCCGATCGGAGTACCGGAGGGCGTCGAGCGGGCGTGCCATTCACCGTGATGGTATGAGCGCGGGTCGACTGCGTTCCGCAGCTGTTGGTGTGCGTCGCCGTCGCCGTGCAGGACGCAGTCGGGCTGACCGTTTGCGTTCGCGAGGTTCCGGAAGTGCCGCAGCCAGACCATGACCAGCTACCGCCGGAAGCAGGCAGCGGAGCAAAGGCTACTGAAGCGCCGGAATTGATGGTGGCGCTGGCAGTCTGGGTTCCGTTGATGACGCCGGTAATGGTGGTGGCGGGGCAGGAAGGCGTGCTCACCGTGATCGTGTGAACCTGGGTCGAGACCGTGCCGCAGCTATTGGTGTACCTGGCAGTCGCCGAGCACGAAGCCGTCGGGAATACGGTCTGCGCGCGCGCTGTGCCGGAG
The DNA here is from genome assembly GCA_963821745.1 of uncultured Pseudomonadota bacterium. Classification (GTDB taxonomy): domain Bacteria; phylum Pseudomonadota; class Gammaproteobacteria; order Steroidobacterales; family Steroidobacteraceae; genus CADEED01. Next base: position 75,661 of record CAWGEU010000001.1, read on the forward strand.
GTGCCGCAGCCGGACCATGACCAGCTACCGCCCGAGGTCGGCGTCGGAGCAAAGGCCACCGATGCGCCGGAAGCAACCGTTGCGCTGGCGGACTGCGCGCCGTTGATGACCGGGCCGATGGTCGTGGCGGGGCAGGTGGGCGGTGTCGTTACCGCGCCATAGGAGCAGTATCGCGGCGTGGCAACGCTGGTGGATGGGAACAGCGAAGCCGAGCAGGTGAGTGGGCCGGTGAGATTTGCGTAAACGAACGTGCCTGCCTTGCCGTACGCGACCGAACGCGTGCCGCTGAAAGTGCAGGTTTCGCCGTCTTTGGCGCACTTCGTATAGCCACTCGGATAATCGGTGGCCGCGTGTGCGCTGATTGCGAAGGCAAGCAGGCCCGCGGCGTATAACGCCTTGCGAATCATGAGAATCCCCCTTGTTTTAAACGTTATTCCATCAACTTGGATTCGGCCGGCGGGCCGTGTCAGTCGGTCGCCGTACACCCTTGGCTTTAGCGGGAGAAGGCCCGCATGACACCGGTGTCAGGCCGAGAGTAGCACAGGCACAGAAAAAGACACTGTTGGTTACCGCTCCCATTGCGCGATGTGAGGCGCATCGCACCAAATTCCTACCGCCGGAATGGGGAGGCGTGAGTCAAGATTTAACTCAATCTACCTGACCCGGGTTGTTAGGCTCGATTCACCTAACAATTGTCGCATCACAGGCTGCCGAGCCGCACCCGCCGCTTCCAGCCTAACAACTCGATGAACTCCCCGAACACGCGTTCGCTCAACGTGAGCGCGTGCGGCGCATGGCTATGGGTGTCGCGCAGGATGTGGTCGAGGTGATGTTCGGGGCCGGCGTTTTCCGCTTCGGCCTGGTACTCCGGCACGTGCAGCCAGCGCTGGATCAGTTGCTCGTCTGCTTCCAGGTGGAATTGAAGGCCGTAAGCGCGATCGCCGAATCGAAACGCCTGGTTGGGGCAGGTCGGGGTGCTGGCCAGGTGCACGGCGCCGGGTGGAAGGTCGAAGGTGTACGCATGCCACTGGAAAACGTGCTGGTTGCCGTCGAGGTGGCGGCAAAGCGGATCTCCACCGGCCGCGGCGGTCGGATGCAGGCGATACCAGCCGATTTCGCGCACATTGTTTGGCCGCACATTGGCGCCCAGCGCCGCGGCCAGCAGTTGAGCGCCGAGACAGATGCCCAGGATCGGGATGCCCCTCTCGAGCGCCGACTGGATCGCGGCAATCTCGGTGGTTAGATGTGGAAAGCGGTCTGCCTCGTCGACGTTCATCGGTCCGCCGAGTACGACGAGGCCGTTGTATCGGCTGACGTCGGGCTGCTGATCGGGCTGCCGTGAAAAATTGACGTAACGGATGCGGAATCCGGCGCGACGGAGCATCGGGTCGAACACGCCCAGCGGCTCGCGGGCGGAATGTTGGAAGACGAGAAGCTTGCGCATCGGAGGACGCAAATTGTGCCGCTTTGCCGATACCTCATCGTGTTTGTTTGAGAGGGTGCGAGACCAGTGCCTGCGAAATTAGTCTATTCAATGACTTGCATTCGTCTCGAAGCGCCAAAGATCTTCACACGCGTGTGAGTGAGTGTTGACACGCGCCATTTGTGATGGCTCACTCCGCGTCACGCATCGGCAATAGCGCCCGATGTGACGAGGGGAAAAGCGCATGAAGAAGATACTTCTCGTGACGGCAATTGCCGTCGCGCAAATCGCGTGGTCCAGGCCAGTAGCTGCTCAGGCAGAGGCAGCAGGAGCGGGGTCCGGCGAATCTCACGAACTCGACGAGATCGTGGTGACCGCGGAACGGCGCCGCACGAATCTCCAAACTACTCCGATCGCGGCAACGGTGATGACGGGCGAGAAGGTCGCTGCCAGCGGGGTGACCATCGTCGACCAGCTGCAGTTCATTTCGCCTTCGGCGACGGTCAACAACTTCGGCCAGGGCATCGACTTCAACATCCGCGGCATCGGCAAGGCGGAACACAACACGCAAACGACCACTGGCGTGATCACGTACCGCGACGGCGTCGCGACCTTCCCGGGCTACTTCACGGCCGAGCCCTACTACGACATTGCCAGCGTGGAGATCCTGCGTGGCCCGCAGGGCACGTTCGTGGGACAGAACGCCACGGGTGGCGCGGTGTTCGTCACATCGCAGGACCCCGTGATAAACGGCGGTCACGCGGGCTACTTCCAGGCGGCGGCGGGCGACTTCAACTACTTTGGTGCGCAGGGAGCGATCAATCTACCGGCGGGCGACAAGTTCGCGATGCGTGCAGCCTTCGATGCAAGCCAGCGCGACAGCTACTACGACATCACCGGCCCGTACACGGGTGACGATGGCGTGAAGACCGGGAGCGCGCGCCTGGGCTTTCTCTGGGAGCCGACGGCAAATCTCTCGGTGCTGCTGAAGACGGACTACAACTACCTGGACCTGAGCGGTTATCCGGCCGACCCCGTGACCGAAACAGACAGCCTGTTCGTCATGGGCGCGAATGCTGATATTCACGGGCTGGATCGTTTCGGTCGCGCGGTGCTGGAAGTGGATTACGAATTCGGCAATGGCACTTCGCTGCGATCGGTGACGGGTTATCAGGAAGGCCGCACGGAATATCGTGCGGATCTCGACGGCACCAGCGTGGGCACCGCGATCTTCGGCGATGCGGTTGACGAAGTGATCTTCTCGCAGGAGTTCAACCTGATCTCCTCCGACGCGAACGCATTCAAGTGGATCCTGGGCGCCTACTACCAGGAAGATGAGTACACCTTCCCGCCGGGCGAGTTCTACATCAGCCTCGCGGCCGGCTCCTATCTTCTCGACGGCACGAACCCGAAGAAAACCACGGCGCTGTTCGGCCAGGTGAGTTTCGATATGGGTGAGGCCTGGGCGCTCGAGATTGGCGCGCGCTACTCCGACAGTTCCACGACCAACCACATCAACGTGAATCAGTACGGCACCCCGCTGACGCAGGACCAGAAAGCGTCGTATTCGAATCTCTCGGGCAAGGTGTCGCTGAACTACGAAGCGAACGAGCACCACTTTCTCTACGCGTTTGTCGCGACGGGCTTCCGTCCGGGTGGCTTGAACGTGCCCGTGGGTTTCGGGGAGCCGGAGCCGTTCGATGAAGAGAAGGTCACCAACTACGAGATCGGGTGGAAAGCCGGTTGGGCGGACGGTCATCTGCGCACGCAGCTGAATGCCTTCTACAACGACTACGAGAACTTCCAGGTGACGGTGGGCTACCCGGACATCCCGGTATTCGGCTTCGAGTTGAATAACCCCAACTCCACGGAGATCTACGGCTTCGAAGCGCAAATCGAGGCGGTGTTCGGCGCGTTCTCACTGGACGCGGGCCTCGGCTGGCTCGAGAGCTCGCTCGGCGAGTTCTACGCGGTCGATCCGCGCGCCATCAGCTTTGGTGCCTGCGATCCGTTGACGGGACCTGCGAGCGCCGCGTGCATCAATCTCGAGGGCACGGATCAGACCTATGCGCCCGAGCTCACCTTCAACATCGGCATGCAGTACGATTTCGCGATGGGTGAAGGCAACACGCTCTCGCCACGCATCAACTACGGCCATGTGTCGGAGCAGTGGGCGACGCTGTTCCAGAACGAAGCGCGTGGTGATCTCGTCGAGGCACGCGACATCCTGAATGCGCAGGTGGCGTGGAAGCTCAACACGTTCATTACCACGTTGTACGGCACCAACCTCACCGATCAGCACTACGTGGGCGCCATCAACTCGGGGCTGCGGTTCGCGGGCTCGCCGCGCCAGTTCGGCCTGCGCATTGCGAAGACGTTCTGACGGTGAACGCCGCAGTCGACTCGATGCAGACACGCCCGGGCGCTCGCGCCTGGGCGGTTCTCGCGGCGTTGTGTTTCGTGTACGTGCTGAACTTTCTCGACCGGCAGTTGCTGTCGATTCTCGCCAAGCCCATCCAGGATGAGCTTGGCGTGACCGACGGGCAGCTCGGGCTCATCAGCGGCCTGTACTTCGCGCTGTTCTATTGCCTGCTCGCAATTCCCGTGGGCTGGCTCGCGGATCGATCCAATCGCGTGCGCGTGCTGTCGCTTGCCTGCGCGCTGTGGAGCGCGGCGACAGTGGCCTGCGGTCTGTCCGCCAACTACGCGCAGCTCGCGGCGGCGCGCATGTCGGTGGGTGTGGGCGAAGCGGGTGGCGTGCCGCCTTCCTACGCCATCATCGCGGACTACTTCCCGCCCGGTACGCGCGGCACGGCGTTGGGGTTGTTCAATCTCGGTCCACCACTGGGGCAGGCATTCGGCGTGGCGTTCGGTGCGTCGATTGCGGCGGCATACTCCTGGCGCTCGGCGTTCGTTGCGCTGGGGCTGATCGGAATCGCGACCGCGCTCGCCGTGTGGCTGTTCGTGCGCGAGCCCACGCGCGGCGGGCTCGATGTGTCCATGTCTGACAACGGACCGGCGGCGGCGCTGCCCAAGGCGGACTTCTGGGCCACCTGCCGCAAGTTCTTCACGGATCCGGTTCTGCTGCGCGTCGCGCTGGCTTGCGGTGCCGCGCAGTTTATCACCTACGCCACCCTCAACTTCACCACGCTGTTCCTGATGCGCGAGAAGGGCATGACTCTCCACGAGGTCGCGGTGTACTACGCCTTGATGATCGGCGTGACGATTTGCGCGGGCATGCTGGTCTCCGGCCGGCTCATCGACCGATTCGCGCGACGCTCGAAGACGGCCTACGCCTGGCTGCCGGCCACGTCGCTCACGCTCGCGATTCCCTTCTTCATCGGCTTTGCCTGGGCGCCGGACTGGAAGGTGGCACTGCTGTTCCTTGCCGCGCCCATGTTCCTGAACTTCTTCTATCTATCGCCCTCGGTGGCGCTGGTGCAGGAATCCGTGCAGCCGCACGAACGTGTCCTGGCGGGCGCGCTGTTGCTGCTGGTCATGAACCTCATCGGCCTTGGGCTTGGTCCCACGTTCCTGGGTGCCGTCAGTGACTACTTCCGCACCGAACATCCCGCAAATTCGCTGCAGATGGCGTTCTATACGCTGGTGCCGTTTTATGTGATCGCCGTGCTGAGCTTCCTGTGGCTGGCGCGCGCATTGAAACGCGAATCCAGAACCGGAGTCGCCCCATGATCCCGACGAGACTTTTCTTTCCGGGCTTGTTAGCCATTGCCTTCCTGTCCTTGCCGGCGGTCGCCGACGATCCCCCGGTCATAAACGCGTCCGCCGGCAAGGTTTCAGGTGTATCCGTTGGCGACCTGCAAGTATTCAAAGGCATTCCGTACGCGTTGCCTCCCACGGGCACGCGCCGCTGGAAACCACCGCTGCCCATGCCGAAGTGGAAGGGCACGCGCGCAGCCACACAATACGGCCCCGCATGCGTGCAGCCCAAGGCCCGCAGCGGCAGCATCTATGCCTGGGACATCGGCGCGCTGAGCGAAGACTGCCTCACGCTGAATGTCTGGGCGCCGGCGAAGATCAGCAAGGCGCCGGTGTTCGTGTGGATTCACGGCGGCGCGTTGTCGACGGGTTCGGGTGGCGAGCCCTTGTACGACGGTTCGAAGCTCGCCGGGCGCGGGCTCGTCGTCGTCACCATCAACTACCGCATGGGAATCTTAGGCTTCCTCGCGCATCCGGCGCTGAGCGCCGAATCGCGGCGCAACGTCTCGGGCAACTACGGTTTGCTGGACCAGATCGCCGCGTTGCGCTGGGTGAAGGACAACATCGCGGCGTTCGGAGGTGATGCCGGCAATGTCACGATCGCCGGTGAATCCGCAGGCGCGCTCAGCGTCATGTACCTCATGGTGGCACCCGAGGCTCGCGGCCTGTTCCACAAGGCCGTGGCGCAGAGCGCATACATGATTTCCGCGCCCGAGCTGCGCGGAGTGACCTACGGGGGAGTAGCGGCGGAGCCGATCGGGCCGTGGCTGGGCGGGAAGTTGGGCGCCGGCGATCTCGCGGGTCTGCGCTCGATGGACGCGGTGGCGCTGACCGAAGGGGCGGCTGCTGCCGGCTACTTCCCCTTTTTCAACATCGATGGTCGCGTGCTTCCGCGCCAGGTGGTCGAGGCCCTGGATCGCGGTGAGCAGGCCAGGGTGCCGATCCTCGCGGGCTTCAATAGCGGAGAAATCCGTTCGCTGAAGTTTCTCGCCTCGCCCGTGCCGGCCGACGCCGCCACGTATGAGAAGGAAATTCGCGCCCGGTATGCGGACCTCGCGGATGTATTCCTGAGGCTCTATCCCTCGAGCAACATGGCGGAAAGCGTGCTCGCCACCACGCGCGATGCGCTGTATGGGTGGACCTCGGAACGGCTGGTGATGAAGCAGGCCGCACTCGGCGTTCCCTCGTACCTCTATCTATTCGATCACGGATATCCGGCCGCGGTGGATATGGGCCTGCACGCCTTTCACGCCAGCGAAATTCCCTACATGTTCGGCAATGCCGACAGGACCCCGGTTCGCTGGCCGAAAGTGCCATCGACGCCCGTCGAAACAAAGCTCGCCGATGCCATGTTGGACTACTGGTCCAGCTTCGCGCGCAGCGGCGTGCCGGCGGCCGCCGGTCAGCCCGCCTGGCCGGCCTACGGTAGCGAGCGCGCCTACATGGCCTTCGAAGACGAGCCGCTGCCCAGGAAACACGTGATGCCCGGCATGTACGAGCTCAACGAGCAGGTAGTTTGCCGCCGTCGTGCCAAGGGTGGCATTCCGTGGAACTGGAACGCAGGCCTCGCATCGCCACCGTTGCCCGCCGAGGCGCCATGCAGGTAAGGCACGGCGCCATGCAATCGTATGCGCTGACCCTCGACAAGTTCCTGGAGCACGCTGCGAAGTGGCATCCAGGCGTCGAAGTGGTGACGGCGCGCGATGGTGGCCGCGTCGATCGCGTGAGTTACGCGGATCTCGAACGACGCGCGCGCCGGGTGTCGCTGGTGCTCGAAGGTTTTGGCGTGCGCGCGGGCGACTGCGTCGCCACGCTCGCGTGGAATACGCAGGCGCACCTGGAAGCCTGGTACGCCATCATGGGCATCGGCGCCGTGTGCCACACGCTGAACCCGAGGTTGCTCGCCGGGCAGCTCGCCAGCATGGTCGTTCAGTCCGATACGCGCGTGCTGATCGCGAGCGCAGATCTCGAGCCCCTGGCGCGGCAGATCGCCGCGGCCGCGCAATCCATCGAGCGGCTGGTGCTCATCGACGCGGGTGAAGTGGCCACTGACCCGCACGCGCGTCCAATAGTCCTGGCACTCGAGCCGCTGGTGGCGCATGCACGCGGTGGAGTAGTTTGGGGCGAGTTCCCCGAGACCGCGCCCTGTGGCTTGTGCTTCACCTCCGGAACCACCGGCGCGCCGAAGGGCGTGACGTACACACACCGCTCCAGTTATCTGCACACCCTGCGCCTGCTGCAGGTGGACTTCATGGCTATCAGCGCGCGCGACTGCGTGCTGGCCGTCGTGCCCATGTGTCACGCGAACGCATGGGGCCTGCCATTCGCGGCGCCGGCCGCGGGCGCGAAACTGGTGCTCCCGGGACGGCATGCGGATGGCGCCAGCCTCGCATCACTCATCAAGAGTGAATCCGTGACCGTTGCCGTGGGGGTGGCCACCGTGTGGCTGAACCTCGTCGAACACCTGGAGGCCGAAGGTGGGGAATTGCCGAGCCTGAAACGCATCATCGTCGGTGGTGCGCCGCTGCCGCCCGCGCTCATGGAACGCCTCGAGCAGCGGCTTGGCGTGATCGTGCAGACCAGCTGGGGAATGACCGAACTTTCACCTTCGGGAACCGTGGCGCCTCCCGACGAGATTTCGCGCCCGGCGCATTTTTCAGGTCGTCCGCCTGCCGGCGTCGACCTGCTGCTGACCGATGTCGACGGCCACGCATTGCCCGAACAACGCGGCGTGGAGGGGCACCTGCGAGTGCGCGGCGCGGCGGTGATCGAGCGCTACTTCGGCGAGGAGCAGATCGCCACCGATACGAACGGCTGGTTCGCCACGGGCGATCTCGCCCGCATCGATGCCGAGGGCAATCTCATCATCACGGGTCGCGCCAAGGACCTGATCAAGTCGGGCGGCGAGTGGATCAATCCCGCCGAGATAGAAACGCTGATCAGCACGAATCCCGCGGTGTCGCTCGCGGCGGTGATCGGTCGATCGCATTTCAAATGGGGCGAGCGGCCCATCCTGCTGGTGCAGATGCGGACCGCCGACGACGTCAGCGATGAGGCATTGCTCGCGCCGCTCCGTGGCAAGGTGGCGCCGTGGTGGGTCCCGGACGAAGTCATCCGCGTTCCACGCATGCACCTGTCACCCACGGGAAAGATCGACAAGATTCGGCTGAGGATGGAATATGGCGGCGCGTGAGGGACGGAGAAAACGCGCAGTGGCTCAGAAATCCAAGACGCGGCAGCGCACGACCAAGGTGCAGCAGCGCGCCGACAAGATGGAGCAGATCCTCGACGCGGCGGAATACCTGTTTTCGAAGCACGGCCTATATGGCGTGACGCTGAAGGATGTCGCCAAGAGCGTCGGCGCTCATCACACGCTGCTCAACTACTACTTCGTCGACAAGAAGAAACTGTTCGATGCCGTCTTCGCGCGCCGTGCCGTCGTCACGAGCACGCGGCGAATGGAAGCGCTCGAGCGCTACGAAGCAGAGTCGGGCGGTGCCCCGACCGTGGAAGGTGCGCTGCGCGCCTTTCTCGACACCGACCTCGATCTCTACATCCAGGGCGGCGAGAACTGGAAGAACTACGGTGCACTCGGCGCGCAGGTGGCGAACACACCAGAGTGGGGCGCGGACCTCATGGACGCGCAGTTCGATCCGGTGGTGCTGCGACTCATCGAGCTCCTGAAGAAGGCGCTGCCGGGTTGTGCGGAGCAGGACATCTTCTGGGGTTATCACTTCGTCACGGGTGCGCTGATGCTCACCCTCGCGCGCACCGGTCGCATCGACAAACTATCGGGCGGCCTCTGCAGATCCGACGACTTCGAAGCCGTGAAAGACCGCATGGCCGCGTTCATGGCGGCCGGTTTTCTCGGGATCTGCCAGCGGAACAAGGGCAAGAAGTGAAACAACCTCTCGCAGGACGCGTCGCCCTCGTCACCGGCGCGGGCGGCGGGCTCGGCCGCGAACATGCCTTGTTCCTCGCGCGCCAGGGAGCACGCGTGGTGGTCAATGATCTGGCCGCGGACGCGGCGAACGCGGTGGCTGCACAGATCGTGGCGGGCAGCGGCGCCGCGTTCGGACACGCCGCCTCGGTGACGGACGAGCGCGCGATCGCGACGCTGGTCGAGCGCACGCTCGCCGAATTCGGCCGCGTGGATATCCTCGTGAACAACGCGGGCATCCTGCGCGACAAGAGTTTCGCGAAGATGAGCGTCGACGACTTCCGCCTGGTGGTCGACGTCCACCTGATGGGGGCGGTGATTTGTACGAAGGCAGTGTGGGACCGCATGCGTGCGCAGAAGTATGGCCGCATCGTCATGACCACCTCATCGTCCGGGCTCTTCGGGAATTTCGGCCAGGCTAACTACGCCGCCGCGAAGATGGCGCTGGTCGGGCTCATGCAGACGCTCGGCATCGAAGGCGAGAAGTACGACATCCGCGTGAACTGCCTCGCGCCCTCGGCGACGACGCAGATGACGCAGGGCGTCCTCTCGGAGGCGAGCCTGCGGGTCATGAATCCGGCGCTGGTCAGCCCCGCGTTGCTGCCGCTGGTGGTGGACGATGCGCCCACGCGCGCCATCGTCTGTGCGGGCGCCGGCCACTTCTCACGTTCCTACGTCACGCTCACGCAAGGCCAGTTCATCGGCAGTGGTGACGATGCGGGCGCGCGCGTAATCGAGAAATGGGACGCGATCTCCGAACGCGCCGGCGCGCTCGTGCCCGCCTATGGTTTCCTGCAAGTGGAACGCGAAGTCGCGAGCGCGGCTGATGCCGTGCCTGCGACACCATGACGCGCGACGCGGTCATCGTCGCTACGGCGCGCACGCCCATCGGGCGGGCCTTTCGCGGCGCCTTCAATCGCACCCCTGCACCTGCGTTGGCCGCCCACGCGCTGCACGCCGCGGCGAGTCGTGCCGGCGTCGCACCTGCGGCAGTCGAAGATTGTTTGCTCGGGTGCGCGATGCCGCAGGGCTCGCAGCACACCATCGGTCGCACGGCCGCCTTGCGCGCCGGATTTCCCGTGGAGGTGCCGGGCATGACGCTCGACCGGCAGTGCGCCTCCGGCCTCATGGCGATTGCCACGGCTGCGAAGCAGGTGATCGTCGATCGAATGGACATCGTGATCGCGGGCGGCGTTGAATCCATTTCGATGGTCCAGACACCGGCGTTGCGCGTCGAGCAGGACCCCGAACTACTCGCGCTGCAGCCGGACGTGCCCATGCCCATGATCGGCACCGCCGACGTCGTGGCGGCGCGCTACGGCATATCGCGCGAGCGATGCGATGCCTATGCCCTGTCATCTCAGCAACGTACCGCGGCCGCGCAGGCTGCCGGGCGACTCGCCGCGGAGATCGTGCCGGTGCGCGCCACCATGAAGGTGGTGGACAAGAACACTGGAACGGAATCCCTTCGCGAGATCCTCATCGATCGCGATGAAGGCATGCGGCCAGATACCTCGCTTGCCGGACTCGCCGCGCTCAAGACTGTGCACGAGGGCGGTACCGTCTCGGCGGGCAATGCCAGCCAGCTCTCGGACGGCGCCGCCGCCTGTGTACTCATGGAAGCGCGGCAGGCGGAGCGGCGTGGCCTTGCGCCTTTGGGCCGATACGTCGGCATGGCGGTTGCCGGCACGCGGCCGGACGAGATGGGAATCGGCCCCGTGTTCGCGGTGCCGCGTTTGTTAGAGCGCTTCGGGCTCGAGATCGACGACATCGGGCTTTGGGAACTGAACGAGGCCTTCGCCGTGCAGGTGATCTACTGCCGCGATCGCCTCGGAATCCCGGACGAGCGATTGAACGTCGATGGCGGCGCCATTGCCGTGGGTCACCCCTATGGAATGTCGGGCGCGAGATTGGTGGGCCACGCGCTCATCGAGGGAAAACGGCGGGGCGTGCGCCATGTCGTGGTGACCATGTGCGTGGGCGGTGGCATGGGCGCCGCCGGCCTGTTCGAGGTTCTGTAGCGCACTCAGGCACAATTGCCTGCGTATGAATGCTCCCACGAGCCAGGACCCGGAGCTGCTGCGCCGGCTGCTGCGGGCCAAAGACCGGATGGACGTCGCTTCACAGGAGGAGTGGCCCGTCGCTCGCCTGGCGCGCGTGAGTCGCGTTTCCCAAGCCCACTTCGCGCGCTCGTTCAAGGATGCTTTCGGTGTGCCGCCGCACCGCTACCTGCTCACACGTCGAATCGAACGCGCCAAGGCGCTGCTGCGGGACACGGACTCGTCCATTACCGACATCGCGTTCCAGACCGGCTGGAAAAGCCTGGGAACGTTCGGGCGCATTTTTCGCGACGTCACCGGCGAGAGCCCGGGGCAAACCCGTGCGAGGGAGAAAGCCAACGCGCAACCGTTCGACCGGGTGCCGGCCTGCTTTCTCATCGCCGCCCATCGGCCAAACCTCATAAACGCAGTTTCGGAGAAGCGACGGCGGGAGGCGGGCGGTAAGAATAAGGCCACCAAGAAGGAGGTCCCATGAGTCAAGGTGTTGGTGTAGCAGGTCTGTACGTACGCGATCAGGAGGAAGCCCGCGAGTTCTACGTGGAGAAGCTCGGGTTCCGCGTCCATACCGATGTGAAGAATGGCGACTATCGCTGGCTCACGGTGCAGCACCCGGACCAGCCGTCGTTCCAGCTAGGGTTATACAAGCCCGGGCCGCCGGTACTCGATGCGAAGACCGCGGAGACACTGGCCGAGATCGTGGCGAAGGGCGCCATGCCGCCGCTGGTACTGGTGGTCGATGATTGCCGCGAGGCTTACAAACGCATGCACGCCGCGCGGCGTGGAATTCACACAAGAGCCCGTCGATCGCTACGGCAGCGTGGATGCCAGCTTCCGCGATCCGTCGGGAAACGGCTGGAAGATGATCGAGGCAAGGAAGGTGTCGTCATGAGCAACACGAGCACGTGGATTCGTCAGTTCCATCGCTGGATGTCCATCTTCTTTACGGCGACGGTCATCGCCAACTTTGTCGCGATGTCGTTCGGGCCGCCGCCTGCCTGGATCACTTACTCGCCGCTGCTGCCGCTGGCCTTGCTAATGTTCACCGGTCTTTACATGTTCGTACTCCCGTATACCTCCAGATGGCGGAGCAAACACGATGGCCGGCAAGAAGCGTAAGAAGCCCAGCAAGACCCGGAAGCCGGCGAAGGCCGCGAAGAAGAAAACGGCAAGGCGAAGTCCGGCGAAGCCGAAACTGCTTTCGGGCGACAATCCGCAGATCGCCAAGGGTTATGGCGATGCTCCCGTGCGGGCTTACATCGCGGCGATACCAGGGTGGAAGCGTGATGTCGCGCGCCGTGTCGATGAGATCGTTTCGCGCGCGGTACCCGGCGTGCGCAAGGCGGTGAAATGGAATTCGCCGATGTACGGAATCGAAGAGGGCATCTGGTTCCTCAGCCTGCATTGCTTCACGAAGTACGTGAAGGTGGCTTTCTTCCGCGGCACTTCGCTCGACCCCATGCCGCCCGGTGAGTCCAAACAAAAAGAAGTGCGCTACCTCGACATCCACGAGGAGGACACGATCGACGAAGCCCGGTTCGCCGCGTGGGTCAGGCGGGCCAGCGAATTGCCCGGCGAGAAGATGTAGGCGACGCGAGCCTTCGGCCCGGCTTCGGGACGAATGCGCGGCGCCTCTTCGCAGCGCAGCGTGCGCGATGTAGCCTCTTCGTAACGAAGAGGCTCGTCATGAACACCGCCGCTGTGAACACCACGTCGTCTAACTACTCAAGCCCCGCGCTGCGCGGCATCCTGTTCGGCGGGTTTTTCGCGGGACTCGCGGACTTCATCTATCCCACGGTCAAGACCGTCATGGCCGGAAAGTCGTGGATGAGTCCATGGAAAGGCGTGGCCAGCGGTCTTCTGGGGCAGCGCGCGCGCGACGGTGGTCTCGAGATGGTCGTACTGGGCGCTGCACTGCATTGGTTCATCTGCATCAGCGCTGCTGCAATTTTGTACCTGGTCGTGAGCCGCGTGCGGTGGTTGCCGCGGCAGTGGATAGCTCTCGGTTGCATCCACGGCATCGCCGTGCTCCTCACGATGAACTACGTGATCCTGCCGCTGTCGGCCATCGGGCGCGGCATCTATCCACTCGAGCAGCTGCACATCCACGCCTTCTGGCACATCGTGCTGGTGGGCTTGCCGACGGCGTTCTTCGTGTCCCGCGCGTTGAAGGTATCGACGCGCTGACGATACACTCGCGGCACGATGTACAAACTTCATGCCTTTGCCCAATCCGGCAACACCTACAAAGTCGCGGTTCTTCTCCAGGCACTCCGCCAGCCCTGGACTCCTCTTCATCTGCCGTTCGAGGAATTCGCGAAGGGCATTCAGCGGTCGGATGCCTGGCGCCAGGACGTCAATCCGATGGGCGAAATCCCGGTCCTCGAGTTCGGCGACAGGAAGCTGACACAATCCGCGGTGATTCTGCTGTTCCTCGCTGACAAACATGGCGCATACGGCGGACAGTCCGAAGACGAACGCCTGGAAGTCCTGCGCTGGATGTTCTTCGACAACCACAAGTTCACGAGCTACCTCGCGACGCTGCGTTTCCTGAAATCTTTCGGCGGGACGGCGCCGGATCCGGCGGTCATGAAGTTCCTCGCGGGCCGCGTCGACAATGCGTTTGCCATCGTCGAGAAGCATCTGTCGAACCGTGACTACATCGTGGGTGCTCAGCCGACCATCGCGGACATGTCGCTGTGCGGTTACCTCTATTACCCCGCCGACGAGAGCGGCTACGACATCGGCAAGAGTTATCCCGCGATGGCGCGATGGCTGGAGCGGCTCAAGCAGCTCCCGGGCTGGAAGCCGCCCTACGAACTGCTGCCAGGACAGCAGATCGCGCCGCGCTGGTAGTTCGCCGGCCGGCGAGCTCACTCATCTAATAAGGGTCCGTGCACGCGACCGGCGTTATGTCCGGGCGGTTCGCCTGCGGCCGCGCCATGCCTTCGTTATGGCAATTCGGCTCTGCTGTCCTGCCGTTATTTGAAGCTCCTCTCCTTCTAAATCCTAAGGCTTGCCCGCCCGGCCGCCGATACGGACGCAGCACCCGCAAAAGGTTGCGGCGTTAACGCCAAGTGCTTGGCGGTGAGTTGGTCGTACGGGGAGTTGTCATAACAATGTTTCAGTCATTCAAACGATTCGCGGGCGTGGGGGCAGTGGCGGTGATGCTGGCGGTGATCGCGCCGCAGGCATTTGCACAGGCGACCTACTACACAAATTCGGACAACGAGAACAACGCGGGCACGCACGTCGCTGACAACGACATGGACGTTTCGCTTGGCAACGCCAATGGCATCCACCCGATCGAATTCAACATCAACGTCGCGACGCTGCCGCAGAGCTCGCTGGCACTCAGCATGCGCGCGTACGACGTGGACGAAGAGGATGGCGAAGTCGACGAGGCCTATCTCAACGGCCACTACCTCGGGCGCCTCACCGGCGCTAACAACGTATGGAGCGTCACTGCGTTCAACGTCAATCCGGCCTGGCTGGTCACCGGGCAGAACCTCGTGCGCATCGACGTCGACACCAGTGGCGACTTCACGCAGTGGGTCACGATCATCGACTGGGCGCAGTTGCTGACCGACGGCGGCGGCGCCACCAATGGCGACACCCGCAGCGTGTTGATCACCGGCACCTCGTTAGCCGCGGGCAACGTCACCATCAATACCTCGACTTCGGTGCACTCCATCACCGGTGGCGACTACCGGCTGCAGATCACTCTCGTCGACCCGAACGGCAATGCGGTCACGGTACTGACGCAGGACTTCAACCTCGCTGCGGGTGCGGACGTGACGCGCCTGGCCGATGCGGTTTATCCGCTGGCAAGCGTGTCGGGCACGTACACCATCCAGGCGCAGCTTTTCTGGCTCGATCCGGCGCAGGGCGATTTCCCCGTGCAGCAGGACATCGCCTTCGCGCAGTTCGCGCACAGCTCGATTTCGGGCGCGAGCAATTTCAACAACGACAGCGATGGTGACGGCTTGCTGGACAGCCAAGAGACCGCGCTGGGTACGGATCCGAACGATGCGGACACCGATGGCGACGGCATCACCGACGGCGCCGAGGTCGGATCGAACGTGAATTCTCCGGTGAACACCGATAGTGATGGCGTCATCAATGCGCTCGAGTCGTCGATCGTCGATACCGACGGCGACGGCGTGATGGATCAGCTCGATCCCGCCAACGGCAATCCCTGCATTCCGAACAGCAATGCCGCGGCCTGCCCGGACCACGACGGCGACGGCCTTACCAATGCGCAGGAAAGCACTCTCGGCACGAACGGCAGCAACGCTGACACCGACGGCGATGGCACGAACGACGGTGCGGAAGTAGGTGGCGACGTGAACTCGCCGCTCGACTCCGATGGTGATGAAGCGATCAATGCGCTTGAATCCTCGATCGTCGATACGGACCTGGACGGCGTGTCCGACCAGCTCGACGTGGCCAATACCGATCCCTGCATTCCGAACGCCCACTCGATCGCCTGCCTGATGACGGACAGCGACGGCGATGGCCTCGACAATTCTCAGGAAGACACGCTCGGCACCGATCGCAGCAGCTCGGACTCCGACGGTGACGGTGTTGCCGACGGCGTGGAAGTGGGTGGCAACGTCAACGCTCCGGCCGACACAGACGGCGACGGCACGCCGGACGTGCTCGAGTCGGGTATCGCGGACTTCGACGGCGATGGCGTGACCAACCAGAACGATCCGGCCAATGGCAACGCCTGCGTGCCGAACGGCAACAGCGCGGTTTGCCTTGCGACCGACAGCGATGGCGATGGCCTGACGAACGCGCAGGAAGATGCGCTCGGCACCGACCGCAACAATGCCGACTCCGACGGCGACGGCATCAGCGACGGCGTCGAAGCGGGTAGCAATCCCGCGGACCCGACCGACACGGATGGCGACGGCATTCCCGACGCCTTCGAACCCGGTGACAGCGCAACCGATGTCGACAGCGACAACGACGGTATTGCCGATGCCGGCGAAGTCGGCAGCGATCCGCTGCATCCCGTCGATACCGATGGTGACGGCACGGCCGACTACCTCGACCGCGACAGCGATGGCGACGGCGTTCCGGACGCGCTCGAAGTGGGAGCCGACCTGGGCAATCCCCGTGACAGCGACAGCGACGGTACGCCTGACTACCTGGATTCGGACAGCGACAACGACACGTTGCCTGACAACCTCGAAGGTACGAGCGGCAGCGACGCCGACTCCGATGGCATCGATGACGCCTTCGACGTCGATTCACTGGGCGGCGGCGACGTCAACCAGGATGGCATCGCCGACAGCAGCTCGCTGCGCGACACCGATGGGGACGGCAACGCGGACCTCGCGGATGTGGACTCCGACGACGACGGCATTCTCGATTCGTTCGAGGGCACGCCGGCGCTTCTGACCGACACCGATGGCGACGGGATTGCGGACGTGCGCGACCTGGACTCCGACAACGACGGAATCTCCGACGTGCTCGAAGCCGGCCTCATCGACACCGATGGGGACTCGCTGATGGATGCGGGCCAGATGCGCACCGACCTGCCGCGCGACACGGACGGTGACTTCGTCGCTGACTTCCGTGAACCGGCTGCCGGTGGCTTTGTCTCGGGCAACGACGGCGACGAAGACGGCATTCGCGACGTCGTCGATGCCGCACCGCAGGTGTTCGGAACCTTTGTCGATCGTGACGGCGACGGCGTTGCCGACGCGCGGGATCTCGACCTGGACAACGATGGCATTCCGAATGCGGCCGATGGTTCCGACGACACCGATGGCGACGGCCTGCCGAATCTCGGCGACCTCGACAGCGACGGTGACGGCATTGCCGACATCATCGAAGCCGGCGGCGTCGATGGGAATGGCGACGGCCTGGCGGACAACTTCGTCGACGTCAACGGCAACGGTTTGTCGGATTCGTTCGAGAGCAGTCTCGGCGGCCGCGCGCTGGCCCTGCCGGACAGCGACGCCGACGGCATCGACAACCACCGCGATCTCGACAGCGACGGGGACAGCCTGAGCGACGTCATCGAAAGCGGCGGCGTCGATGCGAATTCAAACGGCCGACAGGACGGCGTCGACACCGATCACGACGGCCTCGTCGACTCGGTCGACAGCACGACGGGTGGCCGCCCGCTGGCGCGCCCTGACACCGATGGAGACGGCATGAACGATTCACTCGATCTCGACAGCGACAATGATGCGTTATCAGATAGCCGCGAAGGCCGAGGCGACTTCGATGCGGACGGCATTCCCGATTCGATCGACAAGCAGGGCAGCCTGCAGACCGCGGTGCGCGGCGCCGGTGCGTTCGATCCGCTGAGCTTGTTGGGCATCCTGGCCGTGATCGGATGGCTTGCCGTGCGCCGGACTCGTTCGCGCGTTGCGCCGATCGTCGTGTTTGCAAGCATCATGGCGGGCCAGGCTACAGCGGCCGACACGCTCAGCAAGGGTTGGTACCTCGGCCTCGACACGGGCATGTCGCGTCTCGAACCGCAGAATGAGGACGGCGGCTACAAGCTCGACGACAAACAGAGCTTCGGCTACCGCGTCACCGCCGGGTATTCGTGGAACCAGAACTGGAGCGTCGAAGGGTTCTTCGCCGATGGCGGAGACGCAGGCATCTCGTCCGACAACCCGGGTGTCGGCCATCTGGGCGACATCGGCTACAAGGTCTTCGGTGTGGGTTTCCAGTGGCTGCCGTTCGATGGCGGCATCAATGAGCAGTGGTTTCCGCTGGTGAAGTTCGGGGCGTCACATATTCAGAACAGCGCCACCTCGAGCCAGATCGTGTACGAAAAACTGAACGATCTGGGCGTGTACTTCGGTGGCGGCGCGGGCATGCGCTTCGGTGAAAGCTGGGTGGGCCAGGCCGAAGTGGTCAGCTACGACGCGGACGAGCTGTTCTTCACGGTGGGCGTCCGCAAGCACTTCTAAGAGAGTCGAGATAAGGTAAGTCCGCGCGGCACTTGCGCGCGGGTTTCCTGTCGAATCCACATCACGGACTGGAGGTGGTTGTGGTCAGACAGTACTTCGCTCCCATGTTGATCCTGTTTGCGAGTCTCGCGTCGGCGGATGAGATTCCGAATCCCCTGATTGACTACGCTGCCTTCCAGAGCGGTGTCCAGAAGGTAGGCGCTGTTCGCGAGAGCCATCGCGTGACGGAACTCGAATTCATGGCCCTGGCCGCCGATCCGTCGACGCTGATCCTCGACGCGCGAAGCGCGGATAAATTCGCGCTGTTACACGTGAAGGGCGCGAAGAACCTGAGCCTTCCGGACATGACGGAAGAGGAACTCGCGAAGATCATTCCTTCGAAATCCACGCGTATCCTCATCTACTGCAACAACAATTTCACCAACGAGCCAGGAGCATTTCCGCCCAAGGCTCTGAGCGCCTCGCTCAACGTGTACACCATGAACGTGCTGCACGCGTATGGCTACACGAACGTGTATGAGCTCGGCCCGCTGATCGACATCCACAAGACCCTCATCCCGTTCACCGATCCCTCGTCTTGACTGAGTAGTTTCCGCAGGTTTGATGCGCGTGGGAACTTGTGCGACTGGCTGGCAGTCGATTGCTTGTTAGCCCTTCGAATCCGCAAGCGCAGGGAGTCGTTCATGATGAAGATCATGGTCGCGATCGGGTTGCTCGTGAGCACCGCAGCGCACGCAGATGTGGACGCCTATTTCGCCGCTGGCGTCCTGAACGTTCCCTGGGGATCAACCGTTCAACAAACGAGGTCGGCGCACCCGGATGGTGTGGTCTGGCCAAACAAGAATCACACTGCGGACGACGGGTATATCTACGAGGTGGATGGCGAGTTTCGGGTGCTGGGTTTGAACTATCCCGCACGCCATGCCCAATTCAAGTTCTCCAAAGACGACAGGCTGAACTGGGCCTCAATCCATTTTCCCTACGCCGATCGCGATGAAGTTCTCTATTCCATCGCGCAGGTCCTCGGTCAGAACTACGAAATCCGGGATGAACTGAACTCGCGAGTCTTCGCCTGGAAGCCCGGACTATATGCCGTTGCCGAACTCGTGATCAGCAGTGACGCGCGTTTACCCTGGGCTTACCTGAGACTTCATCGGAAGTAACTCGTCACCGAGGCCGGCTGAATGCCTTCGCAGGAAGCGATTCATGCGTGAATCGCGCTTCGCGAATGGCGCCTTTGAAGTGAGTGACCTGGTTCATTCGCGCACCCACGGAAGCGCGGCCTGCCGTTTGTGGCTTGAAAGGCGTCGCCATCTCCATCTGCAGGTCGCCGTTTACATACGAGCGGAAAAGCTGCCCGTCGTAGGTGGCGGCCGCGTGATACCAGTGTCCAATAGGAAAGAGTTTGTCGGGCGCCATCATGGTCACGCGGTAGCCGCTGCCGATCATGAAGGCATCGAGATACCAGTTGGCGTCGACAACACGGATCTCGATCAGCAATCTGGTGCTGCCCCTGCCTGGCGCCACGGGTGGGGATTCATCGGACTCCAGATGCAACAGGCGTTGTTCGAACGCACCACCGTCGGGGCGAAAAACCAACTCGGCGGTAAACGTGGACGCGCCCGAGAGCGGATGTTCGTCTATGAAAAGAACGTCCTTCTGCCCATCGAACAATACCGCCCGACCGACGGGGCTCTTGATGACCTGAGGCGCGCCTTCGACCCGCACCGGCAGACCGCCCACCTTGCGGACGCTGTCGAATTTCCAGACGCGCTTGCGGGTGGAGGCCCTTGCAACGGGCGCGAAGGTGGCACCCAGGCCCAGAAGCAACGCTCGGCGATTAATGGATTGCATTGGCCGGAGCTTAGCAGCGAAGAGCGGTACAAAGTCACGTTTGCGCGAGACTAGCTATCGGAGCGCGTTGACGATGTCCAGGCTTCCGCCTAGCTTCGATATCGATGTCAGCCACGAGCCCACAAGTTGCGCAGCGACTGCGCCGGATCCAGAACGCGCTCGGCGTGACTGCCGACGGCATGCTCGGCCCGGAGACCCTGACCGCCCTCGAGAAGCACTTCGAGCTTGACGCGACGCGCAAGACCGTGAGCCTCTCGTGCTCACGCAAATCGCTGGAGCTCATTCTTCAATTCGAGATTGGTTCACGCGCGCAATATGAGCGCCTCTACGCATTCCCGACGTGGCCGGGCGGCGAGAGCGGCGTCACCATCGGTATCGGCTACGACCTGGGATTCACCTCGAAGCAGCAGTTCGAAGCGGACTGGGGTCCGTTTCTCGAGGAACCAGAACGCGCCGCGCTCGCCGCGGTGCAGGGCGCCAAGGGCGCGACCGCTCAACAGCTCGCTCGCGGATTGCGACACATCAAGATTCCACTCGCTGCAGCAGAGTCCGTGTTCTACGCGAGCACACTGCCGCGCTTCGCGCGAATCACGAGAGATGCGTTCCCTGGAGTGGAAGGGTTACCGCTCGATGCCCAGGGCGCGCTCCTGTCACTGGTGTTCAATCGCGGCGCGAGCTGCGCGGGCGAACGCCGCAAGGAAATGCGCTCGATCCGCGATGAGTGCGCGAACGGCGCGTCGCTCGGCGGTATCGCCGATCAGTTCGAGGCCATGCAAAGGCTGTGGCCCGACGTTCGTGGATTGCGCGACCGACGCGTGCGCGAGGCCGGATTCGTTCGCGGCGCAAAGCGGCGCTATCTCGACGACGAACGGGTAGACCTCTAACTTCGCTACTTGCCGCTCTGCGCGCGTTTCCGTGCTTCCTTGATGTCGCGAAGCTCCTCCTCCATGACATTCGTCGGGTTGAAGCTCGGCGGGAACGCGCGCAGCGGAAACTCCTTGAACGTTGCCGCGAACTTGAAGACTTCATCCATCATGCCGTAGGCGGAGCCGACGTGGTTGAGGTTCCAGTCCCAGAATGCAACGGGCGGTGGCCTTCGGAAGCGCCACCGCCCGAAACCCCTGGCTGCCTAGCGCAGCGCGGTTTGACCCACCGCCAGGCCCGACAGATTCATCGGCGGCGCGCCGATGTCGGTCGCCTGACCCGTTACCAGATCGATCGAGTACATGCGCTGTTCTCCGGCCACGGTCAGCGCGGCGAATGCCACTCCCGACTGCACTGGCGCATTGGAGGCAGTGGTGCGCACTTCGAACGGAATGTCGAAGCCGCTTACCTCGGTGAAGTCCAGGGCCACATCACCGATCATGATCGCCACGCCGGCCGTGACCGTGCCGCTGTTAGGCGGGTTCTGGATGAACAGGTTGTTGGTCGTAGCGTCGATCACGTACTGAGTCGTGACGCCGCCGGTCAGCGACTGTCCGAAGCTGTTGGTGTAAGCCGCGCCCGATACGCCGGTGCCTCCGCCGTTGATCGACCCATCCGTATTGGTGCCTGCCGGTGGCGTTGTCGTATTGTTGAGGTTGCCGTCGACCGGAGCGCCGTTGTTAGGATTGATGCGGAAGTTGAGTCCCGTCTGTGTCGTGACGCGAACGCGATCCACGGTGGGATTGAAGTCGAAACCGTAGCCGCCGGCGGCCGCGGGCAGATCCACCGGCGTTCCGGCGGCATCGACGTACGCAATCCCACCCGCGGTTCCAACTACCGTGGCGGTGCCGGTTTGCGGATCGAGCAGGTACAGGGTGCCCGTGTCAGCGGCGTCGGTGACACCCAGTGCGTAGAGCTGGCCGGTCTGCGGACGGTAGTCGATGCCGACCAGCGATTCGCCAGCGGCGACACCGGTGATGGCGACGGTCACCGCCGAAGCTGGCGTGGCACTCGAGAATCGCAGGAGCTGCGTGCCGTCGGCGGAGAGCCCGACGAATCTCGTGAGCGCGGGTTGTTGCACGGTGAGTCCCGTGACTCCACCGGAGCCGAGAGGTCCGAGAGCGCGTGACAGCGCCAGTAGCCAGATTCACGTTCGCCAGAGTTTCGTTCGGCTGCCCCGCGAGCTTGAGCACCGCGACGCCGGATCCACTGGCGGGTGTGCTCGCCGTCGTCACGTTGATGCCGGGCGCGATGTCGAACCCCAGCACCGCATCCACGGGACTGCTCAATGCCTGGCACTGCGTCTGCGTGCCGGCGTTCGGCGGGTTCTGTATGCAGAGCGCATCGGTAGTGAGGTCCAGCGTGTACTGCGTCGTCACCGTGCTGTTGGCGGCATTGTTGGTGTACGCCGTCTCCTGCACACCGCTCGTGGGGCCGTTGAT
Organism: uncultured Pseudomonadota bacterium; assembly: GCA_963821745.1. Classification (GTDB taxonomy): domain Bacteria; phylum Pseudomonadota; class Gammaproteobacteria; order Steroidobacterales; family Steroidobacteraceae; genus CADEED01. The sequence goes on from CAWGEU010000001.1 coordinate 97,962, forward strand.
GCCGCCATCCATGTTCAAGCACGCCGCCGGCAGTGCCGTCCACGAATGCGCCGTTGTTGGGGTTCATGCGGAAGTTCTGGCCGGCGCTGTTCACCACGCGCACGCGATCGACGGTGGGGTTGAAGTCCATGCCGAACGTGGTGCCGGCTCCGGCTCCCACGGGCACCGGCGTCATTCCGTCAGAGGCAATGAACGTGCCGGTGGCGCCGAGTGGCGCTGCAATTCCCGTGGTTGTCGAAATCGAGTAGAGCTGCACGGTGCCCGCGGCGGCGTTGTATCCGAGGCCGTAGAGAAATCCGTTCTGCGGCCGCCGATCGATGCTGACCAGCGTCTCTCCGGTGTTGAGACCGGTCAGCGGCAGCGGAGTTTCGAGTCCGGACGGAAATGTCGTTGCGACGGCGGCAATGCTGTTGCCGTTGATCAGCACATGCGCATTCGCGGCAGGAGCCGTGATCTGTTGCGTGTAGGCGTCGCTGTCGCTGCCGGCCGCGTTGGTCGCGGTGACCGTGAACGAGTAATCGCCCGCCGCGGTCGGAGTTCCGGAGTACGCGCCCGTGGTCGCATTCAGCGCCATGCCCGGTGGCAGTGCACCCGCGGTAATGCTCCACGTGATGGGCATCGACCCGCTGGCTTCGAACGTGACGGGTGGGCTCGCCACTCCACCGGTGGTCGTGGCGAGTGGCGAGGGCGGAGTGGTGATCGCGGGCCGTTGCAGGACGGATTGCATATACGACGCGTCGTCCGTGCCGGCGCGGTTCGTGGCCGTGATCGTGAACTCGAATATCCCCGCGAGTGTCGGTGTTCCCGTCAGTCTGCCCGTCGATGTCTCGAGAGCCAGGCCAGGCGGAAGGATGCCGGCGGAAACGGCGTACGTGATCGGCGCCGTGCCGCTCGTGACGATATCCACGGGTGTGATCGCCGTGCCGACCACGCCGTTGCCGAGTGGTGAGGCGGGAGCAGTGATGGAAGGCGCGACCGCCTTCTCGTCGTCGTCACAGCCGGTGAAGAGTGATGTCGCGATCGCGGCGAAGGCGATTGCGGACCAGGTGCTGAATGCGCGCATGAGAATCCCCTGAATGTGTCGTTCAGGGGGCGTTACGCGGCGATATGTCGACTGGATGCGAAAGCTTTTGCGCGCGCGGGTTTCTTTTTCTTTCTTGCATCCGGGCGCCGGAGACCTTCGTATATTTCAATCCTCGTGACTTACACTCGGGGCGATGAACAGCCGAATGTATTGGTTGATCGCCGCCTCGCTGATCCTTCTGGCCCTGCTGGGAATATCCGGGCGGCATCCTTACGACCGCGCCACCTGGTACATGGAAGTTGCGCCGATCCTCGTCGCACTGCCGGTGTTGTGGTTCACGTACGCGCGCTTCCCGCTCACCACGCTGCTCTATGTCTGCATCTTCCTGCACGCAGTGGTGCTCCTGGTCGGAGGCGCCTATACGTATGCGCGAGTGCCGCTCGGCTTTGAGCTGCAAGAGCTGTTCGAGCTCGGTCGAAATCCCTACGACAAGATCGGGCACTTCATGCAGGGGTTCGTTCCGGCACTCGTCGCGCGCGAGGTGCTCCTGCGCGGCCAGTACGTACGCGGTCGCGGAATGCTGGCGTTCGTGGTGGTCTGCATCGTGCTCGCCATCAGCGCCACGTACGAATTCATCGAGTGGGGCGCAGCACTGTCACTCGGCCAGGGAGCCGACGAATTCCTGGGAACGCAGGGCGATCCCTGGGACACGCAATCCGACATGTTCTGCGCGCTGCTGGGTTCGATGATCGCGCTCGTCGGTTTCTCGCGCTTGCATGACCGGCAGTTGCTGCGGCTCGCGGAAGCGAACAGAAGCTGAGAGATCGCCAGCGCACGAAGACTCACCAGCGAACTCCGGTAGCCGCCGACATGCCGGACTGCACCTTGAGGAAGACCTCGAGCGTCTCGCGTGGCTGCGCAATGGTCCTGTCCGAGTCTCGCGCGAACGCGACGCCGACATAGATGCGCCGAACCAGCGAATGCTCGTGCGTGAACAGCAGCGAGCCGCTCAAGCGAGTGGTATCGAGCAGCGGGTCGCCCTGCGCATCACGCTCGAACGCCACCCGTTGCAGCATCAGACGAAAGCGATCGCGCGTCGTGAGGTGCACGGTGGCCAGCAACTGCGCGGCGCTTTCACGAGCGCGCTGGCCCTGGTAGAAGCCGTCTGCATCCGTGCGCACCGAGGTCATGTCGAAGCGCGGCTCGATCACCAGCCGATCCAGCGGACGCCACAGCAGCGAGGCGGACACCGTCTCGCCTTGGCCGACGCGATCGGTGGTGAAATCCATGGCTTCGCCGGCGGCCAGTTCGAAAGTCATCACGGGCAGCCAGGCGACCGGGTAGCTCGTGACACTGAGATACCCTTGCGACAGCGAGTGCAACTCCCCACCGGCGTGCAGTCGCACCTGCTCGCGTGGACGCCACTCGCCGGTCACGATCATGTTGTTGGTCAGCGTCGCCTGTGCGCCGAGGCGCGGCGCCGAGCTCACCGTGTGGTGATCGAAATCCTCGCGCGTATCCATGTTCAGGTAGGGCGCGAGCTCACTGATCGCGCGCAGCCCGAGAAACTTGTAGCGCAGCTCGGCATCGACCTGGCGGATGCCGACCTGCGGGATGTAGCCGTTGTCGGCGCGAAAGCCGGGGTCGAGCTCGCGCAATGTGAGCGCGGCGCGCCAGTGACGGCTGTCGTGCAGCATGTCGATGCCGATGGCGTCGCCCTGGGTCTCGAGCTCGTCGCGGGTGCGACTGGTGAGCCATTGCGCGCTGACGCGCGTGGTGGGCGAGAGACGCCAGGCAAGATCCGGCCCCGCGACCGTGTTGTAGTCATCGTCTGCGCGCCGGTCGGTGAAGAGGCCACCCAGCGTGACCTGCCGACCGGCTTGCGAACGCGGCCGAGCGTGGCCAGCGAGTGGAAATCCTGCGCCTCGTAGCTCGCCGAATAGGGGCCGGGAATGACGACGGTGCCGCCACCGTCGTCGCGCGAGGTGAGCAGGGCGCCATCCCAGGAGCCGCGGTGCGTGCCGCGCACGCCCCAGGCCGGGTCGGTGATCGAGCGGGTGTAGATGGCCGGCAGTGGCGAGTCGAGTATGTCGATGCCTTCGAGAAAGAACGGTCGCTTCTCCGGAAAGGCCAGCGGCGAATTGCTGATTGCTCGAGAGCTGGGGTGTGTCGAGTTCCAGCTGCGAGAAGTCGGGATTCACGGTGGCGTCGAATACCGCGCCGGGCCGGCGCGCAGCTTCACGTCGATGCCGGGTTCCAGCTCGGAGTTCCAGTCGCCATCCCCGGCGCCGCTTTCGCGCGTCCCCAGGCCTAACAACTGCGGCACGAAGCTGATTCCGCGGGGGGCGGGCAGCTCGCCGGGCGGCCGCATCGGGCGAGGCCAGGCACATGAGGCAGGGCGGGCTCGAGGGAATCGCGGGTGCGGCCATGGCATGGCGATCCTCGCGCGGGTAGTTGCGGCGAAAGATCACTTTCCAGGTATCGGGCGAGCGCGAACGGTAACGCAGCTCCTCGAAGGGAATGCGCAACTCCACCACCCAGCTGTCGCGGTCGATGCTGGTGGCCACCTCGACCTCGAAGTCCGCGGCCGGATTGGCGGTGCCGGCTTCCTCGTTGAGCAAGCCGTCCCAGATCACGCCTCGCGCATTGAAATAGAAGAGCTGGGCGCCGCGACTCGAACCCACCGCATCGAGCGCCACGGAGAACCAGTCCTGTTCGTTCGAAAAATTGTCGCGGCGGGCGAGGCCGGTGCGCAGGCGAGCGATATCCGGATCGAACAGGCGTGCCACGAGATAGAAATGCGTCGCGTCGCGGCCCATGCGTACTTCGGTGCGGACCTTCGCCGGGGCGCCAGCGCGCGGCCGGTATTCTTCGAAAGCGTCGATCACCGGAGCCACGAGCCAGGCGGGTTCGATCTGACCGTCGATTTCGATGCCCGCGGCGCGGTCGAAGTCCGCCATCGAGAAGGGGGGTGCGCCTTTGGGTTGCGTCGCCAGCGAGGCTCCGGGGATCATGCACGTCAGGCACAAGGACGCCGAGACCATGATTTGCCACCGCATCGTGTAACGCCTTATAGTTGTATTGGAAGTTACACTAAACCATCCCCATGTACTGCTTCAAGTGAATTATAGACGTTACAGCTTCGACGTACCGTTCGGCGCCCTGGCCGAGAACCTGGTGAACTCGCTCGACCTGTCGATCGAGGTGCCGGAGCATCTCGCGACGGTCGCGCAACTCGTGGATTTCCTGAAGGAACACGACATCACTGCACCGCGTCGCCCGGGGCTTGCCGAGCTGGAGGCGACGAAGCGGTTGCGCGCCGAGGTGCGCGCGGTTTTTGCGGCAGATACCGCGGGAGCGGCGCTGCAGCAACTCAATCGGCTGCTCGACGGTGCGCAGCTCGATCTCTCGGTGGTTCGCGACAAGGGCGCACCGCGGCTCAGCTGGTCAGTGCGTCCCGCGTTGCCGCTGGTGGACTCACTGCGCGCCGCCGTCGCCGTCAACATGGCTCACGTCGTCGAAACTTTCGGATTCGAGCGGTTGCGCGTGTGCGGTGCCTCGCCGTGTGCTGACGTTTTCCTCGACGTGTCCAAGCGGGGCGAGCAGAAGTTCTGTGGTCCGCGGTGTGCGACGCGCACGCGCGTGGCCGCGCATCGCGCCCGCCAATGAACGCGCCTATCTATCCGAATGACGGGACGACAACAGCGCAATCACCGTGATCACCAGCGCAATGCCCGCGTAGACCACGATGAGCCCGGTTTGTTTGCTCGCCTGGTAGATCTTGGTGAACGCCAGCGGCGCGAGTCCGCCGGCAAACACGCCCGCGAAGGTGTACGCCACCGACGAGCCCACGTAGCGAACCCGCGCCGGAAATTGCTCGGCGATGAAGGCACCTTGCGGTCCGTACATGAAGGCATGCACGGCGAGGCCACTGGCGAACGCTGCCACGATGGCGAGTTCTGATTTCGAATCCAGCAGCGGAAACAGCAACCACAACCAGACCGCGGCGGCAGCGGCGCCGAAGCCGTAGACCACGCGCCGGCCGAAGTGATCCGAGAGCGTGCCGGCGGCGAGTATGCACACCACGTTGACAAATGCGCCGATCGCCAGCGCCGTGGTGGCCAGCGTGCGCGACAGGCCGAGAATCGTCGTGACGTAAGTGACGCAGAACGCACTGATCAGCGAATACATCACGTCCGGTCCGAAGCGCGAGCCGCCGGCCACCAGCAGGCGTCGCCAATGGCCGGTGACTACTTCGCTCACCGGTGTTCGCGACTGTTTTGCCGCGCGTTCCAACGCGATGAACTCTGGTGTTTCGGGAACGCCGAGCCTCAGCCACAGTCCGAACGCAACCAGCAGCACGCTGGCCAACAATGGAATTCGCCATCCGAAGGCAAGCAACTGGTCTTCGGGCATGAGCCAGGTGATGAGCGCCATCGCACCGGTGGCGATGAGCACGCCGGTGGACGGACCCATCTGCGCGAACGAAGCATTCCGCCCGCGCTGGGCATCCGTCCCGTGTTCGACGGTGAGCAACACCGCGCCCGCCCACTCCCCACCGAGCGCCATGCCCTGCACGAATCGCAATGTCACCAGCAGGATCGGCGCGAGCACGCCCACCTTCTCGTAGGTAGGCAGGAGGCCTATCAGCGTGGTGCAGACACCCATGATGAGCAACGTCATCACCAGCACGTAGCGACGGCCGCGGCGATCCCCGAGATTGCCGAACAGGATGCCGCCGAAGGGCCGGGACAGGTATCCGACCCAATAAGTCGCGAATGCCAGCAGCGTGCCGGTCAGCGGATCGAAAGCCGGAAAGAACAGCTTGCTGAACACCAGCGCCGCCAGCGTGTTGTAGACCGCGAAGTCGTAGTACTCGAGCGCGGTGCCCGCGATGCTGGCGAACGCCAGGCGCTTCATGTTCGGTGCGGTGCTCACGTCCTGCCGAATCCGCCGCCGCCGGGTGTCTGGATGACGATGACATCGTCCCGCTGCACGGCGGTCGAGAACGCCGCGTCGAAGTTTTCGGTGCCGCCGTGCGCGCGCTCGATCCAGTTGGCGCCGGTGGCCGCGGGCCCTCCGCCAGCGAGGCCGAACGGCGCCACACGCCGGTGGTTAGCCAGCATCACCGCGGTCATGGGGCAGAGAAAACGCAGGCGTCGCTCCACGCCATCGCCGCCGCGATGCGCGCCCCCACCGCCCGAATCGCGGCGAATCCGAAACGATTCGAGCCGGACCGGGAAGCGCCACTCGAGCACTTCCGGGTCCGTGAGTCTCGAGTTGGTCATGTGCGTCTGCACGGCGTCTGTACCGTCGAAATCAGGTCCCGCGCCCGATCCGCCGGCAATGGTCTCGTAGTACTGGTGCTCGTCATCACCGAAAGTGAAATTGTTCATGGTGCCCTGGCTGGCCGCGAGCACGCCGAGTGCGCCATAGAGGCAGTCTGTCACGACCTGCGAAGTCTCGACGTTGCCTGCGACCACCGCCGCGGGATAACGCGGTGCCAGCATCGAACCTTCGGGCACGATGAGCCGCAGCGGTTTCATGCAACCGGCATTCATCGGAATTTCATCGTCCACCAGCGTGCGGAACACATACAACACCGCGGCGCGGGTCACCGGCAGCGGGGCGTTGAAGTTGTTTGTTTGTTGGGCGCTCGTGCCGGTGAAGTCGATGGTGGCTTCGCGTCGTGCACGGTCGATGCGTATCGACACGCGGACCACCGCGCCGTTGTCCATCTCGTAGGTATAGGTGCCATCGTTCAGCACACCGATGGCCTTCCGGACCGCCGCCTCGGCGTTGTCCTGCACGTGCTGCATGTACGCCTGCACGACGTTGATCCCATAGTGTTCGGTCATCGCGCTCAATTCCACGATGCCTTTCTGGCACGCGGCCACCTGGGCGCGCAGGTCAGCGACGTTCTGCGTGACGTTGCGCACGGGATAAGCTCCCGCGGTCAGGAGCGCCCGCAGCTTCTCTTCGCGGAACACGCCGCGGTCGACGATGCGCACGCTATCGATGAGCACGCCTTCTTCATCGATGCTCTTCGAGTCAGACGGCATCGAACCCGGCGTGATGCCGCCAATGTCCGCGTGGTGTCCGCGCGCCGCGACGAAAAATGCGAGGCCGCCAGCACCCAGGAACACGGGCATGACCACCGTCACATCGGGCAGGTGCGTGCCGCCGGCGTACGGCGCATTCAATGCGAAGGCATCGCCCGGCTGGATGTCGCGGCCGCGCCGGCGCACGATCTCCTGCACGGATTCGCCCATGGATCCCAGGTGCACGGGCATGTGCGGGGCGTTGGCGATGAGCTGTCCATGCGCATCGAACAACGCGCAGGAAAAATCGAGGCGCTCCTTGATGTTGACGGAGCTGGCAGTGTTCGCGAGCGTCACGCCCATCTGTTCGGCGATGGCCATGAACAGGTTGTTGAAGATTTCCAGCAGCACCGGGTCGGCGCGCGTGGAAATTGTTTCGCGTCGTGCGGTGCCTATCTTCTCGAGCACCAGGTTGTCGGCCTCGGTCAGCGTCGCGCGCCATCCGCGCTCGAGGACGACGGTGGTGTTGCGTTCGCAGATCACCGCGGGCCCCGCAATCGCATCGTGCGGTCGCAGGGATTCGCGCTCGAAGAAGGGCGTCTCGACCCAGGCGCCATCGAAGAAGACCTGGCGCGTAACGAGGGGACTCAGTGCGCCCGCGCGAGCCGCAAAGCTGCGTGATGCGATGCTGACATCGGGCGATCGCCCCGTGGCGGTCACGCCGATGGTGTCGATGACGATTGCACGGCCCGGCACATGGAACCCGAAGCGCGTGCTGTACTGCGCGAGGAACGCGGCGGTCAGCGATTCGGGCGAGGAGTCGTCGTCGAACCTGAGGGTCAGCGTGGAATCGGTGTCCGAGTACTTGAGGAGCAGGTTGCGCTCGAGTTCAGCAGCCGGGAAACCTTGCTGTGCCAATTCCGCGCGCGCTTCCTGCTCGAGCGCCGCGTACGAAGCCACCAACTGGTCGAGCGATGCGGCGTCGAGCGGAACTTCGGCGGTCCGCTGGCGCATCACGGTCGTGTCGGCGAGTCCGATGCCATAGGCGGACAACACGCCGGCCAGCGGATGGATGAACACGTTGCGCATGCCGAGGGCGTCGGCCACGAGGCAGGCGTGTTGCCCGGCGGCGCCGCCGAAGCAGGTGAGCGTGTAGTCCGTCACGTCGTGGCCGCGCTGCACGGAAATCTTCTTGATGGCGTTCGCCATGTTCTCGACGGCGATGCGAATGCAGCCGGCGGCGAGGGCGGCCGGGTCCTGCGTGCCGGGCAGGGATTGCGCGAGGGTCGCGAACTGGCTGTGCACGGCAGTGGCATCGAGCGGCTGATCGCCTTGCGTTCCAAACAACGACGGGAAGAAATCCGGCTGGATTCGCCCTAACAACACGTTGCAGTCGGTCACGGTCAGTGGTCCGCCGCGCCGGTACGATGCGGGTCCCGGGTTCGAGCCTGCGGAATCGGGGCCGACGCGCAGGCGCACGCCGTCGAAACTGCAGATCGAGCCGCCGCCGGCGGCAACCGTGTGGATGCGCAGGATGGGCGTCCGCAAGCGCACGCCGGCCACTTCCACGTCGAGCGCCCGCTCGTATTCGCCGGCGAAGTGGCCGACGTCGGTGGACGTGCCGCCCATGTCGAATGCGATGATCCTGGCGAAGCCCGCGGCCTGTGCGGCGCGCGCGGCGCCGACGATGCCGCCAGCCGGGCCGGAGAGGATGGCATCCTTGCCATGGAAGGACTTCGCATCGCTGAGACCGCCGGAAGACTGCATGAACTGCAGGCGCGTGCCGGGCAGGGCTTTCGCCACGCGGTCGACGTAGCGCCGCAGCACCGGCGATAGATAGGCATCGGCGACCGTGGTGTCGCCGCGCGCCACGAGTTTGATCAGCGGGCTCACGCGATGGGACGTGGAGATCTGCTCGAATCCCACGAGGGCGGCGATGGCCGCAAGCGCCTGTTCATGCGCGGGAAAGCGGTAGCCGTGCATCAGCACGATGGCGCAGGCGCGCAAGCCCCGCGCATGCGCGGCGCGCAGCGCGGATTCGGCGGCGGCGGCATCGAGCGCGCTAACGACATCGCCGTGTGCGCCGATGCGTTCATCGACCTCGATCACTTCCTCGTACAACATCGACGGCAGTTCGATGTGCCGCACGAAGAGCTTCGGCCGGTGCTGGTAGGCGATGCGGAGCGAGTCGGCGAAGCCGCGCGTGGTCACGAATACCGTGCGGTCGCCCTTGCGCTCGAGCAGCGCGTTGGTCGCGACGGTGGTGCCCATGCGCACGGCGTCGATGAGGTCGGTGGGTAGCGCAGCGGAGGGAGCTACGCCAAGGAGACTGCGGATTCCATGGGTCGCCGCGTCGTCGTACGCGGTGCTTTCAGAGAGTAGCTTGTGTGTGAGAAGTGCACCGTCGGGGCGTCGCGCCACGATGTCCGTGAACGTGCCGCCACGATCGATCCAGAATTGCCAACCCACGCGCGCAGCCTAATGGGGACATTCCTGATTTGCTAGCAAAAGGGGACGCGCCTCGAAGACGTTTGCCTCACGGTGGGCCAAATGGTGTTCCACAGTCAAAAGCGGTCCAGAATGCTGACAAAATTGGGGTACAACCTCGTCGCCGGAATGGAGCGATGGCATTCACTGAGCAGCAGGCGGGTAGACGGTTCGCATTCATTTTCGCGGCATGCGCCATCATTGCGTTGGCCTTGTGCTACTCACTTTCGCGCAAACGAGGCGCGTCCCCTTTTGCTAGCAAATCAGGAATGTCCCCATTACCGCTTACCGCGGGTGATCCGGTAAATCCACTCGCCATTCTGCAGGCGGTTGTAGGCGCGGAAATCCTTCACGCCCGACCAGTCGCGGAAGTCGTTGCGCATGTTCTCGGGAAAACTCATCACGATGGCTTCGCGCCGCACGCTGTCGAGATCCAGCGCCATGACGACGTTCTTGGTGATGTCTTCCACCGAAGCGATCTGGAAACCGGCGGCGGCGATCATGGCCGGCGGATCCTTGTCTTTCCACGCGAGATCCACGTGGAAGAACGTGCCGCCGGGTTTCACGACGCGAAACGCTTCGGCGAAGAAGCGGGCGGGGTTGTCGTAAAGGTGCGAGGCCTCGACGTTGAGCAGCGCGTCGCAGCTCGCGTCCGGCAGCGGCAGCGCTTCGGCGTTGCCCGCCTGGAAACTCAAACACGACACTCCATGAAAACGCTGCGTGGCGAGGCCCAGGTTGCGCTCACTGATGTCGATGCCGAGATAACTCGCCGGCTGATACGTGGCGGCCACGTGCGCCGCGCCGCCGCCGCGGCCGCAGCTCACTTCCACCACTTTCTTGCCGCGCAGGTCGACGTTGCCTAACAAATGCCGGTAGAGCTGCAGGCAGTATTTTTCCGGCTCCGCGGTGCCTTCCAGGTCGGACGCCAACGGCGCAAACCCGTAGTTCATGAACGCGAAGTCGGTCGAGGCGCTTGCGGCCGCGTTGTAGAACTGGCGCGCCTGCTCGCTGCGTGTATCCGGCTGCACGCTCATCGCGTGGCCCTGGCGTGCCGGATCCTCATTTTCATGCCGTAGCGCGGGAACATGGTCGTACCGGGAGCCGGTTCCACCTTGTGGCCCGGTGCAAGTTCCAGCTCGAAGCGCTGCGCGATGCGCGAGACGATGAGCTTGAGCTCGACCAGCGCCTGGCCGGCGCCGATGCAGTTGCGATGGCCGGCGGCGAACGGCAGATAGGCGAATCGATGACGCGTGGCGACCTGCTCGGGCGCAAAGCGCGTGGGGTCGAACACTTCGGGATTCGGATAGAGATGCGCTTGACGGTGGATCGCGTACATCGACACGGCCACGGTGGCGCCGGCCGGGACGTGAAAGCCGCCCACGGTGTTGTCGACCATCGCCACGCGCGAAATGGAGTGAATCGGCGAATGCAGTCGCAGCGACTCGTCGATGACCTGCCCGGTGTACTGCAGGTTGTGCACATCTTCCGCGGTGGCCAGCCGGTCGCCGAGCACCTTGTTCACCTCGGCCACCATCGCTTCCCGGAACTGCGGGTGGCGCGACAATGCCCAGTGGATCCAGCACAACCCGGTGGCGGAGGTCTCGTGACCCGCGAAGAAAAGCGTCGACAACTGGTCGCGCAGCGACTTGTCATCGAACTCGTTGCCTTCCGCACGGCTCGACATGACGATGCGCTTGAGAACGCCGCAGCCTTCGAAATCCGTGGCGCGATGGCGCTTGACGAATCCCATGATGCAGGTGTCGAGCGCGGCGATCGCCGCGTCGAAGCGCGCGATCATTTCCTTCGAATGCGGTATGAACGCGCGCACGATATTGCGCGGCGCCTGCGGCCAGTGTTTCTTGACGGCCGCGGCCACTTCGCAGAACTCGTCGGCGATGTCCGCGAACGGCTCGCCTAACAGGTAGCGTCCCGACAGCAATTGCGCCAGGCGATTGAATTCCGGTTCGACGTCGAAGGTCTCGCCACGATCGGCATAACCATCCCAGCGATTGAGGAAGTGATCGATGTGCCCAGCCATCCAGCTCACGGAGTTGTCGATGGCTTCGGGTTTGAACGCCGGCTGCGTGATGACGCGCTGGCGCCGCCACTCGGCGGCTTCGGAAAGCAGCAGTCCCTGGCCGAGCAGCGACTGGATGTGCCGGTAGCGGACATTCTTCATGTACTTCTGGCGATGCGTGATCAGCATCTCCTTGAGCATCTCGGGATCCGAGAGCACGTAGAGGTACTTGCCGCGGATGGGCACGCGCGCGAGGCCGCCATAGGTTCGCGCGATGTCGGTCAGCGCTTCCATGGGATTCTTGAGAAACGGAAGCAGGCAACCAATGACGGGCAGGCCGCGTGGGCCAGGAGGATGTTTCAACTCCGTGACCGTGCCGCTGGCTGCTGCTGTTACGACAGTGCTTGTTGAATTCACCTACGCCCCCCGTGGACCCCGAGCGTCAGAATAGTTTTTTTATTGTTGTCGACGCTGCGGAGCGTAGCGCAATTTTGGAATCGTCATGCAAATTACGCGTGGTCCGTGCCATCGGCATAAATGATGATCGACAGCATGCGGATCGGAGTCTTGAGGAGCTTTTCCGGACCGTGCGGTACCGCACCAACGAATGTCAGCGCATCGCCGGCTTTCAGCAAATGCGTCTCATCGCCATGCCGGTAGGTGAGCGAGCCTTCTAACAAATAGATGAACTCCGTTCCCGGGTGCTCGAAGCCGGGGAATACCTCACTCTTATCGCTGAGCGTGACCAGAAACGGCTCGAATGCGCGGCGCGGCCCGCGATCCGCGGCGAGCAGGTGGTAGGTGTGGCCGCGCTTCGTGCCGCGACGCACGACTTCGAGGCCCTGGCCGCGCGGCACGTGTTGTGCGCCACCGCTTGGTTTGCCGATGTCACCGAACAGGGTGCCTAGTGGAACCCCCAACGCGGCGGTGAGGGCGCCGAGTGTTTCGAGGCTGGGGGAGACATCGCCGTTCTCGAGGCGGCTCAACATGCCGGCGCTGACGTTCGATCGCTTGGCCACTTCTCCGAGCGTCAGGCCCATCGAGCTGCGCAGCCGGCGAACCGTCGCACCAATCTGGCGAGTCACGTTGCCGGCCTGGCTTTCCCCGGGCGCCGGCGGCGACCCCCTCGCTTTTGCCATAACTCACTCCTTATATGTGCCGTACGGGCGGACTTGTACGCCGCGGACGGGTATGTTATCCGTGCGCAACCTAATTTACTCTCATGCAACTCGCGATTCGATGCCCCATCGCCTGCTGAAACTCGCCTTTCGTCCGACTGCACCGCGCATGTTCCGCGAGCCCGAGCGGCTCAAGGATGGGTATGACGTCGTCATCATCGGCGGCGGCGGCCACGGTCTCGCGGTCGCGTACTACCTGGCGCGCGATCATGGCATTCGCAACATCGCGGTGCTCGAAAAGGGCTACCTCGGGGGCGGCAACACGGCTCGCAATACGACCATCATCCGCTCGAATTACCTCACGCCGGAGGGCGTGAAGTTCTACGACGCCAGCCTCGCGCTCTGGGCCGGCCTTTCCGAAGAGTTCGACTTCAACCTGTTCTACTCGCAGCGCGGCCATTTCACGCTGGCGCATTCGGATGCGGACCTGCGCACCGCGCGCTGGCGCGCCGAGGTCAACAAGCATTTCGGCGTGCGCTCGGAGGTGGTGGACGCGGCTTTCGTGAAGAAACACGTGCCGCAAATCGATCTGGCCTGTGGTGGACACACGCCCATCCTGGGCGCGCTGTATCACGAGCCCGGCGCGATCGCGCGGCATGACGCAGTGGCCTGGGGCTATGCGCGCGGCGCTGATTCCCTGGGCGTGGAAATCCACCAGAACACCGAAGTGTTGGGGCTGGACGTTCGTGATGGCGCCGTGGACGGAGTGCGGACCTCGCGCGGCAATATCGTCACGAAACGGGTGCTGTGCGCGGTCGCGGGCAGCACGCCGCGAGTCCTGAAGCTGATCGGCCTGGATTCGCCGCTGGTGATCCATCCGCTGCAGGCCATGGTGTCCGAGCCGCTGAAGCCGTGGCTCGATCCCATCATCGTGTCGAGCTCGCTGCACGCCTACGTATCGCAGAGCGCCCGCGGCGAGCTGGTGATGGGCGCGTCACTCGATCCTCATGAATTGCATTCGACCCGATCGACGCTGGATTTCGCGGAAGGCCTGGCCGCGAACATGCTCGACCTGTTCCCGTTCCTCTCGGAAGTGAAAGTGAACCGCCAGTGGGCCGGCATGGCCGACATGACGCCGGACTTCGCGCCCATCATGGGTCTCACCCCCTGCGAGGGATTCTTTCTCGACGCGGGTTGGGGCACCTGGGGCTTCAAGGCCACGCCGATCTCGGGCAAGACGATGGCGCAGACCGTGGCCACCGGCATGCCCCATCCGCTGATCACGTCCTTCTCGCTCGAGCGGTTCGCGCGGCTCGAGCTCACCGGCGAAAAAGGCGCGGCCTCGGTGGGCCACTGAGTGAACAATTGAAAATTATTCACTGCCCGCTCAATGGCCCGCGCCCGCTGCTGGAATTTGTTTACGCGGGCGAAGTGCGTAACGCGCCCGATCCGGACACTTGCAGCGACGCCGAATGGACCGGGTATCTGTTCAACCGCGCGAGCGTGCCGGGCGTGAAACGCGAGTGGTGGTGTCATACGCCGTCGGGTTACTGGTTCATCGTGGAGCGCGACACGGCGCGCGATGAAATCCTTGCGACCTACGATGCGTCGGAACTGACGGCGAGGGCCGGCGCATGATGTACCGCCTGCCACCGGTTGCCGGGGAGTGGATCGATCGATCGCGGACGCTCGCGTTCGAATTCGAGGGACGGGCGTTTCACGGCTTCACGGGCGACACGGTGTCGTCGGCGCTGGCTGCCGCAGGTGAAATGACGCTGGGTCGCAGCTTCAAGTATCACCGCCCGCGCGGCATCTTCTCGTTCGCGAACCACGACGCCAACAATCTGTTCCAGGTGGCCACTCTTTCGTCAGGATGGGTGCCCAATGTGCGCGGCGACACAACCGCGCTCGCCGCCGGCATGAACGTCGCCGCCGTGAATACCTTCGGCGGCCTCAAGCGCGATCGTGCGCGGTTCATCGAGTGGCTGGCGCCGTTTCTACCGGTGGGCTTCTATTACAAGGCTTTCCACGGCCGGAATTTCCCGCGCTGGGAGCAGCGCATTCGCGCGATGTCGGGTCTCGGCCGCATTGCCGCGGACGCCCCGCGCGAACGCACGCCCAAACGTTATGCCTTTTGCGATGTGCTGGTCATCGGCGCGGGCGCGAGCGGCCTCGCGACCGCGCTGTCGGCGGCGGATGCGGGCGCCCGCGTGCTGCTGGTCGATGAGAACGAACGTGCCGGCGGGTGTGCATCGTGGACGGGCGCGACCGCCAGTGAAGTCGACGCGCTCGTCCGGCGCGTGGCGGACAACCCGAATATCGAGCTGCTGACCGGCACGTACGCGGCCGGCGTCTACGCCGATCGCTGGGTGGCGCTGGTGGAACCGTCGCGCATGAGCAAGGTGCGCGCCGGCGCCGTGGTGTTTGCCACGGGCGTCATCGAGCAGCCCGCCGTGTTCCGCAACAATGATCTGCCCGGCGTGTTGTTAGGCTCAGCCGCGCAACGACTGTTGCGTCGCCATGCCATCGCTCCGGGCAAACGTGTCGCGATCCTCACGGCCAATCGCGAAGGCTACGAGCTGGCGCGCGACCTGCGCGCGCACGACATCGACGTCGCCGCCGTGCTCGATCTGCGCGTGGGGTTTGGCGGCGACGTACACGGCCTTGGTGAGGTGCGCTGCGTGGCCGGCGTGGTTCCGGACGCGGCGATCGCCGGACGCAATGGTGCCGTGCGCGCGCTGCGATTGCGTGGCGCGGAAACCATTGCGTGCGATGCGGTGCTCATGAGCGTGGGTTTCGCGCCCGCGTCCGGACTGCTGTCGCAGGCGGGCGCGGTCATGCAGTACGACATGGCGCTTCAACAGCACGTGCCGGTCAAACTACCGCCGGGATTCTTCGCCGCGGGAAGAGTCAACGGCGTCTACGATTACGCCAGGAGGCGTCAGGACGGGCGGGATGCGGGCGCGGAGGCGGCGGCGTACGCGCGCGGCGGCCACGTGGGCCCGCGCGTGCCGCGGCCCGAAGGCACACGTCAGGTGTCGCATCCCTATCCGGTTTTCCCGCATCCTTCGGCGCGCGACTTCGTCGACCTGGACGAGGACATCCAGGTGAAGGACCTGCTGGAGAGCGCGAGCCAAGGTTTCGACAGCACCGAGCTGATGAAGCGCTTCAGCACGCTCGGCATGGGCCCGTCGCAGGGCAAACATGCCAACCTTCACGGTGCGCGCATTCTCATGCGCTCGCGCGACGCGACGCTGGCCGACACGGCGTTGACCACACAACGGCCGTTCTATCACCCCGTGCCGCTCAAGCACCTGGCCGGCATGGGCTTTCATCCGCATCGCCACAGCGGTGTGCATGACAGGCACGTGGCGCTGGACGCGAACTTCATGACGGTCGGGGGTTGGCAGCGCCCCGAGTTTTACCGGGTGTCCGGGCAATCTCGCGCGGATTGCATCGCGGCCGAAGTGAGCGCGGTGCGCGGAGCCGCGGGGCTCATCGACGTCTCGACGCTCGGCAAGATCGAGATCTTCGGACCGGACGCCGGCGCGTTTCTCGACCGGATTTACACCGGCAGCTTTTCCGACCTGCGAGTCGGCATGACCCGTTATGGGTTGTTGCTGGACGAGGGCGGCATCGTGCGCGACGACGGCGTCATCGCCCGCCTCGCGGATCAGCATTTCTACTTCACCACCACCACCTCGGGGGCGGCCAATGTCTACCGCGAGTTGCTGTTGTGGAACACGCGCTGGCGCATGGACTGCGCGTTCGTCAACGCCACGGGGCATCGTGCGGCGTTCAACCTCGCGGGGCCGAAAAGCCGCACGCTGCTGCAGTCGCTCACGGACATCGACTTGTCAGAGACCGCATTCCCGTTCCTCGGTGTCCGCGAAGGCCGCGTGGCAGGCGTCGAGGCGCGCGTGTTGCGCGCCGGTTTCGTTTCATCGCTCGGCTTCGAAATCCACGTTCCTTATCGAAGCGCCGGCGCGGTCTGGGATGCACTCGCGAACGCCAGCGGGGTGCGTGCGTTCGGCGTCGAAGCCCAGCGTGTATTGCGCCTCGAGAAAGGTCACGCCATCGTGGCGCAGGACACTGACAACCTCACCAACCCGTTCGAGGCGGGCATGGGTTGGGCGGTGCGCATGCAGAAACCCTTTTTCGTCGGCCAGCGCAGTCTGCGCATCCACGTGCGCCGCGGCGCGCGGCAGAAGCTGATCGGCTTCGAGCTGGCGCCGGAGCAGGTGGCCAGTGGCGCAGCTATCCATGAATCGAACCTGCTGATTCACCTCGGCGGAATTGCCGGACGCGTGACCAGCGTGGCGCAGTCGCCGACGCTGGGCCGAACCATCGGACTCGCGATGGCGGCGCCGCACCTCGCCTCACCAGGCACACCCATCGTGATTCGCGCCAGCGACGGACGGCTGGTGAGCGCGCGCGTGGTACGCACGCCGTTTCTGGAGGCTGCATGATCGGAAGCGGTCATGCCTGGCTTCGAGCGCCAGAGGCGCAACGCCGCTTCGGCGTGAAGGGTCCACGGGCCGCGGCGCTGCTCGAGCAGCTCGGGCTGATCGTGCCCGCGATGCCTAACAGCTGGGCGCCCTTGCGCGCCGGCGATCGCGACGATTCCTGCAACGTGATCGGCCGCCTCGGCTCCTCGGAATTCTTCATCGAAGAGGGCGGCAACGCTTCAGGCATCACCGGTCTCGAAAAGCTCACGCGCGACGGCGCGCCCGGCGCATATCCCGTGCTGCGCGAAGATGCGGGCGTGGTGCTGGGCGGGGCGCGCGCTGTCGACGTGCTGGCGCAGGTGTGCAACGTGAATTTCGCCGTGTTACCGCAGCACGCCGTGGTGATGACCCTGATGATCGGTGTCAGCGTGCTCGTCATGCCGCAAATGACCGGCGGCGGAATGACCTATCGAATCTGGTGCGATCCGTCCTTCAGGTCGTACCTTCAGTCAGAACTAGAACAAATGGTGAACCAATGAACGTCACTGAAGCGAAGGCCTTGTTCGCGAAGCATGAGATCAAGTTCGTGCTGGCGCAGTTCGTCGATATCCACGGGGCAGCGAAGGCCAAGGCAGTGCCGGTCGAACACCTGGAGATGGTGCTCACCGATGGCGCAGGATTTGCGGGCTTCGCGCTCTGGGGCTTCGGCATGGGGCCGGACGGGCCGGACTACATGGCGGTTGGTGATCTATCTACCCTGACGCCGATTCCGTGGATGCCCGGCTACGCGCGCATGGTGTGCAATGGCACGGTGAAGGGCAAACCTTATCCGTATTGCTCGCGCGTCACGCTGCAACGCCAGTTGGCGAGGCTCGCGGAGCGCGGCATCACCATGTATGTCGGCATCGAGCCCGAGTTCATGTTGTTGGGGCGGGATCCTGCGGGGTCCCTGGGTCCCTTCGATACCACCGATCAGCTCGACAAGCCCTGCTACGACTACAAAGGCCTCTCGCGCGCCAGCGGAGTTCTCGATGAGATCACGCTGTCGCTGCGCAGTGTCGGCATCGACGTCTACCAGATCGACCACGAGGACGCGAACGGCCAGTTCGAAGTCAACTTCACGTACGCGGATGCACTGAAGTCCGCGGACAATTTCACGTTCGTGAAGATGGCGGCCAGTGAAATCGCGCGCAAGCACGGCATGGTGGCCACGTTCATGCCCAAGCCCTTTTCGAATCGCACCGGCAGTGGCGCGCATTTCCACATCTCCATGGGCAACGAGAAGACGAAGAACCTGTTCGAGGAGAAATCCGACAAACGCGGCCTGTCGCTCTCGACGATGGCCTATCAATTCCTGGGGGGAGTACTGACGCACGCACGTGCGTTGGCGGCAGTGTGCGCGCCCACGGTGAACTCGTACAAACGACTCGTCGTGGGCCGCGCACTGTCGGGTGCCACCTGGGCGCCGGCGTATGTCGCGTACGGCGACAACAACCGCACGGCCTGCGTGCGGATTCCGGGCGGGCGACTCGAGCTGCGATTGCCGGATTCGGGCTGCAACCCGTATCTCGCGCTGGCGGCGGTAGTCGCGGCCGGCATTGACGGCATCGATCGCCAACTCGATCCGGGCGAGCCCACCAACCTCAACATGTATGAGCTCAGCGAGCAGCAGTTGCGGGAGAAGAAGATCGGGCTGCTGCCGCAGAACCTGCTCGAGGCCATCGGCGCGCTGGAGAGCGATGATGTCGTGAAGGCCGGGCTGGGTGCTGAACTCGCCGCCGAGTTCATCTCGCTCAAGCGCATGGAGTGGACCGAATACGCGCGGCACGTTTCCGACTGGGAAACGAAGCGGTACCTGGAGTTCTTCTGATGTGTGGCATCGTCGGCCTGTTGCTCAAGAAGCCGGAGCTGCGCGATCAGTTAGGCGAGCTCATGACACCCATGCTGGTGGGCATGACGAGCCGTGGCCCGGATTCGGCGGGTGTGGCGATCTTTGGCAACGCTGTGACGGATTCTCACAAGCTCTCGCTGTTCTGGGGTGAGGGTGCCGCGGAATGGACACGCCTGGCTACCGATTTGAGCGCGGCATTTTCCGGCAAACATCAGTTCAAACCGACTGGCCAGCACGCGCTCCTGACCACGCCCGCGAATCCCGAGGAGCTCAAGGCCTGGCTCGGCCAAGCGGCGCCCGAAATCTATGTCCTGTCGATGGGCCGTTCGATCGATCTGTACAAGGACATCGGCGCGCCCGCGGAGATCGTCGCGCGTTATGCGCTGAACAAGGTGACCGGCACGCACGTCGTGGCGCACACGCGCATGGCCACAGAATCTGCGGTGACGCCGGCGCATGCGCACCCGTTCACCGCCGGCCAGGATTTCTGCCTGGTGCACAACGGCTCGTTATCCAATCCGCACCTGGTGCGCAAGAAACTCGAACCGCTCGGCATCCGCTTCGTCACCGACAACGACACCGAGGCCGCGTGCCGCTTCTTCGAGTGGCGCATGCGCGAGGGCGACGATCTGACGACCGCCGTGCATCGCGGATTCTCCGAGCTCGATGGCTTCTTCACTTTCCTCATGGGCACCGACAAGGAAATGCTGATCGTGCGCGACGCCTTCGCCTGCAAGCCGGCGGTGGTGGCGGAGACCGACGACTACGTCGCCATCGCTTCGGAGTTCCGTTCGCTCGCACATCTGCCCGGCGTGCGTCACGCCAGCGTGTTCGAACCCAAGCCGGAAGAGGTGTACTCGTGGAAGGCGTAAAAGAGTTCGATCTCGCGAAGACTTCGCTGCGCGAGGTCAATCGCTATCTGCATCGCGATGCCGTGGGCGCTGGCGTCCGGCGCGTGAAGATCCTCAACGCCGACGGCGCGCATTCGATCGCCGCGGGACTCGCGGCACCGCTCGAGGTCGAGATCGACGGTCATGCCGGCTATTACGCCGGCGGCATGAACATGCAGGCCAACATCACGGTGCACGGCAATGCGGGGCCCGGCGTCGGTGAAAACATGATGTCGGGGACGATCCGCGTCGAGGGATTCGCCTCCACGGCCGCGGGTGCTTCCGCGCATGGTGGCACGCTCGTCGTACTCGGGGACGCGGCACTGCGTTGCGGCATCTCGCTGAAAGGCGGCGATATCGTCGTAGGCGGAAGCGTGGGCAGTTTTTCCGCGTTCATGGCGCAGGCGGGGCGCATCGTCATCTGCGGGGACGCGGGCGATGCGCTCGGCGACTCGTTGTACGAGGCCGTGATCTACGTGCGCGGCAAGGTGCGCTCGCTGGGCGCGGATGCGCGCTTCGAGCCGATGAGCGATGACGATTACGCGGCGGTGCGCGAGTTGTTAGGCCGCGCTGGTCTGAGCCACGATCCGAAAGCGTTTCAGCGCGTGGCGTCGGCGAAGAGCCTGTACCACTGGAATGCCGATGCCAACCAGGAATATTGAGATGCCCAGTATTGAGAACCCAAGCATCG
This sequence comes from uncultured Pseudomonadota bacterium, assembly GCA_963821745.1. Classification (GTDB taxonomy): domain Bacteria; phylum Pseudomonadota; class Gammaproteobacteria; order Steroidobacterales; family Steroidobacteraceae; genus CADEED01. Next base: position 118,569 of record CAWGEU010000001.1, read on the forward strand.
AGAACCCAGGTATCGAGAACCCAGGTATCGAGAACAAGCAAAAGCTGCAGCTCGAAGAATCCGGAGGCTACGACCGCCGCGTCATCGACTACATCCAGCGCGCGTCCGCCACGGGCCTGTACGAGATTCGCGGGCTGGGCGCGAAGCGGCATCTGCCGTCGTTCGACGATCTCGTGTTCCTGGGTGCTTCGTTGTCGCGCTACCCGCTCGAGGGATATCGCGAGAAATGTTCGACGCGCACCGTGCTCGGTACGCGCCACGCCACCAAGCCCATCGAACTCGCCACGCCGATCACCATCGCCGGCATGAGCTTCGGAGCTCTGTCAGCACGCGTGAAAGAGGCGCTGGGCCGCGCTGCCACGGCGGTGGGGACGTCCACCACCACCGGCGACGGCGGCATGACGTCCGAGGAGCGGGAGAGCTCCAAGATACTGGTGTATCAGTGCCTGCCGTCGCGTTATGGGTTCAATCCCGACGACGTGCGTCGCGCCGATGCCATCGAGATCGTCATCGGCCAGGGCGCCAAGCCCGGCGGCGGCGGCATGTTGTTAGGCCAGAAGGTCAATCCGCGCGTCGCGGCGATGCGCACGCTGCCCGCGGGTGTGGACCAGCGCTCCGCCTCGCGCCATCCCGACTGGACCGGGCCGGACGATCTCGTCATCAAGATCAACGAGCTGCGCGAGATCACCGATTGGGAAAAGCCTATCTACGTGAAGGTGGGTGCCACCCGCGTGAACCATGACGTGAAGCTGGCGATTCACGCGGGCGCGGACGTCATCGTCGTCGACGGCATGCAGGGCGGTACCGCCGCGACGCAGACCGTATTCATCGAGCACGTCGGCATCCCGACGCTGGCGGCGGTGCGCCAGGCGGTGGAGGCCATCGACGATCTCAACATGCGCGGCAAGGTGCAGTTGATAGTCTCCGGGGGCATTCGCACGGGCGCGGATGTGGCGAAGGCCATCGCCATGGGGGCGGACGCCGTGGCCATCGGGCAGGCGGTCCTCATGGCGCTGGGCTGCAACAGCGACAGCTATCTCGCCGGCGACCAGCATGTTTCCGCCGTGGAGGACTACGCCCGGCTCGGGACCGCCCCGGGGTTCTGTCATCACTGCCACACCGGCCGCTGCCCGGTGGGCGTGACCACGCAGGATCCGGTGCTCGAACAGCGCCTCGACCCTGCCAGTGGCGCCAGGCGGCTTACTAACTACCTGAAGACGCTGAACATGGAGCTCACGACGCTGGCGCGTGCCTGCGGCAAGCAGGATGTACACCACCTCGAGCGTGAGGACCTCGTGGCACTGACCGTCGAAGCCGCGGCCATGGCCAACCTGCCGCTGGCCGGCACGAACTGGGTACCAGGGCGGTAATGGGGGCGGTAATGGGGACATTCCTGATTTGCAGCAAAAGGGGACGCGGCTCGATGGAGCCGCGTCCCCTTTTGCTGCAAATCAGGAATGTCCCCATTTCAGAACCAGAGGCGGATGCCCGCGACGAAGCTGATCTCATCGGGATCGACGCCTGCAGCCTCGGCGAAGTCGGCGCTGCCGCCGAATCGTTTCGACCAGCTCACGCCCAGATAGGGCGCGATCTCGCGCCGGATTTCGTAGCGCAATCTCAATCCCAACTCGAGGTCCGACAGCCCGGTGCCGACGAGCCTTTCGAGATCATCTTCACTGTAGAAATTGACCTCGGCTTCAGGCTGCAGGACCAGGCGCTGCGTGAGCAGCAAGTCATATTCGGCGGACGCTCGCAACGCCGCGCCCTCGCCGCCGCCAAAGTAGGCCGTGGCATCCAGCTCGATGAACCCGGGCGCGAGACCGGCCACTCCGAACGCCAGCCAGCTTCGCGCGTCGCCTCCGCCGAAATCCTGGCGCAGGCCGAGGCGCGTGCTCCACCACGCGGTGGCGATGCGGTCCCACAGGACTTCCACGCGAGCGTCATGCGTTTCGCCATCGGCGATCTCACCTTCGGTTTCCACCCACAGCTTGTGAAAATCTCCGCCATACCAGGCCGAAGCATCCCACTCATATGTAGATGTATCCGCGTCGCGCCATTCGAGCCGGTCGACCATGACCTTCCCAAAACGCCTGCGGTCGTCCATGCCCATCATGTCCGCCATCTCGTGATAGGGCATTTCGTGCACGCGCGTTTTCGGCGGATCCGGCGGCACGTGTTCCCGCTCGCTGACGCCCGGCTCCTCGCCTAACGCCTGCGCCGCCAGTGCGCACAACACGACTACCCACGCACCCCTCATGCCACCACCACTTCGCGGAACATGCCGGCTTCCATGTGATAGAGCAGGTGGCAGTGATACGCCCAACTACCCAGCGCATCGGCGGTCACTTCGTACACCAGCCGCTGTCCCGGCTGCACGATCACCGTGTGCTTGCGCACCAGGAATTTTCCGCGGGCATCGACGATTTCGCTCCACATGCCATGCAGGTGGATGGGATGCGACATCATCGTGTCGTTCACCAGCGCCAGCGCCAGGCGCTCGTTGTGCGCGAACCGCAGCGGCTGTGCGTCCGAAAATTTCTGGCCGTTGAACGACCAGATGTAGCGCTCCATGTGGCCTGTCAGGTGCAACTCGATCTCGCGCGCCGCCGCTCGACGGTCGATGGGTCCGCCGAGCGTCGCAAGATCCGCATAAGTCAGCACGCGACGGCCGTTGTCGCGCAGTCCGACTCCAGGATCGTTCAAGGCGGTGTTGGGCATGTCGGCGCGCATGTCGACTATCGGCCCAGCCTCGGCGGGCGCATGAAGTACCTTCGGCATCGCCGAGTGATCCATCTGGCTGTGGTCCATGCCCTCGTGATGCATGCCCATATCGGTCATCGTCAATATCGCGCGCGCATCGAGCGCCGGCACCTCGGCCGTCATGCCGGCGCGCGGCGCCAGCGTGCCGCGCGCATAACCGGAGCGGTCCATCGCCTGCGCGAACACCGTGTACGCGGCGTCGCCAGGAGTCACGATGACGTCGTACACCTCCGCGGTACCGATGCGCAGCTCATCCACGGTAACCGGTTCCACATCCTGGCCATCGGTGGCCACCACCGTCAGTTTGAGACCCGGGATGCGCACATCGAAAAAGCTCATCGACGAGCCGTTGATGAGTCGCAGGCGCACGCGCTCGCCCGGTTTGAAGGCGCCGGTCCAGTTGGATGCCGGGGTCGCGCCGTTCAATAGATAGGTGTACGCGTAGCCGGTGACGTCGGCCAGGTCGGTGGGGTTCATGCGCATCCCGCCCCACATGCGCCGGTCGGCAGTGGCAGCGGAAAAACCCTGCTTGCGCACGTCGGCAAGGAAGTCGCTGAACGTGCGCTTGCCGAAGTTGTAGTAATCGCTCTGCCGCTTGAGCGTGGCGTAGATGTGCTCGGGATCGTGATCCGTCCAGTCGGACAGCAGCAGCGTGTGCTCGCGATCGGCGCCGTGGCGTTCGCCGCCGCGCCGTTCCACGACGATCGGACCGTACAAGCCGATCTGTTCCTGGAATCGCGAGTGCGAGTGATACCAGTAGGTGCCGGACTGGTTCACCTTGAAGCGATAGGTGAACGTGGTTTTGGGGGCGATGCCGTCGAAAGACAGCCCGGGAACTCCGTCCATGTCCGCCGGCAGGATGAAGCCGTGCCAGTGGATCGACGTACGCTCGCGCAGGTTGTTAGTGACGCGGATCGTGACCGTGTCTCCCTGGCGCATGCGCAGCAGCGGCGCCGGAACCTGGCCGTTCACGGCCACGGCGCGCCGCGCGGCGCCGGTGTAGTTCACCGGCAACTCGTCGATGGTGAGGTGGAAGTCCGGACCGGTCAGCTCCGTGGGCGAGGTGCCGGCCGCGAGCACCGGGCCGCGTCCGTGCGCAAGCAGCAGCGCGCCGCCACTCAAGCCTTGAACGAATCGACGTCGGGTAAACACTGCCGAAGCCTAAAGCGCCACGGGGCCTGCCGTCTATCTGGCAGAATTCAGCGCATGTCTGCTCACGGTGTTTCGACCTCTCACAACGGCATGCTGCGTTCGCGCGACGCGCACGCGCGAGTGACCTACGTCGAGCTCTTCTTTGACCTGGTGTTCGTGTTCGCCGTGACCCAGCTCTCTCATTCGCTGGTGGCGCACCTGACGCTCGGCGGCGCGTTGCAGACGCTGTTCTTGTTACTCGCCGTGTGGTGGGTGTGGATGTACACCTGCTGGTTCACCAACTGGATCGACCCGGACAAACCCGCGGTGCGCATGTTGCTGTTCTTGCTCATGCTGGCAGGCCTGCTCATGTCGGCGGCCATCCCGAATGCCTTTGGCCACGAGGGGCTGCTGTTCGCCGCGGCATACGCCTTCATCCAGGTCACGCGCTCGGTGTTCATGTGCGTGGCCACGCGTGCCCGCGACCCGGTCAACCATCGCAACTACCTGCGCATCACCGCGTGGCTCCTGTTGTCAGCAGCATTCTGGATCGCCGGTGGGTTTGCTGAAGGTTATGCAAGGGCGGCGGCGTGGTGCGTTGCCCTGGCACTCGAAATCGGCGGGCCGTTCATTGGCTACTTCGTGCCCGGGCTCGGACGCTCGAACACCACGGACTGGAAGATAGACGGGGCGCACATGGCCGAGCGCTGCGCGTTGTTCGTCATCATCGCGCTCGGGGAATCCATCCTGGTAACGGGCGCCACGGCGGCATCGCTGCCGGCCACCACGGCGGCGGTGTGCGCGTTTCTCGTGGCGTTCCTGGGCACCGTCGCGATGTGGTGGATCTACTTCAATATTGGCGCCGAGCGCGGCAGCCGTGAAATCACGGGCTCGGTGGATCCGGGGCGTTATGCGCGCGCGGTGTACACCTATTTCCACATTCCTATAGTAGCCGGCATCGTGGTCTGCGCCGTGGCGGATGAAATCACCATTGCGCATCCGGGCGGGCACCTGGAGCTGCCGGCGGCCGTCGCTTTGTTAGGCGGTCCAGCGCTGTATCTGCTGGGCAACGTGTTCTTCAAGCGCGCCAGCGCGAAGTACTATCCGCTGTCGCACCTCGTCGGGCTTGGCTTGTTGGCGGGCATCGCGCCCTTTGCGCTGCTCATGACCCCGCTGGCGCTGGGCACCGCAACCACTGCGGTGCTCATCACTGTCGCAATCTGGGAGACGCGATCGTTCGCGACGGGTGCCCCGACATGAAACTCATGCTGCAAATAGCCTTTCTCGCGGCACTGTTCGGCACGGCACAGGCACGCACCTTCATGACCGCCCAGCCGTTCGACTCCGCGGCGGCGACGCGTTTCGCGGCGCTCGCGCTGAAATGCGTGCACCAGGAATATCCGAACAAGATCGCGCACACGCTTGCCGGCGATGCGGACGTGCGGCCGCCACGCGAACTGTATCCCGCGTTCCATGGCTGCTACGACTGGCATTCCGCCGTGCACGGGCACTGGCTGCTCGTGCGACTCCTGCAACATTTTCCCGATGCTGCCTTTGCGCCGGCGGCGCGCGCTGCTCTCGCGCGCAGTCTCAGCAAAGAGAACATTGCGGTCGAAGCAGCCTACCTGCAGCGCGGAGGCCGCGCGTCTTTCGAGCGTCCCTATGGTCTCGCGTGGCTTCTGCAGCTTTCCGCCGAATTGCGTTCGTGGGAAGACCCGCAGGCGCAGGAGTGGGCCGCCAATCTCGCGCCGCTCGAGGCCGAAGCCGCTGCGCGCATCAAGCGCTGGTTACCGGATCTCTACTACCCGATTCGGGTTGGGGAACACGACCAGACCGCATTCTCCTTCGGCCTGATCTGGGATTGGGCGGGCGTGGCCGATGACGCGGACATGCGCCGCTTATTGACGGATGCCGCGCAGCGTTTCTATTCCGCCGACCGAAATTGCCCGCTGAACTACGAACCTTCGGGCCAGGACTTCCTTTCGCCGTGCCTCGCCGAGGCGGACTTCATGCGCCGGGTTCTCGACAAGGCCGCGTTCGGACGCTGGCTCAAGAACTTCCTGCCGGGAATACCGTCGAGAGCCGACGCGGCGTGGCTCGCGCCTGCGGTGGTGACGAATCGAAGCGATCCGAAGCTCGCACACATCGATGGCCTGAATCTAAGCCGTGCATGGATGCTCGAAGGGATCGCCTCGGCGCTCGAGCCCGGCGACCGGCGCGCTGGCGCGCTGGCGCGTTGTTCCGTGCGGCAACCCTGCACCGCGAAGCGGCTTTGCCGCAGGTGACCGGCGAACACTATGAAGGCGGACACTGGCTGGGCACTTTCGCCGTCTATCTGGTCACGGCACGTTGAACTGTTGGCACAGCCGCCAGCCGCGGCGGCATTCCGAGCATGTAACGCGACATCGACTTGCCGTAGAACGCGGGATCCCCCGGCTCCACATGCGTGAGCACCAGGCCGCCCAGTGTCGCGCCCCGCTCGCGCAGCATGCGAGAGGTGGTGGCGAGCTCAGCATTGGAAGTTTCACCATTACGCGCCACGATCACGGTCTGGTCGGCCACGCAGGCGAGTGTGAGCGCGTCGGACAGCAGTCCTGCCGGCGGACTGTCGACGATGATGGCTTCGTAGTGCTGCCGCAGCCGCGCCATGAGACCCGAGAAGGTCTGCACGGTCAGTTTGTCGAGCGCCTGCGAGGCGTTCTTTTCGGCGAGCAGCATATCGAGCCCGGTGCTCTCGTCGACCTGCAGCACGTCGTTGAACGACGCCCGCATCTCGAGCACCGCGGCGACGCCGCGTGAGCGTTCGTTGACGCGCGCCAGCTTGCTGGCGCCGGGGCAACGCAGGTCCATTTCCAGGAACAGCGTGCGCACGCCCGAGCGCGCCATGGAGCGCGCCACGGACATCGCGACCAGCGTCTTGCCCTGGCTCGGCACCACCGATGTGAACAGGCAGACCTTGGTCTCGCGCGCCGACTGCAGTTCGAAAATCGCATGACGCAGCGAGCGGATGCTCTCGATGTACAGGCGCGGATCGCGAATCTTCACCTGGCCGGGCTCGCGCGCATCGTTGCGGAAGCGTGGTATCGCGACCAGGGCGCGCAACCCCACGGCATCCGCGATCGTGTGGAGGCTGGGCGCAACCGGTCGAAGCAGCTGAACGAAAATCGCCATGAACGCGCCGCCGAGCACGGATGCCACGAGCCCGATGGCGAGGAACAGCGAGGTTCTCGGAAACGAATGCTTGGCCGGCGGCACTGCGCGCGACACGATGACGGCGGTGGGTTCGGAATAGCCGCGTTCGGCGAGTTGTGTCTGATAGCGATTGAGGACGGTCTCGAACACGGTGCGCTTCACCTGCGCCTCCGCGGTCAGCGCCGGCAGCGCCGATGAGACCTTGTCCTGCGACTCCTTGTTGCGGGTCTCGGCGCCCACTGCGGCCGTGAGATCGTTCACCTGGCGCTGCCAGGAATTCACGCTCGCCGCCGCCTCGCTCTCCACGCGCGCGAATTGCTTTTCCAGCGTCTGGTTGATGCTGGCGAGCGTTTCGCGCTGTTTCACGAGCGTGGGATGGTTGTCGGTCAGCCGGGTTTCCATCGACGTCACCGCGGCTTCGGCCTGCACGCGGGTCCGCAGCAGGTCGCCGAGCGCATCGTTGCGCAGCAGTGCCGCCGCGTTGGTCGGGTCGGCGCCGGCGCGCACGGCGCGGATCTCGGCCAGCAACGAGGCCTGGGTAGATAGCTGGCGCCGCGCGTCGACGAGCTGCGTCGAGAGCTGCGAGAGCCGCTGCTCCACCATGGTGGAATCCTGCGAGGTCACGATGCCGTGTTCGAGCTGGTACTGCTGCACGCCCGCGTCGGCGTCACGCGCCTCGCGCGCCCGCGCGTCCACTTCCTGCTTGAGCCAGTCGAGCGATTTCTGGCGCGATTCGCCGCGGCGGTTGGCCTGCTCGTGCAGGTAGGCCTCGGCATGCGCATTGGCCACGGAGGCGGCGAGGCGCGGATTGCCGGCGGTGAAACCGATCTTCACGGTCTTGCTGCGCCCGTCGTTGAACACCGAAAGCCGGTCCTGGTAACCGCGCACCACCTGATCGAGCGTCAGTTCATCCGCCGACAGGTACGGATGGGCACCGGCAGGAGCGCGCCGGATTCCCATCTGTTCGAGCAGGCCAGGCACCGGCAGGAATTCGTCCTGGTGCGCGAGCTCGAGTTTCTGGATGACTTCGCGGCTCAGCTCATCGCTGCCGATGATGGTGGTTTCGCTGCGGATGAAAAACGGATCGGTGGTTGCCAGCAAACGCTGCGTAGTGGGTGCGTCGCCCAGTTCCTCGGTGTCGGGCGCGAGCAGCACCACGGCCTCTGCCGTATAGGCGGGCTTGAGTGTGAACACGTACGCAGCGATGGCGACGAACAACAGTGCCGAGGTGAACAGCAGCGTGAGCCAGCGCTGACGAATGGCGCGCCACAGGCTCTGCAGACTCAGGGGGGAGGGGTCTTCCATGTTAGAGCCTCATGATGTAGGCGAGGCTGGCGACGTGGCGGTCGAAGCTGCGCCGCGCATCATCGTGGTCGCGCGTCCCGTAGTCGTACGCGAAGCGCAGGACCGAATGCCGGCCGAATGCCCAGTTGGCGCCCAGCTCGGCGAGCCAGGAAGTGTCGACGCGATCGATGGTCTCGAAATCGTCGGCGATGAAACGCACGCCGGCATGCAGCACGAGGTTGCGGCTGTATTCGTGCGTGACCCGCAGCAGCGCGTCGTTGCGTACCTTGCCGAAAGCGCCTTCGATGTGCGTCGGCGCGTCGGTGCGCAAGACCTGCGCGCGCACGGTGGTGAGGCGCGTGGGATGCCACAGGAGCGAGCCGCGAAACGAGACGCCGTCGAGCGGATCATCCAGGTCGTCGTATTGCCGGTCGAAGTACCCCGCGCCGATCTCGAGCTCGAGCAGCTCGTTGACGTCGAAGTGCAACCCCAGCAGGGCGCCGGTGGTTTCCGCCGAGAGCGTGCTCGGCGTCGGATCATCGTATTCGTCGCGATTGAAATACCCCGTGAGCACCCAGGACAGATCGGAACGCAGTTGGTAGGCGCCGCGCAATTCCGCGCGGTACTGCCAGCGGTCGCGGTATTCCTGCGTCGAGGAGTCGTACTGCAACCGTCGCGCATCGAGACGGGATTCGAGCGCGAAACGGTTGAATAGATGCGTATAAGCGAAGGAGCCTCGCCCATTGTCATAAGGACTCAGCGCCACCGTCGTCGGGGTCTCGATGTCATTGCGCGACTCGATACCATGCTCGACGCCGAATCCGGCAATGATGCGGTCCTGCGAGCCTATCCACCCGTCGTAACGCCCGAGCGCACCGAATTCGGTGGCGTCCTGATCGCGCGCGTCTTCGTAGCGCCGGGCGCGTACGAATGCCATGCCCTAACATGTCGCGCGTCGGGGACTCGTTGACGGCGCGCACCAGCGCTTCACCCGTCGCCACGCGATCCTCAGCAGCGGCTTCGGGCACCGCGTAGACGTTGGAGTCCATGCCATACGACACGCCCGCGGCGGCGCGCACATCGAAAGACCCTGCGCGGATTCCGCCCTCGGCGCCTTCGGTGTCGAACAGCTCGGTGCCGCGGTCGTCGACGAACAACGCACGCGGCGCGAGCGACTGCGCCTGAGCCGCCGTCGACAGCACCAGCGCGACTGCCAGCCAGGCTTTCAGAAATGCCTCTCGAATACGTAGACGACATCTCCGGGCAGTATTCGCGAGGCGCGGTTGGCCCGCGCTTCGCTGGCGGCGCCATTGAGCTTGCGCGTCACCGACACCTCGTCCTCGGAGGCCCGGAACGTGAATCCTCCGGCGATGGCCACGGCCGTGAGCACGGTCATTTCCGGCACGTATGGGTAGGAACCAGGATTTTTCACCTCACCCAGGATGAAGAACGGCCGGTACTCCTCGATCTGGATGGTGACGTCCGGCGACTTGACCGCTTTCACGTTGAGCTGGCTCACGAGGCGCTTGTGCAGTTCAGGCACCGAGAGTCCGGCTGCGGAAATCTGCCCGATGAGCGGCATGACCAGCGCGCCGTTGTCGGAGATCTTGAATGTGCCCGACAGATCCTCCTCGCCGAATACCGTGATACGCAGCGAGTCGCCGGCGCCCAGTAGATAGGCGGCGCCAGCCTGCTCGTTGGGCAGCTCGGGCAACCGGCCCGATGGGCTGGCGCAGCCGGCCAGCCACGAGGCCAGGAAGACGCAGGCGAAAACCAGTGACCTCATGCCGCCACCCCCGGATATCCTTGAGTCGCCTTCTGCAATGCGAGCTGGCGGTCGAGGCCCGCAGGGCTCGCCGGCAAGGATTGGAACGCCTCCCAGCAACGCTCGACGAATCCTCCGTAGGTCTCGCGGAAGATCTGCGTGGAAAAGCGTTGCGCGTTCTGCCAGCAGTCGAGCGGGGCGATGCGGTCCTCGTTGCGTTCAAAAAGCAGTACCGCATCCGCGATGGTCGCTGCGTCCTGGCGATCGAAGAACGCGCCCGTGGGTTTGGCATCGTCCAGCCCGCGGATCGTTTCGAGCGCGCCGCCGCGACCGTAGGCGAGCACCGGGGTGCCGCAGGCCTGGGCTTCCACGGGCGTGATGCCGAAGTCTTCCTCGGCCGCGAAGATGAAACATTTTGCGCGTTGCATGAGATCGCTGAGGACGCTCGACGGCTGGTAGCCGAGGATCTCCACGTTGGGGGAGGCGAGCGCCTTGATGCGCTTCATCTCCGGGCCGTCGCCGACGACCACGAGTTTGCGATCGGGCAGGGCGCGAAACGCCTCGACGATCGCGCTGATCTTCTTGTACGGCACCATGCGCGAGGCGGTGAGATAGAAAGGCTCCTTGTTGGTCCGCAGCGAGAAGCTGTCGACGTCCACGGGTGGATAGATGACGGCGGCCTCGCGCCGGTACACCTTCCAGATGCGCCGCGCGATGAACTGCGAATTGGCGATGAAGTGGTCGACGCCATTGCAACTGCGCAGATCCCAACCGCGCGCCCGGTGCAGCATGTAGCGCGCCAGCATGCTGCGAACACCCTTGTCGAGCCTGGCTTCGCCCAGGTACTGGTGCTGCAGGTCCCAGGCGAATCGCATGGGTGAATGCACGTAAGAGATGTGCAGCTGGTTGGGGCCGGTGATGACGCCCTTGGCGATCGACGCGCTGCCCGACAGCACCAGGTCATAGTCGGACAGGTCGAGTTGCTCCATGGCGAACATCAGCAGCAGCAGGAACTGGCGGTGGTGCTGGCGCACGAACGGCAATTTCTGCGCAAACGTGGTGATGGGCACCTTGCCGCGCAGAAACGCGCGGTTGTCGGGCTTGAGATTGTCCACCGAGACGCAGACATCGGAGTCAGGATGCAGCGCAATCATCTGCTCGAGCACACGCTCGCCGCCTCCGTAAACGTCGAGCTTGTCGTAGATCAGTGCGACTTTCCGATCGCGCATGGGCTCCTCAAAAGGCGTGGCGATCCGTCAGGACCACCGTGATGGTTTTGACCAGGATTCGAAGATCGAGCCACAGCGACCAGTGACGCAGGTAGGCGAGGTCGAGCTCGATGCGCTTGCGCATGGAGTCGATGTCGTCGCCGCCGCGATAACCATTGACCTGCGCCCAGCCCGTGATGCCCGGCTTCACCTTGTGTCTCACCATGTAGCTCGGAATCTCGCGGCGGTAGTGCTCGTTCATCGCCACCGGATGCGGCCGCGGGCCGACGATGCTCATGCTGCCTTCGAGCACGTTGAACAGCTGCGGCAGTTCGTCGATGGACGTGCGGCGAATGAACGCGCCCACGCGCGTGATGCGCGAGTCGCCGCGCGCCGCCGCGCTGAAGGTCGCCTTGCCATCCTCGGTGACGCTCATCGAGCGGAACTTGAATACCAGGATCTCGCGGCCATCGAGGCCATAACGCTTCTGGCGAAAGAGGACGGGGCCGGGCGAATCGAGCCGGATGGCAATTGCCGTGAGCAGCAGTATCGGAGCCAACAGAAGCACTGCGGCCGCGGCGATGGCGATGTCGCTCAGCCGCTTGACCAGCCAGGCCGCGCCATAGAACGGAGTTTCGCGAACCGCCACCACCGGCACGCCACCCAGGATGTCGAAGCGCGCCTGGATGAGATTGAACGCGAAGATGTCCGGCACGAAATAGATGGATGCGGTGGAGTCGTGCAGGGCTTCGAGCATGGCGACGATGCGCGCGTCGCGGCTCATCGGCAGCGTGATGAACACCTGGTCGATCTGGTTCTGCCTGACGAAATCAGCCAGGCCGGTAGTCTCCCCGAGCAATGGAGAGTTGATCTTCGCCGTCAGGTACTCGCTCGGGAGATCGTCGAAGTAGCCGACGACATCCGTACGCAACAGCGAATCGGAGTGCAGCGCGGATTCGAGCCTGGAACCGAGTTCCGTGGCTCCGACGATCACGGCGCGCTGCGGACTGCGCCCGCGCAACGAATGCGTGAGCCACTGGCGCGCGGCCCACTGACCGACGAACAGAACCGACGGGGTCAGCGCGAACCAGGTGGTGAGCAGGCCGTAGTCGAGCGTGGAGCCTACACCGGCGAGGTAGACGACGGCGGCGATGAGCGCCACCAGCGTGAGCCAGCGCGCGATGATTTCGAGCAGCACCGCCCCTTGTGGGCGCTTCTCGTCGATGGCGCCGATGCGCGCGAGTCCGAGTACGTCGGGCGCGCCCAGGAATGTGAGTACGGCGATCAGGAAATAGCCGCCGCGCAGTGGTTCATCGCCTGCCGCGATGCAGATCCACAAGCGTGATCACCGGAATGATGGGCAGCAGCAGGCTCTTGACGGCGAACACCACGGGCGAGTCGACCGTGGACAACGCCGTGATTTCGCGGGAATGCAGTGGTTCGACTCTCCCTTCCATCAGATTGAGCACATCAGTAGAGCTGCCTCGGCATACGCAGTGACTTCTGCCGGCGGCGCAGTTGCAGTGCGACCAGCACGACGGCGACCGCGCCCGCGATGGCGCCGTCGGGTGTGTTGTCGTCCTTGGGAACGGCGCGCACCTGGTGCGCAGGCGCGTACTTCGGTGTCACTTCGGTGCCGGCCGAGGGCGCGGCTCCCGCGTTGAGAAAAGCGGTCAATGAAAGAAAACAAATCGCCAGATACTTCATTTTCACTCCTTGCAGGGAAAGCAGCAGCAAGCGTTACTGCTTTGCGATGCAAGTCCCGTTCCACGTCCTCTCGCAGTCACGGTGCGCTGGCATCGCAGTCGCGGCTCCGCTGAGTCTTTTCCAGCACTTGCGTCGCGAAGGTGCACCGGCCGCCCGCACTCGTCAAGTGCATCGTCCTACGCGAAAGTAGTTAGTCGCCAATTGACTACACCCCTCGCGGCGCTGCGATTCAGGGTTTGTAGGTGAGAAAAATTTCGCGACGCATGAAAACTCATCGTGCTCGCGAGGCTGAAAACAAGGCTTCGCGACGCAAGTGACTCAAAGCGGCGACGTCGGACGAGTCCCACGCCTGCACCGATAACACGCAGGAAAATACCCACTCGCACTCAAGTAGGTAGAGAGAGTCGAGATTCCGGCGCCAGCACATGCGCATCGCGCCCGGAATGGCAGATAGTGCAGAATCAAAAACTGGAACGGCGCTTGCAACCCTCGATAGCACCTGATGGAACAGACACTCGCGAATCCCGCCTTGACGCAGCCGCGCGCGGCATCGCCGCCGGTCGCCGAAGGGCTGGCGGTGGTGTTCATGGTGCTGCTGCTGCCGATCGGCCTGTATGCCGTGAATCTCGCACCGTACGGACGCCTGCTGTATCCGGTGGCGAACTTCCTGCTGGCCGGATATCTCTTCGCGCGCCGCTCGCCCTGGTACGCCGCGCACTGCCTGCTCTTGTTCTGCTTCATGTCGTTCGCGCGCCGGCTCATCGACGACCAGGCCGGCTTCGACGCATCGAACCCCGCGTTGCTCACGCCATACCTGTGCGGCCTCTACACCGTCATCACGTTCTTCGAGTACTGGTCGCGGCCGCAACCTCGCAAGTTCGGGCCGTTCCTCGTGTTGATGGGCTGCATCGCCTATGGAACCGCGCTCGCGCTGCTCGACGGCCGGTTCCGTTCGTCGATCGTCGACGTGCTCAAGTGGAGCATCGGCCCGCTGTTCGCGGTCTATCTACTGGCGAACCGCGACCGCATCCCGGAGATAAGGCGGGTCTTCGAGCCTGCGCTCATCGCCTCGGCGGTCGCCATGTCGCTGTACGGCATCTGGCAGTTCGTGAGCTCCGTCGTCATGGGATGCCAACTGGGTTCGGGGAGTGGCGGAACTCGGTCTGAATTCCATCGGCCAGCCTGAGCCTTTCCGGCTTCGCGTATTCAGCACCATGAACTCGCCGGGCGCGTTCGGCGCGGTCCTTTCGGCCGGCATCGTGGTCGCGTTGAAGCGCCCGCTCGCGGTGTGCCTGCCCTGCGTGGCGCCGATGCTCATAGGCCTTGCGCTGTGCCAGTACCGCTCGTTGTGGGCGGTGACTGCGTTGGCCATCTTGCTGGTGGCGGTCGCGCCCAGCGCGGGGGTACGCCGTACGAACATCCTGGCGCTGTTCCTGGCCGGGCTCGCGTTGGCGTCGACTGCGCTGTCGCCGCAGATCCGCGACGTCGTGGTCCAGCGTGCGTCCACGCTCACGGAGCTCGAGGGCGACGAGTCTCTGCGCAAGCGACTCGAGCAGTACGGCGAAGTCATCGCACACGACAATCTGATCGCGGGCGACGGTCTTGCCATCAACGGCGCCTCGCGCCGTCTCGACAATCGTGCGCCCGTGGAGATCGACGGTGCGCTCATCGAGGTCTATCGCGCCATGGGCGTGTTTGTCGGAACGGCCTTCATCCTTTCCCTCGCGCTGCTGGTGGCCGGATTGTTTCGGGCCGCTCCCGCGGCCGGCAGCCACATCTACTACGACCGCGCCATCGTGCTCACGTTGTTCATGCTGTTTCCGCTCGGCACCGTGCACGTGGGCGAGATCGGGTACTGCGCATGGAATTTTCTGGGATTCGGGCTGGCGGCACGCGTCGCCTCGCAGGAGCGTGCATGACGGATTCCCACCTGGGCTCGATACTCTTCATCACGCACGTGGGTGATCCGGGCGGCGCCGAGTTCAAGATGATGGCGATCGCCGGCACGATGCGCGATTCCGCGGAAGTCCTGCTCCTTCAACACGGCTCGCTCGAAGGGCTGCTCGGAGCCGCTGGAATCCGCTACTCAGTGCAGCCGCTGGCAGCAAGCACTCGCGGTGTCCGCCGCGAAGGTGGGTTCGCCAGCCTCGTGCGCGCGATACCGGGATCGCTCGCCATGGTGCGTCATCTCGCGCGCAAGGCCCGCAAGTTCGACGCGGTGGTGTGCTTCTCGCAGAAGGCGTTCGTGCTGGCGTCGCTCGCCAAGCCGTTCATGCGCCGTCCCATCCTCTGGTTCATGAACGACATCCTCTCGAAGGATCACTTTCACCCGGCGATGATCCGCATGTTGCTCGCCTTGTCTCGCCACAGCGCCGATGGCGTGGTGCTCGTGTCGCAGGAGAGTCTGAAGGAATGGCTGCGAGCCGGTGGTCGCCGCGAAGGCGTGAGTGTGGTGGTGTCGGGCATCGATCTCGCGCAAGTGACGCGGCAGCTAGGCGACCCGGCGCGAGTGGCAGAGTGTCGGCGGCGCTTCAGTCCCGATGGCGCGCCGCTCATCGGCATGTTCGGGCGAATCTGCCGGTGGAAGGGGCAGGATGTGTTCCTGCGCGCGCTGGCAGCCGTGCCCGGCGCGCGCGGGGTGATCGCCGGGGGCGCGTTATTCGACGCGCAGGACTTCGAGCGGGAACTGCACGAACTGGCGGCGGGCCTCGGCATCGCTGATCGCGTTACCTTCGCTGGCCACGTCGATGACGTCCTGACGCTCATGGCCGCATGCGATGTCGTCGCGCATTGCTCGACCTCGCCCGAGCCTTCCGGACGGGTGATTGCCGAGGCCATGTTCGCCGGCACGCCGGTGATCGGCAGCGATGCCGGCGGAGTACCCGAGTTCATCAGCCACGGTGAAACCGGCCAGCTCACGCCGCTCAACGATCACGAAGCGCTGGCCGCCGCCATGCGCCGGTATCTCGAAAACCCGCAGTGGTCGCGCGAAGTGGCGGCGCGGGCGCGGTTGCTGGCCGAAGAGAAGTTTTCCTCGCGCGCCACGGTGCTCGGCTTTCAGCGCGCGGTGGAGAGTCTGTGAGCAGCGTGCTGCAACCCGCCGACTCGCGCTGGCGACGCCTCAGCGCGCAACTGGCGCGCGGCGACGCGCCACTGTTCTCCATGGTCCGTTCGGTGGGCACACAGGTGCTCATCGTCCTGATGAACCTCGTCACCGGCATCATGACCGCGCGGCTGCTCGGCGCCGAGGGCCGCGGCATCTATGTCGCGGTGACGGTGTGGCCGCCGCTGCTCGCCATGCTCGCCACGGCCGGACTCAACAGCGCAGTGGTGTTTCGCATGCGCCGCAATCCCGAATCACCCGATGCCGTTGCCGGCGCGGCATTGCTGTTGGCGTTGGCGGGTTCGGTAGTGCTCATCATCATCGGAGCGGCGGCGCTGCCGTTGTTCATGAGTGGCTACGAATCTTCCACCATCCTGTTTGCGCAGCTGTGCCTCGCCGCGGTGCTGGTCAACACCACGCAGATCGTCATCAAGCAGGCGTTCGCCGGCACCGGGCAGTACTGGTTCTGCAACCTCACGCATCTGCTGCCGCAGCTCTATCACCTGCTGGCGCTGGTCGGAATCGCGCTGTTGGCCACGCTGACGGTGCGCGGTGCCGCGCTGGCGCTGTTCATCTCGGGCGCCGTGGCGGTGTTGTCCGTCGTGCCGAAGTTCCTGCGCACCATGCGACCGCGCTTTGCCGCGGTTCGCACCGAACTGCGCGAGATGCGTTCGTATTCGATGCGCGCGGCGCCCGCCGGGCTGGTGACGGCTTTCATACTGCACTCGGACCGGCTGGTGCTGATCCCGCTGTTATCGGCGCGCGAACTCGGTTTTTATGCCGTCGCCTTCAGCTTCTCGCGCGTGGTGCAGTTCGTGCAGCCTGCGTTGCAATCGATATTCCTGTCGCACCTGGCGGGGCAGGGTGAAGCCAACAATCAGCGCGTGCACGACACGACCTGCCGGTTTCTCATCGCCGCGTTGAGCGCAGCCTGCGTGGTGATGTGGCTCGCGGGCGAATGGTTGCTGCAGTTCGCTTACGGCGCGGAGTTTGCAAATTCGGTCGATATCTTCCGGCTGCTGGTGATCGAAGCGTCGCTGGGCGTGCTGGCGCAGGTGACGGTGCAGTTGTATCTCTCGCGCGATCGGCCGGGCATGGTCTCGTCGATCCAGGCGGGTACGCTCGTCATTTCGCTCGCGCTGCTGCTGTGGCTCGTGCCGCTCTACGGTGGGCTCGGAGCTGCCATCGCGCTGCTCGCCGCAAGTGGCGCCCGCTGGCTCGCGTTGCTCGCCGGCATGCGCCTCGTGCTCAAACTACCGCTGCCGCGCCCGTACCTGAATGGCGAAGACTGGCGCTATCTGCGCTCGAGGCTGCGCTCGTGAAGCGCGCAGCGTTGTTCGCAGTCTTGCTCTACGCGGCTTCCTGCGCCGCGCAGGCTGCGACCCCCACCGCAAGCCGGTGGGCCTACGAGTTCACGGATTCCGTTGGCGTGAACATCCATCTTCGGCATGCGCGCAGTTTCTACGACCTCGAATTCGCGCGCGTGAAACAACTGCTGCTCGCCGCACGCATCCGGCACGTGCGCGACGGCGCCCTGGACCAGAACGGCGGGTTCTCCGAGCGCGATCGCGCCGAACGTTTCCGCGAGTTGGGCGAGGCGGGCATCCGTGTCACGTTCATCATCCGCCCGATGGTCACGCGCGAATTCGTCCAGGGCTTCCCGGCGCGGGTGCATCCCGCGTTCGAGGCTTTCGAACTGCCCAATGAATTCAACCTGCAGCAGTCCGTGCCGTGGGCGGAAGTGCTGCGCGCGTGGATGCCGGTTTTTGCCCAGTACGTGCGCGCGGGAACCGAATCTTCCCGCTATCCCATTCTCGGACCGTCCATCGCCGATCTCGGCGACGATCCGCAACTGTTGTTAGGCAACAGGGCAGCCGATCTCGACTTCGGCAATCTCCACAAGTATTACCGCGCGTTCCCTCCGTCGACGAGCGGTTATGGGCGGCGCGGGCGGCCACCCTGCCAGGATTTCCGCTACGGTGAGCTGACGTATGCGATGTGCCAGGTCCGGCGCATCTCGGCCGACAAGCCGATCATCTGCACCGAGTCGGGTTACACCACGAAGGGTTCCGCGGAGCGGGCCGTGCCGCCGGAAATCCAGTCGCGTTATCTCGCGCGCATGCTGATGCTGCACCTGAACGCCGGGATGTCGCGTACGTTCATCTATCAAATGGTGGACCATGGCACCGACGAGGGCGCCGGGATGGGGCTGCTCGACGCGGATGGCGTCGAGAAACCTGCATGGCGCCAGCTGCGCGCGCTCCTGCATGAATTCAACGATCGCCCACCGAGTGGCTCCGCACCATCGCTCGAAATTTCACTCGGCGGTCAGCTCGAGAATCTCGAGTCGATGCTGTTTGCAAAGACGGATGGCTCGTACCGGCTCGTACTCTGGCTCGAGACGCCGAGCTACGATCCCGTGGCAGGACGGGAGCTCGCCGTCGATCCTCAAGAGGTGTTGCTCACCTTGCCGAGCGAATTCCAGATGCGCAGCATCATGACCTTCGATGCGTCGGGCGCCTCGTCGAAACGTCGGCTTGCCGGCAGCGCGCGGCGGCTGCCCATCGGCGACAACCTCAGCATCGTGGATATCGTGCGATGAACTTCCTGCCCGCGCCACGCCGTGTCAGTCCCCGCCGGGCGCTCATCGTGTCGGCGATATCGCTGATCCTGCCGTGGGCCGTGCGACGCTGGCTGCTGCGCGTGTTGTGTGGCTATTCATTCGGCGAGGGCGCGCGCATCGGCCTCTCGCTCGTCGGGTGCCCGTCGTTGCAGATGGGTGCTTCGGCACGCATCGGGCATTTCAACGTCGTGAAAGGGATGCGCGTCGATCTCGGTGAGCGCGCCACCATCGGTGACTTCAACTGGATCTCGGGCTTAGGTCCCGGCAACGGAAAACACTTCACCGAAGAAACGTCGCGAGATCCGGCTTTCATCATGGGCCGGCACGCGGCGATGACTTCGCGCCACTACGTCGACTGCTCGAACCGCGTCGACATCGGCGACTTCGCCACCATGGCCGGAGCGCGCTCGCAGATCCTCACGCATGCCATCGACTTCAATCGCAATCGGCAGGTGTCGGCGCCCGTGCGCATCGGGCGTTATTGCTTCGTAGGCACCGCCTGCGTGGTGCTCAAGGGCGCCGAACTACCGGATTGTTCGGTGCTGGCCGCCGGCTCGTCGCTCGCGCGAGCGTACGGCGAGCCTTTCACGCTGTACTCGGGCGTGCCGGCGATGCCGGTGAAGGAAATCGATCGCGATGCCGAATACTTTCGCCGCGTGCGCGGCTTTGTCGACTGAGAGGATGGGAGCCACTGCATGAAACCGTTGAATATTTTCGTGGTTCATCCATCGGACTCGCTGACCGACCATCTGCCGAACGGCGCCGGGTGGATCGACTACAACTACCTGCGCGGCCTTGCGGAGCGCGGCCACACACTGCACATCGCGACGCCGCGCGTCGAACTCCGGGGCGCCGTTCCGCCGCGCATGCATCTGCACCGCATTCCCGGCACCGACGTTCATCGGCCGGGTCCGCGTACGCGTCTGCGATACGTGACCGGCGTGCGCAAACTGTTCAACTCACTACACAAGCGGGTGCATTTCGATCTCGCGCAGCAGCTCACGCCGGTGGAGACGGGGCTGAGCCTTGCGCTCGTCGGCAGCGGCGTGCCTTTGATCCTGGGGCCATACTCGGGTCACTGGGCAGCCGAGGCTTTCGGACCTCCGAAGCCGCGCAGCTTCATGGCGACTCTCAAACATCGCGCGCGCGACCTGCTGGCGTCGTTGCAGCAAGCCCAGGCGGACGCGCTCATCATCACCTGTCCCGCAGCCATCGAGCGCGTGCGCTCGCCCGCGGCGCGCGCGAGCCGCGTGCACGTCATCAGCCACGGGATTCACAGCCAGGAATATCTTCCGCGTGATTCGATGCCGGCCAGGCCCAGCATTCTGTTCCTCGCCGTGCTCGAGTACTGGAAAGGAATCTTCACGTTGCTGGACGCGTTCGACGTCGTTGCGCCACGCGTGCCCGAAGCCACGCTCGAGATCTGGGGCGATGGACGCGAAAGCGCGGCGGTGGATACGCGCATCGCCGCTTCGCCTCATCGTGACCGCATCTTCCGGCGCGGGCGCGCCGCACGCGAGGACATCGCGACCATCATGCGCGCGCACTCGGTGTACTGCATGCCGTCGTACGGCGAGCCCTTCGGGATGACGTTGTTAGAGGCCATGGCGTCCGCCGTGCCCGTGGTCACGACCGATGTGGGTGGGCCGCCATTCCTCGTGCACCGCGAAGGCGGGCGCGTGGTGCCCATGCGCGACGCAGTGAGCCTTGCGAATGCGCTCACCGAAATTCTCGAGAGCCGCGAGCTGCAGGCCAGCATGGGAAGTTACAACCGCTGGCGCGTCGAGCAGGAGTTCGACTGGAGCCGCTCGCTCGATCGCATGGAAAGCGTGTACAGCCAGGTACTGCGGCCTATGCCTGCATCTTCGGCGGACGCGCTGCCCGACACCCGCTGGACACCCGTCTGAAGGAGCGCCCATGGATCTTTCCGCAAGCATCGAATCTCCCGCCAAGCCCGCGGGGTTCCGCAAGTCCATCAAGTTCGCGTTGCTGAGGCTATTCGGCGGCTCGCTCGAACAGATGATGTTTCAGTGGCGGCGTGCTTCCATGCGCGTGAACGTGTGGTTAGGCCGTCCCTACACCGCGCTCTATGGCATGGACCGCAAGCTCGAGAAGTATCTCGACTTTCGTGGCGGGACCTTCATCGAGGCGGGCGCCAACGACGGCATCGCGCAGTCGAACAGCTACTTCCTCGAGAACAAGTATGGGTGGAAAGGTGTGCTCGTTGAGCCCGTGCCCAAGTACTTCCACATGTGCCTGCGCGCGCGTGACGCGCACGTGGTGAACTGCGGTCTCGGACCCTTCGAGAAAGATGGCGAGGAGCTCGAGATCCTGGCCGGCGGGCTCATGAGCCTGCCGGTGAGCGTGGATGAAAAGTTGCTGCATGGCCGCTCGGTGCGCCAGCACGCGTCGATCGGCGCGCGCGAGTTCGGCGGCACGGCGCCCGAGCTGGTGCGCACGCGCGTGCGCGCGCTGTCGAACGTGCTCGACGAGCTGCGCATTGCGAACGTGGATTTCTTTTCACTCGACGTCGAAGGCTTCGAGCTCGAGGTTCTCAAGGGGCTCGACATGGAGCGCCACGCGCCCAAGTACCTGCTCATCGAAACCGAGCAGCTCGAGGCGGTCACGGAATTCCTCGGGCCGCGGTACACGATGCTCGAGGCGCTGTCGCACCACGACTACCTGTTTCGGCGCAATTGAGGGCCCGGACGCGGGCCCGAGGGGTGCGAAATCGACCTCAGGCGGCCGCGGCAGGTGGGCTCAAGTGTTTGTTCGGCTTGGGGTTATCTTTGCCCTAGACCGTCAAACGGGTTGTGGTAGGATCGCCGCCCTTCGAACAGAGCCACGCGCCCGTAGCTCAGCTGGATAGAGTACCTGGCTACGAACCAGGTGGTCGGGAGTTCGAATCTCTCCGGGCGCGCCAATCTCTTCAGGTAGTTACAAGAATAGTGTTCCAGAAAAAGCGACCAAAGCGCGCTGGAACACTCCTCGCAACTGCTTGATCAACAACGTCGGCCTGTAGAGTGGGACTCTTCCAGAATTCCACTCGCGGAGTGACTGTTCCAGCACTGTTCCGACTCGTTTGCAGAGTCATCGCGCGGCCATGAACGATCCGTACTTCAAACTAAAACCGCGCGAGCCGACTCCGGCCGACGAATGTTGTAGCAACGTGTTCGTCGAGCGGCTATGGAAATCGCTGAAGTACGAGGCGGTCTATCTACACGCCTACGAGACCGTCTCGGCGGCCAGGGGCGGCATCAGCAAGTACTTCGCGTTCTACAACGCCCAGCGTCCCCACACCGCGCTTGACCGAAAACCGCCTGATCACGTCTACTTCAAAGCGTTCCCAGCACTGCCTCTCGCGGCGGCAGCTTAACCATCGCCGGAATCGACTTATCCCGGCCGCGAAAACTGTCTAAAAAAGCGGGGCCACTTCTTAGGTCAAGTCTCTTTTCCGTCCCCCCAGTTTCAGTTGGCGACGCTCAGCCACTCGTCGGTCGTCAGGCCGATCTTCCCCGCGCCCGCGCCCTGCGGGCCGGTCAGCAGGGTGCTCAGCGTCCCCACCGGATCCACACCGTAGAGATACGTCGGCCCACCGTTGTGCCACACGAACGGAATCTGCGGCGCCTGCCGAGGCCCGAGCGAGCTGAGCGGGTCGCCGCTGTCGCCACGCCACGAAGCCCACACGTAGCCGCGATCCGAGAACGTCTGCTGCTGCGACGTCACCGGCATGAACGACGTATCGCTCGCGAGCACGATGTGCAGCAGGTTCGAGCCGCGGATCGCGCCGGTGTACGCCGGGTTGGTCACGTCGGTCTGGTTGTTCCGGAACGGCTCCAGGACACCGAAGAACACGCTGTCGTCGATCTGCACGGCGCCGCCTTCGGTCGAGATCCCGCCTTGGGAGATGATGCCGAAGCTGTACTGTGACGACAGCGCGCTCGCGAGGGCGGGGTTCGCGGCGACGATGCCATCCCGCAGCTCGCGCACGATGCGCGCATTCGAGCTGTCGATGAACAGATTGAAGCCATGCACGTCGCCGCTGCGCAGGCGCGGCATGCGGTCCTGCAGGTCCTTGTAGTAGTTGTGATGCAGCGTCACGGTGTAGCTCGTGAGGCCCTCGAAGTTGGTGGCGCCGACGAGGTGGCCCTTCTTCTGCGGCAAGGCGATCGCGATGATCTGTTCCTGCGTGAAGTAGCCGCGCAGCAGGCTGTACATGGTGTTCGTGGCGCGGTTCGCCTCGAGGTCGTCGAACTGGGCCTGCACGAAGCTGCCGGCGCCCGTAGCGGGCGGAACCACCTCGCTCCAGGAAATGGTGATCTTGCTCGCGCCTCTCTTGATGTCGAGCACGCCGTCGTACGACCTGGTGAAGGTGCAGTGGTCAACCCAGATGCTGGAAGTGACGCCGCCGCCGTCACCGATGGTGACGAAGTCCCAGTCGTTCGAGTCGTACTGGCCGCGGGTGGCCTCGTCCCATTCCCACAGCTCGTCGAACTTCAGATTGCGCAGGATGAGGTTAGTGCCGTTCTTGATGTTGAACTCCGCATGGCGGATGGTCGCGCCGTTCTTCGAGTAGATAGTCAGGCCGCTGAAGTCCTGGATGTCGAGCAGGCCGACTCCGCTCGCGATGAGCTCAGGGTGCTTCTTCGGCGCGATGTTCTGCCGCAGCAGGCCGTCGGCCTGTAGCAGCGTGCCGATCTCGTTCCAGCCCAGGTTGAGGTCGTTCATGATCTCGATGACCTTCACCGGGTTGGCGGTCGACGCTTTCGCGGCGCGCAGCGCGGCCACGAGTTCGGTGGCATTGGTTACCTTGCGGTAGCGCGGATCGGCTTCGGGAATGGCGCCACCGCCGGTGGTCGTTGCGGCCGCGAAGCCCTCGAGGTTGTAGCGGATCGCGTCGCTCACCAGCGCGGGTTCGGGCGAAGTCGCGCCCTGCGACAGATCCTCGGGATGCGACGGACCCGAGGGCGGGGTGGTTGGGCCGCCGCCGGACCCGCCTGGAGTCGGCGAGCCGATCTCGCCCGAGAAGCTGTTGGGCGGCACGAGGTCATTGCCCGCCGCATCGCGGATGTGCACGTCACTGAACGTCGCCGACGCCGGTACCGTGTTGGAGCTCGAGCTGATCTGGAAGCCGACATAAACCTGCGCCGGGAGTCCTGCCGCGAAAGTGCGCACCGCGCCGTTTACGAAGCTGGCGCCGCCATCGGCCGACGCGGATGCCATGTACGTGTTGCCCGTCCGCGTGAGCTTCAGGTAGCGCGGTCCGGTGCCGCTGACCGTGATGTTGCTGTTGGCATTGGCGCTGCCGGACGCGAGCCGGTCGCTGCGCGCGAATGACGGGACGGCGCTGTAGATGGACGAGCCGTAGATCAGTGCATTGCCCGTGGCGGTCATGTCGGGCGTGAGCAGCAGGCCGGTGCGGCCCTGGTTGCTCGTGAAGCCCGCGAAGTCGACGCCGTCGAGGCGCGCGGTCATCACGAAGTCGCCGGTGATCTGCGTGTAGACGTAGTGGAACACCTGCTGCTGGCTTTCCACCTTGCCCCGACCGGAGATGTTGAGCGCATCGGCGCTCTCGTTGGTGCTGTGCGAGCCCGCGGCGAAGTTCGGCGCGGAATTGAAGTCGAAGCTCTTCCACACGGACTCGGCCGGCGGAACGGTGATGTCATAGCCGCCGATGATGACGGGGCTGTCCGAGTTCACTGGCGAGCAGGCCACGGCCTTCAGCGTCAGCGAATTGCTGACGGCGATGGAGCCGTCGTAGCTCGTGCCGACCGAGCAGCTGGGGTCCGTTCCGTCTGTGGTGTACCGGAACGAGGCGCTTGGCGTGGCCGATGAGAGTGTCACCGACTGCGCCCCGGTGTATGCGCCCGGCGGCGGGCTGAGAGCCGGCGCGGCCGCGGGCGGGCGGATGAGATACACGGCACCCGCCACGGCGCTATCAGGCATGTTGTCGGCGCAGGCGATGGCGCTGAAGGTGGTGTCAACCGTCACACTGAACGGACCCGAGTAGATAGACCCGCTGGCGCAGCTCGCAGTGCTCCCGTCGCTGGCGAAGCGGATGGTCGCGCCGGAGGTCGCGGTGGCGATGCTCACCGACTGAGCGGCGAGGTAAGTGCCCGCGGCGGGCGTGAACGTCGGCGTGGCGACGGGCGCCGGCGGTCGGATCACCCAGGTCCCGACGGCCATGCTGCTCTCGGCGCCCTGCGGATCGCAGGCGACGGCCTTGATGTTCGTGGTCTGGTCGACGGTGATCGGACCCGAGTAGATAGTGCCGCGCTGCTTGTCGCATTTCGGCGCGGCGCCGTTGGTGCTGTAGAGGATCGTTGCGCCGATGGTGTCCGACGCAATAGTCACCTGCTGCGTCACGTGATAGCTGCCGGGTGGGGGGCTGAAAACCGGGGCGTCGGCATTGGAAGGGCCCGCGAGCACGATGCCGGTCATCAGGGTGAGCGCGCTGGAGCGCGCTGCCGAAGCAAGAGTCTTCATCCGAATCGCCCTCATCCAATGAGTAGTTGGGAAAATCTATCTAGAGGCCGCGAATACTGCCGGTCTCAGGCTAGGGAAATGCGCTATCGCGCGTCAATCCGCGAACTGCGTAAAGGGTTGTCGCAACCGGAGTAAGCGAGGGGCCCGTAAGGCAATCGCGGAATGCCCAGACGCGCATCGTCGAAACCGTGCCTGCCCGCGAGCTCATCGACCACGAGGAGACTGAGATCGCAGTCGGCCTCGAAGAAGATGTGGTAGGGCGAGTAGTGAGACACGCGCACCGCGCTCGCCGCACTCGCGGCGATCTCTGTCTTTGCCCCGAGCCCGTGTGCTTTCGTGTACTCACGCAATGCGGGCTGTCGTGGGTCCCGAGAACTCCCGAGTGCCAAGGTCGGGCGTCGGCGTGCGCGCCGCTCAGCTCAACCTCTAAGGACTCCCCGTCAACGTCAAGTTGTTTGTAACTCGGCTTCGATGGTTACGGCTCCAGGCGCACGATCTGGTACGAAGTCTCGAGCAGATTCAGGTAGCGATGCACCGGCATGGCGGGTAGTTGGACATCGCGCCCGAGCTCGCTCTGGTTGAGCAGATTGCCGATGCGCAATACGGCCGCTTTGGCCGCGTAGCGCGGGCCGTTGTCGGTCGACGACGGACTTGATGGCGAGGATGAGATCCGGCTCGCGCTGCACCTCATCGATGATCATGCGCGTCTCGCTGCGCACGAAGGCCGACGGGTTCTCGCGTGCCCTGCGCAGAATCGAGGCCTCATCGAGGCTGAAATAGGGCAGACCTTCGAGAGGAGGCTGGACCTGCCCCGCTCTGATGAACCGGATTTCGTTTTGGTTTTCCGACCTTGGTCATCATGATGCCGCAGGGCCGAGAGCCCATGGTCATCATGGTGGCGATTGTCATGTGGATGATGATGATGATGGCTTGGGTATGATGCTCGGCGTGTGTCGATGCTGGTTATGGTGCTGTCGTTGGTGTTGGTTCTGCGTCTGCGGCCGATTCGGTTGGCCGGCAGAATTTGAGCAATCGCGTGTAGTCATGAACATCGGCATCATGAAGAGCTTCGATGTAAGCAGCACGGCGAGGACCAGCGTCGACTAAGTCGTCGCCTCCCCACGGCAGTCGGTCAATCTTGAAGTGCTTCATCATTACCAGGTCGGCCATCATTCGACATAGACGGCCGTTGCCATTCGAAAACGGATGTACCCACACCAGTCTGTGATGCAGGCGTATGACCAGCTCATCAGGTGGAAAGGTGCTGTTGTCGATCCAATGGCGCGCGTCATCGTAGATGATGCGATACGACTGCTCTTGTGACCGAGTAGAACGCCTTGTCGATGTGCCAAGTCCCACGAGGTCAACGCGATCGAAGGCGATTCCTTGAACGCCGATGCGCAGGGCGAGGACGCTCGGGCGCACTTCCCGGTTGAAGCGGTTCTTGCTCAACTCCCCATATCCTTGATTCAAAGAGAGGCGCTCCGAGGAGCGCCTCATGGCTCAAACACTCGCCCGTTGTCTTACTGCACAAATATCTGATCGTTGGACGTGCTGAGAACGCTGCTGCCGCCGTAGAACACCTGGGTGACGCCCCCCTTAACACCGTTATAAACTTCGCCAGGAACGCCAACCGCCAAGTCCGAACGACCGTCGCCGTTGAAATCCCCGGTGGTCATGGAATGAGCGAACCTGTCATCCTCCTCAATCTCGCCATCAGTGCCCGAAGAGTTCTGATGAAAATTCTGGCTGCCCGTGGTCGTCAAGGTCGGAACACCGCCGTACAGAACCTTCACCATGCCGGTTCTCAAGCTGCTTAAGTACCTGTGAGGCCCGCCGATAGCTAGGTCATCAAGACCGTTGTTATTGAAATCGCCGACTGCCAATGCCCAGCCGAAATGACTGATGAGGTCCCAATCGATGCCGGGAAAGGTAGCCCGCCAGTATTGGTTCCAGGCGTCATCCAAGCCGCCCGTCGTGCCATACAAAAGATGAATTCCGCCGGAAGTGTAGGAATTACACCCGGGCCCGGAGCAGTTGCCACCGCTGCGAAAGTCTTTAGGCACGCCGATTACCAGATCATCATGGGCGTTGCCGTCGAAATCCCCGGTAGCTAGGCTGAACCCGAACATCTCATCATAGTCCGGACTGTCGGGCAGGCCGCCTGCGCCCTGGCGCCACAGCTGGCTGCCGCTACCCGACACGGAATTGCCATCACTGTAAAGCACATGCACAACGCCTGAATCGAAGTCCGTACCCTCAAGATCTTCATGGGGTGCGCCGATCGCCAGATCGTCATTTCCGTCATTATCGAAATCCCCGCTTGCCAACGAACTGCCAAAGCCGTCGCCTGTCTCATCAGTGTCAGCGATACCCGAACTGTTCTGGGTGAAAAACCGGGTGGTAAACGTGGCCAGACCCGCGAGTGGCTGGCCATGTATCACATAAACCGCGCCGCCTTCATTCTCGCCATTCACACCGATGGCAAGATCGCCATAACCGTCGCCGTTGAAATCGCCGGCCGCAAGGCTGGCGCCGAAATGATCACTCGCCTCAGCACTGTCGGTAACACCGCTGACATCCTGGTTCCAGATTTCGGGACTGAGATTCAGGCCGGAAAAATGGCCGTAAAAAATAAACACCTGACCGGCTTCCACGACGGATCCGACTGCATCGTAGGGCCGGCCGATCGCGAGATCGTCGCAGCCGTCGCCGTCGAAATCCCCCGTCGTCATCGTGACAAAACGCGCCGCAGACATACTGAACTGGGAGTTACCCGGTGTGCCAAGCTGGGCGCCGCTGCCGGTACCGCCGTAAATGATATTGAACTGGGTGGTGGCGGATGAATTCACAGCCAGATCGTCATAGGCGTCGCAATTAAAATCGCCGGCAGCTACCGCGCTGCCCATCTCCTCGCCAGCCGTGGAGGTGCCGGCGATATTGATGATCGCCGCCGGAGCGGCCTGACTGACCAGCGCCGATGTCAATAATAAAAAGCGCAGTGTATTTATAAACTTCATATCTTTTCCTCCTTGAAAATAAAACGGAACCGCTGACTCCGTTATGGCCCCGCATCGCCTTTTTCTTTTTTGTACTCTGAATAATTCAGCTTTGGAATTCTCAGAACACGGCACTGCTGTACCGCGGAACCTTTGAAGTAAATCAGAGGTTCCTTTTTGATTGGCGTTGCGACATCGACACACTCGATGATGGGAATACAGCCGGGCTTTCAAACGCTCAAGACCCGTGGAGGATTATAGGTGTTGCGGGAGTTTTGCAGGACCTGGTCATGCTTTCTCGTGCTCAGTCGTGACAATTGCAACGGATGCCATGCGAGCTCGCGGTTCATGGCTCAACAGAATCAACTATCTACGCTCATCGTCTTGTCCGGGTTTTTCACTCCCTCCAACTACCCCGCCGCACGCAGGCTCGTGAGTTCGGCGGCGGAGTAGTGCGTCGTGATGCGGCTACTCTTGTGGCCGAGCAGATCCTGACGATCTTCGAATGACACTCCGGCCGCGCGAAGTCGCCGGCTGGTGCGCCGCAGCCAACACAGGTCGAGTGCACCGCAATGCGCGCGAGCCGGCCTGCGGTAGATCGCAACACTTCAGCCGAGGATTCAATAGACCACCGCGGGCTCCTCGTTCGTGCAATGAGTGACTGTCGGCGCATCTCAAATCAAACAAGGAGTTCGATCATGACGTTACGGAAGACATTGCTTCGTTCCGCACCTCTCGCTTGCGCGGCGCTGCTCGCTTCGGTGAGCGCCAACGCTGTGCCCCCGCACCTGCCGGATCTCGTCACGGGCGGCAACATGTGGACTATCACGTTCTGGCAGGACAATTCCCCTCAGCATCTCCAGTGGGCCACGCAGAGGATCTGCTTTTTCCGGACGGTTGTGGCCGGCACACATCAGCGGTACGTGTGGGTGTCCGTCTCCTTCCCAGACTGGAACGGTCGCGCCACTCAGGAAGGCGACCAGATCTTCATGCACGGCGACTTTCAGTTTCCGCCCGGCAAGCCCGATGTGGGTCATGACGGGATGCAATGGGAGATCGTCACTTCAGTCCCGCGCACTCTGGGCGCCGGCCACTGGCACGAGTGGATCGAAGATGGTCGCGCTGGCTTGACGATTGAATTCGGGAACGCAACATTCAATCGCGTCGGACAGTGTCAATTCGCGACTGCCGACGAGGCGTTGGACGCCAACAGAGACATTCCCCGCCCGCGGGACGATTCAGGCAAGGAGCAGGACAGCCCCATGGGAGTCGGGCAGGTCACTACGCAATCTCAATAACGGCAGCTCGGGTGTGCCCGCGCGAGGGGCGCCCCTCGCGCGGGCACCATTCACTCTCAGCAGCGCCACTGCGATCGCGACAGCGGGGCGGCCGTCAAGATGCTGGTCCTCAGCTTGGCCAGCGCGTTCTTTTTCCGGCTGAACACCGTTTGCCGCGGAACTCCCTGGATCCTGGCAATTTCCTGCGGACCGAAGCCTGCTGCCCACAGCGTGATGACGTCACGTTGCGCAGACGGCAGCAAATGCACAGCAGAGCTGACCCGTACGTTGAGCTCGCGCTGAACTACCTCGTCTGCAGGGTCGGTGATATCGCAAACGCCATCACGGGGTGCACGCTGCTCGCCGTCCCCGGTTGTCTCCGGTACGGCGATGAATTGCCTGAATTTCAGCCTGCGCCGATGCTCGTCGATCACATGATTACGCGCCAGCGTGCAAAGCCAGGTGCGGAATGCCGCATCCGGCCGGGCGACATATGAGCGCTTGTGCGCTACTTCGATGACCTTGAGCCAAGACATCTGAAATGCATCTTCCGCCGCCGGTGCATCGCGGATGAGGCGCGTGATGTATCGCAGCAGTATGTCTTTGTGCCTCAGAAACAGCTCCTGCAGCGCACCGCTATCGTGGTGATGCTGGTAACGATTCATCAGTTCGTCATCATCGGCGTATCGCACGCCTGCGGGCATCTTGCCTGCAGTTCTTCCCTTGGGCATATGCGCTCTCTGGGCAAGGAAAATAAGGCGGACGATTCCGTGTCCGCGAATCAGCCATGTCTCGGGGGAATATTGGTTTCACGCACCTCGCAGCTTTCTGGTAATGCTCGAGACCGCGCACAGGTTACGCAGAAAGGACTTTGATTCTTGTAGTCAGCGCCGCGGCATATGACGAAGATAAAGCGGCATCTTCAGCAAGGCGATGTGTCGTGCTGGGGTGTTCGTTGGATCTGAGGAAAACTACCGGACAAGCAGCAGCAACGACGCAATTTCCGGGGCAACTCTTAGTCTCGGCCGGCTTACGCACCGGAGATGAATCCGGGCGAATGCATCTGGGCTTACCTCAGGCATCATGCCATGCCTAACTTCTGCGCCCGAGATCTCGGCACGCTCTCCCGCCACGCCCGCGGCTGGCTGCGCTCCCGCCGTCCCACCCTCGTGCGCGCCTTGTGGCAACATCGGTTCGGAAAGCGCAGTCCCAACAACGTGACCGCCTCGCGAGGGTCATCGCTCGCGACAGGGCACGCGATCCGGCTTTTCCCGATGATCCGAAGGGTGTCGATCGCGATCGAATGCGCGAACTCGGGAGGCATCGCGAATAGGAGGGGTCGGAGGAATTTATATGACATCGAAGGACTCATCGGCGATTTGACGGGCCATTGTATTGTGCTGCTTCTTTTTCTTTGGGATCAAAAAGTGCGGCACAGTCTTGCTGTGACCAACTGTGCCAATACATACAAAAGCACCGGCGCGCCTGAACGGCAGATCGCTACGCAATCACCGCGGTGAAAAGTGCGAGTACCAATTCCACTCCCAGGTTCGGCCTGCATCAGTGGAGAACGCACGGCTATAGATAGGGGCTTTCGCGTTTCGCTTATCCCAGTGGAATTTCACAATAACGTCTTTGCCGGCGATAACCTCACGGCCGAAAAAATCACCTTCGTCGCCATCGAACGAACCTACCTTTCCATCATCGAGTTTCATTACGTTGCTGTCGGCCCAATAGATCGTCCAAAGACGCGTCTGCGGGTCAAACAATCGCACGGTAAGGCCTTCGTAGGGCTTTCCGTCCAGTTTCGTACGAAAGATGTCGAAATTGCCTTGACCCAGCAAAAGCAGGCGGAACTCCTGAGTCGCGTCAAATTCTTCCCATTCATCGCTGGCGACCAGTGGCTCCTTCAATGTGCGATTCCTGATGTTCCAGTTACCCACCAGATAGTCGAAATCGTGCTTTGACGATGTTTCGCTCGCGGTTATCGCAAGGTTTCCGTCAGATGAAAGGCCGAAACCGCTCATATACGTTCCTTTGGGCCAGCGTCGCGGACAAACGCTCGACCTGACGATATGTGTTGAAGGAAATTTGGCACATCCTTCTACCAAGTACGTAGAGCCAGATCTCCTGCGATCCCCTCAGACTTTGCGCCCCTTTCGCGCGGCCGAAACGATTGCCGCGGCAAGCGCGTCGTAAGAAAAGGGTTTGGAAAGCTTGATTGCCTCGATGTTCGATGGAACGCCCGAATCTTCTGCCTGCCCCGATGCGAAGACGACAGCCAATTCAGGATTCTGCAGCAAGGCCTGCTCGGACAGTTGCGCGCCGGACATGTCGGGCAATCCGACGTCTGTCAGCAGGATGTCTATGGGCTTCGTCGCGAGAATCATGAGCGCGGTCTGCGCGTCCGCGGCGGGAGTCGCCTGGTGCCCCATCTGCCGGAGCAACTCGACCGTGCTGAACAGGATCAATGGCTCGTCTTCGCAAACCAGCACGCTCAGCAATTTCCTCGGCGCGTGTTTCGTCGTCAACAGCGCAACGCCGAAGTTCGCCTGCGCCATTTTTCGTTGTGTGGCATTCGCCAGCACATGGCGAAGCTTTCGCGCCAGCGCATCACGCGAATAGGGTTTGCTCAGGAGCTCGACGCTCTCGTCGAGGCGTCCGGCATTCGTGATGGCGTCTTGCGAATAACCCGACGTGAACAGCACGGCCAGGTGGGGAATACGTTCGCGCGCCTTGCGCGCAAGCTCGGTGCTCTTGAGCGTGCCTGGCATGACGACGTCGGTGAACAGCAGGTCGATGGGCATGCCGCTCTCGATGATGCTGAGTGCGCTCTGCGCATCCTTGGCTTTGAGCACGCGATAACCAAGGTCGTTGAGCAGAGCGACCACGGTTTCGCGCACGGCCTCGTCGTCCTCCGCCACCAGCACCATTTCGCTGCCGCCGACGACGGGCATCGAATCGATATCGACCAACTGTTCCTCGGACTGCAGCGAACGTGGCAGGTAGAGACAGATCGTCGTGCCGTGACCGACCTTGCTGTCGATCCTGATATGGCCACCGGACTGCCGCACGAACCCGTAGACCATGGAGAGTCCAAGACCCGTTCCTCTGCCTTCCGGTTTCGTCGTGAAGAAGGGTTCGAAGGCCTTTGCCAGGACTTCAGGAGTCATGCCCGTGCCGGTATCAGTGACGGCGATGAGCACGTACTCTCCGCGAACCACGTCCTCGTGGTTGCGCACATAGTCCGAATCGAGGAACGCGTTGCCGATTTCTATGGTCAGTGATCCCTGGCCTTCCATGGCGTCGCGCGCGTTGATGGCCAGGTTGAGGAGTGCATTCTCGACGTTGCCCGGATCGATCAACGTGTTCCACAGATCGTCACCAATTTTGGTCTCGACGGTCACGCCTTCGCCGACCGCCTTGCAGACGATGTCCTCCATGTCTGCGATGAAGCGCCCCAGATTGATTACCTTCGGCGCCAACGGTTGTCGGCGCGCAAATGCGAGGAGCTGAGAGGAAAGCTTGGCACTTCTGGCAACTCCATCCAGCGCGTTTTTTACGCGCCGCTCTGCAGGCTCGTTGCCGGCGACATCGCGTTTGAGCAGGTGAAGGTTTCCGCTGATGACGGCCAGCAGATTGTTGAAGTCGTGGGCGATACCGCCAGTCAGGCTGCCAATGGCCTCCATCTTCTGGCTCTGGCGCAGGGCATCTTCGGTCGTCATCAATTGCGCTGTTCGAGCCTGAACACGCTGTTCGAGCGTCTGGTTGAGCTCGATCAGTGCGGCTGCGGTGGCGCGGCGCTGGTTGATGTCCCGAAGAATGACGGTGACGAAGAATCGCGTACCCGTTTTCCACTGTGACGCGGATGCTTCGAGATACGTCCGCGATCCATCCTTGCGATGGGCAACGAGTTCCCTGGGACGAGTCGACCGCGGACTCGCAATGGCGTTTTGCCAGGTCGCGACAAACTCACTTTTTGTTTCGAACAGCGTGGCGGCTTCTATGCCGATGAGTTCCGCCGCGGAATAGCCCAGGTGCAAAGCAGCTGCCGGATTCGCGAATTGAATGCGTCCATCGTGGTCAATCGTGATGATGACATCAGGCGCGCTTTCTACGACGGCGTCGTATCGCGCGTTCTGCTGCTGGCGCAAGTATCGTTCGCGGTTGGTGGCCATCGTCACATCGATCACGAAGACCATGCAGGCCGTAACCGGCTGGATGCCAACGGGCGAAACGGTGATGTCGTGCAGCAGGGCTTGTTTTGACCTGTTGTGCAACGGCAGGAGATTGGGGCTGAGCGCGTTCGTGATGAGTGTCGATGCGCTCGATGCCAGGGCCGCGGTGATCGCGGAGGGCAGACGCTTCAGGTCCGCGCCGGGGAAAATTTCTGCGAGCGTTTTGCCGGATACGTCGGCCTCCGAGCGTCCAGACGCGGACTCCATCCACGTATTCCAGCCAACTACGCGCTCTTTGCTGTCGAGGAGGATCAATCCGCCATTGATCGCACCGAGAATCGCCTTTTCGCGGTCTTGCTCGCTAAGAGACATGGGATCGGGTGACAGTTCCTTCGCCGACCCGCTCGATGAACCGAGCCAACATGTCCTTGAGCGTCACCAACGACGGAAAGTCCAGGAGCATCGCGATGTAACCCTTGATGTCGCGCTCGCGGACGAGAAAGTTGATGTAGATGAACACCACTCCGTCTGCCACGTTGGGCGGAGGAGCCAGATTGAAGAACTCGGATCCCCCGCCATACACCACTTCGGGCAGCGAGATCCGGAGACTGTGTTGCAGGTTGTTGGCGATCGTGCCCAGACAACCGTTGAGAATGACGTTGCCGGTCTCGGCAAGCGCTTCCTGCTCGAGCTCCATCAGTTCTTCGAGGGGCAGATCGCCACCGACGACGGCTCGCACCAGTTCCATGCTTTTCGCTTCGGGAAAGATGAGCAGCGCACGGCCCTCGATGTCGCCCTGGAAGTGCTGGTGCACGGCGACCAGCCGCCGACCGTCCCCATCGCCAATGTTCGCGATCGCTTCTTCGCGCGCCAGGATCGACACTTTCGGGACGGAGAGAATGACCTCCTCACGCACCATTTCGCGCAGGCTGAGAGCGGCGTTGCTCACCCCGAGGTTGACCAGTTCGGTGAGCGCGTCCATTTCCAGATCGGTCAACTCGACAGAAGGCGCTGGCTTCATTTGAAGGTCCCGGCTATTTCGTGACGGAGGCCAGGAATTCACCCAGCGATTTTTCGGTCAATGGCTTGGGGAGAAAGTACGCACCTGCCGCACGGGTCCGGTCGATGACCTCGAGCTGATGATTGGCCGAAATCACTGCGACGCTTATCTCGGGAGCGAGTTGTCGTATCTCGACTGCCAGCGTCAAACCGTCCTTGCCGGGCATGTTGAAGTCCAGGACGGCAATATCGGGCGCGGCGTCCTTGATGAGCGCGAGTGCATCGTCCGCATTCGATGCTTCCAGCCGCGTCCAGTCCGGCCGCAACGCATTGAGGGCCTTGATCACCGCCATGCGGGCCAGCTTGCTGTCGTCGACGATCAGTATCTTTTGCGTCATTTGTCCATCGTAGCAGCCAGCAATGGCTGTACCCATTTTTCCAGAAGAAGGGCAGCGGGAGGACCAAGCAGTCTTGCTCTGGTAGCCATCAAGACCTGGATTACCGCCGTGTGCGCGGATTCGCAGCCGCGCCAGTCAACCATCATGTGCGGCGTTGCCAACAAGTGCTGTAGGAGGACTTCACCCTCGTCGCTGGAACAGATGCCAATCAACTCGATGTTTCCGGCTGGCGATATCTTGATGGTCATTGCAGCAGCTCCCCGATATCGAGCACCAGGAGAACTCGTCCGTCGCCCAGAAGCGTGGTGCCGGTGATTCCAGGCATACCTGTTAGCAGTCCATCGAGCGGCTTCAGGATGACTTCCAGCCGTTGGCCAATGCGATCCACGTGGAGCCCACCGAAATGCCCCGCGACGGAAGTGACCACGATGGTCGCGTCGGTCTCACCACTCATTGCTTTGCGCAGCCCCAGGATGGCTGCCAGATCGACCACCGGGACCGTGCGATTTCTAAGCACCATGGCGTGCGCCGCGCCAATGCCCACGATGGCGGTCCTGGGAACGCTGACCGTTTCGACGATCGCATCGAGTGGCACGCCGAACATCTGCCCGCCTGCCTCCACGGTCATGACCTGCGTCATCATCACGCTGAACGGCAGCGAAAATCGCACGGTCGAGCCATCGCCAGCGCGGCTCTCGATCGAGACACGGCCCCCGACGCGTTCCACGGCCGTGCGCACCGCGTCCAGGCCGACGCCTCGACCCGAGAGCTCGGTCACGGTGGCTGCGGTCGAAAATCCCGCGGCGAACACCAGATCGATGATGTCCGTCTCCGCCATGAGGTGAAGCTCTTCTTCCGTCGCCACGCCGCGGGCTTTCGCTACCTCGCGGACACGGGCGACGTCAATGCCGCCACCATCGTCGTTGATTTCAATGATCACCTGATCGCCCTGTCGCGCCGCGCGAATCCGGATTCGCGCCGTGGGAGGTTTGCCGCGAGCGGCGCGTTCGCCGGGACTTTCGATGCCGTGGTCGATCGCATTGCGCACGATGTGCAGCAGCGGCTCAAACAAAATTTCCACGATCGCCTTGTCGGCCTCGGTATCGTCACCTTCGATTTCCAGCGTCAGGGGCTTGCCGAGGTTCACCGACATCTCACGTACCACGCGTGGAAATCGTTGCAACACGGAGCGCAGTGGGAGCACTCGCATCGCGAGCACCGACTCCTGCAATTCGGCAATGAGCCGCTCGAGAACGACCTGCCGGTCCTTCAGGACTCCGGCCAGTGCATTTCCTTCTTCCTGCGCGAGCTTTGTCACATGTCCGGCCGCGTTCTTGGCGACCGTGAGCTCGCCGGTCAGGCGGACGAGGGCGTCAACCCGACGAGCGTCGATCCTCAGAGTCTGAGCTGCTGCTTCCGGCCTGCCCGAGACCCTGGTGGTTTCTGTGACCGCAGCCGGCTTCGGCGAGAGGAGTTGCGCGAGGAGGTTTCGCAAGGGCTCGGGCGAGTTCTCACTGAGACTCTTCTCGGTGGCCTGCGCGACGATCGCTGCGGTTTCCACGAAAGCGCAGGAGCGCAGCACATTCTCCGCAGTCAGACCCGCTGAAGTCACGAAGCCGGCCAAACTAGCCGGAGTTGCGTGGCTCAACAGTGCTCGCTGCTCGTTCAGAATATCCCGGGCTTGCGAAGGCAGGGCCAGGTCCTGGGGTGTGGTTTGCGCTGGATTGATCGCGCGAATATCGCAAGTCCCCGAGTGGCCTTGCATGTGCGCGGTGACCTCGCTCATCGACGCTGCCGTCAGCGCCGTGAGGACGAGGTTGCACTTGTAGGGATCGAAGCTGTTCAGTGAAGGCCACGCGGCCTCGGGCTGGATGTCGAGCGCCAGCAATTCAGGCAATGCGGTGACTCGCGCGAGCGGATCTTCTCCTTGATAGAAGCAATCCGGGTCGGGAATGAACTGAAGGGCGGTGGCGACCTTTGCACGAACTTCGGGGTTGCGTTCCAGCATGTCCGCCAGCCAGGTTTCGTCGGCCTTCGCTTTTTCAGCAGTCGATGGAAACTCACCGGTCTGCTCTATGACATCGAGCCACTGGAGTACCTGGTCGAGGCATGCCAGGCAGTCACCCACGAGCGCGGTGGTGAGCGTGTGCTTGCCTGCGCGGGCGGCGCTCAGGATCTCTTCGGCCGCGTGAACCGCGCGTTCCATGGCGGCGAACTCGACGATGCCCGCGCCACCCTTGAGCGTGTGGAATGCGCGAAATACCGAGTCGAGCCGTTCCGCGTCGTGCGGCGAATGCTCCAGGACCAGCAATCCATCGGTCGCCTGCTCGACGAGCTCGCGTGATTCGATCACGAACTGGGTGAGGAACTCGTTCATCGCCGCACACCGCACAGCAGGTCGGCGAATTCCCTGAGCCTCGGCTGGTCAATCGGCTTCACCAGGTAGTAGTTTGCCCCTGCCACGCGAGCCGCCTCGAAATCCTCCGCCGCGGACTCCGTGCTCGTCACCAGTGCCGGGATGGATGCGAGTGCGCGATCCTTCTGCCGCACGGCCTGCAGGAAAGTGAGTCCGTCCATCTGCGGCATGTTGATGTCGACGATCATCAGGTGAACCGGGAACGTCAGCAATTTTTCCAGCGCCTCGAGGCCATTCATGGCTTCTTGCACATGAAATCCCGCAGCTTCGAGCGTGGTGCGGTAGTAGAGCCGCACCAGGCTCGCATCGTCGACCACGAGGATTGTCTTCTGAGGGTCCATCACGTGCTCCCCGCCGCCGGCCGTTGATAAACGATGGCGTCGGCAAATCGTCGCACCTCGAACAGCGGCGAGATGCGACTCATGGATTCGGTGTGCCCCAGGCAGATGAAGCCGCCCGGCAGCAGGTTCTCGAAGAGATTCTCCGCGGCGATGCGCCGCGAAGCATCATCGAAGTAGATCAGGACATTCCGGCAAAAGATCACGTCGAACTGGCCGTAGGGACGGGTCTCCTTCAGCTCCACGATGTTAGCCGCAGAAAACTGCACGGAGGTGCGCAGATCGCCCAGGATTTGCCAGTTTTCCTCGCCCAGCCGGGCGAAGTACTTCTCGATGAGATGCGGCGTGAGACGCATCAACGCCCGCTTGCCGAAAATGCCGGCGCGCGCGGCTTCCAGCGCCGCGGTGTCGATGTCGGAGCCGATGATTTCGATGTCGTATTCATCGACGAGCGGCCAGTTTTCCAGCAGCCACATTGCCACCGAGTACGGTTCCTCGCCGGTGGAGCAGGGCGCGGACCAGATACGGATGGAGTCTCCCTTTCTCTTGTGGCGGATCCGTTCCGTCAGCAGATCGGTGGTGAGGCATTGGAGCTGATGATCTTCGCGATAAAAATATGTTTCGTTGACGGTGAAGGCGTTGACGAATTGTTCGATCTCACCCTGTACATCGGTGCGCAGCCGCGCGAAATAACTCGCGAACGAACCCGATCCGGTGGCCGACATCCGCTCGAGCACGCGCCGCTCGACGTAGTAGCGTTTTGCTTCGCTGAAGACCATGCCGGTCCGCCGGTAGAGGAAGTCGCAAAGCCTACGAAATTCCTCTTCGTTGAGTACCTGCGATTCAGGCACGGGACGGGGGCTGCTGCGAGTTGATCCGGTCAGTCGCAGTCTTGATGGCAAACCCGAGGAACGGAGAATCGCGAAACCTCTGCGCGCATGCGGCAAGAACCGGAAGCGCCGCGGGACCACCCACCTCCGCGAGAACATCGATCGCGGCTGCACAGACATTGGCTTCTTGTTCGCCGGACAGCAGCGTGCAGAGCAGTGTCGTGGCCTCTGGGCCCGGGAGGGCGCGCGCCAACTCGCAGCTCAGAATGCGAATATCCACATCGCGGTCGTCCAGCAATCGTGGCAGCAGCTCGCGCATTCCGCCGATCATGATGCGCAAGGCATCGAGCGCGCCCGCGCGCAGATTCGCGCTGTCCGAGCGCAGGTAAGCGATCACGTGATCGGCTGATTCGGGCGTGCTGATGCGAGCCAGGCTGGTGAACATGGCTTCACGGACGCGAGAGTCGCTTTCATCGCGAAGCGCGGCAGCCAGTGCCGTCGCAGCGCCCGGCATCTCCGCTGCCGCCCGCGCCGCCGCCCAACGCTCGTCGGTGGCGCCCCTAACAAGGTTTGCAAGGACGGCAGAGGCGTCGGGAGCCGGCGCCGGCGGCTGACCAGAGGGTTTACGGACGAGCGGCATGAGCCGGCACCATGGTTCGCAAGCGTGACGCAATCTTCGGCAACGGAACCACCCACGTGGCGCCGTCTGCGCGCACCAGTTCACCGGGCATTCCCCAGACCACCGCCGTCTCTTCGGCTTCCGCAATCGTGTGGCCACCGCCTCTGCGAAGTTCTGCCATCGCTTCCGCTCCATCGTTACCCATGCCGGTCATCAGGACGCCGATGAGCTGGCTCGCCGGCATGTTTTCCAAGGCGGAGCGCACCAGTCGGTCGGTACTGGGATGCCAGGGGTAGTTTGCTTTTGCCGGCGCAGACAACACGACCAGACCTCGTGCCCGTTTCGACACGATGATATCGGCGTCGCCTCGGCCGATGTACACGCAGCCTGCCTGCAGTGGCGTAGGACTCGTTACTTCCACCACCTTGAGCGAACAGATTCCATCGAGGCGCCGGGCAAGCGGGCCGGTGAAGCCCGCGGGCATGTGTTGGGCAACGAGGATCGGCCAGGGAAACGTGGCGGGCAACGGAACGAGCAACGCTTCGAGCGCCGGCGGGCCGCCCGTCGAGGTTCCCACCAGAACGATTCCCTCACCGAAAGGCGAGTCCGGGAGAGCTTCAGTGACCTCGGCTCTGGATGCAGGAGGGCGAGGCGCAGCCGCGCCGGCCCGGTATTGCACGCGTTCTTTCAGCCGCCGGCTCGCAGGCAGCTTCGCCGTCGCGGCCATGCGTATTTTCGCGATGAAGACCGGAGCAAATTCGTCGATGCGCAGCGACACCGCCCCCGTTGGTTTAGCGATGAAGTCCACGGCACCGAGACGCAACGCGTCCAACGTCGCCTGTGCGCCTTCCTCGGTGACAGTCGATACCATCACGACCGGTGACGGCCGTTGAAGCATGATGCGATCGAGACATTCGAGGCCATTCATCTGCGGCATCTGGACGTCGAGGGTTACGACGTCCGGCTTGAACTCTTCGAGCTGCGTCAGCGCTTCAAGTCCGTCGCGTGCGAATGCGACTTCGAACTCCTGCTCGTCCGACAGAACGCGGCCGAAGAGCTTGCGGACCAGCGCGGAATCGTCGACAACCAGAACCTTGATCACGCATCAGCCTTCGCGCTCTTGGCCTGGAAAGTGTCCAGCAGCCCCTGCTCGGCACGGCTCAGGAGCTCCGTGGGATCGAGCAGCAGAACGATGCGGCCCGTTTTCTCGAGGTTGATGACGCCGCGCACCAGCCGCGAAACGTTATCCGTCAGTTGTGGCGGCGGCTCGATATTCTCTTCGTGCGTACGCAGCACGTCCGAGACGCTGTCGACGATGAGGCCCGCACGGTGACGCTCCGTCTTGATCACCACGAGCCTGCGGCCTTCGGTGGTGTCGAGTTTTGGCAGATCGAAGCGCCGGCGCTGATCGACCACCGGCAGGACTTCGCCGCGCAGATTCACGACGCCTTCGAGGAACTTCGGAGTTTTCGGAACGCGCGTGATCTGCTCGGGGACCTGGGCTACTTCCACCACCGAGTCGATCGGAAGACCGAACTCGTCAT
Source organism: uncultured Pseudomonadota bacterium (assembly GCA_963821745.1). Classification (GTDB taxonomy): domain Bacteria; phylum Pseudomonadota; class Gammaproteobacteria; order Steroidobacterales; family Steroidobacteraceae; genus CADEED01. The sequence continues at coordinate 159,426 of CAWGEU010000001.1, forward strand.
CCCCGAGGCGAAACACGAGGAAGATCGATTCCTGTTGGCTGCGATTCTCTGTCTGCACGGTCTGGGTCTTTTGAATGGGCTGATTTGCCGTCAATCGCTGCATGACGTCCTCCCGAAACAATTGCTCGGGCGAAAGAATGGAGATCAACCTTCGCCCTTCTTCACCGCGATAGACGGCCCGGATCCGCGATTCTCCACCCGTGCGCGCCGCGAGAACCGGCGGAACCGGGTCCACGAGGTCGACGTCCGCGGCGATGATTGCGCGGGCCCGGTCGGCGACCAGGCCGACCTGCGTGTTGCCCACCTTCACGACCACGACTTTTTCGCGATCACTCGATTCCTGGGCGGCGAGAAAGCCGAGCAGCCCGCGCAATGAAAGGAGTGGCAGCAGCGTGTCGCGCACCGAGGTGATCCCGAGGACGACATTGTCGCTGCGCGACACAGAAGTAATAGCCGCAGGGGACGGAATGATTTCCTGCACGACATCCAGTGGCAGCGCGAATTCCTGGCCTGCGACCTCGAATGTCACCAGGAGCTGGCTGCCTGCGGCGCTGGACGCGACGCCCACGTGTGCCAGCCGCGCGGCGGAACCGACCTTGCGTTCCAGTCGTTTGCCGCGCGAGAGATTGGCAAACGCCGCTTCGAGCAGCGCCTTGATATCCAGGATTTTCGCGACCTGCTTCGCTGCGCCGAAAGCGAACGCACCTAGCAACTTTTCCGCACCGTCGGCGCTCAATTCTTTCTGTCGCGTTTCGATCTGGTCGTCATTCGAACTTTCGAGTGCCGCGACCGCGTCCACTACGAGGGCCACCGGCGCGCCGATATCCAGCACGATGGCGCGCGCCGATGACAATCCGGGCGCCGCCTTCCTGCCTAACAGCTCGCGCAGGCCGGCGACGGGCAGCACCGATCCGCGCAGGTTGGCGATTCCAAGCAGTGCCGATGGTCCCTGGGGAACTCGCGCCATGGCGGGCACGCGTATGACTTCCGAGACGTCGGCGGCGCGCAGCGCATAGAGCTGCTCTTCGATCCTGAACGTCAGGAAACGCGTCGAGGAAGTCTGGGCTATGGGTTCCACTGTCCGATCACGCCGGCTGCTGCTTCAACTCGTCGGCGAGTGTCGCAATCTCTTCGATCGCGGCTGCGAGATCTTCGACGCCGCGTGATTGTTCCGTGGAAGCGGTGGCCGCTTCGCGCGAGGCCGCGCTCGATTCTTCGGCGGCGGAGGCGATCTGCCGCGCGGCCTTGGTCATTTCCGTGGTCGCCGAGAGCATGTTGTCCGCGCCTTCGAGAATCGACTCGCTCGCGGCTGCCAGGGCGGCCACGTCCTTTTCGATGTTCTGCAATCCGGCGGAGACCGTGCGGTTGTTCTGCACCTGAACTTCCGTGCCGATGATGATCTGCTCCAGATCGCTCCGGAGCGTCGCGATCTGATCGAGGATTCCCTGCACCGTGTCCTTGGCGCGCTCGACATTGTCGGACGCCTCACGGGACAGACTGCGGATATCGTTGGATACCACCGCAAAGCCTTTACCGGATTCGCCCGCTCGGGCTGCCTCGACTGCTCCGCTCACCGCGAGCATGCTGGTCTGGACCGCGATCAACGCAATCGCGTCGACTATCTTGTCGATCTTGCGACCGACACCTTCGAGTCGCTTGATGGTGGCCACACTGGATTGAGTGCCTTGCAATGCATTCGACACGCCGTCGACGAGAGTCTGGATTGACTTGCGGCCTTCCTTGAGTGCTGCATCCATGTTCTGCACGCGATCCCTTGCGGTCTTGCTGGTGCTCTGCGTCACCTTGGCGCTCTTTTCGATCTGGGCGAGGGCAGCCGATGTCTGCTGGGTCGCGGACGATTGCAGCTGTGAAGCCCGGCTGATTTGTTCGACGGCAGCCATCACCTGGGTCGCCGCCGTGGACATCTCCTGGATCGAAGCCGACAGCTGTTCCGCGCTCGCGCCGATCTGCTCTGCCGTCGAAGCACGTCCCTTGCCCGAACGAAGCGCGTCGGCGAGGGCCGCCAAAGCCTGCGCGGCCTGCTGGCCCTGATCGAGCGCCTTGGCCTGTTGTTCGACAGCAGTCTGCGCTTCAGCAGCACCGGACGATTGTTCTTCCGCGCCGCTGGCTATCTGCTCAGCGCCTTTCTGGGCTTCGGCGGCGGCGCGTTCGGCCTCCAGCGCCGCAGTCAGGATTCTGCGGCTGCCCTCGGCGATCTGGCTCATGTCTTCGCGCCGCGCTTCGAGGGCCACAGCCACTTGTGCCGCCTCTTTTGCTTCCTTCACCGCGGCTTCGGCGGCCGCGCGCAGTGCGCTGCCGACTTCGAGTACGTCTTTCTGGATCGCTTCGGTGAGTTGCTGCACTTCCCGAGCGTTCTTGTCCGAAGTCTCCGCGAGTGTTCGAACTTCGTCGGCCACCACCGCAAATCCACGGCCGTGTTCGCCGGCGCGAGCCGCTTCGATGGCTGCATTCAACGCCAGCAGGTTCGTCTGATCGGAAATGCGACTGACGGCGCGAGTGATCTCGCCAATATCCTTTGCGCGGCGGTCGAGCTCGGTGATGAGTGTGACCGACTCGGACTGCCGTTGGGCGCCGCGCTCGATCGAGCGCACCGAATTCGATATCTGCGAAGAAGTTTCTGCCAACGAGAGTGCCACGGTCTCGGTTCGCCGGCTCGAAGCGTCGGCTTCGCCTCTCGCGGCGACCAGGGAGGCAACGATTCTCTTGATCGCGGCCGACTGTTCCTGGGATGCCCCGGCCGCTTCTTCGGCGCCGCCGGCAATCTGCTCCATCGACCTTCCAAGTTCCCTCGTCGCGGCGGCGGATTCAGTCAACCCACTGGCTAACTCTTCAGTGGCGGCGCCGATGCGTTCCGAGATGGTTTCATGCCCGGCACGGGACGCCGGAGGTCTCAAGGGAGGTTTCGCGGTGGGAGCCGTGACTTTTTGCGCGGCGGTCGAGGCGGTGAGTTTCGGCGTCGCGGGAGCGATCTTCGATTTTTTTACCAGAGCCATGAAACCCTCGATATACGGACAGCCGGAACAGGCGCGGCAAGTCTACGGCGTTAGGCGCGCCGGGTGGCAGACGCTTGGACTCTATGGCATTCAGGCAGCCACTGGCTGCGCGGAATCAGCTACTAACTGGTCGGCGGCGGAACGCAACGATGTCGCCAGTTCATGGCAGATCTTGCTCAACGGGCGTTCAACGTCGACGCGCGTCTGGATCCGTTCGATCGTGTTCGAGAAGTCACGAAGTCTCTTGATGGCGTTCGCGGGATGCTGTTCAGTGGATGTTAGGCGGGCTTCGATGTTCTCCACGTGAATCAGTATGTTTCGAAGCTGGGTCGAACCCACTGCTTTGGCACCAGGTGCCTGGTACTGCTCCAGCAGGCTGGAAAGCAGGCCCCTCGCGCGTTCGAGCGTTTGCGAGATCGTCACTGGATATGTCACTACTACCTCGGAGGTCATCGGGGGACCGGGCAGCAGATGATTGCGATTTCCGGCGATTGTCGCTGTAGGCCAATGTCAGGGTGCAAGCCAGAATGCGCTTACAGCAAACACCGCTTCGGCAAGGGGTTGCCCGCGGTAACACGGCTCACGAACTTCAATCCGCCGCGCGCAGCGAGATATCGCCTCCGGACGTGCTCACATCGATCGGCTGACCACCGCCATTGATAGATCCCTTGACGTGACCGTTCTGCCGAACCCTTGTCGCGACTGGAATCTCTGAATCGAATTCGCCACCGCTCGTGGTCGCTTCAAAGTTGGCGGTCGTCGCTCGCGGCAGTGTCAATTGAATACTGCCACCGGACGTCGACGCCGAAATTCCGCGGTTGATGCCGAGCAGGCCGCACTGCACGTCCCCGCCGCTGGTCCGCGCCCGGATTTTTCCGTCGACACGTAGCAGGCGGACGTCACCACCCGAAGTACCTGCATCCACTTCACCGTGGATGGTGTCCGCGAGGATTCCGCCTCCCGAAGTGTGCGCCTCGACTTTGCCGTTCACATTTCTTGCGACGATGTCACCGCCAGAGGTGTGCAAGGTCGCAGAGCCGGTGGAGCCTGTCAGCTCCACGTCTCCCCCGGCGGTGTGAATATTGATCTCATAACGCTGGGGCACCGTCACCTCGATAAGCCCCTCGCCATTCCACGATCCCCAGTTGAACCAGCCTTGCTTCGTCGGCCGCCGCATCGTGACGGTCACTCCGTCGCCCTTCTGGAATGCGTCGAGTTTCATGTGGGCGAGTTCCTCTTCAGTGCCCTGGGCACTCATGCGGACTGTCACCTGGTTGGTATCGCCGCCCGACACACGCACCGAAGCGGAGTCGGCGTCCACCGTCAGCAATCCACCGGGCGAGACTGTAAAGGTTCGCTGGACATTCTTGTCCGCGGCGTCGGCGGGGCTGGCGGCTAACAGAACGAGGGCAATGGCCGAATAGCGAGTCATGGGAGCTCCAGACATTCGTGGACTGCCAATTGAGACGCGCTAGCGGCCAAACGGGTTGCAAGCGGGGGAGGCCGGATTCGGCTTCAGGCCATCAATTGCGCGCCACGCAGCCTTTCGATTCCTTGCGGAAGCTTTCCGGGCACGACCAGTCGTTTCCCGAGTAGTCGACATGGGCGTTGGCCGGCAACACGATCGCTACGCAGCCTGATGCGTCGCGACGGAAACCGCGCTCGCAATGCCAGCCGCTGCCCTGGTTGTCGAGATAGCCGTTGGCGGGCACGGCCACCGGCACGCAGCGGTTGGTGCTACGCGAGAAACCACGTTCGCATTCCCACTCGTCGCCGGAATCGCGCAGATAGGCGTGCGCAGGAACTTCCACGCGTGCGCAGGTCCCGCCGGCGACACGAAACCCGCGCGCACACGCCCAGCCGGGTCCGAAGGGCGAGTCGACGAAGAATCCATCGGCCGGCACGATCACTTTTGCGCATCGATTGTTAGTCTCGCGGAAGCCACGATCGCAGCGCCACCCGGCGCCATGGGAGCTGTTGTCCGCATGTGCGTTCGCCGGCAACTGAACGGCGGCGCAAGCGCGAGCGGCTTTCAGATAGCCGCGATTGCATTCCCAGTCATTGCCGGCGGAGCTGAGATACGCATTCGCCGGAACGACAACCGCCGCGCATTGGTCGCCGGTCTGGCGAAACCCGCGGGCGCAGTCCCATCCGTCACCGTATTGGCTCGCGACAGAATTGGCCGGCGGCGGCGAGTGGCCGCGTGCGCCGAACGCCGCGGTGGATACGATCAACAGGAGCAATGCAAGCGGGCGAGAGATGTCCATGGCACCGACCGTGCAGCCGCTCATCTCGAACTCGATTCCGGCGCCTCTGAAATGTGTTCCGCCCACAAGGCCGGCAACAGTAACGGTGAACTGACTGCCGAATCCGAGGCCTTCGCTGGTGGCCTGCACGCTGCCGCCATGCGCCTCCACCATTTCGCGCACCACGGCGAGCCCGATGCCGCGGCCTCCTTCAGCGCGCGCATCCTGTGCGTCGACCTGCGCGAACAGCTTGAATATCCGTTCCAGCATTGCAGCCGAGATGCCGATGCCCGAGTCGCAAAAGCGGATGCAGGCATGGGTGCCGATGCGCTCCATGGTGAGCGCGATTTCACCGCCGTCGAGTGTGTACTTGGCGGCATTGATCAGCAGGTTCGAGAACACCTGCTCGAGGCGCGTGACGTCGACGTGCACCCAGAGTGGCTCGGCCGGTAAGCTAACTACCAAGCGGTGCCCATGGCGCGCCATCTCCGGCGCGATCGCATTGGCAGCGAATTCCACGACGGTCCGCAGATCCACATGCGACCGCTGCAATGCTTTCTTGTGTCCGTTCTGCGAGGCATCGAGCAGTTCCTCGATGTGCCGGCTCATCTGGCCGACGTGACGCTCGATGAGCACGCGCGCCCCATCGATGCCATTTTCACCGCCCGGAAAACGCAGCAGGCGCGCGGCATTGCGCACCACACCGAGCGAATTGCGCAGCTCATGCGAGATCACGGCGATCTCATCCGCGCGCGAATTGGCGATGCGCACAGGCAACACGAGGCTGGCCAACCCGGGCGCGTGACCGCCGTTGCTCAACGAGTTCGCGGCGGCCTTCGAGGCGATGAACATCTTGGTGAACAGAGACATACGTCCTCCCAGACGGGTATGGTTATTCGGGCGGCGGCGAGCGAGCAGTGCAATTTGCGTTGCCTTACAGCGCATAAGCAGGAGCCTACGTCCGCGTCCGACGCCGGTCTGTGCGCCATCGAACACAGGAAGTGTTTTTGAATTCGATATGAGCGGTAGCGTACGCAGCGACGCCGATGCGCGTAGACTGCTAACAAATGAAAGCGGCAATTCCCGATCCCTCTGACAACCACATCCTGAAGGCGCTGCCCGCCATGGAGCGCGAACGCCTGTTTCCGCACCTGAAACTCGCGCCCATGCCGCTCGGCATGGTGCTGTATGAATCTGGCGCGGCATTACGCCACATCTATTTCCCTACCAATTCAATCGTCTCGCTGCTGTACGTGATGCAGGATGGCGCTTCGGCGGAAATTGCCGTGGTCGGCAATGAAGGCGCCATCGGCGTGTCCTTGTTCATGGGTGGAGAAACCACGCCGAGCCGCGCCATCGTTCAGAGCGCTGGCTACGCCTACCGTCTCACCGGCAAGCGGCTCAAACAGGAGTTCAACCGCCACGGCGAGATGCTCCATGTGCTGCTGCGCTACACGCAGTCGTTGATCACGCAGATGGCACAGACCGCGGTGTGTAACCGCCACCACACGCTCGATCAGCAATTGTGCCGTTGGCTGCTGCTGTCGCTCGATCGCCTTGCCAGCAATCAGCTGCAGATGACCCAGGAGCTCATCGCCAACATGCTCGGTGTGCGGCGCGAGGGCGTAACCGAGGCGGCTGGCCAGCTGCAGAAGCTGGGCGTCATCAAATATGTGCGTGGCAAGATCACCGTGCTCGATCGTCCGCAACTCGAGCGCCTGTCCTGCGAGTGCTACCAGGTGGTCAAGCGGGAGTCTGATCGACTGCTGGCGCCTCAGCAATCGGTGCGGGGAGCGTTGCAGTAGAGATACTCAGCTGCGTGCCACGTTTCGTGATCCAGTGCGACAACCGGTAGTGAAAGACAACCAGGTGGCCGCGGCGCGCAACGATATGAGTTGGATGGGGAATTCCGACGCAATCCAGAAAGTGGCCATTGCCCGTGGAGTCATAGCGCCAGCGCACCTCCTGGCCCGCAGACAAAGGCACGCTGCGGCTGAATTCCAGCGTCACGCGAACACCGGCCGCCCCTCCCGCCCGCAGCGCCGAATGGGAGTTGTTGCTGGTGGTCACGCGGGTGATCCGCTCGGCGATCTCGATCATTCGCAAACATCAACACAGTAATAGCGCGGCGTCGGTTCGCTGACGTACAGAGCGGAGCGCCCCTTGCGCCCATGCTGAAACCGCCGGAATTGGCGGCTTCAGAGTCTGAAATCCTCTTGGCAACAGAAAATCGCGTTTCCAGGGGCAACCTGCTGCTCTCCGCCATGCCGGCCGCGGACCGCCTGCGGCTGACCGGAGATCGTCCGCCGGTTGATCTGGCCTTTTCAGAAGAGCTGGGCCAGCCCGGCGATCGCATTCGTTACGTGTATTTTCCGATCGACAGTTTCGTCTCGCTGATCACTCCGGGTGTTGACCGCGCGCAACTCGAGATAGGCCTGGTCGGGAACGAAGGAATGTTGGGCGTGCCCTTGCTCCTCGGGGTCAATGTGTCGCCGCTGCGCGCGCTCGTGCAGGGCGCCGGTCACGCATGGCGCGTCGACGCCGCCACGTTTGCACGCGAGATCGAAGACAATCCGGCAACGCGGGCCGTCCTCAATCGCTACCTGTATGTCTTCCTTGCACAACTCATGCAGACGGCGACCTGCACGCGATTTCATCTGGTGGAAGCGCGCCTGGCTCGCTGGCTGCTGATGACACGCGATCGCGCACATTCCAGCCAGTTCCACGTCACGCACCAATTCTTGGCGTACATGCTCGGCGTGCGCCGCGTCGGGGTGACCAGCGCAGCCAGCGCACTTCAGCGTCGCAATCTCATTCGCTACAGTCGTGGCGACCTGTCGGTTCTGGATGTTCGCGGCCTGGAGCGCGCATCGTGTCCCTGCTACGCCATCGACAAGAAGATCTACGCGCGTGTTCTCCTCAAAACGCGGACATCCGTTCAGGCGCACTAGCGAGTCTCGGCGTCCGTGACCTGCAGGTGCCGGTAACACGGACAACACGCTGTTTCCAGACCCGGGTGATCGAGGATGGTGATGTTGCCGCGCCGATACCGGATGAACCCGCGGCGCTGCAGCGCGCTGGCGGCCACCGTCACGCCCACGCGACGCACGCCCAACATGACAGCGAGAAATTCATGCGTCAGGTGAAATTCCGCCGAACCCATGCGCTCGGCGGTCATCAGTAGTGAGCGCGCCAGGCGCGCCTCGACGAGATGGAATCGATTGCAGGCCGCGGTCTGGCTGATCTGGACCATCAGCCTGTCGGTGAACTGCAGCAGCACCCGTTGCAGCGCCTGACTGCGGCGAAACTCGCGCATGAAGCGCCTGGCATTCATCTTCATGGCGGTGCCGGTGCCCTGCACCAGGGCGCGCACCGACGACCTGGCGACACCCAGGGCGAGGCTCGCGCCGATCATGCCTTCGCGGCCGACCAGCCCGACTTCGAGCGCGCGGTCACCTTCAACCAGGGTCAGCAGCGACACCAGGCAGTTGCCCGGAAAATAAACGTCGCGCATGGGTTCGCCCGGTTCGCAAAGCACCTCACCGTGAGTGATCGTGATCGGTTCGAGACCGCTCGCCAGTTGCGCATAGTCCTTCAAGGGCAACGCGGCCAGCAGGCGGTTTTCCGCGCCGGCATGTGCCGCCGTGGCGATGCGTCGCACTTTCTTCGAAGCGCCTCCACTGATCTTCCCGGTCTGCCTGGATTCGCTGTGCCATTCGCGAGTCAGCAGGGCGTTCACCGGACCCTGTGCGGCGGTTGCCGTCATGGTCAGCGTGAAGGCACTGCGTCCGTGGGGAGAGGGGCATACATATCGAAAGTGCAACGACTGCCGAATGCCGGTCAGTATCTTGCGCAGCCCTAGTGCCACGGCATTCGAGTGCGCGCGTTCGTTTTTGGGTGCGTCGAGGCAGGCATCGAAGAAGTTTTCGCCCGCCCGCACATCGAGGCCGGCGCGCGCGTGCGCCGCGCCAGATACGCGCCATGCCTTGTTGGTCATGACGACGATGCCCATCGTGTCGAGGACGCAGACCTCTCCGGGCAGCGCATCGAGCGCGCTGAACACGATGCGACTCGAGTCGTGCAGTGCAGTTTGCGCCTCGGGCAGCAGCAGGGCGCTGACGCTGTTGCGATCCATGACCGCATCGATCTCGCCCGCATCGAATGCTACGAGTTCGGCAGTATCAGTGACCAACTGGCGCATCCAGGCCTTGAATGCAGCCGCCGCTTTGTCTGGTGCAAGCAGTGGGTTGTTAGAACCCGGCGCGTCGATCATGTCGCCGGCGCCAGTTGCAGGCCCAGCGCGGCGAGGACGCTGCCGGTATCACTGAGATTGCCGATCACATGGGCGCCGGGAGTTGGCGACAGTTTGGCGAGGCTGGGAGTCACGAGAATGCCGTCGTCGAGCGCACGCCGTGGATGTTCACAGACGTCGACGATTTCCAGTTTGTAGCTGTCTTTCAGGTGTTGCCGGCAGATCGCTTCCAGGTTTGCGATGGCCTTGACGGAGTTGGGCGCCCGGCCGGCGATGTACAGCCGCATCACCACGACCGTAGTTACGGCCTCTTTGGCTGCAACCTTTTTCTTTCGCTTACTGGCCACGACGTGCTCGCTTCTGTCCATTGCCGTTCCCGCGGGAGTTCGCCGCGAAGTGCGTCGCTCGACGTTTCGGAGTAGTCGGGGAGTCGGTTCCATTCCCGCCGCGCAGCCTTCGCACTTCGGTATTCCTTTCGCCGGATGAAAGGTGCCGCGCCACATCGTCGCTCGTGTTGAGAGCGAGCGCGGCGCGGTGCCTTTCGAGATCGAGTTGCAGGGCGGCGATGCGCGCGATGACATCCGCCTCGGCAAACTGCAGCTCACGACGTTTGTGTGCGGATTCCGTTTCGCGAATCAGCGCGCGGGATTTTTCCTCGCCTTCCTTTTCCCAGCGCAGGGTGCCCATCAGGACTTCGCCGCCCGAGGAATACACATCCGCCAGCGCGAGACCTGTATCGCTCAGCATCAGCTCGCGCACCTGGTTGGAATGCCGGGTGCCGCGGGATTTGACGATGGTGAGCGCGCGATTGCGCTCGCCGCCGCACACCAGGTACGACAACTGGATCCAGTTGTCGGCGATCGTCGAAACCTGCAGTTCGGTGGCTTCCGACTTCGGGATCGTCGCCTTCGACGAGCGCGGTGATCACCGCGGTGACGTGGTGATCACGCAGCTTGTAGATGAGACGGTTGCCGATGGCGCGCGCGGAGCTCAGTGCTCCCGTCCTGGAAATGGCCGACAACGGATCGATGACCACGCAGCGCGGCCGGTGCGCAGCGATTTGCGCAGAGATGCGCAGCAGGTGCTCTTCGGGGTTCACCGCATCGGTGCGGCCCGAATACATCTGCAGCATGCCGGATTTCAGGTGCGCGTCCAGGTGAATGCCGACCGACTTGAGATTGCGCCGGACGCGCTCGCCACCCTCGTCGAAGCTCACGAACAGCGTACGCTCGCCGCGGCTGCAGGCGCTTTCGGCGAACAGGCCCGCAAGCGTGGTCTTCGAAGTGCCGGGCGCGCCGGTGATCAGCGTGCTGCTGCCACGGAACAGGCCACCGCCCAGCATTTGATCGAGCCCTTCGAAGCCCGTGGAAACTCTCTCGGACGTGGCTTCCTGTGGAACGTCGGTGGGTCCGGGCGAGGCCACTTCCATGCCGTGCGGACCGAAGCTCAGCGGAAATTCGCCAGGCGCGAAAGCCGAGCCGCGATATTTCGAGATCTCGAGCCGGCGTACCGGAATTCCTTCCTCCATACGGCGGTCGATCCGCACCACGCAGTCCACCATGAACTGCATGAAGCTGTAGTTGGCGGCGTCGGCGCTGGCGATCTCACCGTCGATCTTCGTCGTGATGATGGCGGTGAGCTCGCGTCGCGTGAGCCAGTCGCGCAATCGGTAGATCTCGCGCATCTTGGCGCGCGGCGTGCGCAGCAACGACAACAGGACGTCGATGCCATCGAACACCACCCACTCTGCGTCGATTTCCTGTTGTTTCGCTTCGAGCATGGCCAGCAGGCCGCCGAGATCGAAATCTCCGGCAGCGACGAAGGCGGGCGAAAGTTGTGCGTTCATGAAGAACAAACGCTTGCGCGCCAGAGCGGGCAGGCCCCAGTCGAAGGCCGCGGCATTGGCGACTATCGAAACGATGTTCTCTTCGAACGCGACGAAGATCCCGGCCTGCTTGCGTTTGCGGGCGGCGCCTACGAGTGTTTGCAGCGCAAACACGCTCTTGCCCGTGCCCGGCCCGCCCATGACGAGCGTGGTGCGGTTGCGTGGCAGACCGCCGAGACTGATTTCGTCGAACCCCTCGATGCCTGTGGCGGCCTTCGAAAGAAGTTGTCCGACTCCGCTCTTTACTGCCATCACGGATGCTCCTGTCCCATGCTGATAGGTTGGGCGCAGAGTCGATCCGCTTCTGTACGGTAGCGCTCATATAAGGGTCGCATCGCCACGCTTATTTGAGCGATGGCGCGGCGCACCCTTCAGGCAAATTCGGTCGTCCGCTGGGATTGTCGATTCAGGCCTGGCTCGAACGACCAGTAAGTGACCGGTCAAATTGCGTATCCGGCACTCAACGAGGCTTTCAGCATGACCCCGACTATTACCGCCTTTGAACAGTCACCCGATCGCGGCAAGGGACTGGCGCGTGACACGCGCGTTCGCTGGGCGCTTGAAGAAGTGGGCCAACCTTACGAAGTTCGCCTGGTTTCGTTCGGTGCGATGAAGGAACCCGCGCATCTGGCGCTCCATCCCTTCGGCAAGATTCCGACCTATGAGGAAGGCGATCTCGTCCTGTTCGAGACCGGTGCGATCGTGCTGCATATCGCCGAGCACCATGCGGGTTTGCTACCGAAGGACGCCAACGCGCGGGCGCGCGCGATCACATGGATGTTTGCCGCGTTGAACACGGTCGAACCGCCGATCCTCGAACTTGCGAACGCCAGGCTTCTCGAGGGTGACAAGCCCTGGAACAAGGAGCGTCTGCCTCTGGTCGTGGATCGCGTCCGTATTCCGCTGAGCCAACTTTCTGCTCGCCTGGGTGATGGCGACTGGCTCGATGGTGCGTTCAGCGCGGGCGACCTGATGATGGTGTCGGTGCTGCTCAGGCTGAAACCATCGGGCATTCTGGGCGAATTTCCGAAGCTGGCTGCCTATGTCGCCCGCGGCGAAGCGCGGTCTGCCTACCAGCGAGCTTTCGCCGCTCAATTGGCGGTTTTCACCGAGATCGCGGCGGTGAAGGAAACCTATGCCGCCATCAACCGGAATGATATTCCGGCCGCGGTCAAAGCCTTTGACCCGCAGATGGAGTGGGTCGAACCGCCCGACTTTCCGACTCCCGGGACGTATCGCGGGCACGCGGAAGTGATGGCCCACATTTCGAGAGGGCGCAACACCTGGGCCGAAGGAGGTTGCGAGCTGGAACAGTTCATCGTCACTGGCGACAAGATCGTCGCCTTCGTTCGTGCGCGAGTCAGACTGAAAGATCACACGGATTGGATTGACGGGCGCTTTGCCGATGTCCATACATTCCGCAGCGGCAAGGTGATCGAGGTTCGTTCGTTCGGCGAAAGGCAGCAGGCGCTCGAATGGGCGGGGGCCAAAGCATCAGATGCGATCTGATCCCTGCGATTGCTGCCGAATCAGCTCCACGAACTGCCCGCCGTAGCGGGCAAGCTTCGCCTGTCCCACGCCGACGATCGTGGAAAACTCCTGCAATGTGGTCGGCCGGCGCTGTGCCATGTCCGACAGGCTCGCATCGTTGAAGATGATGTACGGCGGCATGCCCGCTTCGTCGGCGAGCCGCTTGCGCAGCTTGCGGAGCGATTCGAACAGCGGGTCGCCCGAGCTCGTGGTCACCACCTTCGAAGGCCTTGCGGCCACGGGCTGGCTTGACCGATTCGCCGACTTGAACCGCGCGCTCGCCTCGCAGTACCTGCCAGCTCGCATCATTCAATGTGACAACCGCATAGCCGTCCTGGGACTGCGTCATCAAGCCTTGATGCAGCAACGCTCTGGCGATGTCGCGCCACTCCTGCAAACCGAGGTGCTTGCCGATTCCGTAGACGCTCAAGGAAGCAGTGGTCGCGGTTCAGAACCCGATGGGTCTCGGCGCCGCGCAGGATCTCGATGACATACGCAACGCCGTAACGCTCACGCCGCTGCGCGAGCCGCGCGATGCATGACAGGAACTGCTTTGCTTCGGTAGTTCGCTCGATCGACGCGCGTGGCGTGAGGCAGTTGTCGCAGGCGTCGCACTTGCCGGTAAGGATCTCGCCGAAATATCGCAGCTGCACGGCGCGGCGACATTCCCCGGATTCCGCGTAGTTCAGCACCTGTCGCAACTGCTGCCGGGCTATTCGCTGCTCGTCCACCAGCGGCTCGAAGGTCACTGAATCGACTTTCTGCGCGATGATGAACTCGGCAGTTCGAATGTCGCCTGCGCCGAAATAGAGGATGCAGCGCGCGCGCTCGCCGTCGCGGCCGGCGCGACCGGATTCCTGGTAGTAACCTTCGAGCGTTTTCGGCAAGTCATAGTGCACGACCCATCGCACGTCGGGCTTGTTGATGCCCATGCCAAAGGCGATGGTGGCGACGATCACCTGCGCGTCGTCGCGAATGAACGCCTCCTGGTTGTCACGGCGCGTGTTTGCGTCGAGACCGGCGTGATAGGGCAATGCCCGGATGCCGTCGCCTTGCAACTGCGCGGCGAGCTCATCGACCCGCTTGCGCGACAGGCAGTAGATGATGCCCGCGCCGCCTTCGCGGCGCGCATGCTCGACGACTTCCGGGTACGTCGCCGGGGTCTTGGGACGTACGGCGTAGTACAAGTTAGGGCGATTGAAACTGGCGACATGAATGCGCGGCTCGCGGAGGGCGAGCTGCTGCACGATGTCCTGCCGGACCCTTTCAGTGGCAGTGGCGGTGAAGGCAGCGATCGGCACGTGGGGGAATTGCGTGCGAAGCCGCTGGAGCTGGCGATACTCCGGGCGGAAATCGTGACCCCAGTCCGAAACGCAATGAGCTTCATCGACGACCAGACCCGAAATGCCGTGCGCGGCCTGTAGCCGCGGCAACACTTCGCCCAGGAATTCGGACTGCAGCAACCGCTCGGGAGCGACGTACAGGAGCTTGAACTCGCCGCGCTCGAGTCGGGCGAGGCGCCGCGACGCTTCAGCGCGCTCGAGCGACGAGTTGATGAACGTCGCATCGATGCCGTTGTTCTGTAGCAGGCGCACCTGGTCCTGCATCAACGCAATCAATGGCGATACCACGATGCATACGCCGGGGCGCAGCAGGGCCGGGAGCTGGAAGCACAGCGATTTGCCGCCGCCGGTTGGCATGATCGCCAGCAGATCGCGGTCGCGGAGAATGTCCCGCACGACCTCCTGCTGCCCGGGACGAAAGGAATCGAAGCCAAAGCGCTGCTTGAGTTCGGCGGCGAGGGCGGCTGGCGACAATTCGGTGGGCAAAGCGGCATTCATCTGGCCAAGCATAGCCTTGTCCGGCCGCGCGGGTGGGGTGCAAATCTCTGCGGGGACGCCAAATTTCGGTCCCTTGCGAAGCTGGACCGGGTGGGATCGCATTCGCCCGATGCCGGAGGCTGACGGCGAGGAAGACATCTTCAGGTAGTTAGTCCGGTCAATTTCCCGCTTGCCGGGAAACGCGAAATGTCCCATTGACCATAATCGTGTCCCCCGGTGTCAGGCCTTCTACTAAGGCCCGTTTTGCGTGTTGTGACGTGCGTCGCGCCGTCCGTTCCAAACAACATTCCGCAAAAAAATCGAGACGACTTGTGTCCCATTTTGGCGACGCTGGCGTTGACGCTGTGTGATAGCGCAACCAAGATGCGCCGCTTCGCCTAGCAAGAAATCAGAAGGGTTAGCAGATGAAGTTCAAATCGATTTGGCGCCGCAACGCGCTCAGTGCGAGCGTAGCGCTCGCGTGTATCGCGCCGAACGCGCTCGCAACGACTGCGGATTCCGACTACGTCGGTGACGCGGAAGTCCTCGAGACGGTCGTCGTTACCGCGCAGAAGCGCGAGCAGGACCTGCAGCACGTGCCGATCACCGTGACGGCAATTGGCGCGCAGCTCCTCCAGGATTCCGGCGTCCGAGACATCAAGGACCTGACGCTCCTCGCGCCCGGCCTGCTCGTGACCTCGTCTTCGAACGAAGTGTCCACCACCGCGCGCATCCGTGGCATCGGCACCGTGGGCGACAACATCGGTGTCGAGTCGTCGGTGGGTGTCGTGATCGACGGCGTGTATCGGCCGCGCAACGGCGTCGGCTTCGGCGATCTCGGCGAGATCGAGCGCATCGAAGTTCTGAAAGGTCCGCAGGGCACGTTGTTCGGCAAGAACAACTCCGCGGGCGCCATCAACGTGATCACCAAGCGCCCGCAGTTCGACTTCTCGAGCGTCGCTGAGCTCACCGGTTCAAATTTCGGTGGTTATGACGTGGGTGCCGGGATCAACGGCACGCTGATCGACGAGCGGCTCGCCGGACGGTTCTACGCGACGAATCGCAAGCGCGACGGTGTGTACGATGTAGTCACCGGCGAAGGCCCGCGCCAGGAAACGAGCGATGCCGACCGCGACTCCCTCGGAGCGCGCGGCCAGCTGCTGTTCACGCCGTCGGATGACGTGAGCGCGCTCCTCATCGCCGACTATTCCCAGCGCACCGAACACTGCTGCGCCGCCGTGCAGATCAACGACGGCCCATCGGCAGCTGCTCATCGATGCGGTCGCCACGGACAATTCGGGCGTCGCTCGGCCGGCTGATCCCTTCAGCCGCGTCGCGTACCTGAATCGCTCGACGGAGCAGAACATCGACGACATGGGACTGTCGGTCGAGCTCGGCATCGACAAGGCATTCGGCAAGATCACGTCGATCACCGCCTGGCGCCAGTTCGAGGCCACGCACGGCATGGACGCGGACTACACGACGGGCGACATCGTCTGGCGCAATTCCGCCGGTCCGAACGGCAACGAGTTCACCCAGCTCTCCGAAGAGCTGCGCATCTCGGGCGAGACCAATCGCTTCGAGTGGCTCTTCGGCGCGTTCTACGCCGCCGAGGATCTCGATTCGAACGTGAACCTGCGTTATGGCGCGGACTTCGAAACGTATTACAGCCTCGCGCTGTCGAACGGCGCGTCGCCGACGCTCGTGAATGCGTTGACCGGTCTGCCGGCGCAGAGCGCTTACGGTTCGGGCGCCGGATTCCAGGATCGATTCGAGCAGCGCTCGGATTCCTTCGCCGTGTTCACCAACGACACCTTCCGTTTCACCGAGAAGCTCGCCGGCACGATTGGCCTGCGCTACACGCAGGAGACGAAGGACCTCGATACGACGTACGAGAACTCGGACGGCGGCGCTGGCTGTGCGGCCTCGCGCTCGCGCTACCCGATCATCGCTGGTGTGCTGCCGGCCGCGGCCGTGCCTGCCTGGTACGCCTTCGGTTGCGGAACGTTCGGCGATCCTATCTACAACGATCTCACCACGGCGCAGAGCATCGACGAAGACGACTTCAGCGGTACGGTGAAGCTCGCGTACAACGTGACACCGAAGCTCATGAGCTACGTGTCGTACGCGCGCGGCTACAAGGCGAGCGGGTTCAATTTCGACCGCGAACGCGATCCGGTGGCATCCGACCGGTGCGCCCCTGTTCACGGTCGATGCGGACACGAGCTTCGCACCCGAGACGGTCGATTCGTACGAGCTCGGCGCGAAATTCCTGTCGGAGAACCGCAAGTTCCGCATGAACACCGCGCTCTTCTTCCAGGAGTTCCAGGACTTCCAGCTCAATACGTTCACGGGCACCGCCTTCGTGGTCGTGTCGATTCCGGAAGTGACGTCGCAGGGCGTCGACCTCGATTTCGACTTCACTCCGGTGGAGAACCTGGTGTTCAACGCGGGCGTCACCTACGCGCAGACCGAGTACGGCGACTTCACGCCGCCATTCGCCTCGCTGTTCCGCCTGCCGAATGCGCAGATGTCGTTCGCGCCGGAATGGTCGGGCTCGCTGGCCGCGACCTACGAGCGCAACCTCGGTGAGTCGCTGGTGTGGCGTGCCAACGCCGGAGCGAAGTACACCTCGGAGTTCAACACCGGATCGGATCTCAACCCGGCCAAACTGCAGGACGCGCTCACGCTGGTGAATGCGCGGTTCGCGCTCGGTTCGCGGGATGAGTTCTGGACGGTCGAAGCCTGGGCGCAGAATCTGACCGACGCGGAGTACTACCAGGTGGTGTTCGACGCGACGCTGCAGACGGGTACGTACGATGCGAATCTCGGCGCACCGCTTTCGTATGGTCTCACCATGCGGTTCAAGTTCTAAGTCGAGTGTTTGAAAAAGGGCCCCGGCGTTACGCGCCGGGGCCCTTTGCATTTCAGCGAGCGGCAAACCTGTGGGACTACACGTCCAGTCGAGGCTGGACGTTGCGCCACCAATGCGGGCCCAGCAGATCGCCGTGACGGGCTCTGAACGATTTGAGCAGCTCCGCCGGAATTCCGAGGAATGGCAGCCATTGCTCAGGGAAGATGTCGTTGGCGCCGACAAAGAACCACGGCTCCGCGCTGAACTCTTCCTCTTCGCTGCTGGCCACCGGCAATTCGCGGAAATTGCATTCGCGCAGTGAAGTCACTTCGTCATAGTCATAGAAGACGACCTTGCCCTGGCTGGTGACCCCGAAGTTCTTGAGCAGCAGGTCGCCGGGAAAGACGTCGCTTTCCGCGAGCTCGCGCAAAGCATCGCCATAGTCGAGCAACGCACGTTCGGCGGCGGCGGAATCCGCGTCGCGAAGAAACAGGTCCAACGGGCGCAGCCTGCGCTCGATGTAGCAGTGGCCGATGATCAGGTCGTCACCGTCGAGACGGCACACGCTGCCGGACTCGGTCAGCAATTCCTGGAGCACCGCCGGCATGAAGCGCGCCCTGGGAAGTTTCAGCTGCCGATACTCCTGGGCATCGACGAGGCGGCCGACGCGATCGTGCTCGAAGACCCACTTGTATTTTTCCATGACCTCGGTGCGCGTGGTGTTCTTCGGCGGGCCGAAGCGGTCACGGATGACCTTGAACACCAGGTCATGCGAGGGCAGCGTGAAGACGACCATCACCAGTCCGCGCTGACCCGGCGCGTGCACGAATACGTCGAAGGATTGGGCGAGGTGGCGGCTCAAGGCATAGTAGCGCTCGGTCTTGCCCTGCTTGGCGCGGCCCAGAATCGTGTAGAGCTCATCCACGGAATTGCCGGGCATGAAGCTGCGCAGCAGCGACACCGCCGCACTGACTACCGGCAGGTCGACGTGAAAGTAGGAGCGCGTGAATCCGAACAGCGAACTGATGTCGCTGCGCGCCAGCAGCACGGAGTCGACCTTCAGCCCGTCAGCGGCATGGTGAAAGACGATGACGAACGGGGTGATGCTCCCGTCGCCGATCATGCGGCCGACGACGTTGGCCGTATCACCGCGGTAGAAGGGAGCGTCGATCACTTCCACCAGCTGCGGAGCGGCACTCTGCCGCCGCGTGTCGAAATGCGGCGTCAATTCACGGCAGATCTCGCGCGCGAAACTCTCGACGTTGGCAATCAGGCTGGCAAAGGGCAGGTCCTTCAGCAGCTCGCCGATCGCCCGCTGCAGTGAGTCGCCCACCGGGTGGACGCGGATCGAGACGCTGCCGGAAGCGCGGCCCGCGGCGGTGGCGGTGAACTCGATCTCCTCATCGACACCGATCGTCGCGAAGACGTCGCGGGTGATCGAATTCAGGAAGGTCCGGTAGAAGTCGCTGTCCGGGACGTCGGCGATCAGCAGCGCGAACCGTCGTTTGACCTCGACCCACAGGTCGCGGTCATGAAGCGCGGCGCCCAGCTCGTGGCGCAACGCTTCGATCGCGGAGCTGACGTGTCGTTCGTACAGTTCGATACGTTGCACGGCGTCGGCTCGCGCGGCCGGCCAGTCCCTGGCCCGGAAATGCCGCGCGGCCCGGCGCGTGATGCGCGTGAATTCGGCGTTGTAGTCTTCGAAGCGCCGCCTTGAGTTCGCGCGCAAGCTGAACCGGCCGCGTATCGAAATCGATGGCAGGCGGCGGCAAGTGGGGTTGCGCGCTCACGCCGCGATCACGAAGCGCGGCTGACATGGAACTGCGCCTGCTCGGTGCTGCCTTGCATGGCGCCCGTGGAGAACTGTCCCGACGTGATCACCGTCTGCACGGCGTCGAAGTAGCCGGTGCCGACGAAAGCCTGGTGACGCGTGCCGCGATAGCCATCACTTTCGCGGGCGAACTCGCGTTGCTGGAGTCTCGAATAACCCAGCATGCCGTCGGTGCGATAGGCCGACGCCAGCTCGAACATCGACAGGTTGAGCGCGTGCCATCCCGCGAGCGTGATGAACTGGAAGCGGTAGCCCAAAGCCGCGAGGCGCTCGCGCCAGCTCCGCATCTCGACGGCGCTCAGCTTCGACTCCCAGTTGAAGGAGGGCGAGCAGTTGTAGGCCAGTAGTTTGCCCGGGTACCGCTCGTGGATGCCTTTCGCGAAACGGCGGGCTTCCTCGATGTCGGGCTTGGCGGTCTCGCACCAGATCAGGTCGGCGTACGGCGCGTAGGCCAGGCCCCGGGCAATCGCCAGCTCGATGCCATTGTTCACGTGGAAGAAACCCTCGGGGCTCCGCTGCCCGGTCAGGAACGGCAGGTCGCGCGCGTCGTGATCGGAGGTCAGCAGGTTCGCGGCCTCCGCGTCGGTGCGTGCGATCACGAGGTCGGCACACCCGAAACGTCGGCGGCGAGTCGAGCTGCCACCAGCTTGTTGATGGCTTCGTCGGTGGGCACGAGCACTTTGCCGCCCATGTGGCCGCATTTCTTCGCCGAGGAGAGCTGATCCTCGAAGTGCACGCCGGCCGCGCCGGCACGAATCATCGCCTTGGTGAGCTCGAAGGCATTCAGGTTGCCGCCGAAGCCGGCCTCGGCGTCGGCGATGATCGGCGCCAGCCAGTCGATGGCGCTCTCGCCCTCGAGCGCGTGGATCTGGTCCGTGCGCAGCAGCGCATTGTTGATGCGCTCGATCATCTTCGGGACGGAGTCGACGGGGTAGAGGCTCTGGTCCGGATACATCTCGCCGGCGCTGTTGCCGTCCCCGGCGACCTGCCAACCGGAGCAGTAGATAGCCTTGAGTCCCGATTGCACCGCCTGCACGGCCTGGTTGCCGGTGACGCAGCCGAGGCCGCCGACCACCGGCTCCTCGTGCAGCAGTTTCCAGAATTTTTCCGCGCCCAGACGGGCCAGCGAATGCTCGACGTGCACCGTGCCGCGCAATCGCACGACGTCGGCCGCGGAGTAGGGACGCTCGATGCCGCGCCACCTCGGATGCGTGCTCCATTCGGTGCTGAGGCGGTGCTGCTGCGCGGCTCGATCGGACATGGTTCGGACTCCGTGGCGGTTGATTGGTGCTTGATGCGTCGTGGGGCCAGAGAGTAGAGTGTTTCGAGCATAGATTTTCACATCGAAAACTTCACATTGTGAATTTCACACCATGGGTGCATTAGTCCGACAAGGTCATTTCCTCGGCGCCAAGCTGCGTACGCTGCGCAAACGCAATGGTTTGACGCTCGAGGAACTCTCGGCCCGCTGCGTGCAGATCGACGCCACTTCCGCGCCGTCTGTTTCGTACCTCAGCATGATCGAAAACGGCCAGCGCGTGCCCTCGGACGACATGCTCGGGCTGCTGGCGGGCATCTTCGACAAGCCTTCCGGCTGGTTCCTGGATCAGAACACCGAGCTCGCGCCCGAACCGAAGTCGCCGGCCCGGGGCGGGCTGGCCGCGATGCCACTCGAGCCTGGATTCCTGTTTTCCCACGACCTGCTGCAGATCGCGCTGCCGGAGCTGTTGAGCCAGACCGCGACCACGGGCAAGCAGTTCGCGCAGTTGCTGATCCGTGTGTGGCAGGAAACGCGCCACAACGATTTCCCCGACATCGAGCGCGCGGCGGAGCAGGTCGGCGACCGGCGGATGCCGTTGACGGTGCAAGAGCTGCTGGCGATCTGCAAGCGACTCGGACTGCAGATCCGCTGGTTCGAATCGCCGGACAAGCCGGCGCGCGCGATGGTGCGTTCGCGGTTCGAGGCGCCTAACACGGTGTGGATCAACAAGCGCCTGAAGTCGCAGGAGCCGCGGCTCAAGTACGAGCTCGCGTTCTTCGCCGGCCACCGCATCATGCACAACGGCGACGGCCTCATTTCTCCGCATGAGGCGACCTGGAACGAAGTGGCGGAGTCTGCGTCCGGCGGCGCCGGCATGGGTCCGCAGGACGTGCTCTACGCCTGGCGCGACTTCGAATGCAGCTTCTTCGCGGCCGCGCTGATGTGTCCGCGCGCGCCTTTCCGCCGCTTCCTCATCCGCGAGGCGCACTCGGTCGAGGCGGGCTCGCGCCTCGGCGTGACCTCGGCGGTGATGATGCGGCGGATGACATCGGTCTCACCCTATCGGCACTGGCATTTCTTCGATGCTTACGCTCCCGGTTTCCTGCGCGCGGTGTATCGCGCCAATGGCATCCCGCTGCCCTGGGGCAACATGAGCGTCGTTCCCGATCCGTGCCCGCGCTGGGCGGTGTTCCGGCTGTTGCGCAATCCAGGCACCGGCTCCGCGAAGACGGCGCACAAGCCCCGATCGCAGATCTCGATCATGCCGGATGGCGATCGCACCCGGATGTACTGCTGCCATTCGATGCTGACTCGCGATGCCGCCGCCGCTTCGCACGTGCTGTCGGTGGGCGTCGATCTGTCGCCGGCGCTGTCGGCGCAGGGGTTCGATGAAACCGCGCTGATCCAGGCGGTGGCGGATGCCTGCCGCAAGGGCGGCGGCGACGCGGCGATACCTGCGCAGACCAAACAGGCGCTGCACACCGTCTCCAAGGTTCTCAACATCGGCTGGATCGCCGATGCCCTGTCTCATGAAGCCACCACAATCTGCTCGCGCAGCAACCACTGTCCGCGATCCGCCCAAGCCTGCCACTGAACGGAGTCGATGATGAGTACCAACTACTATGCGCGCGGCGGATTGCAGGTGTCCGCGGAACTGGCCCAGCTGATCGAGCAGGAGCTCGCTGTCCGGCTGGGACTGGACACCGCGCGCTTCTGGAACGGATTCGCCGCGATGCTGGATGAACTCGTGCCTCTCAACCAGACCTTGCTAGGGCGACGCGACGAGCTGCAACGTGAGATCGACGCATGGCATCGCGCGCGACGCGGGCAACCCTTCGACGTCGCGGCGCATGAAGCGCACCTTGCCGGTTCTGGATACCTGGTTCCCGAAGGCGCGGATTTTCAGATCGGTACGCGGAATGTCGATGCCGAGATCGCGCAACTCGCCGGTCCCCAGCTGGTCGTGCCGCTCAGCAATGCGCGCTACGCGCTCAATGCCGCCAATGCCCGCTGGGGCAGTCTCTACGATGCCTTTTATGGCACCGATGTGATCGAGGAAACCGGAACGCTAGCGCGCGGCGCGAGTTACAACCCCGCGCGCGGCCGCGAGGTGATCGCGCGCGCACGCGCTTTGCTGGATCAGGTCGTGCCGCTGTCGTCGGACAGTCATCGGAACGCAGCCGGTTACGCTGTTGCGGGCGGGGCTCTCGAGGTCACGCTGATCGACGGCACGCAGACCACGCTCGCGAGGCCGACGCAGTTCAAAGGGTTCCTCGGTACCGAAGCATCACCGACCACGCTGTTATTCGAGAACCATGGTCTGCACATCGAGGTGCGCATCGACCGCGCGCATCCGATCGGCCGTGACGACCCGGCTGGCGTCGCGGACGTCCAGCTCGAATCGGCGCTGACCACGATCATGGATCTCGAGGACTCCATCGCGGCGGTCGACAGCGCGGACAAGGTGGCCGTCTATCGCAACTGGCTGGGCCTGATGCGCGGCGATCTCACGGCGCGGTTTCCGAAGGGCGGCGGCCATGTCGATCGCGAGCTCAATGCCGATCGCAGCTACCAGTCGCCGGCGGGCGGCAGCGTGCAGATTCCTGGGCGCAGCCTGATGTTGATCCGCAATGTCGGACACCTGATGACGACGGATCTCGTCCTTCACCGAAACCGCGAGTCGCCGGAAGGGATCGTCGACGCCACTATCACCGCCATGATCGCGATCATCGACCTGAAGGGGTTAGGGCGGTACCGGAACAGTCGCGCCGGTTCGGTCTACATCGTCAAACCGAAAATGCACGGACCCGACGAGGTCGCTTTTGCCAACACGCTGTTCGATCGCGTCGAAGACCTGTTAGGCCTCGCCCGTCACACCGTGAAGATCGGTGTGATGGACGAAGAACGGCGCACGACGGTCAATCTGAAAGAGTGCATTCGCGCGGTCAGGGATCGCATCATCTTCATCAACACGGGCTTTCTCGATCGTACCGGCGACGAAATCCACACCGCGATGCAGGCGGGCGCGGTCCTGCGCAAGGGCGAGATACGCACAGCTGCCTGGCTCAAGGCCTATGAAGATCGCAACGTCGATATCGGACTCGCCTGCGGACTGGCCGGTCGCGCGCAGATCGGCAAGGGCATGTGGGCGATGCCCGACCGGATGGCGGAGATGCTCGAGACCAAGATCGCGCATCCGAAGTCGGGTGCCAACACGGCCTGGGTTCCGAGTCCCACCGCGGCAACCTTGCACGCATTGCACTACCACCAGGTGGACGTGCCCGCGCGGCAGCGCGAGCTGGCGACGCGGCCACGCGCTTCCCTGCGCGATATCCTGACGCCGCCGCTCGCGACGGAAACGAACTGGAGCGAAGCGCAGAAACGCGAAGAGCTCGAGAACAACGCGCAGGGCATTCTCGGCTACGTGGTGCGCTGGATCGACCAGGGAATCGGGTGTTCGAAGGTGCCCGATATTCACAACGTAGGGCTGATGGAAGACCGCGCGACGCTGCGCATCTCCAGTCAGCACCTTGCCAACTGGCTGCTGCACGGTATCGCCACGCGCGAGGAGGTGCTGGCGGCGATGAAGCGGATGGCGGAGGTCGTCGACAGGCAGAACGCCGCAGATCCGTCCTATACGCCGATGTCGACAGGCTTCGACCGCTCACTGGCCTTCCAGGCGGCCTGCGATCTGGTGTTCAAGGGCGTCGAGCAGCCCAACGGATATACCGAGCCGCTGCTGCACGGTCGAAGGCGCGAACTGAAAGATCAAGCCGTTCGCACGCCCAGCTTGCGGCAGTAGTTTGTCGAGCGTGATCGGATAGTCGCGCACGCGGACGCCCGTGGCGTTGTAGATCGCATTGGCCACCGCGGCCGCGGCGCCGCAGATGCCGAGCTCTCCAACGCCCATCGCTTTCATCGGCGACAGCGTCGGATCTTCGTCGTCGAGGAAGATGACTTCCTGATGCGGGATGTCCGCGTGAACGGGCACTTCGTAACTGGCGAGATCGTGATTGACGAAGAATCCGAGCGCGCTTGTCGACCACCAGGTCTTCCATGAGCGCGGCGCCCACGCCCATGGTCATCGCGCCGATGATCTGGCTGCGCGCGGCCTTGGGGTTCAGGATGCGGCCCGCCGAACACACCGCCAGCATGCGCCGCACGCGGATCTCCGCCGTCAGCGAGTCGACGGCGACCTCGACGAAATGCGCGCCGAAGGTGTAGTGCAGATACTTGTCGCGCGAGCTCGCGAACTCGATCTTGTCTTCACCGACGAGGCCCTGCGGACCCGCGGCCTCGCCGAGTGGCATGCGTTTGCCGCCTGCGACGACGACGCCGTCCGTGAAGTCGGCGGTGGCCGGATCGACGCCTAACTTCTGCGCGACGGCTTCGCGCAACTTCACGCAGGCGGCGTACACGCCGGAGGTGGCGCTCACGGCGCCGAATTGCCCGCCGGAACCGGCTGAGACCGGAAAGCGTGAATCGCCGAGCTTCACGACGACGCGTTCGAGCGGCACGCCCATCGTCTCGGCGGCGGTCTGCTGGATGATGGTGTAGCTGCCGGTGCCGATATCCGTCATGTCGGTTTCGACGGTGACCACACCCTGTGCATCGAGCCGCACGCGCGCCGCGGAGTCGAGCACGGGCGCTCCGCGATAGGCGGTCGCCACGCCCAGCCCCACGAGCCAGCGGCCGTCGCGCACCTTGCCGGGCTGCGCGTTGCGGCGGTTCCAGCCGAATTTTTCCGCGCCGGTGCGCAGGCATTCGACCAGCTTGCGAGTGGAGTACACGCGCGCCGGTTTCTCCGGGATCCTGCTGCGTGTCGTTGCGAATGCGGAATTCGACAGGATCCAGTTTCAGCTGGTGCGCCATTTCGTCGATGGCCACTTCGAACGCCATCGAGCCCGGGCGCATCGCCGGGCGCGCGCATGGCATTGCCCTCGGGCAGGTCGAGCGTCGCGAGCCGGGTTGCCGTCATGCGGTTCGCCCCGGCATACAAGGCGCGCGAGGCGAGGATGCCCATCTCGGCACTGCCACCGGGCAGATTGCCCGACCAGGTCTCGTGCGCGAAGGCCGTGATCTTTCCATCCGCGGTCGCGCCGAGGCGAACGCGCTGGATCGTCGCCGGACGGTGCGTGGAATTGTTCGCCATCAGCGGGCGAGGGAGCGCCACCTTCACGGGCCGCTTCGCGGCCCGCGCTCCGAGCGCTGCCAGCAGCACATCCGAGCGCAGGAAGAGCTTGCCGCCGAATCCGCCACCAATGTACGGCGACACCACGCGCACCTTGGCCGGATCCATCTGCAGCGTCTTGGCGAGGTCGCCGCGGGCCCAGGCGATCATCTGATTGGCCGTCCACACCGTGAGCTCGTCGCCTTTCCAGGCCGCGATCGAGGCGAACGGCTCCATCATCGCGTGCGTCTGGTCCGGCGTGGTGTAGGTGGCGTCGAACTTCACGGGCGCCGCCGCGAAGGCGCCGTTGAAATCACCGGCGGCGGAGTCCGGCTCGGTGCCGAATTGCGCGGGCGGTTTCTGCGCTGCTGTCCTTCGCCTTGGCGAGATCGTACGCACCGGGCTCGGCGGCGTAGCGCACCTTGATCTTGCCCGCGGCCGCGCGCGCTTCTTCGAAAGTGCGCGCGACCACGACGGCCACGGCCTGGTGGTAGTGCTGAACTTCGGGTCCGGCGAGCAGATTTGGCGGTGTTGAAATTTCCCTTGGTCGAGTGGACCCGCATTCTGCGCGGTGACGACCGCGTACACGCCGGGCGCGGATTCCGCGGCGCCAGTGTCGATGGACACGATGCGGCCCTTGGCGATGGCGGCGCCGAGCACATAGCCGTACGCCGGCTTGGGCGCGATGTCGTGCCACTCGTAGGCATATTTCGCCGTGCCCGTGGTCTTGAGTTTGCCCTCGTAGCGATCCGTGGCTTTGCCGATGACTTTCTTGCGATCGGTGGGATTCTGGGTAGCCGGCTTGTCGTGTTTCATCCCGCGCTCCTCGCTTCAGCCAGCACCGCTTCGAGCGTGCGCTCGACCAGCGTGAGTTTGAATTCGTTGTCGTGGGTTGGCCTTGCATCGGCCAGTAGTTTGCGTGGTCACGGCCTTCGCGCCGCGCGGCAGCTCGGCTTCCGCCGCTTCGACGCGCCAGGGCTTGTGAGCCACGCCGCCCACCGCCACCCGACCGCTGCCGTCGGGCTGCACGATCACGCCCACGGAGACCAGCGCGAAGGCATACGAAGAGCGGTCGCGCACCTTGTGATAGATCTGTTTGCCGCCGATGGGCTTGGGCAACGTCACGGCGGTGATCAACTCCCCACGCTTCAGCGTGTTCTCGATGTGTGGCGTGTCACCGGGCAGCGTGTGGAAGTCCGCGATGGGAATTTTCCGCGCCGCGCCGTCCGGCTGCACCGTTTCGACGGTCGCATCGAGCGCGCGCATCGCGATCGCCATGTCGGAAGGGTGGGTCGCGATACAGGCGTTGCTCGAACCGATCACCGCGAGCTGGCGGCTGAACCCCTGCAGTGCCGCGCAGCCGCTGCCGGGTTCGCGCTTGTTGCAGGCCTGGTTCGTATCGTAGAAGTACGGGCAGCGGGTGCGTTGCAGCAGGTTGCCTGCCGTGGTGGCGCTGTTGCGTAGCTGGCCGGAGGCGCCGGCCAGCAAGGCGCGCGACAGCAGCGGATACTCGCGCCGCACGCGCGCGTCGGCGGCCAGATCCGTGTTGCGCACGAGCGCGCCGATGCGCATGCCGCCATCGGGGGTGCTCTCGATCTTGTTCAGCGCGAGGTCATTCACGTCGATGAGATGCGCCGGCTTTTCGATCTCGAGCTTCATGAGATCCAGCAGGTTGGTGCCGCCCGCGATGAACTTGGCATCCGGGTTGCGCGCCGCGGCGGCTGCGGCTGCGGCGGGCGTGGCCGCCTGCTCGTAGCTGAAGGGCTTCATGCGCTCACCTGGTGGCCACCTCGGTGATGGCGTCGACGATGTTCGAGTACGCGCCGCACCGGCAGATGTTGCCGCTCATGCGCTCGCGGATTTCGCTCTGCGTCGGCTGCACGCTGGCGTTGAGATCGTTGCTCACATGGCTCGGGATGCCTTGCTTGATTTCTGCGAGTACCGCCTACCGCGGAGCAGATCTGCCCGGGCGTGCAATACCCGCACTGGAAGCCGTCGTGTTTGACGAATGCCGCCTGCATCGGATGCATCTTGGTCGGGCGTTCCCAGGCCCTCGATGGTCGTCACCTTGTGTCGCTGGTGCATGACCGCCAGCGTCAGGCACGAATTGGTGCGCCGGCCATCGACCAGCACCGTGCAAGCGCCGCATTGACCGTGGTCGCAGCCCTTCTTCGAACCGGTGAGCTGCAAGTGCTCACGCAACGCGTCCAGCAGCGTGGTTCGAGTGTCGAGCTTGAGGGAGTGCGTCTTGCCGTTGACGTTGAGCGTCACGGTGGCTGACGACGGCGGCGTCCGTGGGTCCGCCTGCTGCGCGTTGGCCACCATGGGTGCGGCGGTTGCGGCGGCTCCGAGCTTCAGAACGTCGCGCCGCGAAAGATCGAAATTGCCGGGACCTTGCATGGGATCTCCCGATTTGGTTTTCAAACCGGGCTGACCATACTCGCCTCGTACGAAAAATGGATGTCAGCGGAGTTCCTGAGATTTCGGGACCTGTCCTGGACGCAAGGCGTGCAGCCTCAATCCCTCTTCGCGCGAGTGTTGCCGCCTTCTCGAGCGCGCGGTTGTGGTCTCGACTCGGCCGGCCTCTGCGCCTCGGAACGATTGGATCGCTCGACCTGCGGCCGCTCGACGTGCGGCTGCTCAACTCGCGGTTGCTCGACTCGCGGCCGCTCGACGCGCGGCTGCTCGACCTGTCTGCGCTCCGTGTGGCGCTCGCGCTGTTCCGATCGTTGACGCTGTTCCACCTGCCGCTCCGCGGCCTGCCGCACCGCATCCATCTGACGCTGGTTCCGCTCACGTTCCTGCGGCTGCGGTTGGCGCGAAGAGCGCGCCTGCTCGCGCTGTTGACGCACCTGATCTTCCTGCCGCTGCCAGCGCTGCCGATCCATAGCTTCGCGTTGCTGCAAAGCTTCGCGCTGCTGCAAGGCCTCGCGCCGCTGCTGTTCCCCTCGCACTTGCCGATCACGATCCTCACGCACCCGATCGGCGATTGCGCGCGGTGCGAAAACGGACGAGTGCGGGGTGGATTCATTGACCGGCCGGTCCACGCGCGACGGGCGATCCGCACGATTGCGTTCGGCGGTGCGAGCAACGCGTTCAGAGAGTGATTGCGAAAAATCGCCACTGGGAGCAGGGCGCCGCGCGAATCGCGCTGCCGCGGGCGGCGGGTCTCTGCGCACGACGACCTGGCGATTCGCGATGGACGAAGGTGGTACACGTACATTCGCACGTGCCGGCCCGCCCAGGCGACTCTCTCGCACCGGCGCGATGCGTGGTGCCACTGCGCTCGCAACAGTTCGCGACAACTCCCGATCATTGACGCGCACGCGATGGTCGACGGTGCGGCCGGCCGACGTGAACGCGTTGCGCGACACGGCGGTCACACCGCCCGGTGCCGTGCGGTTTCGATAGGCGCCTTCCTTGATCCTGTTTACCACCACGGTCGAGAAGGCCGCGCGATTCACATTCGTGTTCGCGACGTTTACACGCTCCCAGTAGTCACGGCTGAAGCGGCGCCCCGGCACATAGAGTTCGCGCGGTCCGAGCGGAGACCACGAGACGCTGGGTCC
Source organism: uncultured Pseudomonadota bacterium (assembly GCA_963821745.1). Lineage (GTDB taxonomy): Bacteria > Pseudomonadota > Gammaproteobacteria > Steroidobacterales > Steroidobacteraceae > CADEED01. The sequence goes on from CAWGEU010000001.1 coordinate 188,858, forward strand.
AGGATGGCCGCCCCAAGCGACCAGCGCCGGCGCGTACACCGCGCGGTGATGCCGAGGCCCCGGCACCCAACACCAGCGATTGCGAACGTGCGCCCATCGGCCGTAGTGAAACGGCGCGTAGCCCCAATGCGAGTCGTCGATCCAGCTCCAACCCCAGGGTGATACCCATACCCATCGGCCATAGCTGTAAGGCGCCCAGCCGACGTGGACGCGCGGTGTCCACACATATCCGTACTCGGGCTCGGAGCTCCACGTGCCGTTGTCCTCGAGGTCTTCATAACCAGTGACATCGGGCGCCACGTATTCGGCTGTGCGCGACGTGGCCGCGAGCGCGTTGCGCCGGTCACGGTCGAGGCTCCACGAATCGAATTCATCGGGCGCGCCCAGCTTGCCGTGCTGTGCGACGAGTTCATCGACGCCTGTGAACGTGACGATCTGCTGCGCATGGACGACGATGTCCTGCGACGCGCCGGTGGCCTGAAGTTCGCCTTCGCTGACCTTGACGATGGTGCTCTCGCCGGCGTCGTTCACTTCCACGCGATAGTTGCCTGGCCGCAGCACAGACAGCGCAACGTTCGGAGTGTCGATCTCGATCTGCTCACTGTCGCGAAGCGTACGCACGCTGACGTTGAGGACGCCCGAGGTCACGCGCATCTGGATTGTGTTGTCGTCGACGTTGAGAAATGAAAAGCCGGTATTGCTGCCAAGGCGCACCGCGGCCGGGCCGACCTGGATCTCGGCGCGCGCATCCGGCTCCGACCACAGCTTGTCGCCGGTGGTCAGCGGGCGATTGACGATGGCCGACGCCCAGTCTTCTTCGCCGGCCGGCTGCAATGAGACCTCGCCCTGGATATAGCTGAGGCGCGCGGCGCGATCCGGCGGGTCGGGCTCATAGGGCTCGCTGTTCTGGGCGTGGGAAAAGCCCCACAAAAGACATAAGAACAGAGCTGCGATTTCTCGAAGTGGAGTGCGTGCCATGGTAGCCATAATAAGGAGTGCCACTGAACCCTCCCTGAACGGGCGCACTCGACCCGGCCCACCACTCATGACGTCCATTCATGAGCGCATGCACATTGCGCACATTAATCCGGCGGATCCGTTCCTCTAACATTGCGCTTAGGTCGGCGTGGAGAGCATATGAAGAAGTATCCGTACCTGTGTGCATTGGCAATGACACTGCTGTCCCACCGGGCGGTGGCCCAGGACGCCTTCGCGTTTTTCAGCGGAGATGTTTTTCCGCCTGCGCGCAGCACGCCCGCCGCCTGGCTCCTCGAATTGCATAAAGCCGATGGCTTGCTGAATTCAAACATTGCCGTGGCGGAATTCCTGCCGAATACGAGATTGGCCTGGCACAACCATCCGGGAGGCCAGATCCTGCTGATCACCGATGGAGTCGGCTATTACCAGGAAAGAGGCAAACCAAAACTGATCGTGCGCAAAGGTGACGTAATCAAATGCGCTCCGGGTGTGGAACACTGGCACGGGGCTTCCATCGAAAGCGGCGTGACTTATCTGGCAACCAGCCCGGCACAAAAGGGAGGCACCGTGTGGGCGCAGCCTGTTACGGCAGAGGAATACAAGAGCACCGCATCAGATAGTCGGGCTACTCCAGCAGCCAGCAAGAAACGCGTCGCCACTGTTGCCGGACTGAGCAAGCCCGACAGCATCTTTCCTTTCGAAATGGTTTCCGCAACTTTTGCTCCAGGCAAGAGACTGGATTGGCACAAGGATCCCGGCGGACAGATTCTCGTCATCACGGAAGGTACGGGCTACTACCAGGAACGAGGGAAGCCCAAGCAAATTTTCAGCAAAGGCGATGTCATCAAGACTGCTCCCGGTATCGAACATTGGCACGGAGCAGCATCCGAGATTGGCGTCACTTATATTGCAATCACTCCTGACAACGAGAGCGGGACTGTATGGCTGCAAAAGGTCACGCTGCAGGAATACGGCGCCGAACCAGTCGAACATTGAGCATTCGAGCTTCATGCGCGTCTTCGACTTCAATTCCGCCATCGTCCGCAAACCCGGCAAGAGCGTCGTCAACGGCTTGCGTTCCAATCCGGGTCCAGCGCCCGATTACGAAGCCATCGTCGCCGAGCACCAGACCTACATCGACGCTTTGCAATCGGCCGGCGTTCACGTAACTGTTCTCGACCCGCTGGAGCAATTTCCGGATTCGATTTTCGTGGAAGATCCGGCGCTGGTGTTCAGCCAGGCGGCGGTACTGCTGCGCCCCGGCGCGCCGAGCCGTATGGCGGAAGCACAGGAGTTAGCCGCCACACTCGAGGCAAGATTCCCCGAAGTTCTGCAATTGCGACATGGCTTCGCCGACGGCGGCGACATTCTCGTGACCCCGGGTGCGTCCTCATTGGTCTGTCCGCACGAACGAATGAACAGGGTGCTGCCGATCTGCAGGACTTGCTCCGGTCAATTGGAATGAAGAGCAAGGTGGTCACGGTTCCGCACGGTACGCTGCATCTCAAGACCGATTGTTCCCTCGTGGACGAAGAGACGATCCTCGCGACTGCCGAGCTCGCAGATTCCGGGCTGCTCGAGGGTTACCGAACGCTCGTCGTATCGAACGAAGAACGCCACGCCACCAACGCGCTGCGGATCAACGACATGGTGTTCATCAGGGCAGGGTGCCCGCGCACGCTTGCGCTGCTTCAGAATCACGGACTGAAGGTGGCGCCGTTGCCCGTGTCCGAGATTGCGAAGGTCGATGCCGGACTCTCCTGCATGTCGCTGCGCTGGTTCGTTAGCTAGTCGCTAGCAACTCGGCGAGACAACGGCCCGGCAGAGCGGTACTCTAAGGTCAAATGAAAACAAGACTTCGGCGGGTCTTACTCTGGGTGGCAGCGGGTCTCGTGCTCGCGTTTGTCCTGTTGTGCTTCCCATACGATCCGCCCAGGTGGACGGCGGGCGAGATCAGTGAAAAGGTCGATCTGCTCAACGAGAACTCTGCCGTCACCGTGCCGCACCACACGCTCGGCAAGAAAACGCGGGAGGCGAATCTCGCGCTGTTCGAGAAGGTGGAGCGCGGGCAGCCCCTCACTGCGGACGAAAGCGCCGCCTATCGCGTGTTGTATCAATCGATCCTCAAAGACAAGCAGTCCAAGCTCGCATTGCTCGATCACCAGCTCACGGTGCTCACCGATTACGAGCTCGAGAAAAAGAACAATGTCGGAACGCAGGGGATCGAAGGTTCACACGACCATCACGACTCCTCGGCGGCCGCAAACCTCGCTGCGTTGAGGAACGATCTCTCGCGCCTGGAGCGCGCGAGCGGTGTGACGGCGTCTTACACCCGCGTGCTTGCGGCTAACAGTGCCTACAAGAACCTTACCGACATCATCGAGCACATGGGGACCGCGCCCCAGACCAAGTCCATACCCAACGAGCCGCAGGCCCCGGCCGACGAGCTGCATCAGCTGTTCGAATCGATGATGCTTCATTACAAGCGCGCGCAGTTCGAGCCAGTCAACTCGCCAGCCTATGTCGCTGAAGTGCACCTGGCGCTCGACAGCTACGACGCGCTCGTTGCGCTCGTGCAAGACCGCATCTACGGGCACCTGGGACCGTTGGAACGAAGTCTCAGCGGAAGGTGGGGCAGCTGGCGCTCGCTTGGCCCTTCGCTTGGCGGGGTTTCGCTGCGAATTCCCCGGAAGCCGCCCGTCTAACTTCCCTGCAGCCTCAGGTCGCCGCGGCGAGCCTGCGCGCGCGCGACTGCCGCAGCGCATTGCCGATGTAGATCAACAACCCGATCCAGATCAGCACGAACCCGACCAAACGCGCTGCCGCGAGCGGCTCCTTGAATACCACCAGGCCACACACGAGCTGCATGCTCGGCGCGATGAACTGCAGCACGCCGATCGTCGAAAACGGAACCCGCCGTGCACCGTAGGCAAACAGGAACAGCGGCACTGAAGTGACGATTCCACCGGCGAGCAGCAGGCCATCGACGAGTCCGCTCATGTGGCCAAACGAGCCAATGCCCTGCATCTCACACCAGATCAGAAATCCGGCGGCAAACGGCACCAGCAGGATAGTTTCAACGGCCAGTCCGGGCAGCGCGTCGATGCTCACGGTCTTGCGAATCAATCCGTAGAACGCAAACGATGACCCGACCATGAGCGCGATCCAGGGCGGGTGGCCGGCGATGAAGGTGAGGTAGGCGACGCCGACGGCGGCGAACACAACGGCGGTCCACTGCGCGCGGTCCAGCCGTTCCGACAGCACGAAGATTCCCAGCAACACATTGATCAGAGGCCCGATGAAATACGCCAGGCTCACTTCGAGCACGTGGCCATGGTTGACTGCCCACGCGAAGCCTAACCAGTTGACGGCGATGAAGAATGCGCTGGCCACGAGCCGGATGAGAACGCCTTCGCGACTCACGGCTTCGCGCAATTTCCCGAGGTCTCCAGTGGCCGCGAGCCATCCGAGCACGAACAAACAGGACCAGACGATGCGATGCGCCGTGATCTGCATCGCCGACACTTTCAGCAGGCCGATCAGGTAGAGCGGAAACAGGCCCCACATGACGAACGCGGCGATCGCGGCCGCGACTCCTCGCCCGGTGGTGGGATCAACTGCTGCGTTGGCAAGGGAGGAGCGAGTCATGCGTCAGCAGCATTGTGCCGAAGAATCGGCCTGGAAATCGTCTACCGAAGGAGGGACTTGCGAGTCTCAGTCCGCAGCCAGCTCGTACCTCGCGCTGCGTCCGGCTCCGGTCAACACCAGGCTGCCTTGTTCGACGAGTTGCGCAAGATCGCGTTGCGCGGTCGCGGGACTGGTCTTCGTGAGATGCGCATATTTTCGATTGGTCATGCCCCCGGCAAAACCTTCCGGGCCTGCATCGAGCAGCACGTTCAGTGCTTTTCGTTGACGATCGTTCAGCGGACTCCCCGCATGCTTCATCCAGAATCGCGCTCGCCGCAGGACATGCGCCACCGTCTGTTCACTTGCTTTCGCTGCGGCCGAAAACTGTTCGAGGAACCAGCGCAGCCAGTCGGTGACGTTGAGACCGTTGCTGGAGAGCCGTTCGAGCGCGTCATAGTAGTCGTCGCGCACGCTCATGAATCTTGCAGACATGCTGTAAAGACGCACGGCTCGACCTTCGTCCTGGGCCAGCGCGCGGTCGAGCAATGCGCGCCCGACGCGGCCGTTGCCATCTTCAAATGGATGGATGACCTCGAACCATGCGTGAGCCAGACCCGCGCGCACCAGGCCGTCGAGTCCTCGTGGTGGTTCGTTGTACCAGGCGAGGAAGCGTTTCATTTCGCCTTCCAGTCCTTTTCGCGGTGGGGCCTGGTAGTGCACACGCTCTCGACCGATCGGCCCTGAAACAATCTGCATCGGATCTTCGCCACGCAGTTCGCCGACACGTATTTCGTGAAGACCGGATCTTCCGGTTGGAAAGAGAGCGCCTTGCCAGGAGCAGAGTTTTTTCAGTGTGAGTGGCTGCTCGTAGTGCCGGGTTGCGTCCAGCAGCACATCGACGAGACCTTCGACGCTTCGGGGTGGGACCGGGAGCCCGGCCGTTGGAAGTCCGAGGCGACGCGCCAGCGAGCTGCGCAGCGCAATGGGTTCGAAGGTTTCGCCTTCGATCGCGCTCGTTGCCACGCCTTCCATCGTGAGGACTTCGAGCTGCGCGTTCAGATCGGTGGTGGCATCGAGGAGCTTCGCGACGCCGGCGACTTCTCCTTGCGTCCGCCGAGCTATGGCCAGGGGCGCTGACAGAAGGGCGGTATCCCAGGTGAACGCGGGCCACCCTTTCTGTTGCCAGATCCATCGATTGAGGTGTTTGGCTGCCATAATCGCCTCAGCGAGTGAGGTGATTGTACAGCTTAATCACCTCACCAATTGAGGTGATTAGAGGGTCTAAACACCTCAATCAGGCGTTTGGGCTCCCACATGGCCTGATGCCGGTCGCTAGTGCCTGCCGCGCACCGTGTCGCTGCGCAGCGCCGGCGTGCTCGCCGGCGGCACACGATGGTGCGTCGCCTGCTCGAACGCGTACGCCAGCGCGATCAGCCGGGGCTCGGAAAACGCCGGCCCGGAGAATGTCACGTCGGAGGGGAACGGCACGGCGATCGGCGGATCCGCAGGCGTGAGGGTAGATAGGGCATTGAACCCGCCCGGCACTGCGACGCTCGGGTATCCCGCCTTGGCAGGCACATTGGCGTTGGCATTGCCGAGGTGAATGACGGCGTCGAAGTCGTCATCCGTTCCCGCCATGCCATCGGCCCCGTTGAAGACGCCGTCGAGCGCCAGCTTCGAGCGGCGGAGATCTTCGGCGCGATCTGCCAGATAACGTGTGGTATCGGCACTTCCGGCGGACACATCCAGCGCTTCCGCACCGATCGCGATGATCTGCCCGTATTTCATCGGTGGCACGAACGTGTTGTTGAACGCGATGACCTCGGCGAGCGTTCGCGAGGGCGCGGCCTGTGTTGCAGCGAGATACGCGTTGAGATCGCGCTTGAACCCATACAGCAGCACCGTGGAACAGGTCAGATCAGAGGGAGCGGGCCTCGCGATGCACGTGCCGAGTTGCGGCATGCCGATGCGTACGTCGTAGCTTTCGATGAGCTCGACATGTGCTCCCTGCGCGCGCATCACGGCAATCGCGTCTTCCATGATTGCGGTCCGATTAGCGGGGAACGGCGGCACCGCGAGGCGCGCTCCGCGTAGAGCTTTCCTGTTCAGAAATCGCGTGTAGTTGTCGAAACAGTTGCCCGGCGTGAGGCATGCGTCGGTCGCCGGGTCATTGGGATCGTAGCCGGCGATCACGCCGAGAACGATGGCCGCATCGGTCACCGTCCGCGTGATGGGGCCGGCGGTATCCTGATCCGCGGTGATCGGGATGATGCCGTCGCGGCTCACAAGACCCACCGTGGGTTTGATGCCGACGACACCATTGGCGCTCGCGGGGCTCAGGATCGAACCCGAGGTCTCCGTGCCGATCGCGACGGCGACCAGATTCGCATTGACGCCGATGCCGGGCCCCGAGCTCGATCCACCGGTTTGCAGCACCGGCCTCCCGTCATTGAACGGTGCCTCGGTGCGCGGATCGACGCGCGGGTCGTAAGGGTTGAAGCCAAAACCGCCGAGCGAGCTGTAACCCGTCGGCATGCCGACGGCGAGGAAGTTCGCGAACTCGGTGAGCGTACCTTTGCCGAGGATGACGGCTCCCGCGGCGCGCAATTTTTTGGTGATGAACGCATCGTCGGGCGGCAGGGATCCATTCAGCGCAACGCTGCCGGCAGCCGTCGGCATGTCGGCCGTGTCGATGTTGTCTTTGAGCAGCACGGTGATGCCGAAAAGCGGCATCCGCGAGTGTCCGCGCCGATCACGCAGTGCATCGAGCCGACGTGCGTCGCGCACGGCGTCGTCGTTGACGAGCTGGTAGGCGTTGATCGCGGGCCCCGTTGCTTCGTAGGCCTCGATGCGCTTGAGGTACATCCGGGTCAGGCGCTCGGCGGAAATGACGCGGGATTGAAGCGCCTCGCGGATTTCCGGGATGGTCGCTTCCAGCAGCTCGAAACGCGCGCGATCGTGCCGGCCGCGGTCGTTGTCGTGATGGTTGTCTTTTTGGCCGTCGGCGAAAGCCTGCGGGCCGGCGAGGAAGAAAGCAGCAGCGGCCGCAACCGCGGTGAGTGGGCGCTTCATTTCTCTATCCTCCCTGCATGAGAACGAAGGGCGCGCATACTCCGCAGGCGGGATGGCGGCGTCTATCAGACAATGCCGCAACTCACCGATAGGAGTTACGACCATGGCAACATTTTTCGACATTCCGGTGCAGAGCATCGGCGGAACGGCGGACCTGCTCGGTCCACTGCGCGGCAAGGTCGTGCTGGCAGTCAACGTCGCGAGCCGCTGTGGTTTGACTCCGCAATACACCGGGCTGGAATCCTTGCAGGAGGAGCTCGATGAGCCAGAATTTTTCCGTCGTCGGTTTCCCGTGCAACCAGTTTGGTGCGCAGGAACCGGGCACGGAGACCGAGATCGCGAAATTCTGCAGCGCGACTTATGGCGTCACGTTCCCCATGAGCGCCAAGCTCGACGTGAATGGCGCCAACCGCCATGCGCTCTATCGCTACCTCACCTCTCCCGACACCGGCGTCGCCGGCGACATCGAGTGGAACTTCGAAAAGTTTCTCATCAGCCGCGAAGGCAAGGTGCTCAAGCGATATCCGCCTGGCACCGAGCCGCAGGACCTGGGGCTCAAGCAGGATATCGCGGACGCGCTCTAGGGCGCTGCTTGGACTACTTCACGTACGCGCGCACGATGGTTTCGAGAAATTCACGTCCTTCGTAGAGCGAAGCCACGCGAATTTTTTCATTGAGGCCGTGCGCGTTGCTTTCCCCGGGCACACCGAACATGCCGCTCATGCCGTAGGTCGGGATTCCCGCGCTCATGAGAAAGCGGCCGTCGGTGGCGCCCGCGGTCATCGACGGTGCAATTGCCACACCGGGCCACAGTTTCGCGGCGGTGGCGCGCACGGGTTTCATGACTTCGTCCGTGAGCTCCGGCGCCTTCGAACCATCGCGCCGGCGCACGATTTGCACCTTGACCTCCGCATCGGCGACGGCCTTTTCGAGCGCTTCTTTCACCTGCTCGGGAGTGGTGCCCTGCATGACGCGGCATGACAGCGTCGCGGTCGCGCGCTGCGGCAGCGCATTCGGGGCGTGACCCGCGTCGACCTGTGTTGCGACGCAGGTGGTGTGCAGCACTGCGTTGTAGCCCGGGTCGTTCTTGAGCGTTGCCAACGCTGCCTGGTCGTTCGGGTTTTTCGCGACCGCGGACATTGCGGCGCCAATCTCGCCCACCGAGTGTCGGTCCCGTGACGCGGAAATACTCGCGTACGACGGGCGTGAGCTCGAGCGGAAAAGTCAGCTCCTCGACCTTCAGGGTGGCGCGCGCCAGGCGATAGATGGCGTTGTCGCGTACGGGACGCGAGGAATGACCACCCTTGTTGGTCACTTCGAGCGTGTACACCTGGTGAATCTTCTCTCCGGCCTGCACCTGCAGCACCAGATGTTTCTGTCCGTCGGCGGAGAGCTGCCCGCCCGCGCCCTCGTTGATCGCGAACGCCGCGTCGATGAGCTCGCGCTTGTTCTTCAGAAGATAGTCCACGCCGTTCACGCGGTTGGAAGTCTCCTCGCCGCAGGTGAGCGCCAGGATGAGGTCACGTTTCGGCTTGAAGCCGCGCTCCTTTTTCAAACGCACCATGAGATCGAGAAAAACGGCGGCCATCGCCTTGTCGTCGGCGGCGCCGCGGCCATAAAAGAAGCCGCCTTCCTCGATGAGCTTGAACGGATCGCGCTCCCAATCGGCGCGCTTCGCATCCACGACGTCGATGTGCGCGAGCAGCAGCACGCCTTTCTTTTTGGCGCCGGGCGCCCGGATGCGGGCGACGATATTGCCGTCGTCCGGTTTGCCTTCGGGGATCACGACCTGAATGTCCTCGGCCGTGAATCCCGCCGCCTTCAGCCGCGTCTGCGCGGCGTGGACCACTTTCGTGCACGACCCCGTGGTGGGTGATGAATCGATTTCGACCATCTCCTGGTAGACCTCGCGAAACGCCGCCTTGCCGACGTCGGCGTTCTGCGCGTGCGAGGTGGCGGCGAACAGGAACATGGCGACGACAGTGACTCTCAGGGACATGGAAGTGGCTCTCACATGAAGGGGCTGTTGGGATGAACGTTACCGCATGGTCGTACGCAGGTCGCGTTCTTCTCCGACTGTCCCGGATTTCACCGACGGATTACCGTCTGGTTCATGTCGGTACTCACGATCGCCGATCACTATGACGCCGAGCTTCGTCGCCACCATGAGCACCTGCGCGCGGCCACCGATATCGCACCGACCGATCGGGTGCTGGACATCGGCTGTGGAGCAGGGCAGACCACGCGCGACGCGGCGCGCGCCGCATCGTCCGGGAGTGTCCTGGGCGTAGACATCTCCGAACAAATGCTCGAGCGTGCCCGTCGACTGACGCTGGAAGCCGGGTTGCAAAACATCAGCTACGAGCTGGGCGACGCACAGGTGCATCGATTTCAGCCGGCGTCTTTCGACGTAATCCTCAGCCGGTTTGGCACGATGTTCTTTGCGGACCACGTTGCGGCGTTCACAAACCTCGCATCTGCATCGAAACGAGGTGCGCGACTGGTGATGATGGTGTGGCAGAGCTGCGCGCGGAATGAATGGGCCACCGCGATACCGCAGGCACTGGCTGTCCGTAATCACGGAGCTCGTGTCACGTGGGGCGTTGGACTGTTTTCGCTGGCCGAACCCGACGTAGTGGAAGCGGTTTTCCAAAAGTCGGGCTTCGCTGAAGTTGCCTTCAACGACGTGCACGAGCCGGTGTACTACGGGCCGGATGTGGACACGGCATACCAGATCATTTGCAGCTTCAGGAATACGAAGGACTTCCTCGCCAGGCTCGATGCGAGCGCGGCAGCATGCGCACTCGATCAACTTCGCAGGATGCTCGCGGATCGTCTAACTACGAACGGGGTACTGTTCGACTCGCGCGCCTGGATCGTCACCGCGCGAGTCACCTGATGCCCGGGCCGGCTGGCGCGTACGCCAGCCGGCCCCGTTGCGCTCGCGTCTCAGTCGTCACGAGCCTCGTGTTTCCAGGGACCTCGACGCTCGTCTTCGAGCGGCAGCAGAAAATGATTCGAGGTCCACTCGGCCACGCGCTGGCCCTGCGTGCGTGCCTCGAGGTCGGCAAAGCGGAAGTGAATCCCCAACCAGACGCGCGCGTCCACGACATCCTGCATGGCTTCCGAAAACCGGCGGTAAATACGTGTCTTCCTGACTGCCAGGGGAGCGAGCGAGGTGGCTTCGAAAGTCACCTTGTCCGTACCGAAGAACAGCTGGAGAGTGCGCGTCATGGCGCCGGTCAGGCAGTTCGCACCGGACGTGTAGTCGGGATAGTTAGGATTGTTGATCAGCGGTTGCCAGGCCGGGTTACCGGCGGTCTGCGGATTGCCGTCGTGCTCGCCTTCCTGAATCGCCGTGAGCGGCCGCCAGAAGACATAGTGCGTCTTGCTGTCCCAGCTGGTGATCAGCGCATCGGCGCCGGCCATGTTCGCGAGCGCGAACAGCCTGGCCGTGTCGCCGGTTTTTCGCAGGTGGCGGTTTGCGATGCCGCGCAGCGTACGATTCCACTGTGCGGGAAAATTCTCGCTGTAGAAATAGGCGATGTCGGTTTGCTCTGGAGTGCGGGTGCTGCCCGTGAGAGCCCCGAGAGCCTTGACCTCGTTGTAATCCTTCGCGTAGCGATCACTGGTGAGGGCCGGCGCCGGCGGGGCTCGAAAGCGCGTCGGGCTCGTGAGGGTAAAAGGATCGAAGTGCGCCATCCACGGCGTCACCATGGCTGAGAACGGAGGAGGCGCCGGAGGAGTTCCCAGGAATGAGTTGGTCGGGCGCCAGACACCGACTTCCGTACCGCCGACAAACGGTGGCGGCAGCGGGTTTGGGTTCACGCGCCGCAGCGGAAGCATGCGGGCGGCGACCTCCTTTCCGACGAGAATCCCCGGATCGCCACTGAGACCCTTGTCAGCCAGGTAGTTGAAATACAAGGCGTCGAGATTCGTCCGACTGATTCGGAGTACATGCCCACCAGCACATCGTGTGCGGCAGCAGCCACGGCAGCCGAACGCTTCCCTTTCGCTCCTTCGATTTCCACGTGATACGGCTCATATCGCCGGTCGAGGGCCTGCACGGCATCGTGCACCGCGGCCTGCACCAGCGCGACATCGACCATGCCGATGGGACCGGGTCGGCCAGCGGTGACGGCGTCGAGCGTAATTGCATTCCAGTCGGTGACCGCGTCGGCATGTGCGGGCGCCCCCGCGCCGAAAACGCCGAGAAGTCCGCAGGCGATCAAAGCGGTCATGTTTTTTCTGAGCAACATTTTGGTTTCCTCCGTGTTCGTTGGTGCGGCTAACTCTTGTGCCGTTCGCGCGCTCCTGACTAGTCAGGAATCTGGACCGCCACGGTTTCCACTACAGAATCTGGACTAGTGCGGATCGGCGCTTTAGCGGTAGCGTGTGGAGATGCTCGGTTATGGGCAATTCTGTACGGTCGCGCGCGGCGCTGAAGTCATCGGCGAGCGCTGGACGCCGCTGGTCGTCCGCGAGTTGCTGTGCGGCAGCACGCGCTTCAACGACATTCGTCGCGGCGTACCACGCATGTCCGCCACCTTGCTTGCGCAGCGGCTGCGCAAGCTCGAGGAAATTGGCGTGATCCAGCGCGTCAAGACCAACGGCGGTCGCCGAGTACCGACTGACCGCCGCGGGAGAAGAACTGCGGCCGCTCGTCCTGGCGCTCGGGCACTGGGGTGCGCGGTGGATCGGCAGTCGACTCAAGCGCGAACAACTCGATGCCGGATTCCTCATGTGGGATATCCGCCGGTTTGCACATCGCGAACTGTTCCCGCAGCAGCAACGCGTCGTCATTCAGTTTCGCTTCACGGATGCACGCCGTGGCGAACGCGAATGGTGGCTGGTGGTCGAAAACGGCGAGGTCGACCTGTGCCGGGACGACCCGGGCCACGAAGTCACCGTGATCGTCGAATCGACGGTACGTGCGCTCACCGAAATCTGGAGCGGTGATCTCCTGCCGGGCCAGGCATTGGAGCAGCATCAGCTCCGCATTCTCGGCCGTCCGCGCGATGCGCGCGATATCTGGCGCTGGATCGGCACGAGCGGGTTCGCGCCGACGCGCCTCGCTGCGCACACGCAGTAACGCCTATCCAGTCTCACTTCTTCCAGTCGACCAGCGCGTTCACCACGATTTCCGGATGCGTCAGCAGCAGGTTGTGCTCGCCCGGGACCGGGCAGTGTGAGTGTGGCGGCAGCAGCGAGCGCACGCGCGCCACGTGCTCGGCAGGAATGATGTTGTCGTGATCGCCGGTGATGACCAGCACGTCGCGCGCGACCGAGCGCAGCGCCGAATAACGCGCGCTTTGATCGCCGAGCGCGGCGGTGCGGAACATCGACAACAGTCCACGCCCGAAACCGGCGTACGAAACCTGTTCGATGAAGCGCGACGTGAGATGTGACTGGCCGATGCCCTCGTAGCGCCGGCGTCGGCGGCGTACCAGGCCGGGTACACCGATGAAATGCATCGCGAGCTCACCGATGACGGGATAGCGAAAGACCTTCGCCCAGCCGGAGCTCGAGTTGAAGTCGAGCATGGGCGCGACGAGTACCAGCCGCGCCGCCAGATCCGGCCGTGTCGCGGCAACCGACGCCACCAGCGCGGCGCCGAACGAATGTCCGAGCAGCAGCGCCGGTCGAGGGAAGTTCGTTGACTCGATGATCTCGACGACCTGCCGCGAGAATCGTTCGAAGGTGTATGCGCCGGCGGGGCGGTCCGACGCGCCGTGGCCGTACAGGTCGAAGCGCAGCGTTTGAAAGCCCGCGCGCAACAGCGGTGGCACCAGCGCATCGAACTCCCAGCTCGGCACCGTCGCGCCATGGACCAGCACGATGGGCAAACCATCGGTCGGGCCTTCGCGGCGCCAATACGTGAGGCCGTCGCTGAGCCGGACGAATTGCCCGCCGGCGCGCCAGTCTGGTTCGCTTTCCTGCATCACCCGGAGTCTACAAACCCGGGACTGAAAGGGTGAAACTCCCGGAATCACCCGTCCGGGTGATGGCGCCGGATCGTCCAGGGGCTGAATGTCCCCGTCGAACACCCAACGAGGAGGAGCCATGAATCACCTGCAAGCCAGCACACCGGTCGCATTCCTGTACGTGAAGGACCGCGAAAGGGCGTTGAACTTCTATCAGGGAACGCTCGGCTTTCCGCTTCGCAGCTCGGACGGGTTCGGCGATTTCATCGACTTCGGGAATGGACTGATACGCATGACCGTACTGCCGGACTTCTCGGCCACGCCTCATCCCGTGCTTGGATGGAATGTCGGGGACATCAGCGCTACGGCAAGGGCACTGCGCGACCGCGGGGTCGTATTCAACATTCACGAAGGCATGGGACAGGATGCCCTTGGCATCTGGACGTCACCGGATGGTAGTTCGAAGGTAGCCTTCTTCTCGGACCCCGACGGCAATGTATTGACGCTGTCCCAGTCCCGACTGGAGGTTCGACTACGGGTCTGAGGTAGCATCGGCCCGCATGGGATTCACGCGTCAGGAGTTGCAAGCAGGTTTCCGCATTGGCGAGTGCCTCATCGAGCCTCGCCAGAACCGCATCGTGCGTGGCGACGTCGAGGCGCGTCTCGAGCCCAGGGTCGTGGATGTGCTGGTCTGCCTGGCCGAGCACGCCGGCGAAGTTGTCTCGCGCGAAACATTGAACGGGCAGGTCTGGGGCAACGTCGTGGTCACCGACCAGGCAGTGACGAACTGCATTTCCGAGCTGCGCCAGCATCTGGGCGACGACCGCTCCGCGCATCGCGTCATCGAGACCATTCCGAAGCGCGGCTATCGCCTGATGGCGCCGGTGCAACTTGCAAACCCCGCGCACCCTGCGTCGCCACCAATCGAGGGCAGCCGTCGGTCTGCCGCGGACCTGTTGATGCTGCTGGGTGTCGCACTGCTTGCCATCGCGCTATTGGGTGGCGCGTGGTTTCAGTGGCGAAGCAACGCGCCGGCAATTCTCACCACCGTGGCCGTTCTGCGCTTCGAGAATGCAGCCGGCGATGAAGCTCTCGATTACCTTGCCCTGGCGCTCTCGGATGAAACCGCGACGCTGCTCACGAAGTCCCGGGATCTCGCCGTTCGCCCCTTCGGGTACGTGGCTGGCGACGATCCACTCGCCGCGGCTCGCGGGCGGGGAGTGGATCACATCGTGACGGGCCGTTACTACCTCGAAGACAACGCCCAGTTGAGCCTCGCCATCGAGGCACAACAGGTGAATCAGGAACGCGTGATCTGGCGCACCCGCATCACGGTGCCTGCCGGCGATCTGCTGGCGATGCGAGGACGTATCGCAGAGGGTGTGGAGCACGGCTTGTTGCCGGCCCTTGGCGCCGGCGCCGTCACGATGTCGGGAACGATGCCCGCCCACGATGAGGCATACCAGCTCTATCTCCGCAGTCTCGCCCAGCCACAGCAGCCGAAGCCCACCGAGAGAGCCATCGAGTTGCTGGAGCAGGTGGTGACGCTGGAGCCGGGGTTCGCGCCTGCGTGGGAGGCGCTCGGCCTTCGTTACTATGCTATCGGTACCTGGTATGCGGGCGGGGAGCCGGCCCGACAAAAGTCATTGGCTGCGTATCGCAAGGCGCTGGAGCTCGATCCGGACCTGATCCTGGCTGCGCGAAGTATCGTGACCCATCACACCGAGTCCGGGGACCTCGAAGGCGCTTTTCTGGACGCCCGCCGGTTACTCGAGCACTTTGGACCTGGTTCCGACACCCATTTCGCCATGTCCTACGTGTATCGGTACGGAGGGTTGTTAGAGGATGCACAACGCCACTGCGAGCTGGCGCTCGATCGCGACCCGCAAGACCCGCGCCTGCGCTCCTGCGGCTATGCATACCTGTATGGTGGGAAGCTCTCGCGTGTCATGGATTTTTTCAGGCTCGATGAAGGCTCGTATTTCGTCCATTGGGCCACGGTGCTGTATCAACTGCGGCTCAACGACCGCGCTGCGGCCCTGCATGTCGCACGACAGGCCGCTGACGAGCCAAACGAACCGACGCGGCGACTCATGCAGCCCTGTCTCGAAGGGGCGAGCGGCGCGGCGCTCGACGCGCCCGTCGCCGAGTTCATCCGGCACTGGCAGATCAGCGGAGATCCTGAAACTGCCTACGCAGTGGCTCCGATGTTGTCCTTTTGCGGCCGTGTGCAGGACGCGCTTCGTTTCGTGGAACGCGGCGTGGACGGCGGCTACTGTTCGTACCCGGCGCTCGATCTCGATCCGATCTGGGGCGGGTTACGTGGTGACGCGGAATTCCAGCGCATTCGCGTCAAGGCCATGGCTTGCCACGACAAGTTTCGCCGCGCGGTGGAATCCCACACCGCCTCATCTAACTAATGAAGCGCCGTCCCGGCTGAGGCAGCAGCGCCGGCACCTGCTTCCGGTAACGTTCGTACGGCTCGCCGATGTGCTCCACGAGGTCACGTTCTTCAAAGCGGATGGCAATCAGGATGTAGCCGCTCATGCCCGCGGAGAACAGGAAATGACCGGCGCTCATCGTCGGCACGCCCCAGAAGATCAGGAGCCAGCCCACGTACAGCGGATGGCGCACGATCTTGTATAGATAGGGAGTAACGAACGCGGGCCCCCGGATCTCGCCGCCGCGCAGCGTGATCCAGCCCTGCTGCAGGCCAAACAACTCGAAGTGATTGATCAGGAAGGTGGCCCACAGCAGCACGGCGACCCCTATGCCCATGACGGACCACGCGAGCGCGGCACCCCAGGTCGCATCCGCGTGCCAGAGCACGGGCGTCGGGATCGGCCGCCACTGCCACATGACCACCGCCAACACGACGCTGGCGATCAGCACGTACAGGCTTCGCTCCATTTCCTTCGGCACGACCCGGGTCCACATCCGTTTGAACCGCGGCCGTGCCATCACGGAATGTTGCAGGCCGAAGAGCAGTATCAGGCCGATATCCACCACGATCGCGAACCCCAGCGACCCCATGTCGCGCCCGAGATCGATGGAACTCGGGATCAGCGTCCGGATCACCGGGTAGGCATCCGCCAGCGGTGTCGCCTGCAGATTGCCGAGGAAGGCGAGCAGGTACAGGAACACCACCAGGAACACGCCGTAGCTGATGATGCTGAAGAGGAACGCGGATGCACGGTAGATAGCGGCTGACATGATCAATCCTGCTTGCCGTCGAACTGTTCGCAGGACACGTCGGAATGCCAGTTCACGAACGCACCGGTCGGGTTCGGTTTCCACGCCCAGACGTGCAGCGTGTAGAAGGCCGGCAGACCATAGCGATTGGGGCTCTCGATCAGGTGCATGAGCTGTCCGCCGAGCTCCGGCGTGCCGGTGTTGTTGGCATGCCAGGCCTCCGCGAACACGAGAAAGTCCGCCCCGATGAGCTTTCGGCCACCGTTGGGCAGCGGTTCGTAGATGACGATTTCCGGCTTGCGAGGATCCAGCGCCGGATCGATCACCAGCTCCATGTTGACGTAGTGCAGTCCCATCGCGCCGTCGTCGGGCCCGCTGACGCAACCGAACAGCAGGTGGTAACCCTCGGCCTCGGCCTGGTTTACATCGCGGAAGCGTCGCGTATTTTCGCGAACCACCCGCACCAGTTCGCCCGAATGTTGCTTGAGCTGCTCAGCACTATGGCCGTGCTCGCCGATCGCCTGGCCGGGAAATGCGACCGTCAGGGCCAGGGCGACACCGGAAAGCAGAAGAGAAGCGACTATCCCCTTGTTATTCATGATCGTGAACCTCCTGTAGATGACGGCGGCACTACAGCCGGGGAGCGGCTCACGAGTCATCACGAACAGGTACGGAATAGCTCCGGGTTTACAAAGGAAAGCCTCAGAGCTGCAAAATTTCCTTCACGGCCTTCGCCTGACGTTCGCTGACCTGAATTTCGCTGTTCACGGTGTCCTTCATCGTGAGCTGCAGCGAGCCTTTGAACATCGGGCTGATCGCCGCAACCATATCGACGTTGGCAATGATGGAGCGGTGAGCCCGGAAGAACGGCGGGCTCGGCAACCTGGCTTCGAGGTCGCCGATCGCATAGTTGGTGCGATACAGGGCGCTGGCGGTTTTCACTTTGGTGACCCCGTCCTCGACGCGAAAGAAGCACACTTCGGTCAATGGAATCAGCAGGTAGCGATCACGCTGCAATGCCAGAACGTGGTGTAGCGGCTGGGGCTGCGACCGTGCAGCGACATTCGTGCGCAGTTGTTCCTGGGATATTTCTCCCGGAGAGCGGGCGATCTGTTCGAGCCGCTGTACGACAGTCTGCAGACGAGACCGCTCGACGGGCTTGAGCAGATAGGCGACGGCGTTGGCTTCGAAGGCCGCCAGGGCGTATTCGTCGTAGGCCGTCACGAAGACGATCAGCGGCAACTCCTCCGGCGTCAACGCCTGGATCACCTCGAAACCGTTCAGGCCGGGCATCTGCACGTCGAGGAACACGACTCCGGGCCGGGATTTCTGGATTGCTTCCAGGGTCTCGACTCCGTCCTGAGCCTCGGCTTCGACGACGATGCCCGGATGAGCGGCCAGCAGCTTGCGCAGGCGTGACCGCGCTGAGGCTTCGTCATCGGCGATCAGCGCTCTAATTTCCATGCAATGGCACCAGGATGGTTACGCAGGTCCCGCGTTCGCCGGGGCGGCTGCCAATCGCCAGGGTGGCAGCCTTTGAATAAAGGGTATGGAGCCGCTCCTTCACGTTTTGCAGCCCGACTCCCAGTCTTTCGTCGAAGCCTGGTCGCAGGCCCACGCCATCGTCATCGACCTGCAGTCGCAGGTAATCGCCCTCGAGTTTCGCGATGACACTGATGCAGCCGCCTTCCCGCATCGGCGCGAGCCCATGCCGGATGGCGTTTTCCAGCAGCGGCTGCAGCAGCAACGATGGCACGGGTTCAGTTCCACGTGCATCGCCGCGCGAAAGCTCGACGCGCAAGCGTTCACCAAACCGCACCCGCTCGATCTCGAGGTAGTGGCGCGCAAACTCGAGCTCGTCGTCCAGTGTCGACAGATCGCGGGAGTGCCTGGTGAGCGCGTAGCGGAAACATTCGGCGAGCCGTTCGATCATTCCTTCCGCCTGTTGTGGATTGGAGCTGACGAGGTCCGCGATGGTGTTCAGCGTATTGAACAGGAAGTGCGGATCGACCTGGGTGCGGAGTGCCTTGAGCTCTGCCTCGGTCAGCAGCCGTTTGAGGCGCTCTTCGCGCAGGTGGTGGGCGCGCTGCTCGTTTTCGAAGTGAATGGCATCCAGTCGGCGACTCACTTGTGTGGCGACGGAATTCAGAAATCCGAATTCCTGGCTCATCAAAGTGCGCGCCTGATGGCTGGCCGAGACTTCGAGGCGATGGCAGGGAATGTTCGCTTTCTCGATCGGGATCGACGCAAGGGCACGCGTTGCGGTGGTTGCGTCGGTGCTCACCGGCACGAATCGGGCATCGAGGCGCAGCGTGGAGCGCACCGAATGCAGGGCGCTATCGAAGATCTGGTCCTCATCGTATGTGCGTCGTACGGATTCTTCGAAGGCCCTGGCCGCCACGCCGTAGTCCGGGCGATCCAGGAATATCCGATCGACGAGAAAATTCAGCGCGCGGATGAGTAGCGGTGCACTCAGCAGCAAAGTCGCGCATGCGAGAGTCGAGGTAACCACGGCCATTTCGGACGCAGGCTGGAAGATGAACACGGTGGCCAATGAAGCGGCCGACATGCAGGCTAACAACCAGAGGCTGCGCTTGAGAACCAGGTCGGCGTGGTGAATCTGCGCCAGGGAAACTGCGATGAGAATCGACCAGGGAATCGCCCAGTGTTCGCCGATGAGGCCCACGTAAGAGCGCAGTCCGGCGGGCAACCAGGAATCCTGCATGCTGACCAACGTGGCCGTGATTTGAACAGCGGCGAGCAGGAATACACCGCGGCCGAACCAGCGCGGCTTCGATGCCTTTGTTGCGGGGTTGGGTTCATGACAAACCCAATAGAGAATCAGCGCAATCGCGGTCACGGACCTGTCCGACGTAGAACGACGCTTTCGGATACCAGCTGCCGTCGACATCCAGCGCGTAAGTGGCTGCTGCCCAGGCAAACAGGCCGAGACTCACCATCGATACCGCGCCGGTGAACAACAGAAACACGCGCGCTGCGCGGCTCGTAGTTCCAAGGCCTGCCTGCAGAAAGCGTCCGATCGCCAACGACCCGAATATCGTGCTGCTCCATGCCAGCATTCCGGCAAGGCGCAAGCTCGTTGCGTCCGCACCTGTTCCAGCGAGCAGCAGCATGTATTTCAGGAAGTTGCCCAGCGTCCAGATGAAGCCGACGGCCCAGAGGATCTGAAATCCACCTGGGCCACCGGAAGCACGGTCAGCTCGACGCTGCATGAGCCACAGCAGCGCGCAGAGCGCTGCACTCGCTGCGAACCCGATGGAATGAAGCGCGGCGTAGCTGAGTTCGATCGGCATATCAGTTGTCGGTGCCGGGCGCGTGACACATCACGCACCGGCCGAGATTCGCCCGTACCGCGCCGATGGATGCGGGTGATACGGCGCCTTTCTTCAGTTCATCAAGTCTCGAACGTGCCTGTTCCGATGCGAAGCGGGAGGCGCCGGTCACCTGCTCGTACTCGCGGCGTGCATCTTCGAGCGCACCCGTCTCCGCATAGACGTCTCCGAGTAACACGTGAAGCACATCCTCAGGGCGTCCGCCGGGAGCAACGCCCAGGAGGAATGTCAGGTCTTCCTTCACGGCTGCCGTATCGCGCATGCCAACGGGAAGATTCACGATCGTGAACCCCCGCGTCAACCTCACGGCCGTCGAATTTGGCGCCATGAGGATCGCAGCGTCCATTTCCTCGACAGATTTCATCAACCCTGGACCGTCCTGCTTGAGACTGGAGAGCGCCATTTCAGCCATGCCGAGACTGGCCAGTAGCAAGGCGCTGTCTTTTTCGATGGAAAGGGCGCGGGCATAGGCGCTGCGGGCTCGCTCGGCCAACGCAATCGGTGCGGCTGGTCCTGCGGGTGAATCGTACGACACGCCCAGCTTCGACATGTAGGCATTGCCGAGCGCTTCCCATAGATCCGCATTGTGGGGGGATCGCGCCACCGCAGATTCGAGGCCGGTGATGAGTGGCCCGATTACCTGAACGTTCCCCTCGCGGATTTCCATTTGCGCCTGCCGGTATCGGACCAGAGCTTCGTGGTCCCGATCGGATGACGCGAGCGCGCTCGCCGTCACGAGACAAGCGAGCGTGAGAGTACTGATTGATTTACGCATGGATCGCTCCTTGGGTGTGGATGAGGAGATCACCTTAGAGCGCACATTTCTTCCGGCCGATTCCTTTCGAACCAGCGCGGGCAGGTCGCTCACGAGCGCAGAAAATTACAGCCCCAGCGCGATCTCGAGCGCCTGTTCGGCGGTGGCGGGAATATCCGGCGTCACACCAGCGCCTTCCAGGCGCCCGGCTTTGATGGAGTAGTAGTCGGCAATCGGCACGCGCAGGTGAAAGCCGCCAGGGATGTCGAACAGCTTCGATGACAGAACGGCGCCGGGGGTTTTTTCGCCGACGATCTTCACGACGCCGGTCGACTTCAACGCGTCGGCGGCGATTTCCGCGGCGCTGAACGAGCGCGCGCTGGTGAGCACGATGACCGGGCCTTCGAAGCGAGGCTCCATGGGATCGATGCGATAGCTAGTCAGGGGGCGCGTCAGCACATCGGCCTGAAACGCTTTCACCGAATATCCGCGCCACGGCGTGGCGGACACAAAGTCTGTCGGGCCGGGCGGCCTCTCGTGTCTGGCATACCACGAGCCGACGACGAACACGCCGGCATCGAATGGCTGGTCGATGAGATGTGCGACCAGGGGCACTACGGCAAATGCGCCACCACCATTGCGCCGCAGGTCGATGATCAGCTTTTCAGCCTTGCGCGCGACGATTTCGTCGTAGGCCGCATCGATCGCCTTGATCGTGTCGGCGCCGTTCATGGTGGTGACCGCCAGGATGGCGGCTGACCCGTTCCAGTCGAGCGTCACTGCGCTGGCGCCGGCGGCCTCGGTGTCGATACGCGCGATGCGATCCGCGGCAGGCTCCTCGGCCTTGCGCAGCCCTACATGAGAAAACGGCCCCTTGCGCCAGAGCGCATTGAAGCCATTCATGAACTCGCTGGCCGACGTCGATTTCTCGCCGAGCGCGATCACATCCGCTTCGATCTGCCGGTATGCCTCGCTGTCGAGTTCGGCGGGGCGGAAATGATTGGCGCGAATGGTGTTGTTGATCGATTCGGCGGCGGCGCGGAACTGGCCGGCCTGTCCGTAAGCGTCGGAACACATGCCGGCGAACAAGCAAAGGACCACGGCGCAAAAGCGTGGATTCATGAGGCCTCCCTGGCAAAGCAGATGCGAATTGTCAGACGCGACGGACCGCTGGAAAGTTGCAGGATTCCCGACAGCGTATTCGCTGCGTGCACACCAGGTCGCGCGTTTTGCCGTGGTAGCATTCTGCCTCGCGCAGAACCCGGAGAACATTTCCGCGCGGGTGATTTTGCCAGCCAACCCCACCTTCCCGGGGTAGCCAGCCTTCAAGCAACGACTCTGCAGAGGAGCCCTGGAGGCCTTATGAATTCCGTTCGCCGCGCATCAACGCTCGCACCTCTGTTCCTTGCAGCACTGACCTGGTCTTCGACCGGGTACGCGCAAGACACCGCCGCCCGCTACACCTTCTCCTGGCCGATCGACGGCAACACGCTCAAGCCGCGTGGCGGCACCACGAAAGGCGTGCCGGTGGCGCTCGATCAAGCCGAATCGGTGGCGTGGAAGGCACTGCAGGCGAAGGATCTGGCCCCGCTCGAACGCGACCGGCGCGCCATCCTCGCCATGAGCGGAACGTATCGCGTGACGTTCGACTTCCTGGAGGCCGCGCCATTCGCCGCTGGCGCAAAACCCGTCGCGCCCTATCAATCCTGGGGTACGGAGAAGGTGTACGTCGATCGTGACGATCCGAAGTTCATCAGCCTGGTGCACATCCTCGAGATGCGTATCGTGCAACCCGACGGCAAGATCAGCGATCCCATGGTCACCAAGCACTGGCGACAGGACTGGACCTACGAACCGGCGGAGATCGTCGAATACCAGGGGATCGACCGCTGGCAGCGCCGCAAGCTAACTACAGCCGAGGCCGCCGGCGCATGGAAACAGGTGGTGTACCAGGTGGACGAGTCCCCTCGTTACGCGAGCATCGGCCGGTGGCAACACGGTGCGAGCTTCTCGACCTGGTTGAGTCGCGACACGTGGCGGCCGTTGCCGCGGCGCGAATGGAGCGTGCGCAGCGACTACCAGTTGCTGATCGGCACGAATCGCCACACCGTCATCCCGACAGGCTGGTTCCAGGAAGAGAACAACCTCAAGGCTGTCCTCACCGATCAGCGCGCGCTTTCAGTGACGCAACCGTATATCGCGCGCGAATACGGCTTCGCGCGCTACGAGCGCATTCGTGATGCCGATTTCGCGGCTGCGGATCGCTACTACGAACGCACGAAGGCGTTCTGGGATCGCGTTCGCGACCGCTGGAACGAAGCGTTCGCCCGGCACGCGGTCGTCACGTTGAAAGGGCCGGTCGACAAGCTCGGTCTGTTCCAGCCGCTGTTCGCGCGCGCCGACGAGTTCGAAACGCAGGCGCGCCCCGTCAATGAAAGCGATGACCGCGCAATCGGCGAAGCGCTCGCGGCGATGGGCGTGCCGCAGTAAGGCGGATCCGCGATCATTTCTTGGCGCTGAGCTGAACCGGCACGGTCTCGATCAGCTTCCGCGAGCGGATCATGTCTTTCGTGATCTCCACATACTTCCTGAAATGTGGCGACGCGATGTGCGCCTGGTACGCGGCTTCATCCGCATAGATTTCAAAGAAGCGCAGTTTCGACGCATCTTCCTTGAGCGCAACGGAGTAGATGGCCAGCACGCCGGGCTCCACGCGGACTGAAATTTCCATTTCTTCCTTGACCGCGGCCTTGTATTTCTCCAGCTGCGCCGGGTCGATCTCGAGCTCGGCGATGCGCACGAGAGGGGCGGGAGTTTCGCCGGCTGCAGCGCCGCCGCTCATGGTCAGCGCAAACAACGCGCCGGCGAGTATTGAGAATGCGCCTGATTTCATGGGTGTTCCTCGATGTCCTTGCTGCCTTACGGGGCGCCAAATGGCCAGAGCCCGTTGGTCGTAAAGCTACTCCCGTCACGCTCTCCTGCCGTCCTACATTTTCACGCGCCATTTTTGCTAAGGTTTCCCCCGTTTGCTCAACTGTCGGAGGTCTCTTTACATGAAACATTCACCGTGGCGAAAGTTCGCTGTCGGCATTCTTTCCGTTGCCATCCTGAACATGGGAATGGCAGGCGCCGCTTCGGCGGGCGTCGTCGACACCGCCGAACTGGTCACTGCCGATCGCGCGGCGGACATGAGCGTCGTGCGCAGCCAGCTCGATCGCGCCGAAGTGCGCGCGCAAATGGAGAAAATGGGGCTCGATTCAGCGGCCGTCGATCGGCGCGTTGCCAGTCTCAACGATCGGGAACTCCACCGGCTTGCGGTAGACATGCAGAACGCGCCCGCGGGCGGCGATGCCGTCTGGCTCGTCGGCGCGGTGTTCATCGTGTTGATCATCCTCGAGCTGACAGGCGTCATCGACATCTTCAAGAAGACCTGAGCCCATTCCCCAGGAAAAATGGCTGATGAAGAAGCGCGCAGCCGTGTTGGCTGCGCGCTTCACTTTCCTTCTCGCATCCGCAGGTTTGCTGTCCGCGTGCGTCACGCGGGAGCCGTTCATTCCGGCTCATCTGCCGGCCGGCGCACAACGTAGCGTCGAGCTCGACGCCACCCCTTTCTTTCCCCAGGACAAGTACCAGTGTGGACCTGCCGCGCTGGCCACCGTGCTCGTCGCTTCGAGTGCCGACACGACTCCCGAAGCGCTCGTGCCCGTCGTCTATCTGCCTGCGCGCAAAGGCAGCCTGCAGGTGGAAATGCTGGCGGCACCCAGGAAGTTTGGCCGTCTCTCCTATGCGCTGTCGCGAAACCTGGAATCGATTGTCGAAGAGCTCGCCGCGGGCCGGCCCGTCCTCGTGCTTCACAATTACGGACTGCCGTTCTGGCCCAATTGGCATTACGCCGTCGTGATCGGTTACGACGCGGCAACCGACAAATTCATCCTGCGCTCCGGCCAGAAGCGACGCCAGGAGTGGCGCGCGCGATCCTTCATGGTCGCGTGGCACCACGGTGGCCGCTGGGCGATGGTGGTGCTGCGTCCCGGCGAGACGCCGGCGAGCGCGGATCCGACGCTGTACCTCGAGGCCGCCGCTGATTTCGAACGCGGCGCGAGTCCCGCCGATTCGCGGCTGGCATTCGACGCCGCCGTGCAGCGCTGGCCGACACAACCGGTGGCATGGATTGGGCGCGGTACCGCGGAGTATCGCGCCGGCAATTTCCCGGGCGCGGCGCGTGACTACGCCGCGGCGTTGCGCATCGACCCTAACAACGTTGGCGCGCGCAACAATCTCGCGCAGTCGTTGCTCGATCTCGGGTGTCCTGCGCGTGCTCTCGAGCAACTGCAGCCGGTGAACATCGATGCACTGGCGTCGCCGCTCAGGGAAGCGGTGCTCGACACGCGTCAGCACGTCGAGGCGGCGGCATCCACTCTCGTAGTCGAACCGAGCAGGTGCGCGTCGCAACCCTAGGTTTTGTCGCCATATGCCATCACTCGGCAGTTGTGACAGAAAACACATCGAGTTTTTTTTAGGCTCCGCGTTTGCTTTAGGGTTACGGAGAATTTTCGACTCGTCCTTGTTGATGCAAGGGTTTCTTGTAAACCTTTGGTGCGTTTGCGCCTGAGTAAAAGCAAAGAACTGTTTTTCCAGACGCGCGTGTCGCGCACGAGCGTCAGGGTTTACCTTTTTTCACATCAGCAGAATCCCACAGTGCGTTTGCCGCACCTGTCCTGCTCGCCCAGTCTGGCCTCAATTCATTTTGACTCGTGGGGGTCTGTTCGTGAGCGCCAAGACAATTCGTCATCTGTTCGTAGTGGGATTCATTTTTGCGGCCGGTGTCGCGCAAGCGCAGACCGCCGGAACGGTGACGCTGACCGCCAACCGGACGTCCGCGACCGGGAGCTTTGCGCCCGTGCTGACGTGGTCGACCAATCCGGTCGCCTCGAGCTGCGCCGCGAGCGGCGGCTGGTCCGGAACCAAGGCGGTATCCGGAACCCAGACCCTGCCGGCCATCAGCGCCAGCACTAACTACACGCTCACCTGCACCTGGGCCAACGGCTCGACGAGCGTTTCCTGGGTCGCGCCGACGACGAACACCGACGGCAGCCCGCTGGTCAATCTCGCCGGCTTCCGCGTGTACTACGGCACCAGCAGCACGTCACTCACGAACAGCATGCTCATCGACGACATGACGCGCCGTTCGGCCACCGTCAGCCCGCTGACGCCGGGAACGTGGTACTTCGCGGTGCGCGCGTTCAATACGAGCAACGTGGAATCCGACCCCAGCAACGTGGCCACCAAGACGATCGCGGGTGCGACGGCTGCGCGCACGGTGAACATCACCATCAGCGGCACGACGCCCGTGCCGCCGCCGACTGGCACGCTGCGCACCACGTCCGTGGATGTCTACGACGTGCTCCAGCAGTCGAACGGCACCTGGTCGGCGCGCGCCATCGTTGGCCGCATCGCGCTCGGACGTACGTGCAGCACTGCATTCACCGCGACCGGTGGTTACTACCAGATCACCCGCAGCGACGTGACGATGAACGGCACGGCCCCGTGGTCCAACATCCTGGTGGCGCGTTGCGCCACGAGCTGAGGACTACTCGATCGTGAACCACTGCACCTCTACGCGGCGGTTCTGAGCGTTGTCGGTGGCGCCCGTGGGCTCTTCCCAGCCACGGCCCACCGACTCCACTCTGGTCTTGTCGATCTCGGGGAATTTCGCGAGCAGGGCTTCACTCACCGCCATCGCGCGTTGACGTGACAGCTCCATGGCCTTGAGCGCCATGCTCTGCACGAGTTGCTCGCCACCTGACTTCCGGAATTCGTCGACGCGCGCGTTGTCCACGTGGCCGCGCAACAGCACCGTGGAGCCGGGGCTCACCTGCAGGAACCGCTTGATGGTCTGCAGGTACTCCTGGTTCTGCGCTGCAGAGCGATCGAGGTTCGAGGAGTTGGGCTCGAAGAAGAAGCGAATGTCCTTGCTGAGCAGCGGATCGCCTTCGAGTGCCGCCTGCGTCGAAGTGCGAATCGGCGCGATCGCAATCTTCTGTTCGGAGAACGGCGCGCGCTTGACGATGGCGTCGAGAAAACTCGAGTCGGCGAATCGCGATGGGTCGGCCGGATTCCGCAGCAGGCTGCCGTAGGCCAGCACCGAAGACTGGAAGATGCCGCCGAACGAACCGGCGGAGTCGATGGTGCCGGCGAAGAACGCGCGGTTCTCCGGTGCGTTCGACAGATGCACGTTCGCGAGTTCGTCCCGCGCTTCTTCCTCGGTCCACTTGAAGGCCTTGGCGACCACGGCGATGTTCTCCGCCTGGTTGTCACGCAGCCGGCGGTTGCCTTCGAGAATGCCGTGCACGAGGCCTTTCACCATTTCCGGGTGCGCCTTCGCGAATCCCTTGTTCACCGCCAGCACGTCGGCGATCACCAGCAGGTTGCGGTTCGAGACCAGCGCCTTGGCCGCGCCTTTGCTGGCTTCGATGACTTCGTCGGTTTTCGGCGTCCAGCCGACGCAGCCGTTCAGACGGCCACCGCCGCCGGCGAGTTCGTGTTGATAGGCGTCGCAGGCGGCGAACGCATCTTCGTAGAAGACCAGGCCGAGCGAGCCGGCCTTGGGTTTCCCGTCGAGGTCGCGCAAGACCACCACGGGCAGGCCGGCTTCCTGCGCGAGATAACGAATGAAGAATTCGCTTTCGTTGAACTGCGAAGCGGCCAGGATCTTGCCAGCGAGCGCGTTCACCGAAGCGATGCCGCGATCGACCACCACCATGTCCGCGCCGCGCGAGTACCCGAGCTGCACGGGAATGATCGCCTCGAACTGTCGACCGAGCACCGCCAGCGCATCGGCAGTGGTCGCCGTGGCGGCGAGGCTGCCGTTGTTGAGCGGGCCCCAGGTCTCGCTCTCGCTCATCGAGATCGCCACCTTGAAGCCGTACTCCTTCGTGAAGAACGAATCGGCATTCGGTTCGAGGCCACCATTGGCGACGATGAGACCGCCGTAGCCGGCGTATTCGCTGATGTCGATGCGCAGGATGTTGTCTTTCGGCACGAAGGTGTTCGCCGCTTCGAGCGTCGGCGTGCCGATCACCGGTTCGATGGGCGAGGGCGCGTCACCTTCCGGAGCCGCAACGGCGTTGTCCTTCTTCTCGCCCGCGGGCTGCGATGCGCTCGTCTTCTGCGGTTCACCGGCGGTCGTGGGCTCGTCTTTCTTGCCCAGCCACAGCCATGCGCCCAGGGCGATTACGCCGACCAGCAGCAGCAACGTGATGAGGTTGCCGGCGGCCGCGCCGCGTGCATAACGATGACTCGCAGACATTTGCGCTTCTCCTTTGATTAATCGACTCACTGGGAAACTTTGGTGGCGCGTTTGACGCCGCGCTTCGATGCGAGCAGATCCGCCGGCGGCGGCTCGTCGGTGAAGTTCTCCAGGCCCGCGAACAGTTCGCGCTGATCCTTGAGCCAGCGATTCGCTTCATTGAGCGATGCGGACAGCGCATCGAGCGATTGCCCGATGTTGCCTTCCTCGGTCACGAGCAACGCCTGCTCGCGCACCAGCGACACCTGCTGGCGCAGGCGGCCGAGTTCCGCGTCGACCAGCTCCATGCGCCGTTCGGCATCGGCGTGCGCGGCGCGGCGCGAACTGATGACTTCGATCTGCTGCTCGAGCGAGCGGCGCAATTCATCGTCAACGGTGGCGGCGAGCCGTTCGCGGCAGCGCCGTTCCTGCTCGTCGAGTTTCTTGCGCTCGCGGTCCGCCGCTTCGACGACTTCGGCAAACGAATCGCGTGCCGACAGCAGCTTCAGGTGCAGCCAGGCCATCTGGCGCACGTCGCCGATCTGCGAGCCATGCGCCTCGC
Source organism: uncultured Pseudomonadota bacterium (assembly GCA_963821745.1). GTDB lineage: Bacteria > Pseudomonadota > Gammaproteobacteria > Steroidobacterales > Steroidobacteraceae > CADEED01. Next base: position 217,608 of record CAWGEU010000001.1, read on the forward strand.
TTCGCTGCAGGAGCTGGACGATCTCCGCGGCCTCGCGTTCGATCTCGTACTGGTGCGCCTGCGCGGCAGAGTCCAGATTCGCGAGCATGGCTTCGTATCGCGACGTGCTGTCGGTGAAGCCGGTTTCGGCGTCCACCGTGGCGCGGAATCGCTCGTTCCTTGACAGCCACCACAGGTAGAACCCTTCGACGCCGGCGCCGATGAGCCACAGGCCCGGATTGATCAAGGCGCCTAACAGGCCGAAGGCGGCCAGGCCGAACCAGTTGGGCGGAATCGGCATGCCCAGTGGCCGCGCATTGAACGCGGCGGAAAGGTAAGAAGGTTTCTTCTTCATCCAGGTTCAGTTTGGGCCATCGCGCGGAACGCCGGCGGCACGAAGCCGAGATCGGTCGCCTCGCGAATGGCGATGCGCATCTGGAATTCGAGCACGTCGGCCGGCACGGGGTTCTGGTAGCCGATGAGGCTGGCTTCGAGCGCGGCGCCGCCGGGCACGCTCTGCGTGCGGGCGTGGCGATAGGCCTTGACCACCAGCGCCTCGGCCGCACCGGGCGTGAGCAGGGTGGGCATGCGAGGCTCGAGGCGGGCGAGTTCCGCAGGGGTGATGTCCAGGCCGTAGCGCTTGGCGAGCATGCCGACGAGCTGCGCACTCTCGGCGGGGGTGCTGGTGGGCAGCAGCGGCACTTTCACGTCGATGCGGCCGGGGCGCTTCAGGTCCACCTCGATGAGATCCGGCCGCGACGAGGCTAACAACCACAACACGCGTCCGCGGTTGCCGCTGTCCGACATCTCCTGGGCGATCATGGAGTAGATGCGGCCGGAGAGGCCCGAGTCGTTCGCGCCGGAGTCGCGTTTGCCGAGCGTCTGGTCGGCCTCGTCGATGAACACCATGCAGCGGCCGAGCGCGCGGATGAGCCGGAAGATCTTCTCGAGGTTGCCTTCGGAGGAACCCACCCAGCGATCACGGAAGTTCTTGAGCTTGACCACCGGCACGCCGGCTTCACCGGCGAGACACTCGACGAGAAAGGTCTTGCCGGTGCCCACCGGGCCGCACAGTAGATAGCCCATGGGCAGCGCCTTCAGATCGCCGGCACGCCACAGCGCGATGTCCTGGCGCAGCCACGTTTTGAGCGCTTCCTGGCCGTGGTAGTCGTTGAGCGTGCGCTTGCCTTCGATGAATTCCACCAGCCCCGAGGAGTCGCGCTCCACCAGCTCTTTCTTGAGCTTGGCCAGGTCGCTGTCGGCCAGCGGCTTGTTTTCGTGGTGGCGAATGCGCGTGAGGCTATCGAGGCTCGACACGGTGACGCCGGTGAGCATCCCGGCGATCTGCGGCAGGTTGGCGTCCGGCGCGAACGCCCTGGGGGACTGCTTGCGAAGGATTTCGAGCGCCTGCGCAAGCGCGGACGCGTCGGGCAGCGGTACGCGAGTACGCACGGTGTGCGGCGTGCTGGCGAGCAGCGGTTCGACGTCGTTGAGGTTGTCGGCGATCAGCAGGCTGGTGAACGGCAGATCGACGAACGGCGAGTCGCAGGACCACGCGCGCAGCATGCTGGTGATGCTGCCGTGCTCGAACCCGGCGCCGTCGGCCGGCACGATGTGATCGACGCTGCGCAGGATCACGGCGACGTTCGGCGTTTTCTCGTTGCTGCCGAGCGCGCGCAGATTGCCGAGGTAACGCAGGTAGCGGTCGATCCACTGCACGGCCGGCAGCGGCTCGCGCGCCATGCGCTTGAGCTCCGCGCCCTGCCACTTGTCGACGATTTCGCCGCCGCGCTCGATGTTGAGGCCGCTGCCGAGGTCGTAAGACAGCACCACGCCGAAGCTCTTGAGCAGCGTGTCTTCGAGGAAGTCCGCGAGGCTGACCAGGCGTTGGCCCACGGCCAGCCGGTCGTGCACGTTGCCGAACAGGATGAACTGGCTGGACGCGCCGCTTTCGTACGCGAGCGCGAGCTCTCTTGCCCAGGCGGGCGCGGATTGTGTGGCGGTCACCCCTGTTCTCGTGTCTTTTCCGGCGATCGGGTTCTAACTATTGACGCGCCTACTGACCCTGCGGCTTCTCGGCCGCGCCCATGGAGCGCTCCGCCGGCGCGGGCTCGGCCGCGCCCTTGAGCGAAATGCCCTCGCGCGCGGCGAAGTCCGCCAGCGCCTGGTCGGCCAGCGCGGTCATTTCCGATTCCTTGATGTTCACCTGCGACATGTCGACGGCGTCGCGCGCGACACGCGCGCGGCCGGCGGCCTTGTCACGCTCTTCCATGACCATGCCTTCGAGCCGGTTCAGTGTGTCGCCGGCGCCGCCGATATTGGTGATCATGCCCGCCGACATCTCGTGGATTTCAGCCATGGCCTGTTTCATGCGCATGTCGTTGATGGCGCCCTTGAGGCTTTCGATCTTGGCGCGCGCGGTCTGCACGGCGACATCGCGGGCCTTCACCAGGTTCTTGTAAGTGGTTTCGGCCTGCTCGAGCTGGGCGCGGTTCTCGGTGAGCTGGGCTTCCACCGACTGCAGGCGCAGCGCGTACTGGCCGGCGGCGGAGTTGTTGCCGGCGCGTACGTGCGCCGTGGTCTTGGCGCGCAGGTCTTTCTGTTCGGCTTCGAGCTTGCGCACCTGGCTCATGAGGCGCTCGGACAAGCCGGCGTGGGAGGCGAGACCCTGGTTGAAGTTGCCGACCTGCTTGCGCAGATTTTCCTGCTCGAGTTCCAGCAGCGCTTCGGGATTGCGCCTTTCGACGCCCGAGACAAACAACGACAGGAACCCTTTGAACAGGTTGGCAATGCGGCTGAACATGGAACCCTCCCGCGGGCAACAGCGCGCAACGAACGCGCGAGCACGAAGAATAAAGGCACGCGCCCCCAATGCAAGTGCCGTGTATGTAAGATTCCGGCATCGCACTTTGGGTGTTACCGATGAAAACGAAACTGAAGCTGACAATGTTGATTACCGGAGCGTTACTGGCGCTCACCGCCGGCGCTGCCGCGAGTGCCGCCGACCGGGCCGCGCGCGGCCCGTTCGACGCCAAGGCGCGCGAAATCTTCGAGAAAGTGATCTCCATCCCGACTTCGCTGGGGCTTGGAAAGGTTCCGGAAATGGCCGAATACCTGGCGGGCGAGTTCCGCGCCGCGGGCTTCCCGGCCGAAGACGTCACCATCGTGCCGTTCAAACTACCGGCGGATAACACGGCGTCACTCGTGGTGCGTTACCGGGGCGACGGCAGCGGCGGCAAGCCCATCCTGCTGCTGGCACACATGGACGTGGTGACGGCCAAGGCTTCGGACTGGGTGCGCGACCCTTACAAGCTCATCGAAGAGAACGGCTTCTTTTACGGCCGCGGCACCTACGACGTGAAACACGGTGTCACGGAGCTGACCACGCTCTTCCTGCGCCTCAAGGCGGAAAAGTTCGTCCCGAAGCGCGACCTCATCATCTATTTCAGCGGCGACGAAGAAACCTCGATGGCGACCACCGTCGCGGTCGCAAACAAACATCGCCATCTCATCGACGCCGAATACGCGCTGAACTCCGATGGCGGTGGCGGCACGCTCGACGACGAAACCGGCAAGCCGCTGTTCTACGGCCTGCAGACCGCGGAGAAGACCTACGCGGACTTCAAACTCACCACGCGCAACCCGGGTGGTCACAGCTCGATGCCGCGCGCCGACAACGCGATCTACGATCTCGCCACGGCGCTCGTGAAGTTGCGTCAGTTCAGCTTCCCGGTCATGTGGAACGACACCACCGTCGCGAGTTTCAAGTCGGCGGCGAAGAATACGCCGGGCGAACTGGGGCAGGCGATGGGGAAATTCGCCGCCAACCCCAGGGACGAAACCGCGGCCGCAGCGCTCGCTGCCAATCCGGCATACGTCGGTCAGACGCGCACCACCTGCGTGGCCACCATGCTCGAAGGCGGGCACGCCGAAAACGCGCTACCGCAGAGCGCCGTCGCCAACGTGAATTGCCGCATCTTCCCGGGCGTGAAGATCGAAGACGTGCGCCTGGCGCTGGCGGGCGTCGTGGGCGAGGCTGTCGAGGTCACGGTCGATGGCGAACCCATGTCGAGCGACGCCTCGCCGTTGCGCAACGACATCGTCGCCGCCGTGACGCGCGTGGTGCACAAGTTCTATCCCACCGCCACCATCGTGCCCCAGCAGGCTTCGGGCGCCACCGACGGCCTCGTGTTCCGCGCGGTCGGGTATTCCGACCTACGGCGTGGACCCCACCTTCATCAAGGACAAGGACGCGTTTGCGCACGGCCTCAACGAGCGCATTCCGGTGAAGTCGTTCTACGACGGCCTCGAGATGTGGTACCTGCTGATCAAGGATCTGGCGGGCACCCGCAAGAAGTGACGCGGAATGCCCGCAGAACCGCTCGGCACGCTCGAGCTGGCGCTCGCGCAGGCGGCGCGCCTGCTCGACCGTGATGCGCGCGCGGCCGTGCGAACAGGCGGACGAGATTCTCAAGGTCGTTCCCGACCAGCCCGATGCGCTGGCGCTGAAGGGCCTGGCGCTGGGACGCCTCGGACAGGGCGACGAAGCCATCGAAGCGCTGCGGCGTGCAGTTCACTTCAAGCCGGCGCTACCAGATGCCTGGCGCGCGCTCGCGCGATCACTACACCGCGCTCGAGATGCGCGATGCCGCCGATGAGGCGTTTGCCCAGCATCTGCGGTATTCAACGAGCGATCCGAAGCTCATGGTCGCGGCGCTGGCGCTGAGCGAGAACCGGATCCCCGACGCGGAAGGCGTTGCTGCGCGAACACCTGCGGCACTATCCCACCGACGTCGCCGCCATCCGCATGCTCGCTGAAGTCGCGGCGCGCATCGGGCGCACCGCCGATGTCGGAAATTCTGCTGGCGCGATGCCTCGAACTCGCGCCCGGTTTCACGGTCGCGCGGCAGAACTACGCAATGGTGCTGCACCGGCAGAACAAGCCCGAAGCCGCGCTGCGCGAAGTCGCAGGTGCTGCTCGCGGAAGATCCGACGCAATCCGGGGCTTCGCAATCTCAAGGCGGCGATCCTCGGCCGTATCGGCGAGTACGACGAGTCGATCGAGCAGTACCAGGCAGTGCTCGCCGACTATCCGAAGCAGCCAAGGTGTGGATGAGCCTCGGGCACGCGCTCAAGACGGCGGGCCAGAACGCCGAGAGCATCGACGCGTACCGGCGCTGCATCGAGCTGACGCCGCGCTTCGGCGAGGCGTGGTGGAGCCTCGCCAACCTCAAGACCTTCCGCTTCACGCAGCGATGACATCGCGACGATGCGCGCGCAGCTCGAGCGCACGGATCTCACGAACGACGACCGCTTCCACTTCGACTTCTCGCTCGGCAAGGCGCTCGAAGACGCGGGCGAGTACGCGGAGTCGTTCGAACACTACCGCGCGCGGCAACTCGCTGCGCCGCAAGCTGATCCGCTACGACGCCGATGACAACGACGCGCACGTCGCGCGCTCGAAGAAACTCTTCACGCGCGAGTTCTTCGCCGGCGCGCCGGACGTGGGCTGTCCCGCGCCCGATCCGATCTTCGTCGTCGGATTGCCGCGTTCGGGTTCCACGCTCATCGAGCAGATCCTCGCGACCCATTCGCAGGTCGAGGGCACGCAGGAACTGCCGGACGTCACCATGATCGCGCGCATGGTCGGCAAACGGACGACGCGCGCGGAAGGCAGTCCGCCTATCCGCGCGCGCTCGAGAAGTTTTCCGCCGACGAGCTGCGCGCGCTCGGCGAGCAATACCTCGCGCAGACGCGCATCCAGCGCAAGACCAGCGCGGCCGTTCTTCATCGACAAGATGCCTAACAACTTCGCGCACGTCGGGCTCATCCACCTGATGCTGCCGAACGCGAAGATCATCGACGCGCGGCGGCATCCGCTCGGCTGCTGCTTCTCCTGCTTCAAGCAGCATTTCGCGCGCGGCCAGAGCTTCACGTACGACCTCGTCGGAGATCGGCCGCTACTACCGCGACTACGTCGAGCTCATGGCGCATTTCGATGACGTGCTGCCAGGGCGCGTGCACCGCGTGTTCTACGAGAACATGGTCGAGGACACCGAGGGCGAGGTCCGCCGCCTGCTCGAGTACTGCGGCCTGCCGTTCGAGGAAGGCGTGCTGCGGTTCCACGAGAACCAGCGCGCGGTGCGCACCGCCAGCTCCGAACAGGTGCGACAGCCCGATATTCCGCGAAGGCGTGGACCAGTGGCGGCACTTCGAGCCGTGGCTCGACCCCTCGAAGCAGGCGCTCGGTCCTGTCGCTCGAGCGTATCCGCGGCACGCCGCAGTTTTGATTCCGTGGCGGAAGGCATACACTCGGCCACAGGGTGTGGGGCAGTCGATCGGCAGTCCACTTCAATAAACAAAATACGGGGATCACCATGACACGCAGCAATCTGCGCAAGATCCGCGCGATGCACACTCTCTTGCGTCCGCTGAGCGGCGTTGCCATTCGCCGGCGCCATGCTCGCCGGCGCTGGCGTCGTACAGGCACAACAGGCGGATGAGGCCAGGCTCGAAGAAGTCGTGGTCACCGCGCAGAAGCGCAGACGAGAGCCTGCAGGACGTGCCGATGTCGCATCCAGGCCATCGGCCAGCGAGCAGCTCTCGAGGACCTCAAGGTCGACGACTTTCGACGACTACGTGAAATTCCTGCCGAACGTGTCGTACCAGACGCGGCGGTCCCGGGCTTTGCGCGCGCCCTACATGCGCGGCGTGGCCAGCGGCGAGAACGCCAACCACTCCGGTCCCCAGCCGTCGGTCGGCATGTATCTCGACGAGCAGCCGATCACCACGATCCAGGGCGCGCTCGACATCCAGATCTACGACATCGCGCGCGTCGAAGTGCTCGCGGGTCCGCAGGGCACGCTGTACGGCGCGAGCTCCCAGGCCGGCACCATCCGCATCATCACGAACAAGCCCGATCCGTCGCAGTTCGACGCCGGCTTCACCTCACGGGCAGCCACGCTCGAGGGCGACCTCGGTTACCTCGGCGAAGGCTTCGTGAACATCCCGCTGAGCGACAACGCCGCGATCCGCCTCGTCGGCTGGTCGCAAGCACGAGCCTGGCTACATCGACAACGTGCGCTCGACGCGCGTGTTCCCGACGTCCGGCATTGCGATCGACAACAGCGACACGGTCGAAGACAACTACAACGACTGCCGAAATACGGCGCGCGCGTCGCGCTCGGCATCGACCTCAACGACACCTGGACGATCACGCCGACGCGTCATGGCGCAGAAGACGACCACGAACGGCACATTCGGTTTCGACCCGCTCGAGGGCGACCTCAAGGTCGCGCATGCGCAGGCCGAAGACATCCGACGACAAGTTGGTGCAGGCCGCGCTCACCGTGCAGGGCAAGATCGGCAACTGGGATCTCACGTACGCGGGCGCGTATCTCAAGCGCGACGACGACCACGCGCTCCGACTACGCGGACTATTCGTTCTTCTACGACACCTGCTGCGCACTACGGCAACTACATTTACGACAACGATGGCGAGCTCATCGATCCCGTCGCAGTTCATCGTCGGCAGCGACAGATACACGAAGAACAGCCACGAGCTGCGCCTGTCGATCGCCCGTCGGAGAACCGCTGGCGCCTCACGGTCGGAGCGTTCACGCAGCGCCAGACCCACAGCATCCACCAGTCGTATCGCATCGCCAATCTCAACGACGACCTGCGATGTGCCGGGCAATCCCGACACCTTCTGGCTCACCGACCAGGAGCGCGACGGACGACGACGACGCGCTGTTCGGCGAAGTCACCTTCGACATCACCGAGACAGCTTGCCGTCACCGGCGGTGTGCGTTTCTTCGAATCGGAGAATTCGCTCAAGGGCTTCTTCGGATTCGGCGCGGGCTACTCTGTCCGGTACGGGCGAGGCGGCGTGCTTTCCGGATCCGGAGCCGTTCCGTCGCGCGCCCTGCACGAACCTCGACAAGACGATCAAGGAAGACGGCAACACCACGCGCTTCAACGTCACCTGGCATGCCACGGACGACGTGATGCTGTACGCCACGTGGTCGGAAGGTTTCCGTCCGGGCGGCATCAATCGCCGCGGCACGCTCCCGCCGTACGAGGCGGACTTCCTGACCAACTACGAGATCGGCTTCAAGACCACCTGGGCGGACAATCGCGTGCGCTTCAACGGCGCGATCTTCCAGGACGACTGGGATGACTTCCAGTATTCGTTCCTCGGCGCAAACGGCCTCACCGAGATCCGCAACGCCGGTCAGGCGCGCATCAAGGGCATCGAGGCGGATATCACGTGGGCTGTGACCGACGCATTCACGCTGTCGACGTGCGGCTCTCGATACTCGACGCGCAGTCGACACAGGATTACTGCGGAACCACTTACGACACCGGCCCCAATCGAAGGCGAGATCGTCACCAACTGCGATGATCCGCTCGCGCCCGTGCGGTACATTCCTGCAGGCGCCCGCCGGCCAGGAGCTGCCGGTGCAGCCAGAGTTCAAGGCGAATGCCGTGGGCCGCTACGAGTTCGCCATGGCGGGCATGGACGCGCACTTCCAGGCGCGCGTGGGTCTACTCACGGCACGGCGTGGACAGACCTGCGCACCGACGAACGTGAGCTGCTCGGCAAGCAGCCTTCGTACGACATCGTCGACTTTTCGTTTGGCGTCGAGAAAGAGAGCTGGGGTCTCGAAGCTGTTCGTCAAGAATGCCTTCGACGAACGCGCAGTGCTCTCCCGGTTCACGGAGTGCTCGGAGTTCAAGCCGTACAACCCGGATGCTGACCCGGCGCCGAATGCAGTGCCGTTGTGCGGACTGCAGCCGTACACGGTGACCACCAATCCGCGCACCTTCGGACTCACGTTCTCGAAGAAGTTCTGATGATCGCGACAGGGCAAGGACGCCCGCCGTTTCCGCCGTTCACGCGCGAGACGGCAGCGCAGAAGGCGCGCGCTGCGGAAGACGCGTGGAATTCGCGCGATCCGGAGCGCGTGTCGCTCGCGTACACGCGTCGACAGCGCCTGGCGCAATCGCGCCGAGTTCTTCTCGGGCCGGCCGGCCATCGTCGAGTTCCTGAAGCGCAAGTGGGCGCGGGAACTCGACTACCGCCTCATCAAGGAGGTGTGGGCCTTCGAGGGCGCGCGCATCGCGGTGCGCTTTGCCTACGAATGGCACGACGACTCCGGCCACTGGTTCCGCTCGTATGGGAACGAGAACTGGGAGTTCGATGAGCTCGGATTGATGAAGGCGCGTCATGCCAGCATCAATGACGTGGTGATTTCGGAACAGATCGCGGAAGTTCCGGTGGGAGTTGGGACGCAGACCCGACGATCACCCGGGCCTGAGCGCGTCGGGCCTGTAGACTCCCGCCATGACATTCACCGGCATTCAATCCGCCAGCGACATCTCCGCTGCCCTCACGGCCAGCGTCGAGGGAGGTGGCCTGGTGATCGACGAAAAGAACCTCTCGCCGGACTTCTTCGACCTCAAGACCGGGCTGGCGGGTCAGGTGCTGCAGAAGTTTGTCAGTTACCGCACCAAGCTCGCGGTCATCGTGCGCGACCCGGCGAGCTACGGCGCGCGATTCAGCGAGCTCACCTACGAACATCGCATCCATCCGACGGTGCGGTTCTTCAGCGCCGAGCAACCCGCGCGTACGTGGCTTTCGCAGATGCCATCGGGGAAGTGTTAGACCGTAGAGGCCGGGAAGCCGCCGATGAAGGTCTATTACAACTCAGCATGTCCCGTGTGCAAGGCTGGCATCGAAGGCCAGATGGAAAAGGGGAGCAGCTGCGAGATCCAGTGGGCGGATGTGCACAGGGACAATGAGCTCGTATCAGAGGTTCACGCGGACCTGGAGTTTGTTCGTGAACGTCTGCACGTCGTAGACGAAAAAGAAAAGCTGCATGTCGGGTTTGATGCCTTCCTGGCAATCTGGAAGAACTCTCCCACCGAGCGCTGGAAGGCGACGGTCATGGGGCTTCCCGTCATCAAGCAGCTGTGCCGCATTGCATACAACCTGTTTGCCGCGGCCTTGTACAAGTGGAATAGATCGAAGAATCATTGGTAGGCGCGAGCCCGAGCGATGACGCGAGTGCTCTTCGTGTGTTCGCAGAACAAGCTGCGCAGTCCCACGGCAGAACAGGTGTTCTCGAACCGGCCGGGATTCGAAGTGGCGTCGGCTGGTACCGATCGAAGTGCCGGCAATCCTGTTTCGCCGGAAATCATCGAGTGGGCAGACGTCATCTTCGTCATGGAACGCACGCATCGCAACAAGCTCAGCCAGCAGTTCCAGGCCCACCTCAGGGACAAGCGAGTGATCTGCCTCGACTTACCCGACGATTTTGAGTACATGGATCCGGTGCTGATTCGCCTGCTGGAAGCAAAGGCAGGCCCGTTCTTCAGCCGTGGATGAAGGATCAAATATCGATAAGGAAGCGACATGCCTGGACCAGTGACGAGTACCTACATCGATCAATCCCTCGAACAGCACGCAATGCGGAAACATGGCCTGCTCGGTCGTGGCAAGGGAATGGGCAATGCCCTCTATGCCATCGACTACGCATTGCTTCCGCCGGAAGCGCGAAGGACGATCGATCTCATCATCGCGGGCGGGCCGTTTCCATATCCTGCAAAGGATGGCACCAACTTTGGGAACAACTTTGGGGATCTTCCGACCGGCAGATATCTCGAGTACACGGTGCCGACGCCGGGCGCGACGAACCGGGGAGCGCGCAGGGTCGTGGCGAGGCTGACTACTGCCCAGCTTTTCTTCACTGCCTGTCACTACGAGCGCGTCCAGGTGTCGGGCGGTACTCCTCAGCAACGCGACGCAGCTCGATTGGCAGCAACTGCCACCGTCGACAGCGAGTGGAAGAACGGCTTCTACATAGTTACGGGTTTGAGCTCCGACATCAGGGATAAAGTCCTGCAGGCCATCAAGGCGAAGAGTTGAGTGCCTGACAAAGCGGCAACCATCTGGCGGTGCGTCTGGATTTTCGGGGTGCTGGGTCCATTCTTCGGCTACGCGACGGCCATCTCACTGTTGGTGATCGGCGAATCCGACAGCGTGTTCGATGTACTCATGCTGCCGTTTGCGATCGTCCTTACCTCGCCTGTCGGTTTTCCGATGGCGTGGTTAGTGGGTTTGCTGCCAGCAATCCTGACCGGTATCACCTATTGGGCATTGCGAGCGAAGGCCGCCGTGCGAGTACCGGCCGCGGTCGCGCTGTCCGCGATCACCGCGGGCATTTTGTGTGTCGTCAACATGGCGATTGTCTTCGGTGAGTCCACCAGTCTGCTCGACGGTGACGCTTGGCGATTGATGTTTGTGCCCGCGATCGTGGCGATCCTGTTTTGCGCGGCTGTCATCGAGGGCGGCTCGAGGAAAGCACCCGCCCGGCAGGTCTACGAGTAGCTTTCCGCGGTGGCGTAGATCGCGGCGCGCTGCGCCATGAGGGAGAAGAGCTCGTCCGGGTAGATGGAGAGGTCATCCATCCACTTCGATACCGGGCCCAGCATGGAATCCGGCAGCTCGCCGCCGATGCCGGGCGTGCGCAACTCTTCGGAAACCTGCCGCGCCAGTGCCACTTCCATGACTTCGTGGCGCCACTCGGTTGCATTCAGCGGATCGCGCCAGTGGGCGATCGATGCGCTCACGGCGGGCGGCAGGTTCCAGTTCACCGCTAGCTGTGTGCCGACGCGCGATTCGTGTTCCTGCGCGAATTGCATCACCACGCTCGCGTCCGGCGACAGGCGATGCGACAACGCCGCGGTGCCGACACGGCCGAGCACGACGGCGAGTCCCACGCGATGCAGCAGGCCGCAGAGATAAGCGGACTCGACATCGCGGCGTTTGAGACGGGCGATTTCCTGCGCGAAGAGTGCAGTGATCACCGACTCTCGCCAGAGCTCGGTCATTTCCCGCCGAAAGTAGGTGGACGCGAAAACCTGTCCCTGCACGGCGACCGCGAAAGCAATCGTGCGGATCTCACGCATGCCGAGCAACGCGATGGCCTGCGGCAGTGTCACGACCGGTGAGCGGCGCACATACAACGCTGAATTCGCCACGCGCATGACTTGTCCGGCGAGCGCGACGTCGCGCTGGATCAGCGCGGTGAGTTTCGCGGAGTTGGCGTCGGCCATCCCTTCGTCGTTCATGTTTGCGCGAGTCAGGCGAGTGACTTCGACGGCGACCTGCGGCGGGGGCGGCAGCTCCAGCGAGTCGTCGGCCATGGCGGTCTGTAAAACTCGGTCTAAATCGTTGGTAACGATCGCAGCGGCTGGTCTGTGCATGACGGCTTGTTAGTGGATTGACCCGTTCCGTTAACGGCCAAAAATCCAGGCTCTTGACTCGACTTCGCAGGGCGCCAACCTACATCACAGAATCAAGGGCTTAGGCCTTGATGAAAGCCTCGAGAATGGGGGCGATCGCGTGGGCCGCCACGTTATGGGTCTGGCCGGGCAGCGTCTCGTGGCGGGCATGGGGAATCGCTGCCGCCGCCGCCCTGGCCGCATCCAGCAGAACCGGCCAGGTTTTGGTGCCAGCCATGACCAGCGTGGGCACCGCGATGGCCGCAGCTTCCGCCCGCGGGATGGAGAAATCGCCCATGACCGTGGAGTCATAAGGCAGTGAGGGCGCGACGGCTTTGAGCTTCTCCACATCGGCAGGAACTGAAACAGGAAGGGCACGAAGCGCGGAATGCCGATGATTTCGGTCATGTAGTACTTCACGGCGTCGCTGCGGCGGTCCTCGGCAATCATCCGCGTGAGCACCGCCGTGCGATCGGCAGGCGGCGTACGCGCGTGAGGCCCCACCATGAACGGCGGCTCGTACAATCGCCAGCTTGCTCACGGAGAGCGACGCGGCGGCCAGCAGCGCGAGCACCGCGCCCGACGAGACGCCGTACAAGGTGACACGCCCGACGGCAATCCCCATGAGCGCGTCGATGTCCTCGATCTCTCGCTGGACGGCGTAAGGCGCGGTGTCGCCGCTTGCACCGCGCGCGCGACGGTCGTAGCTGATCACCGTGAAATGCTTCGCAAGCACGGCGCCCAGTTTTTTCATGGGCCCGAATTCGCGGCTGCAGAATGCGCCGTCGATGAGGATCACTGGCGGGCCGCGGCCAATCTTGTCGTACGCGATGCGCGTGCCGTCGCGCGAGATCACCTCGGGCATGTGCGGCTACTGCTTCGGCGGCTCGCCAACCATGTGGATGAGTTCCCAGGTATGGCCGTCGAGGTCTTCGTAACCATGGGCGTACATGAAACCGTGGTCCTGCGACTCGCGCGGCACCCTGGCGCCGGCGGCGCGCGCCTTGGCGACCAGCGAGTCGACGTGCTCACGGCTGCTGCAGGCTACGCAGTTGAGAACTTCAGTGGACCTGGCAGTGTCGGTGATGGCCTTGCTGGTGAAAGTGCCGAAGAATTTCTCGACCAGCAGCATCACGAACAGGTTGTCGCCGAGGATCATGCAGGTCGCGTTGTCGTCGGTGAACGTGGGGTTGAACGTGTAGCCCAGCTTCGTGAAGAAATCCACGGAGCGCTTCAGGTCCTTGACCGGGAGATTGACGAAGATCTGCGAGTGCATGACAGGAGTTCCTTGGGTATGAGTGGGTTCAGGGCGCGGCTGCTGCTGCAGCATGTTGAGTGCTCACAACCAGGTCGCGCGTGGGACGGACTTCGATGCTGCCGAACTGCGCCGGCGGAATCTTCGAGGCAACCTGGATGGCCTCGTTGAGATCGCGCGCTTCGATGAGATAGAAGCCCGCGAGTTGCTCTTTGGTTTCGGCGAAGGGACCGTCGGTGACAGCGAGCTGACCGTTGCGCACGCGCACGGTGGTGGCGGTATGCGTCGGATGCAGCGGCGTACCGCTGATGAAGTGCCCGCTGGCGCGCAGCTCGTTGCCGCAGGCCATGCAGGCTTCATCGGGCGCGGAATTCCAGTGTTCGGGTGAGAGGTAAACCAGGCAGAGGTATTTCACGCGAATCTCCTTCGGTTGAGAGTTGGTCGAACGGGCGAGCTGGTTTTCGACGCCGCGCCGCAGATAAGTTTGCCGGGGCGTAAGCCGTTGAATCTGCGACGACTCTCGCTTCAGCCGGGCAGCGCAGCGAGGCGCCGCTCGAGGAAGCGCCGCGCCGGCCCCTGCGCCGTGAGCTTGATGGCGCGCTGGTAGGCGTCGCGCGCCTCCTGGTTGCGCCCCAGGCGGCGGCAGAAATCGGCTCGGGCGGCGTGCGCGAGCTGGTAGCCCTCGAGCGCACCTTCGCGCCAGCAGCCGGTCGAGTTGCACGAGGCCGGCTTCGGCGCCGTCACGCATCGCGATGCGCCACGCTGCGATTGAGGGCGACGATGGGTGAGGGTGTGATGCGCATCAGCAGGTCGTAGAGACCGACGATCTCGCGCCAGTCCGTGTCGGCCGCGCTCGCGGCTTCGGCGTGGACGGCGGCGATGGCGGCCTGTACCGAATACGGGCCGATCAGTTGCGTGGATAGCGCGGTGCGCACCAGCGCCGCACCCTCGTCGATGAGCGCGCGGTCCCAGCGCGAACGATCCTGCTCGTCGAGCAGGATCAGCTCGCCGTCCGGCGTCGCGCGCGTCTCGCGGCGAGACTCGTGCAGCAGCATCAGCGCTAACAACCCTTGCGCTTCGGGTTCGGGCGCGAGCTCGACGATGAGCCGCGCGAGACGGATCGCCTCGCCGGACAGATCCGCGCGCGTGGCCGACTCGCCGCTGCTGGCCGAATAGCCTTCGTTGAACACGAGGTACACCACGCGCAGCACGCTTTCGAGGCGCGCGGGCAGTTCGTCGCGTGAAGGAACCTGGTACGGAATGTTCGCGTCGCGGATTTTCGCCTTCGCGCGCACGATGCGCTGTGCGATGGTGGGCGCAGGCGTGAGATACGCCGCGGCAATTTCTTCGGTGGCGAGGCCGCAGACCTCGCGCAGCGTGAGCGCCACCTGCGCGTCGGGCGCGAGCGCCGGGTGGCAACAGGTGAACACCAGGCGCAGGCGGTCGTCTTCCAGTTGCTCGCGTTCATCGAAGGCGGGTCCCTGGTCCGCCAGTGTTTCGCTGACATCGGGGCGATCCTCGAGGTGTTCGAAGCGCTGGTCACGGCGTTGCTTGTCGATGGACTTGAAGCGCCCCGCGGAAATGAGCCAGGACACCGGGTTCTGCGGCAGGCCTTCGGCGGGCCACTTTTCCATGGCCGTGCGGAAGGCTTCGTGCAGCGCTTCCTCGGCCCGTTCGAAGTCGCCGAGCAGCCGGATCAGCGTCGCGAAGATGCGGCGCGAATCCTTGCGGTAGATCTTGTCGATCTCCGCGCTGACGCGGGCGATTTCCGGGGCTGGCATCCCCGAAGAATAAATGGGGTCAGACCCCATTTCCTAGCAAATGGGGCCAGGCGACCTTAATTCACGCGCCAGCACGATGGCGGACTTTAACGTCGGGGACGGCGTCGTGGTGATCTGCTGCTGCTGCCAGGGCTGTAGATAGGCTTGCGGCGAACGAGCGCCCGCGACGCGCGTTGACGCGGGCCTGACGTTCCAGCCGCGCACCCGGATCGCCGCGGCGTCGCCGAGTCTCGCCGGATAGCGGATCAACGACGCGCGCGCGGCTCGCCCGGCAGCACGGCGACGTAGTTGTCGCTGTACAGCGCGGGCAGGATGCGCTGGGCCCATGTGGTCGTCACCAGCGTGAGCTTGGCGGCGAGCGCGGGGGCCTTGCCCGCGTTCGCCAGCAGTGACGACGACCACGCGCTCGTCACCTCGACTGTTGATGCGCTGGCCCGGATGTCAGATCGCTGCTGCGGCAGGGCGTTGAGCAGCTGGTGGCTGGCGTCGTCCTTGCCCTGCCAGTAGGTGTTGTCGGAAATCAGCGTGCCGGCGCGAGTCGCGCAGCCGCAGCGCCACGATGCACCATGCCGTTCCTGCGCGACGCAGCTCGCGCGATGCCGAGGTCGCCGAGCTGCGTCGATGTCGTTGGCCCTGGCGTCGACCGGCGTGCATCGACGATCGAGCAGACTGCGCGCCGTCGAGCGTCGAACACGCGCGATCGTCGAGCTTGAGGCCGGTGCGCGCGTCGCGCGTGCTGTTCACCACGGTGACGGTGTAGTCGGGCAGGTTCATCTGCACGTGCACGGGCTCGACGGCCTTCTTCACGCCGTAGTACGCCGCATGCGTGTCGTAGTCGTGCGTGTAGATCTGCCAGTGGTTGCTGGGCCACGCCGGATGCGTCATCCACAGCAGGCGGCCGCTGTTCTTGGTCCACAGGTGCGCCTGCAGGCCTTCGAACATCGGCGCGATAGGTTTCGTAGTTCATCATCTGCGCCTTGCGCTCGAAGTCTTCGAGGCTGGTGCCTTCGCCGTAACGCGTGGCCAGCGTCTCCATGAACGTCTTGATGTCGCCGTTACCGCCGAAATGCCAGTCGTGATACGCGATGGTGTCGGACAGCGGCCAGCGATCTTCCTGCGGCACCATGGCCTCGATGGCTTCGAGCGTCGCCAGCGAGGGCGTGCCGGTCTCCACCGAGAAGCCGCTGGCGAGATTCGTGAAGTAGCCCACGGGCGGGCGGTAGTTGTACGGGCCCGAGCCCTGCAGGTTCACGCTTGTTGGAGCTAGCCGGTGAAGTGGCGCGTGCCGTCGAGCTTCGCGACCACGTCGCCGAGGCCTTCGTTGAGGATGGGCTGCGGCACGCCTTCGTTGCGGCCGAACCACAGCACGATGGACGGGTGATTGCGATAACGCTGCACCGTGTCATCGGCGTTCTGCAGGAACAGCTGCGGATCCTGCGGCTCGACCTGGAAGTCCTGCGTCGACGCCCAGAAGTCGTTGAGCACCATCATTCCGTACTCGTCGCAGAGGTCGTAGAACGAATCCTGCGTGTTGGTGCCCATCCAGTTGCGGATGATGTTGAGGTTCGCGTCCTGCTGCAGCCGGAAGTAGGGCTCGAGCCGCTCGCGCTGGATGCGCTTGCGCGAATCGTCCATGCCCCAGTTGCCGCCGCGCGCGAGGATGCGCACGCCGTTCACGCGCAGCGTGAGGTGCGGGAACTGCGAGCGCGTCTCGTCGAGCTCGCGCACGGCCGGGTGACGTCTCGCCGGCCGTGGTGAGCGACGCCGCCCAGCCGCGCGGGGCTCTTCTTGATCGCCTCGTGGCGGATGTCGATGAGCCGCTCGCCGCGCGCGCTGCCGCCGGCCACGTCGACTTCGACGCGGCGCAGGCGGCCGTCGGCGTCGAACAGCGAGAACTCGTAGGTGACGTGGCGGATGCCGAAACGCAGCGCGCTTCGCGTCGGAAGGCCGGCCGCGGTCGCTGACCGCGAGCTCGAGGTGATAGAGCTCCGGCTTGCCGTAGCCGTTCGGCCACCACAGGCGCGGCTTGTGCACGTTCAGCTGCGGGAACTCCGCCGGCGTGAAGCGCACTTCGGTTTGCCCGGGCGCGACCGACGTGGTCTTGCTGAGTCTCACGCCTTCGAAGCTCGCGCGTCGACGGTCACTTCCACGCGGCGCGATGTGCGAGCTATCTACCGGCACCAGGATGGACACGTCGGCGCTGTCGGTGCTCGGCAGCGGCAGCCGGGTGATCACCTGCGGATCGAGCATCCGCACGCGGCCGGAAGCCGTCGAGCGCCACGTCCTGCCAGATGCCGGTGTTGCGATCGCGAATGCCGGGAATCCAGTCCCAGCCTTCGGAGGCGGCGAACGTCGGACCGTCGAGCGCCACCCAGCCGCCGTTCTCGCCGGGGCCGGCCGCGATGGATTCCTCGTGCGGGATGCCGGGATGCGGCGGCGGCGACACGCGCACGGCGATCACGTTGCGTTTGCCCGGCGCGACGCGGCCCGGTGACGTCGAACACGCCGCGGATGAACGCGCCGCGGATGCTGCCGAGCCGGCTGCCGTTGATCCACACCTCGGCGGCGTAGTTGATGCCCTTGAACGTGAGCGTGAGCTGCTTGCCGTCGAGCGTGGCCGGCGCGTCGAAGCTCGTGCGATACCAGTAGTCCTGGCGCGCGAGGCGTTCCGGGATGGCCATGTTGTTGAGGCCGTAGTCGTAGTCCGGATAGACGCCGCGATCGATGAGCGTGGTGAGCACGGTGCCGGGCACCGTGGCCGCGTACCACGAGGCGTCGGAGTAGTTAGCGCCGGCGATCTCGGCGGGCGTCGCGTCGCACCTTGGGCGCTTCGGCGAGGCGCCAGCGGCGCAGCGTCCAGGTGCTGTCGCCGGCGGGCACGAGTGCGGGTTCGAGCGCCAGCGGCTTCGCCACCGGCTTGCTGAACGGCGCCTTGCCTTCGGGCAGCGTCCAGGGGTCCTGCGGCTCCTGCAGGCCGCGCCACTGCTTCACCTGCCACGGCCAGTGGCCACCGACTTCGTGAAACACGACCACGTCGAAGTTCGGGTCGCGCGGCGAACAGCGCCTGCACTTGCTTCGCGGTCGAGCGCCTCGTTGTGCAGCTTCAACTCGGCGAGCTGGCCGCCGAAATGGGCGACGTCGGGCATGTGCTCGACGACCGGCGCGACGTGGATCGCTGAGCGCCGTCGCGCCCACGCTGCACGTTCGTGCGCGGCGACCTCGCGGCCGTTCGACGTAGAGCCGCGCGCGCGTGCCGTCGTAGGTGGCGGCGACGACGGTCCAGGTGCCCGGCGGCAACGGCGGCGTCGCTGCGCAGATCTCCCGACCGCCGGCCCACAGCGCGGGTTTGCCATCGCGCAGCATGAGTGCGCGGCCGTCCTGCTGCGAGCCGCCGACCGCCAGCAGCAGCGGCGCGCCGGGTTGCATGCGCTTCGGATTCGACCCAGCCGCTCATGGACCACGGCTGCCATCGGCATCGAGCGATGCGGTGCCCGGCGCCGAGTTCGCGACTGAGGCCTTCGCCGCCTTCGAGTATGGTGACGTTGTAGGGGCCGGAGTGATCGTCGCGACAGCGGAACTTGCGCGTGGCGCTGTCGAAAACAGCGCGAGCAAGATTGTTAGAGGCGCGCAGATCGCGCGCGAGATCGCTTCGACATGATTCCACCCCCCTGACCGATGCCGTACTATAACTAAAACGTTTTTCATTAATAGGCCCGCTCTCTTCTTATATACGGCGGGCAACGGGGGGAGCGATGACGGAATCCAGGAACCTGGCCGCGAGGAATCTCGACGGTGATCGTGACCGCGAGTCTCGCGGGCCTGCTGTTCGGATTCGACACCGTGGTGATGTCGGGCGTCACGCAGTCCCTGCGCGACGTGTTCCACCTCGAGCCCGGTAGCTGGTGGTTTGGCTTCGCCGTGGCGAGCGCGCTGTTCGGCACGACGCTCGGCGCGATGTTCGCTGGCATTCCCGGCGATCGCTTCGGTTCGCGCGACTCGCTGAAGGCCGTGGGCGTTCTGTACGTGGTGTCCGCGGTCGGCAGCGCGTTGTGCTGGAACCTGCCGTCGTTCTACGTGTTCCGCTTCATCGGTGGCCTCGCCATCGGCGCTTCGTCGGTGCTCGCGCCGGTGTACATCTCGGAGATCGCGCCGGCGAACCGGCGCGGCGCGCTCACCGGGCTGTTCCAGTTCAACATCGTGTTCGGCATCCTGCTGGCTTACGTCAGCAATTTCGTCGTGCAGTGGATAGCCGGCGACTTCGACGCGTGGCGCTGGAAGCTGGGCGTGGCGGCGGTGCCGGCCTTCCTGTTCCTGCTGCTGATGTACACGATTCCGCAAAGCCCGCGCTGGCTCAGCCTGCGCGGGCGCGAGGCCGAGGCGAAGGCCAGCCTCGAGCGTCTGGGCGTGACCGACACCGCGGGCATGCTCGCGGAGTTCGTGCGCGCGGCGAACGAGGCGCGCGCCGCGGCGGCGCAGGTGCTGTTCTCGCGCGCGTTACCGCCGGCCGATCCTGCTCGCGATCCTGCTGGCGATGTTCAACCAGCTCTCCGGCATCAACGCGATCCTCTACTACCTCAACGACATCTTCGCCGCCGCGGGCTTCGACAAGATGTCGTCGGACCTGCAGGCGATCGCCATCGGCGCCGCGAATCTCATCGCCACCGATGATTGCGCTGCGCGTCATCGACCGCTTCGGTCGCAAGAAGCTGCTGTTGATCGGCGCGGTCGGCACGGCGCGTGGCGCAGGCCGGCGTGGCGCTGATCATGGGTAGCGGGCAGGGAAACGAATATCTGCTGGCGATGCTGATCATGTTCATCGCGTTCTTCGCGTTTTCGCAGGGCGCGGTGATCTGGGTGTATCTCGCGGAGATCTTTCCGACCGCCGTGCGCTCTCGCGGCCAGGCACTGGGCAGCACGACGCACTGGCTCATGAACGCGCTCATCGCCACGGTGTTTCCGATGATCGCCGCGAAGGCGCAGGGCCTGCCGTTCGCGTTCTTCGCGGCCTGCATGGTGGTGCAGTTCTTCGTGGTGCTCGCGATGTTTCCGGAAACCCGCGGCGTGGAACTGGAGTCCATGGACAAGGCCATCGAAAAGAAATCAGGAGCAAGCGCATGAGTCAGGTCAGTCGTCGATCGTTGATCGCGGGTTCGCTGGGGGCAGGGCTGGCAATGCCGGCCATGGCGCCGGCCGACGAGCAGTGCGGTGAGCGGCCTAACACCGCGCCCGCGCTGCAGCCGCCGTTGCTGCTCACGGACTGGGCGTGGCTCGCGCGTTATCGCGACGACAACGCGAAGCTGCTGGCGAGCGGCGCGAAAGTGGACACGGTGTTCCTCGGCGACTCGATCACCGAGGGCTGGGCGCGCACGGATCCGGAGTTCTTCTCGAAGGGCAACGTGGGGCGCGGCATCAGCGCGCAGACCACGCCGCAGCTGCTGGTGCGCATGCACGCGGACGTCATCGCGCTGAAGCCACGCGTCGTGCACATCATGGCGGGCACCAACGACATCGCGCACAACACCGGGCCGATGACGGCGCAGGATTCGCAGAACAACCTCATGGCGATGTGCGAGATCGCGAAGGCGCACAAGTTGCGCATCGTGCTGGGCTCGGTGCCGCCGGCGTCGAAGTACTGGTGGCGGCCGGAGGCGCAGCCCAAGGCGCAGGCGCTCGCGCTGAACGAGTGGATGCGCGGGTATGCGAAGCAGATCGGCGCGAAGTACGCGGACTACGCCGCCGTGCTCACCGACGCGCAACGGCAATGTGAAGCCGGAGTTCGCCAAGGACGAGGTGCACCCGACGCCGGAAGGCTACGCGGCGATGCGCCCGGTGGCCGAGGCGCCATCCGGTAGGAGATGTCCGGCGGCGGTGCGACCCGTACCGGCTTGCAATCACGCGCGGCGCCCGCCATAAATAGCGCCATGGCAACGGGTTGGGCGCAGGACGGCGCCGTACAGGATCAGATCGACGCGACGGTCAAAGACGGCATCAAGCGTGCGAAGAGCCGCTTGCCGTCCGGGCCTTCGCTCGAGTCGTGCGCGGAATGCGGCGCGAAGATTCCCGAGGCGCGCCGGCAGGCGATTCCGGGCGTGCGCCTGTGCGTGGCCTGCCAGGAAAAGGAGGACCGCGACGTCGTGAACAACGCGGGCTACAACCGGCGCGGCAGCAAGGACAGCCAGCTGCGCTGTAGACATCGTGGCAAGAAAAGGGCGCGCACCGGTGAGGTGCGGCCCCTTTTGCTAGCAAATCGGGGAATGTCCCCATTAATTCCATCAATTGCAGCTAACTACCTTGTCGGCGACGGTGCCGAGCTTGACCTGCGAGAGCGACAGGTCGAGCTTGCCGCTCGACTCGCAGGCTCAGCGCCTCGTTGATCTTGCTCACGTCCGCGCCGTCCTTGGCGAAGCACTTGAGCGGCACGCCGACGGTCTGCCACTTGCCCGGCGGCGATGCCGTCGAGCGTGTCCGCGAACGGCAGCTTGCCGCCGCAGCCCGCGCCGCAGCTCACGCCGAGCGTCACGTCTTTCGGCGCATCCGCGTCGCGACGCAGGCGCACCAGCATCATGACGTCGCCGTTCGATTCGCGCGACACGTCGACCGCGCCTTCGCTCGAGATCTGCGATGGTCGCGGGGCCGTCGCCCGCGAACAGGAAGCGGCGCGCGCCTTCCTGCACGGTGTCGTCCACGGCGCTCACCTTCACGCGCCCACCGACGGCCTCGACCGGCGTCGGTGGTGATGCGCGTGGTGTCGGTGCCGTTCGAAACGCGCAGCGACCAGGGCTGCACCGGCACGCCCTTGTCGAAGTACGAACCGGTGATCATCAGCTCGGCGGGAATGCCCGGATCTTCGGACAGCGCCGCCAGTTCCGCGGGCGCGGCATAGGTCAGCCCGAAGCCGAACGGGAACAGCGGATCGTAGGGTTCCTTGTTCACGTTGAGCGGCGTGCCCGTGGCGTCGCGCGGCCACGAGAACGACAGCTTGCCGGTGAAGTCGTAGTTCACCGAGCCGTCCTTCTTGCGGAACAGCACGTCGGAGATGCCGCCGCCTTCGGTGCCCGGCAGCCACGCCGCGACGTACGCGTTGGCGAGGTTCAGCTCGCGGTTCTGCCACAGCGGTCGGCCCGACAGCAGGATGGCGACCACCGGAATCTTCTCGTCCTGCAGCTTCTTCATGATGTCGAGATGCTGGGTCATCGAACCCGGCAGCGTGAGCACCTTGAGGTCGCCCTGGAATTCGGCGTACGGGTTCTCGCCGAACACCACGATGGCGTCGTCAGGCTTCTTCTTGTAGCTGCCGTCGGTGGACAGCTCGGCGCTGCCGCCGCCGGCCTTCACCGCCGCCTTCACGCCGCCCCAGATCGAGGTGCCGCCCGGGAAGTCCGCGTTGTTGAGGCCCGTGCCCTGCCAGGTGATGGTCCAGCCGCCCGACTGCTTGCTGATGTTGTCGGCGCCGTCGCCGGTGACCAGCACATGTTTGTTAGCCGCGAGCGGCAGCAGGCCGCCGTTGTTCTTGAGCAGCACCAGCGACTGGCGCACGGCGTCGCGCGCCAGCGCGCGCTGCTCGGGCGAGGCCAGCATCTTGAAGTCGCCGCCGAGCGTGCGCTTCGACGGCGCGCACGCCTCGAACACGCCGGCGCGGAACTTCACGCGCAGGATGCGCGTGACCGCGTCGTCGAGACGCTCCATCGGGATGGTGCCGTCCTTCACCTGCTTGAGCGTGTTCTCGTACAGGCCGCTTCCAGCTGTCCGGCGCCATGTACATGTCGAGGCCGGCGTTGAGCGCCTGCGGGCAGTTGTCGTTGGTGCAGCCCGCGACCTGGCCGTGGCCGTTCCAGTCGCCGACGGTGAAGCCGTCGAAGTTCATGCGCTTCTTGAGCACGTCGGTGATCAGGCCCTTGTGGCCGGTGAGCTTCTGACGCCGTTCCAGCTCGAGAACGAGATCATGATGGTCTGCACGCCGGCTTCGATGGCCGGCACGTAGCCCGCGTTGTGGATGTCGCGCAGCTCGGTCTCGGGGATCTTCGCGTCGCCCTGGTCGCGGCCCTGGTCGGTGCCGCCGTCGGCGAGGAAGTGCTTGGTCGAGGAGATCACGTACTTGCCGCTTGCAGGAAGTCCGGGCGAGGCGGGATCACCCTGCAGGCCCTTCACGAACACGCCGGCGAACGAGGCCACGAGCTTCGGGTCTTCGGAATAACCCTCGTAGGCGCGGCCCCAGCGGTCGTCCTGCGGCACGGTCACCGTGGGCGCGAAGGTCCATTCGATGCCGGTGGTGCGCACCTGCTCGGCGGTGACGCGCGCGATGTCGGCTAACAACTTCGGGTTGTGCGTGGCGCCGAGGCCGACGTTGTGCGGGAACAGCACGGCGCCGACGATGTTGCTGTGGCCGTGCATGGCGTCGATGCCCCAGATCATCGGGATGCCGACGCCGCCGTTGCTGGTGTCGATCGACGCCGCGTAGAACTCGTCGGCCAGCGCGAGCCAGTCCTTCGCCGGGGCGCTGTTCATCGTTGCCGGGCGAGGAACCGCCGCCGGCGAGGATCGAGCCCAGGTGGTACTTGCTTCATGTCCTCGGGCTTGATGCAGCAGATGTCGCCCTGGATGACCTGGCCGACCTTCTCCTCGACCGTCATCTTCTTGAGCAGCGCGGCGATCTTTTCTTCGAGCGCGGCGTCTTTGGCGAAGGGCCACTTCGGCGACGGCCAGATTTCCGGATGGACGGCCGCGGGATCTTCGGCCTTGGCCTGCCGGGGCGCGGCTGCTTCCTTGGACGCATCTTTGCATCCGAGCATCAACAGGAAAGGCACGAGCGCGAGCGCCGCGCCATGTTTGGACCGGACATGAGACATGGAAGGGGACATCGAAAAACTCCTGTTTTTGAGCGCGGACAGCCTATGCTCTCTGCGGCGGAAATTCGAGGGTTAGGACGCGCGTTTCGTTGACAGGTTTCGGGTCGCACAGATAGCCTCGCCGCCGCGTCGGGGCGGATAGGTCAGAAAAGTAAATGGAACCGGATCGAAGAATCAGGCGGATTGCCATCGTTGGCGGTGGCATCGCGGGGTGGACCGCGGCCGTCATGCTGGCGCAGAAAGCTCGGCGGACAATGTTCAATCCACGTCGTCGAAGCGCCCGAGGCCGCTGTATCCGGGCCTGGCCGAGGCCACGCAGCCCACCCATGCTCGAGCTGCTGCGCTTCCTCGGCATCGACCAGAACGACTTCATCGACAAGACGCAGTCCACCTACAGCCTCGGCACGCGCTTCACCGACTGGGCGGCGCACGGGCAGAGTTTCTGGCATCCCTTCGGCGCGCTGGGCGCGCTCATCGAGCGCCGGCCGTTCTATCACTTCTGGCACAAGGGCAAGGCGCTGGGGCTCAAGCCGCGGCTCGAACTGTTCAGCCACGAAGTGTCGATGGCGCATGGCCAATCGCTTCATTTTCCCGACCAACTCGCTCGGCGTCGCGCCGCAACCTGCGTTACGCGCTGCACGTCGACGCGGGGCTCACGGCGCGCTACCTGCGCACGATCGCCGAACGCGCCGGCGTCATCCGGCTGGAGCGCAAGGTTGTTAGCGCCACGCGCCGCGAAGACGGCTTCATCGACGAACTGCAGTTCGAGGACGGCGGCAAGCTGCGCGCCGATCTGTACATCGACTGCAGCGGCTCGCGCGCGCAGCTCATCGGCGAAATTCTCGGGACGCCCTACGACAGCTGGCAGCACTGGCTGCCCTGCGACCGGCTGGTGCACGCGCCGTCGGCGCTCGAGGAGACGCGTCCGCCGTACGTTCGCATCCGCGCGCGCGATTCGGGCTGGCAGTGGCGCATTCCGCTGCAGCAGAACCTGAGCCACGCGCTGGTCTATTCGAGCGCTCACCAGGGCGACGAGGCCGCGCTTGCAGGAACTGCTCGCCGACATCGGCGCCGCGTCGCTCGCGGAGCCTCGCCGCCATGGAATTCATCCAGGGCCGCCGCCGGCAGTTCTGGGACAAGAACGTCGTGGCGCTGGGAAATGCTGCCGGTGTTCATCGAGCCGCTGGTCGCCGCCGACCTGCACCTCATCGCCCACGCATTGTTCAATCTGCTCGACCACTTCCCGGACAGGCAGTTTGACCCCGCGAATATTGCGAGCTACAACGCCGTCATTGGCGACGAGTTAGAACGCATCCGTGATTTCACCATCCTGCATTACAGCCTCACGCGTCGCGACGACTCGCCGTTCTGGCAGCAATGCGGAAAAATGGCGCTGCCCGACGCGCTCGCCCGGCGCATCGACCTGTATCGCGCCACCGGAAAGGTCATCCAGCAGCAGCCCGAAGCTGTTCTCCGACCTCGACTGGTTCTGGATCTTCGAAGGCGCGGGCGTCACGCCGCGCGACTACGATCCGCTGGTCGACACCGTGGATTTCGAACAGGTCAAACGCCTGATGCTGGCCATCAGCCAGAAAGTCTCCGCGGATTCCGCGGCTGCGCCCACGCACGACAGCTTCTTCGCCCAGGCGAACTCGAAGCTGGCCAGCGCGCGCAAGGCCGCCGCCGCGCAAACGGCCGGCTGACGTGTCGCCCGCAGCCAAACTACTTGCCGGCGTCGAATTGGGCGGCACGAAGTGCGTGTGCATCCTCGGCACCGGGCCGGACGACGTGCGCGCGGTCGAGCGCCTGCCGACCGGCGAGCGTGAAGAGACATTGCGCCAGATCGAAGCGGTGCTCGATCGCTGGCGTTCGCAGCACGGCTCGCCGCGCGCGCTCGGCATCGCGTCGTTCGGTCCCGTCGACCTGCGCTCCGAATCGCCGACCTACGGATTCATCACCTCCACCACCAAGCCGGGCTGGCGCAACACCGACGTCGCGCAGCGCCTCGGCCGGCGCGTGGGCGCGCCCGTGGGTTTCGACACCGACGTCAACGGCGCGGCGCTGGCCGAAGGCCGCTGGGGCGCCGCGGTGGGCCTCGACGACTTCGCCTACGTCACCGTGGGCACCGGCATTGGCGTCGGCCTGATCGTGCGCGGCAAGTCGGTATTCGGCATGAACCACACGGAGCTCGGACACATTCGCGTCGTGCGCAAGCCGGGCGACAAGTTTGCCGGTATCTGCCCGTTCCACGGCGATTGCATCGAAGGTCTGGCATCGGGCCCGGCCATCGAGGCGCGCGCCGGCATGCCCGCCTCGAAGCTGCCGCCGGATCATCCCGCCTGGGAATACGTTGCGCATGGGCTCGCGCAGCTCATCCACGGCATGGTGCTCACCACCGCGCCCTCGCGGATCTTTCTCGGCGGCGGCGTGATGAGCGCGCAGACACATCTGTTCGAGCGTATTCAGCAGGAACTCAAGCGCAGTCTGAACCGCTACGTGGAAGCGCCGGAGCTCGAACAGGGGCTGACGCAATTCATCGTTCCGCCGGGACTCGGCACCATGGCCGGACCGCTCGGCGCGCTCGCGCTGGCGGCGGATGCGGAGACCGGTGCCGCTGTCGATCAAGACTCCCGTGGTCACCGCCGCTTCGCGATGAGTGAACGCTCCGGCAAACACATGCGGTTGTCGGGGACCAACCTCGAACGCGCCGGCGACCACAATCAACGCGTCACGTTGCATGCCATCCGCGTCAATGGGCCGATCACGCGCGCCGAGCTCGCGGCCATCACCGGGCTCACGGCGCCCGCCATCGCCAACATCACCAAGCGACTGCTCACCGACAACCTGATCCAGGACGCCGGCCGGCGTCGCGGTGGCCGCGGCCAGCCCGCGACCAAGCTGGTCATCAACCCGGACAGCTGGTTCTCGATCGGTCTCAACGTCGACCGCGATCACATCACCATGGTGGTGCTCGATTTCGAAGGCCGGGTGCGCGCGCGCAGCTCCCGCGAGGTGAACTTCGCCAGCCCCAAGGACGTGCAGCAGTTCTTCGCCAAGGGGGTGGGCAAACTACTCACCAAGGTCGGCATCGGCCGCGACCGGCTGGTGGGCATCGGCGTGGCGCTGCCGGACGACATGCCACGCGCGGCGCTGCCGAATCAGCCGGCCGATTACGGCATCTGGGCGTCGACCGACGTGGCGTCGCTGTTGCGGGAAACATTGCACGTGCCGGTGTTCGTCGAGAACGACGCCGCGGCCGCCACGATGGGTGAGATGCAGTTCGGGCTCGGCAAGAAATACCAGACCTTTTTCTACATCCTCATCACCGCTGCGCTCGGCGGCAGCGTGGTGATCGACGGCAATCATTTTCGCGGCGCCACCGGTCGCAGCGGCGAGCTCGGCATGCTGCGCGGCCGCGATGCCACGGGGCACGAACGCCAGATCCAGAACATCGTGTCGTTGTCGGCGCTCTACAGCCGGCTGGCCGCGCAAGGCATTCGCGTCTCGGCTCCGAACGAGCTCACCGATCTCGACGACAGCGGCCAGGCCATCATCGGCGCCTGGATCGAGATCGCGGTCGACACGCTGCTCGATACCTTGCTGGCCATCAACTGCCTGGTGAATCCCGAGGCCGTGCTCATCGGCGGCCGGCTGCCTGCCGGGATCGTCGACCAGATCGCCAATCGACTGAATCAGCGCCTCGAGGCGTACGCGGGCACTGTGCCGGCGATCGCGCCGGTGGCGCGAGCCGCGCTGTCCGACGACGCGCCGGCCGTCGGCGCGGCCATCCTGCCGTTCAGCCACCGTCTGCTGCCGACGCGCACCGCGCTCATGAAAGTCACGGGGCCGTAAGGATTTTGCCGTTCCGATTCTTCGTCTAATCTTCCGAGGGGTATGATGAACTCTAACTACACAGGCATGCGCGCGGGTTTCGCCACGGTCACCACACTGTTCTTCATGTGGGGGTTCATCACCGTCTCCATCGATCCGCTCATCGCCGCGCTCAAGGCCATCTTCGAGCTCGGCTACGCCGAGGCGATGCTCGCGCAGTTCGCGTTCTTCATGGCGTACTTCGTCGTATCGCTGCCGGCCGCGGCTCTCATCGCGCGCCTCGGCAACAGCAAGTCGATCATCTTTGCGCTCGGCGTGATGGTGTTCGGCTGCCTGGTGGTGCCGGCGGCCACGTACTTCGACACGTTCTCGCTCGTGCTCGTCGCGCTATTCATCATCGCGAGCGGCATCACGATTCTCCAGGTGGTCGCCAACCCGCTCGCCGCCGCGCTCGGACCGCCGGAGCATTCGCATTTCCGGCTCACGTTCTCGCAGGCGTTCAATTCCTTCGGTACGTGGCTCGCTCCGTATCTGGTGTCGGGCGTGCTGCTCGCCGGCGGTATTTTCGCCGTCCAGAAGGGGCTCGCGGTAACACCCGAACAGCGCGCCGAGTCACTGCGCAATATCGACTGGATCTTCCTGGCAATCGCCGCGGCGATCGTGCTGCTGGCGATCTTCATTTTCGTGTTCCGCAAGCTTCTCGATGTCGCAAAGCCCGTCGACGAAGGCCAGCGGCCGTCGGTCGTGACGGCGATGAAAGACCCGTGGGGCCGTATCGGCGCACTGGCCATCTTCCTGTACGTGGGCGCCGAGGTGTCGATCGGCAGCGCCATGACCAACTTCCTGGCTGAGCCCGACATGCTGAACGTGCCGCTCGAGGAAGCGGGCAAGCTGGTGAGCTTCTATTGGGGCGGAGCGATGGTCGGACGCTTCATCGGCAGCGGCCTGCTGACGCTGGTGCCCGCTTCGCGGTTGCTGGCCACCTTCGCGCTCGGGGCGGCGGTGTTGTGCCTTGCTGTTACGCAACTCCACGGCGAAACGGCGGCCTACCTTGCGCTCTCCATCGGCCTGTTCAACTCGATCATGTTCCCGGTGATCTTCACGCTGACGCTGGAACGCTCGAGTGCCGCGCCGGCCGCAACTTCCGGCTTGCTGTGTCTCGCCATCGTTGGCGGCGCGATCCTGCCGTACATTTATGGAATGATTGCCGATTCGGCGGGATTGCATACGGCGTACTTCCTGCCGGCAGCCGCTTACGGCGTGATCGTACTGATTGCCCTGGCCTCGACCAAGGCGAAGCTCTACGTGCACGGCGCTGCGGTCGCCAGTGGCGGGCACTGACCCGAGCGACACGATGGACCACAAGGCGCGCATCGACCAGCAACACAGCCAGCTATGCAGCTGGCTGTGCGACTCCGCCTATCCACTCTGGTCGACGCGTGGCCGTGACCCGGCCGGGGGCTTCCATGAACGGCTCGCGCAGAACGGCGCGTCGCTGGTCGAGCCGCGACGTTCGCGGGTAAATCCGCGCCAGGCTTATTGCTTTGCCGTCGCGCCGTCGTTGGGCTGGCGCGGCGACTCCGCGGCGCTGGTGCAGCACGCGCTCGATTATTTTCTGGCGAAATATCAGCGTCCCGATGGTCTGTTTCGCACGCTGGTGGCTGCCGACGGCTCGTCCCTCGACGATCGGGCGTTGTTGTACGACCAGGCATTCGGCCTGCTTGCGTTCAATGTGGCGGCGGCGGTCGGGGAATCGCGAGCGGAACGCGAGCGTCAATCGCAGGTGCTGCTCGCGCTGGTGCTCAAGAGCATGAAGCGGACAGGGCAGGGCTTCGACACCGGCGTGCCGCCGAGCCAGCCGCTGCAGTCGAACCCGCACATGCACCTGTTCGAAGCCGCACTTGCCGGCTGTGAGATGTGTTCGGAAAGCTCGCTGTGGAAGCCACTGGCCAATGAGCTTGCCGAACTGGCATTGAACAGGTTCATCGATCCCAACACCGGCGCGTTGCGCGAGTTCTTCGACGAAAGCTGGAACCCCGCGCCCGGTACTCCCGGCCGCATCGTCGAGCCTGGCCATCAATTCGAATGGGCCTGGCTGCTGTTGCGGTGGGGTGGTGTCCGGCACGCGCGCGCGCGATCGGCGGCACTCAAACTCATCGACATCGGTGAGAGCCACGGCGTACGCAATGGACTCGCCACCAACAGCATGCTCGACGATTTCTCCGCGCATGACGCCGGTGCCCGACTGTGGCCGCAGACCGAGAGGCTCAAGGCCGCGTGCATCGCCGCGCGCATGACCGGCGAGGCGCGCTACTTTTCGATGGCGGTTGCCGCCGCTGATGGCCTGCTGCGCTACCTCGACTGTCCCGTTCCCGGTCTGTGGTACGACCGCATCGACGCCGACGGCAAACTCGTCGACGAACCGGCGCCTGCGAGCAGTTTCTATCACCTGGTGGCCGCGATCGCGGAAATCAGCGCGCTGGCGCGCTTCGCCTAACTAATTGCACACGGTTCCGTTCACCGTGAAAGTCGCCGGGCTCGAGTTCGCGCCGCCATGAGTTCCCTGAAAGCCGAACGTTACTGAGGCATTTGGCCCCACGTTACCGTTGTAGTTTGCATTGTTCGCGACCACGTCCCTGCTGCCGGCCGCCTGGGTCATGACGCTGTCCCAGAAGTTCGTGACGCGCTGATCGTTCGGGAAACTGAAGCGAACCGACCATCCTGCCCACGCCGTCGTGCCGGTGTTGGTGACCCTTACGCTAGCCGTGAATCCATTACCCCAGCTGTTAGGTGTGTAAGTGACAGTGCACGAGCCACTCGGAGTGCCGCCGGTCGTACGAAAAGTCCGCGATGGTGAAAGTGCCGAGAGCTGGCCCGCTGTATCACGTGCCCGCACCGCCACGATGTAGTCAGTATTGGCCGTGAGCCCCGTGAGAGCGTGCCGACGGCGTCGTCGAACGTCACCAACAAAGATTGCGTATTGCCCTGAATTCGCAACACGTCGTAGCCGGCGACTCCGCGATCGTCGGTCGATGCGTTCCAGGACAATACTGCGCTCGAAGCGGTGATCGCCGAAGCCGTCGGCGTGCCCGGTACGGATGGCGGCGTGTCGGGCGTCGTGCCGCCAAGCGTTCGAAAGGTGCGGGAAGGGGATATGCCGGAAAGTTGCCCGGCCGTATCGCGCGCGCGGACCGCCACCGTGTAATCCGTATTCGCAGCCAGACCGCTCAAGGCCGACGATGGGGCAGCGGACGTGGTCAACACGGACTGCGTGCTGCCTTGAATACGAAGCACATCATAACCGGCGACGCCGCGGTCGTCGGTCGAGGCCGACCACGCAAGTTGCGCGCCAGAAGCGGTGATTGACGACGCGGTCGGCGTGCCCGGGCGTCGTCGGCGGCGTATCGGTCGGGACAGTTCCGCCACCGGCTTTCTCCGCAGCCCAGTTTGCGACCCATGCAAGTGCAGCATTCCAGTTGATGGCGACTTCGTTGACGGACCATGCGTTGATGTCATCGAGGTAACACTTCTGGGGCGACATCCAGTGAGTCGCGACTGGGCGACCGGATCCTGCAAGCCGGTGTTAGGACCACCGGCGAGAGATCCTGGAGGAGGATTGGGCATCGAGGAGTTCAGCTGGTTGGCCCAGAACCGATGGTGCATGTTCCTGCGAAGCCTTTTCGCCATACCCGGCGACAAATGACTGCGCGAAGGCATTCCTGCCTAACAAGTAGTCGAGCGCCTGGTAGACGCCGGCGCGGATATCTCTGTTGCCCGGTGAAGTCGTACGCGAGCGCGAGGATGATGGCGTTGTTCGCGACCACGCCGTTTGATCCCCAGTCGTAGCGAAACGCCGGCGCGGGATAACCCTGGCTGTTTGCCTGAGTGAGGAGCCGATCGGCGAAACTCACGAACGCCGATCGCGTCGCGGCAACGTCCGATGCAGAAAGGCCGTTGGGAACGATCGCGAGCGAGGTGTCGCCGAGGCCGCTCGTGTACCACCAGTCGAATCCTTGCTGGATGAACCCCGTCCCGCGAAAGAACGATGAGCTCGTCAGATCGTTGCGATACGTCGAATTTCCCGTGGTGATGTAGAGCTCGGCGGCCGCCCAATAGAATTCGTCGGTCACGCTGTTGTCCGTAGTACGTCCCGCCGCCATTGCCGTCGTTCGGATCCGCAAGGCGAACGGGATTGGATTTGGCGGCGGCGTACGCCTTTTCAGCGGCAGTCAACGCACGGCTCGAGAACGCCGGATCGATCGAGCGCCACACACGCGAAGCCTGCGCCGCAACGGCGGCCAGGTTCAGAGTTGCGGCGGTGGATGGGGCTGACAGCAGCCGCAGCTGCGGATCCGCTTCGGGTCGCAGCGGCAAGCCGGTCCAGTTCTGATCGTGCATCTTGTGATGAACCATCCCGGCGCCGGCGCGACCGTCTGGTACCTGCATCTTGAGGATGAACTCCACTTCCCATCGGGCTTCATCGAGGATGTCAGGCACGCCATTGCCTCGCTCGGGAATGGCTAGCGTCCCATCGGCCAGAGCTGCGCCGTCCGCGCCGGCGATGTAAAGCGTGCGCTCGAACTCATTGATGAGCTGCCAGGCGGAAATGCCGCCGTTGACGACGTACTTGCCGTGGTCGCCCGCGTCGTACCAGCCTCCGCGCACGTCCAGCGTGTATCCGCACGCAACGCGACAGGCGACCGCGTTGTCGCCGCGATTGGGAGCGACATTGATGTGACCCGCGGGGCGCGCGTACTGGTTGCCGACGAACTGCGACTGGATCGCGATTCCACTGCGCTGGTGATAGAAGAACGCGAGCGCGTCGTAGCGCAGGCGCCTGAGCGGATCCAGCGGAGATATCGAACGGAAAGCTGTTCACCCCTCCAACCGACAGCACATAGCCGGTCGCGATCGCATCCAGCGTGGAAAAGTCCGCGATGTGCACGTTGTCGCCCGAGTTGGCGTCGACGCCGCGCACGGTGGTTTGCCCGGTGGCGACGACGCTGCCACCGGAATTGCGGACCGTCCACGCAAGTGGCGTCGTCGCGCTGTTCACCATGGTCGCCGCTTTGGGCGCGCCGGGAACATACGCCACCTGGTTCACCTTCACGGCAGGACCGAAGTCCTGCGTGAACGCGGGAGTGACTGCGCCGAAAATCACGGCGATGCCGACGCAGACGGCGCGGAAAACACGATGAGCGCGATGAGCCATGGCACGGTCCTTGTGCAGAAGAATTGGTCGTTGCTCTCGAGTACGCGCGCACACGCTGCGTATATGAAAACGCGTCTCGCCTGTGCAGGAGGACAGTTCGCGCAACGTCTATCATCGGGGTGCGAGCTTCGATCTTCCTTCGCGCATCTTCAAGAGTGGAAACAGGGTGTGACCGTTACCAAGGAGCTTTTCCGACTGGTTAGACCGGGATTTCGCAGGTGTCTTCAAAGCCATCGCGAGTCAATTGCAGACATTTCCGACACCTTCGCGAAGCAGGGCTGGTAGCGATATCTCGTCACGTCGTTCGTATCCCGAAATCGTATAGTCCGCTCGCTGCTGCTTCCTGGCTTGGGGCGAGAATGCAGTGGCTAGGCCCCATGGAGGGTTTTGACCTAACAACTTTGGAGATTAACCATGAAGACTGGAAGTCTTGTTGGCCGCCCCTCGCCACGTTGGCGCATGCTCGCGGCAACCTTGATGGCTCGGAATGGCAGCGCTTTATGCACCAGGCGCTCAGGCGGCGCCCCTGGTGAGTGCCGCGTCGAATCGCTGTCTGAATGTCGTCGGGGACAGCCAGACACCCGGCACGGAAGTTCAGATATCCGATTGCAACGGTGCGGCCAGCCAGGACTGGAATCTGACCTCCGTCGGCGAGTTGCGGATTTTCAACGACACGCGTTGTCTCGACGCTTTCGGTGCCGGCACGGCGCCAGGCACCCGGCTCGTCATCTGGAACTGCAACGGTGGACAGAACCAGCGGTTCACGCTCAACTCGAACGGCGCGATCGTCGGCAATCAGTCCGGCTTGTGCGTGGACGTCGTCGGAGCCGCTACGGCGAACGGCACGCGCGTGGCGCTGTGGACTTGCAACGGGCAAACCAATCAACGGTGGTCGCAGACTTCGACACCGAACCCGAATCCAAATCCAAACCCGGGGTGCACGGCGACGCCGGTCGATCCGCAAGCCACGGCCCAGGCGCGCCGGCTGCTCTGCTATCTCTACAGCCAGTACGGCAACCACATCATTTCCGGTCAGCAGGAATCCACCTGGGTGAGTGGGCCTGACTACGAGATGAACTACATCCTGTCGATCACGGGCAAATTACCCGCGATTCGCGGCCTCGACATGGGCGACTCGCCCAATTTCGCGAGCCGCGCGATCGCATGGTGGAATGCCGGTGGCATTCCCATGGTCGGCTATCACATGGGCGCGCCCGGGCAGTCCGGACGGATACCAGGGCTCGCTCCTGACAGCGAACATCAACCAGGTGCTCACGCCCGGAACTTCGCTGCACAACAGCTTCCTGCAGCGACTCGATGCCGCAGCCGCGCAGCTGCAGCAGGCGCAGGCGGCCAATGTTCCAATCTCTGGCGGCCGTTCCACGAAGCGGGCGGCACGTGGTTCTGGTGGAGCAAGGAAGGCGGCAGCCAGTACAACCGGCTGTGGCGCTTCATGTTCGACTACTACACGCGCGTGAAGGGACTTCATAACCTGGTGTGGATGCATCCGTACAACGGTCGCCACAGGCGTCGTTCTATCCGGGAAAGCAGTACGTCGACATCGGTGGCGCTGACACCTATGCGAGCAATCACAACCCGCTGAGCGCCGATGTTCAATACGACGCGCGGCATCTACGGCACGACGATGCCGATTGCGCTGCACGAGAACGGACCGATTCCGGATCCGGATCAGTTGCAGTCGCAGGGGGTTCGCTGGGTGCTGTTCAACACCTGGCACACCACGTGGATCACGAATACCAGCGTGAATCCACCGGCGCTCCTGAACAGCTACTTCAACCACGCGTATGTCGTGACTCGAGACGAGGTTCCAAACCTGCGTTGATGAATGCGCGGCGTCCGGCCCGAATGGGGCCGGACGCTTAGCCGACTGCGCAGAGTGGTTCATGCTTGGTAGCGATAGCAGATTGCTGCTGCGCAACAAATCATCAGTTTTTAATGAAATCAATTATAAGTATTTATTGACAAGGCGAAATACCGCGCTGCAAGATCATCGCCACTTGGGATCGACACATGTGTGTCTGCGGCAGTGGCCGCCATGCATGTGAAACTTTGTTAGTGGGGGGATTTCATGTCGCATCGTCAGGTGAAGCGCGTTCGTCGCGCTGTGCGTTCCGCGTTGGTAACCGCGGTTTCGCTGGATTTGTTGGCCATTGCCCTGCCAGCGCACGCACAGAACGCGGAGCAGGAGACTTCGGCGGCCGACTCGCTCGAAGAAATCGTGGTTCGTGGTGTCCGCGGCGCGCAGGAAGCAGCCATCGAGATCAAGCGTCGAACCATGGAGATCAGCGACTCCATCGTCATGGAAGACATCGGCAAGCTGCCCGACGTCACGATCACCGATGCATTGCAACGCGTACCTGGCGTCCAGATTTCACGCGCTGCGGGTGAGGGATCCTTTCTCGCGATTCGCGGTGCCCCGCAGATCATGGCGTCGATGAACGGCGAAAGATTCGTCACGGCCGAGAACATTCTCGACAGCACCGTGAGTTTCGAGGACGTGCCCGCCGACCAGATCATCGGCGTTACGGTTTACAAGTCGCAGAACGCCACGCTGACAGATGGCGGGCTAGGTGGCTTGATCGACCTGCAATCGATACGCGCACTGAAGCTCCCGAACGAGGGCCTGACCCTGACCGGCGCCGCGCAGGCAGGCTGGGGCAGCATCGCTGACGGTGTCGACCAGAAGTACAGCGGGCTTGTCGGCTACAAGTTCAACGATCGCCTGGCGATGTCGTTGACGGGCTCTTTCAGCGACAGTGCCGCGGCGAGCTCGTTCCAGTCCGCGGAACTCGATCTCGTCGATGAATTCTCCGGATGGATCAACCCGGGCAATCTGCCGAGCGGCAATCTCAATGGTGACGGAGACGCGACTGACGAGTTCCTGATCCCCAACGGCTGGAACACCTCGGTCAATTCGCGCGAATATTCGCGCGAGCGTCTCGGCCTCGCATACAACTTCGACATGGAGATCTCGGACTCCATGGAGCTGATCGCCGACGTGTTCTACAACGACATGGACGAGTCGCAGCACGGCCAGCAGCTGTTCGTGAACGGCAATTTCGGTGGGCGCCAGGTGTTTCGTCCGTACACCGTGGGCACTGGACAGCCCTCGGTACTCAATTCCTTCGACACCGAAGACCTTGCCAGCCGCGACAACTTCGTGACCGCGTTCACTGGTTTCACCAACGGCCTGCGCGGCGGTGTGCAGTCGGTATTCCGCGAGACCAATGCGCTGAACACCAATCTGGAATTCCGCTGGGGCAAGGGTGAAAAATTCTCGAGCACCGTCCGCTGGGTTCACGCGGACGCGGAGCGGGAGTCGCGCGCACTCACCGTCGCCCAGCAGACGGATACGCAATGTTTTCCCACTACGCAGGCGCAGGCAGATGCGGACCAGTGTACGAACATCAATCCCCTGGCCATCCCGACGACTCTGTCGTATCAGATTTCGAACGGCCTGGGCTCGGACCAGATGAACTACGTCATTGGCGATCAGCTGCGCACGCTGGCGGCAGCGCCGACCGCGTGGCGCCTGCATTCGAGCTGGCTCGAACGCAACTCCACCGAAGTGAAAATGGACGTGCTGCGTTACGACGGCAAACTCAATTTCAACGAGAATTTCAATCTGGACTTCGGGTTGCGCTATTCCGAGCGCGAGATGAACGAAGCGCGCTCCGACTACTTCTCACCTTCGGGCCTGAACGGCCTGCTCGCGAAGTACCAGGAGGTGGGTTACGGCATCAACCAGACATCCAACACCGCGGGCTTCGACTACGACCCGCTGCCGCGGTACACGCTGGCATCGCCTGAGCTCGCGGCCTTCGTCACCAATGTCAACGAATTCGGCGTGAACGGTCTGGTTGCCGGTTTCCCTATGATCAATACGCGTGCGCTGGAGCATCCGGAATCGATCCGCGATACGTTGTACGGCGAGGGCCAGTACATCGACGCGCCGGACCGCACCTATGGCGTGGAAGAAGCGCAGTCCACGTTCTATTTCCAGGCGAACTTCAACGCCGGGATCACCGACACCGTCGACATGTCGGGCAACGTCGGTGTGCGCGTGGTGAACACCAACATTCGCGTGTTCCAGAATTTGACCGATGGTACGCAGCTCGATCCGCGAATTCTCGCGGGCACCGATCCGAACCACACCGCGTACACGGACCTCGGCGACGTGTACACGACCACCGACCGCACGCGCGCGCTGCCCAGCTTCAACCTGAATTTTGATTTCAAGAACGGGCTCAAGCTGAAGACGGCCTACTACGAAACCCAGGCGCTGCAGCCTCTGCAGAACCTGGGACGGGGACCCATCACGTTCTACAACGGCGAGCAGATTGGCGAATCGTGGCAGCGCGTAAGCAGCATCCAGCGGCTCGGCAATCCGCGACTCGAGCCGTGGTTGTCGCGCTCGCTGTCTACCAATCTCGAGTGGTATTTCCGCGAGAACTCGCTGCTGTCCGCTGGTGTGTTCTATACGGATGTCGACAGCTACACGTTCACGCGTGTGGGCACGGATCCGACCGCGCCCGACTCGGATGGCGTGGTGCGACTGGGCGCGGAGACCCTCGACATTGCGCAAGGTGAAGGCGCCAGCTATTACGGATTCGAGTTCCAGTACAAGGCCAACTTCGACTTCCTGCCGAGCTTCCTCAAGAACACCGGCATCGATCTCAATTACACGTTCACCCCCAGCCAGGCGGGCAAGGATGCCGCGACGGGCCAGAAGATCATCCTGGCGGACGGGTCCGATGCGCCGTTCAACGGCACTGCCGAGAACCAGGTGAACACGGTGCTGTTCTACCAGGACAGCAAGTTCCAGGCGCGCGTGGCCGCTAACTACCTCAGCAAGCAGTTCGGGGGCACGTTCAGCCACTGGTCGTTTACTGCCCCGAACTCCGGTCTGCCGGTTTATCAGGATGACACCCTGTACATCGACGCCGGCGCGTCATACGACTTCACTGAGCACTTCCAGGTATTCGTGCAAGGGCAGAACCTGACGGAAGAAGCGCCGACGAATTACGTGCAGTGGCCGGACGCGCACCTCGCGTGGAGTCAGTTCGAGCGAGTTATCAGCGCGGGCGTGAGGGCGAAGTTCTAAACTCAAGCGTTCCCCAAGTGCGCTCGAGTTGGCGGGGCAGCTATGCTGCCCCGTCTCCTTCTCCCGGCAGGGGAATTTCGTGGCTGACAACCGGTTGAAATCGATCGTGATCGTCGGCGGTGGCACCGCCGGCTGGATGGCGGCGGCCGCGCTCATCGAGCGTTTCGGCGCCAGTCGCCACACCCGCATCACGCTGGTGGAATCACCGGAAATCGGCACGGTCGGCGTCGGCGAGGCCACCGTGCCGCACATGCGCGAGTTCCTCAAGCACCTCAAGATCAACGAGGTGGACTTCGTCAAGAGAACCAGTGCCACCTTCAAACTCGCCATCGGTTTTGAAGGGTGGGCCGGCGAAGGCACGCAGTTCTTCCATCCGTTCTCCGAGCATGGTGTGCCTTTGTTAGGCACGTCGTTTCAGCACTACTGGGTCAAGGCGCGGCAACTCGGCAGGGCGGATGTCATTGATCGGTACGTACTCTCATCGGAGATGGCACGCGCCGGAAAGTTTGCGATGCCGAAGTCGAGCGGCGGCAATGGCTTCCTGTTCTTCAACTACGCGCTGCATTTCGACGCCACGCTGGTTGCACGATATCTGAAGAGCTGGTCGATCATGGCCGGGGTCAGGCACGTCGAGGGCAAAGTCATCGACGTGCAATTGAAAGGTGAGTCTGGCGACGTCGAATCGCTCCGGCTCGATGGTGAACGGCAGCTCGCGGGAGATCTGTTCATCGATTGCTCGGGCTTCCGGGGCCTGCTCATCGAGCAGGCGCTGCACACTGGGTACGACGACTGGACCCACTGGCTGCCCTGCGACCGCGCGGTGGCCATGC
Organism: uncultured Pseudomonadota bacterium; assembly: GCA_963821745.1. Taxonomy (GTDB): domain Bacteria; phylum Pseudomonadota; class Gammaproteobacteria; order Steroidobacterales; family Steroidobacteraceae; genus CADEED01. The sequence continues at coordinate 256,755 of CAWGEU010000001.1, forward strand.
CCTGCGAGAGCCGTCTCGCTCCCGCCTCGTGCACACGATCGATCGCGTCGAAGGCCGGCTGGCAGTGGCGCATACCGCTTCAGCACCGCGTGGGCAATGGCCATGTGTACTGCAGCCGTCATCTGTCCGACGATGAAGCGATGACCACTCTGCAGAAAGGTGTCGAAGGCCCGGCACTCGCCGAGCCACGCTTGTTGCCGTTCCGCACCGGCGCTCGCCGCAAGATATGGAACAGGAACGTGTTCTGCCTGGGACTCGCCAGCGGATTTCTCGAGCCGCTCGAATCGACGAGCATCTACCTCGTGCAACGCGGGCTTCAGTACCTTCTGGGCAGTTTTCCCCAGGCTGTCCCGAACGTCGCGATTCAGGAAAACGTCAACGAACGCAATCGTCTGCACTGGGAGCACATTCGGGATTTCATCGTCTTGCACTACAAGCTCAATCGGCGCGACGGTGAGCCTTTCTGGAACGAATGCCGGAACATGAACATCCCCGACAGCCTCACCGAAACCATCGCGCTGTTCAGCGAGACCGGGCGCTTCCGCCAGGAGACCACCGAGTTCTTCAAGGCGAGTTCCTGGCTGTCGATGTTCGCGGGCTTCGGCATTCTGCCGCGCTATTACCACCCGTCGGTGGACGATGTTCCCGAGGACGACGTCATAAGGGAACTGGAGAACATGGCGGCGGGCATCGTAGCCACCGTCGCCGGCGCTCCGACGCACGAGGAATTCATCCGCTCCAACTGCCCGACCGCCATTCCCATGCAAGCCGTCGCGAACGTTTGAGCTGACAGATGATGCCGAACTTCGACGTAAACCCGTCAAGGCAAGTACAGGTTCTCCGCATTGGCCGCGACCGATTGCCAGTCATCATCATCGACTCGTTCACGCTGGATCCCGCGCCGTTGATCGCAAGTGCGAGCGAGGCGTCGTTCATCGACGCGGGCTCGGTATACCCAGGCGTGCGCGCGCCCGCACCCAAGGCTTATGTAGATGCCTTGCTCGCCGCGACTTCGCGGCTGATCGAGGAGGCCTTCGGCGCGCCGCCGGCGGTTGATCTCGACCTGTGCGCGTTCTCGATGGTGACGACCTTACCGGCTGAACTGCGGCCGATTCAACGCATCCCGCACTTCGATGGCCCGGATGAAGATCGCATCGCGTTCCTTCACTATCTATGCGCGCCTCACCAGGGCGGCACATCTTTCTACCGACATCGCCCCACTGACCTCGAGCGCGTGACGCGCAGCCGCGTGGAAGGCTACCGCGCCACGGTCGTCGCCGATCTCAAGACCGAGTCGTCGGCGCGCGAGTATGTCGCCGACGACACCCGATTCTTCGAACGCATCCACACGGTCGAAGCCGCGTTCAACCGGCTCGTCATCTACAAAGGCAACGCGCTGCATTCGGGCGACATTTCAGGCCGCACCATCCTCAGCGAGAATCCGCGCAAGGGCCGGCTGACCATCAATGGCTTTGGCTTTCTCGCTAGTCGATCAGCGAGCGCCGGATGATGTTGCGCATCTGATCGCGCAAGTCGGGGGTGAGCGCGCCTAGCCAGCCCCGCATTTCGGGCGGAATGTGTGCCACCGGCTCGTCATCGGCGCGGAACGCGAGATGATCGAACACCGCCTTCCACGCCGCTTTCTGCTCGGGGCGCAGATTCTCCATCGCAAGCAGCGTGTGGATCAGTGCGGCTTCGGCGCGGGTGGCGCTCGCGCCGCATTCCCACCAGAAGTTCACCAGCAGGTTGAAGGGGGCGAGGGATTCGACGCTGTGCCACCACATCGATGGAATGTAGATCGCGTCTCCGGGCTCGAGCACCGCCTCGCGCGATGCCGCCAGCGCCGACGCATAACGAGGGTAGAGCGTGAGCTCGGGTTCGTTCACGGAGACGAAGCTGACGGGTCGCCCCGCAGGATTGAGATCGCGCGGCCCGATGTAAAGGTTCGCGAACTGCTCCGGCGGAAAGAGGCGGAAGCGGCGCCGTCCGGCGACGACGCAGGCAAGGTTGTCGGGGGCGTCGTTGTGCGGACCCACCACGGCACGATTTCCCATCCACAGGTTTGGGATGACAGTCGGTGGCAGCAGTGGCAGCGGATTGGCGTGTGCGAGCCCCGGCCAATGACGGGCTTCGGATGCGGAACCCATGTAGATCACCGGCGCCGCTTCCGGCGGTGCGCAGCGGATGGCGCGCATCGCGTCGAGGAACGGCACCTCGCGTGACTGGAAGTTGAGGCGCCGGAATTCCTCTGTATAGAAGAGTCGCCCGTCAATGCCTGGAGGCCCGGTCATGATCGAAACGGCCGTGCCATTGTGAAATCCGGCCAGGTATTCCGACAGCACCTCATCCGACTGCGCAGCCGCGCGGGTGAGCGGCCAATCCCGCACGAGTCCGCGCAACACGACGGGCTGCGCACGTGGAAGTACCTCGGACTCGAAGTTTTCGCGTGTGAGCTCGGCCCGCTCGGGCAAAGGCGCAGGCGATAACATCGGCTAGGCCGCCGGGGCCGGGCAGAACTTCGCGACGAAGTCTTCGTGCCCCATGGCCGCCTGTGCGGCGTGCCTGACCGAGGCGCGTATCACGTCGAGCGCGCCGCGCATGCGCGCCACGTCGATGTCGCCAACACGTGAATCGCAGGACTCCTGTTCGACGCCGAAGCCGTGATACATCGTGAGCCAGCTCTCGGGCTTGAACGACTCCGCATCGTATTGGAGCAGCGCACCGCAGGCGCGGAAGGTGTCGATGCGATGCTGCAGCGAGTCGGGGACCGTCATCGCGCTCACGTGCCGCCAGAATGCGGTGTCGCGCCGGCCGGCGAGCTTGTAGTGAAGGATGATGAAATCGCGAATGTGCCGTTGCTCGAGCTCGAAGTGGCGGTTGGCCGCCGCGGCACGCCGCGGATCGACCTCGCGCCCGGGTAGTAGTCCATGAATACCGACAGCGCGCGGTGCACGAGGTTGATGCTGGTGGATTCCAGCGGCTCGATGAACCCGCCGGCGAGACCGAGCGCGATGCAGTTGCGATTCCAGAAGCGCTGGCGCATGCCGGCGGTGAACCGCTGGTAGTTAGGGGAAGCGCGCCGGCGCGGCCGGCATCTGCGGCGACCAGCGGCCGTGGCGGCCTCGTCGTCGAGGAAGTCGCGCGCATAGACGTAGCCATTGCCGACGCGGTGCTGCAGCGGAATCCGCCAGGTCCAGCCGGCGTCGCGGGCCGTCGCGATGGTGTAGGGGCTCAAGGTGCCGGCCGGCGCGCGCAGGGCAGTGCGACCGGCGCAGTCGCAGGGCAGCCATTGCTGCCAGCTCTCGTATCCGGTCTTCAGCGCGCCTTCGATGAGTAAGGCGCGAAAGCCCGAGCAGTCGATGAAGAAGTCGGCCGGCGAGCTGCCGTCGTCGAACTTGAGCGCAGCGATGTCGCCGTTCTCGGCGAGCACGACGTCCGCGACGCGCCGGTCGAGATGCACGACGCCGCGCTCGGTGGCGTAACGCTTGAGACGGCGCGCGTACAGGCCGCGTCGAAGTGAAATGCGTAGCCGTAGTCGGTCAGCGGCGACTTCGCATCGCGCAGCGGTTGCGCGAACGTTCCGGCGCGCGCGAGCGCGATCGGCAACGAGTACTCCTCGAGCGGCGCTGCGTGACCGAGTTCGCGTGCGTTGAAGAGGCATTGGTGGAAATCCATGCCCTCGAAGCCGACGCCGTAGCGGCCGAAGGGATGGAAGAACGAGCCGCCGGCGTCGCGCCAGTCGTCGAAGCGGATGCCGAGTTTGAAAGTGCCCTGCGTGCTCTCGATGAAGTCGAGCTCGTCGAGTCCGAGATACGCGTTGAAGTTGTGGATGTTGGGGACGCTGGCCTCGCCCACTCCGACGGTGCCGATCGCCGAAGAGTCCACCAGCGTGATCGCCGTGCTGCGCTTGGCCAGGAAGCGCGCGAGGCAGGCCGCGGCGCTCCAGCCCGCGGTGCCGCCACCGACGATGACGATCGACCTAATCACTTGATTTGACATGTATTTCTGCTTACCCCCGATTAATGAAAGACAGTATACGTATTGCGCTTGACGCCAGCGCCTCGTCCGAAATAGTCTCGCTGCGAATAACTAAAGTCGAAATTGTTATTCCGGAATAAGGGGGAGACGATGGAACGTACGATGGCCCGGCGCGTTGTGGCGCGCCTTTCATTCCTGATTCTGGTGTGCGCAAGCACCCTCGCCGGCACCGCGAGCGCCCACGACCAGCCCAAACACAAACCTCCGAATCCCTTCGTGACTCGCGTGGGTTCCGATCTGTACCTGGGTGGGAGAAAGATCGGCCGCGTTGCTCGCGGGCTCGAACAACTACTACCCCATCTACAAGTCTTCGTTGATGGTTGGCGCACTGTTCGACAAGGCCGCCGCCGCGGACTTCGGGTAATGCGCGTATGGTCGACGATCGTCATCGGCAACGCCGATGGCGCGAACTCGGTCGACGGTCCTGACGGACGCAAAGAAGGCGTCTACATGCACTACTGGGATGGCGCGGCTCCGGCTTTCAATGACGGTGCCACCGGGCTCGAGCGGCTCGATTTCGTGGTTGCCGAGGCGCGCAAGCGCAACCTCAAGCTGATCCTGCCGTTGGTAAACAACTGGAGCGCGTTCGGCGGAATGGACCAATACGTGCGCTGGCGCGGCGGCCAGTATCACGACGATTTCTACAGCGATGCCACCATCAAGGGCTGGTACAAGCAGTGGATCAGCCACCTGCTGAATCGCGTGAATACGGTTACCGGCGTCAAATACAAGGACGACCCGACCATCATGATGTGGGAGCTCGGCAATGAGCCGCGTTGCATTGGCAGTGGCGTATACCCCCGCTCGCCTGCGTGTTCGACACAGACGCTCATCTCGTGGGCGGACGAGATGTCGACCTACATAAAGAGTATCGATCGCAATCATCTCGTTTCGGTGGGCGACGAAGGATTCCTCTGCCTTCCCGGTGGCACCGACTGGACCGACAACTGCAGCGAGGGAGTGGATCGTTACGCATTCGCGGCGCTGCGCAACATCGATGCGATGTCGGTGCATCTGTATCCGGACGCCGATGCCTGGGGCAAGACGCCGGCATGGGGCACGGAGTGGATCGTCAAGCACACGCAGCAGGCGAAGCGGCTGCGCAAACCGGTCTATCTCGGAGAATTCGGCACCAGGGACAAGAACGTCCGCAACCCCGTCTACTTCGAGTGGACGCGGGCGCTGTTCTTCGGCGACACGGATGGCGCTTTGTACTGGATCCTGTCCGACGTGCAGGACAACGGAGCGCCGTATCCGGACTTCGACGGTCTCACCGTGTATTGCCCGAGCCCGGTTTGCACCATGATGAGCAACTTCTCGCTGCGCATGACGGCAAACTGGGCCTTCGGTTTTCCGCCGGTCGCCGACGATGATGCGACGACAACCGCATTCGACACGTCCGCGACGCTGAAGCTGACGGCAAACGACATCGCCTATCTCGGGCGCCGGCCGGTTGCCGCGAGCATCGATCTCGATCCCGCGACCGCGGGCCAGCAGACAACCTCGAGCAGCGCAGCGGGCACGTTCGTGCTGGCCGGCGACGGCAACGTGGCCTTCACACCGTGGCGGGGTTCCAGGGTGATGCGCTCGCTAACTACACGCTGCGCGACACCGCGGGGCGCCGCTCCAATGTCGCCGCGCTGCGCGTCAAGGTGCTGCCGGACCCGAACGGAGCCTTGCTACTCTACTCATTCGAGAACGACACGCAGGGGTGGGCGCCTGCCAGCTGGCAGGCGAACGCGGGTACCGTCGCGCGCGTGACGGACTTCGCCACGCAGGGCGCCGCGAGCCTGCAGGTCATCGCTGCCGATGGCGGCTGGTTCGGGCTCAACGTTGCGGAATCGGTGCTCGATATTTCGGGCAAGACGCAATTCAAATTCGACCTGCGCACGGCGAGCGCAGTGGGCACATCGACCAACGTCGCGATTCAGGATGGCAACTGGACCTGGTCGAGGGAACCTGGGGCTTTCAGAATCCCGGCGTACAGCGACGACGTCCCTGGATCTTGCGCGGTCTCGGCCAGCGGCACGCCTTGCCCCATCAGCAACTTCGCCGACGTGAATGCGATATGGGTTTCTTCGAGCGACGGAGCGACCGTCAATATCGATAACGTGCACGCCGAATAGCGTGGCAGCGTGGCATCGGCGTTGCTCTTGGCGGCGGCGGGGGAATCGGCTGCTTCTGAACACGACTCTTGCCAACTACGCATGCGTGATGCGTGCCGTGTATGGCGCGCGGAACCGCCAGCCACTCCAGCGCCCGCTGCACGCTGATTCGTCGGACTAGTTCGCGGGACGCGGTCCGGTCGATTCGCGGCACACCATGCGGTAGGGAATTTCCATGCTCTTGGGCGGCGCTTCGTCGCCCAGCGAGCGGAACAACATGTCCGCCGCCTGGTGAGCCATCTCGTAGGTGGGCTGGTGTACGGTGGTCAGGCGCGGCCAGATGACCTGCGCGACATAGCTGTCGTCGAAACCAGCGACCGACAAGCGGCTGGGGATGGTGAGCCCCATTTCATGGGCGGCCATGATGGTGCCGGCGGCCATGTCGTCATTGCTGGCAAACACGGCGGTAGGGCGTGTCGCGCGAGACAGCAGCCGCCTTGCCGCAGCCAATCCCGAGTCGAAGGTGAATTCGCCACGGTCCACGAGCTGCGGATCGACATCGAGGCCGTGCGAGCGCAATGCCAGCGTATATCCCAGGTAGCGTTGTTCGGTCACCGGATGTCCTGGCGGGCCATTGATGAAGCCAATGCGCTCGTGCCCCAGGGCGATGAGGTATTCGGTCATTTCGCGAGCCGCCGCAACGTCGTTCATGAACACGCAGGAGTAGGCGTCCAGGTCGACGGTGGGCGCGATGCGCACGAAGCGGATGCGGTGCTTCTGCAGTTCCGCGAGCACTTCCGTCGAATCCGACAGCGGCGGCGCCAGCACCACGCCGTCGAGATGCGATTCGAGGACCAGGCCCGCGAGGTCGCGGACGCTGGACAAATCTGTGCCCTCGCACGGATGCACCAGCAACCTGTAGCCCCGCGTGTGGCAGCGTTCGAGCGCGCCTTTTTGCAGGTCTACGACGTAGTTGGCGCTGGGGTTCTGGTAGATCAGCCCGATGAGATTCGAGCTGCGGCCGGCGAGGCTGCGTGCCGAAAGGCTTGGGTGATAGTTGAGTTCTTCAACTAGTTTGAGCACCCGCGCGCGGGTTTCGCTGCGGACATTTGGCTCACTGTTGAGGACGCGCGAGACAGTCTTGATAGACACGCCTGCGGCCTTGGATACGTCATGAATCGTTATGCGGCTCATTCGAAGTCCCCCTCACGCCGAGAATTGTCTTGTTGTCAGACAGCGTTGTCAAACAGCCAGCGTCATTGCAAGACGCGCACCATGTTTACCTTAATTACTGGTTAGAATCCCCGGCCAATTGTTTGACAGCGTTGTCTGCGCAGGCGCAGTCTTCGCGGTCATTTTCGGTGCGCCTTTCTTCAAGAGGCCTTTCTTCAGAGGGCAATAGTGACAGCCAATACAGCGCTTTCAGGTGCGGATTCCGAGCGCGATCAATTCGACCGCTCCGCGGTGCTGGGACTGGTGGCAGACGTCGGCGGTACCCACATCCGTTTCGGCATCGCCGTCGGCGGCTCGAACACCGACGGCATCCACGTTCATTGCGTCCGTCGTTACGCGGTGCGCGCCCACGAATCCATCGCTCATGCGGCGCACCATTACCGCAGCGATACGCCCGGTGTGCCCCTGGCGCTCAGCCGTGCCGCCGTCGCGGTTGCCGGTCGCGTGGACCACGATCTGGTGCAACTCACCAACAGTGCCTGGTCGTTTTCGGCGCGCGCGCTCAGCGAGTCCCAGCAGTTCAAGCACTTGCACGTGGTGAACGACTTCGAGGCCGTCGGGCACGCCGTGGGCGCGCTGCGCGCGCAAGATCTCAATCCCATTGGATTACAGCGCCTTGCGTTGCCCATGTCCCAGGGCGTCTGCGCCATTGTCGGGGTGGGTACCGGCCTTGGGGTGGGCGGTGTCTGTGTAAATGCCGGCACGTTCACCGTGCTGGCGACCGAGGGCGGACACGCCAGCTTTGCGCCCAGCAATGAACGCGCCATTGAGCTGCTGCGTTGGTTGCGCAGAAAATATGGGCGCGTTTCGGCCGAGCGCGTGCTCTCCGGCGCCGGCCTCGCCAACATCTACCTGGCGCATTGCGAAGTCGAAGGGCAGCAGGTTGCGGAGCTGTCGGCGGCGGAAATCACCACGCGCGCCGCCAACGGCAGCGACGCGAACTGCGTCGAAACCGTCGGGCTGTTCTGCGAGTTGTTAGGTTCGTTCGCGGGCGACCTGGCGCTCACGCTGGGCGCATGGCAGGGAGTGCTGATCTCGGGGGCGATGCTCCAGCATTTCGATCGTCCTTTGCTCGAGCGCCGCGTGCGATCCGGCTTTGAAAACAAGGGGCGGTTCATGCCCGCCATGCGTGGTGTGCCGGTCGAGACCATTTCCCATCCGCACGTGGAGTTGCTCGGAGCCGCGCGGCTGCTGCTCAACACATGAAACCGACCATTCAGAAATTCGTCCTGTTCGGCGCTACTGGCGATCTCTCGCAGCGCATGGTGTGGCCGTCGCTGTACCACCTGTGCCGCGAAAAGCTCGTCCCGCCCACGCTCACGTTCGTTGGTTCCGCGCGCCATCCGAACACCGACGCGGAATTCCGCAAGTTCGTCGAAGGCGCGCTTCGCAAGCACGTGTCCGCCGAATACCTCCAGGACGACGCAGTGGCGGACTTGCTCACACGCATCACGTACGTGCCCTTCGAGGCCAGTGACGGCACTGCGAAAGGCACCGAGGCGCTGCAAAAAGCCCTCGCGGGCAACAACCGCATTCTCTATTTCATGGCGACGTCGCCGAAGCTCTACGGCCCGACCTGCCTGAGCCTCGCTGCCGCGGGCCTGGCCTGCGAGCACTGCCGCGTCGTGCTCGAGAAGCCCATCGGCCAGGACTACGCCTCGAGCGTCGGCATCAACGAGGCCGTGGGGAAGGTGTTCCACGAAGACCGCATTTTCCGCATCGATCACTACCTCGGAAAAGAGGCGGTGCAGAACCTGCTCGCGCTGCGGTTCGCGAATTCGTTGTTTGAGCCGCTGTGGAACTCATCGGCCATCGACAATGTGCAGATCACCGTCGCGGAAACCGTCGGACTCGAAGGGCGCTGGGGTTACTACGACGATTCCGGCGCGCTGTGCGACATGGTGCAGAACCACATGCTGCAGCTCGTTGCGCTGGTCGCGATGGAGCCGCCGCACATGTTCGAGCCGAACGAGGTGCGCAACGAGAAGACCAAGGTGCTGCGCAGCCTGCGCCCGATCACCGCGGCCACCGTCGGCGCGAACACCGTGCGCGGCCAGTACGCCGCAGGCAGCGCCGGTGGCGTCGCTGCGCCGGGCTACAACCAGGAGAGCGGCGCCAAGGAAAGCGCAAAAAGGGCAACAGCGACACGGAGACCTTCGTCGCGCTGCGCGCGGAGGTCGACAACTGGCGCTGGGCCGGCGTGCCGTTCTACCTGCGCACGGGCAAGCGCATGCAATCGCGCCGCACCGATATCGCCATCCAGTTCAAGTCAGTACCGCACAACATCTTCGCCGCCGACGAGCCGACCCTGCAGGCCAACCGGCTCGTCATCCACCTGCAGCCGAAGGAAGTCGTGACGCTCGAGATCCTCAGCAAACAGCCGGGCCTGGAAGGCGTGCGCCTTCGCGAAATGCCGCTCGAGCTGTCGCTGCCCAAGGACGAGAGCGGCGGCCGCACGCGCATCGCCTACGAGCGCCTGTTGTTGGATGTCCTCAAGGGAAATACGACGCTGTTCGTCCGGCGCGACGAGGTCGAGGCGGCGTGGCACTGGATCGACGGCATCCAGACGAGCTGGCGCTCGACGCGCCAACTGGTCAAGCCGTATCCTGCAGGCACCTGGGGGCCCACGGCCGCGATCGCACTCACCGAGCGGCACGGCCATAGCTGGTATGAATAAGCACTGGTCTCGAAGCCCCAGAAGCTCAACGACGTCATCATCGAAGTTACTGAACGCATCGGGGGGCGCTCGGCGGCCGCGCGCGCGGAGTATCTTGCCCGCACGCGCAAGCGGAAGCTGGTCGAGCCGGCGCGCGGCAAGCTCGCCTGCGCCAATCTCGCGCACGTCATGGCCGCTTCCGGCGAAGACAAGGCCAAGCTGCAGCAGTCCGTCATTCCAAACATCGGCATCGTCACGTCGTACAACGACATGCTGTCGGCGCATCGGCCGTTCGAGCCCTATCCCGAGGTGATTCGCGCCGCGGCGCGCGTGGCGGGCGCCACCGCGCAGGTTGCCGGCGGCGTGCCGGCGATGTGCGACGGCGTCACGCAGGGACGCGCGGGCATGGAGCTGTCGCTGTTCAGCCGCGACGTGATCGCGCTGGCGACCGCGGTGGCGTTGAGCCACGAGGCTTTCGACGGCGCCATGTTGTTAGGCATCTGCGACAAGATCGTGCCCGGCCTGTTCATCGGCGCGGCCTCGTTCGGGCAGATGCCCATCATCTTCACGCCGGGCGGGCCGATGCCGAGCGGCATGGCCAACAAGGCCAAGGCCGAAGTACGCCAGCGCTACGCCGAGGGTCTCGCCACGCGCGACGAACTGCTGGCTGCCGAGATGGGCTCGTACCACGACGCCGGCACCTGCACGTTCTACGGCACCGCCAATTCCAACCAGATGCTCATGGAGATGATGGGGCTGCACGTGCCCGGTGCGGCGTTCGTCGCGCCGAACACGCCGCTGCGCCATGCACTCACGGTCGCCGCCACGCAGCGCGTCGCGCAGACCACGGCGCTCGGGCGCTAACTACCTGCCGTTCGTCGAAGTCGTCGACGAGCGTTCCTTCGTCAATGCCATCGTGGGCCTCATGGCTACCGGCGGTTCGACCAATCACGTCATCCACCTCGTGGCCATGGCGCGTGCCGTTGGCCTGGCGGTCACCTGGGACGACATGGCGGACATCTCGCGGGTCACCCCGCTGATCGCGCGCGTGTATCCGAACGGCGAGGCGGACGTGAATCAGTTCCATGCCGCGGGTGGCATGGCCTTCGTGGTTCGTGAACTCATCAATGCCGGCCTCGCGCATGAGTCGGCCATGACCATCTGGGGGCCGGGCCTGTCGTCGTACGCGAAAGATCCTTTCCTCGTCGACAACAAGCTCGTGTGGCGCGATGCGGCCGAAAAGTCGCACGACGAAAAGATCCTGCGGCCCGTGTCGAATCCCTTCTCCGCGGATGGCGGACTCAAACTGCTGCGCGGCAATCTCGGCCGTTCGGTCATCAAGACCTCGGCCGTCGATCCGAAGTACTGGGACATCACCGCGCCTGCGCGCGTGTTCGAGAGCCAGGAGGCCATGGCCGCGGCGCTCAAGGCGGGTCTCGACGAAGATTTCATTGCCGTGATCCGCGGGCAGGGTCCGCGCGCGAATGGCATGCCCGAACTGCACAAGCTGATCCCCGCAATGTCAGGCTTGTTAGCCAAGGGCCGTCGCGTAGCCATCGTCACCGACGGTCGCATGTCCGGCGCTTCGGGCAAGGTGCCCGCAGCTATTCACCTCACGCCCGAAGGCGCGGCCCTGGGTCCGATCTCGCGGCTGCGCGACGGCGACATCATCCGCCTCGACGCCCGCGCGGGCGTGCTCGAAGCGCAGGTGGATGCCGCCACGTTGCAGGGCCGCGAGACGGTCAAACCGGAGGTGTTCGACACCACGTTTGGCGTGGGCCGCGAGCTGTTCACGCGGCTGCGCGAAGGCGCAAGCGCCGCGGACGAGGGTGCGTCCATCCTGTGAAACCTGCTGCCACGAACGGCGACCGCTGGGTCGTCGATCACGTGCTGGCGGTGCAGACGCTGATCTCGCTGGCCTATTTCTGGTGGCTCGCGGCCCACGTCGATCTGAGCACACCGCTCGACCAGCAGCACTTCCCGCCGCTCATCGTCCTGGTCGGTACCGTGTGCACCATCGCTGCGATCGTGTTCTGGATCCGCATGTTCATGGACTTCTTTCGACGGCGCCCCGAACGGTATGCGACGGCCTGGGGCTGGTCCCTGGTGCTGGCTGGTCATCTCGCGGCGCTGGTGTACTTCGTTTTCGTCTGGCGGCCTCGCAACCGTCCGGGGCGTTGAGGCGCCAGCATCCTGTAAGTTTTCCGGGCTCGCGCACGGCGCGTGCGGTGCTCTGATTTCCGCCCCCATGTGTCAGGCGTCGACGATGCGCAAGACTGTCGGCCGAACCAAAACACCGCAGTGCAGCATGAAGAGCTGAAACAGGCTTTCGCGCGCGTCCAGGGCTCGAGTCTCACTGCGATCGAGGAGCCGGGCGGGTTCGCACTGATTGCGAACCTGCATGGCGCATTCTTCGATTTCGATCCGGCGTCGGACACGGCACCACGCTTTCGCTGCTGGTACTTCCCGCAGGCTCTCTCGCACTAATCGCATACAATCGTTGGCCTGTCGCGAAGGGGCTAACGAATATGAAAACGCGCGCTGCTCTGGCATGGAAGGCCGGTCAACCTCTCGAAGTTACCACCTCGATCTCGCGGGTCCGAAGACCGGAGAAGTCCTGGTCGAGATCAAGGCGTCCGGCGTCTGCCACACCGATGAATTCACGCGCTCGGGCGGCGATCCGGAAGGGTTGTTCCCGGTGATCTTCGGCCACGAGGGCGCGGGTGTGGTCGTCGACGTCGGCCCCGGTGTCACCACGCTCAAGAAAGGTGACCACGTCATTCCGCTGTACACGCCGGAATGCCGGCAATGCAAGTCCTGCACCTCGCACAAGACCAATCTGTGTACTGCGATCCGCGCCACGCAGGGCCAGGGCGTGATGCCGGACGGCACCAGCCGCTTCTCCATCGGCAACGAGAAAGTGCACCACTACATGGGCTGCAGCACGTTCTCTAACTACACCGTGCTGCCGGAGATCGCGCTGGCGAAGATCCGCGAGGACGCGCCGTTCGAGAAGGTTTGTTACATCGGCTGCGGCGTCACCACCGGCATCGGCGCGGTCATCAACACCGCGAAGGTCGAGCCGGGCGCGAATGTCGTGGTCTTCGGGCTCGGCGGCATCGGTCTCAACGTCATCCAGGGCGCGCGCATGGCGGGCGCCAACAAGATCATCGGCGTCGACATCAATCCGAAGCGCAACGCCATGGCCGAAAAGTTCGGGCATGACTCATTTCGTCAATCCACGGGAGGTGCAGGGCGACCTCGTGCCTTACCTGGTCTCGCTTACCGACGGCGGCGCGGACTACTCCTTCGAGTGCGTGGGTCACGTCGATCTCATGCGCCAGGCGCTCGAGTGCTGCCATCGCGGCTGGGGCGTGTCGGTGATCATCGGCGTCGCCGGCTCCGGCCAGGAAATCAAGACGCGACCGTTCCAGCTCGTGACCGGGCGCGTGTGGAAAGGCACTGCCTTCGGTGGCGCGCGCGGCCGCACCGACGTGCCGAAGATCGTCGACTGGTACATGGACAAGAAGATCAACATCGACGACCTCATCACGCACGTCATGCCGCTCGACAAGATCAACGACGCTTTCGATCTCATGCACCGGGGCGAATCCATTCGCTCCGTGGTCACGTTCTGAACAACTAACAACGACGAGGGAATGCTCATGGCTGTCAAGCTCCATCCATCGATCGACAAGGGTCTCAAAGCCGGCGCCAAGAAATTCAAGGGCGGCACGCTCACCTGCCAGTGCGCTGCCGATCCGGTCACCGTCACCGTCAAGGGCAACGTCGCCCACAACCACGCCTGCGGCTGCACCAAGTGCTGGAAACCCGCAGGCGCGAAGTTCTCGGTGGTGGCCGTGGTCAGCCGCGACAATCTCGCCGTCGCTTCCAATGCGCAGAAGCTGCAGGTCGTCGATGCGAGTGCCACCATCCAGCGCCACGCCTGCAGCGGTTGCGGCGTGCACATGTATGGCCGCATCGAAAACCAGAACCATCCGTTCTACGGCCTCGACTTCGTGCACGTGGAACTGTCGAAAGAGAAGGGCTGGGCGAAGCCGGAGTTCGCGGCTTTCGTGTCGTCCATCATCGAAGCGGGCGCTGCCAAGCCCAAAGAGATGACCAAGATCCGCGATCGCCTCAAGAAGTTGCGCCTCCCGCCCTACGACTCCCTGTCGCCGCCGCTCATGGATGCGATCGCGACACACGTCGCGAAGCAGAAAGGCACGCTCAAGGTTTGACCCACGCAATCAGACATAGAAATTGGCACTACTAGCGACGATCTCCCAGCACGCCTGCCACGGCGGCGTGCTGGGCTATTACCAGCACCCTTCGCAGGCCATCAACGGCGACATGCGATTTGCGGTGTACACACCACCGCAGGCATCGGCGGGTCCCGTCCCCGTGCTCTACTATCTGGCGGGCCTGACCTGCACCGAAGAAACCTTCGTGACCAAGGCCGGCGCGATCGAACATGCGGCGCGCCACGGAATCATGCTGGTCGCTCCCGACACGAGTCCGCGCGTCCAACTGCCGGGTGATCGCGAGTCGTGGGATTTTGGAATTGCCGCGGGCTTCTATCTGGACGCCACGCAGGCACCGTGGGCTCCTCACTACCGCATGTACAGCTACGTGGTGGACGAGCTGCCGACCATCATCGCCGCCAACTTCAAGGCTGACGTCGCCCGCAGCGGCATCATGGGTCACTCCATGGGCGGTCACGGTGCGCTGACCATCGCGCTGAAAAACCCGCAGAAATATCGATCACTGTCGGCATTCGCGCCCATCGCCGCGCCGATCCAGAGCCCCTGGGGACTGAAGGCGTTCACCGGCTATCTCGGCGCATACCGCGCGGCCTGGTCGCAATACGACGCGACCGAACTGGTGAAGGCCGGTCACAAGTTTCCGGGCGGCATCCTCATCGACCAGGGCTCGGCCGACAAATTTCTCGCCGATCAGCTCAAGCCGGAGTTGTTGGTGTCCGCGTGCAAAGCCGCGGGGCAGGAGGTCTCACTGCACATGCGCGATGGCTACGACCATGGCTACTTTTTCATCCAGACCTTCATCGGGCAGCACCTGGCCTGGCACGCGCAGCGTCTCTAGCGGCCTGAGTCACCGACGGGCCGGAATCGTCGTAGCGTTCGCGAAGCTTCTGCGTTGCTGCCCGTGCGCACCGAGGGGTCGGGCAGCAGGTATTTGCGCCGTGACAGCGGAATGTAGAGCAGCGCGAACAACACCAGGCAGATGAGCGTCGCGGCGAGCACCGGCAGTGTCGACCACCCGATCACGAACACGCAGAACGCGCCGCCGACCACCGCAAGCGTCAGTTCTCCGCGCACCCGATATCGCAGCGCCGCCGCGCAGGCGCCGAGATAGGTGAGCAATGCAAACAGCGTCGAGGCCTCGGCCAGGTATCCGAACTGTTTGCCCAGCGTGGGTGCGATGGTGACCGCGATGATCGCCGTCCCTAACAAGCCGGCGATGAAGAGACCCGCCACCGGCGTGTCACCTGCGCGCGTGCGGGCGAAGACCTGCGGCAGCAGGCCGTGATCGGCGGCCGCGCGGCTCACCTGCGCCGTCATCAGCACCCAGCCCGCGAGAGTGCCCAGCGCCTTCAAGCCCCCGCACAGCGCTACCAGCGGACCGGCGACCGGGCCCATCAGCTTCGCGGCTGCGAGCGCAAAGGGCGCATTGGAATTGGCGATATCAGCCGCCGGCGCAAGGCCGAAGATCACGATGCTCGCGGCTATATAAATGAGTGCCGCGATGAGCACGCCGGCAATCGTGGCGATGGGTACATTGCGTTCGGGGTTTTTGACCACGGCCGCCGCCACGGAGGCGCTTTCGAGACCCGTGAAAGCCCAAAACACCAGCGCCAGAGAATTCGGTAGCGCCTTGTACAAAGGCTCGCCACTCACATTCCACGATTCGAAGAACTGCGCGCCATCGAAGGCCGTCCAGCCCACGGTGACCACCAGCAGCAGGGGAATCAGGCCGGCGATGAGCAGCAGACCGTCGAACTGGCCTACGAAGCGCGGGCTCACCAGGTTCACTACGGTAACCAGCCACAACAGCAGCGCGGTAAACATCGCTCCCTGCACCGGACCTGCACTGATTCCGAAAAAATTGGCGAGATAACTCGATGCCGCCGTGGCGATTGCGACGTTGCCGATGAGGCATGCCGCCCAATACCACAGGCTGGCCTGCGATCCCCAGAATCTGCCGAAGGCATCGTAAGCGTAGGTGGCGGGCCCACCCGCCATGGGTTTGCGGCGCGCCAGCCGGGCGAACAGCAGCCCCAATGCCATGGCGCCGATCGTACCGATGACCCAGCCGAGGACGGTGAGGCTGCCGACGCTGGCGAGCGTTGCCGGCAGCAGGAAGATTCCCGAGCCGATCATGTTGCCCGCGACGACGATGGTCGCGAGGACCGGCCCCAGCTTGCGATGGCCCGTCACTAACTACCAGACCCGGCCGTGGAGCTGCGCGACCAGCCCGATGCGGGAGGCCCGGATCCGGCACACTCCGGAATCAGCGCCCGCATGCGTTTGCCGAAGCTGCGCAAGGCAACTTCTCCGGCCGCCAGCGGACCGACGCGGTAGCTGCCCGACGCCATGCCGTCCTGCACGCGCTGGATGAGCACCGTATCTTCGGCATTTACCTGGCGGTTGATGCGCCAGTTGCAGTAGCGTGCCACGCGCATCTCGCGCCGGTCGTCGGGCCGCGCATAACCGATCTCGCGGATGATGCATTCGGTGGGCGAGATCGGCAGCCACTGCATGATGTCCACCTGGTCCGGATAGACGTCGAACGCGAAGTTCGGCCAGAGCTTGAAGTAGACCCAGGAGCGGCGCTTGTCGGCGGCCAGCTTCGGAGAGTCCGGCAGGTGACTTCTGGTACATGCGCTCCGCCCAGTTGCGCGAGGACTTGTCGGTGATGTCTCCCGACATGCGATCCACCCACTCCCTGGATTCGACGCGGTAACTGGCGCCAAACAACCTGGTGAGGCCCGGGTGCGCCACCGGGATGTGCAGGGCATCGGAGTAGTTGTCGCCCACGTTTTTCCAGTTCACCGTGCGCGGCCGCAGCGTCACGCGGCCGATGGGCTCGAGCTTTTCGAACTCATGCGTGGCGATTTCGTCGGCGTAGGGTTTCAACATTTCCGCGACGCCTGGGCCCCCGCCCTGGATGCGCGCGAACACGAAGCCCGCGTAGATTTCCATCTCCGCAGCAACCAGGGATTCGCGCGAGATTTCCAGGTGTGGAAAGGCGCTGCGGTCGCCGAGCGACGCGAGCCTTCCTTCGAGGTCATAAGACCAGGCGTGGTAGGGGCAGATGATGCGTCGGTTGCAATGGCCACGGGGTCCGTCGAGAAGGCGCGAGGCGCGGTGCCGGCACACGTTGTGAAAAACCCGCACCTGGCCGTCGTTGCCGCGCATGGCAAACAACATCTCGCCGATGAAATCGAACACCTGGTAGTCGCCGGGATTGGGGATCTCGGAGACGTGGCAGATCACCTGCCAGGAAGGGCGAAAGACACGCTCGCGTTCGAGCGCGAGGAATTCAGGGTCGGTGTAGGCCCAGGAGGGCAGGCTGAAGTCGTCGACGTTCGGCATCGACGGAGTCTGCATCAGCGGCTGTGCGAACAGAAGCCGGTGCGCAGCTCCCGGTCTTCCTGGCCGCGCGGGCTCAGTGCCGCGTGGTGGAGGGCGAGCCGAAGCGGGCGAAGTCGCCCTCGGAGCCGGGAACGCTGGGCGGGGCGATGACGCTGCCAACACGCACGCGCTCGATGAGCTGCGTCATGTCGTCGTTGAGCGTGGTGTTGTGCTTGTTGAGATCGATGCCCTGCTGGAGGTAGCCGATGCAGGTGGGGAAGTCGTCGCGGATCAGCGCTTCGAGACCACGCTTGAAGGCCTTCAGCGCTGCCGCCTCGTCCAGATCTTCGAGTGGCGCCCAGACCGCCAGCGAATCGTTGGGCTGCGCCATGGTGAGGTAGAGCAGCCCGAGTTGCAGGCGCGCGAAGTGAAGCTTGGGATTGATCTCGAGCGCCGCGCGCATCGACGCTACGGCTTCCGGATACTCGCGTCGCTGCGCGAGTTCGGCACCGAGCAGGTAGCGCAATTCGGCGTTACCCGGGTCGCGCAGGATGGCGGCTCGCAATCGCAGCAGCTCTGGAGATTCCATTGAGTCGGTCCGCCCCGAAATTGCGGGCTAGCATAGCTCAGCGTTAACCAGAGAGTTCATCTGTTTGCGCCGTCCCGAAACACGTTATGAAAAACTTCCGGACCGGCAACTGGTTAGTTCAAAAAAGGGCTTCGCATGGGGTTGAGTCATGCGAAGCCCGCGGCGCCGGATGCAGTTTTCGGGAAGAGACCGGCGCCCAAGCCTCGAGCCGTGATCAATCGCCGTACAGGCGGATGCCGTAGAAGTAGCTTGCGAAGGCGCTCATCGCGACCGAGCCGCGCGCGCCGAATGTGATGGTCATCGGCTTCTTGAAGAACTGCGTGGCCTGCGCTTCCGAAAGGCCATAACCGTCGATCAGCGATCGCTTGCTGACGAGCCCGCCGATGCATGCGCGCGACAACAACAGGGTCTTGGAGTCGGTTTCACCGGGCTGCAGCGTGTGGAAATCGGCGAAGGTGCTCAAACCCAGCGACAGGACACCACCGAACGGCAATCCCGTTGCCGGGTCGATGAGCGTTGGATCGTCGAGCACATCGTTGTCGATGGAGATGAGCGAGCTGGCGAAAAATTGCGCCTGTGCGGGCGTCGGCAGAAAGTTCTGCCAGTTCACCCCGATGACTGGCGTGAACGTGAAGCACACCAATGACTTCGTGGCCCTGGCGGGCAGATTGATGGTGGCGAGGCCGGCTTCGTTGAACGACGTGGGCGCGGGCGCGGGATTCTGCACGATGCAGCGCTCGAATTCGGGATCGCTCAAGCTGCAATCGTCCTGGACGACGACGGACAGCGACTGCGCGAACCCGAGGTAGGTCACGTTGCGGCCAAAAGAGTCCGGATCGCCCACATCTTCCACGCTGGGTCCGGCGGCCGCCGCGTTTGGCGCGAGCAGCGGCGTGCCGGTGCGCGCCGCGGATTTCCTCAACTGCCGCTGCGACAGGATATCGGGTGATTTTTCGAGGGTCGGGGACTTGTGGGGAGCCGCTCCTGCGGCATACGAAACGAGGGAGATCGCCGAGCTGGCGACCAGCGCTATCCATTTCATGTGTTCCTCCTGGATGGTTCGGCGGCGCAGACGCCGCGCCGCCGAAACTTAATCGGAGGAAGGGACGCCGGAATACCGCCGGCGCCGCCAGTGTCTAAAGTTGTGACTTATTCCCGGTGAAAGTTCTGGTGGTGCAGCGCGACTGGAACGGCCCGGCGGTAACGTTCACGCGGGAAGTTGCCAGCCGCTGCGGTATTGGCGGCGAAGCAACGCGTCGGAGTCCGGCACGTTGGTCACCTTCATGCTGGCGCCGTCGTACTGGATCTTCTTGCCGGCGTTGAGCGCCGCCACGCCTAACAACATGATCTCGGTGAGTTTGGCCGAGTACTCGAACGGGCTGGTGGTTTTCTGCGTGCCCCGGATGGCGTCGATCCAGTTCATCTCGTGGCTGGTGGTGATGCGCGCGTAGGTCTCCCTGGGCTTGCCCACACTTTCGTGCAGCGATTTCGGCAGGAGGCGCGGGTTGAAACCATAGGTGTCGTGCAGCAATTTGCCCTTGGTGCCGACGTACAACACGCCACCGCCCTTGTTGAGCTCCTCGTCACCCATCTCCACGGGCTTCGTCGGCGTGAGACCGCCGTCGTACCAGGTCATCTTCACGGCAGGCCGCGGGCCCTTCGCCGCGAACTCGTAGTAGGTGGTCGACGCCATCGGGTACGTGTCCTTGTTGTATGGCGTGGAAGTGGTTTCGATGGAGGTGGGGTAGTCGAGATCCAGCGACCAGAAGGACGAGTCGATGAGGTGCGCGCCCATGTCGCCGATGGCGCCCACGCCCCAGTCGGTCCAGCCGCGCCAGTTGAACGGGTGGTAGATAGGGTGATATTCGATGTACCGCGACGGCCCGAGGAACAGGTCCCAGGCGAGTTTGTCCGGCGGCGTGTACGAACCGAAGGAACCCGCGGCGCGCGTCATCACGCCGTTCATGTTCCAGGGCAGGTCGCGCGCGTTGGCGGGCAAGGGAGCGGGGCGCGGAATGCCCTGCGGCCAGTAGGCCAGTGGCCGATTGGTCCACACGTGCACTTCGGTCACGGTGCCGATGGCGCCGGACTGGATGTATTCGTTGACCAGCCGTGCATCGTCGGAGGAGTGGCCCTGGTTGCCCATCTGCGTCTGCAGCTTGGTGGCCGTGGCCTTCGCGGCGAGCCGGCGGCATTCCTCCACCGACCACGCGAGCGGCTTCTGCACGTACACGTGTTTGCCGAGGTCCATCGCCGCGAGCGCGATGTGTGCATGCGTGTGGTCCGGCGTCGCGATGACCACCGCGTCGATGTTCTTCTGCTTCGCGAACATCTCGCGGTAGTCGGTGTAGCGCCTGGTTTTCGGCCACTTCTCCTGGAGCTGTTCCCAGCCCTTGATCTGCGCCTGGATCTGCGTCCTTCTGCTTTTCGTCAGTGGCCTCGGCCAGGCGCTTGTTAGCCGCTTCGCATCTGCTTCGGGATGTCGGCGTAGCGCGTGTCGACGTAAGACCAGTCGACGTCGCACATGGCGACGAGGTTCATGCCCGACAGCGCCTGCATGTTCGCGCGGCCCATGCCGCCGACGCCGACGCCGGCGATGTTTACGCGATCGCTGGGTGCGATGTGGCGCGGGCCCCCGAGTACGTGGCGCGGCACGATGGTGAAAGCAGCGGCGGCATACGCCGCGTTGCGCATGAATTCCCGGCGCGGTAGTCCGGCGCGCCTGGTCTTGGTTGTGGTCATTGAATATTCCCCCGATTGCACGCTTTCCAGTGTCACGATTCGGCTGATGGTGACACAACTTTGAACCTCGATATGTCAGCAGCAAGTCGCGTGTGCCGTGTGTGAACCAGGCCGGTATGACAGCCGTGCTGGTGGCGGCGCGTTCGACCCCGCGAGCGTTTCTTGTTGCTGGCGTTCCTCGGCTGCTCGCGTTACCGCCGGCGCAGAAGCGTCATTTAGCGGTCACGCGGGGCGCCGGCGCGGCGGAGACGCCAAACCCCGGACCGAGATGCTTCCAGAGGAAGTTGTCGATGGCGTTCATCGTGAGCATTTCGCTTTCCGCCGACCAGTAGGAGTGACCTTCGTCCACGAGCGTGATGAGCTCGGTCTTCTTGCCGGACTTGTCGAGTGCCTTTTTCATGGCCTTCGATTGCGCGATCGGAACGACGAAGTCGCCGTCGCCATGGATGAGCAGCACCGGAATCCTGATCTTGTCGGCCTGTGCCAGAGGCGAAACCTCGCGCAGCCGGGCTTCGTCCTTGTCGGGATTGCCGATGGCCTTCAGCCAATAGGTGTATCCCTCCGAGTCCGAACCCCAGTTACGCTTGCGCCAGCCGATGAAGTCTTCCAGATCGGAGACGCCGGCGATGGAAACCGCGCACTTGTACAGATCGGGCGTCAGCGCGGCGCCCGCGAGCGCGGCGTAACCACCGTAGGAAGCGCCGACGATGCAGACGCGCGCTGGATCGACCGAGCCGAGGTTGACGAGGGCCTTGACGGCGTCGGTCAGGTCGTCCTGCATCTTGCGGCCCCACTCACCATAGCCACTTTCGGCAAACACGCGACCGAAACCAGCCGAGCCCCGGAAGTTAGGCTGGAATACCGCGTAGCCGCGTGCGACCAGGTACTGGATCCAGGGGTTGAACTCCATCGAGTCACGAGCCTCCGGGCCGCCATGCGGCATGAGCACCAGTGGCAGCCTGCCCTGCGCGTTCGAGCCGGCGGGTGACGTGAGATAACCGGACAGTGGCTTGCCGTCGCGCGCCAGATAGTTGATGACCGTGGCTTGCGGGCGCGCCGTGTCCATGAGCGCGCGACGTGTCACGCCGATGAGGTCGATGTTCTTCTTCTCGACCTGGTAGTAGTAGTAAGCCGGCGGATCGCGCGGGCCTTCCACCCACAGCAGGATGGATTTGCCGTCCTCGGAGGTATTCCACGTATAGACGTTGGCGGATTCCTCGAAGTATTTGCGCACGCCCTTCATGTGCGCTTCCACCTTCGGATCGGTAAAGCTGCAGATGCGCACGTGCGCGTAGTAGCAGTACCTGATGATGGCCTTGCCATCGCGCGACACGCTCGCGGAGCTCAGGTCGTAGGTCGGGTGCTCGATGACCGGCTCGCCGAAATGCTCCTTTTCGATGTCATATAGATAGAGGCCGACGCGGTCCTTGCCCGGTGGGAC
The DNA here is from genome assembly GCA_963821745.1 of uncultured Pseudomonadota bacterium. Lineage (GTDB taxonomy): Bacteria > Pseudomonadota > Gammaproteobacteria > Steroidobacterales > Steroidobacteraceae > CADEED01. Next base: position 279,154 of record CAWGEU010000001.1, read on the forward strand.
CGCCAGCACGTAGTACTTGCCGGGCTGGTCCGAGGGACCCACGGGATCGTAATCCGGTCGCTCCTTCATCTCCTTCATGCGCCAGCTCGCGAACCTCTTCCACTTGCCTTCGGCGTCCTTGCGAAACAGCCGGATGGTGCCGTTGTGAGCCGTAATGCGCACCACGGGAACGCCTTCGACGTCCAGCCACCATCCGACCACGTTCTCGCTGGGACGCTCCATCTGTTCGCCGCGTCCGGTTTCGAGATCGACCTTGAACAGGCTGCGGCCGTTGAAGCCGTCTAGCTCCATGAGGATGTGGTCGGGGTCCTTGGGCAGGAAACTCCGGATGTCGCCGAGGTTGAATGCGCCTTCGAGCGCCGCATTGCGGTTGTCGCCCAGCATCGCGACCATCTTGCTGCCGTCGCGGTTGATCGCGAACAGCCGGTCGCCGAGCTTGGCGATTTTCGATGTCGCTGCCGGCGACAGCACCACGTCTTTTTCCAGACTGATGGAGACGCGGAACAGGAGGCGTTCGTCGGATTTCCAGTCCACCGTCGAGATTTTCATGATCAGCTTCTTGCCGGCATCCGTCGGCTTGGTGTGCTGGACCACTTTCTTCTCGTTGGTTTGCAGATCCAGGACCGCGAGCGTGTCGTCGGTCGGACGGCGAACTATGAAGGCGAGGTAGCGCCCGGACGGCGATATCGCCGTGTCTGCGACGTTGAGATCGGAATACAGGTCGTCGAGCGTGAGCTGGCGCGTCGGTGCCGGCGTTGTGGTCGCGGCGGGCGAGTTCTGTGAATGTACGGCCTGAGTAGTCAGGACCATCAGCACCGAAGTGAATAGTTTCAACAAACCGGCGCCCTCCCGATGGCGTTAGTTTGTCCGGATTCTATGCGCTCCCGACCGCCTGCTGCAGGCCGATCTTGGCCAGCTCGAATCCGCGCCGGAAATCGCGGATATGTTTGGCCATCCACTCGTCCGCCTGGTCGCCGTCACGGTCGCGGATGGCGGTGACGATGCGCTTCTGCGCGGTGGCGATGCGGCCTGCGGCCTGCGGCACCTTGTCGATCATGGCGCCGAGCGACGGCACCAGCAGTTCGCACCAGCGGCTCGTGCGCCAGCATGAAAACGCCGTTGTGCGTGGCTTCGCCGACGGCGCGGAAGAATGCCGCCGTCTGTTCCACCGTCGCATCCGACGGCGACGAGCGCATCGAGGTGTGCCAGGTCCTTCGGCTTGCGATTGCGCGCCGCCGCCGCGGCGATCGGCGGCTCGAGCGCCGTGAGCGCTTCCCAGATGTCGTGATAGGTCACGTCGTGCAGCGCCAGCGCGCGACTACACGCCCGCCGCGACAGCGCCGCGCGCCGGCCGCGTGACCATCATGAGCTTGGAGCCGCGCTCGCGTTTCAGCACGCCGTTGGTTTCGAGTTCGCGCAGCGCCTCGCGCACCGTGCCGCGGTGAACTCCGAACTGCCGCGCCAGTTCGATTTCCGGCGGCAGCCGGTCGCCGGCGTTGATCGAGCGGCCGGTGATGCGATCGAGCAGGGCGGTGGCCACCTTGCGATAGGCAGGCTCGACGCTTGATGCGGCTCGAATTGCGCGGCGCCGATTGGTCTTCTTCATGCAGTGGCTTCGTAGATTTCGCGGCCGATGAGCATGCGGCGGATTTCCTGGGTGCCGGCGCCGATCTCGTAGAGCTTGGCGTCGCGCAGCAGTCGTCCTGCAGCGTAGTCGTTGATGTAGCCGTTGCCGCCGAGCGCCTGGATGGCCTGCAGGCAGCTCTGCGTGGCGTGATCCGCGCCGAACAGAATGGCCGCGGCGGCGTCCTGGCGCGAACAGCGTCCGGCGTCGCAGGCGCGGCCGATGGCGTAGGAATAGGCGCGCGCGGCATTCAGCGACGCGTACATGTCGGCCACCTTGGCCTGCATGAGCTCGAAGGTGCCGACGGGCTGGCCGAACTGCTTGCGTTCATGAATGTAAGGCAGCACCAGGTCGAGCGCCGCGGCCATGAGTCCGAGCGGCCCGCCGCCCAGCACGGCGCGTTCGTAGTCGAGGCCTTTCATGAGCACGCGCACGCCGCCGTTCAACTGGCCCAGCACGTTTTCCGCCGGCACCAGGCAGTTGTCGAACACCAGCTCGCTGGTGGACGAGCCGCGCATGCCCAGCTTGTCGAGCTTCTGCGCGGTGGTGAAGCCGGCGTAGCCCTTTTCGACGATGAAGGCGGTGATGCCGCGCGGACCCGCGGCCGGATCGGTCTTTGCATAGACCACGACCACGTCGGCATCGGGGCCGTTGGTGATCCACATCTTGCTGCCGGTGAGCGCATAGCCTCGCCACGCTTCTCGGCGCGCAGCGTGCATGCCCACCACGTCCGAGCCGGCGCCGGGCTCGCTCATGGCGAGCGCGCCGACGTGCTCGCCTTCGACCAGCGGCGGTAGATAGCGGTCGCGCTGCGCGTCGTTGCCGTTGAGCATGATCTGGTTCATGCACAGGTTGGAATGCGCGCCGTAGGAGAGGCCCACCGAGCCCGACGCGCGCGAGATCTCTTCCATGCAGATGATGTGCGCCAGGTAGCCGAGATTGGCGCCGCCCCAGCGCTCCGGAATGGTGATGCCTAACAAGCCGGCGGCGCCGAGCTCGGGCCACAGGTCGCGCGGGAATTCGTTGCTGCGGTCGATTTCCTCGGCGCGCGGCGCGATGCGCTCGCGGGCGAAACGCCGCACCTGGTTGCGGACCTCGTCGAGTTCGGCGCCCTAGGCCGAAGTCGAAATCGCAGCGGTCGAACAGGCTCATTTCTGTGGCTCATGTCGCTTGCCTTCAAATGTCGGGTTGTACTATTGTCCGACAATCATGCCGCTGCTCGATTCCAAAGTCGATAGGAAAAGCGCTGAGTTCGCCGCCAACGGCCGCGGCCATGCGCGCGCTGGTGGCCGAATTGCGCGCTCGCCAGGCGCAGAATCGCAACCGGCGGCGGCGAGGCGGCACGTGCCAAACACGTGGCGCGCGGAAAATTGCTGCCCCGCGACGCGTGGAAATGCTGCTGGATCCGGGCGCGCCGTTTCTCGAGCTCTCGCCGCTCGCGGCCTTCGGCATGTACGGCGATGAATCGCCCGGCGCCGGCATCATCACCGGCATCGGCCGCATCGCTGGCCGTGAATGCGTGGTGGTCTGCAACGACCCGACAGTGAAGGGCGGCACCTACTATCCCGTCAGCATCAAGAAGCACCTGCGCGCGCAGCGCATCGCCGAAGAAAACCGGCTGCCGTGCGTCTACCTCGTGGATTCGGGCGGCGCGCACCTGCCGAGCCAGGACGAAGTGTTCCCCGACACCGAGCACTTCGGCCGCATCTTCTACAACCAGGCCAACATGTCGGCCGCGGCCATTCCGCAGATCGCGGTGGTGATGGGCTCATGCACCGCTGGCGGCGCCTACGTGCCGGCGATGAGCGACGAATCCATCATCGTGCGCAACCAGGGCACCATCTTTCTCGGCGGTCCGCCGCTGGTGAAGGCCGCCACCGGTGAAGTGGTCAGCGCCGAGGAGCTCGGCGGTGGCGATGTACACGCCAGGATTTCCGGCGTGGTGGATCACCTCGCCGAGAACGACAGCCATGCGCTCGGCATCGCGCGGCGCATCGTCGGTGGTCTGCCGCCCGATCCTTGTGCGGGCGCCTGCCGCGCCGGCTGCGCAACTTCGAGCCCCCGAAGTATCCGGCCGAAGATCTCTATGGATTGATCCCGTCAGACACGCGCAAACCGTACGACGCGCGCGAGATCATCGCGCGCATCGTCGACGCCAGCGACTTCGACGAATGGAAGGCGCGCTTCGGCGTCACGCTGGTCACGGGTTTCGCGCGTATCCACGGCATGCCAGTCGGCATCCTCGCGAACAACGGCATCCTGTTCTCCGATTCCGCGCAGAAGGGCGCACACTTCATCGAGCTTTGTTGCCAGCGACGCATACCGCTGGTTTTCCTGCAGAACATCACCGGCTTCATGGTCGGCAAGAAATATGAGAACGAAGGAATCGCGCGGCATGGCGCCAAGATGGTGACGGCAGTCGCCTGCGCGCGCGTTCCCAAGTTCACGGTCATCGTGGGCGGGAGTTTCGGCGCGGGAAACTACGGCATGTGCGGCCGCGCCTACGCGCCTCGCTTCCTGTGGACCTGGCCGAACTCGCGCATCAGCGTCATGGGCGGCGAGCAGGCGGCGAATGTGCTGGCAACCGTCCGTCGCGATGCCATCGAAGCGAAGGGCGGCACGTGGAGCAGCGAAGACGAGGCGGCCTTCAAGGCGCCGATTCGCGAGCAGTACGAGACGCAAGGCAATCCTTACTACGCCACGGCGCGCCTCTGGGACGATGGCGTCATCGACCCGGCTGACACCCGCATGTGCCTGGCGCTCGGGCTGGGCGTGGCCCTGCGGCAACCCGTCCCCGAAACCCGCTTCGGCGTTTTCCGGATGTGACCCTCTTCGCGGCGGAACATGACTAACTACCAGCACATCGAGATCGAACAGCGCGGCGCGGCACGCTGGTTGTGGCTCAACCGCCCTGAAGTGCGCAATGCGTTCAACGACGCGCTGGTCGCGGAGATTGCCGCGGCCTTCGCCGATGTCGAAGCGTCCGCCGATACGCGGGTTGTGGTGGTCGCAGCGCGCGGGCCGGCGTTCTGTGCGGGTGCGGACCTCAACTGGATGCGCTCGATGGCCGCCCTGGTCAATTCAGAGAATGGCCACGCCGACAATCACGCCGATGCGCTGAAGGTGGCCCGCATGTTCGCCGCCGTGCACGCCTGTTCCCGGCCGGTGATCGCGCGAGTGCAGGGTGACGCCTTCGGTGGCGGCGTCGGGCTGGTCGCGGCCTGTGACCTGGTGGTCGCGGTCGAGGCGGCCAGCTTCGTGCTGTCCGAGGTCAAGCTCGGCATCGTCGCAGCGACGATTTCCCCGCACCTGGTTCGCGCCATGGGTGCGCGCGCCGCATCTCGCTACATGCTCACCGCCGAAAAATTTTGGGCTGCGCGGGCGCGCGATCTCGGCCTGGTTCACGAGGTCACATCGCCAGAAGGCCTGGATGCCGAAGTCGAGCGAATGGTGCATCACCTGCTCGCGGCGAGCCCGGCCGCGCTCGCCGCGACCAAGCGCTTGCTAGCCGATGTAATCGAAGCTCCCATGGACGATGTGCTGCTGGCGGCGACTGCGAAATGCATCGCCGATGCACGCGTGTCGCCCGAAGGGCGCGAAGGCATTACCGCGTTTCTCGAGAAGCGCACACCGCCCTGGTTGCCGAGGAAATAGCCCCGTGTTCGCCAAGCTGTTGATCGCGAACCGGGGCGAGATCGCCTGTCGCGTCGCGCGGACGGCGCGGCGTCTGGGAATCCGTACGGTGGCGGTGTACTCCGACGCCGACGCGCATGGCGCACACGTCGCGGCCTGCGATGAGGCTGTGCACATCGGTGGCCCGCGCCCGCAGGACAGCTACCTGCGCGGCGATGTGATCCTCGAGGCAGCGCGTCGCACCGGGCGCCGATGCCATCCACCCCGGATATGGCTTCCTGTCGGAGAACGCCGAGTTCGCCGCCGCCTGCGGGCCAGCCGGAATCGTGTTCGTCGGCCCAACACCCGCGGCCATCGCCGCCATGGGCTCGAAGTCCGCTGCCAAGGAGCTCATGGAAAAAGCCGGCGTTCCGCTGACGCCCGGCTATCACGGCGACCGCCAGGAAGCCGGACTATCTACTGAAGCAGGCGGAGCGTATCGGATTTCCCGTGCTCATCAAGGCGGTGGCCGGTGGTGGCGGCAAGGGCATGCGGCGCGTGGATCATGCTGTCGATTTCGCCGCGGCGCTGGCCAGCTGCCAGCGCGAGGCCGCCGCCAGTTTCAAGGATGATCGCGTGCTGGTGGAGAAGTACCTGACCAGCGCGCGGCACATCGAAGTGCAGGTGTTCGGCGACAACCACGGCAACGCGGTCTATCTGTTCGAGCGCGATTGCTCGGTGCAGCGCCGGCATCAGAAAGTCATCGAAGAAGCCCCCGCGCCGGGCATGACGCCCGAACGCCGCCGCCAGATGGGCGAAGCCGCGGTGGCGGCGGCGCGTGCGGTCGACTATCGCGGCGCCGGCACCGTCGAATTCATCGCCACGGGTGATGCGTTCTACTTCATGGAAATGAACACGCGGCTTCAGGTCGAGCATCCGGTCACCGAGATGATCACCGGGCTCGATCTCGTGGAGTGGCAGCTGCGCGTGGCCGCGGGCGAACCATTGCCGCTTGCGCAAGGCGAGCTCGAGTTGCGCGGGCACGCCATCGAGGCGCGCGTGTACGCCGAGGATCCGTCGCGCGACTTCATGCCGTCCATCGGCAGGCTCGAGCATCTCGCCATCGCCCGCAGAAAGCGCCGACGTGCGCGTGGATACCGGGGTGCGTGCCGGCGATGAGATCACGCCTTACTACGATCCGATGATCGCCAAGCTCATCGTGCACGGAGCCACGCGTGCCGAGGCCATCGCCCGAATGCGCGCGTCGCTGGCGCAGTACCACATCGTCGGCGTTCGCACGAATGTGGAGTTTCTTGGGCGCCTCATGAGCGCACCGGCGTTCGTCGATGCGCGACTCGATACGGCGCTCATCGAGCGCGAACGTGGTCATCTGTTCGCGCCACGCGCCGAAACCACGCCCGCAATGTGGGACCTGGTGGCGAGAGGCTTCTGGCGCGCCCAGCGCGGGACTGGAAACGTGACCTCTGCGTCACCGAAAACTTCGCCGTGGGATGACCGCAGTGGATGGGCGCTCGGCGTGCGCGGCGAGCGGCGATGGAGATTCCGCGAAGGCGACATCGAGCGGGAAATCGCGGTGCGGCCGGCCGTGGACGAATCCAACGCCAACGTCGTGGTCCTGAGCGACGAGATCCACTTGTTTCTCGATGGCGCGCATCGGCAGTTCCAGTGGATCGATCCGTATCTACCCATCACGGAAGGGGCGGACGCCCACGGCGGTCTGCGAGCCACGATGCCTGGCCGGGTGCTCGCCGTGCTCGTCAAGGCGGGCGATGAAGTGGCCAGGGGTGCGCCGCTGGTGGTGCTCGAAGCCATGAAGATGGAGCAGACCGTCACGGCGCCCTTCGGCGGGCAAGATCGATCGCGTGTTGTGCGACGTGGGTGACCAGGTGCGCGAAGGTGCGGAACTGCTAGTCTTCGCGGACTCACAAGAAAAAAAGGGCATGGATGGCGTTTCTCCGATCGCAGGATCTGTATCCGGCTGAACCCGCGCGCGGCTGGATTCCCTGGGGCGCGCTCGCGCCATTTCTGGCGCTGGTGTTCGTGATCGCCACGGCGCTGCCGGGCGACGGGCTGATCTCGAAATTCGTGAACATCAGTCCCGAAGGAAACCCGCTCGATCCCGCGGCATTGGTGGCGTTCACGCTGGTGCCTTTCGGCCTGCTGCTGTTGCTGCTCCTGGCGTGGGTAAGGTTCGTGGAGCGCAGGTCGCTCGCGAGCATCGGCGTTCGCGGCGAACACAAAATGCGCGAATTCCTGCGCGGTCACGCGTTCGGGCTGGCGGGTCTCTTCGGCATCGTCATGGTCATCTGGATGGCCGGCGGCCTCGAGCTCACGGCGGTGGCGCCGGCATTCGCTCAGCCCGCAGTCGCTGGTGCCGATCGTGCTGCTTGCTGTTCACGTTCGCGCTGCAGTCCAGCGTCGAAGAACTGCTGTTCCGCGGCTGGCTGCATGTCGGTGCTCGCGAAGAAATTCAATGTGCCCATCGCGGTCGTCGTGAGCTCGGCGCTGTTCTCGCTGTTGCATTTCAACCCGCGCGCTCACTGGCTGGTGTCGGTCGGCACGTTCCTCTTCGGTTTGTTTGCCTGCGCGTGGGTGCTGAGGACCCGCAGCGTGCTCGGCATCATGGGCTGGCACGCCGGCTGGAACTGGTTGCTGGCCATCGGTTTCGGACTGCCGCTTACCGGGCTCGACGTCGGGATTCCGGCGTTGTTGTTAGACCTGCAGCCGGTGGGTCCCGCCTGGCTCACCGGCGGACCGCAGGGCCCCGAAGCCAGCGTCGTGTGCTTCGCCTATTTCGCTCTCGGCATCGTCCTGATGCGGCTTCAGCCCGGAAAGTCGAGCATCGCGTCCTGAACGCTGGCGGGTTTGCCCGGTGGCGAACGTCGCGCCCGCACCGCCGCCGGTGTAGATGAAGCCGACGAGGTGATCGTCGGCGGCGAATCCCAGCGCCTTCTTCACTTCCGTGTCGTAAGCGGCTTCACCGGTTTTCCACGCGGCGACGTAGCCCAGCGTGTGCAGCGCCAGCAGGATGTTCTGCGCGGCGGCGCCGGCGGCCAGGATCTGTTCGATGGCCGGCACCTTGGTGCCCGGCACGATGCGGCACGCGACCACGATGATGAGCGGCGCGCGCAGCGCCTTGTCGCGCTCGCGCTGCAGGTCGCCGTCGCTCAAGCCCGGGAACGCGGCGCAACGCCGACGCCGCGAGCATTTCGCCGAACTTCCGGCGCTGGTCGCCTTCGATGAGCATGAATCGCCACGGGCGCAGCCGGCCGTGATCCGGCGCGCGCACCGCGGCCTGCAGCACGATGGCGAGGTGTTCCTTCGTCGGTGCGGTTTCGCCGTACGTCTTGGCGGAGCTGCGCGTGATTGAGCGCTTCGATGGCGTCCATGTTGTTCGTCGTCAGACGAGCGAATGGTAGACGTGCTGCACGTCGTCGTTCTGCTCGAGCGTGTCGATGAGCTCGAGCACCTCGGTGGCCTGCGCCTCGGGCAGCTCGACCGGCGTGGTGCAGATGTATTCGTGCGCTGCCGACAGCGGATGGATGCCGCGCTTCTCGAGCGCCTCCTGCATGTGGCCGAATTCCGGGAACAGGCAGCGCGCCACGATCTGCGGCTCGCCTTTTTCACCGACGCTGTCGCCCATCTCGTCGAGCCCGTGGTCGATGAGATAGAGCTCGAGGTCGTCGTGGTCGATGCCGTCGGGGTTCAGGCGAAAGACGCCCATCTTGCGGAACTGGAATGCCACGCTGCCGGTGCTGCCGAGATTGCCGCCGCCCTTGGAGAGGATGGCGCGTACCTGCGCGACGGTGCGCGTGGGATTGTCGGTGGCGGCCTCGACGATGATGGCAACGCCATGCGGCGCGTAACCTTCATAGATGATCTGTTCGTAGCTGGCGGCATCCTTGCCCGCGGCGCGCTTGATGGCGGCCTCGACCTTGTCCTTGGGCATGTTGAGGTTGCGGCTGTTCTGCACCGCGCGCCGCAACGCGGGATTGGAGTTCGGGTCGGACCCACCGGCCTTGACGGCCATGTTGATGTCCTTGGCGATGCGCGCGAACTGCTTGGCCATGCGGTCCCAGCGCGCGAACATCGTGTGCTTTCGTACTTCGAAGATTCTGCCCATAGGGCGCGAATTCTGGCAGCAAAGCGGCGAATGGCAAGACGGGAAATGGGGACATTCGTGATTTGCAGCAAATGGGGACGCGGCTGGGTATGCCTAAAAGCGACAGGGCTCACATCGAATCGCCCGGGAGTTCGCGGGGTGAGTGTGTCCGAGGGATTCGTGCGCGGCTGGTCATGCCGGATTCCCGGCTTGGGGCCGGCCGTGCGCGTTCGCGTCAAGGCGCGTCCCCATTTGCTAGCAAATCAGGAACGGCCGCTAAACGCGAGCCTGTCCCCAATAACCCGCTAGTTAGTCTTCGGGGCAGGGATGTCGCGGACGGGGATAGTGATGTTGCACACGTCGGTGTGACCGGCGGGCACGATGTACCAGCCGTCGCGGCGGTTACGGCGCGACTCGACGTACTTCGTGAACAACGGTGTGTCGGTACGCAACACTTCGATGGCGGTGCGTTCGGCTTCGGGCACGTTGGCCGCGAGGCGAATCGACTTGATGGGAGTGCGCTGCTCCGGCTTTTCATAGAATCCCAGTCGGCCCGGTGCCGCGAGGCAGGGACGCCAGCAGTTCGGCGCCGCGCAACACCCGGCCGACGGTGACGATATTGCGATCGAGCTGGCGCGGTGCCTGGCCGATGACGACGTAGAGCTCGGCGCCGCTGCCGGTGTCGGGCCAGTCGTCGCGGCCCACGCCGAGCACGCCGTAACAATGCGCCATCCATGCCTGGCCGGAAGGCTTGCGCTCGACACCCACGGGAAACCCATCGATCCAGCCCGTCTCGCGAGCGTAGCTGTCCGGATCGGGTAGTTTGACCAGAGGCAGACCCTTGCCCCAGGCGATCACTGTTTCGTCGGGAATCTTGCGCAACGCGCTGTCGGTGGGCCGGGTCTTGTCGCCGTCGCCCCATTGCGCGACGAAGTTGTCCTGTACGCGCCCAACCGCCAGACCGTCGAAGAATTTCTCGGCCACGAGTTGTTTGATGTTGGCGACGTGCAACGGTGCGAAGCGTGGCGCGAGTTCGATGATCACGCGCCCGCTTGCAAGATCCATGTAGAGGGTGTGGGCCGGATCGGGCCGGCGCCAGTCACCGGGCGTTGCGGATTCCATGACTTGCGCCGTGGTCGGCGGCTTGTCGCGATCGCTCGGCCCAATGGCAAAGGCGGGCGCGGTGGCAGCAAGGCACAGGGATGCGAGGCAGGCGCGGCGCATCATTTGTCGTGCTTCTGAACGCCGATGCGCAGCGTATTCATGGCGATGCGCACCTCGATGAGAAACATGAGGAACGCCGTCGACAGGCAGACCATCGACGACACGAACATGATGGCGATGACGCCACCCACGCTCATGGGCGTGAATTCGCTGGCGAACAGCAGCGTCACCACCAGCGCGGTGAGCAGCGCGGAGGTGGTGCACAGCGCGATGGCGCTGTTGATGTAGCGGGCGCGGCGCAGGATGACGCGCAGGTCCTTGTCGATGACCTTGAGCCTGGCCTCGACAGTGGTGATCTCACGCCGGTCTTCGAGCGTGCGGGCGCGGTCGACGATGCGCGAGAGCCGCTGCGTCAGCATGCTCAGGGTGATGCCGACACCCGAGAGCAGGAACACCGGACCCAGCGCGAGCTGGATGAGGTGGGCGACGTTTTCGGTTTGCAGGTCGACGCCGGTCATGGGGCGGAAGTCTGCCACAATCCGGCCGTTCCTGAACTTGTCGCGCTGAACCCGGTCGCAGAGATTGGCCGCACTAATAAAGAGGGCGTCCATGCTCCGAACCATCATCTTCTCCGTCGCCCTGGTCATCGCAGCCGCAATCCTCGGCTACCAGGTCAAGCAGGTCGGCGGCGGCCGCGAAACCATCTCGGTCAAGGGCCTGGCGGAAAAGCCCATCCGGGCGGACCGCGTGGAATGGACGGTGCGCCTCCAGGTCAAGGGCGCCAGCAATGCCGACGCGCTGGGCAAGCTGCGCAAGGAGCGGCCGGCCGTCGACGAGTTCCTGGCCCGCGCGGGCTTCGAGGCGGCGGCGGTCACGGAGTCCAACGAGGCCGTGGAGCCTAACTACGAGCAGGTCGAAGGCCGCAACGGCAACATGCGCTCGGTGCAGGTCGGCAACATCGCGCGACAGTCGATCACCATCAACACCACCGACATCGACAAGATCGTCGCCGCCAGCCGCGCCATCGTGCAGTTCGAGGCGGATGGCCACCCCGTGAGCTACGGCGAACCGCAGTTCCTGGTGTCGAACCTCGAAGAAGTGAAGATGTCGCTGATCGGCGCGGCCATGCAGAACTCGCGCGCGCGCGCCGGCGAGTTCGCCAAGAATGGCGACGTGGAAGTGGGGCCGATGCGCTCGGCCTCACAGGGCGCTTTCTACATCCTGCCGGCGGGCGCCGACCAGGACGTGAGCGATTGGGGTGGTTCCTACGACAAGAGCACGGTCGACAAGATCGCGCGCGTGGTCGTCACCGTCGACTACGGCATCAAATGACGCAATGGGGCTAGCGGCTATCTACCGTGCGGCGCCCGCGCTTGCCCCGGCGGTTGCGCTCGAGGAACACCGACCTCAGATCGGGATGCACGTCGTCGGTTCGTCGCACGCCTGCACGGCGGTCGTCGTAATGCTTGTACTTGCAGGGACAGCCGGCCGACTTGTCGCAATCGCGCAGCGGCAGCGCCGGTAACTGGGTCGACAGGAAGCGCTTGTTCCTGCACAGGGTCGCCGCCGAGCAGCTGGTTCCCTGCACTACGATCGTGACTGCGTGCCATTTCGATGACATCTTTTTCATGGATCCGTCCCCCGGTGTAGGTGGATCCCATGTTAGGTGCAGACCGCGGCCGGCACATGCCGCGCGCGGGTCTCGCGGCGCTTTTCGCGGATCGCGTCACACCGGAGCGCCGCCTTCGCCCGCATATGTGAAAGACCTGCAAACGCGAATTTAAGCCAGCAGCGCCTCGTCCACGCGCGAGGCACGCTTGCGCTCGTGCTCGAGCAGCTTGCGCTTGCGGATGCGGATGTTCTTCGGCGTCACTTCCACCAGCTCGTCGTCGGCGATGAACTCCACGGCGTATTCCAGCGTGAGCTCGATCGGCGGCGTGAGGATCAGCGCGTCATCCTTGCCGGCGGCGCGGATGTTGGTGAGCTTCTTGGTCTTGATCGGATTCACGACGAGATCGTTCTCGCGCGAGTGGATGCCGATGATCATGCCTTCGTACACGGCCTCGCCGTGCGAGACGAACATGCGGCCACGTTCCTGCAGCGAGAACAGCGAGTACGCCACGGCGTGGCCGGGTTCGCTGCTGATCAGCACGCCGTTGTGGCGGTCCGGGAATGTCGCCGGCGAGCGGCGCGTAGCCGTCGAAAATGTGGCTCTGCAGGCCGGTGCCGCGAGTCGCGTTCATGAACTCGCTCTGGAAACCGATGAGCCCGCGCGCGGACACGCGGTACTCGATGCGCACGCGGCCGCGGCCGTCGTTCGCCATGTCCTTGAGCTCGCCCTTGCGGCGGCCCAGCGATTCCATGACGCCGCCCTGGTGGTTTTCGTCGATGTCGACGGTCAGCGCTTCGAAGGGCTCGTGCACGACGCCGTCGATGGTCTTGGTGAGCACGCGCGGCTTGCCGACCGCGAGCTCATAACCTTCGCGGCGCATGTTTTCGATGAGGATCGTGAGATGCAGCTCGCCGCGGCCCGAGACGCGGAACACGTCGGCGTCGGCGGTTTCTTCGACGCGCAGCGCCACGTTGCTCTCGAGCTCGCGCATGAGGCGCTCGCGAATCTGGCGGCTGGTGACGAACTTGCCTTCCTTGCCGGCGAGCGGCGAGGTGTTCACCTGGAAGCTCATGACGAGCGTCGGCTCGTCCACCGCGATCGGCGGCAGGGCATCCGGATGCTCGACGTCGCAAATCGTATAGCCGATGTGCACGTCCTCGATGCCGGTGACCGCGACGATGTCGCCGGCGACGGCTTCGGCGACCGACTCACGCGTCAGGCCCTTGAACGTGAGCACCTGCTGAACCTTCGCGGTGCCGTGATCTTCGCTGCCGTTCCACAGCTGGATCGTCTGGCCGGCCTTGATGGTGCCGCGACGGATGCGGCCGATGCCGATGCGTCCGACGTACGAGTTGTAGTCGAGCGTCGAGATCTGGAACTGCAGCGGCGCATCGGGCTCGCTCTTGGGCGCCGGCACGTGGTGCAGGATGGCCTCGTACATCGCGCGCATGTCGGGCTCGCGGCGCGTGTGATCCGTGCTGGCCCAGCCTTCGAGCGCCGAGGCGTAGATCACCGGGAAATCGAGCTGGCGATCGGTGGCGCCCAGCTTGTCGAACAGCTCGAAGGTCTGGTCGACGACCCAGTCGGGGCGCGCGCCCGGACGGTCGATCTTGTTCACCACGACGATGGCGTTGAGGCCCAGCGCCAGCGCCTTGCGCGTGACGAAGCGTGTCTGCGGCATCGGGCCTTCGACGGCGTCGACGACCAGCAACACCGTGTCGACCATCGAGAGCACGCGTTCCACTTCGCCGCCGAAGTCGGCGTGCCCGGGCGTGTCGACGATGTTGATGCGCGTGCCGCCGTATTCGATGGCGCAGTTCTTCGCCAGGATCGTGATGCCGCGTTCCTTTTCGATGTCGTTCGAGTCCATGACTCGCTCGGCGATTTTCTCGTGCGCGGCGAAGGTGCCGGACTGACGCAGCAGGCAGTCGACCAGCGTGGTCTTGCCATGGTCGACGTGCGCGATGATCGCGATGTTTCGAATCGGAAGATTTGCCATAGAACTCATGGGCTTGCGCGACGGAAGGGGCGCGCAGGCAGGGGCCAAGGGGCGCGCACGGTACCACACGGACGGTTAAACGCCAAAGTCAGGAAATGGGGACACTCCCCATTTCTTAGCAAAAGGGGCCGCACCTCAAACTCTGGCGTTCAGGCTGGAAGCGGCTTCCAGTTAGGGAAAGTCTTGGTGAGGTGCCGCTGTTCGCGATTGATGTCGTAGGTGGTGGGCCCGATATCCAGTTTCACCACGACGGCGCCGTTGTCGATACGCAGCACCTTGCCGGATATCTTGCAACGAAGGCCGATGGTCAGGATGAGCGTGCCCTCAACTTCGGTATCCACCGGAAATTGGCTGCCGTCCGAGACGATGCGCAGCCCGCGTTCGGAGACTTCCTCGACTTTGTAGTTAGTTTCCCCGGTTTCCAGCGTCGCACCCGAAGTGACCGGGTACGGCAGGCGAAAGAACTCGCGCCGGCTCCTCAGGATGGGCATGCGATAGGTGGTGCTCACGCGAAAACGATACGGGCAAACCCTGAGCGCTTCCATCGGGGAAGGTCGCATCGTGGCCGGGTCGAAATGCGAACTGCGTCAAATAATCGCACCGTGGGCGGGGCCGCCCCACACGGGGCAGCCCCTGTTCACTCTTTATCTATTACCAGTTGTAGGCCATGCGCGCGAACACGAAGCGCCCGTTGAAGCCATAGGGCGAATAGCGCGAATACCCCAGCGCGTTCGTAGCGTTCAGATTCACCGTGCCACCCGGGGGAACGGGCAGCGGACGGGCGTTCGGCACCCGGTCCGGATACTGATCGAACAGGTTGTCGGCGCCGAGACTGAACGAGAGTTTGTCTTCCATCAGTTTGGCGGTGAGCGTGAGATCGACGACCCAGTCCGCCTGGATGTGCAGATCACGTGCGTCCGGAATACCGGCGTTGATTTCCGCCGTCGTCGGCACGCCTGGTTCGATTACTTCGCCATAACGCGTGCCCTTGAGATTCACGCCGAAGTTCGTGCCGCCGAGCGGCAGCACCCAATCTACTCCGAGGCTGACTTTGCTGTCAGGCGTGCCTTCTTCGAAGGCCAGCGTGTTGACTCGCGCAAACAGCACGGGTGGCGTGCATGGCGCCGGTTGGCCCACGCAGATGTTGTCGATGACATTGGTGGACGGCACCTGCTCTACTTCGGTGTCGTTCCAGTTGCCGGCGGCGACGAACTCGAACTTGCCCGTTTTTTCGGTGCGCCAGAGATAACGCGTCACCAGATCGATACCTTCGGTCTTCGTGTCCACACCATTGATGAAGAACCGCGCGACGTTTGCACCGAATGGCGCGATGAGCGCCGCGACTTGCGGCGACTGCAGGTTCTCGGACAGCACGATGCGATCGTCGATGTCGATGCGATAAGCGTCGATAGTGGCTTCGAAGCCGCCGAAGCGGAACACCGTGCCCAACGAGTAGTTGACGGACTCCTCGGCGTCGAGCGGCTGAGCGCCGAGCGTGATCGCCACATCCGACGTCGCCGGGAACGTGCCTACTTCGAACGGTTCGCCGTTGATGAAATTGGTGGCCGTCGACGTGAAGAACTCCTGCTGCAGACCCGGCGCGCGAAAACCCGTGGAGACCGCGCCGCGCAGCGCGAAGCTTTCGGTGAAGTCGAAACGGCCGGCGACCTTGCCGGTGACCGCGGAGCCGAAGTCCGAATAGTCTTCGGCGCGCACGGCGACCGAAGCCAGGAATTTCTCGGTGAGCCGTGATTCGACATCCGCATAGATGCTGTACGCCTCGCGGTCTTCGTCGAGTTCGTTGCTGGGCTGGAAGCCCGGAAAGCCCTGCGAACCTGCCGCCGCGCCGACGATGGGACCGCGGTTGTACGAGGTGGGTTCGCCCGCTTCGATCTGATAACTCTCGGTGCGCGCCTCGATGCCGAACGCAACGTTGATGCCCTCGGGCAGGTTGCCCACGTCGAACGTGCGCACGATTCCCGCGTTGAAGACCAGCTGATCGTATTTCATGGCGCCCGCGTCGAACTCGGTCTGCGAGGCCGCGCCGTACGAAGTGTTGAGGCTGTTCTCGACCCCGTAGACCACTTCGTTGGAACCATAGACCAGGCTCACATCGGCATCCCAGCCGCCCAACGTGCCGCGTACGCCCCAACCCAACGCGAGGTCGTCGATGTCGGTGGTGATGAGCGGCAGGAATCCGTTCGGATAGATAGCCGGCACGTTGCGCGCGTCGTTGAAGATGCGCGGGAACGCGGCCGAATCGCCTTCGCGTTGCTGATAGCCCGCCCAGCCGTAGATGTTCCAGTCGCCTTCGAGCGGCACACCGGCGTTCACGTACGCGGTGATGTCTTCGACGTTCGCATCACCGTAACGCGAAGTCACCGGCGAGCCCGGCACGCGATTGTCGAAGTCTCCGCGGCTCGTGGGATCGCGGTCGCGATATTCGCCCGACAGCGTGAGGAAACCTTCCTGGCCAAGAGGCAAACCAACCCAACCCGACGCCGTGAGAGTTGGGCCATCGTCTTCGCCGCGCTGGCCGCGTTCGGTCTCCACGTCGGTGTTGTATTCGCCGTAGGTCACCGTGGCGCTGCCACCCTCGCGCGCATCGCGCAGGCGCAGGTTGATGACGCCGGCGATGGCATCCGAACCATATTGCGCCGAGGCGCCGTCGCGCAGCACTTCGACGGTTTCGAGCGCCGCCAGCGGGATGGCGTTGAGATCCACGGCGGCCGAGCCACGGCCCACCGAACCGTTCACGTTGACCAGTGCCGACTGATGTCGACGCTTGCTGTTCACCAGCACCAGCGTCTGGTCTGGCGCCAGCCCGCGCAGCGTCGCGGGGCGGATATGGTCGGTGCCATCGGTGATGGACGGGCGCGGAAAATTCAGCGACGGCGCGGCGCTGGACAAGGCCTCCGCGAGTTCGGTGCTGCCCGATGCCGTCAGCGTTTCCTGCGGCAGGACGTCGACCGGCGCGAGCGTATCCAGGCGGGTGCGCGTGGCGACGCGCGTGCCGGTGACCACCACCTCGCCGATATTCTCTTCATCTTCGGCAGGCGCGTCTTGCGCCAGGAGCTGTGGGGCGGCGGCGAGTCCAATCGCCGCGGCCATGGTGTGGGCAATCGTGCCGCGCAAGCTGAGTGCGCGGATACGGCTGAGGTTTTTCATAGATGCTCCTTTCTAATAAATTTCGTGCACGATACGCCCGTGCGCTACTTCAAATCTGACAACACGGCCGCGGTGAGCGCGGAGATCATCCAGGCCATCACCGACGCCAACGTGGGTACGGCGTTGGCATACGGCGCGGATCGCTGGTCGGATGCACTCGATCGGGTGTACGGAGAATTTTTCGGTACGCCGGTGCGCGTGTTCGCCGTGTCGTCGGGAACCGCGGCCAATTCTCTCTCGCTTGCGACACTCTGCCCGCCATGGGGAACGGTGCTCACGCACAACGAGGCGCACATCGAGCGCGACGAATGCGGCGCGCCGGAGTTCTTCACCGGCGGCGCCAAGCTCTCGCTCATCGGCGGCGCCGGTGCGAAAATCGCGCCCGCTGATCTGCTCGCGCGCCTCGACTGGTTCGACCCGCACGTGCACAGCGTGCAGCCGCGCATGTTGTCGATCACCCAGGCTACCGAACGCGGGGCCATCTACACGCCGCAGGAAGTGAGCGCGCTTTCGAAGATTGCTCATGAACGCGGCATGGCGGTGCACATGGACGGCGCGCGCTTTGCCAATGCGCTGGTGGCGCAGAAGGTCTCGGCGGCGGAGCTCACCTGGAAAGCGGGCGTGGATATGCTGTCTTTTGGCGTCATCAAGAATGGCGGCATGAATGCCGAGGCGGTGGTGTTCTTCGATCCGACCCGCGTGGCCGACTTCGAGTTCCGCCGCAAGCGGGCAGGGCAGCTGTTCTGCAAGGGACGATACGCGTCCGTGCAACTTCTCGCCTACCTCGAAAGTGGTATCTGGCGACGCAACGCCGAGAGAGCCAACCGGCTCGCGGCACGCATCGCCGCCACTGCGCCTGGCCTGCTGAGCGAACCGTTCGCGACCAACCAGGTGTTCATGAAGCTGGGGGATGCGCGCATCGCGGCCCTCTCCAGCGAGTTTGGCTTCTATGCGTGGGGCCCGGCCGGCTCGGGCGAAGCCCGGTTCGTGTGTTCCTGGGATACGCCGGAAGAAGATGTCGACGCGCTGTGTACCGCGCTCGGCAAGCTGGTTAGTTAGCTGCTGCGAAACGCGAAGTACGCGGCGGCGACGAGGCACAACCCCGCCCACAGGAAATCGAGCTTCAGCGGCTGCTTCATGTACAGGATCGCAAACGGGACGAATACCGCGAGCGTGATCACTTCCTGCATGACCTTGAGCTGCCCCAGCGACATCGTCGTGTAACCGATGCGATTGGCGGGCACCTGCACGAGGTATTCGAACAACGCGATGCCCCAACTGACCAGCGCGGCGATGACCCACGGTCGGGCCGCCATGTTCTTGAGGTGCGCGTACCAGGCGAACGTCATGAAGACGTTTGAAATCACCAGCAGACCCGCGCTTTGCGCCCAGGCGGGCAGGGTCACGCGACGCGACCCTGCTTGAGCGACTCGAGCTCGGCGCGCAGCGTTGCGTTTTCAGCTTCCAGCATTTTCACGCGTGCAGTGAGCTCGGCGTTGCTGGGCGCCCGTACCGTCGCGGCGTCGCTCGCCTTGTTGGCTGCAACTTCTCCGGCGGTGGCCAGCTTCGCGGATTCCGGCAACTCTTCGAACAACTGCGCCCAGCGCGAATCGCGACGATTGGGTTCGCGCGCCAGTTGCGCGACGATGCCGCCCGAGGGCCGGTTCGCAAGACCTTCGAGCAGCGACTCGACGACTGCCGGATCGGGAAACTCCGCCATTCGGGGAGCGCGCGCGCGCAGCTCACCAGGCGTCTGTGGTCCACGCAGCAGCAGTTCACACACGATCGCGGTTTCCTGCGGTGTGAACTTGAGACTGCCGAACTCGGTATTGCAGAAGATCTGCTGATACTTCGGCACGCGGCTGCCGAACCCGGATTTCTCGACGACCATGTGACGCCGCCCGAGCCCCTCGACCACGAACTTCACAGTAGGTTCGTCGAGTTGCATGAAAGGTTCCCGATTGCTCTTCTGATTGCATGCGTTGATGAGCGCGTTCAACGAGAGCGGGTACTGGTCGGGCGTGGTGATCTGCTTTTCGATGAGCGCGCCGATGATGCGCGCCTCGATTGCCGAGAGGCGGATGTTCATGCGCGAAGTATACTGAGGTGTGACCCGACGTCAGCTTTACCTCTCCGTATTGTTCGTGCTGGCAGGCGTTTTGTTGTTCGTGCCCATGCCGATTCCGCCGACCTACGCCGGGCGGACGGTCGAGAACGCGGGGCACGCGCCGTTGTTCTTTTTCCTGACGCTCGGCGTGATTTTCGCGATGCGCGACCATCCGCGCTTCCCGGGCGTGCGGGTCTACGCGCTCGCCGGGCTGATCGGAGCCGGCGCCGGATTTCTGAGCGAAGTGCTCCAGAAGCCATTGTCGCGCGACGCTTCATGGGAAGACGTGGTCGCGGATACGATCGGCGTGGTCTGTGCGCTGGCGTCGTACGCGCTGTTCGATCGCCGCTCGAATTTACGCGCGTGGCACCGGATCGGCGCATTGCTGGTCGCGGTCTCCTGCATCGCAATATTCATCATGCCGATTGTTAGGATGACCCGCGCCTATGTGCACCGCAACGCGCAATTCCCGGTGCTGGCCGATTTCCATTCGCGCATCGAGCTGTACTGGACCATGAGCCTCGGCGTGAATCGCGAGGTCGTCGACAACGCGCTCGAAGTGGATCTGGTCGCGGACGAATTTCCCGGCGTCGCCTTCCATGAACCGGTTCCGGACTGGCGGCGATTCAGGATCCTGGTCATCGACGTCGAGAATCCGGCCGGCGAGCCGCTCAATCTGGGCGTGCGCGTGCATGACAGGCATCACAACCGCACCTTCAACGACCGCTTCAACCGGCGCTTCGACCTTGCGCCTTTTGAACGGCGTACGCTGCGCATAACGCTCGAAGACATCCGGCACGGGCCTCGACAGCGGCTCATGGACATGGCGCATATCTCGGACATCACACTATTTCGCGGCGGCCCGACGGGCTCGCGCCAGTTGCGTGTCTACTCGTTGCGACTGGAGTAGCGTGCCGCGTTGAACATAGGCTGTCCGCGAGGGCAATTGAGGCTTTTCGCGCAAGGGCGGGGGTGCCTATACTCCGTCCCATGGAACCGATCGCCGACACCTTTGACGCCGCCTTCTCCAAAACCGTGGATCTCGCCAACAAGATGGCGGACAAGGACAAGGACGCGGACCTCTGGGATATCGCCGATGGCATGCTCGCCGGTGCCATTCAATACTGGCTGTATTCGCGCCAGCCTTGCGGCGACACGCGTTGCCAGGACTGCATGCCCATCAGCACGGCTGAAGGCCGCATGTCGGAATTGAAACGCCTCATCGAGCAGCTCGCGTCCGAGAGCGAGTACTTCCACACGCCGACGGACTCGAACGCCGGTCGGGCGTAATGGGGACATTCCTGATTTGCTAGCAAAAGGGGACGCGCCTCAACGGGCTCGTCCCCTTTTTTGTCAGGGCACTCGCGGATTGAATGGCGCGAATACGCCATCCTGGTTGTACTCGAACAGCCACGCATGCAGCGTCCACAACTGGAACTGCTGATTCGCATCCCACTCATCGGCGCGACCGATGAATCCTGAGGGTGCGCGCTTGCTCAATGCCAGCGGCACCGCGTACTCCACGGCCACGAGCTTCCGTTTGCCACCGCAGGGGTCGTCGGCGTACACGAGTAGCTCGGGCCGTGTGGGGTCGAAGCGCTCGTCCACCAGCTTTTCTTTCATGTAGTGCCATCCCATGTCTGGCACGAACAGGCCGATGTCGGCGTAGCCCTCGGCCACGGCCTTGTCCACGTCGATGAAGCGTGCGGTGGCGTCGCGCACCTGGTCGAGCTGCAGTACGGCTAGCGGCGGGGGCTTGTTGCCCTTCCCGGCACCCGCGTCGTGATCGCCGTGAGCGAATGCGGTTGACGCGAGAAAGGCGGCGGCGAGCGCGAATGAGATCCTGATCGTCATAGTTGTCTCCTGATAGTTAGTCTTTTGTTCGCCCCCCGTTTGCCATACGAAGACTAATCACCAGGGATCCATGCGCGAATGACCGCGCGTCCGGCGACGATGACCGAACGTCCATGCGCTTGCCCGCGCGTCCGCGATTGATGCCCGATCGTCTGTGGGCTAGATATCGACGCGCCATTTCGCGTATTTCGCGCGCTCCTGCTTCACGCGGCACGCAACGATCTTGCGTACCAGTCCTTTCGGCAACGGCTTGTCGAAAGGCAACTGCACCGATGAGCTCGCAGTCTTGTAACTCGCGAGTTCTTTTTCGAAGGCGCGCTTCACGGACGGAGTGATGAAGAAGCCGATGTGCCGTTTGAACGCGCCGAAGATCACGAGGATGCGTTTGTAAGAAAATGCCGGCATGCCCCACTTGAGTGATTGAGTGGCACGGGGCGCAGCGTCAGCAATGAGCCTGCGCATCTCGCGCAAGCGGGCGCGTACTGGTTTGGGAGCGGCGGCGATGTACTCAGTGACGGTGGTGGGTTTCTTCGAAGTTACCATCGGCAGGCGCGTCCCCTTTTGCTAGCAAATCAGGAATGTCCCCATTTCAGGCGACGGCGGTGGCGGCGCCCTGCGTCGCTTCGGCCAGCGCCTGCTCCAGCAACCCCAGTCCTTCCTCGAGCTGCGCTTCGGGAATGGTCAGCGGCGCGAGGATGCGGATCACATTGGAGTAGATGCCGCAGGAAAGCAGGATCAGCCCGCGGCGGCCCGCAGCCTGCACCAGCGCCCTGGTGAGGTCGGCGTCGGGTGCGTCGGCGCGGCGGTTCTTCACCAGCTCCATCGCCACCATCATGCCGAGCGCCCGGACTTCGCCGATGCAGTTGAACTTGGCCTGCATCTGCTTGAGACGCGCGACGACCTTTGCGCCCATCTGCTCGGCACGCTGGTTCAGCTTTTCCTTTTCCAGCACCTCGAGCACCGCCAGCCCCGCGGCGCAGGCCAGCGGCGAGCCCGCGAAGGTGCCGCCGAGTCCGCCGACCACCGGCGCATCCATGATGTCGGCTTTGCCGATGACCGCTGACAGCGGAACACCGCCGGCGATGCTCTTGGCGACGGTCATGAGATCGGGCTCGACGCCGGAATGTTCGATGGCGAAAGTCTTGCCGGTGCGCGCGAAGCCGGTCTGGATTTCATCGGCGATGAGCAGGATGCCGTGTTTGTCGCACAGCGCGCGCAAGCCACGCAGGAACTCCGGCGGCGCGATGTAGAAACCGCCTTCGCCCTGCACGGGCTCGATGATGATGGCGGCGACGCGCGCCGGATCCACATCGGCCTTGAACAGATGGTCGATGGCCGCGAACGAATCTTCCGGCGTCACACCGTGATAGGCCATGGGGTAGGGCACGTGAAAAACTTCGGGCAGCATGGGACCGAAGCCCGCCTTGTAAGGCTGCACCTTGCCGGTGAGCGCGATGCAACCCAGCGTGCGTCCATGGAAGCCGCCGCTGAAGGCAATGACCGCGGAACGTTTCGTGGCGTAACGCGCGATCTTGATCGCGTTCTCCACGGCTTCCGCGCCGGTCGTCAGGAAAATCGTCTTCTTCGGCGTCGGTCCTGGCGCGAGCTTGTTCAGCGCTTCCGCGAGCGCGATGTAGCTTTCATAGGGCGTGACCTGGAAGCAGCCGTGCGTGATCTTCTCGAGCTGCGCGGCCATCGCGGCCTTCACGTGCGGGTGCACGTGCCCGGTGTTGACCACGGCGATGCCGCTGGCGAAGTCCACGTAACGGCGGCCTTCGACGTCCCACAGCTCGGCGTTCTGCGCGCGCTCGGCATACACGGCGAGCGAATTGCCCACGCCACGCGGAATGGCGGCTATGCGCCGCTTATGAAGATCTGCGTTGTTCGGCATATGAGCTCCAAATAGAACGGAAGCCGCTTCGACGGCGTTTTCCGTCGTGGGGCGCAGCCCCTGACAAGGCAGCCCTAAGCTAGTCGGTGCCTGCTCAAAGGCAAGGACCGAATTCTACGCCCGGTGGCCGTGTAAATCGCATTACAGACGGCCGGAGCCACCAGTGCAGTGGCCGGCTCGCCGATGCCGCCTGGAGATTCGCCGCTGTCGATCACGTAGGAGTCGATGCGCGGGGCATCGGTCATGCGCGCCACCCTGTAGCTGTCGAAATTCTTCTGTTGCACGCGGCCGTTCTGGATGTTGATCTCGCCCCACATCAGCGCCGACAAGCCGAAGATCACCGAGCTTTCGATCTGCGCGACCACCGTGTCGGGGTTTACCTGCTGGCCGCAGTCCGCGGCGCAATAAATGCGATGGACCTTGATCTTGCCGGCGTCCGCGCCCGTGGCGAGCGAGACCTCGGCAACCTGCGCCATGTAAGTGCCGTAACCCTCCATGACCGCGAGCCCGTGGAAGCGCCCGCGCTGCGGATAACCGAAGCGTGATTCCCTGACGACGAGGTCGAGCACCTTGAGGAAGCGCGGATGTTTCTGCAGCAGCGCCTTGCGGAACTCGTACGGAGTTCTTCCTGGCGGCCACCGCCAGCTCGTCCATGAAACTTTCGGCCACGAAACAGTTGAGCGCGTGGCTCACCGAGCGCCAGTAACCCACGTTGATGCCGATTTCCTGCTGCTGGAAATCCACGTGCACGTTGGGCACGTCGTAGGGGTAGTTAGCCGCCGCCTCGACCGCGAACGGGTCCACCATCTTTTCGGTGACCGAGGGGAACATGCGCGAGGTGATCGATGGCCCGGTCAGGTGCAGGTTCCAGGCGATGAGATTGCCCTTTTCGTCGAATGCGCCGGTCGCCTGGTCGAATGCCGGCGGACGATAGGCGTCGTGAGTCATGTCGTCTTCGCGAGTCCACACGAGCTTCACGGGCCTCTTGAGCGCCTTCGATACTTCGACGGCCGCGGGGATGAAATCCACCTCCAGGCGCCGGCCGAAGCCGCCACCGAGGAACGTGGTGTGGAGCTTCACGACTTTGGGATCGAGTCCCGAGGCCTTCGCGGCGGCCGCATGCGCGATTTGCGGAACCTGCGTGGGCACGTAGATGTCGGCACCGTCGGCGCGAACGTCGGCGGTGCAGTTCTGCGGCTCGAGCGTGGCGTGTGCGAGCAGCGGCAGCTCGTAGTCGGCGCGGACCACTTTCGGCGCGCCCTTGATCGCCGCGGTCACGTCACCGTCATTGCGAGCCACCCGGCCGGGCCCCGCCGCACCTTTGCGCAACATCTGCGCGATCTTCGCGTCGGTGAGCGAGCCATTCGGGCCGGCGTCCCATTCGATGGTGAGCGCCTCGCGCGCCTTTCGCGCTCGCCACCACGAGTCCGCGGCCACCGCGACGCCCGAGGACGTGAGCACCACGCCCACCACGCCCGGCATCGCGCGCGCCTTTTCGTCGTTGAACGTCTTCACCGAACCGCCGAGCGTCGGCGACTGCGCCAGCGCCGCATACAGCATGCCCGGCAGTTTCACGTCGATGCCGAAGACGCAGCTGCCATCCACCTTGGACGGCGTGTCCTTGCGCCGCTGTGGCTTGCCGATCATCGTGAAATTGCGCCGCCGGTTTGAGCGGCACATCCTTCGGCACCGGTAGTTTGGCGGCCGCCTCGGCGACCTCGCCGAACGTCCGTTTCTTGAACTGCGGCGAAAGGATCACGCCGTTGGCGACCTTGCACGAACGCGCGTCGACACCCCATTCATCGGCGGCGGCGGTGACCAGCAGGTGGCGCGCGGTGGCGCCGGCCTTGCGCAACTTTTCCCAGCCGTCGCGCACGCTGGTGCTGCCGCCGGTGATCTGCCCGCCGATGAGATTGTTGATGAACTGCATCGCCGGGTGGCGCGAACTCGACCTTGATGCGATCGAGGCTCACGCCGAGCTCTTCGGCGACGAGCATCGTCAGCGAGGTGTACACACCCTGGCCCATCTCCGCGCGATCGCACAGGAAGGTGATGCTGTTGTCGGTGCCGATGTGCAGCCAGGCGTTGGGTTCGAAGAACTTGAGTTCGCCGCTCGACTTCGGCGATTGCTTGCAGGCGGGCAGGGCCACCGCAATGAGCAAACCGCCAACGAATGTGCGACGTGTGAACGACGGAATCGCGGACATATCGGTCTCCTCCCCGGAAACGCTCTTGTCTTTATCGAACCTGGGTCGTTATCGAATCATCAGCGCAGGCGGATCAGGCGGCTCCTGCCTTGATTTCCGCGGCTCGGCGAATGGCGGCGCGGATCCGCTGGTAGGTGCCGCAGCGGCAGATGTTGCCGGCCATGGCGGCGTCGATATCGGCGTCAGAAGGCCGCGGTTTGGCTTCCAGCAGCGCGGAAGCCGACATGATCTGCCCGGACTGGCAATAGCCGCATTGCGGCACGTCGTGTTCGATCCAGGCCTTCTGCACCGGGTGGCTGCGGTCCTTCGACAGACCCTCGATGGTGGTCACCGGCTTCTCGCCTACGGCGCTGATCGGGATCTGGCAGGACCGCACCGGCTCGCCTTCCAGGTGCACGGTGCAGGCGCCACAAAGCGCCATGCCACAGCCGAACTTGGTGCCCGTCAGCCCCAGCGCGTCCCGCAGGACCCAGAGCAGGGGCGTTTCCGGATCGACATCGACTTCCACCGCGCTGCCATTGACGTTGAGCTTGGTCACGAGCGACTCCCCCGGGTTTTTGTTCGAGTGCGGCGACTATATGCCCGCCGCGCAGTTTGTAGGAGGGGGCCAGTGTTCAGCCTGGGTTATAGTTGCGGCCCTCAAACTGTCGCCAGCTCGTTGAAGGAATTGAGTTTGTCCGAGATTTCCCCGAAGCCGCCCATCGTCACCGAAGTCGTGATCATTGGCGCCGGACCCTGTGGTCTGTTCCAGGTCTTCGAGCTCGGCCTTTTAGGGATGGGCTGCCATCTGGTCGATTCCCTGGCCGCACCCGGCGGGCAATGCACCGAGCTCTATCCTGACAAACCCATCTATGACATCCCGGCACTGCCCACCTGCGGCGCGCAGGAGCTCATCGACCGGCTGCTGCAGCAGATCGCGCCGTTCAATGCGCCGCTGCATCTGGGGCAGGAAGTGACCGCGGTCCGCAAGCGCGATGACGGGCGATTCGACGTCGAGACCATCGTGGGCACGCGTTTCGACGCCGGCGCCGTGGTCATCGCCGGCGGTGTCGGCTCCTTTCAGCCGCGGCGCATCGGCGTGCCCGGCGCGGAGCTCTTCGAAGGCAAAACCATCCATTACCGGGTGCGCGATGCCGCCAGCTATCACGGCAAGAAGATCGCGATCTTCGGCGGCGGGGATTCGGCGCTCGACTGGGTCATCGACTTCGCGGGCAAGGCGGCTGCGGTCACGCACATCCATCGCCGGCCGGAATTCCGCGGAGCGCCTGCGTCGGTGGCGCGCATGCGCTCGCTGGTTGCGGCCGGCTCGGTACGCTACATCGAAGGCCTCGCGGATTCGCTGATCGGCGGCGACGCGTTCGGCGGCGTCAACGTCAAAGGCGCTGACGGCACGATGCACGCGGTGGAAGCCGACCACGTGTTCGCCTTCTTCGGCCTGCACCCGAAGCTCGGGCCCATCGCCGAATGGGGCATGGAGCTCGAAAAGAAGGCGCTGAAGGTCGACACCGAAAAATTCCAGACCAGCGTCCCCGGCATCTTTGCGGTGGGGGACATCAACACCTATCCGGGTAAGAAAAAGCTGATTCTTTCCGGATTCCACGAAGCCGCGCTTGCCGCCTTCGCGATCCAGCATCATCTGTACCCCGCCAAGAAGCAGTTCCTGCAGTACACCACCACCAGCCCGGTCATGCAGAAGCGCCTCGGCGTGCCTCACTAACTACCTCAAAGGAGCTATCCACCATGAAAGCTATTCGCACGATTGCCTGCCTGTCGCTGGTTCTGGCCGCGCCCGGTGTCTTTGCCGCCGACAAGGTCTGCAAGGTCGACATCGCGAGCACCGACCAGATGACGTTCGACAAGAAGGAAATTGTGGTCGCCGCCGACTGCACCGAAGTCGAGGTCACGCTCAAGCACACCGGCAAGATGGCGGTGCAGGCGATGGGCCACAACTGGGTGCTGGCCAAGACCAGCGAGATGCAGGCGGTTGCCAATGACGGCCTCTCGGCGGGTGTCGCCAACGATCACATCAAGAAGGGCGACGCGCGCGTGATCGCGCACACCAAGCTCATCGGCGGTGGTCAGACGACGTCGGTGAAGTTCCCGACCTCGGCGCTGAAGAAGGGCGAGGCATACACGTTCTTCTGCACGTTCCCCGGGCATGTCGCCTTGATGAAGGGCGCATTCAAGTTCGGTTGAGCGATCCTTCGAACATGGAAAAACGCCTCGCTGATCTCGAAAAACAGTTCCAGCTCGAACGTCTCGAGGTAAACCTGTTTCGCGGCGAAAGCCGCGACACAGGTAGTCCGCAGGTATTCGGCGGACAGGTGCTGGGACAGGCGTTGATGGCCGCGCATTGCACCATCGACGACGAGCGCGTCGTGCATTCGATGCACGCCTACTTCCTGCGGCGTGGCGACTTCACCAAGCCCATCGTCTACAGCGTCGACCGCAGCCGGGACGGCGGCAGTTTCTCGGCGCGGCGCGTCGTCGCCGTCCAGGATGGAGAACAGATCTTCATTTCCTCGGCGTCATTCCAGAAGCCGGAGAAGGGACTCGAATACCAGGCCACGGCGCCCAAGGTGCCGCCACCGGAAGACCTCCCGCCATTGTCGAAACCGTCGCAGGAGGAGATCGACAAGCTGCCCGAAAAGCTGCGCCGCTGGCTCAAGATCGAGCGACCTTTCGAGTTCCGTCCGGTGCAGCCGTACAACCCGCTCGCGCCCAAGGCCACCGCGCCGCCCGTGCGGCAGATCTGGATGCGCGCCGTGGACAAGCTCTCCGACGACGACACGCTGCATCAATGCCTGCTGGCCTACATCTCTGACTACTGGCTGCTCGACACTTCGACGATGCCGCACGGCTCGTCGTTCCTGCGCGGCAACCTGGTGATGGCGAGCATCGATCACGCCATCTGGTTTCACCGGCGCGCACGCGTCGATGACTGGTTGCTGTACAGCCTCGACAGTCCGAGCAGCTCAGGCGCGCGGGGTTTCGCGCGCGGCAGCCTCTACTCGCGCGACGGCGTACTGGTGGCCAGTACGGCGCAAGAGGGACTCATACGTCTCGTGCAGCCATAACGCTGGTCGGCCTGCTGGCGTTCGCCGCCAGCACGATGGGCGCCGCTCCGCAGTCAGCCGCGGTTGCCGACCGTGACGCGCTGGCCCGGCTCTGGACCGGCATCTACGACATCACCGAAGAGCTGGTCGCAAGCGAAGCGCTGGATTCGCCGCTCGAGCCACTCACCACCCGCGTGCAGATCCACGTGCGGCGCCTGAACATGCCGTGGCTGGGCACCCATGTTCTGTATGTCGAGGAATATCCCTACGACGAGCCGTCCGAGTTGCGGCGGCGTGTCCTGTTGTCGATCGATCCTGAGCTCGCGGCGGATGGCTCGTTGCGCGTGCGGCAGTACACGCGCAAGGCCGACACCGACAGTCCCGGCACGTTCGCATCGTCCGATGTGGAGTCGGTGCCGGGTTGCGACATCTTCCTGACGCGCGAAGGTGCGCAGTTCCGCGGTGGCACACGCGGCCGCAAGTGCCTCGACACGGGCGGCCCTGAAGATCGCTGGCTCGACTACCGCGTGGTGATCGGCGACGGGCTTTTCTGGTACCGCAAGCGTCGCCTGAATGTTCCCGGCGACGACGTGGCCGAAGAGATTGCCGGGTTCCCGCATGCGGAACTCGACGAGGCGCGACTCTTCTCGTGCGGCCTGTCGTGGGCGGCGAAGGACAAGGCGCTGCGCAAACCCATCGACAGTGTCGATCTGCACGACCGCGGCGGCCGCGCGCGATTCCGCACGCCCGACGGCCGCGAGCTGCAGCTCGAGCTTCACGGGCGCGACTGGCCATTGTCGGAGGGACGCGAATCCCTGGTGCTGATCCTTACGGACGGCAAGGCGGACAGCGATGCCATCGCGTCGAGCTGGACATCGCTCGGCGCCGCGCGTGTCGGCATCGACATCGGCTGGCTGGTGATCGACTGCGCTCCGGTGGTGTCCGAGACCGGAGAACAGCGCAGCTAGCCAGCCGCCAATCCGAAGAGCCAGTGGATGAGGATGACGAGCATCCAGATGCCAAGCGCGGTGAGCGTGGCAAACACGAAGACGATGGCGATGGGAATGAGCAGCAGGCCGCGCCGGCTGCGTCGCGCAGTGCTGTGTGGCGTCGCAACCCACGCATCGAGCAGCGCCAGGTTGCGCGTCTGCGCCTTGAACGCGAAGTCGAACAGGTCGCCGAGGATGGGCACCGTGCCGATGAGCGCGTCGAGAGCGATGTTGGTGAGCAGGTGCAGTTGAACGACCGACGGCGCGTTCAGGTTGCGCGCCACGCGCATCGCGAACATCGCCACCAGCGCGCCGGCGATATCGCCGAGCCCCGGTACCAGTCCGAACAGGGCATCGAGGCCGAAGCGCCATTTCGTCCCGGGTACGGTGAAGGCCTGGTCGAACAACTGCGTGATCGCGCGCAGGCGCTCGAGCTCGCGCCGGGCGCGCTCCTCGCGCCCACTGTCTGGTCCGCTGCCGCCCGTTCGTGCGTCCATCGTCAGGGAGAACCGAGCAGCGCCGAGACTTCTGCTTCGAGCACCGGGTTGAAGAGCTGCGGATCCTCCATCATGAGGAAGTGCCCCGTTCCGGGCAGCGTGACTGCGCGGAACTTCGGCAGCACCTTCCTGATGCGCAACTCGTTCAGAGGTTCGCCGAGATCCGAATTGATGGCGACGATGGGCACGGAAAGATCCTTCAACGGCTCGGTGAAATCGTATTCGAGCAATGCGCGCATCGCAGGCACTGCCACGGGCGGCGAAGACAACGACATGTCGTAAGCGATTTTCTGCGCCAGTTGCGGGTTGTCGCCTTTGACGAACAGGTGATCGGTGACCATCGTGCGAGTCGTACCGATGAAATCGGTCTCGAATGGCCGGAGGGCGGCGTCCACCTGCGCTTTGCCTGGAACCGGAGCGCCGATCGACTTGAACGTGTCGACGCCGATGATGCCGATGACGCGGCTCTTGAGCAGTCGCGCAGCTTCGATGGCCACCGGGCCGCCCATCGAGTGGCCTACGAGAATAATCTGTTTGTTAGGTACCGCCGACAGGGCGGTCGCCACGTCCTGGCCGAAACCGGCGATGCTCCACTTCGTGCGGCTCGCGTCGGTGCCGCCATGCCCGGCGAGGTCAACCGTCACCAGGGTGTACTTTTTCTGAAACGCCGGCAGCTGCTCGCGCCAGTAGTTCGAATCGCAGGACCAGCCGTGGATGAACACCAGCGCGGGTTCGCCGGCGCCGTACACGCGGTACTGCACGTGCACGCCGTCAGGCGCGATGGCGATGCGTGCGGCCCCGGGGGCAGGCTCCGCGGGTTCGGTGGCCGCCGGCGCGGGCGCGGGCGGAGGCGGTGGTTCAGGCTTGCTGCAGGCAGAGATGGCCAGGGCAATGACGAGAGCGGCAATCAGTCCGGGCGGTGTATTTCGCATGCGATCGACTTTAGGCGAACGAAGCCGCGTAGTCACCGATGGCGAGCGAGGAGGTGAGGCCGGGGCTTTCGATGCCGAGCAGGTTCACGAGTCCGACAAGGCCGTGCTCGGCCGCCGTCTCGATGCGAAAGTCCGGCTGCGGTTCGCCGGGGCCGTGCAGCTTCGGGCGGATGCCGGTGTAGTCGGGTACCAGTGCGCCGTCCGCAAGACCCGGCCAATAGCGGCGGATGGCGTCATAGAACAGCGGCGCTCGCGACGCGTTGACCGAATAGTCGATCTTGTCTATCCACTCCACATCGGGGCCGAAGCGCACGCGCCTGCCGAGATCGATGGTGGCGTGGATGCCGAGCCCCGCGGCATGCGGCACGGGGTAGATGAGATGCTGGAATGGCGAGCGCGCGGCGACCGTGAAGTAGTTGCCGCGGCCGAAATGCAACTTCGGAATGCGTTCCGCCGGATATCCCTCGATGCGGCTCAACAAATCCACGGCGCCGAGGCCGGCGCTGTTCACCACGAAGCGCGCTTCGATCTCGGTGGCGCTGTCGCCGCCGGTTCTGACGAGAAAGGCGTCGTTCGCGCGCGCGAGACTTTCCACGCGGCAGTCGCACACCAGCGTGCCGCCGGCATTTTCCATGTCGCCCTGCAGGGCAAGCATGTACGGGTGTTGATCGACGATGCCGCTGGTCGGGCAGAGCAGGGCGGCGGTGCAGCGCACTTCGGGCTCGAGCTTGTGAGCCTCGCTGCCGGAAATCAGGCGGACGCCATCGACATTGTTGGTCTGCGCGCGTTCGAGCAGATGCAGCAGCACCTGCTCTTCTTCATCGCCGTTGGCGATGATGAGTTTGCCGGTGTTGTGGTGGTCGACGCCGCGCTCATTGCAATAGGCATACAAGGCGCGATTGCCGGCGACACAGAAGCGCGCC
Source organism: uncultured Pseudomonadota bacterium (assembly GCA_963821745.1). Classification (GTDB taxonomy): domain Bacteria; phylum Pseudomonadota; class Gammaproteobacteria; order Steroidobacterales; family Steroidobacteraceae; genus CADEED01. The sequence goes on from CAWGEU010000001.1 coordinate 310,912, forward strand.
TTGAAACTGCCCGGCGTGTAGTAGAGCCCCGCATGTATCACCCCGCTGTTGCGGGCCGAGGTGATGGTGCCCGGGTGCGCCTCGGCCTCCAGCAACAGGACTTCGCGGCCGGCCAGCGCCAGTGCGCGCGCGACCGCGAGGCCCACCACACCCGCACCGATGACCACGCATTCGACCCGATCCGCCATATACTCAATTTATCATGCAAACATCCCGTAACGGCCGCGTCCTCGCGGCGCTCCTGCTCGCGGTCCTCACATCCTGCAGCCGCACGTCCGACAACCCCTTTGTGGACGTCAAGGATCCGCCCCTGTTGCAGGCCCGGCTGCACACCGTGACGCTGGTGACGGATGGCCCCGGAGTCGCCGACTCGTTGCAGGTGAAAGGTTATGTGCCCGTCCAGTTCCCTTCTAACTATCCCATTTCAAACGAGGTGGAATCCTCGCTATGGAGTGTGCCGCTTTCGGCTGTTGAAGGCGTGGCTCACTTCAGGGCGCCGGGCGCCACGGACCCCGGCGTTCGAGTGCTGAAGATGGCGCTGGCGGCGAAAACCTCGAAGCCGAATGCCGGCGTGGTGAAGGCCTTCTTCCGCAACGTGCTGGGCAGTGACGTGCCGCAATGGCCGCCGGGCATCGAGCCGGCGGACAAGGTTCGCGTCCAGGTATGGACCTTCCTGATTCCCGACGTGCTGGTGGCTAACAAGCGCCTGCGTGAAAACGGGATCCCGGTGCTGTTCGACCCGGTGGCGATCACCACCGCTTATCTCGGCGATCACAAGGTCATGGCCATCCGTGCGCCGGACGGCGCCATCGTCGAGCTGGTGCAGTCGGCGGCGGAATGAAATCGGGGCCTGACCCCGTTCCTCTGGCGCCACTCATTTCCGGCTGAGCACCTTGCCCGGATTCATGATGCCGTTCGGGTCGAAGGCCTGCTTCACGCGGCGCATGAGGTCGAGCTCGACCGGGTTCGCGTAGCGCTCGAGTTCAAAGACCTTGAGCTGGCCGATGCCATGTTCGGCCGAGAAGCTGCCGCCGAACTCCTTCACGAAATCGTGAATCGCGCGCTTCACCTTCTGTTCCACCGCCTGGAGCTGGAACACCTGCGTGCCGGCGCGCTGATTGATGTTGAAGTGGAGATTGCCATCGCCCAGGTGGCCGTACGACACCAGCACGCCCTGCGGAATGTGCCGGGCGACCCAACCGCCGGCGACTTCGATGAAGCGCGGCACCTGCGACACCGGCACCGAGATGTCGTGCTTGAGGCTCGCTCCATCCTTGCGCTGCGCTTCGGGAATGGATTCGCGCAGACGCCAGAAGGCTTCGCGCTCGCGTTCGCTCTGCGCCACCGCGGCGTCGGTGACCCACGCGTTTGCGAGTGCGCCTTCGAGGCAGCCCTGCAGCAGCCCTTCCAGCGAGTCGTTGCTGCGCGAGGAAGACAGCTCGCACAGCACGTACCAGGCCGACGGCGCCGACAGCGGATCGACGACGCCCGGAATGTGCCGCATGGTCAGCTCGACGCCGACGCGCGGTATCAGTTCGAACGAGGTCACGAAATCGCCGCTGGCCTGGCGCAGCGCGTCTAACAAGGAGACGGCGGCTTCCGGGTCGCGCACCGCGACGAACGCAGTGGCGCGGGACCTGGTTGCCGGGTAGAGCTTGAGGCAGGCGGCGGTGATGATGCCGAGCGTGCCTTCGGCACCGAGGAACAGCGACTTGATGTCGTACCCGGTGTTGTCCTTGCGCAGCCCGGTGAGCGTATCCATCACGCGGCCGTCGGCCAGCACCACTTCGAGCCCCAGCACCAGCTCGCGTGCCATGCCGTAGTGGATGACATTCAATCCACCGGCATTGGTGGACAGGTTGCCGCCGAGCATGCAACTGCCTTCGCTGCCGAGACTCAGGGGTAGATAGCGATCGGCCTCGGCCGCGGCAGCCTGCAGGTGGGCGAGCACGCAACCCGCTTCCGCAGTCACGGTGTAGTTGGCGGCGTCGATGGCCCGAATGCTGTTCATGCGCGCCAGCGACAGCAGCACCTGGCTGCTGGTGGCGTCCGGCGTCGCTCCGCCGCAGTAGCTGGTGTTGCCGCCCTGGGGTACCACGCCGATGTGATGCTCATTGCAGAATGCGAGCACGCGCGCCACCGTTGCGGTGTCGGCGGGCGCCACCACCGCGAGCGCGTGGCCGCGATACAGCGCGCGGTGATCACGCAACATGGGTGCGATGCGTTCCGGATCGGTGAGGATCGTGGCGTCGTCGACCAGCGCGCGCAGCCTGTGCAATGAAGTGGTGAGGTCGTTCACGCGCGCATGATAGCGCGCGGCCCGACCGTTCAGTACGACCCGAATGCCAGCGGAGTGCGGCGACAGCGGGGCTTGGTCAGGAGCATCTGCACGGTGCCGAGCTGCCGCTCGGTGAACCCACCCTCGCAGTAACACAGGTAGAACTCCCACAGGCGCACGAAGTTCTCGCTGAAGCCGAGGTTTCGAACGGCGGCGAGATTGCGCAGGAAACGCTCGCGCCACAGGCGCAGCGTGCGCGCGTAGTGGGGCCCGATGTCTTCGAGATGAAATATTTTGAGGTCGGTGGACTGCGCCAGCGACTTCGACAGCGCCTGCACGGACGGGATGAAGCTGCCAGGAAACACGTAGCGCTGGATGAAGTCGACGGACTTGAGCGCGCCGTTCGTAGAACTGGTCCTGCAGCGTGATGGCCTGCAGGAGCATGGCGCCATCGGGTTTCAGGAGGCGCGCGCATTGCCGGAAATAGCCGTCCAGGAATCGGGCACCCACGGCTTCCACCATTTCGATCGAGACGAGCTTGTCGTATTGGCCGTCGAGGTCACCCTTCAAATCACGATAGTCCTCGAGCAGCACCGTGATGCGATCGGACAGTCCCAGGGCGGCTATCTTGCGGACGGCGAACTCGGCCTGGGCGGCGGAAATGGTGGCGGTGGTGACGCGGCAGCCATAACGCTGTGCCGCGTGGATGGCGAACCCGCCCCAGCCGGTGCCGATCTCGAGCACGTGATCGGTGGGTTTCAGGTCGAGCTTGCGACACACCGCTTCGAACTTCGCTTCCGAGCCTTCCGCCAGCGTGGCCCGGTCGTGCGGAAAAATTGCGCACGAGTACGCCATGGTGTCGTCGAGCATCACCTGGTAGAGCTCGTTGCCGAGGTCGTAGTGCGCGGCGATGTTGCGCGCGCTGCCGTGCCGGCTGTTGCGATTGGCCCAATGAAACAGCCGCAGCAGGGGGCGACTCACCAACGCCACTCCTCCGTCCAGGCGATTCATCGCCTCACGGTTCGCCACGAAGATGCGCACCAGCGTGACCAGATCGTCGCAACGCCAGAGTCCGCGGATGTACGCCTCGCCGGCGCCCACCGTGCCGCCGAAGGCGACGTCGGCGAACACCTGCGAATGGTCGAAATGGAGCGTGCAGCCGAGATCGAAGCCCGCGTGGCGGCGGCCGAACACATGCGTGCGTCCATCGGACTCGACCAGCCGCAATTCGCCATGCTCGAAATGGCGCAACCGGCCGAGCAGAAGCTTGCGGCCGAGCCGCGCCAGCAATGTCGCGCGAGCGCGCCCTGGCGAGACGAGACCTTCGAGCAGCAGTGGCGAGCGGGTGTTCATGATTGCGTCAGCGGACCTTCACGTTTGTCGGGATGTGCATGAAACGGCACTCGCTTGCACAGCAGCTTCAGGGCCTGCCAGTAGATGAGCGCACTGACCTTTACGGTGATCAGCGGAAAATGGATGAGCACGCGTGCCATGGAGGTTGCGGTCATCGCCTGGCGCCGCAGGTTCAAGGTGGCGTCGAAGTGCTGCTGTCCCGCGCGCCAGTTCTCCATGTGTACGTGCAGGCTCTGCGCGGGCGCGCCGAAGCACCACTCGTAACGCATGTCCATGGGCATGAACGGCGAGACATGAAATTGTTTCTCGAAGCTGAAGCGCCAGGCGGCGTTGGCAGCGCCGCGCATGGCGGTGGACACCGGCAGCACGTAGGCGTGGCGCTGCTTCCACGGAGTGTTGGTGATCTCGGCGACGATGGTCTCGACGCGCTCGTCCGCCGCATCGAACACGTAGTAGAAACTCACCGGGTTGAAGCTGTAGCCGAAGTAACGCAGATGCGTGAGCAGGCGGATGGGGCCCGCGGGCCGCACGCCGGTGCGTTCCTGAACGAGATCGCGCACCGCGATGTCGAGTGGCTGGTGCGCGGGCCCGAGAAAGTCCTGGCGGCGAAACCAGGCGAGGGCGGGCCAGCGCGCTGACCAGAACCAGCGCCTTTCGAACAGGCCCGGCAGTTCCGCGAGGTCGATGTAACTCATGAAGATGCGATAGCGAAAGTCGTTCCGCCCGGGCCCGAAACGCCGATGCCGGATCCAGCCCGAGTACAACGCGCTGTTCATGCGTTCATGCGGCGGACCCGCCGCACCGGATTCAGCCGGCGCGTCGGTCACGCGTCGCGCGAATTCCTCGAGGGCCCACTCGGCGCTGACCACGCCATCTTCGTGAAACCCATAGCGCCAGTAGGCGCCGCAGTAGAACGTGCGATTCACGCCGCTGATCTCGGCGCGCCGCTTCTGGGCCGCCACGCCGGCCGGTAGATAGACCGGATGATGATAGGTGATGGTCTTCAGCACCCTGGCCGGATCGATGTCCGCGGTGCGGTTGAGCGTCACGAGGAAACGCACCGGCGCATCGAGCGACTGCAGCACGTTCATGTCATAGGTGAGGGCGACCCTTTGGCCAGGCTCGCGCCCTGCGAGCACATGGTAGTTCCACGCTGCGCGGGCGAGCGGCGTGCGCGGCAGCAGGCGTTCGTCGGTATGCAGTGCCGCCTCGTTCTCCTGATAGGGGAAGGAACTCAGGATCTCGCGTTCCGCCGGGGACGGATCCTGCAGCAACCTCAATGCCTGATCGCTATGGCAGGCGATGAACACGTGGTCGAAGCGTTCGACACTGCCCAGCGCCGTGCTGACCGTGACGCCGGCCGGATCGCGCCGCACGGCGGTGACAGCGCTGTTGAGCCGGATGCGATTCGCGAGCGGCGCGCTGAGTTTCCGCATGTACTCGCGCGAACCGAATTTGACGACCTGCCACTCGGGACGGTTGTCTACATTCAGGAAGCCGTGTTTATCGAAGAACTCGACGAAGAAGCGGGCAGGGAACGACAACATCGCGCGCTCCGTCGCCGACCAGATCGACATTCCCATCGGAACGATGAAGAGCTCACGGAAGCTGCGGGAGTAGTGATGCTGCTCCAGGTATTCGCCCAGCGTGAGTGCCTCGTCGTTGCCTTTCAGCAGCTCACGGCTGTGCCGGTTGAAGCGCAGGATGTCGGCGATCATCCGCAGAAAGGACGGGCGCAACAGGTTGCGGCGCTGGGCGAAAAGCGTGTGGATGCTCGTGCCGTTGTATTCGAGCCCGTTGCGCTCATCACGCAGGCTGAAGCTCATGTCCGAGCTTTGCCAGGGGACGCCGAGTTCGCTCAGCAGCGCGATGAAGCGCGGATACGTCCAGTCGTTGAAAACGATGAAGCCGGTGTCGACCGCGTAGTGACGTCCCTGCCAGTCGACGTCGATGGTGTTGGTATGGCCGCCGACATGCGCGCCGGCTTCGAAGACGGTGACTTCATGGTGTCGATTGCAGCCGCCAGGCGGCCACCATGCCGGAGATGCCAGAACCGATGATCGCGACGCGCATGGGAAATCCGAAATTGCCCGAACACCCCGGTACCTACGGGGGTTCGCGCCTTCCGGATGCGCGGCGATGTCAGGAGTTGCGCGGTCCTATTTGACGATGTGGCGCGGAACGATTCTTCGTGGATGATGATCGCGCATCGCCACGGGCACGGGTTTCAGGTCCCAGATCAAGCCGCACCATGACATCGCCTTGAGCAGGTAATAGGTGATGTCGATTTCCCACCAGTAGAAGCCCTGGCGGGTCGAGCTCGGGTAGTGGTGGTGATTGTTGTGCCAGCCCTCGCCGAGCGTGATCAGCGCGAGGAACCAGTTGTTGCGGCTCGAGTCGCCGGTCTTGTAACGCTGCTTGCCAAACACATGCGACAGCGAGTTGATGGTGTAGGTGCCGTGCGAGGTGAGCACCGTGGAGACGAAAAAGCCCCAGATGAGCATCTGCGAGCCGTTGGTGCCGAGTTCCGGAGCGAACTTCTCGTAACGCCACCCCGAGGAAGAATACTCCCACGGCTAACAACACCGGCACGATGATGTCGAAGCGGTCGAGCCAGCGCAGCTCGGGGAAACTCATGAGGTCGCGCACGCGCTTCAGGTCCGGCGCAAAGCCTTTCTTCGACAGGAACCAGCTCATGTGCGCGCGCAGGAACCCGTGCTGGATGGGCGAGTGCGCGTCTTCGGGCTTGTCGGAGTACTGGTGATGGTCGCGGTGATGCGCGGCCCACCAGATGGGCCCGCGCTGCACGGCCGAGGAGCCGAGCACGCCGAACAGGAACTGCGCAATGCGCGAAGTCTTGAACGACTTGTGCGAGAAATAGCGGTGATAGAAACCGGTGATGGCGAACATGCGCACGAGATACAGCGCCACGCACACGAGAATGGCCACCGGGCTCACGCCCACCACGAAAGCGAACAGACAGGCCGCGTGCATCAGGATGAACGGCAGCGTGCGTACCCAGTCGATGCGGTCGGTGTTGTCGGCGTCGAAGCTCGAGGCCCTGGCCGTGTCGAACCAGGCCAGCACCGCGCGCGCCATGCGCGCAAACGGATTGTTCGATGTTTGCGTCTCTGCGTTCATGTGTCTCGCGAATTCCTTGTCAGGCAGTACGGTATGGCGCGCAATCCTGGATGCGCGCCGTCAAAGCAGCACCAGCCGGAAGTGTGCAACGACCGGCTGGCGCCCGCCTTGAATTGCTTGGCAGTTAGCGCGCGCTGTTCAGTGCGGCAATTCGCTCATCGAGCGGAGGATGGCTCATGAGCAGGCGCTGAAAGCCCGAGACTTCGCCCTCGCGGATGCCGAACGCCTTCATCTGCTGAGGCATCGCCGTAGGGGTATGTACGCGCTTCAACGCCTCGAGTGCGCCAATCATCGAATTGGTGCCCGCGAGATGCGCACCGCCCGCGTCCGCGCGGAATTCACGCTGGCGCGAGAACCAGGCCACCACCATGCCGGCGAGGAAGCCGAGCACGATCTGCGCCACGATCACGGTGACGAAGTAACCGATGCCATTGCCGCGCTCGTTCTTGAGGATGACCTTGTCGACGATGCCGCCGATGACGCGCGCGAGGAAGAACACGAAGGTGTTCATCACGCCCTGGATGAGCGTGAGCGTGACCATGTCGCCGTTGGCAACGTGGCTCACTTCATGACCCAGAACCGCTTCGACTTCTTCGCGACGCATGTTGCGCAGGAGTCCGGTGCTCACCGCCACCAGCGCGGAGTTCTTGTTAGCACCCGTGGCGAAGGCGTTCGGCTCGGGGGAATCGAAGATGCCGACTTCGGGCATGCCGATTCCGGCCGCCTGCGCCTGCTGGGTGACGACATTCACCAGCCAGCGCTCGGTTTCGTTGGCCGGCTCCGTGATGACCTTGACGCCCATGGCGCGTTTGGCCATCCACTTGGAGATGAGCAGCGAAATGAAGGCGCCGCCGAAACCGAACACGGCCGAGATGATCAGCGTGCCGCCGAGGTTCAGGCCCTGCTGCGCGAGATAGCGGTCCAGGCCGAACACCTGAATGGCCAGGGCCAGAACCGCCATGACGGCGATGTTGGTGACGACGAGAAGGAATATACGTTTCATCTAAGCGAAGGCTCCTGAAGTGCGTGGCATCTGATCGGGTGCGGCAATTCTGGCGACAGCTACGGCGAATTCAATGCCGGTATCGCAATACTTTCAAATCAAGCGCTTAGGATGAACTCCAACAGCGCCGGAATGTCCTCGAGCGCCAGTGTCACGCCACCGTAACCGGCGGGCGCCACACCGCCCGGTGTCGCCACCGCGGCGATCCCCTCATCGGCCAGCGCCAGCGGGGTGCCATCACCCCGGAATACTTCGACCCGGCGCAGCCCCTCAAGTTGCTTGAAGCCTTCGATCAGCACGACGTCGACCTCCCGCAGTTGTGCCAGCAGTTCCTCCAGGGTGGCGGGGCCGGAGCGCGCGGCGATGCGCGCCCAACCCGAATCCGAGGCGACCAGGACCTCCGAGGCACCAGCCAGGCGATGCCGGTGGCTGTCTTTGCCGGGCACGTCGAATTCGATGTGGTGATGGTGTGTGTGTTTGATGGTCGACACCTCGAGCCCACGGGCTTTGAGCGCAGGGATCAGGTTCTCGATGAGCGTCGTCTTACCGGCGCCCTGGCGTCCGATGATCGCGACCACGCGAGCTGCCCCACTCATCCGACGAGGCTCGCGCCGAGCATTTTTCCGACCGCCCAGGCCGCGACGCCCGCGCCGCCGCCGATCAGCAGCATGCGCAAGCCGCCACGGAGTGCGCCTGTGCCGGTGAACAGGCTGAGCGCGATGCCCACGGCGAACAGCATCAGCGCCGTGACCGCCGCCGACGCATAGATGGCCGTGTTACCGCTGGCGCCCACGAAAAACGGCACCAGCGGCACGGTCGCACCGGCCGCGAACGCCGCGAACGAGGAGCCGGCGGCCGCATACGGTGAGCCGAGATCGTCGGGATTCAGGCCGAGCTCTTCGCGCGCGAGAACGTCGAGCGCCTGCTCCGGGCGAGACAGCAGCACCGCGCTGATGCGCCGGGCCTCGTCCATGTCGATGCCGCGAGCGTGGTAGATGAGCGCGAGTTCCTCGGCTTCGGCCTCCGGGTACTCGGCGAGTTCCTTGCGCTCGAGCGCCATCTGGTGCTCGTAGAACTCACGCTGCGAGCGCACGGAAACGTACTCCCCGGCGGCCATGGACAGCGCGCCGGCCAGCAATCCCGCGGTGCCCGCAATCTGCACGGAATGAAGGTCTGAACCGGCGGCCGCGACGCCCATGACCAGCGAGGCATTCGACACCAGGCCGTCGCTCGCGCCGAAAACCGCGGCGCGAAGCTTGCCGCCGGCGGAAGAATGCCGCTTGCCGACGTCCGCGACCGAGGTGGGGATGGCGTGCGAGGCTGGCACCGGCGGATCGGAGTACACCCGGGAATAGACCGACAGCCCGCGCAGCTTCATCGCCGCCAGCACCCGGCGCAGGCGATTCGGGCCAAAGCGGCGCACCAGCTGCGCGACTATCCGCGCGCGAAGCCTTGGTGTGAAAACAGGTTTGGCTTGTTGTTCGTCTGGGGGGCGACTCGCCAGCCAGAGTGCTGCCTGGGCTTCAGCGGCGGCGGCAAGCTTGACGAACAACGCCCGCTTGGCCAGGTCGGGCTCCGCCGCGGCCACCGCGCCGTAGAGCCAGGCGGATTCTTTCTCGTGGTACCAGCTCTCGGCGGCGCCGGTAACCATCGTTAGTTAGTACGTGTCTTCTTCTTCGTCGTCCAGATCGTCGTCGTCATCATCGTCATCGTCGTCATCATCATCGTCGTCTTCATCTTCGTCGAAGTCTTCGTCCTCGTCCTCATCGTCTTCTTCGGCCGAATCGGACCAGCCCTCGGGAACCTCGGTGAGCTCGAGATCGAGCTCGTGCCAGGTGTCGAGGTCGAGTTCTTCGATCTCGCCGTCCTCGTATTCGATTTCGACGAGCTCGTCGTCTTCGTCCACGGACAACACGCGGAAGGTTTCTTCCTCGTCCTTGTTCTCGTACCACTTGCCGGGGGTCGGTGCGTATTCTCTGCTCACGGAACGAAGCCTCTTGATGGAGGGCCGAGAGTTTAGGGTGTGCCTGCGAATGCGGCAACGGTATGTATTGCGTAAGATCGCCTCGTTTATGACTACAGCATCCCCTCTAACTCGCGCACGCCGGATCGTCGTCAAGGTCGGTTCCGCGCTGCTCGTCGACCAGTCGAGCGGACTGGTCAATCGCCCATGGCTCGAGACGCTGGTCGAAGACCTGCTGCGGCTGCGCAAGCGCCGCCAGGAAGTGGTACTCGTGTCGTCGGGCGCCATTGCGCTCGGACGGCGCGAGCTCAAGCTACCTCCCGGTGCGCTGAAGCTGGAGGAGAGTCAGGCCGCCGCCGCCGTCGGGCAGATCACGCTGGCACACATCTATAAGGAGCTGTTTGCCCGCTCCGGCGTCACGGTCGCCCAGATTCTGTTAACGCTCGAAGACAGTGAGGTGCGGCGACGCTATCTGAACGCCCGCGCCACCCTGTCCGAGCTGCTGGAACTCGGTGCGCTGCCCGTCATCAACGAGAACGACACCGTCGCGACCACCGAAATACGTTACGGAGACAACGACCGGCTCGCGGCTCGCGTCGCGCAGATGACCAGTGCCGATTGCCTGCTGCTGCTGTCCGACGTGGCGGGCTTGTACACCGCCGATCCGAATCTGGACCCGACCGCCCGACTGATCCGCGAAGTCCGCGACATCACGCCCGAGATCGAAGCGATGGGCGGTGGTTCGGCATCCGCGGTGGGGTCGGGTGGCATGGTCACCAAGATCGCCGCGGCGAAGATCGCCACCTCGGCGGGATGCGCCATGGCGATTACCGCCGGCGCACCGTTGCACCCCGTGAGCCGACTCGAAGAGGGTGCCGATTGCAGCTGGTTCCTGCCGGCGTCCAATCCCGAGAACGCGCGCAAGCAGTGGATTGCCGGGTCGTTGCGCCCGAGCGGTGCAATCACGATTGACGGCGGAGCTCTGCAGGCACTGCGGTCGGGCAAGAGCCTGTTGCCGGCCGGTGTCACCGCGGTCAGCGGCCGGTTCGCGCGCGGCGACACCGTGAGCGTGCTCGACAGCGATGGCGTGGAAATCGCGCGCGGTATGATCGCCTACAGCGACCAGAACGCCGCCCGCATCATCGGCAAACGCAGCGCCGATATCGAAGCGCTGGTGGGATTCCGCGGTCGCGCCGAAATGATCCACCGCGACGACCTGGTGCTGTTGCGCACCGATCTCGCCTCCGTCTGAGAGTTTCCCTTGAACGCTGCCGCTTCAACCACCGCTGCCGACATCGCCGCACTCATGGACCGGATGGGTCGGGACGCGGCCGCGGCTTCGGCGGCACTGGCGCTCGCCAGCACCGCCACCAAGAACCTCGCGCTGGCGAAGATCGCGGCGTCGTTGCGCGCCCAGAAGTCCGAGTTGTTAGCGGCAAACGCCCGCGACATGGATGCGGCGCGCGCCAAGGGCCTTTCGGGCGCCATGCTCGATCGCCTCGCGCTCGACGCCGATCGCATCGAGGCGATGGCGCGAGGAGTCGAGGCAGATAGCAGCGCTGGCCGATCCGGTCGGGACCACGATCACGCAGTGGACGCGGCCCAACGGGCTCGAGATCGCGCGCGTGCGCGTGCCGCTCGGCGTCATCGGCATCATTTACGAGAGCCGGCCCAACGTCACCTGTGACGCCGGCTCGTTGTGCCTCAAGTCCGGCAATGCCGCCATCCTGCGCGGCGGGTCGGAAAGTGCGCATTCCAGCCGCGCCATCCATGCCTGCCTGGTCGAAGGACTCGACGCCGCCGGCCTGCCGGCCGCGAGCATTCAACTGGTTCCGACCACCGACCGCGCCGCCGTCGGCTACATGCTGTCGTCGATGACTGACTACATCGACGTGGTGGTGCCGCGCGGCGGCAAGAGCCTGGTCGCACGCGTGCAGCAGGAAGCGCGCGTCCCGGTCATCGGCCATCTCGAAGGCGTGTGCCACGTGTACGTCGATCGCGACGCCGACCTCGCCATGGCGCGCGCCATCGTCACGAACGCCAAGCTGCGGCGCACCGGCGTGTGCGGCTCGGCGGAGACCTTGTTAGTCGACGCGGCCTGCGCGGCCACGCACCTGGCGCCGGTGGTCAAAGACCTGCTGGACGCCGGATGCGAAGTGCGCGGCGACGCCGCCGTGCAGAAGGTGGATCCGCGCGTGAAAGCCGCCACCGAGCAGGACTGGTACGCCGAATATCTCGACGCCATCATCGCCGCGCGCGTGGTCGACGGCGTCGATGCGGCCATCGAACACATCGGCAAGTACGGCTCGGCGCACACCGAGAGCATCGTGACCTCGAATGCGGCGACCGCGCAGCGCTTTCTCGACCGGGTGGATAGCGCCATCGTGCTGCACAACGCCTCGACGCAGTTCGCCGACGGCGGCGAGTTCGGCATGGGAGCGGAGATCGGCATCTCCACCGACCGCTTCCACGCGCGCGGGCCGGTGGGGGTGGAGCAGCTGTGCAGCTACAAGTACGTGGTGCGCGGCACGGGGCCAGATCCGGCCGTAAATGGGGACATTCCTGATTTGCTAGCAAAAGGGGACGCACCTCGTTAGAGAGGATCGAGCGAGCCGCGCCCACGCAGGCGTGAGTGATTTCCAGGCCTGACGGCCACGTCGGAAAACGCCGCCGAAGCGGCGGCGTTCATTTTGCGAAGACATCTTGGCTGTGGTTGGGTCTTACGGCGGCAAAGAGTCCTGATGGCGCAGAGATCGGCTTCGTGCCTAACGAGGTCACGTAGTCCCGGCCCGCTCTCTCACGCCTGCATGGACACGCCTCCCTCGACCTTCTCCAACCATCCGCGACTCCGTTCCCAAGAGAAATGCGGCGTGCTCCCGAAAAGCGAACGAATCTCCTGGGCGTGTGCGCTCGCTGGGGCACCGCCACCCTCTATCTGCGCTCTTACTTCACATCTCGAAGTTTCGCAATCTCCGCCAACGCCAGCCCGTGTTCGAGGAAGTAGATGACCTTGATGTTCACCAGCGCCGCGAAATAGTCCCGCGCCACGTCTAACTGCCCGCGCGCCCAGTAGGCTTCGCCTACGTAGAACAGCGCCTCGCACAGCCGCTCGTCGGTGCTCGTGTTGGGCTGCGTGTTGTCGTCGTCGTCGCCTTCGCGGATGGGAACGGCGAGTTCGGCCTCGGTGTATTGCCCGCGCATGTACAGCACCAGCGGCTGCGGCCAGCCTTCGCCGGGCGTGCGTTCGACGTATTCGGGCCTGGGGACACCGGCGCGCATCTGCGCCAGCCAGAACATCAGCTGGCCATACCCGGCCTGCACACGGTCCGGGTCGCTCGCCGCCACGTAACGGAAGTGCGCCGTGGCGTCGGCCCAGCGTTCGGCGACGAAGTCGATGTTCCCCGCCAGCCGGTTGGCGTTCACGGCGCGCGGCTCGATCGCGAGCGCGGCGTTGATGGCTTCGCGCGCACCGGCGTAGTCACGCGCGTCGAACAGCACGCCGGCGAGCGCCGAGAGGATCTGCGCGTCGCGCGGCCGGCACGCGCGAAGCGCTGCGATAAGCCTGGGCGGCGCCGGTGAAATCGCCTTGCCCGGTGCGCGCGAGCGCGAGGTCGATGTGCAGCCCCGCGAATCGCATCGCGCCAATGCTGCCGGCGCATTCGGCGTCGGCCGGCGCTTTCACCTGCGCGAGCGCATGTTCCGCCTCCCGCAACCCTGGGGCGCCCGGCGCGACCCGCAGATCGGGCTTGCGCGTCTTCTGCAGCTCTTGCGCGAGTTCGAGCAGCGGATGATCGGCGGACTTTCCGGCAGCGACGGCCGTGGATGCCGGTAGTGCCAGCAGGCAGGCGAGGAGGACGGACAGCGCGTGTTTCAAGCGGTGGCTTTCAATCCCTTGATGCCACCGCGAAGCGAACGGCATTCGGCGAAACCCTGCGAGCGCAGCAGGTTGGCGGCGGCGGCGCTGCGCTTGCCGGTGGCGCAGACGAGCAGATAGCGCGCGTCGGCATCGAGTGTGGCCGCGTCGGTGAGTAGTTTGGACATCGGCAGGTGCAGGGCGGGTACCGGCAGCGGCTCTTCGGCACGCTCGCGCGAATCGCGCACGTCGATGAAGGTGTAGCCGGCGGCCTGTGCTTCGGCGAGCGAGGCGAAGCGCACTTCGAGCTCGGGCGCCGCAAGAGTGGCCACAGCGGGCGCCGGCGCGCCGGTGCGCGTCACAGTCCGCCGCGCGTCGCGCGCGCAGCCGTTGCGTGTTGAGGCTGACCAGGTCGAAGATCAGCATTTCGTTGGGAGTGAGGCCCGGCAGGCCTAACAACAACTTGAGTGCCTCGAGCGCCTGCAGGCTGCCGAACACGCCGGGCACGGGCCCGAGCACGCCGGCTTCGGCGCAATTGCCGACCAGCCCGTCGCGCGTGGCTTCGGGCCACACGCATCGCAGGCAGGCCGAAGCGTCGTCACCGCGCACCAGCTGCAGTTGCCCTTCGTACTGGTACACGCTCGCGAACAGCACCGGCTTGCGGAGGCGCAGCGCCAGATCGTTGAGCAGGAACTTCGTCGCGAAGTTGTCGCTGCAATCGAGGATGAGGTCGTGGCCGGCGGCCAGCCGCTCGGCGTTGCTGTTGTCGAGCCGCAGCGCGTGTGCCTCCACGCGGACCTCGGGATTCAGTGCGTGCACGCGCTCCGCCGCCAGCGTGGATTTTTCGCGCCCGCAGTCGGCCAGCGCATACCAGGTCTGACGATGCAGGTTCGATGGCTCGAGCCGATCGGCGTCGACGATGCCGAGCCGGCCCACGCCCGCGCCGGCCAGGTACTGCAGCACCGGCACGCCAAGCCCGCCGGCACCCACCACCAGCACCGAGGCGCCGCGCAGCCGCGCCTGGCCTTCCGCGCCCGACTTCACGCAGCGCGATCTGGCGCGAGTAGTCAGGCGCCGCGACCGCGGCGAGGTTCATGGTCGTGTTTGTGATCGTGATCGTGCATGTGCGGGACGGGGATGGCGTATTCCCGGTGATGCGCGGGTGGAGCGGCGCACCGTTCGCAGTTCACCCAGCCCGAATCGCCATTCACGTAGTGCTCTTTCTTCCAGATCGGCACGCGATGTTTGACTTCATCGATGATGTAGCGGCACGCGCGAAACGCCTCGTCGCGGTGCGCGGCGCTGACGCCCACCCACACGGCAACGTCGCTCAGCGCCAGCGAACCCACGCGATGCACGCACGCGGCGCGCGTGACGCCGAACCTCGCACGCGCTTCGTCGACGATGCGCGCGCCTTCCTTCTCGGCGAGCTCGGCGAACGCTTCGTATTCGAGCCGCGTGACCGCGAGGCCTTCGTTGTGATTGCGCACCCAGCCTTCGAACGCGGCGAAGCCGCCGCAGGTCACGTCGCGCATGCCGCGCTGTAACGCGGCGGTGTCGAGCGGCGCGGTGCTGAACTGAAAGGTTTTCATCCGCCGGCTACCGGGGGAATGAAGACCACGGCGTCACCGGCCTCGAGCGGCTGCGACCACTCGCCAAATTCCGCGTTGATGGCGACGCGCAGCATCTCGGCGGGCAGCGTGAACGGATACCGCGTGCTCAACTCGGCGTACAGCTCGCGTGCATCGCGCGCGCCGGTAGTGAGAGTCTCGTCGCTGCGCCCGGCCTGCTCGCGCAACAGCGCGTAGTACTGCACGCGAATGGTTCGTTCGGGCATGGGGCGCTACTTCAGCGGGAGTTGCGGTCAGGGCCGACATGGCACGCTCATACTCTTCCACGGTGTTCACGTTGTCGAGCGCGCGCGGATTGGGCTGCTCGAGCAGCTGGGTGTGCGCGTTGATGAGAAACTTCCGCGGGCAGTTCCGGCCGGCGGCTATCTGCGCGTTCAACGCCCGCACGTGCACCCGGCTCGTAGATGGCGCACAGAGGCTCGGGCAATCCGTCATGGCTGGACCGGAACGCGGTTGCCTCGAAGTTCGGGTCGCGCGCGAGCGAGCAAAGTGTCGAGCGTGTGCGGCGTCGAGGAAGGGCAGGTCGCAGGCCAGCACCAGCCAGGCCATGTCCGGGTAGATGGAGAACGCGGCGCTGATGCCGGCGATGGGGCCTTCGATGTCGCCGCGATCCACGATGTGCGGGTACCGCGACCGCGCCGGGTCGTCCCGCTGATCGGTGCGCACCGACACGAAAGCTTTCGCCACGCGTCCCGCCAGCAGCTTCATCGCGGCATCGAGCTGTGTTTCCCCGGAGCGGAATTCGAGTGGCGGCCTTGTCGCGCCGCATGCGCGAGCTGCGACCGCCGGCCAGCACGAGCCCGTGGATGCGTGGGACATTCATGAGCTTTTCCTCGCGGCCGCGCGCTGGAAGTCGCGCTTGCCGCCGGTCTTGCGCAGCAGCCGTATGCCTTCGATGACGATGTCGTGCGACAGCGCCTTGCACATGTCGTAGATCGTGAGCGCGGCGGCGGTTGCGCCCATGAGCGCTTCCATTTCCACGCCGGTCTTGTGATGCACGGCCACGTTGCAGACGATGCGGATGCGGCCGCCCGCGCCGCTGGCGATGTCCACGGAGCAGCGCTCGAGCGCCAGCGGATGGCAGAAGGGGATGATCTCGTGCGTGCGCTTCGCGGCCATGACGCCGGCGACGATGGCGGTGTCGAACACCGGGCCCTTCTTCGTGCGATGGCCGGTCCGCGCGAGCTCGCGCGCCACCGCCGGCGGTAGTTTGACGATGGCTTCGGCGGAGGCTTCGCGCGACGTCGCGGTTTTCGCGCCGACGTCGACCATGGTGGGTCGATTCGCGGCGTCGAGATGCGTGAGCTTGGAGTTTTTGAGCGTGGCATTGAAGAGTGTGCAGTGAGGTGCGGCCCCTTTTGCTAGGAAATGGGGAGTGTCCCCATTATCCGTTCATCCGCCGATGTAGTTCATCTCGATCTTGGTGCAGTTCGGCCGAGCCGCGCATCGAGGCGCGCAGCTCGCTGTAGCGGTCGCGCCGGCCGGTCCAGACGCCGCGGATGAGCTCGAACATTTCGTCGTCGGTGGCGCCGGCGCGAAGCGGGCCGCGCAGATCCACGCCCTGCGTGGCGAACAGGCAGGTGTAGAACGAGCCGTCGGACGAAATGCGCGCGCGCGAACAGTCGCCGCAGAACGGCTGCGACACCGAGGAGATGAAGCCGACTTCGCCGGCACCGTCCTGGTAGGCGTGACGTTCCGCGACTTCACCGCGGTATTCGCGTTCGCGCGGCGTGATGGGCCAGCGCGCATGGATGCGCGCCGCGAGCTCGCGCGACGGCACCACCAGCGCCGGGATTCCAGTGATTGCGCGTCCCCACATCCATGTACTCGATGAATCGCACGATGACGCCGGTGCCGCGGAAGTGCGCGAGCAGGTCGAGCACGGTGTGATCGTTGACACCGCGTTGCACGACGGTGTTGATCTTGATCGGGGCGAGCCCCGCGCGCCGCGCGTGCTCGATGCCGTCGAGCACCTCAGCGACGCCGCCGAAGCCGCCGCTCATTTTCGCGAAGATGTCCGGATCGAGCGTGTCGAGACTGACGGTGATGCGATTCAGGCCTGCCGCCTTGAGCTCGGTGGCGTACTTGGCCAGCAGGATGCCGTTGGTGGTGAGCGCGACGTCGTCGATGCCGGACAGCGAGGTGAAGTCGCCGATGAGATCGGCGAGATTCGGCCGCAGCAGCGGTTCGCCGCCGGTGATGCGCAGTTTCTTCACGCCGGCGCGCACGAACACGCGCGCCAGGCGCAGCAGCTCGGCGAAGTCGAGACGCTCGTTCGATTTGAGGAAGCGATACGACTCGTGGAACGTTTCGCGCGGCATGCAATATGGACAGCGGAAATTGCAGCGGTCCATGACCGAGATGCGCAGGTCGTGGATGGGCCGTTGCAGCGTATCGACCGGGAGCCTTGCCTGGCCGAGGGCGGTCAGCGGAATCACTTTTTCGTCCGTGCTCATGCGGCTTACCAACGATAGAAGCGCGTCACGAATCCCTTGGGAAACGTGTCCGGCCCCGGCGGCAGTTCGATGAATCCGTCGGTGCCGGCCAGCGCCGTGAAATCACCGGAACCGTTCGTGGGACTGGGCTCGGCGGAGGTGCGGCCCCAGTCGTCGCTCTTGAGCTTCACCGGCATGTAAAACGCGAGCGGCGTTTTGACTTCCACCGGCGCGGTGAGCGCGATACGGGGAGGTTCGGCGGGCGCCTGGCCCATCGCGGTGCGCAGCGCCGGCAACACGTAGCGCGACAGGCAGACCAGCGTCGACACGGGATTGCCCGGCAGCGCGAATACCGCGGGGCCGGTCTGCGAAACCCCGAACCACATCGGTTTGCCGGGGCGCTGCGCGATGTGGTGGAACACCAGGCCCACGCCGAGTTTCTCGAGCACCTTCGGCACGAGGTCGAGTTTGCCCATCGACACGCCACCGGAGAGGATCAGCACGTCATGAGTGCGCAGGTGAAAGCCGAGGCGATCGGTGAGTTCCGCTTCATCGTCGCGCACGTGATCGTCGGCAACGCGCGTGAAGCCGTGCTGGCGCAGGCTGGCGGTGATGCCGTAGGCGTTCGAGCGGCGCACCTGGTGCGGTTCGATGAGCTCGCCGGGCTCCACCAGTTCGTTGCCGGTGGAGATCACCACGATCATGGGCTGGGCACTGACCCGCAACCGCGCCATGCCGGCGCCGGCGGCGATCGCCACTTCGGGCGCCGTCAGCCGCGTGCCGGCAGCTAACAACAACGCGCCCTGGCGGCAATCGGAGCCGCGGCGATGCACGTTCTGCCAGGGCTGCACGGGTTTGCGGCCGATCTCGGCGATGTCACCATTGCGCTGCACCTGCTCGACGGGCACGACGGCGTCGCAGCCGTTCGGCAGCATGGCGCCCGTCATGATCTCGATGCACGAAGCGCCATCGGCGAGCGTCTGGGGCGGATCGCCGGCCGCCTGCATGCCGCTGACACGCAGGCGTCCGGAGTGATTCGCCGCGGCGGAGGCGGACAGCGCGATGCCGTCCATGGCGACGCGATCGAACGGCGGATGATCGCGCTCCGCGTAGATGTTCTCGCGCAGCACGGCGCCCGCCGTCTGGGTGAGCGGCAATGACTCGATGGGCAGGCACGTGAGGTGCTGCTCGATGAGTGTTTCGGCCTGGGCAGGCGTCAACATGGGCATTTCCTTCGAGCCCGCCACGGCGGAGCGGCGCTCCCTCCGTATCAGGAGGGCTTCTTCTCCGGCGGGGCGTTCTTGGCTTTCCAGGCGCGCAGCTGTTCGTTGAAGCGTTCGGTCACGTCGGTGACCTCCTTGATGGCCGCGTCCTGCTTCTGCGTCTGCGCCTTCTCCAGCTTGCCCAGTTCGTCCTTGGTCGGCTTAGTTAGGCCCGCCACCGAGGCGTCGTACTCGGTCTTGATGCAGCCGAGGTAGGCGTCCATCTCGGTGTTGTACTTCACGACCTGGCCCTTGGCCGCCAGCATTTCTTCCTTCGTGGCCTGCGAGCCATCGGGAAACTTGCCGGGCGCGACCGGGTAGTCGCAGGCGGCGTGAGCCTGGGCGGCAGCGAAGGCGGCGCCAACGATGAGGGCGCTGAAAACATGCTTCATGAATCGAATCCCCGCGTGGTGGTATCTTGAGTGGGGGCTATCTTAGCCAGAAATGGGGTCAGACCCCATTTCCCAGCAATATGGGGTCTGACCCCATTCTGCCTCTAGTCGTAATACTTCGGGTAATCCGGCGTCAAACCCTTGAATCGCCGATGAATCCACAGGTACTGATCCGGCATGCGCCGCACCTCGGCTTCGACGATCCGGTTGAATCGCTCGGTGTCGGCCACCGGGTCGTCGGTGGGGAAGTTCTCGAGCGCCGGGTGGATGGTGCCGCGATAGCCGCCGCCGGGCAGCCGCTCGAAGAAATAGGGCAGCACCAGGGCTTTCGTCATCCCGGCGATGCGCGATGTGGCCGTGTTGGTGGCGGCGGGGATGCCGAAAAGCTTCACCATTTCCGCACCCTTCTTGCGAAAGCTCTGATCCGGCGCGTACCAGACCACGTCGCCGTCCTTGAGCGCCTTGATGAGCGTGCGCACGTCGTCGCGCGGAATCGCGCGCTGGGTCTGCACCGCCCGGCGCGAATGCAGGAATTCGCCTACCAGCGGATTCTTGGTCGGACGGTACATGACGTTGAGCGGCATGCGCGCGGCCAGCGCGCGGCAGCTGATCTCGATGGAATTGAAATGCGCCGACAGCAGCAACACGCCGCGACCCGTGGCCTGTGCCGCCTTGAGGTTCTCGAGCCCGGTCATGAGCGTCATGTGGCGAATGCGCTCGTTCGACGACCACCAGCTGATCGCGGTTTCGAACAGCGCGCAACCGAGGCCCGCGAAATGTTCGCGCAGGATGCGCTCGCGTGCGGCCGGCACCAGCTCCGGCAGCGCCAGCTCGATGTTGCGCCGCGCGATCTTCTTGAACGACGTCGGGAACAGGAAAACGAACAGGCCCAGCCAGCGGCCCAGTAGATAGAGCAGCCGATGGGGCAGCGGCTCGAAGATGCGCAACGCGCCGATGCCGAGCCACGTGGGCCAGTACTTGGGATGGAGGTAGGCGGCTTTCACGCGCCGCTATTTCTTTTTCTTGCCGCGCTGGAAGATCTGTTTGCCGTTGTAACGCACAGATTCGATGATGACGCGATCGGGCGTTTCGACGGACAACTCGGTGCCGTCGGCGAAACACCAGATGAGCCAGGTGATCCGCGTGCCCTGGGCGGCGTCGGGCGGCCCGACCTTGGCGACGAGCGCATCGACCGTGGTTTCGTCGTGATGAAGCTGAAGTCGGCGACGCCCGCCGGGCCGGATCGCGTCGTCGGGCACCGCGAGCTCGACGAACGATGGATCGCGCGAGCGCTTCTCGGCGCAGGCGCGCCGCGCGTCATGCGCGGCGAACAATGAGGGAAAGAACCAGCAGCGCGTTTTTCATACGGGTCACCCCGAGAAAGAGAAGCTCATGAACGAATCGATGCGTCTCGCCGGGCCGCAGGATGCTGCTCGGAAAGTTGGCGTGATTCGGCGCATCCGGAAAATTCTCCGGCTCGAGACAGACGGCATGCCACCCCGGATAGGCGGTCTTCAGGTGATAGGCGCCATAGACCTGCAGGCCGGGCAGGTTGGTCTTCACCTGCATGCGCACACCGCTCGCGGGTGAATACAGCTCGGCGGCGACGCGGTGCGACGCGTGTCGAGCACCCAGCAATGGTCGTAGCCGGTGGTGAGCGCGATCTGCGGATGCGAGGAGGGCGGCGGCACGCGCACGGCCTTCGGCTTGCGGAAATCGAACGGCGTGCCGGCCACGGGCGCGATCTCGCCCGTGGGCACGCGCGACTCGTTGACGGGTAGATAGTGGCTCGCCGCTATCGTGAGTCGCTGCTCGTCGATGCTCATGCGCGGATCGCCCGAGAGCGTGAAATAGGGATGCCAGGTGATGCTGATGGGCGTCGGCGCGTCGGTGGTGGCTTCGTAGGCGAGCGTCAGCGTGTTCTCGAAGACGCTGATGAGTGCGGTGACGTCGAGATTGCCCGGAAAGCCGTTGATGCCGGCGGGCGAGCGATGCCCGAGCTTCACGTAGGCTGTTCTTGCCGCCGCCGCTGCCCAGCACCTTCCAGACGTACTTGCCGAAACCGACTTCGCCGCCGTGCAGCGTGTTGGGGCCGTTGTTGGCGGTGAGTTTGTATCGCTTGCCGTCGAGCTCGAACGCGGCGCCGGCGATGCGATTGCCGTAGCGGCCCACGAGCTGGCCGAGATAGGAGGTGTCGTTGAGATAGGCCGGCAGGTCCGGCAGCGACAGCACGAGCGGAATGCGCTTGCCTTCGACGCGGCAACGTCAGGCTGCGCAGCGTGCCGCCCAGCGTCAGGATCTCGGCCTGCAGGCCGTCGTCGCTGCCCAGCGTGTACACTTCGACTTCCTGGCCATCGGGGAGCCGCCCGAAAGACGATCGCGCCGCTCATGCCGTCTTGGGCGTGCGCCCCTCGAACAGCCGCTGCAACAGGCAGAAGAGCAACAGCAAAGCTCCGACGACGATCCTGGTCCACCATGAGCTCAATGTTCCGTCAAAGGCGATGAGGGTCTGGATGATGCCGAGAATCAGCACGCCGAACAACGTGCCGACCACGTAGCCCACGCCGCCGGCCAGCAGCGTGCCGCCGATGACCACGGCGGCGATGGCGTCGAGCTCCAGGCCCACGGCGTGCAGGCTGTAGCCCGAGAGCATGTAGAAAGTCATGACGATGCCGCCGAGCGCCGCGCAGGCGCCGCTCAGTAGATAGACGCCGATCTTGGTGGAATCGACCGACAGTCCCATGAGCCGCGCGGACGATTCGCCGCCACCGATGGCGTACACCGTGCGGCCGAACTCGGTCGAGTGCGCGATGCGCATCGCGACCGCGACCACCACGAGCGCGATCAGCGCCGCCGATGGTGAGCGAGGAGTCGAACCCCAGCGGGATGCGCGCCTGCGCGATCGCGGCGTAGGTGGCATCGTCGATCGGGATGGATTCGGTGCTGATGAGATAGCAGCAGCCGCGCGCCATGAACATGCCGGCCAGCGTCACGATGAACGGCGCGAGGTTGAAACGCTGGATCAGGAAGCCCTGCAGCGCGCCGAAGGCGGCGCCGAGCAACAACACGACGGCCATCGCGGCGTAGGGATTCCAGCCGGCGTCGAGCAGCGTGGCGGAGATCATGCGTCGTCAGCGCGATCACCGCGCCCACCGACAGGTCGATGCCGCCCGAGAGGATGACGAAGGTCATGCCCACCGCGACGATGCACAGGAAGGCGTTGTCGATGAGCAGGTTCAGGAACACCTGCGGCGAGAGGAAGCCGTCGTAGCGAATGGCGCCGAACGCCGCCATCGCGACGAACAGCGCGATGGTGACGGTGAGCGGCAGCAGGCGGCGGTTCATCGCTCAGGCTTCTCGCCGCGCGCCACGCGCGCCACGAGCTGACGAAATTCCGCCGACTGCAGCAGCATCACCGCGAACACCAGCGCCGCCTTGACCACCAGGTTCACTTCCGGCGGCACGCCGAGCGAATAGATCATCGAGGTCAGCGTCTGGATGATCAGCGCGCCGATCACCGTGCCGGCGAGCGTGAAGCGGCCGCCGGTGAGCGCGGTGCCGCCGAGCGTCACCGCGAGGATGGCGTCGAGCTCGAGCAGCTGTCCGGCGTTGTTGGCGTCGGCGCTCTTCACGTTCGAGCTCACGATGAGTCCGGCGACGCCGGCGGCCAAGCCGCAGAAGGTGTACACGCACAGCGTGATCGCGGAGGAGCGCACGCCGGCGACGCGCGCCGCTTCCGGATTGCCGCCGATGGAGCGCACGAACAGCCCGAGCGCGGTGCGCGACAGCACGCAGGTGCAGCGATGCCCACAGCAGCGCCCGCGATCCACAGCGCCACCGGCAGGCCGAGCAGGAAGCCGTTGCCGAGCGTGAAGAACGGCGGGTAGTAGACGGTGATGATCTGGCCGCCGGTGAGCAGCTGCGCGATGCCGCGGCCGGCCACCATGAGGATGAGCGTGGCGACGATGGGCTGCATGCCGGCCTTGACCACTAACAACCCGTTCCACAGGCCGCAGGCCGCCGCCACCGCGAGCGCCGTCGCCAGCGCGATCCACAACGGGTATTCGCTCTGCACCTCGCCGGTCGCGCTGAAGCTGCCGCCGATCATCAGCGCGGCCACGGCCGCGGCGATGGCCACCACCGCGCCCACCGAGATGTCGAGGCCGCGCACCGCGATCACCAGCGTCATGCCCAGCGACACGACGATGAGCGGCGCGGCGCGGTTCAGGATGTCGATGACGCTGCCGTACAGGTGCCCGTCGCGCCACGTGAGCGTGAGGAACGAAGGATTGAAGAGGCTGCTCGCCACGAGCAGCAGCGCCAGCGTGAGCGCCGGCCAGAACAGCGCGTGCTGCGACGAAGCGCTTCATGAGCTTGTGGGTCGCTGGCGATCAGCGAATAGACCGCATCTTCGATCCGCGCCGCCGCGGCAGTTCGCCGGCCTTGGCGCGGTCGCGCAGCACCATGATGCGATCCGACACGCGCACCACTTCGTCGATTTCCGCGGAGATGAACAGCACGGCCGTGCCACCGCGTGCGAGCTCCAGGATCTCGTTCATGAGCTCCTGCTTGGCGGCGACGTCGATGCCGCGCGTGGGCTCGTCGAGTATCAGCACGCGCGGATGCGTGGCGAGCCAGCGCGCGATGATGGCCTTCTGCTGATTGCCGCCGGAGAGCTGGCCGATCGGAGTTTCGATGCTCGACGGTCTTCACGCCCAGCGCCGCCACCAGCTTCTCGGCGATCTGCGCGTTGTTCGGCCAGCGTCGAGGAACTTTGCTGAGGCCCATGCGCGCCTGCAGCGCGAGCGCGATGTTCTCGCGCACCGACAGGTCGGCGACGATGCCGCTGTGTTTGCGGTCTTCGGGACAGAACCCGAGCCCCAGGCGCAGCGCATCCGCCGGGTGATCCAGCTTTGCGGGTTTGCCGTCGACGCTGATGTCACCCGAGTCGCGCGGGTCGAGCGCGAACAGCAGCCGCGCGAGCTCGGTGCGGCCCGAGCCTAACAAGCCGGCGAGACCCAGCACTTCGCCGGGCTTGAGCTCGATGTCGAGGGGCTTGAGCTGGCCGCGGCGCGAGAGATTCCGTGCGGCGAGCACGGGCGGGCAGCGGCGGCGTTCTCGGCGACGTGCGCCGGCGCCGCCGGTCGACGCCGCCACCTCGCGGCCGACCATCGCGGCAACGAGTCCGTGCGCATCGAGCTTTGCGCAGGCGTATTCGCCGACGAACCTGCCATTGCGCAGGATGGTCATGCGGTCGCAGATCTCATACACCTGGTCGAGGAAATGCGTGACGAACAGGATCGCGACGCCCTTGTCGCGCAGGCGGCGGATGAGCGCGAACAGCGCCTGAACTTCGTCGGCATCGAGGCTCGAGGTCGGTTCGTCGAGGATCAGCACGCGCGCATCGGTGGCCACGGCGCGCGCCACGGTGGCGAGCTGCTGCAGGGCGGCGGGCAGGCCGCCGGCGAGCTGCGTCGACGTCGAGCTCGATGCCGAGGCTGGCTAGCAACTCGCGCGCGCGACGCTCGGTCTCGCGCCAGTCGATGCCGCCGCCGCGCGTCCACGGGCGGCGCGGATATCGGCCGGCGCAGATGTTTTCCGCCACCGAGAGATTGGGCAGCAGGTGGCTTTCCTGGTGCACGGCGCTGATGCCGAGCTGTTGCGCGTGAATCGGCGACTGCGGCGTCACCGCTGTTGCCGAGTAGTTCGATGCTGCCGGCGTCGGGCGCATACACGCCGGTCAGGACCTTGATGAGCGTGGATTTGCCGGCGCCGTTCTGTCCCATCAGCGCGTGCACTTCGCCCGCGCGCAACGTGAGCTCGACGCCGGCCAGCGCCTGCACGCCGGGAAAGGCGCGGGCGATGTCGCGCGCCCGCAGCACGATCGCGGCGTGTCGTTCACGGCGGCATCGTCAGTACTTGCGCGTCTGGATGTGTTGCTTCGCCGTTTCCATGGTGAACATGGTTTCCTCGACGACGATGCGTTTGGGGATCGGCCGGCCCGACGACGACTTCGGCGACGGAGGTCATGAGCTGCGGGCCCAGCAGCGGATTGCATTCGATGGTGGCGTTGAGCTTGCCGGCGATCATGGCTTCGAAGGCGCCCTTCACCGCGTCGATCGACACGATGAGAATTTCCTTGCCCGGCTTCAGGCCCGCTTCCTCGATCGCCTGGATGGCGCCGATGGCCATGTCGTCGTTGTGCGCGTACAGCACGTGGATCTTGCGCGACTCGGACTTGAGGATGGCTTCCATCGCCTCCTTGCCCTTGGCGCGCGTGAAGTCGCCGGTCTGCGAGCGAATGATCTTGCAAGTGCGGATTCGCGGCGATGATTTCCTCGAACCCCTTCTTGCGATCGTTGGCGGGCGCGGAACCCACGGTGCCCTGCAGTTCGACGATGTTCACGTCGCCC
Source organism: uncultured Pseudomonadota bacterium (assembly GCA_963821745.1). Lineage (GTDB taxonomy): Bacteria > Pseudomonadota > Gammaproteobacteria > Steroidobacterales > Steroidobacteraceae > CADEED01. The sequence continues at coordinate 336,636 of CAWGEU010000001.1, forward strand.
GGGGTGTCCTTGAATTTCTCGCTGACCCAGCGGCCGGCCTTGCGGCCTTCTTCGACGAAGTCCGAACCGAGGAAACCGACGTACAGCGACGGATCGCTGGTCACCGCGCGGTCGGTGAGGATCACCGGAATGCCGGCGGCGCTGGCTTCCATGAGCACGGTGTCCCAGCCCGTGGCGACCACCGGCGAGAACGCGATCACGTCGACCTTCTGCGCGATGAAGGTGCGCAGCGCCTTGATCTGGTTTTCCTGCTTCTGCTGCGCGTCGGCGAATCGCAGGTCGATGTTGCTGGTGGCGGCGGCGGACTTGATGGACTCGGTGTTCGCCGTGCGCCACTCGCTCTCGGCGCCGATCTGGCTGAAGCCGAGCACGATGCGATCGTCCTGCTTCTCGCGCGCAGCAGCCCGCGAGCAGCGACGGCCGCCAACGCCAGCAGTGCCAGTCGTCGTGAAGACGTTCATCGGTGTCCCCCTGGCGTCACGTTCAGAGCGTCGCGGTGTCGTGCAGCGCGAGGCCGCCGGGCTCGATCAGCAGCTTGTTGACCAGCGGCGCTCCGAGCGCCGGCAGGTCGACTTCGAATTCATCGCCGGCCTGCGCCACGATGTCGTCGACGAAGCTCACGGTGGCGGTGCCGAAGAAGTGCAGGTGCACGTCGCCGGGCACGCGATGCTGTTTGTACTTGAAGTGGTGGTATTCGAGATTGGCGAAGGTGTGGCACATGTTCGCCTCGCCGGTGAGGAACGGCTTCTGCCACAGCACCGCGCCGTCGCGGCGGATGCGGCTCGCGCCTTCCAGGTGCGCCGGCAGCGTGCCGGTGTTGAGCATCGGGCCCACGCCGCACTGGCGCAGCTTCGAGTGCGCCAGCAGTAGATAGTTGCGGCGCTCGGTGACGTGGTCGGAGAACTCGTTGCCGATGGCGAACCCGAGCCGGCGCGGGCGGCCGGTTGTCGTCGATGACGTAGAGGCCCACGAGCTCGGGCTCTTCGCCGTGATCTTCGGCGAAGTCGGGCGACGACAGCGGCGAGCCGCAGCCCACCACGTTGCGGCCGTTGCCCTTGTAGAACCATTCGGGCTGCATGCCGGGCTTGCTGCTCTTCGGCTTGCCGCCTTCCACGCCCGCCTTGAACATCTTCATGGAGTCGGTGAGGTCGTCGGTGTTCGTCAACTTGGCGTGCATCGCGTCGCGCGCCGCGGCGCTGCCGAGATGCGTGAGGCCGGTGCCGCTCACCAGGCAATGCGCGGGATCCGGGTGCGTGAGCGGCGGCAGCAGCCGGCCCTCGCGCAGCAGTTCCGCGTAGGACGATCGGCGCGTCCGACCGCTTCGGCGCTGCGCCACCTGCTCGAGCGTGCGTCGTTCGCTGATGGCCTTGACGCGCGAGTTGATAGGTGGTCTCGAAGCGCGTCAGCGGCAGCACCGTGCCGTTGGCGTCGACGCGCGCGACGCGCGTGCGCCCGCCATCGGTGAACTGCAGCAGTCTCATAACCACCCCGCGTCGACGATGTATTCCTGCGCCGAGCATGCGCGCGCGTCGTCCGAGGCGAGGAACAGCGCCATCGGCGCGACGTCTTCCGGCCGCACCTTGTCGGGCAGCACCTGGTTGCGCTTGATCTCGAGCTCGCCTTCGGGCGTGAGCCACTTCTCGATCTGCCGCTGGGTCATGATCCAGCCGGGCGTGATCACGTTGATGCGGATGCGGTGTTCGCCGAGTTCGGCGGCGAGCCCGCGCGTGAGGCCGATGACCGACGATTTCGCCGTGGTGTAGACCGGCATGTTGCGACCCTTGGCGCCGTAGGAATTGCTGAACCGAAGTTGATGATGGAGCCGCCGCCCATCTTCTTCATGCCCGGCACCACGGCCTGGATGGCGAAGAACGCCGGCCGCTGGTTCACCGCGATGCGCGCGTCGTAGTACTCCGGGCGTCACTTCCATTAGTGAATGCCGGTCGTCGCTGGCCACGTTATTAATGAGTACGTGGAAGTCGCCGAGCGCCTTGGCGGCATCGCGGATGGCGGTTTGCAGCGCGACGATGTCGGTGACGTCGGTCTTGCGATACCAGGGACGCGGCAAGCCCGCCTTTTCGATCCGCTGGCACCAGTTCCTGCGAGGGCGCTTCGGCGTAGTCCACGAACGCCACCAGCGATCCTTGTCTCGCAAACGCCTCGGTCAGGCATCCGCCAATTCCCGAGCCACCGCCAGTGATGAAAACGCTGCGGCCGCGCAGGGACGGGTAGCTGGCGCTGCCTTCGAGGGCGGCGGGGAGTCTCGACGATCGACGGCATTGAGAAGGCCTCGGGGGCGGTGCGCGAAAGGCGCTGAAGTATAGATATTCCGGCGCTGCTTGTGCGAAGGTGCGCCCCTTCCCATTCAAGGCGAGGCTCAGGTTCCGAAGATGAAGCGGCGGTTGCGCAGTCAGGACTGGTTCGGCAAGCAGGACAAGGATGGCTTCATCCATCGGAGCTGGCTCAAGAACCAGGGCTATCCCGACGATATGTTCGACGGCCGGCCCGTCATCGGCATCTGCAACACCTGGAGCGAGCTCACTCCCTGCAACGGCCACTTCCGCGAGATCGCGGAGTTCGTGAAGCGCGGCGTGCTCGAAGCCGGCGGATTCCCGCTCGAGTTTCCGGTGATGTCGCTGGGCGAGACGCAGCTGAAGCCCACGGCGATGTTGTTCCGCAATCTCGCCAGCATGGATGTCGAAGAATCGATTCGCGGCAATCCGATGGACGGCGTCGTGCTGCTCATGGGTTGTGACAAGACCACGCCGTCGCTGCTCATGGGCGCGGCGAGCTGCGATCTGCCGACGATCGGCATTTCCGGCGGCCCGATGTTGTCAGGACGATTCCGCGGCAAGCAGATCGGTTCGGGCACCGGCGTGTGGCAGATGTCCGAGGACGTGCGCGCCGGCAAGATGTCTCAGGAAGAATTCACCGCCGCCGAATCGTGCATGCATCGCTCCAAGGGTCACTGCATGACCATGGGCACGGCGTCGACGATGGCCAGCATGGTCGAGGCGCTCGGCGTCTCGTTGCCCGGCAACGCGGCGATCCCCGCGGTCGATTCGCGGCGCTACCGGCTGGCGCAGCTCTCCGGCCGGCGCATCGTCGAGATGGTGCGCGAAGATCTCGTGCTGTCGAAGATCCTCACGCGCCAGGCGTTCGAGAACGCCATCAAGGCCAACGCCGCCATCGGCGGCTCCACGAACTCCGTGGTGCACTTGTTAGCCATCGCCGGGCGGCTCGGCGTCAAGCTCGAGCTCGAGGACTGGGACAAACACGGCTCGACAGCTGCCGTGCCTGGTGAACCTGCAGCCGTCGGGCCAGTACCTCATGGAAGATTTCTACTACGCCGGCGGATTGCCCGCGGTGCTGCAAGGAAATCTCGAGCGTGCTCAACAAGGACGCGATGACCGCCAATGGCAAGACCATGGGCGAGAACATCGCCAGCTGCGCCGGTGTGGAATCGCGACGTCATCAAGGCGTTCGACGATCCGTTCAAGGCCAACGCGGGCATCGCGATCCTGCGCGGCAATCTCGCGCCCGATGGCGCGGTGATCAAGCCCTCGGCCGCCACGCCCAAACTACTCAAGCATCGCGGGCACGGCGGTGGTGTTCGAGACCATCGAAGACCTCAAGGCCAAGATCGACGACGAGAATCTCGACATCGACGAGAACTGCATCATGGTGCTCAAGGGCTGCGGCCCGAAGGGATATCCCGGGCATGGCCGAGGTCGGCAACATGCCGCTGCCGCCCAAGGTCCTGCGCAAGGGCATCACCGACATGGTGCGCATCTCCGATGCGCGCATGAGCGGCACCGCCTACGGCACCGTCGTGTTGCACGTCGCGCCGGAGTCCGCCGCCGGTGGACCGCTGGCGCTGGTGAAGACCGGCGACATCATCGAGCTCGACGTTCCTGCGCGAAAGCTGCACCTCGACGTGAGCGACGCCGAGCTCGCGAAGCGCCGCGCGGCCTGGAAGGCGCCGGAGCCACCGAAGCGCGGCTACTACAAGCTTTACGTCGAGCACGTGCAGCAGGCCGACAAGGGCGCGGACCTGGATTTCCTGGTGGGTGGCAGCGGTACGACCGTTACTCGTGATTCTCATTAAGGGCTGACGCCCACGTCGGAAAATGCCGCCCCAAGGGGCGGCGTCCGTGAAACTTTCGCTCGCGGAGGCTTGTTCTGATTCGACGCAATCGCCGCTGGTTCGTGCATGTGCTGTCGCTGGCGCTGTTGTTCGCCCAGCTCGGCATGGTGGTGCACGCCAGCAGCCACCTCAACGCCGATCCGCATGCCACGCCCACGCAGAGCCAGCTCTGCGGCGAGTGCGCCTCCTTCGCGCCGATGCAGAACATGGTGGGCGACGCGCCCACCGTCGTACTGGCAGTCCAGGTCTCCCACGATCGCGCGCCCGACCGCACCGCGGTTGTCAGCGTTCCGCACCGCGCCTTCTCGGCGTTCCGCTCCCGCGCTCCTCCTTCCTTCTCCTGAACGACAAGTGATCCCACGCCGGCACTCGCTGCCCGCGTGTTTGTTAGTTTCGGAAGGAGATTTTCCATGACCATGCGCAAGCCCATTCGGGCTTTGCTGTTGCTGTCGACCTTCGGCAGCGCAGCCGCTCATGCGGCTGACCCCGCGTCTTCCATCGATACGATCGTCATCAGTGCCTCGCCGATCACGCCCGAGGACAAGCTCGCCACCATCGTCGAAACCGTCGACCGCGACGAGATCCTGCGGGCCGGTGGCGCCAACCTCGCGGATGCGCTCGCGAACACTCCCGGTGTCACCGGCAGCGGTTTCGCATCCGGCGCCAGCCGGCCCGTCATTCGCGGATTCGACTCGAATCGGGTGCGCACGCTCGAAGACGGCATCGGCAGTTTCGATGTCGCCGACGTCGGCCCGGATCACGGAATTCCGATCGATCCGTTGTCGGCGCAGCGCATCGAAGTGATACGCGGCGCGGCGACGCTGCGTTACGGCAGCCAGGCGATCGGCGGAGTCATCAACGCCATCAACAACCGCGTTCCCGCGCGTCTGCCGGACGAGCCGGTTGCCGCGGAACTCACCGGCCTGTACGGCACCAACGCGGATACGCGCCAGGGCTCGGCGATGCTGGACGGCCGCATCGGCGCGTTCGCCGTCCACGCCGATGGTTTCAGGCGGGAAGCGGATGACTACGACATTCCCGATGGCACGATGGCCAATTCCTTCTTTCGCGGCGATGGCTACTCCCTCGGCGGTTCCTATCTCTTCGACAAGAATCGCGTCGGCGCCGCGCTGATCCACTACGACTCCGAGTACGGAATTCCCGGCGAAGACGCCTTCATCGACATGGAGCAGACGAAGGAACTGCTGCGCACGTCGTTTGCGCCGCAGCTCGGCGCGTTTCACACGCTGACGATCGAAGGTGGCCATGCCGACTACGAACACAGCGAAATCGAGCTCGACACGGGCGAGGTGGGCTCGACGTTCAAGGATGACGAATGGGACGCGCGCGCCGAGGCCTTGTTCGGCGCCCTGGGTCCGTTCTCCGCCGCCGCGCTCGGCATGCAGTTCCAGAACCGGCAATTCGCGGCACTGGGCGAAGGAGCCGACTATCTACTGCCGACCGAGACCCGGACCGCGGCTGCGTTCGCCTTCGCGGATGCGCCGTTGTCCGACGCAACTGCACCTGCATGTCGGCGCACGGGTCGAATCGGTGGACGTCGACGGAACGCCGCTGGACGACGTTCCGACCTCGCGCAGCTTCACGCCCGTCAGCGCGTCCGCCGGACTGTTGTTCGACGCCACCGATGCGCTGCAGCTGGGGTTCACTCTGTCGAGCGCGGCGCGCGCGCCGGGGCAGACCGAGCTGTATGCGCGCGGGCCGCACGAAGCGACCGCCACCTTCGAAATCGGCAATGCCGAGTTCGACGAGGAGCGCGCGAATTCACTCGAAGCGACGCTGCGCTACGACACGGAGAACGCCAGTTTCGAAGCAGCCGTCTGGGGATCGGATTTCACGGACTACATCTTCGGGAATCTGACGGGCCGTACCTGCGACGACGAAGGTGTTTGCGTCGACGACGACAGCGGAGAGCTCGACGAGCTCATCTACGAACAGCGCGACGCGACGTACTGGGGTGCCGAAGCGCGCGCGACGATCGAGCTGGCGGAAGCCGCGGGCGCGCCGCTCCGAGGCGTCGTGCTGGCGGATTACGTGCGTGCGAGGCTCGATGATGGTGGCGAGGTGCCGCGCATTTCGCCGTATCACGTGGGGCTCGGACTCAATTGGGACGGGCAGCAGATCGGTGGCGGATTTCTGCGTCAAGTACACCGGGCCGCGCGACGACAACCTTGCCACGGCGGAAACTCCAACGGCGGGCTTCGTGTCGCTCGACGCGCAGGCGATGTGGCGTCCGTTCGAGAAGAGCAGGAACATCGAAATCGCGCTCGTCGGGCGCAACCTGACCGATCGCGTTCAGCGCAACGCGGTCTCTCTCAACAAGGACGAGGTGATTCTGCCCGGCCGCGAGGTCCGGCTGATGGTTCGCGCGAAACTCTGAGCGGTGCAGCAAAAGCCGTCGCTCATCGGTGACGCTTTTTCGCTTTCGTCAGATTCGAACGACGACAGGTGCGCCAGAAGGATGACCGACTGTCGCGAGTAGGCTGCTTGCATGCCCACGCTGGCGTCGACGCAGCCGTTTCGCATCGGCATTCCGGAGCAGGTCCTCGACGATCTGCGAGCGCGCCTGCATCGCGCCCGACGGACGCGCGTGCTCGAACGCGCAGGATGGGAAGGTGGCAGCGATCCTGACTATCTCGATGCACTGATCGACTACTGGCGCGACGGACTACGACTGGCGCCGGCATGAACGCGAGCTCAACCAGCTCGCGCATTTCGTGGCGGACATCGACGATGCCAGGGTGCACTACATTCACGAGCCGGCCTCGGCGTGCGCATCGCTCCCGGTGCTGCTGCTGCATGGCTGGCCGGATTCGTTCCTGCGTTATCGAACAGCGATTCCGCTGCTCGTCGGAGCACACGATGATTACGCGGATGAACTCACCTGCGATGTGGTCGTGCCGTCGCTGCCCGGATTCGCGTTCACGGGGCAGGTCGGCCCGCCCGGCGATGTGCCGTCGATCAAGATCGTCGGCCCGTCTCCTGCATCGCCTGATGACCGAAGTGCTGGGCTACGATCGATTCGTCGTCTCCGGCGGCGACGGTGGCAGCGCCATCGCGCAAAGCATGGCGATTCAGTTCCCCGCCTCCGTGATCGGCATCCATCTCACCGATATCGGCTGGCACGATCATGGCGGGATCACTCACGGATATCGAGCAGAAGTACGTCGCGGCGGTGACGAGGAGGTTCATGGAAGACGGCGCGTATGCTGCAGTACACGCCTCGCAGCCGCGCGCGCTGGCCGCGAGCCTGAACGATTCGCCGGTCGGCCTCGCGTCGTGGATCGTCGATCGCTTTCATTCCTGGAGCGATACGCCGCGGCATTTCGAGCAAAGTTTCAGCAAGGACGAGATGCTGACCAACATCACTATCTACTGGGTCACGCAGACCATTCAGTCGTCGATTTACGGCTATCTCGCGGAAACGCGCCAGCCGTCGCTCGGCAAGGGCGATCACGTGGATTGCCCGGTGGGGCTCGCGCTGTTTCCGCACGACATGGCCGGCATTCCGCCGCGCCGCCTCGCCGAGCGCACGCTCAACGTGGTGCGCTGGACCGAAATGCCGGCCGGCGGGCATTTCGGCGCGTGGGAGACGGCCCGCGGAATTCGCCGCCGATCTCAAGTCGTTCGTGGTCTCGCTTGACGATCCACTCAGCCAGCGGGCATCACATGGATTTCGCGCGCGCAAGGCCGTTTGAAATCAGCGTCGGCGATCCGATCCTCGCCGATCTCGCCGTGCGCCTGGATGCCACGCGGCTGCCGCCGTCGCAGGGGCCTGTCGGCTGGGATGCCGGCGCCAGCCCGGCCTATCTACGCGACCTGCTCGATTACTGGCGCGAGCGATTACGACTGGCGATCCGAAGAAGCGAAGCTGAATCGCTTCACGCACTTCCGCGCCGCGATCAACGGCGCGGACATTCACTTCATTCACGAACGCGGGAAAGGCGATCAGCCCGATTGCCACTGCTGCTCACGCACGGGTTTCCGGACTCGTTCACGCGATTCCTGAAGATCATCCCGATGTTCACCGATCCGTCCGCGCATGGCGGAAGCGCGGACGATTCATTCGATGTCGTCGTGCCCAGCCTGCCCTGGTGCGGATTTTCACGAGAGCTGCGCCACTCGGGCGGACTCTTCCGCGTCCACGACACCTGGCACCAGCTCATGACCGATGTGCTGGGCTACGAGCGCTACGGTGCGCACGGCGGCGACTGGGGCAGCACGATCACCGAGCACATCGCGCGCAGCCACGCCAAGTCGGTGATCGGCATTCACCTGACCGACGTGCCGTTCTGGCATTCGTTGAAGACGCCGGACGATCTGCAGCCGATCGAGCGGGAGTACGTCGAGCAGGTCCAGCAATTCCAGCAAGCAGCAGGGTGCATACGCGCTGATCCAGGGCCGCAAGCCGCAGACATTGGCCGACGGTCTCAACGATTCTCCGATCGGCCTCGCGGCGTGGCTCATCGAAAAGTTTCAGCGCTGGAGCGACTGCGACGGTGATCTGGACGCCTGTTACACCAGGGACGAGATGCTCACCAACGCGATGGTGTACTGGGTGACCGGCAGCATCGGCCGGCGCATTCATGCCTTACTTCGACGTGCTGAACGCCGGACCGCCGCGCTGGATCGCCGAGGCGGTCAAACAAAAACTGGGTTCGCACGAGGTGCCGGCCGGATTCGCGATGTTTCCCGAAGGATCTCTCCCACCCGCCGCGGATGTGGGCGGAGCGATTCTTCAATGTGCAGCGGTGGACAGAATTCCCGCGGGGCGGTCACTTTGCGGCCATGGAACAGCCGGACGCGCTGGTCAAGGACATCCGCGAATTTTTCCGGCCGTTGCGAAACAAACAATGATTGCCGGGATCTCAACCCGAGCGCATTTTTAGCAACTTGTCGATATCCAGCGAGTCCTCGTATCTGCGCCATTGGACCTCGCGCCGTTCGACCGCGAGCATCGCCATTCGATCCGCGAGTTCGTTGCCTTCGATTCCCACGTGCGCACTCACGTGCTGGAGCTTCACGTCGCCCTCGATCTCCAGGTACAGCGCATGAAGATCCTGGATGACTTCGAGGTTCTTGATCTCGCCATCCGCCTTGCGCCATCCGCGCTTCTTCCAGCCGGCAGCCCATTTCGTCACGGCGTTCAATCCGTACGCAGAATCGCTGCGCACTTGCACGGTCTTGTCCGACTCGATTTCGCTTTTGGCGAGCCTCAGTGCCTGCAGCAGCGCATTGAGTTCGGCGGTGTTGTTGGTGCCGGCGGGGTTGTACGCGCCGTACCAGAGACTCGCGAGCTCGCCGGCGCGATAAACCGCCATGCCCGAACCCGCCTTTCCGGGATTCGGTTCGCAGGCGCCATCACAGAAGATGACCGTGTCGAATGCCGCAACGGCGTCCGCGTGGTCGGTGCGAACGATGCGTGGTTTGCCACCTGCCGAAGCGGCAGAGCTGCGTGCGGGGGCGCCGCTGCGGAATGCGGCTTCTGCTTCGGTGAGCGTCGGAAAGGATTTGTACTGCGCGCCGGCAAACCCGTCGACCAGCGCATGCGTGGTCGGCCAATCATGGAAGATTCCGGTCTTCACGCCGCGCCATACGACATAGAACTTCTTTGCCATCGGCGCGCATCCTGCCCATAAAGTCGTTCCACGCCAAGGAGAAGCATTTGCGACGGATTGTGCGGCTACAATGCCCGCCCACGCGCCCGTAGCTCAGCTGGATAGAGCACCTGGCTTCGAACCAGGTGGTCGGCGGTTCGACGAGGCGGCGTTTCGCCGCCGAAGGGCAAATGCGGCTTTGCGCGTTTGATCCCGAGTCTGCGAGGGACGAGGGCGCTTCCGCGCCCGAGCAATCCGTCCGGGTGCGCTCATTATTGGTTCGATTCCCGTTTGTGCGGCTAGAATGCCCGCCCACGCGCCCGTAGCTCAGCTGGATAGAGCACCTGGCTTCGAACCAGGTGGTCGGCGGTTCGAATCCGTCCGGGCGCGCCAGAATTCTGTGTAGAAGCGATGGCGGCTAGTCCTTGGTGGAGCCGCGCAGTAGCTCATCAAGCCCATTCATCCATGAACGAACGGCCTGAACACTATCTGCTGTATGGATCGGAGCGCTACGCGCTGGCGATCCTGCGGCCACTGCAGGACGCGATCAGGGCACGCGGTGCGGAAGCTGCGTGGTTCTTTGACGGCCCCGGTGGCGAGGAACTTCATGACAACGAACGCTGGTTGCGCACGACAGCCGAGGTGAGGCGGTTCGCGCCTCGCGCCATACTGACATCGAGCAACGCGCTCCCGCATTTCTTCCCCGGCGTGAAAACCGAAGTCTTCCACGGTTTCGATGCCGGCAAGCCGCGCCATATCTATGTTCGCGGTTTTTTCGATCTGTATTGCACCACCGGACCCGGCGACACGCAGGCGTTCGAAGCCGAGGCCCGGCGTATCGGCCATTTCGCGGTGCGCGAGACCGGCTGGCCGAAACTCGACCCGTTCATGCGCGCTCATGCGACGGATGAACCTCCGCCGGTTCGTGAGCAGCCGGTGATTCTCTATCACTCCACTTTTTCGCCGTCCTGGAGCGCGGCAAACATCCTGTACGACACCGTGAGTCGCCTGTCGCGGACCGGCAAGTGGCGCTGGATTGTCACGCTGCATCCGAAGTCCAGTGCCGAGACAGTGGAGAAATATCGCGCGCTGCAGGGCGAAAATCTGCGCTTCGCCACCGAGGACAACATCCTGGACCTGTTCCCGCAGGTCGACATGATGATCTCCGATACATCGTCAGCGTTGAATGAATTCCTGCTGACCTACAAACCGGTGGTGACCTTCAAGAACCGCCGGCCAGGTCCGCAGCTCATCGACATCGAGACGCCCGAGCAGTTGGAACCCTCGATCGAGCGCGCACTCGCGCGGCCCGCGGATCTGCTGCAGGAAGTTCGCAAGTACGCCGACGCGATCCATCCGTGGCGCGACGGCCGCTCCAGTGAACGCGTGCTTGCGGCCGTCGACGACTTCATTGCGGCCGGCGCGCGTAACCCTCGGCCCAAGCCGCGTAATTTCTGGCGCAAGCTCAAAATTCGCAAACGTATCGGCTACTGGGGCCGTGCATGAGGCGCCGTCATGAACACCCGCACGCTGTTTGCTCGCTGCGTCGTCACCCTCGGCGTTTCGTTGTCCGCTGGTTGCGCGAGCCTGCCGAACGGGCGGGCATGGGGCGAGGACGCAACGATTCGACCGGGCTGGGAACGCGTACGCGATGCCGCGACGCATGCTGCGACCGACCCCTGGGTGTGGGGACCGCTCATCGGTACTGCGGCATTTCAGATCGACAATTGGGACCGACGCGTATCCGACTGGGCTCGTGAAAACACGCCAGTTTTCGGTTCGCAGGGGAATGCGGAAGACTGGAGCGACAGTCTGCGCGACGTTTCCGCTGTGGCCCACTATGCGACGGTAGCGGCCACACCGAGCGGATCTGAGCCCAGACAGTGGATGCTGAACAAGATCAAGGGGACGCTGGTCGGCGTCGCCGCCGTGAGCACCACGGTGGCGCTCACCAATGGCCTAAAGGGTGCCACCGATCGCGAACGACCTAACGGCGATGACAGCGCCAGCTTCCCTTCGGGGCACACCTCGTCGTCTGCGGTACACACGCGTCTGGCGTCGCGCAACCTTCGGTCGATCGACATGAGCGATGGCTGGCGGCGTACCTGCGATATTGGTTTGACGGCCATGACCATCGGCACTTCATGGGCGCGCATCGAAGCGGGTTGGCACTATCCATCGGACACACTGTTCGGCATGGCGTTGGGGAATTTCATTGCATCGTTCGTCAACGATGCGTTTCTGGGATTGCAGAACGACGAGAGTCGCGCCACGGTGTCGGCGAGCGTTGTTCGCGACGCCGCGGTGGTGCATTGGAGCTGGCGCTTCTGACGAACACCGTGGTCGGCCGGTTCGACAACTCGGGCACGGCACTCGGGTGAACCCCTTTCGATCACCCCGGTTGGACAAACGCGGCTTTGCGCGTTTGGTCCCGAATCTGCGAGGGATTCGCCGTGGTGTGCGGCGAACAATCCCGCTCATTTTCTACGTCACCCGGTGAGGGATGGACGCGCTGTCGTCGTTTGATTCGATAACCCGCGACAAAAACATCGCGGGCATCTCAAACAACGAGGAACTCTCATGAACAAGTGGAACAACATTCTCGTGTTGGCGGCCGCCGCCGTGATATCCGGCATTTCGGCCCAGGCGGGCGCTGCCGGCGCGACCAACTCTTCCCTCGCAGTCACAGCGAGGCCAGCCGGGTTTCTGACTCCTTCGAACCGGCGAGCGCCGAGAAACGTCGAAGCCAGGTACGGCGACCTGGTTGAAAGATTGTGCGCACGCGCTACCGCCCATACCGGGGTGAGCTGTCCGGCCGGCTTGAATCACTTCGACGGCCCTGACGTCATCGGCATGTACCTGCCACACCTGCGCCTGAACATCATTCTCAGAGAAGTGCACAACATCGTGGTAGCAGGCTCGGGCGTCGACAGCCTGGGCGCAAACCAGGACCCTTGGGCGACCTTCAAGATCGTAAGCGCCGCGGCGAATGTTTCCATTCCCACTCCCGCCGCTCCGGACTTCGTATTGCCGGCTCCCCTGCCAAGCCCACTCCCCAGCGACGTACCGGAACCCAATACCCTGTTTCAAGGAATCATCTGGAACGGATGCGTGGGCGTTCCTGCAACATTCGATCTGACACTGGACAGCTCTATCTATCGCATCAGTACCGGTGAAGTCTTCGGAAGCGTGCACCTGGTCGACGAGGTCGAAGGCCACGGCTACTACAACTTCAAGTACACCATCCGGGCGACCGACGAAGACGGCAACGTGTCCGACTTTGTTTTCAGCGGCGACGCGGACTCCATCTGCACCACGCAGGCGGGCTTCTAGCGCGGGGAGGGCGGCGGCCTCGAGGGGGCCATGGCGAGGCAGCCGCCAGCGCGGCGGCGCGTGCGTGAGAGTGACCGAAGTTCGATCGTGATCAGGTGCGCAGCGCGCCGAGCGCGTATTTCGCGGGGTCTTGCCGGAAGGTGGTTAGGCAACCGTCGCAGCAGAAGTAGTAGTCGACGCCATTCAGTGTTTCGACGTGCTTCGCGGTCGCGATATCGACGGCCATGCCGCAGACGGGGTTGATGAATTTCTCTCCGGCATTCGCGACTACCGATTGCGGATTCGCGGGCAGCCCGGCGCGGCCGCGCTGATACGCCATCACGCCGACGATGGAAACCATGGCGATTTCCTGCGGCGTTTTGGCTCCGGCATCGGGACCGACGGGCGCCACGAGACGATCGATCTGCTCCGCGCTCACACCACGCGTCCGCATGATTTCGCGGAGCCGATCCGTCTTCTTGCGGCTCGCGATCATCAGGACATGATCTGCACGACTCCGGAGCGCGCGCTCGAGCGCATCCTCGTCGCCCTGTCCTTGCGTTGCGACCAACACGATCGGCGCGGAGTCCGGTGAATCGACGAGCCGGATTCGTAGTCGCTCTGCGAGGAAGCGCGCTTCCTCCGCGGCGGGCGTGTCGCCGAGGACGCAAATGGCGCTCTGTGGGCCGTAAGGCTGAATGAACAACTCGATGGTGCCGTTGCTGGCGCAGGACATCGAATGCTGTTCAACGTCCGAGTCGGCTTGCAATCGATCATTCGAGATGCGTACCAGTTTGGGTGCGCCGGCGACGATCGCCTGCCGCGCTGCGCCGATGACGACGTCTTTCGCACAACCGCCGCCTATCCAGCCATGTAATGTGCCATCCGACAGGACAATGGCTTGCGCGCCGGGATACGCCGACGTGGGTGCGATGGCGCGAACGACGGTAATCAGCGCGTACGGTTCCTGACGTCGATTGAGATCCTGCTTCAAGTCGAGCAGCGGGTCGTGCGTCATAGCAGCGCCTCTACGAGCAAGGGCAGCAGGCGTTCGAGGCTGTGCAGGTCTGCGCCCGGCGCAAACCAGTCGAGATGCGGTAGCGCCGCCTGCATGCAGCGCGCCTCCGGCCGATAGTCGCCAAGATTCAATAACGGATTGAGCCACACGATGCGCCGCGCGCGTCTGCGCAGTTCGATCAGGGAATTCGCCAACACTTCGGGCTCGCCGGTGTCGAACCCGTCGCTCATGATGATAACGCCGGTGCGCGAATGGACGCAGCCCGATGCATGGACGCGATTGAATTCGTGCACGCACTCGCCGATGCGAGTACCGCCGCCCCAGCCTTCGGCGAGCAAGTGCAGACGTTCCTGCGAGCGCCATGGATCGGCGTCGCGCAATGCATCCGTGACGGACGTGATTCGCGTGTGAAAAATGAAGCAATACACGTCGGTCAATTCGGCGCAGAGCGCGCGCGCGAGACGCAAATAGAAAAAGCTGTACGCGCTCATCGAGCGGCTCACGTCGAGCACCAGCACCAGTCGCGGTCGCACGCGACGCGCTGCTTTCCAGGCGATGCGAAACGGCGAACCGCCACTGCCGACGCTGTTGCGAATCGTGGTTTGCAAATCGATTCGCCGGGCGTGGTGACTTTGGGCGTCTCGTCGAATCTGCAATCGTTTCAGTCGTCGCGCAAAGCGGCGCATGAGCAATTCGATTTCGCGCGCCTGGTCAGCGCGATCGAGATCGCCGAAATCGGTCGACTTGAGCGTATCTTCGCGGCTCGCGCCGTGACGGAGTTGGTGCGTGTCGTCACCGTCTTCGCCAGCTTCTCGTTCGGCAATCGGCAGCGTCGCATCAGAGTCGTCGCCTTGCGCAGTCGATACCGGTTTCCCCGGCGTCGCGCCGTGCGAAAAAATGGCGGTGCGATTCGGCCGGAGAAAGTAAGCATCGAACAGCGCGTCGAAGCGACGCCATTCCGCGGCTCGACTGCAAAGCAACGACTGCAAGCTCCAACGCAGCGACGGGCCGTCGAACATGCCGACGTGCTGCGCGGTTTCCAGGACGCGCGGCAAGTCACCGGCGCCCAGGCCGTAGCCGTTGGCGTGCAGGAAACCCGCGAATCCGGCCAATCGCGCGCACAGTGCTGCGCCATCTTGAATCGGTGATCGGTCGGCCGTGCTCAACATGCGGCGGCGATCCTGGCGATCACGTCGCGGGTAAAGCCGGCGCGATCGTCGCGAGTCTTGATGAGGGCGCTCAGGGACTCGACGATGCGTTCCGCACCGTCGTCGTCGATCGTCGATACTCCGAGGAGCAGCAGCGCGGCCGCCCAATCAAGCGTTTCGGCGATTCCCGGTTTTTTCTGCAAGTCCATGCGACGCACGGCCTGCACGAACTCGACGATCTGACGCGAGAGCTGCGCCGGCGCGTTGGGCGCGTGAATTTCGACGATCGCCAACTCCTTCTCGAAATCGGGATAGTCGATGTATTGATAGAGACAGCGGCGCCGCAGCGCATCGGACAGCTCGCGCGTGCCGTTCGAGGTGATGACCACCAGCGGCCGCGACACAGCGCGAATCGTGCCGAGTTCCGGAATAGATAGCTGAAAGTCCGAGAGCAATTCGAGCAGATAGGCCTCGAAGGCCTCGTCCGCACGATCAACCTCGTCGATCAGCAGGACCGGAGCCTCGGCGCAGCTGATTGCCTCGAGTAACGGGCGCTTCAGCAGGTAGCGCTCCGAGAAAATGTCCTGCTCCTTTTGCGCGACCGGACGCTCGTCCTGTTCGAACAACTTGATCGCCAGGAGCTGGCGTTGGTAGTTCCACTCGTACATCGCCGCGTGCGTGTCCAGTCCTTCGTAGCATTGCAGGCGAATGAGCTTCGCGCCGCGGACGGTGGCGAGCGCCTTGGCGACTTCGGTCTTGCCGACGCCGGCATCTCCTTCGAGGAGCAGCGGACGACCGAGGTCGAGCATCAGCAGCATGGCCGCGGCGAGCGATCGTTCCGCGATGTAACCTGCATCGCGCAAGCGGCGTTGCAAGTCGACGATCTCGGTCATTCGCGCCGGAGACGTCACGGCGTGTTCCGGCCGAACACGGTGCGGAGCCAATCGCGGATCACGGCCCATACCAGCGCCAACCCATTGAGTTCGTTCCGGGACGTCTTGGTCTCTTGCGGCGACGAAGCCGCCGCGCTGCTCGTGGATGATTCCCTGATCTTGACGGCGAGGTTGTCGGCGAATTGCTTCAGGATCTGGTCGGCGACCGAGTTCATCATGCGACCACCGAAGGCGGCGGCTTTGCCGCTCATCGCGATCTCGCTCCTGCCTTTCAGAATGCTGGAGGTGGAGTCGACGGCCTGTACATGCGCGGTAAGGTCGAGCGATGCGCCTGACGTTCCGGTGGTATCGGTGCCCTTGCCAATCAAGCGCAACGTGGACGGCGCCAGCTGCTGACCGGCGGCATCCGTATCGCGCAGCTCGACTTCGCCCCGAAAGGACATCGTCGCCGGCCCGATCCGCACCGTCACCGTTCCCTTCAAGGCTCCGTTCGGTAGCCGTTCCGAAATCGTCGCTCCCGGCATGCAACCGGCGACCGCTTCGAGGTTCTGCAGAAAGCGCCACGTCGCGTCGGCGGGAGCCGGCACCGGAAACGATCTGTCGAGCTCCACTTTCATCGCAGTCCGATTCGTCAGCGCTTGTTGACGCCCAGCGCCTTGCACTGCTGCCACACGCGATACGCCGTATGCGGCATGTCCATGTGCGTGACACCCAGATGCGCGAACGCATCGACCACAGCATTGCTGAAGCACGGAATGCCACCGACGTGCGGCGACTCGGCCACGCCCTTCGCGCCGATCGGATGATGCGGAGACGGTGTCACCGTGTGATCGGTCTCCCAATGCGGTGTTTCAACGGAGGTCGGCAGGAAGTAGTCCATGAGACTGTTGCCGAGGTGATTGCCACGCTCGTCGAAAGGAATCTCCTGTCCGAATGCGACGGCGAACGCTTCTGTAAGTCCGCCGTGAATCTGACCCTCGATGATCATCGGGTTGATGCGCGTGCCGCAATCGTCGAGCGCGTAGAACCGCCGTACCTTGGTCTCGCCCGTGAAGCGATCGATATCGACGACGCACACGTAGGCGCCGAAGGGAAACGTCATGTTCGGTGGATCGTAGTATTCACTCGCGTCGAGCCCCTTCTCCATGCCGGCGGGGAGGTTGCTCGTGTGCGCCGCCATCGCGATCTCCTTCATGGTCTTCGACTGGCTTGGATGGCCTTTTACCTTGTAGCGGTCGATCTCCCATTCAAGATCGCCTTCGCCCACTTCGAGCAGGTGGGCGGCTATCTTCTGCGCCTTCGCGCGGATCTTGCGAGCCGCCATCGCGGCCGCCGCACCGGCAACCGGCGTTGAGCGCGAACCCCAGGTCCCGGCGCCGTACGGCGCCTTGTCGGTGTCGCCTTCCTCGATTTGAATCTCCTCGGAAGGCAGTCCGAGTTCAGTGGCGATGATTTGCGCGTAGGTCGTCGCGTGCCCCTGGCCCTGGCTCATCGTGCCGAGCCGGGCGATTGCGCTGCCGGTCGGATTCACGCGAATGTCGCAGCTGTCGAACAAACCGATGCCGAGGATGTCGCACACCTTGGTCGGACCCGCGCCGACAATTTCCGTGAACGTGCAAATGCCGATGCCCATCAACTCGCCCTTGGCGCGCTTGTCCGCTTGCTCGCGCCGCAGACCCTCGTAGTCGACTGCGGTCAAAACTTTTTCGAGCGCTGCGAGGTAATTGCCGCTGTCGAGTGTCCAACCGAGCGAGGTCGTGTACGGGAATTGCTCGGCTTTGACGAAATTGCGGCGCCGGATCTCAGCCTTGTCCAGGCCAAGTTTTTGCGCCAGCACGTCGATCATGCGTTCGATGAGATAAACCGCCTCGGTGACGCGCAGTGAACAACGATACGCGACGCCGCCGGGCGCTTTGTTCGTATACACCGCATCGACACGGCAATAGGCGTTCGGAATTGCATACGAGCCAGTGCAGATGCTGAAGAGTCCCGCGGGCAGCTTGGTGGCCGAGACGTGCGAATTGAACGCGCCGTGATCCGCGAGGGCGGTGAAGCGCAGAGCCTTGATCCGACCGTCTTTGTCGGCGGCCAATTCACCCACGCCGTGATAGTCACGGGCGAAACCCGTCGTCGAAATATTGTCGATGCGCGATTCGATCCACTTGATCGGCACACCCGTGACGATCGAGGCCACGATGGCTACGACGTAACCCGGATACACCGGCACCTTGTTGCCAAAACCGCCACCGATGTCGCCACCGACGATGCGAATCTTGCTTTCAGGAATGCCGGAGAGCATGGCGACGACGGTGCGGACCAGGTGCGGCGCCTGCGAGGTCAGGTACACGGTCAACTGGCCGGTGGGTTTGTCGAACGACGCGACACAGCCGCAGGTTTCGAGCGGGCAGGGGTGTACGCGCGGATTCAACATTTCTTCGCGGATGACGACTTCGGCCCTGTCGAACACCGCATCAACCGCGGGCTTGTCTCCGGCTTCCCAGGTGAAGATGTGATTGGGATGCGTGCGCTTGCCGTGACCGACGTTGTCCTTGTCGGCGATGTCTTCGCGAATGATCGGCGCGCTTTTCGCCATGGATTGATGCGGATCGACGATTGCGGGCAATTCCTCGTACGCGACTTCGACCAGTTCCGCGCCGTCGGCGGCGGCGTAACGATCGCTCGCGATCACCATCGCGACTTCCTGCAGTTGAAAGCAGACCTTCGTGTCCGCGAGCACGGCTTGCACGTCGCCGCCGAGTGTCGGCATCCAATGCAGATTCACCGGTTTGAGATCGTCGGCCGTCAGGACGGCGACGACGCCAGGCACGGCCAGTGCCCTGGTCTTGTCGATCGATTTGATGCGCGCGTGCGCATAGGGACTGCGCACGATGGAGCCGAACAGCATCCCCGGTAGCTTGATGTCGTCGACATAGGTGCCGCGACCGCGGATGAAGCGCGCGTCTTCCTTGCGCAAGCGGGAGACGCCCATGCCCTGGAGCTTGTTCTGTCGTTCGAGTGTGTCGGGTGAAGCGGCCATTTGAAATCTCCGCGTGAATTTCGGCGAGCGAGGCGTCGATTCGGCTTCAGGCCGCTTTCGTCGCGAGCTTTTTCGCTGCGAATTGCACGGCCTTGACGATGTTTTGATATCCGGTGCAGCGGCACAGATTGCCGGCCATCCAATAGCGGATCTCTTCTTCGGTCGGATTCGGATTTTCCTTGAGGAGGCGATACGCGCGCGTGATCATGCCAGGCGTGCAATAGCCGCATTGCAAGCCGTGTTGCTCGCTGAAGCATTCCTGCAGTGCATGCAGCACGCCGCCTTGTTCGAAACCTTCGATGGTGAGCACGTCGGAGTTCTGGCACTGGACGGTGAGCACCGTGCAGGCTTTGACGGACATGCCGTCCATATCGACCGTGCACGCGCCGCAGTGACTCGTTTCGCAACCGATATGCGGTCCCGTGTGACCGAGCTTTTCACGGAGCGTATGAATGAGGAGTTCGCGCGGCTCGACGATGACGTCCACGACTTTGCCGTTGAGCTTCATCGACACCGCTTGTTTGGTAGCCACGTTGTTGCCCTTTTCTTGTTTCAACGGTGCGCGCGCGAGCCTGCGGTGCGCAATGCGCGCTGCGTCATCTCGCCGGCCATCGCGGTCTTGTATTCCGCGCTGCCCCGCTGATCGGGCGACGGATCGCAGATCGACATCGCAAGCTGAGCGGCGTTGGCAATGTTCGCGTCGGTCAGCGATTTACCGCGGAGCGAATCTTCGGCGTCGCGCGCCCTGAGCGGAGTGGCGCCCACATTCGTGAGCGCGATCGTGACTTGCGAAACCATCTCGCCCTTCATGGCGAGTGTCACGGCCGCGGCGGCGGTCGCGAAATCGCCGATCTTGCGCTTGAGTTTGCAGTAGCAGGAGCCGGTGCCGGACGCCGGCGTCGGAATGCGAATCTCCGTCATGATCTCGTCCGGCTGCATCGCAGTCGCGTACATGCCGACGAAAAAGCCGTCTGCCGGCACGACACGCTCACCAGTGGAAGAGCGCAGCACGAACGACGCGCCGAGCGCCAGCATCATCGCCGGATGGTCGTTGGCCGGATCGCCGTGACAGATGTCTCCGCCGATCGTGCCCCGGTAGCGCACCTGCGGATCGGAAATGTTCCGTGCGCCTTCGACGAGCAGTGGACACTTCTTCTGCAGGAGCGCCGACCAGATGAGGTCGTTTTCGCTGGTCATCGCGCCGATGCGAATCGTGTCGCCGTCTTCGCGAATCCCACGCAGCTCGGAAATCCTTCCCAGGTCGATGACGTGGCCTGGCTGCGCGAAGCGCAGCTTCATCATCGGCAACAGGCTGTGTCCGCCGGCCAGCAATTTCGCTTCGTCACCGTATTTCTCGAGCAGGCCGAGCGCGTCCAGGATCGACGCGGGCGCGTAGTATTCGAATGGGCGTGGAATCATCGCTTCTTCCTCGCGGCATTGGTCTAGTTAGGCAAAATTCAGCCTGCGATCACGTCGCGGAGACGCTCTCTTGCGGCGGAAGTTCGAAACGCCATCCAGTGCTGTCGGCTAGTTGTTGTACGTCTTCGAGCGTAGCCAGGTCGGTCGTAAATCTTTGATTGTCCGTTCGATGCGCGCTCACCAGCTCGGGTTCTTGTTCGATGAGCTGTGCGCAGCCGGGATTCATATCGCTCGCGAGGATTTTCGCGATCGCAACTTCGTCGAGCACGATGGGATTGCCGCGGCGACCTTCAACCATGGGAACGACGATGTGTCCGCCGCCGCGCTTCTTGAAAGCGCCGATCAGTTCGACCAGGTCGCCGGCGCCGATGAGTGGCTGATCGGCGGGCATCACGAATACGGCGTCAAACTGTCCGCTTAGCGCTTTGAGACCCACCCGGACGGAGGACTGCTGTCCTGACGCATGCGCATCGAGGTGCGCGAGCGTTACGAAAAAGCTTCGGACCTGCTGCTCGATGGCTTCGCGCGCGTGGCCGGTGACGACGACGACTTCATCAACACCCGCGCCGCTCAACGCGACCAGTTGCCGGTTGATGAGCGGCACGCCTTGCAGTCGAATGAGAGGTTTGACGACTCCACCCAAACGCAGGCCCTCACCGGCGGCCAACAAAACGGCGCCAATGCGGAGTCGCGGGTGAAGTCCCCCGCCTTGTTTGAGCAGGCATCCCATTGAAGCAATCCTTTGCGCTCGCCTGCGCTACTTTACGTCCGGAAAGGTAGGCGCGTGCGGATTATAGGGGTGGCAATCTCGAGCGTCTTGCAACAGGTTGCGAGTGCGGCGGTGTCATGACCCGGGCGCGGTGCGTTGCCGCAGCGCAGCAGCGGGAGGACGGATCGCCACCGCCTATTCGAACTTCACCATCACTTTCCCGCGCGCGCGTCCCGTCTCCACATATCGAATCGCTTCCGGCACTTCGCTGAACTTGTACGTGCGATCGATGACCGACTTGATCTTCCCCTCGGCCATCATGCCCGCAAGTGTCGCCAGATCCTCGGGCTCCATCGACGACATCATGAAGCCGAATTCCTGGCTCACGAACGGATCGTAGATTCCGGCCTTGAGCACATCGGCCATGCGGTCCCGAGGTATTCGCCGTCGTTGTTGGAACCGACGATGACGAACCGTCCATCGTCGGTGAGCACGCGCCGGTAGTCAGACAGTGAATGCGTGACGACGTTGTCGACGATGAGGTCGTACTTCGTCGCGCCTTCGGTGAAGTCTTCCTTCGTGTAGTCGATGACGTGATCGGCGCCCAACGAGCGCACCAGCTCCACGTTGCGACCGCTGCACACGCCGGTGACTTCCGCGCCCATTGCTTTCGCGATCTGCACGGCGAAGGTGCCGACGCCGCCCGAGGCGCCGTTTATGAGTACTTTCTCGCCCGCCTTCGAGCTTTCCGATGTCGCGCAGCGCCTGCAGCGCGGTGATGGCGGCGATCGGAATCGCCGCGGCCTCCTCGAACGAAACATTCGCCGGCTTCAGCACGATATTGCGGCTCTCGCGCACGCGCACGTATTCGGAGAACGCGCCGTCGCGGCCGCCGAACACTTCATCGCCGGGTTTGAACTTCGTGACGCTCTTTCCGACGGACTCCACGACGCCGGCGAAGTCCACGCCCAACTGCGGGTCCGTCGGCGTGCCGATTCCCGCGCCCATCATGCGCATGACGTACGGCTTGCCGCGCATGTAGTGCCAGTCGAGCGGGTTCACTGAGGCGGCGCGCACCTTGACGATGACTTCGTCGTCCGCGGCCACGGGCTTGGGCGAGATCTTCGTATTGAACGATTTCCGGACCGCCATAACAGCGACGTACCCAGCCATTCATCGTGGGTCTCGCCAGCGGCAAGTCGGCGGCGCGGTGCCGCAGGGCGAGTCGTGACTGAGCACGAGCCGCAGTCCGACAACGGCGACGCCCAGCGTGCCCGCGGTCCACAGCAGGAATTTGTAGCGTCGTTTCATGGGCTCCCGTATATACCGAAAGCGCGGACGGGAACAAATCCAAGGACAGGCGCATTGTTATCCATGAACGCCTCCTCGAATCGGAGACCCTGTCCAACAACCCGCCGGCTGGCGTGTCACTGGCGATCTGACCGATGACCGGCTGGTCGAACTCGCGCGCGAACACAATCTCGTGGCGTTCGAGGCGCTGATGCGCCGACACAATCGGCGACTATTCCGCGTCACGCGCAGCGTGCTTCGCGACGGCGATGCCGCTCAGGACGCGGTGCAGGAAACCTACCTGCGCGCCTTCACGCGGCTCGACAGCTTACCAGCCCAGCGGAAAGTTCGGCGCCTGGATCACGCGCGTGGCATTCAACGAAGCACTGATGATCCGCCGACGCGTGCACGGCGACACGGTGTCGCTCGACGAAGCCGGCGACGACGCCTGGTGGCCGAAGAAACCGCGGCCAGCGAGGCGCCCATCCGCGGATCAATTCCTCGAAGCCGCGCATGCGCGCGCGCTGCTCGAGCACGCCATCGATGCCTTGCCGGAGAACTTCCGCACGGTGTTCATGCTGCGCGCGGTCGAAGGCCTCGACGTGCGCGAAACCGCGGAGTGCCTCGACATCAATGCCGCCACGGTGCGCACGCGCCTGTTCCGTGCACAGCGGCTGCTGCGCGTCGAGCTGTCGCGCCGCCTGCAGGGCGAAAGCACCGAGATTTTCGACTTCGGCGCGGAGCGTTGCGACCGCGTCGTGGCGTACGTGCTGTCGCGACTTGCGCGCAGGCTAACTACGCGTGGGAATGCGCAGCCTCAATGGCCGCAGTACGCACCTGCCTCGGCCGGCGGGCTGCATCCTGCGCACATGTCGGGCTTCACTTCGGACAGCCCGTGCTGCCGGACGTCACTCGGGCGCCAGTTCTTCCAGCGGGATGACCGGCGAGCGCTTGACGGTTTCGAGCACGATGGACGACGTGACGTCGCGCACGCCGGAGACGCGCAGCAGGCGCCGCATGGTGAAGTCGGACAAGCGCTTCGATGTCGCGCACGATCACGTGCAACAGGAAGTCCATTTCGCCCGTCATGGTGTAGCAGGCGAGGACTTCGGGCCGGTCGATCAGCGTGCGCCGGAAGCGTTCGACGATCTCATCGGAGTGCTGCTCGAGCTTGATCTGCACGATGGCCTGGATGGTCTGCCCCGCGCGCTTCGGGTCGACGATGGCCGCGTACCCCTGGATGAGCCCCGACGTCTTCGAGCTGCCGCATGCGCCGGGCGCAGGGGGTGGCCGAGAGGCCGACGCGCTCCGCCAGGTCGGTGACGCTGATCCGGCCATCCCGTTGCAGGACATCCAGGATTCGTCGATCCGTCTTGTCGAGCTTCATAATTGGTGGATTTAACCACAATCTTTACTCGATATGTAGTGAATAGTGCCAAATATTCAGGTGGCACCTGACATAAATAGCCATTTTTCCGCAACGGCGGCAGAGCAAGATGCGGCATGGCTCGACTTACCCGCTGCTCCGTCCCAGGTCGCCCGTGAAACTGCGCGGCGATTACGCCCACGCCGCCGCCGATTTCCGGCTCGCCGCAGAACTACGACGACTACACCGCCGACGAACAGGCCATCTGGCGCACGCTCTACGAGCGGCAGCTCGGTCTGCTGGGCGAGCACGCCGCGCCGGAGTTCATGGCCGGACTGCGGTTGTTAGGCGCCGACGCGCATCGCATCCCCGTGCTGGAAGAAGCGAGCGAGCGGCTGAAGCGCCTGACCGGTTTCGAAGTGATCGGCGTGCCGGGGCTGATCCCCGAGGCGGACTTCTTCGCGCACCTCGCCGAACGGCGCTTTCCCGTGACGGTGTGGATGCGCCGGCGCGACGAGCTCGACTACCTGGTCGAGCCGGATCTGTTCCACGATTTCTTCGGCCATCTGCCCATGCTCGCGCACACGGTGTTCGCGAACTTCATCCAGGCTTACGGCGCCATTGGCGCACACGCGCGTACCCCGCCGCGCTCAAGATGCTGGCCCGGCTGTACTGGTACACGGTCGAATTCGGGCTGGTGCGCACTTCGCGCGGGCTGCGCGCGTACGGCGCCGGCATTCTCTCGTCGAGTGGTGAGACGATCTATGCCACGCGCGGCACCGGCCCGCAGCGCATCGCCTTCGATCTGCAGCGTGTCCTGCGCACCAACTACCTGATCGATTCGTACCAGAAGACCTATTTCGTGCTGGACGACATCGAGCAGTTGTTCGACAGCGTGCTGGCCGCGGACTTCGAGACGCTGTTCGCGCAGGCCGACGAGCCGGCCTACGAACCCGACGCGCGCCTGCCCGGCGACCAGCCTGCCTCTCTGATCGTTTCCTGAAGCGCCTCGCGCCGCCGGGGTTTCGCCGGTAAGCTCCCGCGCCGCATGTCGACGCGCGCGCGCAGCACATTCATCTCTCTCAGTGACGCTCCGGCGCATCGACCTCGATCGCGGCGAACGCGCGGTGCTGCGCGATGTGAACTGGCGCATCCAGCCCGGACAGCGCTGGCTGCTCGTCGGCGGCAATGGCGCCGGCAAGACGCAACTTGCTGAAGCTTCTCGCGGGCAGCGTGTGGCCCAAGCCCACGGGCCACGAATTGCGTCGCTATCGATGGCGGGCGAGAACTTCGATATGCCCGCGGGCGTCAGCGAGGAAATCGCCTACGTCGGCGCGGAACGCCAGGACCGCTACGAGCACTACGAGTGGAATTTCCGCGCGCGCGAAGTCGTGGGCACGGGCGTGCAGCGCACCGATATCCCGATGCGCGAGCTCGACGCCGCGCGAAACCCGGCACGTCGGCTCATTGTTGCGACGCCTGGGAATAAGCGCGCTGGCCGAACGCCGTTTCCTCACGCTTTCTTATGGCGAGCGGCGGCTGGTGCTCATCGCGCGCGCACTCGCCAGCCGGCCCAAGTTGCTGCTGCTCGATGAAGTGGCCAATGGGCTCGATGCACGCAATCACGCGCAGTTCCTCGCACTGGCTGAACCGCACCGACGCGCTCGTCGATGCCCTGGGTGTTCGCCACGCATCGGCGCCCCGACGTGCCCGAATCGATGACTCACCTGCTGGAGCTCGAACAGGGCGACGTGAAGCGCAGCGGCGCCGATGCGGCCGAGAAGGCGCGCGCGTTGCTGCAACAGGACGCGCGCGCGTTCCTCTCGCCGCAAGACGCATGGCGCGCGTGCGGCCGCGCGCGAGCCGCAGGGTCCTGGTGGCGCTGCGCCATGCCGACGTTCACGTGGACGAGGCGCACATCCTCACCGGCATCAATCTCGAAGTGCGCGCGGGAGATTGCTGGGTGGTGCACGGGCCGAATGGCTCGGGCAAGTCCACGCTGCTGCGGACTATCTACGGCGATCATGCGGTCGCATCGGGCGGCAGCATCGTGCGCGCCGGCATCGTTCCGGGCGTGCGCGCTCGAGAAATTCAAGCTGCGCACCGCGTACGTGGCGCCGCACCTGCAAACCTGGCACGCGCCCAGGATGCCGGTGATGGAAGTGGTGGCTTCGGGACGCTACGCGAGCATCGGTCTCAACGACGCCATCACCGCCAGCGACCGCAAACATGCCGAGCGTGCACTGCGGCGCTTCGGCATGTACGCCATGCGCGGCCGAACGCTGGCGGAGATGTCGTACGGCCAGGCGCGGCGCATCCTGTTCGCGCGCGCCTGGGCGCGCGAGCCCAGGCTGGCGCTGCTCGATGAGCCGTTCGCCGGGCTCGACCGTGCAACGCGCGCGGATCTCACGCGCCGGCTCAACGCATGGCTGGCCGAAGGCGGCAGCTGCGTGATCGCCACGCATCATCGCGAGGAGTGGCCCGCGCACACGACGCATGTTCTGGAACTGAAAGCGGGGCGCGCGATTGCGAGCCGCGCACTGGGTGAGGCATGAAGAAACTTGGGATGCTGGCGCTGGTCGTGGCGCTCGCGGCGAGTCGTCGCATTCGCGCTGTATCGATTCGCGGTGAGCGCGCGATCCGGATCGCATCGTCGTGCCGCTCGTGCCGGGCCCGCCGCAACCGAAGGTCACTCCGGCCGAGGCGGGCATCGATCCGGCCGCGATCCAGCTCGGCGGTGGACTACGCCGGCAAGCGCAACACCACCGCGCTGGTCATCGGTCGCAGCGGGCACATCGTGTTCGAGAAATACTGGGGCGACACCACGCTCGAGACGCAGCTTTCGGCGAGCCGGTTCGCGCCGGTGCTTGATTCCATTGCTGGTGGGTTCGGCGATGAATGACCGCCTCATCGCGAGCCTCGATGAGCCGGCATCCAGCTATCTTCCGGAGTACGCCGACACGCCGGCCGGCAAGGGAACGCTTCGCGATCATCTCGGCTTGCGCGTCGAGGAGTCTTCAGCCGGGCTCCGCTGGAGGTCGCTGACGCAGATCCTCGAGAAAGTGACCAAACAACCCTTCGAAACCCTGGTCAGCGAGCGGTTGTGGAAGCCGATGGGCGCGGGTGATTCGTTTCGCGCGTGCGGCGGCCGAGGGTTGCGCGATGCTGCTGACGCCAGGATCGGCGACTGGATGCGCATCGGTGAGTTGCTGGCCAACGATGGCGTGTTCGAAGGAAATCAGTTCACGCCGCCGCGGTACGTCGCGCTCATGCTGACGCCGACGCACAACGATTCACCGCTGGGCTTGGGCGCTGAACGTCGGCGGCGCTTTTGCGCGCGGATGTGGCGTGGCTCGCCGACGGAACTCAACGACTCTGGGTGGTGCCGTCGCTGCGCCTCGTGATCCTGCGCGCGGGTGACGAACCGGATGCGGCAGACGGTTGGGACGAAGCGATGATCCCCAACAGCATCATCCGCGGGACGAGCGGCTGGCACCCGAAGTCAGCGGGCGAGGGCGTGGACCCGAACAAGTACGCCCCCCACTAAGAGGGACGGAAATGGGGTCGTGACCCCATTCGCTCGAATACGGGGACTGTCCCCATTTCAGCGAAGGACATCTCGGTTTCGAAGATCTCGACCGCCTGGCCGACGATCCACACGCCGTCGAGCTTGCCTTCGCTGAATTCGAGCTCGACGTCGACGCGGCCGGCGCGGTGCACGTGGTGGCCCTGGGCGCCGGTGAACTTGGGCGGTGGCGCCCGAATGGGGCAGCAGGCCCTGCTCGGCGAGATAGGCGCCTAACAATCCGTGCGCGTTGCCGCTGACCGGATCTTCGGGGATGCCGAGCGCCGGGCAGAACATGCGCGATTCGGTGAGGCAGCCGGCAAGGCCGTGCGACAGCGTGAACACGAAGAAACCGGCCGCGCCGAGCTGTGCGGAAAGGGTAGTGAGGCGCGAGTAGTCGGGCTTGAGCTGCTTGAGCTGCTCGGTGCTGCGCACGCCGATCATCAGGCGCGTGCCCGCGCCGCCGACGATGCGCAGCGGGCAGCGCGTGTCGATGTCGCCGGTGGATAGCGCGAGCGCGTCGAGCACCGCGAGACGTTCGCGATCGTTGAGCTGGCGGCCGAGCGGCGGCGCCGGTTGACGCACTGCGATGCGGCGCGCGTTGCCCGAACCGCGCACTTCGACGTCGACCAGCCCCGACTTCTGGCGCTGGCGCACGCGGCCGCCGGCCCCCAGCGCGTGCAGCGGCGGCGCGCCGTCGCGCGACAGCACGAAATGCGTGGCGACGGTGGCGTGGCCGACGAAGCTCGCTTCGGTGCGCGGCGTGAAGAAACGCACGCGCAGGTCGTGGTCCGCGCCGTCGGGTTTGAGCACGAATGCGGTGTCGGCATTGTTGAGTTCGCGCGCGATGGCGAGCATTTCCGCGTCGGTGAGCGAATCGGCGTCGAGCACCACTCCCGCGGGATTGCCGGTGAAGCGATCCGTGGTGAAGGCGTCGACCTGGAAAATGCGGATGCGGCGGCTCATCGGGGCGCGAATTCTACCCGCAAACCCGCGTCACTCAAGCTGCAAATTCCGTTACTATCCGCCTCGCCTCGGGGTGGCCTGTGCGCATTGCACCGGCCTGAGACGCGGATGGGCCGCGAACCCGTAGAACCTGATCCGGCTAGTACCGGCGGAGGGATAGGGATGCACTCTTCATTACGCGCCACGTGCGCGATTCCATTCTTGTTTGTCACATTCGCGGCCATCGCCGAGGACTCGTCGCTCGACGAAGTCGTGGTCACGGCGGAGCTGCGCGACCGCGAATCTGCGCGATCTTCCGGCGAGCGCCACGGTGCTCGAAGCGCACACGCTCGAGACTCGCGGGCGTGCAGCACTTCCAGGATGTGCTCGGGCTCGTGCCCAATCTCAACTGGTCGGCGGGCACGTCGCGGCCGCGCTTCTTCCAGTTGCGCGGCATCGGCGAGCTGTCGCAGTGGCAGGGCGCGCCGAATCCTTCGGTGGGGTTCCTCATCGACGGCATCGATTTCTCCGGCGTCGGCATGCCCGCGACGCTCTCCGACGTGGAGCGCATCGAGGTGCTGCGCGGTCCGCAGGGCACGGCCTACGGCGCGAATGCGCTCGCCGGCCTCATCGCCGTGAACACGCGCGATCCGCAACGCGAGCACGAGATCGAACGCGAACGTCACTTTCGGCGACCACGGCACGCTACGGCGCGAGCGGCGTGTTAGGCGGTCCGGTGGGCGAGCGGTGAGGCCGCGTGGCGGCTGGTCGCCGGCAACTATCGCAGCGACGGCTTTCGCCGCAACTCCTATCTCGGCCGTGACGACACGAACGGCTACGACGAGAGCAACGCGCGCCTCAAATTGCACGCGCAACCGCTCGGAAAACCTGCGCGTCGACGTGACGGCGATGTGGGTGGATCTCGACAACGGCTACGACGCGTTCGCCATCGACAATTCGCGCACCACGCTGTCGGACAAGCCCGGGCAGGACACGCAGATTGCGCGCGCACTCGCCGTGCGTCTCGACTTCGACGGCGCCGAGTGCCTTCGACGTCGTGAGCCGCACGGCTTTCGGAACATCGCGCAGCGTGTATTCCTTCGACGGCGACTGGGGCAACGACATCAGCTGGGGCGCGAACTCGCCGTACGACTATTTCCAGCGGTTCGATCGCGAACGACAGCACCCTGAGCACGGATCTGCGCCTCGTCTCGCGCGCCGCCGTCGACAGCGGCGACGATTTCGCCTGGCTCGCGGGCGCTGTATGCGCTGCGCACCGACGAAGACGTGCAGCAGCACGACATCTACCGCGACCTGGTGTACGGCGATGGCGAGCGGCTGTTCTCGAGCGACTATCGCGCGACCAATCTCGCCGGCTACGGCGAGCTCGAATGGCGACTGGGCGACTCGACGGTGCTTGCCGTCGGCGCGCGCGCCGAGCGGCGCAGTGCGGACTACGAGGACTCGGACGCCGCGGCGTTTTCGCCGGACGAAACCATGTACGGCGGATCCTTGAGCCTGCGTCGCGCCTTAGGCGAAACGCGCACCGCGTACATCACGCTGGCGCGCGGCTACAAGGCCGGCGGGTTCAACATCGGCGATGCCGTTCCGGCCGACCGGCGCAGCTTCGATGCCGAAGTGCTGCACAACCTCGAAGCTGGGATTCCGCGCGGCCAGCGCCGACGCTGCGCTCTCCGGTGACGTCGCGCTCTTCTATATGCGTCGCAAGGACCAGCAGGTGCCGACCGGCGAGCAGCTGGTACCCGGCGATCCGCTGACCTTCGTGCAGTACACCGACAACGCCGCCGGCGGCGAGAACTACGGAATGGAAGGCACCTTGCAATGGCGGCCGATCGACTCCCTGCTGGTAGATATACGCGCCGCGCTGCTCGAGACGCGCTACATCGACTATTCGAACGGCGAACGCGACCTCGATGGGCGCGAGCAGGCGCATGCGCCGCAGTATCAATACGATCTGGGCGTGGAATATCGTGGTGCACGCGGCGCGTTCGCGCGCGTCGATTTCGCCGGGCTCGACGATTTCTATTTCGACGATTCGCACGATGAACGTGCACCTTCACGCCTGCTCACGCACCTCAAGGCGGGCGTCTCAGGGAAACACTGGCGCGCGGAAGTTTGGGTCAGAAACCTGTTCGACAGGTACTATTCGCAGCGTGGATTCTATTTCGGCAATCGAGCCGCCGGAGTTCACACCGACTCGTTACGTGCAGGCGGGGGATCCGCGTCATGCGGGCGTGACGGTCACGTACACTATTTCGTTGACGGAGACCAGATGAACATCGGCGTCGAGATCAGCCTGTACCCCCTGCACGACGACTACATTCCGCCGATCCGGGGATTCATCGAGCGCCTCAACACCGATGGCCGCTTCAAGGTCATGACCAACGACATGAGCACGCAGGTCTTCGGCCGATACGAAGAAGTCATGGACGCGCTCACGCGGGAGCTCAAGCCCACGTTCGAGCGTGATGGCAAGGCCATTTTCGTCATGAAGGTCCTGGGCCCGCTCGGTTGACACTTGCCTCCCGAAGCGCTCAAGACCTTCGAGATCCTCGCGATGCTCACCGGGGCCGCGTACGCCGTGCTCGCGGCGCGGCGCAACCGGCTGTGCTGGGTGGCCGGTGCGGTGAGTTCGGCGCTGGCGGCCTTCCTCGCGGGAATGCGCGAACTACCGATGCAGTCCGCCCTGCAGGTCTTTTTCGTCGGCATGTCGGTGTACGGCTGGATGAGCTGGACGCGCAGCGCGGCGCAAGGCGAGTTGCCGGTGGGCATGCTGGCCGTTTCCCTGGCATGTCGGCGCCGCCGTCGTCGTCACGCTGCTGGCGGTTCGCCACCGCGCAGGTGCTCGCCGCGGAGACCAGGGCCGCCTGGCCATTACTCGATTCCCTAACTACCGGGTTCAGCCTGCTGGCCACCTGGCTCGCGGCGCGCGCCAAGCTCGAAAACTGGTTATACTGGATCGCCATCGATGGAGTACTGGTGTTCCTCTTCTACGTGCAAGACCTGCCTTTCCTCGCGTTGCTCAATGTCTTGTTCATCGGCATCGCGGCCGGCGGGTTCGTCGCCTGGCGCCGGCGGCTGCATGGCGCAGGCGGTGCCCGCGTGATCGTCGGCGAGATGTTGCAGCACGTACCGGGCTGCGAAGACGGCGAGCCGCCGTTTTCGCAGGAGCTGATCGGCGGCGGCAAGGTCAATCGCAGTTTCCTGGTGCGCACGCGCCGCGGCCGTTTCGTCGTGCGACTCAACGAGAATTCATCCGGCGATCCAGGCCTCGATCGCAATCGCGAGCTGGCGCTGCATGCGGCGGCGGCGGCCGCAGGCATTGCGCCGCACGGTGATCTACGCGGCGCCGGACCGCTCGTGCCTGATCACCGAATACCTCGACGGGCGGCTGTGGACGCCGCACTACTTCACGCGCATGCGCGATCTGCGTTCCCTCGGCCAACGCCTGCGCACTCTGCGTTCGTTGACGCCACCGTCGGTGGCGCGCTTCGATCCGCTGGGTGCCGCGCGTCGATATGCCGACATCATCGTGCGCAGTGAACCCGACGAAGCCGGGCGCATCCAGTTCTTGTTAGCCAATGGCGCCGAAGCCCTGGCGCGCGCCGCCAGCGAAAAGCGCGCGCCGGCCATCGTGCACTGCGACCTGCATCACGGCAACGTGCTGACCGCGGATCGCGTGTATTTCATCGACTGGGAATACGCGCAGGTCGGCGATCCGCTGCTCGATCTCGCCTGCGTCATGGCGTACTACCCGCGCGCCATGCCGCACGGTGCGCTGCTGCTCGAGGCCGCCGGTCTCGCCGACGTCGGCGCCACGCCTGCGATGCTCGAATGAGCTCACCGACGTCTTCACGCTGCTGACATATCTCTGGTACCGCGCGCGCCGCGTGGCCCGCAACGTGCCGGCCACCGACCTGCAGATCGAATCCGCGGCCCTGCGGCGCCTGCTTTCGCTGGCGCCCGACGCGCAACCTCGGCACACTAGCGCCGCGAATTGGCGCGAATCTTCAGGTTTCGGGAAAAGGAATGGCGACTCTGCAGGTGATTGATCGAGACGGTGTTTCCCACGATGTGGAGTGCAAGCCGGGGCTGAAGGTGATGGAGGTGTTGCGCGAGCTGGACTACGGCGTCGCGGCCATCTGCGGGGGCATGTGCTCCTGCGCCACCTGCCACATCTACGTCGATCCGGCGTGGGCCGGCAAACTGCCGCCGCCCATGTCCGACGAGCGCGACCTGCTGACCGAACTTTCGCACTATCGCGAGAACTCGCGCCTGTCCTGCCAGGTCGAAATCACACCGGCGTTGACCGGGCTCAAAGTCACCATCGCCGAAGACGAATAGCCGAAGACGACCACGGGAAGCAGAAGCTTCATGTTGACCTCCGCCACCTGGATGTACGTGTTCGCCATCATCGGCGGCGTCATCGCCGGCTGGCGCATCTGGCAGAACCTCAACAAGCTGCGCACGCGCAAGAACGACACCTGGGACGAGCGCCTCATCGACCAGTTGCGCAAGCACGGCTCGGATCCCTTCAAGCCGCACGACGTGGATTTCTTCCTCGCGTTCCCGACGCGCGAGGCCGCGGATGTCCTGGCGGCGCGGTTCGCGACGCGAAGGTTTCGAGACCGACGTGGTCGACTCGCCCGAAAACGGCGATCTGCGTTACAGCCTGCACCTGCACAAGTCCATGCTGCTGGTCGTGCCGGACATGAAAGCGCTCAGCCGGCGCCTGACCGATGCGGCGAAAGACAAGGACGGGCGCTACGACGGCTGGCGCGCCAAACCGGTGGCTCGCACCGACATCAATCCCGTCTAGCTATTTCTTTTTCTCGGTCTGTTTCTTGACCGCTTCGGCGGCGGCCTTGATGGCCTCCGGATCGCCGAGGTAGCCGCTCTTGACCGGCTTGAGGTTCGCGTCGAGCTCGTACACCAGCGGCACGCCGGTCGGGATGTTGAGCTCGGTGATTTCCGCCTCGCTCACGTTGTCGAGCATCTTCACCACGGCGCGCAGGCTGTTGCCGTGCGCGACCACCAGCACGTTCTTGCCGGCCAGCAGCTCCGCCACGATGCGATCGTTCCAGAACGGCAGCACGCGCGCGAGCGTGTCCTTGAGCGATTCGGAGGCGGGCAGCACCCGCGGGTCGACCTTGGCGTAGCGCGGGTCGAAGCGCGGGTGGCGCTGTCATCGAGCGCCAGCGGCGGCGGCGGGATGTCGTAGCTGCGGCGCCAGATCTTCACCTGCGCTTCGCCGTGTTTTTCCACGGTCTGCGCCTTGTCGAGCCCCTGCAGCGCGCCGTAGTGGCGTTCGTTCAGGCGCCAGCTGCGTTCCACCGGCAGCCACATGAGGTCCATCTCGTCGAGCACGCTCCACAGCGTGCGGATGGCGCGCTTGAGCACGGAGGTGAATGCGATGTCGGGCACGAGGCCGGCCTTCTTGATCTCGACGCCCGCCGATTTCGCCTCGATGCGTCCCAGGTCCGACAGGTCGACGTCGTGCCAGCCGGTGAAAAGGTTCTCGACGTTCCAGGTGCTCTGGCCGTGTCGAACGAGTATCAATTTGCCGGGCATGCGCATCCTCCGAAAGGGAGCGCCATGTTACCCGCAGATAATTCGTTTTGCGCGCCTAGGCGCGACTGCTGAAATGCGCGTCGAGGCCGCGTTCGCAGCGTATCCGGTGCTCGCGACGAGTCCGGTCGAGCGCGGCGAGGTTGGCGGGCAGCGCCGCGCGCGAAGCTGGTGCATGGTGCAGGTGACAGGCAATGCCGCCAAACAAAAGCGTCTGGCGCCGGACACCGGCATTCTCGAGTCGCGCGCAGAGTTCCTTGTCTTCGGCGCCCCAGCCCTGAAATCGCTTCGTCGAAGCCGTTGACGCGCACCAGGTCGTCGCGCCAGAAACCCTGGTTGCAGCTCTTGATGGCGATGAGGCCGTTGGCGAGCGTGCGCGTCATCGAGG
Source organism: uncultured Pseudomonadota bacterium (assembly GCA_963821745.1). Lineage (GTDB taxonomy): Bacteria > Pseudomonadota > Gammaproteobacteria > Steroidobacterales > Steroidobacteraceae > CADEED01. Next base: position 371,077 of record CAWGEU010000001.1, read on the forward strand.
CCATCGCCGGCGAGTGCAGTAGATAGAGCCGGCGCAGTCCGCCGAGGCCCGGCGACCAGAATCGCGGGCAGGCCGCGCGGATCGCGCGATCAGCTCGCCGGGTCAGCGCCGCGTCGGCGTGCACGCGCACGCCCTGCGTGTAGAAACCCTGGCGCGCGTGGCGCGGTGATCGGCGATGAATTCCGGATGCAGCAGCATGTCGCCGTCGATGAAGACGACGTAGTCCGCCGACGTCGCGGCGATGGCGAGGTTGCGCAGGCGCGTGACCCGGAATCCTTCGTGCGGCTGCGACACCAGGCGCACCGGTACGGCCGAGCGGGCCATGAAACTCTCGATGACTTCGCGCGTCGCGGCGCCCGAACCGTCGTCGGCGATGACGATTTCGGCGGGCGCCACGCGCTGGCGCGCCGACGCGGTCGAGCACGGCGGCCAGTGCATCGGGGCGCTCGAAGGTGGTGATCACCAGCGCGAGCCGCATCCCTCAGCCGCTCGACAGACCGCGAACCGCCTCGACGCCCACGGTGAGCGTGGCGAAATCCGTGCTGCCCACGGCACGCATCTCGGTGAGCGTGCGTTGCCAGCTGGCGAGCGCGTCGGCGCGTTGCGCGCTCCAGCGCTCCACGCGCTCGCCGACGCGCTTCGGCGCCGCGCGTGCTCAGCACCTGGTGCGTGAGCTCGCGATGCGCGCGCATGGCCGCATCGCGCAGGCCGGTGCGCGCCGTGGCCTGCCAGGAGCCATCGACCACGAGCCGGTCGATCTCGCCGTGCAGCCAGTCGAGGCCGAGCAGCACGCCGAGCTCGAAATACACGCGCGCCACGTCGGCGACCGGCATGTGTTCGGCGCGCGCCAGCGCCACGATGTCGAGCGCGGGTTCGAGCAGCGACAGCCGCGCGACGCGCCGCGCGAGCTTCTCCGGCACGCCACTGCCCGCGAGCTCCGGCATGCGTCGCGTCGTGCTGGGCGCGCGCGTCGCCGCCGATCACCGACATCGATGCTGTCGGTGAGCTGTTCGACGCCGGCGCGCAGCTCGCGCACGGCGTTGTCGATGTGCAGATCTCTTGCCGCGTTCGCGCAGCAGCCAGTAGCTGGTGTGCCGCAGCAGCCGGCTGGTGCGGTAGAACATGCCGTACTGCACGTCCGCGGCCACCGCGTTGTCGAGCGATTCGATGTCGGCCCACATCGAGCGCATGGAGAAGATTTCGCGCGCGATGGTGTAGGCGCGCGAGATCGCGGCCGGATCGGCTTCGGTTTCTTCCTGCGCGCGGGCCACGAACACCGGGCCCATGCGGTTCACCAGGCTGTTGGTGGTCGCGGTGGCGACGATCTCGCGACGCAGCCGGTGCCGCGGGATTTCGCGCGAATAAGCGCTTGCGCATCGGCGCGGGGAAATAGCGCTGCACTTCGCTCGCGAAGTACGGATCGTCGGGCAGATCGGAATCGAGCAGGTGATTGCTGAGCCAGATCTTGCTGTAGGCGAGCACCACCGCGAGCTCGGGGCGCGTGAGCCCGAGGCGCTGCTTGCGGCGCTCGAGGAATTCGTCGTCGCCCGGCAGGAATTCGATGGCGCGATCGAGGTGGCCGCTGCGCTCGAGCGCGCGGATCAGGCTCTGGTATTCGGTGAGCCGCTCGGGCGCGCGCTGCTCGAGCACCGACAGCGCCTGGCGTCTGCAGGTAGTTGTTGCGCAGCACCAGGCGCGGCGACTTCGTCCGTCATGCTGGCCAGTAGTTTGTTGCGCGCGGCGCGCGTGAGGCGGCCACGGCGCTCCACTTCGGCGAGCAGGATCTTGATGTTCACTTCGACGTCGGAGGTGTTCACGCCGGCGGAGTTGTCGATGAAGTCGGTATTGATGCGGCCGCCGGCTTGTCCGGATCCGCCGGACTGGGCGTACTCCACGCGGCCGCGCTGCGTGCAGCCGAGGTTGCCGCCTTCACCGACCACCCTGGCGCGGATCTCGTGGCCGTCGGCGCGAATGGCGTCGTTGGCGCGGTCGCGCACTTCGGCGTGCGATTCGTCGGTCGCCTTCACGTAGGTGCCGATGCCGCCGTTCCACAGCAGGTCGACGCGCATGCGCAGGATGGCGCGCATGACTTCCACGGGCGTGGCCGCCGGCAGCGTCGAGGTCGAGCAGCGTTCTGCGCCTCGGCGGACAGCGGAATCGACTTGGCGCTGCGCGGCCACACGCCGCCGCCGCGCGAGATGAGCTTGCGCGAGTAGTCGTCCCAGCTCGAGCGCGGCAGCTTGAACAGGCGCTCGCGCTCGCGAAAGCCCGCGCGCCGCCTGCGGGTTCGGATCGAGGAAGATGTGCCGGTGATCGAACGCGGCGACCAGGCGGGTGTGCTTCGAGAGCAGCATGCCGTTGCCGAACACGTCGCCCGACATGTCGCCGACGCCGGCGCAGGTGAACTCCTGCGACTGGATGTCGACGCCGAGCTCGCGGAAGTGCCGCTTGACGCATTCCCAGGCGCCGCGCGCGGTGATGCCCATGCCCTTGTGGTCGTAGCCGGCCGAGCCACCCGAGGCGAAGGCGTCGCCTAACCAGTGGCCGTACTCGATGGAGATGGCGTTGGCGATGTCGGAGAAGGTGGCGGTGCCCTTGTCCGCGGCCACCACGAGGTAGGCATCGTCGCCGTCGCGGCGGACGATGCCGGGCCGCACGACGGTCTTGCCGTTCACGATGTTGTCGGTGACGTCGAGCAGGCCGCGGATGAAGGTCTGGTAGCTGGCGACGACTTCCTTCTGCACGTCTTCGCGCGAGCCGCCGGCGGGCAGGCGCTTCGGATAGAAGCCGCCCTTGGCGCCCACGGGCACGATGACGGTGTTCTTGACGTGCTGCGCCTTCATGAGCCCGAGCACTTCGGTGCGGAAGTCCTCGCGGCGGTCGGACCAGCGCAAGCCGCCGCGCGCCACGTAGCCCATGCGCATGTGCACGCCTTCGACGCGCGGGCTGTACACGAAGATCTCGAACTTCGGGCGCGGCAGCGGCAGGTCGGGAATGGCGTGCGGATCGAGCTTGAACGACACCCAGCTCTTCGGTGTTCCGTCGCCGTCCGGCTCCATCGTCTGATAGTAGTTAGTACGCAGCGTCGCGCGGATCACGTTGAGGTAGCTGCGCAGGATGCGGTCTTCGTCGAGGCTCGCGACCTTGTCGAGCGCGCGCAGGATGGCCTTGGCGGATGCGTTCCGCCGGCGCTCTCGCGCGCCTTGCTGTCGAGCGCGAACTGCGTCTGGAACAGGCGCACCAGCGCGCCGCGTGATCGGCGCCTGCGCCACCAGCACGCGTTCCATGTACGCCTGGCTGAACGGGATGCCGGTCTGCAGCAGGTAGCGGCAGTAGGCGCGCAGCACGACGATGTCGCGCGCACTCAGCGCCGCGCACAGCAGCAGGCGATTGAAGCCGTCGTTCTCGATGTCGCCGCGCCAGGCGGCGAGGAATGCTTCCTTGAACAGCGGTTCGAGCGCGGCGATGTCCGCGCGCTTGAGGTCGCGCGCCTCGAGCTCGAAATCCTGGATCCACACCGTGCGTTCCGCGGTGGTCACCTGGTAAGGATGCTCGGCCAGCACGCGCAGCCCGAAATTCTCGAGCATGGGCAGGATGTCGGAGATGCGAGATCGGGTTCGCCGGCCTGCAGGATGCGCAGCGACAGACGGCCCTGCCGTTCAGGCGGGCCGCGGCGCGCAGATTGATCTGCGGCACGGCGGGATTCGCGGCCAGCGCCTCGAGGTCGGCGATGTCTTCGAGCGCCTGCGCGGGCTCGACGTCGGCGCGATAGGCCGGCGGGAACGCACGCGCGTAACGCGCCGCGAGCTCGACCGCGCTGCGCTCGACGCCGCGCGCGATCAGCGCCTGCTGCAGGCGGTCTTCCCAGGTGGCGGCCGCCGCGGCGATCTCCGCTTCGATGGCCGCGAATGTTCTCGACGCCGCGGCGCACCCTGCGGCGTGCGCACCAGCATGTGCAGACGCGCCAGCATGGAGTCGGAGATCTGCACCTGCGTTTCGACGTGCGTGCCGCCGAAGCGCTGCGCGCACGATGCGCTCGATGCGTTCGCGCACTTCGGTGTTGTATCGGTCGCGCGGCACGTAGACGAGGCAGGAATAGAAGCGCTCGAAGCTGTCGCGGCGCACGAACAGCCGCACGCGGCGGCGCTCGTAGAGATTGACGATGCCGCGCACGCTGGCGATCAGCTCGGTCAACCGGCGTCTGGAACAGTTCGTCGCGCGGAAAGGTTTCGATGACGTTGACGACGGACTTGGCGTCGTGGCTTTGCGCGGGCAGACCGAAGTGCGCGATCACCGCTTCGAGCTTGCGGCGCAGCAGCGGAATCTCCGCCGGCGGCTTGTGATAGGCGCTCGAAGTCCACAGGCCGAGGAAGCGATGTTCGCCGGACACCTGGCCCGATGCGTCGAAGGTCTTGACGCCGACGTAGTCGAGGTAGCTTCCGCGATGCACGGTGGACGGCGTGTTGGCCTTGGTGAGCACCAGCAGCTCGGGCGCGCGCGCCTGCCGGCGCAGATGTCCCGTGAGCACGATGGGCGGCGGCGGTTTGCGCGAGCCTTTGCGCGCGAAGCAGGTTCGCGCAGGATTCCGAGGCCGCTGGCGCTGTCGCGCACCAGCGCGTCGCGCGATCGGCCGCGCTTGAGCTGGTAGTAGCGATAGCCGAGGAACACGAAGTGCCCGTCGTGCATCCACGCCAGCAGCGCGCGCGCTTCGCTGGCATGCGACTTCGGCACGGGCAGCGGCGCGCGTTCGAGCTCGTTGGCGACCGCGCGGACTGCGTTCGAGCATGGCGCGAAAATCGGTGACCGCGCGGCGCACGTCTTCGAGCGCGGCGCGCACGCGGCGTTCGAGCTCGCGCGCCTGCCGCGGCGTCGCGCGGCCGGTCGATCTCCATCATCTGCCAGGACTCGGCCTGCGCGTCGCGGCCGGTCGATGCCGACCGTCTTGAGAGTGCCGCGCGCATCGCGGCGCACGGCCAGCACCGGGTGCACGATGAGGTGCACGGCGATGTTCATCTGGCTGAAGACGATGCCGATCGAATCGACGAGGAAGGGCATGTCCGGCGCGACCACGCGCAGCAGCGCGCGATGCGAGGCGGTGGGCGCGTCCGCGTTGAGCGGCGGCGCGATGTCCACCAGCACCTCGATCTGCCCGTGCGCCGGCGGCCGAATTCGAGGTGCGCGAGCGCGGCGGCGGCCAGGTCCGCGGGGCGATGTGCCCGCAGATCTTCTTCGGCGACACCGCGGAAGAACGCGCCGCAGGAACTCCCGCGGTCAGCGCATGGCGCGCGCGCGGCACGCCCTTCAAGGCGTGCGCGACTATCTTCTCGATGAGCGCGAGACGGGCGGCGGGAATCTTGCCGAGCATGAGAACTCTCTGGAAGGGAAGGGGTGAGAGGCGCGCGGATCAGCGCGCGCGATTATACATGCGGCCGCGACGCGCTCATGGCAGCGTGCGCGGGACCGAGCTCGACGGCGCGACCTAGCAAAACTCGCAGAATCCGGTCGAGCGTGGCGCGCTCGCGCTTCGACAGCGGCGCCACCAGCTGTCGTTCGTAATTCGAGCGCCATGGGCACGACCTGCGCGTAGACGCGCGTGCCGGCCGGGGTGAGCGCGAGATGCGTGCGCCGGCGGTCCGCGGGCGCCGTGGTGCGGCGCAGCCGCCCGGCGGCGAGCAGCGTGGCCACGGCGCGGCTCACGGCCACCTTGTCCATGGCGGTACGCGCCGTGACTTCGGCGGCCGAAAGCCCGGGATTGGCGGCCAGCACCGCCATGACGCGCCATTCGGGGATCGACAGTCCGAAGTTGGCGAAATAGGCCGCCGCAATGGCCGAACTCACGGTATTGGACAGCACCGACAGCCGGTAGGGCAGAAATCCTTCCAGGTGGAGCTTCTCGCGTCGCGTCATGGGCTGCTTGCGCCTTTCGCATTCCGGCGGAATGGTTACAATTGAAACTAAATCAATTTCGCGCCGGAGGCCAGTGATGGCTGTTCCAGACAATCCCATGGGCACCGACGGCTTCGAGTTCGTCGAATACGCCGCGCCCGATCCGCAGCTGCTGCGCAGCCTGTTCGAGCGGCTGGGATTTCCCGTGGTCGCCCGGCATCGCAGCAAGAACGTGACCCTGCATTCGCAGGGCGACATCAATTTCGTCATCAATGCCGAGCCGAATTCGTTCGGCCAGCAGTTCGCGCAGGCGCACGGGCCCGTCGGTGTGCGCCATGGCGTTTCGCGTGCAGCGATGCCGCCGCGGCCTTCGAGCGCGCCGTGTCGCTCGGCGCCGAGCCGCATCGCGGCAGCGTCGGGCCGATGGAGCTCAACATCCCGGCCATCGTCGGCATCGGCGGTTCGCTCATCTACTTCGTCGACCGTTACGGCGACCGCTCGATCTACGACGTGGATTTCAAGCCGGTCGAGCCGGCAGCCGCTCGAGCGCGCCGGGCTGCTGCTACATCGACCACCTCACGCACAACGTGCACCGCGGCCACATGGACAAGTGGACCGGCTTCTACGAGAACGCTGTTCAACTTCCGCGAGATCCGCTACTTCGACATCGAGGGCAAGAAGACCGGGCTGTTCTCGCGGGCGCTGACCAGCCCGTGCGGCAAGATCCGCATCCCCATCAACGAATCGCAGGACGACAAGTCGCAGATCGAGGAATACCTGCGCGAGTATCGCGGCGAGGGCATCCAGCACATCGCGCTCTCCACCGACGACATCTACCGCACCGTGGACGTGCTGCGCGGCCGCGGCGTGGCGTTCCAGGACACGCCCGAAACCTATTACGAAGGCATCGCCGGCCGCGTCGCCGGTCACCAGCGAGAACATCGAGGAGCTGCGCAACCGCCGCATTCTCATCGACGGCAACGGCGCCGACCGACGAAGGCGTGCTGCTGCAGATCTTCACCGCCAACGTCATCGGCCCGATCTTCTTCGAAATCATCCAGCGCAAGGGAAACCAGGGTTTCGGCGAAGGCAATTTCAAGGCATTGTTCGAGTCCATCGAACTGGATCAGATTCGCCGGGGTGTCATTTGAATCTCGAGCTCTACAGCTACTGGCGCAGCTCCGCGTCATATCGCGTACGCATCGCGCTCAATCTCAAGTCGTTGCCGTACGTCACCCACGGCGTGAACCTCATGAAGCGATGGCGGCGAGCAGTGGTCGGCGTCGCCTATCGCGATGTGAATCCGCAGAGCCGCGTGCCCACGCTGGTGCACGACGGCCAGCGCTTCACGCAGTCGCTGGCCATCATCGAGTATCTCGACGAGACTTTTCCCGATCACCGCCTGATTCCGCGCGATCCGGTCGATCGCGCGCGCGTGCGCATGCTTGTCGCAGATCATCGCCTGCGACATCCAGCCGCTGCAGAACACCAGCACCACGCAGTACCTCAAGGAGAAGCTGCATCTCGACGAGGCCGCGATCACCACGTGGCTGCGCGAATGGATCATGCGCGGGCTCGACGCGTTCAACGCGCACCTGGAGCGCGATCACCTGAGCGGCAAGTTCTCGCCACGGCGATACGCCGACCATGGCGGATTGCTGCCTCGTGCCGCAGCTGTTCGCCGCGTCGCGATTCGGCGTCGAAGTCACGCGTTATCCGCGCCTGGCGCTGATCGCGGAAAACTGCGCGGCGCTGTCGGCGTTCCAGCACGCGCATCCCGTCGAAACAACCCGATGCCAGTCTGACGCAAGCCGTCAGCAAGGCAAAGGTAATGGCCGACGCCGCGTCGGCGCTCGCGGGGCTCACGCGCGACGGCATGACGGTGATGTCCGGCGGCTTCGGCCTGTGCGGCATTCCGGAGAATCTCATCCTCGCGCTGCGCGACTCGGGCGCGCGCAATCTCACCGTGATCTCCAACAACGCCGGCGTCGACGGCTTCGGTCTCGGCCTGCTGCTCGAGACGCGGCAGATCCGCAAGATGGTGTCGTCGTACGTGGGCGAGAACAAGGAGTTCGAACGCCAGTACCTCGCGAAGGAGCTCGAGCTCGAGTTCAACCCGCAGGGCACGCTGGCCGAACGCATTCGCGCCGGCGGCGCCGGCATCTACGGCTTCTACACGCGCACCGGCGCCGGCACCGTGGTCGCCGAAGGCAAGGAGCAGCGCGAGGTCAACGGCGAGCTGTTCGTGCTGGAGACCGGCCTCACCGCCGATCTCTCCATCGTGAAGGCGTGGAAAGGCGACACCGAAGGCAATCTCGTCTATCGCAAGACCGCGCGCAATTTCAATCCGATGATGGCGACCGCCGGACGCGTGACGGTGGCCGAAGTCGAAGAGCTGGTCGAGCCCGGCGTGCTCGATCCGGACCAGATCCATACGCCCGGCATCTTCGTGCAGCGGATCTTCCAGGGAACGAACTACCAGAAGCGCATCGAGCAGCGCACGATTCGCAAGCGGGGAGCCGCCTGATGCCCTGGACATCGCGACGACCTGGCGAAGCGCGCCGCGCGCGAGCTGCGCGACGGCTACTACGTCAACCTCGGCATCGGCATCCCGACGCTGGTGGCTAACTACATTCCGCGCCGGCATGAGACGTGGTGCTGCAGTCGGAGAACGGCATGCTGGGCATGGGGCCGTTTCCGTACGAAGGCGACGAAGACCCCGACCTCATCAACGCCGGCAAGCAGACCATCACCGAGCTTGCCACCTCGTCGTTTTTCTCGTCGGCCGACAGCTTCGGCATGATCCGCGGCGGCCACATCAACCTGTCGGTGCTCGGCGCGCTCGAAGTCGCCGAGAACGGCGATCTCGCCAACTGGATGGTGCCCGGCAAGATGGTGAAGGGCATGGGCGGCGCCATGGATCTGGTCGCCGGCGTGCGCCGCGTGGTCGTGGTCATGGAGCACAACTCGAAGGATGGCGCGGCCAAGTTCAAGCCGCGCTGCGAGCTGCCGCTCACCGGCGCGAACTGCGTGGACATGCTGATCACCGATCTCGCGGTGTTCGAGCGGCCGGATCGCAAGTCGACGTTCAAGCTGATCGAACTTGCGCCGGGCGTCACCGCGGACCAGGTGCGGGCCAAGACTTCGGCGAAGTTCGAGTCCTGATCTCTCCACTCGTCCGATCCCGGGCTCGCCCTGGCCCGCGCCGAAGCGACGTGGCTCGCGGCGTCGCAACGACGCGACCAATCGAGCTTTCGAGACGCCCGACAGAGGCTCGCACGCAGTAGAGCTTCGATTCTGCCGCGCAAGATCCGCCAGGAACTAACCAATGGAAGGTGAGGGCCGGGCGGTGGCGTTGTCCGCTTCCTGTTCGGCGCCGCGTCTGTGTGGATGGGATGAACACAGCCTCTCGGGTGATGGGTACCGCCGCGGCCGCCAACACCGGCGCGGCCGACGCGTGGACGGCGTTCTGGGCCGATCATGAGCAATCGGGTTGCGCCACCGGTGCACCCGAGATCTGGCAGGTGCTCTCGGATCACTGGTGGTCGTTCGCAAGGTCGCTTGCACATGGCACACCGGTTCTCGATCTCGGCTGCGGCGCGTGCGCCGTGGGTCGCCTGTTAGTGGGTGCGCGATCCGATCTGCACGTCACGGGCATCGACGCGGCGAAGATTCCGCCTGCGGCGCATCCGCAGCTGGCCGTGTTGTCCCACACCGCCATGGAAGCATTGCCATTCATGGAGCGGCGATTCGGCGCGGTGGTCAGCCAGTATGGGTTCGAATACAGCCAGACTGATCTGGCGGCGCGCGAAATTGCGCGCGTCCTGGCGCCCGGCGCGAAGCTGTCGTTCCTCGTACATCACGCTGACAGCGCGATCGTCGCCGCCACGCGCGCACGGCTGGCGGTCATCGACATGTTTTTCGGTCCCGCGCTGCGCACCGCCTTCTGCTCCGGAGACGCTGCCGGCTTTGATTCACAGATGGCGGCGTTGATCGAACAACATGCGCAGGACGATCTCGTCGCCTGCCTGTCGCGGGCGCTGCCGCCACGGCTCGCCAGCCCGCAAGCGAGGAGGATTGCGATCTGGGCGGCGATCGAAGAGGCACTGGCGCCCGAGCGGTGCGTGTCAGGAACATTGCTTGCCTGTTGCGTCGCTCCTTCGCAGATCGGGGAGTGGTTAGACCCGCTGCGCTCCATCGGCGAACTGATGCCCATCACGGTCCTTCGGGAGCCTAATGGCGATCCTGTTGCCTGGATTGTCGACGGCGCGTGCGGCAAATGAGGAATGTCCGCATTACCCCGTGGCGCCACCATCATAGGAACGCGCGGCGCGCGACATGCGTGAGTAGTTAGATTCCACCCAGCACTCGATCTGCCGCACGAGGCCGGACAGCGATTCGCCGAGCGAAGTGAGGGAGTATTCGACTCGCGGCGGCACCGTGCCGTGGTCGTGCCGGGACACGATGCCGTGACGTTCCAGCTCGCGCAGCGTTTGCGTGAGCATTTTCTGCGAGATGCCGCCGGCGCGACGTGCGAGCTCGCCTGGCGCGGGTCGGGCCGCCGCGCAGGATGCACATCAGCAACATGGACCACTTGCTGCCAATGAGCGCCAGGATGTCCTGTGAAGGGCAGTCGGGGGTTGAACGGGTTTGCTTTGGTCATGGTGGCAGGCACCGAAAGGTGCGTACTTATCAGTTGGAGCGTATGAGCTTACTCTGGCGTCCATGTGGAAGAACACCGAAGTCACGCGCCGCCTGAAGCTCGACGTACCCATCGTGCAGGGACCTTTCGGCAGCGGCCTGTCGGCAGTCGATCTCGTGGTGGCGGTGAGTGAAGGCGGCGGACTGGGCTCCTTCGGAGTGCATCATCTGGACGGCGCGGGAATCCGGGCGATCGATGCGCAAATTCGCGCGCGAACACGGCGAACGTATGCACTGAACCTGTGGATTCCGCTGCGCGACAGCGACGATCCGCAAATGACGGATGAGGTATGGCGCGCAGCCGTTGAGCTGCTGCGCCCGTACTACGAGGAACTGCGCGTCCCCTTGCCATCGCGGCCCGCGCGCTTCGGGCCTTACTACCAGGATCAGATCGAGACTCTGCTGGAACTGCGACCACCGGTGTTCAGTTTCGTGTTTGGCCTGCCATCGCCAGATGTGCTCGAGCGTTGTCGCAAAGCCGGCATCGCCACGCTGGGCGCCGCGACGACCGCGGCCGAAGCGAAACTGCTTGCCGATGCGGGCGTCGACATGATCGTCGCGTCGGGTTTCGAAGCGGGAGGACATCGCGTCTCTTTCCTGCAGGAACCCGAGGATTGCCTGACGGGAACGATGGCGCTGATTCCGCAGGTGGTGGATGCCGTCAAGGTGCCGGTCATCGCCGCCGGCGGCATCGCCGATGGTCGCGGCATTGCCGCGGCGCTGAAGTTCGGTGCGGCGGCCGCGCAGATCGGCACCGCGTTCCTGGCCTGCGAGGAATCGAACGCGACACCTGTGCATCGCGCGAAGTTGTTCAGCGCGGATGCACGCCGTACGACGCTGACGCGGGCATTCACCGGGCGCCTGGCGCGCAGCATCCACAACGGTTTCATCGATGCGCTGCGCGGCAAGGAAAAGCTTTTGGCTCCGTATCCCGTGCAGGCCTGGCTCACCGCGCAGCTCAAGACCGCGGCGCTGGCAGCGGATCGCGCCGATCTGATGTCGCTGTGGTCGGGCCAGGGAGCGCCGTTGATCCGGCATCGCCGCGCAGCACCACTGCTGCAGTCGCTGATTGCAGAGGTGGATGACGCGATGAACCGCTGAGGGTTGACGCCTTTTGCGAGCAAAAGAGGTCTGTGCCCCATAGTTCCCATTAAGCGACTCTTGCGCGTGCGCATAGCGATACGCAGTATCCGATTCGCATGCGCCTATTATCAGTGCGGAGCCGTGGACTCTCGCTCGCCGCCATCCTGGTCGCGGCGCTGGCCGCATGCAGCAGCAATGACGGCTCAATCAGCGTAAATCCGCCAGATCCTCCGACGGTCCCGCCAGGGCCGCCCGTCAGCGGCCCCGCATGGCCCATGTTCAGTCGCGATGCCCAGCACACGACGGTCAGCGCCATCAGCACGCCTCCGCTGAATCGCATCATCTGGCAAACGCCCGTCGATCTTGCTCCGCAATATTCGAGTGAATATCTGCTGACGCACTACGGCTCACCCGTCATCTCGTCGATGAACACGGTGATGGTGCCGATGAAAACGGCAGCGCAAGGATCGTTCCGGTTCGAGGCGCGCAGCGGCGTCAATGGCGGATTGATCTGGAGCGCGGCCAGCGACTACGTCGTTCCGCCGCACAGCTGGTTTCCCAGCTTCAACCTGACGATCACAGCCAACAGCCGCGTCTACGCGCCTGGCGCCGGCGGCAAGCTCTACTACCGCGACAACATCGATTCGGCCACCGGCACTGTCGAGACCGTGGTTTTCTACGGCGCCAATGTGTACGCCAATGCACGGGCGGAACTCGATTCGGCGGTCCGGATCAGCACGCCCGTGACGGTGGATGCCGCCGGCAATGCCTGGTTCGGCTTTTTCGTAACCGCCGCCAACTCCGCGGGTCTTTCGAGCGGCCTGGCGCGAATCACCGCGAATGGTGTCGGTACCTGGCAGGCCGCGAGCGTGCTCGCCAATGACGTCACGATCGATCGCGTGGCGATGAACAGTGCGCCGGCACTTTCATCTGACGGGACGACGCTCTACCTTGCCGTGAGCAACCCCCAGGAACGCGGTTACCTGCTGGCGCTCGACAGCGCGACACTCACGCTGGTGAACCGCGTCGTGCTGCGCGATCCGGCCACCGGCAATCTGGCGCGCATCTCCGGCGACGCGACGGCATCGCCCACTATCGGGCCCGACGGCGATGTGTACTTCGGCGTGCTCGAGTCCACGTCGCAGTCGAACAACGGCCGGGGATGGCTGCTGCATTTCAATGCCGCGCTGACACAAACCAGGACGCCGGGGGCGTTCGGCTGGGATGACACGGCATCGATCGTTCCGGCCTCTGCCGTCCCGACCTATACCGGTACATCGACCTATCTATTGGCCACCAAGTACAACAACTATGCCGGACGCGGCACGGGCACGGGACTCAATCGCATGGCGATCCTCGACCCATCTGCTGCGCGGATCGACCCGATCTCCGGAGTCTCGACGATGGTCGAGGTCATGACCATCCTCGGCCCGACACCGGACGCCGACCATCCCGGCGGTGTCAGGGAATGGTGCGTCAACACGGGCGCCTTCGACCCCGCCACGCGATCGATGCTCATCAACAATGAAGATGGCTTCCTGTATCGCTGGAATCTGGCCACGAACCAGCTGTCGGAACGGATCCGCTTCAACAATGGCCTGGGGCAGTCCTACACGCCCACGGCCGTTGGCGCCGACGGGACTATCTACGCGATCAACAATGCGGTGTTGTTTGCGGTAGGGCGCTGATCGAGATGAGCGATGCGCCCGTTACGCCGCGCGATGCGCGCTCGCCAGGTATTCCTTGCTCTGCATCTCGACGAGCCGGCTCGCGGTGCGCTGGAACTCGAACTTGAGCTTCTCGCCGCGGTACAGCTCGGCGGGCGCCGCCGCGGCGGAGAGGATCACGTTGACGCCGCGGTCGTAGAACTCGTCGATCACCGAGATGAAGCGCCGCGCGGCGTTGTCGGCGACGTCGTCGAACACGGGCACGTTGGCGATGATCACCGACTGGTACTCGCTGGCGATCGCCACGTAGTCCGCCGGGCTGCGCGGGCCTTCGCACAAGCGCCGCGAATTCGAACCAGATGACGTTCTCGCTCTCGCGCACCACCTTGATCTTGCGGTGATTGACGGTGATGGTGCCGCCGGATTCCACGTCGTCATCGGACAGGTCGTCGAACAGCTCCTCGAGCTTCTTCAGCGTGTCGGCGTCGCCGCTCGGCAGGTAGATGGGCGCGGCGGTGAGCTGGCGCAGCCGGTAGTCGACGCCGCCATCGACGGCGACGACTTCGCAGTGTTTTTCGAGCAGCGCGATGGTGGGCAGGAAGCGGTCGCGCTGCAGTCCGCCCTTGTACAGATCCTTGGGTTTGACGTTGGACGTGAACACCAGCGCGACGCCGCGCTTGATCAGCGCCTCGAACAGGTTGGCGAGGATCATCGCGTCGGCGATGTCGGAGACGAACAGCTCGTCGAAGCAGATGACGTGGGCCTTCTTCGCGATCTTGTCGGCGACGCCATCGAGCGGCGACTGCTTGCCCTTGAGCCGCTTGAGGTCGGCGTGCACTTCCTGCATGAAGCGGTAGAAGTGCGTGCGCCGCTTCGAGGTCTGCGTGAGGCTGGCGTAGAAGAGGTCCATGAGCCAGGTCTTGCCGCGGCCGACGCCGCCCCAGAGGTAGACGCCTTTCGGTGCGGCGGCGGAGCTCGTGAGCCCGCGCAGCAGGCGTTTGCCCGAGTGGCGCGGACGCCGCTTCGGCGAGCTCGGCGCGCAGGCGCTCGAGCTGGCGCACCGCCGCGAGTTGCGCGTTGTCGGCGGCGAAGCCGCGCTTGGCGATTTCCCGGGCGTACAGCGTGCGCCGAGGACGTCTGTCGTTGCGGTCACAGGAGTTGGTAGTTGGGACCGGAACCGCCCTCGGGCGTCACCCAGTCGATGATCTGGTACGGGTCCTTGATGTCGCAGGCCTTGCAATGCACGCAGTTGGCCGCGTTGATGTGCAGCTTCTTGCCGCCGGCGTCGTCGTCGACCATTTCGTACACCGCGGCGGGGCAGAAGCGCGTGCACGGGTTGCCGTACTCCGTGGCGCAGGTGGTGGCGCAGATGTTCCGGTCGCGCACGTGCAGGTGAGCGGGCTGCACTTCGTCGTGCGCGGTGACCGCGAAGAACACCGACGAGAGCCGGTCGCGCGGCGCCAGGTCGCGATTCTTCCAGTGCCGGTTCGGCGATTCGTAGTCGGCGAGTTTTTCGAGTGGATAGCTCGCGACATTGCGCAGCGTCCAGGGAGTGCGCCCGCCGAGCACGCTTTCGATGCCGGCGTTGAGCAGCCCCAGCCACACGCCGCGCTTGAAGCCGGGCTTGACGTTGCGCACTTCGCGCAAGCTCGGCCACGGCGTCGGATTTCCGCCATTCCGCGTCGAAGCCGATGCTGGTGTCGTGGCCGCGAAGTATTCCGCCGCGGCCATGCCGCAGCGGATCGACTGATGGATGCCCTTGATCTTCGGCACGTTGAGCGTGCCCGCGGCGTCGCCGATCAGCACCGCGCCTGGCATCTCGAGCTTCGGCATCGACTGCCAGCCGCCCGCAGAGATGCTGCGCGCGCCGGCGGAGAGGATCTCGCCGCCCTTCAGGAATTCATGCATCTCGGGGTGATGCTTGAACTGCTGGAAACGCTTCGAACGGGCTGAAACGCGGATCGATGTAGTCGAGCCCCGTCACGAAGCCGACGTAGGCGCGATTGTCGTTGAGGTGATAGACGAAACTGCCGCCGTAGGTGCGGGAGTCGAGCGGCCAGCCCAGGCTGTGCTGCACGAGGCCCGGCTGCACGCGTCCTGGCGGCAACTGCCACAGCTCTTTCATGCCGAGCGCATACACCTGCGGATCGCAGGCGGCGTCGAGCCGGTAGCGCTTGATGAGCTGCTTGGCGAGGCTGCCCCGGCAGCCTTCGGCGATGATGGTGAGCCGCGCGTGCACTTCCGGCCCGGCCGTGTAGTTAGGACCGCGGCTGCCGTCGTGCTGCACGCCCATGTCGCCGATCTGCACGCCGGACACCGAGCCGTCGTCGCCGAACAACGGCAGCGCGGCAGCGAACCCCGCGAACACGTCGATGCCGAGCTGCTCGGCCTGCGTGGCGAGCCACTGGTTGAGTCCGCCCAGCGAGATGATGAAGTTGCCCGTGTTGTGCAGAGACTGCGGGAACCAGGGCAGGCGCCGGCTGCCTTTTGCGCCCAGCAGCCGGAATTCATCGCGCGTGACCGGCACCTTGATGGGCAGCGGCGCGTTGCGCCACTCGGGAAGCAGGGCGTCGAGCGGGCCGGGTTCCAGGACCGCGCCCGACAGGAATGCGCGCCGATGGTCGAACCCTTCTCGAGAATGCAGACGGTGAGTTCGGGGCGAAGTTGTTTGAGACGGATCGCAGCCGACAGGCCGGCGGGACCGCCGCCGACTACGGCCACGTCGTATTCCATGACATCGCGTTGTGCGGGTCCGGCGGTGCTCATGCGTTACTTCGGCTGCATGCGGATGGCGCCGTCGAGTCGGATGGTTTCGCCATTGAGGTAGGTCACTTCGAAGATGGTCTGCACCAGCGCCGCGAATTCTTCGGGTCTGCCCGAGGCGCGGCGGGAAGGGCACCTGCTTGCCCAGACTATCCTGCACTTCCTGCGGCATGGCCCCCGAGCATCGGCGTGCCGAAGATTCCCGGCGCCAGCGAACAGACGCGGATGCCGAACATCGCGAGCTCGCGCGCGATGGGCAGCGTCATGCCGGCGACCGCGGCCTTGGTGGCGGCATACGCGGCCTGGCCGATCTGGCCTTCGAACGCGGCGACGGACGAGGTGTGGATGATCACGCCGCGCTCGCCGTCGGCCGAAGGCGCGTTGGACTGCATGATGGCGGCGGCCGCCTTGTCGCACAGGAAAGTGCCGATGAGGTTGATGTGCACCACGCGCGTGAAGAAATCGCCGGCCATCGGCCCGTTCTTGCCGAGCACGCGGCCCGCGCCGATCACGCCCGCGCAGTTGACCAGCAGGTTGATGCCGCCCATGGCGGCGCGCGCGGACTCCATGGCGGCATTGACTTCGGCTTCCGAGGTGACGTCGCACTTCGCGAACGCAGGCGTGGGCGCCGAGCGCCGTAGCCGCGGCCTGGCCCGGACCTTCCTGGACGTCTAACAACGTGACGCGGCCACCGGCGGCCACGACGTGCTGCGCCACGGCGTTGCCGAGACCCGAAGCGCCACCGGTGATCACGGCGCGCGCGTCTGCGTACTTCATTGGGATTCCTGTTTGTCAGCAAAGCGCACACAGCATATCTCAGCGCGCGATGTCAGGGGACCTCGACCGCAATGGCGGTCGCCTCGCCACCGCCGATACATAACGAAGCAATGCCTCGGCCACCGCCGCGTGCACGCAGCGCGTGCACCAGCGTGGCGATGATGCGTGCGCCGGTCGCCCCGATCGGATGGCCGAGCGCGCATGCGCCGCCATTGACGTTGGTGCGCGCGTGGTCGAAGCCCACGTCGCGCATGGCGGCCATGGTCACCGCGGCGAAGGCTTCGTTCACCTCGTAGAGATGAACATCGCCGGCCTTCCAGCCGAGTTTCGCCAGCAGCTTCTGGATTGCGCCGGCGGGTGCGGTGGTGAACCACTCCGGCTCGTGCGCAAAGCTCGTGTAGCCGAGGATGCGCGCCAGCGGCTTGATGCCGCGGCGATCGGCTTCGGCTGCCGACATCAGCACCGTCGCCGCCGCGCCGTCGGAGATCGACGAAGATGACGCGGCCGTCACCGTGCCGTCCTTGCGGAAGGCGGGCTTGAGCGTCGCGATCTTGGCGAGGTCGACGGTGAATGGCGTCTCGTCCTTGTCGACCACGGTCTCGCCCTTGCGGCCCTTGACCGTGACCGGCGCGATCTCGGCCGCGAACGCGCCGGAACTGACCGCCTTCAACGCGCGCTGCGTGGACTCGGTGGCGAACGCGTCCTGGTCGGCGCGCGTGAAGCCGTACTTCTGCGCCGTGTTCTCGGCGAACACGCCCATGAGCTGGCCGTCGAACGGGCTCTGCAGGCCGTCGTAGAACATGTGGTCGAGCACTTCGCCGTGGCCCATGCGCATGCCGGCGCGCGCCTTGGGCAGTAGATAGGGCGCGTTGGTCATCGACTCGAGGCCGCCGGCCACCGCGAGCGCCACGTCGCCGGCGCGGATCTGGTCGGCGGCCATCATGATGGCCTTCATGCCCGAGCCGCACATCTTGTTGATGGTGGTGGTGGGCACGCCGGCGGGAATGCCCGCGCCGAGCGCCGCCTGGCGCGCCGGCGCCTGCCCAAGGCCGGCGGGCAACACGCAGCCCATGATGACTTCCTGGATGTCGCCGCTGGCGACTCCCGCGGCGGCGAGCGCACCCTTGATGGCGGCGGCGCCGAGCTGCGGCGCGGTGACCGGCGAGAGCACGCCCTGGAATGCGCCGATGGGTGTGCGCGTGGCGGCGGCGATGATGACTTGTCTGTTGTCCATGAAACTCTCCGTTAATCGCGACCGCGGAGGCCGCGTGGTGTCGTCAATCGCGGCCACGGAGCCCGCGATTGAACACATCGATGAATCGGTCGGCAATCTGCCCGGGCTTGAGCGTGGCGTCTTCGCGATACCAGTGCCCCATCCAGTTGAGCGCGCCGGCCAGCGCGAACGCGGTCATGCGTCGTATCGCAGTCGCGGATCGAACCGTCGGCGACGCCGGCCTCGATGAGCGCGCGCATGCGCTTGTCGATGCCCGCCTTCAGTAGTTTGATGCGGCGGCTCATGGCCACGCCCAGGTGCTGGTCTTCGGCGCGCAGCATGCACCAGCCGAAGTCGCCGACAATGGCCGCGGCATAGCCGCGGATGAACGCGAACAGCCGCTCGCGCGCCGGCCCCGCAGCGCCCTCGCATTCGTCGAGCGTCGCCTGGATCTGCGCGAGGCCGGCCCGGAAACACTCGAACAGGATGGCTTCCTTGTTCGGCACATATAAATAGAGAGTGGGTTTGGTGACCTCGAGGCTGGCGGCGAGGTCGTCGAGCGAGGTGTTGTGATAGCCGCGCTCGCGGAACGCCCGCGCCGCAGCAAGGATGACCGCGTCGCGCTTGAGCGCATGCCCGGCGCTGCGCCGCCGGCGCGCCTCCCAGGGGGAGGGCGCGGCGGCGCAGAGTCTTTGCGTGGTCTGGCTTTCTTCGCGGCGGCGGGCATCGGGCGGCGGTGCTCGTGATACTCTGCGGTAACCCATCTTACCAGCCAGTAACATGAAGCCACCAGAGCCAGGCCGGCCGCTGCGGTTCGTCAGCGCCGCGTCGCTGTTCGACGGTCACGACGCCGCCATCAACATGATCCGCCGCCTGCTGCAGTCGGGCGGCGCGGAGGTCGTGCACCTCGGCCACAACCGCAGCGTCGCCGACATCGTGCGCGCCGCCATCGCCGAGGATGCCGACGCCATCGCCGTCAGCAGTTACCAGGGCGGGCACAACGAATACTTCCGCTACATGATCGACATGCTGCGCGAGCTCGGCGCCGGGCACATCCGCGTGGTGGTCGGCGGCGGCGGCACCATCTCGCCGGACGAAATCGCCGAGCTCGAAGCCTACGGTGTCGCCAAGATCTACACGCCGGAGGACGGGCGCAGCCTCGGTCTCAACGGGATGATCGACGATGTGTTTGCGCGCGTCGGGCGACGCGCGAAGGGCGATGCGACAACGCGCATGCCCAACGTGCACGATCACGGCGCCATCGCCCATGCCATCACGCTGCTCGAAGGCGGGACCGGCGACGAGGGTCGTGGCGATACCGGCGTCGACGACCTGCGTCGTCTGTTGAGCGCGGGCATCGCCAATCCGCAGCGTGCGCCCGTCGTCGGTCTCACCGGCACGGGCGGCGCGGGCAAGAGCTCGCTCACCGACGAGTTGTTGCAACGCGTTCCTGCGCCAGTTTCCCGAGCGCAACGTGGCGGTGGTCGCCGTCGATCCCACGCGCCGCCGCTCCGGCGGCGCCTTGTTGGGCGACCGCATCCGCATGAACTCGCTGTCGGCGCCCAACGTATTCATGCGCTCGCTGGCCACGCGCCGCCAGCACCTGGCCACCAGCGCGGTGCTGGCGGACGTCATCGCGCTCTATCGCGCGGCTGGGCTTCGACCTCATCGTCGTGGAGACCGCGGGCATCGGCCAGAGCGACACCGAGATCGTCGATCGTCGCCGATCTGTCGCTGTACGTGATGACCGCCGAATACGGCGCCGCCAGCCAGCTCGAGAAGATCGACATGCTCGACTTCGCCGACATGATCGTGCTCAACAAGTTCGAGAAGCGCGGCGCCGAAGACGCGCTTGCGCGACGTGCGCAAGCAGTGGCGCCGCAATCATCCCGACCGCATGAAATTGCCCGATGAAGAGCTGCCGGTGTTTCCGACCATCGCCAGCCGTTTCAACGATCCGGGCGTGAACCGTCTGTTCCTTTCGCTGTGCCGCGCGCTCGATGACGAATGCGGTGAGGCCGGCCGCTGGACTCATCGCGAGGGCGTGCCGCTCGTCGTGGCGCCCACCGAGTTCGTCTCCCGCGATCCGCTGGTTCCGTCCGCCCGCGTCGCGCTACCTCGCGGAGATCGCCGCGCGCGGACGCGAGGAGCGCAGCATCGCTGCGCGCCGCGCGGATGCGGCGCGTCGCGCCCATGGGCTCTATCTATCGCTGCAGGCACTGAACGATCCGGCGCTTCCCGAACCGCTGGCTCCCGCCGCGCCGCGAATGGAGGGAATCCCGCGCTCGACGCGTTGCGCACGGCGTACAACCGCGCGCTCGACGACATCGGCGCCGAGGCCGCTGGCTGCGCTGCGGACCTGGCCCGGGCGCGAGCAGGCGCGTGACGGCGCCCGAGTATTCGTACACGGTGCGCGGCCGCGAGGTGCGCGGCGCCAACTACTCCGAGTCGCTGAGCCACACGCCGATCCCCAAGCTCGCCGCGCCCAATCTCAAGGGCTGGGGCGAGATCCTCGATTTCCTGCAGAACGAAAATCTTCCCGGCACCTTTCCGTACACCGGTGGCGTCTATCCCTATCGGCGCGAAGAAGAAGACCCGACGCGCATGTTCGCCGGCGAAGGCGCGCCGGAGCGCACCAACCGCCGCTTCCACTATCTCGCCGCGGGTCACGAGGCCACGCGCCTGTCCACCGCTTTCGACTCCACCACGTTGTACGGCGAAGATCCGGACACGCGGCCCGACATCTTCGGCCGCACGGGAAATTCCGGCGTGTCCATCGCCACGCTCGATGACATGAAGAAGCTCTACTCGGGCTTCGACCTCTGTGCGCCGTCGACCTCGGTGTCCATGACCATCAACGGTCCGGCGCCGATGATCCTCGCCATGTACATGAACACGGCCATCGATCAGCGCGTGGAGCAATTCCTGCGCAATGCGGACCGCTGGGACGCCGTCGAAGCAGCCTTGAAGCGCGCTGGCGCCGGCACCGATGCCTGGCCGGTGTACCGCGGCGAGTTGCCGCCGGATCATGGACGGCGAAGGCCTGGGATTGTTAGGCGTGAGCGGCCGCGAACTGGTCGGCATGGGCGTGCTGAGCGCCGAGGAATACGCGCGGTGCGCGCCGGAAGCGCTGTCGCGCGTGCGCGGCACGGTGCAGGCCGACATCCTCAAGGAGGACCAGGCGCAGAACACCTGCATCTTCTCCACCGAGTTCGCGCTGCGCATGATGGGCGACGTGCAGCAGTTCTTCAGCGAGAACGACGTGCGCAACTTCTATTCGGTGTCCATCTCCGGCTATCACATCGCCGAGGCCGGTGCGAACCCGATCACGCAGCTCGCGTTCACGCTCGCCAATGGCTTCACCATCGTCGAGTACTACCTGGCGCGCGGCATGAAGATCGACGACTTCGCGCCCAACCTGTCGTTCTTCTTCTCGAACGGCATGGACGCGGAGTACGCGGTGATCGGCCGCGTGGCGCGGCGCATCTGGGCGCGCGCGATGCGCGACGTGTACAAGGCCGGGCCGCGCAGCCAGATGCTGAAGTACCACATCCAGACTTCGGGCCGCAGCCTGCACGCGCGCGAGATCCAGTTCAACGACATCCGCACCACGCTGCAGGCGATGTATGCGCTGTTCGACAACTGCAATTCGCTGCACACCAACGCCTACGACGAGGCGCTAACTACTCCCACCGAGGAGAGCGTGCGCCGCGCGGTCGCCATCCAGCTCATCATCAATCGCGAGCTGGGCCTGAATCGCATCCAGAACCCGTGGTCGGGCTCGTTCGCCATCGCAGTCGCTGACGGACCTCGTGGAGGAGGCCGTTTACAAGGAGTTCGAATCGCTGGCCGAACGCGGTGGCGTGCTCGGCGCCATGGAAACCATGTACCAGCGCGGCAAGATCCAGGAAGAGAGCCTGCTGTACGAGACGCGCAAGCACGATGGCTCGCTGCCCATCGTCGGCGTGAACACCTTCCTCAATGAGCGCGGTGGCGGCGAACACGCGGTGGCGCCGCTGTTCCGCGCCACCGACGAAGAGCAGCGTGCGCAGGTGGACGCGGTGCACGCCTTCCAGGCGCGTCACGCCGCAGACGGCGCCCGAGGCGTTGCAGCGCCTGCAAGCCGTTGCCGCCAGTGGCGGCAATGTGTTCGCCGAGCTGCTCGAGACCGTGCAGGTGTGTTCGCTCGGCCAGATCACGCGCGCTTGTACGAGGTAGGCGGCCAGTACCGCCGGCACATGTAAGGACGGTGCCGGGCCGGGAAACCGGGATAACTCGGCGCGGCCGACAATCAACCGTGTCCGGTCGACGAGTTTTCCCGGTTTCCCGGCCCGGCACCGGCGAGGTCCGGTTCGCCTAACTGCCCGAGGATGGCGGCGCGCGACCGGTCGCGAAGGATCAGCGCCGGGTCGGATCCTTCGGCCTGTGCTGGCGTCACACGACGATCGGCGCGCCGTAACGCACTTCGAGCGGGCCCGGCCGGGGCAGCACCCGCGTGGCCGGCATGTTGCGCCGGGTGCCGAGGATCACCGCAGGCACCACCGGGCAGGCTGCCCGCGCGGCGATGGCGAATGCGCCGGTGTGGAATTTGCCGAGGCCCGACCTCGGGCGTGAAGGTGCCCTCGGGAAAGAACACCAGCGAATGGCCGCTGGCCGCGGTGCGCAGCACGCGGCGCGCATCCGTGCCGCCCTTGTGGCGATTGAAACGATCGACGAATTCCGAGCCGATGCGTCGCAGCAGCAGTCCCGCGACCGGCACGTCGTTCATTTCGCGCTTGATCACGAAGCCGAATCGCGGCGGCAGGGCGGCCGCCATCACCACGCCGTCGAGGTAGCTCGCGTGATTGGCGACCACGACGCACTGACCGGCCGGCAGGTTTTCGATGCCGCGCAGACGCAGCGGCATGCCGGCCAGCAGGAAGAAAGATCTTGCTGCGATGCGGGCGGTGCCGCGGCGCAGACTTCAATGTAGGCATCAGGAGGACGCCCAGCAGCGCCGTCAGGGCTACAACCAGGAACAACAGCGCGGCGTAGATTCCATAAATGAAGCGCAGCGGAACGGAAATCGCCGCGGGCCACGGCAGGCGCGCAATGAATCGAAGTCGAGGTCATGCGCGGGCTGTCGCCAAGGGAGATCTGGG
This sequence comes from uncultured Pseudomonadota bacterium, assembly GCA_963821745.1. GTDB lineage: Bacteria > Pseudomonadota > Gammaproteobacteria > Steroidobacterales > Steroidobacteraceae > CADEED01. The sequence goes on from CAWGEU010000001.1 coordinate 394,308, forward strand.
ATTCATGTGAACTGGTTCTCTTTATGTTAACGGTTTTGCCGAGCTGTGAAGGTGATCACGCCTAAGCGATAGCCCCCATCCCCATACTGCCGTGACGCGTTAATCCGCATACGCATTAAGGCAATCACGTCTTGGTCAAACAAGCTACAGCGCAGAACGAAGCGCACGCCGCAGACACCGCCGACGCCACCGTTTCGAAGTTTCTCGATGCGGTCTGGATGGAACGCGGTCTCTCGGCCAATACGCTCGCCGCCTATCGTGCCGACCTGACAGCGCTCGCGCGCTGGCTGGCCGAACGGGGCACGCCCATCATCAAGACCACCCGCGCGGATCTGCTCGGGTTCATCGCGTTCCGCGTCGAAGCGGGTGCACGTCCGCGCTCCACCGCGCGCCAGCTTTCGTCGTTCCGTCGTTTCTTCCGCTACTTCGTTCGCGAAGGCGTGATCCACGATGATCCGACTGCGCAGATTGCGATGCCGAAGATCGGCCGCTCGCTGCCGAAGTCGCTCACCGAAGAAGAGGTCGAGTCGCTGCTGAACGCGCCGGCCATCGCCGATCCGCTGGGCCATCGCGACCGCACCATGCTCGAGGTGCTGTACGCCACGGGCCTGCGCGTCTCGGAGCTCGTGAACCTCAAGTACAACCAGATCAACACCAACCAGGGTGTCATCCGGATCATGGGCAAGGGCAATCGCGAGCGTTTGATTCCGCTCGGCGAAGAAGCCGTGCGCTGGCTGACGGACTTCGTGCGCGCGCCGCGCAGCGAGATCCTGCTCGACCGCACCACCGACTATCTGTTCCCGACGCGCCGCGGCGATCGCATGACGCGCCAGGCCTTCTGGCACATCATCAAGCGCTACGCGCGCAAGGCCGTGATCGACAAGGAGCTGTCGCCGCACACGCTGCGTCACGCCTTCGCCACACACCTGCTGAATCATGGCGCGGACCTGCGCGTGGTGCAGATGCTGCTCGGTCATTCGGACCTTTCGACCACGCAGATCTACACGCACGTGGCGCGCGAGCGCATGAAAGAGATGCACGGTACGCATCACCCGCGCGGTTGATGCCGGCGCGGCGCATTCGGGCGCCGCCGATCCCCCAGGGTTGGAGTAAGATTCCGCGTCGGCTGGCGCGCGAACTTGATGGTCCGTGCGCGGTCGAATCCGCTACACCGCGCAACGAGCCCATGAGCGCCCCATGAGCTTCAATTCTGTCCGCCTGCTCACCGCCATCGCCGCCACCTTGCTGGCCGGACCCGCGTTCGCGCAGACGGGAGCCGCCGCAACCAGCCGCCGGCAACCGCGCCGCGCAGCGGCCAAGCCGATCCGCGCGCCGACCATCGTCAAGAAGATCGACGGCATCAAGCTCGAAGACGTGCGCATGTCGCCGCTCAGCGGTGTCTACGAAGTCACGCGCGGACTCGGAGATCAGCTACGTGATCGCGCGACGGTCGTTACGCCATTCTCGGCGACCTGATCGACCTCGATTCCGACGCCAATCTTTCCGAGAATCGCCGCCGCGGAATTCGCGCGCGCATCCTCGAAGCCATCCCGGACAGCGAGATGCTGGTGTACTCGCCCAAGGATCCGAAGTACACCGTCACGGTGTTCACGGACATCGATTGCGGCTACTGCCGTCGCCTGCATTCGCAGATGGCCGAATACAACCGGCTCGGCATTCGCGTGCGTTACCTGTTCTTCCCGCGCAGCGGGCCCGACACCGAGTCGTGGCACAAGGCCGAAGCGGTGTGGTGCTCGCGCAATCGCAACGATGCGCTCACGCGCGCCAAGAATGGCGAGGCGGTCAATTCGCCCAAGTGCCCCACCGCCATCATCAAGCGGGATTTCGAGCTCGGCCAGAAGCTCGCGGTCGAGGGAACGCCTGCCATTTTCCTGCCGAGCGGCGAGATGCTTCCCGGCTATCTGCCGCCCGGTCAGCTCGCGAAATACCTGAAAACCGGAAAGATGTAGCAGCAGGCTCCGCTCGAGACCTTCCTAGGTCTCCAGCAGCTTCTTCTTGTCCGCCACGCCTTCCCATTGCTTGGCATCGGCGGGCGCGGCTTTCTTCTCGGCGATCACCGGCCACTTCTTCGACAGGTCGGCGTTGATCTTCTTGAACTCTTCCTGACCGGCCGGCACTTCGTCTTCGGAGAAGATGGCCTCGACCGGGCACTCCGGTTCGCACAGCGTGCAGTCGATGCACTCTTCGGGATCGATGACCAGGAAGTTAGGACCCTCGTGGAAACAGTCGACCGGGCACACCTCCACGCAGTCGGTGTACTTGCACTTGATGCACGATTCCGTGACGACGAACGCCATCGATCGATCCTTCTGGAATTTTCAGCCCGGTTTTTCGGGGGCGCTATTCTGCCCAGAAAAGGCTGCGCTAGAAACGGCGCTGCATCTCGCGCCACGTGGTGCCGTTCGACGCCCGCGGCGCGGTCTTCGACGAAGCGGCGCAGCGCGAATTCGGTGCTCGGAAACGCCAGGTCGCCCCAGGGAATGTCCTTTTCGTCCACCAGCTTCACTTCGAGGCTTTCGTGGGTGACGCCGAAGTCCGGCGCTGCGCATCCGGGAACGGAAGAACACGTGCACCTGGCGCGCGTGCGTGACGTTGGCGACCAGCAGCAGGCTGCCGATCTCGACGTCGATGCAGGGCTTCTTCCCGCGCTTCGCGCGCGGCCCCGGCCTCGAGGGTCTCGTCGTTTTCCATGAAACCCGCCGGGGATGGTCCAGTACCCCAGGCGCGGCTCGATGCCGCGCTTGCAGATCAGGATGCGCCCCTCGTATTCGGGCACGCTGCCGACGACGATCTTCGGATTCTGGTAGTGGATGGTCGCCGCAGTTCTCGCAGACGTGGCGCGGCAGGAGGTCGCCCTCCGGAACTTTGAGGACGACTCGGGTGCCACAGTTACTGCAGAAGTTCATCAGTCGATTGATGGTGCCGGGAGAGGGAATCGAACCCACACGCCTTTTTAGGGCAACGGATTTTGAGTCCGCCGCGTCTACCAGTTCCGCCATCCCGGCGCGGGGCCGGAAGTATAGCCAAGCCAATCCGCGAACTTTGCGACCTTTCTCCGCCGACCGGCATCTAAGCCATAACACAATGCAAAGACTCGCGGAAATCCAGGTCCCGGCCGACGAGCTCGCGCGCCGCACGCGCCGGCGATCGCGGCCGCGCGCAGCGCGCTGTTCGAGCGCGTGGCGCCGGCCACGCTCGGCATCATCCGGCGGCTGGTGGCGCAGCGGGCCTGGCCGAGGATCTCCTGCAGGACACCCTGATCGCCATGTTCGAGCACCTGGACGATTACCGCGGCGAAGCGCCGTTCGGCGTCTGGGTACGCAGCATCGCCGTCAGCCGTTGCCTGATGGCGTTTCGCTCGCCCTGGCATCGCGCGCGTGTGGCGCTCGAATCCTGGACCGAGGAGAGCTGGGCGGCTCCGGCCGAGTCCGAGAGCCGCACCTCCGATCTCATCGATCTCGATCGCGCGCTGGCAAGACTGTCGCCGGTCACGCGCGCGGTGGTCTGGCTGTACGACGTCGAAGGCTGGTCGCATGACGAGATCGCGAAGGCGTTCGACCGCACGGTGAGTTTTTCCAAGTCGCAGCTGGCGCGCGGACATGCGCGGCTGCGCGACGATCTGATGCCGCCGGCGCAGTCCGGTCTCGGCATTTCGCTGAGGAGTGAGTTCGATGGACACTGAAGACACCCGCGACGGCGAACTGATCGCGCGCCTCAAACGGCTCGATGCGAGCGCGGACGCCGTCGGACGTGAACTTCGGCTACGACGCGCTTGATCGACCGGCATGCCGCGAGGCAGGCGCGCGCACGCCGCCGGCTCGCTACGCGCGCGGCACGGCCAGTGCGCTCGTCGTCGCCTGGTGGGCGCGAGCGTCTGGCGTTTCGATCAGGAGCAGGGCGCGCAGACCGTGGTGACGTCCAGCGCTGAAATCGCCAGTGACAGCCGCGACGCGCAGCCGCGCATCGTGCGCGCCGACACCTATTTCGCGGTCGCGGCGCTCGAGGATCACATCGCCAGCTCGACGACGCGCTCAACGACGCGCGCCTGCGGCGCGCGGAACCGCCGAGGTCGCGCGCCTCGAGACGCACGCGCGCGCTGACTGGTCGATTCCTACACCCAGGTGCGCTACGCCGAGATGGTGAGCGCCAACTTCTGATGATTTCCCGGAGACCGTTCATGAAACAGTTGATGCTGGTTTGTTTGTTGGCGATGAGCGCGGCGGCGGTTGCGCAGACGCCCGACCGCGGGACGACCTCGGCCGAAACAGCGGCGAAGCGTCGAAGCCGAGGAGGCGAAGACCCGCGCCAAGCTCGATGAAGCGCGTGCGCGTCTCGACAAGGCGGCGCGCGAGGTCGCGGAGCTGTCGATGCAGCTCGGCGCGAGCAATGGGCGCCGACGACATCCGGGTCGTCGACGGCGGTCCGGCGACCGCCAGCGCCGTGCTCGGCGTGCAGATCGACAACGGACAGCGACAAGGCAGGCGCGCGCGTGCTGCAGCGTGAGCCCGGGCGGCCCGGCCGCCGAGGCGGGCCTGCGCGACGGCGACGTCATCGTCTCGCTCGATGGCAAAGCCATCACCGGCGGCAGCAATCCCGGATCGCACGCTGGTCGACACAGATGCGCAACGTGAAGCCCGACCAGAAGGTGAAGGTGCGCGTGCTTCGCGACGGCAAGAACAAGGACTTCGTCGTCGTCGCGCGGCCGATGACGTTCGACCGACCGCGTGTTCAACGTGCGGGCTGCCCGAGTGGGCGCGCATCGCCGGGCAGCGTTCGGCAACATGCCGGCACCATGCCGATGGTCCAGCACTTCCGCGCGTTCTTTCCCGGCGAGTTCGGCGGCATGGAGCTCGCGAGCCTCACGCCGAAGCTCGGCGCGTACTTCGGCGCGACCGAGGGCGTGCTCGTCGTGCAGGCGCCGGAGAAGACGATGCGTTCAAGCTCGAAGACGGCGACGTGATCCAGTCCATCGACGGCCGCAAGCCCGAGGACGGCGCGCATGCGATGCGCATCCTGCGTTCCTACAAGCTCCGGCGAGAAGGTCAATCTCAACGTGCTGCGCCAGCGCAAGCCGCTGACGCTCGCCGTCACGATGCCGGACCGCCCGGAGTTCGGCGACGATCATGTTCGATTCATGCGCCGGTGCCGCCGATGCCCGCCGATGCCGCCGATGCCGCCGGTGCCGGCGTGCGCCAGGTCGGAGCCGGCACTTTCGAATAGCGAGAGCGACGGTGCGGCCATGGCGGTAAACTCGCCGCCGTGCGCCGCGCCGACTTCACCTACGAACTTCCCGAAGAACTCATCGCCCAGCAACCGCTCGCCGAGAGATCGGCGAGCCGTCTGCTGACGCTCGACGGCGCCACCGGTGCGCTCGCCGACCGGCAGATGCGCGACTTGCCGCAGCTCGTGGCGCCCGGCGATCTGCTGGTGTTCAACGACACGCGCGTGATTCCCGCGCGCCTGTTCGCGCTCAAGGAATCCGGCGGCAAGGTGGAGCTGCTGCTCGAGCGGCCGCTCGATTCGCGACAATGCGCTGGTGCACGCGCGCGCCAGCAAGCCGCTGCGGCCCGCCATGCCGCTGCAGAGCCGCGGCGGCGCCATCACACATCGTGAGAAGCGCGGCGACCTGTGGGTGGTCGAACTACCGGAGCCGCGCGCTCGCTTTCTTCGAGCGGTACGGCCAGATGCCGTTGCCGCCGTACATCCGGCGCGAGCCCGACGCCGCCGACAGCACGCGCTACCAGAGCGTGTTCGCGCGCCGGCACGGTGCCGTCGCGGCGCCCACCGCCAGCCTGCATTTCGACGACGGACTGCTCGCCGACGCTCGACCGAGCGCGGCGTGCACCGCGCGTTCGTCACGCTGCACGTGGGCGCCGGCACTTTCCAGCCGGTGCGCACCGATGCGGTCGGCGCGCACGTGATGCACGCGGAATTCGTCGAGGTGAGCGCCGCGGCCTGCGCGGCGGTCGCGGCCGCGCGTGCGCGCGGCGGGCGCGTCATCGCCGTGGGCACCACCGTGGTGCGCGCGCTCGAAAGCGCCGCGGGCGGCGGCACGCTCGCGCCTTACGTCGGCGACTCGTCGCTGTTCATCGTGCCCGGCTTTCGCTTCCGCGTCGTCGATGCGATGGTGACCAACTTCCATCTGCCCGAATCCACGCTGCTCATGCTGGTGAGCGCGTTCGCCGGCCGCGAGGCCGTGCTCGCGGCCTATCGGCACGCGGTCGCCGGGCAGTACCGCTTTTTCAGTTATGGTGACGCCATGTTCGTAACCCCCGCGCCCGGCGACGCATCGCATGACGGCAGAGTTCACTTTGTTAGGCACCGCGGGCGCCGCGCGCCGCGGGCGACTGAAGCTCGCGCACGGCACGGTCGAGACGCCGGCCTTCATGCCGGTGGGCACCTACGGCACCGTCAAGGCGATGACGCCCGAGGAGCTCGAAGGCCTGGGCGCCGACATCGTGCTCGGCAACACCTTCCACCTGATGCTGCGCCCGGGCAACGAAATCCTGCGCGCGCACGGCGGCCTGCACGGCTTCATGCACTGGCGTCGCCCGATCCTCACCGACTCCGGCGGCTTCCAGGTGTTCAGCCTCGAATCGCTGCGCAAGATCACCGAGGAGGGCGTGCAGTTCCGCTCGCCCATCGACGGCAGCGCGGTGCGGCTGACGCCCGAAGATTCGATGGACACGCAGCTCGCGCTGGGCTCGGACATCGCCATGGCGCTCGACGACTGCACGCCGTATCCGGCCACCGAAGCAACAGGCGCGCGACTCGATGGAGCGCTCGATGCGCTGGGCCGCGCGCAGCCACGCTCACTACTACAGTTCGCCGGAACGGGCAGCCGCCCGGCGAGTTGTTTGCCATCGTGCAGGGCGGCATGCACCTGCCACTGCGCCTGGCCTCGCTCGAGACGCTGCAGAAACTCCCGTGGAAGGGCTTCGCGGTAGGTGGACTCGCCGTGGGCGAACCCGAGGAGGACCGCTTGCGCGTGCTCGAGGGTCTGCTGCCGCACATGCCCGCCGACAAGCCGCGCTATCTCATGGGCGTCGGACGGCCGCAGGACATCATCGCCGCCGTGCTGCGCGGCATCGACATGTTCGACTGCGTGATGCCCACGCGGCACGCGCGCAACGGCCACCTGTTCACGTCACAGGGCGTGGTCAATATCCGCAACGCGGCCCACCAGGCGGATACCGGTCCGCTCGATCCGGCCTGCGCCTGCTACACCTGCCGCAACTTCTCGCGCTCCTACCTGCGCCACCTCGACCGCTGCAACGAAATCCTCGGCGCCCGGCTCAATACCATCCACAACCTGCACTACTACCTGGAGCTCATGCGCCGGCTGCGCGCCGGCATCGAAGCCGGCTCGCTCGACGCGGTGATTCGCGACTACTCACGCGAAGCGCAGGAGCCCGCGCAACTCTGAAGTGGCATAAATTTAGTTTTCGGCCAAAATACGCGGCCCGCGCCGCCTTGAGGCGGCGCCGTTTTTCGTCACGCGTGAGATAACACCATGAATTCATTGATCCCCGACGCCATGGCCCAGGCCGCTGGCGGCGCTGCCGCCGGGCGGCGGCCTCTCCATGTTCATGATGATGGGCTGTTCGTCGTCATCTTTTATTTCCTGCTCATCCGTCCCCAGCAGAAGAAGCAGAAAGAGCACCAGGCCATGCTGGCCAAGCTCGCCGCGGGCGACGAGGTCGTCACTGCCGGCGGCATCCTCGGCCGCATCATCGAAGTCAGCGACAATTTCATCACGCTTGAAATCGCCGAAAGCGTGCGCATCAAGGTCCAGCGCTTCCAGGTCACCTCGCTGGTGCCGAAGGGCACGCTCAAGGGAGCCTGAGGGTCTTACATGCTCGAGTACGCGCGCTGGAAATACATCCTCGTCGGCGTCGTGCTGGCCGTGGCGTTGCTGTTCGCCCTGCCTAACTTGTTCGGCGACGACTTCGCGCTGCAGATCGCGCGCAAGGATCGCGCCGCCATCGACGCCACGCAGCTCGCGAGCATCGAGGCCACGCTCAAGAACGCGGGCGTCGCCTTCACCAGCGTCGAGCTCGACGACGGCAACGTGATCGGTGCGCTTCGCCGACAACGAGTCGCAGCTCAAGGGCCGCGACATCGTCAAGGACGAGAAGACCGGCCTCACCAAGGACTACGTCAACGCGATGATGTACGCGTCGCGCGCGCCCGCGCTGGATCCAGGCGCTCGGCCTGCGCGCCATGCCGCTCGGTCTCGACCTGCGCGGCGGCCTCTATCTACTGTACCAGGTGGATGTCGACGGCGCCGTCGAGCAGCTGCTCAACACCTACGACCAGGATTTCCGCCGCGTCGCTCGACGCCGACAAGATCCCTTCACCGACATCAGCACGCTGCAGGTCGATTCGGACATCCCCAATGGCCTGCGCGTGCTGCTGCCCGCGGGCGCGGATCGCGCCGCGGTGCGCGCCGCCGCTGAAGAAGGCGCAGCCCGATCTCGCCTGCCGCGATGCCAACGTCGCGCGAAGGTACGGCGGTCGATTGCGTGATGACCGCGCAGCAGGTGCGCGAGCGGCGCGACTTCGCCATCACCTCCAACATCACCACGCTGCGCAACCGCGTCAACGAGCTCGGCGTGTCCGAGCCCATCGTGCAGCGGCAGGGCCTCGATCGCATCGTCGTGCAGCTGCCCGGCGTGCAGAACTCGGCCGAAGTGAAGGACATCCTCGGCAAGGTCGCGACGCTCGAATACCGGCTGGTCGACTACCGCGCCGCTGACCGCCGACCGGCCGCGCGCCCGTCGGCGCGAAGCTCTACAAGGACCGCGACGGCCGCCCGGTGCTGCTGAAGCGCGACATCATCGTCACCGGCAACCAGCTCACCAATGCGACGGCCGACCACCGGCCAGAGCGGTCCGCAGGTCGACGTCACGCTCGACAGCGCGGGCGGCGACGAAATGCTCAAGACCACGCGCGCGAATCTCGGCAAGCGCATGGCGCGTGGTGTTCATCGAGCAACGCCGCGAGACCGTCGAGGTCGACGGCAAGCCAGTCGAACGCAAGATCAAGGAAGAGATGGTCATCAACGATGCCACCATCCAGGGCGTGTTCGGCAACCGCTTCCAGACCACCGGTCTCACCATGAACGAGGCGCGCGAGACTCGCGCTGCTGCTGCGCGGCGGCGCGCTGGCGGCGCCGATCTCCATCGCCAACGAACGCGTCATCGGCCCGCAGCTCGGCAAGGCCAACATCGAGAAGGGCGTGCGGCGCTGGTCATCGGCATGGTCGCGCTGTTCGTGTTCATGATCATCTACTACCAGCTGTTCGGCGTGGTCGCGAACCTCGTGCTGCTCGCGAACGTCGTGCTGCTGACAGCGCTGCTGTCGATGCTCGGGTCGGCGCTGTCGCTGCCGGGCATCGCCGGCATCATCCTCACCGTCGGCATGGCGGTGGACGCGAACGTGCTGATCTACGAACGCATCCGCGAGGAATTGCGCAACGGCGTCTCGCCGCAGGCGGCCATCAAGGCGGGCTTCGAGAAGGCGTTCTCGGCCATCGCCGACTCCAACGTCACCACCTTCATCGCGGGCGTGGTGCTGTTCGTGTTCGGCACCGGCGCCATCAAGGGGTTCGCCATCGTGCTGTCGCTCGGCATCCTCACCTCGATGTTCACGGCACTCATGGGCAGCGCGCGCATTGCTCACGCTGATGTTTGGCGGCAAGCGCAAGATCGCCAAGCTGGCGATCGGCTGAGCCCGGCTGAAGGATAAAGGACACGTATCGTGGAATTCTTTCACAAGAAGACCAACTTCCCGTTCATGGCCACACGCAAGGTGTGGTACACGCTGTCGACCGTGCTCATGCTCGTGTCGCTTCGCGTCGTTCTTCACGCGCGGCCTGAACTTCGCCATCGACTTCACCGGCGGCATCAGCGTCGAGGCGGCGTTTCCCGCAGGACGCGACCCATCGACCGGATCCGCGAGGCGGTTGAAGGCGCCGGTTATCACGAGCCGCAGGTGCAGACCTTCGGTTCGACGCGCGACGTCACCATCCGGCTGCAGTCCACCGGCGAAACCGCCGAAGTCCTGCGTCCCAAGTTCCAGACGATCCTTGCCAAGATCGATCCGCAGGTCGTGATCAGCGACCTCGCCGTCGTGGGTCCGCAGGTCGGCGATGAGCTGCGCAACTCGGCCATCGTGTCGCTGGCGGTCACGCTGGTGCTGATCGCGCTCTACATCATCCTGCGCTTCCACACCTGGCGGCTGTCGCTCGGCGCCATCCTCGCGGTCATGCACGACCCCATCCTCGTGCTCGGCGTGTTCTCGATCACGCAGACGCCGTTCGATCTGCCGGTCGTCGCGGCCATCCTCGCGGTCATCGGTTATTCGTTGAACGACACCGTCATCGTGTTCGACCGCATCCGCGAGAACTTCGAGACGCAACCGGCGCCTGCCTCCCGACAGTGACGCTCGACCAGGCCATCAACCAGACGCTGTCGCGCACCATCATGACCAAGGTGGTCACGTCCATCGTCGTCGTGGCGCTGCTGTTGTTCGGCGGTTCGGCGCTGCGCGGCTTCTCCGAGGCGCTGCTCATCGGCATCATCGCCGGCACGTACTCGTCCATCTACATCTCGAGCGCCATCGCGCTGTCGTGCGGCCTCAAGGCCGAGCACCTGTTCCCGGCGGTGCGCAAAGACCCCATCGACGAACTTCCGTAACAGGGTGAATCCCGCGCTGTGATGGAGCTGCTGACCGATCCGCATGCGTGGATAGCGTTCATCACGCTGTCGGCGCTCGAGATCGTGCTCGGCATCGACAACATCATCTTCATCTCGATCCTGGTGAGCCGGCTGCCGCCGGAGCGGCGCGAGTCGGCGCGCATCACCGGCCTCGCGCTCGCGATGCTCACGCGCATCGCGCTGCTGTTCTCCATCGTCTGGCTCACGCGGCTGACCAAGCCGTGGTTCTCGATCCTCGGCCAGGAGTTCTCCGGCCGCGACATCATCCTGTTGTTAGGCGGCCTGTTCCTGCTGGCCAAGAGCGTCACCGAGATCCACGGCACGCTCGAAGGCGTCGAAGATGAGCGCAAGACGCGCGTGTTCGCGAGCTTCACCGTCATCGTCGTGCAGATCGCCATCATCGACATCGTGTTCTCGCTCGACTCGGTGTTCACGGCGGTCGGCCTCGCGACGCCCGATCAGCTGCCCATCATGGTCGGCGCCATCGTCCTCGCGATCGGCGTGATGATGTGGGTGTCGGGCTCCATCAGCGCCTTCATCGAACGCCACCCGACCATCAAGATCCTCGCGCTGGCATTCCTTATTCTGGTCGGCGTGGTGCTGGTGGCCGAAAGCTTCCACTTCGATGTCCCCAAGGGTTACCTGTACTTCGCCATGGCGTTCTCGGTGGGCGTCGAGATGGTGAATATCCGGCTGCGACGCCTCATGGATTCGCGCCGGCACAAAAAAGACGAAGAGCAGGGTGGTTAACGGCGGGAATCAAGGTGCGGCCCACTGAATGTACGGCGCCGCTTCGGCGCCGCTTTCCGATGTGGCGCGCGAGCGCCTGGAATAACGGCAATCACTCGCTTAACCTGCGCTGCCTCCATACAATCCGGCCGATAACAACATTGCGGGGTCCCCGATGGGTTGGCGTACCAAGTCGATTGCGCAGGTCCAGTCCGAGTTCGACCGCGGCGAACTCAAGCGAACGCTCGGACCGATTCACCTCATCCTCTTTGGCATCGGCTGCATCATCGGCGCCGGCATCTTCGTTCGAACCGGCACCGCCGCCGCGTTGTACGCCGGTCCCGCGGTCATGTTGTCGTTCGTCATCGCGGGCGTCGTGTGCGCCTTCGCCGGCCTCTGCTACGCGGAACTCGCATCGATGCTGCCGGTATCCGGCTCCGCCTACACCTATGCGTACACCACGGTCGGCGAATTCGGCGCCTGGATCATGGGCGCGCTGCTGCTGCTCGAATACGCACTCGCCGCCTCGGTGGTGGCGGTGGGATGGTCGGGCTACGCGGTGAGTCTCCTGAATGACATAGGGCTCTTCATGCCCGCCGAGCTCACGCAGGCCGTCGGCAAACTCGTCGTGGCCAAGGCTTCGACCTTCAGCATGACCGATCCGCTGGTCAGCCTGAATGGCGTCACGGCAACACTCACCGATGGTTCGGTGGTGCAGTTCCTGTCGCAGGGCAAGGCGACGATCACCGGCGCCTTCTCCACGGCGCTGGCGCAGTACGACGTCGTCGACCAGGCCAAGGCCGGCGGCTACGTGCTCATCAATTCACTCGACATCGCCGTCAATGCCGACGCTCAGGCGGTGCTGACGGAAGCCACCAAGGTCATGGACCCTGCCACTACGCAGCTGCGCGATCTGGCCGTCGGCACGCAGCTCGCGGTTCCCGCCGGTTCCATCGTGCAGTTGCCGCTCGCCACCGTGGTTCCGGTCGATCCGGCATCGATCGTGACCTCGCTGTTCAATCTGCCGGCGGTGTTCATCACCTTGTCGGTGACCATGCTGCTGGTGCTGGGCGTTTCCGAGTCGGCGCTCGGTCAACAACATCATCGTCGCCATCAAGGTCACGGTGATCCTCGCGTTCATCGCGGTCGGCGCGTTCTTCGTGAACCCGGACAACTGGCATCCGTTCATCCCGGAACCGACCGGGGTCGAGAATCAATTCGGCATGGACGGCGTGATCCGCGCGGCGACCATCGTGTTCTTTGCCTACATCGGCTTCGAGGCGGTCTCGACCGCCGGCCAGGAAGCCAAGAATCCGCGCAAGGACATGCCGATCGGCATCCTGGGCTCGCTGATCATCTGCACCGTGCTCTACATGCTCACGGCCGCGGTGCTCACGGGCGTGGTGTCGTTCACCAAGCTCAACGTCGCGGCCCCCGTGGCCACTGCGGTCGACACCTTCGGGCCCGAGTGGGGCTGGCTGGCGAAGTGCATCAAGATCGGCGCGATCGCCGGTCTGTCGTCGGTGGTGCTGGTGCTGATGTTCGGCCAGACGCGCGTGTTCTATTCCATGTCGCGCGACGGCTTGTTGCCGAAGACGCTCGCCAAGGTGCATCCGAAGTTCAAGACGCCGTGGATCAACACGCTCATCGTCGGCGTGCTGGTTTCGCTCGCGGCCGCCGTTTACGACATCAACAAGCTCGGCGACCTCACCTCGGTGGGAACGCTGGTGGCCTTCGGCCTGGTGTGTTTCTCGGTGATCTGGCTGCGCTACACGCGGCCGGATCTGCCGCGTCACTTCAAGGTGTGGGGCTATCCGGTCATTCCCGCCATCGGGGTCATCCTGTGCTTCGTGCTGGCATGGATCGGCGTCGAACACGCGATCCGCGTGTGGTTCGCATGGTTCCTGGTGATCACGATCGCCGTGTACTTCATCTACCCGTTCCACGTCAGCCCGATGCGCAACAGGGCGCCCGAAGCTCCGACGACCCCCGCTAGTTAGGCTTCGCGCAGACTCGCTGGTGCGTGGGGCGAAAGCTCCGCCACCAGCGCGGCGAACACCTTGGGCGTGCCCGCGATCACGTGGCCGCCCTGCTTGTAGTCGTCGCCGAAGATGGTGCCGACGCGGCCACCGGCCTCGGTGATGAGCAGCGTGCCCGCCGCGGTGTCCCAGGGCTTCAGGCCGATTTCCCAGAATCCATCGACGCGGCCCGCGGCGACATACGCCAGGTCGAGCGCCGCCGCGCCCGGACGTCGCAGGCCCGACGCCTTCAACATCACGGCCTTGAGCATGGCGAGATATTCGTCGAGATAGGGCGCGTCCGTGCGATACGGGAAGCCGGTGGCGATCAGCGAGCCTTCCAGCGTGATCTGCTTGCTGACGCGCATCTTGCGGCCTTCGACCTGCGCGCCATCGCCGCGCGAGGCGGTGAAGATTTCCTGGCGCATGGGATCGAACACCACCGCGTGTTCCAGCCGGCCGCGGATCTGGCAGGCGATGGACACGGCGAAGGTGGGGAAGCCGTGCATGAAATTCGTGGTGCCATCGAGCGGGTCGATGATCCAGACGACATCGTTGTCGCCCGACGCGCCGCTTTCCTCGGCGAGGATGGCGTGATCCGGGTACAGCCGGCGGATGGTCTGGATGATGTCCGCTTCGGCGGCCTTGTCGACTTCGGTGACGAAGTCGTTGCGGCCCTTGCTTTCAATCTGGACGGCTTCGAGGCGCGGGATGGCGCGAACGATGATGTCGCCGGCGCGGCGCGCGGCTTTGACCGCGATATTGAGTAGGGGCTGCATCGGGAAGGGGGCCTGCGAAAAGGGTCGCTATGATACAGGCCATGCCGCTGACCGCCATTCGCATCGTGCTCGTCGAGCCCTCACACCCGGGAAACATCGGGGCGGTGGCGCGCGCCATGAAAAACATGGCGTTGGCGGAGCTGGTGCTGGTGCGACCCAAGGCATTTCCGCACGCGGAAGCCACGGCGCGTGCCTCGGGAGCCGACGATCTGCTGGGCCGCGCGCGCGTGGTCGGACAGCGTCGTCGAGGCGGTCGCCGACTGCGGTTTCGTGGCCGCCACCACTTCGCGGCCGCGTGACCAGAACTTCCGCGCACTCGATGTGCACGAAGCTGCGCAGCGCATTTTCGACATGAGCGCGCGCGGGCCGGCCGCGGTGTTGTTCGGCGCGGAGCGCACCGGGCTCACCAATGAAGAGCTGGCGCTCGCGCACCTGCTGATCCGCATTCCCGCCAACCCCGAGTATCCGTCGCTCAACCTCGCCATGGCCGTGCAGCTCGTGTGTTACGAACTGTTCCGCGCCGCGGGCAGCCCGGCGAGCGAACGCCCGTTGTCCGAATCGCCGGTGCCACTCGCGCCCGGCGCGGACATGGAGCGCTTCTATGCGCACCTTGCCGAAGTCATGGAAGAAGTGGATTTTCGCGATCGCACGCAAAGCGGCACGCAGCTGATGACGCGCATCCGCCGCCTGTTCCAGCGCTGCGAGATGGACCAGAACGAGGTCAACATCCTGCGCGGCCTGCTGACCTCGGTGCAGAGCAAGCGGCGTCCCGCCGGCAGGTCGTGAGGTGACTATCTACCTCGACTACGCCGCCACCACGCCGGTGGATCCGCGCGTCGCCGCGGCCATGGCCGATTGCCTGACGGATCCGCACGCGCAGGGCAATCCGGCCTCGGTCACCCATGGTCCGGGGCTCGCGGCACAGCAACGCGTCGAGGCGGCGCGCGCGCAGGTCGCCGCGCTGATCGGCGCGACGCCCGCGCGAAATCATCTTCACGTCGGGCGCCACCGAGGCAAACAACCTGGCGCCTGCTCGGCGTGGCGCGCGCGGCGCTGCGCGGCGGACAAGGCCGCAGCCATATCGTGAGCTCGCGCACCGAACACAAGTCGGTGCTCGACACCTGCAAGCAGCTCGAGAAAGAAGGTCTTCGCCGTCACGCTGGTGGAGCCGGACGCCAGCGGCCGCGTGCACCGCGGACATCGTGCGCGCCGCGCTGCGCGCCGACACGCTGCTGGTGTCGCTGATGCTGGTCAACAACGAGATCGGCGCGATCTCGGACCTCGCGGCGATTGCGGAGATCTGCCGCGCGCGCGGTGTCCTGGTGCACACGGATGCGTCGCAGGCGGCGGGCAAGCTGCCGCGTCGACGTCGACCAGCTCGGCGTCGACTTCCTGTCGCTGACGGCACACAAGTTCTACGGCCCCAAGGGAATCGGTGCGCTGTACGTGCGCGAGAGCGTCCGACCGCGGATCGCACCGATTCAGTTCGGTGGCGGGCACGAGCGCGGACTGCGGTCCGGCACGCTGCCGACGCACCAGATCGTCGGCCTGGGGCTCGCGGCCGCGCTCGCGCGAACCGCAGGGCGCGGCCGATGCGGCTCATGCGCGCGACCTGGCGGCGCGGCTGTGGCGGGAACTCGAGAGCGATTCCGGGCGCCATTCTCAATGGACCACGGGATCAGCGTGTGCCCGGGCTTGCTCAACGTCTCGATTCCAGGGCGTCGAAGGCGAAAGCCTGATCACGGGCCTTGCGGGGCTCGCGCTCTCGTCGGGCTCGGCCTGCAGCTCCGCGACCCGCGAACCGAGTTACGTGCTGCGCTCGCTGGGCCGCGACACCGAGCTCGCGCAGAGCTCATTGCGCCTGTCGCTGGGCAGATTCACCACCGCCGGCGGAAGTCGATGCGGCGGCCACCGACATTCGCGCCGAGGTCGCGCGGCTGCGCACGCTGGCGGGGACCACCGAACCGGGAAGCGAGCCGGCCGCCCATCAGGCGCCAGCCGCCGACGGTCCGGCGGACAGCCTCCTGGTTCGCACGCTGAACCCGCTGGCGCGCCGCTATTTCCTCGCCGCGCCGCGCATCCCGGCATTCCCTGAGGACAATGCCCCGCCGGACCTGCGCCAGGGGCGGGCGGGAAAGCAGGCCGACGGAACGGCCGGTGTTTTTCGAGCTGCAAATTGCCGACGGGATTGTGAAAAGTGCCCGTTTCAGCGCCTACGGATGCCCCCATACTGTGGCCGTGGTCGCCTGGTTATGTGAGGTCATGGAAGGCCGCGAAGCTCGATGCCGGACTTCCCGGAACTCCCGCCGACTGGGCGCAGGCATTCGAAGTCCCGGCCGAGAAACTTGGCCGGCTGCTGATCGTCGAAGATGCATTGCGTGCGGCGTTGAATTCTTGAAGGACCCAGGATTTCTCAAAATGTCTATTTCGCTCACACCGGCTGCAGCCGATCGCGTCAAGACCTTCATCGCCTCGCGCGGCAAGGGATTGGGCCTGCGTCTGGGCGTGCGCAAGACCGGCTGCTCGGGCTTTGCCTACGTCGTGAACTACGCCGACGACGCGCAAGCCCGGGACCTGGTGTTCGAAGACCAGGGGGTCAAGGTGTTCGTCGATCCCGAGAGCCTGCCGCTCATCAACGGCACCACCGTGGATTTCGTCAAACAGGGCCTGAACGAGGCCTTCCGCTTCCACAACCCGAACATCAAAGGCGAGTGCGGCTGCGGCGAGTCGTTCAACGTCTAGATTTCCAGACAATTGTCAGGCGCTTGCGCGCCACGTCGGAAAACGGCGCCGAAGCGGCGCCGTACATGAGACCTGGGAACTCTTGAATTTCAGCGGCTTACTCGCGGGAAGCGCGGCCTCCCGGTACAATCGCGCGCCTTCACAGACCCCCACAAGGAATCATTCGCATGGCGCTCGAGCGCACTCTGTCCATCGTCAAGCCCGACGGCGTTGCCCGTAACCTCATCGGCCAGGTCATCGGCCGCTTCGAAAAGGTCGGCCTCAAGGTCGTCGCCGCGCGCATGGTGCATCTGTCGCAGCGTGACGCCGAAGGTTTCTACGCCGTGCATGCCGCGCGTCCGTTCTTCAAGGACCTCGTGAAGTACATGACCTCGGGTCCGGTGCTCGTGCAGGTGCTCGAAGGTGAAGGCGCGATCGCGAAGAATCGCGAAGTCATGGGCGCCACGGATCCGAAGAAGGCCGCGCCCGGCACCATCCGCGCCGATCTCGCCGAGAGCATCGAAGCGAACACCGTGCACGGTTCGGATTCCGCCGAGAACGCCGCGATCGAAATCGCGTACTTCTTCCGCACGACGGAGCTCTGCCCGCGCGGGTAATCGTCAGATGTCCGCTGCTCATCAACCCACGGACGAACTTGTTAGGCCTGCCCAAGGCGGACCTCGAGGCGTTCGTGGGTTCGATGGGCAGCAAGCCCTTCCGCGCGCGCCAGCTCATGAACTGGCTGTACAAGCGCGGCGAGGGCGACATCGCGGCGATGACCGACCTCGCCAAGGATTTCCGCGCCGAGCTCGTGCAACGCGCGGAAGTCGCGGTGCCCGAGATCGTCAAGACCCAGATCGCCTCGGACGGCACGCGCAAGTGGCTGCTGTCGGGCGGCAACGGCCAGGCTTTCGAGATGGTCTACATCCCGGAGGAAGATCGCGGCACGTTGTGCATTTCCTCGCAGGTCGGCTGCGCGCTCGACTGCTCGTTCTGCTCGACCGCGCAGCAGGGCTTCAACCGCAACCTCACCACCGCCGAGATCGTCGGGCAGGTGTGGCTGGCGAACCGGGAGCTGGGCTGGCAGGTGGGCGACAATCGCATCATCACCAACATCGTGTTCATGGGCATGGGCGAGCCGCTGGCCAATTTCCGCAACGTGGTGCCGGCCATCCGCATCTTTCTCGACGACCTGGGGTTCGACATCTCGCGCCGCCGCGTCACGCTGTCCACCTCGGGGCTCGTGCCGCAGATCTACAAGCTCGCCGAGGAAGTGAACTGCGCGCTGGCGGTGTCGCTGCACGCGCCGAACGACGAGCTGCGCAGCCAGCTCGTGCCCATCAACCGCAAGCACAACATCGCCGAGTTGTTCGAGGCCTGCTGGCACTACCTCGACGAACAGAACGGCCGCAGCGTCACGTTCGAATACGTGATGCTCGACGGCATCAACGACCAGCCGGCGCACGCGCGCGAGCTGGCAAAGCTTTTGCGCGACAAGCCCGCCAAGCTCAATCTCATTCCGTTCAATCCGTTTCCCGGAACGCAGCTATCGCCGCTCACCCGCGCCGGCGATCGAGAAATTCCGCGACGAGCTCATGCAGCGCGGGCTCATCGTCACCATCCGCAGGACGCGCGGCGACGACATCGATGCGGCCTGCGGACAACTCGCGGGCCAGGTCACCGACCGCACCATCGTGCGGCTGGGTTCGAAAACCTTCGGCTTGCAGGTGCGCGCATGAACACTCGATGGATTGCCGGCCTGGCGGTCTGCCTGCTCGCCGGCTGCGTATCCACCGACGGGACCAAGCCGCGCAAGCAGGAAGACCCGACCGAAGCGGCCGCCAAGACCAACATCCAGCTCGGCGTCGCCTATCTGCAGCAGGGCAATTACCCGCTCGCCAAGGAAAAGCTGGAGCGCTCGCTCAAGCAGAATCCGAAGGACCCCGACGTGCACACCAGCCTCGCGCTGCTGTACGACCGCGTGCGCGAACCCAAGCTCGCCGACAAGCATTTCCGCGAGGCGCTGCGGCTCGCGCCCGACAATCCGGACATCTCCAACAACTACGCCATCTACCTGTGCAAGAACGGGCGCGTCGACGAAGGCGTGGAGCGTTTCTCGACGGTCGCGACCAACAAGTACTACCGCACGCCGGAAGTGGCGCTGATCGAACGCCGGCGTGTGCCTGCGCGGCGCCAAGCGGTTCGACGAGGCGCGAGCAGATGTTCGCCCGCGCCATCAAGGTGCGGCCTAACTACAGCGAGGCCACGGTGCAGCTCGCGACCCTGCACGTCGAGCGCGGCCAGCTGGTCGAGGCGCGCAAGGTGGTCGATACCTATCTCGGCGCGTTCCGTCCCGATCCCGACGTGCTGTGCGCCGCGGTGACCGTGGCGCGCGCCGCCAAGGACAAGATGGGCGAAGAGAAATTCTCGCGCACGCTTGCGCCTGGAATTCCCGGATTCACCGCAGGCGCGCTGCGCTCAAGCGCGGCAGCTGAGTTCACGATGGACGAGACGGCCGCCACCGCGATTCCAGCCAGCGCCGCGTTCGATCGGCGAACGGCTGCGCGCGGGTCGCGAACGTTCCGGCCTGTCGATCGCGGCGGCCGCGGAAAAGCTGCATCTCGACTCCAAGGTCATCGAGGCGCTCGAAGCCGATCGTTTCGCCGAGCTCGGCGCGTCCGTGTACGTGCGCGGCCACCTGCGTCGCTACGGGGATTTCGTCGGTGAAGCCGGCGCCGAACTCGTCGGCCGCTACGCCGCACGCGACGCGCGTGCCGCCGCCGCCGGATCTCACGCAGATTCCGCAGGCCGAGCGGCGCGCCGATCCGCGCCGGCTGGTGACGCCCGCTCGTCGGTCTGTCCTGCGCGGCCGTGCTGCTCGTCGCCATCTGGTGGGTTCTGGCGGGTTCGCGATCCGACACGGAAGGCCCGACGGCGCTGGCGACTCCGGTAGTTCAGCCCGACGCTGTCGACACGCCGAACGCCGCGAATGCAGACAGCGCCCGTCACGCTGGCGTCCAGTACGCCCGTGGGCCCGCCGCCAGCCGCGGTGGCGCCGGCAATCACGACGCCGGCTGCTGGCAGCGCGGCCACCGCGCCGCCCAAGCCTGCTGCATCGTCCGAATCAAGCCCGGCGCCTGCGCGCGAGACACGCCTGAAGCTCGATCTCACCAACGACAGCTGGGTCGAAGTCTACGATTCGCGCGGCGAACGGCTGTTCTACGACGTCGCCAGCGCTGGCAGCGTGCAGAGCGTGAGTGGTCGCGGTCCCTTGCGCGTGGTGCTCGGCAACGCCGCCGGCGTGACCGTCGAGGTCGACGGCCAGTCGCGCCAGATTCCCGCAGAGCGCCATCGATGGGGAAGGCGCCAAGTTTCGTCGTGAATCGCTCCGGCTCGCTTTCGCGCTCGCCAGCTAACAAAGTAACAAATGAGCCGCAACTATCCCGCCGGTCACCGGCATGAAAGACGTCCTTGCCGCCGACATCGGCCTCTGGCAGCACGTCGAACGCTGCGCGCGCGCCGTCATGGACGCGTATGGCTACGAGGAAATCCGCGTGCCGGTGGTCGAGCACACGGAGCTGTTCAAGCGCGCGATCGGCGAATACACCGACGTGGTCGAGAAGGAGATGTACACCTTCACCGACCAGGGTGGCGACAGCCTCACGCTGCGTCCGGAGGCCACCGCCGGCATCGTGCGCGCGGCGATTTCCAACGGCCTGCTGCGCGGCGCGCGCCTGAAGCTCTGGTGCCAGGGCCCGATGTTCCGCCACGAGAAGCCGCAGAAGGGCCGCTTCCGCCAGTTCAACCAGGTCGACCTCGAGGCCATCGGCTTCGCCGGCCCCGACGTCGACATCGAGATCATCGCGCTGACCGCGCGGCTGTGGAAGTTGTTAGGCCTCACGCGCGTCAGGCTGCAGATCAACTCGCTGGGCACGCCCGAGTCGCGCAAGGTCTATCGCGCGCTGCTGCAGGATTATTTTCGCGCGAACCTCGACGCGCTCGATGAGGACGGCAAGCGCCGCCTCGACGGCAACCCGTTGCGCATCCTCGACAGCAAACATCCGCCCACCCAGGCGATCGTCGGCAACGCGCCGGTGCTCACCGATCATCTCGATGCCGAATCGAAGGAACACTTCGCGCAGTTGCGCGCGGGGCTCGACGCGCTGGGCATCGCCTATACGGTCAATCCCCGGCTGGTGCGCGGACTCGACTACTACTCGCGCACGGTGTTCGAGTGGATCACCGATGCGCTCGGCAGCCAGGACGCGGTCTGTTCCGGCGGCCGCTACGACGGGCTGATCGCGCAGATGGGCGGTGAAGCCACCCCGGCCATCGGCTGGGCCATGGGCGTGGAACGCGTGGTGGAGCTGGTACGCCTGGCCGGGCAGGCGCCTGCCGCCCCGGCCCCCGACGTCTTCGTCATGGCGCAGGGCGATGCCGCCCAGCGCACCGCGTTGGCCCTGGCCGAACGCCTGCGCGACGCCTTGCCGGGCCGCGGCGTCGTAGTCCATTGCGGATCGGCCAAGTTCAAGACACAGTTCCGCCGCGCCGACGAGTCAGGGGCGCGGCTGGCGCTCATCGTGGGGGACGATGAGCTGGCGCGCGGCGTGATCGCGCTCAAGCCGTTGCGCGGAGCCGAAACCACCCAGACAGAACATCCCGTCGCGGAGCTCGCCGCGCGGGTCGAAGAGTTTTTGAGGAGATCGACGTGAGCGACTACAGCGAAGCCGAACAAATGGAACGAGCCAAGAGCTGGCTCAAGACGAATGGAATCTGGATCATCGCGGGCATCGCGATCGGCGTGGGCGGCCTGGGCGCCTGGCGCTGGTACCAGGAACGGCGTGAAGCGCAGGCGGAGACCGCCTCGGCGCGCTACGAGGAACTGGTCGACGCGTTCACGCGCAACGACAAGGCGCGCGGCATGACGCTGCTCGACGAGCTCAACGGCGAATACGCCTGGACGCCGTATGCCTCGCTCGGAACGCTGATCGCCGCGCGCGTCCAGGTGGAAGCGAATGAACTCGACAAGGCCGCCGCCGGTCTCAAGTCAGTCATGGACAACGCCAAAGACGACGAACTGCAGATGGTCGCCCGCGTGCGCCTGGCGCGCGTGCAGGCGGCGCAGGGCAAATACGACGATGCCCTGGCCACGCTCAAGGTGGACGACGCCGGCGAGTTCGCGCCGCGCATCGCCGATGCGCGTGGCGACGTGTTGCTGGCCAAGGGCGATCGCGACGGCGCGCTGAAGGAATACCTGGCGGCCCGCTCTTCGGAAGACAACGGTCGCCTCGATTTCGAGCTGCTCGATCTGAAAATCCGCGATCTGGGCGGCACGCCGCCGGCATCGCCCGGAGAGACTGGATGAAGGGAATCCTGATGAAGCAATTGAGCCTGGTCCTGCTCGCCGCGTTGGTGGCGCTCAGCGCGTGCGACTCCAAGGACAAGAAGGTCGAAAAGCCGGCCGAGCTCACGGACATCAAGAACCCCACGGTGCGCATCCAGAAGCTCTGGGGCGCGAGCGTCGGCGGCGGCGGCAAGAAGCTGCGCCTGGGGCTGGGTCTCGCCACGGCCGGCAACAAGCTGTTCGCGGCTGGACGTGACGGCGACGTCGCGGCCTTCGATCTCAAGAGCGGCAAACAGCTCTGGCGCGTCGAGACCAAGCTGGCGCTGGCCGGCGGCACCGGCGTCGGCGCCGACATCGTCGCCGTGGGTTCGGCCGATGGCCAGGTGCTGGCCTTCGCCGCCGACAATGGCGCGAAGCGCTGGCGCGCGCGATGTGAAGGGCGAAATTCTTTCCGCTCCCGCGGTGTCGGACAACGAAGTCGTCGTGCGCACCGTCGACGGCAAGCTGCGCGCGCTCGCCGTCGCCGATGGGCAGCGAGCTGTGGACCGCGGAGCAGCAGATTCCGCGCCTCACGCTGCGCGGCACGGCGGCGCCCGTCGTCGCGCGCGACCTCGCGATTTCCGGTTTCGACAATGGCCGCGTGCTCGCCGTGAGCCTGGCCGACGGCGCGTACCGTGTGGGATTCGCCGGTGTCGCCCGCGCATGGCCGCACCGAGCTCGAACGCCTCAACGACATCGACGCCGCCGTGAAGGTGGTGGGCGACGAGGTGTTCGTCGCCGGCTTCCAGGGCCGCGCCGCCATGCTGGCGCTCGACTCGGGCCAGATCTGGTGGACGCGCGATGTGTCCAGCTATCGCGGCGTCGACGTCGACGACGACCAGATGTACGTGTCGCACGTCGCAGGGTGAGCTGGTGGCGCTCAAGCGCCGCAGCGGCATCGAAGTGTGGCGCAACGATCTGCTGCAGCGGCGCAGCCTGTCCGCGCCGGCTGTCGTCGGCGACTACGTCGTGGTCGCGGATCTCGAAGGCTACGTGCACTGGTTCGATCGCGCCACCGGCACGCTGGCCGGGCGCGTCAAGAGTGGTGGCGATCGCGTCACCAATCGCGCCGTTGTCGGTCGATGGCAATCTCTACCTGATCACCGACCAGGGCGACATCGTCGCGCTTGCACGGCACGCCGGTGGCGAGCCGCGCGCGGCGAAGGCCGAGGCGCCTGCCGAAGCCTGCGCCCGCGCCAGCCCGCTCCGGGCGGCTGAGCTTCGCGGCTCAGCTCCCAAGCCCGCTTCTCACATGCTGCCGGTCATCGCGATCGTCGGGCGGCCGAACGTCGGCAAGTCCACGCTGTTCAACACGCTGACGAAAACGCGTGACGCCATCGTGGCCGACGTGCCGGGCGTCACGCGCGACCGCCAGTACGGCTACGGGAAGTTAGGCCCGGTGCAGTACGTCTGCATCGACACCGGCGGGCTGGTGGAAAATCCGAGCGGCATGGACGCGCTCATGCGCATCCAGACCGAACACGCCATCAGGGAAGCCGACCGGCTCATCTTCGTCGCCGACGCGCGCGACGGCCTCACACCCAGGACCAGTTCTTCGCCAACGAGCTGCGCCGCTGCCGGCAAGCCCGTGTTCCTCGCGGTCAACAAGGCCGAGGGCCTGATCAGCGGCATGGCGGGCGCGGATTTCCACAGCATCGGTCTCGGTGAGCCGTATGCAATCTCCGCCACGCACGGCTCCGGCTGCGAAGAGCTCATGGACATCGTGCTGGCGGGGTTTCCGCCGCACGTCCGCCGAGCGACCAGGAACGAAGACGGCCGCATCCGCATCGCGGTCATCGGCCGGCCGAACGTCGGCAAGTCGACGCTGATCAATCGCCTCATCGGCGACGAGCGCCTGATCACCAGCGAGGTGGCCGGCACCACGCGCGACAGCATCCTCGTGCCGTTCGAGCGCGACGGCCGCGAGCTTCACGCTCATCGACACCGCCGGCGTGCGCCGGCGCGCGAAGATCGACGACGAGAGTCGAGATCCTGTCGGTGTCGAAGACGCTGCAGGCCATCGCCGAAGCACACGTGGTCGTCGATGGTGGTCGACGCGCAGGACTCCATCGGCGAACAGGACGCGAGCGTGCTGGGCCTTGCGCTGTCGCGCGGCCGCGCGCTGATCCTCGCCGTGAACAAGTGGGACAACATTCCGCCCGAGCAAGCGCGACGACATCCGCCGGCTGCTCGTCGCTCAAGATCGATTTCGTGCCGTTCGCGCCGATGCACTTCGTGAGTGCACGGCACGGCACGGGCGTCGGCGACCTGGTCGCGTCGATGATCCGCGCCTACGACGCGGCGATGCGCCAGATGAAGACGCCGCAGCTCACCAAGGCGATGGAGAAAGCCATGGTGCAGCACCAGCCGCCCATCGTGCGCGGCCGCCGCATCCGCCTGCGCTACGCGCACCAGGGCGGCAAGAATCCGCCGCGCATCATCGTGCACGGCAGCCAGGCCGCGCACGTGCCGGAGTCCTACAAGCGTTATCTCGCGAACATGTTCCGCGACGAGTTCGATCTGTTCGCGACGCCGGTGTCGGTCGAATTCCGCAGCGACGTGAATCCGTTCCTGAAGGACAAGCCCAAGGAAAAGCGCGGACTCAAGACTTCGCAGAAGGCACGGCGCGAGCGGCGCATCACGAAGGATCGTGCCAAGCGTCCGCCCAAGAAGAAGGGTGGCGGCACCGAGCAGCGCGGCGCGCCGCGCGGCCGCGCGAACCGCCCCGTGAACAAGAAGTAATGTTTCATTTTCACGGACGCCGCCGCTTCGGCGGCGTTTTCCGACGTGGGCGTCAGCCCTGAGAAAACTCTCGCGAATCGCAACCGGACAACGTGTCAGACGCAAATCACGCGTCAGCGTACCCACGTCGCTTGAAATGTTCGCGTCATCGTCCTAGCTTTGGATCCCACGCGCAGGTCGACCAGGGAAGGTCTTTCGCGACCCCGGGAAGATTCTGCAGAAGTTAGTTGAGCGTCTGGCCGCAAGGCAGCAGGCGCCGAACAGGGAGCAGTGCAGGATGCATCTTTGCAACGCGCAGATTCGCGGGCGGACATTCTTGTGTCCGCGTTTTCGACGCTCAACTGGCTTTTGCCGGATCTCCCAGCCAAACCAATCGTCAAGGGAGATTTATGACACGCCTATCTAGCAGGATCGTGATCGGGCTCATGTTGTGCGCACCGGTGGCCGCAATGGCCGCCGATGCGGGTTTCACCGATCGAATCATCGTCAAGTATCGCAACTCCTCGGCTGCGGCGACCGCGGCGGCGCAGGACTCGCAGATTGCGCGGCACGCGAGCTGCCCGCGGCACGCCTCGGTGTCGCCATGAACCGCGTGCGCACCACCGCGCTGGGTTCGCAGGTGCTGAAAGTGGATCGCCGGCTGTCGCTCGCCGAAGCCGAGCAGCTGGCGCGCGATATCGTCGCCAGCGATCCGAACGTCGAATACGCCGAACCCGATCGCATCCTGCGCAGGACGTTGACGCCCAACGATCCGCGCTACAACGAGCAGTGGCATTACTTCGAAGCCGTCGGCGGCATCAACGCTCCTCGCGGCCTGGGACAAGTCGACGGGAAACGGAGTGGTGGTCGCGGTGATCGACACGGGTATCGCCCGCATGCCGATCTCTCGGCGAACTTCCTGCCGGGCTATGACTTCATTTCCGACGCCTTCGTGGCGAACGACGGCGGCGGCCGCGACGGCGACGCCAGCGATCCGGGCGACTGGGTCAATCGCGGGCGAGTGCGGTCCCGGCGATCCGGCAGCCTTCGAAGCGAGCAGCTGGCACGGCACTCACGTGGCAGGCACGATCAGCCGCGCGCACCAACAACTCGCTCGGCGTGGCGGGCGTTGCCTTCAATGCGCGCATCGTGCCGGCCCGCGTGCTCGGCAAGTGCGGTGGTTTCACCTCGGACATCGCCGACGCCATCATCTGGACTTCCGGCGGCGCGGTCGCCGGAGTTCCGGCCAACGCCGAATCCCGCCAAGGTGCTCAGCATCTCGCTGGGCGGCATCGGCAGTCCTGCGGCGCGACTACGCAGAACGCCATCAACTCCGCGCGTTCGAACGGCGCTTCGGTGATCGTGGCGGCGGGTAACAGCAATGCCAATGCGTCCAGCTTCACGCCGGCGAACTGCACGGGCGTGGTGACGGTCGCGGCCGTGGGCCGCAACGGCGGCAAGGCGTCGTACTCGAACTTCGGCGCGACCGTGGAAGTGGCGGCGCCCGGTGGCAGCGGCGGCGCCAACAGCGTGCTGTCGACGCTGAACTCGGGTTCGATGGGCCCCGTGGCGCGGACAGCTACGCGCTGTACAACGGCACGTCGATGGCCACGCCGCATGTGCTCGGGCGTGGTGGCGCTGATGTTGTCGGTCAAGCCGACGCTCACGCCTGACCAGGTGACGTCCATCCTGCAGAGCACGGCGCGCGCTTTCCCGGCGACCTGTTCGCAGTGCGGTTCGGGCATCGTGAACGCCAACGCCGCGGTAGACGCGGCAATCGGTGGTGGCACGCCGCCACCCGGTCCGCCGGGAACGATCACCGAGAGTCGAGCCTAACAACTCGCGTGCCGCGTCGCAGTTGATCTCCACCGACAACACCACGGTGAACGGCACGATCGGCAGCACCAGCGACAACGACTACTATCGACTGACGCTGCCTGCGGGCGGCACGCTGGTCGCAACGCTGACGCCGAATGCGAGCTTCGGACTACGACCTGTGTGTGTACAACAGCAGCGGCACGCTGCTCGACTGCAGCGAGAACTCCGGTAGCGCGGTCGACACCGTGACCGTCACGAATACCGGCACCAGCGCGTTTGTGCGTTACGTCCGCGTGTTTCGCTGGGCAGGTGGCACCGGGGCGACCAACGGCCGATACACCGTCAACATGAACTGGTAGGAAATGGGGATCGCTTTGGCCAACCGCGGTGACAGCCGCGGCTGACTCCAACCCCATTTGCTAGCAAATGGGGACGCACCTCGAACCGGTAGGGCCGGCGAAAGCCGGCCTTACTTTTTCGCCGCGGGCGCGGCCGCGGCCGGCTTTTTCTTTGCGGGTGCGGGCGGCGGCAGGAACAGAGCCGGGTCCACCATCGCGCCGTTCAGCGACACGCCCCAATGAAGGTGCGGCCCGGTTACGCGGCCAGTGGCGCCGACATCACCCAGCACTTCGCCGCGCTTCAATTCCTGGCCCACTTCCACGCGGATCTTCGACAGGTGGCAGTACATGGTCAGGAGCCCCTGGCCGTGATCGACGACCACGTTGTTGCCGTTGAAGAAATAGTTGCCGACGTCGACCACGCGGCCCGCGAGCGGCGCCTTGATGGGCGTGCCGGTGGGCGCGGCGATGTCCATGCCGGAATGAGGATTCCGCGATTCACCGTTGAACATGCGCCGCAGGCCGAATGAGCTCGAACGCCGGCCCGGTACGGGCTGTTCGAGCCGCAGCGTCGCTGGAGCGACCGATGAGAAACCGTCGAGCGCAGCGCGCACCTTTTCCTGTTCCTTCGCCACGCGCGCTTCATTTTCAGGCGACAGGTTCACCTGGCCCGGCGGCACCTTGAGCTGCTGCACGGAGTATTTCTTGGCGACGACGGTGAAGGGCAGCTTTTGTTCGCCGCCGCCGAGCTGCAGTACGTCGATGTGATATTCGCCGGGCTCGATGCTCGAGGCCGATGCCGACGATGGCGAGCCAGGAATCCTGATGACGCACCACCATCACCGGCCTGCCATTGAACGCGACCGTCGGAAGCCGATCCGGCTGTGCCCGCCAGCTTGAAAGTGACAACGCCGCCGGGCACTGTCGCGACGCGCGGCGCAATGAATGTTTCGCCAAATGCCGGTGCCACACACAGCGCGCCCAGGATCACGAGCCGCGCAAGATAGTTAGTCATCTTCATCCTTGATCCTGTCGAAATCACGGTCGCACGCAACCGGCCGCGCGCCAGGCGCGCCTCGATCTGCGTTCCCGGTGGCGACTGCGCGGCGTCGCGCAACAATGAGCCGTCGTCCACGCGGCTCACTACCGCGAAGCCGCGCCCGAGCGTCGCGAGCGGGCTGACTGCGTCGCAGCGTGCGCGAGGCGAGCGCGAGGCGCTGGTCGAGCGCGTTCAGGCTCCTGGGTATAGGCAGTTAGCAGCCGTTGGCGCAGTGCGGCGGCGTGCGCACACAGGGCTTCGAGGCGATGGCGCGGGTTCTCACGCCACAGTCGCGTGCTCAGGGTTTCCAGCCGCTGCTGTTTGCCCGAAACGCTGGCGCGCAGGGCGAGTCGCATGCGTTGCTCCAGGTCATCGAGGCGCTGCGCGTGCTGCGCGAGTTTCGCGCCGGGATGCGAGATCTGCAGGCGCTGCGCCAGCGCGCGCGAGGCCAAGTCCGTGCGCGCGCAACGCCCGACCCATGGCTCCGGCGAATCTTTGTTCGAGCTGGGCCAGCATCTCGAGCCATCCGCGCTTGTCGGGCACGGTGGCGAGTGCGGCGGCGGAGGGTGTAGGCGCGCGCACGTCGGCGACGAAGTCGGCGATGGTCACGTCGACTTCGTGGCCCACGCCGGACACCGTCGGCACGCGACAGGCGGCGATCGCCCGCGCCACGCGCTCGTCGTTGAAGCACCAGAGGTCTTCCAGCGAACCGCCGCCGCGCGCGATGATCAGCACATCGCATTCATTGCGGCGTGATGCGGCTTCGATCGCGCGGACGATTTCCGGAACGGCAGCCGCACCCTGGACCGCGGTGGGATAGAGCAGCACGGCGGCCGCCGGGAAGCGCGCGCGCAGCACGCGCAATATGTCGTGGATCGCCGCTCCGGTGGGGGAACTGACTACACCGATTCGTCGCGGCACCGCCGGCAGCGGCCGCTTGCGTTCGGCGGCGAACAATCCTTCGGCGGCGAGCCTGGCCTTGAGCTTCTCGAACTCCCGCTTGAGCGCGCCTTCACCGGCTTCTTCGAGGTGTTCGATCAGCAACTGGTATTCGCCGCGCGGTTCGTAGAGTCCCACGCGCGCGCGGACCAGGACCGCCATTCCATCTTTCGGCCGGAAGCGAACCTGCGTATTCCGCTGGCGCCACATGGCGCAGCGAACCTGCGCCGTGCTGTCCTTCAGCGAGAAATACCAATGGCCTGAAGCCGGGGCGGCGAAATTCGAGAGCTCCCCTTCCAGCCACAGCAGCGGCAGGCCCGACTCCAGCAGCAGGCGCACTTCTTTATTGAGGCGCGACACGCTGTAGACGTCGCGATCCGTGCGCGTGGGGGCCGGGGTGCGTGGCGAATCGGGCGGGAAGAGGGGGAAATTCACGGCTGCGATAATGGGGACATTCCTGATTTGCAGCAAATCAGGTATGTCCCCATTCTTTACCGACGGTAGTCACCTGCGTACAATCCCGCATGCCCACCCAACCCCCCTCTCCGTTGCGAATCCTCGAAGAAGCGTTGACGTTCGACGACGTTCTTCTGGTGCCGGCCTACTCGGAAATCCTGCCTCGCGAAGTCGATCTGGGGACGCGCCTCACGCGCGACATCCGGCTCAATCTTCCGCTCGTGTCCGCTGCCATGGACACCGTCACCGAAGCGCGCCTCGCCATCACCATGGCGCAGGAAGGCGGCATCGGCATCGTCCACAAGAGCATGACCATCGCCGGCCAGGCCGCCGAGGTCGCGCGCGTCAAGAAATTCGAAAGCGGCGTCATCCGCGATCCGATCACCGTCGCGCCCGACATGACCATCCGCCAGGTCATCGAGCTAACTAGATCGAAGGGCATCTCCGGCGTGCCGGTGGTGCAGGGATCCAAGGTCGTCGGCATCGTCACGCATCGCGACCTGCGCTTCGAAGTGAAGCTCGACGCGCCCGTGTCGACGGTCATGACGCCGAAAGAACGGCTCGTCACCGTGCGCGAGAACGCGCCCAAGGACGAAGTGCTGCTGCTGCTGCACAAGCACCGCATCGAAAAGGTGCTGGTGGTGAACAGCGACGAGGAACTGCGCGGCATGATCACCGTGAAGGATTTCCAGAAGGCCACCGAGTTCCCGCGCGCCTGCAAGGACCCGTCGGGCCGCCTGCGCGTCGGTGCCGCGGTCGGCACGGCGCAGGACACGCTCGAGCGCGTCGCGGCACTGCGTGAGGCCGGAGTCGACGTGGTGGTCGTCGACACCGCGCACGGCCACTCCAAGGGCGTGCTCGACATGATCGCGCGCATCAAGGCCAAGTGGGGCGACCTGCAGGTCATCGGCGGCAACGTCGCCACCGCCGAAGCGGCGCGTGATCTCGTGAAGGCCGGCGTCGACGGCATCAAGGTGGGCATCGGCCCCGGCTCCATCTGCACCACGCGCATCGTCGCGGGTGTCGGAGTTCCGCAGATCTCCGCCGTGTCGAATGTCGCGGCCGCCGTGGACAACAAGGTTCCGGTCATCGCCGACGGCGGCATCCGCTTCTCGGGCGACATCGCCAAGGCGATCGTCGCCGGCGCCGACTGCGTGATGATCGGCGGCCTGTTCGCCGGCACCGAAGAATCTCCGGGCGACGTCGAGCTCTACCAGGGCGCTTCGTACAAGGCCTATCGCGGCATGGGCTCGCTCGGCGCCATGGCCGAACGCCACGGCTCGGCCGATCGCTATTTCCAGGACACCGCCGCGGAGCTCGAGAAGCTCGTGCCCGAAGGCGTCGAAGGACGCGTGCCTTACAAGGGCAGCCTCGTGTCCATCCTGCACCAGCTCGCGGGCGGCCTGCGCGCCGCCATGGGTTACACGGGCAGCACCAGCATCGCCGTCATGCGCACCAACCCGAAGTTCGTGCGCGTCACCGGCGCCGGCATGCGCGAGAGCCACGTGCACGACGTGCAGATCACCAAAGAAGCACCTAACTACCGAGTTTCCTGATGAACACCGTTGCGGCGAGTCCGATGAGTCCACAAACCGACATCCACTCCTCGCGCGTCCTGATCCTCGACTTCGGCGCCCAGTACACCCAGCTCATCGCGCGCCGCGTGCGCGAGCAGGGCGTGTACTGCGAAATCCTGCCCTGGGACGTCACCAACGACGACGTCCGCAAGTGGAAGCCCAAGGGGCATCATCCTCTCGGGCGGCCCGGAGTCGGTCACCGACAAGGAACCGCCGCGCGCGCCGCAGGTGGTGTTCGAGCTCGGCGTGCCGGTGCTCGGCATCTGCTACGGCATGCAGACCATGGCGCAGCAGCTCGGCGGCCGGTGCGTGCCCAGCAATCATCGCGAGTTCGGCTACGCCGAAGTCACCGCGCATCGCACCTAACAAACTGCTTCGACGGGTTGTTCGACCGCCAGGACGCGCAGGGCCGCGCCGTGCTCGATGTGTGGATGAGCCACGGCGACAGCGTCGACACGCTGCCCGCCGGGTTTCACCGCCGTCGCCGCGCAGCGCCAACGCGCCGCTCGCCGCCATGGTCGACGAATCGCGCCAGTTCTACGCCGTGCAGTTCCATCCCGGAAGTCACGCACACGCTGCAGGGCAAGCAGCTGCTCGAGCGCTTCGTGCGCGAGATCTGCGGCTGCGAGCCGCTGTGGAGCGTCGGCAACATCATCGAGGACGCCATCGCGCGCGTGCGCGCGCAGGTGGGCAAGGGCAAGGTGCTGCTGGGACTTTCCGGCGGCGTCGATTCCTCGGTGGTCGCGGCGCTGCTGCACAAGGCCATCGGCGATCAGCTGGTCTGCGTGTTCGTCGATCACGGCCTCATGCGCCTCAACGAAGGCGACCAGGTCATGAAGATCTTCGCCGACAACCTCGGCGTGAAGGTCATCCGCGTCGATGCCGAAGCGCGCTTCCTCGACGCGCTGCGCGGCGAGACCGACCCCGAGAAGAAGCGCAAGATCATCGGCGGCCTGTTCGTGAAGGTGTTCGACGAGGAGGCCACGAAGCTCACGGGCGTCGACTGGCTGGCCCAGGGCACTATCTACCCCGACGTCATCGAGTCCGCGGGCAGCAAGACCGGCAAGGCGCACGTCATCAAGTCGCACCACAACGTCGGCGGCCTGCCGGCCAACATGCGCATGAAGCTGGTCGAGCCGCTGCGCGAGCTGTTCAAGGACGAAGTGCGCAGGCTGGGCGTCGAGCTCGGCCTGCCGCGCGAGATGGTGTATCGCCATCCGTTCCCGGGTCCGGGCCTCGGCGTGCGCATCCTCGGCGAAGTGCGCAAGGACTACGCCGACCTGCTGCGCCAGGCGGACGCCATCTTCATCGAAGAGCTGCGCCGCCACGATCTGTACGACAAGACTTCACAGGCGTTCGCCGTGTTCCTGCCGGTGCGTTCGGTGGGCGTCATGGGTGATGGGCGCCGCTACGACTACGTCGTCGCCTTGCGCGCCGTGGAAACCGTGGACTTCATGACCGCGCACTGGGCGCGGCTGCCGTACGACTTCCTCGACATCTGCTCGCGCCGCATCGTCAACGAGGTGAAGGGCATCTCGCGCGTGGTGTACGACATCTCGGGGAAGCCGCCGGCGACGATCGAGTGGGAGTGAAGCTGATACCGGCTCTTGCGCCAGGCCGCTGACGGCCCTCTATACTGTCCGCCCGCAGTCGAAAGGATCTCACCTGTGGCTATTCGCTACATCGACAAGACGCAGGACTATTGGTTGCGAGTGCAGTTGAATCCCGGCCCGATCATCTCGGTGCCGTATGGCCTCAAGGTCGACCTGGTTGAAACCAAGCAGAATCGCGATCACTTCCAGATCCTGGAAGGCAACTACAAGGGCAAGAAAGCCAGCGTGCAGCTTCGCGGTACGACTTCGTATCTCAGCGACAAGATCAAGCATCGGGCCGGCGTCAGAGTCCTTTTCGACACCAAGAGCCAGGCGCTCACCGTCGACGGTCGCGGTCCTTACAATGCGTTCTCCGGCGGAGGCCATCGCGGCTTCACGCCCGTGGCGCCAGGAACTCACGATCTAGCTATCCCTGCCTACCCCTCGGCGCAGACGCGCGCCGCCTACAGCGTGTGGACCACCTATCACAATCTCTGGTTTCGAATCGGTATCGACGTCAACGGTTCACGCTTTTTGCATCCGGGAGCGATCTCGGACGGATGCGTGACGGTGCGGCAGTTCATCTACGACCCCGCATCCGGCCTGCCGCCGCCCGGTGGCTTTGGCGATCTCGTGCAGGGAGCAAAGTCCGAACCAGGCCTGATCGGGCTACCGCTTCCCGCCAAGCGCGCGCCAACCGTCAGCTGGGACGATATCGTCGACACACTCATACTGGCTCGACGCAACGATCAGGCGGTCGGCCAATTGGTGGTCACATGATGCAACGCCTGCCGCTGCTGCTTCCGGCATTGTTCGCTGCAATTGTGGTGGGTTGCGGACAGTCCGCCGAGACACCCGGCCCGGGTCCGGAGGCGGTAGTTAGCGCACCATCGAATCCGGCTGTGGCTGCAGCACCGGGTTGTCCTTATTTGCCGGAGTTCCTGAGTCTGCGATCGGAGCTGCCAGGACTCGATGCGGCAGTGGTTGCCGATCGCCTGAATCGTTACGCTGCACAGTATTCGAATCCGGAAGGCTGCGAAGGCACCGAACTCGAGCGCCTGCTGAATGACGCCGAATCCCAACTGTTCCACCTGGCGTTTGCCGACACCCGGTATCCCGCGCAGCTGACCCTGCGCTGTGAATCGTGGGACGCCAGGACCACGCGATGCCAGGGGCCGGTGGAAGACGGCACGGCTCATCCGACGACCCTGGGACTGACAGCGCTGACGTTGCCGACGTCATCGTTCCGCCTGGAAACCGGACTGAAGGATGCGAAGTTGCTAGGAGCTTACGTGGTGTCGCTCGCCGCTGCGCTCGACGGCAAGCCGGCGCAGCCATTGTCCGGCGGGTCGGCGTTCGATCTTCCTTCCGGCACCAAAGACGTTGCCGTTGTCGCCATCTACGAAACCGGAGGCAATTGGCCCTTCCGGAAGGTGATCTGGTATTTCTGACGAGGTCGCTGTGATTCGCGCTCTCCTGGTACTCGTATCGCTGATCGGCGCGGGATGTGCGACGACCGGCGGTGCCGGCGAGGAATCCGAGCCGACGCTGATCGAGGCGGAACCGGAGTCCGTGGTCGGAGGCGACTGCTCCAGTCGACGGCGGAAGAATCGAAGCAGCAGGAAGGCGAGGTTCCGCTTGCCGTTGCCGAGTCCGAGCAGACCGACGAGAGCCTGGCCGAGGTCGTCGTCCAGGGTCGCATCCGCAATCGTCACGAGGCGATCCACGACCTCGTCACCGAAGGGCAGGCGCTTCTGCGGGACGTCGAGCTCCGATATGTCCTGACCGGCAAGGGCAAGCGCCAGACGCTGCGCGGGCGGCCCGTGGCTTTTGCGCTGTGGAGCGAGGCGAAGCAGCAGTGGACCGTCGCCCAACTCGAACTCCCGCGTCCGCCGATCAGGTGGAAACCCGGCAGGAAGCCGCTCTCCTTTCGCATGCTCACGCCGGGTATCCAGGCGCGGCACGTGAAGGGCACCGGCGCCGAGCGGCTGATGTTCGCTTTCTCAGCGGACGGGGAGCCTTTGAAGGTCTACGGGCGCAAGTTCCCGGTATTCGACAACAAGCTCGTCAAGCGCAAGCAGTGGGCTTCCGTCGTCCAGACCGCGAAGCCGATCGTCTATCTACCATTCACCGAAGACACCTTCGATCCGGGTTTCGTCAGCGGTGGAAGGGAATTCCTGATGGCCACGGCCGGCAAGGCGCTCGAGGAACTGCGTCTCGCGCGGGTACCGAGCGCGGCCTTTCCGGGCGAGCTGCTCGCCGATGCCATTCCTCCGCAGGTCGTCACGACTCTGGCGGTCATCGAGCAGACGGACGACCGGGACTACCGTGGAGAAGCAGGCGGTCGCTTTCGAAGAGGTCCTGAGCCAGTACGGGCTCAAGCAGGACGAGGCGTATCGCTACAGCGTCTCGAGCGCAAAAGCGCTGGGGCCGATGCAGTTCACCAACCGCAGGGGCAATGGGACCTACTCGTTGGTGGTCAGACGCTGCAAGGGCGCAAGGCTCGACCCGGTATTCGAGAGCGGCGCGACGAATCTGCTGAACGCCATGAAGGCGGCGATCTGCCTGCTGGATCTGGAGCTGGCGGCGATGCGCTCGGACATTCGCGTGGCGTATCGGAACAACCCGGTGGTGCTGGGGATCTTTCCCGTCGCCGCGTACAACGGCGGGCCGCGCAACGTCACCAAGCTCTACGGCGTGCTGGCCAGGATGAAAGTCCAGCTCGACGAACTGAGTCGCCCGCAAGCGGAGCTCGCCGACCCGTCGGTGACATGTCCATGCGTGTGGAAGGCGGAAGGCACCACCGGCACGTCCGGTGGCGATCCCGAGATACAACAACGAGAACCGGTGGTACATCGAGAAGTACCAGAGCATCGTGAGCCTGTTCGAGTGACCGCCGCAGCGTAGACTAACGAACGATAACAACATCGCTGCCGGCCACCGGCTGCATTGGGAGAACTGAGTGGAAGCCATTACGCGAGTGGCCTTTGGCCTCTTTGGCCTGGCGGTGCTCATCGGCATCGCGTGGCTGGCCTCGAACAACAAACGCCGCGTCGACTGGAAACTGGTCGCCACCGGCGTTGGCCTGCAGATCGCCTTCGCCGCGCTGGTGCTGCTGGTGCCGGGCGGCAAGGACGTGTTCGACGCGATCGGCCACGGCTTCGTGAAGGTGCTGAGCTTCGTCGGCGAAGGCAGCAGGTTCATCTTCGGCAGCCTGATGGACGAAAAGACCTTCGGCTTCATTTTCGCCTTCCAGGTGCTGCCGACCATCGTCTTCTTCGCCGCGCTGATGGGCGTGCTCTACCACCTGGGCGTGATGCAGGCGGTGGTGCGCGCCATGGCGTGGGCCATCACCAAGGTCATGCGCGTCTCCGGCGCGGAGACCACCAGCGTGTGCGCCAGCGTATTCATCGGCCAGACCGAGGCGCCGCTGACCGTACGCCCGTACATCCCGAAGATGACCGATTCGGAACTGATCACGATGATGATCGGCGGCATGGCGCACATCGCCGGCGGCGTGCTCGCCGCTTACGTGGGCATGCTCGGGGGCGGTGACCCGAAGTTCAGCAGGTGTTCTATGCCAAGCACCTGCTCGCGGCGTCCATCATGGCCGCGCCCGCGACGCTGGTGATCGCCAAGATCCTCATCCCGGAAACCGGCGAGCCGCTCACCCGCGGCACGGTGAAGATGGAAGTGGAGAAGAACACCGCCAACGTCATCGACGCGGCGGCGTCGGGTGCCGGCGACGGTCTGGCGCCTGGCGCTGAACATCGGCGCGATGCTGCTGGCCTTCATCGCGTTGATCGCGCTTCTCAACTGGCCGCTGACCTGGTTAGGCGAAGTCACCGGGATCGCGGCCGCCATCGGCAAGCCCACCGACCTGGCCACGATCTTCGGCTACATCCTCGCGCCGCTGGCCTGGGTGATCGGCACGCCGTGGCAGGACGCGCAGGTGGTCGGCAGCCTGATCGGCCAGAAGGTCGTCATCAATGAATTCGTCGCGTACCTGCAGCTGGGCGAAATCGTCAACGGGAAGGTCGCCGGCGTGACGCTGACCGACCAGGGCCGTCTGATCGCGACCTATGCTCTCTGCGGCTTCGCCAACTTCAGCTCGATCGCGATCCAGATCGGCGGCATCGGGGGTCTCGCGCCGGAGCGTCGCCAGGACCTGGCGCGATTTGGGCTGCGCGCGGTGCTGGGCGGTTCGATCGCGACGTTCATGACCGCGACCATCGCCGGGGTGCTGACCTGGTTCGGGAGCTGATTCCTCCTAGCCGACGGCGGAATTTGCGGCGGCGATATCCGGGAATTGATCCGCGTGGGTCAAGCTGCGATTCCGGCCGGCGTTCTTTGCGCGATACATGACTTTGTCGGCGCACTGCATCAGGTTTTCAATGTTGTCACCCGTGAGTGGGCCGCTCATCAATCCGATACTCACGGTGAGTCGGATCTGGTCGCCGTGATGATTCAACGGTGTTTGTTCGATGACTTGCCGGATGCGCTCAGCCAACTTCCGTGCCTCGGAATCGTCAGTGGCGGGCAATAGTGCGGCAAACTCCTCGCCGCCTGTGCGGCCAAAGACATCCCCACTGCGCAGGCATGCGTTCGCATGCAAGGCAACGTGGCGGATGGCAGCATCGCCCGCCTGGTGTCCATGGGCATCGTTTATGAGCTTGAAGTAATCGATGTCCAGTACCAGCACCGAAGCGGTCTCAGGCTGATGTCGGTTTTTCCTGGCTACTTCCTGTGCACGATCGAGGAAGTGCCGGCGATTGGCGATGCCGGTCAACGAGTCCGTTTGCGCCTGAGTTCTGAAACGGCGACGGGAGCGCCACAATATCCACGCCAGCAAGGCCAGGCTGATTGCGACCACGGCAACAAGCACCAGATAAAGACGTGACGCTTCCTGCTGTCGCTGCTGGCCATCCAGCTTCAACTGCTGGATCTGCACCTGGTTCTCCAGCAACTGCTTTTCGTAGTTCTGAATGCGGTTGTTGTGACCCAGGGCGTGGTCGAGCGTGGAGTTCGCCAGGAATTCCCATTGTTTCTTCTGTTGCGCGCGATACAGCGAAAACAGCGCCTGCATGGCTTGCACCGGGCGCTTGCTGCTGTATAGCTGCAAGGCCTGTACCCATTGCTTCTGGTCCGCATCGAGCGACGGATACCCGGGCAACCGGGTTACGGCCGAGGCCTCGCGCAACGCCGCCTCGACGTCACCATGCAGAAAGTAGGCGGCGGCCAGCTGTGCACGATTGGCGGCGATAAATGCGGCCTCTTCGGTGTTGTGCTCCTCGCGGCGTGCTTCCTCGAACAAACGAATGGCGCGCGGCAGATCGTTTCGCGCGAAAGCGACCAATCCGGTGTCAAGGTTGGCAAAGAAACGAAAATCCTTGTACTCCTGCGCGGCGTCCGCGAGGGCAAACAACTCCTTGCCATGGAGTTCCGCCTTGTCGAGATCTCCCATGCCGATCGCGTTGGTCAGCAAGTTGTGTTGCTGAGTGTCCATGCTGGGCAGGGCGCCGATGGATTTCCATTGCTGGTAGGCGAGCTCGGAATATTCATATGCCTGGCTGTACAGCTGGTTCTTGCGATACAGGATGGCCGTGGCGTTGTAGACCAATCCACGCTCTGCAGGACTGAGCTGCATTGACTCTGTCAGCGAGACCGCCTCGTTCAGCAAGGCCAAACCCTGCTGGAAGCGTGCTGGTGAATCCGAATAGCAGAACGACAACGCGGTCAGATACTTCGGCAGCTTGCTGCGCGTATTCAACTTACGCGTCAGCGCAACCGCCTTCTCGCGATCGGGGCAATACTCCGCCGTATTGTTGGTGCGGATGTACTTGATGTAGGCGCGCTCGTAGTACGCATCGGCCAGGGCTTGCGGGGGTTCCGGAGAAGCATCGAGCAGGCTGATGGCACGATTGAAGGATTGTTCCGCGCTGTCGATGTCGCGGAGAATGTCCTCCTGGATGAGCCCCTGCACCACCAGGTAGCGACCTTGATCGACCCTGGAAAGGCCATCGAACTCGGGAGCAAGCCGCTGCCACAGTTCTTGCGCCGCCTTTTCGTCTTCGTTGACAACGGCTGTCTCGAGCTGCGCCAGCAAATCGGCGGGCGATGCGGCTTGTGCCGCGGCCATCAGCACGAGAATGAAAACCGGGCGCAAAGAAACCCTGGGCTGCATGATCCGACTCCCTTTCGGCACTTCACGCGCTTGTTCTGGTATTGCTTCCGCATGCGCGGACTGGCGTGAGTGCGTAGATAGTAGCAAACACTGCCGGACGAGGATTGGCGGCAACCTGCAGAACCATGGAATCTTCACGTGATGAAACAGGATGTTTGTTCCCTGTGACCGCGCGGCCGGCCCAACGACCGTTCCGCACGCGATCGGACCTCGATCTCGCGACGCTGTTCGAGCACGCTCTGGCTGAAGGCGACGGCGTCGCCGGCGCGCACTGCATCCACGAGCGCTGGATGCGCGGCCACTTCGCTGCGCACATCGAGGCGGCCCTGGATTTCCTGTGGAAGCGCGCGGGCGCATCGATCCCGGACTGGCTGCCCATGCGCTACGTCAGCTGGCTGCCCGCCGCGTACGACGTCGCCGCGCGTTTCACCGCGAAAGGCGGCGGCCGCTCGAATATCTATCTCATCCTGCTGGACTATGCCGACCGGCGTGGCGATGACCACGGCGTGTACGTCGGCATGAGCCGCTATTCGCCAGCGCAACGCTTCGATCAGCACAAGGCCGGCATCCGTGCCGCCGGCAGTGTGCTGAAGCGCGGCATCGAAGTGCTGACCGGTCCGACGCTTCACCTGCAGCACATCAAACGCAGCGAAGCGGCGCGCATCGAAGTGGCGCTGGGCCTGGCGCTCGCGGATGCCGGCATTCACGTCGAGGGCGGCCACTGAGGTCCAGGCCGCGTCGCGGCGATCGCGCTGCCGATCAGCAGCAAATATCGCTGCCGAAGGTAGTGACATCCGCTACTAACTTCCGGACAATTGCTTCGCGATACGACCGGAGTAAACGTTCGCCGTCAAGAAAAACAAACGCCTAGCCACTTCAGGGAGAGCGGGCCATGAAACGGAAATTCTTTTGCAATCGAACACTGACGCTGGCTGCCTTGGTCATCCTGCTGCAGGCCTGCGGCGATCCGAAAAGCAGCTCGACCAGCGGACCCGAGGGCGGACCGGCACCGACCAGCAGGATGACCATCGATCTGCGCGTCGAGTCAGGCGAACCGGGTAGCGCGGTGGTGCGCGCGACCCTGAATGACGGTCGCACTTTCGGCAAATCGTACCGGCTGGATGGCGGCGACTTTTTTCGCGCGTGCGTCATCGGCGTGTGCCGCAACATGGCCGACAACGATTCGCTGGATTCGCCCGATTACATCGCCCGCTTCGACTACCGGCCCGGCGTCGAGTACGTTGTGGCGTTCAATCGCCAGGAAGCCGCGGACGCTCCGGACTCGCGCGTTACCCTGCCGCCAGCGTTCACCATCGTGACGCCAGCTAATAACCAGCAGGTCACCGACGGCGAAACCGTGGTGGTCTCCTGGAGTCCAACCGGCGCGCCCGCGCGTGTGTCGCTGAGATACGACGCGGATTGCACGTCTCTTTCCGGTTCAATCAACGTATCGAGCGGCTCGCTGAGTATCGACTCGAACGCCGATGGCCGTGAATCCGTCAGCATCGATCCCATCGTGACTTTTGTCCGTTCGAACTCGACGTCGACCATCACCCGCTGCAGCATCGACGTGATCGTAAGCCACGAACTCCAGGGACGAATCGATCCGGCATTCAACAACGGCACCGCGGTGGGCATCGTGTCGCGCAAGGTCAAGCTGGATTACATCCCGCGTTGAATGGCCTGCGCGGTCGAATTTCGTCCGCTGTTCTCGCGGGTGCAGCGCCGGATTGGCAGGCAGAGTTCAATTCTTTCGCAATACGAACTCGATCGCCGAGCACACCGCGGCGACCTGGGCGGCGTTGCACTGCTCGGGTGTGGTACGCGGACTATCGGGATAGACCTCGGTCGTCGTCGTATATCGCGCCCCTGTGATGCCCGCGCACAGGCCGAGCTCGCGCAGTGGATAGTCGATCACGCCCGGTGCAGCCAGTGGAGAGCCGATGATCTCGTTCTGGTCGTCCCCCGGCGCGATGTGTGTGACCTTGGCGACCGCCTCGATGATCGCGCGCTGGAATTCGGGCTGCGGATTCTCGCGGTCATCGACGAGATAGAAGCCATCGGGAACCACGTCGGGCTCGAAGGGCTTGCCGTCACGCGCGGCGAGCGCAGGGCGGAATTCACTTTCATCGGAATCGGTCGTCTCGTGCAGATCGACGTGCAGCAGGATGCGTCCGCGTAACGGTGCGACCAGGCGCAGCAACGCTGCCGACTCGGCAACGGTGCTGCCTTCCTTGAACGAGCGATTCGGATCGACGGCATTCGCGTTCCAGCGATGAATGCGCTCGTAGGCCCACGGACTCACGCAGGGAACCACCAGCAGGTCGATTTCCCGCTCGTAGTCTGCCGCTCGTTGCTCGAGGAACTGCAGCGCGCCGTGCACGCCGCTCGTCTCGTAGCCGTGCACACCGCCCGTGACGAGCACGATCGGTCGTTCATCTCGCCAGCCCCGACTGCGCAGCGCGAGCTGACGGTAGTGGTCTGGCGGATAGTCGATCTGTCCGTACTCTTCGATGTCGAAGCGGCTGGCGAGGCGCTCGATGCGCGTCACAACGTCGTCGGCAAAGCTCCGCAGCTTGCGTTGTCGCGAAAGCCACTGCGCGCGCTCGGACTCACCCCACGGCAGGCCGGGCGTGCCAATCGGATTGGAAGTCAGTGCTCTCTCCCGTAACTTGATGGCCGCCAAGATGTTGTGTCTCGCGCAACTTGGCAAGAGGTGCGCGCCTTCCAGACCATCGATATCATGACGGCGCATCGCTCGCGCCGCATCGTCAACGAGGTGAAGGGCATTTCACGCGTGGTCTATGACATCTTCGGAAAGCTGCCCGCCACCATCGAGTGGGACTGAGTGGCAAGAACAACCCGCCGCCGGTTCCTGCGCGCAAGCTCGATTGCCACGCTGGCGCTGGGTTCGACGCACCTGCTTGCGCGTTCGCGCACCCGTGAGCCCGCGCCCATGAGTCTTCTCGAGCTTTCTCGCCAGCTTGCGGCACGCAAGATCACGAGCCGCGAACTGGTGGAAAAATCGCTCGCGGCCATCGAAGATCCGAACGGCGAGGGCGCGCGCGCCTTCATCCGCGTGCATCGCAGCGCGGCGCTGGCAACGGCGGATCGCATCGACGGTGAACGGCGCAAGGGGGCGGTCCTGCCGGTACTCGCCGGGATTCCGATCTCGATCAAGGACAACTTCGACGAAGCGGGCGTCACGACGCTCGCCGGATCGACGGCGCTGAAAACGGCGCCAGCAGCAACGCGCGATGCCACCGCTGTCGCGCGCCTGCGCGCCGCGGGTGCGGTGATCATCGGCCGCACCAACATGACCGAGTTCGCGTACTCGGGATTGGGCATCAATCCGCACTACGGCACCCCGCGCAACGTGTACGACCGCGCCGCGGCGCGCATTCCGGGTGGCTCTTCATCGGGTGCAGCGATTTCCGTTTGCGATGGCATGGCGACCGCCGCCATCGGCACGGACACCGGCGGATCGACGCGCATCCCTGCCGCGCTGAACGGCCTCGTGGGCTTCAAGCCGACGGCAAGGCGCGTTCCGCTCGACGGCGTGTTGCCGCTTTCGCTCACGCTCGATTCGGCGGGTCCCATTGCCCGCAACGTCGCGGACTGTGCGTTGCTCGACCAGGTGTTGTCGTCGGCGCCCGTTGCCGAGCTACCCGCACTCGCACTGCGCGGTCTGCGGTTCGCGGTGCCGCAGACCGTGGTGCTCGACGATCTTTCTGCGTCCGTAGCCGCGGCATTTTCCGCGGCGTGCACGAAGCTTTCGGCGGCGGGGGCCGTCATCGTCGAACTACCGCTGCGTGAATTCGCGCGCGCCGCCGAGGTGAATCCGCGCGGTGCGATCAGCAGCACCGAGGCGTATTGGTGGCATCGCGCCTGGATCGGCAAGGCCGCCGACCAATACGATCCGCGCGTCATCGCGCGGATCCGGCCGGGTGAAGCAGTCAGCGCGGCGGACTACATCGAGTTGCTGCAGCAGCGGCGGCGATTCATCACCGACGTGGAGGCGGCGGTGCGTGGCTTCGACGCGCTGTTGATGCCGACCACTCCCGACACGGCACCGACCATCGCCGAGGTGGTGGCGAGTGACGAGAGTTATTTCCGCTTCAATGGCCGCATGCTGCGCAATCCGGCGTTGATCAATCTCATCGATGGCTGCGCCTTGTCCATTCCCGGTCATCGGGCCGGTGAAGCTCCGGTGGGTCTCATGGCCGCGGCGCTGCAGGGACAGGACGGCCACGTGTTGTCGCTGGGTCTCGCCATCGAAAAACTGATGCTGAGTTAACGTTCGTCCTCGCGCTTCTCCTGCGCTTCGAGTTCGCGATTTCTCTGCTTCGCGCGCTCCAGCACTTCCGGCGATCCCATGGGGTCCCGGCGCCCGCGAAGCAGGCCGACGAGCCCCATCACCAGCAGCGCGGCAACCAGGATCAGCGCGATGATTAATTTTGTCATCAGCTGGCGAAGGTGATCTTCACCGACTCCGCAGACTTCTTCGCCGGTCCGTGAAACACCACCTCGATATTGTTTCCATCCGGATCGATGACGAAAGCGCCGTAAGTACCCGGGATGATAGGGACGCTCGCCGGGAGCGCCGTTATCCCGCCCGCCCGCGGCCAGCGCGGCCTTGTAAAACTGCTCGACCGTTTGCCGGCTCTTTCCCTGAAACGCGAGATGTGTCCGACCGGTCAGCTCGCCTTGCGCCGCGGCGCTTTCCTTGGTGGAGATGAACAGCTCATCGGCCCAGAAGAAGTCGTCGCCTTCTCCAGCCAGCGGGATCTCCAGCACTTTGAACACGGCGGTATAGAAGCGCTTGCTGGCGGCAAGGTCCTTGACCACGAGCTGGAGATGATCGATCAATCGGCCGCGATGCAGTTCCTGGGTTTCCATGATTCCGCCTCGATGACAAACTGAAGACAACCTACCATCGAGTCGACGGAGCCGGAATCAGCGAACGCTGACTGCAGAGCGAGTCGTCGGATGGCAAACTTCGTCATACCAACTACCGGAGGACCCGCCATGGAAAGCCTCATTCCGGAAATGCAGGATCTCGATCCGGACGGCGCTGCGCCTGCCGGTCAAACTCGATACCGCGACGAACGGTGAGTTCGCGCCGATTCCTCTATCAAAGTCTTTGCATCACGCGAATCACGCTGGCCCATGAGTGGGCCAGCGAATTCGCGCGCAAGCTTGGCCGATCACGCCGCTCGTTTCTCACCACCGCATGCGGCGCGGCTTCGACGTTGCTGGCCTTCAACGCCGCGCATGCGCGCGCTGGCCGCAACGGCGGGTTCTTCGAGATCGCCAACGACGCGAAACTCGACGAGCAACTCGCGGCTTCGCAGCTCGGCAAACGCGAGTTCATTTTCGATGTGCAAGGTCACTTCGTGAATCCGACCGGCGCGTGGACGA
Source organism: uncultured Pseudomonadota bacterium (assembly GCA_963821745.1). Lineage (GTDB taxonomy): Bacteria > Pseudomonadota > Gammaproteobacteria > Steroidobacterales > Steroidobacteraceae > CADEED01. The sequence continues at coordinate 438,765 of CAWGEU010000001.1, forward strand.
AGCGCCTGCCGGCGGGCGCGAAACCATTGCAGTTTCCGAACACGCAGAACTGCGATCTGGCCAAGACAACCCGGCGAGCGCAGCTACCTGAACTGCATCGGACCCGACGAGTTCATCAAGGACGTGTTCCTCGACTCGGACACCGATCTCATGGTGCTGAGCTTCGTCCCGTCGACGCGCGAGGATGAGCCGCTGACGATCGAGGAGGCTACCGCCACGCGCGACATCGTCGAGAAGATGGAAGGATCGCAAGCGACTGCTGCTCCATGGGCGCGTGAACCCCAATCAGCAAGGCGACGTGGAGGACATGGATCGCCTGGCGAAGATTCGGCGTGGTCGCTTTCAAGACGTACACGCAGTGGGGACCCGAGCGGCACAGGATTCTGGATGACCGACGATGTCGGCATCGCGTTCGTCGAGAAGGCGCGGAAGTTAGGCGTGCGCAACATCTGCATTCACAAGGGTCTCGACTTCGGCCCGAAGAGCTACGAGCACTCCACCTGCCGCGACATCGGGCCGATCGCGAAGCGGTTTCCGGACATGAATTTCCTCATCTATCACTCCGGCTTCGTCTCGAGCAAACCCGAAGGGCCCTACGACGCGCAACGCACCGACGGCATCGACGCGCTGGTGACTTCGCTCGTGGCGAGCGGCATCAAGCCCAACAGCAATGTCTACGCCGAGCTCGGTTCGACGTGGCGGTTCCTGTCGATGCGCGACCCGGACTCCGCGGCGCATGCGATGGGCAAACTATTCAAGTACGTCGGCGAGGACAACGTGCTTTGGGGCACGGATTCCATCTGGTACGGCTCGCCGCAGGACCAGATCCAGGCGTTCCGCACATTTCAGATCTCCGAAGCGCTGCGCGACCGGTATGCTTACCCGCAAGTCACGCCGCAGTTGCGCGCCAAGGTTTTCGGATTGAACGCCACCAGACCCTACAGACTCGCTGCCGACGAGCTGCGGAAGTTCACGGAAGGTGACAAGGTTGCGCAATCGAAAGCCTCTTATTCACCAAACCCTTCGTATGCGACCCACGGTCCGCGCACGCGCCGGGAATTCCTCAACCTGCGGGCCTGGCACGGCGGAGAGCCATGAGACTGGAAAAATTCGTAACTGTTCTCTTGATCAGCATCGCCTCGCTGGCTGCGTGTTCGCGTAGTGAACCTACGCCACCGCCGGCAGCATCGACGCCGGCCACTTCCGCGCCGGCAGTCGCAGAGGCGCCATCTGCGGCAGCAGAGCCCGCTCCGGCTCCGCTGACCCTCGACCAGGTTGCGCGGCTGGTGCGGCCGCATTCGCCGGTCTTTGGCCGGAAGAACGCGCGCGTGACCGTGGTCGAGGTGCTCGACCCGGCCTGCGAAGCCTGCAAGGCGTTTGCGCCCGTGGTGGAACAGTTGCTGTTCCTGTATCCCGAGGACGTTCGCGTGGTGGTGCGTTATGCGGACTTCCATCGGGTCACCCTGCAGGCCCTCCGATTGCTGGAGGCCGCGCGCGTCCAGGGCAAAGTTCACGACGTGCTCGCGGCCTTGTTCAATCGACAGCAGGAATGGGCATCCCACACCGCGCCGAATCCCGCGCAGGCCTGGGTCATCGCCAGCGAAGCCGGCCTCGACATGGGCAGGGCACGGAAGGATGCGCTGGCGAAGAGCGTCGACGAGATGCTGCTCATCGAGGCCAAAGACATCGCCGCCCTCAAGGTCCAACAGACGCCCACATTCTTCGTGAACGGCAAACCGCTACCGGTATTTGGTGCCGAAGAGCTCCTGGCGATGGTGGCCAGCGAAGTTCAGAACCGGTAGCGCAGCCCGAGTCCCACGGCGTTCATGCCGCCCTCATCACCCATGAGTCCGTAGGCGACCGAGCGGTGATGCAGGCGCAGTGAAATTTCCCAGGGGGCCGCGCGCGGACCTGCGGTTAGTTCCATGACCCAGTAGATCAGCAACTTCTGGCTTTCGCCTTCGAGCGCCACCTCCACGGACGGCACTTCGGTGGCATAGGACAAGCCGAGGCCGAATGCCGCCGATGAGTTGAAGCGTTCGCTCCACGGGAAGCGCCTCCAGCGCAGCACGATGGGAACGGCGTTGAACTCCCAGAGCGTCTGATCGTGGAAGTGGTAGACGATCTGCCCCTCCGCTTCGATGGCGAGCGCGCCATCTTTGCGTTCCGCGTACTGGTATGACACCGCGACCGCGGCGAGATAGGAATCCACGAACTCGGTGTCGGGCGCATCGAAAATGATGTCTTCCCATCCGGGCTGCGTGGAAATGCGCGCGCCATAAACCGTTGCGTACCAGTCGCCTACTTCGGCGTGCGCCCAGGCCGGCAACATCAGAACGAGTGCGGTCACCCATCGTGTATTCATGTGCGAAGCGTACCTGCGGTTATATTTCACGGCTGTGGGAATTCGCGCGGTGTGGTGGGAACGAAGTTTCTATGCACGACGGGCCGTTCAATGACGCTCTCTCCAGGCTTCGCCTGGCGTGTCTCGACCTTCCGGAAGTCGTCGAGGAGAAAGCCTGGGTGGGAATTCGCTGGTGCGTCAGCAAGAAAAACTTTGCGCACCTGCTCACGATCCAGGATGGCTGGCCGCCGGCGTATGCCAAGGCCGCCGACACGGGTGGACCCGCAACCGTGTGCACCTTTCGACTCTCGCGGCAGCATTGCGCCGCCGCGCGATTTGCCCGCGCGCCATATTTCCGTCCGGTCTGGTTTCCGAACATCGCGGGGGTGTTGCTCGAGGAGCGCACCGACTGGGACGAACTCGGCGAATTGATTCGCGACAGTTATCGCGTGCTCGCGCCGAAGAAGCTGGTGGCGCGCATGCTCGAGTGAAGCGCATTCAATTCTCGTGAAACTCCGGTCCGTCGCCACCGAGGCGGAACCACTTGGTGACGATGATCTTGTGGCCACTGATCACGGGCTCGCCACAGTGTTTCGTGTCGAGATTGGGTGAACCGTCGTCGTGCAGATTGTTCCAGAACAAAGCCATGCCGGCTTTCGGTTGCACGGCATAGTCGAGTTCGGTGAAGCGGGTGCCGCCACCCTCCATGCCTTCGTTGAGATAGACCATGAAGGTCCAGGTGCGATTGCCGCGGATACCGGCGAAGCGCTGGTATTCACCGCTGCCCGGCGGAAAGCAGTCGAGGTGCGGCTTGAATTGCTGGCCGACATCGTAGCGCTGCGCCTGGATGCCTTCGCCGTATTCCGCGCGAATGCCCAGCGTCTTGCAGATCTTCGCGTCGAGGTTCACCGCAGCAGGACTGCGCAGGCTGGCGAGCAGGCAGGTCTGGCTGGTGCGGAAGTCGCCGTCGCCACCGTATTCGGCGAGCTTCGAAGGCTGGAGGTGATGGCCGATCAGCGCGATCAGCCGCACGCATTCCTTAGCGCTCAGGAAGTCGTCGAGCAGGTAGAGGTTTGCCTTCGCCCTCTCGACCTTGCGCAGGTTGGGCGGCATTCGACGGACGAGCGGTGGTAGCTGCAGAGAGCCGCCGGTGAGGGCGCTGCCGCGCGGCTTTAGCGATTCGAGCGCTGCGGCGATGTTCGGATCGGACACGCCCGCCTTGCGCAGCGCGGCGATCGCCGCGCCGAGGTCGGCGCCGAGGGCCACCTGCTCGCGCAGCCAGCCGAGCCACTGGGGCTCGCGTACCTTTTCACCTTTCATGAGCGCGACTTTTTAGCACATCGTCGCTGTAGGCTCGCGCGCAAAAAAAAGCGCGCCGGGCAGGACCCGGCGCGCTTTTTCAGCAAGATCTGCTGCGGAGGATCGTGTCCTGTCAGTACTCCCAGGTCACCCCAAACTGGTAACGCGCGCCGCCATAACTGAACGCTTCAAGGGTCGGCGACCCGTCAGAGTAGACATTGTTGGGCTGTGTGACCTTGTAGGTCGCCTCGCGGGTCACGTTGCGTCCCGATAGGTAGACATTCCAATGGTCGCCGAACTGGTAGCCCAATTTCAGATCGATGAATTCCGTGGCCTCTCGATAGTTCGTGCCGCCCGGATTGTAGGGCGTACGGATCGTCTGGCCCGGGCATTGCGCAAACGCCGTCGGGTAATTGTTGATGGCGTTCGAGCAGGACGAGATGAAGTCGAAGAACTCGGATTGGCCCTGGTAGGCCAGCCGCGCAGAGAACCGGCTGTCGTCGTACCACAGCGTGAAGTTCTTGAAGTATGAGCGCTGACCTTGCGGCGGATTGTATTCACCGGTCATCAGATCCTGCGAAGTTGCGAAATTCTCGAAGTCCAATTCTGAATAGTTCAAATCCACGCCGGTGTGCCTGAAGATCCAGGGCAGGAACGTGAACGCGACTTTCGCGGTGTATTCCATGCCCAACTGGGTCCCGGACGGGCCGTTGACGTAAGAGGGATAGGTGAAACTGTAGTCCGAGAATGGCAGCCCGGTCACCGGATCGATCGCGGACTCACTGCCCGCGAACAGGTTCGAGGCGGGCATATTGGCGTTGATCGGAGCGCCGGTAATGATCTTGTTGCGATAGTGCGCGACAGAGAACATCAGATCTTCAGTGGGATACCACTCGAGCGTGAGGTTCTTGTTGTCGCCCTTGAACGGCTGCAAGCCCGGATTGCCGACGCGTCCTGAGCAGGTGTTCGGATTGTCGGACGTCCCATTGACGTCGGCAAGATTGCGATCGTCGATGGTGCAGGTTCCCGAGGGCAGCAGATTCCCCGCGGGCGGACGCGCCATCACCCGGCCCTGGTAGTAGCGAAGCACCAGCTCGTCGGGCATGACCCAGAGATTGAGGTTCGCGGCCGGCAGCCAATCCTTGGTATCGCTCTCGAGCGACGTATTCATCGCGACCGACGTGTTGACCACGGCGCCGGGATTGGTGACCGGGTGGTAAGCCGGGGTCACTGCCGTGTGGGCCAGTGTCATGAAGCCCGTGGCATTCGGTCTTGGTCATGACTAGGCGCGTGCCGATATTGCCGTTGAAAATCATGTCCCACGGCAGTGCCTGTTCGAAATTGAACATGAGGTAAGCGGCATCGGTGACTTCGCTGTAGGCGAAGTGCGGCTGCTCATAGACAGTGCCGTCATTGGCCGTGCACTCCTTCATGCAGTGATAGTCAAACACCTGTTCGGGAATGCCCGCGGCGATGATGGCCGGATTGATATACGGCCAACTGGTCATGACGTCGCCCTTGTCCGGATAATCCCCGAGGAACGGATAGTCCTTCGTATAAAGGGCGCTCGAGATCAGGGCACCGAGGTCTGTGGGCGTGAACGTCATCGTGCCGAACAGTGCGTTGCTCAGATTGGCGACGGGGCTGTTATTGGTGCCGACCGTGGTCCCTGGAACAAAGCCGTATTGGCAGGGCTGGGTGGAGGTCGCCGTCGGCATGCAGGAGCGATAATTGACGGTGAGATTTTCCGTCGGAACCACGGTAGGCGCCACATATCCCGCCGTGCCCACATTTTGCCGTTGCCTGGCCGCACCGTGTAGCCACCGCCGCCCCATCCATTGCCCTCGCGATCGCGGCGTTGAATAGCCCGCCTCGAAGCTGGTCAGGAACGGAAGCTTCTCTTCGACGTCGACGGTGAAATCCATCTTGGTCTGTTTCTCGGCGTCATCCGACATCGCGGGACGCCAGGTGAGGGTGAAGTTGTTGCCCCATTGCGCCGCCGGATGCGGCGTTCCCGGAGGAGAGCCCGCAGGGATCGTGTAGGCCGGCGACCCCGCCTGAACGGTCGGGCGTTGGACACCGGCTCGGCGATGACGGGTGTCAGATTTGCATACGGCAAGGCTCGCCAGATCGAGCCCCGCCGGCAGGGTGTAAGCTCCAGAGACCGGACGGCGTGATGTGTGCGTCCACTCCGCCGTAGGTGTAGTTCACGGCGGTGCGAAGCTGGGCGCGCTGGTAGGTCGAGCCGGAATCTCCATACATCAGATCGACTTTGACGTTGTCCCGATTCGAATTCGAGACCGGTCTGCCAGTTCCAGGTTTCGATGTCCGTGTCGTAATTGATGGCGTCGATGTTGGCGTTGCCGTCGTTCAGGTGGAACGAGGTGACGTGGTGGGTGTCATCGACCACGACGTTGGTCATGTTGCTTGCGACGCCGCAACCTGTCGTCGTTTGCGCGCGCCGGTCCCGGTTACGGTTGGAGCGCCGCACAGGCACCGGTTGAATAGAAGCTGAAGCCAAGTCCGGTAGTTGACCGTGCGTGGCGTGATCAGTGAGTGCGAGGTGGCCGCAGGCGTCGGCCTGGGTAAAGCTGAGCCGGCCTGGTTATAGCCCGGGCTGCCGAGGTTGAGCGTGTTGTCGACACTGGTGATGTGGCGGTCCGCCTTCTGATAGGCGGCATAGACCGTCATGTCGTCCGTCACGCGAAAGTCGAAACGAAAATCGCCCGAGTACCTTTCCTCCTCGGTTCTGCGTGGGAGCGAACGAATGAGCGAAGGCGCGTAATCGTTCCATTGGTTCAGGCAAGTCTGCAATCCATCGTCTGCTTCGGCCTGCGCCGCGGTGCGGTTGACCGCGGCGGTTGCGCCGGATGTCGGGACAGTGCCCAGGACGTTGTCGCCCGCCGGAATGGCGTCCAATTGCGCCTGGCGTCAGGGCCGGAAACGCCGCAAGGCAAGCCGCCGGAGACGCGGCTGCAGCCGACCTTCGTCAGAATTTCGATGGGCGACGCCGACGCATAACCGGCACGCCGGCGTGCCCAAAAACCCGGAAATTCCCGCCCGTCGCGGTCGGATCAACAAGGCTCGGATCGTAGGTAAAGGTCTTTTCCGGCGATTGATCGAAATCGGCGTTGCGGAACGGCCCGGCATTGCCCGACGTCTGCGGCTGTTGAATATCCGTCATGGTCTCGAATTTCGAATAGTTGACGTTGGCAAAGACGCCAAAGCGGTTGTCCACGAAGCTGCTGACCGAAAATAATCGAACCACTCGGCGTCAGACTTTTCGGAGATGGAATTCTGCTGCCCGTCGGTGGAGAGCGAAAAGTAAGGTTTATCGAAGTCGAGACCGTTTCGCGTTTCGATATGCACCGACCCGCCCAGCGAGCCTTCCGTCATGGCCGCCGTCGTGCCTTTGATAGACGTCGATGGTCTTGATGATGGCGGACGGCAATTCGCGCAGGTCGGCCGCGCGGCCCCCGCCGGCGTTGACGCCATTCGCCAGCGCGCCGTTGGTGTTCAGGACGGTCATGCCGTCGATGCTGACGCGGGTGGCCTCGGGCCCGTAGCCGCGCACCGAAATGCCCTGGCCCTCGCCGTTGTCGCCGCGATCGAGCGCGACGCCCGCGATGCGGGAAATCGCTTCATTGACGTTTTGATCGGGGAATTTGCCGACATCCTCGGCGGCGATGGAATCCACCGCCGTCTGGGCGCGCTTTTTGCGATCGATCGAAGTGCGTTGGGCCGCGCGCGTGCCGACGACGACCACCGATTCCAGTTCTTGCGCTTCCGGTGACGGCGCAGTCGGCGCCGCCGATGCGGTCGGCTCGGTCGGCGCAGTTGCGGCCGGCTCTGTCGGTGCAGGTGCAGCCGGCGCTGTCGCGGTCGGCGCGGTCGGCGCCTGGTCGGCATTCTGTGCCGACGCGAGTGGTGTCGAACTCAGAAGCAGAGCCGCAAGGCCCGCCGAAGATCCTATGAACCGATCGCCAGAACGGCCACCGAAATTGCGCTGACGCGATGATTTCCGCATGTTGCCCCTCTCCTGAGTGCAAGTATTTGCGCGTTTTTTATCGTGTAACGAAAAACGGACAAACGCGGTTCCGCCTTCGTATGCCGCTGGTTCGGCAAACTTATTTGCTAGACCTGTGGCCGTTGAGACCGCCACAAAGATTCAATTCGCTCGCCAATACGATTACTTATGATCGTATTTGATTGTTTTTGATGTTCACCCCTAGTGGATCGACTGTCAATGACGTTTTCGGTCAAGTGCGATACGTGCACGCTTATCGATATGCGAATCCCCACCTAACAATCGGATTTGCCATGGTTCGGGATTCGAACGAGCTCGCCTAATGACCCTCGCCGCACTATGTCTGGTGTTGCTGGCCGCCTTTACGCACGCCAGCTGGAACCTCTCCGCCAAATACGCCGCCGAGTCGCGCCACTTCGTCTGGCTTTTCTCCGCCGGGTCGGTCCTCGTCTACGGACCGGTGGTGCTGGCCGTGGTCGTCGTCGAACAACCGGTGTTCGAAATGCGTCATTGGCTGGCGCTCGCGGCAACTTCGATTCTGCACTTGTTGTATTCGCTCAGCCTCCAGGCCGGGTACCGCCATTCCGATTTGTCCGTCGTCTATCCGATCGCACGTGGCACGGGCCCGCTGCTGTCGTTCATCGGCGCGGGGTGGTTGTTAGGCGAGGCGCTGACGGCGCAGTCCGTCGCCGGGTTGCTGCTGATCGTGAGTGGCATCCTGCTGGTGGCAGGTATCGTCGGTCACCACCGGCGCGCACCGCGCGTCGGGGTGTTCTACGGCCTGATGACCGGCGCATTCATCGCGGCGTACACGCTCAACGATGGCTGGGCGGTGAAAGTGCTGCTGATCTCGCCGTTCGTCATCGACTTCACCGGCAACCTGTTTCGCATGGCCGTGCTCGCGCCGCGTGCCTGGGCCGATCGCGCGCGCGTGGGCCTCGAAGCGCGCACTTTTCGCAAGCCCATCATCATCGTGAGCGTGCTCGGACCGCTCGGCTACATCCTCGTGCTGTTCGCGATGCGCCTGGCGCCCGTCAGCCACGTTGCTCCCGCGCGCGAGTTGTCGACGCTGGTGGGCGCGTGGTTCGGCTCGCGCCTGTTGCGCGAGGAATCGGGTCCCTGGCGACTCGCCGGTGCAGCGCTCATCGTCGCCGGTGTGATCGCACTGGCGGTTCCGGCTTGACAACGCGAGGCCTGGACCGACGCCAGCGAAAGGGCGGAAGCGGCTTCACCGGGCGGATGTTTCGCAGAGCCCGGCGCGACGGAAACCGGAATGAATCATCGGCGCGCGAAACCGCGAGCTTTTGCATGAGGCGGTCGGCATCGAAAGGCGCTCGCACCTTGATGTCGTTATCGAAGTAGCAGTAGATATCGCGAGCTTGCGAATTTGCCGACCGCCCGGCGACGAGTTGCGCATCAGCGGGCTCGCGGCCGCGTGTCCACGCACGAATCCGTCGCGCCCAACGGTCCAGTGCCGCCTCGGTATAACCACTCGCGTACAGCTCCTGGTCGCCGTGCAGGCGCAGGTACATGAAGTCGCTGGTGACGTCCTCGAGATATGGCCATTTGCCCGCCGTGTCGGCCACCACGAGCGCGACGTCGTGCCGACGCAGGTGCGCGATGAACTCGGGCGTGGCGAAACTGGCGTGGCGAATCTCGATCGCGTGGCGCAGCGGCCGCTCGGCATCGATCTGCAGACAGGAGCGGCCGTGCATGCGGCTCTCGCGTGACCTCGCGAGTTTCAACGCCTGCGAGGTATCGCGCGGCAACAGCGCCAGAAAGCTCTCGAACAGCTTCGCGTCGTACCGGAGCGAAGGCGGGAATTGCCACAGCATCGGTCCTAACTTCTCGCGCAGGTTGAACACGCCGGAGGCGAAGAAATTTGCGAGCGGCTTGCGGACATCCTTCAACCGAAGGATGTGCGTGATGAATCGTGGGCCCTTGACGCTGAATACGAAGTTCGCGGGCGTCGCCCGGCGCCAGGTCTCGTAGCTGCGGGGCGTCTGCAGCGAATAGAAAGAGCCGTTGATTTCTATGCTGGGAAACGCGCGCGACGCGAACTCGAGCTCGCGATGCTGCGCGAGGTCGGGCGGGTAGAACACTTTGCGCCATGGCTCGTAGCGCCAGCCCGAAATGCCGATGCGAATATCCGCCATGCGAACCACTGTCGTGGTTTCGCGAGCCGGCTACTGTCGGAAGACGGAGCGGTTGCGAGCAGTGAATTCCCGCAGTCGGACGTTACGCGAGGTGGTCCGTCGCACGTCGGGAGGTGAGCTCGGCCAGCGCCGCTCGCAACTCGCGGATGCGCGGTGGCTTTCCCAGCAGGCGGTCGACATTCGGCGGCCGCTCGACGCGATCGGCCAGCTGATGCCTCCATCCGGTGAGCAGGATGATCGGAGTGCGGGGCGAAATGCCGCGCAGGCTGGCGATCACCTGGCGGCCGTCGACATCGGGCATGGCGAGATCGGTGATCACGATGTCGTATGGCATGCCGGCGGTGCTCGCCGCGCGGAAAGAGTCGATGCCCGCCTGGCCGCCACCCGCTGTACTCACCTTGTGGCCTTCATCGATCAGGGCACTGCGCATCGATTCTATTAGCGACGGGTCGTCATCGATGAGCAATACGCGAAGGCTTCGGGCGGGCGGTGCGGGTATCCGCTTTTGCTCGACGATGTCCGGTTCCTGCGCCCGGGGCCGGTCGAGTTCTCGCAAACGTGCCACCGCGAGCGATACGTCATCGACCGCGCGTCGAATGGTGGTGACGTATTGGCGCGCACGCGCATCGAGTTGTTCGCGCTCGAGCAACGCGTCTGCGTAGAGCGAGATCGGCGACATCGCAATGTCGATGTCGTTGGCGATTGCGCTGGCAGTTTCACCCTGGTGCTGTGTGCGGGTGGCCTGCTCGAGAATTTCTGTCGCCGTGGTGCGTTCAGCGCTGTTCATGGCACTAACCCTCTGATCGAGCGACACAAAACACTAGTAGTTTGATAGGGTTTAGTCACTAAGGACTTCTCCCGATTCATTATGCCGTTACGCAGCGACATCGATTTCATGCGCCTCGCCCTGGAGGCGGCGCGGGGCGCTGAAGCGGCCGGCGAGGTGCCCGTGGGCGCTGTTCTCGTGCAGGGCGATGCCGTCCTCGCGGTGGCCGCAAACCGGCCCATCGCGGGCTGTGACCCGACCGCCCATGCCGAGATCGAGGCGCTGCGCGCCGGCGGCAAGACCGCGGGCAGTTACCGCCTCAACGGCACGACGCTCTACGTGACTCTGGAGCCTTGTGTCATGTGCGCGTCGGCCATCGTGCATGCGCGCATCGCAAGGCTGGTATTCGGAGCCTGGGACCCCAAGGCCGGTGCTGCGGGCAGCACCACCAACGTGTTCACCATGCCGTCCATGAATCATCGCGTGGATGTTTTTGGCGGAGTGCTCATGGAAGAGAGTGCGCGTCTGCTGAACGCCTTCTTCGAGGCGCGTCGGCGGGATCTGACGTAGCGGCGAGGCGATACGCCATAGTCACTTCGGTGTGTTAGCTTCGCGCTCCCGTACGTTGCCCGCCACATGGAGGATTTTCGCCGTGCATACTTCAATGCGACCCCTTTTTTGCGTCATGTTTGGCGCACTTGCCTCGGCCGCCTTCGCCGCACCGGTCACCTACAACGTGGATCCCGACCACACCTTCCCCAGCTTCGAGGCGGATCACTTCGGTGGCATGTCGGTGTGGCGCGGCAAATTCAATCAGACCAGCGGCAGCGTCGTTCTCGATAGGGAAGCGCAGACCGGCACCGTAGATATCACCATCGATGCGAAATCGATCGACGCGGGGCACGACAAGCTCAACGCACACCTGACGGGCAGCGACGCCGGCATGCTGGATGTCGCGAAGTTCCCCACCGCCACTTACAAGGGCAAGCTCGCCAAGTTCAAGGATGGCGCGCCCACCGAAGTGCAGGGCGAGCTCACGCTGCACGGCGTCACCAAGCCCGTGACACTCACCATCCGATCGTTCAAGTGCATGACGCATCCCATGAAGAAGCAGGAGTTCTGCGGCGCCGATGCCGCGGGCACCATCAACCGGGACGACTTCGGCATCAATTTTGGCAAGGCATTCGGTTTCAAGATGGACGTGAAACTCGCCATCCAGATCGAAGGCTTCAAGGCTGGTTGAGTCACCCGAGGGGATGCGGATGCGGAAGTCTTTTTGCGCGCTGGCATTGCTGGCGTTTGCGGTGACTGTGGCCGGTGCTGAGCAGAATGGCGCAACGGCCATTTTCGACGGCAAGACGCTGACCGGCTGGAAGACCCTGGGTGGCGGCGCTGATTACAAGGTGATCGACGGCGTCATCGTCGGTTCCTCGCGTCCTGGAGTGCCCAACAGCTTCCTGGTCACCGAGAAGAACTACCGCGATTTCATCTTCGAGTTCGACGTACGCCAGGATGTCGGGCCCACCAACTCCGGCGTGCAGTTCCGCAGCCTGAGCACGCCTGCGTTCGAGAATGGGCGCGTGCACGGTTATCAGGCCGACATCGACCCGTCGCCGCGCCAGTGGAGCGGCAGCCTCTATGAAGAAGCGCAGCGCGGCTGGTTCTACACCGGCGAGCTGCATCCGCCGGCCAAGGCGCTCTACAAGTTCGGTGAGTGGAATCACTACCGCATCGAGGCCATCGGTCCGCGCCTGCGCGTATGGATCAACGATGGTCCCGCGGCGGATGTCATCGATGATGTGAAGAAGGAAGGCTTCTTCGGCCTGCAGGTTCACAGCATCAACAGTGCGGAAGAGGCCGGACGCACCACCAGCTGGAAGAACCTGCAGGTGCAGACGAAGAACCTGAAGCCGAAGCCGCCCATGGGCATCTTCATCCGCAACAACCTGCCTAACAATCTCGATGCGGACGAGAAGACACAGGGCTGGCGTTTGTTGTGGGATGGCAAGAGCAGCCGTGGCTGGCGCAGCGCGAACGCCGAAGGGTTTCCGGCGAAAGGCTGGTCGCTGGCGGATGGCACGCTCGCGGTCGCGGCCAAGGGCGGCGGCGGCGATATCATGACCGACGAGGAATTCTCCGCCTTCGAACTGCAGATGGAGTTCAAGGTATCCGCCGGTGCCAACAGCGGCATCTTCTATCTGCTGACCTCGCCGCGCGATCCGGCGAGCGGCGCGCCGCTCGGGCTCGAGTACCAGATCCTCGATGACGAGCGTCACCCCGATGCGAAGCTCGGCATCGACGGCAATCGCACCATCGCCTCGCTGTACGACCTCTATCCGCGCGCCAAGCTCATGACCAACGTGGGAATCGCCCCGAAGGTCGACGCCTGGCAGCACGCGCGCATCGTCGCGCGGCCCGATGGCACGGTGGAGCACTGGCTGAACGGCGTCAAAGTGCTGGAGTTCAAGCGCGGTTCAGACGACTTCCGCACGCGCGTCGCGGCCAGCAAGTTCAAGTCGACCGCGGGGTTCGGCGAAGCGCAGAAGGGCCGCATCCTGCTGCAGGATCATGGCGACGAAGTCGCCTTCCGCAGCATCAAGATCCGCGAGATCAAGTAGTTAGCGGCGGGCGGCGATCTTGTCGGGCACCGAGGCCTCGAGGATCGCCGCGAACTGCGACACGCGCTCGACGAACTGCGCGGTCTCGCGGCCATTGGCATAACCACGCTTGACGCGCGAGTACCAGGCCGGGTCCGAGAGGCGCGGCAGGTTGGCGCGCACGTCGGACCACTTGTCGGGGTTCTTCTTGCGCATCTGCGTGATGATGCGCGCGTCTTCCAGATGGCCGATGCCGACGTTGTACGCGGCCATCGCCAGCAGGGTGCGGTCGGGGTCGCGGATCCGCTTCGGGATGCGTTCTTTCATCAGGAGCAGATAACGCGCGCCGGCCATGATGTTTTCGTCGGGCGAGAAGACGTTCTTCACTCCCATCTTCGTCACCGTCAGCGGCATGAGCATCATCACGCCCTGCGCACCCTTGGGCGACACCGCCGCCGGGCGCCAGCGCGATTCCTGGTAACCCAGCGCCGCGAGCGTCCGCCAGCGAATTCCCGTATCCCTGCCCGCAGCCTCGAAAGACGAGCGCAGGTGCGGCAGCCGGGTTTCGATGTGGCTGCGGAAATCATGCGCGAGGCGCCTCGGAAGCCGTGCACGCTGGGCCGCGGGCTTGGCGGCCGGTGCCGCCTTGGAGGCGGGTTTTGGCTTGGGTTTCGGCGGAGGCGGGTGCTCGGCTCCCGACACCGGAAGGGATGCCCCCAAAGCCGCTAGCCCGAGGGCCAGGAATGCCCGCCGGTTCTTCAGGATTTTCCGCCCCTTGGCTATGTGCATCGTTCGGCTAGAATACGCGCCCCGCAGGGGGCGGCCCTAATTTGAGAGTGGTCGTCCACAGGTGCGGAGAGGTACCGAAGCGGTCATAACGGCGCCGACTCGAAATCGGATGGTCGGGTAATTCCGGCACGTGAGTTCGAATCTCACCCTCTCCGCCATTTATTCTTTGTACCGTCATCGCGGGTGAGATTCGAACTCACGTGCGTAAAACGAGATGAGTTCGACAACTTTGCGGAGCAAAGCTGGACAGATTCGCGCTTTGGCGAATCTGGCCCCGAGCGTAGCGAGGGGCGAGCGGCTGTCCCCAGCCGCGAGCAATCTCACCCTCTCCGTACCTCTCTATCCCGCTCATTTCCGTTCCTTCCTCTTTCTCCCCACTTCCAGCAGGAATCGGGTTTCTCGCCCGCTCATCGCGCGCTACGCTTTCCTCCATGAACTCGACTAACGCCATTCAATACTTCAGCACCACGCTCGACTCCCCCGTGGGCGCTCTCTCACTCGCCGCCACCGATCACGCGCTGATCGCGCTGGTCTGGCGCCGCGAATCTCACGCCGCTGCGTTCGAACAGGCCGTCGAATCGCCGAGCCATCCGCTACTGCGCGAGACCGCGCGACAGCTGCGCGAATACTTCGCCGGTTCGCGCCGCACGTTCGATGTGCCGCTCGACTTCCGGGGCACCGATTTCCAGCGTCGTGCGTGGTCCGCGCTTGCTCACGATTCCCTACGGTGAAACGCGCACCTACCGGCAGATGGCCGAACAGATCGGCAACCCAGCCGCAGTTCGTGCGGTGGGGGCCGCGAACGGCAGAAATCCGATTTCGATCATCGCGCCCTGTCATCGGGTCATCGGTATGAACGGCGATCTCACGGGTTTCGGCGGCGGGCTCGACGCCAAGGCCCGCCTGTTGTCGCTGGAGGCGCCGCAGCGTCAGTTGCTGGCCGGCTGATCCGGAGTCGCGGAGATCCCGGTCCTGAAAACCCTGGTCGTGAAGTTCAATGGCTCGCGATCGACTCGTACTGGCGTTGCAGGAAATGTTTTTCTCGCGCGTTGTCGCAGTGTTCGATTGCCGACAGGTAAGCCGCGGCCGCCTCGGCGTCGCGCCCCAGCCGGCGCAGCAGGTCGGCTCGCACCGCGTGAAACAGGTGATAACGCGGCAGATCGAGGCCTTCCACCAGTCGCAGGCGCCTGTTCCGCTCCATCGATCTCGGCGACCACCACTGCTCGATTCAGCGCGACGACAGCGTTCGGCGTGATCGCGAGCAGTTGGTCGTAGAGCGTGAGCAACTGCTGCCAGTCGGTAACGCCCGCGCTGCGCGCGTCGCTGTGCACGGCGTTGATCGCCGCCTGCAGCTGATAGGGCCCGGGTCGGTTTCGCGCGAGACACATGCGCAGCAGTGCCTGGCCTTCGTCGATCCGCGAACGGTTCCAGGCATCGCGGTCCTGATCGGCAAGTCGCACGAAATCGCCGGAGTCATCGACCCGCGCTTCACGTCGCGCGTCGATGAGCAGCATCAGCGCCAGCAACCCGGTGGCTTCGGATTCATCGGGCAGCAATTCGACCAGCAGGCGCCCGAGGCGAATCGCTTCGTCGCAAAGCTCGGCGCGCACCAGCGTGTCCCCCGACGTTGCGCTGTAGCCCTCATTGAAAACCAGATAGACGACGGCCAGCACGGCGCTCAGGCGCGCAGGGAGTTCGGCACCTTCCGGCACGCGGTAGGGAATTCCCGCGTCGCGTATCTTGGCCTTGGTGCGCGACAGCCGTTGCGCCAGGGTCGGCTCCGGGATCAGGAATGCGCGCGCGATTTCCGCAGTGGTGAGGCCACCCAACAGACGCAGAGTCAGCGCCACCTGCGCTTCGGGCGCGATCGCCGGGTGGCAGCAAGTGAAGATCAGGCGCAGCCGCTCGTCGCGCACGTCGTGCTCCTCCACTGCTTCCTGTTCCAGCAGCTGCATCGCCGCGGTCTGCCGTGCATCGCGAGTCGCTTCGCGACGCAGATGATCGAGCGCCCGATTGCGGCGCCGTGGTGATGATCCAGCCCGCCGGCGCACGGCGGCACTCCATTCCGTGGCCAGTGCGTGAGCGCGGCGGCGAACGCATCCTGCACCGCTTCCTCGGCGAGCCCGATGTCACCCAGGAAGCGAACCAGGACCGCAACTGCGCGACCGTGCTCGCGGCGAAATATGGCGGCGATTTCCTCGCTCAGTGTCCCTCCTCGAAGGGCCGTACTTCGATCGGCGTGCCGATTGCGCGCGCCATCTTGCGGCCCCAGGCCAGCGCCGCGTCGAGATCCGGCGCCTTGAGGATGGTGAAGCCGCCGATCTGCTCCTTGCTCTCGATGAACGGGCCATCGGTGGTGATCAGTTCGCCACCCTGGTGGCGCAACACCGTGGCGGAGCTCGGCGCAGTAAGCCCACCACTGAATATCCAGACTCCGGCCGCCTGCATTTCTTTCTGCAAAGCGACGACGTTGCTCATGATTTTCTGCAGGGCATCCGGCGGCGGCTTCGTGCCGCCGGCCGGATAACAGACGCTCAGCATGTATTGCTTCATGGCCTTCGTTCCCGAGTTGCCGGCGACATGCCGGTTTCAGGCCCTAAACGAATGAGGAAGGCGAGTTTCGACAGCCACCGGCGAGGATTCAAGCCGTCCGCCACGATTCTCCTCGTGTCAGCGTACGACTATGCCAAGACGAGGTGCGCTGACCTTTGACGGCACGGTGCGGTCGCTAGTGTGGGGTCGCAACGCCCTCATACAGCAGGAGCCAGCCATGCCCAAGCGCCGCGAAGCCGAGCCGCAGCATCCTCCGCGGAGACTGCCTGCCGACAAGGATGATGACGCAACGGAACCCAGGACCGGCGTCGAGGACGAGGAAGCGGAGGAGGATGAGGACGATGCCGACGGTATCGGCGTGAGGCCGGGCGGGTAGTTAGCCGCCCCGGTCGGTTGCTCAGGCGGCGTCGATGGACTGCGAGCCGCCGTCTTCGGCGCCGCGCGCCGCCTGTTCGTAATGCTGGGCGAAGGTTTCGACGAAGATGTGGGGCAGGGTGCCGGGCTGCATCTCGCAGAGGCTGCGGTAGAAGTCGCCGTACAACTCCCAGTTGCCCATCGTCTTGCGACGCGCGCTGCGCTCGAAGCGCGTGGCGAGATCGCGGGGATCGAGGCGGCCGACGAAATCGGCGAACGCGGTGCGCATCGCGTCGGTCATCGCGGTGTCGTGTCGCCGGCCACCGGCGAACGACTCGCGCAACCACTGCACGGCGTCGAAGCGGCGGCTGTCATGTGCTTTCAGCAATTCCTGGATCAGTTCGTCGACACTGTGGCGTTCGAGCGATGGCAGCAGATCGCCCGGCGGTTTCTGGTAGGACACACGCAACCGGTTGCGCTGTTCCTGCTGGCTGCGATTGCTTTCCTTGAGGCCCAGCAGCGATTCGCGCAGGAGCTGGCCGGCGAGGTGCAGCATGCGTGAGTGCGCATCCACCGGAAGCGTTTCGAGGCCGATGCCGGCGCCGCGACAGAACGCCTGCAGCCCCGGAGTGTTGTCCACGGTGGCAGGCGTGTAGCTGGGGGCCGGCGAGGGTGCGGGCGCGGGAGGAACGGGCGCGGTGGGCTGCTGCAGCGCCTGCTGTTGCTTGGTGGCAGCTTTGGCGAGTCGCGCGATGCGGCGCGCCACGGCTTCGGAGTCGACGTCGAGCTCCGGGGCCGTGGAGGAGGATTCTTTCGGCACTTCCTGTGTCTGGTGCAGCGTGCGCGTGCGCGTCGACACGGCCTGGCCGAATGCGTTGACGGGCTTGAGTTCGTCGCTCGAGATGTCGTTGCTGGCTTCGAGCAGGTTCTCGAGGCGCAGGCTGGCGCCGAGATCCTTCGGCTGCGAGACACGGCGGCTGCGCGTGCTCGTCGCGCCGGTCTTGTAGAGCGCGCTGTCGTCGAGAGTGAAATCGGTGGCCGAGTCTATCTGCACCTGCACGTGGTATTCACCAATGCGCAGGACATCGCCGCTCTTCAACTCGTGCGGATTCTGGTTGCCGAGCGGGCGTTCGTTGTCGTTGACATACGTGCCGTTGCTGCTGGTGTCCTGCAGCATGTAGCGACCCTTGTGGTAAACGATACGCGCATGCCGGCCCGACACGTATCTCATGTCGTCTGGCAGTACCCAATCGTTCTCGGCCGAGCGTCCAATGCTTCCGCCCGAGACACCAAAGACGAACGTACTCTTGTCGCCCAATCGTTGGCGATGATCGCTGATGACGCGCAACCGGAGCGCCATGTTCTACCCTCTGGGCCCTAGCTTCCCGCAGCCCATGCGTGTATGAAGGGGCAGGTTAACGCCCCCCTAGTCCGCTCGATGGCATCCAGTCACATTTTCAAGATTATGTTCGTGAACCAAGGCAAGGTTTACGAGGTTTATGCCCGTAAGGTGGGCCAGGGCCGGTTGTTCGGATTCATCGAGGTCGAGGAACTGGTGTTCGGCGAGCGTTCCACCGTGGTCGTGGACCCGGGCGAAGAACGCATCAAATCGGAATTCGCCGGGGTCAAGGTCACCATGTTGCCCATGCACTCCATCCTGCGCATCGACGAAGTCAAAAAGCAGGGCGTCAGCAAGGTGAGCGCCTTCGAAGGCAGCAACGTCGCGGCCTTCCCGATGTCCATGTACACACCGACGAGCGATCCGGGCACCAAGAAGTAGAAAATGGGGACAGATCCTATTTCTTGCACGATCGCGCGGCCGAGACTTGCGGTGACCGCGATCAACAAATAGGATCTGTCCCCTTTTCTGTAGAATTCGCGCCCTCCATGCTCGAGCTTCCTGGCGCCTCCGCAGTCTCCGATTTTCGCATCGCAAAACTGCGCCCCGCGCTCGAAGCCATTCATCCCGGCATCGGCGCCGTCAGCGCCCGCTTCGTGCACTTCGTCGACCTCGAGCGCAATCTCGATGCGCGCGAATCCACGCTTGCTCGAGCGCCTGCTGACTTACGGACCGCGCGAAGACGCGCAGGCGCGCAACGGCGCAGCCGCCACCGAGATCGTGGTGGTGCCGCGCTTTGGCACCATCTCGCCGTGGTCGAGCAAGGCCACCGACATTGCGAAGGTGTGCGGTCTCGACGCGGTGCGCCGCATCGAGCGCGGCATCGTCTGGCGAATCGAAGGCGCGAAGAATTTGTCGCGCGACGAAGCGGCGCGGCTCGCGGCGCCGCTGTTCGATCGCATGACCGAGACGGCACTGCTCGATCGCGGCGAAGCCGCGCGGCTTTTCGTCAAGGAAGAACCCCGGCCGCTGCGCACCGTGTCGCTGGCGAGCGGACGCGACGCGCTGGTCGCCGCGAACTCCGAGCTCGGCCTGGCGTTGTCGGACGATGAGATCGACTACCTGGTGAAGAATTTCGCCGACGCTCGGCCGCGATCCCACCGATGTCGAGCTCATGATGTTCGCGCAGGCGAACTCCGAGCACTGCCGCCACAAGATCTTCAACGCCGACTGGATCATCGACGGCGAGCGGCAGCCGAAGTCGCTGTTCGCGATGATCCGCAACACGCACGAAAAGAATCCGCGGGGCGTGCTCTCGGCCTATCGCGACAACGCCGCGGTCATGGAAGGCGCGCTCGGCAGGCGCTACTTCCCGAATCCGGAGAACGATGTCTACGGCGCGGTGGACGAGCCCATCGACATCCTCATGAAGGTCGAGACGCACAACCATCCGACGGCGATCTCGCCGTTTCCAGGTGCGGCAACCGGTTCTGGTGGCGAAATCCGCGACGAAGGCGCCACCGGGCGCGGCGCGAAGCCGAAGGCCGGCCTTACCGGATTCTCCGTGTCGCACCTGCGTATTCCGGGCTTCGAGCAGCCCTGGGAGAAAGCGCCGGGCGAACCGCTGGGCAAGCCCGAGCGCATCGTCTCGGCGCTCGACATCATGATCGACGGACCCATCGGCGGTGCCGCGTTCAACAACGAATTCGGCCGGCCGAACATCTGCGGCTACTTCAGAACCTTCGAGCAGGCGGCCGCCGGCGATCCCGGCGGCCGCGTGCGCGGCTACCACAAGCCCATCATGATCGCGGGCGGCCTCGGCAACGTGCGCCGCAATCACGTCGAGAAATGCGAGATCCCGGTGGGCACCAAGATCGTCGTGCTCGGCGGGCCGGCGATGCTCATCGGCCTGGGAGGCGGAGCGGCGTCGTCCATGGGCAGCGGTAGTTCGAGCGCCGATCTCGACTTCGCGTCCGTGCAGCGTGGCAATCCGGAAATCCAGCGTCGCGCGCAGGAGGTCATCGACCGTTGCTCGGCGCGCTGGAGTCTCAATCCCATTCTCCTCATCCACGACGTGGGCGCCGGCGGCCTGTCGAACGCCGTGCCCGAGGCCGTGGCCCACACCGCCGGCCGCGGCGCGCGCATCGACATGGCCGCGATTCCGAACGACGAGCCCGGCATGTCGCCGATGGAACTGTGGTGCAACGAATCGCAGGAGCGCTACGTGCTGCTGATCGATGCGGCGCGGCTCGAGGTATTTGAAGCCATCGCGCGCCGTGAGCGCTGTCCCTACGCCGTGCTCGGCGAGATCGACGACACCGGCGTGCTGGTGCTCGATGACCGGCAGAACGGCAAGCGTCCGGTGGACCTGCCGCTCGAAGTGTTGTTAGGCAAGGCGCCGAAGATGTTGCGCGACGTGCGGCGCGCCACGCCGCCCCAGACACCATTGCCAACGGCCGCGCTCGATCTGCGCGACGCCGCCTACCGCCTGCTGCGTTTTCCGGCGGTGGCCGACAAGACTTTTCTGATTTCGATCGGCGACCGCACCGTCGGCGGCATGATCAGCCGCGACCAGATGGTCGGGCCCTGGCAGGTGCCGGTGGCCGATGTCGCCGTGACCATTGCCGACTATTTCGGGCATGCCGGTGAAGCGATGTCGATGGGCGAGCGCACCCCGGTGGCGGTGCTCGACGCGCCGGCGTCCGGCCGGCTCGCCGTGGGCGAAGCGCTCACCAACATCCTCGCCGCCGACATCGGCGCGTTGTCGAACGTGAAGCTGTCGGCCAACTGGATGGCGGCCTGCGGCGAGCCCGGCGAAGACGCCGCGCTGTACGCCACGGTGCGCACGGTGGGCGAAGAGCTGTGTCCCGCGCTGGGCATCGCCATTCCGGTCGGCAAGGATTCGCTGTCGATGAAGACGGTGTGGGGCGAGGGCGCGCAACGCAAATCGGTGGTCGCGCCCGTGTCGTTGATCATTTCCGCGTTCGCTCCCGTGGGCGACGTGCGCAAGACCTGGACGCCACAGCTGCGCACCGATCTCGGTGCGACCGTGCTGCTGCTCGTGGACCTGGGCAAAGGCGCGAACCGGCTTGGCGCCTCGGCGCTGGCGCAGGTGTTGGGCGAGATGGGCAGTGAGCCCGCGGATCTCGCATCGCCTGCGCTGCTCACGCAGCTTGCCGCTGCGCTCGCGGAGTTGCGCGCGCAAAACCTGGTGCTCGCCTATCACGATCGCTCCGATGGCGGCGTGTTTGCCACGCTCGTGGAGATGGCTTTCGCCGGTCATTGCGGGCTGGACATCAAACTACCCGCGGGCAGTGGCGCTACCGGTGCGGCGGGAGCGATGTTCTCCGAAGAGCTCGGCGTGGTGCTGCAGGTGAAAGCCGAGCATGCGGCCACGGTGCAGTCGGTTTTCGTGCGGCAGGGCCTCGGCGAATGGACGCACGCGATCGGCGCGCCCAGGCGGGAAATGCGCGTGGTCATCCAGGCTGGCGATGCCCGCATCGACGAATCGTGGGAAGACCTGCGACGGGCCTGGTCGGAAACATCCTGGCGCATGCGTGAACGACGCGATGAGCCTTCCTGTGCGCACGAGGAGTTCGTGGCCGCCTGCGACACCGGCGCACCGGGTCTCAATGTCGCGCTCACCTTCGATCCGAACGAAGACGTCTCCGCGCCGTACATCGGCAACGCGCGTCCGAAAGTGGCGGTGCTGCGTGAGCAGGGCGTCAACAGCCAGATCGAAATGGCCGCGGTGTTCGATCGTGTGGGCTTCGAGCCGCACGACGTGCACATGAGCGACGTGCTCTCGGGACGCGTGAAGCTCGATGATTTCCGCGGCCTCGTCGCCTGCGGCGGCTTCTCCTACGGCGACGTGCTGGGCGCGGGCGAGGGATGGGCCAAGTCCATCCTCTATCACGCCGGCGCGCGCGAGCAGTTCCAGCGATTCCTCGATCGCACCGACACGTTCACGCTGGGCGTCTGCAACGGCTGCCAGATGTTCGCCGCGCTCAAGGAGATCATTCCGGGCGCGCACGCGCTGGCCGCGCTTCGTGCGCAATCGCGGCGAGCAGTTCGAAGGGCGTTTCTCGCTGGTCGAGCTGCAGCCGTCGCCGTCGATCTTCCTGGCCGGCATGGACGGCTCCATGCTGCCCATTGCGGTGGCGCACGGCGAGGGCCGTGCGGAGTTTGCCAGCGGCGATGACGCGACGGCCTTCACGAACAGCGGACTGGTGTCGGCGCGCTACGTCGAAGGCAACCGCGAGATCGCCACTAACTACCCGGCCAATCCCAACGGCTCGCCGTTCGGCATCGCCGCCATCACCAACGAAGACGGGCGTGTCACGCTGACCATGCCGCACCCGGAGCGGTCATTCCGCTACGCGCAGAACTCGTGGCGGCCCGATGGCGCCGGCGAATACAGCGGCTGGTACCGCATGTTCGCGAACGCGCGCCGCTGGGTGGGGTGACGACGCGAGCCGCGCACGTCGGCGCGGCCCGAGCCATGAGCCTCGCATCTATCTGGTGAGCGGCTTGTACTTGATGCGATGAGGCTGCGTGGCTTCTTCACCCTTGCGCCGCTTGAGGTCTTCCATGTAGTCCTGGAAGTTGCCTTCGAACCAGACGACTTCTGAATTGCCTTCGAAGGCGAGGATGTGGGTGGCGATGCGATCGAGGAACCAGCGATCGTGCGAGATGACTACTGCGCAGCCCGGATAGGCGAGCAGCGCCTCTTCCAGCGCACGCAGCGTTTCCACGTCGAGGTCGTTGGTGGGCTCGTCGAGCATGAGCACGTTGCCGCCGGACTTGAGCACCTTGGCGAGATGCACGCGATTGCGTTCACCGCCCGACAGTTCGCCGATGATCTGCTGCTGGCCCGTGCCTTTGAAATTGAAACGGCCCACGTAACCGCGCGACGGCGTTTCGTAGTTGCCCACCTTGATCATGTCGAGGCCGCCGGAGATTTCCTCCCACACGGTTTTCTTGTCGTCGAGCGACTGGCGCGACTGATCGACGTACGCGAGCTTGACCGAGGGACCCATGCGCAATTCGCCGCTGTCCGGCTTCTCGAGCCCCGACATCATGCGGAACAGCGTGGTCTTGCCGGCGCCGTTCGGCCCGATGATGCCGACGATGCCGCCCGCGGGCAGGCGGAAGTTGAGATTGTCGATGAGCAGGCGATCGCCATACGACTTGCTCAGGCCCTGGGCTTCGATGACGAGATCGCCCAGGCGCTCGCCCGGCGGAATGTAGATCTCGTTGGTCTCGTTGCGTTCCTGGAATTCACGCGAGGAGAGCTCCTCGTAACGCGCCACGCGCGCCTTGTTCTTGGCGCGGCGGCCTTTCGGGCTCGTGCGCACCCATTCGAGTTCTGTGGCGAGCTGCTTGCGCAGTCCTTCGTTGGTTCGCTCTTCCGCCGCGAGCCGCGCGCCCTTCTGCTCGAGCCACGTGGAGTAGTTGCCCTTGTAGGGAATGCCGTGACCTCTGTCCAGTTCGAGGATCCACTCGGCCACGTTGTCGAGGAAGTAGCGATCGTGCGTGACCGCGATGACGGTGGACGGATACGCCTCGAGATATTTCTCGAGCCACGCGATGGACTCGGCGTCGAGGTGGTTGGTGGGTTCGTCTAACAACAGCATGTCGGGCGCCGACAGCAGCAGGCGGCACAACGCCACGCGGCGCTTCTCGCCACCCGAGAGTTTGTTGATGATGGCGTCCCACGGCGGCAGGCGCAGCGCGTCGGCGGCGATTTCCAGTTTGCGTTCGAGTTCCCAGCCGCCGACCGCGTCGATGGCGTCCTGCAGCTTCGCCTGCTCTTCGAGCAGTTTGTTCATCTCGTCGTCGTCCATCGGCTCGGCGAACTTGTCCGAGATCTCGTTGAAGCGCGCCACCTGCGCGAACGCGCCGCCCAAACCCTCCATGACCACGCTGCGCACGTCCTTGTCAGGATCGAGCTGCGGTTCCTGCGGCAGGTAGCCCACCTTGATGCCGGCTTGCGCGCGCGCTTCGCCTTCAAAGTTGGTGTCGATGCCACCCATGATCTTGAGCAGCGTCGATTTGCCAGAGCCGTTGAGGCCGAGCACGCCGATCTTGGCGCCGGGGAAGAATGAAAGACTGATGTCGCGCAGGATGACGCGCTTGGGTGGCACAACCTTGCCAACCCGGTTCATCGTGTAGATGTATTGGGCCATGTTTCCGTTGAGTTTGCGGCGGGAAAGGCGCGGAATTCTACATCCACTGCCCGCGTGCCTGTGCTACGTTTGCCGGCGTTTTGAAGTTCTCGAAGGGGAGAGCGGTCTGTCCACTGCAGCGTCATCCGGCCGGCCGTCGGTTCTGTTGATTGCTGGCGAACGCCTGGCGCGTTACGGCTTCGGCGACGGCCATCCGTTCGGTCCCGATCGTCACGCCGCGTTTTTCGCCGAGTTCAGCGCTCGCGGTCTCGACAAGCGGGTGCGCACCATGGAAACGCGCGCAGCCACGCGCGAGGAATTGCAGTCCTTTCACACGCCGAAGTACCTCGATCTGGTCGCTGATCGCTCGACGCACCGGCGAGGGTTATCTCGACGGAGGCGACACGCCTGCCTGGCGCGGTGTCTACGAAGCGGCGGCGGATGTCGTGGGCGCGACCCTGCTCGCCGCGGAAGAGATCATGTCCGGCAAGGCGCGGCGCGCGTTCATTCCCATCGCCGGTCTGCACCACGCGGCGCGCGGCGGGGCGGCGGGATTCTGCGTTTTCAACGACTGCGGAGTGGCGGTGGAAATGCTGCGCCGGAATCACGGGTTGAAGCGCATCGCTTACGTGGATATCGACGCCCACCACGGCGACGGCATGTATTACGGCTTCGAAAGCGATCCGGACCTCATCTTCGCCGACATCCACGAGGACGGCCGACACCTCTATCCAGGCACGGGTAGCGAGACCGAAATCGGACGCGGCGCCGCCGCCGGCACCAAGCTCAACATCCCGGTGCCGCCGGGGTCGGACGACTCGGTTTTCGACGCCGAGTGGCCGCGCGTGCTCGCGCATCTGCGCAAGTTCAAGCCCGAGTTCATCCTGCTCCAGGCCGGAGCCGACAGCGTGGATGGCGACCCGATCACGCACATGCGTTTTACCGCCGCGACGCATGGGCGGGCGGCGCGGGATCTGGCGGCGCTGGCCGAAGAACTGGGCCACGGACGAGTGCTCGGAACCGGGGGCGGCGGCTACAACCGCATCAACCTGGCGCAGGCCTGGACCTCGGTCGTGCAGGGATTCGTCGATACCCCACGCCGTTAGGAGGTGCCGGGCCGGGAAACCGGGATAACTCGACTTACCTAATTCCACCGAATCCGCTTCGTCGCCGAGAACTCCAATCCGGCCCGGCACCGCCGCACATCCAGTACAATTCGCGGCCCCCGGAAGATCGACCCCGCGAGGCCCTTTCCATGTTCCGTACCGCGATGACCATCGGTGGTTTCGACCCCGAGCTCGAGACCGCTCTCAAGAACGAACGCCAGCGCCAGGAAGATCACATCGAGCTGATCGCCTCGGAAAACTACGTCAGCCCGCGAGTGCTCGAAGCGCAGGGCACGGTTCTCACCAACAAGTACGCCGAAGGTTATCCGGGCAAGCGTTATTACGGCGGTTGCGAGTTCGTCGACGTCGCCGAGCAGCTGGCCATCGACCGCGCGAAGAAACTCTTCGGCGCCGATTACGCCAACGTGCAGCCGCACTCGGGCAGCCAGGCCAATGCCGCGGCCTATCTCGCGTTGATAAATCCAGGCGACACGATTCTCGGCATGAGCCTGGATCACGGCGGCCATCTCACGCACGGCGCCAAGGTCAATTTCTCCGGCAAGATTTTCCGCGCGGTGCAGTACGGCATCCGCCCCGACAACGGCGAGATCGACTACGACGCGCTCGCTGCGCAGGCGCTGGCCGAAAAACCCAAAATGATCATCGCGGGTTTCTCCGCCTACTCGCGTTATCTCGATTTCAAGAAGTTTCGCGAGATCGCCGATTCGGTCGGCGCCTACCTGTTCGTCGACATGGCGCA
Organism: uncultured Pseudomonadota bacterium; assembly: GCA_963821745.1. Lineage (GTDB taxonomy): Bacteria > Pseudomonadota > Gammaproteobacteria > Steroidobacterales > Steroidobacteraceae > CADEED01. The sequence goes on from CAWGEU010000001.1 coordinate 465,022, forward strand.
CGTCGCGGGCCTCGTGGCCGCGGGCCTGTATCCGGATCCGATTCCGTACGCCGATGTCGTCACGACCACCACCCACAAGACGCTGCGCGGTCCGCGCGGTGGTTTGATCCTGGCGCGAGCCAACGAAGCGATCACCAAGAAGCTGAACTCGCTGGTGTTCCCCGGCACGCAGGGCGGTCCGCTGATGCACGTCATCGCCGCGAAGGCCGTGGCGTTCCTCGAAGCGTTGCAGCCTGAGTTCAAGGAATACCAGAAGCAGGTGGTGGCGAACGCGCGTGCGGCCGCCGCACGGCTGCAGAAGCGCAACTACAAGATCGTCTCCGGCGGCACCGACAACCACCTTTTCCTGCTGGACCTCTCCGACAAGGCAATCAATGGCAAGGAAGCGGATGCGGCGCTCGGCAAGGCACACATCACGGTCAACAAGAACGCGGTGCCCAACGATCCGCGGCCGCCGATGGTCACCAGCGGCATCCGCATCGGCTCTCCCGCCGGCACGACGCGTGGCTTCAAGGAACGCGAGTTCGAGCAGATCGCTGATCTCGTCGCAGACGTGCTCGACGCGAATGGCAGCGATGCGGCCATCGAGAAGGCCCGTGCGGCGGCCAGCGAACTCTGCCGTCGCTATCCCGTGTATGGTCCATGAAGACACGCCCCTCAAGGGGGCTGTAAGCCCTTGACGAGGGCGTGCCATGCACTGTCCCTTCTGCGCGCACGACGACACCAAGGTCAACGACTCGCGGCTGGCGGCCGAGGGCACGCAGATTCGCCGGCGTCGCGAGTGCCTGGCGTGCGGTGAGCGTTTCACCACGTTCGAAACCGCCGAGCTGGTGATGCCGCTGGTGGTGAAGAACGATCAACGCCGCGTGCCTTTCGATGAGAACAAGCTGCGCGGCGGTTTGCACAAGGCACTGGAGAAGCGCCCGGTGAGCCGCGAATCGGTGGAAGAGGCCGTCGGCCACATCACGCGCAAATTGCGCAGTCTCGGCGAACGCGAGGTCACCTCGCGCCAGATCGGCGAAATCGTCATGGAAGAACTGCACAAGCTCGATGAAGTGGCCTACGTGCGTTACGCCTCGGTGTACCGCCACTTCCAGGACGTCGAGGCCTTTCGCGAAGAGGTGGATCGCCTGCGGCATCGGCGCGGCAAGGTGCCGAGCGAAGGCCAGCTTTCGTTGCTGCCGGGCGATTTATCGCCCCGCAAAGCCGGTAAGGAGCGCAAATGAGTTTCAGCGCATTCGATGAAGCCGCCATGCGCCGCGCGCTCGAGCTCGCGGAGCGCGGGTTGTACAGCACACATCCCAATCCGCGCGTGGGCGCGGTGCTGGCGCGCGACGAGGAGATAGTCGGCGAAGGCTGGCACGAGCGGGCGGGCGAGGCGCACGCCGAACCCATCGCAATTCGCGCGGCGGGCGATCGCGCGCGCGGCTCCACCGCCTACGTGACGCTCGAACCCTGCAGCCACCACGGGCGGACACCGCCGTGCGTGGACGTGTTGCTGGCGGCGGGTGTGCGTCGCGTGGTGTACGCGGTGGGCGATCCGAATCCGCGCGTCAATGGCGCGGGTGCGGCACGCCTGCGGGAAGCGGGCGTGATCGTCGAAGACGGCCTGCTCGATGCAGGATGCCGAGGCGCTCAACGCGGGTTTCCTCATGCGCATGCGGCATCACCGGCCCTTCATACGCCTGAAGTCGGGCGCCAGTCTCGATGGACGAGTCGCGCTCGCCAACGGCAAGAGCAAGTGGATCACCAGCGAAGAGGCGCGCGCTGACGTTCAACACTGGCGTGCGCGGAGCAGTGCGGTGCTCACCAGCGGCGCCACCGTGCGCGCCGACGATCCGCGACTCGATGTGCGCATCGAAGCGCCGCGCCAGCCGTTGCGCGTAGTGCTCGATCGGCGCCGGGCCTTGCGCAAGACGGCGCGCATACTCGCGCCGCCCGGCAACGCGCTGGTGTTTGCCGCGGCCACCGCGACGCGCAAGGCCGGGCCCAGCGATGAGCGACTGGGCCAGGCGCGCGTGGAGCGTATCCGGGTCAAGGGCTCGCATCTCGACCTTGCCAAGGTGTTCACGCGCCTCGCCGAGCTCGAGATCAACGAGGTCCTGGTGGAAGCCGGGCCCCGGCTTTGCGCAGCGTTGCTCGCTGCAGGTCTCGTCGATGAATGGCTGTTGTACGTGGCGCCGAAATTGTTAGGCAAGGATGCGAAACCGATTGCTGCCTTCGCGCGACTCACCAGACTCGAGGCTGCGCCCGAATTCGCGCTGCTGGAGTCGAAATCCGTGGGTCCCGACCTTCGCCTGCGGTTGCGGCCTGTCGCGAAGGAAAAATAAATTCATGTTCACCGGGATCGTCCAGGAGATCGGCGCCATTCAGAGCATTGACGCACGTACGGGTGCGGGAGCCGGTGAAGACCGCCGCATCGAAGTGAAGTTTGCGACCATTGCGCGCGAGCGGCTCAACCTGGGCGACAGCATCTGCGTGGACGGTGTTTGCCTCACCGTCGCTGCGCTCGGCGCCGCCAGTTTTGCAGCGGACGTTTCCGGTGAGACGCTGCGCGTCACGACGATTGGCGCGAAGGCCGCCGGTGCGCGCGTCAACCTCGAACCGGCGCTGCGGGCCGGCGACAGCCTCGGCGGCCACTGGGTTTCCGGTCATGTCGATGGCATCGCCGAAGTTCTCGCAACTGCAAGCGACGCTCGATCGTTGCGCGTGCAGTTCGCCGCACCCCGGGCCCTGGCGCGTTACATCGCGCGCAAGGGTTCGGTCACGCTCGATGGCGTGAGCCTCACCGTCAACGAAGTGGACGGCGTAAAGTTCACCGTCAATCTCATCCCGCACACGCTCGAAGTCACTACTCTCGGCTCGCTTGCCGCCGGTGCGCGCGTGAATCTCGAAATCGACCTGCTGGCTCGCTATGTTGAGCGGCTCTCCATGGACAACCAATGAAACCGCTGAACAGCATCGAGGAAATTCTCGCCGACATCACCGCCGGCCGCATGGTGGTGATCATGGATGATGAAGATCGCGAGAACGAAGGCGACCTCATCATGGCGGCGCAGAAGGTGCGCGCGGATGACATCAATTTCATGGCGCGATTCGGCCGCGGGCTCATCTGCCTGACACTGACCGCGGAGCGATGCCGCCAGCTGCGGTTGCCGCTGATGGTCAGCGATACGCATCGCGAACATCGCACCAACTTCACGCTGTCCATCGAGGCGGCCGAAGGCATCACCACCGGCATCTCCGCGCACGATCGCGCGCAGACGGTGATTGCCGCGGTGCGCCCGGATGCGCGCCCCGAAGATCTTCGTCAGCCAGGGCACATCTTCCCCGTGATGGCGCAGCCTGGCGGCGTGCTGACCCGCGCCGGCCACACCGAGGCGGGATGCGACCTGGCGCGCCTCGCCGGGCTGGATCCTTCCGCGGTGATCGTCGAGGTCATGAACGACGACGGCACCATGGCGCGCCGCCCCGATCTCGAGACATTCGCGCGGCAGCACAACCTCAAGATCGGCACCATTGCCGACCTGATTCGTTATCGCCTGCGCCAGGAGCGTTCGGTGGAGCGCATCGCCGAGCGCAAGGTGGCGACCGAGTTCGGCGAGTTCACCTTGTTAGCCTACGAGGATCACGTGCATCGCGAAGTGCACCTCGCACTGGTGCGCGGCACGCTCGATGCGGAGAAGCCACCGCTGGTGCGCGTGCATCCCATCGACACGCTTTCGGACCTGGTGGGAGTTCGCGACCCCGGTCGTACCTGGACCCTGCGCGATGCGATGCAGCGCATCGCCGAGGTGGGCACCGGTGTCGTCGTGATACTTCGGGATCACAGCACCCCGCGCGAACTGGCAGATGCGGTGAGCGCGCTGGGTCAGCGGAGCGGGCATCCCGCACCGGCCCACGCGGCGCCCCAGGTGCTGCGCACCTACGGCATCGGCGCGCAGATCCTCAAGGATCTGGGTATCACACGCATGCAGGTGCTCTCGACGCCCAAGCAGCTGCACGGCATCTCGGCTTTCGGGCTCGAGATCACCGGATACGTCGCCGAATAGCCGCCGCCTATATACTCCCGCGCCCATGACCGGCTCGCTCACCAACTCCGTGCAATTCGACGCCAGCCACCGACGTGTCGTCGTCATCGCGGCGCGCTTCAATGCGCCGCTGGTCGACCAGCTCATCGACGGCGCCACGCAAGCCTGGACCGCGCACGGCGGTGACGTTGCTCGCCTCCTGGTCGAAAGAGTGCCCGGGGCGTTCGAACTACCGCTGGCCGCGAAGATGTTCGCCGCGAGCGGTGCGGTGGATGCGGTCGTCGCCCTGGGTTGCGTGATCCGCGGCGACACGCCGCACTTCGACTTTGTCGCGGGGGAGTGCGCGCGCGGCCTCATGGATGCGGGGCTCGCCACTGGCGTGCCGGTCATCTTCGGGGTGCTCACCACGGAGACGCTCGCGCAGGCCGAGGAGCGCGTGGACATGAAACGCATGAACAAGGGACGGGAATCGATGGAGGCGGCGCTCGAGATGATCCAACTACTCGCGCCGCCACCCCGGGCTCCGCGCGTGCCGCGCAAGAAGTCGAGCCCAAAGTCGAGCAAGGGGAAACGCTGAATGTCGCGCGGTAACGGCTTCAACCCGGCATCGGCGCGCCGCGCGGTGGCACGCAAGCTCGCCATGCAGGCGCTGTATCGCTGGCAGCTCAATTCGGCGCCGTGGCAGGACGTGCTCAACGAGTTCGCCACTGATGAAGACATGCGCAAGGCCGACCGCGGTTACTTCAACCAGCTGGTCACCGACGTGTGCGGAGGTAGCGAGGCGCTCGATGCCGCACTCGCGGGCTGGATGGATCGCAAACCCACCGAGCTCGATCCGGTGGAGCGCGCGGTGCTGTGGGTCGGCGCGCACGAATTGCGCTCGGCGCCCGACGTGCCGTATCGCGTGGTCATCAACGAGGCCGTCGGTCTCGCGAAGCGCTTCGGCGCCACCGACAGCCACAAGTTCGTCAACGCCGTGCTCGACGCCGCCGCCAAAGAGCTTCGCCCGCACGAGCACTAGCTCGATCATGGCCGCGTCCGAATTCGAGCTCATCGGCAAATACTTCGCGAAACTCGGCGCGCAGCGAAGCGATGTGCGCATCGGCGTGGGTGATGACGGCGCCGTGCTCATGCCGCCCGCTTCGCGGGAGCTGGTGGCGGTCACCGATACGCTGGTGGAAGGCGTGCACTTCCCGCCGAAATCCGCCCCGGCTTCCATCGGTCACCGCGCTTTTGCGGTCAACCTCTCGGACCTGGCGGCGATGGGCGCCGAACCCGCGTGGGGTCTGCTGGCGCTCACGATGCCCGATTCCGATGAAGCCTGGCTCGCGCAATTCTCGCGCGCGGCTGGCGATCTTTGCCGAAAGCACGGCGTTTCGCTGGTGGGTGGCGACACGACGCGCGGACCGCTCGCCATCACCGTCACCCTGATCGGCATCGTGCCGATCGGCGTCGCGCTCGAGCGCAAGGGCGCCCAGGCCGGCGACGTGATATTCGTCAGCGGGTCGCCAGGCGATGCGGCCGCGGGTCTGGCACTGGAACAGAGCCGCCTGCACGTGACGGATCCCATGTCCGCGCAAATCCTGCGCGATCGCTTTCTGTTCCCCACACCGCGCTGCGACATCGGTGTTGCATTGCGGGGCCTCGCCAGCGCCTGCATCGACGTCTCGGATGGCCTGGGCGGCGATCTCGAGAAGCTCTGCGCGGCGAGCGGATGCGGTGCGGAAGTCGACGCCGCGGCGCTGCCGGTGTCCGAATCGCTGTTGGCGGCCGTGGGTCGCGAGCTGGCGCGAGAATACGCATTGACTGGCGGCGACGACTACGAACTACTGTTCACCGTACCGCTGGCGCGCATGGGTGCGATGACCAACGCCATTTCCCGCGGACTGGGGCCGGTGACGAGAATCGGCAGCCTGGTGTCCGGAAATGGAGTCAGGGTATTCGCACGCGGTGGTGTGATGCAGTTCTCGGGAGCCGGTTTCGATCACTTCGCGCGTTGAAGCGAAGGGACGCCACCGGTGATCCGGGAAGCGGGTCACACCCGATGCGGGTCCACGGCCTTATTCTGCCGATCACCGTTTCATGGGACACGTTCGGTCCGGGGAAGCCTCCGTGCCGACGCTTGGGTTACGTCGCGAAAAATGTCGCTGCAAGCAACAAAGACTGGCCCCGATGCACAGGCGGCAAAGATCCTGGAGAACCGCGTTCCGGATCGCATCGGTAAATATGTAATCATCAATGAAGTCGGCCGGGGTTCCACCGGTACCGTCTATCTATCGCACGACTCCTATTACGGTCGTGACGTCGCGATCAAGGTCTACAACCAGGACCAGGATCCGAGCGACGAGCGCGCCAAGATCGCGCGCAAGATGTTCCTGTCGGAAGCGCACATGGTCGGCATGCTGCAGCATCCGCACATCCTCCCTATCTACGACGCGGGCGAAGAGAACGGCCGCTGCTACATCGTCACCGAACACGTGCACGGAGCGCGGACGCTCTCTGCCTACTGCCGGCCCGACAACCTGCTGCGCATCGACGACGTCGTCGAAATCATGTTCAAGTGCGCCAAGGCGCTGCACTACGCCCACACGCGCGGAGTCATTCATCGCGACATCAAGCCTTCGAACATCATGCTCACGCAGGATTCGGACGTGCGCATCATCGACTTCGGCATCGCGCTGGTCGCCGATTCGGAGATCTCGCGCATCGAAGGCATCGCCGGCAGCCCGTCGTACATGTCGCCCGAGCAGGTGCAGAGTCTCGAGCTCACGCATCACTCGGACCTGTATTCGCTCGGCGCGGTGATGTACGAGCTGCTCACCGGCATCCGCCCGTTCCGCGCCGGCAACCTGGTCAAGCTGTTGCACCAGATCGTCTACGCCACGCCGCCGCCGATCCACACGCAGCGCAAGGACGTTCCGGAAGAGCTCGAAGAAATCGTCGCGCAGGCGATGCTCAAGACTCCCGACAAGCGCCAGAAGTCCGGTTCGGATTTCGCGGCGGAGCTCACGCGCGTGCACCAGCGCCTGCGTGAGCAGAACGCGCGCATCGATCAGCAGGAGCAGTTCGACGTGTTGCGTCGCCTGCGCTTCTTCCACGAGTTCTCGCACGCCGAAATCTGGGAGGTGCTGCGCGCCAGCACCATGCAGGACTACCCGGCTGGCGAGGAGATCGTGAAGGAAGGCGAGATGGACGATCGCTTCTACATTCTCGTCAACGGCAAGTGCCTGGTGGAGCGCCACGGCAAGACGCTGGGCTCCATCGACAGCGGTGACTGCTTCGGCGAGACCAGCTACGTGCGTGGCGCGCGCCGCACGGCCACCATCAAGGCAGAGACTTCGGTCTCCGTGCTGCGCGTGAGTTCCACGCTGCTCGAGCAGGTCTCCGCGGCCTGCCAGCTGCGCTTCAACCGCGTGTTCCTGCGCGCGTTGATCGGTCGCCTCCAGGGCAACGACCAGCCCCTCGAGTAAGGCTCTTCACATTTTTACGGACGCCGCCGAAGGGCGGCGTTTTCCTTTGTGGCGGCACGCCTAAAAAGAGTACTGCGTGCGCACCGCGATGACGTTGAGGTCCTGGCCGATCTCGACGCCAATTGGTGGCGTGGCGGGCGAGGCGCCGAAGGGCGCGGTGTTACCCGGACCGGCGGGATTCAGACGCTCCACGTCGATCAGCATGTAATTCATCATCATCTTGAAGTTCGGGTTGGGGTACCAATTCAAGCCGAGCGTGAGCACATTCTGTTCGCCGCCGCGCACGTTGCCGGGAATACTGGCGACCCCTTCAAGACCTTCCTGAAAATTCAGATTCATGTTGCTGTAGCGCGCGGCAACCTCCCACGCGCCGACGCCGCCGGCACTGGAGAACGGAACCATCGGCCGCGGATTCTGGAAGGAACCCGTGACCGGGTTGTAGCGCCGGCTTTCGCCGGTCAGGAGCCAGCTTCCCTGCAGGTAGTAGCCCGTGAAATCCGGGTCGGGCAGCGCCGCGGCGCCGCGGCGTTCGATGGCGAACCAGAAGTGCTCGCCCTGTAGATAGAAGCTCTTCCAGTTCGCGCCGAACTCCATTCCAAGGACGCTGGCATGGGCGGCATCGATGGAGCCGGTGTCGATGAGCCGGACGCTGTCGACGCGAATTTCGGGCCGGTCGCGGAATCGGATTGCGTGGCGCGGAGGCGTGCCGGACGAGCCCTGGTCGGCGGGGCTGAACACATAGGTGCCCGAAGCGCCGAGGTGAACGTTGTAGTCGCTGCTGCTGGCGATGAGTCCGCCGGCGCGACCCACAGCGGCGAACTGGCCGTCGAAGACTTCGGCATCGTTCACGGTGCGGGTCGTCATCGTCAGCGAACTCATCCAGCGTGCGCCGTTGGCCTTGAGCCCCAACCCGATGCGTCCGTCGGCACCTCCCAGGGCGCGCGAAAGTTCGGAAGCGCTGGCGCGCTCGAGGAAGGGCAGATCCTCGGGCGTGGTGCCGTCGTCCATGTTCGCGGGCGGTGAAAATGCACCGAGCTGGAACGTGAAAGGCGCGAAACCCGTATAGGCGATCCAGGCGTCATTGATGCGTGTCGGGCCTTCCGTGCCGCTGCCGCCGAGCTCGAGCAACAATCGGTAGTTGAAGTCGCGGGCGATGGTGCCTTCGACGCCGAAACGCGCGCGGCGGAAGTAGAAGCCATCGCTGAAGTCACGCGCGGCATTGTTCTCGCGATTCGGAAGCCCACCCACTGACCCGCGACGGAAATCGGTGGCCAGCGGTCCTTCCTTGTCTTCCCCATACAGGGCTCCGTCGAGCTGCACGTTGGCACGAAATGAAATCGAGGAGCGACCGTCCGCCGCCGTGATCGTGGGGCGGTTGTTGGTGAGCGCGAGCCTGGGCACCTCCTGCGTGGCGATCCTGGATTGGGCCTGCTGCTTCGTGAGCGCATCGAGCTGCGCCTGTTGCGCTTCGAGTAGTTTGGCCTGCGCTTCGAGCTGGGCGCGTTGACTGGCGATGGCGGTGCGAAGTGCCTCCACCTGCGCATTCAACGCGGGGTCGTCAGCGGCGAGGGAGGAGTTGGCTGCCGCCAGCAGCGGCAGCGCCACGATCGTACGAAGTAGTAAGAGCCTCTTCATGGCGCAAGCTCCACGAACCCAAACTTTCGCCATGCTACTCGCGCCGGTTCGGATTTGAGGAACAATACGAAGGCCTTTCCATCGGCTTTCGCGCCGCGCGTGGCCGCGGCCGGATAGTTGATCGGTGCGTGCGTATTCTCGGGAAAGGTATCGACGATACGCACGTTCGGATCGACCGCTGCATCGGTGGCGTAGACGATGCCGAGTGGAACCTCGCCGCGCGAAACGAACACCATGGCGCTGCGCACGTTGTCGGCACGTACCAGGCGATCGGCGACCTGGTCCCAGACGCCAAGAGAGACGAGCGCGGAGCGTGCGTACCTTCCCACTGGCACCGTGTCCGGATCACCCGTGGCGAGTCGCCCGCCGGCAAGCGCGTCGGCGAGCGCGAAGCCGCGCGCGATCTCGAGTTCGACATTGCTGTCGGCCGGCGCGATGAGCACCAGGCGGTTGCCGACGAGATTCACGCGCGAAGCCAGGTCGAGCAGGTTGCGCGACTGCAGGTAGTCCATCCACTCCTGGTCGGCGGAGATGAAGACATCTGCATTGCTGCCTGCTTCGATCTGGCGAGCAAGCACCGAGCTCGCGGCAAAGGACAACTTCACACGAACGCCGGAAGTCTTCTCCCAGGCTGACGCCTGCTCACCGAGGACATTGGTCAGCGAGGCGGCGGCGAAGACCAGCAACTCGGGCTTTTTCGGGTCATCGGCGCGTGCGGTGCCGATAGATACCAGTGCGACCACGCACGTGAACATCAACCTCGCGGGAAGTTTGAAAATATTCATGTTGGCTCACGCCCCGGATTTCGTTGTTTTTCAATTCCCGTTATATACCACCATGCATTACGGTGGAGCGGAACGTCAGGATGATGCGATCATCCGGCCTGCGATCACCGCCGCACCGCGCCTTTCAGATATGGAGCCCGCATGAAGCTGCAGGAAAACTGGCACGATATCCGCCGCCTGTTCACGCAGGCATTCCAGACTTCGTTGCACTACTCGATGGCCACCGTCACGCCGGACGGAATGCCGCACGTCACGCCAGTGGGCTCGCTGCTGCTGCGCGAGCCGGGACACGCTATTTACTTCGAAGAATTCACGCAGCGCATGCCGTTGAACTTCCGCGAGAACCACCACGTATGCGTGCTTGCGGTGCGCAGCGGTCTCGCGTTCTGGATCCGGGCTCTGGTTCGCGGCGGCTTCAGGTCACCGCCAGCGATTCGACTTCACGGTACGGTCGGTGCGCCGCGCGCCGCCACGGACGATGAGATTCATGCATGGCAGCGCCGGGTCCGGCGGCTTCGTTTCACGCGAGGGCACCGGATGATGTGGGGCAACATGCGCAAGGTGCGCGACGTTTACCTCACGCGCGCGGAGGGGATATACATCGGTGAAATGACCCGTGACTGCTGGGCCCATTCGGCGCCAGTGATGTAGTACCGCGGTAGGGCCGCATGGCGAAGCGTGTGGCCCCTGCAAATCCTCAGCTGCGAATTCGCGTTGATCTCGCGCCCGGGTGTTCCGTCGGGCCCGGCAAGATTTCGCTGCTCGAGGCCATTGAACGCGAAGGGTCACTGTCGGTGGCCGCGCGAAGCATGGGACTGAGCTACCGGCGCGCGTGGAATCTGCTCGCCGATCTCAATCGTTCCTTTGCGCAACCGGTGGTGGCAACCGCGGTGGGTGGAACACGGGGTGGCGGCGCCAGTGTCACGGAATTCGGTCGCGCGCTCGTCGTTGCGTTTCGTGCGCTGGAGCGTGGAGCTGTACGGCTCGCCGCCACGCGCCTGCGACTGTTCACTCCGCGGAGGGATCCGGATGGACGGCCGACAGGGCGGCGACGCGTCAGCGCGCCGCTGCGTCGAGTCAGTAAAAGCCGCTGAGCGAAAAAACGCTGAATCAGCTAGTCGCCGCTGGAATCCGTGTCCTTGTCGCGATCGATCTGCGCGTACGCGGAGTGATTGTGGATGGACTCGAAGTTCTCCGACTCCACCACGTAGGCGCCGACACGCGGCTCTTCGTTGAGCCGCACGGCGACGTCGCGCACCATGTCCTCGACGAATTTCGGGTTGTCGTAGGCGCGCTCGGTCACGTATTTCTCGTCGGGACGCTTGAGGATTCCGTACAGCTCGCAGGACGCTTCGCTCTCGGCGATCTCGATGAGTTCTTCGATCCACATGTGCTCGCGCAGGCGGGCGGCGATGGTGACGTGTGAACGCTGGTTGTGCGCGCCGCGCTCGGAGATCTTCTTCGAACACGGGCACAGGCTGGTGACCGGCACGACTACGCGGACCCACATCTGGTTTTCGCCGTTGACGCGTTTGCCGATGAGGCTGGCGCGGTAGTCGAGGTAACTCTCGACGCCGGACACGGGCGCCTTTTTCATCACGAAGTAGGGGAACGACATTTCGATGTGGCCGGAGTCGGCCTCGAGACGCTCGGTCATTTCCGCCAGCAGGCTGCCGAAGGATTCCACGGAGATTTCGCGCTCGCGATGCAGGATCTCCACGAAGCGCGACATGTGCGTGCCTTTGAAGTTGTGCGGCAGGTTCACGTACATGTTGAAGTTCGCCACCGTGTGCTGCTCACCGGCGGACCGGTCTTTCACCTTCACGGGGTGATTGATGTCCTTGATGCCGACCTGGTTGATCGGGATCTGGCGGGTGTCGGCACGGCTCTGTACGTCTTCGACGGACACGATGCGAGCGTGAGTAGCGGCAGCTGGGTTCATGTGAAAAGCCCGGATGTTGAAAAAAGCCCGCACAGTTTGCGGGCTTTCGGCGCATGTTCAACCCCTCATTCGGGGTAAAGCACCGCAATTGGGCCTGCGGCGGCCTGTTTCAGGTCCCGGAACGCGCCTGTTTGCCCACGAGCGGGTTCCACCAGCGCTCCACGGCCGCCGAAAGACTGGCCTGATCGAGCTTCGCATCGGCGAGGCAGCTCGTCGCGCGAGCCGTGCTCGATGAACTGGTCGGGGATGCCGAGCGTGAGGGTAGGTAGCAAGGTCGAACAACTCGCCAGCAGTTCGATGACTGCCGAGCCGGCGCCACCGGCAACGGCGTTTTCTTCGATGGTGACGAGCGCGTTATGTTTGGCCGCGAGGCGCAACACCAGCTCTTCGTCGAGTGGTTTGACGAACCGCATGTTGACGACCGTGGCATCGAGGCGTTCGCCGATGATCTCGGCGGACCGCACCATCGCGCCGAATGCGAGGATCAGGAGGCCGCTCGCGCCTTCGCGGCGAACTTCGGCGCGGCCGACGGGCAACGCCGTCATCTCCGCGACCGGCGCGACGCCCGGACCTTGCCCGCGTGGATAACGCACGGCCACCGGACCCTGGATGGTGGTCGCGGTGTACAGCATCTGGCGGCATTCGTTTTCGTCGGCGGGCGCCATGACGACCAGGTTGGGAATGCAGCGCAGGAACGAATAGTCGTACGAACCCTGGTGCGTGGCCCCGTCGCTCCCGACGAGCCCGGCGCGGTCCAGCGCGAACACCACCGGCAGGTTCTGCAGCGCCACGTCGTGGATCAGCTGGTCATAGGCGCGCTGCAGGAACGTGGAGTAGATAGCGACGACGGGCTTCCAGCCTTCGCAGGCGAGCCCCGCCGCGAATGTGACCGCGTGCTGTTCGGCGATCGCGACGTCGAAATAGCGCTGCGGAAATTTCTTCGAGTATTCGACCATGCCCGAACCTTCGCGCATGGCGGGCGTGATACCGACGATGCGTTCATCGCGCGCCGCGATGTCGCACAGCCACTGTCCGAATACCTGCGAGTAGGTGGGCCCGGTGGCTTTTTCCTTGAAGATGGTGCCGCTGACCGGATCGAACGGGCCCGGGCCGTGCCACTTGATCGGATCTTTCTCGGCCGGGTCGTAACCCTTGCCTTTCTTCGTGACCACGTGCAGCAGCTGCGGTCCCTTCGAGGTTGCGCATGTTGCGCAGGTTGGTGACCAGCGCCTTGATGTCGTGGCCGTCGATGGGTCCGATGAAGTTGAAACCGAATTCCTCGAACAGCGTGCCGGGCAGGACCATGCCCTTCATCATCTCTTCGGAGCGGCGCGCCAGCTCCCACATGGTGGGCATCTGCTTGAGGATCTTCTTGCCGCCGGAGCGCAGCGTGGAATACATGCGGCCTGACAGCACCTTGGCGAAGTAGTTCGACAACGCGCCGACGTTCTCGGAGATCGACATGTCGTTGTCGTTGAGCACCACCAGCAGGTTGGTCTTGCGCGCGCCGGCGTTGAACAACGCCTCCCAGGCCATGCCGGCCGTCATGGCGCCGTCGCCGATGATCGCGACCACCCTGCGGTCTTCCTTGGCGAGCTCGGCGGCCACGGCCATGCCGAGCGCGGCGCTGATCGAGGTGCTCGAGTGGCCGACGCCGAAGGTGTCGTATTCACTCTCGGCGCGTGACGGAAATGGCGCAAGACCGCCGCTCTGCTTGATGGTATCGAGACGGTCGCGACGGCCGGTGAGCACCTTGTGCGGATAGGCCTGGTGACCCACGTCCCACACCAGCCGGTCGTGAGGCGTGGCGAATACGTAATGCAGCGCGACCGTGAGCTCGACGGTGCCGAGACCGGCGGCGAAATGACCGCCACGCGTCGCGACGGTCTTGATGAGGTAGTCGCGCAGCTCGTCGCAGATTTCACCGAGGCGGGTTTCGGGTTGAGCGCGCAGATCCGCCGGCGAATTGAGCGAGCGCAGGAATGCGAATGGTTCCGGGGCGTTGGGCATATTCGCGCGAAGTTTACACGCCTGTCCGGGCAGGCTCAGGTCAATGCATTCAGTTGGCGCGGGCCACGAGGAAATTCGCGAATTCCCTAAGCGATGCGAAGCGCGCACCCCAGGGTTCGAGCGCAGCAATGGCGCGATCACGGCGGGCAAACGCCTGCTCGCGGGATTTTTCCAGGCCCATCACCGACGGATATGTCGGCTTGATGCGGTCCGCGTCGGCTCCCGCGCGCTTGCCGAGCGTGCTGGTGGTTCCTTCCACATCGAGAATGTCGTCCTGGATCTGAAACGCGAGCCCGATCTCCGCGCCGAATTCCGCGAGCGCCGCGCGCTCCGGACCGCTTTGGGAGCCGGCAGAAATCGCGCCGAGCAGCACGCTCGCCTGGATCAGCGCACCGGTCTTCTGCCGATGCATGCGTTCGAGCGCCGATTCGCTCAGGGTTTGTTTGACGGATTCGAGGTCGATCGCCTGGCCGCCGGCCATGCCGCGCGTGCCGATGGCGTCGGCCAGGACGCGCAGCATTTCGAGCCGCGCGTTCGCGTTGATCGCGGCCGGCGCGTGCGCCAGTACCTCGAACGCGCGCGCCTGCAGCGCGTCGCCCACGAGGATCGCCGTCGCTTCATCGAAAGCCCGATGACAGGTCGGGCGCCCGCGGCGCAGATCGTCGTTGTCCATGGCGGGCAGGTCGTCGTGCACCAGGCTGTAGACGTGAATCAGCTCCACGGCCGCGGCCGCCGCGTCGAGCAGATCCAGCGGCGCGCCGAGCGCTTCGCCGGTGGCGTACACGAGCACCGGGCGTACCCGCTTGCCGCCCGCGAGGGTGCTGTAGCGCATCGCCTCGAGCAGCCGCGGAGTTGCACCGTCGTCGATCGCCAGTGAACGCGCGAGCACGGTCTCGATGCGCTGTTGAAAAAGCGGGACCCGGCTCGCGAGGAAAAATTGCGGCATCGGCAGCGCTGCTTCAGCGCCGCGGTGTCATCAACGTCATCCTCATCGTCCGCGAACGGCTCGATCGATTCTTCACCGTTGCGTGCCAGCAGCACTTCGACCTTTTGCTGGGCAGTGCGCAACGCGGTCTGGCATTGACGCGTGAGCGCCACGCCACGTTCGAAAGTCTGCAGCGCTTCTTCGAGTGGCACGTCGCCTTGTTCGAGCTTCGCCACGAGGGCTTCGAGTTCGGTCAGTGACTGTTCGAAGTCGGGTAGTTTTGGTTTTGATTTCACGCGCGCGACGTTAAACGTTCGATGCCATCGATTCAAACGGCGCGCGAGTAGACCATAGTCCCCGATTGACGCACGCTCGCGCAGCACCGTAGAGTGCGGCAAATACTTAGAACAAGTCTAATCGAGAGCGATTCCTATTTATCGTGATGAGAAGGAGAGAGCCGTGAATCTCAAAGGCAGCAAGACTGAGAAGAATCTGAAGGACGCATTCGCGGGAGAGTCGCAGGCGAATCGTCGTTACCTGTATTTCGCAGCGAAGGCCGACGTCGAGGGTTACAACGACGTGTCGACCGTGTTCCGTTCCACTGCTGAAGGTGAGACGGGCCATGCCCACGGTCACCTCGAGTACCTCGAGACAGTGGGCGATCCGGCGACCGGTCTGCCGATCGGCGAAACGAAGGCAAACCTGAAGGCCGCCATCGCCGGCGAAACGCACGAATACAGCGACATGTATCCGGGTATGGCGAAGCAGGCGCGCGAAGAAGGGTTTTCCGAAATCGCCGACTGGTTTGAAACGCTCGCGAAGGCGGAACGCTCGCACGCGAATCGATTCCAGAAAGCCCTCGACGCGATCTGACGGCTACGTTTCGTGGGTGCGGGAGAAACCGGAATACGCGAAGGCAGTTTGCAGGCACCTTCGCGTCACCCGCTCGACTGGCGGAGCGCTGAATTCGTCGACGAAGGCGCGCTCGAGAAAGAACTCGAGCGCGTCTTCGATATCTGCCATGGGTGTCGCCGCTGCTTCAGCCTGTGCAATTCGTTTCCGACCTTGTTCGATGCCATCGACGCGTCGCCGACGCTCGAGCTCGATGGCGTAGACAAGAAGGTCTACTGGGACGTCGTCGATCACTGTTACCTGTGTGACATGTGCTTCATGACGAAGTGTCCGTATGTTCCGCCGCATCCCTGGAACATCGACTTCCCGCACCTGATGCTGCGCGCCAAACACGTGCAGCACCGCAAGGGCGAGCACTCGTTCCGCGACAAGCTGCTGTCGAACACGCGCGGGCTCGGCAGCATTGCCGGCATTCCCGTCGTCGCCGAGATCGTCAACGCGGTGAACGGCACCAAGGTCGGTCGCAAGTTGCTGGAAGCCACGCTCGGCGTGGACGCGACGGCGCCGATTCCGAAATTTCATTCCAACACCGGGACCTCGCGCGCCCGGAAGGTCGCGAAAACCTCCGCAGTCGTGACGCCTACCGAAGAAACGCGTGGCAAGGTCGCGTTGTTCGTCACCTGCTACGGCAATCGCAACGAGCCGCACATGCCCGAAGACCTGGCCGTGGTGTTCGAGCACAACGGCATCCCGGTCAAGGTGGTGGGCAAGGAGAAGTGCTGTGGCATGCCCAAGCTCGAGCTCGGTGATCTCGAGACGGTGGAGAAGTACAAGAACTTCAACATCCCCCAGTTGAAAGCCCTGATCGACGACGGCTACGACATCGTCGCGCCCATTCCATCCTGCGTGCTCATGTTCAAGCAGGAACTCCCGCTGATGTTTCCCGCGGATGCCGACGTGCAGGCGGTCAAGGAACACATCTTCGATCCGTTCGAATACCTGATGCTGCGCCACAAGGCCGGCCTGCTGCGCACGGATTTCACCGGCAAGCTCGGCAAGGTCAGCTACCACGTGCCCTGTCATCTGCGCGTGCAGAACATCGGGCTCAAGACGCGTGACGTTCTGCGGCTGGTGCCGGAGACCACGGTCGACGTCATCGAACGTTGCTCGGGGCACAACGGCACCTACGCGGTGAAGAAAGAATTCCGTGCGGCTTCGGTGAAGATCGGCCGACCGGTGGTTTCGAAAGTGGAGCAGGCCAAGGCCGACCACTACTCGAGCGATTGCCCGATGGCGGGACACCAGATCGAAAGCGGACTCTCGCAGAACGCGGATGGCGGCGGCCCGCGCGAACCTGAACATCCGATGACGTTGGTACGCAAGGCGTACGGTTTATGATGCAGCCCATGCAAAAGTTAGCCCAATCGGATTTGTTGTCCCTGGAGCGTTATTCACGCGAGCGTCAGGAGTTTCGGACGCGCGTCATGGAGCACAAGCGCAATCGCCAGGTGAACGTGGGGCCGAATACCATGTGGCTGTTCGAAGACCGGCTCACGGTGCAATACCAGGTCCAGGAGATGCTGCGCACCGAACGCATCTTCGAGTCCGAAGGTATCGCCGAAGAGTTGGGTGCCTACAACCCGCTGATTCCCGATGGAACCAACTGGAAGGTCACGTTCCTCATCGAATATCCCGACGCCGAAGTGCGTCGCGTCCAGCTCGAACGCCTGAAAGGCATTGAAGATCGCTGCTGGGTTCAGGTCGACGGTTTCGAGCGCGTGTTCGCAATCGCCGATGAGGACATGGAACGCGAGAACGACGTGAAAACCTCGGCGGTGCACTTCCTGCGCTTCGAGCTCACCGGCGCCATGGTGGCGAAGCTGAAGGGTGGCGCCGCGCTTTCCATCGGCATCGACCACCCTAACTATCAGCACCAGGTCTCGCCCGCGCCGGACAACGTGCGCGCCGCGCTGGTCGCCGACCTGGGCTGAAACGTTACTGGCGTTCGGCCACCGAATTGCCGGCTTTTTCCTTGTCCCACTGGATCGCGGCGTAAACCAGGTTCGCGATGCCGATCGCGGCCGGGATCAACCCGAACAGCGCTGCATCTTCCGCTCCGACCATGGCGATCGCGAAGAACAGCACGATGCCGATCAGCAGCAACATGATGCCGCTGCGCACTGACTTGGCGGCTGAAGCGGTCGAAGGTCCGTTGGTCGAGCCGATCAGGTTGGGCGGCAGCGGCGGAAGCTCGATGCCTTTTTCAATGGCGTGCATGCGCTCGCGGTGATTCTGTTCCAGCAACTGCGACTTGCGCTTGTGTTCGGACCAGATCGACAACATGCCGATGCCGATGCCCATGACGATGGCCACGATGGGAACGAAGACGCCGATGACTCCAGGATCCATGATCGAATACTCCAGTTGAGCGTTGTGTACGCCCTTGATACCGGCCAGGCCGGAATCCGGTTGCAGCGGTTATCTGCAACCCGCTATACCGCTCGGCAGTATCAAGGGCGTGCAGGCAGCGGTAAACATGAATTCGGGCCCCCGGACGCCCATCCCGACCCCATCGGCGGCCATGGAGCGCGACGCGGACCTGCTCGCGGCCCTGTCCCGTGGGGACCGGCATGCGGTGCTCGAAGGTCTGATGCAACGCTATCGGCAGAAGGTGATGCACCTGGCGCTGTCTATCGTAAGGAACCAGGCGCTGGCGGAAGATCTTTCGCAGACCGTGTTCGTCAAGGTCTGGCAGGCATTGCCCAAGTTCGACGGGCGCGCCGCGCTGTCCACGTGGCTGTACACGATCACCCGCAACACCTGTCTGACGGCGGTGGAGCGCGAACGGCGCATCGTGCCGCTTGCGGATTTCGCGGAAGCTGCGGATGACGACGGTGATCCGATGGTGTTTGGTCGCGGCCAGGCGGGTGCCGAGACGGCCGGACAGGCAGCGGCGGAATACGACGTAACGAAACTGCTCGAACAGTTGCCGGAACCCTATCGCCGCGTGGTGGTCCTTTTCTATCTGGAAGATCGCAGTTGTGAAGAGGTCGGCGAGCTTCTTTCCATGCCCACCGGTACAGTGAAAGCGCTGCTGCACCGGGGGCGCAAGAAACTCGCGGCACTGGCGGGCGAGACGGAGATGCAGTCATGACCCACAAGCTCGATATCGAAACCAGGCTCGATCGTTCGTTGCGGAACCAGGTGACGGCACCGCGGCTGGACGGGCGTTTCGACGCGGCTGTCTGGGCGCGCATCGAGGCCGCTGAGCAACGCGCGACCAATCCCGTAGCGGATCGCGCCAAGGCGCCGTCGTCGACGCGTTGGCTGTTCGTCATCAATGTCATCGGCGTGGCGGTCGCCGCGTTGCTCGTCGTGATCTTCGGACTGCAGTCCTTTGCCGATGTGTCGGTGACATTGCCGACGCCGGAAGTTTCCGCGGCCACTGGCGAGAAGATCTTCAGGATCGCAGCACAGACCATCACTCTGGCGTCGTTGGTCTTCGGACTGCTGTTCACGCCGCTCGGTCGCCGGCTGCGTGCGGAATTGACCTGAAACCTTCGGTTTGCGCGGCTCTCCCGCGCGGGAATTCGCTGGTAGACTGCGCGCCGCGCAGCCCTGAAGGCCGCGCGCAATTTTTCTTCAGCGGCAGAGAATGTCCTACAACGCATCCGATATTGAAGTTCTTTCCGGTCTCGAGCCCGTGCGCCGTCGACCGGGCATGTACACCGACACTTCCCGCCCGAACCATCTCGCGCACGAAGTCGTCGACAACTCCGTCGACGAGGCGCTCGGCGGGCACGCCAAGGAAATCAACGTCACGCTGCACAAGGACAACTCCTTGTCGGTGGCCGACGACGGCCGTGGCATGCCGGTGGACATTCACCCCAAGGAAAAAGTGAGCGGCGTCGAGCTCATCCTCACGCGCCTGCACGCCGGCGGAAAATTCAACGACAAGAATTACGAAGTCTCCGGCGGTCTGCATGGCGTCGGCGTTTCGGTGGTCAATGCGCTGTCCAAACAGCTCGAGTGCTGGATCAAGCGCAACGGCAAGGAATACAACATCAGCTTCAAGGACGGCAAAGTCTCCTCGAAGCTCGAAGTGGTCGGCACGGTCGGTCAGCGCAATACCGGCACCACGGTGCGCTTCTGGCCGGATCCCAAATTTTTCGACAGCGACAAGTTCTCCGTGCCCTCGCTGCGGCACGTGCTCAAGGCCAAGGCAGTGTTGTGCCCCGGGCTGAAGATCACCTTCGAGAACGAAGCCACCAAAGAGAAAGATGAGTGGTTCTTCACGGGTGATCTCGCCGCCTACCTGAAAGAAGAGATCGGCAAGGAAGATGCCCTGCCGGCCGAGCCCATCTTCGCGAAGAACGATCAGCCGAAGGTCAACGTCGTCGAGTACGCCATCGTGTGGACGCCGAACGCGGAACGCGCGATGGGCGAAAGTTACGTCAACCTGATTCCGACGGCCGATGGCGGCACGCACGTCAACGGGTTGCGATCTGGTGTGGCTGGCGCCGTCAGGGAATTCTGCGAGTTCCGTAACCTGGTGCCGCGCGGCATCAAGCTCTCGCCCGAAGACATCTTCGACAAGTGCTGCTTCGTGCTGTCGATCAAGATCCAGGAGCCGCAGTTCGCTGGCCAGATGAAAGAGCGCCTCGCTTCGCGCGACGCGGCTTCGCTGACCGAAAGTTTCGTGCACGACTCACTGTCGCTGTGGCTCAACCAGCATCCGGATGCCGGTGAACGCATCGCGCAGTTCGCCATCGAGAACGCGCAGGAGCGCACCAAGGCGGCCCAGCAGGTCAAGCGCAAGCGCGTCACCGCGGGTCCCGCGCTGCCCGGAAAGTTGGCTGACTGCACCAACCAGGATCCGAAACACTCGGAGTTGTTCCTGGTGGAAGGTGACTCGGCCGGCGGCTCCGCCAAGCAGGCACGCGATCGCGAGACGCAGGCCATCATGCCGTTGCGCGGCAAGATCCTGAACACCTGGGAAGTCTCGGTGGGCGAGATCAATGGCTCGCAGGAAGTGCACGACATCTCGGTGGCCATGGGCATCGACCCGGGCACCAGCGATCTGTCCGGACTGCGCTATCACAAGATCTGCATCCTCGCGGACGCGGACTCCGACGGTCTGCACATCGCCACGCTGCTGTGCGCGTTGTTCCTGCGGCACTACCGGCCGCTGGTCGCCAATGGTCACGTGTTCGTGGCCATGCCGCCGCTCTATCGCATCGACGCGGGCAAGAACATCTACTACGCGCTCGACGACGCCGAGCGCGACTCGCTGCTCAAGAAGATCGAGAGCGACAGCAAGATCAAGAGCAAGCCACACGTGCAGCGCTTCAAGGGTCTCGGCGAAATGAATCCTTCGCAGCTGCGCGAGACGACCATGGATCCACGCACGCGCCGGCTGGTGCAGCTCACCATCGAAGCCAAGGACGAGAGCGACAGCATCATGGACATGATGCTCGCCAAGAAACGCGCTTCCGACCGGAAAGACTGGCTGGAAGAGAAGGGCAACCTGGCCGACGTCATTCCCTGACAAGAATTCAATCATGCAAGACGAACTGAATTTCGAAGGCGTGGAAAAGCAGCCGCTGCGCACGTTCACGGAGAAGGCTTACCTCGATTATTCGATGTACGTGATTCTCGATCGGGCGCTCCCGTCGCTGTCGGACGGTCTGAAGCCGGTGCAACGGCGAATCATCTACGCGATGAGCGAGCTCGGACTCTCGGCCGGGCAGAAACACAAGAAGAGCGCGCGCACCGTCGGCGACGTCATCGGCAAGTTCCACCCGCACGGCGACTCGGCCTGTTACGAAGCCATGGTGCTGATGGCGCAGGATTTCAGCTACCGCTATCCGATCGTCGACGGACAGGGAAACTGGGGCTCGACCGACGAACCCAAGTCGTTCGCGGCGATGCGTTACACCGAGTCCAAGCTCACGCGCTACGCCGAAGTGCTGTTGTCGGAACTCTCGGACGGCACGGTCGAGTGGCAGCCCAACTTCGACGGCTCGCTCGAGGAGCCCGCCTTCCTGCCGGCGCGCCTGCCGAACGTGCTGCTGAACGGCACGCAGGGTATTGCGGTGGGCATGTCCACCGACATCCCGCCGCACAATCTTCGCGAAATCGCTCAAGCCTGCATCCACCTGCTCGATGAGCCCGATGCGCAGACGCGCACGCTCATGAAGTACGTGAAGGGCCCTGATCTGCCGTTGGGCGGCGAGATCATCACGCCGAAGTCGGACTTGCTCGCCATCTACAACACTGGCAATGGCAGTTTCAAGGCGCGCGCCGTCTACAAGGAAGAAGACGACGTCATCGTCATCTCCGAGCTGCCGTACCAGGTATCGGGCAGCAAGCTCATCGAGCAGATCGCTGCGCAGATGCGCGAAAAGAAACTGCCGATGGTCGAAGACATCCGCGACGAATCGGATCACGAAGAACGCATCCGCATCGTCATCGAACCCAAGAAGCGGACCGACGTGGCGCAGCTCATGGCGCACCTGTTCGCGACCACCGATCTCGAACGCAACTATCGCGTGAACATCAACGTGATCACGCTCGAAGGCAAGCCCAAGGTGATGGGCCTGCGCGACCTGCTCAACGAGTGGCTGGCGTTCCGCACCACCACGGTCACGCGCCGCCTGCAGTTCCGGCTCGACAAGGTGGCCGCGCGCCTGCACATCCTCGATGGATTGTTGGCCGCCTACCTCAATCTCGACGAGGTGATCCGCATCATTCGTCGTGAGGATGAGCCCAAGCCCGTGCTCATGAAGCGCTTCAAGCTGACCGAGATCCAGGCCGAAGCGATCCTCGAGACCAAGCTGCGTCATCTCGCCAAGCTCGAAGAGATGAAGATCCGCGACGAGCAGAAGAAGCTCGCCGAGGAGCGTGAAGAACTCGAGGGCATTCTCAAGTCGAAGGCGAAACTCAAGAAGCTGGTCGCCAGCGAGATCGAAGCCGATGCCGAGAAATATGGTGACGACCGCCGTACGAGGATCGTCGAGCGCGAAGCCGCGCAGGCCATCGACGAGTCCGAGCTCGTCGCCAACGAGCCCGCGACCATCGTCCTGTCGAAGGGCGGGTTCGTGCGCTCGGCCAAGGGCCACGAAATCGATCCGCGTTCGCTGACCTACAAGGCGGGCGACGAATACCAACACGCAGCGCGCGGCCGCAGCGTGCAGCAGGCCGTGTTCCTCGATTCGACGGGCAGGGCATACAGCCTCGTGGCCCACTCGCTGCCATCGGCGCGCGGACTGGGCGAACCACTGTCCTCGCGCGTCGATCCGCCCGATGGCGCCAAGTGGCGCGGAGCGATGATCGGCGAACCCGAAGACCTGTGGCTGGTTGCCAGCGACGCGGGTTACGGCTTCACGGTTCGCCTCAAGGAAGCCTACGCGAGCAAGAAAGCCGGCAAGACGCTGTTGAATATTCCCGAGGGTGCGCTGGTGCTGCCGCCGGCGCCGGTGCCCGGCGACGACGCACTGGTTGCGGTTACCTCGGAAGGCGGCAAACTATTGGTGTTCCCCGTGAAGGACGTGCCCGAACTCGCGCGCGGCAAGGGCAACAAGCTGTTCGACATTCCCGCGAAGAAGTTCGAGTCGCGCGAGGACTTCCTCACCGGCATGACGGTGGTGGCGAAGGACAAGTCGCTCGTGGTGAGATCCGGCGATCGCAAGATGACGATCGACTGGAAGGATCTCAAGGACTACCGCGGGCAGCGCGCGCAGCGCGGATCGGTGCTGCCGCGTGGCTGGCGCAGTGTCGACGTGCTCGAGACGGAATAAGAGCCCGCACAACACGTCGCCATATTTGTCATTCGCGTGGCGACGCTCAGCGCGTCGCCGTATTGGTCATTCGCGTGGGACGCTAGCGCGTCGCCGTATTGGTCATTCGCGTGGGACGCTAGCGCGTCGCCGTATTGGTCATTCGCGTGAGACGCTAGCGCGTCGCCACGACCACGGCCGCGCCGGCCATCGCCACGCCGGAAGTGCGATTCAGCCGCTGCACGGCCTTTGGGGTCGTGAACAACTCGCGTGCTCGCGCAGCCAGGACCGCATAGGTACCGAGCACCAGCGGCTGCACCACGATGATGGCCGCCGAGATCTCGAGGAAGCGAACGGTGTTCATCGACGCCAGGTCGACGACGGTGGGCAGCAGCGCCAGGAAGAACAGG
The DNA here is from genome assembly GCA_963821745.1 of uncultured Pseudomonadota bacterium. GTDB lineage: Bacteria > Pseudomonadota > Gammaproteobacteria > Steroidobacterales > Steroidobacteraceae > CADEED01. The sequence goes on from CAWGEU010000001.1 coordinate 488,860, forward strand.
ATGGCTTTCGGATTCGCGAGCGTGAGCATCAGGCTGGCGAGAAATGCATGCCAGCCGTGCTCCTTGCGGCTTCCGGTATCGACCTCGACGCGATTCGCCGGCGCAGTCCACAGCCTGTACGCCAGGTACAGTAGATAGGCGACACCAGCCCACTTGATGGCCACGAAGAGTGTCGCCGCGGTCCGGGCCAGGGCCGCGAGGCCGGTCGCCGCGATCGCGAACCAGACGAGATCGCCGACGATGAATCCGCCCATGAACGCCGGCACGCCCTTCATGCCATGCGCCAGGCCGCGCGCGACGATGGCCGCGATGCCCGGACCGGGTGCGGCCACTGCCAGCGCATAGACCGCGCAGAATGTGAGAAGTCCGTAAATCGTCATTGATTCACCTCGCTCGTTCGGATTCTAGACAGCGGCGCGACGCAACGTCGAGGGTGCGCGCATAATCTTGCGGCGCCATTGCGGCGCGTCCCGGAAAAGCCCCATGACCACGCGCCTGCCTGTCACGGTTGTCCTCGTCTGGTCGCTGTTCGCGCCGGCACTGCAGGCGCAAGTCGGCGAAGTGTCGCCGCCCGCGGGCAAGTCCTGGGCGCTGGCCATTCACGGTGGCGCCGGCGTCATCGAACGCGGCGACCTGACGCCCGAGAAGGAACGGGCGTATCGCGCGGCGATGCTCATGGCCATGGACGCGGGGTCGAAGGTGCTGAATCGCGGCGGTTCGAGTCTCGATGCCGTGGAGGCCGCGATCCGCGTGCTCGAAGACGATCCGCTGTTCAATGCCGGACGCGGTGCGGTGTTCACCGCCGACGGACACAATGAGCTCGATGCCTCGATCATGGACGGAGCGACGCGCAAGGCGGGAGCGGTGGCGGGCGTGACCCGCACTCGCAACCCCATCAGTCTCGCGCGCGCGGTGATGGAAAAATCCCGCCACGTCATGCTGGCGCGCGAAGGCGCCGACCGGTTTTCCGTGGAGCAGGGCCTCGAACAGGTCGCGCCTGGCTATTTCCGCACGGAGCAGCGCTGGCAACAGCTGCTCGACTGGCGGCGCGACAACGCAAAGTTGCTCGATCCCACGCATTCGCGCGGCACGGTGGGCGCGGTGGCGTTCGACGTGAACGGGCACGTGGCCGCGGGAACTTCCACGGGCGGCATGACCGGCAAGCGCTGGGGAAGGATCGGTGATTCGCCGGTCGTGGGTGCAGGCACTTACGCGGCCGATGGTAACTGCGCGGTCTCGGCCACGGGCTCGGGAGAATTCTTCATTCGCGCGAGCGCGGCGCGACAACTCTGCGATCGCATTGCCTGGCGCGGTGACAGCGTGCAGGTGGCGGCGTCGGCCACGATCGCCGACATCGGCTCCATCGGCGGCGATGGCGGCGTGATCGCCATGGACGGCAAGGGCAACATCGCTTTTGCGATGAACTCGAGCGGCATGTACCGCGGCTGGGTCGCGAGCGGAGCCGCCGCGACGACGGCTATCTACTCGGACGAAGCGGGCCCGAAATGACGACTGTCAGCGGCGACCTTGTCCGTCGGTGATCGTTACTTCCTCCGGCGCGTTCACGAAATAGCCCTGGATGAACTGCACGCCGAGCTGCCACAGCACCGCCATGGTGTTGGCATCCTCGACGCGTTCGGCAATCGTTTCGATCTTGAGCTTGCCCGCCTGCTCGACGAGTTTCTTGACTATGGTCTGGGTCTCGGGATTTCCGGCGAGGTCCTGCACCAGCGCGCCGTCGATCTTGATGAAGTCGATCGGCACCGAGGTCAGTAGTTTGATGGGGTCTCGTCCGGAACCGAAGCGCTCGAGCGCGATGCGAAATCCCATTTTCTTGAGGGTGCCGAGCTGCGCCACCGCGGCGTTCATGTACTGCTCGAAGATGCTCTCGGTGATCTGGAAGCAGACGCGCTCGGGCTGGTGACTGCCCGCGGCCAGCTGGGTCTTGAGCCATTCGGTGAATCCGGCGTCGAGCACGCTGTCGCGCGACAGGCGCACGAACAACGCGCCGGGCTTCATCTTCGCGGCGAACGACAGCGAAGCGCCCACCACCCAGCGATCGATGTTCTTGAGCAGGTCATTACGCTCGGCGGCGGCCATGAATTCCGCGGGCAGCACTTCCTTGCCCTGGTGATCGAGCATGCGCACCAGCACGTCGAACATGTTCGGATCGTCGCCCTGCAGGCTGGCGACCGGCTGCTGCACGAGCCGGAAGCGGTTTTCCATGAGCGCCGACTTGATGTGCTTGACCCAGATCTTGTCGTACGCCTGCACGCGCGTGTCGGTGTCGGCCTTGTCGAGATGGAAAATCTGGTTGCCACCCTGGCTGCGCCCGCGACGCACGGCTTCGACGACATCGGCCACGACGGCGTCGATGTTGGAACCGGCCGGCGGCACCATGGTGAGTCCGATGGTGCAGCTCGAGTGCAGGGATTTCTGGCCGATGGTCGAAACGCTTTCGCTGAAGCGCTCCAGGACCTGTTCCGCCCACGCTTCCACGTCGTGGGTATTGCCGCGTTCGAGCAGCGCGAGGAACGACACGCCGGAAAGCCTGCCCGCGATGTCGTTGGGTCCGAGGTGCGATTTGAGCGTCACGGCGTATTCGCTCACCAGCTGTTCACTGGCGCGTACACCTACGTCCTTCTCCAGCTCGGCGAACTTGTCGGGCCGCACCAGCGCCATGAATCGAACGCCACCCGCCGGCGGAGCACCGATGCGGGCGCCGATCGCATCGAGCAACGGCCGCCGCAACAACAGGCCGGTGGTCGCATCGCGCTTCACCGCATCGTTCAGATCGGTCGTCAACTGGCGATCGTCGCGCTTGCGCGCGGGCACCATGATGCGCACGCACGGTTCGTTGTCGAATTCTCCCGGCGTCAATACCAGGTCGAGCTGCAACTGGGTGCTGTCGCCGAGCAGTGCCGTCACTTTCAATGGATGATCGGTCCACTTGCCCTGACCGCAGGCAACGAGTGCGCCCTTGAGCGCTGCATGCGAGCGATCGTCGAACAGATCCATGAGCGGCTGGCCGACGACCGCGCCGGCATCCGCGTAACCGAACAGTTCGAGCCAGGTCTGGTTTGCATCGACCACGATGCCTTCCTGTACCTGGAGAATGGCATCGTTGGAGCGTTGCAGGACCGATTGCAACTGGCGCCGATAGTCGCTGGCCGACTGCAGCGTCGAATTGAGGGCTCGCTCGAGCCGGAACGAGCGCAGTTCGCGCGACACCACAGCCTGCACGCGGTCAGTGGCCGACAGCGAAACCACGTCGCGCGCGCCCAGGCGCATGCCGACGGCGATGTCGCCTTCGGAAATCTGCGGACGCACCAGCAGCATCGGCACCTGGGGCGCGAGTTGGTCGCGCACGGTCGCCGCCTGCTTGGCATCGTTATCGGAGACATAGGCGCACACCAGGAGCTCGGGATTGAGTTGCTCGAGCGCCTCGCCCAGGTCGCGCACCGCCGGGATCCAGGTGCAGTGCACCGGCTCACCGGCCTTGCGCATCAGGCTGTTGATGAATTCGGAAGGCTCACGCTGCGGTGAGAAAACGATGAGCGGAACGGCGGAATTGTCCGTCAAATTGACTCCCCGGCAGGCGCGCGCAGGCGTGCGGCGCATGATTCAAACAAGCGGGCGGAAGTTTAACACCCGTCCCACGGGCTCCTGCCGCGTCCAATCGTTCGGCCGCGCCTGTTTCGTACGGATGGGGTTTCCCTGAAACCTGTGCAGAGGGTCCCGGGCTGGGTATCATGCGCGGTCTTTTTTGCAGGCCCAATAACGGGCAATGACGGGAATCCCAATGTCCAGTTACACGACCAATGAAATTCGCGGCGGAATGAAGCTACTGATCGACGGCGATCCGTACGCCGTGATCGACAACGAGTACGTGAAACCGGGCAAGGGCCAGGCGTTCAACCGCATCAAGGTGCGCAATCTCAAGACCGGACGTACGGTCGAGAAGAGCTATCGCTCGGGCGAATCCATCGAAGCCGCCGACGTCCTGGATAGCGAGATGCAGTATCTCTACAAGGACGGCGATTTCTGGACGTTCATGAATCCCGAGAACTACGAGCAGCTCCAGGCCGGCGAAGCCGCCGTGGGTGACGCGGCCAAATGGCTCAAGGATGGCGTGGTCTGCATCATCACGCTGTGGAACGGAGTGCCGTTGGTGGTGACGCCACCGCCGCACATCGACCTGAAAGTCATCGAGACCGACCCGGGTCTGAAGGGCGACACCGCCACCGGCGGCCAGAAGGTCGCCAAGCTCGAGACCGGCGCTTCGGTCCGCGTGCCGCTGTTCATCAACGAAGGCGAGCTGCTGCGCATCGACACGCGCTCGGGCGAATACGTCTCCCGCGCCAAAGGCTAGTAGTTAGCGACTACTGCACGTTTTCCGTTGTGGAGCGCAGCTCCTGGAGAGACTCGACGAAAATCTTCGCGAGTGCCTCGAGGCCGCGCGCATCGCTCGCGCCAAATCGGGCGTGCAACGGGCTGTCCAGATCGAGCACGCCGAGCAGTTCCGTGCCACGCAGCAAGGGAATGACGATCTCGGAATTCGAAGCCGAGTCACAGGCGATGTGCCCCGGGAAGGCATGCACGTCTTCGACGATCACGGTTTCGCGGCGTACGGCCGCGGTGCCGCAAACACCTTTGCCCATGGCGATACGCACACATGCGGGCTTGCCCTGGAAGGGTCCCAGAACCAGTTCGCCACTCTTATATAGGTAGAAGCCAGCCCAGTTGAGGCCGGGCAGGGCGTCATAGACGAGCGCTGCGGTATTCGCCGCGTTGGCAACGAGGTCGCGTTCGCCCGCCAGCAGCGCCGCAAGATCCCGAGCCAGTTCGCGATAGGCCGCATCCGGGTTGCTGAAGTCGTAACTCTGCGTGGCTTGGCTCATCAGGCGCGCTCCGTCGGGAAAGCGAGAACTTCATCGATGCTCGCGGCATTCATGGCCAGCATGAGCACGCGGTCGAATCCCAGCGCGACTCCCGCGCAATCGGGCAGCCCGGCATCGAGCGCCGCCAGCAGATGAGGATCGAGCGTGAACGTGGGCAGCCCGCGCGATGCCCGCACTTTCTGGTCGGCAGCAAAGCGCATGCGCTGTTCGGCCCCGCTGGCGAGCTCATGATAGCCATTGGCGAGCTCGATGCCGCGATGGTAGAGCTCGAAGCGTAGTGCCACGCGCGGGTCGGCGGAATCGAGCCGCGCGAGCGCTGCCTGAGAGGCCGGGTAGCGATGCATGAAAGTCAGGGTGTCGGCGCCCAGCGCGGGCCCTACCTGTGCGCCAACGATGAGATCGAGCAACTCGTCGCGCCCGGCTTTTGCGGCGTGGGCTGCGTCGAGGCCCAGCGTCTGCGCGGCGCGTTGTAGTTCGGCGATGTCCGCGTCCAGCGGATCGAATCCGGCGTGACGATGCACGGCATCACGAAACGTCACGAACTCCACGGGCAATCGCGCACCGAGCAGGTGATTGGTGAGATCCGCAACCTCGCGCATCAATTGTTCGAGCGAAAACCCGAGGCGATACCACTCGAGCATGGTGAATTCGGGATTGTGTTGCCGGCCGCGTTCCGCGCCGCGATACACGTGGCAGATCTGGTAGATATCGCCAGCGCCAGCAGCGAGCAGGCGCTTCATGGCGTATTCCGGCGAGGTGTGCAGGAACATGGAAATTTCGCTGCCCGACATCTGCACACGCACGCTGCCGAGATTCACATCGGACACCGGCGCATTGACCATGGCCGGCGTCTCCACTTCGAGCACCTGGCGCGCATGGAAAAAATCTCGCGCGTCGCGCAGTGCCTGCGCGCGCCGGCGCAATGCGTCGTGGGTGGCCGTGGGGCGCCAGACGCTTCCGTCACTCACTGTCGGTTTCCGCCCGGGATCGCCTCGACGAGCGTGCCGATGCGCTCACCCATGCGCAGCGTATTGCCAGCCTTGAGTTTGCCGTCCCACCGCACCGCGCCGGGCGGAAACAGCAGGATCACTGTCGAGCCCATGTTGAAGCGCGCCATCTCGTCGCCCTTGTTCAGCGTGGCGGGCGCGAGCACGTCGGTTACCGGCAGTGCGGTGATTTCGCGAACCTTGCGCGGCGTGACGTCACCGTGCCAGACGGTGGCCATGCTGCCGACATTCAGCGCGCCGACCAGGATGTTCGCCCATGGCATGCCGCGCGAATCGAAGCCGCAGAACACGCGTTCGTTGCGCGAGAACAATCCCGGCACCAGCTGCGCCGTGGTGCGATTCACGCTGAAAAGCCGCCCGGGCACATAGAAAGAGTCGCGCAGTTCGCCGGCGAGCGGCATGTGGATGCGGTGATAGTTGTAGGGCGCCAGGTAGATAGTGGCGAAAGTGCCGCCCGCGAATGTGCGTTCCCACGTCGCGTTGCCGGCGAGCAGGGCGCGCAGCGAATATTCATGGCCCTTCGCCTGCAACAGCCGGTCAGCGGTCAACTCTCCGGCCTCGCTCACCGTGCCGTCGACGGGTGATACAACGGCCCCGGTATCCGCATCGATCGGTCGCGTACCGGCTCGCAGCGCACGCGTGAAGAATTCGTTGAAGCTCGCGTACGCGGTCGGCTCGGGCTCCACTGCGTCGGTCATGTCCGGATTGAAGCCGCGCACGAACAGCCGGATCAGTGCGTTCTTGAAGGCGGGCGCGCGTGAGCGCGTCGCGGCAAGCACCAGGCGCGAGATGCCATGTTGTGGCAGCAGGTGCTGGAGCGCGACGAACGCGCGGCCGCCGGCGCCTGGAGCTGCGCTCATGATCCGGATCCGGCCGACAGGACCGGCGCGAGCCGCGCGACGTCGCGCGTCAGCGCCGCGGAATCGAACGGCGGTGTGAACACCGCGACGATCCGGGCTTCCTTGTCGAGTGCGAACACCGTGGCCGAATGGTCCATGGTGTAGCTTCCCCCGGGAAGATCGACGCGGGCTGCCGCCACGCCGAAGGTTTTCAGGGTCTTCACAATTTCGGGCGGAGGCCCGGTGAGGCCGATAAGATCGCCGCCGAATGACGCGATGTATCTGCCGAGCTGCTCCGGACTGTCACGTTCCGGATCCACGCTGATGAGCGCCACCTTGAGTCCCGGCTGCGCCACCTGTTTCTGCACGCGGGCGAGCAGCGCCAGAGTCGTCGGGCAAACGTCGGGACAGTGTGTGAAGCCGAAGAAGACGAGCGTGGGGTGCCCGCGCAATGCGGCGGTCGGCGCGGGGGCGCCGTGTGTGTCGACCAGGTTGAATTCGGCCAGCGGCCGAGGTCTCGGGAACGATGTTCCGGACTCGAGTGAAGGGACGGCGGGCAGGCTCAATTGGCGCGCCACGTATACACCGGCGAAGGCGGCTGCCACCGCAATCGCCGCAACGGAAATCCAGTAACGATTCGACATGGCGCGATTATTCCACATCAACGTGGGCGACCTGATCGCAAGCGCAACGCGCCGCATGAAACGTGCGCGCGTCTATTTCGGTCATGGCACCGACAATGCCCGCGATGAAGCCGTGGCCCTCGTGCTGCACGTCATGAAAATCCCGCACGACGCCCCCGTACGGGTGCTGACGCGCCGCGTCAGTGCCGCGCAGCGCGATCGCTTCGAGGAGTTGTTGAAACGGCGCATCGCCGACCGTGTGCCGTTGCCGTATCTCACCAGCGAGGCCTGGTTCACGGGGCTGCCGTTCTACGTCGACGAACGCGTGCTGATTCCACGCTCGGCGATCGCCGAGCTCATCGAACGGCGCTTCGCACCCTGGATCAGCGCCGCGCGGGTGAAGAATGTGCTCGACATGGGCACAGGCACAGGATGCATCGCGCTGGCGTGCGCCAAGGCGTTTCCACGCGCGCGCGTGGATGCAGTGGATGTCGACGCACCAGCGCTCGAGGTCGCGGCCATCAACCGCCGCAAACTGCGTCTAACACGTCGCGTGGAGCTCATCGAAAGCGATCATTTCACGGCGCTTTCGGGCAGGTCGTACGATATCATCGTGAGCAATCCGCCCTATGTGGGACAGCGCGAGATGCGCGGCCTGCCGCGCGAGTACGGCCACGAACCGCGGCGCGCTCTCGAGTCAGGTCGCGATGGTCTCGACTCGGTCGCGACCATCCTCCATCAGGCGCACAGATTTCTGCGGCCACAGGGGCTGCTCGTGGTCGAAGTCGGCAACACCGAGCGGATCCTGGCGCGTGCGTTTCCGAAGTTGCCGTTCACCTGGCTCGATTTCGAGCGTGGTGGCGGCGGTGTGTTCCTGCTGACTCGAGAACAGTTAGACAAGGCTCCAATCTGATGTCGGGTAACTCCATAGGCCGATTGTTCACCGTGACGACCTTCGGCGAGAGCCATGGGCCCGCGCTTGGCTGCATCGTCGACGGTTGTCCGCCTGGGCTCGAAATCACCGAGGCGGATCTGCAAGGTGACGTGGACCGCCGCCGCACGGGCACGTCGCAGTTCGTCAGCCAGCGTCGCGAAGGCGACGCGGTGAAGATTCTCTCCGGGGTGTTCGAAGGCAAGACCACGGGGACGGCCATCGGCATCCTCATCGAGAACACCGACGCGCGTTCGCGCGACTACGAGAAGATCAAGGACCGCTTTCGTCCCGGGCACGCGGACTACACCTATCAGCAGAAATACGGCTTTCGCGACTATCGCGGCGGTGGCCGCTCATCCGCCCGCGAAACCGTCATGCGCGTTGCCGCTGGCGCCATCGCGCGCAAATACCTGCGTACCCGCCTCGGCGTCAGTATCAGTGGATACCTGAGCCAGATCGGCTCGTTCACCATCGATCCGGTGAATCCGGAGGCGGCCTACGAGAATCCCTTCTTCTGTCCGGATCCGTCGCGCCTGCAGGAACTCGAAGACCTGATGTGGAAGATTCGCGGCGACGGCGATTCGCTCGGCGCCAAGGTCACGGTGCTGGCGCGTGGCGTGCCGCCCGGGTTGGGCGAGCCGGTGTTCGACCGCCTCGACGCGGATCTTGCGCACGCAATGATGGGCATCAACGCGGTGAAAGCCGTGGAAATCGGCGCCGGCGTCGCTTCCGCCGCGCAACTCGGCAGCGTGCATCGCGACGAACTTTCTCCCACCGGCTTTCTCAGCAACAACGCCGGGGGAATTCTCGGTGGCATCTCGTCGGGCCAGGATGTGCTCGTGCACGTCACCTTCAAGCCCACGTCGAGCATCCAGGTGCCGGGCAAGACCATCGACCTCGCCGGCAACGCGGTCGACGTGGTGACCACCGGCCGGCACGACCCCTGCGTGGGCTTGCGCGCCACGCCCATCTGCGAGGCCATGCTGGCCATCGTGCTCATGGATCACTACCTGCGGCATCGTGGGCAGAACGCCGATGTGCGCTGCGAGACGCCGGCCATCACCAGCAATAACCGGCAAGGGTAGTTAGAATGAACGAAGAGAAAAAAGGCTATCGGGTCTGCGTGCTCGGCGCCACCGGGCTGGTGGGCGACATGATGATCCGCGTGCTCCAAGAGCGGGACTTCCCGGTGAGCGAGTTGCTGCCGCTCGCCAGCAGCCGTTCGGTCGGCAAACGCGTGGAATTTCGTGGCCGGCACATTCCGGTCATCGACGTGGCCACGTTCGATTTCACGCGTGCGCAGATCGGCCTGTTCTCGGCGGGCGGCGAAGTGTCGCGCGAATTCGCCCCGAAGGCTGCGGCGGCCGGTTGCATCGTCATCGACAACACGTCTGAGTTTCGTTACGAAGACGACATTCCGCTGGTCGTCCCCGAGGTGAACGCGCACGCGATCGGGGGCTACAAGACGCGGAACATCATCGCCAATCCCAATTGCTCGACCATCCAGATGGTCGTGGCGCTCAAGCCGATTCACGATGCGGTGGGCATCACGCGCATCAACGTGGCCACCTACCAATCCGTGTCCGGTGCCGGCAAGGAAGCGGTGGACGAACTCGCCGCACAGACCACCAAGCTCATGAGCGGCGAAGAGCCGGACAAGCCGCAGGTCATCGCCAAGCGCATCGCATTCAACTGCGTGCCGCAAATCGACAAGTTCATGGACAACGGCTACACCAAGGAAGAAATGAAAATGGTGTGGGAGACGAGGAAGATCCTCGGCGACTCGTCGATCCTGGTGAATGCCACGGCGGTCCGAGTCCCGGTGTTCTTCGGACATTCCGAAGCCGTGCACATCGAGACGCGGCAAAAAATTACCGCCGACGCCGCGCGCGAGCTTCTCAGGCGAGCCCCGGGAGTAGAGGTGTTAGACGAGCGGAAGCCTGGCGGTTACCCCACGGCAGCCACCGAAGCCGCGAACCGGGACACGGTTTATGTCGGACGCATTAGGGAAGATATAAGTCACGACCGCGGACTTAACTTATGGATCGTCTCAGACAACATCAGGAAGGGTGCTGCCACGAACAGCGTCCAGATCGCCGAGATTTTGGTGCGAGAGCATATTTAAGTTATATTGCGGGCGGTTTCATGCTTACGCAGGAAGTTTCCGCGATAAGCTCATGTTTCAATAAAGAAATTACGCAGATATTGGATCGCCGACGGTGGTAGTGGAGACGCGAATGAAGCGGATGGGTCTCGCCCGGGGTTTGCTGGCGCTTTTGCTGTTGCCCGGAATCTCCCTTGCACTTGGGCTCGGCGACGTGCACCTGAACTCGCCTCTCAACGCGCCTCTGGACGCGGAGATCGAGCTCGTCAATGCGACGCCGGAAGATCTCGCCTCACTCGAGGCGAAGCTCGCCTCGAAAGAAACCTTCGAGCGTTACGGCCTCGAGTGGCCAATTTTCATGTCTTCGGTGACGGTCACGCGCGATCGCTCGGCCAGCGGTGGCCAGGTTCTGCGCATCAGGTCCACCGACACTGTCACCGAGCCGTTCCTGACGCTGCTCATCGAGGCCACCTGGGCCCGAGGCCGTCTGGTCCGTGAATACACCGTTCTTCTCGATCCGCCGGTCTTCGCGCCTAACAGCGCCGTGGCGGCGCAGCCCGCCATGCCCTCGGCGGGCGGTGCGACTGCTTCGGGGCAGATTTCCCGTCCCGCGCAGCCCGAGCCCCAGAACGCGATGCCCGTCGCCGCTGGTGGTGGTGACAGTTACGAAGTGCAGCGCGGCGACAGCCTGTCGGCGATAGCGCGCCGTCTGTCCTCGAGCACGGGTTCGCGTACCGATCAACTCATGGTCTCTATCTACCGCGGCAACCCCAGTGCGTTCGAGGGCGACATGAATCGCCTGCGCGCGGGTTCCGTGCTCCGTATACCGAGCGGCGAAGAAGTCGCCGCCATCTCGCCCTCGGAGGCGAGTGGCGAAGTGCGGCGTCTCGCCGGCGGCTGGTCCACCTCGAGCGGCCAGGCCGGTAGCGGCCGCCTGCGCCTGGTGCCGCCCAGTGATTCCGCCGGAAGTCCGGGAGCTTCGGCCGGCAATGCCGCCGAAGTAGATGCCCTGCAGGGCCGCGTGCGCGAGCTCGAAGGTCAGCTCACCGAATCGAAGCGTCTGCTCGAACTGCGCAATACCGAACTTGCCGACCTGCAGGCCAAATTGGCGGCCTCGCAGCAGCAGCCTGCGGCCGTGCAACCCGAGGCGGTGCCACCGCCCGTGGAACAACCGCTGCCGCAGCCCGAGACCGTCACGCCGACGCCGGAAGCCGCCGCACCCGAAACGCCTGTCACGCAGGAACCTGTACCGACGCCCGCCGAGCCTCCCGCCGCGGCGCCGGAACAGCCCCGGAAACGGACGGTCGTCACTCCCGACGAGCCTGAAGGCCCGTCGCTGATCGATACGCTCCTGGGTTACTGGTGGGTTCTCGCCGCCGGCGTGCTGGTGGTGCTCGGATTGCTGTTCTTCAAGTCGCGCGGCAAGCGCAAGACGGCCGAGTTCGATGACAACCTGGGCCGTCTCGCGGACCACGGCGAAGATCGCCTGGCCCAGCCGATGGATTCACTTTCCGATACGGGCCGCATGCGCGCGCCGAACATGGGCGAGATTCCCGACGACATCCTCGTCGAGGAATCGGGCACGCATCGCGCGTTGCAGGAAACCCAGGACATTCCGCTCGCGCCCACGGTTCGTACCGACGAAACCATCAGCAGCGAAACGGCCGTCAATCTCGATCAGGGCGATCCGCTGGCGGAAGCCGATTTCCACATGGCCTATGGTCTGTACGACCAGGCTGCCGACCTGGTCCGAATTGCCATCCAGCGCGAGCCGGATCGTCGCGACCTCAAGCTCAAGCTCCTCGAAGTGTTCTTCGTCTGGGGCAACAAAGAGCAGTTCCTCACCATGGCGCGCGAGCTCTCGGATTCGCGCGCCGAGTCCGGCGTCGGCGAATGGGAAAAGATCGTCATCATGGGCAGGCAGATTGCGCCCGAAGATCCGATGTTCTCCGAAGGCGGCGGGGGCGGCTCCGTCGGCGTGGATCTCAATCTCGATGCCGGTGGCTCGGGCCGAGTCGATTTCGATCCCTTCGATGTCAGCCAGCGCATGGATGTGACGGGCGGCGGCAACGCGGACCCCGTCGACCTGGATCTGAGCAACGCACTGCGTGATCCGGACGCGACGGGCGAAGGCCTGTCGCTGCCGAACAACCCCTCGAGCGGGCAGACGACCCGCGAGATGACGGTCAAGATGACTCCGGCCGGCTCGGAAGCGCCGACCGTGGAGCAACCGCTGCTGCGGCCGCTCGATGAGCCGACGATTCGCGAGAAGGTGGAAGGCGCCATGCGCCGCAAGCTGAGCTCGGAGCAGACCGCGGAACTCGCGCTCGATGACCTCGGCCTCGACCTGGGCTCGCTCGAACAGACGGATTCGCAGATCGGCCTCAAGCCGGTGGGCGGCGGACCGCGCGGACCCGGTGCCGACGCACCCACGATGGTGGCGGGTCTCGATGAGAACTCACAGCGTCTGCTGGCTGCTGCGGCCGCGCGCCACAGTGGCGGCAACGCCGACGATGCACTTTCCGAGCACGGCGCCAGTGGCACATGGTTCCTCACCGAGCGCGAGCTCGGCGGCGACGTGGACCTGACCAAGGGCCGCGCCATCGATCCGGGCAGCACCGCTTCGATGGCGAAGTTCGAAATGCCGGAAGCGGGCTTCGACATCTCCTCGACGTCGCGCCTGGCGGCCATCGATCGCGAGAACCTCGACTTCCCGGTCGAACCGACGCAGCAGCAGCCGACCATGGGCCGCGGCAAGGTGGACCTCGACATCGGCAACGGCTTCGACATGCCCGGCAGTGCGACCGAAGAGCTCGCCGTACCCGATCTCGAACCGGTGACACTGTCGGAAGTCGGCACCAAGCTCGACCTGGCCCGTGCCTACGTCGACATGGGTGACCCGGACGGCGCGCGCAACATCCTCAACGAAGTGCTGTCGGAAGGCTCCGCTTCGCAGAAGCAGGAAGCGCAGCGCTTGTTAGAGTCGCTGCCCGGCTAGATGTCCCGATTCGCAGCCGGCCTCGAGTACGACGGCCGTGCGTACTCCGGCTGGCAGTTCCAGCCCGGACTCCAGACCGTCCAGGACGTGGTGCAGCGCGCGCTGTCGCGCGTGGCCGATTCGCCGGTGGCCTGCGTCTGCGCCGGGCGTACCGACGCCGGCGTCCATGCCCTTGCCCAGGTAGTTCACTTCGACAGCGCCGCCGTGCGCAGCGAGCGCGGCTGGCGGCTGGGCACCAACAGCTATCTACCCGCCGACGTGAGCGTCGCCTGGGTGCGCGAAGTGCCCGAGCAGTTCCACGCGCGGTTCAGCGCCACCGCGCGCAGTTATCGCTACTTCATTTTCAATCGCGACTCGCGCTCAGCCCTGGCTGCGGGCCGGGCCACGTGGGAGCGACGTCCGCTCGATGCGGAGCGCATGCACGCGGCGGCGCAGGTGCTGGTGGGCGAACACGACTTCAGCGCATTCCGCGCGGTGGAGTGCCAGGCCAAGTCTCCGCTGCGGCGCGTGGAGCGCCTCGATGTCACGCGCAGCGCGGAGTGGCTCACGCTCGCGATCACGGCGAACGCCTTTCTTCACCACATGGTGCGCAACGTTGCCGGCCTGCTGATGTCGGTGGGCCACGGCGAATCGCCGCCGGAGCGGGTGGTGGCCGTGCTCGCGAGCCGCGACCGGAAGACCAATGCGGCGACCGCGCCGCCGGATGGCCTCTACCTTTCGGCGGTGCGTTACCCGGCCGAGTTCGGCCTGCCGGGTGCCGGCAACCTGCCGCAATCCGCTATCATCGGCCGCACTTTCGAGTAGGGGAACCTCCGCGACATGTCCTGGTTCGAGAAAATCATGCCCTCGCGGATCAAGACCGAGCGCCGCACGCGTTCGGTACCGGAAGGGTTGTGGATCAAGTGTTCGGCCTGTGATGCGGTGCTGTACCGCGCCGAGCTCGAGCGCAATCTGAATGTCTGCCCGAAGTGCAGTCACCACATGCGCATCGGTGGCCGCGAGCGGCTGGCACGCTTCCTCGACGAAGGCGGGCAAGTGGAGATCGGCGCCCAGGTCTCGCCCGAAGATCCGCTGAAGTTTCGCGACAACAAGCGTTACCGCGATCGTCTCGCGGCGGCGCAGAAGGCCACGGGCGAACGCGACGCGCTCATCGCCATCGCCGGCACGCTGGAATCCCTGCCCATCGTCGCCTGTGCATTCGAGTTCAAATTTCTGGGTGGCTCGATGGGATCGGTGGTGGGGGAGCGTTTCAAACGCTCGGTCGACCACTGCATCCAGACCAAGTCGCCGCTGGTGTGTTTCTCGTCGAGTGGTGGCGCGCGCATGCAGGAGGCGTTGTTCTCGCTGCTGCAGATGGCCAAGACCAGTGCGGCGCTGGCGCGGCTGGCGCAGGCACGCCTGCCTTTCATTTCCGTGCTCACCGATCCGACCACGGGCGGGGTCTCCGCCAGCCTTGCGATGCTTGGCGACCTCAACGTGGCAGAGCCACGGGCGCTCATCGGCTTCGCCGGCCCGCGCGTCATCCAGCAAACCGTGCGCGAAACATTGCCGGAAGGTTTCCAGCGCAGCGAATTCCTGCTCGAACACGGCGCACTCGACTTGATCGTCGATCGCCGCGACATGCGCGAGCGTCTCGGCGGCGTGTTACGACTGCTCATGCGTCAGCCGCCCGCCGCGCCCGCAGTCCCCGTACCCGCCAGTTAAGGCCGTCCACATGCGCTCGCTCGCCGAGTGGCTCGAGCAGCAGCAGCGGTCACATCCGCGCGCGATAGACCTCAGCCTGAGCCGCGTGCGCGAAGTCGCGCGTCGGCTCGACCTGCTCACCCCTGATTGCCGCGTGATCACCGTGGGTGGCACCAATGGCAAGGGATCGACCGTCGCCTGCCTCGATGCCCTGTTGCGCACCGCCGGACTTCGCTGCGGACGCTTCACCTCGCCGCACCTCAGCCGTTACAACGAGCGCATCTGCGTGGATGGAGACGAGGCGAGCGACGCGAGCCTGGTCGACGCGTTCGAGCTCATCGAGGCGGCGCGCGCGGACATCACGCTCACGTTCTTCGAGTACAACGCGCTGGCGGCGCTTGCGCACTTCCGTCGTTCGCGCGTCGATGTGGCCGTGCTCGAAGTGGGGCTCGGCGGACGATTCGACGCCACCAACATCATCGACGCGGAGGTCGCCGTGATCTGCTCGATTGGCATCGATCACGTCGACTGGCTGGGAAACACGCTGGAAGCCATCGGCCGCGAGAAGGCCGGAATTTTTCGCGCGGGGCGGCCGGCGGTGCTCGGCACCGCCGATGTTCCGCGGAGTTTGTGGACTGCCATCGAGGAAGTGGGCGCGCGCGCCGTGGTACCCGATCGTGACTATCGCTATGGACGTGCCGCGGAAGGGGCGACCTGGGACTTCGAATACGGGGCGTTGTCGCTGCGCGATTTGCCGCCGCCAGCGCTCGCCGGAATACACCAGATGGCCAACGCCGCGACTGCGCTTGCGGCCATCGTCGCCGCGGGCGGCATCGAGCTCACGCAGGCAAACGTCAGCGAAGCCCTGCGCGGCGTACGACTTCGCGGGCGCTTTCAGCGCGTGCCGGGCGAGGTCGAATGGATCTTCGACGTGGCTCACAACGTGCCGGCGGCACTCGGGCTCGGTGTGAATCTGCGCGCGTTGCCGCGCGCGCGCACCATCGCGGTATGCGGAATCCTTGGCGACAAGGATGTGCCGGGGATCACTGCGGCGTTGAGCGCGGACATCGATGCGTGGGTGCTCGTGACTCTCGAAGGTCCGCGCGCCGTGCCGACCCGCGATCTCGCAGCGCATCTGCCGCGCGGGGCGAGCGTCCTGGCGCACGCGCCCGATGTCGCTGCCGGTTGTCGTGCGGCTCGCGACGCGGCGCGTCCGGGCGATCGCATCGTCGTCTTCGGATCTTTCCTCACGGTCGGGCCGGCGCTCGAATTCCTTGGGCTATAGTTCGCCACATGGATTCGCGAGCCAAGCAACGACTGACCGGTGCCGTCATCCTGGTTGCGCTGTTCGTGCTGCTCGTTCCCGAACTACTCACCGGACCGCGCGGCGCGGACGCGCCGGGCACGCCGGCCGAAGAGGGCATGCGCCGCTACACCATCGATCTCAATGCGGCAAACCCCGCGGCGCCGCCGGCGGAGCAGCCGGCAACGCAGCCCGCGGTCGCGTTGCCGGAGCCGGTGCCCGTGAACGAACAACAGGCGCAGTTGGCGAAGCCCGGTGAACAGGCGGCGCCAGCCATCGTTGAACCACCGCCCACCGCCGCGCCTCAGCCGCCCGCCACAACGCCTGCGCCCGTCGCACAGCAGACGCCGGCCGAGCGACCTGCGCCGCGTGTCGAAGCTCAGAAGCCCGCTGTCACGGCACGCCGTGGAGAAGGGCAGCTTCGCGGTACAGATCGGCAGTTTTCGCAGCCGCGATAACGCGGATGGCGTCGTCCGCGATATGACAGCCAAGGGATTCACCGCCTTCATCGCTCCGATCAAGAGCGGCGGTCGCGAGCTCTACAGGGTTCGAGTAGGGCCAACCCGTGATCGCGAACAAGCCGAGGCCCTGGCTGCCCAACTTCGGCGCATCGGCCAGTCAGGCGCCATCGTGCCCATATCGTGACGGGCTGGCTGTTACTTCACTGCTTTCGGCCGAAAGCGTCGAGTACAATGCCGCGCCTGCTTCGAAGGCGCCGTGGCCTGACTCAATCAGAATGATCGCAGTCGACTACATAATCCTCGCAATACTTGTTCTCTCCTCCATCATGGGCCTGGTTCGAGGCCTCCTCCGCGAAGCCATCGCGGTCATCACCTGGTTTCTCGCCATCGTGCTCGCCTGGGTCTTCGCGCCCTCGCTCGAGTCCATGCTCGGTGGCGTGCTGGTGGGGTCCCCGCTGCGAGTCTGGGCGGCACGCACAATCATCTTCGTCGGCGTCCTCCTGCTGGGCGGCGCGGTGAGCGTGGTACTTGGACATTACGTTCGCGTCTCCATGTTCGCGGGCATGGACCGGTTCCTCGGGTTCGTCTTCGGCATCATCCGCGGCGTCGTCATCGTCGGTGCCTTCACCATCGCCATCCAGGCGCTGCGCATGGACGAAGACCCGCGCTGGAAGAAATCCCGTCTGATGCCGTACGCCATCGGTGTCGCCGATGCGTTGCGCGGCATCGTCGGCGAGGAACTCGAGCGCCTCGATTTGCCCAAACCCTCCGTCTCAACCTGAGGAACAGACCCGAATGTGCGGCATCGCAGGAATCGTCGGAACGAGCGGAGTCAATCAACGCATCTATGACGCCCTGACGGTGCTGCAGCATCGCGGCCAGGATGCCGCCGGTATCGCCACCGTCGCCGAGGGTGAGCTGTTCGTGCGCAAGGGCCAGGGCCTGGTTCGCGATGTCTTCGAGCAGCATCACATGCAGGAGCTCAAGGGCAACATCGGCATGGGGCACGTGCGTTACCCGACCGCCGGTTGCGACAGCGCCGCCGAAGCCCAACCCTTCTACGTAAACGCGCCTTACGGCATCTGCCTCGCGCACAACGGCAATCTCACCAATGCCCGTGAGCTCGGCGAAGTGCTCGAACGTGAAGACCGCCGCCATCTCAACACCAGTTCCGATTCCGAAGTGCTGCTCAACGTGCTGGCCTCGGAGCTGCAGCGCGTCGGCACGCCGCGCGTCACGCCGGCGGACATCTTTGCCGCGGTGAGCGCGGTCTATCGCCGTTGCCGCGGTGGCTATGCAGTGGTCGCCATGGTCATCGGCCACGGCCTGCTCGCGTTCCGCGATCCGAACGGCATCCGCCCGCTGGTGCTGGGCCAGCGCGAGACGCCCAAGGGCGCCGAATGGATGCTGGCTTCGGAAAGCGTGGCGCTCGACATGCTGGGCTTCAAGCTGGTGCGCGACGTGGCGCCGGGCGAAGTCGTGTACATCGACACGCATGGCCGCCTGCACTCGCAGGTGTGCGTGGCCACCACCAAGCACGCGCCCTGCATCTTTGAATACGTTTACTTCGCGCGCCCCGACTCACTGATCGACAACATCTCCGTGCACCGTGCGCGCATGCGCATGGGCGAGCGGTTGGCGGAAAAGATCCTGCGTGAGAAGGCCGATCACCACATCGACGTGGTCATTCCGATTCCCGACACCAGCCGCACCAGCGCCATGCAGGTCGCGCAGCGCCTGGACGTCAAGTACCGTGAGGGGTTCGTGAAGAACCGCTACGTGGGCCGCACGTTCATCATGCCGGGCCAGGAACAGCGTTCGAAGTCGGTTCGCAGCAAGCTCAACGCCATCGACCTCGAGTTCCGCAACAAGAACGTCCTGCTGGTCGACGATTCCATCGTGCGCGGCACCACCTCCGCGCAGATCATCGACCTGGCCCGCGAAGCCGGTGCGAAGAAGGTGTATTTCGCGTCGGCCGCGCCGCCGGTGAAATTTCCCAACGTCTACGGCATCGACATGCCGGCGGCCAGCGAACTGGTCGCCAGCAATCGCAGCGAGTCGGAAGTCGCCAAGCTCATCGGCGCCGACTGGCTGATCTACCAGGATCTCGAAGACCTCATCCAGGCGTGTGTGCACGATCATTCCAGCATCAAGGAATTCGACACCTCGTGCTTCTCCGGTCACTACGTCACTGGCGACGTCACTCCCGAATACCTGGCACGGCTGCAGTCGGAGCGTTCCGATATGGCCAAGGCCTCGCGGCGTGACGGCGAGAAGAACGGCCTCAGGGTCGTCAAGAGCTGACCGGCCAGCGGGCATGCACCGCCCGATCCCATGAACGCGCGCCGCATCCTGCTCGATGTGTTCGACGTCGCGCTACGCGCGGTTGACGGTCGCGCCAGCGTCGATCGTTTCCTGCGGGATGCCGAGCTGCCGGCGCTCATCGAAGTGTTCGCCATAGGCAAGGCAGCAAGTTCCATGGCGCGCGGCGCGCAAATCGCATTGGGATCGCGTGTCGAGCGCATGCTGGTCATCACGAAAGACGGTCACACGGACCCCGCGCTGGACGCGGCTTCCGGCGTCATGCAGCTGCAAAGCGCGCATCCCGTGCCGGACCTGCGCAGCTTCAGCAACGGCACCGAGCTCGAGGAACGTGTGCGAAACCTGCACGAAGACCACTTCCCGCTGTTCCTGATCTCGGGCGGGAGCTCGAGCCTTGTCGAAGCGCTGCGCGACGGCGTCTCGCTCGAAGAAGTGATGGCGCTGAACGTGGACGGGCTCACCAGCGGCTGGGACATTGCCCGACTGAACATCGCGCGCGCTCGCCTGTCGCGCATCAAGGGGGGCGGAATCGCGCGGCTGCTGCGCGATCGTCGCGCGCTCGCGCTCTTCATCTCGGACGTGCCCGGTGACGATCCGGACGTGATCGGCTCGGGGTTGTTAGGACGTGATGCCGGCATCGCCGACGGCATCGAAAGGCACGTGATCGCCACGAACGAAATCGCGGTGAACGCGGTGCGGGACGCTGCGCGCTCACACGGCATCACACTCGAGGTGATGCCCAACCGGTTCGCCGGAGATGCGGGCGAGGTGGCCGCCGAGCTTCTCGCGCGACTGCGCGCCGGCGACTGCGACGGGGTGGTTTGGGGCGGTGAATCCACGGTGACGCTGCCGCGTGATCACGGACGCGGTGGACGCAACACGCACCTCGCGTTGAGTTTCGCGCGGCAATTGCGCGCCGGCGAGCCATGGATGCTGCTGGCCGCGGGCACCGATGGCACTGACGGACCGACCAGCGACGCGGGCGCCATCGTCGATGCGGGAACGATCGAGCGCGCCACGCTCGCGGGCTGCGACGTCGAGCGTGCGTGGCGCGAGTTCGATTCCGGCATGGCGCTCGAAGCGGCCGAAGACCTCGTGCACACCGGACCCACCGGCACGAATGTCGGCGACCTCCTGATCGCCATCAAAGCAGTCCGCAAACTCGCTTCGTGGCCAACCCCTGCCACGCATGCTCTAATTCAGCCGATGCGCTTGTTGCTGATCGATGACGACCCGCGGTACCGCACGCTGTTGCGTCACCATATTTCCTGCGCCTGGCCCGACGTCGAGCTGGTGAGCTACAACCCGCGCGTGCGCGGGCCGTTGACGCCGGGTTTTCTCGCGCAGGGTTACAGCGTCGTGCTGCTCGATCACGAATGGAAGGGCGGATCCGGCCTCGACTGGCTCAAGGATTTTCATGGCCGCGAGGGTTTTGCGCCGGTCATTTTCCTGTCGGCCGAAGACGACTCTGCCGACGCGATCGAAGCCCGCGCCACGGGCGCTTTCGAGGTCATCGGCAAGACCAAGATCAAGCACACCAAACTAAACGATGCGATCCGCCGTGCGGCCGACGAACAGGCCAAGGCGCAGAGCCGGTGGCGCATGTCGGCCGGCGCGAAGATGGCGCAGGATTTCGCCGGCGCGCGCCTCAAGGAGTACCGGCGCATAGACCTCATCGCCCGAGGTTCGGTGTCGGAGCTCTTTCTTGCCGAGAGCGCGCGCGACGGCAGCGTGGTGGTGCTCAAGGTGACGCCCGCCATCCGCAAGGAAACCGGCGTCGACCAGTCGATGGAGCGTTTCCTGCAGGAATTCGAGATGTTGCGCGAGATCCGCCATCCGAACATCGTGCGCATCTACGATCTCGGCGTCACCGACGATCACCTGTTCCTGGCGATGGAACATTTCGCGCGCGGCGACTTGCGCAAGCGCATGTCCGAGGGCCTCACGGCCCGGCAATCGCTGGGTTTTGCGCGCGATCTCGCCTATGCGCTGCAGGCGATTCACGAGGTCGGCATCTTTCATCGCGATCTGAAGCCCGGCAACGTCATGCTGCGTGACGACGACAGCATCGCGCTCATCGACTTCGGGCTCGCCAAACACGTGGCGCTCAAGATGGAGGTCACCGACAAGGGGCTGATCTTCGGGACGCCGCACTACATGAGCCCGGAGCAGGGTCACGGCAAGGAGATCGATGCGCGCAGCGATCTGTACGCGCTCGGGGTCATGCTGTTCGAGATGCTGACGGGCAAGAAGCCTTTCGACGCCGACAATCACATGGCGATCCTCGTGCATCACGCCAAGGCGCCGATCCCGCGCCTGCCGGAACGTCTGGCCGTCGTGCAGCCGCTCATCGACACGCTCATGGCCAAGGATGCCGCCGGTCGTCCCGCGAATGCCGACGAGGCCGCGAAGCAGATCGCCGCGACGCTCACCGAACTCGCCGCGCTCGCGCCGGCGGAGCCCGTGGCGTGAGCGAGAAGCGCGAGGCCCGCGCCACGGCGCGTTTCGAACGCGCCACCGACCGGTCGATTCTCAAGGCGGCAACGCCGCGTGGCTGGGTGGATGCCGCGCTGGCGGATCTGCCGTCGCTGCTCGTGGACCACGCCAACTGCGAGAAGAAGGCGGCGTCCACCGCCATGGCGCTGATATTCGCCTACCCGGAAGACCGCGGCCTGAGCGTCGCGCTGTCGCGCCTGGCGCGCGAAGAGCTCAAGCACTTCGAGCAGGTCGAGCGGCTCATGAAGAAGCTCGACGTGCCATACCAGCGCATGAAACCCGGGCGCTACGCCAGCGAACTGCGGAAGCTGGTCCGCACGCACGAGCCCAAGCGCAAGCTCGATCTCATGATCGTGCACGCGCTGATCGAAGCGCGTTCATGCGAACGTTTTCGCTTGCTCGCGAAGCGACTGCCTGAACAGGTGCGCGACCTGTACGAGCAGTTGGAGCGTTCCGAGGCTCGCCACTTCGAGCTGTATCTCGACTTTGCCGAACGCGAATTCGAGGCCGGTGAGATCGCCGAGCGGCTCGAGGTAATTGCGACTCGCGAAGCAGAGTTGGCGACGAGCGCCGACCAGGAGCTTCGATTCCACTCCGGTATTCCGCAGGGCTGACGCCCGCGACCAGTAAATGGGGACATTCCTGATTTGCTAGCAAATCGGGACGCGCCTCATTTGCGCACGGGGAGCCGCGTCCCCTTTTGCTAGCAAATCAGGAATGTCCCCATTTCAGCGCGGCAGCGGAATCTCGCGCACGCCCTCGGCGCTGACGCCCACACAGCTCGCCGCCTCGTACCAGGGCGCGAGCACCACGCGCTCGGCGTTCACGCCGTCGATCACGAACGGGTGCACGGCCGGGCGGTGCGTGTGGCCGTGAATCAGCCGCCGTGCGCCCGTGGCGCGCATGGCGCGCGTCACGGCCTCGGGATTCACGTCCATGATGGTGGGAATGGTTCGCTGCGTGTGCGCCTTGCTGCCGGCGCGCGCCGCGGTCGCGAGGTCGCGGCGCGCGTCGAGCGGCAACGCGAGAAAACGCCGCTGCCAGACGGGCCGGCGCACGATGCTGCGCAACTGCCTGGTAGGCGGGATCCTCGGTGCAGAACACGTCGCCGTGGCTGAGCAGCGTGGGAACGCCGTACAGGTCGAACATCACCGGATCCGGCAGTAGTTTGACGCCGGTGCGTTGCGCGAAAGCTTCGCCCAGCAGGAAATCGCGGTTGCCATGCAGGACGTACACCGCGACGCCGCTCTTCGTCAGGCGCGCGAGTCCGGCGCAGGCGCGGATGTTGTCGGGATTGTCATCGTCGTCGCCCACCCAGACTTCGAACAGGTCGCCCAGCAGGTAGAGCGCTTCGGCGGAACGCGCCGGCCCGTCGAGGAAGGCGAGGAAGGCATCGATGGCCCAGGGGGCCTCGCTGTCGAGGTGAAGGTCGGAAGCGAACAGGCTGTGGCGAGCGGCGCTCACTTCGGCGGCGGAGCTCCGCTCGCGGGAGTGGCCGGAGGTGTTTCGGTCTTGGTGGCTGGCGGAGCGTCAGCGGGCGTCGCTGGCGGGCGCGGCCGCGGGCGCAGGCGATGTGGCCGGGGTCGCGGCATGCCCCGTCGGTCATGAGCTCGATCTTCTGGATCACGACCGGCTGCATCGGCGCATCCTGCTTGAAGGGACCCATGCGCTGCCGGTGGGCGAAACGCTGATGCGATCCACCACTTCCATGCCTTCGATGACCTTGCCGAACACGGCATATCCCCAGCGCGTGGGCAGCGGATCGAGATCGGCGTTGTCGGCGACGTTGACGTAGAACTGGCAGTCGCCCGAGTGCGGGCCGCTGGCGCGCGCGAGGCCCACGGTGCCGCGCAGATTCTTGAGGCCATTGCCGGCTTCGTTGGCGATCGGCTTCTGCGTGGGCTTGGCCTTGTAGTCGGACCCGACTCCGCCGCCCTGGATCACGAAGTTCGCGATGACGCGATGGAACAGCGTGTTCGTGTAGTAGCCGGACTTCACGTAGAACAGGAAGTTTTCCACGGTCAGCGGCGCACGATCGCGCTGCATTTCGACGACGAAAGCGCCGAGATTGGTGGTGACGCGCACTCGCTCGATGTTGGCGGCCTGGACCTGGAACGAGAGGAGGAGCCCGAGGAGGGCGGACAGCAGGAATGGCTTTTTCATGGCCGGCGATTCTACCGAAGCTGCGGTGTGCCGTCGGTTTCCCTACAATCCCGCCGGTGTCACACGGCCCCATTACCACGCGATTCGCCCCCAGCCCGACGGGCGAGCTGCATCTCGGCAACGCGCGCACCGCGCTGTTCAGCTGGCTGTTCGCGCGCCATCACGGCGGGCGCTTCGTGCTGCGCATCGAGGACACGGACACCGAACGTAGCAAGGAGTCCTACACCGCCGCGCTGATGGAAGACCTCCAGTGGATGGGCCTGCAGTGGGATGCGGGTCCGGACCGCGCCCAGCCTGGCGAGGAATACCGACCAGTCGCGCCGCGGCCCGATCTACGCGCGACATTCGGCCACGCTCGATGCGAGCGGGCTCACCTACCCGTGCTACTGCACGCCGCTCGAGCTCGAACTGTCGCGCAAGGCGCAGCTCGCCGCCGGCCGCCCGCCGCGTTATGCCGGCACCTGCCGGGAGTTGTCGCCCGAGGCAAGAGTGCGCAAGAGCGCGCAGGGCATCTCGCCGACGACGCGATTCCGCGTGCCCACCGGGCGGCGCGTCGATGTTCGACGACATGGTGCACGGAGCCCAGAGCTTCGCCACCGACGACATCGGCGATTTCATCCTGCGGCGCGCCGACGGCAGCGCGGCATTCTTCTTCAGCAATGCCATCGACGACGCGGAGATGGGCATCACGCACGTGCTGCGCGGCGAAGACCACCTGACCAACACGCCGCGCCAGTTGCTGGTGCTCGAAGCGCTGGGGCTGCGCGCGCCCACCTACGGCCATCTGTCGCTGCTGGTCGGGCGCCGACGGCTCGCCGCTTTCCAAGCGCCATGGCGCCACCAGCGTGCGCGAGTTCCGCGAGCGCGGCTATCTACCCGTGGCGTTGATGAATCACCTGTTCCGGCTCGGGCATTCGAGCAGCGAGAACGGCGTGCTGGCGCCCGAGGCGATGGCGCGCGCGTTCACGGTCAAGCATCTCGGACGCGCGCCGGCGCGTTTCGAGGAGTCGCAGCTCAACGTCTGGCAGCGCGAAGTCGCGCACCACATGCCGCTCGAAGAGAGCGAGCGCTGGCTCGCGGCCGAGACGCCGAGCGACATCGACGCCGAGCGGCGCCGCGCTTTCATCGCGGCCATCCGCCCCAACGTGCTGCTGCCGTCGGACGTCGCGCGCTGGCGCGACGTGGTGTTCGGCGCAGCGCCGCCGCTCGACGAGAGCTCGCTGGCGCGCGTGCGCGAGGCGGGCCCGCAGTTCTTCCGCGCGGCCGCTGATGCCGCGGCCACGGGCGGCAAGCTCGACGCCATCGTCAACGCGGTGAAAGCCGCCACCGGCGCCAAGGGCCAGGCGCTGTGGAAGCCGCTGCGCCTCGCGCTCACCGGCATCGCCCGAAGGGCCCGGAGCTCGCGCCGCTGCTGCACGCCATGCCCGACTCGACCATCCACGACCGCCTGAGCAGATTCGCCGCATGATCCGCATCCACAATTCCCTGACGGGCGAGAAGCAGGAACTCAAGCCCGTCGAGCCCGGCCACGTGCGCATGTACAGCTGCGGCCTCACGGTCTACGACTACTTCCACGTCGGCAACGCCCGCATGCTCGTGGTGTTCGACATGGTGAGCCGCTATCTGCGGCATCGCGGCTACCGCGTGACCTACGTGCGCAACATCACCGATGTCGACGACAAGATCATCAATCGCGCGATAGAGGCGGGCGTGGACTGGCGCGCGTATGCGGCAAAATACACCGCGGCCATGTACGAGGATCTCGACAAGTTAGGCTGCCTGCGACCGGAGAAAGAGCCCAGGGCCTCCGAATACATCGACGAGATGCTGGCCATGATCGCGCCAGCTCATCGCCAACGGTTACGCCTACCAGGCGTCGAATGGCGACGTCATGTACGAGGTGCGCAAGTTCGCGCCGTACGGAAAGCTGTCGGGCAAGAAACTCGACGACCTGCGCGCCGGCTCGCGCGTCGAAGTGGATACGGCCAAGCGCGATCCGCTCGATTTCGTGTTGTGGAAGTCCGCGAAGCCCGGCGAGCCCGCGTGGCCTTCGCCGTGGGGCGATGGACGCCCCGGCTGGCACATCGAGTGCTCGGCCATGTCGACGAAGGAACTCGGCGATCACTTCGACATCCACGGTGGCGGTCTCGACCTCAAGTTCCCGCACCACGAGAACGAGATCGCGCAGACCTGCGGCGCCACGCACGGGCGCTTCGCCGAAATCTGGATGCACAACGGTTTTCTCAACATCGACAACGAGAAGATGTCGAAGTCGCTGGGCAATTTCTTCACCACGCGCGAAGTGCTGGCGAAGATCAAGCATCCGGAAGTGCTGCGGTTCTTCCTGCTGTCGAGCCAGTATCGCGGGCCGATGAATTATTCGCCGGCGCAGCTCGAGCAGTCGGAAGCGGCGCTCACGCGGCTGTACCTGGCGCTGCGCGACATGCCGTCGTACGGCGGGGACCTCTACACCTCGACCGGCGCCACCGGCGAATTCGCCGCCGCCATGGACGACGATTTCAATACTCCCGAGGCGATCGCCGTGTTGCAGGGACTGGCGCGTGAACTCAACACCGAGCGCACGGCGAACGGTGAAAGCGCGAAGGCCAAACAACTGGCGTCGGAGTTGCGGGCGCTCGGCGGCGTGTTGGGTTTCCTCAGTGAAGATCCGGGCAAGTTCCTGCGCAGCTCCGCAAGCGCGGGCACCAGCGATCCTGCAGGCGGCGCGCCGACACTGCCGGGTCTCAGCAACGCCGAGATCGACGCGCTGGTCGCCGCACGCCTCGATGCGCGCAAGGCCAAAAGCTGGGCGGAGTCGGACCGCATCCGCGACGTGCTGGTTGCCGCGGGCGTCATCCTCGAAGACAAACCCGGCGGAATCACCGCGTGGCGGCGCAAGTAGCCCCTCGAGCGTTCATTCGCGCGCCAGCACCACGGCTGAATAGATGCCGGCGGGAAGATCACGAACGAACAGCTCGATTCCGGCAGTGCCGCTTGTCACTACCGCCTCGTGACGAGAGTCATGTCAGCGGGCGCAGGGAAGCTGACCGGTTCGTATCTTCGCCGCGTGCGGCGCGGATAATCACGAACAACAACTGCAGGTTGAACGCGCTCCAGCCCAGGATGCCGACCCAGATCATGCTTTGACGAGGAAAGCCGAGGAGCTCCATGCAGAAATATCCGAGCGAGCCCAGCGCAACGAGCAGCGCCGTGATCGTGACGGCCCGGAGAATTCTGACGCGCAGGTATTCATCGCAGGCCGTGTACAGCCAGCTTGCGACCGACGCGCACAGCAGGGCGGCCATCATCGGCATCAGGATCACGAAAGTCCGGATGCTTCCCGGCGGGATGTAAGTGACGCTCAGCGCGGCGCAGACCAGCGAACTCCAATAGGCGAGCTGGCTGTAAGCGACAGCGCTGACCGCAACTTTGGGCAGTGTTTCTGATTTCATGGCTGCTCCGTCTGTAAAGGATGCTTTACTCTGCAGATCGCTGCGCGACCTGTCAAGGAAACTTTACTAGCCCGGGAGTCGCGCGAACGTCGGCTGGTAAATTGACCCGCCCCGGCACGCTCCGTATCATTCGCGCCCCCCGTACGCCGGGGTGGTAGATGTCCCTGGCGGGACGGCTTACATCGGCTCGGGGCATGGCGCAGTCTGGTAGCGCATCTGCTTTGGGAGCAGAGGGTCGCAGGTTCGAATCCTGCTGCCCCGACCAACCGATGAAGCCCAGGGGTGTTGAGGTAGGCTTCCGTTCCGGCTGCGCCCGTAGCTCAGTTGGATAGAGCACCGGCCTTCTAAGCCGGTGGTCGCAGGTTCGACTCCTGCCGGGCGCGCCAACTGAAGGGTTTAGAGAGTTTTTTGACAATGGTGGGCGTAGCTCAGCTGGTAGAGCCCCGGGTTGTGATCTCGGCTGTCGTGGGTTCGAGTCCCATCGTCCACCCCATTTTCCGCGTCCTGCGCCTTCTCGCGCTGTTTGCGGGCCTGCTGCTGGCAGGTGGCGCCGTTGCCGGCGACGCGGTTCCGCAGCTGTTCGTGGCCGGCGATTCGACGGCGTCGGAATACAAACCCAATCCCAAGAACCAGCAGGGCTGGGGCGCGGTTCTGCAGCCTCTCTTCGATGAGTCGAAGCTGCGCGTGGTGGACGTGGCGCGTGGCGGACGCAGCAGCCGCACGTTCATCACCGAAGGTCACTGGGACCGGATGCTCGCCGAGGTGCGCGCCGGCGATTTCGTCATCATCCAGTTCGGACACAACGATTCCGGCGCGCTGAACCAGGAGCCGCCCGGCTCGACGCGACCCTTGCGCGCACGCGGCACGATTCCCGGCATCGGCGACGAATCCGAAGAAATCGACAACGTCATCACGGGCAAACACGAAACGGTCTATTCGTTCGGCTGGTATCTGCGAAAGATGATCGCGGACACGCGCGCGAAGGGCGCGACGCCGATCCTGTTCACGCTGACCAAGACCAACAACTGGAAAGAGGGGCGCATTCCCTGCGCCGCCGACAGCTATCGACTCTGGACCTGGCAGACGGCGACGAACGAGAAGGTCGCGTTCGTCGACCTCACGCGCATGATCGCGGATCGCTTCCAGCGCGAAGGCCCGGACGCGGTCAAGGCGCAGTTCATCGACGACACGGTGCACACCAACATCACGGGCGCGGAAGCCAACGCGCGCGACGCGGTCGCCGGATTGCGCGCGATCAAGTCGCTGCCGTTCAAAGCGATGTTGTCGAAGAGCGGCCGTGCCATTGGCGCCGACCGCGGGCCGCCAAAAACTTCGGTCTGCCCGAAGCTTCCAGCTCCTTAGTCGCGCGTAAAGCGGATCACCGGCTTCTTTGGCAACGGCGCCGCTTCGTCCAGATAGAAACTCGGATGCGGCGGCTGGTTGTAAGCCACGTTCTGCCAGGCAATGGCCAGCCGATATTGCGGATCCTGCATCAGCGTGACCATTCGATGCGGCGTCGGAATGGTCGAGGTGTAGATGCGCAACTCCTGGTTGTCGCGCGTACGCCAGATCACTTCCTCGCGCCAGTCTCCCCAGATATCCGCTGACAGCGCCGGCGTCGACTTCGTGCCGTTGTTGGACGTGCACTGATGCGCGACCAGCAGCGCGTCGAGCGACTGCGTCTGCCAGTTCCACTTGGCTATGACGATTCTGGTCGAGCAGTTCGCGAAGCAGGTCGCCGTCCCACCAGATGGCGAAGTTGGTGGATAGACCCGCCGGCCGGCCTTCCACGAATTTCTTGCCATGCACGTCGTACATGCCGCTCATGCCGGCGCCGGCCGCCCAGGATTCGGCGCCCGGAAATCGCGGGTCGATGTTGAACGCGACGCCGCGGCCCGGGCCTTCGCCCTTGTCGCCGCCGCTGTCGGCCGCTTTCACCGAGGGAATGGTGAACAAGGGCTTGCCGGTGCGCGCGTCGCGCAGGCTCATGCCCTGGTCGCCGAAGCGTTCCTGGATGTCGAACACTTCGAGACCGGGATTGGCCGGGATCGAGATCGCTGACGTGCAGCGCGTCGCCGTGTCCCCAGCCTGTGGAGTACAGGCCCTTGCCGTCATCGTCGATGACCGCGGCGCCGTAGACGATTTCGTCGCGGCCATCGCCGTCGACGTCGGCCACCGACAGATTGTGATTACCCTGGCCGCGATATGCCTTGTTCTGTTCCGACGAATCGCTGTCGAACACCCAGCGGCTCCTGAGTTTTCCATTGCGGAAGTCCCAGGCCGCGAGCACGGCGCGCGTGTAGTAGCCGCGAGCCATCACGATGCTCGGTCGCTCGCCGTCGAGGTAGGCGACGCCGGCGAGGAACCGGTCGATGCGGTTGCCGTGTCCATCGCCCCAGGTTTCCTTCATCTGCTCGGGCGTCGGACTGTCGGTCTTCGGATGGCGTCGCGGTAGATAGGTCTCGCTGGCCAGCGCCTTGCCGGTGAGGCCGTCGAACACGGTGAGATATTCCGGGCCACTCAGGATGAAGCCCGCGCCGCTCGTGCCTTCGCGCCGCGGCGTGGTGACCGAGCCCGGTGTTTCTCCCGCGGATTCGGGCGTCAGCCAGTTGGCGTTCGCGTCTCCCAACACCTTGCCGGTGCCGTCGACGGTGCCGTCGGCGGTCTTGCAGACGAGCTCCGCGCGTCCGTCGCCGTCGAAGTCGTACACCAGGAACTGCGTGTAGTGCGCGCCTTCGCGGACGTTGCGGCCGAGATTGATGGTCCAGAGCAGGGTGCCATCGAGTTTGTAGGCCTGGAAGATCGGTGCATCGGTGACGCCAGGTTGCGAGTTGTCTTTCGCCACGCCGGTCTGGTGCAGGACGATTTCGTACTGGCCGTCGCCGTCGAGGTCGCCGACCGACGCATCGTTGGGCGTGTAGCCGGGCGGAGTCTGCAGCGGGATCGAGTGGTAGGGCAGCGCGGGTGCACCGGCCGCGAACCGGAACGGCTCGCTGCGCGGTTGTTCGACGCCGTCGACGACCGCCGCCACGTAATAGTTAGTCTGCCGGTCGAGGCGTGCGCCTGCATCCAGCAGCCACGTGCCGGCAATCAGCGGTTGTGCGTTGAGCCTGGTGGCGCCAGCCTGGGCATCGGCACGCCCGGCGAAGCGCCCGGGATCCGCGCTGCCTGCGGCGGGCCGCTCCATTTCACGGTACACATTGAACGCGACACCGGCCGGGTCGCTCGCGAGCAGCCGCCAGCTCAGGAACACCTTGCCGTCGCTTTGCTGAACCGCGACCAGGCCGCGATCCAGCTTTTCCATGAAGCGCGGCTTTTCCTTCGCCGCCGAGTGGCAGTGCTGCAATAACCACCAGCGCCGCCAGGGCGCGCGGGATCCAGGCACGGACTTTCATGGTTTTCCTTTTCCCCAGAGCTCTTCGTACTTCCAGCCGGTCAGGTCTTCGACGATGGCGCGATTCTCGGGTGTGGGCGGCGTGACCGCGCCGCTCTTGAAGCGCTCGATCTCTTCCATGAGCACGGCGTGGGTTTCGCTGTTGAGCCTGAAGCGCAGCGACACGATGAAGCCGAACACCATGACGCCGAGCGCGCCGACCGCCATGATCAGCAGCACCGCGTTCACCACGGACTCGGGCTGGACCATCGATGTTGGGGATGAGGCCGGCCATGTTGAGGATCTGGCTGACGACGAAGATGGCGAGCGACTGCATGAGCTTGCGAATGAAGGTCATGACGCCGGCGAACGCGCCTTCGCGCCGCCGGCCGGTGACGATTTCATCGACGTCGGGCATGTAGTTGTAGACGCTCCACGGGATGTAGTTGAGCGCGCCGCGCCCGAGACCTGCGACCACCACCGCGACGAACAGCCACGTGAGGTCGATGACGCCGGTGACGTAGAGCAGCAGCGATGCCGACGACGCTCGCCGCGAACAGCGTGAGGCGATGCGATACGACGGCGCCGCGTGGATGCGCATGCACGAGCCAGATCGCGAACACCGACGGAAAGCAGCTGCGCGCACGGCCATCCACGGTGGTGATGGTCGACGTCGGTGGCGACGGTGCCGGCGAGCGCGAACGCGATGAAGTAGGCGAACACGCCGTTCAGGATGTCCTGGCTGATGTAGCCGCCGAGATACATGCCGAGGTGCAGCCGGAAAGCGCGGATGCGCATCGTCGCCGCGAGATCCTCGAAGAGCTGCGTCAGATTGCGTGAAGGGCGAACGTCGATCGGCTCGGGCTCGATGCTGGTGATCTCCTCGCGCGGCCGCTCCCAGGTGAACAGGAACACGGCGAGCGCCACGAACACGAAGAACACCGAGAAGATGATGCCGAGGTACAGGAACGTGTCGGCCGACTCCTTGCCGCCGAGGTGCGCGATGATCACGCCCGGGCAGCCACAACGCCGCGATGTTGGCGATCTGTCCGCAGATGATGCGTGCACCCGCGAACTTCGCCTTGGTCTTGTAGTCGGGCGACATCTCCGCGGCCAGCGTTTCGTACGGGATGATTTCCATCGCGTACACCAGCTCGAAGAAGCAGTAGGTGATGAGGTAGTACCAGAAGGTCTGGCCTTCCACCCACATGAGCGCGAAGCTCGGCACCAGCGGGATCGCGAGCAGGATGAAGAACCGCCGCCGGCCGAAGCGTCTTGCCCGAGCCAGGTGTGGTGAAAGTGGTCGGAGATGTAGCCGATGACCGGCGAGAAGAACGCATCGAGCAGGCGGGCGGCGACGAAGATGATGCCGGCTTCGGCGGCCGTGAGGCCGCAGAACGTCGTGTAGAAGAACAGGATCCAGATGCCGATGATCGACATCGCGCCGGCGCCGAGAAAATCGTTGGCGCCATAGGCGAGGTAGTGGCCGAACCGGACCTGGCGTGCTGACATGTGGCCTTCCTGGACTTCTGCTTGTTGTTGTTAGATGAAGGCGCGCTTGAACTCGCCGAGCGCGAGGATGGCCATGGCCTGGCCATAGGGCATCGAGGTCAGCGGGATCTTGCGGTAGCCGTCCAGATCGTTGAACACCGGCGTGCCGAACGAGACGTTCTTGAGCTCGCCCGTCTTGTCGATGTTGGCGAGCACCGCTTTCACGGCGCGAACGCCGGCTTCTTCGTACTCCGCGTCGATGTAGCCCTTGCGGACCGACTTCAGGATTCCGTAGGCGAATCCGGCGGCGGCGGAGGCTTCGAGGTACGACTTGGGATCGTCGATGAGCGTGTGCCACAGGCCGCCCGCGTCCTGGTGTTTCACCAGCGTGCGGATCTGCTGCAGGTGGGTCTCGAGCAGGAACTCGCGCAAGCGCATCGCCCGGCGGCAGGTCGAGCAGCTCGATGAATTCCGGGATCGCGATGGTCACCCAGCAATTGCCGCGCGCCCACAGCGCATTGGCGAAGTGGTGCCGGCCGTCGAAGGTCCAGCCGTGGAACCACAGCCCGGTCTTGCGATCGACCAGGTACTTGATGTGCAGCATGAACTGGCGGCGCGCTTCTTCGACGTACTGCGGGCGGCCTAACAACTTGCCGATCTTGGCGAGCGGCAGCACGCTCATCATCAGCGTGTCGTCCCAGAGCTGCTCGCGGTTCTCGGAGTTGAAGACGATGTGCTGGAAGCCGTTCTCCTCGGTGCGCGGCAGGCCGTCCATGAGCCACTCGGCCCATTCGTCGAGATACGGCAGCCAGGAGCTGTCGGGACTTTCTTCGTACAGATAGGCCAGCGTGAGGAACGGCGCGACGGTGTTGATGTTCTTGGTGGGCGTGCCGGCGGCGAAGCGGTCGCGGAACCAGTCGAGCATGATCTCGCGGCAGCGCGCGTCGCGCGTCATGCTGGTAGTACTTGCAGATGCCGTACAGGCCGACGCCGTGGGTCCACTCCCAGTCGTTCCAGCCCTTGGTGTCGATGACGCGGCCGTCGTCGAGGCGCAGCAGGAATTCACCCGAGGTGTCCTTGATCTCGACGAGATTGCGGATCAGCAGCTGGATGTTGCGGTCGATGTCGGCGGACTTGAATGCCGTGAGCCAGATTGGGCACGAGAACTCCTGGAAACTGATCGGATGCTAGTCGAGATGGAACAGGGGCATGAGCGGCCATTCATTCGGCCGTCCGTCCGGTTGGGTGTACATCAGGTCCTTCATGTACTCCCACCAGCGCCGCATGACCGGATGTCCGGGCAGCAGGTCGCGCTTGTTGGTCGTCGCGCAGCTTGAGCACCGCGAACAGGTGCATGTCTTCCTCGTCGAGGAAGATCGAGTAGTCGTAGATGCCGGCTTCGCGCAGCACCTGGACGAGCTCGGGCCAGATCTCGTCGTGGCGGCGCTTGTATTCGTCGACGACGCCGGGCTTGAGCTTCATGCGGAATGCGTAGTTCATTTGCCCGCCTCGCTCAGCACGATGATGGACTTCGCCGGTACGATCGACCCGGATCGAGCCCTCGTGTGACACGCGCGCCGTTGAACGCGGCGGGCTTCACGGCCGCCGGTTTGTCGAAGGTGTTGTGCGCGTCCATCGCGGCGGCCGTGAGGATGCGTGCCCGCGAGTTTTCCGGGGATCGCGCCCGACATCTTGATGTTGCCGGTGACGGCCTCGCGCGGATCGAGATTCACCAGCGCGATGTGCAGCCGGCCGTCGCGCGCCGCGCGCCGCCGAGGCGGTGAGCGTCGGCGCGCTGACCTCACCCAGCTTGTGTCGCGGCGCCTCGAGCTCCACCGGCAGATGGGTCGCGCCGCGGAACGGCTTGTACATGTGGAACACGTGGTAGGTCGGCGTGAGCAGCATCTTCTCCTTGTCGGTGAGGATCATGGCCTGCAGCACGTTGACCATCTGCGCGATGTTGGTCATGCGCACGCGGTCGGCGTGCGCGTGAAAGATGTTGAGGTTCACCGCCGCGACCACGCGCGTCGCGCAGCGTGTTCTGCTGGTAGAGGAAGCCGGGATTCGTGCCCGGCTCGACGTCGTACCAGGTGCCCCATTCGTCGACGTACAGGCCGACGCGTTTTCGCGGGTCGTACTTGTCCATGATCTTCGAGTGTTCGGTGACGATCCACTCCATGCGCCAGGTGCGCACGAGCGTCGCCCACCATTCGTCTTCGGTGAACTTCGTGGCCGTGCCCTTGATGTCCCACTTGCCCGTGGGCAGCGTGTAGTAGTGCACGCTGATCGCGTCCATGTACCTCGTGGCCTCGCGCATCAGCACTTCGGTCCACGGCAGGCCGCTGCCGTTGGCGCCGCTGGCGATGCGCAGCGGCTTCGCGCCTTCGGGCGCCTTCATGAAGGTGATGTAGTGGCGATAGAGGTCGGCGTAGTACTCCGGCCGCATGTTGCCGCCGCAGCCCCAGGTCTCGTTGCCGATCGCGAAGTACTTCACCTTCCACGGCTTGTCGCGGCCGTTCTTGCGGCGCAGCTGCGCGAGCGTCGAGTCGCGTGTCCGAGGTCATGTACTCGAGCCACTCGGCCATTTCGCGCGGCGTGCCCGTGCCGACGTTGGCGTTCACGTAGGCATCGGCGCCGATGAGCTCCGCGAAATTCATGAACTCGTGCGTGCCGAAGGAGTTGTCTTCGACCACGCCGCCCCAGTGGGTGTTGACCTTGCGCGGGCGCTGCTCGCGCGGGCCGATGCCTTCGCGCCAGTGGTATTCGTCGGCGAAACAGCCGCCGGGCCAGCGCAGCACCGGAACGCCGAGTTCCTTGAGCGCCGCGATCACGTCGTTGCGATAGCCGCGCGTGTTCGGGATCGGCGAGCTTCTCGCCGACCCAGATGCCTTCGTAGATCAGCCGGCCCAGGTGCTCGGCGAACTGGCCGTAGATCGCCGGGTCGATGACGCTGCCGGGCGTGTCGGCGCGCACCGTGAGGGTCACCGGCGTCGCGCGGCGAACGCAGGCGCTCGCGCACAGTAGACAGACGACGCCCGCGAGATGCGACAGACGAGGAGTGGCTGATGTTTCATGGCGTCTTGATGCGTTGGGCATGGGAGGATGTCGAGGGATCGAAGCTGCCGGCGTCCGCGGCGAGATGCTTTACCAGGCCCGCGGTGAGTCGCGGGATCCGCGGCGCGCAATCCCTCGACCACCATGCGCGCGAGCGCGTACGCGCCGTACTCGTTGTGATGCGTCTTGTCGCGGCCTTCGTCGGCGAACGCGCGCGGCGAGATTTCCGGGCCGAGCGCTTCGTAGAAGCGCATGCTCATCGGATTGAGATCGATGAGCGCGACGCGATTCCTCGCGCGCGACGGCGCGCACCGCGTCCGGGTATTCGCCGAGGCTCGGCACGATGCGGCCCGCGTCGTCGAAGTTCCGGCGCTCGGGCGAGGTCACGAGGATGGGCGTCGCGCCGCGGCGGCGCACTTCGGCGATGTAGGTGCGCAGCCAGGAGCGGTAGGTAGTCGCGGCTTCGGCGTAGGTCTGCGGCCATTGCGACTTTCTGGTCGTTGTGGCCGAACTGGATCATCACCCAGTCGCCGGGCTTGAGCGTCGACAGCAGCTTGTCGAGACGCAGCTCGGTGACGAACGACTTCAGCGTCTCGCCCGATTCGGCGTGGTTGGCGACGGCGATGTCCGGCGCCGAAGAATCGCGGCAGCATCTGGCCCCAGCTCGCGCTCGGCGCGAGCGGCCTGATCGGTGACCGTCGAATCGCCGGCGAGATACAGCGTCGGCACGATCCGCGGGCTCGATGCGTCAGCGAACTGCAGCGGTCGCATCACCGGCGAAATTCCGAGCGTGAGCTTGTCGTCCCAGGTCGCGCTGCCGATTTCGCGCGGCTTGAGCGCGACCCTGCGTGCCACCGGTGGCATTCGCGGGCAGCGGCGCCGAGCTCCGGCGGTGCGGATGTTCACGATGAAGCTGCGCTCGACTGGTCCTGCGCGGTCGGTCGACAGGTCTTCGAGCATCAGGCGGCGCTGCTCGGCGAGCACGCGTGCGTGCGAGTCCGGCGGCGCCGCCGCCGAGACTGCAGCGTCACGCGATAATTGCCCTCGGGCAGCCGGACCGAGAATTTCCGCGTTGGATCCGGGTTCAAAGCCGAAACCGCGTTCGGCATCGAATAGCGGGGCGAGCGGCGGCATTGCCGCCCGGCGTGAAATCGAAGATGCAGGGGCGTCTGCTACGACGCGAAGACGCTACGGTGCAAAGTGAGGCAGCAGCCGCAACACAGGCCGTAAGTCCCCTCATGTGCATGCTCGGCCCCCCGGACTCGCCGGAATCGGACTTCGATCGAGTTTGATTGCTTTTTATCGTAATTGATCGAATTGCGCCAGATCCGCGATCGTCGACAGTCCTTGCGTCATATATCCCGGCCGCTCTTGATGATATGCGCGGCCGGGTCGTCTGCGTAGGCTTCCGCATTTCTCTCTGGTAGAGTCGCGCCCCCGAAATATGGGGCGTTAGCTCAGTTGGTAGAGCAGCTGACTCTTAATCAGTAGGTCGTAGGTTCGACCCCTACACGCCCCACCAATTTCGCGCGCACTCCTGAGGCGGCAGGTTAAATTCCGCCGATGGCAAAGCAACCTTCCCGCGACGATCCTTCGAAGCCGAAAGCGCACGGCTACGCCTACAAGAAGCAGTTCTATCAAAGCGCCGACGTCGCGGCCGACTACGACGAGCATCGCTTTCGCACGCCGAAGCGCCAGCGGCGCAACGCGCGCAAGTGGAATGCGATCCAGAAAGCGCTGGCGCTGACCAACGGCGTCAAGACCATCGTCGATCTGCCCTGCGGCACCGGGCCGTTTCACCGGGCAATCTCGCGCGCGCCGGTTACGAGGTGGTGGGCAGCGACATCTCGGTGGAGATGATGCAGCAGGCGGCCAAACTGCCCTCGGTGCAGCACGCCAACATCGCGCGGCTACGTGCGCGCCGATGCCGAAGCGATGCCGTTCCGCACCAAGTCGGTGGATTGCCTGATGAGCATCCGTTTCCTGTTCCACGTCGACCGCGAGACGCGCCGGCGCATGCTGCGCGAGTTCGGCCGCGTGTCGCGCCGCTGGATCATCGCCGACTACCGCCACAAGTATTCGTTTCGCTACGGCGTGTGGAAACTCGCGCGCGCGCTGGGTCTGACGAAGCGGCCGTTCGAGCGCGTGTCGGTGAAGAGCATGAAGTCCGAGTTCGAGGATGCCGGCCTGCGCGTGGTGAAGATCATCGCGGTGCGCCGCTGGCTGTCGGACAAGTGGGTGGTGCTCGCCGAAGCCGGCCACGTCGATCCGGACGAGTCTCGCCGAGAAGCTCGCGGGCACGAAGTACGCCGATCTCGCAGGTCACCGAAAAACTCGGCGAGGGCAAACGTTCGGTGGTGTATCGCGCGCGCTGGCGCGGCCGGGATGTCGGCCTCAAGGTCTACAAGCCCGCCGCCATCGCCAATCACGCGCGCAAGCACAAACTGCCGCTGGCGGAGTTCGAGCATCGCCGCAACAAGGCGTTCTTCGAGGCGCGCGGCATGGCGAAGTACGTGGCCGAGCCGCTCGGATTCGTGGTCGAGCCCGGCTTCCAGATGTCGCTGCAGGAATGTCTCGACGGCGAGGTGTACTACTTCGCGCAGCGCGATCACGCGGACTTCATCTCGCCGCGCTTCATGGACGATCTGGCCGAGCTCGTGACGCTGAGCCACGAGGCCAAGCTCTACGACATCGACCTGCACGCCATGAACGTGATGGTCGACCGGCAAGCCGGCACGCCCAAGCTGTTCGACTTCAACCAGATTCCGTTCACCGAGCGGCCGCAGAATCCGTTCATCGGGCTGGCGCTCAAGCTCGGGTTGTTAGGGCGCGGAATCGCGCGACCTGCGCAAGCTGGCGCGCTTCAACAACTTCGACCGCGTGGAACGCAAGCTGCTCAAGTTCTACGAGCAGCTCGGCGAGCACCTCGAAGACCTGAGCGCGCCTCAGCCGGCCTTGGTGCAGCAGCGGGTCGTCGTCTTCGAGCTTGATGGCGTCTTCCGGCAGCATGGCCGGAATCCCGTCCTTGATCGGATAGGCGAGCTTGCTCGTCGGGCACACGATCAGCTGCCGCGCCTCGGAGAAGTACACCGGCGCCTTCGACACCGGGCAGGCCAGCATTTCGATGAGTCTGGAATCCATGGTTCTTCCGTGTTGGTTGTCAGCCCGCGGCGCTGCGGGTGGTCGAGATGAGCCAGCCGAGCGCGATGGCCACCGCGACGCCCGACCACCTGCTGGGTGCGCGTCCATTGCACCAGAGTACCGTCCATGGCCGCTATCCCCACGGCGGTGACCACGAACCAGATGCCGCTTTGCAGCGCGACCCCGTGGATGCCGGCGTTCTGCATGAACTTCACGGCCACGATGTAGGCGGACAGACCGCCGGCGAACGCAGGCCAGCGAGGCCAGCGCCATCTTGAGGTCGAGCTGGCCGCCCGGCCAGGCGCGGGCGGCGTAGACGAAGCCGCGGGCGTCGAGCAGCCCGGAGGCGATCGTCAGGAGCCCCACCACGACGAGATTGCCGACCTGACCCATCTTATGTCCCTCATGCCCGACAGGCGGCCGAAGCATAGCCAAATCCCGGCAAATCGCCGGCCGCACCCGCGTAACGCATAGGTCCGACGCGGCGGGTTTCGCTATAATCCGCGCCCCTCGCGCATGGCCGCTCCTTCAATCGGGGGGCAGGGGCCAGGCGAAAGTGGCGGAACTGGTAGACGCGCTGGATTTAGGTTCCAGTGGGGTAACCCGTGAGAGTTCGAGTCTCTCCTTTCGCACCACTCGTCGCCGAGCGTCAATGAACGTTGTCATGAGGAGATTGAGGAATTGATATGCAGGTTTCATTGACCGCCACGGGCGGTCTGGAGCGCCGACTCGAAGTGGCGATTCCCGCCGCGCGAGATCGACGGCGAAGTCGCGCAGCGGCTGACCAAGATTTCGCGCACGGCGCGGCTCAAGGGCTTTCGCCCCGGCAAGGCACCGATCGCGGTGATTCGCCAGCAGTACGGCGACCAGGTGCACGGCGAGGTCATCAACGACCTGATGCGCTGCGTCGTTCTCCGAGGCGGTTGCGCGCGAGAAGCTCAACCCGGCCGGCGGCCCGCGCATCGAGCCGATCGCCATGAGCCCGGGCGCGGATCTCAAGTACGCCGCGGTGTTCGAGGTGCTGCCGGAAGTGAAGCTGAAGCCGGTGGCCGACCTCACCATCGAGAAGCCCGTGGCGAGCGTCGGCGACACGGATCTCGACGCCATGCTCGACACGCTGCGCAAGCAGCGCCCGGCGTTCAACGAAGTGACCCGCGCCGCGGCGGCGAACGATCGCGTCACGGTCGATTTCACCGGCACGATCGACGGCGTGGAATTCGAAGGCGGCAGCGGCACGGCCGTGCCCATCGTCATCGGCGCGGGCCGCGTGATGAAGGAATTCGAGGACGCGCTGCATCGGCGCCGCAGGCGGGCGACAGCCGCGAATTCAACGCCACGTTCGCCGCCGATCACGCCAATCAAGAAGCTGGCCGGCCAAGACGGCGACGTTCAACGTGAAGATCGGCAAGGTCGAGGAACAGTCGCCCGCGCCGCTCGACGAAGACTTCGCCAAGAGCTTTGGCATCGCGGACGGCAGTCTCGACAACCTGCGCAACGAAGTGCGCGCCAACATGGAGCGCGAGCTCAACGAGGCGATTCGCCAGAAGATGCGCGCGCCAGGTGCTCGAAGGCCTGTTCACGCAGAATCCGCTCGAATTGCCGCGGCAGCTGGTCGAGGAGCAGATCCAGGAATTGCAGGTGGAAATGTTGCGTCGCGCCGGCGTGAAGGACGCCAAACAACTGCCGCCGCGCGAGCCCTTCGAGCAGCCGGCGCGCCGCCGCGTGGCGCTGGGCCTGCTGATGAGCGAGCTGGTGCGCAGCGCCGAACCTCAAGGTGAGCCGCGAAGCCGTGCAGGAAAAATTGAACGAACTCGCGGCGTCGTACTCAAATCCCGATGAAGTGCGACGCGCCTACTTGCAAAACGCCGACATGATGCGACAAATCGAGTCGCAGGTGCTCGAGACAGCAGGCGATCGACTGGGTGCTCGGCCAGGCCAAGGTCACCGAGAAGCCGGCGACCTTTGCCGAGCTCACGCAAGTTCGGGCAGGCGAGGCCTGAGAGAATAGTTTACAGGAGTTGACGATGAACGAGCGCGCATTGAACCTGATACCGATCGTCGTCGAGCAGACCGCCCGCGGCGAACGCTCGTATGACATCTATTCGCGCCTCCTCAAGGAGCGCGTGGTGTTCGCCGTCGGTCCGGTCGAGGACTACATGGCGAACGTCATCGTCGCGCAGCTGCTGTTCCTCGAATCCGAGAATCCCGGACAAGGACATCGCGCTGTACATCAACTCGCCGGGCGGCTCGGTGAGCGCGGGCCTCGCGATCTACGACACCATGCAGTTCGTCAAGCCGGACGTGAGCACCATCTGCATCGGCATGGCGGCCTCCATGGGCGCCGTGCTGCTGGCGGGCGGCGCCAAGGGCAAGCGCTTCATGCTGCCGAACTCGCGCGCCATGATTCACCAGCCCTCGGGCGGCTATCAGGGCCAGGCCAGCGACATCCACATCCAGGCCCAGGAAATCCTCAAGATTCGCGAGCGTCTCAACGAAATCCTGGCGCGCCACACCGGCCAGACGGTCGACAAGATCAAGCTCGACTCGGAACGCGACAATTTCATGAGCCCGACTGAGGCGGTCGCCTACGGGCTTGGTAGATAAGTTGCTCGACAAGCGCGTGGCGACTCCGACCACGCCGGCCGCCGTAAGAATTCCCGGCTGCCGGCGGGCGCTCGGCCGGCAATTGCGAAGCGACTCGCAGTTCTCGACAAATCCCGTATAAACAACGGCTTCCGCTCGGCGTCCCCTTGGGTTTCGCGAAAGAGCCGTGATATAAGAAACCCAAAGCTGGCGGGTGATAGGCACCCGACCGCGCCATACGGAGCAACGATGACCGAGGACACTCGCGGACGGCACGACGACGGCAAGTTGTTGTACTGCTCCTTCTGCGGCAAGAGTCAGCACGAAGTTCGCAAGCTGATCGCCGGTCCGTCGGTTTTTGTCTGCGACGAATGCGTCGAGCTCTGCAACGACATCATCCGTGAGGAGCTCGAAGACCGCGCCGAGCGCGCGCGCGACAAGCTTCCCAAGCCCTCCGAGATCAAGAAGGTCCTCGACGAATACGTCATCGGCCAGGAGCGCGCCAAGAAGACGCTGTCGGTCGCCGTGTACAACCACTACAAGCGTCTGCAGACGCGCGGCGGCACGGCCGGCCGCGGCAAGGACGACGTCGAGATCTCCAAGAGCAACATCCTGCTGATCGGCCCCACGGGCTGCGGCAAGACCCTGCTCGCCGAGACGCTGGCGCGGCTGCTCAACGTGCCGTTCACGATCGCCGATGCGACGACGCTCACCGAAGCCGGCTACGTCGGCGAGGACGTCGAGAACATCATCCAGAAGCTGCTGCAGAAGTGCGACTACGACGTCGAGAAGGCGCAGACCGGCATCGTCTACATCGACGAAATCGACAAGATTTCCCGCAAGTCCGACAACCCGTCGATCACGCGCGACGTGTCGGGCGAGGGCGTGCAGCAGGCGCTGCTCAAGCTCATCGAAGGCACCATCGCCTCGGTGCCGCCGCAGGGCGGCCGCAAGCACCCGCAGCAGGAATTCCTGCAGGTCGACACCTCGAACATCCTCTTCATCTGCGGTGGCGCGTTCGCCGGTCTCGAGAAGATCGTGATGAACCGCACGCAGAAGGGCGGCATCGGCTTCACCTCCGAAGTGCGCGACGTGAATACGCGCCCGCACGGCACCGACATCTTCAAGGAAGTCGAGCCGGAAGATCTCATCAAGTACGGCCTCATCCCCGAGTTCGTCGGCCGCCTGCCGGTGGTCGCGACGCTCGAAGAGCTCGACGAGAAGGCGCTCATCTCCATTCTCACCGAGCCCAAGAACGCGCTGACCAAGCAGTACCGCCGCCTGTTCGACATGGAAGGCGCCGAGCTCGAATTCCGCGACGAAGCGCTGTCGGCCGTCGCGAAGAAGGCCATGCAGCGCAAGACCGGCGCGCGCGGCCTGCGCACCATTCTCGAGAACGTGCTGCTCGACACCATGTACGAGCTGCCGTCGATGAAGAACGTCTCGAAGGTCGTGGTCGACGACACGGTGATCGAAGGGCCATCAGAAGCCCTACATCGTCTACAAGTCCGACACCGCGACGCGGGACGATGCGGCACCGCGCCGCGTGTCCGGCTCCGGCCTGAGCTGAGCGACCGTTCGGCGATCGCCGCGCATGCCAGCGCGTTCGCGCCGGCAATTCCCTGCCGACCTGCAGCGAATCGGACCTGCGTCGCAAGCGTTGAAACGCACCCGCGTAGCCCCATTTCCCGCGCTACACTTTGACTAAATACAGCCATCGGCTGCTGCATTTCGCGGCGTCGGCGGCTGGTCGAGGGCCTGCCGCGTGACTGAATCCTCCTCCGACTTCCAAGTCCGTCTCCATCCAGGGCCTGCCGGTGCTGCCACTGCGCGACGTGGTGGTGTACCCGCACATGGTCATCCCGCTGTTCGTCGGCCGCGAAAAATCCATTCACGCGCTCGACGTCGCCATGAAGGCCGACAAGCGCATCATGCTGATCGCGCAGAAGCAGCCGGACGTCGACGATCCGAAGAGCCGACGACCTGTACCGCATCGGCACGGTCGCCTCGATCCTGCAGCTGCTCAAACTACCCGACGGCACCGTCAAGGTGCTGGTCGAGGGCGTCGATCGCGCGCGCATCGACGCCATGCACACCGGCGAGCACTACACCGCCGACGTCACCACCGAGCCCGACGCCGACACCTACGACGAGAAAGAGCTCGACGTGCTCGCGCGCTCGGTGATCTCGCAGTTCGAGCAGTACGTGAAGCTCAACAAGAAGGTGCCGCCCGAGGTGCTCACCGCGCTCGCCGGCATCGAGCAGCCCGGCCGCCTCGCGGACACCGTCGCCGCGCACATGGCGCTCAAGCTTCCCGAGAAGCAGAAGGTTCTGGAAATCCTCGACGTGCGCAAGCGCCTCGAGCACGTGCTGGTCGCCATCGAAGGCGAGATGGACGTGCTGCAGATCGAGAAGCGCATCCGCGGCCGCGTGAAGGCGCAGATGGAAAAGAGCCAGCGCGAGTACTACCTGAATGAGCAGATGAAGGCCATTCAGAAAGAGCTCGGCGAGATGGAAGAGGGCGGCAACGAACTCACCGATCTCGAGAACCGCATCAAGAAAGCGGGCATGCCGAAAGAGGCGCTCGAGAAGGCCAATGCCGAGCTCAACAAGCTCAAGATGATGTCGCCCATGTCGGCCGAAGCCACCGTGGTGCGCAACTACATCGACTGGCTGGTGAAGGTGCCGTGGAAGAAACGCACCAAGATCCTCAAGGACATCGCGCGCGCCGAGAAGGTGCTCGAGGAAGATCACTTTGGGCTGGAGAAGGTCAAGGAACGCATCGTCGAGTACCTGGCCGTCCAGCAGCGCGTCGACAAGATCAAGGGTCCCATCCTCTGCCTCGTCGGTCCTCCCGGCGTGGGCAAGACCTCGCTCGGCCAGAGCATCGCGCGCGCCACGAATCGCAAGTTCGTGCGCATGTCGCTGGGCGGCGTGCGTGACGAGGCCGAGATCCGCGGCCATCGCCGCACCTACATCGGCTCGATGCCCGGCAAGATCGTGCAGAACATGGCGAAGACCGCCGTGCACAATCCGCTGTTCCTGCTCGACGAGATCGACAAGATGTCGATGGACTTCCGCGGCGATCCGTCCTCGGCGCTGCTCGAAGTGCTCGATCCCGAGCAGAACTCCACGTTCAACGACCACTACCTCGAGGTCGATCTCGACCTGTCGCAGGTGATGTTCGTCTGCACGGCGAACAGCCTGAACATTCCGGCGCCGCTGCTCGATCGCATGGAAGTCATCCGTCTGCCCGGTTACACCGAAGACGAGAAGCTCAACATCGCGAAGAAGTACCTGCTGCCGAAGCAGGTGAAGCAGAACGGCCTCAAGCCCGAAGAGCTCAAGGTGCACCGACGACGTCATCCTCGACATCATCCGCTACTACACGCGCGAAGCGGGCGTGCGCAATCTCGAGCGCGAGCTCGCGCGCATCTGCCGCAAGGCCGTCAAGCAGCTGCTGCTGGCGGCGAAGAAGGCCGAGCCAAAGAAGGCGGAAAAGGCCGAGAAGGCCGAGAAGTCCGACAAGCAGGTTTCGGTCACCGTCGAAGAATCTCGACAAGTTCCTCGGCGTGCGCCGCTTCCGCTACGGCAAGGCCGAAGAGGAAAACCGCATCGGCCACGTCACCGGACTCGCCTGGACCGAAGTCGGCGGCGAGTTGCTGACCATCGAAGCGGCGGTGGTGCCCGGCAAGGGCAAGCTGCAGCACACCGGCCAGCTCGGCGAGGTGATGCAGGAGTCCATCCAGGCCGCGATGACGGTGGTGCGCAGCCGCGCCAACGTGCTCGGCATCGATCC
This sequence comes from uncultured Pseudomonadota bacterium, assembly GCA_963821745.1. Lineage (GTDB taxonomy): Bacteria > Pseudomonadota > Gammaproteobacteria > Steroidobacterales > Steroidobacteraceae > CADEED01. Next base: position 533,587 of record CAWGEU010000001.1, read on the forward strand.
GGACTTCTACCAGAAGCACGACGTGCACCTGCACATGCCCGAAGGCGCGACGCCGAAGGACGGTCCGTCGGCCGGTATCGGCATGTGCACGGCGCTGGTGTCGGCGCTCACCAAGATCCCGGTGCGCTCGGATGTCGCCATGACGGGTGAGATCACGCTGCGCGGCGAGGTGCTGCCCATCGGCGGCCTCAAGGAGAAACTGCTCGCGGCGCATCGCGGCGGCATCACCACGGTGATGATCCCGGTCGACAACGAGAAGGACCTCACCGAGATCCCCGACAACATCAAGGGCAAGCTCGACATCCGCCCGGTCAAATGGATCGACGAGGTGTTCGAGATCGCGCTCGCCAGCCAGCCGACGCCGCGGCTCGCGACGCCGCCGGCGCCGCCGGTCGCGGAGAAGCGCCCGCGCCGCGCGGGCAAGCGTGTCGACGAAGCAGGTCCAGGCGCATTGAAACGGGCTGCGCCCGGGATTCAAACCCGGCCTGCGGCCGGGTCCGTGAGTTGTTTGACACTTCCGTAGGTGGGGTGCGGTTCGACTAGACTGCGCCCGCCTTTCGCGGCGGCCGATGGGTGCTTAGCTCAGCGGTAGAGCGTCGCCTTTACACGGCGAGGGTCGGGGGTTCGAAACCCTCAGCACCCACCATTCCCTGGAGACGGCCGTAGGACTGACCTTACAGCAACTTCAGATTTCTGCGGTCACGCGCCGGACGGCATAGTGGCGGCCCAGTAGCTAGTTGCACGGGCCCAACGTTTGCTGTTCACCAGCGGCGAATTTCTCTTTGTCTTTCTGCCGATCACGCTGCTGGTGTTCTTCGCGCTTGCGCGTTTCGTCGGCAAGGCGGCCGCCGCCGCGTGGCTGGCCGTGGCGTCGCTGGTGTTCTATGGCTACTGGCGCATCGAGCACACGCTGCTGCTGGTGATCTCCATCGCCTTCAACTACTGGCTTCGGCGAGTGGATCCTGCGCGCGCGGCAGGGCGGCAAGCCGTCCGCGCGTGCCCTGCTGATCGTCGCGGTCGCCGTCAATCTCGCCGCGCTGGCCTACTTCAAGTACGCGGATTTCTTCCTGCGCACGGTCGCCGAAGCTGTCGGGCGCGGACATCCCGCTGCTCGGCGTCGTGCTGCCGCTCGGCATCTCGTTCTTCACGTTCACGCAGATCGCGTATCTCGTGGACGTGCACGCCGGCAAGGTGGTCGAACGCAATCCGATCCACTACGCGCTGTTCGTCACGTACTTCCCGCATCTGATCGCCGGCCCCGTCCTGCATCACGCGGAGATGATGCCGCAGTTCCGGCATCGCGGAAATCTACCGGCCGTATCTGCGCAACTTCGTCATCGGACTCACGTTCCTGCTCATGGGGCTCGCGAAGAAAGTGCTGGTCGCCGACAGCGTCGCGCCGGTGGCCAACATGGTCTTCGGCGCCGGCGCCGACGTGCCGCTCGCGGCGTCGGCGGCCTGGCTCGGCGTGATCGCCTACACGCTGCAGATCTACTTCGATTTCTCCGGCTACTCGGACATGGCGGTGGGCCTGAGCCTGCTCTCGGCGTGCGCCTGCCGTACAACTTCAATTCGCCCTACCAGGCCTGGAACATCACCGAGTTCTGGCGCCGCTGGCACATGACGCTGTCGCGATTCCTGCGCGACTACCTGTACGTGCCGCTCGGCGGCAATCGGCATGGCCGCGCGCGCCGCTACGTCAACCTCATGCTGACGATGCTGCTGGGCGGCCTGTGGCATGGCGCCTCGTGGACTTTCGTCATCTGGGGCGGCCTGCACGGCGCCTACCTGGTGGTGAATCACGGCTGGCAATGGCTGCGCGAGAAGCTGGGCTGGCAGCGCGCGGCTTCGGGCGTCGCTGCAGTGCTCGGCCGCGGCGCCAGCGTCGCGCTGACGTTGCTGTGCGTGATGGTCGGCTGGGTGTTCTTCCGCGCGGTGGACCTGGCATCTGCCGTCGGCATCGTCGCCAGCATGTTCGGCCTTCGCGAGGCGGACTGCCGATCACGTCACTGGCGGGTTATTCGCAAGGCGTCGTGCCGTGGATCGCGCTGTTCTCGCTGCTCGCCCTGTTCGGCCGCAACTCGCAGCGATCTCATCGACGGACACCTGACGCGCCTGGCTGGACCGCAGGGCCAGCCGCACGCGCCACCCCGAATGGCTCGCCTTGATGGCGGGCGCGATGTGCGTCGGCGTCGTGTTCATGGCGATCGCGGCGGCGTCGCGCACCGTCACCGAATTCATCTACTTCAATTTCTAACTACCATGGCCCCCACGTCTCTCATCACGCGCACGCTGGCCTTCGCTGGCCGGCATCGTCGGCACGCTGCTGCTGCTCGAGGTGGTGCTGCGGTTGTTGCCGGTGCTCGAGCGGGACCTATGCCGCCGATCCGCGCGCCACGTGGCCGGTGCACACCATGATCCCGAATTCGTCGTTACACCTATTCGACCGGCTGGAACCTGCAGAACATCCATCGCGGGCGCATCAACAACTACGGCTACGTCGCGCCGTTCGACTATGCGCCCGCGAACGGCGCTGGCGGCGGCGCCATCGCGGTGTTCGGCGACAGCTACGTCGAAGCGCAGATGAACGACTACGGCGACACGCTGCAGGGAGCGCTCAACGACTACCTGAAGACGCCGCGGACGGTGCTCAACTTCGGCTGGCGGGCGCCGAGATGCCGGACTATCTCGGCATCGCCCCGCTGGTGCGCCGGGAGTTTTCGCCGCAGTGGGCGGTGTTCGTGATCACGACGGGCGATTTCACGCGCGGCTTTACCGCCGGCGCCGGGCTACTTCGAGTGGCAGACGCGGCCAGTCTCCGCCGGTGAAGCTGGTTCCGGAGATCAACCGTTCGGCTTTGAGCAAGTGGCTGCGCACCGTGGCGTTGATCCGCTACCTGCGCGGCAATCTGTCGCTGCGGCCGGACGAGCTCATCCAGCTGCGGCGCGGCGCCGTTGCCGCGGAAGCCGCCGCGCCTTGCCACAACGAGGTTCTGTCAAACGAGGACGAAGCGCTGCTCGCGGCGTTTGCGCGCGAGTTGCCGGCGGCGCTCGGGCTTGCCGCCCGAGCGCGTCATCCTGGTCTTCGATTCGGACCGCAAGGCGATCTATGCCGGGAAAACCCGGGACGAGGCCAGAAATGCCTGGCCCGGCGCAGCCCGGGCCAATGACCGGCTCCAGGAGCTCGCGGCCCAAGCAGGCATGCACGTCATCGACAGCTATCCCGTGTTCCAGCGCCACTTCGCCGAGCGCCTGGGCCCGCTGGATCGTTCCCCGCTGGATGCCCACTGGAATCCCGCCGCGCATCGCCTCATGGCCCGGGAAGTGGCGCGAATAATCGATCGCTAGAACCGGTAATGCATCTCGACTGTACTTTTCCGATTCTCTGCTAAACTTCGCGCCCTTCCGACGGCCGGCCTGGCTCGCGCGCTGGCAAGGATCGCCAGTACAAGGCGAGGGTCGGGGGCCGACACCCTCAGCACCCATCAAAATTGGAGCGGTAGTTCAGTTGGTTAGAATACCGGCCTGTCACGCCGGGGGTCGCGGGTTCGAGTCCCGTCCGCTCCGCCAATCTTTTAGGACCCAGGTCTTTAGGAAGAGGAATGCTGCAGCGTATTCGCGATGGCCTCCAGGGCCAGAAATGGCTCGCCTGGTTCGTCCTCGGTGCCATCGGTCTCACGTTCGTCTTCTGGGGCGGTTCGGGTGCGCTCGACTTCACCGGCATGTCGGGCACCACGGCCGCCGAAGTCGACGGCGATCAAGATTCCCGCCGAAGAGGCGACCCGCGCCTGGAGTGATACGCAGGCGCGCTGGGCACGGCAGTTCGGCACCGACATTCCCGCCGAGCAGCGCGCGGCGATGCAGCAGAACATTCTCGACGGCCTGGTCCTGCGCAAGCTCGTCGAAAAGCGCCTCGAACGACGCGAACTTCCGCGTCAGCGACGCCAAGGTGCTCGGCCGAGTTCCAGAAGATCCCGCAGTTTCCAGGGTCCGGACGGCAAGTTCGACGTCGCCACCGCGCGCGCGGTGCTGGCGCAGAACAATCGCTCCGAAGCGGAATTCTTCGCGGAGACGCGCTCGCGAACTGCTGATCAACCAGTTGCAGCAGGGCATCGGCGGCTCGTATTTCCTCACGCGCGGCGAAGCAGCAGCGCCTGTTCAATCTCGAGAACGAAGAACGCGAAGTGCAGTACGCGCAGTTCGCGGCCGACAAGTTCGCTGGCACCGAGCCGATCGACGACGCGGCCATCAAGGCCTACTACGACAAGAATGGCGATCGCTTCATGACCACCGAATCGGTGGCGCTGGAGTACGCCGAGCTGCGCCTCGAGCAGCTCGCCACGCAGGTGGCGCCGACCGAAGCCGATCTGCAGAAGCTCTACGACGAGAATCGCGCCATGTACGTGCTCGACGAGCGGCGTCGTGCGCGCCACATCGTCATCGCCGTGAACGACGACGACGATGCCGGCGCCCTCAAGCAGGCCGAGACCGTGGCTCGCCGAAGCGCGCGCCGGCAAGGATTTCGCCGAGCTCGCCAAGAAGTATTCGAACGACGCCACCGCGAACGATGGCGGCGATCTCGGCTTCGTGCAGAAGCAGGATTTCCCGGTCCGCTCGGTGACACGTTGTTCGCGATGAACGTCGGCGACGTCTCCGCGCCGGTCAAATCGCAGTTCGGCTACCACATCCTCAAGCTCGAGGAGATCCAGGCCGGTGAAGCCAAGCCGTTCGCCGATGTGCGCGCCGAGCTCGATTCGCAGTATCGCCAGGACCGCGCTGCGGAGCTGTTCGGCGAGCGCCAGGAACGCTGATCACGCGACGGCTCGAGAAGGGCGACGACCGACCTCGACCAGCTCGCGCAAGGAACTCGGAACTGACGCGCGGCTCGGTCGCCGAATTCCTGCGCGGCGGTGGTGCCGAGCCGCTCGGCTCGAGCGTCGACCTGCAGCAGACCGTGTTCAGCGACGCCACGCTCAACCAGGGAAAGATCGGCGGACCCGTGGCGCTGGGCGACGATCGGCTCGTGGTGGTCAAGGTCATGTCGCACAGCAAGGCCGCGGTCAAACCGCTGGACGTGGTTCGCGACGACATCGTCGCGCTGCTCAAGCAGGAGCGCGGCGTGGCAGCGGCGAAAGCCGCGGCCGAAGGCGCGCTCGCGAAAGCTCGACCGCTGGCGAGAAACTCGAAGACGCTGGCGAAGGCGCTCGAACGTCAGCGCCGAACCCGCGCGCTTCGTGAGCCGCGGCGATCCGTCCATTCCCGCCGCGCTGCGCACCGCGATTTTCGAAGCGCCGCGTCCCGACGGAAAAGCCGGTGATCAAGACGCGCGACGCTCGATGACGGCTCCACGGCGGTGTTCGTGGTGACGCGCACGCGCGCGGCGCGACACCAGCGACCAACCCGACGCTGGTGCAGCAGCAGAACGCGCCAGCTTCAGCAGCGTTCCGCGCAGGGCGACGTGGCGGCGTACGTCAACGAAGCCAAGCGCAAGGCCAAGATCGTCAAGAATCCGAGCGTCTTCGAGTAACGCCGGATGGGATCGGCCGGCACGGATTCGAAACCCGCTCCCGTTGCTTCCGATCCTGATCGCCATGTTCGCCGGTGCGCTTCACCGGCTGGCTGCTGCGCGAGTACGGCAGCAATCTGGCGCTTCGATCTGCTGCCGCTGTTCGACCTCGTCGGCACCATGTTCATCAACCTGCTGAAGATGATCATCGTGCCGCTCATCCTGGCGTCGGTGATCACCGGCGTCGCGGCGCTGGGCTCCGGGCCGGATCTCGGCCGCCTGGGCAGCAAGACGCTCGCGCTTCTACGTGCTGACCACGCTGATCGCCGTGCTGATCGCGCTGTTCCTCGTGAACCTCGTCGAGCCGGGCGTGAAAGACGGCCAGCCCGTGGGCGACAAGCTCGCGCTCACCGCCGACGCGGCGCAGGTGACCGAAGGCGTCAAGGCGCGCGCCGACACCAGCGTGCTCGACACCATCAAGGGCATCGTGCCGCCCAACATCGTCGAAGCCGCCGCCAACACCAAGTTGCTGGCGATCGTGTTCTTCTCGGTGGTGTTCGGCTTCTTCCTCGCGCGCATCGAGCAGCCTCACCAGGGCACGGTGATGAGCTTCTGGCAGGGCATCTTCCAGATCATGATGCGCATGACCGGCTGGGTGATGATGCTCGCGCCCATCGGCGTGTTCGCGCTCATCGCCAAGGTGGTCGCTGTCTCGGGATTCGAAGGCGCGGGGCCGCTGCTGCTGTTCGCCGGCTGCGTGGTCGCTCGGCCTTGCGCTGTACGGGTTCGTTGCGCTGCCGATATTGCTGGCCATCGCGGCGCGCGTGAATCCATGGCGGCTCTATCCGGCCATGGCGCCCGCGTTGCTCACGGCGTTCTCGACGGCCTCTTCGTCGGCGACGCTGCCGCTGTCGCTTCAGTGCCTCGAAAAGCGCGCCAAGGTGTCCGAGCGCATCGCGGGGTTCGTCATGCCGCTCGGCGCATCGGTGAATCACGCCGGCAGCGCGTTGTACGAGTGCGCCGCGGCGATGTTCATCGCGCAGGCCTACGGGCTGCATCTGTCGTTCGCCACGCAGTTCACCGTGGTGATCCTGGCGTTGATCACGTCGATGGGCATCGCCGGAATTCCCGCCGCCTCGCTGGTGGGCATCGCGATCATCCTCGCGGCGGTCGGATTGCCGGCCGAAGCCATCGGCGTGCTGCTGGTGTTCGATCGCCTGCTCGACATGTGCCGCACGGCCATCAACGTGCTGGCCGACGCCGCCTGCACGGTGATCGTGGCGCGGCTCGAGGGTGAGACCGGAATTCTCCCGGCAGGAAATGGGGACATTCCTGATTTGCTAGCAAAAGGGGACGCGCCTCGTTAATGGGGACACTCCCCATTTGCTAGCAAAAGGGGACGCACTTCGTTAGCGAGGATCGAGCGAGGCGCGCCCACGCAGGTGTGTGCGCTCGCTGGGGCACACCCACCCTCCAACTGCGTTCCTATTCCCTACTCAGCTTCCTGCGGGAAGCTCATCCCCACGGTGCTGAATCCCCCGTCCACGTAGAGGATCTCGCCGGTGACTCCGTTGGCGAGGTCCGAGCACAGGAACGCGGCGGCGTTGCCGACGTCCTCGAGCGTGACATTGCGGCGCAGCGGCGCGACGTCGGCGACGCGGCTCAGCATCTTGCGAAATCCCGCGATGCCGGCGGCGGCGAGCGTCTTGATAGGCCCCGCGGAGATGCCGTTCACGCGGATGTTGTGCGGCCCCAGGTCCGCGGCGAGGAAGCGCACGTTGGCCTCCAGGCTGGCCTTGGCGAGCCCCATGACGTTGTAGCTCGGGATGGATTTCACGGCGCCCAGATAGGACAGCGTCAGTACGGAACCGGCGCGGCCCGCCATGAGTGGCTTGGCGGCGCGGGCGAGGGCGGTGAGGCTGTAGCTCGACACATCGTGCGCGACCCTGAATGCCTCGCGCGACGTGCTCTCGACGAAGCCGCCGGCCAGCGCTTCGCGCGGTGCGTAGGCGACGGCGTGCACCAGGATGTCGAGGGAATCCCAGGATTGCCTGAGGGTGGCGAAGGCGGAGTCGATCTCGGCGTCGTTGGTGACGTCGAGCTGCATGGTGACTTTCGAGCCCAGAGACTCGGCCAGCGGTTGCACGCGTTCCTTGAACTTCTCGTTGACGTACGAGAACGCCAGTTCAGCGCCTTCGCGATGCATTGCCTGGGCGATGCCCCACGCAATGGAACGATCCGACGCAACGCCGACGATGAGCGCGCGCTTTCCGCTCAGAAAGCCCATGTTGATCCCCTTTGAGTGGCGAGGCCGGCATTCTGCCAGCCTCACCTCACGGAAGGGGCGAAATCAGTGGCGGCGAACGTTGACCGTGAGTTTCTGGCCCGGACGCAGCGTGGTCTGCTTGCTGATGCCGTTCCAGTTGACGAGGTCGGACACGGTGACGCCGAACACCTTGGCGATGCGCGACAGCGTATCGCCGCTGCGCACCTTGTAGGAAACGGGACGCGAGCCGCCGGACGATGCCGAGCGAGCTGCCCGACGTCGCGCGAGTGTTCAACACCAGCTTCTGGCCGGCGCGCAGTGTGTCGCCAGGGCCCATGCCGTTCATGCGCGCGAGCGTGGCGACGTCCATGCGATTGCGCTTGGCGATGCGCCACAGCGAATCGCCGCTGCGCACCACGTGCACGCCCGGGCGGCGTCCGGCGCGGCCGCCAGAACCGTCGACACGCGCCGCGGCCAGCATCACCTTGGCGGGTAGATTGACGACCGCGGTGGGCACGCGCAGCTCGCTGCCGACCACCAGCGCGGCGTTGGCATCGAGGCTGTTCATGTCGCGCACGACGATGGCCTGCGTCTTGTACTTCTTGGCGATGGTCGCGACCGACTCGCCGCTTTTCACCGTATGCAGCGATACGCGCACACGTTCATCGGGGCTCAGCAGTTCGAGGTTCTTGTTGAAGGCCTCCGCGGTGTCGCGGGGCAGCAGCAGGAAGTGCGGGCCGGCCGGGTCGGTGGCCCAGCGATGGAAGCCCGGGTTGAGTTCGTACACTTCATCGAGCGTGATGCCCGCGAGCTCCGCAGCCAGCGTGAGGTCGAGCTGGCCGCCGATGTCGACACGCGCGAAGTAAGGTTCATTGGGAATGGGGCTGAACGCGATGCCGTAATCCTCGGGGTTGGCCACGAGGCGGCGCATGGCCATCAGTTTCGGCACATAGGCGCGCGTTTCCGAAGGCAGGCTGAGGCTGAAGAAGTCCACCCCCTTGCCGAGCGCGCGATTCTTGTTCACTTCGCGCTGCACGCGGAACTCGCCGCAGTTGTAGGCGGCGATGGCTAACAACCAGTCGTCGAAGAATTCATCGTGCATGTACTGCAGGTAGTCGAGTGCGGCGCGCGTCGAAGCCATGACGTCGCGGCGGCCGTCATACCACCAGTCCTGCTTGAGCCCGAAGCGCTCACCGGTGCCGGGCATGAACTGCCACAGGCCGTTCGCGGTTGCCCAGGACCGTGCGTAGGGTTCGAAGGCGCTCTCCACCACGGGGAGCAGGGCGAGCTCGAGCGGCATGCCGCGGCGCTCGATCTCCTGGACGATGTGGTGCAGGTACGGAACCGCGCGACCGAAGACGCGCTCGAGGTACTGCGGGTTGTTGGCGTACCAGGCGAGCTGCACATCGATCTGGCGGGAATCGATGTCCGTGAGCTTGAAACCGGCACGAATGCGATCGAAGACGTCGGGATATTGCTCGGGGGTCAGGCCGGCAATGGTGCGGGAAGCGTTGTCTCCACCGGCGGGGTCCTCAGCGACCTCCACAGCCGCTTCGGCGACCGCGAGGAAGTCCGTGGGGAGCTCGGCGGCAGCCACCAGCACTGGGGTTGCGACCCGGGTGCGGGGCGCGGCCACGGGCGCCTCGGAAACGGTCGCGACGTTGCTGTCAGGCGCAGCAGCAGCCTGTGCGACCGCGGCAACGGACACAGGAGGTTCCTTGGCTATTTCGGGAGCAGTGGCGCAGCCCGTGAGGGCAGCGGCAAAAACCAACAAGGGCGCTACAAAGCGCACCGTGAATCCATCAATCAATTCACACCCCCATGGGGAACGTCGCAGGACCGTCTTTACGAAATATGACGGTACTTCTTCGATGCAGGTTATTTAAGCCGTAAGTTCACAAGTTTGCTACCTTTTTTGTGATGTAATTCACGGCGTTTGTGACGCACGCCACTGCATCCACCGCCGTCGAAACCTGGCTCGCTTCCGGACTGGGACAGGCTGTGCTACAGGCCGAATCCGAGCTCATGTCTGAGGCATTGGACGACGTTTTCGGTTGGGAGTTGCTTCAGTTAGGAACTTGGGGACCCCGAGCCGCGCTGTTGTCCGGTTGTCGCACGCGAAGACACGCTGTTATCGCCAGCGGAAGGTTCAAAAGTACCGATGCCGACATCGGCGCGCGGCTTTCACAATTGCCGATTGCCAATGCCTCGGTCGACGGCGTGGTCCTGCCCCATACCCTCGAGTTCGAAACCGATCCCTATGCCGTCGTGCGTGAGGCCGATCGTGTGCTGGCCGGCGACGGCCAGCTCGTGGTGCTCGGCTTCCGGCCGTTCAGTCTCTGGGGGTTCCGCAGCCGCGCGATCAGCCGCGGTTACCCACCGGGCCTCAAGCGCATGCTGGGCGCCGGGCGAATCGCCGACTGGCTCGAACTCCTGGGCTACGACATCACCCTGACGCGCAACTACCTTTTCACGCCGCCCTGGGGCGGCAGCGCGCCACAGCCTGGCATTCCGTCGGCCTTGCTTCGCCGGGGCTGGATCAAGCCCTGGCCGGCCGGCGCCTATGTCATCAAGGCGCGCAAGCGGGTGTACACGCTCACGCCCATCAGGCCGAAGACGCGCGAGCGCCCGCAGACCATCGGCGGTCTCGTAAAGCCCACGACACGCTCGAGCTCGTAAATCTTCGCTGCTGCCGGTTCACGAGCTCGAGTGACATTAGGTCAAGGGCCATTCCGGCAATGCAGGCAATGAACGCGTCGACGCGCTTGCGAACCGCGCCATCGATGCGATGAGCGGCTAAACTTGCCCGCCATGAGACAAGTCGTACTGGACGTTGAAACCACGGGCCTCGAAGCCGCCGCCGGCCACCGCATCATCGAAATCGGTTGCGTGGAAATCCTGAATCGCCGCCCGACCGGGCAGAAATTTCATCGTTATCTGAACCCCGAACGTGCCATCGATGCCGGCGCGCTCGCCGTGCACGGTATCGACTCCGCGCGGCTGCAACAGGCACCGAAGTTCGCCGAGATCGTCGACGAGTTATTGCTCTTCATCAGCGGCGCTGAACTCATCATCCATAACGCACCCTTCGACGTGGGGTTCCTCGACGCCGAATTCGCGCGCTTGCCCGGTGACGTCCGTACCGTGGCCGCCTTGTGCAAGGTGCTCGATACGCTCGGCCTGGCCCGCAGCCTGCACCCCGGCCAGCGCAACAGCCTCGACGCGCTGTGCAAGCGTTACAGCGTCGACAACACCAAGCGCGAGCTGCACGGTGCGTTGCTCGACGCCGGGATCCTGCTGGACGTGTATCTCGCCATGACCGGCGGACAGAGCGCCCTCGCGCTCGACATGAGCGGCGGACGCGGTCAGGGATCGCGCCATGATCGAGTGGCCGTTCCGGCACGGCTCCCGGGCGTCATGCTGACGGTGACGGTCGCGGACACCGAAGAACTGCGTCTGCACGAGGCCATGCTCGACCTCATCCATAAATCGAGTGGCGGGAAGGCAGTTTGGCGGGTGACGAGCCCGCCGGACGGCCAGAAGCATTGACGATCGCCTCCCGGATAGCGATCAAGCGCACAGAAATCACTGAACCTTAGGGAAAGGGCCTCGCTTTCAGGCCCTACAGAACGGCAAGATCGCTGCCGAAAATGCGCCCAAGCGCTTAAAAGAGAACGGAAAAATCATGGAATTGAGCATGAGAGGCTGTCGCATCGGCGTGGTAGGACTCGGCTATGTGGGTCTGCCCCTGGCCGTGGAGTTCGGCAAACACTTCGAAACGGTGGGGTTCGACATCAAGGCGAATCGCATCGCCGAACTGAAGAAAGGCCGCGACAACACGCTGGAGTGTTCGACCGCAGAACTGCGCGCCGCGCGCAAGCTCAAATATTCCACCAGCCTCAAGGACCTCGCCAAGTGCCGGGTCTTCATCATCACGGTGCCGACGCCGATCGATAAGTACAACCGCCCGGACCTGACCCCGCTCGAGCGTTCGAGCGAGACGGTCGGCAAGGTGCTCAAAAAGGGTGACGTGGTGGTGTACGAATCCACCGTGTATCCGGGCTGCACCGAAGAGGTTTGCATCCCCATCCTCGAGCGCGAGTCGGGGCTCAAGTTCAACAAGGATTTCTTCGCCGGCTACAGCCCGGAACGAATCAACCCGGGCGACAAGGAACACCGCCTGCCGAGCATCAAGAAAGTCACCTCGGGCTCGACGCCAGAAGTCGCGACCTTCGTCGATGACCTGTACCGCAGCGTGGTGCGCGCCGGTACGCACAAGGCCTCCAGCATCCGGGTCGCGGAAGCCGCCAAGGTCATCGAGAACACGCAGCGCGACGTGAACATCGCGCTGATCAACGAACTGGCGCTGCTGTTCAACCGGCTCGGCATCGACACCGAAGAAGTGTTGCTGGCCGCGGGCAGCAAATGGAACTTCCTGCCGTTCCGTCCCGGTCTCGTGGGCGGCCACTGCATCGGGGTCGATCCTTACTACCTGACGCACAAAGCGCAGGAGATCGGCTTCCACCCGGAGATGATCCTCGCCGGCCGCCGTCTCAACGACAGCATGGCTAACTACGTGGCCGGTCAGGTCGTGAAGCTCATGGCGGGCAAGAAGATCCTGGCCAAGGGCGCGAAGGTCCTGGTCATGGGCCTCACGTTCAAGGAAAACTGCCCCGACCTGCGCAACTCCAAGGTCGCCGACGTGGTGCGCGAGCTCAAGAACTATGGCGCCAGGGTCGACGTTTTCGACCCATGGATCGACCATGCAGAAGCCGAACATGAATACGGGATCCGCCCGGTCAAGCGCGTGCGCGACGGCGTCTACGATGCCGCGGTGCTCGCCGTAGGACACAAGGAATTTCGCGACCAGGGCATTGCCAGCATCCGCAAGGCGTGCAAGAAGAACCACGTGGTCTATGACATCAAGTACCTGTTCCCGTCCGAACAGGTCGATGGCCGTCTGTAGTCCAATTTTTTCAGGGGAACGCGCGTGAAGATTCTGCTGACTGGCGCCGCCGGGTTCATTGGTTCACACGTGGCGCAGAAGCTGCTGGCGCGTGGCGACGAGGTGGTCGGGCTCGACAACCTCAACGATTACTACGATCCGAACCTGAAGCGCGCGCGCCTGGCGATCCTCGAGCGCCAGCCAAAATTCCGCTTCGTGAAAATGGATCTCGCCGACAAGGGCGGCATGAAGACGCTGTTCGCGCGCGAGAAGTTTCCACGTGTCATTCACCTGGCCGCCCAGGCCGGCGTGCGTTATTCGCTGGAGAACCCGCAGGCGTACATCGACAGCAATGTGACGGGCACGCTGAACGTGCTCGAGGGTTGCCGCCACAACGCCGCGGAGCATCTCGTGTTCGCGTCGACCAGCTCGGTGTACGGCCTCAACACCAACATGCCGTTCTCGGTGCACCGTGGCGTCGATCACCCGCTGTCGCTGTACGCGTCGACCAAGCGCGCCAACGAGCTCATGGCCCACAACTACGCCGCGCTGTTCAAACTACCGGTGACGGGCCTGCGTTTCTTCACGGTGTACGGTCCCTGGGGCCGGCCCGACATGGCGCTGTTCCTGTTCACCAAGAACATCCTCGAGGGCAAGCCCATCGATGTGTTCAACCACGGCCACCACAAGCGCGACTTCACGTTCGTCGACGACATCGCCGAAGGCGTGGTGCGCGCCTGCGATCGCCCGGCGACAGCCAACGGCGACTGGACCGGCGACAACCCGGACCCGGCCACCAGCAGCGCGCCGTTCCGCATCTACAACATCGGCAACAACGCGCCGGTCGACCTGTCGCGCTACATCGAAGTGCTCGAGGACTGCCTCGGCAAGAAAGCCGTCAAGAACATGCTGCCGCTGCAGCCCGGAGACGTGCCCGATACGTTTGCCGACGTCGAAGACCTGGTCCGGGACGTCGGTTACAAGCCGGCGACACCGGTGGAAGTTGGCATCCGCAGGTTCGTCGACTGGTACCTCGAGTACTACAAGACCAACGCGCCGCAGCAACCCAGGGTCACCAACCTCGGTTGATGTTTGGGCGAGGGCTTGAGGTAGAGTTCGGACCGTGAAAGTCCCACTGCTCGATCTCAAGCCCCAATACCAGGCCCTGAAACCCGCCCTCGACGCCGCGCTGCTGCGGGTCGCCGAATCCCAGTACTTCATCCTGGGTCCCGAAGTGAAGGCGCTGGAAGCCGCCACCGCCGCGTACTCCGGCTGCAAGTTCGGCATCGGCATTTCCTCGGGCACGGATGCGCTGCTCATCGCGCTCATGGCGCTCGACATCGGCGCGGGTGATGAAGTCATCACCAGTCCCTACACGTTCTTCGCCACCGCTGGCACGATCGCGCGGGTGGGCGCGCGGCCGGTGTTCGTCGATATCGATCCCGGCAGCTTCAATATTTCGCCGGCGGCCATCGAGCGATTCATCGCCACCTGCAAGGTGCACGATGGCAATCTCATCAATCCGGCCACCGGTGGTCGCGTGCGTGCGCTGATGCCCGTGCACCTGTACGGCCAGATGGCGGACATGACCAGCATCATGGGTATCGCGCGCCGTCATGGGCTGCGCGTCATCGAAGATGCCGCCCAGGCCATCGGCTCCGAAGACGGCGAGGGCAGGCGGGCGTGCTCCATCGGGGACATCGGTTGCCTGTCGTTCTTCCCCACGAAGAACCTCGGCGCGTTCGGTGATGCCGGCGCCTGCGTCACCAACGATCCGGTGCTCGCCGCGAAGCTCATGAAGCTGCGCGTGCACGGCATGGAGCCGAAGTATTACCACGAGCTCATCGGCGGAAATTTCAGGCTCGATGAAATCCAGGCCGCGGTGCTCAACGTGAAACTGCCGCACCTCGATTCCTGGAGCGATGGGCGCCAGCGGAATGCTGCGTTTTACGATGCGGCCTTTGCCCGCGCGGGCCTGGGCTCCAAGGTGCGCACTCCGCCCCCCGCGAGCAAGGGTTCGCGACACATCTATAACCAGTACTGCATTCGGGTGGAGCGGCGCGATGAACTGCGCGCCTGGCTCGGCAAGCACGAGGTGGGGGCGGAGATCTACTACCCGCTGGCGCTGCACATGCAGCAGTGTTTTGCGTACCTGGGCCATGAGCCGCAGGATTTTCCCGAGAGTTTCCGGGCGACGCAGGAGTCGCTGGCGTTGCCGATTTACCCGGAATTGACGGAGTCGCAACTCCAGTACGTCGTGGATACCGTCGCCGGCTTTTTCCGAAATTGAGGGCTCGGCTCTCAGCGCATACCGAAGTCGCAACATGGTCGATAACATGACGCGCCGCAGTCGCAACTGTAGTTCGTTGTCGCTACCATCGCCGCCCTCTTTTCGAAAGTGAGATTGTTTCCATGGTGAAGGGCATCGTTCTGGCAGGTGGCTCGGGTACGCGGCTGCATCCGGCCACTCTCGCCATCAGCAAGCAATTGCTTCCGGTGTATGACAAGCCGATGGTGTATTACCCACTGTCGGTATTGTTGTTAGCGGGCATCCGCGACATTCTCCTGATCTCCACGCCCCACGACCTGCCGCTTTATCGGCGCCTGTTCGGCAGCGGCGTGCAGTGGGGCATCAACATCTCGTACGCCGAGCAGCCCGAGCCTCGTGGTCTCGCGCAGGCTTTCACGATCGGCAAGCGTTTCATCGGCAACGACCGCGTGTCACTGGTGCTCGGCGACAACATCTTCTACGGACACGGGCTGCCCGATCTGCTGCGCGCCGCCGCCGAGCGCGCCGATGGCGCGATCGGTGTTCGCCTATCGACGTCAAGGATCCCGAGCGTTACGGTGTCGTGCACTTCGACGAAAATGATCGCGCACTGGGCATCGAAGAAAAGCCGAAGAATCCCAAGTCCAATTTTGCCGTCACCGGCCTGTATATCTACGACAACGACGTGGCGGCCATCGCCGAATCGCTCAAGCCGTCGGCGCGCGGCGAATACGAGATCACGGACGTCAACAGCGAATACCTGCGACAGGGCAGGCTTCGCGTCGAACGCCTCGGTCGTGGTGTGGCGTGGCTCGACACCGGCACGCACGAATCGCTGCTCCAGGCATCGATGTTCATTGAAGCCATCGAGAGCCGCCAGGGACTTAAAGTCTGTTGTCCCGAAGAGATCGCGTTTCGTTCCGGGTGGATAGGCCCATCAGAGCTCGAAAAGCTGGTAGCCGCGATGGGAAAGACCGGTTACGCAGGGTATCTCGCGTCCATCCTGCAAGAAGGCAGTTGATCCGATGGAATTCCTGCCGACGCACATTCCGGATGTGGTGCTGATCAAGCCGCGTGTGTTCGGCGACCAGCGCGGCTATTTTCTCGAGACCTGGCAGGCGGCAAATTTCGCGGCCGCCGGGTTGCCGATGAAATTCGTGCAGGACAATCACAGCCATTCGCAGCAGTGGGCGCTGCGCGGCCTGCACTATCAGCTCGAGCAGGCGCAGGGAAAACTCGTGCGCGTCGCCCGCGGCGCTGTCTTCGACGTGGCTGTCGATGTTCGCGCCAATTCGCCGACGCTCGGCCAGTGGGTCGGCGCCGAGCTCAGCGAAACCAACCACCACATGCTCTGGGTTCCGCCCGGATTCGCGCATGGTTTCCTCGCGCTCACCGACCATGTCGATTTCCTTTACAAGTGCACCGACTACTACGCGCCGGCGCACGAGCGCGTCATCCGCTGGGACGATGCCGATGTCGGCATCGAGTGGCCGTTGCCGGATGGCGTGAAACCGCAGCTCTCCGCGCGAGACGCTCAGGGCGGCGTATTCCGCTCGGCCGAGTATGTTCGTTGAGCAACACGTTACGGGTGCTGCTGGTCGGTTCGTCGGGGCAGGTGGGACAGGCCTGTTTGCAGAGTGTGCCCGCGAACGTGGAGCTGCGCGCCTGCACGCATGCAGATCTCGACATTACGGACTGCCGGCAAAATCGCGAAGGCCGTGAGTGAGTTCCGGCCGGACGTGCTCATCAATACCGCGGCTTACACCGCGGTCGACAAAGCCGAGGCGGAGACGCAGCCGCGCGCGCCTGCAACGCCGAGGGCCCGCGTCATCTCGCCGCGGCGGTCGCGAGCCTTGCGGGCGCGCGGATGATTCAGGTTTCCACCGACTTCGTTTTCGATGGCAAGGCGTCTTCGCCCTACAAGCCCGAGGCCCCGACCTCGCCATTGAGCGTGTATGGCGCCACCAAGCTCGCCGGCGAGCAGGCAACGCTCGCTGCGCTTGGTGATCGCGCGGTCATCCTGCGCACCGCCTGGGTCTATTCGTCGACGGGCAGCAATTTCGTGCGCACGATGCTGCGACTAATGGCGAGCGCGGCAACGTGCGCGTGGTTGCCGATCAGGTCGGCACGCCGACCTCGGCCGCCTCGCTCGCGGAGGCCATCTGGCGCATCGCGGCGACGCAAGCCGGGGGCGTCTACCACTGGACCGATGCAGGAGTGGCGAGCTGGTACGATTTCGCGGTTGCCATCGCTGAGGAGGCGCGCGCGCGCCGGTCTGCTGACGAACCCGGTCGAGGTCACGCCGATCGCGACCAGCTGACTACCCGACGCCGGCGAGGCGTCCGTCGTACAGCGTGCTCGACAAGTCATCAGCCGTGCAGCGATTCGGGCTGAATCCGGTACATTGGCGAACACGCCTGCGGGCGGTCATCGAGGAGCTGGCGCAGTGCGTAAGTTGCTGGTCACGGGCGGCGCCGGATTCATCGGCGCGAATTTCGTTCACTACTGGCTGCGCCGAACATCCGGGCGACCGTGTCGTGGTGCTCGACGCGCTGACCTACGCGGGCAACCTTGCCAACCTGCTGCGGCTTCGCGGACGACCCGAGTTCCGCTTCGTGCACGGCGACATCTGCGACGGCGCGCTGGTCGAGTCGCTGCTGCGCGACGAGAACATCGACACGCTGGTGCACTTCGCCGCCGAGTCGCACGTCGACCGTTCGATCACGGGCCCGACGCGTTCATCGACACCAACGTGATTGGCACGCATTCGCCTGCTCAAGGCGGCGCGCAAGGTGTGGCTGGAAGGCACCGGCAGTCGCGGCGCATCGCTTCCACCACGTGTCGACCGACGAGGTGTATGGCTCGCTTGGAACCCGACGATCCGGCGTTCACGGAGATCACGGCCTACGCGCCCAACTCGCCGTACTCGGCGAGCAAGGCGGCCTCGGATCACCTGGTGCGTGCCTATCACCACACCTACGGACTACAGGTCACGACCAGCAACTGCTCGAACAACTACGGCCCGTACCACTTCCCGGAGAAGCTGATCCCGTTGTGCATCGTGAACATCCTGCGCGGCAAGCCGCTGCCGATCTACGGCGACGGCACGCAACGTACGCGACTGGCTGCACGTGAGCGACCACTGCCGCGGCATCGACCTGGCGATCGCGCGAGGCAAGGCCGGCGAGGTCTACAACATCGGCGGCGGATCCGAAGCCGAGAACCTCACGCTGGTGACCCAGCTTTGCGATCTGGTCCAGCAGGCCTTCCTAGACAATCCCGCGTACGCAGCCCGGTATCCCGATGCGCCGCCGTCGAAGGGATTGCCGACCCGAGGTTTGATCACCTTCGTCAAGGATCGAGCTGGCCACGATCGGCGATACGCGATCGACTCGAGCAAGGCGGAACGCCTGCTAGATTACAAAGCGCGCTACACGCTGACCCAGGGGCTGCGCGAAACGGTTGATTGGTATCTGACCAACGACGAATGGTGGCGCTCGGTGCTGAGCGGGGACTACCAGAAGCAATCCCTTGAAAGTGCCTGAAAACAGTGTCGGGACGCCGTTGAAAGTGTCGCAACGTCAATAGCTTGTCGCTACCATCGCGAGCCTTATGACTCATGACAATTTGACCGCCGTGTGGCGTGCCCTGCAAGGGCGCGCCGCCGAAACCCGCGCCGTTAGCCTCCGCGCCCTGCGAGACGGGGATCCTGCGCGGGGCAACCGCTTCGCCCGCGAGGCCGCCGGGCTCTATCTCGACTTCTCGCGTCAGCGCATCGACGCCGACGGCCTTCGCCTGCTGGAGAGTCTCGCGGATGCCGCGGGGTTGCGCGCGCGCATCGAAGCGATGTGGCGCGGTGAGCCCATCAACACCACTGAAGGGCGCGCGGTGTTGCACTCGGCGCTGCGCGTGCCAGCCGCGTCGGCCGAGGGTCCGGGTGGCGAAGACATCGGCCGGCAGGTGCTGGCAGAGCGCGAACGCATGCTGGAATTCGCCGAGAACGTGCGCCAAGGCGTAGTGCGCGGCTCGGGCGGTGCGCGGTTCACCACCATCATCAATATAGGTATCGGCGGCTCGGACCTGGGTCCGGCCATGGCAGTGCAGGCGTTGCATCCGCTGACTGCCAATGCGCCGCGCGTGCTGTTCGTCTCGAATGTCGACGGCACGGATCTCGCCAACGCGCTCGAAGGCGCTGACGCGTCGCACACGTTGTTCATCGTTGCGTCGAAGACCTTCAGCACGCAGGAGACGCTGGCCAACGCCCGCAGCGCGCGCCATTGGCTGGCGGCGGA
Organism: uncultured Pseudomonadota bacterium; assembly: GCA_963821745.1. Classification (GTDB taxonomy): domain Bacteria; phylum Pseudomonadota; class Gammaproteobacteria; order Steroidobacterales; family Steroidobacteraceae; genus CADEED01. The sequence continues at coordinate 552,864 of CAWGEU010000001.1, forward strand.
ACTCGGCGAGGCGGCGGTGCCGGCGCACTTCGCCGCGGTGTCGACCAACGCGCAGGCCATGGATGCCTTCGGCATCAATCCTAACTACCGCTTCATGATGTGGGACTGGGTCGGCGGGCGCTACTCGCTGTGGTCGTCCATCGGCGTGTCGCTGGCCATTGCCATCGGCCGCACCGCGTTCCTCGAGTTCCTCGCCGGTGCCCACGAGATCGACGAGCACTTCCGCAGCGCGCCGTGGGAGCGGAATCTGCCGGTACTCATGGGTCTGCTCGGAGTCTGGAACATCAATTTCCTGGATCTGCCGACGCTGGCGGTCTTGCCGTACGACGGCCGCCTCGGACGATTCCCGGCGTATCTGCAGCAGCTCGACATGGAGAGCAACGGCAAGTCGGTGAACCTTGCGGGCCAGCCGCTCGGCCATTCCACCGCGCCGGTGATCTGGGGTGAACCCGGCAACAATGCACAGCATTCTTTCTTCCAGATGTTGCACCAGGGCACGTCACGCGCAGCGCTCGATCTGCTGGTGCCGGCGCAGTCTTCCTGCGGCAATCCCGCGCAGGCTGAACTGGCCATCGGCAATTGCCTCGCGCAGGCGGAAGCCTTCGCGTTCGGTTACTCGGCGGAGCAGGCCAGCGACCGAACTCCAGGCTCGCAAGCTTTCGCCCGAGCGCGTCGAACTTCTCGCGCGCCACAAGGTCCATGTCGGCAATCGCCCGGTGAGCATCGTCGCGTTTCAGCGACTCGATGCACGAACCCTGGGTAGTTTGGTGGCACTGTATGAGCACAAGGTGTTCACACAGAGCGTGGTGTGGGGCATCAATGCGTTCGATCAATGGGGCGTGGAGTTGGGCAAGAAAATGTGTGAAGAAGTGTCGCCGCTGGTGCGCAACCCCGAACGAGCTGTCGGAACTCGCGCCATGCTGAAACCGCTCCTCGATCGCCTGAGTAGTGGAATCGATGATGCGTGTCTGCGATTCTGACGGCGCTGTTGCTGGGCGCCGCCGCCGGCCCTGCTGCTGCCGATGCCGGATGGTTCGAACAAGGCGATACCTTGTTGCGCAACGACCTGCTGCTGCTCAACGATGCGGCGGTCATCCGTCTGCCGGTCAATCAGTGGCCCATGCCGCGTGCTGCGGTTCGCCACGCCATCGAGAACAGCAAGTCTCACTTCGCCACCAATTCGGCGGTGATGGCCGCGCTCGCCCGTGTGCGCGCCCGGCTCGACGTCAAGCCTGCGCCTTCGGCCCGGGGTCTCGACTTCGACGCGTGGTTGACGGCAGGCGAACCGGGGTTGCTTCGTGATTTCGACACCGTCGGGCGCGAAGATGCCGAGCTGCGCGGCCGCATCATGTATTCGATGGGCGAACGCGCCGATTTTTCGCTGAACATGACTGCGGTCAACGATCCGGCCGACGGCGACGAATTCCGCCTCGACGGTTCGCACGCCACCGTGCAGTGGGGAAACTGGCTGCTGAGCGCCAACATGCTCGACCGCTGGTGGGGACCGGGCCACGAGGGCAGCCTCATCCTGTCTAACAACGCGCGTCCGATGCCGACGATCATGTTGGAACGCGCTTCAGCACGCCCGTGGGAATCGCGCTGGCTCAGCTGGCTCGGCCCGTGGCGCCTGAATTTTGGCTTCAGCCGCATGGAGTCGGAGCGCGAGGACATCGACGCGCCGCTTTTCATGGCCGCGCGCCTGGTGGTCATGCCGTTCAAGGACATCGAACTCGGGTTTTCGAGAACCGCGCAGTTCTGCGGCGAGCAGCTCGCGTGTTCGTGGAATGTGTTCTGGAACATGATTGCCGGAAACGACAACGTGGGTATCGACGCGACAGCCGGAGAACGAGCCGGGCAACCAGATGGCCGGGTTCGACATTCGCTGGAATTCGCCGATCGGCAATTGGCCCTACGCGCTCTACTCTCAGATGATCGGCGAGGACGAGTCGAGTTACATGCCGGCGAAATACCTCGCGCAGCACGGCATCGAGATGTGGAAACCGATGGCTGATGGTGGCCTGCTGCAGGTCTACCTCGAGTACACCACCACCACTTGCTCGGCGAGCACCGACCGCGGTCCTTACTTCAACTGCGGCTACAACCAGGGCCGTTTCAACGTCGAAGGGTATCGATACAAGGGTCGCGTCATCGGTTACACCGCAGATCGCGATGCGGAGAATTACACGCTCGGCGCCACCTTCACGACGGCCGGCGGCGAGCTGTGGTCAGCGACCGCGCGCACTCGCGGCTCAATCGCGACGACTTCGACGACATTCTCAATACCGTCGCCTCCGAGCCTACGGACTATGGTGCGCTGGAATTTGGCTGGAAGGGTCGTTTGTTTGGCGAACACTTCGACGTGGATCTGGGTGTCGAAACCCGGGTGCCGACACGGCGGCGGCGAGCGCGAAACGCAGGCCTTCGGCTTCATTCGCTGGACCCACGCATTCGCGCCCTGAGCATGCGCGCTCGCCGGTGAGGTGGCTTGGTGTGCTGGCGTGCGGTCTGGCTGCCTCGCGCACGCCGATCCGTGGCTGGCGCCGGGAGATGAAGGCTTGCGCAGCGACATCCAGCTGCTCGCCGATGCCGGGATCCTGCGCGGACCCGTGACCACCTGGCCGATGTCGTGGCCTGACATCGCGCGCGACGCGCTGGCCGCGAACATCGTCGGGCTGGACGATTCCGTCGCCGAGGCGTTGCTGCGTGTTCAACGACTATCGCGGGCGGCATCGGCCAACGGGTACGCGGGCGCTCGGCATACGCGTGCGCGGTGCGTACGAGCCGACGATGCTGCGCGGCTTCGAGGACACGCCGCGCGAGGACGGTGAGTTCGCGCTACGCGCCAGCTGGCTCACCGACCACCTCGCGTTGAATCTGCAGGGGTCGGTCGTGGCCAATCCCGACGACGACAAACAGTTTCGCGCCGATGGTTCCTATCTCGGCGTGAACGTCGGGAATTTCATGATTTCTGCGGGACTCATGGAGCGCTGGTGGGGGCCTGGTTGGGATGGCAGCCTGATCCTCTCGACGAACGCCAGGCCGATTCCGAGCATCACGCTCGAACGCAATTACACCGATCCGTTCAAGACGCAAGTGGCTTTCGTGGATCGGCCCGTGGCGCGCCAGCATCGCTCTCGGGGAGATCGAAGGCAGCGATGTCGCCGTTCCCGATGTGAAGTTTCTCGCGGCGCGCGTGAACTTCAAGCCGCGCCCCTGGCTGGAGTTCGGCCTGACGCGCACGGCGCAATTCTGCGGCGGAGATCGGCCCTGCGATTGGGACACGTTCACCGACATGCTCTTCGGGCGCGACAACAACGATGGAGGGCGGCGACCCGATCGAAGAGCCCGGCAACCAGATGGCCGGCTACGACATGCGCCTGCGCTCGCCCTGGAAGTCGCTGCCGGTCGCGTTCTACACGCAGTGGATAGGCGAAGACGAGGCGGGAGGCCTGCCGAGCAAGTTCATCGGCCAGTTCGGGCTCGAGTTCTGGGGCGCGAGCCCGCTGGGCGGATATCGGCTGCGCGCCGAATATGCAGACACGGCCTGCATTTTCACGAGCGAAGACGCCGCGAATTCAACTGCGCCTACCGCCACCACATCTACCCGCAGGGCTACACCTATCGAGGCCGGATCATCGGGCATTCCCTCGACAACGATAGCCGCATGTTCTCGGTGGCCGGGCTGCTCACTCGCACCAATGGCGACATACTCAGCATCGAAGCTGCGCCATGCGCAGCTAAATCGCGACGGCAGCGGCACGCACGCCATTAGCGACGTGCCGTCCGACCTCGACAATGTAGAATTGCGCTACTCGAAAGTCTTCGGCATAGGCAAAGTCAGCATCGGGCTGGGATACGACGATTGGAGCGCGCCGCGAGACGGGGCCTCCGACGTCCGTGGCTCCCTCAGCTGGCAACAGGGATTCTGATGCGCAGGTTATGGTTGTTCGTGGTGATGGCGTTGCTGGGCGCAGGTATTCAGCCGGCTGCCGCACAAGTACCGACGGCGGAGCAGCTCGAGCTTCTGCGCAGCATGAACCCGGAAGATCGGGAAGCGTTGCTCGAACAGCTCGGCCTTGGCGGAGCGGTTATCGACGAGGGGTCCGCGACGACCGGCGACACCGATCGCAATCGCGACACCCGGGAACGCAGGAGCGGCACGAGCCGCGAATCTGATGATGCGCTGGTTCTGGGGCAGCCGTTCGACGACAAGACGCTGAAGCCCGAAGATTCGCTGCTGCTCGATCTCGATTTCAAGAAAGACAAGCCCGCGCGCATTGAAAGTCCGGGCCCGGGACTGCCGCCGATCGCGGTGCCGGCGGAGCCGGCACCGGAGCTCGAACCTGAAGAGCGCGAGAAACTACAGCGAGTCATCGACCTCATGCGTTCGCGCAACCCCTACCAGCTCGATGCTTCCGGGGCCCTGTTGTTGCCGGGATTCGCGCCAATCGTGCTGGCGGGACTCAGTGAAGAACAGGCGACACACCGGCTTTCGGCAGTCGGCGCCTTTCACAACCTCGAATTGAAAGTCACCAAACTACCGGTGCAAAAGGCGGGTATCCAGGGTCTGAAACCCTTCGGCTACGACCTTTTCAAGAATGCCCCGTCGACGTTCGCGCCAGTCACGGAAGTCCCGGTGCCATACGACTACGTGGTGGGCCCTGGTGATCGCATCAATGTTCAGCTGTTCGGCAGTCAGAATCGCAACCTGCGCCTGGTTGTCGGGCGCGATGGTCAGCTCAACTTTCCGGAGCTGGGGCCCATCAGCGTGGGCGGCAGAACATTTGCGAGCGTGGTCTCCGACCTTGAAGCGCGCGTTGCTCGTCAGATGATCGGCGTGCAGGCCAGTGTAAGCATGGGTGACACGCGGTCGATTCGCGTATTCGTCATGGGCGAAGCCAATCGGCCGGGCAGCTACACCGTCAGCGGACTTGCCGCGATCAGCTCGGCGCTGTTTGCCGCCGGCGGCATCAAGCCAATCGGTTCGCTGCGGGATATTCAGCTCAAGCGAGCCGGCGCGATCGTCCGCCGGATCGATCTCTACGACCTGTTGTTGCGCGGCGATTTCAGTGACGACGCACAGTTGCTTCCGGGCGACGTCATTTTCATTCCGCCGATTTCCGCCACCGTGGCGGTCGATGGCGAAGTGCATCGGCCTGCAATTTACGAGATCAAGGGCAACACTTCGGTTGCGGATGTCGTTCAGCTGGCAGGCGGTCTGACTACCGAGGCAGATCCAGGCCGCGCGGCCCTGGTGCGCGTCAACGACGCGCGACAGCGCGTGGTGGTCAACGTGCCGCTCGACGGGGCCGTTGGACGCGGCGAGTTGCTGCGCAATGGCGACAGCCTGCGGGTATTGCGCCTGCGCCCAACCCTCGATCAGGGCGTGACGGTCGAAGGCTTCGTATTCCGGCCCGGTCAATCCGCCTGGCACAAGGGTCTGCGCATAGTCGACGTGTTGGGCTCGGTCGATGAACTCAAACCTAACGCTGACCTCAATTACTTGGTGATCCGACGCGAGCTGCCACCGGATCGCAGGATCGTAATCCTGTCGGCAGACCTTGCCGCCGCGCTGCGCGAGCCCGATTCGGCCGAAAACGTCGAGCTCATGGCGCGCGATCGCATCATCGTTTTCGACACCGAGTCCGGGCGAACTCAGTCCATGGAACCGCTGCTCGAGGAATTGAGACGCCAGTCACGCATCGATCGACCCAGCGAAGAGGTGCGAATCGATGGCCGTGTGAAGGCGAGGGGTGACTACCCGCTCGAGCCGCGTATGCGGATCAGTGATCTGTTACGCGCGGGTGGTGGGTTGCAGGAGGCCGCGTACGGAGCGAAGGCCGAGCTCACGCGGTATCGCCTCGCCGGTGAACAACGGCAGACCCAGCTCATCGACATCGATCTTGCCGCGGTACTCAAGGGAGACGAGAGCGCCGACGTCCTGCTCCAGCCCTTCGACTTTCTGAACATAAAAGAAGTCCCTGAATGGAGCGAGCAGGAACAAGTCACATTGGCCGGCGAAGTGCGTTTTCCCGGGATCTATCCCATCCAGCGTGGTGAAACTTTGCGCTCGGTGATGCAACGCGCCGGAGGACTCACCTCGCTCGCTTTCCCGGAGGGCACGATATTTACGCGTGAGGAACTTCAGGAACGCGAACAAATGCAGACTGGACCGGCTGGCCGAGCGTCTGCAGGGCGATCTGGCTACAGCGGCGCTGCAGGCCACCGCCGCCAACCAGGCAGGTGCCTCCCAGGCGTTGACCGTTGGTCAATCGCTGCTCAGTCAGCTCAAATCGACAAAGGCAGTCGGGCGTCTCGTCATTGACCTCAACAGCGTCGTGGCATCGCCGATCGGTTCCGCGAATGACGTGGCATTGCGCGAAGGTGACATCGTCATGATTCCGAAACTCAAACAGGAAGTGACGGTCATCGGTGAAGTGCAAAACACGACCTCACACTTCTACCGGGAGAATCTCACCCGGGATGACTACATCGGGCTTTCCGGCGGCACAACGCGCAAGGCCGATCGTGGGCGCATTTACATCGTGCGGGCGGACGGCAGTGTGGTATCCAGCGAAAGCAGTGGTTGGTTCCGTCGCAGCGGCCAGGTTGCCATGAAACCGGGCGACACCGTGGTGGTCCCGCTCGATACCGAGCGCTTGCCTGCATTGCCGCTGTGGCAGGCCGTAACCTCCATCCTCTACAACCTGGCGATTGCAGCGGCTGCGGTGAATTCGTTCTAATTTCCGATCAATCAGCAGCGACTTTTGAGGTTGCGCCCGATCAGGAGCAGGGGCTTGGACAAGAAAGTATTAATCACGGGTATTACTGGTCAGGACGGCGCGTATCTCGCCGAGTTTCTGCTGGAGAAAGGCTACGAGGTGCACGGCATCAAGCGCCGTGCGTCCCTCTTCAACACCGATCGCATCGATCATCTGTATCAGGATCCGCACGAGCGCAATGTTCGCCTTAAGCTGCACTACGGTGATCTGACCGACGCGACGAATCTCATCCGCATCATCCAGCAGGTGCAGCCGGACGAGATCTACAATCTCGCGGCGCAGAGCCACGTAGCGGTTTCATTCGAGACGCCGGAATACACGGCGAACTCCGACGCGCTCGGAACGTTGCGGATTCTGGAGGCCATTCGCATTCTGGGGCTCGAAAAGAAGACGCGTTTCTATCAGGCCTCGACCTCCGAAATGTACGGCAAGGTTCAGGAGATACCGCAGAAGGAGACCACGCCGTTCTACCCGCGCTCTCCCTACGGAGCGGCGAAGGTCTACGCATACTGGATCACGGTCAACTACCGCGAGGCGTATGGCATGTACGCCTGCAACGGCATCCTCTTCAATCACGAATCGCCTTTGCGCGGTGAGACGTTCGTCACCCGAAAGATCACGCGCGGTCTGGCTCGCATCGCCGAAGGTCTGCAGGACTGTCTCTATCTTGGCAATCTCGACGCCCTCCGTGACTGGGGGCATGCGCGCGATTACGTGAAAGCGCAGTGGCTCATGCTGCAGCAAGATCAGCCCGAGGATTTCGTGATCGCGACCGGCGAGCAGCACTCGGTTCGCGAATTTGTGATCTGCTGCTGCGAACGAGCTCGGCATCCGGATCGAATGGCAAGGCAAAGGTGTCGATGAGAAGGGTATCGATGCGAAGACCGGTGCAGTCATCGTGAAAGTCGACCCGCGCTACTTCCGGCCTACGGAAGTGGAGACACTGCTGGGCGACGCTAGCAAAGCGCGACAGAAACTGGGTTGGAAGGCGGAAATCAGTTTCGAGGCGCTCGTGAAGGAAATGGTCGCGGCCGATCTCGAGATCGCGAAGCGCGACGCGCTGGTGGCGCGCGAAGGTTTCAAGACCTACCGCCACCATGAATAAGAACGAGCTGGATTTACGTTGCGGGCCATCGGGGCCTGGTCGGCAGCGCCATCGTGCGCCGCCTGCGTGGCGATGGGTACACGAACCTCTTGACGCGGACCAGCGCCGAGCTCGATCTGCGCAATCAGGCGGCGGTAGAGCAGTTCTTCGCATCAGAACGGCCCGAGCATGTTTTTCTGGCTGCAGCGAAGGTCGGTGGCATCCACGCGAACAATACTTACCCTGCCGATTTCATGCGCGACAACCTGCAGATTCAGACCAACGTCATCGACGCGGCCTATCGGCATGGGACGAACAAGTTGCTGTTCCTGGGTTCCAGCTGCATCTACCCGAAGCTTGCGCCGCAGCCCATGCCCGAAAGTTGTCTGCTTGACCGGTCCGCTCGAACCGACCAACGAGTGGTATGCGATCGCAAAAATTGCCGGGTTGAAGATGTGCCAGGCGTATCGGCGGCAATACGGGTTCAACGCCATTTCGGTGATGCCGACGAACCTGTACGGCCCTGGTGACAACTTCGATCTGCAGAATTCGCATGTGCTGCCGGCGCTGATTCGAAAGTTTCATGACGCGAAACTGCGCGGTGACGCCAAGACAATCGTGTGGGGTACAGGCACCCCGCGCCGGGAGTTTCTGCATGTCGACGATCTCGCCGATGCCTGCCTGTTCCTGATGAACAACTACGAGAGCGAGGAATTGATCAATGTCGGCGTAGGCGAGGACATCTCAATCGCTGACCTTGCGATTCTTGTCCAGGGAATCGTGGGCTATCACGGGCAAATCGAGTTCGACACGACGAAGCCCGATGGGACACCGCGCAAGCTGCTGGACGTGTCGCGCCTGCGGGCGCTGGGTTGGGGGCCTCGAATTTCGCTCGCAGAAGGTATTGCGGCGGCTTATCAATGGTTTCTCCAGGCGGGAACCGAGATTCGAACCGGTACAGCAAGTTGATACCGTGAATGGGAAACCGCCGGTTTCCGTTCCGGCATTTCCCTTACCTCATTTTTGCTTCACGCCGCCTGACCTGCCTGTGTAAACTCCGGCCCCCGTCGCAGGGACTACGACAACCTGGCGATCCTGGCGGCTTCGGTCAAATCGTTCTAGTGAAAAATTTCCGGGACTCAAAGTGTCAACATCAATGGTTCGCGCAGTTAAATCTCTCGTCCGGCGCTGGGGTTTCGATGTCGTTCGATATCATCCGCCGACTCCGGGCAACGAGTTGGCCGACATCATGCAGGCATTGAGCAGGCTGCGCGGCCTCGCGGAACAGCACCCGAAGGACGAGGAGATTGCGTTCATTGATTTCCTGCAGCTCTCACTACAGGCTCTCCAAATCCCAGATTTTCCAGGACCTGTTTGTGCAATACGTGCTCTCCCAGAAGCCGAACGGATTTTTCGTCGAGTTTGGCGCCACCAATGGAGTCGATCTCAGCAATACGTATCTGCTCGAGAAGCACAGCGGGTGGAGCGGCATTCTGGCCGAGCCCGCAAAATGCTGGCACGAGGATCTGCGGCGAAATCGCGGCTGCACGCTGGATTTCAGGTGCGTGTGGGACAAGAATGACGAGCAACTGCAGTTCAAGGAGGCTTCCTTCGCGGAGCTTTCGACCATCGAAAGCTTTGAGTCAAACGATCTACACGCCAAGCATCGTGAGAAGGGGGAGGTGTATACGGTGACCACCGTCGCGCTGAACTCCCTGCTGCGGGAGCATCAAGCACCTGCCAAAATCGACTATATGTCGGTTGATACAGAAGGCTCGGAGTTGAAGATCCTGTCCGCGTTTGACTTCGACCAGTACAAGGTCAATGTCATCACCGTCGAGCACAACTTCACGGAGGACAGAGCAGCGATTCATTCTCTGCTGACCTCCAAGGGATTCTCTAGGAAGTTCGAGGCGTTCTCCTTCTGGGACGATTGGTATGTCGCCTCGAACATGAATTGAAGATGGAGAGCGTGCCGAAAGCACTGGAAAGGCAGTGAAACTTCTCGCGCGGCTTCTCACCTGGCGCACGCCGATCGATGGTGAAAGTCGATCCTTCGCGAGATACCGAGCCATATTTCTCGGCGGAGGGTTCGCTGGCCTATCGAAATTCATAAGCCTCGTTACGGTTGCGATATCGGCGCCCCTGACAGTTGCGTATCTCGGCCCAGAGCGCTACGGCATGTGGATGACGATATCCTCGCTGATCGCGCTGATGTCGTTTGCGGACATGGGCATTGGCAGTGGTCTTGTGACCGCGCTCGCTGCAACGGACGGCACGCGCGAAGTCGAGAAGCGATCCCGCCTCGTGTCGAGCGCGTTCTACATGCTGTGCGGACTGGCGGCATTCATTTCGATCGCCTTCCTGAGCACGTATTCCCTAGTTTCATGGGAAAAAGTGTTTGGCGTGACGATGGCTCAGGCGGCTGCGGAAGCTGGTCCCGGCGTTCTGGCCTTCGTTTTGTGTTTTGCTGCTTGCCTGCCGTTTACGGTAGTGCAGCGAGTGCAAATGGGACTTCAGGAAAGCGGGCGCGCAAGTCTCGGCAAGCCGGAGCGTCGCTATTTTCGCTTGCCGCCGTGCTGGTCGCGGCTCAGCGGCAGGCAGGCGTGGCCTGGCTAGTCTTGGCGATGAATGGTGGCCCGGTTCTCCTCGGCGCGATCAACAGCCTCGTTGAATTTGGGATCCGCAAGCCAGCGCTGCGGCCCAGGCTCGTCAAGTGCGATCCGCTGGTCTTGAAGAGCCTGTTGGGCGTTGGCGCTATGTTTGTGGTACTCCAGCTGTGTAGCGTAGCGGGCACTGTCAGCGACAATTTTGTCATTGCGCAGCTTTTCGGAGCTGCCACGGTCGGCCCGTATGCCGTCATGTACAAGTTGTTTCAGACTTCCCTGATTTTCAGCCTGTTCATGTATCCGTTGTGGCCTGCGCTGGGTGAGGCACTTGCGCAGGGCGACTATGCGTGGGCACACAAGGCATTGAATCGTGCCGTGCTGCTGAGCATGGTGGCCGGCTTGTTGCTGGCAATCGTCTTCCTCGCATTCGGTCAGTCGATCGTACGAGTCTGGGTTGGAGATCAGCTTGTTCCGGATTTTCTGCTAGTTGCCGCATTCGCAGGCTGGATTGTCGTCGCGGCATACGGGGGCGCCATCACCTCGCTTCTCAACAACCCACAATTCCTGCGCCTTCAGCTTAAAATCTACGGAGGGGCTTCGATTGCCGCGTTGGCCCTCAAGGTTCCCTTCGCCTACTGGATGGGACCGGCTGGCGTTGTATGGGCCACGGTCGTCGCCTATACAGTTGGTTATTGTCTTCCGGCCGGACTGGTCGCAAGACGGCTATTTCGCTCGAACGTCCAGTCCGCCAAGTCAACTCAGGGTTCAGAATGACACGCTTCAATTACGTGGTAACAATTCACAACAAGGAAGACCTGATCGAGCGCGTCATCACCGGAATTTTGCTCAGCGCCGGCGAAAACAGCCACGTGTACTTGGTCCTGGATGGATGTACGGATGGCACCGAAGCCGTCGTGGATCGATTGATCGATGAATGTGTCGGTCTGCCGATTACAAAGTTGAAAGCTCCCGATGTTCACGAGATCTTGTCGCTGAACATCGCCCTGCGTCAGATTCCGCAGGATGGCGATGGCTACAACATCCTGGTCCAGGACGACATACTGCTGTCTGATCGGCACTTCGAAAAGAAAGTGTTGGCCGTCAATCGCCAATTCGGCCATACGATCGGCGTGCTTTCATTTCGACATGGAGTGAATGTAGTGGTGGACCCCTCGCTGGAGGAGATCAGGGAGGAAGACCTGATCGAGAGCAGCTACGGTCATGGCATGTGCGCCAAGCCCCTGTTGCCGGAGCATGCCGTGCAGCGGATGGTTTGTCTGCGCAGCCCCGAATGCATCTCCTTTGCGACGATTCGCAAGGTTGGCCTGCTGGATGAAAAATATGCGCCGTACACGTACGACGATCATGACTATGGACTGCGATGCCTGAAGGTCGGCCTTGTCAACGTTGTCTATGCGTTGAAAGTTCGCTCACGGGTGGAGTGGGGCGGAATGCGACGCAAACCACAACCAGGCGTGGGTGCCATCATGAAGAGGAACAGGCGCTATGTGTACCAAGACCACAAGGCTTTCATCGAATCGCTGCCGCGCGAGGATTTCCCGCAGGACCCGGTGCCGGTCGTGGTCGACAGCCCGAGCGAGGATCCAGCAAAAGTATTGCGGCGATATGAGGAAAGCCGCGCACGCCTCGATGCGTTCAGCCGCAGGCAGCGCTTCAACCTCATCAGGCGCATTCGTGAAAAGCTGGCTATTTGATGTTGCAATTCCGCCAGCTAATCGAGGCAGTTCAGTGCCGATCACCGACCCATCGTTCCTATGACCGCGCGCCGCCAAGTCAAGCTGGTTACTTTCGCGTCGTCGCCGTTCTACGAGCAGCAAGATCTGCTGAACAAATCCGCACCTCTAGGCGGTATCACCGAATGCATTGCGTGGAACGAGGTCAAGCTCCGAGCGACAGAATTCCACCGAACTCACCGCGACATTTTTGAATGCAGGCGCGGCCACGGCTACTGGCTGTGGAAGCCGTACGTGATCCGTCGTGCACTGGATCAGGCAAGCAACGGAGACTTCATTGTCTATTGGGACGTGGGCCGCACTTCAGCGCCGAACAAGATCTCGCGCCCCCTCGCACCGTTGCTCGATTGGTGCGAGCGGCAGAATGCTGGCATGCTTCCTGGCGTCTACGTTCCGGAGCATGGACCCAATACAAAGTGGATCAAGCGCGAGTGCTTTGTGCTGATGGACTGCGACAAGTCGGTGTACTGGCAGCACCCTCAGATACAGGCCACTTACTCGATCTGGCAAAAGTCGAATCGGTCGGAGGCATTCGTTGAGGAGTGGCTCCAGTGGTGCACGAGGCGGGACGTTCTCGCGGATGAGATTGCAGTTCCTGAAATCAAGAACTTTCCCGACTTCGTCGATCATCGCCACGATCAGGCGGTTGTGACCCTTCTGTCGATCAGGAATGGTGTCAAGTGCTACGGAGAGCCGGATGTGCGACTACCTGGATCGAAAGACATCAATAACCTTGTCGATAGAATTTTGGGGAACGAAATATCGATCATCTTTCGGAACCTCGGGCGCTCCGCTGGGCGAATCCTGCGCGCGATGTCGCTTACCTATCGAGAACGATCCCTGAAGCAATCCAGATGATGAAGACCAGGAATTTCAATCCATTTGCCAAAATAGTCGGCATGTTCAAAGCGAGATCGCGCAACAAGGCGCGGCTCCGGTTTGCACAGGAGCGGACCGATCTGGACCACGATCTCTCATTTTCTGAGGCAGCACGCCGCTTTCCGTCGCGCAACGAATTGCATGCCTACATGCATCGTTACTTCCACAAGACTCTGCCCGCGCCGCTACGTCAGCACCGACAGTATTTCGAGCACAGGGGATTCGGCGAGGACGCATTTCACGCGATGTGGTACCTCCTTTTGCGGGAGTTCAAACCGCAGAACCTCTTGGAAATCGGCGTCTTCCGCGGGCAGGTGATTTCGCTCTGGGCATTGATCTCGAATCACATCGATGTGCACACCCGCATCCGGTGTATCTCGCCATTCAGTCAGGCCGGAGATGAGGTAAGCCATTATCCGAAGTTGAACTACCTGGATGACGTCCTCAGGAATTTCCGTCATTTCGATTTGCCCGAGCCGGAATACCTGCAGGCATTCTCCACTGATCCCGATGCGCTCGCGTATCTGAAACGGGAGCCTCTTGATTGTGTGTATATCGATGGCGGGCACGATTACGAGGTCGTGCTCTCGGACTATCGCAACAGCGTGGCGGCGTTGCGCTCCGGCGGGCTGCTGGTGATGGACGACTCGAGTTTGTATACCGACTTCCAGCCGCCCGCGTTCTCATTTGCCGGCCACCCAGGCCCCAGCAGGGTGGCACGTGAGATTGCGGATCGCGAACTCGATCACCTCGGAGGAGTGGGACACCAGAATGTTTACCGCAAGCGTTGAGCTATCGGGAGCCGAGCGCTTGAAGCGCCAGCGCCGTCTGGTTTGTTACGGCGTCGCCGTGGTTTCTGTCCGTGCCTGGGAGCGACTGTCTGCGGATTTGAGGGGTTCTGATGAGCGGTGAATATCGAGTCACGTTGAAGAATGACACTTCACTGCGCTGGAAGGCAGCCCTTCCTTTGCGTCTCTACTTGAGACACTCGCCTTTGCAGCATGGCAAGGGTCTTCTGCAGAAGATCTTGATCGATTTCCTAATGCCAAAGAACGCCGACCTTGACGTTCAGCTGCCCTGTGGCGATGTCATCACGATGAGTTCGGCGGAAAGAATCGGCAGTCATCTGCTAATTCGGCAATATTTCGAGGATGCCGAACTTGCTGCCTGCGAGCGATTTGCTGCGCCGGGGAGCACAGTGATCGACGTGGGAGCGAATGTCGGGATATTTACGATCACCCTGGCGCGTCTGGTGGGCAAGACAGGTACGGTTATCGCCTTGGATCCTCTGCCTAGAAATTGTGCTCGGCTGCGTGCACATGCGGAGATGAATCGGCAATCCAATATCCGGATAGTTGAAGTAGCCGTTGGCGACAAGGCAGGTTCCGTCAAGTTGAACACTGCGCTCGATCCCGCATTCGTTTCAGTGTATTCAGATCTAACGGTTGCTTCGAGCCCGGCGGTTATCGAGGTGGAGATGCGTCCCCTGGATGAAATCTGGCAATCACTTGGTCGCCCGCCTGTCTCATTCATGAAAGTGGACGTTGAGGGGAGTGAGTTGGGCGTGCTGGACGGTGGGAAAGAACTGTTGTCGACTCTGCGACCGGTGCTGCTGATAGAAGTGATGGACCAGGATCGCATGACCGCTATCCGCAACCGTCTCGATCCGTTGGGGTACGAGCCCACTCAGCCGCCAGGATTTCAGACGTGGAACTATATTTTGAAGCCCCGCGGCGATTGAGCGCGCGCAGGAGAATATCCGCAGCTTTTGGCCGGTCTTCGAGTTCCCGCGCGGTAGATAGAGGCCATGACAGGAAATACTCAAATCGCTGGCTGGCTTCGATTAGCAGCGCGGTGAGCTGCTTCACCTCGATGCTATCTATTGCAACGACGGCATTGCCGGCTCCTAGGAACCCTTAAAGGCTCGTCTTCCGGAGGCGCGGCGGGTATAAAGCGTCTGGTCTTGAGTAAGGAGTCGGACAGATGTATCTCGACCCTGGGACGGGAAGTCTTTTCATACAGGCTCTGTTCGCGCTGTTTGCCATGTTTCTGGCGGCATTCACGCGCTCGCGACTCTGGCTGATATCGCTTTGGGCGCGCGCGGTAGATAGAGCGAATCGAATCTTCCGGCGCGGGAACTCCTCAAGTTGACGTCTACCGAGTCAGCGCCGCAAATCGCTGCCGGTTCCTTTCGCGATCCCCAAGGACAGGTCATCGAATTTGGCGCGAGCGTGTTTAGGGCGCTGCGGTCGCCTACGGCGTCGTTTCCGGAAACCTGGGCCGACGGGGGCGTGCCGCTGCCCGCGGCACTGCGTGCAATCGTCGGCCTCGCGCCGCGCGGACTGATCGAGTTCGTGCCGCCGGACGATCCGATGGCGAAACGCATCGCGGGGCCCGCCGAAAGGCTGCGTCATCCCTACGATCTTGCGACCTTCGAAACCGAACTCTCTCGGCTCGCCGACCTCGGGCATCGGACCTACCTCACTTCGACTGGACGACTCATCATCGAATACTCCCGCCATACATGAGCTCGAGACGGTCGAGCATCGTCGCAATCTGGGCGATATCCAGTTGGCCTGCCATTAATTTCATCGCGCGGAACTGGAGCGAAGTGCAGCGCGGCGGCTTGCGCTGTCTCGCAGGTGTATTCGCGATCACGGTTGGCCTGGGCCTCACTGGTCATGCCCTCCACTGGTACGCGAGGCGCTCGAAGCGTGGTAACGTCATCGTTCCCTGGGCCGTGGCGATCTGCCTGTTCTTCGGCTATCTCGCGATGCGCGAAGTTTTCCGTCACGCGTTCATACGCATCGGCGGCGTGACTCCCAGCGGCTACTGGCTTCTGTGCGCGGCTGTCGCCATGTTCTTCGCGTGGCGGGCCCGCGGGTCTATGCACTTGCAGATCGCGACCCGGACTTTCTCGTTCGTCGCGGCAGGCGCAGCGCTGGTAATGCTCGCCGCAGCGGTGTTGCGCCTGCCCGCCATGAACATGGTCGACACGGTGGCTGCGGACTTGACGGTCAGCCCAGCCGACGCAGACCCCGATGTGAACGTTTACTACATCATCCTCGATGGCTATGCCGGGATCCGCAGCCTCCGTGAGACGATGTTGTTCGACAATTCGCCTTTTCTCGGCCGGATGGCGGCGCGCGGCTTTCGCGACATGGGGCGTGAGTATTCGAACTACCTGAAGACGGAACAAACCATAGGCGGAATATTCTCGCTTCAGTATCCCCAAACGGACGATCCGCGCAGCTGGAACGACGCACGCTTTCTCTATCCGGCGCTGCTGGATGCGCAGACCCCGCCGCCGCTGATTGCGCGATTGCAGGCTGATGGATACTCGAGCTGGTTCTCCGGCAACGTCATCGTCGGATGTCCGGCGCTGCACGTACACTGCCTGGGCGAACAGGTGACCTTTGACGCGATCTACATGGCGCAGTCCTACCTCGCACCCACGCCCGTCGGCAGGGCGCTACTGCATATCGTGGAGCGGCACCGCAACGCACTCGAACCTGTGGGTAAACGACTGCAGGAGATGCTCGCGGAGCATCAGCCGATATTTGTGTTTGCTCATCACACTGCGCCGCATCCGCCATATTCATTGGATCGCAACTGTCAGCCCGCCAAAACCGGACTGGAAATGTGGCAAGCAGGCTCGCTGGAGGAACAGCGCGCCGGCTACGTGGGCGCATTGGAATGTGTCAACACGCAAGTCGAGACTTTGGTCGATCACATCATCGCGTTGGATGCGCAGGCGATGATCGTTTTGCAGGGCGACCACGGCCCGGATGTGGCAATGAAATGGAGGGAGCCCATGAGCTCGTGGACCGACACATCGATTCGTGAACGAGCCTCCTACCTGAACCTGATTCGGGCACCTGAGCGATGTGCTGGCTGGCTGGACCGACCTCTCGGGCAGATCAATACGGCGCGCTTCGTACTTGCCTGCACCGAGGGACACGCGCACGAATTCCTTCCGGAACATACTTACATCTCGACCTATTATCCCGGTTCCGAAGGAAATGTCGTGCGCGATTGGCGTCCTTGAGTTCTATCGATGAGCGAAGACCTATGAATGTAATTGACGAGTTGCCCTTGCGTGCCTCGGCATTTGACGTGTATCGGGACGCCCTGACCAGCGCAGACGTGCGATCGGAGTCGCGTGCCGTCACCATCGATGGAGCGCCGATCGGCGACAGCGCAGAGTTGCCGTTGGTTACCGTCGTAACGATCTCGTACAACTCCGAAGCGGGCCTGGCAAGAACGATCGAAAGCGTCCTCAATCAGACTTACCGAATGATCGAATACGTGATCATCGACGGAGGATCACGGGATGCCACGGTCAGCATCATCGAGAAATACCGCGCGCGATTGTCATATTGGCGCAGCGGGCCTGACGGGGGTATCAGCAACGCCTTCAACCTGGGCATTGCTGTGGCTCGTGGCCGCTACGTTGCATTCGTGAACTCGGATGACTGGATGTCGCCAGACCAGATTGCACAAGCTGTGAAGGCGCTAGAAGAAAGCGGCGCTGCGTTTGCCTTTGGCAACTTGGCCGTGCACACAGTTGACGGTAGATTGCTGTATGTCATGGAAGGCCGGAGCGACTACTGGAAAAACATGCGCTATCGCATGCCGTTCATCAATCATCCCACGGTGGTCGTTCGCAGAGACGCCTACGAGAAGGTCGGGCCTTTCGACAACAGGCGTCGCATCGCGATGGATTTCGATTGGCATCTCAGGGCCGAACTACTCGGAGCTCGAGGCGTCTTTGTGCCGCAGTTGCTTGGCCACCTGAGTGAAGGAGGTGTCAGCAACCTGCGCTGGCGTGCCGGTCTACGTGAGGTCCGCGCTATCGCCATAGAACATCGGCAGAACTGGTTCCTGGCGCATCTCTTCTATCTAGTGCGTACCACGAGGGCGTATATTCGATTGGCATTGCACCGCCTGATGCCGAAGGCCTGGGTCGACTTCGTGCACCGAAAGATCAACCCGCATTTCAAACAGCAGGGTACTTGACCTGTATGAGTACGACGACGATGGCCAGCGCGCATGCTTCAGAGGGCGGCAGGTCGCTGTCTGTTTCTGAATGCCTGACGTACGCGATGCTCCTTTCGATGCCAATGGTCAACGTCTTTGCCCCTAGCCCCTTGCTGATTCCCCCCATGGCAATCGGACTCGTGCTCACCGCATGGTTGTTCCATTGCAAGGAACTGCTCATCGATCGTCGCTATGCGGTGATGCTGATCCTGATCGCAGTTTGCTTTGTTCCATGGCTGGGCTCGGCTGAATACATTTCGCTCAAGACGGCATTTCATGCCGCGGCCATTGTCGGCAGTGCGACGGTGTATTACCTCGCGATGCGCACGGGCTTGGTCAATCTGGTGCGCAAGGGGGCTGCTCTTAGCATAGTTAGAGCGGTCTACGTTGCGTTGCTCGCAGTTTCGTTGTTCATCCTGGTCGAGTTTGTCGGATCGAATACCGGCGCATGGGATGTAGGGCAGTTCGTCCCATATGCCACTGTTCCTGACTTCGGGGCTCAGGTATTCGGGTTCATTCTGCGGGCACGAGGGTTTGCCTCAGAACCGGGCGTCATGGCCTTGTACTATGACTTCGCCCTGTTTTTCGTCCTGCCGATGCTGAAGCAGGGCTGGCGATACCGAATCGGCTATGTTTTCGTGATTGTCCCGGCATATTTATGTCTGTTCAGCACTGCATCACTCGTCGTTGTCGCCACATCGGCAACGGCGCTGCTGGTCTGGCACTTCAGGTCACGCTTCGTTGGCTCCACAATGCGTCTGGCAGCGATCTTCAGTATCGTCATAGTCATGGTGGTTGCATGGGGGGAGGAAGTAACCGACATTGCTGAAACGTTGATCGTGTCCCGAATCAGCACTCTCGTGACGGGATCCGGCGAGGACACTTCAGGCAGCGTAAGACGATCGCATATCGACCAGGTCGTGACGGCCGTAGCCGACTATCCGACGGGGATCGGATTCGGCGTTACCCCAGGCCTCGGGACGCTGGCGTGAAATTCCGTGGTCTGTCACTCGAAGAAGGGCAAATCAGTCTGTTTGCTACCTTCTTGCTGTCCGGAGGCGTATTTGCGTTGTTGCTCCTGACCGGAGTGGTTGGAGTCAGCATATTTGAGGCGCTGAGAATTCCCCTCTACGGACCGTACATAGCAGCTGGAGGACTTGCCATATCTCTGCACCATCTCACCGTCACCGAGTTCTGGTTGCCTTTTTTCTGGTTCTTTCTGGCCTGTGTATCTGCCTATCGCCATGCTTGTGCCACGGGTACCGCGGCGCCGCGACCTAAGGCGTAGGTTGGCGCTGTATGTAGAAACTTCCTGGCTCGCGTGTCCGGTCATATTGAACACAGATAGACGCGAGATCTTCGAAGTGCCCGTGATGCAGCATGTTGAGTGCAGCAATCACCTTGAATTGAGAATTGAACGAGAGGAACGCTTCCAGCAAATACTGTTCGTTCCACAAATAGCCGCGGTTCAGAATCCAGTCGCGAAGGTACTCCCGCGGGGAGAAGATGTCGTGGAAATGCACGAAAACGCCTGGCCTGAGGCTGGGCAGAAGTTCGAGTATCTCGAACGTGACGTCTCCGTGAGGCCGTATCATGTGGGAGGAATCGATAAAAAGCAGATCACCGCTTTGCAAGGATCGAAAGTGCTCTATATCCACGGTCTCAACGCGCTCGCGCAGCACTGTAACGCCCAATTGCTCCAGCCAGGGCATCTCATAGGGTTCGATGCAGATGTGAGTGCACGTTCGGGCGGGGTCTTCGTTTCTGTTTGCAAGTTCGGCAGCGTGCATTACGAGCGTCGAGTTTCCGCATCCCACTTCTATGACGCGCGCGGGCTTGAAGAGCCGCACAAAATTGTAGAGATAGTCTGCATCTCCTGAAAGGAACGTATCGTTATCTAGCGTGAAATGCCGCTTGTCTCCGTGAGGACTGTTGAGATATCTGCGAAATTCTGAGGCGAAGGACATCCGCTGGAGAGTCAGCAGTTGTTCATCAACATTCCAGTCGACTCCCGCCAGAGTGCGGGGTGTTTCAAGTGGCTTTGACAGGTCGTCGGGGTTGAACAACGGATCGTAGTAATGCCTCCTCAATGGCCATACTCCGGCCCGACGCAGAGTCTGCCGAGAAAGAGGCGCCAGCTGTGGGCCTATCCTTCGAAATAGCCGCATCGGAATTGCCGCTATTGCGAGAAATGGCACGAGAAGCAGATCAACCAAAGGAGCGGCAAAAGTTTTCAGGAAGCGTTTGAGAGCTGGGTGCATGTTTTTTCTAACAACAGATCGGTGCTTGGTATGCTTTGCTGCACTGGCGTGAGTTCGCGAAAGACGGCTGGCCAAAGAGATTGTTCAATTGGATGTCGAGTTAATACTGATGAATGAGAATTCCGGCGATATTCCGATTAGTGAAGCGAT
The DNA here is from genome assembly GCA_963821745.1 of uncultured Pseudomonadota bacterium. GTDB lineage: Bacteria > Pseudomonadota > Gammaproteobacteria > Steroidobacterales > Steroidobacteraceae > CADEED01. The sequence continues at coordinate 573,423 of CAWGEU010000001.1, forward strand.
TGTGCGCATTGGCGCGCGATGGAAATATCTTACTTTGATGCTGCTATCAGGAGTAGTGCTGGGAATAGTGATCTCCGTGTCGCTTCGCCCGGTATACGTGGCTGAAGTGTTGCTCGCCACTAAGGAGACCTCGGAAGCGGGTGGAATTGGTGGATTGGCCAGGCAGTTTTCCGGAATTGCCTCGGTGGCCGGAATAAGCCTGGGCGGGAGCGGTTCAGACCGTGACGTGGTGAAGGCGACGCTTTCGTCACTAGAGACGTTATCCGAGTTCATAGTGAAAGAGGGCATCAAGACTGAGCTTCTCAGTGATACAAAATTCGCCAATGCCCCAGACTCTCAGTGGCGCGCAATCGAGGCCCTGAATAACCGTGTGGAAGTAGTGTCAGCTAAGGGGTCAGGCTACTGCTACGCCTGCGTGTCGAATGGTTCGACGCCGAGACGTCAGCAAAGTGGGCGAACGATATCGTGGCATTCGCTGATTTCAGATTACGTCAGGAAGCTCTGAAAACTGCGGAGGCCCGGTTGGCATACCTGCAAGGGCGGGCGAAAGATGGGGGTGCGGTGGCCGTGCAAGATGCGGTAGCGCAGGTCATGGTGGATACGCTTCGCACCATTATGATGGCTGGGGCAGATCAGGAATTCTCAATCAGAGTTGTCGATAAGGCAGTACCGTCAGTACGTCCTGCACGTCCCCGGAAGAAGTTGATCATTGGTGCATTCGGGTCGCTCGCCCTGTTTGTCGGTGTGATCTGGGCGGTGTTGCGTCCGGTGGGCCGGGTGGCGCGCTCATCTCCCGAGTGACCCCTGAGATGGGCATTGACGTTAGCAAGTTCGAGTAAGCGATTCTCGGCGTGCGCATTTTCAGCGCAGCGAGACGATCATGTCACGACGGTATTTCCGCAAATCAGCCCTGGTCGCGTCGATGATTTGCGACTGCCGCTACCGTTTGCATCCAATTTTTCTGAACAGTGAAGACTGCGGAACTCGATGAGGATCAGCGTCGCCCATATCGTTCCGTCGATGAGTCATGGTGGTGTCGAAATTGGCATCGAGCGCAGCCTTCGTGAAATGCAGACTGCATTTGACTACCGTGTTTTCACCGTACGACGACGCGGTTCCCTCAAATGCAACCAGCAGGGTGTCCTGCGGCTGCTGTGGAGTTACATTCGCGCAGAATGGCGCCCAACAATCGTGATCACCTCTTTGTGGTGGGCACATCCTTTTGGACGTCTGTTTCAAGCATTCGGGATCCGGTGGATAGCGTTTTTCCACAACAGCAAGGCGGCGCATAAGCTGGATAGCTGGGTTCTGCAGTGGACGTGGCTCCAAGCGGATGCTCGACTCGTGGATTCCCAGACAACCGGCGAGTTCATGACTCAGGTGTCTGTTAGGCCTTTCCGGGTTGTGCCCTACATTTTCGCTGCGACAGGCATGACGCATGGGGTCGAGCAGCGGGACATAGATCTGGTATGGGTTGGTCGCAACGCACGGCAAAAACGTCTCGATCTGCTCAGGGAATTCCTGGTGGCGATGTCAAAGCGAATCCGCAACGGCCGATGTGCGCTCATCATTGCGGGATCGCCGCCAGATTTCGTGGAGGGCCTCTCCGGTGAAACCGGCTGGGATGTGCAAAAATACTTGTCGCTTGATCACGAGAAAGTTCTGGGAATTCTGCGGCGGTCGCGTTTCTATTTGCTGTTTTCCGATTTTGAAGGGATGTCGATGAGCACCATCGAGGCAATTCAAGCAGGTTGTGTTGCGGTAGTTCGACCGGTGGGCGAAATCGACAGATATCTCGATCAAGAATCCGCGGTTTTCATCAGGGGTACGTCTTCTGATGAGATCGATCGCGCTGCAGATGCTGTGACCAAACTATGGTCAGACAGCGGAGCACAGCGGCTGCTGGTTGAGCGAGCGCAGAGCAAGGTGCGCGCCTTGCCTGACTACGTAACCGCGTTTACCGCTGCGATATCCGCTGAGCTGGACGGCGTTGCGAGGCGTGACAAACATCACAACCAGAATGCGTCGTGATGGCGGCAGCACGTCGAGCCCGTACCAGATGACTACGATTGATTCCAATGTTCCAGCAACCAGGTCGGATACGCAGCCCTGGAGATTGCTGATCGTTGTAAATGTCTCATGGTTCTTCGTTATGCATCGGCTCCCCATCGCGCAGATGGCGCGAAAGTATGGGGTGGATGTGCACGTTGCATGTGGTGAGGGAGAGGGTGCAGCCGAGATCAAGGCGCACGGATTTCCATTTCATGAGCTGCCGCTCACGCGTACTCCATTGGCGCCGTTGCGAGATTTGCGAGCTCTGTGGGCTCTTGTTCGTCTCTATCGGCGGCTAAAACCAGACATCGTGCATCACGTTACACTCAAGCCGATCCTTTATGGGTCCATTGCTGCGCGAATTGCTCGCGTGCCGGCAGTCCTCAATGCGTTCGCGGGGCTTGGATATACCTTCAGCAATACCTCGCGACTCGCCAGTTTGCGCAGCTGGGCAATTGAGAAACTACTGACATTTGCTTTGCGGCTTCCGCGCCAAAAAGTCGTCTTTGAAAACAACGATGATCGTCAATTGCTAGTGTCGCGGGAAATCGTGAAGCCCGGTGATTCACTGGTGATCTCGGGAATTGGTGTAGACCTGTCGGAATATGCCGTAAGCATTGAGCCAGAAGGAACACCGTGTGTGGTACTGGCCAGTCGCATGCTGCGTGAGAAGGGGGTGGAGTACTTCGTGGAAGCCGCCCGACGACTCAGGAGCCGTGGTGTCGAGGCAAAATTCCTGCTGGTCGGGACACCCGATCCATTCAATCCGGGCAGCATTTCGGAAGACACTCTCAAGGCCTGGAATGCAGAAGGCGTGGTGGAATGGCAGGGATTTCGAAAGGATATGCCCGAAGTTCTCAGGCGAGCTGCCGTGGTCTGTCTGCCGACCTATTACCGTGAAGGTGTTCCCAGAATATTGATGGAAGCCGCCGCCAGCGGTCGCGCGATCGTCGCAACAGATATGCCGGGTTGCCGCGACATTGTTAGGGATGGAATCAATGGGTTCATTGTTCCGCCACACGATGTCGACAGTTTGGCGGATGCGATTGAGCGCCTGCTCAGCAGTCGCGCACTACGCGCCCAATATGGCGCCGCGGGTCGCGCGCTGGTAGAACAGAAATTCGCCTTGCCGATAGTTCTCGATGAATTTTGGCGCTTGTATTGCAGCTTGCGAACGTCGGCATGCTGACGCCGATATAAGCCACGCGGCAAACGATCGGCGCTGCGAAGCGATGCACGGGTACGCAGACTTTGCGGACGTGTACCCGCCAGTGATTTTGGCCAATGGGTTGTGATTTGAATCATCAACTGCGCGGGAAGGAACACGAGTTGAGCAGTAGTCTAACTTTTCCGGATGCCGCGAATTCGCAAGTACCATACGGGCGCATACTCAAGGCGCGAGATCGCGAATGAGCCGCATTCTGGTCACCGGCGCGAACGGCTTCGTAGGGCGTGTTTTGTGCGAAACGCTCACGCTCGCGGGGCACACGGTACGCGCCGCCGTGCGCGCGGATCGGAATACCAACCTCGCATGCGCGGACATCGTGGCCATTGGTGACATTGGAGCGGACACCGACTGGACGCGCGCGCTCGACGGCATCGACTCGGTGATTCACGCTGCTGCACGTGCGCATGTGTTGCATGACTCGCCGGCGAACGCCGAGCTCTATATTCGCACCAACGCGCAAGGCACACGCGGGCTCGTCGACGCGGCGGCGCGCAGTGGCGTCGGCCGTCTGGTCTATCTCAGCAGCATCAAGGTAAATGGCGAGGCCACGACAGCAGAGCCTTTCCGCGCTGAGGACATACCGGCACCGCTCGATGACTACGGACGCTCCAAGCTGGCTGCGGAGCGCTTGGTGCTGGAAGCCGCCGCCGCCGGCCGCGTGGATGGCCTCATCGTGCGACCGCCGCTGGTCTATGGCAGCGGGGTGCGCGCCAATTTCCTCCGTTTGATGACATTGATCTGGAAGGGGGTCCCCCTTCCGCTCGGCGCGGTCAACAACTCGCGCAGCCTTGTCAGCGTGTGGAACCTCGCGGACTCTGATTATGCGTCTTGCAACCGTGATTGATCCTGGCGCACGCGTGTTCCTCGCGTCGGACGACGGTGACCTGTCGACGCCAGAGCTTGTCCGCAAGCTTGGCGGCTGCAATGGACAAACCCGCTCGATTGATGCCGGTGCCGATGGCAGCGCTGCGAACGGCTGGCCGCGTCACCGGCAAGTCAGCCGAGATCTCACGCTTGTGTAGTTCGCTGCGTGTCGACATTGCGGCGACTCGCCGCCAGCTCGCGTGGACGCCGCCGCTGTCCGTCGACGAAGGTCTCGCGCGCACGGTGCGCTGGTTCCTGACCGAGTTTTCTCGTGATCGCTGAGACTCTGGATTTCTATGCATCGCTTCGGTGTTGTTGTCGGCGTTGCTGACTGCGTGGGTACGACGTCAAGCGCTGGCGCGCGGCATTCTGGATTCGCCCAACGAGCGCAGCTCTCATGTGCGGCCGACGCCGCGCGGCGGTGGCATCGCCATCGTCGTCGCCTCGTTGGCGGCAATGATCGCGCTCGCCTGGTTCGGCCGCATGGAGAGCGCACTGTTCTACGCATTGGCGGGTGGTGGCGCCGCAGTCGCGCTCGTGGGACATCTCGACGACCGTGGACGCATCGGCATCGTCGGGCGGTTCTCAGTGCACATTGCCGCCGCGATCTGGGCGACCGCCTGGCTCGGCGGCATGACCGAGATTCATTGGGGCGAGAGCGTGGTCAGGCTCGGCTACCTGGGCTCGCTGCTCGCGGTGCTTGGGATTGTTTGGGCGCTCAATCTATTCAACTTCATGGATGGCATCGACGGAATCGCCGCGTCGCAGGCGGTATTCATGGCGGGCGCTGGCGCGGCGCTTGCAGTGTTTGCAGGTATGTCGAACTCAACGGTCGCGGCGGGGGTGGTCCTCGCCGGGGCCAGCCTCGGATTTCTCGCCTGGAACTGGCCACCGGCGCGCATCTTCATGGGCGACGTGGGCAGTGGCTATCTGGGGTTCGCACTGGCGGTCATCGGGCTCGCGGCGATGCGCGAGCGCGCCGTCATGCTGCCCGTGTGGCTGATCCTGGGTGGCGTCTTTTTCATAGATTCGACCGTGACCTTGCTTCGCCGTCTGGCCCGTCGTGAACGGGTCTACGAGGCTCATCGCAGTCACGCCTATCAATGGCAGGCTCGTCGCTGGAACAGCCATCTGCGCGTCACAGTTGCCTGTTTATTGCTCAATCTACTGTGGATTGCCCCATTGGCGTGGCTGTGTGTCCGATTTCCAGCTCACGGAGGCTGGTTCGTCGCCGCCGCGTGGGGTCCGCTGATCGCCTTGGCGATCACGTGCGGGTCCGGCCGTCGGGAAGTGAGAAACGAAGGTCTCCGGCAGGCTGGTTAGACCAGTTCTGGCCGCCTCCCTACCAACCGTCGTTAGGATCGCGACGATCCGGGAACGACCGAGCATTCTTAGGGTTACCCATGGAAAGCCGTTGCACTTCGTAAGACTTTTCTCGCGCCAGGGTGTGAGAAAACGACAGTTCATGACACATAATCACATTGGCCTTTGAAAGATTCCCGCAGAATGCGGGCTAAGAAAAGCGGGCCGTTACTTAGGCGAGTCAAGCAAATTGGCTGGACCGGAATTTCGATACTGGATGAAAAGTGCGCAAAACAAGGAATAGGAGTCGCAGTCGCATGATGCGACGTCGAACCGCACATTTGATGAGAAGCGCAAGATTTCTCGGACGGCGCGCAAAGCAATTGATCATGGTGATGTCGGATGTCATCGCCATGCCGGCGGCACTCTGGACCGCGTTCCTGCTCCACGCTGGCACCATCAGCAGCGATATCCGCGCCAACAGCTGGCTGTACGCTCGCCACAGTCTTGTTCACGGTCCCGGTATTCACGCGGCTCGGCCTGTACCGCGCGGTAATCCGTTTCCTCGGCATTCACGCCGCGCTCGCCATCGCTCTGGGCGTCAGCGTCTCGACGATTTCGCTGTTGCTCATCAACCGGTTCGTACCTGGAATCGCCAGTGCCGGTCGCGGTGTTCGCGATCTACTTCGCGCTCGCGGTGCTGTATGTCGGCGCTTCACGATTCGGCGCCCGCGAACTGCTGCGGATGGGCAACGTCGCCGCCAGGCCCGTCGGCATCTACGGCGCGGGCTCGGCGGGCGCGCAGCTCTGCACGTCGCTGAGCACGAGCCCGCACTTTCGACCGCTGGCATTCGTGGACGACAACAAGAAATTCCATGGCGCCCGCGTCTGCGGACTGCAGGTGCATCGCGCCGGACAAGCTGCTCGAATTGCGCCGCACGCCGTGGTCTCGAGCTCGTGTTCCTCGCGTTGCCCAGCGCCTCGCGACGTCGGCGCAGCGAGATCATCGAAAAGCTGACCGCGCAGGGGTTCAAGGTTCAGACCGTCCCGGACATCAGCGAGATCGTTTCCGGCCAGGCGCGCCTCGAAGAGATCCGCGACATCGACGTCCACGATCTGCTCGGCCGCGATCCGGTTCCGCCGAATCCGGCGCTGCTGAGCGCCTGTATCCGCGGCAAGTCCATCCTGGTCACGGGCGCCGGTGGTTCGATCGGTTCCGAGCTGTGCCGGCAGATCATGGAGCTGTCGCCGCGCCGCCTGGTGTTGCTCGAAGCTTCCGAGCTCGCGCTCTACGAAATCGAACGCGAGCTGCGCTCGGTCAATGTCGCGGCTCGGCAAATCGCATCGAACTGGTCGCGCTGCTCGGCAACGCGCACCACAAGCATCGCGTGCGCGAGATCATGACCACGTTCGGCGATCCAGACCGTGTATCACGCGGCCGCGTACAAACACGTGCCGATCGTCGAACACAACATGATCGAGGGCATTCACAACAACATCTTCGCGACCTACAACACGGCCGAAGCCGCGCTCGAGTGCCGCGTCGAAACCTTCGTGCTCATCTCCACCGACAAGGCCGTGAATCCGACCAATGTCATGGGCTGCACCAAGCGCGTCGCGGAGATGGTGCTGCAGGGCTTGCAGCAGCGCAGCCACGGCACGCGCTTCTGCATGGTCCGCTTCGGCAACGTGCTCGAGTCTTCGGGCTCGGTGGTGCCGTTGTTCCGCGAGCAGATTCGCGACGGTGGGCCGGTGACCGTCACGCACCCGGACGTGATCCGCTATTTCATGACCATTCCGGAAGCGGCGCAGCTGGTCATCCAGGCCGGTTCCATGGGTTCGGGCGGCGACGTGTTCGTGCTCGACATGGGCAGCCCGGTGCGCATCGCCGACCTCGCGAAGCGCATGATCCAGCTCGCGGGCTACAGCGTGCGCGACGACAAGCATCCGGACGGCGACATCGAAATCCGCTTCACCGGACTTGCGCCCGGCCGAGAAGCTGTTCGAAGAACTGCTCATCGGCAAGAACGTCACCGGCACCGAACATCCGCGCATCCTGCGCGCCATGGAGCACAGCCTGACCTGGGAGCAGATGCGGCACGTGCTCGACGACCTGGCCAGTGTCCTCGATGCGCTTCGATTGCGAGCGCGCCCGCGAGATCCTGTTGCGCGCGGTGCCCGAGTACCAGCCGACCGACAGGGTCCAGGACCATGTCTGGCTGCAGGGCGGGTCGCGCGTCAGCGGCGCAGTGCTTGACCGACGACGAGAAGGTGCGCGAGCTGCGGCCTCGCGCCCCGGCCTGACCGACTGCTCACTTCCTGCATTCCTATAGCCGCTCGCGGCACTCGTGTAAGGCGAATTCGTTAGAATTCCGCCCCTTGCGCCCATTCCGGGCGTGTTCAGGGAACACATGCGAGTCACCATATTCGGATCCGGTTACGTCGGCCTCGTCACCGGCGCCTGCCTTGCCGATGCCGGCAATGACGTGCTTTGCGTCGACGTCGACGCCAAGAAGATCGAAGGCCTCAAGCGGGGCGAAATCCCCATCCACGAGCCCGGTCTCGATGCGCTCATCAAGACCAACATCGAGGCCGAACGCCTGAAGTTCACGACCTCGGCGGCGGAGGGCGTGGCCCATGGCCAGTTCCAGCTCATCGCGGTGGGCACGCCGCCGGACGAAGACGGCTCGGCGGATCTCAAGTACGTGCTGGCGGTGGCGCGCTCGATCGGCGAGCACATGACCGAATACAAGGTGGTCGTCACCAAGTCGACCGTGCCGGTCGGCACCGGCGACAAGGTGCGGTGCCGCGGTCGCCGAGACGCTCAAGAAGCGCGACGCCGAGGTCGAATTCGACGTGGTGTCCAACCCGGAATTCCTCAAGGAAGGCGCGGCCATCGAGGACTTCATGCGACCGGATCGCGTGGTGGTCGGCGCCGACAATCCGCGCGTCACCGAGCTGCTGCGCGCGCTCTACGAGCCGTTCACGCGCAGCCGCGAAAAGGTCATCATCATGGACGTGAAGTCGGCGGAGCTCACCAAGTACGCCGCCAACGCCATGCTCGCGACCAAGATCAGCTTCATGAACGAGCTGGCGAACCTCGCCGAGCGATTCGGCGCCGACATCGAAAAGGTGCGCGTCGGCATCGGTTCGGATCCGCGCATCGGCTATCACTTCATCTACCCGGGCCTGGGTTACGGCGGCTCCTGTTTCCCGAAGGACGTGCAGGCGCTGGCGCGTTCGGCGCGCGGCGTGGGGTACGAGCCGAAGCTGCTCGATTCGGTCGAGGCGGTGAACAAGGCGCAGAAGCAGGTGCTGTTCGAGCAAGATCTCGAAGCACTACGGCGGCAATCTCACCGGCAAGACCTTCGCGATCTGGGGCCTGGCGTTCAAGCCCGGCACCGACGACATGCGCGAGGCGCCGAGCCGCGTGCTGCTGGAAGCAGTTGTGGAAGGCGGGCGCGAAGGTGCGCGCCTTCGATCCGGCCGCCGACGAAGGAAGCCAAGCGCATCTGGGGCGAACGCGCCGACCTCACGCTGTGCGACGCGCGCGCGCGAGACGCTCGACGGCGCCGATGCGCTGGCGATCGTCACCGAGTGGAAGGAATTCCGCAGCCCGGACTTCGACAACCTGAAGAAGCAGCTCAAGGCGCCGGTGATCTTCGACGGCCGCAATCTCTACGACCCGGCGATGATGAAGAAGCAGGGGTTCACGTACTACGCGATCGGGCGCGGCGAGGGCGCGACGGCCTAACGAGGCTCGCGCACTTCGCGCGAACATGTTCGCGATATTGTCGAATCAACTCAGCGACAAGCTCGGAGGCTGATTTCTATTCCGCGGCTGTGGATTCGACCAAGACGCGGTCTCGGGTCGAGCGTGATGGTGATCTCTTCATGTTGTAACCATTCTATTATTTACGGTACGACGCCGCCCTGATGAAACTCGCCCCCAGTGATTGATTCTGTAGGACGCAGAGGCGACTTTGGGATTGCGACGTGGTCGGCCGCGGCCACGGTGACGGGAGGCAATCCTGGGCGATGGTGCGTACGCCGCTGCTTGTTCGGCGACTGAGAGCTTGAACGGATTGCGCGCGATCACGCCGCCGTAGTTCGCGCCGTCCTGAAGGTCTTCTGTGAGCAGCAGTACGCAGCCTTGGGCTCTGGCGGCCGCGACGATCAGGCAGTCCCACCAGTTGAGCAGAAAGCGGGTCTCGATCTCGTGGGCGCGCGTGAGCACTTCGGCATCGAGTTCCTGCGGCTTCCATTCGAGCAATTCGCGCACGTCGTCCCAAGCGGTCTCACGAGCAGACACGATGCTTCGTTCCTTGCGTGAGCACCGCGTAGTACTCATTGAGCACTTGAATGCTCGTTCGTCCACGAAGGTCTCGCCAGAGGAATTCGAGCCATTCTCGCGCTCGCGCTCGCTTCACCGGGTCTCGGGTTTCGCGCGCATAGACCAGGACGTTGGTGTCAACGAATACGAGCGCGGTCATAAAGCTCTTCGCGGGTGGGGAGTGGTTCGCCGGGGTCACGAAGCTTGAACGGGGGCTTCGACAAGAAATCGCTCCATCGCGCGCTGATATTCGCAGGCGTTCTTTCATCTGCTGCTGCAACAGCTCGCCTACGAACCGGGAAACGCTCTTGTTTTGCTCGGCGGCCTTGATGCGCACCCATTTGGCGGTGTCGAGATCGAGGGTGATGGTGATGTTCTTCATGCGCGGAATATAACACTGAGTTCGTGTATTTATGACCCATTCTATTAATACCGGTACGATTCCGCCCCCATGAAACTCGTCCCGGTGATCCTCTCCGGCGGCGCCGGCACGCGCCTCTGGCCGCTGTCGCGCGAGCTGCTGCCCAAGCAGCTCCTGGCGCTGACCGGCGAGCGCACCATGATCCAGGACACCGCCGCGCGGCTCGCGGGGTTTCCGGACGCCACCGCGCCCGATTGTTGTTTGCAACGAAGCGCACCGCTTCCTGGTCGCCGAGCAGCTGCGCGAGATGGGCATGCCGCCCGCGGCCATCCTGCTGGAGCCGGTGGGACGCAACACGGCACCGGCCATCGCGCTGGCGGCGCATGCGGCGCGCCAGCTCGCGGGCGATGACGCGCTGCATGCTGGTGCTGCCCGCGGATCACGTGCTGCGCGATCTCGCGGCGTTCCAGGCCGTCGATCCGGCTGGCGATGCCCGCGGCCGCCGCCGGCAAGCTGGTGGCCTTCGGCATCGTGGCGCGCACGCCCGAGACCGGCTACGGCTACATCCGCCGCGGCGCGGGCCAGCGGCGCGGTCGCGCCCATCGCGCAATTCGTCGAGAAGCCCGATCTGGCGCGCGCCCGCGAATTCATCGCCTCGGGCGACTACTTCTGGAACTCGGGCATGTTCCTGTTCGGCGCGCGGCGTTTTCTCGACGAGCTCGCGGCGCATGCGCCCGACATCGCCGACGTCTGCGCGCGCGCCAGCGCCACGGCGGTGCGCGAGAAGGACTTCACGCGCGTCGACGAGGCGGTGTTCGCCGCGCTGCCGCAGCGATTCGGTCGACTACGCGGTCATGGAAAAGACGCGCGACGCGGTCATGGTGCCGCTCGATGCCGGCTGGAACGACGTGGGTTCCTGGGCCGCGCTGCACGACGTGCTGCCGGCCGACGAGCAGCGGCAACGTGGTGCGCGGCGACGTGCTGCTCGAGGACACCGACGGTTGCTACGTGCACGCCGACAGCCGCCTGGTGGCGGCACTGGGTTTGCATGACATGGTCATCGTCGAAACCGCCGATGCGGTGCTGGTGGCGCCCAAGTCCAAGGTGCAGGACGTCAAGAAGCTCGTGGCGCGCATCAAGGCGGCGGGCCGCGTGGAACACGTGGCGCATGCGCGCCGTGCCCAGGTAGTCAGATCGAAAGGAAAGACCTAAGTGATCAACCTGTCCGCGTTCAAGGCCTACGACATCCGTGGCCGCATTCCCGACGAGATCAACCCGGATCTCGTCTACCAGATCGGGCCGCGCCTACGCGGCCTTCGTGAAGCCGAAGCGCGTCGCGCGTCGGCCGCGACATCCGCCTCACCAGCGACGAGTTCGCGCACGGAGCTGATCCGCGGCCTCACCGACGCCGGCGTCGACGTGCTCGACATCGGCCTGTGCGGCACCGAAGGCGTGTACTTCGCCACCTTCCACTGGAAGCTCGACGGCGGCCTGATGGTCACCGCCAGCCACAATCCGCCCGACTACAACGGCCTCAAGCTGGTGCGCGAGCAGAGCAAGCCCATCGGCGCGGACACCGGCCTCAAGGACATCGCCGCGATGATCGCCGAGCGGCAAACTGCCGCCGCGCCGCGGCCGCGAAGGGCAAGGTCGAGAAGCTCGACACCATCGGCGAGTACATCGAGCACCTGCTGGGTTACGTGAATCGCAAGGCGCTTGCGCAAGCTCAAGGTGGTGGTCGACGCCGGCAACGGCGGCGCCGGGCTCGCGATCGACAAACTCGAGCCGCATCTGCCGTTCGAGTTCATCAAGGTGCGGCACGAGCCGAACGGCAAGTTTCCGCAAGGCGTGCCCAATCCGATGCTCGAGGAGAATCGCGGGCCGACGCTCGAGGCGCTGCGCAAGTCCGGCGCCGACGTCGGCATCGCCTGGGACGGCGACTACGACCGCTGCTTCTTCTACGACTCGAAGGGCGCGTTCATCGAGGGCTACTACATCGTCGGGTTGCTGGCCGAGGCGTTCCTCGCCAAACAACCCGGCGCGCGCATCGTCTACGACCCGCGCCTCACCTGGAACACCATCGACATCGTGAAGCGGCTCGGCGGCGTGCCGGTCATGAGCAAGTCCGGCCACGCGTTCATCAAGCAGAAGATGCGCGAGGTGGACGGCGCCTACGGCGGCGAGATGAGCGCGCATCACTACTTCCGCGACTTCTCGTACTGCGACAGCGGCATGATTCCCTGGCTGCTGGTGCTCGAGCGCGTGTGCGAGTCGGGCAAGTCGCTGGACGAGCTGGTGGCGGCGCGCATCAAGGCGTTTCCGTCGAGCGGCGAGATCAATCGCAAGCTGCCGGACGCGAAGAAGGTGCTGACCGAGGCCGAGGCGAAATACGGCAAGGGCGCCGAAGTCATCGATCACACCGATGGCCTGTCGGTGGAGTTCAAGGACTGGCGCTTCAACGTGCGCGCCTCGAACACCGAACCGCTGGTGCGGCTCAACGTCGAGTCGCGCGGCAGCGAATCGCTGATGCGCGAGAAGACCGCCGACCTGCTGGCCTTCCTCGACTCGCTGGGCGCCGTCAAAGCCAACCACTAAATGGGGACATCTCCCGATTTGCTAGCTTCCGAAAAATGGGGACGAGACCTCGTTTCGAATTCCTGCCAGAGGGCAATTTCGATGAACATCAAGCATCGTTTCGCGCGCGTCGTCGCTCGCGCTCCTCCTGTCTGTCTGCCGCCGCCGCCGCCGCCGCGTCCGTACGACATCCCCGCGAACGTCGCAGGCCGTCGCCAAGGCGCAGATCACGCCGAACGTCGCTCGAAGCGCCGATCCGCTTCCTCGCCTCGGACGCACTCGAAGGCCGCGGTCCGGCCACGCGCGGCGACGCACTGGCGCGGCTGTACCTCGCCAGCCGAGCTCGCAGTCGCTGGGCTATCCAGCCCGGCGGCGAGAACGGCGGCTGGGAGCAGACCGTCGACGTGGTCGGCGCCACCGCGCAGCTGCCGGCACCTGTGGTCATTCACGGGCAAGAACGGCAAGATCGACCTCAAGCTGTCCGAGGACTACATCGCCGGCAGCGGCGTGCAGACGCCGAGCGCGGCCATCAAGGACGCCGGCCTCGTGTTCGTGGGCTACGGCATCGAAGCGCCCGAGTACAAGTGGGACGACTTCAAGGGCGTCGACGTGCAAGGGCAAGGTGCTCGTCATGCTCAACAACGATCCGGACTGGGATCCGAAGTTGTTCGCCGGCAAGACGCGCCTGTACTACGGCCGCTGGACCTACAAGTACGAAAGCGCCGCGCGTCATGGCGCGGCGGGCGTCATCATCGTGCACACCACGCCGTCGGCCGGTTATCCGTGGCAGGTGGTGCAGTCGTCGTGGGGCGGCGAGCAGTTCGAGCTGCCCGCCGAAGGCGAGCCGCGCATCCAGCTCAAGGGCTGGGCCACCGAAGATGCCGCGCGCCGCCTGGTGAAGGCCGGCGGGCAGGATCTCGACAAGCTGATCGCCGCCGCGAAGAGCCGCATCTTCAAGCCGGTGCCGCTCGCGCTGCGCACCTCGATCAAGTTCGAGAACAAGGTCTCGCGCGTGCGCACCGCGAACGTGGCGGGCGTGCTGCCGGGCAGCGATCCGAAGCTCAAGGACGAGGTGGTCGATCTACACGGCGCACCACGATCACTTCGGCATCGGCGAGCCGGACAAGACCGGCGACAAGATCTACAACGGCGCCGAGGACAATGCCGCCGGCTGCGCGCAGGTGCTGGCCATCGCGCGCGCCATGGCGGCGCTGCCCGAGCGGCCGCGCCGCTCGGTGCTCATGCTGTTCGTCGCCGGCGAGGAGCAGGGGTTGTTAGGCAGCAAGTACTACTCGCTGCATCCGACGTTCGCGCCCGGCAAGATCGCCGCCAACATCAACTACGACGGCGGCAATTATCGCGGCCGCACGCACGACCTCACGCAGATCGGCTACGGCAAGTCGTCGCTCGATGGCATCGCGAACGCGCTGGTCGAGAAGCAGGGCCGGTGCTGGTGCCGGACCAGTTCCCGGACAGGGCTATTTCTACCGCTCCGACCAGTTCACACTTCGCCAAGATCGGCGTGCCGGCGCTGTACTTCGACAATGGCTACCGACTACATCGGCAAGCCGGCGGGCTGGGGCAAGCACGAGCAGGCGAAGAATGGGACCGAGCACGTCTATCACCAGCCGAGCGACGAGATCGACCGACGACCTGGGTGTTCGACGGCATGATCGAGGACGCGATGATCGGCTTCTACGCCGGCTGGCTGGTCGCGCAGGCCGATGACATGCCGACCTGGAATCCGGGCGACGAGTTCGAGGCGGCGCGCAAGAAGGCCTGGCGCAGTAATGGGGACACTCCCCATTTGCTAGCAAAAGGGGCCGCACCTGATTCAGAGTCGAGCACGGCGTAGCAGCGCCAGCAGCGCTCTTCAGCCGGTGGCCGACAGCGCGGTGCAGCGGCGAAGCTCGCACGCTTTGCCATGCCGCCAGTACCGCGAGGTCTCGATCTACGTCTAGCGATCAGACCGCGCGGCGTATTCCAGTCGCGTGCGCCACGTCCTTGCACCACAGCGTTAATGCACCGCCGCGGTTCCACTACGCTGCGCTCCGTCGGGCACGGCGCATTCGTCGAGCAGCGTCAGCGCGTTCAGCGCGGCATGCCAAGCTGGCGGATACCCCCGGCCTACGAGGACGTCTGGATCTGCCCATGCGTCCGCGCAGGTCATCGTGCACCTGGCCGAATCGAGGGCGCGACGCGCGCGGCCGCAAGCCACGTATCGATACCAGCGCCTGGCCGGGCAGTGCGCTGGCAGCGACGCACGAGCATTCGCGCATGCTGAGCTATCGGCAAGGACATCGAGCCGCTGCGCGCCAGCGTGCGCCGCGACCTGCAGCGTCCAGGGCCTGCCACGCGAGAAGGTGCTGCGCGCTGGTGGTGAAGCTGCTGGATGCGACGCAGGTGCGCGTGGGCAACGCCGAGTACGCGCGCAGCAACGGCAGCTTCGGGCTGACAACGCTGCGCGATCGCCACGCGCGTTTCCCGCGCGCGGCAAGGCGCTGCTGCACTTCCGCGGCAAGGGCGGCGCCGAGCACGATGTGCTCGTCGACGACGCACGGCTCGCGAAGCTCGTGCGTCGATGCCAGGAACTGCCCGGCCAGGCGCTTTTCCAGTACGTGGACGATCAGGGCGGCCGGCGCGCCATCGATTCAGGACAGGTGAACTGACTACCTGCGCGAACGCATGGGCGAGGAATTCACCGCCAAGGACTTCCGCACCTGGCACGCCACGCTGCACGCGCTGACGCTGCTCGGCAAGGTGCCGGTGCCCGAAAAGCGCAGTGAACGCGCGCTGCGCCGTCTGCATCAACGACGTGATCAAGGACGTGGCGGCGGGGCTGCGGAATACGCCCGCGGTGTGCCGCAAGTCGTACATCAATCCCGCGGTGTTCACCGCATGGCAGAAGCGGCGAGCTGCGACGGCGCGCCGCGCGCGGCGACCGGCGAAGAGCGCTGCTGGCGCTGCGTAGCGACAGCGTTCCGAGCTTCTGCAAATCGAGGTGCGTCCCCTTTTGCTAGCAAATCGGGGAATGTCCCCATTTACGCCATCGGCGGCGGTGCTCTCGACTTCGGCCATCGAGAACTCCATGAGCGCCGTGGAACGCCTCGGCGGCGCTCAGGTAGCGCTCCTCCGGCTTCTTCGACACCAGGCGCTCGAGGAAGCGCTGGTGACGCGCCAGGTCTCCGGCAGCTTCGGAATCGGCGCGTTCTTGTGCATCTCGAACAGCGCCGACCAGCGAAGCCGCGGCGTACATGCGCTGCCCGGTGAGCAGCTCGTACAGCATCACGCCGACGCTGTAGAGGTCCGAACGTTCGTCGGCCGTGCCGCCGAGCGCCTGCTCGGGCGACAGGTAGTAAGGCGTGCCGATGACCACGCCGGCCAGCGTCTTCGCCACCGGGTCGGCGTCGCGGCGCGCGCTGCCGAAGTCCACGAGCGCGATGGTGCCGTCGTCGCGGAACATGACGTTCGCGGGCTTGAGATCGCGGTGGATGATGCCGGCGGCGTGCACCGACGTCAGCGCCGAGAGGATCGAGCCGACGATGATCAGCGACTCCTCGACCGAGGGCCGGTCGCGCGCCATGCGCGCGCGCAGGTCGCCGGCGGGGAAGTATTCCATGACGATGTAGGCGTGGCTCTCGGTGAAGCCATGCTCGAACACCTTGGCCACGTACGGGCTGTCGATGCTCGACGCCGCGAAGTATTCCTGCACGAAGCGCGACAGCAGGTCCGAATCGCCGCTGCCTTCGCCCTTGAGGATCTTGAGCACCACCTGCTGCTTGTCGCTGACGCGTTCGCACAGGCAGACATTGGCGGTGGCGCCGCTGCCCAGCGGCTTGACGGGCGTGAAGCCCTCGATGCCCGCCGAGCTTGAGCACGGCTTCGGCGTCGGCCAGGCGCCGCGCCTCGACGCGCGGCGATCATGCTCGGGCTGTCGCTCGCCGGTTCCGGGCGCGTCGAAGCCTTGTTCTGCGCAGGCGTTGCGCGCGCCGGCATCGGCGGCGCCTTGACGTCGATCTCGGCGGGCGGCTTGTGCCGGCGCCGGTTCGGGCAGCACGCGCACGATCTTCGGGAAGTTAGGCTTGCTGCGCAGCTCCGACAGCCACAGCAGGCCTTCCTTGCGCAGGTATTCGTCGTCGATCAGCAGGTGCGCGTAACGATCCCAGCGGAAATCCGCGGGCGGCTTGCCGTAGGCGGCGAGGTCGTGCACCTCGAGCTTGGCGGTCGGCCACTTGACGATGGCGAGACGCCGCGCCCGGTTAACCAGGCCGCTGGCGTGTCGCATGATGAGTACGCGTTCGGTCATGAGTGAAAAATTCCTGTTTTCACTTCTGGGTGACAGTGTGCCTTTCGATGATGGCGCGCAGCTTCATTTCGTCGACCGGCTTGGTCAGGTAGCCGTCGCAGCCGGCCATCGTGCCGCGGATCTTGTCGAAGGTCTTGTCCTTGCTGGTGAGCATGACGACCTTCATCAGCGAGTTGTCCTTGTTCTTCTTGATCATCTTGCAGACGTCGTAGCCGTCCATGCCGGGCAGCATGACGTCGAGGAAGATCATGTCGAAATGCTGTTTGGAGATCTTGAACAGCGCCTCTTCACCCGACGAGGCGAACTCGGGCGAGATGCCGTACGGCTGCAGCTTGTTCTGCAGGAAGGTGCGCATCAGCGGGCTGTCGTCCACGGCCAGCACGCGGAAGTTGTGTTCTTCGTGACGCGGCGTCGGCGCGGACGGAGATCGGCGCGACCGGAATCGGCAGCGGCGGCGGCATGGGCGCGGGAGCCGACGTCGGCACGCGGCACGGCACGGGTGCGGTCGGCGGCGGCACCATCGGCGCTTCGGCGATGCGCGCGGCGCCGCGGCCGGCAGCGAGGCGGCGAGCGGCGAGGGATTCGGCACCACGCGCAGGTTGGTGCGCGTCGCCGAGGTCGAGGGCGCCACGGCCGCGGACAGCGCCGACGGCGACAGCGGCGTCACGCCGCTGGCGGCTAGCGCGGCGGCCGACGACAGGATCTTCTCCGCCGCCGTCTTCTCGACGGGCTTGTCGCTCAGGATCTTGTCGACCGCTTTCTCGGTGACCGGCTTTTCGTTGATCGACTTGTCTCGAGCGAGCGGCGGCACGACATTCGGCTGCAGCGTCATGCTCGGCAGCACGGTGGCGGCCGGCGCGGCGGCCGTCATCGAGGTGGGCATCGTGCCGCTCGGCGCGGCGGCGCTGCTCGCCGTCATGCCGTGGCTGGTGGCCGACATCGGCGCCATCGAATTCATGCTGGCCGACAGCGCCGGCTGTTGTGAGGTCATGCCGGTGGAAACGCGCGGCAGGCTCGAGTCCGGCCTGGATGCGTGGGCCGATTTCCATGCCGTGACGGTCGGCAGGGTGCCGCGCGCGCGGCTCGGACACGTCATGGCCCGCGGACTTCGCGCGCACGTTGTTCAGCGCGATGGCCAGGCGATCCATGGCGCCGACGACCTTGAGGCCGAGCGGCCGCGATGCCGAGGCGACACCCAGGTCGGTGTTCTTCGAGCCGACCACCAGCGTGCGGTCCGAGGTGCTCGAGAACGTGGCCTGCCAGCTCGCGACCGCGCTTTCGCTGTCGCCGTCCAGCAGGTACATGTCCGGCGCCACGCCGGCCTCGGGGTTCCAGAGCTTGTAGCCGATCTGGCGTGCCGGTGCGACCGACAGCAGGAAGATCGAGTTCAGCATCTGCCGCTCGGGAGCGGAGAAGCCGACGACTCGGACATTGAGGACGCGGGTTTTAGTACTCATGGCAATTACCCTTGTGTGGTTAGCCGGCGGCCGCGCGTCTTTCGACGCGCCCGGTAACGGCAGTGGCCACGTGTTGCAGCAACTCTTGGTCGGTGTACGGTTTGGTGAGATAGACGTTCACGCCGCTGGACAGCGCCTGGCGGCGATGTTTGTCCATCGAACGCGAGGTGATCATGATGACCGGCAGGCTCGACGAGCTCGGTGCGCGAGCGCACGTGCGCGGCGAGCTCGAGGCCGTTCATGTTGGGCATTTCGAGATCGGTGAGCAGCACGTCGGGACGCGCGGACTTCCATGGATTTGACGGCTTCGAGGCCGTCGCGCGCCAGCGTGACGTCGTAGCCCTGGTCTTCGAGCAGCGTCGCGACGGCGCGGCGCACCGACATCGAGTCGTCGACGATCAGCACGCGCGAGCGGCGCAGCATCTTGCGCGCTGCGAACGCGCTTCGGCCGCGGCGCGCATGCGCCTGGTCGCGCGGCGTGCGCGCGAGCTCGGCGACGTCGAGCAGCGGAATCACGCTGCCGTTGCCGGTGAGGCCGATGCCGGCGACGCCGGGAATGCGTTTGAGATAACGGCCGGTGGGGCGCGTCACGAGTTCGTTGGCGTCGAGCACGGCGTCGACCAGCACGCCGATGGGGCCGGATTCGCTGTCGACCAGCACGAGGTTGCGGCGCTCGGGGCTGGAGGCGCGGCGCATGCCGGTGAGCGACGCCAGCTCGTGCGCCGGATATTCGACGTCGTCGACGCAGCGCGAACAGCGCGCCGTTCTCGCGCTCGCAGCTCCACGGCCACGGCCGGAACCGCGCGGCGCACGGTGTGGCTGGCGATGCCGAAGACCTGGCCGCCGTCGCGCACGAACAGCGCGTGCGTGGCGACCAGCGATGCCTGGAAGCGCAGTTCGATCGGTGAGGCCGCGCGCCGGCCTCGGAGCGGATGTCGATGGAGCCGGAGAGCGCGCGCAGGCGCGTGGCCACCACGTCGAGGCCGACGCCGCGGCCGGAGATCTCGGTCACCATGTCGCGCGTGGAGAAGCCGGGCAGCAGCGTGAGACGCGCGATCTCGGCGTCGGTGGGCGTGGCGTCGGCGGACAGCAGCCCGCGTTCCACGGCCTTGGCTGCGGATGTCGCGCGAGATTGAGGCCGCGGCCGTCGTCGGCCACCTGCACGGTGACCACCTGGCCACGGCGCGCCACGGTCAGCGTGATGGTGCCGGCGCGCGGCTTGCCCGCCGCCTCGCGTTCCTCGGGCGATTCGAGTCCATGGTCGACGGCATTGCGCAGGATGTGCAGCAGCGGGTCGATCAACTGGTTCAGCACGTCGGCGTCGACCAGGATGTCGCTGGCCCACGACCACGAGCGAAGCCTGTTTGTGAGTGGCGGCGGCGGTCTGGCGCACGTTGCGCTGCAGGCGCGGCACGATGGTCTCCACCGGCGCCATGCGCGTCTGCGAGGTGAGATGCTGCAGTTCGCGCATGAGGCGCTGCTGCTGGTGCAGGATGCCGGCGAGTCCCGCGAGCTCGTCCTTGAGTCCGACGCCCAGGTCGCGCGCGTCGGTGGTTTCTTCGATCAGCGCGCGCGTGAGCGACTGCACTTCGTTGTACTGGTCCATTTCCAGCGAGTCGAAGTCGGGATGTGCGCGTTGACGACATTGCAGCTTGTGGCGCGCGGCGACGCCGCGGATGTCGACGGAATGTTCGAGCTCGTAACAGGCGCTTCTGGATGGCGCGGTCCGCTCGATCAGTTCGCGCGAATGGCCGGCCGCGGATTTCAATTCCTGGTCGAGCTCGCCGATCTTGATCGTGAGCTCGCCCACCATGCGCACCAGGTTGTCGAGCAACTCGCGTGGGCACGCGCGTGGTCGCCTTGGCTTCGGCGCGCGCGGCCGCGGCGGGCGCGGCTGGCGCGAGTCCGCGCGGCTGCGGCCGGCGCTTCGCAGCGCGCGCTGGCGCACCGTGTCCGACGGCGTCGTTGTTGCGCGCCGCGTCGAGCAGTTCGATGACGGCCGAGCGCGTTGTCGGGCGCCGAGTCTTCGCCGGCCACCGTGGCCACCATCTGCTCGAGGCAGTCGGCGGCCGACATGAGCGCCTGCGCGCGCATGCGACGAGGGCGGCGCGCTTTCGGTTTCGCAGATTTCGAGGATGTCTTCGAGGCGATGCGCCAGCTTGGCGACGCCGCGGATGCCGAGGATGTTGGCCGAGCCCTTGAGCGTGTGCGCGGCGCGCTTGGCGTTCCGCAGCAGTTCGGTCTGCGTGGGGTCGGCGATCCAGCCCTGCAGCGACTGCGTGACTTCGGCGGCCTGCGGCGGCGAGTCGTGCAGGAACGCGTCGATCAGCGCGGCGTCCACGTCACTGGAGATGTCGAGCGACGAGGTCCGCCGCCTCGAGCGCTTCGGGCGCGGCCTGTTCGGTCTCATCGAGCGCCGCGCCGATGCCGCTCGCGGCGCGCGAGCTCGGCGCGCAGCTCGGTCAGCGCGGCGTCGTCGAGCGGCAGCGGCACCCAGCCGCCGCCGAAATGCGCGATCAGCGAATCGATCGGCGCCGGCTGCCGTGGCATTGCGCAGGTGCGCCTCGAGCAGCAGCGCCCATTCGGTGAAGAACGGCCGCACCAGCACGCGCGCGTCCTGGTCGTCGGCGTCGAGGTGCTGGAGATTGTCGAGCACGCAGGCGCGCGATGCGCTGCACGCCCGCGAGGCCCATGTAGCCCGGCGGCTTCAGAAAGGCGCGTCACGGACGTTACATAGGCATCGTCGGCATGCGCCGCGCGCCGGAACCCGCGTCGTACGCGGCCGCGAGCTCGGGTGCGAGACCCTTGAGCTCGTCGGCGAGCGCTGTGAGGAGGTCCTGTCCTCGCATCGGTGCGTTCCGTGCCGTTCCGTTACGCCGCGCGGGCCGTGGTGGGTAGTTTGAACACGCGCACCGATTCCACCAGCCGGTCGGCTGACTTCGACAGGTCGGCGGTGGCCTCGGACTGCAGCAGAATCTCCGCCGCGGTCTTTTCCGTGCTGGCGCCGATCTGGTGCACGCGGTTGCGCAGCTCGGTGGTGATCTTCATCTGCACCTGGGCCGAGGAGGTGATGCGCTTCACGAGCTCCACGAGCGACGCGGTGGACTGCTGCGTTTCGCGCATCTGCGCGCCGGAGCGCGCCGCGATCTCGGAACCCGACACCACCTGCGCAATGGTCTTGTTGACCGTGTTGATCGTGTCGGACGTTTCGATCTGAATGTTGTTCACGAGCTGCGCGATCTGCTGCGTCGCCTGGCGCGAGCTCTCGGCGAGGCGCTGCACTTCTTCGGCCACGACCGCGAATCCGCGGCCCGCGTCACCGGCGGCGGCCGCCTGCATGGAGGCGTTCAACGCCAGCACGTGCGTGCGTTCGGCGATCGTGTTGATGAGGTTCACGATGCCGGTGATTTCCTGCGAACGTTCGCCCAGGCGCTTGATGCGCTTTTCGGACTCGGCGATGGATTCGCGGATGCCTTCCATGCCTTTCACGGTTTCGTTCACCGACGCGAGCGCGGTGACCGTGGAGCTGGTGGCCTGCTCGGCGGCGCGGTTGGAAGCGGCGGCGAGCTCGGCCACCTGGGTCATGACCTTGCGACGCGTTCGCGAGGTTCTCGCCGGCGCGTTCGACGTCCGAACGTTCCGCGGCGGCGGTCGCCGTCACCGATTCACCCTGGCGCTTCACGCGTTCGGTGGAGAGTTTCACCTGCGCGGCGATGCTGGTCACTTCCGACAACACGCGGCCGGTCTCGTAGGCCAGCAGGTTGATGGAGTCGGACACGGTGCCGATCACGTTCGCGGTGACCGGCGCCTTGGCGGTCAGGTCCTTGTTGGACAGCTGCGCCACGGCCTGCAGCAGCTGCACGACCGAGTTGTTGAGGTCTTCGTTTTCGCGCTCGGCGTCGGCGAGACGCGCCACGCGGTCGTCGAGCAGGTCGTCGAAGGCGCGGGACAGCTGGCCGAATTCGTCGTCGCCGCCGAGCTGCGAACGCGCGGCGTAGTCGCCGTCGGCGATCGCGGTCACGGTCGCCTGCATCTTGGTGATAGGACGCGTGACCGAGCGCAGCAGCGAGAAGGCGATGAGCAGTCCGAGGCCGAGCAGCGCGACCGCGATGCCGGTGGACCACACCACCACTTTCTCGCGCACCGCGGTCACGGGCGCGAACGCTTCGGTGGCATTGATCTTCGGCGACGATGGCCCACTTGCAGGCCCAGCACCGACAGCGGCGCGTAGGCGCCGAGCACCGGCGTCTTGGCGTAGTTAGGGTACACGCCGAAGCCGGCGGTGCCTTTCTCGAATACTTCCTGCGTGGCCTGGGTCTTGATCGGCACGAGGCCGATGCTGGTGCCCTTGGCCTGCACGGCGTTGGCCAGGCCCTTGGCGAAGCCCGCGTCGCTCACGCTCTTGGCATAGGCGTCGATGTCTTCCACGGCGAGGCGCGCGATCGGAGCGCGGCGTGCCGTCGGCGGCCGACACCAGGTAGGTTTCGCCGGTGTCGCCGAGGCCGCGTTCTTTCCACTTGCCTTCGTGCGTCATCACCGAGTTGATCTTGTCGATGGGCACCTGCACCACGAGCACGCCGATCTTCTTGCCGCCGTCGAAGATCGGCGTGCCCAGGAAGGCGGCCTGGTCGTTGTAGGAGGGCAGGTATTCACCGAACTCGGACAGCGCGACCATGCCGGGCTTGTCGAGCGCCCAGGACGCGCGGAACGCATCGCCGAGTCGCGTCTTGGCGAAGGGGCCGCTCACCAGCGAGGTGGCGAAGTCGAGCTCCTTGAACACCGTGTAGACGATGGTGCCGTTGCGCGGCTCGATCAGGAAGATGTCGTACAGGCCGAACTGGCGCAGCGCGGTGCGCAGGTACGGGTGGAGCGCGCCGTGCAACTCGCTGTAGCGCGAGCCGTCGTTGGCGCGATCGAGGTTGTTCTTCGAGCCGAGCGGATGCGGGTTGGCGGCGATGTACTGGTACTGCAGGTTCATCGCGAGGTCGGGCAGCGACGGCCACCGACTCGGCCATGTTGACCATCTTGCCGGTGTTGCGCTTCTGGAACTCGGTCATGAAGTCGCCGGTGTAGTACTTGGCGAGGCGCACGCGTTCGGCGGGCAGGTCGGCGATGTTGAGCACCGAGTTGTCGTAGGCGGCCGGCAGCTCGCGCATCGCGTCGACCACGTCCGGCGACGCGGCCAGCACCTGCACCTGGTTCGACAGCGCGTCGAAGTAGTCGGTGATCTGCGCGGCCTTCGAGGCGCGCTGCGCGATCAGCGCTTCGCGCGCCTGCGCTTCGAGCGCGGCCCTGCCGGAGTTCAGCGATTCGCGACCGACGATGATCGAGGTGACCGCCACCGGGATGATGGCGAGGAACAGTGTTCCGAGCAGCAGTTTCTGCCGGATGGACTGGGCGCCGAATACGTTGCGAATGGCCATGTTGTCAGCTCACGAGTTGATCGAGTAGTTGCGCGTAGTTGAATTCGAACCAGGCGTCCTGCCCGTCTGACGTAGGTCGCGACGACGCGTGGCCGCGGCTGCCGACGACAACGCCGGCGCGATGATTTCGTTTTCGGGCTGGAACACCATGCGGCGCGGCAGTCCGTCGATGACGATGCCGGCGGCGTGCGTCGCCATGGCCGATCACCAGCAACATGCGTTTCTCGCGCGGCAGGTGTTGCGGTTTCGAACAGCGGCGCGAGATCGAACAGCGGCACGATGCGGCCGTGCAGGTTCACGAGGCCGAGCAGGTTCGCCGGCATGCGCGGCAGTGGATAGACGTTGGGCATTTCGACCAGCTCGCTCGCGGTGGCGAACGGCGCGAGCAGGCGCATGTGGCCGATGCGGAACGCCTGGCGAACGATGTCGTTCGGGTTCTCCTCGACCGGCACCCTGCGCGCCCAGCGCCGCGAGCTCCGCGGGCAGCGGAGGCAGGCCGAGCTGGCAGTTGAAAGGTGGCGTTCATGAGTTCGGGTGGCGTCGCCTCAGGCGCAGGCGGCGATGGCGCCGAGAATCTGGTCGGGGGTGTAGGGCTTGGTGACGTAGCCTTTCACGCCCAGCATCTGGGCCCACACGCGGTCGGCCTTCTGGTTCTTGCTGGTGACCAGCACCACCGGGATGGCCTTGGTTGCGGCGTCGCCGCCGATGGCGCGCGTGGCGGCGAAGCCGTCCATCTGGTCCATGTTGACGTCCATGAGGATGACGTCGGGCATCTGCGTCTTGGACATCTCGACGGCCTGCAGGCCGTTGGTGGCGGTGAGGGTGATGTAGCCGGCGCCGCTCACGATCTTCTCGAGATTCATGAGATCCGGACGCGCGTCATCGACGATCAGCACTTTGTGAATAGCCACAGATAGCTCTCCCTCACGCGCAATGAGGCCCCGCCGACCCTTTCGGACGGTTTCTCCCATTGGCACGAGGGGAATCTTGGCGGGTATGTGACAAAACCACGGTGACGCGGGTCACACGGGGTGTCCCTAGGAAAGGCTCCAGTTCGCGCTTTTTCCGGAGTTTCCCGGAGCGCGGGTGCGAACGGTGGTATCCGGCCGACGAGCGGCAGTTCGGCTAGGGGTGACCTGCAGCCCGATTCACGCCTGCGAGCGGTACCAGCGGCCTCAGCCCGCGCCAGCCTGTTCCAGCCAACTCGCCCCGCGTCTGGTTTGGGGCAGGCGCGACAGGAGCAGGGCAGCCGTGCCCGCGGTGCCGAAGAAGACCAGGAAGGAGACATCGACGCTGGCGGGCAGGTCGCGCTGGAAACGCACCGACAGTGTGGCGGGTTCACCCAGGCCGATGACCGAATGCAGCAGCATATTGGAGATGACGTGCAGCGAGATCGCGGCCCAGAGCGAACGCGTCGCGAGATAGGCATAGGCGAACACGAAATGCATGGCGCCCGTGGTCAACATCATCTTGAGCAACGCCGCCACATCGAGTCCGGGAAAATGAAACAACCCGAAGGGCACGGCGAGCAGCCAGAGCGCGCGCGTGGTGCCCAGCCATTGCGCCAACGCGATGAGCAGGTAACCGCGAAACAACAGTTCTTCGTTGAAGTTGCTGGAGAGGAATTTCAGGGCGGCAACGGGAACGGCTGCGGGTGGCAGTGATCCCGGAAGTAGTTCGAAAGGCGCGACCAGATAGAAGACGCCGAGCAGCGCAAGGACGAGCGCGCAGGCAGCAATGATGCCGACCACAAACGCCTTGCCATGCGCAGCCGTGAGCGCGAGGCCGAGTCGATCATTGGCCACGTGATCACGTTGCAGAAGCCATCGACTACCGGCAATCAGGAGCGACGCAGCGGCGATCGAACACAGGAGTCGACCTGCCAGCGCACCGGCTCGATCGCCCGGAAAGAATCCGATGCCTATTTGCATCGCGAAGATGGCGATGCCGGCAAGCGCAAAGAACCCGCACAGGGAACCCAGTCGCGGACCTGGCCGAAGCTGCGACGCATCGTTCGTCACTGCGGGACCCTGCATTCAGCTCTTGTGCCAGTACAGGTTGTAGCGCTCGTGGGTGAGGCGGAACCAGGGAATGAGCTCGACGCTCGTGCCGCCCTCGAAGCCCGTCGTGCGTGAAGCGCAGCTCGTCCGCGATCGGTGCGCGTGGTGTTGGCGAGCAGCTCGCCGAGCGGCCTGGTCCAGCGCGGAATGTCGACCGTCTCATTGAGCATCTTGCCGGACTCTCGCTCATTGACGATGAGTTGTGAGCCGGGTGTGAGACCCGCGGTGCCCAGGCGCGCGGCCAGCACGATGGGGCCGTAGACCAGCGCGGCGTGGTCAGGCGCGTTGGGCAGCGGCTCGAGCCGAAGCGTCATCGGCACGCGCACCTCGATCGTGTCGCCGGTCGCGAATCGCCGTGCAGCGCGATAGTACGTGCCGGGATTGCGGCTGCACCGACGTCGCGCTTGCCATTCACCTGACGCGTCATGCCGGCGCACCAGGCCGGATGGCGGATGCGCGAGCTGCGAGCTCGCTGCGTTTTCTCGCGCGTCGAAGCGGAGGCGCGTGGTGTCGCGTCGGGAAAGCGCGTGTCCTGCGTGACCGTGAGACCGCGTTCGCGCCATTCGAGCGTCGAGGCCATGAACAGATTGACGTACAGCGCGTCGTCGTCATGCGCGTAGATGGACTCGCCGTAGCGCGCGTGGTTCTCGATGCCCGACCCCGTGCAGCACCAGAACGAATCGAACGGCGTGTGATAGAGCCGCACGTAGCCGGGTCGCGTCGACTGGAAGTACGTCATCATGCCCGGTCTCGGGATCCTGCGAGGCGAGGATGCCGTTGAAGAGCGCGCGCTCGAAGTAGTCGACGTAGTCGACGCGCGGATCGCGCGCGTACAGCGAGCGCGTCAGCCGCATCATGTTGTGCGTGCAGCAGGTCTCCATGGTCTTGCCGGAGCCGAGATGCTTCGCGAACTCGTTCGTCGGGAAGAAATGCTCCACGTCGCCGTGGCCGCCCGTGGCGAAGGAGCGATTCTTCGACCACGGTCTGCCAGAAGAAACTCGCGGCGCGCGCGTATTCGCGCGGTGTCAGCTGACCTCGGCGATGCGGCTGAAGCCGATGACCTTGGGGATCTGCGTGTTCGAATGCAGGCCGTCGAGCGTGTCGCGCCATGCGGCGAGCGGATCGAGCAGCGCGCGATGCGAGAAGCGCAGCGCCAGCTCGCGGTAGCGCGTCGTTGCCGCGTGATCGCGAACAGGTCGGCGCAGCACCTCGTTCATGCCGCCGTGTTCGCGGTCGAGCATTTTCTGGAACTGCGGTCGTCGGGCACGTCCGCGCAGGCCGCGTCGATCCAGTCGCGCGAACTTCGACGAGCACGTCGAGCGCCGGCTTGCTGCCGCGATGCAGGTGCGCGTCGCGCAGGCCGGCCAGCACCTTGTGCGTGGTGTACCAGGGCACGCCGGCGAACGGCTTGCCCGCGAGGCTGTCGGTCGAGCGGCGCGACGCCGTCGGGAAACGCCGTGAGCCAGCCGCCGGTCTTCGCCTGGCATTCCGCGAGCTCGGCGACGATGTAGTCCACGCGCTCGGCGAATCGCGCGTCGCCCGTGGACTCGTACATGCAGGCGGCGGCCGTGAGGTAGTGGCCCAGCGTGTGGCCGTGGCAGCGGATTTCGATCCACGGCTCGACGGATTCCCAGCCGCCGTACACCGGCGCCTTCGGCGCCAGGCCGGCGTTCACGCGGAAGTTGTGCAGCATGCGGTCCGGCTCGAGCCGCAGTAGATAGGCCTCGTCGAGCTTCTGCGCGTCGCAGGAACGGGCCCGCGCCGCAGGCGCACGTCGGCCAGCGCGAAATATCGCGGCGGTCGCGTCGAGTCGCTCGGCATCGAGCCCGCGCAGCGCGCGGCGCGCAGCGCGCAGCCGCGGCCGCACCCGCGCCGAGAAACTTGAGGGCATCCCGGCGCGAGTGCGTGTCATCGGCATTGCCCTCAAACCGCGAGGTGGACGACGGTGTACGAACGCGCCGGCAGCTTCACCGACATCTTCGCGCCGGCCTTGGCCACGTCCAGCTTCGTCGTCACCACCTTGTTCGGGCTCTCGAAGGTGTTGAACGCCTTGAGATCCGGTGCCGGTGACCGTTTCGCAGGCGAGCACGCTCGACGGGCGTGACGTCCTCGAAGGTGAGCGCCAGCTCGCGTTCGTTGGAGATGTCGCGGTTGAGCGCGAACACGGCGATGCGCTTTTCGCTTCGCGTCGTAGGTGGCGACCACGTCGAGGAACGGCACCTCCTCATTGCGCGCGAAGTCCGGGCGCAGACCCGCGGCGCGGATCGGATAGGTCTCGCTCTCCACCTGGATGTCGAGCATGCGGCCGCGCGCGTACTTGAGCACCATCTGGTACGGGATAGTAGATGGACTGGCGCAGGATGCCCTTGCTGTTGGTGACCAGCGGCGCGATGACGTTGACGATCTGCGCGAGGCAGGCCACGCGCACGCGATCGGACTGGCGCATCAGCGTGTTGAGGAAGCCGCCGGTGAGCAGCGCGTCTTCGAGGTTGTAGACCTCTTCGAGCAGCTTCGGCGCGATACGCGCCCTTGCCGTCGAGATGCTCGGCGCTGCGCGCGCGATACCACACGTTCCACTCGTCGAACGACAGCCACAGCTTCTTGGGCGAGCGATACAGGCCCTGCACGTAGTCGGCCACCGCGGTGATTTCCAGGATCTGCCGCTCCATGTCGAGATTCTGCGCCAGGAAGCGCTCGGACTTGCCGCCGGCGAGCTCGGGCTCGTTGCCGAAGTAGTTGTGCAGCGAGATGCCGTCGACCATGTCGTAGCACTCTTCGAGCACTTCGCGATCCCAGGTGAGGTAGGTGGGCAGGATGGTGTTGCTCGAGCCGCAGGCGATGAGCTGCACGTCCGGATCGATGACGCGCGCCTGCTGCGCGATGTCGCGCGCCTTGCGGCCGTATTCGCGCGCGGTGAGGCGGCCCATCTGCCAGGGGCCGTCCATTTCGTTGCCCAGGCACCAGTACTTCACCTTGTGCGGCTGGTCGTAGCCATGCGAGCGGCGCAGCTCGCTCCACTTGGTGCCCTTGGCGTAGTTGCAGTATTCGATGTAGGCCACGGCCATTTCGGAGGTGCCGGTGCCGAGGTTGAAGCCTAGCAAGGGCTCGGTGCCCACGGCCTTGGCCCAGTCCATGAAATCGTTGGTGCCGAACTGGTTGGTCTCGAGCGAGTTCCAGGCGCGCTCGAGCACGGTGGGGCGGTCCTTCTTCGGGCCCACGCCATCCCACCAGTTGTAGCCCGAGACCATGTTGCCGCCCGGGTATCGGATGATCGGGCACGTGCAGGTCGGCCACTTCCTTGATGACGTCCTTGCGGAAGCCGCGCTTGTCGGCGAGCTGGATTGCCCGGATCGTAGACGCCGGTGTAGATCGACGCGACCGAGGTGTTCGAGGAAGGCGCCGAACAGGCGCCGGTTGAAGTCGGCGCGCGGCGCGACCAGGCCGAGCGTGGCGCGCGCGGTGCGGCCGCTGCCCTGCGAGTAGCTAGGCAGCGAGAATACGGAGGAGGCGGCGATGCCGGCGCCTGCGAGGCCCACCTGCGAAAGGAAGCGGCGTCGGCTCGAGTTGCTTTTCATTGTTCTACTCCGGAAGGGGAAGAGGAACGCGCGCCAGTATAGTCAGCGCGCCGTTGAGAGTCGGACATCGGTCAATATCGGAATTCGCATCGCTGCGTGACACGGAAAGGGAGCGCTAACAAAGTTTATTTCATGAGGTACCGTTACCACCCGTGGACGCTGCGCGAAGCGCTGCATACGATCGCGCCACGTCTTCGCAAGCCCCGGAAGAACCCGCACGTTTGACCGGACCCTGCCTGCAAAGCCGTGGAACGAAACCGGCGTCGCCTTCGCAAGAGATGCGCGGCGGCGCCGGGCCCACTCTCCGGAGTTGGACGCGCATTCGACGCTCACTTCGCCTCCACGCGATATTCAATTCCTACGCTGTACGACGCTCCCGGACGCAACACCGCCGGCGGAAATCGCGGCTCATTCGGCGCATTCGGAAACCCTTGCGGTTCGAGGATCACGCCGCTGCCGAGCGCGGGATGGCTGCGCGCCAGGAACTGGCCGTTGTAGAACTGCAGTCCGGGCCCGCCCAGCATCGTCAGTTTGATGTCCTGGTCCGGCGAAGAGAGCTCGCAGGCGCAATCGGCGTCTGCCGCAAGCACCCAGCAATGGTCGTAGCCGCCGGCGAGCCCGAGTTGCGGGTGCGACTCGATGGGCGGCGGCTGCAGCGGACGGCTCGTCGCGAAAGTCGAACGTGGTGCCGTCGACCGATGCCAGCTCACCGGTGGGGATGAGGCCCGGGACCACCGGTAGATAGTGGTTGGCGGGAATGCGCAGGCGCTGATCGGTGGCTGGCTGGTGCGGATCGGCCTGCAGGTTGAAGTACGGATGATAGGTGAGGTTGATGGGCGTGGCCGCGTCGCTGCGCGCGCTCAGGATGATCGAGAGCGCGTCGGGTTTCATCGCGAGCTCGGCCGTCACCTCGACGTTGCCCGGGTAGCCTTCCTCACCATCGGGCGAAGTGCAGCCCGAGCACCACGCGCCGCGTCTCGGTGAAGTCGAGCACGCGCCAGACACGCTTGCCGAAACCCAGTGCACCGCCATGCAGGTGATTCACGCCTTCGTTGGCCGTGACCTCATGGACTTTGCCGTCGAGTTCGAAGCGCGAACCGGCGATGCGATTGCCGAAGCGGCCCACCAGCGACCCGACATACGCGCGATCGCGTTCGTACTGCTCGAGGCCGTCGAAGTGGAGGATGAGATCGCGGCGCACGCCGCGGACTGGATAGGTGAGGCGCCGCAGGATCGCACCGTAGGTGAGCACTTCCAGCTGCAGCCCGCGCTCGGTGCCGAGCGTGATGGCGTCGATGCCGCGGCCGTCCCCCAGCAAACCGAAAGGGCGGATCATCGACGTTGCCCGCCGGTTTTTTTCGCGCGGCTTTCGATGAGTCGCTGCGCCACGCAGAACAGGAACAGCAGGATGCCCACGACGATGCGCGTCCACCAGGAGCTCAGCGTGCCGTCGAAGATCACCAGCGTCTGGATGATGCCGAGGATGAGCACACCGACCACGGTACCGGCGACGTAGCCGACGCCGCCGGTGAGCAGCGTCCCGCCGATCACCACCGCGGCGATCGCATCGAGTTCGAGGCCCACGGCATGCAGGCTGTAACCCGAGAGCATGTACACCGTCATCGTGAGGCCGGCGAGCGCGGCGCAAAAGCCACTCAGGGCGTACACGCCCACCAGCGTTCCGCCCACGGGCAGGCCCATGAGTGCGGCCGAGCGGGCATTGCCGCCAATCGCGTATACCGTGCGCCCGAAGCGGGTGGCGTGCGCCAGCCACAGTGCCGCGGCCACGGTGACGATCGCGATGGCGGCGCCGCACGACATCGAGCTCGCGCCCAGCGGAATGCGCATTTCGGCAAGCGTTACGAACAGCGGATTGCGCACCGGAATCGACTCGGTGTCGATGAGGTAACAGAGCCCACGCGCCACGAACATGCCGGCGAGCGTGACGATGAAGGGCTGCAGCCGGTAACGGTGGATCAGGAATCCCTGCAATGCGCCGAAGGCGGCGCCACCGACCAGCAGCAGCGGCATGACCAGCAGCGGACTCATCTGCGCGTGCTCCACCAGCGCCGCCGCGGCCATGGTCGTCAGCGCCAGCACGGAACCCACCGACAGGTCGATGCCGCCGGTGAGAATCACGAAGGTCATGCCCACGGCGGCGATCAGCAGGAAGGCATTGTCGATCGCGAGGTTGAGGAACACCTGCGGCGCCAGGAAGCCGTCGTAGGCCAGCGCGCCGAAGGCCACCATGGCGAAGAACAGCAACAGCGTGGCGGACAGCGGCACCAGCCGGCGATCGAAGGCGGGCAGGGTGATGGCGCTCATGCGGGATGATCTTCCGTCAGCGTCGGGGGCCGCGTGGCCAGCGTGCGAATGCTCGCGCGGAACTCCGCCGACTGCAGCAGCATCACCACGAAGATCAGCGCGGCCTTGAACACCAGGTTGACTTCGGGCGGCACGCCGAGCGAGTAGATAGTGGAGGTGAGCGTCTGGATGATCAGCGCGCCGATCGCCGTGCCCGCGAGACTGAAGCGGCCGCCGGTAAGCGCGGTGCCGCCCAGCGTCACGGCGAGAATGGCGTCGAGCTCGAGCAGCGTGCCGGCATTGTTGGCGTCCGCGCTCTTGACGTTGGAGCTGATGATGAGCCCGGCGAGCCCGGCCGTGAGACCGCAGAACGCGTACAGCGCGAGCGTGATGGGGCGTGCGCGCACGCCGGCGATGCGCGCGGCCAGCGGGTTGATGCCGATGGCGCGTATGAACAGCCCGAGCGGCGTGGCCGTCAGCAGCGCATGCAGGGCCACGATGACGGCGAGGGCGAGCACGGCCGCGAACGGCAGGCCGAGCAGGAACCCGTTGCCCAGATAGTCGTAGGGCGGGTAGTAGATAGTGATGATCTGTCCGCCGGTGATGAGCTGGGCGATGCCGCGACCGGCCACCATCAGGATCAGCGTCGCGATGATGGGCTGCATGCCCACGGCGACGACCAGCGATGCCATTCCACAGCCCGCAGGCGAGCGCGACAGCCAGCGCCGCGACGATGGCCGCGCTCAGGCTTCCCGTGGCGCTCACGCAGAGCGCGCCGGTGGCGGCGGCGATCGCCACCACCGCGCCCACCGAGATGTCGAGGCCGCGCGCGGCGATCACCAGCGTCATGCCCGCTGCCACGAGCGCCAGCGGGGCAGCGCGGTTGAGGATGTCGATGAGGTTGCCGTACAGGTGCCCGTCCCGCCATTCAAGCGCGAGAAAGCCGGGATTCACGACGGCGTTGAGCACGATGAGCAGCGCCAGCGTGGCACAGGGCCAGAACAGCGGCAGCGCCAGTGCTTTGCGTGCCGCCGTCTTCATTGCACGGTCCCGGCTGGCGCGGCGATGAGCGCGTACACCTGGTCTTCCGAGCTGCCACCCGGCAGGGTGCCGACCTGGCGGCGATCGCGCATCACGACGATGCGCGTCGACACGCGCAGCAGTTCGTCGACTTCCGCGGAAATGAACAGCAGCGCCATGCCTCGCGCAGCGAGCTGCGTGAGCTGGTTCATGATTTCCTGCTTGCCCGCCACGTCGATGCCGCGCGTGGGCTCATCGAGGATCAGCAGCCGCGGCTTCGTCGCCAGCGCACGCGCGATGAGGCACTTCTGCTGGTTGCCACCGGAGAGTTCGCCGATCGGCGCGTCGAGACTTCCGGCGCGGACGTCGAGCAGCTGCGCGAGACGGTTGGTGATCTCGCTGCGCTCATCGTCCGGAAGTTTGCGCCACAACCCCATGCGTGCCTGCAGCGTCAGCACGATGTTGTCGCGGATCGAGAGGTCTTCGACGATCCCTTCGGTCTTGCGCTCTTCGGGGCAGAAGGCGATGTGGTGCGCGATGGCCTGCGCCGGGTCGTCCAGCGAGACGGGTTGTCCGCTCACGCGGATCTCGCCGGCATCGGCGCGATCGAGTCCGAACAGCAGCCGCGCAACCTCGGTGCGGCCGGAGCCTAACAGGCCCGCGAGCCCGAGGATTTCGCCCGGCCTGATTTCCAGGTTCACCGACCCCACGCTGCCGCGGCGGGCGAGGTCCTGCGTGCTCAGCACGGGCAGTTCACGCGCTTCATCGGTTGTCGCCGCGGGTGCCTCGCCCGCGGTGGCCGCAGACTCGGCCGCAACCTTGCGGCCCACCATCGCCGCCACCAGCGCGGCATGGTCGAGCTCGGCCGCGGGGTATTCACCCACGAGCCGGCCGTTGCGCAACACGGTGATGCGATCGGACACCGCGTACACCTGGTCGAGAAAATGCGTGACGAACAGGATCGCCATTCCCGATTCACGCAAACGCCGCATGGCGGCGAACAGTTTTTCGACTTCGTCGCTGTCGAGGCTCGAGGTGGGTTCGTCGAGGATCAGCACGCGCGCCGAGATGTCGATCGCGCGTGCGATGGCCACCATCTGCTGCAACGCCACCGAAAACGAGGACAACTCGCGCCGCACGTCCAGCTCGATATCGAGACCGGCTAACAAGGTGCGCGCGCGCTGGTTCAGCGTGCGCCAGTCGATGCCGCCGCCGCGCGTCCAGCGGCGCAGGGGCTGGCGACCCGCAAAGATGTTCTCCGCCACCGACAGGTTGCCGCAGAGATTCACCTCCTGATACACGGTGCTGATGCCGAGGCGCTGCGCTTCGCGGTTGGTGGCAGGGTGGATGCGCTGGCCGCCGAGCAGTATCGAGCCGCGCTGCAGGATCTCGGCGCCGGTCAGCACCTTGATGAGCGTCGACTTGCCGGCGCCGTTCTGGCCCATGAGCGCGTGCACCTCGCCCGCGCGCAACGTGAAATCCACGCCGTCGAGCGCCGGTTTGCCGGCGTAGGCGTGGACGATCCCGCGCGCCGCGAGGAGCTCCGCTTGCGCGCTATCCGCTGCCATGCGCGTCTCAGTACTTGCGCGTGGGCAGAATCTGCGCGGCCGTTTCCTTCGGGAACACCGATTCCTCGGTGACGATGCGTTTCGGAATGGGCTTGCCGGCCACGACGTCCTTCACCGCCGCCATGAGCTGCGGGCCTAACAAGGGGCTGCATTCCACGGTGACATTGAGCTTGCCGGCGATCATCGCTTCGAACGCGCCTTTCACGCCGTCGATGGACACGATGATGATGTCGGTGCCCGGTTTGAGGCCGGCTTCCTCGATGGCCTGGATGGCGCCGATGGCCATGTCGTCGTTGTGCGCAAACAGCACGTTGATCTTCTTGCCTTCGGCTTTCAGGAAAGCCTCCATGACTTCCTTGCCCTTGGCGCGCGTGAAGTCACCGGTCTGCGAGCGGATGATCTTGAAGCGCGGCTCGGCGGTGATGATTTCGGCGAAGCCTTTCTTGCGATCGTTGGCGGGCGCGGAACCCACCGTGCCCTGCAGCTCGACGATGTTGATGTCGCCCTGCGCGGCCTTGCCTTCGTCCCGTTCGGAGTAATACTCGAGCAGCCAGCGGCCGGCCTTGCGGCCTTCTTCGACGAAGTCGGAGCCGATCAACGACAGGAAGAGCGAAGTCGTCGGAAACCTCGACCGCACGATCGGTGAGGATCACCGGGATGCTCGGCGGTCTTCGCTTCGCGCAGCACCGTTTCCCAGCCGGTTTCCACCACGGGGGAGAACGCGATGACGTCGACGCGCTGGGCGATGAACGAGCGCAGCGCCTTGATCTGGTTTTCCTGCTTCTGCTGCGCGTCGGAGAAACGCAGCGTGATGCCGGCTTCCGGCGCGGCGGTCTGAATCGAGGTGGTGTTGGCGGTGCGCCATTCGCTTTCGGCGCCGATCTGGCTGAATCCGAGCACGATGGGTTTGGTGCCATCACCACCCGCGGATTTCGGATCACCGCCGGAGCAGGCCACGAGCAGGGCCGCGGCCGCGGCGGCCAGCGTCATTCGAATGAAGCTCTTCATCGTTCCCCCTTGAAATAGTTGAGTCCCTAGAGTGCGCGAACGCCGCCAAAGGTGAAACCACTGTCCGCGCGCGCCAGCGGGTTGATCAGCGGTGCGCCGAGCTCCGGCAGCTCGATCTCGAAGACATCGCCTGTCCAGGGCGGTGAAGCCGTCCGCGAAACTCAGCGTGGCCGTGCCGAAGAAATGCAGGTGCACGTCACCCGGGCGCCGGTGCGCCGGTACTTGAAATGGTGGTATTCGAGATTGGCCAGCGAATGGCACATGTTGGCTTCGCCGGTGACGAACGGCCGTTCCCACACGACCTGCCCGCCGCGGCGGATGCGGCTCGCGCCTTCCATGTGCGCCGGCGGGGCGCCGGTGCGCAGCTCCGGTCCGATGGCGCAGGGACGCAGCTTCGAGTGCGCGAGATACAGGTAGTTCTTGCGCTCGGTGACGTGGTCGCTGAACTCGTTGCCGATGGCAAAGCCCAGTCGCTGCGGCGTCCCGTCGGTCGCGATGACATACAGGCCGACGATTTCCGGCTCCTCGCCGCCGTCGAGCGCGAACGAAGGCGAGGGCAGCGCCTGGCCGCAGGCCACCACGCAATCGCCATCACCCTTGTAGAACCACTCGGGCTGGGCACCGGGACCGTCTCCGGTCGCTGGACGGCCGCCTTCGACCCCCCACTTGAACATCTGCATGGAGTCGGAAAGCGTCTCCGCGGCCAGCTTCTTGTGCATCTGTCGCGCGTCGAGGCGCTGCCGTAGTGCGTGAGCCCGGTGCCAGACACGAGGCAACGCGCCGGGTCCGGATGCGTGAGTGGCGCGCAGCACGCGGCGCTCTTCCAGCAGCGCCGCATACGGCAATCGACGGGGTCGCCGCACTTGTTTCGAGGCGAACGCGTCGAGCGGCTCGGCCGCGGACAATGCCGCCTGCGCGAGCTCATAGGTGGATTCGAATGAGCCGACACTTCCGACGGCGGCGCCGTCGGCAGTGACCCAGCCCACCCGCGGCTGACCGCTTTCTTCGAGGAATTGGATGAGTCTCAAGATGCCGAATCATGAGATTCGTATCGATATCCAACAAGCCCGAGATTGCTACGGAGCTATATTCATCGGTATATAGATGCTTGGGGACGGGGGAACACAAGAACATGTCCACGACTACACCCTGGTTTATCCGTGCGCGCCTCAAGACGCGCCAGCTCATGTTGCTCACCGCGATCTGCGATGAAGGCAACATTCATCGCGCCGCCGAGGTGCTGAACATGTCGCAGCCGGCGGCATCGAAGCTGCTCAAGGATCTCGAGGACATGCTCGGCGTTTCGCTGTTCGAACGTCAGCCGCGCGGCATGCGGCCTAACTGGTATGGCGAAACCATGATCCGGCACGCGCGCATCGCGCTGTCGTCGTTGCGCGAGGCGGGCCAGGAGATCGACGCGCTCAAGGCCGGGCTTTCCGGGCACGTGAGCCTCGGCGCCATCACGGGTCCGGCGCTCAGCCTGATCCCGCAGGCCATCATGATCGTGGCGCGCGAGAATCCCGAAGCTGCGCGTCGAGCTGCACGTCGAATCGAGCAACGTGCTCATCGAGCAGCTCGCGCAGGGCAAGATCGACATCATGATCGGCCGCCTGTTCGAGCGTCAGGACAAAACCGGATTGCGTTATGAACGTCTCGCGGAAGAGCCCGTGTCGCGCGGTGGTGCGGCCCGGGCATCCGCTGCTGAACGTGGCCGGGCCTCACTCTCGGCGACGGTCGAGCACAAGCCGTGGATCGTGCCGCCCGCCGGCAGCGTGCTGCGCCATCGCTTCGACCTCATGTTCAGCGAGGCCGGCCTCGCGCCGCCCAGTCAGCTCATCGAAACCGCATCGCTGCTGTTCGTGACCAAGATGTTGCAGCAGACCGATTTCATCGCGGTGGTGCCCACCGAGGTCGCGCGCTACTACGCGACCTACGGCATGGTCGCGCATCCTGCCGATGCAACTGTCCTGCACGATGGATGCGTTCGGCATCATCACGCGCACCGACTGGTTGCTGTCGCCCGCGGCCACCGTGCTGTTGCGCGCGCTGAAGACTTCGGCGGTGAGTAGTTATGGCTGCACGCTCGACATGAAGAACCTTTCTTGAGCGCGTGAAACGACAGGCATGCCAAAGCATGTATGGCTCTGCGGTCAGAAAACTATTATTCGCGTATCGTTTACGCCTTGTACGCTGCCGCGCGATGGACGTTCCAAAAAAGCGCACGCGACGCAGTCAGGACTGGTTCGGCAGGGAAGGCAAAGACGGCTTCCTGCATCGCAGCTGGATCAAGAACCAGGGCTATCCCGACGACATGTTCGATGGCCGCCCGGTCATCGGCATCTGCAACACCTGGAGTGAGCTGACTCCCTGCAACGGTCACTTCCGCGAACTCGCGGAGTTCGTGAAGCGCGGCGTCTACGAGGCCGGCGGATTTCCGCTCGAATTTCCCGGTGATGTCGCTCGGCGAAACGCAGCTGCGCCCCACGGCGATGTTGTTCCGCAATCTCGCCAGCATGGACGTCGAAGAATCGATTCGCGGCAATCCGCATCGACGGCGTCGTGCTGCTCATGGGCTGCGACAAGACCACGCCCGCGCTGCTCATGGGCGCGGCGAGCTGCGATCTGCCCACCATCGGCATTTCCGGCGGGCCGATGCTCTCGCGGGCATTTCCGCGGCAAGCAGATCGGCTCGGGCACCGGCGTGTGGCAGATGTCCGAGGACGTGCGCGGCGGCACGCATGTCGCAGGAAGAATTCACCGCCGCCGAATCCTGCATGCATCGCTCGAAGGGTCACTGCATGACCATGGGCACGGCTTCGACCATGGCCAGCATGGTCGAAGCGCTCGGCGTCGCGCTGCCCGGCAACGCGGCGATTCCCGCCGTCGATGCGCGCCGCTATCGGCAGGCGCAGCTCACCGGGCGGCGCATCGTCGAGATGGTCGAAGAGGAAATGGCGCTGTCGAAGATCCTCACGCGCGCCGCGTTCGAGAATGCCATCCGCGTGAACGCCGCGATCGGCGGATCGACCAATGCGGTCATTCACCTGCTGGCCATCGCCGGGCGCATCGGCGTGCCGCTCAAGCTCGAGGACTGGGACAAGCTCGGCTCGGAGCTGCCGTGTCTGCGTGAACCTGCAGCCGTCGGGCAAGTACCTGATGGAAGATTTCTACTACGCGGGTGGACTGCCGGCGGTGATGCGCGAGATCGCGCACGTGCTCGACGGCAAGGCGCTCACCGTCAACGGCAAGACGCATCGGCGAGAACATCGCCGACGCGCCCGTGCTGGAATCGCGACGTCATCAAGCCGCTGCGACGACCCTTTCAAGGCGACGCGCCGGCATCGCGGTGTTGCGCGGCAATCTCGCGCCCGACGGCGCGGTCATCAAGCCGTCGGCGGCGTCGCCGCACCTGTTGCGGCACAAGGGCCGCGCCGTGGTGTTCGAGAGCATCGAAGACCTGCACGCGCGCATCGACGACGAGAATCTCGACATCGACGAGCACTGCATCATGGTGCTCAAGGGTTGCGGCCCGAAGGGTTATCCCGGCATGGCCGAAGTGGGCAACATGCCGCTGCCGCCCAAACTACTGCGCCGGGGCATCACCGACATCCTGCGCATTTCCGACGCGCGCATGAGCGGCACGGCCTACGGCGCCGTGGTGCTGCACGTGTCGCCCGAAGCCGCGGCCGGCGGACCGCTGGCGCTGGTGCGCAACGGCGACATCATCGAAGTCGACGTGCCCGCGCGGCGCCTGCATCTCGACGTGAGCGAGACCGAGCTCGCGCACGCGGCGCGCCAGCTGGAAGCCGGCGCCGGCGCCGACGCGCGGCTGGTACAAGCTGTACGTCGATCACGTGCAGCAGGCGCATCTCGGCGCCGATCTCGACGTGCTCGTGGGCGGC
This sequence comes from uncultured Pseudomonadota bacterium, assembly GCA_963821745.1. Taxonomy (GTDB): domain Bacteria; phylum Pseudomonadota; class Gammaproteobacteria; order Steroidobacterales; family Steroidobacteraceae; genus CADEED01. Next base: position 612,760 of record CAWGEU010000001.1, read on the forward strand.
AGCGGCGCCGACGTCACGCGCGACACTCATTAGAGGGGCTGCGCGCCACGTCGGAAACCGCCGCCGAAGCGGCGGCGTACATGAAATTTTCGAGAGAACGGATAGCGCGCGTTAGCCTTCTAATCAGGCCGGTTGATTCGCGCGAGCGCGGCGCGCAGCTCCAGTGAGCTTGGGCGGCTTGCTCAGCACCTGATCGACGCCCGGCGGCACGTCGCCCTCGGCCACCAGCCGGCGGCCCCAGCCGGTGAGCATCAGCACCAGCGTCGTCGGGCACGCTGGCCTTGATCGTCGCGGCCACCTTGCGGCCGTCGACGTGCGGCATGCCGAGATCGGTGATGACCACGGGAAATGGCCTGCCGTCGGCGTGTGACTCGACGAAGGCATCGATGCCCGCCTGGCCGCCGTTCGCGGCTGGTGACTTCGTGGCCATCGCTCTCCAGCGTGTCGCGCAGCGATTTCAGCAGCAGCGGATCGTCGTCGATGATCAGGATGCGCATCGGGCCGGCGGGCTGGCGCGTGAGCTGCCGCTGCGTCACCGCGGCTGCGGGCGGCGCGACCGCGAATGTCATGCGCACCAGCGTGCCCTTGCCGGGCTCGCTCTCGATTTCGAGGTTGGCGCCGTGCCGCTGCGCCACGCCGTAGACCATCGCGAGCCCCAGGCCCGTGCCGCGCGTGCCCTTGGTGGTGAAGAACGGCTCGAGGCAGCGGCGGCGCGTGTCCTCGTCCATGCCGATGCCGCTCGTCGCTCGACCTCGAGCAGCACGATCTGCTCGCTGGCTGCCCGACGGCGAGGCCGGTGCGCATGCGTGAGCGGCCCGCCTTCGGGCATGGCGTCGACGGCATTGAAGACGAGATTCACCAGCGCATCGCGGATCTGGCTCTCGACCGCGGCCACGAGCGGCAGGTCCGGCCGCGAGCTCGGTGCGCACCTCGATGGCGACGCCGCGCTGCTGCGCCATGTCGCTCCAGCGCGCGCGCGTGAGGTCGACGACCTGGCCGACGAGCTTGTTGAGATCCACCGGCATCAGCGACAGCTGCGGCTCGCGCAGCCGGTAGAACTCGCCCATGCGCGCCACGGTCTGCGCGATGTCGTCGACCGCGCGCTGGATGATCTCGAGCTGCGCGCGCGCCGCGCTCGGTCAGCGACGGTCTCGCGCTCCAGCAGCGCCTCGGTGTACAGCGCCACCGGCGAGATGGCGTTGTTGATGTCGTGCGCGATGCCGCTCGCCATCTGGCCGAGCGCGCGCAGCCGCTCCTGCTGCATGACCTGTTGCTGCGAGTCTGGCGCAGGTCGTCGTAGGCCTGCTGCAGCGCGCTGTACAGCTGCGCCTGGTGCGCGGCGAGCGCGGCGTGCTCGCTGGCCTGGCGCAGGAATTCGCATTCGCCGCTGCTGAAAGCGTCGGCGCCGTGCGCGCGCGCAGACCAGCACGCCGAACACCTGGCTCTCCACCAGCAGCGGCGCGATGACCAGCGAGCGCATGCCGGCGCTGGCGAGCCGTTGCGGAAACGGGAACCGCGATCGCGCGATGTCCGGCTCGTACACCAGTTGTCCGCGCACGCAGCGCGCGAGGCCGTTCTCGTCGATGGGCACGACGGTGTTCTCGCTCATGTCCGAGCGTCGACGCGCGATCGGCTCGCTGCGCGCGCCGACGCAGCTGACCGTGAGCCGGTTCTCGCCCGATGTCGTACAGGCAGATGCAGCAGAAATCCACCGGCAGTTCTTCCTCGATGCTGCGCACCACCACCTGGAAGATGCTGCGCAGGTCCTGGCGCTCGCCGATGGCGCGCGTGATGCGCGACATCAGCGCCAGGCGCTGCAGCTGCTCGCCGAGCCGCGCTTCGTGCTCCAGCCGCTCGGTGATGTCGCGGTAGTTGGTGACGATGGCGCCCACCGACGGGTCGTCGAGCAGGTTGGTGGCGACGCCCTCGAGCCAGATCCAGCGGCCGTCCTTGTGGCGGCGGCGCCAGACCAGCGGGATCGGCTTGCCCGGGTTCGCGAGCAGCTTCTCGACGGCATGCGCCGAGGACCGGCAGATCGTCGGGATGCGTGTGGTCGGTGCCGAGCCGGCCTAACAACTCTTCGGGCTGGTAGCCCTCGACGTTGGCGACCGCCGGGCTGAGATAGAGGATCCGGCTGTTCTTGTCGATCATCGCGATGCTGTCGGAGCCGTGTTCGATCAGCGCGCGAAAGCGCCGCTCGCTCTTGCGCAGCGATCTCGTTGGCGGCGCCGAGCTCGCGCGTGCGCTCGCTCGACGCGCTCCTCGAGCTGTTCCTTGGCCTCGCGCAGCGCCTGCGCGGCAGCGCGCGGCATCGGTGACGTCGCGCGCGGTGGCGTACATGAGGCCGCCGCGCGGCTTCGAGCGCCACGACAACACGCGGTAGGTGCCATCCTTGTGGCGGAACCGCGATTCGAAATTCTCGACGCGCTCGCCGCGCATTGATCTGCGCGTCCACCACCTCGACGGTGCGGGCGCGATCGTCGGGATGCATGCATCTCCATGTAGTCGAGGGCCAGCGCTTCCTCGATCGTGTAGCCGAGCATGTCGGTGACCGCGGGGCTCATGCGCTTGAAGTGGCCGTCGGGGCTCGCGATGACGAACATGTCGATGGACAGGTCGAAGAAGCGGTTGAGCTCGGCCTCGGCGCGCGCGCGGCCGGCGAAGTCGCGGCGAATGGCGTAGAGCGCCAGCGACACGAAGATGAGCGCAAGGCCGCTGCCGCCGACGATGACCATCTGCGTGACCCTGGCGCTGTGCTGCGCGCCGTGCTCGCGCTCGTTGAGCAGATCGATCTCCGCGACTTTCATTTCCTGCGCGAGCGTCCGGATGCGCGCCTGCAGGGATACGCCCGGCCGCTGCGGAGCTCTGCGCGAGCCGCTGCTGAACGGCTTCGATTCCACCGGTGCGGCGCAGATTCGATGAGCTCCGCGCTGCTGTTGCATGCGCGCGCGCACGGCTTCGGCCAGCGGCTCCACGCGGGCAAGTTGCGCCGGATCGGTGCTCACCGCGTCGCGCAGCTGTTGCACCAGCCCGTCGACGCGGCCCATGGCGCGCGTGTACTCGGCGGCAAACGGTTCTTCGCCCGTGAGCACGTAGGCGCGCTGCGCGGATTCCGTTTCGAACGTCGTCGCGACCAGCGCGTCGATGTTCGACATCACCAGCTGCGAGTGCGCGACGAGCTGCGCGTTTTCGCTGAACCGCACCACGCTCAGATAAGCTGACGATGCCGATGGCGCCGAGGAAGGCGAGCGCGATCGCGAAGCCGATGCGCACCTTGCGTTCCGTGGTCGCGTGCCGGCGTTCGCTGCTGCGCGCCGTCGTTCTGTCGCGCCACTGCTGCAGTTCGTCGAACAGCACGCTGAGGAGCACGCCCACCAGCAGCAGTGACAGCCAGTGCGCGACGTCGAGGGGGATGTCGAACCAGATGCTCCCGTACGGCGGAAACACCCAATATTTGGCGGACACTCCCGCCAGCGCGGTGGCGAACAGGCCGGGACGCAGACCGCCGATGTAGGCGGTGAAGATGACGGGAATGAGGAAGATCAGCTGGAACGGCTGGTGACCCATCCATGGCTCGGCCAGCACGCGCATCAACATGATGGCCGCCGCGAACGCCACGGCGAACACGTACACGCGCCAGCGCGGCCAGCGGCTCGGCTCTGTTCGCTGTGTATCTTCGTCCTGCACCGTCCGCAGAGTAAACGCACCCGCAAGGGCGGGGAAGCGCCGCAAAGGCGTATACGTGCTTTCCCCTGCGAGCAGTCGTTAGACGTCGCGCGGCGCGGCCGGCAGTTCCACCCAGAAGGTCGCGCCCTTGCCGGGCTCGGAATCGAAACCGATGCGGCCCTGCATCTGCTCGATGAACCGCCGCGCGATATATAGACCGAGTCCGGTTCCACCCTTTTCGCGCGTCGCCGAGGCGTCGGCCTGCGAAAATCTTTCAAAGATCCGCGCGCGGAAGTCCTTCCGGGATTCCGGGCCCGGTGTCGCGCACGCTGACCCGCACGGCGTCGCCACGCCGTTCAGCCGAGACGTGCACGGTTGCCGAGGCCGGCGAGTACTTCACGGCGTTCGACAACAGGTTGGTCAGCACCTGCACGAAGCGGTCCGGATCGACGTCGACGCCGCAGCGCCGGGTCGACGGCGCGCGAGCGCGATGCTGACATTGTGCTTGCGCGCGTAGCCGTCGTTCGACTCGACCGCCTGGCGCACGATGTCGCCGAGCGTCACGGTCGCGATGTCGAAGCGCATTTGCCCGGCGCTGAATTTCTCGATGTCGAGGATATCGTTGATGAGCAGCACGAGGCGGTCGGAGTTGCTCTGCGCGATCTCGAGCAGGTCGCGCACCTTCTGCGGCAGGCTGTGCGAGAACGCGCCGAGGATGAGGCCGAGCGAGCCGCGGATCGAGGTGAGCGGCGTGCGCAGTTCGTGGCTGACCACCGCGGTGAATTCGCTCTTCATGCGATCGACTTCGTAGCGCGCGCTGACATCCTCGATGACGCCGAGGAAGCCGGCGGTGGCGCCGTGTTCGTCGCGCAGCGGCGTGATGATCACGTTGGTCGGAAACCGCGAACCGTCCTTGCGCACGAAGGTCCACGCGCGGGTCTCGAGGCCGTCGCGCAGGGGAATGCGCGTGAGGATGTCCGGGACCCAGCGCGATGTTCTCGCCGAGCTCGGCCGACAGCGTGCGCGCGCGCTCCAGCAGTTCCGCCGGGTCCATGAAGATGGGAATGGCGCGCCCGCCGACCACTTCGGACGCGGAGTAGCCCAGCGCTTTCTCGGCGGCGCGATTGAAGATCATGATGCGGTATTCCGCATCGATCGCGATGACCAGGTGCGCGCTGCTGGAAATGATTCCGGCGTTGAGCGCCAGCGACTTCGCGAGATGCGCGGACTTGAGGCGCGAGATGAGCACGTAGCGCACCGAGAGCGCCGCCAGCGCCGCGACCAGCAGCCCGGCGCCGAGCACCAGCAGGGGCAGGCCGGATCGTCTGTCGTTCGACGAATTCGGGAGTGGGCACCATGCGCAGCGTCCAGGCGTACGCGCCGACGCGCAGGACTTTTCCGACGCGAGCTCGCGCGTCAGCGGGCTGTCGCCGCGGCTGTTGGCGAATATCGTGACGCCCTCGTGGAGAATGGAAATCGAGTAGTCGCCCGACAGGCGCGCGTCGACGGCGCCATTGAAGAGATCCTCCACCGAGAACTGCCCGGCGATGAAGCCGTCGAAGCGGCCGGCGCGCCGCAACGGTAGATAGGCGGTGAAACCGACGTAGCCCTGCGCCATCGGCGCCGGCGAGGTCAGCAGCGCGCGGCCGAGTCTCGCCCGCGGCGCGCAGCGCGCCGCGCCGTTCGTTGTTCGCCAGCAGGTCACGGTCGAGCTCGCCTTCGTTGCCGGCCAGCGGCTCGATCCAGCGCACGTGGTAGCTGGAGTCGATCCACTGCAGTGCGCGCAGCCCGGGAAGCTCGTGGGTCAGGTTGGCGGCGTCGCTGCGCCACGGATTCGTAGGCGGTGCCGCCGGCGGACTTCCAGCGCGCCGCCATGCGCGCGAGCGTGGTGATGCGTTCGGCGGTGCGCGCGCGAAGCTGCGATTCGATCTCGCCGAGATCGTTCTGCACCTGGCGGCGCACGAAGTCGAGCTCCTGGTCGAGCAGCCGCTTGTACAGCGCGAAGCTGCCGATCAGCAGCAGCAGGAAGACCAGCGTGGGCACGATGAAGCGCCGCTCGCCGACCATCTGCTCGATGTGTTCGGTGCGCCGGACGGTCAGCACCACCAGCAGCAGCGACAGCAGCCCGGTGAAGATCAGGCCGCCGACCAGGATGAACAGTGGATTGGTCGAACGCTGTGCCAGGTCGAACGCCGGGGTGCTTTCCCAGACCAGCAGCCACTGGCGCTGCATGATCTGCACGGTGCCGCGCTTGACGAACGCGGGGCGCGTGGTGGACGCGCCGCATCGCTGGCGTAGATCAGCGCCTCGGGAAGCTCCGCGTTGCCGTCGTAGACACGCAGGCGATAGTCGACGCCCTGCCGGTCGGTCAGCGACGCGAGAAAGTTGCGCGCCACCAGCGGCCCGTCGGTCCAGCCGCGAAACGCCGCGCGGCGCTCGGCCGTCGATGCCGGTCGGCATGTTCCGCTGGTAGATGGGATAGAGCATGAGGAAAGCCGGGGTGCTGCGGCTGTCCTGCACCAGCAGTACGAGCCCGGTGATCGCGGCGCGGCCCGAATCGCGCGCCAGGTTGGCGGCCTCCAGCCGCTTGCGTTCGAAGGCGATGTTGAGTCCGAGCGCCGCGAGGTTCTCGTACTCAGGCTCCACGTAGGTGACGATGTAGTTAGGGACACCGTCGGCCTGCGGATGAACGGTGAAGTCCGGTGTGCCGTCGGCGCGGCGCTTGCGCACGAAGTCGGCGAGGTGCGGCAGGTCTCGATCGGCTGCACCCAGGCGATGCCATTCAGACCCGGGAAATTTTCGCGCAGCCGGATGGTGTCCGCGTAGGCGCGCCATTCCGCGCGCGAGACGTCTGGCGGAACCCTGGATGAAGCTCGCGGCGCCGAGCAGGGCGTTGCCGTAGGATGCCAGCCGGTTCTCCAGCGCTTTCTCGCTTTCGATGGCCAGGGTTTCGAACTTCGCGTCGCCGCGCAGGTAGTCGTTTTCGGAGATGACCTGCCACGCGTAGAACGTGAGCCCGAGCGGCAGCAGCAACAGCAGCAGCGCCGCGAACGGCAGCTGGCCGATGGCCGCGCCACGCCACGACACCTGCGCCCGGCCGCCGGGAGCGAGCAGCACCAGCGGCGTGAACACCAGCACGCCCAGCGTGTCGCCCGACCACCAGGCGAGCCAGTTGCCGACGATGGCGTCGGCGCCGACGATGCCGAGCGCGTGCAGCGTGCCCACGCCGACGGTCGCGGCGATGACGCAGGTGACGGGGCCCGCGAGCAGCAGCACCATCAACACGTCGCGCGCCGACTCGGAGGCGCAGCGGCACGCCGATCAGGCGCGCGACGAGCGCGCGTCCGGCGAGCGCCTGCACCGTCGAGCCGATCGCGATGCAGAGCGCGGCCAGGCTTTCCTGCGACAGCCAGTTGCCCTCGGCGAAAACGCCGGATTGTTGAGGCATTCAGCAGCCACGAACCGAGCAGGATGGCCGGCCACAGGCGCGCGCCGTGCACCAGCAGCATGCCGATGGCGATGCCGGACGCCGGCCAGATGATCGTGGCGTAGCCGGGCGGCACCGCGAGCAGCAGGCCGAGCTTGCCGGTGACCACGTACAGCGCGGCGAGCAGCGCCGCGCGTCCCAAGTAGTTAGCCGCGGATGGAATGAGTGAAAACCCTTAGGCGTTTGCATGATGGTGCGCTCGCCCTTTGTGACGTCGCGCTTATCCCTCGCACACTCATTACGTTATCGTGGGATGCGATGGCAATCCGTGAAGGCGACACCAACTTGGCAGTGGCGGCCCAAGCGTTGAGCTCATGACCCGGCGCGAACCCATTCTCGGCACACCGGGCGCGGATGAGTCTGTCATCACGCAGATTCAGCCGGCACTGGTCACCATCGCGCCGCGCGTGTTGCTGGTGGACGACGACGAGATCGTGATCGAGCGGCTCCGCGACCTGATCACCGCCGCCGGTTTCGAGGTGGCAACCGCCGAGCAACGGCGCCGCGGCGCTCGCCGAGCTCAAACGGCAGTTCGCGCCCATCGTCATCCTCGATCGCAACATGCCGGGCATGGACGGGCTCGAGCTCACGCGCGCGATCCGCGACGATACCGCAGTATCCCGGCTACGTCTACATCATGTTGTGCACGGCGCACGACTCCGAGGACGAGATCCTCGCCGGGCTCAAGGCCGGCGCCGACGACTATCTATCGAAGCGCGTCTCCGGCACGCAGCTGCTGGCGCGCCTCGCCACGGCGCGGCGCATCCTCTCGCTCGAGCATTCGCTCAAGCTGGTGATCGAAGAGCGGCGCCGCATGGCGATGACCGACTCGCTCACCGGCGCGCACAACCGGCGCTACTTCATGACCCACATGCGCCGCGAGCTCAAGCGCGCGCGCCGCCTCGGCGGCGATCTCTCGCTGCTGGTGTGCGACATCGATCACTTCAAGCACATCAACGATCGACACGGCCACGCCGCCGGTGACGACGTGCTGGTGGAGTTCGTGCGCCGCGTGCAGCAGTCGCTGCCGCGCGAATACGACTGGTGCGCGCGCATGGGCGGCGAGGAGTTCGCGATCGTGCTGCCGCAGACCCCGCTCGACGGTGCGCGCGATCGGTGGCCGAGAAGATCCGCCATGCCGTGGCCGCGGCACCCATGCCGACCAGCGCCGGCGGCGTCGAGGTGACGGTGAGCGTGGGCGTGACCAGCCTGTCGGTGCTGCAATGATCCCAACGCCGCGACTGCCGAACAACTGCTGAGCCGTGCCGACGACTGCCTGTACACCAGCAAGAATCACGGCCGCGATCGCGTGACACTCGATGGCGTGCCGGCGACAGCCGAAGACCAGCGGCAAGCCGCTCAAGTCGCTGCTGTACGTGGACGACGACGCGGACATCCGCGAGATCGTGGAGATGTCGCTGAGCCTCGACGGCGGCCTCAAGGTGCTGACCAGCGACGGCGGCGAGCGCGCGCTGCTGAAGATGCGCGTCGAGCAGCCCGATCTCGTGGTGCTCGACGTCATGATGCCGGGCATGGACGGCCCGACGCTGCTGCGGCGAATGCGCTCGGACCCAGAGCTCGCGCGCATTCCGGTCATCTTCATGACCGCCAAGGCGCGCACCAACGAAGTCGGACGCTTGCGCGAACTGTCGGCGATCGGCGTGATCGCCAAGCCCTTCGATCCGATGACGTTGGGCAAGCAGGTGAGGGCGCTATGGGAGGCGCAATGAACGATGGCGAGGGCGCGCGACGGCTGCCGTACAGCACGCGGCTGAACGAGCTGGTGCGCAAGTTCGTCTCGCGCACCGCGTTCGACCTGGCGCAGATGCGCGAAGGCGCTGGCGCGCCTCGACGCCGGCAATCGCGACGACAATGGCAAAGGCCTCGCACAGATTCATCACCTCGCGCATCGCATCTGCGGCACGAGCGGAACGCTCGGTCTGCATGCGCTCGAGCGACGCGGCGGGCGCGATCTCGAGCGCCTCGTCGAAGCTTGCCCGGCGGATGCGAGTCCCGGAGCCGACGGAACGCGCGCAGATCGCGGCCGGCATCGACAAGATCGCCGCGCAGGTCCGGTCTGCTCTAGTCACGTACCCACGCCAGGGACAACGACGATCCACCGTTGACTTCAGAATCGGTGAATGTGTATATACACATTCATGAATATATCAACTTTCGCGGCGCTCGCCGATCCGATGCGCCTCGCGCTCGTCGAGGCACTGCGTGACGGCGAGCAGCCGGTCAACGAACTCGTCGAACGCGTGCGCATCCAGCAGTCCGGCGTGTCGCGCCATCTCGGAATCCTGAGTCGCGCCGGCCTCGTCGAAGTGCGGCCCGAGGGCCAGCAGCGTTTCTATTCGCTGCGGGCCAGCAGCCGTTCGACGAGCTCGACGAATGGGTCGCACGCATTCGCGCGCACTGGGAAGCCCGCCTCGATCGATTCGGCGCCGAGATTGCAGCGTCGCAAGACAGCAAGAACACCCAGGAAGAAGCGGAGCACCAAATGAAGAAGCGCATCACTCTGCAACGCACGTTCAATGCGTCGCTGGATCTCGTCTGGGAATTGTGGACCACGAAGGAAGGCATCGAGTCCTGGTGGGGCCCGCCTGGATTCGAGGTGAAGGTGAGCAGGCTCGAGCTGCGCGCGGGCGGGGCGCTCGAGTACGTCATGACCTGCGTGGGCGCCGAGCAGATCGCGTTCATGAAGCAGCACGGCCAGCCGCTGTCTACCGCGCTCAAGGCGCGCTACACCGAAGGTCAATCCGAAGACGCTGGCCGCGTGGATGAACCTCGCGGACTTCATTCCCGGCGTCGAGCCGTACGAGGTCGAGACGCGCCTCACGCTCACCGCCGCAGGGCGCCGAGTCGTGCGCGTCGATCTGCGAGCTCGACGCCATGCACGACGAGTTCTACACGTCGATGGCGACCCAGGGCTGGGAAAGCGAGCTCGGCAAGCTGGGTGAAGCCATCGAACGCTGGAGGAAGCGCATGAAAGGCCTGATTCCGTTTCTGTGGTTCGACAACCGAGGCCGAAGAAGCCGCGCGCTACTACGTGGGAATTTTTCCCGACGCGAAGCTGGGCGAGATCCAGCGGTTCCCCGCCGGGAGCCGCGGCCCCGAAGGCACCGTCATGACGGCGAGCTTCACGCTGGGCGATCAGCAGCTGGTCGCGCTCAACGGCAATCCGCGCTTCGCATTCTCGCCCGGCGATGTCGCTGCTGTACCCTTGCGCCAACGCCGACGAAGCAGCGCGCGCTCACCGAGACGCTGTCTGCCGGCGGCGAGAAGCAGCCCGGCGGCTGGCTGCGCGACAAATACGGCGTGTCGTGGCAGGTGCACGCGCGCTGATGGAAGAAATCGCGGGTCTCGAACGTATTCCCGGTAGGTACCACTACCGGGGATTCGAATGCTGCCCAATGATCATGATGAACAGGAGTTGCGTCGCAGGGCGCGCGCGGCACTGAATTCAGGCCTGATTCCTCGCGATCGCGCCCAAGGGCCTCTGGGGCGGACATGGGTCTCGGAGAAACGTGTCCCGTGTGCGGGCATCCCATCGACGCGACCGAGATGGAGCTGGAGGTCGAATTCGCTTCGCCGAGGTCGACTCGCACGGCGTGCGGGAATTCCATCTGCACCTGCCGTGTTTCGCCGCCTGGGAAATCGAAAGGAAGGCTCGCGGAGTGAGGGCCGCGCAGTCACCGTTCAGTCGACGTCGCCGAAGACCATTGCTTCGACTTCGTCGAAGTCGAGAACTCCGCCCTGTTCGAGCTCGCCTGCGATGCGCTCGATCAGGGCCCAGTCGCGTTCGATGAGCGCGAGTGCGTCGCGGCTGGCGGCGACGAACTGCTCGTCGCTCAAGCCCAGCGATGCCACCGCCTCGCGATCGTCGGTGGCGGCTTCGCCGGCGAACACACGATCGACACGCAATCGCCGCTCGCGTGCTTCCGCGCAGGGCCCCGCCAGCAAGACCATGGCAGATGCTTCGGCTGACATGGCGACCTCGCCCGAAGTGTGCAGATCGGTCCAGTGCAACGCTCCGTCGAGGTTCTTCGTCGTAGTCCGGCGACCGCGGTGACGTGATCGAAGACCAGGCCGGCGCGGATCGCGGCCACTGCGTGTGCGGCTTCATGGATCGCGGTGCTTCGGGAGATATTCAATTTGATAGGAATTCCGGTGATCGCGGTCAGACCTTCACCGCATTTGAAATGATCGGGGAAGAGCGCCGCAACCAATTCGGCTTGCATCGCGACCTAACTATTGTCAGGCGCGATTCTGGCCCAGGACTGTTTGGTGGTGGCGGATTTCGCTTGTAGGAAGGCGCACCCTCATAAACCGGGGTCCGACATCAAAAATAAGGAGTTCTTTTCTAAGCCGTACGGATGCCGTACGGAAAACGAGTCTTCTTGCAAGTTATTGAATTTGGTGGGCGGTACAGGGCTTGAACCTGTGACCCCTGCCGTGTGAAAGCGAAACAGGGCGTTTTGCGATCAAGAGGTTACGAATGAATCGCTTTAATTACAAGTACTTAGTATCCCGGGTGATCCCGGTCGATCCCCCTGAAACTGGTCCGCACTGTCCCAAAATTGTCCCAGGAATAGGGGCTCTTGGAGCCTCGATGCTCGGCAGGGGCCGTCTGGTCGGTGCTGGGTTGCAAAATAAGCCTGATTTCGTTCTGCCCCTGCTAAGGGTGTCAGGGTCAAAAGCCCTTCGAGGGTTCGAATCCCTCTCTCTCCGCCACACGGCATCTCGTGCCGTCTCAGTAACGCTGAAAATCGGGCGATTCTCAGCGTTTTAGTTTCTCAAGCCGTCTCGTACCTTCTCACGCAGTCTCACTCGTGCGGAGGTACTTCGAGGTTCTGGTGCATTGGCGGAAAAGCGGAGGAATTCGTGCCTTTAAGGAGAGCATGAATGACTCAAGCGATCGAGCGCGACCCGATCTATCGAGGTCGCAGATAGGCAACCTTCTTGCATTTACTGAGCCCACCAACTTCGTAAAGTTCTTCAAGCGGGCGACGGGACACACGCCCCTCGATTTTCGCCGTGCCCACGTGGACGCTTGATTGCCTCCGGGCAAGACGGTCTATCTATCCGCATGAAACGCCGTGCAACTCATGCCTGAGCCGTTTGAAGAAGAGTGCTGGGAGCAGCTGTGACAGCTCGACCAGTTTCGGTTACAACCCTGTGAGCCAGATCGCGAGCACTAGGCGCAGCAATGACGCTTATGCTTGGGGCGGGCAGACGAACTCCGATCTGCCTTACACCGCAGACGGTCTCAACGCTACATCGGTGCGAGCTTTAGCTACGACGCCAACGACAACCTCGTGAGTGACAGCGCCAACACGTTCGTATATGACGCAGAGTTCAGGGGGACTTTATCTGCGTTACGTTCTGAGTCGCGGGCTTTCCTGCCAGAGGCCACATCTGGAACAGGTCTGCATGAATTGCGAGGAACGGAAACGTCACGCTTAAGAGCGCTGTCGCAAGCCATACTTCGAGTTCGTAGGCGGGAGGGCCAGAAGCCAGCGGTCCCGTCAGGATTGGAGAGAGGGCGGCATAGATGCCGCACAACGACGATCCGATCAGTACCGCCGCGAGGTTCGTCAGAAAACCTTTCAGTGGTTGTGAGAATCGGGCGAACAGAGAGTTCTGGAGCATGTTGAAGACAATTATCGAGCCGAAGATGAACGCCACGGGACCGCGGGTCATGAATACGACAGGATCGGCGCCAAGCACGGTCACGCCGACATGGTAGGCAACACCGCCAAGCACGAGCGACAAGCCCGTCCAGGCGATGCCCAGAATCGGTTGTGCCATGAGCCGTGCCGACTTTGTCAGAGGCCAGAGCTCGAGATTCAGGACGAGAAACATGATCGCCAGGGCCGTGACGAAAAATGCCAGCGCGTGCCAGGCGTTGAACAACCCGTGTGGATCGAGCGCCGCGACATACTGCGGAGCGTCCTGCATGAATTCGAAGTTGAAGAAGATCCAGAACAGCAGCGCGTTGACGACGTAGCAGAAGGCAAGCATCAGCAAGCCGCCAAGTATCCTATTGGCTATTAACGTGAACGGCCAACCGCCCCACATGATGGATGCGCAGAAGGTGATCGCGACAGATACGATCGTGCACATCATCAGCATTGGGGTGGGCGGACCCACACCACCTCCGATTGTGTGGAAGTAAGCGATGCCGACAGTTGCTGCAACCGGCATGATGAGCAACGACAGGAGGACTCCCTTGAGTGGCTGGCTGCGATCGGCAGCAATCTGCGGCAGGGCCGACTGCCACGACACTGCGATGACCAGAAGCATCGGAATTCCGCAAAGCATCCAGTACGAGATCCAGCCTGCAAGCGTGGGAAAATCGAACAGGGACACAAATCCAAGCGAGAGTACGATCACGATGGTGGTCGCAATCAATCCACGCGCGGGTTGCCTCATCGCGAACTCTTTGTTTGGGCTGACCATGTCTGCCTCCGCTCAAGACATCTGGACTATCGCCTTGATCGTACGGCCCGATTCAGAATCGGCGATCGCCTGGTTCAACTGCTCGAAGGGATAGTTGCGGATGAGTCGGTCAAACGGAAATCGTCCTTGTCGTTGAAGTTCGATCAGCGTCGGAATAAACACGTCAGGGATCGAATCGCCTTCGATGATTCCGCGCACAGAACGTCCGGCAGTCATCAAGTGAGCGACATTCAATGTCAACTCGGCGGTCACCTCCGTGGCTCCTAGCAACCCGCAGACGCCACGCGGCGCCAGAGTTTCGACGGCGGTGCGAATTACCTTCGGTGATCCCGTGGTCTCGAGCGCAAATTCGATGCCTCCCTTGCAGAGGTTTTGAATCTCAGCAGCAACGTCTGTCTTCCCGGCATTGAACACGTGCGTTGCGCCCAGTTCTCTTGCGAGCGCAAGGCGGGAGTCGTTGAGGTCTATGCCGACTATTGTTGTCGCACCGACGAGACGTGCCGCCATGATGGCGCTTAGCCCAACCGAGCCAGTCCCGAACACGATAATGGATTGGCCATTGCCGACGCGGAGCGCGTTCATGACGGCACCTGCACCTGTCTGGATGCCACAGGCAAGTGGGCCAACCATTTTCAGGTCGGCGCTCGGCCCGACGGGCACGACATTGCGTTCACTGCACAGCGAGTGCGAAGCAAAAGAAGACTGGCCGAAGAAGTTACTGTGAACAGGTTGGCCGCCGGCTTTCAGCGAAGTGGAACCATCGGCGCGATTTCCGGCGAAGTTGTAGCCAAAAAACTCGTGGCAGTAGCTGGCCTTGGAGTTGTAGCAGCTTGGGCAATGGCCGCATGAGTCGTAGGTCATGACAACGGCGTCTCCGGGCTTCACCTTGGTGACCGCCCGCCCGACGTTTTCCACGATTCCAGCTCCTTCGTGGCCGAGGACTATGGGCTGTGGCACTGGGAAAACCTGGTCGCGCATCGCGATGTCGGTGTGACAAACTCCGGTCGCCACCAGGCGTACGAGGATTTCACGATCCCTCGGCGCATCGAGCTCCAGCTCTTCCATGGACATCGGCGCGTGGGGTGCCCGTACAACGGCGGCGCGTACCTTCATTTTCATAATCTCCCTGGTCGCAATGCTTGCCCCCGCAAATTGTTCCATGCGGAGGACCGATGTCGTAAAGGAGCAAAGAGCGTGCCACGATTGCACACAGGTAAATCCTGCTCACCGCCTTCGGCAATCAACGAGTTATTGAAATGGCGCGGAGTGAATTGCTGAGGCAGAGGGCACCGGAGCCTCAGGCTTCTCAGAATTCCGACTTCACGACGATGATTGTAAGAAAAATCCAAGTTCTACAAACTGTCCGAAGGCACATGGGGGAGTGATGAAGCACAAAGACAGTCACATTTCGCTGGCAGATGTCATGCAACGCACTGGTCGGCCGCTTCGCAGCGCCACCAGCGAGGACCTTCAGCCTGCAACCGCCCCAACAATTGAGGACCTTGCGCATTGCCTGCTGTTTTCTCCAGGTGATGGCCGCATCTGGATGAACGATCAGCGCATGATCCTGATGCATGCGTCTGCGCTTGGAGCGCTTAGACGCGAGCTCGTCGAAACCATCGGGCAGAAGCAGAGTCGCGCGCTTCTAACCAGAATGGGATATGCCTCTGGTGCTCGCGACGCCGACCTTATCCGGAGACAGTGGCCCGACAGCGAACTTGCTACCGCCTTCAACGCCGGGCCGCGCCTGCATTCGCTCGAAGGTGTAGTGAAGGTCACCCCCGTGCGGTTCGATTTCGACGTCGATCGCGGGTCGTTCTTTGGCGAATTTCTTTGGCACGACTCGAGCGAAGCAGCCGAGTGCATCGCCGCTCACGGAATCGGGTCGGCACCGTGCTGCTGGATGCAAATTGGCTATGCGAGCGGTTACGCCAGTGCATTTCTGGGAAAGTTGATCGTCTACAGAGAAGTCGAATGCATGGCGATGGGTGCATCTCATTGCAGAATCATCGGCCGGCCAGCTCAACAATGGGAAGACGCCGAGGAGGATCTGCAGTTCTTCAGCTTCCCGGCGAGGACGCGCGCGAGCCGCGCAGATGAGAAACCAGGTAACCCCGAGACAGACGTAGCTGCGCAGCCCGACGATCAAGGTGCTGCCAACACGATGGTTGGATTGAGCGCGGCGTTTCGTGCAGCGCGGCACATGTTGGACCGCGTCGCTCCTACCGATGCGACGGTGCTGTTTACCGGTGAATCCGGAGTCGGAAAAGAGCTTTTTTCGCGCACTTTGCACGAGATAAGCTCGCGTGCGAGAGGGCCCTTTGTTGCGGTGAACTGCGCCGCAATCCCCGAATCGCTCGTGGAAGCCGAGCTTTTCGGCGTCGAACGGGGCGCGTACACGGGTGCAATTGCGACGCGCCCGGGACGCTTCGAGCGTGCTACCGGCGGAACCCTTTTCTTGGACGAAGTGGGGTGTCTGAGCCCTGTTGCGCAAAGCAAGCTCCTGCGCGTGCTCCAGGAGGGGGAAATAGAGAGGGTCGGGGGGTTGCGCACCATCAAGGTTGACGTGCGCGTCGTCGCGGCCACCAATGTTTCGTTGCGAGATGAAGTCCGCGCCGGCAAGTTTCGCGAAGACCTGTTCTTCCGGCTGAACGTATTTCCGGTGGAATTGCCTCCCTTGCGAGAGCGGCGTGACGACATACCGCTGCTGCTCGAGCATTTCCTCGCGATCTACTCGATGAGGCATCGGCGGAAAGTCGCGGGCTTCACTCGCCGGGCTATCGAGGCATTGCTGAGGTATGACTACCCGGGCAACATTCGCGAACTCCAGAATCTCATCGAACGCGGTGTCATCTGCGCCAGGGATGACGAGGCGGTTGACATCGCACACCTGTTCAGGCGTGGGGAACTGCTGAGTTCCGGCGCCTTCTCGGTTGGAGATGACGGTGTCCTGGCGGGAAGCGAAGGTGCTGGCAAGACTGCCGGAAGTGAATCGGTCGCATCGATTGCGCTGAATGCCGGCTTGTCGTTTCGCGACGTTGAGCATCAGTTGTGCGCCGAAGCAATGGCACGCAGCTGTGGCAATGTTGCAAAAGCGGCGCGCTCGTTGGGAATGACTCGGGCGCAACTCGACTACCGGATTGCAAAGGCCGCGGAGAGCGACATCTTCTTCGGCAATGCGCGGGAGAGCGGAGGCAGTTAGTCACTTACGAGCTCGAAAATTCCGAGTTGGTCCACATCGACCTCTGAAAATTCGTAGCGGTCTGCAACCTGCAGACCGAGTTTGCGGCACCTGCGGCGTGCATGTGTTCAAACCAAATCCTTGATTGTGTTCATGCGCCGCGCAAGTCGGGCCTCTTGCGCCTCACTTGGCACACCCCTTGCTTCATCCATCCTCGAAACGGCGCAGACACTCTGCGAACAAACCGTTGGGTTGAAGAAGCGCTTCGGGGGAGGTGTCAGTGAAAATGTTCAACAAAAAATCCAGAAATCTGAATTCATACAGCCTGTTTGCGCTCATCGCGCTGCCCATGATGGCGCTGGGCCAACAACCTGCGCAAGTCGAGGAGGACGCGTCCGCGCTCGATGAAATAACCGTGACAGCGCAGAAGCGCGCGCAAAATCTGCAGGACGTGCCAATCGCGATCACGGCGTTCTCTCCCGCGGACGTGGCGGCCAAGGGGATATCGAGCGTCGCCGAAATAGGGGAGTTCACGCCGAACCTCGGCATTGACTCGACGTCTTCGTTTAGCGGATCAACTCAGGTTCTCTCGGCATTCATTCGGGGCATCGGTCAAAGTGATTTTGCATTCAATCTCGACCCTGGGGTCGGCGTCTATGTCGACGGGGTCTACTATGCCCGGACCATCGGGTCGGTAATCGATCTCCTCGACATTGATCACATCGAGGTCTTAAAAGGTCCCCAGGGCACACTCTTCGGACGCAATACGATTGGTGGGGCGATCAGCGTAGTTACTCGAGAGCCCTCCGACAAATTCAACGCGCAGGCCGAAGTGACGTTAGGCAGCTATGACCGTACCGATGCACGTGGCGTTGTCGATATCCCGCTCGTCGCCGACAAACTCCTCGCGCAAGTAGCATTCTCTGTCAAGAACCGTGCGGGCTACTTCGAACAGCGCACCTGGCCAGGCAGCTACGTAACTGACGAGGATGAATACACGAGACCCGACAGCACGACATATCCCGAGGCTGGCGGCGAGAACAATCAGACCGCGCGCGCCAAGCTCGTATGGTTCGCCTCGGACTCGGCGAAAGTCACACTCACCGGCGACTACACGCACGTCGATGAGCAGCCGACGCCCAGCGTCTTGCTGGAGGTCAACAACGGGCTGCTGGACGTCTATAACGCGTGCATTACTACGCCGGCTGCCGATCTCGCCGCGGGGCCTCTCAACCTGATATGCAACTCGCCACGCAACAGCGTTGGTGGAGAGATTGCGCCGCTTGGAGGATCGAACGTCGACAGCGATCCGTACAACAATCATCTCGTTTTCGACAACAGCCTGAGATCCAACAGCATCGATTTTGCTCATGCCACCGGCGCCGGCTACTCGAAAGTAGATGTCTGGGGCGCATCGATCATCGCGGACTTTGACTTCACTGAGCACGTTGCACTCAAGTCAATTTCGGCCTTCCGAAGCCTCGACTCGAAGTTCGGCATGGACGTTGATGGCACGCCTGTCGCGATGGGTGACCACGCGTTTGCAATGGACCAGAACCAGTATTCGCAGGAATTCCAACTCACGGGCACCTCTTTCGAAGACAAGCTGGAGTGGGTGTTCGGACTCTATGGATTCCACGAAGAGGGAAATCTGACCGATTATGTGCATTTCGCCGGTGGCTTGCTTCAGATCGACGGCCCTAACGAATTCGAGACTGATGCATACGCGGCTTTCGCGCAGCTCAACTACGAGATCTCACCGAAATGGGCGCTAGTCCTGGGAGGCAGGTACACCCAGGAAGACAAGGAGTTCTTTGGAGCGCAGCGCGACCTGAACAGCCTCGCGTTTAAACTCGGGTTCCCACTGGCGTTGCACCCTGACCCGACCGATACGACGCTTTACTTTCCGGCAGTTTTGAACACGCGATCATTCAACAATTTCTCGTCGAAATTCGGTGTGGACTTTCGCGTGACGGACGATGTGCTGACGTATCTGTCGTTCTCAGAAGGCTTCAAGAGCGGAGGGTGGACTACTCGCGCAACAGTGCCGATCCTTGTCGCACCTGAATTCGACCCGGAGGAAGCGCGGACGTATGAGTTCGGATTCAAGGCGGATTTTCTGGAGAACCGCCTGCAAACGAATGCAGCAGTGTTCTATACCGATTACAGCGACCTGCAGGTAACGGTGTACAGCGGCATCTCGCCCGTTACGGAAAACGCGGCGCAGTCGGAGATAAAGGGACTTGAGCTCGAGGTCAAGGCACTGGTCACCGACCGGTTTTCTCTGAGCGCCACCCTCGGATTCATCGATGCAAAGTATTCGGAGCTGGAACCGGGCACCAATCTTCAGGAAGACTTCCTCTTTCTGAATACTCCGGAGGAATCGGCAAGCCTTTCCGTGGATTACACCATCCCGGCAGGTGGGTATGAGGTCGTTCTTCACGGCGACTACTCCTATCGCAGCGAGGTCGCGAACGATGCCGAGAATACCCCCGAACTGATGGCCGATCCGGTCAGCTTGTTAGGCGCTGCAATTACGGTTCAGCCGGATGAAAATAATTGGCGCGTTGCGGCGGGCGTCCGGAACGCGACGGATGAGCGATACATCGTTTCTGGTCAGAACCAGTCTGGTATCGGATACATCGGCGGAACCTATTCGCGTCCGCGGGAGTGGTATCTGACGTTCGGATACAAATTCTGATCGGACGCTCAGGAGAACGTGAGAATGAACGAAGTCAAGCTGCTGGTCGGCGGCCGCGAAGTCGCCGCGAGTACGAATGCAACATTCGAACGACGCAATCCCGTAAGTGATCTCGTCGTGTCGCGCGCAGCAGCCGCCAGCGTAGAGGATGCGCGGTCTGCGGTAGTCGCTGCCAACAAGGCATTTCCCTCCTGGTCAGCGCTCGGTCCGAATGCGCGGCGTGCCAAGCTGAACAAGGCCGCCGACCTGCTAGAGAGACAGGCCAGCGAACTGGCAGATTTGGTGCGGGAAGAAACGGGTGCAACGGCGGCCTGGGGGCTCTTCAACGTGCATCTAGCTGCAGGCATGTTGCGCGAGGCAGCTGCGATGACGACGCAGATTGCGGGAGAAATCATTCCGTCGGACGTGCCCGGAAATCTTGCGATGGCGTATCGCCAGCCCGTCGGCGTTGTCCTGGGGTTCGCTCCATGGAACGCGCCCATCATCCTCGCCGCGCGCGCGATTGCGATGCCACTCGCTTGTGGCAACACAGTAGTTCTCAAGTCCTCCGAAATCTGTCCCGCGACTCATTTCCGGCTCGGCGCAATCCTCGTTGAGGCTGGTCTTGGCGACGGCGTGGTCAACGTCATCGGCAACGATGTCAGGGATTCTCGAGCAATTGCTGAGGAGATGATCGCTCACGTCGCCGTCAAACGCGTGAATTTCACCGGCTCTACTCGCGTGGGAAAAATTCTTGCGCAAATTGCGCCACCCATCTCAAGCCGATTTTGTTGGAGCTTGGCGGAAAGGCGCCGTTGGTCGTGTTGGAGGACGCAGATCTCGATGCCGCCGTCGACGCGACTGTATTCGGCGGCTACGCGAATCAAGGCCAGATCTGCATGTCCACTGAACGCGTGATCATCGAACGCAAGGTCGCGGATGCGTTCGCGTCCAAACTGGCGAAGCGTGTCGTGGATCTGCCCGTCGGCAACCCGCTCGAAGGTGAGTTCGTTCTCGGCTCGGTTGTTGGGCAGCCGACCGTGGATCGAGTGATGCAACTCGTAAACGACGCAGTCAAGCAGGGCGCCAAGGTGCTTGCGGGTGGTGAATCCCGGGGCACGATCATGAAAGGCATAGTTGTTGATCATGTCACTCCGGGCATGACCTTGTTTCGCGAGGAGTCGTTTGGTCCCCAGGTTTCAATAACTCGTGTCGACTCCGTGGAAGAAGCAATCAACCTGGCCAACGATACGGACTATGGACTCGCAGCTTCGATATTCACGCGCGATGTGGCACGGGGAATCAGTCTGGCGAAGCGCATCCAGTCAGGCATCTGCCATGTCAACGGCCCAACCGTGCATGACGAGGCTCAGATGCCGTTTGGAGGTGTAAAGGCTTCTGGATATGGACGCTTTGGCGGCAAGGCGGGAATCGAAGCCTTTACTGACCTGCGCTGGATCACGGTACAGACAACGCCAAGGCACTATCCATTCTAAGTGCGTTTCGTTTCTCAGACCCCTAACTAACCCAGCTCCCGCATCACATTCACGCGGGGATTGCAGCGCCGCCCTGGAGTTTGCCTGGGCCGACCTGCGGCTTTCATGAAGTCTTGAGATAGAGCGTGCGAACTTTCTCAATCCGGTCCGTCGGCGCGAACGTGCATTCCTCTCCACGTTCGCTTGGTCTAAAGCAAGCGCTTGAATCTTATGAGGGGACTTGACGTCGTCTTGCAATCGCATCGCTGGCACGCGACTTGCTGGGTTCTTGGCTGAACCCCGACGCTGCGTATACGGGTCCAGGCATTACCAATTCATGTGGGGGAACAGGCGATGCTCTCGAGGATGTTGATTGCTGCGTTGGCCTTGGTATCAACAATCGCCCCGATAACGCAGGCGCAAGAGAAGGCCACTCCAGAGGATGCGTCGAAGCCCGAAATCCGTAAGCTAATCGATGGATATCTGAAGTCAGTGGACCTCGCTGATGTAGATCTTGCAGCTAAAGTCTGGTCAACGACGCCGCGCGTGAGCTTCATCAATCCGAGGGGACATGAACTCGGATGGCAGCAGATCGCTGATTCGTTCTACCGCAAGAGCATGGGCGAGACATTCACCACGAGAAAGCTGCTCCTGAATGGAGAGCCCCGAATCGAGATCTACGGCGACAGTGCGGTTGTAGAGTTCAACTGGAAATTCGATGCCGTGCTGGGCGCCAACGGACAGGCGATGCACACGGAGGGCCGTGAAACCCAGGTCTACGCGAAAATTCCACAGTCGGGCTGGCGTCTTGTGCATGTGCACTATTCCGGCCCGGCGGTGACTGGCGTCGCTCGTGGGTTCTAGCTACTACAGACGTGACTTGGTGGTGTGGGCCGCCAGCCGCGTCCAGCGCTTTTGCCGCTTTTCGCCACATGCACGGGTTTTCCTGCCATGAGCTACAGGGTTGTGGCGTCGTGACAGCGGGGCCGACAGGGCAGGTGCGTCGCATCAGTTCGACGGTGACAATCCGAACCGTTGCCGATCAGGCGGGCGTTTCCATGACGACCGTTTCGAATGTCATCAACGGCACCGGCCAGGTCCCTTCGATGGCGCGTGTACTCGTTTATCGGGCGATGCGCAATACCGGCTTCGCGCCGAAGCGGGAACCCTGCCATCCGGCGAGCAGCCGTTCAAACCAGATTGCACTGATCTACTCCGCCCGGCAGGTTCCGTTTATCGGTGAGGTGCTGTTTTCAGCGTTCAATGCTACGGAGAGAGTCGGCGCGCACCTTGTATTGCGGGCCAGCAGTCGGACTACCAAAGGCGCGTTGAAAAAACTCGCGCTGGGTGTCGCTCGCAGTGGCATCAAGGCATTGGTGCTCGCACCTCCTTGCGCTGAGGTTTTGGCTGGGTGCCCTGAGCTCTCGGAGATGAGGGTCGCCACTTTCGCGACGGGCGGTGCGTTGCCTGGCATGCACACCTTGCGTATCGACAACGTCACGGCAACCGCAACGTTGACCGAATACCTCATGCGTCTCGGGCATCGCCGCATCGGCTTCATTGCTGGCCCGCGGCGGCATGGCGACAGCAAGGCGCGGCGCGCGGGTTACGAGCAAGCCATGGTGCAGTCGGACTATCTACTGCAAAAGGAGCTGATTGCCGAGGGCAAATACACCTTCGACTCAGGACGTCTTGCTGCGCAGCACTTGCTGGATCTCGCGGACAGCCCCACGGCACTTGTCGCCAGCAATGACGAGATGGCGGCCGGTGCATTGTGCATGGCTCAAGAACGTGGACTGCAAATTCCCCACGACCTCTCCGTCGTAGGTTTCGATGACATGCCAACGGCGATTCAGACGCGGCCATCGCTCACTGTCATCCGTCAACCGATCGCCGCAATGGTCGAGAAAGCCGTGACACTACTGATGGAAGACTCACGGGAGTCGAATCATTCTGAACCCATCGATCTGGTTCTGAATCACGCGCTGATCGAACGCGACTCAGCTACTTGGTACAAGCCGCCCTCGTGATCCGGAGTAAAGACTCTGCCCCACGATGAGCGGTCTCACGGCCGCGACGCGTGCTGCAAATGCAAACCGCGTGTGAGCTTTGTGTTCGGACTCTTAAGTCGCGCTCCCCTGGATGGGAGCCGTCGCCACCAGAGCGGGTCCGATCAACGTTCGTCGAGTAAGCACGGCTTGACGCTTGAGCTCAGCCCGAGCGCCGGACACGTTTGCTGCGTGGCGCGGCCGTGCTGTCACGTATCACCAGGCGAGTGCGCAAAAGGATCTCACCTGCTACATGGTCTCCGTTTAAAAGCTTGATCAGTTCCGGGACGCAGCGGCGGCCGATTTCGTGTCTTGGAATGCTTACTGTCGTGAGTGGCGGGTTATAGATGGCAGCGAGGCTCAGATCGTCGAAGCCGACTACCGAAACATCCTGCGGCACTGATAAGCCCCTCCTTCGCAGCAAGTCCATCGCTCCGAAGGCCATTTCGTCGTTTGCGGCGAATACCGCCGTCGGAGGCGAGCTCAACTGCAGCAGGTGTTCCATTCCAGCGGCGCCAGACGCGACGCTGAAATCCCCGGGGCGAATAAACTCAGGATTGACCGTGATATCCGCCTCGCGCAGCGCGTCGCGGTAACCCTCCAAACGATGCATGGCGCTCTGCGCATTGCGGTGTCCACCCAAGTGCGCAATTCGCCGGTGGCCGAGCTCGATTAGGTGCGCGGTCGCGGCACGCGCGCCGGCGCGATGATCAGTCACTACTACAGGGGTATCGCGTCCATCCAAACGCTCCAGTGCCGCCACCAGCGGTGGCAGCTTGCGCTTGCCCAATGCGTAGGCAGCCGGCGCAAAGCCCGTGAGCAGGACGATGCCGTCGGCGCGACCACTTGAGGCTTGATCGAAATAGGCCAGTTCGCGCTCAGAATCACCGCCGTCATTGCCCAGGAGCGTAGAGAAATCCATCTCGCGCGCCGCTTCCTCAACTCCCGCGTAGACCTCGAGAAAGAACGGACTGAGGTTTGGCACGAGAACCAGGATCGATCGGCTTTGCCCGCGGCGCAGACTTCGTGCGATCAGATTTGGACGGTAACCGAGATCTTCCACCACGCTCATCACGCGTTTAAAGGTCTCCGGGTTCACATCGTCCGGGCGCGAAAGGGCGCGCGAGACGGTAGCCACCGACATGCCCAGCGCGAGCGCGACATCCTTGATTCTGGGTGCCGCGGACTGTCCGCCTTTGTGTTGTCTTTTTCGACGCATGCACGATGAAGCCTAGCGCCGGACTTGCTGCACTGCCAGCATTTGTAGTCACGGCTGCGGCGCCGAGCAATTCAGCGCTTTCGTGCGTAATGAGGACCGTGGGTGTGCCACAAAGTGCCTTGGAGAGGCGTCCCTTGGCTTCGGAACGCTCGCGAAAGGCTGTGCCGGTCAATCCGCTGTGGATACGCTTGAAAAGCGCGCCCGCAAAAAACACGCCATCGCATGCGCCACTGGAAAGCGCGATGTCCCTCGGCAAAAGCTCCCAGCGCGCCGACGAAGATCTCAAGTCGGCGTTGCGCTTGAGGACTCGTGCCGGCAAGGGAAATGTCGACTACCTCTTTCGGCGTGCGTGCGGACAGATCAACGGCTTCCAGGGTGCAAATCGCGCCGTACTAGTTCAGCAGCCCTGGAGCGCACAACAGGCGCTCGTCGGAAACGCGTCCGAATCGGGTGTTCAAGACGCGATGTATCTCAACCTCCACATCCGTCACCGGCGCGAAAGTGGTGTGCCCCGCTTCGCACTCGAGGAGTATCGACTCGCGTCCTCGATGGATCATTCCGCTGACACCCAGCCCGGTCCCGGCACTGATTACTGCAAACACCCGAGTGTCTGTGCGCTCGAACGTAGGCAACGCATGTGTTCCGAGCGGGCGCAGACTTTGTGGGGGTAGTACTGGCAGCGCCGCACTCGCAGCCGCGAGATCATTCAGCAGGCGTACCGAGCGAAAGCCAAATGCGCTGCATGGCGACTTGAGGTTGATTGGCTGCATGGCGGATCCGTTATTTCGCGCACGCCATTCATTCGAGCGCCATGATCCAAAACGGGGGCGCACAAACTCTCGGACAGCGCCAGAGGCAAGCACCGATCTCCTTAGGTGTAGTCGATTACAGATTATTGCCATAAAACACTGTTCGAGGGCATCGAGATCCCCATGATCTCCAACAATCACTCGGCGTTCGCTGGATGGTCAATCGATCCGGGACGCGTAAAAAACACGCAGGAAATGACTATTTCTGGCTTAAAACGCGCCGTTTCTAAATGCGCAATCGAAGCGCGTCAGGTGTTGCGCGGAAATGACTTGACACGTGCGGGTTCATAACTGACGATCGTAAACGATTACGGTATCTGCGCGCGCCGGGTTTCTTGGATCGCCGAACAAGTGACGTGGAAACAACGAGCGACGCTTTACGAGGGTGGGGCAACAGAACGACAGCGGTCACTGGAAGGCAGATGCCTCGATCAAGCTGTGGCCGGGCAAACCTCGTATTCGCAAGACCGAGTGAGTCAGAAATAGCGTGTGAGCGGAATCGCGGGCCGTTCATTCGAGTCTTGGGTTCAAGTACACAGTCTGAGGGGAGCAAACAATGCAATCTGGAAAATGGCAGAAGAATGCAGTTTCTGCGGCCGTTTCGGCCGCGCTCTGCACCATGGCCGCCGCGCCTGCGTTCGCGCAGGATCAAGCGGCCGATGAAGTGGAAGAAGTCGTCGTTACCGGCATTCGAAGCAGCTTGAAGCAGTCGATGGAAATCAAGCGCGATGCCACCGGCGTCGTGGACGCAATTTCAGCCGAGGATATGGGCAAGTTTCCGGACACCAACCTTGCTGAGTCTCTGCAGCGCATCACCGGTGTGTCCATCGACCGTGTCAACGGCGAAGGCGGCGCCGTAACCGTGCGCGGCTTCGGCCCCGGCTTCAACCTGGTGACCCTGAACGGCCGCCAGCTTCCGGCGGCGCACGTCGGTACCATCACCGGCAATTCAGACAATGCCGGTGCGCAGGGCACGACGCGCTCCTTCGACTTCTCCACGCTCGCCTCGGAAGGGGTGAGCGGCCTCGAGGTCTATAAGACCGGCAATGCCGTCGCGCCATCGGGCGGGATCGGCGCGACGCTCAACATCAAGACCATCCGTCCGCTGGAAAGCGGCAACCGCGCCTCGATTGGTGCGAAAGCCGTCATGGATGAGGGCGGTGACAGCGAGATCACTCCGGAACTTAGTGGGCTCTTCAGCTGGGCGAACACCGGCGAGACGTTTGGCGTTTCGGCTTTCGCTTCTTACCAGGAACGCAAGACCGGCAGCCGTGGCGTCAATGTGTCGCAGTACCAGTTCCTGGACTACAGCCCGACCCTGCCTAACTTCTTGCCAGGCGGGCAAGTGGTCAATGCGCCTGCGAATGGTGCACTCATTGCCATTCCCGCGAACATTGGCATCAATGATGCCGAGATCGAGCGCGAACGCATCAATGGCATGGTGACCTTCCAGTGGGCTCCGAGCGAGAACACCACCATCACCGCGGATGCAATGTACACGTCTAACAAGCTGTCAGCAGACAACTTGGTGCCGGGCATCTGGTTCTCGCGTCAATATAGCTACATTGAGTTCGATGGTAGCGACGTCGTCGCCACCCCCGTGAAACTGATCGAGCCCATTGCATTGGCGGGTGGGCGCGGCAAGGACTTGTTCTTTGCGAGCTACGATGACAATACCAAAGACGAAAGCACCACGATTGGCTTGAACATCAATCACAAGTTTAGTGACTCCTGGTCGATGGCATTGGACGCGGCGACGTCCACTTCCGAGTCGGGAGGCGATGGTCCGAATGGCAATAACAGCGTTCGTATGAACGTCGCGGCTGCCGGCGCGGGTTGGCAAGGCGCGTATTACGGAAGCGGCGTACCGACGGCAACGGTAGGCGTCCTCGAGAACGTCCCGAACGCGCACGGTAACGGCAACAACGTGCTGGACGTCCCCGATGTCTCCACCCAGACGTTTCGCACCATCTTCTCCGCGCAGGAAACCGACACAGACCAGTTCAATCTGTCGGGAGCCTGGGAAAAGGACGAGAGTGTCATCGTCAAGTTCGGCGTTGGCCTCATGTCGACCAAGATGCACGCGCGGCATTCTGAGACTCAGGATTTCCTCGGCGGTTGGGGCGTCGGCTTCACCCCAGGTGCCGGGTCCGACATTCCGGATCCGAGCCTCGTGACACAGAGAAACGTGCTGAGCGATTTCAACGACCTGAACTTCGTCGGATATCCCGATACCGCTCAGTATCCGGCCAGCGGCTATTACATGACCACGCTCGGACAGGAGTCGTTCGGCGTCGACCCATGGTCATTTGCGCAAGCGATGGAGTCCAATCCTCTTTATCCGAACTGGGACACTGCCAACCTGACTCAGGCTGCCTACGACAACAACACGATCAACGAAGACATCTACTCGGCCTACGTACAGGCGAAGTTCGATGGCGAGATCAGCGGGCTGGAGACGCAGACGGTGGTTGGCTTGCGCTATGAGCAGACCAAGGTCAAGGCGGATGCCCAGCAGAATGTCGTGGACCACTTCACGTGGACTTCTGATAACGACTTCGCTCCGATCTTCGGCACTGACCTGACACCTCTCAGTGACAAAGCGGATTACGGCAATTGGTTGCCGAACATCGACTTCTCGGTAGCGCTGAACGACACCATGAAGATCCGTGCGTCGGTAAGCCAGACGATCGCTCGTCCTCAGTACAATAATCTGTTCATGACGACCGCGGTCGGTGGACCGGGGACGTTGACGATGCTGGGCGGCAGGCCGACCGCCAATCGGGGGAACGCTGCGCTTCAGCCGCTCGAGTCCACCAACCTCGATGTTTCATTCGAGTGGTACTACGGCGAAAGCAGCTACGCTTCGATCGGTTTCTTCACGAAGGCAGTCAACAACTTCGTCGGTACCGGGGTCACGACGACGCCACTATTCAATCTGCAGGATCCGAGCTCCGGCGCGCCCGGCACCTTGACAGCCTCTGCGCGTGCTGCGTTGACTGCCCAGGGCTGGGCGGTGAACGAGCAGAACATGTTCACCATGGCGGCCATCCTGAACAATCCAGCCAACTTCCCAGGTGGCGCAAATGACTACATCGATCCGTCGGAAACGGGCGGTGCTCAGTTCGCGCTGGATATCATCGCGGCCTACGACATCAATCCGGGCGGCGCCGACCCACTGTTCGAGTTCAACCTGGCCCAACCGGTCAACAATCAGACTGCGAACATTGATGGTATCGAAATGGCGTGGCAGCACTTCTTTGGTGACAGCGGCTTTGGTTTCCAGGCCAACGCCACGATCGTCAACGGAGACGTCGGCTACAACTTAGCAGCGCGTCCGGAAATCGCGCAGTTCGCGCTGGAGGGACTGTCGGATTCGGCGAACGCAGTACTGATCTACGAGAAGCACGGCTTGTCTGCACGTCTGGCATACAACTGGCGTGATGCCTTCCTGCAATCCACGGTGTATGCCGGCCTGCAGGGTCAGCCTGCGTTCGTTGACACTCACGAGCAGTTCGACCTCAACTTGACTTACACCATCAATGATCAGATCTCTGTGGGCCTGGACGCTATCAACCTCACGGGTGAAGGCCAGATCATCTACAGCCGAACCAAGCAGATGCAGTTCTGGAACGGCGAAGGTGATCCACGCTACATGCTGACCGCGCGCTACAACTTCCAGTAATAGCGCACTCGAACAGGATTCCCGCCGGTGGGCGGCGGGAACCCTGTACGAGGGTAGTCGGGTTCCCAAAGCCCTCTGGGGACCCGATTTTTTTTGGCGGCGTATCCATGATCACCAAACGTCAACTCCAGGAATGGAACAAGCAGAAGTGGGAACGCAAGCAACATGCGATGTACGACGCGTGCGCGCAGAACAAGTGGCCCTGGTTCAATGAAAAACTCGACCAAGACATCGACGAATACTTGATCGCCAACCGCTTATCCAGACTGGACATCCTCGATCTCGGTACATGCGGCGGCTCGCAGGCTATTGAACTTGCCAAGCGTGGACACCGCGTCGTGGGTACCGAAATTTCGGAGACCGCGCTCGAAAGGGCGAGACTTGCGGCGGCTCAGGAATCCGGGCTCGCGATCAGCTTCCTGATGGATGATATCGCCGAGTCACGTCTCGACGACAGCGCGTTTGATCTGGTGCTCGATCGCGGCTGTTATCACTCGATTTGCGGTTTCAACCACGATGAATACCTGGCGAACGTGCGGCGAGTGTTGAGGCCAAGGGGCGTCTTGCTGCTGAAAACCATGAGCAGCGACGAACGTCGCTTCGTCACTTACGACAAACTCGGCGACCGAAAGGTGCAGATGCCTTACCACTTCGCCGAAGAGCAGCTGCGGGCCCTGATGTCGCCGCATTTCGTCGTCGAGCAGATGCAGGACAGCTATTTCTATAGCAGTGTGCTCGACGAGCCGGCGAAGGCGCGCCTCGTCATCATGCGAAACAACAAGTAACTGCGTCCCGGTAAGCCATGCGATCCTGAGCTCGCAGATTGACTGATATCTTCGTTGCGGGCATCGGCCGTCGTCCGAGGACTATTGATCCCGATGATTGCGGAGGCGCCACTGCTGCAGTGAACAGAGATCGTCGCTGCACGGTTGCATCGTCAGTTTCCGGATTTGATGTAGTGGAGAGCCGCCCCCGCCAGGGATGACCTGAGTGCCGAGCGTCACGCAGAGCGCCGGATCCAGCGTCGATTGAATGCGCCCGTCGCCAAGTAGGCGGAAGCCCTGCTCGCGTCGGCCATCGCACGGCGTGTAAGCAATCCAGCTTCCCGGCCTCGATACCGACACCGTTAGGCAGTGATTGAAATAGACCAGCCTGAAGTTGTTTTGCTCTTTAATGCTCTTCATCGAGAAGCCCTGGTCCTCGGCGACGCGAAATTTTCCGTTGCCTTCGTACGAGTAGCACGTATGCCCGTGGGCGCCCCCGGCCATGATTGCGTTCACCTGGTGCCCCGCCGCGTCGATGCACCATCCACGAGGCTCGTCCGCCAACGATTTGGCCAACGTGATCTCGAACAGGTCGTTGCCTTTCGCGTGAGCGGCGAATGCTGCGGTAGCGGCGTTTTCTGCGTTTGCCGCACCCGATGCGATCAGTCCCGTCATCACGGCGGCAACGCCAAAAATGGCGAGAGAAAGTTTTGCCTGTGTCACGAGTGAGTCCTCACCATGCATCAATTGAAGGGACCCTTGGCCATGGTCGTGATGTAAGCAACCACATCGACGATGGCCTGATCGTTGGGAACTGTAGTCATGATGGCGGCCATCTGCTTTCCATAGGCGTCGTCGGGGTGTGTGCCCCTCGCGCCATACTTGAAGTATTTGAGTTGTCGGATCAGGTACCAATCCTGCTTGTTGTCGAGTCTCGGGGAATTCAGGGCGCGATTGCCTTGCCCCTTCTCACCGTGGCAGGCGGCACAGGTTACGTAGAGTTGCTTGCCTCTCTCCGCGGAAGCTGGCGAGTCGGCAGTTGTGCCCGCGAAGCGTGAATCCCACTTGTAGGGCCGCTCTGGGCCCAAAGCGGCCAACCTGAAGAACTGCAACTTCGCGGGCGTAACGGGCAGCGATTCCACGAAGGCTGCCATGCTTTCAATGAGGGAGTCGCTATAGAGCGGGCCTGCGTTGAAAGCCATCTGCAGCCCAGGGATATCCTCAGGGTGATAGCCGCGTTGTTCTGTCAGAAAGTTTCGCAATTGACGCTCGACGTACCAGGCTTCCTGCCCCGCAATTTTGGGTGCGTCGAAGCGGACGAAGCCGAGCCCATCCGGGTTGTGGCAGAAAGCGCAGTGAGGCCAGATGCGTGCCCCTTCGCTCGTATCGACGCGGTTGTGAGCGAGTGTGACCGCGCCGCCGCAGAGCAACAGGAGCGGAAGGCAAAGTGCGCTGAGAAATCGACAGTTCCTGTATTGCATAAGAAGGTGAAACTCTGGTCGCATTTCGAAATCCCCGTGGCATACTGTAACCGATTACGGTGCTGAAATTAAGCATTCAGCGCCATCCGTCAAACGAGGGGAAACATGAAAAAACGATGGACCGCCGCGGCACTTGTCGCGTTTGGATTGCTGGCCAGCCTCACGGCGGTCGCTCAAGTGCAGACTGTTGTGGTGACCGGCGGGTCTGTGGAGGGCGTGCGCGACAACGGCATCGTCTACTTCAAAGGCATTCCGTTCGCAGCGCCCCCGCTCGGTGACCTGCGTTGGAAGGCGCCGCAACCTCTGCGCCCGTGGAGCGGAGTGAAGAAGGCAGAGAAGTTTGCGTTGAAGTGCATGCAAGATCCGAACATGTCAGGAATCTTCGGCGGTCCCCCGGGCGTGAGCGAAGACTGCCTGTATCTGAACGTGTGGACGCCCGCGAAGAAGCCCAGCGACAAGCTGCCAGTGATGGTTTGGATTTACGGTGGGGGCTTCTTCGCCGGCGAAACCAGCAGCCCCGCCTACGATGGGACCCGGTTGGCGCAGAAGGGCGTCGTGATTGTGAGTATCGCCTATCGAGTCGGGGTGTTCGGTTTCCTCGCTCACCCAGACCTTGGCAAGGAGAGCGGCACCGGCAGATCGGGCAACTATGGTCTTCGAGACCAGATCGCGGGATTGAAGTGGGTGAAAGAGAACATTGCGCGTTTCGGGGGCGATGCCTCGCGCGTCACCATTTTCGGTGAGTCGGCCGGCGGCATATCCGTGAGCATGCTCACGGCGTCGTCCACGGCAAAGGGTCTGTTTACGCGAGCGATCTCTGAGAGCGGCGGCAGCTTTGCGCCGCCGCGTTACGCCAATGAAGGCGGGCAGAGCATTGCGGCGCTAAAGGTGGCGGAAGCCACTGGGCAGGCTTTCCTCACAAAGGTCGGGGCCAGCGACATCAAGGCGGCGCGCGCGGTTGCTGCGGATGAGATTCAGAAGAAGGTCGGATTCGGACCACCCAATTCCGGCTTCTGGCCCATCGTCGATGGCGAAGTCATCGCGGGAGATCAGTACGAGCTGTACCAAGCTGGCCGCTTCAATGACACCTCCATACTTATTGGCACGAACTCCGATGAAGGCGCGTTGTTCTCCCGAAACGACGTGACCCCGGAGAAGTTCGAGTCGGAAATCCGGGCAGGCTATGGCGAACGCGCCGACACCATTCTCGCCGCGTATCCGCATGCCACAGACAAGGAGGCGACACGCTCGATGAAAAACATCTTTCGTGAGTCCACATTCGCATGGCACACCTGGGCTTGGGCGCGCTTGCAGGCGCAGAAAGGCAAGGGCAAGGTCTACCTCTACTACTTCGACTATCACCAGCCCCATTCACCAGAAGGCGCGAGCCACGGGACCGAAATGGGATACGTATTCCGCAATCTGGAAGGCCCAGGCGGAGCTCTTTCACATCTCAAAGGTCCGCCTAACGCGCAGGATGTCGGTGTCTCGGACGTCGTGAGCAGCTACTGGGTCAACTTCGCCAAGACCGGAGATCCGAACGGCGCTGGTCTGCCCGTGTGGCCGGCCTTTACCACAGGCGCTCCGCAGGCGATGTACCTGAACGCAAAGGCGAGCGCGGGCGCCGTGCCGAACTTGAAGGAGCTCGAGGCGTTCGACGCCTACTACGCATGGCGACGCGCCGAGGCGAAAAAGCGGCATCCGTAGTTGGGTTCGCGGGTGTCGCTTATGGCGAGCTGAAACGATGCATTAGTTAGTCAAGGTGATTCGGAGGATGTACATGGAGACACCGCTCCGTCGCAGCCCGGAAATTCGCGTCCATGGCAACAGGTCCCCCCTCGTGCCGGACGTGAAGGGACGCGGCGGAGCGGCCTTCGTCGGCCTATCGTAAATATGCGGCGCGCGCTTTTCCAAGAATTAGCGTCGTAGAATTGCGCTCGTCTCAAGAAGTGTGTGTGATGATCAGATTCTTCGCCCGACGAGCCGCCGATACGTTGCACATCGACTCAGGGCGCAACTCACGCAGCGTTGCGAGTGCCGCCTGGCTGGCATTCTCTTTGATGGCCTCGCTCCTCATAGCGACCGAGCTCGGAGCTCAGCAAGGTTCGGCCGTCACGCCATCACCTTCCGCCGCGCAACAGGCAACACTGCCACCCCCACCACCCGGAGCCCCTCCACGGCGTCCGCCCCCGCCGGTCTCCCCAACTACCGCAGCTATTGAGTACGCGCCGGCAGTACCGGCAACCAGCACAGGACACCTTCTCGACCTTTTCATTCCAGCCAATGCGAAAGCACCTCTGCCGGTGGTGATCTGGACCGGCGGATCGGCATGGATGGGGGAAAATGGTCGAGATTCGGCTGGCTGGATCGCGCAGCGGCTGAATCCGGCAGGCTACGCGGTTGTCGGGGTGAGCGTCCGCTCCAGTACAAACGCACGATTCCCCGCACAACTTCAGGATATGAAAGCAGCCATTCGCTGGCTGCGCGCCAATGCCTCCGCACATAAGCTCGATTCCAGCCGCATCGCCATCATGGGGGACTCTTCCGGGGGCTGGAATGCGGCTATGACTGCGCTAACCGGCGACGTACCGGAGCTTGAAGGAAATATTGGCACGACCGGCCCGTCGAGCACCGTGCGCGCCGCCGTCGCGTTCTATCCACCGACGGACTTCCGGCGCATGGACGAACATATGATTGGCGACTGCTCGAACCCGGCGAGTACGAATCGACAGATGTGCCACGATGGCGAAGGCTCGCCGGAATCGCGTCTGGTTGGCTGCCAGATCCAGACCTGTCCAGAAGTGGTACAGCGCGCCAATCCGATTCGGTATATCTCCAAGGCGGACCCGCCAATACTCATCCTGCATGGAGAAGACGACCGGTTGGTCCCTTTCAATCAGGGCAAGTCGCTGTATGAGGCGTTGAGCGCTGCGTGCCATGACGCGACTTTCATCGCATTCCCAGCCGCGGGTCACGGCACTTTCGTGGACATGTTCGTAAGCGACAAGGTCCGCGAGGGGGCGACGATCCGTTCGACTGGTGGAAATTGCGTGCACAGTGATGCGAAGCGCATCAAACCCACATGGGACACGTTGATCGCATTTCTCGATCGCACGATGAAGAAATAGCCGTGCACACGTGACGGGAATGTCGACCCCGGGTGCCGCATCGCCTGTTGGTACGATGCGGGCGCCGCGCGGCCGTCCTGTTCGCTTAGTTCGCAGCGATGGTCATCTGGCCCTTCATATGCTGCGGTGTTTCGAGCTCATCGATCACCGCCTTCGCGAAGTCTTCGACGCTGATCTTGCTCTCACCCTTGTCATTCGCGAGGACGGTGTCGGTGCCCAGCCGGTAGTTGCCGGTGCGCTGACCGGGAGCGATCGACAGTGCGGGGCTGAAGTACGTCCAGTTCGTGCCGCTGGCCTTCAGCGAGTCCAGCACGCCGCGCATGCCCAGCGCCTCGCCTAGATAGGGACCGCCCTTCATGCCGTCGACTACGTAAGTGCCGTCGGGCTTTTTCAGGCTGCCGGCACCCCCGACGACGAAAATGCGACTTCCGGTAGCTTTGCCAGCCGCGATGACCGCATCGCCGACATCTTTTGCTTCCTGAACGGGATCGCCGCCGCCACGAGGGCTCGTGGAGGAGACTATGACGTCCGCATCCTTCGCGAGTGCGATGAGTGCAGCCTTGTCGGTCGCATCGAGCTTGACGGCCTTCACGTTCGCGTCGGCCTTGATCTTTTCGGGATGCCGGGCAGCAGCGACGACCTGATGCCCGCGCGACGCCGCTTCAGCCGAGATGCGCGAGCCGATCATACCGCTGCCGCCGATCACGAGGATGCGCAGTGGCTTTGATGCGGCAGTCTGCGTGGTTTGGGCCGAGGCGACAGTGGCCAGGAGCGAAAGTCCTGTGACGAGCACGGTTCGGAAGAGGGGCGACGAAAGTGTATGCATCGATAGTTCTCCTTGAAGGTATTGGGGATGCCGTCCGCAAGCTCAGGCGCCAGGCCCGTCTTCACGCGGCGATTTGCGCAATGGCCATAGTCCGAAGAAGTCGGCGTACAGCGCCAGAAAAGGAAACGTCACGGCAAGCAGCGCGGAGGCAACCCAAATCTCGAGTTCGTATCCGGGGGAACCCGAGCGCAAAGCACCAGTTACGTAAGGGGCAATCGCGAGATAGGCAGCACTCAATACGCCGCCGATCACTATTGCAGTGATGCTGTTGAGTACTCCGCGCGCGGGTTGTTGGACACGCGCGAAGAGTGAGTTCTGAAACATGTTCAGCACCACTATCGTGCCGAAGATGAAGGCAACTGGCACGCGTGCCAGAAAGACGACGGTATCCACACCCAGGACGTGCACGCCAAGGTAGTAGATAGCCCCACCGAGTAGCAGCGCCACCGCTGTCCACACAACTCCAAGGGTTGGTTGGCGCATCAGTCGCGGCGATTTGCTGAGTGGCCAGACCTCGAAGTTCAGCATCAGGAACATCACCGCGAGCGCCGAGACGTAGAATGTAAGCGCATGCCAGGCATTGAAGAGTCCATGTGGATCGATCGCCGGCACATAGACCGGAGCACCCTGGAGGAACTCGAAGTTGTAGAACAGACGGAACAACACAATGTTAACGAGGTAACACGCAACCAGCATGGCAAGGCCGCTGGCAACCGGGTGCCTGAACAACACGTTGAACGGCCACCCGCCCCACATGATTGCGGCCCAGAAGGTCACGGTAATCGAAGCAATGATGCACATCATTAGGGTTGGAGTAGGCGGACCAACTTGCCCACCTACCCAGAAAAAGTGCGCCACTCCGACCAGCAAGGCAGCGGGCATCAGCAGCAATATCAGGAGCAGCCCCTTCAACGGCTGTGGACGCCGGGCTGCCCAGGTCGGGTGCTCGGTGTGCCAGGCAATGGCAATGACCAGAATCATCGGGATGCCACACTGCGTCCAGTACGCCACCCAGCCCGAGAGAGTGGGAAAGTCGAACAGCGAAATGAATAGCAGAGAGAGGACGAGCATGAGCAAAGTCGCAAGCAGACCAGCCATGGGTTGACGCATTTGTTTTTCCGGATGGTTGATGTTGTTAGCAGTAGAGGTGCCGTCAGTTCGGCATTTCCACGACGGCTTTTATGGTGCGGGCGTGCTCTGAGTCGTCGATCGCCTGGTTTATCTGCTCAAACGGATAGAAACGCATGAGGCGATCGATCGGGAAGCGGCCCTGCATGTATAAATCGACCAATGCCGGAATGAAGAGGTCCGGCACGGACTCGCCTTCGATGATTCCGCGAACTGTGCGGCCGGCGGTCATGATGTGTGCAACGTTCAGAGCCATCTCTGCCGTTGGATCCGAGGAACCCAGAAGCCCGCACACACCGCGCGGTGCCAGCAGGTCTACTGCCTGGCGAATCACCTTTGCGGAGCCCGTGGTATCCAGCGCGTAGTTGACGCCATGAGGCAGGATTTTTCGCATTTCAACGGAAAGGTCGGCAGTGCGGGCGTTGAAAGTGTGAGTAGCGCCGAGTTCCCGCGCCAGAGCCAACCGCTCGTCATTCAAGTCAACGCCGACAATGGTGGTAGCGCCGACGATGCGCGCCGCCATGATCGCGCTCATCCCGACTGACCCTGTGCCGACGACGAGAATCGACTGACCCTGCTCAACGCGAAGCGCGTTCATGACCGCACCTGCGCCCGTCTGTATGCCGCATGCGATAGGTCCGAGCATCTTCAGCGGCGCCGCTTCAGGGACTTTCACGACGTTGCGCTCACGACACAGCGCATGAGTCGAGAACGAGGACTGCGCAAAGAAATAGCCATGAACTGGCTGGCCGTTGGCCTGCAATGTGCTGGAGCCGTCCGGGCGAGACCCACCGAAATTGCGACCGAAGAAGTCGTAGCAGTAACTGGCGCGAGCGGAATAGCAACTTGGGCACTGCCCGCAAGAGTTGTATGTCATGACAACGGAATCGCCTGGCTTCACCTTCGTGACGCTTCGGCCAATACGTTCGACGATCCCGGCGCCTTCGTGACCCAGGACAATCGGTTGCGGTACCGGATAGACCTGGTCGCGCATTGCCATGTCCGTGTGACAGACCCCTGTCGCCACGATGCGAACAATGATCTCGTCCGGTTGTGGATCCTCTAAAACCAGATCCTCGAGAGACATCGGCGCGTGCCGCGCGCGAACTACGGCTGCACGGACTTTCATAGGACACCTTCGGGCAGGGAAATCCGACGGTCGGCCGCGCAAATGCTCATAAGGCCCTCGTCTGAAATGTCAGATAGTTGTTAGTAGGCCGCACGAGAGTTGATGAGTGGGTGAACCATCATGCGACGATGGTGACTGCAATGCTGCCCGCTCCCGCGACCTCGCCCAGAACCTTGTCGCCAGGAGCGAGCGCGCTTACCCCCGCCGGGGTCCCTGTGAAAATCAAGTCGCCGGCTTCCAACGCAAACAACTCTGATAGTTGCGCGATGATCTCATCGGCCCGCCAGATCATTTCTTTCAGATCGCCCTTCTGTCGAATGACACCGTTGACACTCAGGGAAATGCGGCCGCTGGTCGGAAGCTCTTCGGTGCGGACTCTATATATGGTGCCGACCGGCGCGGATTGATCGAAGGACTTGCCACACTCCCAGGGTCTGCCGGCGTTGCGTGCAAGGATCTGAAGGTCACGTCGCGTCAGATCGATACCCGATGCGATGCCGAATACATGTGACGCGGCGTCCGCAATGGTTATGTTTTTACCGCGACGTCCAATCGCAAGCACGAGCTCCACTTCGTGTTGGAAGTCTCGAGTGCCGGCAGGGTATGAGATGGTGGCTTCGTCCGTGACAACGCTGTCGGCAGGCTTCTGAAAGAAGAAGGGAGGTTCACGTTCGTTTCCTCCCATCTCCTTCACATGAGCAGCGTAGTTTCGCCCGACGCAATAGATACGGCGCACCGGGAAGAGAGCGTCCTCGCCGGCGATCGGCAGAACCGTACGTAAGGGTGGCTCGAAAGCGAGTTGTATCGGCGAACTAGCCATCTCCGCGCAACTCCCGGAAGAGGTCGAGCTTCTCCTGCACGATACGGTCTGAGTAGGTGAATATCATGGCGGTATCCGCCGCCTCGATTACGAATCGGTACCAGCTGGGCACGACTAACAAGTCGCGTGCTGCAAACTTCATACGTTGCCCCTCCACCTCCACCACGCCATTTCCTTCGACGACGCAGAAAACGGTCCCGGCAGTACACCGATACGGTTGGCTGACGAACCCTTTCGGCAGCAGTTGCATGGCCGTGGTGATCGTCGTCATGGCGGGTCCGCCGGTGACCGGATTGACGTACACCATCTTGAATCCATGGCAGGGATCTGGATCGTGCAAACGACACAGCCGATCCAGTGCTTCACGAGCCACGCGGTAGGGATAGTTGAAGATCGGCGACGTCTGGCTTCGCTTGTCGAAGTCGATGGGCAACATGTTGCACCCGGCTTCCGCGAATGCGCTGCCTTCGGGACGCGTAACCGGATGCGCTCGCCCGGGATAGTTCTCGCGGAAGCTCGCACTAAGGAGGTTGACGATATGCATGTCGAGGCCATCGACCCAGACCATGGGGCCATCCGACTCGTTTCCGTGGTCATGCCACGTCCACGGGGGGGTGATGACGAAGTCGCCGGGTTCCATCATCGTTCGTTCACCCGCGACTGCGGTGTATGCATTCTTGCCTTCGACGATGAAGCGAAGTGCGGAGGCGACGTGCCGGTGTGCTGGAGCGACCTCGCCTGGCAGGATGATCTGCAATCCCGCGAAGAGGCTCGGCGTAATGCGCGATTGCCCAGGAAGCCCCGGATTCTCGAGCACGAGAACGCGCCGCTCCGCCTCCGCCGTGGAGATCAACACACACGCTTCGAGCAGATACGGCCGGACGTTCGCGTAGTTCCAGATGGCCGGAACAGCCGCAGATGTCGGCTTCTCCGTGACCAGACCGTGCAGTACCCGCCACAGCGGTGCCAGGCTTTGTGCACGAGCGCGCTCATAGAAGCCATGACGTCCTGCCTCGGCCTCGCGGTTAACGGTTTCTACCATTCCATCTTGCATGACTCCTCCTGTTGGTCTTCAGCCGCCTTCACCGGACCGGACCACCTTGGGGCGTGCGCGCGAGCCCCAAATCGCTAGTGCGATAAACAGCACGGCAAGCGGCAGAATCGCGAGCGCCGCGAGCGACAGGGAAAATGGCAACAGAGTAGTGTCTCGATATACGAAGTCCGTCAGCATCGCGACGAACATCGGGCCGAGGCCCACGCCGAAGAAGATCAGGCAAAGCTGGAACAGCGCCGTGGTCTGCGCGCGCAGGCGATTCGGCGTGAGTTCCTGGAGCGCGGCGTATCCGCCAGCAAAAGGAAAGCCGGCACAAAAGTTCATGCCGCCAATGAGAATGATCGTCGTGATTGGACTGGAAACGAGTGGATACGACACCGCGAACGGCACTACACAAAGCAGCCCAGCGAGCGCCGTGCGCAGGTTTGCATCGGCAACACCCCTGCGACGCAAGTGGCCCGCAACAATTCCACCTAGCAGCGCGCCAGTTGTGCCGCAAATCAGGACCGCAGCGCCGCAGGCCGTGCCAATTTCGGTTGAACTCCAACCGAACTTCCGCGCCAGAAACGCGGGAATCCAGGCACTACTCCCTTGTCCCTGCATCACCAGCAAGGTGAAGGCGCCGAACAGACCCAGGTACGCAGCCGGGTGTGCGCGCAGGTTGCTCCAGATCAAACGAAACTGAGAGTTCGATCGAGTCGCGATGCCGTTCTCGATCGGACGCGGCGGCTCCTTGAGCACACAGGTGGCTGCGGCAACCAGGAGCGCTGGAATACTTGCCGCTAGAAATGAGAGCTGCCAGGGATGAAGAAGGCCAACCAGCGGCAGCCGAATTGTTCCGATTGAAGCAAATGCGTCAACAATCACTCCGCCCACTAGCAGAGCCAGGCCGTTGCCCACGTAGATTCCCATCGAAAAGAGGCCCAGTGCGACGGGCAGTCGCTCCTTCGGAAAACTGTCTGACAACATTGATTGCGCTGCCGGGCTGATCGCGGACTCGGCTGCGCCACTTACAACACGTGCCGCAAAAAGGGCCGCGTATGCGTGGGACAGGCCGAAGGCTGCTGTCGCCAGTCCGCTCAGAAGAAGTGCGGTCGCGATGATGTTGCGGCGGCTCACTCGATCAGCAAGCCATGCGATCGGCACTGCAACGATTGCGTTGAACAGCACGATGCTCATTCCGCTCAGGAAGCCAACTTGAATATCGGAGAGATGCAGGTCGCCTTTGATCGAATCCACCAGCAGTGCCATAGCCGTGCGGTCGACAAACGCGATCGCGTTGGCGCCGGCGAGCACCAGGGCCGCGGACCATGCCAGGGCAGCCGGCGGCCACAGCCCGTGAGAAGTCTGTTTCAGAGTTCTATCCGAAGAATAGTTAGTAATCGATTACGGCAGTCAGCGTAAAGCGATCAACTTGAAAGGTCAAATCAACGATCTCGTTTGGAATCATTGCTGCGGGGCGGTGGGGCAATGCGCTCACCCTCGAGCAGTCGATGCGCCGGGCATGGTGTCGTGTCCTGAATGCGCTCCTGCGCCTGATCTAGCGGTGGCAGAGCCCGCCTGGCGGGCAAAGTAGCCCACAGGAACGAAACCGGTGGCCACCGACATGCCGAGCGCCCTGGATAAATCATTGATTCTTGAC
Source organism: uncultured Pseudomonadota bacterium (assembly GCA_963821745.1). Classification (GTDB taxonomy): domain Bacteria; phylum Pseudomonadota; class Gammaproteobacteria; order Steroidobacterales; family Steroidobacteraceae; genus CADEED01. The sequence continues at coordinate 653,447 of CAWGEU010000001.1, forward strand.
TTCTCTTCATGCGTACGCGGAAAATGCCGAGTAATCGATTACAATTCGCGCCGAATTGGCGGTACAGATGCCGTCGATACGGGAGAGTCCGATTCTGACGATCTCGCGGGGTAGGTCGATCGGGTCCCATCGCAATCATCGAGGCAATCATGAAGTTCGCCGTTCAAGTCGCGTTTTTGCCGCTTTCTTGCCTGTTGGCCGCATGCGCCAGCACGGCTACCGGGGTTGCCGCAGTCACCGCGGCGGACCCGCACATCGTGGCTGCAGTTTCCGATACCGGTCGCCCGCAGGCAGACAAAGATCGGGACGCGGATCGCAAGCCTGCTGAGATGCTGGCGTTCGCCGAACTGCGCCCAGGCGAGAAAGTCGCGGAGCTACTGCCGGGCGGTGGCTATTTCACACGTATTTTCGCGAAGGCCGTCGGCCCCACGGGCAAGGTGTATGCCATTGAATCGCCCCCTCCGCCCGATAGACCCGAGCGTCGCTCGCGCATGGGGCCCATCACGGAGGCTTATTCCAACGTGGTGGTTCTCACACAGGCAGTGGACAAGTTTACGACCCCTGAACCCGTCGCTCTGGTGTGGACATCTCAGAACTACCACGACCTGCATCTCAATCCGTCCGCGGATGTCGTGGCGATCAACAAGCAGGTGTTCGCAGCGCTGAAGCCAGGCGGCTTCTATGTCGTGCTGGATCATTCTGCAGTGGCGAACTCCGATCTCAGCGTTCCGCGCCAGCTGCATCGCATCAGCCAGGACATCGTGCGTAACGAAGTGGAAGCCGCCGGTTTTGTTTTCGTGGGCGAGAACAACGCGTTGCGTAATCCGGACGATCCACGCACCGCGGGCGTTCGTGATGCTGCGATTCGCGGCAAGACCGATCAGTTCATCTTGAAGTTCAGAAAACCGGTCTCCGCCAGTGCGTCTGACAGCTGCAACCAGGCGTGTTTGGGCAAGGTGATGGATGGCTTTAAGGCGAGCCTGCTTGCCAAGACACCGATCACGCTGGCATCTAACGCGGAAGTGCGCGAGAACATGCTCGATGCAAAGGTCGAGGACTCCGCGTGGAAGGACGTCAAGAGCATCAGATCGAGCATGTCCTTTGCCGACCCGGTGACGGGCAACATCGTCTCGCGAAACGGCGTTGAGTTGTTGGATGGCAAACCGGGCTACCTATCCATTCGATTGAAGGTGGCGGGCGGAAAGATTACGGAAGTGGAATTCAGCTCCGATGTGGCGCGAGCAAATGCCTCGTACGTCTGGAGCCTGCCGCCGATGTTTTCGGCCGAAATCCCCAAGAAAGACCGCATGACACGCGCGGACATGGACGCCTTGGCACACCGCTACTTTCAGACTCTGACTGACCACAAGGCCGTTGTCGCCGACTTCGATGACGCCCGCTGCAACCGTTATCACAGCGGAAATCAAATCACGAATGTACGCAACGACAGTGTCGAGGCTCAGGGTGCGCGCACTTGCGTGAGCAGCGTCGACGGGCCCAAGCCCTGGGGCCCGGCACTTGAGCAACGATTCCCTGTGATCGACCCCGAGCACGGAATCGTGCTTGGACAGACTCTTCTCATGTACGCGAATCAGGTGATGTACGTGTCGGAGGTCTTCAAGATCGAAAAGGGTCGGATCACAAACATCGACAACATCGGCATCGTCAAGCCGGGCCTCGACCACACGACGGGCTTCGGCACCAGGAAGTAGTGGCAATGGGCGCACCCAGTCATACGAGCTCATTCGGAGTATCAGTGGAAGCAGAAGCGCGCTTGATCATCGGCGGTCGTGACGTCCCCGCTCGCAACTCGGCCACCTTCGCTCGGCGCAATCCCATCTCGGGTTTGGAAGCGACATGGGCATCGGCGGCAACCGTTGAGGATGCACATGCGGCTGCGGACGCGGCATCAACGGCGTTTCCAGCATGGTCAGTCATTGGACCAAGTGAGCGACGCGCCCTTCTGAACAAGGCGGCAGACCTGCTCGAACAGCGCGCCGATCAATTCGTGTCGACGATGTCGGCCGAGACTGGGGCCCCGGGAGGCTGGGCCCATTTCAACATCCATCTCGCTGCAGGCATGTTGCGGGAAGCGGCGGCCATCACGACGCAGATTCAAGGCGAGGTTGTGCCCACCGATATCCCAGGAAGCCTGGCGATGTCCGTGCGTCAGCCCGTCGGTGTAGTGCTCGGGATCGCACCCTGGAACGCGCCAGTCATTCTGGCCATTCGCGCGGTCGCCGTGCCGCTGGCATGTGGGAACACCGTGATCCTCAAGGGATCGGAGATCTGTCCGGCGACACATCGCCTGATCGCAGCGACGCTACGTGATGCGGGAATGGACTTCGGAATTATTAATTTCATTTCGCATGAGGCGAGTGCCGCGGAGTCGATTACGGAAGCACTCATCTCCCATCCCGCGGTCAAGCGCATCAATTTCACGGGCTCGACTCGCGTAGGCAGGATTCTCGCCACTTTGGCTGCCAAATATCTGAAGCCTATCCTGCTCGAGCTGGGTGGCAAAGCGCCGCTCATCGTGCTCGAAGACGCGGACATCGATGCGGCAGTCAATGCCACGGTATTCGGTGCGTTCGCGAATTCCGGTCAGATCTGCATGTCTACGGAGCGCGTCATCATTCATGAAAAGGTCGCCGACGAGTTTGCCGCAAAGCTCGCGAAGCGTGTCGCGGGGCTGTCCGCGGGGGATCCGCGCAAAGGCAACTTCGTGCTCGGTCCGGTAATAGGCGAACCAACGGTGCAACGCGTGACGAAGCTGGTCCAGCGCGCCGTGGAGGGTGGCGCCAAGGTGCTGACCGGAGGCGGATTCGAGGGCACGGTGATGGCCGGTATTGTGGTCGATCATGTGACACCGGACATGGAGTTGTTCCGCGAAGAATCCTTCGGCCCGCAGGTTTCCATCACGCGCGTCGCAGACACGGAGGAGGCGATCCGCCTGGCGAACGATACCGAGTACGGTCTTTCGGCTTCCCTTTTTACGCGTGATATCGCCAAGGGTCTGCAATGGGCGAGGCGTATCGAAAGCGGTATCTGTCACATCAACGGGCCCACCGTGCACGACGAGCCGCATGTGCCATTCGGCGGCGTGAAGGCCTCGGGCTATGGCCGATTTGGCGGCAAGTCAGGTATCGACGCATTCACTGAGACGCGTTGGATCACGGTGCAACTCAGCCCGCGACACTATCCCTTCTGAGAGTGGCCTGCCGTTGGCGATGCGGTGGCCGTGCTCGCCTGACGTTTTGCGCGGGCGACCCGGTTTAATGCAGGAGAAAAGAAATGAGAATCAGGCATCGAGTCTTCGCGATGCTGGCGGTGGGGATGGCGATAGCCGTGCTACCGGCGACCACTGCGCAAGCAGCTAGCAAGGTCGTTGCAGTCGATGCCGGCAAGCTCCGTGGCCGTGAAGTTGAGGGCGTGTGGAGTTGGAAAGGGATTCCCTTTGCCGCGCCGCCGGTTGGAGCCAATCGCTGGCGCGCGCCGCAACCGCCCGCAGCTTGGAAAGGCGTTCGAGATGCGACGCTGTACAGCCACGACTGCATGCAGGTGCCTTTTCCGAGCGACGCAGCGCCGCTCGGCACGACGCCGGCCGAAGACTGCCTGTATGCAAACGTCTGGCGCCCGGTGCGAGCCTCGAAGAAGTTGCCGGTGATCTTCTGGATTTATGGCGGTGGGTTCGTGAACGGTGGTGCGTCACCGCCCATGTACGCAGGGACAAACCTGGCGAAGCAGGGCGTGCTGGTCTTCAGCGCCAACTATCGCGTCGGCCGCTTCGGCACTTTCGCGCATCCACAGCTAACAAAGGCTGACGCGGACCGCGGCAGACTTGGCAACTACGGCTACATGGACCAGATCGCGGCACTCAACTGGTTGCATCACAACATCGCCGCGTTCGGCGGCGATCCTGGCAACGTGACAATCATCGGCGAGAGCGCCGGCGGCATGTCGGTTCACACACTCGTCACCTCGCCGCTTGCCCGCGGCCTGTTTCACAGGGCGGTGGTGATGTCGGGCGGCAATGGCCTCGCAATGGGGGGAGCCGACCTCGCCGTGATCGAGAAGGTTGGTGTCGAATTCGCCGCAGCCAAGGGTATTGCCGCTGATGATCCCGACGCTCTCACCAAGCTACGCGCGCTGAGTGCAGAAGAAATTACCAGCGGGTTGAACATGACGGCGCTGTTCGCGCCGGGTCCACGCTCGTTCGCCAGTCCTTTCGTCGACGGCAAAGTCGCGGTCGATGTCGGTGACGCGTATCGCACGGGCAGCTTCGCCAAGGTGCCGATAATGATCGGCGCCACCAGCGCGGATTTCGGCGGCAGGACCGGTTTCATGATCGCGGGTGCGCACAGGGTCGCGGGTGCGATCGCAGATCAGGGCGTGCCCGTGTACGCCTACCGCTTCTCATATGTCGCCGAATCGCTTGCCGAGCCGGGCGCGCTGCACGCGTCAGACATTCCATTCTTCTTCGACACGCAAGCGATCAAGTACGCGGAGAAGACCACCGCCCGCGACAACGCCATGGGCAAGACCATCTCTGCGTATCTGGTGAATTTCGCTCGGACTGGCGATCCGAATGGAACCGGTTTGACGGAGTGGCCGCGGTACTCGCGCGCCGAAGATCAGATCGTCGACTTCGCCGACAACGGTAAGACAGTTACACAGAAGGATCCGTGGGGTGCGGAACTCGACGCGGCACCACAATCCAGCCCGCCCTGAGCAGCCCAGTTGAGCGGCCACTGCCCCAACCAATTCCTCGAATGCGCGACTACGAATACTCCGGAGACACACTTAAATGAGCACGTTATCGATTCGTGGAGCACGCCGCGCCGGGGCCGCTATGGCGGTCGCGGTTGCGATTTTCGCTGGAGCCGATGCGCTGTCGGCACTGCCGGCAGCGGTGAAGCCGTTGCCGGATGCAGAAATACGCGCCCGCGCCGACGCGTTGATTGAGCGCATGACACCCGAAGAGAAGGCGGGACAAATCACCCAGTATTTCTATCTTGGCGACCCGACGAATTCGAAGCGAATTCACGACGAAATGGCTGCGGGCCGCGTGGGGTCGTTACTGTTCGTGCGCGAGCCCGCGGAATTCGATCGCCTGCAGCACATTGCCGTCGAGAAGACACGCCTGAAGATTCCGCTGCTGTTCGGATTCGACGTGGTCCACGGCTTTCGCACCATCATGCCAGTGCCGATTGCCGTCGCGGCGAGCTTCGATCCCAAGTTGGCGGAAGACGGCCAGACAGTGGCCGCGGCCGAGGCGCGCGCCGCCGGCCTGCATTGGACCTTCGCGCCCATGGTCGACATTGCGCGCGATCCGCGCTGGGGTCGCATCATCGAGGGCGCGGGTGAAGACCCCTATCTAGGTTCGGCAATGGCCGCGGCGCAGGTTCGCGGCTTCCAGGGTGGGTACATCGGTAGTCCTGGCCACATCATCGCCGGGCCAAAACACCTCGTAGGTTATGGCGCCGCGCTCGGTGGACGCGACTACGACGAAGTGAACCTCTCCGACACCGAGTTGTGGAACATCTATCTACCGCCCTTCAAGGCGGCGATCGACGCGGGCGCCGGCAACATCATGAGCGCGTACATGGGCCTGAATGGCGTGCCGGCCACCGGCAACCGTTGGCTGCTGACGGATGTACTGCGCAATGAATGGGGCTTCAAGGGTTTCGTAGTGTCCGATGCTGGCGCGGCCCAAGCCCTTCTGACGCACGAGTTCGCCGTCAGCGAGAGTGACGCGGGGATTCGTGCACTTCAGGCCGGAATCGATATGGAGATGTCGCCGCCTTTCGGCAAGTCCGTGTACCAGACGCTGCCGCGATCGTTGATCGACGGCAAGATCACTACGGCCGAAATTGACGGTGCGGTGCGACGAGTTCTGGAAGCCAAGATCCGCATGGGACTGTTCGAGAAGCCCTACGTAGATCTCGCGCAGGCGAAGCGCGTGCTCGCGGATCCTCAGCATCGCGTGGTGTCGCGTACCGCGGCCGAACGCACCGCTGTACTGTTGCGTAACGAAGGGGGCCTGCTTCCGTTCGACCGCAACAAGCTCAAATCGATCGCCGTCATCGGTCCGCTCGCCGATTCGGCGCGCGATACGTTGGGTCCGTGGGTGTTCGATTTCGCCCTCGATGAGACGGCCACAATCCTTGCGGGTATCAAGGCCAAGGCCGGTGGCAACGTGCGCGTCGACTATTCGCCGGGCGTTACCATGCCAGCGCGCCTCCATCCCTCCATGTTCGACAGCATTCCGGCAACTGCATCGAAGCACGTGGAGGTTGACGAAGCGAAGGAGTTTCCACGTGCCGTTGCGCTGGCGAAGGCGTCTGACGTGGCGGTGCTGGTGCTTGGCGAAGCACAGAACATGATCGGCGAGCATGCTTCGCGTTCTTCGCTCGATCTGCCGGGACGGCAGCAGGAGTTGCTCGATGCCGTGATCGCCACCGGCAAGCCGGTCGTGGTGCTGCTCATGACCGCGCGTCCGCTGGATCTCAAGAACAGCAAGCCGGGGGCACTGATGCTCATTTGGTATCCGGGCACGCAGGGCGGCGCTGCCGCAGCCAATCTCCTGTTTGGTGAGGTATCGCCGGGCGGCAAACTGCCGTATGCGTGGCCGCGCAGCATCGGCCAGATTCCATTGCCGTATGCGCAGCTGCGCTCGCATCAGCCCAAAGCCGCTGAGCAGCGTTATCAGAACGAAGACGGCTCACCGCTATATCCATTTGGTTTCGGACTCAGCTATTCGACGTTTGAGTTCTCGAATCTCAAGGTCGAAAAACCGGCAGTCGCGCCGGGCGAGTCGGTGCCGGTCAGCGTGGACGTGCGCAACACCGGGAGTCGCGAAGCGGACGAAGTCGCCCAACTTTACATCCATCAGCGTTACGGCAGCTCGGCGAGGCCAGTGCGTGAGCTCAAGGGATTTCAGCGTCTCACGCTCAAGCCCGGCGAGACGCGCACGATTCGCTTCACATTGACACCTGCAGAGCTGTCCTACTGGACCGCCGCAAACCATGCGTGGGTGCAGGACGAGACCACGTTCGATGTCTATGCGGGCAACAGCTCGCAGGCGGCGCTTGCGACGACGTTCACCGTCAACAGATAGGCGGTAGCTGAATGGCCACTGCAGTACGGATGAAGGGTCGCAGGCTATCGAAAGTCGTGCTAAAAATTATCGCCGGAGTCGTCGGACTGGCTTTTTTTCGCGAGGTATTTCCTGGTTCTGGTGCATTGGCGGCGACTTGAGCACGAGTTTTCCTGCAATTCCGCGATCGGCTCTAGGTAGAGTTGTGGCCGGCGTGCCCGGCCCTGCACAATTGCGCGAGGGAGGGCTGAATCATGACTGGCATGGAAATGCTTCAGGAAATCTGGCGCGAGATTCGCGAAGACGTTCGTTCCTGGAAGGTCAGATGGCGCTGGCTTACCGCCGAAGAAATGAACGATCTACAGCCGAGAATCAACCCGGCCACAGGCATCCCGATGCTGCGTGGATCGATGGTGGATGCTGGTGGCAATCCCTACGGCGCAAACCTCAATAACTTGCGGGTTTTTCAAGAGAAATCCGTGGTCGACGCCGGCAGATTTCACGTGCATTGTCACGCGGAGTTTACGTCGAGTGGCAACCGTACCCTGTCGGATATCGATCGTGAGTGCTTCGACTGGTCGGGATCGCATACCCCACGTTGGTGAAGTGATTCTGAACACAATCGGCACTGTGTCGACGCATTACTGGAGCTGCATCAATGAACACCCAGAACGAAAGCAAAGCCGCCGATGGTCTCGAAGCACTGCGATGCAAGGTTGAATTTCTCGAGGGCAAGGTCGGCCGGCAGCAGGAGCTCATCGATCGACTCCGCCAGCAAGTGAGTTCGATGCCAACGGTTGACCTCCCATCCTTCATCTACGCTTCAACTTCTAGGGCGACTTGGCTAACGAGAGAGTGGGTGGCGCCCATCATGGTGGTGATCGCCACGTCGACTTTGATAGCAGTCATAGCCTGGGGGTTGTGGGGCAAGTAGCGAGAACGCGACTTAGTCGGCGCTGGTCCGCCAGTCCATTGCGTCGCAGGATATCGAGGCGATGCTCTGTGAGCTGGTAGAGATCGCCCAGGGTGCCACAAGCCCATGAGACCGAGCGGCCTTTGACGTAGCCACTGAGGTATCCGTGCCGCCTAGCTATGCTTACCGGACGCCAACTCGAGGGGAGCCACTTGCATTGCCACATCGTCCCCGCTCGAGATGACGTTGGGCCGAGGACGGCGGCGCTTGGAGGCCTTCTGGTTCCGCTCCATCACACGGTTGCCCTTCGAGCAAACGTTTAGAAGCTTTTCATAGTCCTTGCGTTCGAGTGCGCGATTCGCATTTTGTGCGTCCTTAATGACGCGATGAGCGCCTTTCGCGCACAACACAAGAATCAATTTCACCCGGGCTACCTGTGCGTCCGAAAGCAATGTCGCGTCAGGTGCCGGTGATCTGTCCGTCTGTGGCGTCTCCGACTTCGCCTTGCGCCGAAACATTCCGTTTCTAAAGTTGAGCGCCCACCTGGTGCCATTCGCGGATGACAACATTCTGCCCGGCCAATTGACAGTGCGCCAAAGGCGAGCTGTTCCGGGGTGTAACGACCTTTTCGGAAGTTTCGGGTCCGAGTCCGGATGCGCGGTCCAAGAATCCCAAATCCATTGCGGTTCGATGGTCAGCGTGCTGAATACGTCATGCAGCTTTGTTGTCGCCGTGCGCAACGTTGCCATTCCCCACAATGCGCGCAGAAGTTTTTCATCTCCATCGGGCAACGACAGACGATTGACCGCACGAATGGTGAGAGCCCAATCATCCGCGCCACTATTGCCCCAGAAGATCTTGGCAACGCCCAGTAGTGCATCCGCGCGGCTGCGCTCGTTCTCTTTGATGTCCCGATCTCCCCATTCACATACCGTGAGGGCTTGTAGAGCGGCAGCACATGTGCACACGCTTAGCGCCCAGCGCAGATGCACGGCCGGATGGAGCGGCTCTTCATCGAACGCGAGCTGCATGAGGTAGTCGAGAAGCTGGTGCCCGGATTCGGCAGTGAACTCTTCCGCGGGTTGGGCCGGGAATTGTTTCGCCACGTCCGGGGATACCTTGAAAGAAATTGGAGCGAAGTTACGGTCCACATAGTTCGGGTCGGCCGCTCTCTTCGCGATTAGCGCATGCGAGGACGAAATGCTCTTGACGTGTTGAGGCGTCAGGAATGCTAGCGGCAACTCAGCAAGATCTGCCCAACGGTTCCGCTTCGGCTGCCATCGCGCCCATTCGCGTTTCAGCACCGCGATGGCGCTTCTGCGCTTGTCGTTGCGAAACCAAAGTCGCCGATCCTGCGGGTCCCAGTCCAGCGCCAATGCGCCAAGTGTCAGGGTCGTCAGGAAGCAATCCGGGATCGAATTCTTTATTGCAGTCGCGCGGATGTTTTCGAAGCCGCTCAGGAAACTTAAGTGAGGGTGTGCTCTGACGATCGCCTTCACCTGGCGCGGCTGCAATTCGAATTCGTTTCCGAAGGCGCCCCGCAGGAACGCCGCGAGCTCATCCCTCGACTTTAATTTTCCAAACAGCTCGATTTCATTCTTGTCGAGGTACTTCGCAAAGTCTGTGTGCCAGGTTTTGCAGGAACCCGGCGTGAAGTCCGGATACGAATGCGAAAGGAGCGAAAGCGCGATGTGCTGGCGAATCTTCAGGCCAGAAGCTTTTGCAATATGAAGGCTGCGTTTGCTCACAGATCAAGCCGAAAACTTTGCTTCGCGCTCCCGAGTTTTCCCCTGTTAGGCGATCAGGTTGCAACGGTACGGTTTGGGCGTCAATCGGATTGCACGGGACGCCAATGGAAATCCTCGGAATCGACGCAGTCGCGCGAGCGCTGCAGGTATCGCCCAAGACGATCAGAAACCGACTGAGTTCGGGGCTGCCGATGCCGCCCAGCTTTGTGGTCGGTCGTAAGCGATTGTTTTTACCGGATCAGTTTGCCGCCTGGCTGCGGAGCCAGCCGGGAGCGGTACTGGACGGTGAAAGCGGTATGTCTGCCACTTCGCCGCGCAATCGCCGGCGTGGCCGCCCTCGACAGGAAGCCTAGGGTGAGGATGACCGTGCTGCACTGGGTGCTAGGCCTTCCGATCCCGTCCACCGAGAAGTTTGTCCTTCTGGTGATCGCGCTGCTCGCCGACGACATGGGCAAATGCTACCCCTCACAAGCCTGGATAGCCCGCATGACGGGCCGGACTCTGAAGACCGTGCGTGCGGCACTGGCTGGGCTTCGAACGCGCCAGCTCGTCACCTGGATGCCACGGCGCACTAACGCGCGCGGCTACACCAGCAATTTGTACGTCGTCATGGTGCCTGCTGAGGTAGTGCGCGGCTCGATCTCGGGTACTGGCTCGCGTAGGGGTGGGCAATTGTTGCCAGCAGATGGGGTAACCACTGGGCAACTACAACAAACAGACATCGGGTGCTCACATAAAGGAGACAACACCGCAGCCAAAACGTTGGTCTTCGCGAATGAAATCCCGGAAAGCGATCGGGAAAAGATTCTCCGAGCGCTGCCGCCAGGCCGCGCGGTAGCTCAGCAGATCCTCGACGAAGTTGCGGCGCGCATGAAAGTCGGGGGCGTGAGGTCCCCACTGCGGTACGCCTTGGGATTGATTCAGCGGCACAAGGCAGGCGAATTCATTCCTGACAAAGGTTTGCGGGTTTCGGGAGAGCGGCTCGTCAATGAATCCGTTGTTGAAACGGATGTCGGGGTGGCGGATCGATCTGCGGAGGTCGCGCGGGAAATTGCGAGCCTGGCGGCGTCCAAAGTCGTGCAGCTTCGGCCGGCTAACAAAAAGCAAAAAGGCTGAAGGGCAGGCTATGCATCGGATCGGGGAAGGAAGTGCGCACTTATACGTCGCTCCGCGACGTCGGCGGGAAGGCTGAGGCCGGTGAGATGGCTATCTACCACTTCAGCGCCAAGATCGTGTCCCGACAGAGTGGTCGGACTGCGCTTGGCGCAGCTGCCTATCGGTCCGGCGAACGCCTCCAGCAGGACGGAATAGGAGGCGTCATGCACGACTATTCGCGCAAGGCGGGCGTGGTCCACAAGGAGATTTTGGCGCCCCAGAGCGCGCCTGAATGGGCCAAGAATCGTGTCCAGTTGTGGAATGAAATCGATCGGATCGAGTTGCGAAAGGACGCTCAACTCGCGCGAGAAGTGGAGGTCGCGTTGCCCGTCGAGCTCGGGTTACGCGAACAAGTTGAGCTCCTACGCGGCTTCGTTCAGGCGCAATTCGTGGAGCGCGGAATGGTCGCGGACATCGCCATCCATCACGACAATCCTCAGAACCCACATGCTCACGTCCTGCTGACGTTGAGGGAGATCGGGCCCAGCGGATTCGGCGACAAGGATCGGGATTGGAATCAAAAACCGCTGTTGCGCGAGTGGCGAGAAGCCTGGGCTGCGGCCGTCAACGAGCAGCTGGTCATGGGTGGCCATGAGGCGCGCGTGGACCATCGCAGCTTCAAGGAGCAGGGCATTTCGCTCATTCCTGGGCGAAAGATTGGGGTGGGTCTGGAGCGCCAGGTCGCCGAGGATCTCCCGAAGTATCTGACCGAACGGGTGCTCGAGCAGCGCGAGATCGCTCGCGAGAACGGCAACAAGATCATCGCGGATCCAACCATTGCGCTGACCGCGGTCACCTACAACCGTGCAACTTTTGGTGAGCGCGACATCACCAACTTTCTCGCGACCCGAACCGACGGAAGCGAGCAGTTTCAGGCGGCCATGGCCAGCGTGATGTCGTCGCCCGAGGTCGTCGGCATAGACGCCCGCGAGTACGGCGAAGGCCGATTCACCACTCGCGAGATGGTGAAACTGGAAAAAGATCTGTTCTCTAGGGCGGAGCGAATGGCCGACAAGAGTTCACACCCAGTCGCGCCTTCCCATCGAGAGGCAGCACTGGATGGATCGACTTTGTCGCGCGAACAGAAGGCTGCATTCAGTCACGTCTTGGACGCCGGCGGCATCAAAGCCGTCGTCGGTGTGGCGGGGTCCGGGAAGAGCACATTGCTCGCCGCAGCTCGCGAAGCGTGGGAATCGCGCGGCTATTCCGTACGAGGCGCGGCTCTTTCCGGAATCGCCGCGGAGAACTTGCAGCGTGCTTCTGGCATCGCATCGCGCACCCTCGCGAGCTACGAGCATGCCTGGAAACAGGGGCGCGACGGCCTTGGTCCGGCCGACGTTCTGGTCATCGATGAAGCGGGAATGGTCGGTACTCGGCAGCTCGCTCGGGTGCTCGAAGCCGCCGACAAGGCGCACGCGAAAGTAGTGCTGTTGGGAGATCCCGAGCAGCTGCAGGCTATCGAAGCCGGCGCACCGTTCCGCGGAATCCTGGCAACCGTTGGCGGCGTCCAGCTCGAGGAAGTCCGCCGACAAAAAGAGCTATGGCAACGAGAGGCGACACGCCAGCTCGCGGCGGGAAATACATCGCAGGCGCTCGCCGGGTATGAGCTGCATCGACTGATCCAGGAGCACACCACGCGCGATGATGCCAGGACTGGGCTCTTGACCGCCTGGGCGAGAGGTGCGGAACGCGAAGGCACGCAGCTCATGCTTGCTCACGCGCGAGCGGACGTTCATGCGCTCAATGAGGCAGCGCGCGCGCTTCGGAAATCGAATGGACACCTGGCAGACGGCCGCGTGTTCGAGACGGAACGAGGGCAACGCGAGTTCGCTCGGGGCGACCGGATCTATTTCCTGAGGAACGAAAAGAGCCTGGGCGTGAAGAACGGCACGCTTGCGACGATCGAGCAAGTCGACGGTCGGATTCTCCACGTACGACTGGAGAATGAATCGCGCCCTGAGGTGAAGGTCGACACCCATTTCTATCGCCATCTCGACCACGGATACGCGTCCACAATCCACAAAGGGCAGGGCGCGACCGTCGATCGAACGTACGTCCTGGCGGCGCCGAGCTTCGATCGGCATCTCACGTATGTGGCGCTTTCGCGGCACCGCGAGTCCACCGAACTGCACTACGCGCGCGAAGACTTCGGTTCCAAACAGGATCTCAACTCGGCACTTTCGCGAGCTCGGCCGAAGGAACTGGCGACTGACTTCGTGACACCGAACGACGCGCGCTCAGGAGTACTGCGCGATGAGCCTGAGCGTTCGTCTGACGCTGCACAGGTGCGATTCAGAGAGCGTATCGAATCAGCTTTTGAAAGGGCTTTGGCAGAAAAGGAACACTTGCAGCCGGGTGAACTCACCATCCGCCAACTCCCGAATCCTTCGGCTCGGAATGAGAAGGAAGCGAAACAAGAACACAGGCACGAGGGAAGACGTGAGCCAAAGTCAGCTTCCAATGCGCCACCTGAGCCAAAGCAACGTGAGTTAGATCGCGAGTTATGACTTCACTTTTTGATGTAGCAAAGGAAGCACTAATGACCCTGGATGCAGACAGACTTGAGGAGCGTACAGCCGTGATTCTTGGCCAGATCCAGGCCTCGGTCTCGGAATACGTGCGCACGATGAATGAGGCTGGTGCCCTCAGGCGGCGCGAAGCAGATGAAGCGCACCGTCAACAGGACGAAGCAATAAAGGTCTTAAAGGCCGTACAAATTCATGCTGCAGTTACCGCTGAGGCGCATTCAAAACTGGCTGGCAGGCTGGCCAACGAATGGCTCGGGTTAGTCGAACGAGGACTTCGCGAAATCGCCGTGGAACAGGCGGTAATCGCTGCCAGGACTTCCGTCACGCAGATTGACTCGCGACTAAATGAATTGAACGCAGTCGTCCGTGATTCGGTGATCAAGGTTGGGGAAATCGCACAACGTAACGAAACGATTGCGCGCTCACTCGCGTGGAAAACAGTTGGGGTGACCGCTGTTTGGCTGATCGCCACCGCCGTATGCGCCCGGATACTTTTCTTTTGACCGACGTTGATTTGCGCGACTCGACTGAGCGCGATGAATCGTCGCGCCAAGCTATTTGTCTCGAGTGCGGTCTATGGTGATGCTCGGCAGGACCTGCCCGCTCAACACGTCACGGGCGTGAATTTCCCGCTGAATTGTGGGCTCGTCAGGCAAGGCTTTAACGTTCCATCTGATAAGCCGTAGTCCAGCATCCATAGTTGCTTTAGACTTTTTCTCGTCAGTTGCAATGCGACTGTCGCCCTCATGGGAACTGTCGTCGAGTTCGATCGCGGCAATGACAGTTGAATCTTTGCCGCAGATCACGAAGTCGTAGCTCAAGCGGTTTATGCGGTTGTTCCATTCGTGGAAAGCGAAGCCCTTCTTGACTCCAAGAACGCGCGAAACCTGAACTTGCGCAAGGACTAGGTGATCGGGAAGCGCCTTAACAAGCCGGTGATACAGCACTTGCTCGGGTCGCGTGAGCAAGCGTTTTACGTAGAAGGGCCAGTAAGAAAGGCGGTGTCTACGACGAGAGGCGCGTTTCCTGATGCCGGCTAACAGGATGGCCGAGACGAGCAACAAAAGTACAACGATGGCGGTGGGACTAGGTGACAAGCCAATACCCAACTGAAATCAACAGTCCACCGAGCGTCCCAAAGAACACCATGGGACGCACAAGAAGGTGAAGATTCCAAGCTTGCCGTTTGAAGCGCGTAATGTGATCGCCTTTAGCACCGACCGTCTCTAGCCTTTGAGACATGCGATCAATCTGCCTCTTAGACCAGAGAAGCAGCACCAGGAACGCCAAAATATAGCTACAGAAAAACATTGCGAGATACTTCATTCGCAGGTTCTCAGGTAAATAGTTGGCCTAATACATCTAGGGCGGCGGAACATAGTTGTTGGCTTTTCTTGCAAGCGCGAGTTCGCAATACCCGGCCATTGCGTTTGCGACTATCTCGGGGTGCGACGTCAATAGTGCGAAGACGCTTCGTGTGTCAGCGTTCAGATCAGAGAGCGAAAAATCTGAACCATGAAAAAGGCGATCGCGGAGGCGTCCCGCGACTTCAATACAGTCGAATCGGTATTTTTGTCCTTCGACCACCGCTTCCATGGTAGCGCCCCCAGAAAGCCCCAACAGTTGGCGAACCGCCTTCCGCGACGGAATTTCCTTGGTCTTGATGTCATTGGCCAGACTCTCAAGCACGTTAAACATGCGTGCGATTCGAAATCGCTGGTCACTCTCTCGCAGAGCATCGTGATAGAGGGAGAGCGCAAACGCGAAACGCTCGTCTTCTACCAACTTGTTCGCAATGCGATTGATGCTGGCTTGGTAGTCGCTCTTAGTCCCTCCTAAGCCAAAAAGCATCTGCCGGTCAGATTGAGGTGGCGGGATTGGTCTAAAGGATGTCGTCTCAGAAGTGGCGATGACGCTCGCAAACGCGGTGATCTCGCCGGAGGAGATCCATGAAAAGATTCTGCGTGCGCGCTCGAGACGCGGTGCGGCCAAGCGCTCTAATTCTTCAGCTGGTGCGTCGATTTTCAGTGGCAGAAACAGCGCTACAACCGGCCGCTTTTCCTGTGAATCTCGGATGAGAGCGTTTACGACCTCAATTTCGACTGGTGCTAGAACATGAGCGGCGGTGTACTTTGCCATGTATTCAATCTCGCTCTTAAAGCCGAGAGCTACTAACGGGACAACTATTATTTCGTCGCAAAGTTCGAAAACATGTTGGGCGCGCGAGCCCATGCAAAGTTCATGGACGGAAGGACGGTGCTGAAGGCGAGCCAGGAGACGTTGTTGGCTTTCTGTCGCTACCATGGCTAGTCGCTAGACGGCAACGCGCAAACGTTTGGCGCGTTCCCGAAATGCGCGCTCACCTCCCTCCAAAATTGAACAGACGGAGGCTCGAATAGCAGCGTTTTCAAGGCCGCCGCTTTGATAGGAGATTTCCGGAAGCTGGCCTGGTCGATGGGGTCCGCTGCGGGCAACTATTACCTGGTCCACATCGGTATTAACGACTAGATTCGCATTGTGCGTCACCACAATGATCTGTCGTCGCATCTTGGCCTCCCGGAAAACAGGCACGAGTTCATCGAAGACTGACTGAGGATCTAGATTCTCTTCCGGCTGGTCAATGATTAGAGGCCGGTCGTCATTGGAATCGATGGCCAAGTAAAGAAGTAGAAGGACGATGCCCCTCGTTCCTGGCGACAGCCTTTCGATGTCGACGCCATCGTACTGAAGCCCATATCCGACTGTGATGTGCGAAGTTCCATAGAGCCATGCAACTACCTTCTTACCCCATTCGCGCATGTCTTCTGCGGCTGGCTTGTGCTGCTTCAACTTCTCCGCATTTTGGGCAACGAAGTTGCTCATAGCGTCAGCCACCTGCTGAGCAGTACCCGACTGCAGCGCGCTCGCGAGTTCGATGTCCACAGCCTTCCTTAGTTCGCCACGACCGCGGAAAGGGCCTGTACGCAAGTCGAGCAGGGCCTCACCGGCCGCGGTCCAGCTATCGAAGTCGACATTCCGGCGAACCGAGAAGGACAGCTTTGAGACTGCCCCTGCGCCAGAAGCCAGCTGAGCTGCCAGCGGGGCATAGAGAGACGCGAGATGGGTCTCTTCCTGGACAACCGCTTCAAAGATTCCACGGTATGCGCTGTTACGCTCAAGTCGAAAAGCCTTTATCTGCTCATCCGATTTACCGGTTTTCTCAATTTCGCTATTCATTTTGGCGAGAGCGGCTTCGCCACGGGAAATATTCTCGGATAGCTGGCGGTATCGGCGGGCATTCTGCTCATCAATGCCGACTTGCCGTTGCTTAAGGTCCCTTTCTCGCTCGAGTGCGCGAAGGGTGTTTTCGGATAGCGCCTTGCCGGCCTGTAAGTATGAATAGCCCGGAGTAGTAAGTTCGTCCGCGGCTTTGGAGACAGCGGCGCCTTCGACTAGTTTCAAGGCTGCCCGCGCCGCGGTGAGCCGAGCAGCGAGCAATGCATCGACATCCGAGACAAAATGCACTTCGAACTTTTTCCAGTCGGCTTCGCTCAGTCCGCAGTCTGCACGCTGTTCTCTTACATCTGCAATCCAGTCGGGAGCTACTCGATCCCGAAAATCCTTCACGTCGCTCTGCAGGCCAACCAAATCTTGCATCGCGCGCTGGATGGCCGCTGCTTGTTGCTGCCTGGACTCAACTTCTTGAGTTAACAATTCAAGCTGTTTTGTGCGCGCCTCCTGACCTTTTGGAACAAGCAGCTTCCGATCGTTCTTGTCTTTTTCGATGCCCTTCTTCTTGTCGTCGCGCTCTTTAATGGCGGATTTGAGTCCCTCTTTGCGCGCTTGCTCTTTCGAGATGGCGTCGACTGAACGCTCAAGGCTTTGCTGTTGGCGGTATCTCTTCTCTCGCGCAGGTGCAAGGCGAGTGTCTAGTAAGGAGGCAAAACTGTCGGCACCGAGGCGGTCGGACTCCGCGTGAGCGTGGAAAACAACACGCTCAATCTCCTGAACGAGCGAGTCGCCAAGGCCTTCTGAGGAGCAGAGTCGTTCGACAAACTGCTGAGACAGGTACTGGACGTGCGGAAAATCGAGGAGATCTTCTGCCCCAACCCCCGATACGGAATTGCTAGTCTTCTCGCCCGATTCCCACTTCAGCGAAACATTCGACTGACCGAGGTACTCCTTAGCACGATGAATGAAGGAGCTGTCGCTCAGCTGAGATGACGCTCCCAACGCGCCCACCGCAATCAAATCCGCGAGAGCCGTCTTCCCAGATCCGCGTGCACCAATGATTGCCACCATACCGCCATTCATCGGTAGTGCATTCGGTGACATCCAAGGCGCAGCTGATACTGTGACGCCTTCAATGCTGTTGCCAGGAAGGGCGCCGCGGGGCGGTGCTTCACCGATTGACACTCGACCCTCAGGCTCGATTACAGCCTGACGAATGGTTTCAAAGGTCAAATCGCCCTTTAGCCAACAAAATCTGTTCAGCGGCGGATTGCCAACAGTGCCCGCATTGTGGGCATCGGATCCGTGCAGACAAGGTTTTTTTCCTTTCCACTGTTTCTCCAGCTCGGCAAGCGTGATTGAGCCCTTGCCCAAGAAGAACGCGATTGTCTTTGGATTGGCCGAGAAGATGATGTTTGCTGCACTCTCCAGCTTCTTCCGCGTCGCTTCCCAAGCGCCACCTTCGCCTTGCAGGCCCGATGTCCCGTCGTGACTTCCAGCTGCGATCGCGAACAAACAGTTGTCTTGCGCCCATCTACTTTCGCCCCACAGGCGCACGAGCTCGTCGAAGTTTGCTTTGAACTGATTTACGCCTTCACGATACGCATCAGTGTCCTTAACGAGCGCACTATTGTGGCGGCGGCCGAGTCGGGTGAGATCGTCCCGATTACAGCGAAAGGTCTCTCCGGCGTACTTGAATTCGATGCCATTTAAGAAGCGCCGTATTTCAAGCACGTGGTCTGGGTCGTCGGGCGAAAACAAGAGGTGCAGATTGATGCCTGGACCTTTGTTGGTCTCGATTGAAAGTCGAAATTCAACGTTGGGAAAGATGAGATCAATCGAAACCAGACTTCCTGCCTTCTTCTTTTCAGTGGCAGTGACGTAACCATCTACGCCGCAGTAGTCGGTTATGCCAAGTGCACGAATGGGCGGATTGGAGTCTTCTATCCTCTGGAGAAACTCTTTCCATGGATCTTCGCCGCCAAACTGGTCATTCAGTGCAGTGCCGGGCGTGTGTATGTGAGGATCCCATCGATGCCATTGAGATCCGCGAGCGACAATTCCGCCAAATGCCATGATTTTCTCCCCGAGGGTGTCAGGGAATATATAGGTGCGTGTTAGCTAGGCGCTATCTAAGTTTATTAGCGAGTTCCATCGCTGATAAGTGCGTGTATCGTTTCAGCATTTGAAGGGTCTTATGTCCCGTGATGGAGGCAACCTCAATCGGATTAAGGCCCAGCTCGAATAACCGGCTTGTTGCCTCATGCCGAAGGTCATGGAAGTGGAAATCCTCTAACTTCGCTCGCTTGCATGCCCGCTTGAATGCTCGCTTTACTGCCTCTGTGGTTAGCCCCGGAAACAACCTCCCATTGATCGAGGTGGGCATGGCTTTGATGACCCGGATTGCCTGCGGTGACAACGGTACGGTCCTTTGCTCGCCATTCTTCGTGTCCGGCAAAACTAGGTAGCGCTTCTTCGTATCGATTCTGGAACGCTCCAGGCCTACGATCTCGCTCTGCCGCATCCCGGTCTCGATAGCCAACTGGACTACTGGCAACAAGTAGGGGTTCCGGCTCTTAATCCTGCACTCGGCGAGCAACCGCTTCTCCTCGTCCTTCACAAAGCGACGATCCCGCGCCCGCGGCGCCTTGGGCCGCCGCACCAGGCGCACCGGGTTCTCGGGCATGTAGATGCCCCATTCGCGCCTGGCGATCTCGATGGCGTGCGAGATTACGTTGAGCTCGCGATTGACGGTCGACGGTGACACCGCCTCCAGGCGCTCATCCCGGTACGCCGCTAGCTGCGCGCTGGAGAGGGCGGACATCTTGGTCTTGCACACTCGGGACTTGAGGATGCTGTCGATCCGGTAGTCCTCTGAGTCCGCGCCCTTCTTTGTGGGCGAAATTTCCTTCTGATACCGCTTCAACACTTCGGCCAGCGTATTCTTCTCCGCCTCCGTCCGATCAACAAAATCCCCGCGATCCATTTCGTTTTCGATCTCGCGCGCCCAGCGTTCCGCGAGCGCTTTGTTATCGAACGTTCGCGACTGCGTGGGAAAGCCATTGCGACGTACTTTCGCGCGCCAGAAATCACCGCGTTTTTCGAGAGTGGCCATGCGTGTTCCTCGTGTTTCAGGTGTTCGCAAAACACCCGTTTCACTGTCCCACAACTGTCCCAAATGCCACTTCGAAAAACAAACAGGGATTCACGCGAGTTCGTAAACCCCTGTTTTTATTGCGTTTAAGTGGTGGGCGGTACAGGGCTTGAACCTGTGACCCCTGCCGTGTGAAAGCAGTGCTCTACCGCTGAGCTAACCGCCCGCCTGAAGCCGTATGGCCTTCCGAGAGGGGCGAGAGTCTAAAGAGCGGTCCCGCGCGAATCAATTCCCGTGCCAATCCGTGAAATCCCGATGCCCGGCACCGGCGGTTCAAATGCTACGATTCGCGCCCCAAAAAGCGCGCCCGATCAGGAATTTCGCCGCATGACCGCCGTCGTCACCCGATTCGCCCCCAGCCCCACGGGCCTGCTGCACATCGGCGGCGTGCGCACGGCGCTGTTCAGCTGGCTGTACGCCCGGCGCATGAAGGGCCAGTTCATCCTGCGCATCGAGGACACGGACCTCGAGCGCTCCACGCCCGAGGCCGTGAAGGTGATCCTCGAGGGCATGGCATGGCTCGGGCTCGATCACGACCAGGGGCCGTTCTACCAGACGCAGCGTTTCGATCGCTACAAGGAAGTCATCGCCGAGATGGTCAAGGCCGGCACGGCCTACCACTGCTATTGCAGCAAGGAAGAGCTCGACGCGATGCGCTCCGCGCAGCAGCTCGCCAAGGAAAAGCCGCGCTACGACGGCCGCTGCCGGCACGGCAA
This sequence comes from uncultured Pseudomonadota bacterium, assembly GCA_963821745.1. Classification (GTDB taxonomy): domain Bacteria; phylum Pseudomonadota; class Gammaproteobacteria; order Steroidobacterales; family Steroidobacteraceae; genus CADEED01. The sequence continues at coordinate 673,970 of CAWGEU010000001.1, forward strand.
GGGTCCGGGCGCCGGCGAGCGGCCGACCACCGGTGGTGCGCTTCGCGAATCCGGAGGAGGGCGCGACCGTGGTCGAGGACGTGGTGCACGGCCAGGTCACGTTCCAGAACAAGGAGCTCGACGACCTCATCATCGCGCGCTCCGACGGCACGCCTACCTACAACTTCTGCGTGGTGGTGGACGACGCCGACATGGGCGTCACGCACGTGATCCGCGGCGACGATCATCTCAACAACACGCCGCGGCAGATGAACATGCTGCTGGCGCTCGGCAAGCACGCCGCCGGTGTACGCGCACGTGCCGATGATCCTGGGGCCGGACGGCGCCAAGCTCTCCAAGCGCCACGGCGCGGTCAGCGTGCTCGAGTACCAGGACCAGGGCTATCTACCCGAGGCGCTGCTCAACTACCTGGTGCGCCTCGGCTGGTCGCATGGCGACCAGGAATTCTTCACGCGCGACGAGATGATCGCGGCCTTCGACGTGCGCGACATCAACAAGGCGCGCCTCGGCGCTGAACCTCGGAGAAGCTGCTGTGGCTCAACCAGCAGCACATGGTCGCGCGCGCAGCCGAAGGACATCGTGCCGCACCTGCGCTGGCATCTCGCGCGGCTCGGCATCTACTCGCAGGACGACGCGCTGCTCGAAGGCATCGTGCTGGCGCAGCGCGAACGCGCCAAGACGCTCAAGGAGATGGCGGAGAACAGCCGCTTCTTCTTCGGCGACGAGATCACGCTGGATCCGAAGGCGGCGGAGAAGCACCTGACGGCGGACGCGAAGGCGCTGCTGGCGCGAACTGCGCGCGCGTTTCGCCGCGCTCGCGCGAATGGGACCGCGCCCGCGGTGCACGCGGCGCTCGAAGGGCTGGCGACGGAGAAATCGCTGGGCCTCGGCAAGATCGCGCAGCCGCTGCGCGTGGCGGTCTCGGGCGGCACGGTATCGCCGCCCATCGATGCCACGCTGGCGCTGCTCGGCCAGGCGCGCACGCTGGCGCGCCTGGACCGAGCGTTGCAGCCTGAACGTCTAGTTGATCGGTCTTCGTCGCGACGTTCGAGAGGTCGCTCTCGCACGCCGGCGGAGTTCACCGCGACGACGGCGAAGTACCACGTGCCCAGCGCCAGGTTTTCCACCGTGTAGCTGGTGAGCCCGGGTTGCTCACGGTGGCCGATCTGGTCGAGCGTGTCCGCGCTGCGGCCGTACAGCGACGCGATAGCCGGCCAGGTTCGTGAGCGCGCTGCCGTCGGTGTTGGTGGTCGGCGGCGTCCAGCTGACCAGTGCCGTGCCGTTGGCGGTCTGCAGCACCGCGAGCGAGAACGCGGGCAGCGAGGCCGAGGCCGTGCCGTCCGATACCGAGATGATGATGTTCGAGAACGTCGCGACGTCCGTCAGCCGCCGGCGTGCCCGAGAGCCGGCCAGTGCGGTATTGAACGTGGCCCAGGCCGGACGGTTCTGGATGCTGAAGGTCAGCGTGTTGCCGTCGGGATCGCGAGGCGCTCGGCTGGAACGTGTACGCCGACAGCACGTTGATCGACAGCAGCGGCGTGCCGGAGATGGTCGGCGCGCGATTCGCCTGCGCGATCACCTGGATCGTGAACGAGGGCAGTGACGCGGTCGCCGTGCCGTCGGTCACCGAGATCGTGATGCGTGCCGAAGTGCCGACGTTGGCCGCGGTCGGCGTGCCCGACAGGCGGCCCGTGGTGGCGCTGAACGTCGCCCAGCTCGGCTGATTCTGAATCGAATAGGTGAGCGTGTTGCCGTCCGGATCGCTGCCGACCGGATGGAACGTGTACGCATTGCCCACGGTGACGGAGGTCAAGCCGGTGTGCCGGTGATGGTCGGCGCGCGATTCGGCGGTGCGGCGCCGTGCACCTGGAGCGGTGAACGGCGGCCAGCGAGGCGGTGGCCGTGCCGTCGCTCACCGAGATCGTGATGCGTGCGGTGGTGCCGACGTTGGCCGCCGCCGGCGTGCCCGACAGGCGGCCAGTGGTGGCGCTGAACGTCGCCCAGCTCGGCTGGTTCTGAATCGAGTATGTGAGCGCGTTGCCGTCCGGATCGCTGCCTACGGGATTGAAGCAGTAGTTGTTGCCGACGGTCACCGCTGGTCGACCGGCGTGCCGGTGATGGTCGGCGCGCGGTTCGCGGGCGGGGTGACCGGCGCCGCCTGCACGTTGAAGCGTGAACTGAAGCTGCGCGCTCGCCTGGCCGTCGCTGACCATGATGACGATCGGCCCGGTGCTGCCGATGTTTGCCGCGGCCGGCGTGCCCGAAACCCGTCCGGTCGCCGCGTCGCAGGTCATCCAGGCGGGGCAGTTCGTGAAGGAATACGTCAGCGGATCGTCGTTGGCGTCATCGCCCACGGGCGCGAAGGTGTAGACACTGGCCGACGGTGGCGGTGGTGGCGGGCGTGCCGGCGATGGTCGGCGCGACGTTGGCCGGCGGCGGCGTGGTGGCATTGCTGGTCACCTGGATGCGGAACGCCGGCAGCTGCGTGACCGCCCTCGAGTCGCTGACTTCGATGGTGATCATCTCGGTCATGCCGACGTTGGCTTCGGTCGGCGTGCCGGTCAGGGCACCCGTCGATGGTGTTGAAGGTGGCCCAGGCCGGGACGTTGGTGGCGCTGAAGGTGAGCGGGTCGCCGTCCGGATCGCCGGCGGTGGGCGTGAACGAATAGAAGCTGACCCGCGGAAAGGGTGGTGAGCGGCGTACCGGCGATGATGGGCGGCAGATTGGTCGCGCCGGGCGCGCCGTCAGCCGCTTCGTCTCCGCCGCAACGCGGCGAGCGTCAGCGACGTCAACGCCAGTAACACAATATGTCTGCCGCAAATTGCGCATGTTCGGTCCTGTCAAATATCTGCTCTACATACCGAAGCGTCTTGCGGCGACAGATCGAGGGATGACGGCATGCGGCGCAGCAGCGCTTCGCTAATGCCGGCAACCCCGCTATCTGTCGCCACGATCGGCGCCTCAGACCGGAAGCTTTGCGTCCCCGCCTCACGACGGGTTTGCCCTTTGCTCTGACAGCCAGTAGAACGTGGCAAAGAAACATATTTCAACGTGTCACCAGCTGGCAGACACGGGGGAACTCGCGACCTTGGAATAAGGTGAACCGGTGCCCGTAGGCAATACAGCCGCGTTGTGACGCAGTCGCTTTTGTTTACTTGACATACCTGAGACCGGACCGTAACTTGCCGCGCCTCGCGTGGGGCCATAGCTCAGCTGGGAGAGCGCTTGCATGGCATGCAAGAGGTCGACGGTTCGATCCCGTCTGGCTCCACCAAACAATCTTGCTGCGTCCCCATCGTCTAGAGGCCCAGGACATCGCCCTTTCACGGCGGTAACGGGGGTTCGAATCCCCCTGGGGACGCCACCTTTGTTTGCGACAGGTCGCACATTTGCGAGTACCGGTGGGTGGGTGCTCGACCTTCCGCTTTGGGTTCCTGCCTAAACTGAAACCCACATGCGTATAGGTTTTTTCGGAAAAACTTGGCACCCGGCGTTAGCGCTCCTGTGGGTTGCCGAGTCGGTAGCGGTTTTGGCCGCGAGCCGCCTGGGTTGTCGGCTGGCCAGCGGACCGACCATCGATTTCTGGGTCTCGTGGACGCAGGCGGTCGTGTTCGGCGGCTGCGTCATCATCGCCATGGTCGCGATGGGCCTGTTCACGCGGCGCATGCGCGATCGCATGGCCGGTATCGTGCTGCGCATCACGATGAGCGTTGCCGCCGGTGGTGTGCTCGCGGCGCTGTTGCTAGGCGTCTGGCCCAGGTACGCCTACCACTGGCAGGAGTTCGTCTCCGCCCTCGTCATCGCATGGTTGCTGCTGGTGCTGGTGCGTGGCGTCGCGCAGCGGCTCATCGACGAAGACATCTTCAAGCGTCGCGTGCTGGTGTATGGCGCAGGCGCCAATGCGGCACGGCTCGGACGCCTTCGCCGCCGTGCCGACCAGCGCGGCTTCAGAATCATTTCGTTCGTGCCTGCCGGCGATGAAGAGGTCGAGGTTTCCGAAGACCGCGTCGTGCGCCTCAACGGCAACCTCGTCGAATATGCCAAGACCCAGGGCATCGACGAAATCGTCATGGCCATGGACGACCGGCGCCGCAACTTCCCGCTGAAGGAGCTGCTCGACTGCCGGCTGGCCGGCATCCTGATCTCCGACCAGATCACCTTTCTCGAGCGCGAGACCGGCAAGGTGCATCTCGAAGTGCTCACGCCGAGCTGGATGATCTTCGGCCCGGGTTTCCGCCGCGACGGCATGCGGCTGACTTCGGCGCGCGTGTTCGACCTGGTGGCAAGCTTCGCGCTGCTGCTGGTGGCGTCACCGATCATGCTGCTCACCATCCTCGCCATCAAACTCACCGACGGGTTTTCAGCACCGATTTTCTACGGCCAGGACCGTGTCGGCGTCGAGGGCAAGATTTTTCGCGTGCTCAAGTTCCGCAGCATGCGCATCGATGCCGAGCGCAACGGCGCGCAGTGGGCCACCACCAACGACAACCGCATCACGCCGGTGGGCAAGTACCTGCGCAAGTTGCGCATCGATGAACTGCCGCAGTTGTGGAATGTGCTGCGCGGCGACATGAGGTTCGTGGGTCCGCGTCCGGAGCGGCCGGAATTCGTCGCCACGCTGACGGAGACCATTCCTTATTACCGCGAGCGCCACAGCGTGAAGCCCGGGATCACCGGATGGGCGCAGCTTTGTTATCCCTATGGCGCCTCGGAACAGGATGCCATCGAGAAGCTGCAGTACGACCTCTTCTATGTGAAGAACCACGATCTGGTCTTCGACATCCTCATCCTGCTGCAGACCGTGGAAGTCATCCTGCTCGGCAAGGGCGCGCGCTAGCGCCGCAACCGCACGGTCGCTCCCGTGACCTTTGTCCTCACCTGCTCACTGGCTGCCTGCCTGATGCTGGCCGCGGGCGTGGTGTTGCTCATCCGTCGTGGACAGAGCGAGCCGGCGCGCCACGCGGCCGTGGCCGTGGTGGTCAGCGCGGCCTGGGCGGCGCTCATGGCGTTCCAGGCGCGGCACGAAGCGGCGGCCGGCTGGGGTGTGTACGCGGCCGACGGGCTGCGCATCGCCGCCTGGTTCATCGCGATCGAAGCGCTATCTACTCTCGAGTTTCCGCGCTGGCTGCGACGCACCGTGCTGGGCGCCTGCATTGCGATGGTGGCGTCGGCCGTGATCGGCTGGGCTTCGAGCTACCAGCCTGCGGCGGTCGCCCCATGGTTGTCAGGGACGCTCGGCTTCGTGGGCGTGCTCGGAATGTTGATAGCCACGTTGCAGGTGTGGCGCCACGCCATTCCCGCGGCGGCGCGCGCGATCCGCTGGTGCGCGGCCGGCGTGGCCGCGCAATTCGTCTTCGATGCGCTGAACTATCTGCCCCTGAGTGACGGCGACGGTGGCGGCGTCGGCGAGCCTGCGTGGGTCGAGCCGCGCATCGCGTTCGCGGTGTTGACCGTCTGGCCGTTGATGCGCGCCGTGTGGCAAATGCCCGTTCCGCCGCCGCGCGTGTTCATTTCGCGCCAGTTCGCCTTCTACGCCTCGGCACTGATCGTGTTGTGCCTGTATGTCGGCGTTACCGTGGGCGGTGCGTACTACGCCCGCGCGCACGCCGGCGAGTGGGGCGCGCCGCTGCAGGCGCTGTTCCTCGGCACGGCGGTGGCGCTGCTGATCGCCTTCCTGCTCGCGGAGTGGCCGCTACGGCGCCTGCGGGTGTTCATCGCCACACATTTCTATCGCAACAAGTACGACTATCGCCTCGAATGGCTGCGTTTCGTGCAGACGCTGTCCGTCGGCGAGGAAGAAGACGCGCGCCGCAATGCCATTCGCGCGGTGGCGCAGATCTTCGGCAGCCCGCGCGGCCTGCTGTTGCTGCGTGATGCCGCGGGCGGGCAGTTCTATCTACAGGCGGCCTGGCCCCTGGACAGCGTGGGACTTACGCAGTGCACGCCGGTGGCGGCGGACGATCCATTGCCGCGATTCCTGCAGCAACGGCAGTGGGTGGTGGATCTGCAGGAGTACGCGGCGCGCCCGCAGCTCTACGGTGATCTCGCGCTGCCCGCGTGCCTCGGTCCGGGTGGCCCGTGGCGCCTGATCGCGCCCTTGTTCGTGGGTGATCAGCTGCTGGGTTTCCTGGTGCTGGCCGCGCCACCCGAGCCATTCAACATCAACTACGAAGATCGTGACCTGCTGAAGACCGTGGGTCGCAACGTCGCCGTGCAACTGGCGCAACGCAGCGCCGACGAGCAACTCGCCGAAAGCCGGCAGTTCGATGCGTACAACCGCTTCGCGGCCTTCGTCATGCACGATCTCAAGAATTCCGTGGCGCAGTTGCAGTTGTTAGTCGCCAATGCGCAGCGCCACCGGCACAACCCGGTGTTCTTCGATGACGCCGTCGGCACGATCCGCAACACCTCCGAACGCATGACGCGTCTCATCGAGCAGTTGCAGCGCCGGGAAACGCAGGGCACCCGCCGTGCGGTGGACCTCGAGGCCGCGGTGCAGGCGGCCGTGGCGCGCGCGGTGGCGCGGCAGCCCACGGTCACGGTCGCGGGCGATATCGGCGGAGTGCAGGTCACGGCCGATCCCGATCGCCTCGCGGCGGTGCTCGAACACGTGATACGCAATGCGCAGGAAGCCACGCCGCCCACGGGCGCCGTGAGCGTCGAACTACAGCTGCAGGGCGACGAGGCGCATCTCACCGTGATCGACAGCGGCGCGGGGATGGACGAGGATTTCCTGCGCCATCGGCTGTTCCGGCCTTTCGACAGCACCAAGGGTGCGAAGGGCATGGGTATCGGTGCCTACCAGGCGCGCGAGTACGCGCGGGATCTCGGCGGCGACGTCGAGGTGTGGAGTGCTCCCGGGCAGGGCACGCGTTTCTGCATTAGGCTGCCAGCGTGGCGGAAGACAAACTAAAGCTGCTGATCGTCGAAGACGACGAGGGGCTGCAGAAGCAGCTCAAGTGGTGCTTCGACGAATACGAAGTGCTCATGGCCGCCACGCGCGCCGAAGCGCTGGCGCTGCTGCGCCGTCATGAACCGCGCGTGGTGCTGCAGGATCTTGGGCTGCCGCCCGATCCGGAAGGCGTCAGCGAAGGCATGGCCACGCTGTCGGAAATCCTCAGCGTCGATTCCACCACCAAGGTCATCGTCGTCACCGGCAACAACGATCGCGACAACGCGGTGCGCGCCGTGTCGCTCGGAGCCTGGGACTTCTACCAGAAGCCGGTCGACATCGAGGTGCTGCGCCTGCTGGTGAGCCGCGCGTTCCACATGTACGCGCTCGAGCGGCAGAACCGCATGCTGCTCGAGACGCAGTCGATCTCGCCGCTCGAGGGTTTCGTCGCCACCGACGACGCGATGCTCAAGGTGTGCCGGCGCATCGAAAAAGTGGCGCCGACCAATGCCAGCGTGCTCATCCTCGGCGAGAGCGGCACCGGCAAGGAGCTGGTGGCGCGCGCGGTGCATGCGCAGAGCGGCCGCAGTGGCGCGCGGTTCGTGGCCATCAATTGCGCGGCGATCCCGGAGCAACTGCTGGAAAGCGAGTTGTTCGGCTACGAAAAGGGCGCCTTCACCGGCGCAGGCAAGACCACGCCCGGCAAGATCGAGGTGGCGAGCGGCGGCACGCTGCTGCTCGACGAGATCGGCGACATGCCGCTGGCGTTGCAGGCCAAACTACTGCGCTTCCTGCAGGACCACGTCATCGAGCGCGTCGGCGGGCGCCAGGAAATTCCGGTCGACGTGCGCGTGGTCTGCGCCACCAACAAGGACCTGCAGGCGCTCATCGCCGAAAACAAATTCCGCCAGGACCTCTATTTCCGCATCGGCGAAGTCACCGTCGAAGTGCCGCCGCTGCGCGAGCGCAAGGGCGGTCCGACGGCGCTGGCGCACACCATGCTGCGCAAGTTCGCCGGGCTGCAGAGCAAGCCGCGGCGCGGATTCACGCAGGACGCCATCGCCGCGCTCGAGGCCTACTCCTGGCCGGGCAACGTTCGCGAGCTCGAGAATCGCGTGAAGACGGCGATGATCATGGGCGAGAGCGCGCTGCTCACCGCCGAAGACCTCAACCTGAAGGAGAGCGGCGATGGCAAGTTGCTGTTCAATCTCAAGGAGGTGCGGACGCGCGCGGAACGCCAGGCGATACGCCAGGCGCTGGCCATCACCCAGGGCAACATCTCGCACACCGCCGACCTGCTGGGCGTGAGCCGGCCGACGCTCTACGACCTCATGGAAAAGTACGGAATCGCGAATTGAGCCCGGACGCCGTTTTCAAGGCGCGCCTGGCGCGCCCCGTGCTCGCCATACTGCTGTTATTAGGCACGTTCGTGGTGCTGTGGCCGACGACGCAGAGCTTCGTCGTGCGCTGGACCGACACCGTCAATCGCGCCTACACGCACGGCGTCCTGGTGGTGGCCCTGTGCTGTTTCCTCATCTGGCACCAGCGCGATGCGCTCGCGAGAGTGGCGCTGCGCCCTTCGTGGGTGGCCTGCGTGTCGGGGCTCGCGCTCGGAATCGCGTGGCTGATCCTGCTGCGCGCGGGGGTACAGATTGGCCACCAGGCGCTGCTGCCGCTCATCGCTTTCTGCGCCGTGTGGGCGGCGTTCGGTGCGCCGGCCATGCGTTACCTGTGGTTGCCCGTGCTGTACGCCTACTTCACCGTTCCGGTCTGGGACTTGCTCAACGCGCTGCTGCAATGGCTGTCGGCGTTCGCGGTGCGCGGTGTCCTGAGTCTGGTCGGCTTGCCGGTGTACTTCGACGGTCTCCATTTCCAGATTCCCGCCGGCGTGTTCGAAATCGCCGGCGGTTGCAGCGGTCTGCACTTCTTCATCGTCGGCGTGGCCATTGCCGTGTTCTACGGCGAACTGCATCGCGATCGGCTGGCCACGCGCGTGAAGCTGGTGGGCCTGGCCATCGTCATGGCCCTGCTCACGAACTGGCTGCGCATCGCCATCATCATCGTTGCCGGCCACCTGACCGACATGCGCCACTACCTGGTGACCGGCGAGCATTACACGTTCGGCTGGGCGATGTTCGCGGTGGCGATGGCTATCTACTTCCTGATCGTGCGCCGCTGGACCGCGGAGGCGGCGGTTGCGGCCGACCCGACGCCGGTCGCGCCGCTGGCGCCGCTCGGCGTGGCGCTCGCCTGCATCACGCTGGCCCTGCCCGCGTTGTGGCAGTGGCTCGACTCCAACCGTGCATCCGCGCAAAGCGCTGCGCGCGGCGATCTGCCGACTGCGGTCGCCGGCTGGCGCGAGGTGGAAGCCCCGCCCGAGCCACGTCCCGCCGAGTTCATCAACGCCGACGGCTTCGCGGCGCGCACCTTCTATGGTGATGGCGCGTCGGTCGATGTGTACCGCGCGTTTTATCTGCACCAGGAGCAGGGGCGGGAACTCGCGGGATACGCCAATCGCCCCGAAGGGCCGGACATGCAGGCGCGTTCCAACGTCGTCGCGCCGGACGGGCGCTGGCGCGAAATGAAGGCGCAGTACCTGGACGGCGACGACTGGCTGGTGTGGTACGTGTACCGCGTCGGTGAAAGTCGCGATGTCGACGCGCTGCGCGCGCAACTGCGCTACGGTGTGGCCTCGCTGGGCGACGATCCCGTGTCGGCCGCGCTGGTGCTGCGTACGCGGTGCGTGCGGGATTGTCCGGCGGCGCGGGAACGGCTGACACGCTTCGCGCGCGAATCGGGAATGGAGGATCGATGACGAGCAGAGGGGCGATGCGGCCATTGGCCGCGATGTGTGTGCTGCTGTTGTTAGTGGCCTGCGACCGGTTCGCGAGCCCCGAGACGCGCGTGGAACGCGCCGATGTGGCGATGGCGGCCGGCAACTACGGCGTGGCCGTGGTCGAACTCAAGAATGCATTGCAGAAGAAGCCCGACTTCGACCAGGCACACCTGCTGCTCGCCGAAGCGGCGTTGTGGCTGGGTGACGCGCGCGGCGCGGAGCAGGAGCTGGGCAGGATCAAGGGCCCGGTAGACGAGAAACGACGCGCCGAAGTCGAGATCCGGCTCGCGCTCGCGCAGGGCAAGGCGGAAGAAGCCCTGCAGCGACTCACCAGCAACCCGCAACTGCTGCCGCCCGGCAAACAGCAATTGCGGCAAGGCTATGCGCTCATGCGCCTGGGCCGATTCCGCGAGGCACAACAGGCGTTCGAGGCCGCGGCGGCGGCTGACGCCAGCTTGATCGACGCACAGGCCGGCGCGCTGGAAGCGCGCTTCGCGCAGGGTGATCGCGCCGGCGCGCAGGCGGGTCTCCTGGCGCTCACGCAGGCTCAGCCTGAATCCGCGGAGGCGTGGCTCACCTACGGTCTCACGCTCGCGGGCAGCAGCGATTTCAAAACCACTATCGACGCCCTCGACCACGCGCGAAAACTTTCCGCGCGGCAGATTCCGGTGCCACGCCAGGTCAACATGCTGGTTGCGCTGGCCGAGGCGCAGTTGCAGTCCGGAGACATCAAGGGCGCCGCGGACACGTCGGCCGGCCTCTCGCGTATCGCCCCGGAAACGCCGGTGGCGATGTACATCGCCAGCCGCATTTCGATGGCCAACAACGACTACACGGGCGCCGTGGCCCAGTTGCGCAAGCTGAAGCAGACCGCGCCGGGCTTTCTCGAAGCGCGCATGTTGCTGGCGATGGCGTTGCTCGCCGAAGGCAATGCCCAACAGGCGAGTACCGAGCTCAACGATGTGCTGGCGCAGAATCCGGCGCATGCCGGCGCGCGCCAGCTGCTCGCGCAGGTCCGGCTGCAGCTCGACAACCCCGACGGCGCGCTGCGCATGTTCGGGCCGGCGCTCGCGAACCAGCCGGGCGACACCCAGGTGAACGCGCTCATCGAGGCGGCGCGTTCAAAACTCGGTGCGCAGCAATCCGTGGTCCTGCTCGAAGAAATGCTCGAGCAGGATCCGCAGAATCGTGGTCTCGCCTCGCAGCTCGCCAGCGCCTATCTACAGGCGGGGCAGCCGGACAAGGCGGTGGAGCTGCTGCGCAAGGGCGGCGAAAACGCTGACGACGTCAGGCGCGCGGCCGCGCTGTTGCGCGGCGTTGCGGCGAGCGAAGGCGCGGTCGCTGCGCGTCGCGAAATCGAGTCGATGCTCGCCGCGAATCCGACGAGTCCGTACCTCGCCAACCTCGCGGCGGCGCTGTACGCGCGCACCGGCGATTTCGATGCGGCGCGTCGCGCGCTCAACGACGCGCTGGCGCGCGGCGCCGAGCCGTCGAGCCTGCTGCTCGTGCTCGGCCAGCTCGAATGGACCGCCGGCGATCGCAAGGCTGCGAGCGCGGCCATCGCCCGGCTGCTCGAGATGCAACCGTCGAACGCGGCAGCGCACATGGCCGCCGGCGAAATTGCCATGGTCGAGGGCGACGTCGACTCCGCGCGCACTCACTTCGAGGCGGTGCGCGCCGCGCGCCCGAATTCCATCGACGCACGCATGCGTCTTGCACAGCTCGCGCTGCGCAATGGCGCGATGAAAAAGGCCGACGAGCTGCTGGCCGAGGCCATTGCGCTCGCGCCCAAACGGGCGGAAGTGCACAACGCCGCCGGTCTTCTCAATCTGAACGCGGGTCGCGCCGACCAGGCGATCGCGCATTTTCGCGTTGCCACCGAGATCGATCCGAAAAGCGCCTTGAGCTGGTTCAACATGGCGCGCGCGCAGCATGCGCTGGGCCAGAAACTGGCCGAACGCATCTCGCTCAACCGCGCCATCGAAGTACAGCCGGACTGGCTGCCGGCGCAGAACGCGCTGGCATTCAACGAGATCGGCTCCGGTGACACGACCGCCGCGCGGGCCCGCGCCGCGGCGTACCGCGCCGCGCATCCGCGCGATGTGGCGGCGTTCATCTTCGAGGGTGACGTCGCGCTCGCTGCGCGTAGTTTTCCCGCCGCGCTCGACGCGTACCGCGCGGCCTACAACCTCAAAGCCAGCGCGTCGCTCGCGGAGAAGTTCTACCGCGCGTCGGTGGCTGGCAATGTCGGCGATGCAACCGAGCTTCTCGCGCGCTGGTTGAAGGCAAATCCCGGCGACGACGCGGCACGAGCCATGCTGGCCGACGCCGCGTTGCGGTCGGGCGAGCGCGAGCGCGCCATCAATGAGTACCGCGCCATGCTCAAGGTGCGTCCGCAGGACGTGGTGGCGCTGAACAATCTTGCGTGGCTCTATCACCAGGCAGGGGATGCGCGCGCCGTGGGCCTGGCGCGGCAGGCCGAAAAACTTGCGCCGCAATCGGCCGGAGTGCTGGACACGCTGGGCTGGATCCTCGTCGAAGATGGCAAGGTCGAGGAAGGGCTGGGTTACCTCACCAGGGCGGCGAGTGGCCCCAACGCAGACCCGGAAATCCGTTACCACCTGGCAGCCGCCCTGGCGCGGGGCAACCGGCAGGCCGAAGCCCAGCGGATACTCGAGGAATTGTTGAATAGCCCAGCCAAATTCCCCAGCCGGACAGAGGCTGCGGGCCTGCTGAGTCAGTTGGCCGGCCCTGCCGTGAGAGGCGGCTGAGAAAGAAGACCCAAGTCACGCTTTCGGGAATAGGCCGGCGGGCGCAAGCCCCGAGCGAATAAGGGTTTCTGCTAACCTTGCGCTCGAATTTTTCCTGCGCATTCTTGCGTTTAAGTCATCCAGGCTTACCAATTCATGAAGGTTTTCTCCTCACTCGCCTTGCTCGTCTGGACCTCGTATGTCTGGACTGGGGCTGCGCTCGCCCAGGCGCCGGCGACCGCCGTCGCGCCGCCGCCGGTCATCCAGCCTCCGCCGCCTGCCCCGGCCGTGGATGTCAGCCCGAACTACATCGTCGGTCCCGGCGACACGCTGCAGATTTTCGTCTGGCGCAATCCCGAGCTCAGCACCACGGTTCCGGTGCGTCCCGACGGCAAGATCACCACGCCGCTGGTCCAGGACATGGTGGCCGTCGGCAAGACGCCTTCCGAACTGGCGCGCGACATCGAAAAGGTGCTCGAGGAATTCATCCGTTCGCCGCAGGTGAACATCATCGTCAGCAATCCGGTGAGCGCGTTCAGCCAGATCAAGGTCGTCGGCCAGGTGACGACGCCGCAGTCGATGGCCTTTCGCGAAGGCATGACCGTGCTCGACGTGGTCCTCGCGGCCGGCGGACTCGGCCCCTACGCCGCGGGCAACCGCGCCAAGGTCGTGCGGCAGGTCAACGGCAAGCAGACGGAGATCAAGATCAAGCTCAACGATCTCGTCAACAAGGGCGCCATGAAACACAACATCAAGCTGCAGCCGGGCGACGTTCTCGTCGTGCCCGAGTCGCGGCTGTGAGGCTGCCATGCATCCGATAGTAGAAAAGTTTTCGCAGGAAGCGCGCGGCGTCTGGCGCTTCCGTCGTTACGCGCTGATCACGGCCTGGGCCGTGTGCCTGTTCGGCTGGTTCGTGGTGTTCATCATCCCGGACACCTACGAAGCCCGCGCACGCGTCAACGTCGACACCAAGACTCCGTTGCAGCCGCTGCTCCGCGACATCGCCGTCGACAGCGACGTGCCGACGCAGCTCAACATCGTCCGCCAGGCCTTGTTAGGCGCGACCACGCTGGACGGCGTGGCGCACAAGCTCGGCCTCGACAGCGCGGCGCAGTCGCCCGACGCCAGGCAACAGTTGCTCATCAGCCTCGCATCGCGGCTGGAAATCGCGCTCGAGCCGGCGGCGACGCGCGATCCGCGCATGCCGAACACGTTCTATCGCATCACTTTCCGTGACGGCAATCGCGACACGGCCATCGCCGTCGTCGACACGCTGCTCAACGAGTTCGTCGAGAAGATGATGGGCTCGGAGTACGTGGGCACGCAGAAGGCGCAGCGCTTCTTCGAAGGCAAGATGAAGGAGTACAGCGACCAGCTGAGCGAAGCGGAGGCGAAGCTCGCGGAGTTCAAGAAAAAGAACATGGGCATGGTGCCGGGCGAGGAGGGCGACTACTTCCAGCGCCTGACCAACACGCGCACCGAGATCGATCGCCTCGAAAGCCAGCTGTCGATCGCCAACAGTCGTCGTGCGGAACTGCAGCGCCAGCTGCGCGGCGAAACGCCGTTCGTTCCGGTCACGTCGACACCGAATGGCGCCCGCGGTACTGCGTCGGGCGGCTCGTCGGACACGGCGTCGCGCATCGACGAAACGCAGACGCGGCTCGACGAGCTGCTGCTGCGCTTCACCGACAAACATCCCGACGTGCTCTCGACCCGCGAGACGCTCGAAACGCTCAAGGCTCGCCAGCAGGAAGAAATCGCAGCTCTGCGCCGCGGCGATGCAGGCGCGGCCGCCGCGTCCGGCGCCGCCAGCAACCCGGTGTTCCAGAACATCCAGCTGCAGGCCAACCAGACCGACGTCGAGATCTCCGGGCTGCGCGTGCAACTCGCCGAACATCGGCGCATCGAAGGCGAGCTGCGGCGCGTCGTCGACACGGCGCCCGAAGTGGAAGCCGAGTACCAGCGCCTGACGCGCGACTACTCGTCGATACAGGTGCAGTACAAGAACATGCTCGAACGCCTCGAACGCGCGCGTCTTTCCGAAGACGCGGCGGAGACCGGCGTCATCAGTTTCGACATCGTCGATCCGCCCACCGCGGCGCTTCAGCCCATCTTTCCGAACCGCACCATGCTGCTCGCGGCGGTGCTGTTCGGCGGCCTGGTGCTCGGCCTCGGTGTCGCCTGGCTCATGCACATGCTGCGGCCGGTGTTCTCGAGCGCGCGTTCGGTCACCGAGCTCACGGGTCTGCCGGTGCTCGGCTCCGTGAGCCGCGCATGGCTCGAGAAGCAGAAGGCTGCGATGCGTAACGGCTTCCTGCGTTACAGCGCCGCCGCCGGTCTGCTGCTCGTTCTGTTCATCGTAGTGGAAGTCATCAAGAACCCCGCGTCGCGTTACTTGCGCAATCTTCTGGGCTAGGTCACAACATGAGTCTCGTCGAACAAGCCTTGAAGAAACTCCAGCAGGCACGCGATGCCGGCCAGCAGCGCGCGCCCGAACCGCCGACGCTCGTCAGCGCACGCGATCCGCTCGCGCAGACGCTGCCCACGCGCGTCGTGGTCCCGCAGCGTTCGTTGCAGGTGAACGCCAGCGGCCTGCGCGCCGCCGGTTTCCTTGCGCCCGATTCGCAGGAACGGCGCATCGCCAACGAATTCCGCCACATCAAGCGCCCGCTCATCGCGCAGGCGCTGGGTCGCGGTGGCAACAAGATCCACAACGGCCGCCTGATCATGGTGACCAGCTCGCTGCCCGGCGACGGCAAGACCTTCACGAGCATCAATCTCGCGTTGTCGATGGCGCAGGAAATGGACCTGAGCGTGCTGCTCGTCGACTCCGACGTTGCCAAACGCCACATCAGCCGCCTGTTAGGCGTCGAAGGCGAACGTGGCCTCATGGATGTGCTGCGCGACGAGAGCGCGGACATCGACGCGGTCGTGCACAGCACCGAGATCCCGGGCCTGTGCGTGTTGCCGGCGGGCAAGCCTTCCGAGAACGCCACGGAACTGCTGGCCAGCCCGCGCATGGAACAGGTGATCAAACATCTGGGCTCGCGCGCGGATTCGCGCATCGTGCTGTTCGATTCACCGCCGATCCTGCTCACCAGCGAATCGCGCGCGCTCGCCGCGTCCGTCGGACAGATCGTGCTCGTGGTGTGCGCCGGCGTGACGCCGCAGCGCGCGGTGTACGACGCGCTCGACGTCCTCGGCGAAGGCAAGTCGATCTCCATCGTGCTCAACCAGGCCGATGAAGGGCGCAGTGGCGAATACGGCTATTCCTACTACGGTGACACTGCTCCTGAAGAGCGCGGCTCGCCGGGCGCGCGCGAGTGACGCCGGGCATGTCCACGGGCAGCAAGACTCGCATCGTGGCGGCGGCGATGGTTTGCGGGCTTGCCGGGGTGTACGCACCCGCGGCCGAAGCGCAGGTGGAGTACGGCTTCACTGCCGGATACGGCCACTCTGACAACGTGTTCCGCGTCTCGGACGACGAGATTGCCTCGGACATCCTGACGGCCGGAGTCGAACTCAACTGGCAGGAAGATCGCACGCGCATCAGTGCGGACGTGCGCGCCGATCTCGATTTCAATCACTACCTCAACGTCGACGAAAATTTCGACGTCGACAACCAGGTCACGGGCAACGCCGGCGGCCACGTGACGCTCGGCATCGTCCCCGAACACTTCACCTGGCTCATCGAAGACAGCTTCGGCCAGACGCAGCAGGATCCGCTGGTGCCGGCGACTCCGGAATCGCTCGAGTCCATCAACTACCTGACTACCGGCCCGGACTTCACGTTGCTGCTCGGCGCCACGAGCATGTTGCGCTTCTCGGGTCGCTACTCCCTTTCCACCTACGAAATGAGCCCGTTCGACAGCTCGCGCATCGGCGGCGGAATCGCTTTCCTGCGCAACACGTCCGATCGCAGCACGCTGTCGCTGAACGTGGATACCGACGATGTCGACTACGATGACCCGGCAAGCATCGACTTCCTGCGCAACAGCGCCAGCTTTACCTACACGCTCGATGCGGCCCGCACCAACATCAACGCGCAGATCGGCTACACCCAGATGGACCTCGACGACGGTTCGGAAAATACCGGCCCGCTGGTGGACATCGAAGTGCGACGGAAGGTTTCCAATTCCTCGAGTCTCAATTTCCGCGTCGGCACCCAGTTGAGCGATTCCGCGGAGGCGCTTCGCGAGAGTCTCGATTCCGAAGACTTCGGTGGCGACACCTCCGGCGTGGTTGCGACAGCATCCACGTTCGAGAACCAGTTCGCTTCGGTGGCGTGGGAATTCGTTCGTCCGCGCACTTCGTTCGACGTGTCCGCCGGCTGGGACGACGAGGTCTACGACAACGTCGATGACTTCGATCGCCAGCGGCTGATCTTCGAGGCGGGCGCGGAGCGCCACCTCAACAACCGGCTCTCGGCGCGGCTGCGTGTTTCCTACGACATCGAAAATTACGAGGTCGATGACAGCGAAATCGAGGAATGGCGCTTCATCCTTGGCGGATCGTGGCGCTTCGGCCGTGACACCGGTGTGGAATTCTGGGGCGAGCGCCTCAAGCGCGATTCCAACACGCTCATCGGCGGCGGCCACTCTCTCGAAAACCGCATCTTCCTGACTTTCTTCTACCGTCCCGCGGCGCGATGAACGCCGTCGCCGCGCCTGTCAATGCCATGACCGTGGACGTGGAAGACTACTTCCACGTCGACGCGCTCTCGAAGGTCATCAGTCGCAACGACTGGGACAGCATGGAGTATCGCGCCGAAGCGAACACCGAACGCCTGCTCACGCTGTTCGCCGACAAGGGAATCAAGGCCACGTTCTTCGTGCTCGGCTGGGTGACGAAGAAGAGCCCGAACCTCATCCGCAAGATCCACGCCGCCGGCCACGAGGTGGCCTGCCACGGCCTGACGCACCAGCTGGTGTATCGGCAGACCCCCGAGGTGTTTCGCGATGAGACGAAAACTTCGAAGGCGATGCTCGAAGACACCATCGGCGCGCAGATCCTGGGTTATCGCGCGGCCAGCTACTCCATCACGCGCCAGTCGCTGTGGGCCATCGACATCCTCTGCGATCTCGGCTTCCGCTACGACTCGAGCATCTTCCCGATCGCGCACGACGTGTACGGCATTCCGGGTGCTGCGACGCGGCCCGGCATCATGAAAGACAGCCGCGGCAATGGCATCGTCGAATTTCCGCTATCTACCGTGAAGTTCATGGGCCGACGCCTGCCGTGCTCGGGCGGCGGTTACTTCCGGCTGCTGCCGTACATGTATACGCGCTGGGCGCTGAAGAAGATCAACAAGGACGACCAGTTGCCATTCATTTTCTATCTGCATCCCTGGGAGATCGATCCCGGCCAGCCGCGCTTCAAGGCGAGCCGGCTGTCCCGCTTCCGCCATTACACCAACCTGTCGGTGTGCGAGAAGCGGCTCGTGCAGTTGATCGACGATTTCCGCTTCACCACGGTTCGCGAAGTGCTGCGTCCGCAGCTGGACGCGTGAGGAACGGCGACGAACCCTTATGTGTGGACTTGCTGGCATACACCTGGACTCGCGCGAGGCGAGGCCGGATCGGGAACGCGTTGAACGCATGATCGCGGCCATCGGGCATCGCGGGCCCGATGGCACCGGATTCCACATCGAGCCCGGCGTGGCGCTGGGCCATGCGCGGCTGTCGCATCATCGACCTGGGCGGCGGCGCCCAGCCCATCCACAACGGCGATGAGACCGTGTGGATCAGCTACAACGGCGAGGTGTTCAACTACATCGAGCTGCGCAAGTGGCTCGAAGAGCGCGGCCACAAGTTCTATACGCACACCGACACCGAAGTGATCGTGCATCTGTACGACGAGCTCGGTGACGACTTCGTGCACGAGCTCAACGGCCAGTTCGCGTTCGCGCTCTGGGATCGCAAGCGCCGCCGGCTGCTGCTGGTGCGCGATCGCGCCGGCATCCTGCCGCTGTACTACGCGCGGGTCGCGGGCGGCGTGGCATTCGGCTCCGAAGTGAAGGCACTGCTCGCGAGCGGGCTCGTGCAACCCGCGCATGGATCCGCACGGCCTCGATGAGCTCATGACCTTCTGGGCACCCATGGCGCCGCGCACGGTGTTCAAAGGCGTGTCGCAGGTGTGCCCGGGCGAGATGGTGATTCTCGAGGGTGCCAATCTGTCGCGCCGCCAATATTGGGACTGGGACTTTCCGGCCGCTCGCAGCATCGGCGCGAATCCCAGGGCCAGCTCGAAGAAGAGCTGCGTTCGATGCTGACGAATGCCACCGAGATCCGCCTGCGCGCCGACGTGCCGGTGGGCGCCTATCTATCGGGCGGCCTCGACTCCTCGACGCTGGTCGCGTTGCTCAAGGAACGACTGCCCGACACGCTGCGAGACGTTCTCGATCGGCTTCGACGATGCGGGCCTCGATGAGTCCGCGCACCAGCGCACCGTGGTCGAATATCTGCAAACCGCACCACAACCACGTGCAGTGTTCGCGCGCGCGACATTGCCAGCGTGTTCCCGCGCACGATCCGCCACGGCGAAAGCCCGGTGCTGCGCACCGCGCCTGCGCCGATGCAGCTGCTGTCGGGCCTGGTGCGCCGCTCCAACGTGAAGGTGGTGCTGACGGGCGAGGGCGCCGACGAAGTGCTCGGCGGCTACGACATCTTCAAGGAATCGAAGGTGCGCCAGTTCTGGGCCGCAGCAGCCCGAGTCGTCCTGGCGTCCCGCGCTGCTCAAGCGCCTGTATCCGTATCTCGACCTCACCAGCGCGCAGAGCGCGGCGTACCTGAAGGAATTCTTCGGCGTCGGTCTCGCCAATCCCGCCGATCCGTGTTTCTCGCATCTGCCGCGCTGGGCCACCACCGCCCAGTGCAAGCTGTTCTGGTCGGACGATCTGCGCGCGCAGGTGCAGGGATCGGCCGTCGAGCGGCTGCGGGACGACGCTGCCGGCGAAGATGGCGCCGCTGGCACCGTTCAACCGCAGCGAGTATCTCGAAGCGAAGACGCTGCTGCCCAGCTACCTGCTGTCCTCGCAGGGCGATCGCATGCTCATGGCCAATTCCGTCGAAGGCCGCTTCCCGTTCCTCGATCACCGGCTGATCGAGTTCGCCAACCAGCTGCACCCGACGCTACAAGATGCGCGTGCTGCGCGAGAAGCACCTGCTCAAGGAAACCATGCGCTCGCGGCTGCCGGCGTCCATCCTCAACCGCTACAAACAACCGTATCGCGCGCCGGACGCGGCGGCGTTCTTCGGGGCCGCAATGCCCCGGATTATGTGCACGACCTGCTGAGCGCAGCGCGCGTGCGCGACTACGGCTATTTCGATCCGCGACAAGGTGACGCGCCTGGCGGCCAAGCTGCGCACGGCCCAGGTCGCCCGCGGCGCGCGACAACATGGCCTTCGTCGGCATTCTGTCGACGCAGCTCTGGCACGCGCAGTTCGTCGCGGGCGCAGAAGCCGTAACCTGATTGTCATGACTGCTACATAAGAGGACTACGAACATGACCGACGCACTGCGCGACCAGATCCGCGATTTCATCCTGGAGAACTACCTGTTCACCACCGACACCTCGGCGCTGGGTCTCGACGACTCGCTGCTCGGCCGCGGCATCGTCGATTCCACCGGCATGCTCGAGATCATCTTCTTCATCGAGGAACAGCTCGGCGTGAAGGTGAAGGACGAGGAGATGATTCCCGACAACCTCGACTCGGTGAACAAGATCGCCAACTTCGTGCTCGTCGAAGCGCCAGGCTGCCTGAGTACCGACGCGTCCGAGCATGTCCACA
Organism: uncultured Pseudomonadota bacterium; assembly: GCA_963821745.1. Classification (GTDB taxonomy): domain Bacteria; phylum Pseudomonadota; class Gammaproteobacteria; order Steroidobacterales; family Steroidobacteraceae; genus CADEED01. Next base: position 694,239 of record CAWGEU010000001.1, read on the forward strand.
GTCGTCGCCGCGCATCGAGCGAGCACGCACGCCGCAATGCCGGCGCGCCAGCGCTTGTCGTGGCACAGGCGACGCTGGAGTATGCGGACCTGCGCCGGCGCGATCGGCTGCGCGTCAGCGATCGCGCTGCCGGCTGCGACGCCGGCGACCGCGTCGCGCTGCTGCTGCGCAATTCGCCGCAGTTCGTCGCGCGTTACTACGGTGTGCTGGCGGCCGGCGCGCGTCGCCGTGCCGCTCAACGTGCAGGAGCGCGCCGGCGTGCTGGCGCGGCAGATCGAACACTGCGGCGCGCGCCTGCTGCTCGCCGATCCCGCGCATCCCGGAATGCGCGGCGCTTCGCGCCGCGCTCGCCGGCAAAGGCGTCGACCTTGCTGCCGCTCGAGCTCGTGGATGCGGCGAATGCGCTGCGAAGTGTTCTGCGCGAGCCTGGGCGCGCAGGCCAGCCGGCCGAGCGCCGGCCATGTCCACCGAGTCGATCTCGCCTGCATCATCTACACCTCGGGCACCACCGGCGCGCCCCAAGGGCGTGATGCTGAGCCACGGCAACCTCGCTGCCAACGCGCGCGCCATCGCCACCTATCTGGGGATCACGCCCGCGCGACAAGGTGCTGTGCGTGCTGCCGTTTCATTTTTCCTATGGCAACTCGGTGCTGAACAGCAACCTGGCTGCCGGCGCGCAGCTGGTGCTCGAGGACAACTTCGCCTTCCCGCAGGTGACTGGTGCAGCGCCTGCAGGACGAGGGCGATCACCGGTTTCGCCGGCGTGCCTTCCACGTTCGCGCTGCTGCTCGGCCGCTGCAGCTCGCGCGACTTCGACCTGTCGACGCCTGCGCTACGTCACCCAGGCCGGCGGCGCCATGCCGCGCGCCGCAGATCGAGCGCGCTGCGCGCCGCAGCTGCCGCAGGCGCAGCCTGTTCATCATGTACGGCCAGACCGAGGCCACCGCGCGCCTGACCTACCTGCCGCCCGAGCAGCTCGACGCGAAGCTCGGCTCGGTCGGGCTGCCGCTGCCGGGCGTCGAGATCGAGGTGCGCGATCCGATGGCCGGTCGCGTGCGCGCCGGGCGAGATCGGCGAGATCTGCGCGCGCGGACCGAACATCATGCTGGGCTACTGGAACGATGCGCGCGCGACGCGCAGGTGCTGCGCGACGGCTGGCTGCACACCGGCGATCTCGGCCACCGCGACGCCGACGGCTATCTGTACATCGACGGCCGCGCCGTCGAGATGATCAAGGTCGGCGCGTTCCGCGTGAGCCCGCAGGAAATCGAGGAAGTGATCGCGACGCTGCCCGGGCGTGCGAGGAAGTGGCGGTCACCGGCATGCCCGACGAAATGCTCGGCCAGGCCGATCAAGGCCGTCATCGTGCCGCGCGAAGGCGCCAGCGTCGACGTCATGGGCGTGAAGGCGCATTGCCGCCAGCACCTGGCCGACATACAAGATTCCGAAGGTCGTGGAATTCGCGGCGGAGCTGCCGCGCACGTCTTCGGGCAAGAGTTCAACGCTACAAACTGGCTTGAGAGGAATAAAGATGGGTCATGGCAAAGGCAGCTCGACGCGCAGCGTCCTCGAACATGGACTACGACAAGGTCATCGAGCGCATCGGCGCGCGCCTGCGCGAGATCCTCTCCGAAGGACGTCGTCGCGTCGCGGCTTCGTCGTGCGCCATGTCGGGCGGCATCGACAGCTCGGTGAGCTCGGCGCTGTGCGTCAAGGCGCTCGGCCCGGACAAGCGTGTACGGCATCATGCTGCCGGAGCGCGATTCCTCGGGCTTCAGCACCGCGCGCGGCAAACAGCTCGCCGAGCACCTCGGCATCCGCTACGAGGTGTTCGACATCGCGCCGGCGCTCGACGGCATCGGCTGCTACCGGTAGCGCGACGACGCCATTCGCCGCGTGTTCCCGGAATACGGCGACGGCTGGAAGAACAAGATCGTCATCACGGGCGGCCTCGAAGGCCGCATCAACCACTTCGAGCTCGTGGTGCAGACGCCCGCCGGCGAATTGAAGACCGACGCGCCTGCCGCTGCCGCGAGTATCTGCAGATCGTCGCGGCCACCAACCACAAGCAGCGCATCCGCAAGACCGTGGAGTACTTCCACGCCGACCGCCTGAACTACGCCGTGATCGGCACGCCGAACCGCCTCGAGTACGACCAGGGCTTCTTCGTGAAGAACGGCGACGGCAGCGCCGACGTCAAGCCGATCGCGCACCTGTACAAGAGCGCAGGTGTACGCGCTGGCGCGGCACATGAAGCTGCCCGCGGAAATCTGCGCGGCGATGCCGACCACCGACACCTACAGCCTCGCGCAGGGCCAGGACGAGTTCTATTTCGCGCTGCCCTATGCGCAGATGGATCTCGCGCTGTGGGCGCTCAACCACGGCTACAGCGCCGCGGAGCTGGCGCGCCGCGCTCGAAGCATCACGCGAAACGCAGGCGCAGAACGTGTTCAACGACATCGAAGCCAAGCGCACGCGCCACGCGTTACATGCACCTGAAGCCGGTGCTGGTCGAGCCGTGACGGAGCTCAATCTGCCCTGACGCAGACTGCGGTAATTCGATGGAGCTCGTGTTCTGGATCTGCCTGCTGGCTGATCGCGTACCCGTACGCGATCTATCCGGCTGCTGCTGGTGTTCATGAACCGCGCTGGCAGGGCGGCGCGCGCACGCTGGGCGAGCCGTCGGCGACGGCCGACGGTCACGCGTGATCCTGCCGGTGCACAACGAGGCGCGGCGCATCGAGGCGAAGATCGCGCAACCTGCTCGAGCTCGACTATCCAGCCGGCGCAGATGCAGGTGCTCGTGATCGGCGACGCCTGCACCGACGATACGCTGGAGCGCGCGCAGGCCGCCGGTGGCAGCGCGCGTCGAGACCATCGCGCTCGCCGACGCGCGCGGCAAGGCCGCCGGCCTCAACGCCGGCGCTCGAACGCGCGACGCGGCGAGATCCTGGTGTTCACCGACGCGGCCATCATGCTCGAGCGGCGAATCGCTGCGCGCGCCTGGTCGGCGCACTTCGCGCGATCCGGCGATCGGCTGCGTCTCGGGCGAGGACTACATCGAAGGCGGCGACAGCGAAGGACTGTACGGCCGCCTCGAGCTGCTGCTGCGCCGCGAAGAGGCGCGGCTGCATTCCATCGCCGGCGCCAGCGGCTGTTTCTACGCGCAGCGCCGCGCGTTGACTGCCGCCGTTCATGCTCGGGCATGGCGCCGGATTTTCTTTCCGTGCTGAACGTGGTTCGCGCCGGCTCGCGCGCGCTGGCCGAGCCGCGCGGCGCGCGGCGTCGATGACGGCCACCTCGAGCCAGCGCGCCGAATTCACGCGCAAGGTGCGCACCTTCCTGCGCGGCATCACCGCGTTGTTCGGCAACGCGGCGCTCATGAACCCGTTCAGACATCCGACGTTCAGCGTTCATCCTCATGGTCGCACAAGCTGATGCGCTGGCTCGCGCCGCTGCCCATGCTGGCTGCGCTCGCGGCGTCGTTCGCGCTGCGCGCCGAGCCCTTCTATGCCTTTGCGTTCTACGCGCAGGTTGCGGCCTATGGCGCTGCCGCGCTGGGATTGCTGGTACCGGCGCTGGCGGAGCGGGTGGGCCTGGTCCGCCTCGCGGCGTTCTTCGTGCTGGTGAATCTCGCGGCGCTGCAGGCGCTGTTGCGCTGGCTTGGCGGCGAGCGCCTCGAGGTCTGGGAACCCACCCGGCGTCCGCAATGACGCTCAAGATCCTGCATCTTCGCGATTCGCAGTGGATCGACGGGCCCGGGCGCACGATTCTCGAGACCGGCGCGCACATCGATCCCAAGCGCATCGAATTCCACATCGCGGCTTTCGTCGCCAACGAGGCGGTACTGCATCCGCTGATCGCGGGCGCGCGCCAGCGCGGCATCCGCGCGCACAGCATCGTCGACGCCGGCGGTCTCGACAAACGGGTGGTGCAGCGGATCGTCGAGCTGGTGCGTGAATACTCCATCGACGTCATCCACACCAGCGAATTGCGCTCCAATCTCTACGGCTGGCTCGCACGCCGCCGCTGCAACGTGAAGCTGGTGCGCACCGCCCACGGCTGGATCGCCAACGATTTCAAGCGGCGCATCATGCGGATGGCGGACAAACTAGTGCTGAGCCGGTCGGACGCGGTCATCGCCGTCTCCGATGCGACGCGCGCCTTGTTGCCCTGGGGTACGCGCAAGCGTGCGCTGGTGCTGCGCAACGCGCTCATGCTCGATCGCTATGGCGCCGACATCGTCAATGCGCCGCGCCCGGCGGTGACCACCGGTGCGCCCGTCGTGCTGGCGAACGTTGGCAGACTCTCCCCCGAGAAAGGGCAGGCCATGCTCATCGAAGCCGTAGCGCAAGTCGCGCGGCACCATCCCGCATTGCAATTGCTCATTGCCGGAATAGGGCCGCTGGAAGCCGAGCTTCGGCAACTCGCCAACGTCCGCGGCATTGGCGATCGCGTGCGCTTCCTGGGCTTCGTCGAAGACATGCCGAAGGTGTACAAAGACGTGCACCTGGTCGTGCAGAGCTCGTTCACCGAAGGACTGCCGAACGTGATCCTCGAAGCCGCGTACCTGCGAGTTCCCGTCGTGGCCACCGACGTGGGTGGCACGGCCGAAGTACTGGGACCGCAGGGCGGGTACATGATTCCGCCGCACTCGCTCGAAAAGCTGGTCGAGGGTATCGAGGCATTCCTCGCCAAGCCGGCGCGATTCGCACAGATGGCCGAACACGCGCATGCGCGCATCCTCGAGGAATTCGCGTTCGACCTGCGCACCGAAAGACTCACGCGCTTCTACCAGAAGCTGTGCGGGCGCAATGCTGCTGCGTAAGTTCAAGACGTTCCTGTTGCGCCTCGGCGCCAAGCGCGCGCTGCGGGATGCGCGCACGAGCAGCGTGCGGGCGCTGGCCGCGCATGGCGGGCCGAACGCGAAGATACTTGTCGTCTGCCACGGGAATATCTATCGCAGCCCGCTGGTCGCCGTGCGCCTGCGTGAACTGCTGGGTCCTGGCCGCGAGATCACTTCCGCGGGTTTTCACCCCAAGGGCGACCGGCCTTCGCCGGAGACACATATAAAGATGAGTGCCCGCCTGGGGGTGGACTTGAACCAGCACCGCTCGCGCGTGGTGTCCGACGCGGATTTCGCGGCTGCCGACCTCATCGTGCTCATGGACCAGCGCAACTGGGTGTCGCTCATGCGCGCAGAGGCCGACCAATCCCGATTCGTATGGCTCGGGGCTATGGGGCCGAATCCGATGGAGATTCCGGATCCTTACGAACTGGATGAGGCCACCGCCGAAGCAATCGTGAAGCGATTGCTGTTGTGCACGGAAGAGCTGGCGAAGCGTCTGCGCTGAGCGCGCGGAAGCCGAGTCAGGGCAGAGTGGCGCCCGTCTCGCAGTTCACCCATGCGTAGCCCGTGCCGGCCGGTCGACTAACCAGTTCTTCGGCAGGGATGAATCCTGCGCGTTCGGCGGTATCGAGATTCTCGGTCCTGATTTCGTGCAGAAGGATTTCACCGGATGAGCCGCCGCACACGGCGGCGAAGAAAACACCCGTCATCGCGCCGCAGCCCGATCGAAGCACATCGACTCCTGCGGCGGTGAGCTTCGTCGCGCTTTGCTGTGGCGTGATGCCACCGGTGAAGTCGCACTGCAGTCTTCCGCGACCTTCGTAAACGACGGCATTGCCCGGTCGCACTCCTTCGATCGGCGAATCCGCTCCATCATCTTCTCCACCGCAGGCGGAAAGGCCGGCGCCGAGCGCACACATGGCGACGAGAGCGGTGAAGCTTCGGCAAAATATTCTGGTGACCATGGAAATACGTTATTTCCAGGACTCACTGCATGTGTATAAGAAATGTAGACGCTTTGTGCTGACTGGTTAGGCGTCGCTGCCGGTTTGCTTTTCCAATATCGACAAAGTGTTGCGATCGCGCGTGCCGGAAAAGTATTTGGCCAGCGCCACGTGAAATGGCGAGCCCTCGGCGCTGACGGCGGCAAACAAAGTGGCGCATGAGTGAAACTTCTGTGCGTCCACCGAACCCAGGATGTCCGCGGCGCTCAGACCCTGGTGCGAGTTGATTGCTGAAACGGTCTCTCGAAGCCGCGCTCCCAGAACGGGATGGCTGAGGTAGGCCCTGGCTTCCTGAATGCCGGAGATGGCATAACGCACGGACATCGGGCTCAAGCCCAGTCCTTTGATCTGCGGCAGAACGTACCAGCTCCAGTGAGTGCGCTTCGCGCCGGCACGCAGCTCGGCGAGCGCTTCGCCGTAGTTTTCGGCCTGCGCCTCGACGAAGCGATTCAGGTCGAAGCGATCCTGTTCGCGGCTAGGCATCGGGCCCTCGGCGCTTCAACTCCACGAGAACGCCTTCAATACCGCGGCTCCCGCCACGAGTATGAGCAACAGCATGGATGGGTAAAAGGTGAGCGCAAAGCCGACCGCCCGTGATGGCGCGCCACCGCGGTAGCCTCGCAAGAACAACACTCGGCCACTCAAGAAGAGAACGACAGCGGCTGGTATCGCCGCCATCCACGACACGGGCATCAGGCTTGCCCATGCCGAATGCACCAGCACCGCGAGCACTGTCTGTTCAAGCGAATTCTGCAGCGTGGCCTGTAGAACATTTGCGGTCTCCGTGCCGCGCGTAAGTCCGCCGCCGTCGATGTCTTCCGGCGTGAAGAAGCGGTGTCGCGCCAGCAGCGCAATCGAAATTCCCAGCCAGAGCGCAATGAAGGCATCTGCCCAGAGGGCAAACGCGAGGCGATCTGCGACGGTGGCTTCCGCTGGCAGCAACATCGGGCCGGCGACAATTGCGCCTACGATCACGACGACTGTTATCGCAGCGCCGATGATGATGCCGTTCAGTACGCCGCGTTGCTTGGTGGAGAGAGTCAATGGAGGTCTCTGGCTCATTCGGTTGTCAGGGCGCTTAGTGAAAAAACCGTCCATCCGCCAGGAAAAACAGGACCTGCCGGATGGCGTCGTCGTCCCTCATGATGAACGGGTGAGAAGCCTCCACCGTGATGAAATCGGCCATGCCCTCCACGCGAGCCCTTTCCACGGACACCTTGCCATCATTGGGTTCGTCGAACGCGGTAGAGAGGATCAGGTTCACGCTTTCAGTTCCAGCGATGACGCCGACCGGGTACGACACTGGACCCAGCACGTTCGGCACGCTGTCAGGGCCGGTGCCGAGTTGATAGCCGGCCGGGCCGTTGACGGTTTCGTAGCCCGGCACTTTGGAGAATTGGTCGACGACCTCGCTTCCCTGGTTAGGTGGAGCGAGCATGACCACCCGACCGAGCTCCAGGACGGAATTTCGGGCCAGGTAGTGCCGAACCAGGATGCCGCCCATCGAGTGGGTGACGAAATGGATCTCTTTGGCCTTGCATGACCGGCATGCCGCAAGGCCCCGGCCAACGGCTTCCGGAGCCAGGGTCTCAATCGGATGATCCCGTGACGGATAGTCGATGTTGCTGACGAAATAGCCCTTCGCTCGCAGCGCCTCTTCGAGCGGGACCATCGAGCTCGAGGTTCTCGCCAGGCCGTGGAGCAGGATCACGCATTCCGCCGGCTCTGCGAATGCCGAGGTCGAGCCTGACAAGACGACCAGCAGAGACGCGGCGAAGCTGCGACGAGTCATCGTGTTGGGCCCTGAAGCGTCATTTGAACACCAGCATGTTTACCAGATTGGCCACTGTCAGGAGTCCCAAACTATCCAGACCATGACAGACAGATGCGGCATCCGGCGACGCGTGAACAACCAGTAGACTCCAGCCGGGATGAGCGCCAGGACGAACGCAATTCCCATGATGGACAGCGCGACAACCAGGATGAGTGCGATGCCCTCAGCGGTGAAGAGCTCGACTCCTGCAATGTACCAGGGGATGGCGCTCGTGATGAGCGCTGCAGCGATGAGGGTCAGCAGGTTTCGCGACACGTTGCCCCCATAGGTTTCCCTGCTGCTGGAGTCTCGCGGCGTCAGGACGCACTGTCGGCCCGCCCGAGCCTTTCGGCAGCCGACTGTTTACCGGAGACGACTGGTTCCAGGCGTCCAGCCTTCCCCAGACCGAACGACGGCATGTTGCTGTAGAAAGTTTCGTACGTTCCGGGAGCGGCCGCATAGGTCTCGTGCCAGATGCCGACCGAGCCATTGTTCCCGACGGCCTTGTTGAACGCGCGCCAGGCGGGCAGGTGTTGTGCATCCTTGCTCTTGGCGTACGAAAGCAACTGCTCCATGGAACGCCAGTACTGAACCATGATCGTAGTTCGTGAGGTCCACATCTGCGCGTGGAGCAGGCCGAGTTGTGGATGGGCCCGGAGTTCTCCGATCATGCGCGTCATCGCGGTCACGACAGGCAGCCACTTGTCGACCCTCAGAGGCTGATTGACCCGCATCCCGATGAGGAAGACCACAAACTCTCCGTCAAGGGAGCCAGTCAGGCGCTGGTTGTGCAGCATGGTGTATGCGCCTTATCGGTTGAGCGGAGCGCCGCGGCTGCGGCAAGAACGACTTGGCACTTTATCTGTCACGCGTGCGCTCCGGCGATTTGTCAGGTGCTGTTTGAATCTGTCCGGCACGGAGCTGCCGCGCCAAATACAGCGCAGCTATTAGCAGCAGCGGAGCGGTGGCTACTCCCGGGATATAGCTCAGCTCGTGCAGTGACCAAAGGGGGTGCACCACTCCATTGACTAGTTCGATTGTCACCCAAAGCCATCCGATCGCCACGGCCGAACGCCACCGCCGCCGAACCGGCCAGACGAAACACCAAAGGCCAAAGGCTACGAGCGCAATATTGCCGATGATGAAGCCGCGCTGCGGATCTTCGGACAATAGCCCACTGACAAAGCGGGCGGGCGGAAACACCTCGTACAATCGTCCCAGACACTCTTCAACAGAGTGGGCCGCTTGAATTCCCACGAGAGCGATAAAGCTGGTGTCAAGTCGTGGCACGGAACTCCCAGCGGCCTAACGGTGGAGCTGAGCGCCGCGGTTGCGGCAACAACGACTTGCTACTTTATTCCTCACGCGTGCGCTCCACCGAATCGCTGGCCAGATGCTTCACCTTCATGGCCAGGTCACGAGCGAGGTGCCGCAGCATCGCTGTTCGCGTGTCGGGATTGGCATTGAGATACCGCTCGAGGGTGCCAACCTGCCAACGTATTCCACGGACCTCATTCTCTACCACCGCTTCGACTTCGGCTTGGACACCGCTAAGGATCAGCGCGGAACCGACGAGCTGACCCGCTCCCAGCGCACTCACGACATTGCCATCTCTCGTCACCCGGACCTTCCCACGAACAATGAGAGACACAGCGTCTGGAACCGTGCCGCTCTCGATCATCCGCTCGCCGGGTTGCACCGTGACCCAGGATCCGATGCTCAGGACCTGCAGGACCTTCCGAGGCGGTAAGTCCTTGAAAAGGAGACGTCGAACTTCTTCTTCCTCGGCCGTCAGTTTGACGGGTCGACGCTCCATGAAGAGGCGCAATGATTGCAGCAGGTTGATTCCCGCAAAACCGATCGTCCACCCGAGTGGCGCCCACAATGTTGTGGGCTGCAAAAGAAAATACGGGATCGACACCACGGAGGCGGCCACGGCAAACAAGCGTAACCACAGGATGTCGCGAACGCTGTACGCCACCAGCAGGAGGATGTTTGCGGCGTGGATGAAGTAGTCAGGTGAGTAATTCGTCATCGTGGTCGTCCTTTCGGCCTGGTCGCAACTCCAGGCATGAATAGGCACGCACTGCCGCAACGAAACGGGAATGTCTCGGCGGCCTAACGGCTGAGCTGATCGCCGCGCGCGCTGTATGAGCCTGGCACTTTACCTTCCAGGCGTGCGCTCCAGCGATTTGGTAGGCGTCATCTGACCTGTCGATGTTGCTGGCTTTTCGCTTACGGACTTCTAAAGGGTGCCTAACGGCAGCATTGCCTTAGTCCACGCCTGTTTTTAGATCCCACTGTATTTTGCAGCGGTTGCATGTTGCGACCCACCAGTTTCCAGTTTCGTCTTTCAACGTGGGAGCTCGCCCTCCGCACCGAGGACATCTCACACGGTGCAAACGCCAAAAGGCGAAAATCAGCCCACATACAATCACGACTACGAATGCGATCGCGAATGTCCAGCCCATGGTTTCGTGACCATGCTTGAGCAGGTATAGCGCAAGAGCGAAACAAATGGCCGCGCATGGCCATACCGTAAGCAACCCGCGTTGCAATGCGCGTTGTATGGCCGGGTGCTCACGCTTCTGCATGTTCAGGTGCTCAAACTGAGAGTGCTTCCGAGCGCCGCACGCTGCCGTTTGGGTTTGCCACTCTATTCCCCACGCGAGTGCTCCAGCGAGATGGTAGGTATCACGGTGCCTGTCCCTTCCCTGAAAATGAACAGATCTTGGTGATTCCTTCTCGGGTGATGGCAAAGACGTCCCTATACCAAGGCCCTAGCCCGGACTCACCCCGCGTCGCTACGACGTAGTAGTGCGATTCGAACTTCACGACACTCAGTCGCTGCTGTTCCAGCGTAAAACTCTTGCTGTTCGATGTGAGCGTCAAAGTCAGGGTCGAATTGTCTGCGGGGATGGTGCTTCCCGAGCCCGCATCGAACCATCGCAGTTCATCACCCGAGCCGTCGAGATCGATGTCAGCCTTGACAGTGCGGCTGCCGTCTTGATCTGGGTCAACTTGCACGAGGTACTGGATAAGACCGGCGCGCTTCACCGCGAGTTCACATACGGGAGAGGGCGCAGCAAACACCGAACTGCTGGAGCAAAGACAGAGCACGAGGGTTAGGTTGTTCGCTCGCGCTTTCGCCATTGTGGTGATGCCTAACGGTCGCGCTGAGCGCGGCGGTTGCTGCAGTTTGGGTTTGGCGCTTTATCTTTCACGCGTGCGCTCCGGCGATTTGTTAGAGGTCGTCGAGAAAGTCATCAGCGAAACTGTCTGTGCGGCCGTCTCCATCGAAGTCGCGCACGCCGCGTTTGCGCATGAAGGCAATGGTCTTTCGATGGTGAAAGTAGCGCCAAGCGACGCTGATGACTACCAGAACGAAGCCGGCCAGACAAAAACTGAACACCACGAGGTTTGTCGCGGAAGAAGGAAGAAGCTTCGGTATGTACACGTTGTCGAGGCTGAAGTGCGCGAACGGCCCATGCTTGTAAATGCGCGAGAGGCTGATTGGCCCGAGAAGCAGGAAAGGGAAGCCGAACAGTAGCACCAGCTTCGCCGCGCCAAGAGCGGTAGCTGCGGATTCCGAAAGAAATTTGCGCAGTGGGTTCAAGACGACCTCTAACGATTGGGCCGAACGCCGCGTGCGCTCCAGCGATTTGTTAAAGCGCACGCCCTCGCTATGTCACTCATTTCGGTACCCGCTTCAGATCATCCGGCGTGGCTTCATCACCGCCGGGCTCCCAATAGAACCTCCAGCCCTGTTCGTGGTAATGCGTGACCAAAACCGCGACGTGCCGCATAGCCAAGTCAACGGCCTGCCACGAGTCGATACCAAAGATGGCCTGCGGAGTTGGCGCCATAGGGAGCAGCGCAACGAATGCGCTCCACTCACCATCGTTCCGCTGCGTCGGAGTTCCGATGCGAAACGAGACAGCGTGCTCACCACCGTCAGGTGATATGCCATGCCACTGCCTCTCGATCATGGTGGCTTCGCTAGTCACGTGCGCTCCAACGGTTGAGCTGAGCGCCGCGTGCGCTGCTGTTTGGGCTTGGCCGTTTAACTCTCACGCGTGCGCTCGAGCGAAGTGTTAGGCCCAATGCGCAGGTGCTTTTCCAGTGCGCCCCTGAGGCGACCCGCAACCTCTAAACGTTCCTCGGTTCCATAAAGTGCACTGTCTCCCCCATAGAGGCCAGCGTTGCGGAAGCGAGGGAAGACGTGGAGATGGAAATGCCACACATCTTGATTACCAGCTGGACCATTGTGTTGACGCGTAGAAATGCCCTCACATCCAAATGCATCCAGCATTGCATTTGCAATCAGGCGAGTTGCCCGAAAGAAGTCGCCGCCTAGCTCATCGGGAATGTCCAGCACATTCTCGTAATGTACCCGCGATGCAACAAGGCAATTGCCCCGGATTCCCGCGTAGTGATGAAGCGGAACGAACGCAAATATACGCGGCTCAACCAGGATGATTCCCGGTTCTAGAGTCGGCGTCGGCAGAGTCTCTGCCAAATGGCAGAACGGACATTGGTATCCAGCCGGCGCGTGTTTCATGAGGCCCACCGGTTGTGCTGAGTGCCGCGCGCGCTACCGTATGAACTTGGCACTCTATCTTCCACGCGTCCGCTCCTGCGATTTGTTAGGCCGCGCTGCCCCAGACTTCGCGACGAACGCCTGTTTGTCATGCTGATCAAACCCTGCGCGCTCATAAAATCGCAATGTGGCTTTGTCCTTTCGGCCTGTCAGCAGCATGACCTTGTAACAATTGTGACGCCATGCATCGCCGAGAGCGTGCACCAGAACCGCCTTACCCCAACCTCGACAGCGATGCGCCGCATGCGTGACGACGTTCTCGATTACGCCGTAAGGGCGGCAAGCGCGCGTGAGATTTGGAATAACAGTGAGCGTACAGCTGGAAACGAGCAAGCCTGCGCTAAACCCTCCAAAATACTTGATTCGTGGGTTCGCAAGAGCTTCCAACCAAACCGCCTCGGCTACTGCGGCCGACGGCGGTGGATCGTCATGCTCGTGCAGATGCGCATACAGACTGAGCAGCAGCTCAAGGTCATGCGATTGGAGTTCGCGGATGTCCATGAGCGGCTTAACGGGTGAGCTGAGCGGCGCGCACGCCGATGAATGAGCTTGGCACTTTATCTCTCACGCGTCCGCTCCAGCGATTTGTTAGAGCGCGGCATGCTCGCGGCTGCGTCTCAATTGCTCTACTTGACGCCTGAGACGCGCCCAACTACGCCAGGTGATGAACTGCCACCACCTCACCGGCGTCGGTTCGTGGCGATACTTGTGTACTCGAGTAGCGACCTCCTCCTCCGACCATGGAACCCATTCTCCGACCGGAGCCCATAGGTTTTGAATCAAGGCCGGATAGACCTCTCGAAACATGATGACATCCAGCTCTGCGACCGTGTACTTCGATTCGGCGCATCGCGCTGCAATGTTTGAGAGGTCCTGCGGCGTCATGTGCTCGTCCAGATAGAAATCTGAGAGTAGGTGCCACAGTTTGGATCGCTCGGTGGTGTCAGCTTCGAATGTACCCACGCCAGTCGCCCTCTAACGGTGGAGCTGAGCGCCGCGCGCGCTGCTGATTGAGCTTCGCACTTTATCGTCCACGAGTGCGCTCCAGCGATTTGTTAGGCGGCGCGTACCTTCACCACTTCACTCTTTGAGGTTGGTTCTGGAACAGGCTTACCCGATTCACGCAACGCTTCGATGTGAAGCAAGATGGCTTCGCGAATGAGCTTGAGGACTTCGCGGCGCGTCTCGCCGGCGCGACGCAGCCGGGCAGGTCCGGAACGTACGCCCCGTAACTGGACTTGCCCTTCTCAACTACAACCAGATATTCCATAACCCAGCCCCTAGTCCTTCTTCAGGCCTGAACTCTTGAGAATGCTGCGGAGTGTACCCGGCGGAATGTCCACGCCAAGTTTTCCTGCAACCGTGACGGTTCCTGGCTTAGCAGGGTGCTGGAACTGGCGGTGGCTATCCTTGGTACGAACATGGTGCCACCCGTCTAGCTGCAGTAGCCGTATGACTTCGCGGACCTTCATGTGCCAACGCTAGCGTTGGCTCCCAGACCCGCAACCTCCGAAAGCTTTGCGATTCGCTAGATATTCGCAGCCTAACGTTGAGCTGAGCGGCGCGCACGCCGGCGTTTGAGCTTGGCACTTTATCCTTCACGCGTCCGCTCCAGCGATTTGTTAGGCGCGTGCGGTGAGTTCTGCGGGACCCGCTTCGGGCCCCGAAATAGCACGTTGCTCTTAGGGCGCATCAATTGTCTTGGCGTTTCCGCGCCCTAAATGCGCTTACCGCGCGGAAAAGAGAATACGCGCTAAGGGCGCTGAAGATGAGTCCAAGAGGCATCGCCTCCCATTGATCTTCCCTCAGCGCACCGATACCGACCGCGCCGAAGGCTGCGAACAAGAGAAGTCCGAGGCCTACCTTCAGCCACTTGCTGGAAGGAAGCGCTTCTTCGGATTCTGGCAGTGACATCGACTAGCGCCTACGGTTGAGCTGAGCGGCGCGTGCGCCGATGTATGAGCTTTGCACTTTATCTCTCACGCGTCCGCTCCAGCGATTTGTTAGGCGTCATCACGGGCCCCAGTAATCGAAGAGATGTGTTGTGCCAGCGACAACTTCGAAGGGCATCTCCGTGCAGATCTCGATCGTATGATGGCCGGGCGCGATCGGCGCGACCTTATTCAGTGCGTGCGGCCAGACCTCCCCGTCGACGCGGATTGGCCCACAACCGCCACCGTCATTGTCGGCGACGCCGAAGTACGTACCACCGTCCGCGGACTTTGAGACCGCTCCGCGCAATTCACCGTCATGATCTCCGCAGCTAGAGAGCGCAGTGCCAATGACGAAAGTCGCGAAGATGCGCAGGTTTCTAGCGGAGAGAGTCACGGAGTGATACTTACCCAAGACGGCTAATGGTTGAGCTGAGCGGCGCGCACGCCGACTCTTGGGTTTGGCACTTTATCTTTCACGCGTTCGCTCCAGCGATTTGTTAGACGGCCTGAGCGATTCACAAATTTGCACCGCGATCTTACGATCGTTCTCCGGAGACGGTCCGAGTCCCATCGCAGTGCTTTGAATGTGACCGAGATGGCGTGCCAGTTCCTCGGGCGTACAGCCCCAATCTACCATCGCGACTATGAGTGGAGCGTAGCTATCGTACTCGTCAAGAGGGGGATCCTCGAGATCCATGACGCTTATTGGATCCCAAATTCGAAGCGCAGCCTCCACGAGTCCAACCTTCGACATTGTTGCGGACTTGAGATCCTTGTTGTCGAGCGCTGACATGACCTGCCGTCTAACGGTTGAGCTGAGCGGCGCGCGCTCTAACATATGGGCTTGGCACTTCATCGTCCACGCGTCCGCTCCAGCGATTTGTTAGACGGCGCCACGCTCACAGGAACAGCGCGCTCAGGATATACCCAATCGGCATCGCGAGAACGACACCGAGCGTTGCACGGGCAGGGATCCAGCCTCGAGACGCTGAGCCTATTACACATCCCCACACGAATGCGCTCGGCAGCAGAATTGCTGGCGCCCACGAGACGACTGCTCCTGGTATGTCGTGCCATGACAAAGGATCTCCCGAATAGGGGTTGTACCATCGCAAAGTTGCCACGAATGCAGGACCCGCAACACATGTCAGGACGAGCACCGAATAGACAAATAGGCGAGGCGCACGACGGCCCGCGCACCAAACTGCTAGTAGCGAAACAAGTGCCATTGGGACGGCTATTGGCACCGCAAGTTGCGCAATTGCTTCTAGAAGACCAGGTGTCACTGAAGGCGCCGTCTAACGGTTGAGCTGAGCGGCGCGCGCGCCAACGTATGGGCTCGGCACTTTATCTTCCACGCGTCCGCTCGAGCGATTTGTTAGGCGTCATCTGGTGGTTACTCTACTGGCTCCGGATTCGCTTCGCGATTCCAGGGTAATCCGGCTTCCTCGCGATCAGCGCCCCATCCAACCGGCATGTCAGCCAAGGTCCACAATGTTGGGTCCTTCTCCACCATGCAACCTAGGCATACAAGCACCGGTTTCGCCTCGGCATGCTGAGCGCCGCAAAGAAACTGCCAGTCGCCATCATGGTCGTGCGTCACGTAAAGAATCGGTAGGTTGTCCGAGAACACGTGCTCGCAACAGAAGACGGCGGTGTTATCCGCATCTTGGAACGGCCAGGCGCCGTCGAAGCTGTGCGCGTGCGTACTCATGACGCCTAACTCTGAATTAGGCGACCAAAAAGTCGCGATGTAATTCGACAAACCTGTCGCATAACATTCCCGGTCGCCATGTATGTCCCTGTTTTCACTTCAGCACATGGCTCTTTTCGTCGTCAAACGATTCCCGTTTGTTATGCGACTTGTCATATAAGCCGTCCGGGAGGCGGTTGGGCTCCGCCGGCACTGGTGGTAGCCGTGACCGATCGCCGCGTCTACCGCCCCGCCAGCCACTTCTTGAGCTCAAACCACCCCGGCTGGCGATCATCTCCCTGCCAGATCTCGTCCCGTTGATCCTTGCGCCAGAACTGCAAGAACTCCCACAGCAGTTTCCCGCGCGACGGGAAGTTGGCCGGCAGGTTGAGCGATTCCCGCGGTGTGGTCAGCACCTTGATCAGCACATCCAGGTCGCCTAACAACCAGCGGCTTCGCACACCAACGCGATGCGCCACGGGGGCGGGCGTTTCGCCAGCGGCGATCTTGGCGAGCAGCAGCGGGAAGTCGACGCCGGAGTCGATGGCAAGCTGCAGCGACCCCCAGAAACGCGCGTTGATCTCCATGAGATACAGCCGATTGCTGTTCTCACACCGTTTGAACTCCACCATGGCGACACCGTGCCACTGAAGCGCACCCAGCAGCGCGGTGCCGTAGGTCTGGGTATCGGCGGCGATCTCGGCGCTTTCGCGCAATACGCTTACGCCGCCGGACGGTGGCTTCTCGCGCAGGCGGCGGTGCGCGAAGAACGCGACCGGCTTTCCCTGCGCATACAGCGCGAAGAAGCCTTCGCCCGGACCCTGGATTCGCTCCTGCAGCAGCACTGGATAGACCTGCGGTGGCAGCGCGTGGAGCGCGATGCGCAGCTCGGTCTCGTTGTTTGCGTATGTGACGCCGGTGGACAGCCAGCCTTTGGCGGTGAGCACGCGCGAACGGCCGGGTTTGATGACCACGGGATAGGGCAACACGACGCCAGCCTCGTCGATTTCCGCGGCGGAGTTGATGCGGACGCTCGCAGGCGTGGGCACCTTCAGTGATTCCGCCAGCGCCACCATCTCGGCCTTGTCGGAAGCGCGTTGCAGCGTGCCTTCATCGGCGAATGGCAGCACGCAGCCTGCGGGCAGCTGCGCACGCGCGCGCGTCAGCAGCAGCGTGGTGACCTCGGTCATGGGCAACAGGAGTCGAACGCCGTGTTCGCGGCACGCGGACAACACAGCGGCGAGAAAGGCGTCGGGCGTGTCGATGGGCGAAGGGCAGGGCAGGAAGTGGCTGCAGTACCGCGAGGCGGCGGCGATACTGGCCTCGCGCTCGCCCATGACCATCACATGGTAGCCGGCGCGACCGAGGCTGCGCGTGGCGGCCAACGCCGAACGATTGTCGCTGTCGGTGACGAGTACGCGCATTTGCTAGAGCAAGCCTAACAAGCGGCTCAGGAACATCGGGCGGGTGTTCACGGCCGATTCGTGCATGTTGAATCGGCGGATGCGCAACGCATCGCTGCCGGGAATGTGGTGGCCGGTCTCGGTGGTGAACGCGATGCGATAGCCGGCCTTGCGTGCGGCGGCGACCACGCGGTCATCGTGGTCGCCATTCGGATAGGCCAGCGTGTCAGGCTTGCCTCCGGTCCACTCGGTGATGACGTCGCGCGAGCCTTCGAGCTCGGCTTCGATGACCGCATCGGTCTCGAGCGGCAGCCGCGCGTGGGTCATGGAATGCGAGCCGAGCGTGATGCAGCGGCTGGTGATGAGCCTGCGCAGCTCGGCGTGCGTGAGGAAACGGTCCTCGGGGCTCGATGAAGTCGCGGTCGCCGGCACGGCCTCGCGCAACCTCTGGAGGAGATGTACGGGATTGAGCTTGCGCGCCTTCACGCGGGCGACGGCGGCCAGTGCCGCGCGCCGGGCTTCCGCGCCGTCGAGGTGGCCGAGCTCGCGCGCCCCCAGTTCGTCGAACACCAGGCGCGCCTCGCCGTTGCCGTGCGTGCCCCGCGCGGCATACAGGTGAGCCGCGAGAGTCTCCTGCCAGAAGCAGTCGCTGCTGCCGATGTAGTTAGTGGCCACGAACAGCAGCATGGGCACGCCGGTGCGCTCGAGCACCGGCAGCGCGTAGGCGTGGTTGTCGTACCAGCCGTCATCGAACGTGACGAGGCAGCCGCGGCCGCCCGAATGCGCGGCAAACGCACTGGCGTTCAGCGGCGTGAACCAGCGTTTCACGGTCTCCATGTGCATGGCGAAGGTGGAGGGGGTCACGACGATGGCCGGCGAGGAGAAGCTAGCCGCGGCCCTGTCGGACGGCAGCACCCGGTGATAGGTGAGCACGACTACGCGATTGCGCGCCAGCAGGTGCGCGTACAGCCACAGCGCGCCGCTGTAGTAGAGCGTATTGGCAAGGGACCGGCGAACGAGCTGTTTCAATCTGTGCATGGAGATACCGAGGACGGGAACGCGCAACACGTCACGCGCGCGTGGCGCGGCGTGAGGTTAACATCACGGCCCGAATGATGATGCTGCACGAGTTGTTGGATCGAAGCGCGACGCAGCGGCCGGATGCCGTTGCATTGAGCTATCGCGCCGCGTCGGCAACCTACGCCGAGGTTCGCGCCGCCACCCTGCGGCTGGCGGCAGGCCTCGCGCGGCTGGGTATCGCGCGCGGGGATCGCATCGCCGTACATCTCGCCAATCGGCCTGAAGCGGTCGAACTCGCCTTTGCGGCCAGCCGGATCGGCGCCATTTTCATGCCGCTCAATCCCGGACTGCGCGCCCGCCAGCTTGCGCATGTGCTCAAGGACAGCGGCGCGCGGATGTTGATCACCAGCGGCGCCATTGCACCCCAGCTCATCGGCACCACACCGCTTCCCGCACTCGACTTCCTGGTGGCATCGGATGCGCAGCCAGGCGATCTCGAGACCGGCGGGGTCCGCGCCCTGCGGCTTCAGGATCTGCTCCAGCCCAGTACGGATGCCGTGGCCATCGCGAGGGGCGCCGACTCCAGCCCCGAGGATCTTGCCGCACTCTTCTATACCTCGGGCAGCACCGGTCTTCCGAAAGGCGTGATGCTTTCGCATGCGAATCTCACGGCCGGGGCGGCCACGGTGTCTCAGTATCTCGGCAACGAGCCCGCCGACCGCATTCTCGTGGCGCTGCCGTGGAGTTTCGACTACGGCTTCAACCAGATCGCCACGGCGTTCACCGTGGGCGCCTGCGCCGTGCTCACTAACTACGCTTCGGCCGCCGCGCTCATCAACGAGATTCACGATGAGCGCATCACGGCGCTGGCCGGCGTGCCCACGATGTGGATGCAGCTCGCCGCGGCCCGCTGGCGTGCGACGCCGCCCGCGGCCCTGCGCTACATCACCAACTCCGGTGGCGCGCTGCACGCGGCCACCATTCGCGCGCTGCAGGCGCTGCTGCCCGGCGCACGCATCTTCTGCATGTACGGTCTCACCGAGGCTTTCCGCTCGACCTATCTCGATCCGGCCGAGCTGCCACGCCGCATCGGCTCGATCGGCAAGGCCGTGCCCGGCCAGCAGGTCGTGGTAGTCGACGAAGCGGGCCGGGAATGTGCCGCGGAGGTGGTTGGCGAACTCGTGCATCGCGGCTCGTTTGTCTCGCAAGGTTACTGGAACGATGGCGCGCTCACGCAGCGCCGATTCCGGCCGTGGGAAGGTGACCCGGCGGTGTGGTCCGGAGATCTCGCGCGGCGCGACGCCGATGGATTCCTGTGGTTCGTCGGCAGGCAGGATGACCAGATCAAGATCTCCGGCGTGCGCGTCAGCCCCACGGAAATCGAGACGGTGGCGGCCGAGGTGCCGGGCGTCGCCGCGTGCGTGGCCGTCGGCGTCGCGGACGAGCTCCTGGGGCAACGCATCGTGTTGTACGTCACCGCCGCCGCGTCTTCGCCCGGGGATCTCGCCGATCGCATTCGCGAACATTGCCGCCGCCAACTCCCTAACTACGCGGCGATCTCAGCCGTGGTGTTCGAGCCGGATCTGCCGCTGACGGCCACGGGCAAGCCGGACCGTGCCGTGCTTGCCGCACGCGCGGCCCATACTCAGTGAACGAGGTTCACTGACGAATCATCGAGAAGATGATGAACGAATACGACAGCCCGAACTGCTTCCAGGTGACGACGCGCTCCTGCGAGCTGTAGTCGATGGGCTGGGTGAGCCGCAGGCCCACCTTCTTCGCGCCGTCTACAGCCTTCTCGATATCCTCACGCGTAAACACCCGAATGGGCGTGCCGTAGGCGGAAAGGCCGCGCGTGTCGGTCGGATGTTCGAAGTAGTCGGTGGAGGTGACCAGCACGCCGCCCGGCTTGAGGATGCGCGCCATCTCGGCGAAATATTTCTGCAGGTCCACGCCGTGCTCGACCACCGACAGGCAGGTGATGGCGTCGAAGTGCCGGTCATCGAAGCGCGTGGCGGTGATGTCGCCGTATTCATAGGCAATGGTGCCGCGCTTGACGGTCTTGCTCTTGTCGAACACCAGGTTGTTGCCGGTGAGATTGCGGTAACCGTATAGATAGAGCCACGGCAGGATGCGCGAATAGATCTCCGCGCCGGCATCGAGCACCTTCGCATCGGTGCCGGTGCGGCTCACGATCTCGTGCAGCGCGCCCAGCGTGTCCCAGGTCTTCGGTGGATCGCTGAACTGCGGCAGGCGCAGCCGGGCTGCTTCGGCGACCGCGGCATCGACATCGGCCTTCGTCCTGAGCACGGTGTTGACCGGGTTCACGCGCGGCGCTTCGCGGCGCTGGGTGCCCCAGCGCAGCGCCATGTAGGCGCGATAACCCCAGGCGGTGGACATCAATGCATCTCGGCCGGGAATCGACATGTTTGGGCTCTTGAGTTGTGTAGAAAAGCGGGCGAAATGTTACCGGTGCGGGTGCAGGGAAAAGGCCACCGTCAACCGGGGAGTTCTCCGGGGCGTGACGGGGAGCGCAATAAATCGATCAGGCGCGTCCCGACCGCCTCCTGGCGGAATTGGGCCCGGATATGGGCGGCGGCGGCCACACCGAGCCTTGCGACGTAATCCGGGTCGCGAGCGGCGGCATTGAGCTTGGCCGCCATCGTGGCGCCATCGGCGCTGATCATGGCGTGCACCCCATCGACGAGTTCGATGCCCTCGTTGCCGAGCGGGGTGGTGGCCAGTGCCTTGCCCAATGACCCCAGGAACAGATTCTTGATGCGCACGCCGCCACCCGAAATGATGGGCGCGACGGCGATGTCGGCCAGCGCCGCCACGTCCTCGTCGCGGGCCACGAACCCGTGGCGCACGATGGTGAGGTGCGGCGAACTCAAGTGCTCGGCGGACAGGGCGCCGTCGATGCCACACAAATGCAATGTGAATCCCGGCTCGAGCCGCGGCGCGCATTCGCGCAGGAACCAGCGCAGGCCATCGCGATTCGGACTGTGGAAGAAGTTCGCCACCATCAGCAGTTCGCGCGGACCTGCGCGCGCCGGCTTGGACTCGAGGTTCGGCGGCTCGAACGGCGCCGGCACGCTCACGGTGCGCGCCGCGAAGAACGGGAACCAGCGCGCGATGGCCACCCGGTCTGCTTCGGTGAGCGTGATGATGAGGTGCGCGCGCGCATACGCCGCGAGCGTCACCAGCCAGCAGCTCAGGGTCCGCAGCCGGAAGGCCAGGGACTCGAGTCCGCGGGTGGCCCGGCGCTCCATGTCGAGCTTTCTCACCAGCACTTCATGATCGCGCACCACGACGCGTTTGCCGTGCATGCGACCGAAACATAGATAGACGGCCGTGAGCTGGAATTCGAAGAGCACGGTATGCGCGGGCGCGATCGCCGCCGACAGCGAGGCATCGCCGAACATGAGTTCGCGACAGTGGTCCGGGATGGGCAGCGGCCGCAGCAGCGCTCGCGCCAGGCGGCGGGCAATTCCGCCGCGGGGGGCGTTTTTTACAACGACATGGGTTGTGAGATCGAAATGGGGTTTGAGCGTGTTCGCCAGGTCGAGTACGGCCTTCGAGCCCCCGCTCTCGTTGCCGGGCGAAAACGGGGCAACGAGCAGCAACTTGATGGTGGCGGCGGTTGCGGCCGGCGCTTTTGGGCGGCCACCCCGCAGGGCGAACAGAGCCAGCGACAGGGCGCACATCAGCAGATTGGCGGCGAGGATCGCGGTCAGCGCGATCAGCCCGGAGAAGGTTCTTATGAGGCTCAAAACGGCTCCCTTGAAGCGGCGGCATCATACAACGGGGTGCCCGGATGGCAGGTCGGTGGCGCCAAAAGTGAAATGTGAGTTACCTCTCGCCTTGGGAGACCCTGGGTCGCGGGCGGCCCGAGCGCTGCGGACCGCCAAGGTAAAATCGCCGCCCTTCACGCTGCCGACGAAGCCGACCACGAATGCATGTAATGCCCCAGTTCCTGAGCCGCGCCCCTTTCCCATGAGCTTCGTAGCGCCCGCCGGCACACCGCTGCGCCTCGGCGAAATCGCTTCGGGCCTGTGGCAAGGCTCACGCTCGGACGCGGACCTGAACGCATTGCATGCCGAGCTCGCACGCCTCTCGCATCGCGACGCATGCCGGTCGTTCTCTTCGGGCCGCGCCGCCATGGTGGTGGCGCTGCGCGCGATGAAAGCCGTGGCCGGCAGCCGGCGCACCCGCGTGGTGATCGCGGGTTACACCTGCTACTCCGTGGCCGCCGCGCTCGAGAACACGGGCCTGACGCCGGTGCTCTGCGACGTGGATCCGCGCACGCTGTCACTCGATCTCGACGCGCTGGCGCGCATCGATCTGTCGGGTGTGCTGGCGATCATCACCGCCAACCTCTATGGCATTCCGAACGATACCGCGGAGATCGCGAGCATCGCGGCCGCCGGCGGCGCCTATCTACTGGACGATGCCGCGCAGTCGCTGGGCGCGAGCATCGGCGGCACGCCTGCGGGTGGCTTCGGCGATGTCGGCCTCTACAGTTTCGACAAGGGCAAGAATATTCCGACGATGCAGGGCGGGGCGCTGGTGTCGCGCCGCGGGGTCCTGAGCGAGGAGATCGAGCGGCAATGGACCGCGCTCCCGTTCGCAACGCCCGCCGAAACCTGCATGAATGCCGGCAAGCTTGCCGCGTATTCGCTGTTGCTCAGGCCCGCGTACTTCGGATTCGTGCGCTCGCTCCCCGGCCTCAAGCTCGGGCAGACGCCGTATGAGCTCGAATATCCGATTACGCGATACAGCCCGGCGCTGGCGGGGATCGCCGTCCGGCTGTGCCGGCGAATCGACGAGATCAACGCGCCACGCATCGCCAACGCCGAGCGGTTGCGCGCGGCGCTCGCCGACGTGCCGGCGCTGCAACTCATCACGCTGCCCGCCGACGCCAGGCCCGTGTACCTGCGCCTGCCGGTGCTGGCGCGGTCCCAGACTGAGCGCGATCGGCTGATCGCCGCGCTCGAGGCGGACGGCATCGGCGCCACCGCGTCGTATCCGAGCGCGCTCGCCGATGTGCCGAAGGTGCGCGCGCGACTCGCCGCAGATGCCCCACCGACGCCCGGAGCGCGCACGGTGGCCGAGCGCATACTCACGCTTCCCACGCACGCCTACAGTCCGCCGGACCTGGCGGATCGGGTCCGCAACATCGTGCGACGCGAAACGCCATGAAAGTGCAGACGACTCCGCCGGCCGACGCCGCGCCCGAGGCCGCCGCGCAAGCGCGGCTGCCGCCGCACCGGCGCAGCAAGGCCGACCGAACTACCGCCAACTGGGTGTTCTTCGGATTCCTCATCGCCTTTGCGCTCGAGTATTCGGGTTTGCCGAATGGCTACCCCATTCTCAAGCAGATGCGCATCACGACGCTCATCACCTACTCGATGCTGCTGTTCACCATCGCGCAGGTCGGATTCGGCGATCTGTTCAAGCATCGGCAGACCCGGCTGCTCGTGACGTTGTTGATCTTCACGGTCGCGTCCGTCATGTGGGCCGTGGTGAAGCAGCGGGCATTCGACAGCATCCGGCCTTTCGTCGACTACCTGATCCTCTTCTACCTGGCCACGTGCCTGATCGACCGTCCGAAACGCTTCCAGGCTTTTTGCGTGATGCTGGTGATGGTCATCGTCTACCTCGTGTACATGAACCTGCCCAGGCTCGGGCAGGAGGTGCGCGCCGGATCGTTTGCCGCGGCGTACTTCATGGGCGACGGCAACGATTTCGCCTGGGGCCTGGCGATGATGTTCCCGTTCTGTCTCTTCCTGGTGATGGCCTCGAAGAGTCCCGTCGTCAGGATATTCGGGCTGGTCGGCGTGCTCGTCGCGCTGTTCGGCGTGATCGGCACGTCTTCACGCGGTGGTTCGCTCGGCGTGATCGCGGCGGTGATGTTCTACTGGTGGTTCATGAGCGGCAAGAAGGCGCTCGGCATCGGCATCATGGTCCTGGGGTTGATCTGCGTGCTGATATTCGCGCCTGCGAGCTACCTGAGCCGCATGAGCGGCCTCAGCAATACTTCCGAAGACACTTCCGCGCAGGCGCGGCTCACGACGTGGACGGCGTCGATGAAGATGGCGATCGACTATCCACTCGGAGTCGGCGCCGGCAACTTCTCCTCGGCCTACGGCCGCTACTACCTCGGCAGCAGCGGCAGGCTCGGGTACGCGTCGAACAAGTGGTTCTCCGCCCACAGCATCTACTTCCGCACGCTGGGGGAATATGGCTACCTCGGTGTCGGTCTGCTCATCTGGCTCATCATCTCCTCGATCATCGCCAACATGAAGGTGCGTGCAAAACTCATCGCGCAGGGCGCCGAAGCAAAGTTTCCCGCGGCCTGGCCCAGTGCCGTGGCGATGTCGCTGGTCGCGTTCGCGGTCTGCGGCACGTTCCTCGGCGGCTTGAGCTACCCGCACCTGTTTCTGCTCTGCGGCCTCACGGTCGCCAACAAGCGGCTCGTCGGCCTCGTCGATGCCGATCCGCAGGGCGGACGCGCACGAGGACGAAAACGCGTGGCTACCGACCACCGCACGGCGGGTGCGGAATCTTGATCAAGGTCGTTCAGCTCACGGGCGCGCTGGATTTTGGCGGCCTCGAAAACGTCATCGGACACCTGGCGCGCGGTCTCGATCCGGCGCGCTTCCGCGTCACGGTAGTTTGTACCCGCGGCATCGGCACGCTGGGCGAAAAGCTGCGCTCGGAAGGTGCCGACGTCGTGCTCATGAGCGAGTACAAGCGCAGCCGCCGGCATCTCGCGCCGCTCGACCTGTATCGCACGCTGCGGCGCCTGCGTCCCGACATCGTGCACAGCCACGGCGAGCCGCCGCTCGCGGCCGCCGGGCCAATCGGCTACCTCGGCCTCATGCCTTACTGGGTGCACAGCTTTCACTACGGCAACTATCCCTACGCCGAAGCGAAACGCATGTTCATGGAGCGCATGCTCTCGCGTCCCGCGTCGGCGCTGATCGCAGTCGCGGACCAGCAGCGCGCGGCTATCATCAAGCATCACCGGGTGAACCCGGAACGCATACGCACCGTCATGAACGGCGTGCAGCCCAATCCTTTCGTCGGTGATCCGGCGCACCGCGCGCGCATGCGCGCCGAGTTCGGATTCGGCGACAACGATCGCGTCGTCGGCACCATCGCCGTCCTGTCGCGCCAGAAGGGCGTCACCCACCTGCTGCAGGCGGCGAAGAGCGTGCTCGCCTCGTCGCCCGACGTGAAATTCCTGATCGTGGGCGGCGGACCGCTGGAACAGGCGCTGCGCAAGGAGGCCGCGGACCTGGCGCTCGGCGAGCGCGTGCAATTCACCGGCTGGCGCAAAGACGTCCAGCAGATCCTGCCGACATTCGACATGTTCGTCATGTCGTCGCTGTGGGAGGCGATGCCGCTCACGCTGCTCGAAGCCATGGCGGCGCGACTGCCCATCGTCGTGACCGACGTGGGCGACAACCGCAACCTGGTGGGCGGTGACGGCGCCGGTGCGCTGGTGGTGCCACCGGCCGATGCCGGCGCCCTGGCCGCGGCCATCTCCCGCCTGTCGACGGATCCGGTACTGGCCGCGAAGGTTGGCGCGCAAGGCGGCGCGGCGTTCGAACACCGCTTCACGCTCGGCCACATGGTGACCGCGCATGAAAAATTCTACGAAGAAGCGCTCGCCAGGCGCTGAAGTCAGAGGTGCCGGACTCAGCGGTGCCGGGCCGGGAAACCGGGATAACTCTGCGATGTCGTCAATCCCCTGAGTTATCCCGGTTTCCCGGCCCGGCACCGCTGAGTCCGGCGGCACCGCCGACGGCACCTCTGAGGCGGCGCCGGATGGCGCGCAAGAGTCCCGCTTTCTGACGCGCGAGCGTGAGCTCGTTGGCGGCGCGCTGCCGGCCGGCATCGCCGAACGCGCGCGTCGCCTCCGGGTTGTCAGCCATGCGTTCGATGCAGTCCGCGAGTGCGCCCGCGTTGCCGGGCTCGAAGTTCAGACCGGTCTTTTCGTGCAATACCGCTTCGGCGAGGCCCTGCAGCCGCGAGGCGATGATGGGCAGGCCGCAGGCCGCCATCTCCACCGAGCTCAGCGTGAACGAGTCCCAGCCCGATGACGGAATGATGCCGCACCAGGCGCTCTGGAAGATCTGCACGATGTCGCGACGATATCCGAGGAAGCGGATCCACGGCGCGATGGGCAGTGATTCGTACAACGCCTCGTAAGGCTTGCTCTCATCACCCGAGTTGCCGCACAGCAGGAAGCAGACATCCGTACGGCCGCGCTTGTGCAGCACTTCGATGGCGGCGTCGATCAGCGTGCGGATACCCTTGCGTTGCGTGCAGTGACCGGTGAACACGAACACCTTGCGATCTTTCGGGATGCCGAGAGCCGTGTGCACGTAGTCGCTGCTGCGGTCCGGCCGGAATTTCTCCGTGTCGACGCCGAGGTACACCACGTCGGCGCGATCCGCCGGCACACCGCGGCCGAGGATGGCGAAGTCCGCCATGGCCTGTGATTCGAAGATGAGGCCGTCGGCGCGCGAGGAGTCGGCCGCGAGCAGCATGCGCTTGAGCAGGCGTTTCCACGGCGGGCTCATGCCGGAAATCGGCGCGCCCCAGTAGGGAACGATGGTGCGTACGCCCGCGGCGCGCATCACCGGGAACATCACATGCGCCGGCTGGATGTCGAACGGCATCGCGAAATCGATGCGCTCGCGCGCCACGAGTTCGCGCAGCGACGACAGCATCGCCGGCGTCGGATGGTTGATGTCGATGGCGTGGTAGTTGGTGAAATCTTCCGGCAGCGTCGCCGGCCGCCCGGGCGCGATGTCGGTGTAACCGAAGTGCACGGCGGAAGTGTCGCCGTCGGCGAGCTCCAGCGCCGTTTCGTAGAACAGCTTTTCCAGCGCGCCGATGGCGTAGCCGACATTGGTCGGCCACTTCATCAGGATCAGCGATCGCGTCTTCACGCGGTCTTGGGTCGCGTCGACGGAATGAAGCGGTGCAGGTAGCGCACCCGATCTTCACGGTTGAACGCGAGGTAGTAAGACGACAACACCAGCACCGGCGCGGCCGCGATGCCTGCCAACGCGATGGCCCACAAGGAATGCGGCGCAAACCAGTACTGGATCGCCAGCAGCGCCAGCACGAAGGGCACGCTGGCCGCGATCGGTCGCAACATCGATTCCACGAGGTAGCGGCTGAACGGAATCTTGAGCGTGCGCATGGCGTAGACCGGCGTGACGATGCCGTGCATCACGATGACCGGAATGGCGGCGCCGATCGTCATGCCGAGCAGGCCATGTTTCTGGATCGCGATGAGGCCGCCCAGGAAGCTGAGGACGCCGGTGAGTACGTTGATGATCATGGCCTGCTGGTGGCGGCCCGCGCCGAGCAGGATCTGGAACGTGCCCGACTGCGCAATCCAGAACAGGCGGCCCAGGGCCATGGCCATGAGCAGCGGACCCGCCAGGTCGGCGTAGCTGGCGCCCATCCACGAGGCGATGAATTCGTGGCCGAAGATGATGATGCCGCCGATCACCGGCAGCGCGATGAGGAAGCTCAGCTTGGTACCCACAATCGCGACGGCCTGCAGGCTGCGCTCATCGCCGCTCGCCTGTTTGGCGCTCGAGAACGGATGCAGCGTGGACGCCATCGTGAATACCAGCTTCTGCAGGTATTCGAGCAGCGTGCCGGCGATGGCGTAGTAGGTGACGGCCGCCGGACCGATGAATATCGCCGCGAGTACTTCACCGGTGCGGAACAGCAGGAGGTCGCCGAGGCCGCTGATGACATTGGCGGAGCCGTAACCGTAAAGCTTCTTCGCCGAATCGCGGTTGGCATCGCGCATGTCGATCTTGATGTCAGGGCGTATGCGGCGTGCGAAGTGGCTGATGACGAACCAGTTCATCACCTGCATGGACAGGTGAGTGACCGCCAGCGCGATGATGCCGTAGCCCATGCTGATCATCACCACGATGACGATGGTGCGGATGACCAGCGTGGCGATGCCGATCTGGTTCGAGATATCGAACCGCTGCATTCCCGTGAGGATGCCGCCAGCCACCGACGACAGCAGGCTCACGCCCAGCGACGTGCCGGCGATGAGCACCACGATGCGCGTGACCAGCAAGGTGTCCGGTGCGATCTTGAAGATGTAGGGGAAGGCGATGGCGAGCGCCACCGTGCCCACGCCGACGATCGCCGTGACGCAGCAGAACAGGAAGTACGCTGTGCTGACGGTGCGATTGAGCTCGACCGAATCGCCCGACGCATCCGCCCGCGCCACGAACTTGACTACCGCCACGCGTACGCCGGCGTCGAGCATGCCCATGTAGCCGGTGGTGGAGCGGATCAGCACCCACAGGCCGTACCAGACGTCGCCCAGGCTGCGAACGAGGAACGGCGACATGAAGAACGCCACCGCCATGTTGAGCACCAGGCCCGTCCAGTTCGACAGTACGTTGCGCACCAGGATGCGGCCGCTCGACAGCCGCGGCTTCTTTTGAACTGGGGCAGGGTCGGCGGCGCCAGGCGGGACTTCAGGAGGAATCGTACTCATCGTTGGTTCTGAGGCTCTCAACACGAAAGGGCGCGCGGTGCGAAACCGGCGCCGAATTATGACTAGCGCAAGCATGTCGTGCCGGATCGACGCCCGGAGACGGATTTCAGACTGCTATAAACGACGCTCGCCCGGACCTCGACGGGGGCACCGTTGAGGTAATCTGTGACCCGCCTCACGCCGACCGTCCCTGCGCTCGAAGTTATGTGGCGCGCCCCAGATGCCTTATGGCGAGATTCACGAATGGAAAATATCCGCGTCCTCGATGACAGCCAGACCGAGGCTTTCGACGTCGACTACATGTACGAGGCTCGCTGGCTCAAGCTGAAGGCGCTCATCGATCGCGACTTCCCGGACGGCAAGTTCAGCCTGCTCGACGTGGGCGGCGGCAACGGCAACTTCGCCGACCTGGTGCTGCGCACCTATCCACAGTCCACGGCCACGGTCGTCGATCTCTCGGACCCGCTGCTGGCGAAGAACAAGCCCGATCCGCGCAAGAAAGTCATGCGCGGCTCCGCGACCGAGCTTGCTCCCATCGAAGGTCCTTTCGACATCGTGTGCTGCAACTGGCTGCTGCATCACCTCGTGGGCGATTCCTACCGCCAGTCACTCACCAACATCGAAGGCACACTCGCGCAGTGCCGCAGGCTGCTGAGCCCGCGCGGGCGGCTATGTGTCTGGGAGAATCGCTACGACGGCATGCTGCTCGACGGCATTCCCGGCTGGCTCATCTACTCGCTGACCTCGATGCGCAGCATCGCGAAGTTCACGCGCGCGCTCGGCGCCAATACCGCGGGCGTCGGCGTGTGCTTCCAGTCGAACGAGCAATGGCACCATCACTTCAATGCCACGGGGCTCAGCGTTCGCGATCAGCTCGACGACAGCAAGTTCAAGGCGTCGCGCAAGCCGTCGCTGACGCGGCTCGCGCTGCATCTCAAACCGGTGGGACCGATTCTCTACTGGCTGGAGCCGCGTCCGGCCTGACCCAGCGACGCGAGGGTGCCGCGCGTGATGCCGGCCCAGTACATCATGTTGGCGAAGCGCCCCATGGTGACCGCCGGCGGTTTGCGCATCAGCCAGCCCGCCGCCGCGGCGACGCCGCTCATCACGCATCGCCACGCCGACACGAACATGCGGCGCATCAGCTTGCCGAAGTGGTAGGTCTCGTCGTTGCTGATCATCCGCGTGTTGGACAGCCCGTGTTTGTACGAGCGCCGGAGCACCCATGGGCGGCTCACACGTTCGGCCTGCACCCAGTGTTCGACGGGCGCTGCCGGTTCGTACATCACCTTGATGGGTATCTTGTAGAGCCGCGAGAACAGGTCCTGTTCTCCGGCCGACATCATGTTGCCGCCCTTCGGGCCGACCTTGTCGCTGAAGCCGTTGATGGCGAGCAGGTGCGTCTTGCGGATCACCATGTTGCTGCCGTACGGATACTGCGGAAATTTGAGCTCGATGCGCTCCGTGCCGTAGAAGCAATGGCCGAAGTAGCCTTCGCAGGATGGCGGCATCCACACCGGCCGCGTGGTCGGCCAGCCCACGAAGATGGGCCCGCCGGCAGCGCCGGTATCCGGATCGCCGGCGAAGATGGTGGTTAGACGAGTCAGCCAGTCGCGTTGCGCGGTGGCGTCGTCGTCGAAGAATCCCACCAGCTCGAAACGCGATTCGGCGATGCCCTTGTTGCGCGCGTTGGAGAGTCCGAGCTTCGGCTCTTTCGCATAACGCAGATTGCCGGCCGTGGACATGCGCGCGCGCACCAGCGCTTCGGTGCCGTCGGTGCAGCCGTTGTCTACGACAATGATTTCGTAGCGCTCACGGGGAAAATCCTGGGCTAACAGGCTGTCGATCGAACGGCCCAGCACCTCGCCACGATTGAGAGTGCCGACGACGATGGACATGCACGGGGCGGGAACGGTGTTCATTTCGGTGGCGGAGCGTACAGCGTGGCCAACTCCTGCGCGATGGAATCCCACGAATAGACCGTTTCCACCAGTCGCCGCCCGTTGACTTCGAGTCGTCTGCGCAGGGCATCGTCGGTGAAGACACGCGAGATCTGGCTGGCGAATTGTTCGGGCGTGTCGGCGATCAGCAGGTCGCGATCGGCGACCACGTCGATGCCTTCGGCGCCGATGCTCGTCGCCACCAGCGCCATCCCCTGGCCGAGTCCGTCGAGCACCTTGATGCGCGTTCCGCCGCCGTCCCAGATGGGGCATATGGCGACCGCGGCGCGTGCGAAGAACGGCCGCACGTCCGGTACGAACCCATGCACGCGCACATTCGCATCCGCCCTGGCGAGCGCTTCGATTTCCTTCGGCGGATTGCTGCCGATCACGTCGATGACCGCGTCGGGGTGCGCGCGCCTGATGGCTGGCCACGCCTCGTTCATGAAACGCAACATGCCATGACGGTTGGAGTACTGGTCGAGCCGGCCCGCGAACACGATGCTGTTCGGCCGTCGCGTTCCCTGCAGCGGCGCGAAGAAGCCGATGTCGACGCCATTGGGCACGACCGTGAAGCGGGCGGTGGGCGCGATCCCGGCGAGAATTTCCGAATCGAGCCTGGACATCGTGACGTTCGTCGAGAAGCGCGGGCACATGCGCGCTTCGTAGCGCCGCAGCATGTGCCACTCGAGCCAGAAGAACATCTTGCGGCCGAAATTTTTCTCGTTGTCGATGCGGCGGCGGATCATGAACGACTCGGCGCCGTGATGCGTCATGACGGTGGGGACGTCACCGACGTCCTCCAGGTAGTCGGCCAGGCTGATGGCGTCGAAGTGCGCGGCCTCGATCTTCTCGCGCTGCACCAGTGCGCGTACCTGCGCGCGCAGTTCGGCCGACCTGTAGATAGTCACGGTGAGTGGCGACCAGGTGAGCACGCTGCCGAGACCGCGCATCGCCAGCTTCGACGCGGTGGTCGAGGCGGAGATATCGAGAATCTGCACCGACTTGCAGTGGCGCAGCAATTCGGTGCGCGCCTCGCGGATTTCGTCCTCGGGATGTGTGCCGCTCTTGTGTTTGACGGCGATGAGATGGACGTCGTGCACCGCGGCAACCCGCTTGATCAGGTTGTAGCTGCGCTGGAAACATCCGCCCTTGGGCGGATACGGCACGAAATGCGACAGCCACAACACCCGGCGGCGTTGCGGCGCAATCGCTGAAATCGCCGCTGATTCGCTCATCTATCTACAGCGCCAGCGCCACGCAGGCCGCCGACATCGCCGCGACGAAGATGCTCGCCCGGTCCTTGACCGCGTAGACGATCGGGTCGTCGTGCATTTCGCCGCGAGCCGCCTTGATCCACATGCGCGACACCCAGTACATGAGCGTGATGCACAGGCCCCAGAGCAATTGCGGGCGCGCGTAACTCGTGGCGATATCGGCGCTGTTCAGGAACATCGCCATGACGAGAACCGCGCAGAAGCCGGACCCGACGCCGAGCGCCATCAGGACCGTCCGATCGGTGACGTTGTAGTCGCGTCCTCGCGCGGACGGCTGATTGAGCGACGCCAGCGTCATGAGCTCCGAATATCGCTTGATCAGCGCGAGGCTCAGGAACAGAAACATCGACAGCGCCAGCAGCCAGAATGAAGGCACGACCATGACCGCGGCGGCGCCACCGAGCACGCGCGAGGTGTACAGGCAGGCCAGCACGATCGCGTCCACCAGCACGATCTGCTTGAGCACGAGCGAGTACGCGGTCGTTGCGAGCACGTACGCGCCGAGCATGGCCAGCGACAGCGGGTTGATCCACAGCGCGATCGCCAGTCCGCCCGTCAGCAGGATGGGCGCCATCACCAGGCCGCGACTGAGAGGCAAGGTGCCCGCTGCCAGGGGGCGGAACCGTTTCCGGGGATGGGCGCGGTCGGCTGGAAGATCGACCAGGTCGTTCAACAGATAGATGCCCGAGGCACATAGGGAGAACGCGAAGAACATCGCGATCGACGCCTTCCAGGCCAGGGGGTCGGCCCAGGCGTGCGCGGCCAGAAAGGGCACGAAGACCAGCATGTTCTTCAGCCACTGGTGCATTCGCAGCGCCCGCGGCAGTGCCCGCAGAGTGGATGACGTCGGCGGAAACTCGCGCTCCACCTTCGTGAGCTGCCGCGCACGGCGCGCCGTGCTTGCCGAGGCGTTGACGAGCAACGCGCCGGCGGCGCGCTGCCAGATGGGGAAGTCCGCCGGATGATCGCCGGCATAGACGAAAGGCTTGCCGGAGGCGTCTTTGGCGATTGCGTCCGCTTTGGCGGCGCCCTTGAGATTGTGGGTCGCGGAACTCGCGAGCACCCGGGAGAAGCAATCCGCCCGGCGGGCGATCGCGCGCGCAATGTTCTCGTTCGCCGCCGTGGCGAGCACGACGACCCGCCCACCGGCTGCCTGTTCGCGCAAGTTGGCGAGCAGCTCTTCGTTCCAGGGGAGGGTGGCCACATCGACGTCGTAGTCGGCGGCCAGCCGCGCTTTCAGGTATGCGGGGCCGCGAAAGGCCCAGGCGATCACGGACAGGGCGCGCCAGGGATGGCGGCACCAGAACCGGACCAACGACTCGAACAGCATGTCCGTGTGAATCAGGGTGCCGTCGAGGTCGACATACAGCGGCGCAGCGCGGAACTCCACGTCGCTTGTTCGTCCCTGCGGTGCTTCGGTACTGGACACGATTTCGAGCTGCCTGGCGATGTGGTTTCGGGTATTCGACCGGTGACCCGTTTAACAGATCGCGGCGCGCCACGGTAGACGTGCGGATATTACGCGAGGGGGCCGCGGGCTGGCATTTCAGGGCGCTCCCATGACGCAAAGTGTGCGGAAGGTTCGATTTTCCGGCGGCGGTTGTTAGCAGGCCTCTGGACTTCCACCATCAGATGAGGGCGAATGGACGCCGCCAACGGGGCTATGGGAAGGGCAATGCGCAAGATTCTCGCGTTCATCAATCAGTTTGCCGTCGAGGAACGACTGCGCACACACGTCTTGCTGTTGCTGGGGGTCGCGCTGCTGGTGCGGCTCGCTTTCCTGGCGGTGGTTCCCAACGCTCATCTCAGCACCAACGCCATCGAAGCGATCCTCAATGGTGCAACGATGATCCGCGAAGGCCAGTTCCCGTCCGATCCGGAGTTTCCGCTCTGGGTGCCGCCCCTGACCGCGCTGTTCGTCGCGGCGATTCAATCGGTGTTCGGTGACAGCCTGCTGCCGGTCAAGCTGGCACAGGTGCTCCTCGACGGCTTGATGGTGCTCATGGTCTTCGGCATCGGCCGCATGCTGGTGCCGTATCGCGCGGCGCTCCTCGGTGCCCTGGTCGTCGCCGTCTATCCATTCGGCGCAATGACCCCTATCTACATCGGCACCGAATCTCTGTTTGCGTTTTTCCTCGCGGCGTTCCTGCTGGTGGCACTGCGGAGCCTGCGCAGTGAGTCGGTCATGGGATTCCTGGGCGCCGGCCTCCTGCTGGGCCTCGCCTGCATGGTGCGTGGCTCCGCGCAGTACTTCCCGGTCTTCTTTGTAGGACTGCTCGCGTGGATCACGTGGCGCAAGCGCGGCGCTGCCGCGAAATTCTTCGCGCAATCTGCGGTATTTGTGATCGGCTTCGCAATCGTCGTAGGACCCTGGGCCTACCGCAACGTCACCGTGCTCGGTGCCTTCATCCCGACTTCCATCCCCGGACTGCCTCTCCTGAACGGTTCGAGCGAAGACTTCTGGGAAATCGAGGACCGACGTCGCAATTCTCCGGCTTACGCGCAGCACCTGAAGACCATCGGTGTGGTGAGTACCGGCAAACCCACGTGGGTCGTGAAGGATCGCTTTTACCGCGAAGCGGCAATCGAGAAGTACCGCCTGCGCTGGCAGCAGGATCCGGCATCGTACCCATGGTTTCTCGTCCGGAAATTCGCACGCTTGTGGTATGCCACGGAAACCGGAAACAACCATGCGCTGATACTGGGAACTCACCTGCCTATATATGGTTGCGCGCTCCTAGGGTTGTGGCTGCTGTTGCGCGTTCGCAGCGACGCCACACTGGTCGTGGTTGGGCTGCTTGCATACTTCGTCATCATTCACGCGGCGGTGTTTTCGCTGTTCAGATTCATCGTGCCGGTGATGCCTTACATCATCCTGATTGCGAGTCTTGGTTTCCTGCGCATCCTGGAAATGCCAAGCAGCGCACGTGGTAGGGGATCGACTAGTGGCGACGCCTTGACGGCTTCTTGACGCTGAAAATGCGCGCGGGTCTGCGATCCGCGACAGCTTGGTCCTGCATTGTTTATTGACTATTCTGTGCGTAGCTTGTTAGTTGCAAAAAATGAGGTACGAGACGTGAAGATCAATTACTTGTCACGGATGAAGTCCGTGGCGCTCATCGGGATTGCCAGTCTTTCTTTCAGCGGAATCGCGCACGCGCAAACATGGTTCCGCGCGAACTTCGAGAATCTCAATGAGTCTCGTGCGAATCTTTACAACTTCGCGAATCGCTACGCGCAGTCGACGACCACGTGGGAGACCACGCACACCACGAACGGTGGCTGGAATGGCAGCGGTGCGCCGCACATCGTCGTTCACGGTTGCGGCACGGGAGCGAATTGCACCACGCACAACCAATTCAACACCGGCTGGGTGACACCGCCGCTCAGCAAGACGTTTACGATGGGCGAGTCTGCCTTCCTGCGGTTCCGCATCAAGTTCGATCCGAACTCCACGTTCCCGGTCGACGCCTTCATCACCAAACTCATCCTGATGGGAACGACCGGCACGGAGCCGAACTCGCGCATCATCATTCACCTGGCTCCCGCGTTCCGGAATCAGGGTTGCACGCTCGGCTTCGATTACCAGTACATGGGCTGGACTCCGCCGGCGTCGATCTGGACGGACTACCAGGACTGGGGCTTGTCGGCCAACTTCGATCGCACGCCGATCGCCGGCCAGTACGTCACCATCATGCCGAACGTGAACATCACGTGGTCGTGTGCGCCGGGCGTCCTGTTGACGCGCAGCAATCACCCGAGCCCCGTGCCGAAGCCGCAGGGCACCGGTGCCGCGCCGGTCGGCGGCTGGTATCACCTGCAGTTCCAGGCCACCTCGGGCGCGAATGGCCAGTCTGGTTTCTCCGTCTGGGCTAACAACAACAGCCAGTCCAATCCGTCTTCGCGTCGCACGAACATGCCGGACGGCCTGGGCGTGACCGGCTGGAGCAGTGGCATCGATGTCGGTGGTTACTGGGGAACGGGGTTGGCGAACGACCTCGGCTACACCATCGACGATTTCGAAGTCGGTGGCAGCTTCGATCCGAACTGGTATCCGGCGAGCGGCCCCCGGCCGAGCCCGGTCACCGACGTCCGCTAGACGTCAGCGTCGAATATCGCTCGCGACCTCACCGTGGCGTGACTGCCCGGTGAGGCGCGCGAGCGTCACGCAGCCGATCGCCACCGCGAACCACAGCGTGGCAAGCCGGATCAGCACGGTGGCCGCGATGGCATCCGCGCCCGGCGCACCTTTCCAGATGAGCAGCGACACCATGACGCCCTCGGCGCTGCCGAGGCCGCCGGGCATGAAGGTCAACGCGCCCGCGAGCATGGAGATGGCGTAGACGAACACCGCGAACTCGAGCGGAACGTCGATGCCCATCCACTGCAATATCAGATGAAACGTCCACGCTTCGGCGGCCCAGCCGACGAGGCTCAGCGCCGTCGCGCCCGCCAGTAGTGAGGGCGTATGGCAGCGCCGCGCCTGCAGCAGCACCTGCAGCCCGTGACGCAGCAGTTTCGCGAAGCGCCCTTCGCCGTGCATGCGCTGGATGAGCAGTTCGACCGGGCGCGGGTTCGACACCACGATGTAGGCGGCGAGGACCGCGAGCGCGCCGACGATCATCATCGGCCGGGCGGCGGGGTAGATAGACAGCCCGAACAGCGTCAGCAGCAGGATGGCGACCAGGTCCGAGAGGCGCTCGCTCAGGAAGGCGGCGAGGCTCTGTGGATAGGGCACGCCCCAGCGCTTCAGCAGGACGCCGCGCAGCGCTTCACCGGCCTTGCCAGGCGTGGTCGTGAGGGCGAAACCGGCCAGGTAGATGGCGAGGCTTCCGCGCCAGGGCACGGGGTGATCCATGGCGCGCAGGTAGGCCTGCCAGCGCAGGAAGCGCATTCCGTAGTTGACCAGTGACAATGCCAGCGACACGGCCGTGCCGATGAGTCCTACCTGCACCAGCGCGTGCACGACGTCGCTCCAGCCGCCCCACAACGCGAACGCCAGATAACCCGCGGCCGCGAGGATCACCGACCAGATGACGGCGCGATAGCGCCAGCCCGACAGCAGGGGCGTGGCGGGATCCGTCACAGCTTCAGGCGCTTGAAGACGAATCGCGGGATGCAGCGGATCACGAGCATGATCAGCGCCCAGAACGCCGGTGTGTACAACACGTCCTTGCGCCGATCGATACCGGAGACGATGCGGCGGGCCACGGATTCGGCAGAGGCGACCAGCGGCGCGGGTAGCGGCAATCCGCGCGTCATCGGCGTGGCCACGAAGCCCGGGCGAATGTCGGTGAGCGAGACGCCGGCCTTGAACAGCCGTGCGCGCAATCCTTCACAGAAAACCGAGACGCCGGCCTTGGCGCTGCCGTACACGTAGTTGCTGGGGCGGCCGCGATCACCGGCTACCGAGGTGATGACCGCGAGCGCGCCCGCACGCTGCTGCTCGAACCGATTGGCGAGCAGGCCGAGCAGCGCGATCACCGAGCTGCCGTTGATCATGATTTCGCGCAGCGCGAGTGCCGGATCGCGTTCGCACGCGGCCTGGTCGGGCAGCGTGCCGTGCGCGATCAGCGCGGCGTCGAGGCCGCCGAGTTGCGCCATGCAGGCGTCGAGCATCGGCGCGTGCGCCGCCACCTCGACCGCGTCCATGCGATAGCTGTGAACGGTGCCGCTGCCGCGCACACGCAGGTCGGCCGCGAGGGCTTCGAGCCGGCCGGCGTCGCGGGCAACGAGGAACAGCGAAGCGCCGCGTGCGGCCCACTCGCGCGCGCAGGCGCTGGCGATACCCGAGGTGGCGCCGATGATCAGGATGCGTTTCATGCGGTCACACGTTGCCAGAAACGCGACATCAGCGCCGGGTCACGTAGTTGGGCGACGTCGCGCCAGCGCGGGTAGGCACGACGAAAATCTTCTCCGGTCATGTGGGCATCCTTGGCGGGGTAGAGGCGTCCGGCGGCGGCGCGCACGATGGCGTCGAGCCGCGGGAACAGATCGCTGGCCAACCGTTCATTCTGGGTAAAGTCCAGCGCCAGCGTGACGCCGGCCTGCGGAAACGACAGCAGGCCAGGCGAATCCAGGTCGCCGCAGCGCTTGAGCACCGCCAGGAACGATCCTGTGCCCGCGGCGGCGATGGCCTCTAACAATTCGCGGATCGCGCGCGGCGCGGCTCCTTCCGGGATGAGGCACTGGTACTGCTGGAAACCTCGCGGCCCATAGAGCCGGTTCCACTGCAGGAGGCCATCGAGTGGATAGAAGAAAGGTTCATAACCCATGCGGCCGGATACCCGTCCGCGTGCGGCCTTGTGCCAGTACAGCGAGTTGAAAGCGCGCAGCGAAACGCCGTTGACCAGTGACAACGGCGGCGTGACCGGCACGGTGAGGCTGCGCGGCGCCTCCACCTCGAGCGTGCCGTCGGCGGCGAAATCGCCCGCCATGTAGATGCCGCGGCCCGTGGCTTTGCCGCTCGCCGTGCAGTCGATCCACGACACGCAGAACTCGTGGTGCGCGTCGAGTTCGCTGGACAAGGCGAAAAACTCGTCGAGGTTGTCGAAGCGGTGCGTGAGCACCTCGAGCTGGCTCGAGCGGATGGGCATGAGCTCGATCTCGGCCCATTCGATCACGCCGGTGAGGCCGAGCCCGCCGATCGTCGCGGCGAACAGCGCGGCGTCGCTCTCGCGCGAAAGGGTGTGCCGACCGGAGTCCGAACGCAGCAGACCCAGTTTGCGCACATGGCGCCCGAACGTGCCGCGCCGGTGGTGATTCTTGCCGTGTACGTCGTTGGCGATGGCGCCACCCAGCGTCACGTGTTTGGTGCCGGGAGTCACCGCCACGAACCAGCCGCGCGGTATGGCGGCTTTCAGGATGTCCTCGAGCGTGATGCCTGCCTCGGCGACGAGCACACCCGTCTGCCAGTCGGCGCTGACGAACCGATCGAGCGGCTTCAGGTGCAGTACGTGATCGCTCGCCGCCAGGCAACTGTCGCCATAGCTGCGCCCGTTGCCGAAGGGCAGCGTGGTGCCATGGGCGCGACTCGTGTCGGCGAGTGCGGCGGGCAGCGTGTCGATCCAGTGGCAACTGCGCGGAGTCTGCGGAAAACGCGGGTGATTACCCCACGAGAGGAGACTTGCGCGGGCCATGGTCGTCTAGCCAGTCCCGCTCTTGCGTGCTTCGGCGACCACGCGGGCCGACACCTGCGGGTCGTAGCGCTCCGACTTGAATGCCGCGTACAGGTTGAGCGCCGGGCGGCCCGGCTTGAGCAGCTTCTGCAGTCCGATCGCGAACCAGCTCAAGGCCCGCAACACGAAGAACGGCATCCAGAAGAACTTGAGATCCGGGCGCGTTGCGCGCAGCCGGTTCGCAAGATCGCCGCGCCGGGTCGCGGGCACTTCCAGCAGATTCACCATGGCGGGCGACGCATCGAAGTGGCTGGCGTAGTGACGCACCACCTGCGCCGCGGTGCGCACGTCGCAGACGCTGAGCTCATTGCCGCGGCTGCCCATGGCGACGAACAGACGCACGACTTCGCGGCCGAGACGGCCCGGGGGCGTGTATTCATTGAAATCGACGAGCGGCCCGAGGCGGATCGTGCGGATCTCGATGTCGCCAGCCTCGGCGCGCTTGATCGCCTCGACTTCGGCTTCGGCCTTCGCCCAGACGTACGGACCGCGCGACAGATTGCCGTGATCGACGGTCGAATCTTCGCGCAGCAGGCTGGGGCCAGGCTTGAGCACGGCCACGCTGCTGATGTTGATGAGCCTGCGCACGCCGGCCGCTTTCATCGCATCGACGAGATTGCGGGTCGCGACGACGGTGTTGCGCTCGTGCGCCTGCTGATTGCCCGCGGTTTCCGCGGCCAGGTGCGCGACGACGTTCACGCCCTCGAGTAGTTGGGGCGCGATCCCGCGGCCCAGGTCGCCTTCCACGTAGTCGATGCCCGGAACCTGGTTGCGCGCGCCCGGTACGCGCCGCACCAGCGCGCGCACGCGCCAGCCATTGGCGCGGAATTCGCGCAGCGCGCAGCGGCCGAGAAAGCCCGAGCCACCGGTGACGAACACGACGCCGCGCGCCGGATCGACCGGCGAGAGCGCGGCGTTGGCGGCGGCCAGCGTGGCGCGCGCCTGTTCTTCGACCTTGGCGCCGGCGGCGTATAGCCGCGCCGATATCTGCTCGCAGATCGACACCGTGGTGAGGATGGTCTGGCGGCTGATCGGCGGATTCGTGCCGGTGCGAACGCTGCCGTACAGCAGCGTCAGCAGTTCGCCGAGACCCGGATAACTTTTCTGGCGACGGAACAGCAGCCGGCCGACGCCCGCAAAGCTGCCCCAGAATTTCTTGAACGACTGGCTGAAGGGTTTGACCACCACGGCCGGCGCCGACGCGCCGGCGCCCGGCAGCGCGACCACGTCGCCCAGGATGAAGTCCGCCGTCACCGAGCCGTTGGTGCCGACCACGCGCAGGTAGGACTCGATCGGGCGCGCGCGCAGCGAGACGATGAGCGTGGCCATGGCGCTGCCGCTGCGGATCACCGCGCGCACTTCACCGTCGGCATCGACATCGAGCGCGGTGAGCTCGGGCGTCTCGCCCGACTGCGACTCGAGCGCCGACAGCAGTAGATAGACCGGGTGCGGCAGGATGTCGATGAGCTGGTCCTCGGCGCCGAGCGGCGTGCCGCCATCGGCTCGCCGGCGCACCGGCTTGAACGAGAAATAGCTCTCGACGTGGATCAGCTTGCCGATCATCGGCAGGTGTTCTGGTAGAGCTGGCCGGCGCGCTGGAACAGCACCTGGTGCGCCGCCGTAGGCCTGCAGGCCCTTCGAGGCGGCGAGGTCGAGGATGTCGGCGGCTTCGCGTGCGAGAGGCGCGAACGGCTTCTCGACGTAGACGCTGGCGCCGTTCTCGAGCGCGAGTCGCGCGAGCGGGTAGTGCGTGTGCGGCGGCGTGACGATGTGCACCACGTCGGGCTTCGCCCGGGCCAGCAGCTCCTGCGGATCCTTGTAGTGCTCGATGTCGGCGCCGAATCGCTCGCGCACTTCCTCGGGGCTCAGATAAGGATCGGCGACGGCGACGAATTTGGCGTCGGCCTGCAGTCGGATGGCCGTGGCATGGTTTCCGGCCATGCGTCCGCCGCCGAAGATTGCCACCCGAAGTTGTTTGCTCATTTGCTGAAGAGACCTTTCTGCGTGTCGACGTACAGGTTGAGAGCCGCGTAGGCGGCGGAGGTGAGGTGGCTACCATCAGGCAGCGAATACCGGCGTTCCCGGTAGAAGCCCTCGGGCGCGAGCGCGCGCTGCAGGTCGAGCACGGGCAGCGAGCGTGTCGCCGCGAACTTCTCGAGCCAGCGGTTGCTGTTCATGACCTGCGTGTTGATGCGGTCGGCATAGCCCTTGCGGCCGAGCGCGCTGTAGATGGACGCCAGCACCGAGCCCGACCAGCTGGTGGCGGCCGGCATCGTCACTTCGGTGGCCAATACCACGCGTATGTTGCGCGCCACCGCGAGATCGACCATCTGCGTGATCCGCTGCTCGATCAGCGCCGCGACCTGCGGGTGTTTCTCGGCGGGCATGCGCGTGTAGTCGTTGATGAAACCCCAGATCAGGACGTAACGAGGGGCAAGAGCGAGCACGTCGCGCTCGTAACGCTCCATCATGTCGCGCGTCTCGTTGCCGCCGACACCGGCGTTGACGACTGCAAGGCCGGCAATTTCTGCAACGGGCCAATCTTTCGCGTACGACGCTCCGAAGACTACAATCACGCCCCTATCTCCTGTCGCGGGAACCGGCGGCTGCGGAATTTGCCCGACAGCCGTCCACGCTGACAGCGCCAGCACGCTGAACGCGCTGCGTATGAACGATTTCGTGGACATAAGTGAACCGAATTTTTGAACAGCCTGACATGCGGTGCGCGTGCCTTATACAAGACAGCAACGGGGCCCGCTACCGCCGCCGGAACCTCCGAATGAGTAAACGAGACTTGGTCCGAAACTCGTGACCGAAACCCCGTTTTACTTTTACCGGGGCGTCACGCGCCTGTTTGGCATGCTGCATGCGCCTGCCTCGGCCGGCTCGCGAACGGCGTATGTCATGAGCCACCCCTTTGGCGAGGAAAAGCTCTGGAGCCACCGCGTGTTCGTGGTATTCGCGCGCACGCTGGCGGCGCGCGGCATCCCGGTGCTTCGCTTCGACTACAGCGGGGCCGGCGACAGCGGTGGTGAGACCGCCAGCGTAAGCGTCGACGCCTACCTGGACGACCTCGGGGCGGCGGTCGAGGCGTTGGCCGCGCGCGTACCCTCCGCCACGCGCGTGGGGCTCGTCGGTCTGCGCTTCGGCGCCACGCTCGCGGCGCAGTTCGCCGAACGCGCCCGCCTCACGCAGAAATTTCCGACGGTGCAGGGCGGTCCGCTGGTGCTCTGGGATCCGATCCTCGACGGCGAGAACTACATCCAGGAACTGCTGCGGATCAACCTCAGCACCCAGCTCGCGGTGTACGGCAAGGTGCAGGAGAGCCGCGAAGTGCTGGTCGAACGCATTCGCGGCGGCGGCATCGCCAATGTCGAAGGTTACGAAATCGGCCTGCCGCTGTTCGCCAGCGCATCGCTCAAGGAACTGCTGCCGGCCGAAGGGCTGCGGCATGCCGGCGGCACTCTGGTCGTGCAGATCGCCGCTAACGAGAAGGCGAAGCTTCGCGAAGACCAGCAGCGTCTTGCGGAGCTGAGCACCGACGGCAGCTTCCAGCGCGCGATCGAGCACCCCTTCTGGCGCGAGATCAAGGCGTTCTGCTCGCGCGCTGAAAACCTGCAGAATCAGACGCTCGAATGGATGGAGCA
This sequence comes from uncultured Pseudomonadota bacterium, assembly GCA_963821745.1. Classification (GTDB taxonomy): domain Bacteria; phylum Pseudomonadota; class Gammaproteobacteria; order Steroidobacterales; family Steroidobacteraceae; genus CADEED01. The sequence goes on from CAWGEU010000001.1 coordinate 737,155, forward strand.
GCGACATGGGTGAAGTACTGGCGGTGAGCTTCAGGAACGCGCGCGGCCTCATGCTGTTCGGCAGCTTCCACCTGCCAGAAGCGCCGCGCCCGGAGTTACCCGTCGTGGTGCTGCTCTCGCCGGGCGTGAAGATGCGCGTCGGCCCCGGGCGCCTGTACGTCCCGTTGACCGAACAACTGAATTCGCAGGGCTTCCGCGTGCTGCGCTTCGACTTCTTCGGTCTCGGCGATTCCGAAGGCGATCTCAGCGAGACCGTGCTCGCCGACGTCTACAACAACATCGAAGTGGGCCGGTACGTCGACGACACTCTCGCCGCGCTCAACTGGCTGAGCGCGGAGCACGGCGCAAAACGTTTCGTGCTCGGTGGGTTGTGCGGCGGTGCCATCACCGCGATTCTCGCGGCCGAACGCGACGCGCGCGTCGATTCGCTGTTGTCCATCGGCATGACGGTGACGCTGGCGAGCAATGCGGCGAAACCCGGGCAATACCTGACGCGCGCGCAGCTCGACGATCGCCGCCGCCGCTACCTGCTCAAGATGCTCAAGCCCGAAGCGTGGCTGCGCTTCCTCACCTTCCGCAGCGAATACGACGTGATCTGGAAATCGATGAAACGCGTTTTCATCAAGGACAAGCCGGTGGCGGCTGCGCCGGTCGTCGCAACCCAGCCCATCGAACAACGCGGCAACGCGAATCCGCTGTTCCCCAAGGCCTATTTCTCGTTCCTCGCGCGCGGTGGCAAGGCGCTCATGCTCTTCAGCGAGCGCGACCGGCTGCAATCCGAATACGAAGAGAAGTTTGCACAGCCGTACGCCGCGCAGCTCGCGCCGCATGCCGCGCAGATCGAGCAGCACGTGATTCCGCACGCCAACCACGTGTTGGCGTTCCGCGAATGGCAGGAGCAGATGCTGGGTTTCAGCCGGGCCTGGCTCGCCAGGCTCTACGCATGAGCGACTTCAAACTCGACCATGTGTGCCTCGCGGTCCGCAAGATCGCGCCGGCGCGCGCCATGCTCGAGAAGATGCTGGGCTATCTGCCGCGCACCGAAGTCGTGCACAACACCCGACAGCGCGTGAACGTGCAGTTCCTGTCGAAGGCAGGTTCGCTCGACATCAAGCTCATCGAGCCCGATTCCCTGGAATCGCCGCTGGTCGATTTCATCAAGAGTCGCGGCGGCGGATTGCACCACCTGGCGTTCAGCACCAGCTCGGTGGAAGAGGGCGTGGCCGACCTTGCGGCCAAGCAGGCGCGCATCGTCGCGGCGCCCGCGCCGGGCGAAGCCTTCGATGACGAAACCATTGCATTCGCGTTCCTGGGCGCCGGGCTCAACGTCGAAATCATCGATACCGACCTGCGACGGGCGGAGATCGCGCGCAAGTGATTGGCGCCGTTGCGTTATGTCCAGCAGGCACTGTCAAATCCCTGTAAGAACTGCGTCACACTTTGCCTAATGGGACCCCTGTCTTACACCCCTGCTTGTGCGATCCGCAGATAGATTCAACGCACGACGCAAACCGTGTGGTAGGGAGAGATGAAGTTGAAGAAGACCAATAAAGTTCTCGGCCTGTTAGCTGTGGCGGCCTTCGGGTTCGGTTCCGCAGCCAGTCAGGCGGCCCTCATCGATCGCGGCGGTGGCCTCATTTATGACGACGTTCTGAACGTCACCTGGCTCCAGGACGCCAGCTATGCGGCGACCAGCGGAAGCGCCCCCTTCGGCAGCCTCCAGTGGCAGGAAGCACACGACTGGGCCGCCGGCCTCGAGTACTACGACTCCGCACGCGGCGTCGTCTGGGACGACTGGCGCCTTCCGAGCACCATCAATGCGCAGAGCAGCTGGGGCTGGGATACCACCGGCACCACCAGCGAGCTGGCGTACATGTACTACGTCAATCTCGGCTATGCGCCGGATTTCGAGCCCATCCCGAGCGATCCGTTTCCGAGCGGAGCCGGCTACAACCCGTTCATCAACATCGTGTATCGCAGCTACTGGAGCGATACGCAGAACGTCACCGAATACGCCGGCACGCGGGCCTGGTACCTGCACATGCATTTCGGCGAACAGGGTGAAGCGGGACTGACCGATTACCTGAAGGTCTGGGGCGTTCGTGACGGCGACGTGGGCCTGCCCACCGTCTCCACGGTCCCGGTACCGGGAAGCTTCGGCTTGTTCGCCGCGGCGATGGGACTGGCTGCATTCATGCGTCGGCGCAAGCCGCTCGCAATCTGACGAAAAAAAACGAAGAGTCTCTCTGAGCTCAAAGGCCCGCCACCCGGCGGGCCTTTTTTTATGGGGTGGTGCCGGGCACCAAAAGTCGTAGTTGGACCAGCGCGTGAGCTTCTAGCAACATCTGCTCAACTACGACTTTTGGTGCCCGGCACCGCTCCTGTCCGCGGCACCGCTCCTGTCCGCGGCACCGCTCCTGTCCGGGTTCGCGGCGAGTCCGCTGAACCAGGCGGTGGTTCGCTCGACCATCGAGCGCTGCATGGCCGCCGTCGACAGGGTGTGGTCGAGATCCGGGCGGTACTCGACGTGGAGACGGTCGACGATGCCGAACCGCCCGAAGCCATCGCGGAACTGGTTCTTGTAGTTGTAAGTCTCGAGGAAGCTGCCCGAGAACAGCAGGTCGACCTTCACACCGCGATCGAGCAGTTTGCGAAGCTGCGCCGCGAAGGCTTCCGGTGTCGGACGGATCGAGCCGAAGCTGCTCGCGACCGAGCCACGCGTGTGGCCGTTGCGCGCGCCGCGCAGGCGTCGCATGAGCCAGGCGGATCCGGCACGCACCACGCCGCCCTGCATGTCGGCGCGCTGCCGAAAGCGGTTGAAGTGCGTGCGCAGCGTCGGGTAGTGATACGAGTCCATCAACGTCACGCCGACGACGCGCTCATCGGCCAGCGCCGCGTGAAACGCATTCTCGGCGCCGGAACAGATGCCCATGAGGGCGAAGCGGCTGGCGCCGGTGCGTTCGCTCAGCAGATCCATGGCCGCACGAATGTCCGCCACCGCCTGCTGTTCGTACGACTCCATGCCACGGGCCGGAGCGCTGTCGCCGCGACCGGAAATGTCGAAGCGCATGGACGGAATGCCGCTCGCGGCCAGCGCGCGGGCGATGCGCACGTTGAGACGATTGGGCCCGATGCGCGGGACGACGCCGGCATTGAACAACAACCCGCCGATGCCCGCCGCGGGCGGCGCACCCGCACTGAGCGTTCCCACCAGCCCTGCATTCGCGCCGAACGCCAACGTGGTTTCGTTCACGCGCGCTCCATCACTTTCGACTCGATGCCCTGCAGCAGCTGCATGGGGACCACCGCGCTATTGAGCGCTTTTTCGGAGTTCCATTCGGCGACGGCGGGCGACACCGTCCAGTCGAGCGTGACCTGCGAACGCGTCAGCGCGGACTTGAGGGCGCTGGCGTGGCTGTCTTCGCTGCCGACGATGGCGGTGACCCGCATGGCCGCGGGCATGCTCAGGTTGGCGAGATTGAGCGTGGAGAGGTCGTTGCGGAAGCGATCGGAGAATTCGAAGCCCATGGTCTCGAAGGCCACGCCGGCGCGTGGACCCGATTGGCTGCGATAGATTTCGAGGTAGCCAATGCCTGCGATCACCGGGTCCCAGAGCACCACGAGTCCGAGGCCGGAGCGCACGGTCTGGGCCGCGAGCGCGCACAGCGAGCCGCCGAGACGCAAGCCTATCCATGCGACCGTGGCCTTGCCCGAACGCGCGGCGAGTTCGCGATGCGCGACACCGATGTCACCCGCCCATCCTGGCAGTGATGCGACATCGTCGTCGCCCGGCGAGTCACCGGTTCCGTGATAGTCGAAGCGCAACACCGGGCAGCCGGCCTGGCCCAGGCGATCGGCCAGCAGCCGCAGCATGCGGTAACTGCGAATCGCCTCAGGTCCGAAGGGGTTGCACAACAGCACCGCCGGTGCGTTCGCCACCGCGCGCGCCGGCGCATGATAAAACCCCAGCATCTCGCGGGATTCGGCGCCGAAACGGACGGGCGTCACTATTGTCTGCTCATGAACGGCCCGGTCACGAACGATGGCCGCGCAACGCGCCGAGCAGTCTGCCTACCAGGCCTTGTTTGGTCGGCGGCTCGGCGGCCGGTTCGTCGTAAGACGCCGCGAGCTGCGCCAGTGTCTGGAACATGTAGCGGCGCGCGGCGATCTGCCGCCCGGTCTTCTTTTCCATGGTGGCAATCGCCTGCATGGCGAGCAGCGAGTGGCCTCCCAGGTCGAAGAAATTGTGGCGCGCGCTCACCTCGGGAAGACCGAGCAGATCGCACCAGATTTCCGCGAGCATTTTTTCCTTGTCAGTGGCCGGCGCGACGAACTCGTTGGCCGCGCTCTGCGTGGCTTCGGTGTCGCCTTGCGGCAGCGCGCGCGTGTCGATGCGCCCATCGGCCGTGCGCGGCAGCTGGGCGAGCACCATCACCTCGCTCTGGCTCATCACCGGCGGAGTCTGGCCGGCGAGAATCTCGCGGAGCTGGTCGCGCAACTCACTACCCTGGCCCGCGACATGGGCGACCAGCACCGGACGCGCGGCCGCGTCGAATCGAAGCTGGCAATGCGCATCGTCGACGCCGGGTTGCGCCAACAACAATGTTTCGAACGCCCGCAGGTCGATGCGGGTGTTCGCGGCGTAGACCGAGTCGTCGGATTGCGCGTGCCGCTCGAGGCGGCCATCGGCACGCCAGCGGCCATACACGCGCGGCCCCGGTGCCGCGGAAATTCCCGGCACGTGGATGATGAGTTCGCCCCAGACATTGACGGGGCAGGTCAGCCGCTGTTCGTCGCGCACTTCCACCTGCACGTTGTCGATCGGCCGGCCGAGCAGCAGGGCGTCTTCGGCGCGTTCGATGCGCGAGAGCGTGGTCCAGATTCCGGCCTCGGCGAATCCCCAGGCGCGGAAGATGCGGCCCGTGGTTGTCAGTTGCTCGCCGAGCTCGAGCGATGGGCGCTCGCCATAGACGATGCCGACGAGTTCGCTGGCGGGGCGGAAGCCGCGCGCCACGAGCGCGCTCCAGATTTCCGTGGGCAACTGCAGGAAGTTCACGCCGGCGGTTGCGATTTCGCGCTGCAACGCATCGAGGTCGCGCAGCGTTTCGTTCTTGACGATGACGCTCGCGGCTCCCGCGCTCCACGGCAACAGCCATTCGAGCACGGTGGGTTCGGCGGACAACGCGCCCGCCACCAGGCAGCGCTGCTGTGCAGTGATGCCCAGCGCGTCGCGTACCCCGAGCAGCGTGTTGGTCAACGTGGCATGCGACAGCGTCACGATACGCGGCGCCATGGGACTGCCGACCAGGTCGAGCAGGATTGCGGCGGCGTTCGAATCCGCGCCCGCGGCAAGCCGCGACGGCGACGCAGCCGCGATTTCGGCGGCGTCCGCATCCAGCCAGAGCGTCTCGAGCTCGCGGCCGGCGCCGATGTCCCTGAATCGCGAATTGCCCACGAGCACCGTGGCTCGCGCGATCGACAACGCGCTCGCGGCGCGCGTCGTAGCCACGCCCGGGTCCAGCAACAGGCAGGCGCCGCCAGCCTTGAGGATGGCTAACAACCCGGCGAGGAAACTCTGGCCCGGCTCTTCGCACAATGCGACCACCGTACCCGGCGTGACGCCGCGCGCGACCAGCGTCTGCGCGATACGGTTCGCCTGGGCTTCGATGTCCTGGTACGACACGCTCCAGCCGCCGACGAAGGCGGCCGGTTGCGCGGCCGATCTGTCGGCGGAGGCTTCGAACAGGCCGTGCAACGTGCCGGCTTCGACGTGCGCCTTGTGGCTGCCGGCAAACGTGCGCAACTGCCTCGCGTCCGCCTCGAGTTCGAGGGTGAGCCGGCCCACCGGCGTTTCGGCGGCGCCCAGCACCGCGCCCACCAGCTTGAGGTAACGGTCGCGCAGCAGTTGCGCGGATTCCGCGCTGATGATGTCGGAGTTGTAGGTGATGCCGCCGACCATGCCGCGATCGTTGTCGAGGAACCACAGGCCCAGGTCTTCGGTGGCGCCGCGCTGGAACAGCAGTATCTGTTCGTGCGCGAGCCCGCCCCAGTTCGACACGCGATGGCGCGCATCCTGGAAGGAGAACAGCGCCTGGTAGAGCAGCGAGCCGCCTTCGCCGCGCTGCACGGTGAGCTCGCGCATGAGGCTCTCGAGCGGTACGTCGGGATTGGCGAAGCTGTCGAGCACGGTGGCTTTCACGCGCTTCAGCAGGTCGATGAACGACTCGTTGCGGTCGACGGTGAGGTGCAGTGGCAGCAGGTTGGTGAAGTAACCCATGACCCGTTCGACTTCGGGCAGGTTGCGGCCGCGCACCGGCGTGCCCACCACGAGGTTCTTGCGCCCGCTGACGCGTGCCAGCAGCACGTAGTAGATAGTCAGCAGAGTCATGAACAGCGTGGTGTCGGCGCGGCGGCTGAGCTCGCGCAGGGCTTCGGTGGTCGCCTTGTCGATCCTGATCCACTCGGTGGCGCCTTCACCCGACATGCCCGGGCGGCGCGGCTTGTCGGCCGGCAGCTCGGACACTTCTGCCACATGGGCCAGGCGTTCACGCCAGAAGCCGATCTGCTTCGCGAAATCAGGACCCTCGAGCCACTGGCGATGCCAGGCGGAGAAGTCGCCGTAGCTGATGGGCAGCGGCTTGAGCGGGCTCGCTCGCCCGGCGAGGAATGCTTCGTAGACCTGCGCGAGCTCTTCGTAGAAGAGATCGAACGACCAGCCGTCCCAGATCATGTGATGCGGCACGAACAGCAGCACGTGTTCCTCCGCCGCGAGCCTGAACAGGCGCGCGCGGAACAGCGGCGGCTTCGTCAGATCGAAGGGCTCGTTGGTGAGCGTGTTGAGACGCTCCATGAGTGCGGATTCCCGCTGTCCCTCGGCAATCGCGGTGAGATCTTCAGGGCTGAGCGTGAGCGACACGTTCTCATGGATGAGCTGCTTCGCGGCGCCGTCTTCCACGAGGATGCTGGTGCGCAGGCTGGGCTGGTGCCGCACCATCTCGGCGAAGGCGCGTTCGAACACGGCAACGTCGAGTCGGCCACGCAAACGGTGCGCCGACGGCGTGTTGTAGACCACGCGTCCGGGGTGCAGCTGTTCCAGGAACCACAGGCGCTCCTGCATGATCGACAGCGGCGCCTTGCGTTGTTCCGTGCGGATTTCTATGGGGGCTTCAACGGTCTGCTGACCGGCGGCGAGCTCGGCCTGGATCTTCTCCGCGAGCTGCGCCACGGTCGGCGCATCGAACAGCGTGCGCAACGACAGCTTCACCTTGAGCTCGCGGTTGATGCGCGCCGTCAATTGCGCGGCCAGCAGCGAATGGCCGCCGAGCGCGAAGAAGTCGTCGTCGATGCCGATGCCCGGCAGGCCGAGCACGCTCTCGAAGACCGCGGCCACGGATTTTTCGAGGTCGTTGCGCGGCGGCGAGAATTCGCGCACCAGCTTCGGCGCCTCGGGAGCGGGCAGGGACTTTCTATCTACCTTGCCGTTGGGCAGCAGCGGAATCTGCGGCAGCACCAGGAAGTGCTGCGGCACGAAATATTCGGGCAGGATTTTCGCCACGTGCGCGCGCAGCGCGGCTTCGGTCAGCTCCTGGCCGGGCTGCGCCACGACGTAGGCCACCAGGCGCACGTCGCCGGGCCGGTCCTCGCGCGCCATGGCCACGGCACGCGCCACGGAAGGCAGCGAGAGCAGGTTGGCTTCGATCTCGCCGAGCTCGACGCGGTAGCCACGCACCTTGACCTGGAAATCGAGCCGCCCGAGGTGTTCGAGCGTGCCGTTCGACAGCCAGCGTCCGCGATCGCCGGTGCGATAGATGCGTCCGCCCCGTGCGTCGAAGGTATTGGGTAGATAGCGCTCGGCATTGAGCTCGGGACGATTGAGGTAACCGAGCGTGACGCCGTCGCCGCCGATGCAGATTTCGCCCGGCACGCCCTGCGGGCAGAGCTGCTGGCGCTCATCGAGAATCCACACGGTGGTGTTGGCGATGGGACGGCCGATGCTGATGCCGCGCTCGGTGTTCGCCACCGGCCAGAACGTCGAATACACCGTGGTCTCGGTGGGCCCGTAACCGTTCCACACGCTGGCGCAGCGTTTGAGCAGTGCATTGGCGAGATCGGGAGCCAGCGGTTCGCCGCCGGAGATCGCCTTGAAGCCCTTGTGACCTTCCCAGCCGGATTCGAGCAGGATGCGCCAGCCGGCCGGGGTGGCCTGCATGACCGTCGCGCCGCAGCCCTCTAACAAGGTGCGCAGTGCGCCCGAGTCACGTGCCTGGTCGCGCGTCGCGATGACCACGCGTGCGCCCACCGTCAACGGCAGCATGAGCTCGAAGATCGCGATGTCGAAGGAGATGGTGGTGACCGCGACCAGCGTGTCCGCGGCGGTGATCCCGGGTGCCCGGGTGAGACTGGCGAACAGATTGGCGATGCCACCGTGCGTGACCTGCACGCCTTTCGGGCGGCCGGTGGAGCCGGAGGTATAGATGATGTAGGCGGAAGTGTCGGCAGTCGCAGCGTCCTGATCGCGGCCGGGACGAACCGCCGACATCGCGGCGAGCTTGGCCTGGTCCTGATCGAGCAGCAGCGCCTTGTCACGCGCCACGCCGAGCTTGGCGAAATGTTCGGTCTCGGAGATCAGCGCGCCGATTGCGGCGTCGCTGGTCATGAAGGTCAGGCGCTCGGCGGGAAATGCCGGATCGAGCGGCACGTGTGTGCCGCCGGCTTTCAGGATGCCGATGATGGACGGCACCATGTCGAGGCTGCGGGTGACGCACAAACCGACGTTCACACCGCGACGCACGCCCATCTGGCGCAGGCGCTGCGCGATGCGGTTGGCGCGGGCGTCGAGCGCGGAATAGGTCAGTGGAGTGTCGCCGAAGACCATCGCGGGCGAATCGGGAGTCCGGTCCACCTGGCGTTCGATGAACTCATGCATGAGCACGTCACGTTCGAACGCAGTTTGTGGTGGCTGCAGCGCCGCGAGTTCGGCCAGCGCTTCGGCCGACACCAGCGGCAGTGCGGCGACGCTGGGCTTGCCATCGACCATGGCGGAACGCAACAAGGTGACGTAGCCGTCGAACCACCGACGAATGGTGGCTTCGTCGAAGAGCTCCGAGTTGTACTGCACTTCCAGGCGCAGGCCGGAGGCCACCGGCACGGCGTTCACGAACAGCTCGAAATTTTCCGCGACGCGCGCATTGGCGTGGAAATCGAAGGTGAGCCCTGAGAACCTGATGGTGTTCTCGTCGAGCGCCTGGTCGACGTTGAACAGCACGCTGACCAGCGGCAGGCGGCCCGGATCGCGTTTCACGGCGAGCTTCTGCAGCAGCGTGCCGAAGGTGTAGCGCTGGTGGTCGAATGCATCGAGCAACTGCGTGCGCGCATCGCCGATGACGGCCGCGAGCGGCTTTTCGGCGTCGATGTCGAAACGCAGCGGCAGCAGGTTCACGCAATGACCGACGAGCCGCGACTTGTCGGCCACGGATTGTCCGGCGGCCGGCAATCCAACGACCACGGATGTAGCGCCAGAGATGCGATGTAACAGCGTGGCGAAGGCGCCGGTGAGAGTCGCCGGCAGGCCGGCGCCAAGTTTCGCGCCCCACTTGCGAAGATCGGCGGTGAGTCCGGCATCGAGGATGATGTCGGCGCGCCGTGAGCTGAAGCTGCGCCAGGCACGGCGCGTGCGATCGGTCGGCAGATCGAGCGCGGGCACCGATTGCGCAAAGCGGCTGAGCCAGTAGGCCTCGTCGCCGCGCTGCGCTTCGCTGCCTTCGTGTTTGAGCTCTTCGTCGGAATAGGTGGCGAACGAATCGCCGGGACCCGGTACTTCCGTGCCGTTCTGCCGCGCGGAATAGGCCTGCGCGAGATCGCGGACGATCACGCCGAAGGACCACCCGTCACAAACGATATGGTGTGCGGTGAAAACCAGCGCATGTTCGGTGGCGCCGAACGAGAAAATCTCGGCACGCACCAGCGGTCCGGCTTCGAGATCGAATCGCGCCGACACGGCGCGTTCGCAGGCGCGCTCGAGCGCATTGGTGTCGGCTGAAGCGTGAACCGGAATGTCGAGATTGAGCGAATCGCCGACGATCATCTGCTGGCCATCGGCGCTGAACGTGGAGCGCAATGCTTCGTGCGCATTGATCACATCCTGCACCGCACCCTGCAGGGCGGCGACGTCGAGCGCGCCGTGCAATCGCAGCGTGATCGACTCGTTGTAGGCGAGCGAGGCTTCCTCGCTCAGGCGATCGGCGAGCCACACCTCGCGCTGCGGCTGCGTCGTTGCCGCCACGCGCGCGATGGCGCCCGCGGCAAACGGATTGAAGTCGTCCTGGTCGATCGTGGCGGGAATGGAGTTCATCGGCTGACCTTGACGAATTTTCCGGGGCTGTCGGGATTGGGCATGAACCAGGCGGGCGTACCATCGACATCACGTCCGAGACGCGCGCCGGGCACCGGCGGCTTGGTGGCGTCCAGCAAGGTAACGATCGAAGCGCGTCGCGGAATGAAATCTGCCTCCTGCAGTTCGCGCACGGCTTCCTTGAATGCGTTGACGATGGCGGCGATGTCGGCATCGGTGTGCGCCGTGGTCATGAAGCAGGGGAAGTTGTCGAGGATGTGGATGCCGCGCTCGCGCATCATTCCGAACAGCAGGTCCTGCAGCGGATGGTCCTCGTCGAAGAACAGCTTCCACACCGACGAAAAATTCTTGAGGGTGATGGGCGCGCCCACTTCGCGACAGAACGCATTCATCTCGGCGACCATGGCCGTGACGCGCGAATTGAGGCTTTCCTGAAGCTTGCCGCCCTCTTTCTTCAGATGGATCAAAACGGCGTGCGCCGCGGCCAGCGCCAGCGGGTGGCGCACGAACGTGCCGGCAAAGTAGGTGACGCCCACGGTCGGAATCGAATCGTCGCCGAACTGCCAGCCGCCGCCGTCGAGCGCGTCCATGTATTCGCGCTTGCCGGCGATGACACCAATCGGGAAACCGCCGCCGACCACCTTGCCGTAGCTGGCGAGGTCGGCGTCGATGCCGAGCACGGCTTGCGCGCCGCGCGGATGCGAGCGAAAGCCGGTGACCACTTCGTCGAAGATGAACAGCGTGCCGGACTGCCGCGTGATCTCGCGCAGTTCCTTGAGGAATTCGCGCGGCTGAAAGTCCGGCCGGCGGCTCTGCACCGGCTCGATGAGCACCGCCGCGAGGTCGTCGGCGTGTTCGCGCAGGATCTGCAACGACTCTGGCGTGCCGTAGTCGAGCACCAGCACGTTCTCCGAGGTGTTGGGCATGATGCCCGGCGCCGCCGGCACCGCGCGCAGTTTGCGCGCGCCGCGCACGATGACTTCGTCGAAGATGCCGTGATAGGAGCCGGTGAACAGCGCGATCTTGCTGCGGCCGGTCACGGTGCGCGCGATGCGCAGGCAACCCATGACGGCTTCCGAGCCGGTGTTGCACAGGCCGGCGCGATCGAAGCCGGTGAGTTCGCAGACCAGCTTCGCCACTTCGCCCGCGAGCGGGTGTTGCGGGCCGATCTCGTAACCTTTGTCCAGCTGCTCGCGCACCGCGTCGAGCACGAAGTCCGGCTGCCAGCCGAAGAGACTCATGCCGAAGCCGTTGAGCGCGTCGACGTATTCGTTGCCATCGAGGTCCCAGACGTGCGAGCCCTTCGAACGGTCGATGACGATCTGGTAGATGATTTCCTTGAGCTGCGGCCGGAAACCATTCACCACGCGCGGGTCGGCGAGGTGCGGACGATGTTCGGTGGTGTACTCCTTCGATTTCTTCGTGCGCGCGATGTATCGGCGCATGAAAGTGCTGAGGCGGGTCTTCTGCCGCTCGGTCAATTCACCGGTGGCCTTGGTGTGGATGCGCGCGATGGCGCCGAACGCCTTCTTCACATCGTAGGTTTTCTGGCCTCCGTCTTCTTCCGCGGCAGCCGGCGCGGCGGGCGCGCTAACTACTGCGGGGACCGGTGCGGGCGCGGCGGGCGCCGGGGCCGGTGCCGTGACTCCGCGCAGCAGCGCCATCTGCGCCGTGAGCAATTGCATCTGCTGTTCGATGAAGGTCTGCAGCAGCGCCGGCGAGGCTCCTGACGCGGGTAGCGCACCCGCGGCGGCCTGGTTCTGGTTTTGGGGCGCAGCCGGCGCCGCCGCAGTAGACGGAGCCGCATCGGGCGGCATGGAAGCATCGAGATGCGCGGCGAGCGCGCCCAGCGAGGAGTGGCTCTCCATGAGCTGGCGGAACGTGATCTTCACGCCGAAGGCCTTCTGCAACTGCAGCGCCACCTGGGTGAGCGCCAGCGAGTCGAGGCCGAGTTCGACGAATGCCGCGGAAGGGTCCGCGCCTTCCACGTCGATTCCAACGACCTGGTCGACGATGCCGCACAGCCTGGTGATGAGCTGGTCGCGGCGGGAGGTCAGGGCTTGAGCTGGCGGCATGGATACTTCGGCAACGGGCTGCCGCTCCAACAAAGACGAAACCGATGACGGAGGAAGCTCATCCTTGGGCGCCGCCAGAGGCGTAAGTACCCTGACCGTGGTCGTCGGTTCCATGACGGCGGGTAAAGAAGACGAACCCGCCGACACCCAGTGTCGCCGGGCTTCGAAGGGATAACCGGGCAGGCCGATGCGCCGTCGCGGGCCGCTCGCGCCCCAGCGCGTATCGAGCGCGACACCGGCAGCCCACAGCAGGCCGATTGCATGCGCGAGGGCGGCGGACTCCTTGTCAGGACCCTCCGCGCCACTCGTGACGATTTCGGGCTCCGGTTGTTTGGGCGCGAAGTGCTGGCGCGCCAGCGTCGACAGCATGTTGCGCGGGCCGATCTCGAGCAGCACCGCGTTCGGGTGTGCGGCGAGCGCCGCGCGCAGCGCGGGCGAGAATTTCACCGGTTCGCGCAGGTGGCGCGACCAGTAGCCAGGATCCACGGCGTCAGCGGCCAGCAGCTCGCCGGTGGCGGTGGAAATGATCGGCAGCGACGGTGCGCGCAACGTGAGCTTGCTGACTTCCGCGCTGAAGGGTCCGACGACTGCATCCATCATCGCCGAGTGGAACGCATGCGAGGTCTGCAGCAGGCGATTGGCGATCCCGGCAGATTCGAGCGCAGCGACGAAGCTTTCAATGAGCGGCGTCGGACCGGACACCACGCTCGCGAGCGGCGAGTTCTCCGCCGCCATCGACAGGCCGGCGGGCAGGCGCGCGGCGACCTCCGCGGCGGGCGCGCGCACCGACAACATGGAGCCGGCGGGTTGCGCCTGCATGAGCCGACCCCGTGCCGCCACCAGGCGCAGCGCATCGGCGAGCGTCATGACGCCGGCGAGCACCGCGGCGACGAACTCGCCGACGCTGTGACCGACGAGCACGGCGGGTTTGAGTCCGCGCGCCAGCCACACCCGGGCGAGGCAGTACTCGATGACGAAGGTGGCCGGTTGCGCGATCGCCGTGGCAGCCATCGAGGCTGGCGTCCCGTCGAAGATTTCGCGTTTGATGTCGAGCCCGACCGGGTGCAGCGCCTCGGCGCAGGCATCGAAGTGTTCGCGGAAGACGGCATCGTCGCGATAGAGCTCGGCGCCCATGCCCGGGTACTGCGCACCCTGGCCGGGGAACAGGAACACCACCTCCGGCGTGCGGTCGGCGGCGCGGCGCTTCACGAAGCGACGGGCTGGCGAACGCGGCGACGGCGTCTTCGTGGTCGCTGACCACGACGAAACCGCGCGCCTGGAAATTCTTGCGCCCGACGCGCAGCGTGTGTGCCGCGTCGGCAAGCGTTGCGTCAGGGTTCGCGCGCAGGTGCGCACTCAGGCGAAGGGCAGCGGCGTCGAGCACACCTTCGTTACGCGCCGAGAGCGTCAACAGATGCAACCCCGCGGCAGGCGCGAGGGCGTCCTGCCGTGGCGGTTCTTCGACGATCACGTGAGCGTTCGTGCCGCCGACTCCGAAGCTGCTGACCCCGGCGCGGCGCGGCCCGATGGCCGGGCGCCAGTCGGCGAGCTTGTCGTTCACGTAGAACGGGGAGCTCGCGAAATCGATCTTCGGGTTGTTAGCGCGGAAGTTGATGGACGGCGGCAGCACGCCGTGACGCGCGGCCAGCGCCGTCTTGATGAGGCCGGCGGCGCCGGCGGCGATGACCAGGTGGCCGACATTGCTCTTCACCGAACCGAGCGCGCAGAACCCTCTTTCGACAGTGCCGTCAGCGCTGCCGGCGCGAAACGCCTGCGTGAGCGCTTCGACTTCGATCGGGTCACCGAGCGGCGTCGCCGTGCCGTGAGCTTCGACGTACGTGATGCTGCGTGGCTCGACGCCAGCGCATTCCTGCGCGGCGGCAATCACCCGCGCCTGGGCGGTGACACTGGGCGCGGTGAAGCTGGCCTTGTGCGCGCCGTCGTTGTTGACCGCCGCGCCGCGGATGACGGCATAGATGGTGTCGCCATCGGCGATGGCATCGGAGAGCCGCTTGAGCAGCACCACCGCGGCGCCATCGCTGAACACGGTGCCCTGCGCATCGGCGTCGAACGAGCGCGTGTGGCCGTCGGGCGAAAGCATCGCGCCGTCCTGGTACAGGTAGCCGCTGTTGGGCGGGCAGGTGACGGCCACGCCGCCGGCCAGCGCCATGTGGCATTGACCGCTGCGCAAGCTGTCGAAAGCCTGCGCCACCGCCACCAGCGACGTGGAGCAGGCGGTGTGCACGCTGATCGCCGGGCCGGTCAGGTTGAGCTTGTGCGCGACGCGCGTGGCGATGTAGTCCTTTTCGTTGGCCAGCATCACCTGGAACTCGCCGACGCGTTCGATCGCGTCGCGATGCGCCTGCACGTGCTTGAGGAAGTACGACGAGTTGTACATGCCGGCGAACACGCCGACCGGCTCGTCGATCGCATCCGGCACATAACCGCCGTGTTCCAGGCACTCCCAGCAGATCTCGAGGAACTTGCGCTGCTGCGGGTCCATGAGCTCGGCTTCCTTCGGGCCGATGCCGAAGAAGGCGGCGTCGAAATTCTCCACGCCGGCGAGCACCCCGCGCGCGCGGATGTAGTTAGGGTCGGCGGTGAGGCTGGCGGGCAGCGAGGCATCGAGCTCGCCTGCCGCGAAGAAGCTGATCGATTCGCGACCCGCGCACAGGTTGCGCCAGAACTCGGCCACGTCGTTCGCGCCGGGGAATCGTCCGGCCATGCCGATGATGGCCACGGGTTCGAGCTCGTGCGGAAGTCCGGCGGCGGCGCGACGTGCCCGCGGCGTTGCCGGTGCCAACGCCCGCCATCGAACGCGCGAGACCTTTCGGCGTCGGATTCTGGAAGAACGTGGTGGTCGAGATCTGCGCTCCGAGCACTTCGCGAATGCGCGTCAGCGTGCGCAGCGCGAGCAGCGAATTGCCGCCGAGCTCGAAGAAGTTGTCCTGCGCGCCGACGCCGTCGACGCCCAGCGTCGCGGAGAAAATGACCGCGAGATTGCGCTCGGTGTCGTTCGCGGGCGCGCGAAATTCCTGCGCGAGTTCCGGGCGTGCGCGTGTCGGAACGGGCAGTGCGGCGCGATCGAGCTTGCCGTTGGCGGTGATGGGCAGGCGTTCCATGCGCACCCATGCCGACGGGCGCATGAACTCCGGCAGCTTTGCCGCCAGGTGCGCGCGCAACGTGTCGGTGTTCACCGCGTCTTCCGCGACGACATAGGCCACCAGGCGCTTGTCACCGGGGCGGTCTTCGCGCACGACCACGGCACCGCTGCGCACGCCAGGGTGCTCGCGCAAACAGGCTTCGATCTCGCCGATTTCGATGCGGAAGCCGCGGATCTTCACCTGGCCGTCGCCGCGGCCGATGAAATCGATGGTGCCGTCGGGCAGCCTGCGCACCAGGTCGCCGGTGCGATAGAGCCGCGCGCCCGTTTGCGTGAACGGGTCGGCGACGAAACGTTCCTGGTTGAGTTCCGGCCGATGGCGATAGCCGCGCGCGAGTCCGTGGCCGCCGATGAACAGTTCGCCGATGAAGCCGTCCGGAACGGGCTCGAGGCGGCGATTGAGAATGTAGAGGGTGGTGTCCGGAATCGCGCGGCCGATGGGCACGGAGCGGTTCCCAGGCCCGAAGCTGCGCGGGATGCGCCAGGTGGCGGCGAAGGTCGTGGATTCAGTCGGGCCGTAGCCGTTGATGAGTTGCGTCGACGGCAGTGCGGCGTACGCGCGTCGCACATGCGCCACCGACAGCGCCTCACCGCCGGTCAGCAGCTCCGTGATGCCGGCGAGCTGCGCGGGGTTTTCATCGACGATGGCATTGAACAGCGCCGCGGTGAGCCACGCGGAGGTGACGCCGTGCCGCGAGATCGTGGTGGCAAGGCCCGTGCCCGTCGGCAGGATTTCATCGTGGACCACGCAGCGTCCGCCATTCAGCAGCGGACCCCAGATCTCGAGGGTCGAGGCGTCGAAGCCGAGCGGCGCGGCATGCAGGAAGACCGTGGACGCATCGAGCGTGATGTACCCGGGCTCGCGCACCAGCCGCACGATGGCGGCGTGCGGGATTTCCGCGCCCTTCGGCGTCCCGGTCGAGCCCGAGGTGTACATGACGTAGGCGACGTCCGCGGTGTTCGCCGTATCGGGAATGTTTCCGCCCGTCGAAGGCACGCCCACGAGATCGGCAATGGCCAGCGAACGGACGCCGGCCGGCAGGATGTTCGGCGGAGTCGCGCCATCGGTCAGCAGCAGTGTCGCGCCGCTGTCCTCGAGCATGAATCGCAGGCGTGCGGCCGGATAGGCCTGGTCGAGAGGTAGATAGGTGGCGCCGGCCTTGAGGATCGCGAGCAGCGCGACGATGGCGTCGGCCGAACGCTGCATGAGCACCGCGACGGTGGCGTTCGCGGGAAGACCCTGGCGCAGTACCGCTGCCCAGGCGCTCGAGCGGCGGTCGAGCTCCGCGTAGCTGAGCGTGACGCTGCCGGCTTCGATGGCCGTGGCATCGGGCGTGCGCCGCGCCTGCGCGGAAAACAGTGCGTGCACGGTATCGCCGGGAGCAATCGCCCGCAGCGGCGCATGATGGCCATGCAGTACGCGCGCGCGTGTTTCGGCGTCCAGCAGCGAAACCGCCATTCGGCTGCGCCGAGCGCGCGTACCAGCGAATCCGGCGAGCGCGGCCAGCGTGCTCTCGTCGAGCCGCGTGGATTCCACGCGCAGCGCCAGCGGTCCGGTGGGTGGCAGCGTGGTGCGCCAGACGAGCAACGCATCGGGCGCGTTACCGTCAAAACACCACACGCCGTCGTTGCCATCGGCGGACGAGGCGTCGGGGTCTTCGCCCGTGAGCGCCGCCACCGTGAGGTTCCAGGCCCGCAGCAGCGCAGGCTCGCGGATCCGGTTGGCGCCGCAACGCGTCGGCGAGCGGCGCATCGAGCGTGAATTCATGGACCGCGGTGCGAGCGCAGGTCGACAGCCGGGACGCAGGTGTCGGCCAGCGTGCGCCGTGCGCCGCCTTGGTGACTGGCTCAACTCCCGCATGCGCTCACCCCACCTGCGCGTGTGCGTAACGCGCGGTGTCGACACGCGCGTTGCTGCTGCGGATGCGCGCGACGGTGTCGCGCACCCGGGTGCTGACCGCGGTGAGCGAGCCTAACAATGCGTCGCGCGCGGCGCGCGTGCCCACGGGCGCGGGCGACGATGCCGGCATTGCGCATGCGCTGATGCAGCGCGTGCAGCCGGCTGTTCCGGCGCGTGGCATCGGTGTAGTAGGTGAAGCTGACGGTGATCGACGGGTTGTCGTCGTTTTCGACCATGTGCGGACTGGTCGACGGCATGTACGCGCCCTGGCCGGGCTCGAGGTGGAACACCGTCGCGCGTTGCTTGAAATCTTCCCGCCACTTGATCAGCTCGCGCGAGTGATCGAAGTGAAAGCGGTCACGCGCCAGCTCGGAAACCACTTCGGTGTCGCGGTGATCCCAGACGTACAACTTCTTGGTGCCGCGCACCTGCATGATGAAGTTGTGTTCCTTGTCGATGTGGAACGGCGTAACGGCCTTCGGCGAGGTGACGAAGATCCATCCACCGCGGTAACACACCCCGGGATCCTGGCGTTCGATGCCGGGCTTGAGCTCGTCGATGACCGAATCGACCAGCTTTCGGTAGATCTCGTCGGTCTGCACGTTGAGCAGTGACATCCATGCGCCCGCCTCGCGAATCCGGCCGAGGGTTTCTTCGGCCGAGCGGCGATTGGGATGCATCGACGGCGCATCGTTGAACGGCGTGCCGGCGCTGGCCTTGTCGCTGTGCGTGCGCACCAGGCCGCCCACCTCGAGGCGCCGGCCGAGCTCGATGAGCTGGTCGGGCTGCAGGAGGTGATGGCTGCCGAGGCGATGCTGGACGGGCTGAATTCGCCACGGATCGAACTTCGCCCAGTCGACGATCAGTTGCGGTGTCTGGAGTGCGTGCATAGGACCGGGACGGACGGCTTCTTGTTCTGGAGGCGGCTGATTTTCCGTCCGTTTCCGGCCGGAAACAGGGGTAAAACCGCCGCAAAATTCGCGGACCGTGAATTAGTCGAAACTTAAGCCCGGCGCAATCTGTAAAGCAACGCCGCTGCGGCAGAACTGCGTGTAAAAAGTGATGGTTGCCACACAACAAGAGCTACAAATGCCAGGCTTGGTAGAACGGTTCCGTCGCCGCCGGTTCGACAAACAATTCGCGTCCCACGAGGAGGGCGGATTCGGCGGCAATCTGTACCGCGGGGTTTTCAGGACATTCGAGGAAGCGCAGGCAAGTGCCCCGAAAGGCAAGCCGCTCGGGTACGACAACCCGGCCGCCGCCGACCTGTACCTGGAGCGCACCCGCCGCATCTACCCCAGCGACTACCCGGTGGTTTACTGGCTGGACCGGCTGTTTCGCAGCGGGTTACGGACGGTTTTCGATTTTGGCGGACATATCGGCCTCGGTTATTACGCCTACCGCAAGTACGTCACCTACCCGGACGGGCTGCGCTGGACCGTTCACGACGTTCCTGCCGTCATGGCCCGCGGCCGCGAGCTCAGCCAGACCATGGATACCGAGCGGCGACTTTCTTTTGCCGACAGCGTTGCCGCGGCCGACGGCTATGACGTGTTCTTCTCGGCCGGCGCCCTGCAATACCTGCCGACCACGCTCGCCGAGATGCTGGCGCCGCTAACAAAGAAGCCGCGCGCGCTGGTGCTCAATCTCGCGCCGCTGCACCCCACCGAATCGTTCTTCACGCTGCAGAGCATCGGCGCGGCGTTCTGTCCGTATCGCGTGCTGCAGTTCGGCGCCTTCGTGAAAAGCCTCACGCAACTCGGCTACGTGCAGCGCGATGCCTGGGAGAATCCCGACAAACGCTGCACCGTCGCCTTCGAGCCCGGGCACTCCATCGATCGCTACTACGGCTTCACATTCGAGCTGCCGGGTTGAGAGCTTGAGCGCGCGGAGCTGGGCCATCCTGCTGGTGTCACTCGCGGCGATTGCGGCCGCGGGCTTCTGGGTGCTGCGCAATCGCTGGACGGTGGTCAATGCACTGCCCGTCGGAATCCGTGATGCCATCTTCGGAATGCGCTACGGCTACCGGGTCGAGCGCGACGTGATGATCGCCATGCCCGACGGCGTGAAGCTCGCCATGAACCTGTATTTTCCGAAGGACTTCTGGCACGAAGGACGCCGGCGGCAAACTACCCGTGGTCCTGATCCGGCTGCCGTACGACAAGAACCACCACGCGGGCGGGCTCGCGCCCGCGCAGGAATTCGCCGGGCATGGGTACATCGTCGCGATCCAGGACATGCGCGGCAAATACGCTTCGGAGGGCGTGTTCACGCCGAGCCGGCTCGATGCCGAAGACGGATCCGCCACGGTGGACTGGCTGGCCGCGCAGCCCTGGTCGAACGGCCGCGTCGGCACCGTGGGCTGCTCTTCGCTGGGCGAGTCGCAGATCATGCTGGCGCGCATGCGCAATCCGCACCACGTGGCGATGATTCCCATCGGCGCCGGCGGTGCGATGGGCAGCGCCGCCAATCGCTATACCTACTTCGGACAATACGAAGGCGGTGTGTTCCAGCTCGCCTCCGGATTCGGCTGGTTCCTGTTCGAGGGCGGCAAGACTCCCGGCGTCGAGTTCGACGAAAAGGTCGACGTGGCGCGCGCGATCTGGGAGCTGCCTTCGGGCAACCTGGTGCGCCGCCATCGACCCGACAAGACGGACTTCGACGATTTCATCTCAAAGCCGCTCGGCGATCCTTATTGGCGCGATCTCGGTTACATCGCCGACGAGGATCGCTTCGCGACGCCGGCGCTGGTGTTCAACACCTGGCAGGACCAGACCGTCGCCGAGACTCTCGCGCTGGCCGAGGTCATGAAACGCAATGCCGTTACCGAAGAGGCGCGCACTCACTACCACGTCATCATCGGCCCGGGAAATCACTGCCAGTACTTCGGCCCGAACCAGACCATGAACATCGGGGAGTTCCGCGTGGGCCCGAATGCGCTGGCTCCGTACAGCTCATGGCAACTGCAGTGGTTCGACTATTGGTTGAAAGGCGAGGGGTTGAAGGGCAAGGGAAAACCACCGGATTTTCCGGCGTACCGCTTCTACGTGATGGGCGCGGACCGGTGGATCGACAGCGCGCAGTGGCCGCCCGCGGGTGTGCGGACGCAGAACTGGTACCTGGGTGGCGAAGGCGCGGCCAACAGCCGCGCGGGAAACGGTGCGTTGCAGCTCGCCGCGCCGGTGGCCGACCAGGCGGACACTTTTCACTACGACCCCCTGAAGCCGGTACCCACGCGCGGCGGACCGATCTGCTGCACCAATGATCCGGCGCAGGTGCAGGGCATGGTGGATCAGACCGACGTCGAGACGCGTGATGACGTGCTGGTCTACACCTCGCCGGTGCTCGAATCAGACCTGACGATCGCCGGGCCGTTGCGCGCCGATCTGTACGTGAGTTCGAGTGCGAAGGACACGGACCTGGTGGCGAAGCTGGTGGACGTATTTCCCGATGGTCGTGCGCTCAACATCCAGGAGGGCGCGCTGCGGCTGCGTTATCGCGAGAGCTACGTCACGCCCGAACTTATGACGCCGGGCGTGGTGTACCGCGTGTCGGTGGACATGCGCGCGATCGCCTACCAGCTGCCCAAGGGCCACCGCCTGCGGCTGCAGATCACGAGCAGCAACTTTCCGCGGCTGGAGCGCAACCTCAACACCGGCGGCAACAACTTCGACGAGAGCCAGCCGGTGGTCGCCACCAACCGGATCCTGCGTTCGCCCGAATATCCGTCGGCGGTGCTGCTGCCTGTTCTCGGTGCCGGGCCGGATTGAAGTCCGGCGTAGCTACAGAGTGAGTTCGGTGGATCCGGTGGCTCCCGAGTTATCCCGGTTTCCCGGCCCGGCACCGTGTCAGGCGGCCTTTGACTTGCGGATCAGCTCGTCGAAATAGGCCACCGTGCGCGTCAGGCCTTCCTGGAGCTGCACCCTGGGTTCCCAGTTGAGGATCTTGCGCGCCTTGGTGATGTCGGGGCGGCGCTGCTTCGGGTCGTCCTGCGGCAGCGGCTGGTGCACGATCTTCGACTTCGAGTTGGTGATCGCGATGACCTGCTGCGCCAGCTCGAGCATCGTGAATTCACCGGGGTTGCCCATGTTGATCGGGCCGGTCACGTCATCGCCGGTGGCCATCAGCGCGAGGAACGCGTCGATGAGATCGTCGACGTAGCAGAACGAACGCGTCTGCGAGCCGTCACCGTAGATCGTGATGTCGTCGCCCTGCAGCGCCTGCATGATGAAGTTGGAGACCACGCGGCCGTCGGACGGATGCATGCGCGGGCCGTAGGTGTTGAAGATGCGCGCCACCTTGATGCGCAGCTTGTGCTGGCGGTGGTAGTCGAAGAACAGCGTTTCGGCGCAGCGCTTGCCTTCGTCGTAACACGAACGCGGTACCGATGGGATTCACGTTGCCCCAGTATTCCTCGACCTGCGGATGGATCGCCGGATCGCCGTACACCTCGGAGGTGGACGCCTGGAAGATCTTGGCGCGCACGCGCTTGGCGAGGCCCAGCATGTTGATGGCGCCATGCACGCTGGTCTTGGTGGTCTGCACCGGGTCGTGCTGGTAGTGGATGGGCGAGGCGGGGCAGGCGAGGTTGTAGATTTCGTCGACCTCGACGTACAGCGGAAAGGTGACGTCGTGCCGCACGAGCTCGAAGTGCGGGTTGTCCACGAGGTGCGCGATGTTGTCCTTGGTGCCGGTGAAGAAGTTGTCGATGCACAACACGTCGTTGCCGGCCGCGATCAGGCGGTCGCACAGATGCGAACCCAGGAACCCGGCGCCGCCGCTGACCAGGACACGTTTACGCTTGAAATTGCTCATTGGAAAAGTTTCTGCCTTGTTAGGTAGGTTCAGGCGGCTTCCGGCAGGCGCAGTATGCTGCGATAGACCGCCATGGTCGCGTCGATGTTCTTGCGGATGCCGAAATGCTGGTTGAGGCGCTCGAAGCCCTTGCGGCCGAATTCGGTTGCCCTGGATTTGTCTTCTAACAAGCTGGCGATTGCCGCGGCCAGCAGTTCGGGCTTGCCGGCCTCGACCAGCAGGCCGGTCTGGCCGTTGACCACCACTTCGGCCGGTCCGCCGTGCGTCGTCGAGACCAGCGGCTTCGACAGCGACATGGCTTCGAGCGTCACGATGCCGAAAGGCTCCGGGTGCACCGAGGTGTGCGCCACGACGTCCATGAGGCCCATGTAGTCGATGGCGTTCTTCTGGAAGCCGGTGAAGATGACGGTGTCCTGGATGCCGAGCTCGCGACAGAGGTTCGCCAGCATGTCGCCGTAGGCTTTGTCGGCGGCGCCACAGTCGCCGACCAGCAGCACGCGCAGGCGCGGGAATTTCGGCTTCAGCAGCGCCGCGGCGCGCACCATGACGACCTGACCTTTCCACTCGCGGATGTTGCCCACCACGCCCACGACTTCGGAATCGGCGGGAATATCGTGCTTGGCGCGCAGCTCGGCGGGCGTTTCGGTGACGTGGTAACGCTCGAGGTCGATGCCGCAGTGGATCACGACGGTGTTCGGGTAGTCGACTCCCAGGCGCTTCATGTTGTCGTGGATGGCGTGCGACAGGCAGATGATTTTCTCGAGCCGCTTGCCGAAGAACCGCGCCATCTTCGAGAAATGGAGGCGAATGCCCATCTCGTGGGTCATGCAACGTGTCCCGGTCCTGCGCGCGGCCAGCATCCACGCGTGGTTACGCGTGATGGAGTTGTTGAGATTGATGAGATCTATCTTTCGTTCGCGCAGGAAGCGCGCGTATTCGCGCGCCGGTACGAAAAAGCCGCGATAGAGGTTCACCAGCTTCTTGAGCGGCGACAGCACTGTCCGGAAGAGGAACCCTTTCGGCACCCAGGGGGTGGGGTTGGAGAACACGATGGTTTCCACGCCGAGCGCCCTGAAGCGTTCGATCAGGAAGTTGTCGCGATGAAAGCCCACGATCGGCTCGAATTTTTCGCGATCGAGTCTCGAGACGAGGTCAAACATGAGGTAGTAGGAGCCGCCGACCGTGCCGTCGGTATTGCCTTCGATGTACAGAATCCGCTTCTTCATCATGCCTGCCCGAATGTAACCCACTGTGCGGCCGGCATTATCAGGGGGTGCCGAACCGTGTGCAGACACCCTGTCAGACCGGATGGCAGGAACGCGACTTGGGTCACTTTGGCGGCCGGAACCGCTCATAACCGGCCCAGCATGCGGTACCAGACCAGCCCGAGGTATTCGTGCACCGCCAGATCCGAGGCGTGGAGTGCGCGGGGACCGGGAATGAAGCTGGCGATCGAGATGCGTCCCGGCAGGCGATAGTCGGCGGGCACAGGCACGGGATGCAGGCCGGCCTTGGCAAAGGTGGCCATCGATCTCGGGAGATGCCCGGCCGATGTGACCAGCGCGAACGGCCTGCCGGCTAACAATGGAACGACGCGGGTGGCGCTGTCGGCGGTATTGCGCGATTGCGATTCGAGCACCAGCCGGTCGGCGGGCAGGCCGAGCGACAGCAGGACGTCACCCAGGTCACGCGCGTTGCGCGTGTCGCCGCTGACGATGACGCTGGCGTGCGGATGCAATCGCCAAAGCTGCATGGTGACGATGGCGCGCGACGCCGAAGTGTCGTTGAGACGGACGCCCGCCGGAAGATCGGGGTTGTTGCCCGCCCAGGCGGTGAGCAGCACGATGCGCTCGATGGGCAGCGGCGGGCTCACGCCGGCGTGCCAGGCGGGGTAGCGATGTTCGAGCGGCCACAAAAGTGCTCGTGCTACCGGACCGCACCCGAAGAACAGTGCCACCGCGCCGCCGGCCACCATCAGCCGCAAGGACCAACCGCGAGTGCGGTGCCAGAACCGCGCGAGCAGTCCGGCGACCAGCAGTAGCAAGGCAAGATGCGAGGGTTGCAGCAGATTGCCCAGAAAGCTCAGAGGCTATCGCCCTTTGAAGTCTTCGGGCGTCAGCTGATGGCGCGAGAGCAGTTTGTAGAAGTCCGTGCGGTTGCGCTTGGCGAGGCGCGCGGCCTGGCTCACGTTGCCGCCGGTGATCTGCAGGATCTGCGACAGGTAGCTGCGCGTGAATTCGTCCCGCGCCTCGTCGAACGAGGGCAGCTTGCTCTGCGTGCCGCCGAGCGACTGCTGGACCAGTTCCACCGGGATGATGGGCGTCTGCGACAGCGCCACGTTCTGGCGCACGACGTTCGAAAGCTGGCGGATGTTTCCCGGCCAGTCGGCCGTGGCTAACAATTCCACGGCCTCGGGCGCGTAGATCTTGCGCACGCCGCTTTCGTTGCTGATCTGCGCGAGGAAATGCGACACCAGCAGCGGAATGTCTTCGCGGCGGCGGTTGAGCGCCGGCATCTCGATGTGCACCACGTTCAACCGGTAGTAGAGGTCTTCGCGGAACTGGCCGCTCATCATGAGCTGCTGCAGGTCGCGATGCGTGGCGCTGATCACCCGGACATTGACCGGGATGGCGTCGGTGGCGCCGATCGGCCGGATGCTGTTTTCCTGGAGCACGCGCAGCAGCTTGACCTGCAGGCGCATGGGCATGTCGCCGATCTCGTCGAGCAACAGCGTGCCGCCATCGGCGGCCTGGAACAGCCCCTGGTGATCGCGTACTGCACCGGTGAACGATCCTTTGATGTGGCCGAACAGCTCCGACTCGAGCAGGTTTTCGGCCATCGCGCTGCAGTTGATGGCGACGAACGGCTTGGCACGGCGCGGGCTGGCGTTGTGGATGGCGCGCGCCAGCAGTTCCTTGCCGGTGCCGCTTTCGCCGGTGATGAGGACGCGCGCGTCGGTGCCCGCGACCATGTGCGCCTGCGCGAGCTTCTCCTCGACCAGCGAGCTGCGGGTGATGATTTCAGCGCGCCAGTCTTCATCGTTGTCGGCGAATCCGGAAATGCGCAGCGCCTTCTGTACCTGGTCCAACAACTCTTGTTTGTCGACCGGCTTGGTCAGGAAGCCGAAGGCGCCGAGCTGGGTGGCATGCACGGCATCGGGAATGGTGCCGTGAGCCGTGAGGATGATGACCTTGAGCCCGGGATACCGCGACTGCAGTTCCTTGAGCAGCCCGATGCCGTCCATCTGGTCCATGCGCAGGTCGGTGATGACCAGCTCGGGGCGGAAGCGGCTGGTGGCTGCGAGCGCGAGCGCCGCGCTTTCCACGGCCTCCACTTCGTAATTCTCCGCACGGAGGCGGATGGTCAGCAGGCGAAGCAGGCCCGGATCGTCGTCGACGACCAGGATGCGGGCTTTGCGCTTGGTGGAATGCGGTGTGGCTAATTGCATGGCAGCGTGCATCAGAAACCTCTACGGTTTCCGCCCCTCAGGCGTCGGAGTCCGCCGGTTGTTCGACGAGCCTTCGATGTTTGCGATGGCGTCCAGCTTTGCCTGGGCGTCCGCAAGGGCCTTCTTGAGACGGGTATTTTCCTCGCTCTCGGATTTCAGTTGCCGCGACAGTTGCGCGTTGCGTTCATTCGCGTTTCTTTCGGCTCCCAACTGCAGCCGTCGTACCTCGCCCTGAAGAATCTGCTGGCGGTCGACCTGCTGCTGCTGCAGGAACGCGAGAGCGCGCTCCGCAGGCAACAGAGTCTCGGGGTTGGCCAGTACTTCACGCAAAAGTCGCTGTGCGACGACAGGATCGGAGCCCGCGTGGCCGGGCGTGGACAGCACCATTGCATAACGCAGCACCCTGCTAGGCGTGGGTGCTGCGGTGTAATCGTTGTGCGCGTTCGCCAGGATCTCGGCTTGTTCGGCGGGAGTGCCGCGCGCCACCTTGAAGCAGGTGTCGAGATAAGTCCCGATCACCGAGGCCTCGGTCGAGCTGCGGTCGACCGAAGGCAGGGTCTGCGAGTCGCGTGGTCGCGGCGTGCTGCTGGCGCAGCCGGCGAGCAGCACCCCGCAACACGCGATGCCGACAGGCAGGAAAAGCTTATGCCGCATGCGCCTGCGTCCGGATCGGATGGGTGATCGACAGAACCGGCATGCGGATGCGGAAGTGCGCGCCCGGGTATTCGCCGTCGACGATTTCGATGGTGCCGCCATGGGCGTTCACGAACTCGAGCACCACTGACAATCCGATGCCCGTGCCCTTGACCTGCACACCCGCCGGCGGGCGGCCGGTATAGAAAGCTTCGAACACGCGGGCGCGTTCTTCCGGCGGAATGCCGGCCCCTGCGTCTGCGACGTCGATCACGAGCTGGGTGTCCTGTTTCGCGGCCTGTAGATAGACAGTGCCGCCCTTGGGCGAGTATTTGATGGCATTCGACAGCAGATTTTCGATGATGAGACGTACCTTGCCGCGATCGGCCCGCAGCGTCAGGTCGTCCACCTTAACCTCGAGCCGCACGCGTTGCGAGACTACCGTGAGTTGCTGGCTTTCGAGTACCTGTTTGACGAGCGGGCGCAGCCGGAACTCTGATAGATCGAGTCCGACGCTCTCTTTCTGCCACGCGCTGAAAGACAGCAGGTTTTCGATGAGCCGGTGCAGCTTGATGCCGTTGTCACGCAGGATGGCGACGACCTCGCGTTGGGAGTTGTCCAGGGGTCCGACCGCGCCATCCATGAGCAGTTCCGCGCCCTCGCGGATGTTGGCGAGCGGCGTCTTCAGTTCGTGCGACATGTGGCGCAGAAAGCGGTTGCGTTCCTGCGCGAGGTCGAGCAGGCGCAGGCGCAGCCATTCGAGCTGTGCGCCGAGGCGCTCGAGATCGCGCGGTCCAGGCACTTCGATGGAGCGCGAGAAAGTGCCGCGGCCGAGCTCGCTGATGGCGCGGTCGATCGCGCGCAGCGGCCGGCCGATGGACAGCGTGAGTGCGAGGATGGCGATGAGCGTGAGCGGCGCGAGCAGTGCCGATTGCCAGAACAGGCGTTTCTGCGTGCTCAGGGTCTGGCGCTGCAATTCCTCGAGCCGCACGTCGATCTGCCGGTTGCCGCTGGCGGCGATGGCGTTGGCGAGGTCGTTGAGGCGGTCGATGCCCGTGGTGATGGTGGTGAAAGCCGGGCTGCCAGGCGGCGTGATTTCCACGGCGCTCGAGATCTGGTTGTGCACGACCTTGAAGTCCTCGAGGCTCTGGCGCGTGGGTTCCTCGGTGAGCAGGGTCGCGAGCTGCGTGCGCGTGGCCGCGAGGCGCTGGTCGGTGGTGCGGTAGGTGTCGAGCAGGTTGGGCCTGGCGAGCACCTGGTAGAGGCTCACCGTGCGTCCCAGCGAGGTGATGTCGGCAAACAGGCTTTGCGAGAGCCGGGCGCTCTGCACGCCTTCCTGCACCAGTTCCTGGCTGGCCTGCGCCAGGCTGCGGATCTGGAAGGCGGCGTCGATCACGGCCACCAGCAGCGGAACGGCGATGAGCGCGAGGCCCGAGCAACATCAGGCCACTCAGCGATTTGGGTCTGGGCAGACGCATTCGAAAAACTAGTTAGATAGTTACCAGGGTTCCCGTTGCAGACGTTTTTCCCACTCTAGGGAGGTACGCACGATGGTGTCGATGTCGTCGAGCCGTGGCTGCC
This sequence comes from uncultured Pseudomonadota bacterium, assembly GCA_963821745.1. Lineage (GTDB taxonomy): Bacteria > Pseudomonadota > Gammaproteobacteria > Steroidobacterales > Steroidobacteraceae > CADEED01. The sequence continues at coordinate 765,121 of CAWGEU010000001.1, forward strand.
ACTTGAGCAGGTCGCGGACCTTGTCGGCCTTGGCCACCAGGCTGGGCGGATCGCCGGCGCGGCGCGGTTCTTCGCGTACGTCGAGCTTGAGCCCGGCTATCTTCTCGACCGACGAGAGCACTTCGCGAACGCTGTATCCGTGCCCATAGCCGACATTCGCGACCAGCGACTTGCCGCCGCCGCGCAGGTAGTCGAGCGAGTTCAGGTGCGCGGTGGCCAGGTCTTCGACATGGATGTAGTCACGCACTCCGGTGCCGTCGGGCGTCGGATAGTCGGTGCCGAACACCGACAGGTGCGGGCGCTTGCCGACCGCGGCCTCGCAGGCGACCTTGACCAGCAGGGTGGCGGCGCGCGTCGACTGGCCGATGCGGCCCTGCGGGGTCGGAGCCGGCCACGTTGAAGTAACGCAGCGCCACGTGCCGCATCGGCGTTACCGCGCACAAGTCGCGCAACATCCATTCGGACATGAGCTTGGAGGTGCCGTAGGCGTTGATGGGCGCGGTGGGCGACTCTTCGGACGCGAGGCCTGCGTCCGGCATGCCATAGACGGCGGCGGTGGAAGAGAACACGACGTGTTTCACTCCCGCCTGCGACGCGGCCTCCAGCAACGAGCGGGTCGAGCAGGTGTTGTTGCCGTAGTACTTGAGCGGATTGGCGACCGACTCGGGGACGATGGTGTGCGCGGCGAAGTGGATGATGGTGTCCACGCGGTGTTCGGCGAGCAGCGAGTCGACGAGCCGACGATCGCCGACGTTGCCGACGACCAGCGGCACGTCGCGAACCGCCTGGCGAAAGCCGGTGGATAGATCGTCCAGCACCACCACGCGCTCGCCGCGCGCGACCAGTTGCAGCACGGTGTGACTGCCGATGTAGCCGGCGCCGCCAGTGACCAGGACCGTTGAGTTGGAAGTCATGTAGAAGTGATTCCGCGCGATTTGGAGAAACGGTGTTTGAGGGCGAGGGATTTTACATTAATGTGCCGAGGTGGCTGTGACGCATTCTGCACCAGCGCCGTTCGATGCACTCGACCCGGGCGCCGTTTTCGCTGCTGCGGAAAGCATCGGGTTGCAGCCGTCCGGGCGCCTGTTCGCGCTCAACAGCTACGAAAATCGCGTCTATCAACTTGGCGACGATGATGGCGCCCTCTGGGTGCTGAAGTTCTACCGCCCGGCGCGCTGGAGCGATGCGCAGATCGGCGAAGAACACGCGTTCACCCTCGAACTCGCGGCGGCGGAACTGCCCGTCGCGGCGCCCATCGAGCGCGATGGCGAGAGTTTGTTCGTGCACCGGCGACTGCGTTTCGCGGCCTTTCCATATCTCGCGGGGCGCGCGCCCGAGCTCGACGACAAGTCCACGCTCACCTTGCTAGGCCGCACGCTGGCGCGAATCCACGCCATCGGCCGTCGCGCGCCCTTTGATCATCGGCCGGCGCTCACGCTCGAGCGGCTGGGCCTTTCGGCGCGTACCACCGTGCAGCGAAGCGGCTTTGTACCCGAGGCGCTCGAGGAACAATATGCGCGCGTCAGCGAACAGGTCATCGGACGAGTCCGACAGTGCCTGGAAAACTTCGGGCCACTGCCGCGATTGCGCATCCATGGCGATTGCCACGCGGGCAACATCCTGTGGCGCGAAAACGGCCCGCTGTTCGTGGACCTCGACGACTGCATGTCCGGCCCACGCATCCAGGATCTGTGGATGTTCCTGTCGGGCGATGCCGCCAACCAGCAGTCCTCGTGGGCCGCGATCATGGAAGGCTACGAGTTGTTTGGCGAGTTCGACTTCGCGGAGCTCACGCTGGTAGAGGCCCTGCGTTCGCTGCGGATCCTCCACCACGCGTCCTGGATAGCCAGCCGCTGGAATGATCCGGCGTTTCCGCGGGCGTTTCCCTGGTTTGGCGACGCGCGTTTCTGGGAACGGCACATCGCCGACCTGTTCGAGCAGTTGTCGGCGATGGACGATCCGCCCATTCTGTCGAGATAGGAACCGGTCGAGATTGCAGGGCTGGGGCGCCTGTTAGTATTGGCCGCGGAGGGTTCCTGATGTCGAAGATTAGTCATCGCGCTGTCGCGTTCGCGGCTTTGGCCTGCGCTTGCGTCTGCATTCTCGCCGCCTGCGATGACGCACCCCCCGAGACGCCCCAGGGCGCCTCCGCGGGCGACAAGCCGCCGCCTGCGAATACGGCCGACGTCACGACCGACATGGTCGCGGCGGTGTCGGCCGGCAAGGTCGCCAGTGCCATCAGTGTCCATTTCGCGCTTCGCGCACCACCAGTGGCGAATACCGCGCTGCCCGTCGACGTGGCCATCGTGCCGCATGAGAATTTCTCGGTGGTACGAGTGTATTTCGAGAGCCATGACGGGCTGAGCACTGCCACCGGTGGGGAGTTCGGGCCGGCAAACGACGTGGGCGCCGAAAAGCCACTGAGGCATCAGCTCGTGCTGCTGCCGTCGAAGGAAGGCATGTTCATGGTGACGGCCACCGTGGAGACCGCAGGTGAAGGCGGAAACGTCACCCGGGTTTTCTCCATTCCGGTGATGGTGAGTGCCGCTCCGGGGTCTGCACCCGCCGCGGCGCCTCCGGCGCCGGGTGATACCCCGGCCCCGGCCAACGCGCCCGCCAACTAGCGCCTTGCAAAATCGGGAGCCGCTTCACGCGCAAGCGCAAGGCCCGGACATATCATGCAATTTGGTCTCCGATTGCATTGTTATGTCAAAACCCGCCGAGGGCACTCCCTCAAACGAGAGCTCTGATTCCACCGCGACCGCTGCGGGTGCCGCCACGGCTTCCGGCGGTCGCATGGATATGAGCGATTTCTCCATGCGGCGCCTGCATCCGTTGTTGCAGACGCAGCTGCGGGAATTGCGCGCGCGTGTGACGGGCGGGCGGGTCAGCGCCCACGAACTGCTGGAGATGCTCAGCCGCTACTACGACACGGTGGACGACGAACGCCGCGCGATGGTGCGCTCCATGCAACTCATGTCGGATGAGGCGCGGTCGGCGGGCGTCGAGATCGCCGAACAAGGCGCGGCCCAGCTGCAGGTCATCCTCGACCACATCAAGGATGTGGTGATCACCGCCAACGCCGAAGGTTTGATCGATCGCGCCAACCCGATGGCCGAGCGCGTCTTCGCCTGGCCTGCCGGCGAATTGTTAGGCCAGAGCATCGCCGTGCTCGTGCCGGACATCGCGCTGGACGGTTCGGTTCCCGCGGGGCTCGCCCGGCTTGCCGAATCGAGTGACACGTTCCACGGCATGCGCGTGAGCCCCGAAGTGACCGCGCGCCGCAGCGATGGCACACCGTTCCCGGCGGAAATTGCCGTCAGCCGCGCCGGCCACGGTCGCGGCGAAGTGTTCGTCATCTGCCTGCGCGACATCGCCGAACGCGTGAGCACCCAGGAAGCATTGCGCGACAGCGAAGCGCGGTATCGCTCGCTGGTCGACCACGCGCCGGAAGCGATCACCGTCATCGATCCGGATACGCAACGCTTCATCGAAGGAAACGAGCCGGCACTGCGGCTGTTCAAGATGACGCGCGATCAATTGCTGGCGGTCCATCTGGACGCCACCAGCGCCGAGATCCAACCCGACGGGCAGCCCGCGGTCGCGCCGCGCCAGCATCTGAAACTGGCGGCGGCGGGCGAACCCCAGGTGTTCGAGTGGATTCATCGCGATTCCACGGGGCGCGACATCCCCTGCGAAGTCCGCCTGGCGCGGCTGCAGGGCGGACCGAAGCCCCTGGTGCGCGCCAGCATCACCGACATCTCCGAACGCAAGCGCGCCGAAGTCATCATGGAGAACGAGCGCGCGTTCTTCGCATTGCTCGCCTCCAACGCCGGCCTGCCGGCGGTGCTCGACGTGATTTCGGCGCTGGTACAGGCCGTTTATCCACGCGCGCGCTGTACGATCTCGGTGCTTGCGCCTGACGGCAGCTGCTTTGCGCTGACGATCGCCCGCCATCTGCCGCCGATGCTGGCGGCGGTCCTCGAGCGAACGCCCATCGAGCCGCGCCGTGGCTCGTGCGCCGCCGCGGTGTATTCGGCTTGTGACGTGTTCGTGCCCGATGTGGCCAACGACGCGCACTGGGCCGACCGCCGGCAGGTGGTGCTCGAATCCGGGTTCCGCGCCGTCTGGTCCATGCCCATCAAGGGCGCCAGCGGCAAGTTGTTAGGCTCCGTCGCCATCTATCGTCCGGAAGCCGGGTTGCCGGATCAGCGCGAGCAGGTGCTGCAATCGCACGCCACGCGCCTGGCCGCGCTCGCCATCGAGCGCAACCTGGCCGAGGAGGCGCTGCGCGCCAGCGAATCGAAGTTCCGCGGACTGTTCGAAGGCGTCATCGAAGGCGTGTACCAGAGCACGCGCGATGGCCGGCTGGTCTCGGTGAACAGCGCGTTCGTGAAGATGCTCGGTTACAGCTCGGCCGAAGAGATGTATGCATTGCCGAGCTCGGTGATGCTGTACTGGAGCGCGACCGATCGCGCCGAATTCGTCCGGCGCGTCGACTCGGACGGAGAAGTGCGGTCGATGGAAGTGGGGCTGCGCCGCCGCGATGGTACGCAGGTGGTGGCGCTCGAGAATTCGCGCGGCGTGCGCGACGGCAGCGGCCGCATCGTCGGCTACGAAGGCACGGTCTCGGACATCACCGAACGCAAGCGCGCCGAACAGGCGATCTACGCGGAGAAGGATCGCGCGCTGGTCACGCTGCAGTCGATCGGCGACGCGGTGATCAGCACGGATGCCCACGCGCGCATCGACTATCTGAATCCCGTGGCCGAACGCCTCACCGGTTGGTCGGTCCTCGAGGCGCGAGGGTGTCCGATCGGCGATGTGCTGCAGCTCATCGACGAACACACGCGCAGCCCCGTGGCCTATACGCTCGATCGCGTGCTCATCGCCGGTGAGACCTCGGTGCCTTCAGACCACATCGTGCTCGTGAACCGACGTGGCGAAGAGCTCGCCATCCAGGAAACCGCGACGCCGATCCGCAATCGGGAGGGCACCGCCATCGGCGCGGTGATCGTGTTCGGCGACGTCACCAAGGAAAGGCGTCTGAAACGCGCGCTGTCCTACCAGGCCAGCCATGATGCGCTGACCGGACTCATCAACCGGCGCGAGTTCGACACGCGGCTCGAAACCGCGGTGACCGCCGCGCAGCGGGGCGAAGGCGAATTCGTGCTGCTGTACGTCGATCTCGACCAGTTCAAGGTGGTGAATGACACCTGCGGACACAGCGCCGGTGATCGGCTGTTGCGCGACATCACCAGCCTCCTGCAGACGCGGGTGCGCGCCTCGGACACCATCGCCCGCCTGGGCGGCGATGAATTCGGCTTGCTGCTCGAGCGCTGCTCGCTCGAACAGGCGGAGCGAGTGGCGGACAGTATTCGGCAGGCAATCCATGGGTATCGATTCCTGTGGGGTGCCAACAGCCTGTCGGTGGGCGCCAGCATCGGCGTCGTGCGCATCGCGCGCGAAACCACCAGCGCGGCATCGGTGCTGTCGGCGGCCGACATCGCCTGTTACGCGGCCAAGGACGGCGGCCGCAATCGCGTGCAGGTTTACGAACGCGACCATGGCACCAACCGTCATCGCGAAATGCAGTGGGTGGGCCGCATTGCGCGCGCCGTCGAAGACGGGCGGCTCGAACTCTTTGCGCAACGCATCGTCGGTGTTTCAGCGAGCGCGACCGACCAGCCGTTCTTCGAGCTCATGGTCCGCTTGCGTGACGAAGACGGCACGCTGGTGCCGCCCAACGAATTCATCCCCGCGGCCGAGCGCTACAACGTCATGGTCCTGGTGGATCGCTGGGTGGTCGGCCGAGCCATCGAGTTGCTTGAGGCCTGCGCCCGACAGGGGCGGCGCCTGCCGCTGGTGGCCGTCAACCTCTCGGGCACGTCGATCAACGACGAGGACTTCCTCGAGTTCATCATGTCGCGGTTGCGGGACGAGCAGGTGGCCCATGCGCTGTGTTTCGAAATCACCGAGACGGCTGCGGTCGCCAGCCTCTCGAAGGCGACCTATTTCATGCGCGAGCTGAAGGCGCGCGGCTGCCGATTCTCTCTCGACGACTTCGGCAGCGGCGTTTCCTCGTTCGTGTACCTCAAGACGCTGCCCGTGGATTTCCTGAAGATCGACGGACATTTCGCCGCGCACGTGGCCACCGACATCGTGGATCGCAGCATGGTCGAAGCCATCGCCAAGATCGGCAGCGCCATGCAGGTAGCGACGATCGCGGAAAAAGTGGAGAGCGCCGAGGTACTCCACGTGCTCAAACATATCGGTGTCGATTACATCCAGGGTTTTCATCTGGCGGAGCCCTGCGCCATCGACGAAGTGTTCGCCTGCGGATCTGACGCGCTGCGCTGAACCCGTGTAGTGTTGCCGCTCATGGCAACGGCTGAGAACGTTGAACCGGCCTTCTCGTTAGGGCTGGAAGAAGAATATTTGCTCGTGGATCTCGCCACGCGTGACCTCGTCGCCGATCCGCCCGCAGAACTTCTGCAGCGCTGCATCGCCGAGACCGAAGGCCGGGTCAGCCCGGAATTCCTGCGCTCCCAGCTCGAAGTGAAAACTTCGGTGTGCGGCTCGGTCGCCGCGATGCGGCGCGAGCTGGCGGAATTGCGCCGCAAGGTGTGCGAAGTGGCGGCGGCGTATGGCATCGCACCCATCGCCGCTTCCACGCACCCGTTCGCGCGGCCCGTGCGACGTCCGCTGCATACCGACCACGAGCGCTACGCGGATATCGCGCGCGAAGTGCAGGGCGGGGCGCGGCGCATGATCATCTGCGGCATGCATGTGCACGTCGGGCTCGATGACGACGAACTGCGCATCGACGTGATGAACCAGCTCAGCTACTTCGTGCCGCACCTGCTGGCGATGTCGTGTTCTTCGCCGTTCTGGGAAGGCGAGGACATGGGCATGCAGTCGTTCCGGCTCATGCTGCTGTCGTCGTTGCCGCGCACCGGCTTGCCCGAACACTTCGAGAGCTACGGCGAGTTCCGCCGCCACCTCGATGCGCTGGTGCGCAACGGGCTCATCGAGGACACCACCAAGATCTGGTGGGACATCCGTCCGAGCTCGCGTTACCCGACGCTCGAGACGCGCGTGTTCGACTGCTGCACGCACCTCGACGACGCGGTGTGCCTGGCGGCGCTCAACCTGTCGCTGGTTCGCATGCTTTACCGACTGCGCCGCGAGAACAAGGTGTGGCGGCGGTACCCGCGCATGCTGATTGCCGAGAATCGCTGGCGCGCGATGCGCTTCGGCAGCGACGCCTCGCTGCTCGATCTGGCGCGCGGCGAGCTGGTGCCATTCCCCGAGCTCCTCGACGAACTGCTCGCCATCACTCATGACGACGCCGTCGCGCTCGATTGCCTCGCCGAGACCGAGCACGCACGCGTATTGCTCAAGCGCGGCACCAGCGCGCATCAGCAGATGGACGTGTACCAGACCGCGCGGTCACAGGGCGCGACCGAGGGCGAGGCGCTTTCGGCAGTAGTTGGGTGGCTAATGGGGACATTCCTGATTTGCTAGCAAAAGGGGACGCCCCTCGTTAATGGGGACACTCCCCATGTGCTAGCAAAAGGGGCCGCACTTCGTTAGCGAGGATCGAGCGAGCCGCGCCCACCCTCGAGATCCGTCTAACTCCCCCCACACATCGCGCCACGCACCACCTGCGCAAGCGCCGTGCAGGCATTCACCGAGCGGAACGGCCCGTGGGTGGTGTCGTGATTCTGCGTGGATTGCGTCAGCAATTCGCGCATGCGCGTGATGCCGAGCTTCTGATTGCGGGCCAACAGCAGCGCCACCACCCCGGTAATCTGCGCGGTGGCCAGCGAACTGCCGGACGCGAAGTCGTAGTGGCCATCCGGCACCAGCGTGACGATGTCGCGTGCCGGCGCGCGCAGCACGTCGTCGGCCACGCCCGAAGAAATTTCCGCCTCCGCGACCGGCAGCACGCGCGGTAGTTTGGCGGGAAAGGTGAATCGCGGATCGGGGGAGGCCGCGCCAACCACGATAACGCCGGCACTGGTGGCCTTGTGGATCAGCGCTTCCAGCAGGGGATCGTTCGGGCCGACCAGGCTCAGGTTTATGACCTGCGCCCTGGCGCTCAACGCATCGGCGAGCGCCTGGGCGATGGTGAACGAGTTGCAGCGCCCCGACGTGTTGGCGGAAACCTGCCAGCACGCCTTGTATGCCAGCAGCTTCACGTCCGGAGCAACGCCGACGATACCGATGCCGTTGTTGGCCGAAGCCGCGATCAGCCCCGCAATCTGCGTGCCGTGGCGGTCACCGCGAAACGCGGCCTCGTCATCGTCGACGTAGTTGCGCGTGAGCTGCGTGCGGCCGGCCAGATCGGGATGACTCGTGTCGACGCCCGTGTCGATGATGGCGACGCGAATGCCGGCGCCGCGGCTGATGATATGCGCCTCGGCCACGTCGAGAGCGGACACGTTCGATTGCAGCCGCGCGTACGGGTCGTCGAATCCGCCCGTAGTCGCGGTCGCGGCCGCGGGCGCGGTGGTGGCACCCGCGGCGGACTCGAATTCATTGAGCGGCTGCACGATGAGGATGCGCTTGTCCGTTTTCAGCTTCTCGATCATCGCCTCGCGCGTGGTGCCGGGCGGGATGCGGAACAGCACGCAGTGCATGTTCAGTTGTTCGATCGGCCATTCGGAAACGCGCGTCAGTGAATACTGGCTGGTGATGTCGCGGATGGCGGCCTTGGCCGATGCGCTCACGCGGTAGTTAGTGGCGGTGCCATAACCGTGGGCGGTGCCGCCGACCGCGCCCGGCCTGCCGGCGACCGGATTGGCGACGGCCACGACGATGAACTGCGCCGGCGCGGTGCGTACCTCGGGTGGCGTGATTACCGGCGGCGGGGCCGCGGTGGCAGTGATCGACAGCGCGAAGGCGACCAGCGTTGCGGCAACGCCGCGCGGCCAGTTGTAGAAACTAACGCGCAACCGGTTGTGCAAACGTGACATTCGGATCCTTCGAGATCACCGCAGCGACCGAATTTGCCGATGCGCCCGAGGCCACGGCGTCGGCCGACAGTTCCGCGGTGAAGTTTCCCGACGTGCCGGGACCCGACACGATCGAGAGGCCCTGATGCGTGAGGATTGTATTGACGTCGGACATCGACGCCTCCGGGGCGAACACGATGCGCACCGCTGGCGCATCGAGCCGCTGCGGCGGAACCTCGGAGTAGGTGATGTAACCACTGGCGGGCGTATTCTGACGCAGCGCGTTGAAGCCGAACAGCGCCAGCCCGAAACCCTGCACGACCACCGCCGCCGCCAGCCATCGCACGGTGCGCGAAGTGCGCGACACCGACGTCCCGGTGCCCTTGATGCTGCTGGACGGCAGTGCAGCAGATTCCGAAGCCTCGATGCGGGCCCACAATTTGTTGAACGAGCGATGCTCGTCGGAAGCAGTGGCTTCGGGCGAAGAGCCGCGGGTCATCTGGCCATTCAGCTCCGTGGCAACCTTTTGCTGTGCGGCGAGCTCGCTCCGGCATTCAGCGCACTGCGACAGGTGCGCCTCCACCCATTCGCGATCGGACGCCTGGAGGCGGCCGTTGGCGAGCCACGGCAGGAGTGCCCAGGCTTCGGCGTGGGTATCAGGAATGCGGGGGTTCATGAATTCTCTCCGGACATACCCGCGAGGGCGGGCAACACTTGTTTGAGGGTTTCGCGGGCGCGGAACAGGCGTGTCTTCACCGTGTTCACCGGGCAATCGAGGATCGCGGCCACTTCTTCGCAGGAATGGCCAAGCGTGTAGGTGAGCTCGAGCGCCATGCGCTGTTCGACCGGCAGCCTTGATAGCCCCAGGGCCAGCCACTGCCCGTCGGTTTCGGCGGCATCCGTGGAGGCCACGCTGACCGAGTCTTCGTCGAAGGGCTCGTTGGATACCGGGCGAATCTTCGCGCGGCGCAGCGCATTCAAGGCGCGCCGATAGGCAATTCCGATGATCCACGTCGACAGCTGGGAGGCACCGCGGAATTCGCTGGCCTTGGTCCAGACCACCCAGAACGTGTCGTTGATGACTTCCTCGATGTCCTCGCGGCGCACCGACATGCGGGCCAGGAGGCGCGACAGCCGCTGGTAGTAGTTACCGTACAGCGCGCGGAAGGCCGCCTGGTCCTGTGAGCGGGCGATGCGCTCGAGGAGTTCGCGTTCGGAGGCGTCGGACCCTGGGTCGGGCGCCCGCGGGGAGTGGGATTCAACGCTTTTGAGTGCCACGGCAGCGAACCTTGTCGATTTACTGCTCATGAGTACCGCGCACCGTGCCCAAGGTTCCCGGGCTCAATGGCTGGAAGAAAACCGCCACAGGGCCGTCAGGGCCACCCGGTTTTCAACCGAACTCTCGACGAAATGCTCGGCGGCCTCGCCGTCCACACCCAGATAGGCGAGCTGCAGCTCGAATGGAGCGAAGTTGGCGATGAACGTGACGTTCCAGTAGTTGTAGCTGTCGCCATAGACTTCGTCCAGACCGTAATGGCCCACGCCCGCCGACAGCGACAGGCGCTCGTTGAAAGGCTGGCGGGCGGAGAGTTCCGCGGCCCAGACGTTGCCTTCGGCATAACCCGAGGACGATCCGACCGCCTTGGTGTTGGGCGAGTAGATAGCCGCGAAATACACCCGGTTGCGAAAGCCCAGCGTGGCAGTGAGCTCGGTGCGGTCGTAACTGACGCGCCGCGGATCTTCGGGGTAGATGTATTGCGAGAGACGCAGGTCGCCGGAGAAGTTGTCGGACATGCGCCAGTAGCGGCCGGCCCAGAAATCCATTTCTACGGGCGGGCTCGGGCCGACGTTCGGATCGGCGGTCGCCACGAATGCCCCGGCGTAATATTCGCGCGCGAATTCGATGTCGAGTGAGGCTTGCGCGGCGGGTTTGCCACGCGTGAGCGACAGGCCGCGGAACACCAGGTCCGTGGTGCCACCGACACTGCCGGTGAGCTCCTGCACGCCGTCCGCGCACGCTGCATCGGTGTGTGAAAGCCCGCAGGTTGTGACGGCAATCACAATCAGCGTTCGCCAGGGTCGCGTCACGTGCAGGGTTTCTCTCAAGGCCATCCTTACGCCGCGGGCAGTCTGCCGAGTCGTTCCGGGACTGGCAACCACTTTCCAGCGAATGGGACTGCGATTTGGCGCGTGCGTGCCGATGTCTGGTCGGGAGCATCGACGAGCCGATGAACGCATTCATAGCCAGAATTGCGGCACGCTGGGCGCGAACACTATTCGCGATCTCGGTGTTCCATGGCGCTGTCTGCATCCTGATCATGCTCGTCAGCCGGGGTGGCGGGCAGATCGCGGAATACGTCGGCGTCTGGGGCTCGTTCCCCGTGACCCTCGTGATCTGTGTCGTGCTGTGGCCGTCGCTGATGGACGCCTCCTCGAGCGCGAACCGACGGCACGCGTGGCGCCTGATTTTCGTGGCGCTGATGCTCGACAACATCGCGAGCGTCGGCTGGGGCGTCGGCGTGCTCAACGAGAGCGTGACTTTCGGCTCCTGGTCCGATCTCCTCTACGTCTTCTATTACCCGCTCACGACCTGGGCTTTCTTGCTCCTTTATCGCGATCTCGGTGGGCAGGTCGGTACGCCACGCGCGCTGATCGACTTCACCACGGTGGCGATCGGATTTGGCTCGCTGCTGTGGTTCACCGTATTGGCGCCGGTCGCCGACATGACGACCGACGAGGTGATGAAAAACTGGTCGGTTATTGGCTACGGCATCGGCGATGCGTTCGCCATCACCACCGGCGCCATGGTCGCCATGCAGATCACCGACTGGCGCGCCGAGCGGCCGATCGTCTGGCTGCTCATCGCCACGGTGGTGATGCTGGTCGGGGACCTCCTGTGGATCAACTCCGAGCTGCGCGCCACCTATGTCATCGGCGGCGCGAGCGACATCGTCTACTTCCTGTACTACCTGTGCATGTTCGCCGCCGTGCGCTACCAGCTCGGCCACCAGGCGCCTGCATCGACGCTCGGGCTGCAAGGTCACCTGCGTGGTTCGTTGCCCATCATCGCGCTCATGGTCGGCACCATCGCGCTGCTCGACGACCGGTTGCATCTCGCGAGTGGCCAATCGCCGTTGCTGATCTGGGTGCTGGTCGTCGCCACGCTGCTGGTGGTGGCGGGCCAGGCATTCTCGACGCGTGAACGGATCGGCCTGCATCGTGAAATCGCCTCGCGCCGCTTCGACGAACGGCTCACCGAGCTGGTGCGCCGCTCGAGCGACATGATCGCCATCTGCGACGCCGAGGGGGTCATACGGTATGCCAGTCCCTCATCGGAACAGTTGTTAGGAGTGGCGCCCGGCGATCTCGCCGGCCGGCGACTCGATGAGGTGCTCGGCCCGGAAGCACTGCACGTCCGCGAAGTGTTCGACGAGGTGATCCGCACCGCCCATTCCGAGCAGACGGCGAAGTTTTCGATACCGCAGGAGAATGGCGAAAAGCGCTCCTACAAGATGGTCGTCGCCAACCTGTGCCACGTGGAGTCCATTCGCGGCGTGACGCTGAACATCCGCGACATCTCCGACGCCATCCGGTTGCAGGACCAGCTGCGCACGCTCGCGTTCCACGATTCGCTGACGCTGCTCGCCAACCGGTCCCTGTTCACCGATCGCGTTCACCAGGCGATTCGCCGCGTCGCCGACGGCTTGACGCCCGCCGTCCTGTTCATCGACCTCGACAACTTCAAGACGGTGAACGACAGCCTGGGACACAGTGCCGGCGACCAGCTGCTGCGGGGCTTCGCGCACCGCCTGGTCCACTGCACGCGTGCGGGCGACACGGTGGCGCGCCTCGGCGGCGACGAATTCGCGGTGCTCGTCGATCATGCGCCGAACATCGAAGCGGCGATGGCGGTCGCGCGGCAGGTACTGGATACGTGCCGGCAGCCGTTCGAGATCGACGGCCGTCCGCTGCGTATCGGGTGCAGCGTCGGTGTGGCGCTTGCCGATCGCGTCAGCAACGTGGAGCGCTTGCTGCGTAATGCCGACGCAGCCATGTACTCGGCCAAGTCGCACGGCAAGGGTCACGCGGAAGTATTCGCGCCCGAGATGCTGCGCGCGGCCCGACGGCGCATCCGCATCGAGAACGAGCTGGCCGCGGCCATCGAAGGGCAGCAGTTCGAGGCGCACTATCAGCCCATCGTCGACCTGCAATCGCGACACCTCGTGGGCGTCGAGGCGCTGATGCGCTGGCGGCATCCGACGCGTGGCCTGGTGCAGCCCGGCAATTTCATCCCGCTCGCCGAGGAGACCGGGCAGATCGTTGCCATGACGGAGTGGATCATGAACCGTGCCTGCGCGGACCTGGCGCGCCTGCAGCGCGAGATCGCCCACGGCGCTTGCATTCGTGTGTCCGTCAACGTGTCGAGCCGGTATCTCAACCACGGCAATATCGTCGACGACGTGCGCAACGGGCTGGCCACGCATCGGCTTTCGCCCGACTGCCTGATCCTCGAAGTGACCGAGAGCCTGCTGCTGGAGAATTCCACGCGCATCGAGCGGACGTTCCAGGAGCTCAAGCGCATCGGCGTGCGGCTCGCGCTGGATGATTTCGGCACCGGCTATTCGTCGCTCGCCTATCTACATCGCTTCCCCATCGACATCCTCAAGATCGACCGCTCGTTCGTCGAGCGGCTTGCGAGCGAGGCCAGCGGCACCGGCGGCGTCGACGCGGTTGCGCTGGCGCGGGCCATCCTCTCGCTGGCCGATGCCCTCGGCCTCGACACGGTGGCGGAAGGCATCGAACACGAGTCGCAGCGTGACATCTTGTTAGAGCTCGGCTGCAAGACCGGGCAGGGTTATGCCTTCGGCAAGGCGATGCCGGTGGGCGAATTGCTGGACGCGGCGGTGACGCGCCGGCGCAGCCTGCTGGCGGGGAACGTGGGCGGCCAGCTCGGATACTCGGCGACGGGACGATTCCGCGCGGTGACCGAGAACGGCTGACACCGGTTTCTCGGGCGGGAGATCCCGCATGACATAACTCCAAGAATGGTTCTCATAATTCCCTGGATGCGAATCCGGGCCGCCGAACGCCCGAAAACCTGAGACCTGCGTGGGCTTTCGTCTTAGGGCCCTCGTCTAATCTTCTCCGGCGCGGAAGACAGCAGAAATAGAAAGATGCAGCGGAGTACCGGGTGAAGACGACAGAAACTAATTCGCTCGAATTGGGCACGTCGCCCGAACGGAGCACCGAAAGCGTATTGCGTGCGGTGTGCATGCGCCTCGGATGTACGGCCGCCACGGCGGTCTTCCCGCGCGAGGATTCGCGCGCGGTGTGGACCCGCTCCGACGAGGATTACGAGTTCGCACGCGCGCAACTGTCCATCGTCGGTGACGAGCTGGCACGCCGCACCATCGACACGAAGAAGCCGGTTGCCACCAACAAACTCAAGCACGCGAGCGGCGGGCAGATTGCCTGCAAGCTGGTTGCGGTGCCGTTGATCGCGCGCGGCGGCCCCGCCGGTGCGCTGATCGTCTTCAATCGCGCGGAAGAACCGAGCTTCGATGAATTCACCGTGCGCCGCCTGGGCCGCTTCGCGCGCCTGCTGGCGCGCAACGCGACGCAGGATCTCGATTCGCTCACCGGGCTGCTGAGCTGGGGCGGCTTCAAGTCGCGTGTCGACACCTGGCAGCGCAATTCGCCGCCGGCCGCGATGGTCTCCATGTTGTACGGCGACATCGATCGCCTGCACCTCATCAACGATCTGGCCGGATTTTCCGAAGGCGATCGCGTGATCGGGCGCTGTGGTGTGGCAATCCGTCGCGCCCTGGTCGGTGGCGAGAGTTTCGCCTGCCGCCTGTCGGGCGACCGCTTCACGGTGTTCCTGCCGCACATGAATCTCGCGCAGGCGCGCCAACTGGGCGAACGCATCTGCAAGGAAGTGAGCGCGGGTAATTCCGCGAAGCAGGAGCCTAACCACCCGGTCTCGATGTCATGGGGCGCGGTGTCGGCGAGCGTCGGCGACCTGCATCTCGACCACCGCATCGCCGAGGCGGAGATCGCCTGCAAGACGGCCAAGGACCGCGGTCGTGGTCGCGTCGAGGTCTACCAGGATACGGACCAGAGCATGGTCCGTCGTCACGACGAGATCGGTCTCATCGGCACCGTGCGCGAAGCGTTGCGCCTCGAGCGCATCGTGGTGTACGCGCAGCCGATCACGCCGCTGATCAATCACAGTCTGCCGACCACCTACGAACTGCTGGTCCGCATCCTGGACGCGAAGGGCAATATCGTCGAAGCGGCCGACTTCATGTCGGCGGCGACGCGTTATCAGATTCTTCCGGAGATCGACCGCGCGGTGTGCGAGCGTGCCTTCGAACAGCTGAGCAAGAACACCAGCAGCGCAGGTCCCTTGCGCGTGTCGATCAATCTCTCCGGGCCGACGTTGTCGGATCCGGATTTCCTCGAGTGGCTGCTGGCGTCGATGGCCAAGTACGGCATCGATGGCTCCTGCCTCGTGTTCGAGATCACCGAGGCCGCCGCCGCCGCGAATCTTCAGCAGGTGCAGCAGTTCATCCGCCGTCTCACCAGTCACGGCGTGCGTTTTGCGCTCGATGATTTCGGTACGGGAGTGAGCTCGCTCGCCTATCTGAAGAATCTCGAGATCAACACCATCAAGCTCGATGGCTCGTATGTCGTCGACGTGATGACCAACCCGCGTTCACAGGCGCTGGTGCGCGCGATCGTGCAACTGGCCGAAGCCATGGGGATCACGACCGTGGCCGAGTTCGTGGAAACGACCATCGTTCGCGACCGGCTGGCGTCGCTGGGCATCCACTTTGGCCAGGGCTATGCACTCGGCCGCCCCGGACCGCTGGATGACGTGCTCGCCGCCGTGGCGGACCGTGCGCCGGCAGGCCGCGAACGCCCGTTCACCGACAAGAAGGCGTTCACCACCCCGTCGGGCATCCCGATCATGTTCAAGCACGCGTAGCGGAAATGGGAAATGGGGTCAGACCTGCGGCGTCGTGGTCGGCCAACCGAGCAAAGCGTTTGCTCCAGGCCCGAGGTTTGAGCCTGCGAAACGGTCCAGTTTGCGTCGCCGTACGGTCGCTGGCGATTGACGCTGGTGCGAATGTCTTCGAGCTCCGCTGCAGTCTGCGGCTGGTTGACGAACTCTACCCACCAGGAAGGTAGCTTCAGCGGCGGCGGTGTCAGTTTTAGGCACGAGTCGCGCTGCAATCTCCAGTTCAAGCTTCCCCAGCGCCAGTCCTCCGCGCGTGCGACAAGGCTCGCTCGTAGCGCATTGCGTTCGACGTATCGCAGCAGCGTCAGCAGGTAGTGATCGTCCTGCACGACGCAGTGTTTGTAGCGACCTTGCCAGACATGGCCGGTTGTTTGGTGTTTCTCGTGATAGTGACGGGCGTGCGTCGTAAATAGCCATTGCATCCAACGGGCAACGTCGCCGTCACCTGTCGGCCTAACGACCAGGTGCACGTGGTTCGGCATGAGACACACAGCGAGAAGCGGAAGAGCCACGTGTTCCTGCGCTTTGCCCATGAGCTGGATGAAAGCCGAGTAGTCCGAGGAGCCGTGAAAAACTTCGGCTTTTCGGTTTGCTCTATTGAGCACGTGATAACACTGACCGGCGAATATCTGGCGGGGAGGGCGGGGCATGCGCTGAATTTATCCACTCTTGGGGCGATACATGGGCCGCGAATCTGATGCATCTGTTCTGTTTTTCCGTGACAGCGATGCGAGTTCCAAACTGAGGTCTGGCCCAATTTGCTAGCAAATGGGGTCTGACCCCATTTATCCTCGCGCGCCATGATCAAACTCACGCGCTACCAGTGGACGGTGTTCTTCGCGGCCTGGCTCGGCTGGGGCTTCGACATCTTCGACGGATTGCTGTTCAACTTCGTCGCACCCAACGCCATTCCCACGTTGTTAGACCTGCCGATCGGCGGGCCGGAGGCGAAGCAGGCGTTGCCATACTGGACCGGCATCCTGAACTCGCTGTTGCTGCTCGGCTGGGCGGCGGGCGGGGTGATCTTCGGTCCCATCTGTGACCGCTTCGGCCGCAAGCGCGTGCTCATGCTGACGATGCTGCTGTACGCGCTGGGCACTGCGTCGTGCGCTTTCGTAACCGAAATGTGGCAACTGGTGCTGTGCCGGATCATCGCCAGTCTCGGAATCGGCGGTGAGTGGGCCGCGGGCTCCGCCATGGTGGCGGAAGTGGTTCCCGAAGAATCACGCGTCGAGGCAGGCGCGCTGCTCTACACGTCGGCGCCGTTCGGGCTGTTCCTCGCGACTTTCGTCAACGCCGAGGTCGCGGGTGAATGGTTTGCCCACGATCCCGCGATGTCCTGGCGTTACGTGTTGCTGTTCGGTCTTCTGCCCGCCGGTGTCGCCTTCATCGTGCGCATGTTCATCCACGAGCCCGAGCGCTGGAAGGCCGCTGCCGCCACTGCCGCCCCCGCGCGCGTCCGGGAAATCTTTGCGCCCGGAATCCGTAAGCGAACGGTCAGCGCGCTCATCGTCACGTTCGTCGCGCTCATCACCTGGTGGACCTGCAACGCGTTCATCCAGTCGCTGGCCAATACGCTCGCGGGCGCCGAAGCAGTCACGCGCGGCCTCGATGCCACGGCCACGGCGGCGCTAAAACAGGAATGGATCAAGCTGGCGACGTTGTGCTTCAACTGGGGCGGTCTGCTCGGCACGCTGCTCACCATTCCGCTCGCCAAGTTCTTCGGTCGTCGCACCATGTACGGGATCTATTTCGCGTGTTCGGCCGCGGCTCTGCTCGCCACCTTCGGCCTCGACCTGCCGTCGGAAACGAGGCTCTACATGTATTTCTTCATCGGCCTCACGGTGTTCGGCGTCTTCGGCAGCTTCACGTTCTATCTACCGGAGCTGTTCCCGACGCGCCTGCGCTCCACCGGCAGCGGCTTCTGCTACAACATCGGCCGCGTGGTCACGGCCGCCGGCGTCTTCGCAGTGGGCGCCATCGCCCAATCCGCGAAGGGTGATCCCGAGGTGATCATGCGCACGCTGTTCATGATCGGCTTCGTGCCCATCGTCGGCCTGCTGCTCCTCCACTGGGTCGTGGAGACGCGCGGACAGAAGATGCCGGACTGAGACACTCAGGGCTGGCGAACCGACAGTAACGTAAAAACCGCCGAGGTCGCGTCACGGTCGAGCGCGCGCCGGGCTCTGTAGTTAGTCATGCGAATTCACGGTTGATAGGCGAGGTAGTCGTCGAACTGCGCCGCGGCCTTGTTGGTCATGAGGCCGCTGATGCCGGCGGCATGTGAACTGTCCGTGGCCTGCAGCAGCAGGTTGCCGTTCACGTAGCCACGCAGCTGATTGCCTACGGCTTCGAGCCGCAACGCGTACTGGGTGTTGAGCGATACGGCCAGCGGCGCAGAAGCGAGGGTGAATATCGTGCCGTTCACGAGCTTGCGCAGGCTGACGGTGCCGCCGCTGCGCAGATGCAGGTAATAGTAGTTGCCGTTGTCCTTGTAACGCGCGAGCACGCCGGCCCAGCGCTCCGCGGTGCCCGTGGATGACCACGCAATCTGGCGCACGCGCGTCTCGACGACCTGGTCGGCGGTCGGTGTGCCAATCACCGCGCGCGCTTGCGCCGCCACGGAATTCTGCGAGAAGACGGCGTTGTTCCATGCCCATTGACCGCTTCCATCGAATGTCCAGTCGCCGGGGCTCATCGTGTTGGAAAAATCATTGGCGAAGACGGTGGTGAGCGGGCTCGGCGTCACGACCACGTTGTCGAAGTCCGCGCGCGCGCGATACATGTTGATTCCCGCGCTGCCCTGGTGCGGCGCGCCCGCGTCGTCCGCGTCGAGCAGCAATGCGCCGTCCACGTACACGCGATGCGCGCTGCCGACGGACTCGAGGCGCAGCCGGTAGCGGCGATTGACGGTCACGGGAATGGGCGCGGAGGCAATGGTGCTGAACACGCCCGCGCGCATGGACTTCAGTTGCACGCTGCCCGAGCTGCGCAGCGTCACATAGAAGTAGTTCTGCGTGTCCTGGTATCGCGTGACCAGGCCCACCCACCGGTCGTTGCCGTCGAATGCGGTCGGCGTGACGTCCGCTTCGATTGCCTGGTTGGTCCAGTTCGTATTACCGAGCAGCGCCCGGGCGTCCCCGGTTGAACTGCTCTGCCGATAGATGCGATTCGATCCGTTCGCAACCACCGAGAACTGCGAACCGGCAAGCGTGCTCCAGCTCGCGGCGTTTCCCGATTCGAAGTTGTCCTGGCGAATGGCCGGTGTCGTGAATGAGGCCGGCAGCTCGAAAATGTAGGCCGTCTCGGCGCCGCTCGCGATCACCACGTTGCCGCTGACATCGAACGATCTGATGATGGTTCCACCACCGCTCGGCACCAGCACGGCAACGTGCTCATAGGTACCGGGCGCGGAGGCGTTGGCGCGGAAGACATTGATGACCTGGCGCCGGCGATCGTAACTGGGTTCGCGTACCAGCACGAAGTCGCCGCTCTTCTTTATCCGCGAGTCGCGCAAGGTCGAAATCCGGAATTGTAGATAGGCGTCGGGAGCCTGGATGCGGCTGACCGGCTGGTAGTGGTTGGAAAGCCTGTACACGTAGGCGCCGAGATACGAATCGACGATCGCCTCATCGCCGCGCAGTGCCACCTCGCCGGAAAATAGGAAGCCTTGCGGTGGAAGGATCGAGTTCGCGCGACTCCATGAGTTCCCCAGGCGTTGATAGACCGGCACCTCCTGGTCTTCGAGGTCGAAGGTGTACGGAGTGCCGATGATCACGTGGTCGCCGTCGATGTCGACCGGCCCACCCCAGAATTCGTCGTCACAGCCTCGCGGCTGACCCTCGAGGAAAGTGCGTACCCAGCCGCCCGAGCCATTGGGCTCGAAGACGTTTGCGTGCCAGTCGCAATCACCCGTACTGGTGACGAATCGCCCGCCGTCGATTTTGATGTCTTCGGTCAAGCTGCCGGCTGCGCCGGCGGGTTGCCATCCGTTCGTGCCCAGCCGATAGGTCTGCGTGTTGCCATCGAGTTCAACGACCGCGAGATCGCCTCTCATCGCGAACAGGCTCGGGAAGCTGTAGCTGTCGTACGCCCGGACGTTGTTCTGCAGGACCTGCTGGAACTGCCACTGACCGGCAACGCGCCGGTACAGCAGCGCGGCGCGATACCGGATTTCACTGCCGTCTTCGTAGACGTCTCGTGACCCGAGCGTCAGCGCGTATTCGCCGTTGGTGGCCACCGTGCGGCCGAAGAAGACGTGTTCAGCGGGGTTCGGGTTGGCGAGCATGGCGGTTTCTTCGAGGATGACAGGCCGCGCGGACGTGATGCTCGCCGCTCCGACGAACAATAACCAGGCACAAACGGATTTCATGATGCTCCCCTGGGAGGACCGCCGGGATGGCGGCTCGATCCTTGGTAGTTAGTATCGCGTTCTGTCGTGAGCTTCCTGCACGACAAGAACGCGATGCACCGTCGGCGGGCGACGACACCGGGAAAATCCCAAAAAAGGCAACGCACGCCCTTCCTACAGGGCGGAACGCTTAATTAGCGACCTTCCGGCTTTCCTACACTGCCATTGCCGCGCGCTGCAACATCAGAAATTCGCAGCCAGCTCCGCGGCGATGGTGCGCTGGGTGTAAGGGTGGAACGCCCAGTACTCTTCGTTGCCGATGTTGTCGATGCCGACCGAGGCGATCCAGCGTTCGCCGAAGCGGCAACGCACGCGCGCGTCGAACACCAGGAAGCTGCTGGTGCCCGTGAACGAGAACGCGTTCGTGTCCGAATTGTCGAGCGTGTTGTACTGCGTGCCGCTGTAGCGCCCGCCCAGACTCGCCGACCAGCGCTCCCCGAAACGATAACTGGCGAGCGCATTGGCGCGCCAATCCGGCACGCGCGGCTGCCACTTGCCGACGCTCGCCGGAAAGTTGGTGTTCTCCACGGTGCGCGAGTGCGCGTACGTGACGCTGGCCGACAGATCGAGCCCGCTCGTGAACACGTCGTTCGACTGGTAGGCCAGCTCGACGCCGCGCGTACGCACGTGATCCACGTTCTGGATGTTGGTGACGTTGGGAATCACGGTGACGTTGGTCTGCGAGTACAGCGCGTCGCGCGTGTCTTCGTGAAAGTACGTCGTCCGCAGCAATCCATTGCCGAGCTCGCGTTCCGCGGTGAGTTCACCGGTCCAGGATTTCTCGGGCTTCAGGTCGGGATCGTTGTTCACGATCACGTCGACCGCGATCGAGCCCTGGTAGAGCTCGGACACCGTGGGCATGCGTATCGCGCGTCCGACGGAGGCCTTCAGCAGCCACGCCGGCGTGAGCTGCCAGGCGATCGCTGCTTTTGGCGAGACATGAGTTTCGTTGCGTTCGTCGAACGAGAGGAGGGTGGTCGCATTGGCGATCGAGCCGTCGTAGGCGCGCCAGTGTTCCACGCGAGCGCCCAATGTTGCCCGCCAGTCATCGGTGAAGTGCCAGCTGTCCTGCGCGTAGGCACTGTCGAGCCGGGTCTTGCCGCGGAAAGCGGAGAAGCGGGACGTGACCGCTCCGTCTATCCAGTTGGCGGTATTCGACACCAGCGTCTGCAGTTCATTCATGTCGAGCTGCAGTCCGATATCCACCAGGTGCGCGCCATCGACGCCTTGCGGACGCCATGTGCCGCGCAGCGCCATTGCACGCCAGCCGGTGCCGCCCTGATCGGTGATGCGTCCGGCGCCGCCCACCTTCGCGGCCGGCAGTGGAACGGTGGGTGAGCGCGTGATGTCGTCGGCGTAGTCGTAGACGCTGGCGGCGATTTCCCAATCGAATTGATCGCGCCCATGCGATTTGATCGACACGCCGTGCATCAGGTGGGTCAGATCGGCGTGGGCAGGTGCAAAGTCCGCTGCCGTCACGGCGTACGAGCGACCGCCGAAATTGATGTTGCCGCTGTACACCGGCGCTCCGGCCGGATCACGCAGATAGGAATCCGAAGCGCGGTCGGCGTCGTTATTCCACACACCGAGCGTGTAACTCGCGCGCAAGGTGGGTGAGAAGTCGTAGCTCAGTTTCGCCTTGCCGTGATCCTGAATCGTATGGATCTCGGTGGTGGATCCGAGGATCAGCCAGTCCTGGTTGCGTGGGTTGCGGTCGGGGATCGCACCCGTGACGGGGGTGCCGGCCGCGCCGGGCACGCCGGTGCTCACGAGTTTGTTGGCGAACGAAAGCGGTTGCCCGTCGCTGTCCAGGTGGTTGAAGTTGAGCCACCACGCAAAGTTGCCGGCGCGATCACCCGCGGAGGCGCTCGCCTGCCAGCCGATGAATCGATCGGCCGAGCCGTAGATGGCGAAGTCCTGGCCGAAGCTCGTGACTTTGGCGTGCATCTCGAGCTCGTCGGGCATGCGTGTCACGTAGTCGACCACCGCGCCCACGGAGTTGCCGGGGAACGCGGCGGAGAACGGGCCGTAGAGCACGTCGACGCGTTCGATCTCCTCGGGCGTCACCAGACCCCAGCGGGGCGTGAACGTGGCGCCGTTGCCTAACAAGTTCGACAGCAGGATGCCGTCGGCATAGACCAGCGAGCGGGCGCTGTTGCCGGTTCCCGAAGCGCGCGTGGCGAGTACCGCGTGGTCGTAGTCACCGACGTAACGCTTGCGTACCAGCAGGCTCGGAAAATACTTGAGCGCATCTTCGCTGTCGGTGGCGTTGATGTATTCAGCCACCTGCTTGCCGGTGATGCCTTCGATGGTGGTGGGGATGTGCGTCGGCAGCGAAGTGGGCCGGACCGCGGTGACGGTCACGGTGCCGAGCAGGCGGGTCGGCGCATCGTCTTCCACGTCGTCGGCATTGGCCTGCGCCGCGACCAATGCGGCAAACACCAGGCAAAGACCTGAATTTTTCATGACTTTTTCCTTGTCTCAATGAGCGGCCGCATCCATGGCCTGCTCGATTTTCAATTCCACGGTGATCTCGCCGGCCGCCTCGAACTTCAATATCAGCGGCACGAGCGAGCCCGCGACCAAAGGTGACTTGAGATCAACCAGCATCAGGTGCAGGCCGCCGGGTTCAGCGGTGAGGGTGGCGTTCGGTCCTACTACCAGGGCACCGGCGGGACGCATGCGCGCCATCCCGGCCTCGAGACTGGTGCGATGAAATTCGACGCGCGCCGCCGCGGGCGTGTGCGCCGCGACCAGCGTGTCTTCCCGCAGCCCGTTGTTGGTGATGGATAGATAGGCGACGCCGGTCGGTATTCCCGAGGCAGTGGGCCGCGACCACGGATGGCCGATGACCAGGCTGCCGATGGAGTAGTGATGAGCATGCGCTGCGGCGGCCAGGGCACAGGCCGCCAGTAACGCAAACAGGTAACGAGACATGTTGATTCCCTGCACGTGAACACGCGCGGGACGCCCGGGGCGTTGAGCCGCACGAATCTGACTGATGGTTCCCCTCGTTGACGGCTCGGGGAACCGGAACGGTCAGATGCGCGGAGGGGCGCGCGGAGACTGCGCGCGCAGCAGGGGAACTTCGGCGAGCTGGGATTCGACCCAGGGCAGCAACGCATGCTGCGGAACAGCTGAAAGACTCGCGATGTTGACCGGCGACAGCGGCGCGTCCAGCGACGGCAACGTGCAATGGTCGCAGTGCGGCTCGGCGGGTTCGCTCGGGATTTCGAGTAGTTCGCTCTGTGCCTCGGTTGAGCACATGGACACCGAGAGCATGGTGCTATCGCCTGCGCCCGGCATGAAGCCGGCTGGAATCAGAAAGCGCAGCGCCAGTGCGCCGAGCAACACCGGCAGCACATAGGAGCGAAAGCGGATCGAGCGCAATTGCTTCACGAGGCGCATCTTACCCCGTCAATTGAAGGGATTCGTTACGCTTTTCGAGAACTGTTCGCGGTTGTGCGTCGCACCCACGACCGGCTGGCCCTATTTCGAAACGACTCGCATCTTGCGGAGCAGTTGCCGATCGACGTACGTGCGGCTGTCGAGCACCAGGCGATCCTGGAACTGTTGCAGCTGGTGCATCCAGAACATGACGATGATGCAGGAGACGAGGGCGACGAGCGTGGCGTTGAAGGTAACGCCCAGGCCCATGGTGACGCCGGAGATGTCGCCACCCATGGCGCCTTGTGCTTCCTGCAGTGCCGCGCCGATGCCGCGCACCGTGCCGACGAAGCCCACGGCCGGGATGGCCCAGGCCGTGAACCGCACCATGGACAGCTTGGTGTCCATGCTCGCGGTTTCGAAATCGCATTCGTCGCGCACCGCCTCGGCGGCATCCTGCACGCTGCGCGTGGCGCCGAACCGGTTGTACGCCACCATGAGGAGCCGGGGCAGGAAGCGGCTTTGTTCGGCGGCTGGCAATCCTTCGAGCGGCCGGGAGTAGACGCGCGCGTCTTCGGGCAGCACCACTTGTCCGTCGCCGATCTTCACGTAGTCGCGATCGAGGAGCTGACGCGCGAGACGCGTGTCCTGTGCCTGGCGGGCGAGCAGCAGCAGCGACCACATGCAGAGGATGATGCAGATCTCCTGTTCGTGGTCCTTGAGGATGACGTAGATGGAACGCAGCTGGAGCACCTGTGCCTTCACGTTGCTTCCGGCCTGGGTGACTGTGACCCTCTGCGACAGCACGGCCTCGGCGCGCGGGCGGATGATGAGCGTCCAGATGCTGTGTATGACGATGACCGCGAGCAGCAGGGCACTGATGCTGTACACCGCGTCGTCCAGAACCCAATGAGGCCGTTCGCCACGCTTCTCCGCGGTGGTTTTTTCCATGCTAAGAGGCGCGTTCTCGGTGGCCATTCAGGTTTTCTCGATCCCGGGAGGAGGGCAAAAAGTGTACTCGTTAGTCGGCGAGCTAACCGATTAAGTTCCGCGGCGTTATAACCGTTTGTGACCGCATTGTAACCAGCGCGTTATTCGGGCCATTACCCTGCAGCTGATAGCATCTCTTCCGGTTTTTCCCCTGCCCGCCAGTCATGTCCATCGCACTCGATCAAGTCACCAAACGGTATCAGGACCAGCCGGTCGTCAACGACGTATCCATCGAGGTGGGCGAAGGCGAATTCTTCGTGCTGCTGGGCCCTTCGGGCAGCGGCAAGAGCACCCTGCTGCGGGCCATCGCCGGCCTCACCGGCATCGACCACGGCCGCATTTCGCTGCACGGACGCGACGTCACGCACGTGCGCGCGCGCGACCGCGGCGTCGGCCTCGTGTTCCAGAACTACGCGCTGTTCCGCCACATGACGGTGGCCGACAACATCGAATTCGCCTTGCGCGTCCGCCGCATGAAGGCCGCCGAGCGTCGCGCCCGGCGCCAGGAACTGCTCAAGCTGGTGGCGCTCGAGGGCATGGACGAGCGGCTGCCCGGACAGCTTTCGGGTGGTCAGCAGCAGCGTGTCGCGGTGGCGCGCGCGCTCGCGCACAAGCCGCAGGTCCTGTTGCTCGACGAACCCTTTGGTGCCCTCGATGCAAAGATCCGCGAAGAACTCCGCCGCACCATCCGCTCGGTGCAGCGAGAGCTCGGCATCACGACGGTGCTCGTGACGCACGACCAGGAAGAGGCCTTTGCGCTCGCCGACACCATCGGCGTCATGAACCATGGCCGCCTGCTCGAGGTGGGCAATCCGAACGATCTGTACGCGCAACCCGCCACGCGTTTCGTCGCCACATTCCTCGGCGCGGCCAACCTGCTTCTCGCGCGCCAGGGTGCTGACGGCATCCGTTTCGGAGCCACCCCGGTGACCGCCGAAGGCGCCGAGCCGGTGCATGCCGGTCGCGAACACGAAGTGGTGGCGGTGCTGCGTCCGGAGGAAGTCGAAATCGCGGCTGCCCGCGAGCAGCTGACTTCGAACTTCATCGCCCGCGGTGCGGTGGAGGAGATCGTATTCACCGGCGCGCTCGAGCGACTGCGCGTGCGTCTGCTCGATGAGCCGTCCGCCGCACAATTGCTGGGGCCTTCGGGCAATGGCGATGCGCGGCTCGAAATCACCCGCACGCAGCCGGAGCGCCGCGGACTGCCGCTGGCGCAGGGCGCGCAGATCGCGCTCGGCGCCCGCCGCCTGCACGTTCTGCCGACGCCTTTGTCCAGCTTCCTCGCCTGCGGCGCGACCGAAGACGATGCCGCCACATTGGCGCGCGAGCCCTTGCTCGAAAGTCTCTCCACGCGCATGAAAACCCGTGTTGGCCTGCGCGCCCTCGGCAGCCTGAGCGGTACCCCCGCGCCGTTCGCCGGTGTCGCGGCGATCGCCGGTGGCGACGAAGCCGCGTCCACCGTGGAATGGATGCTTCGTCATGGCGCGTCCGAAGTGCTGGTCCTGCCGCGCAACGCGCCGAGCCCGACCCGAGTCTTCATTCACTGGACCGACGAAGGCGCGCGCCGCGCCACGCTTGCCGTGGCGGCGAGCCTGCTGCGCCACGTGGCCGCCGAAGCGGTGTACCTGGGCATCGTGCCCGAGAGTCGGCCCGGAGCTCAGCGTCCGGCGCCGATGCGCGCGTTGCTCGATGCGCGCTCTGAAGCGCAACAGAGTCACAATCTCGAGATGCGCACGGAACTCGCCATCGGCGAGACCGTCACCGAGCTCACGCGCAATCTGTCGGCGGCCGCCGCGCAGATGCTGGTGCTCGGCATCACCGACCTCGGCCAGGCCGCGACGGCATACCGCAGCCTGCTTGCGGCTCAACCCGGGTGGCCCGTCCTCATCGTCTATCGTCCGCATGAATCGCGCGCCGCGCCTGAGATAGCGGCATGAAAAACGTCGGCCAGCGCGAGCCCAACGTCATTCCAGGTTTCGGAATCACGCTGGGCTTCACCACATTTTTCCTGTCGGCCATCGTGCTGCTGCCATTGTCGGCACTGGTGCTCAAAACCGCCGGCCTCGACTGGTCGCGTTTCGTCGAGGTCATTGCCAGTCCGCGCGCGCTGGCGTCGTACCGCCTTTCGTTCGGCGCTTCGCTGGTAGCTGCCAGCGTCAACATGGTGTTCGGTTTCGCGTTGGCGTGGACGCTGGTGCGTTACGACTTTCCCGGCCGCAAACTGGTCGATGCGATCATCGACATGCCGTTCGCGCTGCCCACCGCCGTATCGGGCATCGCCCTGGCCACGATTTTTTCGGCCAATGGCTGGATCGGCCAGTACCTGGAGCCGCGCGGAATCTTCGTCGCCTACACGCCGCTCGGCATCACCATTGCGCTTACGCTCATTGGCATGCCCTTCGTGGTGCGCACCGTGCAACCCGCGCTGCAGGAAGTGCAGCGCGATCTCGAGGACGCCGCCGAAACACTCGGTGCCGGACGCTTCTATGTCTTTCGCCGCATCATCGTGCCCACGGTGTTGCCGGCGCTGCTCACCGGTTTCACGCTGGCGTTCGCGCGCGCCGTGGGCGAGTACGGCTCGGTCACCTTCATCGCCGGCAACAAGTACATGGAGACGGAGATCACTCCGCTGCTCATCATCTTCAAGCTCGAGGAGTACGACTACGCGGGCGCCGCCGCGCTCGGCTTCGTGATGCTGGCGATTTCCTTCGTGATGTTGCTGGCCATCAACCTGCTGCAGGTGTGGGGCCGCAAACGCATGATGGTGAGCCGCTGACATGGCCGGGCCGTCGTCACATGCGGACGTAGCCGCCGAACTAGCTACCCGCCCGGGACATGCCAACCTGCGTTCGACGCTGGTGCGCTGGCTGCTGATCACCGTTTCGCTCACGTTCCTCGGCGCCTTGCTGGCTGCGCCGCTGGCGGCGGTGTTCGCCATGGCGCTGGAGAAAGGCTGGGACGCGTACTTCTCGAGTTTTGCCGACGACGCCACGCGCGCCTCGATCCGCCTGACGCTGACCACGGCGGCCGTCGTGGTGCCGTTGAACACCGTGTTCGGCATCACGGCCGCCTGGTGTATCGCCAAGTTCGAGTTTCGCGGCAAGAGCATCCTCATCACGTTGATCGACCTGCCGCTCGCGGTGTCGCCCGTGGTGTCAGGACTCATCTATGTCTTGCTGTTCGGACTCAATGGCTGGTTCGGCGTGTGGCTGCAGGACCACGGCATCAGCATCGTGTACGCGCTGCCGGGCATCATCCTCGCGACGATGTTCGTGACGTTTCCGTACGTCGCGCGCGAGCTCATCCCGCTCATGCAGCAGCTCGGCAACGATGAGGAAGAGGCCGCCATCACGCTCGGCGCCGGCGGCTGGTTCACGTTCTTCCGTGTTACGCTGCCGCGCATTCGCTGTGGCCTGATCTACGGCGTCATCCTGTGCAACGCGCGGGCGATGGGTGAATTCGGTGCCGTGTCCGTGGTCGCCGGTAACGTGCGCAACATCACCATGACAATGCCTCTGCAAATCGAAGCGCTGTACAACGAGTACAACATGGTGGGCGCGTTCGCCGTCGCCTCGGTGCTGTCGCTGCTCGCCGTCGTCACGCTGATCATCAAGACGCTCGTCGAAGGGCGCGCGGGATACCGGCGACGATGAAGCGCAACAGCCTCGGGTGGTGGCTCGCGGCCAGCAACGTGGCCATCGTGCTGCTGGTGGCGGCGGGCATTTCCTACTTCGCGATCGACATGCTGCGTGAACTGGCCGACAGCCAGCAGAAGGTCCACGTGCAGCTTGCCGGGGCCAATGCGCGCGAAGAGATCACGCGCATGGCCGAGGACACGCTGACGTATGCGCGCGTGCTCGCCGAACGTCCGCCATTGCGCCGCCTGGTTGCAGAGCCTGGCCGCGAGGGCCTCGCGCCCTTCATGCGTCGCTTCTGCGAGACCTCCGAGCTCGATGCCTGCGCGGTGTTCGATGGTGCGCAGGTGGTGGCCTCGAGCGGCGTCGAGTTGCCGTGGCCGCAGCTGTTCGTCGTTTCGCAGGACCAGGGCGAGCGGTTCATGGCGGTCCCGCCCGGCACGCACTATTCGGTGGTGGGCGCGGTGTCCAAACTACCCGGGCAGTACAGCTCGTTCAGCGTGATGGTCGTGCACCTGCTCGACGACACCCTGGCGAAAGTGCTGGCCGAGCACAGCGGGTTGCCGGTGCGTCTCATCAACTATCGCGCGTTCAACGCCACGCCGGACAACGAATTCACCTCGCTGCATTCGCAGGCGATGACCGACGGGCGATTCGCGGTCCAGCGCATCGACAGCCTCGGGCTGTACGCGTCGAGTTTCCCGGTGTTCTCGCCGAGCGGCGAAGGCATCGCGCTGATCGAGACCCGCGCTTCGGCGACGGAATCGGATCGTGCCGTGAGCACGCTCGTGTGGCGACTCATCGTCACGGCATTCGTATTCGCGGTGCTGGCGCTGGTCGCCGGCGTGTTGCTGGGCTGGCGCGTCACCAGGCCCGCCGAAGCACTGACCGACGCGGCGGTGCGTCTGGGGCAGGGCGATTTCGCCACCTCGATTCCCACGGCCGGTCCCGCGGAAATCGGCCAGCTGGCGCGCACCATGGACGACATGCGGCGCAATCTCGTCGAGCTCAACTCCGAGCTGCGCCATCGCGAGGCCGAGGCGCAGGTCGTGCTCGAGGCCGTGGTCGAGGGCGTGTACGCCGTCGACCAGGAACGCAACATCCGCTACCTCAATCCGCAGGCCGCGCGGTTGTTAGGCATCGACGCCTGCGGAGGCGATCGGCAAGTTCTGCGGCGACGTGCTGAAGCCCTGCGGGCCGGACGGGTTCGTCCAAAGGCACGCGTCCCTGCGCGACCACCGCGTGCCCGATCCTGCGTGCGCGCCAGGCGGGCAGCGCCCAGGCGGTGGAGCAGCTTCAGACCAGCTATGGGATTGCGCCAGACCGTCATCACCAGCTCGCGCGTGGTCAACGGCATGCAGGTGCAGGTCCTGCGTGACGAAACCGAGCTCGAAGGCGTGCGGCGCGCACGCGATACGGTGCTGGCGAACGTCTCGCACGAGTTCCGCACGCCGCTCGCCGCGCAGCTCGCGTCCATCGAGCTGCTGCGCGAAGGATTGAAAACCAGCCCGCCGGAAAAGCTCGACGAGCTGGTGCTGTCGCTGGAGCGCGGCACGCTGCGCCTCACGCGGCTCATCGACAACCTGCTCGAGAGCGTGCGCATCGAATCGGGCCAGCTCGACGTGCGCCGGCAGAGCATCGAGATTGCCGACGTGGTCGACGATGCGCGTGGGCTGGTGGAAGCGCTGCTGCACCAGCGGCGCCAGACGCTCGAGGTGGACGTGCCCGCCGGCGTCGAGTTGCAGGGCGATGCCATGCGGCTCACGCAGGTGTTCGTCAATCTCATCGCCAACGCCAGCAAGTTCGCGCCCGAAGGCACCGCGGTGCGCGTGGGCGCGCGCAGTGACGGCAAGCAGATCAGTGCGTGGGTCGAGGACGCCGGTCCCGGCCTGCCCGAGGGTGATGCGCTGAGCATCTTCGAGCGCTTCAAGCGCGGCGGTACGCAGGAACCGGAGCCCGGCGGACTCGGGCTGGGGTTGTGGATCTCACGTTCCATTGTCGAACGTCACGGTGGCGCGATCACCGCCGGGCGCACCGCCGGAAGGTTACACGCGCTTCACGCTCACGCTACCCAGCCGAGGCGGCCGCATGAAGATACTGGTTGCCGACGACGACCTCGACTTGTTAGGCCTGGTGGCGTATTCGCTCACGCAGGCGGGTTATTTCGTGCTCAAGGCCAGCGACGGCCACGCGGCGATCTCCACGTTCGACACCGAAGCGCCGGATCTCGTGATCCTCGACATCAACATGCCGGGCGCCTCGGGGTTCGAGGTGTGCACCGCCATTCGCGCGCGCGGCGATACGCCGGTGATGATGCTCACGGCTCGTGGCGAAGAACAGGACCTGGTGAAGGCGCTGGATCTCGGCGCCGACGATTACCTGACGAAGCCGTTCAGCCCGCGAACCCTGCTGGCGCGCGTCAAGGCGCTCCTGCGTCGCGCCAGCGCCGATCGGGCGCATGCGCCGCTGTCCGCCGGTCGCGTCACGCTCGATCTCGAAGGTTATTCGGTGCGCATCGGCGACGGCGAGACCATCTCGCTGACGAAGCTCGAGCTGCGGCTCATGCAGATGTTGCTGGCGCAGGCCGGCCGCGCGGTGAACTCCGATCGCCTGCTGGTGCAGGTGTGGGGTCACCGGGGCTCGGGCGACCGGCAACTGCTCAAGCAGCTGGTGCACCGGCTGCGCCACAAGATCGAGGCGAACCCCGCGGTTCCACAACTGCTGCAGACCGCGGCGCCATCCGGGTACAAGCTGGTGGTCGACTGAGCCTGGTGCCAGGCACCGTTTCCTAGGAATCGGTGCCTGGCACCATTCGTCCACACCAGGTAGTTAGTGCGTCGGTGAGCCCTGCCGGGTCCCGTCGCCCACCCATGCCACATATCTGTCGGGTCTGATCAGTACGGCCGAGGGAGCCGGGACCCTCCCGATGACCGGAAGCTCCCACGATCCCGTGTACTGCGCGTCGATCGACCGGACGCGATCTGCCCATGGCGTGATGTCGAGGCCGGGCGGTCCCTCATCCGCTGTTGTAGTTAGTCTTGCCCCTTCGACGCCGTGATCTGGTCGAAGATCCCGCCGGTGGCGAAGTGCTGTTTCTGCACGAGCTTCCAGCCGCCGAAGTGCTCGATGTTCACGAGGTCGATGGTTGCGAACGTGGCGGCGTATTTTGCCGCGACGGCGGCGTCACGTGGCCGATAGAAATTCTTCGCGGCGATTTCCTGGCCTTCGGGCGAGTAGAGGAACTCGAGGTAGGCCTGCGCCGCGGCGCGCGTGCCCCGGCGCAGCACCACCTTGTCGACCACCGCCACCGACGGTTCCGCGAGCACGCTGATGGATGGCACGACGATCTCGAGCGCCGCGCTGCCGCGTTCGCGCAACGCCAGGTGCGCCTCGTTCTCCCAGGAGATGGCGACGTCGCCAATGCCGCGCTGGGCGAAGGTGGTCAGCGAGCCGCGGGCGCCGGTGTCGAGCACCGGGACGTTGCTTGTACAGCTTGCGCACGAATTCCCGCGCGCTCGCTTCATTGCCGCCCGGCTGTCTTTCGGCCCAGGCCCATGCGCCGAGGTAGTTCCAGCGCGCACCGCCCGAGGTCTTGGGGTTCGGCGTGATCACCTGCACGTCGTCGCGCACGAGGTCGCCCCAGTCGCGGATGTTCTTCGGGTTGCCGGCGCGCACCAGGAACACGATGGTGGAAACGTAGGGAGCGCTGTTGTGCGGCAGGCGCTGTTGCCAGTTGAGCGGCAGCAGTTTGCCCTCGCGCGGCGATCTTGTCGATGTCGCCCGCGAGCGCCAGCGTCACCACGTCCGCGGGCAATCCGTCGATGACGGCGCGCGCCTGCCGGCCGGAGCCGCCGTGCGACTGGCTGATACGCACTTCCTGGCCAGTGGTTTCCTTCCAGTGCTTCGCGAATGCGACGTTGATGTCTTCGTAGAGCTCGCGCGTCGGATCGTAGGACGCATTGAGCAGCGTCACTTCACCCTCGGGGCCACTGCTGCAGGCGCCCAGCAGCAAGGATGCGCATACGGCGAGCGCGGCGTCGCGGAATCGACCTTTCAACATGGTCCCGTGCCCTCGGAGTTGGGGGGCGGGAGACTAGCAGCTATGCCGCAACGATTCGACCGGGTTGCAGGTTGCGCTCGCAGAGGGTCTGGGCCAGCGCGCGCTGCGTGTTCGCGCAGTTCGGGTACCGCGGTGGCCTCCCAGTCGCGCGCGCGCAGCCACGGCCCGAGGTAGTACAGCCTATCTACCGGGACGCCGTCGCGCGAAACCGGCCGGCCGTCATCGGCGATGTCGATGCCGAGCGACAGCGGGTCGGGGCAGATGATTCCGCTCGACGAGCAGGGACTGCACGAGGGGATCCGCCAGGCGATCGACGCGGCACTCGGGGCCGGTGCAATTGATGACGCGGTCGACCAGCCAGGCACGCGTGCGCGCCGCGCCGCGCGGGCGCCAGATGACTTCGACGGCGTCGTCGAGTGCGTTCACTTTCTCGAGGCGTCCGGCGTGCACGTCGAGCACGCCGGACGCGCGCCAGGGTTCGCACCGCGCCCAGCGGTCCCGCCGGTACACGGTGACGATTCACATCCCACGCCGAACGCGCGTGGCGCAGGAACCGCGCGCGCTGCGTCTGATCGAGCGCGCGCCACTGCGCGACGAACTGGCCGCGCGCCAGCGCCAGCACTTCGCGCCAGTCGCCGCCCGCATCGTCGACCGCACGGGTCAGCGCGCGAAAGGCCGTGACCAGCCGGCGAGTCGAGCCGCGCGCCGCGTCGAGCGCACGGGAAACGTCGGGCTTGATTGCCGGCGATGGATCGCTGGCCTGGGATTGCGGCATCCAGCCATGTCGGGACAGCACGTGAATGTGCCGCACGCGCGGTCGAAGCGCGGCGAGCCGCAGCGCGGCGTCGATCATGGTGAGTCCGCTGCCCACGAGCAGCACGCTGCCGATCTCCTGGTTCGACAGCTCGCCGATGCTCCACGGATCGCGAACATATCGATCGCTGTGGGTCATGTGTGCGAGCTCGGCCGGCGTCGTCGGCGGTGGATTGCCCAGCGCCAGCACGACGTCATCGGCCGCCAGGGCGCTGCCGTTGTCGAGCCACAGGACCCAGCGGCCATCGTTGCGTCGCAATTGCCACGCACTCGCGCGGTGGTGCACGGACTTCGACGACGGTGGCGCCGCCGCGCGCGCCTGCGGCGAAGCGCGCGCGCAGATAGTCGCCGTACACCTGTCGCGGAAGGTAGTCGCCGGGCGCGGCGTGAATGCCCTGGCTCCTCAGGAAGTCGAGGAAGTCTCCGGGGCGTGTGCCATCGAGCGACATCTGCCCGGCCGCGACGTTGAGTGGATAGGGATAGTCGCGCGTCGCGTAGGCCACGCCTGCGCCGATCTCCGCGCGCGGATCGATGAGCGCGATGCGCAGTGTCTTCGTCGAACGGGCGGCAGCCGCAGCGCGCAGCAGATTGATGGCGACCGCGGTTCCGGAAAATCCCGCGCCAATGATGGCGACGCGCCATTCGTCTGGTTCGGATATGGTGGCGCTGACCACTCCTTGGCTTCTGGCCTGCATGAGTCGCAGTATCAGAACCGCGTGGTCACGGCGTCGATTCCGTACGGGTATGAATGTGGTTACGCCGGATGATGCTGCCGTGCACTTTTCGCCGAATGGCCGGTCTCATCTCCGTCACCGGTGCATTGGTGCTGGCACACATTAATAAGAGGAGTGTTTTGATGCGTTCCACCTCGAGTTTCGTTGTCGCGCTGTCGCTCAGCCTGGCGGCGCAAGCCGCGCCGGAAAAAATGCAGGCTGCGGAAGTCGGAGAGGGTGGGGCCCTTACCGGTGCAGACACGGCCCGTGCCGCGACCGGGCGCCGCGCGAAGTGCTCATCAAGGTGCGTTCGGCCGGCGTGAATCCCGTGGACTGGAAATCGGCACAGCGGCGGCTCGGCATGGTGCCGGGCGTGGACGTGTCGGGAACCATCGACACGCTGGGTGAAGGCGTCACCGGCTGGAAGGTCGGCGACCAGGTGCTCGGCTTCGCGCGGCAGAGTGGCAGTTATGCCGAGTACGCCGTGATTCCGGTGAACAGCCTGGCGATCAAGCCGAAGTCCATGACGTTCGAGCAGGCGGCGGGCGTGCCCATTGCCGCCGAGACGGCCTATCGCGCGCTGCACGAGGCCGGCAAGATCGCGCCCGGCCAGACGGTGCTCATCCATGGCGCCGCCGGCGGTGTGGGTTCGGCCGCCGTGCAGATCGCCAAGGCCGCGGGTGCGCGTGTCATCGGCACCGCCTCACCTAACAACCATGAGTTCCTGCGCTCGCTCGGCGTGGACCAGGTCATCGACTACAAGACGCAGAAGTTCGAGGACGTGGTGAAGAACGCCGACCTGGTGCTCAACACTGCCGACTGCCGACACCAATGCGCGCTCCATTGCTGTGGTGCGCGAGGGCGGCGTACTCGTCTCCGTCGTCGGTCCGCCGAACGCTGACGCCTGCGCCGCCGCGAAAATCATCTGCGCGCGGCCGGATCGCCAGACCGGCGCCGCGAATGCCGACATGCTGGCGCGTATCGTGGAACTGGCAGACGCGGGGAAGTTCAAGGTCTTCGTCGACACCACCTACGCGCTCGCCGACGCGTCGAAGGCCTGGACCAAGAGCCGGGAAGGCCATACACGCGGCAAACTCATCATCCAGGTGTCGGAAGGTCCGACGATGAAACACCAGTGAATCAATGGCAAAACGCCGCTCATTCCAAACTGGAATGAGCGCACGTCTGCGCGAGCTGAATCCTCTGGTTCGCCGTGCCGCGGATCCGTGACCCGCGAAGACTAACTACCTAGGGTGGTGAAGCCGCGAGCCCGGTGCGTGCCGGCTGCGTCGCCGCGGATTGCGTGGGCTCGTCCGCGCGGTCGAATGAGGCGAGAAACGCCAGCACGCCGAGCGCCACCAGCACCCGGGTGAGGTCGGTGCCGTTCCCGGTGCGCTCCCGGGCCTGATCCGCCGCGCGATCCGCGGAATGTAGTGACGGACCGATCTGTGAAGTCATCGCCTCGAGCCTAGTGCTGCGGGTCATGTGCGGGGAAATCGCCGGATCGCATTCACTTATGCCGATCGGGTCGTTCCGTCGCGCCGGCTCGCATGATGAGGTACACGTCCCCTGTAAAGCTAGTTAGGCGACGAGCAGATGTCGAAGGTCGAGGCGCGGTTTCATTGCCGTAACCGCGAGGTTATGTGCGCGCAACCGCGCGCGCGGATCGCGAGAGTGCTGGCCGCTGTCGTGGCCTTGTGCCTCGGCCAATGGGCAGCGGCGCAGAGCGCGCCGCGCCCCGAGGCACTGATCAAGTGGCGCCAGTCCGCCTACCAGGTGATTGCGTGGAATTCCGCGCGCATCAAGGCAGTGCTCGCTGGCCAGTACGCGCCGCTCGAGGTTCAGGCCGCGGCCAATGCGCTGGCGGGCGTGGCCAATTCAGGGCTCGCGACGCTGTTCGTGCCGGGCACGGCCGACGGCAAGGGCTGGCGGGAAACCACCGCGCGCGACGAAGTGTTCAGTGATGCCGCGAAATTCCGTGCCCTCACCGAGGATTTTGCGCGCGAGGCGAACACGCTGGCGCGCCTTGCCGCCGCCGGTGATCGCGCAACGGTGAACGAACAGTTTCTGAAAGTCGCGCAGGCCTGCAAAGCCTGTCACGAGAAGTTTCGACAGACCGATTGACCTTACGCCACGTCGACTACGGCGCAGCCAACCCGAGGGAGATTCATCGATGAACCGGTTCAAGAGTTTTTACATGGCCACGGCGATTGGCGCATTGACGCTCACAGGCAGCACGATGCTGATGGCGCAGACGCCGCAGGCGGCGGGCGCCGCGCCCGCGGGTCCCACGCCGGCGGAGCGCGCCATCGAGTACCGGCAGGCGGTCTACAAGATCGTCGCCGGCAATTTCGGCCCGCTGGCACAAGTCGCCCAGGGCAAGGCCGAATTCAAGTCGGAGAGCGCAACCCGGCAAGCCGCGCGCCTCGCGCAGATCGCCACGTTTGTCGGCGATTCGTATCCGGACATTTCAAAGGAAGGCAAGACGCGCGCGTTGCCGGCTATCTGGAGTAACCGCAAGGAGTTCGACCAGTTGGTGCTCGATTTCGCTGCGCATACCAAGACGCTTTCCGAAGTGGTGGAGAACAGCAGCAGTGCAGGCGAGGAACTCAAAGCCGCGGTAGCGGCGGTGGGTAATGACTGCAAGGCGTGCCACGACAAGTTCGTCGAAGGAGCCGATGATGTTCAAGAAACTGCTGATACTGGTCGCCGCGAGCAGCGCGGTGACCGCGTTCGCGGCGGAGCCCGTGGCGCAGCCGGCCACACGGCCCAAGCCGCTTTCGCACGAGCTCACGCGGGCCGAGTTCGAACAACTCCTCACGAAGCCGAACGAGCTTCTCATCATCGACCTGCGCCGGCCCGATGAACTGACCCGCATCGGGGGATTTCCCGTGTACCTGAGCATTCAGGCCAAGGACCTCGAGCAGCAGCTCGCATGGATTCCGAAAGATCGCACCATCGTGACGGTGTCCAACCATGCGGCGCGCAGTGGTCGCGCCGCCGATCTGTTGACTGCGAAAGGCTTCAAAGTCGCGGGCCTTCTCGGCGCCCAGACTTATGAGGAGCAGGGCGGCAAACTGACGAAGGTCGAGGTGCCGCCACCGCGCGCAGGTTCACCGACGGCAGCGGCCGCTCCCGCGAGCAGGTAGCCCTCCGGATGAGCGAGCCCGCGGTGACGCGACGCGTCTGGGACCTGCCGGTGCGCGTCGTGCACTGGTTGCTGGTGTTCGGTATCGCGGGCTCGTACGCCACCCACGAGCTGGGACTGGAATATTTCAAGTACCACCTGTGGTTCGGCTATCTCGTGGTGGTGCTCGCGGCCTTTCGAATCCTCTGGGGTTTTGTCGGTACGCGCCACGCGCGCTTCACGAAATTTCTGCGCGGTCCGCGCGCCACGGCTGCCTATTTCACCGCGCTGCTGCGCGGCGCCGCGCCCGCGACGCCCGGCCACAACCCGCTCGGCGGCTGGATGGTGATCTTCCTGCTGTTGGCGTTGCTGGCACAGGGCATCACGGGTCTCTTCGCCAATGACGAGATAGTCAACACCGGACCGCTGTACGGTTACATCAGCGACGCCCTGAGCCTGCGGCTCACTTCCTGGCATCGCCGGCTGTTCGACTGGATTCTCATCGCGGTCGTTCTGCACGTCGTCGCGGTCTTCGCGCATCGGCTGTTAGCCGGCCATGACCTCATCGGGCCGATGATCTCGGGCAGAAAACCGGCAAGTCTGCTCGGCGAACACGATTCCATCGGTTCGTCGCGCCTGTGGCTGGCAGTGCTGCTGCTGGCCGGCGTTGCGGGCCTGGTGAGCTGGTTCGTGGTGCAGGCGCCGGAGCCCGCGGTATTCGCGTTCGAATAGCGCGGTTACAGGACTGATACCGGTTCTGTAGTTAGTCGACCACATGCCCGCCCGGGCATATGTCTTCACTCAATCGTGATTGGAACCGCGCAGGGGAGCAAACCAGTATTCGTTCGCACTCCACCCGGAATGGATCCAATGAAGACGACGAACCTGGTCTCTGCGATTTTCCTCTCAGCCCTTGGTTTCATGGCGGCCGTCAGCGCTGCCGATGCGCCTGCGAAACCATGGGTCTATCAACCCGTCGTGCGACCGGCGATTCCCGCCGTCGAAAACACGAAATGGGTGCGCACTCCCATCGACGCATTCGTGCTCGCGAAACTCGAGGCCGCGAAGCTCACGCCTTCGAAGGAAGCCGATCGCGCCACGTTCATCCGCCGCGCCACGCTCGATACCTGGGGCCTGCTGCCGACGCCCGAAGAAGTGCACGCATTCGAGAAGGATCGCTCGAAGGACGCTTACGAAAAGCTCGTCGAACGCCTGCTCGCATCGCCGCGTTACGGCGAGCGCTGGGGTCGCCGCTGGCTCGA
Organism: uncultured Pseudomonadota bacterium; assembly: GCA_963821745.1. Classification (GTDB taxonomy): domain Bacteria; phylum Pseudomonadota; class Gammaproteobacteria; order Steroidobacterales; family Steroidobacteraceae; genus CADEED01. The sequence goes on from CAWGEU010000001.1 coordinate 803,503, forward strand.
CCTCTCGCGTTATGCCGACAGCGATGGCTACAACGGCGATGGTCCGCGTCCCAACATCTGGCGTTACCGCGATTACGTCATTCAAGTCGTTCAACGACGACAAGCCCTACGACCGCTTCGTCAAGGAGCAGCTTGCCGGTGATGAGCTGTGGCCCGATGACCATCAGGCGCTCATCGCCACCGGCTTCCTGCGCAATTTCCCCGACGAGATCAACGCGCGCGACCTGAATCTCAAGAAGCAGGAAGTGGCCAACGATCTCACCGACACCGTGGGCACCGTGCTGCTCGGCAGCACCGTCGGTTGCGCGCAGTGCCACAACCACAAGTTCGACAAGGTTTCGCAGAAGGAGTACTACCAGCTGCAGGCGTACTTCGTGAATGCGAGCTGGCGCGACGACGTGCCGGCGGCCACGGCTGCGGAAATCGCCGACTACGAGAAGAAGAAGGCGAAGTACGAAGCGGCCACGAAAGACATCCAGGCGAAGATGGATGCGATCCTGCAGCCGGTCATCGACAAGCTCGAAGACGACCGGGTGTTCGGTTTCGTTCCCGAGACGCGCGTGTCCATCACCAAGCCGGAAGCCGAGCGCACGGCCTACGATCGCTGGATCTATCACCGCAATCTCTGGACCATGCAGGGCCGCACTCGCAATGCGGTCGTGCGTCTCAAGCAGAAGGCGCCCGACAAGTATGTCGAATACCAGGATCTCGAGGCCGATCTCAAGAAGTTCGACAAGCTGAAGCCGAAGGAGCTGGGCCAGATCTCGACGATCACGGAGCTGGGTCACGCCGACTCGCCGCCGACCTACGTGCTGTTCAAGGGCATCTACGACCGCAAGCTCGAAGAAGTGCAGCCGGGAGTTCCCGCGTTGTTCTCCGATACGCAGCCGGAGATCACGCCCACCGCGACGTCATCCGGCCGGCGTACGGCGCTCGCGAACTGGATTGTGAGCTCCCGAGAATCCGCTCACCGCGCGGGTGTTCGTGAACCGCGTGTGGGGGCAGTACTTCGGGCGCGCCATCATCGAAACCGTGGGCGACTTCGGCAAGATGAGCGCCAAGCCCACGCACCCGGAACTGCTCGACTATCTCGCCGATTCGTTCGTGCGCGACGGTCACTGGAGCATCAAGTCACTGCAGCGGCAGATCCTGCTGTCGCGCTACCTACCGGCAGTCCTCGGCATTCCGCGAGGACGCCGAAAAGCTGGATCCGCAGAACACGTTGTTAGCGGTGTTCCCGCGTCAGCGCCTCGACGCGGAGCAGATCCGCGACTCGCTGCTGCAGGCCGCGGGGCTGCTCGACGAGACCATCGGTGGTCCGCCGGTGTACCCGCCGCAGCCGGCCATGGCCAACCAGGCTGGCTTCAACGAGAACACCTGGAAGACCTCGGAGAATCCGCGCGATCAGAATCGCCGCAGCGTCTACATCTACGTGAAGCGCAACAACCCGTATCCGCTGCTCGACACGTTCGACTGGGCGAATCCGCAGTCGGTGCACGGCAAGCGTGAGGTGACGACCACTGCACCGCAGGCACTGGCGTTGATCAACAGCGACCTGGTGTACAGCTGGTCGCAGGTGCTGGCGGGACGTGCGATCCGCGAAGCAGGGGACAAGGACAACAAGCGCGTGGCGCGGCTGTTCGAGATCCTCTATGCGCGCGAACCGACCAAGGAAGAAACGACGACGCTGCTCGCGTTCCTCGACAACCAGGAGAAGCTGCTGGCTGCGCAGCTCGCCGAGGGCAAGAAGATCGTCGCGCCGGACGGCTACGGCGAGAACCCGCGATGTCGGCGTCGAGCTCGACCAGTTCTACAAGACGCTCTACGGCCGTGAAGCGGATCGCTACGAGAAGGCCGCACTGGTCTCGTTCGTCCAGAAGCAGCAGAAGCCGCGCGGCTGGCAAGACGCCGGCCACTGGCGAGACCAAGGCCGCCGGCGGACGATCGACCCGCATGCGGCCCGCGCCGCGGCTTTCGTCGACCTGGCGCACGCACTCGCGAACTCGAACGAATTCAGCTACCGCTTCTAACTATTACCGGAAAACTTCCCATGAACCGCATTACTTCTCGCAGAGATCTTCTCATCGGCGCCGGCCTCGGAGCCGGCGGGCTGGCACTGGGCGCGCTTGCCCCGGGCCGCGCGTTCGCCTCGCAGGCGGCGTCCAGCTACATCGATCCGCTGGCTCCCAAGCAGCCGCACTTTCCCGCCAAGGTGAAGTCGGTGATCTGGCTGCACATGGCCGGCGCGCCGAGCACGCTCGATCTGTTCGACTACAAGCCGCAGTTGATCAAGCTGCACGGCCAGCCGCTGCCCGAGTCGTTCTCGAAGAATCTCAAGACCGCGACCGACGGCGGTGTCGGCGCGCTGACCGCGACGCCGCGCACCTGGAAGCAGTACGGTGAAACCGGCGCGTGGGTGTCAGACCTGCTGCCCAACATCGCGAAGCACGTCGACAACATCTCGTTCCTCAAGGGTTGCAAGACCGAGGGCAGCACACACGTCATCTCGTCGCTGAAGCTGCACACCAGCGCGCTCACGCCGGGACGTCCGTCGCTCGGCGCGTGGATCACGTACGGTCTCGGCAGCGCGAACCCGGATCTGCCGGCCTTCGTCGTGTTGCCGACCGGCAAGGGCGGCGCGGGCGGTGGCAACGGCCAGGTGATCTGGAGCGCCGGATTCCTGCCGGCTACCTACCAGGGTACGTCGTTCCGCCAGGGCGACTCGCCGATCCTCTTCCTCGATCGCGCCGGATCGTGTGGTGCAGGCGGAGCAGCGCGCCACGCTCGACCTGCTCAAGCAGGTCAACGAGAAGCACGCGTCGCGTTATCCGGCCGACACCGAGCTCGAAGCGCGCACGCGTTCGTACGATCTCGCGTATCGCATGCAGGTCGCGGCGCCAGAAGCCGTGGACCTCAAGCAGGAAACCGCGGCGACGCGCGCCATGTATGGCATCGGCGAGAACTCCGACCGATGAATACGGCACCGCGGCCTTGCGCGCACGCCGGCTCGTGGAGCGCGGCGTGCGCTTCGTGCATGTGATTTCCGGCACGCAGGAAGACGGCATCCAGTCCTGGGACGCGCACCAGGAAATCGAAAAGAATCACACCGTCATGTCGAAGACCGTCGACAAGCCGATCGGCGCTTTGCTGCGCGATCTGAAGGCGCGCGGCTTGCTCGACAGCACGCTGGTGGTCTGGACTTCGGAGTTCGGTCGCACGCCCTATGGCCAGACCGGCGACGGGCGCGATCACAATCCCTGGGGCTACACCAGCTGGATCGCGGGCGGCGGCATCAAGCCGGGCACGTATGGCGCGACCGACGAAATCGGACTGCGCGCGCAGGAAGGCATCGTCGACACCTACGACCTGCAGGCCACGGTGCTGCACCAGCTGGGCCTGGATTTCCAGAAGCTCACGTTCCAGCACCAGGGCCGCACCGAGAAGGCGACCACGGTGTTCGGCGACGTGATCAAACCCATCCTGGCCTGACAAGACACGCGATGCGCAAGAACTGGTTGGCGGCCGGCGCCCTGATGGCGCTGGCCGCGAGTGTGATGGCCGCGGAAATCGATTTCAGTGACTTCGATGATTCGCTCATGGAGTCGATGGACGATGCGATCAAGGAGCTCGACTCCAATGTCGGCGGACAGGATGCCAAGGCGTCGCTGGCCAATGCGGTGGTGCTGGGCGAGGGCTTCGCGTGGGCAGAGAAATATTTCGCGGCCAAGCCCGAGGCACCACTCGGCGCCGGCTACGCACGTGAAGGCAAGGAGCATCTCGCCGCCGTGGTGCAGGCCATCGAAGCGGGGAATTTCGACGCCGCTTCGAACGGCGTGCGCGCGGTGGTCAAGACCTGCAAGGCCTGCCACCAGGCCTACAAGCCACCCGAATGAAGTCGTTGCTCTGCGTGGCATTGTTTGCAGCGCTGTCGTCGAGTGTTGCTGCGCAGAACATTTTCGATTTCGATGACTGGATGCAGCGCATCGACGACGGCAGCCAGAACCTGCAGCGGCACATCGCCGCGCGCGATCAACCAGCGGCGAGCGGCGCCGCGCGCGAAATCGAAGAGTTGTACGCCCTCATGGAAAAGTTCTTCGAAAAACGCGGCAATGCCGACGACGCGGTGCGCTGGTCGCGCGAAGGCCGCGAGTTCGCCATTCGCGCACAAGCCGATCTCACGGCGCGTCGCTTCGTTTCCGCGCGCCGCAATGCGCTGGCGATCGCGCACGGCTGCCGCGATTGCCACTTCAACTACAAGCCTCTGTAACCCCCTTTCTCCCGGAGCACGACATGTCTCGCACTCTTATGTTTGCAGCCCTGGCAACGGTCACGCTGGTCGGGTTTCCAGGTTCGGCCGATGCGGCCGGCAAGCCTGATCAATCGCTCACGCGCGCGGCCAGGACGTTGGGCGCGGACATCGCCGCGCTGGAATTTTCCGCTACCGGAAGCTGGTACCAGTTCGGGCAGGCCCCGGCGCCGGGACTGCCATGGCCGCAGTTCTCGGTGTCCAACTACCGCGCGAGCATCGATTACGGTACGCCCGCCGCGCGCGTGCAGATCACACGCTCGCAGGTGGTGGAGCCGGGCAGGGTGCGCCCCGCGCCGGTCGAGCAGAAGGTCGACCAGTACGTCGCCGGCGCCAGCGCCTGGAACGTTCCCACCAACAATACCGGCGCGGCAACGCCGACCGCGCAACCCGCCGCGGTCGAGGAACGTCGCGCGGAGATCTGGTCTACCCCGCAGGGGTTCATCAAGGCTGCGCTGGCCAACGAGGCTCGCCTCGAGCGCAAGTCCGGCGTCAGCCGCGTGGCGTTTGTCGCCGGCGGCAAGTATCGCTTCGAAGGTGAGCTCAACGCCGCGGGTGAGGTCACGCGCGTCCGCACCTGGATCGACAACCCGGTGCTCGGTGACACCTTGCTGGAAACGGAATTCGGCGACTACCAGAAGTTTGGCGCCGTACGATTCCCGCGCCACATCGTGCGCAGTCTCGGTGGCCATCCGGTGCTCGATCTCAAGGTCAGCGAGGTGCGCGTCGACGGCGTGTCCGTGAGCGCGGCGCCCGCCAGTCTCGCGCCACCCGCAGCTCCCGACGTCAAGGTGACGAGCCTCGACGATGGCGTGTTCTATCTCACGGGCGGCACGCACCACAGCGTTCTCATCGAGCAGGAGGATCACCTCGTCATCGTCGAGGCGCCACAGAACGAAGCGCGATCGCTCGCCGTCATTGCCAGGGCGAAAGAGATTGCCCCCGGCAAGCCGATCAAGTACCTGGTCAACACCCACGCGCACTTCGATCACTCGGGCGGCTTGCGCACGTATGTGAACGAGGGCGCGATCATCGTGACCGATGCCGCGAACCGCGCGTTCTACGAGCGCGCCTGGGCGGCGCCGCGGACAATCAGTCCCGATGCGCTTGCGCGGTCGGGCAAAGCCGTGCGCTTCGAGACCTTCACCGGCAAACACGTACTGGCGGGACGAAACGCAATCGAGATCCACTCCATCGCCGGCAGCGGCCACAACGATGCCTTCTCGCTGGTCTATCTACCGGCACAGAAGATCCTGGTCGAGGCGGACGCCTACTCGCCCGGTGCGCTCGGCGCGCCCGCGCCGACGCCGCCGAATCCCTACACGGTGAACCTGGCCGACAATCTCAAGCGGCTGGGTCTCGAGGTGTGGCAGATCGCCGCGCTGCACGGCCCTCGCGTCGTGACGTTCGAGGATCTGCGCATCGCCGCGGGCCTCGTCACGCCCGCGCCGCCCACTTCGGGCAGCACGGTGAAAACCGATGTCCCGGGCGTGGTCAGGGCTGGCACGGCGATCGAACTCGTCGCGCAGGGCTTCGATGGCACCGAAGGCCCTCTGGCGTTGCCGGATGGCTCGCTGATATTCACCGAGAATCGCGTCGACCGCGTGCGCCGCATCGCGCCCGATGGCGCGGTCTCGGTATTCCTCGAGCGCGGCCGCAATCCGAACGCGCTTGCGCGCGCCTCCGACGGGAGCATCGTCGCCGCCCAGACCGCGGGTCCCGGTATCGGTGTGATCTATCCCGCCGACAAGGCGCGCGTGCTGGTGGCGAGCTTCGAGGGCAAGCCGCTGAACCGGCCTAACGACCTCATCGTCGATCGTGCCGGCGGCATCTACTTCACCGATCCGGGCGCGGGCCCGGCGCAGCGTCAGCCGGGCGTCGCGGCCCTGGCGGCGCCTCCGGTTCCGGCGCTGTACTTCCTCAACCCCAAAGGCGAATTGAAGCGACTCACTACCGACGCCAAGCGTCCGAACGGAGTGTCGCTGAGCCCCGACGAGAAAACGCTGTACGTCGCCGATACTTTCGGCGAGTACGTGCTGGCCTATCAAGTACGCGCGAATGGCGCCGTATCGCAGCCGAAGAATTTCGCGCGGCTTGCCGGATTCAAGCAGACCGACAATGGTCCGAGCAGTGGCGCCGACGGACTTGCAATCGATTCGCAGGGTCGGCTGTACGTGGCGACATCCGCTGGCGTGGAGATTTTCGATGTGCGCGGCAAGGCACTCGGCATCATCGAGCTCCCCAAGGCGCCGCAGAATCTTGCGTTTGCCGGTGCCGGCGGAAGCACGCTGTACATCGTGGGGCGCGGCGCGGTGTGGAAAATCGAAACGCTGGCTACCGCTCCGGTCCATCGCGCGAAGTGATGGCGGCGCGCGCAGGCCCTTCAACTTCGAGGCGCTGTAATTTCTTCCCCATTTCCTGATGACGGGTCGCGGAACCGGACGATCGCGTCAGGTTACTCAGCGCGCCCGAAGGTGGCCAAACAGCGAGACAGGCTGGCCAGCCAACGAGACAAGTTAGCCAAGGTCGAGACAGCGGAAGCACCAATTCGGCGCTGACGGGCGCGCAGACGATATTCCCCTATGGACAGAGTGTGCTTTGGGTGTATTTTCACCAGCGCTCACAGGGGGACTTCGTCAGCGTTCGGTAACCGCCGCGGTTCGCGGCGTGATCATGGAGTGATTCGTTCCGTGCAGGGATTGCATGTGCTGCGAAATAGACACGCGCATTCCCTGCAGCTCTCTCCAGCTCCCAGAACGCGGGCAAGCCATTGGTACTTTTGCTGCCAGGAGAATTAATCATGTCTCGTTCTTTACCTACGACCGGGTCGCGGACCCGGTTGCGATGGTTGTTAGCCACGCTGGTCGTGGCTTCTGCAGGAGCTTCGGGCGCGTACGCGCAAACACCCGGATGCCAGGTGACCTACACGGCACCGACCTGGGTCGGTGGAAACGGATTCGGCGCAAGCATCGACATCAGGAACACCGGTCCGGCGATCAACGGCTGGAGCCTGGTGTTCAACTTCCCGAATGGTCAGCGCGTGCAGAACGGCTGGCCCGTCACCTTCACCCAGCCCACCGGAAGCGCGACCGTAACGGTGGCGAGCAATGCGCCGTGGAATGCAGTCATCAACACGAACGGGACGTTCAACGTCGCCTTCAACGGCACGTTTAGCGGGGCTAACAACCCGCCGACCGCTTTCACCCTGAACGGCGTCGCCTGCAACGGCGGCGGCCCGATCAACCCGCCGCCGACGGTCTCTGTGACAGCACCGACCAATGGCCAGGCGTTCCCCGTGGGCACCACCAGCGTAAACCTGGCGGCGACTGCCGCTGATCCGGGTGGCGCGGTCGTACGCGTCGAGTTCCGCGTCGACGGTGTTCTCGTCAATACCGACACCACCGCTCCCTACACCTTCACGGCGACGGGCCTCGCGGCTGGCGGTCACTCGGTGACGGCGACTGCCGTCGACAACGGGACACCGGCACTGAGCACCACTTCCACGGCGGTGACGTTCACGATTCCGCCGAGTGGCAACCCGCCGCCGGTCGTCACGCTGACGGCGCCGACCAATGCGCAGGTCTTCCCGGCTGGCACCACGACCGTCAATCTCGCGGCGACCGCCACCGATTCGGGAGGCGCGGTCACTCGCGTCGAGTTCCGCGTCGATGGAACCCTGCGATGCACCGACACCTCGTCGCCATACACCTGTGCCGCCACAGGTCTGGTCGCGGGCAATCACACTGCCCAGGCCACGGCGTTCGACAACGGCACTCCGGTGTTGAGCACCGCGACGCCCCTGGTGCCGTTCAGCATCACGGGTGCGGGGAATCCGCCGCCTCTCGTCTCGCTCACTTCGCCAACTGCGGGTCAGACGTTCCCGGCAGGCGCTGCCGTGGCGTTGGCCGCGACGGCCAGCGACCCGGGTGGCGCGGTGATCCGTGTCGAGTTCCGTGTCGATGGTGCGCTGGTGTCGAGCGATACGACCTCACCGTATAGCTTCAACGCCACGGGCCTGGCGACCGGTCCTCACACGGTCACGGCGACTGCGTTCGACAATGGCAATCCGACCGCGAGCACGGCGACTGCGCCAGTGTCGTTCACGCTCGGCGCTGCTGGCGCAGTGTTCCGCGTGAACACGGCGGGTCGCATCACCAAGAACGGCACGGTGTTCCCGGTCCGTTGCGGTTCGTGGTTCGGTCTCGAAGGACGGCATGAGCCTTCCGACGATCCCGTCAACCCGAGTGGCGCGGCGATGGAGCAGTACATCGGCAACACGTCCTGGGTGAACGGTGGCCAGGGAAGCGGCCGCACGATCGCGCAGACCATGACGGAAATCGCCGGCATGGGCATCAACGTGATCCGGCTGCCGCTGGTTCCGCAGACGCTCAACGCGAACGATCCGCAGGGCACGGGCAACGTGCTCAAGAATCATTCCTCGGTGCGCATCGCCAATTCGCGGCTCGCGCTCGAGACCATGATTCGCGCGGCCGACGCGGCCAACATCGAAGTCATGCTCGACATCCACTCCTGCTCGAACTACGTGGGCTGGAGAAAGGGTCGTCTCGATGCGCGTCCGCCGTGGGTGGATTTCGATCGCGACAATTACGACTTCAAGCGTGAGAACTACTCGTGCGCGGCCAGTGGCAATCCGGCCACGGTGACCACCACGCATCCGTACAACCAGACGATGTGGCTGGACAACCTGCGTACGGTGGCGGGCCTGGGCGCGGCGCTCGGCGTCGACAACATCATCGGTATCGACATCTTCAACGAGCCGCACGACTACACGTGGGCGGAGTGGAAGGCGATGACCGAAGCGGCGTATGCCGCGATCAATGCCGTCAACCCGAACACGTTGCTGTTCGTGCAGGGTATCGGCACGAACGCGGGCACGCAGGACGGGACGCCGGCCACGGTGACTCCGCAGCCGCACGGCGTGGTGGCGACCAATCCGAACTGGGGTGAAAACCTGTTCGAAGCGGTCTCGAACCCGATCAACATTCCGAAGGAGCGGCTGGTCTACTCGCCGCACACCTACGGTCCATCGGTGTTCGTGCAGAAGATGTTCATGGATCCGGCCCAGACCCAGTGCACGGGGCTCGAGGGTGATGCGGCTGGCGATGCCAACTGCAACATCGTGATCAACCCGACGCTGCTGCGGCAGGGCTGGGAAGAGCACTTCGGCTTCCTCAAGCAGCAGGGCTTCGGCATGGTGGTCGGCGAATTCGGCGGCAACATGGATTGGCCGCTGGGCCAGGCCAGCGTCCGCGATCGTGACCGCTGGAGCCACATCACTCCGGGCGTCGACACGGCCTGGCAGAACGCCTTCGTCGATTACATGATCTCGAAGGGCATCGAAGGCTGCTACTGGTCGATCAACCCGGAATCGGGTGATACGGCCGGCTGGTATGGCCATGCCTACGACCCGATCAGCAATGAATCGGGCTGGGGCGAGTGGCGCACGTTCGACCAGCGCAAGACGAACCTGTTGAACAGACTCTGGGGTAGATAGGACTTCGCCTCCGGACTCGGATGGCCGGGATTGGGTTGAAACCCAGTCCCGGTCATCAGAGCGTTGTGGATGCTGCGCCAAGGACGGCGCACACCACGATGGTCCGGGCGAGATTCCATTTGAAGACGAACATCGATGCCAGCGCGATGCCGGTGAGCAGCGCGGGCGCGAATCGCAACGACGTGAAGTCGGGCAGTCCGTAAGGCCCGGGACGTGCGAACAGCACGTGGGTAGCGAACCACAACGCGAGATTGGCAATGACGCCGACCACGGCGGCGGTGATCGCCGCGAGGGCGCTGGCGAGCGCCACGTTGCCGCGCAACGCTTCGATGTAGGGTGCGCCCAGGAAGATCCACAGGAAGCAGGGCACGAACGTGACCCACACGGTGAGCGTGGCGCCGAGGGCGCCGGCGAGCAGTGGATGTCCTGCGCCTGCAGCCTGGTAAGCGGCCAGGAATCCGACGAATTGCACCACCAGTATCAGCGGCCCCGGCGTGGACTCGGCCAGCCCCAGGCCATCGAGCATCTGCGCGGGCGTGACCCACGCGAATCGTTCCACCGCCTGTTGCGCCACGTAGGCAAGTACGGCGTACGCGCCACCGAACGTGACCACCGCCATCTTGCTGAAGAAGATGCCGAGTTGCGTGTGCGTGTTGCCGGTTCCGAGGAACCACGCGCAGGCGAGCACGGGGGCGAACCACAGCGGCAGCCACAGCGCGAGTAGTTTGAGGCTGCGGATGCCGGAAGGTCGCACCTGCGTGAGATCGCTGGCATCGATGATCGGCGGTGGCGCGGCATTGGCCGAAGCGGGAACTACGCGAGCGGTGGCAAAGGAACCCCACCCGAATCGCGCGCGCAGGTAACCGGCCACGCCCGCAGCGAGGATGATGAGCGGGAAGGGCAGGCGCAGTACCGCGAGCGCGACGAACGCGAGCCCCGCCACCCACAACGCGGCCCGGCTCGTGAGCGCGCGTTTTCCTATGCGCAACAGCGCTTCGATCACGAGGGCGATCACCGCGGCCTTGAGACCGAGGAACAGGCCTTCCACGATCGGCTGCTGCTGCCAGAGCACGTAAGCGATGGACAGGGCCATGATCGCGAGGAAGCCCGGCAGCACGAACAGCAGTCCCGCGACCAGTCCGCCGCGGATCCCGTGCAGCAACCAGCCGATGTAGGTCGCGAGCTGCTGTGCTTCGGGGCCGGGCAGCAGCATGCAGTAACTCAGTGCGTGCAGGAACCGCTCTTCGCCGATCCAGCGTTTTTCCTCGACCAGGATGCGATGCATGACGGCGATCTGCCCGGCGGGGCCACCGAAAGACAGCAGGCCGATGCGCATCCAGGTGCGCGTGGCTTCGGCGAACGGCACGGGTGTATTCAAGCGCCCGGATGCTAACGCAGGTACATGCAGGCCGTGTGATACCGGAATGTTACCGGCCTGGGTGCCCTCGGCGGCATATGTGAATGCAATTCCGCGATTTCCCAAGCATGAGCGGCGTAGTTAGTTTCCCCACTCATGAGTACACCAGCTCTCGCGCTCCCTGTTCAACGCGTCCCGCGCCGTCTGCGTCGTCGCCGGCATGTCCAGGTCCATGGCCGCGCGGCGCTGCAGTGGCATGACGTGCCGGTTGCGGATTCGGGCGCACTGGTCGGGCACAAGCCCACGCCATCGCGGCGCTGGGTCGTCGCGCTCGTGGCAGTCGTGGTCATTGCCACCCACGCGCTCGGCGTGTGGTACGGCAACAGCTTCTCGCTGAGCTCCGAGGTGAAGCCAAAGAAGAACACATTGGCGATCGAAATCGTGCGGCCGCCGAAACCGGAGCCCATCGTCGAGCCGCCGCCTCCGCCGCCGAAGAAAACACCTCCGCGGGCGCCGCCGCCGATCCAGAGCGCTGTCGTTGCCAGTGAAGCGCCGATCGCCGCTCCGGTGGAGACGGTGGCGGTGGCCGAGCCGGCCCCTCCCGCGCCGCCAGCCCCACCGGAACCGGTGAGAGCTGCGTTCGGCGGTATTGGTTACAAGAACAATCCGGCGCCTGACTACCCCGCACAAGCGGTACGCCAGGGCTGGCAAGGCACCGTCCTGCTGCGTGTGCGTGTGCTGCAGACCGGCGCCGTCGAATCCGTCGAGGTGGTCCGCTCGAGCGGCAAGAAGCTGCTCGACGATGCTGCGATTCAGACCGTGGAACGCTGGGTGTTCGCGCCCTCGACGCGCGGTAGCACGCCCATCGATGGGTTCGCCACCGTGCCCATCGAATTCAAGCTCGATTCCTGATCGTTTTCACAGTCAAAGCCAAAGGTTAGTAACCGTGTTCTCTCACTCTTCATCGTTCGCTGTCGCCGCAACCCTCTGGCTGCTCGCCGCCTTTTCAGTGGCCACCTGGGCGCTGATAGTCGCCAAGGCCACGCAGTTCATCCGCTCGGGACTGCGTAACCGCAACTACCTGGCTTCGTTCCGGGCTGCGCCGAATCTGCAGAGTGCCGCCGAGGTCGCCGACAATCGCAGTGGCTTCGCGCGCCTGGCCGCGGTGGGCTTCGGCGTATTGCGGCACCAGCCGCCGGCGGACGGCGGTGACGACCACGCCTGGGACCGCCATGAGTTGCTGGAGCGAAACCTGAAGCAGCAGGTGCTGCGCGAACGCCGCTCGCTCGAGACCGGGCTCGCCGTGCTCGCGAGCGTGGGCAGCACCGCGCCTTTCGTCGGGTTGTTCGGCACGGTGTGGGGAATCATGTCAGCCATGAAGGACATCAGCCGGCTGGGTAATGCGTCGATCGACGTGGTCGCCGGGCCCATCGGCGAGGCGCTGCTCGCCACCGGCGTCGGTATCGCGGTGGCAATCCCGGCGGTGCTGGCCTTCAACTATTTCGTGCGCCGCGTGAAGGCGGTGGTCGCCGATCTCGATGACTTCGCCAACGACTTCCTCAACCTTGCGCAGAACGCCGTCCTGCGCGCCGAGCGGCGCCCGCAGGAAGTGCACCGCCTGCAGCCGGTCGTGGTTGGCGCCGCCAAGACCGCGTCGTAAATCAAAGATATCTGGGGAGTAAATCCATGGCCGTTTCCACCTCCGAAGACAGCGATGTCCTGAGTGAAATCAACATCACCCCGCTGGTCGACGTCATGCTGGTGCTGCTCGTGGCGTTCGTCATCACGATCCCGGCGCTCACCAACGCAATCCACGTCAACCTGCCGCGCACGGTGCAGACCACGCCGCCCGAGCAGCAGAAGGCGATCACGATCACCGTCGACAACGCTGGCACGGTGTACTTCGATGATCAGCCGGTGGCGGAGGCTGCGATCGCGCAACGACTCGCCGGCATCAAGGCGGCCATCGCCGAACCCACCCTGCACCTGCGGGCGGATGACCGCGTCCCCTACGGTGCCGTGGCAAAGGTCATGGCCGAGATCGAGCATTCCGGAATCTCCAAGGTCTCGGTACTCACCGACAACCAATGACGTTCCCGTTCACGCCGCCGTCGCTGCCCGCGGGCGACGGCTTCTCCAGAACAACTACCGGTAATTGAAAATGCATGCTTTTCCGAAGGCGCCCAAGTCGCGCCGCAACTCTTCCATCGCCGCCGCCGTTTCTCTGGCGTTGCTCCTTCCTGCGCTGGCGCAGGCGGCAGACGGCCGCAGCGCGGCCGAGATCCAGGCCGAGATCGATCGGTTGACGCTCGAACTCGAAGCGCAGAAACAGGAGTTGGCTGCCACGCAGGCGGCAGCGCCTGATGCGACCGTCGCCGCGGTGGTTGCGGACGTACCGCAGGACACGGCACTCGGCAAGGTCACGGTACGCGCACGTAATCGCCTCGAGCCCCTCCAGGAAGTGCCGCTGTCCATTTCGGTAGTGACCGGCAAGGAACTCGACCGCCTGCAGGCCACGGACATCGGCGCCATCACGCAGCGTGCCTCCAACGTGTCCTGGAACCTCGGCAATCAACGCACCAGTAGTTTGTCGATGCGCGGCGTCGGCCGGCAGGGTCAGACCGAGGCGCAGGATCCGTCCGTCGGCTTCGTCGTCGACGGCGTGAGTTATGGCTATAACGCGCTGACCTCGAGCTTCGATTTCATCGACGTCGATACCGTCGAAGTGACGCGTGGCCCGCAGGGCACGCTGCTCGGCAAGAACGCCAGCCTCGGTGTCGTCAGCGTGAATACCCGGCGTCCGAGCTTCACGCCCGACGCGAGCTGGTCGGTGACGTACGGCGACCTGGACACCGTCATTGCGCGCGCCGCCGGCGGCGGTCCGATCATCGACGGGAAGCTCGCCTGGCGCGGCTCCATCAATGCCAACAAGGGTCAGGGCGACATCAAGAACGAATACAACCGCGATCTCACCTGGACCAACAAGGATCGCGTCTACGGCCGCGTGCAGCTGCTGTTCACACCCACCGAGACGTTCAGCGCGAGACTGGCGATCGATTCCACGCCGCGCGGCGGCGAGACCACGAACGCCCGCACCTTCAACACGCCGACGCCGGCGTTCTATTCGAACGGCGCCCCCAACCCGTTGAGCACCGATGCCTCGGTACGCCTTGCCCGCCGCTGGTTCCAGCAGTTAGGCAGCTATTCGTACGAGGGCAGCTACCTCAACGGCGGCGGCGACAACGAGGTGGATTACGACTATGCGCGTCCGCTCGTCACCGGCAGCAATGGCGCCGCGTTGCAGCTCGACTGGAACGTCGCGGGCCTCGATCTCACGTCTATCTCCGCCTACAAGGACTACCACTTCCAGGCGGTCAACGACGACGGCACGCCGTTCGACGTCTATCGCAATGCCGGCGGATTCTGGAACGACTACAAGCAGTGGACCCAGGAGTTTCGCGTCAACGGCAACATCGGCGAGAACAGCAACTACCAGACCGGTGTCTATTACATGAAGGTGCACAACGTGGCGGACTATCGCCGCGAGTGGGCCAACGACGCCGGCGCCTGGTTCGCAAGCGTAGCGCAGTACAACCGCCTCGACGCGAACGCCGCCGGTCGTTACCTGCTTTCGAATTCGCTCGATGGCCTGCTGATGTCGTTCAATTCACCGGCAGGCGTGCAGGACATCCAGAACGAGAGCCTCGCTGCCTTCGGCCAGGTGAACTGGAAGATCGCGGATGCGTTTACGATCACCACCGGACTGCGCTTCACGAAGGAAGATCGGCAGACGACCTCCAGCACCGGCATCAAGGACAACGGCCGCGCGCCGGAGCTGAACCCGGACGTGGTCAACAACGTGTCCCTGGGTGGATTCATTTCGAACGCGGCATCGGGGGTGCTCGATCCCGCCAACTCTGCTGCGCAGCTGGCGCTCGCGGATCAGGTTGCTCTGCGTTACTTCGGCGTCGCCGCGACCGCCACGCCGGGCGGTGCCTACAACAGTCTCACCGCTGCGCAGCGCGTGCAGGTGGCCGATGCGAAGGCGATCCGCCGCGCACAGATGGGAGTGGTGTTCCCGACGTCTGCGGCCGAGGGCTTCGAAGAAACCCAACCGGCCTGGGTGTTCAGCCCGAGCTGGAAGCTCAGCGATCAGGTTTCAACATATGTGTCCTGGCAGCATGGCGAGAAGGCCGGCATCTCGCAGTTCGTCAACGGTATCTCCAATGTTGTCCATGCCGAGGAGACCGAGGCCTACGAGATCGGCCTCAAGACCGTGCTCCTCAACGACACGCTGGTGTTCAACACCGCGGTGTTCTATTCGGAAATCGACAACTACCAGCAGCAGGTGCGCGTGCTCGATGAGTACACGACGAACCTGAACCTCGCCGCGGGAATCCCCCCGGGGCAGGCCACGGCGTACACCAGCGCCACCGGCAACGTGCCGCTCGTCAAGGTGAAGGGCATCGAAGTCGATGGCGTTTATGCCGGCATCCCGAACACGTCGCTGCGTTTCTCGGGCGCCTACAACGACGCTTACTACTCGGTATTCCCCAACCTCGCGCAGCCGGTCGAGAACGGCTATCCGGGCGCGGCGCCGTATCGCGACGCCAGTGGCGAAAATCTGCCGGGTTCGTTCAAGTACGCGTTCAACCTCGGCGTGGACTACCGCGCGCCGTTCGGCGAGACGCTCGAATGGCACGCGACGGCAAACGCCGCCTGGCAGGACAAGTTCAACAGCGACGTGGCGTTGTCCAGCTATGCATGGATTCCCGCGCGCGCCATCGTCGACTTGTCGATTGGCTGGGGCACGCGCAGTGGCAGCTTCGACGCGAGCCTGCTGCTCAAGAACGCCTTCGACGACAACACCCACGTGGCGCAGTCGTGGAACAGCTACGGCCCGGCGTTCCCGCGCTGGTGGGGTGTGGTGTTCAGCGGCAAGTTGTAATAGGTGGTCCTTCGGGCCGGCGCGTTCACGCCGCGCCGGCCCGGCTCTTCGGAACGACTCCGCGGTTCCGTATACATTCACCGGCAAGATCCACGAGGTGAAGGTCACGCTGAAATGACGCGCGCCGAACGTACTCCAATTCGCATTCGTTGCTTCAGCTGCGAGCTCGAGCACGACGCGAGCATTCTCCAGGGCGTGTGTACGAATTGCAGCGACCCGTTGCGCGTCGACTACGACCTCGCGTCCATCCGGCTGTCCCTCGCCGATGTGCGCGACCGGGCGCCGTCGTTGTGGCGCTATCGCGAAGTTCTGCCCGGTTCCGCTGCGGACCAGGTCAGCCTCACCGAAGGTTTCACTCCATTGCTCGAAGTCGCGCCGCGCGTCTGGATCAAGGATGAGGCTCGCAATCCCACCGGCTCTTTCAAGGCACGCGGCATGTCGGTGGCCGTTTCCATGGCGCGGGCGCTGGGTGCGAAAGGCCTCTCCGCGCCTTCGGCCGGCAACGCGGCCGGCGCGCTTGCTGCCTACGGTGCGCGCGCGGGCCTGCCGGTCACCGTCGCCATGCCCGACGACACACCGGTGGCTTTCTTCGCGGAATGCGAGTTGTACGGCGCGACCATTCATCGCGTCGCCGGCACGATCGCCGATGCGGGCAAATATCTGCGTGGCCTGGCGTTGCCCGACACGTTCGACGTCTCGACACTGCGTGAGCCCTTTCGCATCGAAGGCAAGAAGACCATGGCTTACGAACTGGTCGAGCAGCTGGACGGCGAAGTGCCCGACGTCATCGTGTATCCAACGGGCGGGGGAACCGGGCTCATCGGCATGTGGAAAGCCTTTGACGAGATGGAAGCGCTGGGCTGGATCGCGCGTGGCCGCCGGCCTCGCTTCGTGTCCGTGCAGGCCGAAGGATGCGCTCCGGTCGTCAAGGCTTTTGCGGCGGGTGTCGCGCGCACCGAACCCTGGCCGAACGCCGCCACGCGAGCCTATGGACTGCGCGTGCCCGCGCCGCTGGGTGGCTATCTGTGCCTGCGTGCGATTCGCGATACCGGGGGCACCGCCGTTGCCATTGGCGAAACGGAAATGGCGACTGCCACTCGCGAGCTGGCGGCACAGTCGGGCATCGACATCTGCCCCGAAGGAGGCGCGGCCTGGGCCGCGGTCGCGCAATTGCGCGCGAGCGGATGGATCAAGGATTCCGACAGCGTCGTCGTCTTCAACACCGGCACCGGCTTGAAGTATCGATATACATAGCCGCGCTTCATCCGGATGAAGAACTACTTGCGTATGCGGACGGGTTTCAGCGGCATCATGCGGCCATGATCTGTCGTATATGGCACGGCCGAACCTCGCGTTTGAACGCCGACGCATACGCGTCATTCCTGGTGGAACGCGCCATCCCAGATTACCGTTCGGTGAACGGAAATATCGACGTGGCCATCCTGCGGCGCGACGAGGGCGATGTGACGCACTTTCTGACAGTCACGCACTGGCAATCGGAAAACGCGATCCGTGCATTCGCCGGCGATGACCTGCTCAAGGCGAAGTACTACGCGGAGGATCGGGACTTCCTGCTGGAGTTCGAGCCGACGGTACAGCACTACGTGGTGGTGGCGAGCCAGGGTGCGGCAGTTTCAGTCGTCGGATAAAGCCTCGCCGGGAAACAACGCGGCGCTGAATCCAAACTGTGTCATGTCGCGAATGCGCATCGGATAGAGCACACCGTGCAGGTGATCGACTTCGTGCTGGACGACGCGTGCATGAAATCCACTCACGACGCGATCGATGGGTTGCGCCTTCTCATCGAAGCCGACATATCGCAGATTGCGGAAGCGCGGCACGAGGCCACGCATGCCAGGCACGGACAGGCAACCTTCCCATCCATCCTCCGTGTCATCGCCGAGTAGTTCGATACGCGGATTGATCAGGACAGTGTCTGGCACCGGCTCGGCGTCGGGATACCGCGGATTGTGCGTGAGGCCGAAGATGACGACCTGCAGGGCCACGCCGATCTGCGGAGCCGCGATGCCCGCGCCATTGCGCGCGCGCATGGTGTCGCGCATGTCGACGAGGAGCTCATTGAGTTCGGGCGACGGAAAGTCGCCCACCGGCTGCGACACCTGCAGCAGGCGGGCATCGCCCATCCGGAGTACTTCACGAATTGCCATGCCGCGGAAGTGTAGGCCTTTGGTCGAACGTTTCGACATGTCGGCATGCGCGATTGGAATTTCCCCGCGCCGGCAATGTGGCTAGGGTGCTCCGGTGCGTCCCACATCCCTGCTCACCGCAATCCTGGTCTTGCCCACCGCTGGTGTTGCCGCGAACGCGCCGCCGTCGACAGCGCTGGTCGTCAGTGTTCGGGAAACTGCCGGCATTCGCCGCGGCAACTTTCCAACCCATGCGCAGGTGCAATTGGGCGAGGGCGCATTGCGGGATATCTCGAACCTGCGCCTGTTGCTCGACGACAAGGAAGTGCCGGTGCAGGCATCGCCGGGATCCCGCTGGCCGGACGGCTCGCTCCGCCAGATCGAGCTCGACTTCAACACCAGCATCGCGCCGCTCGGGGAACGGCAGTACCGGCTGGAGATCGGCGGTGCCGTGCGGGCGCAGCCGGTCTCGAGCGAGCGCCTGGAGGTCGTCGAATCCACCGATGGCCTGCAGGTCGGCAAAGTGCGTTTCGCGCGCGAGCCCGCAGAGTTGCTGCAATCGGTTGCGTTCGGTCGTGAGATCGTCGGTGACGGTTTGAATGCCATGTCGGTTACCGATACGAGCGGGGCCACCCATCTGCTCGGCGGTGACGTGGTCATGGAGATCGTCAAGGCGGGGCCGCTGGCGGCGCAGATTCGATACGCGGGCAAAGTGCAGCTTGCCGACGACTACGCCGTGCCATTCACGATCACCCTGGACGTGCCGAATACCAAGTCGTGGGTCAGATACGGCGCGCACATCGAAGACCCGCGCAAGCGCATCCGTGAAGTGGCGTTCAACACTTCGTTTCGGCTCGGGCCTTTCCCATGGACCTGGGACTTCGGCACCGGCAGCTGGTCGTACGGAGCATTTCGCGCAACCTCTGACTCAGCCGTGCTGACGCAGACTGTCGATGGCTCGCGAACGTCAGACTGGCAGATCGCCACCGGTCCACAAGGGCGCGAGCAGGGGTACGAACGGGCGGGCGGTGGCCGGCCGCCGATCGCCGAAGGCTGGGGACATCTTCAGGGCGCCGATCGCGCCGTTGCATTTGCTGTCGATGAGTTTGGTGAAGAGCCAGGCCAATACTCGATTGCACTCGATGGGAACGGGCAAATTTCGTTTCGACTCGTACCCGCCAATCCCAGGGCGCAGCTCTCGCTTGCCGTTTATCAGCACTATGTTGCAAACCCGGTTCCCGTGGGAGCTGCCACCAGCCCCATCGCCATGGCAAGCCCTCTGATCGTCACCGTGGTGCCCTAGAGGTTTCCTGCGGTGAAATTCCGGGCGCGGCTCAGCTACTCTTGGGCCGCACATGAAAGTACCGGATCATCATTGCCACACGCAGCGCTTCGACTCGGGCAATCCGCTGGCTGAATCCAACATTCGCCGCGCGTTGTGGCTCACGACGGTCATGATGATCGTCGAGATCGCCGGCGGCTGGTGGTTCAACTCCATGGCGGTGCTGGCCGACGGCTGGCACATGAGCTCGCACGCGCTGGCGCTGGGTCTGTCGGCATTCGCGTATTCGTTCGCGCGGCGGCAGGCGGGCAGCCGTCATTATGCGTTCGGCACCTGGAAGGTGGAGGTGCTGGGTGGTTACACCAGCGCGATTTTCCTGCTGGGCATCGCCGCGCTCATGACCTTCCAGTCGATCGCAAGGCTGCTGCAGCCGCAGCCCATTCACTACAGCGAAGCCATCACGATTGCTGTCGTCGGACTCGCGGTGAATCTGGTCTGCGCCTGGTGGTTACGCGGGTCTCATGATCACTCGCACGATCATTCACACGCCCACGCGCATGATCACGAACGACACGCCGACATGAACGTGCGCTCCGCCTACGTTCACGTGCTCGCCGATGCCGCGACTTCGGTGCTGGCCATCGTGGCGCTGACGGGCGGCTTGTTGTGGGGCGCTGCGTGGCTCGACCCGGCGATGGGTCTGGTCGGCGCCGCGCTGGTGGCCATCTGGGCAGTGGGCCTGATGCGCGACTCGGGTCGAATCCTGCTCGATGCGGAGATGGACGCGCCCGTGGTTGCCGAAGTGCGCGAAGTCATCGAACGAGGCGCGGTGCCCGCGAAGATCACCGACCTGCATGTCTGGCGAGTCGGCCGCGAAAAATACGCGGTGGTGGTGAGCCTGGCCACGCCGTCGCAGGAGAGCGCCGAATATTTTCGCCGCGCGCTCGCCGTGCACGAGGAACTGGCGCATGTCACGGTGGAAGTGCAGCGTGTCCCGGTAGTGAGCCACGCGGCACAGTCGTAGCCAGTTTGCGCATCGTGCTACGTTACCCACACGGGCACGCAACAAGGACGATGCGATGAACACCATTATGATGAACGCCGCGTTGGCGGCGCTGGCAGTCATGTCCACCGCCGCCGCCGCGGAAGGCACGCGCGCGGAGCGTGTCGGTGCGCGCTGCTGGGAAGACGTGCGCCTGCTTGCCGATGACGCCATGGAAGGGCGGCGGGCGGGATCGCCGGGGCATCGGCGTGCCGCGCAGTTCGTGGCGGACAATTTCCGCAAGGCCGGACTGCAACCCGGCGTCCCGGGCGGCTATCTACAGGAAGTGCGGCTGGAAACGCGACAGATCGTCGAAGCGAATTCCTCGCTGAAGCTGCTGGCCGGTTCCCATGCGCGCCCGTTGAAGTTAGGCGACGATGCCGGACTGCTGCTGCGCGGTGAATTGGCGCCGACCGTCGAGGCGCCGCTGGTGTTCGTGGGCCACGGCCTCGTGCTCCCGCAATACGGCGTCGACGATCTTCAGGGCCTCGATCTCAAGGGCAAGATCGTGGTTTCGTTTCTCGCTGCGCCAGCGACAGTGCCCGGATCCGCCGGCGCTCACTTCGGGTCGCCCGCCGAGCGCTGGAAAATCTACAAGGCGGCTGGCGCCGTCGGCGTGTTGTTCATCCCGAACCCGCACGGCATGGATCTGCCATGGGAACGCGCCATCAAAATGCGGCTCGAGCCCTACATGGTCCTCAAGGGCGGCGAAGACCTTTATTCCGGCATGCGCCTTTGGGTGATGCTCAACCCGGCGCGCTTTCCGATCCTGCTCGAGGGCACGCAGCACAAGGCCGACGAACTGCTGGCGTTGCTCAAGGACGGCAAGCCGCTGCCGCATTTCGATCTGCCGGCGCGCGTTTCCGCAACCGTTGACGCCAAGGTTGCCGACGTCACTTCCGAAAACGTGATCGGGGTACTGCCGGGATCCGACGCGGCGTTGCGCAATGAACTCGTGGTGCTGAGCGCACATCTCGATCATCTCGGCATCGCAAGCGAAGGCCACGGAGATGGCCAGGTCGATCGCCTGTTCAACGGCGCGATGGACAATGCGTCGGGAATCGCCGTGCTGCTGCAGATAGCGCGCGATCTCCCGGGGAAGAAGCCACCGCGCCGCTCCATCGTGTTCGCGGCGGTGACGGCCGAAGAGCTCGGGCTGCTGGGTTCGCGCGCCTATGTCGCGGACGCACAGACGCGCGGGCTGCGAATCGTGGCAAACGTCAACACCGACATGTTCATGCCGTTGTATCCGATGAAACAGCTCGTGGTGTTCGGCCTCGAGGAGTCGGACCTGGCCGACGATGCGCGGGCCATTGCCAGGGAGCTCGGCATCGAGGTGCAGACGGATCCGCAGCCGCAGCGCAACCGTTTCATCCGCAGCGATCAGTACAGCTTCATTCGTGCTGGTATACCGTCGCTTGCGACCAAGATCGGAAATGTCGCGAATTCACCGGAGTCGAAGATCGAGGAACAGTGGTTCACCGAGCGTTATCACTCGGTCACCGATTCGGCCGACCAGCCGGTGGATCTGGGTGCCGTCGGCATGTACGAAGAATTCATGAAGCGGTTGTCGTTGCGCGTGGCGAACCGCAAGGTGGTGCCGCGCTGGAATGACAGCAGCGTGTTCGGGCAGGTGGGAACGCGTTAGGCGAAGCCCGCCGTCAGCGCAGGAACGGAATCTTCACGGTCGCGAATTCGCGGTCCACCTCTTCCTGGTTGTTTGCATTCTCCGCGGCCTGCACCTGGCGCTGCGTCAGGTGCGGCGCCAGCATCTGCAGGAAGTCGTAGATGTAACCCCGCAACAGCACGCCGCGCCGGAATCCGGCCCAGGTGGTGTGCACCGGGAACAGGTGCGACGCGTCGCGCACTTTCAGGTCCGCGTCTTCCTCGCCGTCGATGGCGATGTTGGCAAGGATGCCGACGCCCAGACCCTCGCGAACATATTTCTTGATGACGTCGGAGTCCCAGGCGGTGAGCGCAACGTTGGGAGTGAGGCCTTCCTCGGCGAAGAGCTCCACCAGCGACGCGGGCCCGCTGAAGCTGAACGAATAGGTGACGAGCGGGTACTGCGCCAGTTCCGCCATGGTCGGTTTGCTGATCTCGCCGAGTGGATGGCCGTCAGGCACGACGATGGCGCGATGCCAGCGAAAGCAGGGCAGCCGTACGAGACCCGAGAACATGGGGCTCGCGCCCGTGGCGATGGCCAGATCGATGCGGTCGGTGGTGGCGAGATCGGCGATCTGTTCGGAATTTCCCTGGTGCAGGTGCAGGCGCACCTTCGGATATTTGTCGCGGAAGCGTTTGAGCACCTGCGGCAGCACGTACCGCGCCTGCGTGTGCGTGGTGGCGATCGACAGCGAACCGGCTTCGTCCTTGCGCAGCTCCGAGGCCAGGGCCTTGATGCTGCGCGCCTGGCGCACGATCTGCGAGGCACGGTCGATCACCTTGGTGCCGGCATCGGTGGGGCGCACCAGCGCGCGGCCCTTGCGTTCGAACAGCTGGAAGCCGAGCTCGTCCTCGAGCTGCTTGAGCTGTTTGCTGACGCCGGGCTGCGCCGCGTGCAGCACGCGTGCCGCCTGCGTGATGTTGAGGTCGTTTTCGGCTACCGCGACCAGGTAGCGCAACTGGATCAATTTCATCTTGAGTGGTGGGCCATCGGAGGCGGTGAGGGTGAAAACTCGTCGAGGGGGGACAACTTTCTCATCTCACTCACGCCCCCGCGGCCCGTGGAAAGAGTACGCGGCCGGAAGCCGCGTACCCACTAACTAATCATTCTCTGGTCATGCGTTTCCGGAATCGAATCACTGCGCGGTGATCTGTTCGAAGATGCCGCCATCGCCGAAATGTTCCTTCTGCGCCTTGCCCCAGCCGCCGAAGTCCTTGATGTTGGCGAGCTCGAGCTTGGGGAAGAGTTCCTGGTGCTTCGCAGCCACTTCCTTGTTGCGCGGGCGATAGTAGTTGCGCGCCGCGATTTCCTGGCCTTCCGGCGTGTAGAGGTACTTGAGGTACTCCTCGGCCACCGTGCGCGTGCCACGGCGCAGCACCACCTTGTCGACCACTGCCACCGAGGGCTCGGCGAGGATGCTCACCGAAGGAATCACGATCTCGAACTTGTCCGGACCCAGTTCCTTGGTGGCGAGCCAGGCTTCGTTCTCCCAGGAGATGGCCACGTCGCCGATGCCTCGCTGCGCAAACGTGGTCGTCGACTGGCGTGCGCCGGTGTCCAGAACGGGCACGTTCTTGTACAGGGCTTTCACGAATTCACGCGCGGTCGCGTCACTGCCGCCGGGCTGCTTCTTTGCCCACGCCCAGGCCGCGAGATAGTTCCAGCGCGCGCCGCCCGAGGTCTTCGGGTTCGGCGTGATCACGCCGACGCCCGGACGGACGAGATCGCCCCAGTCCTTGATCTTCTTCGGGTTGCCCTTGCGGACCAGGAAGACGATGGTCGACGTGTAGGGCGCGCTGTGATCCGGCAGGCGCTCTTCCCAGTTCACCGGCAGTAGTTTGCCCTGGTTGGCGATCTGGTCGATGTCGCCGGCCAGCGCCAGTGTGACCACGTCGGCCGCAAGGCCGTCGATGACCGAGCGCGCCTGGCGCCCGGATCCACCGTGCGACTGGTTGATCTTCACCGTGTCACCGGTTTTCTTCTTCCAGTATTCGGCGAATGACTTGTTGAAGTCGGTGTACAGCTCGCGCGTCGGGTCGTACGACACGTTGAGCAAGGTGACTTCGGCCGCTTGCGCGACTGTTGCCGTGCCGCCGATGAACACCGCGGTGCTCATCGCGATCAGCAGGCGGCGTTTCCAGTTTGTCTGTTCCATTTGATGTTTACTCCAATGCTTAGAAGTTGATCGCGAAGCGCGAGAGCAGGGCCTGTTCGTCGGCGCGGTCGCCGGTGGCAGCGCCGCCTTCGAATTCAGTCAGTTCGTAGTTGAGCGAGAGCTTCACGGTGTTCCACGGATACCAGTTCACACCCACGCCGTAGGCGGTGGCCTTCGACACCGCGGTGAGCGGGTTGGCGAATGACGTGGCCCCGCCGGTGAAGGTGTCGTCGTCGAGGTCGAGCTCGTGATAGCGCGCGACCAGCTCCCAGGCTCCGAGGCCACTCTTGCCTGGCTGGAACGTGCTGGCCGGTGTGTAACCGCGGAACGCTTCCTCTTCGCCGCTCACGAACCAGGAGAACTGCGCCTGCCACGCCGAATGCGTGAGCGTGTCGGCACGCGTCACGGCACCGATCACGCGCGAGACGTCCTGCTCGACCTGGGTGTATTCACCCAACAGGCCAAAGCTGCCGCGGTAGTAGTAGAACTGCGGCGCGAGCCGCAACCGCTCGCCGTCGGCGAAGGTGGCGTTGTTAGGCGTCGTGCCCGTCGCGGTGTTGACGCGATAGGCGAAGATGGCCTGCTGGCCGGGCGAGCGGTAGGTGGACAGGGCGGTGTTGGCGGCGGTGCCGTCCACATCCACCCAGGTCGTGCCGAGGCCGAATCCCAGTCCGCGGAAGTTGAAGTTGCTCGAATTGGCGAACGGCTGGAAGAAGACGCGCGCGGCGTAGTCGCCGGCCGTGTCCACTTCCACGTCAGGCGTCGCGAGGTTGTCGCTGCTCTGTCCGTCCGTGACACCGTTGAAGTAGCCGAGCTGGTAGGCGAACGCGCCGCCGGCCACATCGCCGGAGAGCTGCACGCCGATATCGCGGTTCGGGACCAGTGAGGTGGGCAGGGCGCGCTCGATGAAGCGGATGTCCGCCGAGCTCTGCAGGCGTTCGAGACCGACTGGCGGTTTGAATTTGCCCACGGTGACGATGGCGGCCGGGTTGAAGCGTGCCGCGACGTAGGCGTCGACGACCACCGATCGGCCGCCGGCGAAGTCCGGCATGAACTTGAAGTCGTAGATGCTGCCGAACGTGCCTTCGACCGTCGGTCGCACGCGCCGCAGCAGGAAGGTGTCGGCGGTTTCCGGAACCGAGTCGCCACCATAGGTGCGCGCATCCGCATGCAGCGTGCCGCGCAGGCGCACGAAGTTGGCGTTATCCGTGGAGCCAAACTGGAAACGCGATGCGCTGGCCGTGACTCTGGGCGCGGTGGCCGCGGCCGCCGTGGCGGCTTCCTGCTGGATTTCGAGCTTGCGCTCGAGGACCAGCAGGCGCTGTTTCTGCTCGTCGATCTCGCGCCGCAGTTCGGCGTTGGTGTCGGCCGGCGCGGTCGCATTTTGTGCGAGGGCTGTCACCGCGAATGGCAGCAGCGCCGCGATGGACGCACCCGCTGCTGCTCGTCTGATATTCACTTTTGTTCTCCTGGATTCGTGTTGCCACAAGGCCAGGAGAGGTTAAG
Organism: uncultured Pseudomonadota bacterium; assembly: GCA_963821745.1. Taxonomy (GTDB): domain Bacteria; phylum Pseudomonadota; class Gammaproteobacteria; order Steroidobacterales; family Steroidobacteraceae; genus CADEED01. The sequence continues at coordinate 829,427 of CAWGEU010000001.1, forward strand.
AACGTGGGGGTTATGCCGTCAGTCGAGGGCCGGTGACGGGCCGGTTACGCGGCCAGTCGAATTGGTTATGGCCTAATGCCCGCCCGCTCTCAATGTTCGCGAAGGGCAGCAGCGTATTCCGCCAGCAGACGCGCCGTCCGGGAGTTATCACCCAGCGGTACGACCTGCCCACCCGCGCCCAACGCGGCAAACAAGAGCTTGAGATCGTTTACGAGCGACAGGCGCAGGCTGCGTTCCTGATGCGGCGCGACGGCCCGAGATGTCTCGACGTCGAGGTCTTCGAGCGCTGACCGCGGTTCAGCAACATGGAAAGGGGCGAGGCGCGCCTCGAGGCTGGCGGCGACGGTGCGGGGGATGTGGTTGTGGGTGCTCATGGCAGCTCTCCAAGGTTCAAGTGGGTGTCAATCTGGCGTAGGTACAATCTGCGCTACAGTCCTTGCACCAACAAACGCGCCTTCTGAAGCGCGCATAAGGAAAACTGACGTGACCGCCGCATACGCCCGCCTGCCGCTCAATGCCTTGCGAGTATTCGAGGCCGTGGCTTCGCGCTTGTCATTTGCCGATGCGGCCGAGGCGCTGCACGTGACTCCGGCGGCGGTCAGTCAGCAGGTCAAGTCGCTCGAGGACTACCTCCAGGTGCAGCTCTTCAAGCGCGCGGGGCGGCGAATCGAGCTCACGGCCGAAGGGCAGCAGCTGCTGCCCGGCGTGCGCCGCGGGCTCGATGAGCTCGAGGCGTCCATGCAGCACCTCAAACAGCATCGCGCCGAGGGACCGCTGCAGATCACGTTGCTGTCCTCTTTCCTGCAGCGCTGGCTGCTGCCGCGCATCGGCAGTTTCAACGACCTCGACACCGGCGTGGAACTGCGTTTTCACACCGGTCGCGATCCGGTGGATTTCTCACGGTCGGAGATGCACGTCGCCATTCGCATGGGTCTCGGGCGCTGGCCGGGGCTGCACGTGGAAAAGCTGCTCGACGAATGGGTGATTCCCATTTCATCGCCGTCGCTGCTCGCCAAATACGGCCCGGTGCCGCGCGGCGAGGATCTGCAGAATTTCCCGCTGCTCGGCAGCATGGACGAGCCGTGGCAGGCGTGGATCGAGAAAGGACAGGAAGGCCAGTGGCTGGCGCGCGCGCCGATCATCGACGACTCCGCGGGTGTGATCGCGGCCGCGGAAGAGGGCATCGGCTTCGCGCTCGCACGCTGGTCGCTGGTGCAGCGCTCGCTCGAGCAGGGCCGGGTCGTGCTCGCGGGCGATGCGCTGCTGCCGTTTCGCTTTTCCTATTACTTCGTCTGCCCCGAGCCGTACCTGGTGATGCCCAAGGTCAAGCGTTTTCGCGACTGGATCTTCGACATGGCGAAGGTGTTCCCGAGACCGCACGATCTGTTCACCGGCAGTGTCCCCAGGAGCGTCGAAAAAAGCATCCCCAGGAAGGGGTAGGCGACGGTTCAGTTGCGTTAGTTTTGTTGATGCCGCATTCAGGCATCGCGTTTGTTAGTCCCATTCGCGGCGAGCACGATGCACTCCTGTTCTCAATCACTCAACTACAGGAGTAACAATCATGGGTATCGAGAAATTCGTCCGTAACCTGGGCTTTGCCCTTGCAGCCGTCGTCGTCGTGCTCGCATTGAGCGCGACCTTCGAATATCAGCCGGTCATCAACGCGCTGGCACGTTGAACACGTGCCCGCGCAAGGAGGCAGCTTTTATGAGCACCCAGACTTCTTTGTCCACCGTCAATCCCAGTTCTTCCGAAGCGCGTGAGGTGATGCGCGCCAGCAAGGTCGCCGTGCGGCCGATGTCGAGCTCGACGAGCACGGCGCGCCCCGCGTCGGGCGTCACCGAAATCACGCGCGCCGCCACCACGTTGCGCACCGAAAGCCCCGACGGGCGAACGGATGCCACGATGACATCGCGCGCCAATACCTGGATCTGGATTCGCTGATCGACGACCGCGCCATCGAGCTCCACGGTGAGCTCGGCGTCGCCCACGCGCAGCATCGCGAGCCCGGACGTATCGACACTCTCGACGTGTCCGGCCAGCACCGCACCCACCGAATCCGGACCGACGATGGCGCGCAGTTGCGGATGGCGGCTCACAGTCGCGATCTCGCCATCGGCCACCGTGCGGCCCTCGTCCAGCAACACCACGCGTGTCGCCAGGCGCAGCACTTCGTCGAACTGGTGGCTGACGTACACGATGGGAATGGCGAAGGCGTCGCGCAATTTTTCGAGGTACGGCAACACTTCCTCGCGGCGCGCCAGGTCGAGCGACGCCAGCGGTTCGTCGAGCAGCAGCAGCCGGGGCTGCGAGAGCAGGGCGCGACCGAGCGCCACGCGCTGTTTTTCGCCACCTGACAGCTCGTGCGGGCGACGTTTGAGAAGATCGCCCAGGCCTAACAAGCTGACCACATCGTCGAACGCCACGGGACGCGGCGTTTCGCGCGCGACGCGGCGCGCACCGTAGTCGAGGTTGCCGCGCACCGACAGGTGCGGAAACAGTCTTGCATCCTGGAAGACCACGCCGATGCGTCGGTGACGCGCATCGACAGACAGGTGACGCTCGCTGTCGAAAAGGACGTCCTCGTCGAGCACCACGCGCCCGGCATCGGGTACCAGCAGGCCGGCGATCAGCGATATCAGGGTCGACTTGCCACATCCGGATCTGCCGAAGAGCGCGGTGACTCCGGGAGTGGGCGCGGAGAAGGCGGCGTCGAGCGCGAACGCGCCGCGCCGTTTTTTGAGTTCGACACGCAACATCAGCGGCCCAGCCGGAGGCGGAGTGCGCGACTCAGAAATTCGGAGACCAGGAGTCCCGCGAGGCCCAGAGACAGCGAGATCATGGCAAGGCGCGCGGCGAGCGCGTCGCCGTCCGGAGTCTGGAGAGCGGTGTACAGCGCCAGCGGCAGCGTGCGCGTTTCGCCCGGGATGTTGGCCGCGAAGGTGATGACCGCGCCGAACTCACCGAGGCCGGCCGCGAATGCCGTGACCGCACCGGCCAGGATGCCGGGCGCGATCAGTGGCAGCGTGATGGAGACGAAACGGTCGACCGGGCCGGCTCCGAGTGTGCGCGCCGCTTCTTCCAGGCCGCGGTCGACGTTCTCGAGCGAGATGCGGATGGCGCGCACCACCAGCGGGAAAGACATCACCGCCGTCGCCAGCGCCGCGCCGGTGCTGGTGAATGCGAGCTGGATGCCGAAGGTTTCGTGCAGCCAGCCGCCGATGGGGCCGCGCACGCCGAACAACACCAGCAGTAGATAGCCAACGACCACCGGCGGCAGCACCAGCGGCAGATGCACGAAGGCGTCGAACAGTGTGCGGCCCGCGAATCGCGTGCGCGTGAGCAGCCAGGCGACCAGGATGGCGAAGGGCAGGTTGAAGGCGACGCTGCGCGCCGCCACCGACAGGCTGAGCCAGAGGGCTTCGGATTCCGCGGGCGACAGCATCTGGTTTTATGTGCCTTCGGGATTTACTTGCGCGTCGCGGCCCGCCAGCGCCTGCGCGCGCTCGCGGGGCACGCCGAGACTGCGCAGCGAATACTCGAGCATGCCGCGGGCCAGCTCGCGCTCGCCCATCACCACGCGTCCGGCACCCAACGCTTCCAGCGCCTTGAATTCACTTTCCGAGTGCGTGCGCACCACCACGTCGATGGTGGGATTCAGCTGCCGCGCCACTTCGACGATGCGACGCGCCAGGAAGCTGTCGGGCGTGGCCACCACGAGCAGTCGCGCCGTTTCGATGCCGGCGGCGGCGAGGATGCCGGGCGCCGCGGCGTCGCCTTCGATGGTGGGAATCCCGTGCACCTGCGCATTGGCCAGCATCAGGTGATCACGTTCGATGACCGCGAAGGCCAGGCCCTGGTCCTTGAGCACCGGGCCGATGGCCCCGCCCACGCGTCCGTAACCCACGACGATCGCGTGATCGCGCAGGCCTTCGGCGCTGCTCACCGGCCGCCGGTGCCGGTCCGCGCCACGGCGTTCGAGGATTCGCAGTAGTTTGGGACGCGCTTCGATCCAGCGAGAGAGCGGCGTGATGCCCGCGAACGTGACCGGATTGAGCGCGATGGAGAGCAGGGCACCGGCGAGTATCAGGTCGCGTCCGTCGGGCGGCATCAGTCCGAGAGCCGCGCCAAGGCCTGCGAGGATGAACGAGAACTCACCGATCTGGGCCAGGCTGGCAGACACCGTGAGCGCGGTGCGCAACGGATGGCGGAAAGCGAGCACGATGATGAAGGCGGCCAGCGATTTGCCCACCATGATGATGGCCAGCACCGAGAGTACCGCGAGCGGCTCGCGCACCAGCACGGTGGGGTCGAAGAGCATCCCCACCGACACGAAGAACAGCACGGCGAAGGCGTCGCGGAGCGGCAGCAGATCGCTGCCGGCCTGGTGGGCGAGCTCCGACTCGGAAAGGATGACGCCGGCGAAGAACGCACCGAGCGCGAATGACACTCCAAACAAGGTCGCGGATCCGTAGGCTATGCCTAACGCGATGGCGAGCACGCACAGCGTGAACAGTTCGCGAGAACCGGTGCCGGTGACGCGCTTGAGCAGCCAGGGGACGACCCGGGTGCCGACCACGAGCGCCAGCGCGACGAACCCTGCCACCTTCGCGAGCGTAATCGCCAGCGCCAGCCAGGTGTTTCCGGACCCGGTGTGCGCATTGACCGCGCTGGCGTCTCCTCCCAGTGTGTCCGCGAGCGCGGGCAGCATCACCAGCGCCAGCACCATCGCCAGGTCTTCGACGATGAGCCAGCCGACGGCGATCTTGCCTTCCGAGGATTGCAATGCGTTGCGTTCTTCGAGGGCGCGCAGCAGCACCACGGTGCTCGCCACCGACAGGGACAGCCCGAACACGAGGCCGGTGCCGAAACTCCAGCCCAGCAGGTACGCCATGCCGGCGCCGATGGCCGTGGCCGTCACGATCTGCGCGACGGCGCCGGGCAGCGCGATGTAGCGCACCGCCATCAGGTCCTTGATCGAAAAGTGCAGCCCGACGCCAAACATCAGCAGTATCACGCCGATTTCCGCGAGCTGGTTTGCGAGCCCGGAGTCCGCCACGAATCCGGGCGTGAACGGCCCGACACAGATGCCGGCTATCAGATACCCGACGATGGGCGACACCCTGACGATGTTGGCCACCAATCCGAACAACAAAGCAAGCACGAAGCCGACGGCCAGTAGCGAGATGAGCGAAGTTTCGTGTAATTCCGCGGGCATACGCGCGAGGGTACCCGAAAAACCGCGAATTGCGGCCGGGCTCCGCCTAGAATGCGCGCCTCGTTTATGAAGGCTCAGCAAGCTCTCGGACCCGCTTTCGTCGGCGCCATCGGCGTCGTCTTCGGCGACATCGGCACCAGCCCGCTCTACGCGTTCAAGGAATCTCTGGGCGCGGCGGGATTTCAGCCGGGCGACGCATCCACGGTGTTAGGACTGCTGTCGCTGATCTTCTGGAGTCTGGCCATCGTCGTGAGCGTCAAGTACCTCGCGGTGATCATGCGTGCCGACAATCACGGCGAAGGCGGCATTCTCTCGCTCGTGGCACTGGTGCAGCAGCGCTTCGGCACCGCCGAACCCTGGGCGCGCCGCGCGGTCGCGCTCGGCGTACTCGGCGCGGCGCTGTTCTACTGCGACGCGTTGATCACGCCCGCGATCTCCGTGCTGAGCGCCGTCGAAGGACTGGAGATCCTGAATCCGAACTTCGCGCGCGCGGTCATTCCGGTGACGCTGGGCGTCATCGTGGTGTTGTTCGCGATTCAGCGGCGGGGCACGGAGAAAGTGGGCCGCATGTTCGGCCCCATCATGATTCTCTGGTTCGTGGTGCTCGCGGTGCTCGGCGCGATGGAAATCGTGCGCGCGCCGCAGGTGCTCGCGGCCGCGAACCCGTGGTACGCGTTGCAATTGTTCGGCACGCATCCGGGACTGTCGCTGGTGATACTCGGCGCCGTGTTCCTCGTGGTGACCGGCGCCGAAGCGCTGTACGCCGACATGGGGCACTTCGGCCGCAAGCCGGTCGCGATCGCGTGGCTGGTGCTCGTGTGGCCGGCGCTGCTCATCAACTACTTCGGCCAGGGCGCGTTGCTGATGCAGGCGACGGCGCCCGTCGCCAATCCGTTTTATGCGCTGGCGCCGCAGGCCTTGCTGCCGGCGCTGGTGCTGTTGTCCACCGCCGCCACGGTGATCGCCTCGCAAGCCACGATCTCGGGCGCATTCTCCGTCACTCGCGAGGCCGTGCAGCTCGACCTGCTGCCGCGCGTGCGCGTGTTGCAGACCTCGGCGGAGGCGCACGGGCAGATCTACGTGCCGGCCGCGAACCTGTTCATGTTCGTCGCGGTGGTGATGTTCGTCGTCGGTTTCGGAAGCTCGAGCGCGCTGTCGGCCGCGTACGGCGCCTCGGTGGTCGGCACCATGCTCATCACCACCTTATTAGGCGCCCTGGTCGCCGCCTCCCTGTGGAGCTGGCCGGTGTGGCGCGTGGCCGCGCTGTTCGGCCTCATGCTGCTGGTGGACCTGGCATTCGTGGCCGGCAACGCCACCAAGATCGCGAGCGGCGGCTGGGTGCCGCTGGCGCTGGCGAGCCTGATGTTCGCCATGTTCATCACCTGGCGCGACGGTCGCCAGCGGTTGCGCGCCGAACTCGAACTCCGCGCGGTCTCGATCAAGAAGCTGCCCGAACTGCTCGCGCCCGCGGCGAAGGTGCCGGGCACCGCGGTGTTCCTCGTCAGTCATTCCGGATTCGTCCCCACCGCACTGTTGCGGAACCTCGAACACAACAAGGTTCACCACGCACAGATCGTGATCCTGCACGTCGAGATCCAGCGCGTGCCGCGCACCGACCCTTTGTGCCGTGTCGTCGTCGAAGAGCTGTTGCCGAACGTGTACGACGTGCGCGCGCGGTTTGGCTTCATGGAGACACCGGATGTCGGTGAAGCCATCCGCAACGCGCGCCGCCAGGGATTGAAGGTGTTCGCCGAGGATTCATCGTTCTTCCTGGGTTGGCACCTGGTGCGCGCTCGTCCGCGCCCGGGGTTTCCCGGGCTAAAGTCGCGTGCTTTTGCGTATTCTGCAGCGGCGAAGTGCGCAGGCGGCGGAATTTTTCAACATGCCGACGCGCGGCGTCGTGGTTCTCGCCACCGAAGTCGAGCTGTAGGAGAGACAATTTGGGTGCTGCCCGATGTCGTAGCACGCCAACACATGTCCGACAGCCAGCACAAAAAAGTTCGCTGAGTCACCTTGGCCCTTCCGGGCGTGCGGCTAGTCAGAATCTGCCTTGACAACGCTGTCCAAACTACCGACATGCAGCACGCACATGTTGTGCGCGGCCCGACGTACGGGCCTAACATCGCCCCCGCTCGCGCCATTGGCGTCGGGCACTCTGAAGGGGGACTTGTATGGATGCAGGTTATCTTTCGCGGCGGATTTCGCCGCGCACTCGGCATGCGGCTCCACATACGGAGATCCCGCCGCCATAGCTCCCGATCTCAACGCGTCATCGATGGATTCGAAGATTCGAAAAGATCACGAGGGAGCTGTCATGAGGATCGACTTACTGCGAGGAATTGTTCTGTGCGTGTTCGCCTTGCTGAGCCAGGGCGCGTTCGCTCACGGCTATGTCCAGGACCCACCGGCACGCAACTGGTTCTGCGGCTTCGTCACGAAGCCGGATCACGTGTCGAACGGCGTCGCTCAGTATCCCGGTCTGTGGCGACGCCTTCTTCGCTCCAGGAGTGGACCCGAACGCCGGCTACAACTTCATGAGTGTGCTCTCGCACGACCACGCCGGGCCGCGCCGCGCACTCCCGCCCACACGCACCAACGTGTGCGGCTTCAGCTCGCAGACCTGGAACGACAACCCCGCGCTGCCACGCGCCTTGGGACCAGCCGATCGACTGGCCCACCGTGACGATGACCGCGGGTCCGCGAATCTTCACCTGGAACATCTCGAAGGGCCCGCACTTTCGACGACACGGCGGACTTCCGTACTGGATCACGCGGTCCGACCTCCGCGTGGCAGACTGGGCCGCGCGCTGACCTTCGCGCGACTTCGAAGACGGCGCCGTTCTGCGACGAGAACGCGGTCAACGACCCGCACGGCGACGCCAATCATCGACACGGGGATACGCCAACATCAGGCTCAACCGCGGCAGCCAGACGATGGGGACGCGCTGCACGGTCCCCTCGCGGCCCGCCGGCCACGCCACGTGATCTACGCCGAGTGGGGACGCCTCGCCGCCACCTCCGACCCCGTGGCAGGGGGGCATCGACGAGCGGTTCCACGGCTGCATCGCCGTGGTCTTCCAGGGCGACGGCGGCACCACCGTGACCCCCATCATCAGCGCCAATCAGCCGCCGACGACGGTCACGGGAGCGGGCAACGTCCCGCTGAACGGCAGCACCTCGACCTGCTCCACGGGCATGCAACGCTCAGCTACTCGTGGACGCTCAACTCCACGAACCCGGTGCTCTACACCATCACCAACCCGATCCGCGGCCCAGACCATGCTGAACATGGTCAACCCCGGCGCGGGCAGGACGGTGACCGTGACCCTCACTCGTCACCAGAGGCGGGGTCAGCGCCAGCGCGTCGCGGACGATCACGCACTCGCCGGCCGGCGGCTCGATGTGGCGGGACCTGGGCGCCCTGACGCTGGAACCTCGCACGATAATCGTGGGTAACAATGTGTCAGGTGCGCACGGTACCAACAACGGCAGCGACGCCTTCTGGCCGACGCACGCCGCTCATCATCACGTCCGCCAACAGCGGTCCCACCGCGTGGCCGCTGACCCTGGGTAAGGCCGTCAACGCCCAGAACGGCGTCGTACGCGTCGGCGTGCTGAACACCAGCGACCAGGTGGTCCCGCAGGCCAACGCCACTAGCAACCGCGTGTTCACCTGCCGCCGCCAACATCGTGAGCGCGTTCCTGCAGGTCCAGCCGCCCGGCGTGCCGGCCGCACCCACGAGCCTGAACGCCACGCCCGGCAACAACCAAAAGTGCGCTGACCTGGACGGCTTCCGCCGGCGCTACTTCCTACAACGTGAAGCGCTCCACCACCAACGGCGGACCGTACACCAACGTGCTGGTCGGCGTGACGGGCACCGCGGTGACGGACATCGGGCTCGAACAACGGCACCACCTACTTCTACGTGGTGACGGCCGTCAACGCGAGCGGGGAGAGCCCATTCTCCAGCCAGGATGACGCCACCCCGAGCGCGCCCACCGGCGACACGGGTGGCGTCACCGTCACGAAGGCCGTGACGGCGAACAGCCCCTGGTACAACGAACTCCAGGTACGTCTCGGCAACACGAGCCCGATCACGGCCATGACCGTGACGGTCGTCGTGCAGAGAACGCCTGGCGTCAGCTTCAGCGGCGCGTACAACACGGTGGGAGGACAGGTCACGCAAGGCAACGTGAGCACTGCTTCGACCATCACGTACACCTGGACGCTGAACGCAGGGCAGCAGCTCGGTTCCTCCACCTCGCGCACCTTCGCCGCGCAGATGGGCGGCAACGGCACTGCGCATCCAGTAACCGGCGACACGTGGACGGTGAACTACACCACCGGCGGCGTGGCGCGCACACAGACAGGGACATTCTGATCAGTTTTATCTGACCCGGAACAGCGGCGTTCACCGGGGAACGGTGGGCGCCGCGCGTTCATTAACGCAAGAGCACGGACGAACGGTGTTACCGCGGGGAGCGGACGCGCCGTCCGCATACAACCAAGGAGATGGAATTCATGAGGATCACCAGAACCCGCCTCGGGTGGACGGCTGCGGCTGTCTGCCTATGGGGGCTAGCAACAGGCGTCGCCACGGCGCAAACCCCTTCCTGCCAGGTCACGTACACAAAATCCTGGGAAGGCGGCAACGGCTTCGGCGCCAACGTCGTCATCACCAACAACGGTCCCGCCATCACCAATGGCTGGACACTGGTCTTCAATTTCCCGAACGGACAGCGATTGCAGAATGGCTGGCCGGTCTCCTTCACCCAGCCCGCGGGCAGCGCCACGCTCACGATCGCGAGCAATGCGCAGTGGAACCAGAGCATCGGCAGCGGTGGCAGTTTCACCGCCGGCTTCAACGGCACGTTCAGCGGCACTAACAACTCGCCGACGTCGTTCACGCTGAACGGCACGGCCTGCAACGGTGGCACCACGAACCCGCCGGTCGACACCACGCCTCCTTCGGTCATGCTCACCAGCCCGACCAGCGGACAGCAGGTTTCGAATCCGGTGAACTTCGCCGCCACGGCCTCGGACAACGTGGCTGTCAGCCGCGTCGAGTTCCGCGTCGACGGCGCGCTCGCCAATTCCGACACGACTTCGCCTTATAGCTTCAGTGCGACGCTTGCCGCGGGCAGCCATACGGCGCAGGCAGTGGCGTTCGACACGGCGAACCCGCCCAACTCCTCGAGCACCGCGATCATTCCGTTCACCGTGCTGGGCGCGCCGATGGGTAATTCCATCATCGTGAATCCCGCGACGCTGAATCTCGCGAGTGGCGCTTCGGGCACGTCGAACATTCGGCTTTCGGCCGCGCCGACTGGCAACGTGCTGGTGACGCTGACGCGCAGCGGCAGCACCGCCATCACTTCGAGCGTGGGAACGGTCACGCTGACCACGGGCAACTGGTCCATGGGTGTGAACGTAAACTTCACCGCCGCGGCCGGTACCACGGCAGTCACTTCGACCTTCGCCGCCGCAGCTCCTAACATCACGGGTGCGACGATCACCGTGAATCGCACGGCGACGGGCCCGAATCCGGGCACGCGCGTCGACAATCCGTACGCAGGTGCTGGCGTGTACAACAATCCGATCTGGCGTGCGAACGCGGTGACCGGTGGTGGCAGCTCCATTGCCAACCAGCCGACGGCGGTGTGGATGGATCGCATCAGCGCCATCGCCGGCAACAACAGCGGCAGCACTGGCGCCTGGGGCCTCGTGCAGCATCTGAACGAAGCGGTCACGCAGAACAATGCCAACGGCGCGACGCCGCTGGTGTTCCAGCTGGTCATCTACAACCTGCCTGGACGTGATTGCGCCGCGCTCGCCAGCAACGGCGAACTCGGACCGAACGATCTGCCGCGTTACAAGGCCGAGTACATCGACGTGATCGCCGGCATCCTGCGTCGTCCGGAGTACACCGGGCTGCGCATCGCGACCATCATCGAGATCGACTCGCTGCCCAATCTCGTCACCAACGTCTCCGGGCGTCCGACGAGCACGGCGCAGTGCGACGTGATGCTCGCGAATCGCGGCTACGTGGATGGCGTCGGCTACGCGCTGGCAACTCTCGGCGCGATTCCGAACGTCTACAACTACGTGGATGCGGGTCACCATGGCTGGCTGGGTTGGGACACCAACTTCGCTCCCGCGGTGAACATGATGATGACCGCCGCGACGGCTTCGGGCGCAACCCCGGCCAACGTGCACGGCTTCGTCACGAACACCGCCAACACTTCGGCGTTGCAGGAGCCGTTCATCACCATCGACGCGACCACGCGTACGTCGACGCTGGATCGACTTCAACCAGTTCAATGATGAACTGAGCTTCGCCCAGGCCTGGCGCAACCAGGCGGTGAGCGCGGGCTTCCCGTCGACCATCGGCATGCTCATCGACACCTCGCGCAATGGCTGGGGCGGTGCGGCACGTCCGACGGGTCCGTCGACGCTGGCGGATCTCAACGCGCGCATCAATGCCTCACGCATCGACCGTCGCATCCACAAGGGCAACTGGTGCAATCCGAGCGGCGCTGGCATTGGCGAACGTCCGCGTGCGGCACCGGCCACCGGCATCGACGCCTATGTGTGGATCAAGCCGCCCGGCGAGTCGGATGGCTCGAGCAGCCTCATCCCGAACGACGAGGGCAAGGGTTTCGATCGCATGTGCGATCCGACCTATACGGGCAATCCGCGCAACAACAACAACTCGACTGGAGCGCTGCCGAACGCGCCGCTGTCTGGACACTGGTTCCAGGCGCAGTTCCAGCAGTTGTTGCAGAACGCCTTCCCGCCGCTCTGAGCGTGATGGTTTAAGGCGTGCGGTTCAGCGACCCTCCCAGCTGAACCGCACGTCTTGGCGAGTGGCAGACGTTCGCAAAGGATTTGTGGCGTCTGCCACTCGACTTTCAGCGGCGGTTCCCATCGGGAACCGCCCGCTTTGATTCCCTCCAGGAATTTTTCGCACCCCCGGCAGGTCTTCTGACCGGCGCGGCGTTTTTGCGCGTGCCAGAATCCGCGCCCACGGCGCGCGAAATAATGCATCCGGACTCCCGGTCTCCTGCGTAACGACCTGCGAGGAATCATCATGTTACGAGTACTTTCATCGCCCCTGGCGCTGGGAATTCTGGCTGTCGCGCTGAGCGTCAACGCTTGCGGAACGGAAGAGGCCGTGAAGATTCCCGTGCCGGCCTTCGATCAGCCGGCCTCGGCGGGCAAGTTGCAGACAGCCGTCGTCGCGGGGGGCTGCTTCTGGGGAGTGCAGGGGGTCTATCAACATCTGAAGGGCGTGAAGAACGTGTTGTCCGGCTATGCCGGCGGCGATGGCGCGCGCGCGGACTATGAATCGGTGAGCGCCGGAGATTCGGGCCACGCCGAAGTAGTGCAGATCGTCTACGACCCGGCGCAGGTCACGTATGGACAGATCCTGCAGGTGTTCTTTTCGGTGGCGCACGATCCCACGCAGTTGAACCGGCAGGGTCCCGACCGGGGCACGCAGTACCGCTCGGCCATTTTCTATACCGACGACACCCAGAAGAAGATCGCGGAGAGCTACATCGCGCAGCTCGACAAGGCCGGTGTGTATCCGCGCAAGATCGTCACGCGCGTCGATCCGTTGAAGCAGTTCCATGAAGCCGAGGCCTATCACCAGGACTACCTGCTCGATCACCCGACGAATCCATACATCGTGATCAACGATCTTCCGAAGGTGCGCAATTTCCAGAGCATGCTGCCGGCGCTGTATGTCGCCAAACCAGTGACGGTGCGTGCGTTCAATCGCGAGGGTGCGCAGGCGCCCAAAGCTACGGTGGGGAGCGGCGCCATGATGATGGCCGCGGCGGAAAAACCCGCGGAAGGCGGCGCAATGATGTCGGCGCAGGGCGCAAGCGGCCCGCCGAAGACCGAGGGCCCGCTGCCACCGCTCACCGGAGCCACGGGCTGGCTCAACAGCAAGCCGCTCACGCCCGAGGGCCTGCGCGGCAAGGTCGTCGTCGTCGATTTCTGGGCGTACTCGTGCATCAACTGCCTGCGCGCGATGCCGTACGTGAACGCCTGGTATCGCCACTACAAGGACTCGGGCCTCGTCGTGTTAGGCGTGCACTCGCCGGAATTCGCGTTCGAGAAGGACATCGAGAACGTGCGCGCCGCGGTGAAGAAGTTCGACATCCAGTACCCGATAGCGCTCGACAACGGGCTTGCGATCTGGAAGGCCTTCAACAACAAGTTCTGGCCCGCGCACTATTTCGTCGATGCCAAGGGGCAGATCCGCGGCCATCATTTCGGCGAGGGCAAATACGCCAGGTCGGAACGCGAGATCCGTCGCCTGCTCACGGAAGCCGGTGCGAAGAATTTGCCGGATCCACTCGACGACGCCGCCGGTGCGGGCGTTGCCGCGCCGGCGGACACCGCGAGCGTGGCGTCGCCGGAGACGTACGTGGGCTACGCGCGCGCGGAAAACTTCGTCTCGCCGGGCGCATTCGCTCGTGATGCAAAGAAGAGCTACGCGATTCCCAAGTCGCTCACGCTCAATCAATGGGCCCTGGGCGGCTCGTGGCAGGTGGCGCGCGAGCACGCGCGGCTCGGCGCTTCTCCGGGACGCATCGCGTTCCGCTTCAAGGCGCGAGACCTGCACCTCGTGCTCGGACCGGCAACCGCAGGCAAGCCGGTGCGCTTTCGCGTCACCATCGATGGCGCGCCGCCGAACAAGGATGCGGGCATGGACGTGGATGCCGAAGGCAATGGAGTGGTGAGCGAGCACCGGCTCTACCAGCTGGTTCGCGAGAAGGGCCCGGTGACCGAACAGGAGTTCGTCATCGAGTTCCTCGACCCGGGCGTCGATGCCTACTCATTCACTTTCGGTTGATTGCGCGGAGGAGTTTATGGACGAGGCAATGAAGTCGCGGCGCGGATTCCTGTTGGGTGCCCTGGTGGCGCCGGTGACACTCGCCGTGGCCGCCTGCGCTCGTGGCGCTGAGCCGGCAAAGCCCGCCAATGTGGTGATCGAGAATTTTTCGGACGCTGGCAAGAGCCTGGGCAAGGCCACGGTCGCGCGCGTGGTGAAGATCGGACGAGGAGTGGCGCAAGCAGCTGCCTGCGGATTCCTTCGCGGTCACGCGCCACGAAGGCACCGAGCGGCCGTATTCCGGCAAGTACAACGACAATCATGCCGACGGCCTCTATCGCTGCATCTGTTGTGAGACCGCGCTGTTCGACTCGAAAACAAAATTCGAATCGGGCACCGGTTGGCCGAGTTTCTGGAAGCCGATCTCGAGCGCCAACGTCAGCGAGATCACCGACAACAGCATGATGATGAAACGCACCGCGGTGGACTGTAAGCGCTGTGATGCGCATCTGGGTCACGTGTTCGAGGATGGGCCGGACCCGACAGGGTTGAGGTACTGCATGAATTCGGTGGCGCTGAACTTCGTTCCGCGCGGTTGCGCCTAGCGTGAGGCAGCGCATACGAAAGGTAGACGCCGCCGGTTGGGCCTCCTCGTTCCTTGCCGCCACTTGCAAAGATGGCCACGTACTGCCTGCCATCCACCTGGTAGGTGATGGGCGTGGCATCGGCGGAGCAGGGCAGCGCTGTTTCCCACAGTAGTTTGCCGTTCGCCTTGTCGAAGGCGCGGAACTTGCGGTCGTGGATGGTGGCGCCGATGAACAGCAGGCCGCCGGAGGTCACCAGCGGCCCGCCGTAGTTCTCGCTGCCCGTGTCGCGAATGCCGCGTGCCACGAGTTCGGGGAATTCGCCGAAGGGAATGCTCCAGGCAAATTTTCCGGTGGTGAGGTTGATCGCGTTCAGCGTGCCCCAGGGCGTGCTCACTGCCGGGTAACCTTCCGGGTCGAGCCAGCGGCGATAACCCGTAAAGCGATACGCCAGGTTGGCGGGCGAGTTGTCGGGAGCACCCGCCGGGATGTCGCTGCCGTCGCGAAGAAACCAGGCGACCGCATCCAGCGCCTCTTTCTGCAGGTGAGGAAAACCCGGCATGCGTCCGCCACCCTTGTGCACGCGTTCCGCGAACTGCTCTGCCGTCATGCGGTCCGTGATGCCGACCAGCGACGGAAACTGCGGCGGCGAGCCCTTGCCGTTGTCGCCGTGGCAAGCGGCGCAATCGCGCAGGTAGATGGACTTGCCGGTGCTGCGACCCGTGTCATTGGGCGCCAGCGACCCGAGCCAGGCCATCTCGTTGGCGTTCACGTACAGGAGGCCGCTGGCCGGATCAAAGGCCGGGCCGCCCCACTCGGCGCCGCCGTCGAAGTCCAGGGTAGATAGTCGTGTCGACGCCCACGGCCAGGGGCTTGAAGGGCCCGTCGCTGCGCAGCTGTGCGAATTGCTCGCGTGCCCAGCGGTTGGCCTCGGGGGTGCGCGTGGTCAGGGTGTCGGCGTTCAGTCGCTGGCGCGCGTATGGCGCGTGCAGGGTTGGACGCAGCCAGGTCGGGTTCGCCACTTCGCCCGGCACGTCGGAGGCAGGCGCAGGCACTTCCTCGACTGGAAACACCGGTTTGCCCGTGTCGCGATTCAGCACGAACACGAATCCCTGCTTGGTGGTCTGCACCAGCGCTTCGACCCGCTTGCCCTTGACGCGCAGCGTCGCGAGCGCAGGCGCGCTGGGCAGGTCGCGATCGAGCAGGTCGTGCTTCACGAACTGGTAGTGCCAGCGAAGTTTGCCGGTGGCCGCCTCGAGCGCCAGCAGGCAGTTGGCGTAGAGGTTGTCCCCCAGGCGATTCGCGCCATAGAAATCCGCGGCAGCCGATCCGGTGGGAACGAAGACCACGCCTCGTTTCGCATCCAGTGTCATGCCGGGCCAGCTGTTGGCGCCGCCAATGTATTTCCAGGCATCCTTTGGCCAGGTCTCGTGCCCGCGCTCGCCGGGCTGCGGAATGGTGTGAAAGCTCCAGCGAAGCGCGCCGGTCCTGACATCGTAGGCGCGCACATGGCCCGGGGATGCCGGCAGGCCTTCGCTCACGAGCCCGCCGACGATCATGAGATCGCGATAGATGACGCCCGGGGAGGTCAGCCGTACGGATTGCGAGGCCGCGTCCCGGCCCAGGCCTTCACGCAGATCGATGCGACCGTTGTTGCCGAAACTCCCGATGGGTTTTCCGCTGGAGGCGTGCAGCGCATAGATGAAGTTGTCGACCGCGGAAAACACGCGAGCGTCCGTGCCGCTCGTCCAGTACATGAGTCCGCGATTGGCACCCACTCCGACGATGCCGGAGTCGAACGTCCATAGTTGTTTGCCGGAGGCGGCGTCGAGAGCGAAAGTCTTGTGCGACGGCGTGTAGCCATACAGGGTGCGTCCGACGACCATGGGTTGTGTCTGGGTGTCGCCCTTTTCGCCGGTGTCGTACTGCCAGGCGAGCGACAGGCGGCTGACATTGCCGCGATTGATCTGCTCGAGCGGGGAATGCCGGGTGTTCGCCGCGTCGCCGCCATAACGTGGCCAGTCGACATCGGCGCCAACGGCATTTCCTGTCAGGGCCAATGCGCCATGGACAATGCTGACGAACACGACCGACGCGCGATTCATTCGAGGACCCCCTCCGTCTTGTAAGAATCGAGTGACGCAATCTACGGCAGATCGCCGCTTGGGTCACGGCGCGCGGCCGAGCACACTTCAGTCGTGAATCCCGAAGTGCTCCTCCCAGCGCGAACCTGGATTCACACAGGGGGCCGCTTCGTGCGGCCTCTTTTTATTAGGCGCCAACCATGACTCGGAAACGAAAAGTCGTCATCGGTTTGTCAGCGGTGCTGCTGTTGCTGATTGCGGCGCGCGTGGCCATGCCGTACCTCGTCGAGGACTACGCCAACAAGAAGCTGGCCGCGCTCGATTCGTATGACGGGCACGTCGGTGACATCGACATCCATCTCTGGCGTGGCGCGTACAGTATCGACGGCATCGAGATCGTGAAGACCGGCGCATCGCGACCTGTGCCGTTTTTCCGTTCCGATCGTGTGGATCTGTCGGTCGAGTGGCGCAGCCTGTTCCGCGGGTCGATCGTTTCCGAGGCATCGTTTCTCGGGCCGGAGCTCAACCTGGTACAGGGCAAGAGTGCCGCGGACTCCCAGCTCGGCAAGGAAGAAAACTGGAATGCGCGACTCGAAGAGTTGTTCCCGTTCCGCTTCAACACGATTGAAGTGACCGAAGGTACCGTGCGGTTTCTGGCGCCGGGCATCAGCACGCGCGATGCGATCACCGCGCGTCATCTCAACGGCAACGTGTCCAATCTCACCAATGTCACCGAATCCGGCAAGGAAACGTTTGCTGATTTCAAGGTGACCGCAGAAGTTCTCGAGGGTGCGCCCGCGGTGGTGGCCGGCAGCGTGAACGCGTTTTCCAGCCAGCCGACCTTCGACGTCAATCTCGAGGTGAAGAAGGTTCAGCTTCCGCAGGTTAATCCGTGGCTGCGCGAGTACATCAAGGCCGACGCCGAAGCCGGCAAGTTCGAGCTCTACCTGGAGCTCGCGGCCGCGGATGGAAAATTCAAAGGCTACGCCAAACCCATTCTGCAGGACGTCGACATCTACCGATCCGGCGAAGAAGAGCAGAGCGCGCTCAAACGATTCTGGGAAGGCTTCCTGGATTTCGCCGCAAATGTGTTCGAGAACCAGGAAGCGGATCAGGTCGCGGCAAGAATTCCTTTCTCGGGCACCATCAAGGACCCGGAAACGAGTTTGTTTGCGACCATCGCAAGCGTGATGCGTAATGCATTCGTCAGCGCTTTCGCCCGCTCGCTGGAAGGCTCGATCACGCTGCGTGACGTGAAGAAGAACCTGGACGAGCTCGATCCAAACAAAGAGCCCGGGAAAGAGTCGGACGAAAAAGAAGAAAAGAGCGCGGCGAAGAAGCCGGCAGGGCCCGCCGGCAAGGTTTGATCCGGCCCTGAGGCTATCTAGAGTGCGCATTCGATGCGCCGCAAGAAAAGCGGATGCGCTGCGATCGTTGGACCAAGGTCCCATTACGGGAAAGCGCGCGGCGCTCTGATATTGACCGGTCTCCAAGCCTCCCAACAAGGAAAAGTCAGCCATGACACACAAATCCGGTCTGCTGCGGGGACTGCTCGCGGTGGTGTTGTTTGGAATCACGAGCGCAGCTTTCGCGGCCGACAAGAAGCCCAACATCCTGGTGATCTGGGGCGACGACATCGGCACCTGGAACATCAGTCACAACAACCGCGGCATGATGGGTTACCGGACGCCTAACATCGATCGCGTCGCGCGTGAAGGCGTGGCGTTCACCGACTATTACGCACAACAGAGCTGCACCGCGGGTCGCGCCGCGTTCATCAGCGGCAGCGTGCCGGTGCGATCGGGAATGACCAAGGTCGGAATGCCTGGCGCAAAGGAAGGCTGGCAGAAGGCTGACGTCACCATGGCCACGGTACTCAAGGCCCAGGGCTACGCCACCGGGCAATTCGGCAAGAACCACCAGGGAGATCGCGACGAACATCTGCCCACGGTGCACGGCTTCGACGAATTCCTCGGCAGTCTGTATCACCTGAACGCCGAGGAAGAACCGGAAAATCGCGACTATCCGCGCGACATGAAGCTGCGCAACGGTAAGACCTTCCTGCAGCAGTTCGGTCCGCGCGGCGTCATGAAGTCAAAGGCTGATGGCAAGGGCGGGCAGACCATCGAAAATCTGGGGCCATTGACGAAGAAGCGCATGGAGACCATCGACGAAGAAACGCTGGCCGCCGCCAAGGAATTCATCACGCGCCAGCACAAGGCGGGCAAGCCGTTCTTCTGCTGGTGGAACGGCACGCGCATGCATTTCCGCACGCACGTGAAGCAAGAGCACATCGGCCTCTCGGGGCAGGACGAGTACGGCGATGGCATGGTCGAACACGACATGCACGTCGGCGAGCTGCTCAAGCTCATCGACGAGCTCGGGCTCGCCAACGACACCATCGTGCAGTATTCGACCGACAACGGCCCGCACTACAACACCTGGCCCGATGCGGGCACGACACCTTTCCGCAGCGAGAAGAACTCGAACTGGGAAGGCGCGTTCCGCGTGCCGGCATTCATTCGCTGGCCTGGCCATTTTCCGGCGGGCGTTACGCTCAACGGCATCGTCTCGCACGAAGACTGGTTGCCAACCTTCGCCGCAGCGGCGGGCTCGCCCGATATCAAGGCGAAACTGCTCAAGGGCGGGGTCTCGCTCAACGGTCGCAGCTACAAGAATCACATCGATGGTTATGACCTCACGGACTACCTCACCGGCAAGGTGAAGGAATCACCGCGCAACGAGTTCATCTACGTGGGCGACGACGGCAACGTGATGTCCATTCGCGTGGGCGACTGGAAGGCTACCTACCTCGAAAACCGCGCCGAGCAACTGCAGGTGTGGCGCGAGCCGTTGATCAAACTGCGTCTGCCGTTGCTCTTCAACCTGCGCCGTGACCCCTTCGAGAGGTCCCAGCACAACTCGAACACGTATCACGACTGGATGATCGACCGGGCTTTCGTGCTGGGGCCCATGCAGATGGTGGCCAGCGAGTTCCTGTTGACCATGAAAGACTTCCCGCCCAGCCAGACGCCGGGCGACTGGAGTCTCGAATCGCTGGAGAGACAGATCAAGTCAATGACCGCGCCTGGTCAATGATCTCCCGGTCCCGCGATCGTTTTCCCTGACAATCAGCCGGAAGTCCCGAGGGGGATCGCATGGACGACATCGGTCTGGGTACGAAGCTCGATCCCGCAATGCAGCGGCGCCTGGAACGCCTCGGCCTCGTGACCCGGCAGGATCAATGGACCGAACGCTACCTGCTCTGCGAGCAGCTGGTGGACCCGCGGATCGCAACCCAACGTGAGCGATTCGCCGGGACCTGCCGCTTCCTCCGCGATCTCGTGGCCCATCGCTGGGCGCGCACGCGTCGTGCGCGGGAGCTGGCGAATCCGAAACGCATCCACTATCTGTCGATGGAATTCCTGCTGGGGCGCACCCTGCGCAACAACATGATGAATCTCGCCGCCGAGCCCATCGTGCGGAATGCGCTCGAGCAACAGGGATGGAACCTCGAGTCGCTCATCGAAGAGGAAGCCGACGCCGGACTCGGCAATGGCGGCCTCGGTCGCCTTGCCGCCTGTTTCATCGATTCGCTGGCGACTCTGCAATACGCGGCCATCGGTTATGGGCTGCGCTACGAATACGGCATCTTCCGCCAGGAGATTCGCGACGGCGCACAGATCGAGCAACCTGACAACTGGTTGAGAAACCCGGATCCGTGGGAGGTGGTGCGGCCCGAGCGCATCTATCGCGTACCGCTCAATGCCGGCTTCGAATTGCGCGGCAACATGTTGCGCTTCATTCGCAACCGGACCTCGACGTTGCTGGGCGTCGCGTATGACCGGCCGGTCGTGGGTTATGGTGCCCAGTGCGTCAACACGCTGCGCTTGTGGGCGGCGGTTGCGCCGCAGAGTTTCGACTTCGCCGAGTTCTCGCATGGCGATTTCGTCGGCGCCGTCATCGAAAACGTGGCGGCAGAGTCGATCACGCGCGTCCTGTATCCCGACGATTCGACGGAAGCGGGGCGCGCGCTGCGCTTCCTCCAGCAGTACTTCATGGTCAGTTGTTCGCTGCAGGACATCTGCGCGCGTTTTCGTCGCACTTCGGGGCCGCGCTGGAGTGAGCTGCCGCAACACGTGGCGCTGCAGATGAATGACACGCATCCGGCGTTGTGTGTGGCCGAGCTGATGCGCATTCTGCTCGATGAAGCCCATCTGCCTTGGGACGAAGCGTGGAGCATCACGCGCGCGACGCTTGCCTATACGAACCACACGCTGTTGCCCGAGGCCCTCGAGCGATGGCCGGTCGCGTTGTTCGAGACGCTGGTGCCTCGCCACCTGGAGATCGTCTACGAGATCAACCGGCACTTCCTGGACGACGTGCGTCATGACTATCCCGGGGACGAGCAACGCGTGCATCGCGTGAGTCTCATCGAGGAAGGGCCAACCCGACGAGTACGCATGGCGCATCTCGCGGTCGTGGGCTCGCACAGCACCAACGGCGTGGCCGAGATCCACTCCGAACTACTGCGCTCGCGTGTGCTGAGTGACTTTTCGCAGCTGTTTCCCGGCCGCTTCAACAACAAGACGAACGGGGTTACGCCACGACGCTGGCTCGCGCAGGCAAATCCATGGCTGTCGCAGGTCATTACGGCAGCGATCGGCGACGGCTGGATCGCCGACCTCGCGCTCCTGCGCGAGCTCATGCCGCTTGCCGATGACGCCGGCTTTCGCGAACAGTTCCGCGCGTCCAAGCGCGCTGCCAAGCTCGCTTTCGTCAAGTGGCATGCGGGGCGCTCCGGGCAGACCATCGATCCGGAAAGCATCTTCGACAGCCAGGTCAAACGCATTCACGAATACAAGCGGCAGCTGCTCAACCTGCTGCATATCGTCGTCCTCTACAATCGAATGCGTAGTAACGCGCACTTCGACATGCCACCGCGCACATTTTTCTTCGCGGGCAAGGCGGCGCCCGCGTACCACTTCGCCAAGCTCGTCATCAAACTCATCAACAATGTCGCCGGCACACTCGATGCTGATCCCGCGGTGCGTGGGCGACTGAAGGTGGTCTTCCTGCCGGAATACAACGTGAGTCTCGCCGAGCGGCTCATCCCCGCCAGTGACGTCTCCGAACAGATTTCAACGGCGGGCTTCGAGGCGAGCGGCACCGGCAACATGAAGTTCATGATGAACGGCGCGCTCACGATCGGCACACGGGACGGCGCGACCATCGAGATGGCGCGCGAAGCAGGCGAAGAGAATTTTTTCCTGTTCGGGCTCACCGCCCAGCAGGTGAATGACAGCGCCGGGTGGTATGACCCGCGCTGGCACTACGAGAATGATGTCGAGACGCGGGCCGCTCTCGATCTCATCGACTCCGACCACTTCAGCCGGCACGAGCGCGGCATTTTCACGCCCATAATCCAGGCACTGCTCGCGGGCGGCGACCACTTCCGCCATCTCGCCGACCTGGCTGACTACGCGCGGGCGCACGCCGACGTCGCGCGTGCCTATGGCGATCGCGAAACCTGGTCGCGCATGGCGGTGCTCAATGTTGCAAGCTCAGGCCGGTTCTCGAGTGATCGTACGATCCAGGAGTACGCCCGCGACATCTGGGACCTGAAACCAAGCCCGGTCGATTGACCGGCCTATTGGCGCTTGGTCTCCCGCTTGTCGTCGCGGCCCTCCTGCTTGGTGTCGCGTTTGTCCTGGCGGCATGCGGCATTGCTTTGCTGGTCCGCGGCCCTGCAGTCGACTTTTTCCTGGCGCGCTTTCTGCTTTGCGTCCTGATTGACGTCCCTGCCTGCCTGGCGGTCCTTCGACTGCTCGGTCGCGACAGCAGCACCTGAAAGAGTGAGCAAGCCGATACCGACGAGTACGCCGGCCGACCGCCTCAGAAGTCCCAGCTTCGAATTGTTCACGGCGATACCCCTTTGCAGTTCCAGTGGAGAGGACAGTGCTTGTAGACCTCGGGTCCCATCGCCGTCAATTCCGGACTCCCTTACATCTCCAGTATCAATAATGCGCAGAGGCGAATAAATTCAATGTGAACCGATATCGACGGAGCGGCGGCCGTTCCCGACGGCGAGAAGGATCATTGCGATGAAGAAGCTGAAACACGAGAGTGAACTGTTCAAAGCAGGGTTGCTCGCAGCGATGAAATACGCGCAAGAGCGCGGCGCGGTGGAATTCGAGCCGACGGATTCCGCGAGCCAGAAGTTGCTGTACGTGTACCGGCTCCTGGTGCACGACAAGATGATCCAGCCGCTGCCCGAGGATCAGGTCGCAGAGAACACCATGCGGCACAAGCTGGCGATCTGGTATTCGAAGCAGCTGCCGGAAGATCACCCGCTGCTGAAGTGAATATCCCAAACATTCATTGGCTCGAAGACGGCAAGGCATTCGAGGCACAGTGGCGCTCACATAGCGGAACGCCGCCTGCCACGCGCGTCGTTGTCACTGACGGAAAAATGACCGCAGACGAGGCCTATGGTCTCGCGTGTCAAGGGACCTCGCTTCTCTGGCGCGGTGACTTTCAAGAGGCGCGGCAGATGTTGACGGCGTTGGGGAAGCGCGCGGATCGGAACAAGCGTCCGCGAACTTCCGCCGCCAATTCACCGGGCGGCACTTCAATTGCCAACTCGGCCGACGCATTCCATCAATACCGGCAGGCGAGGTCGCAACGGGCCCGCACGTTAAATGCGCTTTTGATCCCGCTCAACGACGACTACTCGATCCCGTTGCGAAGAGCGCCGGATATCCGGCAGGCCTGCGTGGAGGCCTACGGTCCCGCGGAGACTGCATCTGTCACATCGCTGCGTGGATTGCAGGGCGTGATCGGTGCGCACGAGTGGCGCACTGAAAGGCATCGAGCTTGCCGAGGCAGGCGGCCGAATTCATCCGCACTTCGGTGTCTTTGCGCCGATCCGCCGAGAGTACGTGGACCTCATCGCTACGACGCCTCTGCCAGGCGTGAGCAACTCAATAAGCGTTGCTTTCGATATCGGCACGGGCACCGGTGTGCTCGCCGCGGTACTTGCACGGCGTGGTATCGAACGCGTGGTCGCGACGGATCTCGAGCCACGCGCGCTGGCGTGTGCGCGTGAGAACGTTCGACAGCTAGGGCTCATCGGAACGCGTCGAGGTCGTGGAAGCAGATCTTTTTCCCGAAGGTCGCGCGGCGCTCGTGGTCTGCAACCCGCCATGGATCCCCGCGCGGCCGAGCTCGCCCATGGAAAACGGAATCTACGATCCCGAAAGCCGGATGCTGCGCGGATTCCTGGCGAAGCTGCCGGAGCACCTGGAACCGGGCGGTGAGGGGTGGTTGATCCTTTCCGACCTGGCAGAGCATCTCGGTTTGCGGACCCGCGCGAGCTTGCTGGAAGAGTTCGAGACTGCGGGATTGCGCGTCCTCGGCCGAAACGATGTGCCGCCGCGACACCCGCGAGCCGCTGACAAAACGGATCCGCTTCACAATGCGCGCGCGGCTGAGATCACGTCCCTTTGGCGGCTCGCCGCACGCTGAGAGTCTCAGAACTTCTCGTCGGGCCGCAAGTACCGCCACTTGCCCACCGGCAATCCTCCCAACGGTACGTTGCCGCTGCGGACGCGCTTCAACCCGGTCACGAAAAGACCCACGAGCTCGCACATGCGGCGGATCTGGCGCTTGCGGCCCTGGCGCAGTACGAAGCGCAGCTGGTGTTCGTTCTGCCATGACACCTGTGCGGGCCTCAGCTTCACGCCATCGAGCGTCAGGCCGTACTGCAGTTGCTTCAGCCCCGCGGCAGAGAGATTGCCTTCGACCCGCACGAGGTATTCCTTCTCGACCGAGGAGTCCTCGCCAATCAGCTGCTTCGCGACGCGTCCATCCTGCGTGAGCACCAGCAGCCCGGTGGAGTCGATGTCCAATCGGCCGGCGGGGGCGAGCGAACGCAGGTGCTCTCGCTGGAACTGGATGGGCGAGGGATCCGCCGCCCAGCGATTCTCCGGACGGATCAGCACGATGGCAGGTTCGTAGCCGTCCTCGGCCTGGCCGGAGACATAGCCCACCGGTTTGTGCAGCAGGATGGTGACCTGTCCGCTCTGGTGTTCCCGTGCAGCCCGATCGATCTCGATGCGTGCGTCGGGTGACACCCGTACGCCGAGTGTGTTGACGACCTGGCCATCCACTTTCACCCAGCCGCTCTCGATCCAGCGATCCGCCTCGCGCCGAGAGCACAGGCCGAGTTCGCCCATGCGTTTGGAGAGGCGTGGCCATTCTGGATTTCCCTGGCCGGGTTTTCTGGAGAGGTGCGAGGGCGTGTCACGAGCTGGCTATCTGGGCTTCGAAGTAGCCGCCCGAAGATTACCTGCTGCTGCGACAGTTTGGGCGCCATCGCAACGATCAGCACCGAGACCCTGAATCGTCAGATCACTGCACAACACGCGCCCGCACCCGGCCAGATCCTGACCGGGGCGGGCGCGCGTCGAGCGCGTCAGGGACTCAGTCCATCAGCGTGCCGGCTCCTATGGTGAAGTTGATATTCGGCGCGATCGCGTCGTCCGCCATATCGAGTTCGTTCAAGGCCACACCGATCAGGTTCATGCGCGCGCTGAAGTTGTTGTTCGTGCTCGCGGCGACGATGTTCGAACGCGCAAACTCCAGACGGCTCACCTGCGTGGGGTTGATGACTGTTCCCGGCGCGCCTCGCAGCACGCGGATCGCGTCATCGAGCTCGACGCGCGCCAGAACGAGCAGGCGCTGCTGCACGGCCAGTTGGTTGTTGCCGAACTGGTTGCCGACACCCTGGGACCCCTGCAACCGCTTGAACGTCATCTGGATGTTGAAGACGGCGTTGGCCGCGCGCAGGAAGCGGCCGATGTTGGTGATGTCGGCTGCGTTCATGGCGAGTGGCTGTCCATTGCCGCCAGGCCGGTTGGCGAATGCAGGCGTGGCGTAAAAGGCGCTCGCCTGCTCGATGGTATTCGCGGACTGGGCATTGAACGCCGGGGCGCCGGTGACCGTCGTATCGGTGTGGAAGAACGGCCCGGTATCCGCGGCTTCGATGAGGGGCGTGGAGTTGAACGTCAAGTCGCCGAAAGAACCGTTGGGATTCGCCGGCGTGGCTCCCAAGCCTCCGTCGAGCGGAAAGCCCGCCAGCGCGCCGTTTCGAGACGACTCTATGTTCGTGTTGAAGTTGCGGTTCACGTTGCCAAGGTTGTTTGCTCCGCCTCCGCTGTTCGCGCCCGCGTTGTTGTGACAGCCGTTGCAGCCGACGTCGAGAAACCGCTGGCGCCCGGTTTGGGCTCCGGCGTCACTGAAGCCGACTGACGGGAGGCTGATTTCGTTCTTGCGACCGAGCTCGCGCATGAAAAGCGCCACGCGCTGGCCTTCGTCTTCGGTGGCTACACGGAAGTCGACGCCGGCCACCCTGTTCAGGCTCCTCGTGAAATGCTGCCCGATCGCGCCGTTCGTGAAGTCGGCCAGGCGCCCTTGCCCCGGCGCGCCGTCCGCCGACCATCCGGTGCGCTCGACCGGTGGCGTCGTCGCGACCTCCGGGAGTGGTGATACTGACGCCCATCGACAGGTTGTGCGGGACGCTGCGAAGCACGAAACGGATGTTGGGATCCGGCTGGGTACCATCCACGTTTTCGAGAATCAGCCCGTGGGCACGCATTTGCGCGGGCCGCTCCAGGTTCGCGAGAGTCGGGTTGAACTCGGCGACGAACAGGGGATCGTTGCGCGGCAACGTGGCAATGAATTCCGGATCGATTGCAAAGTTCCGCTCCACGCGGTGGCAGGTCGCGCAGGTGCGGCCGTTGCCGTTGAAGGTTTCACGGAAGAAGATGTTAGCTCCGACACAGACGTCGAGCGGGACGACTCCGGCGATGACGCGCGCGTCGTTCTGGCAAACCTGCGTGTGCTGAGCCAGCGTGAGCGCCGCGGCGGGACCCGGAACGCCGAAGACCAGTGCGGCCAGAAACAGGATCGGAAACTTTGAATTTCCCATTGGATTGAGCTCCTCTGGATATGTCGGACGCAGCCCGGCCACGAAGCTGACCTGCAGCCCGAAGCTAGCACACATCAGAACCGATTCGGCTAATAACCCTGAGCGAGTCGTCATCGGGGGGTATGACGAGCGGCTCCCTGTGGGCATCAGCGGGCTGTTAGCTTGTGTCAGCGCGGTTCGCCGGACAATAAATCCTTCGATCTATGATCTAGCTAGACGATCGAAGCTGCAGAAACTGCAGGTGGGTAATAAACATGCCACTTGAAAAGAAGTGGTGCTATTATTACCCGTCATGAAGACCCGGAATCTCGACACTGCGCTGCAGGCGTTTCGCGACAATGGCGGCACGCTGCGCACCCGGGATCTGATCGCACTTGGGGTGCACACCGATGCGCTGTACACGCTGCGCGACAGCGGTCGACATCGTCGAGCTCGGCCGTGGCCTCTACCGTCTCGCCGAAAGCGGCGAAGCCGAGCATCCCGATCTCGCCCTGATCGCGGCGCGCGCGCCGGATGCGGCCGTTTGCCTGATCAGCGCGCTTTCGTATCACGACATCACGACCCAGATCCCATCCTCCGTTCACCTGGCCGTGCCGCGTGGCAGCTACCACGGCATCACGCTGTCGATTCCTGTCACGGTGTATCGTTTCGATCCGAAGACCTTCAACAGAGGCCTCGAGACGCATCGCATCGGTGGCATGCATCTGAAGATCTATAGCGTTGCGCGCAGCGTGGTGGATTGCTTCAAGTTCAGGAACAAGCTTGGATTGGACGTTGCGCTCGAGGCGTTGCGTATGGCGCGAAAACGGAAGCGCGCGCAGAACAGGGAGCTGCTGCACTACGCACGGCTGCTGCGTGTCGAAAATCCCATGTCACCGTACCTGCAGGCGATCGAATGACCGGGAAGGAAATCAAGGACGTCACCGTGTCCGTGCTGGCAAAGCTGCGCAACGCTTCGAAGTCGAGCCGCGCGCCGTTCCAGCAGGTACTGCAGCTGTATGCCATCGAGCGATTCCTGTATCGCATCTCCAAATCACGGCATGCGCAAGGTGTCATCCTGAAAGGCGCGCTGCTACTGATGACGATCGGCATTCCCAGCGCGCGCCCGACCGCGGACATCAACATGCTTCGCAGGGGCAGGGCCGATGAGGCAAGCCTGGTTAAGCTCGTGAAGGACTGTGCGACTGTCGAAGTGGAGGCAGACGGCCTTGCCTTCATCACCGACAGCGTAGTGGCTGAGGAAATCGCCAAGGATTCGGAATTCAGGGAAACACGAGTTCTGATGCATGCGCGCATGGACAACGTGCGTCTGAAGATCCAGGTCGGCTTCGGCGTGGGAGATGTCATGGTGCCCGGCCCGCGAATGATCGAATACCCGGTCATCCTGGGCAGCGACACCATCCCGCTGCTTGCCTATCCAATCGAGTCCTCGATCGCGGAGAAATTCCAGGCGATGGTCGCGCTCGGCAACGCCAACAGCCGGATGAAGGACTTTTACGATGTCTGGATATGCTCGACTCATCTCGACTTCAATGCGGACGCGCTTCTCAAAGCAATCGACGCGACGTTCAAGAATCGGAAGACGCCCGTGCCGGCCGATGATGTCGAGGCGCTCACCACGGCTTTCGCAGAACGGCATCGAGTCCAATGGAATGCCTTTGTCAGAAAGATTGGCGAGAACGAACTCATCGATGCGTTCGGCAGGATCGTTGATGATGTCAGGGTCTTTGCGATGCCGGTGCTGCGCTCTCTGGCCAGCGGCGAAAGGCTTGCGCAGCAGTGGATAGCGGGGCGGGGATGGGTGGCGGGGTGAAGGGCCAGCACGGAGGGAAACTGCCGCTAGCTAGGGGCGCGGCGCTCCGATGCGGCGAAAGCCTATCGGTTGTCCCGTTCTTTCTTCCACTCCTCGAAGGTTGGAAGCGCCTTTTCGTCTCCGCCTCCGCCTGCGCCCGTGCATGTCGGAAGCTGCAGTCGCAGCGCGGGACCGAATGCGTCGATGTGTGCATCCTGGTTGGAGTAGTAGCAACCTCGACCGACCCAGGTGATGATCACGCCACCCTCCAAGTGGAAGCTGTCGCCCAACTTGTGGCTTGAAGACTTCGGCGGTAACGGGCCCATTCCAGTCGGGCGACTATCCAGTGAACGTAACTCTTTATTTTCCTCACCCATGCGCCTGGCGACATCGCCGGCTACACGGCTGGCTTCCGCCTGCCAATCGACGGCAGGGTCGGTCGCCTCGATCCCGGGAGGCGGGGTAATCGAGTTGTCAGGTTCGACTCTGCTCCTGGAGGAAGAATCGTAGGTCGGAATCGAGCGACTTGGTGAGGAAAGCGTCGAGGGCTGCGTATCGTCTGGTTTGGAAAAGTCGACCAACATGATCGTGACGAAGTCTTCTTCGGAGCGATGCGCGCCACGTGAGCTGTCACCCACGTCAACGAGGCGGAACAGCAGGAGATGCGCGCCCGTGATGACACACAGCAACGCACCACGTTTCGCTGCGTGCATTCAGGCTAATCGATGCCGGGCGCCAGGACCTCGTGACCGCGCTTGCGCAGGGTTTCGAGAAGCCCAAGCTCCCCGAGCAATGCGCTCATCGGCACGAAGGCCAGGGTGCTCTCGTTCTTCGTCAATGCGTTGCCTGCCGCGGCAAGCCACTTTTCGTCCATCTGCTCGCCCACATTGGTGGGAATCGAAGTGGCCCTCGACAACGCATCCACGATGGCCTGGTCGCATGCGGGGTCGGGATCCGGCAGCGGCGGCAATTCCTGCAGCTTGGCGAGATCGCCCGCGGCCCATGCGCGGGCGCGCGTGCCTTCCACCTCTTTGTTCGACAGGGCCTCGATGAGCTCGACGGTCAGCGCGAAACATTCCACGTCGGCGAGCTTCTCGTGCGCGGCCGCCTTCATCTGGCCACGCAGATCATCCGCCTTGAAGATGAAATTCAGGGTGGGGGTCGTGACGGGAATCTGCTTTGTTCGCACATCCTGCCAGACGTCTAGCCATGACCCGCCATAGCCAACCTGCAATTGCTCGATCGCGGCATTGCGCAGTTTCTCGGCCACCACGATGGGCCGCATTTTCTCCACACCCGAATCGCGACCAAGATAGAGCTTTTTTTGCACCAGCCAGCGCGCGTACACGTCGGGCGGAACTACTTCCCGCAACGTGGCCTTGTCGGGATTCTTGCGCAATTTCAACGCCGCCGGCAGCAAAGTGAGCATGCGGAACACGCCAATTTTTTCGTCGGGCTGCATGCTGAGCGCCGGCCGCTGGAGAATTTCCTGCGATTGCGAAGCGACGAGCGCTACCTTCTTCGAGCTGAAGCTCATGCCATAGGGCAGCAGTGGTGGCTCACCGACTATCCAGAGCGTATGCCCCGGATGGTCGGGGTGCGTGGCCTGCCACATGCCAGGTCCGGCGAATTCACCCGTGACGACGATTTCTTCGAGCGGTCCCTCGGTTGTTTGGGCTTGGGAAATATCGAGATTCAGCGCGCAGGCGAGTGCGAGCACGGTTGTTAGAGTTTTTTGCATGCGCAACGTATGGGCTTGGGTGTCGAAAATAGTTCCATACTCGAACGCGCCCGACATTCAGGCTTCGCCAGAGTCGTCGTTGTGCGTTCGCGGCCACGAGCGCGTTCAATGCACAGATGATGTGCCCCGCGCGCGCCGGGGCCGTACGGCGGACTATCTGCGTTTAGGGTTGTGCGTCGACGAAGCGCTGCGACGCAAATCAAGAACCGGAGGCTTTCCCATCCAGGGTGCCGCTGACCGCGCCCCATATGGCAGCCGCGAATTCGCGGTGAAGCATTATTGGATGATCGAGGAAACTGTGCTGCGCAGATCTTAATGGATAGGCGCGAATAGGCTGTAGTCAACCCAATGTCGCCGATCGGGCGGATCGTGGTTAGACTGCTGTAAAAGAGCCGGTGGAGCCGGTCGAGGCATGGCCATGGCAAAGAAGCCTTCCATTGTTGGTCCCGACGGGCTGCAGCTGATCGATCTGGCCTTCAATCTGGTCGGCCCAGGTCTGCGCGTCCTTCGTGCAGCAAACGTGGCGCACCGAACATGCCCGCGTTTCCGCACCAGGGCACGCCAGCGGCCTTTTCTTCTTGTGATCGTCGCCACGTGGTATCAACTCTGTATCACTAGTATCAAAATTCAGCGGAGCCGAATAGATTCCCTGTGAACCAAGCAGAGCGCAGCAGACGTTGGAATTCAAGGTGATAGAGAGCACGCCGAAGCAACCGATCGATCGCCGAATCTCGGTCGCGCCGATGATGGATTGGACGGACCGCCACTGCCGGTACTTCCTGCGCGGCTTCTCGCCCGACACTCTCTTATATACGGAGATGATCACCACCGGCGCCGTGCTGCGCGGTGACCGCGAGAAACTGCTGCGCTTCGACGCCGAAGAACACCCGGTAGCCTTGCAACTGGGCGGCAGCGATCCCGCGGATCTCGCGGCGGCCGCGCGCATCGGCGCCGGAATGGGCTACGACGAAATCAACCTGAACTGTGGTTGCCCCAGCGATCGCGTGCACTCGGGCGCGTTTGGCGCCTGCCTCATGAAGAAGCCGTCGCTGGTTGCCGAGTGCGTCGCGGCGATGCGCGACGCGGTTTCGATTCCCGTGACCGTGAAACTTCGCATCGGTGTGGTCGACGGCGCGGAGCTCGGTGGCGAAGGTCTGTCGCGCCGGGAATCGGCGCGCGAGGCGGCGGCGCGGTTCGGCGCCGACGAACATGCCGCGCTCACCGAATTCGTCGGCGGAATCATCACGGCGGGATGTGATGCCATCATCGTACATGCGCGCAAGGCGGTGCTCGGCGCCTGGTCGCCGCGCGACAACCGCGAGATTCCGCCGCTGCGTTACGACGTGGTGCAGGAACTCAAGACCCGCTACGCGCCCGTGCCCGTGATCCTCAATGGTGGCCTGCGCACGCCGGACCAGGTAGTTAGTGAACTCGCCTGGGCAGATGGCGTGATGCTCGGGCGCGAGGCGTATCACCGGCCGATGCTGATCGCGGAGCTGTCCGGCGAGGAGGGCGTGCCCGATCGCATGGCGATGCTCGAGCGCATGACGGTGTACGCCCGTCGCGAGATGGCGACGCGGCGAACGCCTGAGCTGGATCACGCGCCACATGCTCGGAATGTATTCCGGGATGCCCGGCGCCAAGGAGTTCCGCCGGCAGCTGTCCGAAGGCGCGCGCGACCCGGATGCATCCGCTGACCTGATCCTCGCGGCAGGCGTCGCATGCGAGCGGCTCGACGCTCGAGCGGAGCTGCAGGGCCCGGGCTGATGATTAAGTATCGCGGAGGTGTCAATCTGCGCGTCATGCGCGCAGACTGCGGCGCAACCCAAACCCGGAGTCCATGCATTGAAAGAAATACTGCCGATGATCCCTGGTGAATTGACCTCGGACTACCGCATCCGTCTCGCGCTCGAACAGGAGCATGCGGACGAGCGTCATCGCCTGGCCATGTCGGAACTGACCGCGACCACCAATGCGCCGGACGCGCGGATTCGCGCCTGGGAACGGACCCACGGATTGAGCCTGCCGCGAAGCGAGGCCCATCCGGTGTTGAGTGCCGTAGCTGCTGCCACGCGCCTGACTCTCGAGCAGGTACACGCGGAACAGCGCCGGCGGATTACGCCTGTCGCGGCGACCGGCTGAGCTCAGCGACGCGGCGCTTTCGGCGCCGTCACCCGCTCCCACGTGCCCGGGTACTGGGCGCCCAGCCAGACGCTGGCGGCGAATGCCGCCACTGATTGCTGGAGCGCCTTCGGGTCGACCTGCGCCAGGGTGTCATTGGCCGTGTGATGGACATCGAAGTAATCGGTTCCATCGAGCCCGGGTTCGAGGATGGGCATGCCGAGCTTGCTCAATCCCTCGAGGTCAGCCCCACCTCGCGCTTCGTTGTTACCACGCACCAGTTTGAGCGGCCCCAGTGCGCGAAAGATCGCGTCGACGGCGGGGAGCTGCGCCGGGTTCACGCGACTAGATAGACGCCAGACCGGGCCGGCACCGAAGTCCGCTTCGAAGCCGAGCACATGACGCGCGACGTTGGCTTCGTTCGCTGTCACGTAGGCCAGCGAGCCCGAAGTGCCGAACTCCTCGTTGGCGAACAGCACCACGCGGATGGTGCGCCGGGGTTTGACGTCGAGTTCCCTGATGAGCTTGGCCACGCCCATCATGATCGCGACGCCAGCGCCGTCATCGAGCGCACCGACACCGGGATCCCAGGAATCGAGATGCGCGCCGAGGATCACGATTTCATCGGCGCGATCGGTGCCAGGAATTTCGCCGACCACGTTGGCCGAGCGCATCTGCGGCAGGTCGCGTGAGCTGCTCTCGAGATGAAGGCGTACCGGCTTGCCGCTCTCAAACTGCCTGACCAGCGCGTCCGCGTCGGGATTGGAGATGGCCAGTGCGGGAATGCGCGGAGCGGTGATGGTGTAACGAAGCCCACCGGTGTGTGGAAAGCGATGGTTGCTGGTGCCGACCGAGCGGATGACGATGCCCACGGCGCCCAATGCAGCGGCGGCAGAAGGACCGGTGGCGCGCACGGCTACGGCCTTGCCGTATCCCGATCCGTCGCGCGTGCGCTCCATGCGATTGCTGAAGAAAACGATCTTGTCCTTGACCGCCCCGGCGGGAAGCGCGGCCAGTGCTTCGAGGTCCTTGACCATCACGGCGTCCGCATCGATCCCTTCGGTGCCGGTGCCGATGCTGCCTCCCAGCGCGAGTGTGGGCATGGACTGCGGAAAGGGTGCGAGCACCGCGAATTCGGCTTCGCCGCGAATCCACTGGGGGACGATGGCCTCGACGGTATGCACATTCGCGAATCCCAGGCGCTTCATTTCGCGAAGGCCCCAGGCAACGGCCGCTTTGTCGCCCGGCGATCCGGCCGGACGAGGGCCGACTTCGGTGGTCAGAGACTCGATCAGCTGATAGGCGGTGGCGTCTTCGAGGGCGCGCTCGCGAAGTGTTGTGGCTGCGGCGAGATCGGTGCGTGTAAAGGCTGGAGGCTTGTCTGCTGCGGTCGCGGTGGTGAACAAAGCCAGCAGAAGGACAGCGAAAATCGGGAAATTCTGTTTGCGCATGTGGCGACTTTTGATGAGGTCCCTAGGGAATGGGCTGCCATTCTAGGTCATATGTATATAATCACCCGCGTCCATCCATTTGTTCTCTATGGCCAAAGATATCGAACTTGCGATCGTGTTCGCCGACGTCGTCGGCTCGACGCGGCTCTATGAGGAGCTCGGGGATCAGCGCGCACGCGAGGTGGTCGCGACCTGCATCGACATCATGAAGCAGGCCACCGAAGAGCATCACGGCACGGTCATCAAGACCATGGGCGACGAGGTGATGTCCACGTTTGCCGTGGCCAACGACGCGCTCAACGCCGCGGCGAAGATGCAGAAGGCCATCACCGGCAATCCGGAGTTGACGGCCGAAGGGCACCACGTCGCCATCCGTATCGGGTGCCACGCGGGGCCGGTGGTCGTGGAGAACCGCGACGTGTTCGGGTCGACGGTGCATACCGCGAATCGCATGACCAGCCAGGCCAAGGCCGGGCAGATCATCACCACCGAAGCCATGGTTTCGTTGCTGTCGCCGGACTGGCAGTCGGCCGTGCGGCAGATCGACGTGGCCACGCTCAAGGGCCAGGGCGCGGAGGTCACGCTCTTCGAGGTGCTCTGGCAGACCGAAGACATCACCAGCATGCTGCCGTCGGTTTCGATCTCGGCCACCGAGGGACGCCGGGCAATGCGCCTGCGGCTCACTTTCGACGGCGGCGAAGTCATGCTGACCGAGCAGCGCCCGAATGTCGCCATCGGCCGTGCCGACGACAACGACCTGGTGATCCGCGGCAACCTCATTTCGCGGCTGCACGCGCGCATCGAGATCAATCGGAACAAGTTCGTACTGATCGATCAAAGCACCAACGGTACTTTCGTGCAGGCCGAAGGCGGCGAAGAGCTGTTCGTGCGCCGCGACAGCGTGCAGATCAAGGGTGAAGGGCTCATCGGGCTCGGGCGTGTGCCCGAGCGCGATTCACCGCTCACCATCCGCTTCTACTGCGAAGAGGCGTAGCGGTGCCGGGACGGGGATCCGGGGTAACTCGCCGCAGATTTTCCCGTCGTCTAGCTCGCGAGTTCCCCGGTACCCCGTCCCGGCACCTGTCCGAGCCGCTTCTTCGATTTCGCCCAACTCGGTGGACATCTCCGCCGGGGCGCGCGCACCAAATTCCTTCATGTACTCCCGCATTTCCGCGGTTTCCTTGCGCCAGGCGGCAGGCGTCACCGCGAGCAGTTCCTGCATCGTGGCTTCGCTGACATCGGCGCCTTTCAGGTTGAGATCCGCCGGCTTCGGTAGATAGCCAATCGGCGAATCTTCCGCGCCGACCTGGCCGGCGCAGCGCTTCAGGATCCATTCCATGACACGCAGGTTGTCACCGAATCCGGGCCAGAGGAATTTGCCGCTGGCGTCGCGCCGGAACCAGTTGACATGGAACAGGCGCGGCGGACTCTTCAGGCGCTTGCCCATGGCAAGCCAGTGAGCCCAGTAGTCGCCGAAGTTGTAGCCCGCGAATGGTTTCATCGCCATCGGATCGCGGCGCACGACTCCGACCGCGCCGGTGGCCGCCGCCGTGGTTTCGGAAGCGACCGACGCACCGACGACCACGCCGTGCTGCCAGTTGCGCGCTTCGTACACCAGCGGGGCGACTTCGCGCCGCCGGCCACCGAACACGATGGCCGAAATCGGCACGCCCATCGGGTCTTCACTGCGCGGAGAGTAGATAGGATTGTTCCGGGCCGACACGGTGAAACGGGAGTTCGGATGCGCCGAGACGCCGCCGCTCGCCGGATCGAAAGGCTTGCCCTGCCAGTCGAGCACCGGCGTATTGAGCTTGCGCCCCTCCCACCAGGGTTCGTTGTCGGCAGTCAGTGCGACGTTGGTGAACAACGTGTCGCGATGAATCATGTCGAAGGCGTTGCGATTGGTGGCGCGATTCGTGCCAGGCACGACGCCGAAGTAACCCGCTTCCGGATTGATGGCGTACAGGCGCCCGTCGGGACCGGGATGCAGCCAGGCGATGTCGTCGCCCACGGTCCAGATCTTCCAGCCCGGCATGGAGTCGGGCGGAATCAGCATCGCGAGGTTGGTCTTGCCGCAGGCCGACGGGAAAGCCGCGGCGATGTAGTGAGTCTCGCCTTGCGGATTCTCGATGCCGACGATCAGCATGTGTTCCGCGAGCCAGCCTTCATCGCGCGCCTGCCAGCTCGCGATTCGCAACGCATGGCACTTCTTGCCGAGCAGCGCATTGCCGCCGTATCCGGAACCGAAGCTCTGGATCGAAAGCTCTTCCGGGAAATGCATGATGAAGCGGCGATTCGGATCGAGCTCGCCGATGGAATGCAGGCCCTTGACGAACTTTCCGTCGCGCGCGATGCGCTCGAGAGCGGGACGGCCCATGCGCGTCATGATCGACATGTTGATGACGACGTAAGCGCTGTCGGTGATCTCGACGCCGCAGCGCGAGTAGGGGGAGTCGATAGGCCCCATGCAGTACGGGACCACGTACAGGGTGCGGCCCTTCATGCAGCCGTTGAACAACTCGCGCATCTTGGCGCGTGCTTCGTCCGGAGCCATCCAGTTGTTGTTGGGACCGGCGTCTTCCTGGTTCTTCGTGCAGATGAACGTGAGGTGCTCGACGCGCGCCACGTCCGAAGGGTGCGAGTAGGCGATGTGGCAGCCGGGGAAGGTAGTTTGATTGAGCTTTTTCAGCTCACCTGACTTCTCGAGCGTCTGTTTCAGGCGCTCGAGTTCGGCGGGGGACCCATCGCACCACTGGACCTTGTCCGGGGTGGTGAGTTTGCGAACGGACTCGACCCAGTCGGCGACCGCGGGGGAAATTTCGGGAAGAGAGAGGAGCGACTGGGGCGCTGTGGCCATCACTGTACCTTCAAATGTCTGTCTGTCCTGACGAGACAAAGGAGTATAGCGGCGCAAAAATCGTCGCGGCGATCAGAAGTTGCCGGCTGGAAATAAGAAAAAGTATGAAAGAGGTGCGCCCCGTGAGGGGCGCACCAATGCCGCCTGCCCAAGAGCAGGCTGGGGACAAGATCAGGCGGCCTTGCGGACGGCTCGTTTGCGCGCAGCGGGCGCCTTACGTGCCTTCCGGGCGGCTGCAGGGCGCTTGGCCAGCGTCGCGTAAGTCGTGCGAGCCAGCGTAGAGACGTCTTTGCCAGCGTCCACAGCGATGGTCGAGCTCTCTTTGACGAAGCGCCGAGCGTGGCGACGGGCGACCTTGTTCAGCTCGCGGCCTGCGATCGTGAGGGTGTTCAGCGAACCCTTGAGTACGTCGGTGCGCTTGGCGGCGGCCTGGGCTCGCACCCGGGCGGTAGCGACGGCGGCGTTTGCGAGGGCGAGGGCACGGGCACGCAGCTCAGAGGTGGCTTCGAAGACTTTTTCCTGGAAATTCATGGTTTCTCCTGTGCTGCGGCGCAGCAATGATGCGGCGCATCATACGTACGGAGGAGTGGGAGTCAAGGGGGCAGAGCTAAACCGTGAGCGGGGTCTCTGATTCCAGGAAGGACCGGATGACCGGGACCACCTTATCTAAGGAATACAGCATGAAGAGGTGGCCGCCGCCGGGGACGATGTGCAGACGGTTGTTCGGCAGGAGAAACGCGATGATTCGCGCGTTCACTGGCGGCACCAGCGGGTCGTCCGCGCCCGCCATGACCAGCGTGGGTTGCCGGACCCGGTGCAGCCAATGGATGCTGGTCCAGCCCATTCCGGCGAACAGCTGGAATACGTATCCCATGAACTGTGGCGGGATGACACGCGCGGCATGCGCGGCGATGAGTTTGGGATTCTTCCGCGCTTCGCCGCCGTAGATGTCGCCGGCGGCCTTCTGCATATAGGTGGGAGAGAGGTAACGGCGCGGAGTGATCATCTTCGACAGCGCCGATGGGCGGCCCGGGACCATCACCACGCCGGGCGATGTGGCGGCGAGCACGAGGCGTCGGCAACGTTGCGGATACTGCCTCGCGAATTGCTGCGCCAGTGCTCCACCCCAGGAGACACCGATCACGTCCACCTCCTGGTAGCCCTGCCGGTCGAGCAACTTGTTCGCGAGCCGTGCGAGTCCGGAAAAACGGCGCGGCCGCCAGCTCATCTCCGAGCGGCCGATGCCCGGGACATCGAAGATCACGATTTCCCGTTCCGGCATCGCTTCCATGAAAGGAAAGCACAGCTCCAGATTGGCGCCGATGCCGTTGAACAGCAGTACCGGCGGCAGCTCATTGGTGGCGGATTGGGTCGCGACGCGCAGATTGACGCCGTCGACCTCGACGAACTCGACGTGGGGCTTACTCATCTCTGGTGTACGAAACGCCCCGGCGCGGGATCGCCCGCGGGATATTGCGTGCTTCCCAGAGTTGTGGGTGCGGGTACTTCCCCGGCGCCATGTTGTGCGTACCACTTGCTCCAGTGATCCCACCAGCTGCCGGTATGTTCGCTGGCACCCGCGAGCCAGGTTTCAGCATTGTCCGGCATCGATGCATTCAGGAAGTATTTCGCTTTCGGATTGGTGGGTGGATTCACGATGCTTTGAATGTGGCCGCTCGAGGACAGTACGAAATCGATCTTGCCGCGCAGGATGTTCCGCGACTGATAACACGCCTGCCAGGGAGTGATGTGATCGGTGATGCCGGCGACGACGTAGGCGGGCACCGTTACCTTCGACATGTCGATCGGAGTGCCGAGCGGCGATATCTTGCCCGCGGACTTCAGCGGGTTCTCCATGAACATGCGCAACAGGTCGGCGTGGAACTCTGCCGGCAGGCGGGTCGTGTCCGAGTTCCAATAAAGAATGTCGAAGGCCGGCGGACGATTGCCCATGACCCAGTTGTTGGCGACGAAGAGCCAGACGAGATCGTTCGGCCGCAACCACGCGAACACGCGGGCCATCTCGCTGCCTTCGAGCACGCCTTTTGCGCGCGACTTCTCGATCGTAGCCGCCACACCCGAGCGAGAGGCGAACTGCCCGAGAAGCGTGGGAGCTTCGGTGTCGAGCACGGTCACGAGCAACGTGGCGCTCGCCACCTTTTCGTCGCCCTTCGCTGCGAGGTGGCCGAGCAGTGTCGCCAGCGTGAAACCACCAGCGCACGCGGCCATCGTGTTGACGCGATCCGCGCCGGTGATGTCGCAGGCCACCGCGATGGCTTCCTTGCAAGCCGACAGATAGGTCTCCAGGTTCCAGTCGCGTTGCGCGGCGGTCGGGTTGCGCCAGCTGATGCAGAACGTCTGGATACCCTGGCTGACGGAGTATTCCGCGAAGCTGCGGCCGGGCGAGAGGTCCGTGGCGTAGAACTTGTTGATCTGCGGCGGCACGATGACCAGCGGTCGTCTGTGTACGAGCGCGGTCTGCGGCGTGTATTGAATCAGCTCGAATGCTTCGCCGCGGAAGACGACGGCGCCCGGCGTGACCGCGAGATTCTTGCCGACCTGGAATTTTCGATCGTCCACCTGGCGCGGCATGCCGAAATTGTTGGTGAGGTCGTCGATGAAATTCTGCATGCCATACAGCAGGCTCTTGCCGCGGGTTTCGGTGATGCGCTGCAAGGCGCCCGGATTGCCGAACAGGGAATTGGTCGGCGCGAATGTTTCCGTGAACAGCTGCAGCACGAAGCGCGCGCGCTCGCGATCGTCGGTGGTGGTGTCGGCGCGATCGAGCACGCGATTCAACATCGCGCGCCAGGCGACGAAACCCTGCATGAGACGCTTGTAGTAACCATTCTTCTGCCACACCGCGTGGCTGAACCGCCGGTCGCGCGGATCCGCGGTGATCTTCGATTGCCCCATGGCGATGGCGAGGACCTCGCGGGCGAACGCGATGTTCTCTTCGATGAGCACCTGTGGATTTATCGTCATGAGCCGCAACAGGCGTTTGCCGGCGGCTAACAACTCGTCGCGGTCGAGACCCAGCAATGGATTCGCGCCGAGAATCTGCTCGGCCGCGTCCGTTGCGGCGGCGTGTTCGAGCTCCGGTTGTCCCGCTTTATCGGCCGGTGCGAAGCCATCTTGAGCCGAATTTTCGTTCGCGGCTTCGGCGTGGCACGGAACGGATTTCCGTCACATTTTCACGGGCTTGGCGGGGTTTCTTGGCTGCCATCGGCGCTCTCCACTCGGGCTGCTCTCGTTATATGTGATCTGTATCCCAGTGGCGACAGGGTCCGCGTGACCCTAGTCACGGGGGCCTAAGGGCCTCCATTCCTATTATGCAACGCAGCGAGGGGCCAAAACCCATGAACGTCATGGGTTTGACACCTCCACCCGCAATCGGTCGCGGGGAAGTGGCCTCCGGCCACTAGGAATAACGAGGAGTTTCCGTCTTGTTTTCACTGCGATGTACTGGGTGCGGCCAGCACCGTGGCTCTGTGCCTTCGGCCTGGGGTCTAACAAGGCCCATGCGGTCGGCGTGCCGGCCGGTACCGACATCAACAACACCGCGCAGGTGAGCTACACCGTCGGGACGGTGAGCGCGACCACGATCTTCGAACGTCGTCAGTCGTCACCGTCGCGGAAATCCTCGACGTGGTCGTCGACGCGACAGTCGCCGGCGAATATCTCGGTGAGCGCCGGGCGCCACGGCGCAGGAAGTCCGCTATCGCGTCGACGAATACCGGCAACGGTCCGGAGACCTTCCGGCTGGTGATGAACAACGCGATCGCCAGTGACGACTTCGATCCGGTCGCGGCCTCACCGTCTATCTACTTCGACTCCGGACGGCAGCGGCGACCGCGGATCTTCGACGGCAGCGACATTCCCTACGTCGCCGGCAGCAACGATCCGGTGCTCGCGCGCCGACGCCTTCGTCATCGTTTTCGTGGTCAACGACATTCCCGCGAACGGTGGTCGACGGCCAACATCGGCGTCACGCAGCTCGCGGCCGATTCGCGCACCGGCACGGGTGCGCCGGGCACGACGTTCGCGGCCCAGGGCAGCGGCCGATGGCGCCGTCGACGCGGTCGTCGGCACCACCGGCGCCGCCGGTCGAGCGACAGCGGCTACATACGTCGTGGGCGTCACCGTGACGGCCGTCAAGACCCAGGCCGTCGTCGACCAGTTGGGCGGCGCGCGTCCGGTGCCGGGTGCGCGCATCAACTACTCGATCGCGGTCAACGCGACCGGTTCGGGCACCGCGACCAACGCGGTGTTCACCGACAACATCCCGGCGAACACCACTTACGTGCCGGGCACGCTGCGCCTCAACAGCGTCGCGCTCACGGATGCGGCGACGCCGATGACGCGACTACGCGGCAGTCTTCGAGCCACACCGGCCGCGCGCGTGCGCGTGGCGCTCGGCACGCTCACCGCAGGCGAGCGGAACGCAAGACGATCCGTTCGCCGTAACCATCAATTGATCAGGGGAAGTTCGACGTGAAGGAGACACACATGATCAAGGGGATGGAAAGTTTTCGGCATCTTCGCCGCTCATCGCCGCCTGCGCTTCGGCTCGCAGGCTTTCGCGCAGACGCAGGGCTGCATCGTCCTCAAGTCGATCGCCGAGGTCGAGCAGGAAGTCGTCAACGCCAAGGGCGAGAAGATCCACGAAGCTCGTGCCCGCCGCCAAGGTGGTGCCGGGCATCGGAAGTCGTCTGGACCGTGACGGCTAACAACATCTGCAAGCAGCCGTCGGACAAGGTGACGATCAACAACGCCGTGCCGGAGCACATGACCTACGTGGCGAATTCCGCGTTCGGCCCGGGCAGCGACATCAGCTATTCGCTCGACGGCAAGACGTTCGGCGCCGCCGGCGCAGCTCACGGTGCAGGAGAACGGCGCGACCGCGCAGGCGCGCGCCGACGAATACCGACACATCCGCTGGGTTTTCAAGAATTCCTTGCAGCCGGGAGCGCAGGCCGTTCGCGCGCTTCCGTGCGGTGCTGAACTGATTTTTTCTTAAGAGAGTAGAGAGGAGTACCCATGTTTACGATCAATCAGCAAATGCGGCGAGCTCGTCTCGCTGTCGTTGCGCTGGGCCTGATCGGTGCCGCACCGTCCGCGTTCGCGGCCGGCACTGACTTCGGCACCGACATCACCAATACGGCCAGCGTCAACTACAGCGTCAGCGGCGTACCGCAGACAGTCATCGATTCTTCACCCACCGGCAATTCGACGCCCGGTGCGGCTAACGGCGCTGACGACGACGTTCGAGGTCGACAAGAAGATCATCTTCGTCGCCGAAGAAACCAACGGCGCCGCGACCGTGACGAGCCCCGGCCTGACCCAGGTCGTGACGGTGTTCCGCGTCACCAACACCAGCAACGGTGCGCAGGACTTCGGTCTTGCGGCCGACAACCTGCAGCCGCCGGCGATCATCTTCGGTCGTCCCGACGCGTTCGACATGACGAACTTCACGCCGCACGTGTCGGCGGCAGCTTGTTCGACGGCGACGATGACGACGCCGGCGTACGCCGGTGAACCGCAGTGACGTACATCGAGCAGCTCGGCGGAAGACGCCTGCCGCTAC
This sequence comes from uncultured Pseudomonadota bacterium, assembly GCA_963821745.1. Classification (GTDB taxonomy): domain Bacteria; phylum Pseudomonadota; class Gammaproteobacteria; order Steroidobacterales; family Steroidobacteraceae; genus CADEED01. The sequence continues at coordinate 871,699 of CAWGEU010000001.1, forward strand.
GTGTTCGTGCGTGTCGGATACGCCGGCGTCGCCGACGGCCGCGAACGGTCTCGCGTCGACGATCCGCCTGGTCGTGCACCGCCACGACGAATGCGTCGAACGGCGCGACGCTCGAAGCGGAGACCGGCTGCCGCCGACAATCCGGCGGTCGTCGACGTGGTGTTCGCCGAAACCGGCAACGCTCAACGGCAACGTCGTCGACGACGGCGTCAGCTTCGCGTTCGACCAGTACTTCGTGGGCACGCTCACCGTCACCAAGACGGCGGCGGTGATCAGCGACGGCTTCAGCCCCGCGGGTCAGGCCAAGGCGATTCCGGGCGCGATCGTCGAATACACGATCTCGGTGCAGAACAACGGCCTCGTGACCAGCGGTGCGACCATGACGGAAGTCATTCCGACCAACACGACCTACGTCGCCGGCTCGACCACGCTGAACGGCGCGGCGCGTGGCGGACGTGGCGGGCGCGATGCCCTTCGTCGGTGGCGGGGCGATCAGTTCGCCGTCGGCCGCCGCGGGTGTCATCAATCCGGGTTCGACCGCCGCGGAAATCGCGGTGGTGCGTTTCCGCGTGACGATCAACTGATAGCGCGGATCGAGGCTAACAATCGTCATGACGTTTGACGCCGCGGGCAAACGGATCTGGAGCCCGAAGGGACGACCCAGTCCCACGCCCGCAACAACGGGTACTCTCACGCAGAGGGCGGGGTAGCGACTAGCTACCCCGCCTTCGGCGCGTTTATGGAGCCGCGTAAATGCGGCTCTGGAGTACTTCGTTGTTATTTGCTGCGTGTCTCATTGTGCCGGCGGTTTCCGTGGCGCAGGTCACGGCGCCCGGCACGGTGATTCGCAACGTCGGCAAGCGTCGCGTACGAGCTCGGTGCCGGCGCGCGCGCACCACGCTTTCGAACGAAGTGCCGCTGGCCGTCGAACCGCTGCCGTCACGCGCGGCGATCCGCTCGCGCGCTACGAAGCGGCGAGCGCGAGCAGCGATCACCGCCGGACCGACGCAGTGCCGCGCGGCCAACGGCTTCGTGCCGCTGCCGTCACCGGCGCCCGCAGGGCGCCGGCGCGCTCGATCCGCTGCACGCCGATTCCCATGCAGGACACCAGCGTCGCGCACGCCGGTGATCCGATTTTCGTCCGCGTGGTCGACCTCGACCGCAACCGCGACGGCGACGTGATCGAAACCGTCGACGTGCGCGTCACCGTCGCCGCGACCGGCGACTCCGAAGTGCTGCGTCTGTCGGAGACCGGCGCCGAACACCGGCGTGTTCGTCGGCTACATCGCGACCGCGACCGAGCGCGGCCGGCGACGACTGCGCGCTGCAGGTCGAGCGCAATGCCGAGCTCGACGCCACCTATGTCGATCCGACGGACACCACCGACGCGGCGCAGGCCGATGCGCTGGTCGATCCTTACGGACTCGTGTTCGATTCGCAGACCGGCGCGCCGATCAACGGCGCGCGCGTGCGTCTCATCGACGTCGCCACCGGTCCTGCCGGCCACGGTGTTCGGCGACGACGGCGTCAGCCGCTACCCGAGCGAGATGGTCACGGGCCAGGTCGTCACCGACCAGGGCGGCACGCAGTACAGCATGCCGGCGGGCGTGTTCCGCTTCCCGCTGGTCGCGCCCGGCAGCTATCGTCTCGAAGTGCTGCCGCCCGGCAGCCATGCATTCCCCTCGCAGCGCACGATCGCCGACCTGCAGACGCTGCCGAACGCGCCGTATCCGCCTGCAGCCGGGCTCGTTCGGCCAGGCCTTCGTCGTCACCGCGGCGCCCGCCGTCGCGGTCGACGTGCCGCTCGATTCCGCCGGCGACTCGCTGCTGCTGCGCAAGACGCGCCGGCCAGCAGATCGCGACCACCGGCGACTTCGTGCAGTACACGCTGACGCTGCAGAACGCGAGCGAGACGGGCGCGTTCAACAACGTGCAGATCGTCGACCGCCTGCCGGCGGGCGCGCGCTACCGCCCGGGCTCGCTGCGCCTGAACGGCGTGCGCATCGCCGATCCGACGGTGCGCGCCGATGGCGCCGAGCTTCACGTACACGCATCCGACCCTCGCCGTCGGCGAGACCATCGAGCTGCGCTACGTCGTCGAGTTCACGGTCGCGATGCGCGGCATGAAGGACGCGGTCAACACCGCGCAGGCCATCGCGCCGGGCAACGTGCGCTCGAACGAGGCGCGCGCGCTGGTGCGCATGAACGAAGAGCTGTTCTCGCAGAAGGGCTTCATCGTCGGCCGCGTGTTCGAAGGCACCTGCGACAGCCGACGGCCGCGAAGACGACGGCGTCGCCGGCGTGCGCGTCTATCTCGAGGACGGCCGCTACGGCGTCACCGACGAGAACGGCCGCTTCCATTTCGAGGGCCTCGAGCCGGGCACGCACACCGTGCAGCTCGACAAGCTCACGCTGCCGGAATACCTCGAACTCGCGCCCTGCGCCGACCGCATGGGTCACGCCGGCCGCGACTATTCGCAGTTCGCCGAGTTGCGCGGTGGCACGTTGTGGCGCAGCGACTTCGTGCTGCGCCAGAAGGCGCCGCCGAAGGGCGACGTGAAGTTCGAATTCAACTCGGCGCTGCTGCCCGGACGCCGAGCGGTGAAGGCCTCGCGGCGCACGAAGCCGTGCTGCACGTCGGCGGCGTGACCGTCGGCAATACACGCGCGATGGTCATGCTGCCCGCGGGCTTCGAGTACGTGCCCGGCAGCGCGACGGTCGATGGCGCGAAGGTCACCGACGCGCGCGACCAGGTCGAAGGCGCCGGCGATCCGGTGGTCAGCGCTGGGCGACGGCGTCGTGGTCGCGCGCCTGGGCGAGCTGCCGCCGGGCGCGGTGCGCACCTTCCGCTTCGAGACGCGGTCGACGCCGGCGGCGGGCGGCGAACTGACGGTGCGCGCGCTGGTCATGTTCGATTCGCCCGCGAAGTCGGGCCTGCGCACCGCGCCGGTCGAGTCGCAGCTTGACGCGCGGCGCGGCGCGTCTACGGTCGCTCGCAGTTCACGTTCACGCCGCGCTTCGACGTGCTCAAGACCGAGCTGTCGCCGGCCGACGAAGCGCGCGCTGCGCTCGCTCATCGATACCTGGCGCGGCGCGCGCGACATCATCGATCCGCGCCGTCGGCCATGCCGATTCGCAGCCGATTTCCGGCCGCAACCGCAAGGTGTTCGCCGACAACTACGCGCTGTCCAAGGCGCGCGCCGCAGACGGTGGCCGACTACCTCGCCGTCTCGCTCAACGTGCCCGCCGCGCGCGTGCACGTCGAAGGCCACGGTTCCGACGAGCCGCTCAAGTCCGGCAAGGATGCCGGCCAGCCTCGCCGCCAATCGCCGCGTCGACATCGTGATCGAAGGCTCGCGCTTCGAAGCGAACGCGCCGCTCGAGCTGATCAAGCGCCGGCGGCGAGCCGCAGAAGATCGAAACGGTGGGCGTGGTGCTGCGCGGCCCGGGCGCGCGGTGAACGCGTCGCAAACCGCGCGCAGCCCGACGCAGCGGATCGGCCGGCACGCAGCGCATCGACATCGACGAGCTCTGTCGCCCGGCATCCGCTGGCTGACGCCCGAGGCCGACGCGATGCCGCCGATCGCCGTCGATCAAGATCGCGATCCAGCACGAGCCCGGGCAGACGCGTCGAGCTCACGCTCAACGGCGTCGCGGTCGAACAAGCTGAATTTCGACGGCGTCAGCCGTCAACGAGGCCAACACGGTGGCGCTGAGCCGCTGGCGCGGCGTCGATCTCGTCGACGGCGACAACGTGCTCGCCGCGCGCGTCATCGATGCCGAACGGCGACGTGGTCTGGACAGGCCGAAGCGCACGGTGCACTACGGCGGCGGCCCGGTGCGCGCCGAGATCGACAAGGCGGCCTCGAAGCTCGTCGCCGATGGCCGCACGCGCCCGGTCATCGCGCTGCGCATGTTCGACAAGTACGGCAAGCCGGCGCGCGCCGGAACGATCGCGAACTTCAGCGTCGATTCGCCGTACCGCTCGTGGTGGGAAGTCGAGCAGCTCAACGACAACCAGATCCTCTCCACCGGCCCGCGCGAGCCGCAGGTCGAAGTGCGCGAGAACGGTCTCGCGCTGATCGAGCTCGAGCCGACCACGACGACGGGCAACGCCGTCATCCGCCTGCGCTTCAACGAGCGCCAGAGCGACGAATACAAGGTGTGGCTGGCGCCGGCCGCGCGCGACTGGATCCTGGTCGGCATCGCGGAAGGCACCGCCGCGTACAACACGCATCTCGCGGCAACATGGAAACCGCGCAGCGCCGCGGACCGCGAAGATGGCTTCGAACAGGACGGCCGCGTCGCGTTCTTCGCCAAGGGCCGCATCAAGGGCGATTTCCTGCTGACGATGGCCTACGACTCGGCGCGCGAGAAGGAGGATGCGCGCGACCGCCTGCAGGGCACGATCGAGCCGGACCGCTACTACCTGCTCTACGGCGACGGCACCGAGCAGCGCTTCGAGGCCGCCTCGCAGAACAAGCTGTATCTCAAGATCGAGCGCCGCCAGTTCGTCGCGCTGTTCGGCGACTTCGACACCGGCTTCACGGTCACCGAGCTCACGCGGTACAACCGCAGCCTCTCGGGCCTGCGCGCGGACTTCGCCGGCGAGCGCGTCTCGGTCATCGGGTTTCGCGGCGCGCACCGACACGGGCCTCGTGCAGGACGAGCTGCAGGGCGACGGCACGTCGGGCCTGTATCGGCTGTCGCGCTCGCCCATCGTCATCGGCAGCGACAAGCTGCGCATCGAGATGCGCGACCGCTTCGAGATCACGCGCGTCGTCGAGACGCGCGAGCTCTCGCGCTTCATCGACTACGACCTCGACTACGAGCGCGGCACGGTGTTCTTCAAGGAGCCGGTGCCGAGCCGCGACCAGAACCTGAACCCGGTGTTCATCGTGGCCGACTACGAAGTGCGCACCGGTGGCGACGACGAAACCGACGGCCGGCGTGCGCGTGGCGACCAAGCTCGCCGGCGACAAGCTCGAGCTCGGCGCGAGCGCCGTGCTCCAGGGCGCGCAGGCGGGCGACACGCACATCGTCGGCAGCGATCTCACCTGGCGCGCTGACGCCGGAGACGAAAGTGCGCGCCGAAGTGGCGCAGTCGCAGTCGGACGATCCGCTGCGCCCGGATGTCGTCGACGGCGTGGCTGGTCGAAGGCAAACACGCCTCCGAGCATCTCGAAGCGCGCGCCTGGGCGCGCGAGACCGAGAGCGGCTTCGGCGTCGACCAGCAGCTCACCGCCGACACCGGCACGCGCAGCGCCGGCGTCGACGCGCGCTACAAGTTCACTGAGACGTTCATGGTCGTCGGGCGAAGTGCAGCACCAGGAGGTGCTCGCGAGCGACGCGACGCGCCTGCTGGCCAGTGCCGACGTGCGCATGAACAAGGACGGTTACAGCGTCGGGCGCCGGCCTGCGCCACGTGGCCGACGACGACGCGAGCGGCGACGAGCGCGTCTCCGACCAGGCGTTCGTGACCGGCAGCGTCGATATTCTGGGACGGCCGCGTGACGCTGCGCGGCGTCGCACGACGCGAGCGCTCGGCGGCAAGGACGCGAGCGTCGACTATCCGGCGCGCAGCATCCTCGGCGTCGACTACCACCTGACGGACGACACGACGCTGTTCGCCGAGTACGAACACGCCGAAGGGCGACCAGCTCGAAGCCGACATGACGCGCGTCGGCGTGCGCACGCGCCCGTGGGAGCGCACGCAGGTGAAGTCCAGCATCAACACGCAGGCCACGGAATACGGCCCGCGCACCTTCGCGAACTTCGGTCTCACGCAGGGCTTCAAGTGGAAGGAAAACTGGGCGTTCGACGTCGGCGTCGACCAGACCAACACGCTGCGCGGCCCGGATCTCGAGCCGCTGAATCCGAATGCGCCGCTCGCCTCGGGTTCGATGACCGAGGACTTCTTCGCGGCCTTCGTGGGTGCGTCAGTACCGCAAGGAACTGTGGCAGATGACGAGCCGCCTCGAGCATCGCAACTCGGACAGCGAGGAACGCTGGAGCTCGACCACCGGCTGGTATCGCGAGCCGGTCGAGGGCCATGCGATGTCGGTGTCGCTGCAGGCCTTCGATTCGAGCGCCGCGCTGGGCGACGAGCACCGGAGGCCGTGGGCCGCTTCGCCTGGGCCTTCCGCCCCGATTCGAGCCAGTGGATCGTGTTCGACCGCTTCGAGATGAAGTACGACGAGCGCAGCGACATCCTGAGTTCGTACGAATCCGGCGCGCCTCGTGAACAACCTGCACGCCAACTGGCAGTTGAACCCGGCGCTGCAGCTCGGGCTGCAGTACGGCGTGCGCTACGTGTCGAGCACGTTCGAAGGCGAGAAGTACTCCGGCGTTTCCGACATCGCCGGCTTCGACCTGCGTCGCCAGCTGACGCGCCGCTTCGACCTCGGCGTGCATGCCGCGGCGCTGCATTCCTGGGAATCGGATGTCATGGATTACTCGACGGGCGTCGATGTGGGCACGACGATCGCGAAGAACATCTGGATCTCGGTGGGCTACAACTTCGCGGGATTCCGCGACGACGACTTCTCCGCCAGCCGCCACACGGCCGAGGGCCCGTATCTCAAGATCCGCATCAAGGCTGACCAGGATACTTTCAAGGATTTGAGTCTCGACAGCCTGCGCCCGTCGCGCTAGGTTGGCCCGTCCGCCGATACGGCGGGCAGCTCAAATACCTGATGCAACCACTCGACGAGGTTTTCGGCCCGCGTGGCCCGCTGGCGCGAACGCTGCCGGGTTTCACGCCGCGGCGCTCGCAGCTGGCAATGGCCGGCCGGGTGGCGCTCGCCCTGGAAAACCGCGCGCCGCTGGTGGTCGAGGCCGGCACCGGTACCGGCAAGACCTTCGCCTATCTCGTGCCGGCGCTGCTCTCGGGCGCCGCGTGCTCATCTCCACCGGCACCCGCACGCTGCAGGACCAGCTGTTCAACAAGGATCTGCCGCTGGTCGCGGGCGCCATCGGCGTGCCGGCGCGCGTCGCGCTGCTGAAGGGCCGCTCTAACTATCTGTGCACCTACCGGCTGAAGCAGCTCGGCGGGCAGAAGAGCCTCGCAGGAACGCGCGACCGCACGCTGGTTCGCGTCGAACGCTGGGCCGGCACCACGCGCACCGGCGATCTCGCCGAAGTGCCGGACCTGGGTGATGCCCATCCGCTCGTGGCCGCAAATCACCTCGACGCGCGACAACTGCCTCGGCGCGCGGTGCGCCGACTTCGGCAAGTGCCACGTGGTCGAAGCGCGTCGCAAGGCAGTCGAGGCCGACATCGTCATCGTCAATCACCATCTGCTGCTCGCTGACCTCGCGCTCAAGGAAGACGGCTTCGGCGACCTGCTCGGCGCGGCGGACGCGGTGATCCTCGACGAAGCGCACCAGATTCCCGATCTCGCCACGCAATTCTTCGGCACGCGCCTCGGCAGCCGCCAGGTCGAGATGTTGTTGCGCGACGCGCGCCAGGAACTGGGCATTGGCTCGCGCACCGGCCACCACGTTGTCCAGTCGAGATCGGCGCCGTCGAAAAAGCGCTGGCGGCGTTGGCGGAAGTATTTCGCGTCACGCCGCGGCCGGACTGGCTGGCGGCCGACACGCCGCTGGCCGACGCCGCGGGAGATCTTTCGCGCGCGCTTCGCGATCTTGCGTCAGCGCTCAACGATTACAGCCGCGAGCCCGGCATCGCGCAGTGCTCGGCGCGTTCCACCGAGCTCGCCGTGCGGCTCGATTCGGTGATGCACGCCGAAGAACACGAAGGCGCGCGCAGCGTCGAGCTCACGCAGCGCGGCTTCACGGTGAGCCTGCTGCCGTTCGACATCGCGGCGCGGTTCGCGTCGATGGCGGTCGATACCCGCGCGGCCTGGGTGTTCACCTCGGCCACGCTGTCGGTGGGCGAAGACTTCGCGCACTTCACATCGCGGCTGGGCCTGGCCGACGCCGAGACGCTCGCCATCCCGAGTCCGTTCGATTTCGAGACGCAGGCGTTGCTCTATCTACCGGCGCAGCTGCCGGATCCTTCGTCGCAGGTCGCACACCAGCGCGGTGGTCGAAGTCGCGGTGCCGCTCATCGAGGCGTCGGCGGGCGGCGCCTTCGTGCTGTTCACCAGTCATCGCGCGCTGCAGCGCGCAGCGCAGCTGCTGCGCGATCGCTGGACCGAGCTCGCCGACTATCCACTGCTGGTGCAGGGCGAGGCGCCACGCGAGCAACTGCTGCGGCGGTTCCGCGAGTCCGGCAACGCGGTGTTGCTGGGCACCGCGAGTTTCTGGGAAGGTGTGGACGTCAAGGGCGACGCGCTGCGGCTCGTCATCATCGAAAAGCTGCCGTTCTCCTCGCCCGATGACGCGTTGACCAAGGCGCGCATCGAACATCTCAAGGCCAATGGCGGCAATGCGTTCCGCGAATATCAGTTGCCGGAAGCCGCGCTGGCGCTCAAGCAAGGTGTCGGCCGGCTGATTCGCAGCGAGACGGATCGCGGCGTGGTCGTCATCTGCGATCCACGGCTCGTCGACAAACCCTACGGCCGCGTGTTTCGCGCCAGCCTGCCGCCCATGCCGGTGACGCGCGTGGGCGCCGACGCCGAAAAATTCCTGCGGCGCATCGCGGGCACACCGCCCGCGCCGGCGGGGCTCACGCGGGTCGCGATCGACAGCGAGATCGCATGAAGATCCTCGCGCTCGACACCGCCACCGAGGCTTGCTCGGTGTCGCTCTGCATCGGCGATCGGATGCTGGACCGCTACGTCGAGCTCGAGCGCGGTCATGCCGAGCAACTGCTGCCGATGGTCGATTCAGTGCTCGCCGAGGGCGGCATCGCCTTGAGTGCACTCGACGCGATTGCATTCGGGCGAGGGCCCGGTGGATTCACGGGCGTGCGCCTCGCTGCCAGTGTCGCGCAGGGGCTCGCTTTCGGTGCGCAGGTGGGCGTGGTGCCCATCTCCGATCTGGCCGCCGTCGCGCAGACGGGTCGTTCAGCTGAAGCCGGCCGTTCGCCGGGTGCTCGTGGCCAACGACGCGCGCATGCGCGAGGTGTATTGGGCGCAATTCGAAGTCGATGGGGTGCTCACGTCGGGTCCCGAACACGTAAGCGCGGCCGCGGAGGTGCGGTTGCCTGCAGGCAGCAGCGCTGCCTGGGCTGCGGCAGGGCGGGGTCTCATCGCCTGGCCCGAGCTGGCGGAACGCTGCCGGGCGGCGGATGCCGAGCTTCACGCCAACCTGCTTGCCGCGCGCCAGCGAGGTGCTGCAGCTCGCACGGTTGGCGGTCGCCGCACGCCAAATCCTTGATCCGGCAGACGCATTGCCCGTTTATGTCAGGGATCGCGTCGCGCAAGCCCCTCCGTAATCAAACTGCAATAGACTGCCGTTGTAATGCGCACGCCACAAAAACGTCACCTGTGATGCCGTGTCAGCAAACATGTCAGCCAAACAGATTCTGGTAGTCGAAGACGAGCGTCCGATCCGCGAGATGATCGCGTTTGGATTGCGCCGTGCCGGGTTCGAAGTCCGCGAGGCCGCCGATGCACGGTCGGGTCGCGCCGAAGTCGCCAACAAGCTCCCCGACCTGCTGTTGGTCGACTGGATGCTCCCGGACACCAGCGGCCTCGAGTTCACGCGCGCGCTCAAGCGCGATCGCGAAACCCGCGAAGTGCCCGTCATCATGCTCACCGCGCGTGCCGAAGAGGGCGACAAGGTGGCGGGGCTGGAGGGTGGCGCCGACGACTACATCACCAAGCCGTTCTCGCCGCGCGAGCTGCTGGCGCGAATCAATGCCGTTTTGCGACGGACCACGCCCGTGGAAGGTACGGAGCGGATCGACGTCGAAGGGCTGGTGCTCGATCAGAGCAGCCAGCGCGTGAGTTCGGGCGAACGCACCGTGGCGCTCGGGCCCACGGAGTACCGCATGCTGGCGTTTTTCATGACGCATCCGGAACGCGTGTACACGCGCGAGCAGCTTCTCGATCGCGTGTGGGGCGGCAATGTCTATGTCGAAGAGCGCACCATCGACGTCCATATCCGGCGCCTGCGCAAGGCGCTGGAAGAGTACGGCTATGACCGCCTGATCCAGACCGTGCGCGGTTCGGGTTACCGGTTCTCGGCCCGACCTCTCTAGATTCCATGAATTCCGGCGCCACGGCCTTCGCCTACGTCGTGCTGCGGATCCTCGCGGCGTTGAGTGCAGGGGCGCTGCTCGGATGGATTGCCGGATCGATCTGGTTCGGAATCTCTGGCTCACTGGGCTTGTACCTCGCGTGGAATCTCTGGCAGCTGCGTGCGCTTCATTTCTGGATTCAACATCGCAGCGTCGCGGATCCTCCGGATGCGATGGGGCTGTGGGGCGATGTGGTGGCGCAGGTGGTGCGTATGCACCGTCGCAAACGCTTCCATAAGGAAAGACTGACGCGCCTGTTTCGCGAGCTGCGCCGTTCCACCGCTGCCATGCCGGACGGTGTCGTGATGCTCGATCCGCAGGGCGAGATCGTCTGGTTCAATCGCAAGGCCGGTGAGCTGCTCGATCTTTCGCGGCGCGCGGATCTGGGGTTGCGCATCGACAACCTGGTCCGCAATCCGGACTTCGTGCGCTACCTGCATGGCGGTCTCTACTCCACACCGGTCATCGTGCGCCTCGACACGCCCACCGAGCGATACATTGCTTTCCAGCTCATCTCCTACGGCGAGGATCAGCGGCTGCTGATGCTGCGTGACGTCACGCGCGAAGTGCGCATGGAACAGATGCGCAAGGACTTCGTCGCCAATGCCTCGCACGAACTGCGTTCCCCGCTCACCGTCGTGGCCGGTTATCTCGAAAACTTCAGCGCCGATCCAGGCCTGGGGGAGCTCGCCGCGCCCGTCGCCGAGATGCGGCGCCAGACGGATCGCATGACGCGCATCATCGAAGACCTGCTCGAGTTGTCGCGCTTCGAAGCCAACGATGCGCCTATCAAGGGTCTGCCCGTCGACGTGTCGGCGATGGCGTCCATGCTTCGCAAGGACGTGCTCGCCCGCCCGGCGCATCCGCGGCAGGTCGAAGTCGCCATCGAGTCGGGAGCCCAGCTCCTTGGCGATGAGGCCATGGTGCAGTCGGCGTTCTCCAATCTCGTGGACAACGCCGCCAAATACACACCGTCTGACGGGAGCATGCAGATCCGCTGGTGGACGGACGAAGATGGCGGGCATTTCTCGGTCCGCGACACTGGCCCGGGGATCTCTTCCGAGCATCTGCCCCGGCTCACGGAGCGCTTCTACCGGGTCGATCCAGGCCGCTCGCGCGAAACGGGGGGCTCAGGCCTGGGGCTGGCCATCGTCAAACACGCATTGCACCGCCACGGTGGAAGGCTCGAAATCGAGAGCGTCGAAGGGCGCGGCAGCACCTTCACCTGTCACTTTCCGCGCGATCGCGTGCTCGAGCGGCGCGTGGCCGCCACTGCCTGATGTCATCACCCCGTCATCGCTGACTAACAAACTGCGCCCGAGGAACCATGGAAACCGCCGATCTTTCGCACCACATCTCGCGCCGATTCAACGAAGACCTGGAGCGGGTGCGCAACAAGGTGCTGACCATGGGTGGCATGGTCGAGCAGCAGTTAGCCAATGCCGTGACGGCGCTCATCGAAGGCGACAGCAACCTCGGTGTGTCCGTGGCGCGCGATGACTTCAAGGTCAACGGCATGGAAATGTCCATCGACGAGGAGTGCTCGCGCATTCTCGCCACGAGGGCCCCGGCTGCCGGCGACCTCAGAGTCGTAGTCGCCATCATCAAGACCATCACCGACCTCGAGCGCATCGGCGACGAGGGCGAGAAGATCGGCTACATCGCCTCGAGGCTCGCGACCATGGAGCGCCCGGCGGACAAATACCGCGAGATCAAACATCTCGGACGCATCGTCTCGGAGATGGTGCATCAGGCGCTCGATGCGTTCGCGCGCATGGACAGCGAGGCCGCGCTGCGCGTGGCGCGCCAGGATCGCGTGGTGGACGAGGAATACGAGTCCATCCAGCGCCAGTGCATCACCTTCATGATGGAAGACCCGCGCAGCATCCGGCGCGCGCTCGACGTAATGTGGATCGTGCGTGCGCTCGAGCGCATCGGCGATCACGCCAAGAACATCTGCGAGTACGTGATCTACATGGTGCACGGGAAAGACGTGCGCCACACCAAGCTCGAGGACATCGAGCGCGATCTGCGTAAATAAATGGGGTCTGACCCCATTTCCCGGATTTGGGGTCTGACCCCATTTCTGGCGAGTACACATTCGCAGAAGTAGCGGGGAACAACGCGCGGCAGGTGAATCGGCGTCGGAACCTCCGCGTTGTAGTCTACGGCGCATGAACTCTGGTGCGCGGCCGCGGGCCGCTTACATGTGGCAGATCGCGATCGCACTGGTGGTGATCTTCGCCGCCGCCCGGGTGGTTGGTGTTCTCGGGCCAAAGGAATTGCGGTGGCTCCTGCCACTCGGATTCACCTTGATGGCGCTGCTACCGTTCGCGCTTCTCGACGCAGCGGGTCGCCGCGACGCCGGCCTGAAATGGTCGGGCAGCGCGCGTTGGTATGGCGTGGCGTTTATCTCGGGCGCCGCGGCCGCCGCCGGTTGTTTCGCGCTCGGATACGCGCTCTTCGGCGTCAGCGGCGACAACTGGTTCGTCACCATCGCCAACAACTATCGCCAGACAATGGATACCACCGGCTGGCCGACCGCGCGCCTGCATCTCGTCTTTACGATACCGGCACTGATGTTCAGTCCGATAGGCGAGGAGATTTTCTTTCGCGGTTTCCTGCAGCACTCGCTGGAACAACGTTTCAGCGCGCGCGCCAGCACCATCGCTGAATGCGCGGTGTTTGGAATCGTGCACCTCTGCCATCACGGCCTGTTTCTGTCAGCCAGCGGGATCCACTTGCGGCCGGTGTCGGGGGCAATCTGGGTGTTCCTGATGTTTGGAGCGGCATGGTTGTTTGCCTATCTACGCAAATCTACCGGCTCGCTGTTGCCCGCCATCGTGGCTCACGCCGCTTTCAATCTCGTGATGAACGTCACCATCTTCCGATTTCTCTGGCCCCTCTAACGGCTCTTGCCGATTCACGTACGCCGCCGTCCCGGCGGCGTTTTCCGGTGTGGGGCGCAGCGCCTGGCAATCGCGTTTTCCTTTGTGGACGAAAGCCCGGATAATCCGGCGCCATGTTCGACCGTCGCCAGAAGATCAATCTCGCCTGCGCGCTCACCTGCGCCGGCATGATGGGTTACGCAATTTTCTACGCCGAGAAACATCTCGGCCTCGAACCTTGTCCGCTGTGCATGTTCCAGCGCGTCTGCATCGGCGTGCTCGGAATCGTTTTCCTCATCGCCGCCTTGCACCGGGTGCGTTTTTACGGCGCGATCGTCTATGGCGGTTTCATTTTCGTGGCCGCCGCTGCTGCTGCCTGGGTCGCGGGCCGGCATGTCTGGATCCAGGCCCAGCCGCCGGGCACGGTACCCGCCTGCGGCGCGCCGCTCGACAATCTGCTGCAGATGTTTCCGCTGCTCGAGGTCATCCGCAAGGTCATGACCGGTGGCGGAGAGTGCGGCAACATCGACTGGACCATGCTGGGCATCTCGATGCCGGGCTGGGTGCTCATCGCCGCGGTCTCGTTGGGTCTCGTTGGCGTCCTGAACAACGCTGTCTACCCGGTGCGGGCGCGTCGCTAGAAGATCAGGCCGCCGATCCACCAGGAAATCGCGGCGATTCCGGCAGACGCGGGAATGGTCACGATCCAGGCGATGACGATGTTGCCGGCCACGCCCCAGCGTACGGCCGAGGAGCGTTGTGCCGCGCCCACGCCGATGATGGCGCCGGTGATGGTGTGTGTCGTCGAAACCGGGATGCCGAAGCCCGTGGCAATGCCGAGCGTGATCGCGCCGCCCGTTTCTGCCGCGAAGCCGCCGACAGGTTTGAGCTTCGTGATGCGTTGACCCATGGTTTTCACGATGCGCCAGCCTCCGAACATGGTGCCGACGCCGATCGCAAGGAAGCAGCTCACGACCACCCAGGCCGGCAGATGATCCTTGGTCGTGACGCCGCTCGCGATGAGCAGCAGCCAGATGATGCCCATGGTCTTCTGCGCGTCGTTGCCGCCGTGTCCAACGCTGTACGCAGCGGATGAAACCAGCTGCAGTCGCCTGAACCACTTGTCGACCCGCCTGGGCGTTTGCCGGAAGCAGACCCAGGACACCAGCAACATCAGCAGGGAACCCAGAAACATTCCGAGCAGCGGCGACACGATGATGAACGCTGCGGTCTTGAGAATGCCGGGGGCGAGTAGCGGCGCGGTGCCGGCCTTGACCAGTGCCGCGCCGATCATTCCGCCGATGAGCGCATGCGACGAGCTCGAGGGAATGCCGTAATACCAGGTGATCAGGTTCCACGAGATCGCGCCGATCAACGCGCCGAAGATCAGGCGGTTGTCGACGAACGAAGGATCGATGATGCCTTTGCCCACCGTCGCGGCGACGTTGTGCTCGAACACCGCGAAAGCGAATACGTTGAAGAACGCGGCCCAGAGCACCGCCTGCCAGGGCTTGAGCACCCCGGTGGAGACGACGGTGGCGATGGAGTTCGCCGCGTCATGAAACCCGTTCATGAAATCGAACGCGAGCGCCAACAACACGAGGAAGACCAGCGTCAGTGAGACAGTACCGAGATCCATGGGCGACGCTGGGTGCCGTTCAGGAGTTTTCGAGCACGACGCTTTCGATGACGTTGGCGACGTCCTGGCACTTGTCGGTTGCCGATTCGAGTGACTCGTACACCGCCTTGAGCTTGATGAGCTGGCGGGTGTCGGTCTCGTTGCGGAACAGTTCCGAGATTGCGCTGCGCATGACCTTGTCCGCTTCGGACTCGAGCTTGTCGATTTCCTGGCAGATCTTGAGGATGGCGGGTGCATCGGCCATGGACGCCATGAGGCCGACTGCCGACTGAACGCGCTCGGAGCAGCGCAGCAACAGTTCGGAGAGCTGGGTCGCTTCGGGCGTCACCTTCTGGATGTCGTACAGCACCAGCGATTCGCCCGTGTCCTGGATGAGGTCGAGCACGTCGTCCATGCGCGAGATCAGCCGGTGGATGTCGTCGCGGTCGAACGGCGTTACGAACGTGGTGTGCAGCAGCTGCACGGTTTCGTGCGTGATGCGGTCGGCGGCGTGTTCGGCGTCTTCGATTGCCTTGATGCCGGCGGCGCGATCCGTGATGGTGTCGTAATGGCGCAGGAGGTCGGCGAGGGACACCGCGCCTTCGACGATCAGTTTCGCGTGGTTATCGAAGAGGATGAAGAAATGCCCTTCGCGGGGCATGAGACGCGAAATGAAGTTCATTAAGTTTTTTCCGCCGCAGATTCGCGACGCGGAGTGTAGTGGGTCAAAGCCGCGCTGTCACAAAACAGTCACCACCGCACAAAACCTGTCCTCAGGCCAGCATTTCCTTTAATGCATTCAGGTAGATGCGGTGCAGGCGATCGATATCGGACACGTTCACACTCTCGTTGACCTTGTGGATCGTGGCATTGATGACGCCGCACTCGACCACCTGCGAGCCCAGAGTCGCGATGAACCGGCCGTCCGAGGTGCCTCCGCCCGTAGAGAACTTCGGTTTGGCGCCAGTCTCGGCCTCGATGGCCCGCGTGACACCCGCCGACAACGCGCCCGGAGGCGTGTAGAAGGGTTCCCCCGAGACATACCACTCGAGCGTGTAGCGCACGCCGTGCTTCTTGAGGATGTTTTCGACGATGACCTTGAGGCCATCGATGGTTTGCACCGGCGAATACCGCAGGTTGAAACGCGCCTTGAGCTCACCGGGGATCACGTTCGGCGCGCCGGTGCCGGCGTTGAAGTTCGAGATCTGGAAGCTCGTCGGCTGGAAGTGTTCGTTGCCGTTGTCCCAGGGACGCGCCGTGAGCTCGGCCAGCGCCGGCGCAAAGGTGTGCACCGGGTTTTCCGCGAACTGGGGATAGGCGATGTGTCCTTGCACGCCGTGCACGGTCAAACGGCCGGAAAGCGAGCCGCGACGGCCTATCTTGATGGTGTCGCCGAGTTCCTTTTCGCTCGACGGTTCGCCGACGATGCACCAGTCGATCTTCTGGCCACGCTCACGCAGTGTCTCGACCACCTTCTTGGTGCCGTCCACCGAGGGGCCTTCCTCGTCGCTGGTGATCAGATAGGCGATGGTGCCTTTGTGCTTCGGATGGGCTCTCACGAAATCTTCGGTGGCCGTGACCATCGCGGCCAGTGCGCTCTTCATGTCGGCGGCGCCGCGGCCGAACAGCAGGCCGTCGCGCACGGCCGGTTTGAAGGGATCGCTCTTCCATTCTTCGAGAGGACCGGTGGGGACCACGTCGGTGTGTCCCGCGAAGCACAGAACCGGGCCGCCTTTGCCGCGTGTGGCCCAGAAATTGTCCACGTTGCCATAACGCAGGTTTTCGATTTCGAAACCGACCTCCGCGAGCCGGCGAGTCATGACTTCCTGGCAACCCTGGTCGGCCGGGGTTACGGAGTTTCGCCCGATGAGATCGAGCGTGAGGTCGACGGTGGCTGACATCGCAGCGCGTTATACGGAACTGGGAACGGCGCAGCAAGGAGTTTTGTGACTGTTCCGTGAAAAGCGGTGCAGTGAAATATTTATGCAACCTTGCAGTCATAAATTGCCGCCCGTCACAACCGGAGGCAATAACAGTGACTCGCAATATCGTGATTTCGTCGCTCGCGGCCAGCATCGTCTGCGTCATGAGCACCGCCGCGCAGGCACAGGCCGCGCGCGATTCCATCAACATCGTCGGTTCGTCCACGGTGTACCCGTTCACCACCACCGTTGCCGAGCAGTTCGGTCGCGCGGGCAAGTTCAAGACCCCGAAGGTCGAGGCCACGGGCACCGGCGGCGGCATCAAGCTGTTCTGCAATGGCGTCGGTCCGCAGTTCCCCGACATCGCCAACGCATCGCGGCGCATGAACGTGAACGAATACGGCACGTGCCAGAAGAATGGCGTCAAGGACATCGTCGAAGTGAAAGTGGGTTATGACGGCATCGTGCTCGCGCAGAGCAAGGCCGGCACCACGCTCACCCCGACGCGCAAGGACGTATATCTCGCGCTCGCCAAGAACGTTCCGGATCCGGCGAATCCGCAGAATCTGATCCCGAATCCGTACACCACCTGGAAAGACGTCAACAAGTCGCTTCCGGCGGTGAAGATCGAAGTGCTCGGGCCGCCGCCGACTTCCGGTACGCGCGACTCGTTCGTCGAGCTCTATATGGAAGCGGGATGCCGCACGTTCGCCTGGCTCAACAATCTGCGTGCCCAGGACGAACCGCGCTTCAAGCGGGCTTGCGACACGGTGCGTGAAGACGGCTCCTATGTCGAAGCGGGTGAGAACGACAACCTGATCGTTCAGAAGCTCTCGGCCAACAAGGACGCGGTCGGCATCTTCGGTTACAGCTTCCTCGAGGAGAATCTCGACAAGCTCAAGGGCGCCGTGGTGGATGGCGTCTCGCCGAGCTACGAGTCCGTCTCCTCGGGCAAATATCCGGCCTCACGTCCGCTCTTCATCTACGTGAAGAAGCAGCACCTGAACGTCATCCCGGGCATCGCCGAGTTCGTCGCCGAGTACACCAGCGAGAAGGCGCTGGGCGAGGAAGGCTACCTGGCCGACAAGGGCCTGGTGCCGCCGCTCAAGAACGAGATCGGCAAGATTCGCACCGACGCGAAGGCGATGAAGCCCCTGAAGCTCTGAAGTCCACAACGGGCCCGCGCGGAACATGCGGTTCCGCGCGGGACCGCGGGCTTTGTGTAAGACGAACGTCACTACCAAGAAGTTAGAGAAAAACTCATGACACGCAAACTACTTTCCCTGGCCGTTGCCAGCGCCCTGGTTGGCGCCGCAGGTTTCGCGCCCGCGCCGGTCTTCGCGCAAAGCGCCGCCGAGATCGAGTCGCTGAAGGCGCAGCTCGCCGCGCTGTCGGCGAAGATCGAGCAGCTCGAGAAGTCGCAGGCGCAGACCAAGAAGACCGTCGATGAAACGCAGGCGACCGCCGACAAGACTGCGGATGTCGTGGCGCAGGCCCGCACCGCGCTGAGCTTCAGCGGCGACCTCCGCTACCGCAACGAATCGTTCGACGTGCAGTACGTGGACCGTGATCGCAATCGCGACCGCGTGCGTGCGCGCTTCAATGCCAACTACCGCGTCAATGACACGCTCACGGGTGTGCTGGGTATCGCCACCGGCGGCCCGGATCCGCGTTCGTCCAACCAGACGCTCACGGATCAGAACTCCCGCAAGGACTTCGAGCTCGACCTGGGTTACGTCCAGTGGGCGCCGAATGCCGACTGGCGCATCACCGCGGGCAAGCAGCGTTACCCCTGGCAGCGCACCGCGAGCCTGTTCTTCGACGGCGACGTCAACCCGGAAGGCATCGCGATCAACTACACCAAGGGCAATTTCTTCACGGGTGTGTTCTACGACTGGCTCGCCGAGCGGGCGCTGTCGTTCAGCAACGTGACCACGGGCACCAACACCGACTCCGTCATGTTCGGCGGACAACTCGGCTATCGCATCCCGTTCTCGGACGCCATTCGACTCACGGTTGCGGGCACCTACTTCAATTTCGATGGCGTGCAGGGCTACAACCCGTTCTTCGGTGGCAGCTCGTTCGGCAACACCACGACCACCAGCGCCGCGGTCTGCAATCGCTCGCTCGGTGCTGGCGTCGCCTGCCTGATGTCGGACTTCGACATCATCGAAGGCTTCGCCGACCTGACCGCCACGGTGGGCGGGCAGCCGCTGCGCCTGTTCGTCGATTACGCGCAGAACACCGAGGCCGAAGTGAACCCCGTCGCGGGTGAGAAGCTGGATACGGCGATGGCGTTCGGCGTGAGCTACGGCGCCGCCACTGCGGTCAAGGGCACCTGGGAAATCGGTGTGCTCCAACAGAAGATCGAGAAGGACGCCCTGTTCGGCCAGCTGCTCGATTCCGACTTCGGCGATGGCAATACCGACGCCGATGGCATCGTGCTGCGCGGCGGATACACCGTGGCCCGCAACTGGACCGTCAATGCCACGTTGTTCCTGAACGACCTCTCCAACGACGTTCCCCAGTCGGTGACCGTGTTCAACGAGGCGACCCCCGCGCTCTATGACACGCGAGTGATCTCGGGCATTACTGATAGGGAATACAAGCGCTTACAGCTGGATCTGAACTTCCGGTTCTAAGTGTTGCCCGGGGCGGCAGGGACGCCGCCCCGTCGTTTTCACGAAGCTGTAACAAAGCGGCGTTAAACAGGGTGGCCGTGTGCGACGACCACGCGACCTAATGCCCTGCCAGGAAACCCGAAGAACACCATGACTCCGGCGGCTCTACTCATCGCACTCACGCTTTTGTCGGTGGGCGCATTCTGGATCGGCAAGACGCGCTCACTCGCGCTGGTCGGCGGCACGCGTGGCGTGCGGCACCTGCACTCGCTTCCAGCGCATTACGGGTTGATGACAGCCATGTGGTGTGCGCTGCCGGCGCTCGCGGTCATCGGAGTGTGGCTCGTCTTGCAGGACGCGATCATCCTGCGGCTGGTGGTCGATCATCTGCCTGCCGGCGTCCGCGATCTCCCGGCGAACGAACTGTCGCTGGTCATGAACGACGTCCGCAACCTGATCGCGGGCAATGTAGCGGCGGACTCGGTCAGTGAACCGGTGCGCATTGCCGCCGACGAATACGTTCAACTTCGCGGCATCGCCGCATGGCGCTCACAGTGCTGGTCATGGTGATGGCGATCGCGGCGACCATCGTGATCCGTTCACGCATCACCGCCGAGCTGCGCGCGCGCAATGGCGTGGAACGCGTCATCGAGTGGATTCTCATCGGTTGTTCGACGATCGCGGTGTTCACCACGCTCGGGATCGTCGCTTCGGTGGCCTTCGAGGCCTTCCGCTTCTTCGCCATGGTGTCGCCGATCGACTTCCTGTTCGGCACTTCGTGGAGCCCGCAGATGGCGATCCGCGCCGACCAGGTGGGTTCCTCCGGATCCTTCGGCGCCGTGCCGCTGTTCGCCGGCACTGCACTCATCTCTTTCATCGCCATGGTCATCGCCGTTCCCATCGGCCTGTTCTCGGCTATCTATCTCGCCGAGTACGCGCATCCGAAATTCCGCACCGTGGCCAAACCGCTTCTGGAAGTGCTGGCCGGCGTACCCACGGTGGTGTACGGCTTCTTCGCGGCACTGACCATTGGTCCTGCGCTGCGCGGCTGGGGCGAGGCCTTCGGCCTGAACGTGGCCTCGGAAAGCGCGCTCGCCGCCGGCTTCGTCATGGGCATCATGATCATCCCGTTCGTGTCCTCGCTCGCGGACGACATGATCAGCGCCGTGCCGCAATCCTTGCGCGACGGCGCATATGCGCTCGGCGCCACGCGTTCGGAAACGATCAAGCAGGTGGTGCTGCGCGCCGCGCTGCCCGGCATCGTGGGCGGCGTGCTGCTGGCAGTGTCGCGCGCCATCGGCGAGACCATGATCGTGGTGATGGCGGCGGGGCTGGCCGCCAACCTCACTGCGAATCCGCTCGAAGCCGTGACCACGGTGACGGTGCAGATCGTCACGCTGCTCGTCGGCGACCAGGAGTTCGACAGCCCCAAGACGCTCGCGGCGTTCGCGCTCGGCCTGGTGCTGTTCCTCGTGACGCTGGCGCTCAACGTGCTGGCGCTGCACATCGTCAGGAAATACCGTGAACAGTACGAATAAGCCGCGCCGCACTCCCGCCGAGACCCAGGCTGATCGTCGAGAGCAGCCTGCGTCGGCGGTACTGGGCCGAACGCCGCTTCCGCGCCTATGGATTCACCGCGGTGACGGCCGGCATGGCCTTCCTCGTCTATCTGTTCTTCGTCATCTTCTCGAACGGCATCGGCGCGTTCCAGCAGACGCAGATGCGCGTGTCCGTGTTTTACGACCCGCAGATCATCGATCCCACCGGCAATCGCAATCCCGACGAATTGCAGGCCGCCGACTATCCGGCGCTGATTCGCGCCGCGCTCAAGGCGAAATTTCCCGAGGTCGAAGGCCGGGCGGCAACGCGCGAACTCACGCGCCTGATCAGCGGCAGTGCGGCGTTCGATCTGCAGGAGCGGGTTGTTTCGGACCCCACGCTGATTGGCAAGACCGAAGTGCGCTGGCTGCTGGCCAGTGACGCCGTCGACCTGCTGCAGAAGGGACACATCGATCGCACGATCCCCGAGGCGGAGCGGCCGTTGAGCGATGTTCAGATGGCGTGGACCGACAAGCTCAAGGCTGAAGGTTCGCTCGCGCTCAAGTTCAACAGGATTTTCGTCACCGGCGGAGATTCGCGCGAGCCCGAGAATGCCGGAATCTGGGGCGCGGTGGTCGGATCCTTCTTCATGCTGGCGCTGACGCTGCTGCTGTCGTTCCCGATCGGCGTCGCGACGGCTATCTATCTCGAGGAGTTCGCGCGCCGCAATCGCTGGACCGACCTCATCGAGGTCAACATCAACAATCTGGCGGCGGTGCCTTCCATCGTCTTCGGATTGCTGGGTCTCGCGGTATTCATAGGCTTCTTTGGGTTGCCGCGCTCGGCGCCCCTGGTGGGCGCAATGGTGCTCACGCTGCTGACCCTGCCGACCATCATCATCGCCTCGCGTGCCGCGTTGAAGGCGGTGCCGCCGTCGATCCGCGAAGCGGCGCTCGGCATGGGTGCGTCGAAGATCCAGATGGTCGCGCACCACGTGTTGCCGCTCGCCATGCCAGGCATGCTGACCGGCACCATCATCGGCATGGCGCGCGCGCTCGGCGAATCTGCGCCGTTGCTCATGATCGGCATGGTGGCGTTCATCGTCGACATCCCCAGCGGCATCACGGACGCGGCCACGGCGTTGCCCGTGCAGGTCTTCCTGTGGTCCGACAGTCCCGAGCGCGGCTTCGTCGAAAAAACCTCGGGCGCCATCATCGTGCTCCTGGCCTTCCTCGTGGTCATGAATACGACAGCGGTAATCCTTCGTAAACGATTCGAACGACGTTGGTGAAATTATGGAAGCGGCACAAGTGGAACGAGCGGGCATCAATCTGAAGCCGAGCGGCCGGACGTCCGAGCCGGTCTCGCTGCAGGAAACCACGGAGCCGGGAAAGACAGTCGGCAACATCGCCGTCGACGACCCCATCTTCAGCTGCCGCGACGTCGACGTGTACTACGGCGCCAAACACGCCATCAAGAAAGTCGGCATCGACGTCGCGAAGAAGCAGGTGCTGGCAATGATCGGGCCGTCCGGCTGCGGCAAGTCCACGTTCCTGCGTTGCCTCAATCGCATGAACGACACGATCGACGGCGCGCGCGTCGTCGGCTCGATCCTGCTCGACGGCAAGGACATTCACGACAAGAAGCAGGACGTGGTCCAGCTTCGCGCCCGCGTCGGCATGGTGTTCCAGAAGCCGAATCCGTTTCCGAAGACCATCTACGAAAACGTGGCCTACGGTCCGCGCATCCACGGGCTGGCCGGCGATCGCGTCGAGCTCGATGAAATCGTGCACGGCTCGCTGCAGCGCGCCGGTTTGTGGGAAGAAGTGAAAGACCGGCTGCAGGCTCCGGGCACCTCGCTCTCGGGCGGCCAGCAGCAGCGCCTGTGCATCGCGCGCACGATCGCCGTGAATCCCGAAGTCATTCTCATGGACGAGCCGTGCTCGGCGCTGGACCCCATCGCCACCGCGCGCATCGAGGACCTCATGGAAGAGCTGCGCGAGAGTTATGCGATCGTGATCGTCACGCACTCCATGCAACAGGCGGCGCGCGTGTCGCAACGCACTGCGTATTTCCACTTAGGCGATCTCATCGAAGTGGGCGAGACGGATCGCATCTTCACGAACCCTCGCCACAAGCTCACGGAAGACTACATTACGGGCCGTTTCGGCTAATCTATCGCGCATATGTCACTGAGTCTCGAAGGCCATACCGCGCGCGCGTTCGACGGCGACCTGTCGTCGCTGCACGTGCAGGCGGTGGCCATGGGCGCGCTGGTCATCGACCAGGTGCAGCTCGCAGTGAATGCCTATTCCGGCTGGGACCGTTCGATGGCCACGCTGGTGCTCGAGCGCGAACGCAAGATCAATCTGTATGACGCCGAGATCGAAGAGGCCGCATTGCAGGTCATCGCCAGGCGCCAGCCGGTCGCCCAGGACCTGCGTGCCGTGTTCGCCATCGACAAGGTCGTCACCGAACTCGAACGCGCGGCTGACGAAGCCAAGAAACTTGCGCTGGCCGTGCTCGCCGACAGCGAGTCGAGCGGCTTTCGTCCGGGAGCGGCCACAGCCCGTGAAGCGCGGCAGCTCGGCCGGCTCGCGGTGATCATGATCCGCGCCGCGCTCGAAGCGTTCGACCGGCTCGATCCGGCGGCCGCGGCGGACGTGCTGCATCAGGATCAGGAAATGGATTCCGAATACGCGGCGGCGCTGCGCCGCATCCTCACGCGCGCCATGGAAGACGTGCGCCAGATGCAATCGGCGATCGAAGCCGCGTTCATCATGCGTTCGCTGGAACGCATCGGCGATCACGCCCGCAATATCGCGCGCCACGTGGGATTCATCGGCGGGCAGTTCGACCCGACGGCCACCGGTGTGTTTTCGTCGGTGATCAGCTCGCGGACCTGACTCCGCGCGCAGGGACCTGATCCCCGCCGCCCACCGATTCCGCTTCTGTCTCTACAAGCCTCAACACGGGGCCACGGAGACAGGAAATGCTGAAGGTTTTTACATCGCCCCGTCTGGCCATCGCGCTGCTCGCTCTCGGCGTACCGCTCGCAGCCCAGGCATACGAAGAGCCGCGGCCGATGCCTCGCAACCTGATACTCGAAGGCAGGCTGCCGGGCGCGACGCTCTTGCGCATCGGCAATCTCGGAGGCAAAGAGTCCGATTCCACGGTGCTCACATTGGCGAACGGCCGTCTGCAGAACGGAGTCACTGTCGCCACCGGTGAGGAACGTGTTCTCGAGCTGACCGCCGAGGATGCCGACGGCAAGCTGCTCTACCAGGGCGAAGTCATGGTAGACGCCCGTTCCGACGAAATCCCGCAAGTGGTGTTGGAATTCAAATCCACGCTGGATGGCGCTGCCGCGGAAGTCACGCTGGCGAGTCATCGCATTGCCGTTGAATTCGCGGCCATCGAACGCGAGGGCAAGACGTACACGCGCCTCGTCGCTGACGTGTTCAACGCTGACGGGCTTCGCCTCGAGTTGAAGGAAGGCGAACTCGCCTGGGGAATCGACGATCCGCGTATCGGCGAGAACCTCATGCCTTGTCCCATCCTCTCGGGCCGGCCCACGCTGTGCGTGGAGTTCGAGCCGTTGAAGCGCGGCGAGTTCGCGCGTCTCGATGTCTGCTACCGGAAGCACACGTGCATCGTCGAGACCCTCCCGCCGAGACCGCGCGTGTGGCGCTCCGTGACGGTGGGCAACGAACATCACGCCTGCGCGCTCAAGCTCGATGGCAACGCGTATTGCTGGGGCCAGGGCGAGCATGGGCAGCTCGGCTCGGTGGCTCCGAAGAATTGCAGCGTCTACGTGAACACCGCCGTGAAGCCCTGGGGTTGCAACGAGACCGCAACGAAGGTCGAGTGCGCCGGCGGAAATTGCCAATTCACGCAAATCAGCGCCGGCATGCAACACACCTGCGCCATCGACAACGCCCAGGATGCCTGGTGCTGGGGCGGAAATTTTTACGGTGAACTCGGAGACGGCAGCCGGGACACGACCAGGATCGGCAGCCCCCAGCCGCGCAAGGTCGCCATTGGCGGCGGTCTCAGGTTCCAGGAGATTCGCGCCGGCTACCACGTCACCTGCGGCCTCACTACTTCGCACGAAGTGTATTGCTGGGGTAACAATGCCCTTGCCATCGTTCCGCATGGCACATCGAGCCCTGAACCGCTGCCGGTGCAGATCCCATTGCCCGGCGATGCCGAGTCACTGGATCTCACCTACAACAGTGCGTGCGCACGTGTGACCGGCGGTGATCTGTTCTGCTGGGGCGCCAACACGCATGGCAACATCGGCAGCGCGCCCTTCGTGAGCGCGACGAACTGTCGCAATTGCCCTGCCGCCCCGGTGCTCATGCAATCTTCGGTATCGGGCCTGATGGGCAGGCAGGTGAGCCTGGTTGCCGCAGGTGCCTTTGGCAGCTGCGCGCACCTGACCAACGACCAAACTACCTGCTGGGGCCTGCAGGGCGTGGCGGTTCCGCCGCCGGCGCCGCTCGAGCTGTTGACGTACGGCTACCGGCACTATTGCGCGCTCAGCCGCGGCAATGTGATTTGCGCGGGAGCCGCGGCACTCGGTGATGGTGGCGAGGACACCGTCAATGGATACGGGCCCGTGCGGCCGAGTACGCCGACGAGGTATTTCCACGACGTCGACACCGGGATGTACCAGACGTGTGCCGTAGGCCGGGATGAGCGCATCTACTGCTGGGGTGACGGCACCTTCGGAGCGCTGGGCGATGGCGGGCAGGTGAGCTCGAAGTTGCCCGTGGAAGTCTTCTTCCTGCAGTCACTGCCGTTCCCGGTGAAGATCGTCAAGCAGTAGTGGCAAGCCGCGATCGCGCGCGGGGCTGGTAGCTAGCCCCGCGCGCATCGTTTCGTCCCGACTCCGGGTTCGTGCGCGCACTGGTTGCATCCGATTGCGCCGAAGTGGTCCTACCCGCGCACGAATGATTCGCGGACTCTCTCCTGACATGGGCTGCGTCGCAGCCGTCACGAGGAGAGGGACATGAATCGATCGAAGGGATTTCTGCAATTGCTGGGTGCGCTGCTGGCACTGTGCGTGGCGCCGCTGTGCGCCGCCCAGAGTGGAGCGCCGACGACGCTCGATGCCTCGGGCTTCAATCCGGGAAACCGCTGGGTCGCGACCTGGAGCGCGGCCCAGCAACAGCCCGGCCCGATGACGATCGACGCGATCTTCGGCGGCGACAAGAGCCGCTCGTTCGAAAACGAGACCATCCGTCACATCGTGCACACCAGCGTGGGTGGGCGAAAGGTGCGCGTGCGGATCTCGAATGCATTCGGCTTCCTGCCGTTGCGCGTGGGCGCCGCCAGCGTGGCGCTGCGCCAATCGGGTGCTTCGATCCAGCCTGGCACGGGCCGCCGGCTCACCTTCAGCGGACAGCCATCGATCCTGATTCCGGCGGGCGCCGTCGCGGTGAGCGACGCGTGTGGATCTCGACGTGCCGGCCCGCGGTGATCTCGCCGTGAGCGTCTATCTACCGACGGAGACCGAACCGGCGACGTACCACGAAGCGACGATGCAGGACTCCTACTTCGCCGGCACGGGCAATCTCACCAACGCCACCGATCTGCCGGCGGCGACACCGATGCGTTCGACTTACTACCTGTCGGCGGTGGAAGTGCTGCCTTCGGAGTCGATCGGAACGCTGGTGGCATTCGGCGATTCCATCACGCAGGGAGCGGGCTCGTCGCCGAACCTGAACCGGACATGGCCGGACCGCCTGTCCGCGCGGCTCAATCCGAATCCGTCGCGGCCGCGTCTGTCGGTGATCAATCAGGGAATCGGCTGTGGCCGATTGTTGTGGGATTTTTGCGGCCCGAGCGGCGCTGCGCGATTCGATCGTGACGTTCTCAGTGTCGCGGGCGCTGACCGCCGTCATCGTGCACCTGGGTCTCAACGACATCACGATTCCGTCGATCCTGCCGATCTTCGATCATCCCGAATTCGCCGCTGAAGCCGTGAGCGCCAACGACATCATGGTCGGGCTGCACCAGCTCACGCTGCGTGCCCGGGCGCGCGGCGTGAAGATCTTCGGCGCCACCATCACGCCCAACGGTTCGAGCAGCGTGCCCGGCGTCTTCACGCCGGAGAACGAGGCGAAGCGCCAGGCGGTGAATCGCTGGATCCGCACCGGCGGCGCATTCGATGGCGTCGTCGACTTCGATGCCGCGGTGCGCGATCCCGCGAATCCCGCGCGGCTGCTGCCCGCCTATGATGCCGACGGAATCCATCTCACCGACGCCGGTTACCAGGCGATGGCGAACGCGATCAATCTGTCGATGCTCTTCTGATAGTCTCGCCCGCCAGTAGGTAGACGAGCGATGACCCTCTCCCGGGACACCGGGAGAGGGCGCGCGGGCAGGTAGCCAAGGATGCCGAGAACAGCGAGCCTGCCGATCTTCCTCGAAGCACGCGGCGGCCGGACTCTGCAGGAACAGATCTATCGCTGCATTCGCCAGTGCATCCTCGACGGGCTCGTTGGCGCGGGCGGCCGCTTGCCGTCGACCCGCGCGCTGGCCGCGGATCTCGGCGTTTCGCGCACCACCGCGTTGCTGGCGCTCGAACAGTTGCGCGCGGAAGGTTACGTCGTGGCGCGGCGCGGTTCGGGAATGTTCATCGCGCCGCAACTGCCCGAACATCGGCCGCGTACGGTTCCGCCACTCGGGAATCTCGTGTCGCGTCCGCCGTTCTCGCGCCGGGGGGCCCATCTTGCCCGCATGCGTGCGCCCGATCGGCGGAATGCATCGTCCGGACCTTGCGCGTTCCGGCTGGGAACCCCGGCGCTCGACCTGTTTCCCTGGCGTACCTGGTCGCAGATCACGCGGGAAGTGCTGCGCGCGTTGAAGCCTGCGCAACTCGACTACTCGCAACTCGCGGGGCTGCGTCACCTGCGTGAGGCAATTGCCGAGCAGGTGCAGTCGCGCGGTACGCGCTGCGAGGCCGATCAGGTCCAGGTGGTGATGGGTGCGCAGCGCGGCCTCGACCTGATCGCGCACATGCTGCTCGATCCGGGTGATTCAGCGTGGATGGAAGACCCGGGCTACACCGGCGCGCGCGGCGCGTTCGCAGCCGCCGGCGCAAATGTGGTGTCGGTGCCGGTCGACGCCGAAGGGATGATCATCGACGCGAGTTCTGGCGGGGACGCGCGACTCGCGTACGTGACTCCTTCGTGCCAGTTTCCACTCGGCATCGCCATGAGCCTGCCGCGCCGGCACCAGTTGCTCGAATGGGCGCGCCGTTCGCAGGCCTGGATCGTCGAGGACGACTACGACTGCGACATCCACCATCGAAGCCAGCCGCTGCCGTGCCTGCACGCGCTCGATCCCGATGGTCGCGTCATCTACGTGGCGACGTTCAGCAAGGCGCTGTTTCCGGCGCTGCGGCTCGGATTCCTCATCGTGCCCCGCGATCTGCAGTCGGGATTCAACACGGCGCGCCTCGCAACCGATCTTCATCCGCCGGTTCTCGACCAGATGGTGCTGGCGGCGTTCATCAGCCGCGGACATTACGCGCGGCACATTCGCCGCATGCAGGCGGCGTACGCGGAGCGACTCGAAGCGCTGCGCAGGGCGATCGAACGCTCGGGCGCGCCGCTGCGCCTGCGCCCCGTGCAGTCGGGCATGCATGCCGTCGTGGACGTCATCGGCGTAAGCGCGGAGCGGCTGCATGCCGAGGCTGCGGCGCTGGGGGTCGAATCGATGCCGCTGTCCGCCTATTACTTTGGAGCCAGCGACCGGCCCAATGCGCTGTTGTTAGGCTTCGGTGCCGCGACGCCGGCGGCCATTCGCGCGGGTGTCTCGCGTCTCGCTCGCGCCATCGAGTCCGTGAAACGCGATGAGATGCATTGAGTGTTTCCCTCAGGCGATCCTGGCCAACTCCTGCGGATCGCAGCCTCCGGGGGCGAGCACCAGGGCTTCGAGGAATTGCGGGCGCGCGAACAGATATCCCTGCGCCAGCCGGATCGAGGTGTGCGTGCGCAGGTAGTCCAGCTCTTCCACGGTCTCCACGCCTTCGGCCACGATGCTGATGTCCAGCGCCAGGCACAGCGACTCGATGGCCTTGAGGATGCCCTGGCTGCGAATGCGCTGATGGATATCCGTGATGAATGCGCGGTCGACCTTGACCTCGTCGGCGGTGATGTCGGCCAGAGTCGACAGCGATGAGAAACCGGTGCCGAAGTCGTCGATGGACACGCGCACGCCGAGCTTGCGCAGCTCGGGCAGCACCTGTCGTTCGAAGCGCTGCGTGGCAACGAAAGCGTCTTCGGTGAGCTCGATGACGATGCGCCTGGCGAGACCGCTCGCGGCCAGCCGCTCGATCACCGGGCGCATGAACGCGAGGTCACCTGCCTGCCTGGCGCCGATGTTGATGCTGATGGTGATGTCCTGACCGTAACGCTCGCTGAGCAGCGGCAGGCTGTGCAGCACGTCGTCGAGCACGAAATGGGTGATCTCGTCGAGCAGGCCCAGCTCGCCTGCCAGGTCGATGAAGCTGCCAGGCATGTGTACGTGGCCTTCGGGTTCCACCCAGCGCACCAACGCTTCGAAGCCGGTGACGCGCCGGGTGCGCAGATCTATCTTGGGTTGGAACGCGGCCTTGAAATGACGTTCACGGATCGCCAGGCGCAGCTGCTGCTCCACCTCCATGCGTGCCGTGAGCGCACCGTCCATGTTGACGTCGAAGTAGCCGGCGCTGCCCTTGCGGTGGTGCTTGGCGCGATACATGGCGCTGTCGGCGCAGCGGCGCAGAGTTTCATAACTGTCGCCATGCATGGGATAGATGCTGGCGCCGATCGAGGCAGAGGTCATCACCTCGTGTCCTTCGATGAAAAATGGCTGCTTGAGTGCGTCGACCACGCGCTCGACCAGCGGCCGCAGGTCCTCGAGGCGCGGGAGCGGATTCAGCAGCAGCAGGAATTCATCGCCGCTGATGCGCGCCAGGGTGTCGCCGGCGCGCACCTGCTCGCGGATGCGCTGTGCTACGGCGATGAGCAATGCGTCGCCCACCGCGTGGCTGTAGTAGTCGTTGACCTGCTTGAAGCTGTCGAGGTCGATGAAGGCGAGCGCGAACATGCCGCTGCGAAGATGTGAGCGCAGCGCGTTGTCGACCATCTCGGACATGAGCGCGCGATTGGGCAAGCCGGTGAGCTGGTCGTGGAAGGCGCGCCGTGACAGCTCGTCTTCGAACCGCTTGCGTTCGGTGATGTCCAGCGAGGCGGACACCAGCAGGTTTTCGTCGAAGATCTTCACCGGCTTGCTGGTCACCATCAGCGTGCGCGGTTCACCGCCGATCACCATTCCCGCCTCACGCATAAGGCGCGCGCGTCCCGCGAGCAGCAGGCGCCGATCGGCGTCGTCGGCCACGCCGCTGCCAAGTGCTGCTGCCGGTCCGTCGCGCAACTGCGCCGCGGGCTGACCGACGGTGGAGGCCGCCGCATCGTTGACCAGCAGCAGCCGTCCGGTCTCGTCCTGCACCGCGAGGCCGATGGGCAGGGCGTTCACGATTTCTTCGAGCAGCTGCGCATTGCGGCGCGAGCGCAGTTCGCTGTCACGCAATTGCGCCGTGAGCTCGCGCAGGCGCCGGCCCTCGGCCGCGTTTTCGCTGGCGACGCGCGTGGCCAGGGCATGCGAGGCCAGGACCGAGAAACGCCGCACCAGTGCGACATGACCGCGATCGAAGCCGCCATCTCCCGGCGCGGCGAGCAGCGCGAGGATGCCGCGCTGTTCGCGCACGCGCACCGGCGCATACAACGCGGCCTGCTCGGGCGACAGGGCGAGCCCGGGCGCGTCTTGCCATTCGGCGACTGCCGCGTGCGAGAAGGTCGCGGTCACTCGACCGCTCATCACCTTGGCGAACAACGGCCCGCTGGGCCATTGCGAGCCGACCAGCCGGGCCGGATCGGCGGCGATGCATTCGAGCACGTCGGGCGTGGCGGAAGATTCAGTGAGCACGAACGCATGCGAGAACGCGAACACGCGCCGCAGCGACACGAACAGGCGCGCGAACGGATCGTCGTCGAACTCTACTGCCAGCAGCGATTCGAGCGCATCGAGCAACTGCTGCGCCTGGGCGCTCGAGTGGCCCAGCGCTTCGTGGTCCACGTGAAGCTGCAACAGGGCTTCGCGCAATTCCTCGGCGCTGTCGATCCGTGTGGGTGCCGCGGGCATGATGCGCTCAGCGGCCGAACACGACCGCCGAGATCATCAGGTTGCCATGCACGTTGCGATCGAGGAGCTGTCCCTGCTCACCGAACGTGAAGCAGCCGATGAACGGGGCCCCGCCGAGGCTTTCGGAGACGGCTCGCGATACGTGGCGGATGTCATCGCCCACGGCCATCTTGCAGCCACCGCAGTACACGATGAGCGCGCCGGCGGCGCCACCATGGCCTGCCGGCAGGGCGCGCATGGCCTGTCCGGCGACTCGCCCCGCGCGCTCCACCAGGCGCTGGCGATTGCCCTTCATCGCGTACACGCGCGCGCCCACCTCGACGTTGCAGAAAGTGCGCAGCGCGCTGTTCGGCGTCACCGATTCGGGATGGATCAGCAGGTAGTGTGCGACGCCGTCGACGCGGCCGGCATCGGTGGCGATGGGCATCATCGTGGTCTCGGCGAGGATGGTGCCGCCGTGAGAAACCTGCGAATCGATCTGGCCGCCTATCCACCGGTTGTAGACGGCAGCGGCTGGCTCGTCATCGATGCTCACAATTTCGCGGCCGCTGCTGGCGGTGACCACACCGCTCTGGCCATCGGCCGTGAATCCGATGCTGGTGACGACTCCGTTCTGGCCCGTGGGCTCGTAGCCACCCTGGAAGGCATTGCCGAGCGCCACCGACGGCAGCAGCACGGCCACGGCGAGTCCATCGCCCATCGGGCCATGGGGTCCCAACTGGCGCCAGCGTCCGCTCACGTCATTGTCGGCCGAAGAGCCGCCCACGATCGGGCAGCGGTCGCCCACCACGCGACGCAAACCTTCGACTACGGCTTCCTCGCGACCGGGTGCCTGATAAACCCAGATGAGCTCGGGGAGCTGGCCGCTGCAACCACAGTCGGCGAGCGCGGCGAGCAGGAGTTTTTCCGCCGTGAGCGCGGCATCGTCGCCCAGCGGCGCCGCGGCCACACCATAGTCGCCGGCGACATCGTCGATGAGCATGACGCCGATCGATCGCTCGTCCATGACGCCATGTTGGGTCATGACTCCGCCCGAAGAACTGCCGCCGATGATGGCCGTGCGGGGAAAGCGCGCTTTCAGGTGAGCGTGCAGGAGCTTGTCGTCATGGTCGCAACCATAGAAAGCGAACAGGATTCGCGGCTCGAAAGTGATGCCCGCCAACTCGGCATCGAGCAGTTGCAGGGCGGTGGTGGTTTGTTCGGATCTGACGGCGTGAACTTGCAGAAGGGGCATGATTCCTGAGCTATTTTTGTTGCGGGTTGTAGCGCCGCTTATCGGCACCGCAGAGCAGCCACTTGAGCCAGCAGGCTGGCTCCGGATTTGCTTCCGGTGAAACTCAGAATTGGCGCACAGAATCCGCGGCGCACAGCGGGTGGGAAGGAACACCGTCGCGCAATATGTCCGGCGCCGGTGCGGCATTGCTGCGAGAACTCCTGAGTTCTGGCGATCTTGGTTCCCTCAGTGCGCAATGCGCGACGCGGGCAGGACGGGGCAGATGATCACCGGTCCGGCCAGCCGATAACGCACGCGCCCGACGAGGTCATAACCCCGATCGGCCAGCGGCCGCGGAATCATGCGCAACAGTTTGCCCGCCAGCCACCAGATTCCGCCTATGCGTTCGAGCACGCCGGCGACGGCGCGGGATTTGACGGCGTGGCCGCGCTCATCGATGAGCACGATGGTGTCGCCGCACCAGTCGCGCGTGAGTTGTGCGAGCCTGCGCTGGCCAGCGGCGCTCTCGAGCGGCGCGAACAACAGCCGCTCGCGTGCGTCTTCCATCACGGCGAAGCGCACGCTTGCATGGCAGAACGCGCAGCCGCCGTCGTACAGCAATACCGCTGGAGTTTTCGGCACGCGGCGTTCGATCCATGCCGGGTCGAAGGTGATCAGGTGCGCGAGCAGCATCGGAAAGGTGAGGTCGGCGAAGTTCAGGAACGTCAGGAATCCGAACTGGGCGAGCAGCATCAGTGTCCACAACACGGGACGCAGCGCGCGGATCAGGACGAGCGGCGCGAACAGTACTTCCGCCCACAACACCAGCCACGTGACTCCGTGGAGGATTGCGGGCGGTAGTGCGAGCACGTACTCGCGAAGCGCGTGATCGCGGGCCAGCGGATTTTCGAGAACCAGGCGTACGGTTTCACCACTGGTCCATGCCGGGCTGTAGAGCTTGGTGATGCCCGAATGGCTGTACGCGACCGCGAGCACGATCCACGCGGCGAGCCGCAGGTGCGCGGGCATTCGCCACCCGGGATCCGCTCCGCCCGAGCGCGCAGCGGCGAGCGAGCCATAGGGCCGCGCGGGCACAAACGCATGCACGACCAGCAGGAATCCCAGCAGCGGGAGACTGGGATTCGCGATGAGCGGGTTGCGCTGGTAGAGCCAGCCGAGCAACAGCGCGGCGATGAGCGCGCCGCTGCGATCGCACCAGCCAACGGCGACCGCGACGCCACAGACGACGCCGAGTGCGAGCAGCGCGTGGACGCCCGCCGGTGAATCGAAGTACGCGAGCGGATTCGGCAGCACGCCGATGTACGGGCTCAAGGTCGCCGACGCGAGTGTGCCACCGGCGCCGAAGACCTCGGTGCCATAAGGCATGAGCATCGCAAAGTGGCAGACTAGATAGGTGCCAAGCAGGGCACGGTACGCACTGTATTGTCCGCCGGTCCACGGCTCACTCATGGCAGTGCACCTCCCAGGTCGACCCGAGGTCGCTGCGCCCAGATGTCGGCGTTACGTGGGCCCGGATGTGCGTGGCGCCGGCCGGAATGCCGAGCTCGGTGCGCAGCGTGCCGGGCACGCAGAACGCGTAACTCATGACACTCTCCTGCATGGCGCGCAGTTTTGGATCAGCGCGCAGCAGCGGCCCGTAAGCGAGCGCAGCGCCGTAGACGTTGCGCCGGTTGTAAGGGCCGCGCACGCCGCCATAACTCGCAGGGTTGAGCGGCAGGATCCATGTCTCGCCCGCGTGCAGCCAGCTCAGCGAAAACTGCGCCGCGTGAGTTTCGTAACCCTCGTGCGCCGTGAACACTTTCATCGCGGGCGAAACCTGCAGCGCCGCCGCGAATGCGCGCACGCGCGGCCAGGCGAACGCCTCGGCAACGATCTGCAGCGAGCCGACGACGACCAGGAATGTGCACACCAGCGCGGCACGCAGTTTCATAGCGGCTGCTTCCCGGCCAGCATGCGCAGCAGTTGCTGCTCGCGTTCGTCGCCGAATCCGCATTCGCGCGGGTTGTCACGCGGGTTGTCGAATGTTCCGAACGCGATGTCCCACAGCGGCAGATCCGAATAGTTGCCGCGATGATGAGTGCGCTCGTGGTGACGACGATGGCTCTCGGGCCGCTGGAACAGGAAACCCAGCCAGTACGGCGTCCGCAGATTGCTGTGGTAGAGCAGTTCCGCGATCCCGGTGATCGTGATCACGACCGCCGCGCCTGCCGGCCTCAACCCGACCACGACGTACAGCAGGAAACTCGACAGCAGTCCGTTGAGCAGGATCTCGAGGGGGTGTTTATAAAAGCTCGTCAGCACTTCGAGTCGCGCGGGACTGTGATGCACCTGGTGCAGCCAGCGCCAGAGCCAGGAGATCTCGTGACGCGCGCGGTGCCACCAGTAGTAGACGAAGGTGATCACGAGATAGCCGATCGCGATGCCGGGCAGCATGCCGAACCGCTCGCCGTTCCAGACGGAATTGCCCGGCAGCCATCGGTCCCAGGTATACGCGCCAAGAATCACGGCGCCGACCTGGACGAGGTTGAGCAGTCCGGTGCGCACCCACCAGCCGCGCACCGAAGGCAGCGGTGTACCTGGCGCCTTCAGTTCCAGTGCGATGAGCACCAGGGCGATTGCGGTGACGATGAGGACAGGATTCATGACACGCCTCCCGAAAAACTGAGCGGGAAGCTAGAACCGCGGTGGCGTAATGTGCAACTAAATGTCGTAATGTGTTGCCAAGAGCGCTCGCCGGTAGCGTGTAGTAATACTAGGCAGGGTTCATGAAGCAGACCGAGGGCATTCATGCGGCGCTGAAGCGCGTCATGCGGTCGAGCGGGCGCACCTACGCGCAGGCGGCGCGCGTGTTGAAACTGAGTGAGGCGAGCGTGAAACGCCTGCTGTCGCGCTCACAGCTTTCACTCGAGCGCCTCGAGATCCTGTGCGACTGGCTGGACGTCGAGATCGGCGACGTCGTGCAGCTCGGGGCCGCGGCTACGCCCCTGGTTACGCAACTGGATCCCCAGCAGGAAGAAGAACTGCTGCACGATCCCGGCCTGATGCTGGTGGCCTTCCTGACACTCAATCGCTGGTCGGAGAAAGAGATCGTCGAAACCTTCAGGTTCGAGAAGGCGCAACTGACGCAGAAGCTGCGGCGGCTGGAGCGGCTCGGCCTGGTCGAATTGCTGCCGTCCGGCCGGATCAAGATCCGCGCCGCGCGGAACTTCGGCTGGCGCAAGGGTGGTCCTGTCGAGAAATTCTTCGCGGCGCGTGTGTTGCCGGAATTCCTGGCGACGCGATTCGATCAGCCGGGTGAGCAGATGCACTTCGTCGGCGGCATGATGTCGCGCGCGTCGGTGCACAAGATGCAGGAGCTCATGGCTGCACTTGCACGCCAGCTCGACGAGCTGGTGCAGCAGGACCTGCATCTGCCGGTGCGCGAACGTTACGGCGTGTCGCTGCTCATGGGCCTGCGGCCCTGGGAGTTCTCGGGATTCACGACGCTGCGGCGCAAGGCCCGCGAGAAATTCTTCTGACCCGCGCGCGGCTCAGATGAGCGTCGCCAGCTCCGGCCATCGCGAGCGCACGTGCGCGGCGGACGGCGCATCGTCGGCGAGCAGCGTGAAGTCTGCGAAATCGAACCCGGGCCCCACGGTGCAGCCGACCAGCGCGTAGTCCGAGAGCGCACGCGCGGCCTGCCAGCAATCGGCTGCGATGGTGCAGACGGGAGTTTCCGATGCCGCGACGAGCGGGTGGCGGGTGAGCTGGCTGCAGTCTGCATCGAGCTCGAGCACTTCGAGCGGGCCGCCCTCGTAGAGATGCCAGACTTCGTCCGAGTTGACCCGGTGCCAGCGGCTGACGGCGCCGCCCGGCAGCAGGAAGTAGATAGTTGTGAGCGCGGCGCGCGCACCGCGTCCGTCGAGCGGTGTCACGAGGCGCGAGGAGCGGAAGATCTCCCGGTAGAAGCCGCCCTCGGGATGCGGTTCCAGCTCGAGTTTCGCGATGAGTTCGGCGGCGCGCGGGTGCATGGCCATCACCGACTTCAGTCCGCGCGCAGCAACTCGTTGATCGAGGTCTTGGCGCGCGTCTGCGCGTCGACGCGCTTCACGATGACGGCGCAGTAGAGCGAGTACTTGCCGTCGGAGGAGGGCAGGTTGCCCGACACCACGACGGAGCCCGCGGGAACACGTCCCTGCAGGACCTGGCCGGTCGCGCGATCGTAGATCTTGGTGCTCTGTCCGATGAATACGCCCATCGAGATCACGCTGCCTTCCTCGACGATCACGCCCTCGACGACTTCCGAGCGCGCACCGATGAAGCAGTTGTCTTCGATGATGGTCGGCGCGGACTGCAGTGGCTCGAGCACGCCGCCGATGCCGACGCCCCCCGAGAGGTGCACGTTCTTGCCGATCTGCGCGCAGGAACCGACGGTGACCCAGGTGTCGACCATGGTGCCGCTATCTACATACGCGCCGATGTTCACGTAGCTCGGCATGAGCACGGCGTTGGGTGCGATGTACGAGCCGCGGCGAGCGACGGCCGGCGGCACGACGCGCACGCCACCATTGCGCAGTGCCTCGCCGTCATCCCCCTGCGAACGGGCGGCGTATTTCAGCGGCACCTTGTCGAAGAAGCGCGTGTAGCCGGCGTCGATGATGGCGTTGTCATGCGTGCGGAAGTAGAGCAGCACGGCCTTCTTGAGCCACTGGTTCACGGTCCACTGGCCGTCTTTCTTCTCCGCCACGCGCGCCTGGCCCGAATCGAGGAGTTCGATGCTCTCCTCGACCGCATGGCGCACGCTCGCCGGCGCGGACTTCGCGGTGAGTTCCGCGCGACGCTCGAACGCCTCGTCGATGGTGGCGGCGAGAGTAGTCAGGTCGGTCACTTAGGTGTTCTCCAGAAAGGTTCGGATGCGCTGCGCGGCGATCACACATTCTTCCACCGGCGCGACCAGCGAGATGCGCACGCGCTGCCTGCCCGGATTGCCCGCGTGCGTGTCGCGCGCCAGGTAGCTGCCCGGCAGGATGGTGAGATTTTGCGTGGCGTACAAGTCGCGCGTGAAGGTTTCGTCGTCGCGCTGCACATCGGGCCAGAGATAGAACGCGCCGTCCGGTTCCACCACGTCGAGCACCGGCGCGAGAATCGGCAGGACGCGCGCATATTTCTCGCGATACAGCACGCGATTCGCGGCCGCGTGGGCGTCGTCGTTCCAGGCCGCGATGCTGGCGAGCTGCGTCGGCACCGGCATGGCGCAGCCATGATAGGTGCGATACAGAAGATAGGGCCTGATCAGCGCCGGATCGCCGGCGACGAAGCCCGAGCGCAAGCCGGGGACGCTCGAGCGCTTGGACAGCGAATGAAACACCATGCAGCGCTGGAACGAATCGTGACCGTTGGCTTGCGCGGCCTGCAGCAGCGAAGGCGGTGGCGAATTCTCGTCGCGGTACAGCTCCGCGTAACACTCGTCGGAGGCGACGACGAAATCGTGCTTCTCGGCAAGCTTCAACGCGTGCCGCAGGAACTCGAGCGACAGCACGGCTCCCGTGGGATTGCCGGGACTGCAGAGGAACAGGATCTCGCAGCGTTTCCAGGTCTCCGCTGGTACGGCGTCGAGGTCGGGCTGAAATCGATTGCCTGCGGTCGTATTGAGGAACTTGGGCTCCGCGCCCGCGAGCAACGCTGCGCCCTCGTAGATCTGGTAGAACGGATTCGGCATCGCGACTACCGGACGACCGGAATGCATCCGGGTGGGTTCCGCGCTCACCACCGCCTGGACGAACGAGAACAGTGCCTCGCGCGTGCCGTTCACCGGCAGCACCATGTTTTCCGCTGACACCTTCACTTTGAATCGTCGCGCCAGCCACGCGGCAAAGCTGGCGCGCGTTTCCGGCAGGCCGGCGGTCACCGGATAGCTGTCGAGCTTCGTGAGCTCGCGGCGCAACACCTCGATGACGAAGGGCGGCGGCGCGTGTTTGGGCTCGCCGATGGACATGGCGATGTGCGGCAAAGCCGCAGGCGGCTGGATGCCGCTCTTGAGCTTCGCCAGGCGCTCGAAGGGATAGGCGGCGAGTAGTTCGAGGCGGCCGTTCACGCGGCGGCGCGGCGATCGAGCGTGCCGGACAGGCGCTGCTGCAGCCGTGCGGCCGCAGCTTCATCGAGCGGCGCTCCGGAGAGCGAAGCGAGATAGAACACGTCTTCGGCGCGTTCACCGACGGTCATGATCTTTGCGGCCAGAAGGTCGACGCGTTCTTCCATGAGCACTTTGCCCACGTCGCAAAGGAGTCCGGGCCGGTCACCGGCGATGAGCTCGAGGACCGAACGGCGGTTGCGTTCGTCCACGGTCACCGCGATCTGCGTCGAGGTGCGGAACATGCGCGCCTGGCGCGGCACGCGTCGCGTGACCGTGACCGGCGCCTCGTCGGGGTGCTGCAGCGCGCGCCACAGGGCGCGTTCGATCTCGCCGATGCGCTCGCTGTCGGCGATCGGCGCGCCGTCTTCTTCGAGCACGTGGTACAGATCGAGGCTGAATCCGTCGCCGGTTGGCGTGATTCTCGCGTCGACGATGTTGAGGCCGAGCTGGTCGAGCACCGCGGTGGTGATGGCGAAGCTGTTGTAGCGATGCGGCGCGAACGCGAGGATGGCGGTGGTGCCGCGCTCGCTGCTCGTCTGCACCGCGACCAGCGGGTCTTCGCTGCCGGGCTCGCGGTCGGCTAACAACTGTGTGTGCCAGGCCACTTCTTCGGGAGTGTGCCGCAGGAAGTACGCGGCGGTCAGGCGTTCCCAGGCGCGGGTGATTTCCGGAGCGGTGATGCGGCCGCTGGCGGCCAGCAGTTTGCGCGCGCCGTCCTGGGTTTCGCGCATGAGCTCATCGGGGTCGATCGGGCTTTCCAGCCCGCGGCGCAGCGCGCGCTTCACGCGCTCATAGAATTCCTGGAACAGCGACGCTTTCCAGGAGTTCCACAGTTTCGGGTTGGTGCCGCGCACGTCGGCGCTGGTCAGCACATATAGATAGTCGAGGTGAGTCTCGTCGCCGACCCTGCGCGCGAAGGCGTTGATGACTTCCGGATCGGAGATGTCCTGCTTCTGCGCGGTGACCGACAGCTCCAGGTGGTTCTGCACCAGCCACGCGACCAGGCGCGCGTCGTAACGCGACAAGCCCTGCTCCAGGCAGAACGCCTCCGCGTCTACCGAGCCGAGCTGCGAGTGGTCGCCGCCGCGGCCCTTGGCGATGTCGTGGAAGAGTGCGGCGAGGTAGGCGATCTCGAGCTTCGGCAACTGCTGCATGATGGCCGAGAGCTGCGGCAGTTCGTGGTCGTACTTCGGCAGCGACAGGCGCCGCAGGTTGCTCAGCACGAACAGCGTATGCGCATCGACGGTGTACGCATGGAACAGGTCGTACTGCATGCGACCGACGATGCGGCCGAATGCCGGGATGTAACGGCCGAGTACACCGTAGGTGTTCATGCGGCGCAGCTCATGGGTGACGCCCGCCGGCGCGCGCAGGATCTCCAGGAACAGCCG
Source organism: uncultured Pseudomonadota bacterium (assembly GCA_963821745.1). Classification (GTDB taxonomy): domain Bacteria; phylum Pseudomonadota; class Gammaproteobacteria; order Steroidobacterales; family Steroidobacteraceae; genus CADEED01. The sequence continues at coordinate 911,370 of CAWGEU010000001.1, forward strand.
ATGGTTGCGCGGGTTCTGCCGGAACTCTTCGTCGATGAGCCACAGGTTCTTGTTCACCGAACGGATGGTGGAGGCGCGCACGCCTTTCACATCCGGGTTCTGCTGCAGCACCACGAACAGCTCCAGCAACGTGGACGGGGTGCGCGCGAACAGTTCCTCGTTGACGGCTTCGAGGTAGTCGTTGCGCACCTGGAAGCGCGGCGAGAGCGGCCGCGGCGGCGCGGTTTCGGTGAGGATGGCCTCGCGGAACAACTGCAGCAGCAGTTCGTTGAGCAGCATCACGTCCATGACCGTGCGGTAGTACCGCTGCATGAACTGCTCGACGGCCAGCGTATAAGAAGCGTCTTCGTAGCCGAAGGTCTGCGCCAGCTTGATCTGGTGATCGAACAGCAGGCGGTCCTCGCGGCGGCCGGTGACCACGTGCAGGCCGAAGCGCACCTTCCACAGGAACGACTGCGCCTGCTTGAGCTTGCGCAGTTCCGACGTCGACAGGAAGCCGTGGGTCAGGAGCTCATCGAGCGAGCTTGCGCCGAAGTGGCGCTTGGCCACCCAGGCGATCGTCTGGATGTCGCGCAGTCCGCCGGGGCCGGTCTTCACATTCGGCTCGAGGTTGTACGCGGTGTCGTTGGCCTTGAGATGGCGATCCTGCTGTTCGTTCACCTTGGCTTCGAAGTACGCCTTCACCGACCACACGCGATCGGCGGATACGGCCTCGCGCATCGCGGCGAGCAACTCCACGTTGCCGGCGAGCAGGCGTGCCTCGATGAGCGTGGTCATGACGCCGACATCGGCGATGCTTTCTTCTGCGCATTCGGCCACGGTGCGCACGCTGTGGCCGACTTCGAGATTGATGTCCCACAGGAAGGTGACCACGCGTTCGACGACCGCGCGTCCGGCTTCGTCGGGCGCTTGCGGCACGAGGATCAGGATGTCGACGTCGGAATGCGGGTGCAGCTCGCCGCGGCCGTAGCCGCCGACGGCCGCCAGCGTCCAGCTCTCGTAGCCGGCGGGCAACTGCGAACGCCACACTTCGCCGCAGGATGGCGTCGATGAGTTCGGCGCGGGCGTGCACCAGCACTTCCACCGATTCATCGGCGCGGAAGCGTTCGGCGAGCTCGTCGTGCGCTTCCTTCAGTTCCTTGCGAAAGGCTTCGGGTGCGTATGCCGCTTCGGCGAGCCGATCCGGCAGGTAAGCGAGCCGCAACCAGGGCGTTCTGCGCAGGACCGTGGTTTCGGTTGCCTCGATGTCCTCGTCAAGGGAGGCCATCTAGTTAGACGCCGCGGGGCGCTTGCTGCCCTCGCCGAGCGTCAGCACTTCGACGCCGGTCTCGGTCACGAGCACGGTGTGTTCCCATTGCGCCGACAGCGAGTGGTCCTTGGTGACCACGGTCCAGCCATCGCCCAACAACCGCACGTGGCGCTTGCCGGCGTTCACCATGGGTTCGATCGTGAAGGTCATGCCGGTCTTGAGCTCATCGCCCGTGCCAGGCTCGCCGTAGTGCAGCACCTGCGGGTCTTCGTGGTACACGCGGCCGATGCCGTGCCCGCAGTATTCGCGCACCACTGAAAAATTGTGTGCTTCGACGAAGGTCTGGATGGCATGGCCGATGTCGCCGAGACGCGCACCCGGGCGCACCTTTTCTATGCCGCGCCACATCGCTTCCCAGCAGGTCTCGGCGAGGCGCTGCGCGGGCAGGGCGGGTTTGCCGACGTAGTACATGCGGCTGGTGTCGCCATGGAATCCGTCGCGGATCACGGTGACGTCGATGTTCACGATGTCGCCCGACTTCAGCACCTTGTCGTTCGGGATGCCGTGGCAGACGACGTGGTTCACCGACGAGCAGATGGTCTTGGGGAAACCCCGATAGTTCACATTCGCCGGAATGGACTTCTGCACCTGGGTAATGTGCTCAAAACACAGGCGATCGAGCTCCTCGGTGGTCACTCCGGGCTTTACGTGCTCCCCGATCATGTCGAGGACTTCGGCCGCCAGGCGCCCGGCCACGCGCATTTTTTCCTGCTCGGCCGGGGACTTAATGGTGATGTGGCGGCTCACGAGGGAGTCCATCGGGTGTACCTGCGTAAGGCATTGTTTTGACGGGGGAGGGATGGTATAAAGCGCGGCCTTTTTTGGCAATGAAACTCACTTAAACCACACGCGCAACCTGCAGCCCAGGCTTTTCGAAGAAAAGCCGGTCTTTAAAAAGATTCGCCACTCCAGGCGGGACGGCATAACGGGTGGATGGGTGTCCGAAGAGCTCTCTTCTTGAAGAGGGCAAGGATATCCACCCGGGCGGCGCGGAGGCTTAACCCACCAGGAGAAATTTGATGTCCGGCGTGTCAATGCGACAAATGCTGGAAGCGGGCGTCCATTTCGGACATCAGACCCGCTTCTGGAACCCGAAGATGGCTCCGTTCATTTTCGGCGAACGAAACAAGATCCACATCATCAACCTCGAGAAGACGCAGCCCATGTACGCGGAAGCGGCCAGCTTCGTGCGCGGCGTGGTTGCCGATGGCGGCAAGGTGCTCTTCGTCGGCACCAAGCGCTCGGCGCGCGAAGCGGTTGAGAAGGAAGCTCGCCGCTGCGAGATGCCTTTCGTCAACCAGCGCTGGCTGGGCGGCATGCTCACCAATTTCAAGACCATCCGCGGCTCCATCAAGCGGCTCGCGGATCTCACCGAGATGTCGGAGAACGGCACCCTCGGCAAGCGTGGCAAGAAAGAAGCCACGATGATGCGCCGTGAGAAAGACAAGCTCGAGAAGAGCCTGGGCGGCATCAAGCAGATGGAATCTCCGCCCGACGTCATCTTCATCATCGACGTCGGCCACGAAGAGATCGCCATCCTCGAAGCCAAGAAGCTCGGCATTCCGGTTGTCGCGGTGGTGGACACCAACTGCGCGCCCGACAACGTCGACTACGTGATCCCCGGTAACGACGACGCCATGCGCGCCATCTCGCTGTATGCCGCAGGCATTGCCGACTCGATCATCGAAGGCCGCTCGCAGGCTCCGGCGGTTGCCGTGGGCGAAGACGAATTCGTCGAGCTCGACGAGAACGGCAATCCGCGCAAGAAGGGCGCGCGACAGGCACCGCCGAAGGCGCCGCCGCCGCAGCGTCGAGGTCGTCCGGCCAACACCACGGCAAGACGTCGTCCGGTGGTCGCGAGCGTCGCGGCCGACCCGGAAGACGGTGCCGATCCGGCTGTGTTCACGGACACGGGCGAAGCAGCTCCGCGCAGCGCCACGGCCAGCGCCGGTCGTTCGCGCACCGGCACGGGCAATGCCCCCGGCCGCGGTCGCGGCGGTGGTGGCGGCGGTCCGCGTCGCGGCTGATCGCAGCCTTACCAGCCAATTCAAGCTAAGGAAGTCGAATGAATATTCCCGCAGATGCTGTCAAACAGCTGCGCGAGCGCACCGGCGCCGGCATGATGGAGTGCAAGAAGGCGCTCGTCGAAGCGAATGGCGATCTCGATGCCGCCGCGGAGAACATGCGCAAGTCGGGTCTCGCCAAGGCCGACAAGAAGGCCTCGCGAGTTGCCGCCGAAGGCGTGGTCGTCATCGAGAAGTCCGCTGACGGCAAGACCGGCGTGCTGGTCGAAGTGAACAGCGAGACCGACTTCGTCGCGCGTGGCGATGACTTCCGTGGCTTCGCTTCCGAAGTCGCGAAGGCGGCGCTGGCCGCCAGCGCTTCGAACGCCGAAGCCGTCAATGGCCTGAAGCTCGCCAGCGGTGAGACGGTCGACGAAAAGCGTCGCGCGCTGATCGCCAAGCTCGGCGAGAACCTCACTGTGCGCCGCGTGGTGCTGGTGACGGCGCCGACGCTCGTGGGTTCCTACGTGCACTCCGACAACAAGAAGGCGGCACTCGTGGCCGTCGAAGGCGGCGACGCCGACCTGGCGCGCGACCTCGCCATGCAGGTCGTCGCGGCCAGCCCGCGCTACCTCACTCCGGCGGATGCGCCGGCGGAACACGTGGCGAAAGAGCGCGAAATCGAGACGGCGAAGGCGCTTGCCGAAGGCAAGCCGGCCGACATCGTCGCGAAGATGATCGAAGGCCGTCTGCGCAAGTCGCTCAACGAGTTCGCGCTCACCGGTCAGCCTTTCGTCAAGGACGCCGATGTCACCATCGAGAAGCTGCTCAAGGACAAGAAGGCGAGCGTGAAGTCGTTCGAGCGCGTCGAAGTCGGCGCGGGCATCGAAAAGAAGCAGGGCGATTTCGCGGCCGAAGTCATGGAGCAGGTCAAAGCGGCCCAGACCAAGACTGACCCTCCGGCCACCAAGCACTAGCCGAGCAGAAAACCCCGCCTCTCGCGGGGTTTTCTTTATGGCAAAGTGCGCAACGCGTCGGAGCCCTACGCAAACGGGGAAGGGGAATCGAGTAAATGACTGCGCCGTACAAACGCATTCTCGTCAAGCTTTCGGGAGAGGCGCTGCTGGGCACGACCGAGTTCGGCATCGATCCGGCGGTGCTGAAGCGCATCGCCAGCGAAGTGCTCGAGATCCAGCACTCCGGCGTGCAGGTGGCCTGCGTGATCGGCGGCGGCAACATCTTCCGCGGCGCGGGCCTGGCCCGCGCCGGCATCGACCGGGTCACGGCCGATCACATGGGCATGCTGGCCACCGTCATGAACGCGCTGGCCATGCAGGACGCCATCGAGAGCCTGGGCGGCGATGGCGCGCGTGCAGAGCGCGGTGCGCATCAACCAGGTGTGCGAGGACTACATTCGCCGCCGTGCGATGCGCCATCTCGAAAAGGACCGCGTGGTCATCTTCGCGGCGGGCACCGGCAATCCGTTTTTCACCACCGACTCGGCGGCGGCGCTGCGCGCCATCGAGATCGACGCCGACGTGCTGCTCAAGGCCACCAAGGTCAACGGCATCTACGACTCGGATCCGATGAAGAATCCGGATGCGAAGCGCTACGCCACGCTCACCTACGACAAGGTGCTGGCCGACCGTCTCAATGTCATGGACGCCACCGCCATCGTCATGTGCCGCGACAACCGCATGCCGCTGCAGGTGTTCAATCTCAACAATGCGGGCGACCTGCCGCGCGTGGTGCGCGGCGACGACATCGGCACGGTCGTCACCAACGATTGACGTTTACGCTCGAGGGCCAGGAATCATGTTAGACGACATCAAGAAGGACGCAGCCACCCGCATGGGCAAGTGCGTCGAGAATTTCCAGGGCGATCTGAAGAAGCTGCGCACCGGTCGCGCGCATCCGTCGCTCATCGAGAACATGAAGGTCGACTACTACGGCACCGACACGCCGCTCAAGCAGGTGGCCAACATCAGCGTCGAGGACGCGCGCACGCTGGTGGTCTCTCCCTGGGAGAAGACCATGGTGCAGGCCATCGAGAAGGCGATCCACAAGTCCGACCTCGGCCTGAACCCGATGAGCGCGGGCACGGTCATCCGCATTCCGCTGCCGCCGCTCACCGAGGAGCGCCGCAAGGACATCACCAAGGTGGCGCGCGCCGACGCCGAGAACGCGCGCGTCGCCGTGCGCAACGTGCGCCGCGACGTGATCGCCGACGTGAAGGAAGCGCTCAAGGAAAAGCTCATCTCGCAGGACGAAGAGAAGAAGGCCGAAGTCGACATCCAGAAGCTCACCGACAAGTACATCGGCTGACATCGAAACGCAGCTCGCCGCCAAGGAAAAAGAACTCCTGCAGGTGTGAGCGGGTCGTCGCTCGACACGTTGCTGCCCACCGTGAGCATTCCCAAACACATCGCGATCATCATGGACGGCAACGGCGGTGGGCCGAGGCGCGCGGCCTCGCGCGCCATGCCGGGCACAAGGAAGGCGTGCGTCCGGTGCGCCTGTGCATCGAGGAGTGCGCGCGGCGCGGCGTCGGCGCGCTCACGCTGTTCGCCTTCTCGAGCGAGAACTGGCAGCGGCCCACGATCGAAGTCGACTAGTTTGATGCAGCTGTTCCTCGATGCCATCGATCGCGAGGTCGACGACCTGCACAAGAACAAGGTGCGGCTGCGCTTCATCGGCGATCGCCACGCGCTCAGCGTCAGGCTGCAGGCGCGCATGGCCGCCGGCGAAGAGCTCACGGCGGCCAATCCGGGCCTGAAGCTGCAGGTGGCGGTGAGTTACGGCGGCCGCTGGGACATCGTGCAGGCGGCACGGCGCCTCGCGGCGCAGGTCGCGAGCGGCGCGCTGCCACTCGACGCCATCGACGAGGATCGTTTCGCGCGCGAGCTGCAGCTCGGCGACCTGCCCGATCCGGATCTGTTCATTCGCACCGGCGGCGATCACCGCATCAGCAATTTCCTGCTGTGGAACCTCGCGTACACCGAGTTGCACGTCTGCGAAACGCTGTGGCCGGATTTCGACGTGCCGGATCTCGAAGCCGCGCTCGCCTCGTTCGCGAGCCGCGAGCGCCGCTTCGGCCTGACACGCGACGCAGGCGCAGGAGGCTTCGCGCCGTGCTTAAGGAACGCGTCGTCACCGCCCTCGTGCTCGTCGCGGTGCTGCTCGGCGTGATGCTCGGGCTTGCCGCCGATCGCCACCGTGTGGCTGCTCACCGTGCTCGTGCTGATCGGCGCGTGGGAATGGGCCGGCTTCATCGGCAAGGTCACGCCGGCAACGCGCGCCGCCTTCACGATCGCCATCGCGCTCGCGCTGGTGGCCTGCCTCTATTTCTACTCGTCGTACCCGGGCTTCGTGCTCATCATCGTGACGGTCGCGGTGGTGTGGTGGTTCGTCGGCATTCCTGTGGTTGTGCCTCGCGCCCGGCCGCGTAACCCCGGTCACGGCGGCGCTCGCCGGATTGCTGTCGCTCGTGCCCTGCTGGCTGGCCCTGGTGCACGTCACGTTCATCACGCAAAGCACACGCTGGGTGCTGTTCACGCTCGCACTGGTGTGGGCCGCGGACACCGGCGCGTTTTTCGCCGGTCGGTGGTTCGGCCGCGTGCCGCTGGCGCCGCGCGTGTCGCCGAAGAAGACCTGGGAAGGCGCGCTCGGCGGATTGTCAGCGAGCGGCATCGTCGCCTGGGCTTGCCGCGAAATGGCTGTTCGAAGTGGACGCCTGGCCGTTCGTCATGACCTGCGTCGCGGTGGCGGCGCTCTCGATCGTCGGCGATCTGACGGAAAGCATGTTGAAGCGCGCCGCGGGCCTCAAGGACAGCGGCACGCTGTTCCCCGGGCACGGCGGCATGCTCGATCGCATCGACAGCGTCACCGCGGCCGCGCCGGCGCTGGTGTTCGCGCTCATCGGCCTCGAGGTCATCACATGAGCAGTGATGGCATGAAAGGCGTCGCCATCCTGGGTTCCACCGGTTCGGTCGGCGAGCACACGCTCGATGTGATCGCGCGCCATCCCGATCGCTTCCGCGTCGTCGCGCTCGGCGCGAATCGCAACGTCGAAAAGCTCGCCGACCAGTGCCTGCGCTTCAGCGTTCCGTATGCCGCGCTTGGCGACACCACCGCCGCGGCGCGCCTCGAAAGCGAGCTGCGCGCGCGCAAGGCGCCGACGCAGGTGATCGGCGGCGCCGACGCGCTGGTCGAGATCGCGGCGCTGCCGGAAGTGCGACAGCGTCATGGCGGCCATCGTCGGGCGCCGCCGGGCTGCGCTCGACGCTCGCGGCGGCGCGCGCCGGCAAGCGATTGTTGTTAGCCAACAAGGAATCGCTGGTCATGGCGGGGCCGCTGCTCATGCAGATCGTGCGCGACTCCGGCGCCACGCTGCTGCCCATCGACAGCGAACACAACGCGGTGTTCCAGTGCCTGCCGCACGGAACACGCGTTGCGGCGTGGCGCCGCCCGGCGTGAAGCGCATCCTGCTGACCGCATCGGGCGGGCCGTTCCTCGACGCCGACGGCGCGCGTCTCGAGCGCGTCACGCCCGACGAGGCCTGCGCGCACCCGAACTGGGTGATGGGCCGGAAGATTTCGGTCGACTCCGCCACGCTCATGAACAAGGGGCTCGAGTTCATCGAAGCCTGCCTGCTGTTCGGCGTGCGCGCCGGATCAGGTCGAGGTGCTGATCCACCGCGAAAGCATCGTCCATTCGCTGGTCGAATACGTCGACGGCTCGGTGCTGGCGCAGCTGGGCGCCCCGGACATGCGCACGCCCATCGCGCACGCGCTCGCCTGGCCGGAGCGCGTGACCTCGGGTGTACAATCGCTCGACCTCGTGAAGGTGGGGCACCTGCGATTCGAGGCGCCGGACCTGCGGCGCTTCCCGGCACTGGCCCTGGCACAGGAGGCCGCCCGGGCGGGCGGCCTGCGGCCCGCATCACTTAATGCCGCCAACGAGGTGGCCGTATCGGCCTTTCTCGACGGTGGATTGAACTTTGCGCGAATTCCGGCAGTCATTGAGTCGGTGATGGCAACCACATCGGGTGGCGAAATTCGCGATCTCGACGATGTGCTGGCGGCCGACGCCGAAGCGCGCGTCCGCGCTTCCTCATTCATCCGGCCTCGCGCCGCGCACGCCTAAGGCCTGGGGCACTCGATGCAGATTGGCTGGAACATTCTCTGGTTCATCGTCGGCGTCAGCCTGCTGGTCACCGTGCACGAGTACGGCCACTTCTGGGTGGCCCGCAAGCTCGGCTTCAAGGTGCTGCGCTTCTCGGTGGGTTTCGGCAAGCCGCTCTTCAAGCGGGTCGGCGCCGCGCCCGATCACACGGAATTCGTCATCGCCGCGCTGCCGCTCGGCGGATACGTGCGCATGCTCGACGAGCGCGACGGCGCGGTCGCCCCGGAAGATCTGCCGCGCGCATTCGCCAGCAAGCCGCCCTGGCAACGCATCCTCGTGCTGCTGGCGGGACCCGCGGCGAACATCCTGTTCGCCGTTCTCATGCTCTGGGCCATCTTCTGGGTGAATGGCGTCAACCACGTGAAAGCCGGTGGTCGGACAAGGTGGTCGTCGGCTCGCCGGCCGCCGCTGCCGGCCTGCGCCAACGGCGATGAAATCCGCAGCATCGACGGCGATCCCGTCCTCGACCAGGTCGACGCTTCGCTCGGGTTGTTAGACGCGGTCAGCGACGATGGCGAAGCCGTCATGGTGGTGCGCAATCGCACCGGCGCGGAGCGCACGTGTCACGCTCGCGATCTCGGATCCCGCGCTTCGCCACAAGCTCACCGAGCCGTACCAGCTCTATCTGCGGACTCGGATTCGAATACTGGACGCCGTCGCTTCCGGCGGTGCTCGGTGCGGTCGAGCCGGGCGGCCCCGCGGCAAAGGCCGGGCTCATGGTGGACGACGAGGTCAAGCAAGTGGACGGCACGGCGGTCCGCAACTTCAGCGAGTTTCGCGACTACGTGCGCGCGCGTCCCGGGCAGGAAATCGTCGTCACCGTGCAGCGCGCCGGCAGCGAGCTGACGCGCCGCGTGACCGTCGCCAGCGAGACCGATGGCGGCCAGACGATCGGGCGCCTGCGCATCGGTCCCCGAGGACCTCAGCGTTCCCTATCCACCGGAAATGCGCACGCACACGCCGGTCGGTCCGCTGAGCGCGCTGTCCTATTCGATCAGCAAGGCCTGGCAGATGACGGCGGTGCAGGCGAAGTTCTTCGTGCGCATGCTCACCGGCGATGTGTCGTGGAAGAACACCTCGGGCTTCATCGGCATCGCGACTATCGGTGGGCGAAGCCGCGCATGCGGGCCTCTTCAGCTTCCTGATGATGCTGGTGCTGCTGTCGCTGTCGCTGGGCTTCCTCAACCTGCTGCCCATTCCGATCCTCGACGGCGGACAGATCGTGTTCCAGCTCGTCGAGTGGGTGAAAGGGCGCCCGCTGTCCGACCGCGCCTACCTGGTCGGCCAGCAGGCCGGGCTGCTGCTGCTGGTGCTGCTCATGGGCGTGGCCTTGTTCAACGACTTGTCGACATCTTGAATCTACTAAAAACGAATTCTCCAGGGGACTGATTTGACCATACGGTTCGCGACTCTTTGTGCCGCCAGCGGGATCTTGCTGGCAGCCCCCTTGCGTGCCCAGGAAGGGCCGGCGTTCACCGTCGGCGACATCCGCGTCGAAGGTCTGCAGCGCGTCACCGAAGGCACGGTCTACAACTATCTACCGATCAACATCGGCGACAACCTGTCGACGCAGCGCATCCGCGAGGCGGTGCGCGCGCTGTACGACACCGGCTTTTTCCGCGACGTGGAATTGCGCCGCGACGGCAGCACGCTGATCGTGGTGGTCAACGAGCGCCCGACCATCGAGAGCTTCGAGCTCAAGGGCAACAAGGACATCAAGACCGAAGATCTCGGCAAGTCGCTGCGCAACGTCGGCCTCGCGCAGGGCAAGACGTTCGACCGCTCGGTGCTCGAGGACGTGAAGTCGTTCCTGCAGGACCAGTACGGCGCGCGCGGCAAGTACGCGGCGCGCATCGACGCGCAGGTCGAGGAAGTCGCCGGCAACCGGGTCAAGATCAAGATCGATATCGTCGAAGGCAAGCGGGCCAAGATCCGGCAGATCAACATCGTCGGCAATGAGACGTTCACGGAAAAGGACATCCTCGAGGCGTTCGAGCTCAAGACGCCCAACCTGCTGTCGTTCTACAAGCAGGACGACCGCTATTCGCGCGAGTCGCTGCAGGGCGACCTCGAAAAGCTGCGCTCGTTCTACATGGATCGCGGCTACGCGAACTTCGAGGTGGAATCCACGCAGGTCGCCATCGCGCCGGAGAAGGACGACATCTTCATCACGGTGAACGTCAGCGAAGGCGAGGTCCACAAGATCAAGGAAGTGAAGCTCGCCGGCACCTTCGTGGTGCCCGAGCCGCTGCTGCGCCGCTATCTGCTGGTGCAGCCGGGCGATACGTTCTCGCGCAAGACCATCACCACGACCCAGGAGCTGCTGCAGAACCGCCTGGGTGAAGACGGTTTCGCGTTCGCCAAGGTCGATCCGGTGCCCACCACCATCGGCGATCCGGCTAACAAGGAACTGTCGCTCACGTTCTTCGTCGATCCGGGCAACCGCGTGTACGTGCGCCACATCGCGTTCAACGGCGTCGACCAAGATCAACGACGAAGTGCTTCGCCGCGAGATGCGCCAGCTCGAGGGCGGCTGGCTGTCGAACGCCGCGCTCGACCGTTCGAAGCAGCGTCTCGAACGCCTGCCGTACATCAAGAAGGTCGAGTCCGAGACCAAGCCGGTGGCCGGTTCCACCGACCTGGTCGACGTCACCTACGAAATCGAAGAGGGTCCTTCCGCGCAGCTCGGCGGTGGTATCGGCTATTCGGAGTCGCAGTCGTTCATCCTCAGCGGCAACTACGCCGATGCGAATTTCCTCGGCACCGGACGCCGTGTGTCGATCGACCTCAATTCCGGCAAGTACAGCAAGGTGTACGGCGTCTCGATGACCGAGCCTTACTTCACGGCCGACGGCGTGGGCCTGACCGGCAACGTCACCTATCGCGACCAGACTCAGTTCGTGTCTTCATCTTCCGACTTCTCGTCGGAGACGATCGGCGCCGGTTTCGACATCGGATATCCGATCGGCGAAAACCAGGGCCTTCGCATGGGCCTGCAGTTCCAGAAGTCGAGCCTGCTCACGAGCGTCGGCAGCAGCGCGCGCCAGGCCATCGAATGGGTGGCGCTAGAACGGCGATTCCTACTCGGAGTGCATCGACTACGACCCCAGGATCCCGACCTGCGATGTTCGCCTCGTAGGAACCGAGTACAACACCGTCGAGTTCACCACATCGTGGAACTACGACAGCCGCAATCGTTCGTTGTTTGCCGATCGCGGCATGCGGCACTCGTTCGGCCTGGCTTATGCCCTTCCGGGTATCAGCGACGTTCAGTACTACGTCGCGAGCTACGACTTCATCAAGTACATCCCGCTGTTTGGCCGGTTCACTCTGCAGCTCGGTGCCGATCTCGCCTACGGCATCGACGTCGGCGACACCACGGCGCTGCCTCCCTATCGGCAGTTCTACGGCGGGGGACCCGAGACGGTGCGCGGCTATAAAGAGAGTCGCCTGGGACCCAAGGACGATTTCGGCCGTCCGTTCGGCGGCAACATGAAGGTCACGGGCCGGGCGGAGGTCATCATCCCGCTGCCGCAGAAATTCCAGTCGTCGGCTCGCCTCTCGTGGTTCTACGACTTGGGCAACATCTTCTCGACGGGCAATCGCTACACTTTCTACGGACCTCTCGGTGCGTTCGGTCCGCCGGTCGATTACTCGTTCAAGTATGATAAATTGAAGCACTCGACAGGCGTTGCCGTTCAATGGCTTGCGCCGCTGGGAGTGTTCCGTTTCAGCTATGCCTTGCCCCTGAATGCATACAAGGGCGACATATATCTCTACGAAGACGAAGTAGAGCGCTTCCAGTTCTCGGTTGGCCAGGCTTTCTAAGAGGCCAGTACTTTTTTAAGAGGTAAGTTCAGTGCAGGTTTCCTTCCGCAAAGTTCTCTTGGGTTCGCTGATCGCGGCGACGTTCTCCTTGCCCGTTGCCGCCGAGATCAAGGTCGGTGTCGTGGACATCGCCAAGCTGTTCGAAGATTCGCCGCAGGCGAAGGTCGTCCAGGAAAATCTGCGCGCCGAATTCGGACCGCGTCTTCAGCAGCTCGTCGCCCAGGAGCAGGCGCTGAAAACTCGTAACGAGAAATACCAGAAAGACCTGGCGACGATGGCCGCCGACCAGCGCACCAAGGCGGAAAAGGATTTGCGTGACAGCGCTCGCGAGATCGAGCGCAAGAAGGCCGAGCTGCAGGACGATTCGAACGCCAAGCGCCAGGAAGAGATGAACAAGCTCCAGCGCCTGTTGTTCGGTGAAGTCCGCGAATACGCCAAGGCGCAGAGCTTCGACATCGTGATCGCCGAAGGCGTCATCTACGCCACGCCCACCGTCGACATCACGGCCGCGGTTCTCCAGGGCCTGCAGGCGCGTGCGCCGAAGCCGGCTGCGGGTGCAGCTCCCGCGCCCGCGAAGCCGCCCGCGAAGCCGTAAGCGGCACTCGCTCAGGGCGCCCTCGAGCCGGCCGCCATGACAATGACGCTCGGCGAACTCGCGGTCCGATTCGGCTGCGAACTGCGCGGTGACCCGGCGGCGACGGTGGACTCCGTCGCCGCGTTGTCGCAGGCCGAGCCCCGGTCGATCACCTTCCTCGCCAATTCCAAGTACGTCGCGCAGCTCGCGGGCACGCGCGCGGGCGCCGTCATCCTCGATGCGAAATCTGCGCCGGACTCCCCGGTGCCCGTGCTCATCGCTGCTCAACCCACACGCGACCTACGCTCGGGTCGCCACGCTGCTCCATCCGGATCCGCCCCTGAACCCGGGTGTCCATCCGGCGGCGTCGGTTGCGGCCGGTGCCGCCATCGATCCGTCGGCGGAGATCGCGGCACAGGCATACGTCGGCGAAGGCGCGCGGATCGGTGCGCGTTGTTTCATCGGTCCCGGCACCGTCATCGGGCGTGGTGCCGTGATTGGCGACGATTCGCGCTTCGTGGCTCGCGTGTTCGTCGGCCACCATGTCGTCTTCGGACGGCGATGCATCGTGCAGCCAGGCGCGGTGATCGGCGGCGACGGGTTCGGGTACGCTTCCGAAAAGCGCACCTGGATCAAGGTGCCGCAGATCGGTGGCGTGAACATCGGCGATGACGTCGAAATCGGCGCCAACACCACCATCGATCGTGGCGCACTCGGTGATACCGTCATCGAAGAGGGCGTGAAGATCGACAACCTCATCATGATCGCGCACAACGTGCGCATCGGCGCTCATTCGGCGCTGGCCGCATGCGTGGCCATCGCCGGCAGCAGCGTGCTCGGCAAGCGCTGCGTGCTCGGCGGCAAAGTCGGTCTCGTGGGCCATATCTCGCTGTGCGATGACGTGGTCGTGCTGGGAACGTCATTCATCTCGCACTCCATCGACAAGCCGGGCGTGTATTCTTCCGCGCTCCCGAGCGAGGAAGCGGGTACGTGGCGGCGCATCGTCGCCCGCATCAAGCGGCTCGACGCGATGGCCAAACGGCTGCGCGCCGTAGAGAAGCACGTGGGCTTCAGCGCCGTGGACAAGGATTCTTCCGAGGACTAACTAAAATGAGCGAGTCGATTTCACTCGACCACATGGGCGTCAGGCGGTTGTTGCCGCACCGCTATCCATTTCTGCTCGTCGACCGCGTGCTTTCGTGTGTCAAGGGCGAGAGCATCAGGGCGATCAAGAACGTCACCGCCAATGAGCCGTTTTTCGTCGGGCATTTCCCGCACCGGCCGGTGATGCCGGGCGTCATGATCATCGAGGCCCTGGCGCAGACCGCCGGTCTGCTGGCGTTCATCACCGCTGACGTCGTACCGGACGATTCCACGAGATTCTTTTTCGTCGGTATCGACAAGGCGCGTTTCCGCAAGCCGGTCGAGCCCGGCGATACGCTCATCCTCACCGCGAAGCTCGAGCGCTCGATGCGTGGCATCTGGAAGTTCACCACCGTGGCGTACGTGGGTGACGATGAGGTAACTTCCGCAGAACTTATGGTCGCGCCTGAAACCAACAAGACTTCGGCAAAGGCACCGCCGGCGTGAGCGGCATCGATCCCCGCGCCATCGTTTCTCCTAAGGCCGAGCTCGCGAGCGACGTCACGGTGGGTCCTTACACCGTCATCGGGGACGGCGTGATCATCGGCGCGGGCACGTGGATAGGTCCGCACGCGGTCGTCAACGGGCCCACCACCATCGGCGCGGACAACAAGATCTTCCAGTTCGCATCCATCGGTGATGCACCGCAGGACCTCAAGTACAAGGGCGAACCCACGCGTCTGGAAATCGGCGATCGCAATGTGTTTCGCGAATTCACGACCATGAACCGTGGCACCGCGCAGGGCGGTGGCCTCACCACCATCGGCAGCGACAACCTCTTCATGGCTTTCACCCATGTCGCGCACGACTGCCGCGTGGGCAACAAGTGCGTGATGGCCAACTACGCCACGCTGGCCGGCCATGTGGTGCTCGGCGACTGGGTCATCATGGGCGGCTACGCGGGCACTCACCAGTTCACCAAGGTCGGCGCGCATGCCTTCCTCGGCAACAATTCCGCGGCGACGCGTGATGTGCCGCCGTACGTCATGGCCGTCGGCACACCCGCGGTGCCGCATTCGATCAACTCGGAAGGGTTGAAGCGCCGTGGCTTCACGCCCGAGCAGATCCGCAATCTCAAGAACGCCTATCGCGTCCTCTATCGCTCGGACCTCAAACTGGCCGACGCGGTGGCCGAGCTTCAGTCGCGCGTGGCCACGCAGCCGGAACTGAAGATCTTCGTCGATTTCATCGGCGAGTCCACGCGCAGCCTCGTGCGCTAGGCAGCTCGCCATTGCGCATCGCACTGGTCGCGGGCGAAACATCCGGTGATGCGCTCGGTGCCGCCCTCATCGAGGCGTTGCGCCGCAGATTTCCCGACGCCGAATTTGCGGGAGTCGCCGGCCCCCGTATGAAGGCCGCCGGCTGCGTGGCCTGGCATGGGATCGAAGAGCTGGCGGTCATGGGACTGACCGAGGTGATCACGCACTTGCCGCGCCTCATGCGGTTGCGCGGCGCCCTGACCCGGCAGATTCTCGAGTGGCGGCCCGATGTGTTCATCGGCGTCGACTACAAGGAGTTCAACCTGGGGCTCGCGAAGAAACTCAAGCGCGCCGGGCTCACCACCGTGCAATACGTGAGCCCGCAGGTCTGGGCCTGGCGGCAGGGACGGGTGCGCACCATCGGTGCGGCCGTCGACCTCGTGCTCTGCCTGTTTCCGTTCGAACCCGATTTCTATCGTGAACATGGCGTCCGCGCTGCCTTCGTGGGTCACCCGCTCGCCGACCAGATTCCCATGGACGTGGATCGTGGCGCGGCGCGCGCCGAGCTCGGCACTCGATCCGGCGGCGCGCGTGCTCGCCGTGTTGCCCGGCAGCCGTCGTGGTGAGGTCGAAAAGCTCGCCGGCGTTTTCGCCGGCGCCGCGCAGTTGCTGGCGAAACGTTTCAATGGATTGGTCACCATTGCGCCGATGGTGACTCCCACGTTGCGTGAGCTGTTCGCCGCGCGTTGCGCCGAGTACGCGCCCGACGCGCACGTGCGTCTGCTCGACGGACAGGCACGCCGCGCGCTCGCGGCCGCTGACGTCGTGCTGGTGGCATCGGGCACGGCCACGCTCGAGACAGCGCTTGTCCAGGCGTCCGATGGTGGTGGCCTACAGGCTGGGCGCGATCACCGCGTTCCTGTTGCGCACGCTCGGGCTCGTGAAGATCAGGCATTTCTCGCAGCCCAACCTGCTCGCCGGCAAGGAACTCGTGCCGGAATTTTTCCAGGAAGCGGCGAGCCCTGCGAATCTCGCGAATGCCTTGGCGCATTGGCTCGAACAACCTGCGGACGTGGCGCGAGTCCAGCAGGAATTCGCTGCCATCCATTCGCGCCTGCGGTGCGATGGCGCGGACCGCGCCGCGGCGGAAGTTGCCGAACTGCTCGAAACTCGCGCGGTGCCGGCATGAAGCTGCGTGTGCGATTGCGCGTGGCGGGCGTCGACGAGGCCGGGCGCGGGCCGCTCGCAGGTCCAGTGGTTGCCGCCGCGGTGATCCTCAACCCGGCACGGCCCATTCGCGGGCTGGCGGATTCGAAAGTCCTCGAGCCCGAGGAACGCGAAAGCCTCGCCATCCTCATCCGCGATCGGGCTCTGTGTTACGCGGTTGCCTGGGCGGACGCCGAAGAAATCGACAGCATCAACATCCTGCAGGCGACCATGCTGGCGATGCGCCGGGCTTTGTTAGGCCTCGCCGTGCCGCCACAGCAGGTGTTCGTCGACGGCAATCGCTGCCCGTGCGCCGACGGTCTCGGTTTCGAATGTCTGTTCGAGGCGGTGATCAAGGGAGACGCCTCGGTACCATCGATCAGCGCGGCATCGATTCTCGCCAAGACCACGCGCGATGCGCTGATGCGCGATCTCGATCACCGCTATCCGGGTTTCTCGCTGTCCGGGCACAAGGGATATCCCACCCCGGCGCACGTCGCGGCGCTGAATGCCCTGGGGCCCAGTCCATTACATCGGCGAAGTTTCGCGCCGGTGCGCGCCGAGCTCGATCTCGAGTAGATAGCGGCGGATGCCGGGCTCAGAGCCTTGCAACGATCCGCTCCATCGGCGTGAGGACTTCCAGCAGCTGGTTGCGGGCAGCCAGCGGGACGTCCCGGGCGCGCATCGACTCGCGCAGCGCTTCGATCAGGCCGAAGTACTCCATATCGCTGATGTCGTCGCTCGCGAACACTGCGAGCTTCGGCTCGCTGCTGCAGGGGCAGCCGCCGCCGGTGAAGGCGCAGATCTGTTCTACGAGCATGTCCTTCGCGTTCTGGAGGTTGACCTTGTCGAAGGGCCGGTTCGTCTGCGGATTCGCAACCACCTTGTCGATCGTGTCGGCAACGAAGGCAGTGACCGCCGGTGTTCCGCCAAGGCGCTCGTACAACGAGCCGGCTGGTGCGATCGCCGGCGGCCGCGCCAGCGTGGGCGTGCGCGCGAATGTGGCCATGGAAATTCCGGCCGCGAGCAGCGTGAATATGCCAGCGAGCCAGCGACTGCGATACGCCATGTGGGCGCCCTGGAATAAAAGCGAGGACGGAAGTATCGGCCGGCATGGAATGCAATCCGTTGAAACGATTCACAACTTCCCAGGGCGAGGAGTGTGATGGCCCTCCCAGCTTGGCCACGAAAAACGCCGCGAAGATTCTCGAGGTCTCCGGGGAGCGGAAGTACTAATCCCATCTCCTTGAATCCATTTGCCAACAGCAATAACGCGCACGTTCGTGTGTAAACTCGCGCGCCATGCAGACGTCGCACACGCTTTCGTTCACCTCCGTCTGCACACCGAGTTCTCGCTGCAGGACAGCGTGGTGCGCATCCCGGAGCTGGTGGAGCGTGCCGCGCAGCTGGGCATGCCGGCGGTCGCGGTCACCGACCAGAACAACCTGTTCGCGATGGTGAAGTTCTATCGCGAAGCGTTGAAGCGTGGCGTCAAGCCCATCATCGGCGTGGACGTGCTGTTGCGTGCCGGCGAACGCGCCGCGCCAACCGGCTGACGCTGCTGTGCAAGGACCCGGGCGGCTACCAGAACGTCGCCAATCTCGTCACGCGCGCCTGGCTCGAAGGCCAGGAACGCGGAGTGCCGCTGCTCGCGCGCGACTGGCTCGACGCGCGAGACTACCGCCGGGCTGATTGCGCTCTCGGGATCGCCGAAGGCGATGTCGGCCGCGCGATCGCCAACGGGCGCGAAGCCGACGCGCTCGTCGCTGGCGCGCGAGTGGCAGGAACTGTTCGGCGATCGGTACTACCTCGAGCTGCAGCGCCTCGGCCGCGCCGATGATGAACCGATGGTGGCCAAGACCGTGGCCCTGAGCCAGAAGACGGGCATCTCCGTCGTCGCCACCAACGACGTGCGCTTCCTCGCGCCCAGCGACTTCGAGTCGCACGAAGCGCGCGTCTGCATCTCCGATGGCGCGCAGCTGGCCGATCCGGCCCGGCAGCGCCGGTACACCGAGGCGCAGTACCTGCGTTCGCCCGAGGAAATGGCGCGAATTGTTTGCCGACATCCCCGAGGCGCTGCAGAACTCGTGGAGATCGCACGCCGCTGTTCGCTGCCGCTCAAGCTCGGCGAGTCGCGACTGCCTAACTATCCGCTGCCCGAAGGCATGACCGTCGAGGCGCACATCCGCGCGGAAGCCGAGCGCGGCTTCGCGGCGCGCGAGAAGGCGTTCGATGCAGCGCAGCGCGCGCGTATCGACGAGTACCGCGATCGCCTGCAACGCGAGCTCGGCGTCATCTGCCAGATGGGATTCGCCGGGCTACTTCCTCATCGTCGCGGACTTCATCCGCTGGGCGCGCGCCAACGGCGTGCCGGTGGGGCCGGGCCGCGGCTCGGGCGCCGGATCGCTGGTGGCGTACAGCCTCGGCATCACCGACATCGATCCGCTCAAGTACGACCTGCTGTTCGAGCGTTTCCTCAATCCGGAACGCGTGTCGATGCCCGACTTCGACATCGACTTCTGCATGGACGGGCGCGACCGCGTCATCGAATACGTCTCGCAGAAATACGGCCGCGAACGCGTTTCGCAGATCATCACCTACGGCACCATGGCGGCGAAGGCCGTGGTGCGCGACGTGGGCCGCGTGCTCGGCATGGGCTACGGCTACGTCGACAAGATCGCCAAGCTCATTCCGTTCGAGCTCGGCATCACGCTCGACGACGCGCTCGAAAAAGAGCCCGAGCTCAAGCGGCTCTACAAGGAAGACGAGGAGATCAAGAACCTCATCGACCTCGCGCGCTCGCTCGAAGGCCTGACGCGCAACGCCGGCATGCACGCCGGTGGCGTGGTCATCGCGCCGTCGAAGCTGACGGAGTTCGCGCCGCTGTACGCCGACGACAAGGGTGGCAGCGTGGTCACGCAGTTCGACAAGGACGACGTCGAAGCCGCGGGCCTCGTGAAGTTCGACTTCCTCGGGCTGCGCACGCTCACCGTCATCGACCGCGCGGTGAAGATCATCAACGCGCGGCGCGCAGCGGCTGGCGAGGCGCTGCTCGACATCAGCCAGCTGCCGATGGACGACCAGGCGACCTACGACCTCATGGCGGAGGCGAAGACCACCGCGGTGTTCCAGCTGGAATCCCGCGGCATGAAGGATCTGATCCGGCGCCTGAAGCCGGACCGGTTCGAAGACATCGTCGCGCTGGTGGCGCTCTTCCGCCCGGGCCCGCTCGAATCGGGCATGGTCGGCGACTTCATCGACCGCAAGCACAGCCGCAACGACCCGCACGCGCCGCCCATCGACTATCTACATCCCTCGCTGCAGCCGGTGCTCGCGCCGACTTACGGCGTGATCCTGTACCAGGAACAGGTGATGCAGATCGCGCAGGTGCTCGCCGGCTATACGCTCGGCGGCGCCGACCTGCTGCGCCGCGCGATGGGCAAGAAGAAGCCCGAGGAGATGGCCAAGCAGCGCAGCATCTTCGTCGAACGGCTCGGTCAAGAACGACGTGCCCGAGGAGCAGGCGGCGTACATCTTCGACCTCATGGAGAAGTTCGCCGGCTACGGCTTCAACAAGTCGCACTCGGCGGCGTACGCGTTGCTGTCGTACCAGACCGGGTGGCTGAAGACGCACGAAGCCGCGTCGTACATGGCGGCGGTGCTGTCCGCCGACATGGACCACACCGACAAAGTGGTCGGCATGTTGTACGACTGCCGCAAGGAAGTCGGCCTCACGGTCCTGCCGCCGCATGTGAATCTGTCGTCCTACGAATTCGCGGTGGTCGATGACAAGACCATTCGTTACGGCCTCGGCGCCATCAAGGGCGTGGGGCAGGGCGCGGTCGAGGCGATCGTCGGCGAGCGCAAGGCGCACGGGGATTACGCCAGCCTCGAAGATCTGTGCCGCCGACTCGATCTGTCGAAGATCAATCGGCGCGTGCTGGAGGCGCTGATCAAGTCCGGGCAGTCTCGACGGGCTCGCGGCGAACCGCGCAACGCTCATGGGGCGCCTCGAGGCCGCGCTGGCGCTGGGTGAGCAGAACAGCAAGGCCAATGAGACCGGGCAGCACGACATCTTTGGTCTCTCCTCGGCGCACGTCCCGGAAGCGGTGCGGGCCACGGCGCCCGACCAGCCGGAGTGGACCGACAGCGTGCGCCTGCGCGCCGAGCGCGAGACGCTGGGGCGCGCCATCAGCGGCCATCCGATCGACCGGTTCGTCAATGATCTGCCGCGGTTCATCACCGGACGCATCGTCGACTACATCGACGCCGAGAAGCCCGCGGCCAGTGCCGAAGGCGGCCGCGCGTTTTTCGGCGGCAAACCCGTGGCCATCGCCGGCGTCGTCGAAGAACTGCGCAAGCGCGGCCCGCGCACCGAAGTCGTGCTGGACGACGACTCGGGGCGCATCTCGGTGAGTTTCTTCGATGAGCAGTTTCAGCAGTACCGCGAGATGCTCGTCAAAGACGCGCTGCTGCTCATCGAAGGAAAACTGCGTTTCGACGAGTTCGCCAACACCTGGGTGCTGCGCGCCAGCAAGGTCAGCGAGCTCGAGCGGCTGCGCGAGAAGGAAGCGCGTCGTATCGTGCTCAAGCTCAAGTCCACGGATTCGTTTCCGCTCGAACGCCTGCAGGCCATCCTGGCGCAGTACCGTGGCGGTGGTTGCCAGGTGTCCGTGCAGTTCTTCGCCGCGGGTGCGCGCGGCACGTACTCATTCGGGGCCGAATGGAACGTCCGACCGGCGCCTGCCCTGACCGAAGAGCTCGAGAAATTGTTGGGCCGTGGCCGGATCGCGGTGCTCTACAGCCCGCCTCCCGTGAGCGCGGGTGTGACTTCGATCAACGGTTAGTCAGCGGATAGGTGCCGAGCGATAGGTGCCGGGCCGGGAAACCGGGAAAACTTCGGCGGGCCATTTAGGGGTCACCACCCTTTCGAGTTTTCCCGGTTTCCCGGCCCGGCACCATTTCCTATATTCTCGCGCCCCTATGGCAGTGAATTTCCTCGATTTCGAGCAGCCGATCGCCGAACTTGAAGCCAAGATCGAAGAACTGAAACACGTTCCTTCGGGCTCCGCGGTCAACATCCAGGAAGAGATCACCCGGCTTCAGGCCAAGAGCGAGCAGCTCACGCAGAGCATCTTCGCGAACCTGACGCCCTGGCAGATCACCCAGCTCGCGCGTCATCCGCAGCGGCCCTACACGCTCGACTACGCCGGACTCATCTTCAAGGATTTCCACGAGCTGCACGGCGACCGCATGTATGGCGACGATCTCGCCATCATCGGTGGCCCCGCGCGACTCGACGAGCACGCCCGTCATGCTCATCGGCCACCAGAAAGGCCGCGACACGAAAGAGCGCGTACGTCGCAACTACGGCATGCCCAAGCCCGAGGGTTATCGCAAGGCGCTGCGCCTCATGCGTCTCGCCGAGAGATTCCGCCTGCCGCTCATCACTTTCATCGACACGCCCGGCGCCTATCCCGGCGTGGGCTCCGAAGAGCGCAACCAGTCCGAGGCGATCGCGCGCAACCTGTTCGAGATGTCCGTCATGGGCATTCCCATCATCAGCTGCGTGATCGGCGAGGGCGGTTCGGGCGGCGCGCTGGCTATCGGCGTCTGCGACCGGTTGCTGATGCTGCAGTTCTCCACCTACTCGGTGATTTCGCCGGAAGGCTGCGCCTCCATTCTCTGGAAGAGCGCCGACAAGAAGGAAGTGGCGGCGGATGCGATGAACCTCACCGCGGATCGCCTGTTCAAGCTCAAGCTCGTCGACGAAGTGTTGCCCGAGCCTGTTGGCGGCGCGCATCGCAATGCCGAGGCCGTCGCGGCCACGATCAAGACGGCACTGGTCAAATATCTCTCGCAGCTCGAGAAACTGTCGCCCGACAAGTTGCGCGCTGCGCGCAATGCACGCATCGACGGCTTCGGCGTGTTCAGCGAAGTCGCGAACTGAATGGGGACATTCCCCATTTCCTAGCCCTTGCCTGAAAGAAGTGGGGGCCGCACCTCAATGCTCGATCCGGTTGCGAAACTCATCGAACTCGTTGGACTGAAGCCGCGCGTCGCCCTCGCGTTCAGCGGCGGTGTGGATTCCACGGTGCTCGCGCATCTGCTGGTCAAACAACGCCGCAAACTTGGCGGCCTTCGACTGATGCATGTCGACCACGGACTCCAGGTCGCGAGCGGTGAGTGGAGCCGGCATTGCGCCCAGATGGCGCGCACCTGGCGCGTTCCATTTGTTCCCCTGAAAGCCCACATCGTTCGGCCCACGGGCGTCTCTCCCGAAGCCGCCGCACGTGATGCTCGTTATCGGCTCCTGTTTGAAGCGATGGAGCCAGGCGAAGTGCTGGTCACCGCTCAACACCGTGACGACCAGGTGGAAACCCTGTTACTCCAATTGTTCCGCGGAGCCGGTGTCACTGGCTTGTCAGGCATGCCCGCCATTGCGACGTTCGGCCCTGGTCCGATTGCGCGCCCGTTGCTCGAGGTGTCGCGCGCCGAGATCGAAGCGCTGGCGCAGAAAGCGCAACTGCGCTGGATCGAAGATCCTTCCAACACTGACACCCGCTTCTCCCGCAACTTCCTGCGTCAGCGGCTGATGCCGCTCATCCGCGAGCATTGGCCGGGTGCCGACAAGGCGATGGCACGAAGCGCTGCGCACATGGCCACAGCTGCCACCTTGCTCAACGAAAGGGCAGCACACGACCTGGCGGGTCTCGCTGATGGCAGCGGACTCTCTGTTAGCGCCCTGCGTGTGTTGCCCATGGGCCGACGCCGCAATGCATTGCGTGCGTTCATCGCGCGGCACGGAATCGAGATGCCCGAGGCATCGCGCCTTAAGGAAATTGCTGGACCGCTGCTCGCGGCACGCGCGGATGCGCAACCCGAAGTAGCTTGGTCCGATGCGCGCATGGTTCGTCGGGGTGGTCGGCTCGAGCTCCAGAAATCACGTGTGCCCATCAGCGAATTCGTTGCGAAATCATGGTGCTGGCAGGTTGAGCGCCGCCTGATTCTCGAAGTCGGCGCACTCGAGCTCGTCGACGACGCTGCCGGTCCCATCGACCTTGCGCGTCTGCCCAAAGTCCTCGACGTGCGTGCCAGGCGCGGCGGTGAGCGCATGCGCGCAGGGGCGAATGCACGCACGCGCACACTCAAATCACTGCTCCAGGACTCGAAGGTTCCCGTAGACGAGCGCGCACGGATGCCGCTGCTGTTTGCCGGCCCGCAATTGATCGCCGCGGGCGACCGCTGGGTCGACGTGTCCGTGGCCGCGAATGTCAAATCCCGGCGGCGCGCGCGGCTGCGATGGCAAAAGGGAAAGAGGGGGACACTCCCCATTTCCTGAAAATGGGGCCGCACCTCATCGGACGCGCAACTCCTCCAAAGGATGCGAGAGAGGTGCGGCCCCATTTTCTGGAAATGGGGAGTGTCCCCTGTTAACCTGCCGGCCCGTCGACACGCGCATCTTGCGTCTCCGGTTTCACCTCGCGGCGGGCTCCTCATGACCAGATTTGTATTCGTCACTGGTGGCGTCGTTTCCTCATTGGGAAAAGGCATTGCCGCCGCATCGCTGGGCGCGATCCTCGAGGCCCGCGGGCTCAAGATCGCGATGGTCAAGCTCGACCCGTACATCAACGTGGACCCGGGCACCATGAGCCCGTTCCAGCACGGCGAAGTGTTCGTCACCAATGACGGCACCGAGTCGGACCTCGATCTCGGCCATTACGAGCGCTTCGTGCGCACCACCACGGGAAGGCACAGCAACTTCACGACGGGGCGCATCTACGAGCGCGTCATCGCCAAGGAACGTCGCGGTGACTATCTCGGGGCGACCGTACAGGTCATCCCGCACATCACCGACGAGATCAAGCGCAGCATCATGCTGGGCGCCGGGGACTCGGACGTCTGCATGGTGGAGATCGGCGGCACGGTCGGTGACATCGAGTCACTGCCATTCCTCGAGGCCATTCGCCAGTTGGGTGTCGAGCTCGGCCGCAACAACTGCGTGTTCCTGCACCTCACGCTGGTGCCCATCGTCGGCGGTTCGGGTGAAATCAAGACCAAGCCCACGCAGCACTCGGTGAAGGAACTGCGCGGCATCGGAATCCAGCCCGATGTGCTGTTGTGCCGCTGCAAGAATCCGCTGCCCGACGAGCAACGCCGCAAGATTGCGCTGTTCACCAACGTGGAAGAGCGCGCGGTCATCTCCGGCATCGACGCCGACGACATCTACAAGATCCCGATGCTGCTGCACGAGCAGGGCCTCGACGAAATCGTGGTCGACAAGCTGCGGCTGAATGTTCCGCCCGCCGATCTCTCCGAGTGGAAGCAGGTCGTGGCTGCGAAAGCGAACCCGGACGGCCAGGTCGACATCGCCATGGTCGGCAAGTACGTGCAGGTGAAGGACAGCTACATCTCGCTGAACGAAGCGCTGACGCACGCCGGCGTGAAGACCAGGACCCGCGTGAATGTGCACTACATCGAGTCCACCGACATCGAGAAACACGGCACTCATGCGCTCTCGGGCATGGATGCCATCCTCGTCCCCGGCGGCTTCGGCGAACGCGGCATCGAAGGCAAGATCACCGCCGTGCGCTACGCGCGCGAGAACAAGATTCCGTATCTCGGCATCTGTCTCGGCATGCAGCTCGCCGTCATCGAGTACGGTCGCCATGTGCTCGGGCTCGAAAATGCCAACAGCACCGAATTCAATCGTGCTTCACCCTATCCGGTGATCGCGCTGATCACGGAATGGCAGGACGGCGCCAAGGGTGAACAGAAGCGCGACGATTCGACCGGCAAGGGCGGCACGATGCGTCTCGGCGCGCAGGAAGTGCACGTGGCAACCAACACGCTGGCACGCTCCATCTACGGCGATGAGGCCGTGTTCGAGCGCCACCGCCATCGCTACGAATTCAACAACGGTTACCGCGACCGCTACACGCAGTCGGGCTTCCGCTTCTCGGGGCTTTCGAAGGACGATCTCGTCGAGGTCATCGAACTACCCGGCCACCCGTGGTTCGTCGCCACGCAGTTCCACCCGGAGTTCACCTCGACGCCGCGCGACGGGCACCCGCTGTTCGCGGGGTTCGTGAAGGCCGCGCGCCAGCATCGCACGGCGCAGCTGCCGGAAGTGGCCAGCGCCTAGCCACTTTCCCGCGGTGCCCGCTGCTATCTACCCATGTCGTAGAAGTATTTGTCGATCGTCCAGGCGCGTATCTTCGTGTAGCCAACCTTCGAGCTGCCATCGGCGAAGTTGCCCGACAACAAGACGTCATCGCGATCCGCGCCCAATGGCATGGGCTCGTGGTACTCGCTGCCGGGATTCTCAGGGTCTACGGAAACTGTGGGCATATCGGGCCAGCCACCCGCCTCTTCGACCGTGTTGACCCATTGCGATGATGCCGAGATGCCGCGTATCGCCGCGTCGATCTGATCCATCACCGTGTTGACCCCGCCTTTGTACAGATATCGGCGCGCGGGCTTGACGCCCACCGTGCAGCGGATGAGGTGCGCGAAC
Organism: uncultured Pseudomonadota bacterium; assembly: GCA_963821745.1. Classification (GTDB taxonomy): domain Bacteria; phylum Pseudomonadota; class Gammaproteobacteria; order Steroidobacterales; family Steroidobacteraceae; genus CADEED01. Next base: position 937,333 of record CAWGEU010000001.1, read on the forward strand.
GCGAGGCCTTCCTGCGTGGTGGGTTTCAAGGGCTCAGCACAGGGTTTCAACACTCCTGAATAGTTCATCCCTAGACCTGCGGGCCATGCGCTGGTGCGCAAGGTCGGTTGCATGTAGCCGTCCGGCTTGTTCGTGAAGAAATCATCCTGGGATGCAGGGTTCTCCCAGCCGAATTGACTGTTGTGGGCCGCGTGCGCGGTGGAGCCCGCGGTGATGTCGCTCAACGTGCGCGCGAAGCAAAGCGTGTCATTGTTGTTAGGACCGCGCACGGACACGGATCCCACGAGGTTGCATTGCTGGGACTTGCCGGCCGCTTCGTTGAAACCGCCGTTGTCACTGACGTTGAGCCCCTCGCCTTTCTTGCAATCCGGCCGGCCATGATCGTAGTGCAGGACATTCACATGGGCGTGATTGTTGGCGGAGACCAGCGGGTTCCGGTCCGTGGTGTGCGCGTAGAGTGATTGCGAGACGAGCGAGTTGTCGGCGAAATCACCGCCGCCAATGATGTGCCCGTAGCCGTGATCCGCACCCGGCTCGTGATTGACAATGTCCGGGTCCGCAAAGTCCGGCGGGATATGTAGCGGGTCGTACACAGCGCCGCGTATCCATGAGACGCCGTTGATGGCGTAGTACGCCTGGACCCCTTCGTCCATGCTGAAACGCGCCTCGCAATTGATGAAGGCGCAGTTCGATGGCAAGAAGCCGTCCCCGCCTGCCTGGTGCGCATCGCGGTTGCCGGCGTGAAAATTCGTGCAGCCGGGTGCCGAAGGCAGGTCTCCGACCCACGATGGCAGATGCCACACGCGCATATTGGAACCGCCATAGAGGCGCATCGCCGCTGCCTGTATGAACAGGCCAGCACCGGGAGCGGCCTGCCCGACGTAATCCATGTTCCCGCGCCCATCGGCAGTCGCGATTGCCCGGCCTAGATAGACGTATCCGCCGATCAGCGGCAAGACGTACTTGTGAAATCCCTCCCCCTGATCCGCGCCCCAGCAATAACGCGCCGTGCCCGAAAAGCAGTTCGGCCCGCGGGGATCTTCATCGCCTTCGTCGGTGTCGGCGTAGGACGTGATGAAATACAGCTTCGAGGGCAGGTCGCCCGCGCTCACATCGAGCCCTGGGCCTGCAACGCCGGGAAGCGCTGACAGGTACGGCGTGCTCTGATAAGGCCATGAAAGATTCATATTTGGACCTCGAGTTGGATCGCGCGAATAGCTCGCGCCGCCTTGCCCGTGCGGCAAACCAGTTCGCGTCGATGCTCTACCTTTTCAAAGCTTGTTTCATCGTGGTACCGGAGTAGGGGGGACGCGCATCCGCGATTGGCGGGTTCGGAAACGCGGTGCGGCAGCCGAGCGAGCATTGAGCAGGGACACCTCTTCCGCGCGTTTGTCCGACACGCTGAGGTAACGCAGTCTGTCGCGTCACTTCTGCTACTGGGGCGTTCCCCGATGTATATGTGTCGTAGCGTTTACAACGACTAGGTAGTTCCATGCGGGAGGGCGGCAATGAGTGAAATGCGCTTTGGGCCAGTAGCCAGAGGGCTTTTGAGCTACGTCCCGGCCCTCAACGACGTGCTGCCTTCCAAGACCGGCGGACACACGGATTCCGCTTCCTATTGTTACGGCGTCTGGATGAAACACCTGACGCTGCTTCACGCCCATGGATTTCCCGCGATACCGCAAACCATCGCGGAGCTCGGGCCGGGTGAGTCGCTGGGCGTGGGTCTCTGCGGTCTGCTGTCGGGATCCAGTCATTACGTCGGGCTCGACGTGATCGCCCATTCCAATCCCGAACGCAACCAGCTCATTCTCAACGACCTGATCAAGCTGTTTCTGCAACGGGCACCCAACCCCGACAAAGGTTGGCCGGAATTCAGTTCGTACCTCGATGAACGCTTGTTTCCGAGCCACATCGTGAACGAACAGGCTCTGCAGGCGGCGCTGCGCCCCGAGCGCATCGAAGCCATTCGCCGTGCCGTGACGGCCCCGTCGCCGCAGGATCCGATCACGGCGAAATACAAGGCGCCATGGTTCGATCCTCGCGTGATCGAGGAAGGCTCGGTCGATCTCGTCGTTTCCCAGTCCGTGCTCGAACATGTCGTGGACCTGCCCAGCACCTACCAGGCGCTGTACCAATGGGTCAGGCCCGGTGGCTGGATGTCCCACCAGATCGATTTCAAGTCGCATGGACTTTCCACGCGATGGAATGGTTACCGCACTTGTTCGGACCGCTTGTGGGAGATCACCCTCGGGCGGCGTCCGTTCATGATCAATCGCCAACCTGCGTCGGTTCACCTTCGCCTGATACAGGAAGCCGGATTCCGCGTGGTCACCCATCAGAAGTTCATGCGCCAGGATGGCATTCGCCGCGAGGAGCTTGCACCGCGCTGGGCCGACATTTCGGACGAAGACCTCAACTGTTCCGGCATGTACGTCATCGCGACGAAGTGAACCTCGGCTAACGCCCCGCTCGATGGCGGGCTTCCTGAAGGGCGGCCCGCAAACACCGATTCGACACTTCGGGGCTGCGTGTGCCATGCCTGGCCGTGTATCCTTCGCCACTCACTTTCGAGGCACTCAAACCGTGCTACTCGCCAACTTCCAGGTCGGTATCGACCGTCCGTTCTTCCTCATCGCCGGTCCCTGCGTGATCGAGGGTGAGACCTTGACGCAGGAAATTGCGGGCAAGCTCAAGGACATCACCACGCGCCTGGGGGTGCCATTCATCTTCAAGGCGTCCTACGACAAGGCGAATCGCTCCTCCGCGAAGAGTTTTCGCGGTCCCGGCGTCGATGCCGGTCTCAAGGTGCTGCAGGGCGTCAAGGACAAGATCGGCGTGCCGGTGCTCACCGACGTGCACGAAGACACGCCGTTCGCCGAAGTGGCGAGCGTGGTCGACGTCATGCAGACGCCGGCCTTCCTGTGCCGCCAGACCAATTTCATCGTGAACGTGTGCTCGCAGAACAAGCCGGTCAACATCAAGAAGGGCCAGTTCCTGTCGCCGTGGGAAATGCAGAACGTGGTCGACAAGGCGCGCTCCACCGGCAACGAGCAGATCATGGTGTGCGAGCGCGGTTTCTCGTTCGGCTACAACAATCTCGTGTCTGACATGCGCTCGCTGGCCATCATGCGTGGCACCGGCGCGCCCGTGGTGTTCGACGCCACGCACTCGGTCCAACTACCGGGCGGGCAGGGCGGAAGCTCCGGCGGCCAGCGCGAACACATCCCGGTGCTGGCGCGTGCCGCGGTGGCGTCCGGTGTCGCCGGCCTGTTCATGGAAACGCATCCGGATCCCGCCAAGGCGCTGTCCGACGGGCCCAACGCCTGGCCGCTCGGGCGCATGGAAAATTTACTGTCGACGCTCAAGGCGCTCGACTCCGCTGTCAAACAACAACCATTCGAGGAATCGCTTCTATGAGTCGTATCGTTGAAATCGTCGGGCGCGAGATCATTGATTCGCGCGGCAATCCCACGGTTGAAGCCGATGTGATTCTGGATTCCGGTGTGGTGGGCCGCGCGGCCGTGCCGTCGGGCGCGTCGACGGGCACGCGCGAGGCGGTCGAGCTGCGCGACGGCGACAAGAAGCGCTATCTCGGCAAGGGCGTGCTCAAGGCCGTCAAGAACGTGAACACCGTGCTCAAGGGCGCGTTGGTCGGCAAGGATCCGATCGAGCAGGAAGCGCTCGACGAAATCATGATCAAGCTCGACGGCACCGAGAACAAGGGCAACCTCGGCGCCAATGCGCTTGCTGGCCGTGTCGCTCGCGAATGCGCGCGCCGCCGCGCCAGGACAGCAAGCAGTCGCTGTGGAAATACCTCGCGAAGGGCCGCGAGCCGGTGATGCCGGTGCCGATGATGAACGTCATCAACGGCGGCGCGCACGCCGACAACTCGCTCGACGTGCAGGAGTTCATGATCATCCCGGTGGGCGCGCCCACGTTCAGCGAAGCGCTGCGCTACGGCGCGGAGATCTTCCACACGCTCAAGGGCATCCTGAAGGCGAAGAAACTCACGACCGCGGTGGGTGACGAAGGCGGCTTCGCGCCGAACCTCTCGTCGAACGAGGCGGGCATCAAGATCATCATCCAGGCCGTCGAGAAGGCCGGCTTCAAGCTCGGCAAGCAGATCTACCTGGGCATGGACGTCGCCAGCTCCGAGTTCTACAAGAAGGGCAAGTACGACATGCACGGCGAGGGACGCAAGTTCACTTCGCCGGACTACGTCAAGTACCTGGCCAAGCTCGCCGCGAAGTACCCGATCATCAGCATCGAAGACGGCATGGCCGAACAGGACTGGGATGGCTGGGCCAACCTCACCAAGTTGTTCGGCAAGAAGATCCAGATCGTCGGCGACGACCTGTTCGTCACCAACACGAAGATCCTGAAGAAAGGCATCGACAAGGGGATCGCGAACTCGATCCTCATCAAGGTGAACCAGATCGGCACGCTCACCGAGACGCTCGGCGGCCATCAAGATGGCGGCGAACGCGGGTTACTCGTCCATCGTGTCGCATCGTTCGGGCGAGACCGAGGATTCGACCATCGCCGACATCGCGGTGGCCACCAGCGCCTCGCAGATCAAGACCGGCTCCATGTCGCGTTCGGATCGCATCGCCAAGTACAACCAGCTGCTGCGCATCGAAGGCGAGCTGGGCGGCAAGGTGCGTTACGCCGGCAAGGATGCATTCCCGGTAAAGATCTGACGGAGAACAACAATGCCTCGTTTACTTTTGAAAGAAGGCGACCGTTTCCTGGGCGCCATCACCGACGCGGACGTCAAGGTGCTCATCGATGAGCTCGAAGAAGAGGACATGGAGGACGACGACTACTTCATCGACGGCGCCACCGTGAGCATTCTCGAAGCCGCGGGCGCATCGAGTGCGCTGGTGGCGATATTGCTGACTGCGATCGGCGACTCCGAGGGAATCGATATTCGCTGGGAGAAGTAGCAGTCGGCGCGGAGTGCGCTCCCATGCCTGAAGCGCGCCGTTCCATGTTTGCCTACCTGTGCCTGGGGTCCAGCAACCTCGAGCGCTCCGCGGTTTTCTACGACGCCACGCTCGGCGTGCTGGGTTACTCGCGCTGCGACACATCCGCGGAGAGCGATTCGAGCTGGAATGGCTGGTTAGGCTGGGGCCTGTACGAGAAGGAAGGCGCGATCCAGGACGCGTTGTGGGTCTGCACGCCGTTCAACGGCGCGCCGGCCAGTGTCGGGAATGGCGGCATGGTGGCGCTGTGGGCGAAGACCTGGCGCGAGGTCGAAGCCTTTCACGCTGCGGCGCTGGCGCATGGTGGAACTTCGGAAGGCGCTCCGGGTCTGCGATTGGCGTACAACCCGGACTTCTACGCGGCCTACGTGCGCGATCCGGACGGCAACAAGCTTGCGGTGGTGTGCCGCGGTTTCACATCCGCGCAGGGCCAGCCAGCACCCGTCCGCTGAATCGTTCCGGCGCCATTCCCGCTCGTTTCATCGTCCCGAATACACGCCTCGCTGCATTGGCGATAGCATTCGGCCATCTGAAAAGAAGGTATTGCCAATGAAAACTCTGCGCCTGTTTACCTGCCTGGCTCTGCTCGCCGTGCCTGCCGCGACCGCATTCGCGGCGGCTGCCAAACCCGCGCCGTTGCCAACGGTCGACATCCCCTATGAAAAGTTCGTGTTGCCGAACGGGCTCACGCTCATCGTGCACGAGGATCACAAGGCGCCCGTGGTCGCGGTCAACATCTGGTACCACGTGGGCAGCAAGGACGAGCGTCCGGGACGTACGGGCTTCGCGCATCTGTTCGAACACCTGATGTTCAACGGATCCGAGAACCACAACGATGAGTGGTTCCGTCCCCTGGAAGCCGCCGGCGCCACCAAGCTGAACGGCACCACCTGGTTCGACCGCACTAACTACTTCCAGAACGTGCCGACATCGGCGGTGGATCTCACGTTGTGGATGGAGTCCGATCGCATGGGGCACCTGCTCGGCGCCATCGACAAGGCCAAGCTCGACGAGCAGCGCGGCGTGGTGCAGAACGAGAAGCGCCAGGGCGACAACCGTCCCTACGGCAAGGTCGGCGAACTCATCACCACCAGCACCTATCCGGCCGGTCATCCGTATTCATGGGAAACCATCGGCTCGATGGAAGACCTGAACGCCGCCTCGCTCGACGACGTCAAGGAATGGTTCCGCACGTACTACGGCGCGGCGAACGCGGTGCTCGTGGTGGCCGGCGACATCACCGTGGCGGACGCCAAGGCGAAGGTGGAGAAATATTTCGGCGACATCCCGTCCGGGCCCGTGATCAAGCGCCAGCAGGAATGGATCGCCAAGATGGCGGGCACTCGCCGCGCGATGTTGCAGGACAACGTGCCCCAGGCGCGCATATATAAAGTGTGGAACGTCCCGGGCTACAAGCAGCGGGATTTCACGCTGCTGGACATGACCGCCGACCTGCTGGCCGGCGGCAAGAACAGCCGTCTCTACAAGCGACTGGTGTACACGGATCGTACCGCCACGAATGTCACCGCCTTCCTCGGGCCGTTCGAGCTCGGCTCGCAGGTGCAGATCGTCGTCACGGTGAAGCCGGGCAGCGATCCGGCGGTCGTCGAAAAGGTGCTCGACGAAGAATTGTCGCGCTTCCTCGCCTCGGGTCCGACGCCGGACGAAGTCGAGCGCATTCGCACCACGAACTTCGCGAGCTTCGCGCGCGGCGCCGAACGCATCGACGGATTCGGTGGAAAGTCCGCGATCCTCGCCGAGGGCCAGGTGTACGCGGGATCGCCGGATTTCTACAAGACGCGACTCGGCTGGGTCGCGAACGCGACGCCCGCCGACGTGCAAGGCGCCGCGAAGCGCTGGCTGTCGGATGGCGTGTTCGTGCTCAACGTCGAGCCGATGCCCGAGTTCAAGACCGTGGCCAGCACGGTCGACCGCAGCAAACTACCCGCCACCGGTGCGCCGCCGTCGCTCAAGATTCCCGCGCCGGCGCGCGCGCGGCTCTCGAACGGATTGGAAATCGTGGTGGTCGAGCGCCACAGCGCGCCCGTCGTCGACTTCACGCTGATGGCGGACGCCGGCTTCGCGGCCGATGCGCAGGCGAAGCCCGGCACGGCGCGCCTCGCGATGCTCATGGTGCAGGAAGGCACGAAGACGCGGACCTCGCCGGAGATTGCCGATCGCGCGGAGTCACTCGGCGCGCCGCTCGCCGTGGGCTCGACGCTCGATCGCTCGTTCCTCAACATGAATGCGCTCAGCAACCGGCTCGGTGAGTCGCTCGAGCTGTATGCCGACGTGCTGCTGAACCCCACGTTCCCGGCGAAGGAGCTCGAGCGGCTGCGCGGCCAGACGCTGGCGACGATCCAGCAGGAGAAGGCGCAGCCGCTGGCCATCATCAATCGCGTCATGCCGAAGCTCATCTACGGCGAGGGCCATCCCTACGCCAACCCGTCGTCGGGCACCGGCACGGCGGAAGCCGTCGGCGAGCCTCACGAGCGCGGAGCTGCAGGCTTTCTACAAGCGTTGGGTGCGGCCCGACAACTCACTGTTGTTAGTGGTGGGCGACACCACGCTCGCCAGCATCCAGCCGCTGCTCGAACAGCGGTTTGGCCAGCTGGCGCGCGCCGGCGGAAGCGAAGCCCATGAAGAACGTGGCGAACGTCGACGCTGGCCACGAAGCCGCGCGTGTTCCTCATCGATCGCCCCGGCGCGGAGCAATCGCAGATCGTGGCGGCGACCGTGGGGCCGACGCGCGCCGATCCGGATCACATCCGCTTCGTCGCGCTCGACACCATGCTGGGCGGCAATTTCGTCTCGCGGCTCAACATGAACCTGCGCGAGGACAAGCACTGGGCGTACGGCGCGGGCACGCGCATCACGGATGCGATCGGGCAGGGAATGTTCCGCGCGGGCGCCGGCGTGCAGACCGACAAGACCGCCGAGTCCATGGTCGAGATCCGCAAGGAGTTGCGCGACATCCTCGATTCGCGCAAGCCCGACGGATGCGGAGCTCAAGTTCGCGAAGGACAGCATCGCGATCGCGCTGCCCGGCAACAACGAGACCTCGGACGAGATCGCCAACTCGTACGGCGAGATCCTCACTTTCGGGTTCAAGGACAGCTACTGGAACGACTTCGTCGGCGATCTCACCTCGCTCACCACCGCCGACATCAACAAGGCGGCGGGCCGTCTCATTCACCCCGAAGCACTCACCTGGGTGGTCGTGGGAGATCTGTCGAAGATCGAGAAGGGCGTGCGCGCGCTCAATATCGGCGAAGTCACGATCCTCGACACCGACGGGAAGGTGGTCGTGCGGTAGTCACGCCACCTCGACCAGCTCCGAATACTGCTTCAGCGCCGCGTTCGCGGTAAGGAACCGCAGCGGCTCGTGCATGGCCTGCGCGACCAGCAGTCGATCGAAGAAATCGACGCCGGGCTGCGGCTTGAGTGAAGCGGCGTCGGCCGCGGGCTTGGCGCGCACCGGCAACTCGGTGAACCCGCTGGCGCGGATGCCGCGCGCCAGCTCGTGCGCGTCGGCCTCGAGCAGGCCCGACGAAATCTTCTGCTCACACTCCACGATGGATGCGGCGCTGACGTAGACCTCGTCCGCGGCCTCGATGCGCTCGCGAGTGGCCTTGGCCAGCTTGCGCGAGTCCGCCAGCCACCAGAGAAAGATCTGCGTATCGAGCAGCAGGCGCATGGGATGGCGGGGTAGGGGAGGGCGATCAGGCCGGCGGGGTGCCGTCGGTCCAGGGACGCTCGAAGTCGTCGGCGATGCGCATCTTTCCCTTGAGCATGCCGGGACGGCGCGGAGTGTCGTCGCGCCGCAGGGGCACGAGCCTGGCCATGGCCTTGCCGCCCTTGGCGATCAGGATCTCGCTACCACCGGCAACGTCTTCGATGAGACGCGACAAGTGCGTCTTCGCCTCATGAATGTTGATCTTGGCGGTCTTCACAGTGAACTTAGTTTAGTTTAGTCTAGTGCCAATGGGGAAGGGCTTTTCATGAAGTGGCTCGCAGCAGCGTTGCTCACCGTCGTACTGCTGCTGCAGTACCGCCTCTGGCTGTCCAGCGATGGCGTGCGGGAGCTCGCGCGCCTGTCGGAAGCCGTGGAACGCCAGAAGTCGGACAACGTAGAGGCGGCAGAGCGCAACAAGCAGCTCATCGCCGAGGTGGCGGACCTGAAGGCCGGCATGGCGGCTATCGAAGAACGCGCCCGCAGCGAGCTCGGCATGATCGGCCGCAACGAAACCTTCTATCAGGTCGTGCCGGTCCGGCCGCGCACCGCCCTGCCCACGCGCCCGGCCGAACACACCAAGACCGCCGCGCGCTGATCTCGCTTAAGCTTCGCTCTCTATGCGCTATTTCGTCGTCATCCCGGCCGCGGGCAGCGGCCGGCGTTTTTCAACGTCCATTGCCGAAGCAGTACGCCGCGCTCGGTAGTTCGACCGTCATCGAACACGCGCTGAGCGCGTTCGAATCCGACCCGGACTGCGGCGGCATCGTGGTCGCGGTCGCATCCGACGACTCCCTGTGGCCCGCCATCGCGGCGCGTCGCTCCAGGCTCATCGAATCCGTGGAAGGCGGCGCGGAGCGTGCGCACTCGGTGCGCAACGCGCTGCGCGCCCTGTTGGCGCGCGTGCGCGACGACGACTGGATCATGGTTCACGACGCGGCGCGGCCATGCTTTTCCAGATCGGATCTTCAGCTGCTCAAGCGTGAACTGGCGTCGCATCCCGTGGGCGGGCTGCTGGCGGTGCCGCTGGCCGACACACTGAAACGCGCGCTCGAGCCCGGCGCACGTGCCACGCATGTCGATGCGACGATCGATCGCGCGGGGCTGTGGCGCGCTGCCACGCCACAGGTATTCCGTTGCGGCGTATTGCTGCGCGCGCTCGAAGCCGCGCTCGACGCGGACCGGATGCCCACCGACGAAGCGCAGGCCATCGAATGGAGTGGCCAGCGGCCGCTGCTGGTGGCCGGCCGGGCGGACAACATCAAGGTCACCACGGCGGAAGATCTCACACTCGCCGCCGCCATACTCAGCGTGCGCGCGACACAGGAGCTCAAGTAATGCGAATCGGTTCCGGTTTCGACGTGCACGCCTTCGGCCCAGGTGATTCCATCGTGCTCGGCGGCGTGCGCATTCCGCACTCGCGCGGCGTGGTGGCGCACAGCGACGGCGACGTCGTGCTCCATGCGCTCTGCGACGCATTGTTAGGCGCCGCGGGCTTAGGGGACATCGGCATGCACTTTCCCGATACGGACCCGGTGTGGAAGGGCGCCGACAGCCGGCGCTTCGTCGCGGCGGTGCTCGACATGCTCAGCGTGCGCAAGCTCAAGATCAGCAACGCCGACATCACGTTATTGGCGCAATCGCCCAAGGTCTCGCCATATCGCCTCGAGATCCGCCGCTCGCTGGCGCACATGCTGGGCGTCACGGAGAACCAGGTGAACATCAAGGCTACGACCACCGAGCACCTGGGGTTCATCGGCCGCAACGAAGGTCTCGCGGCACAGGCCATCGTGTTGCTGGAATGATCCCCGAGAGCTGGCGCCGTGCTGCTCTGGCGCCACCACCGGCCTGGGGCGCGCCGCTGGGTAACGGCGTGTTGCGTGCCGCACCCGAAGACTTTCAGGTGGACGAAATTCTGGGCTTCGCGGCCGGTGGCGAAGGTCCGCACGCGCTGCTGCACGTGCGCAAGCGTGGCGCCAATACCGAGTGGGTCGCCCGCGAGCTGGCGCGCGCCGTGGGCGTCAAACCTTTCGAGGTGGGCTTTGCGGGGCTCAAGGATCGCAATGCCCTGACCACGCAGTATTTCACCGTGCCGCGCGGCAAACGCGCGGCGGAAGAATTCATCGGCCTTGCGGGTGAGGGCTACGAGGTGCTGAGCGCGGCCGCGCACCAGCGCAAACTGCCGCGCGGCGCGCTCGAGGGCAACCGCTTCGCAATCACCGTGCGCGGGCTCACCTGCGATCCGGCCGGGCTCGCGCAACGCATGCAGCGCATCGCGACCGGTGGCGCACCTAACTATTTCGGCGAACAGCGTTTCGGGCGCGAGGCGGGCAACCTCGAGCAGGTGTTGCGTGCCGCGCAAGAGCGTCGAAACGCCGCAGGCGCGCGAACGGCGCGGGCGCGACGATGCGGGCTTCATGCTTTCGGCCGCTCGCAGTCTCATTTTCAATGCCATCCTCGCCGAGCGCGTGGCCCAGGGAACCTGGAATCGACTGGCGGCGGGCGATGTCGCCAATCTGGACGGCCGCGGCAGCGTGTTCGCCGTCGACCAGGTGGACGCGGAACTCGAACAACGCTGCGCCGCGCTCGATGTGCATCCGACCGCGCCGCTCGCCGGTGCGGGACAGTCCCTCGCCACGGGCGAGGTGCTCGCTCTCGAGGACGCCATCGCGGCGCAGTACCCCGAGGCCCTGTCCGTGATTCAGGCCGAGGGCATGAAGTCCGAGAGGCGCGCCCTGCGTATCCGGGTTCGTGAGCTCGTGCACGAATATGCCGACGATACGCTGCGGCTGCAGTTCGCCTTGTCGGCGGGAAGTTTTGCGACCACTGTACTGCGCGAAATCATCGTGAGTGAGACCAACGGGGAATGAGCATGCTCGAAATCAGCGACGAACCAGTGATGGCCAATGGCGCGCCCAGCGGCGAGAGCGTGCGAGTCATCAAACTCGCGCGCCCGCCCGTGAACGCGCTCAACGGCGAACTGATAGGCAGGCTGGTGGCCGCCATCGACGGATCGCCGGAAGCTGCGGCGATCGTCATCGCCGGGCAGCCCGGCTTGTTTTCCGCGGGGCTCGACGTACCGAGTTTGCTGGCGCTCGATCGCGAAGGACTGTCCGCGGCGTTCGTCGAGTTGTGGCGCGCGCAACGCGCCATCGCCACCTCGCGAGTGCCCATCGTGTTCGCCATTACCGGGCACTGTCCGGCGGGCGGCACGGTGCTCGCCATCAACGGCGACTACCGCGTCATGGCGCAGGGCGAATTTCGGCTCGGCCTCAACGAAGTGCAGGTGGGTCTGTTCCCGGGCGGCGTGATCCACAGTGTCTTCAAGCGGCTGGTGGGCGGTCACACCGCGCAATTGCTGACGCGCGGCGCGCTCATCGATCCGGCGACGGCGCTGCGTGTCGGCCTGGTGGATGAACTCTGCGATGCAGGGAAGGTTACTGCGCGCGCGCTCGAAGTGGCGAGCGAGCTCTGCGCCTTGCCGCGCGAGCCGATGATGCGCACGCGCGCCATGACGCGGAGCGACCTCATGGCTATGTACGGCGGTCCTGCGGAGGCGCGCGAGCCGCGAGCGGGAGTTCGGCGAGATGGGCGCGCAGATGTGGTTTGCGCCCGCCACGCAGGAACTCCTCAGGAAGGCGTTCGTCAAGAAGCGTTGAGGGGCAGTAAAGGGACAGATCTATTTCGCGGCGAAAATAGATCTGTCCCCTTTAGTGCCCCCTAGCAACACGTTGATGGCGCCAGTGCCGCCATCGACGCGGCGCGCCGAGGTGAACGCGAGCACCGGGGCGGTCTTGCGCAGGATCATGTTCACTGCCGTCTTGATGACCGGGCCGCGAGGTCCCGAGTTCATGCCCTTGCCATGGATGATGCGCACGCAGCGCAGGTTGTGCGCGAGCGCTTCGGCCAGGAATTCCCGCAGCGCCGCTTTGGCTTCGTCGACGCGCAGTCCGTGCAGGTCGCAGACTTCTTCGACGCGGTACTCGCCGCGCTTGAGCTTGCGCATGACTCCGTCCTGCACGCCCATGCGGCGGAAGGAGATCTCGTCGCCGGTGTCGGTGATCTCATCAGCCGGGCCCTGCAGGCTTTCGACCAGCACCATGGCGCGATCCGCGGCGGTGAATCGCGCTTTCGCCGGAGGCTTGCGTTTGGCGGGTGGAACACGAGGGCGGGCCACGATCGGCTTGACGTCGTGCATCGCTTCGCGAAACACATCCGTGTCCGGATCGGTGCGTTTGCCGTTCAAGCTACCTCCGCGTTGATGCATTGAGTATATTGCGCGCCGGTGCGAATCCTCATATCCAACGACGACGGTTACCGTGCTCGCGGCATTCACGCGCTGCGCGAAGGGCTCAAGGGCCTGGGAGATCTCACGGTGGTGGCGCCTGACCGCAATCGCAGCGGCGCCAGCAACTCGCTGACTCTCGAATTGCCGCTCCGGGTCGGCCAGGCCGAAGCGGATGTGTACTTCGTCGAGGGCACGCCGACGGACTGCGTGCACCTCGCGGTCTCGGGCCTGTTTCCGTTCGAGCCTGACATGGTCGTGTCGGGCGTCAATGACGGCTCGAATCTCGGTGACGACGTGTTGTATTCCGGCACGGTTGCCGCCGCAACCGAAGGCCGCTTCCTCGGCAAGGCCGCGGTCGCGGTCTCACTGCACACCGACGGTTTGCGTGGCGATGTCACTCGCCACTTCGAGACCGGCGCTCATTTCGCGCGCGTGATCGTCGAACGGTTGAGCGCGACGCCGCTCACGCTGCGGTGGCCGCGCGACCATCCTCAACGTCAACGTGCCGAATCTCCCGGTGAGCGAGGTCAAAGGCATCAAGGTCACGCGGCTCGGCAACCGTCATCGCTCCGAGGCGGTGATCAAGGCCGAAGATCCGCGCGGACGTCCGGTGTACTGGGTGGGACCCGCGGGCGCCAGCCAGGATGCGGGACCCGGCACGGATTTTCATGCAGTGGCCGAAGGCTACGTGTCCGTCACGCCACTCACGGTCGATCTCACCAACCACGCCGCGCTCGATGGCTTGCGCAGCTGGTTCGGGCCCGACGCGTGAACGAGAGCCGAACCGCCGGCATCGGCATGACCTCCGCGCGCACGCGCGACCGGCTGGTGCAACGGCTGCGCGAACAGGGCATCACCAATCTCGCGGTGCTCGACCGGATCCGCAATGTTCCGCGCCACATCTTCGTCGACGAAGCGCTGGCCTCGCGCGCCTACGAGGACACCGCGCTGCCGATCGGTTTTCGCCAGACCATTTCGCAGCCCTACATCGTCGCGCGCATGACCGAGGCCCTCATCGAAGGCGGACGCAAGATCGGCAAGGTGCTCGAAGTGGGGACGGGCTGCGGCTATCAGACCGCGGTGCTCGCGCCCTTCGTGAAGAAGATCTACTCCATCGAACGCATCGAGCCGCTCGCCAAGCGGGCCAAGGCCACGCTCAAGGAGCTCGGCATCAGGAACGTCATGCTCAAGCATGGTGATGGCACGACCGGGCTGGAAATCGCAGAAACCATTCGACGGCATCCTGGTGGCCGCTGCGCCGCTGGCAGTTCCCGAGGCGCTGTTCGCGCAACTCGCAAACAAAGGGCGCCTGATCGTGCCTGTAGGACCAGAAGGTGCCCAGCAGCTCATGCGCTTCACCCGGCGTGACGAGCGAGCTCGAGCGGGAGGTGTTAGGTGCGGTTGCCTTCGTTCCGATGCTCGGCGGCACCGCCTGACGTTTGCGCGCTGCGACAGAGTATTCGAGTGATTTCTCGGATACGGTATGCGTTATAACTCATTGTTTTTACAGACGCTTAGCAACGCCAGTTTGTGGCTGGTTGTCAGCCGCCGAAGGCGAAGGCTTGTCAGTGCGGATTTAACATGTTTTCATGTCGCCGCCTGCCGACAGAGACACTCGTAAGAGTTTGCGAGGGGTCCCGGTTGAAGGCACAGGGGAGAACGGGGAAGTCGCGGCAATAAGAAGAACAAGCCGAATAGAAGAAAAAAAAATTCGCCAGTAATTCGAGTCTGTCAGCTTCGAACCATTGGCCTCGCTAAACAACTTTCTCCCCCTGTGTCTTCACTCGGGTCCCTTCGAGGGACCCGGCAGCAGAATCGCTGCCAGCACATGGCGGGATTCCCCGACCAGAACGTTGTAGGTGCGGCAGGCCGCGCCAATCTCCATCACCTCGAGCCCTATCTTTCGCGTCGCGAATTCCGCGCGCAGCGCGGCGCGTGGAAATATCTGGCGCGCGCCGGTCGACAGCACCACCACTTCCGGCTCGAGCGCAAACAACGGTGCGAAATGTTCGGGCGTGAGTTCATCGACGGATGCGCGGTGTCCAGGGCGAGAGCGTGTTCGCGCCGACGATGCAGCTTCGCGCGAATTTCGTCGCTCGCCGATGACGATGAAATCGGCGCCATAGCGCCTGATGAGGTTGATGCCGTCGGGTCGTTGCTGAGTGAACTTCATGGGTCCGATACGATACCGCCATGCGCCGCCTCACGCTGATCCTCTCCGACCTCTACCTGCCGGAGGAGGCGGGCCGAGGAGCTGCCGTCGCCGGTGACACGCGAGCTGCCCGAGTCTCGAGTGGCTGCTGCGCTTTTCCGATTCGCCAGAGCGCATCGGTGACTGGCGGCAGTGGCTTCTGGCGCTAACGGCGCCAGGTGCCAACACATTCCTCTCGCGGCGTACTGTGCGTACGGACATGTCGATGACGGGGTCCTTGAATCGACGTGGCTGGCCACGCCCGTAGCCCTGGAGGCGCGACTCGATCACGTGCGGCTCGCTCGATCGCGGGCTGCTGCGCCTCGATGAGTCGGAGCGCGCCAGCTGTCGCGAAGAATTTGCGCGCGTGTTCGGTCCGCAGTTCCTGCTTCATGATGGCGGCGAGCGCGCGTTCTTCCTGAGCGGATTGCCGGCGGCCGGCGTGCACACGGTCGATCCGGCCCGGCTGCTCGGTGACCGAAATCGGTCCGGCATTGCCGCGGCGCGAGGCCGGCGAGTTGCGGCGGCTCTGGACGGAGATCGAGATGTGGTTGCATGGCGCGGCGTTCAACACGGCGCGCGAACGCGCGGGAAAGGCGCGTGTGTCCGCATTGTGGCTGTGGGGCGCGAGGTCAACTCCGTCGACCCGTGGGCGCGTCGAAGCCCGGCAAGCGGATGCCGCCTACTTCGGTGGCGATCCGCTGATTGCCCGTCTCGGCCGACTCGACGCGCACCGCGCACGCGGTGTTCCCAAGCAACTGGCGCACATCGATTCTGCGGAGGCGCATGTGGTGGTGGAGTTCGCCTCGCTGACGGGTGGACCGCACGAATCCCTGGAGGCGTTCGACGCAAACTGGTTTGCGCCCGCGAAAGCATCACTGGAAACCGGTGACATTGGTGAGCTCGACCTGGTCGCCAACGATCGATGGTTTCGCATCGCGGCACGTCCGGGGTGGCGCCTCTGGCGCAAACGTACTCCGTGGCTCGCGCGCCTCGGCCGTTGAGCGAATAGAATCGGCGCCCATGGATCTGGTCATCGAAAGACGCGCAGCGCGAGGCAACGAGATCACCGATCTCGCGATGCATCCGGTCCTGCGCCGCGCCTACGCGGCACGCGGCGTGTGCGACGGACAGGAACTCGCGCTCACGCTCGACCGGCTCATGCCGGTGGGCACGCTCGACAGCGTCGATGCGGCCGTGGTCCTGATCCTCGCGCATCGCGAACGCCGCATCCTCGTAGTCGGGGATTTCGACGCGGATGGCGCAACCAGCACGGCATTGATCGTGCGCTGCCTGCGTGCCTGGGGTTTCGCGTCGGTGGATTTTCTCGTTCCCAATCGCTTTGAGTTCGGCTACGGGCTCACGCCGGAAATCGTGGGACTGGCTGCCGAACGAAATCCATCGCTCATCATCACCGTCGACAACGGCATCTCGAGCAACGCCGGCGTCGCGGCGGCGCGGGCGCGCGGCATCCAGGTGCTGGTCACCGATCACCATCTGCCGGGTCCTTCGCTGCCGGACGCCGATGTGATCGTCAATCCCAACGTCCCGGGCAGCCGCTTCGGTTCGCGTGCGCTCGCGGGCGTCGGCGTCGCTTTCTATGTGATGGCTGCCGTGCGTCGCGAAATCGATGCACGCGGTACGGTGGTGATGCCGCCAGTCACCGATTTCCTGGACCTCGTCGCGCTCGGCACGGTTGCAGACCTGGTGCCGCTCGATGTGAACAATCGCGTGCTCGTGGCGCAGGGCATACGGCGCATTCGCGCCGGCCGCGCGGTGCCCGGAATTCGCGCGTTGCTGGAAATCGGCAAACGATCCGTGCAAGCGGTCACCGCGGCGGATCTCGGTTTCACGATCGGTCCGCGGCTCAACGCAGCCGGCCGGCTCGATGACATGTCGATCGGCATTCGCTGCCTGCTGGCGGACACTGAAGCGGAGGCGCAGGCGCTCGCCGCGCGCCTCGATCAGCTGAACGTCGAGCGCCGCGAGATCGAAGCGCGCATGCAGGGTGTGGCGCTGGCCGCGGTGCAGGGATTGCGCGACCCGGATGCCAATGCACCCACGCGCCATGGCGTATGTCTGTTCGATGCGGATTGGCACCAGGGTGTGGTCGGGCTGGTGGCGAGCCGCATCAAGGATCGCGTGCGCCGCCCGGTCATCGCATTTGCCCGCAATGCCGACGGCACCTTGCGCGGATCGGCGCGGTCGGTTCCCGGCATCCACATTCGCGACGTGCTCGACGGCATTGCCGCGCGGCATCCCGAGCTCATCAGCCGGTTTGGCGGACACGCGATGGCCGCGGGGTTGTCGCTCGAGGAGCGGCATCTCGATGCTTTCGCGCGCGCGTTCGATCAGGAGGTCGCACGCTGGCGCGATCCGTCCATTCCATCGAATCGCGTGGAGACCGACGGCGAGCTCACGAGCGACGAGATCGCGCTCGAAACGGCGCAGGCGCTGCGCGACGGCGGTCCCTGGGGCCAGGCGTTTCCCGAACCTTGCTTCGACGGTGTGTTCGCGATCAGGAACGCCCGCGTGGTGGGCGACAAACATCTCAAGATGTGGGTCACCACGGCGGATCAGTCGCGCAACTTCGACGCCATCGCGTTCAACTTCAAGGGCAGCGACGAGAATCCGCGGCTGCCCGAGGGTGACGTGCGCCTCGTCTACCGGCTCGACATCAACGAATACAAGGGCGAGCGCCGCCTGCAGCTGCTCGTCGACCACGTCCTGCCATGAGCGCGCCGGTCACCACTAACTACACGATCCGCGAGGGCGATCCGCTCGACCCGCAGGTGCGCGCGCTGATCGCCGAGCTCGATGCGTTCAATTCCGCGCTGTATCCGGCCGAGAGCAATCACTTCGATCCGCCGGAGACGCTGGCGGCGCGCACGCGGCATCTTCCTGGTGGTGGAGCAGGACGGCGAGCTGGTCGGTTGCGGTGCGGCGAAGAACTGCGGCGGTTGGGCGGAGCTCAAACGCATGTACCTCAAGCCAGAAGTCGCGCGGCGAGGGCCTCGCGCTGGCCATGCTGGTGAAACTGCTCGATTGGGCGCGTTCGGAGAAGCTCCCGCTGGCGCGGCTCGAAACCGGAAACGTCAGCGTTGGCGCGCTCAAGCTCTACCGGCGCGCGGGATTCAAGGAAATTCCTGCGTTTCCGCCCTACAAACCCGACCCGTTATCGATATTCATGGAGCGCGCCCTCAGGTAGAGTGCGCCCCCTATGGAAATCAACATGCTAAAGCGTCAGCTCAAAGATCTCGAGGAACGTATGTCTTCCTTGAGGGGGTTTCTTTGAGTACGACCAGAAGAAAGAGCGGCTCGAAGAAGTAAGCCGCGAGCTCGAAGACCCCGCAATCTGGAACAAGCCCGAGGTTGCCCAGGAACTGGGCAAGGAACGCGCACGCCTCACGACCGACCTGGTCGACATGGACAAGGCCATCGGCGCCGTCACCAGCGCCTCCGAACTACTCGAACTCGCCGAAAGCGAGAACGACGAGGGCATGGCCGCCGAAATCGAGCGCGATGCAGCCAAGCTCGAAGCCGACGTGCGCAAGCTCGAATTCAAGCGCATGTTCCGCGGCGAGATGGACTCGCACAACGCCTTCCTCGACATCCAGGCGGGAGCGGGCGGCACCGAAGCCCAGGATTGGGCGCAGATGCTGCTGCGCATGTACCTGAAATGGGCGGCGTCGCGCGGTTTCGACGCCGAAGTCATCGACTCCCAGTCTGGCGAAGTCGCGGGCATGAAGAGCGCCACGATCGAGATCAAGGGCGACTACGCCTATGGCTGGCTGCGCACCGAGACGGGCGTGCACCGGCTCGTGCGCAAGTCGCCGTTCGACTCGGGCAATCGCCGTCACACCTCGTTCGCCTCGGTGTTCATTTCGCCCGAAGTCGACGATGACATCAAAGTCGACCTGAATCCGGCCGACATCAAGATGGACGTCTATCGATCGAGCGGCGCCGGCGGCCAGCACGTCAACAAGACCGAATCGGCGGTGCGCCTGACGCACGGACCCTCAGGTATCGTCGTTGCCTGCCAGAACGAGCGCAGCCAGCACAAGAACCGCGCCACCGCCATGAAGATGCTCAAGGCGAAGCTCTACGAGCTGGAAGTCAACAAGCGCAACGCCGCATCGAAGGTTCTGGAGGACTCCAAGAGCGACGTGAGCTGGGGCAACCAGATCCGCTCGTACGTGCTCGACCAGTCGCGCATCAAGGATCTGCGCACCGGAGTCGAAATCGGTGACACCAACAAGGTGCTCGATGGCAATCTCGATCCTTTCATGGAAGCTTCGTTGAAGGCGGGACTGTGAGGCGAAGATGAGAACAAGTTGATTGCCGAGCGCCGCGCCAAGCTTGCGGCGTGGCGCGAACAGGCGCGCGCGGCAAATGTCCCGGCATTCCCCAACGATTACCGTCGTGACGTCCTCGCGTCGTTGCTGCAGGCGGAGTACGGCGACAAACCGGCGGAGTGGTTCGACGCCAACCCGCCTGTCCGGCTGCACGTGGCCGGCCGCATGATGTTCCAGCGCGTCATGGGCAAGGCGAGTTTCGCCAAGCTGCAGGACCGCACGGGACAGATCCAGATTTTCCTGCAGCGCGATTCGCTCGGCGATGCGTACGAAGCGTTCAAGAAGTACGACATCGGCGACATCCTTGCCGCCACGGGCACCCTGTTCAAGACGAAGACCGGTGAGTTGTCGGTGCGTGTCGAAGAGCTGCGCATGCTGACGAAGTCGTTGCGCCCGCTGCCCGACAAGTGGCACGGAATGGCCGACGTCGATACCCGCTACCGCCAGCGCTACGTCGATCTCATCGTCAACGAACAGAGCCGCAATACTTTCGTCACACGCAATCGCATCCTCCGCTATCTGCGCGACTTCCTCGATTCGATGGACTTCCTCGAAGTCGAGACGCCCATGCTGCAGAGCATTCCGGGCGGCGCGGTCGCACGTCCGTTCAAGACCCATCACAACGCACTCGACATGGACATGTACCTGCGCATCGCGCCGGAATTGTTCCTCAAGCGCCTCACGGTGGGCGGCTTCGAGCGCGTGTACGAGATCAATCGCAATTTCCGCAACGAAGGCGTGTCGACGCGGCACAACCCCGAGTTCACGATGCTCGAGTTGTATGTCGCGTACGCCGACTACAACGATCTCATCGTCATGGTCGAGCGGGCGATGCAAGGTCTCGCTGACGTGATCTATGGCAGCCGCAGGTTTCAGTATCAAGGCAGAGATTACGACCTCGACAAACCGTTCACGCGAATCTCGGTCATCGATGCCGTTGCGGCCAACGTGCCGGGCTTCGACCTGGCCCGTGCGCGTGATCTCACCTATCTACGCGAGCTTTGCACGAAGAATGGCATCACGTTCAAGCCGGGTGACGGCGCCGGCAAGCTGCAGATCGAGCTCTTCGAGAAGTTTGCCGAAGACACCTTCATGGATCCGACGTTCGTGTACGCCTATCCAACCGAGGTCAGCCCGCTGTCGCGCGCCAAAGATGCCGATCCGTTCCTCACCGACCGGTTCGAGTTCTTCGTCGCGGGGCGTGAGCTCGCCAACGGCTTCTCCGAGCTCAACGACGCGGAAGACCAGGCGGCTCGATTCCGTGCGCAGGTCGAACGCAAGGACGCCGGAGACGATGAAGCGATGTATTACGACGCCGACTACGTGCGCGCGCTCGAGTACGGCATGCCGCCGACCGCGGGTCTGGGGGTCGGCATCGACCGGCTGGTCATGTTCTTCACCGATGCGGCCTCCATCCGTGACGTGCTGCTGTTCCCGCACATGCGTCCCGAATGAATGCGCCCGTCGGCGTGTTCGACTCCGGAGTCGGCGGACTCACGGTGCTGCGCGCGCTGATCGCCGAGCTTCCCGGCGAAGACTTCCTCTATCTGGGCGACACCGCGCGACTTCCGTACGGCACCAAGAGTCCCGAGACGGTGGCGCGGTATTCGGTGCGCGCAGCCGAGGCGCTTGAGAGCCGCGGCATCAAGGCGCTGGTCGTCGCCTGCAACACGGCTTCTGCCACCGCGCTGTCCGAGTCTGCGCGAACGGTTTCCCGCGCTGCCGGTGATCGGCGTCATCGAACCCGGTGCGCAGGCGGCCTGCGAAGCGTCGGCCAGCGGGCGTATCGCCGTGCTCGCTACCGAAGGCACGGTGCGCGGCGGCGCGTACCAGCGCGCCATCCTCGCTTTGCGCCCGGGTGCGCATGTCACCCAGGTTTCAGCGCAGGTATTCGTGGCGCTGGCCGAAGAGGGCTGGAGCGAAGGCGAGGCCGTCGATGCCGTCACCGAGCGATATCTCGCGCATCTCGATGCGCGCGTGGATACAGTCGTGCTCGGCTGCACGCACTTTCCGCTGCTGGCGGGCGCGATCAGCCGGCAGTTGGGGCCGACACGACGCGTGGTGGATTCGGCGGCGACGACCGCACGGGCGACAGCGCTCGAACTAGCCGCTCGCGGCCTTTCGGTGCGTGAGGCTCGCACCGGTACCGTGCGCCTGCTGGCGACCGACAGTCCGGAGCGTTTCGCCCGCGTCGGCGCGCGTTTTCTGGGCTCGTCGATCGCCGAAAGGGCGGTTCAGGCAATCGATCTTTAGATACTTTCCATAACGCGGTTACACTTGGCGCCCCCGACTTGCGGGTGCGCGAACGAGAACAAGGGAAGGGCTGGATGAGAGAGAGATCAGGAGTTGCACACGATCGCGCCGTGATGCCGATGCGCTACGGCTTCGCGGATACGTTGTCCGGTCAGTTGCACTTCCGCGCCTGCGGCGCCGGCCCCGACATCGTGCTGTTGCCATGGCTTCCGGCCAGCGGCCGAATGTTCGAACACGTCATGCCGCACCTCGCGCGTGCCGGCTTTCGCGCCATCGCCTTCGATCTCGCCGGTTCCGGCCGATCGCACAAGAAGTCCCGAAACTGGACGGTGCAGCAGTACGCGGCCGACGTGCTCGAAGCCTGCGGCTCGTTGCATACCGTTCCCTACACCGTGGTCGGCGGCCGTTTCTCCGCCTCGGTGGCGGTGGAAATGTTGTTAGCTTCGCCCGCGCAGGTGACCGGCGCCGTGCTCGATGGCGTGCCGGGGCTGGCTCCCGAAGAGCTGCGCAAGATGACCGGGCCCACCACCGGGCTGTCACCGAAGCTCGCCGACGACGGTGCGCATCGCAGTTTCGCCTTCGACGTCACCGTGCGCACGCTCAAGGATTGGGATCCGTCATTCGAGCTGACCGCGGACTCCCTGCCGCTGGTCTATGAATTGATGCGTGATTACCTGGAACTGGGATACGAGAGCATCGCGGCCGGCGTCGATGCGGACGCAAAAGGCGGCAAGGGTACTCACGACGTGCTCGCGCGCCTCGGCGAAGTGTCGCAGCGCGTGCTGGTCATGACCTCGGATGCGGACAGCCTCGCCCCCGCGTACAACCGCGCGCTGGAGCGCGCACGCAATTCGCGCGGCCACAAGTTCGTCGGCAACCACCCCGTGCTCACGCCGGCCCGCGCCGCTGAATACGCCCAGGTGGTGGTGTCGTTCTCGCGGCGTTAGTTAGTCGCCCGCGCCGCCTTTCGGGCAGCCCCTATTCCGGTAGAGGCCCCTATTCCGGCAGAGGCCCCTATTCCGGTAGAGGATAGGGCAGAGGCAGTGGCCCGGTTACCGACGCACCGGTTTCCGCGCCGGCGTTTTCGTCGCCCGCACTGCCCGTGAAAGGGCCCACCGCCAACAGATCCCAGCCGCCTTCGGCGCCGGGAGCAGCACGCACCACGGTGAGAGCGCGCCCGTCGGTGCTGCGCACGCTGTCGCCGGGAGCGGGCGCCTCGTTCTGCGCGGAATGCCATCGCTGCAGCCGGCGTTTGACGCGGCCGCGATAATGCGCGCGCGCGATGACCTCCTGGCCGGTGTAGCAACCCTTGTCGAAGGCGATGGCACCTAGCAAGTCGAGGTTGAGCATCTGGGCGACGAAGGCTTCGCTGGTGATGGCATACACCTGCGGCAGGCCCGCGAAGATATCGGCGCGTTCCCACTCGGCACGTGAAAACGTGTCAGCGATTTCGGCGGTGGCGGGTGCCAGCAGCATCCAGCGATCGCCCCATCGAATCTGGGGGGAAGCAGAAGCGGACGCAGTCGCCGAGCCCACCACCCGCAGCGTGCCGGAGAGATCTTCGATGCGAACCTTGGCGCGCAGGATGTACTTGCGCAGCTTTTGTTCGACTGGCACCACGAGTTCGCGCGGCAACACCGCGAGCACTTCTTCCGTGCTTGCGCGAAGCAGGGTGAGCAATGCGATCGCGCGACCTTGCGGGTTGTGCAGTCCGGCGAGCGTGGATGCGCCGGTGTCGAGCTTTTCAACCTCAGCCGATAGCTGCCCCTGCAGGAAGCGCGCGGCGTCGGCGCCGCGAAACGCCAGCACACCCAATCCATCGGTCGGGCTTGTCAGATCGACGCCGCCAAGTGTGCTCATCTTTGTTTTTGCAGGAGTTTCATATGGTCGTGCGCGGCTGATTCTGGCAGAATTCGCGCCCGTGCCGAATGCCCCTTCCGAAGTAGTTCCTCACCGCGCCACCGACGTCATTTCGGCACCCGCGCACACGGCAAACTCACTGCAAGCCGCCAAGCCCGTGGTGCCCGCCGAAATCGGTGGTCCGCCGGGTCCGGAACCCACGCGCTTTGGTGACTGGGAAAAGAATGGCCGCTGTGTCGACTTCTAAGGTCTGTCTACGATGAACCAGCGACCACTTTCTCCCCATCTCGGCGTGTACAAGTTCGCCTACACGATGGCGCTGTCGATCCTGCACCGGATCATGGGTGGCGCGCTGTCGGTGGGTTTCCTGGTGCTGGTCTGGTGGCTGCTGGCGCTTGCGCAAGGTCCGCAGGCCTACGTCGAAGCGGTCGAAGTCCTCGGTTCCGGGTTCTTCAAACTACTGCTGGGCGGGTGGGCGCTTGCGTTCATCTATCACCTTTGTAACGGCATCCGCCATCTCCTGTGGGATGCGGGCGCCGGTCTCGAGCGACACCAGGCTCGTCGCAGCGGCGTCATCGTGGTGGTCGCCACGATCGTGTTGTTCGCGCTGTTCGTGTGGGCCGTGTACAGCGCTACGCCGGTGATGGAATGAGCCTGCGCACTCCGTTGGGCAAGGTGCTCGGGCGCGGATCGGCCGGCGATGGCGTTGGTCACTGGTGGGAACAGCGCGTCACCGCCATCGCACTGATCCCGCTGACAGTATGGTTTTTCGTCGGCCTGCTGCGCCGCCATGCCGGCAAGTTCGAAGACATGCAGGTCTGGCTGTCGCAACCTTCGTCGGCGCTACTGGCGCTGCTGCTCGTGGGCACGCTCGCATGGCACTCCAAGCTCGGCATGCAGGTGATCATCGAAGACTATGTCCACGGCAAGGTCGCCAAGACCACGCTGCTGATGCTCTCCGGCTACATCCACGTGTTCGCCGCGGTCGCCGGCATTTTCGCGATCGTTCGCCTGGCCCTTGTCTGAAAGACCTGGCATGAAAGACTACGAATTCATCGATCACTCCTACGACGTCGTCGTGGTCGGCGCCGGCGGCGCTGGCCTGCGCGCGACGCTGGGTCTCGCCGAAGCCGGTCTGACTACCGCGTGCATCACCAAGGTCTTCCCGACGCGCAGCCACACGGTGGCGGCGCAGGGCGGCATCTCGGCGGCGCTCGGCAACATGGGTGAAGACGACTGGCGTTTCCATTTCTACGACACCATCAAGGGCTCGGACTGGCTCGGCGACCAGGACGCCATCGAGTTCATGTGCAAGGAAGCGCCGGCCGCGGTCATCGAGCTGGAGCACTACGGTGTGCCGTTCTCGCGAACCAACGACGGCCGCATCTACCAGCGCCCCTTCGGCGGCATGACCACGCATTACGGCAAGGGCACGGCGCATCGCACCTGCGCCGCTGCGGACCGCACCGGCCACGCAATGCTGCACACGCTGTATCAGCAGTCGATCAAGCATCACGCCGAATTCTTCGTCGAGTACTTCGCGCTCGATCTCATCATGCAGGACGGCGCCTGCCGCGGTGTCGTGGCGCTCGACATGGCCACCGGCCGCCTGCATCGATATCGCGCGCACTCCGTCATCCTCGCCACCGGCGGATACGGGCGCGCATATTTCTCCTGCACCTCGGCGCACACCTGCACGGGAGATGGCGGCGGCATGGCGCTGCGCGCGGGCCTGCCGATGCAGGACATGGAATTCGTGCAGTTCCATCCCACCGGCATCTACGGCTCCGGCTGTCTCATCACCGAAGGGTCGCGCGGCGAGGGTGGCTATCTCACGAATTCCGACGGTGAGCGTTTCATGGAGCGGTACGCGCCCAACGCCAAGGATCTCGCTTCTCGCGACGTGGTCTCGCGCTCGATGACGATCGAGATTCGCGAAGGCCGCGGCGTCGGCAGGGACAAGGACCACATCCACCTGCACCTCGAACATCTCGGCCCCGAAGTCATCCACGCCCGCCTGCCCGGTATCGCGGAAACCGCGCGCATCTTCGCCGGCGTCGACGTGAATAAAGATCCGATTCCCGTGCTGCCGACCGTCCACTACAACATGGGCGGAATTCCCTGCAACGTGCATGGCGAAGTGGTCACCTCGAAAAATGGAAACCCGGACACTGTTGTGGCCGGCCTCATGGCAGTTGGTGAAGCTGCCTGCGTTTCGGTGCACGGCGCCAATCGCCTCGGCAGCAATTCGCTGCTCGACCTCGTGGTGTTCGGTCGTGAAGCCGGCCGACACGCCGCCACGGTCATCAAGCCCGGCCAGTCGCACGCGCCGCTCGCGAAAGACGCCGGGGACTTTGCCGTGGCGCGACTCGACCGCTTCCGCAACGCGAAGGGATCGCGCGGCACCGCCGAGATCCGGCTCGAGATGCAGAAGATCATGCAGCGTGACGCCGCGGTATTTCGCACCGGGTCCACACTCGCGGACGGCGTGCGCGATCTGGCGAAGACGCACGCGTCGTTCGCCGACGTCAAGGTGGCCGACCGTGGACTCATCTGGAATACCGACCTCGTCGAGACCATCGAGCTCGACAACCTGCTGGGTCAGGCGACGGCCACCATCGTCAGCGCCGAGAACCGCAAGGAGAGCCGCGGCGCGCACGCGCGCGAGGACTTCAAGGATCGCGACGACGTGAACTGGCAGAAACACTCGCTGTGCTGGGTGGATGAAGCCGGCAAGTCGCGCATCGAATACCGCCCCGTGCACATGAACACGCTCACGAAAGACGTCGAGCCGATTCCGCCGAAAGCGCGCACCTATTAAAGAGCAGTACTCATGGCCGAATTCACGCTCCCCGCAAACTCGAAGATCGACAAGGCCGCCGGCAAGAAGTATCCGGCGCCGGCTGGTGCGAAGCGTGTCCGCAAGTTCGTCATCTATCGCTTCGATCCGGACTCCGGGCAGAACCCGCGCATGGACACTTATGAAGTGGACATGGATGCCTGCGGCCCCATGGTTCTCGACGCGCTGCTCAAGATCAAGAATGAAGTCGATCCCACGCTGACGTTCCGCCGCTCCTGCCGCGAGGGAATCTGCGGCAGCTGCGCGATGAATATCGGCGGACTCAACACGCTGGCGTGCACCAAGGCCTGCAACGAGGTCAAAGGTGACGTGAAGATCTATCCGCTGCCGCACATGCCGGTGGTGAAAGATCTCGTGCCCGACCTCACCAATTTCTATGCGCAGTACGCAGCCGTGAAGCCGTGGCTGCAGGCACGAACGGCCCCGCCACCTGATCGTGAACGCCCCCAGTCGAAAGAAGACCAGGAAAAGATCGACCGGCCTTCGGCGTGCATCCTCTGCGCCTGCTGTTCCACCGCCTGTCCCAGTTACTGGTGGAACAGCGACCGTTACCTCGGGCCCGCCGCGCTGCTGGCCGCCTATCGATGGATCATCGATTCGCGTGACGAGGCGACCGGCGAAAGGCTCGACGAGCTCGAAGACCCATTCCGGCTGTACCGCTGCCACACCATCATGAATTGCACCGAGGCGTGCCCGAAGGATCTCAATCCGGCCAAGGCAATTGCCGAGATCAAGAAGATGATGATTGAACGCCAACATTGAATCTGGCCGCCTCGCCTGGCAGTGCCGGCGCGGCATGAAGGAACTCGACTTCCTGCTGCTGCGTTACCTGCGTGAGCGGTACGGCCAGGCGGCAAGCGACGAACGCGCCGCCTTCGCCGAATTTCTGGAATTGCCTGATCCGGACATCGCGCGTTATCTGCTCGCGGGAGATGTCTCACCCGATCCCCGCTGCGCGTCACTCTGCCGCCAGCTCCTGCAATCGAATTGATTTGTATCCTTCACCACTGGTGGCGACGGCATGGCTCGCGTGGCTGACGCTGGCGTGCATCGTCACGTGGTTCGCGGTCGCCATCCCCTGGCCAGCGCGAATGGCCGTCTGTGTTGCGGTGGCCACTGCGGGCATACGCGGAGTTCGAGTGTTCGTGTTGCTCAAAGGGCCACACGCGGTTCGCGCCATCGAATGGACGGAAGCGGGCGAGTTTTGCGTGTACCTCGGGCCCGGCTTCGCGCGCCATCCGGCAACGCTCGCAAACGGCTCCTTCCGTTGGGGGGCGCGGCTCTGGCTTTTACTTTTCGCAACGCCCACCGGGGCGCGGGCTGCACTGGTCGAGGCGTCAAGCCATGACCCGCGGTCCTTCCGGCGCCTCAGCCGCCGCCTCACGCGACACTTGCACAGGGGTTCCGGGCGTCCACCGCGCCCCGCTGTTACCATCCGGCCCAAGGTTTGAAGTGCGTCACGCGCCATTAAAAATCATTCGATTAGCTCGCCCCCAAAAGGAAACTTTCATGGGCGTTCAGGGTCTATTCAGCTCGAAAGGAGCCGGGGTGCTCCTGTGACGGTTGAGGAAAGTGACCTGGTTCTCGTCAAACGCGTGCAGCGCGGTGACAAGACTGCGTTCGATCTGCTGGTGCGCAAGTACCAGCACAAAGTGGTGAAGCTGGTGTTGCGTTACGTGCGAAACCCGGCCGAAGCGGAAGACATTGCGCAGGAAGCTTTCATCAAGGCGTATCGGGCATTACCCCAGTTTCGTGGCGACAGCGCCTTCTATACGTGGATGTACCGCATCGCTATCAACACCGCCAAGAACAGTCTCGCGTCGCGTGATCGTAGTCCGATCGCATACGACCTCGACTTGAACGACCCTGAGGAATCGCACAGCGTGCAAACCAAGCTTCAGGACCCCGATACCCCCGAAGGCATGGCGCTCACCGAAGAAATTCGGCAGATCGTGAACTCCGCCATCGAAGGATTGCCTGAAGAACTCAAGACAGCAATCGTGCTGCGTGAGCTCGATGGACTGAGCTACGAAGAGATTGCCGCCGCCATGGAATGCCCCGTCGGCACGGTTCGCTCACGTATATTTCGAGCGCGTGAGGCCATCGACAAGCGCCTGCGCGAAGTTTTTGAAGGCGGCCTGGGCCGCACAGAGGAAATGGTATGACTGAAGAGCGTGACAGCCAGCTGTCTGCGATGTTCGACAACGAACTCCCAGGAGCCGAATGCGAATTACTCGCACGTCGCCTCACTCGCGACGAGGCACTGCGGGCCCAGTGGTCACGTTTTTCAATGATCGGCGCTGCACTGCGTTCCGAACGAGGTGTGGCGTTGCACGACCGCGTCGCCTGGCGCGTGGCGTCAGCAGTTGCCCAGGAGGCCACGTACGGTGACGGCACGGTAGACACCGCCACAACGTCCACGCGCACTGCCGCCAACCCCGGTTCCGCTGTCCAGTCATCCGCCGCTGCGCGCTGGGCTCGTTTTGCGCGCCCGGTAGCCGGCGCCAGCATCGCCGCGGGCGTCGCTGCAATGTCCATCATGTGGTTGCGCACGCAGGAAGGGCCGGAACCGATGCTGGCCAGCAACCCGGTACCTGAATCCATCGTGCTCGCTCCCGAAGCCACCGGAACCACGGTGGCGCTCAACAGCGCCCCGGCAGCGGACCGCGTGCCTTCCAACGGCGAGCCAGATCGTTACGTCACTCCCGCGCCGAGTTCCACCGCCAGCATCGTGCCCCCGGCGCGGCTCGCGAACTACGTGGTCGCGCACAGCGAATATTCCGGGCCCCTGTCGCGCCGCATGGCGTTGCTCGGCCTGGTTGCCACGGATGGTGAGGCCGCGCTTCCGGCCGACCCGAACGCCGACGCCGCCGCAGGAGCCGACGATGGTCGGTGATTCGAGCCGAAGAAAGGCGGTGGCGCGCGTCGCCGCTTTGAGCCTGCTGATCGGCGCCGGTGTTGCGTTCGGTGCCGAGCCCAAAGAATGGCTCGAGCGCATGAACAAGGCGCTCACCACGCGCAACTACGTCGGCGTGTTCACGCACGTGCACGGCGGTCGCGTCGAAACGCTGCGCATCATCCACCGCGTTCGTGGACGCGACGTCTCCGAGCGGTTGCTGTCGCTCGATGGCTCGGGTCGCGAGGTCATTCGCGAAGGCAACGAGCTCATCTGCTATTTCCCCGACAAACGCACGGTACTGGTCGAGCGCCGCGCGCCCGACGGTGCGCTGCTCGGCGCGTTGCCCGCCATCGACGAAGGCAATGCGCTGGTCTATGAAATTCGTGGTGGCGAACGCGAGCGTCTGCTCGGCCGCACTACGCGTGTAGTTGCGTTGCACCCGCGCGACGAATATCGCTATGGCTACCGTCTGTGGATCGACGAACAGACGTCCATGCCGCTCAAGACCCAGCTCTGCAATCAGTCCGGCGAAGTCATCGAGCAGATCGTGTTTTCCACCATCGATCTGCCGGAGCGCATTCCCGACTCCATGTTCAAGCCGCAGATGGATGCTTCCAACTACCGTTGGGTACGTGCCGATCGGCAGGTCGCCAGCCACTCGGCGCCCGCGTTGTGGGATGCCATGCGCTTGCCGCCCGGGTTTCGCATGGCCACCCGTTCCGCCCAGGCAATGCCGGGCTCCAGCGAACCGGTGGCACACCTGGTGTATACCGACGGCATCGCCTCCGTTTCAGTCTTCGTCGAGCCGCGAAAGCCCGACAGCAAGCCGTCCGAAGGTCCTTCGCGCGTGGGTTCTTCCTCGGCCTTCTCCACGGTAGTCGATGGCCACCAGGTCACGGCCGTTGGCGAAGTGCCTCCCAACACCGTCGAGCTCATCGCCAAGCAGGTCAAGGCCTCCAAGACCGCGGCCGCCACTGAAGGCCTGGGGCTGGCGCCGCGGCGCAAGTGATTCCCCAGAAAATGATCCCCAGGAAATGATCTCGAGGGGCCTCGTGGTGGTCAGCCGCGAGGGCTGTGGCCTGTGCGATGAGATGCTGCATGCCCTGGCCGAGCTGGAACGTGCGCAAACCCTGCCTCCCGTCACGGTGGTCGATGTCGACTCCGATCCCGAACTCGTTCGCCAATTCGGCCTGAAAGTGCCGGTGTTGCTGCTCGATGGCAGTGTTATTTGCCATTACACGCTGAATTCCAACGAACTTTTAAGGTTGGTCCAGCGTCCTGCCGCTATAATCCCGCGCTGATTTTTGCCGGCGCCAGGGAGAGCATTTCGCTCTTCCGCAGGTTCGGCGGCAGGCCGACCTCTCCTGATGCAAAGAACTCGCAACTTCTCGATCATCGCCCACGTCGATCACGGCAAGTCCACGCTGGCGGACCGCTTCATCCAGATTTGCGGCGGCCTCGAAGCCCGCGAGATGCAGGACCAGGTGCTCGATTCCCTCGAGCTCGAACGTGAACGCGGCATCACCATCAAGGCGCAGGCGGTCACTCTTTATTACAAGTCGAAAAAGGACGGCGAGACTTACCAGCTGAACCTCATCGACACCCCCGGCCACGTCGACTTCTCGTACGAAGTCTCGCGGTCGCTGGCCGCTTGCGATGGCGCCTTGCTCGTCGTCGACGCCACGCAGGGCGTAGAGGCGCAGAGCGTGGCGAACTGCTACACCGCCACCGAACTCGGTCTCGAAGTCGTGCCGGTCATCAACAAGATCGACCTGCCGTCATCCGACCCGGCGCGCGTCATCAAGGAAATCGAAGAGATCATCGGCATCTCCGCCGACGATGCGCTCATGGTCTCCGGCAAGACGGGTGAGGGCGTCGAGGAGCTGATCCAGCAACTCATCGAACGCATCCCGCAGCCGAAGGGAGATCCTTTGGCGCCGCTGCAGGCGCTCATCGTCGATTCGTGGTTCGACAACTACGTTGGCGTCGTGACGCTGGTGCGCATCTTCAACGGCACCCTGAAGGTCAACGACAAGATCCGCGTCATGTCCACGGGTCGCGCGCACCAGGTGGACAAGCTGGGCCGCTTCACGCCCAAGTCCGTCCCGGCGCGTGACCTCGGGCCGGGCGACGTGGGTTTCGTCATCGCCGGAATCAAGGAAATCGATGGCGCCCCCGTGGGCGACACCATCACGCTCGAATACAAGCAGGCCACCGAGCCGCTGCCGGGTTTCAAGCAGGTCCAGCCGCGCGTGTTCGCCGGCATGTTCCCCATCGTCTCGGACGACTACGACAAGTTTCGCGATGCGCTGTCCAAGCTGCGTCTCAACGACTCGGCGCTGCACTACGAACCTGAAGTGTCGGGCGCGCTCGGCTTCGGTTTCCGCGTGGGCTTTCTCGGCCTGCTGCACATGGACATCGTGCAGGAACGCCTCGAACGCGAGTACCAAATCGAGTTGATAACGTCTGCGCCCACGGTCGTGTACGAAGTGAAGACGACCGACGGCGCGGTGCAGCTGGTCGACAATCCGACCAAACTACCGCCGGTCGATCGCATCGACGAACTGCGCGAGCCCATCATCATCGCCAACATCCTCGTGCCGCCGGATCACGTGGGCGGAGTGCTCAAGCTCTGCAACGACAAGCGTGGCCGGCAGAAGAAGATGCTGTACCTCGGCAACCAGGTCTCGCTGCAGTACGAAATGCCGCTCGCGGAAGTAGTGCTCGATTTCTTCGACCGCCTGAAATCCACGAGCCGCGGCTACGCTTCGTTCGACTACGATTTCAGCCACTTCGAGCCTGCGCCGCTGGTCAAGCTCGACATCCTGATCAACGAAGAAAAGATCGATGCGCTGGCCCTCATCGTTCACAAGGACAGCGCCTATGAGCGCGGCCGGCAACTCGTCGACAAGATGCAGGAGCTGATTCCGCGGCAGATGTTCGAAGTCGCCGTGCAGGCCGCCATTGGGAGCCACGTGATCGCGCGTGCCACCGTCAAGGCGTTGCGCAAGAACGTGCTTGCCAAGTGCTACGGTGGCGACATCTCGCGCAAGAAAAAGCTGCTCGAAAAGCAGAAAGAGGGCAAGAAACGCATGAAGAACATTGGCTCGGTGGAGATTCCGCAGGAAGCCTTCCTCGCAGTGCTCAAGGTCGGGAAGTAACGCATGCACGACATCCTCGACCTGCTGAAGCAGGTGGCCGTGCCGGCGAGCTGGCTCGCGATCCCGATCGGCTTGTGGTGCGCGATCGACAGCTGGCTGCTGGCGCCGCGTCGGGCGACCGACGCCGGCACGCTGACGGTGCCGGATCCGCCGCCGGTGCGCATCGCGTACGCCGTACTGCCCTGGCTGGTGGTCGCGGTCATCCTGCGGCTCATCACCGCCGAGACACTCGATTTCAGCCTGGTGCTGGCACTGCTGTCGCTCGGCACGGGCGTCGTCTGGCTCATCGACCACCTGTTCTTTCGCAAGGGGCGCGAAGCCGCCGCAGCCGCTGCCAAGCCCGCGCCCATCGCGCTGCCCGAGCCGGGCACCGTCGACTACGCGCGCAGCTTCTTTCCGGTGGCCTTCATCGTGCTGATCGTGCGCGCCTTCATCTTCGAGCCGTTCCGCATTCCTTCCGATTCGATGATGCCCACGCTGCTCGACGGCGACTTCATCGTGGTGAACAAGTACTCCTACGGGCTGCGATGGCCGGTGGTGAACCAGAAGTTCATCGATATCGGATCGCCACAGCGCGGTGACGTGGTGGTGTTCCGTCATCCGCCCAATCCGCGCGTGAACTACATCAAGCGGCTGGTCGGGTTGCCCGGCGATCGCGTCGAAGTGCATGACGATCAATTGGTGGTGAATGGCCAGGCCATTCCACTGCAGGAAGTCGGCAACTACAGCGATGGTTGTTATGTGGGCCTGAAGCTTTCCACGGAAACCATCGGTGAACATACCCACGAGGTCATGTCGTGCCGCTCGGAACGGGGCCTGATGGGTGCCCATGGCATCACTTTCGGCGGCAACCCGAATCCGCTTCCCGCCTGCGATCGCAAGAAGATCCGCGAAGAAATTGGCGGCTGGGTCTGCAATGCCACGCCATCCGCGAGTGGCCGCGATCGCGGCGATCACCAGTTCGACGTCGTTCCGGACGGCTACTACCTCATGATCGGCGACAACCGTGACAACAGCGACGACAGTCGTGGCTGGGGTCTCGTGCCTGACCAGAATCTGGTCGGCAAAGCGACGCGAATCTGGTTCAATTTCGACTTGCAGCGTGGAAGCGTGGTCAACTGGAGCCGCATCGGCGATGGCATTCAATGAACGTCATTCGGGAGTGAACATGCGCAAGCAACGTGGTGTGACGATGATCGGCTGGATCTTCCTGCTGGTTCCGGTGGCCCTGGTGTTATACGCGGGCATCCGCGTCGGCCCGGAATACCTGAACTTCTACAAAGTGGTCAAGGCGATGAACGATACGGCCTCGCAGCTCAAGAGCGACGAGACGCTGACTCCACAGAACATTCGCTTTGCCCTCGAGCGGCGTTTCGACACCGGTTACATCGATGAGCCCACGATCCAGGAAATCGGCGTCGCCAAGGCCGAGGCCGGCTGGAAGATGACTGCGGACTATGAAAAGGCCGTGCCGATGTTCGGCAATCTCCACCTGCTCATGGTTTTCAACAAAACGGTTGTGATCCGCTGAATGCGCAAGCGCTCATGGGGCTGATGCCGTCCAGCCAGGCGGAAGTGCTCACCGCCCGGCTGGGTTATGTGCCGCGCGATCGTGCGTTGTTCGTGATCGCGCTCACCCATCGCAGCGCCGAGGGGCCTAACAACGAGCGGCTCGAATTCCTCGGGGATTCGGTGCTCAACCTGCTGTTGTCCGAGCGCCTGTTCCGCGAATTCCCCACGGCCACCGAAGGTGATCTCTCGCGCCTGCGCGCGCGCCTCGTGAGCGAGGAGCCACTGGCGGAGATCGCCCAGGAGATGCAGCTCGGTGAACTGCTGTTGCTGGGCTCGGGGGAACTCAAGACGGGTGGATTTCGCCGTCAATCCATCCTCGCGGATGCGTTTGAAGCGCTGTGCGGCGCGTTGTATCTCGACGGCGGGCTCGAGGCGGTGCGCGCCATCACCGGCCCCATGTTCGAATCGCGGATTGTGAGCCTGCCCGAACCCGCCTCTCTCAAGGACGCGAAGACGCGCTTGCAGGAGCACCTGCAGGCCAATGCGCGTTCGTTGCCGGTTTACACCGTCAAGCGCACCAGCGGTGAACCGCATGCGCAGACCTTCGTGGTTTCCTGCACGGTTGCGCATGCAGACATCGAAACCGAAGGCGAAGGCCCGAGTCGCCGGCGTGCCGAGCAGGTGGCCGCGCAGGCGGCATTACGCGCCCTCGGCATGAATGAAGCGTAGCTATGACTGAAACACCCACATTCCGTGCCGGTTTCGCTGCGCTGGTCGGGCGTCCCAACGTTGGCAAGTCGACGCTGCTCAACGCGCTGGTCGGCGAAAAACTCTCCATCGTCACGTCGCGGCCGCAGACCACGCGTCACCGCGTGCTCGGCATGCTGAATCGCCCAGGGGTGCAGATTGCGTTCGTGGATACGCCAGGCCTGCACCTCGGTGAAAAGCGCGCGCTCAACCGCGCCATGAATCGGACGGCCGCCTCCGCGCTCGCCGATGCGGATCTCGTCGTGTTCATCGTCGAAGCGTTGCGCTTCGGCGAAGAAGACCAGGCGGTCCTGCAACGCATCCGCGAATCGGGTCGCGAGGCCATCGCGGTCATCAACAAGGTCGACAAGGTCTACCCGAAGGACCAGCTGCTTCCCTTCGTGGCCGAACTCGCCGGCATGCACGGATTCCTCGACGTGGTGCCCGTGTCGGCGGAGAAAGGCGTGAATCTCGACCGGCTCATCGACGTCATCGCCGCTCGCCTGCCGGAATCCCCGGAGCTCTTTCCGCGCGAGCAGCGCACCGACCGCGGCGAGGATTTCCAGATCTCCGAGACCATCCGCGAGAAGCTCACGATGGAGCTGGTGGAAGAGCTGCCGTATGGCATCGCGGTCGAAATCGAAAAGAAGGAAGAATTGGAAGGGCGCCTCGTCATCGACGCCGTCATCTGGGTGGATCGCGCGGGACAGAAACCCATCGTGATCGGTGCCAAGGGATCGCGGCTCAAGCGCATCGGCCAGCAGGCACGCGAGGAGCTCAATTCCAGGCTCGGCAAACGCCTGCATCTCAATCTCTGGGTCAAAGTGCGCGAGGACTGGGCGGATGACGCCCGGGCGTTGGCGCAACTCGGCATGGAGTAGGGAGAACTTCCTCGTGCAGACGCAGGCGCGCGAACGCATCGCTCTCGAGCCGGCCTTCGTGCTGCATCACCGCGAGTATCGCGATACCAGCCGCATTCTCGATGTGTTCACGGCACGGCACGGACGGCTGACGCTGTTCGCGCGCGGCGCGCGCGGCCCCAAGTCGAAGCTCGCCTCGCTGCTCATGCCATTCCGCCCGCTGCTCATGTCGTGGAGCGGCCGCGGCGATGCCGCGCAGCTGACGAGCGCGGAGCCGGATGGTGAGGCGCTGGTGTTGCCGCCGCGCCAGGTACTCTCCGGCTTCTATCTGAACGAACTCCTCATCCATCTGACTACCCGCCACGACCCGCAGCCACAGTTGTTCGCCGACTACCACCAGGCGCTGCGCCGGCTCGCGACGGACGCGGCGCCGGAGCTCGCGCTGCGCGTCTTCGAGAAGCGGCTGCTGGAGTGCATCGGTTACGGCCTGGAGTTCGTCGTCGACACCGCCGGCTACTACCAGTTCCGGCCGACGCAGGGTCTCTCACAAGTGCGCGAAGACGCGCCGGGTGCGTATTCCGGCCGCTGCCTGCTGGCACTCCAGCAGGAAACCCTGGAAGACGGCGAGACGCTCGACGTCGCGCGCCGGGTGCTGCGGCAGGTGCTGGACCATTGTCTGGAAGGTCGCGAACTGCGCACGCGCACCGTGGCGCGGTCGATGTCGCGGCGAGGAAATTCATGACTCAAACTCCAATCATCGAGCTCGGTATCAACATCGACCACGTCGCCACCGTGCGGCAGGCGCGACGCGCGCCGTACCCGGACCCGGTGCATGCCGCACTGCTGGCCGAGCAGGCTGGCGCCGACAACATCACCCTGCATCTGCGCGAAGACCGCCGGCACATCCAGGATCGCGACGTGCATGCCTTGCGGCCGCTGCTGCAGACGCGCATGAATCTGGAGATGGGCCTCACCCAGGAAATGCTGGAGATCGCGACCGGAGTTCGTCCGCAGGATTGCTGTCTCGTGCCGGAGAACCGTGCCGAGATCACCACCGAAGGCGGGCTCGACGTGGCGGCGGACGTGGAACGCGTGGCGAGCGGCGTGCGCAAGCTCGCGGCGGCCGGCATCCGCGTGGCGTTGTTCATCGCGCCGGATCTGGCGCAGGTCGACGCGGCCAAACGCTCGGGCGCGCCGGTCATCGAACTGCACACCGGCACCTATGCCGAAGCCACGGGGTCGGCGCAGGCGCGCGAGCTCGAGCGCCTGTCCACGGCCGCCAAGCGTGCAGCCAATCTCGGCCTCGAGGTGCACGCCGGGCACGGGCTCACCTATAACAACGTGGGACCGGTGGCGGCCATCGCCGAGATCGTCGAGCTCAACATCGGCCATTGCATCATCGCGCGCGCCATCTTCACCGGCCTCGAAGCGGCGGTGCGTGACATGAAAGCCCTGATGCTGGGTGCCCGGCGATGATTTTCGGCATCGGCGTCGACGTGCTCGAAGCCGCGCGCATCAAGAAGGTCCTGGCGAGGTTCGGCGAGCACTTCATCGATCGGCTGCTCATGCCGGCCGAACGCGCGCAGCTTGGGCGCACGAAACGGCCCGAGCGATTCATCGCCATGCGGTTTGCCGCCAAGGAAGCCATCGTCAAGGCGATGGGCACGGGCTTCGCACATGGCATCTGGATTCGCGACGTCGGCGTCGTGCAGAACGCATGGGGCAAACCCGAGGTGGCGTATTCACCGCGAGGCGAGAAGGTGCGCCGCAGGCTCGGGATCGGCGGCGGGCACGTGACGCTCACCGACGAGGCGGGTCTCATCGTCGCGGTGGCGGTGCTCGAAACCGCACCCAAACCGAAGAAGAAGAAAGCAAAGGCGCGCCGATGAACACGCTGGTCTTCGACATCGAAACGGTTCCGGACGTGGAATTCGGGCGGCGGCTGTTCGGGCTTCCGGGGCTTTCCGATGACGAAGTCGGCAAGGCCATGCAGGCGCAGGCGCGCCAGGGTTCGGGCAGCGACTTCCTGCCGCACGAACAGCATCGCATCGTGGCCATCTCCTGTGCGTTCCGCTCGCGCGAAGGCTTTCGCGTCTGGAGCCTGGGCGACGAGGGCGCGTCGGAGCGCGAACTCGTGGAACGCTTCTTCGACGGCATCGACAAGTTCACACCCGATCTCGTGAGCTGGAACGGTGGCGGGTTCGATCTGCCGGTGCTGCACTACCGCGCTCTGCGTTTCAAAGTCGCCGCGCCACGATACTGGGAAACCGGCGACGAAGACCATGCCTTTCGCTACAACAACTACCTCGGCCGCTTTCACTGGCGCCATGTCGACGTCATGGACGTGCTCTCCGGCTACCAGGCCCGCGCGCGCGCCTCGTTGTCCGACACCGCGGTGCTGCTGGGGTTTCCGGGCAAGCTCGGCTTCGACGGCTCGCAGGTGTGGGATGCCTATCGCGCTGGCGAGCTCACGCGCATCCGTCGCTATTGCGAGACCGACGTCATCAACACCTGGCTCATATTCCTGCGCTTCCAGCACATGCGCGGCCGGCTGACCGACGCTGTGCTCGCGGACGAACTGGCGCGCACGCGCACCTGGCTCACCGACGCCAAACAACCGCACTTCGACGAATTCCTCGCCGCCTGGGCGTCCGAGACGTGAGCAAGCCGGCGCGCGAAGGCCATGCCGGCATCGAGACCGGCGTGGTCGCCGATCTCACGCACGAAGCCGAGGGCGTGGTGCGGGCGAGCGAGGCCGGCGGAAAGGTCGTGTTCGTCGCCGGCGCCTTGCCGGGCGAGCGCGTCAGGTTCCGGCGGCGCAGCTTCCACAAGAGTCACGACGAGGCCGAGCTACTCGAAATACTCGAGCCCTCGCCGCAGCGGGTGACGCCCCGCTGCGCGCATTTCGGCGTGTGCGGCGGCTGCGCGCTGCAGCACCTCGATCCGGCCGCGCAGATCGAGGCCAAGCAAAAAGAGCTGGCCGCGAATCTCGAACGTATCGGCAACATCCAGCCTGTCGAGTGGCTGCCGCCGTTGTTAGGACCTCACTGGAACTACCGCAGGCGCGCGCGCCTGTCCTCGCGCTTCGTCGCGAAGAAGGGGCGGAGCCTGGTGGGCTTTCGCGAGAAGCAGGGCAAGTACGTCGCCGACGTGCAACGTTGCGAGGTGCTGGCCGAACCAGTCGCGTCGCTGGTCGCGGCGCTGGCGACGCTGCTCACCGGCATGGAACGCCGGGCTAGCATTCCCCAGATCGAAGTCGCGCTGTCCGATGGCGAACGCGTGCTGGTGCTGCGCGTACTGGATCCTTTGCCGGAACCGGACCTGGCACTTCTCCGCGAATTCGAGCTCACGCACGGCCTGCGGATCCTGCTGCAGCCCGGCGGGCTCGATTCCATCGTGCCCCTGACACCGGGCCCGGTCGACCTGCACTATCGTCTCGACGAGTTCGACGTGAAGCTCGAGTTCGGCCCCACCGACTTCGTCCAGGTGAACGCCGACATCAACCAGGCCATGGTCGCCCGGGCTATCGAACTACTGGAGATAGGCCCCTCGGACCGGGTGCTGGACCTCTATTGCGGCCTCGGCAACTTCACGCTGCCCATGGCCCGGCGGGCCGCGGCGGTGATGGGCGTGGAAGGTGAGGCCGGTCTCATCGCGCGGGCGCGCGCCAATGCGCGCCTCAACGGCATCGCCAACGCCGAATTCACGGTCGCCGACCTGTCGGTGGCGCCCGACAGGACCATCCCGTGGATGCGCGGGGGGTTCGACAAGGTCCTGTTAGACCCTCCGCGAGTCGGCGCGCGTGAGGTTTTGAGCGCCGTGGCACATCTCGCCCCGCGCAGGGTGGTGTATATCTCCTGCCACACCGGTTCACTGGCCCGCGATCTGGGTGTCCTGACCCACGAACTGGGCTTCCGCTTACGCGCCGCCGGTGTACTTGATATGTTTCCGCACACCACACACGTGGAATCGATAGCCGTACTAGACAGGATTTGAGAGCCTTTTTGTGACCCTTGGCCCACTGATGGTCGATGTGGCCGGTCTCGAGCTGACGCCCGAGGACCGCGATGTCCTGCGCCATCCGCTCGTGGGCAGCGTGATCCTCTTCACTCGCAACTACGCCGATTCCGAGCAGCTAGGGCGCCTGGTGGCCGACATCCACGCCGTGCGCACACCCGCGCTGGTGGTGGCCGTGGACCAGGAGGGTGGGCGAGTTCAGCGCTTCCGCCCCGGTTTCTCGTCGCTGCCGTCGCTGCGGCGGGTCGGCCACGAATACGACGTCGACGCCAGGGCAGGGTATCGCTCTCGCGCGCTCCATGGGCTGGCTGATGGCGGCCGAACTTCGCG
Source organism: uncultured Pseudomonadota bacterium (assembly GCA_963821745.1). Classification (GTDB taxonomy): domain Bacteria; phylum Pseudomonadota; class Gammaproteobacteria; order Steroidobacterales; family Steroidobacteraceae; genus CADEED01. Next base: position 977,387 of record CAWGEU010000001.1, read on the forward strand.
CCCACGGCGTGGACCTGTCGTTCGCGCCCTGCGTCGATCTCGACTACGGCGTGAGCGAGGTCATCGGTGATCGCGCTTTCCATGCGAAGCCGGATGTCGTGGCGCAGCTTGCGCTCGCCTACATGGCCGGCATGAAGGACGCCGGCATGGCGGCCACCGCCAAACATTTTCCCGGTCACGGTGCCGTGGTCGCGGATTCGCACAAGGCCCTGCCGGTAGATAGGCGCGCGTGGACCGAGCTCGGTGACGACCTGTTGCCCTATCGCCGCCTCATCGCCAACGGCATTGCCCGGCGTCATGGTCGCGCACATCCTGTTTCCCGCCGTCGATCCGGCGCCGTCGAGTCTCTCGCGCCGCTGGATCCAGAACGCGCTGCGCGAGGAACTGCGTTTCGAAGGCGCGGTGTTCACCGACGATCTTTCCATGGGTGGCGCCGCGGAGTTCGGCGACATCGTGGCGCGCGCGGAAGCGGCGCTCGACGCCGGCTGCGACGTGCTGCCGGTGTGCAACGACCGGCCCTCGGTCGCCAGGTTGCTCGATGATCTCGAGTTCGAAGCCGATCCGGCGGCGCACATGCGCCTGGTTCGCATGCGCGGCCGGCCCGCGCCCGAACGCGATGAGCTGTTCGCGGGCGAGGCGTGGCGCAACAGCCAGGAACTGCTGGCGCGCGCGACCGCGGCTCCCAGGCTCCATCTGACGGCAGGCAACGCATGAACGGGTTCCAGGGGGACTTTCTGCGCGGTGCGCTCGATGTCTCGCCCGACGGCGTGGTCATCTGCGAAGCCTCCGGCGACCACCTGGTGGTGTACGTCAACAGCTCGTTCTGCCGGCTCACCGGCTACGACACTTCCGAATTGTTAGGCAAGAACCTGCGCATGCTGCAGGGTGAGGACCGGGACCAGCAGGAGCTCGACACCCTGCGCGAAGCCCTGCGTCACAACGAATCCGTGCGCGTGCTGGTGCGCAACCAGCGCAAGGACGGCACGGTGTTCGTCAACGACATGCAGATCTACCCGCTGCGCAACGGCGAGGGCAAGGCCACGCATCTCATCGGTTATCACCGCGAAGGCGGGACCCGCGTGCGCACCGGCATCGGCGACACCGGCATCCGCGGCCTGCCCAACTGGGTGCGCGAAGACCGGCTCACCGGCCTCGCGTCGCGTTACTACTTCGAAGACGTGCTCAAGCGCGACTTCGCGCTCGCGCAGCGCGACAAGACCGACATCGCGCTGCTGCTGTTCGACATCGACCAGTTAGGCCCTTACAACGAGATCTTCGATCGCGCCGGCGGTGACGCCGTCGTCAAGCGCGTGGCCCGGGCCATTGCCGGCTCGTTCCGGCGCGGCACCGACATCGTCGGCCGCTGGGAAGGCGCCAGCGTGATCGTGCTGATGCACGGCACGACCGCCGACCACGTGATCCAGCACGCCACCACCGTGGCGCACCGCGTGCGCGAGCAGCAGATCCATCATCCGCGGTCCACGCAGAAATACGTGACCGTGAGCGGTGGTGTCGCCATTCACACGGCGCGCGCCGAAGACTCGGCGGAGAAATTCCTGAAGGCCGCCGAGGTTGCCGTGGCCCGTGCCAAAGAGCAGGGGCGCAACCGCATCATCGTCGCCGAGGAAACCGACTTCCGGTGAAATGGGGACATTCCTGATTTGCTAGCAAAAGGGGACGCACCTCGTTAGCGAGGATCGAGAGACGCCCAACCAAGCGAAGGGCCCGGCGAAAAGCGAACGAATCTCCTGGGCGTGTGCGCTCGCTGGGGCACGCGCGCCCCTCAAACTACGTCCCCATTTTCACTGAACAGCCAGGCGCGTCGCCCCGATCCGGAACAACGGTTGTTTGGCGTCGAACGGCCGCGGCCGGCCTTCACGGTCGACAAGGCCGCGCCGGAAAAACACCAACGCGAATTCATCACCTGCCGCCGACAATGCCTTGAGCGCGCGTTCGGGCAACTCGAGCACCAGTGCCGACGAAGCTCCGTGATGTTCGGCGTGTTCCGCCAGCACTGACAGCTCGAAGTTGCCGAAGGCATCGACAGGCGCAACGCCACGGAAGTCGTTCACGGCGATGCGTTTGGCGTCGGGCGCGAGCGCGAGTTCGAGACTGAAGGCTTCGTTTCTCTTTGCCGACCAGATTCTCGACGCCGTTCAGGATCACCGCCACGCGCTTCGCATTCGCGCCGCCGGCGCGCAGGAACTCGGCGCGAGGCACCACGAAGGCTGTGGGCTGACCATTGAGCGTGATCGGCGGCAACTCGAGGATCGCGCGCCACGGTGGCGGGTCAGGCAGCGGAGGCCTGCGCCACGGCAGGCGCTCGAGTACGAGATCCCGGATCCAATCCGGGAGTTCCCAGCACCACGAGCCGGCCGCACGGCAGGTTGTCGTAGGTGTAGCCGAGATCCGCCGTGCGCAACCCGTCGGCCACGATGACGTCCCGCCGGCCGGTGAGCGAGTGGAACGGAAACTCCTCGTCGCGCCACGGGCTGCCCGGGTGTGTGCGCCCTGGCTTGCGGATCCAGCATTCCCAGTAACGATCGACGTTGCAGTGATGCAGCCAGAACACCGGGTCGCGTCCCGCCGTGGCGACTGCGCCCATGTTGCCGAGAGTCTGGTTGTGCACCGTGTTGTGGGGGTTCGAGGAGAGCGCACTCGAAAACGCCGCGAAATCCACGTTGTCGAGAGCGTCCGTATGCAATCCGGAAATGCCGGCGAGCCCCAGGTTGATGTCCGTATTGCGGGTGGCGTCGTAGAGCGAGTTGGTAGTGACGTCGGCCGGCAAGCGCAGCGGCTCGGGCAGGAAGTTGTCGGCGATGTAATCCCAGTACGGCATCGTGAAATGGCAGTCGTCCGCGAGGTGGCGGATGATTTCCTCGCAGAACAACAGGTACCAGCGGTGCCAGGTCAGAAAATGCAGGCTGCCGTGCTTGCACTGCCGCCAGTAGATGGCGCCGTCGGGAATGAGGGCAGCTTCGGCTGCCGAGCTGCCGTGTACACCGGCCTGGTACATCCAGCTGCGGAAATCCTCGGTAGGCAATGCCTTCATCGCGCTGATGCCGGCGCGCAGTACATCGAGTTCCGGCGTGCTGAACGTGTGGATGCCACGCCGCACTTTGAGCGGCGCCGCGAGCGCAGGAGGAGCGGCGATCGCCGCAGCCGCGGACGACATCAACAGCGTGAATTCACGTCTCGACATTCCCATGGCGCTCTCCTTGTCGCGTTTGCATCGATACTGCTCGCGACGCGATGGGTTGCACCATGGAAATTTCTCACACTTTCGCGCATTGCGCCGCGGCAATAGCGTCTAACTAGCGTACCGCGCTGGCTGTCGCAGCGCGGGGGGGTGTGGCGTTCTCGCCCCAGTCAGGACCTGCGGCGCGAGGCGCGCGGGTGGGTCAGCGCCCGCCCGTCGAGCGATTCGCCGGCGTCACCAGCGCGACGACCCCGAACGCGGGATGGTCGTAGTAGCTCGGCTTGTCGACGCGAATGCGCCGCGATTCGCTCAACGTGAACACGGTGTCGGGCGGAGCGGCGAGCCCTTCGGGCGGATTGGAAGTCTGGTAGTTGAGCGACATGCCGAGGTGCAGGTAGGTGCCGCTTTCGAGATAGATGATGCCGGACAGGCCAGGCGCGGCACCGGCGAGTTTCGCCACCGTGAACCCGGCGCGCGAACCCCAGGAACTCGCGGTCTGCTGCCAGGCGAAATGCGCGATGGGCTGATAGTTAGACGTATTCTGCAGTTTCCGGGCGACATCGTTGAGCTGGAACTGCGCCGCCGGCACCGACTGCACGAACTTGCCGGTGACCGGCGAGTCCGGGGTGTCCGGGCCGCGCGCCACGGGTTTGACGCTCCAGTCCTCGGGTCCCCCGGCGCCACTCATGTTCCGGAACACGATGAGCTCGATGGTGTAGACGCGGGCGGAGGGAGCGGTCTGCGCCGCTGCCTGCGGCAGCGTGGCGCTTGCGCTCACGAGCGCAAGCAGCAGGGCGGCAACCAGGGTGCGCGAACGGGAGCGGCCGGTAGTCGTCATGGGCAGGAAGTATACCGGGTCGCTATTGTCTGTTCGGACCAGCCCGCTTGGGACCGGGTTGCTTCGGGGTGCCCTTGAGCTCGGCCAGGAAACCTTCGGCGAACTCGAAACGCTCCGCGTCCTCTTCGGTCTCGCGCGATATGCGCAACTTGAGCGCGCCTTCCAGCCGATAGTCGCGATCCGGGTGCTGCACCAGGCGTATGACAGCGCTCGGATCCACATGGTTCTGCTCCTCGAACAGCGCATAACCACCCTGCGGGCCCAGATCGAGTCGGCGGATTCCGATGGCGCGCGCCGCGAGTTTGAGCCTTGCCACGCGCAGCAGATTCGTGGCAGGCGGCGGCAGCGGGCCGAAGCGGTCGACGATTTCTTCGGTCAGCCCGTCGATGGCGGCATTGTCGGGCGCGGCCGCCAGGCGCTTGTACAACGCCAGTCGCACGGGCACGTCGGCCACGAAACTCTCCGGCAGCAGCGCCGGCAGCCGCAGTTCCACCTCGGCGGTGGCGGCCAGGGGACGGTCCAGCACCGGCTCCTTGCCTTCCTTGAGCGCCTTCACGGCCTGCTCGAGCAGGTCGAGGTACATGGTGAGGCCGATCTCCGTGAGCTCGCCGCTCTGCGACTCACCTAACAACTCGCCGGCGCCGCGGATCTCGAGGTCGTGCGTGGCCAGCACGAAGCCGGCGCCCAGGTCCTCGAGCGATTCGATCGCCTCGAGCCGCTTGACGGCATCCAGCGTCAGCGCCTTGCGTGGCGGCGTCAGCAGGTAGGCGTACGCACGGTGATGCGAGCGTCCGACCCGGCCACGCAACTGGTGCAACTGCGCCAGACCCAGCCGGTCGGCGCGATCGATCATGATGGTGTTGGCGGTGGGCACGTCGATGCCGCTTTCGATGATGGTGGTGCACACCAGGAAATTGAAACGGCGATGGTAGAAGTCGACCATGAGCCGTTCGAGATCGCGCTCGCGCATCTGTCCGTGGCCGACGCGCACCTCGGCTTCGGGAATGAGCCTGGCGATTTCCTGTGCCGTCTTCTCGATGGTCTCGACCACGTTGTGCACGAAGTACACCTGGCCGCCGCGGCGGAACTCGCGCAGCGCCGCTTCGCGCAGCGTGGGCGCGTGCCACTCGGTGACGAAGGTCTTGATGGCCAGCCGCTCGGCCGGCGGCGTGGTGATCAACGAGAGGTCGCGCAAACCGCCGAGCGCCATGTTCAGCGTGCGCGGAATCGGCGTGGCGGTGAGCGTCAGCACGTGCACTTCGGCGCGCAGGGTTTTCAGCTTCTCCTTGTCGCGCACGCCGAAGCGATGTTCTTCATCGACGATGATGAGCCCGAGGTCTTTGAACCGGACGTTGGCATGCAGCAGCTTCTGCGTCGCGATGACGATGTCCACCGTGCCGCGTTCGATGCCTTCGAGCACCGTGTTCGATTCCTTGCTGGTGCGGAACCGGGACAGCGACTCGATGCGCACCGGCCAGTCGGCAAAGCGATCGCGAAAGTTGTTGGTGTGCTGTTCGGCCAGCAACGTCGTGGGCACCAGCACCGCCACCTGCTTGCCGGCCTGTGCGGCGACGAAAGCCGCGCGCATCGCCACTTCGGTCTTGCCGAAGCCGACGTCGCCGCACACCACGCGATCCATGGGCTTTTCGGACGACAGGTCCTGCAGCACCTGGCGAATGGCTTCGGCCTGGTCCTCGGTCTCCTCGAACGGGAAGCTGCTCGCGAATGCCTGATATTCCAGCTCGCGCTGCGGCAGCGATTGGCCGCGCTTCGCCTGGCGCTGCGCGTAAAGGTCGAGCAACTCGGCGGCGACGTCGCGGATCTTGTCGGCGGCGCGTTTGCGCGCGCGTGGCCCACTGGTCCGTGCCGAGCTTGTGCAGCGGCGCACTCTCCGGCGCGGCACCCGAATAACGCGAAACCAGGTGGAGTTGCTGCACCGGCACGTACAGCTTGTCGCCGCCCGCGTATTCGAGCACCACGAACTCGCCGTCCTGCCCGGCGACCTGCATGACCTGCAGCCCGAGGTAACGGCCCACACCGTATTCTTCGTGCACCACCGGCGAACCTGGTCCCAGTGCCGTGAGGTCGCGAAGGATCGCCTGGGGGTCGGACGCGGCGCGACGCCTTCGGCGTTCCTGCCGCGCGCGCTGGCCGAACAGTTGCGCTTCGCCGAGCACGGCGATGGGCGGCGTGAGGATGTTGAGCCCGGCCATCTCCGGCGCCACGCACAGGGCGAATGGCGCATCGCTGTCGACGAACTCGTGCCAGCCGGCGACTCCCCTGGGTTTGAGTCCGTGCGCCCGCAGCATCTCGAGCAGGACTTCGCGCCGTCCGGCGGAATCCGCGGCCAGCAGCACGCGGCCAGGGAACGTATCGAGGAAATTCTCGAGCGGGGCGAGCGGCCGCTCGGAGCGCAGGTCGACGCGCCATTCCTGCGGCGCGGCGGTGGCGAAATTGAAGCCCTTGCTCTCGTCTTCGACCTTGAAGCTCTCGAGGTCGATACGCGTGAAGGTGTCGAGCCGCGCCTGCAGTTCCTCGGGCGGAAGGTACAGCTCATCGGGCGCGAGCACCGGGCGTTCCACGTCGTGCCGCCGCTCCTCGTATCGCTCGGCGATGCTGCGCGCGGCGCGCTCCACGGCGGCCGGCATCTCCGCGCCCGCGCACACCACGGTGTCCGTGGGTAGATAGTCGAGCAGCGTGTCGGTGGTGTCGAAGAACAGCGGCAGGTAGAACTCGATGCCCGGAGGCGCGAGCCCATCGCTGACTCCGCGATAGATCACGCTCTTCGTGGGGTCGCCTTCGAAACGCTTGCGGTAGCGCAGGCGGAAGGCCTTGACGGAGTCCGCGTCCAGCGGCATTTCGCGGCCCGGCAACAGGCGCACCTGTTTGAGCGAATCGCCGGAACGCTGCGTATCGGCATCGAATTCGCGGATGACTTCGATCTCGTCGTCGAACAGGTCGACGCGCAGCGGCGTGCCGGCGCCCATGGGATACACATCGAACAGCGATCCGCGCAGCGCGAACTCACCCGGCGCGCTGACCTGCGACACCGAGGCATAGCCGGATTCCACCAGCCGCGCGCGCAGCGGCTCGATCGGCAGTTTGTCGCCGACCGACAGATTGAACGTGCGGCCGTCCACGTAGCCGCGCGGTGCGATCCGCTGGCCCAGCGTGTCCGCCGCAGCCAGCAGCACCGCCGATTTCAGGCGTGGCAGTTCGGCGAGCGCGGCGAGACGTTCGGAAATGATGTCGGGGTGCGGCGAGAAGAGGTCGTACGGCAGGACTTCCCAGTCCGGCAGCACATGAATGGAACGACTGCCGCCGAGGAAGAACGCCAGCTCCGAGCGAAGCTGGTCGAGCTCACGCGCATCGCGCGCGATGACGAGGTACGGGCGGACATCCGATTCAACGGCTTCGGCCAGCGCCAGGCTGCGCGCGGAGCCATAGAGCTGGTGCCAGCGCTGGCGCGAACGGGTGGCGGGAATCGGTGGGTGGAGCAGGGTCGGCATTGCGAGGCGCGGCACTTTACCTGCCGAAAGTGCCGCTGCAAATCGAAATCAACGCCCTTGCGGGCGGCGCCTCAACTGGCGACGACCACCGCGTGCAGAACCTTGTCGTTCTCGAACACGACCACGAAGTTCGGGTAGAACCACTTGGTGATGGCGGGATTGCCGACCGGACCCGCCTTGTTGGCCGGGGCGCCGAATTTCTGTTCGACGGCGGTCATGGTGGATCCACGCTGCGGGGTCTCGATCCCGGCGGGCTTGATGGCAACCTGGCCATCGATGGCCAGAGTCTCAGCAAAGGTGGGCAGCGTGGCGCCTAAGGCCAGTGCAACCACTGTCATCTTCATCGTGCGGGCAAGCATGGCTTTCTCCTGCGGCCGGCGACTCGACCGTGGCGGCAATATACCCCCCGGTGTGGCAAAGTCAGCCGTTGTCGCCATGTACCGACTCAAACTAACAGCGCTTTTGTGATGTCCGTCAGGTTTTTGCCCCACAATTCTTTTCAATGCTGAATTCCCTGCCCCTGTTCGTCGGTCTGCGCTACGTGCGGGCCCGCTCCCACAAGTTCTTCGTCTCCTTCATCACCTGGGTCTCGCTGCTGTGCGTGTGCCTCGGCGTGATGGCGCTCATCGTGATCCTCTCGGTCATGAACGGCCTCGAAGGGGAGTTGCGCGACCGGTTGCTGGCGCTCTCGGCGCATGCGCGCGTTTTCGTGCCGGCCCAGGTCAAGATCACGCCCGACTGGAACAGCCTCGCGCAGGTCGTGCGACGGGCGCCGAACGTCACGGGCGCGGCGCCGTTCATCGAGCTCGAGGCACTGGCCGTGCGCAAGCCGGACATGGTGCCGGTGCGACTGCGCGGCATCGATCCCACCGACGAGGGCGAGGTCGCGCGCATCGCCAAGGCCATCGTCGAAGGCAAGCTCGCCGATCTCACGCCGGGGTCTGACCGCGTCATCGTCGGGCGTGGCATCGCGCAGATGTTAGGGCTCGGCGTCGGCGATCAGATCTCGGTGCTGGTTCCCACCACGGATGCGAACGGTGTGCCCGAACCGCGGCTGCGGGAATTCAATGTCGCCGGCGTATTCGATGCGGCCGTGCAGGACTATGACGCCGAGTTGCTGATCGCCGCGATCGATGACGTGCGCGCCCTGCTGCCGAATCCGGACGCACGCATGTCGTTGCACGTGAATTTCCGCGACGCGCTCACGGCCAGCGAGAACTCGGCGGCGCTCGCCAGGTTGCTGCCGGCGGGCCTCGTGGTTCGCGACTGGACCGTGGATCACGCCAGCTATTTCCGCGCCATCCGCATCGAGAAGACCATGGTCGCGATCATCCTCATGCTGATCGTGGCGGTCGCGGCGTTCTATCTCGTGGCGATGCTCGCGATGGTCGTGACCGACAAGCGCACCGATATCGCCATCCTGCGCACGCTGGGCACCTCACCACGCCGCGTCATGGCCATCTTCCTGATCCAGGGCAGCGTCATTGCCTGGTTCGGTGTCGCGCTCGGGGTCCTGCTCGGTTGCTGGCTGGGTTACTACGCCGGTGCGGCCGCAGCATTCCTCGAACGGCTGTTCAGCTTCGAGATCTTCAGCTCCGATGTATACCTCGTCACGCGCATTCCTTCGGAGCTGCGCTTCGAGCAGATCCTCTGGATCGCCGGCATCGCCATGCTGATCACGCTTGCAGCCACTATCTACCCGGCGTTGCGCGCCTCGCGCGTGCCACCGGCCGACGCGCTCCGCTACGAATGAGATACGAATGGCTCATCGGCACGCGCTACCTGCGGTCCACACACCGCAGCGGCTTCGTGTCGTTCGTCGCGGCGATGTCGGTCATCGGCTTCGCCCTGGGCGTGGCCGTGCTCATCGTCGTGTTGTCGGTGCTGAACGGATTCGAGCTCGAGCTGCGCAGCCGCATGCTGACCGTGACTTCGCATGCCACCATCACCGGCATCGACGGCGAGATCGCCAACTGGCGCCAGGCGCAGAACGACGCCGCGCGTGAACCGGGCGTGGTCGCAGTGGTGCCTTTCGTGGAATCGCGCAGCCTCCTGGCCAATGGCGATCACGTGGCAGGCGCGATGGTGCGCGGCATCCTTCCTGAAGAAGAAGTGAAGGCGGTAGGGCTGGGCGGCCGCATGCGGGACGGGAAGCTCGAGGAACTGCAGGCCGGTAAATTTCAGATCGTCCTCGGTAGCGCGCTCGCAGCCGAGCTTGTCCGTAAATCTGGGGGACAAGGTAGTGGTCATGGCCCCCGAGGGCAGCGCCACTCCGGCCGGATTCGTGCCACGCATGAAGCGCTTCACGGTGACCGGCATCTTCGAATCCGGCATGTACGAGTTCGACCGCGGACTCGCACTCACGCACATGAAAGACGCCGCCACGCTTTATCGCCTCGGCGATCGCGTGACCGGCTTGCGCCTGGCGCTCGAGGATCCGTTTCTCGCTCCCTTGATGGTGCGCACCGTGGCGCGCGCCATCGACTACGACGGCAACGGCTATTTCGTCAACGACTGGACTCGCGATCATGCGAATTTCTTCCGCTCGATCGAGCTCACGAAGTCCATGATGTTTTTCATCCTGCTGATCCTCGTGCTCGTTGCCGCGATCAATCTAGTGGCGACTCTGGTGATGATCGTCAAGGAAAAACAGACGGACATCGCTATCCTGCGCACCATCGGTGCGGCGCCGGCCAATGTTCTCGAGGTGTTCCTGGTGCAGGGCGCGTTGATCGGCCTCGTCGGCACTTTCACCGGCGCGTGTCTCGGCTGGGCGCTGGCGCTCAACGTCACCGAAGTCATACACGGGATCGAAAATGTGTTCGGCATACAATTCCTGGATGCGAGTGTGTACCTCATGAGCGATCTGCCTTCCCAAGTGCGTCTCGGCGACATGTTGCAGGTGGCGGGGGTGGCGCTGGCGCTCTCGGCGCTGGCCACTATCTACCCGGCGTGGCGCGCTGCCCGCACGCTGCCGGCCGAGGCCCTTCGCCATGAATGAAAGGGTCATGAATGAGAGAGCCGGTGAGCTGGTCATGGAAGCCACCGGCATCGCGCGCGCGTTCCGGCAGGGGCCGATCGACCTGCAGGTGCTGCAGGGCGTGAACCTGGCGGTGCGCGCCGGCGAGCGGCTGGCCATCATCGGCGCCTCGGGATCCGGCAAGACCACGCTGCTGCAGATACTGGGTGGTCTCGACCAGCCGACCGCCGGACACGTGAAGATTGCCGGCAGCGACATTCATGCGCTCAACGAGAAAGCCCGCGGCGAATTGCGCAACCGCACGCTCGGCTTCATCTACCAGTTTCATCACCTGCTGCCGGAATTCTCGGCGCTGGAAAACGTGGCGATGCCCTTGCTGGTGCGACGGGTGCCGAGGAAGGAGGCGGAAAACACCGCGCGGGCAATCCTCGAGCGTGTGGGTCTTGGCGAGCGCCTGATCCACCGGCCCTCTGAATTGTCGGGCGGCGAACGCCAGCGCGCGGCCGTAGCGCGCGCGCTCGTGACGAATCCACGCATCGTGCTGGCGGATGAGCCGACGGGAAATCTCGATGGCGGGAATGCCGAATCGGTATTCGAGCTCATGCTGCAGCTGAATCGCGAGCTCTCGACCAGCCTCATCGTCGTCACGCACGATCGAAGACTGGCGGCGCGCATGGATCGCATCTCTCGAACTGGAACGCGGGAATCTGCTCGAACGCGCCTGATTAGCGGCTGGAGGATGCCGCGCGTTCGCGATATCTCTTGCGCACGTTGTAGCGCCACAGCAGGTCGAGCGCGGCCCAACCCACCAGGCCGAACAATGCGCCGGTGAGGCCACAGCCCACGAGGAAGGGTTTCCACATCGGCCCAAGGCCGTTCTGCACCCATTCCCAGCTCATCTGGAACTTCATTTCAATGGGCGGTGCTCCGGTGGCAATCACGCCGACCTTGTACGCAAGGTAGTACACCGGCCCGACCGTCAGGGGATTCGCGAGCAGCAAGGCAAACATGATGGTCGGAATGTGAATGCGGCAGAAGATGGCGGTGATCACCGCCAGCGGAATGTGGATGGGCAGCGGCACGAAGCAGATGGCGAGTCCCGCGCCAAACGCCGGCGTCACCGTGCGTCGCTGCAGCGACCACAGCCTGGGGTCCGCGAAAAAGCGGCCGAATGGTTTGAGCGCCCAGTGCGTACGCAGTGTTTCGGCGCGCGGGGTGATTTTGCGAAACAGACCGCGTGGCATCGGGGCGCACTCTAGCATCGGACGCCATCACGCGTGATCGGCGCGCTTGCATTACTTGCAGGCATGCTGCTGGGTCTGTTCTCCACGGCGCTGCCAGCGATACCCTGGCTCGTGGTGGCGGCAGCCAGCGCGGCGCTGATTTTCATCACGCGCGTTAGAAAGATTGCAATTGCAATACAACTCGCCGCGTTGCTCGCGGGAATGGTGATTGGCTGGGCGTCCACACTGCAGTGGTTGGCCCTGCAAGTGCCGGCCACATCAGCGGATAAACGTCTGCTGGTCGAGGGAATCGATTCGCTCTGTTCCGGTACGCACCGGCCCGGAACTGCGCTTCGACATCGACGCAACGCTGGTCGACGGACATGCACCGCGCGACACACGCACGCGCCATGCGCGGCTGGTGTGGCGCGACGCGGCTTTCGTGCCACGTCCCGGGGAGCGCTGGCGCCTGTTGGTGAGGCTCGCGCCACTGCGCGATGTACACAATTTTGCCGGGGCCGATCCGGCACGCCATGCCTTTCGCGACGGTGTGCACTTCGCGGGCCGGGTGCTGCCGTCGACGCTCAACACCCGGCTCGCGCTGGCGAGCCCTTCGGTCGACACACTGCGTGCCCGGGTGGCCCTTGCTATCAGGGAAGAGGTGGCTGACCCGGACGCGGCCGCGCTGCTCATTGCGCTGGCCGTGGGTCTTGCCGATCGGCTGAGCGCCGACCAGTGGCGCGTGTTCAACGCCACCGGAACCACCCACCTCGTCGCGATCTCCGGGCTGCACGTCACGTTATTTGCGCTGCTGGCGTTCGTCGCCGCGCGTCACTTGTGGCGGTGGCTGCCATGGGTGCGGCGCGTGGATCGCGAACACTTCGCAATGTTGTTAGGCCTGGCGGCCGCGGGCGGTTATGCGTTGCTGTCGGGCTTCGCGGTGCCGGCGCAACGCACCTGGCTCATGCTTGCCATCTTCGCGTGCGCGAGGCTTGGCGCCCGTCACGCCGGTGCCGGCCGCGTCTGGTCACTGGCGCTCGTCGCGGTGCTGTGCACGGATCCGCGCGCGCCGCTGTCCGCGGGCTTCTGGCTGTCTTTCGTTGCCGTTGGCGTCATCCTCATGTCCTCCACGGCGACCACGGCGGCTCCGGAGTCAGCGACCATCACCTCGCGTCTCGCGAACCTCGTTCGTCTGCAATGCGCCATCGTGCTGGCACTCGCGCCGCTCACGTTCGCGGTTTTCGACGGGCTGTCGATGGCGGGACTCGTGGTGAACCTCGTGGCGATTCCGCTCGTTTCGTTCGTGCTGGTGCCGCTGGTGCTGGCGGGCACGCTCGCGGTATTCGTTGCACCCGGTTCCTGCCACGTCTTCTTTGGAGTCGCAGCTTTGCTCTACGAGTGGCTGTGGCCCGCGCTCACCTGCGCCGCGGACTTCGACTTCTCGCTGTGGCGCGCAACACCTGCATGGTGGTGGTACCCGTACGCCATGCTCGCGGCGCTGATCCTGTTGCGACGCTGGCCGCTGTCGCTGCGAGTGTCCGCGGCCTGCGCAGCGTTGCCGCTGATGTTCTCAGCGCCGCGATTGCCCGAGCCTGGCACGGCGCGCATCAGCGTGCTCGATGCCGGGCGAGGCGCGGCGACGCTGGTGTTCACGCATTCTCATGTGCTGCTGTTCGACACGGGGGATAGCTGGAATACGCGCGGGGCGCGGCTGCGGCAATGGGTGCTGCCGGCACTCGATGCTCGCGAGCGCGACCACATCGATGTGCTGGTGCTGCCCTCGCTCGACCGCGATCGCGCGCAGGCAGTGGCGACGCTGGCATTCGAACGCGGCGTGCGGGCCGTGGTGGTCGGTGGCGGCTGGCCCGCGAATTCGCTGCCCGTACGAACTTGCACGGACTCGCAGTTCCACTGGGATGGAGTCCGGATTCCAGACCTTTGCGGCAGGCAGCGGCGGGCGTTACTGCGCGCTGCGCATCTCGGTGGGCGCGCACGCCATTCTGCTAGGCGGCGACCTCGACGTCGCGGCGGAGCGGGAACTGATCGCGCGCGTCGGGCGCGATGCGCTGGCGAGCGATGTGGTGCTCGTGAGCCGGCACGCAAGTCCGGTGGCGTCGGCACCAGAGTGGATAGAAGCGAGCGCTGCGGCCCTGGCGATCGCTACCGGCGGTATCGTGAATTCACGATCCCGCGAACGGACGCTCGCGCGTTGGCGCGCGGCCGGCGCCAGGGTGCTCGACACTCGGCGCGATGGCGGCATCGAACTCGGCTATAGGGACGTCTGGCGTGGACGTGGTCGCCGTGGCGCGCGCCGTCGCGATATCCCTTCGTCTGGCGGCGTTCGCCATGACCCTTTCAGAGCCGCCCTCCGGTATAGTCTCGGCCCATGTGGGAACTCGTACGGGCCGGCGGCCCATTCATGTGGCCGATCATCATCTGTTCGATCGCGCTGGTCGGCATCGTTCTCGAAAGGCTCTGGACCTTGCAACGCAAGCGCGTGTTGCCCCAGGAGCTCATCAAGAAGGTGTCCGAGCTCGCCGAGCGGAATCAGGTCAACCCGAAGGTCATCGACGCACTCGAAAAGAACTCGGCGCTCGGGCGGGTTCTCGCGGCGGCGCTGGCCAACCGCCATCGTGGTCGGGAGATCATGATGGAACGCGTCGAAGACGTCGGCCGACAGGTGGTTCACGAGCTGGAGCGGTTCGTGAACTCCGTGGGCACCATCGCCAGCATCTCACCGTTGTTAGGGCTGCTCGGTACCGTGACCGGCATCATCCGCGCGTTCAATGCGGTGATGCTGGGCGGCATGGGTGACCCGCGCCTGCTGGCGGGTGGCATCTCCGAAGCCCTGGTCTGCACCGCGGCCGGTCTCACCGTGGCGATTCCGGCCTACGTCGCGCATCGCTACCTGCGTGGCAAGGTCGAGCGAATCGTCGTCGAGATGGAGAAGATCGCGGTGAATTTCGCCGACTCCCTGGGTGCCGGCGACCAGAGCGGGGACAGCGACGGTGGCGTCGCTCGCACCGCATGAGAATGCAGTCCCGCAAGGGCAAGGATGATCCGGAGATCAACCTGATCCCGCTGATCGACGTCTCGCTGCTGCTGGTCATCTTTTTCATGTTGTCGTCCACGTTCATGCAGGAAGGGCGGCTCAAGATCGAGCTGCCGCAGGCCAGCCTTGCGCCCACCGGCAAGCAGAAGGTCGATCCGATAGTCGTGACCGTGACGCAGAGCGGCAGCTATCGCGTCAACGAACGCGAACTCATCAACTCGTCTCCCGATACGCTGCGCGCCGCGCTCCTGGAAGTCGCCGGTGCCGATCGCGACAAACCCGTCACCGTGCGTGCCGATGGACGGGCAACGCATCAGTCGGTGGTGAGCGCCATGGACGTGCTTGGCAAGCTCGGCTTCGTGCGCCTCAACATCGCCACCGTCGAAGATTCCAGCCCCACGAAATGAACCCGACTCCGCCGCCGGACGCCAGCGCCGCGAAGGTCTATCGCCGCCTGCTGAGCTACGCGCGGCCCCACCGCGGCATGTTCATGATCGGCGTGCTCGGCATGGTGCTGTTCGCGGCCACCGACGGCACGTTCGCGTTCTTCGTGCAGAAATTCGTCAAGGGCATGAATGACGTCCAGTTCACCGCGCTCACCGGCGAATATCCACTGGTCTTCTGGCTGATTCCCATCGGCGCCCCGGTGCTCTTCCTGCTGCGCGGCATCGGCGACTACATGTCCAACTACTTTCCGGGCTACGTGGGCCGGCAGGTCATCAAGGGCATCCGTGGCGACCTGTTCCGCCAGTACCTGCACCTGCCGGCGAGCTACTACGACCGCGTCTCGGGCGGCACGTTGCTCTCGCGGCTCACGTTCAACATCGAGCAGGTGGCCGAGGCCACCACCAAGTCCATCACCGTGCTGATCCGCGATTCCCTGACGATCGTCGTTCTCATCGGCTCGATGTTCTACTTCAGCTGGCAGCTCGCCACGTTCGTGTTCCTGATCGCGCCACCGCTGTCGTGGCTGGTGCGCAAGGTGTCGAGCTCGTTTCGCCGCTACAGCGCACGCATCCAGGCGTCGATGGGTGACGTCACGCGCGTGGTGAAGGAAGCGCTCGACGGCCAGCGCGTCATCAAGGTGTTCAACGCCCAGGCGCAGGAAGCGGCCGACTTCGAGAAGGTCAACGAACACAACCGCCGCAGCAACATGAAGCTCATCGCGGCGCGCGCCACCAGCAATCCGGTGGTGCAGTTCATCGCCTCGCTGGCGCTCGGTGGCATCCTGTGGGTGGCGCTGCGCCAGATAGCGCACGGTGAGTTGTCCCTGGACTATTTCCTGGGCTTTCTCGCCGCGATGCTCATGACCACCCAACCCTTGAAGCGGCTCATGGATTCGTTCGTGCCGCTCGCGCAGGGTGTTTCGGCGGGCGCCAGCGTGTTCGAAGTCCTCGACTCGCCGTCGGAGGACTTCAAGTCGGGTCGCGCGCTCGGCCGGGTGTCCGGTTCCGTCGAATTTCGCGACGTCAGTTTCGAATACGCGGCGGAGAAGGGCGCCGTGCTGAATTCGGTGTCGCTCGTCGTGCCGGCCGGCAAGACGATCGCCATCGTCGGGCCCTCGGGCAGCGGGAAATCCACGCTCGTCGCGCTGGTGCCGCGAATCTACGACGCCAACTCCGGCGAGGTCCTGGTCGACGGCATCAACGTGCGCGACTGCAACCTGCGCGACCTGCGCGCGAATGTGGCGCTCGTGAGCCAGGACGTTTTGCTGTTCAACGACTCCATCCGCAACAACATCGCGTTCGGCGTCGAGAATCCGGACCCGAAAGCCGTGGAGGCGGCGGTGAAGGCCGCCTACGTCGACGAATTCGCGGCCGAGCTGCCGCAGGGGCTCGACACGCCCGTCGGCGATCGCGGCGCGTTGCTGTCCGGCGGCCAGCGGCAACGCATCGCCATTGCGCGCGCGTTGCTCAAGGACGCGCCCGTGCTGATTCTCGACGAGGCCACGTCGGCGCTCGACAACGAATCCGAACGTCGCATCAAGGAGGCGTTGGTGGGCCTCATGCGCAATCGCACCACGCTGGTCATCGCGCACCGGCTCTCGACCATCGAACACGCTGACGAGATCGTCGTCATGGTCGAGGGTCGCATCGTCGAGCGCGGCACGCATGCCGAGCTCGTGGCGCGCGATGGTGCTTACGCTTCGTTGCGGCGCTCGGAATTCCGCAATTGAGGTCGAAGATCGAAGCCATGTGGTACGGCGGACGTGGGCCGCTGTGGCTGGCTCCGCTCTCCTTGTTATATGGCGGTGCCATGGGGCTGCGCAGCCTGCTGTACCGCATGGGGCTGCGTCACCGCGTGCGCGTGAAGGCGCCGGTGATCGTGGTCGGCAATCTCACCGTCGGTGGCACCGGCAAGACGCCGCTGGTGGCCTGGTTGTCCTCGCACCTGTCCGCCGTGGGTCTGCGCGTCGCCATCGTGTCGCGCGGATACGGTGGCCGCGCGCGCGGCGTCACGCGCGTCACGGTGCACAGCCGCCCGTCGGAAGTGGGTGATGAGCCGCTGCTGCTGGCGCGGCGGGCGCAGGCCACGGTGTTCGTCGGCCGCGATCGCGTGGCGGCCGCCAAGGTCGCGGTTGCCGATGGAGCCGACGTCGTCATCTGCGACGATGGACTCCAACACCTCGCGTTGATGCGCGATTGCGAGATCGTGGTCATCGACGGCCAGCGCGGCTTCGGCAACGGTTGCCTGTTGCCGCGCGGTCCGTTGCGTGAGCTGCCGCGGCGCCTGCGCCGCGTGAATGCGGTGGTGGTCAACGGCGCCATCACCGCGCCGGGATTTGCGCTGCCGGGCTTCGTGGCGCGCACCCACTACGTCATGAACATGCGGCCCGGCGACGCGCGACCGGTGTCCGGTGGCGGATCATTGCGCGCACTCGCGAGTTTTCGCGGCACGGGCGTGCACGCGGTGGCGGCCATTGGCAATCCGCAACGCTTCTTCGACATGCTGCGCAATGCGGGGTTGACGCTGTACGAACATCCGCTGCCCGATCACCACGCGTTCAAGGCCGGTGATTTGAACTTCGGCGACAACCTGCCGGTCATCATGACGGAGAAGGATGCCGTAAAATGCGTCGCCTTCGCCGACGAACGCAGCTGGTACGTCCCGGTCACCGCGGAATTTCGCGGAGAACGAGGCTCGCGAATTGACCGATCTCGTGCTGGCACGCGCCAGCGCGTTCAAGACCCGAACCGAAAAATAGGCAAGGCTGGAAGTTAGGCAATGGATGAAAGACTTCTCGACATTCTCGCCTGCCCGATCTGCAAGGGGCCACTCAAGTTCCAGCGCGCCGCGGAGGTGCTGGTGTGCCGCGCGGAACGCCTGGCGTTTCCGCTGCGCGACGGCGTGCCGATGATGCTCGAGGAAGATGCGCGCCAGCTCCCGTCCGACGACCCGTTGCTGGAGCGCTGATGAACCACTATCGCGTCGTCATTCCCGCACGATTCGATTCCTCGCGACTGCCGGGCAAGGCACTGATGCTGCTCGCCGGCAAACCGATGTTGCAGTGGGTGCACGAGCGCGCGCGCTCCTGCGCCGCGTCCGAGGTCATCATCGCCACCGACGATGAGCGCATCGCCAGTGCCGCGCGCGGTTTCGGCGCGGAAGTCGCCATGACGGCGCGCACGCATGTTTCCGGAACGGACCGCATCGCCGAGGTGGCGGCGGCGCGCGGCTGGGCGGACGCCGACATCGTGGTGAACGTGCAGGGCGACGAGCCGCTGATTCCGCCGCGCGTCATCGACCAGGTGGCCGAACTGCTGGCCGCGAATGCGCGCGCCGACATCGCCACGCTGGCGGCGAAGATCGAATCGCAGAACGATCTCGCCGACCCTAACAACGTGAAGGTGGCCTGCGATGCCGGCGGCCGCGCGTTGTATTTTTCGCGGGCGCCGATTCCCTTCAACCGCGATGCGCCGAACACCTTGTCGAGCGCCTGCCTGCGGCACGTGGGCATCTACGCGTATCGCGTGGCGGCGCTGCGCAAGCTGGCGAGCCTGCCCACGGCGCGTCTCGAGCTCATCGAGAAACTCGAACAGTTGCGCGCACTCGAGAACGGCATGGAGATTCGCGTGGCGCTCGCGGTCGAACGGCCGCTCGCCGACGTGAATACTGCCGCGGACCTGGAGCGCGCCGAGCGCGCACTGCTGTTGCATCCCTGAATCTGGACGGGACCGATGAGCGTCACACTGACCGACCTGCACGTCTATCCGATCAAATCCTGCCGCGGTATCGCGCAGGACAGCGCGGTGCTTGCGCCTACGGGGCTCACTGATGATCGTCACTGGATGCTGGTGCGCCCGAATGGCCGGTTCATCACCCAGCGGGAATACCCGCGCATGGCGCTCATCGCCACGGCATTGAATGGCGGCCTGACGCTGAACGCGCCCGGCATGCCGGGGCTCGACGTTTCGCGCAACGCCGACGGCGAATCGCGTGCGGTCACGGTGTGGAAATTCGAAGGTCGTGGCATCGATTGCGGTGATGTCGCCGCGGCCTGGGCGTCGAAATACCTGGAGACCCCACTGCGGCTGGTCATGTTCGATCCCAGCGTGCCGCGTGTGTGCGGCCCGGAATGGGCGGGTGAAACCCGCGCGATCACCGAATTCAGCGACGGCTATCCGATCCTGGTGATTTCGCGCGCTTCATTGGCCGAGCTGAATTCGCGACTGCCCGAGACGCTGCCGATGGAGCGCTTCCGGCCGAACGTGGTCATCGATGGCGTCGACGCCTACGACGAAGACCGCATGCACGAGCTGCGCGCCGGGCCGGTGACGCTGCGCATCGTCAAGCCGTGCACGCGTTGCTCCATCACGACGACGGACCAGCAGCGCGGCGCGGTGGATGGCGTCGAGCCGCTGAAGACTCTCAAGGAGTACCGCTACGACAAAGCGCTGCGCGGTGTGACGTTCGGGCAGAACGTGATCGTGGTGAGCGGTGTCGGGGAGACGCTGAGTGTGGGACAGACGTTTGAGGTGAGCTGGAAATAGGGATGGGGAGGGTGGGCGCGGCTCGCTCGATCCTCTCTAACGAGGTGCGTCCCCTTTTGCTAGCAAATCAGGAATGTCCCCATTATCTCTGGCGTTGGGCAGCGCTCGCGGCGAGCACGCCATGGCGCGCGGGATTGAACACCTCGACGCGGTCGCGGCCCTGGGTCTTGGCCACATACAACGCGATGTCGGCACGCCGCGCGACCTGGTCGAACAACACGTCGCCGGACTCGTAGCTCGCAAGTCCGAGACTGAGCGTGACCGAAACGTCCTGATCATCGACGCGCATTCGCTGATCGCGCAGCGCGGCACGCAGCCGCTCGGCGGACTGGCGCGCCTGGTCGAGCGAGCTGTCGGGGAACAGCACGAGGAATTCTTCGCCGCCATAACGACCGTAGATCTCGTGCGTGTGCAGCGAGGTTCGTAGCGCCGCGGCGAAACGCTGCAGCAGCTGGTCACCGACCGCATGTCCGAAGCGGTCGTTGATCGACTTGAAATGGTCGAGGTCGATGAGCCCGATGATGAGCGTGCCCTTCGCTTCGCGCGCTCGGGTCAGGTATTGCACCGCCTTGCGCACGATGGCCCGTCGATTCAGCAGTCCGGTGAGCTCGTCGCGCTCTGCGAGCCGAATGAGCTCAGCGCGATGCCGCCGATGGGACAGCAGGGCGTAGCCGAGAAAGAACGCGGTCACGAGACCGGTGAGGCCGGCGATGGCCACGAGCTGCGTGGTGCGCGTCTGGCTGTTGAACCGCTCTTCGGCGAGTTTCTTGTCCTTCTCGAGCAGCGCGATCTTCTGTTTTTCCTGATCGTTTTCGAACTGCACGCGCAACTGCGCGACTTCGCGAATGCGATCGAGGGTTCCCTGTTCGCGCATGCGGCGCAGATATTCGCCCTGGTCGGTGAACGCCGCCGGGTAATCGCCCACGGCGGCATGTGCGCGCGACCGCAGTTCGTAGAGCTCGGCGATGTCATCGGCCGGTTGCGCGCCGCCAGGCGCGATGGCGCGATCGAACTGCGCCACGGCTTCCTTGGAGCGGCCGAGCGCGAGGAACAGCCGGCCGCGCAGCGCCGCCAGTGTGCGGTAGTCGTTGTCGTCCATGCCGCTGGTCTGGCTCAGCGTGAGTTCGGCGCGGTCGCACCAGGTGGCTGCCTGCGTCAGCGCGTTGCGTTCGATCTGCACGCTGCACATGCGCATCTGCGAGAGGCCCGTGCCCACGCGATCGCCGATGTTTTCGTGGATGCGCAGCGATTCGTTGGCGGCGATCGCTGCCTCGTCGAGGCGGCCGGCGGCCTTGAGGATCTGCGAGCGGCGGTCGAGCGCGGTGGCGAGGCGGATATTCGCCTTCTGTTCGCGGAAGAACGCGATGGTTTCATCTATCAGCGCGAGCGCCTGCGGATAGTCGCGCACGCTGAACTGCGCCATAGACAGGCGGCCCGCGGCCACCATGGCTTCTTCACGGCTGGCATTCCGGCGCAGCAGTGCATACGAGCGCAACAGGTCATCGAGTGCCTGGTCGGGATTGCCGTCGCGGAAATTCAGCCAGCCTCGATCGCGAAGCACGCAGCCGAGCGCGAGCGGCCGGTCGCGCACGGCATCGATGACGCGCGTAAGTTCGACCGAGGCGGCGTCGATGCCGCCGACATTCGTGCTGACCACCGCACGCACGGTGCGCATGCGGACCGCGAGGTCGGACATGTCACCCGCCGGCAGCAGCGCGAGACCGGCGTCGGCGTGCGTGATGCTCTGGCGGCTGAAGCCGAGCTGGCGTGCGGCCTCCGCGGCGATGGCGTGCAGCGCTGCGCGACGTGCGGGTGGCATGTCGGCAGTGGAGCTGATCGTGCTGGCGAGTTCGGGGAGGGCGCTGGCCGGATCGCGGAAGGCGCGCTCTTCGAGATCGGCAAGATCGCCGGTCTGGGTGCCCACGCATGCCGCATTTGCGTGCGGCAGAACGCAAACGGCCAGTGCCAACAGGCAGCTGACCCCGAGCCGGATCTTCCTGGTGTTCGAACGGACCACGGCGCGTAGTCTACGCGCCCTCGCTGCAGTGCGGTCAGCGCTGTTTTACCGATTCCTGTTTCTGAGGAATGGTTCCGCTACCGAGTGTCGTGGTGTCCAGGGGGATGGTGAAGTACCCGAATCCCGAACTCTCGCCCACTTCCGTGATGACCAGCACGCGCAACTGCCTGGTCTCGGCGGCCAGCTTGGTCAGCGAAAATTGCTGGCGATAGACACCCAAGGCGCTGGTTTTTTGCACGTTCAGCGGGGCGGAGGCGATTTGCAGCCCCGGCGCTTCCTGCACGCTCACCGTCAACCTGGCACCCCCCGTGCGGGGCACGGCGGCGAGATGCACGTTGACCGGCTGGTTCGGCAGCACGGGTCCGTCGAAGCTGTAATGCAGATCCACGGCGACACTCATCTTGGTGCTGGGGATCGCGGCAAGCATGGATTCGACGGCCGGGTCCTCGGACGCCGCCGGCTTCGGAACCACGGACGGTTCGGTCGGCGGCGGAGCATCGTCCGCGGGCGGGGGCGCCGGCGCGGCATCGGGAGAGGGCGCTTGCGCGGGCGGCGTGGTGTCGGGAACCGTCTGCGCTGGCGGTTCGGAAGTCGGCCCGGGCGGAGTTTCCGGCGCCGGTTTGTCGCAGCCGGTGAGCATCACGGCTAACAAGGCAGCCCCGGCTGCCGCGCGAGTCATTCCATCGAGCTTGTTAGTACGCATTCATCGCGCCTCAGTTGATCGTGACTGTCAGGTCGAAATCGCCGCCACCGCCTGGAGGCGCAGTGGCACCTCCATTGACCCAATCGTACACATCGAGCACATACGTGTTGCCGGCGGTCACGCTGATGGTTGCCGTTTCCGGCCCCGGCGGGTCGGCCTCGGCGTCGACGACGAAATTGCCGGAACGGCGCACCAGAAAATCGGGATCGTTGGATGCGCTGGACGTTGCCAGCGTGATGGTGACCGAACCACTCACCGACGGCGTGAAACGCAGGAATCGATGGTTGCCAAGCGCGTTGTTGACGCCGGCGTCGTTGACGTTGCGCAGGATCACCGGACTACCCACCGTGATGGTGCTGAAGACCGGCAATGCTGCGTTGGCAGCCACGTTCGTCGGAGCATGCGTCTCGCCTGTACCAAATGCGTCGATGGTGGCTGCGTTGATATTCTGCGCGGCCACCAGGGTATTGATGGCCGCCGCATCGCCGGGGCGCGTGATCTTCAGCGCGGTGATGAACGAGAAGATGGTGGTGATCGCCGGCGTGGTTCTTTGTGAGCCAGTCAACACCTGCCATATCGGAGCGAAGCCGAGCGCAAGCGTGTCGTTCGCATCGGCGGAGGTGTCGTAAAGATCCCAGAGGATCGACCACACCGACGACTCGCTGCACCAGCAACCGTAGTCGTCACCAGGCGCGCCCACCGGACTGGTCTGGGGATTGTTCTCGATGGGGAAGTTGGTCGAGTAGAAATCGAAGTTGTTCTTGCCGCTGTCGCGCGCGTTGGGGTCGCCCAGCACCATCGCGGCGAAGGCGTAACCGAACCCCTCACCGAAGGCCACGCGCGGATCCAGCTTGTCGCCCAGGCCGTGGGAGCCGCCAATGCTGTCGGCCCGTGAAAAGTTGTGTTCGATGTAGTGACCGAACTCATGCGCGATCACGTGCTGATCGAACTCGTCGGTGTCGCCAGCCAGATCGGCCAGCAGGGCGACGTACTGAGGTGGGCCGGAAGAATAGAAGGTACCGGTCTGCGCGCCCCAGTCGACGATCAGCGCGGGGAAGTTGGTGGTCGGGGCGACCCCGATGATGGTCTGAATGCCCTGATAAATAGTGTCGAGGATCGCGAATGGCCCGGAGGGGCGCACGCCGGCGGCTGCTCCGGCGGCGTCGATGCCGGTGGGGATGGCGATGTTGCGCGCGGTGCCGGCGCCGACATTGAAGGCGGTGTCAGTGTGTGTGTACGGAGCATTTCCAGCGGTCCCGTTCTGAACACGCACATCCCAGCGCGGTAATGGCTGGGAGTTATCACGAAGCATGCGCGCGACGATCTGAATGGTGATGTTGGCGTTACCGGCAACCGACAGCGCGTAGTTGCCGAGGCTGTCCGTGCTGGCGGTGGCGAGTTGCACCTGGGTGTTCGCATCGAGCGCGCGTACGATGACGCCGCGCGCCGGTTGCTGGACCGGGCTTGGGTAGTAAAGCCCGCGATTCCCGTCCTGCTGCGCAGTTGCGAACGGCACGCGCGCAAACGTCACGTTTCCGGTGACGTTGACGTTGCCCGCCACTTGCGGATTGACCGTCACGTTCACCGTGGAAGCCGCGCTGGTGGCTGCAAGGTTGTCGGTGACGACCAGCGAGAAGGTGAGCGTCGTGGCAGTCGCTACAGTCGGTGCCGTGAAAGTGGGCCGCGATGCGGTAGCGCTGCTGAGCGCGACGGCTGTTCCCGCTGTCTGCGTCCAGGCGTAACTGGCGACTGTGCCGTCGGAGTCGCTGCTCGCGGTGCCGTTGAGCGTGACTGGCGTTCCCACTGTCACGGTCTGATTCGCTCCGGCATTGGCGGTCGGCGGGACATTCGTCGCCGGATTCACCGTGATGGTCACCGTTGCAGCTGTGCTGGGAAGGCCAAGATTGTCGGTGACGACCAGCGAGAAGTTGAGCGTGGTCACGGCGACCACCGCGGGCGCGGTGAATGTGGGCTGCGCCGTACCGGGATTGTTGAGCGTGACGCCACCACCCGCGATTTGTGTCCAGGAATAGAGGGCGATCGAACCATCGGAGTCACTGCTGGCGCTCCCATTGAGCGTGACCGTTGTTCGCGAAGCTACGCTCTGATTCGCACCCGCGTTTGCGGTCGGTGGGGCGTTGCCGCCGCCGCTGCTGCTACTGCTGCTGCTGCTGCTGCTACTGCTACTGCTACTGCTGCTTCCACCACCGCCGCTGCTGCAGGCGACGAGCAACAGGGCGGCAATGCCGGCAAGAGTTAGGCCTGGCGTGTAGTGGCGCATATCCGTCTTATACCGGCGCAGCGTGTACGAAGGGAGTCATAAGGCGTCTCGATACGGCGTCAGAAACTATGTCTAACGCGAAATGTGCGCATGGTCACGGCCTTTGATACTCCGGGGAGGCGGATTCCGGAACTTTCAGGATTTCCCCCAAGAACGGTGGCAAACGGGCACCATGCGTCTCGCTACCGACGGGAGGGACATACATGGTGGCGTTGATTTTTCTGGCGGTGATTGCGGTGGTATTCACGGCCGTGGCCGCTCTCGAAGGTGGCGACTCCGCGTTCGAACGGCGGCCGAAGGGCCTGCTGACGTGGATCGCCAGTGGCAACTGGCCGGCGAAAATCGGTGGTGGGCTCATGGTCGTCGGCGTTGGCGCTCTGTTGCGCTATGCGGCGATCAACTTTGACATTCCGTCAACCTTCAAGCTTGCGCTCGGAATTGCCGCGGCCGCGGCACTCGGCTTCGGTTCCTTCCTCACGGCGGCCAACCCGCAGCGACGTGTCATTTCGCTGGCGCTAGGTGGTGCGGCGTTCGGAGTCGCCTACCTCACCGCATACAGTGCCTTCGCCTTGTTCGGGTATTTGCCGACGCTGCAAGGCCTTGGCCTGCTCGTCCTGACCGCGGTCGGCGCGGGGGTGTTCGCGGTGTCGCGCAGCGCCGTGTCACTCGCCGTGTTGTCGATGGTGGGCGCCTTCATCGCGCCGGCGTTCGCGGTGGACGATCCGGGCCCGCGCGTGGTGTACGGCTACTATGTCGCGATCAGCGTGCTGACCCTCGCGATGGTTTCGTACCGCGGCTGGCGGCCGCTGATTCACCTGAGTTTCCTGTTCACGCTTGCGGGCAGCGCCTTCTTTGCGTGGACCGCGGACTACTTCGTTCCGGAAAACGCTGCTGTGCTGTACCCGCTGCTGTCGATCCTGGTGGCGGTGCACGTGGCGATGCCGCTCGTCGAGCGGCGCTGGACGCGCGGCGCGGTGGTCGAATCGCTCGACACGCTCTATCTACTGGCGCTGCCCCTGGTCGCGGCGTTGACGGCGCTGGCGATCGCACCGTCGCGCGCCGGTCTCGCGGTGCAGTTGTGCTGGTTCGCGGGCATCTGGATCGCCGCGGCGGGTTGGCTGTACAGCCAGAAGCGTGAAGGCATGGCCAGCCACGCCATCATCGGTCTGCTGATGCTGGGCTTCGGGCTCGCCGCGCGATTCCGCAACCTGCCCTGGGAGCTGGTGGGGCTTGGGCTCGCGGTCACGGCACTGGCGCTCTCGGCACGACGGTCGCAGTCCCGGCGTTTGCAGGGCTTCCTCGCCGGCCTGGTGCTGGTGCTCGCGGCCGTGCACATGATCGGCGCGCTTGCGCCCGCCGCCGGCAGCACCTTGTTTTTCAATGAGCGCTTCATCGAACGCATCATCGGCGCAGGCCTGATGTTCGTCGCGGCGCTGACTCTGTCGCGACTGCGCCATACCCTCGACAGCCTCGTCATGACCGTCGCGATTGGCTGGGCGGCGTTCGGTGTGGGTGCGGAGGTGGTGCGGCTCGATCTCGTCTCCGCATGGCTGATCGTGCACTGGGTGCTGGCGCTGGCCGGGTTCGCGGCGTACTTCGTCGCGCCGCGCCAACCGGCGGCCGATCGGCTGATCGTGCCCTTGATATTCACGATCGGACTGTCCGCCTTGCTTGCGCAATTCCGGACCTCGGCGGAGCTGTCCTGGGTGAATGTGTTCGTCGCCGGCGGTGCGCTGCTGGCGATTGCGCTGCGGCCGACCAGCGATCACGAGCGCGGCCGCGGCGGCAGGCCGCTCGCCGCCATCGGCGTGCCGATCGTCGTGGCGATGTGGGTCGGGCGCGTCGCGCATTTGGCAGCGGATGCGAACTGGCAATTCCCGCTCGCCGTGGCTGCGGCCGCGGCCATCCTCGTGTTGTTAGCCGGGTACCGTGCGCGGGAGCGTTCGGCTTCCTGGTTCAGCGAGGCGACCGACATTTTCGCGATGGGCTTCGCCTTCGTGCTTGCGGCCTCCGCGATCTTCGACATCGAACGCGCCGCCGCGGCAGTGGCGCTGGAGATCATGTGTGTCGGCGCTCTCGTGCTCATCGCCAACTGGAACGAAGAGCAGGTGCGCGTGGGGCACTGGATCATTCCGGCGGCGGTCATCGGCGTGGCGCTGGTGCTGCAGGCAAACCTGCTGCGATGGCTCGGCCCGCCGGGAGATCTGAACGCGCTGGACGTGATGAGGATGGATTGGCCGACGCTGGTGTCGCTGCTGTGGGCGTCGATCGGCGCGGCGCTCACCATCTGGGGCCGGCGAGTCGGCTCGCGCGTGCAGTGGTCGGCTGGCGCGGCTTTCCTGGTCAGCGCGGCCATCAAACTAGTGCTGCTCGACTTCGGCTCGCTCGGACAACTCGCGAACATCCTGGCCGTGATCGCCGCGGGCGGCGTGTTCATGCTGGTGGGCTGGCTTGCGCCCATGCCTCCCGCGCGCACGGAACCTCCACCGCGGCCGGCGCCGCCGCCCGCACCCGCAACGATGCCTGGTCACCGTCCGCGCCCGGCATCCGGCGCCGAAAAGGAGAAGGACGACGACATGTCCGGGAAGTTCGCCTGGACGGTCACAGTGGCCGCGCTCGTGTTGATCACGGTTTCACAATGCCGGTCCGGAGATGGGCGGGATTTCGACTTCGGTAATCCGGCGACGTATCTCGATCCCGAACCTGTGCCTGCGCCGAGTCCTGAAGTCGTCGCGGCAGAAGCCGCGGAAGATGCCGCCGCCGCTGCGTTGGCCGTACCCACGGACGCAATGCCGGAGCGGCCAGACAGCCCCTGATGCATCGAGTGTTGTTCGTGTGCCTCGGGAATATTTGCCGCTCGCCGACTGCGGAGGGCGTGTTGCGGGCCATCGCCGCGCGTGAATTTCCCGCCCTTGCCCTCGACATCGATTCCGCCGGCACAGCCGACTATCACGCGGGCGAGCCACCCGACCGACGCACCGTGGTGGCCGCACGTCGCCGTGGCTACGACCTTTCCGGACTTCGTGCGCGGCTGGTTCAGCCCGAAGACTTCAAGCGCTTCGACTATCTGCTCGCAATGGACCACGCCAACCTGACGGAGCTCGAAGCGCGGCGGCCCGGGGACGCAGCAGCGCGTCTTGCGCTGTTTCTCGAATTCGCGCCGCAAGGCTCGACGCTCGAAGTCCCCGATCCTTACTACGGCGGCGCTGAAGATTTCGAGCACGTGCTCGATCTGTGCGAGTCGGCAGCCCGTGGACTGCTGAAGCGTCTCTCCGAGGGTAATCCATAAAGCAAAAAGCCCGCACGTTTGCGCGTGCGGGCTCTTGTGCGGGTTGCTGCCGGATCCTTATTCGTCGCGGCGCGGCACCGTGCTCGAGTCAGTCGGCGACGACGACCACACCACGAAGGGCTTGGTCGGCGGCGGCGGCGGCAGATCGAGCGGCGCCTGCGATCCTTCGTTGCGCGACTCGCGTTGCGGCTCATGCTGGGCTTCGCGTTGCGGCTCACGTTGCGGCTCACGTTGCGGTTCCCGAGACGGTTCGGAATGCTCGCTTGCGCCGGACTCGGGCTGCGCACGACCTTCGCCGCGATTGCCGTTGGTCATCTGCGCGTGGAACTCGCGTTCCTCGGCGGAAGCTTCGCGGGCACCGGCGTATTCCGCGCCCTCGTTGCCTTCACCGCCCGCGTTGCCGGGCTGGGTACCGCCTTCGCGGTTACGGCCACCGCCGCGACGTCCGCGACGGCGTCCGCGACGACCACGGCCTTCGCCGCGCGGTCCATCCTGTGCCGGACCGTTGCCGCCTTCCAGAACTGGCGGTGGCGGCTCGCTTGCGATCGCGTTTTCGACAACGGGCACGCTGACGCTTGCCTGTGCATTGGCCGCGGCCTGCTGTTCGCGCTGGCGTTCACGCTGACGCTCACGCTGTGCCTGACGTTCGGCGTCGCGTTGCGGATCACGCTCGCGGGGCGCCTGGTCGCGGGGCGGCTGATCGCGGGGCGGCTGATCGCGCTGCGCCTCGCGCGGCGGGGCGGTGCCATCGCGATCACGATCGCGGCCATGTTCGCGGTGACGGTCACGACCTCCGCCTCCAACTTCCTTGTCCCGACGGTGACCGCCGTCCTTGTCGCGATTGCGGTCGCGGCCATGAGCACTGCGGTCCCGATCGCGTCCACGGTCGCGATCCCCACCATGCCGCGAACGGCTACGGTCACGGTGGCCGTCGCGATTTCCATCACGATTGCCTTCACGACGCGGCTCGCTGCGTGCTGGCGACGGCGCGGCCGCGATGCCGGGAGCTTTGCCGGAAAATAGATAGACGAGGCGCGCCCAGAACCCCAGGCCCGCCGGCGGCGCCTTGGGCGCTGCTGCGGCTGCTTCCTTGGCGGGTGCCGGAACGTGCACGACCACCGGCGCGGCGGTTGCCGGCGCAGTGGGGATGACGGCAGCCGGCTCGAGCACCGGCTTGACGTCACGCGTGCCGGTGGGATCGGCAACCTGCGGACGCTCGGGCATCTTGTAGCTGAGCACCTTGTTCTCGGGCAGCTCCACTTCGTCCGTGCGTACGCGCTTGATCGAATATTCCGGCGTCTGGATGTGCGGGTTTGGTACGACCATGAGGTCGATCGCGCTCTTGTCCTCGAGCGTGCGCAGCCATTCGCGTTTCTCGTTCATCAGGTAGGTCGCGACCTCGACCGGAACCTGCGCAATGATCTGCGCGGTCTTGTCCTTGCGCGCTTCTTCACCGATCAGCCGCAGAATCGCGAGCGTCATGGATTCCACCGAGCGGATGCTGCCGATGCCGGTGCAGCGCGGGCAGACCAGGTGGCTGGATTCGCCCAACGAGGGACGCAGGCGCTGGCGGGACATTTCCAGCATGCCGAAGCGCGAGAGGCGTCCGATCTGGATGCGTGCGCGATCCATCTTCACGGCGTCGCGCAGGCGATCTTCGACGTCACGCTGATTCTTCGGCGACTCCATGTCGATGAAGTCGATGACGATGAGGCCACCGATGTCGCGGATGCGAAGCTGGCGGGCGATTTCGTCCGCGGCTTCGAGGTTGGTATTGGTGGCCGTGGTTTCGATGTCCGAGCCGCGCGTGGCGCGTGCGGAGTTGATGTCCACCGACACCAGCGCTTCGGTGTAGTCGATCACGATGGATCCGCCCGAGGGCAGCTCCACTTTGTGCGCGTACGCCGACTCGATCTGGCTCTCGATCTGGAAGCGCGTGAACAGGGGAATGTCGTCGGTGTAACGCTTGAGGCGCTTCTGCGCTTCAGGCGGCATGAACCGCGTCATGTATTCCTGGGCCGTTGCGAACGTGGCGTCGTCGTCCACCAGCACTTCGCCGATGTCGTCGGCGAGGTAGTCGCGCAAGGACCGCGTGACCGCGTCGCTTTCGCGATACACCAGGTACGGGGCAGGGCGGTCCTTGGTGGCCGCGTCGATCTGGTCCCACTGGCCCTTGAGGTTGTCGAGGTCCCACTGCAGTTCGGCGGCGGCGCGTCCCACACCGGCAGTACGCACGATGGCGCCCATGCCGTCGGGGATGACGAGCTCGTCCATGACCTGACGCATCTGGTCGCGGTCTTCACCTTCGATGCGGCGCGATACACCACCCGCGCGCGGATTGTTCGGCATGAGCACCAGGAAGCGGCCGGCCAGCGAGATGAACGTGGTGAGGGCAGCGCCCTTGTTGCCGCGCTCTTCCTTCTCGACCTGGACGATGACTTCCTGGCCCTCGGACAGCAGGTCGCGCATGTTGGTGCGCCCGCCGTCGGACTTCTGCCGGAAGTAGTCCTTGGAGATTTCTTTCAGAGGCAGAAAGCCGTGGCGTTCTGCACCGTAATCGACAAAGCACGCTTCGAGCGACGGCTCGATGCGCGAGATTCGGCCTTTGTAGATGTTGGCTTTTTTCTGTTCTTTGGAAGGTATCTCGATGGAAAGATCGAATAGTTTCTGACCATCAACCAGCGCGACTCGCAACTCCTCTTGCTGAGTTGCATTGACGAGCATTCTCTTCATTTGAATTGGACCTTGATGACTTCTGTCGGGCCAACTCGATTCGAACGGCGGATATCCTTACGGACGGCTTCGCAATCAACCGCGCGACGCGGAAGTGCAAGCCGTGAGGCCAAAGATTGTCGTGGGGCGCGTGAGAAAAAATATTCACGTTGTATATCCGTCCCAAGATGGGGCGGAGTGCCAAAACCCTTTGGGCTACTTCACCGACGGTGCGCAAGGTGCGTCTTTTGGACCAAACCTTAAGCGCGACGATTCAAGTCGGCCTTCGAGCGATGGCCCCGTTGTCGGGGACCAACTAACATGCGGCGCGTTCGAGTCGTCTTATTACAGAGTGCGATCGGCGGTGCCGCGGCATTGCGTCGTCACACACAAGCTGGGGACGACGACGGCGCGCATCATAGCCCGAGACCCTTAGTGAAAACAAGACGTTACGAAACTCCTGTGGCGCCTGCGCCTCAATCTGCTCCGAAACCGGTGCAGGCACCTGCCAAAGTCCAGCAAGTGGAAGCGGGCGAGCGCGGTGAAGGTCAGCGCCTCGACAACTTTCTGGGGCGAATCCTCAAGGACGTGCCCAGGACGCACATCTTTCGCGTGATCCGCAAAGGCGAGGTACGCGTGAACGGCAAGCGCGCGAAGCCGGATCAGAGGTTGCTGGCAAGCGACATCGTCCGCGTGCCGCCGGTACGAACTGGCGCTGCGGCGCCGCCGCGCCGGGCGTCGCCGGCGATGATCGAGGGCCTGACGGGCGCCATCGTTTACGAGGATCCGCGGCTGCTGGTCATCAACAAGCCGGCGGGAGTCGCCGTGCATGGCGGCAGCGGCGTGAGCTTTGGTGTCATCGAGGCATTGCGCGCAGCGCGACCGGACGAGACGCTGGAGCTGGTGCACCGGATCGATCGCGACACCAGCGGCCTGCTGCTGATCGCGCGCAAACCGGCGGCGCTGCGCACGCTGCATGCGCTGATGCGCGACGGCAAGGTGGAGAAGCGTTACCTGGCGCTGGTGAAAGGCAAGTGGGAGCTCGGCAGGAAACGCATCGACGTGCCGCTGCGCACGGACATTCGCGTGGGCGGCGAACGTACGGTGAAAGCTCACGAGTCCGGCAAGGATGCGGTCAGCGTGTTCAAGCCCGTGCAGTTCTTCGGCAAGAAGGCCTCGCTCGTCGAGGTCGAGCTCGAGACCGGTCGCACGCACCAGATTCGCGTGCACGCCGCACATGCCGGCTATCCGCTGGCGGGTGATGAGAAATATGGCGAGGCCGAGTTCAACGAGAAGATGAAGGAGTCAGGGCTCAAACGCATGTTCCTGCACGCGCACCAGGTGAGCTTCACCTGGCCCGACACCGGCGTGGAGTTCAGCGCGAGCGCGCCGCTGCCGCCGGACCTCTCCACCGTCATCAATGCACTGAACACGCCGAAAGAAAAGAAATCTAGTTAGGGCACCGCGAAGCCGACCGCTCGCAGCGCGCCGGCCAGCCAGATGAGCGGCATGCCGATGATGGCGGTGGGGTCTTCGGTATCGATGCGCTCGAACAGCACGATCCCCAGCGCCTCGGCCTTGAACCCGCCGGCGCAGTCGAACGGTTTTTCGCGCTCGATGTAGCGGTCGATTTCCGCATCCGCCAGCGGCCGCAGCTTTACCGCCGTGGTGTCCACGTGCGAGAGCTTCACGCCGGTTTCGAGGCACCGAAGGGTGCAGGCGGTGTAGAACTCGGCCGTCGACCCAGACAGCAGCTTCAGCTGTTCACGGCAATTGGCCGCATTGCCGGGCTTGTTCAGGATGGTGGTGCTGGTGGCCGGGACCTGGTCCCCGCCTACTACGATGGCTTGGGGAAACTGGGCGGCCACCGCCTCGGCCTTGGCCTCAGACAGCCGGAAAGCCCGCGCACGGGGCGATTCCCCGTGCCGCTCGGCCTCATCCACGGCCGGATTGTGCGGCGTAAAGGGCAGGCCTAAGCGCTGCAGCAGGCTGGCACGGTACCGGGACGTGGATGCCAGGATCAACGGGCGCGTTGGCGCATTGGGGCTCATAAAAACAATGGCTTAGAGTTAATGTTGTTTTGACTTGGCGGGATGCGGTCCCTATCATACGCGCCCCATGTCACTGGGCTGGTCCCGACGCGCTCCTGTGGACACCTTGGTAGGCACCGAAGCGGTGGTCGATTTCACGATCCCGCTAACCGAGTTGCCCCGGGTGTCTCATGAGTTGGTGAGCGCCGATGGCGAAGCCCGCGGGCACGTGCATTTCTCGCGGCAGGTCGGACAAGCCGTCGCGGACCTCGAGGTCGGCGCGGAGCCCGAAGTAGTTTGCCAGCGCTGCATGCAACCGATGCGCTGGCCGGTACGGGTGAAGTCGCGCATCGCGCTCGTCAGCGATTACAACGCGGCGGACCGGGTGCCCGAGGGGATGGAAGTTTTTCTGGTCGAGGCCGATAGCGTCAGCGTTCGCGACCTCGTCGATGAAGAGATTCTGCTGGCGCTGCCACACGTGGCGCGCCATGCGGAAGGTAGCGAGTGTGCGGACAGCGCGATGCAGTTGCCCGGACAGGAAGCGGACGCCGATGAAACGGCCGACCCGCAGGTTCAAAAACCGTTTGCACAGTTGGGCGAACTGTTGAAACGCAAGTAGTAAGTCGCCCACGAGGATTGGTTCATGCCCGTTCAGAAAAGTCGTAAAACGCCGTCCAAGCGCGGCATGCATCGGTCGCACGATGGGCTGACGAAGCCTGCTTTGTCAGTCGATCCGCAGTCGGGCGAAACCCACCTGCGTCATCGCATCACTCCCGACGGTTTTTATCGCGGTAAGCGCGTCATCGAAAAACCGGCCGAAGTCGAGACCGAAGAATAGTTGCGGAGCGGGGCGTCGCCCCGCTCGTAACGCATGCCGTCGATCGCCGTCGATGTGATGAGTGGCGACAGCGGTGCGCCGGAGTGCATACCCGGAGCGCTGCGCGCCCTCGCCACCGATACAGCCCTCGAGTTGATACTCGTCGGTGACCCTGCGGTCATCGAGCCCGCGCTGGCCCATGTGCCGGCGGGCGTTCGCACGCGCGTGTCGGTGCACCCGGCGGCAACCGTCGTCGGCATGTCCGAGCATCCGCGCGAGGCGATCCGCCGTCGCAAGGATTCCTCGATGCGCATCGCGATCGACCTCGTGAAGGACGGGCGTGCGGGTGCGATGCTCAGCGCCGGCAACACCGGCGCGCTGACGGCCATGGCGCATTTCGTGCTGAAGACCGTGGGGCCCGTCGAGCGCGCGCCCATCATGTCCTCGGTGCCCGCACGCAATGGCGGTCACACGCATATCCTCGACCTGGGCGCGAACACCAAGGCGACCGCGCTGCAGCTGGCGCAGTTCGCGACCATGGGTTCGATCGTGGCCCGCGACGTGTTCGGCATCGCTACGCCGCGCGTCGGCCTGCTCAACATCGGTGAGGAAGACACCAAGGGGCACGAGCTGATCCAGGAAGCGCACGAGCTCATTCGCGCGAGCGGCGTGAACTACCTCGGTTTCGTCGAAGGCAACCACATCTTCGACGAGAACGTCGACGTGGTGGTCACCGATGGCTTCACCGGCAACGTCGCACTCAAGGCGATGGAAGGTCTCGCCAAGCTCATCGTCGAGCAATTGCGCACGGAGTTTTCGCGCAATGCGACCAGCAAGATCTCCGGGTTGCTAGCCCGCCCGGTACTGCGGCGCGTCGGCGAGAAACTCGATCCGCGGCGCTACAACGGCGCCTGCATGGTCGGACTGACCGCAGTCGTGGTAAAAAGCCACGGCAGCGCCGATCGCGTCGCATTTGCCCAGGCGGTGGCCACGACCGCCACGGCAATGCGTCGCGGATTGCCTGCGGCGATCGCGAGCGCGCTGGCAATGGCGCCGTCGCCCGACAAAGCGAACTCCGGCTAACAAAGGGACAGCATGTATTCACGCATCGCCGGTACGGGCTCCTACCTTCCGGAACGGATCGTCACGAACGCCGATCTCGAGAAGAAGATGGATACCACCGACGAGTGGATCCGGACGCGCACCGGCATCGAACGGCGGCACATCGCGGCCGAAGGGCAAACTACCGTCGACCTGAGCGAATTCGCCGCGCGCCGGGCCATCGAGGCCGCGGGCGTGACACCGGCCGAAATCGACTTCATCGTGTTCGGCACGACCACGCCCGACCTCGTGTTTCCCAACTGCGGCACCTTGCTGCAGGCGCGCCTCGGCGCGCGGGGCTGTCCCGCATTCTCCGTGGAAACCGCCTGCAGCGGATTCATCTACGCACTGTCCATCGCCGACAAGTTCGTGAAGGCGGGCGAGGCCAAGTGCGCGCTCGTGGTCGGCGCCGAGACGCTCTCGCGCATCACCAACTGGTCCGATCGGAACACCGCCGTGTTGTTCGGCGACGGTGCGGGAGCCGTGGTGCTCAAGCCATCGGCCGAGCCCGGCATCATGAGCACGCACCTGCACTCCGACGGGGTCTACAAGGACCTGTTGTACGTCGACAGCGGTGTATCCAAGGGTTTCAACATCGATCCGTCGACCAACAAGGTCGACATCGGCATCAAGATGGCCGGCAGCGAGGTATTCAAGGTTGCGGTCACCAAGCTGGGCGGCGCTGTTGACGAAGCGCTGGCCGCCAACGGCCTGGAGAAGTCGGCGGTCAACTGGCTGATCCCGCACCAGGCGAACATCCGCATCATCGGCGCCATGGCCAAACGGCTCGAATTGCCGATGGAGCGGGTCATCGTCACCGTGCAGGATCACGGCAACACTTCGACCGCCTCCGTGCCGCTGGCGCTGGACACCGGCGTGCGTGACGGGCGCGTGAAGCGCGGCGACCTGCTCTTGTTAGAAGCCTTCGGCGGCGGCTTTACCTGGGGTTCCGCGCTCGTCAGGTATTAGGTGCCGGGTATTAGGTGCCGGGCCGGGAAACCGGGAAAACTCCCACCTACGCCTGTTCGGCGTCTCGCGCACCTAGTTAGAGTTTTCCCGGTTTCCCGGCCCGGCACCTCTTAGCGGCGCGCGACCTTGGCCATCTCCCGTTCGAGGTCGTCGAGCAGTGACTGCACGTCTTCGGTTCCGCCCTCGCTTTCTTCCATCATGATGGCGCCGTCTTCGTCCATCTCGATCCTGGTGATGCCCGGGTTGGCCTTCTCGAGTTCCTCGAGCAGGTTCTGCGTCTTCTGATGCTCCTGCAGAAGCTTGCGGCTCTGCGCCACGAGCTTCTTCTGCTGCAGGCCCTGCAGGATCGTCATCTGCAGTTCCTTGGGATGGCAGGGCTTGAGCAGGAAGCGGTACACCTCGCCCTCGTTGATGGCACGAACCGCGGCTTCGAGGTCCGCCTGCCCGGAGAGGATCATGCGAATGGTGTTGGGCCATTGCTTGCGCACTTCGGTGAGGAACTGGCTGCCGGTCATGCCGGGCATGCGTTCGTCGGAGACCACCACGTCGATGTTGTTGCCGGCGAGGATCAGCAGGCCCTTCTGCGCGGAGTCGGCCGTGAAGATCTCGAATTGCGTGCGATCGAGGCTGCGCACCAGCGCCGAAGTCAGGTTCGGCTCGTCATCGACCAACAGTAGTTTGCTCTTTTCCATAAAAGGTACCTTTATTCAATCGCCTTGATCGTCAAAATTTGTGCCTAGTCCGGCGCTTTCGTTGTAACCGTGGCATACGCTTCACGCCACTCGGCCCAGTGACCCGTGCGTCCCTGGGCTTCGAGGTAATCGAGATTCAATCCGAGATCGGCCGAACGCACATCGGCGATGTCCGGGCGGTGCGCCAGGCGATCCGCGCAGTGCACGATGCCGGCGAGGCCGAACCCCGGGTTCGGCGACTGCGACGGGTCTTCGTGATAGGCGATCGCCTCGGCGATGGTGTTCGGCAGACCCCACAGGCCGACGAGGTACGCGCCCACGTCGGTGTGCGCGGCGTGCAGCTCGAGCATTTCGATCTGCTGCAGATCTCCCGGACGGTCGCCGACCTGCTTGAGCACCTTCGCGTACTGCTCGGGCATTCCCATGGCAAGCACGAGCTTGCCGATGTCGTGGAGCATGCCGGCGAGGAATGAGGCGGCGACGAGCTCGCGGTCGAGACGCTCGGCAATGGCGATGCGATGCGCGGCCGCGGCGGTGCGACATGCTGTGCCGCCACAGTTCATCCATGCTGAAACCGGCGACATCCGGCGGCTCGCAGTCGGAAAAGATTCCCTGGCCGAGCACCAGCGCCATGATGCGATCGAGGCCGAGCAGCGCGCCGGCGCGCTCAACGTCGGCCACCGGCTTCTGCAGGCCGAAATACGCGGAGTTCACCAGCTTGAGCAACCGCGCGGTCATCGACGGATCGCTCGAGATGATGCGTGCGACGTCCTCGAGGCTCGAATTGGGCTGGCGCAGCGCATCGACGAGTTTCTGATAGGTCGCCGGCAGTGCCGGTAGTTTGTTGATGCGCGCCACCAGCGACTTCACCGCATCGCTGCCAGCGAGATCGCGCAGCGCGAAGGCGCGAGTGATGGTTCCCTGAAGGATGTCCGCGTCGCAAGGCTTGGAGAGGAACTGGTGCGAGACGCCGAGCGCCTTCATCACCGACTCGGTCTCGGCCTGGCCGGACAGGATCAGGCGAATGGTGGTCGGATATTCCCTTTGAACAACCTCCAGGAGCTCCGCGCCGTTCATGCCGGGCATGCGCATGTCCGTGACCACGACTTCGCAGGGCTCGGTGCGCAATGCATCGAGCGCGGCCTGCGCGCTGCCGACGAACGTCATCTGCCACTCGTTGCGCTTGGGCCGCAACATTCGCTTGAGACCTTCCAGCACGCGCGGCTCGTCGTCGACGAAGATGACGCGGATTGCGTTCAAGCAACCGCCCCCACCATCGCTTCCAGATCCGCTTTCGATCCGCCGATCGGCAGGCGGATGGTGAATGTCGTGCCCGCACCCGGGCTGCTGGCCACCTTGATGGTGCCGCCGTGCTTGTCGACGATGACGTTGTGGGCGATGGCCAGGCCCTGGCCCGGTGCCCTTGCCGACTTCCTTGGTCGTGAAGAACGGTTCGAAGATGCGCTGCTGAACATGCGGCGGCATTCCGGAGCCGGAATCGCTGATGTCGATGATGGCGAAATCGCCGTCGGCCCGCGTGCGGACGCGGATCGTGCCCTTGCCCTTGCCGCCGTCGCCGACCACGTCGGAGATGGCATGCGCGGCGTTCACCACGATGTTGAGCACTACCTGGTTGAACTCGGCCGGTGAGCAATGCACCGCAGGGCAGGTCGGTGTCGAGATCCATTTCGATCTCGGCCACGTATTTCCACTCGTTGCTGGCGACGGTGATGGTGCTCTGGATCGCGCGATTGAGGTCGGTGGCGGTCTTCTCGCGCGCCGGGTGCGAGAACTCTTTCATGGCGCGCACGATCTTGGCGACGCGATCGACGCCTTCGAGCGATTGATTGAGCGCGCGCGGGATTTCTTCCTTCAGGTATTCGAAGTCGGTCGCATCGAGCAGCTCGCTCGCCGGGCCACCGCCGACGTCGACGAGCTGGGCGAGCAGTGAATCGAGCTCGCCGAACGACTCCTTGAGGAAGCGCAGGTTGTCGCCCACGTACTGCGTCGGCGTGTTGATTTCATGCGCGATGCCCGCGGCCAGCTGGCCGATGGCTTCGAGCTTCTGCGCCTGGCGCAGGTTGTCTTCGAGCCGGTCGCGCTCCTCGAGCGTCTGCTTGAGCATCGAGATGTCGGTGAGACAGCCTTCCCATCCGGCGAATGCCTGCGATGCGTTGTACAGCGGCGCGGCATTGACGAGAACGTTCAGGTTGCCGCCCTTGCAGTCCTGGATCGTCGTCTCCCAATGCTCTACGGCGCGCTGCTTGGCGATCTGGTCGAGGAACTGCGCGCGCTTGCCGGGTTCGAACAGCAGGTCGAGGAAGTTGACCTTGTCGAGCGGCATCCCCTTGCAGGAAAGCAGTTTGACGCAAGCGGCATTCGCGGTCTTGAGCACGCCG
Source organism: uncultured Pseudomonadota bacterium (assembly GCA_963821745.1). Lineage (GTDB taxonomy): Bacteria > Pseudomonadota > Gammaproteobacteria > Steroidobacterales > Steroidobacteraceae > CADEED01. The sequence continues at coordinate 1,016,189 of CAWGEU010000001.1, forward strand.
TCCTGGTTGGCGGTGAACAGCGCCACCGGCACGTTGTTGAACAGATCCTGGTAGCGGCGCGTGGCGCGCAGCAGGTCGCGATGGAAATTGTTGCGCTCCACCGAGTACGAAACGATGCGCGAGAGCATGGCGGCGTTGACGCGGCGCTTCTCCAGGTAATCCTGCGCGCCTTCGCGCACGGCCGAGAGGCCCTGCTTGTAGTCGTCGGACCCGGTGAGCACGATGATCGGCGTGAGATCCGCGACCGCGCGCAGCGCGACCAGCGCTTCCAGCCCGGTGGCGTCGGGCAGGCCGAGATCGAGGAGGATCAGGTCGTACTCCTCCTTCTGCAGGCGTTGCGCGGCTTCGGCGACGGTCTGTACCCAGTCGCTGGTGATTCCGCCGCCGGCGTCGGCGAGGTGGCGCTCGACCACGCGGGCATCCGCCGGGTCGTCTTCGACTAACAACAAGCGGATAATCCTGATCTCGAAATCGTTGGTGCTCATCGGCGCGGTTTCTTCACTTGGTGCAACGGGATGTGACCGGTCAGTGCGGCGCGTACATCCCGGCAATACGCCACACGCAGACATATCGGCTCGCGAAACCAATACCTTAGGGACCGGCAGCTCATTGCCGCGCATCGGGATACCAATCACATATCGGCCGGAAAACTTACGGCTAAACCCTACGGGCGAGGAATTTTTCCGCCGTGACTATCCAGACTCGCAGCGGCATGCCGATTTCTTCTCGAGCACTGTTTTATGACGCATCTCGCAGAAGAAAATCTGGCTGACCCGACGCAGGTGACCGACCGGCGCGACTCGCTGTTCATGGCGTATCCGGTGCCATCCCTGCTGTTCGATCGCAACTACCTGGTCGTCGCCGCCAACAGTGCCGCGCTGTCACTGTTTCGTTGCGGCGCGTCGGCGATCGAGGGACTCGACATGGTGAGTTTCTTTCCGGAGCTCGGGAGCTCGCTGCGCGCGACCCGGCGGGTCACCGCAATGCGGAACGTGGTCGCGCGCCGCCCCGACGGCAGCAATTTCATCGTGCGCCTTCAGCTGGTGGTGCCGGGCGTCGACGCGTTGACGCTTGCCACCGTCGAAGACATGACTGAACACGAAGCAGGAGCTGGCCGCGGCGAACAAGGAATTCGAATCCTTCACGTCGGCAGCGGGACACGATCTTCGCGGACCGTTACGCATCCTCAAGGGATTCACCGAAGCGCTCGAGGACGAATGCGGTTCGGTGCTCAACGAGGAGGGCAGGTCATTCCTCAAGGAAATTCTCAAGGCCACCGATCGCATGGACGGGCTCATCGAAGGCCTGCTCGCCTTGTCGCGCGCCAGCCGCGCGGAGATCGCCTGCGAAAAGCTGGACCTGAGCACGCTCGCGGAGCTGGTCACCTACGAACTGCGTCACGGGAAAACGCCGCGCGAAGTCGACTGCACGGTTGCGCCCGCCGTCACCGGCTGGGGCGACGTGCGCCTCATGATGACCGTGCTTCGCAACCTGTTCGGTAACGCATGGAAGTTCACCAGCCGAACCGAACCCGGGTCGATTCGCTTTCATGTCGAAGCCCGCGATGGACGCACCTGGTTCTGCGTGACCGACAATGGCGCGGGCTTCGACATGACGAGTGCCAGCCGCCTCTTTCAGCCGTTTGTCCGTCTGCACCGCCAGGATGAATTCCCGGGGCATGGCCTCGGGCTCGCCACGGCACAGCGCATCGTGAAACGCCACGGCGGCGAAATCGAGGCACAGTCGGCGGTGAACCAGGGCACCACGATCCGCTTCTGGCTGCCGCCGGCGCCGCACCACCGTTGACTCGTGAGAACTGGCGCACACGGCGCCGTTTCGCACCATTCACGGGCGGGCCTGCCTTGCGTTCCGGGCAGATGCGTTTTGTTAGACACAGCGCACATTCGGCCGACGATTTCGTGGTGGCAAGCGCAAAGTCCTAGGGCTTGCCATTTGCCAGAATGGCGCGCATGAGAGGAAAAGATTTTGCATTCGCTACGGCCCTGACGGCGTTCGCCGGGCAGGCGTTCGCGCAATCCGCGGACGAGGGCGCGTCGCCGACCGCACCGTACCTGGTCGATGCCAGCCAGATCAGCACGGGCGACACCGCCTGGATGCTCACCGCGACGGCGCTGGTGTTGCTGATGACCTTGCCGGGCCTGGCACTGTTCTATGGCGGCATGGTGCGCAAGAAGAACCTGCTGTCGACCATGGCGCAGAGTTTCGCCATCGCCTGCCTGGTCACCGTTCTGTGGGTGGTGATCGGCTACAGCCTCGCCTTCACCGAAGACTCGCCGTGGATCGGCGGCACCACGCGCTTCGCGCTCGATGGACTTTTCTTCGCCAAGGGCGGGCAGGTTTCCGTCAGCCACCTGGCGCCGACCATTCCCGAATCCGTATTCATGATGTTCCAGATGATGTTCGCCATCATCACGCCCGCGCTCATCACCGGCGCATTCGCCGAGCGCATCAAGTTCTCGTCGATGCTCGTGTTCATGGCGCTGTGGTCGCTGTGCGTGTACGCGCCGATGGCGCACTGGGTGTGGTCGCCGGACGGTTGGCTGGCATCGCTCGGAGTTCTCGACTTCGCGGGCGGCACCGTGGTGCACATCAACGCCGGCGTCACCGGTCTCGCCTGCGTGATCATGCTGGGAGAACGCAAGGGTTACGGCACGGATCCCATCTTCCCGCACAACCTCGCGCTCACCATCACGGGCGCTGCGCTGCTGTGGGTAGGCTGGTTCGGATTCAACGCGGGCTCTGCGCTCTCGGCGGACGGCCGCGCGGGCCTGGCCTTCGCGAACACACATTGTGCGGCGGCCACCGCCGCGCTCACCTGGATGGCCATCGAGTGGGCCGCGCGCGGCAAGGTCAGCGTGCTCGGTATCGCCTCGGGCGCGATCGCGGGTCTCGTGGCGATCACGCCCGCTGCGGGCTACGTCGGCATCGGCGCGGCGCTCGTCATCGGCATCGCTGCCAGCCTGGCGTGTTTCGGCGCGGTGGTCGGCCTCAAGTCCTGGTTCGGTTACGACGATTCACTCGACGCTTTCGGCATTCACGCCGTCGGCGGCATCATCGGCGCGGTGCTCACCGGCGTGTTCGCTTCGGTTTCGATCGGCGGAGTCGAAGGCAACATCATGGCGCAGCTCATCGGCATCGGCGCATGCGCCGCGTACGCGCTGGTCGTCAGCCTGATTCTGTTGATGCTCATTTCAGTCACCATCGGTCTACGCGTCAGCGAGGAAGCCGAGGCAGCGGGACTCGACGTCAGTACTCATGGAGAGAGTGTGGAGTAGCCATCCATGAGTCTCATGAACAGCACCGCTGAAAGACTACGGCGCGCCACCGCGTTGTGGCATGCCTATCTGACCCTGACCGGCCAGCGATTCGAGCTCGGTTCGTTCCTCAAGGACCCGGCGCTCGAGAAGCAGATCATTGCCCAGGCGCTGGACAGCGGCGACAAGAAGTTAGTGTTGCTCGCCCAGGACTGGTTGCGCGACACCGGCCAGGAAGTGCCTTCCGTCGTGGCCGCGCGCGTCATGCCGGCGCCGGCGGCAGCACCGGCGCGCCTTCCGAGGCCGCCAAGCCTTCACGCTACCTGCGCGGCGTTCGATAAAAGGGGCTGCGCCCCACGACGGAAAATGCCGTCGAGGCGACGGCGTCCATCAATTCTTCAGCCACGGACTAGACGCGGACCAGAAGATCACGTCGACGCCCAGATAGTCCTCCGCGAACTCCACGAACTCCTCGCGAGTAAATTTCCTTTTCGTCTCGGGGTTCGTGTACGTCAGCGTCGGCTCCTGGATCGCCATCGCGACCAGGCTCAGCTGTCCCTTGTACCGATTGAAGAACGGATAGGAGTTCTTCATCTGTCCTTTCCTGTACGGAACGATGTCCGGGCCGCCGAGACCGATGCGGTTCTGCTTCGCGAATTCGAATGCGCGCGACATGTACTGGTGGTCGTTGTCCCATTCACATGGCCAGAAGTTGGTGTACTGAACGACGTGTGACTTGCTGAAGACCTTGCGCGCGAACGCGATGTTCTCGAGCGTCGCGTCGAAATACCTGTCGCAGGTGAAGCCGGTCTTGTCGGTTTTCGTGTCGATGTCGGCAGAGCTCTCCGGCAGGTTGATTCCCCACACGCGGCCATCGAATTCCTGCGCGAGCGCGGCCAGCAGCTTCTGAAAGCGCTCACGCACGGCCGGGTTCCACTGCTGGGTGACCCACCCGTGACCTTCGGGCAGGTTCTCGCCCGGATTATCCGACTGCGCAACCAGGCCACCGTCGTAGACAGGCTCCTCGAGCAGATAGGCAGGAACATTGCGGTGCTGCACTTCGAAGAAGCGGTCCTGCACCTGGACGAACAATTTCCGATTCAGGGGTCCGAGATACGCGAGATCCCGCTCGATCGGCGAGAAGTCGTACTGGTCTTTGGCTTTCTCCAGCGACTTCCAGCTGTAGACCACCTGCACGCCGGCGATGTCAGGCCGCCGTATCAGTGCAGCCAGCGATTGCGAGCTCGTCCCCGCTCGCAAAAAGAAAATTCTGCGGCGCTGCAGCGGCAGCGGCCGGCCAGAGGACACACGACAGCAGGACGCGCAGGATCATCGAGCGGATCGGCTTGTCGAGCTCTGTCACGGTGTGAGTTCCAGGCAAAAGACGGGCGAAAAAAACGCCGCGCTGAGCGCGGCGTTCTTTCAGAGCAAAGGTCAATCTTGAAAGAAAGACTCTTACTTCGAGATCGAGCGACGGAACATCCGGTCGATCTTCTCGTTGGTGGCATCGCAGCACGACTGCGAAGCCTGTGCAGCGGCCAGCGCCTGGTTCGCAGCGCTCTGGGCACCGCTCGCGGTCGACGAAGCGGACTGCGCGGCGGCATTGGCAGCATCAGCCGAGCTCTTGGCGGCGGCGAGGTCAGCGGAGAGACGGCTTACCTGTTGTTTGAGGTTGTCGACTTCGGCTTGCAGAGGCTTGAGGTCCTGGCAGCCGGCCAACACGGTGAACGCTGCAACGGCAGCAACCTTGATAATCGCACTCTTCATAACGACAAATCCCCTTATTGGTGGTTGAGCAAGTCCGCTTCCCCATCAACTCGCAACGAATGCGATCTGAGTGAAGGTAGACGTCTATTAGGCGGGCGCAACTGCAACAAATTCGCGAGTTGTTTGCAACTGAAATTTCTTTCGTGTCGGCCTGTGGCGACATGGCTAGTTGGTTGTCAGCTATTAGGGCCGCTAACACGATTTGACAGGCCATCTCGCAAAATTTCTCGCGCTGCGTTGTGTCCGGGAAGTCCGGTCACGCCGCCACCGGGATGCGCACCGGAACCGCACAAGTAGAGGTTTTTCAGCGGTGTGCGGTAATCGCCGTAACCTAACATCGGTCGCGCGGCCCACAACTGATCGAGGCCTAACGCTCCGTGGAAAATATCGCCGCCAGCTAGGCCGAGTTTTTCTTCGAGGTCGAGCGGGCTCAGCGCCGAATGACCGAGGATGCTCGCGCGAAAGTTGGGCGCGTACGATTCCACTGTCGACAAGATGAGGTCTATCGCACTCTGCGTTTCCTGACGCCAGTCGCGGCCGCCCGGCAATTTGTAGGAGAAATGCTGACAGAACAACGAGGCAACGTGAGCGCCTTTCGGCGCGAGAGTGCTGTCAAGCGTCGAGGGAATAAGCATTTCGACGATGGGTCTGCGCGACATGCCGGTCGAGGCGCGCATCGGCGAATGCGTGATCCATGTATTCGAGCGACGGCGCGAGAATGATTCCGGATCCGAGGTGAGCGCCGCCGTCGTCACGTGGGGCAGCGAGGAATTTCGGCAGTTCGGACAGCGCCACGTTCATGCGGAAGGTGGCCGATCCCACGCGCAGCCGCTCGATGCGCGCGCGGAATTCGGCGGGCAGTTCGGCGTCGGCTAACAGTTTGAGGAAGAGCGGTTTGGGGCCGAGATTCGCGGCGACCGCGTTGCCCTGGATCACGCGCCCGTCTTCGAGCTCGATGCCGGTGGCGTGACCGCGCTCGACGACGATGCGTTTTACTGGTGCATCGGTTTCGAGCGTGACGCCGAGGCGGCGAGCCTCGGCGGCCATGGCCTGCGTTATCGCTCCCATTCCGCCGACCGCGTGTCCCCAGACACCGGTCTTGCCGTTCACTTCGCCGAACACGTGGTGCAGCAGCACGTAGGCGCTGCCGGGCGTGTAGGGGCTCGCATAGCTGCCAACTACCGCATCGAAGCCGTACAGCGCCTTGACGGCGTCGCTCTCGAACCAGTGGTCTAACAAGTCGCCGGCGCTGCGCGTGAACAGCTCGTGGATGTCGCGCTGCACACTGGCATCGAGCTTGCGGAAGTTGCGCCCCATCTGCAGCGTGCTCCACAGATCGCGCAGGCGGCGCGGATCCGCGGGCGGCGTTTCCAGCAGCTGCGATCGCAGCAGCGTCGACCGCCGCGTCGAGCATCTTGTAGTAGGCAGGCAGGCGCTCCGCATCGCGGGCCGAGAAACTGCGGACGGATGCCGTGGTGCGCGCGGTGTCCGGGCCCGACGGTGAGCGCGCGGCCATCGGGCAGCGGCAGGAAGTTCTGCATGGGCCGCTCGAGCACCTTCAGGCCGTGCTCGACCAGCCGCAGGTCGTGGATCACCTTGGGGTTCAGCAGGCTGACCGTGTAGCTCGCGGTGGAGTTGCGGAAGCCGGGGTGGAATTCCTCGGTGACGGCGGCGCCGCCGAGTATGCGAGCGACGCTCGAATACGCCCACCGGAGAGCCCGGCCTTGGCGAGGTAACAGGCGCAGGTGAGGCCGTTGTGGCCCGCCACCGACAATGACGACATCGAAGCGGGTTTTGGCGCTTGACCTGGATATATTCACAGTGTACAAATCCTCAGCCCTGATTCTTCTTTAAAGGAATCCGCCATGTCCGATCTCACTCCACGTCAAACCGAAATCCTGCGTCTCATCCAGCGTGCCATCAACGAAACCGGCATGCCGCCCACGCGGGCGGAGATCGCCAGCGAGCTCGGTTTCAAATCCCCGAACGCCGCCGAAGAGCATCTGCGCGCGCTCGCGCGCAAGGGCGTCATCGCGCTGGTGCCCGGCGCTTCGCGCGGCATCAAGCTCATGGACACCATGCGCGAGCAAATGGGTCTGCCGCTCATCGGCCGCGTCGCCGCGGGCCGTCCCATTCTCGCCGAAGAGAATATCGAATCCCGACTCGACATCGACCCCGGCATCTTCTCAGCCCAAGCCACATTACCTGCTCAAGGTCGTCGGCATGTCGATGAAAGACGCCGGCATTCTCGATGGCGATCTGGTGGCCGTGCATCGTACGCCTGAAGTGCGCAACCGGCAGATCATCGTCGCGCGCCTCGAAAACGAAGTCACCGTCAAGCGCTACAAACAAGACGGCTCGGTGGTGTGGCTCATGCCCGAGAACGCGGATTTCGAACCCATCAAGGTCAACATGAAGGAAGACCCGCTCATCATCGAAGGTGTGGTGGTGGGTGTTCTGCGGCGCGGCGATCTTGCGAAGAAGGGCCTCTCGTGATCCGAATTAAATGTACGCCGCCGCTTCGGCGGCGTTTTCAGACGTGGGGCGCGAGCCCCTGGAAAACTCCCATGTTGTTAGGACTGCGTTCCGCTTTTTGTTACGTCGATGACATCGCCGCGGCCAAGCTCTGGTACACGAAAGTGCTGGGCTTCCCGCCTTACTTCGATCAGCCGTTCTACGTGGGTTTCAATGTCGGTGGTTTCGAGCTCGGGCTTTCACCTGATGGACCGGCACCTGACGCAGGCGGCAAACCTCCGCGGGCTTACGGCGCCTACTGGGGTGTCAAAGACATCGAATCTGCGCTACGCGCGTCTGCTCGAGCTCGGCGCCGAGCCGCGCACGGATATTCAGGACGTGGGCGAGGATAATGAAGACAATCGTATCGCGTGGCGGACGTGCTCGATCCCTGGGGCAATGTGTTCGGCATCATCGAAAACCCGAACTTCAAGCTCCCCGCCTAGAAGTAAGTAAAGAAGAAGTGGACATGAAACGCGCCTCCGGAAGTTTCGAAGTCAGCATGCAGCCGCTGGCGAATGCAGAGGTTTCAGCAGACCCCATGCTGGGGCGTTTTCTGCTCACCAAGAAATTCAGCGGCGATCTCGATGCCTCGGCGCGCGGACACATGTTGTCCGCGGGTACATCCACGTCAAGGGCTCGGCGGGTTACGTGGCCATCGACCAGGTCACCGGCTCGCTCGATGGACGCAAGGGCAGTTTCGTCCTGCAGCACTCGGGAAGCATGAAGCGCGGCGCGCCAACCCTCTCGGTCCTGGTGGTGCCGGATTCGGGCACGGGTGAGCTCGACGGGCTCACGGGCACGCTCAGCATCAACATCGTCGATGGCAAACACTTCTACGACTTCCTCTACTCATTCCCTGCGAGCTGATGTCACCAGTACTTCCATGCTCGCCTCACGAAACAATTGGAAGAGTTGCTCGCACACCCGTCGGTGTGGCGCGGGCGCAGCCGCGCCGCCGTGGAAACCTTCCCCACGGGCTTCGCCGCGCTCGATGCGGGGTTGCCGGGTGGCGGCTGGCCGCGCCACGGCCTCGTAGAAATCCTCACGCCGCAGCCCGGGCGTCGGCGAACTCTATCTACTGCTGCCCGCGCTCGCCGCGTTGTCGCGGCTTGCGCCTGCGCGCTGGTGCACCTGGGTGTCGCCACCGCACGAGCCCTTCGCGCCGGCGCTCACGGCGCACGGCGTGGCGCTCGATCGCATGCTCATCGTGCGCACGCATCTGCCGTTGTGGGCACAGGAGCAGGCGTTGCGTTCGGGTGCGTGCGAAGTGGCGCTCGCCTGGCTGCCGCGCGCAAGCCCGCGCGCCGTGCGCCGCCTGCAGCTCGCGGCCGAGCAGGGCCGGGCACTCGGTGTGCTTGTATCGCAGCCAGCGGTTCGCGAGCGAAGCTTCGCCCGCCATGTTGCGGGTGTTGCTCGAGCCCACGGTCGACCGCGGGCAAACACGGCGCGCGCCTGAGCTTGCTCAAGAGCCGCGGTGGCAGCCGCGAGCCCATCGATCTCACCTGGGCTGACGCCGCGGCGTGAGGGGCCGCTCCCATGCGACGCCGCGCCAGTAAATTACTTTTTGAACCGGGGGATGTGAGTGCGGCGCCGTCCGTTTTACGGGTGCGGCCGGCGCCGCCTCCGCCCACGGGGCCTGGACCAGAAGATGAGGCCGCGCTCGATCTCGAACCGCGTGAGTTATGGATCGCCGCGCATGTGCCCCAGCTGTCGCTGCTGGCGTTACCTGCGGGTTCGTCCGCTGCGCCGCTCGTGGTGCTCGATGAAGCGATCGCAATCCGCGCATCGTCGACGCGGATGCCAGGGCGCAGGCAGCGGGAGTACGTCCCGGCATGATGCTTGCGCGCGGCGTTCGCGGCCGCGCCGGATATCGACGCCCGGCCGCGCGATGCGGCGCGTGAACTGGCGCTCATGCAGCGGCTGGCCGGCATCGCGGCCGCGTTCACGCCGCAGGTGTCCATCGAACCTCCCGACGGCCTGCTGCTCGAAATCAAGCCGAGCATCCGTTTGTTCGGGGGCTTGAAAGAGCTGTGCCGCCAGCTGCGCGCGGCGTGTCTCGCGGATGCGGCTTTTGCATGCAGCGGCGCGCAGCCGCATTTCACGCTGGCGCCCACGGCGCTGGCGGCGCTGGTGGCCGCGCGAGCCGGCGCACGCTGCTTCATCACCGATCCGCGCCAGTTGCCGGCGCGGCTCAAACCACTGCCGGTCGGCGTCCTGCGCTGGTCCGAAGAAGCCAATGCGCGGCTGCTGGCCATGGGCGTGCGCACGCTCGGCGAGTTGCTGCGCCTGCCGCGCGCCGGGTTTGCCAGGCGTTTCGGTCCGGCATCGTTGGCGGATCTCGATCGCCTGCTGGGGCGGCGCGCCGATCCACGGCGGCGGCTCACGCGGCGCGAGCGTTACGTGGGGCGCCTCGACCTCGATCATGAAATCGAAGATCACGATCGCATCCTCGAAGTCCTCCGGCCTTTGCTCGATGAGCTCGAACAATTCCTGCGCAAGCGGCAGCGCGGCATCACCGCGTTGCAATGCCGTTTTCATCACTACCGTGCGTCGCCGACCACCTGCGACGCTGCGGCTGGCGGCGCCGGAGGCGGATGCCGCGCGGCTGCAGTCGCTGCTGCGCGAGCGCCTGGCCAACCTCAGGTTTCCCGAGCCGGTGCGCCGCTGCGAATTGCGCGGCGGCGCGCTCACGGATCGGCCGCTCACGAGCAAGGCCCTGTGGTCCGCCGGCGAGCGCGGCCACGCGCAGGCGTTCGAGATGCCCGCGCTCATCGAGCATTTGCGCGCACGCCTCGGCGCCGATGCGGTGTATGGCCTTCGCGTTGTGCCGGAACACCGGCCCGAGAATGCGCAGGCCGTGGCGGAGCCCGCTTTCGCGCCGGTAGTTAGCGCTGCAGACGCCGGCGCCACCTCCGTGAGCATGCCGTTCCGCCGCCCGCTGTGGCTGCTGCACGCGCCGCAGGAACTGGATTCGCAGCGCGGCCGGCCGCGGCATGGCGGAGCGCTGCAGCTGCTGGCCGGCCCGGAACGCATCGAGAGCGGCTGGTGGGATGGCGCGGACGTGCAGCGCGATTACTACGTGGCGAGCGACCCGAGAGGCGCCCGTTTGTGGATTTACCGGCAATGCACGGGCGCGAAGCAATGGTTCCTGCACGGAATCTTCGGATGAGAGGGGACCTTCCTGAATACGCCGAGCTGCATTGCCTCAGCAACTTCAGCTTCCTGCGCGGCGCCTCGCACGCGGAAGAGCTGGTGGTGCAGGCGAAACTGCTGGGTTACGCGGCGCTCGCCATCACCGACGAATGTTCGCTCGCCGGCGTGGTCCGTGCGCACTCGGCAGTCAGGAAAGTCGGCGGCGTCAAACTACTGATCGGCGCGGAGTTCGCGCTCGCATGCGGACTGCGCTTCGTGGCCATCGCGCGCAACCGCAGCGGATACGCCCGGCTGTCGCGGCTCATCACGCGCGGGCGGCGCGCCGCGGAGAAGGGCAGCTACGCGCTCACGCGCGCCGACGTCGAAGAGTTCATCGGCGATTCCGCCGCACCGCGCGAGCACGAAGTGGTGCGCGAAGGCACGCTCGTGTTGTGGCTGCCGCCGCTGTCCGTGGATGAAACCGGGGCGGTTGCAGGGGAGCAGGGCGAGTGGATGGCCCGCACGTTTGCCGGCCGCGCCTGGATCGCCGTGGAGCTCACGCGCGACGGATGCGACCGCGAACGGCTGGCGCATTGCCGCGAGCTCGGCGCGGTGCTCGATCTGCCGCTGACCGCCGCCGGCGAGGTGCACATGCACGTGCGCGAGCGGCGCCGTCTGCAGGATGCGCTCACGGCGGTCCGCCACGGCGTCACGGTGGCCGAGGCAGGTACGCGGCTGCACCCCAACGGCGAACGTCACCTGCGCGATCGCGCGCGTCTCGCGCGGCTCTATCCACCCGAGTTGCTGGCGGAAACCGTGAAGATCGCCGCGCTCGCGACTTTCTCGCTCGATGAATTGCGCTACGAATATCCGCGCGAGCTGGTGCCGGACGGTGAAACGGCGGCCTCGCATCTGCGCACGCTCACGGAAGCCGGTGCGCGCAAGCGCTGGCCCACGGGCATTCCGCAGAAGATGCGTGCGCAGATCGACTACGAATTGAAGCTCATCAACGATCTCGCCTACGAATCCTATTTCCTCACGGTCCACGACATCGTGAACGAGGCGCGCCGCCTCAGCATTCTCTGCCAGGGCCGCGGTTCGGCCGCCAACTCGGTGGTGTGTTACTCGCTGGGAGTCACCGAAGTGGATCCGTCGCGCGGCGAACTGCTCATGGAGCGGTTCATCTCGCGCGAGCGCAACGAGCCGCCGGATATCGACATCGACTTCGAACACGAGCGGCGCGAAGAGGTGATCCAGTACATCTATCGAAAATACGGCCGCGATCGCACCGCGCTCACCGCCACCGTCATCAGTTACCGGCCACGCAGCGCGTTGCGCGACATGGCCAAGGTGATGGGGCTCGACCCCGTGCAGGCCGAACGTCTCGCGGGTGCCATGCAATGGTGGGACACCACGATCGACGAAGACCGTGTGCGCGAGGCCGGCTTCGAGCCCGGGAACCGCCAGGTCATGTTGCTGCTCGACCTCGCCGGCCAGCTGCAGGGATTCCCGCGACATCTCTCGCAGCACGTCGGCGGCTTCGTGATCTCGCAGGGGCTGTTGGAAGAGCTCGTCCCCATCGAAAACGCCGCGATGGCCGATCGCACCGTCATCGAATGGGACAAGGACGATCTCGATGAACTCGGTCTGCTGAAAGTGGACGTGCTGGGGCTCGGCATGTTGTCGGCGCTGCGCCGCGGTCTTGCGCTGGTGTCGGACTTCCGGCGCAAATCGTTCACGCTCGCCGACATTCCGAAGGAAGATCCGCGCGTCTACGACATGATTTCGCGCGCCGACACCATCGGTGTCTTCCAGGTCGAATCCCGCGCGCAGATGTCCATGCTGCCGCGCCTGAAACCGAAGGAGTTCTACGACCTGGTCATCGAGGTGGCCATCGTGCGCCCGGGTCCCATCCAGGGCGGCATGGTGCATCCCTATCTGCGACGGCGGCAGGGCCTCGAGCCGGTCACCTATCCGAGCGATGCGGTCAGGGACGTGCTGTCGCGCACCCTGGGCGTGCCTATCTTCCAGGAGCAGGTGATGCAGCTCGCCATCGTCGCGGCGGGTTTCACGCCGGGCGAGGCCGATCAGCTGCGGCGGAGCATGGCGGCCTGGAAGCGGCGAGGCGGGCTCGGACATTTCGAACAACGGCTCATCGACGGCATGAGCAAGCGCGGCTATGACGAAAGCTTCGCGCGCCAGATCTTCAGCCAGATACAGGGCTTCGGTGAATACGGTTTCCCCGAGTCGCACGCCGCCAGCTTCGCACTGCTGGTGTACAGCTCCGCGTGGCTCAAGCGACATGAACCCGCGGCCTTCACCTGCGCGCTCATCAACAGCCAGCCCATGGGGTTTTACGCGCCAGCTCAACTGGTGCGCGACGCGCGCGATCACGGCGTCGAAGTCCGGCCTGTCGATGCCTGTGTCAGTGGCTGGGATTGCACCCTCGAGCGTCGCGCGCAGCGCGCCAAAGACGGCACCGACGAGGAGCAGCCGGCGTTGCGGCTGGGTCTGCGCCTGGTGAAAGGCCTGGGCGAGGAGGCCGCGGATCGCATCGTCACGGCGCGGTCGCAGGCACGGTTCACGAACGTGCAGGACCTCACGCTGCGCGCGAATCTTGCGCGCCGCGAGCTCGAATCGCTGGCGGATGCGGGCGCGTTGCGTGAATTGTCGGGAAACCGTCACCTCACCTTCTGGCAGGTAGCCGGCAGCGAGCAGGAGTTGCCGCTGGCGCCCGTACCGGAAGCTGCCGAGGGCACGCCGTTGCTTGCGCCGCCGACCGAGGCGCAGAACATTGCCTCGGATTACCGCACCCTGGGCCTCACGCTGGGACGGCATCCGCTGGCGTTGCTGCGCGCGGACCTCACGACCGCCCACATCGTCACCTCAGCCGATCTGCGCGATCTGCCGCATGGGCGCGTGGTACGAGTGGCGGGCATCGTCACGGCGCGCCAGCGCCCGCAGAGCGCCGGTGGTGTCATGTTCATCACGCTCGAGGACGAAACCGGCAGCGTGAACCTCATCGTCTGGGAACGCGTGTGGTCGAGGGCGCGGCGCATCGCCAATGGGTCACGGCTGCTCTGCGTTGCCGGCATGCTGCAGAAAGAGGGGCTGGTTACGCACGTGGTGGCGCAGAAGCTGTTCGATCGAACGGGGATGCTGGGGGAGCTCGTGACGAAGTCGCGGGACTTCAGGTGACTTCAGGAATCTGGTCGGCGTTCCCGTCCGTTCTTCCGGGAGGATTCTCCCGCCACCATCGCGCGATCTCGGGCATGTGTTCTTCGAACGTTCCGGGCGCATAAAAATTGAGCACGCCGGCGCGCACCTCGCCGCGGTTCTCGAAGTCATGCGTGACGCCGCCAGGGATGAGCACGAACGAGCCCGGCGACGCGTGCATCCACGCATCTCCGACGAGCACGCTCATCGTGCCCGCGATCACATAGAAGATGTCGTCTTCAGGATGCGAATGCGCACCCGGTCCCTTCGTGTGCGGCTCTAGCCACCATTCGGAAATGGAATAACCAGCGCCAGTCTCGGTGCCATCGGCTTTGAATATCGCGTCGATGCGGCCCATTGGATAGGCGCGACCCTCGCCGGGTCCGAGCACGATGGGTTTGCGGGCAGGCGCTGGAGTCGTCATGGCATCAGATCGTAATGCTGAAACGGAAATGGGGACATTCCTGATTTGCTAGCAAATCAGGAATGTCCCCATTTCCGGCCAACGGATCGCGGCGGTACGAAGTCCATGGCATCCTGCGAAAGAAAAACACCGTACGGCAGGAGAAGGAATTCATGCCGCCACCGTTCAATTGCGTCATCGCGTTGCTCACGCTCACGTCAACATCCATGGCGCAGGCACCGGCCATTCCGCTCGAAACCGCGCGCGCCTATCTGGCCGAAGCACGGACGCTGTGCACCGCGGACGGCGGCGATCTCTGGGGAGTGTCGCTCTGCGGCCCGATGATGTTCGTCGATCCCCAAAGTCGGGCCATCGTCGCCAACCAGCAGGACCCGCAAGGCCTGCTGAAGCCCGAAGGTACTGTCTTCGTCGGCACGATTGCGCCTGAAGTCAACGTGGCGAATACGGCCGTGGAGTGGGCGGGATTGCGCTGGACGCAGCTGATATGGCCCCTGCCGGCGGACGCGGCTGTGCGCGCCACGCTGCTGATGCACGAATCCTTTCACCGCGTACAGCCGCAGCTGCGCGCCGCCGCACCGCGCGAGGCGGACAACGCGCACCTGGACTCCCTCGAGGGACGTTACCTGATGCAGCTCGAATGGCGCGCGCTGGCGCGGGCGCTGAGCGAGCCGAAGCAGCCGCAGGCACGGGCCGCGGCTCGCGACGCACTGCTGTTTCGGGCGCGGCGCCACGAGCTGTTTGCAAACGCCGCGGCCGAAGAAACCGCGCTCGAGCTCAACGAGGGTGTGGCCGAATACACCGGCGTGCGCGTCGGCCACGCGACATCCGAAGCGCGTCTGCAATCGGCGTTGCGCGATCTGCACGCACACGCAGCCGACCCGAGCTTCGTGCGCTCGTTTGCGTACGCGACGGGTCCCGCCTACGGACTTCTGCTCGACCGTTGGGCGCCGGATTGGCGGCGGCGCATCGGCCCGCAGGAAGGGTTCGGCGCCTTGCTAGGGGCGGTGCTGACTTCAGCGGGGAAGAAGGGCGCGAAGCTCGAGGCTGCCGCCGCGCGATACGATGGAGCGGTCCTGCTCGCCGCCGAAACGGCACGCGATGCGCGTCGACAGGCGACGCTGCGCGAATATCGCCAGCGCTTCATCTCGGGGCCCGTGCTCGTGATCCGCCTCGTGCGCATGAGCGTGCAGTTCGATCCGCGCAATCTGCAACCTCTCGACGATGTGGGGACGGTCTATCCCTATCTGCGTATCAGCGACGACTGGGGTGTACTTGAAGCGAGAGGCGCGCTGCTGAAGCCCGACTGGAGTGAGGTCATCGTCCCCGGTCCGATCACCACCGAGGGCAACACCGCTCGCGGCGAAGGCTGGTCATTGACGTTGAACCGCGGCTGGAGACTCACGGCCGGTGCACGCGCACAGGACTCCGCCCTGACACGCGAACCATGACCGCGCGCGCACGGACCCCGCGCAGAAGATTGCTGTGGACGCGCCGCCGGACGCCTGGCCGTTACGTCGCGTCTTTCGACGCGCTCATCTTGCGCACGGCAGTGCTGTCGTCGTCGATGTTGTAGTCGTCGAAGTCGCTGGTGAGCTCGGCGGTGTGTTTGTCTTCGAAACGACGCTCGAGACGACGCCAGGCAGGATCGCCCAGCTTCTGGCCACGCTTCTTCGCAGCGTCCAGATCTTTTGCAAGACGATCGAAGTCGACTTCGCTGGTGGCTTCGAAGGTGACCTCTTCTTCGTCCTCGTCGAACTCTTCTGATTCCGGTTTCTCGTTCATAACGCGAAGGCCTCAGATGGGCGCGTTATAAAACGAGAGCACGGCGTCATGCAATGGCCAAAACAGGGATTCGATCAAGGTTCAGCGAATCAGATTGTTCATCTCGAAAATCGGCATGAGCATTGCAAAAACGATGCCCATGACGAACATGCCCATCACAACTATGAGAAGTGGCCCAAGCAAGCCGACCAGGGCCCCCATCATGGAGTCGAGTTCGCGTTCCTGGTTGGTCGCGGCGCGATCCAGCATGTTGTCGAGCTCGCCGCTCGACTCGCCGGAGGAAATGAGGTGTACAGTCATGGGCGGAAACAGCTTGCTCTGGCCCAGGGACTTGCCGATCGGGGCGCCTTCGCGCACCCGGGAGGCCGCTGCGGCGACGGCGTCGCGCATGGGTAGATTGGTGACGACTTCCCCGGCGATGCGCATGGCTTCGAGCACGGGCACGGCGCTGGCAGTCAGGATGCTGAACGTGCGCGTGAACCGTGCGGTATTGAAGCCGCGCACCAGCCTCCCGAACAGCGGCAGCCGCAGCTGAAAGCGATGGAAACGTCGGCGATTGTCCGGGTTCTTCAGCCAGTACACGAAGGATACGACGGCGGCGATGATGCCGAGCGCGAGATATATACCCCAGTTGCGCAGGAAATCACTGACGACGATCAGTACCTGGGTGGCAAACGGTAGTTTGCCCTTGCTCGAATCGAACACCTCGATGACTTTCGGAACCACGTACACCATCATGCCGGTGACTATTCCCAGGCAGATGATCGACAGCACGATGGGGTAGAGCATGGCGCCGAGCACCTTCTGCCGCGTCACCTCGCGGTTCTCGGTGTAGTCGGCAAGGCGTTCGAGAATTCCGTCGAGCTTGCCCGGAGCTTTCGCCCGCTGCCACCGTCGAGCGGTAGATTTCGGGGAAGACTTTGGGAAACTCCGCTACGCCGTCAGCCAGGGTATGGCCTTCCATCACCTTGGCGCGCACGCCGAGCATGATGCTCTGGACGCGCGGTTTCTCGGATTGCTGGGAGACGGCGAGCAGCGCCTCTTCGAGCGGCAGGCCGGCCTTCACGAGCGTGGCGAGCTGGCGCGTGAGCAGCGACAGATCGGATGCGGAGATGCCGCGGCGCACGGTGAAGCTGCGATCGCGTTTGGCCTCGCCGTGTTTGACCTCGGCCACGGTGACCGGCAGCAATTGCCGTTCGCGCAGCAACTGCCGCACATGTTTGACGGTATCGCCTTCGACAACCCCGTTCTGTTCGCGGCCCGCGGTATCGAGGGCGGTGTATTCGAAGGCACCCACGTTACGAACCTAGTCTTCGCGCGTGACGCGCAGTACTTCTTCGACTGTGGTTTCGCCGCGCAGGACGCGATCGAGGCCATCGTCCCGGATGGAGGGGGTCATCGTGCGCGCGTAGCGCTCGAGCTCGTGCTCCGCGGCTTCGTCGTGAATCATCGTCCGCATCTGCATCGTCGACGATGACCAGCTCGTAGATGCCGGTGCGGCCGCGGAAGCCTCCGGGTCCGGGTCCGGGCTGGTACAGCGTGGGCGAGGGGTCATCAGGTCCAAGGCCCAGCAGGCGGCGTTCGTACTCGCCGGCTTCGAACGGCACCTTGTTGTCAGGGCTGAGCGTGCGCACCAGGCGCTGCGCGACGACGCCGATGAGGCTCGACGACAGCAGGAAGGGCTCGATGCCCATGTCGCGCAGGCGCGTGAGCGCGCCGACGGCGGTGTTCGTGTGCAGCGTCGACAACACCAGGTGGCCGGTGAGCGAAGCCTGCACGGCGATCTGCGCGGTTTCGAGGTCGCGGATTTCGCCGACCATCACCACGTCCGGGTCCTGACGAAGGATGGCGCGCAAGCCGCGCGCGAAGGTCATCTCCACCTTGGTGTTGACCTGCGTCTGGCCGATGCCGTCGATGTAGTACTCGATCGGATCCTCGACCGTCATGATGTTCTGCGTGTTGTCGTTCAGGTGCTCGAGGCCGGCGTACAGCGTCGTGGTCTTGCCCGAGCCCGTAGGGCCCGTCACCAGGATGATGCCGTGCGGCTTGCGGAACAGCTCGGCGATGCGCTGCTCGGTTTTCGGATCCATGCCGAGCGCCGAGAGGTGCAGGCGGCCGGCCTGCTTGTCGAGGATACGCATGACCACGCGTTCGCCGTGCCCCGAAGGCAGCGTCGACACGCGCACGTCGACCGAACGCCCGGCAATCCGCAGGCTGATGCGTCCGTCCTGCGGCAGGCGCTTCTCGGCGATGTCGAGCTTGGACATGACCTTGATGCGTGAGACGACCAGCGGTGCGACGGCGCGGCGGCTCTGCAGCACTTCGCGCAGGACACCATCGACACGGAAGCGCACGACCAGGCGGTTCTCGAAAGGCTCGACGTGAATGTCCGAGGCGTTTTCCTTCACCGCCTGGGTGAGCACGGCGTTGATGAGCCGGATGATGGGCGCGTCGTCTTCGCTCTCGAGCAGGTCGGCCTGTTCGGGAAGATCCTGCGCGAGGTGCGCGAGATCGGTGGACTCTTCCACGCCCTCGGCGGCCTGCATCGCGTCGTTCCCTGCCTCGTACGCAACCCGTAAGAGCGAGTCGAATTGTTCGACTTCGACCTTTTCGAGCCGGATCGGAATACCGAGATAGCGGCGCACTTCGGCTACCGCCAGCGGCGCGGCACCGGGTCGATAGACGCATTCGGCGATGCCTTCGTGCACGCGGTGCACGAGCACGCCGTGGCGCTTGGCAAAAGCGAAGCCGACGCGCTGCGGACGGACGATCTCGGCCGGTGGCGCGGCGACGTCGTTCATGGCTGTTGCGGCGGATTTTCCGGCTGGGCTGGCGGAGTGGCCGGCGGCGGCGTCGCAGGAGCTCCGTCCGGACCCGTAGGAGTTCCTGGCGGCGTCGCGGTGGGCAGCGGTTGCGGCAGCGGCGGCAGCAGCGGTTCCTTGCTGAACGGAATCAGCGGCAGGACTTCGGACTTGGGCCGCAACGTGGCGCGCTGCTCGTCGCGGATGTAGTTGTACTTCTCATTGGTCGCGAGCGCGGTCGCAAAGCCGTCGCGCAGGATCTTCGGACGGATGAAGACCATGAGATTGGTCTTGTCGGTCGTGGCGGCTGCGGGTCTTGAACAGCGCGCCGAGCACCGGAATGCGGCCGAGGTACGGAACGCGCTGTTCGCCGCGAATGTCGCTGTCCTGGATCAGTCCGCCGAGCACCACGATGCCGCCATCCTCGATGAGCACGTTGGTGCTGATCGTGCGCTTGTTGGTGATCAGGCTGTTGGCATCGCCCGAATCGCCGGTGAGCGACGAGCTTTCGAGCTCGATCTTGAGCTGCACCAGCGCGCCACCTTCGTTCACCTGCGGCGTGATCTTGAGAATGGTGCCGACTTCCTCGCGCTGAACCGTGGTGAATGGATTGACGTTGCCGTCGCTGCTGTTGTTGCCGGTGTTGGTGAACTGGCCGGTGACGAACGGCACTTCCTGGGCCACCTTGAGCTCCGCTTCCTGGTTGTCCATCGTCACTGTCGATGGCGTGGCGATGATGTTGGTGTTCGAGTCGCCCTGGATCGCGCGCAGCATGGCGGCGAAGTTCACGCCGGTGGCTGGCGATGCGCCCGATGCCGAACGTGGTGCCGGTGCCGAGCACCGGCATCTGCCGCACTGGAGGGGTCGTCGATCGACTGCGCCAGCGTGGCGAGGTTCACGCCACCGACCGGCTGCTGAAAGGTGCCCACTGGAATGCGAGTGGTCGTCGTCATCCGACCACACGGCCCAGTTCACACCGAGCTCGGCGTTCTTGTTCACGTTGATGTCGACGATGATGGCCTCGACCAGGACCTGCGCGCGGCGAATGTCGAGCTTGTCGACCACGCTCATGAGCGAGCGCATGACCTTGGCGGGAGCGGTGATGACCAGTGCGTTGGTTTCCGGCTCCGCCCAGATGGTGGTGGACCGGTCGGCGCTCGCCGCCACGCTGCTGGCGTGGCTGCGCCGCCAGCGGCAGGCGCACCGGTGGTGATGGCGACCGTCGCGCTGATCTGTTCCTTGAGCTTGGTGGCCATCTTTTCCGCGTCGGCGAACAGCAGGTAGCGCACCTGCGTGTCGCCGCCGCTTTCGAGCGGCGTGTCGAGATGCGCGATCAGCGCCTTGATGCGCAGGCGCAGGGATTTGTCGCCGCCGATCAGCACGCTGTTGGAGCGGTCGTCGGCGATGACGCGCGCCGGCGAGCTGCCGCCGCCTTCGGCCTGGCCCTGCTGGGCGAAGAACGTGTTCACCACGCGCACGACTTCACTCGACGACGCGTGTTGCAGGTTGATGATGTCGACGTCGTTGTCGCCCTGCTGGTCGATGCGCTCGATGATGCGCATCACGCGACTCACGTTGCTGGCGCGGTCGGAGAGAATGAGGATGTTGCCGTTGGGATAGGCCGCCATGTGCGCGGCCTGGGGCATCAACGGACGCAACACCGGCACGAGCTGCGCGGCATTCACGTTGTGCACCGCGATGACCTGCGTGATCAGCTCATCGGAACCGGACTTCACGCGCGAGGGCAGGTCGATGTTCGGCATCTGCCGGGCGTTCGCATCCGGCACGATCTTGATGATGCCGCCGGATTCCACGGCGACGAACTGATGCACGGACAGCAGCGCCAGGAACGCTTCGTAGAACGCGTCGGGCGTCATCGGCGTCTGCGACAGCATCGTGACCTGCGCGCGTACGCGCGGGTCCGGAATGATGGTCTTGCCGGTGGCAGCCGCGACCGCTTCGATGACCTGCCCGATTTCGGCGTCCTTGAAACTGGGCGTGATGCGCTGGCCATTGCCGTTGATATTGCCCTGGGCACTGACGATCCCGGTCGCGGCGACCGCGAGCACGGCCGAAAGCAGGATCACCCGGAAGGATTGTCTGGTCATTGCGTTGAATACCTTCGGCCCGGAACTCGAGCTCATTTTCATTCTGTTCATTATTGTTCGTTCTCGGGTCATTCGTTCCCGGGGATCGGCTCTGGAGCCTGTTCGACCGGGATATTGCCATCGCCGCCCCCACCGATGCGTTCGGCTTCGGCGGCGACCTGCGCGATATTCAACACCAGCTCCTGTTGCCGGCCGTTGCGAGTGATGGTGACGCGCGCATCCGTGGAGGAGCCGAGCGTGCCGAAAATTTCCTGGGCGCGCTCCTTGTCGTTGAGCGGGGTGCCGTTGATTGCAATGACCATGTCGCCGGGCCGCAGGCCCATTCGCGAAAAGGCCTGGCGATTGGCGCCCGGATAGACGCGGAACCCTTTCATTTCGCCGCCGGCGAAGACGGGCTGCGGGCGTACGATCTGGCTCAGGGCGCCCGGGTCGTCGTTCACGAGTCTGCGCATGCGGTCGATGGCCGCTTCATTGGAATCCGCGCTGGCCACCGGCATGGGCGGGGGCGCCGCCTCGCCGATCGCGGGTCCGGTGCTCTTTGGCAGGAACACGGATTCCAGGGCACCGCTGCGATCGATGATGGCCCGATCGCTGTAAACCGAATGCAGTTGGGCTCCGCCAGGCACCTGCTGGCCGACGGCGACGACCTTGGCCGCCTGGGCGCTCTCTCCAATGATGGCCATACCTTCCTTGGGATCTTCGGTCGCCAGAACCCCCGCGAGCACCAGGGGCATGCTGGACGGGGGCGCATTCGCTGCATCGGCGCTAGCCTGCACGGCAGCATTTCCAAACAGATGTGCGTTCACCATGCCGCCGACATCCAGCTGGGCCGGCGGAGGCAAGGGGGCAAGCGCCGGCGGCGGCGCCTGGCGACTGCGACTGGTCATTGCCACCACGATAAAGGCGAGCTGCGCGGCCAGCGCCAGCGCCAGAACGAAGGTGACGACCTGCGGCGCGCGCGCCAACAGCGTTGAGCGCCAGTCGTCCCCGCTGCTCGCGCCTGGATTCCAGAAGTTTGCCGTCATTTCCATGATGATACGTTTCGCTCTGCAGCAGCCTCAAGCGCTTGTTTTGTCTTGGCAATCCGACTACGCCGGCGGCGCACTTGTGTTGCCTATCGACGACCCATATAAAGAGCGCCAATGCCCACGTCCGAAACCGAACGCCCCGACCACGGGGGCGCGGGCCTCGCCGTCGAGGAAGCCGAGCCCAAAACCAAGCAGCCGCCCTTATATCAGGTGGTGCTGCTCAACGACGATTACACGCCAATGGAGTTCGTCGTCGATGTGCTGGAGAAGTTCTTTCGTATGGACCGAATGACTGCGACGCGCGTCATGTTGGAGGTACATACCCAGGGCAAAGGCATCTGCGGTGTGTTCACATATGAAATAGCGGAAACCAAAGTGGCGCTGGTGACTTCTTACGCTCGTGACCATCATCATCCGTTGATGTGTACGCTCGAAGAAGCCTGAGTCCCGTCTCTCCGATGATCTAACGGTCGAGGGGTTGCAAAGGTGTTATCGCAAGAGCTCGAATTCTGTCTTAACGATGCTTTCGCCAAGGCGCGTGAAGCTCGCCATGAGTTCCTCACGGTCGAGCACCTGCTGCTGTCCATTCTCGATACGCCCAAGGTGCGCGAAATCCTGCGCGCCTGCGGCGCGGACCTCGCGAGGCTCAAGGACTCGCTCAACGAACATCTCGACCGCACCACGCCGCGGCTCCCGAATGATGAAGACCGTGAAGTGCAGCCCACTCTCGGTTTCCAGCGCGTCCTGCAGCGTGCCGTGTTCCACGTGCAGTCGTCGGGCAAGAAAGAAGTGGGCGTCGCCAATGTGCTCATCGCCATCTTCAGTGAAAAACAGAGTCACGCCGTGCATCTGCTGAATCGCGCCGAGGTCACGCGCCTCGACGTGGTCAATTTCGTCTCGCACGGCCTCTCGAAGATCGCCGAAGAGAAGACGGCGAAGGAAGAGGCGGGCAGCGAGGGCGCCGATCGCGGACGGCGACGGCGGCAGCGCGCTCGACAAATACACCGCGAATCTCAACCAGCTCGCCCAGGACGGCAAGATCGATCCGCTGATCGGCCGTACCCTCGAGGTCGAACGCACGATCGAGATTCTCTGCCGCCGCCGCAAGAACAATCCGCTGTATGTCGGTGAAGCCGGCGTAGGAAAAACGGCCATTGCGGAAGGGCTGGCGCGCATGATCGTCGAGGGAAAAGTCCCTGATGTGCTGTCGGACTGCACTATCTATTCGCTCGACATGGGCTCGCTGATCGCCGGCACCAAGTATCGCGGCGATTTCGAGAAGCGGCTGAAGAGCGTCATCGGCGAATTGAAGAAGCAGCCGGGCGCCATCCTCTTCATCGACGAAATCCATACCGTCATCGGTGCCGGTGCGGCCTCGGGCGGCGTCATGGATGCATCCAATCTCATCAAGCCGGTGCTCACCAACGGCGAACTGCGCTGCATCGGCTCGACCACCTACCAGGAATACCGCGGCATCTTCGAGAAGGATCACGCGCTGGCGCGACGCTTCCAGAAAATCGACGTGGTCGAGCCCTCGGTGTCCGAGACCATCGACATCCTCATGGGATTGAAGCCGCGCTTCGAACAGCACCACGGCATCACCTACACGCACGATGCGATTCGCGCCGCGGCCGAACTCGCCGCGCGCCACATCAACGAACGGCACATGCCGGACAAGGCCATCGACGTGGTCGACGAGGCTGGCGCGCGGCTGCGGCTGAAGCCCGTCAACGAGCGTGAGTCGTCGGTGGAGGTCAAGCACATCGAAGATGTCGTGGCCCGCATGGCGCGCATCCCGGCGAAAAGCGTCTCCACTTCCGACAAGGAAGTGCTGCGCAACCTCGAGCGCAATCTCAAGCTCGTCATCTACGGCCAGGACCGGGCCATCGAATCGCTGGCCGCCGCCATCAAGATGGCGCGCTCTGGCCTCGGGGACCAGCGCAAGCCGGTGGGCAGTTTCCTGTTTGCCGGGCCCACGGGCGTCGGCAAGACCGAGGTGACCCGGCAGCTCGCCATCGCGCTCGGCATCGAGTTCATCCGCTTCGACATGTCCGAATACATGGAGCGGCACACGGTGTCGCGCCTCATCGGCGCGCCTCCTGGATACGTGGGTTTCGACCAGGGTGGCCTGCTCACCGAAGCCATCGCCAAACACCCGCATTGCGTGCTGCTGCTCGACGAGGTCGAGAAGGCGCATCCGGAAGTGTTCAACCTGCTGCTGCAGGTCATGGACCACGGCACTCTTACCGATAACAACGGGCGCAAGGCCGACTTCCGTCACGTGATCATCGTCATGACCACGAATGCGGGCGCCTTCGAGATGAGCCGTTCGTCCATCGGCTTCGTCCAGGCCGACAACGCGTCCGACGGCGCGGAAGCCATCAAGCGCCTGTTCTCGCCCGAATTCCGCAATCGCATCGATTCCACCATCCAGTTCGCGCCGCTCGACATGCCGGTCATCGAACGCGTGGTCGACAAACTACTGGTCGAGATCGAAGCGCAGCTCGAGAAGAAGGGCGTGAGCATCGTGCTCGATGACGCGGCGCGTCGCTGGCTGGCCGAGAAAGGCTACGACCCGAAGATGGGCGCGCGCCCGATGGCGCGCCTGCTCCAGGACCAGATCAAGCGGCCGCTCGCCGAAGAGCTGCTGTTCGGCAAGCTCGCAGCAGGCGGTACCGTGAAGATCGGGCTCAGCAGCGATGGCAAGGAGCTCAAGCTCGAGACGATCCCGGTCGACGTGCCGGCGCTCACCACGTTGTGATCGCATTGCGTCACGAGGGGTTCCCCTTGTGGCGCGCACGACGCATCCGGACGAATTTCGCCCACCGCTAGCTATCTGCTCCGGGTCGCCCGCGCATTTCACGCGCGCGCAGTTTTTCTCATTTTCCGTAATCCATTTGCCGGGACTACTTGCGTCACGAGGCGCGGTGAGTTCGCATCGGTCATTGTCGAAAGGATCATGACCCCGGCGAAATGGAGTTTGTCGTGCTCGCACCTGTGGATGAGATGACCGAGATCCGAAATCGCATTCGGAACGCGGGCATTCCTCTGGTGGGGGAGTCCGAGCCGTTCCTGCAATTGTTGCGATCCAGTGAACGCATCGCGCGCCACGGCACCGCGGCGGTTCTCATCAACGGCGAGACGGGCACCGGCAAGGAGCTCATCGCGCGCACCATCCACTACCTGAGCGCGCGGCACGACTATCCGTTCGTGCCCGTCAACTGCGGCGCGTTGCCGGAAGCGCTGGCGGAAAACGAATTGTTCGGGCACCGGGCCGGTGCATTCACGCACGCGGCGCGCGAGGCAGTGGGCCTCGTGCGGTTGAGCCATGAAGGCACGCTGTTCCTCGACGAGATCGACTCGCTGCCAGCGAAAGCACAGGTGGCGCTGTTGCGCTTCCTCCAGGACGGCCGCTTTCGTCCGCTCGGTGCCGGCCGCGAGGAACACGCGAACGTGCGCGTCATCGCCGCGTCCAACCGGCGACTTCAGGATGCAGTCGAAGACGGATCGTTTCGCGCCGATCTTTTTTACCGGTTGAACGTCCTGTCACTGGAGATTCCGCCGCTGCGGGCGCGCAGTGGTGATGCGCTGCTGCTCGCCGAACATTTCCTGCGCGAGTATGCGCTGCGCTACTCGATGCCCGCCAAGCTGCTCGATGCGGCCACCCTCGAGTGGTTTTCGCGCTACGTCTGGCCGGGCAACGTGCGGGAGCTCGAGAACCTGCTGCAGAGGGAGTTCCTGCTCGCCGACGGCGACGAGATCGGCATCGCGCAGCCCGCGGAAGGCGTCCGCGCCGCGTCGCCGCCGGCCGGCGCGGCATCAGCGAACGAAAGCTACCAGGCGGCCAAGTCACGCGCGCTCGAGGAATTCGACCGCGACTATCTACAGCGCGTCCTGCGCGAGTGCGGCGGCAACGTCACCAAGGCGGCGCGGCTCGCGGGCAAGGAACGCCGCGCTTTCGGCAAGCTCCTCAAGCGTTATCGCATCGGCCGCCGCCGCAGCGACAGCGACTCCCATCCTCCCGCCTGAGCGGGGTGGGTCGCCACTGACCCACCTGCGCCAGGCACGCGGGACGCATCTCACCCGCCTGCACGCTCCTCGCGCGATTCAGCGCCCTCGCGACATCAAACCAGTTAGATCCCGGTTGGCAAGCATCTTGCTACATCAGGTCTCACGTGAATGACCGAGGTGTGGTGTGCGACGTTCGACACGGCGAATTGCAACGCAGATAGAGCGCTACTGCTCGGCCCATCCCAATGCGCGCGACACCATCGATGGCATCGCCTGGTGGGTGCAGATGCAGTTGCAGGAAGAGATCAAGAGCGGAGTCGCCGACGCGGTACGCGTCCTGGTCGAGCAGGGGACACTGGAACGCCATCGGTTGCACGACGGCTCCGAGGTGTTCGGTTGCAAGGTGCACGAGCCCGGCAGCGAACCCACGAATCAACATCAGTAGGAGAGGAACAATGCCAGCCGCGCTAACTTACCCCGGCGTCTACATCGAGGAAATCCCGAGCGGCGTGCGCACCATCGTCGGTGTTGCCACGTCAATCACCGCATTCTTGGGCCGCGCACCGTCGGGACCTACCAATGAACCGACGACCATCAACAGCTACGGCGACTTCGAGCGCGCATTCGGCGGACTCAACATCGATTACCCGATGAGCTACGCCGTGCGCGACTTCTACAACAACGGCGGCAGCCAGGCGCTGATCGTACGGTTGTACAGGGATCCGGCGACGCCGGCGGACGCCCTCGCGACCGTGACCGTGGACACGCTCAAGCTAGAGGCTCGCAGTCCCGGTGCGTGGGGGAAGAACCTGCGCGCCGCGGTGAATCCGGAAGTATCCGAAGAAGTGCGTACGCAACTCAACCTTGCAGCCACAGATCCGCTGTTCAACCTGACAGTCAGCTACGGCGCGCGAACGGAAAAATTCCTCAACCTGAATCTCGGCGACAATCGACGGCGCATCGATCGCGTGCTGGCGGCCGAATCCTCGCTGGTGCGCTGGAAGGGCGCGTGGCCGGCGAATCCGGCGCCAAATATGGCGGCGTTGAGCGACGCCAAAATCAAGCTAGCCGCGCTCGGCACAGCCAAGAGCCAGCTCGCAGTCGCGCTCGCCGCAAGCCCGCAGGTGCCAGCCACCGTTGCCGCGGCCAAGGCGGCGGTCGACACAGCACAGACGGCGTACGACACGGCGCTGATGGCAGCGAGCGATGCGGTCGCCACCAAAGAAGCTGCACTGGCCACCGCCAAGAAGCAGCTCGCCACGGCCCAGGCCGCCACTCCGCCGGTACAGGCCGACATCGACGCGGCGACTGCCGCGGTTGCCACCGCGACAACCGCGGTGGGCACCGCCAAGTCCGACATGAAAGGTGACAATGGTCAGGAGCTCGATGCCACGACCTATCAAGGTATACAGGCCGACAAGACGGGCTTGTACGCTCTCGACAAGGCGGACCTCTTCAACCTGCTGTGTCTGCCAGCCGATACCCGCCACGGCGATATTCCAGTCGCCATCTATCAGTTGGCGATGACCTACTGCGCGGCTCGACGTGCAATGTTGATCGTCGATCCGCCCGCGGTCTGGAGTGCCAACAAAGAAACCGCCGCCGCCACGGCGCGCGACGGACTCGCATCCCTGGGCCTTGGCGGCGACGCGGCGCGCAATGCTGCGCTGTATTTCCCGCGACTGCTGCAGTCCGATCCGCTGCGCGACAGCCAGATCGACACGTTCGTTCCCTGCGGCGCGGTCGCCGGCATCATGGCGCGCACCGACGTGTCACGCGGCGTCTGGAAGGCGCCCGCCGGGCTCGACGCCGCGCTCAACGGCGTGCCAGGGCTTCGACGTCAATCTCACCGACGCCGAGAACGGCGATGCTCAATCCGCTCGGCATCAACTGCCTGCGCGCCTTCCCGGTGAACGGACGCGTGGTGTGGGGCGCGCGCACGCTGCGCGGCGCCGACCAGCTCGCCGACGAATACAAGTACGTGCCGGTGCGCCGCACGGCGCTGTTCATCGAAGAGAGCCTGTACCGCGGCACGCAATGGGTGGTGTTCGAGCCCAACGACGAGCCGCTGTGGGCGCAGATCCGCCTCAACGTCGGCGCCTTCATGCACAGCCTGTTCCGCCAGGGCGCCTTCCAGGGCACGCACGCCGCGCGATGCGTACTTCGTCAAGTGCGACAAGGAGACCACGACGCAGGACGACATCAACCTCGGCATCGTCAACATCGTCGTCGGCTTCGCGCCGCTGAAGCCGGCGGAGTTCGTGGTCATCAAGCTCCAGCAGATTGCTGGCCAGATCCAGGCCTGAGGAGACCATCGTGGCCCAATTCAGCGTCAATGCCCAGCGCTTCGACCCCTACAAGAACTTCAAATTCCGCGTGAAGTGGGACGGCAAGTACGTCGCCGGCGTCAGCAAGGTGCGGCGCGCTCAAGCGCACCACCGAGGTGGTCAAGCACCGCGAAGGCGGCGACCCGAGCAGCAGCCGCAAGTCGCCCGGCCGCACCGAGTACGAGGCCATCACGCTCGAACGCGGCGTGACTCACGACAAGGAGTTCGAGCAGTGGGCCAACAAGGTCTGGAACTTCGGCTCCGGCCTCGGCGCGGAGGTCTCGCTGAAGGACTTCCGCAAGGACGTGATCATCGAGGTCTACAACGAAGCCGGCCAGCTGGTGATCGCCTACAAGGTGTATCGCTGCTGGGTGTCGGAGTTCCAGGCGCAGGCCGACCTCGACGCCAACGCCAACGCCGTGCTGATCCAGTACGATCAAGCTCGAGAACGAAGGCTGGGAGCGCGATACGGAAGTTCCTGAACCGGCGGAGCCGACGTTCACGGAACCGGCCTAACTACAGGCGCGCCGCATGGAACGGCCAGAAGCTGTCAATTTGCTGCATGCCTGGGAGCGCGGCGCCACGCAGGGTCCGACGATACGCGGTTTACTGCTGCTGGGCGCGGCGCTGCCGGCAGCGGCGCCCGCCGAGCTCGCGGACTACCGCATCGGACGCCGCGACTCACTGCTGCTGGAGATGCGCGAGCGTCTGTTCGGTCCCGATCTGGAGTGTGTGGCGAGCTGCGCGCACTGCGGCGAACGCATCGAACTCGCCTTTCCGATAGACGGCGTTCGCGCGGTTCACGGCGGTGCAGAGGTGTTCGAGGCCGAGACCGACGGATACCGAGCCAGGTTCAGACTCCCCTCGAGCGCCGATCTGCTGGCAATCGAGGCGCAACCCGATGCATCTGCGGCCGAGAGCCTGCTGATGCGGCGTTGCCTGATCGCCGTCACGTCGCACGATGATTCGAATCTCGCGCCGGTTGACCCGCCGCCCGGCCTCGTCGAGGCTATCGACGCACGCATGGCCGAGCTCGATTCGCAGGCGCAGATCCTGCTCGACATCACTTGCGCAGTTTGTGCTCGCGCCGCGCGCGCGACCTTCGATATCGTGTCGCACCTGTGGTCGGAGCTCGATGGCTGGGCGCGCGGCCTGATGCGTGACATCCATGCGATCGCGGGGGCCTATGGCTGGAGCGAGCCGCAAATCCTCGCGCTGAGTCCGGCGCGCCGGCGCGTTTACCTCGAATTCATCGAGGGCGTGCCATGAGCGGATATCTCGCGCATCTCGTATCGAGAACCCTGGGGCTTGCTACACAGGTGAATCCTGTGCGTCGCAGTTCCTTCGAGAACACGCCGGTCGCTCTGACGCCGGAAGCGGGCGCGGAACCGTTGGCGGTGTATGTCGAGCGAGCGCACGAAGGCCCGGTGCAATCGACGCCGCGGAATTTCGCGCCCACGACGGAGCGCAAGTTTCCTGCGCCGGCACCAGGGTCTGCACCGGACGCGGCGGCCGACGCGGAACCGGCAACCAGGCTGGAACCGCCAGCCACACCGGGGCCGTCATCCGCACCGGAACCCTCATACGCACCGGCACCAGCGTACATATCACTGAAGGATCACTCAGCGTCGCGGGAAGAAATGACCGCGCGGTTCGACACCATCATGGCGCTGACGGCGGCGCGCGCGAGTGGCGATTCCAGGCGCCCGTCACGCGCTGCAACTCATTCAGGGGCGTTGACCGAAGTCGGTCACGGCGTCTCCGCAGACATTTTGGATCGGAATGCCGAATCGACGACGCGCGCAGAGCGGCACGAGGCCCGTCCAGCCACCGGCGAACTGACCGCGCCGGCGATGGAAGCTGAACTGACTCAGCAAGTCGGGAATTCATCAACGCTGGCTCTCACCCGGCGGAGGGGCGCACCAGACAGGATCACGAATGCAGACGTCGTATCGACGCAGCCTGTGTTGGCGCCGCGTGCGCAGAACAAACTGTTTGGCGAGAAGGTGCCGCGTGCCGCGACTGCCAATGCGAAAGCGCTCGAGGCCGTGTCGATCGAATCGCAGGACACGCCGCCCGGAAAGGCCATGGTGTTGTCGCCGGCCGCGCGTGCACTGACGCCGGCAGCCAGTCGAAGCGCCGCCACCGCCGAGCGGTCCGCTCCCGACGTGCACATCACCATTGGCCGCGTGGAGATCCGCGCACAACAGCCCGCGGCGCGTCCGCCGCCGGCTGCAAAAGCCGTGCGCGCCATGCGCCCCATATTGAACCTCGACGGCTATCTGCGACAGCGACGCGGAGAGCGGCCGTGAGCAATCACCTGGCGGTCGCGACGGTGACGGCGGCCCTCGGTCGCCGGGCGCACGCGTCCGCGGCGGGTGCGCTCAACGTCGACGTCGACCTGCAGTTTGG
This sequence comes from uncultured Pseudomonadota bacterium, assembly GCA_963821745.1. Lineage (GTDB taxonomy): Bacteria > Pseudomonadota > Gammaproteobacteria > Steroidobacterales > Steroidobacteraceae > CADEED01. The sequence goes on from CAWGEU010000001.1 coordinate 1,046,989, forward strand.
ACGCCCGGTCGCGCCGACGGGCGACACGATCAAGCCCACGCTGCACGTCTATCTATACCAGGTGACGCCCAACGCGGCGCTGCGCAATGTCGATCTGCCCACGCGCGATTCGAATGGCCGCCTCAACGGCCGGCCACGTGCCGCGATCGACCTGCACTATCTACTGACGTTTTATGGCGACGCAACGCTGCTCATGCCGGAACGCATGATGGCGGCCGTGGTGCGTGACCTGCATGCGCGGGCTGTCATCGATGCGGAACTGATCCGGCAGCTCATCGCCTCGGGCGATCATGCCGAGCTCGATGACTCCGATCTCGTGAACGCGCATGAGCGCGTGAAGTTCACGCCCACGCAGATGTCGCTCGAGGAGCTGTCGCGCCTCTGGTCGATCATGGTCCAGTCGCCGTACGCGCTGTCGGTGGCGTACCACGCCGCAGTGGTGGAGCTCGACGCGCTCGAGTCGGGCCCGACTGCGCTGCCAGTGCTCAAACGCGGCGAGCAGGATCGCGGCGTCGAAACCGTGCTTGGACCCTTTCCGCAGCTCGATTCCTGGTGGTCCGGCGCCCCTGCCGCTGCTGCACGGGTGCCACGAATCGCTTCATTTCCGGCGACGCAACTGGGTGACCGGCTGCTGATCACGGGCGCCACGCTGGGCGGGGATGAAGTGCGCCTGCAGTTCCAGCATCCGCGACTGCCGGTGGCGACGGGCACCTTGATCCCAGTCGCGGATCGCGATGAAAGCGAATTGCGCGTGACCCTGCCGGACGACGCGGCCGCGCAGGACCAATGGGCCGCGGGCATCTATGCCGTGACCGTCAGCGTGAAGCACGGCGGCGAAGAACACACCTCCAACGTGTTGCCGCTGGTTTTTGCGGCGCGCGTGACCGACATCCAGCCCAATCCCGCGGCGCGCGTCGGCGGTGACGTGTCCTTGACCATCACCTGCCGTCCCAAGGTCCTCGAGCACCAGCTGGTCTACCTTTTGTTAGGTGGCCGGGAAATCGCCGCCGAGCCGTTCGCAGGCGCCTCCGACACGCTGGTGTTCCAGATCCGGAATGCGCCAGCGGTCACCGACGAGTTGATCCGCATCCGCGTCGACGGTGTGCCCAGCCTGCCGTTCAGGTACGACACGATCACCGGCGCCTTCGTGTTCGACACCTCACAAAGAGTCACCATCACATGAACACTCTCGATGACTGGCAGGCGCGAAATGCGGAGTACCTGGCGGCGGCGCTGGCCTGGTTACGCCTGAAGCTGGAAAGCGCCGTGCGCAGGGCACACGGAGCGCCGGCTCCCGCCGATGAGGCCGCCAGGCTGCAGGCGGCGCATCAACGACTCGATACCGCGAGCGCCAGCGAGCCTGTGCCCGCGCTGCAGTTGCTGGCGCGCAGGCTCGGGTTGTCCGCATTCGAGCGCGACCTGCTCCTGCTGTGCGTCGCCATGGAGCTCGACACGCGCACCGCGACATTGTGTGCCGGTGCGCAGGAGGAACCGCGACCGTATCCCACGTACGCGCTCGCGCTTTCACTGTTCGACGAGCCGGCCTGGGAGGCGCTTTCGCCCGAACGTCCGCTACGTTATTGGCGGCTCATCGAGATCAATCAGCCGGCGGCGCAGCCGCTCACCTCGAGCGCGCTGCGCGCCGACGAACGCATCGTGAGCTTCATCAAGGGGCTCAACTATCTGGATGACCGGCTCGCTCCTTTGACCAACCCGGTGCCGGGGGCGACTCTCGATTCGCTGCCGGGCTCGCAGCGCGCCATCGCACGCCAGGTGATGGTGGCAATGCAGGCCACCTCGCAACTCACCGATCCCATCGTGCTCGTCGGGCGTGATCGGGACAGCAAACGCCAGCTGGCCTCGGCAATGGCCGGTGCGGCGGGATTGCAGCTCTGCCGCCTGCCCGCGGAGATGTTGCCGTCGCACGCCGGCGAGCTCGAAACCATGGCTCGGCTCTGGCAGCGCGAAAGCCTGCTGTTGCCCATCGCGCTATATCTCGACGCGCACGAAATGGATCGAGGTGCCTCGGGTTCGCCGGATGCGCCTTTGACCCGCCTCGCGCGCTTCGTGACCCGCAGCGGCGGACTCATGTTCATTTCCACCCGAGATCCGCTGGCCGCCGCCATCCATCCCCTCATTGCCGTCGACGTGGACAAACCAACGCCGGCAGAACAACAGGCAGCGTGGCTCACCGCGCTGGGCAGCGACGGTGCGGCGGCTGCGCGACGTCTCGCCGGCCAGTTCAATCTCAATCGCAATGACATCGCGACCATCGCGGTGCGTGCGCGCAAGGAGGACTCGGGTCCCATCGAGGAGCGCGTACGTCGGGCCTGCCGACTGCGCACCCGTCCGACACTCGAGCGACTGGCCGAGCGCATCGACGCCAAGGCGACCTGGGACGACATCGTGCTGCCCAAGACCGAGACCGCGCTGCTGCAGCAGATCGCCGCCCAGGTCGATGCGCGCGCGCGCGTCTACGACGACTGGGGCTTCCGCGACGCGCATGAACCGCGGCCTCGGCATCAGCGCGCTGTTCGCCGGCGAGAGCGGCACGGGCAAGACCATGGCCGCCGAGGTGCTCGCCAACGACGCTCGAGCTCGACCTGTATCGCATCGATCTGTCCGCCGTGGTCAGCAAGTACATCGGCGAGACGGAGAAGAACCTGCGCCAGGCTGTTCGACGCGGCGGAGGACGGCGGCGCCATCCTGTTCTTCGACGAAGCCGACGCGCTGTTCGGCAAGCGCAGCGAGGTCAAGGACAGCCACGATCGCTACGCCAACATCGAGATCAACTACCTGCTGCAGCGGATGGAGGCGTATCGCGGCCTGGCGATCCTCGCCACCAACATGAAGAGCGCGCTCGACAGCGCCTTCATGCGCCGCCTGCGCTTCATCGTCAACTTCCCGTTCCCGCGGACTGCCGAGCGACGGCGATCTGGGAGCGTGCGTTCCCGCCGGGAGCGCCGCTCGGCGGACTCGACTACGACCGCCTGGCCGTCTCAACCTCACCGGCGGCAGCATCCACAACATCGCGCTGAACGCCGCGTTCGCCGCGGCGCATGCCGGCACGCCGGTGACCATGGCCACCATCCTCGAGGCCGCGCGCACGGAATTCCGCAAGACGGATCGGCCGGTGAACGACGCGGACTTTCAGTGGGGCGAGTCGGCGGAGCAGCGCAGATGAACGCGCGTCACAAAATTCCGCGTGAAAGGCCCTTGCCTTCGAAGATTCGACTGCACATTGACCAGATCGTCTTCGAAGGAGTCGCATTCAGCTCGAGCGATGCGCCGGAGTTTCAGCGCGCTCTGGAAACGCATCTGGTCCAGCTGCTGTCGAACGGTGTCCCTGGTATTCGTGGCGGCACGCGCCATTTGCCCTTGCTCGAGGCTCGACCCCTTGCGCTCGCAGCGTCGTTGAACGCGTCGGAACTGGGCACACAGATAGCCGAATCACTTTCTGTCGATCTCACTACACCGGCGGTCAGCCGGGGGACCGTGTCATGAACGGTCGCCAACTACTGCAGGGCGCGGCTGAGCATTGCGAATGCCACAGAGGAGTACCAGTCCCATGATTCAGCGCCAAGTCATGAAGAGATCCGGAGCATTGCCCTGGATTACGACGGGACTCTTGCAGCGCAGATGTTCATGCGGCGCGCATACGACGGGAGGCGCCCACTGCGCTGAATGCGCGAATTCCGCGAAACTCCAGCGCAGAGGTGGCGCTGCCAGTCACTCCGAAGAGGCGCCCGAATCCGTCTACGAAGTGCTTCGCTCTCGCGGCAACACCCTCGACGCCAATGATCAGGAGTTTTTCGAATCGCGTTACGGCCACGACTTCGGGCGCGTTCGCGTGCACTCGGATGCAGCCGCGGCCGAGTCGGCGAATGCGGTGAATGCCTCGGCTTATACCGTCGGCCATCACGTCGTCTTTGGCGGGGGGCAATACCGACCTGACACTTCGTCGGGACGCGAGCTGCTTGCTCATGAGCTCGCACATGTCGTTCAGCAGCGAGGGGCGTCGATTCCTGCCAGGGGACTGCAGATCGGTTCGGCGTCGAGTTCCTTCGAGTCGAGTGCCGATCACGCGGCGTCACAGGCACTTTCGGGCGCAGGCAGGGTGCCGACGATGGCCGGCGGGCCGATGCTCGCACGCAAGGATGGCGCTGCAGAAAAAAAGAAGTGTCCGGCGACGCATACGTTTCCGAATGACGTGTACACCTCGATGGAGGCTGAGTGGAAGAAGTCTGGACATGGCGGTGACACGGTGGCCGAGCATGCCGGGCGAGTCGTCACGGACAAAGACGGGAAGCGCGTCATTCGAACCGCCTCAGGTGGCAGTGGGGGCATGACTGTACCGGCCGAAAAGGCCGGCGATACCACGCTCGGCAGTTTTCATACGCACCCTTACAGCAAGAGTGAGGGGTCACACCTCGGCGTGCCGTACTCGGGACAGGACATCGAAACCCTGATCGGTGGAGCCGTCGGCGGCTTCATGTACGTGGCGGCGGGCAGTTGCAACTTTGCGTTGGATACGCTGGACACGACGGCTCGGGACGGTTGCAAGGCGCAGGACATCCAGAAACGTTGGAACGATGCGTTCCGGGGCGCGACCGGCTCGCTTGCGAATAAGTCCGAGGTTGCCACCAAGGCGGCCATCAAGGACTGCGGGCTCTGCTTCTACAAGGCCTGTCGTGCGGACGAGAAGAGTGCGATCCCGAAAGTCGCGAACCTGGTGAGCTGAAGGAGGCCACATGCATTCATGGATTGGACTCACCGTCGCGCAAGTGCTCAGCCAGTGCGGCGCCTCATATGAAGAGCTGCGGTTCGTCGACGAGCCGCCGGGCAAGTTGCGCGAGCTTGTTTTCGACTGCAAGACCGAAGTACCGCCGCGCAGGGTGGCGATCACCATCGAGTACGACAGCAAGCACTTCTCGGCGCAGCGTAGTTGGCCCAGGGCGGTCGTCGAGGGCAGCAAGATCACCGCCGTGCGGGATGACACATGACCGAGCCTCTCGCAAACAGGACCGCAGCGGCGGTGGCGCAGGCACCTCAGAGAGGCACGAGTGGGGTACTGCAGCGCAAGTGCGCGTGCGGCAATCACACTCCGGGTGGCGCCAGCTGCACGGCATGCGGGGCAGAGAAGAAGCGGTTGCAACGCAAGCTCAACGTCGGCGCCAGCAACGACATATTCGAGCAGGAGGCGGATCGGGTTGCCGACCAGGTGCTGGCCGCATCGGCTTCGCCGGCCGTCAGCGCAGTGCCACCCAGGATTCAACGTTACTCCGGCGATGCCTCGGGTGACGATGTCGCTCCCGCCAGTGTCGACCGCGTGCTCGCGCAAACCGGTAGTCCCCTGGGGCCGTCGTTGCGCCAGGACATGGAGAGCCGGTTCGGCCAGGACTTCTCGAAAGTCAGGACTCACACCGATTCCAGTGCAGCCCGCTCGGCGCGCGACGTGAACGCGGCGGCATACACGGTCGGAAACCAGATCGTGTTCGGTGCCGGCCGATTTTCGCCGGGCACACACGACGGCCGGCGGCTGATCGCGCACGAGCTCACGCACGTGGTGCAGCAGGGCAGCGCCGCGCCCATTTCGTTGCAACGCGACGAGCTCGACAAGGAAGACGCCGAACCCGCCAAGGATGACGCCGGGCCGCCGCCGGATTTCGGCGACATCGAATTCGAAATGGAGTGTCCCAAGCCACCGACCAATCTCGGCAAGCTCATCTCCAGCCCCCAGTGCCCGAAGACCACCGAAGAAATCACCGGCAAGGAGATCCACTTCTGCGAGGACTCCGATGTCTTCAACCAGGAGGCGGAGCGCGATGCGATGCGCGCCTTCGTGCGCAGCCAGCCCGCTGACACGCAGTTCAAGGTCCATGGTTTCGCGAGCAAGGAACGCGCCGACGATGCTGACTACAACTTCAATCTCTCCTGCCATCGCGCCAAGCGCGTCGCCCGCGAATTGCAGAATGACGGGGTTCCCTCGCAGCAGATCGAGATTGCAGCGCGCGGACGCACCACCAAATTCGGCGCGGACAAGAAAAAAAATCGCGTCGTCGTAGTCTCCGCTGCCTCGACGCCCAAGAACGTCGTCGAGGTCGACAAGCCGAAATCGCTCAGGGAAACCGTGGACCGTGCGGTTGCGCGCATCATGGCGCGCGACTATCGGCTGGCGGCCGACGCGTACGTGGCGCGCTGGACTTGCGGGATCATTCCCACCGTTGCCGAGATGGTGAAGCGCACCACCATCCTCGTCGAAGGCGAAGGACCGAACGCCACACTCAACCGGACCACGCCGAAGAGTCCGCGCGCGGGTCATCCGAATCTGCAGGGCCTGCGCGAGATCGTGATAGCCAAGGAAGTCTTCACGGAGGCCGACAACCCCGTGGAATGCGCGGCGGCACGCATCGTCGACATGGCATTTCATCATTTTCTAGCCACCGCGCTCGGCACCAGGGCCAACGACAACGCGAAGGTGCATCCGGCGGCGTTGTTCCTGGTCGAACTCGCGGGCCTGTCGCCCTGCCGAACGCCCGCTTCGCTGGATCCGCAGGATCCCACCTTGGTGTTGATTCCCGCCGAACGCTGGTGGGCGAGGCCGAAAGGCGATCCCCTGGTGGCCCAGTCGCCCGAATGTGCTGACGATCCATTGCCGGGACCGCTCTCGCCGCTCAAGCAACCGGCGTCTCCCGAGAAACCGCCGGAGTTTTCGGTCAAGGACCTGACGCCGGAGTCCAGCGAAGGCGATGCGCAGGCCATCGTCGATCCGGCGAAAGGCTTCGCACGGGCACGCTCGCCCAAGGGCGCGTTCAAATTCAGCGGCAGTGTCGCGGCGAAAGGCGATCCGAAAGTCGCGTCGAAATACGAGGTCGGCTTCTTGCAGACCATCATCGACGACCAGAGGCGCGTCGATTTCGTGAGCGGCAATGCCGTGCACCTGGGAGTGCCGGTGCCGATTCGCGACGGTCCGCCGCGCGACTTCGCCGGCCCCCCGTGGTTCAACCCTCCGTCGGTGACGAGGCCGGACGATACCGGCAGCGCGACGACCGGACTTTCGGACTCGCCCTCGATGTCGATGCCCTTCGAGTTCTTCAGTCCCTCGCAGCTCGGGCGCAGCAAGACCCCGGAGAAGAACAATGTCGTGAACCGTGCGCACCAGGAAACCACGTTCCATACCTGGCTCGCGGCACGCAAACCCGACGCACCGCTCGATCGCTTCAACACGACGTTCCTGCGAGGTCACGAGGTCAAGTTCAGTCTGGATCTCGACGTCGTCGGTACGCAGGCGACCGCACGCTACCGCGCGGCGGTGAATCCAACCCCGCTGACCGATGCGAGCCCCATGCAGGTGCGTGGCCCCACGCCGGCAGATATATCACCGCTGGTTCAGACCACGCACGAGACCCCGCCGACGCCGCGCGCCCAGGCGGGCGGAGTCGACCTGGCTACCTGGCGCGACAAAGTGCGCCAGACAGTCGCCGCTCTCGAGCCGCTGCGCGAGGCGCTGGGACTCACCGGGCAATTGATGGTGCGCATTCGCATCGTGCCGGAAACCGGGCGATTGAGGATCACCACGGACAAGGACCCGACCGTCACCGTGGATGAAGCCAGTGACGGACGCGTCAGCCCGGCTGGCCGCAAGCGTTTCGCCGATGAGCTGCTGATCCGTCTGCGCAAGGACCTGATCCTCGACTCGATCAAATCCGGCGATCCGGCCGCGGTGCCGATTCCCACTGTCATCGGCGCAATGTCTTCGCACCGCGCGGACGTTCTCAACGACGATCCTTATTCGGCGAAATATGGCATCGGGCCGGTGGGCGCGATTATCGAGGCGCAGAAGTTCGAAGAGAGCCAGGAGAGACTGCGCAAAAACCCCAATACCTTCGACCCTGAGTTCTTTCCGGACGTCACGGTCAAGCTGGCCACCGAACAATACTGTTTCAACTTTGGCATCTCGGGCCTGGATATCCCGCAGGCGTGCGGCGGCAACGACATGGGCACCGAGGGTTGCGTGCGCTTGTTCCGCGGTGAGCGCGAGTTGGCGGCGGTTCCGAAGTTCGTCACGCAGACGCTGGGCAAGGACACCATCGAATCGCCGATCGCGCTGGAAATAACCACCTCCGGTGTTGGGTTCCTGCTGATGACGCCCCGCGAAAGTCCCGGCGGCGACACCTTCAATCACGAGATGAATCACCTGATGGATTCCTTCGATCTCGTGCAGGCGCTCAAGGACAGGCTGGCGAGGCGCGTGCGCGCGCGGATGATGTCGGCGCGCAAGGCGGCCGCGGCGCACCCGGAGCTGAGCAAGCAATTATTGTCGCGCGCAACGCTGGCCGAAATCGTCGTGCAGGAGAACGAAAGCTTCGACGTGCAGGCGCGCAAGCGAGGCGACGACACCTTCTTCTCGAAGCAGTTCACCGGTCGCGGAGATGCGCTGCACGAGCGCGAGAAGCGGGAAGGATTGCCTCGCTACCAGCTGCGACCCGGGTGGCGCGACGTCAAGCCCGTGCCTGGCAAGCGCGGCAGTTTCACCAAAGATCCGTGCGACATCTAGGCGCGCAATGAGCAACTTCCCCGGTTCCCCCCGACTCATCAAAGGTGCCTGGCCGAGATCGCTCGTGGAGAGTTGCAGGACCAACGCCGTGCGGGATACGAAATGAACAACCCCGTACGACTCGCTGCCAGGGCGCCGGAGAATGGCCCGCTGCGCGGATTCCTGCAGCGCAAATGTGCTTGCGGCAATCATTCGTCGGGTGGCGCCGAATGCAGCGAATGCTCGAAGAAAAACCTCGGCGGCATCCAGAAACGGTGTGAGAGCCGGGAAACCCCGGATGTCCACGAGCAGGAGGCGGATCGGATCGCCGACCAGGTGATGACGCATCCGGTGGCGGCGAGCGTGAGCGCAGCGCCGCCGCGCATTCAGCGCTTCAGCGCCGCGTCAGGTGACTCGCATGACTCGCTGCCGGCAGGTGTGAAGGCGACGATGGCGCGCTCCGGCGCGCCACTCGAGCCGGGCCTGCGCCACGACATGGAACGGCGCATCGGCCATGACTTCTCGAAGGTGAGGCTGCACTCGGACTCGCAGGCAGCGACATCGGCGCGCTCGGTCAATGCACTGGCGTACACCGTCGGGCAACACATCGTCTTCGGTGCCGGGCAATTGTCGCCTTCGAGCGCCCATGGACTGCGACTGCTGGCCCACGAACTCGTGCACGTGGTTCAACAATCCGGCGGCAGTGCTGCCGGTGCGCGCGGCATCGCCGCGGCGCCAGCGGGTATTCAGCGCAAGTGCCAGTTCGAACTGGGCGAGCCTGCTCCGGCCTGTGTTCCCAGCAGCGAAGGTGTCGCCGGCAAGGCGTTCCAATTCAACTGGGGTTGCGACACCCTGTTGCCGGGCGAAGAAGCCAACCTGTCGAAGCTGAGAGTCGGCCGGAAGCTTCGTATCCACGGCTTTGCCAGCCGGGACGGTGATGAGGCCTTCAACGACCGGCTGTCGTGTCACCGTGCCAATGTCATGGCGAACCTGATCGCCACCAAGCGTCCCGAGCTGACGATCGACGGGCGCTTCAAACATGGCGCCAGCCCGGCGAAGGGCATGCTCGACACTGCCGGACCAGCTTTCTGGCGATCGGTCATCGTCGAGGAAGTCCGCCAGACCAGCGACGAGTGGTTAGACCCCACGTCGATCCTGCAGAAAGGCTGGTCACTGTGGCGGAAGGCCACGAGTTCGAAAGTCGACGCGGACGTCTCGGCCGCCGCCGGGCACCGTGCCGCGATCAGGACCTGGCTGGAGAACACCCCGAAATCGGCGGTGCCACTGGGACGCGAACTGGATCGCCAGGACTTCGACGACTACAAGTTCATGCTGTCCCAGGGCGAACGCCTGTGGCGGTCGATCGACAAGCTGGTCGTCGCGCAGGCTTTGAAGCTGCCGGCCTCGGACACCTGGGACGCCTGGGCGCCGGCTGCGGGCATTGGTGCAAGTTCCAATCGGGATATCCACGCCAAGCACGTGCCCAGGGCGGCGTACCACGTCGACATTTTCGGCGAGGGTCTCTACCCGGGCGCAATCAATGTCGGAGCGGCCGAGCGCACCAGCACCACGGGAAAGTTCGGCACGCGTGTTCCGCACAGCATCTTTCGAAGATTCGGCGCCAGCGCCGCGAAGAACAAGTTGCCTTTCGAGGATCACAGCGTCGACCTCGTCACCTCGGAGAACGGTCCACTGATGATGGCGGGATTGCTGGACGAGATCGCGCGAATCATCGCGCCCGGCGGCACGATCGTCTTGTTCGGCCCGGATGGCATGGAAAAGTGGCACGACCTGATGGCCGCGAAGGTGAAGGGCAGCACCGTCAAGAAATTCATCAAGAAGGACGACGACATCGAGACGGTGATCACCGTTCCACCCGCGCCCGCACCTGCACCCGTCAAGACAGGACCCTGAACGCATGACTCTCAAAGTCAAATCATCACCCGAGGGTCGCGCAGTGCTGCAGTTCGCCGATGTGCCCGAGTATTGCCACGCCCTCGATGCGGCGCCCGTGACGCGCGAGCCCATGCTCGAACAGGGTCGCTGGCTGATCCTGGCGTTTGCGCGCTGGAGCAAGCACGACATCAACGCGGTCAGCGCGGCGCTCGAGGCGGTCCGGCACTTCGGTGGCGCCGTACAACTGGGCGCGCGTCCCTACGACGATCCCGAAGAGCATCGCACCTGGCTGCCGGAGATCGCGGACGAGACGGGCTCGCCGGCCTGGGCACTGCTCGAGAACGGAGTAGTTCGACATCGATGCAGCGGTCCGCGGTCGCGCGAGGCGCTCATCGATGCGATCAGCACGCACCTGGGGGTGTCCGCATGAGCACCTTCCCCGGATCCCCCCGACTCATCAAGGGCGCGCTCATCGGCGTCGACATCTTCAACCCGCTCGCGAGCGTGGTGGTGTTCCAGTACAACCCGGACACCATGACGCGGCGGCTCGAGCCGCGCACGGCGGGCGGCGATGGCGAGCATGGCGAGGCGTTCCGTCTCGCGGGTCCGCCGAAGGAAACGATCACGCTGTCGATCGAGATCGACGCCACCGACCAGCTCGAGCAGGGAAATCCACTCGCGATCGTGAGCGGCATCGAGCCCGACGCTGGCGGCGCTCGAGATGATGCTGTACCCGAAAACCGCGTTGGTCATCTCGAACACGATCCTGGCGGCGGTCGGCACCATCGAGATCTTGCCGGCCGAAGGTCCGATGATCCTGTTCGTCTGGGGCCCGACGCGCGTGCTGCCGGTGCGGCTCACCGGACTAACGATCACCGAAGAGGCCTACGACACGCTGCTCAACCCGATCCGCGCCAAGGCCGAGCTGTCGCTGAGCGTGCTCAGCTACAACGATCTCAAGCTCACCTCGCCGGGCAATGCGCTGTTCCTCGCGCACCAGATCACCAAGGAGATCCTGGCGACCAGCGAACGTCTTCAACAGCATCCAGAACGTCGGCGTCGCGCTGAAACTCTAGGAGCCGATCGATGATATTCGCCACCAGCAGTCGTTACCTCTACGTCGACCGATCACGAAGCTGATGCTCGCCGACGGCACTGAAGTCGTCTACCTGCGGCGCCGCTTCGTGCCGCCGCCGGAGTCGCTGTTCGCACTGATGCCGGAGCACGTGGTGGTGCAGGGCGACCGCCTCGACAACATCGCCGCGCGCTATCTCGGCGATCCGGAGCAGTTCTGGCGCATCTGCGACGCCAATCGCGCGATGCGGCCCGCCGCGCTGACCGAAGAGCTCGGCCGCCGGCTGCGCATCACCGCTGCCCGAGGGCATGCCGGGAGCGCCGCTGTGTTTGACGCGCTGCATCTGACGCTGATGATCGGGCCGCTGCGCGCTGCCGCTGCCGGCGCCGCTGCCGGTGATCGAGGCGCTGCAGCAGCGTCCAGGTCACGAGCGGCAAGGATCGCAGCGGCTTCCAGATCACCTTCGCGCATGGGCAAGACCTCGCCGCTGCAACTGGCGCTGCTGCCGGCCGGCTTCTTCGATCCGATGATCACGCGCGTGGTGATCATCGCGACGTTCACGCGGCATACCGACGGTGCTCATGGACGGCGTCATCACGCGGCAGGAGATGCAGCCTGGCAATCGAGCCCGGGCAGTCGACGCTCACGATCACCGGCGAAGACCTGAGCGTGCTGATGGACATCGTGCGAGATGCGCGTTCCATTCCCGGCGATGACCGATGACGCGCGCGTGGCACTGATCCTCGCGAAGTACGCCATGTTCGGCATCGTGCCGGTGGTCGATCCCGCCGCTGGTGATCTCGGTCGATAGCCCGACCGACGCGCTTCGACACGCAGGACAGGCACCGATCGGCAATACATCGAAGTCGCTGGCCGCGCAGAACGGCTACGTGTTCTACGTCGAGCCGGGCCCGGCGCCGCTGCACCAGCATCGCCTACTTCGGGCCGGACATCCGCATCCCGGTGCCGCAGCCGGCGCTCAACGTGAACATGGACGCCGCACACCAACGTCGAGTCGCTGAGCTTCAGCCTCGACGGGCTGGCCAAGAAGCAGGTGATCCTGTTCACCTTCGATCCCGTGACGAAAAAGATTCCGCTGCCCGATCCCGGTGCCGAACATCAACCCGCTGCACCCGCCGCTGGGCCTGCGACCGACGCCGCCGGCGCGCGTCGATCTTCGCGCGAGGACACTGCGCACCTGAATCCCGCCGAGCTGGCCAAGCGCGCCTTCGGCTACATGATGCAGAGCGCCGACGCCATCATCGGCATCGGCTCGCTCGACGTGATCGCGCTACGGCCGTGTCCTGCGCTCGCGAATGCTGGTCGGCGTGCGCGGCGCGGGCCTGGCCTACGACGGCCTGTACTACGTCGACAGCGTCACCCACAACATCAAGCGCGGCGAATACAAGCAGAGCTTCCAGCTGTCGCGCGACGGCATCAATCTCCAACACTCCAATGGTGGTCCCATGAGCGACGGCAGTTCGCGTGCCCCGGGCACGACATCCAGATTCGTCGGCAAGTACCGCGGCGACCGTGCTGCAGCAACGTCGACCCCGAACAGCGCGGCCGGCTGCAGCTGCAGATCCCGGACGTGCTCGGCGCGATTCCCTCCACCTGGGCCGAGCCCTGCGTGCCGCTGGCCGGTCCGACCGGCCCGCCCATGGGCGTCTACATGGTGCCGCCCATCGGCGCCGGCGTCTGGGTCGAGTTCGAGCACGGCGATCCGAACTACCCGATCTGGGTCGGCTGCCGCTGGGGCTCGCAGGCCGACATTCCGCTCATGGCGCACGCCGGCCTGCCGACTTCGCCCAACATCGTGATGCAGACGCTGCAGCAGCACTGCCTGGTGCTGAGCGACTCGCCGTCGTCGCCGGGCACGGGCGGCATCATGCTGCAAGAGCGCCACCAGGGCGATGATCGTGGTCAACGACTCGGGCATCTACATCAGCAACGGCAAGGGCGCGACCATCACGCTGGTCGGTCCCACCGTGACCATCAACAACGGCGCGCTGTCGATCACGTGAAGGAGAAGCCCCATGCCCGGATTTCTCGTTCACGTCGGCGCCACGGTGCATGTGCTCGCACGGCGGCACAGGCGACGCCGACCACGCCCGAATCCGCGCGTGCACGCTGGGCGGCGCAGCCGACCGTGCTGGTGTCCAGCACCTACGTCATCGCCGGCTGCGCATTCCCGCCGCCTCCCACGGCGAACGGTCCGTGCGTCACGGCGCAATGGCTCACGGGCACCACGCGCGTGATGTCGAACGGCCAGCCGCTGCTCGTGCCAGTCGAGCACTTCGATCTGCGCGCCGACGGGCACGCCACTGATGATCACCGTGACCGCAGACACGCGTGACGGCGCACATGAGGTCGCCATGAACATCGACTATCCGTTCCACTTCGACGCACGCGGGCGCACCGCGAGCACCGGCGACGCCGATCACGTGCGCGACATGATCGAGCAGCTGCTGTTCACCAGCCCGGGCGAGCGCGTCAACCGCCCGGACTTCGGCAGCGGACTGCTGCAGCATGGTCTTCGCGCCCAACAGCCCGGAGCTCGCCGCCGCCCTGCGAGTTCACCACACGGGCCGCGCTGCAACGCTGGCTTGGCGATCTCATCGAGGTGCAGAAACTCGCTTTCACCGCGGTGGACTCGACGCTCAACGTCGAGCTCGTCTACGTGATCAAGGACACCGGCGAGCGCCGTGCCGAAGTGTTCGAACTCAACACCACGGCCAACTGAGCGCAACCATGGACAGTTCTTCCACAATCTGTTGCCGCGATGACTCCGGGCGCCGCGTATTGGCGCGCGCCTCCGATCTCAACGGGTTCGACTACGTCGAGGTGGATTGCGAGGGTACGGAGCTCGCCGTGTATTTCCTCGGCAAGGCGCCGCAGGGAGACATCCGACCGGACCAGTTGCGCATCGCGGGCGGGGTGCGGATTCGCGACATCCGCGTGCTCGATGTCAATTTCGATCGCGCCGAAGACGAGGATGTCGACGACGTCATGCGCGTGCGCGTCGACAAGGCCGGGGACTTCTCCAGCTACACGCTGTGCATCCTGGCACTCGATCCCGAAACCGGAAAACCCACCGACGCAACACCCGCCGGATTCGATCCGCGCTATGCCTGTGTGTGTTTCTCGTTCCGCGCCGCCTGTGCCGGCGACCTCGACTGCGCACCCGCGGCCGGTTTGCGCGCCCGAGCCGCGGACCGCGCCGGCGCTCGACTACCTGGCCAAGGACTACGCCAGCTTCCGACGGCTGATTCTCGACCGGCTGGCGATGGTCATGCCGGACTGGAAGGAGCGTCACGTGCCCGACCTCGGCATCACGCTGGTCGAGTTGCTGGCGTATGTCGGCGATCAGCTCAGCTACTACCAGGACGCGGTGGCGACCGAGGCCTATCTGGACACCGCGCGGCTGCGCATCTCGGTACGCCGCCATGCGCGGCTGGTCGACTACCGGTTGCACGAAGGCTGCAACGCGCGCGCCTGGGTCGAGATTCACGTGTCGGAAGATGACGTGGCAGTCTCACCGAGAGATTTCTACTTCGTGACCTCCGCGCCTGGCATCGACAAGCAGTCGCTCGAGCTCGAGCAGCTACCGCAGGCTTCTCCCGAACCGTGGCTGACCTTTGAACCGCTGGTCTGCGATCCTGCTGCGACGCTTCATTTTCGCAAGGATCGCAACGAGATCCGCTTCCATACCTGGTCGGAAGGCGAGTGTTGTATTCCCAAGGGCGCGACGCGCGCCACGCTCGTCGATCCGGGCGAGGGTGATGTCTCCCGATTGTTGCTCCAGCCCTGCGACGTACTGATCTTCGAAGAGGTGCTGGGTCCGCACACGGGGGTTGCAGCGGATGCGGACCGGACACGGCGCCATGCGGTGCGACTCACCCAGGTCACGCGCGGTTGGGATCCGCTCACTCGCACGCGGCTGGCTGAAATCGAGTGGTGCGCCGAGGACGCGCTGCCGTTTCCATTGTGCATCTCGGTGATCGGCCCGCCACCGGCGTGCCAGCCGATCCCCAACGTGAGCGTGGCACGCGGCAATGTCGTGCTGGTCGATTGCGGCAGGACCGTCGATGAAAAGCTCTGCGTCGTGACTGGCAGGCCCGCGCCACCGGTCTGCCCGGACGATTGCACGCCGGCGGAGACTGCGAGCACACCGGATCGCTATCGCCCGAATTTACGCAGCCGCGATGTCACACATGCCGTCGCCGTGACCTGCTGCAAGCCATCCCAGGATCATGAAGGCGCGCACCGCTGCACCGACGATACCTGCGTTGTTGCCGCCGCCACGCGTCAGCTCGCGCAGGATCCACGTGCGGCGCTGGCGCAAATATCACTGCAGGGCGAAAAGAGCGGTACCTGGTCGGCACGCGCCGACCTGCTCGCCAGTGGGCCCGACGATCGGCATTTCGTCGTCGAGGTCGATGACGCGCGCGTCGCGCACCTCAGGTTCGGTGATAACGACTGCGGCCGGCATCCGGAAGTGGGTGAGGCCTTCGAGGCGCGGTATCGCGTCGGCAACGGCGCCGCGGGCAACGTCGGTGCGGAAGTGATCACGCACATCGTGTTTCGCGACAAGTATCCGAGCGGTGTCGAACTCACACCGCGCAATCCCATGCCGGCGGCCGGCGGCTCCGCCCCCGAGCCGGTGGCCGAAGCCAGGCTGCGCGCGCCTTACCTGTTTCGCAACCGCCTGGAGCGCGCGGTCACGGCCGACGACTACGCGGCCATCGTCATGCGGGACTTCGCGGCGCAGGTGCAGCGCGCTGCTGCGGTGCTGCGCTGGAACGGGACTGGCCCGGAGGTCATCGTGGCCGTCGACGCGCGCGGCAGCGATCACGCGGACGAGCGGCTGCTGTGCCGCATCGAGCGGCACCTCGGCAACTATCGGCGCGTCGGTCACGACGTGCACGTGGAGCCGGCGCGCTACGTTCCGCTCCACCTCGCGCTTTGCGTGTGCGTGAAGCCAAACTACCTCAGCGGCCATGTCAAGGCCGCGGTATTGGCGACGCTCGGCAGCCGGCGACTCGCCAATGGCAGGCTCGGTTTCTTTCATCCGGACAACCTGAGTTTCGGCGAAGGCGTGTTCGTGAGCCGCATCGTGGCCACCGTGCAGGCGCTGGAAGGTGTTGCGAGCGTGGTGTTGAAACGATTGGAGCGGCTCGGCAACGGCCCGTTCGGGGAACTGGCCGCCGGCGTACTCGCACTGGGGCCGATGGAGGTTGCGCGGCTCGACGTGGATCCGAATTTTCCCGAAAACGGCGTGCTCGAGCTCGAGATGCGAGGTGGCCGATGAGTGCGCAGAAATGGTGTGGATGTGGTTGCGGCACATCGAGCTGCGGCTGTTGCGCCGGCGTGGAACCGGTGACGCCGGAGGTCATCGAAAATCGACCCGGCCTCGCGGCCCTGAACTATCGCATCGGCACCTACGGCACGTTCTTCGAGACCATGAGTGCGCGCCTGGGTCTGCACGAGCTGCCGGCCAGGACGGATTTCGATGGCACGCTGCTCCCGCCGTCACGTCCCTTGTCCGCATTGAGTACGCGCGATCCTTCGGATCCGACCATGGCATTGCTCGACGCCTGGTCATCGGTGGGCGACGTGCTGACGTTCTACCAGGAGCGCATCGCCAACGAGGGGTACCTGCGTACCGCCACCGAGACGCGCTCGGTCTACGAACTCGCGCGGCTGGTCGGGTACCGGCCTCGCCCGGGCGTTGCCGCCAGTGTCTATCTCGCTTACAGCATCGATTCGAACACGCCCGAACAGGTGACCATCCCGAAGGGCGCGCGCGCTCAGAGCGTACCGGGTCCCGGCGAATTTCCGCAGAGCTTCGAAACCGGTGCGCCGCTGGCGGCACGCGCGCGCTGGAACGACCTGAAGCTCAGGCTCGAGCAGCCGCAGCGCGTCGAGGTGATCAGGAAGAAGAGGCGCATCTATTTCAAGGGCATCAACACCGGTCTGCTGCCGGGTGATCCGCTGCTGATCCGCGACGAGGGAATCAGCGAGGTGGTGCGGGTGCGCGAAGTGCTGCCGGACAACGAAAAGCAACGCACGCTGGTCTACGTCATGCCCTGGTCCAGGGGCGAAACGGGCGTAGTCCTGGATGCGCCGGGCAGGACGCCCGTGGAAGAAGTCATCCGGCGCGCGCCGACGAACGCTACCGCCAGGTCCATCGTCGAACGTTTGCGCGGCGTGATGCTGCTCGCGGATGTAATGGCGCCGGGAAACGCGTTGCCTCGCCACGTGCTCGACAGTGCCGATGCGGGCATCGTCGACGACTTCAACAGGCTGACTGGTGCCGCTGCTGTTGCCGCCGCACCGGTATTGCAGCCCTGGGTGGCAGACGCGCGCGCCGCGCTCAGACAGGCGGTTCGCGATGAGGAGGATTCGGTGGATCTGGCTGCACACGCCGCTGCCAATCTCTCGGTGGAATCCATCGTGACGCGCCTGTCGCGCCCGGGCTCGCGGCCGCTGGCGAACGCCGCCGAGCTGCCGCGTTCGCTGGCGGCCGATTTCGCGCCCACCTCCGACGCCGGCCTCAGATTCCTGGGTGCGGTACGGCCGGATATCCGCGACTCCCTGGGCCCCTCGATCGCGGGGCAGAAGGATCCGGAATTCCCGCAGACCCTCGAGGTATATGCCTTTCGTGTTCGTGCTGGCGTGTTCGGGCGCAACTTTCCCTTGAAGCAGGTGACCGACACCGACACCGTTCCGCCACGCACCGTGATCCTCGGTGAATGGCCCATCGTGGAAATGGATGACAACCGGGAAGACATCAATGCGACGGCGATCATTACGGTCAACGCGGTGCATGAGTCTGCCAGGACGCTGTATCTCGATACGAACTACGACGGCATCGTTCCCGGCTCCTGGGTCTTCATCGACAGCTCGGCGGTGGTCGTCGACAAGCCACCAACAGACGCGCACCCCCTGGTCACGCCTGCGGCCCCGGTCACACTCACGCAGGTGCACGAGGTGCACGCGAAGATCAGCCGCAATGATTACGGATTGAGCGGTGACACGGTACGGCTCGATATCGACGCACCCTGGATCAAGATTCCATTGGTCGGAGATGTGCTCAAGGATCTGAAGGAAGTCGAACAGCAGGCCGACATCAACCGTGACTTCCGCGTGATCCGGGGTACCTCGGTGTACACGCGCAGCGAAAAACTCGAGCTGGCACTCGATCCCATCGTGAAGGATTTCTGCGGCGCCTCGGAAGAGGAGCAGCCGGCCGAGCTCGACGACCTGTACCCCGACCTCGAGCCGGGCCGCTTCGTCATCGTCACCGGCGAACGCGCCGATCTCGGCGAGGGGTCGGTGGTGCGCGCGGCGGAGGCGTTGATGATCCGTGCCGTCAGGCACGACGTGCGCGTCGCCAACAAGCCGGTGCCGTGGACCGACGAAAGGGATCGCACCGAAGGCGACATTCCCAAGAAACTCGCCGACGATCGACCGCACACCTTCGTGTGGTTCGACAAGCCGCTGAGTTATTGCTACCGGCGTGCCACGGTCACCATTCGTGCCAACGTGGTCAAGGCGACGCATGGCGAGACGCGCATCGAATCCCTGGGCAATGGCGATGGCGCCAGGCAACTGCAGAATTTTGCGCTCAAGCAATTCCCGTTGACGTACCTGTCGGCGCCCACGGCGACCGGCGCCGACAGCACGCTCGAGGTCTACGTGAACGATGTGCGGTGGTACGAGCGCGGATCCTTCGTCATGAGCGCGGCCACCGATCGGATCTATGTCACCAAGGCCGACGAGCTGGGCAAGACCACGGTGATCTTCGGCAACGGCATCGAGGGCGCGCGCCTGCCCACGGGTAGCGAGAACGTCAAGTCCGTGTACCGCAATGGCATCGGCAAGCCCGGCAACGTACGCGCCGGGCAGATCAGCCAGCTATCTACCCGGCCGCTGGGGGTCAAGGACGTGGTGAACCCGCTGCGCGCCTCGGGCGGCGCAGACCCGGAGTCGCGCGATGCCGCGCGCCGCAACACGCCGAACGCTGTCATGGCGCTCGACAGGCTGGTATCGACACGCGACTACGCGGACTTCGCGCGTGCCTTTGCCGGCATCGGCAAGGCAGCTTCCGTTGAACTTCCGGACGGAGCCAATACCGTGGTGCACGTCACCATCGCGGGTGCCGACGACATTCCCGTCGATCCGGGCTCGGACCTGTATCGCGGGCTGCGAGGTGCGTTGCGCAGGCTGGGCGATCCCTTCCAGCCGTTGGCGCTCGCCACCCGCGAGCTGCTGATCCTGGTCATCAGCGCGCGCGTCCGCATAGCCGGGGATCGGCGCTGGGAAGTCGTGGCCGCGGCGCTGCGCGCACGGCTGGTCGAGGCATTCGGCTTCGAGCGACGGGACCTGGCGCAGGGCGTCGCGAGCAGCGAAATGCTGGCGGTGATGCAGTCGGTGCCCGGCGTCGTCTACGTGGACCTGGATTCCTTCGGGGCTGTCTCCGCAATGGTGGCCGACCCGCAGGCCGATGGTGGCGTACGCGCGCGCACGCCCGCGGACATCGCCGAAGAAGTTCTGAAAATAGTCAACGCCCCGTCGCTGCCGGCGTACGTGGCGGCCGAAGCGGCCCGACCGTCGGAAGGCGGCAGTGGAATCCTGCCGGCGCAGCTGGCCATCCTGCTGCCGGACGCGCCGGACACTCTCGTCTTGAACCGGATCGAGTGAGGACGCGATGCAAACCGCACTAGATAGAACCGACCGACTCTACACGCTGCTTCCGGCGGTGATCCGCATCCGCGACCACGAGCAGGGTGAGCCGCTGCGCGCGTTGCTGCAGGTCATCGCCGAGCAGGTCAACGTGCTCGAGGACGATATCGCGCAGCTCTACGAGAACTGGTTCATCGAGACCTGCCAGGACTGGGTCGTGCCGTACGTCGGCGACCTGGTGGGCGAACTGCCGGTGCACGAGGCCGGCGAGCCGGGCGAAGGGCGGGACGCCGCGTCGATCGCCCGCAACCGAATTCTGGTGCCGAGGCGCGAGGTCGCGAATGCGATTCACAATCGCCGCCGCAAGGGCACACTGGCGCTGCTGGAGACCCTGGCGCGTGACGTGTCCGGCTGGTTCGCGCGCGCCGTGGAATTCCGCCGGCAGCTTGGTCACACACACGCGGTGCGTACCTGTCTCGAGGGACGGCATCGCACGGTCGACGTTCGCGAGTCGCGGCACCTTGCGCACATTGGCGACGCCTTCGACAAGTTCGCCCGCGTGTCCGACCTGCGGCGAATCAACTCGGCGCGCGGCCCCGGGCGCTTCAACGCAACCGCCGTGGGCCTGTTTGTCTGGCGACTGGGTGCGTATCCGATCACGCGCGCACCTGCCTACTGCGTCGAGGACGCTGGACCGAATTGCTACACCTTCAGCGTTCTCGGCAATGACGCGCCGCTATACAACCGGCCCATCGCCGAGTCCGATGCGAACGCCATTGCGGGCGAGCGCGAAGTGCCGGACCCGATCAGCCGTCGCGAATTCTCGAGGCGCGCGCCCGACCTGGGTCCGACGCAGGTGCGCGCCTCCGGCAAGTACTACGGCCTGGTCTCCGGGCCGGGTTCGCAGGTGGCGCAGAGCGTTGCCATCTGGGCGTCGGGCTGGGCGGGTAACCCGCAAAATCCCGACCAGCCGATTCCCGCGGCGGATATCGTGCCGGCCGATCTGTCCGGGTGGCGCCATGTGCCGCGCAATGGACAGGTGGCCGTGGATCCCGTGCTGGGGCGCATCGCGTTTCCGCCGCGGCAGTTGCCCAAGCGCGGTGTGTGGGTTTCCTATCACCATGGTTTCAGCGCCGACTTGGGCGGCGGTGAATACACGCGGCCGCTGCGCGGGCCCGAGGGCGTGGTTCCGATCCGCGTGAGCGGCAAAGAAGAGTTGCAACGCGCGCTCGAGCCCTGGCGCCGGCCGGCCGCGAGCGTCACGCCGGATACCGCCGCACAGCCCAAGGACGCCATCATCGAGATCACTGACAGCGGGGTGTACGTACTGCCCATCCACGTGCACCTGGCCGCCGGGCACACCTTGCAGATCCGGGCGGCGCAACGCACGCGCCCCGTGATCAAA
The DNA here is from genome assembly GCA_963821745.1 of uncultured Pseudomonadota bacterium. Lineage (GTDB taxonomy): Bacteria > Pseudomonadota > Gammaproteobacteria > Steroidobacterales > Steroidobacteraceae > CADEED01. The sequence continues at coordinate 1,068,589 of CAWGEU010000001.1, forward strand.
CTACTCGACTGGCACGCCAATCTTCCCGACAACCTGTCGGTATCCGGCGAGCCGGGCAGCCGGCTGACGCTCGACGGATTGATGATCGCCGGGCGTGGCGTGCAGGTGGAAGGCGGGCTCACGAGCCTGCTGGTGCGCCATTCGACGCTGGTGCCCGGCTGGTCTCTCGCCCCCAACTGTGACCCTGAACGCCCGGCGGAACCCAGCATCGAGCTCATCGACACACGCGCCTGCGTGGTGATCGATCACAGCATCGTCGGATCGATCCAGGTGAACGACAGCGAGGTCAAGGTGGATCCGCTCGAGGTGCGGGTGATCGACAGCATCGTCGATGCCACCGGGACCGATTGCGACAGCCCGGAATGTGAAGCGATCGGGGCGGCCGGCAGCGCGCTGGCGCACGCCACGCTCGAAATCCGGCGCAGCACGGTCATCGGCCGCGTGATGGTGCACGCCATCGAACTCGCCGAGAACAGCATTTTCCTGGGTCGCGTCACGGTCGGGCGCCGCCAGCAGGGCTGCATGCGCTTCTGCTATGTGCGTCCGAAGTCGCGCACGCCACGGCGTTATCACTGTCAGCCGGACCTGGCGGTGCAGGTCGTCGATACCGGCTTCTCTGGCGGCACCGCGACCAATGAGGAGATCGAGGCGGCGCGCGAACTCGAGCGGCGGCGCGTGCGGCCGCGCTTCAACAGCATCCGTTACGGAACTCCCACCTACTGTCAGCTCGCCGGGCACTGCGCCCCGGAAATCCTCCGCGGTGCGGACGATGAGTCGGAGATGGGCGCGTTCCATGATCTTTTTCAACCGCAGCGACTCGCCAATTTGCGCGCGCGACTCGATGAATACACACCCGCGGCCACCGACGTCGGGATCATTTTCGAAACTTGAGATGCGGAATCCGAGGAGAGACCCATGAGAGGCGATTTTTCACGCGAGACCTTCGACCCCCTGCGCCATTTCAGCCGTGTGCTGGTACAGCAGGGACGCTTGCAGATCGACGCGGACAGCAACGAGCAGTCGGACATCCTGCTGCATTACCTGCGCACGCTGGCGTCCGACCTGATCGGCAAGCATGGCGGTCCGGGTGATGGTTTCAGCATCGGAATGCTCACCGGCGCACCGAAACTGGATTTTTCGATCGCGCCCGGCCGTTACTACGTCGACGGTGTCCTTGCCGAGAACGATGCCGCCGACCTCTCGTATACCAGGCAGCGCGGCTACACCAATGCTGAAGTGCTCCCGGACGGCAAGCGCAGCCTGGTGTACCTCGATGTCTGGGAGCGGCATGTCACTGCGCTCGACGACGAATCGATCCGTGAAGTGGCGCTCGGCCAGGCGGACACGACCACCCGCGCGCAAGTAGTTTGGCAGGTGCGAACCCTGTCACGACAGCCCGACGACACCGATCTCCCGGATTTTGGAACGCAATGGCACGATTGGCTCGTGAACAAGGGTGGCCTGGCGGCGTGGTTTGGCTCGTGGCCACCGGCGACGCGCGGCGCGCTCAAGGCCAAGGGACGCTCCGCCGACAGCGGCGAAGTGCAGCCTTGCATCATCGCGCCGGAGTCGCGTTTTCGCGGGCTTGAAAATCAGCTCTATCGCGTCGAGATCCATCGTGGAGGCAAGGCCGCGGTCGCCGGCGAAACCGCCACCGGCGTGGCGACCTTCAAATGGTCACGCAACAACGGCTCGGACGTGGTCGCGGTGAAATCGCTGGGTGGTGGCGTTGCCGCGCTGTTGAGCATGGGCCGCGGCGATCGTGAATCCTTCGAGGCCAACGACTGGGTGGAGATCGTCGAGGACAATGCGGCCAGGATGGGATTGCCGGGTCCGCTCGCGCAAGTGGCGGCCGTCGACCCCGACGACATGACGGTGACCCTCAAGCCTGCAGCGGGTGCGACGCTGCCTTCCTTCACAGCGGCCGAATGCATCGCGCGGCACGTGCAGCTGCGTCGTTGGAACTATCGCGTCGGTGCGGCTGTCGTTGCCGGCGACAAGCCCAGGCTGGCCGACGATGGCGCCCTGGTCGTGGAGGAGGAGAAGTGGCTGTCGCTCGAAGATGGCGTGCAGGTCATGTTCGCGAAGTCGGCCGGTATTGCCTATCAATACCGTTCGGGCGATTACTGGACGATCCCGGCGCGCACCGCCACCGGCGATGTTGAATGGCCGGGTTCCGTGGGGCAGCCCGAAGCGCGTCCGCCGCGTGGTGTGCGGCATTTCTATGCGCCACTGGCGGTGCTCGACGTGACTGGCGGAGGCGTTGCGAACGTGGCGAACCTGCGCAAGACGTTCACGCCGATCGGGTAGTGACTCGACCGTTCAGCGCCCGCGGTAGACGATTCGTCCCTTGGACAAATCGTAAGGAGTCATTTCCACGGTGACCTGGTCGCCCGTGAGAATGCGGATGTAGTTCTTGCGCATCTTTCCGGAAATGTGCGCAGTCACGACGTGACCGGTCTTCAGCTTCACGCGGAAAGTAGTGTTAGGCAAAGTCTCGACGACTTCGCCTTCCATCTGAATCGCATCTTCTTTCGACATCCGTTACCTGTGGCACCCGAGAAGGCGGCGAATTCTGCCAGAAAAGCGCCATTGGCGAGGAGTTTTCAGGTTCCTCAAAACATCTCTGCGGTATCCGCGGCGGTGAACCGGGCGACCAGCGCGCTGAATTCGAGACGGGGCATCGGCTTGCTGCCCAGAGACCGCAAATGTGGTGTAGGTAGCTGACAGTCGATGAGTTGGACGCCCGCCACAACGGCGCGTTCCGCCAGCCGGGCGAGGGCGACTTTCGAAGCATCGCGCTCCCGGCTGAACATGGATTCGCCGAAAAACATGCGTCCCAGCAGCACGCCGTAAAGGCCGCCCACCAGTGCACCACCCAGTCGCACTTCGACGCTGTGCGCATGGCCGCGGGAATGGAGCTCGCAATAGGCGGCGCGCATCTCCGGCGTGATCCAGGTGCCGGGAGAATGTTCGCGCCGCGCTGCGCAGGCGTCGACGACGGCGGCGAAGTCGCCGTCGAATGTCACTGCAAAGCCACGATTTCTCAGAGTTTTGGCAAGGCTGCGTGAGCAGCGGAATTCCGCTGGATAGAGCACTTCGCGAGGATTCGGGGACCACCACAGCACGGGTTGGCCGGCGGAATACCAGGGAAAGATTCCGCGGCGATAGGCAGCCAGGAGCCTGGGCACCGACAGGTCACCACCCGCCGCCAGCAGCCCTTCGGGTTCATCGAGCACCTGATCGAGCGGCGGAAACCATTCGCGATCGCCGTCGGGTTTCAGCCAGGTAATGGTCTTGTTCATGGCAGCGACCCTTACTTGCCGCGTGCGTCGCGGCGGGCGTCCCGGTAGGGAACGTGGTGCTCGATATCGCGCGCATATTCGTCGACGTGCGCGCCTTCGCGCCGCAGGTAGTCGCCGATGGCGGCCCGGAACCTGAGATCGACGATCCAGTGCATGGACCAGGTGTTCGCCGGCACGAATCCGCGGCTTACCTTGTGTTCGCCCTGCGTCCCGGGTTCGAAACGCGCAATGCCACGCTCGATGCAGAACTCGATGCCCTGGTGGTAGCAGGTCTCGAAATGCAGGCTGTGATGCTGAACGCTTGCACCCCAGTAACGTCCGTACAGCGCCTCGGTACTCCAGAAGAACACCGCCGCGGCGACCGTGGCGCCGTCGCAGCGAGCTCGCTTGATCATGAAACGGTCGCCGAGTGCGCCGGGCATTTCGCGAAAGAACGCGCGGCTCAGATACGGCTCGTGGCCGTGGCGCAGGAAAGTATCGCGGTGCAGATCGTAGGCTTCGTCGATGGAGGCGCGGTCGATTCCGTCACCTAACAAAGTCTCGAAGGTGATGCCTTCTTCGGCGACCCGGCGGCGCTCGCGGCGCGCCTTCTTGCGCTTGTCCGCCGTGAAGCTGTCGAGATAGTGGTCGAAATCACGGTAGCCGCGGTTGTGCCAGTGGAATTGCACGTCATGGCGCGCAAGCCAGCCGGCGTGCGCGAATGCCGCGCGATCCTCGTCGCCGACGAACAGTCCGTGTATCGAGGAGAAATTCCGCGCCTCGGCAAACTCATGAATCGCCGCGATCAGCGCCTCCCGAGTTTTCGCGGCATCGAGGTCGGGCCGCAGCAGCAGGCGTGCGCCGCTCGCCGGGGTGAACGGGACGCCGAGAACGAGCTTGGGGTAGTACGCGAGCCCGTGCTGCGCGTAGGCCTGCGCCCAGGAAAAATCGAATACGAATTCGCCGAAGGAGTGCGCCTTGACATAGGCAGGCACCGCGGCGGCCAGACCTCGCTCGTCGTACAAAGTGACGGGCATGGGTTCCCATCCCGTTCCCGCGCCCACGCAGCCAGTGCGCTCGAGGGCGGCGAGGAACGCATGGCGCAGGAAGGGCGAGCCGCCCGCGTCGAGTGCGTCCCAGGCGGCGGGATCAATGTCCGTGATGTTGGTCGAGGTACTTGTCCGCATCGAGCGCAGCCATGCATCCGGATCCGGCGGAAGTGATGGCCTGACGATACACGTGATCGGCGACGTCACCGGCGGCAAACACACCGGGCACGCTGGTGGCGGTGGCCGCACCTTCACTGCCGCTCTTGATGGTGATGTAGCCGTCGCGCATGTCGAGCTGGCCGGCGAAGATGCCGGTGTTGGGCGTGTGGCCGATGGCGATGAATGCGCCGGTCACGTCCAGGGTTTCGATGGTGCCGCCGTGCTGCGTGGGCTTGATGTGCACGCCGTTCACGCCGGTCTGGTCGCCGACGATTTCATCCACCGTGTGATTCCAGGCGATGCGCACCTTGCCGGTTTTCTCGAGCGCGAAGAGGCGATCCTGGAGGATCTTCTCCGCGCGGAACTTGTCACGCCGGTGCACCAGGGTCACATGGCTGGCGAGATTGGACAGATAGAGCGCTTCTTCCACCGCGGTATTGCCACCGCCAACGACCATGACGCGATGCCCCTTGTAGAAAAATCCGTCGCAGGTCGCGCAGGCCGAAACGCCTTTGCCGCGGAACTTCTCCTCCGATGGGATGCCCAGATACTTGGCGGAGGCGCCGGTGGCGATGATCAGCGCATCGCAGGTGTAGCTGCCGTAGTCACCACTCAATACAAATGGCCGCTTCGAGAAATCGACCGTATGGATGTGATCGTTGACGATTTCCGTGTTGAAGCGTTCCGCGTGCGCCTTCATGCGCTCCATCAGCGCGGGGCCGAGCAGGCCATGCGCGTCGCCGGGCCAGTTGTCCACTTCCGTGGTGGTCATGAGCTGACCGCCTTGCTCCACACCCGTAATCAGCAACGGCTTGCGGTTGGCGCGCGCCGCATAAACGGCCGCGGTATAGCCGGCAGGGCCGGATCCCAGGATGACGAGAGGGCTGTGTCGAGAAGTGCTCATGTATAATTTTGGCCATTCAAATGGCGTTCTGCCTCATAGATTGCGCGCGGGTTCGTCATTTTCAATCTTCCTTTCGGGTCAGTCGGGCACGCGCGTTGCCTTGATGACCACATGTTAACGGGACACCCATGCGTATTGGCATTCCTCGTGAGTTGAAACCCCGCGAGGGGCGAGTCGGACTTATTCCCGCAGCCTGCGTCGAGCTGGTGCGAAGCGGCCATGAAGTTTTCGTCGAGCACGGCGCTGGCGAGAAGAGCGGCTATCCGGATCAGAAATTCCGCGACGTCGGCGTCACGGTGCTGCCCACGGCCGACGAGCTCTTCGACAAATCCCAGATGATCGTGAAGGTGAAGGAACCCATCGAGCCCGATCTCAAACGTTTGCGAAAGGACCACCTGCTTTTTTGTTATTTGCACCTGGCGGCGCTGCCGGAGCTCACGCGGCGCCTGTGTGACATCGGCCTCACGGCGGTGGCGTTCGAGACGGTGGAAGACCGCACGGGCCGCCTGCCGCTGCTCGCTCCCATGAGCGATATCGCCGGTCGTCTTTCGATGCAATATGCGACCACACTCCTGCACCAGCCGCAGGGCGGCAAGGGCATCTTGTTAGGCGGCGTGCCCGCCGCGAAACGCGGTCGCGTCGTGGTGCTCGGCGGTGGTGTGGCCGGCGGCAATTCGGCGTTGGTGGCCGCGGGCCTCGGTGCAGAGGTCATCGTGTTCGACAAGGACCGCGACAAGCTGGTCGCGGCGCGCGCCATGGGCGCGAATGTCACCGGCCTCTATCCACATGTCGCCGACGTGGCCGATGCCGTGCGTGAAGCCGACGTGGTCATCGGCGCCGTGCTCGTCACCGGCGCGCGCGCGCCACACGTGGTGTCGGCGGACATGGTTCGCAGCATGGAAGCATGGCAGCGTCATCGTGGACATCTCCGTCGACCAGGGCGGCTGCATCGAAACGACCCGTCCCACTTCGTGGGAGGCGCCTACCTATCAATGGGAAGGGGTCACGCATTTTTGCGTCACCAACATGCCCGGCTCGGTGCCGCGCACTTCCTCGCAGGCGTTGTCGGCCGCCATCGCGCCGTTCGCCGTCCGCCTGGCCGATGGCGACTGGCGTGACGACGCCGGTATCGTTCGGGGTATCAATGTCGAGGGTGGCAAGGTGACTCACCCGGCGCTGTTGAGCTGAGATCGGGTTACTATCCTCCACCCGAACAATGACATAGAGAGCAAATGGCAGAAACCACTTACGATCGGACCAAGCCGCAGAAGCGCTTCACCGCGGCCGTGTCCCGCGGACTTCGCGAGAGCGCCGTGCTGCTCATCGGCGTCATTGCGCTGGTCATGCTCGTGGCGCTGCTTTCCTACCATCGCGAAGATGCAGCGTTTGCATCGACGGGAGGTGGCGAGCGCGCGGTCGGCAACCTCATCGGGCCGTTCGGCGCGTGGCTGTCGGACATCCTCTATTTCCTGTTCGGCCGTCCGGCGTACCTGTTCCCGGTGATGCTGGGCGTGGCCTGCTTCGTGATGTTCCGTCAGCGCGATGAGGAAGAGGGCCGCACGCGCGTGAACACCGCGGTACGCATCGGCGGATTCATGCTCCTGTTGTTCGCGAGCTGCGGGCTGGCCACGCTCCACTGGAGCGCCGGCACGCTGCGCGAATCCGCAGGCGGCGTGGTCGGCCAGTTCATCGGCACCGGCCTGGCCAGCAATCTCAATTTCCTCGGCGCCACGTTGTTCATGCTGGCCGCCTGGATGGCCGGCGTGTCGCTGGCCTTCGGCGTCTCCTGGCTCACCATCGTCGACAAGATAGGCGCCGGTATCTGGAACGGCATCGGCTGGATCAAGGCGCGACGCAGTACGGCCCGCGACGTCGCGGTCGGCCTCGAAGCCAAGAAGGCGCGCGTCGAGGCGGCCAAGGTGGAAGAGAAACGCGTGGCTGCGCGCGTGAAACCACGCATCGAAGCGCCGGCGGTGGTGGTCGAGAAGAGCGAGCGCGTCGAGAAGGAGCGGCAGGTGCCGCTGTTCGAGTCCGTCAAGTCGGGCGAGTTGCCGCCGCTCAAGTTGCTGGATGATCCGCCGACGCACGAAGCGCACTATTCGCAGGAAGCGCTCGAAGCCATGTCGCGGCTGGTCGAGCTCAAGCTCAAGGACTTCGGCGTCGACGTGGAAGTGGTGGCCGTGCAACCCGGGCCCGGTCGTCACGCGCTTCGAGATGCGTCCGGCTCCCGGCGTGAAAGTGAGCCAGATCACCGGCCTCGCCAAGGACCTGGCGCGTTCGCTGTCGGCCATCAGCGTGCGCGTGGTGGAAGTCATTCCCGGCAAGTCGGTCATGGGCCTCGAGATCCCGAACGAGAAGCGCGAGATCGTCACGCTGGGCGAAATCATCAAATCCAGGGCGTACGACGAGGTGCAGTCGCCGCTGGCGATTGCGCTCGGCAAGGATATCGGCGGCGCGCCGGTGTGCGCCGATCTCGCCAAGATGCCGCATCTGCTCATCGCCGGCACCACCGGCTCGGGCAAGTCGGTGGGCATCAACGCCATGATCCTGTCGCTGCTCTACAAGAGCACGGCGGAACATGTGCGGTTGATCATGATCGACCCGAAGATGCTCGAGCTCTCGGTGTACGAGGGCATCCCGCACCTGCTCGCGCCCGTGGTCACCGACATGAAACACGCCGCCAACGCGTTGCGCTGGTGCGTGGCGGAAATGGAGCGGCGTTATGCGCTCATGGCCGCGCTCGGCGTACGCAACATCTCGGGTTTCAACCGCAAGGTGAAAGACGCCATCGATGCCGGCAAGCCGATTCGCGATCCGGTGATGACGCTGGCCGCTGCCAACGATCCCACCATCGATCAGCGGCTCATCCAGGACCTGACGCCGCTGCCCTACATCGTCGTGGTCATCGACGAGCTGGCCGACATGATGATGATCGTCGGCAAGAAGGTCGAAGAGCTGATCGCGCGCCTGGCGCAGAAGGCGCGCGCCTCGGGCGTGCACCTGATACTCGCGACCCAGCGTCCTTCGGTCGACGTGATCACCGGCCTCATCAAGGCCAACATTCCCTGTCGCATCGCCTTCCAGGTGTCGGCGCGTGTCGATTCGCGCACCATCCTCGACCAGATGGGCGCGGAATCCTTGTTAGGCCACGGCGACATGCTCTATCTGCAGTCGGGCACGTCGGTGCCGACGCGCGTGCACGGCGCATTCGTGAGCGACGCCGAAGTGCATCGCGTGGTCGAGGCGCTGAAGAAGAGCGGGGCGCCGAACTACATCGAAGACGTGCTCGAAGGCCCGAGCGTGCCGCTCGCCGGAATCTCCGGCGAGCCGCAGGCGGAAGGCGGCGGTGATGCGGGCGGCGAACAGGATGCGCTGTACGACGAGGCGGTGAAGATCGTCACCACCGAGCGCAAGCCGTCCATCTCCTATGTGCAGCGCCGGCTCAAGATCGGCTACAACCGCGCCGCGCGCCTGCTCGAGTCCATGGAGAACGCGGGCGTCGTGGGTCCGCTGCAGCCGAACGGCGCGCGCGAAATTCTCGCGCCCGCGCCGCCCGGAAGTGAATGAGCTCGTGAATGGTCACGAACGATGCGCGCCTGCTGGTTTGTTGGCGATCCTGCGCATTCGCCACCGCGGTCCAGGCGCAGACGCCGCTCGACAGCTACCTCGAGCACCTCAAGACGCTGCGCGCCGAATTTTCGCAGATGGTCACCGACGGCAAGGGCCGCGAGGTGCAGAACGCGCAGGGAAAGCTGGTCATCGTGCGTCCCGGCAGATTCCGCTGGGAGCTCACGCCCGCGGGCGCCGGAGCCAGCAGCTCGCCGCAGCTCATGGTCGCCGACGGCAAGAACCTGTGGTTCTACGATCGCGATCTCGAGCAGGTGTCGGTCAAGGCCGCCACGAGCGCGCTCACGGCCACGCCCGCCGGATTGCTGTCAGGCGAAGGAAACATTCGCGAGCTGTTCACGGTGGCGCCCGCCGGCCGCAAGGACGGCCTCGACTGGGTGCTGGTCGACGCCGAAGGAGAGCGATGCGGATTTTCGTGAAGCGCGGCTCGCCTTCGGCACTGGTTCACGACAACAAGGCGAACTCAAACGCATGGTGCTCAAGGACAAGCTCGGGCAGACCGTGCGTCTCGATTTCCTCGCCAGCGAGCGCAACGCGCCGGTCGCCGAAGCAGAAGTGAAGTTCACGCCGCCGGCGGACGCGGACGTCATCGGCACTCCGGTTCCATGAATCTGCAGCGCGTGTGGTGGACGCTCGGCGTGCTGCTGGTCGTCGCCGCCATTGTCGTGTGCCTCGTACCGATTCACGATGTCGTCGAGCCCCTTCGACTGGAACGACAAGGTCAGTCACCTGGTCGGTCATGGCACGCTGGCCTTGTATTTTGCCGGCCTCGTGCCGCGGCGTTCCTGGTGGAAGATCTTCGTCTTCCTGCTGCTGATCGGTGTCGCCATCGAGTTCGCGCAGCACTGCATGCAGTTGGGCCGCTACGGGAGACCCGCGCGACGTGCTGGCAAATTCCGCGGGCGCGGCGCTCGGGCTCCTGATCGCGCGCCTGGGCGGCGCACGCTGGCCGGAGTTGGGCGCATGGTTGTTAGGGCGGCGGGCCGCGGAATGAAATCGGGCGGCGCCGGCAATCCGGGCGGGCAGCCCGATTTCCTGCGCGACGTTCAGCCCGACGATGCGCTGCGGCCGCTGGCCGACCGCATGCGGCCGCGCACGCTCGATGAGTTCGTCGGCCAGGAGCAGGTGCTCGGCGCCGGGCAAGCCGCTGCGCCAGGCGCTCGAAAAAGGCCAGCTGCATTCGCTGATCCTCTGGGGCCCGCCGGGCACCGGCAAGACCACGCTGGCGCGGCTCATCGCGCGCCGCGCCGACGCGGAGTTCATGCAGCTCTCGGCGGTCATGGCCGGCGTGAAGGACATTCGCGAAGCGGTCGAGCGCGCGCGCACGGCGCGCGCGGAGCGCGGTCGCCGCACCGTGTTGTTCCTCGACGAGGTGCATCGCTTCAACAAGGCGCAGCAGGACACGTTCCTGCCGTACGTCGAAGACGGCACGCTGACCTTCATCGGCGCCACCACCGAGAATCCTTCGTTCGAAGTCATCAGCGCGTTGTTGTCGCGGGCGCGCGTGTACGTGCTGCGTTCGCTCGGAGTCGACGACATCGTCAAACTACTGCGCCGCGCGCATCGAAGACTCCGAGCGCGGGCTGGGCACAGCGGCACATCGCCATCGACGACGAAGCGCTGGTCGCGCTGGCGCATGGCGGTGATGGCGATGCGCGGCGCGCGCTCGGCATGCTGGAGGTGGCCGCGGATCTCGCCGACGGAGACGGAAGGCCGCGCGCTGATCACACTCGAGCAGGTGCGCGAGGTCGCGACCGGCGGGCGCCGCCGGTTCGACAAGGGCGGCGAGCAGTTCTACGACCAGATCTCGGCGCTGCACAAGGCGGTGCGCGGCACGGATCCGGATGCCGCGTTGTACTGGTTCGCGCGCATGCTCGACGGCGGCTGCGACCCTCACTACCTGGCGCGGCGCATCGTGCGCATGGCGGTCGAGGACATCGGTCTCGCCGATCCGCGCGGTCAGCAGATGGCGCTCGACGCCTGGCAGACCTTCGAGCGGCTCGGCAGCCCCGAAGGCGAGCTCGCGCTGGCGAACGCGGTGGTGTATCTCGCGGTCGCGCCGAAGAGCAACGCGGTGTACGTGGCGTACGGCGAGGCCAAGGCCGATGTCGAACAGTTCGGCACGCTCGATGTGCCACTGCGTTTCCGCAATGCGCCGACCAAACTCATGAAGGGTCTCGGCTACGGCGAAGGCTACAAGTACGCGCACGACGCGCCGGATGCCTTCGTCAAAGGTGAACGCTATCTTCCCGACGAAATGCCGGATCGGCGCTACTACCGCCCGGTGGCGCGCGGACTCGAGATCAAGATCGGCGAAGCGCTGGCGCGCTTGCGCAAGCCGGAAGAGGACAAGAAATGAGCTGGGTCCTGGTGGGCATTGGCGGGGCGCTGGGCAGCCTTGCGCGCTACGGCGCGTATCGCATGTGGCCTTCGTCGCCGGGCGGCTGGCCCGTGCCCACCATTCACGGTGAATCTGCTGGGTTCCTTCGCCATCGGACTCTTGTATATGTATGTTGCGGCCCGTGGCGCCAGCGCCGACAATGCGCGGCTTTTTTGGATGACCGGCGTGCTGGGCGGGTTCACCACCTACTCGGCGTTTGCGCTGGAGACCGCGCTGCTGGGCTGGTCGCTGACCGGGCGTGGCGTACGTCGCCGCGACGGTCGTCGGTTGCCTGCTGGCCGCCATCGCCGGCTTGAAGGCAGGAGCTTTGCTGGTGAGCTAATGGGGTCAGTCCCCATTTCCAGGAAACGGGGCCAGACCTGAGTAGAGAGAACGAATGCTCGACGCCAAACAACTTCGCGCTGATCCTGCCGCCGTCGCCGCCAACCTCGCGCGTCGCGGCTTCGTGCTCGACGTCGCCGCGTACACCGCGATCGAAGAGCGTCGCAAGGCTGCGCAGATCGAATCCGATCGCGTGCGCGCCGAGCGCAACGCGAATGCAAAAGCCGTCGGCATGGCCAAGGGCAAAGGCGAGGACGCGAGCGCATTGCTGGCGCGCGCCGAGGAACTGACCAAGGCAGATGACCGCGAGCGATGCCGCCATCGCGCAGGTTCAAGCAGGAACTCGACACCTGGCAGTTAGGCCTGCCCAACACGCTGCACGAGTCCGTGCCCGACGGGCGCGACGAGTCCGCGAACGTCGAAGTCCGCAAGCATGGCGACGCCACGCAACTTCGACTTCACGCCGAAGGATCATGTCGAGCTCGGCGAGAAACTCGGTGGCCTCGATTTCGAAACCGCGGCGAAGATCTCCGGCGCGCGCTTCTCGGTCATGCGTGGCGGCCTCGCGCGGCTGCATCGCGCGCTGGCGCAGTTCATGCTCGACCTGCACACGCGCGATCATGGCTACACCGAGTTGTACGTGCCCTATCTCGTCAGCGGCGCCGCGTTGCAGGGCACGGGCCAGCTGCCGAAGTTCGAAGCCGACCTGTTCCGCGTGCAGGGCGAGCAGGGTTTCTATCTCATTCCGACCGCCGAAGTGCCCGCCACCAACCTGGTGCGCGACAGCATCGTCGACGCCAAGCAAGTTGCCGATGAAGCTCGTGGCGCATACGCCGTGTTTCCGTTCCGAGGCCGGCGCCGCCGGCAAGGACACGCGCGGGCTCATCCGCCAGCACCAGTTCGAAAAGGTCGAGCTGGTGCACATCGTGAAGCCCGCGGATTCGTACGCCGCGCTCGAGGCGCTCACCGGGCACGCGGAGACGGTGCTGCAGAAGCTCGAGCTGCCGTATCGCGTGATCGCGCTGTGCGCCGGCGACGTCGGCTTCGCCAGCGCCAAGACCTACGACATCGAAGTGTGGCTGCCGGCGCAGAACAAATACCGCGAGATTTCCTCGTGCAGCAACTGCGAGGCGTTCCAGGCGCGCCGCATGCAGGCCCGCTGGCGCAATCCGGAAACCGGCAAGCCGGAACCGCTGCACACGCTGAATGGATCGGGTGTCGCCGTCGGCCGCGCGCTGGTGGCCGTGCTCGAGAACTATCAGAACGCGGACGGCTCGATCACCGTGCCTCCTGCGCTGCGGCCCTACATGGGCGGGCTCGAGAAATTGGGGTCAGACCCAAACCAGGTCTGACCCCGTTTCCTCGAAATGGGGACTGACCCCATTTCTCTCCCCCTCAGAACGTGCCGGACGTCGTGAACGTCTGACCTCCCGACGTATACGTCACGGAGTACGTATCACCCGACGTCGGATGCGCGGTGCCATTGCCACCCATCTGCACGGCGAACGTCCTGCCCGTCGAGGCCGGAAGCGTCTGTCCCGCGCTCAGCGTGAACTGATAGGTGATCGTGGCGGCCGTGCTGGTGCTGGTCTGCGTGACCTGGCCACCGACCGTGTTGTACTGACCCGAGTGGCTCACGCCCGGCGTGCGCTGGACCACGATGGTCACCGACAGCGCGGTCAGCGTGCCGGTGTTCGCGGTTCGCAGTTGCAGCTCGTTGAACCACGGGCTGCTGGTGGAGACGACGGGCGTTGCCGTCAGCGTCCCACCGGTACCGCCGCCAGTGATCGTGAGCGCGACCGTGGTCGTGCGTGACACCGTTCCCGACGTCGCGGTCAGCGTGACCGTGGCCGCGCCCAGTGTCGCCGTGCTCGAAGCCGTGAACGTTGCCGTCACCGAGTTGCCGGTGGTGGCCGTCGCCGGGTTGAAGGCCACGGTCACACCCGTCGGCAGTCCCGTGGCCGCCATCGTCACTGCACCCGTGAAGTTGGTGCGGTTGATCGCGATCGTCGAGGCACCACTCGCGCCACGCGCCACCGACAACGCGCCCGGTGACGAGCCGACGGTGAAGTCGCTGGTCGCCGTGCCCGTGACCGTCAGTGCCACGGTGGTGGTTCGCGTGAGCGAACCCGAGGTGGCCGTCAGCGTGATCGTCGCTGCGCCCAGGGTCGCCGTGCTCGAAGCCGTGAACGTTGTCGTCACCGAGTTGCCGGTGGTGGCCGTCGCCGGATTGAACGCCACGGTGACACCGGCCGGCAATCCACTGGCGGCCATGCTTACCGCGCCCGTGAAGCTCGTGCGGTTGATCGCGACGTTGGTCGAAGCGCTCGCGCTGCGTTGGACCGAGACCGGACTCACCGCTCCGAGCGTGAAGTCCGCCGTGGCCGCGACGTTGAGCGTCGCGCCGGCGACGCGCGACAGCGTGCCCGAGGTCCCGGTAACCGACACTTGCGATGTTCCCAGGGTGGCGGTGCTCGATGCCGTGAAGGTCACGGTGACCGAGTTCCCCGTGACCGGCGTCGACGGAGTGAACGTCGCGGTCACGCCGCTTGGCAGCGAGGTCGCGGTGAACGTCACCGGGCCGGTGAAGTTGTTGACCCGCAGGATGTTGATAATGGCCGTCGTGCTCGAGCCGCGCGTCACTCCGATGGGGTTGCCGGAACTGAAACCCACGTCGAAGTCGCCGGGCAACACGGCCGTGGCGGTGACCGGGGCGCTGGCCGCGGAAACTTTGCCGGAGCCGTCCACGGCGCGCACGGTGTACGTGTACGTCTGGCCGTTGGTCACCGTCGAGTCGTGAAAGACGAGTCCGGGCACCGTGCCTAACGGCGTGGTGCTCGTGCCGCGGAACACCTGGTAACCCGTGACGCCGATGTCATCCGTCGACGCATCCCACGCGAGCGATATTTGCAGGTTCGTCGCGGCGGTGACGCGCAGGTTGGTCGGAGTCGTCGGCGGCTGCGTATCTGGCGTCGAGCCACCGGGCTCGTTGCCGAACACGCGCACGCCGTTGTCGTACAGCGGAATGCGCTGCACGAGCGCGGGCGTACCACCCGGCGTCGGGTTTACACCCGCGATCGACCAGTCGTTGCTCGGATCCCAGGCGCCTGAGCTTGCGATGCGGAACTGCACTTCCTTCTTGAAGTGCTGCTGTCCGCCCGGATAGATCTTCGTGCCCGTGCAGTTCACGGTGACGTAGTACACGCTGCCGGCATGCAGCGTCGGGCCCGCGGGCGCCGAGCACTGGTTGAAGTTGGCGTTGATCGTGATCTGGCTGGGCGTCACGCCGGATTCGAGCGTGAAGTAGTAGCGGAACGAGAGCTTGTCGCCCATGCGCGCCGGCCAGCCCGACTGGTTGTTCACCAGCGCCTTGATCTCGGTGAAGTTCGAGCCGGTGGCGTTGATGGCCGCTTCGACGAACATCTCGTTGCCGACCACCGCTTCCGGCTACCGGGAAGTTCGCGAGCGGCGTACCGCCGTATTCCTGCGCGAGGCGCGCGAGCGCGCCCGTGAAGCCGGCGTTGTAGTCGGTGGCGACTTCGTTGTTCACGAAGTTGCCGCGATCGTCATTGTAGGAAGCGCCATCGTTCGGCGACGAAGGTCCGCCGACCAGCGCGCCGTAGAGCACGTGACGGCTCTCGACGGGGAAGGTGAGCTGATCCGTCCACGAGCTGTGCGCGGTGCGATGGTGCGGATTGCGCGGCGGATTGACGCCGAAGCCTACGACGTAGCTGCGGTTCTGCGGATTCGCGCCGAGCGCGTAGTCGATCTGCCGCTTCGCGAAGTCGTGGTAACGCGCCTTCAGCGCGGTATCGGTGATCGCGTCGGAATACACGAGCGCGGCGAACGAAGTGTTCGCGGCGTAACGCAACGAACCCCACTGGTCGAGCACCGCCTGGCCGCCCGGGCTGGTGTTGACGCGCGTGCCATCGGCGCCATGCGCCGTGCCGCCGACCGACCACCAGTTGAGCCAGCGCTGCGCGTCGTTGTGGTATTGCGTGGCGCCGGTGAGCTTGGCTAACAACACGTAGCTGCCATAGGACTTGTCGTCCCAGGCATGCGTCCACTTGTACGACTTGATCGTGGTCTGCTGCTGGTTCGAGAGGTTCGCGTAATAGGCCTGCGCCTTGTCGAGGAAAGCGGTTTCGTTCGTGGCGCGGTACATCCAGATGGCGCCCCAGACGAGTTCGTCGTTGAAGCCGCTCCAGGAGTTGTAGAACGACGACGCATCGGTGATGCAGTCGGAGTACTTGCCGCGAAAGGTGTCGGCGAAGCTGTAGAGCTGGCGCGCGTGCGTGAGCAGCGTGTTCGCGTAGGTGGCATTCGTCGGCCGGAAAGCGATCGAGGCCGCAGCCATGGCGGCGGCGGTTTCACCGGCCAGGTCCGAACCCGGGCAGGTGGTGGTGACGCGATAGGAAGGACGCACCATCTGCATGACTTCGGCCGGGCCCCACCAGGCGTGATCCGCACCGCCGTTGCCGACCTGTCCGTACAGTTCGTTCGCAGTCGGGTGTGCCTTGATGAAGTAGTCAGTGGCCCACTTCAACTGGTCGAGCGCGTTGTCGAGCTGACCGGTCTGGGTGTAAGCAGCGCGATAGTCGACGATGCTCCAGGCGAGCATGGTGGCGGTGGCCGCCATCGGCAGGCCGAACTTCACATGATCGCCGGCGTCGTACCAGCCTCCCGTGAGGTCGCGGCCCACATCGGCGCCGTCGGTGAGTGCGGAATCGCCGCGCCAGTTGACGCGGTTGGTCGCGGGCAGGTCGCCGGAGCGCTGTGCTTCATAGAAGAACAGCGACTTCTGCAGCGCTTCTCCATAGTTGAAATTCTGCGCGGACAGTTGCGGCGCGAAGAGCGTCGCACACATCGCCAGACAAACCGCGATGACGCGGGCAAATCCTGAACGAAGAGCCATGATGATCCCCCTGTGTCTAACTACTAGCCAAGACATGCGTGGGCCCGGATGCCGGTGGCGCGCCACCGGCCCGAGCCGCGAACTCAAGCGTGTTTCTAGTGATCCAGGGAGAAGGGAAATACGAGTTTGAAAAACCCGGAAAGGCGTAAATCCATATGCCATGCCCCCTGAAGATCGGTGGCCTTTGAGTCCTTTGCCACCGCGTACTTGAGCTTATGCCGCATCACGTTCCTGTCAATCAGAGAATCAACGCGCGATGTCGCGGCTGGCCCGGGATGGGACACGCAGGACAAAGTTGCCGGTCGCGGATGTCCTTTGCAGGTCATGTGACAACAGCTGGCCGTCGAAGCACTCAACGTCCTGAAGGTCGCGGCGATGTGATTCACGCAGTCATCTCGAAGAGCGCCGCGGGTTGCTAGCCATGCTCGAAGCCACCCATTGCGGTCGCGCGATTTGCATGCGGCAGATGGGTCGAACCCTGCCGAGGTTTCAGGAAGTTACCGTAATGTCGGCGTCGTAACCCGGACGCATGGAACGGGGCGGCCGGCCGAATGCCCTCCGGCTGGACCAGACGAGGGCTTTGCAGTAGCTTGCGCCCGCAATCCGCGTCCCCCGGAGGGGTGGCAGAGCGGTTGAATGCACCAGTCTTGAAAACTGGCGTCCTCTCACGAGGACCGTGGGTTCGAATCCCACCCCCTCCGCCAGAAATGGGCCATTACGTTTTTGGGATGAGAACCCATGGTCCGCATGACAAGTGGGTTCGACAACTTTGCGGAGCAAAGTTGGACACAGGAGCGTCAGCGACTGTGATCCCGAGTCCCCGAGGGATGAGCAACGCTCCCGCGTTGCTCACAATCCCACCCCCTCCGCCAATTCGTCCTCCGTCGACCAAGGACAACGCTCACAGGCATGCGCGGTGTCGGCGGACAGTCGGCGTCCGCGCCATGCCCGAAACTGCGAGGCATGAAAGCCATTCTGCAGGCGACGCTCGCGGCAATCCTCTCCGGCATCCTCGTCGGCGTCCTGCTCAAGAAGAAGGTCGCGGACGCGACGTCAACCCGCTGACGAGTACGCAGCGTGTCACCTCCGGAGCGAAGGCGGGCATTGATCATCGGCGCAGGGCCGGCGGGAATGTCCACGGCGTTTCATCTCGGTGAACACAGTCTGCTGCTCGAGCGGCGGAATTTCCTGGAGCACTTCAATGATCACTCGCACGATCTCGAGATGGGCACTGCGGATGGCAGCGTTGTGGGCGATGAAAACGCTGGTGCAGATGGCCACCGATCGGCCGCGTCCACGCAACACAAAGCGCTCTTCATCTCCTGCAGCGCGCACACCCCGGCAGAGAGTCGCGAGCCCACGCTGATTCACGTCGCGCGCTGGCAGCCGCCGGATCTGGCGCCGCCGGTCTCTGGCAATACGGCCAACGAGCCGCCGTCGGTTTGCAGACTTCGGCCGTTGCTTCGCGGTGAGCTGCGCATGGGCACGCACGTCGTTCGCGTGACGCCGGCCGCGCATCTTGTCGAGCTCGCCGGCGGGCATCGGATCGTCTACGACAAGCTCGTGAGCACGCTGTCACTTGCTGCGACCGAGCGACTCGTCATGCGTGACTTGCCGTGCCATGTGCGTCGCGATGAAACCCTGCGCTTCTGGCTGGGCGAACACGACATCGAAGTGCTGGATCGAATGATTCAGGAGTACTACTGCGATCTCGATGAGTTCGCCGCGGGAAAACGCGTCGCCGCGCAGGTTGGCCAGGCTCTGGCGGAGAAGTACGCCAGGACAAAACGCTCGAAGGCGCCCGGCATGCGGCTTTTCGAGCCGCGCCTGGTCAAGGTCTCGGCGGCGCCGTCCACGCCATAAGCCCTTCATGCCATAACCGCGTCGCGCGATGCTGTGGCATTGTTACGGCTCCCGATCACACGGTGAATCATGCGGCGAAGCGAGAGCTTGCTCGGCGCGATCCTGTTTCTTGTACTCGCCACGGTTGCCGGCGCGCAGACGACAGAGACGCGTGAAAACGAGGCGGTGGGCAGCTCGCTCAACTATGTGTTCGCCACCGACCTCGGGTCCGGTGTGTACAGCCTCGACGATCAAACCCTGCAGATCTATCGATTCGAGTATGAGAAAGAACTGCGCGAAGTGGACGAAGACACGATGGGCGTGCGTTTCGTGCTGCCGCTCACTTTCGGCTTCTTCGACTTCACTCCGCTCGACGTTTTGTCCGAAGGCATTCCTACGCGTGTCGACAGCTTCAGCCTGGTGCCGGGTTTCGAGCTCGACTATCTATTGCCGGACGACTGGCACCTGATTCCCTACCTGCGCGGCGGCGTGAGCGTGGCGTCGAGCAGCGTGGACGGCTGGCTGTACGGCCTCGGCGCGAGGGTGGAGCGCAATGACGGTTGGCGTGGCTGGGATCGTTTCCTGCGTTCCGAACTCAACTATTCGGGTGTCGGTTATCGCCAGAATTTGCCGGCCGACCAGTTCGTGCGCGTGCGCCAGGGGATCAACCTGGCGCGCGGCATGAAATGGAAAATTCGCGGACGCGAACTCGAGTTCGGAATGTATGGAATCCTCGACATCGTTTTCGATCCGCCGACGATGCCCGTGGCCGACGGCAGCCAGGAGCCATTGCAGGTGGAGTTCGGAGTCACGTTCGGCACGCGCCCGCCATTCAAGCTCTGGCGCTGGGACGCGCCACGCCTGGGCTTCGGCTACCGGCTGGCAGGCGAACTGTCGGCGTGGCATTTCCTCATCGGAGCACCGTTCTGACGCTCACGCTGCTTTGGGCTGATTCTTCTCGAAGTGCGCGAGCTGCGCCGCGAGCGCGCGCGCGAAAGCGGGCCGGGCCTCGCAACGCGCCTGGTATGCGGCGAGCACCGGGATGTCCTGCACGAGCGAGGTATGGCGCAGGAGTCGAAGCACCGTGGTCATGACGAGATCGCCGGCGGTGAACCGGTGGTCGAGGTAATCGCGGCCTTCCAGTGAGCTGGCGACCGAGTCGAGCCGCGCCTTTGCCAGCTTTTCGGCGCCGGCACGACGCTGCTTCGCCCATTCCTCATTCGGGAAAAACAGGTCGATGGTCGTGAGGTTCTGCACGTGCGGCTCCACCGAATTGAGCGCGGCGAATATCCACGTGAGTGCGCGTGCGCGACCGGCTTCGTCGGTGGGCATCAGTGCCGGCGACTTCTGCGCGATGTGCATGACGATGGAGCCGCTCTCGAACAGCGTGAGGTTGCCTTCGTCGTAGACCGGGACCTGGCCAAACGGTTGCACCGCGCGGTGCGCAGGAGAGTTCTGCTCGCCCGGGTCGAGCAGTTTCTCGGTGTACGACAACCCGGCTTCTTCGAGCGCCCAGCGCACGCGCAGGTCGCGCACGAGGCCTTGGGCGAACGGCGGAACCCACTTGAACGCGGTAATGCGGATGTTGGACATGATGCGTGACTCCTTAACAATCAACCATGGACCCGCAGGTGAGATTGGCGATAGCACCCGTCATGGCGCCGGCGCGATCGGAGGCGGCGAAGGCGGCGAACTCCGCGACTTCAGACAGGCGCGGCAGGCGACCTAACAAGGTGTCTGTGCGCCCGTGTTCGGCGAGCATCTCCATGACGGGGATTCCGATTCGTTTCGAAAAGCCCTCGAACACTTCACGCGAACTGGACAGCGCGACGGCGTCCGGAATGGCGTCGGGCCGCAGACACACGACGCGAATGCCGTGGCTGCCGAGTTCCGCGGCGAGCAGCCGCGAGAAGGCCTCGGTGGCCGCCGAGAACACACCGTTCGACAGAAAGCCTTTGCCCGCGATGCGCCCGCCGGGCGTGGTGAGCGTCAGGATCACGCCGCGGGCACGCTTGATCATGTGCCGCGCGACCGCCTGCGCGGCGATGAACTGCGCGCGGGCGGTGAGCGTGATGGGCACCTCGAATTCCGCAAGGGTCGTCTCGGTGAAAGGTTGGCCTTGGGCGTGCGCGATGCCGACGCCGTTGAGCATGATGTCGATGCCGCCGGCCTTCGCGGCGACTGCGTCCGCATGGGCGTTGACCGCGTTCTCGTCGAACACGTCGAGCACTGTCAATTCGGCACTTCCGCCGCCCGACTCGATGTCACGCGCCACGGCCGTAAGTTTCGATTGCGTGCGTCCGGCGAGAAATACCCGAGCCCCTTCGCGCGCGAACACGCGCGCCGCCGCACCGCCGATCGCGCCGCCCCCGCCGTAGATCACGGCGGTCTTTTCCGCGAGGAATCCGCTCGAGCCGTTCATTCAATACGTCCTCGCTGAAAGAGTTCGTCGAGCAGCCCGAGGCTCGAAGTCCAGCCATTGTTGTGCGAAGGCATGGCGCTCTCGGGAAGCAGTTCGTGAGTCACGATGACCTCGGTGCCCTTGTCCTTGCGCACGAAGTCCACGGTGACCAGCGTTTCCTGTGTTCTCGGTCGGGCCCGAAATCCACGTGAACACCAGCCGGCGAGGGCGATCGATGACGCGGTACACGCCGCTGTGCGTGACATTGCCCGAGTCGATCAGCATGAGGATCTCGTAGCTGCCGCCCACGCACGGCTCCACGCGAACCTGGGTACGCCGCACCTTGTTTGGACGCATCCATTGCACCATGGCTTCGGGATCGAGCCATGCGTCGAACAGGTCTTCGGCCGAAGCGGCGATCGTGCGGCGCACGACCACGGCGGCCGTGGCCAGGGTGTTGTCGACAGCGGCACTCATGAGCGCTTCCTTTTCTTGCCGGCATTTTTCTTCGTGACAAACGCGTCGAGGGCGGCGAGACGGTCTTCCCAGAAGCGCCGGTATTTCTCGATCCACGCCTGCGCCTCGGCCAGCGGCCCGGCGTTCAGCGTGAGCACGTGATCGCGGCCGACGATCGAGCGGCGCAGCAGGCCGGCGCGTTCCAGCATGCGGATGTGCTTGGAGATGGAGTTGAGCGAGATCGGGAAGTCCGCGGCGATTTCGGTGACGCGCGCGTCCGCGTCCGTCAGCCGCGCGAGGATGGCGCGGCGCGTGGGGTCGCACAGGGCGTTGAAAATCCCGTCGAGCTGCGCTGATTGATGTTCACCCATATGGGTGAATATAAGAACCCGGCCCCGCGGGTGTCAAGTCAGATATCGAGTTTGATGCTCACCGGGCAGTGGTCGCTGCCCAGGACGTCGGCGTGGATCTTCGCTTCCTTCACCTGCTTCCTGATCGACTCGGAGACCAGCACGTAGTCGATTCTCCATCCCACGTTGCGCGCCCGCGAGTTGGCGAAATGGCTCCACCACGAATAGTGGCCGTTGCCCTGCGTGAACATGCGGAAGGTGTCGACGAAGCCTGCGTCCACGAAGTTCTGAAAACCTTCGCGCTCCTCATCGGTGAAGCCTTTCTTGCCGCGATTCGGTTTCGGATTGGCGAGGTCGAGTTCGGTGTGGGCAACGTTGAGATCGCCGCAGAAGATCACCGGCTTCTTCTTGTCGAGTTGTTTGCAGTAGGCGAGGAACGCGGGGTCCCAGTGTTCGTGGCGCAGTTTCAGCCGGCGACAGATCGTCCTTGGCATTCGGCGTGTACACCGTGACGACATGGAATTTCTCGAACTCCGCGGTGATCACGCGCCCTTCGTTCCACGAGTCGCGCTTGAGCTCATCGGCAAACGTGAATTTTTTCGCGAAGCCGTCGGGGAAGCCATTGATGACCTTGATGGGTTCCTGCTTCGAGAAGATGGCGGTGCCCGAATAGCCTTTCTTTTCGGCCGAGTTCCAGTACTCGTGGTAGTCCGGCAGATCGATTTCCGCCTGGCCTTTCTCGGCCTTGGTTTCCTGCAGGCACAGGATGTCGGGCTTGTGCTCGGCGATGAATTTCTGAAAGGTTCCCTTTTTTACAACCGCACGAATGCCGTTGACGTTCCAGCAGTAGAGTTTCATGGGGCGTGAGTATACGGATGTTGAAAAGCCGGCAGAATGTGGGCATGGATTACATCGGTGGCCCCAATTACGGCCACGCGACGACTGAAATCGGGGCAATGACCGGGTAATCTCACGCCTACGGAAAGGCGTAGAAGGTAAGCCCCTGATCTCACGCATCACCCAATTCCGCTTCGCACGCCTGTGGCCGTGGCTCGAGAAAACGGCGACTCGCCGTTTCGGCTTTGCCGCCGTGCTGGCTGTTGCCGCCGTGGGACTGCACTGGGCGATCTTTCCCATCACGCAGTCGCGCGTCACCTTCATCTTCTTCATTCCGGCGATCGTGTTGGCGACCACCATCGCTGGCCGCGGGCCGGGAGCGCTGGTGGCGGTGGTCGGCCTCATCAACTCCGCGGCGATGAAAACCCCGGGTTCGCTGATGATTCCGAACTCGGCCGAGCAGGTGGCGCTGATTTCCTCGGCCGTCGTGTCGCTCATGGTGATCCTGGTTGGCGACTACTACCGCTCGATCTCGCGTCGTGAGCTCTCGGATCTGCACGAGTTGCACGAGTTGTCGACGACTCTCGCCGGCGTTCCCAGGTTGCCCGACCAGCTCAAGCTCATCCTGTCGACATTTGCGCGCATGCATTCAGCCACCCAGGGAGTCATCTGCACTTACCAGTCGCGAGGCGGCACGCTGACAGTCGCGGCCAGCATCGGTTCCGAAGCCCGTGACCTCGCTTTCGCGGAACGCCAGCGAGTCATCGTCGCGGATTCGGAGACGGATGCGAGGGCCTCCGGGCTTCGCGAATCTTTGCGCGCGGCGGGTGTGCGCTCGATTCATTCGACGCCGCTCATCAGTCGTGACGGAGAAATCCTCGGCGCATTGGCCGTGCACTTTCCAACACCGCGGCGTCCCACGGAACGTGAAATCCGGCTTGCGGATATCTGCGCGCGCAAGGCGGCAGTTTTCATCGAGCGCGCCCGTGCGGAAGAACTGGTCAGCCAGCGGGACCGCCGCTTTCAGTCGGTGCTGGAATCTTCGGGAGTGCCGTTCATCATCCTGTCGCCGGTGCGTGACGACGGCGGGCAGATAGTCGACTTCCGCTTCGTGTTCCTGAACACGGCGGCTTCGACCGTCATGCGCGCGAACGGTGCCGAACTCGCGGGCCGCAAGGTGACCGACCTGTTGCCGCGCGCCTGGGACGATCGCGCGCGGTTCCGCATGTACGTGGAGGCGCTCGAGCACAATGAAGTCCGGCAGATCGAGCGCCAGACCGAGGCCGACAGCAACAGCAACTGGTACCACGTCGTGGCTTCGCCACTCGACGGCGATCTCGCGGTGTGGTTCGCGGACATCACGCAGCGAAAATTGCAGGAGCGCGAACTGCTGGAAGCCGACCGCCGCAAGGACGAATTCCTGGCGATGCTGGCGCATGAGCTGCGCAACCCGCTGGCGCCGATCCGCCAGGCCGCGACGATCGCGCGCAACGATGCGGCGACCGATGCGCAGAAGCGCTGGTCTAACCACGTGATCGAGCGGCAGGTTCAGCACATGTCGCTGCTGCTCGATGACCTGCTCGATGTATCGCGCATCACGCACGGCACTCTGCAATTACGCAAGGAGCAGACCGATCTGCAGGCGATCCTGAGCGCGGCGGTTGAAACCGCGCGTCCACTGATCGACGAGCGGCGACACGAGCTGGTCATCGACGTGCCGGAGAAACTGCAGGTGCACGCAGATCCCCTCCGGCTCGCTCAAGTCCTGTCAAATCTGCTCACCAACGCTGCCAAGTACACCAATCCGCATGGCGAAGTCCGGGTCACCGCCGAGCAGCGCGATGGCGTGCTCACCATGAGCGTCGAAGACAGCGGCATCGGCATCGCAACCGAGGATCTGTCCAGGGTGTTTGGCATGTTCGCGCAGGTCAGGTCTGCCCAGGAACATGCGGCCGGAGGCCTGGGGATTGGACTCGCGCTGGCGAAAGGTATCGTCGAGCTGCACGGAGGAAACATCGAAGCGACGAGCGGCGGCGCTGACAAGGGCAGCCGATTCACCGTGCGGCTCCCCAACAGTCTCGCGTCATCGGCGGGCGTTCCCATGGCACAGTCAGCGCCCAGAGTGAACGGCGTGTCGAATAAGCGCATCCTGGTCGCCGACGACAATCGTGATGCCGCCGAGAGTCTCGCCATCATCCTGCGGCTCGAAGGACACGAGGTGGAGCTGGCGCACGACGGTCAGTCGGCATTGCAGAGTTTCGCCACACTCCGGCCCGACGTCGCACTGCTGGACATCGGTATGCCCAAGGCAAACGGATACGAAGTGGCGCGGAAAATCCGGGCCACGCCCGCGGGTGCGGGCGTTTTGTTGATAGCGATCACAGGGTGGGCGCAGGACACTGACAAGGCCCAGTCGCGCGCCGCGGGGTTCGATCATCACCTGACCAAGCCCATCGAAGCCCGAGGCGCTCTTTGGATTGTTAGGTCGCCCCTAAGGGTATGGCAGTAGATAGGTAGTAGCCACGGTGGGAGGAATCTTCCGCCCGTGACAAAAGGATTTCGATGACTTACGGCCCCATGGAATTCGCCGCTTACCTGAAACGCAAAGATGCGGGACGCGGGGAATCCGCGGCCGTCAAGGCCGCGCGCGAAGCGGCGCCCATGACCTCGCCGGGCGCGCGGCCCGAGAACAACCGGCTCACCATCATTTCCGGCGGTCCGATGCGATCCAGCATCGCGCGTGCGGCGCGGGAGGAGGCGGTGTGTGTCTACGAGGCTGTCGCCATGCGCGCGCCGTGCACGCCGCAATCCGAAGAGCCGGTCCGCGTGTTAGTCAGGCCAACGCTTCGGCCGATGGTGCTGGTGCTCTCTTCGCATCAGACCGTGCGGTGGGAAATAGAGCTCACGCCGACGGCGAATCTCTGCGCAGTGCTGTTGTCGGGTTACGGGCAGTCCACGGTGACAGGCGCGGGTGATGCGGTAGTCACTTCTATTGGCGGCTTCTACGCGTTCAAGCGCGGGTCAGCAGAGTTCCGCCATCTGGAGTCCGAAGTCCTGCGTTGTACGGGTCGCAACATCGAGCGATTCCAGAGCGAATACGCCGGGCACAGCTTCGAGATCGGGGGCGAGTAAGAATGGGGACATTCCTGATTTGCTAGCAAAAGGGGACGCGCCTCCCCGTGTATGTAACGCACTGAGCCCCGTCCCCTTTTGCTAGCAAATCAGGAATGTCCCCATTAGAGCTGCGAACGCAGCAGCAGCGCCAGGCGCTCGTTGATGCGCCGGCCAAACTTCCGGTGGCGCCACTTGCGCAACACCATGAGCCGCGATTGCTGAATATCGGCGTCGATGAGCCGAAGCTGCTCGTGGGCGAGATCATCACTGAACACGTTGAGGTTGGCTTCGTCGTTCAGGCGGAAGGATCGGTCATCGAAGTTCGCGGAACCCACCGAGCTCCACACGCCGTCGATCACCAGGACCTTACAGTGCATCATCGTCGGCTGGTATTCGTAGATCTGGATGCCGGACTTCAGTAGTTCGCCGTACAGGCCCTGCGCCGCCCAGCGGCCGATGCGCGCGTCGGTGTGGCGTCCGGGCACGACGATACGAATGCGCACACCGCGCCGGGCCGCGGAGCACAGCGCTTCCACCGTGAGCCGGTCCGGAACGAAGTAGGCATTCTGGATATCGATCGACGTCTTCGCGGCGGTCAGCGCCAGCAACACCATGAGATGCATGCTCTCGGACCCGCCGACCGGTGAGCTGCCGAACATCTGCGCTTCCATGTCACCGCAGGTTGCCGAGAGGTGGGGGAAGTATTCGGCACCGTGCAGTACCCGACCCGTGGCCTTGATCCAGTTGTCGATGAACACGGCCTGCATTTGCGCGACCACCGGTCCTTCGGCCTTGAAATGAGTTTCGCGCCACGGTGGCAGGCCGTTCAGTCCTTCGCGCCATTCGGTACCCATGCCGACGCCGCCGGTGAAGCCGATCTTGCCGTCGACCACCATGATCTTGCGATGGGTGCGGTTGTTGAGCCGGCCAAGGTGGTACCACGAAGGCGGGTGGTAGATCTGCACGTCGCAACCCGCTGCGCGCGCAGCTGCCAGCAGGTTCGACTCCATGGTTCGCGAACCCAGCCAGTCGAGCAGCATGTGTACCGCCACGCCGCGGCGCGCCGCCGCTGACAACTCTTCGACGAAAGTGGCGCCGATGCCATCGCGGAACACGAAAGTCTCGAACGTGATGTTGGTGTGCGCGGTGCGAATGGCATTGAGCATCGTCGGATAGATCTGCGCGCCGTTGACCAGCGCCGTGATCTTGTTGCCCGGCACGAGCGGTGGCCCGAGCAGGATGCCGAGAGCGCGGCGGAAGTCGGCATCGCCGCTGGTGTAGAGCCGGCGCGGACGGTAGAGCAGACGCTTTTCGGTGGTGGCCAGATTCGCGCCGATCCACAGCACGAAAGCGGTGACGAACAGGGTGGTGAAGACGATCGCGGTGACGGACACGTGAATTATTTACAGATGAGAAGAGGTCGCAATGGACGTGGGATGCACCTTACACATATCAGCATCATCGTTTGCTACCGACGCCAATCGCAAGCGCCTAATGTGCCGGCCACTACACAAGGAGTCCGTGACATGGCCAGAGCGAAGACACGAAGATCGGCGCCGAAAGACGCGATCGCATTGTTGAAGGCAGACCACCGTCAGGTGGAAACCTGGTTCGAGCAGTTCGAGAAAGCGCGCAATGACGATCGCAAACTTGCGCTTGCCACGAAGATCTGCGACGCCCTCGTGGTTCACACGAGCGTCGAAGAAGAAATCTTTTATCCGGCCTTCATCGAGGCGACGGGCGACAAGGAGCTGCACCACGAGGCGGAGATCGAACACGATGCGGCCAAGAAGCTGATCGGCGAGATCCAGGCGTCCGGACCTGACGACGACTACTACGACGCGAGGGTCAAGGTGTTGTCCGAGATGATCAAACATCACGTGAAAGAAGAGGAGCAGCCGGGCGGCATGTTTGCCGAGGCCCGCAAGTCGGACATGGACCTCGTCGTGCTCGGCGAAGAAATGGCGGCTCGCAAAGCTGAGCTCGAAGCGCAAGGCCCAGCCGCACGGCCGGCCAAGCACAAGGCGACGAATGCGATTCTCTCGCGCATAGCTTCGGTGGCCAGTCGCTGATTCAGGCGGAGCGACGTGCTTCGGTGGCAGTGGAATCCGGCAGCTTGCTGGTGCCGGATTCCTTGCCGAGCCGCACACGCTTGAGCGACTTTGGATGCCAGTGCCCGTTGGGTGAGAGGAAGTCGCGCACCACGCGCCAGTTCGGCTGATACTGCGCTGCCACTTTCAAGGCGACGAGCACCGGAGTGGCAAGCAACATCCCGGGAATTCCCCAGAAGCCGTATCCGAACCAGACGGCGAGCAGAATCACCAGCGCGTTCACCTCGAATCGCCGCCCCACGGTCAATGGCTGAACGAGTTGGCCTTCGATCAGGTGCAGCACGAGAAACACACCGGGCACGGCCAACGCCTGGCCCAGCGTGGGAAAAGTCACGAGCGCGGCGATGGATAGGATGAAAAACGCGGCGATCGGCCCGAGGTAAGGCACGAAGTTGAATACGCAGGCTAGCACTCCCCACAGGATGGCGTTTGGCATGCCGAGCGCGTACATCGCAAGCGCGGTCGCGACTCCCAGCCCGAGATTGATCAGCGTGACGGTGGCGAAGTAGCGTCCGACTTCATTGCGGATGGCCTCTGTCAGTTTGAGTGTCCGGATGCTGGCTTCGGAACCGGATAGTGAAGCGCCCATGCGCGCGAGCAACGGCGGGCCGCCAAGCAGGAAAAACAGCGTCAGCGGAATGACGGTCAGCCACTCGAGGAAAGACTTGGTCATGGCAATCGCGGTGCTCTCGCCCGCAACGGGTGTGACGATGGCCGGTTTGCCACTAACTACTGAACCGCCCTGGGTCAGTCGGCCGGCCCGTTCGGCCACTGCGTCGACGCGCTCGAACATCTCGCGCAATGGCCGCAGTCGAGGGTCGATCTGCCGCATGGTTTGCGGGGCGCGCGCCAGCCATTGCGTGGCCGGACCCCAGACGGCGTTGATCGCCGCCGCCGCGGTGGCGAACACCACGAACATGACGATGGCGACCGCGAGTGCCCGGCGCACGCCCCAACCCTGCAGCCGGTCCACTGCCGGTGTCAGCAGCAATGCCAGAAACAGCGCGACTGCTACGGGAATGAAGACGTCTTGCGCGAAGTACAAAACTGCGCCAATCGCCATGACGGCCAGCAGCCAGACGGCCTTGACCAGTTTCGGATTCGGGGTGGGTTCCTGCATGCCCGTGACTGTCAGGCAACGACCGACACTTATATATGCGCGCGTACCTTCCCCCGCGCGCTGTTTGGGCTCATGGCAAGGTAGGATTGCTCTGACACCCAGCTGGCCCGCAGTGGCGCCCTGGCGGTCTCAAATCGGCATCGGCGAGTGGCTTGCAAAGGCGCGAGGCCGCAGTTCAGCAATCGACCATGGTTGTTAGGTGACAAGCAAGACGGAGTTGCCGAGTCTGGAAAAATCGGATCGCCGGTGGCAAGCAAGACGGGACTG
Organism: uncultured Pseudomonadota bacterium; assembly: GCA_963821745.1. Taxonomy (GTDB): domain Bacteria; phylum Pseudomonadota; class Gammaproteobacteria; order Steroidobacterales; family Steroidobacteraceae; genus CADEED01. The sequence goes on from CAWGEU010000001.1 coordinate 1,097,747, forward strand.
GGAACTCGGGATTGCGGAAGCCTGTCAGACTCCAGCAATGATGGGGCGGCGTTCGGCAGCATTGCTCTGCGTGCTGCTGGTGCATGCGCTCGTGGTGTATTCACTGCTCCACATGAGTCGACCCGCGGCGCGCCGCGAAGCCGCGGACGCATTCCTCAGCGAGCCCATTACCCTGATTCTCGACCCGGCTTTCGAGCCTGAAGTCGAGCCGCGTGCCGACGAGCCGGTTCCGGCCGTAACGACCCCCGCGCGACCTCGCCCGGAAACAGCGGCCGGCGAAACAGCGCCGCCAGCCGGCGAGTCCGCTGCCATTTCTCCGCCGGCCCGGGTCGACTGGCCAATCGAAGGGAAGAAATCCGCCGCCCGCGTGCTGGCGGCCGAAGCCGAAGCGGAACGCGTGGCGAGAATGTTTGCCGGGCCCAACGGGACCTGGGCTTCGCTGACCAAGCGGCAGCGCTCGAAGGTCAGCAAATTCCGCTGGAAGCCGGGCGTAGACGGCCTCGAAAAGGATGCGGCCGGCAACACTATCTACCACCTGAGCGATGGCTGCGTGATGGTGAACTTCCTGTTCATCGGCTGCGCGATCGGCAAACCCAAGGTTCACGACGACCTGTTCGAGAACATGCGCCAGTACTTCGACGAACAACGCCTGCCGCAGACGAACGAAGGCAATGGCACGGAGCCCGGAGCCCAACCTCTGCCTTGATTGCCCGCGATCAGTTCAGATCATCGTCCTTGTAATACTTCGTGCCCTTCGCGGTCAGTTCAACCGCGAGGCTGTCACCGCTCAACTGGTACAGGTAGACGTCCGGCGAAATCGCCACGGCTCCCTGGTATGAAGCGCCCTTGTCGCCGGTTTTCGCCGAAGCAGTTGCCTGGCCACCAATCTCCCATCCGGAGCTGACGAACTTGTTGAGCGCATCCTGCGTCGCGAAGACCCAGATGAGCTTGAACTTCTTCACGCCGAACCCCAGGCCCTGCCTGGATCTCGGCCATCTTCATGTACGTCTGCTTTTTGGTCTTGTTGTTGACGGCCATGCCCTTGCCGGTGCCGCTGCCCGCGACCATGATTTTCATGCCGAAGTTGCTGAACGCGGCATATCCCGCGGCGGATTCAACGGCCTTGCGGGCGGAGGGCTGGACCTTGTAGAGCGCATCGAGCGCGGATTGTGCAGCCTTGCGCACTTCTGCCTGTTCCTCGGCCTTGTCCTTGGCTGCGAAGGTGATTCCCGGCGTGACGAGCACGCACGCAAGTGCCAGGGCGACGATGCGACGCTTCATGAATGTCTCCCGCTAGTCCGTTAGTTGTGCTTGACCTTGATCTCGAGTCCCGTGAGAGACGTGCTCACCATCGACAGTTCGAATTTCGGAGTCTTGCCACGTTTCTTCACCACCACGTCTTCACCGTCGTCGACGCCCACGCGGTAGTTGTCCGAGCCGAGCGTCGCCTTGAGCGCGGAGCTAACGAGATCCGCGACGTTGTTCTCGGTGGTTTTCGCCGGCACTTTCACTTCGACGTCGACTGGCGTGCCATCGACCGGGGCGACACGAAACACGATGGTGCCGTCATTGTCGGCCTGATGATTGAAGCTGATGCGCCAGTTTCCCGAGGGTTTGGCGTACGCAGGTGCCGCAATGACAGCTGATTCCCGCGAGGGCCGCCACCACGAGGATTCGTCGAAAGCTCGCCGTGGTCATGTTCGCCTCCGTCAGAACGCGAAGTTGAAGAAAACCTGGGGACCCTGGTAGGTCCAGTCGAGGCTGCCCCGCAAACGCTCGCCGCGGCCTTCGGCGTCGATGTCGATGCCGAAGGAATCGTAGCCGGCGCCCAGGCCAATCCACTTCTTCGGCTGCCAGATGACCGCCGCGCGATAGTTGAGGATGCTGCCGTCGATGTTGTCGATGTCGACCTGGAAAAACTGCACCTGGGCATCCAGCCACCAGTTGCCGCCGAGATTCCACATGCCTCGCGCGCCGATGACGGGCAGCGGCGCTCCCAGCTCTGCTTCGCTGCCCGCCGTCGCCGTGCCGCCACCGCCGCCGGGAGTGCGTAGGTGCCGATGAGCTCGGTGGAGAACGCGGTGTAGTGCAGGCCGGCGCTCAACACCAGCTCGCGATCCTCGCGCTTCGAGAAAGTCGTACTCATAGGCCACTTCCACCACATAGAACCCGAATTCCGACTCGACCGAAGCGTTGACGGGAATGGTTTCGCCATTCCATTCGATTTCGCGTTCGAGAACCTTGTGCCGATTGCTCGAGTTCTCGGTGTACATGAAGCGCACGTGATGCCGGTCGTTGATGCGCCAGTAGCTGTCGAGGCGGAAGCTCGTGCCATCCACGTCACCGATGGTGTCGCCCCAGTTGAATTCGGTGCCTTCCGGATTTTCAGCGTCGGCGCGGATCGATGATCTCCGATGAATTGGTGAACGAGCCCGAGCGAGATCTGGAACTGCCGCTGCGATAGTTCGGTGTCCTCCGCCACCGCCTGGCCGGCGAACATCGCGAGAAATGTGCTTCCGGCGAGTAGCTGCATCAGTTGCGTGCGCTTGGTGGCCGTTCGATGGGTCGTCATGTTTGTTTCCTCGAATGGAAGCCGCAGGCTGGAAAGCGTCCGCACGCGCGGAAACGTGGCCTGGTTGCGCTCCCATTACGCTCCTTGTACGAGTCAGCGATGCTTTCGTGAAGTGGGACCTTGGTCTGATGGTGCGGCGCGGGAGACTTCGAGCGACTGTCGTTGTTGCGCAATGCCCTACAGGGCAAAATTCGGCATGCCCACGCAGTCTCCGCCTGAAACCCGAACCATTCTCGGAACTTCTCCCGGGGAATCTCTGGTGTCGCATTCCTTCGTGCGTAGTTTGTTCTCCTTTTGTTGCTTCGAAGTTGCGTACTACTTTGCGTATCGCTACGGGATGTCGTTCAGTCCGGCGACCGCCTCTCCGTTCTGGTTTCCCGATTCCGTATTGCTCTGTGCGTTGTTGCGTGCCCCGCCGCGGTGGTGGGTGTTGCTGCTGGCGGCCACGATACCGATTCGCTTCTTCACCGAAGTAGCGGACAACGTGGCTTTCGGGGTGCTGGTGAGTACCTCCCTCAACGACTACGCCAAGGCCGTCGTCGGCGCCGTGCTCCTGCGCCGCTTCATGGACGATCCGATCCGCTTCATCAGCGTGCGCGATTTCAGTGTCTATTGCCTGATCGCCGTGCTCACGATCCCGGCATTGAGCGCATTCGCCGGTGCGGCCACGGTTGCGCCATCGGACTCGACGTATTGGGCGCATTGGGAGCGCTGGTTCCTCGGCAACGCGCTCGCCGCGCTCATCGTCACGCCGTTCATCTTTTACTGGGTGCTGAGACCCTCGGATCAACGAAACCTCGCGTCGGCGCAGTGGCTGGAGGCGGCGATCCTGCTAGTGGGGCTCATCGTCAGCCTGACGTTCGCATTCCAGCCCGCCTCGAGCCATCTGGGGTTCGCCGATTCACGGATGTATGCGCCGGTGGCGTTCCTGTTCTGGGCGGCGGTGCGCTTCGGCATGCGAGGTGCGACCGCGGCGACAGCGTTGCTCACCATTTTCGCGGTTGCCGCGGCTCTGTCCGGGGAATGGCGCACTCCCGGGGAGTCGGCGGCGGAAACCGCATCCGGACTCCAGCAATTCCTGTTGTTGCGCGCTGCGCCTTTGTACCTCGTGGCCGTGTTGCTGGAGCAGGGGCGGCGCATCCAGCATTCGCTGCTGGAGAGCGAACGGCGCTTTCGCGACATGGCCGACTACGCGCCGGTGATGATCTGGATTGCCGGCGCGGACGCACGCTTCGAATTCGTCAACAAGGGCTGGCTCGATTTCACCGGTCGCGGCCTGTCGCAGGAGCGCGGCGATGGCTGGGCACAGGGGATACATTCCGACGACCGCCAGCGCTGCGTGGCTATCTACCAGTCGAGCTTGTCGGCGCGCTGCGAATTCGAGATGGACTTCCGCTTGCGGCGTCGCGACGGCGTGTATCGCTGGGTCCTGGCTCGCGGCGTGCCACGTTACGGCGAGACCGGCGAATTTCTCGGCTACATCGGTTCGGCGCTCGACGTCACCGATCGACGGCGGCAGGAATCGGCGCTGCGACAAAGCGAAGAGCGATACCGCGCGGTGGTCGACAGCCAGACGGAGCTGGTGTGCCGTTTCACCAGCGACCTCACGCTGACTTTCGTCAACGAAGCGTACTGCCGTTTCCTCGGCAAACAGCGCGAGGAGGTGCTGGGTTCGAAACTCAGCGTCCATCTGCCTGCCGATACGCACGAGCAGCTCACGCTGAGCGTGGCCCACGCGCTGTCTGGCGCGGGGCCCGGTGAGTGGCAATGTGAAGTTACTTTCCCCGACGGAAGCCGTGGCTGGCAACACTGGACTTGTCGGGGCATCGATGGTGCCGGCGAGATTGCTGATGAATTGCAGGCCATCGGTCATGACATCACCGACCGCAAACGTGCCGAGGAGGTGCAACGCAAACTGGCGCATACCGCGCGCCTGGCCGCGGTGGGCGAGCTCACGGCCATGGTGGCCCATGAAGTCAATCAGCCGCTGTGCGCGATCCTGAGCAATGCCGAGGCCGCCGAGACTTTGCTGGCGCGCGAGAATCCGCCGCTCGATCAGATTCGCGAAATCATCAAGGACATTCGCGACGACGACCTGCGTGCCGACGAGGTGATTCGCGGCATTCGTTCGCTGGTCGGGCGGCGTGAGATACAGATTCAGTCGATCGACCTGAACCGCACTGTCGCGCACGTGCTGCGGCTCGTGTCCGGCGATGCGATGTTCCGGCGCGTGCGCATTCAGCGGTCGCTGGCCGAAGGACTGCCGCTGGTGGCTGCCGACCAGTCACAGATCGAACAGGTGTTGATCAACCTGATCGTCAACGGCATGGATGCCATGCAGGCAACTCCGGAGTCGGCGCGCGAGCTCATGGTGCAGACCCGCCTGAGCGAAACGGAGTTCGTCGAGATCGCCATCATCGACAATGGTTGCGGCATCCCGCCGGAACGATTGCCGGAGTTGTTCGATTCGTTCTTCACCACCAAGGCCGAGGGCATGGGCGTGGGTTTGTCGATCGCCCGCTGGATCGTGCTCGCACATGGTGGACGCATCTGGGCGGCGAACGGTGCGCACGGTGGCGCCGAGTTCCGGTTCACCTTGCGCATCGCCGCGCCCGTTGCCGCGCCGGACCTTATCTAACTACAAGCCCGAAACACGGCGCCGGCGCGCCAGGCGGGGCTGTAGGACCAAGGTCCGATGTCCGTCATGGCGCACCGTGTCATAGAAAGGCGCATCGTCGCGCACTCGCGCGACGCCTCCGGGAGCGGATGGCGACGATGCTGGCTATCGAACATGACCCTGCGGAGCAGGGCTCGGCGAATGGTGTGCCGGGCTGCTTTGTGTGGGATATCGCGCAACTCGCCGCCGGGCAGCTCGACGTCGAGCGAAGCCTCGTGTCATTGGGCGAAGCGTGGATAGGAAGCGTCGGCGTGGATCGCACGGCGCTGCACCAGGTGCGCACCGACGCCGGCTGGGGTCTGGTGCTGTTGCCTGCGCCGGGATCCGACGCCGTGTATTTCGAAGGGCGCCGCCTGCTCACGGGCGATTCGGTGCTGTTGCCGCCCGACAGTCATCTCGAGTTGCTCACGCACGCGGCGGGACGCGTCTACCTCATCGCGTTTCGAGGCGCCTGCGCAGGATCGCGAGTCCGGCTTCGCCGGCCTCGCTGGTATGCCAATGCCGACGTGCGCGCGGGTTCAGGGTTTCCCGGAGACGTAGGTGCCTTGCTTGCCAAATGGAATTCGGCGGCCGGTGATTCCTTTTCCACTACCGCATTGCAGACGCGGCTCCTGGCGTGGCTGCGTTCGGCGGCGGCGGATGCCGAGCATTCCGACGCCGAGGTCCCTTCATTGCCGCGACGCCGGATGGCGGTCGAGCGCGTTCGCCGCTTCATCCATGCACATCTCGCCGAATCGATGACACTCGCCGAACTGTGCCGGCATGCGCATCTGCAGGCCCGTTCGCTCGAGTATGGTTTTCGCGATCTCGTCGGATTGTCACCGTTCAAGTACATCAAGATGCTGCGACTCGGTGAAGTTCGCCGTCGCCTGCAGACGACCAGCGCGGCGGAACGCAGCGTCTCCGAAGTGGCGCTCGATTGCGGTTTCTGTCACCTGAGCCAGTTCGCGGCCGACTACAAGCGCGTATTCCTCGAGAGTCCATCGGCGACGCGTCGTGCGATTGGACGTCCACGTCCCGCGCGCTTGTCGCGTTATGAAACCGGTCCGGTCGCCTTTGCCGCTCGCTGATGCGCGGCCAGGGTCATTGAAGGCATCTCACCAAACAGCGCGCGATAGTCGTGGCTGAACTGTCCCATGTGCGTGAAGCTCCAGCGGCGAGCTGCGCCGCTGACCGAGTGGTCATTGCGGCTGGGATCCAGCAGGTCGTGGCGCACGCGGCATAGGCGCAGGTTGCGCACATAGGCCATGGGTCCCAGGCCGTAAAAATCCCGGAAACCGTATTCGAGCGCTCGCGTGCTCACGCCGGCGGCCTCGCACAGGTCCATGAGCGCAATCGGCGCGCGCAGGTGTGTGTCGACAAACGCGCAGGCGCGGATGACGGCGATGTGCCGCTGCAGGCGCGCGCGCTCGCCCGATGCCGGCGACCCCGCTTCGCGCAACAGCGTGGGAGTCAGAGTTCGAAGGTGATCGCGCAGGTCACGCTGGGCGTCGCGCACCGTGGGCGACGTGGCCGGTTCGACACGGATCTGCTCGCAGCAACTCCATGCACTGCGACAGCAAGGCGCCATGTTCCGGAGCGAGCGTCCGGCATCGCGTCGATTCGCCGGCGGCGTCCACTGCCTTCGGTCATCGGAGCAGTCGTCGGGACACCCATGATCATCACGCTTCCACCCGCAGGTAGATAGAGATCGAGGGTCGCGGACGGACCGAGAATCAGGCAGTGGTCACCGCCGATCGGGTGCGCGTGACTGCGCGGACGGGCGCTGCCGGACGGGCTCGCGATCAGCCCGACGCTCGCGCTCGCGGTCGTGCCGCGCAGGATGCCGGCGGATGAAGTATGTACGGCGGTGAAGGTTGCCAGATCCGCAGGCAACGCGTACGCCCTGCAGACTCGTCGGCCCGGGACCCAGATGAATCCACTCCGTTTCCCAGCCGGGGAAGGGCTGCAGGAGCGCCTCCAGTTCGGTGTCGATGAGAGTTCGTCTGGAAATGTCTGCCACCGCGCGCATCCTTGGCGACCTTCGTCTGAGGATTGCTAGTGGAAACGGTGGCGGCGCGCGTGACTATCAAGAAAACGCCATTTGCACGCGTTTTATTGCGTCTTTTCCTGCGGCGAAGCCTTGACCGCGCGGGCCTTGGCGGCATTGCGCTGTTCCGCACGGTCGACCACGAGCTTGTAGGCCACGTAATACTTGTAAATGTTGCTTACGTACTGCACGGTTTCGCGGCCGATCTGCTTCGCCGCGAGTAGTTCGACATTGTTGAACCACTTGTTCGCGTCCAGCCCCTGCGCGGCAGCCTCGCGGCGCAGCCTGGCGATCCGGTTGGGGCCGCCGTTGTAGGCGGCAAATGCGAACAGGTGACGATTCACCGCATCGATGCCGGGCTCGTCGAAGTACTGGTTGACCAGGAAGCGCATGTACTTGGCGCCCGCGTGGATGTTCGGCTCCACCAGGTGGATGTCGGAAATCTTTACGTTCTTGTCTTTGGCGGTGGTGGGCATGACCTGCATCACGCCGATCGCTCCCACCGGGCTGCGAGTGGTCTGGTCGAGGCCGGATTCCTGGTAACCCTGCGCCACCAGCAGCAGCCATTCGAACTCATATTGCGTCGCGTACTTCTTGAAGTATTTCGACAGTTCTTCGAAGCGCTTCATGTCGGCGGCGGAAGTGGCGTTGCGCGCCCACTTGGTGGTCTGCAGGTACTTGCGCAGGATCATGTTGCCCATGGCCGTGCCGGCCTGATTCTTCGCAACGAACTGGTCGAGGGTCGCCTTGAGTTTCGGGGCGTCCTTGCGGATCGCCCAGGCGATCTCGCTGTTGCTGCGCAGGACCAGCTCGGGGTGCAACCGCAGGTTCGGAAACACCTGTTCCCAGAACCTGGCGAGATAGCTGTCGACCACCGTGGTCTCGATGAGCCCGGCGTTCACCATCTCGAGAATGTCCTCGTCTTCGAGATTCTCATCGGCGAGCTCGATGATGACCGGGGGTTTCCCTGCCGCCTCGAGCCTGGCATTGAGGGCTTCGAGACTCGTGTAGTAACTGCTCGAGCGCCGCACGTACACGCTGCGTCCGGACAGGCCGTCAACCGTATCGGGCACCGGGGCCTCGGCCGAGGTGATCAGCATTTCGTTGACGTCACTGGAGAAGGGCGCGGTAAAACTCACGACCTGCTGGCGCTCGGGAGTGATCGCCAGGCCCGCCGCCGCGATGTCGCCGCGTCCTTGCGCCAGATCCGTCAGCAGGCGGTCACGGCTCGTCGGGATGAACACCACGCGTATCGGCCGCGTGCGGTCCTTGTTGCCACGATTGAGCCATTTCTCGAGCTCCATGCCCATGTCGTAGGTGAGGCCGCGCTGCTGCGCCATGTCGAGAAAGTAGTTGGTCTTGTTGTAGATCACCAGCATGCGGACGACGCGGCGCTCGGTCATGCCGTCGAGATCTCCGAGCCAGGGCTTGCCGACGAGGAGTGCCTCGGCCTCGGTGATGGTCGTCGGAGCTGGCGCAGGTGCGGTGGCGGGCGCCGGCGCTGCCTGCTCTCCGGAGCCACAGGCCGTGAGGGTTATCGTGAGGGCGACGGTGAATGCGGCGCAACAACGGTGCCAGTAGTTAGACAGGCTGGCGCGGAATTGGGGCCGGAGCATGGAGGCATGCTATGAGCCGCGACCGGTGGCGGCAACCTTCGAGCCCCGGAAATACTGCGCTTTCTTGATAGTGCCGAGGTCGGCCCGGCCTCACGCGTGCGCGGAAGTGCGTTCCTCGGGCACGAATGGCGGCGGCGTGTGTTGCAGCAGGTCGCCATGGCTCAGCAGCTGGACCAATGCAGCCGCGGACTTCACCTGCATCTTGTGCATGAGGCGCCCGCGATGAACCTTGACGGTCTTTTCCGCCGTCCCCAGGGCGCCTGCGATCTGCTTGTTCAGCAGGCCGCGCGCCACCAGTTCGAGAACCTGCGATTCCCGCGGCGTCAACGATCTCAGCAACTCGCGCACGCGCTGCCGCTCGGCATTTTGCACGCGTGCCGTCGCATCCCTGGACATGGCCTCGCGCAGGGCGGCTACGAGAGCACCGCGCGAAACCGGCTTGGGCAGGAAGCTGACGGCGCCAAGGCGCATTCCTTCGACCGCCGTGGTCATGTCGCCACGGCCGGTGATGAACAGGATCGGGCGAACGCAGCCCTGCGCCAGCAGTTTGCGCTGCAATTCGAGCCCGCTCATCTCGGGCATGATGAGGTCGGTCACCAGGCAGCCGGGTAACGATGGATCGTGCTCGGCAAGAAATGTGTTCGCGGACGTCCAGGTTCGCGTCGCAAAGCCTTCCGCGCGCAACAACCTGTCGAGCGCGCGTACAAAAGACTCGTCGTCGTCCAGGACGAACACGGTAGGTACAGATTCCATTGCCTTCTCCCGTTTCGCGAGCTTTCGCCCGATCGCATCGCAGCTGAATACCGCTTTTATGATGCCGGGCGATTATGAAGGGCCGTGCGAAAAATGGACACTACTTATGGCTGTTAGGACCAACGTCCCATCGTCCGGACTGCGAGGACGTACTAAGGGGCGCGACGAATCGCCTGGTCGAGGGCCGCGATGAGCGTGTCTCGGCGCAATGGCTTGGTGAAATAGGCCACTGCACCGTCGGCGAGCACTTTTTCCCGCAAGGAGGGCTGGTCGTGGGCGGTCACGACGATGATTGGTAGCGCTAATTTAGCCACCGCCAGTGCCCGCTGGATGTCCCGGCCTGTTAGGCCCGGCATCTGGAAATCGAGGACCACGCAATCGGGAACGACGGTCTTCAGGGATTCGAGAAAATCTTCACCGCAACGGTAGATAGACACCTCGAATGATGACGCCCGCAACATTCGCGCGAGCGCGAGTCGTACGGATTCCTCGTCGTCGACGACGGCAATGTGTGGCTGGCGGTTCGCCATTCCACGATTTGGCGTGCACGCTGTCCGGGTCGATAGTGGACCTTTGTCCTATGAGCCCATGCGTGCCGTGAACGTGAATGTCGCGCCGCCGTCGGGAGCGTTCTCGCCCCACAACCGGCCGCCGTGCGCTTCGATGATACTGCGGCAGATCGCCAGTCCCATGCCGAGGCCTTGTGTCTTGGTGGTGACGAATGGCTGAAATATTCGCTCGAGGTCGTCGCTGGCGACACCGGCGCCGCGATCGTGCACCGCGCACATCACCTCACAACTGCTGCCTTCGAATCGCGCGGTGATGGTTATGCGGCGCTGATGCACGTCGATCGCCGACATCGCCTCGCAGGCGTTCACGACGAGGTTGAGCACCACCTGCTGGAGCTGGATGCGATCACCTAATACCAGCGGCAGGTACGGATCGCAGACCACGTCGACCGAGACGTGCCGCGTCAGCAGGTCGATGCGCGCCAGGAAAAGCACGTCCTTGATCACATTGGCGAGGTCGACCGGCTCGCGGGAAATCTCGCCGCGCGTGAGCATGGCCCGCAGTCTCTGGATCACATCGGCGGCGCGAACATCGTCGGCGACGATGTCGCGAACCATGCTGGCGATCTCGCGCAGGTCGGCGTCGGGCTTCTTGAGCAGTTCCAGCGCCGCTTCCGCGTTGCCGAGGATCGACGTCAGCGGCTGCGTCAGCTCATGCGCGAACGCGCCCGACAGTTCGCCGAGCACCGCGGCGCGGCCGAGATGCACGAGTTGCTGCTGCTGCGCGCGTTCCTTGCCCTCGGCCTGCTTGCGAAAGGTGACGTCGGTCCACACCAGTACCGCGCCGCCATCGGGGCGGCGCAGCGGCTCGACGGTGACCTCGAACCAGGTGATTCCGCCCGGTGCATGCGCGGCGTACTCCAGGCGATGCAGCCGGGACCGGCCGGCGATGACTTCCGTGGCGCAGGTTCCGAGCCGCATGGCGATCGCGTCGCCCTTGGCGCCGACCTCGAGGCAATGTTGCAGCAGGTTTTCACCGAGCTTCAGGTTGACGAAGGGCGTGGCGGGCATGCGTTCGGCGAGCAGCCGCCAGGATTCGTTGGCGTCGACGATGCGCCCGTGGTTGTCCAGGATCACGATCTTGTCCTGGATCGACGCCAACACCGCGCCGTGCAGCGCGTCGCTGGCGGCGCGCGCGTTTTCCAGCGACCGGCTTTCGTCCAGAGCCGCGCCGAGCAGCAGCAGCGGCAGGCTGGTGACTACCAGGAAAAGAACCACCGAGAGTGTTCCGTGCGCGTCCGGCTGCGCCATGAATGGGCCCGCGCCGGAGAGCGCGCCGCCAATCGCGACGATGCCGAATACCAGCGTCGCGGCCGCGCTGCCGGTGACGCCGAAACGCGCGGCTGCCCACAGCAGCATGGGCAGCGGCAGGCACAACATCGCGGCGGCAGCGACCGCGCCGGTCGCCGGCGCGAACAGCGCGGCGAGGCTGGCGGTGACCAGTGAGACCGCGAGCAGGGATCCTTCGATGACGCGGGCAATGTCGATATGGCGCTGCGCATGCAGCCGGTCGGCGATGTGCACCATCAGCGGCACCAGCGTCAGGATGGCGAAACTGTTGGTCAGCGCGCGCACCGTGGTGGTGAGCCAGAAATTCCTGTCGACGTCGGTAGTGAGGAACAGGGCGGCCATGACCAGGCTCGTCGTGAACGGCGCGACCAGGCCGCCGAAGAACACCAGCCGCCACGCCTGCAGTACCCGGTCGAAGCGCTGGGAACCAGGCTCGAAGTGCGTCAGCGCGAACGCGCCGATGAACGCCGTGGCGCAATTCAGCAGGTACTGGATGATCACCCGACCGAAGGTCACGTCGGGCAGCGGAACCTGCGCGGCGAGATGGGCCGGCAGAACCGCGAGCAGATAGATCCACCAGTAGCGTCGCGGCGCCAGCAGCAGCGCGCCCATGACCAGTGCGTTGGGCAGCCACAATGCCGATACCGGCGCATTCGGAAAGGCGAGGGCTTCGCCGAGTTGCGCGGTCACGTAGTAGCCGGCCGACATCGCGGCGGCGCCGAGCGCATGGGCGGCCGCCGGAGTACCTAACAATCCATCCTGGCCATGGTCGAGCGTGTGCCGTGCAATGGCCTTTCCGGGTGCGGTCGTGTCGTTGATGGTCTGAGCGGACATTGCATTCCCTGCTGCGCCGCGCGCAGTATGCCCGCGCGCAGCCTTGACCGACCCCCCCGACGGATCGGACCAAGGTCCCATACACAAGCGACGTGCTGCTTTTCATAGTCATGCCGTGACTCACTTCACGCAACGCCGTTCCGGCGGCAAGGGCGGATTCGCCCGTTTGCTCCGCTGGTCCGAAGCCGCCTTCTGGATTGCGGGCGCCACGTTGTGCTCGCTGTTTGCGCTGGCCCAGGCGGACAGCGCGATCGGCAGCACGAATGCGCTGGAGGATTTTTCGGCAAGCCTGGCGCCGCCCGACCAGTCGCTCTGGGCCGCGGGTCGCGTGCGCGACTACCAGACGTCCCTGAAGGAGCCGATGCAGGCGATGGCCGTGCTCACCGTGCCGTCGCTCAAGCTCGAGGTGCCGGTGTTCGCGGGCGACGATGAAATCAGTCTGAATCGAGGTGCCGGGCTCATCGCCGGCATGGGGCTGCCCGACCAGGGTGGCAATACCGGCATCGCCGGTCATCGCGACGGCTACTTCCGCGCCCTCAAGGACATCAAGGTCGGCGACGTGATCGAGATCCGCACGCGCATCAAGCTGCATCGCTATCGCGTGACCTCCATCGACATCGTCGACAAGGCGGACAATCGGCTGCTCGCCGACACCGAATTACCCGTGGTGACGCTGGTCACCTGTTACCCGTTTTACTACGTCGGCAGCGCGCCTCAGAGATACATCGTTGCCGGAAGTTATGAATGGACGAGCGATACCTAACAAACGGAGATAGATCATGAGACGTTCCACGTACCTGTCAGTCATTGGTGTTACTGCGCTGCTTGGCGGCGCCTCGGTGCCCGCGCTCGCGGCGGACTGCGCCACCGCGCAGTTCAGCGATACGGTGCTGGCGCGCTTCCCGAACATTCGCCTCGTCTGTTCCGAGGTCATCGAAAAGGAAGGCCAGCAATATGCGGTGGTGAAGGGAGACCTCGTGCGCACGGGCAACAATTCCGTGTACATGAAGTTCAAGCTGGCCGACGGCACGAAGAGCGACACGCGCAAGATCGAAACGCGTCCGGAGTTCCGCGTGAAGGTCGACGGCAAGCCGGTCAGCGTGCGCAACCTGGCGGTTGGGCAGGAACTCACGGCGTACGTGAAGGTTTCCGATCCGGTGATCGCGCTTGAGCCCTACGATCCGGCTCCGCTCGAGACGACCCCGCTCGCGGCTTCCGAGCCGATGATGGCCTCGAACGAGACGGGCGACATGCCGGCGACCGCGAGCGCAGTGCCTGCGCTGGGAACGCTCGGCGCATTGCTGCTGGCGTTCGCGGGAATGCTGACGTTCTTCCGCCTTCGCCGCGAGTAGAAGTCCGGCTGATCTGCTCTGTGTTAGTCGCAGGGGCGCCGCGAGCTTGCGCGGCGCCCCCCGACCTGCAGTCCATTCGCAGCTAGTTTGGCGCGAAGCGATTGCCGTCGCGATCGTCACGGACGAACTCGACACGATGATGTGGGGGCTGTCGTGCCCCTCCCTCGGTGTGCCCTCGCGCCGCCGCCAGAGTCGTGACGATCGCGCTCGGCCCGGGAACTCGGGCCGACGTGGTCGCTCATTAAGTGACCGATTCTTTGAAAAGGAGTATTGAAATGAAAATCCATCCCATGATTGTTTGGGCGGCAGGGTTGTGCCTTGCTTCTGCGGGCGCCAGTGCGCAGTCACGCGACACCGGTTGGGAATTCGGCGGTGATGTCGTATTCCAGACCAGCCAGGACGTCGAATTCGACGACGGCGGTACCACTGAATTCGATGACGACATCGGCATCTCGCTGTTTGCGGGCTACCGGATGAGCCCGCGCCTCGAGTTCCAGTTCGGTCTCGACTGGTCCACCGTCGATTACGACGCAACGTTCACTCCTCCTAACTTCCCGGGCCTGTCGGTCGACATTTCCGCCGACATCGAAGCTTTCACGCCGTTCGCCAAGGTCAACTTCAATTTCCTCGAAGGTCCGATCACGCCGTTCGTAACGGGCGGTATTGGCTGGGCTTTCATCGACACCAACATCCCTGACGGCTTGCCGCAGACGGGATGTTATTGGGATCCCTGGTACGGCCAGATCTGCGGCACCTTTCAGAGCACGCGCAGCACCGATGCATTCGTGTACGACCTCGGCCTCGGATTGCGTTGGGACCTGTCGACGGGCTATTCACTGCGCCTGGCATACGAGAAGACCTGGTACGACGTCGAGAATGCCGACAGCGCTCCGGACTTCGACAAGTTCAAACTCGGAATCGTTTTCGTCTATTGATGCTGGCACCGGGGCAGGGAATGACATGAGCAGCTCGTGCCATTCCTGCCTCGCAGCGTTTCGCGGCGAAGCCACCTTGAGGAGCATGCAATGAACCACTCGATCAGATTCACGACGGCGGCGGTGCTCGCGCTTGCGAGTGTCGCCGTCGCACAGACTCCCGCGTCCAAGCCGCTCTCGACCTCGCTCGGTGTCGTGGTATTTCCGGCGAAAGGACAAACACCCGAAAAGCAAAGCCAGGACGAAGGCGAATGCTTCGCCTGGTCCAAGTCGCAGACCGGTTTCGACCCCATGAATCCCGCTGCTTCGGCACCGCCGCCGCCAGCAGCGCAGGCCCCGCCGCCGCCACCACCCGGAGGACAACGCGTGCGCGGCGCGGCACGCGGCGCCGCCGCTGGTGCGGTCATCGGCGAAGTAGCCAACGGTGATGCGAGTGAAGGTGCCGCTGTCGGCGCGGCTGCCGGTGCCATGAGAGGCGGGCAGCAGAAACGCCAGCAGCAGGCGCAGGCGCAGGAGCAGGCCGCTCAGCAGCAGCAGCAGGCAGCTCAACAGCAACAGGCGGCCATCAATGAGCAGTCCAAGCTCTTCAAGAACGGCTTCGGCGCCTGTCTCGAAGCGAAGGGATACACGGTGAAATGAGCCGAGGTCGGTGGGACCAAGGTCCGATATCGGCTGATTTGCGAGTGTCGGTAAATCACCACCACTCAGTCTGGGAGTTGGAACATGAAATTGCCTCGCCCGAATTTTGCGCTCGTCGGTTCGATGATCGTTGCCGCGAGCCTTGCGCTCAGCGCCTGCGCGGCACCAAAGATCAAGACGCGCTCGCAAACGGACCCCTCTGCGAACCTGTCCAGTTACAAGACCTATGGTTTCGTCGCGGAGCCGGGTACGAATCGCTCCGGTTATTCGACGCCGATCACGAGCTACTTCAAGACCGCCATCACGCGTGAGATGAATGCCCGCGGCTACACGCTCTCGGAGACCCCCGAGTTGCTCATCAATTTCAATACGAACGCACGCGAGCAGGTCGACATACGCAGCACGCCTTCCATGAGCTACGGCGTGGGTTACGGTTATGGCTACTACGGCTATCGCGGCGGCATGTATGCCGCGGGTCCGATCGGCGGAACAGATGTGGAAACGGTGCGTTACAAGCAGGGCACCGCCAACATCGACGTCGTCGACGCCGCCAAGAAGCAACTCGTGTGGGAAGGCGTCGCCGAAGGAAAGATCACCGACACCATGATGAAGAATCCGCAGGCGACCATCGACACCGTCATCACCGACATGTTCGCCGAATATCCGGTGAAGGCTCCGGGCCAGTGAAACGCCAGCGGGCATTCGCGGCCGTCATCGCGATCGTCGTCGCGGCCCTGGTTGTCGCGGCACCGCCGGCCGCGGCGCAGGATCCGCTGCCTTCGTGGAACGACACGGGGCCCAAGAAGGCCATCATCGCCTTCGTCGCGAAGGTCACGAAGGCCGGCACGCCGGACTTCGTGCCGCCGAATCAGCGCATCGCCACGTTCGACAACGACGGCACGCTGTGGGCGGAACAGCCCATCTACTTCCAGTTCGAATTCGCGATCGATCGTATCAAGCTGCTGTCGGCTGGCCATCCTGAATGGAAAACCCAGGAGCCTTTCGCCTCGCTGCTGGAAGGTGACGTGCAGCGGGCGCTGGCGAGAGGCGAGCAGGACGTCATGGACGCCATTGCGGCGACCCATGCTGGCATGACCACCGAATCGTTCGAGCGCATCGCGCGCGAATGGATCCGCACCAAGCGCGATTCGCGCTTCAAGCGACCTTACATCAGCCTGGTCTATCAACCCATGCTGGAACTGCTCGACTACCTGCGCGCCAATGGATTCAAGACTTTCATCGTCACGGGCGGCGGCATCGAGTTCGTACGCGCATTTGCCGAGGAGGCGTATGGAATTCCTCCAGACCAGGTCGTGGGCAGCTCCGGGCGCCTCAAGTACCAGATGCGCGGCGATGTGCCCGAACTGCTCAAACTACCGGCGGTCGATTTCATCAACGACAAGGACGGCAAGGTCGTCGGCATCCAGAAGTTCATCGGGCGCCGGCCGATAGCCGCGTTCGGCAACTCCGACGGCGATCTGCAGATGCTCGAATGGACTGCGGCCGGCAAGGGTCCGCGCCTGGCAGTGCTGGTTCACCACACCGATGCGGTGCGCGAATGGGCCTACGATCGCGGTTCGCACGTCGGCGCGCTCGACAAGGCGCTGGATATGGCGGTCACGAAGAAGTGGACCGTCGTGAGCATGAAGGACGACTGGAACGCGATTTTCCCCAAGCAGTAACCGCTGACCCCGACATGGCGTTATCCGGCGCTCGAGATTGGGTATGAGGATTGCGCTACGTCCGTGGGTACTGCTCGGATGCCTGCTGTGCGCCGCCGGCACCGAAGCGCAGGAGCTCGAGCCACGCGCGTATTCGCCGGCCCCGGTGGGCCTCAACTTCGTGCTTTTCGCCGGCACACGTTCGAGCGGCGAAGTGCTCCTCGATCCTTCCGTGCCCATCGAGGACATCGAGGCGACGATCGATGCCGGCGTCGCTGGCTACGGCCGCACGTTCGCATTGTTTGGCCAGTCGGCGAGCTTTGCGCTGGCCGTGCCCTACGCATGGGCGGATGTTTCGGGCAATGTCGGTGAAGATCGGCGAAGCGTGACGCGCAATGGTCTTGCGGACGTCAGGCTTCGTCTTGCCACCAATCTCATCGGCGGGCCGGCCCTGACACCGAAGGAATTCATGCAGCGCACGCCAGGCACCACGCTCGGCGCCAGCGTCGTCGTCATCGCGCCCACGGGCGAATACTTTCCCGACAAGCTCATCAACATCGGCACCAACCGCTGGGGCTTCAAACCCGAGCTCGGCCTGTCGATGCCGTACAAGCGCTGGATGTTCGATGTCTACGCCGGCGTCTGGCTGTTCACCGACAACGACGACTTCTTTGGCGGCGTGCGGCGCTCGCAGGATCCCATCACGACGCTGCAAGGGCACGTGAGCTACACCATTCGCCCGCGGCTGTGGCTGGCGGTCGACAGCACCTATTACTTCGGCGGGCAGTCCACCGTAGGTGGCGTGCTCAAGGCGGATCGCAAGGAGAATTCCCGGTTGGGCATCACGCTGTCATTGCCCATGGGTGCGCGCCAATCGCTCAAGGCCAGCTGGAGCGAAGGCGCGAGCACGCGCACCGGCAACGATTTCAGCACCTTCGGAGTCGCCTGGCAGTACGCCTGGTTCGACTGACGATTCGGCTCACCGAGGGAGGTTCACTTCCCTTCCTTACCGTTGAGCCGGTCCAGCGACTTGCGCAGATCCTTCGCCCACAGGTCGATGATTCGCCGCGCATCGGCCGTGTTGGTGGCGGCGTTCGTCCACATCATGTAACCGCCCATGTGTTCGTCCTCTTTGCGATCGACGGCACGTGCCAGCAGCTGCCCGGTGGGACCATCGCGAGCCTCGAGCACCAGCGTCATGCCACCTGCGCTCGACGTATAAGACTTGGTGATACCCGGGTCCTTCAGGTCCGGGGCGGTGACGAAGAGATCGATGATGGCGGTCCTGACCTGCAGGGTGTCTTCGGCCGCCGCGTCGACGATGGTGTAGCCGTTGTCCACCAGCTCCTTGGTGAACCGTTCGCGCATCAGCTTCGAGACGTTGTCCCTGATCTTCTGCATTTCGGCGGCGTTCGGGCGATCGGAGAAATCAAAGCTCTTTTCCCAGTTCTTGGAAAACTCCACCTGCGTCGGATCGAGCATCACGCTCTTGTACGGCGCGAATTGCACGTTGGGCCGTACGTAGACGTTGTCCAGGCCTTTGACCTTCTTGCGCGCAAGGCCGTCCCAGTTTTCCGGGGGCTTCTCCTTGGTCACGGCAACCGGCGCGAACACGCAGGCAAGCAGACAGGAAAGTGTGAGTGCGCGGGTGATCGACCTATTCACGGGATACCTCCAGGACGAAGCTCGACGTCTCGCAAGCGTCGTGCGCGGCAGCACTCCTGACGATGGGACCAAGGTCCGATGGGGCAGTGGAGCAGCCGGCAGTACAAACAACGCAACATTCTGGAGAAGTCCTCACCATGACATTGCCGCGCCTCAGGTGCCTGTCTGCCGCCTCGTTGTTGCTGTGCGTCACCCTGGCGCTGACGGCCTGCAGCACCGCGCCGCTCAAGGTGCGTACGCGCGTCGATCCTTCGGCCGAGTTCTCGGGTTACCGCAGTTACGGTTTCGTGCCGGTGCTTGGCACGAACTACGGCGGCAAGACCACCGCGCTGACGGTGTATTTCATGCAGGCGATTCGCCAGGAGATGGACTCGCGCGGCTACCGCTATACCGAGGAATCACCGGATCTGCTGGTGAACTTCAATGCCAACCCTCGAGCCACCGAAGAAACGACCACCAGCATTTCGCCGCAGTACGGCTATTCGACGGGTTACTACGCGTACCGCGCCGAGCTCTACGGGTTGCCGGTGATCGCATTCGAAGACGAAGAGACGGTGAACTACCGCGTCGGCACCGGCAACATCGACATCGTGGACGCGCGCCGAAAAATGCTGGTGTGGGAAGGCATCGCCGAAGGACGTCTGACCGAAGACATGCTGAACAATCCGGGACCCGCGATAGCGTCGATCGTCTCCGAGATCTTTGCGCACTATCCCGCCAAGGCGGCACGATGAAAATCGCGCTGGCACTGGCGGTGTTGGCGATGAGCGCATTCGCGGCCCCGGCCGCGTTCGCGCAGGCCAACCTCGGCGAGCTGCGCGATGCTCCCAGCGCCAAATTCACGCCGCAGGATTTCGAGATGCTCTGGGCGGCCGTGGATGATGTGAGTCGCGGCAAGCCCGGCGACGTCAAGAAGTGGGCGAATGAGAAGACCGGCAACGGCGGCGCCGTCAAACTACTGAAAGTGTTCATCAGCACCGACGGCCGGGACTGCCGCGGCCTGCGTATCGACAACTACGCCAAAACGCTCAAGGGCTCGTCGAAGCAGATCGTCTGCGCCGATCCGCACGACCCGAGCGGACAGTGGATGCTCGATGCGAACGCGCGTCCCGCGCCGACGCCCAAGCCCTGAGATCGTCTAGGTCGCCGCAGCCTTCTCCGGAAAGACCACCTTGGCCTCGCGGATGAACAGCGACCGCAGCTTGTCCCAGAAATCTCCGCCGAGCACGAACAGGCTCAGGATCTGCATCACATCGCCGCCTTTCAGATAGGCAGGCGTCGCCTCGCGGCCGCCCGGCAGGACGGGGCCGAAATACGTGAGGATCCAGACGGTCAGGAACGGCAGGAAGAACATCACCAGGCCCACGCGATAGCGCCACTTGCCGACTTCGGCAGGCGGCCCGACCTTGCGGAAGAAGTTCATGACCGCGCCCTTGATGTAGGCGAAGCCGGGTTTGCCGAGAATGGCGATGGCGCCGATCAGGAATACCTTTGGACACACCACCACGAGCAACGTGGTGAGCGTCGCCTTGACCGAGGTGGGGTAGTCAGAGTTCGTCACGAAAGGCACCAGCGTCAGGGCCAGAATCCACCCGAATGCGAAGACGCTGACTCCGGCCCAGAGGCGCCCCGTCGGCGGGGCGACTGCTTCCACCGGCTTGTCTTGTTTCGCGGCGCTCATGGACTGCCTCCAGGTTGGGCGAGATTGGGCTCTGGTTTGGGAGATCGCGGCCAGATCAGCGCCATCATTCCGATCGTGAACAGACCGGCGAGGAAGAAATAGCCGACGCGCGTCAGCCACACGTCAAACGTTCCTGACATCCGAGTGCAGGGCGGTGCCGAATACGATCAGGTAGCCGTTGCACGCAACGGTCAGCAGTTGGGCCATCGGATCGCCGTGAGAAATTCGCAGGCCGAACAGCAGCGCTGAGGCCAGCACGCAGCAGCGTGAACGTCGCGAGCGTGGGGTGGATAGCGAGCAGCACCAGCACGATGACGCTGGAGACACCACCGGCGAAGTTGGCGATGACACGGAGGGCTGCCTGCTTGCGGCCGAGATGGAAATCCAGGGTGGCAACGATCATGACGGTGCCGATCATGACGGGCAGCGCGGTGTACAGGCCCATCATCAGGTAGATGAGCATGAGCGGCGCGAGGATGGCCGTGCCCAGCAACGCGCTGCGAAACGCGAGCTCCGGCGACAAAGGCACGGCTTTGGGAGCAGCGCGCGGTGGCATGGCCTTCGGAAAGAGCAACCAGCTCACCCAGGCCATGAAGATCGCGAAGCAGGCGCCGCTCGCAAACGCGACGGCGAAGTGTTCCGCGACGACGAGAGACTGACATGCCGACCACCGGGATGGCTGTCGTGCAGATGATGATGAACAGCGGAGCCGAGCCGCGAAGCTCCCTTCGCGAGCGCATGCAGCGCGAGGAACACGATGAGCGTGCTCAGGCCGAAGAGAATGTGCGGCGCGCCGCGAAAGGCGTAGGAGAGCAGCAGCCCGAAGAACGCGGAAGCGCCGATGACGAGGCTGAAGCCCAGCGCGACCTTGATCGGCGGGCGCACGGGAATGTTGGCCATCACCACGCAGGTCAGCACCGGCGAAAGAAATGGCGGCGTCCACTCCATCAGTTCCGCGACGACGAACGCAAGCGTCACTGCAAAGGCAAAGCGCAACACCGCATGAGTGTGTGCGGTATCCATGGCGTCAGTAGATGTAGCTGATCCAGGAGACGATGCGCAGCCAAACGCGGCCGATCGGATTCAGCAGCCACGAATTCGGATTCGTGAGTATCAGCACGTTGGCCTGTGCGCCGTTGCGCAGCGGCAGATCGCCGAGCGCATTGCTGGCTTCTTCCTTGAGCGCGATGCGCACCGGGAAGCGTTGCGGATCGCGCAGCCAGCCCGATTGCGACTGGACGTCCGGGAAGAGTGCCCACCGGCGCTTCGTCGCCGCCGTTGGTGACGCCCCAGCCCACGCTGTCGACCTGTCCATCGAACACGCGGCCCGGCAGCAGATCGAACGTCACGCGCACCGCGTTGCCCGGCGCCACCCTGCTGAGCTGGTTCTCGCGTAGATAGGCGGTGAGCCAGACGCTGTTGCCCTCGATGAAGCTCATCACCGGTTGTCCGCGATTGGCGTACTGACCCTTGGACAGGCGCAGGTTGGTGATCATGCCGTCGGCGGGCGCGAGCACGGTCGTGTTGGTGAAATCGAGTCGCGCCTGCTCGAGCGCTGCGCGCGCCTGCTGCAGTTGAGGATTGGCGTCACCCGCGGGACCGAGTTTCTGTTTGGCACTTTCCAGGTCCGCTTCCGCGCGCGCCAGGTCCGCCGTGGCGCGCTCGATTTCGGAGCGCGCGCGGATGGAATCCGTTTCCGACAGCGCCTTTTCCTTGGTCAGTTCGAAGATGATGCCGCCGAGCTCCTTGCTCGTCGCGAGCTCGGTGCGCTGCTTGGTGAGTGCGGCTTGCGTCGAGCGCACCTGGGCGCTCGAGACCTTGAGGTTCTGCTGCACCATCGCGAGGTTGGCTTCCGCCGCGCGCAGCGCGATCTCGAAAGGTTCCGGGTCGATGCGATACAGCAGTTGCCCTTTCTTCACGCGCGCGTTGTCGCGCGTGGCGACTTCGATCACCTGCCCGGTCACCTGCGGAGCGATCTGCACCAGCAGCACTTCGATGTTCGACTGCGAGGTGTAGGGCGTGACGCGATCCGAAGCCACGTGATAGATGAACATCACCGCGAGCGTGATCAGCACGCCCTTGGTGATGGTCTTCACCGGATCCTTGGGCTTTCCCGCATCGCCCGGCGGCGCGGGCGGCGCATCGGTCGCGGGTGAGGCATCACTCGCGGCGGCCGGTGCTTGTCGGGTATCGGTGGATTGACCTTGGTGTCCATTGAGCAGTCTTCAGGGAAAGGATTTCGGATCTTGCGCCATGTCGACGCGAGGTTGCGCCGCAACGAGCCGCGGCGTCGACCACCCAGCCGCCGCCCATCGTCGTGTAGAGATCCACCAGCGCGAAGTAGGTGTCGCTCTTGGCCTGCGTGTAGTCGAGTTCCGCGGAGAACAGGCCGCGCTCGGCATCGAGCACCTCGAGGTAACCCGAGTAGCCGTTGTCGTAGCGCAGGTTGGCGAGCCGGGCGTAGTCGCGCATCGCGTCCACGCGCTCTTCCTGCGCCGCCAGCGCCTCGCGCGATTTCTGGCTGGCAATCAACGCATTCTCGACATCGCGGAAGGCCGTGCGAATCGCGCGCTGATACGCGAGCAGCGACTGCTGCTGGCGCGCTTCGGCGCTGCTCACCTGGCCGGAAATGCCGCCGCCGGTGAAGATGGGTCCTGCAACCGCGGCACCGTAGCTGTAGAGCTCGGCGGGACCGGTGAACAGCGTGTCGAACGAGTTGCTCACGCTGCCATAACAGCCCGGTCAGCGAAATGCTGGGGTAGTACAGCGCCTTCGCGGCGCCGATGCGTGCATTCGCGGCGATGAGGTTGAGCTCGGCCTGCTTGACGTCCGGCCGGCGCTCGAGGATCTCCGAGGGCAGGCCGGCCGGTACGCTCGGCAGTCCGAGCGCCTCGAGCGTCGTTGCTGCGCGCGATCGGCCCCGGATTGCGTCCGAGCAGCAATGACAGCGCGTTTTCGATCTGCGCCTGCGCCTGTTCGAGCGGCGGAATCGTGGACTTCGTGACGGCGTATTCCGAACGTGACTGGGACAGCTCGAATTCCGAGGTGGCGCCGCGCCGGTAACGCGCTTCGAAGATCCTCAGCGCCTCTGCGCGGCTGACCAGGGTGCGCTTCGCGATGTCGAGCTGCGCGTCGATGCCGAGCAGGGTGATGTACGTCGAGGCCACCGTCGAAACGAGCGTGAGGACCGCGAAGCGCCGGCCTTCTTCGCTGGCCAGCAGATCCGCGCGGCTTGCTTCGGTGAGCCGGCGCAGTCGCCCGAACAGGTCGATTTCCCAGGACGCGAACGCATCGACGCGCACGCTGTCCGCGGCGTGGGTCGGGTGGCGTTCGCCCGCTGCCGACGGCGGCTTCGGCGCCGACTTGCGGGAATTTTCCGGAACGCGTTACGCCGAGGTTGCCGTAGAACTCGTCGACGCGAGCCGCGGCGATGCGCACATCGAAGTTGTCGGAGAGCGCGATCTGGATGAGCTCATCGAGCGTCGGGTCGTGAAACTGCTTCCACCATTCCGTGTTGGCGAGTTCGTTGGCCTCCACGACGGCGAAGCGATACTTCTCCGGCGCGTTCGATTTCCGGCCGCTCGTAGTCGGGCCCGACGGTGCATCCGGCCGCAAGGCAGCAGGCGAGCAGCACCGCCGCACCGAAACACCTGGTGAACGCCGGCCTCAGAATTCCTTCTCCGGTCCGGCGGCGACGCGCAGCTTGTCGACCTGGAAGAACTTCGCCCAGCTGTTGCTCAGCGAGAACAGCAGGGGTTTGCCGATCACCTTGCCGAGGCCGCTCGGCAGGAAGAAGTTGCGCTCGTTGGAGAAGTAGTTGAAGTACTTCTGATAGTCCTCATCGGCCACGCCGAGGATGTTGCGCGCGGTGAAGCTGCCGGTGAAAGCCGCCCATGGAATGCCGACCGCGCCGAAGATGAACCGGATATGCGGCTGGCCCGGCGGCACGGCGATAGTCGGCAGCAGGTCGCGCGTCGCGTCGATCTGTCCTGGCCAGAACTGCATGAACGACAGCTTGCCGAGTTCCGGGAAGTGCTCGAGGAATTCGGCGATGATCTTGCGGATGACGCGCGGATTGTTGAACGCATCCTTCAGGTAGGTAGTGATCGGCGTCCCGCCACCGAGCAGCAGGCGGTTGTCGGCGGTGAGGCGGAAGTAGGTGTAGACGAGCTTGGAGTCCCAGCACTGCATCTGCTCGCCGCTCGGAAAGAGAATCTTGCAGTTCGCGGTCGGTCAACGGCTCGGTCACGCTCAGGAACGTCTGCGCGTGGAATACCTCGTCCGACAGCGGGCTGATGGAACTGTCGAGCTTGTCGACCGCGATGATGATCTTGTCCGCGGTGACGCTGCCGGCATGCGTGTACACGGTGTGATCTTCGAGCCGCTTCATCTCGGTGCTCTCGTAGATCTCCATGCCATGTTCGATCAGCAGGTTCTTGAATCCCTGCAGGCAGGCCAGCGGATTGACGCCATACGTGCCGCCGTAGCGAATGCCCGCGGTGAAGCCCTGCGCACCGAGCACACTTTTCAACTGGTTTTCGTCGTAGGTCTTCTGGTCGGTGAATCCGACCTCCTGCCGGCAGTGCAGCTCGGAGTCGACAGCCTCCTTTCCGCCCTTGCCGAGCCCCAGGAACAGCGAGTCCTGCTTCAGCAGGCCGCACTGGATGTCGTGTTTCTGGATGCCGGCGACGAGCCGCTCAATGCCGCGTAGCGGCGCGTTCCAGATTTCGCCCGCGGCTTTCACGCCGTAGCGACGGACCAGCTGGTGCAATTCGAGCTCGCTGTCGGGCGTGAGAAACCCGGCGCTACGGCCCGAGGAGCTGCCGCCGAGCATGTTCTTGTCGATCAGCACGACCTTATGCCCCGACTTCAGGAACTCGACGGCGGCCGCCACTCCGGCGAACCCTCCGCCGACGATGACCACGTCAGCCTTGATGTTCCTGGTGAGCGGCGGGCAGTGCTTGTACTGATTCACCAGCAGGGTGGAGATCCACCAGTTCTGATTCACCAGGCGTTCTTTCTTGGCCACTGTGCACCCGCCTTTGAGGCTGTAGTTAGTTAGTCATCTCTCGAGCGGCGAGCCAGTGCCGTGCCTCGGCGATCTGGCCCGGCTCGAAATACTCGATGGGAAACGCGCGCAGGCCCGAGGCGGTGAACAGCAGCGTCAGCTCTTCCCAGCGGCGTTCACCGACGATCGCCATCCGCTCGATGCTGGCGTCGTGGTCAGAGAACGAAAAATCGTTCCAGGTGCCACCACGCTCCCAGCCCTCGAAATTCTCCGTCAGCACCAGGATGCGCCACTTGCCACCGGCGCTGATCACGCCGGCGGCCGCCGACTGCATGC
The DNA here is from genome assembly GCA_963821745.1 of uncultured Pseudomonadota bacterium. Taxonomy (GTDB): domain Bacteria; phylum Pseudomonadota; class Gammaproteobacteria; order Steroidobacterales; family Steroidobacteraceae; genus CADEED01. Next base: position 1,123,364 of record CAWGEU010000001.1, read on the forward strand.
CGGCGAGTTCAGCCTGGCTGAGCGTGCCGCTCACTTTCATCGTCAGCACATGTCCGGACACGTTGGCGATTTCAGCGCTCATGGGGCGAGGATCCTCGGCGTTGCGCATAGATAGGCCGCCGCGAATGAGCGCGCGCCCTCCCGATCGCTGCTGCAGCAATATCGAACCCCAGGCCGGCCCGCGGGAATGAGACCTTGGTCCCATGATCGCGGGAGCACCATCCGGTATCAAATCGCCTAATAAATCCCTGGGGCGCGCAATGAACGATGGACCATCGCAGGACCTGACGCGAACGACTCTGGGCGTGCTCATCATCGGCGTGCTGCTGGTGGCGAGCCTGTGGACGATGCAGGCCTTCATCGGCCCGCTGGTGTGGGCCACGGCGATCGTCGTAGCCACCTGGCCGCTGCTGCTGTGGGTGCAGCGCAAGGCCGGTGGAAGTCGCGCATTGGCGACGACTGTCATGACCATCGTCATGCTGGTGATCTTCGTCGTGCCATTCTGGGCGGCACTCGGCGCAATGCTCGATGCGTCGGTCGATGGTGTCGAAATCATCCGTTCGTATCTCAAGACCGGACTGGGTCCACCACCGGATTGGCTCGCGAAGGTCCCGTTTGGGGGTGAGCGCCTCACCGCCAAGTGGCAGGAACTGTCTGCCGGCGGGCCGGAACAGTTCGCGGAGACGATCCGGCCGTACGTCAAGTCCGTGGCGGCGTGGCTCGTGGCAGTGACCGGCGGCTTCGGCGGCCTGCTCGGGCACTTCCTGCTCACGGTGATCATCGCGGGAATTCTTTATGCAACAGGCGAAACGGCCGCCGCCGGCGTGCGCGCCTTTGCGACGCGCCTTGCGGGAGAGCGCGGCGATGCGGCCGTGATCCTGGCCGGGCAATCGGTGCAGAGCGTGGCGCTCGGCGTCGTCGTGACGGCGCTGGTACAGACCACGCTCGTCGGACTCGGGATCTTCGTCGCGGGCATCCCGCATCCCGGACTGCTGACCGCCATCGTGTTCGTGCTCTGCATCGCGCAGATCGGCCCGATCCTCATATTGATTCCGGCAGTGATCTGGATGTATTCGCATGCGAGCGGCGTGGCGGCGACCGTGTTTCTGATCTACAGCATCCCGATGGCGTTGCTCGACAACTTCCTGCGCCCGATCCTCATCAGTCGCGGAGTGGATCTGCCGTTGATCCTCATCATTGCCGGCGTCATCGGCGGACTCATCGCCTTCGGTGTCATCGGCCTGTTCATCGGTCCGGTGATCCTCGCCGTGACGTATTCATCGCTGGGTGTATGGATTGCCGACAAGCCGGCGCCAGCAGCAAAGGGAACTCCATGAGAGATGCAATGCGAGAAGTGACGATCGGCTTGAGTCTGCTGACGCTGCTCAGCGGCTGTGTGGTCAATGCGCCGCCCGTCGCCGAGCGGACTCCCGACGGTCTCGTACGCGTGCAAGGCAGGCAGGCCGACACGGTCTACGTCAAGCCCGGCGCGGCCCTTGGAGCTTACAAGCGCGTGATACTCGACCCCGTGAATCTTGCGTTCAAGCTCGACTGGCAGCAACGAAATCCCGATGTGACCGCCAGCGACGTGACGCGCATCCGTTCGCAGGGAACCGCGATCTTCAACGAGATCTTCTCGAGTGCTCTCACGATGCAGCATGGCTATCCAGTCACGACGCAGCCCGGGCCGGATGTGCTGCGTATCTCCGCATCGATCACCGAGCTCGACGTCTCGGCAGCCCCGGCCACCGCCGGTACGCAGCGCATGTTCATCGTCTCGCCGAGCGATCTGACTTTGACACTGGAATTGCGCGATTCGCAAAGCGGTGCGTTGCTGGCCCGCGCAGTCGACAAGGAGAAAGGCCGGTCATTCGGCAATCTCAAGGTCGAAGGTTCCGTCGAGAATTCCGCCGAGGCGCGGCGCGCGCTGGAAATGTGGGCGGGCCTGCTGCGTGCCGCGCTCGACAATGCCCGCGGCACACCGCAGGCGCCGTAATCATCTACTGCAGAAGGAAGCTGAAAATGAAACGTTCGATTGTCTTCGCGATCATCGGAATCGTCGCCTCGTTCGGTTGCGCGGCGAAGGAACCATTCCTGAAGAAAGAATCGCTGGAGGTCTCGGCGAAGGTCGTTGCGATCGACTCCGAGAATCGCCTGCTGTCGCTGAGCGGGCCGTCCGGCACGTCGACCATCCTGTGTGGACCCGAGATCGTCAACTTCCCGCAGATACAGGTGGGTGACGACGTGAAGGTGACCTACACCGCGGCCCTGGCGGCGGCGATCACCAAGAGCAAGGCCACGCCGGTCACGACGGTCGACACCCAGTCTGGTACGGCACCCGTGGGTTCGAAGCCTGCGGCAATGGTGGGCGCAACCGTTTCGACCACCGTGCAAATCGAGTCGGTGGATACATCGTTCGACACGGTGTCGTTCAAGCGGCCGGACGGCTTCTCGCGCACCATCGCGGTGGAGTCGCCCGAAGGAAAGAAATTCATCCGCACGCTGAAGAAGGGCGACAAGGTCGACGTCGCGTACACCGAGGCGCTGGCGATCTCGGTCGTGCCAGCCGCGAAGTAGCCACGCGAATCAGCGCGAACGCCTCAGGCGCGGGGGACTTCAGACCCCGCGCTTCGCGCGTTCGGCTTTGGCACCCTTGTAAGAGCCTTTCGCACCAGCGGCCTTGCCGACGTATTTCTTCTTGAAGCCGTCAGGCTTCTTGTCGCCGAACGAAGGCTTGCCGCCGTATGACGGTTTGCCACCGAACGACGGTTTGCCGGCGAATCGCGGCTTTTCCGCGAACGTCGAAAAACGCGCCGGCTTGCTGCCTTCGAACGTGGGCCGATCGCCGCCTTCGGCGGGCGGGGGCGAGCTGTCATCACGCTTGAAACGTGGCGTGCCCGAGTAGCTGCGCGGCGGACCCGAGTAGTTGCGCGATTCGGAACGATTGCTCTTGAAAGGACGCGGTTCACCGGCCTTGTCGAAGCGATTGCCGCCGCCGGTGTAAGGACGCTTCTCGCCGGAGGGCGGGCCTGACTTCTCGTAGCGTTTGCCACCACCGGCGTAGGGGCGTCGACCGCCATCTTCCTCGGCCATGCGATCCGGCCGTCGCGACTGCCCGCTGAACTTGGGCTTGTCAGGCTTCGAATCCACGCGCTGGATGCGAATGGCTTCGCCGCGCACGCGGACGTCCTGCAGGCTGGCCATCATTTCATCGGGCAAGCCGGGCAGATCGACGTAGCTGTGATCTTCGCGGATGTCGATGTGGCCGATGTTCTTGCCTTCGATGCCGGCTTCGTTGGCGATCGCGCCGACGATGTTCCCGGGCAACACGCCGTGCGCGTGGCCCACTTCGATGCGATAGGTCTGCGTCGGGACGCTGCCGTCGATGCGCGGCGGCGCCTTCGGCTGATCGGACTCCGCCTTCTGCGAGAGGAACAGCGGCGTCGAACCTTGCACCATGCTCGCGAGTGCCGCGGCGATCTCGATGGCGGGAATGTCGCCATCGGATTGCACCTGCTCGAGCATGCCCTGGAATTCCTTGCCAGCGCCACTCATGACTGCCGCGGTGATTTTTTCCTTGAACTTGACCACGCGCAGTTCGTTGACGTCAGCGACGCTCGGCATCTTCATCTCTTCGAGCTGCTGCTTGGTCACACGTTCGATGACGCGCAGCATGTTCCGCTCGCGCGGGCTGACGAAGAGAATGGCGTCGCCACTGCGGCCCGCGCGGCCCGTGCGGCCGATGCGGTGCACGTAGGTTTCGGAGTCGTACGGGATGTCGTAGTTGAGCACGTGCGAGATGCGCTCGACGTCGAGACCGCGCGCCGCCACGTCGGTGGCGATCAGGATGTCGATCTTGCCGTTCTTGAGCTGCGTGACCATCTGCTCACGCTGGCGCTGTTCCATGTCGCCGTTCAACGCCGAGGCCGCGAAGCCGCGCGCTTCGAGGCGCTGCGCGAGATCGACGGTTTCGATCTTGGTGCGCACGAATACCAGCATGGCATCGAAGCGTTCGGATTCGAGCACGCGCGTGAGCGCGTCCAGCTTGTGCAGGCCGCTGACCATCCAGTAACGCTGGCGGATCTTCGGCGCGGCTTCACCACGCGACTGCACGCTGATCTCGCGCGGGTCGCGCATGTGCGTCTGCGCGATGCGGCGGATGGAATGCGGCAGCGTCGCGGTGAACAGCGCCACCTGCTTGTCTTCCGGCGCCTGCTGGAACAGGAATTCGATGTCGTCGACGAAACCCATCTGCAGCATCTCGTCGCCTTCGTCGAGCACGAGGAACTTGAGGTGCTCGAGCGAGAGCGCGCCGCTCTTCACGTGGTCCAGCAACCGGCCCGGGGTGCCGACGACGACGTGCGCGCCGCGCTTCAGGCCCTTCAACTGCGGGGTGTAGCTCTGGCCGCCGTAGATAGGCAGCACGTTGAAGCCCGGCATTTTCGCCGCGTACTTCTGGAATGCCTCGGCGACCTGGATCGCGAGCTCGCGCGTGGGCGCGAGGATCAGCGCCTGGGTGGCGCGCAGCTCGACGTCGATCTTCGAGAGGATGGGCAGCGCGAACGCCGCCGTCTTGCCGGTGCCGGTCTGGGCCTGGCCGAGCAGGTCGGCGCCACCGAGCAGGGCAGGAATGGTTTGCGCCTGGATCGGCGTGGGAGTTTCGTAACCGACGGCCGTCAAAGCGGCGACAACGGCATCACTCAGGCCGAGCTCGGAAAAGCTCGGCAAATTGGCAATTTCAGACATGGACTCGCTCATGTTGCCGGGTGAGGAAAGTGGGGAATTCAGTCGGGGCGACACAGCGATTGCCCACTTTCCTCACCCGGCACCTCTGGCGGGGGGCGGAATGTACGCGAAAAAAAGGGGACAGATCTATTTATTATTCGGAAAGCTCGTGTTAGTGGCCCGGCTGGCGAAATAAATAGATCTGTCCCCTTTTTACGGCTGCGATTGGGCGAGATTCCCGGTGAAAGCTTCGTTTTCGCCTCCCTGGACCTCTTTCCAGTCCTGATCCCAGGAATCCACCTCGTATCTCCGCGTCATCGGGAAGCTGGCCGGGCGCAGGTATTCGAAGCGCTTGTCATAGTCGAGCTTGGTGCCGTAGCGGGGCTCGGTCTCGAGGATGGTGCCGGCAGTCAGGCTGCCGTAGATGAACATGATGGCCGGCTTGGCGTGCTCCGTGCCTTCCGTATAGAAGCGACGGCGCGCAAACAGCGCCGCATGCACATTCAAATCGCCGGGCCCGGTGACCTCGTTGGAAGCGATGCGGATGTCGCGGCCGGAGATCAGCGCCAGGTAGTCGCGCGAGACGACGGTCTGCCGCGGATCCTTCAGGTACACCAGGTCGTCTTCGATTTCGATGTCGTTGGGTGAGTAGACCGTGAAGATGCCGGAGACGGTGCCGCGCACGTACAGCTTGGCGTCCTTCTCACCGATGAGATACCGCGGCTTCTGCGAAGGTTCCGCGCGCTGCAGCGCGCCTTCGCCATTGGCGAGTCGCCACACGTAGCTGCCGTCGGGATTGAAGATGATCCGGGTGTCATCGGCAAACAGCTGCCGTTCGCGTTCGTCACCGCCGCTGACGACATCGGGCATGTCGCGCGGCAGCGTGACGCGGTCCGTCCTGGTTTCGGCGCCACCCTGGAAGACGTCCTTGTTGCGGCGGGAATTGAAGTTGCCAAAGGTCAGCGTCGAAGCGGCGGTGGTCACCTTGCCAAAAAACTTGGGCTTCACGCCACCGATGGTGGTCAGGCCGAATTCGGTATTGCTGTGGAAGCGGCCATCGATCACGTCGTCGTGCATCTGGATGTTCGGGTCCCAGTTGTTCACGAGCTGCGTGAAATGCGAGAACGCGAGGCGCTTGAGGCTCAGGCGCGTCTTCATGCGTTTGCCGTCCTTGTCCGTCATGATCTCGGCGATCACCTGTTCGAGCCCGGTGCTGTCGGCCGCCGGCTGGCGCATGACGCGCGCGGAGTATTGCTGGCCGTCCTGCTGCCAGCTGATCGTGGTTGCGGTGGTGTTGGTGTCGAGCAGCTTCTGTGCGAGTAGCTGCACGCTGCGCGTGAGCATGACCTGCTCGGGCTGTGGCATCACGTCGGCCGCGCCTTCGGGGGTGGGCTCGGTGATGAGCGGCACTTCGGCGGCCGATTCGGCGGTGGTAGTTAGTACCTCTGCCGCCTCGGGCGCCGGCTCGACGGCGACGGCCGCGACGTCGAGCTGCTCCACCTCGGGAATGTGCTCCTGCATCGGCGTGGTGTCGGCCAGCGCCGGCGCGTCGAGGGTTTGTTCGCCGGTGCCCGGATTGTCGATTACTTGCTCGACAGGATCGGGCGCGGGCTGCGGAAGGGCAGCCTCGGTAAATTCCTGTTCGTTCGGGCCTGCGCGGGTTTCGATCTGTACCGACAGTTCGGGAATGTCTTTTTCGTCCTCGCCGGCTACGTAAAGCGCGCTGCCTATTCCGAAGAGGAACACCAGGTGTACGACGGCGGAGATGGTGAGTGCGGTGCTGACATCGCGATTCGGTTGAAACGCGGTCCAATACTTTGCCGACGCTCGACTGATGATGAGCGCTGCGTCTCGATACGCGATCGCGTACACGGGCGTGTACACCCGAGACCTCCGAGATTTCTCCCCTTAGGTCCGATCTTGCTCCGATCGCGCGGTCAGGTCACGGACTTTGCGCGGGCGCAGGCAGCGGCTGCGCACTGGGATCACCCGTGGGCGGGGGCGAGCGGTCGTCCGCGGCTGGTGGTCCCAGGATTTCCATGAAGATCGGCTTCAGCGCATCGGCCCAGACCTGGTATGCCCTGGGCGTCAGATGGAGGCCGTCGTTGGCCATTCCCTCGCGTAAGTGGTTGTCCGGAAACGCCAGCTGGTCGTTGATGTTTATGTAACGCACCTTCCTGCCATCGGCGAGCCGCGCGATCTGCGCGTTTGCCTCGTTGATGACGGGCATGACGGCGATGTTGTCATTGCGCGGTGTGATGCCGGTGATCACCAGCGTGGCATTTGGGGCGCGCTGCCGGATTTCTCTGACAATGGCCGACACACCGCGCTGCCACCTCGGCGGCGCGTTCGCTGGCATCACCCAGCGGTGTCGCCCGACCGACATTGTTAGTGCCAGCCATCAGCACGACGATCTTCGGAGCGACACCGTCGAGCTCGCCATTCTGCAGCCGCCACAACATGTGCTGCGTCTTGTCGGCTCCCCAGCCGAAGTCCGCGGCATTCCAGCCATGAAAATTCGCGCGCCAGTTGGCCAGCAGGTCCTGGTACTGGGCATCGCTCGCGCCCCATCGGCGCGTGATGGAATCGCCCATGAAGTAGATGTCGATCTGGCCGGCCTTGCGCTTGGCGAGCAATTGTTCATGCGCGAGTTTCGAGTTCGCATCGGTGCGCGGCGTCGCGACGTCCGAGGGCTCGAACGGCGAACGGCCCGCGACTAGCGCGCTCAGCCACGCCGCGGAACGTTGCGTCCAGGGCAGCGACTGTTCGGGCGTGGCGAGGTGGTTGTGCGGCGAGTCGATCATCGGCGCCGCTTCCTTGGGACCCTTGATCTGGTTGAACGCCGCCCAGATGCCGACGGGCGGAGTGGCGGTGTCGATGAAGCCCATCGACACCAGCGAAGGCACCCTGATGCGCGCGGCGCAGTGGGCGGTGTCGAAATACTGCGCGGTTTTCAGCACCTGCGGATCGTTCACGTCCCAGAACGGATAACCGATCCTGCGGCCATGGGCGTCGCCATTGACGTCCGCGCCGGCGGGCACGTTGACCAGCATGGCCGTGACCTTGGGATGCAGGCCGGCGGCGCAGAGACTTTGCTGGCCGCCCATGCTGGTGCCCATGACCACCAGCGTCTTCCCGTCCCAGTCGGGGCGGCTGGCCAGGTAGTCGACCGCCCGGATGTCGGCCAGGTACATATATAAGAAGTAGTTCTTGTCCCGGTTGCGCGTTTCGATGGTGTTGTAGTTCTTGATCGCTTCCGGCAACGCGTCGTAATACTCCTTGGGCTGGTCGGGCATGACGTCGTGCGGTTCGATGTTGACCGCCAGCCAGCCTTCGGCAGCGCGGTCAGTGACCCACGACTTGTGCAACGGGTAAGGCGGGCTGGCCCATTGCAGGATAATGAGTCCGGGATACTTCTTCTTGCCTTGCCTGTTTCCTGGGGCGTCGTGCGGCTTGGCCACCTGGCCCCAGATGTGTTTGCCCTCGACGTGATTCATCCTGAGGATCGCGAAATCGACGCCGTCCTTGTCGCTGGGTTTGACGGTGAGTTCGGGTTTCGCTGGAACCTTGCGCAGCGCCCGGATCTTCGCTGCCCAGAACGCGTCGAAGTCCGCGGGCGCGGGAATCGCGGGAGTGATTTTCTCGGGGGCCACTGCCGCGCCCAGTGCTTTCGGCGCCGCGCCCGGCGTGTTCGCGGTGATCTCGACGTACACCATGCCGGGCTCATCGAGTTTCGCCTCGATGCGCGAAGGCTTGCCGGGTGTGAGCGTGCCGCGGCCGATTTCAGCGAGGTTGTTCCTGCGGATCACGTAGCTCACCGTGGGCGAATTCCACGGCAGCGTGACGTTCCATCCCGCGGTCTCGCCGAGCGCGTAAATTCCCGACGACTGGTACGGCACATAGGCCGGCCCCGGCGATTCGTCGGCCTGCGCCGTGACGCATGCGAGCAATGCCGCTATCAGCGGCGCGCGTGTGAGTCTCATGGTTCCCTTGTTTACTCAGGCGCTGATGGGTGGTGTCGCGATCGTCTGTGCCTTGAGCACGAGTTCCGCCGCGAGCAGGGCCTGGTCCTGGTCTTGCGCCACCTGCGTGCGGTTGACGATGTCGGCGACGAACTGCGGGCCGAATGGCAGCTGCACGTCCTTGCAATCGATGTAGCGCGCCTGTTTTTTGTCGACGATGTACAGGTGGTTGCCGCCGGTCATGTTCGACGCCACGTTGATGTACTTGCGCAGCTCTATGTAACCTTCCGTGCCTAACACGAACAAGCGGCCGTCACCCCAGGTCGCCAGGCCATCCGGGGTGTACCAGTCGACGCGCACGTAACCGGTGCCGCCGTTGCCCGACATCGTCATGTCGCCGAAATCTTCGAACTTCGGGTACTGTGGATACGCGACGTTGCCGGTCTGCGCCGCGATCACCTTCGCCTTCGTGCTGTTGGTGTAATAGAGGAACTGATCGGCCTGGTGCGAGCCGATGTCGCAGAGGATGCCGCCGTAACGCGCCTTGTCGAAGAACCACGCCGGGCGGTTCGGCGCATTCACGCGGTGCGGCGCGAGATTCACGGTCTGCACCACGCGGCCGATGGCACCCTGTTTGATGAGTTCGCCCGCATGCACCGCGGAGCGCACTTCGAGGCGCTCGGAGTACATGATGGCGAACTTGCGCCCGGTTTCCTTCACCGCCTTGCGTACGTCGGCGAGCTGCTTGAGCGTGGTGATGCCGGGTTTGTCGGCGAGGTAATCCTTGCCGGCCTTCATGACACGCACACCGAGCGGCGCGCGCAGGTCGGGGATGGGTGCGCCGGCGACGAGCTGGATCGACTTGTCGTTGAGAATTTCGTCTTCGCTCGCAAGCTTTACGCGGGGGTAGTCCTTGTTGAACCTGGCAATCTGCGCCGGGTCGGTGGCGTGGAACGCCACGAGCGTGCCGCCGCCGCGCTGGATGGCGGCGATCATTCCAAAGATGTGCGCGTGGTCGAGGCCGATGGCGGCGAACTTGACCGAGTGCGTCGGCTTGATCTCGGGCTGCGCGGTATTGGCCGGATCGACGGTGAAAGCGCCGGAGCTTTGCGCGAAGGCGGCTGGTGCGATCGTTGAAAGGACACCGGCGAGCCCGGCCTTCTGCAGAAACTCACGTCGATCTTTGCCGCTCATGTTTCGCCCCCTTCGAATGTGCGGCCGCAAAGATACCGCGTCGTCCCGAAGTTGGCACGGCTCCTACGCCGTAAGTCGCAGAGCCGGAATTGGGGTCAGACCCCATTTCCCGGAATTGGGGTCTGACCCCAATCAGCCTTTTCGTGCCAGACGCCAGATCGCAAGGCCTCCGAAGATCACGGTGATGCCGATGAGGACCGCGGCATACATCTGCGGCGGGAGGAACTTGTACTTGTCGACTCCGCCCGCACCGAGCGCGAGCTGGTTGAGGTGGAACGCCGGCCAGATCACGGTTTGGGCATGCATGAACTTGGGCAGCGGAATGAACAGGCCGGAGAGATAGATGCAGGGTAGATAGAACAGGTTGGCGTATCCCGGCGCCGCCGAGCCGCTGACCAGTGAACCGATGAAGAGGCCGATGGCGGCGAAGGGGATCGCGCCCGCGATCAGCACCAGGCTCATGGCGGTGAGCTCGGCCGCGCCCATGTCGACCTTGCCGAACAGCACGCCGCAGACGAGGATGGGTAGATAGGCCAGCACGCCGAAGACCACGGCGACGAAGATCTTGGCGACCAGCCACGAGCCGGTGGGTGCCGGCTGGGCGCGCTTGAGCTTCATCAATCCCGCCTCGCGTTCGAGTGCCAGTATGCAGCCGACGCTGAACAGCGCGGGCATGGTCACAGCCATCGTCGAGAAACCCGAGAACAGGTAGTAGGCGAGCGACGGATCCTTGGTGATGGCGTCGGCGGAGATGGCGACAGCCACCAGCAGATATGCACCGACAGGCACCAGCAGGATGGGTCCGCCAAATGCGAGGTTGCGCAGCATGCGCAGGAACTCGCAATAGGTTTCGGTCCAGTACGCGCCAAGCAGGCGGCTGGCGGGAAGCGTATCGACGTTCAGGGTGTTCATGCGGCCTCGCGGGTGAGTTCGTTGAATGCTTCGGCCAGTCCGGCTTCGCGCACGTCGAGACGGCGCACATCCTGGTCGGCGGCCAGCAGGCGCCGCACGACGCCTTCGGCGTCGGTCGCGGTGATCAGCAGGCGGTTGCGATCCCTGCCTGCGTCAGCGACGCCGGGCCAGGTGCGCACGATTTCGGGCGTGAGCGTGGATTCGCAGCTGATCTGTCGCCGTCCCACGAGCGAGCGCATGTCATCGACGCTGCCGCTGGCGATCACGCGGCCTTTCGCGAGCACCGCCACGCGTGTGGCGAGCGCCTCGGCTTCTTCCAGGTAGTGAGTCGTGAGTACGACCGAGCACCCATCGGCGATCAGCGCGCGGATGTTGGCCCACAGCGCCTCGCGTGCCTGGATGTCGAGACCGACGGTGGGCTCGTCGAGGAACAGCAGCCGCGGGCGGCCGCAGATCGCCACGGCGAACTGGACCTGCCGCTTCTGGCCGCCGGAAAGTTTGCCGTACAGTCGATCTGCCATCGGAGTGGTGCCTGTCGTCGTCAGGGCTTCCTCGACTGTCATGGGATTCGGGTAATAGCTGGCGGCGAGAGCTATGAGCTCGCGCACGCGCAACTCCTTGACGAGCTCGACATCCTGCATCATCACGCCGAGGTGGCGGCGTAGCGCCACGTCCTGCGGCGAGCCGCCGAACAGCATCACGTCACCGGCGTCCGCCTCGATGAGACCGAGCCACAGTCCGATGGCAGTCGTCTTGCCGGCACCGTTCGGCCCGAGCAGCGCTAACAACTCACCGCGCCGCACTTCGATGTCGAGGCCGGACAGCGCCGTGGTCTTGCCGTAACGCTTGGTGACGCCGGTGAGTCGCGCGACGGCGCCCGTGGTGCCGATGTTCGTGATGTTCGTCGGAGTTCCTGCAGCCGCGGGCGGCGGATTCTTGCGCGGATACTTGCGGCCATTGAGCAATTGCCCGATGAAGGTCGGGCGCACCAGGTAGTGATAGCTCGCGAACAGGACCGCGAAGCTCGCCACGAGGATGAAGGGATATTTCACGCCCCAGTGCAGCGGCCAGTGGCCGACCCACACCTGGATAGCCGCGACCACGGGCAGGTGAGCGAGGTAGATCCAGTAAGAGGCGTCGGCGATGTAGCGGCGCGTGGCACTGTAGTTGGACAGGAAGCGCAGCGCGGCGCCGGTGAGTCCGAGGACCCAGCCCCACACCGCCACGCCGAACACCATCGCGTACACGGTCTTGGTGAGACCCGGCTGCGCCATCGGACTCGCATGCATCGTATGCAGCATCCAGCCGGTGGCGACGATCGCGATCACGAGATTCGCAAACCAGCGCTGTACGATGGCCGCGAGCGCATCTTTCGAACGATGCACCAGCCAGCCGAAGGCGAATGCAGTGCCGAATCCCACCGATGCGGGCACCTGGGGAATCAATGACTGATCGGGCGTCGGAATGCCCTGCCAGTAGAACCACATCGGGAGGGTCATGAGTGCGGCAGCGACCGGCAGGCCCAGCGTGAAAGTGGCGGTCATGGTGCGAACCGAGGCTGCGACCGCCCGGTCGATGAGGCCCCGCAGTTTCTGCGCCGGGTCGAGCCGGGCGACGATGCCACGGATCGCGAGCACCGCCACGTAGGTGAGCAGCAGCTGGTAGAGGAACCACAGGTGCGTGAGCGGGAATGCACCGGGCACCTTCGGCATTTCCGGCATGGGCGGCATCGTGCCGCCGAACACCTTGGTGATACCGATCGTCCAGATATAGGCGATGAGCGGGAACAGCACGATCCAGCCGGCGATGAGCGGCACCGCGATGCGCTTGCCGCGATTCGCCCAGAAGGCGCTGGCGCCGAGCCTCTGGTACAGCAGGCGTCCGAAGTAACCGGCGATGAAGAAGAACAGCGACATGCGGAAGATGTGCGTGACGAAGGCCGCGTCGCTCAGGAACTGGCTCGGCGAGTTGTCGTTCATGGCCCAGATGCCGGGCGGCCAGCCGGGCATGAACGAGAGAGCCGCGTGGAACGCGACGCCTAACAAGAGGGCGAAGCCACGCACCGCGTCGAGCGCGTGCAGGCGTTGGTCATTCGTATTGTTCATTGTTCGAGTCCCTTCAGATGAAATCGCGACGGCGGGCCGCCACGAAGTAAGGCAGTGACAAGGTGACGAGCAGCGTCGCGGCTTCGATGGCCAGTACGATCCAGAAAGCAGAGTTCCAATCGGGTGCCGCCGCGCGCAATTGTTCGCGCAGCGACGGAAGCCCGAGGACCATGAAGATGAACAGCGTGATGCTCATGTTGGTCACGATGATCACCATGGTCATCACTCCCTCGGAGGCCGTGTGCAGTGCCCCACACAGCACCACCGAGTAGTTGGCCAGCATGAAGCCGCACAGCAGCACGAAGACCGACAGCAGCCCGTCGGGCAGATTCGGCATCACTGCGATGAGCGCGATGGCGCCGACACTCAGTACGGACCATGGCACGAGAAAACAAAGCAGCAGCCCGATGACCCGGATGCGGACATAGTCACCGTGCGAAAGCGGCAGGCTCAGCACGAACTGCAGCGTGCGCTCCTTGCGCTCGTTCGCGATCGCAAACGTGACGAGCACCACGCCGAAGGCAATGATGGTCGTGAGCCAGATGAGCATGCCGATGTTGAAGCGCATTTCGCCTTCGGCGGCGACGCCCAGGCCGACGAGCCCCGCGACCGTGGATCCGATGATGAGCCAGCGGTTCAGGTAGAAATCTTTCGCGATCAGTTTGCGTGCGAGCATGTTCATTGTCCGCGCAGCTCCCGGTGATACATGACATTCGCGACGAAGATCTCCTCGAGGCTCATGCGCTGCACTTCGCGAACGCCGGCGCCCAGGAATGAGATGAGATCCGGTGAGTATCGGTTGGTAGTGAGCGTGACGAATTGTCCGTCCTGGACGCGACTGACCACATGCGGCAGGTCCGGCATCGGTGTACCCGCGGGAAGCTGCAGCTGGATGCGGCGCCAGCGTTCGAGGAAGTCTTCCTTGTCGCTGCTGTCGACCAGGCGCCCGCGGTCGATAAACGTGATGCGGTCCGAAATGCGTTCCACGTCCACGGTGTTGTGCGAGGAGAACAGGATCGAACGATCCTCGTCCCGCAGCACGTCCATGAATTCGCCGAGCAGTTCATGACGCGCGACCGGATCGAGGCCCGACGTCGGCTCGTCGAGGATCAACAGGCGGGGGCGGCGGGCGAGGGCCAGCAGCAGCACCGCCTTGACGTGTTCACCACTCGAAAGGCCGCTGACGTTCTGCTCGGGATGCAGGTTGAATCGCTTGACCAGCGTTCTGGCGTACTGCTCATCCCAGCCGGCGTAGATAGAGGCGACGAACTGCATGTGCCATTCGAGCGTGGCGTGGCCGAACAGCCGCATCTCGTCCGAGACGAAGCCGATGTCGCGCTTGGCGGCGGCCTGTCCGTCGGGCATCGTGTGGCCGAGAACGCGCACGTCACCAGCGTCGGGCGTGAGCAGGCCGGTCAGCAGGCGAATCGTCGTGCTCTTGCCGGCACCGTTGGGACCGACGAAGCCCATGATCTGTCCGGGCTCGAGGTCGAGCGACAGATCCTCGAGCGTGAAGAAGCGGAACGCCTTTCGGACATTGCGCATCTCGATGTGTTTGGTCTGGGTCATTTCCTGTCCACGTTGCGGATGGCGCGGCGCAGGCGCGTCGCGAGTTCTTCTTCTGTGAGGCCGAGCTGCTGGCCGATGCCGGCCGCCGCCGCCAGGTGCTCGTCGAGCTTTTCTTCCTGGAGCTCACCGGCGAGGCCGTTGACGTCCGCCACGAACGAGCCTTTTCCATGGCGCGTGACGATCACGCCCTCGTTTTCGAGGTCGAGATAGGCGCGCTTGATGGTGATGACGCTGACGCTCAGCGCCGCTGCAAGTACCCGGATTGACGGGAGTTCTTTGCCGGCCGCCCAGTCGCCGGCTGCGATGCGGGCCCGGATCTGCTCCATGATCTGCAGATACATGGGGCGGGCGTCGGTCTGGGAGATGTTTATGCCGCTGTACATACTGTGTATACAGTGTATACTCAGTTCCGAATCGAACACCAGCCCCTTTGCAAAATATTTTTTTGCACGCGGGTACGGTAGTTAGTCCGTTGGCCTGCACGTCGACGGCGGCCGCTCATCGATCCGATGTAGCATCCGGCCATGACTCACACACTGCTTACCTATCGCGGCTCGGTTCACTCGTGGCACTGCGATCACATGGGCCACATGAACGTCATGTGGTACGTCGGCAAGTTCGACGAAGCCACCTGGAACATGGCGGCGATGATGGGGATGACGGCGCAGTACCTGAAAGACGCGAAGCGCGGCATGGCCGCCGTGGACCAGCGCATCGCCTATCGCCGTGAAGCGCTGCCCGGGGACGTCGTCACCATACGCACGGCCATCATCGAAGTGCGGCAGAAGAGCGTCCGCTTCGTGCACGAGATGCGGCGCGGGGATCTCGGCGATCTGCTGGCCACCATGGTGGTGACCGGCGTGCACATCGACGGAGTGGGGCGCAGGGCGACCGCGTTCGACAAGCAGATACACGCGAAGGCCGAGGAGCTGAAGACGCCCAACGCCGGGCTCTGGGACGCGTGGCCGCCCGCACAGGCCTACCTCGAATAACCAGCGGAAAAAAAACCGCGGCGCACTTTCATGCGCCGCGGTGGTGAGTGCAGCGGGACCTCGCGGCCCCGCCCGAAGTTTCAATACTT
This sequence comes from uncultured Pseudomonadota bacterium, assembly GCA_963821745.1. Taxonomy (GTDB): domain Bacteria; phylum Pseudomonadota; class Gammaproteobacteria; order Steroidobacterales; family Steroidobacteraceae; genus CADEED01. The sequence continues at coordinate 1,138,912 of CAWGEU010000001.1, forward strand.
CCAGCGAACGCCCAACGCGTACGTACGGCTGATCAGCGTCGTGCCGAAATTCGAGACGGTCGGGTTGCCGGCGTCCGCAAACTTGTAGTACGACTGCTGCATGTCCTGGAGCAGATTCACGGCGTCGAACGAGACCGAAAGGTTGTCGTTGATGTCGTAGTTCAACCCCAGGTCGAGGCTCTTCTCCGGAAGCCGCCACTGGCCGATCGGATTCGCGAAGAGACGTGCCTCGTTGGCGCTCAGGAAATCCTCGCGCCACACGTATGACAGGCGGCCGCCGAACCCGGAGTGGTCGTAAGCAAGCGTCACGTTGTACGACGTGTCGGAAACGCCGAAGAAGTCCGAAGTTTCCTGGCCGATGATCTCGCCCGCGGAATTCGTCAGCGGGATGTTCTGCTCGGAGTCGAGGCTCGTGTAGCTGCCTTGCAACCCCAGGCCGTTGAACGCTCCTGGCAGGGTGGGGAACCACAGGAAGCCGAGCTCCAGGCCCTTGAGTTCGCCGTCCGACGCATTCACCGGCTGAGTCACCACGAACTGATCCGTGTTGAGGCCGGTGCCAGGAATGGTGATGCGACGGGTCAGCGGAACCACCAGGCCTTCGATGTCGCGCTGGAACAGCGTGCCGAAGATGGCGCTGTCTTCCGCGAAATACCACTCGGCAGTCAAATCCATATTCTTCGATTTGGTGGCCTCGAGATCCGGATTGCCGCCGGTGCCCGTGCCGTAGCCGACGTTCGTGAGGTCCTGCGTCAGTCCGAAGTTGGGGTTGAGCGCCGTGAAGTCCGGACGACGCAATGTCTCGCCGTAGTTGAAGCGAATGTTCACCTCCGGCGTGACCGCGTAACGCAACGTGAGCGACGGCATCAGGTCATCCACCGAGGTGGAATCGCTCGCGGGGTCGAGCGTGATCACGTCAGTGAACACCATGTCGGTGTCGACCTTGACGAAACGCACGCCTAACTGCACATCGAATTTTTCGCCTAACTTCATATCCGCCTGGAGATAGGCGGCCATGGTCGTCTCATTCACGTCGAAGGACTCGATGAGCTCAGGATCGGCGGTTTCCACGCCATAGATGGCGCGCAACTCGTCGCGGTGACCATTCATGTAGAAGCCATTGGCAACGAGCCAGGTGGTCGGGACGCTCGCTTCACCATCCATGAAGCCTTCGTTCACATAGTAGAAGTTCGGGTCGATGGTGGAGAACGACGGAAAGCCAATGACTGCCGGAGCAATGGGGCGTGGAATTGCATTCTTCGAATTGCGATCGTCGTAGCGCACGCCGAACTTCAGCTGTTGGAACCAGGCGCTGTCCGAATCACCGCCGAAGTCGTAGTCGCCGTCGAGCTGGAAGGTCGCGGCGTCGCCGTCCTGTTTGCCGCGGTTCTGGAAGAGCTCGGCAGCCAGCCAGTTGTTCGGGTCGAGCATCGCCGCGTCATCGTTGAAGTGCCAGGACGGAATGCCGTCGCCCGCGTTGAAGTCCATGCTGAGCGACGGAATGAGCATGCCGTTGTTGGTGCGCATCGCGATGAAGTTGGTCTCGAACGAACTGTCCTGGAACGAGACGTCCGCTTTCAGCGTGAGTTTGTCGCCCACGTTCCACTTGCCGGCCAACGCGTACACATAGGTATCGGTGAATTCGTCGATGGCGTCGCCGCTGTTGAAACGGCCAGGCTCGCCGACCGTGCGGCTCTTGATGACGTTGGTGTCGGGGTACAACTCGATCGTCGCGGCCGGATTGGGACCCAGGGCCCACCACGCGTCCGCGAACGTGAAGTGCAGGTTGTTGAAGATCTCGTGGCGATAACCCTGGTAGAACGCCTCGAGCGTGTACTCGGAGTTGTCGTTGGGCGCCCACTGGAATGCGAGGTTTGCCGCGGGACGTTCGCGGTCGCCTTTCGCGTCGACCGCGATCAGCGCGTCGCGTGTGAGCAGGTAGGGTTGCGCTGTGCCGCCTACGTTCAGCGTGGAGCCCGGTGTCCAGGGCAAGCCACGATCGAGACCCGCCTGCCAGAGCAGCGGCTCGGGTGTGCCGGGCGGCAAGTCTTCAGGGAAGGCTTCAGGGGTATTGCGGCAATTCGTGTTGAAGATGCGTTCGAGTGGAGTCCAGTTGGGGAACGCCGGCGTCGGGACGTCGGGGCAGTTGTCTTGCGTCACACCCAGGCCCGTCAGCCCGGCGGGAGTCGCGAACGGCAGCATGGCGCCGGCAATGACGGTCTGATCGCGCCAGCGCGTCTTCGTGTAGCTCACGTTGGCGAGTGCGCCGAACCGGCCGTCACCCACGTCCCACTGGTTGCTGATCAGCATGCTCAGCGTGGGGTCGCCGGCATCGCGCTGCTCCTGCTGCGTGTACGTCGCGTTGATCGACAACGCCAGGCCGGGCAGGTCGAAGGGACGGCGCGTGGTCACGTCGATCTGCCCCGCAAGCCCGGTTTCAAGCTGTTCTGCGGAGCGCGTCTTGTAGACGTCGATGCGGCCGACGATCGTCGCGGGAATATCCTGCAGCTGCAGCTGGCGGCCGTTCGAAGTAAACATGTTGCGGCCGTTCCATGTGGTCACGGGGTCCGGCAGGCCGCGGATGAAGAGCCGCGTCGCTTCGCCGCGACCACGATCCGAGATCTGCACGCCCGGCACGCGTTGCAGCGCTTCGATGACATTGTTATCGGGCATCTTGCCGATGTCTTCGGCGACGATCGACTCGATGACCTGCGCGTTCTCACGCTTGTTTTCGAGACCCTTGGCCAATGCCTCGCGGACGCCGGTGACGACGACGGTTTCCACTTCCTCGCCTGCTGGCGGGTTGGCGGCAGGTGTCTGCTGCGCGATCGCGGAGACCGAGATTGAAAGCGCCGCCAGTGCGGACGCAGATTTGATCCGATTGAATACCGCCACGTTGTACCCCCTCTGACGGACGACCTGGGCTTCGTGAGAGTCTGTCCGTATATTTATTACTCGGACAAATGCTAGCGGCAGGACAAGGAGCAATGCAATGTCCGCCGTGTCATAGCTCCATGATCAGACATATATGTATGTCAGGTACTTGGCGGGCCCCCTAATACTCGGACTTTTGCTGTTCGTTGATTAGTGAACCGGCGTTTATTGATGATGCGCCATGGCTAATGAGGCGGGCGATATCAAGGGTTTGCGAGCGGATTTGCGTGTCTGCCAGACAGCTGATGTGACCTGTGGACAGCGGCAAACAACCTTGTCGCCGGGCAGTTCTGCGCGGACAATGCCGCCGCGCCCGAGATAACAGCCTTTTGGGGAAAATTGGGAATGGCAGTAAAAAAGAAGAGCAGGAAAGACAGCAAGAAGGGCAGGAAGCCGGCGACGACCGGCGGTACGCATCCCCACCGCAAGTCGCTTCGGCTGCACGGCACCATCGCGCGCGACCTCGGTGTTCTCATAGTTTCGGGGCGCTATCGAGCGGGCCACGTGCTCGACGGCGAAGTCGAAGCGAGCGAGCAGCGCAAGGTTTCGCGCACGGCATATCGCGAGGCGCTGCGAATCCTCGCGGCGAAAGGCCTGGTGCACAGTCGGCCGCGCGTGGGTACGCGAGTGAGCCCGCTCGAACACTGGCACCTGCTCGATCCCGACGTGCTTTCATGGGCTTTTTCCGGTGAACCCGAACCGGAAGTGCTCTATGGATTGTTCGAATTGCGAACCATCGTCGAGCCGGCCGCGGCGGCGCTCGCGGCGACGCGGCGCAACCAGAAACATCTCGACAGCATGCGCAAGGCGCTCGATGCCATGACGCTGCATACCTTGAACGTCGAAGACGGACGTATCGCCGACAAGGAATTCCATGCCGCGCTGCTGCGCGCCACCGCCAACCCGTTCATCGTGTCGCTTACCAACGGCGTCACGGCCGCGGTGAACGCACTCACGGAGTTCAAGCAGCGCATCGCGCCGCTCAAGCGCGATCCGGCGCCCGATCACTGGCGTGTTTACGATGCGATCGCCGCGAAAGATCCCGAAGGTGCGCGTGTCGCGATGACCGAACTCATCCGCCTTGCCATCATGGATACGCCGACGAAGCAGCGTCCCAGGCCCGCCGCGGCCAGCCGCGTCATCGGCGACGCGCGTTACTAGACTCGAGATGAGCAACGCGCGCGCGGTGGGCATCTTGCGTGACGCGGGGTTTCGCCGCTAGCATCATATTTGTCTGAGTTATGGATGGCTTCGAGGGGGCTCGTGAAAGCTGATCTGAATACTCGCATCCTGCTGGCTCGTCGCGCGTTCCTGGGTGGCTCGATGGCGGCACTCGCCGGCATTCGCAGTGCGCTCGCGCAAACCACGGGCAGCATCAACGAACGCATGCAGGGCGACTTCGCGCCCGTACACGACCCCTGCATCATCAAGCACGGCGATACGTATTACGTGTTTTGCACGACCTCCAGGGGAGATGCGGGCGGCTTCGTCGCCTGCCGTCGTTCGCGCGATCTCGTGAGCTGGGAGAAAGCGGGCTTCGTGTTTGCGCAGGTTCCCGAATGGGCGCGCGAAGCCGTGCCGGGTACCAGGGGCATCTGGGCGCCGGACATCTCGTTCTTCAACGGCCTCTATCACCTGTACTACTCGGTATCGACTTTCGGTTCGAACCATTCGGTCATCGGACTTGCGACCAACAAGACGCTCGATCCGGCCGGGCCGGGGTTCGAATGGGTAGATAGAGGGCTGGTGGTGCAGTCGAGGAAGCACGATCGCTTCAACGCCATCGACCCCAACCTGTTTGTCGACCGCGAGGGCAAACACTGGCTGTCGTGGGGGAGTTTCTGGGACGGGCTCAAGATGGCGCGCGTCGATCCGGCCACGGGCAAGCCCCTGGATGACGGCAAATTCGTTTCGCTGGCGTCGCGCCCGGTCGCGCGCGGCGAACCCAGCGCCATCGAAGCACCCTTCATCATTTCGCGCGGTGACTACTACTACCTGTTCGCGTCTTTCGATTTCTGCTGCCGTGGCGCGAAAAGCACGTATTTCACGGTGTGCGGGCGTTCGCGCGACGTCGCCGGCCCCTATGTCGACGTCAACGGACGTCCGATGATCGAGGGCGGCGGCAGCATCGTCATCCAGGGCGACGAGCGCTTCAAAGGCACGGGGCACAATGCATACCTGCGTGATGGCGAGCGCGACTACCTCGTGTACCACGCCTACGACACCGAACAGAAGGGCACTCCCACGTTGCGAATTTCACCGATCCATTGGACGCCGGACGGTTGGCCGCGCGCCCAGCTCTAGGAGGACTAGTTGATGAATCGAAATCGAAGAAGGTGGATAGGCGCGGCGATGTTGTGCGCCTGCGCATTGATGGCCGGTTCGGCGATGGCGCAGTCGTCGGCCGATAAACCGGCAATAGTGTCGGTCACCATTCGCGCCGACCAGCCCGGCCCGGTGATCAATCCGAATGTCTACGGCCAGTTCGCCGAACATCTTGGCGCCGGCATCTACGAAGGCGTGTGGGTGGGCGAGAAGTCCCCGATCCCGAACACTCGCGGCTATCGCAACGACGTGATTGACGCGCTCAAGAATCTCAAGGTACCGGTGGTGCGCTGGCCGGGCGGTTGCTTCGCTGATGAATACCACTGGCGCGATGGCATCGGCCCGCGCGAGAAGCGACCCGTCAAAGTGAATACGCATTGGGGCGGTGTTGCGGAGACCAATGAATTCGGTACGCACGAGTTCATGGCATTCGCCGAGATGATCGGAACCAAGGTGTACATCAGCGGCAATGTCGGCTCGGGCAGCCCGCAGGAGATGGCCGACTGGATGGAGTACATGACGTCGAACACGGTGTCGACGCTTGCCAACGAACGCCGCAAGAACGGGCGCGAGCAGCCATGGGATGTTCATTACTTCGGCATCGGCAACGAGACCTGGGGTTGCGGCGGCAACATGCGCCCGGAGTTTTACGCGGACCTGTTCCGTCAGTACGCCACGTACGTCAAGGCGCCACGCGGCAAACGTCCGGTGATCGTCGCAAGCGGCGGGAATGACGAACACACGCGCTGGGTCGAGGTCCTGACAACCATGGTCGAGCGCGACATGGATGCCATCTCGCATCACTACTACACCATCCCGGGCAAGGAATGGCGCCAGAAGGGCAAGTCCATCGGCTTCCCGGAGGCGGAGTGGATCTCCACGCTCAACCACACGATGCGCATCGACGAGTACATCACCAACAACGTGAAGATCCTCGACAAGAACGATCCGCGCGGCAGAGTGGCGTTCTACGTGGACGAGTGGGGCACCTGGTATGACCCGGAACCTGAGCGCGAGCCGGGGTTCCTCTGGCAGCACAACACGCTGCGTGACGCGCTGGTGGCGGGCCTCAACTTCAACATCTTCCATCGCCACGCCAGGCGCGTGACCATGACCAACATTGCGCAGATGGTGAACGTGCTGCAGGCCATGATCCTCACCGAGGGGCCGAAGATGGCGCTCACGCCTACCTACCACGTGTTCCAGATGTACATCCCGTTCCAGGGTGCCACCTATCTGCCCACCGAGATCAGCTCCCCGGAGTACAAGCTCGGTGACTACACCGTGCCGTCGGTGAGTGTGTCCGCAGCGCGCGATACCGAAGGACGCCTGCAACTCGCGCTGGTGAATCTGGATCCCGCATCGCGAGGCGGTGGTGACGACCACGCTGACGGGCGCCAAGGCGAGCGGCGCGCTCGGTCGCGTGCTGACTTCGAAAACGATGGATGCGCGCAATACGGTCGAAGCGCCGGAAGCGATTACGCCTGCGAAGATCAGCGCTTCGCGCAAAGGCGACGCGCTGGTGCTGCGTTTGCCGCCTAAGTCGGTGAGCGTGGTGCGGCTGCAGTAGACGATCGAAGGATGTACCTGATCGCGGCCACGATGGCCGCGATCAGAGCTGCGCCCGAAAGCACCCCGACCGCGAGCCACAGCAAGTGATCCACGCTGCTGAGAGCATGCAGGGCTCCGGCCAGGAAGCTGGAAGTATCTCCATGGCCCTGGCCGTGGCCAGGATGCGCCAGCGCGAGTGCGGGCAGGAGGCCTGCGGCCACAGTCGTCATTCGAACCAGGTGTCTTTGCGCGCTTTTCATGGGGCAAAGATTAACCCATGGCCGCGTGGCCCCACTCTTATATAAGTCATTTGACGCAGGGCGTTCGCGAGCCGCCGGGTATCATTCCCGCCCATGGGATCCAAATCAGATGTATTGCGGGTGGGTGTGGGCGGCCCGGTGGGTTCGGGCAAGACCGCGCTCGTGGATTCGCTCTGCAAACGCATGCGCGATGATTTCAACATCGCCGTCGTCACCAACGACATCTATACGAAAGAAGACCAGGAATTCCTGATTCGCAGCAAGGCGCTCGCGCCCGAGCGAATTCGCGGCGTTGAAACCGGCGGCTGCCCGCACACGGCGATCCGCGAAGATGCCTCGATGAATCTCGCGGCCATCGACCAGTTGATGCACGACTTCACCGGTCTCGATTTCATCATCGTCGAGAGCGGCGGCGACAATCTTGCGGCCACCTTCAGTCCCGAATTATCGGACCTCACCATCTATGTCATCGACGTCGCCGCCGGCGACAAGATTCCGCGCAAGGGCGGACCCGGCATCATGAAAAGCGACCTGCTCATCATCAACAAGATCGATCTGGCGCCCCATGTCGGCGCATCTCTCGAAGTCATGGATCGCGACGCGAGGAAGATGCGCGGCGATCGGCCCTTCGTTTTCACCAATCTGAAAACTGGCCAGGGGCTCGACCAGGTGGTTCAGTTCATCGAAAAGCAGGGCATGCTGCGCCACTGACAACATTCGGTTGTCCTTCCTGACAGCCGGCCGAATGCGCAGCTAAGACACTCAACAGGCCGAGCCGGTCGGCGCCATGCGGAGGCCTCGTGCAAGGTCAACCTTTCAGAGTGCTGTTTCTTTCGCAGCGCAATTCCGCGCGCAGCATGATGGCCGAGGCCATCGCGAATTCCATCGGGCATGGGCAACTGGAAGCCTTCAGCGCGGGCGTGCGGCCCGCTGCCCAAATCGATCCCATTGCGGCCGAGCTCCTGGAGCACGCGGGCGTCGAAGTACCGGCTCATCCGCCACAACACGTCCGCGAATTCAGTGCGCCGGCATCGCCACCGCTCGACTTCGTATTCACGTTGAGCGACACCGCTGCTGGTGAGGCGCCGCCTTCGTGGCCCGGACACCCGATCACGGCGCACTGGCGCTGCGTCGACCCGGAGCAGTTCGATGATCCGGAGGAGCGCCGGCATGCGCTGATGCGGACGCGAGCGGAACTCGAGCGACGGCTGCGCGTGCTCACCAATCTACCGGTGCGGTCGCTCGACCGGCTCAGCTTGCAGGCGCAGGTGGACTCGCTGGGGGGCGCAGGCGCTTCCGGATGAGGTAATTGACGGCCTTCGCGGAACTCGCCGCTGACGGATCAGTCCGACAGCGCGAGGGCTCATGCGAACAAACATCCTGTCGATATGTGTGCTGCTGGGCGCAGCGCCAGTCCTGGCCCAGTCAGTCGCAGTAGGCGCGCCGGAAGCAGAAGCGCCGCTCGAAGAAGTGCTGGTCACCGGCGAGTTTCCCGGTCCCGGCATGTGGAAGATCACGCGCGCTGACGATGCTGCCAACCACGTGCTGTGGATAGTCGGCGAGCCGCCGCCGTTACCGAAGAACATGAAATGGAAGTCGAAGGAGATCGAGGCGGTAGCGCTCGGCGCCCAGGAGGTCCTGCGCGATTCCTCGGTCAGCATGGAGCCGGATGAAAAGATAGGCTTCTTCAGGGGTATGACACTGTTGCCCGCGATTCTCGAAGCGCGCCGCAATCCGGATGACGCCAAACTCAAAGACCAGGTGCCACCCGATCTCTACGCACGCTGGCTCGTGCAGAAAAAGCTCTACCTTGGCCGCGAGAGTGGCGTGGAGAGCTGGCGCCCGCTGTTCGCCGCTGAAAAGCTGCGCAAGGCGGCGTTCAGTGACCTGAAACTGCGGGAATCCGGCAGGGTGTGGGAAGTCATCGGCAAGCAAGTGGAGAAGCGCAGGATCAGGGTGACCAATCCACGGCTCACCTTCAAGATCAAGCGCAGCGAAGTGCGCACCAAGCTCAAGGAGTTCTCGCGCGAATCGCTCGCGGACGTGGAGTGCTTCGGCACGATGCTGGCATTCACGGAAGCTCTCGGCGACCGTGAGACGCAAAATGCGCGGGCCCGCGCGTGGGCCACCGGCGATCACGAGACCCTCACGCGCTTGCCGGCCCTGCCCAATGCCTATCTACCCTGCGCCATGGCGGTGATGAGCTCGCAGGTGGCGCGTGAATTCGTTCCCCTCGACATTCGCGACAAGGTGCACGCGTTGTGGCTCGAGGCCGCGGAGAAAAGCCTGGCGACGAATACGTCCACATTCGCCATCGTGCCGTTCGGCAAGCTCACGAGGCCCGATGGTTACCTCGCGATGTTGCGTGCCAGGGGCTATCTCATCGAGGCGCCGCAATAACCTCGAGGCTCAGCGGGGCCGTTCGACCTTGGCTACGGCCAGCGCCTCGTTGAGTAGTCGCGACCACTTCGCGTAGGCGATGCGTTGATCGTGCGCATTCGTCGTGCGGTTTGCCAGGCGCATTTCGTTGAACGGATATCGTTCATTGCCTTCGAATACGGTCAGGCGGCCGACGAGCTTCCCCGTGGCCGCTTCGCGCAGTTCGCCGGTTACTTTCATCTTCACCGGGCCGGCGGTGTAGGCGCGGTCTCCGGGCGCCACGCTGGTTTCCGGCGCCGGGATATCGAGATCCTGGATCGCCGGATTGACGATCAGCACATCCGGCGCCAGTTCGTCGGTGAGTTCATAGGGCCCGCGGTCGATGAGCTCCCGCGTGAATTCTTCGCGGAACAGCTTTGCCGATTCCGTCCGGATTCGCAGGATTTCGGCAGGCGTAACCTCGTCGTGATTCTTCTCCCAGTCGGCCGCAAACGAAACGGTCGGCGGCTCGAGCAGGATGCGTCGATAGTGGACGAACGATGCGCCCGGCAGGCGGTACACGCCGGCGACGCTTCGCGATTGAACGCGGATGAGTCCGTCGTCCGTCATTTCGTCCGGAACGCGCGATGCCGTGCATCCCGCGGCCAGTAGGCAGCTCGCCGTCAAAGACAACAGGCAGGCTCGAGAACTCATCGGCATCGGGCGCCCCTCGCCGGAAGTCGGGGGCCCGATTCTAGCGCTGTCCTACCGTGCGAGCGCTCGCACGGCCCGCGCGGCGGCCGACGCCCGATTTTCCACGCCGAGCTTCACGAAGATCTGCTCCAGGTGCTTGTTCACGGTACGCGGGCTGATCGCCAGAATTTCGCCGATCTCGCGATTCGCCTTGCCGCGGCTGATCCACAGCAGCACTTCCGATTCGCGCGTGGTCAGCGAGAGCGTCTGCTGCAACTGCTGTTCGTCGGCCGTGGTGCTGAGCTCGGTGAGGCGGAACAGCAGCTCATCCGGCCCGATCGGGCTCAGCACGGAGATTTCAAGCTTGCGGCCGTTGATGTCGACCAGCAGACGGGTGTTGCCGCCTTCGGATCGCAACTGCATGAGCTGGGCCATCATTGCCGCCGGCAGGCTGGCGTTGTTCTCGCTCCCGGTCGGGAAGAGATCGGCCAGCAGCTGGCGTGCCTTCGGCGTGCACCAGAGCAGACGGCCGGAAGCGTTCGTGGCCAGCAGAAATCGGCCGGTCGCGTCCAGCGCCGCACGCGTGCCGGCCGCGACGCGCGCGTTGGCGAGATGCACGCGGATGCGCGCCAGCAGCTCGTCGACGACCAGCGGCTTGGTGACGTAGTCGACGCCGCCGGCGGCGAGGCCTTCGAGCACGTGTTCGGTTTCGGTGAGGCCGGTCATGAAGATCACGGGCAGGTGCGCCAGCATCTTGTTGCGCTTCATCCGCCGGCAGGTTTCGAAGCCGTTGAGCCCGGGCATGACCGCGTCCATGAGCACGAGATCCGGCGTGATCTGCTCGATGAGCCGCAGCGCGCTCTCGCCATCGGTGGCGATCAGCACGGTGAAGCCGGCGTGATCGAGCGTGTCGGTGAGAAAGCCGAGCGTTTCGGGCGTGTCGTCGACGACCAGGATGGTGTCGCGACGCACATCGGAGGCATGGGCGGTGCCGTTGTTGTTAGCCATGTTTGCGCATTCCTTCCAGCACGTTCATGTAGCGTTTGAGATCGAAGTTCGCGACCAGCGTGCGCATGCGGGTCGCGAAGGGCTTGTTGGTCGGGTCGGTTTCCATCTCGCGCAGCTTGGCCTGGATGCCGCGCACGTGACCGATGAGCCCGAGTTGATAGAGGTCGTCGACATGATGGCGCGAGTGCTCCGGCAACGCGCTCTGCAGATCGTTCTCGCGCGTGACCGCCGTGCTGGCGCCGCCTTCGTACACCCATAGCAGGCCGAGTTGCGCCGCGAGGCATTCGAGCATGCGTTGCATGTCGATGGGCTTGATGAGGAAGGCGTCGTGCACGGAGCCCGGCGCCGCCCGGCGAGAACTCGTGCGCGTTGGCCGAGACGATGACGATCCTGAGGCCTTGCAAGCCCGGCAACGCGCGCAGGCTCTCGGCTACCTGCCAGCCCGTCATGCCGGGCATCGACAGGTCGACCATCGCCAGATCCGGCTTGTGCTCTTCGGCGAGCTCGAGTCCGCGCTGCGCCGTCGTGCGCCGTGAGCAGCTCGAAGTCGCAGCGGCGCGAGCAGACTCTGCACGATGTCGATGTGTGCGGGATCGTCGTCGATGAGCAGGACCTTGCGGCGATTTCCCGTGTAGCTGATGACCGCGCGCACGCCTGCGAGGCCGTCCCTGGTGGCATGCGGCGCCGGCGCGGCTTCCGACAGCAAGCAGCCTCACGGTGAAGGTGGTGCCTGCGCCTTCGGTGCTGGTGGCGTTGATCTCGCCGCCCATGATCTGCGTCAGTAGTTTGGTGATGGTCAGGCCGAGGCCCGTGCCGGGAATGGCGCGCACGTTCACGCCCTGGCCGCGCTCGAAGGGCTCGAACACGCGCTCGAGTTCGTTGGCGGGAATGCCGACGCCGGTGTCCGCCACTTCGAATTCGGCCACCTGGCTGCGGTACCGGACGGTCAGCGTGGCGCTGCCGCGCTCGGTGTACTTGATGGCGTTCGACAGCAGGTTGATGAGGATCTGGCGCAGTCGCTTCTGGTCGACGTGCACGAAGGCCGGCAGGTTCGGCGGCCGGCTGTAGACGAAGTCGATCCCCTTGGCGGCGGCCTGCAGGCGGAACATGTCGACGATCTGGTCGAGGAATTCGGCGAGCGCGATCTTGTCGCGGTTCAGACGCAGGATGCCGTTTTCGATTTTCGAGATGTCGAGGATGCCGTCGATGAGGTCGGTGAGATGCTCGGCGCTGCGCCGGATCACGCGGATGGCGTTGTCCGAAGGGCCGGCGGCGCCACGCTCGAGCAACTGCGCGTAGCCATAGATGGAATTGAGCGGCGTGCGGATCTCGTGGCTGATGCCGGCGATGTAGCGCGTCTTGGCGACGTTGGCGGCCTCGGCGACTTCCTTCGCTTTCTGCAGCGCCGCGTCGGTGCGTTTGTGCGCGTCGATTTCGTCCATGAGCATGGCCGTCTGTCGCGCCGACTCCGCCTCGGCCGCGCGCCGGCTCTCATGCGCAAGCACGATGAGCCAGGCCATGACGCCCGACACCACGAGCAGCGCGAAATACACCAGCCACAGTGTGGTGCGGATGGTCTCGCGCTCGGCGGGCAGCGACCCGCCGTACTGCTGGTAGATGAGCCCTAACAACAGTCCGATGGCGAGATTGGACAGCAGCAGCAGACCGCCGAAGTGGCCGGCGCGCGTGTTCAGCATGGCGCCCACGCGCTGGGGCAGCACGTAGCGTGATGAATGCGTCGAGCTGCTCGTTGAAGCGGCTGTTCGTCTTGCACTGATCGCGGCAGCGCGCTTCGAGCGTGCAGCACAGCGAGCAGATGGGACCGGAGTACGCCGGGCACATGGCGATGTCGCCGCGCTCGAACACGTTTTCGCAGATGCTGCACTCGAGCTCGGTGGCTTTCTCCGGCAGGCCAGTGGCCGGTCGCGCCAGGTAGTACCTGCCTTTCGTGCCCCAGGCGATCAGCGGCGCGGCGATGAAGGCCACGAACAACGCGACGAAAGGCGAAAGGATCTGCGCGTATTGGCCGAAGGCGCCCATGAAAGCGAGGCTCGACAGCAATACGGAAATCGCCAGCGCGCCGACACCCACGGGATTGATGTCGTACAGGTGCGCGCGCTTGAATTCGATGTACTTCGGGCTGAAGCCCAGCGGCTTGTTGATGACCAGATCGGCCGTGAGCGCGCCAATCCAGCCGGCGGCGAAGTTGGCGTAGATGACGAGAATGCTCTCGATGGCGCGGAAGATGCCGATCTCCATGAGCAGCAGCGCCAGCAGCACGTTGAACACCAGCCACACGACGCGTCCCGGGTGCGAGTGCGTGAGGCGCGAGAAGAAGTTCGACCAGGCGATCGAGCCGGCGTACGCGTTCGTCACGTTGATCTTGAGCTGGCAGACGATGACGAAGATGCCGGTCAGCACCAGCGCGAAGGTGGGCGACTGGAAAACCTCGCGGAAGGCGAGGTGATACATGATGGTGGGCTCGTCCGCCTGCGTGACGTGTACGCCCTGGCGCAGCGCCCACACCGCGAGGAACGATCCGACGAGTAGTTTGAAGCCGCCGAGCAGCACCCAGCCGGGGCCGGTGCCGATGACCGCCGTCCACCAGCCCCATCGATTTTGCGATGTCTTGTTCGGCAGGAACCGCAGGTAGTCCACCTGCTCGCCGATCTGCGGCAGCAGCGACAACAGGACGGACGCCGCGAGACCGAACATCACGAAGTTGAACGCACCGCCGGTGCCGCTGGTGTCGTCGATGCCGCCGAAGTGGGTCCACGCCGCGATTTCCGCCGGATGTTTCCACGCGATGATGGCGATGGGGATGAACTGCAGGATCAGCCAGATGGGCTGGGTGATGATCTGCATCTTGCTGATGAGGCTGATGCCATAGAGCGCAATGGGGATGACCACCAGCGAGCTGCAGATGTGCGCGATCCACATGGGGATGTCGAACACCAGGTTCAGCGCCACCGACATGATGCTGGCTTCGATGGCGAACAGCAGGAACGTGAACGACGCATAGATCAGCGAAGTCACGGTGGATCCCATGTAGCCAAAGCCGGCGCCGCGCGTCAGCAGGTCGATGTCCACGCCATATTTCGCTGCGTAGTAAGCGATGGGCAGACCGATGAGGAACATCAGCACCGCGAATGCGCCGATGGCCCAGGCCACATTCGGGAATCCGTAGAGCAGGGTGAGCGTGCCGCCGATGGCTTCACACGCCAGAAACGCAATGGGGCCGAGCGCCGTGTTGCCGACGCGCGAAGTCGATCGCCGGGCGCGCACTGCCGTAAAGCGCAGTGCGTAGTCCTCCAGCGTCTGGCTCGCCACCCATTGGTTGTACTGGCGGCGTTCGCGAATGATTTTTTGTTGTCTCGGCTTCGTGCTCACGCCGATGTGTCCCCTGAGTCCCCCTAAGTAGATAGCAACACCCGTGCCACGACGTCCGGGCCGCCGATGCACCGATGCGCGGCGCACTCTGGAGCGGTGCCGGGCACCAAAAGTCGTAGTTGAGCGAACGTTTCGCGCCATGTTCCAGCGCTGACTCAACTACGACTTTTGGTGCCCGGCACCACCACTGCGTCTTTCGAGTGCAGGGGTTTGCGCCGACGCACCGTGTTCGCACAACGGCGTGGACGCCTACGTCAAATGACGCCTACCTCCGATGGAACCCGTTTCGTACCGTCGAACGCAGGGATAGCCAACAGGGAAAAACATGTCACTCAAATCAAACATCATCGGGGCAACTGCCGGTCTCGGTTTAGCGGCGCTGCCATTCATGCAAGCCACGGCGGGCGACGTTTCGGTCGGTGGTGGCGCGCGAACCAGCTTCTCGGCCACCGACTTCGATGACGGCGAGGGCGGCAGCTCTTCGTCAAGCGACTTCGCGCTGGAGAGCGCGCGCCTCTACATCAGCGGCAAGGCGACCGACAACATCGGATTCATGTTCAACACGGAGTACAACACCAACGACGAAAAGCTCCGTGTCATCGACGCGGCCGCGCAATTTTCCTTCAGCGGCGGCAAGCACAACATCTGGGTCGGCCGATTTCCTGCCGCCCAGCGATCGCGCGAACCTCTACGGACCGTACTACGCCAGCCACTGGGGCGTGTACCAGGACGGCGTGCAGGACGGTTATCCGTCCTCGAGACCGAAGGTCGCGACGATGGCGTCATGTACTGGGGCCAGTACGACAAGGTGAAGTTCTCGATCGGTGCTTTCGACATCCCGGCTAACTACCGGCGACTCGGATGTGTTGCTGGCGTCGCGCGTGCAGGTGGATTTCTGGGATGCCGAAGACGGCTACTACCTGAACGGCACTTACTACGGCGAGAAGGACCTGCTGGCCATCGGCCTCGCGGCGCAAACCGCGGATGCCGGCGAGGCCTACACCTTCGACTTCCTGCTCGAGAAGAAGCTCGGCAATTCCGGCGTGGTCACGGTCGAATCGGAGTTCTCCGTGTACGACGGGCTCGGTGGCTACGGTACGCCGATCGGCTTCGGCTACGAGAAGTCGGACGGCTTCTACGTGCTCGGCGCCTATCTGTTCTCCGGCGAAGCCGGTCCCGGCAAGTTCCAGGTGCTCGGCAAGTTCGGCACGGCCACCTTTGACTTCTTCGGCGGGGACCTCGATCAGGACACGCTGGAATTCGACTTGAACTATCTCATCAAGACGTTCAACGCGCGCATCAGCCTGTACTACCTCGACAAGAGCTTCGATCCGGATGTCGGCGGCGACTCCCAGACGATCGGTCTCGGTCTGCAAATTCAGATGTAAGGGGTGAAATCAATGAAGAACCTGAAAATCACAAGAAAGCTCGCGGTCCTCGGTGCTGCCATGGCGATGACCGTGGGCTCCGCGGCGCAAGCCGCCGACACCATCAAGGTCGGCGTGCTGCACTCGCTCTCCGGCACCATGGCGATCTCCGAGACCACGCTCAAGGACACGGTCCTCATGCTCATCGACGAGCAGAACAAGAAGGGCGGGTTGCTCGGCAAGAAGCTCGAAGCCGTGGTCGTCGATCCGGCGTCCAACTGGCCGCTGTTCGCCGAGAAGGCCGAGCAGCTGCTGGTCAAGGACAAGGTCGACGTGGTGTTCGGCTGCTGGACCAGCGTGTCGCGCAAGTCGGTGCTGCCGGTGTTCGAGAAGAACAACGGCCTGCTGTTCTACCCGGTGCAATACGAAGGTGAAGAGTCGTCGAAGAACGTCTTCTACACCGGCGCTGCGCCGAACCAGCAGGCGATCCCGGCGGTGGACTACCTGATGAAGGACATCGGCGTGAAGCGCTGGGTGCTCGCGGGCACGGACTATGTGTACCCGCGCACCACCAACAAGATTCTCGAGGCCTACCTTCAAGGCCAAGGGCGTCGCGCCGGCGGACATCATGATCAACTACACGCCTTTCGGTCACTCCGACTGGCAGTCGATCGTGGCCGACATCAAGAAGTTCGGTTCGGCCGGCAAGAAGACCGCGGTGGTTTCGACCATCAACGGTGATGCCAACGTGCCGTTCTACAAGGAACTCGGCAACCAGAAGATCTCGGCGGAAGACATTCCGGTCGTGGCCTTCTCGGTGGGTGAAGAAGAGCTCGCCGGTATCGACACCAAGCCGCTGGTCGGCCATCTCGCGGCGTGGAACTACTTCATGAGCATGAAGAGCCCCACGAACACCGAGTGGATCAAGAAGTGGCACGCGTACACCAAGAATCCGAAGCGCACGTTCAATGACCCGATGGAAGCGCACGTGATCGGCTTCCAGATGTGGGTGAAGGCGGTCGAGAAGGTGAAGACGACCGACGTGAACAAGGTGACCGACGCCATGATCGGCCTCGAAGCACCAAACCTCACCGGCGGCGTATCCAAGATGCTGCCTAACCACCATCTCACCAAGCCGGTGCTCATCGGTGAAGTGCGTGCCGACGGGCAGTTCGACACGGTCTGGCAGACCAAGGGCCTGGTGCCGGGCGACGCCTGGTCGGACTTCCTGCCGGGCAGCAAGGACATCGAAGCTGACTGGGTCACGCTCAAGTGCGGCAACTACAACACCAAGACCAAGCAGTGCTCGGGCCAGAACTACAAGTAAGCAAACAAGAAACGCATCTGAAAAAACTGGTTGAAAAGGAAAACGTGGTCCCGGGAGCAATCCCGGGACCTTCTCTTTTGTTCCTGCGCCGATTTGGCTACGTGGCCGTATTCGTGCTGATCGGCGTGTTGTTCGCCGCCGCGGTGCGGGCCCAAACTACTGCTCCGGCGCCGGGCGACGCGTTTGCCACAGCCGTGTCCGGCCTCGCGGCGGAAGGCTTCACGGAGAAATCCGCGGCGGTGGCCGCGCTCGGACGAACTCAAGCATCCGAACGGGCGTGCGGTGCTGGCAGCGCTGCTGGACGGCAAGCTGTACTACCGCATTGCCGACAACAAGGTTTTCATCACGGACGGCGGTGAGACCACGCTCGCGTTGACCGATCCGCTGACGCTCGCGGCTGCCGGCAGCGGCGATGCCGACGAGTATTCGCGCATCACCACCAACAACAGCCTGCGCAAGGCTTTGCGCAGCGCGGTCGCCAGCTTCGCGTTGTCCGATCCGGACGCGGGAGTGCGCCTGGCCGCGGTGCGCGAGATGTTGCGTTCGATCGACGACGACAGCGAGGCGATCCTGCGCGCCAGCGTGGAGAAGGAAACCGATGCCGACGTGAAGAAGGCCATGCGCGAGGGCCTGGCACTCGCCGACCTCGAAAGTCCGGAGGCCGAAACCCGCCTTGCCGCCGTGGCCGCATTGAAAGATTCACTGAGTCCGGATGTCTACAACCGCCTCACAGCCATGGTGATCGCGGCCGACGACGGTACGTTTCCGGAACCCGACGAACGCGTGCGCACCACGGCCCGTGAAGTCATTGCCTCCATCGATTCCTCGCGTCGCGTGTACTCGACGATCGAGACGCTGTTCTTCGGCCTGAGCCTCGGGTCGGTGCTGGTGCTCGCCGCCATCGGTCTCGCGATCACTTTCGGCGTCATGGGCGTCATCAACATGGCGCACGGCGAACTCATGATGCTCGGTGCCTACACCACGTACGTCGTGCAGCAGGCCATGCCCAATCACATCGGCATGTCGATCTTCATCGCCATTCCGCTCGCATTCCTCGTGTCCGCCTGCGTCGGCATGCTCATCGAGCGCGGAGTAGTGCGCTTCCTGTATGGGCGGCCGCTCGAGACCTTGTTAGCCACGTTCGGCGTCAGCCTGATTCTCCAGCAGGTGGTACGTGACGTGTTCAGCGCCAACAACCGTCCGGTGGAGACTCCGGGCTGGATGGCCGGTTCGATGCAGATCAACGAGGCGCTGTCCATCACCTACAACCGCCTGTACGTCATCCTGTTCATGATCGTGGTGTTCGTCATCCTGCAGATGGTGCTGCAGAAGACCTCGCTGGGACTCAAGGTGCGCGCGGTCGCGCAGAACCGCAACATGGCGCGGGCCATGGGTGTGCGCACCCAGTGGGTGGACGCGATGACCTTCGGCCTTGGAAGCGGCATCGCCGGCGTCGCCGGAGTTGCGCTCAGCCAGCTCACCAACGTCGGTCCCAATCTCGGCCAGCAGTACATCATCGATTCCTTCATGGTGGTGGTGTTCGGTGGCGTCGGCAATCTCTGGGGCACGCTGATCGGCGGCATGTCGTTGGGCGTGGTCAGCAAGGTGCTGGAGCCCTGGGCCGGCGCGGTGCTCGCCAAGATCCTGGTGCTGATCGCGCTCATTCTCTTCATCCAGCGGCGGCCCCGCGGGTTGTTCCCGCAGAAGGGTCGGGCGGCGGAGAACTAGAATGCAACAGGGGCCGATCCTCAACTTGTTAGTCGGCGAACGGGGTACCGCGGTGTTCCTGGCGATCGTCGCGCTCGTCGGCATCGTCGTGCCCGTGTTGCACCTGGTGCCTGCTGAAGGCTCGGCGCTGCAGCTCTCGGGCTACACCATGACGCTGATCGGCAAGTACATGACGTACGCGCTGATGGCCGTGGCCGTGGATCTGGTGTGGGGCTATTGCGGCATCCTGTCGCTGGGCCACGCGGCGTTCTTCGCGCTCGGCGGCTATGCCATGGGCATGTACCTGATGCGGCAGATTGGTTCACGCGGCGTGTACGGCGACCCGGTGCTGCCGGACTTCATGGTGTTCCTGAACTACAAGGAACTGCCGTGGTTCTGGCACGGCTTCGACATGTTCTGGTTCGCCATGCTGATGGTGGCGGTGGTGCCGGGCCTGCTGGCGCTGCTCTTCGGCTGGCTGGCGTTCCGCTCGCGCGTCACCGGTGTCTATCTATCGATCATCACCCAGGCGCTGACCTATGCCCTGATGCTCGCGTTCTTCCGCAACGACATGGGCTTCGGCGGCAACAATGGCATGACGGACTTCAAGGACATCCTGGGCTTCGCCATCAACACACCATCGACGCGGGTCGCGCTGTTCGTGGCCAGTGCGATTGCGCTGATCCTCGGGTATCTCGCCTGCCGTTACATCACGCTGTCGCGCGCTGGCCGCGTGGTGCAGGCGATCCGCGACGCCGAGAGCCGCACACGATTCATCGGCTACCGCGTGGAGTCATACAAGCTCTGGATATTCACGTTCTCGGCGGTGCTCGCCGGAATCGCCGGCGCGCTCTATGTGCCGCAGGTGGGCATCATCAATCCCAGCGAATTCCAGCCCATCAACTCCATCGAAGTCGTGATCTGGGTGGCGGTGGGAGGCCGCGGCATGTTGTATGGCGCGGCGGCCGGCGCCGTGATCGTCAACTACGCGAAGACCTTCTTCACCGCGGCGTTGCCCGAATTCTGGCTGTACGCGCTCGGTCTGCTGTTCGTCGTCGTGACTCTATTCTTGCCGCGCGGCGTCGTGGGTCTGCTCGACCGGTTCGGTCGCAAGCCGCCAGCCGCGCCGCCCACGGAAGCCAAGGCGGTGCCCGCATGAACGCCGCGCAAGTGGTCAAACAAGGTTGGCAGAAGGTGTTCGGCGCCGGCACCGGCAGCGACCGGCCCATGCCCGGCGACGCCTCGCACGGCACGATCCTCTACGTCGAAGACATCACGGTAAGCTTCGATGGATTCCGCGCGCTCAACAATCTCACGCTGTACATCGATGTCGGCGAGCTCCGCTGCATCATCGGCCCGAACGGCGCCGGCAAGACCACGATGATGGACGTGATCACCGGCAAGACGCGCCCCGACGCCGGCTCCGCCTGGTTCGGCATCACCACCGATCTTCTGACGCTCACTGAACCTGAAATCGCGGAGGCCGGAATTGGACGGAAATTTCAGAAGCCGACGGTATTCGAGCAGCACAGCGTGCTGCAAAACCTGGCGCTCGCGGCCGCGGGAAACAAGTCGGTGTGGCACACGCTGCTCAAACCGATCGGCAGGGGCCAGCTTTCGCGCATCGATGAAGTGCTGGTCACGGTCGGGCTGAAGGACCAGCGCGATGTGCGCGCGGGAATCCTTTCGCACGGCCAGAAGCAATGGCTCGAGATCGGAATGCTGCTCATGCAGGATCCGCGGCTGCTGCTGGTGGACGAGCCGGTGGCGGGAATGACCCCACAGGAAGTCGAGCGCACCGCCGAGTTGCTGCTGTCGCTGGCCGGCAAACATTCCGTGGTGGTGGTGGAGCACGACA
This sequence comes from uncultured Pseudomonadota bacterium, assembly GCA_963821745.1. Lineage (GTDB taxonomy): Bacteria > Pseudomonadota > Gammaproteobacteria > Steroidobacterales > Steroidobacteraceae > CADEED01. Next base: position 1,159,687 of record CAWGEU010000001.1, read on the forward strand.
TGGAATTCGTGCGCTCCATCGCGCGCACCGTGACCGTGTTGCACGAGGGATCCGTGCTGGCCGAGGGCAGCATGGATGCGGTGCAGAACGATCCGAAGGTCGTCGAGGTGTACCTCGGCGAGAAGCAGGAGTAGATAGCCGTGCTCGCCATCGCCGGGCTCAACCAGTTCTACAGCGGCAGCCACATCCTGTGGGATGTGAAGCTGGACGTCGCGGAGGGCTCGTGCACCTGCCTCATGGGCCGCAACGGCATGGGCAAGACCACGCTGCTGAAATGCATCATGGGGCTGTTGCCGATCGCCTCGGGCGCCATGAGTTACGGCCTGGGTGCGGAAAATACCGATCTGTCCAAAGTGGCGGCGGATCGACGGGCGCGGCTCGGCATCGCCTATGTACCGCAGGGCCGCGAGATCTTCTCGCAGCTCACCGTCGAGGAGAACCTGCGCGTCGGCTTTGGAGCGCGTCGCGGCCCGGCCATCAAGGAAGTGCCCGAGCACATTTTCGAGTGGTTCCCGGTGCTCAAGAAAATGCTGAAGCGCCGGGGAGGAGACCTGTCGGGCGGACAGCAGCAGCAGCTCGCCATCGGACGGGCGATGGTGCTCGATCCGAAGCTGCTGATCCTCGACGAGCCGGCCGAGGGCATTCAGCCCAACATCGTGGCCGAGATCGGCGATATCATCATGCGCCTCAACCGCGAGGCGAAACTCACCGTGCTGTTAGTGGAACAGAAACTGCCGTTTGCGCGCCGCGTGGCCAGCGAGTTTCGCATCCTCGACAAGGGGCGCATCGTCGGCGGCGGGGAGATCGGCTCGCTCACCGACGACCTGGTTCACCAGCACCTCACGGTCTGAGTGGGGTCAGTCCCCAATTCCAGGAAATGGTGCCGGACCTCATGACCGATAGAGCAAAGCGTGAGGCAGACGTTCGAGTGACCGACCCCTGGCAGGCCGAGCTGCGCCTCCGCTTCGGAAATGGGGTCAGACCCCATTTGCTGGCAAAAGGGGCCGGACCTGAGACTGGCAGAACCCGACTCGTCGAGCGACATCACAAAGGTCCGCTCATCGTCCAGCGGCCGTTCTATCCCGAGGGCGGTCCCTGCCATGTTTATCTCGTGCATCCGCCCGGTGGCGTGGTGGGTGGCGACGAGCTGCGCATCGATGTGCAGGTGGACGCGGGAAGTCACGCGCTCATCACCACACCCGCCGCTACCAAGTTCTATCGCTGCGATGGCCGCATCTCGTCCGCAGACCCAGGAACTGCGCGCCGCGGGCGCCACGCTCGAGTGGCTGCCGCAGGAAAACATTTTCTATCGCGGCGCGGACGCGCGCACTGCGACGCGTGTTCACATCGATGCGGATTCGCGATTCATCGGTTGGGAGATCAACTGCCTGGGTCTTCCCGCACGCGGTGAACCTTTCGACAGCGGAGCGCTGCGACTGGATCTCGAGTTGTGGCGATCGGCACGACCAGGCGAGCCAAAGAAAATCAGCTCTGGCCCCTTTTGCCAGCAAATGGGGTCTGACCCCATTTTCCTGGACAGGCTGCGGCTCACGGGCGAGGGCGCCGCGCGTGGCGCACGCTGGGGGCTGGCGGGCCAGGAAGCAGTCGGCACGTTGTTAGCCACGCCCGCAACGCGAGACGAAGTGGAATCGATCCGCGAACTCGTTGCCGACCTGCCGTACGCCGCGGTTTCGCTCGTGGACGGAGTGCTGGTGCTGCGCGCGCTCGCGCCGCAGGCCGAAGCGGTGCGCAATCTCTTCATCTCCGCGTGGCGGCGGCTGCGCCCACGCATCATCGGACGCGAGGCTGTGCTGCCGCGCATCTGGGCGACTTGAGCAAATCATGGAACTGACACCGCGCGAGAAGGACAAACTACTCATCTTCACGGCCGGCCTCGTGGCCGAGCGCCGCAAGGCGCGCGGCCTGAAGTTGAACTACCCCGAAGCCGTGGCGCTGATTTCCGCGGCCATCCTCGAAGGTGCGCGCGACGGTCGCACCGTGGCCGAGCTCATGAGTTTCGGCACCACGATTCTCGCGCGCGCCGACGTCATGGACGGCGTGCCCGAGATGATCCCCGAGGTGCAGGTGGAAGCCACGTTCCCCGACGGCACCAAACTGGTCACCGTCCATCATCCCATTCCGTGAAGGAGCACCGATGAACCCCGGTGAAATATTCTGCGAGGACGGCGACATCGAGATCAACGCCGGCCGCGCGACGCTCAAGGTGAAGGTCGCCAACACCGGTGACCGGCCCATCCAGGTCGGCTCGCACTACCACTTCTTCGAGACCAACAAGGCGCTGCGCTTCGACCGCGCGCCTACCAAAGGCTTCCGTCTCAACATCGCTGCCGGTACCGCCGTGCGCTTCGAGCCCGGTCAGGAACGCGAAGTCACGCTGGTCGCGTACGCTGGTGCGCGCGAGGTGTACGGCTTCGACGCGCAAATCATGGGGAAACTCCCATGACTCGCATCGATCGCCGCGCGTACGCGGAAATGTATGGCCCCACCAAGGGGGATCGCGTGCGGCTTGGCGACACCGAGCTCATCATCGAAGTCGAACGCGATCACACCATCTACGGCGAGGAAGTGAAGTTCGGCGGCGGCAAGGTGATCCGCGACGGCATGGGACAGAGCCAGCGCGTCGCGAAGGAAGTCGCCGATACCGTCATCACCAACGCGCTCATCGTCGATCACTGGGGCATCGTCAAGGCCGACATCGGCCTGAAGGAAGGGCGCATCGCCGGCATCGGCAAGGCGGGCAATCCGGACGTTCAGCCCGGCGTGGACATCATCATCGGCGCCGGCACCGAGATCATCGCCGGCGAGGGGCTCATCGCCACCGCCGGCGGCATCGACTCGCACATTCACTTCATCTGCCCGCAGCAGGTGGACGACGCGATGATGTCCGGCATCACCACGATGATCGGCGGCGGCACCGGCCCGGCCGCCGGCACCAGCGCCACCACCTGCACTCCCGGCCCCTGGTACATCGAGCGCATGTACCAGGCGCTGGAAGAGCTGCCCATCAACTTCGGGTTGTTAGGCAAGGGCAATGCCAGTCTGCCAGGCCCGTTGAACGAGCAGATAGAGGCGGGCGTGATGGGCCTCAAGCTGCACGAGGACTGGGGCACGACGCCCGCGGCCATCGACAACTGCCTGAACGTCGCCGAGAAATACGACATCCAGGTCGCGATCCACACCGACACGCTCAACGAATCCGGATTTCTCGAGGACACGCTGGCCGCGTTCAAGGGCCGGGCGATTCACACCTATCACACCGAAGGTGCTGGCGGCGGCCACGCGCCCGACATCATCAAGGCCTGCGGTGAAGCCAACGTGCTGCCGTCGTCCACCAACCCCACGCGGCCCTACACGGTGAACACCGTCGACGAACATCTCGACATGCTCATGGTGTGTCACCACCTCGATCCCGGCATCGCCGAGGACGTCGCCTTCGCCGAGTCGCGCATACGCCGCGAGACCATCGCCGCGGAGGACATCCTGCACGACAAGGGCGCGATGTCGATGATCTCCTCGGACTCCCAGGCCATGGGTCGCATCGGCGAGGTGATCACGCGCACCTGGCAGACCGCGCACAAGATGAAGGTGCAGCGCGGGCCGCTGAATCCGGACAGCGAACGCAACGACAACTTCCGCGTGAAGCGTTACGTCGCCAAGTACACCATCAATCCGGCGATCACCCACGGCATCGCGCACGAAGTCGGCTCCATCGAGAAGGGCAAACTCGCCGACATCGTGTTGTGGAAGCCGGCGTTCTTCGGCGCCAAGACCGCCATGGTGATCAAGGGCGGCATGATCGTGGCCGCGCCCATGGGTGATCCCAACGCGTCGATTCCCACGCCGCAGCCCGTGCACTACCGTCCCATGTTCGGGGCGCTGGCCGGCGCGCGTGCCGCCACCTGCGTGCACTTCGTATCGAAGGCGGGCGCCGCGAATGGCATGGTCGAGAAGTTAGGGCTGAAGAAGCGCCTGGTCGCGGTGCAGAACACCCGCGCGATCCGCAAGAAGGACCTCATCCACAACGACTATCAACCGAAAATCGAAGTGGATGCGCAGACCTATGAGGTGCGCGCCGACGGAGAGGCGCTGCGCTGCGAACCGGCCAGTGTGCTGCCGCTGGCGCAGCGGTATTTTCTTTTCTAAGGAGGGAGGCGTGGCATTTACCGTCGGGTTGGAAGGGGGACAGGCACCATTTCACGGACGCGAAATGGAGCCAGTCCCCTATCTCCCATGATCAAAATAAACCTGAAGCTCGACCGCTCGCTCGATCATCCACGCGTGCCGGAACTCAAGCTGGTGCTGCCGTTCGGCGAGCGCTCGAAGAGCCGGTTGCGCGCGGTCCTCGACAACGGGGAGGAGGCGGGCCTGTTCCTCGAACGCGGATCCGTGCTGCGCCATGGCGACCTGCTACTCGCCGATGACGGCCGCGTGATCGAAGTACAGGCCGCCCGCGAAACGGTGTCCACAGTGCATACCGAGGACGGATTGATGCTGGCGCGCGCCAGCTATCACCTGGGCAATCGGCACGTGCCGCTGCAGATCGGCACCGGCTGGCTGCGCTACCAGCACGATCACGTGCTCGACGACATGCTGCGGGGATTCGGCCTCGAAGTGGTGATCGAGCAGTTGCCGTTCGAGCCCGAAGGAGGCGCGTATGTCGCGGCCTCGCAGCACTCGCATCCGCACCCGCATTGATTTGCCGCCGGCGCCGCTCGCGGCCGATGCGAACGCATCGCTGCAACTGGTGCGCCTGTTGCACCTGGCGAGCCCGGCGTTACCGATTGGCGCCTTTCATTTCTCGCAAGGCCTCGAATATGCGGTCGAAGCGGGATGGGTCACTGACGAACCCACTGCGCTCGAGTGGATAGGCGGCATCTGCGATGCGAGCCTGGCCGGTCTCGATCTGCCGGTGCTGCTCCGGCTTCAGGCCGCGTGGCAGAGACAGGATCACGACAGCGTCCTGCGATGGAATGCGTTCCTCATCGCCTGCCGCGAGACCGAAGAACTGCGCGCCGAGGATCGCCATCTGGGCGCTGCGCTGTTGCGAGTGCTCGTCGAACTCGGGATTTCGACCGAGCTCTTCTCCGCGAACGCGGCGAAGAGCGTGGTGGGCGTGTCACACGCGACCGCGTTTGCGTTGGCCGGTGCGCGCTGGAGCATCGACCCTTTGGCATGCCTGCAAACCTTTGCCTGGGCATGGATCGAGAACCAGGTGCTGGCCGCCGTGAAACTGGTTCCGTTAGGACAAAGCGCCGCGCAAAGAATGCTGCATGCTCACATCGCGCGCATCCCTCCTTTGGTAGAGCGAGTACAAAAACTCACAGATTCCGACATCGGAGTCGCCACCGCGTTGAACGCCGTGGCCAGCGGCCGTCATGAAGCGCAGTACTCGCGACTGTTTCGATCGTAAGGGCTAGAATCTGCGGCCTCGCAGGCGGACATTCCAACCCCCGCCATGCCCAAAAATAAAATGTCGTCACGTGTTCAGCTGATAGTCGCGGCTGCAGCCGCCTTGTTTGTCGCCGCCTGCAGCAAGCAGGAGGAGGCGCAGCAACAACCACCACCGCCCGAAGTCGGTGTCGTCGTCGTGCGCGCCGCACCGGTGCCGCTGGTGCGCGAGGCTTCCGGAAGGCTCGCGCCCACGCGCGCCTCGGACGTGCGAGCTCGCGTCCCCGGTGTTTTGCAGAAGCGCCTCTATAAGGAAGGCAGCATGGTCAAGGAGGGTGACCCCCTCGTGCTCATCGACACGGCGCCTTATCGCGCCGCGCTCGCGCAAGCCACGGCCTCTCTCGAGCAGGCGGAAGCCTCCGCCACCAACGCCAAGGTCGCCGCGAACCGCAACCGCGAACTCGCGAAGGAGAACCTGGTGTCGCGCATGCAGCTCGACGACGCGGAATCGCTCGAGCGCTCGACCGCCGCGCAGGTGTCCGCGGCACGCGCTTCGGTGACGACCGCGCGCATCAATCTCGGCTACGCCACCATCACCGCTCCCATCTCCGGCCGCGCGAGCCAGATGCGCGTGCTCGAAGGCGCACTGGTCGGTCAGGGTGAGGCGACGTTGCTAACTACCGTCGAGCAGGTCGATCCCATGTTCGTGTTCTTCGATCAGCCGGCGTCCGACTTCGAGCGCCTGCAGCGCGCGCAGGCTTCGGGCGCCGTGACGCTCGCGCTAGGGCAACCTCGCCGAGGTGCGCCTGGTGCGCGCCGACGGCACGCTCTACGAAGAGAAGGGCACGCTCGATTTCTCCGACTACAGCGTGAATCCGACCACTGGCGCGGTCGCGTTCCGCGGCAGGGTCGCCAATCCGAGCCGATTGCTCCTGCCGGGCATGTTCGTGAACGTGCGGCTGACCGTGGGCACGATGAACAAGGGGTTTCGCGTGCCACAACTGGCAGTGCAGCGCGATGGCCAGGGGCCCTATGTCCTGGTCGTGGGCGCCGACGGTGTCGTCGCACAGAAGCGCGTGGAGATAGCCTCGGTCGTCGGCAACGATTCGATCGTCACGAGCGGGCTCGCCGATGGTGACCAGGTGATCGTGATCGGGCGTGCAGAAGGTCGCAGCCGGGCACGCCGGCGAAAGCCGCGGTGGTCCCGGCTCCCGGCACGGAGCCCGCCGGCAAGACCGGGCAGCCGGAGAAACCCGCGGCGCCCGCCGAACCCGCCTGAACCGCCGCTAGTTAGACACTCGAGTCGGAAGAGCACACACTCCATGGCGCAATTTTTCATCGATCGCCCGGTGTTCGCGTGGGTCATTGCCATCCTCATCAGCCTGGGTGGCGTCCTCGCCATTCGGACGCTGCCCGCGGAAGCCTACCCGGACGTCGCACCGCCGCAGGTATCCATCAACGCCACCTATCCCGGCGCCAACGCCGATACGGTGGAACGCACGGTCATCCAGGTCATCGAGCAGCAGCTCACCGGCATCGACAACCTGATGTATTTCTCGTCCTCCGCCTCGAACGGCGGCGGCAGCATTACGCTGGTGTTCGAGACGGGCACGGATCCGGACATCGCTGCCGTGCAGACACAGAATCGCGTGGCACTTGCCGAACCGCGGTTGCCGCGCGACGTGGTGCTCCAGGGCCTGCAGGTCGCCAAGGTGAACTCCGGCTTCCTCATGGCCGTAAGCCTGCGGTCGAAGGACAACAGTGTCCCGGCGGACGTACTCAACAACATTGTCGCCGCGCAGGTGCTCGATCCCATCTCGCGCATTCCGGGCGTCGGCCAGACGCAGCAGTTCGGTGCCGAGTACTCGATGCGCATCTGGCTGAATCCGGACAAGCTGCGTTCCTTCGGCATGAGCGCCGCGGAGATCGCCGACAGGGTGCGTGGCCAGAACGTGCAGTTCGCCACCGGCGCGCTGGGCGAACAACCCGCGGTTGCAGGTCAGCAGGTGACTGCTTCGGTGTCGGCTGAGGGGCAATTCAGCAGCATCGAGGAATTCGAGAACGTCATCCTGCGCACCGAGCCCAATGGAACCAGCGTGCGTCTCAAGGATGTCGCGCGCGTCGAGCTCGGTTTGAATTCCTACGCGTTCGACGTGCGGCTCGACGACCAGCCGGTCGCCGGCTTTGGCGTGTTGCTGTCGCCGGGTGCCAACGCGCTGGAAGTCGCCGCGACGGTCGAGGCGCGCATGGATCAGCTCTCGCGCAGCTTCCCGCCGGGCGTGGAATGGTTCCTGCCGTTCGATGCCACGATCTTCATCGACTCGGCCATCCACGAAGTGGTGGTCACGCTGTGCATCGCCGTGGTCCTGGTGTTTATCGTGATGCTGGTATTTCTGCAGAGCTTCCGCGCCACCATCATCCCCACGCTCGTGGTGCCCGTGGCGCTCATGGGCGCGTTCATCGGCATGGCGCTGTTTGATTTTTCAATCAACCAGCTCACGTTGTTTGGCATGGTGCTCGCCATCGGCATCGTCGTCGACGATGCCATCGTGGTCATCGAATCCGTCGAGCGCATCATGCGCGAGGAACATCTCTCGCCGAAGGAAGCCACGCGCAAGGCGATGACGCAGATCACCAACCCGATCATCGCTATCTCGGTGGTGCTGGCAGCCGTGTTCGTGCCGAGCGCGTTGCAGTCGGGTTCGGTGGGCATGATCTACCAGCAGTTCGCGATGACCATCGCGATCTCGATGGGATTCTCCGCGTTCCTGGCCCTGTCCCTGACGCCGGCGCTGTGCGCCACCATGCTGCGTGCGGAACATCTCAAGGAGAATACGGTGTTCCGCGTGTTCAATCGCGGTTACGGCAAGACGCAGGAGTCGTACCTGCGCTCCGTGAAGTTCAGCCTGCGTCACCAGCGTTTCTGGCTCGGCGGCTTTCTCCTGCTGCTGCTCGTGGGTGGTTACGCATTCACGCGCGTGCCGGGCAGCTTCGTGCCCGAGGAAGACCAGGGATTCGCCATCGGCATGGTCATGATGCCGGCGGGTACGAGTCAGCCGCGCACGCGCGAGTTCATGCGCGACGTCAGTGACCAAACTCAAGCAGAACGAAGCGGTCCACTCGGTCTTCGAGGTGACGGGTTTCAGCTTCATCGGCAGTGGTGAGAGCGTCGGCATGTTCTTCATCAAGCTGAAGGATTTCGGAGATCGAGACCAGACCGCGACGGAAGTCATCCAGTGGGCCAACGGCATGGCGTTCATGTCCACGCGTGACGGCATGGCGTTCTTCTGCGAATTTCCCGACCATCGCCGGCCTTGGACAATTCGGGGGTTTCGATTTCTGGCTGGAGGACCGCTCGGCTTCGGGTCGCGGCGCGTTGTATGGCGCCATGGGTGCGCTGCTCGGGAAAGCCACCACCAACAACCCCAACATCGGCAGCATCCAGCCCAACGAATTGCCGCCTGCGCCGCAGCTCAACCTCAGGGTGGATCGTACCCAGGCCGAGTCCATGGGCCTGACGATCAGCGACGTGTATGGCGCGCTGCAACTCATGCTGGCGCCGGTCTACGTCAACGATTTCATGTTCGAAGGCCGGGTGTTGCGCGTGACCATGCAGGCGGATGCGCCGTATCGCATGAACGACGAAGCATTCCAGCGGTTCTATCTACCCGCAGGAACCGACTCGAGCACCAACAGTTTCTCGATGGCCGGCGACACCTCGAGCGATGGCATGGTGCCGCTGTCGTCGGTGGTGCGCTCGAGCTGGAACGTGGCGCCCCCCGCGCAGGCGCGCTTCAACGGCTTTCCCGCGGTCAACCTCAATGGCAGCCCGGGGCCAGGCAAGAGCTCGGGACAGGCCATGAACGAAGTGGAGCGCATCGTGCGCGAGGACCTGCCGCCCGGCTTTGGATTCGACTGGGCCGGCCAGTCCTACCAGGAACGGCTCTCGGGCGCCGAAGCGCCCATGCTGTTCGCGCTGTCCATCCTCGTGGTGTTCCTGTGCCTCGCCGCGCTCTACGAGAGCTGGGCCACGCCCATCGCCGTGCTGCTGGTGGTGCCGGTGGGCATCATCGGATCGGTGTTCGCGGCCATGATCGCCGGCATGTCGAACGACGTGTTCTTCAAGGTCGGCCTCATCACCATCATTGGCCTGTCGGCGAAGAACGCCATCCTGATCGTCGAGTTCGCGCTCGAAGAGCAAAAACGGGGCACAGCGTTGTATGAATCCATCGTCGAGGCTGCACGCCTGCGGCTTCGTCCCATCCTGATGACGTCTTTTGCCTTCATTCTGGGCGTGTTGCCGCTGGTGTTCGCCAGTGGCGCCGGCGCCAATGCGCGTCGCGCGCTGGGCACGGGCGTGGTCGGCGGCATGTTGTCGGCCGCCATCTTGGGCGTGCTGCTCGCGCCTGTTTTTTACGTGGCCATCCGGCGTATGGTGGGCGAGAAGCTGGCGATTCCGCCGAAACTGAATGAGCGATGAACGCGACAAATTGAGGTGACTTCCGGAACCTCCCGCGGCGGGAACTCCACTCATGACATATGAGTCGTAATTCGCAAGAGGTGTTTATGAAGAACTCGCTGTTCACCACTGCGGGTGTGCTGTGCGCAGCACTGCTCGCCGGCTGCGCCACCGGCCCCAAGCTCGATTACACCGACTACGCGGGCGAGCCAGTGAAGTCGTTCTACATGAACAATTTCGACGGCTGGAACGTCATCTCCAAAGACCAGCTGGTGGTCTGGTCGGGCATGAACAAGGCCTATCTGCTCAGGGTCACCGGCTATTGCCCGGACCTGCAGTTCGCCAATGCCATCGGTGTGACGTCCACGGCGAACACCGTCGACAAATTCGAGAAGGTCATCGTCGGCAAAGACCGGTGCTTCATCAACGAGATCCGGCCGCTCGACACGAAGCAGATGAAAGAAGACCGCAAACTGCTGCGCGAACAGATGAAGAAGCCGGAGGCGCCGCCGCCCGCCTGATGCGCCGGCTGGAAGATTGCTAGTGGTAGAGAAGCCTCCGGTTCGCAAGAGCCGGGGGCTTCTCGATTTCAGGAACTCAGATCTTGTCGAGCAGCGGGATGAGCATCATGACGAGGCCCACCCAGCTCACGCCCCAGATCAGGGTGCGCACCACCGGGATACCGGCGATGTAGACGACGGTGTACAGCACGCGCGCAATCAGGAACACCGTGGCGCCGGTGATGGCGTCGGCGGCCGCGGTGCCCACGATCATGTTCAGCAGCGCCAGCGCCAGGAACACCGGCAGCGCTTCGTGCATGTTGTCGAGCGCCCTGGTGGCGCGATCTCCCACGACCGTGAGCGGGCGCATGTGGTCGCGGTTGCCGAGGTTCTCGGCGAGCTTGCTCTGCCCACCTTCCGGGACCGGCTCACGAAAACGGCCAGGTAGCAAGGTCTGTATCACGAACAGCGCCAGCACTAACAGCACCAGGAGAACCATAGAACAACTCCTTTGGAGGCGATCCACGTCGCAAAACTACATCCGGACATCATAAGACCATGCAATGCCATAGAATCGCCAGCCATGAATGCCCGCGTCGCCGTTGTCGCACTCCTGTCTACCGCGCTTCTTTCGTGCGGGTCGCCTCAAGAGCCGCAGTCCCCGCAGCGCGCCGACTGGATCATCCAGTCGCACGTGGCGTTCCTCGAAGGGGATGGCAAGACCGTTCGCGCCGTTCCGCGTGAACCGCTGCGTTTGTGGATGCCGTTCGTGGTCGGCGACATCTACGGCTCGCCGAATGCCGGCGAGATCGTACCGGTCGCGCTGAACGCGGATATGAGTTTCCGGGTGAATCTCAACGATGCGCGGGCGGGGCTCGAGAAGTCGCTGGTCCCGACCGAGTTCTCGCAGCACTGGATGGCCATCGAGCCGGGCACTGCGCGCATCGCGAGGCTTTCGCCTTTCGTGATGCCGGAAGACGGCATCGTGCCCGTCGGCATGACCGAGTGGTTAGATGAAAGCACCGGCACCAAGCTCATGCTCATCTACGTGGACCGCCCGTCGCACGTGCGCGGCGAAATCGTCTGGGAAGGCCGCAACCTGCGTTTTGACATAGAAGCGAAGCAGGCCGGCTTCATGTGGATCAGCCAGCCCGAGGGCAGCGGTACCTACCAGGCGGCGCCTCGGCCGGCGAAGGTAGTCCTTGCGGTAATGCCGAACTAGGGTGCCGGGCCGGGAAACCGGGAAAACTCCGGCGCAATCTGTTAGCCCCATATTCGTCGGTGCGGAGTTTTCCCGGTTTCCCGGCCCGGCACCCTGCATGGTATTTTCCGCGCGCGGACCCTTCCCTTATTAAGAGAGCGCGAACCATGCAACGACACATTCTCGTGGCAGCCACGAGTATTGCCACGTCCACCCTTTTTCTGGGCGCATGCGCCAAGAAAGAAGCCCCTCCACCGCCGCCACCCGTCGCTGAAGAAGCGAAGCCGGCAGCTCCGGCGGGCGCCGACCCGGCCAAGTTCCTGACCCAGCCGCTGGTTTCCGAGATCTTCACGGCCGATCCGTCGGCGCACGTGTTCAACGGCAAGATCTACGTCTACCCCTCGCACGACTTCGATTCCGGCATCCCGAGCGATGACCTGGGCAACCAATACGCCATGAAGGACTACCAGGTGTTGTCGATGGACAGCATCGGTGGGGCGGTCACGGTTCATCCCGTCGGTCTCGACATCAAGGACGTGCCGTGGGCGAAAGAGAAGATGTGGGCGCCGGATGCGGCGGAGAAGAACGGCAAGTACTACCTGTACTTCCCGGTGCACGACAAGCAGGACGTCTTCCGTATCGGCGTGGCCGTGGGCGATGCGCCCGAAGGCCCGTTCAAGGCGCAGCCCGAAGCCATCAAGAACAGCTTCAGCATGGACCCGGCCGTGTTCAAGGATGACGACGGCAAGTACTACATGTACTTCGGCGGCCTCTGGGGCGGCCAGCTTCAGCACTGGAAGACCGGCAAACACACACCGCAGGACGACTCGCAGCCCGCGGACGACAAGCCCGCGCTGCTCCCGAAAGTGGCGCGCATGGCCGACGACATGCTCGAGTTCGCCGAGAAGCCAAAAGACGTGAAGATCCTCGACGAGAACGGCAAGCCGCTGCTGTCGGGTGACCACAACCGCCGCTTCTTCGAGGCCTCGTGGGTGCACAAGTACAAGGGCAATTACTATTTCTCGTACTCCACCGGCGACTCGCACTTCATCGCGTATGGCATGGGCAAGTCACCGTATGGCCCGTTCACCTACAAGGGCAACATCCTGATGCCCGTGCTGGGATGGACCAACCATCACTCCATCACTGAAGTGGGCGGCAAGTGGTACATCTTCTTCCACGACGCCCAGCTTTCGAATGGCGTGAACCACCTGCGCAGCGTGAAGCAGCCGGTGGAGATCAAGTACAACGAAGACGGCACGATCCAGCCGATCGATGCGTACTTCGGGGACGCGATCGCGGCCGACACCCACGCGAAGTGGGTCGAGCCCGCCAACTGAAATGGGGACATGGAAGTGTGGGGACAGACTTAAGTCTGTCCCCGCTCGTTTAGCTAGCAAAAGGGGACGCACCTGACGGTGCGTCCCCGTTTTGTTTTGGGCACACAAGGAGCTTCGGCATGAAGGATCTGGCTCCGGACATCGTTCGCCGGCGACTTCTCATCGAAGGCCTGTATTCGAAGCCAGTCGATGAAGCCGCGGTTGAAAAATATCTGATCGATGTCGCCGCGCATCTCGGCCTGCGTACTTACGGCCGACCCATCGTGCACTCACCCGACGCCGGCAAGCCCGAGAACCAGGGCTTCGATGCATTCATCCCCTTGATCGATTCCGGAATCTCGCTGTACGTGTGGAGCGCGCGGCGGTTTTTCGCGGTGGTCGTGTTTTCCTGCAAGGATTTCGACATGAATGCCGCGCTGCGTTTCACCCGCGATTTCTTCGCCGCCACCGAGCTCGAGCACCGGCCGTTCTGATGGCGGGGCAGGTCCGGCCCCTTTTGCTAGGAAATGGGGTCTGACCCCATTTCCGCTATGATCCCCGCCCATGAACGACTCCCAGGACGCAGCATCCGCGTCGCCGTCGCTGACACGCCGCCGCCGGCCCTTCCTCGCGCCGCTGTGGTTGTTAGCCATGATCGGCGTGTTCATGCTCGCCATGGCGTTCGCCTACTGGAACTCCGCCACCACCACCACGATCGTGCTGGTACGCCACGCCGAAAAGCAGGTGGGCGCTATTTCCGATGCGCCGCTGTCACCCGAGGGCGATGTACGCGCCAGCCGGCTCGCGCAGATGCTCGGCGGCAGCGAGCAGTTCGGCCGCATCGGCAAGATCTACGTGACCGATACCCGCCGCACGCAACAGACCGCCGCCGGCGTTGCGCAGCGTCTCGGGCTAACGCCGGTGATCGTCGATGCGAAGACGGACTCGGCGGATCTCGCGAGCCGTGCGATTCGCGAGAATCGCGGCCACCGGGCGCTCATCGTGGGCCACAGCAACACCGTCCCGGAACTCGTCGCCGCGCTCGCGCATGTGAATGAAGTGCCCGCGATGGGCGATGACGAGTTCGACACGATCTACATCGTGACCGTGCCTACCATTGGCAAGGCGTCGGTCCTGCGCCTGAAATACTAGATCTGTCCCCTTTTCTACTTGCGCAGCGCGATGGCCTTCTGAATGAACGCCTCGTGCTCGGCCACCGAGAAGGTGGCCTTCACCCGGTCGCGAATCAGCCGGCTCTGGTCCACCAGGAACGTGACCCGCTGTACCCAGAACCCCAGCGGCCCATTGACCCCGAACATCTTGATGACGTCTTTTTTCTCATCCGCGAGCAGCGAGTAGGGCAGGTGGTGTTTCTCGCGGAAGCGCTTGTGGCTTTCCGGGCTCTGCGGGCTGATCCCCGCCACCGTGATACCCGCGCGGCTGATTTCCTTGTGAATATCCCGGATCGAACAGACTTCTCGCGTACAGGTCGGCGTGAAGTCCGCCGGGTAGAAAAAGAGGATCGCCGGCCCGTCCGTGAGCAGGGCCGTCAGGGAAATGTCGTGCCCATCCTGGTCCGGTAGCGTGAATTCGGGGGCTTTGTGGCCGGTGTCAAGCATGGCGAGGATATTAAGAGTGATTCGCTTGCCGAGGCCAGTGCCGATGCTAGAATCCCGCGCCTTCCGGACCCCCGTCCGGACGGGTTTTCAACGTGTGGGGCGGTAGCTCAGTTGGGAGAGCGTCGCGTTCGCAATGCGAAGGTCGAGGGTTCGATCCCCTTCCGCTCCACCACTTCACGGGCTGCGCCCGGGACCTTGTCACGGGCTGCGCCCGGGATTCAAACGGGGCCTTCGGCCCCATCCGTGAAAATTTTCGGACCCTTCGTTCGACCTACGCGGGGCGCACGGGGAATTGAATCTCCAGAATCTCCCCCACGTAGATCTCGCGCTTCGGGCCATCCAGGCGCAACTCATGCCGGTGGATCCACCGATCGATCGCGTCGTAAGTGCGATAGGCAGCCGCGTCGTCCGACTCGCAGTACGCGCTGGCCACGCGCGCACCCGGCAGGCTCTTGAGTTCGAACCCGGGACCGCGCGGCGCCAAACCTCGCACTTCCACGAATGGCTCGCCTTCGATGGCACCCGACGCTGCGCAGCGATGCCACAACACGCCGCGCTGCTCGCGCGCCATCGCGGGATGCAAGGCGCGCGTGAGATCGCGCTCCAGCGGAGTGATTTCGTCGTAATTGCGCAGGCGCGCGCGGATCGAGGCGATGCGCATCTCGCCACGCTGCTTGAGCACCACGGATGTTTCGGCGAGCGAACCCGAGGCGTCGTCGAGCTCGAGCTCGATCCACTCGAGCGAGTGCCTGGTGGCAGCCAGCGTGCGTAATGCGACGGTGCGCAGCCTGGCCAGCAATTTGCGTCGCTCGCTGCCCGTCTCCGAGCGCGACATTACGTGCCGGATTTCTTCCAGGGTCGCGCCGAGATCCTTGAGCGCGCAGATCGCGGCGAGATCCCGAAGCTGCGCCGCGTCGTAATACCGATATCGCGTGCGAGCATCGACTGCATGAGGCCGGAGCAATCCGATCTCGTCGTAGAACCGCAGCGTCTTGATCGAGGTGGCGCTGAGGCGCGCGAATTCCCCGATCCGGTATTGCTTTCCGACTGGCATCTTGAAGTCTCCACCGCGCTGGAGTGTTCTGATTCGAGGCAGGAGGATGGTCCCATGAATCGCAGAGCTTTTCTTCAGGTCCTTGCCGGCGTTTCGATCGCTGGCGTCATCGATGGATGCGCCAGCCGGCCCGCAAGCGCAGGCGAGTGGGTCATGACGGTGCGCGGCCGGATGCCAGCGCACGGTCTCGGTCTGACGCTGACCCACGAGCATGCCCTGGCCAACTTCCAGCCTTACGAGGAATGGCTGCGCCAACCGAAGACCTATGATCGGGCGGAAGTGGTTCGGCACGTGCTGCCGCACCTTCAACGCATCGCCGCGCTCGGCTGCCGAAGCTTCATCGATGTAACCGCGGTAGGTCTTGGGCGCGATCCCCGGCTGCTGCTCGAACTGTCGGAGGCGAGCGGATTGAACATTCTCACCTGCACCGGCAATTACGCCGCCTTCGACAATCGATTTCTCCCGCAATACGTGCGTGACGAATCCGTCGAAGACCTGGCCGCACGCTGGATACGGGAATTCACGCAAGGCATCGACGGCACGGAAGTCCGCCCCGGCGTCATCAAGCTCGGCTTCAATGGCGGTCCCCTCAGTGACGTCGAGCGCAAGCTCATTCGCGCTGGCGCGGCAGCGCATCGCGCCACCGGACTCACCATCGGCGCACACACCGGGATGGCAGTGGCCGCATACGAGCAACTGGTCGAACTCGAGGCCGCCGGCGTGCATCCTTCTGCCTGGATCTGGATCCATGCGCAGAACGAACCCGACCCCGCGAAGTACGACGACGCGGCCAGGCGTGGCGCCTGGATTTCTCTCGATGGTGTGAGTCCCGAGAGCGTCGCCCTGCACGCCGACCGCGTGGTGCGGCTACGCGACGCCGGCCTTCTGCATCGCGTGCTCGTGTCCCAGGATGCGGGCTGGTACTCGGTGGGGGAGCCGGGCGGCGGAAAATTCCGTCCCTACGACACCATATTCACGGAATTCATCCCTGCCTTGAGGGCGCGAGGCATATCCGAGGGCGAGATCGACCAGGTTTTCGTGAAGAACCCGGCAACTGCCTTCGCGGTGCGCGTGCGCACCCTGTAAAATTCGCGCCCGCGCGCCCCCGTAGCTCAGTGGATAGAGCGACCGCCTCCTAAGCGGTAGGTCGTCGGTTCAACTCCGGCCGGGGGCGCC
>CAWGEU010000002.1:0-192500 GCA_963821745.1 uncultured Pseudomonadota bacterium
ATCCCGACGGCAATTCGGTTCGACTGGGGCAAGCCGCTGGTCGAAGCTGAACATCCGCATCAATCAAGGTTGTGTGGCCCCGATCGACCCGCAACGAACCGCCGAGCTTGCTCGTTTCGATCTGAGCCTGATCGATGAAAGCCTGCGCAGCTCCCCCGAACAACGTGTGCTGCAGCACCAGCAGGCGCTCACGTTATTGCTTCAACTGGAGATAGCGGGCAAGGAGCTTCGTGAGCGAGCTGAATCGTCTGCTCCAACGCCTGATCGTCGCAGCCTCGGCGATTGAAGTCGAACTATTCGGGCATAGCGTCAAAGTGATCTGGCGTTGAAGATCTCATCGCGGCGAAGGAAGCACTTGGCCGCGACAAGGATCTCCTGGCTGCCAAAGAGCTGCGCGCGATTCTCGAGCGCAGCAGCCGCTCGAGGTGGTTTGCTGAGCACTTGTTTGAAAGAGGAAGCGGGCGCCGATGCGGTCCCCTTATCAGCGCGACGCCTCGGCGGAGCCCACCATCCGCTCGACGTTCTCGAGTTCCAGCTGCTTGATGGCAGCGGCGCGCCGCATGTGCATTCGCAGAAGAAGAAGATCAGTGCGCTGCAAATGGCGGGCACCACGATCGCGAAGCTCATGCCCTCCGCGAATCCGCGCTTGGCGAACGCAACTGCTGGGCCGTCTGCGATGATGCGAGTCGCGATCGTCAGCCACATCACGCCGAGCAGGAACGCGAAGCCACGCCATCCGGCGAGTCGCTGATATTCGTCGCGCGTGCGTGAAAGTTCGCTGCGCAGAAACAGCCGTAAGCGACCAAGAATTTTGGCGGCGCGCACGATAACGCGCAAACTCCAGCAGGCAGGCGACAGCGAGCAGCAAGAACGGCAACGCGAGCAAGATTTTCAAGACCAGTGACGCGCCCTCAGTGAACTGAAACGCGCCCCACGCCGCGGTACCGAGCAACGTCATCGCGGTAAGCGACTGGTTCCACCACGAGCTCAACCGCGCGCGCCTCGCGAGCCTGGCAATGGTGTCCGGTACCGCAACTGAGTCCGCCGCGCTGGTGTGCCAGGCGTCATGCAGATCTTTCCTCATGTCCTACTCCTTGGTGGTATAGGACTGCGAGCAGTTGATTGATGCGGTGAATCTTGGTTGCGACATTGCCGACGCTGATCCCCGTGATGTCACTGATGGTGGCGGCGTCGAGTTCCTCGAGGTAAAGCAACATCAACTGCCGATCGAGTGGCTTCAGCCGGTAAATCAGCGCGAGTACCGCTTCGAGGGCTTGTTGCCGAGCGAGCTCGGATTCGCCGTCGCGCTCGTCGTGCAGCGGCTCGGTGTCATCCCAGCAAGTTGCTGGCTCACCCGCGCCCGCAGCTGCTTCTGAATGTGTTTGGCGCCGACGTTATCGGCAACCCGGTAGACCAGGTTCGAAGTGAGCATCGGCCGTCGAAATTCGCGAGGCTGTTCCACAGGGCGATATGTATGTCCTGGAGCAGGTCGCGCCGGGATTCCGAGTTCATCTCATAGGCGCGCGCGAGGCGTGTGAGCGGCGCGGCGAACTCACTCGCCACCGCGCCGAACAGCCGCTCACGTTCACCGGGTGCTGCCAGATTCGAAGACGGGATGGTCGGGTTCGCGCTTTCCGTACGTCGGTAGTACCCGCGCCCCGATATTCCTTACAACGTCACCTATAAGGAAAAGCGCACGCCCAAGCCGCGGCGCAATGCCACGAACCTCGAACCCCACGAACTGTTCGTACTGCTCATCCGTGAGGTTGTCGACAGCCAGATAGGTCTCCAACCGCGGCGAAACCTTCCACACCGCGCTCACATCGATGACCGTGTACGCCGGCAACTGAACGTCGCCGGTCGGGATCGAAGAATCGAACGCCGAGCCCACGTAGGTGGCAGACGCCGAAAATTTGAGCGCCACGTTCGGCGCCCCAATGACACCGAGACCGGCGCGCCACTCCAGCCGATTCAGTAGTTCACCGCCCGTGGAGGCGATGCGGTTCTTCACATTCGTGACGCTGGCGTCGAGTAGCCATTCTTCGCCCACACCCAGGCGCCCCGCGAGCTCCACGCCCTGAGAATCCACGCGGTTGCGGTTCACCAGCATGGGCGGCGGGCCCCGAATCGAAGTCGATGGCATTGCCGCGAATTCGCCGTCGAACCAGGTGGCGCTCCAGCGCGCAAGGCGCCGTCGAGCAGTTCCTGCGACAGCTCGAGCTCATACGACTCGCCGCGCTCGGGCGCGAGATCCGGATTGCCCACCAGCGGATGGCCGAGTGCATACATGCTCGGTAGTTTGAATGCCTTGCCCCCACACCGCCACCGTGAAACCCGAGTCCTTCATTTCGTAAGCGACGCGCACGCGCGGACTGGTGACCGAACTCAGGTCGTCCGGGATTGTCCACGCGCACGCCCGCCTGCGTCGACAGGCCAAAGCTCGTGTCCAGTCGCACTTCTGCGAAAGGCGCCCACGAGGTTCGCGTGAGCTGGAACAGAAGTGGGCAGCACGAAGCCACCGCCGAAATCGAGCGAGCCATTGCTCACGCCTTCCTCACGCTGCCATTCAGCGCCATAGGCGAGCGACACGAAGTCGGAGAACTTCTGGGTACCGGTGAGCGTGGCCGTGAAGCGATTGAGGCTCGAATCCACGACACTCAGGCGGCACACCGAAAGGATCACGGATGCCGGGCGCGATGCAGGCGAATCGATGTGGTCGTCGCGATGGAAACCCTCCAGGACGTCAGCGCGAACGTGGCGTCGCGGCGCGATGCGTGAGACCGGCTCCGAACACCTTTTCTTCCGCCTCACGTTTTTCGACGTCGCGAATCTCCGCGAATTCATAGCCGCCGCTGCGTCGGGAAACCCTGCGCGGCTGGTTTCCGCATAACGACCCGAGACGCTCGGCGTCCGTTGCGCCGCCGAGCTCGATATCGAACGTGCCGGAGACCCGCTGCGCGTCGAATTCGTTGCCGCGGACCTGCTCGCCTTCGTGGCTGTCGCTGAAACCCATGTTCCGTCGCCGGCCGCCACCGGACCGCCGGTATTCAACGCGATCTCGTGTGTGTCGTACGTGCCGCCCATGACGTCGGCCGAGGCATAACCCTTTTCCGCGGGTTCGTGCCGCGTGACGATGTTGATGACACCCGCCAGCGCATCGCCGCCGTACACGGCGGAGTAAGGCCCGCGCGCGATCTCCACGCGTTCCACGTCCGCGATGTCCAGCGCCGAAAAATCGAACGAGCCGCCGCGTGCGTTGGTGGGGTCGTTGACGCGCACCCCGTCGAGCAGCACCGAGCGTGTCGGTCCGCGCCACACATCTGCAGCGAGCCGGTGCCGCCGCGTCCACCGACCTCGTCCACGTGCACGCCGGCCACGCGGCGCAGGAGGTCGCTGAGCTTGGCGGGCTTCTCGACGTCGAAATCCTCGCGCCTGAGCACGGTGATGTTGGCCGCGATCTCGTCCGCCGTGGTGGCGACGCGCGAGCCGGTGACGATGATTTCAGGCTGCGGCGGGGGCAGGGCAACGCCGCCGTCGGCGGCAAGAAGTATCCAGATCAAGGCCGTTTCTCGTTCGTGGCGATTGCGTTAGTGTCACCGCACGCGGAAGGGGGTCTTCATGCCGAGTTTCCTGCGCCGCCACCTACAGGCGGTACTGACCATTGCCGCGCTCGCAAGTTTCCATATCGCCCGGGCGCAGGACACCATGGCGCCCGAGAGCGCTTTCCGCGACAACACGGCCTGGACCATCAAGACCGGCGCGCTCACTACCAAAGTCGCAGCCCAGGATCGAGGCCTGGTCACGCGCGCCACGCTGGCCGACAGCATCACCTCCTTCAATACCGCGCACCCGCAGGTGCGCGCGCCAACCTGGTTCTCATGGGGCGTTACGCATTTGAACTGGTGGGCAAGGGCCCAGGAAACGGAGAATGGCAGCCGTTTGCGGTCCGTTTCCGCGCCCCGCATTTCGATGCCAGATCACCAAGCTGGACAACGCCTTTGCGCTCGATGTTCGCAATGGCTCGGAGCTCACCCGCAGCGTGTTCTTCGAGGGCCCGAGCGCGGTCGCCATCTGGCAGGGCGAGGACAAGCGCGGTCCTTCGAGTTCATCGTCGTCGCGAGCGACTGCTCCGTGCGCAACGCGCGTCACGAGCCCGCCGACTTTTCGCAGCTCACGCTGCCCAAGGCCGCGCAGCGCGACGCCAACGAGAAAGATCTGCGCGATCTCGTCGCGCTGGGCAAACAGGCTTTCGAAGACGTGGGTTGCGTGGCCTGCCACCTGGTGGCGCCCAGCAACACGGCCGTGAGCTCGGGTCCGGACTTGTTCTTCGTTGTAGGCGCCGAACCGCGCACGCGCGAAGTGGTGGAGGGCGGTGAAGGGCATCGCTTCCAGGTCAAGGCGGGGCGTGATCGTTCGTCAATCGGTGCGCATGCCGCCGAGCAGCTGGCCGTCGCGGAGAGCGGCCCGCGAAGGGCCAGGCCTATCTACCCGGTCATGCAGGCGTTCGCGAAGGAGACCTTCAGCGACACGCAGGTCGACGCCATAGCCGATTACCTCGCCACACTGAATGCGCCCGACGGATCGCAGTCCATGGTGAAACTTGCAGCCTCAAACCCGAAGAGCCCTGCGGCCCCCTGAAGGACGGCCTGCAGTGGCTGGTCGGCAACACCGTGCACCTGCGGCGCGAACCGCTCCCGGGGTCTCCGGCCGCAGCATCCACATGGGCGATCCCAATGGCTTCATCGATTACACCTGGATCCGCGCCTGCTCGCCATCGTGAAGATCTCCGGCAGGGTGGCTTCCTCGACATGAGGCGGGCTCGCCGATCGCGGTAACCGCGGTCTCGCCATCGGTTACGAAAGCCGCGAGATCAGTTTCGGCGATCGCGAGTATCTGCTCGCGCCGCTCAACGCTGCGGCGCGCCGGTGGATTTCACCTTCAAGGAAGGCAAGTTCGGCGACACGGCCACGTTCAAGTCCTGGCTCTACAGCAAGGAAGACCAGCTCGCGCTGATCGCGAAGGCCGATGCGCAGTTCCTCGGCTATTCGCGGGACTCGAAAAGCAAGACGGCCGCGCCGGCATTCAAGTACCGCATCGGCAAGAACACGGTGCACGTTGCAACCTCCATCTCCGACCGCGGGGCGGTGGAAATCCGCGTGAGCGGCAAGCTCGGTACCGGGCGAAGCTCGCCGCGTTGAATTCCGCGCTGCTCAAGGGCGCTACGGCCAGCGCGGGCACGCTGACCGGCGATCGTTGGACGCTGCCCGCGGGCAAGGCCGACGCGACGCTGAGTGGAACCATCGGCGTGGCCGCGAACGCCTGGCGACCCGTGCTGGCTAACTACGACTCCGCCGTGCTCCGTTCGAGAAGTCGCCGATCGCCACGGCGAGCATGCCGCCCGGCTACAGCATCGAGAACTACTACGCGCCCAACAACGATGATGACCAGTTGTTCGAAGCGCTGGGGCTGAATAACCAGGGACGGCGCATCATCATCGCTTCGCGCAACGCCGGCATCTGGCGCCTGGTGAACGGAGAGTGGCGGTTCTTCGCCGAAGGGCTGTTCGACAGCCTCGGCGTCGTGGTCGAGGGCATCCGTATCGTGGTCGTCGCGGGCCAGAAGGCCGAGCTCACGCGCATCAGCGATACCAATGGCGATGGCATCGCAGATCAATACACGACGCTGTTCGACGCGCGCTCCTATCACGCCAACTACCACACCTACATGCACGGCCCCGTGAGGGGCGGCGACGGGGCTTACTACTTCGCGCTCAATCTCGTGCACGATGACTCCGGCCCCACGTACACCGCGGGCGGCAATGTCATCGGAGTCTTGGGGGTGACTCAACAGGCGGCCGTGCGCGTCGAACCCAGCGGCGAGTCCAACTTGTTTCCGACGGCCTGCGCAGCCCCACAAAGCGTGGGTCGAGTACGACGGCCGCGTGTGGTACACCGACAACCAGGGTGACTTCGTCGGCTTCCTGGGTACCGTGCTGCAGAAAGACAGTTCTACGGACATCCTGCCCGGTCTCGTCGATCTTCGGCATGACGCCGGATTCCCCCGAGATCAAGTACGAGAACGTGGCCGCGCGCCGCGAGCGGCCCGTGATCCTGTTCCCGCACAACCGCGTCGCGAATTCGCCGGGCAATCCGGTGTGGGTGCAGAAGAAGAACCTGCGGGATTGCCCGCTCGCCGGCCAGATGCTGATCGGCGATCCAGACCCAATCGAACCTGTTGCGCGTGGCCTTCCAGAAGGTGGGTGACGTGGAGCAGGGCAGCGTGATGCCCTTCATCGAAGGGCTCGAGTCCGGAGTGATGCGGCCTGTGTTCCTCGCCGACGGCAGCTTGTTGTTCCAGCCAGACCGGCAGCGGCTGGCAGGCCAAAGGTGGCAAGGTGGCGAGCCTGCAGCACGTGCGCTGGGATGGAAAAACCGTCGCGCCGCAGATCGTCGCGATGGTCGCCGTCCCGCAGGGCTTCCACATCGATCTCACGCAGCCGCTCGGAGACGGGGTGAGCGAGGCGATCCTGCGTTCGGCAGTGTCGCTGGAATCGTGGGTGTATCGCGATACGACGGACTATGGCTCGCCCGAGCTGGATCTTCATGGGGAAGCCACGACTGCGCTCGTGATCAGCGCGGATCGAAAGTCCATCGATATCAAGCTGGCGTCGATGGAGCAGAAGCACAGGTGCATCCGCGCCAGACCTCGCGCGTGTATCGCGTGAAGCTCGCGTCGCAGACGCTGTTCGATGCGAATGCGCCGGCGGAGCTCAATGCGTACTTGCGCCGCTGCATTGCTTTCCAGCGCGGAAATTGACGCGCGATCTGCCCGATGACTGGATGGTAACCAGGATTCTGATTGGGGGCTTCCCGGTGCTCGCTGTGGTCATCAGCCACTTCGCGCGCTCGATCGGTCTTGGCTCGCCCCGCCGCGTCCCACATCCGCTCGCCCGCGCGCGCCATTCCACTCTCTTTAATCCGCGCGACACTCACCTGTGCGCGCACCCCGCGCGATCATTCGGGGAGTGAACATGAACACGAACCCGCCGAGCGTGGCTGCGCGCGGCGCTGTTCGCGCTGATCGCCGCGCCGCTCGCCGCGTTTGCCGCGGTGCAGGAAATTCCCGTCGCCACATCCTCCACCGAAGCACGGCTGGCCTTCGACGCTGGCCAGGCGGCGCAGGATCGGGGTGACGGCACGCAGGCTAACGAGCTGTACCGTACGGCGGTGGCAACGACCCGAACTTCACGTACGCCTGGATAAACCTCAGCAACGTCTCGTTCTCCACCGAGGAATTCAACTCGGCGTTGCGCGGTGCGGAGCAGGGCGCGGCGAAGGCGAGCGATGGCGGCACGCTGCTGCTCGAGTTCAACAAGCTGTTCCTCACCGACAACTTCGATGCGCAGCTTGCGCTGGCGAAGCAGCTCACCGACAAGTATCCGAATTCTCCCGCGCGCCTGGATGCTGCTGGCGGCGGCGCAGGCTGCGCTGAACGAGTTCGAAGATCAGCGGGCAACGCTTGTGAAAGTGGCTGAGCTCGCACCATGGTTTTCACCAGCAGTGTACACACTCAGCGGTTGCCTATCTATTCAACCAGCCGACGGATTTCGCGAAGGCGGAGAAGTTTTACCGCCAGGCGATTTCCATCGCGCCGGGCAATGACATGTACTACTGGTCGCTGGGCGATGTGTACCGCGGCTCGAATCGCCTCGAGGACGCGCGGCGCTACTACAAGCTGGCGCTGCACAACTCGATCCGAAAGACTCGGTGGCGCCGATCAAGCTCGGCCATGTGAACTCGTTCCTGGGCAACTACGAGGAAGCCCGCGGTGACTACGACCGCGGGATCGCGGCGACCACTCCCGCCAACGCGGGATTCCTGGTGCCGTTCAAGATGCTCACGTATGTTTACAGCGGAGAGCCGGTAATGGCGGTGAAGGCGCTGGAGAAACATGTCGCTGACATCGATGCGCTCGTGCGCCGTTCAGTCAGCGCCTCGGCGCGAAGATCAATGCGCTGACGCTCGCGGCGACGATCGCGATGTTCCGGGGCCTCAACGAGGATGCGGAGCGCGTGCTCGCCATCCGCACGCCACTCATGCGCGAGAACGCGAAGGTGGTCGGCACCGAAGCGTTCTCCAGGATTCAGGAAGCGCAGATCGCCTTCTTCGACGGACAGCTCGCGGCGTGGAAAGGCGACTACAAGGCCGCAACGAAGCTCGCGAAACAAACATCGGATCTGGTGGCGGGCGAGAACAACCCGCGCAAGATGGAGCCGGTGCACGAATTGCTGGGGCTGATCGCGCTGCGCCAGAAGAATTACAAGAAAGCGGTGACGGAGTTGCGCCTAGCGGACCAGACGCAGTTGCACAACAAGTCCCTGCTGGCGCAGGCGCTGGAAGCGACCAACGCCAAGGACGAAGCGAAGAAGCTCTACCAGGAAGTGGCGGTGAACAACTTCAACACCGTGGACTTTGCGCTGTTGCGCCACGGAGGCGCTCAAGAAAACGGGCTGATGTCTCTCACGAACAAGCCAGGAAGGGCCGCGCGGTTTGAGGTGCGGCCCCTTTGCTAGGAAATGGGGAGTGTCCCCATTTATCAGGCGGCTTTCTTGTTCAGGCCCTCGGCGGTCATGGCTTCCTGCACCTTCGGACGCGCGGCGACGCGTGCCTGGAATTCCTTCAACGCCGGCCAGGCGGCCAGGTCGATGGCGAGGAAGTTGGACCAGTTCCGCGACAGGTGAACGGATACACCGTCGGCGACGGTGAAGGTGTCGCCGGTCAGGTACTTCTTGCCCGCGAGCTGCGCGTTGAGCCAGTCGAACTTCTTCTTGAGGCCGTCGAGCGCATAGGTCTTCACCGCAGGATCCGCAGTAGGGATTCCCGCAGCGGCGGGAGAACGACTTGTGGCTCGCGCTTGGTGATGTCGTTGAGCCACTCCTGCACGCGATAGCGCTCGAGCGTGCCGTTCTTCGGCGCGAGGCCGCTCTCGGGTTTCTGATCCGCGAGGTATTGCATGATCGCGACACCTTCGGTCAGCACCTGGCCATTGTGAGAATTGAGGGCCGGCAGGCGCCCTTGGAATTGATCGCGAAGTAGTCAGAGCCGTCCTCCAGCTTCTTCGTCTTGGTGTCGGCGCGCTTGAGATCGAGCGACAGACCGGCTTCACGCGCGGTGATGTGGGACGCGAGCGAGCAGGCACCGGGGGCGAAATACAACTGCATGACATACTCCATTTCGTGGGTCTTGAATCGGGGAGGGGATTCTGGAGACGTACCTACCGAGTTCACAAGTACTTACCTGGCGGTAAGTATCCCCACCGGACCTTAGGGGGTACTTACCTTTTGGTAAGTACCCCCGCTGTGGTAGGGTCGCG
This sequence comes from uncultured Pseudomonadota bacterium, assembly GCA_963821745.1. GTDB lineage: Bacteria > Pseudomonadota > Gammaproteobacteria > Steroidobacterales > Steroidobacteraceae > CADEED01. Next base: position 9,373 of record CAWGEU010000002.1, read on the forward strand.
GCCAGTCAAAAGTTCAATGTGCTGCAAACGTCTTCAGTTCGCAGTGCCCATCGCGCCGCGTCATGGCGGTGCTCGCGGAGAAATGGACGCTGCTCGTCGTCACGCAGCTCGCGAACGGCCTCCCCATGGCACCGCGGAAATCCGCCGCGGTGTGGACGGTGTGTCGGAAAAGATGCTGATCCAGACTCTGCGCAAGCTCGAAAGCTTCGCGCTCGTGAGCCGCAAGAGTTTTCCCGAGGTGCCGCCGCGCGTGGAGTATCGTCTCACGCCGCTGGGCGCTCGCTCTGCGCCTCGCGGGGTTGTTCAGCCGCTGGATCGAGAAAGAATGCCGCGAACCTGCTCAGGGCCGAGCAGGACGCTGCGTAGCGGAGCGGATGGCTTCGATCACAGCCGAGGTGTTGCCGCCGAAGTCGTTCTGTTGGTGGACGATGTCGCCGCGCCGGTCCAGCACCGTGACCAGGTCGGAGTCGGCCGAATTGCCGTGATTCGATCTGTTGATAGTTGAATCCCAGCACCGCGGCCAGTTCGCGTCATCTCGGCGAGCCCCGCAACAGCTTCCAGCGCCGGTCCAGTTTCATTTCGCGCCGGTAGTCGCGCAGCACCGTCGAGAGTGTGTCCTGTTGGGATCCACGGTGACTAGCAGTGCGGATCTCGCCCTTGATTTCATCCGGCATGTTCTTCGAAAACATCTGAAGGGCTTTGACGGTCATCGGGCAGGCGCCGGTGCACGTGGTGTAGATGAGCGCGAGCAGCTGCATGTCCCCTTCGAGCGCTTGCGCAGCTGCAACGCGTGGCCATCGTCCTCGACCCATGACGAATCGAGTTGATAGATCGAGCGCTCGCTGGGTTCGCTCGTACCTGTGTCGTCAGTGCCACGGTGGCCAGGAACGGGAACGCGAGGCCTTTGAAAGCGCGGGTCATGGCGTTCCCGCACACAACGGAAGACCAAGGTTCTTCAACGCGAAATTGCGCGCGCAGGCTGCTGCGGAAGCTGTACCGCAGGAACGCCGCATAGTTAGTGGGTCGACCGCGCGATGCCGTCGCCGCAGAACTGGCTGGAGTCGGCGCACTCTCAGCTGCTGGTGCCGATACGGCCGGAGACCAGTGCGGAATTGAATGTTGGCAGTCCACTCCCAGACGCCCGGGAACTCAAAGGCCGTGTATGCCAGCTCGGAGAGCGCGCTCCCCATGGCAACGCGAATGCACGCGCCGGGTCCGCCTGGCGCGCACGCGGTGCTCGCGCCAGGCTTGTTTGCCGGCGCGCCGCTACCGGCGATACGTTCCCACTCCGCGACCGTCGGCAGCCGGCCGCCGCGTGCCTCGCGAAATACGCACCGGCGGCGAACCAGGAGACAAATGTCACGGGCTGCGGAAAGCAATTCCGGTGGTGGCGTGAGGTCGTCGTGCCAGTCCGCGAGGTAGCCGTCCTCGCGAATAGCGCTTTGATGCGGGACTTTCGCCAGTCCGGATGTTCGCGCACGAATCCCAGGAATTCTTCGTGCGTGACCGGTGATGCGCTGAGACAGATCGGGCTCGACCGCCACCGGTCTGGCTCACGTTGCCAGCTCTTGAAAAACGGTGTGTACGCGCCGGGCGGGACGAACACCTCGTGGGGACGGCACGTGCTGGTGCACGCGGACCCCATGGGTTCGGAGGACCGGCCTGCGCGGCCAGACAAATTGCACTCAGCACCAATACTGACGCGACAATCGAACGAACCATGGTGATTTCGTCAGCGGTGCTGATGACCGTGCGGGTCTTCGATTGTGAGCCCGTGTCGCGCGAGCCTTCCCGGACGCGTTGCACGTCGGCGGGTGTGACCGACTATCCGGCATTCCCGAAGTTGGTGCGCACGTAATTCAGCACCGAGGACGGATCTCGCGTCGTTCGACCGAGCAGTTCGGCATGACGCCATTGAACGTTTGTCCATTGACGGTGATCGGTCCCTGCAAGCCCTCCAGCAGTACGCGAATGGCACGTTCCGTATCGTTCATCAGAAAATCCGACTTCGCGAGGGGCGGGTAGACTCCCGGCATTCCTCGTCCATCGGGCTGATGGCAGGCGGTGCAGACTCGGTCGTAGACCTGTTTGCCGTGTTCGGCCGCGGATGTTGTTCACCGCTGCGGTGCGTTGCAGGCGCGTTCCGGGATTGAAAATCTGCTCGGCCTGCCGGCCCGAGAAAATTTCCGGCCGCATCGGTCTCGACTTCCATGGCGCCCATCGCGCCTTTATTGAAGGCGCGGAACATGGAATGGTCCACGAACTGGTAGTTGCCGGGCACGTCCATCTCGAGGTCCACCATCGCCGCTCCGCCGACCGGAACCACGGTGGTCTGGACATTGTTCTGGTTCACCTTCGTGCCGCCCTCGCCGTAAACGTCGTCGAAGATTTCGCCGACGATGTGGAACGACGACATCAAGGCCGGCCCCGCATTGCCCAGGTAGAGCCGCACCGATTCGCCGGCTTTCATGCGCAGCGCGTTCTCACCCATGAGCGCGCCCACGCGACCGTTGAACGCCGCGTTCTCGGGCTGCTCGCGTACGCGCCTTGGCCATGTCGAACTGCTGCTCACCGGGCTCGCCGTAGGCTCCGCTGGTGTAGAACTCTCCCTGCACGATGAAGAATTCCTTGTCGACCTTGGGCATGCCTTGCTTCGGTTCGACCAGGATCAGCCCGTACATGCCGTTGGCCAGATGCATGCCCGCGGTGCTGCCACACAGTGGTAGAGATAGAGGCCCGCGCGCATCGCGCGCCAGGTGAAGGTGGCGCTGTGGCCGGGGCGACGAACGAGGCTTCTCCGCCGCCGCCGGGACCGGTGGCCGCGTGAAAATCGATGTTGTGCGCGACCGAATTGTCCGGATGATTGCTGATCCGGGTCTGGACCAGATCGCCTTCGCGAACTCGAATGAACTGGCCCGGAGCGTCGTCGCCGAAAGTCCAGTACGTGTAGCTGACGCCATCGGCCAGCTGCTTGGTGTGCTCCTTGACCTCGACGTCGAGCAGTACCTTCGTGGCATGCCGGCGATTCAAGGGAGGCGGCACATGCGGCGCGGAGGTGACCACGGCGCGTTCTTCGCCGCGGATTTCATCCTGTCCGGCGTGGACAGGTGCGATGCAGCCAACGATGGCTGCCGTAATCAAAGCAAAATGTTTCATTACATCAAGTCCTTTTGATGTTGATGGAGGGTCCCCTACTTGTTATCGAGTCGGAAAAGCGCCATCCATGCGCAGTTCCTGCGGAACCACGGCCAAGCTTCCGTGTGTAGTTAGTACATCGACGCGCAAGCACACGTCGGGCGCCATAGGCGCTGGTACCTTCCGCGGGGAGAGACTGCCACAGATCGCAAGCGCACCGCTATAGCGAACTACCACAACAGGCGGTGCGAAATGTCCCGCATCGAGTGTCCCGTGTCGTGAGCGCTGGCAGATGGGAACGGCCAATCTACTCACGATCGCCCGGCATCGGGAGCCATGATGTGTCGCAATGCCGGCACACATGATCGCGGGCCTTACGGGGTCTATCTACCCAGGAATGGGCGTGTCTCGCGCTCCACCACAGCCGCTTGCGGGATCAGGCCGCTGCATCGTTGCGTGACGACGACAGCGTTCGCGTTTCGCGACAATGCGGCGAAGCCCTGCTTAGGGGACCACTTTCAGCCGTTGCCGGGATTTTCCGACATGCCCGGCTTCGATGTTGGCCTGCCGCGGTCAAACTATTTTCCGCCTGGGAATTGTCCAGACCCGATCCAATTTCAGACAGACCCCCCTCCCTGCACGAGCGAGGTTGGTGCGTAAAAGCGCTGTGAACGCGCGTCGCGGGCGTTTTGACGGCGCTGACAGTGGCACAGCACTTGCTTTAGGTAGTTGGTATCGAACCATCGGGGAGCAAAAAGAAGATGAGTGATCACGCTCAGGGCAAGCTGTCGCGCCGGAAAATGCTGAAGACGGCGGCGGCAACCGCGGCCGTATCGAGTATCGGCACGCTGATTCCAAAGCCGCTGTACGCCGCGGCTGCCACTCCGGAAACCACGAAGGCGGTGCTCGGCTTCATCGCGCTCACGGATGCGGCGCCGCTGATCGTCGCGAAGGAGAAGGGATTCTTCGCCAAATACGGCATGCCCGACGTCGAGGTGGTCAAACAGGCCTCGTGGGGCACCACGCGCGACAACCTGGTGCTCGGCTCCGCGGGCAACGGCATCGACGGCGCGCACATTCTCACGCCCATGCCCTATCTCATCAGCACGGGCAAGGTCACGCAGAACAACGTGCCGACGCCCATGTACATCCTGGCGCGGCTCAACCTCGACAGCCAGTGCATCTCGGTCGGTGACGGAATACGCCAGCCTCAAGATCGGGCTCGACACCAAACCGTTCAAAGTGGCTCTCGAAAAGAAGAAGGCTGCCGGAACTGCGGTGAAAGCGGCGATGACCTTCCCGGGCGGCACGCACGACATGTGGATCCGTTACTGGCTGGCCGCCGGCGGTATCGACCCGGACAAGGACATCGAAACGATTGTCGTCCCGCCGGCGCAGATGGTCGCCAACATGAAGATTGGCACCATGGACTGCTTCTGTGTCTGCGAACCGTGGAACGAGCAGCTCAAGAATCAGAAGATCGGCTACACGGCCATCAATACCGGCGAGCTGTGGAACAAACATCCGGAGAAATCCTTCGCGATGCGCGCCGACTGGGTCGACAAGAATCCCAACGCGTCGAACGCGCTGCTCATGGCGGTACTCGACGCGCAGATGTGGTGCGACAAGCTCGAGAACCGCGATGAAGTGTCCGAGATCGTCGCCAAGCGCTCGTGGATCAATGCGCCGGTCACTGACATCAAGGACCGCATGCGCGGGAAGTTCGATTACGGCACGGGCAAGGTGATCGAGAATTCGCCGCACATCATGAAGTACTGGCGCGACTTCGCGTCGTATCCCTTCCAGAGTCACGAACTATGGTTTCTGACGGAGAATGCTAGATGGGGCAAGTTCACGGGCAAGGAAGACTTCAAGGCGCTGATCTCGAAGGTGAACCGCGAGGATCTGTGGCGGGCGGCGGCGAAGGAACTCAAGGTGCCGGCGGCACAGGTTCCGAAGTCGACGTCGCGTGGCGTCGAAAAATTCTTCGATGGCAAAACGTTCGATCCGGCCAACCCGGGCGCGTACCTGGCGAGCCTCGCGATCAAGCGGGTCTGACCTCAGGATCGCCACGCCTCCGGCTGCTGCGCGCGCGCGTGGCACGCGTGGCCGGCGTGGTGCTGCCGCCCGTGCTGATGCTCGCCTTGTTAGGCATCATCTGGGAAGTGCTGTGTTCGGCGCCGGACGCCACTCTTCCGCCGCCCAGCAAGGTGGTGGCGGACACCTGGGAGCTCATCATCCATCCGCTGTACGACAACGGCGGCAACGACAAGGGACTGTTCTGGCATCTGTTCGCCTCACTGAAGCGCGTGTCGCTCGGTTATGCGTTCGCCGCAAGCGCCGGCATCGCGCTCGGCGTGCTCATCGGCAGCAGCCGGTGGGCGATGCGCGCGCTGGATCCGCTGTTCCAGGTGTTGCGCACGATCCCGCCGCTCGCGTGGCTCCCGTTGTCGCTGGCGGCTTTTCGTGACGGACAGCCGTCGGCGATCTTCGTCATCTTCATCACGGCGATCTGGCCGATCATCATCAATACGGCGGTGGGCGTGCGGAACATACCGCAGGACTACCGCAACGTGTCGCGCGTGTTGCGGCTGAACGGCTTCGAGTTCTTCACGCACATCCTGTTGCCGGCCGCGGCGCCGTACATCTTCACGGGCCTGCGCATAGGCATCGGCCTTTCCTGGCTCGCCATCGTCGCCGCGGAGATGCTGATCGGTGGCGTGGGCATCGGGTTCTTCATCTGGGACGCGTGGAACAGCTCGTTGATCAGCGACATCATCCTCGCGCTGGTCTATGTCGGCATCATCGGGTTCCTGCTGGATCGCGTCGTGGCCTTTACGGGGAAGCTGGTTGGCAGAGGGACGGTGAGCGTATGAATGCCAGGAGAGTCGAGGAATACCTCAAGATCGAGCATCTCTGCAAAACGTTCGGCAGCGGGGAAACACGCAGCGAAGTGCTGCGCGACATCTCGCTGGACGTGGCGAAGGGCGAGTACATCGCCATCATTGGGCATTCCGGGTGCGGCAAGTCGACGCTGCTAAACATCGTGGCGGGGCTTACCGAGGCCACCAGCGGCTACGTGTTCCTCGAAGGCCGCGAAGTGCACCAGCCGGGACCGGATCGCGCGGTGGTGTTCCAGAACCATTCGCTGCTGCCGTGGCTCACGGTCTACGACAACGTGCGGCTCGCCGTGGACAAGATCTTCCGCGCCACCAAAACGTCGGCGGAGCGTCACGAGTGGACACTGCGCAACCTCGAGCTCGTGCACATGACGGCCGCCATGAAGAAGCGGCCCGGCGAAATATCCGGAGGCATGAAGCAGCGCGTGGGCATCGCGCGCGCACTCGCCATGAGCCCCAAGGTGTTGTTGCTCGACGAGCCGTTCGGCGCGCTGGACGCACTCACGCGCGCGCACCTGCAGGAGGAGGTGATGCGGATCCACGCGGACCTTGGCAACACCGTTCTCATGATCACGCACGACGTGGACGAGGCGGTGCTGCTCTCGGATCGCATCGTGATGATGACCAATGGCCCGGCTGCGCAGATCGGCGAGCTGCATACCGTGCCGCTGGCTCGGCCGAGAAACCGGCTGGAGCTGATAGCCGACGCTTCCTACATCGCGAGCCGGGGCAGGGTGCTCGAGTTCCTGCATAAGAAGAGCCACTACGTCGAGGCCGCGTAAACAGTGCCTCACTCGCGCGCGGTCTTGAGCTTCGCCAGTAGTTGCACGTGTTTGCCTTCGCGCCAGACCTCCAGGTGCACCTCGTCTCCCACTTTGTAATCGTCGAGAATGGCGGCGAGCTGCGCGGAGCTGGCGACCTCCTTGCCTTCGACCGAAAGGATGACGTCACCCGGCACCACGAGATTGCGTGCGCCGATGCGCGCACCTCGGAACGGTTCCGCGCCGCGCAGCACGGCAACCCCTTCCACACCCAGCTCGCGTGCGACCGCGCGGCTCAACATGTCGTCCGACTCCACATCCAGGCTGGGTGGCGAGTAGTGCCCGTGAGCAATGAGCTGCGGCACTACGCGGTTCACCGTATCCACCGGCACCGCGAACCCGACCCCAGCGCTCACCCCCGAAGGACTGTAGATAGCCGTGTTGACGCCGATGAGCCGGCCGGCGCTGTCGAGCAGCGGGCCGCCCGAATTGCCCGGGTTGATGGCAGCGTCCGTCTGCACCAGGTGGCGGATCACGATGCCGTTCTCACTGTCGAGGGAGCGGTCGAGGGCCGACACGATGCCGGTGGTCAGCGTCCAGTCGAGTCCGAACGGATTACCGATGGCGAAAACTTTCTGTCCTACACGCAGATCGTCACTGACCCCGATGGCGACAGGCACCAGTGCTTTGCCCCTCGGCGCGATCTTGAGCACCGCGATGTCATGCGCCGGGCTTGCACCCACCAGCGTCGCCGGATAGTCACGGCCATCCGCCAGCTTTACCGTCGCCTCGGCGGCGCCCGCGATCACGTGCACGTTCGTCACGATGTGGCCCTGCTCGTCCCAGACGAACCCGGAGCCCGTGCCGCGCGGCACGCTCATGACATTGCGCGTCCAGAAATCCATTACGCGCTGGCTGGTGGAGATGTATACCACCGAGCCTTTCCAGGTCTCGAAGACGTCTATGTTCGAACGTTCCTCGGCCGTGAACTCCCCCCGCGGCGTGACCGGGCGCGGGGCGGCCTCTATGGGTTGCGAACAACTCACGCACCATAGGCCGATGACGCACAGCAGCCCACCCAGCACCAGATAATAAGGAGTCACTCGTTTGACGGAAGTCATGTCTGCCCTCGCTTGCGCCGCTCGAAGAAATCTTAGGTGATCCTGAATCGCGGCTAAATAAGGACGCGGAGGGCGATCGACAAGCTCGAAGGCGCGAACAAGCACCAGACGAGTTTGCCGACGCGATCGAAACGGTGCCTGCTAGCGGTTGAACCTCGCCGCCTTGGCGCCGTTGTCACGGGCATGCCGGCCGCCGAAGCGATCAAGCTGAGTGCGCCGCAGAGCCGTCAAGGGTTCAATACCACTCGCATCGTTACTCAGCATGATCAGCACGTAGTCGAGGGACCCGCAGGACTACAAACACGCGAGTAATCTGCAGGGCGTCAGTGCCGGCCCGCAGCGCAGTTCGCCGCGGGCAGTTCCGTTGAGCTCTACAAGGATGCGCTGGCGGAGGCGGTCAATTACGGCGCGGCCGGTACGGTGATGTTCAAACTCTCGGACGTCGTGCTGGAGCGGGGTGTTTCTTTCACTGACAATGCGGTGGAAAAGCCGCGCGACCCGGCCGCCACCTATGGGGCCATGATCGGCGACGCGGCCTATCTAGCGCGCTATCCAGGCGAAACGCAGGCCCGCGATGCGATTCCCACCCGCCCCAATAACGTGGATGGAATCTTCAGCTCGCAGGTCGGAGTGGAACTGCAGGTCGTATCGGTGGATCTCACCGGTGGACTCACGGCCGTCCTCTCCGCGACCACGGATTCGAGCGCGCTGCTCGAAGAGTTGGGACAGTTGCGACGACAGACCCCGGCGCTTGTCGCAACCGGCCTCACGCATCTGTTCACCGGCCGCCAGCTGGACGGCGACACCGCAGCCAGCCGACGTTGTATCCTTCAGGTCAAAATGCGGTGTGCGGCAGGCGGAGGGACCATGCCAGGCGAGCTCATGCGGTCGACGCGATGGTCCATCCACCAGCGCCTGCGCGAATCGACGCATGCGGATCATCTGCGCCTCGAAGGCGCGCTGAACCTCCTCGATCCGCAATTGACGCGCCACCGGTATGGACGCGTGCTCGTCGCCTTCCACGGATTCTATGCGCCGCTCGAGGCGCAATTTCGGCGCCATCATCGGGCGATGTCCCTGACACTCGATTTCGAACTGCCTTGCCGCACACCGCTGCTCATGGCGGACCTTGGAGTGCTGGGGATGTCGCCGGTTGCGCACGAGGACGTCACCTTGCCGGAGATCCGGACGCTCCCCGAGTTCGCCGGACGTCTGTACGTCGTCGAAGGCGCGGCACTCGGCGGGCAGGTTCTGGCGCGCCACCTTGCCGTCACGTGCGCAATTCACCATGATTCCGGCGCGGCATTTTTTTCAGGCTCGGGACCAGTCGAGACCGGTCGGCGGTGGGTGCGAATCCTGACCTGGCTGGAGCGCGTGGCAAGGTCCGCCGCGGATTCGCGCGACATGGTTGCCGCGGCATCCGCGACTTTTCGCGCGCTCGATCAATGTGTCGAAGCCCAGACCGCCCAGTCATGAACCCGGAGAGTCGCAACCACGCCGAAGATCCCGGGGTATGCGATCGCGAGCCTATCCACATCCCCGGCGGCATTCAGCCGCACGGCGCGCTGGTCGTCGTGGCGGAGCCTGCGCTCACGGTGACCCAGGCCAGCGAAAACTTTGCTGCGCACACTGGCGTCGCTGCCGCGCAGATCTTGGGCAAGCCGCTGGCCACGTTACTGGACGATATCGGGTTGCGGAACCTGCGCGAGGCGCTCGCGCGTGGCCATCCGGAAGAATCCAACCCGCTGCGGCTCGTGGTGAACGGCAGGCGCTTCGATGGCATCGTGCACCGGAACGAAGGCGCGACCATCGTCGAGTTAGAACCGCTTGCGCCCGACGCGCCAGCATATAGCCCTCATCACGCGCTGCGCCCGGCGCTGTTGCGCCTCGAGTCGGCCGATTCCCTTCCGGCGCTCTACGATCAGATTCTCTCCGCCACGCGCGATCTCACGGGCTTCGAGCGCGTGATGATCTACCGCTTCGACGAACGCGGGCACGGTTCGGTGGATGCCGAGTTGAAGGAGCCCGGGTTAGAGCCATTTCTGGGCGTTCACTATCCCGCGTCGGACATTCCTCGACAGGCGCGGCAGCTCTACATGAAGAACTGGATGCGCATCATTCCGGATGCGCGCTACGTGCCTTCGCCACTGATGCCTGCGTTGCGCCCGGACACCGACAGGCCGCTCGACCTGAGCTTCGCGGCGCTGCGCAGCGTGTCACCGATCCACCGGGAGTACCTCGCGAATATGGGCGTGATCGGTTCGATGAGCGTGTCACTCGTGGTGCGCGGCCGCCTCTGGGGGCTCATCAGCTGCACCAACCACAGTAGCCCGCGGTACGTGCGCTTCGAGCTGCGCTCCGCGTGCGAGGTTCTTGCCAGACTCGCGTCGCTCGAAATCGCGGCGATCGAAGACCGCCGGGCGGAGGCGGCGCGCGTTGCGCGGCGTGACATCGAAAGTGCGCTGGGCGCACGCATGCGCGGCGCCGCGCCGGAAGCCGACGTGCTCACGAGCCTGCTCGACGACGAGGCCAAACTACTAAACCTGGTCAATGCCGCCGGTGCGGCCGTGGTAACGGACGACTCATGTGAGACCTGCGGCCGCGCACCGCCGCACGAGTTCGTGATGGATCTTGCGGAATGGCTCGACCGGAACCACGGTCATGCTGTGTTCGCGACGCAGTCGCTCGCTGCGCAGTGGTCGAGTGCTGCCGAAGAGAAGGACGTCGCGAGCGGACTTCTCACTTTCGCGCTTCCGGGAGGCGTCGCACGGCGGCTGCTCTGGTTCCGTGGCGAGGTGCTGGGCACAGTCACCTGGGGTGGTGATCCGCACAAGGCGGTCGAGACCGCTTTTGGTCAGCGTCCGCATCCTCGGCGCTCCTTTGCACAATGGAAGGAAGAAGTGCGACTGCATTCGGCATCCTGGACAGGAAGCGACCTCGAAGCTGCAGAGGATCTGCGACGCTACGCAGTCGAAGCCGACCTCGGTCGGCAGCTTGTGCGGGAGCACCGTGCCGTCAAGGCGCGTGACGACGTGCTCGGGGTCGTGTCGCACGACCTGCGAAACCCGCTCTACGTGATCGCCATCCAGGCGCACGAACTCCTTCTGCGCAGTTCTGCGAACCTGCCGACGGCGACCGAACTGCACGAAGGCGCGAAGCTGGTTGAAAGTGCGGTGGCGCGGATGAACTCGCTGATCGACAACCTGCTCGATCTCGCCTCCATCGAAGCCGGGCGCCTGCAACTGCGCACAGAATCAATCGAAGTGAGGCCAACCATCGACAAGGCGCTTGAAACCCTGCGCCCGCTCGCAGAGGCGCGACAACAAGAGCTCATCACGGAGACTGACGCCGGCCTGTGGATGCGCGCCGACGCCAATCGGTTCTACCAGGTACTGTCGAACCTCATTGGCAATGCAGTGAAGTTCACACCGCCTGGCGGCCGCATCACCATGGTGGTCACCGCGACCGGCGACACGGTGACTTTCACGGTGAGAGACACAGGCCCCGGCTTTTCGGCGGAGGCGATCCCGAATCTTTTCGTCCGTTACGGACGCGCGGAGCCGGCGAGCAGACGCGGAGTGGGACTGGGATTGTTTGTGGCGAAGGGAATCGTTGAGGCGCACGGTGGAGAGATCAAGGGGCACAACTGTCCTCAGGGTGGCGCAGTCGTCACCTTCACTCTGCCGCGCGTGTAGCCGGCGCGGTTTCGCGCTGCGGAATTGACCTGATAATGTGCTGCGCGCGCGCGAACCGACCCTTACCATGGTTGCTATGCGTGCACTCGTCCTCGACAGCTTCGGTCCGCCGCCGCGATTCGGCGTGCGCGACGTTCCGCCGCCACCGCTGAAGCCCGGCTGCGTCCGTCTGCGCGTTCACGCCGTCGGCTTCGGCTTCCCCGACGCGCTGATGATCGCGGGCAAGTACCAGAGCAAGACCGAACCGCCGTTCACACCGGGCAACGAAGTCGCCGGCGTGGTGACCGAAGTTGCACCCGACGTCGGGAACGTGAACGTCGGGACGCGCGTGCTCGCGATGGCCGGTCAGGGGGCGCTGGCCGAGGAGTGCGTGGTCGACGCGACGGCCGTGCTGCCGATTCCCGCATCGATGTCCTTCGACGTCGCCGCGAGCCTGCTCGTGAACTACGGTACGTCGTATCACGCACTCGTGCAGCGCGCGAAGCTGCAGCCCGGCGAGACGCTGCTGGTGCTCGGTGCGGCGGGTGGCGCGGGACTCTCCGCGGTCGAGATCGGCAAGGCGCTCGGCGCGCGCGTGCTCGCGGCCGCGAGTACGGAGGAGAAGCTCGAGCTCGCACGCCGTCACGGCGCCGACGCGGCGTTCGACTACACGAGCGAATCGATCAAGTCGAAGGTCCAGGAGTTCACGGGCGATCGTGGCCTCGACGTCGCCTACGACCCTGTGGGCGCCGATACCGCCGAACAGGTCGTGCGCGCGATGGGCTGGAACGGCCGCTATCTGGCTATCGGCTTCGCGGGCGGTGGTATCCCGTCGATCCCGCTGAACCTGCCGCTGCTCAAGGGATGTTCGATCGTCGGCGTGTTCTGGGGCGCGCACGTGCGGCGAGAGCCCGCGCTGCATGCCGTCAACTTCGCGGCGCTGTTCGCGCTATTCGACGCCGGCAAGCTGCGCCCACACGTGACGCCGATCGACGGGCTGGAGCGCACCGCCGACGCGCTCGAGCTCATCAACGGCCGCCGCTCGACCGGCAAGGTCGTGATCCGCGTTGCCGCGGAATAGCTAGCGTTCCCGCCAGGTGCCGATCGCCGATTGCAGACCCTCAGGGACTGCCATAAGTCGCCGGATCGGCGATTACGTTGAGCATCTCGTACCAGGGGGATTGCAAATCCTGCGCGGCCAGCCTGCGCGAATTGATGCAAAGCACGCCGGTGAACTGCGCGCGCTTTCCGTCTGGTAGTTCGACGATGGCGTTGACGCAGCGCGCACCAGGCAGTGAACCGCCATGACTCAAGAGATCGAAGTCGGCGGCTCCTGGCAGGCCCCGGGTGACCTCCTTGATGAGGCCAATGCCATTCGAGATTACGAGGCCTGGAAAGACCAGTTCGTCGATGACGACGTAAGAACTATCCAGTTCCTTTTGTCCCGACTTGCCCAGCAGCTTGCCGCTCGCCAATGCTTCCAGGAAAACCGCATAGCTGCGCGGCGTGGCGATAAGGGCGCCGGCGCCGCCGGCCATGTTCACATTCGCCGGTCGTCCTTTTCCAAGCTCTCGCACATTCACCACCGAGTGGCCGTTGAGAATCGCAAGCGGATAGACACCTGACTCCTCGATGACGGGATCGCCCGTAAAAGCGTCGTAGCCGTCAGCCCAGAATTTCGGGGGTTGTGGCCGAACATAGATCTCCATCGGTTCGATACCGAGCGGCTCGGTGATGAGGCTGCGAATGAGCGCATCGAGGCGCTTGCCGGATCGATGTTCGAGAATCGCGCCGAGCAGTTGGAAACCTGTATTGCCCAGGCTGACTTCGAAATCGAAGAAGCTTGTGCCGCCCACGACACTACCGACATGGCGTTTGAGCCCGAAGGCCTTGAGGTAATCGAGACCGTTGTTCGACGTTATGGGTTCGAGCGGCGGAAACCCGAGAGACTCAAAGATTTCGGAGAAAGCAATGCGAGAGTATTGGTCGGACCCGTCGGGCAGCGCGTCCTCGTTGATGAAATCGTACATTCCGTGATTGCCACGCATGAGATCGCGCAGCGTCACGCGGGAGAGGTCGGGACACTCGAAGGCGCTCAATTCAAACGACCCCGTACGGCGATTCAGGAAGCGCCGTTCGCCAGGACACTGAGGATTGGCAGGGTCATCGCCCACCGTGAGCGACCTGATGACACTGGGCGGCAGTAGTTTGTCGATCGTGTTATCGAGACCGCGCCTGCCGAACACGCCCTGTTCCATGAGGCGTAGCGTCAGTGCGGTCATTACCACTTTCGTCATGCTGCCGGTGCTCATGCGCGCCGCTGGCGTCATGGGTAGTTGTCGTTCGACATTGCGAAGCCCGGCCACGTAGGTGAACGTGCCACAGTCCCGGCTGCGCCAGGCCATGGAGGCGCCGGCAATTGGAGAGCCGAGATCCGGAAACGCCGGACTTGGGATTGAGAGGAAGCGATCGACTATCGCGATGAGGTCGCTGGATTTCGCGCAGCCTGGTCCTCCCCATCCGGCAGGCGGCCTATGGTGACTTCCGGGGCCGGGAAACCGCTCAGCCTGAAGCGCGGAATCGTTTCGGGTTGCGCTTTCCTGTATCGGTTCACGGTACGGAACTCGCCCCACCTGGGCTGAAAGGGCGCCGGCCCAAAGGGCCATCACGGAGCCAACCAGGAACGCCGACAATTTGCGTGGTTTCATAGACGAGTCCTTCCGCTATGCGTGCACACACTGTAAACGAAATCCGTGTGGACGACGGCCCACGTCGTCAGAACCCGCGCACGCAGCGCAACCACGCGCTAGTGGACTCTAAAACGCAATGAACGCGACATCTTCGGGTATGAGCTTCTGCTGGTTGATGGCGACGATGATCTCGTTGCGCATGGCCGCAAATCGCGGATCACTTCCGCTTTGTGACTGCAACTCGCGCAGTCTGACTACGGCTTCCCGCTCGAGTTTTCCCCGCGACAATGCCTCGCCCACGATGCGTTGCGCCTGCCGAACCCGGCTTTCAGCTTCCGGGTTCGCAGGTGGCGTTTCTTCGTGCTCCGGTGCGGGCACGCGCTGCGCCGCTGTCGGGTAGGAAGATCCGTTGGCTCGCAGCAACGCGACAATGCGTTGAGCCAGGGCTTCCTGGTCTCCAGGGGCTGCACCTCCTGCATGTTGCAGTGCTGCCGGACTCGCAGTCTGTCGACTGGCAACGGCGTATTCAGCCAGACGAGTGTCTAACTTCTGCACTCGTTCCTCCACGGCTATGGCCTGCTGTCGTGCCTGGTAGAGCAGGAGGAGGACGGCGGCAAGCGCCGCCGCCTCGATCGCCTTCCATACCCACGGTGAGGTACGGCTGTCATTCATTTTTGTTAGAGCAGCCCGGAATCATTGTAGAGCTGTATCGTGTCCACCTGGCTCGACGTGTTCCAATGCACGTAGACGTTGGAGTCGACCGCGACGGCAGCAGCGTCGAATAGCGTCAACACGCTCGCTGGAAGGCTCGTCGGAACCGGCAGAAACTTGTAAGTACCGCCGAACTTGGCGACCACGTAGCGACTGACCCCGCCTGAATAGCCATAGCTCTGGAGGATCAGATAGGCAGACGGGTCGCTGCTGTTGCGGAATGCACCCAGAGTTCCCGAACAATAGCCAGCTCCATCAGCGTAGAACTGACACGTGGCCGCGCGGGGGTGGGCCTCACCGGCGCTTGCACACAGCGCGATCGATACCGCACCCAGGAGGCCCGCCACCGGCGCCAACGCCTTGCGCGAGATTGTTAGACGCCTGAAAAACTTCATGACTCACTCCTCAATTGGCCCGAGGGCGGAAGGTTTGAACGACGCTAATGCATCGGTCCCTGGAGCGCTACGCGGACCACGTTGCTCGATTCCAATTTTGTGAAAGATTCCCCGTGCGTCCGCACATGGCGTGCGCCGCATCCCGCCGTGGCTTCTATCCACTTCATCAACGTAGTACTGTTCCGGCCGCCATGCGCGAGCGCATAGAACAACTGGTGACCGCCTTCGAAGCGTCGCTCGACGATGGCACGCTCACACCGGAGAGCTTTCAGCAGGTCGCGGCGGAAATCGCGGCGCTCGAGTCGATCACGGAGTTCGACCGGCTCGCTCACCTGACCAATACCGTTCGGCTGTTCGATGCGATCCTGACGCGCCTGCCAGCGGGCGAAGGAACTTCTTTGCGGGAGCAGCGGGGGCAGATGGCCGCTCTCATCGAACGAAAGTACGGATCGAACGCACCTTATGCGCGCAGCCGCGACATCGTGCAGGAGGTGGCCACCAAACTGAAGAACGGTGACGACACCGATGTCGTCGCGGACGCCGCGATCGCCGAGATCACCGCCTTGCCTTTCGACGAGGCGGACGCGGATGAGAAGGGGGCGGCGCTGCTCGCTGTGCACGCGCTGCGGGCAGCCACCGCTTGGCTGGCGGCATACAGTCAGTCACCCGACGACCAGAATACGATTTCCACATCGTTGAAACTCTCCGCCACGGCATTCGACGCGGGAGGATTCGACAAAGACGCAGCCATCACGAGCGCGACGCACATCAGGGAAGGGCGGTTGTCGTTCGATGGCACCCAACGCGGCTACATGCAGGTGCTGATGATCAGCGTCGGGCTTGCGCTGCGTGCGGAACCGATGGCGCTGCCAGCCCTGGCCCAGCCGCTGCTGTGGCTGGCCGAAGCGCTGAACGAAGTGCAGGCTGAGGCCAACGCCGAAGGGGAGCAGGCCACGCCTTCGCCGGCCGTCATTCTCAAATGCGCGACGGCGATCGCGCAGTTCCAGAACGACCTTCTGACCCACGGCTTCACCGACTATCACTATCGGCAGGCAATTGCGTCGCTGCAGGAGCTGTCGCCGGAGACGCCGGCCGACGGAACTTTGGTTCGCGAGACGATATTGCAGATCATCGATATGGCGATTCCGCATGCGCCGCGCGAGGTCGCCGAGATGCTGCCGATCATCAAGCGGCAGATCATCGCCCAAGACGAGCCGGCCGGAACCCCCATCGATGTGGCCACCTTCGAAACTGAGGCAGAGGGTATCGTCGAGCGCCTGCACACCGACCTGGCTGGCGGTGCGTTGCCGGCCGCCGCGTTCGCGCAAGCGCAGCTCGATTTGCAGACGCTTTTCCAGCGCCTGTCGGGTAACGATGACGAGATGGAAGCGGCCACGCGAACGATGATGCGCCTGCTCCCCGAGCTGGTAGCTGCCATGGTGCCGTACGCCGAGGAAGGTAAGCAGCAGCTTGCCGTCGACAGCGTGAACATGGTTCGACATGCAATGGCCAACATGGAGGGCGCGCTCGATGACGACCCGGCGACGGCCGAGCTGTCGGGCCGCGCGGCAATGCATGACCTCCAGTCATTGATGAGCAATCCGCTGGGTGATCCCTTCGAGCAGCCGGATGCGCCGCTGCACCAGCGTCAGTTCGCTGCATTCGTCCGCTCGCTCGCGGAACGGATTTTGGCGAAGACCAACGACGTGCTTGCGGGACGTGACGTTGCCGAGTGGAACGCCGTCGAGTCGCGTATGAAAATCGCGATCAGTCGGATCGGTGCGGCTACCACTGAGGAGCAGTGGATCGATCAGCAGCGGGGCTCGTTGCGAGCCGCTGTGTTGGGTCTCCGGCGCTTCGAGCGGCGTCACCATCTGATGGTCATAGCACCCGCGTGGACGCGCCAGCGAGCGAACGTAAACGCCAATGCCGTGTTCGTGAGCGGTGGGTCCATGGTTCAGAGCCTCGTGGATGAGGCCGGGCGCAAGCTCGGTTACGAGACCGCAATCGCGCTGGGGGTGAACGAACCCACGCAGGCGCGCTGGGATCTGCTCAGCCGCTCCGCGATCGCGGTGTTCGATTTCACGTCGTACGACGCGGAAGCTTCCTGTGCGACAGAGATCTTAGGCTCGCCCGCGGCATTTGCGTCAGTCGCGCGGGCTGCCGCTGCCACCGCGTGTGCCGCTTACGAATGCGGGTGGGCGTTCGTGCTCGGCGTCGCGACAGTGGTCATCGCGCGCGAGGGCCAGCTCGTACCGTTCGACATCGACGTGGAGCCAGTACGCCTTGCCGGCGATGCAGCGGACGTGGAGCGCGTTGGCGTCGCGCTGCAAGCGGCGTTGTTTGGCACTCAGCGCGGGGTCTCGGCCGAGGGACTGTCCGAGACAGTGGACTATCTGAAGCGGCTGGCCGCTCGCGATGCGAAAACGGCGCGCCTCGTTGCTACAGCAACGGAGTCGGGCGACGCTACGAGCGTGCGACTCGCTGCGGAAGGAGTGCTCGAGCGTCTGGACGGACGTGGCCTGCTGCTGACGCTCCCCGCGTTTCCGCCCGCGTATCCGCCCGAGAGCGGGCGCAAAGCGCTATTTCACGTCACTGCGTTCAGGCCGTGGAGCGAGGCCTGCCAGCGAGTCGTGCAGGAAGCGTGCGGAGATACGATCGAGCGCCGCATCGGATACGAGCGCTTCGATCCGGACATCATTCGAAGCATCTGGAATGACATCGCAACTGCGTCGTACGTCGTTGCCGATCTCACGGATCTCAATCCGAACGCCGCGCTCGAGCTTGCCATCGCACAAGCGCTCGGCCGCCCTACGCTCGTCGTATCGCAGACACCCAATCTCCACGAGTACCTCCCGTCCCTCGCGAAGGTGCGTATCCACACCTACACCACCGACGCCGCCGGCCTCCGCACCCTTCGCGCAATGGTGGATCGATTCGTTGCGAGCTGATGCCTTACTGGCAGTTCACCCACGGACCGTTGTTCGGCGCACACGTGCCGGGCAGCACGATGCTGGTCTCCACGAGCGCCATGTTCTTCGTGCCACCGGCGCTCGCCTTGATGAAGCCCTTGAAGTTTATGGTCTGGTTGAACATCGGCGGGTAATACGAGAATGCCAGCGACGTGCCGGTCCCGCTGCCCGCCGAGAGCCTCCAGAGATAGCTGCCGGCCGTGGCCGGATTTGCGTAGAAGGTCACGCCATAGTCTCCGGTGCTCACCTTGTACCAGCCGACGGCCGGCGGGGGACGCGTGGCACCGTACTGCGCCCAGTTGACGACGTTCGCGTACCAGCCGTTGGGATCTCCGAGGCGATCTCCCGAGTTGGCCGCGCTCAGGAATTCGTAGATGGTCGGATTGCGGCCCGCGTATGCGGCGAATGCTCCATTGACCTGGCTGATCAGACCGGGCGCATAGAGCCCGCTGCGCTCGGGCGTCGTGCCGCAAGTGTCGTTTTCGACCGATTGCTGGAGATTCCAGCTGCGCGTGTACGCGTTGTCCTGCATGTTGCGTTGTTTCGACGGCGACGCACCCCACTGCCCGACCGCGAAGTAGTACTCGTACGCGGTCTGTCGGCACGCTGCCCACTCGACGGGCCGCAGCCACTGGTTGAAGTGCGAATTGCAGGCGTCGCGCATCTCCTCGTAAAAGCGCGAGTCGCACTGGTGATAGTCCGCGCCGAGCTGCGTGTAGCACTTGTCGTGATTGTTGCAGGACGGAGTGAACGTGCTCTTGAATATGCCGATGTGCGGAAGGGCGTATTCCACGAGGTAGGTCGTGCAGCCGTCGCCGATGCCGTCGAGCCCTTGGGCAGGTGGCACTGAGCAGATCTGCGCGAAGGCGGGACCGCTGGCGATCGCCAGGGCGACAAGAACCACTTTTCGTAACATGCGAGCTCTCCCTGTTTTTCGCTTGCCCGAAAAAGGGATGTGTCACGTCACGCGATTTCGTGACATCCAGACGGTCGGCATTCGCATCCGCGCGGGCGCGTACGGCTACAACGCCGGCACGGGCGAGTACGGCGACGCCGTCCTATAGAATCAGAGCGGTTCGGAGCCGGGACCAAGCCCTACCTGCAAGGAGCACGTATGAACCGTTCACTCACCATCGCCTGTCTGCTACCGCTGGTCGGTGTTGTCCATGCGCAGTCGGCGCCTTCGTCCGACGCGCTCGCCGCGCGCATCAAGGCGATGGCGGAGATCCCGAGCACCTACAATTCCGTGTATTCGCACGACGGCAAACGGATCGCATTTCTCAGCAATCGCTCCGGCACGCCGCAGGTCTGGCTGTTGGACACGGTTGGTGGCGAACCGAAGCAGATCACGCAGGAAGCGGACCCGGTGAGCTCGCTCGCGTGGTCGCCCGTCGACGATACGATCGCGTACGACGTGGCGCGCGGCGGTGGCTACAACGCCCAGGTCTTTCTCAGCAAATACGACGGCACCGGCGCCAGGCGCATCACGAGCGGCGGCAAGGAAGACAATTTCTCTGGTGACTTCGCGCCGGACGGCCGTTACTGGTTCCGCTCGGCGCTGCGCAACCCGCAAGCGCCGGACTCGTGGATCTACGATCCGAAGACCGGCAAGGCCGCGATCGCCATCGAGTACGAAGGCCTTGGCGGCATCAACGACATCGAACGACCCGGCAACCGCGCGCTGATCTCGCGCGTGGTCACTCGCGGCAACACCAACCTCGCGTTGCACGACCTCGATTCGCACAAGGAAATTCTGCTCACACCGCACGAGGGACCTGCGATCGCCTACGGCGAGCTGGCACACGACGGAAGCGCTGCGTACATCGTTCACAACGTCGGACGCGATCGCCTGGTCGTGTCGCGCGTTGCAATCGATGCAAGTGGCAAACCCGGCGCGATGACGCAGTTCGTTGCGCGCGACGACGCAGAGGCGGATACCTTTGCACTCACCGACGATGGGCGTCGTGCAGTGCTCACCTGGAATGTCGGTGGTCGAACTGAGCTCGAGCTGGTGTCATTGCCGGATGGCAAGCGCACGCCGTTGCCCGCACCGCCAGGCGAGGTGGTCTCGATCAGCGACATTTCCCCGTCCGGTGACCGCATGCTGCTGAACGTCACGGGCGCGGTGCAGCCGTCGAGCTCGTGGCAGTACGACTTCGCCACACGGCGCTACACGCAGATCGCGCCGCTTGCGACACCGGGCGTCGACCTGTCGGCGCTGGTGCGGCCCGAGCTGCGTAAATACAATGCGCAGGATGGATTGGAGCTGTCGGGCTGGCTGTATCTGCCGAAGGGTTTCAGGCAGCCAGGTCCAGTCGTGCTGAGCTTCCATGGCGGTCCGGAAGGGCAGGAGCGTCCGACGTTCCGCGCCGATTACCAGGCCATTCTCGCGCAGGGCATCGCGGTGTTCGCGCCGAACATCCGCGGCTCGGCCGGTTTCGGCAAGGCATTCCTGGCGCTCGACAATCATGAGAAACGATTCGACGCGAATCGCGACATCTTCGATTCCGCCAACTACCTGGTTCAATCCGGCGTCGGCGCGAAGGGCCGCCTCGGCATAGTCGGCGGTTCGTACGGTGGCTACGTCGTGATGGTCGCGGTGACGGAGTATCCGGACACGTTCGCCGCCGGCGTGAACATGTTCGGCATCGTCAACTTCCAGACGTTCTTCGCGCAATCCACGCCGTGGATGGGCGCGGTGTCCGGCGGCGAGTACGGCGATCCGAAAACGCAGGCGGACCTGCTGAAGCGCCTGTCACCGATCCACAAGCTTGCGCGCGTGCGCGCGGCCATGCTCGTGATGCACGGCGCGAACGACACCAACGTGCCGTTGGTGGAGGCGCAGCAGGTGGTCGACACGCTGAAGAAGAACGGTCGCGACGTGGAGTTCCTGCTGTTCCCCGACGAGGGTCACGGCTGGCGCAAGATTCCGAACCGCGTGAAGTCCACTACGACGCTGGCTGACTTCTTTCGTCGGCATCTGATCGACGCAAATCGCCAGGCGGCCTTGTGATCCACCACACGCCGAAGGTGAGTGCCGATGATCAGCATCTTTGACGAGATCAAGGAGCCGAGAGGCTTCTGCAGCTCCGACGTTCGACGTCTAGCTAACAAGACCCCCGGCGGGAAACTGCCGGGGGTCTTCTGTTTTCAAGACTGCGCTTTCAGCGAAGCCGATCGCGCTTGGCGGCCCTCGAATTCGTTTGTCAGAACTCCTTGACGAACCGCACCCCGAACTCGCTCGCATCATTGCTCAACATGACCAGGACATAGTCCCCCGTGTTGAGCCGTGCATTGTCATACCGCTCATCCGTGATGTTCCGACCGTAAATCCCGACGGTCCAATCCCCATCGGCCGGCTGATAGCTGATGTCGG
This sequence comes from uncultured Pseudomonadota bacterium, assembly GCA_963821745.1. Lineage (GTDB taxonomy): Bacteria > Pseudomonadota > Gammaproteobacteria > Steroidobacterales > Steroidobacteraceae > CADEED01. The sequence continues at coordinate 31,108 of CAWGEU010000002.1, forward strand.
CATTGATCAGATCGCGACTCTCGATGAACGTGAACCGCGCCGGATCACTACTCGGCTCTCCAAACATCTCGTCCCGGAATGACCAGTCGGCGCGAAACGTTATCGCTCCACTTCCCGCGGGAATCGTCAGCTCGGGACTGAGCGACGCCGTCAGTTCCGGTGTCAGCGGAGCCACCGCAGCCGGATTCGGATCATCAACGTCCACATCGATGTAACCCAGGGATGCGTGCAGACGGAAGTTGTCGGTTGCGACCCAGGTGCTTTCAAGCTCGACGCCGCGCGACGTCTGATCAACAACAATACTTTGCGTATTGAAGCCGGCCCCGGTCGTCGTGCTCACCTGGTAGGGCAGGTCCGTATAGTCCGTGTTGAACAGGGCGATGCTCAGCTGCAGGCTGTCGAAGAGTTCGCCTTTCATGCCCACTTCGTAGTTGATCGCGGTGACGTTCTCGGTGGCCACGAAACAGTCGGGGTTTCCAAACAGGCAGAACGGACGCGCCGGGTACTGGCCAGCCTGGTAGCCACTCTGTACGGAACCATAGAACGTCAGCCGGTCCGCGAATTTGTACGAGGCCGAGAGGTCCCAGGTGGTTTCCGATCCATCGTTGGTATTGGACGCCTCGATCACTCCCACCACGGGCATCGTGTCCGCTGCTTTGTCGTCCTCCGTCTGCCGGATGCCGGCCGCGATGCGGAACTGGTCGTTCACCTGGAAGCCGACATTGGCGTAGATAGCCGTGCTGTCGTACTTCTGATGAAGGAAGAAGTCGCCGCCGGGCGGGCTCGTGCACGGCGATGCCACGGTGCCGCAGTTGAATTGCGTGTCGTTCTGGAAGTTCTGTCCTTCCTCCTCGTAGTAGAAGAGGCCGACCACGTAATCGATGGCACCAGCTTTACCGGTGGCCTGCAATTCCACCGACTGCTGATCGGCAGAGCCGATTTCGGGGAACGACAGGAAGTCGTCGTTGAAGCTGTCGTCGTCGAGTCCGGCCTTGTATTCCGAGTGACGGTCGCTCGCGAGGAGCTTGAAATTGAGCGCGTCCGAGAGCTCGAGATCGACCGTCAGCGAGACGCCGTAGGCCTTGTTCGTCACCTCGATCTGGCTGCCCTGGCCCGTGTTGTTGTCGTACGGATCGCTTGCCTGGTCGGAATTCCGATAGCCGGCGTTGTAAACGGCGCCGTTAGCGGCATTGCAGTTCGCCGGCGGAGCGGGAGGGTTGGCCCGGCACGCCGCGCCTAACTCGTCGATCAGCGTGTCGTACGGACGCAGGCCGTTCTCGCCGTCGTTGCCGTCCCCGGTCAGCAGGAATGACAGATTGTCGGTCGGCTTCCACTGCATCGCGATGCGTCCGGAAACGTCCTGCATCTCGCCGACTTCCTTGGCCGGATCTTCGATCAGCAGAAAGTCACCAAGCCCGTCGCGGCGTTGATAGGCCACGCTGAATGACATGGCGAACTCGTCCGAGAGCGGCATGTCCGCGTACGCGTCGCCGCTCAACCGCCCGCGACTGCCGGCGGTCAATGAGACTTTTCCGCCGGGTTTGTCGCCCGGCTTGCGCGTGATGATGTTGATGGCGCCACCGATCGAATTGCGCCCGTACAGCGTGCCTTGCGGGCCACGCAATACTTCGACGCGCTCGATATTGGCGAGGCTCCAGTTCTGGCCGACCTGGCGGCCTAGATAGACGCCATCGATGTACACGCCGACGCCCGGCTCGGTCGTGATCAGGTGATCCTGCAGGCCGATGCCGCGGATGAACGGATTCTGCGACGAGGTGTGGCCCGCCGAGAAACCGGTGATGTTGAGGTTCGGCACGAACTTGCCGATATCGGTGAGATCGACGATGCCCTGCCTTTCCATGGTTTCCGGCGTGAACGCGCTGATCGCCACCGGCACGTCATAGATGCTCTGCTCGCGTTTCTGCGCAGTCACGATGATGGTGTCGAACACCGAGTCGTCATCTTCCTGCGCCTGAGCGAGCGCGACTGGCGCTACACCGAGCGCGCCCAGCGGCGCGGCGCATATGATGACCGCAAGTTTTTTCTTGTTCATCCGATTCCTCCCATAAATGATGCCGACTTGAGTGCGCCGCCATTGGCGCGTTGGCTTATGTAGAAGAATACCGCGGGTTCTGTCCGTCGTGCGTTGCAAGGCGAGGCCGAGACTGCGGCGCTGCTGGCCGATGGGGTGCAGCCCGAGCGGTCGCTGCGCCAGTTGGGTGCTGTCGGTTGCGGTGTGCGCTGCGGGTGCCACCGTCGCGCAAAGAAAAGGGGGCGCCGGTTGCGCCCCCTTTCCCCGTGACTGCCGGGGTGACAGTCACGCATACACACATTGAAGGTACCGGGTTATCAACGCATGCCTGCTCCTGTTGCAAGCTGGCGGGACTTGTAACCACGCACGGTGGTGGTCGGGCGCAGCTTCGACACGCCGCTCGCAGGAGCTTCGTAGTCGTAGTAGCGCACGAGGAAGCTGGTCGGCGTATCGGCAGTAATACCACCGTCGAAGTTCGACCGACGCACCTCGAGGACGTACAGGCGTGAGCCTTCCATCGCCAGCGGCACCAGGCGGCGCTGGTCCCACAACTCGCAACCCTCTTGCGTGTAGAGACAGCCTTCCACGTCGGCAATCGTGTCGTAGGTACGACGCACGACCACCGAGTTCTGCTCGATGGACCAGCGGAAGAGGTTTACCGAGTTGGTGGTTTCGTTGGTCGTCACCACGGCATCGTTCTCGTCGATGTAGTCGTCTACCTGGGCGCCGAAGAGATTCGAGTCGAAGCGCAGCCGGAATCCCTTGAGGCGCGAATCCGGAATGGCTTCGTTACCGATGCCGAACTGGTAGAAGCTTCCGACGACCGACTCCTCGGTGACCGAGAGCGAGCCTGGCGGCTCGCCTTCGACCGAGGCGCCGGCGCCTGCAAGCACGGGGCCGTCATTCGGTGCACGCACTTCCCAATAGATGTCGCTGACCACATCGTCAACGCGGTGCAGCACCGCGTAGTCGGCGACAGCGCCGTTGGCGAATACGGCATGGACTAGCTTGCCGTCTTCTTCCAGCGTCCAGGTGAAATCCTGGTTGGTCAGTCGCGCGTGACCCGTGCCGTCGCCCAGGTCGGCGATGTCGGCGATGGCCGTCTGCTGCCTTGCGTCCCAGACGTAGATCGTCTGCACGCTGCCGGCGAGCTCCGTCGCATTGATAGCCTCGATGTAGTCGAGCGACAGCACCGTGCGTGCCTCGGTCGACGTCACCGTACGAGGCGCCAATACGTTGCAATCCGCGTAGGTGATCTCGTTGGTGGTGGTGATGGCGACCTGACTGGAACTCAGGAACGTCACCACGGCGCCGGAGTTCGCGTAGTGCGCCTCGACCTGACGGACGCCGCCGTCACCCACGCAGTCTTCCGTATCCCAGCTGATCGTTGTGATCGGATTGGGGTAGGTGATGCGCAGCTCCTTGCCCTCGACCGCCCACGTCATCGCAATGTTGTGCGTGTCGGTAGTCAGGAAGCCGGAGTGGTCCGCGTTGAAGTCGTAGTGAACGATGCGGCCGCTGTAGTTGAACGTGAAGCCGGCATCGGTCGACATCATCGCGGTGGTGATCGCACCTCGCTCGACGAGCGCAGCCTCGTCGATGTCCTGCGCGAGTCGCGGGTCCTCGGCGATGGCCTGCTGGGTTTCGGCGAACGCTTCCGGATCCTGCTGGTAGGTCGTATCGACGAACTCTTCGCGCGATTCAGTACTGGCAATGAGCGTCATCAGCGACGTCGCGCCGGCGGGCAGCGGATGAGTCTCGGGCTCGTCGACCGCGAGTTTGATCGCGGTGGCGAGATCCAGCACTTCCTGGGCATTCACCTGCCCCGACAGTGTCGCGAGCGCTGCGTCACTGGTGATGGCGTTGCCCCCGTTCGCTTCCTGCATCAGCACTGCGGCTGCAGTGCTCACGTTGGTGATCTGCGTGGTGAAGTTTTCCGACGAAGTCAGCGTGTCGTCGTCGCCGGCGGCGGCGGCGAGTGACTGGAATGATCCAGCCAGGCTGGTGAATTCCACGAATGCCTGGTCGCCCACGCCGCGTGCATTCAACGTCACGAATTCTCCGGCGTCGGTTTCCTCGATTTCGATTTCGAGCGAGTAATTGCCGTCCGCATCGGCGTTCGTCGTGAAGGTCTCGCCCGCGACCGTGGCAGTCACGACGGCATTGGCGATGGGCTCATCCGTCACCGTGCCCTGCAAGAGCAGGCTGACGGTCGGCGGCGGCGGCGGCGGCGGCGGCGGCGGCGGAGGCGGCGGCGGAGGCGGAGGCGGCGGCGGTGGTGGCGGCGGCGGAGGCGGCGGGACGACGCCGATGGGTGGCGTTTCCGGATCGCTGCCACCGCAACCCGCGAGCTGGGTTACGAGCAACATTGCACCCACGAGCCCGGCGCGTGCCACGCGCTTGCTCGACATAAGTCGTTTCATCAAGAATTCTCCCTAACAGGCAATTACGAATGGGCTGCAAGGTAGGGAGTGGCCTCGCGCGCGGCATTGCCCAAATTGGATATGCGCGGCCGCGGGCTTCAGAACTGTGAATGCGCGCTCACGCGCGCTGAGAACTGCCGCACACTCGCGCGGCGGGTCAGATGCGCGTGAGGTTCGCGACCAGCTCGATCTGTGGTCTGTAACCGGTCTAGGCGAGCAGCGCCTTGATCTGCACGCGCACCGTGCGGCGTTGCCGCATTACCAACGGTAACCAACGCCGAGTGAAGTCACGCTGGTCTCACCCAGATTGTAAGAGCCGGAATCGCCGTTCAGCGTACCGCCCAGATCCTCCTGGTTGTACTCGCTGTAGTCGAGCAGGATTTCCCAGTGTTCGTTGAAGCGATACCCGCCGCCGATTCCATAGTGGAACGCATCGTAGTCATTGCTGGCGTTGATGGCGGCGCCGCCGATCTCGTCGGCGTCGACGTTCATCTGGCCGTAGCCGAGTCGCGCATCCAGGAACCAGTGATCGCCGATCGGAATAATTCCCCGAAGGGTGCCGACGAGCCCATCGATGGAAGTGCGCACATTGAACGGGCACGGCCCGGGCGCGCCGTTGGGACAGTCATCCGGATCGAAGTGGTAGTCCACTTCTCCGAAGTCGACGTAGGCCAGCTCGAGCGCGAAGAACCGGCCGAATTGATAACCGCCGCGCACGCGCCAGCCGGTCGTGGTCTCACTGGCCCGGGCGGTGGTGGCGCCGAGGAACGAGTATTCATCGATTTTCGCGTCGGACCTCGCGCTGCCCACATCGAAGCCGGCGTACCAGTCTCCGGCGTGCGCCATCGCCGGCAACACGAGCGCCAGCGTCGCGAGTAGTTTGGCAATTCGCATCGAGGTCTCCCGGTTCGCAAGCCAATCGACCCGGATGGTAGCTGACGTTGGTGCGCTACCGCCAGAGGTTCAGCGTCTAGCTAGAAGATAGTCGTTGCATGAAAGACAGGGCCCCGCCGGGAAACCGGCGGGGGGAGCGCGGGGCTTTCGGCAGGACTATGTCTGAAACAGATTGACGGAGGCGGTTACGCAGCTAGTCTGTGGGTTCCCGGAGGGGATAGTTCGATGCTTAAAGTTCTCACTACGGCGGCGGCTTTGTTCCTGTTCGGTTCCGGCGCCGCGCTGGCCGACTGGCACGAGGCCAGCAGCGATCACTTCGTGATCTACGCGGATGAAAGCGAAAAGGAGATCCGCAAATACTCCGACAGACTGGAGCGGTACTACAGCGCAATGAGCGTCGTCCTGCCGTCAAAGAAGATCAAGCCCAGTCCGTCCAATCGCGTGACGATATACGTCGTGCGCAGCGAGCGAATCGTCCGCAAGCTCGTCGGCTCGGGGAGTGACACTCGCTACATCCAGGGTTTCTACGTGCCGCGCGCTGGCGGTTCTCTCGCCATCATCCCGCCGATCGACATCGCGGGAAGCAACGCATCCGAGTCGGAGCTCGTGCTGATGCACGAATACGCGCATCACTTCATGGCGGAGAACGCGCCCTATCTGGTGCCTCGCTGGTACGGCGAAGGTTTCGCGGAGTATTTCGCGACGGCGAAATTCGAAACCGATGGCGCGGTCGGGCTCGGGCTGCCGGCACAGCATCGAGCCTATGAACTGTTCGAAGCCAGGGAGGTGAGCATCGAACAGCTGCTGGATTCGAAGCTCTATGCAGCCCATAAATCGAAGAGCTACGACAACTTCTACGGCCGAAGCTGGCTGCTGTTTCACTATCTATTCACCGACGCAGAGCGCCGCAATCAGCTCGTCGATTATCTGAATCGACTGAACGAAGGGGAGGCGGAACTTGCGGCCGCGACTGCATCTCTGGGTGACCTGAAAGCGCTCGACAAGGCCCTGAATGGCTATCTCAAGCAGCGGCGAATGCAATACATCAGAGTTCCTGCTGATCGCTTGAGCGTCGGACAGATCACGGTGCGACGCCTGAGCGAGGCCGAAGCCGCCAGCATGGCCGTTCGCATTCGTTCGAAGCGCGGTGTGAACGAGCAAATCGCGGCAGAGGTGGTGCAGGAGGCGCGGGAGCTCGCGGGAAAATATCCGGACGAGCCGGCCGTGCAGGCGGCGTTGGCCGAAGCGGAGTTCGACGTGGACAACGATGAAGCGGCCATCCGTGCTGCTGACAAGGCGCTGTCGGCGGCTCCGGGCAACATGACGGCGCTCATCCAGAAGGGTTATGCCCTGACACGCATGGCCACCAAAGCAAAGACAGAGCAAGCGTGGCTGGCGGCGCGCCGGCATTTCATCTCCGTGAACCGGATCGAGAACGACCACCCCATTCCGCTCATCTATTACTACCGGAGCTTTCTTCAACAAGACAAGGAACCGACCAAAACTGCCCTCGACGGACTGGAATGGGCGTTGGAACTCGCGCCATATGACGCCAACGTGCGAATGATGGTTGCGAGGCGGCAGATGCAGGACAAGCGCTTTGCCCAGGCCATACGCACGATCAGTCCACTGGCGTACAACCCCCATGCGGGCGCGGACAATCCCGCCATTGCATTGCTGGAAAAGGCGCGGGAGGGGCTGGCGGCTCAGTCGGGCAGTGCGGCAGTGGCGCATTGACGAACCAAGGGCCTGCAAAAAAGCGGCCCCGCATAAGCGGGGCCGCAATCGGGAACATCACCAGTCAGGCTACTCGAGCTCGGTCGGATCGTTGAATATCACCGGCAGCCGGATGCTGCCGTGGCCACGTTGCGGGAACGTGGGGTTGGTGCGATCGCCCGGATCCAGGTTCGACGCGGTGTCGTCCGGCGGGAACAACACCAGCTCGTTGAGGAACGAGAAGATGGCATTCCGCCCGCCCTCGGACAGCTGGGCGAAGCGGTTGCGAGACGACTGGGCTTCGCCACCGTGCCGCAGGATCACTTCCTCGAGATTGATACTGCGACCGTCGTGCCCGTACGGCGCTGTACTGCCCACACCCCACAGCGGTTCGGTGAGGAATTCACGCTGCAGCGTGGTGTCGTAGTTGCGCTCGTAGAAGTTCGGCCCGAGATCGTGCCGCTTCAGGTCGGAGTAGAAGTTGCGCACCACGAACGAATTGCGGTTCGGGACCTTGATGGTTGGATGCCCGGACCCGTCATCGTTCTCGCTCACCAGCAGTGACGCCACCGAGAACAGGCGGTTGAAGATGCCGTTCTGCGGATCGTAGTTGGTCTCCACGTCCGCCACGCGCCGGTCGCGATTGATCGTAAGGTTCGGGATGTGACAGGCGGTGCAGCCGATCTGCGCGAGCAGGTTCTGCCCGATCTGCCCGGTGTTGGTGTGCCGGTGCTGGCCCGGCTTGAAGTAGTTGAACAGGTAGAACTCCATGAAGTCGACCAGCGACTGCGGGATCTCGTTGACCACGCCGTCCCGGTCGTTGTCTTCCGCGGGGCTCGACACCAGGCTGCGTTTCACCTGGTCGGTGGCGCCGTTCAGCACCATGCCGGTGGGTGTGACCACGCGTTGTCCCGCGGCGCCCGCCGCGGTCAGATTGTCCACCGCCTGCAGCCCCATCTCGTCGTTGAACGCACCGACCACGAACTCGCGGATCGAGGTGGTGTCGCCTTCGGCGAAGAATGGCCGGACCCGCAGGTCGGTGTTCACACCGCGCACGTTGCTGGTGTCCACCGATCCGTCGGAGCGCGCGCGGATGGAACCGTAGTTGATGCCCTTGCTCGTCAGCGAGCGCGTGACCGACTCACGACGCCGGCGTGCCTCGTTGATGGCGTTCTGGCGGATGTTGCGCAGATCCGTGGTGATCTCGTCGGCCAGCATTTCCTGCAGGCCGAGCCCGAAGAGATGCGGTGCATCGCGGCTGTCCGGCCTGGTTACCACGTCGCCACCGAAACCGGCGGAGCCGCGCGGCCGGCCATGACAGCCCGCGCAACTCTCGATCAATCCGGCGCCGATTGCCCTGGCGGTTTCAATATTGCCGATACCGTCCTGCGTGCGCGGGCCGAAGCCCTGCGTCAGGGTGAACTTTCTCTGGAACAGCTGTCGTCCGCGGCGGACGGCACGTGCCGGGTCGCGTGCCATGATGAAGGTCGAGGATGCCGGTGTGTTGATATTGCCGACGCCGACGCCGATCTGCTGCTCCAGCGATTTGAAGATGCCGGCGTTTTCGGCATTCGGTGTCTGCGTGAGATCGGTGAGTTGTGCGTCGGCGACGTCGATGCGGCAGAACAGCGCGCACAGTCCTGCCGACATCCACAGATGTCGTTTACTGATGCTGAACATGTTAGCTCCCTTGTGCCACTACCTTGTGGCGCGGTCGAAAATCCCTCTCGTCTAACTACCGGGGGTGTCCTTCCTGGACGCCGCTCCGGTGGACGACGAAGCTACTCCTCGGAGCCGATGCTCTCAATTGTCGCTTGACCGCGACGGCCCATGGAAAAACACGGCGCGGGGGGTGCTGAATGGGCGCCAGGAAGCGCTTTGCCCATAGGTCTTATTTGCGTCGCATCACAGCAGCCTGCCGAAACAACGGCGTCGGCTTCATGGATGACACAAATTTTTGTGTATGGAATGGCGGCGTCGATGCAGGCGCTCTGAATATGGACCTGAGGATGTCTGGTGCCGGCGGTCAATTCAGCCTTCATGATCGTGCAGCATCAGGGCACTGGGCCCAAGACGATCAGTCCAGACGTTCAACGCCTGGTAGATAGTTGATAGAGGCTCCCTGCGGAAAACTGCCGGGGGTTTTTCTTTGGGGCCTCGCACCACGCCAGGCCGACGGAGGCCTCCCGAACGTGAACTTCATGCGTCTCGCGCCCAAGAGCGATCTCATCGACAAGGGCACGAACGTCGGACTGCCGTTCAGCGGCTCCGCGCCGGATCTCGGACCGTTCAAGACGCCTGGTAGATAGAAAACTGCCGAACAACATCCGGACTTGTGAAATGCGTCACGCCGCCGCCTAACAAGGCGGGTCACATGGAAGTATCCTAACGGCGCACCTGCCTCCGGGAGAAACCAACGATGCACACGAAACTCATCGGTCTGCGTCTCGCTGCCGCCACTCTGGCGTTCGCCCTGCCGATGTCGACCGTCGCCCAGCAGCTCGAACGCGACGTCGGTGTCGTGAGCGAAGACGTGGAGGGACGGCTGGAGGGCTACAGCTACCAGGAAGGTCCGGTCTCGACGCTCGAGTTCCACGGTACGGCGATCGCGCTGGGCGCCGCGGGCGAGGGTGAAGTCGAGTTCCAGGACGGGCGCGCACGCGTCGAGATCACGGTGCGAAAAATGCCGGCGCCGGCCTCGCTGGGCCCTTTCTCAACCTATGTGTTGTGGGCCGTGACGGCCGATGGCCGCGCCAACAATATCGGCTCGATCGAAACGGTGGACGGGCTCGGCTCTCTGGAAACCTCGACATCGCTGTCGCAGTTCGCCCTGATCGTGAGCGCGGAGCCGCACTTCGCGGTCACTGCGCCCTCCAAGTACCTGGTGCTGCGCAATCTCGGGAAGCGCATTCGTGGCAAGCGCGTGATGATTCCCGGGCTGACGGAGCGCCTCGACTACAGGAATCTCACGCGACAGAAGGTGGATCCGAAGGCGAAGTACAAGGTCCCGGCCGACCTCGTGCAGGCGCGCTACGCGCTCGACATCGCCATCCGCGCGGAGGCCGACAAGTACGCGGCGCAGGAATTCGGACAGGCCCGGACATTGCTCTTCAAGGCCGAGGAGGCACAGGCCAGCAAGAAGAGCAGCATCCGCAAGACCGTCCCGCTCATCGCTCGCGATGCCGTGCAGATGGGTGAGGATGCGCGCCGCCAGGCGATGCTCGGCCGGCAAGTTGCAGATGCCGCGGCCCTCGCCGCCGAGGAGACGAAGAAGCGCGAAGAGGCGGCTGCCACAGCGCGCCGTGACGCCGAGGAGAGGGCACGGGTCGCGGCAGAACTGGCGTCGCAGGAAGCAGCCCGGCAGAAGGCGCTCGCTACCGAGCAGGCCTCTCGCGAGGCGTCCTCGGAGGCACAGCGCCAGGCACGCGCGGATCTCACGGCGCGGCTCAACCGCGCGTTGCCGACACGGCAGACCGAACGCGGGATCGTCGCCGAGATCGCAGGTGTGCAGTTCGCGACGGCAAAGGCCGACTTGCGCCCGGAGGGGCGCGAGGCGCTCGCGCGTTTCTCCGGAATCATCGGCGTGTACCCCTCGATTCACGTCACCATCGAGGGCCACACGGACAGCACCGGTAGCTACGAGACGAACCAGACGCTGTCACAGGCACGCGCGTCCGTGGTACGCGACTATCTGGCGGCGCAGGGCGTCGAGTCCGCGCACATCGACGTACAGGGACTGGGCCCCGAGCGACCGGTCGCCGACAACACGACCGCGGAAGGCCGTGCGCGCAATCGGCGAGTCGAGATCATCCTGACGGGAGACCTGCTGCCCTGAGCAAACTTGACGGTGAGTAGATAGAGGACCACCGTCGGGAAGCTGGCGTGGGCATATGTATAAGAATACAGCGGGTTGCGGGTATTCCCACACGCTTGCCCGCCGGCGCGTTTGGGGGCAGTCTGTCGCTCCTCGTCTCCGGGAGCGACACCATGGCCTTCATCGACTGGCGCATGCAGGGCACCCAGATCACCAACTGCAACTGCGCCACGGGTTGTCCGTGCCAGTTCAATGCGTTGCCCACCCACGGCGACTGCCGCGCCTACGCGTTCTACCAGATCGACAAGGGACATTTCGGTAAAACCCGGCTCGACGGCGTGCGCTGGGGAGCGTTGTTCGCGTGGCCCGGCCCGATCCACCTGGGCAAGGGCGAGGCGATGGTGGTCATCGACGACAAGGCCACGGCCGAGCAAAGAACCGCGATCGAGACCGTCGCGTCGGGCAAGGAAACCGAGCCGGGCTCGTTGATCACGCAAGTCTTCAGCACCACGCTCATCAAGGGCCACCCCACCCAGGTCAAGCCGATCGAGCTGAAGATCGACATCGAGGGCGGAACCGCGCAGGTGAAGGTGCCGGGGCTGCTCGAAATGAACAGCCAACCGATCAAGAACCCTGTCACCGGCGCCGAGCATCGCGTCCGGGTGTCGCTGCCCACGGGCTTCGAATACATCGAGGCCGAGTTCGTCTGTGGCAGCGGCAAAGCCACCGGGCCGATACCGCTCGACTTCGCAGGGACGCACGCGCACGTGTCGACTATCCACTGGAGCCAGAACGGCGTCGTCCGCTAGCGTCGTGCTCGAAGCGTTCCTCCGCCGCGAACGGCTGGCGGTCGGCACTGGCCTGGCCGGCGCCGTGGGGTTGTCATGGCTCTACCTGGTTCCGGCGTCGCGCGACATGTATGGCGCGATGGACGGTCTCTCGGCCTGGATGATGCAGGGCGGTCGCTGGGATGCGGCCCACTTCGCGCTGATCTTCGGCATGTGGGTCGTGATGATGATCGGCATGATGCTGCCGAGTGCTGCGCCGGCGATCCTTCTGTACGCCACGGTGATGCGGAACAGCGCCGGGGCCGAAGCGCCGCTCGCCCGCACCTACGCCTTCGCCGCTGGCTATCTACTCGCCTGGGTCGCGTTCAGTGCCGCGGCGACGCTCGTGCAGTGGGCGCTCGCCGAGCTGGCGCTGTTGTCGCCGATGATGGAGAGCACGAGCCCGCGGCTCGGCGCCGCCCTGCTGATCGTCGCCGGCCTTTATCAATGGACGCCGCTCAAGCGGGCTTGCGTGAGCAACTGCCGCTCACCCGCAGCGTTCCTGACACAGTACGCGCGGCCCGGCGTTTCCGGCGCGCTGCGGCTCGGCGCGCACCACGGGTTGTACTGTGTCGGCTGCTGTTGGGCTCTGATGCTGCTGCTGTTCTTCGGCGGCGTGATGAACCTGCTGTGGATCGCCGCGATCACCATCTTCGTGCTGCTGGAAAAGCTCGCGCCGTTCGGTGTGCAGGGTGGCCGGTTGAGCGGCGCGCTGCTGGTCGCGACGGGGCTCTGGGTGCTGCTCTCGACAGGGTAACGAAAACTCTTTGATCATTTCATTCGTCGGATCGGCTATCGGAGCTACTTCGCCACCGTGCCGCTGCTCGCGCCGCAGGTGTGAGCGGCGCGTTCACCTCGTTGCACCACGAATCGCCTGCGAAGTTCCTCTCACACCTGTTACCAACCGGTTTGTCGCATGAGAAAAATCCGTATCGTCGCCGCCGCCTGGATGTCGCTCTCTTGCCACCCGATGGCGCTCGCCGATACGAAGACCGAGCCCATCTCGCTGGCGGCATTCAGCGACGGGATCAAGCACTGGCAAGACCGTCACGGAAAGGATTACGCGCGCTACCAGGCGCGGCAGATCACCGAGATCGCGGACAACCTGCTGCTCTATCAGCGTGACAACGGCGGATGGATCGAGAATCGCGATCCCGCGCGAATACTCGATGCCACGGACAAGGCGGCGCTCGTCGCCGAGAAGGCGGAAGGTCGCGGCAGTTTCGATAATCGAAACATCTACTCCCAGATCGAGTATCTCGCGGCGGCCTTCGAACAGACGCGCAGGGCAGCCTATCGCGATGCGGCTGCGCGAGGACTCGACTATGCGCTGGCGCAGCAAGTCGCGAGCTGCGGCGGGTGGCCTCACACGGTTCCCGGCACGGCGAGCTACCACGGTTACATCACGATCGCCGACGAAGTGACTTCGGGGTTGTTACGGCTGCTGCGCAAGATCTCCGCGGGTGCCGATCCATTTGACTACGTCGATGCGTCGACACGCGAACGGGCAAAGGCAGCGCTGGAGCGGGGTGACGACTGTGTGTTGAAGCTGCAGATCCAACAGGGCGGACGGCTCACGGGATGGGCAGGGCAATACGATCCGAAAACGCTGCGACCGGCAATGGGCCGTGCGTTCGAGCTTCCGTCCATCGTTTCGCAGGAAACGGTCGAGATGCTTCGCTACCTGATGAGTGTTCAGCAGCCCACCGCCGCGCAGTTCAAGGCCATCGAAAGTGCGGTTGACTGGCTGCGTCGTTCGCAGATCAGTGGAGTCAGGCTCGAGAAGGTGACGCTCGCGAAGCCGGTCCAGTATCAGTATCACGTCGCAACATTCGACTACCGATTGGTGGATGACGCCCACGCGCCACCGTTATGGGCGCGCTTCTACGACCTCGAGGACAACAGCATCGTGCTGGCGAATCGGGATAGCGTGCGAGTGAAGGACTTCTCGGAAATACATCCCGAGCGCCGCAGCGGCTACGCGTGGTTCGGAACCTGGCCCGCGGCGCTGTTGAACGAGGAATATCCGGCGTGGCGTGCTCGTCATGCCAAATAACGTGACCTGGTGCTCAAAGCCTGGGCAGGTGTGATCCTGTCGCACATCTAGGCTCCGCATGGCGCGGAATACATTGAAAATTCTGCCGCCGTTACGGTGTCAAAACGTGACCAGTCTCCGCTCATCCTTTTCCCGAGGGGACGAGACTATGTAAACCAAGACTACTGCAGGTCCGCGCCATTCGATGTCGTCGCCACCCGCGCGATTCAACACCGACTCTCTACTGAAGACCCATCGCTCGCATCGAGTTCTGGCATGGACGCTGACACTCTCTGCTGCCGTACTGTCAACGGACGCGTACGCCCAGACGTTGCAGTGGGACGCGAATGGCGCCACCGCCGGTAGCGGCGGTACCGGGACTTGGGATACGACCGCGACGCGCTGGTTCAACGGCAGCACCTACCAGGCGTGGAATAACGGCGCACTCAGTGATGCAGTGTTCGGCAGCACGGCCGGCACCGTGACGCTGAGTACGCCGATCACCGTTCACAATCTCAATTTCAACACTACGGGCTACACCCTCACGGGCGGCACGCTGACGCTGGGCGGTGTTACGCCGACGATCACCGTCAATCCGGCGTTGACGACATCAATCAATTCCATCGTCGGCGGCACTGCAGGTTTGACCAAGACAGGCGCTGGCACGCTGGTGCTCTCGGGCGTCAACACGTACAGCGGTTTGACGGTGGTGCAATCGGGCACGCTGTCGATCACCAACAACTCGGCGCTCGGTGCAGCGCCGAATATCGCAGCGAACTTCCTGCTCGCCAACGGCACGACACTCAACTTCAACGCCACCACCATCAATCGCGATTTCACGCTGAACGGCGGCGTCGTGAACATGGCTGCCACGACCGGCACGTACACCGGCAGCCCGACGTTGACCGCATCGACCGAGCTGCGATTGACGAGCGCCGGTACGTTCACCAGCAACTTTGCAGATAGCAGCCCGAATGTTCTGAGCCTGACCAAGAACGGCGCCGGGACCGTGATCCTGAACGGCACTAACAGCTACTCCGGAGCGACGAATGTGTCGGCGGGCATCCTGCGCTTGAGCAGTGCCGGCGCGCTTTCTGCAAACAGCAATCTGGTGTTGTCGGGCAACGCCATACTCGAACTCGCAGCGGGCAATCTCACCAGCGCAGTCGGCACAGGTGCTGGTCAGGTGCAGTGGACCGGCAATGCTGGATTCGGCGCGCTCGGTGCGACGCGCATCGTCAATCTCGGCGGCGCGGGTGCGACGCTGACCTGGGCGGGCACACCGGGATTCATCGGCGACGGTCAGAATCTGCTGTTCTCCTCGACGACGTCGACCGGCACGCTCGATTTCCGCAACGCGCTCGATCTGAACGGCGCTGCCCGCACGCTGCAGATCAACAACGGTACGGCGGCGACGGATGCAATCCTCAATGGCGTCATCAGCAACGGCAGCCTGGTCTACAGCGGCGCCGGCACTGCTTCGATCAACGCAGCGAATACCTACACCGGATCCACGACGCTCAACGGCGCACCGATTCTCGTCAACGCCATCGGCAACGGCGGTGGTAACGGTGCGTTCGGCGCGGCCACCAGTGACGCTGCCAATCTCGTTTTCAACAGCAACACCTCGACGCTGACCTACGGCGGCGCGGGCGAGTCCACGGACCGCAACTTCACCATCGGCGCGGCAGCATCACAGGCGAGTATCTTTGCCAACGGCAGCGGCGCGTTGGTCTGGAACGGTGCGCCATCGATTGCCAGTGGCGCGAAGACATTGCTTCTGCGCGGCACCAACATTTCGGCGAACACGTTCGCGGGCGTGCTGGCGGACGGCGGCGGCACGTTATCGCTGACGAAAGCCGATGCCGGCACCTGGCGGCTCACGGGTGCAAACACTTACACGGGCATCACCTCGGTTACGGGTGGCACGCTCGAGTTCGACAACCTGGCAAACGGCGGTGTTGCGAACGCGCTGGGTCGCAGCAGCAACGCGGCAGCGAATCTGCTGCTGAACAACAGCGGCCTGCGCTACGTGGGCAGCAGCGCAGCCAGCACCGATCGCAACTTCACTGGCACGACAGCGCCGCGCCTCGAATCGAGTGGCACCGGGTCACTGACGTGGAACGGCACGCTGACGCCCACGAATGCGTTGACCTTCACACTCGGCGGCACGAGTACGGCTAACAACCTGTTCGCCGGCGCTCTCACGGACTTCAATACCGCTGGTGCAGCGCGTACCGGGCTGATAAAGAGCGGAGCGGGCGCGTGGGCCTTGTCGGGGCTGAATATCCACACCGGCGACACGCGCATCGATGCCGGCTTGCTGCGGGTAGATAGTGCGGCCGCGCTCTCCGGAGGACTCGCGAGTGATGGCGTGACGACGGGCAGTCTGCTCAACTTCAACGGCGGAGTGCTCGGCCTGACCGCGGCCAGCGGGGACTTCAATCGCGCGGTGAGCGCGACTCAGTTCCGCAACAACGTCCGCTGGCAGGGCAGCGGCGGGTTCGCGGCTTTCGGCGGCGATCGCGCCGTCAATCTCGGCGGCGTCGGCGCGCCGCTGACGTGGGGCGCGGGAGGCTTCGTGCCGACCGGCCAGAGCTTGAACTTCGGCTTCGCGACGGCAGACAGCACGATCGACTTCCGCAACGACATCGGACTCGGCAATGCGGCCCGCACCGTTCTCACCAATGATGGCAGCGCTGCGGTCGATGCGATTCTCAGTGGCGTGTTGTCTGGCATCGGCGGTGGATTGACGAAGACCGGCACCGGCAGGTTGGCGCTGACCAATGCCAACACCTACACGGGCACGACGACGATCAGTGCCGGCGTACTGCAGATCGGAACCGGCGGTACGACGGGAACACTCGGCACCGGCAACGTCACTGACACCGGGCAACTCGCCATCAATCGCAGCGACGCGTTCACGCTTGGCCAGATCGTGAGCGGTACAGGTTCGTTGCGACAGATGGGGGCCGGCACGACCACACTCACCGGCGCCAACACCTACACCGGCACGACCCTCATCGATGCGGGCACGCTGCAGATCGGCAACGGCGGCGCGACCGGGGCCATGGGTACCGGCGCCGTAACTAACAATGCGACGCTTGCCGTCAATCGCAACAACGCGCTCACCGTCGCAAATGTCATCGGCGGCACGGGCACGCTGCGCAACGACGGTGTGGGAGCCACGACGCTGAGCGGTCTCAGTACTTTCACCGGCGGAGTTGAAATCAACGCGGGTTCGCTGGCGGTCAGCAATATTCAAAACGGCGGTGTCGCCAGCAATATCGGTGCGTCGGGCAACGCGGCCGCCAATCTGAATCTCGACGGCGGTATTCTGCGTTACACAGGCGTGGCCACCAGCACCAATCGAAATTTCCTGATCGAAGACGGCGGCGCGACACTGGATGGAAGCGGTACCGGCGCCCTGACCTGGAATGGATCGCCGTCCTACGATGTCATCGATCAATCACGCAGCCTGGTCCTGACCGGCACGAACGCGGGAAACATGTTCGGCGGCGGTCTCGCCGACAACGGCGTCGGTGCATTGTCCGTGACCAAGGCAGGCACCAGCCGCTGGATTCTCGCGGGCAACAACACGTACTCCGGCACCACGACGATTGCCGCCGGCACGCTGCAGGTGGGCAACAACGGCACGACCGGTTCGCTGGGCGGTGGTGCAGTGGTGAACAACGCCGCCCTGACTTTCCAGCGCTCCGACGCGCTCAGCGTGGCTAACAACATCAGCGGCACCGGAACAATCAATCAATCGGGCGCCGGCACCACGCAACTCGATGGCGCCGTTTCGGCCAATGCAACCAATGTGAATGCCGGAACGCTGCAGGTGAACGGCAGCCTGACGACGCCGACGATAGCGCTGGCGACGACACTGGACGTACGCGGCACACTCGGCGCAGCAGGGGCATCGACCACGGCAATCACTGGCAGCGCCGCTGTCAACACGGTGCGGGTCGGCAGCGGCGCCACGCTGCGTGCAACGGGGGACCTCGGCGGGGGCAACGACGTGTTCGACCTCGCCGGCGTTCTCAATACCGGCGCAGGAACGCTGACGCTCGGCGCCAACGATGACATCTTCGTCCTGCGCGATGGCGCCAGCATTCTCGGTGCTCTCAACGGCGGCACGGGCGTCAATACGCTCAACGCCAACATTGCGGGCGTCACTGACCTGGGCTCGGCGTCATTGTTCCAGACGCTGACGAAGACGGGCGTTGGAACGCTCAACATCAACAATGCAGTGAGCGGCCTGACTACCGTCAACGCGAACGCCGGCACGATCAATGTTGCCGCAGCAGGCGGCATCAGCGGTGTCGTTACGACGGCGGTCGCCACGGGAGCGACGCTCAATGTGGCTGGCAGCTATACAGGCAGCGCTGGCAACGACGCCTGGACCGTCGCGGGCACAGTGTCGGGGTCCGGCACGATCGACTTCGGCGCAGGCAACGACACACTGACGCTGAACGATGGTGCTGCAGTTACGCGCACGATTCTCGGCGGCGCACAGACCACGATGGACTCCGTGGTGATGAACAATGCCGCCGCGTTGTCGCTGGATGGCGGGATGATTTCCGGCTTCGAACGCCTGACGAAACAGAACTCAGGTCTCGCGACGCTGACCGGAACGCATGGGCTTACGAGTGGCGCAGTCCTCAACGGCGGCACGCTGTCAGCCGCCGGCACGCTGAACATGCCCACACTGACGCTGGCCGACGGCACGACGTTCCAGGTGACGGGTGTTGCGCAGGCTGCTGGTGCCGGACGTACTGCGATTACCGGCAGCAACGGTGCGAACACCATCGTGGTCGGCAGCGGAGCGACACTGCGTGCGACCGGTGGACTTGGCACGGGGAACGACGTGCTGGATGTTGCGGGTACGCTCGATCTCGGCGCCACCACGTTCGACCTCAACACCGGTGACGACACGTTCACGATTCATGACGGTACCAACATCATTGGTACCGTCGCGGGCGGCACAGGCGTCAACACGTTCAACACCAATATCGCCGTTGCGGCCAATCTCGGGGCGGTGACAGGTTTTCAGTCACTGCTGAAGACCGGTGTCGGCACGTTGAATATCAACGGACCGCCTGCCTCGAGTTTCTTAAGCGTCACGGCCAGTGCCGGCACGATCAATGTGGCGGCCACGGGCAGCCTCACCAACGTCGCCAGCACTACGGTCGCCAGTGGCGCGACCCTCAACGCGACCGGCAACTACTCCGGCAGCGCCGGCGCGGACACGTTCGCGGTCGCGGGCACTGTTTCCGGCACGGGGGCCATCAGTCTCGGCGCCGGCGACGACACCTTGACGCTGAACGATGGCGCATTGCTCGGTTCGGTCATCAATGGCGGCACCCAAACCGTTGCCGACTCACTGGTGCTGGACAACACCAATGCATTTTCATTCGGTGCGACGGCCGTGGCCGGCTTTGAGCGACTCACGAAACAGAACAGCGGCGTTGCGACGCTGACGGGCGCGCAGACCTACACCGCTGGCACGAACGTCACCGCCGGTACGTTATCGGTCACAGGAACGCTCACTTCGCCTACCGTCACGCTGGGTGACTCGAGCACATTGGAGGTGCGCGGCCTCGTGGAAGCGGCAGGCGCGACACCGACGGCAATGACGGGCAGCGCCGGCAGCAATTTCCTGACGATTGCCAGCGGCGCGATGCTGCGCGCAACGGGCGACCTCGGCGATGGTGCCGATGTGCTCGATGTCTCGGGTACGTTGAACAGCGGGGCGGGCACGCTGACGTTGGGAGCAGGCGATGACACGCTCGTCATCCACGATGGCGCCAGCATCGTCGGTTCCGTGGTGGGTGGCACGGGTATCAACACGTTCAACACCGATATCACGACTACCGCGAACCTCACGGCGGTGAACGGTTTCCAGACGCTGCTCAAGACCGGCGCCGGTAGTTTGAACATCAATGGTCCCGGCACATCGAACTTCACCACCGTCAACGCCAATGTCGGCACCGTGAACGTCGCTGCTGCAGGCAGCCTCGCAGGAGTGGCGTCCACCACCGTGGCGAGCGGTGCCACGCTGCGGATTGACGGGAGTTACCAGGGCACCGCGAACGACGACACTTTCCTGGTTGCCGGCACACTGACTGGCGCAGGTTCCATCGATCTGGGCGCGGGTGCCGATCTGCTGGACGTGACCGGCTCGCTCGATCTCGGTAGCGGCGTGTTCAATCTCGGTAGCGACGACGACACGTTCACCATTCACGACGGGACCAGCATCATCGGCACAGTGGCCGGTGGCGCGGGCAACAATACGTTCAACACCGATATCGCGGGCAGCGCCGATCTCGGCAGCGTCACCGGCTTCCAGTCCCTGCTGAAGACGGGAATCGGCACACTCAATATCAACGGTCCTGCAGCATCGACGTTCAGCAACGTTGCGGCCAATGCGGGAACGATCAACGTTGCCGCGACCGGCAGCTTCAGCGGCGTAGCCAGTACGGTCGTCGCGAACGGCGCGACGCTCACTGTGAATGGCAGCTACGCGGGCAGCAGCAGCGCAGACACATTTGCGGTTGCGGGTACTGTTTCCGGCACCGGTTTGATCGATCTCGGCGCCGGCGACGACGTCGTGACCCTGAACGACGGCGCAGTGATCGGTGCGACGATCAGCGCCGGGTCGCAATCGGCTGCCGATACGCTGGTGCTGAACAATGCAGCAATGCTATCGGTAGATAGCAGCGCCATCGCAGGCTTCGAACAGTTGACCAAACAGAATGCCGGCACTGCGACGCTGACGGGCGTGCATGCCTACTCGACCGGCACCGCTATCGACGCCGGCATGCTCGCGGTCAGCGGCACGCTCAACTCGACCACGATCAGCGTCGGCGACGACAGCACGCTTGCAGTCCTTGGCACGGTGCAGGCGCCAGCGGCCGCCCCGACGAATATCACCGGCAGTTCTGGCGCCAACACCATCACGGTTGCGAGCGGCGCGTCGTTGCACGCGGCGGGCAATCTGGGGGACGGCGCCGACGTGCTCGACGTCACAGGCACGGTGAATACCGGTGCCGGCACGCTCGACCTGGGCGACGGAGATGACACCTTCACCATTCACGATGGCACCAACGTGCTCGGCACGGTGGCGGGCGGTGCGGGTATCAATACCTTCAACACGGACATCGCCGGCGTCGCCGACCTTGGCGCAATCACCGGCTTCCAGTCGTTGCTCAAGACCGGCGCTGGCACGCTCAACATCAACGGGCCCGCTACTTCCGTATTCGATGTCGTGGCAATCAGCGGCGGCACCGTGCGCGTGGGTTCGGGCGCGACCATCGATCCGGGCATCACGACGGTGGGTGCCGGCGCTACGCTGCAGGTTGATGGCAACTATCTGGGCACTGCAGGCAACGACACGATGACGGTTGCTGGCACGGTATCGGGCATCGGTATTGTCGATCTCGGTCTGGGCGATGACGTGCTGACGCTGAACGATGGCGCGGTCATCGCTGCGAGTGTCGGCGGCGGCGGCCAGACATTTGGCGACCGGATTGTGCTGGATACCGCGGCCAGCTTTACGCTCGATGCTGCGTCGCTCACCGGTTTCGAACTGCTCAGCAAGCAGGGTGGAGGCCTTGCCACGCTGACGGGAATTCAGTCTTACTCGGCTGCGAATGTTGACGCGGGTACGCTCGCGGTCAGCGGCACGCTCAACGCACCCACCGTCGCAATGGCCGATGCGGGTAGTTTGCTGGTCCTCGGCACTGTGCAGGCCGCGGCGGCGAGCACGGCGACGATCACCGGCAGTGTCGGTGCCAATACGATCAACGTTGCCAGCGGCGCGACCCTCCTCGCGACGGGCGATCTCGGCGATGGCGCCGATCTGCTGGACGTGGCCGGCGTGCTGGACACTGGCTCGGGCACGCTCAGCCTGGGTGACGGCGATGACACCTTCACGATTCACGATGGCACGGGCATCGCTGGCACGGTCGCGGGCGGCGCCGGTTTCAACACTTTCAACACCGACATCGCAGGCGCAGCCAATCTGGGCGCCGTCAGTGGTTTCCAGTCACTGCTCAAGACCGGCATCGGCACGCTGAATATCAACGGCCCGGCAACATCGCAGTTCAGCAGTGTTGTGGCGAATGCCGGCACCATCTACGTCGCCGCAGCCGGCAGCGTTACCGGTGTGGTGAACACCTCGGTTGCCAGCGGCGCGATTCTCAACGTCGATGGCAGCTATGCGGGCAGCGTCGGCAACGATCAGTTCATTGTGGCCGGATCGCTGACGGGCACGGGCTCGGTGGATCTGGGCGCGGGGAATGATCTGCTCGATGTGACGGGTTCCATCAATCTTGGCAGCGGCAGGTTCTATCTAGGCGCCGGCGATGACACGCTGACGATTCACGATGGCACGAGCGTGGTGGGCACTGTCGACGGTGGCGCGCATGCGGCAGGCGACACGATCGTGCTGGACGCTGCCACCGATATTCAGTTCGATGCGGCGCGCGCCAGCAATTTCGAAGTGCTGACCAAGCGCAACACGGGCAGTGCGACGCTGCTCAACAC
Source organism: uncultured Pseudomonadota bacterium (assembly GCA_963821745.1). Taxonomy (GTDB): domain Bacteria; phylum Pseudomonadota; class Gammaproteobacteria; order Steroidobacterales; family Steroidobacteraceae; genus CADEED01. The sequence goes on from CAWGEU010000002.1 coordinate 53,402, forward strand.
GCCGGTGTTCGATGCGATCAATGTGGAGGCCGGCACGCTGGTCAGCAGCGGATTGCTCACGGCTGCGCGCTTCAACGTCGGTGCGAACGGCGTGCTGTCGGGCAATGGAACACTGGCAGGCGATGTGAGCAACGCCGGCGCGCTCAACACGGGCGCTACACCCTTCAGCACGCTGACGATCCGCGGCAACTATGCAGGCGCTGACGGGCGCCTCGATCTGCGGGTCGCGCTCGGAGATGAACAGTCGCAAGCCGATCGGCTGCGCATCGATGGAGGCAGCGCCACGGGCTCGACCCGCGTGAATGTCATCAATCAGGGCGGGCTGGGTGCGCGGACCAGCGGCAGCGGTATTCAGCTCGTCGAGGCGGCAAACGGCGCCACCACCGCGGACGATGCGTTCCGGCTGGATGCGCCGGTGATGGCTGGGGCGTATCAATATGACCTGTTTCACGGTGCCGCAACCGACGCCGACCCGCAGGGGTGGTATCTGCGTTCGCTCGCACCGGTGCGTGACATGGCGTCGCTGGCCACAGCTGTCGTGCCGGCGATGCAGTCTTACGGACTTGCACTGATCGGCACGCTGCACGATCGTGAAGGCACAGATCTGCGCGCGTCTTGCGACGGCACCGGGAAAAGCGGCTGCCAGTGGGGACGCATCTGGTACCGCACCGGCAAACACGACGGTGGTGGTACGGCCGTCAATGGCGCGAACTTCGATTACGACGCGACCGGCCTGCAGATAGGCACCGACGCCGATCTCGACAACGAAAGCGGCCGGGCTGATCGCGCGGGTTTCTACTTCAACATGGGTCTGCTCGATGCGGATGCCGACCGTGATGACGGCGCGGCTGCCGGTACCGCGCAGGCTGCGGCGTACAGTCTCGCCGGCTACTGGACCCATCGCGACGCGCAGCGCTGGTATTTCGATTCGACACTGGTTGCCACGTATCTCAGCAGCCTGGACCTCGAGCCGCGCCAGGACAGCGCCAGCAGCAGCAACGGCTGGTCGATGGCGGCCTCATTCGAAGGTGGTCGCAGCTTCCGCCTCGGCAGCCAGAGCCATGTGCAGTTGCAGGGGCAGCTCATCGGCCAGCACTTCAAGCAATCCGACGTGCATATCGCTGGCGCGAACATCGACTTTGGCGAAACGAATACTGTGGCGGGCCGCGTGGGTCTCGAACTGGGCGTAGACATCGATCCGGAAACATTCGGTGGCTGGCTGCGTGCCAGCTACTGGAGCGAACTTTCAGGTGATGCCCGGACCTCCATCTCGGCACCGGACGCCGAACCGACTATCTTCAGGACGACGTTCGAAGACGACTGGATCGAGATCGCGGCGGGCGTCGCCGGACAGATCAACGAACACACCGGCGTGCATGCCGGCGTCACCGCCGCGCAAGGAATGAGCGGCAGCGACAGCCACGCGCTGCAGGGCAACGTCGGGTTCCGCGTGCAATGGTGATCACCTGCACTTCGGCGACGCGGGCGTGGCGTTGAACTAGTCACGCTAACCGCGCGCCCGGAAGCGGAATTGATATCTCTGGTCATGGATCCGCCCATTGCGGCAGAGATCCTTCTTGCTACGCTGTGTCGCAAGCCATCGGGGAGCCTCCAACAATGAGCAATTCGAGGCGGCATTTCGGAAAACACTTCGCCGGATCCTGTGTCGCGCTCGCGCTCGCGCTCACGGCGTGCGGCGGTGGTGGCGGGAATCCGAACCCGCCGGCGCCGCCTGACACCACGGCACCCGACACCACGCTTGCAGGCGCGCCGCAAGCGCTCACCAATGCCGGCGCCGTCACCCTCACGTTCACGGCGACGGAAGTGGCGACGTTCGAGGTGCGCCTCGACGGCGCCGCGTTCGCCGCGGCGACGAGCCCCCACGCGTTGAACAATCTCACGGACGGCAGCCACACGTTCGAGGTCCGTGCGCGCGATGGCGCGGGCAACGTCGATGCCACGCCGGCCTCCGCGACGTGGGTGGTCGACACGACGCCGCCCGACGTGCAGATCGGCGCGCGCCCACCGGAGTTCACACCGGCGACGACGGCCAGCATCGAATTCTTCACCGTCGAGCCTTTGACGACGTTCGAAGCGAGCGTCGACGGCGCCGCGTTCGCGGCCGCCACATCGCCGCTGCAACTCGCGAGTCTCGCGGAAGGGACGCACGAAGTGCTGCTCCGCGCGTCCGATGCGATAGGCAACGTCGACCCGACGCCCGCGGCGGTTTCGTGGCGCGTCGATCGCACACCGCCGACGGGGAGCGTGCAGTTTCCGCTTCCCGTCTCATATACCGACTCGACCATGATCACGTATCGCGGGCGTGCGCAGGATGCGGGCGGCATCGCGGGCGTGAACGTCGGCGGCTTCGAGGCGACGAGCACCGATGGATTCGCGAGCTGGAGCGCGACCGTGCAGCTCTCCCCGGCGTCGACCAGCATCCTCGGCATCCTCTATCGCGATCGCGCGGGCAACTCGACCTTGAACGTACCCGCCATTTCCGTGACGAACAACGGCCCGGTGCTCACGCAGCCCGGTGATCTCGACTACGACCCCGCAAGCGATCGGCTCATCGCGCTCGATTACGCAAGCGGCGCCGTGATCGCCTATCGCGCGACCGACGGCTTCGGCGCCGCGATCCATGAGCCGGATCGCGCCACCATGACGTCGTGCTGCGGCTTCAGCGCCCTCACCGTCGACTCGGCCAACAATCGCGCGCTGGTCATTGACCCGAGCGCCGACGCGCTGGTCGCGGTGAACCTGACCACGGGCGAGCGCACGACGCTTTCGACCGGCAGTGGCACCAACGCGCCCACGACTCTTTCAACGGCATTCGCGCTGACGCACGACCCGGCCAACGACCGTGTCTTCGTCACCGTGCCCGGCACGCTGTCCGTCGTCACGGTGAACCTCGCGACCGGCGTGCGCAGCGTGCTTTCGGGTCCGGGCGCCGGATCTGGCGTCGGAATGCAGCGACCACTGGGCATCGAGCTCGACCGTTTCACGGGTACGCATCTGTACGTCGGTGATGCGGACGTGGGTGGTGTCGGTGCCTCGATCATCGAGATCAACATCGCAACGGGTAGTCGCGTGCAGTTCTCGCGTCCGTTCAGCCCCATTCAACAAGGACCGGTGTTCTCCGAGCCCGTTGCACTGCGCATGGACTCGCAGCGCGTCTGGCTCTACGCGCTGGATACCGCCGGTACGAGCGGATTCGTGTTCCGCATCCTGATGAATGGCTTCAATCGCGGCGATCGCGAGGTGGTGGCCTCGAACTTGGCCGGAGGCGGCACCGGCGAGGAGCTCGCGGTGACGCGCGGCCTTGCATACAAGGCGACCACCGGCGACCTGTACATCGCGCAACGCAACGGCGAGGTGTTGGCGCACAACCTGGGAACCGGCGTACGCACGGCACGGGTTCACTCGCGCATCGGCGCCGGCGTGCGCATCGAAAACCCGTCGTCGATGGTCCTCGAGCAAGCGACCGGAATCCCAAGCTCGCTGCTGATCACCGAACCGGGCGCGCAGATGCTCGTGCGCATGGAGCTCGCGAACGGAAATCGCACCGTGATTTCCGGAGGCACCGTGGGCGTGGGCACCGCGTTCGGAATTCCGGGGGACGTCGTGCTCGACAGGCGCCCAGGCGCCGCAGGGTCGGCGCTCGTGCTCGATCTGAACTCCGCTGCTCCCGCGATCCTGTCGGTCAACTTGTCGAATGGCAATCGCACGGCGCTCGCCAGCATCGCACCGATCACCGAGGTCCGCGGCTTTCAACTCGATGCCGGCGCCAATCGCGTGCTGTTCGCCGACAACGACTTCAATCCCACCAACGACGATGCGCTGTATGCCGTGGACCTCGCGACGCAGGCGCGGACGCTGGTGTCGGGCCTCGCGCGCGGCGGCGGCGCGAACTTCGAGACGCCCACGCGATTCGTGCTCGTGCCGGCGACGAACCCGACTCGCGCGATCCTGGTCGAGAGGCCGGCCATGCTCCCGTCGCAGCTCGTCTCGGTGGACCTCGCCACCGGCAACCGCAGTGCGTTCATTGAGAACGCCGGCACGCCCGCGCTCCCGCTGGTGGGGCCGCTGTTTCTCGATCGGAGCGGTGAGCACCTGTATGGCTTCAACCTCGTGCCGCAGCATCTGTTCGAAATCCCGATCCCGGTGACCGGCGCCCAGTTCCGCTCGCTGATTTCCGGAGCAGTTCCAGGCTCGAGCTTCATGCGTGGGACCGGGCCGTTGCCGCATCTCGCGACCGCCATCGCGTTCGACGCGTCGCGAGGCATCATGTTCGTCAGCGCGTCGAATTCACAGGCGATCTTCGCGATCGATGTCGTGTCAGGAGAGCGGGTGATGGTCTCGCACTGACCCCGCTGCAGAGATTCAAGCAATCATTCGCGGGTGCGTCAGTACCCTTTCGCCATGATGCGTTGACGCACCTCGGCGACGGCGGATCCCGACTGGCGCCGGGCCATGCGGCGCAGCAGGATCGGTGCGAGCACCATGCCCGTCGCCGCGGGCGGGGTCGACGCCGAGGACCGACACCTCTCCGGCCGACCGCATGCGGAAGCCTTCGATCTCTTCGCGGCACGTCACTCGATGGCCGGCTCCGGCGGCCTTGAGCTCGGTCGCCGCGATTTGCGCGTTTTTTTGAACACAGTGTTTCCGCTGACGAGATTGCGCCCGCAAAACGGATGCGCGTATCTTGTCGCAATCACGCCTTACTAGTCACACATGGAAAGGGGCTCGTATGAAGCAGAAGTTAGTCCTCCCTGCTCTTGTTCTGACGTTTGCGTTTGCATCGATCGATGCTCATGCGGCCTGTGACCTCAACGTCAGCCCATCAGGCTATATCCCGCGCGGACAGTCCTTCAGTTATACGATGAGTATTTATGACTTCGGACCGTTTCCGCCGAATCCGTTCTACACCATCAAATTTTTTGGCACCAAGAATGGCGTCCAGGATATTCCGAGTACGGGCGAGCCCTATCCCGGTGTCTACAGTCATGGCTTCTTCAATCTGACCGGATTCGCGAATCCACTGTCAGGCGGATTCAGCGGCTTCTATGTCCGCTATGCCGTTCTCTACGATCCATCTGGACAGGTCTTCTGCACGAGCAATCCGATTCCGGTCATCCTTGAATAACGCCAAGGCAGCGGCGCAAGGAGCCGAGAGGCATTTGCAGGTCTGACGTGCAACAACTGGGCTAACAAGATCCCCGGCGGGAAACTGCCGGGGGTCTTGTTAGCGACGATTGGCCGTCGAACCGCGCAGGACACGACCCACATAAACTATGTGCGGCAACGTACAGAGCATCGTCGGCCCGGATGTGACCATGGCCTCCCATTCAAGCTCAGAGGCATCCATGAACATTCATCTGACGATAGGCCCGCTCCTTTCACTCATCGCGGGCATCCTGATCCTGATCGTGCCGCGCCTGCTCAACTACATTGTCGCGATCTACCTGATCGCAGTCGGCCTGATCGGACTCTTCGGTTCTGGCGCGTTTCGTTGAGCAATCGCGAGCTGGTTCGCGTCCCTTCCCAAACCGTCCGCTGGCGCGGGCGCCCAGAGGTATCGCTAATCGGCCATTGAGTATCGATAAACGATAAAAAATAGTTGCGAAGCGTGATAGAGGGGAGCTAGGATCCGTCACCGATCCCGAGACGCCCAACAAGAAGGAGCCACTCTTGTGAACGCTTCAGCACTCACCCGCGACGACGAGGTTCAATCGAGGATTCGCAAGGTACGTACGTTCGGCCGTAACGCCCGCGCCGTGTGCGCGGCAATTTTCGGGTTCGGCCTGGTCGGAAGCGTGGTCTTTCTGCTCACTGGCGCGCTCAACGTGATGGGTCCGGGACCGGAAACCCGCATCGGTGTGGCAGGTCTCGAGCCCGTCACGACAGCCCAGTTCACGTCAGCCCAGCTCTCCACGCCCGAGCTGAAGGCATGGATGCTTCTCGCATTGGGCGTGACTGTCGGAGTCGGCCTCGCGGCCGTGTACCAGCTCTATCGAGTATTCGGCAAGCTGGCCGCCGGAGAGATTTACACGCCCGAGAACGTGCGCCGCCTCCGGCACGTCGGCGTTCTGTGGGTCCTGTCGGCCTTGCTCGGCATCGTGATTCCAGTCGCGGCGGCCTCGCTCGTCCAACTTGGTTTTTTCTTGCCGTCGGTCCCAAGCAACGTCGAGCTCGATGTCTCGCTGTCGGAGTCGCTGGGTTCGTTCTTTGGTGCCGGGCTCATTCTGCTCGCCTCGTGGATCATGGACGTCGGCCTGTACGAGAAAGAACACGCGGACGCGCTGAAGCGCGACGCGGATCTCGTGATCTGAACGAGCATTCGCATGCCAATCGTGGTGAACCTCGACGTGATGCTCGCGCGGCGCAAGATGCGCCTGAACGAGCTCGCCGAACTCGTCGGCATCACTGCGCAGAACCTTTCGGTGTTGAAGACGGGCAGGGCGAAGGCCATCCGTTTCGGCACGCTCGAGAAGCTCTGCGAGGCGCTCGATTGCCAGCCCGGCGATCTGTTCGCGTTCGAGAATCCTGCGGCGGACACTATTTCGTCGACGCGGCGGGCTGCGGGCAGCGAAGGCTGACGGTTACGGCTGCGACCGCGCGGGCGTCCACACCTATCTCTCCACGTTCTGTGGCTCCGCCGTTCTCAACATCACCTTGTAGATTTTCTCCACTGGCGCGAAGCGACGTTCCAGCGACTCGTTGAATTCCTTCACCCTGTTGAGTCTGGCGTACGCCTGCTGGTAGCGATCCAATCGTTGCTGCGTGAGGCCCGCTTCCAGATAAAGTGCCGTTTCATCGCAGATCGATCACTTTCTGGCAGTTGGCAACGCGCCGTTCATTGCTCTCAATCTCGTCTTTATGGGTTTTCCACTGCGGCTTCATCTTTTCGATGATCGACGCCGCAAGAGATTGCAATTCCGCTTTTTCTGCAGCAGTTGCCTTCGAGCCCAGGGTCTGGTCCAGAATCCTGTCCGAATTCAGATCGAACACCTGCTGAACTACTTGCCGGGAGGTGACGCACCATTTCGCCATTTGCACACCCACGGCAACACCGGACCTGACGTCGAACTCGTCGAATTCACGCTGCAGATCCGCAACGATGGTGCGCTGGCTCGCAATGGCGTCGTCCACGCTGGCCAGCTCCTTTCCGTACTTGCGTATTTCACCGTCCACCTTGGTCTTATCAAGTTTTTTTTGCACTCCCTCGCGCTTCGAGATCAGTTTGTCCACCTCTAGCTGTGCTCTCTCGACACTCGTACGCAGCTTTTTTTTCTGGACCAGCAGCGTGTCGCAAGAAATGGTGTTGTGCTTGCAGTTTTTCTCCACCTGCTCGGAATTGGCTTTGCAATTCCTGCGTGCGTCGGGATACGGCAGGCTCTCGCAGCCAGTGTGTGCGGCGGCCTCCCTGAAATCGTCGAGCACATCGGCTGACGCTGCAGGTGCTACGCAGAAAGCGAGTAGCAGCGTGAATATTTTCATGGCTCTCATGGGTGTCACTCCTTGACTAGTTAGGCTGAGGCGTTGTCTTTGCGGTGGTCCAGGGATTCGTCACTCCACAGTTACCTGCAGAGTGAAGCCACCCGTTACTGCAGAGCTGGGGCCCGACACGCCGATCAGCACGTTGAAAGGGTTGCCGATCGCGTTGATTTCCACGGAGCGAGTGTGATCCTGGGTCTTGCCAACCCAGGGGCGGTCCCACCTGTGGTTCGCTTCACACGTGACGCTGCCGGGCAGTGCAGGGGGAAGATGGAAATAGTTAGCCCCGATCATGTAGGCATAGATCGAGACGTCCTGTTGCGCGTCATGCGGAATGACGGCAATGGTCATTACGCTGCGAATAGGAATCGTCGTCGCGAAGAACACATGGTGACCGGAGAACTTTGCCGCTTGCGTTCCCGGAAAGCAGGCATTGGTTGAACTCCAGGCCCAGGAGAGGTTTTCCAGCGGCGCGCCGGCCTCGAAAGTGCCTTGCACCTCGACCGTCTTGCCCTTGGCGGTTTCGAAAACCGTCACGCCGGACGGCCAGTCTGCCCTCGCAGCCATGGTGGCCAAACCCAACGCCAGCACCAGGAGCGTCTGCAGCACCGTCATCACTATCGTCTCCCTTTGCATTCGCAATAGGCGACATGCCTCGAGAGGTATCACGGATTCCAGCGGGAAAAGCGGACAGGCACTAGATAGGCATCCAAATGCCAGCCGGTGTCCGGTCAGGTCGATTTTTCCCGTTTCAAGGATGAACGCCCATCGTCAGCGATGGGTGCCCGGGACCCTTAAACGACATAGGAGTTTGTCATGAACATCACCAAGCACATCGTTCCCTTCGCAATCGCAATGGCAGCCGTTTTTCCAGCCGTGTCTCGAGCCGACGTTCCGCCGGTCGATGGCATTGGCCGACCCGCGAAAGTTCTTTGCAAGACCCTTCCGGGCGGCATTCAGGTCGTAGCCGCGCACATGGACAAGATCATCTTCCAGATCACCGGCCCACTGGTGGCAGTCAATGGTGGCGACCAGATGGCGTTGAACGCCGTGCCCCAGCAGACGGCGCTGGATATCAAGGTGCTCGATGATCCAACGACCGTGGCCGACCTGAAGGCCAAGGTGCTGACCTTCCTCGGCGCGATGGTTACCGCTGCCAATCGCGCTTCGATCGACATCAAGGACATCGATTACGCGGTTGTTTGTCCGAATCCGACTGGCGCGGCCGGAGGCTGATTTCGGCAGGTGCCGAGGGGCCAGTCGTTGCGCACCGCAGCGGCTGGCCTGATCGCGGCGTTGATCTGACGAATTTACATAGTGAGCTTTTGCCCGAGAGAGAGCTTCAGTTCCGTTGGGCCTCGCCGATAACCGTTAACCATGATTGCCGACATCCGCTCCGGGATCGGCTCACTTGTGGATCATTGGTTCGGCGGGTCGCGTGTACGAGGCCCGCGGGTGATCAACGATCGGCAGGGAAGCCGAGCACCTCTTCGCGCCAAAGGTTTCGCTGACGGCGGCCAGGGTCCGGCTGCGCACGCCGATGTCGCCATGCGGCGGTTCACTGCACATGCTCTCGATGCGAGCCTCGACGATCTGCGCAGCGAGGCAACTCCTTCGGAGCTTGCCGAGCTCGAGCCGGCCACGCGCGCGCTCGGTGACCTGGAACTGCAGGCAAAGTACCTTCCGCGCCGGCCGTCGCTGCTGCCGCGGCTCATGACCGCCATCAACAACGACTCGAATTCGATGCGCGAGATGGCGAAGATCATCGGCGAAGACGGCGCGCTGCTGGGAGGTCTGTTGAAGCTGTCGAACAGCGCCTTCTACGGCGTGCGCCGACACAAACCGATCGAAAGCCTGGAGAAGGCGGTGGCGCTCGTTGGCACGGACGGGCTGCGCTCGCTGGTGACCACCGCTTTACTGCATCCGGTAATGACCGGAACGCGAGGACCCTTTTCCGCATTCGCCGAAGCAACCTGGGAGCACAGCCAGTGCGCCGCCGCATGCGCCGAACTACATGCGGTTCGCCTCGAGGGCGCCGATGCTTTCAGCGCGAGGCTCCTGGTGTTGCTGCGCGGCCTCGCTAGCAATACCGTATTCCGCATCGCGCGAGAGCATTGTCCGGGCGTCAATAGGGTACGGCCGGCAGCCATGGCCAAACTACTCGAAGACTGGGTGCCATCCACCGCAATGCGAATCGCCGAAAACTGGCAGCTACCGGTGGATCTGTGCAATGTGCTCGCGGCGCCTGGCGTGCCTGGCCTGGCGCGCTCGCTGCACTTCGGCCGACTGGCGGGCGCACTGATCGTGCTGGTGAATCGCGGGCAGATGCGCGAGCCTTCGGCACGCGCCATCGTAATCGCTGACGGCGATCGTCGCGCCCAAGTGGATCGGTTGTGGTCGCGCCTCGCGAGAATGCACGTCGGCGTCGCGCGCTGACCGCTTGAATCCCGCGCGCACACACGCGACCCGGTCGAGTTCGACGCCATCAACGGCATCGCCTACACCTTCGGCCTCGAAGGGTCTCTCATCGCCATCGACATCGTGAGCGGAGACCGGGTCGACTCACTGTAGTGCGCCCGGCACAATGAAGGCGATGGCAAACCCAGGGAGAAGCCGATGAAACCCGTGCTGATGGTGGTGATGCTGCTGTGGTGTTGTGCGCCAGCGCTGGGCGAGGAGAAGGTCTTCGACTTGCACGTGCATCTCCACAATGGTGAAGAGAGCATCCGAACGTATTACGCCCATCTCGAAGCGGCCAAGATCCCGGTCGCTGGCTTTGGCGCGATGTGGTTTGGTGGCCCGAACCAGGCGCGGGCGGGCGACGTCGAAGGAACTCGTGCGCGCAATGACGCGCACTGGAACCTGTCTGCGAAGCACCGTGGCATGCTGCCCATTGCCACCGTGCACCCCTATGACGGTCCCGAAGCCCTCGCGGAGTTGAAGCGCGTTGCGGGCCTCGGCGTGAAAGTGCTCAAGCTGCATCCCCACACACAGAAGTTCGATGTGACCGATCCGCGCGTTCTCGCACTGGTGAAACGTGCCGGCGAGCTGAATGTGGTCGTCATGATGGACAACGCCGCCATCGTGCCCGGCGACTGCGAAAACCTGTTCAACCTGGCTTTGAAAAGTCCGGGTACAAAATTCATCTTTGCCCACATGGGCGGCTTGAACTTCCGATTCTGGAACGTCCTTGCGCTGGTACGAACCGCCGAGAATTTCTTCGCGGACAACATCTATTTCGACATTTCAGCCACGACGGTCATCGCATCCGGATCGCCCATCCAGCAGGAACTCGTGTGGACCATACGAAACGTGGGCATCGACCATGTGTTGTTAGGCTCGGATTTTCCCCAATTGTCCGTGTCTCAAACCCTGACGGCCTTCGATCGATTGGGTCTGACAGAGAGCGAGAAAAGCAGCATCCGCTACGAGAACGCGCAGAAGCTCTTCGGGTTGAAATGAAGCGGACCGGTTCCGGCGAGAGCCCCGTTACCACGGCGCTGGCTTGTAATCCTTGAGGAACTGCCCCCACACATGCTCGCCGGTGGTCTGCCCAACGAATATCGGGTCCACGATCCGCGCGGCGCCGTCGATGATGTCGAGCGGCGGTGAGAATCCGGCTTCAGCCTTGCGCGCCGCGTGCACAGCCGGGTCCTCGTCGGTGATCCACCCAGTGTCCACCGCGTTCATATGGATGCCATCCTTCACGAAGTCGGGCGCGCTGGTCCGGGTCATCATGTTCAACGCCGCTTTCGCCATGTTGGTGTGCGCGTGCTTGTCGGTCTTCGTGGCGCGATAGAACTGCCCCTCGATCGCGCTGACATTGACGATGTGCTTGTGAGAGCCGGGAGTACGCACCATCAGCGGCTTCAGGCGGGCATTGAGGATGTACGGCGCAATCGCGTTCACGAGCTGCACTTCCAGAAGCTCGGGCGTTTCGACTTCGTGCATGCGCAGACGCCAACTGTTCATCTCGCGCAGGTCGACTTGCTGCCGGTCCTCGTCGAAGCGATCCACGGGAAACAGCGTCTCGCCGCCGTGGTAATCCTCGTCCAGATAGCGCCGTTGCGAGAGAACTGCGCTGTGGATGAGTCCCTCGCCCTGGCTGTGTTCCGGTGCTGTCGTCAGTGAAGTGGGCGCGCGCGACGCTTCGAGCATCCGGCGCAGCTCGTCATGTCCCGCGAGCACGCTTCGCAGATCCGTGGGAAGTGCGGCGACAACTTCAGCTTCGCGCGTCAGCAAATGTTGGAAGAATCCCGCCGGCCGACGCACCGTCTGGCACGCGTTGTTGAGGATGTAGTCGAGGCGCGGCAGACGGTCGGCGAGAAATCTCGTAAACAGCTCCACGCTCGGCGTGTGGCGCAGATCCAGTCCGTGGATCTGCAGCCGATCCCGGTACGAAGGGAAATCCGGTTCTTTCGAATAGCGATCGGCGGCATCGACCGGAAAGCGTGTCGTGACGATCACGTGCGCTCCGGCGCGCAGTAGTTTGAGCGACGCCTGGTAGCCGATCTTGACCCGCGCGCCGGTAATCAGCGCGTACTGGCCGCTCAAGTCCGCGCTCTGCTCGCGCTTGGCGTAGTTGAAGTCACCACAGGTTTCGCACATCGAATCGTAGTAGCGATGCACCCTGGAATAGGGCTGCTTGCAGACGTAGCAGTCGCGTTCCTTGTGGAGGCGGGGCCGCTCGTCGAGGTCTTCCGGCTTCGGCGGTTCCAGCCACAGCGGTGCAAAGACCGGTAAGCGGCGCTGTACGCGCAGCCCGGCCTGCTCGATGGCTTTGCGGTCATGTTCCTTCGCGGCTTCGCGTTCGGCGCGGCGAAACGCCTTCGCCATCCGGACGAGATCGTGGCGCTCGGGCTTTGCGACGAGGCCGGCGAGTGTGAGCAGCTCGCGACGCTGCTCTCGAGTGAGTCGGGTCAGGCGCGAGCGATCCGCTTCGATTGCCCGCAGCACTCGCATGCACGCGCTCAGGTCGTCATCAGAAATGTCCATGCGGGCATTGTATTGGGCCGCCGGAGAGTCGGTTGCCCGGCCGCGCCGCATCGGCGAGCCACGGCGAGCCACGGCGAGACGCCGCGTCGATCGTGAGCATGAGCTGTCTCCCCCGCGTCCTCCGCTTATGTATCTGCGGAAGCCTTTTTCCGCGCACACCAGGGAGCAGGTCATGGAAGTCTTGAAAAGCGGGATGCGTATTGCAGCTGTTGCCGCGGTCATCGCGGGCGTATGCGCACCGCAACCCGCGATGGCGGCGCGATACGAGATGGTTATTACGTGTCAAAGCGTCTGGAGGCCGGTCGAGAAGCAGGGCGGCCACTTCGAGACGGTGACGGCGCTGCGCAAAGCCCTCGAATGCACCGCGGGGTTGGTGGCCGGATGGGGCGCTGAGCCCGATTCCCCATCCATCCTGATTGGACCCGGACCCGGCATAACTCCACACGAGGGCCCCGATATCAATTGCACCAACGTGCAGAAGGAGCGCCTCCGGTTGCAAGCCCTGCTGGATACGTTGCGCGAGGAGTTGGAAGAAATGAATGACCTGCTCGCCAACGCCGGGGATATTCATACCGCTGCGCAAAACGAAACGCGCCGCCGGCAGACAGAGCTCGCCATCGAACAAGCGAGCTGCGATGTCGCCTCGAACAGGGCGGAACGACTCGTGCGCCAGGCTGCTGCTGGCCGTTGCAACGGTCGCGAGGAGGTGCGGGAGCGCTGCATCGAAAACCTCACGCGTAACACGCCATCCCTCGCCGCAGCACAGTTGGAGGCCGTGAACGCCTGCCTGTTCGCCGAGGCTGTGAATCAGGAGTTGACCACCGCGCGCGCCGTGGAACGCGCCGCCGGGCAGACGATACTTTCGTTGTGGAATCGTCGCGACGACACCTATAGGGAAATGGTGCGCACTCAGGTACAGCTGCGACGCATCAGTGACTGGCAAGAAACCTGCACGGGCAACGCGTCCCCCTAAAAGGGGCAAGCGATCAAACCGCCACCGCCTCGGCGCGCTCAGGCGCGTCGCGGCGGGGCAGGCCAGGGGCTCGTTGAAGACACGAAAGTTGCGCAGATGAACAAGCTGGCGCAACTTCCACGTCATGGATTCGAATCGACGTTGTGCCGCGTTCGCGCTAGCTGCAACTTCTTTTCTCCTGATTGCGGCCGCCATTGCCGAGGAGTGGCAGGGCTATGAGCGGCTGACGCGAGAACAATTGCTGGGCCGGCTGACGCAAGCGGGCAAGGAAACTCCGTCGCTGTCCGGAAAAAACTTTTCCGGGTTGGATTTGTCTGGCATCGATTTCCGGCACGCCAATCTTTCCGCCTCCGTCTTCAACAAGGCCACGTTGTCAGGCGCCAGGCTGGACGCCTGCAACCTCACCGTGAGTTTCCTGGAGGGCGCGAATCTTTCGGAAGCGTCCCTGACGGGCGCAACGCTGTTCTCCGCGCAGATGGCTGGCGCTGTGCTGACCGGGGCGGACCTCACGGGGGCGCGCCTGATCGGCGATCTGCGTCGCGTGGATTTGTCGCACGCGCGACTCATAAAGGTGAACGCAGCTCCGGACATGAGAAACCAGTCGATGGGCCTGATGCGCACGAACATCGTAAACGCGAAGCTGCGCTCAGCCGACATGACGGATTCGGACTTCTCCCGCGCGGACCTGAGTTTCTCCGACTTTACCGGCACTCGAATGATTCGCACGAAGCTGGTTCGCGCCGACTTCAGCGGCTCCGTGCTCGCAGAAGCGGATCTGACGGGCGCAGATCTGCGCGATGCGATTCTGATCGACGCCGATCTGACCAACGCCGACCTCTCGAAGGCCAATCTCACGGGCGCACAGCTTCGCGGCGCGAAGGGATTGAGCAGCGCCAGGCGCCCGGACACGCTGGGACTGGAGGAAGCGGGGGGGATGAGGCCGTGACGCAGTTCGTACGTGCGTTTTCTCTGCACGCCATGCGGATTTCATGGCTCCGCGCCCAGCAGCGATGCGAGCGTGCAAGCTACCGTGGCCGTGGCGTTACGCAAGTCGCTCAAGCGGAGTTGCTCGTCAGCCGCATGGCCATGAGCTTCACCCAACGTTCGCGGGCCTGCGCCGTACAGAACGGTGGGGATTCCCGCCGCCGTGTAGTGGCGAGCATCGGTGTACAACGGAACGCCATGCTCGGCGATCGGCACACCAAAAAACTTCTGCCCATACTTCTGCAGTGTTTGAGTCAGGCGTTCAGAACCCGGCAACTTCACCAAAGGCAATGCCAGCAGAATTCGCCGCACTTCCACGCGAACGCCCGGAAATGAGGCCGCGGTTCGGTGAATCAACGCGCGCAACTCGGCTTCTGCGGCTTCGGGAGCCTCTTCCGGAATCACCCGCCGATCGATTCGAAAGGTCACGCGATCGGGGACCACGTTGGTGTTGATGCCACCCTGGATCAAACCGACGTTGAGCGTCGGATGGCGGATGCCTGAAACACTCGAACGCCTTTCTTTCAGCTGCTCGCGAGAAGCGTAGATAGCTTGCAGAATCTGAGTGGCTGCAAAAAGCGCATCAGTTCCGGATTCCGGCATTGCGGCGTGACCTTGCTTGCCGTGCACCGTCACTTCCAGGTGAATCACGCCGTTGTGCGCCGTGGTGACTGCATACGAGAAGCCCGCGGAGAGCGCGTAATCCGGCTTGCTCAAGCCATTCTGGAGCAGCCAATATGGGCCGATATCTCCGCCCACTTCTTCGTCGTACGTGAAATGCAGCTCGATCGTTCCGTTGAGCGGCACGCCTTTCTTCGACAAAGTTTGCAGCGCCAACAATGCAAACGTGTACGTCGCGAAGTCGGATTTGCTGACCGCCACACCGCGGCCGACCATCGTCGCCCCGTGCTGCGCATCTTCGATCACGGCGGCGCCGTACGGATCCTGAGTCCAGCCCAATCCGGGCGGCACGACATCCCCGTGGGCATTCAAAGCGACACAAGGGCCACCTTCGCCGAACTTCCGGCGCACGATGAGATTCGTTGCGGAGATCATTCCCACCGCGCGCACGGCCGCTTCCGGAACAGGATGCGCTTCGACCGTGAAGCCGAGCTGTTCGAGCAACGCCTGCGCTTTGGTGGCGTGTGCAATGCAGTCGCCCGGCGGATTGTCGGTCGGGATCTTTACGAGCTCGGCGAGAAAGCCCTGCTCGTCAGCAAAGCGCTGATCCACTTGCTCGAGAACGAGCGATTCCAAAGTCTGGTTGGGTTTCATACTGCGAAGTTGAGGAGGAAATCTGCGAATACCTGGCTTGCGAGCTCAGCGTCGCTCGCCGTCATGGTTTCCGCGGGGTTGTGACTGATGCCACCGTTGCCACAGCGAACGAAGAGCATACCGACTTCCGTCAGCTCGCTCATCATCATGGCGTCATGCCCCGCGCCGCTCGGTAGATGCCGGACACTCGACGCAGCCGTGATCCTTTGAATGCTTTCCGCCCAGCGCCGCTGCAAGCCTGGCGCACAAGGCACGCTGTCGACCTCCAGCACTTTGCGAATGTCCATGTCGACTTTGCGTCGCTCGGCGATTCGACGGCTTTGTTCGACTACATCGTCGTAGGCTGATTTCCGCATTTCGTCTTCGGGCGCGCGAACGTCGATGCTCAATTCGCAGCGGCCGGGAATGACATTCACAGCACCGCCCGGCACTTCCAGCCGTCCCACGGTGCCGACGAGCCCGGGACTTTGCGAACAGCGTTTCTCGACGAACAAGACCAATTCTGCCGCAGCGGCCGCGGCGTCTTGTCGCAGGTTCATCGGCACGGTGCCGGCGTGGCCTGCCAGCCCGGTGATCGTAACCAGCGCTCGCGTACTGCCGGCGATGGACGTGACCACGCCCAACGGCAAATTCTCGGTTAGCAGAACCGGCCCTTGTTCGATGTGCACTTCCACAAAGCCCAGTGTTCGCTGTGGATCGTGTGCGGCAGCATCGACCTTCGCTGGATCCAGACCAGCGTTCAGCATTGCCTCTCGCATGGACAGGCCATTCGCGTCCGCCGTGTCGAGGAGGGCAGGGTTGAACTTCCCGACTACCGCGCGGCTGCCGAGAAACGTCGACTTGAATCGCACGCCTTCTTCTTCAGCGAACGCGATGATCTCGAGCGTGAAAGGCAGTTGCGCACCGCTGCGTTTCAGGTGGCCGGCCACGGCGATGGGCAACAATACGCCAAGCCTGCCGTCGTACTTTCCACCGTTCACCACGGTGTCGTAGTGAGAACCGGTGATGAGCGTTGGCGCATCGGCGTTGGCTGAATACCAACGACCGATGACATTGCCGACGGCATCGGTCTCGATCTCGAGGCCCGCGGTCAACATCCACTCCCGGAGTTGCGCCGCCGTGGCCAGGTGAGTGGGTGTGAGGTAGGAACAAGTCAAAGCGTCGTCTTGCTCGCTGAACCGCGCCAGCCTTTCCGCCATCGCCATGCATTGGGCGCCCAGGGACTCGCTCACCAGGTCCGCCAGACGAAAACCCGCGATACGCCCGATCTGGCGCAGCGCGACGGAGCGCTCACTTTCCGCCGAGTGCGTAATGCGCTCTTCCATCGCGGCGATGACGGTGGCCGGCGTGTGGCCTTTCACTGCCACCACGAAGGGAAAGCCGAAACGTGCTGGAGTATCGAGCGTTCAAGGCCTGGATCCGCGCCAGCTCCTCCGGCGTACAAGCCGACAAGCCCGCGCCTCTTTGTTCGCGCGTGGATTCGGGGGTGAGTTCGCCGCGAACCGCGGCCCGACCCGCGAGTTCAGGATGCGCCCGGATCAAAGCGAGCTGCTCGCTCACATCCGCCTGCATGACCACGTTGCACATTGCTTCATGCAAGCTGAAACGAGAATCAAACGGGCGGGCGTTCGCTACTCGTTCCGGCACCCACGGCGAGCGTTCGAAGATGCCGTGCAAGGCGGCCACGAACTCTGCCGCCGGCAGCGCGTTGAGTCGCTCCAGGGCAATCACACGCCGGCAGCCTTGTGAGGATGGGTGGCGATCCAATGTCGGGCGATATCCACCCGCCGGCACACCCAGACGCTTTCTTTCTCGAGGACGTAGTCGAGAAATCTCTCGAGCGATGCGATACGCCCGGGCCGACCGACCAGACGGGCATGCAACCCGATGGACAGCATCTTCGGCGAGTTCAAACCAGCTGGATCGCCTTCACGGTACAAGGTGTCGAACGCATCACGTAGATAGTCGAAGAACTGCGTGCCTGAATTGAAACCCTGCGCGGCGGCAAAGCGCATGTCGTTGCTGTCCAGGGTGTAAGGCACGACCAGGTGCGGGACGCGCCGGCCGGCCGCCTCGATTTCCGTCCAGTACGGCAAATCGTCCGCATACGAATCCGAGTCGTACAAAAACCCACCGTGTTCGACGACCAGCCGCCGGGTGTTGGGACTATCGCGCCCCGTGTACCAGCCGAGCGGGGCGGAACCCGACATCTCTTTCAGGATCGCGACCGCTTCCGCCAGGTGAGCGCGCTCCGTGGCCTCGTCCGCGAATTGATAGCTGATCCATCGCAGACCATGGCCCGCGATCTCGTATCCCAGCTCACGATAGGCCGCCGCGGCTTCCGCGTGCTGCTGCAAAGCCCGGGCGGCGGCAAAGATGGTGAGCGGCAGCTTTCGCTTTTCGAATGCGCGCAGCACGCGCCAAAGCCCGGCGCGCGAGCCGTATTCGAACAGCGACTCCATGCTCATGTGCCGCATGGGAAAGGCTTGCGCGCCGATGATCTCCGACAGGAAAGTCTCGGAAGCCTGATCGCCATACAGAACGGAATTCTCCGCGCCTTCTTCGTGATTCAACACGAACTGCAAGGCGATCCGCGCTTGTTTGGGCCAGTGCGGATGCGGAGGCGTTCGGCCGTAGCCGATGAGATCACGCGCGGATGTCACGATATGTGTGCTGGATTGTGCACGATCTTCACGCTCAGTGTGCGGCGCCATGTTCGGCCCAGGCGAGCATCGTCGCCCGCTCCTCTTCGGTGATGCCGGTGAGATTGCCGATCGGCATCGCGCGCGTGGCGACCTGCTGACGAATCTGCGCGGCGCGAATCCGAATGTGTTCGGGCGATTCCAGCAGCACATTGCCGGGCGGCGCGACGAACCCCGGCTGAGTCGGCCTCGCGGCATGACATGGCACGCAACGCTGGGCAACGATGGCCTGCACTCGCGCGAATTCCTGCGCACCGCCAGAGTCGGTCGCCGCAATAGCCGGTGTATTTGTCCCGGCTGGTGCCAACACGAACGCAACCGCCGCGAGTGTGACCACTCCCAACACGGCAGGTACGGGCGACGTGCGGCCGCCACGCTCGTGCGCTTTGTGCCGCGACACGAAATACACCCGGATCAGCACGCCGGCCATGCTGATCGCGATCAGCACCAGCCAGTTGTAAGCGGCGCCATACGTCATCGCATAGTGATGGCTGATCATCGTGAACAGCACGGGCAACGTGAAATAGGTGTTGTGGACGGATCTCAGCTTCCCTCGAATCCCATGCTGGGGATCCGGCTCGCGCCCTTCGCGCTTGGCGCGCACCATCTCGCGTTGGCCGGGAATGATGACGAAGAACACGTTCGCCACCATGATCGTGCCGAGCATCGCGCCGAACTGGATGAACGCGCCGCGCCCGCTGAACAAATGGCACAAACCCCACGCTGCCGCCGACAACAGCACGACCAGCACGCAACCGAGCGCCGCACCGTTACGCGCGAGCGCCGTACGACACAACCCGTCATAGACGAGCCAGCCGCCCACCAGAAACGAAACCGCGATGGCGATGGCCGCGGGCTTGGACAGTGCCGCAACGGATGGATCGATCAGATAGATCTGCGCCTGCGCGAAATAGATCAAGCACAGCAGGAACAAACCGGACAGAAAGGTGGAATAGGCTTCCCAATAAAACCAATGCAAATGAGCGGGCAGGTGGTGAGGCGCCACGCGGTACTTGTGCGCGTTGTAGAAACCGCCGCCATGCACCGCCCACAACTCTCCGCCGACTCCCTTGCGCGCGAGCTCCGGGTCTTCCGGCGGGCGCAGATGATTGTCGAGCCAGACGAAGTAGAACGACGAGCCGATCCACGCGATGCCGACGATGAAGTGAAACCATCGCCCAAGCAGGCTCAACCAGTCGATGAGGTAGTCGGTCAAGGCGTCAGCTTCATCGGATAGCCGTGCCCGAGCAGCCGCCGCAATTCTCGCCGCAATCGTTCGCCGCGCCCTACGAAAGTGTCGGCTCCGACCGCACTCCGATACTCGCGATGCCGGCGCGGGCTGCGTTCACCACCCGTGGTGCGTGCAGCTTCTGGAGCAACTGCGCGGCGACAGCGATTGCGATGGCGGCGGGTGCTTTGCTTTCAATGCCGGTGATGCCAATCGGGCAAACGAGCTTCTCGATGAGCGCCGGCGCGATGCCATCTTTGCGAAGGCGCGAGCGAAAACGGGCGGCTTTGCTTTCCGAACCGATCAAGCCGAGCCATGCAAAGGCGTCACGCTGAAGAATGGCGTGGCACAGGGAGTAGTCGAGCGCGTGATCGTGAGTGAGGACCAGATACATCGCATCCTTTGATGCTTCGACGAGAAGCTCGACGGGTTGCGGCTCACTCAGCGTGCAAACATTCGCCGGCAGAGAGGTA
Source organism: uncultured Pseudomonadota bacterium (assembly GCA_963821745.1). Taxonomy (GTDB): domain Bacteria; phylum Pseudomonadota; class Gammaproteobacteria; order Steroidobacterales; family Steroidobacteraceae; genus CADEED01. The sequence goes on from CAWGEU010000002.1 coordinate 73,529, forward strand.
GGCAACACGCCAGGGCGCGAATCCACCCAGGTGATATCGAACGGCAAATCGCTCATTGCCTGAACGATCGCCTGGCCCACATGCCCCGCGCCGAAAATCCATAGTGTTTGTTGGGGAGCACTGAGCCCTTCCAGCAATGTGCCCGCGTGCGCCGAGCTCGAAGTGAATTGCATCGATTCGGGCGACTTCGCATCGATCAGCCGACGAGTCACGCGCACGCCGTCGAAGTCGCTCTCGAGCGTTGCACTGGCGCTGCTTTGTGCGGCATGCGCGGCGGCCTGCAGCAGCGTCAGGTCCTCGAGCGTGAAGCGCTCAAACCAAAGTTGCACTGCGCCGCCGCAGCACTGGCGCAAGTCCTGACCCAAGACGAGTTGGCGAATCTGCACCGCGGGTTCGCTTGCATCCGCCTTCGAGAAAGGCGAGGGCGATTTGAATCGCTTCGAATTCCAGGTGCCCGCCGCCGATCGTTCCTTCGATGGTGCCTGGCGTAACGAGCAAACAAGCGCCCGGATCTCTCGGCGCCGAACCTCGCATGCTCGCAACAACCACACGCACTACTGACGGCGTGCTCTCGAGCAACCGAACCACCGCGCAAGGCCACGCGCCCTCGAGAGGTCTCAACCAACCCACGGCAGGCGCTGGCTCTTTCATGCGCACGCCATCGATCGCGCGCAGCACGGCTTCAGGAGTTGCAGGCGCCAACAGGTCCGGCAGGTTGCCTGGCACTCCGCACGAGGCACACGCATCACGAATCGCCTGGAACACCGAGATCGCCAACATCAATGGCGGCTCGCCCACGGCTTTGGAGCGATGGATCGTGTCCTCCCGATTCGGAGCCGACTCCAGGATCTTCACGTTCGCGAGCCTGGGCCAATCACGCGCCGTGGGAATCTTGTAGGTGGAGGGCGCATGCGTCTGCAATTCACCGCTGCGGATTCCACCAGAGCTCTTCGGACGTGAGCCATCCCACGCCCTGCAGAAATCCACCTTCGATCTGACCAAGGTCAATCGCAGGATTCAAGGACGACCCCGCGTCGTGAAGAATATCCACGCGCAGTAGCTGCGTTTCTCCCGTGAGAACATCCACGGCCACTTCCGAAACCGCCGCGCCATATGCGAAGTAAAAAAACGGCCGCCCTCTCAGCGCCTTCATGTCCCATTCAATCTTGGGCGTGCGATAAAACCCCGTAGCCGACAACGATATTCGCGCCGCATAAGCCTGCCGCACCAAGTCGACAAAGGTGACTTCCTGCTCGCCGATGCGTACGCGCCCATCCGCGAAGCGCACGCTCTCAGCCTCGACATTGTGGCTTTGCGCGGCGAGTCGGATCAGTCGTTCTTTGATCGTCCGCGCCGCAATCTGCGCCGCCTTGCCATTGAGATCCGCGCCGGAAGACGCCGCCGTTGCAGAGGTGTTCGGCACTTTGCTCGTATCGGTCGTCGTCTGACGAATGGAGCTCAACGGAACGCCGAGCTCCGTCGCCACGACTTGCGCCACCTTGATGTGAACGCCTTGCCCCATCTCCGTGCCGCCATGATTCAGCAGCACCGTGCCATCCGTGTACACCTGAACCAGAGCGCCCGCTTGATTCAAGATCGTCGCCGTGAATGAAATGCCGAACTTCACCGGCGTGAGCGCCAACCCGCGCTTGATCACCGCATTCGCGGAATTCCACTGCGTCACCGCTTGCCGACGTGCGCGATACTCGCTGCTGCTCTCGAGCTGCGCGACGATGTCGTGAATGACATTGTCTTCGACCGGTTGTCCGTAATGCGTGACGTTGCGGTCTTCCACGCCATAGAAATTGGCACGCCGGACATCGAGCGCATCAACCTTCAGGGCGCGCGCGATGTCATCCAGCACACGTTCAATCACCATCATTCCCTGAGGACCACCAAAGCCCCGAAACGCAGTGTTGGAAACAGTGTGCGTCTTGCAGCGATGAGAAATGATTTCGACATGCTCCAGAAAGTAAGCATTGTCGACATGACACAGCGCGCGATCATTCACCGGCCCGGACAGATCCGCCGAATAACCGCAGCGCGATGCGAGCATCACTTTGAGCGCGAGAATGCGTCCCTGTTCATCGAAGCCCACGTCGTAGTCGGCAATGAAGTCGTGCCGCTTGCCCGTCATGATCATGTCGACATCACGATCGAGACGCAGCTTCACCGGCCGGCGAGTTTTCTTCGCGAGCACCGCCGCGGCGGCGGCAATCAAAGCCGCCTGGGTTTCCTTGCCGCCAAAGCCGCCGCCCATGCGCCGACAGTGCACCGTGACGAGATTCGCCGGAACGCCCAGCGCATGCGCGACGACGCTCTGCACTTCGGAAGGATGTTGCGTGGAGCTGTGAATGAGAAACGCACCGTCTTCCTGCGGCAGGGCTACGGCGATTTGTCCCTCCAGATAAAAATGATCCTGACCGCCGATCGTGACCGTGCCCTGCGCTCGATGCGCCGCGCTTTCAAGCACGGCATCCGGATCTCCTCGCACCAGCCGCTTGGTCGGTAACACATAACTCTCGGCAGCGAGCGCCGCGCGAATATCCAGAACCGCGGGCAGCTCGGCATAGGCCACTTTCGCTCGCCGGGCGGCGCTGCGCGCCGCCGCATAAGAGGTTGCGGCCACCGCGAAGATCGGCTGCCCTGCGTACTGCACTTCGGTCTGCGCGAAGATGGGATCGTCCTTCACCAGGCCGCCGTAGTTGTTCTCACCCGGAATATCGGCGGGCAGCGCCACCGCCACGACTCCCGGCGCACTGCTGACCAGCGCGAGGTCCAGGGATTGAATCGTTCCGTGAGCGATTGAGCTCAATCCAAAGGCCGCGTGCAGCGTGTTCGCCGGCAAGGGAATGTCATCGCAATAAAGCGCTTCACCGCTCACATGCAGATGGGCGCTGTCGTGCGGTTGTGGCTGCCCGACGCTAATCACTTCATTCCTTGCAGCGCGTCTTCGAGTCTCACCGCGCGGGGATTCGAGGCATGCTCCAGATAGAACCGCTGCAGTAGATTGCCAGCCGCGCGTAACCGATATGCGCTGCTCGCGCGCATGTCGGTCAACGGCTGAAAGTCCAGGCTCAACGCGGCTATCGCCCCATCCACCAATTCCTGCGACCAGGCTTGGCCCTTCAACGCCGCTTCCGCATGCGGAGCACGCGCCGGAACCGCCGCCATGCCACCGAAGCCGAGTCGCGCATCGCTCACGATGCCCGCTTCGACGGTGACTGAAATGGTCGCGCACACCGCGGAGATGTCCTGCTCGGTGCGCTTCGACACCTTGTAACTGGCAATCCAGCTACCGGCCTTGCGCGCGGGAACCTGCACGCCCACCACGAACTCGCCCGGCGCGAGATCCTTCTTCTGATACCCGAGAAAAAACTTCTCCAGCGGCACGCGCCGGGACTTTGCGCCCTTGCGCAAATCCACCGCTGCGCGGAGCGCAATCAACGCCGGCAACGAGTCCCCGATCGGCGAGCCGTTGGCGATGTTCCCGCACAATGTCGCGGAGTTGCGAATGGGCGGTGAGGCAAATCGCACGGCCTGTTCCGCCAACTCCGGAAACCCTTCCAGTAACACGGGCCAGGCATCGGTCAGCGCAACGCCCGAACCGATCCAAAGCTCAGGCTCGCTCCGGCGGATCTGTTTCAGCTCCGCAATCTCGCCGATGTATACGATCGGCGGCAGATCGCGCAGATGTTTGGTGACCCAAAGTCCAACATCCGTGCCGCCGGCAAGAATCAGCGAATTCGGCGCGGCTTCCAGCGCCGCGGCCAGTTCGTCGACCGTTCGCGGCGCGTGAAACGCGGGAAATTGCAACGGCTTGTCTGCCGCGCCCGTGCGTTGAATCGACTGCAGCCGCGTCAAACGCTCTTGGGATTGCGCATCTTCCCGATTCCAACGAGTCGGCGCTGCGTACTCGAACATCTCGAGTCCCGCATCGATGATCGGCCGATAGCCCGTGCAACGGCACAGATTGCCGGCCAGCGCGACAACCACATCATCTCTCGTCGCGTCCGACTGATTCAGATACAGCGCGAACAGCGACATCACAAAGCCCGGCGTGCAAAAACCACACTGCGACGCGTGATTGTCCACCATCGACTGCTGAACGGGATGCAACGCACCGCTCGGCAGGCGCAAGCTCTCGACGGTCGCCAGCTCCTTGCCATCCAACGTCGGCAAAAACCGTATGCAGGAATTGACGGCGCGATAACTGATGGCGTTCGCGCCCGGCGAAAGCTCACCAACTACCACGGTGCACGCTCCGCAATCCCCTTCCGCGCAGCCCTCTTTGGTGCCGGTGCGGCCGGCATGATTGCGCAAGTATTCAAGAACGGTGGTCGTGGCCGGCAGCCCCGACACAGACACGACTTCGCCATCCAGCACAAAGCGCACTGCACCGGGGTCTGCTCCGGAAGGCGGGAGGCTCATCCTAACTGCCGCGATACGTGGAGTAACTCCACGGCGAAGCCAGCAACGGCACGTGGTAATTCTGTGTCGCGTCCGCGATACCGAATCTGACGACTACTTCGTCGAGAAACGGCGGCTCGGTCACCGTCACGCCCCGCCTGCGAAAGTACTCCGCGACATGGAAAGTCAGCGCGAACCGGCCCACGCGAAGAGACTCGCCTTCCAGCAGCGGCGCAGCCGTTCGGCCGTCGGCGTTGGTCCGGATTTCCTGAATCAGGCGCGGGCCGGAAGACGCGAAATCGTGCAGTTCGATGCGCATGTCCGCCGCGGGAATTCCGGCGGCAACGTCGAGCACGTGAGTGGTCAGCTTGCCCAACATACACCTCGAAAACGCGCTTCGACGGGAGCATACGCGCCGCCGGGCGACACTGAAAAGTTTTGTGCACAATCGCGGCGAATATCGTGCACGTCAAGGCGGAATGCACTGATTGCGCGCGATTTCATGCGCGGTACGAGTCGTAAATCATGGCGACAAACGCGGCATAGGTTATGCATTATCCACAGGTATGACGAATCCGGTTTCAAAGCCCGCGAAGAAAGACCTGATGTCGATCAATGGGTATCTTGCGGGCATCGACAGGTCGGTGCCGAAGTAACGTGAAAAGCCTCGAAGACTTCATTCGCCGCATTCCGAAAGCCGAGCTGCATTTGCACATCGAAGGCACGCTCGAGCCGGAGATGGTGTTCACGCTTGCGAACAAGGCCGGCATTCCGCTGCGCTACTCATCCGTGGAAGCGCTCCGTGCGGCCTACGACTTTTCCGATCTGCAATCGTTCCTGGACGTGTACTACGCCGGTGCGGATGTGCTGCGCAACGAGCAGGATTTCTACGACCTGACGTGGGCGTATCTGCGCAAGGCGCATGAAGATGGCGTCGTGCATGCCGAGATTTTCTTCGACCCTCAGACTCACACCCTCCGCGGCGTACCGTTCGAAGCGGTCGTGGATGGCATTTCGCGCGCGCTCGCGGATGGGCAGAAAAAACTGGCGATCAGTTCCCGGATGATCCTGTGCTTCCTGCGGCACCTGAGTGCGGACGAAGCGATGAGTACGCTCGAGCAAGCGCTGCCGTACAAGAGGCTGATTGCCGCCGTGGGACTCGATTCATCCGAGGTCGGACACCCGCCGTCGAAATTCGCTCGCGTGTTCGACCGCGCCCGCGAGGAAGGCTTTCTGACCGTTGCGCACGCGGGCGAAGAAGGCCCGCCGCAGTATGTTTACGAGGCTTTGGACGTGCTGAAGGTCAGCCGCGTGGATCATGGCGTGCGCAGCGAGGAGGACCCCGCGCTGCTGGCCCGGCTCGTGAGCGAGCAAATGCCGCTCACCGTCTGTCCGCTCTCGAATGTGAAGCTGAAAGTCGTGCAGCGCCTCGAAGATCACAATCTGAAGCGGCTGCTCGATGCGGGCGTTTGCGTCACCGTGAATTCCGACGACCCGGCCTATTTCGGCGGCTACATCGCGGCGAACTATGAGGCTGTGGCAAAGGCGCTGAATCTGTCGCGTGAAGATATCGCGCAGCTCGCCAAAAACTCCATTGGCGCATCGTTTCTGGACGACGCGACGAAACGCCACTGGTTCACGAAGATCGCTGCTGCGTCACTCAACGAGCAGCACTAGCCGATATTCACACCACCGTACGATGACGCTCGATGCAGGTGGCCAGCACCTCATCTCCCGGGCGTTGCCACCAGTTCCTGGCCGAAAAGATCTCGACTTCGCTGAAGCCTGCGTAACCTGCGGCTTCCATCGCAGGCGCGGATCTTGCGCAGCTCGATGACTCCGTCGCCCATCATTCCGCGGTCGAGCAGCAGATCGGTCGTCGGTGTCAGCCAGTCGCAGACATGAAAGGCGAGCAGGCGGCGCGCGCCCGCGCGACGAATCTGCTCGTACAACTTCGGATCCCACCAGACGTGATAGACATCGACCGCGACGCCGAGTGCGCCGGTGGTCGTCGGGTCGAGCGCGTCGCAAATATCCAGGGCCTGCTCGAGTGTGTTCACACAGGCACGATCCGCCGCGTACATCGGATGCAAGGGTTCGATCGCCAGCGGCATCTTGCGCGGCCGCGCATATTCGAGCAGGCGCGCGATGCCGTCGATGACTTGCGCGCGCGATCGTGCGATGTCGCGATGGACGGCCCGACCCTCGAGCGCGCCGGGCAAGCCACCGACGACCAGGACCAGGCATGGACTGCCGAGTTCGCAGGCCTCATCCACGGCCCGGAAATTGTCTGCCATTGCCGCGGCGAGGCCGGCTTCATCGGCAGCGGGGAACATGCCGCCACGGCAGTATCCGGATAGTTTGATTCCGGTTTCCCGGATCAGCCGACCAGCTACGTCCAGGCCACATTCGGCGACCTGATCACGCCACGGCGAGATCGCGGGAATGCCGTGTCGCGCGCAGGCCTCGATGATCTGCGGCAGCGTCCATTGTTTGCGCACCGTCGCGGTGTTGATCGCTAACCATTCGAGACCTGTGGAAAAGTCACGCATCAGATCAGCCGATGCCGTGCAGGGCCAGCAGCTGCTTCATGCGATCGCAGGCGAGCGCGGGATCGGCGAGCAATGCCGCCTGATCGGCCAGCCGGAAGATCTCGGCCAGGTGCGTGATCGACCGGGCGCTCTGCTGGCCGCCGATCATCGCGAAATGGTTCTGGAAGCCGTTGAGGTATGCCATGAACACGACGCCGGTCTTATAGAAGCGAGTCGGCGCGGCGAAGATGTGTCTCGACAGCGGAACGGTCGGCGCGAGGATGCGATGGAATTGCGGTTCGTCGCCGCGAGCGAGTGCGGCGAGCGCCGCCGCGGCCGCCGGAGCAATCGAGTCGAAGATACCGAGGAGCGCGTGGCTGTAGCCCGCTGTGCATCGCCCGCGATCAACTCCGCGTAGTTGAAGTCATCGCCCGTGTACATGCGCACGTTCGCCGGCAGGCGGCGCCGCATGTCGATTTCCCGTTCCTTGTCGAGCAGCGAGATCTTGATGCCGTCGATCTTCGACGCGTGACGCTGGATCACGTCGAGCGCGACATTCATGGCGGTGCCGATGTCGCGAGAGCCCCAATAGCCCGCCAATGCCGGATCGAACATGTCGCCTAACCAGTGCAGGATCACGGGCTCGCGGGCGGCGGACAGCAATCGATCGTAGACTCGCGCGTAGTCATCGGGACCGCGTGCGATGCGCGCCAGCGCCCGGCTCGCCATCAGGATGAGCCGTCCACCCAACGCTTCGATCGCGGACATCTGGCTTTCATACGCGCCGATCACATCGTCGAGCGTGCGAGCGGCATCCGGCGGCAAGTGATCCGTGCCGCAGCCGCTGGCGAGCAGGGCACCTTCGAAGCCGTGCGCCGCGCTGATCGATTCCTTGATGAGCTGGAGCGAGGTGGGCCAGTCGAGCCCCATGCCGCGCTGCGCCGTGTCCATCGCTTCGGCGACACCCAGGCCGAGATTCCAGAGATGCACGCGATAGGCAATCGTCGCGTCCCAATCCAGGGCGCAGTCAGCCCAAGGATCGCGTGTCGCCAACGGATCCGCGACCACGTGCGCCGCCGAATAGACGACGCGATTGAAGCGCACGTTCTTCGCCGGCGTGGCCGGAGTCCGTGCCAGCAGCGTGTACGGCCGCAGCTCCGTCGTTCCGTCCTTGCTGAAGGGAAGCGAAATCGTGAGCGTCATGCGGATTTTCGTCCAGCGCGCAGCGCCGGCACGTCCACCCAGCGGCGCTCGCGCCAGCTCTGCAGTCGCACACTCCACGAGCTGCACGCCTTTCGCGCCTTCCAGGAGATCCCACTGAAAAGGCGCGTCGGCGACGACATGGCGGATGAACCGCTCCCACTGCACCTTGAAGCCATTTTCGGCGAGCCGCGTGTCGGGCACGTCCTGCCACTGCTCGAAAAAATTCATCGGCGATCGCAGATCGGGATTCCAGACCGGCTTCGGCGTGTTCACGCGCGCCTGGCTCCTGCAGTCCATGAGTCCCGCGACCGCCGAACCGTGCGTACCGTCGACGTGAAAGGTGACGAGGTCATCGCGACGCACGCGCGTACACCATGAGCTGTTGATCTGGGCGACGATGTCGCCTTCCAGCTGAAGCGTGGCGTAGCAGGCATCATCGGCGTTCGCGGCGTATGGCCGGCCTTGCTCGTCCCAGCGCTGAGGAATGTGCGTGGCGCCGAGGCACGACACGCTCTTCACGGCGCCGAACAGATTGTCGAGCACGTAGCGCCAGTGGCACATCATGTCCAGGATGATGCCGCCGCCGTCGGCCGCGCGGTAATTCCACGAGGGCCGTTGGATCGGCTGCAGATCGCCTTCGAATACCCAGTAGCCGAACTCGCCGCGCACCGACAGTATCCGACCGAAGAAGCCGGACTTCACGAGCATCGCGAGCTTGAGCAGGCCCGGCAGGAATAGTTTGTCCTGCACGACGCCGTGCTTCACACCGCACTTTCTTTGCGAGCCGCACCAGCTCGAGCGCGGCGCTCAAGGTAGGCGCCACCGGCTTCTCGCAGTACACGTGTTTGCCGGCGCGCATGGCGCGCTCGAGCAGGCTCGCGTCGTCCTTGCGTCGTCGCGGAGTCGAAGAACACCGTGTCCGCGGGGTTCGCGAGCGCAGCGTCCACGTCCGTGCTCCAACGCGCAATACCGTGTGTCGCGCGCAAGGCGTTCGAGCGCCTCGGCGTTGCGACCGAGCAGAATCGGGTCGGGCATCACACGATCGCCGTTGTCCAACGCGACGCCGCCTTGCTGGCGGATCGCAACGATCGAACGAATCAGATGCTGGTTCAGACCCATGCGCCCCGTTACGCCGTGCATCATGAGTCCCAGGCGAATCTCAGCCATCGTCACTCCTCAATGTTCAGTCTTCGGGCAGTGGCCGGTCTTTGGTTTCGGGCATCCACGGCAGGACCGCGATCCCGACTAACAACACGAGGCTTACCCAGGTCCCGGCAGTTCGAAATCCTTCGATGTCGCCGCCCAGCGAGCGCGTCAACTGGCTCATCGTGAACGGCGCGGTCGCGGCGACGATTCGCCCGACGTTGTAGCAAAAGCTCGTTCCGGTGCTGCGCAGGCTGGTGGGAAACAGTTCCGGCAGATACACGGCGTAGGCGCCGAGCACCGAGAGCTGACCGAATCCCATGAGGGGCAGCATCCAGTACATGTCCTGGAACTCGCGCATGTACCGGAACACGATCCAGGTGGAGGCGATAGACAGGAACAACGCGATCGCGATCGCGATGCGACGTCCGTGCGTCTGCGCGATCTTCGCCAGCGCCAGCATGCCGAAGAAGCCGCCCACGTTCTGGAGCAGCAGCCCGATGGAGCGCCAGTACGCTTTCTCGCTGGCGAGCTCTCCCGGCGAGAGGCCGATGCCGATGAAGTGCTGCTCGACGATCGAACCCACGATCTTCGGATGGAAGTTGCCGACGCCCCACAGTCCGATGATGCCCGCGCTGCAGACGATCAGGCCGAGCCAGGCGCGCCTGGCCCACACGGGGTGGGTCAGAAGCCGGCGATAGGAGCCGAACTGGATGCCGCGCGCAGCTCCTTCGTTGCGTGCCGCGACCCACTTCGGCGGCTCTTTGAGGTGACGCAGAAGCGGCACGCACAGACAGCGCCGGCAGCGCGCCGACCAGAAACATCGCCTGCCAATGCGCGAGCCCCAAAGGCAGCAGTTGCCGCGCGGCGAAGGACCCGAGCAGCATGCCGATCAGCGCCGCCGCGAGATTTCCCCAGGTAGATAGTGACTGCAGTAACCCAAGCGCGGGCGCGCGGCTGCGGTCGGGCATCGAATCGGCGACGAGCGCGACCGCCAGGCCGAAGACGCCGCCGACCCCGAGACCGGTGGCGAAGCGGTAGACGCAAAAATCGACGAACCCGGTGGAGAACGCGCTCAGACCCGTGCTGAACGAGTACAGGAGGATGCAGATCGTCAGCATCCGCGCGCGACCGTAGCGATCGCCGAGCGCGCCGAAGATCAGGCCGCCGACGGCCCACGCGACCAGGAACACGGATGTGGTGTACGGGCCGTATTCCAATGCGAGCTTCGGGTCGGCGATCAGGTCCTCCATCGCGGCGTCGCGCGCCAGGTTGAAGACCTGCAGGTCGAAACAATCGAACGCCCAGGCAAGTGAAGCGCCGGTGAAGACGAGCCATTGTTCGCGAGTCAGGCCCTGCCACCAGCGTGGAGCGTTCATTCGTCGGGGATGCCGTTGCTAGAAGTAACCAGACGGTTACATTAGCATCGGTTCATGTCAGACGCCTGCGCAAGAAGACCCCGCAAAAGAGGAGTCGCCGCCGACACCAAGGCCCGCATCCTCGAGGCGGCATTGAGCGAGTTCGCCACGCGGGGATTCGCCGGCGCCCGGGTCGACGTGATCGCAGCCGAAGCGCGGGCGAACAAGCGCATGCTCTACGCGTACGTGGGCAACAAGGACGCTCTATGGCTCGCGACGCTGGAGGCCGTTTACGCCGCGAAGCGACAGGAAGAGCGCCAGCTCGCCACGGACACGCTCTCGCCCGAAGAGGCGATGCGCGCGCTGATCCGTTTCAACTTCCGCTATCACCTCGAGCACCCCGAGTTCGTCGCGCTCGTGAACAACGAAAATCTCATGGGCGCGCGCAAGCTCAGGCGATCGAAGCTGGTTCCGCAGCTCTATTCCCCTTTGCTCGAAACGCTGACCGAGGTGTTGCGGCGGGGGCAGAAGGCGAAGGTATTCCGCAGGCGGCGTCGACCCGATGCAGCTCTACATTTCGATCGCGGCCCTGGGGTACTTCTACATCTCCAACATCCGCACGCTGTCGGTGATCTTCGCCAGCGATCTCGCTTCGCCGGCCGGCATGAAGCAGCGCGAGGAGCACGTCATCGATGTCGTGATGAGCTATCTCGGCAGGTGATTCGCGGGGCTAACGCGGCGCTCCGAAGTTCTGCACCCAGTAGATCTTGCCGCGCCCTTTGCCGGTAGCCAGTCCAACGCCGATGTGCCTGAACCTGGAATCCATGATGTTCGCGCAATGACCCGGGCTCGCGAGCCAGCCGGACACGACTTCCTCCGCCGACTCGGGACCGAGTGCGATGTTCTCGCCAGTGAGGCGCGGCTGATAGCCGGCGCGAATCACCCGGTCCTTCGGCTGACTGTCATCGGCACCGCGATGATCGAAGAACTTTTTTCGCGCCATAGCGCGCGCGTGGCCCCCGGCCGCGTCGTTCAACTCCTGTGAAGCGCGGAGCGGCGGTGCGGACGCGAACCGTTCGGAGCCACACTTCCTGCTGCTGCTCCTCGCAGCGTTCACCAGTTCGACGACCCGCGCGCGGACGGCAGTGCCGGACTCTCGTCCAACCACTGCATTGGCGGCGAGCGCACCCGAGGTCAGCGTGACAGCCGTCATGGCTGCAATGAAAAGCATCAGCGGCTGCCCGAACAGGCGAGGGGTGAGGCCATACATGGCCGTGAGTATCGACCAGTCGTGCTGAATGCCAGGTGAATTTCGGGCGCATCGCGGACCGCTAATTGCAGACGTATTTCGGAAAGCCTGAGCATTTTCCCGACTTGCACTTGTGGTCGTTCCCCGCCACACCCGCGCAGGACGCGCCTTTGTTCAATTTCTGCCGACAGGCATTGACCTTCGTATCGACCCCGGCATCGCACCAGAAGCCAGATCCACAGTCTGTGTCGGCGTTGCATACACAGCTTCCACGAGCCCCATCGATGGCACTGCACTTGCCCTGCTTGCACGCATCGTCGTTGTAGCAAGCGCCGCCCATCGGCACCGAATTGGGCGTGTAGCAGCGCGAGAACTTGCAATACCCGCTCTTGCACTGATGGCCGCCACCAGCCAGATCACAGGTTTCGTTGTCGTTCTTCAACGACTCGCATCGGTTCGTGTTTACATCGACCCCGGCGTTGCACCACTTTCCCTCTCCGCAATCGCTGTCGGCATTGCAAACGCATGTGCCCCGGGTGCCGTCCAGGCTGCTGCATTTGCCTTCCTTGCAGGCATCGTTGAGGTAGCACGTGCCACCTATGGCAACCGAATTCGGCGTGTAGCAGCGCGACAGCTTGCAATTGCCGCTCTTGCACTGGTGCCCCCCGCCGACCAGTTCGCACGTCGCGTTGTCGGCCTTCTTCGCGACACATTGGTTCTTCGTCAGATCGATGCCGGCGTTGCAGTACTCGCCGTCCTTGCAGTCCGGGTCCTCCGTGCATTCGCTCTGCTTGGTCACATACCGTGACAGCGCGAGATAGTGATAGATAGTCCGCTGCAGGGTGGCTCCGCCTTCGCACATCTGATAGTCCGCCGTCCGATAAAGGCTGGACATCCTGTCGTTCCTGCAGCTCTTTTTCCCATCCTCCGCATCCACAAAGCCATATTCATCGTCCAGGCCGAAGGCGTGTCCGCTTTCGTGCCAGTAGCTGCCGTCGGTGGTCATGGTCGAGAAATTATTCACCTGAAACACGTTCGACTTGTACATCTGATTGAAATGCGCACGTAAGAACTTCGTCGCGAAATTCACGGTGAGGTAATCGTCATCCCGAAGCAGATCGCGCGTGGACTTCGGGAAGGTTGCCTCGTTGTGTCCTTTCAGCAGCAGCTTGAGCTGGAAGACGTTCTTGATGCTCCAATATGCCTCGGTCGTGCGTACGAAGTTGTCCAGAACCCAATCCTGCGGCCGCACCCTCACCACCTGGTTGCGCGCGTCGTCCCACCGCCAGTACAGCTGCTTGTTCTTGTCGACGCGACAGCCGGAAAAGGCGTCGCCGTCCTTGTCGTACTTGTATTCGATTTTTCCGAGACTGATCGCTTTGTTCTCCGGGTCGCGTTGATGGAGCCCTTTGCCGGCATAGGCCCCCGCTTCTCCCGGGAAATAGGTAGTCGTCGAACACAGAGTGATCGAGATCGGTTGAGCCGAGGGCTTGAGGTTCAGGACCTGCGCCGTGCCGGCCGCATTCTCGACCTGAGTGGCGTCGTAAAGGTGGTTCGCATGAGAAAAGCTGAAATCGACGCGATTGGGAACCAGCTCATTGAAACCGGGCTTGTACGGTATGACCATGGACCACACCCCGTCCTTCTTGCTGAGAACGTAGACGTACTTGAAGCTCAGGGCTGCGCCGATGGGTAATCCGACGAAATTGTAGTGTCCCCGGATTACTTTCGGGTCGAGACTGGCCGCCTTCAGCGTCTGCTTCTCGTTCGTGCTGCGATCGGTTCCGAGCACCCGGGTGATCTCGTTGCCTTTGCTGTCGCGCTTGCGATTGCACTGCAGGACGATCTCGTTGTAGCGGCGGTCGCCTTGCAGTGTCGTATCCGTGAAGATCTGCTCATAGAAATTCACGTCGTTCACGGCCTCGGTGACCAGTGGCCGAACTACATTGGTCACGTCGTCGCACAGCTCAGCGTGGGCGCCTGTGCTGAGAGACAGGCCGCCTAACAAGAGGAACACAAACCGCTGGCGTTTCATGGCGTCAACTCCCGAAGAGATCTACTTGCACTCGTACTTGGGGAACCCCGAGCATTCGCCGGAGCTGCATTTGTGATCATTCCCGACCGAGCCCGCGGTGCCGCACTTCGCGCCCCGGGCGAGCTTCGCGCGACAGGCATTGACCTTGCTATCCAGGCCAGCGTCGCACCACTGGCCTTTGCCACAGTCGCCATCCTCTTTGCAGACGCAGGAGCCCTTGGCACCGTCGACGGCACTGCACTTGCCCTCCTTGCAGGCATCGTCGCTGTAACAGGCACTGCCCATGGGTACCGAGTCCGGCGTGTAGCACCGCGAGAATTTGCAGTACCCGCTCTTGCACTGATGGCCGCCGCCCACCAGATCGCAGGTCTCGTTGTCCGCCTTGAGGCTCTTGCAGGCGTTCAAGTTGAGATCCGTCCCCGCGTCGCAGAAGCTCCCATCGCCGCAGTCGCCATCCCGTTCACAGACGCACCGGCCCTTGACTCCTTGCACGTCGCTGCATTTGCCTTTTTGGCACGCGTCGTTGACGTAGCAGGTATCGCCCGGAGCCACTGAATGCGGCGTGTAGCAGCGGCCGAACTGACAATGCCCGCTCTTGCACTGGTGACTCCCGCCCGCAATGTCGCAGGCAGCGTTGTCGGCCTTGAGTGGCATGCATCGATTGGTCGACACGTCGACGCCCGCATTGCAGTAGTGCCCTTCGGGGCACTCGGGATCTTTGCGGCACGTCGGCAACCCACCGGCTATGTAGTTGTCTCCGTCCTTGAACGTGAAGATCTTGCCTTGCAGGTCGGAGAAGCGCGGATTGCGCTCGGCCGGGTCTCCATATCCTGTGAGCTCTCCGCTGGTGCTAGCTACTTTCGGGTTCGCATCGGTCGGACTGACCTGAATGATGTGGAAGTGCAGGTGGGCAGGCCAGGCGCATCCGACGTTCCCCTCATCACCCAGATAATCTCCCTGCTTCACCTGGTCACCCACTTTGCGTTTCGCCTTCGCGCTGGTGGTGCCCATTTGCATGTGCGAGTACTTCGACCACTCGCCATTCGCGTGTTCTATCCACACGTAGTTGTTGAGGCAGTCTGGCGTATTACGGAGCCAATCTTCGGGGTGCTGCTGCTTGGATCGGCCGTCCTGGATGTGCCGGATGGTGCCAGCCGCGGCCGCAACTATGCGGTGCGTTCCGCCGCCCCGACCGTGCATGTCGATCCGTCCCTTCGGTTGGTGATCGTTGAAATCGCGGCTGATATGCACGTTTGTGCCATCAGCGTAAGGGATGCGATAGATATTCCGGGACTGGTTTCCCGTTGCCGGCGGCCCTGGATCCGCGCAGGCGTTGACCGCGTTGTCGTACTCGCGAAGACACTGCGTGCGATCTTCGGCTGTCCTGGTCATGCATTGTTCATAGCGCAGCTTTCCCTCCGTCTGGCAACGATCGAGAGCCGCACCGTGGCTGGGCGTGTGGCAAAGCCACATGAGCAATATGAGCGACAAGATCCGTGTCCCAGTCATGAGCGTCTCCTCGATAGGTCGGATACCAACCCGCAGTGAACAGGCTGCCCACTGATAAGGACGGAATCTGTTGGGAAAAGCGGACACGGCTCCGAAGGACGATGACGACGCACCCATTGCTCCGAGTCCTACGGTCACGAGCCCGTTTTGACTGACAGCAATCACCGGCTTGATCGTTCGAGATCAACTACTGGATGCGGCCGTCCGCAGCCTGCGCACGTCCCCATCAGGAGCCCGGTAAATGCTGAAAAAACTGCGACGCTACACGCGCGGACAGAGGCTCAAGCGCTTCAATGATTTCATGAGGAGTGCCAACGGGCGGATACGCCTCATCGATCTGGGCGGTACCGTCAAATTCTGGGAGGACTGGGGTCTGGGCGCGCAGCCGTTGTTCGAGGTCACGCTCGTCAACAACCACGACCGGGACAAGTGTCACGCGGACGATCCCATCCGGTTGCCGAACATTCGTCGTCTGCGCGCCGACGTATTGACGCTGTCTGCCGCGGATTTCGCGGAATATGATGTGATCTTCTCGAACAGCCTGATCGAGCACCTGCCGGGACGGGAGTTGCAGCGACAACTCGCTCGCGCAATCGTCGACTCAGGTCGGCCGTACTTTCTGCAGACGCCGAACAAACGCTCGCCGCTCGATCCGCATTTCCCCCGGCCGTACGTGCCGTTCTTTGCCACCTACCCGCGATCGTTGCAGGCGCGGCTACTCAGCTGGTTCGCACTGGGATCGGGTTCGGCGTCGCCGAGTTATGACGCGGCGCTCACACGGTTGCAGAACTACTATCCACTGACGGCTCGCGACGTCCGCCAGTTGTTTCCGCAAGCGCGCATCGTGCTGGAGCGTCCGCTGGGTGTTCCAATGTCCATCATCGCGATGTCACAGGCGAGAGCATGAAGACGCGAGGGAGCCGGCCGGCCATGCAGTCGTTCAATGGCTGGTAGATAGAAGGTCCCGGCACGGAACTTCCCGTGCAGGGCTGCCGGGCAGCCGCTCGGTATCGTTTGCTTTCAAGCATCGATTTCAGTCCTCGCCCAGCCGCGTGGTCTCCGCGGCAATTGAATCGAGGTACTATCCTCATCGCATGCGTATTTTCCTGAGTTATGCATCGGAGGATCGCGCCTCGGCGGATGCGATTCGCGTTGCATTGCAAGGCGACGGTCACGAAGTGTTCTTCGACCGCGAAGACCTCCCGCCCGGCGGAGAATTCCACACCCGGATCCGCCGCGGGATCGAACAATCCAGCCTCGTGATCTTTCTCGTGAGTCCGAAGACCCTCGATGCCGGCAGCTACACTCTCACCGAGATCTCGATTGCCGAGAAGAGGTGGCCAAGGCCCGACGACCGGATTCTGCCGGTGCTGCTCGAGCGGGTGAACCTGCCGGATTTGCCCGCCTACCTGAGCGCGGTCACATTCCTCGAAACACCGGGCAATCTACCGGCCGAAGTCGCGCACACCGTCAACCGGATCGTGCGCGCGCGGCGCCGCAGGCGGTTGCGCAAGATTGCACCCGTTGCGTTGGGCGGTGTCCTGGCCGCCGTCGCCGTGACCTGGTACCTGGCGAACAGGGGTACGCCGGCCACGCGCGATGGCAAGGACGGCGCACCGGCCGCGCTCGTTCCCGCGGGCAAATTCACGATGGGAGACGACGAGAACTCGCCCGTGCGGCAGTTGTTTGTCGACGCCTTCTACATGGATCGCTTCGAGACGACCACTGCGCGCTACGCGAAGTTTCTCGAGAGCACGGGCTCGGACCACGTGCCGGACTTCTGGGACGAGATCGCCGGCAAGGACAGCGAAGAAATGCCTGTCATCGGTGTGAGCTGGAATGAGGCGAACGCCTATTGCCGTTGGGCCGGTAAACGCTTGCCGACGGAAGCGGAATGGGAAAAGGCCGCGCGTGGCACCGACGAGCGGCCGTATCCATGGGGCACGTTGCCGCCGACTGTCGACCGAGCAAACTACCTGAATAGTGCTCCCACTCCATACGAAAGCGCGCTGTCGCCAGTCGGTACGCATGCGGCTGGCAAGAGCCCCTTCGGCATCGACGATCTTGCCGGGAATGCTTCTGAATGGGTCGCTGACTGGTATTCGGAAAGTTTCACCAGTGACGACGTCTACAATCCGCGCGGTCCAGGCGAAGGCACCAAGAAGGTGATTCGTGGCGGCGGCCGTTACGATCCGGCCATTCGTTTGAGCGCCACGTCACGCCAGTTTGCGAGTCCTGACGCGCGCTCCGAAGACATTGGCTTTCGATGCGCGAGTGATCCCTAGTCCTACGCAGCATCATTCCCAAACCACTTGGCGCCGAATTTGCACATCTTCTCGGCCAGCTCGTCGTAGTCGCGCCACTCGCCTTTCTCGTGAATCCGGACTGTAGCCCCCGGAAACCCTGCGAGTTCCTTCATGAGATAGGGCAGGTCATCGCGGTCACGGACGAAGTAACGGCTCGGCAACTTCAATGCGAGCGCATAACCTGCCTCGAACAGTGCGCTCGTGACGATGGGCTCCGGATAGACGAGCGCGAACGTCCTGCTGACTTGCAAGGCACGGAAGTCCTCGACGGCGGAGTCATCGAATGCTTCGAAATCCGATGCGACAGCACAAGCGCTTCGCGCGTTAATTCGTCACAGTTCTGCGTGCTCGTTCCGGAACCGTGCCTTGCGATGAGAGGAAAAATGGGACTCTGCGAGTCCGGTCGCCCGACAGCCAAGGAACCCGCATGAACCGCTCCGCACTTGAGATCCGGGAATACGTGACCTCGCTCGAGCTGCCAGCCACGCGCACCACTCGCGGTCCGGTCGAACCGCCGAAGGTGACCTTCTCGCAGGAACAGGAGGCAGTGGCGGTCGGCGCGCAGCTGACCGAATTCAGCGACTCGGTGCCTGCAGATCTCCGACCGCTCATCTCGAATTCGATGTTGCTGGCGCAGCTCGCCGCCGACAAAGCGACGCAGCAATCGGACAACGTCATGGAATGGCACGCCAAGTACCGGGATGTGCTGAAGAAAGTCGGTTGGCAGGTGGCGGACTCGGAGGAGAAGAAGACCGTCGTCAACGATGAGGATCTGACCGTTCACAAGGCCATCATCCCGGTGATCACCGCCATGTTAGGCCCGGCGGCCGCCGCGACGTCGATGGTGGTGAGCATACTCACCAACCTGCAGGACATGGACAAGGACTCGCCCTGGATCACGCTGTTCGACCGGCAAAGCCAGCGCGCGAGCGGCGCAAAATTCCAGATCAGCCACGTCGACTCCAGCAGTCAGGACAACGCGTCGATCAAATTGCTGAGCTGCACCATCGACGCGAAGAAGAAGATCACCCAGGTGCTGTTCTTCAAGTTCTCGTCGCAACACGCCGAGATGCGCGAGAGGGAAAGCGTCCTCACTACTGGTCGCAAGATCCTCGAGGTGGGCCAGGAATCGATTTCGAAGAAAGTTGGCACGTTCATCAACGATTTCGTCGAGAACATCGAGATCTGAACGGCGCCGGCAACCGGCCGGCGCCGTTCACTTCCCCTTCTTCGCCCGCAGGCGCTTGCGGGTCTTTACGATTCGTTTTGCCTTCTTGCGCCTGGCGGCGGCCTTTTTCTTCGGCGCGGCTTTCTTCGCAGCCGGCTTCTTGCGCCTGGGCCGAGTGCGAGCCGGCGCTTGCCCCGCAGTTTCATCGTCGAGTCCGGGCTCATCAGGTAACTCTTCGTAGTGCAGCTCCACGGGTAACGCGGAGCGCGTGGCGCTCTCCGTCATTGCCAGCGCCTGCTGCGCCGTGATGGTGCGGTACGAGGCGACACCTCCATCGGCCTTGAAGTCGGCGATCAGGATCGCGGCACGCGCGCGCGTCGGATCGTGCGAAACGTGGACCCATTTGGTCGTCCGGTTCTTGGCCTCGTAGATCACCTGGTCGTACGGCAAATTCATGCGAATCACGGTCTTGAAGAGCTCGAGCACGCTGATGGCGCGCGACTGGATGTCCGCCGCCTTGCCTTCCATGTGCTGGCTCCTGGTCGCCCCACCGATCCGCGCATTGAGCTCCGGGCCGCGATACGCGGAGTTGATGTTGATCGACGCACCGACCGCCTCGCGCAGCGGATCCAGCACTGCAGCACACAGGGTCTGCAGATTGTTAGTGGCCGTCTCGTCGGGCCGGTTGGCGATGCCGTGCCGCATTGCGGCGTCGGACCGCGTCATCTCGTCCATCGTGAAGAATTTCGACTGCATGGCGTTCTCCCGTCGATCGTCTCGTGACATCAAACTACCGGATGCACGGTTTCAAGATAACGTCACGAGCCGGGTCTCGACAAGACTCGGCGGTCGCGCTACAACCCGGCCTCGACGATAACTAGAACAAGGCACGGACATGGCCGAATCTCCCCGTGAAATCACGTTCATCGTCTCGGGCAACGAACTGACCAGGGAGGTCGCCGAGCCGGTGCCCGCGGGCGCCTCGGTCCGTTCCGCGGTGCGAGTCGGCGCCCGGCGTGGAAATTCCGAGCTCGTACGCCTGAAGGTCAATGTCGACGAGGACCTGGTCCGCCTGCACATCGTCAACGGACCGACTTTGTACCTGAGCCCCGAGCACGCCAGCGAATTGCTGCGCGCCCAGGTGGGCGGTGCGCCCGCTTCTACACGCGGCGGCGCGCAAAGCGGCCCGGACGAGTGCGCCGTCCCGTCGCAACTCGGCTGGCGCGGGCTGCAATCCGCGTCCAGTGCGCGCGGCGGACCCAAGGACTGGAACGGCGATGTCGTCGTGGATGCCATCGACATCCTGACCGGCATCGTCACGGACAAGGCCGTGGATTTCACGCGCGCCGCCATCGTGAAGAAGGTGGATGGCCAGGTCGATCCCGGCGTGTACCGGCTTCAAAAGGAATCACTGCAGCCGCTCAAGGGCAGCGGCGCGACGACCACCACCATCGCGAACGGCGCGAAGCCGGCGTTGGTGCTGATCCACGGGACCTTCTCGAACACCGCGGGTACGTTTTCGAAGTTATGGCAGACGCATCCCGATCTGGTGGCGCGCCTCTTCACCGAGTATGACCAGCGCGTCTACGGCCTCGAGCACCACACCCTCGGCGACAACCCGTTCGGGAATGCGCTGCTGCTGGTGAAAGCGCTGGAGCCGGGCACTACGCTCGACCTGCTGACACATTCGCGCGGCGGCCTCGTCGCCGAAGCGCTGGCGCGCGTGTGCTCGGGACTCGGAACGTCCGACGAGGACCTGGCGCAGTTCACCGATGCCAAATTCGCCGAGTACCAGCGCGACCTCGTCGAGCTGGCCGCCGAAGTTCGAAAGAAGAAGATCAATGTCAGGCGCGTGGTGCGCGTCGCCTGCCCGATTCGCGGCACCTTGCTGGCCTCGCGTCGCCTCGATGCCTTCCTGTCGGTGTTCAAGTGGGGCCTGCAGACGGCCGGCATCCCCGTGCTTCCGCAGCTGGTCGACTTCATCTGCGAAGTGGCGCGCAGGCGCGCCGAACCCGAGGAGCTGCCGGGCCTGGAAGTGCAAATGCCAGGCAGCTCATTCACCAAGTGGGTGAACATCGCCGGGCAGCCCGTGGACGGCGACCTCCGGGTGGTCGCCGGCGACGTCCAGGGTGACTCCGTGCTGTCCTGGCTCAAGACGCTGGTGACCGATGCTTTCTACTGGACCGACCACGATCTCGTCGTACAGACGCGCTCGATGTACGGCGGCTCGCCGCGGGGAGCGGAGCGCGCGAAGTTCGTGCTGGATCGCGGCGCGAAGGTCAACCACTTCAACTATTTCACGAACGACCGCACCGCGAATCTCATCGCGCGCGCGCTCATCGAAGAATCGGTGGACCAATTCCGCCCCATCGGCCCGCTGTCCTGGGCGGGCGAAGATGCCAGTGGCATTCGCGCCGCGGCGGTCGAGCCGCCACGCAGCCCGAAGCCACCCACGCGGCCGGCGGTATTCATTCTTCCGGGCATTCTGGGATCGCACCTCAAGGTGGGTAAAAAGCGCGTCTGGCTGAGCCTGCGCTTCGTCAACAATCTCGAAAGCTTGAAGTGGGATCCGGAGACCGCGGCCAGTGTCAATCCCGATGGTCCGGTCGGGTCGTCTTACGACCGCCTCATCAATTTTCTCGGCGCGACGCACGACGTGATCCCGTTCAGCTATGACTGGCGCCAACCGCTCGAAGAAGAAGCGCGCGATCTGGCTAGTGCGGTCGACGACGCGATCAAGGCTCGCGCAGGGACCGATCTGCCGGTGCAAATCGTGGCCCACTCGATGGGCGGCCTGCTGGCGCGCACCATGCAGCTTCAATTCAAGGAGACATGGGATCGCTTCATGCGGCGGCCCGGCGCGAGATTCCTCATGCTGGGCACGCCCAATGCCGGCTCTTTCGCGCCGATGCAGGTGATGAGCGGCGATGACACCTTCGGCAATCTCTTCACGATGTTCGGCAGCCTGTTCGAAGGCGTGAAGGCGCGGCAGCTCGTTGCGGGAATGCCGGGGCTCCTGCAGCTGCAGGCCGGACTGATCGGCGGCAAGCGCGACCTCGGCGACGCGGAAGTCTGGGGACAACTCGCCAAGGCCGATCTCAAGGAGGTCAAGCAGCGCATCAACACCGGCGCGTTCTGGCACAAACAACCGGAACAGGTCGCGGTCCTGGAGTGGGGGATCCCCCTGAAAAAACATCTCGACCTCGCGGTCAAACTACGGAAACGCCTCGACGAGCAGGCCAAAAATTTCGGTGCCGATACTGCCAACATGGCGCTGGTGGTCGGCAAGGCGAAATCCACGCCCGCGGGCATCGACATCATCGGCGACGACGTGGTCTATCTGGACACGCCGCTCGGCGACGGGCGCGTCACGCTCGACAGCGCGCGGTTGCCCGGCGTCCGCACCTGGCAGGTCGACGCGGTACACGGGGATCTCGCGGACGAGCGCGACGCCTTCGAGGCCTACGCCGAGATCCTGGCGACCGGTGACACGAAGCGCCTGCAGACAGTGGATGGCGCGGCCGGCGTTCGCGGCGCGGTCACGGACGCCTCCGCCGAGGCGATCACTCCCGCACTGACGCCGAGTCGACCTTCGCGCACGATGCGTGCAAACGCGCCTCCGCCGAGCCTCGGCGACGCATTAGTCGATCAGCCCGAAACACTGGAGCCTGAAACCACGAGCGGCGTGCGTTTCAGCGTGGTCGTCACGAACGGCAACCTCAAGTTCGTGCGCGAGCCGCTGATGGTCGGCCACTACACCTCGTTGATGCTGACCGGTACGGAATACGCCATCGATTTCCTGATCGGCGGGTCGATGTCGCTGTCGCTGCAGGCGCGCGCCTATCCCACCAATATCGGCAGCAATCAGGTATTCACCAATCTGAACATCGATGCCGACAATCCCTACGCGCTGCCGCGGCCCGAGGCGGTGCTCGTGATCGGCCTCGGTGAAGAAGGCGAACTGCAGTCATCGAAACTCATCGAGACCGTCAGGCAAGGCGTGATTGCCTTCGCGCAGCGCGTCGCCGAGAAACCGGATGGCGCGCCCGCATCGTTCCAGCTTGCGTCCACTCTCATAGGCAGCGGCGGCATCAACCAGAGCGCCGGTGCATCGGCACAGGCCATCGCGTTGGGTGTCCGCCAGGCGAACCTCATGCTCGCGGAAATCGGGTGGCCTGTCGTTTCGCGACTCCGGCTCGTCGAGCTATACCTGGATCGAGCGGCGGACGCGATCAACGCACTGCGCGCACTCAGCGCGACCAACGGAAAAGACGTGGTCGTCGAGCCTTACATCGAGGAAGGGCGGGGCGGGTTGCTGCGTCCGCCGGAATTCGGCTATCGCGGCGCGGACTACGACATGATCTCGGTGTACGAAAAGCGCATCGTCGACTCCGTCGAGCACACGCCGGACCCGTCGGGCTCCGGAGAAACACGCACCATCGTCCGGCAGTCCACGGTACTCGAATACGAGTTGTCGACGAACCGGGCGCGCGAGGAGGTCCGCGGATCGGTCGCGCAGTCGAAGCTGGTCGACAATCTCGTGGCGACCGGCGCGGACGTCTCGAACCACGACCCGCGCATCGGGCGCACGCTCTTCAAGTTGCTGGTGCCGCTCGAGATCGAGCCGCTCATGTCCAGCTCCACCTCGCTGCAGCTCAAGCTCGATTCGAAGACGGCAGCGTACCCGTGGGAAATGCTGGATCTGCAACGTGACGAGCGGTCAGTGGATGTACTCCCTTGGGGCATACAAACACGCCTGTTACGGAAACTGCGCACGACGGATTTCCGCGAGAATCCGCGATCGGCCAACGGCGGTGTGCTCGTGATCGGTGAGCCGCAGTGCTCGGACAAGTATCCGCCGCTGCCGGGTGCCGCGGCGGAGGCGGCAGAGGTGGCCAACGTAATGGGCGCGGTGCCACTTCTCAAGGGTGACGCGATGGCGGTCACCAAGGCCGTTTTCGAGCGCCCGTATTCGATCCTGCACGTCGCCGGCCACGGCGACTACATCGGCGGCGTGGGCGGCATCGTGCTGTCGGACAACCTCACGTTCGGTGCGCGCGAGATCAAGGCCATGCGCATCGTGCCGGACCTGGCGTTCATCAATTGCTGCCATCTCGGGCGCTTCTCCGCGGACCCCAACAAGCGGCGGCCCAAACTACCGAACGGCTTGCCGGCCTTCGCCGCCAACGTGGCCGAGGAGCTCATCAAGATCGGCGTGCGTTGCGTGATCGCGGCTGGATGGGCCGTTGATGACGATGCCGCGCTCCTCTTCGCGCGCACTTTCTATCGACAGATCAAGAGCGGCAGCCGCTTCGCCGACGCGGTCGCGCAGGCGCGGGAGATCACGTACACGCAGAAGCCGCAAAGCAACACCTGGGCGGCCTATCAATGTTACGGGGACGCGAACTGGACCTTCGGCTCCGAAATGGACGACTCGCCGACCAACAGCGTGTCGTCGAGCATGACGTCACAGTACGGTCTGCTTCTGCGCCTCAGGAAACTCGTCGTCGACCATCAATACAATGGGTTGTCCGGTGCCGCCGTGCGATCCGCGTTGAAAAACCTGCAGGACAGCAGCGCCATGTCGTGGTTGAGACGCGGCAACGTGGCCGCGGCGTTCGGCGAGGCGTATGGCGAAATCGGCGCCTTCGAAGATGCGATCCAGTGGTACACGAAAGCGGTTCAGGCCGAGGACGGCGGCGCGGGCATGCGCGCACTGGAACAACTCGGCAACATGCAGGCGCGCCTGGGCGAGAAGATCTACCGTGCAAATCCGGCGGACCGCGATCGCGCGCTACAGAGCGTGCATGGCGGCATCGCGGCGCTCGAGAAAGTCGCGGCGATCGCGGCGACCTCGGAACGAGATTCACTGCTCGGGTCGGCATACAAGCGGCTCGCGGAAATTCATGGCACGACTGACGGTGCGCGCGAAGCACTGAAGCAGGCGCTCGCGTTTTACCTGAAGGCGGAGACGTCGGCGTTGAAGTTTGGCGGCAACCTGTTCTACCCCGGACTGAATTGTTTCAGCATCGAGCTGCGGCTGCGGAGTCGCGGCGATCGGTCGTACGGCACGTTCGATGCGCCGCGCGTCGAGGCGATTCGCAAGTCGATCGATCAGAAGAAGGTGGGAGATCCGGATTTCTGGTCCGTGGTCGGTGCCACCGAGCTGCGGATCTACGAAGCCATCGCCGCCGAAAAGCTGGCGGATGTGGTGGACATCGCCATCGACGAGCTGCGCGACTTGCAGAGGCGCGCGAAGCCTTGCAACAAGTGGGATTCGGTGGCCTTTCAGACCCGCGTCACCCTGATGGACTACGCGGGCACTACCGGGATGGCGGAGCAGGAGGTTGCCGCGGTGGCGAAACTGCTGCAGCTCATGCCGGAAGCCGAGACGGAAGCCGAGACGGAAGCCGAGACGGAAGCCGAGACGGAAGCCGAGACGGAAGCAAAGTCGGAAGCAAAGTCGGAAGCAAAGACGGAGCGGAGTTCAAAGGCGGATGGTGTTGGCGCGACGTCGGGTTCCACCAGAATGGCGCGCGCGAAATCGCGGAAAAAAGTGAAGAAGAAGCGCGGCAAGAAATAGTCGGGCTGAACCAGTTCACAACGGTGCGGGCCGCGGCGAAGAACTGCCGGCGTTTGTTGCTTCGGAGTTTAGGCCGTACGCTTCAACGCCGCCGCCACCCCGACCACCTCACGCCCAACCGTATACCGCTGCATCGACACGTCGAGCTCTCCCGCATGCTCCGCCATCGACTGGCTCGCCGCGTTGGCCTGTTCGACCAGCGCGGCATTCTGCTGCGTCAGCCCCTCGAGCTGCACCACGGCGCGGTTCACCTGCTCGATGCCCGCCGTCTGCTCGCGCGTTGCGGTCGTGATCTCCGCGACGATGTCGGCGACTTTCTTCACCGACAGCACGATCTGCTCGAGTGTCGTGCCTGATTCCGTGACGAATCCCGAGCCCACTTCGACGGATCGCACGCTGTCCTGGATCAGCGCCTTGATCTCCTTGGCCGCATTGGCCGAACGGCCGGCGAGGCTGCGCACCTCGGAGGCGACGACGGCGAATCCGCGTCCCTGATCGCCGGCGCGCGCGGCTTCCACCGCGGCGTTCAGCGCCAGTAGATTGGTCTGAAAGGCGATCTCGTCGATCACGCCGATGATTTCGGCGATCTTCTTCGAGGCTCCGTTGATGCCGGCCATCGCGGTGACAGCCTGCGCCACGACCGCGCCGCCCTTGGCCGCCTGCGCGTGCGCGGCCATCGCGAGCTGGTTGGCGTGATTCGCGTTGTCCGCGTTCTGGCGCACGGTGCTGGTCATCTGCTCCATCGACGAGGCAGTTTCCTCGAGGCTCGAAGCCTGCTCCTCGGTGCGCTGTGAGAGGTTCTCGTTGCCCTGGCTTATTTCCAGCGCGCCGTGGCTCACCTTGCTCGCCGCTTCCTTCACCTGCGCAATCGAATCGGCGAGGTTCTGCAGCAGCTCGTTGATGCCGCTGGCCAGAGCCAGGAAGAATCCTTGTTTGCCTTCCTCGCGCAACCGCGCGGTCAGGTTACCGGCAGAGGCTTTCGCAACCACGGCCTTGATTTCATCTTCGACGGCCGCTTTGTCCGTACGGTCCTGCCACTGCACGACGGTACCGAGGCGCTTGCCTCCGGCGTCTATCACCGGGCTGGCGATGATGCGCAGGCTGGCACGGCCAGCCGCGAGATCGATTTCGCGCGCGGCGCGTACCTGGAGCAGCTCCTGTGCCTGGAACCCACGGATGCCCGTGAGAAATTCCAGCGACTTGCCCACGAGTTGGCCCGCATCGAACGACGGGACGACCTGCCGGATCTCGGCGGTGCGCTTCTGGAAAATGCCCAGCGCGAATTCGTTGACATAGACGATTCGCCCGCTGTTGTCGGCGAGCAGCGCGCCAGCGCCGATGCTGTCGAGGGCCACGCGAACGCGGGCATTTTCCTCGCTGCGCGCCTGTTCACGTTCCATCGTCGTCTTTAGTTCGGAGGCGGCCACCTTTTCCCGTTCAGCCAGGGCCTGCAGCTCCGTCGTGAATCGGCGCTCTTTCTCGAGGTTGGCTTTCAGTTCGCCGCGCATGCGCTCCATCGCGACGACGAGACTGCCTTCGTCGGCGCCCTCTGTGGCCAGCTCGACCTCGAGCCGCCCCTGCGCGAGATCCTGCGCCGCCCGCGACAGGAAGCGCGGATTCGCACCGACCGCGCTGACTTCGGCGCGCAGCCTCATGGCCATCAACACCAGCAGCGCCGTCTCGAAGACCACGAAGGCCGCGTGCAGCACCACGATGCCGAGGCCGGTGCGCGATTCGAACACCCAGACAGAGACGCCAGCGCCCTGGAGAAAGTTGAACGACAGGTGATGCACGGCGACGACCGCGGCCGCGACGACCAGCGGCACCCAGTCGCGGTAGTACAGCAGGAAGGCCAGCAACACGAAGAACGAAAAGTGCATCTCGATCATGCCGTGCACCTGGTGCACCTGCAGTGCCGCGAACACCATGAGGCCGGCGGCGATCGCACAGCGCGTCACCAGCTCGCCGCCGTGGGCGTTGACCAGCCATGCGCAGACGGCGAGCGTCGGCACGCCTATCCACAGCGCTTCGGACCAGGTGCCGTGCAGCGCCGCGAGCGCGAGCGAGATCACCGCCAGTGCGGTCATCACTCCTAACAACAAACGGTCGCCGGAGCGGCTGAGGGCCTGCAGATATGCATTCGTCTCGTTCACGTCGATCGCTCCATGCCACGTTTACCGTTGGATTCGCAAAAACATCCCCAGCGTGTCGTCGCCGGTGGCAACGGCGGAACACCCTGGAGCGCACGTTCGATCACGCCCTCGACCAGGGCACCCTTGCGCCCGCACCACGCGGCATCGCTGTAGGGCCCGAAATACAGCAGCGCGCCGTCGGCGCCGAATACGAACGCCGCCGGCATGCTCTCCACCCAGCCCGGCATGCCATCGCCCAAGGCGCTGCCGCTCTTGATCCGGATGAAGCGCACGCCGCTGTCGCGGAAGCGTGCTTCGATCTCCGCCAGGTGGCGATCCGTGAAGCGGTTGCAGTCGCAGCCATCGCGGTAGACATGCACCACTGTCAGTGCCGCGGCGTCCGCGTTTGCAGCAGACGCGTGCAGGACATGCTGGAACCAACGCTGCGCCACTTCGAGTTGCTGCGGATTCCCGTCGAGAGCGAAGCCCGGCGCCGCGAAACTGCGTTGTGGTCGGAACTCGAAGTACCAGAACGCGATGGTCATGCCGAACAACCAGGCGAACACGACGATCCACGGCAGCATCCGTCGGCGCTGCGAGGCGAGGCCGACGAGCAAGAGCAGTCGGTCAAGCCTCGGAAACATATAGATTAAGTATGGACGGACAAGTGGGGGTTGCCCGGGGTGCATGTCACAGATCGGCCGCAGCCCGCGGCGGGTCAGTCGCCAGTTTTTATCTTGTTAGGTTCTGCCCTAGGGCTTTCCCGTCGCGCAAGACTGCCGCGGCGATGAGCAGGATGGGTATCCACGGTCGTAGCCGCTGGCAGCGTGCTACCTCATCGCCGTAATCCCCCGGTGCGAAGGCGCCATCCAAGCAGCGTGCCTAACAACGCGAGCCACAACGCGTCGAGCGCTCCTCCTCCGCCCCCACTGCCGCCGCTGCTGCTGCCTCCCCCGGACGAGGACGAGCTCGGCGGTGCGGTGACCGTCGTCGCCTGATCGACGCTGTTGTTGGTCGCGACACGATCCTGGCTACCGCCCGTCACCGTAGCATGCAATGTGTTGGCACCCGCAGCCGCCACCGACGTCGCAACGGTGATCGTCGCGGTTGCGCCCGAGGCGAGCGCGCCGATCGCGCAGGTCACGCCGGTGCCAGCGACGGTGCACGTGCCGCGCGTCGTAATCGCGCTGGCTACCGTTCCAGCGGCGGTTAGTACTGCCGCTACGGCCGGCATCTCATCCGGGCCGTTGTTGCGCACGTCGACGACGTAATTGAACGCCGTCCCGGTCTGCACCGGATCGGCGGAGTCGGTCGCGGTGACCGCGAGATCGGCGAGCGGCCGCGATGTGATGACGGGCGCGGCGCCGTTGTTAGCCGGATTTGCGTCCACGGCCGAAGGCGCCGCGGCAACCGCGACGTCGGTCGTTAGCTGCCCCACGCCGGATGCGGTGGCGTTGATCGTCATGCTGCGCTCCGCGCCGGCCGCAAGGCCGTTGAAGATGCATATGATCTGACTACCCGCCGCCGCGCACTCCGCAGGCGACGTGCCGAGCGTGAGCCCCGCGCCCGCGATGAACGAGACTGCCGCAACGCTGGCCGTGACGGGACCTTCGTTGCGCACCACCACCGCGTACGAGACCGCGTCGCCGTGATCGACGGTCGTTGCCGACGGCGTCACCGAGAGTCGCAGGTCGACGACCTCGCCGGCGATCGCGCTGGCGAGTGCGGAATCGTTGGCGGCGACGTTGTCACGTTCATGCGCTTCGATTCGCGCCGCGACCGGCAGCGGTAGCGCGGTGGGTGGCGTATACGAAACGACGACGTCGACGCTTGTGCCAGCGCGCAGCACCGGGAAGTCGCAACGCGGGCTCACACCGGTGACGACGCAGGTGCCGGCGGTGGGCGTCGCCGTGACCGCAGTGATTCCCGCGGGCATGTCGATGTCGAGTCGAACTGCCGTCGCGGCCAGCGCACCACGATGTTCCACATGAGCGGTGAGATTCGTCGCGACCCCGACTGCCTTCGTGCCGGAGTGGCCACTCAGCGCGACCGACAGGTCGTTCTGAATTTCGTAGGTGGCGACGCCGCGTCCGCCGGTGTTCACGTAGAGCAGGCTCGGAAGATCTGGATCCAGCACGATACTGCCGATATACCAGGGAAGCGGCTCGCTCGCGGCGCGCAACACTTCCCACGTCAGGCCGCGATCGACCGAACGCGCAATCGTCGACCCGTCGTTGATGCGCGTGCCGGCATCCGGGTCGAGGCTGGAGGCGTAGAGGATCGAAGGGACGGCCGGGTCAACCACGATGGCGCGCGCGGGCAAGGTGCTCACGATGGCGAACGGATCGTTGCGCGTGAAGGTGTCGCCGCGATTGGTGCTCACCTGTAAGCCACTTCGCGTGGCTGCATAGACGCGATTCGGGTCCGCGGGATCGAGCGCGACGGCGTTGACGTCGAAGCCGAGAAAGCCGCGCTCGGTCCAGTTGAGACCGCCGTTCGTCGATCGGTACAGCCCGCCGGTATTGGGAGCGCCGAATCCCTGGTAACTCGCGACAAAGAGCCGGTTGTGATCCGCCGGGTCAACCGTGATGGAACTTGCATAAATAGTAGGCAAATCGACGCTGTAGGGATTCCACGTTGAACCGCTGTCGGTGCTGCGATACAGGCTCGCCGCGGGCAAGGGATAGTTCGACATCGCGGCGTACATGATCCGCGTGTCGAGAGTGTCGAACGCCAGCGATGTTACCGACAGGTTCGCGAGCTGCGTGCCGGCCACGGACCAGCTGCTTCCGCCGTCCGTCGAGCGCACGAGCGACAGCATGAATGGCGCGAGGTAGATAGTCTGCGGATCGCCCGGCTCGATTGCGAGCGCCGCCTGGCCAAAGGTGTTGCTGCCCACCAGCGCCTGCGCGCCGGCGAGATTGAGCCGCTGCCAGGCGGATTCGCGCGAGCTCGAGAACAATCCTCCGGCCGAGGTGTAGGCATATACACGGGAATTCGCGGCGATCGTCGTGGTCATGGCTTGTGGCGAAGAGGCGACCGGGCCCGAAATCGACTCCGTCCACGTCGTCGCGCCATTCTCCGAATGCAGTACCCCGCCGAGCGACGCCGCCACGATGCGGCTTCCGGCGCCGTTCGCAACGGCCACCAGGCCACGCGCGTCACCTAGCATCGGCGCGCCAAATGGCGACCAGGTTTGGCCTGAATCCAGGCTGCGCCACAGCCGGTCGTTCCAGTAATAACTGGAGTACAGCGTGGAAGCCGACTGCGGATCGCGCACGACGGTCGGATTCGAACCGACCGCCTTGCGAATCCACGTGCCACCGTCGTCATTCGACACATAGGTACCGTCGCTCGTTGCCAGGACGAGCAGCGTCGGCGAGACGCGCACCAGGGAGTTGAGGAATGTGAAGTCCGGACCGATCGTCATTTCGGACCAGGTTCCTCCACCGTCCGAGCTGCGCGCGAGGCTGAGCCCGCGCAGCGCGATGATGCGGCTGCCATCGGCGCCTTCGACATAGATGCGCGTGATCGTCTGCATCGTCGACGTGCGCGCGGTAAAAGTCGCGCCGCGATCGAGGCTTCGGTAGAAGGCGCCGGAATCCGTCGCGTAATACACCGTGCGTCCATCGCTGCCGCCGACACCCGCGGACCAGATGGTCGGATTCGCCGGCGCGATCTGCGTGAAGGTGTCGCCACCGTTCTCGCTGCGAAACAAACCCTGTTTGATCACCGATACGTAAATGCGTCGGCCATCGGTCGGGTCGACCACGATGTTGACCACCTCGCCGGTGAAACCGCCGACTGTTTGCCACGTCACGGCGCCGTCCACCGAACGCGACAACGAGCGGCCGTAAGCGGCGTAGAAAACGTTGGGGTCGGTGGTGCTCGCTGCCATGTCGCGAACCGGCTCGCCGCCGGGCGGTCCCTGCGTGGTCCAGGCGTTGACGCCCGCCAGCGCGGTGGTGGATAGGGCGAGCGCAATGGCGCACGCAGCAACGAGGGTCGCCAAGAGTCTCGAGTGCAAGATGTAGCTCCCGGCGGGTCGTGCTCCGCCTTTCTTGTTCCGACGGATGCTATCCCACGTCGACCAGTGCCGCCTGCGCCGGCGTGCTGTGCTTCAAGCAACATAATCCTCCGCCGTCACTGAATCGTCTCCCGTAGCACAAAGCATGTGGGGTAGATTGCTTGCAAGAACGGCCCTCAGAGGCCTCGGCGGTCAGGGAGATCAGGAATGCGCTTGTCACACGGGTTCGGTGGTTTCACTGCGGTCGCGCTCAGCCTGGCGTTAGCCGCCTGTGGTGGCGGAGGAGGAGGCGACAACCCGCCACCCCCGCCGCCCAACCAGACGCCGGTTTCCAATGCCGGCGCCGATCAGTCGGTGTTCAAGGCCGCGGCGGTCACGCTCGACGGAGCCGCGAGCACGGATGCCGACAACAATGCGCTGTCCTATCGCTGGAGCCAGACCGCCGGCACGGCCGTCACGCTGAGCAGCGCCACCGCCTCGCGGCCCACGTTCACCGCCCCCATCCTGTCCGGCGCACTGACATTTTCACTCGTGGTCAACGATGGCCGCGTCGATTCCACCGCCGACACCGTGCAGATCACGATCTCGAACCGCGTTCCGGTGGCCAGTGCCGGCACCGACGGCACCGTCAATGGTGGCTCGCTCTACACGCTTGATGCGCTGGGTAGTGCCGACACCGACCAGGATGCGTTGAGTTTTACATGGGTGCAGCTCGCCGGCCCGCGGGTCACGCTCACCACCATCGGTCTCGGTCGCGTGCAATTCACGGCGCCGCCCGTCAATGGCCGGCTCGACTTCGGCGTGACGGTCAGCGACGGCGAGGCCAGCTCCGCGCAGGACGTAGTTTCGGTCGTCGTCGGAAATGCCATGCCCAACGACGCACCGGTGGTTTACCTCGATCCGGGTTACACGGCGCCGAAGCGTTCGGCCGTGGCAATCTATGGCTACGGCTACGATCCGCAGGGTACGCCGTTGACGTATTCGTGGACGCAGGTCGCCGGACCCAGCGTGACGCTGACCGGGACCGCTACGCCAAGGCTGTCCTTCACCGCGCCTGCAGATCCCGCAACGCTCGAATTCGAGTTGGTGGTGAACGACGGGCACGTGAGCTCCGAGCCGGCACGCATCACCATCCTCGTGGCGAACTTCGCTCCTCAGGTCATGGCCGTGCAGCTTTCGCCCGATACGCCGCGCACACTCGATGACCTGCTGATCAACGCCGCGACCGAAGACCCGGACGGCGACCCGTTCACGGTCACCTATACCTGGCGGCGCAATGGTGTCGTCGTGCCGTCGGTGACCGGCGCCACCTACCCGGCGAGTCTCACTACCCGCGACGACGTGATCGTCGCGACCGTCACGGCGAGCGACGGAACCGACTCGACTGCGGTCGACGCTACGGTGTCGATCGCGGACACGCCGCCCACCCTCAGCGCCACGGCTGCACCCACCGACGTGAACTTCGGCGACATGGTGTCGTTCCAGGTCGCGGCCGGCACCGATCCCGATGGCGATCCGATCGGCAACTACGTCGTGACACTCGGGCCCGCCAACTTTGTGGTGTCCAACACCGGTCTCGTCAGCTGGCAGGCCAGCGGTCCCATGTTCGAATCCGTCGAAGATATTGCGTGGGGCATCGGCCTCAGCAACGCGCCGACGGCCGCCACCGGCGGCACGATTCGCATGCATCACACTGCGCGCCAGGTGCCACTGCTGCGCACCGGCGGGACGGTGCCCCAGCATCGCGAGGAACTCGTGGTGTCGGATCTCGACAACGACGGCATCGACGAAATCCTCATGACCGATGGCCGGACATTGAGCACGATGACCAATGCTGGCGGGGACTACACCCAGGACTGGGCCTATCCATTCAACCTCAGCGGCGAGCAGAACGGCGTCTTCGCGATCGCCGCGGCCAACGTGAGCGGCGACGCGAACGAGGAAATCTTCATCGCCAATGAACATGGCGTCACGCAGCTCGCGGGCGACACGCGCCGGCCCATGAACCGCTTCAGCGACGATGACCTCTTCCAGTGTTACGCACTGCGCATCGTCGATCTCGAAGGTGATGGGCCCAGGGAGGTCGTCTGCCTGGGTAGCGAGACGCAGTCGTATGGTTCAAACACCGATACGGTCATCGTCATCCTCAACGGCGCCGACCTCACGCTGAAGGCGCGCATCACGCAGACCGGCCTGGGCGCGAGCCTGGATGTCGGCAACGTCGACGCCGACCCGGCCATCGAGATCGTCACGTCCAACGGCTACGTGTATGACGGCGCGACACGCGCCAACGAATGGGCCTACGGCCCGCAGTTCGGTGGAACCGTCGCGGTCGGCGATCTCGACGGCGATGCGGTCGGCGAAATCGTTGCGCTCGTCGGGTGGAACACCGTGCGCGTCTACAGCGCCGTGAGCCGCTCGCCGCTGCGCGAGCTGCCGCCCGGATACACGGGCGGAATCGCCGAACTGCGTGTCGAGGATATCGGCGGCGATGCGCGCGCCGAAGTGATCACCGGCGATGCGCAGTGGGGCGGAATCAACGCGTATCGCTACAACACCGGCACGCAGGCTTTCGATGTGCTGCTCACGATCGGCTCGCAGGATCATGGAACGTCCGCGCTCGCGGTCGGCAACACCGACGGCGACGCCGCGATCGAATTCGTCTGGGGCACGGGTGTTTCACACAGTGGCCAGGACATCCTGATCGTCAGTGAGTACGTTGCGCCCACGATCGCCGTCGAATGGAGCTCGGCGCTGGTCGGGGAATTCGACGGCCCGTTCACCGGCGGACTGATCGCGCGCACGGCGCCCGGTACGCGCCTGCTGATGTTCGCATCACCGCGGACGCAGAGTGGCTACGGCGGCGCCAAGTTGATGGCCATGAATCCGCTGACGGGCGCCACCATCGCTTCCGGCGACCTGGGCTCGAACTGGGCCTCCGCCCAGGGCATTGACGTGGCCGACGTCGACAACGACAACATCGACGAAGTCTTCCTGTCATCGGCCAATCTCTACGATCCGTTCTTCTCGATCTACGACTTCGCCACGGCTGCGAGCGAGTGGACCTCGCCGGCCGGTTATGCCGGCGCGATGTCGGTCGCTCACGCGGATTTCAATGCGGATGGACGGCCGGACTTCCTGACGCTCGGCACCGACGCGCGCGCCACGATCTTCAACGTCGCTCAGTCCAACATCATCTGGCAGAGCACGCAGCTCAGCGGCTCGGGGGTAGCGGCCGCCGCCGCCGATCTCGACCACGACGGGCACCTCGAAATGATTGCGTTGACGTCTAACTTCCTTTATGTGTACGGGCGGACTTCGAACTCGGGGCCACTGCTCGAGCGCGCCAATATCGCAGTCCAGAACCCGAACAACCTGCTGGTCGCGGACACCGATGGGGATGGCGAGCAGGAGATCTTCGTGCTCAGCGGGGACCAGTACGCGTCCCTGAACCAGACGACGATGCAGGTCTACAACCGCAGCCTCGCGCTGCAGCGGACCGTGACCATCGGATCGCGTATCAACAACGTCGTGGTCGAACCGTCCTCGACTCCGCGCAAGAACCTGCTGGTCTCCACGGCGTCCTACGCCTATTCGTACTACGCCACCGGCGCGAGCGAGATCTGGGCCATCGATCCCAGGACCGGTGCCGGCGTCTGGCGCTCACCGGGCTTCCCCGGCACGTTCAGCCGGCAGAGCCTCAACGCGGTTGACGCCAATCTGGACGGCCAGTACGAACTGTCGTTCGGCACCAACGTCGGTGCATTCATCACGCGCTGAGTGGAGCGGGCAAGCCTGTTAGGCTTGCCCGTCATCCCGCTGCATGTGGTGGGCGACAAGGGCGAGGCGCCGCAGCTCTCGACCGGCCTGTCTACTCTGCTTGCATCACCCGCCGTGCGGGCGCGCCCCGCGGCGCCCCGCGTAAATAGCGGCGTATTCCAGCGGAGGAACCGGGTGTTCGCCTACGGTCGACTCATGCCATTCTAAATATGGTTACGGTAACCCGGACTCAAAAGGAGTGCCCATGGCTACCAACAGAGATCACATGTCAGCGGCGAGGCAGCCGGCGACGAACGACAGTGAGCGCGAAGTTCGTGCCCTGATTTCGGAATGGACCCGCGAGTCGTCGAAGAAAGACATCGAAGCCGCGATGAAACCCTATGCGGATCAGATACTTTCTTACGAACACGTCCACCGGCTCTCGTACCAGGGCCGGGACGAGATTCGCGGAGTCTGCCAGGAAGGATTCGACGCGGCGCCCGGTGAATTCCAATGGGACATTCCCGACCTGAAGGTGAAGACCAGCGGCGATATCGCGGTTACCTGGGGTTTGAATCGCATGCGGTTCAAGGGGCCCGACGGCGAGTCCACGACTATCTACTCACGCGGCACCCGGATATTCCAGAAGATCGATGGACGCTGGCAGTTGATTCACTCGCACCTTTCTTATCCGTTCGATCCCGACACCGGCAAAGCGCTCACCGATCTCAAGCCTTGATGGCGAGATATTGCCGCCAGCCACCGAGCGAACTGATGTCGGTGGCATCGGCAACGCCGAGTGACTCGCACATGAAGCCGCTGACTTCGCTGCCGTCCTCGAGCTTCACCTTGCCGATGCCGAGCGGCGCGGGAATGCCGGCCACGAACGAGCCGAAGTGTTCGGCGGGCACACGCCATACCTCGACGTCGATGGCGACGCCCTGGTCCTTCACGCGCACCAGGCCGGGCCGGAACGGCGGGCCACCGGGCAGCGCGTAGAAGCGGTAGACAGGCGCGGTGCGCGTCGTCGCCACCTGCCAGGCGCCGCGTTCGAGCAGTTGTTTGTTGAGCGGCAGGCCGGACATGTGCGCGCCGCACACCATCACGTCGATGGTCGCGCCGTCCGTGGCCGGCAGCGGCTCGGCGGGCGGCAACGGCAGCGACGTCGCGCCCAGCGTCGACACCGCGGCGCGATGCGCGCGTGCCGCGAGCGCGAGCAGGTCCGTGTCACTCCAGGCGGGCGCGATCAGCGAGACGCCGAAGGGCAGGCCTTCGGGCGTGAAGCCGGCGGGCACCGCCACCGCGGCGAGATCCATGAGGTTCACGAAGTTGGTGTAGCGCCCGAGCGTGCTGTTGAGCCGAATGGGATCGGCCTGCTCATCGGCGATGCGGTAGTGAGTGCCGGCCGTCGGCAGCAACAGCACGTCGGCGGCCTGCCAGAGGGGCTGCGCGGCGCGGGTGAGCTCCTTCAGCCGGTACTGCGCGCGAAATGCATCGAGCGCCAACGGCGTTGCGCCGCCCGAAATGATCTGGCGCGTGACGTCGAGCATTTCGTCGGGCTTTGACGTCAGCAACGATTCGGTGGCGAGATAGCGCTCGGCCACCCACGGACCTTCGTAGAGCAGCCGCGCAGTGGTCGAGCAGCGGCTCGATGTCCACTTCGACGGCTTCGCCGCCCGAGTTCACGCAGGCGCTGCACGGCTGGCGTCGAACAACTGCGCGTACGCGGCATTGCCGAAGAACTCGAGTTGCGCCGGCGCGCGGCACGGCGAAGCGGAATGCGGGCGCGCGGCCGAAGCCGCTGCGTGCCGCGCGGCCCGCGGGTCTGCGACCATGCGTCGGCGACGTCGTACTTTGACGGCAACGCGCGCCACCTGCGCGGCGTCTTCGGCGGTGAGCGCGAAAATCGACATGGCATCGAGCGAGCGGCAGGCGGGCACCACGCCGCGCATGCTCAGAGCTGCCGAGCGTCGGTTTGTAGCCGACGAGATTGTTGAAGGCCGCGGGCACGCGGCCGGAGCCGGCGGTGTCGGTGCCCAGCGAGAAACTCGCGAGGCCCAGCGCCACGGCCACGGCCGAGCCGCTCGACGAACCGCCGCTGATGTACTCGGGATCGAATGCGTTCCGGCAGGCGCCGTACGGCGAGCGCGTGCCCACGAGGCCGGTGGCGAACTGATCGAGGTTGGTCTTGCCGAGCGCGATGGCGCCGGCGTCGATCAGCGCCTGCACCACCGGCGCCGAGTTCGCGGGGTTGATAGGCGAACGCCGGGCAGCCCGCGGTGGTCGGCAGGCCCGCGAAGTCGATGTTGTCCTTGATGGCGAACGGGATGCCGTACAGCGGCAGCGACGCGGGGTCCGCCGCCGCAAGGTCGCGCGCGCGTGCGCGCAAGGCATGCGTCGTCGACCTCGCTGATCCAGATGTTGTGCGGCGGCGTGTTCGCGCGTTCCGCGATCAACGCTTCCGACCAGCTGCCAGCGGCGTCAGGCGCCTGCCCGATACGCGCTTCGAGAGCGAACGAGATAGTCAGATCGAGGCTCATGGGTGCTCCGGGCGCAACGAGCAGCAGTGTGTCGCCGGCGCTGGCGCCGCGCTCCGGCTTGCCGTGGATCGAGACCACCGTGCCGGCGCAGTCGGCAACCACGGCGATTTCCATTTTCATGGCTTCCATGATCACGAGCGTTTCTCCCTTCTCGACGGCCTGTCCGGCGGTCGACCTTGATCTGCCAGACGCTGCCGGACACCGGCGAGGTGACGGCAATGCAATCCTCGGGCAGCGCGGGCGCTTCGGCCCGCACGGCGGTGTCCGCGAGCGGTGTCTCGGCCACGCCCGCGGCACGCCAGCGCTCGCGCTCCGCGTCGAACGCGGCGCGCTGTTGACGCTGGAATGCGTCGATGGAACCGCGATTCGTCATCGAGGAACGCGAGGTACTCGCCGAAGGTCGAGGTACGACTCCTCGATGCGCAGCGGATGCCGGCCATAGGGAAATCCGGCGCGCAGCTGCAGCAGCTCATCGGCGCTCACCGGATAGAAGCGGATCTGATCGAAGAAGCGCAGCAGCCACTGCTTGCCGTCGCGGAAGTCCGCGGTCTGCCGATAGCGATTCCACATCTGCACGGTGCGGCCGACGAACTGGTAGCCGCCGGGACCTTCCATGCCGTACACGCACAGATAGGCGCCGCCGATGCCGACGGCATTCTCCGGCGTCCAGGTGCGCGCCGGGTTGTACTTGGTGGTGACCAGCCGATGGCGCGGATCGAGCGGCGTCGCCACCGGCGCGCCGAGGTAGACATCGCCCAGGCCCATGACCAGGTAGCTGGCGTCGAACACGATGTCGCGCACCGTCCTCGACGCGAGTCGAGCCCGTTGATGCGCCGGATGAACTCGATGTTGTCGGGCACCAGGGCGCATCGGCGCGCACCGACTGCATGTACTTGCTCGATCGCGAGCTGCGTCGCCGGATCGTCCCAGGACAGCGGCAGATGCACGATGCGGCTCGGCAGTCGCATGTCGATCCGACGCTCGGCAGCTCGCGCGAGCGCGGCCAGCAGCCAGTCGAGCACCTGCGTCTGCGTCGACGCGCGCCGCGATCGAAGTGGATCTGCAGCGAGCGAATGCCCGGCGTGAGGTCCAGCAACCCCGGCGAGCGCGCTGCGCGCGCAGCTGCTCGAGCAGCGCCTGCACCTGGAAGCGCAGCACCAGGTCGAGCACCGGCGCGCCGAATTCGACCAGCAGGTTGCTTTCGCCCGGCGCGCCGCACGCACGATCGCGGCGTGCGTCGGCGGAGGCCGGCAGCGTCGAGCAGGATCGAGGGATTGCCGGCGCGCGACGCGTCGCGGCTGCGGCGACGCGCCGGAAGCGCACGCTGTCGCCCGGCCGCAGCTGGCCCGATCTTCCACAGCTCGTCGCATCGACGATGGTCACCGGACAGACGAATCCGCCGAGGCTCGGGCCGTCGGGCCCGAGGATCACCGGCATGTCGCCGGTGAAGTCGACGCTGCCGATGGCGTAGGCGTTGTCGTGAATGTTCGACGGATGCAGGCCGGCTTCGCCGCCGTCGGTGCGCGCCCAGTGCGGGCTTCGGCCCGATCAGCCGCACGCCGGTGCGGCTGGAGTTGTAGTGCACTTCCCAGTCGGCGTCGAAGAACGTGTCGCATGTCGTCGGCCGTGAAGAAATCCGGCGCGCCATGCGGGCCGTCGTGCACGCGCGATCTGCCAGTGCGTGCGCTGTACTCGGGTCGCTCGCGTGCGTCGATCGCGTGCGCAGCCGTGCGAGATCGCGACCGCGTGCGCGTCAGCCGCAGCACATCACCGGCGCGCAGCGCGCGGCCGCCGTGGCCGCCGAACTGTCCGAGCGTGAAGGTGGCGCGGCTGCCGAGGTACTCGGGCACGTCGAAGCCGCCGCGCACCGCGAGATAGGCGCGCTGGCCCGGCGCCCGCGATGCGTCCGAGCGCGAGCACGCTGCCGCGCCGCACCGGCACGCGGCTGCCAGAACGGCGACGGCAACGCCGTCGAGCGTCGCATCCATGCGCCGCGCCGGCGAGCGCGATCACCGCGTCGGCGTCGAAGCGCAGCGTCGCGCCGGTGACGGTCATCTCGAGCGCCGCGGCGCCTTCTGCATTGCCGACCATGCGATTGGCGAGGCGCAACGCCAGCGCATCCATCGGGCCCGACGGCGGCACACCGACATCCCACAGGCCCAGGCGTCCCGGCCAGTCCTGCACGGTGGTCAGCGTGCCGGCCGCCAGCACTTCGATGCTCGAGGTCGGCGAGCGCGTGGCTCTGCGAGCATCGCGGTGGTCTGCTCGCCGGCCGCGAACACCGGATGTTCGCAGTATCGACACCAGGTAGGCGCAGGTTGGTCTCGATGCCGTCGATGCGCGAGCTGCGCAGCGCGCGCGGCGAGGTTCGCGATGGCGCAGCTCGCGCGTGGCGCCGCGCGCGATGATCTTGGCGAGCATGCGGATCGTAGTAGCCGGTGACTTCGGTGCCCGCCTCGACCCAGCCATCGACGCGCACGCCCGCAGGTAGTTCGACCTGCGTGAGCAGGCCGCTCGACGGGCCGGAAGTTGCGCGCCGGATCTTCGGCATACACGCGCGCCTGGATCGCATGACCGCGCGGCTCGTGCCGATGCGCCGCGCAGGTCGGGCGGCTCACCGGCCGCGGTGCGGATCATCCACTCGACGAGGTCGACGCCGCCGACTTCCTCGGTGACGCCGTGCTCCACCTGCAGGCGCGTGTTGACTTCGAGGAAGTAGAACTGCGCCGCGTCCGCGTCGTAGACGAACTCGACCGTGCCCGCGGAGCGGTAGCCCACCGCCTCGCCGAGCCGCACCGCGGCCGCGTGCAGTTCGCGCGCGCGTCGCGTCGTCGAGCCCCGGCGCCGGCGATTCCTCGATGACTTTCTGGTTGCGCCGCTGCACCGAGCAGTCGCGCTCGCCCAGCGCGATGACCGTGCCGCGACCGTCGCCGAAGATCTGCACTTCGATGTGCCGCGCGCGCGCCACGAATTTCTCGAGGAACACGCCCGGCGTTGCTGAAGTTGCCGGCGGCCAGGCGCTGCACGGCCGCGAAGGATTCGCTCGAGCTCGCTGCGCGAGTCGCAGCGGCGCATGCCGATGCCGCCGCCACCCGCGGTGCTCTTGAGCATCACCGGGTAGCCGATGCGTTCGCCGCGGCCTCGAGCGCCGCCGGCAGGTCGGCGAGCAGTTCGGTGCCCGGCAGCAGCGGCAGGCCGCATTGCTTGCGCCAGCGCGCGCGCCGTGTGCTTGAGCCCGAAGTCGCGCATCTGCGCAGGCGTCGGGCCGATGAAGGCGAGGCCGGCCTGCTCGCACTGCCGCGGCGAAATCCGCGTTCTCGGACAGGAACCCGTAGCCGGGATGAATCGCTTCGCGCGCCGCGATTGCACGCGCGACTTCGAGGATGCGATCGTGCGCGCAGGTAACTTTCGGCGGCCGGCGCCGGCCCGATGCAGAAGGCCTCGTCGGCGAGCCGCACATGCGGCGAGTTCTCGTCGGCTTCGGAGTACACCGCGACCGACGTCAGACCCGACGCCTTGACGGTGCGCAGGATGCGGCACGCGATGGCGCCGCGATTGGCGATCAGAATTTTCTTGAACATGGCGCAGATCTCCGAGCCGGGTCGTCCCGGCGTTGGAGGAATTGCGCGACGGGTCGTCCCGCCGGTGGGAGAACGCGGTCATGCGTTATCCCAGGTCATGACTCGAATCGGCGTCGGATTGTACGCATTGCAGGGATTGTTGAGTTGCGGGCAATTGGAGATCAGCACCAGCGTGTCCATGAGCGCGCGCAGTTCCACGTGCCGGCCCGCCGCGGAAATGCCGTCGGCGAAACGCAGTTCGCCCGCGGGTGTCACCGGCACGTTCATGAAGAAGTTGATGTTCGAGGGCAGGTCGCGCTTGGTCAGCCCGCCTTCCTTTGCGCCCGAATGGCGCGCGAGCGCGAGCAGGAAGCTGTCGCGGCAGGAATGCATGTGGCGCTTGTCGAGCGCGTAACGCACGGTGTTGCTCTCGGCCGAGCAGGCACCGCCCAGCGTGTCGTGCCGGCCGCAGGTGTCTTCCTCGATGCGCAGCAAGGCGTTGCCGCGGTTCGAGAGCAGCGTCGTGCCGGTGGTCAGATAGATGCGGCCCTGCGCCTGGATGGTGTTCTGCGCGCTGTAGTGTTCGGCCGTGTCGGCGGCGTTGTAGAACAGCGTGTCGACCGCCTGGTTGCCCTCGAGGTCGACGATGCGCAGCGACTGGCCTGCGCTGCACGACGCCCATCCACGGTTCACCCGCGGGCACTACCTCGTCGTATGCGCGCTCAAGTTGCGTACATCCTTTCGGTATTGATGAAGCCGCGCGCGTTTTCCGGGCAGCGCGTCCGGCAGGGGTCGTCGGCCGCCGGCGGTGTGCCGCGACGCGCCTGCAGCCTGATGGCCGGCGGCGCATATTTCGTGGCCGGCCGCGAGCGGATGCGGCCCGGCATGCAGCAGCGACGATCGTGTCCATTTCGAAGCGCAGGTCGACGTACTGACCGGCCCTGGCAGTGGCCCGACGCGAGCTTGCAACGTCGCCGGCCTCGTCGACCACTACCTTGCTGAAGAAATTGATGTTTGCGACGAGGTCGCGCTCGCCGAGCCCGTACTTGCCGAGCTCCACCAGCATGGCGTCGCGGCCGCTCACGTAACGCTGATTGCGCTGTTCCTGGAATCGCGTTGCTCCGTAACGCGCGGCGATCAGCGCGGCGTCGGTGAGTCCGCACAGCGGATCGTGCCAGCCGCAGGTGTCGGCGGTGATGGAGCAGAGGATCCGGCCCATGTCCGAATAACACACGCACCCGGTGGTCAGATGGGCGATGTGCTGCGCCTTGAGCGTGTCGGCCATGTTGTAGCGCTCGAGCGGCTGTTCGCGGCTGTAGAAGAGCGCAGCGACGTTGGCGTCGTCGCCGCAGGCGGTCAGCCGCAGCACCACGCCGCGCCGGATGACCGCCGACCAATGCGCCCCGCCAGGTATTTCTTCTTCCCACAACATGCACAGCGCAGGTGCAAAGCCTGTACCACGCTGTCGAAACGCGCTGCGCGTCCATCTGCCGCGTCCAGCGCTCGCGCAAATTGCTCCGAGTTCGTGCGCTCGCGGCGGCCACGTGCGTTTGTTTGGTGCAGTTCTCGACTCGTAATTGCGCTAACAACTCGACCGC
Organism: uncultured Pseudomonadota bacterium; assembly: GCA_963821745.1. Taxonomy (GTDB): domain Bacteria; phylum Pseudomonadota; class Gammaproteobacteria; order Steroidobacterales; family Steroidobacteraceae; genus CADEED01. Next base: position 116,640 of record CAWGEU010000002.1, read on the forward strand.
GCACCGTGTCATCGCGGCACAGCTCTTGCAAAAACTCCGAGCAGAATGTGCGCCTAGGGTTCCGGCTGAGAAATCAGCGCTGGTCCGAGAGACGCAGTCCGGTGGCACGCACGAACGCGCCGGGGATACACGGCGGGACAAAAGCCCGGGAGATGCCTGATGCACTAACAACACGGGAGACTCTCATGCGCATCCGATCGTCGACGGTATCTGTACGTCGTCTGTTGCAGACCTTGTTCATCGCGGTGCTCGCTTGCGCAGCGCTGCTCGCCACGCAAGCCGCGCAGGGCGGCCGAGAAAACCACGTTCAAGGTCGCCTGGAGCATCTACGTCGGCTGGATGCCGTGGGACTACGCCGAACAGAGCGGCATCCTCAAGAAGTGGGCCGACAAGTACGGCATCACGATCAAGCTCACGCAGATCAAGGACTACATCGAGTCCATCAACCAGTACACCGCCGGCAAGTTCGACGGCTGCGTCATGACGAACATGGACATGCTGACGATTCCGGCCGCGGGCGGCGTCGATTCGACGGCGCTGATCGTCGGCGACTATTCCAACGGCAACGACGGCGTGGTGCTCAAGGGCGCAGGCAAGAAGCTCGCGGACATCAAGGGCCAGTCGGTCAACCTGGTCGAGCTGTCGGTGTCGCACTACCTGCTGGCGCGCGGCCTCGAATCGGTCGGGCTCGCCGAGCGCGACATCAAGGTCGTGAACACCTCGGACGCCGACATCGTCAGCGCCTTCACGACAGCGGACGTGACCGCCACGGTGACCTGGAAGCCGCAACTTGTCGGAAGTCACGGCGATGCCGAAGACCACGCTGGTGTTCGACTCGAGCAAGATCCCCGGGCGAAATTCTCGATCTCATGGTGGTCAACAGCGCGGTGCTGAAGGCCAACCCGAAGCTCGGCAAGGCGCTGGTGGGTGCCTGGTACGAAACCCTGGCGGTGATGCAGGGCAAGGATGCCAAGGCGACCGCCGCGCTCGAATCGATGGCCAAGGCTTCGGGAACCGATCTCGCCGGCTTCAAAGGCCAGCTCGCCACCACGTACCTGTACTTCGACGCCGGCCACCGCCGTCGCGCGCCACCAAGTCGCCGGATCTCGTCAAGAAGATGGACCTGGTGCGCAAGTTCTCCTTCGACCACGGTTTGTTAGGCGAGGGCGCGAAGACCGTCGACGCGGTGGGCATCGAATTCCCGGGCGGCGTCACGCTCGGCAACAAGGCCAACCTCAAGCTGCGCTTCGACACGAGCTTACATGCAGATGGCGGCGGACGGAAAGCTCTAAGTCGAGCTGCGCCTTCGTGCGTCGGCTGATCAATCAGCACCCGGGGCGGGCCGCTGGCCTCGCCCTGGGTGTGCTGCCGTTCATCGCGCTGCTGGTGATGTACGTCATCGCCTCGCACCTGCGCCTGGCCGAGAATCCCGACGACAAGCTGCTGCCCGCGCTCGGCAAGATCGCCAGCACCTTTCACTCCTACGCGTTCGAAGAAGACGTCCGCAGCGGCGACGTGCTGTTCTGGGCCGACACCTGGGCCAGCCTCAAGCGCATCGGCTCGGCGCTCATCATCAGCGCCACGCTCGGCATGATCCTGGCGGTCGGCATCGGCGTGGTTCCGACGATTGCGCGCGTTGCTGTCGCCGCTGCTCGGCACCGTCGCGATGATTCCGCCGCTCGCGATCCTGCCCGTGCTGTTCATCGTGCTCGGGCTCGAGGAGACCGCGAAGATCGCGCTCATCGTCATCGGCATCGCGCCCTGCATCGCGCGTGATCTCGCGCTGCGCGTCGGCGAGCTGCCGAAGGAGCAGATCATCAAGGCGCAGACGCTGGGCGCTTCGACCTGGCAGTTGATCGTTCGCGTGGTGCTGCCGCAGCTCTGGCCGCGCCTCATCGACTCGCTGCGCCTCTCGATGGGTTCCGCGTGGCTGTTCCTCATCGCCGCCGAAGCCATCGCTTCGACCGAAGGCCTCGGGTATCGCATCTTCCTCGTCCGGCGTTATCTCGCCATGGACGTGATCCTGCCCTACGTGGTGTGGATCACGCTGCTGGCGGTGTGCACGGACCTGCTGCTGCGCGTGATCCGCGCGCGAGCGTTTCGCTGGGCGGAGCCGGAGCGCTGATGGCTACCGTGACCGTGCGCAACGTGTGGAAGGAGTACGGCGCAACGGTCGTGCTGGAAAACGTGCGGCTTACGATCGCCGACCACGAGTTCGTGACTATTGTCGGGGCATCCGGGTGCGGCAAGACCACGTTCCTCAAGATGTTGTTAGGCATGGAACAGCCGACGCGCGGCCAGATCCTGATCGACGGTGTGCCGATACGGCCGGAGCCGGACCCGGATCGCGGCGTGGTGTTCCAGCGTTACTCTTCGTTCCCGCACCTGACGGTGATCGAGAACGTGATGCTCGGGCTCGAGCTGCGGACTTCGAGGCTCGTGGGCAAGTTGTTCGGTGCCGCACGACGCGAGGCGCGCGACGGCGGCGATGGCCATGCTCGAGTCGGTGGGCCTGGCGCACGTCGCCGATCGTTACCCGGCGCAACTTTCCGGCGGCATGCAGCAGCGCATGTCGATCGCGCAGGCGGTGATCCGCAAGCCCAAGATCCTGCTGCTCGATGAGCCTTTTGGCGCGCTCGATCCCGGCGTCACGGCCGACATGCACGAGTTGATCCTGCGGCTCTGGGAAGAGAACCGCATGACCATCTTCATGGTCTCGCACGACATCCAGGAGAGCTTCCAGCTCGGCACGCGACTGCTCACCTTCGACAAGCTGCGCGTCGATCCGCAGTCGCCGGAGGCTTATGGCGCGAGCGTGACCTACGACATGCCGCTCAAGCGGCCGAAAAGCCTTCCTTCGTGAGCGGCAGCGTGCGCACGCGATGCCCGATGGCCGCGTAGATCGCATTGCAGATCGCCGGCGCCACCGGCGGCAATGCCGGTTCGCCGACACCCGTGGGCGGGTTGTCGCTCTGGATGAAATGCACTTCGACCTTCGGCTGGTGCGCGATGCGCGAGGATCGGATACTGGTGGAAGTTCGACTGCTCGACGCGGCCGTTCTCCATCGTGATCTCGAGCCCCAGCATCGTGCTGTAGCCGTCGATGACGCCGCCTTCGCACTGGTTGTTGGCGCCGCTCATGTTGACGATGGGACCGATGTCGCCGACGACCACCATGCGATGCAGGCGAATACGCTTGTTCGCATCCACGCTGACCTCGGCGACTTCGGCGAAGTGCCCCGCGTGGCTGAAGTGGAATGCCAGTCCCATGCCATGGCCCGCGGGTAGTTTGCGGCCCCAGCCGGCTTTCTCGGTGGCGAGCTTGATCACGTCGGCGGCGCGGCCGGTGTTGAGGCCGCCCTGCAGCAGGCGCGGCTCACCCATCACCTCCAGCAGGAAATCGCGGTGATCGCGGTGGGCGGCCGCGGACAACTCGTGCAGGAAACTCTGGATGACCCAGGCGACCGAGCACGAACGCGGCGCGCGCCACGGGCCGCGTGGGCGTCTTGAGCGGCAGCATGCGTCTGCGAGAGCTGGTAGTTAGGACAGGTTCTGCGCCGGAAACTGCTCGGCGGACCAGGTCGCGCGCCGCTCGAGGGTGCGTTGCCGTCGTGCGTGAAGGTGATGAAGTGATTGCGCCAGGCGATGAGCTTGCCCGCGGCATCGACGCCGCCGGTCAGCGAGTGGAAACCGCCGGCGCGGAAGAAGTCGTGCGCCATGTCCTGTTCGCGCGTCCACATGAGCTTCACGGGCCCGGCAAAACGCTGCGCGATCGCGCCGGCTTCGCAGGCGTAGTCGTTCATCAGCCGGCGGCCGAAGCCGCCGCCGACGCGCGTCTGGTTGATCTTGATCTTCTCCACCGGCACGCCGAGCGCGCCCGCGAGCGTCGTCAGCGCGCGATCGGCGGTTTGCGTCGGCGACCAGAACTCGATGATGCCGTCATGGCTCCAGGCGGTGCAGTTCTGCGGCTCGAGCGGCGCGTGCGAGACGAACGGGTAGGTGTAGAACCCGGTCGACGGTCTTCGCCGCACCCTTGAGCGCTTCATCGACCGCCCCCGTGTTGATCAGCGTTTTTTCACCGGTGGGCTGTTTGCCAAGTTCCGCCGCACGCTGCGCGAGAGCGCTCCAGCTGTCCTTCGACGCCGAGATCTCATCCCATTCCACGCGCAGTTGCCTGCGCGCTTCGAACGCGGCCCACGTGGTGTCGGCGACGATGGCGACACCAGGCATGACCTCGGTGGGCTTGCCGTTGCCCTCGACCACGAACGCATCGCGTACGCCGGGCAGCTTTTTCACCTCGTCGAGATTCGCCGTGCGCACCTTGCCGCCGGTCGCCGGGCATTTCTCGTACACCGCGAACTTGAGGCCCGGCAGTTGCTGGTCGATGCCGAACAGCGGCGCGCCCGTCACCACCTTGTGGTTGTCGACGCCGGTGTAGGACTTGCCTAACAAGCGGTAATCCTTGCGCTCCTTGAGCTTCACCGTGGCGGCGTCGGGCACGGGCAGGGCCGCGGCTTTCGCCGCGAGCGCGCCATAACGAAGCGATCGTTTGCCATGCCATACGGCGCTGTCACGCGTGATCAGCTCTTCGGCGGAAACCTTCCAGGTCGCCGCGGCCGCTGATACCAGCATGCTGCGCGCAACCGCGCCTGCCTTGCGCAACTGGTCCCAACTATCGGGAATGGAGCGCGAACCACCGGCGCTCTGCCGGCCGTAGACGGCCGGATTGACCGGCGCCTGTTCCACGACGACATCGGTCCAGAGCGCGTCGAGCTCCTCGGCGATGATCAGCGGAAACGCGGTCTTGATGCCCTGACCGATCTCCGGGCCCTTGTTGTAGATGAGGATCGAGCCTTTGCTCGAAATGCGCAGAAAAGCATTGGGTGAGAAATCAGCGCCGCCTTTCCCGGCAGCCGCCGTGGCGTCGCCCACGAAAAAGCCGAGCGTGAGTCCGCCGCCGGCCAACCCGGTGAGTTTGAGGAAGTGGCGCCGGTCTATCTTGACGGCGCGCATCGGCAGCGCGGGGCCGCCGAGTTCCACTTCACGCATGAGTTCGCGCAACGTTTCATCCGCCGCGGCGGCGGGGGTCGGGTGCGCGTTCATCAGGCTTTCCTCTTCGCGAGTTTCCCGGCGGCCGTGTGGATGGCGGCGCGGATGCGCTGGTACGTGCCGCAGCGGCAGAGGTTGCCAGCCATCGCGGCGTCGATGTCCGCATCGGTGGGCTGCGGCGTGCGTGCGAGCAGCGCGGAAGCGGACATGAGCTGACCCGCCTGGCAGTAACCACATTGCGGCACGTCGTGTTCGATCCAGGCTTCCTGCAGCGGATGCAGTTGCGTGGGCGACCTGGCGAGCCCTTCGATGGTGGTGATGTTCTTTCCCGCAAGACTCGAGACCGGGGTGGAACACGCGCGGATCGGCTCACCGTCGGCAAGTACGGTACAGGCTCCGCACAACGCCATGCCGCAGCCGAATTTGGTGCCAACGAGTCCCAGCGAGTCTCGCAACACCCAAAGCAACGGCGTGTTCGGATCGACGTCGGTGGCCTGGTCCTTGCCATTCACTCGCAGGCTGAGCGTGGGCATGCAGAGTCTTCCTTGGAAGTGAGTCGGGGTTAGCCCGATCGTATTCGCCGAAAGGGTACCGGGGCAACGAGAGAAGAGGTGCAACTGGCGGCTTGGGGCCGCGACCGGGTAGCCTTCCGCTCATGACATCCATCGCTATCGTGATCGGCGGGGTCGTGGTGGCGTTGGTCGGACTCGTCATCTGGCTTCGCGCTACCCGCCAAAAGACCAAACCCGTCGTTACCATCGAATCGACCACGGGCTCGAATCGCACCCTGACGGGTGCGCAGCCCACGGGAGCGGTGGCATCGCTCGATTGGGATGAAGCGCTGCGCAAGTTCGTGGCGTACGCGCTCGATGACGTGCCGCGCGAGGCGCTGAGCCGGCCCCCGGATCCCGACCACGCGCCGGTTTTCAAGGCGGTGCAACAGATCCTCGAACGCATCGAAGCGCGGCCCGAATACATTCCGCGCCGGCCGTCGTTGCTGCCGAAATTGATGGCCACGGTCAATGACAACGAAGCGACCATGGCCGAGATGTCGCGCATCATCGCCCAGGATCCGGCGCTCACCGGCAACCTGTTGCGCATCGCGAACAGCCCCATCTACCGCACCAGCAGCCTGCCCGTGGACAGCATCGACCGAGCCGTGACGCTGGTGGGTGTGCAGGGAATCCGCACCATCATCGCCACCGCGCTGCTGCAACCGGTGATGACGTCTGTTTCGGGCACGTCGTTCAGCAAGTTCCCTGAACTGGTCTGGGAGCACACGCTGTACGCCGCGATGGCTGGCGAAGCGCACGCAACCCAGGTCGAGAATGCGGAGCCTTTCGTCTCGCAACTCATCGGTTTGCTACACGGCCTGTCGGCCATCGTGGTCTTCCGCATCGTGCGCGACCAGTTCGCGGCTCACCCCCATCTCAACCCTGATCCCGGCAGCATCGCCCGCATGCTGGAAACCTGGGTTGCCCCGACGGCGGGACGCATCGCCGTGAGCTGGGAATTGTCGACCCGGGTCCAGTACGCCCTGGAGAGCCAGACGCTGGCTGCCGAGCTCCAGCTGGAAAACTCGTTAGGCCGGTCGCTGAAATTCGGGCGGGTCACCGGGGCGCTGATCGTCCTGTGCCGGCTGGGACGAATTGCCGAGAAGGACGCCAAGGCCATCGTGGTCTCGGGCGAGGGGCGCCGGTCGCAGATCGAGCGCCTCTGGGATCGACTGGCGTCGAGCTACCTCAAGACGTAATCCGGTACACGTTCGCGTTCCGCGCAATAAAGGTGTCTTGAGGGTGGGAGAAAATGCCCTCTCGTGACACAGAGTAATCGTGGATACCGGAACCCTACTGGTTTCCACAGACCAGAAGCAGCGGAACAAGACCCCCGTTTCCGCGCTACTAGAGCCCCGCTCAGGCGGGGCTCTTTTTTTTGTGGCGCTGCAGGCGGTAAGCTGTGCACCTGCAACAAGGAAGGGGAGAGGGTCTTGAATCAGGACATCCAGGGCGGCTGCATGTGCGGTGCCGTGCGATATTCCGCTACCGCGAATCCCGCCAACAGCATGATCTGCCACTGCCAGTCGTGTCGCCGCTCGGCCGCTTCGCCGGTGGTCGCGTGGGTCACGTTCGCGAAAGCGGAATTCCGTTTCACGCGCGGCACTCCGCGTGAGTATGAATCTTCGGCCAAGGTCAAACGCCACTTCTGCGGAGACTGCGGCTCGCCGTTGGCTTACGAGCACCTCGACACCAATGACTTCGTCGACGTGACCACCTGCAGCCTGGATGCGCCGTGGGGATTTCCGCCCACGCATCACTCCTGGCTCAGCGACGATATCGGCTGGGTGAAGTTCGGCGATGGTCTGCCGACGTTCGAGCGATCGCGGTTTGGCGATCCTTCCTGAGCTCGAAACTCCGCGCCTGATCCTGCGGCGCCTGGAATTCGACAGACGCGCCGTTCCTGGTGAAGCTGCTCAACGAGCCGTCGTTCATCGAAAACATCGGGGATCGCGGGGTGCGCTCGATCGAAGACGCCCATCGCTATCTGCGCGAAGGCCCGATGGCGATGTACGACCAGTTCGGTTTCGGCTTGTGGCACACGGCGACGCGCGATGGGGTGCCCGTGGGGCTGTGCGGTCTGCTCAAGCGCGACATCCTGCCCGATGTCGACGTGGGTTATGCCGTGCTGCCGCAGTTCTGGGGGCAGGGGCTGGCGTATGAGGCCACGGCGGCCACGTTGCGCCACGGCGCGCAGAAGTTCGGCCTTACGCGGGTGATCGGCATCGTGTCCGAAGGCAACGCCGGATCCATCCGCGTGCTCGAGAAGTTAGGCCTGACCTTCGAGCGCATGTTTGTCATGCGCGAAGGCGAACCGCCGGTGCGGCTGTATGGCCGCACTCTCTGAGGAATAGCCAGGGTTTCTACGGCCCGGCAACCTCAGCGACGGGTGACCGAATCGCCGATGACCTGGCCGATCTTCGCGCCTTCGGCGACGCGCAGTTCCACCGGCCGATCGAAACGCAGTTCGCCATCGACCACGCACGTGGCGCAGATGCTCACTTCGATCGGTTCGTCCTTGCCGAAGCTCCAGCCGTTGTCGTTCTTCTTCTTGACGTGAATGCCGCCGCGCACGCGCGCACCGTCCGTGAGTTCGATGTCGCCATTGCGGGTGGTGAGCTTGCCGCCGACTTCGCGCACCCTTGAGGTCGATGTCGCCTGACACCGTGGAGACATCGCCGCCGACGTGCGCACGGTTGCCGATCTCGACGCTGCCGTTCACGGTGGAGGCGGTGCGTGCGACCGTCGCCGCCATCGCGGATTTCGACCGAACCATTCACCGTTTCCACTTCGCCGAGTTTCGCCTCGTCCTCGATGACGATTTCGCCGTTCACGGTCTTGGCTTCGTTGGCGATGGCGCCGCGGCCGACGCGCACGTTGCCGTTCACGGTGCTCAGGTCGCCGTAGGTCTGGCCGGGATCGGCTTTGACACTGCCGTTGACCGCGGAAAGGTTTCGGCCGTCGCCCGCGAACGAAACCGGGCTTCCGGCCCAGGCAACGAACACGACACATGCAATGACGACAATGGCTGCAAATTTCATGACGGGTTCCTCCGGCGTACTGGCCTCTCGCATGATTTGACGCGCGAGCCACGCAGCGGGTTGCAAGTCGGGGAACCGAAGCTTCGAAAAAAGAAGCCCCGCTTTCGCGGGGCTCATTGGTCGCTTGCTTGCTTGTTTGTGGAGGAGTGTTTCCGCTCTTCTTGTTCTTGTCCGATGCGGTCTTTGTCGAGCCGCTTGTGAATAAGAAGAGCAATCGCTGTGCCAGAGGTTTCCTACCCAGGCTTTTGCGCCGAATTGGCCGAGCGGAGCCTCGGCCGATGCAAAGTTCGACTTTGGGCAATATGTCACGTCGCCGGTTGCACCCCTGCTGTCAAAATCTCCGACGCATGAGACGCGGAGGTCCGCGACATAACTTCCGGACAATTCACGACAATTTCTTTCAAAACAATAGTTTGTATATGAGCCAGCGAGTGTAAATGAGACCGACAGTCCGAAAATCCTGCGCCTCGGCCCGATTTGCGCTCGTCGCCCTCGTGGCGATGTTCACCGCGCCATTGCTGGCCGCCGAATCTGCCATCCCTCGACCCGAAGGCATCAAGTCGGACGTGAATTTCTGGATTCGCGTGTACACCGAGGTGAACACCAACGAAGGGTTCCTGCACGACGAGCGCAATCTGGCGGTGGTTTACGACACCCTGAAGTTCGGCGCCGGCGGTTCGTCGCGCGAACGTCAGCGGCTGGTGGATGAACGGCGCGACCGGCACATCGCCGCGCTGCGACGCATCATCGCCGCGTTGCCGACCGAGTCCGAACGCGAAGCGCTGTCCGAGGACGACAAGCGCCTGCTCGCGCTGTGGGGTCCGAATCCGAGCGCCATCATCCTCAGGGATGCGACCACGCGCATTCGCTTCCAGCTGGGGCAGGCCGACCGCTTCAAGGAAGGCCTGATCCGTTCGTCGAGCTGGGAAACCCACATCGCCGAGACTTTCGCCAACCAGGGTCTGCCGCCGGAGCTCGCGGTGCTGCCGCACGTGGAGTCATCTTTCAATGCGGCGGCTTACTCGAAGGTGGGCGCTGCGGGGCTTTGGCAGTTCATGCGATCTACGGGCCGACGCTACATGCGCGTCGACGACGCGGTGGACGAGCGCCTCGATCCCTACCGTTCGACGGAAGCCGCGGCCCAACTGCTGGCCTACAACTACCGCGTGCTCGGCAGCTGGCCGCTGGCGCTCACCGCGTACAACCACGGCGCCGCAGGCATGCGTCGCGCGAAGGAGTCCGTGGGCACGGACGACTTCGTCAAGATCAATCGCACGTACAACAGCCGCAGTTTCGGCTTCGCGTCGCGCAACTTCTTCCCGTCGTTCCTCGCCGCGCTGACCATCGACGAGAATCCCGAGAAATATTTCGGCGCCCTCGAGCGCCGCCCGGAACAGAAGTTTCGCGAAATCAGCATGCCGGCCTACGTGCGATTGTCGACGCTCGAGCGCGCGCTCGGCGTGGATCGCGAACAGTTGCGCGTGCTGAATCCCGGCTGGCGCCCGACTATCTACAACGGCACACGGCTCGTGCCGCGCGGCTATCGGCTGCGGTTGCCGGCGGACACCGCCGAAACCTGGACCGCGGAAATGCTGGCAGCGAAGCTGCCCGCCAACGAGTTGTACGCCGGACAGGTCACGCCGCGCACGCATCGCGTACGCAAGGGTGAAAACATGGCGTCTATTGCGCAGCGTTACGGCATGACGGCGTCGCGGCTGGCGGAGATGAATGGCATGTCGGCCAACGCCAGCATTGCGAGCCGGCCGCCACCTGCAGCTTCCGGAACAATTGCCGCGCACGCTGTCGGGCGCCGCGCCGAGCTGCGACGGTGGTCGCCGCCGAAAGTGCTTCGCCGTCACCCGCGAACGCGACGGCGGCGAGCGCACCGCTCGGCGAGTTCTACGTCGTCCGGCGCGGCGACTCGCTGGAAGAGATTTCCACGCGCGTGAGGGTGCCGCAGGCCGAACTCCTGAAGATGAATTCACTGCGCAATCCGGATTTCCTTTATGAAGGGCAGCGTCTGCGCATTGCCGGCGAGGCCGTCGCGGTGACGGCAGCGGAGGCGGCAGTGAAGGTGGCCGCCATCGACGCCGCGCGCGGCGAAGCACAACGCGAAGGCGCGGCGGTCCAGGTGGTTCGCGAGGAAACCACGCGTCCCATCGGCACGGGTGAACCGACGCGTGGGCGTCCGCGCTCGGCCGCCGCGGTTGCGATGGCAGCTGCGACCACGACGGAAGTTGCCGCTGCGGTGGTCCAGGCCGCGGAGGGCGCACGTGAGCCGGTGTCGGCTGCGCAGGCGGAAGCCCTGAGCCCGGCGCTGGGTCCGGTTTCGGTATCGCAGGGTCTGGCTGATTCCATCGACTACCAGGTTCGCGACGACGGTTCGATCCGCGTCGAGGCCACCGAAACGCTCGGGCAGTACGCCGACTGGCTGCAGATCCCGACGCAGAAGCTGCGCAACGTGAACAAGCTCAAGGCGCGCCAGCCCGTGCTGCTCGGCCAGAAACTCAATCTCGACTATTCGCGCGTGTCGCGCGAAGCGTTCGAGCAGGTGCGGCGCGACTATCACGCCAAGCTGCAGGGCGAATTCTTCGTGCAACATCGCATCGCCGGCACCGAGGTCTACATCGTGCGGCGCGGCGATTCGCTGTGGACCATGACGCAGAAGTTCAGCAACCTGCCGATCTGGCTGCTGCGCCAGTACAACCCCGATACGGATTTGTCCGATCTTCGCGCCGGTACGCAGGTGATGATGCCGCGGGTCGAAGTGGTGACGGGTAGCTAGGAACGTGCCTCGAGGGCACGCGTCGCTCGATCCTCTCAGGAAAACGAGTGGGGACAGACTTAAGTCTGTTCCCACACATCCATGTCCCCATTTACCTGTTGGCGAAATCCTTCAGGTGCGGGTCCGCGGTGAACTTCGCGGCGAACAAGATCTTGATCGGGCCGTTCTTTCCAGGCTCGACCAGCCGAACCGAAATATCCTTGGCTTCTCCGAGCCGCGCGATGATGTCTTCGTCGACCTTGAAGTAATACGTGGCACTCCAGGGCGTCGGAATCTTGTATGGCGACTTGTGCAGGCTGGCGAATTCCGCGGCGCGTCCCGGAACGCCGAGCGTCAGCACGGTGCCATTCACTTCGACCGTGGGCACTGCGTCCGGGATCGGTTCGATGGGCACCGCCACCCAGACGAACAGATCGCGCCGGCCCATGAGGTTGGTTTCGAAAGGGCCGATGAAGGCGAAACGACCCGCCGACTCCTGCATGAAAGTTTCGCGATACAGCTCCACGGGTCGGCCCAACCGCGTCACGGTGGTTCCGGTTTCCGTCTCGAGTTGTTCGACGACGGGCGCGTCATCGGGCAGCGCTGCGCACGCGCCGAGCAGGGCGGCCGACGCCGCAATCAACGTGAAACGCGCGGAGCGCATCGCAGTCCTAATGACGCGACGGCTTGTCATAATCGACTTCGATGGACATTCTTGTTGCATTGAACTCCCCAAGCTGTGACGCGTTCCGTTACCGGCCACGCACCGGGCCTCTATAATTTATGTCACTACAAGTGGTTGTTTTCTAATCAAATGTCACTTGCTACAAGAATCCTCGCTCTCGTTGCCCCAGTGCTCGCCTGCGCGTTCGTCGGAACCGCCTCGGGCGATGCGCTTCCTTATCATGCCCGCGCCATGGCGTCGGTGGGCATCGAATTGCCCGTGGCCGATCGCGTGCTCGTGCGCAAATCCGAACGCCGTCTTTATCTCATGCGCGGCGACGATGTGTTGCGCGCCTATCGCGTCGCGCTCGGCCTGAATCCGGGTGGACCGAAGGAGCGCGCCGGCGACTTCCGGACGCCCGAGGGCAGCTACAAGCTCACTCGACGCAACACCCGCAGCGACTTCTTCCTCTCGATCCAGGTCTCCTATCCCAACGACCAGGACATGCAGCGCGCGCGTCGCAACGGCTGGCAGCCCGGCGGCTCGATCATGATCCATGGCTTGCCGAATGATCCGCGTCACTCGCCCGACTACTACGCCTCGCAGGACTGGACCGATGGTTGCATCGCGGTCACCAATGCCGACATGGTCGAGATCTGGATGATGACGTCGGACAACGTGCGGATCGACATCCAGCCCTAGACCCGAGACGCGGGTTCCCCGTCGAGTACACTGCTGCCACAAACAAAGGCAAGCAGACTCGAGGGATATCTTGGAAACCAGCATCGTCATTCCCGACTTCGTGGACGCGCGCATCGGGCCGCGCGGCAGCCTGGAAAACCTCTCCCAGGCGGAGATCGAAAAACTCCTGGATTCGCGCGCTGGCGGACTCTACCCGCTGTTTCGCAAGTGCGCGCTGGCCGTGCTCAATTCCGGCAGCGAGACCGACAACGCCAAGGAAATCTTCGACCGCTACAAGGATTTCGAAGTGGAACTGGTTCGCCAGGCCTGGGGCGTGAAGCTCGAGATCAAGAACGCGCCAGGGCAGGCATTCGTCGACGGCGAGATGATCCGCGGCATGAAAGAACACGTGTTCGCGGTGCTGCGCGACGTGATCTTCATCAACAACGAGATCATCGAGAGCGGCCGGTTCGACCTGAACAAACCGGCGGCGATCACCAACGCCGTGTTCCACATCCTGCGCAACTCGCGCATCCTCGACTACAAGGCGAAGCCCAATCTCGTGGTGTGCTGGGGCGGGCACTCGATCGGCACCGAGGAGTACCAGTACACCAAGAAGGTGGGTTACGAGCTCGGCCTGCGCGGTCTCGACGTCTGCACGGGCTGCGGTCCGGGCGCCATGAAAGGCCCCATGAAAGGCGCCACCATCGGCCATGCCAAGCAGCGCATCGTTGGCGGGCGATACATCGGCCTCACGGAGCCCGGAATCATCGCCGCCGAGCCGCCGAATCCGATCGTCAACCAGCTCGTGATCATGCCGGACATCGAAAAGCGCCTCGAGGCGTTCGTGCGGCTCGCACACGGTGTCGTGGTGTTCCCGGGAGGCGTGGGTACCGCCGAGGAAGTCCTCTACCTGCTCGGCATCCTGCTCGAACCGGCGAATGCCGGCCAGCCGCTCAAGGTGGTGCTCACCGGCCCGAAACACACAGCCGACTACTTCCTGCAGATCAGGAATTTCATCGAGGGAACCCTCGGGAAAAAGGCCGCCGATCTGCTGCACGTGATCGTCGACGATCCGGCGGCAGTCGCCCGCTACATGGTGTCGACCATGGAGCAGGTGCGCGATTTCCGCCGCACCAACAGCGACTCGTACAACTACAACTGGCTGCTGCGGATCCCGCCGCCGTTCCAGCACCCGTTCGAAGTGACGCACGAGACCATGCGGGCGCTGCGCCTGTACCGCGAGCTGCCGGCGCACGAGCTGGCGGCGGACCTGCGCCGCGCGTTCTCCGGCATCGTCACCGGCAACGTGAAGGAAAACGGCGTGCGCGCTATCGAAAAGTTAGGCCCTTACGAACTCACCGGTGACGCGTCGGTGATGAGACTGCTCGATGATCTGCTGGCGGCGTTCGTCGTGCAGAAGCGGATGAAGCTTCCTGGAAGCGCTTACCGTCCTTGCTACCGCCTGGTGCCGTGACGGCGAAACTGTCTCGGCGACAACACAATAATCGACTGCAAAGTTAAATCGCGGCGCGTACTTCGCGAGTCGGCAGTACATAACGAAAAAATCTCTGTTAACCAGCGCGCATCAGCCGCAAGCCGTCGCGGGCTCGTGAATCAGTTCCTGTCGTTTTGGTGCGACGTAAACGTAGGCTTACGTCAACCGAAAGGGAGAACCGCACATGAGTGCCTCAGACAGAAACCGGGGAAATCTAGCGAACGGCACACCGCCACCGGTGGGCACGGACGCTTACGCAGCCTGGCTCGAGCGGATGCAGCGCACGCGCGGACGGCACGCGGCGATCACCAAGAATCTCTACACCTGGTCTAGCTACAAGCATTGGGCTGACAAGGTGAAGGGTTCCTGGGAAGACGAGCCGGTTCCCGCCCCCACCAAGAAGTAAGTTCGAGAGATAACACCGCGTATCAAACGCGGGTTGGCCGGCAATTCCATGGCCGGCGAGATGAAGATAAAGAATGGGGACAGTCACCAATTCCTAGCAAATGGGGTCAGACCTCATTGGCTTTGAAGCATTCGCACGCGTTTGCGCGAGAGGTCTGACCCCATTTGCCCGCGAAGCGGGGAATTGGTGACTGTCCCCATGCTCCTTACCAGGCCTGGGTAATGAAATTGGCCTCGTGCGCCGCCGTGCCATCGGTGTCTTCGATGGCCGTTTCGGTCGCGACCGCCACCGCTTCGGGCGCCGGCTGTTCCTGCATGGGCGCTGGCTGCTCGGCAAGCGCCTTCTCCGGCTCCAGCCAGGTGAGGAGCGTCTCCCACTGGCCCATGTCTTCCTTGACCAGGTACGGCTTCATTTCGTGGATGCCGACTCCCATCTCGGCGGCCCGCACGTAGTTCTGCGAATCGCGCATCGTCGCGACGATGGGGATTTCGAGCTTTTCCAGGAACCGCATGAGCGCCTGGAACATGAGAGTGTTCTTGCGCACCCGGTTGGCGATCACGCCGATGCGGTTTTCCGCACGCTTGATCTTGGCCACCAGCAACAGGTCGGCGATGCAGCGCGAAGCGGCGTGGATGTCGATGTCCGAGGGGAGCACCGGCACGATGATCTTGTTCGCGTCACGCGTGAGCTCAGGCATGAGGCGCGCTTCGACCGCGGCGGGGCTGTCCACCACGATCTTTTCCGTGCCGTCGGGCACGCGCATCTGCCAGGCCCGCGTAGTGCGCGCATCGTGCTCGAAGGTGGCGATGCCGGTGATGGCCGGCTGCGGCGGTTTGCGCTTGCGCAACCAGCGCGTGGCCGACCCTTGGGGATCGCGGTCGATGAGCAGGGTGGCGTCGCCACGCCCGGCGAAGTACGCCGCGAGGTTTATCGCGAGCGTCGTCTTGCCAGAGCCCCCTTTAGGGTTAAGGACGACGATGCGTTGCATGCTTCCTTCGGACGGTTTGTCAGAATGTGGTTTCTATGTGAAGCACTCCAAAGACTAGCGATGCGGTCAGGGCGGTGCAACCAAACAACCGGCCGACTGTGACTACGGACACAGCGATAACGCAGAGCGGTTCCTACCATCGCCTCCACGCTTGTTTTTGTAGGTGACCGCGATGGAACGTTTCCTTCTGCTCTGGGATGAAATCGACGACCTCGTGGGTACCAGCCGGCACTATGTGAAGAACACCGCGATGGCTATCTGGACTTCGGTCCGCCCGCGCTGATCAACCCTGGTTGATCGATCAGGCCCGCGGAGGGCTTGAATTCTGATTTCGGCGCCCGCAGTCTGCCGGCGCCATGACAACCCCCAATACGAAAGATGCGCCCAAGGAAACGCTGAGTTTCCAGGCCGAAGTCCGTGAGCTGCTGAAGCTCATGATCCATTCGCTGTACAGCCACCGGGAAATCTTCCTGCGCGAGCTGATCTCGAATGCCTCCGATGCGAACGACAAGTTGCGCTTCGAGGCGCTCAGCAAGCCGGAATTGATGGCCGGCGAAACCGAACTCGCCGTGTGGATCGAAGCGGACGCGGCGAAGAAGACTCTCACCATCCGCGACAACGGCATCGGCATGAGCCGCGAGGAGGCCGTGTCGCACCTCGGCACGATCGCCCGTTCCGGGACCGCGGAATTCTTCAAGAAACTCTCGGGCGACCAGCAAAAAGACTCGCAGCTCATCGGCCAGTTCGGCGTGGGCTTCTATTCAGCGTTCATCGTCGCGGATCGTGTCGAGGTACTGACCCGCCGCGCCGGCTTGCCCGCCAGCGACGGCGTGCGCTGGGAATCGGCGGCCGACGGAGAGTTTTCCGTCGAGACCGTGGATCGTGCCGAACGTGGCACCACCATCGTCCTGCACCTCAAGGAAGAGGCCAAAGAATTTCTCGACGCCTGGCGCCTGCGCTCGCTGGTGCGCCGCTACTCCGACCACATCGCGTTCCCGGTGCGCATGCCGAAAGAGGGCGAGGCTACCGTCGAGTACGAAGCCGTGAACCGCGGCACGGCGCTCTGGGCGCGTCCCAAGGGCGAAATCAAGGACGAGGAGTACGTCGAGTTCTACCGCCACCTGACGCACGACTCGGGCGAGCCGCTCATCTGGGCGCACAACCGCGTGGAGGGCAAACGCGACTACACCAGCCTCGTGTACATCCCGGCGGCAGCGCCATTCGACCTCTGGCAGCGCGATGGCGCACGCGGGCTCAAGCTGTATGTGCGGCGCGTATTCATCATGGACGACGCGGAGCAGTTCCTGCCGCTGTACCTGCGCTTCGTCAAAGGTGTGCTCGATTCGGCCGACCTGCCGCTGAACGTTTCACGCGAGCTGTTGCAATCGGACAGCGAAGTGGAGGCCATGCGTGCGGCCCTGACCAGGCGCGTGCTCGAGCTGCTGGCGAAACTGGCGAAAGACGATGCGGCCAGGTACCAGGGCTTCTGGAACGAGTTCGGTGCCGTTCTGAAGGAAGGCCTGGCCGAGGACCACGGCAATCGCGACAAGCTGCTGCCGCTGCTGAGATTCGCTTCCACGAACAATGCCGGCGATGCCGAAGAGGTCTCGCTGGCGGACTACGTGGCGCGCATGCAGACCGGCCAGGACAAGATCTACTACGTGGTGGGCGAGAGTTTCGCGGCGGCCCGCAGTCACCCGGCCATAGAGGCCCTGCGGGCGCGCAACGTCGAGGTGCTGTTGTTAGGCAGGCGCATCGACGCGTGGGTCATGGACCACCTGCAGGAGTTCGAAGGCAAACAATTCAGGGACGCGTCGCGCGGCGACCTGGACCTCGGCGCGCTCGCGAGCGCCGCCGACAAGGAAAAGGCCGAGGCGCAATTGAAGGAGTCAGCGTCGCTGCTCAAGCGCGTCAAGGACGCGCTCGGCGACCGTGTCTCCGAGGTCCGCGTGAGCACGCGGCTCAAGGATTCCGCGGCGGTGCTGGTGGCCGGCGAACACGACATTTCCGCTCCGCTGCGGCGTGCGCTGGAAGCAGCCGGACAAAAGGCGCCGGCCGGCAAGCCGGTGCTCGAGCTCAATGTCGATCACCACCTGGTGAAGTACCTCGGCCATCGTGAAGAACCGTCCGACTTCGGCGAGCTGGCGCTGGTGATCTTCGAACAGGCGATGCTGGCAGAAGGAGCCCAGCTTCCGGACCCTGGCGCGTTCGTCCAGCGGCTCAATCGCATGTGGATGCGGCTGCAATAGAGATTGTTTGTAATAATGCCGCTCCCGCAAACCCGGAGTCTCGCGATGCACCGCAAGTTGCTGGCCACTTCATGCACGATGATCTTGAGCGCGCTCGCCATCGTGGCCTGCAGCAAGAGCGAGAAGTCCGCCGGCGATGAGCTGCCCGCGCCGGTTGCGGAAGCCCCGCCCGCCGCCGTACCCAACCCTTCCCCTTCCACAGGAACCGAAGCCATGCCCCTGCAGAAAACCGACCTCGCATCAGGACAAGGCGCCGAGATCAAATCCGGACAGACCGCACTGGTGCACTACACGGGCTGGCTGTTCGATGCAGGCGCGCCCGAGAACAAGGGCAAACAATTCGACAGCTCGGTGGGCGGCGAACCCTTCGAGTTTCCTCTCGGCGCCGGCGCGGTCATCACGGGCTGGGATCAGGGCGTGGTCGGCATGCAGGTCGGCGGCAAGCGCCGGCTCGTCATTCCACCCGAAATGGGCTACGGCAATCGCGGTGCGGGCGGCGTGATTCCGCCCGGCGCCACGCTGGTGTTCGACGTCGAGCTGGTGGAAGTTCGTTGATGAAGCGCGGATCTCGCGCTCGCGCTGCTGTTCCATGTCGGTGCCGCCCAGGCCGCCACGCTGATCCACGCAGGGCGCGTCATCGATGGCGTCTCCGACACCGTGAGGACGAACCAGACCGTCGTCGTGGACGCGGGCAAGATCGTCGCGATCGAATCGGGCTTCCGCACACCCGCGGCGGGTGACCGGGTCATCGACCTGAAGCAGGGCACTGTGCTGCCCGGCCTCTTCGACATGCACGTCCATCTCACCAGCGAGTACAGCAAGACTGCGGAGATCGACGGCTACAAGAAAAATGAAGGCGACGTGGCCATCGATGGCGTGATGTACGCCGAGCGCACGTTGTTAGCTGGCTTCACCACCGTGCGAGACCTGGGCGACACCTATCGCGCGTCGATCTCGCTGCGCAACGCCATCAACGCCGGCAAGGTGCCGGGTCCACGCGTCATCGCCGCGGGCAAGTCCATCGCCAGCACCGGCGGTCACGCGGACCCCACCAACGGTTGGGCACGCAAGTTTCCGGCTGACCCGGGTGCGAACGACGGGGTCATCAACAGCGTCGAGGATGCGCGCAAGGCCGTGCGGCAGCGCTACAAGGAAGGCTCCGACACCATCAAGATCACCGCCACCGGCGGCGTGTTGTCGATCGCCAAGAACGGCCTCAACCCGCAGATGACCGAAGAAGAAATCCGCGCCGTGGTTTCCACCGCGCGTGACTACGGCTTCAAGGTGGCGGCGCACGCTCACGGCGCAGAAGGCATCAAGCGCGCGGTGCGCGGCGGTGTGGACACGATCGAACACGGCACGTTCCTGGACGACGAAGGCATGAAGCTCATGAAAGAGCGCGGCACCTTCTATGTGCCGACGATTTCCGCGGGCCGATGGGTGTTCGACCAGGCGCAGGACCCGAACTTCTTCCCGCCGGTCGTGCGCCCCAAGGCGCTGCAGGTCGGCCCCCAGATCCAGAGCACGTTCACCAAGGCCTACAAATACGGCGTGAAGATCCTGTACGGCACGGATACGGGCGTGAGCAGGCACGGCGACAATGCGCGCGAGTTCAAGCTCATGGTGGATAGTGGCATGCCCGCCATGGAGGCAATTCGCGTGGCCACCTCGGCACCGGCGAAGTTCCTGGAGCTCGACGACAAGGTTGGCAGCATCGCGGTCGGCAAGCTCGGCGAGCTCGTGGGCGTGCCGGGCAATCCGCTGGAGGACATCACCGTCGATGGAGCGCGTGGTGTTCGTGATGAAGGACAACACCGTCTACAAGGCGCCGTGACCCGGGCTGAAGTCCTGACGGTGACGGGGCCTGTCGGGCCCCTGGAAACCCGGCTGGAATTCCCTGATGACGCTGCCGCGGCGCCACGCGTGTTTGGAGTCGCCTGCCATCCGCACCCGCTGTACGGCGGCACCATGGACAACAAGGTCACGCACGTTCTCGCGCGCGCGATGACGGAATGTGGTGCACCCACGTTCCGCTTCAATTTTCGCGGCGTTGGCGCGAGCGGCGGATCGTTCGACAACGGTCGTGGAGAAGCCGATGACCTCGGCGCGGTGGTGGCCGAGGGTCATCGGCGATTCCCTGAAGCAGCGTTGTGGTTAGGCGGGTTCTCGTTCGGCGCGTTCGTGGCGCTGCGCGCGGCGCAGCAGCTCGAGCCTGCGAAGCTGGTGGCGGTTGCGCCGCCGGTGGCGCGCTTCGACCTCGGCACCGTGGCGAATCCACACTGCGACTGGATGCTCGCCCAGGGCGACGCTGACGATGTCGTGCCCCCCGAGGCGGTACTTGCGTGGGCAGCCGAGCAGCCACGCCAGCCGCGCCTGCACGTGCTGGCCGGCGCCGGGCATTTCTTTCACGGCAAGCTTCATGAGCTCAAGCCGCTCGTGCTGGATTTTCTGCGCGGTGGTGCCGGGCACCAAAAACCGTAGTTGAGCGGATGCTGGCAGGAACGCGAGCGCTCACTCAACTACGGCTTTTGGTGCCCGGCACCACGCGACGGCACCACTCCACGGCGCCAGAAAGCACAAAAGCCCGGACGTCTTTCGACGTCGGGCTTTCGTGTCGCATTCGCGCCGTGGCGCGATGCGCTGCCTTAGTCAACCCTTATCAATTTACCAAGGCCTTGAGGCTCTTCAGCGGCAGTACGCGGACCTTCTTGGAGGCCGGCTTCGCCTTGAAGACCATCTTTTCCTTCGTGAACGGATTGATGCCTTCGCGCGCCTTCGTGGCGGGCTTCTTCACGACCTTCATCTTGAGAAGGCCGGGCAGCGTGAACAGGCCAGGGCCACGCAGGCTCTTCTTGATGATGCCGTTGAGTGACTCGAATACCGCGGCCACCTGCTTGCGGGACAGCTCGCTGTCCTTGCAGATCGTTGCCACGATTTCCGACTTCGTCGGTGCGCCACCTTTCTTTGCCATTACTCGACTCCTCGTAGAAAAAAATGCAGCGGAAAATATATCCGCGGCGAGCTGTTCGGCGCGCAACATATCACACAGGTCCGCATTCGCAAGCATTTTCGTTGCACATGAATGCGGCAAATGCCTTGTTTTCTAGGCCCGCGAGCACATGCGGTGAGCGCCGAGGAATTGCAGTGCGTGATTTTTTCGCGCGTGCGCTGTACGAATCTTCGCCAGAGCGGCGCTGCGGCGGGCGTCGATTCGACGTTTAGGTGTGCGGCTAAGTCGTTGTCGTAAAGAGTCGATCGGCGATTCAGAGCCTGATTTCCCCGATGAGAATGATCAACGCCTGAATCGCGATGATCGCCCAGAGAAACGACAGGTCGAGGCCCGCAACGATCGACGGAATGATTCTCCGGATGCGGTTGAGCAACGGATCGCACACGTAGGCGAGCACCTCGAATACCGGTGAGCTGCCGCCTTGCAGGACGAAGCTCGCGATTCCATAGAACAGAATAAGGAAGAAGTAGAGCCACAACACCGCGAGCACGAGCGTGCGCACCACGACGAGCAACATCGCGATGGGCGTGAGCAGGCCGCCGAACAGCAGTGTCAGCAACACGACCTTGAAGACCGCGAACAACACGATGGCGAGCACCGTGGCTGAATCGGTCTTGCCGACCGGCGGCAGCACGCGCCGCAGCGGCATTACCAGCGGATTGGTGAGCCGGAGCACCGCTTCGGCAAACGGATTGCGGAAGTTGGCGCGTACGATCTGCATGATGAGCCGGAGGATGAGCACACCGAGATACAGCGATGTAAGCGTGTCGACGAGGTAGTAGAGAGCGTTCATGTCTTGTTCGTTTTTCCGAAAGCCTGCGCCATCTCACGGCCCCGTTCAGTAGCGGCCGACAGCGCGGCAGCGACGATACCACGCAGATTCGCGGCGTCGAACGCGCGCACCGCGGCCTCGGTAGTGCCACCTTTGGACGTGACTTCGGCGCGCAGCCGCGCAAGATCGCCGTCACTGTCGCGCGCCATGCGTCCAGAGCCGAACAGCGTCTGGATGCTGAGCTCCTGGGCGCTCGCCCGGTCGAGGCCGAGATTCACCGCGGCGTCGGTCATGAGTTCCGCGAGCAGGAAGAAGTAGGCAGGGCCACTGCCCGACAGCGCGGTCACGACGTCGATTGCGTCCTCGTTCTGCACCCATACCGTGGTGCCCACCGCGCCCAGTACTTCCGCGGCGAGGTTGCGATGCGCCTGGCTGAGTGAAGGCGGCGCGTACATCGCGGTTGCGCCGGCGCCGTTCAGCGCCGGACGATTCGGCATGGCGCGCACCACGGCGACACCGCGGCCGCACCAGCTCGAGATATCCGCGACGCGAATTCCCGCCGCGATCGACAACACCAGCGGCGGCCGTTGCGCAAAAGCATCGGCAATGGCCTGCACAGTGGCCGCCATATCCTGTGGTTTCACCGCGAGCACCACCACGTCGGCGCCGGCGACAGCTTCGCGGTTGTCGGCGGTCACGTGCACGCCGAGTTCGTCCGCCAGCGCGATGCGTCGCTGCTCGTACGCTTCTCCGACCCGGATGTTCTGCGCGGCGAGGCCGCGGGCGATGAGGCCGCGAATGAGTGCGCCACCCATGTTGCCGCCGCCGATGAATGCTGCGTTGATGTTCATGTGCCTTCGATATTAACTGTGTCGCGCGGACCGAAGATCGCCGTGCCGATCCGCACCATGGTTGCGCCTTCGGCGATGGCGGATTCGAAGTCGCCGCTGGTGCCCATCGACAATGTGTCGAGCCCCAAGCCCTGTTCGTTGAGATAGTTGAAGACCTGGCGCGTCTCGCGAAACCACTGACGCTGGCGTTCAGCATCGTTCTCGGCGGGTGGCATGCACATGAGGCCCCGCAGCCTGATTCGTGGCAGTTCGCGCACCGCGACCGCGAGCGGCGCGATGTCGGCGGCTTCGACGCCTCCCTTGCTCTCCTCACCACCCACGTGCAGCTGCAGGCAGAGGTTGAGCGGGGGCGCGTGGGACGGGCGCTGCGCCGAGAGCCGTTCGGCGATCTTCAGGCGGTCGACGGCATGCACCCAGGCGAAATTCTCGGCCACGGCGCGCGTCTTGTTAGCCTGCAGGCGCCCGATGAAATGCCAGCAAAGCTCGCGCCCGCCCAGCAATTCGATCTTGGGCAGGCTTTCCTGCAGGAAATTCTCGCCGAAATGCTCGATGCCGGCGCGCGCTGCGCTGTCGATTGCTGCGCTGCTCTGACCCTTCGAAACGGCCAGAAGCGTGACGGAATCGACACTTCGCGAAGCCTCAAGGCAAGCCCTGGCGATGCGACTCTGAGCTGTCTGGACGTTCTCAGAGCAATTCTGCGGACGGGATAACATATTGGTCAGTGATACCCGGGTCTATACTCAACGGCGCTCATCAAGGGACACCGCATGGCCGTCGACGTCGCCCAGCTCCTCGCTTTCGCCGTAAAGAATAACGCCTCGGACTTGCACCTGTCCGCTGGCGTGCCACCCATGATTCGTGTCGACGGCGACATGAAACGTATCAACATGCCCGCGCTTACCCACAAGGAAGTGCACGGCATGGTGTACGACATCATGAACGACAAGCAGCGCAAGAATTTCGAAGAGTTCTTCGAGACCGACTTTTCGTTCGAGATCCCGAAGCTCGCGCGCTTCCGCGTCAACGCGTTCAACCAGAATCGCGGCGCTGGCGCCGTGTTCCGCAATATTCCCTCGGTCATCCTGTCGCTCGACGACCTGGCCGCACCGAAGATTTTCCGTGACCTGTGCATGCTGCCGCGCGGCCTGGTACTGGTCACCGGCCCCACCGGTTCGGGCAAATCGACCACGCTCGCGGGCATGGTCAACCACTGTAATGACAACCGTCCCGATCACATCATCACGATCGAGGACCCCATCGAATTCGTTCACGAGAGCAAACGCTGCCTCATGAACCAGCGCGAAGTCCATCGCGACACGCTCGGCTTCTCCGAGGCGTTGCGTTCGGCGCTTCGTGAAGACCCGGACGTGGTGCTGGTCGGCGAAATGCGCGACCTGGAAACCATTCGCCTGGCGCTCACCGCCGCTGAAACCGGACATCTGGTGTTCGGCACGCTGCACACCAGTTCGGCCGCCAAGACCATCGACCGCGTGGTCGACGTGTTTCCGGCGCAGGAAAAGGAAATGGTCCGCGCGATGCTTTCGGAATCGCTGCGCGCGGTCATCTCGCAGACGCTGCTCAAGCGCAACGGCGGCGGCCGCATCGCAGCGCACGAAATCATGATCGGCACGCCCGCCATTCGTAACCTGATTCGCGAAGGCAAGATCGCGCAGATGTACTCCGCCATTCAGACCGGCGCGCAGCAGGGCATGCAGACGCTGGATCAATGCCTGGCCGAGATGGTCACGAAGGGTGTCGTCAGTAAGGAAGAAGCTCGCTACAAAGCCTCCAACAAGGATGCTTTGTGACGGCTGACGCCGGGATTCAAAACCGGTTTGCGGACGCAAACCGGGTACATGAAGGCGGCGCTTCGCGCCGGAAGAGTAGGTAACCGCGATGGACGAGAGCAAGGCATAAAACTCATGCAGGACCTTCTGCGTCGCGTTGTCGACAAGAAGGCTTCCGATCTTTTCATCACGGCGGGGTTTCCCCCGGCGATCAAGATCGACGGTGAGGTGCGGCCCCAGTCCGAGCGCGCGCTGACGGGCGAGCAATCCGCGGTGCTCGTGCGTTCCATCATGAACGACCGGCAGACCAAGGAATTCGACGCCACCAAGGAATGTAATTTCGCGATCGCGCCGCCGGGCATCGGCCGCTTCCGCGTCAACACCTTCGTGCAGCAGGGCAACACCGGCTGCGTCATCCGCCTCATCAATTCCAAGATCCCGACGCTCGAAGAACTCGAGCTGCCGCCGATCCTCAAGGAGGTCGTGCTGTCGAAGCGTGGCCTCGTGATCCTGGTGGGCGGCACCGGCTCGGGCAAGTCGACGTCGCTCGCGGCCATGGTCGGTTATCGCAACGAGAAGACGCGCGGCCACATCGTCACCATCGAAGATCCGGTGGAATACGTGCACCAGCACAAAGGCTGCGTGATCACGCACCGCGAAGTGGGCGTCGACACCGACAACTGGCACACCGCGCTGAAGAACACCCTGCGCCAGGCGC
This sequence comes from uncultured Pseudomonadota bacterium, assembly GCA_963821745.1. Lineage (GTDB taxonomy): Bacteria > Pseudomonadota > Gammaproteobacteria > Steroidobacterales > Steroidobacteraceae > CADEED01. The sequence continues at coordinate 141,672 of CAWGEU010000002.1, forward strand.
CGGACGTCATCCTCATCGGCGAAATCCGCGATCGCGAGACCATGGAGTACGGCATCCAGTTCGCTGAAACCGGCCACCTGGTGCTGGCGACGCTGCATGCAAACAGCTCCAACCAGGCGCTCGACCGCATCATCAACTTCTTCCCTGACGAGCGGCGCGAACAGCTGCTCATGGATCTCTCGCTGAACATCCGCGCGCTGGTCTCGCAGCGCCTGGTGCCGCGCGAAGCCGGCGCGGGCCGCATCGCGGCGATGGAGATCATGCTGAATTCGCCGCTGATCCAGGACCTGATCTTCAAAGGCAAGGTGCAGGAGATCAAGGACGTCATGTCGCGCTCGACGCGCGTCGGCATGAAGACCTTCGACCAGGCGCTCTACGACCTGTACGAGGCGGGCTTCATCTCCTACGAAGACGCGCTGCGCAATGCCGACTCCAAGAACGAGCTGCGGCTGCGCATCAAGCTCGAGAGCAAGCGCGAGGTGAAGAACCTCGACGACGGCGGCACGCTGTCGATGGTCGACGAAGAACAACAGGGCCGATCGTTCTAAACCGGTTTAATCAAGAGTGGATATGCCAGCAGTGAACGAAAAGTTCGTGGATACGATTGAGGTCAAACAAGCTTCTGAAGGCTCGCCGATGGTGCTCAACACCCGGCCGCTGTTCAAGCTCATGGTCGAGCGCAAGGCGTCCGACCTGTTCTTCACCTCGAACTCGCCCATAAAAGTGAAGATCGAAGGCGCCATCCTGCCCATCAACAAGCAGGTCCTGACGCCGGAAACCGTGCGCCAGGCGGCCTACGGCCTCATGACTCCCGACCAGCTCGAGAGCTTCAAGCGCGAGCTGGAAATCGACTTCGCCATCTCCGAGCCTGGTCTCGGCCGCTTCCGCGTCAACGTGTTCTACCAGCGCGGTTATCCGGCGATGGTGTTGCGCTACATCAGCGCCGACATGCCGCAAGCTCGATCAGCTCGGCCTGCCCGACATGTTCAAGGACCTCATCATGATGAAGCGCGGGCTCATCCTGATGGTGGGCGCCACCGGTTCCGGCAAATCCACGTCCATCGCGGCGATGATCAACCATCGCAACGAGACCTCGTCGGATCACATCGTGACCATCGAGGACCCGATCGAATTCCTGCACACCAACAAGCGCTCGATCGTCAACCAGCGCGAAGTCGGCCTCGACACCAAGTCGTTCGCGCGCGCGCTGCGCGGCGTGATGCGCGCCGCGCCCGACGTCATCCTCATCGGCGAAATCCGCGACAAGGAGACGATGGAGGCGGCGATCAACCTCTCTGGCACGGGCCACCTGGTCCTCTCGACGCTGCATGCCAACAACAGCGCCGAGACGCTCGACCGCATCATCAACATGTTCCCGCAGGATCAGCACAAGCAGATCTTCCTCGACCTGTCGCAGTACCTGCGTGCCATCTGCTCGCAGCGCCTGGTCGTGACCAAGGACGGCAAGCGCATGGCGGCCATCGAAGTCATGCTGAACACGCCCTACATCAGCGAACTGGTGAAGAAGGGCGACGTCAGCGCGATCAAGGAAGCCATCGTCGCCAGCTCCGAACGCGGAGTGCAGAGCTTCGACGTGGCGCTGCTGAATCTCTACAAGCAGAACCGCATCGAGCTCGAAGAGGCGCTGCTGAACGCCGATTCGCGCTCGAACCTCGAAGCCAAGATCAACTTCGGCTGAAGTCGGAGTCGGAAAAAGGGGACAGATCTATTTTTCGTTGCGAAAAATATGTCCGCCTTTGTCGACACCCAGAAAAATAGATCTGTCCCCTTTTTCCGCCAGCACCGTTCGATACAGCGACCGGCAATCGTCGGCGAAGCTGCGCGCGTCGTGGCCGGCGAACTCCAGCACCCGCCGATGTTCGCGAAACACGATGCGGGCCGTCACCGCGAGCAGCGTGCGGTGCGCCAGCTCAACCACCCTACGTCCCCATCGCGGACGCGCACCGCGCAGCGTGCGCAGCAGCTGCGCTTCATAGCGCAGGTGGATGGCTTCGTCGGCGCACATCTGCCGGCAGATCGTCCGGAGAGGCTTGTTCTGAGTCGCGCGTCCCAGTGCGCGGTAGTACACGAACCCCACCATCTCCGCGGTCACGAGTATGGTGACCGCCATCTCGAAGCCCGCCAGCCGTCGAATCTGCCGGAACACGCTGTCGGTCCAGTTGCGTTGTTTGAGCACGATGCCATGCGCCAGCATGAACTCGCGCAGCTGGGCCGCGTGGTGCTGCTCTTCCCGGATGAATAACTCGGTCACGCGGCCGAGCTCGGGACAGCCGCGCTGCGCGCCGAACTCGCGCGCGAAGCGCAGCAGCGTGCGGCCCTCGGATTGCTCACCGAGCTGGAAGGTGCCGATGGAATCGGCGATGCGCATTCTTTCCTCGGCGGTGAGTACGCTGCTGCGGGGCACGCGCATCACCACCAGCCGCGGCACGCGGGCCTCGAACTCGGCGAGCCAGTAATTCCAGTCGAACATGGGGCCACTCCAGTCTCCTGCGGTGCCAACGAGTCTCGCGCTGCCGCAACGTCCCATGGTGATTTGTCAGGGCGGAAATCGGGCCAATTGTGGCGGTGGCGGTGGCAGGCAGATCGCATCGCGCAATTTAGACACGTTCCTAACTATGTCCACGCCGCATTGCGGCGATCACCAATTTCCCTTGGTCAAACTAGTGCTGCATAGTCCGCCCCGGCTGCGGCCTCGTGGCGGCATGCCCACAACTGTTTCAACAGAACCAAGGAAGGTCCCCAATGAGAATCGTTCGAAATCGGTCAATGCAGATCCTCGCGCTGGCGGGGCTAGTGACTTCAGCCGCGGTCCAGGCGGAAGACTTTCGCGTCCAGCTGCAACTGGCTTACGACACCATCAGCATCGAGGATTCCTCGGAGGATGCCGATGTGTTTGCGGGAACGGGTACGTTCTACTTCAAACCAGTGCCCACGGATGGCGTGCCGGTTGGAGAGGCGGCGTACATCGCGCGCTCGAGTTATGTGGATGTGCAGGCAGTGCAGGTGAGCGTTGGCGACAACGATGCGGATCAATACGCCGCCAACGTCGGCTATCACTTCACGAACAACATGTTCTTCATTCGCGCGGGCTTCGTCGAGACGGACGACGCCGCAGACGACGATACGAACTTCAACGGCACGCTCGGAATCGTGCCGATCCCCAGATTGTTCTTCGGTACCGACTTCACCGAAGACGACTGGGATCCGAATCTCACGGCCCGTTACGCGGCGAAACTTGCCAACGACAACTGGTGGGCCGGCAGCATCAGCCTTGCCGATACCGACGACGATACGAATTTCGGTCTCGAGTTCGACTACTACTTCCCGAAATTCAAGTTGGGCGGCGGTTACAACTCCGGAGGCGATCGAGTGCTGGTGCGTGGGGAGGTGGGCCTGCCACACGGGTTCGCGTTGCTCGGACGTGTCTACACCGATGATGTCGGTGACGGCTTCGGCCTGACGCTCACGTGGCGTGATCTGTAATCTGACGAACGGCGCGATTGCGCGTTCGTATGGCGCGATCTCCTCGAGATCGCGCACACCCTGAAGCAGGTTCTCTGCGTGAAGGGTGGGCGGGGCGGACCACGCAAGTGGCCGCCCCTTCTAACCCGATTCTCAATTACACGCGGTGGCGCTGATGCCGCTTCCGGTCACGGTCAGCGAATCGACATTCGCCAGACCGCCACTGGTGGTTGCGACGAGCGCGATGTCGTTGGCGCCGGCTCGAAGCGCCGCAGTGACGGAGCCCGTGTTCGTCCAGGTAGTCCATGCGCCGGTCGCCTGCAGCGCCACAGTCGAAAGAGTAGTTCCGTTCACGCGCAGGCTTCCGGGCCGGTTGCCCGTGGTCCCGTTCGCAAAGCGCCACTGCAGCGTGAAGTTGCCGGCGGCGGTCGCATTCACTCGCCAGCGCACACCCGCATTGGTGGCGTTGTTGGAGTTCGCGAAGCCGTTGCCCGTGTAGCCCGCATGGTTGCTATCGATCGTGCCGTCGACGCCGCAGAAGCCGGTCAGATTCTCCTGCAGCGTGACGCTACCGGAGGGCTGCGGTGTGGTGCCTTCGATGAAGGCGTCGAGCGCGATCGTGGGTCGGCCATTCGTGTTCCACGCTCCCTTGGTGTAACCCTGCCAGTTGAAGGCCTGTGGCTCCCAATAGAGCACGCCGAGCGCGCCCGCGTTCCGTGACCGCGTGATGAGGTCCGTGAGGAACGCCTTGCTCGCGGTGGCCTGGTCCCAGCTCATGCCGGTCTCGACGATCATGACGCCCTTGCCGTAGCGCGAGCGCATGTCGTTGATGTTGGTGATGGCCTGACTGAGCAAGGTCTGCCAGTTGCCAGGCTCGGGATACAGCGACATCCCGATGATGTCCCAGCGGGCGCCGTTCGCGCGCAGCCCGTCGAAATTCCAGCGGAACAGCGCGTTGTCGTAGGCGTTGGACACGTGCACGATGACCTTCGAATTGGGGCTCACGGCCTTCACCGCGTCGTAACCGCTGTTCACCAGCCACGCGTAGTTGCGCATGTTCGTCGGACTCACCGAGGCCCGCCCGTCTTCCCACAACATGCCATTGTTGGTTTCGTTTCCGACCTGCACCCACTCCGGGAATATTCCGTTCGAGGCCAGCGTGTTCATGGTGTTGAACGTGTGCTGATACACGTCGGCCATGAGCTGTTCGAAGGTGTGCGTGCGCCACGCGGCCGGCTTGGTCTGCTGGCCCGGATCCGCCCATGAATCGCTGTAGTGAAAGTCGATCATGATGCGGAAGCCGGCGTTCCGGGCGCGAATCGCTTTCGCAACGACGTCATTGACGCCGTTCCATCCGCCGCTGGGATTCACCCAGACGCGCAGACGAATCGAGTTCATGCCGTGGTCCTTCAGGATCTGCAGGAGGTCCTGTTGCGTGCCGGCGTCGTTCTGCCAGCGATAGCCGCTGGACTCCATCTGCGTGATCCAGCTGACATCCGCGCCCTTGGCGAACGCCTGCGCCGAAGCGGCGGGTGCGTAGAAAGAGAAGAGAAGAAAAAGGGCGGTGGTTATTGCCGCGCGCGCGCGACTGGTGAGCTCGTCCATGGGCTGCCTCCTGGTTATCGATCAGGCCCCCTCAGGCCATTAATCGTATAAATAACATGGATGCCCTTCAGGAGCCAGCGTGAGTTGTTAGTGCGGCGCGATATGTCCTGGGCGCGGTGCCAGGCACATCCCGGTCAGCGCGGGAGCCGCTGCGCGGGCTCCAGGATGTCGTTTCAGGAAAAGACCGCCCGGGAATCGAATACCGGTCCGTCGACGCAGACGCGCTTCATCGCGGGGCCATCAGGCGTGTTCACGCGTACCGTGCAGCCGGCGCAGCCGCCGACGGCGCAGGCCATGAACTCTTCGAGGGACACCTGGCAGCGAACGCCATGTTTCGCCGCCACCTTCGCCATCGCCTCGAGCATCGGTGTGGGGCCGCAGGAGAACACTTCGACTTCCGCATTTCGCGGAGTCGTCGAGCGAGCCTAACCACTCGTCCGCGAGCTGCGTGACGAAGCCGTCGTAGCAGCCGGCAAAGCCAGCCTTGCTCGCCAGGCGGCTGGGAACGCTCCAGCCATCGAGCAGCGGCATGGCGGCGATGCTGCCGGCGGGAATGCCGGGCACGAGAATGGTCGAAGGCCGCGGCTTGAAGGGGAAGGGAATCTCGGAGCCCATGAGTACCAGCGGTTTCCAGGGACCGGCTTGCGCGCTCATCCACTCGGCCAGGAACACCATGGGCGGAATGCCCACGCCGCCGCCGACTAACAAGGCGCGCGGCCGCGAGGGATCGGGTTTGAACGGCTGGCCGATGGGTCCCAGCACGCTGATCACGTCGCCCGCGTGCCGGCGGCTCAGGGCGCGCAGGCCAGGGCCGACGATCTTGTAGAGGATTTCGATCCAGCCCTCGGTGGCGTTCACGCGCTGGATCGACAGCGGGCGGCGCATGGGCACGTCCGGATCGCAGGTGAGATGCACGAAGCTGCCGGGCTCGGCGCGCGCGGCGCATTTGGGCGCCAAAACCCGCAGCACGAACTGTTCGCCGGGCCAGGACTCCTGCGCGATGACTTTGCCGTCTTCGAGAAAGATGCTGCCGCGATGCGCGGGATGCACGCCGTGACTGCGGCCGGGCTCTTCCTGGGGCAGTGCGCTCACGATTTTCTGCCTTCGATGACCGCTTCGAGCACCGCCATGCGCACGGCGACGCCGTTGCGCACCTGGTCGCGGATCACTGATTGCGGCCCGTCGGCGACGTCCGAGGCAATCTCGATGCCGCGATTCATCGGCTGCGGATGCATGACGATGGCATCGGGCCTGGCTTTCGCCAGGCGCTCCGACGAAAGCCCGAACTTGGCGAAGTAGCGGTCGGCATCCGGAATCGCGGCAGTCGCCATGCGTTCCTTCTGGATGCGCAACATCATGATGACGTCGGCGCCAGCGATGCCGGCTTCGATGGATGTATGTCGCTCGCAGCCCGCGAATTCGCTGGCGTCGGGCGCCAGGCCGCGCGGCGAGACGATGCGGATCTCGGCTACACCCAGCGTTGCCAGCACGTGCCAGGCGGAACGCGCCACGCGCGAGTGCTTCACGTCACCCACGATGGCCACCTTGAGGCCATCGAACTTCTTCTTGGCCTGCAGGATGGTGAGGGCGTCGAGCAGCCCTTGCGTGGGATGCGCGACGTGCGCTTCTCCCGCGGACAGCACGCAGGCATGCGGCTGCACATTCGTGGCGACGATTCCCGGTACGCCCGCCTCGGCATCGCGAATCACGAACACGTCCACGTGGCAGGCTTCGAGCGTGTAGATGGTGTCGAGCATGCTCTCACCCTTCACGCGTGAAGAGAGCTGCACCTCGAGATTGACCACGTCCGCGCCGAGCCGCTTCGCGGCGAGCTCGAACGACACGCGAGTGCGCGTCGACGGCTCGGTGAACATGTTGGCCACCGTGATGCCGGCCAGGCTCTTGTTGTGTAGCCGGCGCTTCGCCCACGGGTTTCACGAATTTCTGCGCGCGCGTGAGCAGGGCTTCGATCGCGGGGCGTGACATTCCCTCGAGCGTGAGCAGGTGCCGCAGGGTGCCGTTCGGGCGTGTCTGTTGCGTCATGTGTCTTGTTTTGCGAACCAGCGTTCCAGAATTATTGCGGCTGCCGCCGCATCGACGGCTTCGCGCGTCACGCGCCGCTTGCGCTCGCCGCTCGCGCGCTGGGAGCGCAGGCGCTCTTCGGCGTCCTGCGAGGACCATCGTTCATCCACCAGGTCGACGGGCAGCGAACTTCGGGTTGCGAGCTCGGAAGCGAAACGGCGTGCGGCCTCCGTCAGGGGACTCGCGCTGCCGTCGGCATTATAGGGCTCGCCCACCGCGATGCGGGCCGGGCGCGTGTCCGCGAGCACGCGCTCGAGCGCGCGCCAGTCGGGTCCATGCGGACCGTTGGAGATCGGTGGAGCGGGGATGCGCGGCCCGCGTCAGCGTGTCGCCGCTCGCGATGCCAATACGTCGAAGTCCGAAGTCGATTGCAACGACTATCTCTACTGGTTGCCGGTCAGGCATGACCGGAGAACGAGGTGAGCTGCCCGGGTTCGACGCCCAGCAACCGGAGCGTTGCGAGCCAGCGCTCCTCGTAAGGCAGATCGAAGATCACGCTTTCATCGGCGGGCACCGACAACCAGGAGTTGTCGAGCATTTCCTTTTCGAGCTGGCCGGCTTCCCAACCCGCGTAACCGAGCGCGATGAATGCTTTTTCCGGGCCGGTGCCGGTGGCCATGGCGGCGAGCACGTCGCGCGAGGTGGTGACCTGGATGGAGTCGGAGATCTTGTGGGTCGAATCCCACTCACCGCCGGGTCGGTGCAGCACGAAGCCGCGATCCTGGTGGACGGGTCCGCCGCGCAGCACCGGCAGGTCGGCAGCGCGCTTGTCGGTGGGCTCTATCTTCATCTGCTCGAAGACTTCACTGAGCGTCATGGTCAGCGGGCGATTGAGGACGATGCCGAGCGCGCCTTTTTCACCGTGCTCGCAGATGAGTGACACGGTCTGCGAGAAATTCGGATCGGCGAGCTGCGGCATCGCGATCAGCAGGTGATTCGAAAGACTGGTGGCACCGCCGCTCATATGCGGCGCACTTTACCGTGAATCGGAGGGCGCGGTCACCGTGCCTTGACGTCCGGGGCTCTGGAACTCCCAACCGTATTTGAAACGCAACACCCGGTGTTTTTCCGCCAGTTCCTTCGGGAAGGGATCGAACGGACTGGCGAGCTTGAGGATGTCCACCACCGCCTGGTCGAGCTTGGCCGAGCCGCTCGAGCGCACGATGATTGCCGATTCGAGCGTGCCGTCGGCGAGGATGGACACTTCCACGTCCGGATTGCGCGTTCCGGGTGCACGCCAGGCAGCCTGGGGAAAATTCATGGTTCCCAGCCGCTCGACCTTCAGCCGCCAGGACACCAGGTAGGGCGCCACCAGCGCCTGGCGAGTGTCAGGCGTCACCCACAACTCGTCGCGCTGCGGGCCGCGAACCTTCTGTTCCTCCTCGTCGTCGACTCCGAGCTTGTCGCGCTCGCTGTTGCCGTCGGTCTGAACCGGAACTTCGGTCATCTGGGTATCGCTGGACGGCGGCGCGAAATAGAGGATCTCCGGCATCGGGGCCGTGGTAGTTAGCGAACGGCTGTCGGCGGTGGCGAGCAACGCCCCGGCGTCGTCGGCGAGGACCGTGCCGTCGTTGCGCCCGTTGCGAGCCGCGTGCTCGGCGGCGGCGCGTGGCGCGCGGGTGACTTCACCTGGTTCGGTAGTGCCCGACCCGAGCTGCGTGCGTTGCGCGAGATACGTGGCGTCCTCGTTGCGGCGCGCTTCGGGCACGTCTTCGGAAACGATGAGCACTTCGAGGCCGGGGGCGCCTTTGGGCGCTTGTTTCACTCCGCCGAACGTGACGCCGACGATGATGACGCCGTGCACCAGCGCCGCCATGAAGACAGTAGTGGTGAGCCGGTCGCGCGTGGGCGCGATCCCCTCGCGCAACTGCATCGCGCGGGCGCTCATCTCAAGCTTTCTTGGCGCCTATGCGGCGCTCGATTGCGGCAATTACCATATCGCCAATATTGAGCCCGAATTGCTTGTCGAGTTCACGTATTCCTGTCGGACTCGTGACGTTGATCTCGGTAACGAAGCCGCCGATGACGTCGATGCCGACCAGCACCATTCCCTGGTCGCGCAGCGTAGGACCGATTTCCGCGGCTAACCAGCGGTCGCGTTCGTTGAGTTCGCGGCCCACGCCGGTGGCGCCGGCGGCGAGATTGCCACGGTTGTCGTGGGCAGCCGGGATTCGTGCAAGCGCGTAGGGGACTGGCTGACCGTCGATGAGCAGCACGCGCGCATCGCCGGTGGAGGCGATATCGGGCACGTAGCGCTGCGCGATGGCGAAGCGCTGGCCGGTGTCGGTCAGCGTTTCGATGATGACCGGGAGGTTCTTGTCGCCCTTCTCGGTGACGAAAATGGATTTGCCGCCCATTCCGTCGAGCGGCTTCACCACGATCTTGCCGTGCTCGGCGGCGAAGGCGGTGATGTCGGAGGCGCTGCGCGTGATGAGCGTGGGTGCGCAGCACTGGGGAAACCACGCGGTGAAAACTTTCTCGTTCATGTCGCGCAGACCCTGCGGGCGATTGGCGACGAACGCGCCCTGGATCTGCGCGCGCTCGAGGATGTAGGTGGTGTAGATGTACTCGGCGTCGAAAGGCGGATCCTTGCGCATGAACACGCAGTCGAAGTCGCCGAGGTGTTGCACCTTCGTCTCGCCGAGCTCAAACCACTTCGCGGGATCTGCGAAAACCTTCAATTCCCGGCCGCGCCCGAGAGCGACGCCATCGCGCAGGAACAGGTCCGACTGCTCGAAATAGGTGAGTTGCCAGCCACGAGCGGCGGCTGCAAGCAACATCGCAAGTGTGGAGTCCTTCGCAAATTTGATCTTCGCGATCGGATCCATCACAACCGCAAGACTAGTGGTTTTCGGCATCGACAACTCCGACCTCAAAAACGTGACGTGGCCGGCATAGCCGGGGGTATTCCTATATGTTAAAACGCCCCTCAGCTTCGCCTACGTCGCAGCGTTTTAATAGCAGCGCGAGAGGCTAATTTTGTTTGTCCAGGAGAGGTACTCGGTGAACGACACCAACCCACACTTCAAGGGTCTGAAAGTCCTCGTTATCGATGACAGTAAGACCATTCGAAAGACGGCGGAAACGTTGCTCGCGAAAGAAGGCTGCGAAGTCTTCACGGCGGTCGACGGCTTCGACGCTCTTGCGAAGGTTGCCGACTACACGCCTGACATCGTGTTCGTGGACATCATGATGCCGCGACTCGACGGGTATCAGACCTGTTCACTCATCAAACACAACAAGGTGTTCAAATCGATTCCGGTGATCATGTTGTCTTCGAAAGACGGGCTGTTCGATCGCGCGCGTGGACGCATCGTGGGATCGGAGTACTACCTCACGAAGCCATTCACGAAGGACGAACTGCTCTCTGCCATCGAGACGCACGTCGCTGCGAGGTGAGTATGGCTCTCATTTTGATCGTGGATGATTCCCCGACCGAAGTGCACGTCATGAAGAAGGCGTTGGAGAAGTCTGGCTATCAGACTGCCACCGCCCAGGACGGCGCTGAAGGTGTGCGCATGGCGCGCGAGATGACTCCCGATCTCATCTTCATGGACGTCGTCATGCCGGGAGTGAACGGCTACCAGGCGACGCGTACGCTGGCCAACGATCCGAAGACCAAGACGATTCCCATCATCATGGTCACTTCGAAAGGCCAGGAGACCGACAAGATCTGGGGACTGCGCCAGGGTGCGGTCGACTACATGGTCAAACCGGTTTCGCCCGATCAACTCGTGGCGAAGGCGCAGGCGACCCTCGCGGCCTGAGCCTCCCGAAATGAACGAGCCTGCAACCCTCAAATCGCTGCGCGACCGCCCATTCGAACTCCTCGCCGAGCTCGAACGTCGTGGCCGTGCGGTTACCGCTGCCGCCGCTTCGGAGAACCCGGGCGCTCGCGAGTGGGTGGGCGTGGCCTTCCGCATGGCGGGCGAGCTGTACCTCGCGGCACGCGAAGAAACCCGTGAAGTGCTTGCCGTGCCTCCGGGGCTCACGCGCGTACCGGGCGCCAAGCCGTGGGTGAAAGGCATCGCCAACGTGCGTGGCCAGTTGCTGCCCATCCTCGATCTGCGTCAGTACCTGGGCTCGGGCGTCACGCCGAACTCGCGCAACGTGCGCGTCATCGTCGTCAACCACCGTGAAGTGCCCGCGGGCCTCGTGGTCGACGAAGTGCTCGGCTTCCGCCGATTCTCCGAATCCGAATTTGCTGGCGACGCACCGCCCACGGTGGTGCGTTGCGAACGATATCTGGCGGGCGCGTTCCGGCGCGGTCCGGAACAGTGGCCGGTATTGAGCCTGCGACAGCTGGTGGAAAGTCCGTCCTTCCAGGAGGCGGCGGCATGAACACCGAAGTCGGCGGCGGTTCGCGCACGCTGAAATCACTCAACAACCTCATCACCGCCACGCTCGTGTGTCTGGTGCTGGGTGCGCTCGCGTGGGTCGCGGCGTACCTGTTGAAGCTCGACGTCCTTTACGCCGTGGCCGGCGGAATCGCGGTGGCCACCGCGGTGCCGCTGCTGCTCATGTTCCAGCGCGTGCGCGCGGTCGAGGCGGACATCGCTCATCGCGAATCGCTGTCGCTCGCGCAGCGCAAGGAAACCGAACGCAACCAGCAGGCCATCCTGCGGCTGCTCGACGAACTCGCGCCGCTCGCGGACGGCGACCTGACCGTGCAGGCCACCGTCACCGAAGACATCACCGGCACGATTGCCGACTCCATCAACTACGCCATCGGCGTGCTGCGCGACCTGGTGGCCACCATCAACCAGTCGGCCATTCAGCTCGATGGCGCCACGCGCCAGACGCAGGCGCTGTCCGCGCACCTGGCGAAGGCGTCGAGCGCCCAGTCGAAGCAGATCGTCGGCGCCACCGAATCCGCCAGCAACATGGCCAGCTCCACCGAAGCGATCTCGGGCAACTCCGAGCGCGCGTCGGACGTCGCGCGCCACTCGGTCGACGTCGCACACAAGGGCGGCGACGCCGTGCGGCGCACGATCGACGGCATGAACGCCATTCGCGAAACGATTCAGGAAACCAGCAAACGCATCAAGCGGCTGGGCGAAAGCTCACAGGAAATCGGCAACATCGTCGAGCTCATCAACGACATCGCCGAGCAGACCAACATTCTCGCGCTCAACGCCTCCATCCAGGCGTCGATGGCCGGCGACGCGGGCCGCGGCTTCGCGGTGGTTGCCGACGAGGTGCAGCGTCTCGCCGAGCGCGCCGCCGCTGCCACGCGGCAGATCGAAACGCTGGTGCGCGCCATTCAGGCGGATACCAACGAAGCCGTGGTCTCGATGGAACGCAGCACCACGGACGTGGTGGGCGGCGCCTTGCTTGCCGAGAACGCCGGTGCGGCGCTCGAAGAGATCGAGCAGGTTTCCAACCAGATCGCGAGCCTGGTGAACAACATTTTCAGCAGCTCTCGCCAGCAGGTGAGCGAGGCGCAGAAGATCGCGCGGAACATGCAGGTGCTCAAGGAGATTTCCACGCAGACCGCCGAGTCCACGACGGCTACCTCGCAAAGCATTTCCAAGCTCGCGCAGCTGTCGGCGGCGATGCGCCAGTCCGCTTCCGGATTCCGTCTGCCCGGCGCGCCCGTACCGCGGCAGGTGGCTGCGGCAGGCGCGGCCATTGCGGCCGCCGCGGCTGCCACCACCGGCATTCTCCCTGGTCCGACATCGACCGGTGCCACCACGCGCACGCGAACCGTATCGCTGGCCTCGTAACACGGACGAACAGAGTTTCCCTCGATGCCTGAAGTAGCCTTACAGACGCTGGATCTCGTCGGTCGCGAACTCAACAACACGTTGGGTGAAGCGCGTACGGCGCTCGAGACCTACGTCGAGCAGCCCGAAAACGTGGTGCTGCTGCAGCGCTGCGTTTCCGACCTGCACCAGGTGCAGGGCGTACTGCGGCTGCTGGAGATTTTCGGCGCCGCGTTGCTGGCCGAAGAAATGGAGCAGGTCACTCTTTACCTGCTCACGCCCGCCTCGCAGAAGAATCAGAACGAAACACTCGATGCGCTCATGCGCGCCATGGTCCAGCTGCCGAGCTACGTCGAACGCGTGCTGGCCGGTGGCCGCGATCTGACGCTCGTGTTGCTGCCGCTGCTCAACGACCTGCGCGCGGTGCGCGGCAGCCCGCTGCTGTCCGAAGGCACGCTGCTGCTGCTCGACCTCAAGTCCGATCAACAGGCGGCGCCCGTGGCCCCTGGCGCCGGCGAACAGGCGCTCTCGGTGGCGCAATGGGCGCGCCGTCTGCGCACGCGGTTCCAGTTGGGCCTCGTCGGCTGGATCCGCAACGAGCGTCCCGAGCAGAACCTCGAGATCCTCGAGACCGTCGCGCACCAGATCGAACAGGTGGCGACCCGGCAGTCCGTGTTTCAGCTGTGGTGGGTGGTCGGTGCCCTCATCGAAGCGCTGCGCGATGGCGGCCTCGAGACGGGCGTTTCGGTCAAACGATTGCTGGGTCTCGCGGATCGCGAAATCCTGCAGCTCTATACGCAGGGCGAAGGGCGCTATTCGCAGAATCCGCCGGTCGAGCTGCTCAACAATCTTCTCTATTACATCGCACGCGCCACCAGCAACGGCCCCAAGGTCACGGCGGTTCGTGCCTCGTTCCGGCTCAATGAGCTGTTGAACGTCGACGACTCGGTCGAGCAGGAACGCGAGAACCTTTCCGCGCCCTCCGTGAAGCTCATGCGCACGGTCGTCCGCGGCCATCCGCGAGGATCTCGGCAAGGTCAAAGACGTACTCGATATCTTCGTACGCCGCGGAGGCCAGCCCGCCGAGCTCGAACCGCAGGTGGGCATGCTGCGCAAGATCGCCGACACGCTCGGCGTGCTGGGCCTGGGAGAGCTGCGCCAGCTCGTCATCGAGGAAACCAATCGCCTCGAAGCCATGGCCGCCGGCAAGACTGCCTCGGATCACGCCGCGCTGGTGCACATTGCCGCCACGCTCATCAACGTCGAAGACCGTCTCGATCGCGATCTCATCGGACTCATCGTTCCCAAGGCGCCGTCAACGGAAGAAGACGCGGGCTCGGTCGACGTCGATTTCCAGCAGGTGCAGGCCGCGGTGCTGCGCGAGTGCAGCGTCAACCTGGTGCGCGTCAAGGAAGCCATCGCCTCGAACGTCGCCGGGACGCTCGACGTGGGCGCGCTCGATGCCTGGCCGGGCCTCATCGCCGGCATCAAGGCGGGACTGCTCATGCTGGGCAAGTCGCGCGCGGCCGAAATCGTCGATGGCATCGCGCGCAATCTGAAGGAACTGCTGCAGCCCGGTGGCACGGCCGTTCCGCCTAACTACCTCGACCGCCTGGCGGACGCGGTGGTCAGCCTCGAGTACTACATGGAGACGCTGCAGGCCGGCCGCACGGATCCCTGGTACATGCTCGACAACGCGCAGACCTGCCTCCAGGCGCTGTCGCAGATGCCCAAGCGCGTGGTGCCCACGGTGCCGCCGCTCGGGCCCGAAGCCTATGCCGCCACGGTCCTGCTGGTCGACGCCGGCGCCACGGCGCGCGCGCATGCGCTGCAGGCCGGAGTGCCGCCCACCATCCAGGGTGTCGCCCCCACGCTGCATCATTCCGGGCAGCCGCCCATCGGCGCCAAACCGATCAACATCGATCCCGAGCTGCTCACTCTTTATATAGAGGAAGCCCGCGAAGAGGTCGCCCGCATCGCCAAGCTGTTCCCGGCCTGGGAGCAGAACCCGCTGGAGACGGATGCGCTCGCCGGCGTGCGCCGCGCGTTCCACACGCTCAAGGGCTCCGGCCGCATGGTCGGCGCCACGGACATCAGCGAGTTCGCCTGGTCCATCGAGAACCTGCTCAACAAGATCATCGAGAACACGCTGCAGCGATCCCCGTCCATCCTCGCCACCATTCGCGACGCGAGCGCCATCGCGGGCGAGCTGGTGAATGCGCTCGAAGCAGGTCAGGGCGCTCCGGCCAAAGTGAAGGACATCATCGATCGCGCGCATGCGCTGGCCGCCAACAAGGCGAGCCCGGGTGCGCAGACCGCCACCATGGAAATTCTCGAGCGCACGCTCGAAACGCGTCGCGACGATGTGCCCGCCGTGGGCACGGCCCGCGTGCCGACGCTGCAGCCACCGCCGGCCCACGCCGCGGCGTCCCCGGCACCCGAAGCGGCACCCGAATCGGTTGATAGCGGAATGGAAGTCTCCGAAGGCTGGTCAGCCGCCGAACAGGAAGGCGGCGAAGAGATCGTGCTCTCCGCGCCTGAAGAAGAGCCCAGCGGCGACATGCAGCTGCGCGAAATCTACAGCCGCGAAACCGAGGTGAACATCGCCGCGGTCACGCAGTTTCATCGACGCCGAGCGCTCGCGCAAGCGGGCCGCATGTCATCAGCGAAGAAGCCTACCGCGCCTGTCACACGCTTTCCGGCAGCTCCCGTATGGCCGAAGCACGTCACGGCATCCGCCTGACGGCGCCGCTCGAGCACTGGGTGCGCAAGTCGTTCGACAGCGGTGTGGGCCTGGACGCGCAGGAGCTGAATCTGCTCGCGGATTGCATGAGCCGCCATGCATTCGGTTGCCTCGAATCTCGACGAGTCCACCGGCTTTTTCCATGAACATGGCGCGCTGCTGACCCGCATCGAACAGGCCACCGAAGCTCTCGAACAACGCATCATCGCGGCCGCGCGAGTTGCCGAAGCCACCGCCGCGCAGCCCCAGGTCATTGCACCCCCGGTTTCTGTCGCGCCGGCGGTCGCGGCTCCTCCCGCTTCCTTTCCGCAGGTAGCGGCGGTCGCTGAAAGCGTAGCCACGGATTTCGATCCGGACATCGCCAGCATCTTCACCGATGAAGCTGTCGAGCTCATCGATCAGGCGCAGAGCGCGCTTGCGCAGTGGAACGAAAATCGCAGCAGCGTCGACGGCCTCACCGCGCTGAAGCGTCCGTTGCACACGCTCAAGGGCGGCGCCCGCATGGCGGGCCTCATGCCCATGGGCGACCTCAGCCACGAGCTGGAAACGCTGTTCATGCAGATCGACGGCGGCGTGGTTGCAGCCGACGATCGCGCGTTCAGCCTGGCGCAGAGCTCGCTCGATGAGCTGGCGCGCATGCGCGAATCGGTGACTTCGGGCAAAGGTTGTCCGACCGCCAACGGTCTCATCGCCAAAATTCATGCGCTGGTGGCTGGCACGCCGCCTGCTGCGGCCGCACCCGCTCCGACGCCCTCGCCCTCGCCACCGCCACCGCCACCGGTGGCTGTGGCACCCGCCTCCGCCGGCTCCGGCGCCAGCCCCGGTACGCGCGGTGGCTCCCTCACCGCCACCACCGCCGCCCCCGGTCGTCGCTGCTGCGCCTGCTCCGGTGGTCGCTGTGGCATCCGCGCCGGTCATCGCTGCCGCACCCGCTCCGGTGGTCGCTGCGGCCCCTGCGTCCATTGTCGCCGCCGCCCCGAAACCCGCTCCGGTGCCCAACATTTCGGCGGTGCCGAGCCCGCCAAAACCCGCATACGTGCCGCCGCCGCCACGCGTCGAACCGGTGCCCGAGCCGCCGGTGCTGGCCGCCGTGTGGGCGCCGTCAGCGGATCCGTCCGTCCATCGTGACGCGTGCCGCGGCGAAGGAACCCACATCCGCGGGTTTCAACCGCGGTGCCAACAAGGACAACGACGCGGCGAGCGATGCGCCGCTGCTGCCTCCGGGCGCGGTGCCGCCGGGACGTGAGCCGACCGCACCCGCCGATCGACCCGAGCTTGCGCGCGTCGACGCGGAGCTGCTCGACCAGCTGCTCAACAATTCCGGCGAAGCGAGCATTGCGCGCGCGCGCCTCGAACAGCAGATCGGTTCCATCGACTTCAACGTGGGCGAACTGTCGCGCACGGTCACGCGCCTCAAGGAACAGCTGCGCAAGCTCGAGCTGGAAACCGAAGCGCAGATCCTGCATCGCTACGAAGAAGAGGGTAAGCAGAAAAGCGAATTCGATCCGCTCGAGATGGATCGCTATTCGTCGATCCAGCAGTTCTCGCGCGGCCTCGCCGAAACGGCGAACGACGTCGGCAGCATCCAGCAGCTGCTCGAGAATCTCACCAAGGACACGCAGAACCTGCTGACCCAGCAGGCGCGCACCATCACCGAACTGCAGAACGGCCTCATGCGCACGCGCATGGTTCCGTTCCAGCGCCACGTGCAACGCCTCGCGCGCATCGTGCGCCAGGCCGCCACCGACACCCACAAGAAAGCCGAGCTGCAGATCGAGGGCGCTTCGGGCGAGCTCGATCGCCAGGTGCTCGAGCGCATGATGCCGCCGTTCGAGCACATGCTGCGCAATGCCGTGGCGCACGGCATCGAAACGCCGGAAGTGCGCAAGAAGAACGGCAAGAACGAGAGCGGCACCATCACCATCGCGCTGCATCGCGAAGGCTCCGAGGTCGTGGTCGAGGTTTCCGACGACGGCGCCGGCATGAATCTCAAGGCGATCCGCGACAAGGGCATCTCGGTGGGCCTGGTGCGCGCCGACCAGCAGCTCTCCGACGAAGACATCATCCAGCTCGTGCTCGAGCCCGGCTTCTCCACGGCCGGCGCGGTCAGCACGCTGTCGGGCCGCGGCGTCGGCATGGACGTGGTCGCCAGCGAGATCAAGAAACTCGGCGGCGCGCTGCACATGGAGACGAAGCAGGGCGAAGGCTCGCGCTTCACCATCCGCCTGCCGCTCACGCTCGCCATCAGCCACGCGCTGATCCTGCGCGCCAACGATGAGTTGTACGCGCTGCCGCTGCCCACCGTCGAAGGCGTCGTGCGCCTGTCGCGCACCGAGGTCGAAGCGCATCTCGGTCCCGAAGCGCCGGCATTCGAATACGGCGGCCAGAAATACCGCTTCCAGCACCTGGCGTTCTACGTCGGGCGCGAGCCCGGTCCGCTGCCCGATGGTGATGTCACCGTGCCCGTGATCCTGGTGCGCGCCGGCGAACATTCCACCGGCCTCGTCACCGACGAGCTCGTGGGCAGCCGCGAGATCGTCGTGAAGAGCGTCGGTCCGCAGATCTCGGCGATTCGCGGCATTTCCGGCGCCACCATCCTCGGCGACGGCCGCATCGTCATCATTCTCGACATCGGCGCGCTGGTGCGCACCGACTTCCGCGCGCGCACCGAACCGGTGATGCCGCGCGAGAAGACCGACACGCGCAGCGTGGCGCTCGTGGTCGACGACTCCATCACCGTGCGCCGCGTGACGCAGCGCCTGCTCGAGCGCAATGGCATGCGCGTGCTCACCGCCCGCGACGGCGTAGACGCCATGGAGATGCTCCAGGAGCACACGCCCGACATCATCCTGCTCGACATCGAAATGCCGCGCATGGACGGCTACGAAGTGGCGACGCAGGTTCGTGCCGATCCGCGGCTGTCCGGCATCCCCATCATCATGATCACTTCGCGCGTCGGCGAGAAACATCGCGCGCGCGCCATCGAGATCGGCGTCGACGACTATCTCGGCAAGCCGTACCAGGAAGCGCAGCTGCTCGAGGCCATCGAGCCGCTGATCGCGCGCCGGCGCGAGCAGCATCTGCGCGAAGCTAACTAGCGGGAAGTGTAGCCATGGCCGAGCGCATAACCGAAATCTACAGCCTGCTGATTCCGCTGCTCGACGGGCGGTTGATCATTCCGCGCTCCTGCGTCGCGGAAGTCGTGGGTTTCCAGCCGCCGTCGGAAATGCCCGGCGCGCCACCGTGGTATCTCGGCACTTTCGCCTGGGGCAGCCGGCAGATTCCGCTGGTGTCGTTCGAAGGCACCTGCGGCCAGACCATCCCGCCGCTCACCGGCCGTACGCGCGTGGTCGTGTTGTTCGCGCTCGGCAACCAGGTGGAAGGCGGCTACTACGGCATCGTCTCGCAGGGCTTCCCGCAGCTGGTGCGCGTGAGCGCCGACATCCTGCGGCCCGACCCGACCAAGACCTTCCCCGAGCGCACGCCCATCATTTCGCAGGTGCGCATGATCAACGAAGCGCCGTGGATTCCCGATCTCGAGCGCATCGAGGAAATGATCTCCGAGGAAACCTCCGTCCTCGTCGAATAAAGGGGACAGGCGCCGAAGGCGCCGTCCCCTTTTGCTAGCAAATCAGGAACGGCGCCTTCGGCGCCTGTCCCCTTTTCGCGGGGCGCACCATCGAGTCGAGCAAATGTTCCATGGTCGCGGAGACATCCGTGCACCGTCCGCTGTGAACCGCGGATGTCTGGATGATCGTGCTGCGAGGCGCCACCAGCCAGTCGAAACGTTCGCGCTTCGACAGCTTGCCGATGGGCCCGGAATCATCACCGCCCGCACAGATGATGGCGAAGCTGGCCAGGTGGCGCCGCACGGCATCGACGTCCACTGCCTCGTCGAGCGTGCGCAGCCGCGCTTCGTCGAGTTCGACGCGCGCTTCGAGGAAGTCCTGCTCCTGGCACCAGAGGATGACGCCCGCATTGACGAACTCCTGCCGCTCCACGCGCGGGACGACGCGGATCACCGCATAGTCATACGAGCATTGAGCGTGCACGCTGTGCCTCCTCGAGAAATGCGCGCGGTGCTTGCAGGCGCCGGGACAGATGCTGAACGTACGCCTCGCGAGCCTGTGCCGGCGCCGCGAACGCCTTGTCGCTCGCCAGCCAGGCATCGGGAACGAGCGCGACCACTTCCTGGATGAGCGCGGGCGTGATGCGCGCCGTCATTGCGGCGTCTGCATCATCGAGAGTGCTCGCGAACTTCAACAGGATGTGATCCTTGATGGCCGTGAACGGGCCCTGCGATCGATCGGCGCCATCGCCCCAGCCGTGGTGAAAATAGAGAGCAGCGCCGTGATCTATCAACCACAGCTGGCGATGCCACATCAGCATGTTGGCGTTTCTAGGTGTGCGGTCCACGTTGCTGGTGAACGCGTCGAGCCACACGATGGAGGAAGCCAGCCGCGCCTCGGGCTGGTCCGCGACGGGATCGAAGGTGATCGAGCCCGGCAGATAGTCGAACGCGAGATTGAGCCCGGCGCTGGCGCGAATGAGCTGTTGAATTTCGGCATCCGGTTCGGTGCGCGCGAGTTCCGGATCGAGCTCGATGAACACGATTTCAGGCATGGCGAGCCCGGCAGCGCGCGCCAGTTCACCCACGATGATTTCCGCCACCAGCACCTTGGTGCCCTGGCCCGCGCCGCGAAACTTGAGCACGTACATCCCGGCGTCGTCCGCTTCGACGATGGCCGGCAACGAGCCGCCCTCACGAAGCGGCGTGACATAGCGGGTGGCGTTGACGGTGCGGAGTTTCATGTTTTGCGACTGCGCGCATCATGTCATGGCGCGCGCCGTGGAATCTCGGCACCTTCCTGGGGCAGCTGGCAGATTCCGCCCGACTCGAGCGCATCGAAGAGATGATTTCCGGGAAGACCTCCGTCCTCGTAGAGTAGGGCGGTGTCCTCATACCGCCCAGACATAGACGGCCTGCGCGCGCTCGCCGTCGGCTCGGTCGTCGTCTTCCACGCGTTTCCGGCCAAGCTACCGGGCGGATTCCTCGGCGTAGACGTTTTCTTCGTGATTTCCGGATACCTGATTTCCGGACTGATCCTCGAGGGCATTCGCGCCGGGACTTTCACGATCACCGGTTTCTACCTGCGGCGCGCGCGGCGCATCTTGCCCGCGTTGCTCACGATGCTGCTGGTCGTGTCGCTGCTGGCGCTGCTGATACTCATGCCCGACGAGATGAAGCGCTTTGCGGAGAGCGTGACGGCCAGCGCGCTGTTCGTGCCCAACCTCGCGCTGGCGCGTGAGGCGGGATATTTCGACCCGGCCACCGATACCAACCCGCTGCTGCACCTGTGGTCGCTCGGTGTGGAAGAGCAGTTCTACCTGGTGTGGCCGGTTGCGCTGATGTTTGCCGGTCGCGTGCGGCCCAAGGTCACGGTCGCCGTGATCGCGGTGATCGCCCTGGCGTCTCTCGCGTCCCACGTCGTCATCTCGAGCCACTCCCCGACCGCGGGCTTTTACCTGCCGTTCACGCGGTTCTGGCAGCTGCTGACCGGCGCGCTGCTGGCCGCGGGAGCGATTGCGCGCTCCTCGCAACCCGCAGGTCCATGGCGCTGACACGCGCGCGGCGTGGCAGTGCAACGCGATGTCGGTCGTCGGGCTGCTGCTCATCGTCGGCTCGATTCTCGCGACGCGCGAGGGCGGGGAATCGTTCGTCGGTGTCGCGGTGCCTGCCACCGTGGGCGCTGCGCTGTTCATCGCCGCCGGCCCCGCGGCATTGCCCAACCGGACTATCTTCTCGTCGCGGCTCGTGGTCTACGTCGGCCTGATCAGTTATCCGCTGTACCTTTGGCATTGGCCGCCGCTGAGTTTCCTGCGGATCCTGGATCTCGACCAGGGAATGACCGGCCGCCTGCTGCGGATCGGCGCGGTGATTTTCGCGTTCGTCGCGGCGATCCTCACCTACCACCTCATCGAGCTGCCGCTGCGCCATCGGCGCGACCTGCGCAAGCTCGGCGTGCGCCTGGTCAGCGGGTTGGGGGTCGCCGCCGTCGCGGGCGTCGTCGTGTCGTACACCGGCGGACTTCCGCAGCGCACCTCGCTGGCGTACGACCCTTTCGCGTGGGCGCCGTCCATGCGCTTCGAGGAGCGCTGCGCGGCGCTGTATGGCCAGCCCGAAGACATGCGGCAGCACGCGTTCTGCATTCGCACCGACTACTCTCGCGATCCCACCATCGTGATGATCGGCGATTCGCACTCCAACATGTTCTGGCCAGCGCTGCGCGATGCCTACCCGGGCGCATCGCTGCTGCAAATTGGCGCGCCGGCCTGTCCGTACGTGCGCGGCACCGAGTACTGGACTGACGCTACGGTCAAGTGGCGGCCCATGTGTCCCGTACTCAACGACTCCGCGTATCGCGCCCTCGAACCCGCGTCGCGCGTCGTGATCCTCATTGCGCGCTTGCCTATCTATGTGGCCACACCCGCGGAATTCGCTGCCACTTTCGATTTCCTGTCGCCGGGACATCTCCAGTCGCCGGATTTTCCGGGCGCGTCACCGACCGAAACGTACGAGCGGGCGCTGGCACGGGACCTGGCGTCGTTGCTCCAGCAACGGCGCGAGGTGGTGCTGATGATGCCTGTGCCGCCGCTGAACTTCTCGCCGCGATCATGCGTGCGCATACGCCCCGTGGACCGGTGGCTGCCGGTGCGCGCCGCCGGAGTCGTGCAGTGTGTCGCGCGCGAGCGTCGATGCCGGCCTGGCGCGCGCGCGGGGCGTCATCAGGCGCGTGGCCGACACGCTCGCGAATCCCGACCTGCACGTGGTCGACCCCATGGATGCACTCTGCGACGCAGATGCCTGCCACGCGATGATCGGCGGCAACCTGATGTACCGCGACGACGATCATTTGAGTATCGAGGGCACACGCTACGTCTGGTCGCGTATCCGGCCGCGTGGCCTCCGGGGCCTCGCGGAATTCGAATCGGGCAGATCGGCGACTCTAACAACTAACGGAAATCGCCCACCACCGATTGCAGCACCGCGAGCGCCGCGAGCCCCGCGGTTTCCGTGCGCATCACTCGCGGCCCGAGGCTGTAGCCGGCGAAATCATTGGCCCGAGCGAAGGCGCGTTCGTTATCGGACAGGCCGCCTTCAGGCCCGATGAGCAGCGCATAGGTATGTTTCGTCGCACTCGATGCAGCAGCCGCCAGGGAATTCCCGGCGTCGGCTGCCAGCAGACATCGAAGGCTGTCCGCGGCCAGCGCCTCGACGCAGGCATCCCAGCGCGGCCGGCTCGCGTACCTCGGGCACGCGATTGCGGCCACATTGCTCGCAGGCGGCGACGGCAATGGCCCGCCAGTGCTCGAGCTTGCGCTCCCGTTGCTTGACGTCGAGCTTGACCACGGAACGCTCGGCGAGGATGGGCACGATGCGCGTCACGCCGAGCTCGGTGGCCTTCTGCACGATGAGATCCATGCGCTCGCCGCGCGCTACACCCTGCAACAGCGTGACGTCGAGCGGCGACTCGCGCTCCACGGCGATCATGACGCAACACGCGGGCGATCACTTTCTTGCCGTTGGCCGGCGCGAGTGTCGCCGCGAACTCGCCGCCCTCGCCATTGAACAACGTGAGCGCGGCACCGGCCTCGAGGCGAAGCACGCGCGTGAGATGTTCTCCCGCCTGGGCGGGCAGCACGATTTCCCCACCCGCCACCAGCGGTGCGGGCACATGGATTCGCGTCACGCGCATGCGAGCTCGATTCCTTCGGTGGTGACGCTGGCCAACAGGTCGATCTCCTCGGGCGAGATGACGTAGGGCGGCATGAAGTAGATGGTGGTGCCGAGCGGGCGAATCAGCGCGCCGCGTTCGAGCGCGTGCCGGTAGATGCGCAGGCCGCGCCTTTGCTCCCAGGGCCAGGGCGTGCGCGCGACCGGGTCTTTCATGAGTTCGATGGCCAGGATCATGCCGCACTGGCGGATTTCGGCGACGTGTCTGTGCGCGCGCAGGTGCTCGACGCTGGCGAGCATGCGCGCCGCGGTCGCACGATTGCGTTCGAGCACGGGCTCGTCGCGGAAAATGGCGAGCGTGGCATTCGCCGCGGCGCAGGCCAGCGGGTTGCCGGTGTAGCTGTGGGAATGCAGGAAGGCGTTGAGCCTGGTGTATTCGTCGTAGAAGGCGTCGTAGATCCTGTCGGTGGTGAGCACCACGGACAGTGGCAGATAGCCGCCGGTGAGACCCTTCGAGAGGCACAGGTAATCCGGCCGGATCGCGGCCTGCTCGCAGGCGAACATCGTTCCGGTGCGTCCGAAGCCGACGGCGATCTCATCGGCGATGAGATGCACCTGGTGCCGGTCGCAGGCGTCGCGCAGTAGTTTGAGATAGACGGGGTCGTACATGCGCATGCCGCCGGCGCATTGCACCAGCGGCTCGACGATCACGGCGGCCACGTCGCCGTGATGTTTTGCCGAGGGCGGCTTCCATGTGCGTGAACATGTGGCGCGCATGCTCGGCGGGACTCGAGCCCGGTTCGCGCAGGAAGGCATCGGGCGACGGCACCGTGATCACGTCCATGAGCAGCGGGCGGTAGATGGACTTGTAGAGGTCCACGTTGCCCACCGCGAGCGCGCCCAGCGTCTCACCGTGATAGCTGTTCGACAGCGTGATGAAGCGCGTCTTGCGCGGCTGGCCGACGTTGCGCCAGTAGTGGAAGCTCATCTTCACGGCCACTTCGATGGCGGCGGAGCCGTTGTCGGCGAAGAAGCAGCGGTTGAGGCCCGGCGGGCCTAAGCGCAGCAGTTCTTCGGCGAGCTGCACCGCGGGCGGGTGCGTGAAGCCGGCGAAGATGGCGTGTTCGAGGGTGTCTAACTGCTCACGCACGGCCGCGTTGATGCGCGGGTTCGCATGTCCGAAAAGGTTGACCCACCAGGAGCTGATGCCGTCGAGGTATCGCTTGCCCGCGAAGTCCTCGAGCCACACGCCGTTTCCCGAACGCAGCGGGATCATCGGCACCGACTCGTGATCCTTCATCTGCGTGCAGGGATGCCACACGTGCGCGAGATCGCGCGTCACCCAGTCGGAATTACCGGAATTCATGGGGCCAGAAGATGCGTGTCAATTCGAGGGCGGCTATTGTGGCACGCGGGTGTGGCAAGATGGGCGCGAGGAACCAGCAGATGCGCGTCGATGTCAGTACCGGCCTCATGGTCGGCGTCAAACAGGTTTTGTCCCCGTACTTCGACGAGCGCCCGTCGGGCGTGGTCCCCGACCTCATCGTCCTGCATGGAATCAGCCTGCCGCCGGGTGAGTTCGGCGGCCCGTGGATCGCGCGGCTGTTCACGGGCAACCTGCCGGCGGCTGCGCATCCGGAATTTGTCGAACGTGCGACGCTGCGAGTCTCGACGCATCTGTTGGTCCGGCGTGACGGCTCCGTCGAACAGTTCGTCTCGTTCAACGACCGTGCCTGGCATGCAGGGAAATCCGCGTGGCAGGGGCGCGAAGCCTGCAATGACTATTCGATCGGCATCGAGTGCGAGGGGACGGATGACGTGCCGTATGAATCGGCGCAATACGAGACACTGCGCGTCCTGCTGCCGATGTTGTTAGCCGCCTATCCGCAGATCACGCGCGAGCGAATCGTGGGCCACAGCGACATCGCCCCGGGCCGAAAGACCGATCCCGGACCATCCTTCGAGTGGAGCCGCGTGCGCTTCTAGCGCACACCACGGCACAACAGCCAGCCGATGCCCACCAGCACGGAAGCCGCGACCGCCTGATCGAGGGCGGGCCAGCGCAGGATCCTGCCACTGAGCAGCGCGACGCCGATGATCGTCGCGGCGAACCAGAACAAGGTCTGAACCTCGACAGCCACCACGCCGTGGCTGCTCAGTTTCCACAGCGCAAGCCAGTACATCAGCATGCCGAACTGAAATCCGGCAAGACACTTGAGCGCTTCGATCCAGACGAAGCGGCCGTCCTGCCACACCTTGCTGGCATGGATGAAGCCTTCCGCATCACCGAGCCCAGACAACACGGTGAACAGTGCAATGAAGGCGATCGAGCCCGTCATTGCCGCGACGCGCCGTTCGCCGAACACAACATGAACGTCGCCCTCCGTAGTCGTTTTCATTACGTACCCTTCGTGAGGGTCAACGGATTGCGCGCGAAAAACCGGACACGCCGGGATTCCGTAGCAGAGGCGTTTTCGACTTGCTGTCCGGTTTGGCGACGGGAATCCGTTAGCCCGGATGAGGCAATAGTAATGATCGAAAAAAAAAACGAGGAGATCAAAATGAATACAAGGACGTCGACAAGCGCAACATTAATCGCATCCGCGATGCTGGCACTGCTGACCACCAGTGCCGGTGCCCATGAAATGCCGAGCCCCCGCGTGGAAGCACCGGTTTCAAGCTCATGGTTTGGCGGGCTGTGGTCTTTGCTGAGGGAGGGGTTCCGTTGCTCGCGGTGCCACGATCGAACCGGGCGATAGCGCGATTTCGGCATCGGCTGGAACGGGCGAGGCTGGCAACAGCTTCGCTGCGCGCCGCAAGGCGTCACGGGCTTCCGCATTTCGGCCGAGCGCGAGATGACACCGGCCCAGCCACAGCGCAGCTTCTCCGCCCCACCGGTTGTCCGGTTCGAAGTCGCGCCAGAATGCATCGGCTCTTTCGAGCAGAGGGATGGCGTCCACCGGGCGCCGTCCCATGATTGCGCGTCCCAGCGCCACCAGCGCGTCCGCGCGAAGCGGTGTCATCCCCATTTGCGACTTTGTCAGCAGGCTGTCGGCACGCTCGAGGTCTGTTACCGCGCTTTCGATGTCGCCCGTCTCGATATGGGTCAGCCCTTGCTCGACGAGTACCTGGGCCAATGCGACCTGGTTGTAGGGATCGTCGTTCAACGCGCCGCGCGCCTGGGCGAAGAGTTGCAACGCGTCGACATGGCGTGACTGCAGTCGGCGCAACTTGCCCAGGTGCGTCAGGGGTTCGTGTATCAGGCGTGGCGGGTCCGCGTTCCGCTCCGAGATCACGTGTCCGAGCTGCGCCTCCGCTTCATCGAGACGACCCAGGTAGATGGATGCCAGCGCGCTGCTCGTCGTGGCCGCAAGCAGCGCATTCCTGGCGGCGCTCATCTCGCTCATCCGGATGGCCTCCTGTAGATAGGGTGATGCCTCGCGCGGGCGCCGGGCGGCGAGCAATGCGTCACCCAGCGTTCGCAATCTATTGCCGCTGGTAGCGCCCGGCATTTTTTCATCGGTGACCAGGATGCGGACCGCCGTGCGCGCGTTGGCGATCGCTTCCGCGGTCTCGCCGTAGCCGATCTGAACCCTGGCGAGGTGGCCGGAGAAAAAACCGACCATCATCGCGTCCGGCCCGAACACCTCCACCGCGTTGCTCAGCGACATCTTCATTTCCCTGACAGCGGCGGTTGTCTGCCCGACGGCAGCCAGCGCTTCCCCGTAACCCATCTGCGCATCGATGATGTTGGGATGCAGCGCGTTGCCGCGGTGAATCTGCAGTTTCAGCTCGTACACCTTGCGCATGCTCGTCAATGCCAGGTCTGGTTTTCCCTGAAGGCGGAAGATGTCCGCTTGTGTGTGGAATACATCGGCCGCGATCGGACTGCTCGGCGGCAACACACGTGCGGCGGTGCCAATGGCGAGAGCAATGGCGTTCCCGGCGATGTCGAGTTTTCCAGCGTCCTGGGCCAGATGCGCTTCCTGCAGCTTGGCGATTACGAATTGTTCGCTCTCCAACCGTCCGCTTTTCTGGAGCATCGCCAGCACGTCCTGCACCTGCGCCTGCGCCTCCGCGGTCTTGCCGAGAAACGCCTGCGCTTCGGCCAACAGGAGCTGTCCTTTCAGCACCGCGGTATCTTCGAGAGGAAGCGACTGGCGGGCCTCGTGCAGCGATTGCAGCAAGGCGCGCTCCGCGGCTTCGTTGTCCTGAAGTGCGAGCGCGCTCTCGCCGATGATCTGCAACATCTCCACTCGCACCTTGGGATGCGAGGAAAGGTGTTCGTCCATCCGCTGCGCTCCCAGATTCAGCAGTTCGATTGCCGTGAGCGGTTTGCCGCCGTTGAGATACGGGTCCGCGTCGCGGAAAAACGACGCGATGAAGTCCTTGACCTCCTCCGCGCGGGCCTGTTCCGCGAACGCCACGCGCGCCTGCCACGCTGCGACGACTGCGCCGATGAACACTGCAATGAAGACGGCCGCCGCGGCGCCTACCGGGAGCTTGTTGCGCGCCACGAACTTGCGCGCGCGGTACCAGTGGCTGTCCGGCCGAGCCAGCACGGGTCGCGCGCCAAGATGGCGTTCGATGTCGTCTAACAAGGCATGAGCGGTGGGGTAACGGTCCACCGGGTTCTTCTTCAGCGCCTTGAGAACGATCGTGTCCAGGTCGCCGCGCAGTGCCTTGCGCCACTGCGGAGCTGCGACTGCGCTCGCCAGGGCAGGCTCGGCCTGCAGGATCGCGTCTTCGAGCGCGCCGCGCGAATCGCGCAGCAGCTTGTACGGCCGCCGATCGCAGAGCAGTTCGTACAGGACCACCCCGAGCGAGTAGACGTCCGAAGCGACGGTGAGCGGCTCGCCGAGGATCTGTTCCGGCGAAGCGTAGTCCGGTGTCAATGCGCGGCCGGACAGCTCGGTGAAGCGGGTCTCCTTCGCCTGGCCCTCGTCCAGCAACTTCGCGATGCCGAAGTCGAGCAGCCGTACCTGGCCTTCGGCGCTGACCAGAATGTTCGCGGGCTTCAGATCCCGGTGCACGACGAGTTTGCCGTGTGCGTACGCGATCGCGTTGACCACCTGTGCGAACAGCCGCAGGCGGGCCGGCACGTCGAGCCCCTGCTCGCGACAGTAGATGTCGATGCGAAGACCTTCGACGTATTCGATCGCGAGGTACGGCTGGCCGTCGCCGGTCACTCCGGCGTCGTACAAATGCGCAATGTTCGGATGGGTGAGCGTCGCGAGGATTTCACGTTCACGCGCCATGCGCTCCGCGAGGCCCGCGCGTTTCCAGGCGCCGTGCGGCAACTTCAACGCTACGGCGCGATTGATGAGGCCGTCGGTGCGCTCCGCCAGCCACACGACACCCATGCCGCCGCTGCCAAGCTCGCGCACCAGTCGATAGGGCCCGATCTCCTCACCTGGTTGCTCGGCGCGCGGGGCAGCAGATGCCAGATCGACCGGCTCGAGCTCGAACTTCGGCAGGGTGTGCAGGAAATCGTCGGTATCGATCAGGCCGCCTCGCGCGAGCAGCTCACGGAGACGCGGTTTGAGATCCTCGTACTCGGGCGCCAGTGTCTCGATCCACCGTTCACGGGTCGCCGCTGTCTGGTCAAGAGCCTCATCGAGCAACTTACTCAGCCTGGCCCAAGTCCCCGCATGAATGTGCAACTTGTCCATTCGGCACGCTCATTCGTCGATGCGTGCGAGCTTCAGCAGTTCGACATCGCCCGCTATGGGCGAGCGCGCGAGAATCTTTTCGGCGCGCCCCAGCATTGCCTGCGCATCGGCGCGTCGGCCAAGCGCGAGGTGGCAACGCCCGAGCCAAAGTGCGGCTTCCCCCGCCCAGCGACTGGTGGGGTCGAAACTGCGCCAGAAGGACTCAGCGGTGGTCAGATGCGCGAGAGCCGAATCCGCGGAGCCGGTTGCCAGCTCGATCCTCCCGAGCGCTACCAGCGCATCGGCGCGATCGGGCGTAACCGCCGCCTGCCGCGTTTCGAATATTGCCAGTGAACTTCCGAGCTCTTTACGGGCGAGGTCGAAGTCTCCCAGCTCGACGAGATTGAGCGCGATTTCGTTGCGGATCCGCGCGCCGTCGAGTGAGTCGACATGTTGTGGCGACAACGAACCGAACGCTTGCTGCTGCAAGCGCAGCGCGCCTCGATGATCGCCGTTGAGGCGCGCTCGAATACCATTGACCCATGGAACCACCTCGAACCGGTCGCGCACATTGCTGGGCTGATGCTCGATCACCTCGGCCATGGCCTGTTCGGCTTCCGCCATGCGACCGGCATAGGCAAGCGCAAGGCTGCGCATTCTTTGCACGTCCATGACATTTTCGTGAGTGGGGCCGCCGTCGCGGCGAAATCCTTCGACCGCGGTGGTTAGTGCCTCGATCGCTGTGGCGGAACCGCGGGCGGTCATGGCGACCAGGCCCACGTTCTCGGCAGTGGCTGCCTCGAAACGCGCATTTCCCTCGGGAAACGCTGCCAGCAGAATCTCGCGTCCGCGCACCGCGTTGCGTAACGCTTCATCGAAATAACCGGCCTCGACGAAAAAATAGGCCGTGCTCGACAAACGAATGCCCAACATGCGTCCCTGTGGTCCGACCAGTGTTTCGGTGTCGCGAAATACCGAGCGAAATTCATCGCAGGCCTGCATCAGCTGGCCCATCTTCTCCAGTGCCCCTCCATAGAAGAAGCGTGCCTCCACCACTTTTGGGTGGCTCACTTGCCCGGGATACATTGCCTGCGCGGTCTCGTAGGCCTCGAACGCCGCGTCCTTGCTCAGGCCATACTGTCCCAGCTTGCGATAGCTGGTTTGCACCGACAGCAGCAGATCGATTTTGAGCGGCGACTGACCGCCGAGCCGGGTGCGCACTATTTCCAGCGCGTCGGTGGCCGCCGCCAACGAATCCGCGTGGCGCCGAGCACGCCCATCCATGCGGGCCAGATCGAGTAGTCCCGCTACCAGCTCATCGGGTTCTTTGGCTGCACGCTGCCGCAGCAGCGGCAGGACCGCCGATAATTCCGCGCGCGCCGGCTCGAGTTTTTCCTGCACCTGCAGCGCCCTGGCGAGCAGTCGGCGCGCGTGCAAGGTACGCGGATGCATGGAACCGAGCGCCACCGTGGATTCATCGACGGCCAGGCGCAACACGGCCTCCGCTGCCTTTGCATCATCGAGGCTAAGGAGGCTTCCGCCCAGCACGTTGCGCAGCTCGATGCGGACTTCGGCCGGCGCGTCTTGCAGCTGCTCGATCTTGAGCGTCGCGCGATGCAGAAGCTCGACAGCGCTCGAAACCTTCGGGCTGCCGGTCTGCAGTGGATCGGCTTCCGAAAAAATCGATGTGATGAAGTTCTTTACCTCCTCGGCCCGCTGGCTCTGATCGAGCGCGAGCCGCGCCTGCCAGGTCACGATCCCTGCGCCGGCCAGTACTGCGAGGAGAATGGCTCCTGCCGCGCTCACCTCGATCTTGTTGCGCGCCACGAACTTGCGCGCGCGATACCAGCGGCTGTCTGGCTGAGCCAGCACGGATCGTGCGTCGAGATACCGCTCGATATCGTCTAACAAGGCGTGGGCGGTGGGGTAACGATCCGCCAGGTTTTTCTTGAGCGCCTTGAGAACGATGGTGTCGAGATCTCCGCGCAGCAATTTTCGCCTCGGACCCTCCACGACTTTGCTGGGTGGCGTGGGATCCACCTGCACGATCGCGTCTTCGAGCGCGCCGCGCGAATCGCGTAGCAGTTTGTACGGCCGCTGATCGCAGAGCAGTTCGTACAGGACCACGCCGAGCGAGTAGACGTCCGAAGCGACGGTGAGCGGCTCGCCGAGGATCTGTTCCGGAGAAGCGTAGTCCGGTGTCAGTGCGCGGCCGGACAGCTCGGTGAATCGGGTCTCGTTCGCCTGGCCTTCGTCCAGCAACTTCGCGATGCCGAAGTCGAGCAGGCGTACCTGGCCTTCGGCGCTGACCAGAATGTTCGCGGGCTTCAGATCCCGGTGCACGACGAGTTTGCCGTGCGCGTATGCGACAGCCTTGACCACCTGCATGAACAGCCGCAGGCGCGCCTTCACGTCCAGCTGCCGCTCGCGGCAGTACTGGCCGATGCTTCGACCTTCGACGTATTCGATCGCGAGGTACGGCTGGCCGTCGCCGGTCACCCCGGCGTCGTACAAGTGCGCGATGTTCGGATGAGTGAGCGACGCGAGGATGCTGCGTTCCCGGGCCATGCGCTCGGCGAGACCGGCGCGCTTCCAGGCGCCGTGGGGCAACTTCAACGCGACCGGTCGATCGATGAAGCCATCGGTGCGCTCCGCCAGCCACACGACACCCATGCCGCCGCTGCCGATCTCGCGCACCAGCCGATAGAGCCCGATCTCCTGACCCGGTTGTTCGACACGCGCGGGAGCGGCCGCGAGATCACCCGGCTCGAGCTCGAACTTGGGCAGCGTGTCCAGAAACTCGCCGGTTTCGATCATGCCGGTGCGTGAGAGAAGGTCGCGCAGCCGCGGCTTCAGGCCATCGAACTCCGGCGCCAGATCGTTGAGCCATTGCGGTAGTTGGGTGGCAGGCTGTTCGAGCGCTTCGTCGAGCAGGCGATTCAACGTCCCCCAGCTACTCGCATCTATGTGGAACTTCTGCATGAGAGCGCTCCTTCGAAAATTGCCCCTCGGGCAATAACGGAATTTCGCGCAATAAACCGGACAGTCCGGCGATGGATTACTTGAGCGCGTCGGCCAGCAGCAGCTTCGCCTTTTGCCAATCGCGGCGCACGGTTCGGTCGTTGACACCGAGCGCGACGGCAATCTCCTCCTCGGTCATGCCCGCGAAGTAGCGCATCTCGACCACCTGGACCAGGCGGGGGTCGTGTTGTGCCAGTTCCTCGAGCGCTTCGTGCACCTGCAGGATTTCCTTTTCGCCGGTACCCGGCCCGTCGCCGATCTGCGAGTTGAGCGTCACATGCAGCGCATCGCCACCGCGTCGCTGCGCAAGTTTTTCACGCACGAAGTCGACGATCACCGAGCGCATCACATGACTTGCGTAGCGCAAAAAATGTTGCCGGTCGCCGATATGCAACCGGCCCGCATCGGCGAAACGCAGAAAAGCTTCGTGCACCAGGGAGGTCGTATCGAGCAAGGTATTGCGACTGCCCCTGCGCAGCCGCGCTCGCGCCAGCCCACGCAATTCATGGTAGGTCGCGTCGAATACGATGCGCAGCGCTGCCTGGTCGCCATCCTGCGCACGGCGAATCAGGTCGGTCAGCGAGTCGGCTTCGCTCATGGCGGGGGGTACGATATCGCGGCTCACCGCGCAAGTGTTGGCAACCCTTGTGTGCAACTGCGTAACGGCGGCCGCGCAGGTGGATAGTCACCGGTGGCGAGGATCGCCTGGATGAGGAGTCAGCGTCCCGCACCGCGATCATGGCGCCACAGCACTTCCGATCCATGTTCATGCCGCGCGAGCACGCGCGCCAGCACGAACAGCAGATCTGAAAGCCGGTTCAGGTATTTCGGCACTTCGACGTTGACCTGCTCTGATCCCGCCAGGGTCCACACGCAACGCTCGGCGCGTCGCACGATGGTTCGCGCCAGGTGGCAATGCGCGGCAGCGGGGCCACCGCCCGGCAGGATGAAATCCTTGAGCGCCGGGAGCGGATCGTTGAACTTGTCGAGCACCTGCTCGAGCTGCGCGATCTGTTCGGCCTTGATTACATGCGTGCCCGGGATGCAGAGCTCGCCGCCAAGATCGAACAGGTCGTGCTGGATTTCCGTGAGACAGCGCGCGACGTCAGCGGGCAGGCCCGGAACGCTGAGGATCACACCGATCGCGCT
This sequence comes from uncultured Pseudomonadota bacterium, assembly GCA_963821745.1. GTDB lineage: Bacteria > Pseudomonadota > Gammaproteobacteria > Steroidobacterales > Steroidobacteraceae > CADEED01. The sequence continues at coordinate 174,846 of CAWGEU010000002.1, forward strand.
GTTGGCCTCGTCCACCGTGCCATACGCCTCGACCCGCACGTGATCCTTGCGGACCCGCGCGCCGTCGCCAAGGCCGGTGGTGCCATCGTCGCCTGTGCGTGTGTAGATCCTGCTCAAGCGATTGCCCATACCGGCCTCCTGCACTGCGCGACTATTCGAAGCTGTAGCGTACTCCAACCGTGTACGTACGACCCTCGGTGCGGTACCCGTCCGCCAGCGCGTAGTCCTCGTCGAACAGGTTTTCCATGCGGCCCTGCAGCGTCAGGGCGCCATTCACCCGGTAACGCAACGTGGCGTTGACCAGCGTGTAGGAATCGAGCGTCACGTTGGTCGGGAAGCCGAAATCCTGGCGATCGCCGAACGCGGTGACATCCACGCCCACGTCGAGCGCGCCCACGTCGCGATTCACCGCCACCATCAGCGATTCGCGCGAACGCCGCAGCAGGCGCTCGTCCGTGGTCTCATCGCGCGGATCCTGCAGCGTGAGCTCGGCGCGCGCGTTCCAGCCTTCGCTCGCGAAGTTGTATCCGAGCTCGACTCCCTTGATGCGCGCACGTTCGACGTTCTGGTTCTGGCCCTCGAACGTGTCGAAGTCGATGACCACGTATTCGATGAGGTCGTCGATGCGGTTGTCGAACGCGGACAGTGACAGCAGGTGTCGCTCGCCTAACTTCTGGCGCACGGAGAGCTCGACCTGGCTGGAAACTTCCGGATCGAGATCCGGATTGCCGCCGAAGCCGAAGCGATCGGTGCTGTCGGGCGCCCGGAACGCCGTGCCGCCGGAGAGCGTCAGGCGCGTGCCTTTGCCGAACGCGGCGCCGAACTCGGCATTCCAGGTGAGCTCGCTGCCGAAAGTTTCGTGATCCACGCCGCCCAGCGCGAGCCTCGAGGTGAGGCGGCCGATATCGAACTGATCCTGGACGAACGCCTGGGTCACCACCGTGTCTTCGTCGAACACAGTACCGAAGGACTGCGCGCGCGTGTTCTCGTCGCTGCGCTGCAAGCCGAAACTCACTGCGTGTGTGCCGATCTCCGCCAGGTCGAGCTGCACGTCCACATTCGTGCGGGCGGTGCGGGCGTAGTCGAATTCAGCGGGGCCGAAACCCGGCTGCAACTGTTCGATGTCGTCCAGGGCGTGGCTCAGCGTGGCGCGCACTCCGAAGCCGTCCGCGCGCCGATAGTCACCCTCGACGGAATACACGCTGTTCTCGAAGTCCTGCGAGACCGGCGCGTATGGTGGATCCGAGAATGTCTGTGCGGTGTACTCGGTGCGGCCGCCGGTATGCCAGCCACGCGCGCGCAGGGTCAGCGCCTCCGTCGCGGAATATTCGAACGAGGCGCGGCCGGTGACATTGCGATAGCCGCGATCGACGTCGTCGTCGACGAACGTGGGGATGCCGTCGCTCTCGGCATAGCTGCCGCCGAAGCCCAGCGCGGGTTTTATCGCCTGCTGACAATGCGACGTCGCCAAACATCTGCTGGGTGTTGTTGCTGCCGTACGTAGCGCCAGCGCCACCGCCATCCTTTGCCGCACCGCGCGTGAACAACTGCACGACACCGCCGATGGCGTCGGTGCCATACAAGGAAGAACGCGGGCCTTTGACGATTTCGATGCGCTCGATCGATTCGGGGGCGATGTTCTGCAGCGCCGCTCCGCCAATCGTGCCGGGATTGATGCGCACGCCGTCGATGAGCACCACGGTGTGGTTGCTTTCGGTGCCGCGGGTGAACAGGGTGGTTGTTTGTCCGGGCCCGCCATTGCGCGAGATTTCGAGGCCGGCGTGCGATTGCAGCAGCTCGCTGATGTCGCTGGCCATCGAACGTTCGATGTCATCGCGCGAAATGACGATGACTGGCGCGCCGACCGCGTCGAGTGCCACGGGTGTGCGCGTCGCGGTGACCACGGTTTCCTCCATCTCGTCCTGGGCGACAGTGGCGGTGGAAACGAGGGTCGCAGCCACGGCAAGCGCCAGCCGCGAGTAGCGAGAATTCCGATTCATGAAATATGCCTTTCCATGCACGCCCGCATGGCTGAATGCGTAAACACCCAGGCGCGCACGGTGTGGAAGGGCGCGAGGCCCCGCCCGTTGCCCGCCGCAACTGGGAATGACGCCGTCAGGCCGGTCTCCGGACTCTCGAACTGGAACATTGCTGTTCCGACGCGTCGCCTTCCCAGGCGGTGAGGCCCAGTGGCAAATGACGAGTTGTGGTTCGATTACCGTTGCGGGGGCAGTGCTGGAATTGCCGTCTATGGCGACTCACCAGCTTCCCGTAACCTTTCGGCGGGGCGCACTCTAGCGAGATTCTGCGCGAATTGACAGTTCCGACGCGGCTACCGCAGGCTTCGCCCGCCATGCCGAACCCCGAAATGTCGAATGAACTCAATGCCGCACTCGACGCGGCGCGCGCCGCCGCAGATGTCATTCGCGGTTTTTATCAACGCAACGTGCGCATCGAAGTGAAGGCGGACAAGACGCCGGTCACCGAGGCCGACGTTCGCTCCGAAGAGGCGATTCGCGAGCTGCTCACCAGGCGCTTTCCGTCGTACGGGTTCTACGGCGAGGAAACCGGCAAATCGGACATGGATGCGGAAAGCGTCTGGCTGGTCGATCCCATCGACGGCACCAAGTCCTTCGTGCGCGAGTGCCCGTTCTTTTCCACGCAGATTGCGCTGATGCGCGGTGGCAGGTTCGTGTTAGGGGTGTCGATGGCGCCGGCGTACGACGAACTGGCGTGGGCCGAGCGCGGCAAGGGCGCGTTCCTCAACGGCAAGCGGATTTCCGTGAGCAAGGTGAGTGCGCTGGATGCAGCGATCGTTTCCACCGGCAATCTGAAGACCCTCGCGGCATCGCAGGCGTGGTCGCGTTTCGGCGGATTGCTGGGACGCATCAGCCGCATCCGTGGATATGGTGACTTCGTTCACTACCACCTGCTGGCGCGCAGCGCTCTCGATGTCGTGATCGAATCGGACGTGAACATTCTCGACATCGCGGCGCTCACCGTGATCGTCGAGGAGGCCGGCGGCAAATTCACGGATCTCAAAGGCGGGGGTGTGACCCTCGACACCACCACGGTGCTGGCCACCAACGGCGTTCTGCACGACACCATCCTGGAAAACGTGCGCTTCGGCACCTGAAAATGAGCGTATTCCTGCGCTGGGGAATTTTCGGGATCCTGGGGGTTGCGGCACTCGTATACGCCTACAACGCGAGCAAGGGCATGGCCGAGAAACGCGCGGCGCGTGATTCTGCTGCAGCGACTGCGACCACGCCGGTCGAGCCGCCCGACGCCGACGTCGCGACCAAAGCTGAACCAGCCGACGAAGCCGAACCTGACGCTTACAGGACGCCGCCGCATTGCGAGGCCGAGCTCGTGGTGGCGCAACGCGCGCTCGAGGCACGCCGTGAAGGGACGGCGATCGATCGTCTGCTTCGCATCCAGGAAATTGCGTGGCAGGAGCCGCCGATCCGTCGGCAGAGACTCGAAAAGGTGGCGACGTCCTGGTACCAGCTTGAAGGCGACGAGCCGATTCCGGAAGCCTTGCGAATCGCAGTCATCACCGACTGCGTGCGTTTCAGCCCGGCGCCATGAAGCGCTGCGATCCCAGACGCGTTTCCGCGTAGTCGAGGCCGTAGAGCCGGCCGAGGTGGCCGGTGCCGAGCGCCGCGCATTCGATCAGCTCCGCATCACCGTTGCCGGTCAACAGACAGGCCCTGTCTGCATAGCGCAACGCGAGGTTGGGCTCGTGCAGGCTGGCGATGACCGCGGCGCCATCGCGCGTGAGCCGCCGCAGGTTGTCGAGGATGCCGAGTTGCTGCGCGGGATCCAGGTGGTTGGTGGGCTCGTCGAGCAGGTAGATAGACGGCGCCTGCACCAGCAGGCGGGCGATGGCTGCGCGGCGCTGTTCGCCACCTGACAAGGTGCCGAGCTCGCGCTCCGCCAGAGATTCGAGGCCCACATCGGCGAGGGCCCGCATCACCCGTTGCTCATCGGCGGCTCCGGCGGTCTCCCAGAACCCGAGGTGCGCGAAACGCCCGAGCAGAACGGTCTCGCGCAACGAGCCTTGAGGCGCCGCATCGGGATCCTGGGGCAGGAAACCGAGCCGCTGGGCGACCTCCCGTCGCGCGATGGCGGCGATGTCGCGGCCATCGATGCGCACCGCGCCGGCGGCGGGCGCGCGCAAACCCGCCAGCGTGCGCAACAACAGGGATTTGCCGGCGCCGTTACCGCCCAGCAATGCGACGAATTCCCCGGCGCGGATCGGGCAGTCGAATGAATCGATGAGCACCCGGCCCGGCACGGCGATGCGCAGTTTTGCGGCTTCGAGCAAGGTAGTCGTCATTGGATCCAGCGGATTTCCTGCGCCGTGGTCTCACCTACCACCAGCTGGTCGAACGATTCCGGCATATCGAACGTGAGTGCGTCCACGGCGTAGCGACCGGCCATGATTTCGGCGAACGACTGCGGATATAAAGGTTTCCGGTCCGGCTCTGCGTAACCGATCGGAAACATCGGTGCCAGGGTTTGCGGATCGTATTTATCCGTCGCGCCGAGCGTGTGCAGTATTTCGTGCGCGATGACTACATTGTTGGTGCGCGTCATCCCCGCGTCGGCAAACGCGTGCACCACGCCGACGAGGCCTTTCTGCATACCCACCGAATGTGGCACTTCCTGCGTGAAGGAGGGGTCGTGGTAGATGACGAAGATGCGGACCTGCGGTGCCGGCCGGCCCGAAGCGCGCGCCGCGCGGCGCGCGTACATGCGGACCTTCAGGCTCCACCACATGTTCTGCAGGATGCCGGTGTCGGCATCGCGTTCCGGAGGCCGCTCGATGACCGGCGGATACAACTCGACGCTGACCGGGCGCGTGACGCCGATACCGAAGTGTTGTGCTTCCTCGTTGAGGAACCGTTCGATGTCGGCAATGCGATCCTTCGACAGCCTTGCGATGTAGTCGCGAGCCACCGCGTTCACGGCGTCAGCGACCGGAAACACGCCGACGTACAGCGTCTCGTCCCAGTCCGTGGTGCTGAGACGGTCGTACCAGTTGGAATACGCCGCGACTCCCAGCAACAGCAGGAGAATCGCGATGCGTACCTGGCGCCACACGGTGAAGGTTACGGTTGCAGCCGGGTGGCGGACCAGGGACCAGCGCGAAAACCCGCGCCCGCGGTAGTTAGCGAGCGGGTCCAGCGGGCGCGCTCGTGGATGCGCGACGCTCCTTCGACCCACAGCTCGACGGTGTCGGCCCAGACGTAGTAGCCGCCCCAGAAGGGCGGCCGGGGAATCTCCGCGGACGGCGGTTCGTTGATGTTGTCGAGCGAGGGTTCGGGCACGCCGAAACGTTTCGCGGCCGCGTGCACCGCGGCGTTGAGCTGCTCGCGCGAACGCAGCGGCTGGCTCTGCGCGCTGGCCCATGCGCCGATGCGTCGCTGCCAGTTGCGCGACGCGAAGTATGCGTCGCTCTCGGGTTCCGGCGCCTTCAGCACGACTCCTTCGATGCGGACCTGGCGATGGGCATGGTCCCAGTGGAACACCAGTGCAGCGCGCGCGTTCTCCGCGAGTTCACGCCCCTTGCGGGAGTCATAGTTGGTGACGAACGAAACGCGGCCCAGCTCGACGTCGAACTCCTTGCACAGGACGACGCGCGCGGAAGGTTGGCCCGACGCGGTCGCGGTGGCGAGCACCATGGCATCGGGATTGGGCTGCTGGCGGGCGGCGATGGCGGTGGAGAGCCAGGCGCTCGCCGTTGCCATCGGTTCGGCGGGCAGGGGATCCGGCAGCAGGTCGTTGAAGAGTTCCATGGCCGATATGTTATCCGTGACGCGGATAGCCTTGCAGTCGTGCTTCGCAGCCGATAAAAGCTAGGTGAGACTTAACGTTACAGGGTGATTCATGAGCTCGCTCGACGACCTGCGCCGCAGGATCAACGAACTCGATCGTCAGATCCTCGAGCTGGTCGGCAAACGCCAGGAGACCAGCCGCGAAATCATTCGCGCCAAGCGGGCCACCGGCCACGCGACGCGCGACTACAACCGCGAGCGGGAGGTGCTGCTGGCGGCGCGCGAGGCGGGCAAGCAGTACGGCGTGTCACCCCAGGTGGCGGAGAACATCCTGCGCCTGCTGATCCGTTCCTCTCTAACTACCCAGGAACAGGCGAGTGTCGCCGCCCAGGGCGCGGGCAGCGGACGCACGGCGCTGGTCATCGGCGGCGCCGGCAAGATGGGCCGCTGGTTCGCCGAGTTCATGGCATCACAGGGCTTCGCCGTGGAGATCGCCGATCCCACCGGCGCGCCGCCCGGGTTCGCGCATCTTCCGGACTGGCGCGCCTCGCCGCTCAACCAGGATTTCATCGTCATCGCCACGCCGCTCGGGGTCACCGACAAGATCCTGCGCGAGCTCGCCATGCGTCGTCCCAAGGGCGTGATCTTCGACGTGGGCTCGCTCAAGTCGCCGCTGCGCGCCGGGCTCAATGCGCTGAAGTCGCACGGCTGCCGCGTGACTTCGCTGCATCCGATGTTCGGCCCGAATACGGAGCTGCTCTCGGGCCGGCACGTCATCTTCGTCGAGGCGGGCTCGCCGGAGGCAACCGCGGCGGCGCGCGAACTGTTCGCGTCCACCATGGTGGAACAGGTGGTGATGTCGCTCGATGAGCACGATCGACTCATCGCCTACGTGCTCGGGCTGTCCCACGCACTGAATATCGCCTTCTTCACGGCGCTCGCCGAAAGCGGTGAAGCCGCGCCGCGCCTCGCCAGGTTGTCGTCGACCACGTTCGATTCGCAGCTCGACGTGGCTTCGCTCGTGGCGCAGGAAAGCCCGGAGTTGTATTTCGAGATCCAGAGCCTCAACGATTACGGCTCGGAATCACTCGAGGCGCTCTCGCAGGCGGTCGAGCGCCTGCGCACCGCGGTGATCTCCCAGGATTTCGAAGCGTTCGCGACGCTCATGCGGCGCGGACGCGAGTATCTCGAAGACCGGCGGACTGTCGCCGAGCGGCGTGCGTGAGAGTGAGCTCGCGCGATCGTCACGCGGGCCCGGAGGAAGAGCTGCGCGAGCGCCTGCGGGTGCTCACGGAGGAAGTCGCTCGCAACGAGTTGCTGCTGCGCAAGACCCAGGCGCGCGAAGTCGACCTGTTGCGCGCTCATTCGCTGGGCGAGCTCTTCGATCGAATCGTCTCCGGTCTGCGCGATGCCTACGCGCTCGATTTCGTGACGCTGTCGCTGTTCGATCCGCAGCACGAGCTGCGACACCTTTCCGGAAATGAAAACCTGTCGAGCTCGGTCGTCGACGAAGTGCGCTTCATCGACGCTGTCTCGCCACTTGCGCCGCAGCTGGTGCAATTCGATCGGCCCTGGCTCGGGCGCTACGAGGCCCGGGATCACGAACTCCTGGTGTCGCCGGCGATGAAACACGGCAGCATTGCGCTGATTCCGCTGCCGCGCGACAACCGGGCCATCGGCGTGATCGCGTTTGCCAGCCGCGATGCGAATCGTTTCACCGGCGACCTGGCCGCGGATTTTCTCGCTCACCTCGGCGTCATCGTCGCCATCAGCCTCGAAAACGCCGTGAATCGCGCGCGCCTGGTGCGCAGCGGCGTCACCGATTTCCTCACCGGCTGGCACAACCGCCGCTATTTCCACAACCGCCTGCGCGAGGAACTCGCGCGATCGGAACGCACCGGCAAGACGCTGGCCTGTCTCATGATGGACGTCGACAACTTCAAGGAGATCAACGATCGCTTCGGCCACCTGGCCGGCGACGAGGCTCTCAAGGAAGTGGCGCGGCGTGCCGAGGCCGAGATCCGCGCCGGCGATACCGGCGCACGCTTCGGTGGCGACGAGTTCGCGATCCTGCTGGCCGGCGCGGAGATCGTCCATGCCATGAAGCTGGCCGAGCGCATTCACCACAGCGTTGGCTCGACGCCGGTCCGGGTGCACGGTGGCGCGCACGTGACCGTGACCTTGTCCGTCGGGCTGGCCACCGCGCGGCCGCAGCCGCGTTCGCACGACTACAAGGCGCTGGCGGAGCGGCTCATCGCCGAAGCGGATGCCGCGCTGTACCGCGCCAAGAGCGCCGGACGCAATCGGGTCGAGCTGTCGACCCATGTCATCGGCTGACAGTTCGCGCGTTTTCAGGCGCGCTTTTTCAGGCGGCGCGCGGACCTTCGAGCCGCCGCAGCAGCACCAGGAACATCGGCACGCCTAACAACGCCATGATCGCTCCCACCGGCAGCTGGCGGGGCGCCGCCGCGGTACGCGCCACCAGGTCGGCCGCCGCTAACAAGGTGCCGCCGGCGAGCGCCGCAGCCGGCACCACCACGCGATGTGCCGCCGTCCCGAACGCGAGCCGCACCAGGTGCGGGATCACGAGACCGATGAAACCGATGGTGCCGCCCTGGATCACTGCGCCGGCGGTGAGCAGCCCGGCGAGCACGACGATGACCACTCGCCAGCGCCGCAGGTCGAGACCCAGGCTCTGCGCGGTGGTTTCACCGGTGGCGAGCACGTCGAGCGGTCGCGCGATCAGCGTGACCGCCAGCGTCGCTAACAAGGCCGCCGCGAGCATCACCCAGGGATGCGCCGCCCAGCCAAGATCTCCGGCGAGCCAGAACATCATGCCGCGCAACTGGCCGTTGTCGGCGAGCACCAGGACCAGCGTCACCAGCGCTCCGCAGGCGCTCGCCACGACGACGCCGGTGAGCAGGACCCGTACCGTGGCACCGCCGCGCGCCAGTGCAAGCACGAGAAAGGTTGCGGCCATGGCGCCGACGGCCGCCGAACACTGGACGATCCACAGTGACGCGCCGAGCAACAGGGCGAACAGGGCGCCCACGGAAGAACCACCGGAGACGCCGAGCACATATGAGTCCGCGAGCGGATTGCGGAACAGGGCCTGCAGCAGCACACCGGCGAGCGCTAACAGCGCGCCGATGGTGAATGCGGACAGCAGTCGCGGCGCGCGCAGTTCCAGCACGACGGTGCGGGCTGGTTCGGTCGTGTCGCCGAGCAACGCGGCGATGGCAGGACGCACGCCGATGTCGGTGGAACCAGCCACCAGCCCAAGGCAGGCGATGATGGCCGCGACCGCGACGAGCAAGGCGAGCAGCAGCGTGGTGGGGGGGCGCGAAGTCACGCCGCATTGTCGTTCAAAAACTCTCACCTTGTTCGGCCGCGTGGCACCCGGTAAAACATGTGTCATGAGCGATTGGATCGATTCGCAAGGGTACCGAGCCAATGTCGGCATCGTCCTGATGCGCGACAACGGCCAGGTATTTCTGGGTCAGCGCACGGGTGCGCGTGGCTGGCAGTTTCCGCAAGGCGGCGTGCGACAGGGAGAGCTCGTGGAGGACGCGTTGTATCGCGAGCTCGAAGAGGAGATCGGCCTGGTGCGAGAGCACGTGACGCTGATGGCTTCCACCTCCGACTGGATCCGGTATCGGCTGCCGAAACGCTACGTGCGCCGCGGGCGTGGTCCTACGTGCATCGGGCAGAAGCAGCGCTGGTTCCTGCTGCGGCTCGCGGTGCCCGAGGAGTCGGCTGCGTTCACCTTTACGAACACGAGCGAGCCGGAGTTCGACGGATGGCGTTGGGCAAACTACTGGGAACCGGTGCGTGAAGTGATCTACTTCAAACGGCCGGTGTACGTGCGCATGCTGACCGAGCTCGCGCCGACCGCATTTCCGGCCGGTGCGCCGCCGTTACCCGAATGGTGGCAGTCGGAAATCGCGGCGACCGTGGAACAGTAGTCACGATGCCCGGCCTGCCTCCCAAACTCGTCGTCACCACCTATGCGCCTACGCGCCGGTGGATCACCATCGTGGTGCTGCGTGCTCATCGTCGCCGCCGGTGTTTACGGAATGTTCGAGTTCGGCCGCTACCGGGCCGAATACGATGTCGTTGCCGCACTCAGGCAGCGCACCGAAATGCGTAATGAAATTTCCGCGCAGGAAGCCACGATTTCCGAACTGCGCGCCAAAGTGGCACAGCTGGAATCCTCCACCGTAGGACAGACCCGGGAGCGGGAGGAGGTGCAGCGCATGATCGTCGACCTGCAGGGCCAGGTGGCCCGGGCCAACCAGGAATTGGCCTTTTTCCGGGGGATCGTCACCCAAAATGCGAACTCCGCCGAGGTAAAAATCCAGCAGGCGCGTATGGTGGCCACGGCCACGGCAAACAAGTTTCGAGTCCGCGTCACCCTGGTCCAGCCCATGAAGCCGGATGCGGTGGTGAGCGGCGTCGTTGTCCTGTCGGTCGATGGTGAAGTCGATGGCAAACCCGGGCGTGCGGATTTCGCGACACTGACGGGCGGCAAGCGGCGTGAGATAACCTTCACCTTTCGATATCTCGAGAACATTGACGAGGAAATCACCATGCCTCCGGGCATGAAACCCGAACAGCTGCTGGTCGAAGTCCGATCCAATCGCCGCGGGTCCGCGCCGGTGCAGCAGTCGTATGTGTGGAGCGTCGATCCGCAATGAGCGGAGCGCTCGGGAGAGGGTAATGTTCGGTCGTCGCAAGCAGACATCCACGCGTATCGATACGCTTCTCGGCAAGACCGCGACGCTCAACGGCGACCTCGAATTCTCCGGTGGCCTGCATCTCGACGGTCGCGTGAACGGCAACGTCCGCAGCAACGCCGAAGATGGCGGCGCACTGTCGGTCAGCGAAAGCGGATTCATCGAAGGGAACGTCGAAGTCACGAATATCGTCATGAACGGTACCGTCAATGGCGACATGCATGCGCGCGATCGTCTGGTGCTGGGTGGCTCTGCCCGCGTCAACGGCAATGTTCATTACGGTGTCATTGAAATGGCGCCAGGTGCCGTCATAACGGGAAAGCTGATACCGCTGGCCAAGGGCCAGGCTGCGTTCCGCAGAAACGCAGCCCGAGGCCCAGCCGGCGGTTGCGGCAGTGAAATCCGGCGCGTAGTGTGCAGGCCATGACCGAAACCGAGACAGAAACCCTGAAATTCACCGATGCCGCTGCCCGCAAGGTCGGCGACCTCATCCGTGGCGAAGGCAACCCCAACCTCAAACTGCGCGTGTTCGTGCAGGGCGGCGGTTGCTCGGGCATGCAATACGGCTTCGAATTCGACGAGCAGGAACAGGAAGGCGACACCTGCGTCGAGAATCTCGGCGTAAAGCTGCTCATCGACCCGATGAGCGTGCAGTACCTCACGGGTGCGGAAATCGACTATCGCGAGGGTCTCGACGGCGCGCAGTTCGTGATTCGCAATCCGAACGCGCAGACCACTTGCGGTTGCGGCTCTTCGTTCTCCGCCTGACGCCAGTTCCCTAGACGTGGCGCGACGCGCTCCGAAGTCCGTCCCCGACGTACTTGCCGCGGTCGATCTCGGTTCCAACAGTTTTCACATGGTGGTCGCGCGTTACACGCACGGCCAGCTGGTCATCCTCGACCGGCTTCGCGAGATGGTGCGTCTCGGCGCCGGCCTCGAAGCCGACGGACGCCTGAACAAGGACGTTGCCGCGCGCGCTCTGGCGTGTCTCGAGAGATTCGGCCAGCGCCTGCGCGACATGCGGCCCGACAGCGTCCGCGTGGTGGGCACCAACGTTTTTCGCCGCGCAAAGAAGAAAGAAGCCTTCATCGAACGTGCGCGAGAGGCCATCGGCCACCCCATCGAAATCGTTTCCGGTATCGAAGAAGCGCGCCTCATCTATTCCGGCGTATCGCACACCATGTCCGCAGGTTCCGGGCGACGCCTGGTCTGCGACATCGGCGGTGGCAGCACGGAGATCATCATCGGCGAGGGACTCGATCCGCTGGAACTGGAGAGCCTGCAGATCGGCTGTGTTCGCCTGAGCGAGGAATTTTTTGCCGAGGGCCGGCTTTCGCAGAAGCGCATGCAGCGCGCGCGGGTGGCGGCGCGCCAGGCCATCGAGCCATACCAGGCCGCATTCCGTCGCCGCGGATTCGACGAGGCGGTGGGTAGTTCGGGCACCGTCCGCGCCATCGGCGACGCTATCCGCGAGCTCGATCCTGCGGCCGTGGACATCGGCGCCGATGGTCTGGAACGCATCATTCACGAGCTCGGCGGGCTCGAGCACATCCGCGATCTGAAACTGAATGCGATCACCGAAGATCGCAAGCTTTCGTTCGCCGGAGGCGTGGCGATTCTGGCCGAGGTATTCGAGCAGCTCGGCATCGAGTCGATGCGCGTGGCGGACGGCGCGATGCGCGAAGGACTGCTGTACGACTTGCTGGGCCGGTACACCGATGAGGACGCGCGCGAGCGCACGGTGCGCAGCATGCAGGAGCGCTACCACGTCGATCTCGTCCAGGCCGAGCGCGTCGAATCCACGGCGGCCGACTTCCTGTCGCAGGTGGAAGAATCCTGGTCGCTCGCTGATCCGGCGATCGAACAGCTCCTGCGCTGGGCTGCGCGTCTGCACGAGATCGGGCTGGATGTGGCGCACAGCGGTTACCACCGCCATGGCGCCTATCTACTGGCCAACGCCGACATGGCCGGTTTTCCGCGCGAGGAGCAGAAACTGCTGGCCATCATGGTGGGCAGCCACCGGCGCAAACCCGCGATCGAGGAAGCGGGTGACCTCGCTGCGCCCTGGGACAAGCGGGCGCCGGCGATGACGCTACTGCTGCGCCTGGCGGTGCTCCTGCATCGGGGCCGCAGCAACGTGGCGCTTCCTGCCATCAAGCTCGGCGCACGGGCCGATTCACTGGAAATGCGCTTTCCGCCGGAATGGCTCGACGATCACCCGCTCACGGTCGCGGATCTTCAGCAGGAGATCGAGAATCTGCGGAGTGTCGGATTCCGGTTGCGGGTATTTACCGCGCAAATAGGCGATAGTCCCTTCAGGGGACGATGACTGGCGCGCTGCCGGCGGCATAACGCGCAAGCAGAGATCCCTGGGCGTCGCGCGCCATCTCGTCGCCGCGTTCGCAACGCGAATATCGTGCATCGCGTCCGAGCGACCAGGCCTGAGTGTTGTCGGACAGGTAGGAATTGAGATCGCGCAGGATGCGCTCGCGATGGGTCTGCTTCGCGCACCGGGAAGGCGATTTCCACGCGACGGAAGAAATTGCGTTCCATCCAGTCGGCGCTCGCCAGGTACAGCTCGCTGGCGTCCGTCGTTGCCGAAGAAGAACACGCGCGAATGCTCGAGAAAACGGCCGACGATCGAACGAACGCGGATGTTCTCCGAAACCCCCGGAATGCCCGGCCGCAGCGCGCACAGACCGCGGATGATCAGGTCTATCTGCACGCCGGCGCGCGACGCACGATACAGCGCCTCGATGACCTGCGGATCCACCAGCGAATTCATCTTGGCGATGATGCGTCCCGGCTTCCCGTCACTGGCGAGCTCGGCTTCACGATCGATCTTCTCGACCACCGCGTCGTGCAGTCCGAAAGGCGACTGCAGTAGTTTGGTGAGGCGCGGCGTCTGCGTGAGGCTGGTGAGCTGCAGGAACAGCTCGTGCACGTCCTGGCCGATCTCCGGATCGCAGGTGAACAGGCTGTAGTCGGTGTAGCCGCGCGCGGTGCGCGGGTGGTAGTTGCCGGTGCCGAGGTGGCAGTAGCGGCGCAGACCTTCGGATTCGCGGCGCACCACCATCGACATCTTGCAGTGTGTCTTGAAACCCACGACTCCATACATGACGTGGGCGCCGGCCTCCTGGAGCCGGTTGGACAGCTCGATGTTGGCTTCTTCGTCGAATCGCGCGCGCAATTCGACGATGACCGTGACGTCCTTGCCGGACTGCGCGGCCGTGACCAGCGCGTCGACGATCGGCGATTCGTTGCCGGTCCGGTACAGCGTCTGCTTGATCGCGAGCACGCGCGGGTCCGCGGCAGCACCGCGCAGAAAATCGAGCACCGGTCCGAAGCTGTGAAACGGGTGGTGCAGCAGCACGTCTTTCTGGCGGATGACCGCCAGCAGGTCGGTGGATCCCGCGACTCGCCGCGGCAACCCGGGCGTGAAGATCGGGTACTTCAGATCGGGTCGCTGCACCAGGTCGTAGATCGCCGTCGAGCCGATTCAGATTGACCGGCCCGGATACTTCGTAGAAGTCCACTTCGTTCAGCGTGAATTGCCGCATCAGGAATGCGTCGAGATCGGGCGGACAGTCGCGCGACACCTCGAGCCGCACGGCGGCGCCATAACGTCGATGCGCAAGCTCGCCTTCGAGCGCGCGGCGCAGGTCGTCGACTTCTTCGTCGTCGACGAACAGGTCGCTGTTGCGGGTCACGCGGAATTGATAGCAGCCGAGCACTTCCATGCCGGAGAAGAGTTTGGACACGAACTGCTGCACGATGCCGGTCAGCAGCACGAAGCGCTTGTGACCATCTTCTTCGGGCAGCGCGACCACGCGCGGCAACGAGCGCGGCGCCTGCACGATGGCGAGGCCGGTGTCGCGGCCGTAGGCGTCCTGCCCGGCGAGGCGCACGATGAAGTTCAGGCTCTTGTTCTGGATGCGCGGAAACGGGCGCGCGGGGTCGAGGCCGAGCGGCGAAAGGACCGGCTCGACCTCGCGCTCGAAGTACTGCTCGAGCCACTGCGCGGTCGTCGAATCCCACGTGGTGCGCGCGAGTAGTTCGATGCCCTGATGGCGCAGGGCCGGCAGCACCACGTCATTGAGGCAGGCGTACTGGGCATCGACGAGGCTGCGCGCGCGATCGTGAATTGCCTGCAGCTGCGTCGGTGATGGTCAGGCCGTCGGCGCCGGGCTGATCCGAGCCGAGTTCGATGCGCTGCTTGAGGCCGGCGACGCGAATCTCGAAAAATTCGTCGAGATTGTTCGACGAGATGCACAGGAACTTGAGCCGCTCGAGCAGCGGCACTTTCTCGTCGAGCGCCTGCGCGAGCACGCGCTCGTTGAATTCGAGCAGCGACAGCTCGCGATTGATGTAGTGCTCGGCGGAGCGGAGATCGGGCTGGTCCATGACGCGGCGATCGGGGTTCGCGCTATGAGACCACAGCTGTCGGCCGAATAGCTGTGACAGTTGCGCAGCCGTCAGCGAGCTACCAGCGCGGGGCCGGCCGGCAGATCCAGCATGTTTACGAGGTCCGCGGTGGCCGTCAGGAAGCGGTCACGCTCGGCGTCCGGAATGGGTTCTGCATCGGGAAGCGGCACGGTCTGCGGATTCTTGTGGACGCCGCGGATTCGATATTCGTAGTGCAGGTGTGGGCCCGTGGCGAGACCGGTCTTGCCGACGTAGCCGATGACCTGGGCGAGGTCGACCCGCTGACCACGGCGCAGCTTCGGTGCGAAGCGCGACAGGTGGCCGTAGACGGTGACGACGCCGGAGCCGTGCTCGAGCTCGATGACGTTGCCGTAACCGCCCTGGCTGCCCGACGAATCGCACGCGGCCTTCGCCGGCGGCGCGCACCGGCGTGCCCACCGGGCGCCGCGTAGTCGACGCCACGGTGCGCGCGAATGCGGTTGAGCACCGGATGCCGGCGCGACGGATTGAAGCGCGAGCTGATACGCGAGAACTGCACGGGCGCACGGATGAACGCCTTGCGCAGGCTCTTGCCGTCGGGAGTGAAGTACTGGCCGCGCCCTTCGGCGTCGACGTAGCGAACGGCGCGGTACTCGCGGCCTTCATTGACGAACTTCGCGGCGAGGATGTTGCCGATGCGCAGCGGCTCGCCGTCCTGGAAGACTTCCTCGTAGACGACGGTGAAGCGATCGCCCGACTGGATGTCGAGCACGAAGTCGATGTCGTACTGAAAGATCTCGGCGAGATCGAAGGCGACCCGGTCGGAAAGATCTGCATCCGCAGCGGCCTGGAACAGGGAGTTCTCGATGGTCGCGCTGGCGGTCCGCGTGCGAACTTCCAGCGGATTCTCGAGCACGTCGCTGCTGAAGCCGTTGGCGTCGCGCGTCACCTTGAGCGTCTCGCTGTCCGAAAGCTTGCGCTCGAGTCCGACGAGATCGCCGCCGCGATGCATGAATCGCAGCAATTCGCCGGGCTTCAGGCGGTCGACCTGGCTGCGCAGCTCCGGCAGATTGCGCAGGTCGCGAGGTCGCCGAGGTTCAGTTCGAAGCGGCGAAACAGTCGATCCATGGTGTCGTTGCGGCTGACGACCACTTCGATGGTGGAGAAGCCGAGGCTGGCTTCGCTGGGCGCAGCAGTCGACGCGCAGATCCTGCGTCGTCACGGGCACGGCGTGGGCTTGGGCGGCCAGCGGCTGCATTTCACGTTCGCGCGGCAGCGACTGCGAGCACGGCCACGATGGCCACGCAGCCCGACCTGGAGAATGTAGGCAGACCGGGTCGACAGTCCCGGAATGGCGGACTTGATGAAGATCGGCACGATCTATACAACGTAACCCACGGATCGATAAAGGGTCAATCGACGCGCTTTCGAGAATGTGATCGCGCTTTCGATTCCACCCGTATCTCCTAATAACAACCCGATGCACCGAAGACACGAATGAACGGCGAATTGCAGAATCAGATTGCGGAACTGATGCGTGGAACGCAGGAAGTTCTCGTCGAAAGCGAGCTCGTAAAAAAGTTAACGCGCGGCAAACCGCTGCGGATCAAGGCGGGCTTCGATCCGACCGCGCCGGATCTGCATCTCGGGCACACGGTGCTCATCAACAAGATGCGCCAGTTCCAGACTTTCGGTCATGAGGTAACTTTTCTGATCGGCGATTTCACCGGGATGATCGGCGATCCGACGGGTCGCAACGCGACACGTCCGCCGCTGACGCGCGAGCAGGTCGAGGCGAATGCGAAGACCTACCAGGAGCAGATCTTCAAGATCCTGGATCGCGACAAGACGCGGGTGGATTTCAATTCGCGCTGGTTTGGCGGGATGAACGCGGCAGGGCTCATCGAAATCGCGGGGCGCCACACGGTCGCGCGCATGCTCGAGCGCGATGATTTCGCCAAGCGCTACAAGGGAAATCAGCCGATCGCCATCCACGAATTTCTCTATCCGCTCGTGCAGGGCTACGACTCCGTGGCGCTGAAAAGCGATGTCGAGCTGGGCGGCACCGATCAGAAGTTCAACTTGTTAGTCGGGCGCCAGCTGCAGGAGAGTTACGGGCAGGAGCCGCAGATCGTGATGACGATGCCGCTGCTCGAAGGCCTCGACGGCGTCAACAAGATGTCGAAATCGCTCGGCAACTACATCGGGATCAACGAAGCCGGCGGACACCCAGTTCGGCAAGCTCATGTCGATTTCCGATGATCTGATGTGGCGCTACTTCGAGCTGCTGTCGTTCCGTCCGCTCGCGGACATCGCCGCGCTGCGCAAGGCGATCGCGGAAGGGCGCAATCCGCGCGATGTGAAGTTCGAGCTCGGCGTGGAGATCGTCGATCGATTCCACGGGGCAGGCGCGGGCGCGCGCGCACGCGACGCGTTCGTCGCGCGCTTTCAGCAGGGACACGTGCCCGAAAAGATCGAGAGCATCGACTCTAACTACCGACGGCGTCGCCGCAGCGCCTGGCCAACGTGCTCAAGAATGCCGGCCTGGTCAGCAGCACCTCGGACGGCAACCGGATGATCGACCAGGGAGCGGTGCGCGTCGGCGACAGCCCCGAAACCCTCGCAAAAGTGGCCGGCCGTGACCATTCGTCTGGCCGCCGGGCACCTTTCTGCATCCAGGTGGGTAAGCACAAATACCGCTGGGTGACCCTGCAAAGCAGCTAGTCCGGCCT
>CAWGEU010000002.1:195000-2354824 GCA_963821745.1 uncultured Pseudomonadota bacterium
TCAAGTGAATAAGCGCATATGGCGGATGCCTTGGCGGCACAAGGCGATGAAGGACGTTGTAGCCTGCGATAAGCCACGGGGAGCTGGCAAACAAGCTTCGATCCGTGGATCTCCGAATGGGGCAACCCAGAGCTTCGGCTCTATCTCACACTGAATACATAGGTGTGGGAAGCGAACCCGGTGAATTGAAACATCTCAGTAACCGGAGGAAAAGACATCAACCGAGATTCCCCTAGTAGTGGCGAGCGAACGGGGACCAGCCCAGTTGGGGTAAGTCGACGAGAGTTAGTGGAACAGTCTGGAAAGTCTGGCCGTAGCGGGTGATAGCCCCGTACACGAAAACTCAAATTGATGACCAACGAAGAGTAGGACGGGACACGTGAAATCCTGTCTGAACATGGGGGGACCATCCTCCAAGGCTAAATACTCTGTGCCGACCGATAGTGAACTAGTACCGTGAGGGAAAGGCGAAAAGAACCCCGGTGAGGGGAGTGAAATAGAACCTGAAACCGTATGCGTACAAGCAGTAGGAGCCCCGCAAGGGGTGACTGCGTACCTTTTGTATAATGGGTCAGCGAGTTATTTTCAGTGGCAAGGCTAACCGAATAGGGGAGCCGTAGGGAAACCGAGTCTTAATCGGGCGAACAGTCGCTGGGAATAGACCCGAAGCCAGTCGATCTATCCATGTGCAGGATGAAGGCCAGGTAACACTGGCTGGAGGTCCGAACGAACCACTGTTGCAATAGTGCGTCGATGATGTGTGGATAGGAGTGAAAGGCTAATCAAGGCTGGCGATAGCTGGTTCTCCCCGAAAGCTATTTAGGTAGTGCCTCGAGCGAATACTCTGGGGGGTAGAGCACTGTTTGGAGAAGGGGACCATCTCGGTCTACCAACTCCATGCAAACTCCGAATACCCAGAAGTAATACTCGGGAGACACACGGTGGGTGCTAACGTCCATCGTGAAAAGGGAAATAACCCAGACCATCAGCTAAGGTCCCCAAATTTCGGCTAAGTGGTAAACGATGTGAGAAGGCATAGACAGCCAGGAGGTTGGCTTAGAAGCAGCCATCCTTTAAAGAAAGCGTAATAGCTCACTGGTCTAGTCGGCTCGCGCGGAAGATTTAACGGGGCTCAAGCCGAGTACCGAAGCTATGGGTTTGCATCCTTCGGGGTGCAAGCGGTAGGGGAGCGTTCTCTAAGCCTGCGAAGGTGAACTGTGAGGTTTGCTGGAGGTATGAGAAGTGCGAATGCTGACATGAGTAACGTTAAAACGGGTGAAAAACCCGTTCGCCGAAAACCCAAGGTTTCCTGCGCCACGTTAATCGGCGCAGGGTGAGTCGGTTCCTAAGGCGAGGCCGAAAGGCGTAGTCGATGGAAAGCAGGTCAATATTCCTGCACCAGGTATCACTGCGATGGGATGACGGAGAAGGCTAGGTTAGGCGGTGCATGCACCGTTCAAGGTCGTAGGGATTGTCGGTTGGAAAATCCGCCGGCATTTATCCAGAGATCCGAGCACGAGGGGACTTCGGTTCCCGAGTTAGCTGATGCCACGCTTCCAGGAAAAGTCTCTAAGCTTCAGGTGATAACTGACCGTACCGTAAACCGACACTGGTGGGTGAGCAGATAATCTGCTTAGGCGCTTGAGAGAACTCGGGTTAAGGAACTCTGCAAATTGATACCGTAACTTCGGGAGAAGGTATTCCTTTGGTTGTTAGTGGACTTGCTCCACGAAGCAGTTAGAGGAGGCACGAAATCGGTGGCTGCGACTGTTTACCAAAAACACAGGACTCTGCGAACACGAAAGTGGATGTATAGGGTCTGACGCTTGCCCGGTGCCGGAAGGTTAATTGATGGGGTCAGCCGCAAGGCGAAGCTCCTGATCGAAGCCCCGGTAAACGGCGGCCGTAACTATAACGGTCCTAAGGTAGCGAAATTCCTTGTCGGGTAAGTTCCGACCTGCACGAAAAGCGTAACGCTGGCCACACTGTCTCGACCCGAGACTCAGTGAAGTTGAAATCGCTGTGAAGATGCGGCGTAGCTGCGGAAAGACGGAAAGACCCCGTGAACCTTTACTACAGCTTTACACTGAACTTTGAACTTGTTTGTGTAGGATAGGTGGGACCCTATGAAGCGGAGGCGCTAGCTTTCGTGGAGGGGACGTTGAAATACCACCCTGACAATTTCGGAGTTCTAACCTCGGCCCGTTATCCGGGCTGGGAACAATGTATGGTGGGTAGTTTGACTGGGGCGGTCTCCTCCCAAAGAGTAACGGAGGAGTGCAAAGGTACGCTCAGCGCGGTCGGTCATCGCGCACAGAGTGCAATGGCACAAGCGTGCTTAACTGTGAGACGTACATGTCGAGCAGGTGCGAAAGCAGGTCATAGTGATCCGGTGGTTCTGTATGGAAGGGCCATCGCTCAACGGATAAAAGGTACTCCGGGGATAACAGGCTTATTCCTCCCAAGAGTCCACATCGACGGAGGAGTTTGGCACCTCGATGTCGGCTCATCACATCCTGGGGCTGTAGCAGGTCCCAAGGGTTCGGCTGTTCGCCGATTAAAGTGGTACGCGAGCTGGGTTCAAAACGTCGTGAGACAGTTTGGTCCCTATCTTCCGTAGCCGTTGGAGATTTGAGGGTGAGCTGTCCTTAGTACGAGAGGACCGGGATGGACGTACCTCTGGTGTTCCGGTTGTCACTACAGTGGCACTGCCGGGTAGCTATGTACGGACGGGATAACCGCTGAAAGCATCTAAGCGGGAAGCCCCCCCCAAGATTAGATCTCCCTGGGAACTTGATTCCCCTAAAGGGCCGTCGAAGACTACGACGTTGATAGGCTGGGTGTGTACAGGCAGTAATGCCTTTAGCTAACCAGTACTAATTGCCCGTGAGACTTGACCATATAACTTCAAGCAGTTTGGCTGTTGCTGGCCACGCGTTTCAGACGCGCTGCTGCGAAGTGATGTCATTGGAGCATTCACATGGTGAATGCGACATGGTCCTGACTCTGCAATGCAAGTCGTGCGGCTTGGGCGTCAATTCAAAAAAACTATCGGATTGGGCGATTGGTTCGGGTTGTTAGCCTGGACGGATCGCTAAACAGAATTCCCTGGCGGCTATAGCGAGCGGGAACCACCCGATCCCATTTCGAACTCGGAAGTGAAAACGCTCCGCGCCGATGATAGTGTGGCAGCTGCCATGCGAGAGTAGGTCACTGCCAGGGTCCTAACAAGAAAGCCCCCGTCACGAAAGTGGCGGGGGCTTTTTCTTTGGGGTCAGCCGCGCGCTGTGGGCACGATGGCGCGCCGGGCGAGAAGCTGCAGGTGCCCGAGCGAGGACAACATTACATGGGCGGCGTGCAGGTAACCCAGGCCGTTCAATTCCATGAGAACGGCGCCATCGAGGGCCCGCAGCTTCTTTTCTTCGATCGAGTGCAGGCCGCTGATCTTGCGCGGCGGACTGTCCGGAGACTTGAGCTCCAGCTGTATCGGATGAATCAGTTCCAGTGCGGTGAGCCTGTCGACGAAGGCGCGCGTCTTCGGCTCACCGTCCACCAGCTCGGCGAGCATTGCGAGTTTGTGGCGCAGGTAAGGCGTCTCGGCGCCATTGGCATCGAACAGTGGTTCGCCAGCCGAATCCTGAACACAGGGATTTTCCAGATCGATGCATGGAATCAGGCCATTTTCCCCTGCACCGGCCACGAGATTGTCCGCACGTCCGATGAAGAAAGGCTGTCTGCCGATATTGAGCGGCACGGTCACGCTGTTCCAGCGGTCATCACGCCAGTATAAGTTGTGGTCGGGATCAAGTCCGAATAGCGCGACGGGTATCAGCGGGCCGCTTTCACTGCCCCTGGTGAAGGCGATCGGGTACTCGATGACGAGACGCGGAATCTCGCTGAGCGCCACGGCGCACATGGTTACGTCCTTGCAACATGAAAATGCCCGCTCTTCCTGAACGCGAAGTTGCCTGTGGGCTACACGGTCGAGATGGATGAGTTTCATGCGCCAATGATTGCAGATTGCGCGGCACTCGTGGCGACGCCCGTTGCGACGAGTGGTCCGCGGGGGAGAACGATGCGAAGATCGAGCGCACTGGAATCGGGGCCAGACATGCGCCGACGTCATGTCCCGCAAACGGAAACATGCCGCATATCTCCCGACAGGCACCGGGAGTTCTGGGGACGTTTCACCAGCAATCGCAGGCGCTGGCGTTCCGACATCGAACGCATCAGCTCCGGAACCTGAAAACCTTGCGCCCATGAATCTCGCACTTCATCCGGACTTCCATCTCGAGAAACTCACTATCGGCCGCGAGCAGGCTCCGCTCATCGTGGTCGACAATCTGGCTGCAAACGCCGAAGGACTGGTGGAGCTTGCGGCCGGCAAACTGTTTGGCGACGTGACCAGCCACTACCCCGGGATTCGCGCCAAGGTCCCTCTTAACTATCAACAATTCTTCATCGAGCATCTGGGCGGCGTGATCGCCGAGTATTTCGGACTGAGCACCGCCACCGTGCGTTTCACGAACTGCCATTTTTCCCTGCTCACGACTCCGCCGGAACGGCTGGACTTTCTGCAGCGCATTCCACACATCGATTCGGTTTTGAATGACCAGCTCGCCTTCATCCACTATCTGTTCACATCCAGGCTCGGTGGCACTGCCTTCTACCGGCATCGCGCTACCGGATTCGAGTACGTGGACCAGACGCGCCAGTCTGAGTACTGGCGGCACGTGGAAGAAGAAAAGAACGGCCCACACAGCCCGCCCGCCGCATACATCGACGGTGACACGCCGCTTTTTGAGCAGATCGGACGGCAGGAGGGGGTCTTCAACCGGCTGCTGGTCTATCGCCGTACTTCGCTCCATTCCAGCGCGATTCCGCGTGGCCTGGTGCTGGATTCGCATCCACGGACCGGCCGACTGTCCATCAATGGATTCCTTGCCTGAGACGGCTGGGCCGAGGGGCTTTTGCCCCTCCCGATGCCGAGGGCGCCGGTCTGCAACTGTTGTTTTTTTCTGATTGCACCCCAACCGGGCGCCGGCGCAGTTGTCCCCGCCTGTCCCAAGCTGTCCTCTAAAGACATGATTCTTTGGAGAAAGACATGCGGGCCTGCGCGAGCGGGCACGGATATTTCCTCACCATCTCCTCGTGGACTTTTGTACACAGGGTGAATATCCTCCAATGGAGTACGAGGGGGACGCGCATCTTGCGCATTACTGGTTCGAAGCCAATTGGGCGACGTTCTGTCGCGCCTATTGAGTCTGCGGAAAATGCAGATCCCCCGCCATTCGGTCGACTAGTTCGACACAACCTTTATTCGTTCAAAGGTTGATTCCTGTTTCTTCGTTCCACGGTTAATCCTGCTTTTCACAACGACTAGATGTACGAGTGCGGAGGACATCTGACTATGAAATTCAATCCTAAGGCTTTGCCCATAACCTCGAGAGCGCTGTTCACCATTGTTGGTGGCGCCGTTCTCATCAACCCAGTGTTTGCTCAAGAACAATCGAGCGACGAGCTCGAAGAAGTCATCGTTACCGGCCTGCGCGGATCCTTGATCCAGTCGATGGAAGTCAAGCGCGATGGCATCGGCGTGGTAGACGCCATCACCGCGGAAGACATCGGCAAGTTCCCTGCCTCGAACGTTGCCGAATCGCTGCAGCGTATTCCCGGCGTCTCGATCGATCGTCAGAACGGCGAAGGGGCGCAAGTTACGGTTCGGGGCTTCGGCCCAGGCTTCAACCTCGTCACGTTGAACGGTCGTACCGTTCCGACCGCCGAAGTGAACCTCTCGGGCAACCGTGACAATTTCGCCGGCGGCCAAGGTCGCAGCTTCGACTTCTCGAACATCGCTGCTGAAGCGGTTGCGGGTCTCGAGGTATTCAAGACCGGCCAGGCGCTCATCCCGTCGGGCGGCATCGGCGCGACGATCAACGTCAAGACCAGACGTCCGCTTGACACCCCGGGGTTCCAGGCTTCGGTCTCGGCCAAGGGACTGATGGACGTCAGCAACGAGGAAGGCAGTGACATCACGCCCGAACTCAGTGGTCTGTTCAGCTGGACCAACGACGCCGAGTCTTTCGGTGTGGGTCTGTTTGCTGGATATTCGCAGCGCGATTCCGGTTCGGCCATCGGCCAGACCAACGACTGGGTCGTTCGCACCGCCAACAACTTCCTGGGTACCACGAGCATCGTGCGCGCCGGCGGCAATCCTGCCAACTACGTGAACCCGCCGGCCGACGGCGAATTATTTGCGATCCCGCAGGACAGCCGTTACGACGTGTCGGATCTGTCTCGTGAGCGCATCAACGGTCAGGCGATCTTCCAGTTCCGCCCGATGGACTCGATGACGCTGACGTTGGACTACACGTACTTCAACACCGAGAGCGAAGAACTGCGTTACGAGCAGACCAACTGGTTTGCCACGCCGTTCGACCAGCTGGTGTTCGATGGCGAAGGCCCGGTGTCACAAGCCCTGGTGATGCAAGAGAACAACGACGGCCAGAAGGACATGGGCTTCGAGCAGACTTATCGCGCGCAGCAGGACGAGTTCGACTCGCTCGGCTTCAACGCCGAGTGGGCGGTCACCGACACCGGCACGCTGCGTCTCGACTATCACACCGACACGGCCACTTCGACACCTAACAACCCGCTGGGTCACTCGGCGACGTTCGTTGCGATTGCGGCGCCGATCATCTCGCAGCATTCGCTGAGCTGGGATAACTCGGACGGCTTCCCGGTCCAGAGCTACGCGTTCAGCGACGCGATCAAGGGCAACGCTGACGGTGTCATCAACGTCGGCGACCTTGGTACGCAGGTCTCACGCAGCTCCTCGCAGTGGCAGGAAATGGATGTCGATGAAGCCGACCTCCGTTTCACGCTGAAGTCCGATAACAGCAGCTTGTCGTTCGGCAGCAACCTTCGTCAGACGGAAGTGTACGTGCGTGGTCGTACCACCCAGCAGGACATGGGTTCCTGGGGCATCTCCAACCCGCGCGACGTCGAGGTGTTCGCGCCGGGCGTGATGGAATCGTTTTGCATGGCCTGCCGGTTCGATGACTACGGGGTTGGCCAGGCGAACATTGCCTTCCGCGGTGACGCCACGGAGCTGTATTCGATCCTGACTCCCATCTACTCAGCGGCTCCTTTCAACCGCCCGGTCAGCGTCAACGACAACGAGAACTGGGTCGAAGAAGACATTCTCTCCTTCTACGCCCAGTTTGGTGTCGCAACCGAGTTTCTGGGTCGTCCGGTGCAGATCAATGGCGGCCTGCGCTTCGAAGAGACCGATGTGACCTCGACTGCCCTGCAGTCGGTTCCGACCGGCATCCTGTGGACGGCGGACAACGACTTCCTGATCCAGTTCAGTGGCCTGACGGATGTGTCCGGAGACGGCAGTTACAAGCACTTGCTGCCGAACATCGACTTCAAGATGGATGTCACCGACAAACTGGTGGCGCGCATGTCGTACAGCGAAACTGTCGGTCGCGTGCCCTATGACAACCTGTTCGCTTCGGTAACCGCCGGTGCGCCGAACAACCCGACGGTCCTCGGTGGCCAGACGGGCGGCGACAGGCGCGATCCGGGCTTGCTGCCACTCGAGTCGGAGAACTTCGACGTTTCGGTCGAGTATTACTACAAGGACGACAGCTACGTGTCCTTGGGTTTCTTCGACAAGACGGTGAAAAACTTCCTCGGAACGGCGGTGTTCAATCAGCCGCTGTACGGGTTGCTTGACCCGACATCCGGCGCACCGGGCACGCGCTCGGCGAACGCTCTGGTCGAAATCGATGACCTGGATATCGATCGTTCGCCTGCTCACCTGTTCACCATGGTCGCTTTGATCGACGCGAATGGTGGTGACATAGCGGCGGCGCGGGCCCAGTTTGAGGCGAACCTGGCACCCAATCCGACAACCGGTGTTATCCAGCTGCCCCAGACCTATGTCGACCTGATCCTGGGTCAGCGTGACGTGGTAGGCATCCCCGGAGTAGATCCGCTCATGCAGTTCCGCGTGAACACGCCGATCAACGATCGCGAAGGCAACGTGTCCGGTTGGGAATTTGCTGCTCAGCACTTCTTCGGTGGCAGCGGATTCGGTCTGGCGGCCAGCTACACGGTCGTGAACGGCGACGTGGAAGCGGACATCGGTCAGGATCCGAACGAAAACCAGTTCGCGCTGGTCGGCTTGTCTGATACGGCCAACTTCACGGCGATGTACGAGAAGCACGGCGTTACTGCCCGCGTCTCCTACAACTGGCGTGATGCCTTCCTCAATGCCACGAACCAGGGCGGCAGCCGCAGCCCGCAGTTCACCGAGGAATTCGGCCAGATCGACCTGAGCGTCTCGTATGACGTGACCGATAACTTCCAGGGGTTCTTCGAGGCTATCAACCTCACGGGTGAAGACCATCGCGAGTACCGTCGCAAGGAAGGCATGACGGTCTGGGCGTACGAGCTCTCGCCGCGCTACACGCTCGGTGCGCGTTACAAGTTCTGATCCGCTGGTGGGGTGTGGAAGGTCAACTTCCGCACCCCGCTCGATCGGGCTTCGGTGGCCCGGGAGTCAGAAAGCAAGTTTGGAAAGCCCCTTCTCGGAGGGGCTTTTCCTTTCTCCTGTATTCGACCGCAATGACATCGGGATACGACGATGAACCGAACAGTGCTGCTCGACAACGTCGCGCACAAGGACCTCAGGGTCAGAACCGGCTACTCGGCGGAATTCGGAGACAACGTCAACAGCTGCCTGGTGTTTCCGACCGAGTTTGTTTCGGTGCAGCGGGAGTACCCGATCCTGTTCCGTAAGGACTCCAATGGGAATCTGCAGGCCGTCGCCCTGCTCGGACTCGACAAGGATGAGAATCTTTTCCTCGGTGACAACCGATGGCACGGGCGCTACGTCCCTGCGATCCTGCAGCGTGGACCTTTCCTCATCGGCTTCCGCAAGCTCGAAAGGGACGGTGAAGCCGTCAGCGAGCCGGTTGTCCATGTGGATCTCGGTCACCCCCGGATCAGCAGTACAGAAGGCGAGTTCGTCTTCATGAAACATGGCGGTAACGCGCCGTACCTCGAGCGTGCGAATCGCGTGCTGCAGATCATCTACAAGGGTACCGCTGCCACTGCACCCATGTTCGCCGCCTTCGAAGAGGCGGGCCTGATCGAACCCATGAAAATCGATGTGCAGCTCGACGAGCGCACGAACTATTCACTGCCAGGTTTTTTCTCGATCGACGAGGAACGGCTCGGAAAGCTCGACAGCGCGCAACTCGAACGCCTGAACAAGGCCGGCTACCTGCACTTCGCCATGTTCGTGCTGGCTTCCCTCGGCAACATTCACTGGCTGATTGAACTCAAGAATCGAAAGCGCGCAGCTGCCCTCGTCCGGGGAGCTGAAGGCGCCGACAAGGCTTAAGATTTAGCCACGTGTCACAGACAGTAAACAAAGTCCGGGTGGTCACAGGCGTCGCACCGAACGCGGTTCCGTACGACGAATTCATCGCCAACCAGCAGCCGGTCATCATCCAGGGCCTGGTGCGGAACTGGCCGCTCGCACGGACTACGACGCCCGCCGAAGCCGCGGCGTATCTCAAGTCCTTCTATAACGGTCGCCGCGTGGTCGCATTCACCGCGCGACCCGAACTCAAGGGTTACTTCGGCTACTCCAGCGACGTCTCGCGGCTCGACTTCCAGTCGGAGCGTGTCCTGCTCGACGAGTATCTCGACCGAATTCTCGCGTCTTCGGACGATGCGGCAGCTCCGTCGATCTACATAGGTTCGACGGATGTGGATACCTACCTGCCTGGATTCCGGGCACAGAATGAGCTGGTGTTGAACCATCCCATGTTCGAAGCGAACCCGCCCCTGGTCGCTGCATGGATCGGCAATCGAACCACGGCGCTCGCGCATCACGACATGTCCCACAACATCGCCTGTTGCCTGGTGGGGCGGCGTCGGTTCACGCTATTTCCGCCGGAGCAGATCGAGAACCTCTATCCGGGACCATTGGAGCCGACGCCTGGCGGACAGGTCGTGACCATGGCCGACATCCACGCGCCGGATTTCGAGCGCTTCCCGAAACTACGGCATGCGTTGGCGGCCTCGCTGATCGCTGATCTCGAACCCGGGGACGTGCTGTTTTATCCCGCGATGTGGTGGCATCAGGTCAACGCGCTCGAAAGCTTCAATGTCATGGTCAACTACTGGTGGACCACTTCACCGCAGTTCATGGACACACCCCAGGGCCCACTCCTGTACGCGATGCTCAGCATTCGCGATCGCCCTGACGCGGAAAAGCGCGCATGGCGCGCCCTTTTCGACTACTACGTATTCGGTCCCGCGGATCGCGCCGGCGCCCATCTACCAGAGGCGGCGCGCGGCAACCTTGCGCCGATGGATGAAACGAAGGCACGGCGTCTGCGAGCCCAATTACTCAAGCGCCTGAATCGATGATGAATACGGTGTCGAACCAACCAGTCAGGCGTGTCGTCATCGCGGGCGGTGGAACGGCGGGGTGGACCGTGGCCGCCGGCTTGGCGCAGCAATTGGGCCAACTACTGGATATCACGCTGGTCGAGTCCGAGGAAATCGGCACTGTCGGAGTCGGTGAGGCCACCATTCCGACCATTCGGAGTTTCCACGCGCTGCTGGGTATCGACGAGCGGGAGTTCATGAGCGCGACCCAGGCGACCTTCAAGCTCGGCATCGCCTTCGAAAACTGGGCCCGTACCGGCGACCGCTACATCCACGCCTTTGGAGACATCGGCAAGACCACCTGGATGGGCGGCTTCCACAACATGTGGCTGATGGCAAAGGCCGCCGGGTTTGGCGGCGATCTCGGCGATTACTGCTTCGAGCACCAGGCCGCGGACGCGGACAAGTTCGCGATTTCTTCATCTACGCCGATGAACTACGCGTTCCATCTGGATGCGGGTCTGTATGCGCGGTTCCTGCGCCGGAAGTTCGAGCCCAAGGGCATCAAGCGCGTCGAGGGCAAAATTGCCTCGGTGGTCCAGCACCCTGAATCCGGCTTCGTCGAAGCGCTGGTGATGGAGTCGGGCCAACGTATCGAGGGCGAAATGTTCATCGACTGCACGGGTTTTCGCGGGCTGCTGATCGAACAGACGCTGAAGGCAGGTTACGAGGATTGGCGTCATTGGCTGCCCACCGACAGCGCGCTCGCCGTGCAGACGCCATCGGCCAATCGCACTCCGCCCTATACGCGCGCCATCGCGCGCAGTGCGGGCTGGCAGTGGCGCATCCCGTTGCAGCACCGGGTTGGCAATGGCCTGGTCTTCTGCAGCGCGCATCTCACCGAGGAGCAGGCGCGCGCCGAATTGGCGGAGAACCTCGTGGGCACACCACTGTTCGAACCACGTCTCATTCGCTACGTGACGGGACGCCGGCGGAAGACCTGGGACAAGAACGTCGTCGCCATGGGGCTTGCGAGTGGCTTCATGGAGCCGCTGGAAAGCACCAGCATTCATCTCATCCAGATCGCCGTGACGCGCCTCATCAAGATGTTCCCGTTCGGCGGCAACTTCGCCGCGCTTTCCGCTAACTACAATGCGCAAACGAACATCGAACTCGAGCGCATCCGGGATTTCATAGTCCTGCACTACAAGCTGACCGAACGCGACGACACGCCGTTCTGGCGTGGCTGCCGCGACATTTCAATTCCAGACTCGCTGGCGCAGCGCCTGGCGCTGTTCCGCGAGAGTGGTTTCGCCTACATGTCCGCCGACGATCTGTTCAGCATCACGTCCTGGGTTTTCGTGATGGTGGGTCAGCGGCTGATGCCGGAGCAGTACCATCACATGGGTGCGATGCTCGGCGAGGAACGCCTGAGAAAGGCCCTCGACTCGCTCAAATCCAACATCAAACGTGCCGTTGCCGGCATGCCTTATCACCGGGACTTCCTGCAGGGTTACTGCAAGGCAGAAGCGGTCTGACGGGTCAGGAGAATTCGAATGGCAGCACAGACCGTCAGGAAGGTGGTTATCGCCGGCGGGGGCACCGCGGGCTGGTGCGCGGCGGCCGCGCTTTCGCAGCAGATGGGCACATTGCTCGATATCACGCTCATAGAGTCCGAAGAAATCGGCACAGTGGGTGTTGGCGAGGCCACGTTCCCCACCGTACGCACGTTCCACAAGATCCTCGATCTCGACGAGCGTGAGTTCCTGCGCGTCACGCGCGGCTCCATCAAGCTCGGAATCTCCTTCGAGAACTGGGCACGCATCGGCGATCGCTACATTCATTCTTTCGGCGTCATTGGCAAGAGCACGTGGCTCGCCGACTTCCACCACCTGTGGGTCGCGGCCAAAGCGGCGGGCTTCGGTGAAGAGCTCGGGGACTATTGTTTCGAACACAAGGCCGCGCGCGATCACAAGTTCTTCACGTCGCCGGAATCCCGGATCAACTACGCCTATCACTTCGACGCGTCGCTTTATGCGCGCTTCCTGCGCACTCGCAGCGAGGCCAAAGGCGTGCGGCGTGTCGAGGGCAAGATCGGCAGCGTCGTACAGAACTCCGAGTCCGGCGACATCGAAGCCGTGGTGATGGAGTCGGGCCAGCGAATCGAGGGGGATCTGTTCATCGACTGCACCGGCTTTCGCGGCCTGCTTATCGAGCAAACACTGAAGGCCGGCTACGAGGACTGGACCAAGTGGTTGCGCAACGACAGTGCGCTCGCGCTGCAGACCAACTATCCACTGGACAACATTCCACCCTACACGCGCGCGATCGCTCAGCATTCAGGCTGGCAGTGGAAAATTCCGCTGCAGCACCGGCAGGGTACCGGGCATGTCTATTCGTCCGCGTATACGACGGACGACGAAGCACGCAAGGTGCTGCTGGACAATCTCGAAGGCGACATCCGTGTCGAATTGCGCCTGCTCAAATTCAAGACGGGCCGCCGGCGCAGCGCCTGGGTGAAGAACTGTATCGCGGTAGGCCTGTCGGGCGGATTCGTCGAGCCACTGGAGTCGACCAGCATTCATCTCATACAGAGCGGCATCACCCGGCTGCTGCGGCTGTTCCCCATCAGCGGCTGCGGCGAGTCACTGATTCGGCAGTACAACCAGGAATCGAAGCTCGAATACGAGCGCGTCCGCGATTTCATCGTGCTCCACTACAAAGCCACCGAGCGCAATGACACGCCGTACTGGCGCGACTGCCGCGACATGGAGGTGCCCGACACACTGGCGACCCGGCTCGAGCTGTACCGGGAGACCGCGCTCGTATTTCCGGACGCCGCGGATGTATTCCGCGTCGATTCCTGGTTGCAGGTGCTGGCCGGCCAGCGCATCGAACCGCGGAGCCATCATCACATTGCGCACATGATCGATCAGGAGAAGCTGCGCACGATGCTCTCGACGGTCAGGGGCAGTATCAGCGCCGCGGTTGAGAAGCTGCCGACGCACAAGCAGTTTCTCGACAGCTACTGCCTCGTGCCCGACGAAACCCGGAAGGTGACCGACGCCAAGTGACGTCAGCTGCGCCGTTCAGGTCGTTCCTTCAGAGGACAGTCAGACCGCGAAGGCGTCGTACACCACCACCCGTTCCCACAGGTGCGAACAGTCGGCGACGAACTGCTTGTGGATCGGGTGGTCCTGGTAGACCTTCTGGCCCGCGGCGTCGTCGAAGAAAAGAATTTCGGACGCGCTGAAGCTGTTGTCGACGACATCGCGCTTTTCGGTGCTGGCCGGCACACCGAAGTGCACGGCGCGCACCGTCTCGATCCTGGCGAGCGTGCGCAGTCCTTCGAGCAACTTTGCGAGGTCTTGCTTCGACTGCGGATTCTTCAGCCAGAAGAAGACGTGATGAACCAGCTTCGGAATGTTGTTCACGGCGGGAGATGCTCCGGCGTTGGTTGCCGCCACGGTGGCGGCGGCTGCAATAAAAGTTCTGCGCGTGCTCATGAAGATAACTCCGGGGTAAGCGCCACCTGCGGTGCGCTGAGCCTGTCGTAGGCGGTCTCGAGTTCCTTGCGGAAACGCTCATCGCTCAGCAGCGCAGGCGGCAATACGGCCTCGCAGACCGAGAACCTGGGTAAATCCGAACGCGCATCGCCGCTGCACCCTGAGCCAATGTTCGCCAGGCGCTCGGCGTCCGGATCGACAATGGGGATTCCGGCCTTGGCCTGGCGCACGATGAAGCGCATCCACGCGGCAATCGGCACCAGCAGCCGGTGGATGGGGCGACCAGCCCGAAGGGCGTCGGCAATAGT
The DNA here is from genome assembly GCA_963821745.1 of uncultured Pseudomonadota bacterium. Lineage (GTDB taxonomy): Bacteria > Pseudomonadota > Gammaproteobacteria > Steroidobacterales > Steroidobacteraceae > CADEED01. The sequence goes on from CAWGEU010000002.1 coordinate 209,228, forward strand.
CACCACGAGCCGTACCGGAAGCTTCTTCGAGCCATCCCAGGCAATCTGGCTCAATAGATGGCGTATTCCCGGGTTGCGAAATCGGGCGAGCACCGCGGAGATGTAGTGTTCCACATCCAGTCCCGGCGTTGCTCCGAGGCTCGGCGCCAGGTCTTCGATCATCAGCAGCTCGACGAATTGCGCCAGCTGCTCGTCGCGCATCGCATCCGCGACCGACTCGTGCCCGCGCAGCAAGCCAAGATAGGCGAGCGTCGAATGTGGCCCGTTCAGCAGCCGCAGCTTGGCGCGGTCGTACACACCCACGTCTTTCGCCAGCGTGACTCCGACCGATGCCCAATCGGCATCGCGCATGACCGCCACGTCTTCCACCACCCACTGGGTGAACGGCTCGCGCTGAATGGGCCATGCGTCGAGAACACCCGTGATTTTCTCGGCACGTGCGCGCAATGCATCGTCGGTGGCGGGCGTGATGCTGTCGACCATGGTGCGAGGGCAGCTGACTTCCGCTTCGATCCATCGTGCGAGGTCGGCGTCGGAACTGCGCGCAAATGCGACCAGGGCGCGCTTGAGCACCGCGCCGTTATCCGGAAGGTTGTCGCAGCTCAACACCGCGTAAGGCGGTATGCCTTGCGCGCGCCTGCGCCGCAGGCCTTCGACAATCCAGCCGATGGTGCTGCGAGGTCTGGCCGGGTTTGCGAGATCGTGGGCGATGTCGGCATTGGCCGGATCGAGCTGATTGCTCGCATCGAGGCAATAACCTTTCTCGGTCACCGTGAGCGAGACGATGCGCGTATCGCGCGCCGCCAGTCGCGCGAATGCCGCGTCGGTATCCGTGGCGCCCACCAGCAGCTCCCGAATCGCACCGATGACGCGGGCCCGCGGCGCGGCGCCGAGCTCCACCAGCGTGTACAGGCCCTGCTGCTGCGCCAGCGCATCGCGCAGGCCGGTACTCTTGAGCGAGAGTGCGGAGATCGCCCAGCGCTTGTCCGAGTGCAACAGCGTGTCTATGTAATAGGCCTGGTGCGCGCGATGAAACGCGCCCGGACCGATGTGGACGAGCCCGATGCGCGTCGCGCCACGGTCATAGGTCGGCAGGATGGTGCCCGAACGAACGGAATGCAGACTCGCCTCGGTGAGGCGCGGCGGACTCATCAGGACCTCGCTATCTATCTAGTGATTATGGCGCGGTGTCTTCCGTGCGACACCGCGGTATTTCACCGCCATTTCCATGACGGCACCGCTGTCGAGTTGCCCGACCGTCGAGCGATACAGCTCCTGCCAGGGCGTGGCGCTCTCCGGCACCGGAGGCAGACCCTCGCTCTTGCGTCGCGCAATCTCCTCGTCGCTCACCAGCATGTCACAGCTGCCGGCGGCGAGGTCGATGCGGATCCTGTCCCCGGTCCGCAGCCACGCGAGTCCGCCGCCCGCAGCGCTTTCCGGAGAACAATTCAGAATGGATGGGCTGTCCGACGTTCCAGACTGGCGGCCGTCCCCCAGCGTCGGAAGACTCATGATGCCGCGCTTCAGCAGCGCATCCGGCGGCTGCATGTTGACCACTTCAGCCGAACCAGGCCAACCCAGCGGACCCGACCCGCGAATCACGAGGATCGTGTTCTCGTCGATGCCGAGCGCAGGATCGTTGATGCGCTGGTGATAGTCCGTGGAACCCTCGAACACGACCGCCTTGCATTCGAAGCGGTCGCCCTGGCTGAGATAGCGCTGGCGAAACTCCGGCGAAATCACGCTGGTTTTCATGATGGCGAAATCGAAGAGATTTCCCGAAAGGACGAGGAAGCCGGCCTTTTCCTGCACCGGATTCTCGTAAGTCGTGATGACTTCGCGGTCCACCGCCGCATGTGCCCCAATGTACGCGTCGACATTCTCGCCGAGCGTCCGCCCGGTGACCGTGAGCACCTTGCCGTCGATCCTGCCGGCGAGCAGCAGTTCCTGCAGTACCGCGGGCACGCCGCCGGCGCGGTGGAAACGCTCGCCGAGGTATTTACCCGCCGGCTGCATGTTCACCAGCAGCGGAATGTCGCGCCCGTATTCCATCCAGTCGCGAGGCGTGACCTCGATGCCGGCATGACGCGCCATCGCGACCAGGTGCGGCTGCGCATTCGTCGATCCGCCGATCGCGGCGATCGCCGTGATGGCATTGAGGAATGCCTGGCGCGTGAGGATCTTCGATGGGCGCAGATCTTCATACGCGAGCTCGACGATGCGGCGGCCGGTTTCATACGAGATCTGGCCGCGTTCGCGATAGGGCGCCGGGATTGCCGCACAGCCCGGCAGCGAGAGTCCGAGCACTTCGGCGACGGCGTTCATCGTCGAGGCCGTGCCCATGGTGTTGCAGTGGCCGAGCGACGGCGCCGACGCTGCCGCCGCTTCCAGGAACTGCTTTTCGGTGATCTGGCCGGCAGCGAGCTTGCGCCGTGAACGCCAGATCACGGTGCCGGAACCGACGAGATCGCCATCGTGCCAGCCATCGAGCATTGGGCCGCCGGAGAGCACGATGGCCGGGATGTCGACCGTCGATGCCGCCATGACCTGCGCGGGCGTCGTCTTGTCGCATCCGGTGGTGAGAACTACGGCGTCGATCGGGTACCCGTGCAGGATCTCGACGAGGCCTAGATAGGCCAGGTTGCGATCGAGCGCCGCGGTGGGCCGCCGGCAATTCTCGAAGATGGGGTGCAGCGGAAATTCCATCGGCACGCCGCCGGCATCGCGGATGCCCTCGCGCACACGTTTGACCGTGTCGAGGTGCACTCGATTGCACGGCGTGAGGTCGCCGCCTGTCTGCGCAATGCCGATGATGGGCTTGCCCGACAGCAGCTCATTGGCCGTGAGGCCGTAGTTCATGAAGCGCTCGAGATACAGCGCCACCATGTCCAGGTGTTTTGGATCGTCAAACCAGTCCCGCGAGCGGAAGCGGCGGGGCTCTCGAGAATGTTCTTCAGATGCCATGCGACACGATTCCCTGTGGCAACCCTGGAACGTCCACTCGCACGCGGAACAGGCCTCCAGCCAGCGGCTCCTGCTTGCGTTGTTCCGCATCGAGCGCGACGTGAGCGGTAGTGATGTAGAGCGTCCGGAGATCGTCGCCGGCGAAAGCCGCCTTGGTCACTGCCGAGCAGGGCAGCCGCAGCGTCGTCAGCAATTCGCCCTTCGGCGAGAGGCGCCGCAATCCCCAGCCGCCGAATACGCCGGTCCAGACACAACCTTCCGTATCGACGATGGGCCCGTCCGGATATCCCTCGCCGGGTCCGAACCGCGCGAAGACGCGCTTGTTAGAGAGGTTGCCCTCGCGTGTGCGATCGAACGCGTAGATGACGCCGGCGAGCGTATCGGTGTGATACAGGATGCGTCCGTCGGGGCTGGCCGCGGGTCCATTCGTCACCACGTAACCTGGATCGCGCCGCTGGCAGCCCGAGTCGGTGAGCTGGTACAGCGCGCCACTCGGTTCTTCCTCGTCGTCATCCATCGAGCCGAACCACAGGAAACCATCGGCATCGACGAAGCTGTCGTTCAGGCGGTTGTTAGGTGTGTGTGGTTCGACGACGTGCAACAACGCGAAATTTCCAGTCTCCGGGTTGAACTTGTGGAGGCCGGTCTTGAGTCCGGCGATGAGCCAGCCCGCGTGCGTGAGTGCGACGAATCCGACCCTCGCCGGCGCGGGCCAGGAGCGCTGTGCGCCGCTCGCGGGATGGAATCGATGAATCGCGGGTGCCTTGATGTCGACGAACCAAAGCGCCTGCTCGGTCGCCGACCAGACCGGACCCTCTCCGAGGATCGCGCCTATCGGCCAGACACACTCGATATCCGCCATGACGCTCAGCGGTAACCCGCGTCCACCCAGTAATTGTGCGCGGTGCACATTCGGGCGTCGTCGGATGCGAGGAACAACACCATGGCGGTTACGTGGACCGGATCGACACGCGTCTTGAGGCACTGCTGAGCGAGGATCTTGGCCTCTTCTTCCGGTGTGTGCCATAGCTTCATCTGGCGCGGTGTCCGGATCGCGCCCGGAACCACGCAATTGACGCGGATGTTCGACTCGCCCAGGTCGCGGGCCAGCGCGCGCGTCATGCCCTCGATGCCGGCCTTGGCCGTCTCGTAGATCGAAAGCTCAGGGATGGCCGAGTGCCAGGACACCGATCCCAGGTTGATGATCGAGCCGCCGCCGGCCTTCTTCATTCCCGGAGTGACGAACTGCGCGCCGAAGAAGATGTGCCGCAGGTTCACGGCCAGCCGCTGTTCCCAATACGCCGGTGTGACGTCCTCGAACTTGTGTCGATCGTCGTTCGCCGCGTTGTTCACCAGGACCGAAACCGGCACCGCTGGCGGTGATGCTTGCAATCGCCGCGCGCAACGCGTCGACGTCCGTCACGTCGCATTTTACGAACTGCACGCCGTTCCCCAGGCGCGTCACCAGCGCTTTCGACTCGCTGTCCGCGACGTCGAGGAAGAAGACCCGCGCCTTCTGACGCGCGAAGCCTTCGACCATCACCTCGCCGATGCCGGAGCCACCGCCCGTGATGACCACGGTCTTGTTGGCGAGTGAAGGGTAAACAGCGTGCGTCATGTTGTTCATCAAACCCTAGGCCCAGGTGTAGCTGGTCTTTACTTGCGTGTAGAACTCGACAGCCGCGAAACCCTGTTCGCGCGGACCGAAGCTCGACTTTCGCGTGCCACCGAAGGGCACGTGATAGTCCACGCCGGCGGTGGGCAGGTTGGTCATGACCATGCCGGCGCGCACGTTGCGCACGAAATGGCGCGCGTACTTGAGCGAGCTGGTCATGATGCCGGCCGACAGGCCGAATTCACCGGCGTTCGCGACGGCCAGCGCTTCGTCGTAATCCTTCACGCGCACGGTCGAGGCGACCGGGCCGAAGACTTCTTCCATGTTGATGCGCATGTCCTGCCTAGTGTCCGCGATGAGCGCGGGTGCCACGTAGTAGCCAGGAGTCGCAAGCGAGAGCACTTCGCCACCGACCACGCGACGGCCGCCTTCCTTCGTGGCCACGTCCACATAAGAAAGAGTGGTGTCGAGCTGCGCCTGGCTGGCGAGCGGGCCCATCTGCGTGCGGGCTCGAGCGCACTGCCGACCTTCAGCGCCTTGACCTTCGCGGCGAGGGCCTCGACGAATTTGTCGTGGATGTTCTGCGTGACGATGATGCGGCTCGAGGCCGTGCAACGCTGCCCGGTCGCGAAGAAGGCGCCGTCGAGCGCGCACTGCACGGCGCGATCGAGGTCGCAGTCATCGAGCACGACGAGCGGGTTCTTGCCGCCCATCTCCAGCTGGACGCGCGCGTTGTGCGACATGGCGGCCCGGGCGACCTGCGCACCCGTGCTCTGGCCACCGGTGAACGAAATGCCGGCGACATCCGGATGTTCGGTGAGCGCGCCGCCCATGGCGCCGCCGCCGAGAATCAGGTTGAACACACCCTTGGGGAAGCCGGCTTCGTGAATGATTTCAGTGAGGGCGTGCGCAGTCGCAGGCGTCAAGCGAAGCGGGCTTCATCACCACGGTGTTGCCGAAGGCGAGCGCCGGTGCGCTTTTCCATGCCGGAATTGCGATCGGAAAGTTCCAGGGCGTTATCAGTCCGAACACGCCGAGCGGTTCGCGATACGTCTCGACCGCAACGCCGGGACGCGTCGAATCTACGGTCACGCCATGGCGGCGCAGCGCTTCGCCCGCGAAGAACTTGAAGATGCGCGCGGCGCGCATGACTTCGCCCTTGCCTTCGGGCACCGTCTTGCCTTCCTCGCGCGACAGCAAACGGCCGAGATCGTCGGCGCGCGCCATGATGGTCGAACCGACCTTGTCGAGCAGATCCGAGCGCACTTCCGGGCTGGCATTCGCCCACGCGGGAAAAGCGGCCTTGGCCGCTGCGACTGCGGCATTCACCGTGGATTTGTCGCCGCCAGGAACCTTGGCGACGATGTCGCGGGTGTCCGAGGGGTTGAGGCTGTCGGAGGCGGCCGCACCTGCGACCCACTGCCCGTCGATGTAATGAGAAAGCTGCTTTGTGTCGCTCACGTTGTATTTTCCATTCAAGGGTTCAGGAGGCCGCGACGCATCAAATTGCGCATCAGATCCGCGATTCCGAACGACCACGGCGGGGCCCGGTCACATGTGGTCACCTTGTTTTCTAGCACACCTAGCTTCTCGGTGGACACCCGGACGACGTCATCATTTTTGTGCGTGAATCCTTGTCCCGCGACGCCACGATCGACGATGGGCGCGAACATGGTGCCGAGGAACAGCGCGAAGCCATCGGGGTAGCAGTGATTCTTGCCGATGGTCTGGCCCACGAGTTCGGTCGGATCGCGGCTGATCTGTGACATGGAGCTGCTGCCTTCGAGCCGAAACCCTTCGCGTCCGGCGATTTCCAGCTTGACCACCGCCTGGCGCACGTCATCCAGGGAGAATGTGCCGTCGAACATGCGGATGAACGGGCCGATGGCGCACGAGGCGTTGTTGTCCTTGGCCTTGCCGAGGAGCAGCGCGCTGCGGCCCTCGATGTCGCGCAGGTTGACGTCGTTGCCGAGCGCGGCCCCGAGGATGCGGCCGGCGCTATCTACCGCGAGCACGATCTCCGGCTCCGGGTTGTTCCACGCCGAGTCGGAGCGAACGCCTATCCAGTCGCCCCAGCCGACGGACGAGAGCGTGGGCGCCTTGGTGAAGATCTCCGCGTCCGGACCGATGGCGACTTCGAGATATTGCGACCAGAGCCCATCGGCGATGAGCGCGGCCTTGAGCCGCTTCGCTTCCTCGGACCCGGGCTTCACCGACCGGATGTCGGCGCCGATGCGATCGCGAAGGCTTGCACGCAGGCTGTCCGCCTTGCTCGCGTCGCCGCGGCAGCGTTCTTCGATCACGCGCTCCATGGCCGAGATCGCGAACGTGACGCCACTCGCCTTGATGCACTGCAGGTCGAATGGCGACAGCAGGCGCACGGCCTGCGCCTCGGCCCCATTGCTGATGGAAAAGGGCTGCGTGAAGTTGAAGGATTCGAGCGGCCCGAGGTCCGTGCCTTCCGGCACGGACCCGTTCCAGCCATTGAGCAGTTGCGACACCGTCGCGGCATGCCGCGACACGTCGCGCACGCGTCCATCGGCCACGACGACGGGCGTGGGGCCCTCGCGCGTGAGCAGGCGGCCCACGAGGACCGCCTGCCGCCAGTCGGAAGGAAGGTGCTCGATCATGTAGTTCGAAGGAACCCCGCGGTGCGAGGCCGCGGGGTTCTGTTGCAACTAGACTGCTTGCCGTCTTCCAGAGCTTCTGCATGTTCTCGAGCGACATGCCCTTGCTCTCCGGGACGAACTTCCAGACGAACAGGGCCGCCAGCACGCTGAAGCCACCGTACAGCCAGTAGGCGAAGCCGTGGTTGAACGCGGCATTGAGAGCCGAGTTGCCGTCCATGATGTTGAAGGTCACCGAGACCACCCAGTTCATGAACCACTGCGCGGCCACGGCAATGGCCATCGCCTTGTCGCGGATGGAGTTCGGGAAGATCTCCGCGAGCATCACCCACACCACCGGGCCCCAGGACAGCGAGAAGCCCGCGATGTAGATGCAGACCACGATCAGAGCGCCGAGGCCCATCGAGCCCACGTAGAACATGAAGCCCAGCGCGATCATCGACACGGCCATGATGAGGGCGCCGAGGATCAGCAGCGGCTTGCGGCCCCACTTGTCGACGGTGACGGTCGCGATGAGCGTGAAGACCACCATCACGACGCCCATGATCACCGTCTGCGCAAACGAAGCGTCCCCGGTGAAGCCCATGTTCGCGAACATCTGCGGGCCGTAGTAGAGCACCGCGTTGATGCCGACCAGCTGCTGGAACGCGGACAACAGGACGCCGACGACGAGCAACAAGCCACCGTAGGAGAGGAGCTTTCCGGCGGTCTCCTTGAGCGACGCGTCGATTTCCGCGAGGACGATTCTTGGCTTCTTCCGCGTTGGCGAGCTTGGTGAGGACTTCGCGCGCTTTCTGTTCCTTGCCCTTGAGCATGAGGCCGCGCGGCGTTTCCGGAACGAAGAACAACAGCAGCACGAACAGGCCGGCCGGAATGGCGCAGCAGGCCAGCATCCAGCGCCAGCCTTCGACGTGCACCCAGTTCGGGTCACCGTCGCCGCCAAACTTCTTGATGAAGTAGTTCACGAAATACGAGATCGTGATGCCGCTGACGATCGCGATCTGCTGGTACGTCACCAGCGCGCCGCGCTTGGAGGGCGGGGCGATCTCGGCGATGTACATGGGCGCGAGCATCGAGGCGAGGCCGATGCCCATGCCGCCGAAGAGGCGGTGGCCAATGAAGTTGGTGATCACATCTCCGAACTTCAGGTAGGGAGCGTCATCGAAAAACAGATTCAGGAACCAGATCAGGGCATTGATCAGCGGAGTCAGCACCGAGCCCAGCCCGCCCAGGAACGATTCCGGCCAGGCGGAACCCAGTGACGACACGAAGAACAGCACACCCGCGACGAACAGACCGCCGCGACGTCCGAGGAAGTGCGCCATGACGCCGCCGAGGGCGCCGCCGATGAGGCATCCCCACAGCGCGCCGGCGATGGTGAACCCTTCGAGACTGAGCCTGGCACCTTCGGCAAGACCCATGCGGCGCGACGAAGTTCAGCTTGATCGAGTCGGTCGCGCCGGAGATCACGGCGGTGTCGTAACCGAAGAGCAGACCGCCCAGCGCGGCGATGATGGTCAACGTGATGAGAAGGCCGGTATGAGTTGAGGCCGCAGGGCTCTGGCCCGAGGATTGAGACACGCGCTATCTCCTTGAAGAGTTTATGTTTTTCAGCCCCGCCGGCGTGCGCGAAAAACGCCCCCCGTCCAGCGGTCGCGGAAGCGTAGTGATAGCGTTATCAGATAGCAAGCCGACGGGTGTCTAGGCCTGACGCACGGAAAGCCTCGCGGGTTCTTTCCTTAATCAGTACTCAGGGCTTGCGAGGCGGCGCGACCGAATCGCGTTTCACGAGCAGGTATGGCACGAGGTGATCGACCGCCTGGTGCACATGCCGATCCTTCGGACGCCGGATCTTGTGGAGCAGCAGATTGATCGCTGCCTCCGCCATCGCCGCGATGGGCTGGCGAACCGTGGTGAGCTCGGGCCACACGGTGGTGGCGATCGGCGTGTCGTCGAAGCCGACCACCGACAGATCGTTCGGCACGTCGAGCGCGCGCCGGTGCGCGACGGAAATCGCCGCGGCCGCCATGTCGTCGTTGCTGGCGAAGATCGCGGTGGGGATGCGCTTGCGGGCCAGCAGCTTCTCGGCGGCCTCGAGCCCCGACTTGTAGGAGAAGAAACCCTGCACCACGAGGGCCGGGTCGACTGTCGAGCCCGCTTTCTTCCATCGCGGCCTCGAATCCCGCGAGGCGCTGGGCGCTCGCCGTCTGGGTCGGCTGGCCCTTGATGAAGGCGATGCGCGAATGGCCCTCGGCGATGAGGTGCAGGGTCATCTCGCGCGCCGCGTGGAAGTCGTCGATGCGTACGCACGAGACGTCTTCACGCGCGCGCCCGGTAGCTAGGGCGACCACCGGCACGCCTTCGGCCGCGAAGGCCGCGGCGATCGCCTTCGATTCGCACAGCGGCGGCGGCAGGATCACGCCGGCGATGCCTTCGGAAAGGCGTTGCGCGGCGGCTTTTTCGGCCGCGGGCTTGAGATTGTCCCAGCGATCGAGCACCAGCTGCGTCGCCGTGCGATGCGAGCCATCGAGCGCGCCGACCAGCATTTCGCTGAGATAGGACGCGCTGGGGTTCGAATAGATGAGTGCGATGCGCGTGTCGCGCGCGCCTGCAAGCACGCGAGCCGCGGGATTCGGCCGATAGTTGAGCGCGCGCACCGCTTCCATCACGGTTTCGCGCGTCGAGTCGCGCACGTTGCTTTCGCCGTTGATGACGCGTGAGACGGTCATCGGCGAGACGCTCGCGTGGCGCGCCACTTCGTGAATGGTTACAGCGCTGCCCTTGCGCCGACTGGTTTTTTCACCGAGGCGCGGAACACCGTCATTACTGCGATCCCCTGGCTCGCTCAATCGTCCACCCGGCTACTGGCGTATGGCTTACGTTAACGTTAACAATAGATTCAACGCACTCTCAAAGTCCATTGCCGCGATGAAGATTTCCACTGTTGTCGCATGTCTCGCCGTCTTCGGCTGCGCGCTGCCCGCGGGCGCCGAGGACGGATATGACTTATGGCTGCGATATCGCGCCGTCGAGCCTTCGTTCAGTCGGACGCTCGCGCCTTCAGTGCAGGAACTGGTCAAGGGCGCGGGATCCCCGACTCTGGACGCCGCCGGCGCCGAGCTCATGCGCGGGCTTTCGCAGCTGACAGGTCGTCAATTGCCGCGTTGTCGACAACAGCCAGCAGGGCGGGCGCCGTGGTTTTCGGCACGCCGCCCAGCTCCGCGTTGATCGCCGGCCTTCCGCTGTCGCTCGAGCGCGCCGGGCGCGAGGGCTACGTGATTCGCAGCCTGAGCATCAACCAGCAGCCCGCGATCGTGATCGCCGCGAATTCGGATGTCGGGGTGCTGTACGGCGCGTTTCACTTCCTGCGGCTCATCCAGACGCGGCAGCCACTGACTGCGCTCGACATCGTGTCGCAGCCGCGCACGCAGATTCGCGTGCTGAATCACTGGGACAATCTCGATCGCCACGTCGAACGCGGCTATGCCGGGCAGTCGATCTGGGACTGGCACAAGCTGCCGGCGTACCTCGATCCGCGCTACACCGACTACGCGCGCGCCTGCGCTTCGCTCGGCATCAACGGGGCGGTGCTCACCAACGTGAACGCCAACGCCACCAGTCTCACGCCGGCATATCTGGAAAAGGCCGCGGCGCTTGCCGGTGTGTTTCGTCCCTACGGCGTTCGCGTGTATCTCACCGCTCGCTTCAGCGCGCCGATCGAGCTCGGCGGCCTGAAGACCGCGGATCCGCTCGATCCGCAGGTGCGCGCCTGGTGGAAGGCGAAAGCGGACGAGATCTACGCGCAGATTCCGGACTTCGGCGGCTTCCTCGTCAAGGCGAACTCCGAAGGACAGCCGGGCCCGCAGGACTACAAGCGCACGCATGCCGACGGCGCGAACATGCTGGCGGAGGCGGTGGCGCCGCACGGCGGCGTCGTGATGTGGCGCGCGTTCGTCTATTCGAACGAATCGCCCGATGATCGCGCCAAGCAGGCCTACAACGAGTTCGTGCCGCTCGACGGCAAGTTCGCCGACAACGTGCTGGTGCAGGTGAAGAACGGCGCCATCGATTTTCAGCCGCGCGAACCGTTCCATCCGTTGTTCGGCGCCATGCCGAAGACGCCGTTGATGATGGAGTTCCAGATCACCAAGGAATACCTCGGCTTCGCCACGCACCTCGCGTATCTCGGCACGCTGTTCGAAGAAGCGCTGGACTCGGACACGATGGTGAAGGGCAAGGGCTCGACGGTCGCGAAGGTCGTCGATGGCGAATTGCACGGCTACAGAACGCACCGGCATGGCCGGCGTCGTCGAACATCGGCGCCGATCGCAACTGGACCGGCTCGCATTTCGACCAGGCGAACTGGTACGCGTTCGGCCGACTGGCCTGGGATCCGGATCTGTCCGCGCAGACATCGCCGACGACTGGGTGCGCATGACCTTCAGCAACGACCCCGCGTTCGTCGAGCCGGTGGTCGCGATGATGATGGGTTCGCGCGAGGCGGTGGTGGACTACATGATGCCGCTCGGCCTGCATCACCTCTTCGACACCGGCCATCACTACGGTCCGGGGCCGTGGGTCGAACAACCTGAATCGCGCCGACTGGAACCCGACTTACTACCATCGCGCCGACGCCAATGGCATCGGCTTCGATCGCGGCCCGAAGGGCAGCAACGCCGTCGCGCAGTATCACCCGAAGGTCGCTGCGCAGTTCGCCGAACGTCCGCAAGAGTGCCGGAGCAATTCCTGCTGTGGTTCCACCACGTGCCGTGGGACTACAAGACTTCATCGGGGCGCATCCTGTGGGACGAGCTGGTCTATCGCTACACGCACGGCGTCGAGGTAGTTAGCCAGATGCGCCGCACCTGGGCCGGCCTCGAGCAATACGTCGACGCCGAACGCTTCGCGCAGGTCGAGCGCGTTCCTCGCCATCCAGGAGCAGGAAGCGCAGTGGTGGCGCGACGCCTGCATCGCCTATTTCCAGACTTTCTCGAAGCGGCCGCTGCCGGCGGGTTTCGCGCCGCCGGCGCATCCGCTCGAGTACTACCAGTCGCTGAAGTTTCCATACGCACCCGGCCGTTGAGCGGCCAAGCGAGGGGGTTGATGCGCAACGTTCTGCTGGCTTGCGGAGTCCTGGTCGTGGCCGTGCACGCGCTCGCGGCGCGGCCTGCCACCGCCGCTCGAGCTCACGGCCGAGCAGGATCACAAGCTCATGATGGAGCAGCTCGGCATCACGCTCGATCCGCCAGGGCGCCAACGGCCGCGATCCGAACGCGCCGAACGCGGCTAACTACGACGAGGCGAAGGGCAATCCGTATCCGGAGCTGCCGGATGCGCTGAAGCTCGACAACGGCAAGCCGGTGAAGAGTGCGAAGCAGTGGTGGAGCAAGCGCCGGCCGGAGATCGTCGAGCACTTCGATCGCGAGGTGTACGGCCGCATGCCGAAGCACGTGCCCGGCGTGACCTGGTCGGTCGCCGAAACCAAGAACGAGACGAGTGGGCGGCATCGGCGGTCATCACGCGCAAGCTGCGTCGGGCACGTCGACAACTCGGCCTATCCACTCATCAACGTGGACATCGAGCTGGACCTGACGACGCCCGTAGGCGCGAAGGGCGTGCCGGTCATCGTCGAGTTCTTCCCGTTCGAATGGGCGGCGCGCATTCCCCCGCAGCCATCGCCGACGTGGCAGGAGCAGGTGATCGCGCGCGGCTGGGCGTACGCGATCCTGTCGACGACCAGCATCCAGGCCGACAACGGCGCCGGCCTCACGCGCGGCATCATCGGCCTCGTGAACAAGGGGCAGCCGCGCAAGCCCGATGACTGGGGCGCGTTGCGCGCCTGGGCCTGGGGCGCGTCGCGCGCGCTCGACTACCTGGAGACCGATCCGGCGGTGGACGCGAAGCGCGCGGTCATCGAAGGCGTGTCGCGCTACGGCAAGGCGTCGCTGGTGACGATGGCATACGAGCCGCGTTTCGCGATCGGCTTCATCGGCTCCTCGGGCATGGGTGGCGCGGCGCTGCATCGCCGCCGCATCGGCGAGCTGCTCGAGAACGTCGCGGGCAGTGGCGAGTATCACTGGATGGCCGGCAACTACATCAAGTACGCGGGCCCGCTGACCGCGAAGGATCTGCCGGTGGATTCGCACGAGCTCATCGCGCTCGCGGCGCCGCGGCCGCTGTTCATCGGCGCCGGCAATCCGGCGCAGGGCGATGCGTGGGTCGATCCGCGCGGCATGTTCATGGCGACCGTGGCGGCGAGCCCGGTGTATCGATTGTTAGGCAAGCGCGCGCTCGACACCACGGAGTTTCCGCCGATCGAAACTCCGCTGACGGCCGGTGAGCTCGCGTACCGCCAGCACGCCGGCGGCCACACGTCGGGTCCGAACTGGCCGACGTTCCTCGACTTCGCGCGCCGCTACTTCGACCCGAAGTAGTTAGGGAAATGGGGACATTCCTGATTTGCTAGCAAAAGGGGACGCGCCTCGAAACGGACGCCACTTCGGCGTCGTTTTCCGACGTGGCCGTCAGACCTGGAACAGTCCCCTCACCAGTCCCACATCGTGCCGTCTTCGAGACGCGCGATGGGCAGCTGCTTCGGCGAGTACGGGATACTTCGCGGCGAGCTTCTCGTCGATGGTCGACGCCGTGACCCGGCGTCTCGCCGCAGAACAGCCGGCCATCCTTGAACGTGTAGTCGTGCGGAAACACTTCGTCGGTCTCCGGCGCGTGCTTCATGTATTCCTGGATGCCGAAGTTCGGCACCCAGGTGTCGAAGTGCAGCGCCGCGCCCATGCACACCGGCGACAGGTCGGTGGCGCCGTGGAAGCCGGTGCGCACGCCGTGCAGCGCCGCGAAGTCCGCGATGCGGCGCACATGCGTGATGCCGCCGCCGTGCACGATGGTGGTGCGGATGTAGTCGATGAGCTGGTTCTCGATGAGGTGCTTGCAGTCCCAGATGGAGTTGAACACTTCGCCGACCGCCAGCGGCGTCACCGAGTGCTTGCGGATCAGCTCGAAGCTCTTCTGGTTCTCGGCCGGCGTCGAGTCTTCCAGCCAGAACAGGCGATACGGCTCGAGATCGCGCGCCGAGCCGCGCCGCTTCGATGCGGCGTCAGGCGATGATGCACGTCGTGCAGCAGCTCGATGTCGTGGCCGTGATCCTTGCGCAGGCGCTCGAACAGTTTCGGCACGACCGCCAGATACTTCGGCGTCGACCACACGGTTTCGGCGGGCAGCTCGCTCTCGGCGGGCTCGTACGCGTTCTTGAGATTCGAGATGCCGTAGGCCTTCTTGATGCCGGGCACGCCGCATTGCGCGCGAACCGCCTTGTAGCCCTGCGCGATGTACTTGCCGACTTCTTCGCTGGCCTCGTCGATGTCCTTGCCGTTCGCGTGGCCGTACACGAGCGCGCCTTCGCGCGAGCGACCGCCGAGCAACTGGTACAGCGGCTGGTTGCTCATCTTGCCGAGGATGTCCCACAGCGCGACGTCGACCGCGGCGATCGCGGTCATCGTCACCGGACCGCGACGCCAGTACGCGCCGCGATAGAAGAACTGCCAGATGTCTTCGATGCGGCCCGCGTCGCGGCCGATCAGATTCGGCACCAGGTGGTCCTTGAGGTACGACGCCACGGCGAGTTCGCGGCCGTTCAATGTTGCATCGCCGATACCGGTAACACCCGAACGCGTAACAATTTTCAGCGTGACGAAGTTGCGTGCCGGGCAGGTGACGATGACTTCGGCGGCGACGATCTCGCGATCCTGCGCCGATCCCGCGTTTGCCGATTCCTGCATTTGAAATATTCGCGCCCATATCGCTTACGCCCATTGCCCCTTCAAAAGATAAGAATTAGTGTCGCCCGCCGCGGCCGACATTTGGTCGGCCGTCAAACCGGGCCCGCATACTACCAATATGGACAAACTCAATCCCGATCGGCTTTTCCCCGCCGATCCCACCACGCGAGCGATTGCACGGCGTCTCTACGAGCTCGTCAAAGACCTGCCGATCATCAGCCCGCACGGCCACACCGATCCGAAATGGTTCGCCGACAACAGCCCGTTCGCCGATCCCGCCAGCCTGCTGCTGACGCCCGATCACTACGTGTTTCGCATGCTCTACAGCCAGGGCATCAAGCTCGAGGACTTCGGCGTCGCGCGCGTCGACGGCGGCACCACCGAGCGGGACTCGCGCAAGATCTGGCACCTGTTTGCGTCTCACTATTACCTGTTCCGCGGCACGCCGACGCGCATGTGGTTCGACTGGGTGCTGTCGAGCGTCTTCGACGCGCCGATTCCGCTGACGCCCGAAAATGCCGACGCGACCTACGATCGCATCGCCGAGCGCCTGCAGAAACCCGACTTTCGTCCACGTGCGTTGTTCGAGCGCTTCAACATCGAGGCGCTGGCCACCACCGAATCGCCGCTCGACGACCTCATGCACCACGTCACCATCCGCAAGAGCGGCTGGCAGGGACGCGTCATCACGGCCTATCGCCCCGACCCGGTGGTCGATCCGGACACGCATCGGCTTTCTCGACAACCTCAAGCGATTCAGCGCGATCACCGGTGAAGACGCGCTCTCCTGGCGCGGCTACCTCGCCGCGCATCGCAAGCGCCGCGCGTTCTTCGCGGTCATGGGCGCCACCTCCACCGACCACGGTCATCCGACCGCGCGCACGGCGGACCTGAGCCCCGCGGATGCCGAAGCGCTGTTCACGCGCATCGTGAAGGGCGGCGCGAAGCCGGGCGATGCCGATCTGTTCCGCGGTCAGATGCTCACCGAGATGGCGCGCATGAGCCTCGACGACAAGCTCGTGCTGCAGATCCACCCGGGCGCCTGGCGCAATCACAACGCGCCGCTGTTCGATCGCTTCGGTGCGAACGTCGGCGCCGACATCCCCACGGCCACGGACTACGTCGGCGCGCTGCGGCCGCTGCTCAATCGCTACGGCAACGATCCGTCGCTCTCCATCATCGTCTTCACGCTGGACGAGAGCACCTACGCGCGCGAGCTCGCGCCGCTGGCCGGACACTACCCGGCGCTCAAGCTCGGCCCGGCGTGGTGGTTCCACGACAGTCCGGAAGGCATGATGCGTTTCCGCGAACAAACTACCGAGACCGCCGGCTTCTACAACACGGTCGGCTTCAACGACGACACGCGCGCATTCCTTTCGATTCCGGCGCGCCACGATGTGGCGCGCCGCGTCGACTGTTCGTTCCTCGCGCGCATGGTGGCCGAGCACCGGTTGCCGGAAGACGAGGCGGCGTTGCTCGCGCCGCAGCTCGCCTACGAATTTCCAAAGAAAGCCTACAAACTTTGAGCGAAGAATCCTTGGGGGGTTTGTCGAATGAGTTCTAACAACGTGACGAATGACACCGGTGGCAATTCAGCCGCCACCATCACGGGCCGTGTGGGCAACTATCGCTGGGTGATCTGCGCGCTGCTGTTCTTCTGCACCACGATCAACTACATCGACCGCAATTCGCTGTCGGTGCTGAAGACCACGTTGCAGGGTGCGCTCGGCTGGACTGACGTCGACTACGGCTGGATCACCTTCGCGTTCACGTTCGCGTACGCGGCATTTCCCTCGCTCATCGGCGTGTTCGTCGACCGCTTCGGCGTGAAAAAGGCGCTGGCGGGCGCGCTGGTGCTCTGGTCGCTGGCCGCGGCGGCCCATGGTCTCGTGGCCACCGTGCTCGGTTTCGTCATCGTGCGTTTCGTGCTGGGCATCGCCGAGGCGGCTAACTTCCCGGCCTCCATCAAGGCCGTGGGCATGTGGTTCCCGCAGAAAGAACGGGCGCTCGCGACCGGCATCTTCAACTCCGGCACCAGCGTCGGCGTCATGGTGTCCTTCCTCACCGTGTGGATTGCCGGACATTGGGGCTGGCAGGGCGCATTCGTCTTCATCGGCGTGATCGGGCTGGTGTGGTTGTTCTTCTGGCAGAAGTACTTCGACGCCCCCGAGCACCAGGCGCGCCTCGGCAAGCCTGAGCTCGACTACATCAGGGCCGGGCTTCCTGCCGTCGAAAAAGCGGTCAAGGTGCCGTGGACCTCGCTGCTGCGTTATCGGGAGATCTGGCCGTTCATCATCGGCAAGTTCATCACCGATCCGGTGTGGTGGTTCTACCTGTTCTGGCTGCCGTCGTACCTGGAGCGCGAGCGTGGCCAGAATCCGCTGACGAGCGCGCTGTGGATCGGCGTGATCTACACCGGCTCGTCGATCGGCTCGATCCTCGGCGGCTGGCTTTCGGGCGCGATGATCAAGCGAGGCTGGCCGGTCGGCAAGGCACGCATGACAACCATGCTGCTGGCCGCGGTGTTCATGCCGGGCTCCATCTTCGCGTACTACGCCGACAGCTTCGGTGCGTGCGTGGCGTTCATCACGCTGGCAACCGCATGCCACCAGGCCTGGTCCGCCAACCTGTTCACCAACGCCACCGACATGTTTCCCGGCAAGGTAGCCGGGTCGGTGGTCGGCCTTGGCGCCACCGCCGGCGGCATCGGCGGCATGTTCATGACTTTGTTAGCCGGTCTCGCCGTCCAGTGGACCGGCAATCAGCAGATCGTCTTCGTGTGGGCCGGTGGCATGCACCTGCTGGCGCTCGCGCTCTTCTGGTTCTGGTTCAAGGGCCGATTCATCCAGGTGAATGTCGACGCGGGCAACGACGAGTCCGTGTCGCACCGCGGCCTGGTGGTCGCAGGTGCTGCGGTCACGGTCTTCGGATTTGCGTTGTCCGCGCTGGTCTACGACAACTGGCAGACGATGGTCTCAGCGGTCAAAGCCACGGGCGCTGCGCAGGCGGCGGTCGTTGCGGTCGGGTTCGTGGTGATTGGCGCCGCGCTGCTGTACGCGGGTGTGCCGAAGAAGTCACAGGTACCGGTCTGATCCCAGGCGCGGGCTCGAGCTCCCGGAGTTCGGGCCCGCCTGTTTCGCCCGTCTATTTCGTCGATGAATAGCGGCGGCGCTTCTCGGCCGCGACGGCGCGAGCCTTTTCCATCTCCTCGACCTCGGTGACTTCGAGCAGATCTTCGATGACGCGCGAGAGATGCTCGCGCATGGCGGCGCGAGCGGCATCTGGCTCACGGCGCTTGAGCGCGCGCACGATGGCGGCGTGCTCTTCGATGGGCGGCTTGTAACCGCGGGCGCGCACCTTGGCGCTCATGGAGCGGTTCTGTGGTGAGCGAACGCGCGAATCCCACAGCATCTGAACCGCGGCGGTAATACCAGTGTTCTGCGTCGAGCTGGCGATGAGCTCATGGAACCGCCGGTCGGCGTCCTCGCTCAACAGGATCTCGTTGCGCCGGTTGTCGTCGCGCATTTCGTCGATGAGCGCGGAAAGCTGCGCGAGCTGCGCATCATCGATGCGCATCGCCGCCATGGCGCAGGCTTCACCCTCGATCGCGCGCCGTGCTTCGAGCAGCTCGAAGAAACCGATGTCCTTGTAACCGGCCGTGCCGGCAGGCGGCTCGCGGTTTATCACGTAAACACCCGAGCCAAGGCGCACCTCGACGAGCTCGTCGAGTTCGAGGGCAATGATGGCTTCGCGCACCGTCGGCCGTGATACGTCAAAGCTTTGCGCAAGCTCACGCTCGGACGGAAGGCGCTGTCCGACCTCGTATTTGCCGTCAGCAATGTCCCTGGCGAGCTGTTGCGCAATCTGTTCGTAGAGGCGGCGGGGTTCGGACATGGCGGGCAGTCTGCCTGTAGCGGCAGTTGCCAACAACCAGAATTGGTCAGGGCAGTTCCAGCGGTGTCATGTGTCCTGCAGGACAATCTGGCCAGGGGGCTTCTTGCGCTTGGCCTGACCAATTTGCTACGGTGCCGACCATCGTTGCAGAGACAACGCGGGCGAGCGCTCACAAGATGGGCCGCGCCGGTTTTCAAAATTGTGGGGGGATCCAATGATTACGAAGAACCGATACCAACTTGCGGTGCTGGGATACGTCGGCGCAGCCGCCTTCATTTCGACCACCGCGTCCGCTCAGGAAGCCGACGCATCTGCTCCCGCGAAGGACACGGAGGAGATCAGCGAAGTCGTGGTCACCGGCTTCCGTGCCTCGCTGCAGAATTCAGTCGGGGCAAAGCGCGAGAACATCGCGTTCACCGATTCGATCTACGCCGAGGACATCGGCAAGTTCCCCGACCTCAATCTCGCCGAATCTCTGCAACGCATTCCCGGCGTGCAGATCGCGCGCGACTTCACGGGCGAAGGCACCTCGGTCGCAGTGCGCGGTCTCGGCAAGGATTTCACGCAGATCACGCTGAACGGCTCGCCGGTCGAAACCGCTTCGGACAGCAACATCGACGGCGTGAGCCAGGGACGCGGTATCGATCTCGTGCTGTTTCCGACGGAACTGTTCCGCCAATTGACAGTGAGCAAGACGCCGGTAGCCAGTCAGACCGAAGGCGCGGTAGCCGCGAACATCGACCTGCGCATTGCGCGCCCCTTCGATGAAAAGGGCTTCCGACATCAACTACAGCGCAAAAGGCAGCTTCCAGGAATCGAGCGAAGAATGGAGTCCGCGACTGGGCTTCTACGCAAGCAATACCTGGGAAACCGGGCTCGGCGAATTCGGCATCCTCGGTGGCGTGGCCTACTCGAACCGCAGCTATCGCTCCGACGGCTTCAACACGATCGGTTTCACCACCGTGGGCTTGGGACCACGCTGCCCCACCACGCAGGCAGGGTGCAACACGCAGGCCAATCCCAACACAGAGCAGGGTTACGGCAATTCCAGCCAGGCGTGGCCAACTACCGTACCTGCGGGTTACAGCTTCGGGGCCAATGGCGCAACCACGGGCGCGCCGCTGACGGTTTGCGGTCCGGGCAGTACGGCGGGCGGCACTTCGGGGCTCTCCTGCAACGACCTGAGCTATTCGATCTGGCCGCGCCTCGCGCGTCCCGGATTCGCTCGTGGGCGAGCGCGAGACCACGTCGGGCATTCTTTCGATGCAGTGGGCGCCGTCGGAAAAACTGTCGTTCTACTTCGACAGCCTCTATTCCGAAGCCGATCACGTGTATGAGCGCAACGACCTGAATCTCGCGGTTCGCAGCACCAACACCAACATTCCCGTCGACGTCGAGCTCGACGACAACATCGTCGTTACGCCGCGCCACCATCGCCAATCCCGTGTGGCTGAACGAGAACCGCCCGTACGACGAAGACACGGACTTCATCAATCTCAATGCCGGCACGGAATGGAAGATCGGCGAGAAGTTCACCGTGGATGCTTCGGCGACCTACAACCACAGCAACTTGTTCCGTTCGACCAACACCTATCTGTTCAACTCGAACCTCAACTCCGGCATCACCGTCGATCTCGAGGCCAACGGCGACGGCGTGATCAAGGTCACGCCGAGCCGCGACCTCAACGACATCGAACTTCTGGAACTGGAATGCGTTGCGCATCCAGCCCGTGCAGCGTGAGTTGTGGCAGAAAGGTGGACACGTGAGCGGCGAGTGGGCGTTCGCCGACGAGTTCAAGCTCTCCGCCGGCTGGTCGCGCGACAAGTTCCATCGCGAGATCACCAACTGGGAAACAACCGAGTTGTGCCACCGATGGCGGCAACCCGGCGCCCACTGCCAGCCCAGCACTCAGGGAATGCGCCGCCGCACTGACGGCGTCCGGTGTGCCGACGGTCAGGATCGCCATTCCGAACACGCAGTTGCAGCAACTACATGCAGCCCTGGACGCATGGCGCGCTGTACGACACCTCCGACTTCGACGTCGGCCTGAACAACGGCTGGGCGCTGCCTAACTACCGACTGCTCGATCCGGCGGTGAATATCGACTACTTCGAGAAGGAGCTGGCGGTCGGCCTGGCTGGTGGCATCAACGTGGCCGGGTACAATCCTCGCGTCATCGACGAGCAGACGGATGCCCTTTTCCTGGAAGTGAATGGCCAGCTCGAGATGCTCGGCAACCTGCGCTACAACGTCGGGGCGCGCTACTTCGAGACGGATCAGTTCCTGTCGGGCTATATCAACAGGAACACGCCCGACGGCGTGGTGCGCATCCTACGTCGACGAAAACGCCGACTACGACAAGGTGCTGCCGAGCTTCAACATCGCGAGCGAACTCGGTCACGGCCTGGTGTTGCGAATGGCAGCTTCGCAAACCATGACGCGAGCGCAGCCGGGGGACATTGCGCCGAACGAGACGCTGAGCATCAACGGCGACGTGCTGACGCTCGGCAACCCGGAGCTGTCGCCGTACTTCGCAGACAACTACGACCTGGGCCTCGAGTGGTACTTCGGTGAATCCGGTCTCGGTGTGATCGCGGTGAATGTCTGGCAGAAGAAGATCGAGGGTTACACCACGATCCCGCCGAACGTGTTTGCGGCATTCGGTACGCTTGGCATCGACATCAACACGTTGCCGCAGGCGACGCGTGACGGACTCACGACCACGGCGACTGCGCAATGCTCACCCTGCACCGTGGGCAATCCCCTGGACGCGCGTGTACGCATCGACCAGCGCCAGAATACCGACGAGTTGATCACGCTCGATGGCTGGGAGCTGACCTACGTGCAGCCGCTCGACTTCCTGTTGCAGGGCGCGGGCTTCTCGGCGAACTACACCCACATCGACCAGAAGTCGGAAGGTGGTTTGGCGGGCGCTCCTTCGAGCGCGATCACGGGACTCTCGCCCTTCACCTACAACCTGACGGCTTTCTACGAGAATTTCGGATTCTCGGGACGCCTGGTGTGGTCGGTGCGTGACTCGTTCATCGAGTTCCTCGGCAACAACGAGAACAACATCGCGGGTGACAACTGGGCACAGAAGCGTTCCTACCTTGATGCCTCGTTCAGCTACAAGTTGCCGACGGAATCGAACCTCTCCATCAGCCTCGAGATGCAGAACCTCACCAACGAGCAGCTGCTGACGTACTTCCGTGACGATCCGCAGACGCCGCGCGCTTCATTCGCGCCGGGCCGGCAGATCCTGCTCGGTATCAGCGGTTCGTTCTGATCGGAAATAGCCTGAGTTCGTCTGTAAGCGAACAGGGGAGGCAACGGAAGTTGCCTCCCTCGTTTTATTTGCGGGATTGGGCGAGCAGCCAGGCGAACAGGTCCTGGCCCTCGTACACGCGCACCCAGGTCAGGTGACCCAGGTCTTCCTCGACGGTGAAGCGCACTTCTGGATGCCCGAGCGCTTCGAGCTTGTTGAGCACCGGATAGAAGTAGCGCAGCGGCACTACGGGGTCGCGTCCACCGGCGAATACCCACAGCGGTAGTTTGGCCTTGGCGATGGGTTCGGCGTGGGCAGGGTGGCCGTAGCCGACGATGGGCGCCAGCGCCGCGAATTTCTGCGGATGACGCGCGGCGAGGTTCCAGGCACCGAAACCACCGTAACTCAGGCCGGTGAGATAGACGCGCTTCGCATCGCCTTTGAAGTCCGCGACCGTGCGATCGACCATCGCCAGCAACTCGCTCTCGATCTCGTTCCAGCCATCGGGCGGCCCCTCGGGACCATCCGGCAGATTGTCGTCCGCGAGCTTGCCCTGCATGGGCTCTGCCAGCCGCACGCCAGCCGGGTCGGGCCGCGGGTGGATGCCAGTGGGCGACGCCGCGCTGGAATCTGGGCACGGGTGCGGTTCTTGATGTAATCCACCTCACCCTGGCCGAACATGGGCAACTGCGGCGAGATGATCACGAAAGGCAGGTCGCGCTTCTGGCACCACGCCTCGAACAGCGGGCCGTGCACGAGCACGTAGTCGAGCTCGCTGCTTGCCGTCGCCGCGTTCGCCGTTGCCGTGCAGGAACAGCATGACCGGCCATTGCTTCGATTGCGCGAACCCTGACGGTAGATAGACGAAGTAGTCGCGTTCCTGGCCGGTGCGCGCGCTCTGGTAGGAAACGCGTTTGAGCCTGGGCTCGGACTGCGCGGCGGACGCTGCGTGCGAAGAGGAAGCGGCCGAAGCACCGGCCGCCCCCGCGAGCAGGGGGAACAACTCTCTGCGTGTAGTCATGACTCCCCCGGCATTGCCGATCAGCGGATGACGCGCGCTCCCTTGCCCTTCATCACCGCCTCGACTTCCTTCACGTTGACCATCGAGGTGTCGCCCGGCGTCGTCATCGCGAGCGCGCCGTGCGCAGCGCCGTATTCGACCGCGGCCTGCGGACCCTTGCCCTCCATGAATCCGTACGCGAGGCCGGACGCGAATCCGTCGCCGCCGCCCACGCGATCATAGATCTCGAGGTTCTCGCGCATCATCGATTGATAGAAGTTGCCGCCGGCGTAGAGGATGGCCGACCAGTCGTTGAACGTCGCCGTCTTCGCGTTGCGCAGCGTGGTCGCAGCGACCTTGAAGTTGGGGAACTGCTTCACCGCGGTCTGGATCATCTTCTTGAAGTTGGCCGGGTCGATCGCCGAGATGTGTTCGTCGAGGCCTTCCACTTCGAAGCCGAGGCACGCGGTGAAGTCTTCCTCGTTGCCGATCATCACGTCGACGTACTTGGCGATGTTGCGATTGATCTTCTGCGCGCCTTCCTTGCCGCCCTGGCTCTTCCACAGCGATGCGCGATAGTTGAGATCGTAGGAAACGATCGTGCCGTACTTGCGCGCGATCTCGACCGCCTCGATCACGGCTTCCGACGTATTGGGCGCCAGCGCGGCAAAAATGCCGCCGGTGTGGAACCAGCGCACGCCTTCTTCGCCGAACAACTTTTCCCAGTTCACTTCGCCGGGCTTGATCTGCGATGCCGCGGAGTGGCCGCGATCCGAACAGCCGAGCGCCGCGCGAATGCCGAAACCTTTCTCCGTGAAGTTGAGGCCGACGCGCGTGTTGCGGCCGAGACCGTCGAACTCGCGCCAGATGATCTTCGAGGTGTCGACGCCGCCCTGCATCATGAGGTCTTCGACCAGCCAGCCGAGATCGTTGACGGGCAGTGCGGTGACGGCCGTGGAGCGTTTGCCCCAGCACTTGCGCATGGCGCGCGCGACGTTGTATTCGCCGCCGCCTTCCCACACCTGGAACGTGCGCGCATTGCGCACGCGGCCGAAGCCGGGATCGAACCGCAGCATGATTTCGCCGAACGAGGCGCAGTCCCAGCGGGTTTCGCGGCGGACCTGATCTTGAGAGTATTGTCTTTATGGATTGGGTCAGTCATGTCTATCTACTTCTACTTCCCACGAATGGTCTTGATGAGTTTCACGGTGTCGCGCACCTTCGCTTCGACGCCGGCGTAATCCTGTTTGGCGAGCAGTTCCTTGGTGATCAGGTTGCTGCCGATGCCGCAGGCGACGATGCCGGCGCCAAACCACTTGCGCAAACTTTCCTCGGTCGGCTCGACGCCGCCGGTGGGCATGATGCGCGTCCACGGCATCGGACCCATGACGTTCTTCACGAACTCAGGGCCTCCGACCGACGAGCCCGGGAACACCTTGACGATCTCACTGCCGAGCTCCTGCGCGTAGGAAATCTCGCTGGCCGAGCCGCAGCCGGGGCTGTAGGGAATCGCGCGGCGATTGCAGACCTTGGCGACGTCGGCGTTGAGGATCGGCCCGACGACGAACTTGGCGCCGTTGGCGATGTAGATGCCGGCGGTCGGGGCGTCAACGATGCTGCCGACGCCCATGATGACGCTCGGGTCTGCCTTGTCGAAGTGACGCGTGACTTCGTAGAAGACGTGCGTGGCGAAATCGCCACGGTTGGTGAACTCGATGCATTTCGCACCGCCGTTGGCGCAGGCCTGGATGACCTTCTTACAGACCTCGACATCCGGGTGATAGAAAACCGGGATCACGCCCTGGTCCATCATGGCGGCCAGCACGCTCATACGATCCTTATTCATCAATCTCTCCAGTCATTAGTGAAGCGCCGGCATTTTCGTAACCTTCGACGACGGCCGCAAACATGTTTGCAGAGTCGCAAGCCTACGCCGGGACACGAGCTCATATCGTTTGCCATATCGCCGCGACTCCTTGCGCTCGCGTTTGGAGTCGTCTATAACGAGCGCCAAGGAAACCGGTGTCATTTTCGTACCAGTTTCCCTAAAACAACAAGTATCGAATCGAAGAGGGAGGGGTCAATGGCGAACACATATCGCACCAAGGGAATTCTGCCCGTGGTGTTCAGCTCTTTAGGCGTAGCCACCGGCGCAATTGCGGCGGATCAGGATCAGACCGCGACTGCGACCGACGCCCAGAATGGTGGCGCAGCAAGCTCGGCAGAACCAATCGAGACCGTCGAGGTAACCGGTTACCGTCTGTCGCTGCGCAATGCGATCGACATGAAGAAAAACTCCGGACGTGATGATGGACGCCATCAACGCCGAGGACATCGCTGACTTCCCCGACGCCAACCTCGCAGAGTCCCTGCAGCGCCTGCCAGGCGTCGCGCTCGACCGTGACAACGGCGAAGGCCGCGGCATCACGGTGCGCGGACTGGGCAGCGATTTCACGCGCGTGCGCCTCAACGGCCTGGAGACGCTCTCCACGGCGGCAGCCAGCGATTCGGGCACTTCGCCCAACCGTGGCCGCGGCTTCGATTTCAACGTATTTGCGTCGGACCTGTTCAGCTTCGCTGGAGGTGACCAAGACAGCCTCTGCGTCCATCGACGAAGGCTCGCTCGGCGCCACCGTCGACCTCGTGACGGGCAAGCCGCTCGACTACAAGCGACCGCAAGCTCGCGCTTTCCATGGAAGACGCTTATTACGAGAACGGCGGCACGCACAACCCGCGCGTCGCTGCTTTGTATGCCGACCAGTGGTTCGACGACAAGTTCGGCGTTTCCTTTTCGGGTGCCTACAGCGAACGCACCTCCGAGGTCGACCGCTACAAGCGGCAGGCCGGCCAGTCCGACTACACATATCGAGGTTCCACCTATAACGGCACGCTCGTGACGCCGCGCGCCGGATTCTCCGTGCCCAACGGCACTTCGCTGGCTGGCACGACTCCGACCAACGGTGTCCAGAATCCGGCGGCGATTGCGGCGCAGACTGGATCGGATCCCGCCGCGTACGCGGCACTGTATCCCGCCGCATACGCCACTCCGGGGCGCTTCAATAATTCGCTGGTGCGCATTCCGTCACTGATGAACCTCGAACAGCAGGATCTCGAGCAGGAGCGGCTGGGCGTCACTGGCGCCATCCAGTGGAAGCCGACCGAGAACACCAATTTCGGCCTCGACATGGTGTATTCGAAGTTCGACCAGAAGAGCGACGTGAACCAGATCCAGTCTGTCGGTCTGAATCGCAACAACACGAACGCCAACTTCAACATGGCGAATCCCTCGGTCGCGAATCGCCACAACGCTTATACGTTCTGCACCAGCCAGACCGCGACGCCATATCGCGAAGCAATCGATTGCGGCGGCTCCGAGGCGGTAGCGGGTGGTGTCTTCCCCGGCCTGGGCACCACGAGCTTCAGCACCAATCCGAACAATCTCGATACCTACGATTACTACAACAATCCGATGTCGCCAGGCTTCGGCGCTTCACCCAACGGCATGTTCTATCGTGGCGCACTCGTTGGTCGGCCCGGCGTGGATGTGCTCGCAGCGCACGTGTCCGATGCCGGAAATGCCGACTATCTCGAGCTGCGCAATGTGGACTGGCGCTCGGCGACCGACTCGTCGTATTTCACGACGCAGTTCCAGCAGGCTTCATTAAGCTGGCAGCAGAACATCGGTGATCAGCTGAAGATGGACGTGCTCTACGGCCGTTCACGTTCGACCAACGACAACAGTGGCTTCCTCGTCGAATTCAATCGCATGGATTCGCCCGAGACCTTCGTCTACGACGAGCGCGCCCACGGTTCGATGCCGACGGTCAGCTACGGGTTCGATCTCGCCGACCCGAACAATTGGAGCCTGGTGAAAGGGTTCTCTTCGTTGCGTCATTTCGAGCGTGAGACCGACAACGAATACCAGGGCGGCCACGTCAACTTCGACCTGAAGATGACCGACAACCTGGGCCTGGAATTCGGCATTTCGAAGCGTGAATACAAGTTCAAGACGAACCAGGCGCAGCGCCTCTCGCAGGAAGTTCAGAATCCCACGCTGGCCGAGCTCGGTGTCACTTCCACGGAGCTTGGTCGCGTCTACGATTTCGGTGATGGTCTCGATGTGCCGGCAGGCACTCCGACCGCGTTCTTCGCGCCGAACCTCGACGCGTTCCGCGAGATCATCGGCTTCGATTGCAGCTGCATAAACGAGTATGGCGACTGGAGGCTGGGTTACCTGTCGAATCCAGGCAACCAGTTCTCGGTCGATGAATACGACACCAGCTACTTCGTCCAGCTCAATTTCGATTTCGACCTCTTCGGTCACCGGATGTTCGGCAACGTCGGAATCCGCGACGCCGACACGCGCGTCAAGTCGAGAGGGTTCACGCCGAACTCGCGGCCATCGGGACCGCGGCCGCTGGAGGCCCGGCATAGTTACAGTGACAACCTTCCGTCGTTCAACGTCGCCTATCAGATCACCGACACCTTGCTGGTGCGCGCTGGTTGGTCGAAGGTCATGGCGCGTCCGCAGCTGCAGAATCTGGCGCCGACCATCAGCGGTCTCACCACTCCGGTCATCGGGTCGACCACCGTGCCATCGGTGACGCTCGGCAATCCGGAGCTGTCGCCGTTCCGCGCGGAGAACTTCGACCTGTCCCTCGAGTGGTATTTCGCGGAAGGCGGTCTCTTGTCGGCCGCGGTGTTCAGGAAGGAAGTTACCAACTACCCGCAGACGGTTTCTTATTCCGCAACGCTTCAAGAGCTGCTGCCGCCGGATCAGTATGCAGCCACGATCGAGACGCTGACGGCCCCGCAGCTCCTTTGGGTTCAATCCGGCAATAACGGTTTGCCCGGCCTCTATGGGGTTCGCCAGTTCCTCGACGCGCCGGGTGGCGAGATCGAAGGCTATGAGCTCAGCTACCAGCAGGACTTCACGTTCCTGCCGGGTTTCTGGAAGAACTTCGGTGTTCAGGCCAACTACACACACCTGACTTCGGAACTGCAGTACATCGTTGATCCAGGCAACACGCTGGTGACGCCGACCACGCCGTTCCGTCCGGTGGTCACGGCCCCTGGCCCGTTCACGGGTGCCTCACCGGACTCGGCGAACTTCACGCTGTACTACGAGACGCAGAAGTGGAGCGCCCGCGCTTCATACGCCTACCGTTCGGCGTACGTGAGCCAGTATCCGATTGCCGCCGGCACCTGCGATCCTGGCGTCTGCGATGCTCCGCTCGTCAACGACTTCCTCGGCAGTCTCGCCACGCGCAACATCGATGCGAAGGTGACCTGGCAGGCGACTGACTACCTGTCGTTCTCGATCGAAGGCCTGAACCTCACCAATCAGACCGAAGATCGCTGGGCTTATGAGCAGGAGCCGTTGGTCACGCAGTACTCGGCCACGGGACGGCAGATCTTCGCTGGCTTCCGTCTCAGCCTGTAATCCGGTCGTCGAGTAACGACCCAACAAGCGCCGGCACCTGAAGAGGTGCCGGCGCTTTGTCGTTTCCGGGGGTCAGACAGCGCCCCTTATGGTGCCCTGACGCCCCATTATTAAAGGGAAATGTGCGCGGTTCGATGCCGGTAATCGGGGTACGCCGGTCAAACTCTGGAGTGGCTAAAGATCTCACGTGACGCAGTTCACGTTATGAACCGCACCAGCAATACGGAACCGAAAGCTAGGATCCGACAATCGCCGCTGCCAGTAATCGGTGCGGTGGTCGCCATCATTCTGGTGGTGTTCTACGGCTGGTCGCAACGCGGCTGGCTGAGCAACGTCGCCGACATCGAGTCGCGCGATGTCGACATGCAGAGCCAGCAGTTGCAACGCGGTTTCGCCACCGAACTCGACGACCTCTATTCAGCCATCGGCGATTACTCGATTTCCAACGCGACCGCCGAGTTTGCGCGCGGCAGCCGGCCGGATTTCCTCGCCGAGTCGGTCAACGCCGGCGCGCTGGTGCGACTCGACGTCGACACTTTCCTGCTGCTCGACCGCAATCTGGAGACGCGCGCATCGCTCGCGCTCGATGCGGCGTCGGCACAGGAATACGAGATCCCGCCCGACCCGGAGTTGCTGGCCGCCATCAAGCAGGCCGCCACCACCGGCCAGCTCAACAGCAACAACGACAGTGTGCGCGGCATCGTGCAGCGCGCGCGTGGGCCGGCGCTGTTCGCCGTTCGCCCGGTCTTCGACAGCACGGGCAACGGTCCGCCGCAAGGCTGGATTGCCTTTGCGCGGGCGTTCACACCGACGGTCGTCGCGCGCATGGGCCGCTTCTCGCCGTGGCCCGTGACTGGCTTCCCCGTGGCCAGCCTGGATCGGGCCGGCGTGCCCGACGAGGTGCGTCGACTGGGTACATCACTCCCCGCTCACCGCCAACCTGTTGACCCGCGTAGCCGGACGCAATCACCTTACCGGTTACCTGGTGCTGCGCGATCAGCTGGGCACGCCCGTCTGGCTCATCGCGCTCGAGATTCCGCGCAGCGCCTATGCGCAGGCAAAGCGCACGACGCTCTACCAGACCATTTTCCTCGGGCTGCTGGTCAGCGGCTTCACCATCGTCGCCATGCTGCTGCTGGCGCGCTCGCGGCGCCTCAACGCCGACCGGCTGTCGCTCGAGTCGCGCTACCGCGCGATCATCGAGCAGGCCCAGGACGGCCTGCTGGTGGCGGATGCGCGAACCGGCGAGATCGTCGACGCGAATCCGGCCGTGCAGGAACAATTGGGATTCACGCTGGAAGAACTGCGCGGGCGATCGGTGCTGTCCGTGCTGCGCGGCCCCAACGATTCGCAGGATCCGGTCATCGCGACGCTGGCGCGCGTCGAGCCGAGCCGCGGCATCGAGCTGGTGCAGTGGCTCAAGGACGGCCGCCAGATGGACGTCGAGGTGAGCTGCGTACCCATCGAGTCGCGCGACCGGCGGCTGGTGTCCTACCTGATGCGCGATCTGTCCGAGCGAAAGAAGGCGCAGACCCAGCTCCTGGCCAACCAGCAGCGCCTCGACAAACTCGCCAATCACGATCACCTGACCGGCTTGCCGAACCGCCTGTTCCTGCAGGCGCATCTGCCCGAGGCGATCGCGCGCTGCCAGGAAAACGGGCAGATGCTCTCGGTGCTGTTCCTCGATCTCGACCGCTTCAAGCACATCAACGATTCGCGCGGCCACGAAGTCGGCGACAAACTACTGCAGGAGATCGCCAAGCGCGTGCGCGCGGCGGTGCGCCCCGCGGATATCGTCGTCCGCATGGGTGGTGACGAATTCGTCGTCGTGCTCCACAAGGTCAACTCGCCCGACGAGGTCGGCATCGCGGCGACGCGCATCAACGAGCTGCTCTCCGCGCCGGTCATGATCGACGGCCGCGCGCTGGTGGCCACCGTGAGTATCGGCGTAAGCCTGTATCCGCGCGATGGCGCGTCGATGGGCGAATTGCTCAAACATGCCGACACGGCGATGTACCAGGCCAAGGACCTGGGAAGAAACAACTTCCAGGTGTTCTCACCGAAGATGGACCGCGAGCTCAAGGAGCGCGTGACCACCGAATCGTCGCTGCGCGTCGCGCTCAAGCTCAACCAGTTCGACGTGCACTACCAGCCCATCATCGACATCCATTCGCGGCGCGTCGCCGGCCTCGAGGCGCTGCTGCGCTGGAAGCATCCGACGAAAGGATACGTGTCGCCCGAAGATTTCATCGATGTGGCCGAAGAGACCGGTCTCATCATTCCCATCGGCCAGTTCGTGCTCGACCGCATCGGCAGCGACATCACCAGGTGGCGCGAACAGGGTGCGCACCTGGTGCCGGTGAGCATGAATGTGTCCGCCGTGCAGCTGGAACGAACGAAGCTGCGCGAGCTCATCCAGCAGGCCATGCTCAAGAATCGCATCGGGCCGCAGCTCATCTCGCTCGAGCTGACCGAAGGCTCGCTGTTCGAACATCGCACCGGCGAATTCCGCGAAGACGCGCTCGAGACGCTGCGCGACCTCGGCGTCAAGATCGCCATCGACGACTTCGGCACCGGTTATTCGAGCTTGTCGTACCTCAAGCGCTGGCGCGTCGACTCGCTGAAGATAGACCGCAGCTTCGTGCGCGATATCGCCAGGGATCCTTCCGATCACGCCATCGTCAGCGCGATCGTGGCCATGGCGAGAAGTCTCAACATCCAGGTCGTGGCCGAAGGCATCGAGACCTGGCAGCAGCTCGAGATCCTGCGCAACATGGGTTGCAGCCTCGCGCAGGGATTCCTGTTTGCGCGGCCGTGCCCGGCGACCGAGGCGTTGCGCTACCTGCGCGTCGAGCCTACTCGACCTGCTCGAATCCAACTGGGAATCCTCCAACTCCCTCGCCGAAACTGGCTAGCTCTGAAATACTCCGGCCCACGTAAATACGTCTGGGTTTGGAGGATTCATGTTGCGAGGCTGGACTGCCAGGGCCGTGTGCGCCGTTTCATGCGCCACCGTATACGCCACGATGAACACGGTCTCGCTGGCCGCCGATGCCGACGAATGGCTGGGCCGCGAGCAATTGCACGCCACACTGTGGATGCAGACGGCACCGGAATACCGCGCCATCGCGCGGCAGGTGTACCGGCAGGCGGAGGAACGGCTTGCCGGTCCCCTGCCAGGCAGCGCGGCACTCGAACAAGCCACGGTTCCAGCCGAAACTCTCGGCCGCCTTCCCACCGCGGTCGTGCTGGACCTCGACGAAACGGTGCTCGACAACACGGTGTTCCAGGCGAGATTGCTGCGCGATCGCGGCACCTACAACCCGAAGACCTGGGGCGAGTGGGTAGTTGCAGGCGATGCGGATGCGGTGCCCGGCGCGCGCGAGTACATCGCCAGGGCGCGTGCGCTCGGCCACACGGTGTTCTACATCAGCAATCGCGACTGCACGACCCCGCCGCCCACCGCGGCCGATCCGTGCCCGGCGAAGACCGCCACGATGAAAAACCTGCGTCGCCCTCGGCATCGATGCGGCTCCGGATCCGCAGCGCATGTTGTTGCGCGGCGAGCGCCCGGAGTGGAACAACAGCAACAAGACACTGCGCCGTGCCTCCATCGCCGCTAACTACCGCATCGTCGCGCTGGTCGGCGACGACCTGGGTGACTTCGTCGATCCGGCGGTCTTTGCCGGCGATCGCGAGCGCCTCGAGCCACGCTTCGGCGCCACCTGGTTCCTGCTGCCGAACCCCATCTACGGCTCGTGGACCAGGCCCTTCGACGCACTCGAAGCCAAGTATGCCGCGCTGCACACCGACGACATCATGCTCGAACTACCCGGTGTCGGTCGCTGGCGGGGTAACGAAAGCCGTGTGCGTGTCGCGAGCTGGAACGTGGAATACCTGGTGACGCCGGCCACGCACCAGGCATTGCGCGCCACTTGCGCCGAGCAGGGCGGCATGGTCGGCGGCGACGATCGCACGCTGCCTTGTGCCATCACGAAGCGTGAGCCGCGTACTCCCGACGACTATGCGTCATTGCGCCAATACGCCGCGCAGTTGCGCGCCGACATCGTCGCCTTGCAGGAAGTCGATGGGCCTGATGCCGCGGCGCTGGTGTTTCCCGGGCTACGACTTCTGCTTCAGCACGCGCGCGCACGTGCAGAAGAATGGCTTCGCCATCCGCCGCGGCCTGCCGCATCGTTGCGAGGCCGAGTACGAACCACTGTCGTTGGACAACGCCGTGCGCCGCGGAGTCGTGGTCACGTTTTTTCCGGGCACGAACAATGAATTTCGCCTGATGTCCGTGCATCTCAAGTCCGGATGCCCGGCAGGCCCGCTGACGGCCGACGGCCGCAACTGCGACCTGCTGTCGCGCCAGGTGGCGCCGCTCGAGGCATGGATCGAAGGAGAGGCCGGCGCTTCGCGCCGTTTCGGCGTGTTAGGCGATTTCAATCGGCGCTTCACGATCGAGAAAGGCCCCGCGCGCGACGCCGAGGGCCGGCTACTGAATGTCTACGCGGAAATCGACGACGGCCAGCCGGCCGCGAGCAAACTCGTCAACGTCACGGGTCGGGAGAAATTCCTGCCGTGCACCACCGGCAGCGAATACCGCGAGTACATCGACAACATCCTGCTGGGGCGGGATCTGGCGAAAAGCGTGGTGAAGAAATCCTTCGTGCGCGTGGTGTTCAACGACGCGGATGCGAAAGTCGCGCTGGCTGTCAGATCACTGCCCGGTGGGCATTGAGCTCCATCTACGGTGACATCCAGCCACACCAGGCGGTGATCGGAGCTCGGCGCCGGGCTGTCGCCCCACACCAGCGCGGCGGCCGGGATCGGCCTTCGACGGCCAGAACACGCCGCCACCGCAGACCCGCAGGTCCTTCGACGGCAGTAGATAGTCCACGCGCAGGTTGCCGGCCACGCGGTCATTGAAGTCGGCGGTGTCGGAGCGCGCGTCACCCCGTTGCGCGGTGTTCGCGCCACCCTGGGCCGCGTTGGCTTCGGGAGCCCCCGGGCTTTTCGGCACGAAGCTCGCGTCGATCCGCGGATGCACGAGCAGCGCGCCGATGGCGCTGGTGATGCTGCCGCCATCCACGGGGTCGGAGTTCTGGTCGCCCATGATCATGAACTCCTTCGCCTTGAACTTGCCGTTTCGGCCGGCGTCATCGCGCAGGTAGGGCGCGCCATCCAGGTAGTCGCTCCACAGGCGAATTTCGTCATGGTTGCGTTTGCCGTTGCGATCTTCCGCACCGTCGAACGCGGGCGGCGTCGGATGGCTCGCCAGCAGATGCAGAGTCACTTTGCCGATCTGCACCGGCACGTCCCAGTGGCTCTTGGAGGAAAGCCGCAGTACCGCCAGCTCCTGTGGGGAATACCAGTCCGCTGGCGCCGGCGTGGCGGGGTTGTCAGGCAACAAGGCGCCCGGCATGTCTCGCCAGAGAAACTTGCGGAAGGTTCGCGTTTGCGCCCGATCGATGGGGAAGCGCGACAGCAGCGCCATGGCGTACTGCCCGGGAAACTCGCCGAAACCCAGCGCGTCTTCGGCGCCCTCGACGCGGCCGTCATTGTTCAGGTCGACGCCCGGACGGCTGGCCGGTGTTCGACTCGGTGAAAAAGGAATCCTCGAACCGGATGGCCTCCGCGCCGTTCTGCGGCTTGCCAAGGTAGTTAGCCTGGAAACGGCGCAGCGCCACGCCTTCGTCGTCGTAATCGAATTCCTGCAGCAGCAGGATGTCCGGCCGCACGCGCTGGATGATTTCCGCCACCGTCTTTGCCTGGGCGTTGTCGGGCGTCGCGAGGTCACGGCGCAGGGCGTCCGCAGTCGCGCGGTTGAGGCTGCAGTTGAAAGTCGCGATGCGGATGAGGCCGGCTGGCCGTTCCGCCGCGGCGGCGGGCAATGTGCCCGCCGCCGCGAGGATGAGTAACGCAAGGACGCCGCGCACGTCCATGCGCTGGTTCAGAAGTTGAAGCGGAAGGAAGCCACCACCGTGCGCGGCGCGCCGATGGAGAAGAAGCCCAGCGAGGTGCCGATGCCCGTGCCCGGGCTGATGTTGGCGAAGTATTCCTCGTCGAGCAGGTTGGTCACGTTGAGCTGCAACTCCGCGCCTTCCGCGCCCCACAACTTGAACGCGTAGTTCAGGTCGAGATCGACCACGGTGTAGCCCGGTGCGATTTCATTGTTGTTGTCGGTGGAGAAGCGGTCGTCCACTTTCTTGGCCTGCAGACCGAAATGGAAGTCTTCGGTGACGTGCATGTCCATGCGCGCGGCGAACGTCCACTCCGGGGTTTCCACCAGCTTCTTGCCGTCAAGGGCCGGATTCAGGCTGCCTTCGAGTTCGCTGTCGTTGTACGACGCCGACAACGTGAGATCGACGAGCTCGCCGAAGCGATGTCCGACCTGCGCATCGAAGCCGTCGATCGACACGTCGCCCACGTTGCGGTCTTCGTTGTAGCCCAGGTCCGAGTTGAAGGTGGACACGATGCGATTGGTGTAGTCGATGTGGTAGAGCGCGAACGAGGCGATGTTGGTCGGGTGATTGAGGCGCCAGCCGAGGTCATACGACTTGGTGGTCTCCGATTCCGGTGTCGGGCGCGTGATCTCGGTTTCGCCGGCGTTGCGGACCGTGGCGTACAGGTTGTCGGTGCGCGGCGCCGACAGGCCTTCGGCGTACGACAGGTAGAACTGGTGACGGTCCCACGGACGGAATGAGAGGCCGGCATTCGGCAGGAGCTCGTCGAACTCGACTGTCTCGCTGTACGGCGGAATGAATTGCACGGCCGGTGTCATTCCATTGGCGCGGAACAAACGTGACGTTGCCGTTGGGAAGCGTGGTCAGCGGAGCCCGCGAGGTGCACAAGGTGCCGCCCGCCGGCCCGATGGTGCCCGGGCCGCCGTTGCCGCCGTTCGGCGTGTAGCAGTACTGGTTGAGCTCGCGCTTGAAGAACGGCGCGCGCAAGCCGAGCGTCGCCGTGAACTTGTCTTCGAGGAAATTCCCGCGGTATTCGAGCGAGTACTGGGACAGCTCGGCGATCGAGAATCGGTCGCGGCCGCGGATGATGTCACCGTCGGCAGCAAAGATGCGCTGACCCTCGCGGCCCGCGAAGACGTTCTCGGGTTCGCCAGTGGCGAAATCCATCGGGCCCCACTGGCCGGTCTGGCGATGTTCCGCCTTGTCCCAGGTGAACGCGAAGCGCAGCAGGTGATCGTCGGTGAGATCCCAGATCAGCGAGCTGGTGACGACATAACGATTGGTGTTCGTCGTATTCGGCGTGTAGAAGCGCACGGTGTCGAGCAGGTCGCCGTCGCCGTTGAGGTCGACGCCAGCCGCGGTGGAATTGCCGCGCACGCGAACGTCGGAGGAGGTGGGGTTGGCAGTTTCGGCAATGGTCGTGGTGCCGCCGCCGTTCGCCAGCGTGTACTGATACGAGGGATCAAAAGTCAGCCGGAATTTCTCACCCAGGTGCCACAGCGACTGCATGCGCACGTTGCCCGTGTTCGATGGGTTGATGCGGATACCGAAGAAGTTCGTGCAGCTGCCCGTATACAACGGGTTGTCCGCGAACAGTGGCGCCGGTGGCGGCGGCTGCGGCGTACCCGTGGGCGGCAGGAAATTCTCGTTGTCGATCGCGGCGCTGGTCGGGAAGTCGCGCGTGCAGGTCGTCGAGGTTCTCGTAGTCGCGGCCGTTCCGGGCAAAGTTCGCAGCGCTGGCGTTGCGGTAAAAAGCGTTGCGATTTTCGTTGTAGTGGAAGCCGACCGAGACGAAATTTTCGTTCTCGAAGTCCTGGCGAACCATCGCGTTGAACTGCGTCTTCTCGAGTTCGCCCGGGCCCTTGAACTTGTCGTAGTTCTGATACGAGGCGGCGATGAACGCCTTGGTGCCCCAGGGGCCGAATTCGCCGGTATCGAGGCGCACCAGGCCGCGCATGTAGTCGAACTCGCCACCCGACACGATGGCGAAGCCACCGAATTCTTCATCGGGGCGGCGCGTGCGATAGGCCACCGTGCCGCCGGTCGCCGACGCCGTGGGGCTGTCGACGTCGGTCGTGCCCAGGTTCACGTCGACGCGGTCGATGAGCTCGGCGTCGAGCATCTGGTTGGTGAACAGCGCGTAGTTGCCGGAATCGTTCAGCGGAATGCCGTCGAATGTGACCGAAATGCGTGAACCGTCGAAGCCGCGAATGCGCAGGTTGCCGCCGGAGGTGCCGAACGGATCGCTGTTGGTGAAATTGACACCCGGGATCTGGTTGAGCGACGCGAACACGCTCTGGCCCGCGAGCTGGCTTTGCAGGTATTCGCCTGACAGCGAAATGCGCGACTTCGGTGCCGATCTGTTCGAGCGCGATACCGACGTCGGCGACGCGGGTGGCGCTGACCACCACTTCGGCCATGTCGGCTTCGGTCGCTTCGGTGGCGGACGATTGCGCAAACGCGTTCTGCGCGAGGCCGGCGCCTAACAAGGTGGCGGCGACAAAAGACCATTTGTGGAATCGGAGCAACAAGGCTCCGTTGACGTTACGCATTACATTTCTCCGGTTATTTACGCGGCCATCTCTGTGGCCCTGCGCGTTTTATGGAGTACACGTTAATGACATGACGTGTCAGTTACAACCGGAAATCGCGCCTCTGCTGCGCGTTAGCAACAGAGTGACCGTTAAGGGGCAGGAATTCCGCCGGTGTGCCCTAAGCGTGCAGTACGAATCTTGAGCAATCTCAGGCAGGAATCTTTGCGCCAGCAAGAGCTTGCGAAAAATGTTTGCGGCAAAGCGGCACATAGCGCTCGTTGCCGCCGATCTCTATCTGTGCGCCCTCGCGTTCCGCGGTGCCATCGGCCTTGACACGTACCACCATGATGGCCTTGCGCCCGCAATGGCAGATGGTCTTGAGCTCGACCAGGTTGTCCGCCCAGGCGAGCAACTGGGCGCTGCCCGGGAACAGCTCGCCGCGAAAGTCGGTGCGCAGGCCATAACAGAGCACCGGGACGTTCAGCTCATCGACCACCGCGCCGAGCTGCTTCACCTGCGTTGGCGTGAGGAACTGCGACTCATCGACGAGCACGCAGGCAAGCGGCCCTCGCTCGTGTTCGGCAAAGATCTGCGCGCGCAGGTCCAGTTCCGGATGGAAATGCAGCGCCTCGCGTTCGATGCCGATGCGCGAACGGATGCGTCCGCCGTCTCGTGAATCGATTTTCGCCGTGAACAGGAGCGTGCGCATGCCGCGTTCTTCGTAGTTGTGCCCGGCCTGCAGCAACGCGGTCGATTTGCCCGCGTTCATCGTCGAGTAATAGAAGTAGAGCTTGGCCATCAGAAGGAGGCCGCGATTCCGAGCAAGCCCTGGATCAGCAGCATCGGCGAGACCTTGTTTTTAGTTATTAGATGAGTTTGATTTCCCGCAGGCGTTCCTGCAGGAAATCATGCGCGTTGATAGGCACGGGGAACTGGTCGGGATGCTGCGCGTCGATGTATTGCGGCAGCGTCTTGATGAGGAAGTCCGGGTTGAAGTGCAGGAAGAACGGCAGCGAGTAACGCGCGTTGCTGGCACGCTCGCGCGGCGGGTTGGTGACGCGGTGCGTGGTCGAGCGCAGGTGCATGTTGGTGAGCCGCTGCAGCATGTCGCCGACGTTGCACACCAGCGAACCCGGCTGCGGATTCACCGCGATCCATTCGCCCTTGCGCGACAGCACCTCGAGACCGGGCTCCTCCGCGCCTAACAACAGCGTGATGACGTTGATGTCCTCGTGCGCGCCGGCACGCACCGAGGGTGTGGGCTCCGGTGGCATCGGCGGGTAGTGGATGACGCGCAGCACGCTGTTGCCGAGATCCACCTTGTCGTCGAAGAAATTCGGCGGCAGTGCGACCGAGCGCGCGATCGCGGACAACAGGCGCGCGCCCAGCGCGTCGAAGGCCTTGTACAGGCGCAGCGTGGACGCGCGGAAACCCGGGAATCGAGTCCACCCAGATGTTAGGCGCCATGAGCGCGTTGAAGGGGTGCCCCGGCGGCAACTCGCGGCCCACGTGCCAGAACTCCTTGAGATCGTGGTGGGTCGCCCCCTTGGCGGTCTCGATGCCGAAGGCCGTGTAGCCGCGGGCGCCGCCGCCGTTCGGGATCTTGTAGCGCAGCTTCTCCTCGACAGGCAGAGCGAAGAACCTGTGAAAGCAGTCGAGGCATTGATCTATCAACGCCTTGTCGATCCCGTGGTTTTCGATGATGACGAAGCCGAACTCCGCATACGCAGCCGCGATCTCCTGCGCGAATTGCGGGCTTTCGGTGTCGCGCGCGTCGAGTGTAGGAATGGAAGTTGTCATTGCGGGCTATTGTGCCTACCGGTTCCCGGATGTAGAAGTCGGTAATGCAGGGTGGGAAAGAAGGGGGCCGATCGGGCCCATCGCAGTGTGCAAGCGCCGTTTTGATGGTTCGCCCGAAGCACTTCGGATACAACGCGCAAACGGCTGGTACCAATCGCTTTCAACGGCAGGCTCCCGATGGCCGGAGCGCGGCCGCGGACGTGGTCCAGCAAGCCCTGCAGGAATTCGACGCCTTCGCCGCGGCGCTGGCTGCCGAGGGCGTCAAGGTGTGCGTGGTGCCGGATTCGGATACGCCGCGCAATCCCGACGCCGTGTTTCCGAACAACTGGGTGAGCTTTCACGCGGACGGCACCGTCGTCCTGTACCCCATGCACGCCGAGAATCGCCGCACGGAACGGCGGCCCGAGGTCATCGAGACGGTGGTGCGCGAAACCGGCTTCCAGGTGCGCCGGGTTCTCGACCTGACGCGACATGAGAACGAGGGGCGATTCCTCGAAGGCACCGGCAGCCTGGTGCTCGATCATCGCGCGCGGGTTGCGTACGCCTGCCGCTCGCCGCGAACCGACGAGACCGTGGCGCGCGAATGGGCGGCGAGATGGGTTTCGAGCTCGAGCTGTTCAGCGCCACCGACCAATCCGGCACGCCCATCTACCACACCAACGTGCTCATGTACGTGGGCACGAGAGTGGCCGTGGTGGCCCTCGAAGCAATCGCGCCCGCCGATCGCGACCGCGTGAGTGCGCGGCTTGCCGCTTCTGGGCTCGATGTGCTCGCCATCGATCACGCGGAAATGGGCGCGTTCGCCGGCAACATGCTCGAGGTGGGTAGCTGGGACGAGTACCTGGGCGACTTCACCATCCTGGTGATGTCGGAGACCGCACGTCACGCGCTCGCGACTCCCAAGTACGTGCGCCTGTATTCATCGGTCGATGCCGTGCTCGCGGTGCCGGTCGAGGTCATTGAACGTCACGGCGGTGGCGGTGTCCGATGTATGCTCGCGGAAATTTTCCTACCCTGAAGTTTTCACCCGCGCCATGGAATTCCCGGTCAAGGTCCTGCTCGCCTATCTTCTTGGCTCGATCGTCGGGAGCCTCGTGGTTGGCCGCCTTTGGGGTGGCATCGACATCCGCAAACTGGGCAGCGGCAACGCCGGCGGCACCAATGCGCTGCGCACCCAGGGTCCGGCATTCGCGCTCTGGGTCTTCGTCATCGACATCGCCAAGGGCTGGGTCGCGGCGGCGCTGCTGCCGGGTCTCACACTTCCCGGAATTGCGCCTTCTTCGGCGGCGCTGGCTGCCTGGTTACCACCCGCCTGCGCGTTCGCCGCCATCCTCGGCCACGTGTTTCCCGTGTGGCACGGGTTTCGCGGCGGCAAAGGTGTTGCCACGCTGGTGGGTGCGTTCGCCGGCATCGACCTCCTGCTGCTGATTCCGCTGTTCGCGAGCTGGCTCGCGGTAGTCGCCGTCTCGGGCTTCGTCGGCCTCGCGTCGATCATCGCCGCGTTTGCCATACCCATCTATCTAGTGTTGCGGGACGGCGCCGTGCTGACGCCGGTGATGGGATTTGCACTGGCCTGCGCGGTGCTGGTGGCGTACACACACCGCGCCAACGTGCGGCGCATGCGCGCCGGCACCGAGCCGCGCGCTCGCCGCCTGTGGCTGTTCGGTCGCGGGCGAGCGTGAGCAACGCCGCGTCAGGGGGTCCGCTGCCACAGCGCGTCTTCCAGCGTCTCGACGACCGGGGTTTTCTCTCGGGCGAGACGCTGGCCGCCGACCTTTCGGTGACCCGCGCCGCAGTATGGAAAGCCGTCGAGCAATTGCGTGAGATCGGCGTCGCGCTCGACGCCCAGACGAACAAGGGCTATCGGCTCGCGCCGGGAGTCAGCGCGCTTTCGGTAGAACGAATCCAGTCGTTGCTGCCCGCCGAGGTGCGCGCAAACCTCGAAGTGCTGCTCGTGGAGTGGACGCTCGAATCCACCAATACGCGGCTGCTGGAAGCGTTGCCACCAGGAGCCGGTAGCGCGGCCGTGGTGCTGGCTGAACACCAGACCGGTGGTCGTGGACGGCGCGGGCGAGGCTGGGTTGCGCCGCCGGGCGGTGCTATCTGCCTGTCGCTTGCGTGGCAGTACGCCGACATGCCCGCGGACCTCTCCGCACTGTCGCTCGTCGTGGGCCTCTGCGTGGTGAACGCGCTGACCGCGCTCGGTGTTCCC
Source organism: uncultured Pseudomonadota bacterium (assembly GCA_963821745.1). Taxonomy (GTDB): domain Bacteria; phylum Pseudomonadota; class Gammaproteobacteria; order Steroidobacterales; family Steroidobacteraceae; genus CADEED01. The sequence continues at coordinate 250,345 of CAWGEU010000002.1, forward strand.
GGCGTGGCCTTGAAGTGGCCGAACGACCTCATCACCGAGGCGGGCAAGCTCGGCGGCATCCTCATCGAGATGCGCGCGGAGTCCGGTGGGCCGGTACACGTGGTCGCGGGAATCGGTCTCAACGTGGTTCTCGACGATGCCGCGCGCGAAGCCGTGAAGGCCACCGGCAACACCGCCGACGACATCCGCACGCATTGCGCGGCCGTGCCCGATCGCAACGCCATCGCTGCCGCGCTGCTCTCGCGCCTGGTGCCCGCGTTCGAAGGCTTCCCCCACCACGGACTCACGCCATACCTCGACAACTGGCATCACTGCGATGCGTTGCGCGATCGTGAAGTGCGCGTGGAGAACGCCGGCGAGATCACGCGCGGCGTGGCGCGCGGCGTCGATTCGCACGGCGCATTGCTGGTCGAAACACCCACCGGCGTGCGACGCTTCATCTCCGGCGAAGTCACGGTGCGCGTCGAAGCTATCCCCGAATGAACACGTTGTTAGTCGATATCGGCAATACCCGCGTCAAGTGGGCCACCTTGCGCGGCGCCCGGCAGGGCCGCATGCAGGCGGCGGCGCATGAAAACTCAGGCCTCGCGCTGCGGGCCGTGGTGCGTGGCGCGCCGCGCGACGTGACTCGCATCGTCGTGGTCAGCGTCGTCGACGAAGCGTTGACGCGTGTGCTCGACGCGGCCGCGCAGCGCAGGTTTGGCGTCGCGCCGGAATACATTGCCTCCACGCGCCGCGCATTCGGCGTCACCAACAGCTATCGCGACACCTGGCGCCTCGGCGCGGATCGCTGGGTGTCCGCCGTCGGCGCGCATGCGCTCGCGCGCGGCCGAACCGCCGTCATCGCCAACGTGGGCACCGCGCTCACCATCGACGCGGTCACCGCCAGCGGCCGCCATCGCGGTGGCGCCATAGTTCCGGGGCCCAGGACCATGGTCGACAGCCTCCTGTCCGGCACGCATGGCATCCGCCGCCGTGCTCAGGGCGGACGCGCGGCATCGCGGTCTTTGTTCGCCACCGATACCGCGAGCGCGCTGGCCGCGGGGTCGGTATTCGCGGCCGCCGCGTTCGTCGATCGCGCGATGCTCGAAGCGCAGCGCCAGTTGCGTGGACGGCCGGTGCTCATTCTGACCGGCGGCGCCGCGCCCGAACTCGAGCGCTATCTCACGAGCCCCGCGCTCAAGGTCCCCGATCTCGTGTTGCGCGGCCTCGCGGTGTTCGCGGGCGCTCGGTAACGCATTTGCTACACTCGCGCCTCGCGTGCGTGCAGCCTTACTCCTTCTCTTATTAGCCAACCTCGCGTTTTTCGCGTGGATGCAGTGGCTTGCGCCCGACGAGGCGCAGTTGCCCGTATCCCCGAAGGTCAATGCGCCACCGCTCGAGCTGGTCCGCGAAGCCCGTTCCGTGACCGCAGGCGGCGGCAGCTGCGTCACCGTCGGACCATTCACCACCAATGAACTCGCTGCGCGCGCGCGGCAGACTCTGGCCGACAGCGGTTACGAGTCGCTGCCGCGCCAGGTCGAGACCCGTGAATTCGACGGCTTCTGGGTCTATCTCGAAAGCCCGCCGACGGAATCGGGTGAGCGCCGTTTGCTCGATCGCCTGAAGAAAGGCGGCATCGCCGACGCGCAGGCAGTCGGTGACCTGGGCGCGCGCCGCATCTCGCTGGGCGTTTTCTCGGACGAAGTCCGGGCCGCGGCGCAGTCCGAGCGGGTTGCACGGCTGCAGCTCCTGCCGCAGATCGAAGAACGCCAGAAGTCCGGGACGGCCATCTGGCTGGATCTCACCCTGAAATCGGATTCGCCACCGCTGGAAGGGCAGAAATTCCCTGCGGGGGACGCGGAACTCGAGTTCCGGGCCTGCCCGCCGCCTGAAGAAAACGGAATCCGCGCAATAGCGCCCGGCGCCGCGCGCGCCTAAAATCCCGCCACCTTTAAAGGCCGGCTTAGCTCAGTTGGTAGAGCACCTGATTTGTAATCAGGGGGTCGCGGGTTCGATCCCTGCAGCCGGCACCAGCTCTTTTCGAGCTAACTCACTGAAACTCCCGGTAATCCCCGAATGAACGCGCATAAGCCGCAATCAACGGTCGTCAGCCGGCGTTAAGATGCTCGGTATCTATTGACGGTATCTATTGAAGCGGACGCCAAAGCAGCGTTTGGCACAATAGATACCTGACGCCGCAGGGGAGGCTTCGATGGCCAGACACTTCAGTTACCGCGCAATAAACGGGTTCAAGCCGCGTGCACAGCAGTACGAAGTCATGGATGCGGCATATCCAGGGTTCGGCGTCATCGTTTATCCGACGGGCGTGAAGTCTTATGTGTATCGGTTCCGCGATCAGCTCGGCCGACTTCGCCGGAACGTGCTCGGGGCTGTCAACGACTATCTACCGCTCACAAAGGCGCGAGACCTATACAAAGACTCGAAAGCCATGCGTGATGCCGGACTCGATCCCATAGCGAAGAAGCATGAGACCCTGGCGAATCGTCGTGCCGCAGCCGAGCGGGATACCGCTGAGGTCTTCAACGTTGGCAAGTTGGCCGATCTGTATCTCGCCGCCTGCAAGCAACAGCGTGAGGTCGGTGAGAAGTCGCGCGTGCTCAATCATGACGACTATGCTGAATTCCGAAAGTTGGAGCCCGCGCGTGTAACGCGTCATGACGCCATCGAGGCGTTGGCGGGTGTTCGATCACGGGCCAAGGTGCAGTACAACCGGACGCGCGCGTACTTCCGCGCAATGTTCGAGTGGGGAATGACTGAACTGCGGGAGCTGGACGGTCTCGCCGGCAACCCGTTCGCACGCGTACCGATTGAGAAAGGCGCTGAGATCAAGAAGGACCGCGCGCTCTCGTTCACTGAGCTGGTGGCGCTCTTCGCGGCGCTCGACAATGTCGAAGATCAACAACGGGCCAATGTCTTGCGGCTCATCGCGCTCACAGGGCTGCGGCCGGGATATGTGTGTTCGCTACAGTGGCGCTGGCTCGAACTGGAAGGCGATACGCCCGTGTTGCGTCTGCCGAAGACCAAGAACGAACACTCATACACCGTGCGGTTGCCGAAGCAGGTGGCCAGCTTGTTGAAAGCCGTTCATCGCACTCGGTCGCAGTTTGTTTTCCACGCACCGACAAAGAGTGGCTACCTGGATAAGCGAAGCGTCGCGGCCTTCGTACGTGACGACATCGCGCCACGCGTGAAGGTCGAGGGCAAGGTCATCCCGAAGTGGACACCGCACGACTTGCGCCGCAGCGTCGGCACGAGGCTGCAACAGCTCGGATATCGGAAGGAGCTGATCGATGCGGCTGTGCTGCACCACGTCGAGCCTGGGGTGAAGGGCACGTATCTCCGCTACGAGTATGTCGAGGAAGGCGGCGCGGCACTCCAGCACTTCGCGAACCATCTCGAATCACTTTGCAGCGCAACGAACGTCATTCCGATGGGCTCCAGCAGGAGCGCGACGGCTGCGGCGGGAACAAAATAAGCCGCTTGACACGTTTTTAGACTCGACAGACCACACTTTGTCCGTCTGTGACCGCTATAGACCGCTCAAGAGCGGGTGATATTCAACTAACTGTAGACCCGGCGCGCGATAAGCCATGGTGTACATAGGTAAGCCTCCATATGTGTGTGGGAGGCGCTTATGCCAGCACGAAGACGGTACGCCAGGGCCAGCTCGCAATCGGCTGGGGTCATTGAAAATCCGCGAGTCAGCTTTTCCGTCTACCAGTTTGCCCGTCGCCACGGAGTCACGCCTCCGACTATCTACGGCGAGATATATCGCGGCCTGCTCCCAGCGATGCGCATTGGGACGGGTGGCGTCCTGCGGATTACGTGTGACCACGAGGCGGAATGGATGCGCCGCCGCGCATTTTCTGCGTGCACGCCGGCGTCGGACACATGAATCTGCGCAACAGGGTGGCATCAGCGGCAATGCGGCCTAGTTTGATGCAGCCATGAGCCTTACCCCGGAGGAGGAGGCGCGATTCCGCGCGGAGGCCATGGTTCAGATTCATCAGGCTGGGATCGAGGGCGTCTTCGAGAGGAGTCCACTCCCCCACGACGGGCCGCGCGTCACGACTGCCGCTGATCGTGGCCAGCGCGTCACTATCGAGGACTTCTACGCCTATCTTCCGCAGCACCGTTACCTTTTCGTGCCGACCCGTGAGCTATGGCCGGCATCGAGCGTTAACGCTTTGATCCCCGCTGTCGTGTCCGATGGTGGCGGTGCCATGCGACCGGCCGACTGGCTGGATAAGAACCGAGCGGTCGAACAGCTAACTTGGGCTCCGGGCGAGCCACCTCTGATAGCTGACCGGCTGATTGCAGATGGTGGCTGGCTTGAGAAGGCGGGCTGCCAGACATTCAACCTGTATCGTCCGCCCGTGCTGATCAATGGCGATTGGCGACGCGCCTTTATGTGGCTCAATCATCTGCGCTACGTCTACGGAATCCATGCGCACCACATCATTCGTTGGCTGGCTCATCGCGTACAGCGGCCGGGCGAGAAGATCAACCATGCTTTGGTGCTCGGCGGCGCACAGGGCATCGGCAAGGACACCATCCTTGAGCCCGTGCGGCACGCCGTTGGCGAATGCAACTTTGTAGATGTGTCGCCTGCGAACATGCTCGGCCGATTCAACGGTTTCGCGAAGTCCGTCATTCTGCGTGTGAGTGAAGTTCGGGACCTGGGCGACACGGATCGCTACGCTTTCTATGAGCACACGAAGCCGTACATCGCCGCTCCACCGAGTGCGATTCGCTGCGACGAGAAGAATCTCAGGGAGCACTATGTCCCTAACGTCACCGGCCTGATCTTCACTACAAACCATAAGAGCGGTGGGATCTACCTGCCCGCCGATGACCGTCGGCACTTTGTCGCGTGGTCGGACCGCGGGAAGCAGGACTTCGAGCCCGCGTATTGGAAGGCGATCTGGGACTGGTATGCCGCGGGTGGCAATGGCCATGTCGCCGCCTACCTTCGCCATTTTGACCTCAAGTCTTTCAATCCGAAGTCGCCGCCGCGCCAGACATCGGCGTTTTTAGACATTGTTGATGCCGGCCGCGCTCCTGAAGACGCAGAGCTAGCCGATGCAATCGACCGCCTCGGCAACCCGATGGTATTGACCTTGGCCGAACTGATCGACAAAGCCGATGAATCGCTCGCCGAATGGCTGATGGATCGGAAGTCACGCCGCCAGATACCTCATCGTCTGGAGAGCTGCGGTTATCGCGCTGTCCGAAACGCGGACGTGCAGGACGGCCTTTACGTGATCCGAGGCCGGCGACAAGCGATTTACGGCAAGGCCAATGCCAGCGAGACCGAGCGAGTTACAGCAGCAGTCGCAAAGGCGCGCCACGGATGACGTCATCGATGAAGTCAGTGAAGTCAGTGATCCCAATACCTTCCCGCTGCGGTCGAGATGCAGGAATCGAACGAGATGCGCTTTCACCGACTTCACTGACTTCACAACGCCAATGCGGATACCTCATGGAGAGGGCGATGGCCGGAGGCACGCCAGCAAGTAGTCCCCGCTGTTGCTCCCGTAGGGCGCAGCAGTAAGCTGCGCATCATGCGTATGCCGCCGGACTGGATGGACTGGCTCGTGTTGCACCCCGCGCGCCGCTGCCGAGCAAGATCGAAGCGTGCGGGACGGCAGTGCCACCGCATCGCGACGCCGGGCTATAGCGTGTGTGCGACTCATGGATCGCGGAGCCGTGGTCGCCAGATCACGCGGTGGGATTGCCGGCCGGCCGCGATTCCGCAGAAGGCCAAACGCGCCCGCGAGCAGCGGCTGCGATACGCCTCTGGCGCGGCGCAATCTGAAGCGAGGTCAACGCCTTGCTACGCGCGCGAGCTGGCCGCTGATGACATCGCGCAGTTGCTGGCGTCGAGGGGGGAGACATGAGCCAGGCTGTTACCGAACCGAATACCGAGCTTGCCATCTTGTTGCTTGCGGCCGGACACGACGAAAAAGCGCTGAGGCGTCACGCCGGATTCGCCACACGACGCGACGCACGCGACTTCGCCAGCCGAGCAGATACCAAGGCCCAAGTCAGCCAGGAGACCGAGGCGCGTGCGCAGCGCGTCGGCATCAAAGGTTTGGCTACCATCGAGCTGATGCTCGACAGCGATTCCACTGATGGCCGCACGCGCGTTGCCGCCGCACGTACCGCGCTTGAGGTCGCCGGTTTCCTGCGCAAGGATGCGATGGCGTCAGAGACGAAACTGCTTCGCGAGTTATCAGTACCCGAGCTGAGCGCCATGATTGAGCACACCCGTTCCGAACTGGAGCGCGCAGAGGCACGTGTACGGGTTCGGGGTCAGCCGGCCGCGCTTATCGCATCGTCGTAGTCGATGCTCGGCGAGACTTATGAGTCAGCGGAGTTTCAGTCGCAAGGCAATGCGCTGAACGCTTGCTGGATACCACGCCCCACCGCTCGGAGTGGTTACGCCTCGCTGATTTAGCAGATCAGCGGCTGCTCGATAGGTGTCACCATCTTTGAGGGCCGATTCGATAGCCCACCGGTTTGCCTTCGCCCATATGTCAGCCTTGTCGCGATTGGCATCAGCACCTGCTTTCTGGATCGCGCGAGCTTGTGCCTTTGGCCTTGCCTGCGTACCGAGCTTTTGACCACGGCGTTTCGCGGCCCGCAATCCGTCGCGCGTCCGCTGCGAAATGAGATGACGCTCTTTCTCGGCCAGAGCTGCAAACAAATGAAGCACGAACGGGTCCGCTTGCTTGCCAAGCTCCGCAACAATGAACTCGACTCTCTCGGCCATCAGACCTGAAATAAAGTGCACGTCGCGGCTCAATCGGTCGAGTTTCGCCACGATGACGGGCGCATTGCGCTTGCGCGCGATACGGAGAGCGGCGGCAAGCTGCGGCCTGCGATCAAGGGCGTCGGATCCCTTGCCAGTTTCCACGTCGGTGAACGATTCAACAACGCGATAGCCTTCGCGCTCGGCGAACGACGCGACTGCATCTTGCTGAGCCTGGAGGCCATGACCTGAGCGGCCTTGTTGGGCGGTTGAGACTCTGAGATATGCGATTGCCGGCTGCGTGTTCATATGCCGGCAAGAGTAGCGGAAGTTGTTACAACTCTCAACGGTCGTCGTGAGATGTAACAAGCTCGTACTACATCTTCTTCACGAACTTCCCGTGCTTCAGCACTGCCTCCGTCCCTGCTCGCACGAGGTCTGGTTGGTTGTGCTTCTTGCCTGACGCTCTCATCGCGAGGCCGAGTAAGTACGGCGCCAAATGATTCTCCATCGCAGCGGACGCTTGACGTATCGACCCTGGCGGCAGCGTGACCTTGTCGTTCATCTCTTTGTCTCCTCGTCTTGGTTTGTTCCAGTCTAGGCGCTTCAGCCAAGGTCGTGATCGCGTTTTCATCGACATCATTACGCTGCTGACGTCAGGCCCCACCCCCCGGCCGCACGCCGCGACCGCGCACGAATTCCTATTCTCGGCCGACCGACAAAAACGGAGTCACTCAAGAACACCAAGAAGTCGCGAATTTGCGCGGCGAGTCGCGTCATGCGCGGATGCCAGCGGAAAAAGCGCGGCTATATCCGCCTAATCGCGGAACCTGGGCGCGAACATGTCTCGCCCGCCTCGTGCAAACTGATCTAGCAGAACGCTTCTGTATGCTGGGCTATGAGTCATTCCACGTTCGTGGAGTGCGGCCATATGGATGTAGTGTTGCCGCCGATGAACCATAAGCATGGGCAGCCCGCTCCATCCAGTCACTTGCAAAGTTCCAACTAGAGCACGACGAGTTGAACTGACAACGATGTCAGCCAACTCCAGTCCCGCGACGACCTCTCCCGAATAACGAAAGTGTTCCATGAGGAGAAGCCGGATATTTGTTGCGTCACGACTGCCGCTTGCCGGCGCGGGCAACCAGTCCGGCCTCGTTGATGCAAAACGCGCATAGTGCGTGAAGTCGCCGTCCTCATATAACTGAGTGGGCGTGGTGATGCTTTTTGACTGTATGACGGGCATCACTATTTCTGCCCACAGCTCCTCCCAGTTCGTGCGACCGTCCTTATCTTTGGCGTCGATCATCCAATGAAACTCCGCGAGTTCCTTGGGCTGCCGCTGCGCAAAATAGTTGATCCCTATCTCGCTGGCATGGCGTACCAGCTCGAACATAACCGCCATCTGCGCATATAACTGAAATGGCAACGCACGAACGCGCGCCGCGACGGCATGTAGATAGTCGCGGAACTCCTGAGCGTGTTGAGGCATTGCTCCGCGTTCAATACCGGCAGCTTGGCCTTCGCGATGGACTGCAAGATCCGCATCTTCGTGCATGTCGAGGTCGATGCAGATAACTTCAAGAAGGGCCTGATTGCGTCGGAGAATTTCCACGACGGCTGCAACCTGCGCCTCATTCAGGAGGCGTCCCTTCACTTCTCCGCGATCTTTCGGTAGAGACGGGCGTAGTTGAGCATACTTCCGTTCGATGTTTGCGCGCGTGTACTCGGGGATTATCAAGGCGCCAACAAGGGAGACGCCTGGTGCATTTCCACCGCGCGTGAAGTTGCCAGATTCGTCTATGAATATGTGCACCGCGCCTCAGTTCAGCGTCCGCGAATAGAGATCAGAGTCATACAGGAATGTACGGCATCAATCACTGGATGGACGATACCCAGTGCGGCCCGGCAGCATTCCGGGCTATGTCCGCACCAATCAAGAAGCTCAGTGATCGATTCGCCGACTACGACCTTTCGATAAAGTGTAAGAAGTGTGGCCACGTTCGAGTTACTGAACCTCACGCATTGGCCAAAATCCTCGGATGGGAAGTGACTCTGGTCGCTGTCTCGGCGCGCCTGCGCTGTTCAAAGTGCAGTGCTCGTGGCGAATGCGAACTCACAGCCATGAAACAGGCCAAGCCACGAGGACATCGTTCGGAACGATAACTAGATGCAACCGAGTCTCCGAGCGCGCAGGCCTCTGCATTGGTCGCGCGCCCGCGCACGCCTGATCGTCCAACACCGACGTCGCTGCTTCGACAGTTCAAGTAGGCATTCAATCATCGCGTCTGTGAACGTGGTCATACAGGCACGGTGCCGGTGATTCGCTCTGAACTGCAAGGCTTGAATGTGCGGCGAATCACCAGTTATCAAGCAGCGACGGCCTCTGCGCGAGGTCCGTGTGCTACCGCGCTAGCTAGTGAGCCACCAGAAGTTGCGGCCACATGATAACTTCGCGGCTGTGGCTACCTACGTCCATGTCTCGAGCAATGCATCGATGCCCAGTTGGGAAGTTACCGATACGCTGGCAATACGCATCGGTGTTCCCAACGCCAAGACCATCGTCAATGCTCATGTTGACGCCGCGCCCGGCCAAGACATTTGGGACGCTGTCCGCAAGAAGTTGCCGGCCTTGTTCATTATTCCTGGCGACAGATTCGTCAAGACCACGCTTGAAGCAGGTCAGTACCATCCGCGCATCGCTCGGCCAGCAGCCCGGCACGGGTGCGGCGGCGAAAATGCGTTCTGCCCGTCTGCGCAGCCATTGGACAATGAACTGACAATCGCGCGATCTCAGTTCGCTGTGCTGCTGCGGCAGCTCCACCGAATATGCGAGACCGTTCATCCGTGCCCCGAGACCTTTGTGAGCTTCGGTCATGACATCCGCAACCTGCTTATTCTGGCGTGTACGGAAGTCGAGTCGCAGTGGCGCGCCGTGCTCATGGCGAACGGCGTGCAGCAGGCCAGGCTCACAACCTCCGACTACGTGAAATTGGCGCCAGTCATGCGTCTGTCCGAGTACACGCTTTCTTTCCCTCAGTTCCCATGGCTCAAAGCGCGCAAGCCCTTCGCAGGTTGGAAGTCGCCCAAGAACCCTACGAAGGACTTGCCCTGGTTCCACGCCTACAATGCTGTTAAGCACGATCGTGAGCGTAACTTCAATCAGGCGACGTTAGAGAATGTGTTCGACGCCGTGAGTGCGAACGCCGTGATGTTGGTGGCTCAGTTTGGGCTCGGGTTTGCCTTCCGCATGGCACCGCTCATCGCAACTCCGATTGAATTCGAAGAGTTCGCGCAATGGCAGCCCGAGGAGGTCTACGTTCACCCCGAGCACGGGCAATCGGGTTTCGTATGGACCGCAACTAACTACCAGTTCTAGCGCAATGGGAAACGCGGCCAGGCGAAAGCGGAAGTTCTTCAGTGAGCACCCGTTCTGTTGCTTCTGCGGCGGCGCGACGCCGGCTACTACCGAGGATCACTTCCCGTCGCGCGCGTTGTTCCGCGACCGCAAGTGGCCCGAGGGCTATGTGTTCCCCGCGTGCTTGCCGTGCAATCAGGCGACCGCTCGCGATGAACTGATTGTGGCGTGGATTTCGCGCCTCGGGGTTGAGGGCTTCCGCAGCGACGCGGAGGCAGACGCGACACTCAGGGAATTTCGCGAGCTTATGGAGAGCATCGCACAGAACTTCCCAGGGCTTTTCCAAGAGATGCGGGCTCGCACGACTGATGAGCAGCGACGCCGTGCGCTTGGGTTGGGGATTGCGATGCCGCCCGGTTCCACGTTGGCCGACGTGCCGGTAATCAACTCGGAAGATCCTCGTATTCAGGACGCAGTGCTGAACTTCTCGCGCAAGTTGGCGCTCGCGCTGTACTACAAGACGTTCGCCGAAGCGATGCCCGTAGGCGGAGGCATCGCAGTCCGCTGGTACACTAACTACCAGATGCAAAACGAAGAGATTCCGCAGGAACTTGCCGAGATCATGCCGAACTTCCCCAAGCTGACCCGCGCGAATCAGCCGCTGCAGGACCAGTTCTTCTACCGAATCGGTGCCGCCAAGGAGGATGACGGCCGCCGCATGGCCGTATTCCTAGCGCTCTTCCAAGCGTCATTCGCGGTGCTGGGCTTCATGAGCAATAGAAAGAGCATGCTGCAGCGCCTTGAACAGTTCGAGGGCATGGGTCGGGGGGTATTCGCACCGTACGACTGGCCACCAAAGGAGGTGGCGCCATAGGTTCTGTCAATTGGCTGTTGTCGAACCTTCCGACTGAAGGCTTGTCTATTGGTTTCAGGCGCAAGCCCGCGTCACGTCGATGGTTCTGGGGCGCTGTAGGAGCACCGACAGTGGCTGTCGTCGTTGTCGGGTCCTGCGTCCGGCGCCGACCCCCGGCGCGTTACGCCAAATCGAGGTTGAGGCCTAACGACTGCGTGCTACCATCCGCGCCGAGTTCAGTTTCGACTCTCGCGCTGCAATAACAATCATGCGAAATGGCCGCTGAAGCGAAACCCGACGCCACGAGCGTCGTTCTTCCCGGATTCTGGAACCCAGCGATCCTGCAGCCGCCATGGCTTGCTAAGGTCGTCTACGAAACTGACGCGAACATGCCGGTGGCGCATGAGCTTTCGTTTTTGGCGGGCCAGCCCCCGCGCTTCACCGTCGAGGGCATTAAGTGGGCCCCGGAGTACACCAAGCTCACTGTGAACCCGGCTGGCATTGAGGAAGCGCAATTGCACGCCTGCGAACAGCGGATACGGGCGGCCTTGACAGCACTCCCGCACACCCCAATTAGGGCCCTCGGCATTAATTTCCAGTTTCAGGATACCGAGCCCACGCCCGGGAATTTGGCGCTGTTCCCTGGCAATGAGGGCCTCGGAGAAACTGCGAATCTGGAGTTTGAAACCACGGCCACGGCTGTGGTCCGAGCCATGGCCATGGAAGAATATGTGCTGAACTTCACACGTTCGCTGGAACCTAATAACTTGGTGGTGTACAAGTTCAATTTCCACTACACCATCACAGACGCAGCAGCAGCCGCAGACGTATTAGATGGGGCAATGGTTGGCAACCTAGCTACAGCTAGGCAAATCATTGCCGTGTACGACGCCTTGTAGGAGGGATGACATGGAAGAGACGACAAACAATGCGCTCGTGGAGCAGGCCCAGTACGAACAGCGGCCTTATGAAGCGCCCGTTGTTGCTGCAATGCGCTCGGACGATAGCAGCCGTAACACCAACTACGTCCTTATTCGCGGCACCAGCGCGACGGAATTCGTGACCCTGTACTCGCTGCCGTCGCAGGCGCACAACGTCGCGCTCGCGCGAGCGGCGAACAACGCACTTGAGACCGCGAGCACGGCAGTCAGTTCTTCAGACTAGTTAGGTATCTTACGGTGGCGGATGCACTTCACGTACAGTGAAAAGCCCGCAGAGGCTGGCGTACTCAATCAGGGCGACGTCCTAAAGCGGACCCCCGAACTTGAACAACTGCTGCAGCAGTACTACCCCTATGTCGCCGAGAACAAGGAAAACAAATTCTTCCTTGTCATTACCCAGGCATGCGACCTTGTCCCGCGAGAGGGCGGATCGTGCAAGGCCAAATACGTTCAGCTAGCGGCGGTGCGACCACTGCGAGTGGCGATTGAGCGCGAAATGGCCGAGCATGGCCAGCCGGGCTTTGACATTCCAATTCCAGTTGCGGGCCAGAAGGCGCGAACGCGGTTTGAGGCGTTCCTCGAACGGCTGTTTAATAACAACGAGCAGGAGCACTTCTACCTACACCGTGATCCCACAACCGAGTTGGTTGAGGATCATTGCGCCTTTCTCAACCTGAGCGTGCCCATCAAGGCTGAGCACTATGGTGTGTGCGTCGCCGCTCGCATCCTTTCCCTGCAACCGATGTTCCAAGCCAAGTTAGGGTGGCTCGTCGGACAGATGTATGCGCGCGTGGGCACAGATGACTGGAAGCCGGAAGACCTTCGCAAGAACATTCGCGATATCGCAAAGGACGCGGGTTACTGGGTAGATGACAAGGTGCTGGCCCAGGCACGAACCACTGTCCAGGCGTGGCGCGCGGCGAACCCCGGCGCCAAGCTTGACGTGGCGGAGCTGACGAAGTTGGTGAGGGGGCTGCCGACGAAGAAGTCATTGGCTGTGAGCCATCTAAATCGCCTGCTCACCAAATCCCCGATGATTCATCGCCTTACTGCAGCCGGTACAGTCACGAACGACGACCTGCAGCGCCTTGTCAACGGCATCAGTTCCGATCAGCAGTTCTCCGCGCTTTTCAGTTAGATCGAGCCGGCGCTTCTCGCCGAATAGACGCGCTGTATTTCTTCAATCGAGTACGGCGGACTTCGTCTGTGGATCATCGCGTGACAGTTGGGGCACACCGGCCTCAGATCATTGACCGGATTCAGTTCGTATTCCGCTCGTAATGAGGCCATCTGTTTGCTACGCAGCATCTCCCGAATCGTGATCCATCGATCCGCAGGGAATACGTGCTGACATCAATGGAGCCATGCGCATGAGCATGGCGGCGGACAAGGCCCTTGGTATCTATCGCAGGTATCTAGGCTGCCCGACGGGGACCGTGTATTTTCAAGCCGGAGGCCGAAATGCGAAGCGCCGCAGCGTATTTGGGGCAACCGATTTGTAATCAGGGGGTCGCGGGTTCGATCCCTGCAGCCGGCACCACTCACTTTGCTCTAACCAGTGGTCAATCGGACCTAGGGCGGACATCGACTCTGGCGACGGCGTACCATCATCGATGCAATCTCAACCGGACCCAAGCGAGGGGAAAGCTCATGAAGTCCAGGATCTCAGCACTGTTTTTCGTTGCGACCATGTTTCTGGCCGGCGCAACCGCATCTGTAGCCATATCCGCATCCTCCGACGCGTACGACTCCACGATCACGATCTTCAGGAACGCGGGCGAAAGCGGCACTTACTTTGACCACGCCTATGCCTACGCGGTGTTCCCGACCATCGGCAAAGGCGGCCTGGGCGTGGGCGGGGCTCACGGCTCCGGGCGTGCATACGTGCAAGGCAAGCAGGTCGGCACCGTGAAGGTGACGCAACTCAGCATCGGGTTTCAGGCCGGCGGTCAGGCGTTCAGCCAGATCGTCTTCTTCCAGGACAAGCGCGCCTTCGACGAATTCGCGAGCGGCAGCTTCGAGTTCGATGCGACCGTCCAGGCCGTGGCGATTACGGCCTCGGCAACCGCTACCGCAGGAACGCAAGGTGCGGCCGCGGGCGCAGCCGGTGGGAAGAACGACGCAACGACGGCCGGGAAATACCACAAGGGCATGGCGGTGTTCACCGTGGCGAAGGGCGGCTTGATGTACCAGGCCGCCGTCGGTGGTCAGAAGTTCAGTTACAAGCCGGCGAAATAGGCCGACCACATCGCGCGATGTAATCCGCGACGAGCGTTCAGGCTGTAGCATTCCGGGCGACAGAGGGGCCAATGACCTAGGGAGTGCTTTGCGTGGCATCCAGGTATCGTCTCCGCGAGGGCTTGCCCCACCCGCGCGGCGCCAATTGGGATGGGCGCGGCGTCAATTTCTCGCTGTTCTCGGCAAATGCGACCGGTGTGGATGTCTGCATCTTCGACGCCGAGGGCAAGAAAGAGCGCGAGCGCATCGCACTGCCGGAATACACGGACGAGATCTGGCACGGATACGTGGAAGGGCTGGGGCCGGGCGACGCGTACGGCTTCCGGGTACACGGCCCCTATGCTCCCGAAGTGGGTCATCGCTTCAACCCCAACAAACTGCTCGCGGACCCGTATGCGCGGGCGTATCGTCGGCTCGCTCGAATGGAACCACGCCTGCTTCGGCTACACGATCGGCGATGACGACGCCGACCTGTCGTTCAACGAGCTGGATAGCGCGGCGTTCGTGCCGAAGTCCCTGGTCGTCGATGCGAGCTTCGACTGGAAGCAGAACAAACATCCGCTCGTTCCCTGGGAGCGCACGATCCTCTACGAGCTGCACGTGCGCGGTTACACGCAGAAGCACCCGGCGGTGGCGGAGGCGCTGCGCGGCACGTTCGCGGGCCTGGCGACGCCCGAGGTCATCGACTACGTCAAGGCGCTCGGCATCACCTCCATCGAGCTCATGCCGGTGCAATGTTCGTCAACGACAGCATCCTGCTCGAGCGCGGACTGACTAACTACTGGGGCTACAACACCATCGGGTTCTTCGCGGCGGATCCGCGTTACTGCGGCGAGCCGCTGCGTGGCGTGCGCGAGTTCAAGGAGATGGTGGCGCGCTTTCACGACGCCGGCCTCGAGGTGATCCTCGACGTGGTCTACAACCACACGGCCGAGGGCAACGAGCGCGGCCCGACGCTTGAGCTTCAAGGGCATCGACAACGCGTCTTACTACCGGCTCGCGCGGGACCCGCGCTACTACATCAACGACACGGGCACGGGAAACACGCTGAACATTTCCCATCCGCGCGTCATCCAGATGGTCACGGATTCGCTGCGTTACTGGGTGCAGGAGATGCACGTCGACGGCTTCCGCTTCGACCTGGGCACGATCCTCGCGCGCGAGCCGAACGGCTTCGACAACCGCAGCGGATTTCTCAAGGTCTGCTCGCAGGATCCGGTGCTGAGCCGCGTGAAGCTCATCGCCGAGCCCTGGGACTGCGGCCCGGGTGGATACCAGGTCGGCAGGTTCCCGCCGGGCTGGGCGGAGTGGAACGACCAGTTTCGCGACACGGTGCGCGACTTCTGGCGCGGTGAATCGTCAGCCGCGGATCTCGCGCCCCGGCTCTACGGCTCGGCGGATCTCTTCGATCATCTTGGGCGCAAACCCTACGCCAGCATCAATTTCGTCACGGCGCACGACGGCTTCACGCTGCACGATCTCGTCTCCTACAACGAGCGCCACAACCTGGCGAACGGCGAAGGACAACCGAGACGGGCACAGTCACAACCGCTCCTGGAACTGCGGCGCCGAAGGCCCGACGGACGATCCCGAGATTCTCGCGCTGCGCCGCCGGCAGATGCGCAACCTTCTCGCCACGCTGCTGCTGTCGCAGGGCACGGTGATGTTGACCGCCGGCGATGAGTTCGCGCGCACGCAGCGCGGCAACAACAATGCGTACTGCCAGGACAACGAAATCAGCTGGGTCGACTGGACGCTCGCCGACAAGAACTTCCGGCAGGTGAACTTCGTGCGGCACCTCAATCACCTGAACGCGCGTTATCCCATCCTGCGGCGCAGCCGTTTCCTCTCCGCGAAGGAGAACGAATCGATCGGCCTCAAGGAAATCACCTGGGTCAACGCCAACGGCGAGGAGATGGAAGACGGGCATTGGTCGGACGATCGCATGCAATGTTTCGGCATGCTGCTCGACGGCCGCGCCCAGGCCACGGGCATCAAGCAGCGCGGTGGTGACGCGACGATGCTGCTCATCCTCAACGCACACCACGATCTGGTGAATTTCATCCTGCCAGGACACGCCGGCGACGAACGCTGGCGGTTGCTCATCGACACGAATGTCGAGGAGAAGCTCGAGAAGACCGCGTTTGCGAAAGGCGACTCGTACGGCGTGACGGGCCGCTCACTGCTGCTGTTCCAGCTGCTCGGCGAGCGCGACTAACGAAGCCCGACGTGCTTTTTCTCCAGCACGTTGCCGGTGGCGTCGTCGATCAAGATTACGAGGTGGCGGCCGACCACCGCGGGACTGACGATCCAGACCGCGTTGCCCGATCGCTGCTCGACGGTGGCCATGGTCAGATCCTCGCCGAGGGGATCGTCCGCCGCCGCGCGCCGCGCGATGGCAATGGCCTCATCGCTCGAGAGGCGAGTGGGAATAGGTTGCGGGCTCTTGCCCAGCCAGCGTGCGAGAAAATCGAAAACTGCCATGACAGAACTCAGTTGAGCGAAGTGGTGGCGGGCGAGAACCACAGCTCGAAGGCGATGCCGCCGACCACGCCGTTGTACAGCAGGGCTGCGCCCTCCGGGATCAAGCCCGATCCCAGGAACGTCGGGTTGTAGCCGCCGCCCCTGGTCAGATACATGTAGCCCTGATGTACCGGAAATCTCACGCCCGTGAAAAAGCTTCGGAAGCCGTTCACGCCGACCTGGGCAACGGTTTCCGCCAAAGCCTCTTCGATATAGCGCCACAGCGACGAGCGCCAGTAGGACGAAGCGCGGTTGCTCGCGCGGTACTCCCGGAGCACGTAAAGCTTGGGCGCCAGGAATTGATGCACCTTCTCGTGCAGCAGCACGAGCCGTTGATCCGTGACCGAGCCTTGCGTGGATACTTTGATATTTCCCCAGAAGCTGGTTGAACCAGTTCCGGCCGGAAGGTTCGGGTTCTGGGTAATCGTGGGTTTATAGCGAAGTCCTGGTGTGGGCGGCGGCGGCGGCCCGAGATTCATTTTTCCTCCAGTGCCGGTGCGTGGTGCTCTCGCTCCGCGGAAGAGAACTGCCAACACCACCTGGATCCCGAGAATCGTGATGGCTTTCGCCAGGTTTTCCGCCGCTCTATCCAGATCCTGGACCGTCTTTGCCTGATAGGCGCCCACCGCAAAGTCGTAGAGGTGGTCGAGGCCCGTGAAAACAGCGAAGCCGATGGCGGCGACGCCGACGACGAGGATGATGATGTCGATGATCTCGCCGACGCCGAATGCGTGCGAGACGATCCACGCGACTAGCACGCCGGCGATGATGCCCAACGACGTCGGATTGATCAGCGCGGAAAGCTGACCGGCGGCTTCCGGTCCGAGTTTCGGCAACGTGCGGCGGAAAGTTTCCCCGAGTCGCTGTTCAAAAGACCAACCCACAACGCTGTCCATGCGTACGTCCTCCCGAACCGGCAGAGACGAATCTTACACGCCAGAAAGCAAAAAGCCGCCGGACAGTCGCCCGGCGGCTTTGGTCAATTTCCTGCAAGAGAAAATCGATGCGGAGGTTTAACCCTTCGCCTTGAACGCACGCACTTCGACGTTGAAGCGGTCCGCTACCTTCATGAGTTCCTTCTGCGCGATTTCCTGCTTGGCACCGTTCTTTTCGCAGACGATGTACTCTTCCACGCCGCTCTTGTATGCGTCGACGGCCTTCTTGGCGGCGAGCATGTCTTCCTTCGAGGCGGACGCGCCATTCGGGATCGAGGCCGGGGCACTGGGCTTGTCGCAGGCAAGCACCGGGGTGGCAATAAATGCGGATAGAACCGTAATAGCGACGATTCTGTTCATTCTTCTCTCCAAGTTAACAAAATAAAAACAAGCAATGCGTCGCCGCGGGGCGCCGCTCCAATGTGTCTCCATCAATATCGGCATCGAGCTGCGACGCTTTAGAGCCGAACCCCACCGAATCGGCCCGCGAATTGTGATGTGTGTCCTCAATTAAGGAGGTGCCCCGTCGATAACGAGCGGTGACCGGCTGGAAATCGCGTGATCCCCCGCTCGATGCCGTCACCGCATTGATGCAGGAACATAAAGATTCACGGGAAGCGGCTGGTGCAGGGGCTGCCGGCACCCGCCAGGTGCTGACCTTCTCGCTGGGGCGGGAGGTCTACGGCGTGGACATTCTGCGCGTGAAAGAGATTCGTGGCTGGACGCCGGTCACGCGCATGCCGCAGTCGGAAGCTTCCATGCTCGGCGTGCTGAACCTGCGCGGCCTCATCGTGCCGGTGATCGACCTGCGCGTCCGGTTCGCGCTCGAGTCGGCGGAGTTCACGCCGGCGACCGTGATCATCGTCCTTTCGCTGCGTACGGCGAACGGCCAGAAGGAGTGCGGCATCGTCGTCGACAACGTCAATGACGTCGTCGACATCGACGCCGCCAGCATCAAGCCCGCGCCCATCGTGAGTGGCAACGGCACCAACGAATTTATTGAAGGAATCGCGACTCACGATGAGCAGATGCTGATCCTGCTTCATGCCGAGAGTCTCGCTTCCAGCGAGCAGAGTTCGACCGGTCTCGCCAGTGCGGCGGCCTGATAGTTACCTGGATGGGATTTCGTATGCGCCTCAACGTGTTCAAAAATATTCGCCTCTCGCTGCAACTGTACGTACTGGTTGCCATCACCCTGGCCATCGCCACGGGGCTGATCTTCTATGCGATGCAGCAGGTGCGCAGCACCCAGGGAACGCTCAAGCACACCATCGACAACCGCATGGTGTCGGGGCAGTCGATCCAGGGCGTCGCCGATGCGCTGTCGCTGTCGCTGGAGGCGTCGCAGGACGTCATCGAGAAGAAGCAGACCGCGATCGACGCTCACGATCAGCTCAAGAAGGCCATCGACAAGGCGCGCAGCGACTGGGACAACTATTTCCTCGGTGAGATGATCGCGGAAGAGCAGGACCTCGCCGACGAGACCACGCCGATGCTCGACGCGGCGTACAGCAAGATCGACCGGCTGCTCAAGAAACTCGAGACCAACGAACTGGCGGACCTCGCCTCGTGGCGCAACGAGACGCTGCGACCGGCGCTGGTCGACGGCGTCACGCAATCTGAAGAAACTGATCGCCATGCAGCTGACCGCGGCCAACCTCGACCTCGACAATGCCAACAAGAACTACCAGCTGGCGGTGCGCAACAGCGTCGTGCTGATGTCGGGCGGCGCATTCTGGCCATGCTGCTCGCGTGGATCATCATCCGCAGCGCGATGAAAAAGCTCGGTGCGGACCCCGGCGTGGCCGCGCAGGTGGCGCGACGCGTCGCGTCCGGCGACCTGCAGTTCGAGATGGAGGCGCGCCGTCACGACGCCACCAGCCTCATGGGCGCGCTGCGCCAGATGAAGGACAGCCTGCTGCTCTCCAAGCTGGACTACCAGGGGCAGATCAACGCGATCGCCAAGGTGCAGGGTGTCATCGAGTGCTCGCTGGAAGGCCAGGTCGACAACGCGAACGACATCTTCCTGAACCTGCTCGGCTACTCGCTCGAAGAAGTGAAGGGCAAGAATTACTCGATGTTCGTCGACGCCGCCGCGATGGATTCGGCCGCCTATCAGGGCCTCTGGCAGGCGCTGCAGCGCGGCGAGAGCCGCCAGGGCGAGTTCCGCGTGGTGGCTCGCGACAAGCGCGAGATCTGGTTCCAGGGCGTGTTCAACCCGATCGTCGACGCTTCCGGCAAGCCGTTCAAGGTCGTCGCCTATCTGAACGACGTCACGAAGCAGCGGCAGGAAGCGGTGTTGAATGCCGCGTTCCGCGGCGCGCTGGATCGCCTCGACGCCAACGTGATGGTCGCCGACAACGATCTGAAGATCATCTTCGTGAATCCCGCCGCCGCGCGCATGCTGGCGAGGGCGCAGGAAGTCGTTCCGCAAGGACCTGCCGAGCTTCGACGCCGGCAGGTTGCTAGGCACCAGCCTGGACTCGATGACGCGCGAGCCCGCCGTGCTGCGCGGCGTGATCGAACGGCTGACGGATATCGTGACGCGCCAGGAAGTGATCGGCGGTCGCACGATGAAGACGTTCATGAGCCCGATGAAGGACGACACCGGCCGCCGTCTCGGCACGGTGCTCGAATGGTTCGACCGTACGCAGGAAGTGGCCACCGAATCCGAACTGCACGAGATCATCGCGGCAGTGACGGCCGGCAATCTCGAGAATCGCATCTCGCTGGAAGGCAAACGCGACTTCTTCCTGACGTTGTCCGGCGGCATCAACGAGCTGGTGGATGCGATCGCGACCGTGGTCGTCGAAGTGCGCGGCGTGGTGGCCGCGGCCAACCAGGGCGACCTGACCCGCCGCATCGAAACGCAACGGCAAGGCCGGGCTGCTGGTGCAGATCGGCTCCGGTATCAACGACCTCACCAGCACTCTGTCGACCGTGGTGTCGCAGGTGAAGACGGCTTCGGCCGAGGTGAGTCGCGGCGCCGACGAGATCAGCCAGGGCAATGCCAATCTGTCGCAGCGCACGGAAGAGCAGGCCTCGTCGCTGGAAGAAACAGCCTCTTCGATGGAAGAGATGACCAGCACCGTCAAGCAGAACGCCGACAACGCAGCGCACGCGAGCAAGCTCGCGGTCGCCGCGCGCGACCAGGCGGAGAAGGGTGGCGCGGTGGTTTCGAAGGCCGTGACCGCCATGGTCGGCATCAACGACGCCTCGAAGAAGATCGCGGACATCATCAGCGTGATCGACGGGATCGCGTTCCAGACCAATCTGCTCGCGCTGAACGCCGCGGTGGAAGCCGCGCGCGCCGGCGAGCAGGGCCGCGGATTCGCGGTGGTCGCCACCGAAGTACGCAACCTGGCCGGTCGCTCGGCGGCGGCGGCCAAGGAGATCAAGGCGACTGATCCAGGACACCGTGCAGCAAGGTCGACGAAGGTTCGAAGCTCGTGACGCAGTCCGGCGCCACGCTGGAACAGATCGTCAACGCGGTGAAGAAGGTGACGGACATCGTCTCCGAAATCGCCGCGGCGTCGCACGAACAGTCGGCCGGCATCGACCAGGTGAACAAGGCCGTGATGCAGCTCGACGAACTCACGCAGCAGAACGCGGCGCTGGTCGAGCAGGCGTCGGCCGCCAGCCAGGCCATGGCCGAGCAGGCGCGCGAACTGAACTCTTCAATGGGGCGCTACCAGGTGAACGCCGCGGCAAACAATGTCGCTGCACCGGAAGCAGCTCCGGCCGCGCAGATGCCGGCTGCCGATCGGCGCAAGGCGGCACGTCCCTGGGCCGGACGGCCTGCCGCTGTCACCGAAGCCAAGCCGCGCGCGTCCAAGCGCGTCGCCAATGGCGACGACGACGGCAAATGGAAGGAGTTCTAGCGCTCTGCTGAGTCCTGCACCTAGTTAGCGCAGGGCGTGTCTGCGGATTGTCGATAGTCACCTCGCCGGGATCAGTGGAAGCTGGTTGCACCGGACACGAGGTATTCGACAATGCAATCCCCCCGCCATCTCCAGTGCGATCGTTCTGCTTGCAGGCGCATTGCAGGCATTGATTCCGTTGGCAAGTGCCGCAGAAGCGCCGCACGTTTCCGGCAGGCCGCGAATCGGTCTGGTGCTCGCCGGCGGTGGCGCGAAGGGCGGCGCACACGTCGGTGTGCTGAAGGTGCTGGAAGAGTTGCGCGTGCCGATCGATTGCATCGCCGGCACCAGCATGGGCGCGCTCATCGGCGGCGGCTATGCGGCCGGCATACCGGCTGACGAGCTCGAGAAATTCCTGGTTGCCATCGACTGGAAGAGGGTGGTCGGCAGCCAGGGCCGCCGCGATCTCGAGCCCATCGAGCAGAAGCGCGCCGGACCCACGTACAGCAACGAGTTCGAGTTCGGCCTCACGCCCAACGGCTCGCAGGCCCCGCCGGTCTCATCAACACCAGCAATGTCGAGGATCTGCTGCGCGTGTATGTCGCGCGCGCGCGGCTCGAAACGGACTTCGACAAATTGCCGATTCCGTATCGCGCCGTCGCGACCGACATGGTCTCGAGCAGCATGGTCGTGCTCGAGGAGGGCGACCTGGCGACCGCGATGCGCGCCAGCATGTCGATTCCGGGCGCGTTCGCACCCGTGATCCTGGACAAGATGATCCTGGCGGACGGCGGCCTGGTGCGGAACATTCCGGTCGATATCGCGCGCAACCTGTGTGCCGACTCGGTCATCGTCGTGAACCTGGTCGAACTTCCGGCGGATCCGCTGAAACTGCAATCCGCCACGCAGCTGCTGGCGCGTTCGATGGACGTCATGATCATCGCCAACGAGGAGTTGCAGCTGGCGTCGCTGAAGGACGGCGATGTCCTCATCGATGTGACATGGGCACATCACCACGGCCGATTTCGAGCGTGTGCCGGAGACCGTGCCGCTCGGTGCGGCAGCGACCCGCAAGATGGCCGCGGCACTCGCAAATTTTCCGTTCCCGAAGCCCAGTATCGTCGCCTGGCGTTCGGGCGTGACCCAGTCCCAGACGATGGAAGGCAAACTCGCCGGTGTGCGTTTCGAAGGACTCGAGCGCGTCAATCCCGAGTACCTCGCCCAGAGGCAGAAGGTGAAAGCGGGCGACCCGCTCGACATCGTGACGATCAGCGAAGAGGCGCAACGGATCTCGGCGCTGCAGGACTTCGAATCCGTCAGTTATCGCCTCGATGGCGATCGCGAGTCACCGACACTCACCTGGCTGCCGCACGAGAAGACGCTGGGGGCCTAACTATCTGCGGCTGGATCTCGGAGCCTACGCGTCCCGGGAAGGCGACGTGACCTTTGCCCTGTATGGCCGGCACGTTCGCACCTGGATGAACTCGCTCGGGGCGCAGTGGTTCAACGAAGTGCAGCTGGGCGGCGAGAGCCTGCTGACCGACCGGTTTCACGCAGCCGCTCGATGTCGCGCACCGGTTTTTCGTCGAGCCTCGCGTCGCTTTTCTCACGTTCGCTCGAGGACTTGTTCATCAATGACGAACGCGTGGCGCGCTACACATTCAAGGATTTCGGGGCCGAGCTCGACCTGGGAGCGAACGTGGGTCGTTATGGACAGGCCCGAATCGGCTATGTGTACGACGAACGCGAGACCGAGCGTGGACATTGGCGCGACGCTCTTGCCCGAGGGCAGACATACGGATGCCGGCATGCGATTCCTGGCCGAGCTGGACAGCCGCGACTACGGCGTTCAATCCGACCCGTGGAGTCGCCATGGCGCTCGAATACCTGCAAAGCGATGAATCCCTGGGTGGCGACCGCGATTGGGAGCGCGCCGAGATCGGCATTGGGCTGGCGGTGCCGCTGCGCCGTGACGTGTTGTGGGTGACGGTCGGCGCAGGCTCGAATCTCGACAGCGACCTGCCTGGCGATCGCGCGTTCGCGGTGGGTGGGCCCGGCAGCTTTCCGGGCTTCGAACAAGGCGAAATGCGTGTCGACGAGTACTGGCTGGCCAACACCAGCTACCTGTGGAAGGTGAAGGATCTGCTGCCGATCCGGAATCTTTCGCTTTATGCGGGGTTCGGAGTAACCGGTGGCGAGGTGAACAACCGCATCGACAATGGCGAGGATGGCGGCCTTTACGGCGGATCGGCTGTTCCTCACCGGCCGCACCTTGTTCGGTCCTCTCACGTTCGGCGTGGCCACCACATACACGGATTCCTGGAGTCTGTGGTTGAGCGTCGGCCGGCCGGTCGGGCACGGAACGATCCTGGAACGGGGCGTTTTCCGCTAGCCGCGCCGCTAGTTTGCAACCTGGCGCGGCGTGTAACTCCTCTCGAGGGCGGCCGCCCATTGCGCGTCCTGGCCGTAGACGTCGCGACGGAAGTTCACCCGTCCCTGCGGATCGACCCACGCAGTCCAGTACGCGAGCAATACCGGCACCTTGTTAGGCAGGGTCACGTTCTGGGTCCGGCCCGCGTCGATCACCCGGTTGATCGTTTCGGCGTTCCATCGTGAAGGGTCCGCCAGCAGCAACGCTGCGAGCTCGAGCGGCCGTTCGATGCGCACGCAACCCGAACTGAAGGCACGATCCGACTCTTCGAATTTCGACTGCGACGGCGTGTCGTGCAGGTACACGTTGTACGAATTCGGAAACATGATCTTGACGCGGCCGAGTGCATTCTTGGGACCGGGATCCTGCCGCAGCGTGTAAGGAATATGCCCGCTCTTGTACTTCGACCAGTCGACGCTCGCGGGATCGACCACGTTGCCTTGCGCGTCGAGGACATTCAGTCCGCGGCGGGTGATCGACGCGGGATCGCGGCGCGCGTCCGGGAGGATGTCGTTCTTGATGATGCCGGGAGGAACGGTCCACGTGGGGTTCAGCACCAGGTAGTCGATGGCGGAGCGAAACATCGGTGTCTTCCGATAGGTCTTGCCGACCTGCGCGCGCGCGTTCCACACCGTTTCCTGGCCGCGCACCAGGAAGACCCAATATGCGGCAATGTTCACGATCACGAATTCATGCGGCAGCTCGTGCAACAGCACGCGGCCGCGATCGAGGTTTACGCGGAGCTGGCGGACGCGCTCCTCCAGCGGCACGTTGAGCTCTTCGATCGTGCGCTTGCCGATTTTTCCATCGGCCGGCAGCCCCATCCTTTCCTGGAATCGCTGGACGGCGATTCGCAGCGTTGGATCGTAGACATCGGATGACGTGACTTCAGCGGCAGCGAGGTCGCCGCTGATCGACAGCCGGGTGCGCAATGAAACGACCCGCTCATCCTGAGTGTCCGGCTCGATCGCTTTTCCTGCCGCGACCGTGACCTTTTCGGCGGTGGTAGCGGCAAGCCGGTACCGCGCCAGCTCCTGCTTCAACGCCAGGTACATTCGATGCGTCGGTTTCAGTTTTTCGATCTCACCGTAGATGTCGCCGCTCGCGAGGGCGAGCTCGATTCTTTGCGGGATATCGATACCCTTCGCGCTGCCCGTGAAGTTCCAGTGCGCGTCGAACGATGCGGCGTCGACTTTTCCGAACATGAGATGGTCGGCGACGCGCAGCAGCGCATCGGTGTGCAGGATCTCGTAGGCCGCCAGCGTTGCATTGTTGGCCGGATCGCTGGCCGCGGCGGCGCCCAGCTCATCGAGAAGCGGCATGTGGTAATCGCGCGGGTCGAGCCCGTCGGCTTCGCTGTCCTTCAGCGCCCGCCGTAGTTCGCTCGCTGACTTCGCATCCGTCCACGCAGGACGAAACCCGCGCTGCAAATAGAACGCGTAGGTGATGTTTGGATAGGCAATGGATGCGCCGTGAAACTCGAAGAGCCCGGACTCGGCCAACGACTCGACCCGTGTCTGCAGCTCCGAAGGTGCCGACGCGGCTGGCGGTATCGATGCAGCGGGCGTCTCGACGACCTGGGCATGCGCCAAACCGATAGATTGGCTAACAGAAACGCCTGCCACGATCAGGATCACGTGCAAGGTGGCTGCGGACAGTTTTTGCATTGGGGCCGATGTTGAGGGTTTTGCAGCCTCGGCGTGATGGGCCCTTCATCTCATTGACGCTCGTTGAATTGATTTGGGGCAACGGTCCGGCAAACGGGGAAAGATGCCCAGCGGTGGCGCAAACACCCGCCGATTCACCGTAGCGCCAGAAAATTTCAGCGTTTCCGTGTGATCACCTTCTCCTTTTTGCCGCAGTGCGCCTGTTAACTTCGCTGCATCGCGATTTGTCGCGCGGCACGAGGGGTTTGGCTGCTGGAGTAGTTTGTGAACAAGAGACCTGCGAAACATTTCCTCCTCGCTTCTGATTTCGATCAGACGCTGAGCTTCAACGACTCGGGCTTCGAGTTGAGCGAACTGCTCGGGGTGACCAACTTCGAGCAGAAGGTCGCGGGCCTCTCGGCCAGCCACCTCGTCCAGCAAGGTGGCGAGCTCGCCTACCTGATCCGGCACGACCCTGAATTTCGTGGCGTGCGCCGCGAGCATCTCATCGAGGCTGGCCGGCGCGTGCGGCTGAAGCAGGGCCTCGCGCCCTTCGTCGAATTCCTCGAACGCGGCATCGACGGCAACCGGTTTTCTTTCTACGTCGTGTCGGCGGCGCCTCGTGAAGTCGTCGTCTCGGCGCTCGATGGCATCGTTCCCGCGGAACACATTTACGGTACCGAGCTCGACTACGACCCGCATTCCGGTGAAGTGCGTTCCATCAATCGCGTGCGCGCCGGATACGGCAAGGTTGCCGTGCTGGACGAACTCTGCAGCCGGATCGGCATCACCCAGGATCGCGTGATCTATGTGGGCGACGGCAGCTCCGACATCCACGTGATGCTCCATGTGAACAACGGCGACGGATTCACGATCGCGGTATCCGAGAACCGTCAGCTGGCGCGCATCGCGCAAAGCACGGTGCTCAGCGACAACGCCAGCAGCGTGCTGGTGCCGATACTCGACCAGCTCCTGGGTCTGAAGCCGGCTGAGATCCGGGCCCAGCTCGAATCGACGGGCCTGGTGCTCGACGACTGGCAGCGAGCCCGAACGGATCGCGTGCAGATTCGTGAATGGGCGCCGCTGGCGTCGGCGGTTTGAGGTGAGCGCCATGACTGAAATTCTCGGTTGGGTGGCCACGGCCGTTTTCGTGGGCTCGTATTTCTTCACACGTCCCGCGTTGCTTCGCGCGGCACAAATGATGGGCGCGATACTCTGGATCGTTTATGGCGCCTTGATAGGCGCGATTCCGGTCGTGGTCGCGAACGGCCTGGTGTTCGCCGCCGCAGCCTGGACGCTGTTGCGCGCGAGGCAGCCACTCACCCCGGGTTGAACTTCGGGATGATGCATTCCGCGAATGGCTTACGATTCGCGGCATGGCAGACATCACTCTCATCGGGCCCGGCGCGATCGGCGCGACGCTGACGGCGTGGCTCTCGCAGGTGCCCGGGCACCGCGTCGCGGTTGGCGTACGCACGCCTTTCCGGTCCATCGTGCTGAACACGCCGGCCGGCCACATCGAAGCGGTGCCCGAGATACTGACCGATCCGGCCGACGCTCGCGTCGCCGACTGGGTGCTCGTCACCACCAAGGCCTACGATTCCGCGTCAGCGGCACGTTGGTTCGAGACGAGCTTCGGTGAGCACACTCGGCTCGCGGTGATTCAGAACGGAGTCGAACACGTCGAGCGTTTTGCGCCGTATATCGACGCGAACCGCATCGTGCCCGTCATGATCGATTGTCCGGCGACGCGTCATTCACCGGGCGAGGTGACGCAGGGCGGCCCTATCCACATGGCCGTGCCCAAGGGTGCCAACGGTGCGGCGTTCGTCGGGTTGTTTGCCGGTCTCGATCTCGACGTGCGCGAGACGCCTGATTTCGTCACCGCGGTCTGGAAGAAACTCTGTCTCAACAGTGCCGGCGCCGTATCGGCGGTCTTGTCAGAGCCGGCGGGTATTGCGCACCACGAAGGCGTTGCCGGAATCCTGCGCGCCATCGTGCGCGAGTGTGTCGCTGTGGGTCGCACGCGGGGAGCGGTGCTGGCCGATGAGATCGCGGATGAGATCGTCGAACGCATGCGCCGGGGCCCCAGGGACGCGTCCAATTCGATGCTCGCCGACCGGCGGGCCGGGCGTCCCATGGAGATCGACGCGCGCAATGGGGTCATCGTTCGCTACGGCCGCGAGCACGGTGTGCCGACTCCCATGAATGCGCTCATGGTGGCGATGCTGGAAGCCGCCGAGGGTTGCCGCGCCCCGACGCGCCAATAGTTAGTCTTCCCGGCCGCCTATCCAGCTGCTGCGGACGTTCAGGCAATCGTCGACGACCACCAGGTCGGCGCGCTGGCCTCGCGCGATGCGACCCATGCGGTCGCCGGCCTTCAGGAACTCGGCCGGATACGTGCTGGCCATGCGCAGTGCGCTGGCGAGCGGAACGTCCAGCATGTTCACCGTGTTCCGGACCGCGCCGGCCATGTCGAGATGCGCGCCCGCGAGCCGGCCTTCGTCATCGACGATCTTGTCGCCATCCACCGTGATGAGGCGGCCCTGGATGTAGAACTCCTTCACGTCCGCGCCGACGCTCGGCATGGCATCGCTCACCAGCATGAAGCGGTCGTGCCGCTTGGCGCGCAAGGCGATCTTCAGGACTTCCGAATGCACGTGGTAGCCGTCGACGATCAGCCCCAGCCAGCTCTCGGCATGCGCCAGCGCCGTGCCCACTGCACCAGGCTCACGGTTGCCGAGTTGCGACATGGCATTGAACAGGTGCGTGAAACCGCGCACGCCCGCATCGAGCGCCGGCAGCAGTTCATCGTACGTCGCGTTGGTGTGCCCGGCGGAGACGATGACGCCGGCATCGGACAGCGCGCGGATGATCGCGGGCGTGGTGCGCTCGGGTGCCAGTGTCACCATGGTCACGCCGCCGTGGGGCGTGATCAAAAGCTGCATCGCATCCTCGTCCAGTGTGCGCAGTTTGCTGGCGTCGTGCACGCCGCGGCGTTCGTTGCTGAGAAACGGTCCTTCGATGTGAATCCCGAGAACGCCGGGCACGCCGCGCGCGATGGCTTCGCGCACCGCTTCGATGGCGCGCGCAACGACCGAAAGATCGTCGCTGATCAGCGTAGGCAGAAATCCGGTGGTGCCGTAGGCCCGGTGAGCCCTGCCAATCGCAGCGATGGCTTCGACACTCGGTTCGTCATTGAAGAGCACCCCGCCGCCGCCGTTGACCTGCGTGTCGATGAAGCCGGGCGCCAGCAGGAGTCCTTCGAGATCGATGGTCCGGTCCGCGCCGACGATTTCGCGCGCGCCAACGACGGCTTCGATGATTCCATCGCGTACCAGCAGGTTCCGCCCGGCCTCGATGCCGGCGTCGGTCAGCATCCTTCCGTTCCTGAACGCCAGCAGCATCAGACGGTCTCGGTCACTTTGTGGAGATGCGGGGGACGGTCGGGATCCAGGCCGCGCGCCAGGGCCAGCGCGTTGGCCATGGCGTAGAAAGACTGAATCGTGAGCAGCGGCTCGATCACGGGATTTGCCGACACCGCGGGCAGCGAGACGGCGCCGGCCGCGTCGGCTCCGGCCAGCAATACGCGGGCGCCGCGATTGGCGAACTCGGCGGCAAGCTCCGTGATGCCGGCGCGCGTGTCGTCACGCTGCGTGAACATGAGCACCGGAAATCCCGCGCGCACCAGCGCCATGGGCCCGTGTTTGACCTCGGCGGAACTGAAAGCTTCGGCGTGTAGCCCGCAGGTTTCTTTCAGCTTGAGCGCCGCTTCCTGGGCTACCCCCAGGCCGTAGCCGCGAGCGACGACGAACAGATTCACCGCGTCGCGCAGCGCATCCACCGCCGCGTGCCAGTCGCACTTCCACGCGCGCGCCAGCAGTTCCGGGAGCTGCGGCAGGGCTGCCAGCAGTTTGCGATCCTCGGTCCAGTTCGCGAGCAACTGTGCGATGCAGCTCAGCGAGGCGATATAGGACTTGGTGGCGGCCACGCTGGTTTCAGGCCCGGCGTGCAGCGGCACGGCGACGTCCACGAGTTTCATCAACGGCGAATCGGCCGAGTTGCACATGGCTACGGTCAACGCGCCACCTTCACGCGCGTTGCGCGTCGCCGAGAGCAGGTCCGGGCTCTTGCCCGACTGCGAAATGGCGATGAACATCACGCCGTCGAGATCCGCCTGTGAATCGTAGATAGAGCTCACCGAAGGCGCGGCGGACGAGGTGAGCACGTGGGTGTGCGACTCGATGAGGTACTTCGCGTAGGTCGCCGCGTGGTCGGAGCTGCCGCGCGCGCAGGTCACCACTGCGCGGGGCGGCTCGTTGCGCAGCCGCGCGCCCAGCTCGCGCAGCAGCGGCGCGTTGTGCGTGAGCTGCGCGCCCACCACCTGTGGACCTTCGGCCGCCTCGAGGAACATCCGGGTCGGGGCATTCACGATGTTGCGTTGAGCTCCGCCACGAAATCGTAGATGTCGCCGCGGTAGTAAGACTGGGAGAACTCCACCGCGCGTCCGTCCTTGAGATATCCGACCCGGGCCACTAACAACCCGGCATCGCGTTCCTGCGCCTTGAGGAGCTTGGCCTGCTCGGCGGTCAGCAATACAGCGCGCAATCTCTGCAGCGCGCGCACCGGGCGGTTGCCACTCTGTTCCAGCGCCTCGTACAGCGAAGTCTCCACGGCTTCCAGCGACGCCAGGCAATCGCGCAGCACCGTGGCGTATTCGAGCGCCATGGGCGCATCGTCGGCGTAACGAATGCGATGGAACCGATACACCGGTGTTCCCGGGCTCGAGCGCAGTGTCAGGGATTCTTCGGGTGTGACCGTGCCTTCGGCGCGGTTCAGCCACACGCTGCGCGGCTCGCGGCCGCGGGCGCGCATGTCTTCGGAGAACGAAGTGAGCTTGGCGAAATTCTTTTCGACCCGGTTGCTCACGAAAGTGCCCGAGCCCTGCTTGCGGGTCAGCAGTCCTTCTTCGACCAGCTCCTCGATGGCCTTGCGCACGGTGATGCGCGACACCGAAAGCATGTCCGCGAGATCACGCTCGGGCGGCAAAGCATCGTCGGGGCCGATGACCCCGTTCTCGATGGCTTCGCGCAACGCGCGCTGCAGTTGTTGATAGAGCGGCTGTGAGCTCGATTCATCGAGCCGCGGCAGTACCTGCGACAGTGTTGGCAAGACGTTTTCCCCCAGGACTCAGCGGAACCATGCCATTCGCATAGAACCAAAGCAATACCAATATGAACCTCAGTGATGCACGTGCCTTATATAACGCACTGTTTTTAAGCGATAAACAGTCTCGAAGAAGCAATGGTATGCAAGAGACTAGTTTTTTCGAATCGATTGGTACTATATTGGCTCCATATTGGTCTGCACGAAAACCAGATAGGGGAAACCGATTTATGAGCACCAGAAGTTCGACGTTGATTGCCGCTGCCGTGTCGCTGGCCCTCGCGAAGCACGCAGCGCCGGCGTATGCACAGGAAGCCGCAAGCACCTCGAGCGAGGAAATCGAAACTGTCGTTGTTAGCGGCATTCGTGCCAGCCTCGGCAGGTCGCTCGAAGTCAAACGTGAGTCCCAGGCTGTCGTTGATGTTCTTACTTCTGAGGACGTCGGCAAGTTCCCTGACAAGAACGTAGCCGAAGCCCTGCAACGCGTCAGCGGTGTGAGCATCTCACGCGAGTTCGGCGAGGGCGAGCGCGTTTCGATTCGCGGCACGGCGCCCAACCTGAATCGCACTTTGTTAAATGGGCACGCGATCGCCACAGCCGACTGGTTCGTCCTTGATCAACTTTCCGCTACTCGCAGCTTTAATTACCTGATGCTGCCCACCGAGGTAATCGGTTCGACGGAGGTCTACAAAGGGTCCCAGGCTGACATCGAGGAAGGCGGCATCGGCGGCACGGTAAACATCAAGACGCGCAATCCGCTGGATCTCCCGCAGGGATTGTTCACCGCTTCGCTGACCGGCTCTTACAGCGACCTCGCCGACAGCACCGATCCGCAGTTCGGCGCCTTGCTGAGCTGGAAGAACGACGCCAGCTCCGTCGGCGTGCTGCTCTCCGGCATCTACCAGGAACGCAATCTGCGTCGCGACGGCATCGAGTTCCTGGGTTATTCGGATCGCGCGATCACCGATCAGGGCGGCGCCACCGCGGCCGTGCCCGACCTCCTGGGCTCGGCGCTGTTCGTGCAGGAAAGAGTGCGCACCGGCTTCAACTTCGGCGTGCAGTTCCGGCCGAACGACGCGGTGGATCTGAACCTCACGGGCCTTTATTCCAAGCTCGATGCCGACAACTTCAACCACAACTACATGGCGTGGTTCAGCAACATGTTCGGCGCTGGCGAGCAGCCCACCAACACCACCGTGAATGCCGGCGGCACGCTGGTCGGCGGTACCTTCGCCAACAGCACCACCGGTTGGGGCGTGGTGTACGACGCCATCCTGCGCGACGCCGAGACCGAAACCCAGGGTCTCGACTTCGATGCCACGTTCCACAGCAGCGACACGCTGACCTGGCACACCAAGGTCGGGTACACCGAGGCCGAGGGCGCGACCAGCGCGCAGCCGTTCTGGGAATCTCAGGCTCGCACCGGGCTCACCTGGGATTTCAGCCGCGGCGTTCCGGAAATCGATTTCACCAACATCACCGACACCACCGATCCGAACTCGCTGCCGGTGCTCGGCTGGGCCTCGCACAACCAGTTCCTCAACGAAGACGACGAGTTCTACGCTTACGGTGACGCGGAATTCGCCGTGGAGATGGGCGCGATCAGCGCGTTCAAGGTCGGCGTGAAGTACACCGATCACACGCGCGACGTGAACATCACCTACGGCCAGACCCGTGGCCTGCTGGGACCCACCGGGTGCAACGGCGCGCCGTGTTCGCTGGCCTTTGCCGCAGGCGACGTCACGCCCGGCGACTTCCTCGGCGACATCGCGCGTGATGGCACCGTCGATGCGTACCGGCTGGTGTCCGAAGCCCGCCTGCGCGAGATCTACGGCGCGCTCGATTTCATCCAGTACGATCCGAACGACCCGAACATCGTCGCGAACTGGGCTAACTTCCCGACGTACCACTTCGGGCCGCTCGAGAGCTTCACCGTCAACGAACAGACGCTCGGCGGTTTCGCCATGGCGAATTTCGAAGGCGAAGGTTTCCGCGGCAACCTGGGTGTTCGCATCGTGCAGACCCAGCAGACCTCCGAGGGCTGGGCGGTGGGTGTTCCCGCCGGCACCCCGGGCGCCGTCAACAATCCGTTCGGCCTGAGCGCGCCGCTGTCCATCGACAACGACTACACCGATGTGCTCCCCAGCGCGAACTTGGTATTCGATCTTTCGAAAGACCTGCTGCTGCGCTTCGGCGCCTCCCGCGTCATGGCCCGGCCGGAATACAACCGTATCGCACCGACCATCACCTCGTTCACGCCGCTGCTGTTCACCGGCTCGGGCGGCAACCCGACGCTGGATCCGTTTCGCGCGGACCAGTTCGATCTCGCCGCCGAGTGGTACTTCGCCGAGGATTCGCTGCTCGCGGCCTCACTCTTCTATAAGGACATGCAGTCGTACGTGATCAACGGCACCGGCCCGGAGCGCCTACCTACGGAAATCATCGATCCCAACGATTCGCGACTCTCGGATCCGGACGCGGATTGCCAGTCGATCGGCACCGCCCTCTATAGCTGCATCTACCAGATCGATCGCCCGGTGAACGGCGAAGGTGGCCAGATCCAGGGTGTGGAGCTTTCATACCAGCAGCCGTTCGCCAACGGCTTCGGGGCGATCTTCAACTACACCTATTCCGATGCGAATTCGGAGAGCGGCGATCCCGTTCCGGGCAATTCGGAGAACACGGCGAACGTCACGGCCTACTTCGAGAACGAACGCTTTGGCGCGCGCCTGGCTTACAACTACCGGTCCGAGTACTTCATCGACAACGATCGCGGCCGGCAGTTGTACGCGGACGCCACCGACAGTCTCGATCTGTCGATCAACGTGAACCTCACCGACAACTTCGCGCTGACCTTCGACGGCGTGAACCTGATGGACGAGGAACTGTTCCAGTACTACGACGACG
Source organism: uncultured Pseudomonadota bacterium (assembly GCA_963821745.1). Taxonomy (GTDB): domain Bacteria; phylum Pseudomonadota; class Gammaproteobacteria; order Steroidobacterales; family Steroidobacteraceae; genus CADEED01. The sequence continues at coordinate 283,960 of CAWGEU010000002.1, forward strand.
ACAAGAGCCGTCCGGCGCGTTACTACGACAACGGGACTATCTACTACGTCGGCGTGCGCGTGAAGTTCGGACAGTAAGGGAAACGAGGTCAACCGGAGGGCCGGGTGTCGATCACCCGGCCTTTTCGCCCATGTCCACAGCCATCGACGAAATCCTCATCGTGGGCGGTGGCACCGCCGGGTGGCTGACGGCCGCGTACCTGGCGAAGCACCGGAGCGGCTCGCGCATCACGCTGATCGAATCCAGCGAAATTCCCACGATCGGGGTCGGCGAAGGGACGTTTCCGACGATCGCCAGGACTCTGGCGTCGCTCGGTGTCGACGAAGCGGCGTTCATGCGCGGAAGCGGCGCGGCTTTCAAACAGGGCATCAAGTTCGTCGACTGGGGACGCGCTGTCGAAAACGGCCGGCACTCTCATTACTACCATCCGTTCGCTTTGCCGCGAGAGCCGGATGGGCTGGATCTCCTGCCGTACTGGCTCGGAGGTGAAGCGGGCGGAGCATCTTATGCCGATGCCGTGACGCTGCAGGAACGTGTCTGCGAAGCCGGTCGTGCGCCCAAGCGCGCGAGCGATGCGGAGTTCCGCGGTCCCATGAACTACGCCTATCACCTGGACGCGGCGCGCTTCGGCAATTACCTGAGCGGCGTCGCCAGGGCTGCGGGAGTCGTGCATCTCACCGGCACCGTCGACGACGTCGAGCTCGACGAGCAAGGCGCGATTGCCTCGGTCGTCACGCGCGAGCACGGAAAACTCACCGCCGGATTGTTCATCGACTGCACCGGTTTTCGCAGCACACTTCTCGGCCGTGCGCTCGGCGTGCCGTTCCTGGACAAGAACGATGTGCTGTTCGTCGATCGCGCCGTCGCCGTGCAGGTGCCGTATGGAAGCGAGTGGGCCGCCATTCCGCCGTACACGATATCCACGGCTCATGAAGCCGGCTGGACCTGGGACATCGCCCTGGCTGAGCGGCGCGGCATCGGCTATGTCTACAGTTCCCGGCACACCGACGAGTCTCGTGCCGAAGCCGTGTTACGCAACTATGTGGGCGGCGCAGCGGACAACCTGCCGGTGCGTCATCTCAAGATGCAGGTGGGCTGGCGCGAACGACACTGGGTGAAGAACTGCGTGGCCGTCGGGTTGTCAGGCGGCTTCCTCGAGCCGCTCGAGTCCACCGGCATCATCCTGATCGAAGCCGCGGCTCACATGATCGCGAGCTTCCATCAACCTGGCAGTGCGGCTCGAGCCGGCGGCGCGGCAATTCAACACGCTCATGACGAAGCGTTATGAGCGCATCGTCGACTTCATCAAGATGCACTACTTCCTGACCCGGCGCTCCGACACGGCCTTCTGGCGTGACAATGCGGATCCGTCGAGCGCGCCCGAGAGCCTGCTGGCGCACCTGGAAATGTGGCGTCATCGACCCCCGACCCGGCTCGATTTCGTTATGGACTACGAATCCTTCGCACCCGCGAACTATCAATTCGTGCTTTTTGGCATGGGCTTCAGATCCCCGCCGGGTCGGACGGAGGACCGGCAGGCGGCGCGTGCCCGGCAGGAATTCGCACGCATTCGCGATGCCTCGCGCAGGGCGGTCGCGGCCCTGCCGCCGCACCGCGAGTTACTTGAGCGTGTATATCAGGCAGGATTCAGTTTCTCCGACATGGGTCGGCAAACGGGGGCGAGCAGGTAATGAAAAAACGCGTTTCCAACGTCGCGCTGTGCGTGCTGTTTGCGCTGACGGGAGCCTGCGGCTCGCCCGATGCGACCACCACGGCTGCGAAGCCCGTGCAGCTGGACGCGCCACACCTGGGCCTGATACCCGCACCGCTGCACAGCACCGGGGCCATCGGGACCTTTCGCGTTGCCGCGACCACCGACGTTCTCTATTCGGGTGGCGAGGGCGCGAGTGCCGCGGCCCAGTACTTCGTCGAGCTCATCAAACAACAGCGGCCAGACCTGGCGTTCCGGGCGCCGCGCGAAGAATCGCCGGGTTCGGGAAGCATCGCCTTCACACTCGCGGCCGACGCGGAGAGTCATGGCAAGGAAGGATATTCGCTGTCGGTCTCGCCCAAGGGCGTCACCATCACCGCGCGCACGCCGATCGGGACTCTTCTATGGCGCGGTCACCCTGTGGCAGCTCATCACCGCGGAGCCCATGCAGGGTCTGTCCGTCGACATTCCCGCGCTTCAGGATCACCGACGCGCCGCGCTTCGCGTGGCGTGGGCTCATGCTCGATTCGGCGCGGCACTTCCAGTCGCCGGAGTACATCAAGCAGTTCATCGACTGGATGGCGCTGCACAAGCTCAACACGCTGCACTGGCATCTCGTCGACGACCAGGCCTGGCGCCTCGAGATCAGGAAGTATCCGAAGCTCACTTCGGTGGGCGCGTGGCGTGTGCCGGCCGGGCAGGCTCCGCTCACCGACATCGATCCGGCCACCGGCAAGCCGCGCCAGTACGGCGGCTTCTACACGCAGGAGCAGGTGCGCGACATCGTCGCGCACGCGGCGAAGCGCCACGTCACCGTCGTTCCCGAGATCGAGATGCCGGGACACGCGACCGCCGCGGTGGTGGCGTATCCGCGAGCTCGGCGTCACTAACAAGCCGCCGAAGGCCGTGCCTGAGGAGTGGGGCATCTTCCCGACGCTGTTCAACGTCGACGACTCCACGTTCACGTTCCTCGAGAACGTGCTCGCCGAAGTCATCGAGCTGTTTCCGAGTGAGTACATCCACGTCGGCGGCGACGAAGCGCTGAAAGACGAGTGGCACGCGTCGCCGAAGGTGCAGGCGCGCATGAAAGAACTCGGCGTGAAAGACGAACACGCGCTGCAGAGCTATTTCATCCAGCGCATCGGCAAGTTCATCGACTGCGAAGGGGCGCAAGCTCATCGGCTGGGATGAAATCCTCGAAGGCGGCCTGGCGCGCCGAACGCCACCGTGATGTCGTGGCGCGGAATCGATGGCGCGATCGCCGCGGCCAAGGCCGGCCACGACACCGTGTTGTCGCCGGCGCCCGATCTGTATCTCGATCACTGGCAGAGCGCGGGCGACACTTCTCCCGGTCGCAGCAACACGCTGTCGCTGAAAGACGTGTACCTGTTCAATCCGTTGCCCGACAGCGATCCAGCCCGAGCAGCGCAAACACGTTCTCGGGCTGCAGGGCAATCTCTGGGCGGAGATGATGCGCTCCGAAGCGCGCGTGACCTACATGGCGTATCCGCGCGCGCGCGGCGCTGGCCGAAGTGGCCTGGTCGCCTGCCGGAACGCATCAACTGGGAAGAATTCCAGAAACGCCTCGAACCACAGCTCCGCCGCTACGCCACGCTGGGCATCGGCTATGCGCGCGAGACGCCGGTGGTGCCCGGCCCGCGTCGCCGTGTGAGCCACGACCTCGAGCAGTGCGGCGGCGGCTATCTGTTGTCGCTCGAAGACGATGCGCCGCTCGTGGGCGAACGCGCCGTGTTCCTCGTGAACATCACCGATCCCTGCTGGATCTGGCGCGGCGTGGATCTCTCGCAGGTCAAGGCCATCCGCGCCACCGTGGGCCAGATTCCGTTCAACTTCCAGATCGGCGCCGACGCCGCGAAGATTCCGCTGCACAAACCCGCCACGAAGTACGGCGAACTGCAGATCCGCCTCGACGACTGCAAGGGCAAGGTGGTGGCGAGCGCCTCGCTCGAACCGGCCGTGGCTAACTACGGACTTACGCCGCTGCCCAACATCGACCTGCCTTCGCAGGAAGGGCAGCACGACATCTGCTTCACGTTCACGCGGGCCAAGGTCGATCCCATCTGGGCGATCGGCGGCATCGAGCTCGTTGGATATTGAGATGCCGCTGATCATCCGCGCTCCGTTCGCCGGCTGGTGTGCGCCGCTGGCGCAGATTCCCGACGCGGCCTTCGCGCAAGGCATGCTGGGCGATGGCGTGGCGCGTCGATCCCACGGGTAATCAGCTGCGCTCGCCTTGCGACGGTGAAGTCGTCTCGATCGCCGCGTCGCGCCACGCGCTGGCGTTGCGCGCCAGCATCGGCGCGGAAATTCTCGATGCACGTCGGTGTCGACACCGTGGGGCTCGCGGGCGAAGGTTTCCACGTGCACGTGCGCAAGGGCGACCGCGTGCGCGACGGGCGACCTGCTGCTCACCTTCGATCTCGACCTGCTGGCGCGCCAGGCGCCCAGTCTCATGACGCCGATCATCCTTACCAACGGCGATCGCTTTCGCATCAGCCGGGCGAACACCGGCCGAATGGTCGCAAGCGGTGATGCGTTGTTCGAGATCGAACAGTTCGCGGCCGGCGAGACGGGCGACGCCGCCGATGCCGCGGAAGCCAACGCCGTGGTGGTGAGCGAATCGATTGTGGTCGCGCACGCCCACGGCATCCATGCGCGGCCGGCGGCGCTCATTGCGCGTATCGCCAAGACACTTGCCCTGCGAGATCGAGTTGCGCGCCCGCGGGCGCAGCGCGCGCGCCCGCAGCACCGTGGCGCTGATGTCGCTCGGCATTCGCGGCGGTGACGAAGTGGTCATCGTCGGATTCGAGCCGGCCGCCGCGGCCGGCATCGCGGCGATCGCGAAGGCGATCGGAATCTCGAAACAGTGGCGCCGCATGCGGCCGCGCCCGATGCCTCCGCGCCAGTGAACACGGACCCCGCGAATCTGCGCGGTGTCGATCGCCAATCCGGGTTCGCGCGTCGGACCGGCGTTCTTTCTGCAGGCGGTCGACCCGCACGTCGTCGAGGTCGGGTCACGGGATGACGGGCGAAACAGCTCGCGTTCGATCGCGCGCGCAACAGCGTGCGCGCGCGACTCTCGCGGCTCGCGACCAGCGCGGCGCCGACGGTGCGCGAAATCATGACGGCGCACCTCGAGTTGCTCGACGACCCCGATCTCGTCGATGCCGCGCGTGAGGCGCATGGCCAACGGCAAGAGCGCGAGTTTCGCGTGGCGCACGAGCCTTCGCGCCAGCGCTCGCGAGCTGACCGCCACCGGCGATGCGCGTCTCGCCGAGCGCGTCGACGATCTGCTGGATCTCGAACGGCAGGTACTGCTGGCGATCGACGGATCGCAGGCGCCGAAATTCGAGATTCCGTCGGGAGGCATTCTGCTGGCGCGCGACCTCACGCCTTCGCAGCTCGTCGATATCGACACGCGGAAACTCGCCGGCATCGCGCTCGCCGGCGGAGGTCCCACCTCGCATGTCTCCATCCTCGCCGCGACGCTCGGCATCCCCATGCTGGTCGCGGTGGGCAAGCGGTTGCTCGAGATTGCCGCCGGCAGCCAGATCATCCTCAATGCCGACGCGGGCGACGCTGCATCACCGATCCCGGCGAGGCGCTGTCGTCGAAACGCGGGCACGGCTCGAACGCAATCGCGCGCACGCGCGAACAGCAAGCCATCGCCGCGCAGACGGATTGCCATCTCGCGAGTGGCGAACGCATCGAGGTGTTCGCCAATCTCACCGGCTCCGCGGCGGACGCCATGCTCGCGGTGGCCCAGGGCGCCGAAGGTTGCGGCCTGCTGCGCACCGAGTTCCTGTTTCTCGAGCGCGACGACCGCGCCCGACGAGGACGAACAACTGCGCTGCTACCAGCAGGTGGCGCGGATCCTGGGCACGCGTCCGCTGATCATCCGCACGCTCGATATCGGCGGCGACAAACCCATTCCCTATCTACCGATGCCGCCCGAGGACAATCCGGCGCTGGGCCTGCGCGGCGTGCGCACCAGCCTGTGGCGCCCGGACCTGTTCGACGTGCAGTTGCGCGCGATGCTGCGCGTGCAGCCGGCCGGGCAGGTGCGCATCCTGCTGCCGATGATCACTGACGTGGACGAGATTCGCTCGGTCCGCAGCTTGTTAGGCGAAGCGTGCGCGGCGCTCGGGCTGACGCCGCCCCGCGCTCGGCGCCATGATCGAAACGCCGGCCGCGGCCATGCTCGCCGGCGGCATCGCCCGCGAAGTCGACTTTCTCTCGATCGGCACCAACGATCTGGCGCAGTACACGCTGGCCATGGATCGCGGCCACGCCGAACTCGCGGCGCGCATCGACGGCGTTGCATCCGGCGGTGCTGCGCATGATCGACATCGCCTGCAAGGGCGCGGCCGCGCAGGGCAAGCCCGGTCGCCGTGTGCGGAGGGCTCGCCGCGGATCCGGCGGCGGTGCCGGTGTTGCTCGGGCTCGGCGTGAGCGAGCTGTCGGTGGTGCCCACGCTCATTCCGGAGCTCAAGGCGCGGGTTCGCGGCGCTCACGCTCGATGCCTGCCGGCAGCTCGCCGCTCGCGCACTCACGCTCGAGAACGCGGAACAGGTGCGCGCGCTGTGAACCGTGAAGAAGATCATCTCGAAGCTGCAGCCCATCGGCCGCGCGCTCATGTTGCCCATCGCGGTGCTGCCGGTGGCGGCGCTGCTGTTGCGGCTCGGACAGCCGGATCTGCTCAACATGCCGGCCATCGCCGCGGCCGGCGATGCCATCTTCTCGAACCTCGGCCTGTTGTTTGCCATCGGCGTGGCCGTCGGTCTCGCGCGCGAGAATCACGGCGCCGCGGGACTTGCCGGCGTGGTGGGCTACCTGGTGGCCACGCAGGGCGCCAAGGTGCTCATCGACGTGCCGCCAGAGGTCACCGCCAATATTCCCGAGCAGTTCAAGGCGCTGGTGTCGGAGGCGTTCCGCGCCAAGGAGCTGTCCAAGCTCAGCGTGCCGGTGGGCCTGCTGTCCGGGCTGATCGCCGGCTGGGCCTACAACCGTTTCGGCGACATCCGCCTGCCTAGCTACCTGGCGTTCTTCGGCGGCCGCCGCTTCGTGCCCATCGTCAGCGGCTTTGCCGGCCTCGGCCTCGCGCTCGTGTTCGGTTTCGGCTGGCAGACGCTGGAAAGCGGCATGGATGCGGTGAGCCAGGCGGTGCTCGGTTCGGAGGAGATCGGTCTCTTCGCCTATGGCGTGCTCAACCGCCTGCTCATCGTCACCGGCCTGCATCACATCATCAACAACATCGCCTGGCTCCTGTTAGGCGACTACAACGGCGTCACCGGCGACCTGAAGCGCTTCTTCGCCGGCGATCCGATCCGCCGGCGCCTTCATGTCCGGATTTTTCCCGGTGATGATGTTCGGCCTGCCGGGCGCCTGCCTCGCCATGTACCGCACCGCGGCGCCGGCGCGACGCGCGGCCGTCGGCGGCCTGCTGCTCTCGATGGCGCTCACCTCGTTCCTCACCGGCGTGACCGAGCCCATCGAGTTCGCGTTCATGTTCCTCGCGCCGGTGCTGTACGCCATCCATGCGGTGCTCACCGGCCTCGCCATGGTGCTCATGCATGCGCTCGATGTGCACCTGGGCTTCGGCTTCTCGGCGGGCCTGTTCGACTACGTGCTCAACTTCTCGCTGTCGACGCGGCCATTGATGCTGCATTCCCATCGGGCTCGGCTACTTCGCGCTGTACTACGGCCTGTTCCGCTACTGCATCGTGCGCTTCGATCTGAAGACGCTGGGCGCGAGAGCCCGAAGGCGCGGCGGTTGCCGCGTGTCGAAGCCGGCGCGAACGCCACGCCTGCGCTCGGCTGGATCCGCGCGCTTGGGGCAGGCGGCCAACCTGCGCGCGGTCGAAGCCTGCACCACGCGGCTGCGCCTGGTGTTGAACGATCCGAATCTCATCGACGAGCCGGCGCTCACGGCGCTGGGCTCGCGCGGCGTGCTGCGGATCGGCGATGGCGCCGTGCAGGTGGTCGTCGGGTCCCATCGCCGATCAGCTCGCTTCGGAAATCCGCGCGCAATGGCGCGCTCCGCGCAATCGAGCGGAACCCGGCATGCAAGTTCCGGCGCCCCGATACGCAAGGCACCGGCACCCGACCGGCCCACGCTCGAGGCAGTCCTCGCTGCGCTCGGCGGTCGCCGGAACATCACCGGCGTGCACGCCAATTCATCCCGCCTCGCGATCGGCGTGCATGATCCGGCGGTCGTGGATGAACCGGCGCTCGGACGCCTGGTGCGGCGGTTGCACGCCCGACGCCGGCCAGCGTGCATCTGATCGTAGGCCCGGCGTGCGCCTGGAGCTGGCTCAAGGCCATGGAAACCCTGGACCCTCTAAATACAGAGTGCCGGAGCGCCCGCAGTTGCGCCGAGCCGACGCGAAAATCGCGGCTCACAATGACAACTGACACTTTCAAACGAATCAGCGGCTTACTAAACTGCCGCCCCTCCGAAACGGGAATCGCAGGCCGATCCGGCGGCTGACGCATGAATTCCCAACCGAAACAACACATTTAGTTAGGGGCGTCGTGCAACCCGAAGGGTTGCTCGAACGTCGTATGTCGGGGCCCCCGAAGGAATATTGCGTGATCAATAGATATCAGAACTCTCCGCCAGGTTGGCCTGGCGGTCTGCCGTCGTCATTTCGATGCTCAGCCTCGCCGGCTGCGGCAAGGGCGCCGCCGGCAAGACGCCCGAAGCGGAAAAGCTGGCGGCGATGCTGATCGCGCCCGAAGACCTGCGTCACGCGTGAGCAACAGCGCGCTGGCCTCCGGGCCATCGATCACCGGTTCGATCGAGCCCGAGCGACGCGCCGACCTGCGCGCGGAAGTTTCCGCCGTGGTGCTCGCGGTGCTCAAGGAGAACGGCGATCCGGTGAAGCGCGGCGATCTGCTCGTGCGTCTCGACCAGACCTCGATCCGCGACAGCCTGACCGCTGCCGAAGCTTCGTCGCGCGCCGCCGAACAGGCGTACGAACAGGCCGAGCGCCAGTTCCAGCGCATGTCCACGTTGAGCCAGACCGGCGTGGTGTCCACGCAGCAGGTCGAAGACGTGGAGATTCGCCGCAATTCCGCGCAGAGCGATCGCGCCGAGGCGCGCACGCGCATGGTCACCGCGCGCCAGCAGCTCGCGCGCACGGAAGTGCGCGCGCCGTTCGACGGCATCGTCAGCGATCGCAAGGTGTCGGCGGGCGACACCGCCGCCGATCGGCAAGGAACTGGTCAAGGTCATCGACCCGGCGAGCCTGCGCTTCGAAGGCCTGGTGTCGGCCGACAGCATCGGCGAGGTGAAGGCCGGTCAGCACGTGTGGTTCAAGATCCACGGCTTCTCCGCCGACGAATTCACGGGCGTGGTCACGCGCGTGAATCCGGCCGCCAACGTGACGACGCGCCAGGTCGAAGTGCTCGTGGCCTTCGATGAATGCGAAGAAGCAGCCGAACGTCGCGGGTCTCTACGCCGAGGGACACATCGAGACTCGCAGCAGCGCGGCATCTGAGTCTTCCCGGCGCATCCATCGTGACGCGAGGGCGACAGTGCATTCGCCTGGCGCGTGAAGGATGCGAAGCTGCAGAAAGTGACGCTGATTCTCGGTGAGCGCGACGCGCGCACCGGCGCATTTGCGCTGCGCGGCGGCCTTTCCGAGGGCGACAAGGTGCTCAGGTTTCCGAACGCCACGTTGAAAGACGGACAGGAAGTGCAGACCGGCGCCGCGGCGAAGCCCGCCTGGTCGTCGAGAAATAAGGTCGTCGAAAGTAAGCGTCTGCCGGCGGAGGCTCTCCCATGTTTCTCTCCAATTTCAGCATCAAGCAGCCGGTCACGACGGTCGCGATCGTGATCGTGCTCATGTGTCTCGGGTTGCTGGCGCTGAAGAATCTGCGCGTCAACCAGCGCCCCGACGTCGAGATGCCGGTGATGAGCATCAACTTCCCGTATCCGGGCGCGTCGCCGGAAACCGTCGAGCGCGAGATCATCAACCGCGTCGAGAAGCCGCTGCAGAGCATTCCGCAGGTGTACGAGATCTAGTCGAACGCCTCGGAGAGCAACGCCAACTTCACGATCGTCTTCGACTTCAAGAAGGACATGTCCGAAGCGGGCGACGAGATCCGCAACGCCATCGCGCGCGTGCGCTACAAGTTGCCGATCGAGATGCGCGAGCCGGTGCTGTTCCGCCGCGACATCAGCGCCGAGCCCGATCGTCAATCTCGGGCTTTCCTCGACCAAGCAGACCCACGCGCAGATCTCGCGCCTTGCCGAAGACGTGCTGGCCGATCAGCTGCGCGGCATCGATGGCGTCGCGGTGGTCAACGTCGACGGCGCGCTGCGGCGCGAACTGTCGGTGCTGCTGCACGCGCAGAAGCTGCGCGAATACAACGTGTCGGCGGGCGAGGTGGTGAACGCGCTGCGCGCGCAGAACACCAATGCGCCCGTGGGACGCATCAAGGGCGACCTCGACGAGAAGAACATCCGGCTGGTGGGTCGCATCGAACGCCCGAGCGAGTTCAACGACATCGTCGTCAAGCGGCAGGGCAACGAGATCGTCCGGCTTGGGCAGCTGGCGACGGTCGAAGACGGCTTCGCGGAGCCGGGCAGCTACAGCCTGCGCAGCGGCCAGCCCAACGTCGGCCTGTCCATCATCCGCTCGCGCGAGGCCAGCACGGTCACGGTAGCGGCGCGCGTGCGCGACGAAGTCGAAGAAGATCAACAAGACGCTGCCCGAAGGAACCGAGCTCGAGATCACCAACGATGGCGGCGAGGACGCGGAGAACAGCCTCAACAACGTCGTGCATGCGCTGATGTTCGGCGCCGGTCTCACGATTTTCGTGGTTTACGCTTTCCTGAATTCCTGGCGCTCGACGCTGATCACCGGGCTGTCGCTGCCCACGTCGGCGATCGCCGCATTCATCGCGGTCTGGTTGTGCGGCTTCACGCTCAATTTCATGACGCTTGCTGGGCCTGTCGCTGGCCATCGGCGTGCTCATCGACGACGCCATCGTCGTGCGCGAGAACATAGTCAGGCACATGGAACGCGGCGAGGATCGCATCACCGCCGCGCGCAACGGCACCGCGGAGATCGGCCTCGCCGTCACGGCCACCACGTTCTCCATCGTCGCGGTGTTCGTGCCGGTGGCATTCATGGGCGGCGGCGCCGGGCGAATGGTTCCGGCCCGTTCGCCGTCACCGTGGTCGCGTCGGTGATGGTGAGTCTGCTCATCTCCTTCACGCTGGATCCGATGCTGTCGGCCTACTGGGGTGATCCCGCCGGACCAGTCCACGCGCGAGCGCCGCGGCCTCGGCAAGGTCTTCAAACGATTCAACGAGTGGTTCGACCATCAGGCCAACCGTTATGGCGAGGTCATCGAGTGGGCGTTGCATCATCGGATGTGGATGGCCTGGGGCGCGTTGACGCTGCTGTTCGTCAGCCTGGCGTACCAGGGCAAGTTCGGCGGCATGGAATTCCTGCCGAAGTCGGACTACGGCACGCTCGCCGTCGAAGTCCGGACGCCGTCGAGCACCAGTCTCGAATACGCGCGCAGCAAGGTCGAAAAAGCGGCCGAGCTCGCGCGCGGAATGCCCGAAACCAAGGACACCGACAGCCGCGTCAATGCGACCGGCGGACGAGTGTGGGTCGACGTCGGCGACAAGGCGTGAACGTTCGCGCTCGCTCGGCGAACTGGCTTCCGACTTGCGCGAGCGCCTCAAGCAGCTGGTCGGCGCCGAATACGTGGTGCTCGACGATCTCAGCAACGGCGCGCGCAAGCCGGTGCAGATCCAGTTCTACGGCACGGATTCGCGCCGTCTCATGGAGATCACCAATCAGTTCATGGACAAGGTGCGGGAGATCCCGGGCGCCGTCGACGTGGGCTTGTCGGAACAGGATCCGAAGGACGAGCTGCGCATCGAGCTCGACCGCGGTCTCGCCAATCAGCTGGGCATCTCGGTGAACGATGCGGCGCAAACGCTGCGCGTGGCGTTCGCCGGCGTGGAGGTGGGCGACTGGGTCGATCCTGTCGGTGAATCGCGCGACGTCGCGGTGCGGCTCTCGCCCGAAGATCGCCTCGATGCTTCCAACATCGAGCATCTGCCCATCACGGTGACCGGCACCAACATGATGGTGCCGCTCGAACAGATCGCGACCATCACGCTCGACAAGGGGCCGGCGCGCATTCAGCACATGAACGGCAAGCGCACCGTCACCGTGTCGGCGAACGTGCAGGGCGTGGATGCCGGGACCGTGAGCAAGAAGGCGAAGGACATTGCGGACGCGATGGACTATCCCGGCGGGCTTCGGTGTCGGCCTCGGCGGCGCATCACGCGATCAGAACGAATTGTTCAGCGAGATGTTGCATCGCGCTGTTCATGGGCATCGGCGTCATGTATCTGGTGCTGGTGATGCAGTTCGGTTCGTTCACCGCGCCGGTCGCCATCATGTTGTCGTTGCCGTTGTCGCTGATCGGCGTGGTGCTGGCGCTGAATCTCACCGGCGGCACGATCAACCTCATGAGCCTCATCGGCGTCATCATGCTGATGGGCCTGGTGGCGAAGAACGCCATCCTGCTGCTCGACTGCGCGCGCAAGGAGGAGGAGCAGGGCGTGGATCGCGAAGAGGCGCTCATGCACGCGGGCCGCGTGCGTTTGCGGCCCATCCTCATGACCACGTTCGCGCTGGTGGCCGGCATGATGCCGGTGGCCATCGGCGTGGGTGAAGGCGGCGAGTTCTATCGTCCGATGGCGCTGGCCATCATCGGCGGCATCATCGTGTCGACGCTGCTCACGTTGCTGGTCGTGCCGAGCTTCTACGACAGCATCGAGATCTCGCGCGAACGCGCGGCGCTCAAGTTCCACGCGCGCGCCGCGTATGGCAATCCCTTCGTCGCGTTCATGCTCACGCTGGTCGAGTTCGCTGCTGACCCTGGTGTTCCTGCGCTTCTTCTACCGCGTGACGCTCTGGGCGCTGACGCCCGTGCTGCAGCGCTTCTTCGACCGGAATGGAACCTGGGCGCGCATCCTGCAAAGGCTGTCCGAACACCCGGTCGAGCGCGCCGCGCGGCTGGTCGGTTTCGCAGTGCCCGCCGGTTTCGTCGCGCGACCCAAGCGCTGGCAGCGCAAATCGGTGCGAGCCCGTGAGCACCGACGTCTCGCCCAGGCCGACGCGCTGGAAGCCGATCAAGGCCAGCTGACCGATCAGTTGGCGACCTGCAGCCACTGCTGCGTGGTCATGCCGATCTTGCCCGCGCCCGCGCCCTGACTTCCGGTCAGCAGCGCGGGCAGGCCCGCGAGCGCATCGACCGTCATCGGGTAGGTGGGCGTGCCGTTGTGCCACGCGAACTCGATCTGTGGCGCCTGCGTCGGCCCGAGCGAACTTCCCGGCGCGTCGCTGTCACCGGTCCATGTAGCCCACTCGAATCCACGGTCGTTGAACGTCGTCTGCTGCACCGGCATGAAGGCGGTGTCGCTCGCCAGCAGGATGTGCTGGATGTTGAAGCCGCGAATCGCGCCCGTGTACTGCGGATTGTTCACGTCGGTCTGGTTGTTGCGGAACGGCGTGAGCACGCCGAAGAACACGCTGTCCTCGATCTGCACGGCGCCACCTTCGGTCGAGATCGACCCTTGTGAGGTGATGCCGAAGCTGTAGGTCGAGCTCAGTGCGGAGGCCAGCGTCGGATTCGCCGCGACGATGCCATCGCGCATCGCCTTGACGATGCGCGCATTGGAGCTGTCGACGTACAGGTTGTAGCCATGCACGTCGCCGCCACGCAGGCGCGGCATGCGGTCCTGCAGATCCTTGTAGAGGTTGTGGTGCAGCGTCACCGTGTAGGTGGTGAGGCCCTCGAGGTTGTTGGAACCGATGAGGTGGCCTTTCTTCTGCGGCAGCGCGATGTCGATGACCTGCTGCCTGGCTGAACGATGCCGCGCAGCAGGTTGTACATCACGTTGGTGGTTCGATTGGTTTCGAGGTCGTCGAACTGCCGCTGCACGAAGCTGCCCGGGCCGGTCGCCGCCGGCACCACTTCGCTCCAGGACACGGTGATCGCGCTCGCACCGCGCTTGATGTCGAGCACGCCGTCATAGGACTTGGTGAACGTGCAGTGGTCGACCCAGATTCCCGATGTGACGCCGCCGCCATCACCGATGGTGACGAAGTCCCAGTCGTTGGAGTCGTAGTTGCCGCGCGTGGCCTCGTCCCACTCCCACAGTTCGTCGAACTTGAGATTGCGCAGGATGAGGTTGGTGCCAGCCTTGATGTTGAACTCGGCATGGCGGATCGCGGCGCCATTGCGCGAGAAGATCGTGAGGCCGTTGAAGTTCATGATGTCGAGCAGGCGTGACGCCGCTGGCGATCAGCGCCGGATGTTTCTTGGGCGCGATGTTCTGCCGCAGCAGTCCATCCGCCTGCAGAGTCCGTGCCGACCTCGTGCCAGCCCATGTTGAGGTCGTTCATGATCTCGATGACTTGACCGGGTTGGCGTTCGACGCGCGCGCGGCGCGCAGCGCGGCGACCAGTTCCGTGGCCGTGGTCACCTTGCGATAGCGCGCGTCGGTGTCGGGGATATTGCCGCCACCGGTCACCGCGGCCGCGGCGTACCCTTCGATGTTGTAGTTAGCCACGCTGCCCGGCAGCAGCGCCGGCTCGGCCGGCGTTGCGCCGCGCGACTGGTCGTCCGGATGAGTCGGTCCGGGCGTGGGTGTCGGCGTGCCACCACCTCCGCCACCACCCGGCGTGCCGGCACCGATCTCGCCCGTGAATTCATCGGGGCCGATGATCTCGTTGCCGGACGGATCGACGATGTGCACGTCGCTGAAGGTCGCCGACGCGCTGATGCTGGTGTTGTTGCTCGAGTTGATTGCGAAGCCGACGTTCACCGCCGGCGGCAGGCCCGCGGTGAACGTGCGCACTGCGCCGGTGAGGTACGTGACGCCGCCGTCGAGCGAGACCGCCGACTGGTAGGTGTTGCCGGTGCGTGTGAGCTTGAGATAGCGGGCGCCGGTGCCGGTCGCGTTGATGTTGCTGGTCGCCGAGTTGCCGACGGCGAGGCGATCCGTGCGCCGGTACGTGCCGTCGCCGACGATCATCGTGCCGCCGTAGATGAGCGCGGTTCCCGTCTGCGTCACATCAGGTGTCAGCAGCAGACCGGCGCGCGCCTGGCTGCTTGCAAGACCCGCGAAGTCGACGCCATCGACCCGCGCGGTAAACGTGAAATCGCCGGTGACGCTGGCGTAGACGTAGTGGAACACCTGCGCCGCGCTTTCGAACTTGCCGCGGCCGGAGATGTTCAGCGCGTCGCCCGTCTCGTTCGTGCTGGTCGAGCCGGCCGCGAAGATCTGCGGGGTCACGGCCAGGTTGTCGAAGTCGATGCTGCGCCACACCGATTGCTCGGGCGGCAGCGTGATGTCGTAGCCGCCGGAGGTGATCGGGCTATCGGTGAAGCCCACGCCGCAGGCGACGGCCTGGAGCGTCAGCGAATTGCTGATTTCGATCGGCCCCGTGTAAGGAGTGTTGCCACCGCAGGCCGGTCTCTGGCCGTTGGTGCTGTACTTGAACGTAGCGCCGGGCGTAGCCGACGTGAGCGTCACGTGTTGCACGCTCGTGTATGCACCGGGTGCCGGGTCGAACACGGGCGCGGATGCCTGCGGAATGATGGTGTAAGTAGCCGAAGCCACCGCGCTGTCCAGCTTGCCCGAGGCGCAGGCGATGGCATTGAGCGTGGTGGTTTGCGCGACCTCGATGGGGCCGCTGTACGCGGTGCCACCCAGGCAGGAAGGCGTAGCGCCGTCATTGGAGTAGTAGATCGTCGCGTCCGCGGTCGCGGTGCTGATGCTCACCATCAGGGGGACGACAAACGTACTGCCGGTCGGCGGGATTGAAGGTTGGCGTCGCCACCGTCTCCGGCACCCTGATCTTGTAGTCGCCCTTGGTGATGAGGCTTTCGGCGCGCAGCAACGCGCAGGCCATGGCCCGCAGCGAGGTGTCGACCGCGACGGCGACCGGCGCGGAGTAGATAGTCCCGTGCTCGTTCACGCAGGAGGGCGCGCTGCCATCGGTGGTGTAGACGATGGTCGCGCCAATCGTCGACGTGCTCATCGCGACGTACTGGGTGCCGGTGTAGGTGCCCGGCGCGGGGCTGAACACCGGCGCTTCCGCCTTCTTGCAGCCGGTGAGCAGGCCAGTCGTGAAAAGCACGAGCACGCCGAGGCGTGCCGCGGCAGCGAAAGTCTTCATCTGATTCCCCTCGTCTTGTTGTTCGTGCATCACCCAGTGATCTTGGCCACCGGTGTCATGCCGCTTGCTACCGGTGTCATCCTGAGACGGCCCGGCCGGCGCGTCAACTCGCCGGTTTGACTTAACGAGCGTTTTGCGTGGGGAGAATGCCTAGGTGCCGGATCGCTCCGCGTACAACTGCTGCACGTTCTCGAGGGCGATGGCTTCGTCGTACAGCTTCAGTTCGTCGACGAGTCCGTTGTACGGCGTGTCCCAGTAGTTGACGCCCAGCGCGAATTGCGTGACCGGCGCCGGCGTGAACACGTCGGGGAAGTTGGTCATGGAGTTCACCAGTGCGCCGTTCAGATAGAGATTGAGCGCGCCGTTGTTGACCACCATGACGAGATGCGACCAGGCGCCGGTCGGGATGGACGAATTGAACGTGCCATCGAACCACTGGGTGCCCGACCACAGCATGGTGTACTGCGCGCCACCGGGCCCGCGCGGCACCAGGCTGATCCAGCTCGAATCCGTGGCCCATCCGAAGAACGCTGTCGTGAACTGCGTGGCGGCCGCGGGATTCAGCCACAGCGAGATGGAATAGCTGCGATCGCGGATCAGGTTGTCGGGCAGACGCACGCCGGTGCTGCCGTTCAGCAGCAGCGCACGACCCACGGCTCCGCCGACATAGGACACGCTACCGCCGGACAGGAACACGCGGTTGCCGGTGCGTCACTCCCGGCGCGTGCGAACCCGAAGCTTCGTTGAGATCGTCTTCGAAGAGATACGCGGCCACCGGCACCGGCGGCGCCAGCGACTTCACGCGCACCGCGAAGCTGCGGGTGGTGATCTGGCCCTGGAGCGTGAGCGTGGCCGTGAGCGTGACATCCACGTCCGGCTGATCGCGCCCGGGGCGCGTGACCTGGCCGCGATCGCTGAGCACGGCGGGATTGGAAGACGACCAGCTGACGGCGCTGGCATAAGCGCCGCTGCGCGGCAACCTCAGGTCTTCGCGCACCGCGCTCGTGTCGCCGAGATCGAGCAGCGCCGCGGCCGACGCCAGCAAGTCCGGGTTCGCCAGGTGGTCGATGTCGAGGGCGCGGATTTCCGCTGCGCTCAACGCGGCTTCATAGAACTTGAGCTCGTCGATCATGCCGTTGAACGGCAGATCCCAGTAGTTGACGCCCAGCGCGAAGATGCCGGCTTGCGTGCTGAAGAAATCGGCAATCGTGCCTGCGTTGAAGCGCCGGACACCGTCGATGTACACCGACACCACACCCTTGTTGACCGAGAACGCCAGGTGCCTCCAGGCATTGGGCTGGATGCGCAGGCCCGCGCTGCCGTCGAACCACTGGTCGCTGCCGCTCCACAACATGGTGTTGCCGTCCCAGCTTTCCGGCAGGAACGACATCCACTGCGTGGAGAACGGGAACCCCGCGCCATCCACGCGCTCGTTCACCGCCGCGAAGAAGCCGGGCGTGAAGCGCGTGATGGCCGTGGGATTGATCCAGAAGGACACGGTGTATTCGTAGTTGGTGATGAGCCCGGTCGGCAGCCGCACACCGTTGTTGCCGTTCAGCCGCAGCGCCTGTCCCTGGTGGCCGACGTCGAAACCCACGGTGCCGGCATTGAATATGCGGTTGCCGGTGGGCTGACCCGTGCCGAAGCGCCCGAGCGATTCGATCAGTGAATTCTCGAAGTCGAACTGCGCCACGCGATTGAACGGCTGGCGCTGCGGCACCGTGACCTGGAAGCTGCGGCTGGTGAGTCTGGCCGTTGAACTTGATATACGCGGTGAGCATGACCACCTGGTCGCCGGCGCCCACGTTCGGCCGGGTGACCGTGCCGTCGGTGTCGATGATGTTCTCGTTGCTCGTCGTCCAGACGATGTTGGTGCCGCGCGCGCCGATGCGTGGGCAGCGTGAGCGAGTTGTCTTTCGCGGCGGTGGGCAGGGCGAGCGCGGCGGCCACATCCGCGACCACGTCCTGCGGCGAGCGAGGCGCCATGCGCGAACCCCACAGCGACACACCTTTCGACGAGATCGCGGTGAAGATGGGCGTGAGCGCGCCCGCGGCTTCGTTCCACTGCCACTGCAGCACGCCCTCGAACGGCTCGGGAATGCCGTAGATGAAGATCGTGATGCGATCGGGATCCGCGACGTCACGCTTGAACTTGCCGCCGAGGTCCCCGGAGATCGAGCCGTCCGCGTTCAGCGAGACGTACACCGACTGTTTCGCGGTGCGGTTGACGTCCTTGCCGAGGTTGATGAGTTTGTAGTCGCCGATCACATCGCCGGTGTCGACCACGTTGTCGCCCTGGATGGGCACGTAGCGATGCGGCGAGGCCACCAGCCAGCCATCCTTGTTCACGTACATTTCGTGCACGCGGATCGAGTGGCCTTCGCCGCGATTCGGGAAGCGCGTGTGCGTGATGAGCAGATGCTTCTTCGTGGCCGTCGTCGTAGTAGGCCGAGTTGTGACCGGGCGACAGATAGCCGCGCGCGGTTTCGCTGTCACCGACGGCCGAGGCGAAATTGAAGCCGCCCATGAGTTTCACGCCGAAGGGCGCGATGCTGTCGAAGCCGCCGCGCGCGTTGACCATGTCGCGGCCTTCGGCGTCGAGGAATGGCCCGGTCGGGATTGCGCGAGCGCGCGATGCGGATGTTGTAGCCGTCGTTCGCCGCGAGGCCGCCGAACGACATGAACAGGTAGTAGTAGCCCGACTCCGGGCTGTAGAGCATGTAGCCGCCTTCGATGGCGCCGTGATCGCCGCCGGCGAGATGTTTGCCGTAGCCCTGGCCGGGCAGCGGCTTGCCGGTGTTCTCATCCATTTCCAGGATGAAGATGCCGCCCGAATACGAGCCGTAGACCATCCACAACTTGCCGTTGCGCGTCGTAGAAGACGTCGGGGTCGATGGTGTTGGGCATGAATGCGCGCGTCGTAGCTCGTGACACCTTCGGGCCCGAAGCCCGCGGCAATTTCCGCGGGCGTCATGCCCGAGCGCAGGAAGATGCCCTGGTCGATGAACGGTCCGTCGATCCGGTCGGAGACCGCGACGCCGAGATAGGAGCGCGGCCCGGTGCACTGACCGCCCGGCGGGATGCCGCAGAAGTTGTAATAGAACCGGTACTTGCCGTCCTTGAGCTTGATGACGTCCGCAGCCCAGGAGCCGGGAATGCCGGTCCACTGGTTGCCGGCGAGCGGGATGGTGCTCCACAGCGGATTCGCGGCGTCCACGCCGTTGGCGATGTACTGCCAGTTCATGAGATCGGTGCTGCGCGCGGCCGCCAGGTGCGAACCGAATACGTAAAATGTGCCGTCGTCGGCGCGGATCACGGACGGGTCGTGCACCGCGAGATCGTTCAGGGTGATCGGTGGCCGGGTCGACCGTGGGATCCGGATAGTCGAAGAAGCAACCGGTGATTGCGAGCGCAAGCCCTGAGGCCAGCGCGAGTTTCATTCTGTTCATTGATCCCCCTAACTACCGGCGTTTCTCGTGCCGGGCGATCGTAAACCCGAGGGAAATGGCTGGCTAATATGCGTCTTCGTATCGCGCGAAGGTATATCGGAATCCTTCGTCGGAGTCGTCCGGCGCGAGCGCGCCCGGCGGCGTTTTATTGCGGGAACGTGAAACCCAGTTCGCCTTCGATCGACCCCGTGAATCGCGTCGACTGCGACTGCGGACCCAGCACATCCGGCAGCGCGAACTTGGTGCCGATGGCGGCACGGCGTGCAGAAACGACCAGCCGAGATCGGGAAGCTCGAGCACGGGTTTCTCGCCAGGCGTCGGCCGATACAGGCCGAAGAACGGGATCGACTCCCGTGTTGCGGATGACCACGTTCGCTTCGCGCGTGTGGATCTCGAGCCAGCCCCACTCGCCGAAGAATCCTTCGAACTCCGGATACTCATAGGTCACGCCCGGGGTTGAGCGCGAGTAATCGGCTTCGTGCAGGCCGAACCTGGTGCCGGCCAGGCGATTCTTCCAGACGCGGTACGGACCGGCGCCCACCCAGCGTTTGCCGAGCACGCTCGTTTCCGGGTAGTCGAACGACACCCCGAGAATGTCGGCCGTCGCCGTCGTAGGCGATGCGATAACTCACGACGTAGTTCGTCGCCGCGAATCTTCCACGACACTTCGCGCAGCGCGCCCTCGTACTCCGCGCGCGCCAGGACTGCTTCATCGCCGGGCGGCGCGAGCTCGAGTTTGCGCAGTGTCGATGCACCTGCGATCTGCACGAAGCTGCGTAGTTTCGGTTCCCGTTGCCATGCGGCCAGTTGTGGTCCGCGCAGCGCGACGCCGCGGCCACGCACGGCGAGGTTCGCGAGCATGCCGGTGGCTGCGTCGAACTCGAGCGCGTAAACGCCGGACTTCACGGTGGTGCCTTGCCGGTGAATTTTTTGCGGTGCCGGGTTCGCCGCGCGTGTCTCGGCGCCGCTACCCCGCATCACCCAGGTCCACAATTCCTGTCCGCGAGGATCGAACGCCGTGAGTTCGAGCAACTCGTTCGCGCCGGGCGCGATGACGTTTGCCGGCAGTTCCCATGCCGTGTTCGCGCGCGGCGCGAGATCGGGCAGCGGCACACGCCCTTCACCGATGGCGGTCGCCTTGCCGCGCGCGCCTGGCAAGGGCGTGCGGATCGCGCGCCAGCGCAGCGTGCACTGGTCCAGGTTGGTGAAGTCATAGAGATTCGCAACTTTCATGCGGATCCGGCCGTTGGCGAACTCGAGATCGCTCAACGCCACCGGCGACCAGATTTCCTTGACCGCGAAGTAGCTGCCTTCCTTCTCATGATGTGCGCCGACGATGCCATCGGGTGCGGCATTGCCCACGTTGTCGATGCGGCCGTTCTGGTCGGTGCGCTCGATACCTTCATCGGCAAACGCCCAGAAGAATCCTCCAGCCACGGTTGGACTCCGACCCATCACGTCCCAGTAGTCGCGAAAGCCCGCGCCAATGCCGCCGTCGTAGAGTCCATGCAGAAATTCCGTGGGCATGAAGATGTCGGGCCCGGCGCTCAAGCGGACCGTGCTGTCGTAGTTCTCGTAGTGATCGGTGTTGATGCCGCTGTGAATCGCCCAGGGATGCAGCACCGGCCGGCGTTGCGGATCCCAGCGATCGAACTCGCCATCGTTCTCGCGATTCCAGCCGCCTTCGTTGCCGTTGTCCCAGAAAAGAATGCTGGGGTGATTCACATCGCGTCGCACGATCTGGCCGATGAGCCGCGCGCCCGTGGGCGTGTCGTAGAAGCCCTGCCAGCCGGCGAGCTCGTCGAGTACGTAGAGCCCAGCTCGTCCGCGGCGTCGAGAAACGCGGAGTCGGGCGGGTAGTGCGACATGCGCACCGCGTTCATGTTGGCTTCCTTGATCAGCCGCGCGTCGGCGTAGTTCTGCTCGCGCGTGAGGGTTCGTCCGGTTCTTGGCGCGAAGCTGTGCCGGTTGATGCCCTTGAGCACGATCTTGCGGCCGTTCAGATAGACGCCGTCGCGCGGGCGCACTTCGAGCGTGCGGAAACCGAAGCGTTCGCGGCGCTCGTGGATCACGCCCGCGTCGCTCGCCAGCGTGAAGTTCACCGAGTAGAGATTGGGCGACTCCGCGCTCCACAACGCAGGCGACGCGAACGTGCCATTGAGGATGGCGGTGTCGCCGTGAATCGATTCGGCGCGCACCGCGTCGCCAATCGCCTTGCCGGCCGCATCGAAGACCTGCGCCTGCAAATGAGTCGCCGGGTGGCGCGGGCCGACCGAGATGCGCGCGAGCGTAGAAAGCTGCCGTCGGCGCGCGCATCGATCGCGGTCCAGACGATGTGATCTCGCGGCCGCGCTTCGAGCCACACCGGACGATAGATGCCGCCAAAGGTCCAGTAGTCGCCGCGCCGCTCGGCGTGGTTCACGCTCTTGTTGGACGACTCTTTCGCGACCGCAATCTCGATCTGGTTGCGGCCGGGCTTCACGAGATTCGTGATGTCGTAGCTGAAGCGATAGAAGCCGCCCTGGTGCGTCGGGCCCGCCGACTGGCCGTTGATCGACACGGTGGTGTCGGTCATCGCCGCTTCGAACACGATGTGAACATCGTGATCCGCCCAGGCGGCGGGGAGCTGGAACTCGCGCCGGTACGTGCCCGTTTCTTTCGGGATGACCGGATCGTCGTCGGATTTCCCGCGACCCTGCGTGCCGTAGTAGTAAGTGCCGAAGCCCTGCTGCTCCCAGCACGAGGGAACCGCAATGCGACTCCATTTGCCGCTGCCGCGCCCGGTGTCCAGTTTGAAGTCCCAGTAGACAGGCGCTTCACCGGTCCGGCCCATGCCGGAGAGTGGCAACACCTTCGTCTCAGAAACGGCGCCGATCGCCGGCGGCGCGAGCGCGAGCGCGAACGCTGCGAGCCAGCGGTTCACTTGCGCGTGTACGCCAGGCATTCGATGGCGGCGAGACCCCACTGCGCGGTGGCGTTCGTCGACACGCCGGGGGCTTCGTCGACCGGATTCAAGACCGCCGGTCCGTCGATGCGATTCGACTGGAACTGCTGTCGTGGTCCGTAGCCGCTGCGGCCATCGGTGAGTTCTTTCCAGGCGCGCGCCGCAAGCGCCGCGTCCTTCTTGCGATGCGCGGCATACGCGGTGAGGCGCGCATGACCCTGCTCGAGGTTGATGCGGCCGAAGCTTTCGCCGAGGGCGGCCTTCTGCAGTTCGTCGGAGCCGTTGTACAACTCGCAGTACAGCAGCCACGCACGCTCGAACTCGGGAACGTTCAGCAGTTCGATGAGCTCCGCGCACACTTCGGGCAGGCCGAACGCCGCTGACAGGTGCGAGACGCTGACCTTCGGATCTTTCGAGATGTCGAACGCGCCGGTGACGAGGTTCATGCGCTCGCCGCCCGTGAAGAATCCCTTGGGTTGCGCGGCGATGGTCTTCATGCTCGCGAGCAGGCGGTCGCGCATCTTCGGATCGCGCGTGCGTTCCCATTCGGTGAGCCAGGCGCTGGCCAGCGAGCCCCAGTCGGTGCCGAACCCCAGGTGCGCGAAGTCGCCGTTCGGGTCGTCCACCTGGCGCGACTGCGGCGCCGGGTAGTTTGCGCGTGGCCAGCACGGTGCGCAGCGTGCGCGCGGCTTCGAGCTGCTCGCGCATGAGATCGCCGACGCGTTCGTCGGCGGTGAGGAAGTAGTAGTAGCGGCGATTCAGCGCCGTGCTGATGCGCAGTTGTTTGGCCGAGCAGCCCCAGTGCATGACGTTGTGGCGCGAGCCCAGCGGCGCGAATTTGCCGAGGTGATGCACGTCGACTTCGCCGGTGTGGCGCGTCATGGCTTCGGCGAAGCGGAACGTATCGGCGCGGCCGGTGCGCAGGAAATACAGCCACAGCCACATGTCGGTGGCGAGCTCGGAGTTGTCCCAGGCGAAGCCGCCGATGTCGTAGCGCCACTCGTGGCGGTCGAAGTCATAGGTGTGCATGACGTCGCCGTAGTTCCAGAATCCGTACCAGCCGCGCTGGTCCTGCTGGCCGCGATAGAAATCGAACATCCAGTCGAGCCGCTG
Organism: uncultured Pseudomonadota bacterium; assembly: GCA_963821745.1. Taxonomy (GTDB): domain Bacteria; phylum Pseudomonadota; class Gammaproteobacteria; order Steroidobacterales; family Steroidobacteraceae; genus CADEED01. The sequence goes on from CAWGEU010000002.1 coordinate 307,423, forward strand.
TTCGAGCTGCGCGTGTTCGGGCGCGCGTCTGCGAAGGCAGCGAGAACGAATGGCCGAAGACGCCGGACTCGAACGAGGTCTGCGGCGTCGGCACCATGACGGCGGGCTGGCGCAGCGCATCGGCCAGCGCCGCGATGCGCTCGCGCGCCGGCGTCGCCGGCAGGATCCACAACATCATCTCGCTGGTGCGCGCCACGCCCATCGGCGTGCCGAAGCCGGGTTCGTAGTCTTCGTAGGTGATCTCGAGGCCGCCCTTGAGCTGCTTCTCGTACGTGTCCAGGCCGAGGCCGTCGTGATAGAAGCGCAGGTCCATCGGCGCCGGCGTCCGGCGCCCACACCCACAGCGTCACGGTCGCCAGAGTCGTCCTGCGCGTGAGCGAATGTCGAGCTGCGCAGGATGGCTCTGCCAGAAGTTGCGGATGCCGAATGCGATGCCGCCGGACGGACCGCCGACGTAACCCAGGCCGCTCGCGCGATGGCCCTGTCCGGAGTCGAGCCAGGCGTGGCCGTCGGCGGTGCGTTTGCGGATGGTGAAAGAATTCGCGTTGGGCTGCAGCAGCGTCCAGTCGCCGAACGCGGGGATGTACTGCAGCGTTCTGTGACCACCGGGCTGATCGCGCCCGCGGCGGTTCCTTCGATCTGCGCCTTGCGCGCAGCCTGCGCCGGGATCGCGACGCAGGCCCGTGAGGCCGCGCACGGCTTCGGCGAACAAACCGTCTTGCTCGCCGACGAAGCGCACGTGACGATCGTGCAGCGCGTCGGTGAGCGGCGTCGAGAACCGCAGGCCGATGCCGCGGATGAAATCCTGCGACTCGTCGCCGTCGAACACGATGGTGTGCAGCACGCGCAGGCTGTCGCGCCGGCATAGAAATAGAGGCGCAGCGTGAACGGCAGCCAGTCGCGCGTGCCATTCGAGTGTTTGCCTTCGAGCTTCACGACCGCGCGCACCGGGCCGCGCTGCTCGACGGTGACTTTCTCGAGCGCGCTCTCGAAATTTTCCTGACGCACCTGCGCGTCGCCGGACGAAGCGGCGCGATCCTGGCGCAGCAGCACGAGCTTGCCGTCGCGCAGCGCTTCGCGTCCGCCGCGCGTGATGGAGTCGATGATGTTCGAGCCGGCGCGCGACAAGCGGCACACGAACTTGCCGGTGTCGACTTCGATCGCCGCTCTCGGTTTCCTTCACGCTCACGTTGACCGCGGAGCTTCGCGGCGGCCGGCCGCGCAACCACTTCGAACGGTCCGTTGACCGGCGCTGTCACCCGGCGGCAGCGCGTGCGCGGTCCACTTCAGCGAACCGTCGGGCCAGTAGGCGAGCGGCCAGCTCTGCAGCGGTTGCAGCTTCTGGTCCGCGCCGCGCAGCGCGAAGTTCTTGCGCTTCGTGTTGTTTGCCGCGCGGCCACGGCGTGCCCCAGGTGACGCCCTGCGCAACGGCGGCGGCATTGCCGTCGAGCCAGCGCACCCAGGCGCCGGCGCCGGGTTCGGCAGTGGAAATGACGGGAGTTGATGGCGCTTGCCGGCCGGACTCGGCGGCTGCAGCGCCCAGGATGGCCGTGCTCGCGGCGCTCGTGGAAATGAATTGCCGTCGCGAAATGCGTTTCTTCATCTGTCCCCCCGGATGGACGTCCTGCTCGCGCGAAATTGTTCTTCCTGATCGAATATGCACGATGTTGATCGAATCTGCAAAGCTCGGAGTGAGCTTCCACGCCCACCCGCAGTGGGGCGGGTGGGGCATTTCCCGGCTCGATGACACTAGTTAGAAGAGGCGTCGTCGGCCGTATGCGATATGTCAAATGACCGGGCGACGTTTTAACAGTTGCGACAGGATCGCGAGCCGGATCACGTTCAGCCCTGGCTGGATTCTGTAACCCTCGCTTTGGGAAGACTCTTCGAGAAATTCAGGGAATGGACTCACGTTCGTCCACATTTGGCCTCGGCATCGTCAGATACGGGCCAGACCACCATTCGCGCGTCTGTGCTCAATGAGCAGGTCATTGAGGTTGCGCCGGGCTGGGTTGCGACCCTGGAACAGGCGCTGCCGCACGCGCGTTATCGCGCGATCGCGCTCTATGACGCGCGCGGCGAAGTCCTGCATTGCACCTCCACCGATTTCGGCATCGAGTTTCGCCAGGCGCTGAACGACGCGCTCGACGCGTTCGTGCTCGGCGCTGCGCGCGAGTCGCGATTCCTGCGCGGCGACGGCACGCGCGCGGCGGTCATGCTGGCGCTGCGCGACCTGCATTCGGCGCTGCAGGGCGTCTGCCTGCTGGTGGTCGAAGATTCGCCGCTCGAGGACGAGGATCCGGCGGCGCGATTCCTGACGCCCGCGGTGACCACGATTCTTGCGGACATCGCCTCCGAGGTCGCGCAGACCCTGCACGCGATGCCGCGCGCCAAGCCGCCGAAGCCGAAGCCCCCCGTGCCGTTGCCGCTCGAGGCGGTGTACGCGCAGATTCGCAATCAGGAAGTGGTGCTGCGCGTGCAGCAGCTCGTGCGCCTGCGAAAGGCCGAAGGCATTCGCCGCTTCGAAGTGCTGCTGCGGCACATGGTCGATGGCGAGGAACAGTCGCCCGAGCGCGTCATGCAGACCGCGGCCAATCACGGACTGGCGTCGATGATCGATCGCCGCGTGATCGGCGAGCTCATCAGCTGGCTGCACGCAATCCCAGCGTCTGGAAAAAGGATCCGCCGGCGTTTTCGGTGAATCTTTCCGATGCGGCGGTGATCGAGCCGCATTTCATCAGCTTCGTGGAAAGCTGCCTGCAAAAGGCGGCTTTGCCGCCGGGCCTCATCGGCGTGGAGTTCTCCGAGCGCGTCTGTCTCACGCATCCGGATCAGGTCATCCCGGCGCTCGATGTGTTCGGGCGCATCGGCGTCCCGGTCGCCATCGACGACTTCAACGTCGTGGGCGCGGGCATGCCCATCCTCGATCACGCGGCCGTGCGCCTGCTCAAGATCGACGCGGAGCTCACCACCAATGCCTTGCAGCACCGCCTCACGCAGGCGCGTGTCGTCGGCCTGGTGCAGACGGCGAAGGTGATGGGATTGCAGACCGTCGCCAAGCGCGTGCTCGGCGGCGATCACAGCAACTGGCTGACCGCGCTCGGCGTGGATTTCGTGCAGAGTTTCGAGGCGTCGCCGCCGGTGGCGCTGGATAGTTTGCTGGTGGCGCCGACTTCCCAGGGCTAACGCCCACAAAGGAAAACGCCGGCTAAGAGCCGGCGTCCATGAAATTCGCAAGAGAAGACGCTCTAACTACCGGGCGGTGTAGGCGTCCATCATGAGGCCGGTGCCGCCGCGCGACACGTGCGCGACGACCGCGGTGCGCCGATGCAGCTTGGTGACGGCGCCGAGGTTGATGGCGAAGGCGAGCTCCACCTGCTGACCTTTGCGCAACCCGAGGTTCGTGGTTTCGACGAACACTCCGGTGGCGGAGAGGTTGATGGCGCGGCAGAGTTTCTTGCGGCCCGTCGGGGTGGTGATGTAGACCGTGGTCCGCGCGCGGTGCCTCGTGTGCAGCCTGCGCTCCACGGATTGAATCCCCGCTGTTGTTGTTTTGCTCATCAGGCTCTCCTGCAGGGGATTATTGCCTTGTGAGATCGGCGTTTGATCCGAACTGAACTTAATGGGTTTCGGCGAAATTTTCACGTTCTTCGATTTACGGCACGCCGCGGACCGCGTCTGCCACCCGAAGTCGGATAAACACCGGGCAGTGATCTGACAGCTTGCGGCGCAGCGCGTCTTTAGGCCGGAAAAGCGCACGTCCGAAGGAATCCATCGACCAATCCCCGCGCCATCTGGCGGCCCAGGATGATGTAGTCGATGTAGCCGCTGAATGTCTGCGAGGGCATGCAGTTTTGAAAAGTCCTGCCCCTCAGCCGTGTTGACAAGGTCGGCGTCGGGCGGGTTGGCATCGTCGATGTCAGCCCAGAAGGATGCGTCCGGCGGTTCACGGCGCAGATCACGGTTGAAATCCCCGAGCACCGCGAAGGGCTTGCGCTCGCGCGCCTGGGCGTCGATCCAGCGCTCGAGTACCGGGATCTGGCGGGCCAGCACGCCGCAATTCGGCCGGGTCGAAGTCGAGCGGGTCGCGCGCGCAGCCGGATTTCAGGTGCACCGACAGCAGCCGCAACTCCTGCGGCGTGCCCGGGAACACGCGCAGCTCGACGCCGCGGCGCACGTCGTCGTTCATGCGACAGGTCGGCGAGATCCGGGCGCGCAGGCGAACGGCAGTCCGCGCCGGATCGCGAAGCCATTGTTCTGCACCGCCATGCGTCCGGAAAAACAGAACTGGTAGTCGGGGAACACCAGGCGCGCGGCCTCGGGGCCGTCCACTTCCTGCAACGCGACGATGTCCGCGTCGAGCTGTTCGCGCGTGCCGCTCGCAGCGCGGCGATGTCTTCGCGACTGCGCGCGAGCTCGTGCGCGACGTCGCAGGGAACTGCGCGCCGCTGCGCCGTCGCGTGGCGCATCGGCGGGTGTGCAGGCCGGCGTCAGCGCGCGCAGTGTTTCCGGCGTCATGAACCATTCGAGATTCCAGGTGGCGATCTTGAGCTCGGCCGGGAGCGGCGTGCGCGAGGCCGATGAGCGACAGCAGCAGCGAGGTGACGAGCAGCGGCGCGAATTTTCATGCGCGCGACTATCGCATGCGGAGCACGACGTTGTTACTGGCGCGGTCTACTTCCAGCAGCGCTGCGCGTCGCGCCGTCCCGCTGACCGCGCGTCGCCCGCGCGCGTCGATGGAGAACGCGAGGCATTCGTGATCCGCGATCCTGTCCGCCGGCGGGCGTCGGAGTTGCGGTGGCGATGAACGACTGGCCGTCGGCCGCAAGCGCGACGGACAGCACGTATCTGTTGCCCGCGCTGGCGGACGGAAGGCCGAGACCGGCCGGTGGCGCGGCAGTGACGCTGGCGGTGTAGATGCCGTGCCGCAGGTAGTAGGGACTCTTCGGCGCCCTGCAGTTGCAGCAGCGCGGTCATGGCTTCGGTGCGATGTACGCGCACCAGGTGCTGGCGATATGCCGGGAAGCGCGAGCGCGGCGATGACGCCGACGAGCACCAGCACGACGAGAAGTTCGAACAATGTAATGCCGCGTCCGGACATGCGTCCACGTCAACATGGATTGGCGCGGCGAGCGTGAGACGGAAAACTCGACGCGCTAACGACGAGTGACGATGACTTGCAATGCCGGGTCGCCGCACCCATATTTCACGCGCGCCACGGGCGCGTCTCAGGGAGTCCCATCATGGGTTGGATTCTGCTTGCCGTAGTCGTCGTCGCGGTCTGGTTCGTCGTCTCGCTCTACAACCGCCTGGTCGGCGCGCGTAACGGCTACAAGAACGCGTTCGCGCAGATCGACGTGCAGCTCACGCGTCGTTACGACCTCATTCCGAATCTGGTCGAGACCGTCAAGGGTTACATCAAGCACGAGCGCGAGACGCTCGAGGCCGTCATCAAGGCGCGCAATTCCGCGGTGAGCGGGCTCAAGGCCGCGGCCGCCAATCCCGGTGATGCCGCCGCCATGACCACGCTCGCCGGCGCCGAGACGCAGCTCGGTGGCGCGCTCGGCCGGCTGTTCGCGCTGGCCGAGGCCTATCCGGACCTCAAGGCCAACCAGAACATGATGCAGCTTTCCGAAGAGCTCACCTCGACGGAAAACAAGGTGCGTTCGCGCGCCAGGCGTACAACGACGCCGTCATGAGCTACAACAACCAGCGTGGAGATGTTCCCCGGCAGCATCATCGCCGGCATGTTCAATTTCACGCCCGCGCAGCTGCTCGAGCTCGCCAAGCCCGAGGCGCGCGAAGCGCCGAAGGTCAGCTTCACCTAACTAGATGGATTTCTACGCCCGCCAGGAAGCCGCGCGCCGCACGACGCGCTGGCTCCTGGTCGCGTTCCTGGTCTCCGTCGCGCTGGTGGTCGTCGCGGTCGATGCGGTGGTCGCGTTCGTCATCGCCGCGGCCGAGCCCGGCACGTCGCCGGTAAACGCGGTGGTCGGCAGCAGCGTGGTGGTGCTGGGCATCATCTGCGGCGCCAGCCTCTTCAAGACGCTTTCGTTGCGCGCCGGTGGCGGCGTGGTCGCGCGTTCGCTGGGCGGCACGCGCATCGAGCGCAACACGGGCGACATCGCGCTCAAGCGCCTGCACAACGTGGTCGAAGAGATGTCCATCGCTTCGGGCGTGACCATGCCCGAGGTGTACGTGCTCGAGCACGAAGACGGCATCAACGCGTTCGCGGCGGGCAATTCGCCGGCCGATGCCGCCATCGCCGTGACGCGCGGCGCCGCCACCCGTCTCAAGCGCGATGAGTTGCAGGGCGTGATCGCCCACGAATTCAGCCACATCCTCAACGGCGACATGCGTCTCAACGTGCGCTTGTTAGGCTGGACCTTCGGTCTGCTGGCGGTCGCCATCGTGGCGCGCGTCGTGCTGCAGACCTCGCCGCACGCCGGCGGGCGGCAGCCGCAAGGATGGCGCCGGCGCGCTCATGCTCGCGGCGCTGGCGGTGATGGTGCTGGGCTACATCGGCGTGTTCTTCGGGCGCCTGCTGCAGGCAGCGGTGTCGCGGCATCGCGAGCGGCTCGCCGATGCGTCGGCCGTGCAGTTCACGCGCAACCCGCAGCGGCTTGTCCGGCGCGCTGCTCAAGATCGCGGGCGCGAGCGCAGGCTCGCGCCTCGTCACGCCGGAAGCCGAAGAAGTGGCGCACATGTTGTTCGCCGCGGGCCTGCCGCGTTTGTTCGCCACGCATCCGCCGATCGAAGAGCGGCTCAAGGCGCTCGATCCGGCGCTTCAAGCGCGAGCGAGCTTGCCGACGCTGGCGGCGCGAAGCCGCGCGCGACTGCGGAACGACAGCGCGCCGACGACGCCGCGCGCGTCCGCGATTGCCACCGGCGGATCGCAGCGGCAGCGCCAGCGCCATTCACGCCGGCGGCCGATCGCAGCGTTCGCGGATCACGCGGCGCACGACATCGCGGCGCTGGCGGGCACCATCGCCAACGAAAACGTGCGTTACGCCGAGAACGCCCGCAGTCGCCGATCCCCGAAGGCCTGCGTGACTTCGTCGACTCCGCCGATCACGCGCGCGCGCTGATGTTCGTGGTGCTGGCCAGCAAGAGTTCCGGACGTGCGCGCCGAGCAGCGGCGCATCCTCGAAACCGCGTACGGCGCTGAATTCACCGCACGAGTCGCTCGGCATGCAGGCGCTCGCCGATTCGCTGCAGCCCGCGCTGCGCCTGCCGGCGGTGCAGCAGCTGTTTCCAGCACTGCGGCGCCTGTCACTGCCCGAACGCCAGCAACTGCGCGACGTCGTGGCGCAGCTCGCGAATGCCGACGCACGCATCGACGTGTTCGAGTGCTGCCTCACCTTGCTGCTGGCGGCGAACCTCGACGATCTCGAAGCCGGTCCGCTGCACGGCAGCGCTTCGCTGCTGCAGGAGGTCGCCGCGATCCACACGCTGTTCGCCATCCTGGCCGCGCAGGGCACCGGCGACGATGCGCGCGCGCGTCGCGCCTACGAGGCCGGCATCTCGGTCGTGCTGCCCGAACATCAGCCGCCGTTCCGCGCAGATCGCGCAGTGGCCCAAGGCGCTCGCCGATTCGCTGGCGCGCCTGGCCAACCTGCGGCCATTCGCCAAGAAGGTGCTCATCGAGGGGCTGGTCCGCTGCATCGCGCACGACCAGAAACTCTCGGTGGAAGAAGGCGAGCTGCTGCGCACCGTCTGCTCGGTGCTGCATTGCCCGCTGCCGCCGATCCTCTCGACCGCGCCGGCGCCGGGTAGTTAGAACACCCGGAACGGACGCAGGCCCTGGTCGCGGATCTGGATGCGGCGGGAGTCGAGCGAGAGCCGGCGCGGCGCCGGGCGCGGCGCTTCGTGCCGCAATCCGCCACCGGCGACCATGCGCGGCGCCTTTTCCTCCGGCGCATCGACGACGACTGACGGTGGCCGCGAATTCCTCGAGCCGTTCGGCGAGATTTGAATTTTTCATGACAGCTCCTTTGCTGTATTCCTGACTTTGTTTCAGGAGCAGCCTAAGGAACGGCTCTTGCACGCAGGTTAACGGCGCGCGAAGTTGCGTACACGTGGTCGGGGAACTAGAGCGAGCGTCGTATTCCGCCAGCGAGGAATTTGCCGATGGCCGCGGCAAACGGCTCGATGTCCACGAGGAACGCGTCGTGGCCTTCGAGCGAGGCGAGCGGCACGAAGTCCGTGGCGGTGCCGGCGGCTTCGAACGCGTCCGCGACGGCTCGCTGTTCGTTGATGGTGAACAGGATGTCGGATTCGACGCCGATCACCAGCGCGCGTTCCGCCGCGGCGCGCTTGAGCGCGGCGGTCGGCAGTGCCGCCATGCGCCGACAGATCGAAGCGATCGATGGCGCGCGACAGGTAGAGATAGCAGTTCGGATCGAACACCGAGACGAACTTGTCGGCCTGCGCGTTCAGATAGTCCTGCACCGCGAACTCGGCCGGGAAATGCGCGCGGCCCGGCGACAGCGTTTCGTAGCGGCGATCGGAAGCCGGGCGGCGGCCGAAGCGGTGTTTCCACTCCGCGGCCGAGCGATACGTGAGCGTGCCGAGCTTGCGCGCGAGCCGCATGCCCGTGATGGGGCGCACGTCGCCGGAGTACTGGCCATCCTGCCAATCCGGATCCGTGAGGATGGCGTCGCGCTGCGTCGAACGCAGCGCGATGGCGAAGGGCATGGCCGCCGGGCTGCCGGAGATGCTGATGACGCGGCGCGCCACGCCGGCGAATTGCGCCGCGAAGGCCAGCACCGCCATGCCGCCCAGCGAGGCACCCACCACGGCGGACAATCTTTCGATGCCCAGCGAGCGGATGGTTTCGTAGCCGCCGCGCGCGATGTCTTCGATGGACAGGTCCGGAAATTCCAGGCGGTACGCGAGGCCGGTGGCCGGATCGATGGACGCGGGACCCGAGGAGCCGAAGCAGCTGCCGAGCGAGTTGACGCAGACGACGAAGTAACGATTGGTGTCGATGGCCTTGCCGGGGCCGACCATCTTTTCCCACCAGCCGGACGAAGGATCCTCCGGAGACGACGCCGCGTGCGCCGACGGCGAGAGCCCCGTGAAGAGCAGCACCGCGTTGTCGCGCGCCGCGTTGAGCGAGCCCCAGGTCTCGTAGGCGACCCGGCCTTCCGAGAGCGCGCCGCCGCGCCAGAAACGGAACGGGTCCGGCAGCGCGGCGAACTTCGTGGCAGGGCCCAGGCGTCACCTCGGCAAGCTCGGCAGCAACCGCGCGACATATCCATGGCCGAATGTTTCGCGCGGTTGTCCGCTCATGGCTCGGGATCGCCGCCGTCCGAGATGCCCTCGAACAGCGCGGTGGATAGATAGCGTTCGCCGGTGTCGGGCAGCATGGCCAGCGTGACCGAGCCCGGGCCCGCTTCGCGCGCCACCTTGAGCGCCGCGGCGAACGTGCCGCCGCTCGAGATGCCGACGAAAATGCCTTCGCTCTTCGCGAGCGCGCGCGCGGCTTCGATGGCTTCGACGTCGGTGACCGGCACGATGCGGTCGGGGACGCTGCTGTTGAGCACCGCCGGCACGAAATCCGGCGTCCAGCCCTGGATCTTGTGCGGCGTGAACGGCTTGCCGCCTAACAACTGCGCGGCTTCGGGTTCGGTGGCGATGACCTTCACGTCCGGGCGCGCGAGCTTGAGCACTTCACCGACGCCGGTGAGCGTGCCGCCCGTGCCCCAGCCGGTGACGAAGTTGTCGAGACGCTTGCCGACGAAGTCCTGGATGATTTCCGGACCGGTGGTGTTGCGGTGATAAGCCGGGATTGGCCGGGTTCTCGAACTGACGCGCGAGGAACCAGCCGTGTTTCTGCGCGAGCTCGGCGGCCTTGCGCACCATGCCCTGGCCGCGTTCGGCGGCCGGCGTGAGGATCACCTTGGCGCCGAGCATGCGCATGATCTTGCGACGCTCGATCGAGAAGGTTTCCACCATCACGGCGACGAACGGATAACCCTTCGCGGCGCACACCATGGCGAGCGCGATGCCGGTGTTGCCGGACGTGGCTTCCACCACCGTCTGGCCGGGCTTCAGCGTGCCGGTGCGCTCCGCGTCTTCGATGATGGCGATCGCCAGGCGATCCTTGACCGACGAGAGCGGATTGAAGAACTCGCACTTCACGTACATCGTCGTGCCCGCAGGTGCGAGACGGTTGATGCGGACGATGGGAGTGCGGCCGATTGTGCCGAGAATGTTGTCGTAGAGCATGGTGCGGCGACTCTAGGCGGGTACGCCGAACAAAGACGAGGCCGGCCTTGGAATAGCCATATAACAGTTGGTTATGCTGCCGCCCTCATGACTGAACGATTGCAAAAGCTGCTGGCGAGCGCCGGCCATGGTTCGCGCCGCGGCATCGAAGAATGGATCCGCGCCGGCCGCGTGACCATCAATGATCGCGTCGCGGTGCTCGGCGATCGCGCCACGGACACCGACCGGATCTGTCTCGACGGCAAGCCGCTCGACCTGGGTGGGCGGCGCGAATCGGTCGAGGTGCTGCTGTATCACAAGCCGGTCGGCGAGGTGACCACGCGCAGCGATCCGGAAGGCCGACCGACGGTCTTCGATCGCCTGCCGCCGCCGGCGAGCGGGCGATGGATCGTGGTTGGCCGGCTGGACGTGAACACCTCCGGGTCTGCTGCTGTTCACCAACGACGGGGAGCTCGCCCACCGGCTGATGCACCCCTCGAGCGAGATCCGACGCGAGTACCTGGTGCGGCTTCGGGGTTCGCCGTCGGCCGACGTCCTCGAGCGGCTGCGGCGCGGCGTCGAGCTCGAGGACGGTCCGGCGAATTTCGATGAGATCCAGGCCGAGTCGACCGAGGGCAGCCACACCTGGCTTCGCGTCTGCCTGCACGAGGGACGCAATCGCGAGGTGCGCCGGCTGTTCGAACACGAGGGCTTCGTCGTGAGCCGATTGACCCGCCTGACGGTACGGTAGCGTCGAATTGCCCAGGGATTTGCGCGGCGGCGCTTTCAAATCACCTGGTCGCCTCGGAAATCGCCGAGCTGTCGAGCCTCGCGTTTGCGGGCGCGATGGCGCCCGGGTGATAGCCTTCGCGGTCATGATCATACCGCCTCTCACTCACCCTTGCGCTGCTCGTGGCATGGTTCGGCACACGCCGCGGTCCAGGAGACGCGGGAGAACGGGTTCGCCATCGAGGCCACCATCATGGCGGAGGCCACCCCGGCTGCGGTCTACCGGAAGCTGGTCAAGGTGGCGCGAGTGGTGGGACCCGGCACATACCTGGTCGGGGTCCGCCACGAATCTGAAGCTCGCGCCCAAGGCCGGTGGCTGCTTCTGCGAGAAGCTGGCCGACGGCGGGTCGGTGCAGCACGGGCGGGTGATCTTCGCCCAGCCGGGCAAGCTGTTGCGGCTCGAGGCGGCACTCGGACCCCTTCAGGACATGGCCGTCACCGGGGTGCTCAGCTTTCACCCTGGCGCCGGACGGTCCGGGACCCGGATCAACATGACCTATCGGGTGGCCGGGGCCCTGACCATGGATTCGGCCAAACTGGCGCCCCTCGTGGACCAGGTGATGGGGATCCAGCTCGAAACGGCTCCGTGATTTCGCAAGCGGGCGCTCCGGCTGGGCCTTGATACCTGGGACTTCACCCTATATAGATGTGTGCCGCTGATTGGCGGGCGGGCCGCTGGGAAGTCGGGTTCCAGGTCGCCAAATTCCACAGCAAAATACGCGCCAATGCCGTTGACACTCCGGGGGGTCGAAACGAGAATACGCGGCTCGTTTTTCCCGGGAGGGGTACCCAAGCGGCCAACGGGAGCAGACTGTAAATCTGCCGGCTTACGCCTTCGAAGGTTCGAATCCTTCCCCCTCCACCATTCGTTTTTGTGGGATGGGCGGAAGGAGAAGTTCGAAGGTAGATAGTCGGTGGTTTTTCGCGGGTTAAAGGATTTGAGGCGTGAGCCTTAGGCGTCATCGGCGGGTGTAGTTCAATGGTAGAACCTCAGCCTTCCAAGCTGATGGCGTGGGTTCGATTCCCATCACCCGCTCCAGGAAGCTCACGTAGCTCAGTTGGTAGAGCACGTCCTTGGTAAGGACGAGGTCACCGGTTCAATCCCGGTCGTGAGCTCCAGTTCCGCGCTCGGTGTTTTGTCGGTTAGTGGTTAGGCATCAGGTTCAGAGGTTATCTCCGTGTCAAAAGAAAAGTTCGAACGCAATAAACCGCACGTCAACGTCGGCACGATTGGTCACGTCGACCATGGCAAGACCACGCTGACGGCTGCGCTCACCAAGGTGATGGCGGAGACCAACGGTGGCTCGTACATGGCGTACGACCAGATCGACAAGGCGCCGGAAGAGAAGGCGCGCGGCATCACGATTTCGACGGCGCACGTGGAGTACCAGTCGAAGAACCGCCACTACGCGCACGTCGACTGCCCCGGGCATGCCGACTACGTGAAGAACATGATCACGGGCGCGGCGCAGATGGACGGCGCGATCCTCGTGGTGTCGGCCGCTGACGGCCCGATGCCGCAGACGCGCGAGCACATCCTGCTGGCCCGCCAGGTCGGCGTGCCGTACATCGTCGTGTTCATGAACAAGGCGGACATGGTCGACGACAAGGAGCTTCTGGAGCTGGTCGAGCTCGAAGTTCGCGAGTTGCTGTCGGTGTACAAATTCCCCGGCGACAAGACCCCGATCATCATCGGCTCGGCGCTGAAGGCGCTCGAGGGTGATGCCTCGGACATCGGCGTGAAGGCCGTGATCAAGCTCGTCGAAGAGATGGACAAGTACATCCCGGTCCCGAAGCGCGAGATCGACAAGCCGTTCCTGATGCCGGTGGAAGACGTGTTCTCGATCTCGGGTCGTGGCACGGTGGTCACGGGCCGCATCGAGCGCGGCATCGTCAAGGTGAACGACGAAATCGAGATCATCGGTATCGCCCCGACGCAGAAGACGATCTGCACGGGCGTGGAGATGTTCCGCAAGTTGCTCGACTCGGGTGAGGCGGGCGACAACGTCGGCGTGCTGCTGCGTGGCACGAAGCGCGAAGAAGTGCAGCGCGGCCAGGTGCTGGCGAAGCCCGGTTCGATCAACCCGCACACGCGATTTCGAGTGCGAGGTGTACGTGCTGACGAAGGAAGAGGGCGGCCGTCACACGCCGTTCTTCAAGGGCTATCGCCCGCAGTTCTACTTCCGCACGACCGACGTGACCGGCACGATCGAGTTACCGGGCAACACCGAGATGGTGATGCCGGGCGACAACATCAAAATGACGGTGGAGCTGATCAACCCGATCGCGATGGAAGAAGGCCTGCGCTTCGCCATCCGTGAAGGTGGCCGCACCGTCGGCGCCGGCGTCGTCGCGAAGATCCTGAAGTAAGACATTTCAACCACAGGCCAGTAGCTCAATTGGCAGAGCGGCGGTCTCCAAAACCGCAGGTTGGGGGTTCGATTCCCTCCTGGCCTGCCATCTGTGGAACATGAACGACGAAGTTAAACAACAAACGGCGGTGCCGGCAGGCGCCGACACCGCCAAATTGATCGCCGCCATCATTCTGGTGCTCGGCGGCATCGTGGCGTACTACGTCCTCAAGAGCCGTCCGGAAGCCTGGGCGAGCTGGGTGGCGATGTTCGGCGGCATCCTGCTAGGGCTGGTGCGTGTTCGCGTTCTCGCAGTACGGCCGCAACTTCTGGCAGTTCGTGCTCGAGTCGCGTGTCGAGTTGCGCAAGGTGTTCTGGCCGACTCGCCAGGAAACGCTGAACGACGACGGTGGTCGTGCTGGTGTTCGTGGTCGATCGCGAGCATGTTCTTCTGGATACTCGATCTCGTGTTGGCCTCCGTGACGAAGTTCTTCACGGGCACAGGAAGCTGACATGGCATTACGCTGGTACGTCGTCCACGCCTATTCGAACTTCGAGCATCGCGTTTCGGAGGCGCTCAAGGAGCGCATCAAGCGTGACGGCCTCGAACACAAGTTCGGCGAGATCCTCGTGCCCACCGAAGAAGTGGTGGAGATGCGCGACGGCCAGCGCCGCAAGAGCGAGCGCAAGTTTTATCCCGGCTATGTCCTCGTGCAGATGGACATGGACGAGCAGACCTGGCACCTGGTGCGCGACGTGCCCAAGGTGCTCGGCTTCATCGGTGGCACGCCCGACAAACCGGCGCCCATCACCGAGAAAGAAGCCAACCAGATCCTGCGTCGCGTCGAAGAGGGCGTGGACAAGCCGCGTCCGAAGGTGTTGTTCGAACCCGGCGAAGTGGTGCGTGTCACCAACGGCCCGTTCAACGACTTCAACGGCGTGGTCGAGAACGTGAATTACGAGAAGAGCCGGCTGCAGGTGGCCGTGCAGATTCTCGGCCGCTCGACCCCGGTCGAGCTCGATTTCAGTCAGGTGGAAAAGGCCTAGTAGGGTTTATGCCCGAATTCAGTCGCGGTGGCAGGGAAGCCCGGGTGCAACGCGTCACGGACACGACATGGGGAGCTACGTCAGTTGTACGTGGCGCTGGCACCCAGGAGGTAGATAGTCATGGCAAAGAAGGTAAACGGCTACGTCAAGCTGCAGGTACCTGCAGGCGCCGCCAATCCGGCGCCGCCGATCGGGCCCGCGCTCGGTCAGCAGGGCGTCAACATCATGGAATTCTGCAAGCAGTTCAACGCTGCCACGCAGAAGGTGGAAAAGAACCTGCCGATCCCGGTGATCATCACCGTGTACTCGGATCGCAGCTTCACTTTCATCATGAAGACGCCGCCGGCGTCGGTGCTCATTCGCAAGGCGATCGGCATCGAGAAAGGCAGCGGCACGCCCAACACCGCCAAGGTGGGCAAGATCACGCGCAAACAGCTCGAAGAGATCGCGAAGACCAAGACGCCGGACCTCACGGCGGCCGATCTCGACGCCGCGGTGCGCACTATCGCTGGCAGCGCCCGGTCCATGGGCGTGGACGTGGTGGAGTAAGTCATGGCAATCGCAAAACGTGAAAAGGCCTGGAAGAACAAGATTCATGCCGGGCAAGCAGTATTCGATCGACGACGCGCTGAAGATGGTCAAGGAATTCGCCACCGCGAAGTTCAACGAGACCGTCGATTGCGCCGTGAATCTCGGCATCGACGCCGCCAAGTCCGACCAGCAGGTTCGCGGTTCCACCGTGATGCCGCATGGCACGGGCAAGACGCTGCGCGTCGCCGTGTTCACCGCCGGCAAGAACGTCGAGCTCGCGAAGGCCGCGGGTGCCGACATCGTCGGCATGGAAGACCTCGCCGCGCAGGTGAAGGCCGGCGTGATCAACTTCGATCGCGTGATCGCGAGCCCGGACGCCATGCGCGTCGTGGGTCAGCTCGGTCAGATCCTGGGTCCTCGCGGACTCATGCCGAATCCGAAAGTCGGCACCGTGACTCCGGATGTCGCCACGGCCGTGAAGAACGCCAAGGCCGGTCAGGTCACGTATCGCGTGGACAAGGCCGGAATCATCCACTGCATCATCGGCAAGTCGAAGTTCGAGGCAGCGCATCTCAAGGACAACCTGATCGCGCTGATCAACGACCTCAACAAGGCGAAGCCGGCGACGTCCAAGGGCATCTACGTCAAGAAGATCACCGTGTCTTCGACGATGGGCCCGGGCGTCGTGATCGACCAGGGGTCGCTGGGCCTGTGAGATTTTGAAGGAAGTGAATTGAGATTGATGCGGGCCCGCGGTAGCGCGGGTTCCATCTAAGACCGCAGGCGAAGCCGGGGTCTAACAACCCGCCGCTTCTTAATCGCGAAGGCCTGCGCAGATGGTGTACCGCTCAGACAGTGTTTCGATGGCCTTCTCTGCACGGAGAAGGCCGCAGCTGCACTGGATGAAGGTCGCTATCGATTGGTGCCGGGCGCTCCGTCTTGCGAAAGACGAAGTGTTCCGGAGTGTGAAAGTGATCTTTGTCCAGGAGTGCGTGGATATGCCACTCAATCTCGAAGACAAGAAAGTGCTGGTTGCCGAAGTAACCGAAGTGGCGAAGACCGCCCTTTCGGTGGTCGCTGCCGAATACCGTGGCCTCACGGTGACGCAGATGACCGACCTTCGCGCGAAGGCGCGCGCCCAGGGCGTGTACATGCGTGTCGTCAAAAACACGCTGGCTCGCAAGGCGTTCGCCGGCACGGCTTTCGAACCGGTTGGCCCGAAACTGAAGGGTCCTCTGGTACTGGCTTTCTCGAAGGACGATCCGGGCGCCGCGGCGCGCGTGGTCAAGGCCTTCTCGAAAGACAACGACAAGCTGATCGCAACCCTCGTGTCGATCGGCGGAGCAGGTTCTGTCCGCGAAAGACCTCGAGAAGGTTGCGAGTCTGCCAACGCGTCTGCAGGCGCTGTCGCAACTTCTCGGCGTCATGAAGGCGCCGATCCAGAAGTTCGTCGGCACGCTCGCCGCGCCGAAGCAGAAGCTCGTGTGGACCCTGGTAGCCGTCAAGGACGCCAAGTCCGCCACCGCATGATCTTGTCAGTTAGTTAGTAGCTGAAATTTTTTTGGAGTAATGACAATGGCTGTTTCAAAAGACGAAATTCTCGATGCGATTTCCAAGATGAGCGTGATGGAAGTCGTCGAACTGATCTCCGACATGGAGAAGAAGTTCGGCGTGACCGCCGCTGCTCCGGTTGCCGTGGCTGCTGGTGGTGGCCGTGCCGCCGCTGCGGCGCCTGCTGCCGAAGCGCAGACCGAATTCACGGTCATCCTCAAGGAATATCCGGCCGACAAGAAAGTCGGCGTCATCAAGGTCATCCGCGAACTGACGGGCCTCGGCCTGAAGGAAGCGAAGGACCTCGTCGAAGGCGTGCCGAGCACCGTCAAAGAAGGTGTCAACAAGGCCGACTCCGATGGCATGAAGAAGAAGCTCGAAGAAGCTGGCGCGAAGGTCGAGATCAAGTAATTGATCGCCGTTTGCGTTGACAGAGAAAAGCGGGGGTCGCCCCCATGAAGGGCGACCCCAGCCGATTTCGATGAAGATTCGATAGTTTTTATCGTCCGATTTTTTTGATTTATTCAGGGCCGCGCGGCAGCAGCGGCACAGGAGCACAACCGATGGCTTATTCCTTCACCGAGAAAAAGCGCATCCGCAAGAACTTTGGCAAGCAGGGCAGCATCCTCGAGACGCCGTACCTCCTCGCCATCCAGCTCGATTCCTACCGCACCTTCCTTCAGGCCGACAAGGCCGAAGAGCGTCGCGAGGACATCGGGCTGCATGCGGCTTTCAAGACTGTGTTCCCGATCTCCAGCTATTCGGGCAACGCGATCCTGGAGTACGTGAGCTATCGCCTCGGTGATCCGGTTTTCGACGTGAAAGAGTGCCAGCTCCGTGGCCTCACCTATGCCGCGCCGCTGCGCGTCAAGGTTCGTCTCATCGTATTGGACAAGGAAGCCGCGGGCGCCAAGAAGCCCATCAAGGACGTGCGTGAGCAGGAGGTCTACCTCGGCGAACTGCCGCTCATGACCGACAACGGCACGTTCGTCATCAACGGCACCGAGCGCGTCATCGTTTCGCAGCTGCATCGCAGCCCCGGCGTGTTCTTCGACCACGACCGTGGCAAGAGCCACAGCTCGGGCAAGCTGCTGTTCTCCGCGCGCATCATTCCCTATCGCGGCTCGTGGCTCGACTTCGAGTTCGACCCGAAAGACGCCGTGTTCGCGCGCATCGACCGCCGCCGCAAGCTGCCGGTCTCCATCATCCTGCGCGCGCTCGGCATGAACGAGGGCGAGATCCTCGACACGTTCTTCGACAAGAACCGTTTCTTCATCGGCCGCGACGAAGTGTCGCTCGAGCTGGTGCCCGCGCGTCTGCGCGGTGAAACGGCGACGTTCGAAATCCGCATCGGTGACCAGGTCATCGTGGAAGAAGGCCGCCGCATTACCGCACGTCACGTGCGTCAGCTCGAAGACGCCGGTGTGAAGAAACTCACCGTGCCGCGCGAATACGTCTACGGCAAGATCCTGTCGCACGATGTCGTGAACACCGACACCGGTGAAGTGCTCGCCAAGGCCAACGAAGTGCTGACGGCCGCCTCGGTCGAGAAGCTCATCGAAGCCAACATCGCCGAAGTGAACACGCTGTACGTCAACGATCTCGATCGTGGTCCGTACATCTCCGACACGCTGCGCATCGACCCGGCCAAGACCCGTCTCGAAGCGCTGGTCGAGATCTACCGCATGATGCGTCCCGGCGAACCGCCGACCAAGGACGCCGCGGAAAATCTCTTCAACAACCTGTTCTTCAACCAGGAACGGTATGACCTCTCGGCCGTGGGCCGCATGAAGTTCAACCGTCGCGTCGGCCGTCAGGAAATCACGGGTTCGTCCGTGCTTTCGAAGGAAGACGTGCTCGACGTGCTCAAGGTCCTCATCAGCATCCGTAACGGCGAAGGCGGCGTGGACGACATCGACCACCTCGGCAATCGCCGCGTGCGCAGCGTCGGCGAAATGGCGGAGAACGCCTTCCGCGTCGGCCTCGTGCGCGTCGAGCGCGCCGTGAAGGAGCGCCTGACGATCGCGGAGATCCGAGCCGCTCATGCCGCAGGAAATGATCAACGCGAAGCCGGTGGCGGCCGCGGTGAAGGAATTCTTCGGCTCCTCGCAGCTCTCGCAGTTCATGGACCAGAACAACCCGCTGTCGGAAGTCACGCACAAGCGTCGCGTCTCGGCACTGGGCCCGGGTGGTTTGACGCGCGAACGCGCCGGCTTCGAAGTGCGCGACGTGCATCCCGACGCACTACGGCCGCGTGTGCCCGATCGAAACGCCTGAAGGTCCGAACATCGGCCTCATCAACTCGCTGTCCGTGTACGCGCGCACCAACCAATACGGCTTCCTCGAGACGCCGTACCGTCGCGTCGAAAGCGGCCAGGTCACCGACAAGATCGAATACCTGTCGGCGATCGAAGAAGGTCACTTCGCGATCGCGCAGGCGAACTCGGCCCTGAGCAGCACGGGCAAGCTCACCGACGATCTCGTCTCGTGCCGCTTCGAAAACGAATTCACGCTCATGCCCGTGGATCGCATCAACTTCATGGATGTGAGCCCGAAGCAGATCGTGTCGGTCGCGGCCTCGCTCATCCCCTTCCTCGAGCATGACGACGCGAACCGCGCGCTCATGGGCTCGAACATGCAGCGCCAGGCAGTGCCGACGCTGCGTGCGGACACGCCGCTCGTGGGCACGGGCATGGAACGTCCCGTGGCCATCGACTCGGGCGTCACCGTGGTGGCCAAGCGTGGCGGCATCGTCGACTCGGTCGACGCCTCGCGCATCGTCATCCGCGTGAACGACAACGAGACGAACGCCAACGAAGCCGGCGTCGACATCTACGGCCTCACCAAGTACACGCGTTCGAACCAGAACACCTGCATCAACCAGCGTCCGCTGGTGCACGCCGGTGATCACATCGCGCGCGGCGACGTGCTGGCGGACGGACCGTCGACGGATCTGGGCGAGCTCGCGCTCGGCCAGAACCTGCTGGTCGCGTTCATGCCGTGGAACGGCTACAACTTCGAAGACTCCATCCTCATCAGCGAACGCGTGGTGCAGGAAGATCGTTTCACCACGATCCACATCGAAGAACTGACCTGCGTCGCTCGCGACACGAAGCTCGGGCCCGGAAGAAATCACCGCGGACATCCCGAACGTCGGTGACGCCGCGCTGGCCAAGCTCGACGAAGCGGGCATCGCGTTCATCGGCGCCGAAGTGCGCGCCGGCGACATCCTCGTGGGCAAGGTCACGCCGAAGGGCGAAACCCAGCTCACGCCGGAAGAGAAACTGCTGCGCGCCATCTTCGGTGAGAAGGCGTCGCGACGTTAAAGACACGTCACTGCGCGTGCCCCCGGGCATGGACGGCACGGTCATCGACGTGCGCGTGTTCACGCGCGACGGCGTCGACAAGGACTCGCGCGCGCTGTCCATCGAGAAGGCTGAAATCGAACGCGTCCGCAAGGACCTGGGCGACCAGCAGCGCATCCTCGAAGACGACTTGTTCTCGCGCGTGCGCGACATGCTCGTCGGCAAGGTCGCGGCCGGTGGTCCGAACCGCCTCAAGGGCAAGATCGAAGTGGCGTACCTCGACGAGGTGGCCCGCGAATCGTGGTTCGAGATCCGTCTCGAAGACGAAGATGCGAACAGCCAGCTCGAGCAGGCTTCCGAGCGCCTCAAGATCCAGCGCAAGGCGCTCGAGAAGCGCCTCGACGAGAAGAAAGCCAAGATCACGGCCGGCGACGATCTCGCCCCGGGCGTGCTCAAGATGGTGAAGGTGTACCTCGCGGTGAAGCGCCGCGTGCAGCCCGGCGACAAGATGGCCGGCCGTCACGGCAACAAGGGCGTCATCTCGACGATCGTTCCGGTCGAAGACATGCCGTATCTCGCCGACGGTACGCCGGTCGACATCGTGCTGAATCCGCTGGGCGTGCCTTCGCGCATGAACGTCGGTCAGGTGCTCGAAACCCATCTCGGCTGGGCCGCGAAGGGTCTCGGACTCAAGATCGGCAAGATGATCGAAGCCCAGGCGGCGATCAACGACATCCGCGAGCTTCCTCGACCAGATCTACAACCAGACCGGCGGCCAGAAGGAAGACATCGATTCCTTCAACGACGCCGAAGTCGTCGAACCTCGCCAAGAACCTGTCGAAGGGCGTGCCGATCGCGACGCCGGTGTTCGACGGCGCCTCGGAAGAAGAGATCAAGCGCCTGCTGGCACTCGCGGACCTGCCGCTGTCCGGTCAGATGCATCTGTTCGACGGCCGCACCGGCGAGAAATTCGAGCGCCAGGTCACCGTCGGCTACATGTACATGCTGAAGCTCAACCACCTGGTCGACGACAAGATGCACGCGCGTTCGACCGGTCCGTACTCGCTCGTCACGCAGCAGCCGCTGGGTGGCAAGGCGCAGTTCGGCGGCCAGCGCTTCGGCGAAATGGAAGTGTGGGCACTCGAGGCCTACGGCGCCTCGTACACGCTGCAGGAAATGCTGACGGTCAAGTCGGACGACGTGAACGGCCGCACGAAGATGTACAAGAACATCGTCGACGGCAATCACCAGATGGATGCGGGAATGCCCGAATCCTTCAACGTGCTCGTCAAAGAGATACGTTCGCTCGGTATCAACATTGAACTTGAGCAGGACTAAGGAGCTAACTACATGAAAGACTTACTCAAGCTGTTCAAGCAGCACGCTCCGGTCGAACAGTTCGACAGCATCAAGATCGGTCTGGCATCGCCGGACATGATCCGTGCCTGGTCGTACGGCGAGGTCAAGAAGCCGGAAACCATCAACTACCGCACGTTCAAGCCGGAACGCGACGGCCTGTTCTGCGCCAAGATCTTCGGACCCGTGAAGGATTACGAATGTCTTTGCGGCAAGTACAAGCGCCTCAAGCATCGCGGCGTGGTC
Organism: uncultured Pseudomonadota bacterium; assembly: GCA_963821745.1. Classification (GTDB taxonomy): domain Bacteria; phylum Pseudomonadota; class Gammaproteobacteria; order Steroidobacterales; family Steroidobacteraceae; genus CADEED01. The sequence goes on from CAWGEU010000002.1 coordinate 328,811, forward strand.
TGCGAGAAGTGCGGCGTGGAAGTCACGCAGGCCAAGGTGCGCCGCGAGCGCATGGGCCACATCGAGCTCGCGAGCCCGACCGCGCACATCTGGTTCCTGAAGTCGCTGCCGAGCCGCATCGGCCTCATGCTCGACATGACGCTGCGCGAAATCGAGCGCGTGCTGTATTTCGAAGCCTTCGTGGTCATCGATCCAGGCATGACGCCGCTGCAGCGCGGCCAGTTGCTCACCGATGAAATGTATCTCGAAGCCATCGAAGAACATGGCGACGAGTTCGACGCCCGCATGGGCGCCGAGGCCGTGTTCGAGCTGCTGAAGAGCATCGACCTGCAGGCCGAGCTGCTCAAGGTGCGCGAAGAGATGGCGGGCACGTCTTCCGAGACGAAGCTCAAGCGTCTGTCGAAGCGCCTGAAGCTCGTCGAAAGCTTCATCGACTCGGGCAACAAGCCCGAGTGGATGGTCATGACCGTGCTGCCCGTGCTGCCGCCGGACCTGCGTCCGCTGGTGCCGCTCGATGGCGGCCGCTTCGCGACGTCGGATCTCAACGATCTGTACCGCCGCGTCATCAACCGCAACAACCGTCTGCGCCGCCTGCTCGAGCTCAACGCTCCGGACATCATCGTGCGCAACGAGAAGCGCATGCTGCAGGAAGCTGTGGACGCGCTGCTCGACAACGGCCGCCGCGGCCGCGCCATCACGGGCACCAACAAGCGCCCGCTGAAGTCGCTCGCCGACATGATCAAGGGCAAGCAGGGCCGGTTCCGTCAGAACCTGCTCGGCAAGCGCGTCGACTACTCCGGCCGTTCGGTCATCGTGGTCGGTCCGACGCTGCGCCTGCACCAGTGCGGCCTGCCGAAGAAGATGGCGCTCGAGCTCTTCAAGCCCTTCATCTTCCAGAAGCTGCAGATCCGTGGCGACGCCTCGACCATCAAGGCCGCCAAGCGCCTGGTCGAGCGTGAAGGTCCGGAAGTCTGGGACATCCTCGAAGAAGTCATTCGCGAACATCCGGTCCTGCTGAACCGCGCGCCGACGCTGCATCGCCTGGGCATCCAGGCGTTCGAGCCGGTGCTCATCGAAGGCAAGGCCATCCAGCTGCATCCGCTCGTCTGCGGCGCGTTCAACGCCGACTTCGACGGTGACCAGATGGCCGTGCACGTGCCGCTGTCGCTCGAAGCGCAGCTCGAAGCGCGCGCACTCATGATGTCGTCGAACAACATCCTGTCGCCCGCCAACGGCGACCCGATCATCGTTCCGTCGCAGGACGTGGTGCTCGGCCTCTACTTCATGACCCGCGAAAAGGTGGGCGCGAAGGGCGAGGGCATGATGTTCTCGGACACGCAGGAAGTTCACCGCGCCTATGAAGGCCGGCAGATCGACCTGCAGGCCAAGGTCAAAGTGCGCGTGCGCGAGTGGTCGAAGAGCCCCGAGGGCGTCGTTCACCGAGAAGCTGCGCGTGGTCAACACGACCGTCGGTCGTTCGCTGCTCGGCGAGATCCTGCCGAAGGGCCTGTCCTTCGATCTCGTCAACCAGGACATGACCAAGAAGATCATCTCCGCGACGATCAACGCGTGTTATCGCGCGCTGGGTCTCAAAGAGACGGTCATCTTCGCCGACCAGCTCATGTACACCGGCTTCCAGTACGCCACGCGTTCGGCGGTCTCCTTCGGCATCGACGACATCGTCATTCCGGAGCAGAAGACCAAGATCGTCGCGGCCGCCGACAAGGACGTGAAGGAGATCCAGGACCAGTATTCGTCCGGTCTCGTCACGAACGGCGAGCGCTACAACAAGGTGGTCGACATCTGGTCCCGTGCAAACGACCAGGTGGCGAAGGCCATGATGGAAAAGCTCGGCGTCGAAGACGCCATCGATTCGCTACGGCAAGCCGCAGAAGCAGAAGTCGTTCAACTCGATCTTCATGATGGCCGACTCCGGCGCCCGCGGTAGCGCGGCGCAGATTCGCCAGCTCGCCGGCATGCGCGGCCTCATGGCCAAGCCTGACGGCTCGATCATCGAGACGCCCATCACGGCGAACTTCCGCGAAGGCCTGAACGCCCAGCAGTACTTCATCTCGACGCACGGCGCCCGCAAGGGTCTGGCCGACACGGCGCTGAAGACGGCGAACTCGGGTTACCTCACGCGCCGTCTCGTCGACGTCGCGCAGGATCTCGTGGTCACGCAGGCTGGATTGCGGCACGACGCTGGGTCTCACCATGATGCCGCTGGTCGAAGGCGGTGACGTGGTCGAAGCCCTCGGCGAACGCGTCCTGGGCCGCACCGTGGTCGAAGACATCCTCAAGCCGGGCACCGACACCGTGTTGCTGCCGGTGGGCACGCTCATCGACGAAAAGATGGTGCGCCTCATCGAGCAGGAAGGTGTGGACGTGGTGCAAGTGCGCTCGCCCATCACCTGCAAGACGCGTTACGGCGTGTGCGCCACCTGCTACGGACGCGACCTCGCTCGCGGCCGTCAGATCAACATCGGCGAAGCGGTCGGCGTCATGGCCGCGCAGTCGATCGGCGAGCCGGGCACGCAGCTCACGATGCGCACGTTCCACATCGGTGGCGCGGCGTCACGAGCCGCTGCCGCTTCGTCGCTCGAAGTGCGCAACAAGGGCACGCTGCGCTTCCACAACGTGAAGACCGTGCAGCACGAGAAGGGTCACCTGGTCGCGGTTTCGCGCTCTGGCGAAATCGGCGTGGTCGACGAGTTCGGCCGCGAGCGTGAGCGCTACAAGATTCCCTACGGCGCGCAGATCACTTCGAAGGAAGGCGACAAGGTCGTGGGCGGACAGGTCGTGTCGACCTGGGATCCGCACACCCACCCCGTCATCACGGAAGTGGGCGGTCACATCAAGTTCCAGGACTTCGTCGACGGCCTGACCGTCACCACGCAGGTGGACGAAGTCACGGGCCTCTCCTCGACCGTGGTGCTCGACTCCAAGCAGCGCGGCGGCAAGGATCTTCGCCCGACGGTGAAGCTCCTGAACGCCAAGGGCAAGGAAGCGACCTTCGCGAACACCGAAATTCCGGCCGTGTACACGCTGCCCCCGGGCGCGCTCATCGCGCTCGAGGACGGCGCCACGCGTGTCGGTCGGCGACGTCATCGCACGCATCCCGCAGGAATCCTCGAAGACCCGCGACATCACCGGCGGTCTGCCGCGCGTCGCGGATCTCTTCGAAGCCCGCAAGCCGAAGGACCCCGCAATTCTTGCGGAGAAGAGCGGCACGGTGAGCTTCGGCAAGGAAACCAAGGGCAAGCGCCGTCTCGTCATCACCGGCGAGGACAGCGAGAAGTACGAAGAGCTGATCCCGAAGTGGCGCCAGCTCAACGTGTTCGAAGGCGAAGGCGTGACGCGCGGCGAAGTGATCGCCGACGGCGAGCTGAACCCGCACGACATCCTGCGCCTGCAGGGCGTCGAGTCGCTGGCCAACTACCTGGTTCGCGAGATCCAGGACGTGTATCGCCTGCAGGGCGTGAAGATCAACGACAAGCACATCGAAGTGATCATTCGCCAGATGCTGCGCAAGACCGAGGTGCTCGAGATCGGCGAGTCGGCCTACCTCAAGGGTGAGCAGCTCGATCGTGCCCGCGCCAACCTCATGAACGACAAGCTGACCAACGACAAGAAGACCCCGGCGACGCTGCAGCCCGTGCTGCTCGGCATCACCAAGGCTTCGTTGGCGACGGAGTCGTTCATCTCGGCGGCATCGTTCCAGGAAACCACGCGCGTGCTTACGGAAGCGGCGGTTCGCGGTCTCAAGGACGATCTGCGCGGCCTGAAGGAAAACGTCATCGTCGGTCGCCTGATCCCGGCCGGTACCGGCTTTGCTGCCCACGAGCATCGCCGCGCCAAGGCCGACGCCAACGATCGCGGCAGCTTCATGGATGTGGGCGGCGGAGTCGCCGACATCGATGATGGCGGCGCCGGAGTCGGCGAGGGCGCAGTCGTCGAAGGCTGAAGTGTGATCCAGCGGGCTGGCGGGTCAGGTACTGACCGGTAGCTCGAACGAAGTGAGGGGCCGGTAGCGATACCGGCCCTTTTTTTATCGAGAGTCTCTGCCGGATCCGCATCCCCCGCGTTTCACCGAAGCGTTATGCGGCGGAAACATCCCTGTTCGAATACTGGCCCGCGATCGCCAAACAAACACAGGGAGTTGTGTCATGAAGATCCTGCGGACGATAGGATTTCTAGCCTGCAGCGCGCTATTTGCGGCCAATGCCAATGCGGAAATGCTTTATGCCGGCGTGATGTCGGGTGCGAACGAGAATCCGGCGAATGCGTCGCCGGCGACCGGATTCACCTCGGTTGTGATCAACGATTCACTGTCTCTCATGACAGTTCACGTGGAGTGGTCGGGGCTCACCGGTGGATTGCCGGCCGCCGCGCACATTCACTGCTGCACTGCCCAGGGAACCAACATCGGTGTTGCCGTCGGGTTTCCGGCCTTCACTACGGCGCTGTCGGGCTCCTATGACCGCGTGTTCGATCTGCTCAGCACGTCCACGTACACCGCGGGCTTCCTGAACAACTTCGGTGGCGGAACCGCGGCTGGAGCTCGCGATGCGCTCATCGCCGGGCTCAATGCCGGTACCGCGTACTCGAACATTCACAACGCCACATTCCCGGGCGGCGAAATCCGCGCAAATCTCGCGGCGGTGCCGCCGGTGCCACTGCCTGCGGCGGCCTGGCTGCTGCTCTCGGGGCTTGGCGCCCTTGGCGCGATGCGATCGCGCCGCGTTGCCCTGCGATAGCTAGTCGGCTCGAGCCCGCGGCCTCGAGGCCGCGGGCTCGGCAATCCACGACCTATCTACTTCCTGCGAGGTGAACGAGCACCTCGCGTTGTCGCTCGGGGGACTCGACCTCATGCCAATCGCGTCGTGGTCTACACGCACACCGGCCGCCAGGTGGTTCCTCGGAGCGCGCTACAGGTTCTGATGGTTGATGTTGCCCTTGGCCCTCTCCTGGGGCGGGCTCCGGGTCGATTCACGCCGCAGGCGCGGCGCTTTTTTTGCTCCTGTCTTGTTCGAGACATGGGGCCCGCAAGGGTTTTCCGGCCCCTTTTGCTTTTTTCACGCCGACAGCGCGTGCCGCGTGTCTCGTGTTGCGCTGCGTCGGAGACACAAGACATGGCTTGCGCCGTTGTGGCGCTCTAACCACTTCGGTGCGTTTTCTGCGTAGATAGCGTGTAAATACAGTTACGCCACGCGCAACAGTCACTTAGTATCCGGCCCGAGGGGGACTCATGCGAAGGGACTGGTTGTGCGCAAGGCTCGGGGCATGCAGCGAGAAGGAGCAGGGGTTCGCCGGACTAAAGAGTGCGGTCAGTAGTTCGAAAGACTAAAGACGGGAGCATCTCACTATGGCGAGGAATACTCAGTTGCCTGGCAACGGGAATTTTTTGCACTCTGAACTCAGAAGGGCAATTCAAAAAGGATTAGGCAGAAAGCAGGAAGCATTGCTCGGCATCGTCGGTGGGGCGATGTTGCTGGGTACTGCTCCCGTGTTCGCGCAGGAACAGGCGAACGAAGAAATGGAAGAAGTCGTCGTCACCGGCTTGCGCGGAAGCATGCTCGCTTCCATGAACATCAAGCGCGAAGCGGTCGGCGTCGTCGACGCGATCAGCGCTGAAGACATCGGCAAGTTCCCCGACACCAATCTCGCGGAATCCCTGCAGCGCATTTCCGGTGTATCGATCGACCGTGTCGCCGGCGAAGGTTCGCGCGTCACCGCGCGCGGCTTTGGTCCCGGCTTCAATCTGGTCACGCTGAACGGCCGCCAGATGCCGACCGCCGACGTAGTGGTGGTGGGCTCGGGTGGTGACGGCGAATACGGCACGTTCACCAGCCGCTCATTCGACTTCTCGAACCTGGCTTCCGAAGGTGTCACGGGCCTCGAGGTCTACAAGACCGGGCGCGCGCGCCGTATCCGTCGGGCGGCATCGGTGCGACCATCAACGTGAAGACACTTCGGCCGCTGACGGCGGGCAACAAGGCTTCGCTCGGCGTCAAGGCCATGTTCGACACGAGTGTCGAGACCGGCAGCGAAGTCACGCCGGAAGCACTCGGCCTCTTCAGCTGGGCGAATGACGCCGAGATCTTCGGCGTGGCGTTGTTCGCCAGCTACCAGAAGCGCGACAGCGCGTCGGTCGGTGCATCGAACCAGGACTGGAACGTCGAACGACTGGATGCGTTCCTCAACCCGAGCAACGGCCGTGTGCGTACCGACAACCCGGCAACGCCCGCGAACGAAGCGACGGTGTTCAACAACCTGCCCACCGGCAATCCGCTGGTGTCATATCCGAACAACAGCGACTACTGGTTCTCCGAGATCGAGCGCGAGCGCGTCAACGGCCAGGCAGTGATCTGCAGTTCCGTCCGGTGGATTCGTTCACCATCACGGCGGACGCTCTGTTCGCGGCGAACGAGAACGAAGAAATGCGTTCGTCGCAGGGCAACTGGTTCAACCGCCCGTTCGCGCGTGTCGACTTCGACACGAGCGAGGAAGTGGCTACCACGGTGTTCCTGCAGGAATCGCTGAGCTCGCCGAAGGACATCGCCTGGGGTCAGCAGCTGCGTGCCACCAAGGACGAGCTGCAATCCTTCGGCTTGAATCTTCGTTGGGACGTCACCGACAGCTTCGGCCTGGAGTTCGACGGGCACACGTCTGAGGCAAAGAGCGATCCGAACGGCCCGAACGGCCTGACGTCGTACGACTTCGGCACCGGTGCCGCATCGGTCGCGGCGCACAGCCTCGACATCACCACCGGTTTCCCGATCCAGCGTTACGCCTACGCCGATACGTTCGTAAACACCAATCCGCTGGTCACGACCTATAACCGGCAGAACAACAACGGCGTCATCGACATCGCTGACGTGAGCTCATCGGTGGGTCGTACGTCGCTGCAGAGGCAGCAACACGAGATCGACGAGTTCCGTCTCGAAGCCGACTTCACCCTCAACGAATCGAACAAGATTCGCGGCGGCGTCGACTATCGGACTTCGACCATGGAGCAGCGACGTCTCGTGACGGCGCAGATCCTGGGTGACTGGGGTGTCGCGCGTCCCGGCGACATCGAAGGTGAGGCGCGCCGGCGCACTCGAAGCGTATTGCCTGAGCTGCCTGTACGACGACTTCTCACCTGGTGACGGCGCAACGGCATTCCGCGGCAACGCCGCGGAACTGTACAACGCGGTTTCGCCGTACTACCTGAGCCTCGGTGGTCACGACATCCAGACCTGGAACAACGACCACAACTTCGTCGACGAAGACATCACGTCTATCTACGCCGAGTACGCGTGGAACGGCGAGCTGGGCAGTCGCAAGTCAAGCCTGGTCCTGGGTGTTCGTTACGAAGAGACCGACGTCTCGGCGATCGTCCAATCTGGCGATACCGTCGGCCATCGTCTGGAACGCGGACAACGATTTCTCGCAGCAATTCCCGCCAGGCTCGCAGCAGCTCACCGACGAGTCGACCTACGACAACGTGTTGCCCAGCATCGACTTCTCGATCGAGGCGACGGACAACCTGGTCGTCCGGGCGTCGTGGAGCAAGACCATCGCGCGAGCCGACTACGGACAGCTGTTCGTGGCCGACTCCGCAGGTACTCCGCCGCGTGCAACCGCGCTCGGTGGCATCGCCAATGGAACACAAGGCAACCCCGCACTGGTACCACTGGAGTCGTCGAACATCGACGTCTCGGTCGAGTGGTACTACGGAGAAGCCAGCTATGTGTCGTTGGGTTACTTCGACAAGGACGTGGAGAACTTCATCGGCACGGAGACGAGCAACCGAGAACCTGTTCGGCCTGCGTGACCCGAGCTCGGGAGCGGCAGGCACGCGGTCCGGTCAGGCGTCCGCCAACCTGGCGACGATTCCGGGTGCCCTGCGTAACGACGTGAACATGTTCGTGATGACGGCGATGGTCGCCAATCCGGCCGCTTTCAGCAATGACCCGATAGGGACTTTCCTCGCCAATTCGACCAACGGTGTGTTGAACCAGGCGTTTGCCGATTCGGTCTTCGATGCCTACGACATCACGCCGAATGCGCACGGATCCGCTGTTCAACTTCCGCGTTCAGCAGCCGATCAACCAGAACGACGCGAACATCAACGGTGTCGAATTCGCCTTCCAGCACTTCTTCGGCGAATCGGGCTTCGGTTTCGCGGGCAACTACACCATGGTCGACGGCGACGTGGGCATCGATGTTGCCGGCGATCCGGGAGTCAGTCAGTTCGCACTGGAAGGGTTGAGCGATACGGCGAACTTCACGGCGATGTACGAGAAGTCCGGGTTTACGGCCCGCGTCTCCTACAACTGGCGTGATGAGTTCCTCAACCAGGCGAGTCGCGGCGGCTTCACGAACCCGACGTTCGTGGATGCGTATCGACGAACTGGATGTGAACTTCAGTTACGACATCAACGACTCGCTCGCGGTGAGCTTCGAGGCAATCAACCTGACGGGCGAGGACTATCGCACCCGGGCCAGAACGGAAGTGGCTTACTGGTTCATCCAGGAACTGCATCCGCGCTACCTGCTCGGAATGCGCTACAAGTTCAACTAGGGCTGTCAGCAGTTGATGTAGCAATTGTCGATATGGAAGGGGGCCGCTGCGCAAGCAGCGGCCCTTTTCCTTTGCCCTTGCCGGCATTCCCAAAGTTGTTTTAGATGCGCCATGGCGGAAATCGCTCACAAGACCCAGGTGATCTCGGGCGTCACGCCGGATCGCATTCCGGTGGCGGAGCTGCTCGAAGCCGGGCAACCGGCAATCCTCAAAGGGCTGGCGCGCGACTGGCCGCTGGTTCGCAGCGGTCTCGAATCGTCCGCGCAGCGCCATCGCCTATCTAAAGCAGTTCTGCGGTCCGAGGCCCATCACGGTTTTCAGCGGGCGCCCCGAAATCGCGGGACGTTTCCACTACAACGACGAGGTCACGGGCTTCAATTTCCACGCCCAGAAAGTGCCGCTGGGCGATACGCTCGATCGTCTGCAGGCCCAGCTCGGCGACGCACATGCGCCGTCGTACTACGTGGGATCCACCGACATCGATCTCTACCTGCCGCAGTTGCGCGTGGACAACGATCTTCCGCTCCACGGCGCACCGTTCGAGCATCACCGTCCGCTCATGAGCATCTGGATCGGCAATCGCACGGTGGCTTCGGCGCATTTCGACATGACGCACAACCTGGCCTGTTGCATGGTTGGCCGCCGCCGCTTCACGCTGTTTCCGCCGGAGCAGGTGCACAACCTGTATCCGGGCCCGCTCGAACCGACGCCCGGCGGGCAGGTTGTCAGCATGGTGAATTTCGGCGCGCCGGATTTCGATCGATATCCGCGGTTTCGCGAGGCTCTCGCCGCGGGCCAGGTGGCGGAGCTCGAGCCCGGGGATGTGCTGTTCTATCCGGCCATGTGGTGGCACCACGTGCAGGCGCTGGAATCCTTCAACGCGATGATCAACTACTGGTGGACCACGTCCCCGAGATTCATCGATTCGCCGCAGACCACGTTGCTGCACGCCCTGATCAGCCTGCGCGACCGGCCGCCGCAGGAAAAGTCGGCGTGGCGGGCATTGTTCGATTACTACGTTTTCGGCGCGCCGGGTCGTGCCGCGGAACATCTGCCCGAGAATGCTCGCGGCAATCTCGCACCGATGGATGACACGAAGGCGCGCCGCCTGCGTGCTTTCCTCATCAGTCGCCTGAATCGTTGAACACCGATGAACATTGTGAGGTCTGAGTGGAAGTGCCAGTCGTCAGGAAAGTAGTTGTCACCGGTGGCGGCACCGCTGGATGGGTGACCGCGGCGGCGCTCGCGCAGCAGTTCGGAACGATGCTGGAAATCACGCTGGTGGAGTCCGAGGAGATCGGCACGGTCGGCGTGGGTGAAGCCACGTTCCCGTCGATCCAGGCGTTTCATCGCCTCATCGATCTCGACGAGCGCGAGTTCATGCGTGCTTCGAAGGCGAGCTTCAAGCTGGCCATTTCCTTCGAGAACTGGGGCGGTCTTGGCGATCGATACCTGCACGCGTTCGGCACCATCGGCCGGTCCACCTGGATGGGCGACTTCCAGCATTTCTGGCTGGCCGCGAAGGAAGACGGTTTCGGTGGCGACCTGGGTGATTACTGTTTCGAGCGGCAGGCGGCACTGGCCGGCAAGTTCGCGACGTCGGAAAACATCAAGATCAACTACGCCTATCACTTCGACGCCGGCCTTTACGCGGCCTATCTACGCAAACTCAGTGAGCCCAAGGGCGTCAGGCGCATCGAAGGCAAGATCAAGACCGTCCAGCAACATCCGGAAACCGGATTCGTCCAGGCGCTGATCCTCGAATCCGGCGAATCCGTGGAGGGCGACCTGTTCGTCGACTGCTCCGGATTCCGCGGCCTGCTGATCGAGCAGACGCTCGAGGCAGGGTACGAGGACTACAGTCCCTGGCTTCGCACCGATCGCGCGTTCGCCGTGCAGACGCCCTCGGGCAAGGACATCCCGCCGTACACGCGCGCGATCGCACGCCAGGCCGGCTGGCAGTGGCGCATACCGCTGCAGCATCGAGTCGGCAATGGCATCGTCTTCAGCAGCCAGTACCAGAGCGAAGAAGACGCGCGCGCCACATTGTTAGGCAACCTCGAGGGCGAAGCGCTGTTCGAACCGCGCCTCCTCAAGTTCAAGGCAGGCCGGCGCCTGAAGGCCTGGGACAAGAACGTCGTGTCCATGGGCCTGTCCAGCGGCTTCATCGAACCGCTGGAGTCGACCAGCATTCATCTCATCCAGATCGGCGTCACCCGCCTCATGCAGCTGTTTCCGTTCAGCGGCATCACGCCGTCGCTGATCAATCGCTACAACGACCAGTCGAAGCTCGAATACGAGCGCATCCGCGATTTCATCATCCTTCACTACAAGCTCACCGAGCGCGACGACACGCCTTTCTGGCGCGATTCCCGCGACATGCCGATTCCCGATTCGCTGGCCCAGCGCATCGAGCTCTTCCGCGAGAACGCCATGGCGTACCAGGCCACCGACGAGATGTTCCGCGTCGAGTCGTGGATGCAGGTGATGCTGGGACAGCGGCTCAGGCCGCGCGGCTATCACCACATGGGCCGCATGCTCGGGCCGGAGCGCCTGCGCAAGGCCCTCGACACGCTCAAGGGCAGCATCGCGGGCGCCGTCGCGAAGATGCCCACACACCGTGAATTCCTGAACTCGTATTGCCCCGCGTCGGGCGACTGAAGATCGCGGCATACTGGTGACCATGGATCAGGACATCCGGTTCGTCACCACGCCCGATGACGTCAAGCTCGCCTATGCCCTGTCGGGCGACGGTCCGCCGCTGTTGAAGACCGCCAACTGGCTGAACCATCTCGAGTTCGATTGGAAGAGCCCTGCCTGGCAACACTGGTTCGGGTTGTTGTCAGCGCACCATCGGCTCTGCCGCTACGACATCCGCGGCACGGGTCTGTCCGACCGGCGTAGCAACACCGATCTTTCGTTCGCGACCCAGGTTGCCGACCTGGAGCTCATCGCCGATTCCGCGGGCCTCGATCGATTTGCGCTGCTGGGCATCTCACAGGGCGCGGCGATCGCCATCGAATACGCCGCGCGCCATCCTGAGCGCGTGAGCCACCTCGTGCTCCACGGCGGCTATTCTCGGGGCTGGGCACGGCGCGGTCCCGACTCGCTGCGATATGGCCGCGCGCTGGCCGAGCTCATGCGGCTCGGCTGGGGTGCGGAAACCTCGGCGTTCCGGCGCATGTTCGCCGAGTTGCTGATGCCGCAGGCCAGCGAAGAACAAGTGAGCTGGTTCAGTGAGCTCCAGCGCCGCACCACGACGCCGGAGATCGCGGCTCGCATCCTCGAAGCTACCGGTGAAATCGACGTCGGCGATCGCATGAAGCTGGTGCAGGCGCCGACGCTGGTGTTGCATCCGCGCGGCGATGTCATGGTGCCCTTCGATCAGGGGCGCATCCTCGCGGCGGGGATTCCGCACGCGAAATTCGTCGAACTCGACAGCGCCAACCACGTGCTCACCGAGAAAGAGCCGGCGTGGCAACGATGGAAAGAAGTGGTGGGTGAGTTTCTCGGCTGGCAGCGCGAGGCCCCGCGACGGCGCGCGGCTGATGCGCCGCCATTGAATCAGGACCTCGCAATGCTTACCGCACGCGAGCGCGAGATCCTCGACCTCGTGGCCGGCGGCGCCAACAACGTCGACATCGCCACCAGGCTCTTCATCAGCGAAAAGACGGTGCGCAATCACCTGACGGCGATCTTCGACAAGCTGGGTGTGAGTTCGCGCTCGCAAGCCATCGTGTTCGCGCGCGACCGCGGCGTGGTGGGCCAGCCGCATTGATCGGGACTTTTGTCCCGCTTGCGCCGCGAGGAAATTGAGGCCGCTGCCTCAGGCGGCAGGTGCGATCGCTTCGCAGAATCCACGCTCCTACAGAGTAAGAAAGGGAGCGCACTCATGCTCAAGCGACTGACAATCTTCGCCTACGGTCTCATCTGCTACGCCGTGTTTTTCGCCACGTTCCTCTACGCGATCGGCTTCGTCGGCAACTTTTTCGTGCCGCGTGCCATCGACGGTGCGCCGCAGGTCGAATTCGCCACCGCGTTGCTCATCGACCTCGGGCTCCTGGGTCTGTTCGCGGTCCAACACAGCCTGATGGCGCGTCCGTTTTTCAAACGCTGGTTCACGCGCCTCATTCCGGACTCTGCCGAGCGCAGTACCTACGTGTTGTTCTCGAGCCTCGCGTTGATTGCGCTGTTCGCTTTCTGGCAGCCACTCGGCGGGACGATCTGGAACGTCGAAGACCCGGCCGGGCGCACCGTGTTGTATGCGTTGTTCGGTTTCGGCTGGAGCCTGGTGCTCGTTTCGACTTTCCTCATCAACCATTTCGACCTGTTCGGCCTGCGGCAGATCTGGCTGCAGCTCGCAGGCAGGCCGTACACGCCGCTGCGCTTTGGCACTCCCGGCCCGTACAAGCTCGTGCGCCATCCGCTGTACCTCGGCTGGTTCTTCGCTTTCTGGGCGACACCGACCATGTCGGTTACGCACCTGGTGTTCGCGCTGGCGACGACCGCGTACATCCTCATCGCCATCCAGCTCGAAGAGCACGATCTCCTGGCCGCGCTCGGCGAGGACTATCGGCGGTACCGCGAGCGGGTGCCCATGATCATTCCGTTCATGCGCTCGCCGAAGCGCAGGGCTGACCCGGGCATTGTTGGCTAGTCCCAAAGGAGGGCAGCCGGGGTCGCCAGGGGCTGGTCTCGGGGTTGCCCCGGTACTCAGGCTGGGGCTGCCATATATAAGAGCGGGTAATCCTCTGATGCAGCGCACCAATGCGTTGACACCCCCCGGTCACATACCTAGAATCGCCGGCCTTTGTCGCCCCACCCCTATACCGGGGAAGGCGTAAATAGCGGATTCAAATACCGGGCCGACCCCTCCAAAGGGGTCGGCCCGGTGTTCATTCGTCCGCGCTGTGATTTAAAACTGGAGTAAGCATGGCCACAACGAGCCAGTTGATCGCGAACCCGCGTCGCGTCAACAAAGAGAAGACCAAGGTCCCCGCGCTCGGCGCGTCACCGCAGAAGCGCGGCGTTTGCACGCGCGTGTACGCGACGACCCCGAAGAAGCCGAATTCGGCGATGCGCAAAGTGGCGCGTGTGCGTCTCGTCAACGGTTACGAAGTGTCTTCGTACATCGGCGGCGAAGGCCACAACCTCCAGGAGCACTCGGTGGTTCTCATCCGTGGCGGCCGCGTCAAGGATCTGCCCGGCGTTCGTTATCACACCGTGCGCGGCACGCTCGATTGCGCCGGTGTCGGCAATCGCAAGCAGGGCCGCAGCAAGTACGGCGCCAAGCGCGCGAAGAAGTAAGAGGTCTATCTAATGTCACGTCGCACAGCAGCGCCCGTCCGCCACATCCTGCCGGACCCGAAGTTCAACAACGACATGCTCGCCAAGTTCATGAACGTCGTCATGAAGAGCGGCAAGAAGTCGGCCGCCGAACGCATCATCTACGGTGCCATCAACCGCATCGTCGAGAAGTCCGGCAAGCCGGCTGGCGATGCCGTCGCCATGCTGTCGACCGCGCTCGACAACGTGAAGCCGGTCGTCGAAGTGAAGTCGCGCCGCGTCGGCGGCGCCACCTACCAGGTGCCCGTGGAAGTGCGTGCGCAGCGTCGCCAGACGCTGGCCATGCGCTGGGTCATCGAGGCCGCGCGCGAGCGCAGCGAGAAGTCGATGGCGTTCCGCCTCGCCCATGAGCTCATGGACGCCGCCGAAAACCGCGGTGCCGCCGTGCGCAAGCGTGAAGACACCCATCGCATGGCCGAAGCCAACAAGGCATTCGCTCACTACCGTTGGTAAGCCTTCGGGCCGGTAGATAGCTCCATGCCCCGCAGTACGCCCATCGAGCGTTATCGGAACATCGGTATTTCCGCGCACATCGACGCCGGGAAGACGACGACGACCGAGCGCATCCTGTTTTACACGGGCGTCTCTCACAAGATCGGTGAGGTGCATGACGGTGCGGCGGTCATGGACTACATGGAGCAGGAGCAGGAACGCGGCATCACGATCACGTCCGCGGCCACCACCTGCTTCTGGAAGGGAATGGATAAATCCTTCCCCGAGCACCGCATCAACATCATCGACACGCCCGGGCACGTGGACTTCACCATCGAAGTCGAGCGCAGCCTGCGCGTGCTGGACAGCGCGGTAGCGCTGTTCGATTCGGTGGCCGGCGTGCAGCCGCAGTCCGAGACGGTGTGGCGGCAGATGAACCGCTACAACGTGCCGCGCATCTGCTTCGTCAACAAGATGGATCGCGCCGGCGCGGATTTCCTGCGCGTGTGCGACATGATCCGCGCGCGCCTGCGTGCCAACCCCGTGCCCATCCAGCTGCCCATCGGCGCTGAAGATTCCTTCGAAGGTGTGGTCGACCTCATCAAGATGAAGGCCATCTACTGGGACATGGAAACCCAGGGCATGAAGTTCGAGTTCCGCGAGATTCCGGCCGCGCTGCGCGCGCAGGCCGAGGAATATCGCGCGAAGATGATCGAAGCCGCGGCCGAAGGCGATGACGCACTGACCGACAAATATCTGGGCGGCGTGGCGCTGACGGACGACGAGATCAAGCGTGGCCTCAAGGCAAGATCGCTCAAGAACGAGATCGTGTTGTGCATGTGCGGCACCGCGTTCAAGAACAAGGGCGTGCAGGCGCTGCTCGATGCCGTCATCGAGTTCATGCCGTCACCCATCGAGCTTCCGCCTACCAAGGGGCTGTCCGAGAAGGGCGAGACCATCACGCGTACGGCGGCCGACGGTCAGCCGTTCTCGGCTCTGGCCTTCAAGATCCTCAACGATCCGTTCGTCGGCAATCTCACGTTCTTTCGCGTGTACTCCGGCACGCTGAATTCCGGCGACACGGTGTTCGTGCCGTCGCGGTCGAAGAAAGAGCGCATCGGACGCCTGCTGCAGATGCACGCCAACGAGCGCAGCGAGATCAAAGAGGTTCACGCGGGCGACATCGCCGCGGCCGTGGGCCTCAAGGATGTGTACACCGGTGACACGCTCTCCGATCTCGAAAAGGTCATCACGCTCGAGAAGATGACCATTCCGATCCCTGTCATTTCCGTGGCGGTGGAGCCGAAGACCCAGGCCGACCAGGAAAAGATGAGCCTGGCGCTGCAGCGCCTCGCGAAAGAAGATCCCTCGTTCCGCGTGTCCACGGATGAAGAGTCCGCGCAGACCATCATCAGCGGCATGGGTGAGCTGCACCTCGAAATCATCGTCGACCGCATGCGTCGCGAGTTCAAGGTGGAAGCGAACGTCGGCAAGCCGCAGGTCGCCTATCGCGAAACCATTCGCGCCAAGGTCGAGAGCGAAGGCAAACACATCAAGCAGTCCGGTGGCCGCGGCCAGTTCGGTCACGTGTGGCTCAAGATCGAGCCCAACGAGCAGGGCAAGGGCAACGAATTCATCAATGGCATCGTCGGTGGCAGCGTGCCCCGCGAGTTCATTCCCGCCGTCGAGAAGGGCATCAAGGAAGCGCTCGACACTGGCGTCATGGCGGGCTACCCGGTGGTGGACACCAAGGTCACGCTGTTCGACGGCTCATACCACGACGTCGACTCTGACGAAATTTCCTTCCGCATGGCCGCGATCTTCGGCTTCAAGGATGGCTTCCGGAAGGCGAAGCCGACCATCCTCGAGCCCATCATGAAGGTCGAGGTCGTGACTCCCGAAGATTACATGGGCGACGTGATCGGCGACCTCAATCGCCGCCGCGGCCAGATCCAGGGCATGGAAGACACGCCGGCCGGCAAGACGGTCACGGCGGAAGTGCCGCTTTCGGAAATGTTCGGTTACGCGACCAACGTGCGCTCGATGAGCCAGGGCCGCGCCACCTTCACGATGGAATTCGCCAAGTACATGGAAGTTCCACCGAATATTGCTGATGGAATAATCAATCGTTAGTGGCTCGCGCCACGGATTCAATCGCTGTTTGCTTCGCAAACCGCGTACATGAACAGATAGACAGTACTAATTAGGAGCCCGGGTCATGTCGAAGGAAAAGTTTGAACGCAACAAGCCGCACGTCAACGTCGGCACCATCGGCCACGTGGATCATGGAAAGACGACGCTGACGGCTGCGCTCACCAAGGTGATGGCGGAGACCAACGGTGGCTCGTACATGGCGTACGACCAGATCGACAAGGCGCCGGAAGAGAAGGCGCGCGGCATCACGATTTCCACGGCCCACGTGGAATACCAGTCGAAGAACCGCCACTACGCGCACGTCGACTGCCCCGGCCACGCCGACTACGTGAAGAACATGATCACGGGCGCGGCGCAGATGGACGGCGCCATTCTCGTCGTCTCTGCCGCTGACGGCCCGATGCCGCAGACGCGCGAGCACATCCTGCTGGCCCGCCAGGTCGGTGTGCCCTACATCGTCGTGTTCATGAACAAGGCCGACATGGTCGACGACAAGGAACTCCTCGAGCTCGTCGAGATGGAAGTGCGTGAGCTGCTGTCCGTCTACAAGTTCCCCGGCGACAAGACCCCGATCATCATCGGCTCGGCGCTCAAGGCGCTCGAAGGCGATGCGTCTGACATCGGCGTGAAAGCGGTCATCAAGCTCGTGGAAGAGATGGACGCCTATATCCCGGTCCCGAAGCGCGAGATCGACAAGCCGTTCCTGATGCCGGTGGAAGACGTGTTCTCCATCTCCGGCCGTGGCACGGTGGTCACGGGCCGCATCGAGCGCGGCATCGTCAAGGTGAACGACGAAATCGAGATCATCGGTATCGCCCCGACGCAGAAGACGATCTGCACGGGCGTGGAGATGTTCCGCAAGTTGCTGGATGCGGGTGAGGCTGGCGACAACGTCGGCGTTCTGCTCCGCGGCACCAAGCGCGAAGAAGTGCAGCGCGGCCAGGTGCTCGCCAAGCCCGGTTCCATCAATCCGCACACGGATTTCGAGTGCGAGGTGTACGTGCTGACGAAGGAAGAGGGCGGCCGTCACACACCGTTCTTCAAGGGCTACCGCCCCCAGTTCTATTTCCGCACCACCGACGTCACGGGCACGATCGAGCTGCCGGGCAACACCGAGATGGTGATGCCGGGCGACAACATCAAGATGACGGTGCAGCTGATCAACCCGATCGCGATGGAAGAAGGCCTGCGCTTCGCCATCCGTGAAGGTGGCCGTACGGTCGGCGCCGGCGTCGTCGCGAAGATCCTGAAGTAACCGCAACCAAGTTCGCTGACCGGGGACAGGGCTCCGCGCCCTGTCCCCTCGAAGACGAGAAACGGTGGGTATGCAAAGCGTCTGCACACCAATGTCGATAAACGTTTGCTAGGTAACTACTACCTGGTCGCTCTTTAGAAAGGAATACGAAATGGCAAACCAAAACATCCGCATTCGGCTCAAAGCCTTTGACCATCGATTGATCGACACTTCCGCCAAGGAAATCGTCGAGACCGCCAAGCGCACGGGCGCCACGGTCAAGGGTCCGGTGCCGCTGCCGACCAAGATGGAAAAGTTCACCCTGCTGGTTTCGCCGCACGGTGACAAGGACGCTCGCGACCAGTACGAGCTGCGCACGCACAAGCGCATCATGGACATCATCAACCCCACGGACAAGACGGTTGACGCGCTCATGAAGCTCGAACTGCCCGCCGGCGTCGACGTGCAGCTGAAGCTGAACTAACAAGAACGTCAATTCGCTGCGGAGATTCGATTGAAACTGCAGCAACTTCGATATCTGGCGGCCGTGGTGCAGAACGGCCTCAACGTCACGACTGCCGCCCAGGCGCTGCACACTTCCCAGCCTGGCGTCAGCAAGCAGATCCGTCTGCTTGAAGAGGAGCTCGGCCTCACGCTGTTCGTGCGTGATGGCCGTGCCCTCAAACGTCTCACGCCCGCAGGCGAAGAAGTGGCTGCGCGCGCGCTGCGCATGTTGCGCGAGGCGCAGGCGCTCAAGAGCCTGGCCAAGGACCTCAAGCAATCCGACCGTGGCTCGCTGTCCATCGGCACCACGCATACGCAGGCGCGCTACGTGCTGCCGCGCGTGATCCGCGACTTCCGCCAGAAATATCCCGACGTGCAGTTGCACCTGCACCAGGGCACCTCGGACCAGATCGCCGAGATGGCCACGCTCGACCGCATCGACTTCGCCATCAACACCGGCAGCCAGGACAAGTTCCCCGACTTCGTGCTGCTGCCTATCTATTCGTGGCATCGGCAGATCATCGTGCCGAAGGACCATCCGCTGGCGCAGATCGCCAAGCCTACGCTGCAGCAGCTGGCCGAACATCCGCTGGTCACCTACGTGTTCAGCTTCACCGGCCCCTCGTCGCTGCAGCAGCAGTTCGCGCGCGCCGGCCTCGAGCCCAACGTGTCGCTGACCGCGCGCGACGCGGACGTCATCAAGACCTACGTACGCCTCGGGTTGGGAGTCGGCGTGGTGGCCAGCATGGCCATCGAACCCGACGACGAAAAGGATCTCGCGGTGGTGGAGGCCGGGCACCTGTTCCCGAGCCACGTCACCTGGATTGGTTTTCGCGCCGGCGCGTTGCTGCGAGGCTTCACCTACGACTTCATCCAGCTGCTCGCGCCGCATCTCACGCGCGAGCGCATCGAGCGCATCCTCTCGGCGCCCACCCCGGCAGCGCGCGAAAAACTCATTTCCGCGATCGACCTGCCACGCTACGACTAGCTATCTTCGCGGGCTGCGCCAATAATCGCGGCGATGCCGTTACATGGACCGTTTCGGGAACCTTCGGCGCCGGTCGGGCGTCGAAGAGCAGAAGTCACATCAGGGAGGATGGTCATGCGATCCGCCATAGTTCTTGCAATCGTCACATTGTTTTCATTGGGCGCCGTATCCGCGGAGAAAGCGGTCCCGAAAACAGCCCATCCCACCAAAATAGGCATCATCGGCACGGGTGACATCGGAGGCGCGCTCGCGAAGCACTGGGCCGCGGCAGGGCACCAACTACTCATTTCGTCGCGCCATCCCGAGAAGCTGCAGTCGCTCGCCAGGAAGCTGGGCCCGAACGTGAAGGTGGGAACACCGCGCGAAGCAGCCGCCTTCGGTGACGTCGTGATGATCGCGGTGCCCTACGGCGCCACGCCGCAGGTGGGCCGCGATTACGCCGCGGAACTGAAGGGCAAGGTCGTGCTCGACGCCGGCAATCCGTATCCCTCGCGCGATGGCGAAATGGCCGTGCGCGACCGCGAGCGCGGTACGGGCGTGGCATCGGCGGAATATCTGCCGGGCACAAAGCTGGTGCGGGCGTTCAACGCCATCAACGCGGGCTCGCTGGCGCGCGATGCGTTCCGGACGCCGGAAAAGATCGGCATCCCGCTGGCCGCAGACGATGCCCAGGCCATGGAGATTGCAAGCCAGCTCGTGACGGATGCCGGCTTCGATCCCGTTCCCGTGGGCAAGCTCGCGCGTGCGCGCGAATTCGACTACGGCTCGGCGGTGTACGTGCGCAATTTCCCGGCGGCCAAGATCCGCGAAATCCTGAAGCCGGACACCCACTGACCGGCTATCTATAACGCGGCAGCACCAGCGATCCGAACGTCAGGTAGAACGCGTCGCTGCCGTCGAAAGTCCGGCCGTAGCCGATCTGCAACGGCCCGATGGGCAGGTCCACACCGAAGAACACGCTGGCCGCGCCGCGCAGGTCGTTGAGCGAGACATCGTCGTATTCCATCCAGACATTGCCGCCCTCGAGGCTGGCGGCGAGATAGGTAGGCACGTCGAACAGCAGCCCTTGCTGGCTCAGGCGGCGATAGTAGATGCCCCGCAGCAGCACCATCTGGTTGCCGAGCAGCTCGCGATCGCGCAATCCGGAGAGGAACGTGAGTCCGCCGAGCGAGGCGGTGGTCTGGAACGCGCCGAGCGGCCGCTTCGTCAACGACGCGCGACCGCCGAGCATCAGCGTGTTGCGCCCGAAGCTCATGGCGTCATCGACGGCGATTCGGAAGAGGTCGCCGTTGCCATGGGCGCCCATCGACTCGCGGTAGTCGTTGTAGCCGATCTCGGCGCGCAGGCCGCGTCGTGGAAAGCGCACGTTGTCGAGGCTGTCCCAGAGCAGGTTGACGCCTACGCCGCCGATATCGTCGAGGCTCCTCTCGGGCAGCGCGGGTGAGCCTATCTGCCGCACCGCCCGATCCTCTCCGCGCATCACGGCGGCCGACAGCCGCAACCGGTCACCGAAGTCGCGGCCGAGGCGCAGGCTGCCGAGCCAGCTCTCGACGCGGTACTGCGCGACATCGATGCCGTCGACTATCAGCGGCTGGTTGAGCGCGGCATAACCGATCTCGGGGGTCGCGAACCAGTTGCCGCGTTCGCCGAAGGGCAGATAGAGGTCGGTCGCGATCGAGGCGACGCGGCCGATGCCGAGGAAGGTGCGCCACTCGGCGCCCTTGCTGCTCAAGCCGGTGAGGCGGGTTTCGAGATTGAGCTGGTAGTCGTCGGTGCCTTCGAAGTCGTCGTTGATCTGCAGGCCAGCACGAAACACCAGTCTGTCCCAGCGAACTATCCACCGGTGTCACTTCGACGCCCTGGCGGCCACGTTCATCCTTCGCCAGCCGGTAGGAAATCGAGTCATAGGTACCGCGGCCGAACGCGCCGGCGATGTCGCTCTCCAGCTGCTTCGTGTCGAGCGGCTCGCCGGCGTCGAGACCGATCCGGTCGCGAACGAATTCCGCCGTGCGGCTGCGCGAATCATCGACCGTGACGAATTCCACGCGCGGATGCTCGGACAGGACGTGACGCTGCGCGTTGCGCCACGCGAGGTACTGCTCCTCGGGAACGGACAGCACACGCAGCTTGTCCAGCACGGCCTCGGCCGCGCGGGCGCCCGGCCCCACGGCATCTGTCGCGCGGACGAAACTCACGCTGCTGATCTCGCCCAGGTCCGGCTGGATGAACACGTCGCCGGGACCGAGTGTTGCCAGCGTGGCTTCGCTGCGGTCGCGCATCAGCCCGCTCACCATCTGCAGCAGGATCTCGAAGGTCGAATCCACGGTTTCCGGCGGCGCGAGCGGCTGGCCCACGTCGACGACGATGACGAGGTCGACGCCCATGGCGCGCGCGACTTCCACCGGAAGATCGTTGACGATGCCACCGTCGACCAGGACCTTGCCGTCGTGGTGCACGGGTGCGAACGCGCCAGGCACCGCCATGCTGGCGCGAATCGCCAGTTCCAGGTCGCCGGAGGAGAACACGCGCGGGCGCACTTCGCCGATGTCCGTGGCCACGCAGCGGAAGGGGATCGGCAGATCGTCGAAGCTATCTACCTGCGAGCGGCCGAGGAACTGCTTGCGCAGGAAGAGGCCGAGTTTCTGGCCGCGCACCAGTGTCG
This sequence comes from uncultured Pseudomonadota bacterium, assembly GCA_963821745.1. Classification (GTDB taxonomy): domain Bacteria; phylum Pseudomonadota; class Gammaproteobacteria; order Steroidobacterales; family Steroidobacteraceae; genus CADEED01. The sequence continues at coordinate 350,700 of CAWGEU010000002.1, forward strand.
AAGGATAGGCGAGGTGTCCGTGGGTGATACCCACCTCGAAGTTCGCGACGTTGCCGAGATCGGTCTCCTTCTGGCGCATGGGTGTATCGGGCCGGGCGGTGGAGTCGCGAAAGATGTCCACCCAGTCGATCGAGCTCACCGCGGCTTCGATTTCCTCGGGTGAATGGCCCGCCGCGTACAGGCCGCCGATGACGGCGCCGATGCTGGTGCCGGCGATGGCGTGGATCGGGATGTGCTCGCGTTCGAGCACCTTGAGCACACCGATGTGCGCCGCGCCACGGGCGCCGCCTCCGCCGAGCACCAGGCCGATTCGCGGCGGTGGTTGCGCCGCCGCCAGTGCGCAGCTCCACAGCGCCAGCACCGCCGCGATTCGCCACCGCGTCGTCCGGCGGTCAAAGGAGAAGAGGCTGATCATGTGAGGTCTCCAGGGCGCGCGATCCGGCGCGCGGGCGACTCTAGCGCGTTTCGACCAGGCGTCGAACAGGTCACTTGCGCTCGCCGCTATCTTGTGACAAATAGTATCTTGCGTCACAAGATAGCGGAAGGACCGATGGCCGATGCCGGCGAAGTACAGCTCAAGCGGGGAGTGCTCGAGCTTTGCGTGCTCGCGTTCCTTTCGCGCGGCGACAACTACGCCTACGAGATCGCGACCTACCTCGCGCAGGAAATAGACATGGGCGAAGGAACCATCTACCCGCTGATGCGGCGCATGCAGGGCGACAATCTGCTCGAGGACTACCTCTCGGATTCACCATCGGGGCCGCCACGGCGTTACTACCGCCTGACCCGAGCGGGCCGCGCGCGCCTCGCCGAACAACGTGCGACCTGGGAACGTTTCTCGCGATCGATCGATCGCGTACTCAAGGCCGCCAGATGATGCGCGCTGAATTCATCACGCATCTGCGTCGCGGGCTCAAGGGGCTGCCCGCGGCAACCGCTGCCGCCATCGTCGCCGACTACGAGAGTTATTTTGCGGACGGCAGGCAGGCGGGCAGATCCGAAGAGCAGCTGGCGCTCGCGCTCGGCGATCCCGAGCGGTTGGCCACCGAGCTGCGTCTCGAAGCCGACATTGCGAGCTGGCAGGACACGCGCACGCGCGGCGCGGCGCTTCGCACCGTCGCGGGAGTTCTCGGGCTGCTGGCGCTCGATGGATTGTTGCTGTTGCCCCTCGCGCTCGTCGCGCTGCTCGTCACCGCGGGCTTCGCGCTCGCCGCACTCGCCATCCTCTATGGCGCGTTCACGCTCACGTTCGGGCTCTTCGACGACCCGGCGGGCGGCGTACTCGCCGCCGTGCTGAACGGCCTCGGGCGAGTCGCGGGCGGAATCGCCGGCATCGCGTTTTGCGCATTGCTTACCGGATTGCTCGCCGACGGGTGCGCGCGCTACGCGCGCACTCACCGGCGCCTCTTGCGGCCTCGCGCCGTTCCTCCAGACAGCAGGGAGATCAATTCATGAATAGAACCCACAAATTGCTGGTCGTTGCCATTTCGGCTACCGCGGTCAGCGCATCAGCCTTGACCATGGCTGGCGCGCTCGAAGAGAAGGACCAGCGCAAGCCCACGGTCACTCGCGAGCTCGCCTGGGATGGCAGCGAGTCGCTGGTCGTCGACGTTCCGGCCGACGTGCGTTTCGTGCAGTCCGCGGGGCCAGGCAAGGTGATGATCACCGGCGCGGCCCGTTCGGTGGAAACCTTCCGGGCAGACGGCGGTGTGCTGCGCGACGAGTGCTGGCACACCGGCAAGTCTCTGCAGATCGTGGTGTACGCGCCGAAAATCACGTACTTCGCGGTCAAGGGTGGCGACCACCTCATCATCGAAAGCTTCGATCAGCCGGAGTTGCACATCGAGGCGACGGGCCGCGCCGATATCACGGCGGTCGGTCGCGTCGCGACGCTCAAGCTCACGCTGCAGGGGGCTGGCTGGGCGGACCTGAGCGGTCTTGCCGCGGACGGCGCAGAGGTGTCGGTCAGCGGCGCGCGTCACGCGCTCATCGCGCCGAAGTCCTGGGCAACGCTGAGCGGTAACGGCACCGTGGTGCTGCTGACCAATCCTTCGAAACTGGACACGAATTTCGGCGACTCGGGTCGCGTGATCCGGGCGGCGCAGCCGCTGGCGAGCCAGTAGTCGCGCTCGCAGCAAATATTTCAAACGTGCGCAGGCCCGAAGCAGTCGCCGTCGGTAATCGCTCTCCCGCGACGGAATCGGGCCTTAAGTAAATTGCCGTGAACGCCTAACAATTCTCCCTAGGTTTCGCATTGGCTTAACCTAACGCGCACATCTGCGCGCTCTGGCGCGCGGGATTGCGGGAATCGTCCCGCACGGCCCGGCGCGCACTTCCGCCTGTCACGATATCGCCCCGGGGTTTGGCGTATTCTTCCGCGCCGCGGGCCACAAGGCCCCATTTGCTTGCTTCGCAATCAAAATTACAGGGACGGAAAGTATGCGAAACCATACCGTTTGCCGCTGGCTCTTTACCGCTGCCGCCTTGATCCTCTCTGCCGGCGCCACCGCGCAGAATGCGATCCGCATCAGCGAGATCCACTACGACAACGTCAGCACCGACGCCGGCGAAGCCATCGAAGTGTCGGCGCCTGCGGGCACCGATCTCACCGGTTGGCAGATCGTGCTGTACAACGGCTCGGGCGGCGCCAGCTACGACACCGACACATTCTCCGGTGTGGTTCCCGCCACCTGCGGCACGCGCGGCGTGCTGGTCATCAACTATGCCGTGAACGGCATTCAGAACGGCGCGCCCGACGGTGTCGCGCTCGTCGACAACGCCGGCACGCTGGTCGAGTTCCTTTCCTACGAAGGCGTCTTCGCTGCCACCAATGGCCCCGCGAACGGCGTCACCTCCACCGACATCGGCGCACTGCAGAACGGCAACGGGCCGATCGGCGAATCGCTGGGCCGCAATGCGGATGGCACGTGGGCGCTGGGTGCCAGCACTTTTGGCGCCTGCAACGACGATGGCGAAGAGCCACCGGTCGGCGAAGTAGATAGCGTCGAGGTCACGCCGTCCGACGCCGAAACCAGTGTTGGACGCACCGTCGCGTTTGTCGCGACGGCGTTCGACATCACCGGCGAGCCCATTCCGGGCGCCGAGTTCTCCTGGATCAGCAGCAACCCCGAAATCGCCACGGTGAGCGACACCGGCGTGGCGACCGGCATTGCCGAAGGCGACGCCATCATTTTCGCGATTTCGGCGAACAACCTCAGCGGAGGCGCGAATCTGCACGTCAACCCGGAACTGCCGCCGACCAGTTCCGATTTCCACATCAACGAGATTCACTACGACAATCTCGGCACTGACGCCGGCGAAGCCATCGAGATCGAAGGCCCTGCGGGCGAGAGCCTCAGCGGCATCACGGTCGTGCTCTACAACGGCAACGGCGGCGTTCCCTACAACACGCAGACTCTGAGTGGCTCGTTGCCCGTGAGCTGCGGCACGCGCGGCGTCGTCGTCATCAACTATCCGCAGGACGGTATCCAGAACGGATCGCCCGACGGCATCGCGCTGGTGAGCCCCACCGGCGAGGTGCTCGAATTCCTGTCGTATGAAGGTGTCGTCACGGCCAGCACAGGCCCCGCGAGCGGATTGGTTTCCACCGACATTCTCGCGTCGCAGACGAACGCCCCCGTGGGCTCATCTCTGCAACGCAGCTCCACGGGAGTCTGGGCGTCCGGCGCCTCGAGCTTCGGTGCCTGCAATCCGGACGTTCCGACGCCGGTGGGCAACACGCTGTCGTTCAGCGGCCGAATCCCGAGCGATCCGGCCCTGCCGGTAGGCTACGAGGACCAGATCTTCGCGACGCTGCGCAGCCCCGGCAATGTCACGATTCCGACCACGATCACATGGACGTCGGAAACCCCGGCCATCGCCAGCATCGACGCTAACGGCGTGATGCGCGCGCTCTCGGAAGGCCTGGCCACGGTGCGCGCGACTGCGGCGGACGGCACCACGGCTACCTACTCGCTGCCCACGCGCGTTGCCGTGGCAAGCGGCGTGCGCGTACCCGGGCAACACCGAGTTCGGTGAGCCGGCCGATGCCGACGCCAGCGATGACCTCATCCTGCGCTACGAGCAATTCACGACGTCGTACAACCCGAATCGCGGTACGCCCAACTGGGTGAGCTACGACCTCGACGCCGCGCATTTCGGCGCCGAGGATCGCTGCGACTGCTTCACGCTGGATGCGGAATTACCGGCATCGGTCCCGCGCATCACGACCAACGACTACACCGGCGCCGGCGCGTTCCACGGGTTCGGAATCGACCGCGGTCACATGGTGCGATCGTTCGACCGCACCACGGGCAGCCTCGACAACGCACGCACCTACCTGTTCAGCAACATCGTGCCGCAGGCGGCCGACATGAATCAGGGTCCGTGGGCGAACCTCGAGAACGACCTCGGCGACCTCGCGCGACTGCAGGACCGCGAGGTGTACATCATCACCGGACCGGCCGGTAACAACGGCACGATCAAGAACGAAGGCAAGATCGTCATTCCGACATCGACCTGGAAAGTGGCGGTGATCCTGCCGCGCGACCAGGGGCTCGCCAACATCGTCGACTACCGCGATCTCGAAGTGATCGCGGTGAACATGCCGAACCAGCCGGGCGTGCGTAACGTCGACTGGAACATCTACCGGACCACGGTGGATGAGATCGAAACGCTGACGGGTTATGACCTGCTGGCGCTGCTGCCTGACGAGGTGGAAGCGGCGGTCGAGTCGAACACGCAGCCGCCGTTCGCGGCCGTCACCGGTCCGGCCGGCGCGATTGCCGAAGGCGATTCGGCGACGTTCGACGCCGCAGGTTCGGTCGACCCGAACGGCACCATTGCCTCCTACGCCTGGGACTTTGGCGACGGCTCGACGGGCAGCGGGGTCTCGGTCTCGCACACCTTCGCGCAGGACGGCGTGTTCACGGTGCGAGTCACCGTGACCGACAACGATGGCCTGAGCGATTCGGCGACCTTCACCGTCAACGTCACCAACGTGGCGCCGGTGGTTGGGGCGGTGCCGAATGCCACGGTGAACCTCGGTGCGACTTACACCGCGACGGGAAGCTTCTCGGATCCGGGTGCCGACGCCTGGACCGCGACGGTGAACTGGGGTGACGGCAGCGCGCCCGAAGTGGTGCCGCTGGGCGGCCGCAGCTTCTCGCTCACGCATATCTACACCGCAGGTGGCACGTATACGGTGACCGTCGATATCGCGGATGACGACACCAGCGCCTCGGCGACGCACACCGTCACCGTGGAGAATCCGGCGCCCGATACCGACCTGGCGTCGGCACTGCCGCTCATCAACCAGCTCGTCGCGACCGGCAAGATGCCAAGGAGCGTCGGATTCCTGCTGAAGGCGGAAGTCATCGCCGCGCAGGTGCTGATCGGCCGCGGCAATGAGGCGGGTGCGATCCGGGTGCTGGAGTCCGCGGTGCGGCAGCTCGATCTGCTGGTCCGTTGCCGAGTGGTCAAGGCCGCTGATGTGGCGCCGCTGCGCCAGATCTTCGTGGATACCATCGAGGACCTGGGCGGCTAAACAAAGGTGCCAGGGCTGGGAAACGGGGACGCGCCTCAGGGCAGGCACGTCCCCGTTTGCCCCTCCGGGGAAATGAGGAATGTCCCCATTTCCCGGCCTGTAACCCGGGTGTTATTGCTGCATAACCAATAGTGCTTTCCGGGCAGGGCCTTGGGACCTATACAGTCCCGCCCACTTTCCCCGGAAGGCCCTCGATGCACGCCCAGACTCAAGCCCATGGATCGGCAATAACGACGCTGAAACCGGTTCCGGGCGTCCGCGCGCGTGCAGGGGTCGCCAAACTGACCCATCTGGCCCGTCTCGAGGCTGAAAGCATCCACATCTTCCGGGAAGTGGCTGCCGAGTTCGCCAAGCCGTTGCTCATGTACTCCATCGGCAAGGACTCCTCGGTCCTGCTGCACCTGGCCCGCAAGGCCTTCTTCCCCGGTCGCATTCCTTTCCCGCTGCTGCACATCGACACCGGCTGGAAGTTCAAGGAAATGATCTCGTTCCGCGACGAGACCGCCCGGCGCCTGAACGCCGAGCTCATCGTCCATACGAACGAAGCCGGCAAGGCCGCGGGCGTTTCGCCGTTCACGCACGGCGCGCGTTACACCGACATCATGAAGACCGAGGCGCTCAAGCAGGCGCTCGACAAATACGGTTGCGACGCCGCCATCGGCGGCGCGCGACGCGACGAAGAGAAATCCCGCGCCAAGGAGCGCGTATTCAGCTTCCGCGATGCACAGCATCGCTGGGATCCGAAGAACCAGCGCCCCGAGTTGTGGAACCTCTACAACGGGCGGCTGCGCCGCGGCGACAGCATCCGCGTGTTCCCGCTGTCGAACTGGACCGAAGTCGACATCTGGACCTACATCCACACCGAAAACATTCCGGTGGTGCCGCTGTACTTCGCCAAGCCCCGGCCCGTCGTCGATCGCGACGGGCTCAAGATCATGGTGGACGACAATCGTCTGCCGCTGCTGGATGGCGAGAAGCCGCATCTCGAGACCATTCGCTTCCGCTCGCTCGGTTGTTATCCGCTGACCGGCGCGCAGGTGTCCAAGGCCGCGAGCGTGCCGGAAATCATCGAAGAGATGCTGCTCACCACGACTTCCGAGCGGCAGAGCCGCGCCATCGACGCCGACTCCGCCGCGGCGATGGAAAATCGCAAGCGCGAAGGGTACTTCTGATGGCCGCCCATCCATCCAACAAGACCGTCAAGCCGACCGCGACCAACGTGGACGTGCCGCGCACCCTGGAACAGTTCCTCGCGCAGCAGCGCGAAATCGATCTGCTGCGTTTCATCACCTGCGGCAGCGTCGACGACGGCAAGAGCACACTGATCGGCCGGCTGCTGCACGACACCCGCCAGGTGTTCGACGACCAGCTCTCGGCCGTGGCCAGCGACAGCCGTCGCTGGGGCACCACGGGCGAAGTGCCCGATCTCGCCTTGCTGGTCGATGGCCTGCAGGCCGAGCGCGAGCAGGGCATCACCATCGACGTGGCGTACCGCTACTTCCAGACCCCGCGCCGCAAGTTCATCGTCGCCGACTGCCCGGGCCACGAACAGTACACGCGCAACATGGCGACCGGCGCGTCGACCGCCGACGCGGCCGTGGTGCTCGTGGACGCGGAGAAGGGCGTGCGCGTGCAGACGCGCCGCCATACCCACATCGTGTCGTTGTTAGGCGTGCAGAACGTGATCCTCGCGGTCAACAAGATGGACCGCATCGACTACGATCGCGCGAAATTCGAAGCCATCGCCGGCGAGTTCGTCGCCTACGCGCGCAAGCTCGGCGTGCAGAACATCGAAGTGATCCCGGTCGCGGCGCTTACTGGCGTGAACGTCGTCATCCGCGGCACGAAGGAAACACCCTGGTACACCGGCCGCACACTGCTCGAAGCGCTCGAGGGCCTCGAGGCAGGCCGCGCGGACTTGCTGAAGGAGCTGCGCTTTCCGATCCAGCTCGTGAGCCGTCCCGACGCGAATTTCCGCGGTTACGCCGGCACCATCGCCAGCGGCGAGATCTCCGTGGGTGATGCCGTGCTCGCGCTGCCGTCACGCAAGTCGAGCAAGGTGCGCGAGATCACCACCGCCGACGGCCCGCTCGACAAGGCGGGCACGCATCAGGCCGTGACGGTCGTTCTCGAGGACGAAATCGACTTGTCGCGCGGCGATGTGCTGGTGCATCCGGATCATCGCCCGACGCTGGCACGCACCTTCGATGCGAACATCATCTGGATGGGTGAAGCGCCGCTGCTGCCCGGCAAGCGCTACGAATTCAAGGTCGGCAGCCGCTACGTCAAGGGCCTGGTGGATTCCATCCAGCACCGCATCGACGTGAACGATCTGACTACCCGCACCGCCGAAGCGCTGGATCTCAACGGCCTCGCGCGCGTGCGCATCGCGCTCGAAGAGCCGGTGGCGGTCGACGACTACAAGCTGAGCCGCGCCACCGGTTCGTTCATCATCGTCGACCTGCTGCATTTCGGCACCGTGGGCGCCGGCATGGTCATCGCGCCGACGACTCAGACTGGCCGCGCGAATTCCGACGTAGTGTGGCAGCCGACGCGCGTCACCGCGGCGATCCGCGCCAACCAGAAGAGCCAGAAGCCCGCCGTGGTGTGGTTCACCGGTTTGTCGGGCTCGGGCAAGTCGACCATTGCGAACGCGCTCGAGCAGGCGCTGGTGCAGCGTGGCCATCACAGCTACCTGCTGGACGGCGACAACGTGCGCCACGGCCTCAACAAGGACCTGGATTTCTCCGAGGGCGGGCGTGCCGAAAACATTCGCCGCATCGGCGAAGTGTCGGCGCTGTTCGTGGACGCCGGCCTCATCGTGATCACTGCCTTCATCTCGCCTTACCGCGCGGATCGCAATCGCATCCGCGAGCGGATTGGTGACAATTTCATCGAGGTCTATCTGTCTACGTCACTGGAAGAGTGTGAGCGTCGCGATCCCAAGGGCCTGTACGTCAAGGCGCGCGCCGGCGAGATCCGCGAGTTCACCGGCATCGATTCGCCGTACGAACCGCCGATCGCTCCGCAACTGACCGTGGACACATCGAAGCAGGACATCAGCGTCACCGTGGAGCAGATCCTGCGCTATCTCGAGAACCAGGGTTTCCTGCACCAGTCGGATCCTGGTCTATGAAGAGGGGTCTATGAGCGGCGGCGTCGTAATTCAAGGCAACTTTCCGATTCCCGAAGAACGCCGGGATCAACTGCAGCAGCTCGCGACCGAGCTGAACCGCGAGCAGCTGATGTGGCTGTCCGGCTACTTCGCCGGCGCGGCCGCCGCTGCGCCGTCGAGCATTCCCGGGTTTCAAAACAATTTGCTGGGCGGCCAGGCGCGCGCGCAGCTTGCGCCCGCCACTGCGTCCGCCGCGTTCGCGCCGGCACCCGCTGCCGCCGCCGTCGCGGTGCCTTCGCTCACCATCCTCTCGGCTTCGCACACCGGCAACGGCCGCAAGATTTCCGAGAAGTTGTTAGCGAACGTGCAGGCTCTGGGCATGCAGGCGCGCGTCGTCAAGGCCGGCGACTACCAGCCGCGCGAGATCGCGAAAGAGAAACTCCTGTACGTCATCATCAGTACGCATGGCGACGGCGATCCGCCAGATGAAGCCCGCGGGCTCTACGAATTCCTGGGCACCAAGCGCGCGCCGCAGTTGCCCGAACTGCAGTACTCGGTGCTCGCGCTCGGGGATACGAGTTACCCAAAGTTCTGCGAAGCCGGTCGGGTGGTCGATGAGCGCCTGGCAAAGCTCGGCGCCAAGCGGCTGCTGCCGCGCGTCGATTGCGACGTCGACTTCGAAAAGCTCGCGCAGACCTGGGCCGACGACGCACTCGCGCGCGTGCGCGAGATCAAGGACAAGCTCGCGCCCGCGTCCGCCGGTGCTACCGGTGTCGCTCGTGCTTCGGCACCCGCGCCAGCGGCCGTCGAGCTGACGCGCGCCAACCCCGCCACCGCCGAAGTGCTGGCCAACCAGCGCATCGTGGGCCGCGGCGCGTTGCGCGAAGTGCGCCACGTGGAACTGGCGTTCCCTGGCCTCGGTAATCTCTACAAGCCCGGCGACGCGGTGGGTATCGTGCACCGCAATCCGGAACCGGCAATCGATGCCGTGTTGAAGGCCACCAAGCTCGATGGCGCGGCCACGGTCACGCACGATGGCAAGACGCACACGCTGCTCGAGTGGCTGCGCGATGAGCGCGAACTGACCCGCATCGCGCGGCCGCTGCTGGTGCAGGTGGCCAAACATGCAAACGTGGATATCTCCGAGCTGCTCGCGAACACCCAGGCGATGGCGAAACTCACCGCCACCTGCCAGGTATCCGACATCCTCGGCACTTACCCGGCGGACTGGACTGCCGAAGCGCTGGTGAACGTGTTGCGCCCGGTCACGGGTCGTGTGTATTCCATTGCCTCGAGCCCGGCCGCGGTGGGCGACGAAGTGCATCTCACCGTGGCTATAGTCGGGAGTGACACGGACCGCAAGTTGTTAGCCGGCGCCGCCTCGCATTTCGTCGTGAACACGCCCACGGATTCGAACGTGCAGGTGTGGATCGAGAAGAACGAGCGCTTCCGCGTTCCGGCCGACGGCTCGCGCGACATCATCATGGTGGGGCCGGGCACCGGCATCGCGCCGTTCCGCGGCTTCGTGCAGGAACGCGAGGCCACCGGCGCCACGGGCAAGAACTGGCTGTTCTTCGGTGGCCGCTCGCTGTACCACGATTTCCTCTACCAGCTCGAGTGGCAACAGGCCATCAAGCGCAAGGCGCTGCATCGCGTGGATGTGGCGTTCTCGCGTGATCAGGCCGAGAAGATCTACGTGCAGCACCGCATCAGGCAGGCCGGCAAGGAGCTCTTCGCCTGGCTGTCGAACGGCGCTTATTTCTATGTGTGCGGTGACGCCTCCGCCATGGCGCCCGATGTAAACGCCGCGTTGCTGGACGTGGTGCGTGAGCACGGCAACATGGATGCGGACGACGCCCAGGCCTGGGTGTCCGATCTCACCGCTGATGGACGGTACTTACGCGATGTCTACTGAAGTTCTTGATCCGCCGGCCCAGGTATCGGCAATAAAGCCGGCCAAAGTCGATCCGCCTTCGCCCGTCGAGGTCATCAAGAAGGCGAGTCGCGGCCTGCGTGGCACACTGGTCGAGAGTCTTGCCGACCCGCTGACCGGCGCCATTCGCGACGCCGACACGCAGCTCATCAAGTTCCACGGCAGCTACATGCAGGACGATCGCGACCTGCGCGCCGAGCGCGAGCATCAGAAGCTCGAGCCGGCCTACAGCTTCATGATCCGCACGCGCCTGCCTGGCGGTGTCTGCTCGCCCAGGCAGTGGCTGGCGCTGTCGCAACTGGCGCGCACCTACGGCACCGGTTCGCTGCGCCTGACTACTCGCCAGGCTTTCCAGCTTCACGGCGTGATCAAGAAGGATCTCAAGACGACGATGCAGGGCATGAATGCCGCGCTCATCGATTCCATCGCCGCCTGCGGCGACGTGAATCGCAATGTCATGGCGGCCGCCAACCCGGTGGAGAGCCGGGTTCACCAGGAAGTTTACGACTGGTCCGTCAAGCTCTCCGAGCATCTCAAGCCCCGGACTCGCGCCTATCACGAGATCTGGCTGAATGGCGAGAAGCTCGTGGGGCCCGCCGAGGACGAACCCATCCTCGGCCAGCTCTATCTACCGCGCAAGTTCAAGACTGCCGTGGTGGTGCCGCCGCACAACGACGTGGACATCTTCTCGCAGGACCTGGGTTTCATCGCCATCCTGGAAAAAGACGGGTTGGAGGAAGGCAAGCTCCTCGGCTTCAATCTCACGGTGGCCGGTGGACTCGGCGCCACGCATGGCGAGCCGCAGACCTTTCCGCGCATTGCCGACGTCATCGGTTTCCTGAACCCGGAGCAGGTGCTCAAGGTGGCCGAGACCGTGGTCATGATCCAGCGGGACTTTGGCGATCGCACCGACCGCAAACACGCGCGTTTCAAGTACACCGTCGCCGATCGCGGCGTGGACTGGTTCAAGGCCGAACTGTTCAAACGGCTGGGTTACGCACTCGAGCCGCCGCGTCCTTACAAGTTCACGACGCAGGGCGACCGCTTCGGCTGGTTGCGCGGACACGATGGCCGCTGGCACCTGACGCTGCGTATCGAGTCGGGCCGGGTCGTCGACGTGCCGGGCCGTCCGTTTCTCACGGGCCTGGAAAGGATCGCGGCCATTCACCAGGGCGATTTCCGGCTCACCGCGAACCAGAACCTCATCATCGCGAATGTGCCGGCCAGCGAGTGCATGAACATCGACCGGCTCGTGGCGGACCATGGCCTCGGCAAGGCGCTGTTCACGTCACCGGTGCGCCGCGATGCGCTTGCCTGCGTGTCGCTGCCTACTTGCGGCCTGGCCATGGCCGAAGCCGAGCGTTATCTGCCGGCCTTCGTCGACCGCGTCGACGAGCTGCTGGCAAAACATGGTTTGAAGGACATTCCGCTGACGGTGCGCATCACCGGCTGCCCCAACGGATGCGCGCGTCCGTATCTCGCGGAGATCGCGCTCATTGGCCGCGCCCCCGGCCGCTACACATTGCGGCTCGGCGCCGATGCCGTGGGTTCGCGCCTGAACGTGTTGTACCGCGACAACATCGACGAACCATCCATCGTCACGGCGCTCGATGAGCTCATTGGCCGGTATGCCGCCGAGCGGCACACCGACGAGCGCTTCGGTGACTTCCTCTGGCGCATGAATGTGCTGAAGCCGGAGGCACGCGCGTGATCGAGGCCGTCGCACGCGACATTCCCAAGTTCAGCGCCACTCCGGTGTCGCTGGCGGGAGCTCCGCGCCTGACGCTCGACGCCAAACAGTTCGCCGCCGACACCGAAGCCAGCAGGAGCATCAACGAGTGGCTCGCGTCGGTGGACGCCGCGACGCGCGTGCGTTGGGCGGTGGCGAATCTCCCGGGACCGTTCGCGCTGTCGTCGAGTTTCGGCGCACAGGCCGCCGTGTCGTTGCATCTCGTGGCGCAGGTGGACCCGGCCATCCCGGTGCTGGTGATCGACACGGGCTATCTATTCCCCGAGACCTACCAGTTCATCAAGCAGCTCGAGCAGCAGCTCGAGCTCAACATCCAGACGTTCTCCAGCCCGCAGTCCGTCGACGAGTTCGAAGCGCAGTACGGCAAGCTCTGGGAGCAGGGTCGCGAAGGGCTCGACAAGTACCTCGAGCTGCGCAAGGTCGAACCCATGCGCCGTGGCCTCGCGACGCTGGGCACCGCCACCTGGTTCGCCGGCCTGCGCCGCAGCCAGGCCGCGAGCCGCGCCGCGCTGAATCCGCTCGAAGTGCGCGATGGCCGCTTCAAGGTCCATCCCATCTTCGACTGGTCGGATCGCGACGTGTACCTGTATCTCAAGGCGCACGGCCTGCCGTACCACCCGCTGTGGGACAAGGGATACGTGTCCATCGGCGACTGGCATTCCACCAAGGCGCTGCACGAAGTGGAATCGGCCGATGAGCTCCGTTTTTCCGGGCTCAAACGTGAGTGTGGAATTCACGGCCTCGAGGGCTAGGACGATTTCCGCCCTTCGACCGGGCGTCACCGTGACACCGTGCACCGCCAGGGCGCGTGCAGGGCGATGCAACTCGGCGATAGCCGCCCATTCCGTGGCACAGGGATTGCTACCTCTCCCATGCAGGATATGACCTTCGACAAACCCATCGTGTTAGGCGCGCGCGCCAGCGTGCTGGCGCAGGTGCAAGCGCGCCTCGTCGGCGACGCTTTGCGTGCGCGCCATCCGGGTCTGAACGTCGAATACTCCTTCCTCACATGTCCCGGCGATCGCGAGCTCGACACCCCGCTGCCCGAGCTCCTGCGCCGCGGCGGCTTCACGGGGGACCTTGGCGTTGCGCTGCGCGCCAACGCCATCGACATCGCCGTGCATCTCTGGAAGGACCTGCCATTCGCGAGCCATCCCCTGACGCACATCGCCGCCACGCTGCCGCGCGCCGACACGCGCGATTTGCTGCTGGTGAAACGGAGCTGGATCAGCGGGCGCGACCGCAGCGAGCTGCGCGTGTTGTCCACGTCGGCGCGACGGCGCACCAATCTGTCGGGCTTCCTGCAGTGGGCGCTGCCCATCAAGGCACCGCGCGTCACGTTCGTGCTGGCGCGCGGCGACTGCGAAGCGCGCCTCGCGCAACTCATGGACAGCGATGCCGCGGCGCTGGTCGTGGCCAAGGCGAACATCGACCGACTGCTCGAGTCCACCGCCCCTGAATTCGCCGGCATTCGCGAGCGCACCCGGGCGGCGCTCGAGGCCTGCGAAGCCATGGTGCTACCGCTGGCGCTGAATCCCACCGCGCCGGGACAGGGCGCGCTCGCCATCGAAGTCCGTCGCGATCGGCCCGAGCTTGCCGAGCTACTCGCGCCCATCAACGATGCGGCCACCTACGGGCGAGTAATCGCCGAGCGCGCGCGGCTGTCGCCCACGGGTGACGAGGACCATCCGCTGGGCGTCTCCATCATTCCCGTGCATTGCGGGGAGATCGAATTCACGCGCGGCCAGAAGGGTGGCCAGTGGATCCAGAGCGCCGAGCTGCGACGCCACGATTCCACGCTGCCGCCGGCGGAAAGCGCGCACGCCGTGTGGACCGGTGACGAGGGCAACATCGACCGCTACCGGCGAGTCGCGTTGCCGGTGCGCCACGACCAGTTTGCCGATGCGCGCATTGGCCTCTTCGTCGCCCGGTCCGAGGCCTGGCCCGATGGCTACACCCCCCGTCCCGGGCAGGTGGTCTGGAGCGCCGGTATCGATACCTGGCGGCGGCTCGCCGCCCGTGGGATCTGGGTCCATGGCAGCGAGGAAAGCCTGGGTGAGCGCGGCGCTGCGGCCCTGAAAACGCTGTTTCCGCGCGTCCAGCGCTGGGTGAAGTTCTCCCATACCCAGGGCTATGACTCGCCGTTCAGCGAGCGTATTGCCACCTACCGGCTCGAACGCTGCGCTCCCCTGGTCGACCTGTCGGGCCGGACTCACTTCTTCTGGCGCAGCGGGGCCCAGTTTTACGACTATCTGCAGGCCAATCCCGAAATCCGTGGCGCCTGGCATGGCTGCGGCCCTGGCAATACATTCAGTATGATCCGCGCCGCCATCGGTGAAGAGCGTGTACGCGCCTTCCTGTCGGCGGATGTGTTTCGCCAGGAAGTGGAGCAATGAAAAGACTGCAGAGATTGCGCGCCACGCCGGCCCTGCGCGACATGGTGGCCGAGATCGGCTTTGGCCAGAGCCAGCTCATCCAGCCGCTGTTCCTGGCCGACGGAATCCTCAAGGAAGAGCCGCTGTCCGGCCTGCCCGGAAGTTCGCGCCACACGCTCGCCTCGCTGCTGATCCAGTTCGAGAAGGACCTCGCCGCCGGCGTGCGTCAGTTCATCCTGTTCCCCGTGCCCGCGCACAAGTCCAATCGCAACTTCGCCGCGGACTTCGCCAGCACCGCCATCAGCCAGATGCGCCAGCGCGCCGGCGATGACGCCGCCATCTGGGTCGACACCTGCATCTGCAGCTTTACCGAAACCGGTCACTGCTGCGTGCACGACGCGCGTGGTCAGCAGGACCTGGCCGCGACGCACAGCGCGTTGTCGGTGTTAGGCGTGAGCTACGTGAAAGCCGGCGCGAACGGCATCGCGCCCTCCGACATGAACGACGGCCGCGTCGCGCACCTGCGCGCCGCGCTCGACGGCGCCGGCTTCGACCTCGCGCCCATCATGAGTTACAGCACCAAGTTCGCCAGCAATTTCTACGGGCCGTTTCGCGATGCTGCCGACTCCGCACCGCAGTTCGGTGACCGCAAGAGTTATCAGCTCGACGTGCGCAATCGCAACGACTCGCTCGCCTCCAGCCGCCGTTGCGCCGAAGAGGGCGCCGACCTGCTCATGGTGAAGCCCGGGCAACCCTCGGCGGATCTGATTCGACCGATTCACGAGGAGACCGGCTTGCCCGTCGGCGCCTACCAGGTGAGCGGCGAATACACCTCGCTCGTGTTGCTGGCGCGCGAACAGTTCGTGAACTTCGATGCCGCGCTGCTCGAGAGCTGGTACAACCTGCGGCGCGCCGGCGCTACCTACATCATCACCTACGGCGCGCGTCTCGCGCGCGGACTCGGACTGCCCCGCTAGTGCGTTACTTCCCGCTCTTCCTCGATATCAAGGACAAACCGGTGCTGCTCGTGGGCGGCGGGGAAGTGGCTGCGCGCAAGTTTTCGTTGTTGGTGGATGCCGGCGCGAAGATCACCGTCGTTGCGCCCGGGCTCGGCGATGAACTTGCGGCCGCGCTGACGCGCGGCGAGTTGACGCATCACGCGCGCGAGTTTGCCGCGGGCGATGTCGACGGCGCGTGGCTCGTGGTTGCCGCGACAGACAACCGCGAAGTGAACGCCGCCGTTTCCGCCGCCGCCAACGCCGCGCGCATTCCCTGCAACGTCGTCGACGATCGCGAGCTGTCGAGCTTCATCATGCCGGCCATCATCGACCGCTCGCCGGTGCAGATTGCGATTTCCACCGGCGGCACCTCTCCCGTGCTCGCGCGCCTGATCCGCGAGCGCCTGGAAACCTTGTTAGACAGCTCGCTCGGGCCGCTGGCCGCGTTCGCCGATCGCTGGCGTGCGGCTGTGAAGGCCAGGTTCGCCGACATCGGCGCGCGCCGCCGGTTCCTGTCGTGGATGCTCACCGGCCCGGTGGCCGCTGCCGTGCGCGCCGACCGTACCGCGCAGGCCGAAGACCTCACGCGCAAGGCGCTCGAGAACGCGGATGCCATTCCCGCCGGCCACGTCGTGCTCGTGGGCGCCGGTCCCGGCAATTCCGGATTGATGACCCTGCAGGGCCTGCGCGCACTGCAGGAAGCCGACGTCATCGTGCACGACCGGCTCGTCTCCGCGGAGGTGCTCGACCTCTCGCGCCGCGATGCCGCCCGCTTCGACGTCGGCAAGTTCGTCGGCGGCGGTGGCGCCACCCAGGAAGAGATCAACAAGCTGCTCGTCGAGCATGCGCAGCGCGGCGAGTATGTAGTGCGCCTCAAGGGCGGCGACTCGTTCGTGTTCGGTCGCGGCGGCGAGGAAATCGACTGCTTGCGCGCCAATGGCGTGTCTTACGAAGTGATTCCCGGCATCACCGCTGCCTTGGCCGCGGGCGCCTACGCCGGAGTGCCGCTCACCGACCGGCGCTATTCGCAGTCCGTACGTTTCCTCACCGGCAACAGTGACGAGCAGGTGGGGCAGTTCAATTACTCGGACCTCGCCGCCGGGCGGGAGACGCTCGCGTTCTACATGAGCGTCGGCCGGCTCGCGTCGCTGCGCGACAAACTACTGGCTTCGGACGTGAAGGGCGACATGCCCGTCGCGTTCATCGAGAACGCCAGCCGCGCCGAGCAACGCGTGCTCGTCTCCACGGTGGAAGGCATGCATCGCGATGCCGTCATGCAGAAGATCAAGGCGCCGTCCCTGTTGATCATCGGCAACGTGGCGAAGACCGCGGCCGAGCTGCAGTGGTTCGGGCGTGCGCCACTTTCGGCGGGCAGCGCCGCGTAAACGCCGATGCTCGAAGGCTCCTGTCATTGTGGCGCCGTGCGCTGGCGTTTCGACGGATTGCCGGAGTCCGCCACCGCCTGCAATTGCACGATATGCCGGCGATACGGCTGCTTGTGGATCTACGACTACGAAGGTGAGCGCATCCATGTCACCGGAAAAACCCAGTCGTATGTTCGCGGCAAGGCGCTGAACTTCAATTTCTGTCCCACATGCGCTTGCGTCGTTAGCTGGACGCTTCTCAACCCGGGCGACGAACCCCGCCGACGCATGGCCGTCAACTTGCGGCTCACCGAGCCTGGGCCCGTCGCGCACCTGCCCATCGACCATTTCGACGGTCTCGAGACCTTCGACGACTTGCCGCGCGACGCCCGATGCGTCGCCGATCACTGGTTCTGAGCACGCGTTGGATATCTCCCGCGCGAGATATATCGAACTACCTGCCGAGCGCCGGAATCAACTGGTGGCCGCCGCGAACGCCGAATTCGCCCAGTTCGCGATCGTACGCGAGACGCAGTGGGCGGCAGCGGACTGGTCCTGGCTCGCGCTCGAAGGGGATGACCTCGCGGCGTTCTACAACATCGTCGAACGAACGGTGACGTTCGACGGCATGCCAGTGCGGGTGGCCGGGCTCAATAATCTCTTGACGCTTCCGGCGTTTCGGGGCCGCGGCATCGGGTCGTGGCTGCTTCGCGAGACCCAGCCGCAGTGGTTTGACTCGATCGACGCAGAATGCGGGCTGCTGCTGTGCGCGGATGCGCTGCTGCCGTTCTATTCGCGGCTCGGCTGGCGGAAGCTAGCTGCCGGTGTCTCGTACTCGCAGCCCGACGGGCCGCGAACCTGGGCGGCCTATTGCATGGTGTTGGATCCGCTGCGCAAGCTGGCTGAGCCTCGCGAGATCGATCTTGGCGGTTTGCCCTGGTGACTCGCCGACCGGCGCGAACCAACTCGCGCTATCCCGGTCGCATGAAAGGCCACCTCAAGGAGCTCGCATGAAATTCGATCGCGCCTGGTTTCGCAAGGAAGTCGCCCCGATCCTGCTGGCCCTGGTGCTGGTCACCGCCGCCCGATCGTCGTTGGCCGATCACTACTACGTTCCGTCCGGCTCGATGGAGAACACGTTGTTTGCCGGGGATCGCGTCGTGGTCGACAAGACCGCGTACGGCTGGCGCATTCCGTACACCAAGGTCGATCTCGTCAATGGCGAGCGGCCGAAACCCGGCGAAGTCGCCGTGTTCGATTCACCGGCCGATGGCATCTTGCTCATCAAGCGCATCGTCGCCGTGGGAGGGCAGGTCGTGTCGGTGCACCATGGTCATCTGGTAGTGGATGGCAAGGCGCTTGCGCCTAATGCTTTCGGTCACGAAGAGGTGTTCGAATCGCGAGTAGCCGCGCTGAATCTCACCGACGGCGGTGGGCCGGCCGTGGACCGGCTCGTCATACCGGAAGGAAAGCTCCTGGCGATGGGTGATCATCGGGGAAGGAGTTTCGACGGGCGATACTTCGGATTGATCGACGAGCGCGAATTGTACGGGCGTGCAGTCGCCGTGTATTTCAGGAAGGGCGAGGCGTTCGTCTGGAAGCCGCTTTGAGGCGGCGTTGATGGGAGTCAGCCCGGTTTGCCGATATCGAACGGGCTCCTTATCGAGCTGGTTCCTTTCGTCATGACGTGCGTGTAAATCTGCGTTGTCGAAACGTCTTTGTGGCCCATCAGCTCCTGCACGGTGCGTATGTCGTAGCCATTCTCCAGTAGATGGGTTGCAAAGCTGTGGCGGAAAGTGTGTGGGGACACCGGTTTCTCGATGCCTGCAGCGCGCGCCGCGTTGCGCACTTGCCGTTGCACGCTGTCTTCGAAAACGTGATGACGACGCCGAATCCGAGTTCGCGGATCTGCCGAAGGACGCGTGGCAGGGAATACGTATTGCCAACCCCACTCCAGGTGCGCGCGTGGATATTTTCTTTCGAGCGCAAACGGTAGTTCGACACCGCCGAACCCGCGTTCGATTGCCTGCCGGTGGAGTTCCCTCACCTTTGCAAGGTGCGCTCGCAGATGGATCACCAGCGACGCAGGCAGAATCGTGACTCGATCCTTCCTGCCTTTGCCGTCGCGCACCAAGATGCGAAGGTTTGCGAGTTCCAGATCCTTTGTGCGGAGGCGCAGAGCCTCGGTGAGGCGAAGACCACTTCCGTACAAGAGCACACCGATGTGCCAGTAGACCCCTTGCAGATTCGCCAGGACGCTTTGCACCTCCTGTTGACTCAGGACCAAAGGTAACCGCTTTGGCCGAGTCGCTCGTACCACATTATCGAGCCAGGGAAGAGTAACGTTCAGCACGCGTTTGTAGAGAAATAGCAAAGCCGCCAGGGCCTGGTTCTGTGTAGCCGCCGATACGTTTCGATCGCGGGCCAGATGGCTCAAGAACTTCTCCACCTCCACGCCACCCATCTCCTTCGGGTGCCGCTTGTCATGAAAAAGCACAAAGCGCCGGATCCACTCGACATAAGCCTCCTCAGTTCGGTAGCTGTAGTGGCGAAGGCGTATTGCCTTGCGTACTTCGTCGAGCAGGCGAGGGGCTTGGGGCTCGTGCAAAGTAGATCCAGAGCGTTGACTGGTTAGGCTGAAAGTGTTGAAGTCGATTCAAAGAGTTACCGGTGGCCCATGCGTTATCCCGCACTTTCGATCCTTTGTAACGCCGCATTTCTGCGGTCTACTTACAGTTAGGCCGCAGGGATAGGGCATCGCAAGTGAACCTCACGCCAAGCCAGGAACGCCAGCTCAAGGCTACATTGAAGTTCCGAGACCGGCCGCCCACCGTATGGTGGTTCGTGCGCGCCTCATGGCGCGTGTATGCATATTTTGCGATCTTCGGTGCCATCGGTATTCCGCTGTCTCAGTGGGCTGGCTTGCCGCTACTCAGCGCATTCATAGTCGGTGTGATCTTCTCTGCCGTTGTGAGGGATCTCAAATTCTTCCGACAGTTTGTGAAGGGCTGGCCACTATCGAATGAGATTACGAACTGGGACAGGGTCAATGAGCTTCTCAATCAGGCAGCTCTGCTGCGACCTAACAATTCGCTCGAGCGGACGCGTGAGGGATAAAGTGCCAAGTGCATACACCGGCGCGCGCGCCGCTCAGCTCAACCGTTAGACGGCAGACCACCGTCAGCGCTCGTCTCTCTTAATCCTATGCCACAACAAACGTACTGCTGGCGTTGCAGAATTGAGGTGCCAATGCTCACCGAGCCTGAATGGGTTCAGTTGGCTCCGCTTCTTTCCAAGTCTGTGCAGGCAGTCAAAACTTACCGCGAGTCCACCGGTGCTTCGGTAGAGGTCGCGGTGAGACAAGGTTTCGACCGCGCCGCATTGGAAAAATACCGGCAGCTCACCGGTGCCGTCGAGACAGATGTGAACGTTCTT
The DNA here is from genome assembly GCA_963821745.1 of uncultured Pseudomonadota bacterium. Lineage (GTDB taxonomy): Bacteria > Pseudomonadota > Gammaproteobacteria > Steroidobacterales > Steroidobacteraceae > CADEED01. Next base: position 371,215 of record CAWGEU010000002.1, read on the forward strand.
TGGCATCACCGGCTAGCCGACCAAGGGCCTCCATGCGAAGCGTGCGGGAAGCCGCTGCGCACCATCGATGCGCGGTTCTGCGCAGAGTGCGGCCATGTGCCGTCTAACAAATCGCTGGAGCGGACGCGTGAGGGATAAAGTGCCAAGCTCATACATCGGCGCGCGCGCCGCTCAGCTCAACCGTTAGGCGTCAAGTGGCAAGTCCCCGCGCATTTGTAATCGGCATGGTAGCGGTATGGGGCGTCACTGGCCTGATCGAGCCGCATACTCCCAATGCCGGTCAGCCCTTCAACGAAATCGGTTTCTTCCAGATGATCGTTTGGGCGATCTTGCTCTTCGGGTGGGTAAAGGCTCACGCGCAAACGAAGCAAATCGAGCCGCCGACCGGCGCACCACTTTTTGCGGCACTCTTGCCGCCCCTTGGGGTTCCATACTATGCATACCGCGGCTTTGGGTTGCGCCAAGGTTCAAGAATAGTGGGCTTGGCGCTGCTCGCGCTAATCGCAATGTTTGGTATCTACACTCTTATGTACGAACTCAGCGCCAGGGTTGGCGCCTAACAAATCGCTGGAGCGGACGCGTGAGAGATAAAGTGCCAAGCTCAAACGCCGGCGTGCGCGCCGCTCAGCTCAACCGTTAGGCGGCCGTGATGCGTCGCACTTCTATCTGGCCCTCGACGCAATCGCGTACGAGCATTCGTCTCTATTGTCACGCGGGCACATGGGAGTCGATGAACTGCCATGGACGCAGTTCTCGTAGGCGTTGCTGCAATTGTGCTTCGCGCTCGTCGCGTATGGCGCGATCAGTGTGAAGCTGCACCGAATGGCGGTTGAGCGCGTCGGAAGATCCTGGTGCAGCGAGCAAGGTTACGATGTTCGTGGCACAATGTACATGACCACTGGCACGGTGCGTCTACAGACAAGCGGGTAAGGTCGCGCGGCACTTCGGATGACGCTACTTCTTTGCCGCTCGGAAAGTGCGGCACGTCGAATGGTCATGAACTGTCGCACGTGCCGCCGCCTAACAAATCGCTGGAGCGGACGCGTGAGAGATAAAGTGCCAAGCTCATACATCGGCGCGCGCGCCGCTCAGCTCAACCGTTAGGCAGCACGCGACTTCGGCTCGCCAAATTGCCTGCGTCATTGAACGCGCTGGCAACATTCCCGACTGGCTCGATCGCGAGCATCCGCTCGCGGCACACAATGCGTCGTGATTGCTCGCGTGATCGCTCTGGCAGACGTCGTCGCCTCAGCAGAAGTCACAGTCGCTTGCCTGGCGAGCAGCATCGTCGAACGACTGGCCTGATCGATCGAGCTCGATGACAACATCGTTCGCTGCTGCATCGGCTGCGACGCTAGTAGAAGGTCGAAGACCTTGGCGGCTCGAGGCTTGAGTCGCAAGTACTCGTGAGAGCCGTGGCAGTCACTATCGAGCTTCGATTGCTCCGATAGCCAGGTCCGCGCATTGTGCCACTAGACGCGGCGTGCCGCCTAACAAATCGCTGGAGCGGACGCGTGAAAGATAAAGTGCCAAGCTCATACGTCGGCGTGCGCGCCGCTCAGCTCAACCGTTAGGCGTCACGGGAGACGTTGTGGCAATTCTCAGGATGCAGCCGTTCGGACAGCTCCAACCTTGGTCGGCCGCTTCTTGGACTGGCTTAAGAGATTCAAGTCCTCGCCAATTCAGATTCGGCTCGAAAGCGGACTGCCGTTTGAACTTACTCACCCCGCGGATGCTCCGGGGCTTGCTCAACGAACATGGCGTTTCGAAGTCCACAACAGCTCTCAACAGCCACTTCAATGCCTCGCGAAGCTTGAATCAATTGTGCGGACGGACAACTCCGCATACCGAAATGCGTTCGTTCCGATTGGACTCTCCACTCAGCATCAAAGCGGAGAAGCGCGGGAAGCTGGGCCCTTTAATCTTCGCCCTGGAGAGGTAAAGCTTGTGGAGGTCGCTTCACTTGATGAGAACAATGCTGAAAGCGAGATTTCGTTGCACTATGAGACCGACAAATACCCGCGCATGATTCCTCGGGCGGACTACCGCATCGGAATCGTGGTATTTGGGGGCCACAAACCTCGGCGAGTCCGTTGCCGTCTCTACGTCGACGGAACCGGTCGGCTAAAGGTGCGGCGTGAAGCCTAACAAATCGCTGGAGCGGACGCGTGAAAGATAAAGTGCCAAGCTCATACGTCGGCGTGCGCGCCGCTCAGCTCAACCGTTAGGCGGCGCTATGCCTCGTCGCAAAGTTGATGACATCGCAATTGCCTTGCTTCCCTTCGTCCGAAAGTTCACGGGATCGTCTGGCGGTGGCCAATGGTCGTTCCAGCTGCTTTGCTCGGTCTCTGCTTGTCGACGCGAGGATCACATTTCGACTTCGAGTCACGGTATCCAGAGCGAACGTAGGCGCGAGAAGGCAAGTCGCAGCCTCGCGCTAAAAGGTTGGAAGTTCCTGGACTATCCCGTGTGCCCTGAATGTGCGAACGATTCGGCTAAGTCGAGCGCGTCGTCTGCGGGAGCAAATGTCAGCGTTCCGCCGCCTAACAAATCGTTGGAGCGGACGCGTGCAGGATAAAGTGCCAAGCTCATACGTCGGCGTGCGCGCCGCTCAGCTCAACCGTTAGGCTGCCAATGCCATCGCACGCCCTCGACGATCGGATACTACGAAGACGCGCGAACAGCTGGCACGTCGACAGCTGGATTTGGAGCATCGCCATTCGCGAAAGGCTTGCCACATGATCAGGTTCTGATCGCCTTAGAGGCGGTATGGGCTGCTCACCTACTCTCTGCTAAAGGCCGAATTGCACTGGGCTAGATGGAGGCACGACTCGAAAGCGAGACGTGTTCACGAGCGCATCGCGAAACTATTCATCTGGAATCGCAGAAGTGGATAAACAGGACTTCGGACGCAATTGCCAATGCAGTCGCAACGCGCCTAACAAATCGCTGGAGCGGACGCGTGAAAGATAAAGTGCCAAGCCCATACGCCGGCGCGCGCGCCGCTCAGCTCAACCGTTAGGCGGCTCACGTATGACTTCGACTTCGCCCGCATCGGGATTGACGACGTCGCAACTGCGCTTCTGCTGCTCAATGCGAATGCCTATGCGGACTGTCCGTTCATATCGTTGTGGGAGCAAATACTTTGTGTCGCTGCTGGCTTGGGACGCCCGTGCCGTCGCGACGGCGGACATTGCGCAGTCGCAAGGCCACTCGATGCGGGGTGCGTTTACTTCTGTTGCTGGGGTCCGGGGTGCAGCGAGTCCACGACATCATTGATGAAGAGTACGGTAAAGACGGAACGAGTGTGACGATGACGATTCGACGATCATGACGACTTGGCACAACGAAGAGTCTTGGAAGAGGCGGCGTGGTTCGCTCGTAAACGTGGCATTCCCCAACGACCGCTTCTTGAAGATTGCAAGGCCGTTGTCTCGATCTGCATTGGCAATCGACTGGAAAGCGGCTCTCGAGAAGTCACTGGCAAACCCGCGTGCATTAGCGGCGCGCGTTGTCGGCGAGGATAGCCCGCCGCCTAACAAATCGCTCGAGCGGACGCGTGAGGGATAAAGTGCCAAGCTCAACAGTCGGCGTGCGCGCCGCTCAGCTCAACCGTTAGGCCCGCATGATCGAGACTATCGCTGGAATCGTCGTCGTCGAGGTGTGCATTTCGCCTCATGGCTTACCGCGCTCTCAAGTGCGCCGGGCGAAGTAAACGCAATCGCCGCGGTGATCCGACATGGCTAGCGCTTCGAAGGCTCAGGAAACACTGGGCGAATTTCGCGGCTTCGCTAGTTGATCGCTCAAACTTCGCTGTGACTTCCAGTTACATCGCTACCGGGACGCTCGATGGATGATTGGAGATCGTGGTCGAGCTGCCGACACCCATGTGAAATGCAGGTCAAGGCCGGTCCCGATAACTCATCGGGCGTTCAGTTCTTCGACGTTTCCGTTGCGAGCATCGCGGCTGCAGTGGCTACATCGAACGGAAGTACCGAGGCGGCTATACGCAGCGGGTGACATCGCGCGATGCGTGCCGCCGAGTACGCTGGTCGAGCAGCAGCGGACGAGGCGTCAAAGTCTGACTGAAGCGCGCCTAACAAATCGCTGGAGCGGACGCGTGATAGATAAAGTGCCAAGCTCATACATCGGCGTGCGCGCCGCTCAGCTCAACCGTTAGACGGCACCCCACACCCGCGGACCTTCCAGGACGACTAGCATGGCTCAGCTTGTACACTTCAGGACCAGCTGCTTCGATGTGACGCGGGAAACCCCCAACGAATCCAATGCCTACGCCGGGGAGAGCGTGCTTAGGTGGTTGCGTGACGAACTGGCCAAGCAGCAGTACGAATCCACCGTGCCGGATATGGAGGATTGGGGTTGGTACATCGACGTGAAGGGGGCGCGCAGCTCGTACTTGGTCGGCGCCAGCGCAGAGGTCGAATATAAGGACGAAGGTGGTTCGACTCTCTCGTACGACGTCTCGGCAACGGCAATTCTCGATTGGACGCTTCAGATCCACAAGAATCGCACGGTCATGGAGATGCTACTCGGAGAACGATGGCTGAAGATGACGCATTGTGTGCGCTGGTTGAAAGAATCGTACGAAGCGATAGCCGCCTTGAAGAGGTATCGGTGGTGCGCAATGCCGTCTAACAAATCGTTGGAGCGGACGCGTGAAAGATAAAGTGCCAAGCCCAAACGCAGCGGCCGCGCCGCTCAGCTCAACCGTTAGAGCGCACACGAGGGCTCTGATATGTCGATTGGTCAGCGCAAGACGCGAGGATGGGGTCGACGAGGGATTTCTCGATCTTCCAAGTCCGCCGGTCCCGCCGATGTACGAACGCGATTGGACGTAGTGAATGTCGCGTTTCAAAGAAGGTAGGAGAATCACTTTGGCTGCTCGAGTCCAACAACTCTGCGGAGCTCAAGTGGGCTCGAGACTACTGCCGCATGCGCGTAAGCATCGCAACCCGCAAAGACCATTCCAAGCATTGGACTTCGCTACTCCGTAAGGTTGAATCAGCGCTGGAGAGCCAGTAGCGTGGGGTGCGCTCTAACAAATCGCTGGAGCGGACGCGTGAGGGATAAAGTGCCAAGTTCATACGCCGGCGCGCGCGCCGCTCAGCTCAACCGTTAGGCGGCAATCATGCGTCATCTAACTCTGCCAGCGCTCATTCTCACGACCATCGCGATACCTTCCTATGGGCAGGACGCAGTGGGATTGCCGGCGGATGCAACCTGTCAGACCGTTATCGACTCTGAACTCGAGCGCGGCGCCGAGTTGCAGAAGAAGCCGCAACCGGCAGAGCCCGCTTTGAAAGACTCTTATGGCGCGCAGGTGTTCAAGCGGACACAAAATGGTAGCGAGGCTACCGTGATCTATTTGTGCGGTGGCTTCAAGCAATCAGGCGGTACGGTCGATACGCAACTGATCTACATCTACCTCGAATCAGAATCGGCTGCGGTCGCGGAATATGTGCGGCAGCGAAGGCTGCTTGATCAGCAACTCGGAAAGCCTTGTTGGGACCCTGCTCAGGTGCAAGAAAATAGATTCGGGCCGCGGGTCGTCTGGAACGTCCGGTCAAACGTTCAGACCGACTTGACGTGGAGTAAGGTTGTAAACAAGCAACCTCTACATTGGGTGGTCCTAATTGGTACCCACGCTCCGACCGATATGGAATTGGTGGATGAGTCGCTGCGAACGGTGTACGCGAAGAGCACATGCGAATTGCCGAAAAAAGAGTGAGTCGTCAGTTGTGCCGCCTAACAAATCGCTGGAGCGGACGCGTGCAAGATAAAATGCCAAGCTTACACAGCGGCGTGCGCGCCGCTCAGCTCAATCGTTAGGCGGCACTACGCGTCGAGGACATCATGCAACAAGTCGATATAGCCATACCGATTTTGCCCAGCCGTTCCCTGACCAATACGTTGATGTTCTATCGTCGGCTAGGCTTCGATGGCGTAGTTCATCTCCACGGTGACTACGCCATCCTTACGCGCGAGACTGTGGAGCTGCACTTCTTCACTCACCATGATCTTGTTCCCACTGAATCGTGCGCCGGCTGCTACATCAGAGTCTCAGATGTGGACAGTATTAGCCTCGCATTCTCGTCTGCAAACCTTCCTCGAGGTGGCATTCCGCGCCAGGATGCTCTCGAAAACAAGCCTTGGGGGATGCGAGAGTTTGCTGTCGTCGATCCAGACGGCAATCTGATCCGAATTGGGCAAACGCTCGACCGGTGAGGACGTGAGTGGAGATGTTCTTGCGCGGCCTAACAAATCGCTGGAGCGCACGCGTGAGAGACAAAGTGCCAAACCCAGACGTCGGCGCGCGCGCCGCTAAGCTCAGCCGTTAGACGGCAGGCCATGTCAGCGCTCGACAACGAGGATCTGAAGTCCGCAGCAATGTCGAAGGTTCGACTCGTGCAGGCCGCACTTCGCAATTGGGATCCAATAGGCGTCATGGATCTAGAGGACCCCCCTCTCGACGAGTACGATGGCTACGCTCCACTCATAGTCACGATGGTAGATTGGGGCTGCACGCTCGAGGAGCTGGCACGCCATCTCGGTCACATCCAAAGTACTGCGATGGGACTCCGGCCGTCTCCGGAGAACGACCGCAAGATCGCGGTGCAAATTTGTGAATCTCTTAGGCCGCCTAACACATCGTGTATGGACTCCTCTGGCAAGTAGGCTGATCTGATCTCTTCATGCGGTAGCGCGGACTGCGGCTGCATTCGTGTATCCGTCCTGTTGATGGGCGAGCGAAGCTGCCCTGGACATCATGAGAGTCGCCGACGCGGAGCCAATCACTGGAAGGGTCTTGAAGACCAGAGGTGTTATCGGCTTATCCGCGCCGGCGGCCGTTCCGCTGAGCATGAAGGGATGAGAGCGCCGCTTGAGAGTGTGGTTAGGGCTTGCTGCAGAAGTCTCGCTCGAAGCGCCAGGTGGCCCAGACGATGCGCGCGAGTTTGTTGGCGAGGGCGACGGCGGCCTTGTTGTGACCGCGCCGCTCCTGAAGCTCGAGCGCCCAGCCGGACGTAGGCTCGCGCGTACTGAGCCGGCAGCAACACCACGCTGTGGCCCTGACTACTCAACCGTCGGGCGTGGTGATGGGCCGAGCCACAGGCCTCCATGACGATGCGGCAGGCGGGGCGGTTGACGAAGAAGCGATCAAAACGAGCGCGACTCAGGCGTTGCCGCTCGACAATATGCCCGCGCTCATCCGCCAGGGCGATCTCGAAGACATTTTTTGCCAGGTCGATACCGACAGTCGTAGCATCCATGAAGGGCTCCTCTTGTTGGGACTAGCTGATGCACCACATCCAGCTTGGCACATTGATGCCGAATCGCTCCGGCAGGAGGAGTCCATCTCATCACTGGAGCGGACGCGTGAGAGATAAAGTGCCAAGCTCATACGTCGGCGCGCGCGCCGCTCAGCTCAACCGTTAGGCGGCAATCTAGCGATTCACGACGAGATTCGAACGTTCACGGAGGGACACGCCAACCTTAGCGTTGGCGAATGAAAGTGAGTGAGCTGCTCCGACTTTTGCACACAGACGGCTGGTTCTTAGTCGCAACTCGCGGGAGCCATCGTCAATTCAAGCACTTGGCGAAGCCCGGGCGGGTCACTGTTCCAGGAAAACCCAGCGACGATTTGGCTCCGGGCACGCTCAACAGTATTCTCAAGCAGGCCGGTCTGAGGCGAAATTAAGGTAACTGCGATGCGCTACGCCGTCGTCATTGAAAATGCGGGCTCAAACTTCTCAGCCTATGTCCCAGATCTTCCCGGCTGCATTGCTACTGGGGCTACCCTTGCGGAGACCGAAGGGGCGATCCGTGAGGCCATCGAGTTCCACCTAGACGGGTTGCGTGAGGATGGTTCACCCATTCCGCCCCCATCGAGCAAGGTCGAATACGTCGAAGTTGCCGCCTAACAAATCGCTCGAGCGGACGCGTGATGAGATAAAGTGCCAAGCCCATACAGTCGGCGTGCGCGCCGCTCAGCTCAACCGTTAGGCGTCTCGATGCGCAGCGCACTGATCCCACTCGTCGCGATTGTCGCCGCCTGTGCTTCTGGCAAAGGCGGTGGTGTCCCGATATCTGAGGTTCGAGGCGCTACCTTGCGATTGGTTTCTGTCTCGAGACCCCACGCGACGTTCGCGCTTAAAAATACCGCTCCAGAATCCCTGGCGTACGAGCACTGGATGTCGCAGGGTTCTGAACCGGTCCCCTATTGTCGCGATCCACAAGGTAGTGTTCGTATTTGCGCCCTACGGATTTACGTAACACCAGAAGATGATCCATATGTTCATGAGAGTTATCTTCAACCCGGAGGTTTAGTGCGTTTTCGGGCAGCTCCTTCCCATAATGAGCAGGTGGGCGTGCGACTATGGTTCCACGGGAAGGATGAGTTTCTCTGGTTCGCACACTGGACGCCTAACCAATCGTTGGAGCGGACGCGTGAGAGATAAGCTGCCAAGCTCAGACTGCGGCGTGCGCGCCGCTCAGCTCAACCGTTAGGGCCCATGGAACTGCACCCGCAAGATTTGCACTCAAGTCGCGCCGCTCTGGCTCTCTCGCGGCTCGCCGAGCAAAAGGACGTTGTGCTCATTCCTCCCATCTCCTTGACGCATTTCGTGGGAGAGCCGTTGACGCTCATCGTCTGGTCGAATCGGAAGACAGAGAATCTAACTGACCAAATCGCCCTAGAAGAGTTGCAAGCCGGACAACGAGCGTATGCCGCACTCCTGGAGAGATGGGGAGAACTGAGGCAATTCGTTGGAATGCGGGCAGTTCCCGTTTACCTTCATGAGGACTATGGAGCCGGCTCTATTCGCGCAGCAGAACTGCTACCTAGCGGAGAGTTGAAATGGCATGTGGTTCGGAAGTAGATCGCCTTGGGAGCGTTAAGTGCCCCGAACTCGCGCTGCGCCCTAACAAATCACTGGAGCGGACGCATGGAAGATAAAGTGCCAGACCCAGACTTCGGCGCGCGCGCCGCTCAGCTCAACCGTTAGGCCTCATTCTAAGGTGCAGCTTCGTTCATGAACGCACCGCAAACTTCGGGCGAGCCCCGGCTGACCAGTCCCGCAGACTCGGAGCTGGGAGGCTGCTGCTGCGCCAACGTATTGCCTCCGCGCTAACGCTGGCGCTTCTGCTGCTCGCCGCTGCAAACTTTCAGTTCGAGCTTGGGATTGCCGGTCCCTACGCACGAAAAGTATTGGTGGCCGTGGCAGTTATCATTTTCTTGCAGCTCGCGTTCTACGCGCCGTCGGTTGGGGCAATGCACGCATATCGTCGACTGAAGCGCAGTAGGGAAACCAGGAGTGGCAATTGATGTTGGCGAACCGGCCTAACAAATTGCTGGAGCGGACGCGTGAGAGATAAAGTGCCAAGTTCATACATCAGCGCGCGTGGCGCTCAAGTCAGCGTAAGCGTACGGCCATCTCATCTTGATACGACAACCTCGTCGGGGTTCGCTTCCGCGTAGTGAAGAGCCAGGCAGCCGACGCGAGATCGACGACTTCATGACCGTCCCACGCTCGCGCCCAGGGTGACGAGAAGCTCGTCCAGTTGCTCGAACGTCTCTCCCATCGCATCCGCCGCCCCGGTGCCGGCGGCGTCGAGAGCTTCCTTCGAGGGATAAAGCTCGTGCACGACCAGCAACGTCTTGCCGCCTTTTTCCGCGAAGGTCACCGTCGTGACGGAACCCTCGTCACTTTCCTCATTGGTCCAGGCGAGGCGCGAGTGCGGTGTTACTTCCTTGTACGTGCCGAAGAACGCCGCCTGTGAGTCCCCGTGTGCGAACACCAACCGGTACCTGCCCCCGACACGGACATCCATTTCGCAGGAAAGCAGGGACATTCCCATCGACTTCGGCACCCACCACTGCCTGAACAGCTCGGGCTTGGTCCACGCCTCGAACACGAGGCGCGCCGGGGCGTTGAAGGTTCGCGTAACGACCAGCTCACGCTCGGACTTCCGCTCCACCGTCGTGTGGTTCTTCATGGCGGCAGGCTCACTTTCCCTTCTTGCGTCCATCAGCCTTCTCCTTCCGTTTCAGTTCCTCGACAACCTTGTCCAGCTCGTCGAAGCGGGCGGCCCAAAGCTGGTGGTACCTCTCGATCCATGCCGCCTCTTCCTCGAGCCGGCACTGGCCGAGCTTGCAGGTCCGCACGCGCCCGACCTTCTCCGTGGTGACGAGCCCCGCCTGCTCCAGGACGCCGACATGCTTCTTCATGCCCGTGAGGGTCATGTGGAATTTGTCGGCAAGCTCCGTGATTGAAGCGTCTGCACGCCCGAGCTGCTCCAGAACGCCGCGTCGGGTGGCATCCGAAAGGGCGGCGAACGAGGCGTTGAAGTGGGTCTGGAGATACTGAACCATGTGGTTCAGTTTGTAACACACGGATTGGCGGCATGCAAGAAGAGGCCGACCTCGCGCTGCCTTGAACAGCTCACAGGAGATCGCATGGTCGGTGAGCAAGCATGTGGGGAGCATGAGAAGTTTCAGCTTCTCGCGGTAATCTTGGCATCTTGCTTAGTGGGACTCGTCGCTGCTTTGGCTGTATCCCGCTTGGCCAGTACGATCGCCAGCCGCGGACAACAGGATTGATGGCTTGGAGACGATCAAGGTGTGCCTAACAAATCGCTGGAGCGGACGCGTGGGGGATAAAGTGCCAAGTTCATACACCAGCGCGCACGGCGCTCAGCTCAACCGTTAGACGGCATGTTGATCGAGCCTGCCACTTCGGAAGACTGTCGCGGCATAGCAGAGGCACACGTTGAATCGTGGCAGCATGCCTACAGGGCCCTGCTGCCCGCGCCGTACCTTGCCTCGTTGTCTGTTGCTGAGCGTGAAGCTATGTGGCGTCGCATGCATGAGCAGCAGCCCTCGCATCTTCTGGTGGTCCGCAGCGCCGGCCAGGTTGTCGGCTTCGTCGCCTTCGGTGCTTGCCGTGACGAAGGCGCGCCGTCCGATCGTGCTGAAGTCTGGGCCATCTACGTTAGGCCTGCCTTCTGGTCAGTCGGGGCTGGCCGCCTGCTGTGGCTGGCCGCGCTGCGGCAGGTTCTCGCGGAAGGCTACAAGACAGTCAGTCTCTGGGTCATCGCCGGGAATGAGCGCGCGATCCGGTTCTACGAGCGTGCGGGCTTTGTCGCCGAGCCACAGTCACGCAAGCAGTTCGAGCTCGGCGGCGCGACCATCGAGGAGGTTCGCTATGTCCTCACGCCTGCCGTCTAACCTCTCGCTACTGCCGACCTGCTACGGCTGGCTTCGCCAACCTACGCAAGCGGTTGACCTCAACCGTCGGCGGCATTCAGCTTCACCACTTTCTTCACCATTATGAACACTCCAAACGATTTACCCGCCGAACTGCGACGTGTCGTCGGCGCCATCTCGGACCGACGGGCGCAGGCACGAGCTGCCAGCGAACTCATCTGCCGACTCGGCGGTTACCGCTGGGCTGGCATTTACGATGTAGAGGACGAAGAGATTGCCGTCATCGCTTGGAGCGGGCCGCAACCGCCAACTTTTCCGCGCTTCCCGCGCACCAAGGGCCTCAACGGTGCAGCGGTCGCCTCGGGGCAGCCTGTGATCGCGCAGGACGTGTCTGCTGACGCTCGACACCTGGCAACCATTGAAGGCACCAGAGCGGAGATGATCATGCCCGTATTGCATGCCGGCCGAGTCGTCGGCACCATTGATGTGGAGAGTGCAAAGGCCAATACGTTCGGAGAACGTGATCATCGTCTGTTAAGTGAGTGCGCCGAAGCGCTGCGACAATTGTGGAGCAAGCATTCCCCTGCCGCCTGACAAATCGCGGGAGCGCACGCGTGGAAGATAAGCGCCAAGTCCAAACAGCAGCGCGCACGGCTCTACGAATGCAATCCACGAAGGATTCTGACTTCCCGAATCACGCAATTCTGAAGGAGCAGACATGGCTGAAATGGAGACGAAGGCACCTCAACCGGAAACGGACAATCAACGTGTCCAGCTGGGGTTCGGCACCCTTATCATCATCGCGCTCATCGTGACGATGTGTTCAGGGCGTAGCGAGATGGGAAAAATCCAGGAAGACACAGCGGAACTCAAGCAGCAGCTCGGAGTTATCGACAAGAAGCTGGACGCGCTGGTGCCGAAGGGCAGTGCAACTATGTCCACGAGTGTTGAGGAACCAGTCGCGCCGGTGGATGCTCAGCTCGACGGTTGGCGGCAGTCACCATAGAAGGCGACATGAGCTCTGATATGGCTCCACCGATCTCAGGAAACGTTGCCAGCGCCTCGAAGGACACACGAGGCTGGTTTCTTGGTCACTTCATGCCGGGTGATGACAACCCACTGCGAACTTCGGAGCTGGAGCTGAAGTGGTACACGCATTCAAAGGGAGAGACGCGCAACGACTGGGCTCCTGGCAATCCTGTCAAGACGCTTAATATCCTTGTCCGCGGCCATTTCGTCTTGCTTTTTCCGGATCGAGAGATCGCTCTGGAGAAGGAAGGAGACTTTGTGCTTTTTGGTCCGGACCTGCCGCACTCGTTTCGTTCGGTGCAGGAATCTCTTGTCTTGACAGTCCGTTGGCCTTCGCTGGCGCCTGACAAACCGCTGGAGCGCAAGCGAGGGGAATAGAGTGCCAAGCCCAATCCGTCGCGGTCGCAGCGCTCAGCTCAACTGTCAGGCCACAGACCATCATCATCGCGCCTCAATGAAAGCCAAAGTCACTTTCAAGTCATGGTCGAGAATGGATAGGGAACTCTGCCTTGATCTTTTCGATGCCAACTGTCCGGAGTTCTTCGCGCCGAACGAGCGCGATGACTATTTGCGGTTTCTCGAAACGGACCCAGGTGGTTACGAGCTATGTCTCATCGATGACGAGGTTGCGGGCGCGTTTGGCCTCATCGGAAATGGCGCGTCTCGTCGAAGGCTGAATTGGATCATGCTCAATCCACAATTTCAGGGATTCGGCGCCGGCAGGGCAATGATGCAAAGGATTGCGGCTCTCGCTGCCTCCGAAAAAATACAAGTGGTAGACATTGCGGCGAGCCAAAAGTCCGCGCCTTTCTTTTTGAAATTTGGCGCTGTAGCCACGGCTGTCATCGACAATGGATGGGGCCCGGGCATGCATCGTATTGACATGGAGCTGACACTGACGCCTGACAAATCGCTGGAGCGCACGCGTGAGAAACAGAGTGCCGAGTCCACACCGACGTAGCCGCAGCGCCCAGCTCAACCGTTAGGCGCCAAGCGACATGCCTAACGGTTTTCACGGCACCCCGGCGCAGTGGGAAACGCTCGAGATGCCGCTTCGAGCATTGGATGGCGAACTTCGGGCTTTCGCGGAGCGCCACGGAATTGCACTGACGAGCAACAGCAGAAACTGGCCGGATCGGTCGATCGTTTGGGGCAATTCCATTCGGCGCCTCATCCAGATCTACCTCGCGGATGAGGGGCGTCTGACATATAGCTTCTGGATTTGTGCGTCCGAGGATCGTGGTAGCAAACGCTATTGGCGGCGAGAATTTCTCAGGGAAGCTGTGCCCATTGGAGAAATAGCAAGTGGCCTGCCGGAGCTGCTGGAACAAGGCCGGTCATTGCTGGAGGGTTGGTCCAGTGAGAGTCTGGAATTTGCCTCAATGCTCAGTCCGCCACCTTGAGTGCGGTCTAACAAATCGCTGGAGCGAAGTCGTGAAAGATAAAGTGCCAGGCACAAACGTCGGCGCGCGTGGCGCTCCGCTCAACCGTCAGGCGTCAATCGACAGGAAGTCATGAAAATGACACGCGTCCGAGTTGAGGGCTTTACCATCTCGCTTGACGGATATGGAGCGGGTCCGAATCAGGACATCAGCAATCCGCTCGGCGTGGGCGGGACAGATTTGCACCCGTGGTTAATCCCGACACGCACGTTCCAACGGACCCTCTTTGGCGCCGAGGGAGGCACGACGGGGATCGATGACGACTTCGCTGCGCGCGGCTTCAAGAATGTTGGCGCCTGGATTCTCGGAAGAAACATGTTCGGACCGATTCGCGGATCCTGGCCCGACATGAACTGGAAAGGGTGGTGGGGGAACAGCCCGCCCTATCACGTTCCAACTTTCATCCTGACTCATCACGCGCGCCCGCCCATCCAGATGGAAGGCGGAACGACGTTCTACTTCGTCACGGGTGGGATTCACGAGGCGCTTGAGCGGGCGCGCGACGCAGCCAACGGGATGGATGTGCGCATTGGCGGCGGACCTAACACAATCCAGCAATATCTTCGCGCGGGCCTCATCGATGAGTTGCACATCGCAATCTCGCCGGTCGTGCTGGGCGGGGGAGAGCGTCTGTTCGAGGGGATCGACCTGCGCGCTTTGGGATACGAATGCGTTCAGTTCGTTGCCTCGGAGAAAGCTACCCATGTTGTACTACAGCGCCCAGGGCGCAATGACGCCTGACAAACCGCTGGAGCGCGCACGTGGACGATAAAGTGCCGGGCCCAATCCGCCGCATCCGTGGCGCTCAGCTCAACCGTTAGGCCCATGTCCAACGCCATCGCCTTGTTCTCCAGTTCCCGACGTAACGGAAACACCGGCCAGTTCGTGGATCGCATTGCCACGAACCTGAAGATCGAGGTCGTTGACCTGGGCAGCGTTCGAATGTCAGCGTACGACTACGAGCACCGAAATCGGGACGATGACTTTGAGCCACTGATGAAGCGCGTATTGGAGTTTGATCAGTTGCTTTTCGCCACGCCTGTTTATTGGTATGCAGTGGCTCCGGCGATGAAAGTGTTTCTTGATCGGATTTCGGATTTTCTCGAACTTCCGGACCTTCTGAACGACGGCCGCCGATTGCGGGGGAAGCGGGCATACGTGGTGTGCACGTCCGTCTATGACGAGGCTCCGGCAGCATTCATGAACGCCTTTCGCGATACGTTCAACTACCTTGGCATCCAATATGGTGGCGTCGCACACGCCAACTGTCGAGACGGCTATGTGGTTGCCAGGCATGATAACGACGCCGACCTGTTTGCTCGGCATGTGGTAAGGGCTGACCGTGAGTGAGCAATCCCCCAGGTCTAACAAGTAGCCGAGCCGCTTCTGTTTGAGGGACAAGAAATGATCTGTCCGTCGACCGAGATACGCAGTGCCACACCGATGCTCCGCAGACCTCGGATAGGCCACGAACTACCAGGAGGATGAGGTGGCAACGAAAATCGATAGTGGAACGCCTGCGCCGGAGGCCCAGCTCCGGTCCTTCAACGACAGGTTTGATCCGAAGCATCAAAAGTTCATTCGAGCGGTCCGGGCTGCTTTACGCAAGCGATTTCCGACCGCCAACGAGCTGGCGTACGACTACTCCAGTTTCTTTGTCATTGCCTATTCGCCGAATGAGCAAGGGATCGATGGCATCGTATCGATCGCCGCACGTGCCGACCGGGTGGACCTGTACTTCAGTCATGGACCGCAATTGCCCGACCCGAAGAAGCTGCTGCTGGGATCGGGAACGAAGACTCGCTTCATCCGGGTAGAGTCGGCCAGGCACTTGTCACATCCGGATGTGGAAGCGTTCATTGCCGCAGCGATTGATCATGCGAGCGTTCCGTTGCCATCCAAAGGGAAGGGGAGCCTCATCATCAAGACGAACAAGATGCTTGCTGCGAAGAAGCGGCCACGCCGGAAGCCGACGAAGTGACGTATCCGGACGCCATCAACCCGGTGCAGGTCGGGGAGTACCCAGCTCTAAGCAAAGCCGGCGGTGGCTACGTTTGGGACGCAGTGCTCGAGTATCGCGTTTGGTGTCACCCTGAGCGCGGCGCCGAAGACGAAGACGGTAGTGACTACTACTACGCGTTCGCGACCTACGCCGAGGCGCTCGCATTTTCAGAGGCGACCGCGGGCGCGGAAGAACCTTTAGCGCTGATTCGCCAGGACGAATACATCGATGAATCCGTGCCAGGCGAATATGTGCATAAAAAGGAAGTGCGGATCACAGAGTGGCCGGTGGAGTTCTTGACCAGGCCGCAGCGTACGCCGAATACTATTCCTGATTTCCTTTCGCCCGACGCGCCGGCCAACAGGTTGGAGATCCTGCGCGGGACCGCCAAGCGAAATGAAACCTGAGCGCACCTTGCGCTATTCGAGCTAACAAATTGCCGGAGCGCACGCCCGACGCCATTGAATTACAAAGGAGCTGTGCCATGAAGCGAATCAAGATCCTCCT
This sequence comes from uncultured Pseudomonadota bacterium, assembly GCA_963821745.1. Taxonomy (GTDB): domain Bacteria; phylum Pseudomonadota; class Gammaproteobacteria; order Steroidobacterales; family Steroidobacteraceae; genus CADEED01. The sequence goes on from CAWGEU010000002.1 coordinate 387,419, forward strand.
CGCCTCCGCCTTTATTGTTCTCATGGGCTCGATCACACCGGCCGAAAGCCCAAAGGTGGCAAATTTCACAATTGAAATTGAGCATCTGCCTGAGGGGCTTTCACTGAAATGCCGGCAAGGATGTGTCTGGCAGACCCTGACAGTTGGGGGGTGTGGCTCCCGCGAGCCATGCCTGTTTGTGCTCGATCAGAACGGGATGAAGGATCCCCGGACTCCGGAGTAACAGCCGGGCATGAGCGATGTGGCGTCTAACACGTCGCCGTAGCGCAGGCGTAAAGAACGTTCCTCCCGCAAAATGACCAGCATCACTCCCGCGGACCAATCAAACGGCTACGAGACCGTCTCCGGAAACTTCATGTTCATCCGGAGCAGATCAATCGGAGTCGCGTCCGTACGCGAATGGGCCAAGTCCCTGCCACCCGGTGGTTCCGTTCTGGATGTAGGTTGCGGCCATGGCATGCCGATCTCAAAAGCTCTGATCGACGAAGGATTTTCCGTTTACGGAATAGATGCCTCTCCAAGCATGATCGCGGCCTTCCGCTCCCACTTTTCCGATACCCCGCTGGAGTGCAGCGCAATCGAAGACTCCCAGCTCTTTGGCCGCGAGTTTGATGGCGTAGTTGCGTGGGGTCTGATGTTCCTTCTTGCCCCCGACGTTCAGGCGACCCTGATTCACAAGGCCGCATTGGCGCTGAAGCCAGGAGGAAGATTCCTGTTCACTGCACCGCATCAGGCATGTGAGTGGCTAGATAGTCTCACCGGGAAGACTTCCGTTTCTCTAGGGTCAGATAAGTATCGCGAGCTGGTAGAGTCGGAAGGGCTGGTTCTGGTGGGCGAAACCGAGGATGAAGGGCAGAACCACTACTACGGTGTTTGCAAACCGGGCGGCACGGTCTAACAAATCGGTGGAAGGATGGCGCTTCACGTTCATCACGTTTTCGTCTGTACATCGGTGGGTGCACCAGAAGCCGGGGATCTTCTGGATGCAGGCCTTGTCGAGGGCTCGCCGAATACACACTTTGGTCAGGGCACGGCGAACCGACGTTTTTTCTTCGAGAGTGGGTTTCTTGAACTGCTGTGGGTCTACGATGAACGTGATGCACAGTCACCGCTCGTGGCGCCTACCAGACTTTGGGATCGGTGGTCCGGGCGCGGCAGGGCTGCCAATCCGTTTAGCATCTGTTTCTCATCTCCCGACGGCATAGATTCCGGCCTTCCGTTTCCTTCCAGGGCGTATCGGCCCGACTACTTATCCAATGGGCGCTGCTTCCTGTTCGCTGATAACCTGCCTCTATCAGAGCCTGAGGTCTTCGTGCTGAGCTGGCCCCAGGTGCAGTCGTCGCCCAAGACGGAGCCGATGAGGCATCCGCTCGGCCTTTGCGAGATGCGCTCCGTGTCGGTTGGATTGTCCGACCCGACTTCTATCTCCAGCTCCCTGCGTGCAATCAGAGACGCCGGGCTTGTCGAGGTTCATCACAGTGCCGCACCAGAGCTTGTCATCGGGTTCACTTCGCAAAAAGAAGTTCAACATAGTGTTCCTGCGCTTGGACTCACCCTGGTAGGGCGCCCGATAGCGCCGCCTGACGAGGCGCTCGAGCGCACGCGTGGAAGATAGAGTGCCAAGCCTACGTCGCCGCAGCTGCGGCGCTCGCTCGACCGTCAGATTTTCAGAGGAGACGTTCAATGGACCTTTGGACCTTTTGGCTCGATACACTTCGAAGCCTCGTGAATTCCCTGTCTTCCGACGTGGGGTTGGGACTCGGCTTGGCCATCATTGCCGCGACACTACTGCTTCGCGTGTTGCTGCTACCGATATCCTGGTCTGCCGCCTATCGCGGCTGCATCCGTCAGAAGAAAATGATGAAGCTGCAGCCAGAGCTACAGCAACTCAAGGACAAGTACGCGAGCAAGCCCGACGTGTACATGCAGCGGATGACGGAGTTGTATCGAAAGCACGAACTATCGTTCATTGATGGCAGAAGCCTCCTGGGCGGACTGGCTCAAGTGCCACTTTTTCTCGGCATGTTTCAGGCGCTTCGGAACGTAGGCGACGGCGTTCGGTTTCTCTGGGTTCCCAACCTGCTCAGGCCGGACACATTGTTTGCGCTTATCGCGGGTGCCACGACGGCCCTCATGATCGCGGTCAATCCGGACATTCCTGACCAGATGCGTCTGTTCCTGATTGTTGTCCCGAGCGTCATCGCGATCGTGGCTGCGCTCAAGTTTTGTTCTGCGTTGTCCCTCTATTGGGTTGCGTCGAACTGCTTCTCCGCCGTTCAAACCATGGCGCTGCACTTCGTCGTGGCGCGCAGGATCCGCGCCGGCACACTGAAAATCTAACAACGCGCTGCTGAGCGCATCGGTATGCGTCATCGCATTTACGTACCTCTCGCCGACCAACCTGGCTCTTGGCGAGTTTCCGATGCCAAGGCCGTTGGCAGCGGCCGCTTCGCCGTGATCGGGCCAGTCCCGGCCGGCGAACGTTGGCAATTCATGCCAGGAGAGATCGTGGAATGCGAGAGCCGCACGCTACCGGACGGATCGAAGGGATTGGTTGCGGTTTCCTCTGTGTTGCTTGACCCTGAGATTCGCTCGCGTCGCAAAGTGTATGGATGGTGTGGCGCAATCGTTGGTGGAATCCTCGGACTGTGGGCAGCCATTTGGCTGGGCTTCGGTGGCATGGCGCTACTGACTGTCACCGCGTGCTGCTCGATTGCGTTCGCTTACAGTTCGGTGCGATGGGGTGATGACGCGTGGGACCTACTTTCGAGGTTGCTGAGTTGAAGAACCTGGAATCTCGGCTGATTCAGAGTTAGACGACGCGTGGCTACGCTCTTTGCATTCGCAAGTTATCTCGGCACTCTCGTCGTGCTCGGGATAGTTTGTTTCGGGCTCGGGAGATTCGATCCAAAGTTCGGTGCTGGTGGAAGTTTCGTGGTGATGGCGGTGATCTTCGCAGTATTCCTGCCGGTCGCAGGTCTAGGGTTCTACCTTGCCAAGCGACGCTTCGAGCATCGGGCCCGGGGTGTTGCGCTGGCCGGGCTGGTTTCAGGTATTGCTGCTTCGCTCCTGGTATTCCTGTGCGATTGGATATTCTCAGCGCAGCTCGGGACCTACTTGCTCCCGCTCGTCAGCATCTTCCTGGCCGGATTTGCGTCCGCCCGGATGTCGGAGACGGACGTTGCGATTGAAAGTAGCCGCTAGGCAACAGGACGTGCCGTGAACGCCTTTCGTTATGCGATGTTGTTTGGAGTCTATGGCCCGTTGATCGCAGCGGCAGTGATTTTCGGGTTCGTCGCGCCTCTGGAAGTCGCCAAGGGCGATGTATCAGACTTTCTTCTGGCTCTCCCGAGATCTCTGCTGTACAGCTTTGCCATAGTGCCCGTCGCACTGATATTAGGCATGGTGCCTGGCGTACTCTCGGGTTTGATGTATTGGTGGCTTGACACGCGCACCTCCGTGGCGCGGTTACACGTGTCGGCAAAGGCCGCGATCATGGCTGGTGTCGGTGGGGCTGTATGCGTGCTTTGTGGCCTCTGTGTGGGGGCTGGCGTTTCCGAAATGCTCTCACGGGGAAGCCTCGGCTTGTTCGTCGCTCCAGGCATGGCTGCCGCTGTTTTTTGTACGTTGTTGGCACATCGACGGAACCGACAACTGTCGCCTGAAACGTCGCCGGAGCGCACGCGTGAGAAATAGTGTGTCAGGCCAGGTAAACGAGCGCGGTGTTCAACTCGGCCGTCAGGCGTAACCATGCCCGGTAGCATAGTTAGAGTCATTGTCGTACTGGAAGTCGTCTTGTGTTTCGCGCTGCCGGGATACTTCTTGTTCTGGGGTGTGGTTACGCTCCCGGTCTGGTTCATGGGCGTCACGAGCGGCGCGGGGTTCGCGACTGTTCACTTCCTGTGCACGATTGGCGGCTGCCTTGGGATCTGGGCGATTTTCACAGCGCTTCGTTTCTATCTGGCTCGGCGTCCCACGGCGCCACCTAACTGGACGGTCGTCGTGCTTTTCAGCGTCGTCGGAGTCATTTCGATCTGGACTGAGATGACGGGGCAGTTCGCTGGCTTCCAGTTCGACTGGTTCTCGGTGATGTCGATGATTGCGCCGACCGCTTGCGCTGTTCACGTGCTCTATCTGGCAATGCGCAAGCCGCCCGCAAATTCCGCTGCAGTAGGAGAGCATCGTGCGCAGCGGTGAGCTCAAGGCTGCTTTTGATCAGCAGGCTCCGGGATACGACAAGCAGTGGGCGAAGCTGGCACCCATCCGTGACGGGCTGCATTTTCTCCTCGAGTCGGTGTTCGCTGATTTGCCTGCCGACGCCCGGATTCTATGTGTCGGTTCCGGAACAGGTGCGGAGCTCGCTCACCTGGCCAGGAAGTTCCCACGCTGGAACTTTACGGCGATAGAACCTTCCGGCGCGATGCTCGATGTATGTCGTCGTCTGGCTGAGAAGGAAGGATTCATTTCGCGCTGCTATTTCCATGAAGGATATCTGGACTCACTCCCCAATGGAGAGATGCACGATGCGGCTACTTGCTTTCTGGTGTCTCAGTTCATCGTGGAGCAGGAGGCGCGCTCCAGATTCTTCCGCTCCATTGCCGACAGACTTCGACCAGGTGGAATCCTTGCAAGTTCTGATCTGGCGTCAGAGGTGGGATCGGATGACTACCAATCTCTGCTTCATGCATGGAAGAGCATGATGGCGGCGGCGGGTTTGTCACCCGACGCACTGGAGCGAATGCAGGCTGCGTGGGCCAAGGATGTTGCGATCCTCCCCCCATCTACGGTTGCGTCGATCATCCATTCTGTTGGCTTTGAGGCGCCGGTACAGTTCTTTCAGGCGGGACTGATTCATGCGTGGTTTGCCAGGCTCAAGCGTCAGGCTCCGTGAACTCATGCGCCTTTGGTCATTGCATCCAAAATACCTCGATCCACAAGGGTTAGTGGCGCTGTGGCGCGAGGCCCTCTTGGCACGTGCCGTATTGCGTGGCGAGACCAAGGGCTACAGGCATCATCCCCAACTCGAGCGATTCACTTCTCATGCATCGCCGCGCCTGGCCATAAACGCGTACCTCGGTTCGATACTTGAAGAAGCCGAATCTCGTGGCTACAACTTTGACCGCACGAAGATCGGGCCGATTCGCTCAGTCGCAGGGGTATCCGTGACCAGAGGACAACTCCGCCACGAATGGCAGCACCTCCTCAAGAAGCTAGCTACACGAAGCCCCACGTTGTATTCGAGATGGCGTATCGTTTCGAATCCGGCGCCGCATCCGATATTCAACGTACTGCCCGGATCCAAAGCGTCGTGGGAACGGAGTTAGAGTATCGTCACATGACCAACTTCATAAACATTCGAGAGGCGCTGCAGTCCCTCGAAGTCGACCCAGGCACGGCCAACGAACCGACCAGGCGCAAATTCATTTTCGACGGTGCGCATCTGAGCGCGAACATTGCCACCAGCGGTCGGGATGGAAGCGCTCTTCACACCCAGTCAGCGCACGATGAGATCGTTGTCGTGGTTGAAGGCGAAGCCGAGTTTCGAGTGGGTGATGAGATCAAGGTCGTATCGGCAGGCGACGTGATGTTCATACCGAAGAACACCCTGCATGGGCGCGTGCGCACGATCAGTTCGACATGGGCGGCGCTGTCGATTTATGCGCCATACTTTGACCGGTCCAAGAAGAACATAGAGTGGGTATGAAGCAATCCATCGTCATCCAGCACAATCCAGACGGCGTGTTTCCGCCTTATCGGGCCTATAGCCACGCAACAGAAGTTCGCGGAGATTCCCGGCTTCTCTTCGTCAGTGGCCTCAATGGCTACGCGAAGGACGGAACTACCATGCCGGAATCATTCGACGAGCAGGCGGACCTGATCTGGGGCCATATAGGAACGATCCTGGCTTCGGCCGGTATGAACTTTGGCAACATTGTCTCGATACGAACCTATCTTGCGGATCCGATGTACGACGAGCCCAACGTGCGCATGAGAATGAAGTACATGGGGAACACCAGACCTGCGTTGACGGTCGTGTGCTGCCAATTGCTCGATCCGAAATGGAAGCTCGAGGTCGAGGTGGTTGCCGCCGCGTCTTTGTGAGGGCCGCCTTGAGAGGGCGGAGGGCGGCTCAGGTATTGCGCTCGCGTGAGAGACATGGCTCTGGGTAGACTCCGCAAAGTTTCTGGATGAAGGAGCGGCTATGGCCACGAAGAAGAGCGCACCGCGGAGCGACAAATCTCCTTCCCAGCTGATAAGCGCGAGGATCAAGGAACTGGGTGACTGGCGTGGGAAAACGCTCGGCCAGCTTCGCGCATTGATAAAGGAAGCCGACCCCGATGTCGTCGAGGAGTGGAAGTGGAACGTTCCGGTGTGGTCGCACGACGGGCTGATCTGCACCGGCGAGACCTACAAGAGCGCCGTAAAGATGACTTTCGCCAAAGGCGCGGCGCTGAAGGATCCTTCAGGCATCTTCAATTCCAGCCTTGAAGGGAACACGAGACGTGCCATCGACTTCCGCGAGAACGTGAAGATAGACGAGAAGGCCCTGAAAACACTCATTCGCGCGGCTGTTGTCTTGAACAAATCCAAAGCCAAGAGCTAAGGCGCTGACGGTTGCCAGGCCGAGTCGGGGTCAATCTCGCGCCAGGTTCCGAGCGCCAAACTACTCACGCTGACCTCGCCAATCTTCGCGCGCACCAGTCGCAGTGTCGGGAATCCTGCTTTCGCGGTCATGCGGCGGACCTGGCGATTCTTGCCTTCACGCAGCGTGATCGCAAGCCACGCGGTGGGGATCTTCGCGCGATAGCGAATCGGCGGATCGCGCGGCCAGAGGTTTGCGGGCTCATCGATGAGCTGCGCGCCGGCGGGTTTTGTCCTGAAGTCACCGAGATCGACGCCGTTACGCAATGCGACCAGCGCGGCTTCCGTTGGTGCACCTTCTACTTGCGCCCAATAGACCTTGGGTAGCTTGTGACCTGGATCGGCGATCCGCGTTTGCAGCGCGCCGTCGTCCGTCAGCAGCAGCAAGCCCTCGCTGTCGGTATCGAGCCGACCCGCGGGATACACATTCGGCACGTCGATGTAGTCGGCAAGTGTCGGTTTGCCGGGCTCCGGCGAAAACTTGCAGATGACGCCGAACGGCTTGTTGAATGCGATCAGCAACTCGTCAACCGAGAAAGCTTTCGATGAGGTTCGGCGGCACCTTGGTGCGCGGCACGGAAGGCAACACCCCCTGACGGCCGTGCTTCCGTCCGCCGACACGACGCACCGCGGGCGGCGCGAACCACTCGCGCACGTCGGCATCGAGACCGATGCCGTGCATGTAGTTATAGAGCGCCTTGCGCAGCCCGTGACCCAGCGAGTCGTGATCCGTGCCGGTGGGGTCATCGAATTCCACGTCGTTGTGTGCAAACGTGATGTTGGCCGGCGGCCGAAGCGTGATCCCGTATTGATGGGGATACAGGCCGATGGGCGCATGAGCCGTCGCCGAAAAACGATGCCAGTATGCCGACTGGATGCAGCCGGCCGCGAACAACTGGCGTACGCGCTCGAGCGCGTCGATCGTGTCCTGTTCGGTCTCGGTCGGGAAGCCGTACATCAGGTACGCATGCACCATGATGCCGGCATCGGTGAACGCGCGCGTGACGCGCGCCACCTGTTCGACCGTGACGCCTTTCTTCATGAGCTCCAGCAACCGGTCCGACGCCACCTCGAGCCCGCCGCTCACGGCCACGCAGCCGGAGCTGGCTAACAACTGGCAGAGTTCGGGCGTGAAGGTTTTCTCGAAGCGGATGTTGCCCCACCAGGTGATGCTGACCTTCTCTTCGATGAGTCGCTTGGCGAGCGCGCGCATGCCGGCCGGCGGCGCGGCCTCGTCGACCATGTGGAAGCCCGTCTCGCCGGTCTCCGCGATCAGCGCCCGAATGCGCTGCATGACCAGGTCCGTGCTCGGCTTGTCGTATCGCCCGATGTAATCGAGCGAGATGTCGCAGAACGAGCACTTCTTCCAGTAGCAACCGTGCGCCAGCGTTATCTTGTTCCAGCGGCCATCCGACCAGAAGCGATGCATCGGATTCAGCATTTCCATGATGGACACGTACCGGTCGAGCGGCAGACCTTCGTAGGTCGGAATACCCGTGTCTTTTTGCGGAATGTCGTGCTGGGTCAGGTCCGTTTCGAGCACCACGTGGTTTTCTTTGCGCATGTAGGTGCGCACCAGCGGCGTCGCGCCATCGCGCAGGCGTTTCAGGAGATTCAGCAACGGCCGCTCGCCGTCGTCGAGGGTCACGTAGTCGAAGTAGTCGAACACGCGCGGATCGCGCAGTGAACGCAACTCCGTGTTCACCCAGCCGCCCCCGAGGATCAATGTGACCTTGGGGTTCGCGGCGCGAAGCGTGCGCGCCATGCGGAACGCGCCGTACACGTTGCCGGGAAACGGTGCGGTGATGGCGACGATGTCGGGATGTTTCTCGGCGAGCAATTCACGCGTGAGCTCATCGAGGGTTTCGTCGACCAGCGTGGGCTTGCCTGTCAACGCCTCGTGCAGGGGATCGAACGTCGCGGCGCTCGCGGCGAGCTTTTCGCCGTAGCGCGCGAGTTCGAATCGCGGATCGATGCCGAGTCGCCAGACGTCGGCGAGGTCGTCGACGTACAGACTCGCGAGATACCGCGCCTGCTCGGTCGTGCCCAGCGCGCCGAACGCCGCATGAATCTGCTCGTCGAGCGCCTGTTCGAAGCGCGGGCCTTCGGGAAGAAACGCGCGCCCGACGATGCGAAATGCCAGGCTCGGATCGCGACGCTGCAGGAAACGAATGGCGGGCTCGACCGTTTCGGTGTAGCGATCAGCATGGGCGAGGAAGTGTGCGATGGGTGGCGGCACCGGCTCGCGTTTGCCTGCGGCCTTCACCCGCAGACGCAGATCTTCGGCCATGCGCGTGACGAGCGGCGCGGAGAACAGACGCAGGAATAGTGTCGATCGAGGCATCTGCCTGCGTCACCTCGAGCCCAAGTTCGGCCGAGTGAAGGCGCAGGAAACCCGTCAGGTACGCCGTCGCGGGGTAGGGCGTATTGAGCTGGATCATCGGGGGCGTGACGAGCAGGATCCGCATGGCGGGCGCAGCGTAGCGCAGTCAGGAGCCGCCACATAGCCATGTACGCAATCAAGGTCGAAATCAAGAACCTGCGCGCGAACACGTTTGCCTTCGACGCGCAGAAGACGATGTACGGCGGCAAGCTCATCGCCAAGGGCGACATCATCTTCATCTTCGCGAGCGAGAATGAAGGCGGCCCGGGCCTGATTGCGAGAGGAGTGGTTACCGGCGCCAAGGTAACACCCCGAAAACCTGGTATCGAACGTCAAACGCCGCGCGTGAGCATCACTGTCAAGCGCACTGCGCTCGCGAAGAAGCGGCTCGGACGTGCCGAGCTCAAGCCTTTCTCCAGCTGGGAGGACGGTCGCCCCGAAACCGAACTCAACTTCAAGTTCTATCGCCAGGCGACAAACAAGATCGTCGGTGTCTCGGCCGAAGCAGTCGCGTTTCTGGCCAGATTCTTTTGATGCCGGTTACGGTCCACGCACGAACAAACCATGCTCTGCGCTGATTTCCGCCATCGTGATGAGTCTGCTCCTGTCGCCAGCGGTCCGGGCAGCGGAGCTCGACGCCTGGAGCGCCGCGAAACTCATGGGGCTCGGCGTCAACATCGGCAACACGCTCGAAAACACGACGACGTGCTCCAGAGTCGTTAGCCGGGCGCCAGTCTTGCGACTGGCGCCCGATCTATCTATTGGCGCGTCACCACCACGTTGTCGAATCCAGCCTCGATCAGGCTTGCGGTAGCGGCATCCGCTGCCTCGAACCTGAGCGTCACGGTCTGCCCCGCAAAGCTGCTGAGATTGGCGGTTCCAGTGCTCCACACGCCGGCGACGTTGGCAGCCGCGCCGGCGCGCGTGAACACCGTCTGCGCGACGCCATTGGTTCCCACGACTCGAACGCGGAAGAAGTCCGCACTGGTGGCGTTGTTCAGGTGGGCCAGGTAGAACCGGAACGTCAGGTTGATCGTTGCGCCCGCAGGCAACGCGATGGGTGGCGACTGAACCGAAGTCTGGCCGCCATCCACGTCGGCCGTTCCCGCCGCCGCGCCCGCGGTGAGCCCGGTGATGAAGCAGTTGACCGAGGGGCCATCGCAGGTTCCCTGCTGCAAACTGATTCCGGAGGTCGTGGGCTGCGGATCGCCACGCTGCCACTGCCCGGTGGTCGCCGTGTTTTGCCCGGGCGTCAGGGTCCACCCCAGCGCTGTTTCGAAGTTGTCACTGAACAACGTCGTAGACGCCGACGGCTGGAACAGCGCGGTGAAGGTCGTATCGTTGTTAGGCGTCACGATCTCGTGCGTTGCCTGACCGCCGTCGGACCAGGACACGAAGTCGTAAGTCGTGCCGCCGGTGGTCTGCGGTGTCACGGCACCCACCGATCGAATGACACCTTCCACGCCGGTGAACGCGAACGGCGCGGTGACCGGCATGCCGTCGAGAGTGAGCTGCGCATTGGCGACATTGCTTTCGAGTCGCACGACCGAGGTCAGCGGCCGCACATCCACGAACGAGGTATGCATCAGGCCGCTCGAATCCCGCACGGTCAGGATCACGCGATAGAACACGTTCGCGGAGGTTTCACCGCGGTTGGCGATCGTGAACGTGCCCGTGGTGATGCCACTGACCGGCGCCACGTGCGGATGCGTGTGTTCGTCATGATGGAAGTCCACCTGCCAGGTGAACGCGCTCGCCGGCAGCGGTCCTTGCTCGGGATCCGAGGCCGTTCCGGAGAATGTGAACGTTTGTCCGCCGCGGTAGTTCGTGCCGTTCGCCGGTGCGGTGATCACTCCCGTGGGCGGGCTGTTGGTCAGCACCGTCAAGGTTGCGGAATTGCTGGTCACGGAGCCGAACGAATTGCTGACGACGGCGCGGAACGTGGCGCCGTTGTCCCCAGGTGCCGTCGTGAATGAGTAGGTGGTCGACGTGGCGTTGGGGATGTTCACGCCGTTTCGCTGCCATTGATAGGTCAGCGGCGCCGTGCCCGACGCCGTCACCGAGAAGCTGGCCGTCTGGCCCGCACCGACGGTGATGCTCGCCGGATGCGACGAGATGCTTGGTGCGGTGCTGGCCGTGAACTGGACACGGAATACCTCGCCGCCGCCGCGCGCGAGATAGTAGAGCGACCCGTCGGTGTGCACCGCGATGTCCACCAGCGAGCTGATTCCGGAAGCGAAAGGCAGCGAGGTCGTGTAGTTCGGCGGACTCAGCATCCGGATGAAGCCGCCGCAGAAGTCACCGAAGAAATATCGGCCGGCATATTCGGCCGGAAAGGTGGCGGTGACCGGCCGATAAAACGCCGCGCCGGTGATGGCGCAGAAAGAGCCGGCGTTTTGATAGTTGTGGATGGGATAACGCACGCCCGCGACTCCGGCCGGGTTGGGGCCCTCGGTCTGCGGCCAACCAAAATTCGCGCCTGCGATCGCGTGGTTGACCTCTTCCCAACTGTTCTCGCCGACGTCGTTCAGATGGATGCGGCCGTTGGTACGGTCGATCGCGAAGTTGAATGGATTGCGCAGGCCGCGCGCCCAGATCGCCTGGTTCATGCCGGTCGTCTGGCTGAGGAACGGATTATCTGAAGGTATCGAGCCGTCCGGATTGATGCGCAGCAGTTTCCCCAACACGGTCGTGAACGACTGCGCGTTGGCGCTGTTGGCGTTCTCGCCGACGGCGATGTAGAGCCTGCCGTCATTGCCGAAGTGGATCGCGCCGCCGTTGTGGTTCGTTGCCGAACTCAGGTTGGGCAGGTTCATCAACTGGACTTCGCTCCCGGCGGCGGCGACGTTGGGATTGGCAGCGCTCGCGGTGAAACGGCTCAAGCGGTTGTGAATGGGAGCGGTCGAAGTCGTGTAGTAGACGTAGACAAAGTTGTTCGACGCGAAATTCGGGTCGAAGGCGACGCCTAACAGGCCGCGTTCTCCGGCAGAGTTCACGCTCACGGTGAGGAATGGCTGCGCGAGCAGCGTGCCATTGCTGATGACACGCAACGCACCGCCCTGCTGGGCGACGAACAGGCGGCCGTCAGGTGCGAATGCCATGGCGGTGGGGCTGGCGAGGCCGGTGGCGATGCGGGTTTCCGCGAATCCGCTGGGCAAGGTCGCGCTGAGAGCCATCTGGCTCAGGCCCAGGGAACACAACATTGCGGCGAGCAGGAGCGGCCACAGTGCGCGTGCAGTTTTCATACTTCCTCCATGAAGCAGGCGGGCGATCGATCCGTGATCGCGGGAATTCGGGCATTCCGTATAGGCCGCTTCGGCCTCCGAAACAAGACGAATTTAACCTACACGCGAGTGCTGCAGCGCGACCGGGCCGGGGACGCCTCCGGTAAACTCGCGGGCCCGCGCCCGTGACGCCAATGAATCCGCTGAATACCGCCGACTCCGCGCCTTCCGTCGACACCTGCCTTCGCCGCGACCAGCATCGCTTGCGGCGCGAGCGCGATCGCCTGCGCGGCGAGCGGATGCGCGGCAATGACGTTGCGGCCGCCGAGGCGGCGCTGGCGCAGAAAATAGCCGCGTCGGCCGCCGCGCGCGCCGCGCGGGCGGCAAGCGTTCCAAAGATCAACTACCCGGAAGAACTGCCGATCTCGGCGAGTCGCGACGAGATTCGCCGCGCGATCGAGCAACACCCGGTCGTGATCCTCTGCGGCGAGACCGGCTCCGGCAAGACGACGCAGTTACCGAAGATCTGTCTCGAGGCGGGCCGCGGCGTAGCAGGCATCATCGGCCACACGCAGCCGCGGCGTATCGCCGCGCGCGCGGTCGGGGCGCGCATCGCCGAGGAGCTCGGCGTACAGCTCGGACAGTTAGTCGGTTACAAGCTGCGCTTCCAGGATCGCAGTCGCCCGGAAGGGCTGATCAAACTCATGACCGACGGCATCCTGCTCGCCGAGACGCAGGGCGACCGCTTTCTCGATTCGTACGACACGATCATCGTGGACGAGGCGCACGAGCGCTCGCTGAACATCGACTTCCTGCTCGGCTACCTGAAATGGCTGATGCCGAAGCGGCCGGACCTCAAGGTCATCATCACCTCGGCGACGATCGACCCGGAACGGTTCTCGCGGCACTTCGGCGATGCGCCGATCATCAACGTGTCCGGTCGAAGCTACCCCGTCGAGGTGCGCTATCGTCCTGTCGAGCTCGACGAGGAAGACGAGACCGCTGCCGACGAACAGGCCGCCATTCTTTTTGCCGTTGACGAGTTGTGGCGCGAACAGGCGGGCGACATCCTCGTTTTCCTGAGCGGCGAGCGCGAGATCCGCGAGACCGCCGAGTCACTGCGCAAACACCACCCGCAAGGATGCGAAGTGCTGCCGCTGTACTCGCGGCTTTCGCAGGAAGAACAGCAGCGCGTGTTCAAAACTTCGGGTCGCCGGCGCATCGTGCTGGCCACGAACGTCGCCGAGACCTCGCTCACGGTACCTGGCATCCGTGCAGTGATCGACACCGGCGTCGCGCGCATCAGCCGCTACAGCCATCGCAGTCGCCTGCAGCGGCTGCCCATCGAGAAGATCGCGCAGGCTTCGGCGAACCAGCGCTCCGGCCGCTGCGGCCGCGTTGCTGCTGGCATTGCGATCCGCCTCTATTCAGAAGAAGACTTCCTGGCCCGGCCGGAATTCACCGAGCCCGAGATCCAGCGCACCAATCTCGCCGCGGTCATCCTGCAGATGCATGCGCTGAAGCTCGGCGACATCGAAGCGTTTCCGTTCGTCGAGCCGCCCGATGGACGTTATATACGCGACGGGCAGCGCACGCTGCGGGAGCTCGGTGCGCTGTCGGAAGAGGGCGCGCTCACCGACATCGGGCGGCGCCTCGCCAAACTACCTCTCGATCCGCGTCTCGGCCGCATGCTGCTCGCGGCTGCTTCCGAGCACTGCCTCGAAGAAGTGGCGATCATCGCATCGGCGCTTTCGGTGCCGGATCCGCGGGATCGGCCAGCCGACAAGCAGACCCAGGCCGATCAGAAACACGCGCCGCTGCGCGACGAGCAGTCGGATTTCCTGTCGCTGCTGAAATTGTGGCGCGAATTCGAGAAGCAGCGCGAGCAGCTTTCCCGCGCCAAGCTGCGCGGCTGGTGCAAGGAGAACTTCCTCTCGTACCTGCGCCTCACCGAATGGCACGACGTGCATGGCCAGGTGATGGAAGTGGTGAAGGGCGAGCTCGCAATGAAGCTCAATGCGCAGCCGGGAGAATACGCGTCGATCCATCGCGCATTGCTCGCGGGGCTCCTGTCCCAGGTCGCGAACCGTCGCGAGCAGGGCGAGTACCTGGGCGCCAACGGTTCGAAAATCTTCATTCACCCGGGTTCAGGGCAGTTCAAGGCGCGCCCCGCGTGGATCGTCAGCGCCGAGCAGGTGGAGACCACGAAGGTCTATGCGCGAAACGTCGCCCGCGTCGAGCCCGCGTGGATAGAGCAGGCCGCTGAACACCTGGTGAAGCGCCAGCACTACGAGCCGCATTGGGAACGCCGTGCCTCGCGCGCCGCGATTTACGAGCGAGTGACGCTCTTCGGGCTGCTGTTGTCATCCGGCCGCCGTGTGCCCTACGAGCAGATAGACCCGAAGGCCGCGCGTGAGCTGTTCATCAAACACGCGCTCGTCCACATGGAATACGACTCCCGCGCGCCGTTTCTCGCGCACAACCTCAAGCTGCTGCAGGACACCGAATATCTGCAGCAGAAAGGGCGCCGCGTCGACCTGCTCGGCGACGAGACCCAGATCTACGCATTCTTCGACGCCCGCATCCCCGAAGGTATCTCCACGGGTGCAGCCTTTGAACGCTGGCGCCGCGAGGCGGAGGCGAAGGAGCCCAAACTACTGTGGCTGACGGAGCGCGACATCTCGCCCGGCGACGCCGAGCTCGATGCCGAACGGTTTCCGGATCATCTCTCCGCGGGGCCGCTGGTGATCCAGCTCCGTTACCGCTTCGAGCCAGGCCACGAAGACGACGGCGTCTCGGCGCTCATTCCGTTGCACGTGCTGAATCAGCTTCCCGAGGAAGCCTTCGAATGGCTGGTGCCGGGCCTGCTCGATGAGAAGGTAGAAGCGCTGGTGCGCTCGCTGCCGAAGAATCTCCGCGTGCACTTCGTGCCGGTGCCCGAAGCGGTCGCGCGCGCCTTGCCGCTGCTCGATCGGGGCCGCGGCTCGCTGTACGCCCAGCTCGCCGACGCGCTGCTGCGCACCGGCGGGGTGCCCGTACCGCGGGATGCGTTTCGCGAGGACCTGCTGCCGCCGCACCTGCGCATGAACTTCGTGCTGCTCGACGACGCGGACAAGGTGATCGCGCGCTCGCGCAGTCTCGCGGCGTTGCGCGAAAAGCATGCCGGCGCTTCCCAGCAGCACTATGCGAAGCAGTCGCAGCTCACGACCGGCGCGCGCACCTGGGTGTTCGGCGATCTGCCGGAGCGCAAGGATGTGACGCAAGGTGGGCGCGCGCAGCTGGGGCTTCCGGCGCTGGTCGACGAGGGCGATAGCGTCGGCCTGCGCGTATTCGCGACACCGGGCGAAGCACGCGTCAGCCATCAGCGCGGCTGCGCGCGGCTCATCCGGATCGTGATGGCGCGTGACTTCAAATCGTACCGCCGGGACCTGCCGGTCAACGTGCAGGGCGAGATTGTCTATCGCGCGCTGGTCCAGCATCCGCTGCTCAATCCGGAGCTGGTCGCCGGACGCGATCTGCGCGAGGACCTGCTCGACCGCATCGTGATGACGGTGTTCCTCGAAGGCCGCGAGCCGTTGCGTACCGGTGCCGACTTCGAGTCGCGTATCGCCGAGTTGCGCGGCGGCATCGGCCTGCCGGCGCAGGAGATCTCACGCCATGTGCAGATCGCGCTCGAGCGGGTGGGGCGCATCCAGGCGGCGCTCCCGAAGGCGGACGCGCCTGCCGCGGCCGACATTCGCGCGCAACTTGCGTGGCTCGTGCCCACCGGGTTTCTGCTAACAACGCCGGCCGAGCGGCTCCGGGAGTTCTCGCGCTATCTCCAGGCGATCGAGCAGCGCCTGGAAAAACTCCCCCGGGATCCGCGGCGCGACGCGCAGCTTGCGGCCGAGATCGCTCCCATCGAGGCTCGCTACCGCGCGCGAGTCAAGGCGGAGAGGGGCCTGATTCCGCCGGGCGACGATGAGTTCCGCTGGATGCTGGAGGAGTTCCGTGTGTCCCTGTTCGCGCAGCAGCTGGGCACGCGTGCGCGCATCTCGGCGCGGCGCCTCCAGGATGCCTGGGTGGAGCGGGAACGTATGTCGCCGGGTTGAATGGCATCGCGCGGGTTATGCTCCGCAGCATGCGTCTCCGCAGGTGGTTCCTCGCAGCCTTCGCAATTTCCGCTGCTTCGCTGCTGATGCCAACGCCATCGCGCGCGGCAGGCGGCGACAAGCAGGTCGTGGGCCGCGAAATTGGCGCAGTCCTGGGCTGGAGGCTCGGCCCGGAAGCGCTGGAAGAGCGGTGCCGAGTCGCGGACCCGGAGGGCGTCGAGGCTCGCCAGAAACTGTTGCAAGTCTGGCGCGAAAAGAATGCCAGGCTCATCGAGTCGGTCGATACGCGCATCGCGGAAATCGTGCCGCTCATTTCTCCGCCATCAACCAGCGTCGATGCTTCTGTCCAGGCGGTCCACGCACAAGTGAAGCAACTGATCCTCGAGCCCATCTTCTCGGGAAGAAGCCCTGAAGAGTCGACGACGATCTGCAAGACCGAGTCGAACCCGACCAGCGCGCGGTGGACCAGCAACGGACTGCCGCATGTTCAGCAGTCGCTCGCGGCGCTCTATGACTGGAAAACCGCGCGCGAACAGAAATGATCGGCCTCGCCAATCGTCGTGCGGTCCTCATCACGATCCCACTCAGCCATTACTGCGAGAAGGCGCGCTGGGGACTCGATCGAACGGGGCTGCCCTACTATGAGCAGCCTCACGCGCCCTTGCTGCATCTGCTGGCGACCAAGCGCAATCATGGCGGCACCGTGCCGGTGCTCGTGCATGAGAATGCTCACCTCACGGATTCCACCGACATCCTCGTGCACGCGGACAACGTCTGTGGCGGTGACCTGCTGTACCCGCGCGAAACCGCACTGCGAAGCGAGGTCGAAGCGCTCGAAGAACGCTTCGACTCGGAGCTCGGGCCCCAGGTGCGACGTTGGGCCTACGGTCAGTTGCTGTCGGAAGCAAAGCTGCTCCGCTCCGTGTGGTCACGCGGTGTTCCGCGGCTCGAGGCAAGTATTGTTACGGTGATCGCGCCGCTGGCGCGGCTTCTGGTGCGCTCGGCGTACAGGATCACGCCGGAAGCCGCGCAGCGCTCGCTCGCGCGCGTGCACGGTGTTTTTCGCGAGGTCGAGGAGCGCTTGCGCCAAGGGCGTCACTTTCTGGTGGGTGAGCGTTTCACGGCCGCCGACCTGACCTTTGCGGCACTCGCGGCGCCGGTGCTGTTTCCGGTCGAATGCCGCGCAGTCCACCCCGCGCTCGACGCCGTGCCTCCGGCGATGCGTGAAGAAGTGCTGCGCCTGCGCGATACTGAAGCCGGCCGATTTGCGTTGCGATTGTTTGCGGAGGAACGTTCGCATGAGTCATAAGGTGCGGAATGCGGGGGACCCTTTCCACGCGCACATCTACTACGACGAAGACTCGTGGGACTCGGCGCATCGTCTTCACCAGCAGCTCAGCGACATCCTGATGGGCGGCATGCTGGCGGACTTTTTGTTCGTGGGGCGGATGTGTGAGACCGGCGTCGGCCCACATCCCCTGCCGCAGTTCGAGATTCATTTCCGGGCTTCCGTGTTGCCTGAAGTCACGAAGGTGCTCGAGGCCAGCGGGCTCACGGTGCTGATCCATCCGCTCACCGATGACGATCTCGCGGATCACACGACACTGGCGGAGTGGCTAGGCGCGCCGCTGCCGCTCGATGAATCCGTGCTCGATCCTCCGGGTCAGAACCAGGGGATTGCGCGGTTCGGAAAAACCGACTTCTGAGAGAAGGCGATGTTGCGGCAGGCAGAAATGACGCGTAGCTCCCGGATCCGGCTGGTTAGATCGGAAGCAGACATCGCTACCATCAGGGTGCTGTTCCGCGAGTACGCCGCGTCGATCGGCGTCGACCTGGAATACCAGGGATTCAGCGCCGAGCTGGCGGCGCTGCCCGGGAAATACGCGCCGCCGACCGGTGAGCTGTTCATGGCCGTTGACGCTGGAGAGCCGGCGGGATGTGTGGCCTTGCGAGCGCTTGCTCCAAACATCACCGAGATGAAGCGTCTCTACGTGCGTCCATCCGCGCGTGGAACCGGCCTCGGCAAACGGCTCGTCGAAGCTGCCATCTCCAGCGCCCGGCAGGGCGGGTACGGAGAGCTGCGACTGGATACGCTTGCGACCATGGACTCTGCGCAGGCACTGTATCGCTCGCTGGGCTTCGTCGAGATTCCGGCGTACGGTGACGCTCATGTTCCTGGCACGGTTTTCTATGCTCTGACCCTGATCGACTGACGCAAGCGGGGATCGTCATGCGCAACCGGGTATTCGCCATCTTCACGACCTGGCCCTTCGTCCTGTCGCTGGCCGTCCTGTTGATCAACGATCGGCTGCTGAAGCAGGCGTACCCCGGGCTCATCACCGGCAAGCTCTCCGACTTCGCGGGTCTCGCCGTGGTCGCGATGCCGCTGTTCGCCGCGTTCCCGCGGCACGCCCGCACTATCTACCTTGCGCTGGCCGGCGCCTTCCTGTGGTGGAAGAGTCCCGCGTCGGACGGGTTCATCGCGTTCCTCAACGAGGTGCAGCCACTGCGCATGGTGCGCACGGTGGACTATTGGGACCTGGTGGCGCTGGCAGTCCTGCCGGCGTGCGCGAAGTTCGCTGCCTCGCAGCCGCGCAGCTTCGCGACGAAGGCAAGTCTGCGTCGCTGGGTGCTCCCGCCGGTTCTCGCCGCTACGGTGTTCGGTGTCATGGGCACGTCCTCGATCGGGCCGCGCCGGGACTTTGCGGTACGTACCGTCGAATCTTCGAGTCCGTTTCCTCGCGACTCGATCGTCGAGGTGATCGAAGAAATCGCGAAAAAACGCGGCCTCAAGCGGCAGAACGCAAACGCTCCACACTGGGACGGCGCGTTTTCGGGACGAGATATCTTTCTGACGTACTCATTTCCATCTCCCAACGAAGTTGCCGTGGGCATCCAGGCCGATCCCGGGATGTTTGGTGCTGGCGAGGTTCGCCGGGCCGAATCGATTCGCAATGAAATCAAGAAAGCGCTGGGTCTGCGATTCAAAGGGCTCGAATACATCGAGGAGCTGAATCCTCCCCTTCGGTGATTGCGGCGAACTGCGCGCTGCTGAAGCGCTTGCCCGGACCCCCTGCACCAACCTGAAGCAGGGCGCCGGATTCAGGGCCTCGGCTGCCGAGCATTGTCATCGTGGGCGCGTGGCACAGACGTTGCTTATTCCTCCTCATGACTTCAAAACGAATTGTCGTGGTCGGGCACGGCATGGTCGGCCAGCGATTCCTGGAAACGCTCACCAAGGACGGTGCTGGTAAGTTCACGATCACCATGCTCGCGGAAGAGCCACGGCTCGCTTACGACCGCGTCAACCTCTCCAAGTATTTTTCGGGATCCACAGTGGAAGACCTCACGCTCACGACGCGTGAATTCTTCGACAAGAACGGCATCGAGCTGTACTCCGGTGATCCGGTCGCGGGCGTCGACCGCGTCAACAAGCGCGTCACGACCCGGAGCGGCGCCGAGTACGAATACGACTTGCTTGTCCTCGCCACGGGTTCGAGCCCCTTCGTGCCACCGATTCCCGGGCGCGATCGTCCCGGTGTGTTCGTGTACCGGACCATCGAAGATCTCGAGGCCATCACCGAGGCGGGCAAGAATTCCACGCGCGGCGTGGTGATCGGCGGCGGATTGCTGGGGCTCGAAGCCGCGAAGGCGCTCAAGGATCTCGGGCTCGCCACCAACGTGGTGGAGTTTGCGCCAAGGCTCATGGCCGTGCAGGTCGATGAAGGCGGCGGCGGTCTCCTGCGCTCGCGCATCGAAGCGCTGGGCGTTGCCGTGCACACCGGCAAGAACACCACGCGTATCGAGGAAGGTGAAACCGCGCGTCATCGCATGCATTTCGCCGACGGCGGCACGCTCGAAACGGACGTGGTGGTGATCTCTGCCGGCATCCGGCCGCGCGACGAACTGGCGCGCGCCTGCGGTCTCGACGTGGCGCCGCGCGGCGGCATCGCGATCAATGGCGACTGCCGCACCTCCGACGAATCCATCTATGCCATCGGCGAATGCGCGGCCTACGAAGGCCGGGTGTTTGGCCTGGTGGCGCCGGGCTACCAGATGGCGCGCATCGCCGCCGCGTCCGTTCTCGGCGAGCAAGGTGAAGTTTTCGCCGGCGCCGACATGAGCACCAAGCTCAAGTTGTTAGGCGTCGAAGTAGGATCCATCGGCGATGCACACGGCACCACTCCCGGTGCGCGCGTGTACTCCTTCTTCGATCAGCGCAAGGAGGTCTACAAGAAACTGGTGGTGGATGCCGAGGGCAAGAAGCTCATCGGTGCGGTGCTGGTCGGCGACACGTCTGACTACTCGATGTGGCACCAGACAGTGGCCAATGCGATGGCACTGCCTGAAAACCCCGAAACCATGTTGTTTCCGGCAGCGGCGGCGAGTGCGGGTGCACCCCCGACCAACGCGCTTGCTGCGCTGCCGGCAACAGCTCAGGTCTGCTCGTGCAACAACGTGTCGAAAGGCGGCATCTGCTCGGCCATCGAGGCGGGCTGCACGACGGTCGGCGCGCTCAAGACCAAGACGAAGGCGGGTACGACCTGCGGTGGCTGCACGCCGTTGGTAACGCAAATCCTCAACGCCGAGCTCAAGAGGCGCGGCGTGAACGTCAACACCTCGATGTGCGAACACTTCCCGTACACGCGCCAGCAGCTTTTCCACCTGGTGCGCATCGGCGAGCTCAAATCCTTCGAGGACCTGCTCGCGCGCCACGGCCGCGGGCTCGGCTGCGACATCTGCAAGCCGGCGGTGGCGTCCATCATGGCGTCCTGCTGGAACGAATTCGTGCTCAAGAAGCGCCACGCGGCGCTGCAGGACACCAACGACTACTTCCTGGCCAACATGCAGAAGGACGGCACGTATTCGGTCGTGCCGCGTGTGCCCGGTGGCGAGATCACGCCCGAGAAACTCATCGTCATCGGCCAGGTGGCGAAGAAGTTCGGCCTGTACACCAAGATCACCGGCGGCCAGCGCATCGACCTGTTCGGCGCGCAGGTGCACCAGCTGCCGTTGATCTGGAAAGAACTCATCGATGCCGGCATGGAATCCGGCCACGCCTACGGCAAGGCACTGCGCACGGTGAAGAGCTGCGTGGGTTCCACCTGGTGCCGCTACGGCGTCCAGGACAGCGTCGGTCTCGCGATCGACCTCGAGAATCGCTACAAGGGGCTGCGCGCGCCTCACAAGATCAAGTTCGCCGTGTCCGGCTGCACGCGCGAGTGCGCCGAGGCGCAGAGCAAGGACGTGGGCGTCATCGCCGTCGAAGGTGGCTGGAACCTCTACGTCTCCGGCAACGGCGGCATGAAGCCGCGCCACGCGGACCTGCTGGCGCGCGACCTGGATACGGCGACGCTCATCAAGTACATCGACCGCTATCTCATGTTCTACATCCGCACCGGAGACCGACTGCAGCGCACTTCGACCTGGCTCGAAAACCTCGAAGGCGGCATCGACTACGTGCGCAAGGTGGTTTGCGAGGATTCCCTCGGCATCGGCGCCGAGCTCGAAGCCGACATGGCGCGGGTGATCGGCAATTACGCCTGCGAGTGGAAGGTCGCGATCGAAGATCCGGTCACGCTCAAGCGCTTCCGTCACTTCGTGAACTCGGACGAAAAGGATCGCAACGTGGTGTTCGTCGAGGAGCGGGGCCAGATCCGTCCCGCCAACGCCGAGGAACGCGCCGAGGAGCAAAAAATAGCGGAGACGCTGGCCAAGGCGAAAGAAGGAGTGGCGGCGTGAGCAACGCACGCTGGCATGAAGTGTGCGCGCTCGAGGATCTCACCGAGGGCGCCGGCGTGGCCGCGCTCATTGCCGGGCGGCAGATCGCGCTCTTCCAGGTTCACGGGCGCGTTTACGCGCTCGACAATTTCGACCCGGCGAGCCGCGCCAACGTGCTGTCGCGCGGCCTCACCGGCAGCCTGCAGGGCGAACGCGTGATCGCATCGCCTATCTACAAGAACCATTACGCGCTCACCAGCGGGCGCTGCATGGAAGATCCCACTTTCAACGTGGCCACGTATCCGACGCGGGTCACGGACGGCCGCGTGTTCGTCGAAGCGCCTGACCGGCTGAAACGCACGCGCCTGGTGGTGGCGGGCAATGGCATGGCCGGCATGCGCACCGTCGAGGAGTTGCTCAAGCTCGGCATCGCCGACCGTTTTTCCATCACCGTGTTCGGCGCCGAGCCGCGCGGCAACTACAACCGCATCCTGCTGTCGCCGGTGCTCTCGGGCGAGCAGCAGGCCGACGACATCATGCTGCATCGGCCCAACTGGTATACGCGCCGCGGCATCACGCTGCATTCGGGCGATCCCATCGTGCACATCGACCGCAAGCGGCGCCTGGTGAAATCCAGGAACGGCGCGGAAGTGTCTTATGACCGCCTCTTGATCGCCACCGGATCCGATCCCATCGTGTTGCCGCTGCCCGGCAAGAATCTGCCCGGTGTCGTCACGTTCCGCGATCTCGACGACGTCAACCGGATGCTGGAGAGCTCAGGCAAGGGCCGGCGCGCCGTGGTCATCGGCGGTGGCTTGTTAGGACTCGAAGCGGCCCACGGCCTTTCGTTACGCGGCATGCACGTCACCGTGGTCCACCTGCTCGACACGCTCATGGAGCGCCAGTTGGACGAGGCCGCGGGCGCGTTGCTCAAGGCGGCGCTGGAAAAGCGCGGCATCGAGTTCCGCATGCGCGCCAGGACCCAGGAGATCCTCGGCGGCGAACGCGTCGCAGCCGTGCGGTTCGAGGGTGGAGATGAGATCGAAGCGGACCTCGTCGTCATGGCCGTCGGCGTGCGGCCGAACATCGACCTGGCGAAGAAGGCCTACCTGGCCTGCGACCGCGGCATCCTCGTCGATGACACCCTGCAGACGTACGATCCGGCTATCTACGCGGTCGGCGAGTGCGTGCAGCATCGCCGCCAGACGTTCGGCCTGGTGGCGCCGCTGTGGGAGCAGGCGCGCATCTGCGCGCAGCACATCGCCGAGATCGGCGTGTCGCGCTTCTCCGGCGCGATCAACGCCACGCAGCTCAAGGTGTCCGGCATCGAAGTGTTTTCCGCCGGTGATTTCTCGGAACAGGCGAACCGCGAGTCACTGGTGCTCTCGGATAAACGCCGCGGGATCTACAAGCGGGTGGTTCTCGAGGGCAACAAGGTATGCGGCGCCGTCCTGTTCGGCGACGTCAGCGAGGCTTCGCGCCTGCGCGACCTGATCGCCGATCAAACAGACATCGGGCCGATACGCGATCAGTTGCTGTTCGATTCGCCGGCTGCCGCCTAGCGCGTGAACGCTGGCGCTCCCACTCGAACTACCTGTCCGTACTGCGGCGTGGGTTGCGGCGTGCTCGCCACGCCGCGCAAGGGCGGCGCGGTGGACGTGCGCGGCGATCCCAAACATCCCGCCAATCGCGGCAAGCTTTGCGTCAAGGGCAACGCGCTGGGCGAAACCGTGGGCCTCGAAGACCGGCTGCTGCATCCGGTGGTGCGCGGCGAACGCGTTTCCTGGGAAGCGGCCATTGCCACGGTTGCCGGCGCTTTCCGTGACTGCATCCGCAAACACGGCCCCGAATCGGTGGCGTTCTACGTGTCGGGCCAACTACTGACCGAGGACTACTACGTCGCCAACAAGCTCATGAAGGGCTACGTGGGCGCGGCGAACATCGATACCAACTCGCGACTCTGCATGGCCTCGGCCGTCGCCGGCCACAAGCGCGCGTTTGGCGAGGACGTTGTCCCCGTCAGCTACGAAGACCTCGAGCAGACCGATCTCATCGTGCTGGTCGGCTCCAACACCGCGTGGTGCCATCCGGTCATCCTGCAGCGCATCCTGGCGGCGCGCGAGCAGCGGCCGAATCTCAGGATCGTCGCGCTGGATCCGCGACGCACCGCCACCACGCAGCTCGCGGATCTGCACCTGGCGCTGGCGCCGGGAACGGATGTGCACCTGTTCAATGGTCTGCTCGTCTGGCTGGCAGAGCACGACCAGGTGGATCGCGCCTTCGTCGATGCGCACACCCAGGGTTGGCAGGAGGCGCTCGCTGCAGCCCGCGCCGGTGGCGGCAGCCTCGCCGATACCGCGCATGCGTGCGGTCTCGCCATTACCGACCTGCAACGCTTCTACGAAATGTTCTCTGCCACGCCTGCCGTGATCACCGCGTTCTCGCAGGGCGTGAACCAGAGCTCCGCCGGCACCGACAAGGTCAACGCCATCATCAATTGCCATCTCGCCACCGGGCGGATCGGTAAACCCGGCGCCGGACCGTTCTCGGTCACGGGGCAACCGAATGCGATGGGCGGCCGGGAAGTGGGTGGCTTCGTCAACACGCTGGCCGCGCACGTCGACCTGCACGACGAGTCCGGCCGCGCGGCGGTGAGGAGTTTCTGGAACAGCCCGGCGATCGCCAGCAAACAAGGTCCGAAGGCGGTCGAGATGTTCGATCTGCTCCACGAGGGCAGGATCAAGGCCGTGTGGATCATGGCCACCAACCCGGTGGTTAGCCTGCCGGATGCCGACAAGGTGAAGGCGGCGCTCGAGAGATGCGAGTTCGTCGCCGTGTCGGATGTCATGGGCAATACCGACACCGCGGCGCTGGCGCATGTGTTGTTGCCGGCGCTGGCCTGGGGCGAGAAAGACGGCACCGTGACGAATTCCGACCGGACGATTTCCCGGCAACGAGCCTTCCTGCCGCCGCCCGGCGAAACGCGCGCGGACTGGCGCATGATCTGCGAAGTGGCGCGCGCCATGGGCTTCGAGGGATTCGACTACGTCTCGCCGCACGAAATCTTTCGCGAGCACGCGCGGCTCACGGCCCATCACAACGACGGCCGGCGCGCGCTCAACCTCGGCGCCTGGGCCAACATCACCGCCGTGGAATACAAGAACTGGGAGCCCGCCGCCTGGCCGATGGCCGAGTCGCGCGATTCCGCGCGCGGGCCGATGTTCGGTGACGGGAAGTTCCTGTATCCCGATGGCAAGGCCCGCTTCATCGCGGTTGTTCCGCGACTGCCGGAAAACGCGCCGACGCAGGAGCATCCGCTGGTGCTGAACACCGGCCGGGTGCGCGATCACTGGCACACCATGACGCGCACCGGCAAATCCGCGCGGCTCTCGGCGCACATTCCCGAGCCCTATGCCGAGATCAACACCGCCGACGCGCTGCGCTTCAAGGTTCGCGCCGGAGAGCTGGCCACGCTGCGCTCGACGTACGGGTCGATGGTGGCGCGCGTGCGCACCGGAGCGGATGTGCCCGCGGGCATGGTGTTTGCGCCTATCCACTGGAATCGTGCGTACGCGTCCGACGCGCGCGTGGGGGCGCTCACCAATCCGGTGGTGGATCCCATCTCCGGCGAGCCCGAGCTCAAGCACACGCCCGTATCCATCGAGCATTTCGTGGCCGCCTGGCATGGCGTGATGCTGACCCGCGCGCCGCTGAATCCTCCGGCCGTGCCGTGGTGGACGCGGGTTCCCGGCGAGCAGTTCGTTCGCTACGAGATGGCCGGCACGGATTCCACCGACTTCGCCGTCGAAGCCCGCCG
This sequence comes from uncultured Pseudomonadota bacterium, assembly GCA_963821745.1. Taxonomy (GTDB): domain Bacteria; phylum Pseudomonadota; class Gammaproteobacteria; order Steroidobacterales; family Steroidobacteraceae; genus CADEED01. The sequence goes on from CAWGEU010000002.1 coordinate 413,297, forward strand.
GTGGTTAGGCGTGGCGGACGGTGATGCCGCAAACCCGGAGATCGACTGGCTCGAATATCGGGATCCGGGCGGCCACGTGTACCGTGGCGCATGGCTGGTGAACGACCGGCTCGAAGGCTGCATCTACATCGATCGGCGGCCCAGCCTGCCCGAACGCGCATGGCTGGCGGAGCTGTTTTCCGAAACCACGCTCGACGCCCCCATGCGTGCCAGCCTGCTGGCCGGCCGCGCGCTCGAAGGCGCGGACCGCGGGCCGCTGGTGTGCTCATGTTTCGGTATCGGCGCCAATCCCATCGCGGCCTGCGCACGCGAGCTCGGAACCGCGGCTACGCCGGCGGAAATCGGCAAGCGCCTCAAGTGCGGTACCAACTGCGGGTCGTGCATAGCGGAAATCCAGGCGATCATCGGCGAGGCCACGAAGAAGTCGGCCTGAACGATTCTCCTTGATGGCTCCCGCGCTAGCTTCTGGTAGTGTTCGCGGCGTCTACGAGAGGGGATACCGTGAGACTGCCAGCCCTAGTTGCCTGCTTCGTGTTCAGCGCGGCTGCCACCGCCGCACCTCAAAAACTCTTCCTGTGGCCCGACGGTGCGCCGGGGGCAATGCCCGGCGGCGGTGAAGAAGTCGTCACCATCAAGGGGCAGGGCGATCACGTGGTTTCCAACGTGCATCGGCCGTCGATCACGGTCTATCTACCCGCGAAACACTCCGGGGCCGCGGTGATCGTGGTGCCGGGCGGCGGTCACCGCGAACTGTGGACCGACCACGAGGGCCACAACGTCGCGCGGTTCCTCAACGAACGAGGCATCGCCGCGTTCGTGCTGCAGTACCGCCTCGCACGCGAGCCGAACTCCACGTACACCGTCGACGGCGACGCCCTCAATGATCTCGAGCGTGCGATTCGCACGGTGCGCTCGCGCGCGGAATGGTCGGCCGACGCGCGCAAGATCGGCGCCATGGGCTTTTCCGCGGGCGGCCAGTTGGTGACGCTGGGCGCCCTGCGCGGTGATACCGGCGATGCAGCTTCGCGTGATCCGATCGACCGGGCCTCGTCGAAGCTGGATTTCGCGGCCCTGGTCTACCCGGGCACCTGGCCCGAGCTCACGATCGACGCCTCCACGCCGCCGATGTGGCTGCTGTGCGGCGGCGACGACCGGCAGGTAGTCATCGCGGGCATCACCAGCATCTATCTGAAGCTGCGCGAAGCAAAGGTGCCGGCCGAGCTTCATCTCTACGACGGTGTCCCGCACGGCTTTGGCCTGCGCGCGACCAACAGCGGGCCGGTGGCCCAGTGGCCGCAGCAGTTCGTCGACTGGCTGAAAGTCTCCAAAATCGTGGTCGAGGGAGCTCCGTGAAAAAGCATTTCCTGGTCGTTGCGCTTCTGGCATTCCTGACGCCGGTGTTGTCCGCGGGCCTGCCGGCCACCGTTCGTTCACCCGATGAGCAAACCGTTCTGCGAATCGCGCACAACGAAGCCGGGCACGTCACGTACTCCATCGAACGCAAGGGCGATCCCGTTTTCGCCGCGTCGGCGTTGCGCCTGCAGCTTGCCGAAGGCGACGTCTCGAGCGTCGAGGTGCGCCAGGTGTGGCCGCGCAGCGTCAGCCAGGTTCGCAAGCTGGTTGCGACCAAGGCGGCGGAAGCGCGCGATCAGTTCAATGAACTCACGGTCGACGTCATGCCACGCTCGCGTGCCGTGCGCGCGATGAAGCTCATATTCCGCGTATACGACGACGGCGTGGCGTTTCGCTATCTGCTGCCGACGGATGCCGGTATCGCGACGTTCAGCGTGAAATCCGAAGACACCGAGTTCACGTTCGGCGCCGACTATGAATGCACGGGGCTCAACATCGGCCGCGTGGATTCGAGCCACGAAGGCGAGTTCGACCCGGTCCAGGCGAGCCGCATCCGCGAGCACCACAACTACGATCTGCCCCTGGTGTGCCGCACGGCGAAAAATGCATTTGCGATCGCCGAAGCGGACCTGCGCGACTATGGCGGCATGTATCTCACGGGGCGCGGCGACGGCAAGCCCGGTGTGCTGTCGCGGATCTCGCGCCGACTCGATGACCGGTCGTTGATCGCGCGCGCGGCGGTGGGTGCGAACGGCACGGGATCACCGTGGCGCGTGATCATGCTGGGTGACGAGCTTGGCAACCTCATCGAGTCCAATCTCATCGGCAACCTCAACCCGGATCCGGCTTTCGACACTTCGTGGATCAAGCCTGGCAAGACGGCCTGGGACTGGTGGTCGGGTCCGTATCTTCCGCCACCGGACAAGGGCGGCACCGACATGCCGACGATCAGGAAGTACGTCGACTTCGCGTCGAGCGCGGGTTTCGAGTACATGATGATCGACGAGGGCTGGTGCCTGAACTCGGGCACCGGTGGGCGTGCGCCAGACAACGCGGACGTCACCAAAGCCAAGGCGGAAATCGACATGCCGGCGCTCGTCGATTACGCGGCGAAGAAGAAGGTGAAACTGTGGTTGTGGGTGCAGTGGTCGCTGCTCGACCGGCAGATGGATGCGGCGCTCGCACAGTACGAGAAGTGGGGCATCGCGGGCATCAAGGTGGACTTCATGGACCGTAACGACCAGCAGATGGTCGACTACTACCACAAGCTCATGGCGAAGGCCGCGGGGCACAAGCTGCTGGTCGACATGCATGGCGCGTATCCGCCGGCGGGCCTCAATCGCACGTACCCGAACTACCTGACGCAGGAAGGCATCATGGGTGCGGAGTACAACAAGTGGAGCCGGCGCGTCACCGCCACGCACAACGTGAGCCTGGCTTACACGCGTGGGTTGTTAGGGCCCATGGATTACACGCCGGGCGGGTTTCGCAATCGCACGCCGGCGGAGTTCGAGGTGGTGAATTCACCGCCGCAGGTGCAAACGACACGCGGGCACGGGCTGGGAATGTTCGTGGTGTACGAGAGTCCGTTCCAGATGGTGGCTGACAGTCCGGATGTGTATCAGAACGCCGCCGGCTTCGACTTCGTGAAGATGGTGCCCGTGGTGTGGGACGAGACGCGTTTTGTAGCCGGTGACATCGACGACTACGTCGTGGTCGCGCGCCGCAAGGGCAAGGACTGGTACATCGGCGCCATGGGCAATGAGAGGCCGCACACCTTGAATGTGCCGCTCAGGTTTCTTGGCGCCGGGAAGTTCAAGGCGAAGCTCTGGGAAGACGGCGCGACGCCGACGACCTTGCGCGAGAGTGAGCGTGACGTGAGTGCGACAGACGTTCTCGAGCTCAAGCTCGCGCCATCGGGCGGTGCCGCGGTGCGGATTCGATAAATGGGGTCAGACCCCATTTCCTGGAATTGGGGTCTGACCCCATTTTCAGTTGATGCGCACCAGCGCCGGCTGTTTCCACTCACCGTTCAGCGCCTCGGGTTTGGGCCAGTACATGCGCAGCACCAGCACGAACGCGCCGTTCGGCGCGGGCAACCAGTTCGATTCCTTGTCCTTGCCAGGCGATGCGTACTGCATGTGAATGATCAGCCCGCCGTCGGCGTCTGGTCGCAAGTCCGGGAGCATCGACGAGTTGATCAGGTAGCGATTGAGCGGATTCGCCACCAGCAGATGTGATGGCATGCCGTACATGGTCAGCGACCAGAATGCGTTCACCGGTGGCAGCTGTCCCGCGGCGAAGCGAACCTGGTAGCGGCCCTTCGAACCATCGAGCGCCTTGCCATCGGAGTCCGTGTACCACCGAGGGTAGATAGCTTCCTCTTTCGAATTGCCCCAGATGCCCGCGACCGCGCCGTGCATACGATAGAGGTAATTGTTCTTGAGCGCCTGCCGGCTGCCGAGCAAATCGCCGCTGCTGATCTCGCCCATGGTGACCCGCTGCATGACCTCGTCGTGCTCGCGCCAGGCATCGGCACGGCCATCCTCGATGGCCTGGCGAATCTCCGGGGAGAGCGCGCTGACATCGAAGGTTTCTCCGGCGCCGATGTTGAGCTTGCCGAAACGCGACATCAGCGCCCTTTCCGTCGGGTGCGTCGGGCAGAACTGCAGCACGAAGTTCAGCTCGCTGAAGAACTCGAGCGAGGTGCGCTGATCGGCGGCGCTCAGCGGTTTGAAGAAATCGATTCGCGGCGCGGGAGGCGGCGCGGACTTGCCGAGAAACTTCGACAGCGGCTGGACTCCGTAACCGGCCTGGATATTCTTCACATTCTCGATGTCTTCGGGCCGAAACAGTTGCGTGCGGAAGAGCAGGAACGCGAGCTGTGTTTCGGAGCGGATCATCGACTTGATCCCTGGAGGTTTCTCGCCCTTCCAGTTCGGCCCGGCGATCAGAAAACGGCCGGGCTCGTTACCCATCGCGCGTGAACCCAGGTAGCCGGCGATGAACGTGTAGAGGTCGTTCACCTCCACCGAGTAGTAGCGATCCCTCGGCACCGCGGGCACGCTCACCACCATGGGCTCGGCACGCAGGTCGAGACCGAGATGCGAGTAGGGCGTGTCGGCGTTGGCGGTGCCCATGGCGACATCAGCCGGAGTGAACACGCGTGTGTTGTTAGCCACCTTTTCATTCCACGCGGCCTTGTATTCGGGACTGCTCCGGTCGACGAAGTACGTATGGAGGATGCGATAGCTCTCTACGATTGGATAGCCGTAGATGTAGGCTTCCCTGGCGATCGCGCGTGCTTCGTCAGGTTTGATTGCGGCGAAGGCGGGATTTGGCAGCGCCAGCATGGCGAAGAGTGCGGCCGCACATGCGGCACTCATCTCGAGTTCGCGTCGGTTCATGCGGCAAACCTTAGACCTGCATGAATTGGAGGACCAACTGAAAGTCGCCGGAATGAGACCTTGGTCCCACGGGACTCCCGAATGAGACCGAACCTCATTTAACCCATTACGCGAGGCCGGAGTGATCCTTGTCTTTCTTCGCCCCTAATTGCTCGCTGAGCGCGACGACCAGCGGCTTCATGAACCAGGAGTGCTCGGGGCTCGAGGCGACTTCGTAACCCGCGGCGCGAATCGCCTCGGCCACGATGGGGCCCACCGCGGCGATCTTCGTGCGCGACAACGCGCGGCGCACGAGCGGCGCGGGGTGCTGCGTGACGAGCCGCTCGATCTGCAGCTTGCTGGTGAACGCGATGGCATCCACTTCGCCCGCGGCCATGCGTTCCAGCAGCGCGTGCACGGTGGCATCGTCGGCGGCGTTGCCGTAGACATAAGGCGCGACAGTGCTTATGACCGCTTGCCGCTCGCGCAAGAAGCGCTGCAGCGTGAGATTCGGATCGTTGCCGTAGAGCTGCACGGCCACGCGCCGGCCTTCGAGTGGTTGCGCGGACAGCGAGCGGATGACGCCGTCGGTGGTGGGCTCGGTGGCTTCGATGCCGGGTTTGAGTCCGAGAGCGCGCAGTGCACGGGCGGGTTTCGGTCCGCGCGTGATGGTGCGCAGCTTCCCCAGTCCTTCCACGAAACGCGGCCGCAGCGCCGGCTCGTATTTGTCGATGCAGCTCAGGATTCTCGTGAGCCCTTCGCCGGTGATCAACACGAAATCGTCGAAGCCGCCGTCAGCCAGCTTCACGGCGAACGCGAGCACCTGGGCGCTGTGCGGGGTGTCGTAGATCGTGACCAGCGGACAACGCAGCACTTCGGCGCCGCGGCGCTCGAGGAGGCCGCTGAATACTTCCAGCTCGCGCATCTCAGGGACCGCGATGCGTTTGCCTTTGAGGTTCCAGTCGATCTGGGCAGGAGGTGTCATCGTGAATTCCGCACGACGCGATTGTAACCCGGCGATTGACGCCGCTGGCCTCTAGATCCTTGCACCAGCGACGCCCACGGCGCCCCAAGTTGTTCTCCACCGATGCTTGATGATGGTTAGCCCCACCAGTGCCAGCACCGCGAGCGCCGCAAACAGCAGCAGTCCGGCCTGGTATGCGCCCGTGAGTTGTTTGGCGAGCCCGAGGCTCGATGCCAGGAAAAAGCCACCGACGCCGCCGGTCATGCCGATGAGGCCTGTCATGACGCCGATCTCGTGGCGAAAGCGCTGCGGGACGAGCTGGAACACCGCGCCATTGCCCATGCCGAACGCCAGCATGGCGCTGGCGAACAGCGCCAGCGCACCATAGACGCTCTGCGGATGAAAGCTCACGAAGAACAGTGCGAGCGCCGCTGCGCCGTACATGAGGCTCAGCGTCTTGATGCCGCCGATGCGATCGGCGAGCGCGCCGCCGATGGGCCGCACCAGCGAGCCGACGAACACGCAGGCCGCGGTGAAGTAACCGGCTTGCACCGCGCCGAGACCGTAGTCGGTGTTGAAGTAGATGGCGAGTGATGAGGCAAGCCCGACGAACCCGCCGAACGTCACTGCGTAGAAGAACATGAACCACCACGCGTCGCTCATGCGAAATACCGCGAGGTACTCATGGAATTTTTTTGGCGGGGGCGTCGTCGGGCTGTCTTTGGCGGCGAACAGGTACACGACGAAGGCAAGTGTGAGCGGCAGCACTGCAAGGCCGAGCACGTTGTTCCAGCCGACGAGCACGGCGAGCCCGGGCGCGAACAGCGAGGCGAAAACCGTTCCCGAATTTCCCGCGCCGGCGATACCGAGCGCGATGCCCTGGTATTGCGGCGGATACCATCGTGAGGCGAGCGGCAAAGCCACTGCGAATGACGCGCCTGCGACGCCAAGCACCAGGCCGAGCAGGAGAGCGCCCTGATAGGTCTTGATACCCACGAGCCACGCGGTTGCGAGACCGGCGATGACGATGGCCTGGCCGATGATGCCGGCGCGTCTGGGCTTCAACCGATCGACGAGAACGCCGAACACGACGCGCAGCAACGCGCCGGCCAGCACGGGCAACGCCACCATGAAGCCTTTCTGTGCCGCGTTGAGCGAAAGCTCCGCGGACATCTGCACGGCGAGGGCGCCCAGCAGCACCCAGACCATGAAGCTCATGTCAAAGTAGAAGAACGCGGACAACAAAGTGGGAAGATGTCCCGCCTTCAGGAACTCACGATTGATCACTGCACCCCTCGACAACCCGATCCAAGTACCCGGAACTATGCAAGTAGCGGACCACGAGACCGCTGATGGATTACATGCCGGGGTGGGTCACGCGACCCACAAAGGCGCACGCGCCGACAACCAGGACTATGCGGCGTGTTATGTCGGGCCGGCCCGGAATCAGCTAACTATCGGCCTGCTGGCTGCGCTGGCGGATGGCATGGGTGGCGCAAAAGGCGGACGGGTGGCGGCTGAATTGGCCGTACGCGGTTTCATAGACGGCTGTCTCGGCCAGACATCGACCATTGGCCTGTCGCGCGTGGGTGCGCGTGCAGCCGACGCGGTCAATCGGTGGATCCACACGCTGGGCCGCTCGGACCCCGGTCTCAATGGAATGGCATGCACTTTGAGTGCACTTCTTCTGTGCGGGAGGAGTACCCATCTGGTCCATGTTGGGGATTCACGCGTCTACCGCATGCGCGACAACGTGCTGACTCTGCTGACCACCGACCACACGCTGGGTGCACCCGGCACTTCAAATGCATTGACGCGCGCGGTAGGTGCGCAGGACAGCCTGCGCGTGGATCACTTCAAGGAAACCGCACACTTGCACGACCGCTACCTGCTCTGCAGCGACGGTGTGCATGGCGCGCTTTCGCTGAAGCAGATTCAGGGAATGCTGGCGCGACGCGCCTCGCCCGAGGAGACCGCGCGCGAGCTGGTCGAGTTGGCCGCGGCGAGCACCGATGCGGACAACTGCACGGCAATCGTGCTCGACATTCTCGCGTTGCCGTCGACGCAGTTCGCCGACATGGAGCTCGCCATCGGCGAGCAGCCATTGCGCGGCGCTCCGTCGAGCGGTGCCGTGATCGACGACTACGAGCTTGGCGAGATGCTCGCCGACGGGCAGTACATGCGCGTGTTCCGCGCGCGCGATCGCAAGGCGGATCGAGAAGTCGTGCTGAAGTTTCCCAAGCCGCGGCCCGGCCTCGATGCACTGCTGCGCGCGGCGCTGCTGCGCGAGATGTGGATCGCGAGTCATGTGCGCAGCCCATTCGTCACCGAAGCTCTGGAGCCACCTACCGAAAGACGCAGTTGCCTTTATGGAGTGCTGCCTTACTACGCGGGTGAGACGCTCGAGCAGCGGCTTCGTCGTCAGCCACCGGTGCCGCTGGCGGCAGGACTCGAGATTGCACTCAAGCTGACCAAGGCGGTGGCCGCGCTGCATCGGGCCGGCATCATCCATCGGGATATCAAGCCCGAGAACATCATGCTCGAGCCCGGTGGCGGGCTGAAGCTCATCGATCTGGGCGTGGCGCGGCTGCGGCAGTTCGATGAAGGCGAATCGCTCGAGGTGCCGGGCACGCGCAGCTACATGGCGCCTGAATTGTTCGCCGGCATGCCTGCGGACGAAAGCGCGGACATCTTTGCGCTCGGCGTCACCATCTACCGGATGTTTACCGGTGGCGCCTATCCCTATGGCGAAGTGGAAGCGTTTGCGAGTCCACGGCTCGGCAAGGCGACCGCGCTCGCCAGGCTGCGGCCCGATCTGCCAGCCTGGCTCGATCGCGCCATCGCGCGCGCCATCGCCCTCGATCAACGGGAACGGCATGCGGACGCGATCGAATTCGGTTTCGAGCTCGAACATGGCTCGCTGCGCGCCATACCGCACGGCTTCGAACGGCAGTCGTTATATGACCGGCATCCGATTCGCTTCTGGCAGATGGTGTCCCTCTTGTTGCTCGTCGCGCTGCTGATTTCCCTGTCGCATCTCGACTGAGTCACGCTGCAAAACGTGCACCGCGTTGAAAGCGCGCGTGCACCCCTCCGCCGCGTTTCGGTGCAGCGCACCGCAAGCAGGGCCGCGGTTGCAGAAAATCACCTAAAAGAAACGCTGGCATGCGGATTGCTTTGTCCCGGCTGCGCGACTCCACAGCGCGACGGGAGAGGAAGTAGTGAGAAACAGAATTTGCGCCAGCTTCGCCTGCGCGTTGTTTGCGTTCGCCAACGCCAGCGCCGCCGGCAAGGGTCCCGAGAAAGAACAGCTCAAGCTGGGGTTCATCAAACTCACCGACATGGCGCCGCTCGCCATCGCCTATGAGAAAGGTTACTTCGAAGACGAAGGTCTCTACGTCACGCTCGAGCCGCAAGCCAACTGGAAGGTGATTCTCGATCGTGTGATCACCGGTGAGCTGGACGGCGCGCACATGCTCGCGGGACAGCCGCTCGGCGCATCCGTGGGCATTGGCACGAAGGCGGATGTGGTCACCGGTTTCAGCATGGACCTGAACGGCAACGCCATCACGGTCTCCAACGAAGTGTGGGCGATGATCAAGAGCGGCCTTGCTACTGACGAGAAGGGACTGCCGAAACATCCGATTCCCGCCACGGCGCTCAAGCCGGCGCTGGAGAAATTCAAGGCGTCGGGCAAGTCGTTCAAGATGGCCATGGTCTTTCCCGTGTCCACTCACAACTACGAATTGCGCTACTGGCTCGCGGCCGGCGGCATCAATCCCGGCTTCTATTCGCCGTCGGACGTCACCGGGCAGACTCGCGCCGATATTTTGATCTCGGTCACTCCGCCACCGCAGATGCCGGCTACGCTCGAAGCCGGAACCATCAACGGATATTCGGTGGGTGAACCCTGGAACCAGCAGGCCATCTTCAAGGGCGTGGGCGTGCCAGTCATCACCGACTACGAAATCTGGAAGAACAACCCGGAGAAAGTTTTCGGCGTCACCAAGGCTTTCGCGGACAAGAATCCGCGCTCGCACATCGCGCTGGTCAAGGCACTGACGCGCGCCGCCATCTGGCTGGACGACAAGAACGGCGCGAACCGCAAGGAGGCGGCGCAGATTCTCTCGCGTCCCGAATACGTGGGTGCCGACTATCGCGTTATCGCCAACAGCATGACGGGTACTTTCGAATACGGCCGTGGCGACAAACGCGCGCTGCCGGACTTCAACGTGTTCTTCAGGTACTACGCTAACTACCCGTTCTACTCCGACGCCATCTGGTACCTGACACAGATGCGTCGCTGGGGCCAGATCCCCGATGGCAAGCCCGACGCGTGGTATGTCGACACTGCAAAGAAGGTGTACCGGCCGGACGTGTTCGTCGCCGCCGCGAAGGAACTGGTCGCCGAGAAGAAGGCGAACGCGGCAGATTTCGATTTCCTGAGTGACGGCTTCCGCGCACCGACCAGGGATTTCATCGACGGCGTCGAGTACGACGGACGCAAGCCGAATGCCTACATCGAGAAGCTGGCGCTCGGACTCAAGGGTCAGCAGAAAATCGAGAGTGGCGATGTCGTCGGCCAGTAACGTCAAAGCCGTCGACGCACCGGCGCTCGTCGCTCCTGCGGCGCCGCTGCCCAGGGCGGACGCATCGGCGTCCACGGCGAAGCCGCACTTCCCGCGGGTGAACGCCGCAATCGATGCGTCGATTCGCGCGCTCTCGCTGATCGGCCTGGGATTCCTCCAGCCCATCGTCTGCATGCTGCGCGGCGAGGATCCGCGCGTGCACATGCGCCAGCTCTGGCTGGACCTGGGCGCGCCGGTCGTGGCCATCGCCGCTTTCCTGCTGGTGTGGAGCCAGGTGTCCCAGGGCATTCAAACCAGCCTCGGGCAGATTCCCGGCCCCACCGCGGTGTGGGAGCAGACCAAGGCGTTGTGGGCGGATCACCTGGTGCAGCGTGAAAAGGCGGTGGCCTTCTACGAGCGCCAGGAGAAACGCAATGCCGAAAGGCAGGCGGAAGATCCGGCCGCAGACATGACGGTGCGCAAGTACACGGGCAAGCCCACCTACGTCGACCAGATCTTCACGAGTCTCAAGACGGTGTTCGCGGGGTTCCTGTTGGCCACGCTCATCGCCGTACCGCTCGGCATCCTCTGCGGTGTCAGCAAGACCTTCAATGCGATGTTCAATCCGCTCATTCAACTCTTCAAGCCGGTGTCGCCGCTCGCCTGGCTACCTATCGTCACGATGATCGTGAGCGCGGTGTACGTAACCGCTGATCCGATGTTCGAGAAATCGTTCATCAACTCGGCGATCACGGTGACGCTGTGCTCGCTGTGGCCGACGGTCATCAACACCGCGGTGGGCGTGGGCTCGATCGACCGCGACCTGCTCAACGTGGCGCGGGTGCTGCGCCTGAGCAAGACGACGCAACTCACCAAACTGGTGTTCCCTTCGTCGTTGCCCTACATCTTCACCGGAATGCGCCTGTCGCTCGGCGTGGGCTGGATGGTGCTGATTGCCGCGGAAATGCTGGCGCAGAACCCCGGCCTCGGAAAGTTCGTCTGGGACGAGTTCCAGAACGGCAGCTCCGAATCCCTGAGCCGCATCATGGTGGCGGTGTTCACCATCGGCATCATCGGCTTCCTGCTCGATCGGGTGATGCTGGCGCTTGCAGAGCGCGTTCACCTACGGGCCGGCTCGATGAGTCATCTCGAGCTGCGCAATGTTTCGAAGAACTACGGCAGCACGGAGGTGTTGTCGAACATCAACCTGTCGATCGAGGAGGGTGAGTTCGTCGCGCTGATCGGCTTCTCCGGCTCCGGCAAGACCACGCTCATTTCCATTCTCGCCGGGCTCATCGCGCCCGATCGCGGTGAAGTGCGGCTGCGCGGCACGCCGGCGGGCGCCGCGGGCCCCGATCGCGGCGTGGTGTTCCAGAGCTACTCGCTGATGCCCTGGCTCACGGTGTTCGAGAACGTGGCGCTGGCGGTCGACACGGTGTTTGCCAGGGAAGACAGCGCGCAGCGGCGCGCGCGGACCGAGAAATACGTTCGCATGGTAGGCCTCGGACACGCGACGGACCGCCATCCCGCCGAGTTGTCCGGCGGCATGCGCCAGCGCGTGGCGGTGGCGCGAGCGCTGGCCATGAACCCGGAGTTCCTGCTGCTCGATGAACCCCTGTCGGCCCTGGATGCGCTGACCCGCGCCAAGCTCCAGGACGAAATCGAATCCATCTGGCGCGAGGAAAAGAAAACCGTCGTGCTGGTGACCAACGACGTGGATGAAGCGCTGTTGTTAGCTGACCGCATCATTCCATTGAAGCCCGGGCCGCGCGCCACGCTGGGGCCCGAGTTCCGCGTGAATCTCGCGCGGCCGCGCAATCGCAAGGACGTGAACCACGATCCGCAGTATCGACAACTGCGCGCCACCATCACCCAGTACCTGCTCGACGTCGAATCCGAGAAGCCGGTGCCGGCGGAAGGCGCGCTCAAGTTGCCTGATGTGATACCGATCACCTCCGCGGACTTCGTGCCGAAGGCGGTGCGCGCAGCCAACAAACCGAAGCCGCTGTCCAACCCCGACAAGTACGTGGAGTTCTACAACGTCCACAAGGTCTACCCGACGCCGCGCGGACCTCTCACGGTGGTGGAAGGGTTCCAGCTCGACATCAGGCGAGGCGAGTGCGTTTCGCTGATCGGTCATTCCGGATGTGGCAAGTCCACGGCGTTGTCGATGTGCGCCGGCCTCACCGAGACTTCCGATGGCGGCATTACGCTCGATGGACGCGAGGTCACCAGCGCCGGCCCCGATCGCGGCGTGGTGTTCCAGGCGCCGACACTGCTCAACTGGCTCACGGCGCGGCAGAACGTCGCGCTCGGCGTGGATCGCGTGTACCCGCACACCACCAGCGCCGAACGTCGCGACGTCGTCGACTACTACCTCACCCGCGTGGGCCTTGGCGACTCGCTCGACAAACGCGCCAGCGACATGTCGAACGGCATGCGCCAGCGCGTCGGCCTGGCACGCGCCTTCGCGCTGTCGCCCAAACTACTGCTGCTCGATGAACCGTTCGGCATGCTGGATGCGCTGACGCGCTGGGACCTGCAGGAGGTCCTCATGGACATCCTCAAGCGCACGAAGATCACGGCGATCTGCGTCACGCACGACGTGGACGAGGCGATCCTCGTGGCCGACCGCGTGATCATGATGACCAACGGTCCGCGCGCGCGCATCGGCAAGGTCATGCAGGTCGATCTGCCGCGACCGCGGACCCGCAAGATGCTGCTCGAGCACCCGCGCTACTACACCTATAGAGAAGAGCTATTGAGCTTTCTGGAAGAGTACGAGCACGGCGCGGGGAACCGTGCTGCCTGACAAAACAAACCGCAAGCACAGGGAGTCTTCGATGAGGATGTGGACACGTTCGGGAATTGCCGCTATTTCCACCTTGCTAGGCACGCTTTCAAGTCTGGGCGCTGCTCACGCCGACGGGCTCGATCCGGTCTGGGGTGCCTTCGGCGAAACCAAACCCATCATCGATACGCGCCTTCGCATGGAGGAGGTCGACCAGGACCCTCTTCCCGAGGACGCGAGCGCGATCACGTTGCGAGCACGGCTCGGATTCGAAACCGGCAAGGCGTGGAACACGGCGCTGCTCGTCGAGGGCGAGGCGGTAATGCCGCTCCAGGAACGACTATCGCCCGGATCCGGCCGTACCCACCATGGTCGCGTATCCGGTAGTGGCCGACGAAGAAGCCTACGAGATCAATCGATTTCAGTTCACCAACACCAGCCTGCCGGGCACCACGCTCACGCTCGGCCGCCAGCGCATTCTGCTCGATGACCAGCGCTTCATCGGCAACTCGGGCTGGCGGCAGAACGAGCAGACGTTCGACGCTTTCCGCATGGTGAACCGCACGGTCACCAACCTTGTGCTCGACGCCACCTAGCTGAACCGCGTCAATCGCGTCAATGGCCCGGATTCGCCGCAAGGCGTCTACAAGGGCGACGGCTTCCTGTTGAATGGCGGGTACCAGACGAAGATCGGCAAGATCAGCGCATTCGGCTATCTACTCGACTTCGAGCCGATCACCGGAATTCCGGCTGGCATCAACCCCATTCGCGACTCCACGTCGACGTATGGGCTGCGTTTCGCGGGTGACAAGCCAGCGGGCAAGATCAAGCTCGCCTATTCCGCGTCCTACGCCACGCAGACCGACTACGGCGACAACCCGCTCGATTTCGATCTCGGCTACCTGTCCGGCGATCTCACCGCCACCTTCCGCCAGTTTGGCTTCGGCGTGGGCACGGAAATCATGGAGGGTAATGGGCTGCCGGGCGCCGCCGGCAAGGGCTTCACGACGCCGCTCGGCACGTTGCACAAGTTCCAGGGCTGGGCCGACAAGTTCCTGACCACGCCACCTAACGGCCTCGAAGACCTGTACGCGAATGCCAGCGTCAACCTCAAGGGCGTGGGCGTGCTCGATACGCTCGCATTCGTCGTGAGTTATCACGACTACAACGCGGAAGCGGTCTCGGCCGACTACGGCAACGAGTGGAACGCATCTGTCGCCGCGAAACACAAGCGCTTCAACCTCATGCTGAAGTACGCGGACTACCAGCAGGGCGAACTGCTGTCGGCGCGCACCACCAGCAAGCTGTGGGCGCAGATCGAATTCATTTGGTAACCGTAACGGTGCCGGGCCGGGAAACCGGGATAACTCGACGAGTTTCCCGGTTTCCCGGCCCGGCACCTCCTAAAGGGAGAGAAGTTAGATGTCCTATTTGGCTCCAGCCGAGTTCGTCACCAAGATGGTCGACGCCGGCGAATCGAAGGTCTTCATGTCGACCCGCGACACGCTCATCCGCGCGTTCATGGCAGGAGCGATCCTGGCGCTCGCGGCCGTGTTCGCTGTCATGGTGAGCCAGCAGACGGGTTATCCCATCATCGGCGCCATCCTCTTCCCGGTGGGCTTCTGCATGCTCTACCTGCTGGGATTCGATCTCGTCACGGGCGTGTTCGTGCTGGCGCCACTGGCGCTGATCGACAAGCGCCCGGGCGTGACGTTCAAAGGCGTGATGCGCAACTGGGGCCTCGTGTTCTGCGGCAACTTCGCCGGCGCGTTCACCGTGGCGGTGTTGATGTCCATCGTGTTCACGTTCGGCTTCAGCACCGAACCGAACGCGGTGGGCAAGACCATCGCGAGCATCGGTGAGTCGCGAACGCTGGGATACAAGGAATACGGCGCTGCTGGCATGCTCACGCTGTTCATTCGCGGCGTATGCTGTGCAACTGGATGGTGTCCACCGGCGTCGTGGGCGCGATGATCTCCACGACCGTGGGCGGCAAGGTGCTCGCCATGTGGATGCCCATCATGGTGTTCTTCGCGATGACCTTCGAACACTCGGTGGTGAACATGTTCCTGTTCCCCTCGGGCATCCTCATGGGCGCCAAGTTCAACTGGGTGGATTACTTCCTCTGGAACGAGATCCCCACCATCATCGGCAACATCGTCGGTGGCCTGGCGTTCACCGGTCTCACCTTGTATTCCACGCACGTGAAGACCGCGCCGAAGCGCAACCTCAAGATCGCGGCCTGAAAGCAAAGTCGGTTCGGGGAACCTCGGCCATAATCGTGACCGAGGTTCCCCTTTGCTCAAGATCTCGTTAGGCCAGTATTCCGACAAGGGTCGCAAGGAATCCAACCAGGATTTCCACGGCGCCTGCATTCCCGCGGAACCACAGCTCGCGGAGAAGGGGATCGCCATCGCGGTCGCCGATGGCATCAGCAGCAGCAACGTCAGCCAGGTAGCCAGCCAGTCGGCGGTGCGGGTGTTTCTCGAGGACTACTACTGCACCTCGCCGGCCTGGTCGGTGAAGAAATCGGCGCAGGCCGTGCTGATGGCCGTGAACTCCTGGCTGTACGCGCAGACCCAGCAGAGTCCCTATCGCTACGAGAAAGACCGCGGGTACGTGTGCACGCTCAGCGCGCTGGTACTCAAGTCCACCACCGCGCACCTGTTCCACGCCGGCGATACGCGCGTGCTACCGGCTGCGCGACGGCGTTCTCGAACAACTGACCACCGATCACCGGGTCTGGATCTCGAGCGAGCAGAGTTATCTCAGCCGTGCGCTCGGCATTCAGTCGCACCTCGATATCGACTACCTGTCGATGCGGCTGGAGCAGGGCGATGTGTTCGTGATCGCCACGGATGGCGTGCACGAGTTCGCGAGCTCGCGCACGATGATCAATGCCGTGACGGATCACCGCGGCGACCTGGATGCCGCGGCGAGGGTGATCGCCACCGAAGCCTTCGAGCGCGGCAGCAAGGACAACCTCACCACGGTCGTCGTTCGTGTCGACAGCGTCCCCGAGCGGACCGCGAAAGAGGTTCACCGGCAGCTCACCGAGCTGCCGTTCCCGCCCGATCTCGTGCCTCGCATGGTCTTCGACGGATTCACGATCATGCGCGAACTTCACGCGAGCAGCCGCAGCCACGTGTACCTGGCGAGCCTGGATCCGGCGGCCGCGCCGGTGGTCATCAAGACGCTGGCGACGGAGATGCGCGCCGACGTCGCGCACCTGGATCGCTTCCTCATGGAGGACTGGGTCGCGCAGCGCATCAGCAATGCGCACGTGGTGAAGGCCGCGGCCCGCGGCCACCGGCGAAATTTCCTGTACACCGTCACCGAATACGTCGAGGGCCAGACCCTGCATCAATGGCTCATCGACCATCCGAAGCCGTCGATCGAGACCGTGCGCGGAATCATCGAGCAGATAGCCAGTGGCCTGCTGGCGTTCCATCGCCTGGAAATGCTGCACCAGGACCTGCGGCCGCAGAACGTGATGATCGATGCGACCGGCACGGTGAAGCTCATCGACTTCGGTTCCACGCGCGTCGCGGGGATATCGGAGATCGATTCGCCGATCGAGCGCAGCGAGTTGTTAGGCACGCTGCAGTACACCGCGCCCGAATACTTCCTCGGCGAGAGCGGCAGCGCCAGCGTCGGATCTGTTTTCCCTGGGCGTCATCGCCTACCAGATGCTGTCGGGGCGGCTGCCGTTCGGCGCCGAGGTACCGAAGGCGCGCACGCGCGCCGCGCAGCGCCAGTTGAAGTATCAATCCGTGCTCGACGATGAGCGCGAGATTCCCGCGTGGATCGACGAAGTGCTGCGCAAGGCCACGCACCCGGACCCGAACAAGCGTTACGAGGAGCTGTCGGAGTTCGTGTACGACCTGCGTCATCCGACTGCCGATTACCTGAGCCGGACGCGCGCGCCGTTGCTCGAGCGCAATCCCGTGGCCTTCTGGCGGGGCGTGTCGCTGATACTTGCCGTCGTCGTGGTGATCCTGCTGTTGAGATAAACCTTTCCGGGATCAGCGGCGTCTACGGAACAATGAAGCTCCATGCGGGTACCCGCTTCCTTGCCGCGATCCTCCTGCTCGGCGTGGCCACGTCCGCGTTCGCGGTCAATGTCGACGGGCATATCGAAGTCAGGGAATGGCAGGGCGCCGAACACGTCACCGACTTCCGCAAGACTCAGCCGCTCAACGGCGAGCCTGCCTCGCTTGCGACCGAAGCCTGGATCCTGTCGACACCCGAAGGCCTGGCCGTGGCGTTCCGCAACACCCAGCCCGCGTCGGTGCCGCGCACCCAGCAGCGCGTGCAGCGGGATTTCGAAGAGCAGGTCGATCGCGTCAACGTCATGGTCGATTTCGATGGCGATGGCCGCACCGGCTACAACTTCACGCGTGAGCTCGACCGATGACATCTACGACGGCGTCATCACCGACGAGCCGGAGTTCAACAAGGACTGGGACGGCAACTGGCAGCACGCAGTCGGCGAAGACGACGCGGGCTGGACGGTCGAGGTGCTGATTCCGTGGCACATCGCCTCGATGCGCGACGCCAAGGGCGACACGCGCACGTTGAAGATCTATCTCGATCGCGTCATCGGCTCGACGGGTGAACGCGTCGCGTGGCCGCTGGCGAGTCTCGAACGGCCGCGCTTCCTGTCCGATTTCGCTCCGATCGATGTGGCCAACTACAGCCAGTCGCTGCTGGCGGTGACGCCCTACGTTTCGGGTCTCTACGACAACGTCGGCGAGAGCAGCGACGGCGATGCCGGCGTCGACGTGTTCTGGAAACCGAACGGCCAGACGCAGCTGACGGCGACCGTGAACCCGGACTTCGGCCAGGTGGAGAGCGACGACCTGGTGGTCAACTTCGACGCCACCGAAACCTTCATCAGCGACAAGCGGCCGTTCTTCACCGAGAACCAGGGCATCTTCGAATTCACGCACGCCGTCGGACTTCAGCCAGTTGCTGTACACGCGACGCGTCGGCGGGCCCGCGGACGATGGCGAGGGATCGGGCGACATCACCGCGCGCGCTCAAGCTCAACGGCAGCATCGGCGCGACCAAGTACGGAGTGTTCGCCGCCGACGAAGCGGAGACGTCGGCCGCACGTTCGGTGCGCTGCGCGTGGTCCGCGATTTCGCGACGCAGAATCTCGGATTCATGGCGACCAGTGTCGAGCGCCCGTATCTCGATCGCGAGGCCACCGTGCTCGGCCTCGATCACAACTGGCGGCCCACCGCGCGCTGGAACGTACGCACGCGCGTGTTCGGCAGCGACATCGAGCAGGCGGGAGACGGCACCAGCGATACCGGCGCCACGGTCTGGGCCGACTACGAGATGGATCACGGCTGGCGCCAGCAGTGGATCGCCATGCATTTCGGCAACGACCTGCAGATCAACGACGCCGGCTATCTCTCGCGCAACAGCACCAACTACCTGCACTGGCAGGTGAATCGCCGCTTCACCGACCTGCCGGAGACGTCGCGCTACTCGTCGAAGGACTGGCGCTGGCGCGCTCAGCACCAACTACAACGATCACGGGGAGCTGCTGAATCACCAGTTCCGCATGCAGCCGCGAGAGCCGGTTGCGCGACGGCAGTTACGAATACGCGCAGATCAACGTCAACAGCGCCGGTGTCGACGACCTGCTCACGCGCGGCCATGGCGTGCTCTACGCTGCCGTCCAACTTCAACACGCTATTTCGACTACCAGCGCCCGCGCAAGGGCAACTGGGCATACGAAGTCGAAGCTCGAAGCGTACAGCGGCGGACTCGCGGGCAACGAGCGAGGTCGGCTACAGCGTCGAATGTCGAGCCCACCTACTTCGTCAGCGATGCGTTCAATGTTTACGTCGGGCTGTATGCCGACCGCACGCCGGACTGGCTGGTCTGGCAGCACGACAACCTGATCGGCAGCTTCGACGGACGCGAGCTGCATTTCGACGCCGGGCTTCAACTGGACCATCGGCAGCCAACAGGAGCTGCGCGTGAAGCTGCAGGCCATCGGGCTCAAGGGCGCGCCTGCACCAGGCCTACCGCGTCGACTCCGGCGGCGACGCCGTGCCGAGCGACGACCCGATCGACGACTTCAGACGTGCGCAATCTCGGCTTCCAGATCCGCTATCGATACGAGCTCGCGCCGCTGTCGTATCTGTACGTGGTCTATGGCCGCGGCGGCTTCGACCAGGAGCCGACCGACGAGGGTGCGGGCGGGCCTGCTGCGCGACAGCTTCCGCCTGCGCGACGACGAGCAGCTGCTGGTCAAGTTCAGCTATCGGTTCGAGAACTAGGACTGGAATCACAAGTTGTTGATCCTTAAGGACTTCGTTGCCGGACAGGGTTTGCACGCCGACCTTCGGCCGGGCGACACCTTATATAGGGGTCATCCGCTTCGGATGCGGGTAGCCCAACTTGGGAAACCGGGCTTGCGGCGCATGGGGTCGCTGCATATACTGCGCGCCCTTTCGCCTGGGACCAAAGTCTCAAGCGATTGATTTCAAGCGAAATCGGGCGAGGTTGGGCGAGCCTTCGAAGCTCCAAACCCAAGACCACTCGAGCATCGCGGCGCAAATTCTTGCTGCCGCGCTTCTCCAGTGTTCCCTCGTTAGACCTAGCTACACCGCGGGCGCCAATCGAAGCGCATGCAGGAACGAGAGGATAGTCATGAGCGTTGCTCTTATTGGCCGCAAGGCCGGCATGACTCGCATCTTCACCGATGCGGGCGAGACGGTTCCGGTAACCGTCATCGAAGTGCTGCCTAACCGCATCACTCAGGTGAAATCCGTCGACAAGGACGGATATCGCGCCATTCAGGTTTCTTTCGGCAAGAAGCGTCCGCAGCTGCTGTCGAAGGCCGCCGCCGGCCACTACGCGAAAGCGAATGTCGAACCCGGCAAGGCGATGGTGGAATTTCGCCTGACCGAAAAAGAAGGCACTGATCTCGCCGTCGGTACCGAGCTCAAGGCCGGCATCTTCGAAGCGGGCGCCATCGTCGACGTCACGGGCACCACGATCGGCAAGGGCTTCGCCGGCACGATGAAGCGTCACAACTTCGCCGGTCACCACGCCTCGCACGGCGTGTCCGTGTCGCACAGAACGCCTGGCTCCATCGGCCAGCGCCAGACCCCGGGCCGCGTGTTCCAGGGCAAGCGCATGTCGGGCCACATGGGTGTCGTGCGCCGCACGGTCGAAAACCTCAAGGTCGTCGAGATCGACGTCGAGCGTAACCTGCTGCTGATCCGTGGCGCCGTTCCGGGCGCCGAAGGCGGCCAGGTCATCGTGCGTCCGTCGGTGAAGGCCGCGGCCCAGAAGCTTCGCAAGAAGATCGCGCCGGCCAAGGCGCAGGGCGCCAAGCCCGCAACGCCGGCCAAGAAATAAGCGGAAGTCCACATGAAACTCAAAGTTATCAATGGTGGCGCCGAGCTGGCGGTTTCCGACGAAACCTTCGGCAAGGAATTCAACCAGTCGCTGGTTCACCAGGTCGTCACGGCCTATCGCAACGGCGGTCGCGCGGGCACCAAGGCCCAGCTGACCAAGGCCGAAGTGCGTGGCGGTGGCCGCAAGCCGCGTCCGCAGAAAGGTGGCGGCACCTCGCGCGCCGGCTCGATCCGCTCGCCCATCTGGGTCGGCGGTGGCCGTGCGTTCGCGGCGAAGCCGCGCGACTTCGCGCAGAAAGTGAACAAGAAGATGTACCGCGGCGCGATCCAGTCGATGCTCTCGGAGCTCGTGCGCCAGGATCGCCTCATCGTCACGCAGGCCTTCACCGTCGACGCGCCGAAGACCAAGCTGGTCGCTGCCGAGCTCAAGAAGTTAGGCCTCGAGAAAGTGCTGATCATCGTCGAGGGCATCGACGAGAAGCTGTTCCTCGGCGCCCGCAACCTGCCGCACGTCGAAGTGCTGCCGGTGGCCCTGCTGAACCCGCTGTCGCTCGTGAGCTACGACAAAGTGCTCATCACCGTCGGCGCCGTGAAACTCATCGAGGAGCGTCTGCAATGAGCGCTGCCAAGCTCGAAAAGGCCCCCAAAGCTGACAAGTCGGCGCACGGCCGAGAAGACCGCGAAGGTCGCGAAGCCCGCCAAGGTGAAGAAGGCGAAGGTCGTGGACATCAAGGATGCCGCGAAGAAAGTGGCCAGCCCGGAACGGCTGATCAACATCCTGATCGCGCCGCACATCACCGAAAAGACGTCGCTGGCGATGCAGAACAACAATTCGTACGCGTTCCGCGTGCTGCGTGATTCGACCAAGCCGCAGATCAAGGCCGCGGTCGAGCTCATGTTCGGCGTGAAAGTCGCCAACGTGAACGTGGTGAACGAAACCGGCAAGACGCGCCGCATGGGCAAGGTCCAGGGCCGTACGCAGGACATCAAGAAAGCTTACGTTCGCCTGGCCCCCGGCCAGACGATCGACTACGAAGCCAAGCTGAAGGCCTAAGGTAGTTAGATATGCCAGTCATCAAAATGAAGCCGACCTCCCCCGGCACGCGCTTTGTCGTCAAACTCGACAAGTCGCACCTGTGGAAGGGTGGTCCGCACGAGCCGCTGACCGTCAAGAAGACGCGCCATTCGGGCCGCAACAACGTGGGCCGCATCACCACGCGCCACCAGGGCAGCGGTCAGTACCACAAGTACCGTCTCATCGACTTCAAGCGCGACAAGGACGGCATCAAGGGCGTGATCGAGCGGCTCGAGCACGATCCGAACCGCACCTGCCACATCGCGTTGGTGAAGTACGCCGACGGCGAGCGCCGCTACATCCTCGCCGCCAAGGGCATGGCTCCTGGCGATGAAATCCGTTCGGGAGCCGACTCCCCGATCAAGTCGGGCAACGCCATGCAGCTGCGCCACATTCCGGTCGGCTCGATCGTGCACAACATCGAACTGAAGCCCGGCAAGGGCGGCCAGATGGCGCGCAGCGCCGGCAACCTCGGCCAGCTTCACGGCGCGCGAAGGCATCTACGCCACGCTGCGCCTGAAGTCGGGCGAGAGCCGCAAGGTGCACGTCGATTGCCGCGCCACGATCGGCGAAGTGTCGAACGACGAGCACAACCTGCGCGTGTACGGCAAGGCCGGCGCGAAGCGCTGGCTCGGCATCCGTCCGACGGTGCGTGGCCAGGCCATGAACCCGGTCGACCATCCGCACGGCGGTGGTGAAGGCAAGTCCGGACAGGGCAACCCGCACCCGGTCAGCCCGTGGGGCCAGAACGCCAAGGGTCTCAAGACGCGCCGCAATAAACGTACGACCAGCATGATCGTGCAGCGTCGCCAGAACCGTATTCGTTAAGAGGATCTGACATGCCTCGTTCACTGAAAAAAGGTCCGTTCGTCGATCTTCACCTGTTGAAGAAAGTCGAAACGGCCGCCGCCAAGAGCGATCGCAAGCCGATCAAGACGTGGTCGCGCCGCTCGATGGTGATTCCCGACATGGTGGGTCTCACGATCGCCGTGCACAACGG
Organism: uncultured Pseudomonadota bacterium; assembly: GCA_963821745.1. Classification (GTDB taxonomy): domain Bacteria; phylum Pseudomonadota; class Gammaproteobacteria; order Steroidobacterales; family Steroidobacteraceae; genus CADEED01. Next base: position 435,819 of record CAWGEU010000002.1, read on the forward strand.
CCGCCAGCACATCCCGGTGCTCATCACCGAAAACATGGTGGGTCACAAGCTGGGTGAGTTCTCGCCGACGCGCACCTTCAAGGCGCACTCGGGCGACAAGAAAGTCGAGGCCTCCGCTTAATCGCGGTCGGACATTCCATGGAAGCGACAGCAAAACTGAAGTACGCGCGCATCTCGCCGCAGAAGTGCCGGCTGGTGGCCGACACCGTGCGCGGCGCGGAAGCGTCCAAGGCGCTCAACACGCTCAAGTTCATGCCGAAGAAGGGCGCGGAGCTCATCTACAAGGTGCTCTGGTCCGCCGTCGAGAACGCGCAGAACAACAAGGGCGCGGACGTGGACGACCTCAAGGTCACCAGCATCATGGTCGACGAGGCGCCGCAACTTGAAGCGATTCGCCGCCCGCGCCAAGGGCCGCGGCACGCGCATCGTGAAACGCAACAGTCACATCACTGTCGTCGTCGGCGACGGCAAGAAGGACGAGTAAGTCATGGGTCAAAAGGTCAATCCATTTGCCATTCGCCTTGGCATTACCCGTGACTGGGTGTCCAAGTGGTACGCGAACAAGAAGCAGTTTCCGATCCAGGTGCACACGGATTTCCGCGTGCGCCAGTTTCTGAAGACCAAGCTTGCCGACGCGTCGGTCAGCCGCATCCTCATCGACCGCGCTGCCAAGCGCGTCAACATCACGATCCAGACCGCGCGTCCGGGCATCGTGATCGGCAAGAAGGGCGAGGACATCGAGAAGCTGCGCGCCGAGACGGCGAAGATGCTCAAGCTGCCGTCCACCGACGTGCGCCTGAACATTTCGGAAATTCGCAAGCCCGAGCTCGATGCGCAGCTCGTGGCCGATGGCATCGCCCAGCAGATCGAAAAGCGCGTGATGTTCCGCCGCGCCATGAAGCGCGCCGTGATGAGCACCATGCGTTCCGGCGCCCTCGGCGTGAAGGTGCGCCTGTCGGGCCGCCTCAACGGTTCGGAAATCGCGCGCACGGAATGGGCCCGCGAAGGCCGCGTTCCGCTGCACACGTTCCGCGCCGACATCGACTACGGCCTCGGCGAAGCCCGCACCACCTACGGCGTCATCGGCGTCAAGGTCTGGATCTTCAAGGGCGAAGTGTTCGACAAGGCCGAGCTCGCCGCCCAGGCCGAGAACGTTGAAGCCGCACAGGCTGCGCAGGGTGCCGCCGCGAACGCCGCCGCTGCCGCGGCTGCCGCTTCGGCCACGACGCCGGCTGCCTAACAAGGTCACTTATTTATGTCCATGCTACAGCCCAAGCGCACCAAGTACCGCAAGCAGTTCAAGGGGACGAACACCGGCCTGGCCCATCGCGGCAGCAAGGTGTCGTTCGGTGAATTCGGCTTGAAGGCGACCAGCCGCGCCCGCATGACGGCTCGCGAAGTCGAAGCGGCGCGACGCGCCATGACCCGCTACGTCAAGCGCGGCGGCCAGGTGTGGAACCGCGTGTTCCCCGACGTGCCGGTCAGCAAGAAGCCCCTCGAAGTCCGCATGGGCTCGGGCAAGGGCAACGTCGAATACTGGGTGGCGAAAGTGCAGCCCGGCAAGGTTTTGTTCGAGATCGAAGGTGTCGATGAAGCCACGGCGCGCGAAGCGTTCCGCCTGGCCAGCGCCAAGCTCTCGGTGTCCACCATGTTCGTGAAACGGCAGGTGCGTTGATGAGCGCCAAAGAATTACGTGGCAAGGCCGCGGGCGATCTGCAGTCGGAGCTCATCAAGCTTCGCCGCGAGCAGTTCAGCCTGCGCATGCAGTCGGCGAGTGGCCAGGCCGTGAAGCCCTCGGACTTCAGCAAGGTCAAGAAAAGCATCGCGCGCGTGAAGACCGTGATGAATGAAAAGGTCCGCGCAGGAGCCAAGAAATGAACGCCCCCGAAGATATTCAAACCAAGAAGCCCTCGCGCGCCCTGGTCGGCAAGGTCGTCAGCAGCAAGATGGACAAGACCATCGCTGTCGAGATCGAGCGACTGATCAAGCACGAGCGCTACGGCAAGTACATCCGCCGCACCACGAAGCTGCTGGCGCACGATGAGAATTCGGAAGCGGGTGAAGGCGACACCGTGTCGATCGCGCCCTGCCGCCCGCTGTCGCGTCGCAAGTCGTACAAGCTGGTCTCGGTCGTCGAGAAGGCGAGCGCCTAATGATCCAGTTACAAACCATGCTGAATGCCGCTGACAACAGCGGCGCCCGGACCTTGATGTGCATCAAGGTGCTCGGTGGCACCCGCCGGCGCTACGCGCAGGTTGGCGATGTCATCAAGGTGTCCATCAAGGACGCGATCCCGCGCGGCAAGGTCAAGAAGGGCGAGGTGTATGACGCCGTCGTCGTTCGCACCAAGCGTGGCGTGCGCCGCGCCGATGGTTCGCTGCTGCGTTTCGATACGAACGCCGCGGTGCTCCTGACCAACAAGCTCGAGCCGGTCGGCACGCGCATCTTCGGACCCGTGACGCGCGAGCTGCGCACCGAGCGGTTCATGAAGATCGTGTCGCTCGCACCTGAAGTGCTCTGAGGCCTTTAAGGAATTGGCGAGATGAACAAGATTCGAAAAGGCGACCAGGTCGTCGTGTTGTCGGGCAAGGACAAGGGCCGTCAGGGCACCGTTCTGCTCGTCGATGGTGAGAAGGTCACCGTCGAGAACATCAACAAGGCGAAGAAGCATCAGAAGCCGCGCCAGGGCAAATCAGCCCCGGTGCCGGGCGGAATCGTCGACAAGGTGATGCCGCTGCACATTTCCAAGATCGCGATCTGGAACGTGGGCGCCAAGAAAGCCGATCGCGTCGGCATCAAGGTGCTGAACGACGGCAAGCGAGTGCGATTCTTCAAATCCAATGGCGAAGTGATCGACGCCTGAGGCGTCGATATCAGCGTAAGGAACAGGCAGAAATGGCCAGGTTAAAAGATTTTTACAAAGAGACGGTGGTGCCGAAGCTCACCAAGGATCTGGGCGTGAAGAACGCCATGCAGGTCCCGAAGCTCGTCAAGATCACGGTGAACATGGGCGTGGGCGAAGCCGTGGCCGACCGCAAGGTCATGGACGCAGCGGTTGCCGACCTCACCAAGATCACGGGCCAGAAGCCCAAGCTTTGCATGTCGAAGAAGTCGATCGCGTCGTTCAAGGTTCGCGAGAACCTGGCGATCGGCACCAAGGTGACGCTGCGCGGCGAACGCATGTGGGAGTTCTTCGATCGTCTCGTGACGATCGCGATTCCCCGCATCCGTGACTTCCGCGGCATCAACCCGCGTTCGTTCGACGGCCGCGGCAACTTCAGCCTCGGCATCAAGGAACAGATCATTTTCCCGGAAATCCAGTACGACCAGATCGATCAGCTCCGGGGAATGGACATCACGATTACGACGACGGCGAAGGATGACAAGCAGGGTCGTGCCCTGCTCAACGCCTTCAATTTCCCGTTCCGCAAGTAAGGAACCATAGGGTATGGCCAAGACAAACATGGTCGAGCGCGAGAAGCGTCGCGCCAAGATCGTGAAGAAATACGCGGCGAAGCGCGCTCTCCTGAAAGAGCTCATTCGCAGCCCGAAGACCAATCCGGAAGTGCGTGCCGACGCGCAGCAGAAGCTTCAGAAGCTGCCGCGCGACGCAAGCCCCTCCCGCGGTCGCAACCGTTGCGCGATCACGGGCCGCTCACGCGGCGTGTATCGCCGCTTCGGGTTGGCGCGGGTGAAGATCCGTGAAGCGGTGGGGCGCGGCGAATTGCCGGGCGTTTCCAAGGCGAGCTGGTAGGAGCGCATGGCATGAGCATGACTGATCCCATTGCCGACCTCCTGACCCGCATCCGCAACGCGCAGCTTGCGCGCAAGCCGGACGTGTCGGTGTCGTCGTCGAAATTGAAGACCGCGCTGGTCAAGGTTCTGAAAGACGAAGGCTACGTCGCGGGATTCCACACCGCGAGTGAAGGCGTCAAGCAGACGCTGACCATCGAGCTGAAGTACTACGAAGGCCGCCCCGTGATCGACCGCCTCGAGCGTGTCTCGCGTCCCGGCCTGCGCATCTACCGCAGCAAGAGCGAGCTGCCGAAGATCCAGGGCGGTCTCGGTACCGCGATCGTCTCCACGCCGAAGGGCGTGATGACGGACAAACAGGCGCGGGCCATCGGGCAGGGCGGCGAAGTCCTCTGCATCGTGGCCTAACTAAAGAAATACTTATGAGCCCCATTCTATGAGCCGCGTAGCAAAACGACCCGTCGAGCTGCCCCAAGGCGTCACTGCCACCGTGGCGGCGAACACGATCAAGGTCAAAGGCGCCAAGGGCGAGCTCACACTCGTCGTGGCCGATGGCGTGAGCGTCCAGCAGAAAGAGAAGACTCTGGTCTGCGCGTACGCAAGCGATGCCAGCCGCATGTCGGCCGGCGCCGCGCGCGCGCATCTCGCCAACATGGTGACGGGTGTGTCGAAGGGCTACGAGCGCAAGCTCGAGCTGGTCGGCGTCGGTTACCGCGCCGCGGTGCAGGGCAAGGTGCTGGGCCTCACGCTCGGCTTCTCGCACGCCGTGAACTTCCCGATTCCGGACGGCATCTCGATGGAGACGCCGACCCAGACCGAAATCATCATCAAAGGCATCGACCGTCAGAAGATCGGTCAGGTGTGCGCGAAGATTCGCGCCATTCGTCCGCCGGAGCCGTACAAGGGCAAGGGCGTCCGCTATTCCGGTGAGCAGATCACCCTGAAGGAGGGCAAGAAGAAGTAATTCTTCGGCACTCATATGCAGATCACCAAGAAAGAGCGGCGCCAGCGCCGCGCCATCAAGACCCGCATGAAGATCCGCGAGCTGGGCGTTGCCCGCCTCACGGTTCACCGGACGCCGCAGCACATCTACGCGCAGGTGTTCGATTCACAGGGCGCCAAGGTCATCGCCACCGCGTCGACCCTGCAGGAAAAGGTCGCCAAGGGCCTCAAGGGCACGGGCAACGTTGCGGCGGCGAAGGCCGTCGGCACTGCTATTGCTGAAGCCGCCAAGGCCGCCGGCATCACCAAGGTCGCGTTCGATCGCGCGGGCTTCATGTACCACGGTCGCGTCAAAGCGCTGGCCGATGCCGCGCGTGAAGCCGGCCTAGAGTTTTAACAGGACCTAACAACATGGCACGAGTCGAAAACAAATCGCAGGCGCAGGACGAGTTCCTGGAAAAGCTGGTTGCGGTCAATCGCACGGCCAAGGTCGTCAAGGGCGGCAGGCAGTTCGGTTTCACCGCCCTCACCGTGGTTGGTGACGGGGCCGGCCGCGTGGGCTTCGGTTTCGGCAAGGCGCGTGAAGTGCCGGTCGCGATCTCCAAGGCCATGGCGCAGGCACGCAAGAACATGGTGAACGTGGCGCTGAAGAACGACACGCTGCACTTCGCCATCAAGGGCGCGCACGGCGCGACTATGGTGTATATGCAGCCCGCGTCCGACGGTACTGGCGTCATCGCCGGCGGCGGAATGCGCGCGGTGCTCGAGTGTGCCGGCGTGCGCAACGTGCTCGCCAAGAGCTACGGTTCGCGCAATCCCATCAACGTGGTTCGCGCCACGGTGAATGCGCTGGCCAACGTGAATTCGCCAGAGACAATAGCCGCCAAGCGTGGCAAGACCCTGGAGGAGATCCTGGCGTAAAGCTTAGGAGAACGCTCATGGCAAACAAACAGATCAAGGTCACGCTGGTGAAGAGCCTCGCGGGACAGTTGAAGAACATCTCGGCGTCGGTGCGTGGCCTGGGCCTGCGCCGCCCGCAACAGACGGTCGAAGTCGCTGACACGCCGCAGAATCGCGGAATGATCTATGCGGCTTCGCACCTGCTGAAGGTTACGCCCCCCGCCGAAGGCGGGAAGTGAGAGAGAGAATCGTATGACTATGCGACTGAATGACATGAAACCGGCCCACGGCGCCCGCAAGACGCGCCTGCGTGTCGGACGCGGCGCGTCCGCCGGCCAGGGCAAGACCTGCGGCCGTGGCGTGAAGGGCCAGCGCGCGCGCAAGGGCGGCTACCACAAGGTCGGCTTCGAAGGCGGCCAGATGCCGATTCAGCGGCGCATGCCGAAAGTGGGCTTCCGCTCGAAGATCCAGGCCCTGCATGCCGAAGTGCGCCTCGACGAGCTCGCCAAGGTCGAAGGCGCGGTCATCAATCTGGACACCTTGAAGAAGGCCAACGTCATCCCGACATTCGCTGCCCAGGCGAAGGTCGTGCTGTCGGGCGAAATCAAGAAGGTCGTGAACCTCTCGGGTATCGGTGCCACCAAGGGTGCGCGCGAGGCCATCGAGAAGGCTGGCGGCACGGTCGAGGCTCTCCCCGAGAAGCCGAAGCCCGAGAAACTGAAGGCCAAGAAGTAAGGTCCAGGAAGAAAGGCACCCGTGGCAGACAGCTCAATCAACCCGGCATCAGTACTCGGCGACGCGGCGCGTTTCGGCGACGTACGCAAGCGCCTGCTGTTCCTGATCGGCGGCCTGATCGTCTATCGCATCGGCACGTACATCCCCGTGCCGGGCATCGACCCTGAGCGCGTGGCTGGCTTCTTCCGCGACAACGCCGAGACCATCTTCGGCATCGTCAACATGTTCTCGGGCGGCGCGCTCGAGCGCCTGTCCATCTTCACCATGGGCGTCATGCCCTACATCTCCGCGTCGATCATCGTGCAGATGATGGCGATGGTGGTGCCGACGTGGATGGAGTACCGCAAGGAAGGCGAGTCCGGACGGCGCAAGCTCACCGAGATCACGCGTTACGGCACTTTGGGGCTGGCGTTGTTCCAGTCGTTCGTCACCGCCAGCGGCCTGCAGACGCAGGGCATGGTGGTCACGCCGGGCTGGCAGTTCCTGTTCGTCGCGACGATCACGATGACCACGGGCGCCATGTTCCTCATGTGGCTGGGTGAGCAGATCACCGAGCGCGGCGTGGGCAATGGTATTTCCATGATCATCCTGGGCGGCATCGTTGCCGGCATCCCGGGCGCGATCGGCCAGACGGTGGACCAGATCAACACGGGCGAAATGTCCGGCCTGTTCGCCATCGTGCTCATCGTGGTGGTGCTCGCAGTCACCTCGTTCTGCGTCTTCGTGGAACGCGCGCAGCGCCGCATTCCGGTCGACTACGCCAAGCGCCAGGTGGGCCGCCGCATGTACGCCGGCCAGACTACGCACCTGCCGTTCAAGCTCAACATGTCGGGCGTGATTCCGCCGATCTTCGCGTCCAGCCTGCTGTTGTTCCCGGCGACCATTGCCGGATTTGCGGGCACCAACACCGAAACATGGTGGGGTAGTGCGCTGCAGACCTTCTCGACCACGCTCGGGTACGGTCAGCCGTTGCACATCACCATCTACGCGTTCCTGATCATCTTCTTCTGCTTCTTCTATACGGCGCTGGTGTTCAACGCGCGCGAGACGGCCGACAACCTCAAGAAGTCGGGCGCCTTCATCCGCGGCATCCGCCCAGGCCAGCAGACCGGCGAATACATCGACAAGGTGCTCACGCGGCTCACGCTGTGGGGCGCCGTATACATCACCTCGGTGTGCCTGCTGCCCGAGCTCATGATGACCCAGGGCGGTGTGCCGTTCGTCTTCGGTGGCACCTCGCTGCTGATCGTGGTCGTGGTCGCCATGGACTTCTTCTCGCAGCTTCAGGCGCACCTGATGTCGCACCACTATCCGGGTTTGCTCAAGAAGGCGAACCTGATGGGTTACGGGCGCTCGGGCGCGCCGCAAAGCTAATTTTTAGGACTCACAAACATGAAAGTACGTCCCTCGGTAAAGAAGATCTGCAAGAACTGCAAGATCGTGCGTCGTCGAGGCGTGGTTTACGTCATCTGTGCAGACCCGCGTCATAAACAGCGCCAAGGCTGATGACGAGTGCTGAGCAGTAATAGTTAGGTTTCAAGCAGGACAAGCACATGGCACGTATTGCTGGCGTCAACATCCCGATGAACAAACACGTCGTCATCGGGCTCACGCACATCTTCGGGGTGGGTCGTTCCCGCGCCAAGGATATCTGCGCCTCGACGGGCATCGCGCCCACCACCAAGGTGAAAGATCTCACCGAGGTGGAAGTGAACGCGATCCGTTCGGCGCTCGCCAAGACCGCGGTCGAAGGCGACCTGCGTCGTGAGAACTCCATGAACATCAAGCGGCTCATGGATCTCGGCGCCTATCGCGGCATCCGTCATCGCAAGGGCCTGCCGGTCCGCGGCCAGCGCACGCGCACCAATGCGCGCACGCGCAAGGGCCCGCGCAAGCAGGCAGTGAAGTTGAACGCTCCCCCAGGAAAAGTTTAAGCCGCAAAGCTTAAGTAGCTAGGTAAAGAAACATGGCTGACGAAAAGAAGACTGAAGCTGCCGCACCGGCAGGCGCCACGGGCGCCGCCGCCGCTGGCGGCCCGAAGAAGCCGAAGAAGGCACGCAAGAACGTGCTCGACGGCATCGCGCACGTGCACGCTTCGTTCAACAACACCATCATCACGATCACCGATCGCCAGGGAAACACGCTTTCCTGGGCGACCTCGGGCGGTTGCGGCTTCCGCGGTTCGCGCAAGTCCACGCCGTTCGCGGCGCAGGTGGCGGCCGAGAAGGCCGGCAATGCGGCGCAGGAACACGGCGTGAAGAACGTCGAAGTGCGGGTGGGTGGCCCAGGCCCTGGTCGCGAGTCGGCGGTGCGTGCCCTGAACGCCTGCGGTCTCAAGATCACGAGCATTTCCGACATCACGCCGATTCCGCACAACGGCTGCCGCCCGCCCAAGAAGCGCCGCGTTTAAGCAGGACAAACACAGATGGCAAAGTACACCGGTCCCAAGTGCAAGCTCTCGCGTCGCGAAGGCACTGACCTTTTCCTGAAGAGTGGCGTCAAGCCGCTCGAGAGCAAGTGCAAGTTCCAGGTGCCGCCAGGTGGCATCAAGGGCGAGCGCAAGCAGCGACTGTCCGACTACGGCCTGCAGCTGCGCGAGAAGCAGAAGCTGCGCCGCATGTACGGCGTGCTCGAGCGCCAGTTCGGCAACTACTACGTCGAAGCCGCGCGCCGCGCCGGTTCGTCGGGTGAGAACCTGCTGAAGCTGCTCGAGTGCCGTCTCGACAACGTGGTCTATCGCATGGGCTTCGCCGCGACGCGCTCGGAAGCGCGCCAGCTGGTGTCGCACAAGTCGATCGCGGTGAACGACGGCGTGGTCACGATCGCCTCGTACCAGTGCAAGGCCGGCGACATCATCACGGTGCGCGAGAAGGCCAAGAAGCAGCTCCGCATCCAGAGTGCGATGCAGATTGCGACGCAGGTGGGTCTGCCCGAGTGGGTGGACGTGAACAGCACGGAGTTCCGTGGCGTGTTCAAGTCGGTGCCGGGCCGGGATGAAATCCTGCCGGACATCAACGAGAACCTCGTCGTCGAGTTGTACAGCAAGTAATTCTTTCGGACCGGCTGTCTTCAGCCGGTTAAGAGTGGCGCGCAAGCGCCTGGAGAGTCTATGCAAGGTTCAGTAAGCGAATTTTTGAAGCCCCGTGTCGTCAAGGTGCAGCCCACGGCCCCGCGCCAGGCACGCGTCGTCATCGAACCGTTCGAGCGCGGCTTCGGCCACACGCTCGGCAACGCGCTGCGTCGCGTATTGCTGTCGTCCATGCCGGGTGCGGCGATCACCGAAGTCGAAATCGAAGGCGTGCTCCATGAGTACACCTCCATCGAAGGCGTTCAGGAAGACGTGGTCGACATCCTGCTCAACCTGAAGCAGGTTGCTCTCAAGATGCACACGCGCGACAGCGCGGAGCTGCGCCTGTCGAAGAAGGGCCCGGGCCCGGTCACGGCCGGCGACATCCACACGGACCACGACATCGAAGTCGTGAACCCGGAGCTGGTGCTTGCGAACCTGACGAAGGCCGGCGAACTCACCATGACGCTGCGCGTTGAGCGCGGCCGCGGCTACCGCCCGGCGCTGAATCGCGCCGCGTTCGAAGAGCAGAGCCGTCCGATCGGTCGCCTGCAGCTGGACGCGTCGTTCTCGCCCGTGCGTCGCGTGACCTACATGGTCGACGCGGCCCGCGTGGAACAGCGTACCGACCTGGACAAGCTGGTCATCGACATCGAGACCAACGGCACCATCGACGCGGAAGAAGCCATCCGTCGCGCCGGCGGCATCCTCAAGGATCAGCTGTCGGTGTTCGTGGACCTGCAGGGTGAAGAAGAAGCCTCCACCAAGGTTTCCGAAATGCAGTTCGACCCGCTGCTGCTGCGGCCCGTCGACGAGCTCGAGCTCACCGTGCGTTCGGCGAACTGCCTCAAGGCGGAAAACATTCACTACATCGGCGACCTCGTGCAGCGCACGGAAGTCGAGCTGCTGCGCACGCCGAACCTCGGCAAGAAGTCGCTCACCGAGATCAAGGAAGTGCTGCAGAGCCACGGCCTCATGCTCGGCATGCGTCTCGACGGCTGGCCTCCCGCCGGCCTGAAGCATGACGCTGATCGAGGCATGATCTAACAAGTCGTCGATGTAGCCGGCTGCAGGCCGGCTTTGAGAGTTACGGAGTTTTTTAATGCGTCATCATCTTTCCGGACGTCAGCTGTCGCGCAACAGCTCCCACCGCCACGCGCTGCTCCGCAGCCTGTCGGTGTCGCTGCTGCGTCACGAAACGATCCGCACGACGATCCCGAAGGCCAAGGAATTGCGCCGCGTCGTCGAGCCGTTGATCACCCTCGGCAAGGACGACAGCGACGCCAATCGCCGCATCGCCTTCGCGCGCCTGCGCGACACCGAAATCGTCGCCAAGCTGTTCGACACCATCGGACCGCGCTTCAAGGCGCGGCCGGGTGGCTACACGCGCATCCTGCACATGGCGCCGCGTCCGGGCGACAACGCCCCGATGGCGCTGATGCAGCTGGTCGAGCGTTCGGCACCGGTGGCCGTCGAGGCCGAGCCGGAAGACAAGAAGCCGAAGAAGGCCGAGGCGCCGAAGGTCGACAAGGCCGAGAAGAAGGCCAAGGCCGAAGCGAAGAAGGGCCGCGAAAAAGCCGCCAAGGAAGCGAAGGCTGCCAAGGCCGTCGCGAAGAAGGCTGCCAAGAAAACGGGCGGCACCGTGGCGAAGAAGAAAAAAGCTGCTCCGAAGAAGAAGAAATCTTCGAAGTAGTCCGACGCTGCAAAGCATGCAAGACGGGCGCCCCTCTTTAGAAAGATGGGCGCCCGTTTTCGTTTCTGTAGTCTCGCAGCTTTGCCTTGCCGAGCAGCGCTGCCTTAAGCTCGCCGCACTCCAACAACGTCCGGGGTGATGCCATGGGTCTTGGGAAAGAATTCAAAGAATTTGCCATGAAAGGCAACGTCATCGACATGGCAGTCGGTGTGATCATCGGCGCGGCGTTTGGCAAGATCGTCGCTTCGCTGGTGGAAGACGTGATCATGCCGCCGCTCGGCAAAGTCATCGGGGACGTGAACTTCTCCGATCTCGCACTGAGCCTCGGCATGGGCGCCGACGGGAAGACCGAAGTCCTGTGGAAGTACGGCAATTTCCTGCAGATCATCTTCCAGTTCCTGATCGTGGCCATGGTGTTGTTCATGGTCATTCGCGGCATCAACAAGCTCAAGAAATCCGAGCCGCCTCCGCCACCAGCGCCGATCGCGCCACCGCGCCAGGAAGTTCTCCTCGAGGAGATCCGCGACCTGCTGGCGAAGAAATAGTCAGTCCGCAAAACCATGCCGGCCGTAGTTCGTTACATCTGGATGTTCCGGACAGCGGCCGCCGTGTTCCTGTTCTTCGGTGGCGTGTGGTTGTGGAGATTCGGATTCACCGACTACCACCCGGAACAACGGCCGTACGGTCTGGTTGCCGGGGCGCTGGCGCTCGTCGTCGGGCTGCTGCTGTTCCGCCGGCATCGCGCGGCGATCGGCGTCTCCGCGGTGGCGGCGGGACTAGTTAGTATCTCGGCCGCGGTGTTCGCGCCGAGCGCGAAAGGACCGGCAATCCTGTTTCTCGCCGTGCTGGCCATCGTCTGCGCGTGGTACGCCGTGCTCGCGGCGCGCGTGTTGTTCGAGCGCCGCTCCTAGAACACACTCTTATGCATTGAACGCCGGCCTGGTCAGGTTCTCCTGCCCACCCACCCGCGCGACGACATTGTCTTCGATGCGCACCCCGCCGAACTTCTTCAGCTGCTCGATTCTCTTCCATTCGATCATCTTTCCGATCGGCTTCGTCTTCGCCTCGTCCAGCAACTGATCGATGAAGTAGAAGCCAGGCTCCACCGTCACCACGCAGCCGTCTTCCAGTTTACGCGTGAGCCGCAAGAACGGGTGGTTGTACGGCCGCTCGATCTGCCTCCCTTCCGGCGTGCCCTGCAGCCCGCCCACGTCATGCACCTGCAGCCCTAACAAGTGTCCGATGCCGTGCGGGTAGAACACGCTGGTCAACGCCGTATCGATAGCTTCATCCGCGCTGACATTGATGACGCCGGTCTCCTTCAGGAACTCGCTGATGGCCCGATACGACGCCTGGTGAAAATCCTTCCAGTCGAGGCCAACGCGCACCTGCGCGCAGAGCTTGAGCTGCAGCTCGTCGAAGCGCTTGATGAGCGCGGCCCACTCGGCATCCTGGCAAGAATGGCTGCGCGTGATGTCGGAGGCGTAACCACCAAACTCCGCGCCCGCATCGATGAGCAACGAATGCAGCTTCGCGGGCTTCGTGCGTTGCTGGATCTGGTAGTGCAGCACTGCGCCACCCTCGTTCAGCGCGATGATGGGGTTGTACGGCAGTTCGCGCTCACGCTGGCCGCAGGCCTTCATGAACTCGAGCGCGATCTCGAACTCGCTGCCGCCGGCGCGGAATGCTTTCTCCGCCGCGACGTGGCCGCGCGCGCCGAGCACATTGGCCTCGCGCAGGCACGCGACTTCGTAAGGCGTCTTGGACGCTCGCCCGTAGTCGAGATGGGCGATGAGATGTTCCGGATTGATCGCCTTCGGTCCCCAGCTCATGAGCTCGGCGAACGGAGCGCCGATGAACGCGGTACGTGACAGATCCTTCGGCAACGCCTGCCGGGCGGCTGCGCGGTCGGCGCAGCTCACGATGTCGAAGGCGCCGGTCCAATAGTCATTCGGCGTCTCGGGCGACTTGTGCCAGTAGTCCACGGGCTGGTTGATGAGCAGCAGGGGCTTCTTGCCCGGAGCGAAAAACACGAAAGAATCGGGAGCGTCGGAGAGCGGTGCCCACACCTTGAAAGGCGCCTGGACGCGAAATGGCAGGTGATGGTCGTCGAGGAATAGCAGGGGAGGCGTGCCGGCGTGAACGAGCAGGGCGTCGAAGCCGGTGGTCTCGAGCGCTGCGCCGCTGCGTTTCTTCACGATCTCCAGGTGCTCAGAGAAGGCATGAGGCCAGGAGTCCACGTTCTGTCTAATAGCGGGTGAATTCATGGCTCGATTCTATGCGCGGCACTCTCGCGCGACTCGTTGATGCATCGCAACATAATCCCGTTTCCCAGCGGCCACTGAGCGCAATGGAAGTGTTGCCGTTGCGCGCACGCGAATACTCGCGGGTCTGCTGTCGCCATCCGCGGACAAAAATTGCACTTGTTTCAAAAGGATTGGGGAATCGATAAAATCGCGCGCCGCAGTGCAATTGCGGCAACAAACGTTTGTTTGGTCTCACTTACCACTAGAAATTTTGGGGTACCCCTACATGAAATTGAATGTTGCTCTCGCCGCCTCGATCGCGGCTCTCGCGCTGATGACCGCTTGCGCCAAGAAGGACGCGGAAGTTGCCGCTCCGGCTGCTGACGCTGCTGCTTCGTCGGCCGATGCCGCCGCTGCTTCGGCCGATGCCGCTGCTTCTTCGGCTGCTGCCGCTGATGCCGCCGCTGCTCCGGCTGCTGACGCTGCCGCTCCGGCCGCCGACGCTGCTGCCCCGGCTGCCGATCCGGCTGCCCCGGCTGAAGCGCCGAAGCAGTAATCGACTCGATTATTGCTTCGAGCCATCAGGCTCAATGACACGGCCCGGGCAGTACCGATAACGTCTGCCCGGGCTTTGTCTTTTCTGGAGGGGAAGTGACTGTCAGTGTCCGTGATGCGCGCGGCGCCGCCCGCGACCGCGAGTGGATCGAAAGCGTCTACCGCGATTATCTCGACGACCTTTCGCCGTTGAACACGGGCGTGTTCAGCGCCACGTCGCTCGGCGAAATCGGTTACAGCGAGTCGGACCAGCTGGCACGGTGGTTCGGCGATTCCTCGGTCACTCCTCTCGTCATCCTGCGCGGCTCCGGGCCGGTGGGATTCGCCATGGTGGCGCGCGGTGGCGCGACGCCTGGCAAGCCTGCGGTGGACTACCGCATGGCGGAATTTTTCGTGGCGCGCACCTTTCGTCGCCGCGGCGTGGGTCGGCTCGCTGTCGAGCTCATACTCAACCGATTCGCCGGTCGCTGGGAAATCACCGAGTACCTGCGCAATCCGGTTGCCGTGGCTTTCTGGCGCCGCGTGGTCGCTAACTACACCCAAGGTCGTTTTCAGGAGCGCGTTCTCAATGGCGAAGTGCGACAGGTCTTCGAATCGGGCATCTCGCGTGCCCAGAAACCCGCCTGATCTCGGGCGCCTCATCGCAAGCGTAGCGCTGCTGTTCATCATGACCATGGAAGGCGGGTTTGCCGGGCCGCGTCCGAGCGGTTCCCTCGTTCCCACGCGCTCGGAGGTGATCGCCACGCAAGGCATGGCGGCCACCAGTCATCCGCTCGCCAGCCAGGTTGCGCTCGACGTCCTCAAGCGCGGCGGCACTGCGGTGGATGCGGCGATCGCCGCCAACGCGACCATCGGTCTCATGGAACCCACGGGCAACGGCGTCGGCGGTGACTTGTTTGCCATTGTCTGGGATGCAAAGACGAAGAAACTCTACGGACTCAACGCCAGCGGACGCTCGCCGCAATCCCTCACGCTCGAGAAGCTGCGTGCCGAGCTCAAGAAACTGAACTCGACCACCATTCCGCGTATCGGGCCGCTGCCTGTTTCGGTGCCGGGTGCAGTAGATGGGTGGTTCGAGTTGCATGGAAAATTCGGCAAGCTGCCCATGAAGGAGCTGTTGGCGCCCGCGGTCTCCTATGCGCGCAATGGCTTCCCGGTCACGGAGGTCATTGCCGAGGGGTGGGTGCGCAATGCACGCAACCTGCAAAAGTTCCCGGGATTTTCCGAGACCTATATGCCGAATGGTCGCGCGCCGGCGAAGGGTGATGTATTTCGCAATCCCTATCTCGCCAACACGCTTGCCGCCATCGCCGACGGCGGCCGGGATGCCTTTTACAAGGGTGACATCGCGAAACGCATCGATGCGTATATGCGCGCCAACGGCGGATACCTGACCGCCGCGGACCTCGCCGCGCACCAGTCCGAATGGGTCGACCCGGTTTCCACTAACTACCGTGGTTATGATGTCTGGGAGCTGCCGCCGAATACCCAGGGCGTGGCGGCGCTGCAGATGCTCAACATCCTCGAGTCCTATGACCTGAAAACCATGGGTTTCGGGAGCGCGGAATACCTGCACCTGTTCGTCGAAGCGAAGAAACTGGCGTTCGAAGACCGCGCGAAGTACTACGCCGATCCGGAGTTCGCGAAGATCCCGCTCAAGGGACTGCTTTCCAAGGACTATGCCGCGAAGCAGCGCGCCTTGATCAAGCTGGACCGGGCAGGGCTGGTATTTCCGGCGGCTCCAAAGCCGGTCGATGAGGGCGACACCATCTACCTGACCGTAGCGGATGCGGCCGGCAACATGGTCTCGCTGATCCAGAGCAACTACCGCGGCATGGGCTCGGGCATGACGCCGACCGGCTGCGGTTTCATCCTGCAGGACCGGGGCGAGATGTTTTCGCTCAAGGAAGGACATGCCAACGTTTACGCGCCGGGCAAGCGGCCGTTCCACACCATCATTCCCGCGTTCATCACCAAAGACGGCAAGCCGTGGCTGTCCTTCGGTTTGATGGGCGGCTCGATGCAGCCACAGGGACACGTGCAGATAGTCATCAACCTCATCGACTTCGGCATGAACCTGCAGGAAGCCGGCGACGCGCCTCGGGCGCGGCATGACGGTTCGAGTGAACCTACGGACGAGATCATGAAAGACGGCGGCGAGGTGGTGCTGGAAGTCGGGGTTTCTCCTGCGACCGTGAAAGCTCTCGAAGCGCGCGGTCACAAGGTCACCGTGGCGAACGACGGCGATTTCGGTGGTTACCAGGCCATCATGCGAAATGCGGAAGGCGTTTACTTCGGCGCGTCGGAATCCCGCAAGGACGGCGCGGCACAAGGCTACTGAAAAATTCGGGAACCCGATTCTGTGGCTCGGTTACTCACCACAGTTGGCGTCGGTGGTTGCGGTCCGCACGAGCCTTGTTTACCGATTGCGAGTGCTCGCGCTCTAGCAGGGGGGCCGTGCCATCGGCGCCAGCACTTACTGGATTGCCGGTATTCCCAGGTAGATTGAGTCTTCCGGAGTTCCGTACTCCGATGCCTTCGGTCTGCGCGTAGTTGGTGCAAGCCGTCCGGAGTGGATGTCATCGATCTTGGCGTGTGACGCCTTCGCCGCCGCAACCAGTTCCGGGTAGGGGCGGTCCGTAACGTCTATCCAGCCGATGTTGTAGTTCTCCCCGTCGCGCCGGCCGGTCGCAGGCTGGTCTATCCACTGGTACCAGTGCGTGCCGATGATGGCGGGATGCGCAGCTGCGTTCTCCACGTAGTAGGAATACGCAACACCGCGCTCGGTCTGGTTCATGGCCTGCACCAGCCCAGGGGCGAGACCGCGCCCTGGCACACCGAAGTGAAACTCGCCGATCAGGATGGGCAGCTTCTGGATGGCGTACACGCGATCGATGAAATCCTTCGGCGGCGCCCAGCGGTATTTGTTCATGCTGTACACGTCGAAGCCGCGCGCCAGCGCAATGACTTCGTCGGGCGGCGTGCCACCGAAACGAATACCGAGATTCAAGTGGTTAGGGTCATGGCGCTTCACCGCCGCATTCACGATTTCGAGGTAGCGCGTGAACGCTGCATGCACCAGCGCCTTGCGGGCCGCCGGCGTGTCGCCTTTCGCGAGCTCGCTCCGGAAGCGCTGCTGAACCGAACTCGCAGGCCCCGCCAGCACCAGGTCGACGAGCTGGCTTTCGCGCGCCGGCCATGGCGGTTCATTGCCGATGAAGTAGCCGATCATCCAGGGGTCGGATTTGCGCGGCGCGAGTTGTTGCGCGGCCTCGGCGTCCACGAGCCTGGCGAAGGCTTCTGAATACACGTCGGGCAGTCCCATGATGGCGCCCTGGCTCTGCTGCCATCCACGCAACGGAAATACATAGGGTTGCCGTTGCGACACGCCTTTCGGCAGTGAATCGTTGAGCGCGGCGCCGTAGGCGGTGTTCAACCCCCAGGCGCGCATGCGCCGCGAAGTCAGTTGCGCACTGGCACCCTGCCATTCACTGCCGAAACGTTTCTGCAGGTTCGCGGCGTAGAACGAAACCGGGTCGCGCAGTGGATCCGGCTCGGCGTTGCGCGCGGCAAACTGCGCGGCCGTCGGGATGCTGGCAAACAACTTTGCCCGGCCGACGATCTGCGTGCGCGGTGGGTCCGCGCCGGCGCCGTTCACACCGGTGGAGTAGAAGCGGCAACCTTCCGGATCGATGAACCACCAGCGGTCGCTGATCTTCTCCACGCGGAAGAAGCCGGTCGCCTTGCGACGGCCAGCCGCATATCCGCCGTAGCGGCACTCCTGGATCGTGCCCTTGGGCACCAGCATGCGGTTTTCCTGCGCCCATTCGCGAATGAGCTCGGGATACGAGCGGGCCTTGCCCGGCCAGTCGGCATGCACGTATTGCCCGAAATCGTCGATCAACGGTGTGCCGTCATCGAGCACCGCGTCGCCCGGGTCCGTCTTTGCGAGGCTCAGCTTGCGAATCTCCACGGTCGCCGCGTGCGCCGGATAACGCATGGTGACGCTGATGGCACGTACGTGCTGCACGGGGGCGTGCCCGCCGGCCTCGATGTTGATCCAGTAGCTGTTGCGCGGCTGGTTGACCGTCGATGCGAGCTCGTCGGCGTCCCCGAGACCCTGGCGGAAGAAACGCAGCGGAATCGATGCGCGTACCCACACACCCGGAAACGGGTGAATCCGCTTGGACACATTGCCCTCGTCGCTGACCAGGCCGAGTTCGAAACGCTGGCTGGTCGAGGAGCGGAATTCGACGATCAGGAACTCGAGCCCAGTCCAGTCGGTGGGCAGCTGGGGGTCGATATCCGCCAATGGCCATTGCGTGCTCGAGACGTCGGTCGCGAAGGTGGCTTTTTGCGGAGCAGCCGGCGCACCAGCCCAATGGAGCGCACACGCCAGTGCGCCGATCAGCGTCTTGTCGAATCTCATCGCACCCCCGAAGTCGCCGTAGTTTATGCGAAGTACACCGGTCGGTTGTGGGCGGCGTCCTACGTGCAACGGGACATATTCGGGAAGCCCTGGGCATCGCGGCTGCAGCAAATCTTGCGTTGAGGACCATGAGTCCGTGTCGCAGTCCACAAATTTGATCTGCGAAATGGGAATTCACGAAAAAAACTTTTCGTCCAATAACGCGTGCAAATGGACGTGCTCACGGCGGGTATAGGAGAGTTTGGCCGCACTGAGACAATGCAATTCGCGCGCCCCGATCGAGATCGGGCACTGTTGCAGGGCGTGAATTCACAGCCACCGGTCTCGATTCGCGCGAGTCGAATTCGTGTTTCAGATTTGCGTCGTTGTGATGAAACAGCGGGAAAAATAGGGTCTGCATCGCGCGCGCCAGAACGCATCCCCGCGCTCCACCGGCCAATCGAGACACCGGTGTCATACTTCTTCTGCAAAGCGGTCAATCTTCCGCAACGTTTCGCGGGATTCCGGCAGAAAGTGTCTTGTCTACCGGTAGACAGAAAATCGTAGGTATGGAGACATTCCGACCCCATGGTGGGACATGTCTTCGGACAACGAAATTGTTTGACAAGAGTTTTTTTACGGGCGTACCGTCCGGCGCCGTCGATGCCGACCTCTTTGAAAGTCGAATGATGAACAAGCGAATCGGTATTGGCGCATCGGTGCACGTCATCGATGCAGCAGCAGGGGGATGAGTTGCGAGTCGCCTCATTGCGGTGCGCAATTTGTCATATCGCGCGAGGCTCGGACGCTGACAGGTCCGGGCCGCATGGAAGGTGAGAACAATTCAGACCAATGGAGGCGTGATGACTACGTTTCGAAATCTCTTAATCGGTTCGGCATTGCTGGCGGCATCGGCAGCGGCAAATGCAGCAACCGACTATCCGTCCGGTTACACCAAGTGCGCCAAGGAAGGGGAAACTTGCTCCTTCAGCGGCTCACGTTCGGTGGCCTACGGAAAGTCCGGCAGCTTCGTGTATGCGACGTTGACCGGCCCGATCACATGTTCGGCTTCTCTGTTCCCGTCCAGCAGCGTCGGCAACCCGCGGTACTGCTCGTACGGGGCCGGCGGATCGTCGAGCTCCAGTTCTTCGAGCTCCACTTCAAGCTCCAGCACGAGCAGCTCCAGCACCAGCAGCTCGAGCACCAGCTCCAGCTCGACCAGCTCGTCTTCGAGCAGCGGCGGTGGCGGTGGCATCACCGGCGCGACCTGCACGTCGACTGGCAGCACTGCGATCACGGCGACGATTCGCGTGACCAGCGGCACGTATGACGGTGGATGCCGTACCTTCAATCCGAGCGGCGCGCTCGGCGACGGCAGCCAGGAAGAAGGCCAGGATCCGGCCTTCCGCGTGGAGA
Source organism: uncultured Pseudomonadota bacterium (assembly GCA_963821745.1). GTDB lineage: Bacteria > Pseudomonadota > Gammaproteobacteria > Steroidobacterales > Steroidobacteraceae > CADEED01. Next base: position 455,534 of record CAWGEU010000002.1, read on the forward strand.
ACGGCGCGACGCTCCGTAATGCCATTCTGGGCAACAACGGTGTCGACGGCGTGCACTTCTACAACGGTGGCAACCTGCAGAACTTCCGCTGGACGAACGTCGGTGAAGACGCGTTCACGATCAAGTCCTCGGGCACAGTCAACGTGTCGGGTGTGACGGGTGTGAACAGCGAGGACAAGTTCGCGCAAGTGAACGCGGCCTCGACGCTCAACGTGTCGAACTGCATCGTCGACAACGCCGGCAAGTTCCTGCGCCAGAACGGTGGCACCACCTTCCGGGTTGTGGTCACGGTCGATCGTTGCCGCATCTCGAACATGGGCGAGGGCATCTTCCGCACGGACAGCTCGAGCAGCACGGCACGGCTGACCAACAGCCAGCTGCGCAACTCGGGTTCGCTGTGCATCGGTTCGTGGTCGAGCTGCACTGGCTCGGGCAACACGAGCTTCTGATCGCAGAAAGTCAAACTTCGGAACGGAACTCTGAAGAGAGACTGCCGGGAGTGGAAACACTCCCGGCTTTTCTGCGACGGCAATACCGCCGTGAGTGGGAGGCTGAACAGATGGCATTGGCCTGCCGCCAGCATCGCGGCAGGCATCGTCGTGTTCGCAACAGTGTTCTGGGCATCGCGTCCCGGGCAGTCAGCCCCCACGGAATTGAAATCGGTCGCGATGCCATCGCAACCGCCGGATGAAGTTCAGCGCGAACAATCAACGACCGCGCAGGCCGATACCGCTTCCGCGCTGGTGAACACACAGGCGCCGGTTGACCCGGAAGAGTCGACGATCGCGCAATACACGTCGGAGAAGTACCAGCTACTGCTCGACGACCTTCATTACCTCGAAGCGGGTCAGGCGGAGGCGTTGCGCAAGGCTTTGCTCGCGCGCGAGCGGCTCGCCGGTGAAGCCGGGTCCGCGGGACAGAACGAAGCACTCGCGCGGGTCGAAGACGGGATCCGCGGAATGCTCAAGCCGGCCGATCATGCGACCTACCAGATGCTCAGGGAATCCGACCTGGAGCTCTACAAGCTCAACGAATACGCCGGCGGCATCACCAATGTCGCGCCACTGAGCGCAGACGATCGCAAGGCCATTCTCCGGACGAAGCTTGCGTACAAGGAGCGCTTTCGCCAGTTGTTGCGGGACTCGGACCTGCAGCGCAGCGACCTGAGCGCGGCGGAGCGCGACTACGCGTATTCGATGACTTCGCGCGCCATGGAGGATTACAAGCGCAGCTATCTCCAGGAAGTGCGCCAGTACCTGTCCAACGACGAACAGTATGCGCTGCTGAGCAACTATGAGACCACCGAGTTCAATGCCGAACTGGCCAGGTTGCAGTCGATGGTCAAGGACCCATCACGAGGAGGTAGTTAGACCAAAGATCGGATGATGGTGCGCCAGTCGGGCGCATCGATCTGCGAGTGCCAATTCCCTGAGAGTGATTTGTATTTGTCATGGAAGAAATCATTTACTGTTACAACAAGGTGGAAATATGTTTTCAAGAATTCTTTGCGGAACGGCCCTGTTAGGGTTCGCCGGAATGGCGCAAGCGGCCATCTCGCTGTCGGCGAGTGCCGGCAACGGCCAGGTGTCGTTGAGCTGGTCTTACTCGAATGAAACGCCGGTCACCCAGGAGGTGTACCGGGATACCGATTCGAACCCGAGCGGACGCCTGCGTATCGGCAGCGTCAGCAGCGGCACGCGCAGCTTCACCGCTACCGGCCTGACTGGCGGCACCACTTACTACTTCTGGATCAAGAACACGGTCAACGGGGTGGCCACGAACTCGAATACGGCGTCGGCGACACCTTCCGGTGGTGGCGGTGGCGGCGGTGGTGGTGGCATCACTGGCGCAACTTGCTCCTCGAGCGGCAGCACTGCGATCACGGCGACGATTCGCGTGACCAGCGGCACGTATGACGGTGGATGCCGTACCTTCAATCCGAGCGGCGCGCTCGGCGACGGCAGCCAGGAAGAAGGCCAGGATCCGGCCTTCCGCGTGGAGAACGGCGCGACGCTCCGTAATGCCATTCTGGGCAACAACGGTGTCGACGGCGTGCACTTCTACAACGGTGGCAACCTGCAGAACTTCCGCTGGACGAACGTCGGTGAAGACGCGTTCACGATCAAGTCCTCGGGCACGGTCAACGTGTCGGGTGTGACGGGTGTGAACAGCGAGGACAAGTTCGCGCAAGTGAACGCGGCCTCGACGCTCAACGTGTCGAACTGCATCGTCGACAACGCCGGCAAGTTCCTGCGCCAGAATGGTGGCACCACGTTCCGGGTCGACGTCACCGTGGATCGTTGCCGCATCTCGAACATGGGCGAGGGCATCTTCCGCACGGACAGCTCGAGCAGCACGGCACGGCTGACCAACAGCCAGCTGCGCAACTCAGGTTCGCTGTGCATCGGTCCATGGTCCAGCTGTTCGCAATCTGGCAACACGAGCTTCTGATTTGGGGGGAGAGACGGGCCGGGGGTGGAAGCACCCCCGGCATTTACTGGAGGATGTCGTGGCGGCGGAAGCGAGGTTTTTGCAACCGATGAACATGCGCGGTGTGATCGTGCCGGCGCTGTTGGTGTTCGTTGCGGTGGTGTGGTGGGCGAGTCGCAATGGCGGCGAGCCATCGGTCGACTCTGCGCCCGCGAACCCCGCATCAGCGCCAGCTACGCAAAGCGAATGGCCGGCCGGGTCAGGGGCGGACCGCGCCGATGACACGGCGCTTGCCCAGCCCGCCGCAAATGGCGGCGCGGAAGACAGTCTCGGCACCTACACCGATGGCAAATATCGTTTCCTGTTCGGCGACTCAGGGCAGTCGCCGCAAGACGAGGCGAAGCTGCGTGCAGCTTTGCTGGCGCGCGAGCGGATCGCGGTGGCCATCAACACGGGGAAACAGTCGAGCGATCCTGCGGCGAAGGCAGCCATTCCCGGGCAACTCGCCGAGCTGGCCGCACTCGACCAGAAGATAGGCACGCTGCTGCGGTCGGGCGACCTCGCGACCTTCGAAATTCTCAAGGATTCGGATGTCGAGCAGTTCCAGCTCGAAGATTACGCCGGTGGTGTGAGCGCAGTGGCGCCGCTGAGTGACGCCGATCGCAAGTCGATTCTCTACACGAAGCTGGTGCATCGTCAGCGCTTCCGCCAGGTGCTGGCGGATTCCCGGCTGATGAGCGGCGAATTGAATGCCGGTGAACGTCAGTACGCGTTCGCCGAAGTGAGCCGCGCCCTCAAGGCCTCGCGCGACAACTATCTGCAGGAAGTCCGCCAGTATTTGTACAACGAGGAGCAGTTCATCCTGCTCAGCAATTACGAGAACAGCGAATACACCGCCGAGCTCGACAAGCTCCGCGGCATTGCCAATGGCGATTGAATTGCCGTTTCAGATGACGCCGGGGATGAAGCGCCACTTCACGCGCGTCATGTACTCCGCATAGCCGTTGTTCGCCAGCAGCAGATGCCTTTCTTCAGTGATGGCGCGCAGCGCGTAGATGGCGGTCCATCCGCACAGCGCAAGCAGCGCATAACCGGCGGCGCGTGCATTGCCACTGACGAACACCCCGTACAGATTGGGCAGCGCACCGATCCACCAGGCGAGGTTCTTGGCCGCATAAGCCGGATGCCTCACGAAGGCGTAAGGGCCGTGACCGATGATGCCGCGATTGGTGAGGTTGCTGGCCTTGAAGCCGAGCGCCACGGATGCCCACGAATAGATAGCCAGCGCGGTCAGGAGCGCGATGTTGGCGGCGTAATGTACGGCGGTATTGCCGAAGTGCGGGAAGTCGCTGCTCTGCCATTCGAGGAAGCGGCTGGTGAAGTCGTTGAACGGTGGATAACAGGCGAGGCAGATGAACCAGCCGAAGAACGTCGGATCCACCGAGCGGATGCGGTTGTTGAGAGCGGGGACTTCGATGATGTAACCCAGCGTGAACAGCAACGTGTCGACGAAGAGGATGAGCTGGAAACAGGCCCAGAAGAGCCAGGTATCGAACAACTCGCGGCCCGACACACCTTCGTTCATGCCGTCGAAGAGCTGAACCACGGAATTGGCGGCGTCGGCGATGTGGTTGAGGCACCAGTTGATCATCAGCGGTGCGAAGAAAAACTTGAGCAACAGCGCAAGCCCCGCCTGTTTGGCTGCGGGCGACAGGCCCGCTTTCAGCGGCAACCGCCAGGCATGTCTTGCCTGCATCGCGCGTCGCGCCGGCGATTGCGGCCTGCCCATGCGCGCCACGCTGAAGCGCAGGCCACGCAGAAACACGAACGCCTTGGAGTGCAGCCAGGGATAACGCGCGTAGAAAGGAATCAGCACCACGGCGTACAGGGCTATCAGGAACAGGAACAGCGCGTGGACCGTGAGTACGGCGTCGATCTCGAACATGCCGAACTGCCACTGGCCTTGCAGCATGCCGCGGTGAAAGCCGCTCAGGTCGGAGATGACCCAGTAAGAAAGGCCTATGAACCCGAGGGTCGAAAAGTAGTTTGCGGCGAAACGCCGGTTGAGTATCGCGGAGGGCATGTCATGGTTATTGGTTAGCTCGCGCAATCTTGCCATTTATTTGTCGCACGAGGCGCACGATTCTCTCACCCACCAGAACGAGATCGCCGCTGCGTTCGTCGACCCACATGCTGTTGAAGTGCCGCGCGGTGTGAGTGGGGAGCGCTTCCCATGCGCGGCCTGCATCGCGTGAGCGCAGGAGGGCGCCCTGACCACCGACGAGCAGCAGATTGCCCGTGCGCGGCTCTAACATCCCTTTGCGCAGTACGCCGTCGGTGCCGCTCGGCACCACGCGCCAGGTAAGGCCATCATCCTGCGAACGCAGGATTGCGCCGTGGGCGCCGTAACACAGCAGTGCGCCGGTACGCGGATCACGCATCAGGCGGCGAAGCTCCTGGTTGCTGCCGGTCGCAACACTGCTCCACGAGAGGCCGAGATCCGTCGAGCGCAGCAACGTCCCGTTGGCGCCTGCGAGGAAGAGAGTGCCGGTCGCTTCGTTGGCGAAGCTGCCGAAAAGATCCTGTTGGGTGCCCGTGTCGACGATGCTCCAGGTGCGGGCGCCATCGTTGCTGCGAGCGGCTTTGCCTGCCTGGCCGCCAACCAGCATCACGCCCGCGCGCTCCAGTGCCGTGCCATGCCAGAAAGGCCACTGTCCATCCGCCGTGGGAATGTTGCTGACCTGCCAGTTCACGCCGTCGTCGCGCGACACGCGCATCTCGCCACGCGCTTCGACCGCGACGAGAATCTTCTGGCGTGGCTCGACCAGCACCCACGGAAATGCGCGTTCGGCTTCGATGGGCGTCGAGTGGCGGACATCCCAGGCGATGCCGTCGGCACCTGCGCGAAGAATCGCGCCTGGCGGGCCCACCGCGACCAGTGCATCGCCGGAAGGGGCCACGACCAGTCCACGCAGGTCTGGCGGTGTGTTGGGATCCGGATAGTCCACATCCAGCAAACGCCAGTCCGCGCCGCCGTCCGTGGAGCGGATGATGTTGCCGAGCTTGCCGGTTGCGATCAGCGCGTTTCCCCGCGGCGCCGCGACGATTTCGCGCATCGATTGTTCGACCGCGCCGCGATCGTAGCTCCACCTCACTCCCGAATCCGTCGAGCTCAGGACCATGCCGCCGGCGCCGAAGGCGATCAGACGATTTCGCGACGTGTCGTTGATGAGACCGCGCACATCGCCATGGACGTCCGCCGAGGCGCGGTTCCAGGTTGCGCCGCCGTCGGTGGAGCGCGCCAATGTGCCACCCTGGCCGATAGCCAGCAGCGACGCGCTGCGCTCATCGAATCTGAGCGCGGAAAGAAAATTCCTGTTCCCGTCGACCACGATTTCGCTGCCGTCCCAGCTCTTGCCACCATCCGCCGAACGCAGGATGTCGCCATTGTGGCCGGTCATGACGATCGCACCGCGCACGGGATCGAAGGCGCAGTCCGTGAAATATGCTTTGCTGCTGGACTGCATGAGGTCCCAGCTCTTCGCATCGTCTTCGGAAGTCAGGAATCGCCCGAGCGCGCTGGTGGCGAGCAGTAGTTTGCCGAAGCGATGGAATGCCGTGACCGGCGTCGTCGGTTCCGGCATCGTCAGCGTGGTGATGTGCCACGAGACGCCCGCGTCATTGGAAAAGCCGACCATGCCCTCGTCGCCACCGATCAGGATGAACCGGGTCACGGGATCGACAAACAAAGTCTGGAACGCCACCTTGAGCTGCGACTCGATCAGGCTCCAGTTCTTGCCATCGTCGGTCGAGCGCAGCAAACGCCCGTTTGTTCCCGCGGCCACCCACGTGGGGCTGCCTGAATGGTTCACGACCGCCTGCAGATCGGTATCCGTGGTTTCGTTGCGCGCCCCCAGCCAGGTTCGGCCAGCGTCCGTCGAGCGCAGGATCGTGCCCTGCTTTCCGACGGCGATGAGCACGTCGCCGCGTTGGTTCGCGGCGGCGCGTGAGAGGTCTGCCGAACCTAAGGTCACCGCGTGCGACCAACGCACTCCATCTTCGGAGCGAAGAATCGTGCCGTCACTTCCCCACACGAGCAGCACGCGCGAGCCGCCGACGAGCAATCCGCCGGTGAGATCGGGGTTGATGACCTGCGCCTGGTAGACAGGCAGGGGCGCGCGTGCGGCGGTGGCGCCGGGCGCGACGCCGGCGAGCGCCAGGAATACGAGGGCGAGTAGCGCCGCGCTACGCGCCATTGCCAGGCTCTGAGACGTCGGCAGCGCTCCCGGATGCCGTCCTGGCCAGCTCCGACAGTTCGCCAATAAGCCGGTTCATGACTTCCACGTTGCGCTGGATTCGCTCGTGCTGCTCGCGTACCTGGATCTGGCTGAACTGGTACTTGGGGTTGAGCAGCATGTTGGTGGTGGTTTGCACGACGGCCAAAGGTGTGCGCAGGTCGTGCGCCATCTTTGCCAGAACGGCTTCCAGGTTCTTTGATTTATCGTCCATTTCCGGCTCCGGTCCTCGTACGAGATCAGACGGTACCTCTCGCGACGGCGCATATCCAGCCTTGCCGTCAGCAAGTTCCTACTCGTGGCAGAAGAATGATCTATCGTCGGAATTCGAACTACTTTCTGGGTAGGCCTTCAGCAATGCAAGTCAGAGCGGTCTTGTTATGCGTGGGGACGCTGCTGTTCGCAGCCTGCGGTGATGACGAGAACTCGCCGGCCGCCGAGCTCAGCGGTGAGTTCCAGGCAGGGGGCGTCAGCGGCTTGCACTATGTAACGCCAACGCGGTCCGGAACCACCGACGCGAACGGCACGTTCAAGTATCTGGCCGGCGAACCGGTCACGTTCTCCGTGGGTGCGATACAGCTTGGCCAGGCGCCAGGGGCTTCGCGGAGCACCCCATTTACGCTGGTCGGAATGACCCCGCCGACCACGAGCCCGCGCTGCGGCAACGTTCTCGAAGACGTATACGAGACAAACTTCGAAGGAGAAGGCGGGTGGGGTTGGCGCGAGATCACCAAGTACGAATACGGTGCCGCGCGGAGCTGCTTGGTTCGCAAAGCACATCTGACTACGCGGCGGGCGATGCGCCATCAGTTTCCAGCCGCTCCCTGCGGGTTACCAACATGACGCTCGAGAACGGCGTGCTGATGCTCGCCCAGAGCTATCTGGAGTACAGCTTCAACGCGGCAGCCGCCGACGTGTTCTGAGCTTGCTGGACTAACTACATACCGACGGTCGCGGGGCCACGCCGCGATCGGCGTGGCCCCGGTTCCTTGTCTCATCTCGGATATTCGATGATCACGTTCACCCGACGGTTGTCCTGGGGGTTGTAAGAGAAGCGTCGCGTCTGGCCGAAGCCCTCGGCAGTGAGCCGCGTGCGGGCGATGGCGAAGTTATCCACCAGATAGTTCACGACGTTCTGGGCACGCTGCTGCGAAATCTTCATGGCCTGCTCAGGTGTGGCCTGCAAGTTGCCGGTGTGCCCTTCGACGGTTGCGCTCACCGTTGGATTGGCTTTCAGGAAATCGGCGAGCCCCTGCAGTTCGTTGCGATATTCCGGTTTGATGGCGGTATCCAGCGCATCGAATTCGATCGCCAGCGCCATGGTCGTGCGCGCGGGACGCACGTACAGTCCCTCGATGTCAGTGGCGCAGGCGACGATCGCGCCGATGCGGCGGTTCGCTCGTTTGCCTTCATCGGTCGAGTTGTCGGCAATGGGCCGCGTCTCGCCATATCCCACCGGCGTCAACCGCGAGCGATCGACATTCACGTTGCGCACCAGATAGGTCACCACGGCGTTGGCGCGGCGCTCGGACAAACGCTGGTTGGCATCGTTCGGTCCCACATCATCGGTGTGGCCTTCGATCACGGCCGTTGTCTCCGGATACTTCTTCAGGAAGTTACCGATGACGGCGAGCTTTTCCTGCTCCTCCAGCTGGACCTTGTCCTGGTTGATCTCGAATTCGAAGTTGAGCAGCGAGCAATACCGGTCGGTTTGAACGGGCATCGGCGGCGGCGCTTCCGCGACGACCGGAGGTGCGACCACTGCAACGGGAGGCGGCGGTGGCGGCGGCGGTGCGACGTACGCAGTCGCCGGCGGCGCGCCGAAGCGGAACAACACGCCGGCAGAGTAGAGATCGATGTCGCCCGTGTTGCCGACGGAATCGTCGATCCGGTAACGCTCGGCCTCCAGACGCATGCCGAAACGGTGCGTGAACATGTACTCGAGCCCGGCGCCGAATTTGTAGTTGACCTCACTACTCTCGCTATTGGGCTCGATGACATTCACCAGGCCGGTGCCCTCGAAAGAACCTTTCACCTCCGTGTAAGCCGCGCCCGCTCGCACGAACGCGGAAAACTTGCTGGTGAAGGGCATGGACAGCACTGCATCGAGATTCAGGCCGCGAGCTCCCAGGACGCCGTGCAGAGTTCCTGCCGGCACGGTGAAGGAGGTGAAACCGAAATCGCCCAGGTCGTAGTAACCACTCTCCAGGGCGAAGTGCTTGTTGAACTGGTAGCCACCGAACGCCTTGAAGCCGGTGTCACGTTCGTTGTCGTCCATGAAGGTGGTTGCGAAGCCGTCGCCGAGCAGATCGGCGGCGATGCGGTCTTCGTCCACGTCGGTCTGCGAGGGGCCGCCGTTTCCTCCGAAGTACCAGCCGGGTTCGGCCGCAAGGGTGATGGGGGCTGTAAAGATTGCGAGTGCCGCGAATCCCAGCGTCGTCGAGGTCATTGAAGATTTCATGTCTGTGTCCGTGTGATTCTGGTGAGTGCGACGCGGCTTACGGCGCCGGCACATTGATGACGGTGTTGACCAGCGTGACCGACGCGCCCAGGGAGATCACCCGGCCGTTCAGCGTGACGAGGTTGACGTTGCCGACGGTCGAGAACGACGCGCCAGCCTGCGACATGATCGTGCCGACCATGGTGCCGCCGCCGGCGGCATTGATGGTCGCGAAGCTACCGACCTGCCAAAACACGTTCTTCGCCTGAGCCCCGCCCGCAAGGATGATGCTCTGCGGAGCAGCCACTCCCGGGCCACCCACGGTGAGCGTCTGCGCCATCTGGAATACGAAGATCGCATTCGCATTGCCCTGCGCATCGAGCGTGAGATCGCCGCCCTGGATCAGGAACGAACCGCTCGGTGAGGTATAGACGCCCGGCGCCAGGGTGAGCGAGCCGAGATTCGCGCCCGGATTCGCACCCGGTGGCAAGCCGGCCAGTTGCAGATACGCCGTCTGTGCATCGAGTCGCGCCTGCGTGGCGATGGCGCACTTCACCGGGTTCGCAGCCGCGGAGGTCGGGCCCGTCGTGGAGTTGGTGCAGGTGTAGATAGTTCCATTCACCGCGCCGACATTGGCACCGAGCGACTCGGTGTAGAAATCGCCAGCGGTGTCGTGGAACCCGGTGATCGACGAAGTGGCCGTCGCGATGGTTCCGATGTCGCCGTTGATGACGGTCATGATTCCGGAATTGGTCATTCCGGCGCTGCCGCCGAAGGTGCCAAAACCCGCGACCGACCGGAGCGGGATGGCCGGCGGCGTAACGCAGGTGGAAGCGCCGGTGGTGAACGTCCAGGTGGAGTTCGCCGCCATCGCGTTCGCGGGAATCGCGAGGTCCTTGACGCCCGTGGCGCCCCCGACCAGCGTGGCCGAGTAGCTGGTGTTGGCTGCGAGCGCTGCTGCCGGGGTGAAGGTGGCGATCCGGCCGGTGGCGCTGTCGACACCGATGGTTGCCGCGGTCACGGGGACGAGGCCGGGGGCGGGTCCGACCACCGTGAAGTTAGTCGCATTGATGGTCAGCGGGTTCATGCGCAGGCCGGAAGGCACCGCGAAAGTCGCGTTGACGGTCGAGCTGGGACATACGCCCGTCGCCGCGTCGAGTGGGCTGGTCGATATCACGGTGATTGCGCCGGCAACGGTCGCAGCAGCCGTGGTGAAGGTCCAGCGATAGGCACTGGCCGCAGGCAGTGCAGCCTGATTGCCCGCCAGCGCGTTGCCGGCAAGATCCATTGCCGCGGTGCTGATGTTTGCCGTGTACGTCGTTGCAGTAACGAGGGGCGTCGACGGGACAAAGACTGCAGTCCTGCTGCCTGCCGAGTAACTGACCACGCCGGTTGGGGATACGCAGGGAGCTACGCAGGTGACAGTGAAAGTCGCGGGTGCTTCGATGGAAGCCTGGTTCATGTCCTTGCTGAACACCGCCGCCACCGATGCGTTCGTCGGCACGCCAGGTGTGGGGCCGGGGCTCGTGGTCACGGGCGTAGTGCTCAATACGCGTGGACGGTTGGTATCCGCCGTGGTGCCCGCTGTAATGAAGTGCGATACAAAAGGCGTTACCAGCGGGAGGCCGCCTGCGCTCATGGGCGCATTGGCCGTCACCGTGTATTGAGTCAGGGGCGCGAACGACGTCGACGAGGTCAACGTATAAGTGCCGACGGTGTTGCCGGAGCCGAGGGCCACCGTGCCGGTGGGATTCACGCAAGGCGCCACGCAGGTGATGGTGAAGGTCAGGCCTGTTGCCATCGCCTTGTCGAAAGTGATGGCCACGGTGCTATTGACCGGCACGTTGATCGCATTGTCGAGCGGCGAGACCGCAGTCACTGCGGGCGCTATGGGCGCTGTTGCGACCCGGTCCGGGGCGCCGAGGATCGAGTCCCCGGTACATCCCGCAGCCAGAGTGGCGAGCAGCGCTGTCGCGAACCACGAAAGGTGGCGGCGATAGGAATTGAAGTCGTACATGTATGTCCTTTGCATCGGAAAAATAGGCGCGCGCACGCCCGCATCGATGATCGAAATTCGCGGGGGAGTGCGTGGCGGGAGTTTCCGCCTACCGGTCGGAATACGCTGTGCGCTAGCGTACATAGCGAGGCGGGTGATCCGGAAAACAGGGGCGCGTCGCAAGTTTGTTAGTTAGAAGGCTAGCGCCGCAAAAGAGGTCTGCTCCTCCTACACGCCTGCGTGGCCGCCCGTGCTACGCGGCCAGACCGGGCTCCGCACTAAGGGAATAGCAGGTGTTGCAGGTACTGCGCGGTGTAAGAAGTCTCGTGCCGGGCCACGTCTTCCGGAGTGCCCGTCGCGAGAATGGTGCCGCCTCCGGCTCCGCCTTCAGGGCCGAGATCTATCAACCAGTCCGCGGTCTTGATCACGTCGAGATTGTGCTCGATGACCACCACGGTATTGCCCTCGTCGCGCAACCGGTGCAGCACATCGAGCAGCTGCGCCACGTCGTGGAAGTGCAGGCCGGTCGTGGGTTCGTCCAATATATATAGAGTGCGGCCCGTGGCCCGCTTGGCGAGTTCGCGCGCGAGCTTGACGCGTTGCGCTTCGCCGCCTGACAGGGTCGTCGCGCTCTGGCCGAGTTGTAGATAGGAAAGCCCCACGTCCATGAGCGTTTGCAGCCGTGAACCGACCCCGGGTACGTTCTGGAACAGGCGCAGCGCGTCTTCGACGTTCAGGTCGAGCACTTCGTGGATGTTCTTGCCGCGCCAGCGGATGTCGAGCGTCTCGCGGTTGTAGCGCTTTCCCTGGCACACGTCGCAGGGTACGTACACGTCGGGCAGGAAATGCATTTCCACCTTGATGAGCCCGTCGCCCTGGCAGGCTTCGCAACGACCGCCCTTCACGTTGAAACTGAATCGGCCGGCGTCGTATCCGCGCGTGCGCGCTTCCGGTACTTCGGCAAACAACTCACGAAGCGGGCCAAACAAACCGGTGTAGGTCGCCGGGTTGGACCGCGGTGTGCGGCCGATGGGGCTCTGGTCGATGTCGATGATGCGATCGATGGCTTCGAGTCCCTTGATCTCCTCGCAGGGCGCCATGTCCATGACCGTGCCATTCAGTTTGTGATTGGCGTGCGTGAACAAGGTGTCATTCACCAGCGTGGACTTGCCCGAGCCGGACACGCCGGTGACGCAGGTCAGGAGGCCGAGCGGAAATTCCGCGTCGACTTTCCTGAGATTGTTGCCGGTGGCGCCAATTACTTTGATGACCCGCTTCGGATCCCGCGGCGTGCGCAGTCGCGGCAACGCGATTTTCACGCGGCCGGAAAGATATTTCCCGGTGAGCGAGTCCGGGTGAGCCTCGATCTCGGCCGGCGTACCCTGGGCGACGATCTTGCCACCATGAACGCCGGCGCCAGGGCCGATGTCGAGAACGGCGTCGGCGGCGCGAATGGCTTCTTCGTCGTGCTCGACCACCAGCACCGTGTTGCCGAGGTCGCGCAGGTGCTTGAGCGTGGCTAACAACCTTTGATTGTCGCGCTGATGCAGGCCGATGGATGGTTCATCGAGGATGTACATGACGCCGGTGAGCCCGGAGCCGACCTGGCTCGCGAGGCGAATGCGCTGCGCTTCGCCGCCCGACAGCGACTCGGCGCTGCGGTCGAGGGTGAGGTAGTCGAGGCCCACGTCGACCAGGAATCTCAGCCGGTCACCGACTTCCTTGATGATCTTGTCGGCCACCTCGGCGCGCCACCCCGCGACGTCGAACGCACCGAACATCTGCCTCGCATCGCCCACGGTGAGATGTGCGATCTCCGGCAAGCTGTGCTTGCCCACGAATACATTGCGGGCCGTACGATTCAGCCGCGTGCCGCGGCAGTCGGGGCAGGGTTGGCTACCCAGATACTTCGCGAGTTCCTCGCGCACGGGCAGCGAATCCGTTTCCTTGTAGCGGCGTTCGAGATTCGGAATGATGCCTTCGAAACGATGCTTCTTCTTCGTGGTGCGCCCGTTGCCGTGTACGTAGCGGAATTCCACTTCGTCGTTGCCGCTGCCAAACAACATGACCTGCTGCGCCTTCTTCGAAAGATCTTCCCACGGCATCTCCGGATCGAACTTGTAGTGCTTTGCCATGGCCGTGATCAGCGCGAAGTAGTAGGCGTTCTTGCGATCCCAGCTCTTGATGGCGCCTCCCGCGAGCGAGAGGTGGGGATAAGCAACGACACGCAAGGGATCGAAGAAATCCTTGAGGCCGATGCCGTCGCAGGTGGGGCAGGCGCCGGCAGGGCTGTTGAACGAGAACATTTTCGGCTCGAGCGCCGGCACGCTGTAGCCGCACTCCGGGCAAGCCTGGCGCGCGGAGAACAGGGTTTCGTTCGCAGGCGTAGCAACTTTCTCCGCTTCGTAAGGTGCGAGGCGCGCGGTGCCCCCGGAAAGCTTCAGCGCCGTCTCCAGCGACTCGGACAGGCGCTGCGCCGCATCGGCGCGGATCCGCAATCTGTCTACCACCACCTCGACGGTGTGCTTCTTCTTCGCATCGATCTTCGGCAGCGCGTCGAGTTCGTGGACCCGGCCGTCGATGCGCACGCGCACGAAACCCTGGCCGCGCAGCTGTTCGAACACCTCGACATGTTCACCCTTGCGGTCGATGACGATGGGCGCGAGCAGCAGCACCGCCAGACCCTCGGGTAGTTTGACGATCTGGTCCACCATCTGGCTCACCGTCTGCGCCGCGAGATCGATCCCGTGATCCGGGCATCGCGCGATACCGGCGCGCGCGAACAGCAGACGCAGGTAGTCGTAGATCTCGGTGACCGTGCCGACGGTGGAGCGCGGATTGTGCGAAGTCGCCTTCTGCTCGATGGCGATGGCCGGCGACAGGCCTTCGATGCTGTCGACGTCCGGCTTGTCCATCATGGAGAGGAATTGCCGCGCGTACGCGGACAATGATTCCACGTAGCGGCGCTGGCCTTCGGCGTACAGCGTGTCGAAGGCGAGCGAGGACTTCCCCGATCCCGACAGACCGGTGATCACGATGAGTTTGTCGCGCGGCAGGTCGACGCTGACATTCTTGAGGTTGTGGGTACGGGCGCCGCGGATTTTGATCTGTTGCATTTGTCGAGCGCGATTTCTCGCGCGAGTGAATGGAAACCGCGAATCTTAAGCGGCGAGCCCGGCTCGTGCATAACCAGTACCTGCTCGCGCCGAGTACTGGATAAGGGAGCGTTCACGCGGTGAATCAGGCACTTGCGCGTTGATGTCGCGCGAAGCACATTTCGCTCATGAGCCCAAGGCGAGACCGCTGTTTCCCGCCCGTCGCGCTGCCGGACGCCGAAGCGCTGATCCTCGGCTCGCTTCCGGGGCAGCGTTCCCTGCAAATGCATCAGTATTACGCGCACCCCCAGAACGCATTCTGGAAGCTCGTGGAGCGGATATACCGGGCGGAGGTTTCGCTGACTTACACACAGCGAGTCGAAATCCTGACGACCAATCGCATTGCGCTATGGGATGTTCTGGCTGCGGCCGAACGGCCCGGCAGTCTCGATAGTTCGATCGTTCGCGCATCGGCGCGGGTGAATGATTTCGAGGCTTTCTTTCGAACCCATCCGCGGATCCGCCGCGTTTACTTCAATGGCCGCAAGGCAGAGGAGTTGTACCGGCGATTCGTGCTGCCCGGTCTGTCAGCCGAATACGCCACGATTCGCTACGTGTCCATGCCGTCCACCAGCCCCGCACATGCGGGCATGCCGTTTGCAGAGAAGTTAGTGAGATGGAAAACGATCAAGGAGAAAACCCCATGAACTTTGCGGACAAGGCCTGCCCCGTGGTGTTTCGCGATCCCTCGCTGCAACAGATCCTCGCGTTCGAGCACCCGAAGGCGGGGCGGCAGCTGGTCAAGGGACGCATCGAGCCGGGCGAGAACGCTCGCGCTGCTGCACTGCGCGAGCTTGCGGAAGAGGCTGGGATCGCCGATATGGCCATCGCGACCGACCTCGGAACCTGGCACTCGGGACACAACGGGCAAATCTGGTCGCTGCAGTTGTGCACGTTCAAGACCAGGCTTCCCGAAACCTGGACTCACTATTGTTCGGATGACGGCGGCCACGAATTCAAATTCTTCTGGCACGACGTGAATCGGGAGCCCGACGAAGGCTGGCGGCCGCAATACCGGCGTGCACTACAGGCGATCCGCGAGCGCACGCGCGCACTGCGCTGGCGCGGATAAATGTAAAACGCGATGACGGCGGCATGACGTCACGCTAATGTGGCGCCATGAACCGCCGGGAACTGCTGTTGACGATAGGAGGTGCCGCGATTGCAGGCACCGCGTCTGCGCAGGGAGAGTCGATCGCCGCATTGCCGCTCACTCCACCGCCGCCGGACTCCGCGCTGAAAGCCTGGGCGGCCACGGCCGAATCGCTGATGCCGGTACTCGCCGAGACCGAACAACTCCCGGTGCGCCTCGTGCGCGCGGTCGCCTGCAGCGGAATTGCCGTTGCGTTTTCGCATGGAGACCGAAGCGCCGGCGTCGGCTCTCGCCGGGCGGCAGCTTCGCCGCGGCGACAGCGTCATCGTGGATTTCGAAGGCCATCGCACCGGGTACCTCTCGTTCCGCCTGGCCACCGAAGGGCGCGCGCCGGATGCACCGGTGCGTCTGCGCTTCACTTTCGGTGAAGTGCCGACGGATGTCGCGGAACCTTTTTATCCCTACAAGGGCGAGTTGAGCGAGGCCTGGCTGCCCGACGAATTGATCAACGTCGACTATCTGCCGCAGTCGGTGCGTATGCCGCGCCGGTACGCGTTCCGCTACGTGAAGATCGAGGTGCTCGACACCTCGCCGGAATTCAAGATCCGCTTCGAAGACCTGAAGGCGCACGCCGTTACGTCGGCGCGCGGCACGCCTGCGCCGCTCGCCGGGGAAACGCCGCTCATGCAGCGCATCGACGCGGTGTCGATCGCCACGCTGCGCGACTGCATGCAGACCACCTTCGAAGACGGACCACGCCGCGACCAGCGGCTCTGGGTCGGCGACCTGCGCCTGCAGGCACTGACTAACTACCATACGTTCAAGGCGAACGACGTGGTGAAGCGCTGCCTGTACCTGTTCGCCGCGTTGCCGCGCGCCGACGGACTGGTAGCCGCCTGCGTGTTCGAGAAACCGGCTGCGCGTTACGGCGGCCTGCACATCGTCGACTACGCCGCGTTGTTCAACGTGACGCTCTTCGATTACGTGGAAGCGACCGGCGACACCGCGACCGGCCGGGACCTGTGGCCCGCGGCCTTGCGCCAGCTCGAGATCCTCGGGCGTGACGTGAATGCGGAAGGTCTCTACATCGATCCGAAGAACATGTGGATCTTCATCGACTGGTCGGACAAGCTCGACCGCAACGCGGCGATCCAGGGCGTGCTCATCTTCGCGTGGCAGAAGACCCTGGCGCTGGCGCGTCGCATCGGTCGCGAAAGCGACGTCGCCGACTACGCGAGCCGTATCGACCGCATGATCGCCGCGGCGCGCAAGCACTATTGGGACGCGGCGCGCCGCGTGTTCGTCAGTGGCCCGAATCGGCAGATTTCATGGGGATCGCAGGCATGGATGGCCATCGCCGGCGTCTCTTCGCGTCGTGAGAGCGCGGATGCCATGCGCAAAGCGGTCGCGGATCCGAACGCGATCAGGCCGGTCACACCTTATCTCTATCACTACGTGGTCGAAGGCATGCTGGCCGGCGGGCTTCGCAAAGAGGCGCGCGCGCTGATGGAATCTTACTGGGGCGGCATGATCGCGGCGGGCGCCGACACGTTCTGGGAAATCTACGATCCCGCGCAGCCGCTGCGTTCGCCTTACGGCGACATCCACATCAACAGCTACTGTCACGCGTGGAGTTGCACGCCATCCTATCTGCTGCGCAGCGGGCTGTTATAGAGGATGCGGTCAGGCGCCGATTCCCCCCTTTTGCTAGGAATCGGTGCCTGACCCCATTCTTATTGATAGACGCGCACGTAGTCGACTTCCATGGTGATTGGAAAGATGGCGTCGTTGACGCCCATCTGCCCGCCCCAATCGCCACCTACGGCGATGTTGAGGATCAGGTACTGCGGACTGTCGAAAGGCCACTCGGCATTGCCCGAGTTGTCGTTCGAATACTGGTAGTAGTACCGATCGTCCACCCCCACGGTGATGCGACTGGCGGTCCAGTTCATCTGGTACCGATGGAATGCACTGCAGGCGTCGGGGATGCGTGGTGGTGGCGGTGCGATGGTTGCCGCGCGAGTGGTTGAACGCGCCGGTGTGCGCGGTGCGCGTGCACGACGCCGGGATCGAAGCCGACGTGCTCCATGATGTCGATCTCGCCGTCGTCGGGCCAGCGTCCTTCCGGCGGGGACGACAGCATCCAGATGGCCGGCCACGAGCCGAGGCCGCAGGGTAGTTTGGCGCGCACTTCGATGAAGCCATAGGTCCACGCCGCCTTGCCGCGCGTGATGAGCCGCGCCGACGAATAACGCTGGCCACCCCAGTCCGGCAAGCCCCGCGGTAGGACAGGTCCTCGCGCCGCGCGGTGATCAGCAGCATGCCGTTCTCCACGCGCGAGTTCTCGAGGCGCGCGTTGCCGTAGTACTGCAGCTCGTTGTTGTACCAGCCGGCTGAGTTGCGTTCGATGTCGTAGCTCCACCGCGTCGCGTCGGGCAGTCCGGCGCTGTCGAACTCGTCGGACCAGACCAGGCGAACACCGCTGGGAATTCCGCCGGCTTCGGAAATCACGGGTGCGCCAGGTCCCGTCGGCTGCGGAGGCGTTGGTGAGGAGACAGGGGGACTGCCAGAGCCTTCACCTCCGCAAGCCGACGAGAAAAGTGTCGCGGTTACCGCTATCACGGCTAACCAGCGCGCTGAATTCGTTTGACTAATGAAAGTCAAAATTTGAGACATCGAAAACGACATGCAAGACATGGAGTTGTCAGCTGCTGATTGCTTGCCTGAGTACCGGAGTGGATGCTAACGTAAAAATTGTAAGCGCTTACATTTTTTTCAGTGGGGGAACATGAACACACGCGCATTCGCACGCACGCCTGTTGCACAGGCGATTTCTCTGATACTCGGAACCACGGTCTTAGGTTCCGCTATTGCGGCAGAGGATGCCACCACGACTCGACGAGATCGTCGTCACCGGTATCCGCAGCAGTCTCGAATCATCGATGAGACTCAAGCGCGATGCACAGGGTGTGGTCGACGGAATCGTCGCCGAAGACATCGGCAAATTTCCGGATACCAACCTCGCGGAGTCGCTGCAACGCATCACGGGCGTGTCGATCGATCGCTCGATCGGCGAAGGCTCGCAGAGTCACCGTTCGCGGTGTCGGGCCGGACTTCAACCTGGTGCTGCTGAACGGCCGGCAGATGCCGGCCTCGAGCATCCAGGATACCGGCGCATCCAACTCGCGCGCCTTCGACTTCGCCAATCTCGCTTCCGAAGCGGTCAGCGCCGTCGAGGTCTACAAGACGAGCCGTGCGGCGACACCGACCGGCGGCATCGGCGCGTCGATCAACATCAGGACGACGCGTCCGCTCGATGCGCCCGGGATTGCACACGCAGCCTCGGCGTGAAGGGCGTCATGGATACTTCGGCGGACAACCTGCCGGGCAATCTCCAGGGCGATTCGATCACGCCGGAAGTGTCGGGCATCTTCAGCAACACGCTTTGCCGACGACAAGTTCGGCGTCGCGCTGTCGGCTAGCTACCAGGAACGCGATCTCGGCTTCAACCAGGCGGCGGTCGGCAACGGCTGGCGTCCGTTCGCCGGCGACGAGAACAACTGGGGCACGATTCCGAACATCGGCACGCCGGGTGCGGCCGGGCGTCACCAATCATCCGGACCCGACCGACACGTATTCGGTGCCGCAGAACCTGGGCTACAGCGTCAACGGCATCGAGCGCAAGCGCACGAACGGCCAGCTGACGTTGCAGTTCCGGCCGGTGGACTCGGTCACGGCGACGCTCGACTACACCTACTCCGAAAACAAGGTGCTGCAGCAGCGCAATGAATTGTCGGTGTGGTTCAACTTCGGCCCGTCGACGAGCAGCTGGACGGACGGCCCGGTGGCCGGTCCGATCATCTACTCCGAGACCATCCCGCCGGCGACCAGCGATCTGTCGATGGGCGGCGCGAAGTTCGCCACCAAGAACGAGAACAACTCGCTGGGCTTCAATCTCGACTGGGACGTCGACCGACAGCTCTGGGCTCTCGAGCTCGACTATCCACGATTCGACCGCCGAGTCGGGTTCCGACAGTCCTTACGGCTCGAACGCGGTGCTCGGTGTCGCGGGCTTCTATCGCGGCACCACCACGGTCGACTGGAGCAAGGACTTCCCGGTGCTTGAGCGTGGCGTTGCCCGCGGGGCAGAGCGGCATCGACGCTTCGCAGATGATGGTCACCGGCTCGAGCTTCCGTAACAGCTACATGAAGTCGGAAATCCAGCAGGCGCAACTCGAAGGCCACTTCGATTTCACCGAGAACTCGAAGCTCAACTTCGGCGTGACCATGACGGAAGTCGACAACCGCTCGGCGTTCTCCAACGTGCAGGCGGACACCTGGGGCGGCGCGACCAACGCCGGCGACTATCCGGATGACGTCTGGCAGCCCGGATACCGTGCGTCAGTACTTCGACAACATCGATGGCAGCAGCAATCCGAACCTGTTCAACCAGTTCTTCACCTGGGACTTCGAGACGGTGCGGCAGCTCGCGGCGGATGCGCTCAACGAGGAGACGTATCTCGCGTCGGACGAGTTCACCACGGACCGTCGCACGAACGAGGAATCGAAGAGCGCCTTCGTGCAGTACAGCCATACCTGGGATACAGCGATGCCGGTGCACATGGCGCTCGGTGTGCGTTACGAGAAGACGGAAGTCACTTCGAGCGCGCTCGTGCCCACGGCGACCGGCATCAACTGGGTGGCTAACAACGAGTTCTCGGTGGTGTTCGCGGCTCCCGACTTCACGACGCTCGACGGCGAGTACGACTACGTGCTGCCGAGCGCGGACTTCGCCGTTCGATGTACGCGACAACATGAAGGTGCGGCTCTCGTACGGCGAGAGCATCGGCCGGCCGGGCTGGGGTGACATCCAGGGCGGACAGACGCTGAACCAGCTCGCGCGCATCAACGGCGGCACGGGTCAGCAGGGCAATCCGGGCCTGCAAGCCGCTCGAATCGCAGAACTACGATCTGTCGTTCGAGTGGTACTACGCCGAAGGCAGCTACCTGTCGGTGGGCTACTTCAAGAAGGACATCGACAACTATGTCGGCGTCACCACCATCACGGAGACGCCTTTCGATCTGCCGCATCCGGGGCAGGGCGCGTACTTCGACGAAGCGGTGGCCAACGGTTGTCCGGCCGCGGACCTGACCTGCATTCGCAACTACATCTTCGACAACCACGCCGGCGATCCGGGCGTGACGGCGACGGGTGTGGATTCGAACGGCAACCGCACGGGCATCATCGCCGGGCATGCCGGGCGACGACATCGCGACCTTCGCGATCACCGTGCCGGCCAACCAGCGCAGCGCCAAGCTCGATGGATGGGAACTCGCGCATCCAGCACATGTTTGGCGACAGCGGCTTTGGCGTCTCGGCGAACTACACGATGGTCGATTCGAACCTGGCCTACGACAACCATGATCGCGGCGAGCAGTTCGCAATCGAAGGGCTCTCCGACTCGGCCAACTTCGTGGCCTTCTTCGAGAAGGGCAAGTGGTCGGTGCGCGCGGCGTACAACTGGCGCGATGAGTTCCTGGCCGGAAGATTCGACGGCACGGGTCTGCCAAACCCCGTGTACGTCGAGGCTTACGGGCAGCTCGATCGTCAACGCCAGCTTCAACGTCACCGACAACCTGACGCTGCTGGTCGAGGCCATCAACCTGACGGACGAGACGCAACGTCTGCATGGACGCAACGCAGAACCAGGCGTTGTTCGTGACGCAGACCGGTCCGCGGTTCATGATCGGAGCCCGGTACAAGTTCGGCCAGTAAGAGCGCGCAAGCTCACGCAATCTGCAAGTTGCGTAGCCGGGAAAGCCGCTGGACGACAGCGGCTTTTCCTTTTTGATGGAGTACGAGCGATATGGTGAAACGACTGGTGATCGTCGGTGGTGGATCGGCCGGATGGCTGACCGCCGGCGTCATCGCGGCCGAACATCGGGCGCGCGCGGGCACGGGTCTCGCGGTCATGCTGCTCGAGTCGCCGGATGTCAGTCCCATCGGCGTGGGCGAGGGCACCTGGCCCACCATGCGCGACACGCTTGCGGAAGATCGGCGTCAGCGAGACGGATTTCATCCGCGAGTGCGACGCGTCGTTCAAGCAGGGCTCGAAGTTCGAGCGCTGGGTCAACGGACGCGAGCACGACTACTACTTTCATCCTTTCGTGCTGCCGCAGGGCTATCACGAGACCAACCTGGTCGCGGGCTGGCTCAAGCGGCACGCCACCACGCCGTTCGCCGACCTGGTGAGCTTTCAGCCGCACCTGTGCGCGCAGGGCAAGGCGCCCAAACAGATCACGACTCCCGAATATGCGGCGGTGGCCAACTACGCCTATCACCTCGACGCCGGCAAGTTCGGCATGTTCCTGCGCGACTACTGCATCGCGCAAACTCGGGGTGCAGCACGTCCTCGACCACATGACCGGCATCGAGGCGGCGGACAACGGCGACATCGCCGCGGTCGTCACGCGCAACCACGGCTCGCTCGACGGCGACCTGTTCGTCGACTGCACCGGCCTCAATTCCTGGTTGTTAGGCGGACACTTCGGCGTGCCGTTCGTGTCGCAGCAGCACGTGCTGTTCAACGACACGGCGCTGGCGCTGCAGGTGCCGTATGCCGACGAGCGGGCGCCCATCGCCTCACACACCATCTCCACCGCGCAGAGCTGCGGGCTGGATCTGGGACATCGGCCTGCCGACGCGCCGCGGCGTCGGGCACGTGTTCTCGAGCAGCCACACCAGCGTCGAGTCGGCCGAGCGCGAGCTCGCCGACTACGTGGAACGCACCAGCGGCGCGCCAGCCCGGCGCGGCGCCGCGCAAGCTCAGCTTCAAGCCCGGGTATCGGCGGCAGTTCTGGCACCGCAACTGCGTCGCCATCGGACTGTCGGCCGGGTTCATCGAGCCGCTGGAGGCGTCGGCGCTGGCGCTGGTGGAGCTTTCGGCCGGCATGCTGAGCGACGAAATGCCGGCGACGCGCGACGCCATGGACATCGTCGCGCGCCGCTTCAACGACTTCTTCACTTATCGCTGGGAACGGGTCATCGATTTCCTGAAGCTGCACTACGTGCTGAGCCAGCGCGACGACGCGACTTCTGGCGCGACAACCGCACGCGCCGAGATCCATCCCCGAGCGGCTGCGCGAGCTGCTGGCGCTTTGGCGGCACCAGCCGCCTTCGCGTTACGATCTGCACCGCGTCGAGGAAGTGTTTCCGTCGGCGAGTTACCAGTACGTGCTCTATGGCATGGGTTTCCGGCCCGAGCCGGAGGGGTTCTCGCGGCGCTCGGACGATGCCGATCGCGCCGATGAATACTTCCGCGAGGCGGCGCAGCTCACGCGCAAGTTGCTCGGGGGGCTGCCGACGAATCGCGACCTCATCGAACACATCAGGAAAAACGGATTGCAACGCACTTGAGAACCACCCGTGACCCAACACGCCCTTCTCAACAATCATCGAACATCGCGACCTGCGCGTCATCACCGCGCGCGGCGCCGCGTACGGCGACGACGTGATGTACACGCTCACGTTCCCGGCCGAGTTCCGCAACATGCAGGCGCACTATCCCATCGTGTTCGCCAAGTCGCCGCGACGGCACGTTCACGCCGCTGGCGCTGTTCGGTTTCCGCGAGAAGCAGAACCTGTTCCTGACGGACGGCGGCTGGGACGCGCTCTATCTACCGATGATGATCGAGCGCCAGCCGTTCCTCATCGGCTCCTCGGCCACCGGCAAGGTGGTGCACATCGATCTCGACAGCCCGCGTGTCAGCCGCACCGAGGGCGAGCCGCTGTTCCACGAGCACGGCGGCAACTCCGAGTTCCTCGAGCGCATCGGGCTCGATGCTCGGCGGCGATCGACGAGGGCGTCGCGGCGACGCAGCCTTTCGTCGCCGCGCTGATCGAGCACAACCTGCTGGAGTCGTTCGCGCTCGACATCGAGTTCCGCGACGGCGCGCAGCACCGCTTCGCGGGCTTCCACACCATCCAGGAGGAGCGGCTGAAGGCGCTCGGCGCCGACGGCGCTCGGCAAGCTGCACAGCCAGGGCTATCTGCAGGCCATCTACATGGTCATCGCTTCGCTCTCGAATTTCCGCGACCTGATCGAGCGGGCCAGCAAGCTCGATGCTGCCGAACGCTGAACCATCCGCGAATTGGCGGGCGTGGATGCACGCGCGTTGCCCGATGCGGTGCTCGAGTCGACCGAGCCGCTGGTCCTGCGCGGCCTCGTCGGCGCACTGGCCCGTGGTGCGCGCGGCGACTGGAATCGCCCAGGCATGCCGTGACTGCGTATCTGCGGCGCTTCTACCGGGATGCCACGGTCGGCGCCATGCTCGGGCGCGCCCGACATCGGCGGGCGGTTCTTCTACAACGACGATCTTTCCGGCTTCAATTTCAAGCTGCACCGGACGCGTCTCGACTGGACCCGTGCTCGACGAGATCGCGCGGTTTGCCGGCGACGCGCACGCCGCCGTCGATCTACGTGGGCTCGACCACCATCGACACGTGCTGCCGGGATTCCGCGCCGAGAACGACTTCAATCTCGGCGCCGCGCCAGCCGCTGGCCAGCATCTGGATCGGCAATCGCACGCGCATCGCCGCGCATCACGACCTGCCTGACAACCTCGCCTGCGTGGTGGCGGGCCATCGGCGGTTCACGCTGTTTCCGCCGGAGCAGATCGCGAATCTCTACATCGGGCCGCTGGAATTCACGCCCGCCGGCCAGCCGATCAGCCTGGTGGACTTCGCCCGGCCGGACTACGCGCGTTTCCCGCGCTTTGCCGAGGCGTGCAAGGCGCGCGCGTCGCGGAGCTCGCGCCGGTGACGCCCTCTTCATCCCGAGCATGTGGTGGCATCACATCGAGTCGCTCGACGCTTTCAACGTGCTGGTCAATTACTGGTGGCGCCAGTCGCCGGCATACATGGATTCGCCGATCGGCGCGCTCATGCTGGCGCTGATGACGGTGCGCGATCTGCCGCCGGCGCAACGCGCCGCGTGGGAAACCTGTTCCGGCACTACGTGTTCGAGGCGAACGACCAGACCGCGGCACATATTCCGGAGCAGGCGCAACGCGCGCTCGGGACGCTCGACGAAGACCTCGTGCGCGAGATGCGCGCGAACGTACTCGCGCGACTCAATAGATAGAGGGGTGGACATGCAGAACCGAGCCCAGGCACAGGACCGCGTTCGCCGCGTCGTGATCGCCGGTGGCGGCACGGCCGGCTGGATGGTGGCCGCCGGCCTGTCGAAAACGCTCGGCAAGCTGCTCGACATCAAGCTGGTCGAGTCCGACGAGATCGGTACCGTGGGCGTCGGCGAGGCGACCATTCCGACGCTGGTCACTTTCCATCGCCTGCTGGAGATCAACGAGCAGGAGTTCATGGCCGCCACGCAGGGCACCTTCAAGCTCGGCATCGGCTTCGAGAACTGGCGCGCGCTGGCGAGAACTACATTCACTCCTTCGGCACCACCGGCAAGGATCACTGGACCGCGGGCTTCCAGCATTTCTGGCTGAAGGGGCGCGAACGCAAGCTGGCCACCGACTACGGCGACTACTGCCTCGAGCTGCGCGCCTCACTCGAGGGCCGCTTCGCGCATCTGCCGCGCGGCGGCATGAACTACGCCTTCCACATCGACGCCGGCCTGTACGCGAAGTTCCTGCGCAAGTTCGCGGAAGGATTCGGCGTCAAGCGCATCGAAGGCAAGATCGTCGACGTGAAGGTCGACGAGATCGTCCGGCAACATCGAATCCATCAAGCTCGATTCGGGCGATCGTGCTCGAAGGCGACCTGTTCATCGACTGCACGGGGTTTCGCGGCCTGCTCATCGGCAACGCGCTGCACGTGGGTTACGAGGACTGGTCTCACTACCTGTTCTGCGACAGCGCGGTGGCGCTGCAGACCGAGTCGGTGGGGCCGGCCATTCCCTACACGCGCTCCATCGCGCGCGACGCCGGCTGGCAGTGGCGCATCCCGCTGCAGCATCGCGTCGGCAACGGCATGGTGTACTGCAGCCGCTACCTGGCCGACGAGCAGGCCAAACAAGGCTCTGCTGGCCAACGTGGAAGGCAAGGTGCTCACCGAGCCGCGCGTCATCAAGTTCCGGCCCGGCCAGCGGCGCCAGACCTGGCGCCGCAACTGCATTGCCATCGGACTTGTCCAGCGGCTTCATCGAGCCGCTGGAGTCGACCAGCATCCACCTGATCCAGCGCGGCATCATCCGGCTCATGCAGATGTTCCCGCGCGACGGCATCCGCCAGTCGGACATCGACGAGTACAACCGCCAGACCAACCACGAGATCGAGCACATCCGCGATTTCATCGTGCTGCACTACCACGTGACGCGCCGCCAGGACACGCCGTTCTGGCGCTCCTGTCGCGCCATGGACATCCCTGACTCGCTGCGGCATCGCCTCGAGCTGTTCCGCGAAACCGGCCGTGTTTTCCGCGTGCCGAACGAACTATTCGCCGAAAACTCCTGGATTCAGGTTATGTTGGGGCAGGGCATCGAGCCGCAGCAGCATCATCCGGTGGCCGATCTCATGGGAGACGAGGAGTTGTCGCGCTTTCTGGATGGCATCAGAGTCTTCTGTCGAGAAGACCGTGACCCAACTACCCGCGCACCAGGCCTACGTCGAGCAGTATTGCAAGGGCGACGTAGCGAGTAATGGCGAACATCTATGAAGTCGCGGAGCTGGCGGGCGTCTCGCTGGCCACGGTTTCGCGAGTCATCAATCCCGGCGCCAAGGTCAGCGAGAAGACGCGCCAGCGGGTGCTGGATGCCATGCAGCAGCTCGGCTACCAGCCCAATTCCATCGCGCAGTCGCTGGCCACGCGCAGTTCGAATGCCGTCGGCGTGCTGGTCTCGGAGCTGCACGGCCCGTTCTTCGGCGCCATGTTGAGCGCCATCGAGCAGTCGCTGAAGGCGGCCGGCAAGTTCGTGCTGGTGGCGGCCGGGCACAGCAAGGAAGAGCAGGAGCGCGAGGCGATCCGCTTCCTGGTGAGCCGCAATTGCGACGCGCTCATCGTTCACGTCGAGCGGCTCTCGGACAAATTCCTGGTCGATCACGATCACAACACCACGCCGCTGGTGGTGATGAACCGCAAGGTGCGCGGTCTCGCCGATCATTGCTTCAGTCTCAACAACGAGCTCGGCGGCTATCTCGCCACCCAGTCGCTGGTGCAAGCGCAAGCACAAACGCATCGCCTACATTTCCGGTCCGCTCGACTGGGTGGATGCCAAGCAGCGCTTCGCCGGCCACAAGCGCGCGCTGGCCGAAGGCGGGCGTCAAGTTCGACGAGCGCCTGCTGCACGAAGGCGACTACCACGAGACCGGCGGCCAGGACGCGCTGAACGCGCTGTTCGCGAAAGACATTCCGTTCACCGCCGTGGTCTGCGCCAACGACGAAATGGCCGCGGGCGCCATGGCGGCCGCGCACGAACGCGGGCTCGAGCTGCCGCGCCGATCTGTCCATCGTCGGCTTCGACGATGCGCCGATTTCGCGTTACGTCTATCCGAAGCTCACCACCGTGCACTATCCGATCGCCGACATGGCCCGCATGGCGTCGCGCTGGGTGCTCAAGAACGTGTACGACCAGCAGGACCTCGACGTGCAGCAGGTTTTCGAACCCAAACTCGTCGAACGCGATTCCGTCGGCCGGCCTGCGTGATGCTGGCGAGCCGCCACCGCGCGATCGGGACGATCCTGATCGTCGCACTCAGCGGTTTTCTCATGGGCTTCGACGGTTCGCTGTTCACCGGCGCCGTGCGTTTCATCGAAGGCGAATTCGCCCTGAACGAGTTCGAGCTCGGCTGGGCGGTCACGTCGATGGCGGTCGCTTCCACGGTTTCGATCTTCATCTCCGGTCCGCTGGCCGATCGATATCGGGCGGCGCACGGTGCTGCTGCTCGCCACCTGCGTGTTCGCAGCCTCGGCGCTGCTCGCGGCGCTGTCGGAGAATTTCGCGACGCTGATCGTGGCGCGCCTGCTCAGCGGCTTCGGCGTCGGAGCAGTGCTGGTCACCGCGCCCATGTACATCGCGGAGATTTCTCCGTCCGCGTGGCGCGGTCGCATGGTGTCTTTCAACCAGCTGTTCATCGTGCTCGGCACGCTGGCTGGCCTTCGTCAGCAACTACCTGATCGTGCGGTTCGGCGGCGCCGCGGACTGGAACTGGCGCTGGATGCTGGGCATCGGCGTGGTGCCGGCGATTCCCTATTTCTTCGCGCTGTTGCTGGTGCCGGAGAGTCCGCGCTGGCTGGCGATGCACGACCAGCTGCCCGCGGCGCGCCGCGTGCTGGCGCGCCTCGCCGGCACCGAACGCGCCGAGCGCGAGCTCGACGCCGTGCATCGTCTCGCTCGAGCACGAAGCGCAGGAGCAAAAGCCGGCACTTGCGGAAATCCTGAGCCCCGCGCTGCGCCGCGTGCTCATCATCGGGCTGCTGGTCGGCATCCTGCAGCAGATCACCGGCATCAACTCGGTGCTGTCGTATGCCGTCGTGATTTTCGAGCGCGCCGGCGCCGGGGCCAACGCCTCGTTCATGCAGACCGTGTTCGTCGGGCTGGTGAACGTGGTGTTCACGGTGCTCGCGCTGCTGCTCATCGACCGCGTCGGCCGCCGGCCCTTGTTGATGTTTGGTTGCGTCGGGATCGGCGCGTTCATGCTGCTGGCGGCCTATGGCTTCCAGGTCGACGACGAGGCGCAAAGCTCGCTGCTGGTGCTGATCGGCATGCTCGGCTTCGTCGCCAGTTTTGCGTTCTCGCTGGGACCCGTCATGTGGGTGCTGTTGTCGGAGATCTTTCCGAACCGGATCCGCGGGCTCGCCATCTCCTGCGTGGGAGTCGTCAATTCGACGGTGTGCGTCATCGTGCAGTTCGTGTTCCCCTGGGAGATGGAAACGCTCGGCAACTCGCAGACCTTCCTGATCTATGGCGTGTTCGCGCTGGCTGGGGTCGTCCTTCATCTGGCGCGCTGGTGCCCGAGACGCGCGGCCGCAGCCTCGAAGAACTCGAAGAGGCGCTGGTGCGCCGCTCATAGAGCCGGCGCTGTCCGACAGCCGGAGACATCCCGGCGCAATTAGCTTTGCGAGGTGTCGATTCGGCGACGGCCCGTTCGGCTATGCAGTGAACACTTCAATATCACGAGGAAACTCTTCATGCAGTTCAGCCAGAAAATCATCGCCCTGCCTGTGGTTCGACAGCCAGGCGCGAAGAGGCCGCGCAATTTCTACGTCGAGCATCTTCAAGAACTCGAAGATCCGCGACGATCGCGCGCTACGGCAAGGCCGGCTTCGAGACGCACCAGCAGACCCGAGGGCTCGGTCATGACCGTGCAGCTTCGAGCTCGACGGGGCAGCCGTTCACCGCGCTCAATGGCGGGCCGATCTTCAAGTTCAACGAGGCCGTCTCGCTGCAGATCTACGTCGAGGACCAGAAAGAGCTCGACTACTACTGGAACAAGCTCACGCGCCGGCGGCGATCCGAAGGCGCAGGTCTGCGGCTGGCTCAAGGACAAGTACGGACTGTCCTGGCAGGTGGTGCCGAGCAAGATGGTGGAGTGGTTCGGCGAGCCCGATGAGAAGTCGCAGCGCGCCATGTGCGGCGATGATGAAAATGGGCAAGCTCGACATCGCCGCGCTCGAACGTGCCTACAACGGCTAACTACACTTGAACCCGACAACCTGCTCGATGCACTCCAGTGGCCAGCCATGGCGGTGACACTGCTCGCCGCCTGGCTGGTGGCGTCGCGCGACAAGACGCGGCGCGCGCACGGTTTCTGGTGGTTCATCGTGAGCAACATGCTGTGGATCGTCTGGGCCTGGCACGTGCAGGCCTGGGCGCTGATCGCGCTGCAGGTCGGGTTGTTTGCGATGAACGTGCGCGGCGCCGCTGAAAAACGAATAAGATTCGGTGTCGTGCGTTCATTCGATCCGGGAGGGGGATCATGACTGACCGTCGTTCGTTCCTGCGCGGCGCTTCCGTACTCATGGGGCATGCCGCATTCGGCCAGGTGATGACGGCGTTCGCCGCCGCGCCACGCAAGGCCACCTTTTTCACCGACTCCGAGATGGACACGCTGCGCGCGCTCGTCGACGTGATCCTGCCGGCGACGGATTCGCCGGCCGCATCCGCTGCCGACACCCACTACTTCATCGATCTGGCCATTCCCGCCTGCGCGAATGCCGAGGCGCAGAAGACCTTTCGCGCCGGCCTGAAACGTCCTCGGTGCGAAAAAATTCGCGCGGCTCGCGCCGGCGGAGCAGGTGGCGCTGCTCAAGGCGCGCGCCGCGGCGGACATGCCGCTGCCCTACGACCAGTCGTTCTTCAAGATTCTCAAGGACTACACGCTCACCGGCTATTTCCTGTCCGAGATCGGCGCCACGCAGGCGCTGGCCTACGAAAGAGTGCCCGGCGGCTTCCAGGGCGATCTGCCGCTCGCCGCCAACCAGAAAGCGTGGGCGATCTGATGGCCACCTCAAATCAATTCGACGCCATTGTCGTCGGCTCCGGGATGTCGGGTGGCTGGGCCGCGAAGGAGCTCACCGAGAAAGGGTCTGAAGACCCTGGTGCTCGAGCGCGGACGCAACATCCGGCACGTCGACGGACTACACGACCGCGCTCAAGGATCCCTGGCAGCTGCCGCACAACAACCGCGCCACCAATGCGGACCGCGCGGCGCAGCCCATCCAGTCGACACTCTATCTATACGACCAGTCGACCAAGCATCATTTCGTCGACGACACGCGAGCATCCCTACGAGCAGGCACAGCCCTTCAACTGGTATCGCGGCTACCAGGTCGGCGGACGCTCGCTGCATGTGGGCGCGGCACGTGTTCCGCTACAGCGATCTCGACTTCGAAGCGAACCTGCGCGAAGGCGTCGGCATCGACTGGCCGATCCGCTACGCCGACATCACGCCGTGGTACGACCACGTCGAGACGTTTCATCGGCGCCAGCGGCGAGAACTCCGGGCCTGCCGCAGTTGCCCGAAGCAGATCCTGCAGCCGCCGTTCGAAATGAACGCGCTCGAGAAACACATCCGCGGGCACATGGCGGCGGCGTTCACGGCGATCGCAAGCTCATCTGCAGCGCGACGGCGGTGCTGTCGCGCGAGCACAACGGCCGCGGACCTTGCCAGGGCCGCAATCAGTGCGCGCGCGGCTGTCCCGTACAGCGCGTATTTCTCATCGAACGGCGTGACGCTGCCGGCCGCGGCGGCCACCGGCAATCTCACGCTGCAGCCGGACGCCGTGGTGCACTCGCTGATCTACGACGAAGGCAAGAACAACGCGTCACCGGTGTGCGCGTCGTCGACGCGCATCACGCGCAAGACCACCGAATACTTCGCGCGCGTCGTGTTCCTGTGCGCTTCGGCGCTGAACTCCACCGCGATCCTGCTCAACACGCGCTCAGCGCGTTTTCCCGAATGGGCTCGGCAACGACAGCGGCGAGCTCGGCCACAACCTCATGGATCACCACAACGGCGGCGGCGCCACGGCCAGCTACTCGGGACTCGCGGATCGCTACTACCGCGGACGCCGCGCCACCAGCATGTACATCCCGCGCTTTCGCAACGTCGGCAAAGCGCGAGGAGAAGTTCAAGCGCGGCTATGGCTACGAGGTGTACACCGTCGCGCGGCAGCTGGACGCGCGGCATCGGCAGCGCGGAATTCGGCGCCGACTTCAAGAACGAGATCACGCGGCCCGGGCGAGTGGAATCTGTTCATGGAAGGTTATGGCGAGACGCTGCCGTACCACGACAACCGCATGTGGCTGTCGCGAGCAGACTCGATCGCTGGGGCATGCCCATCATCCACATGTCGATGAGCTATCGCGACAACGAACGCGCCATGGCGCAGCAGATGATGGACGACGCCGTGGAGATGATGAAGGCGGCGAAGCTCGAGAACGTCAAGGGCTTCAACAACCCGGTGACGCCGGGCAGCGTGATCCACGAGATGGGCACGGCGCGCATGGGGCGCGATCCGAAGACCTCGGTGCTCAACGCGCACAACCAGGTCCACGCGGTGCCGAATGTGTTCGTGACCGACGGCAGCTGCATGGTGTCATCACCCACGCAGAATCCCTCGCTCACCTACATGGCGCTGACGGCGCGCGCCGCCAGCCACGCCGTGGAGCAGTTGAAGCGCGGCGAGTTATAAGCGCGCGACTTCACTCGCGGCCAGCAGGAACGCGCCGACTCCGTAGTACTGCGTGTCGGTCTCCGCGACGCTTTCGGGCCGGTCGCTGACCTGCTGCACCCAGCCGAGTCGGCCGTCTTTCGCCACCGCGCGGGCCAGGGCCGCCCAGCCGCGGTCGATGGCCGGCCGGTATTCGCCCGCGTCTAACAACCCGCGATTCACGCCCCAGGCGAGGCCGTAGACGTAGAAGCCCGTGCCGCTGGTTTCGGCGGGTGAATTCTCGGGCGCCAGCAGGGACGGCGGCCAGTAGCCGTCGGGCTTCTGCAGCGTTTTCAGTTTCGCGGCCATGTCGCGAAACAGTTGTTCCATGCGCGGGCGGTGCGGGTTGTCCTTCGGCAGAACGTCGAGGATGTTGGCGATGCCGGCAAACACCCAGCCGTTGCCACGGCTCCAGAACTGTTTGCGGCCCTGGTCGTCGCGGCGTTCGAAGAATCGGCTGTCGCGGAAGTAGAGCTTTTCGACCGGGTCGTAGAGAAAATCTGTGGTAGCCCAGAATTCCGCCATCGCGAAGTTCGTGTAGCGCGGATCGCCGGTCTGTTGTGTGAGCTCGACCCACGCCGGTGGCGACATGAACAAGGCATCACACCAGCACCAGCGGCGCAGGCAGGGCGTCGATTCGTAGTCCTTGGTGATCACGAAGCTCAGGTGATCGATTGGAGGTTTCGCAAGGATCGAATCGAACGAGGTCGCGTAGCGGGGCGATGGCTTCAGGTCCCGAACCATGTCGCGCCGCCCACAGATAACTCTGGGCAATCACATGATCGTCGGCGTGTAGCATGCGCTTGCCGGGCTGCCATTGGTTGGCCTTGCCCATCGCGATGATGGCTTCAGCGAAGCGCTTCTCGCCGGTGACGTCTGCGAGGCGCGTCATGCCCACCCAGAACGCGCCTTGCTGCCAGCTGCGCGAGTTGGCGGTTTCCTCGGCGTGCGAGCTGACACCCTCGGTCTTCCCCATGCGCTCGAGCTGCCAATCGGCTACGCGTGCGGCGAGCTTGAGCACGTCCTTGCGCGAAGGGCTGGTTTCGGCTGCGCTCGCCGCCACGGACATCACGACCGCTAAGGCGCATACCGCGCTCCGCATCCACAAGTTCTTCATCCGGCTACCCCCTGAGCAGGAGCCGATCATGCGGCGCTAGAACTCGGCGCGCAAATAGAGTTGGTAGGTTCGGCCATCGAAATCCGCACGTCGCGGGATGGTTTCCACGTTCTGATACTCCACGCGCAACTCCTCCGTGAGATTGTAGGCATCGAAGCCAACCGACACGTGCGGCGTGAAGTCGAACGAGACGGATGTATCCAGCTGGCCGCGCTCCTTCACCGAGCGGGCGGCGCCTGAGAACGTGCCGCCGGCCGCCAGGTCGTAGTCGTCGCGATAGTTATAGGCCAGTCGCACTCCGAAGCGATTCGTTTCGTAGTAGGCGATGAAGTTCCCGGCGCGCTTCGAGACGCCGGGCAGCGTGGCCGGCGTGCCCGCCGCAGTCTGGCCGCTGATATCCGCCCAGGAGAAATTCAGCGCGCCGCCAAAGTTGCTCCATGGCGCGGGCAGGAAATCCAGATTCTGCTGCACGGAGAATTCGACACCCGCAACTTCGATGGGCTCCTCCTGATTCACGGTACCGCTGGCCGTGATCACCGCCGGGTTGCCATTCACCAGGATATCGGACTGGCAGGTGGTGCCGTTCACGGTGAGATGTCCAAGGCCCAGGGAAGTGGCGTCGGCGGGGCAGAGTACGTTGACGTCGGTCTGCGGACCGACGAGGCCGGTTATCTTTTTCTGGTAGACGGCGAGTGCGATGAGCGAATCGGCGCGGTTGTACCATTCCAGCGAGACGTCGTACGAGTCGGCATCGTAAGGATGCAGCGTGAGATTTCCATAGGTGACGTTGAACCCGCTGGCAGTCGGCGCGACCAGCGTCACGGGCGATACCTGCCGCGGTTGCGGGCGCACGAAGGTCTTGTAAGCCGCGGCCCGCACCACGAAGTCTTCCGACAGGTCCAGCGCGAAGATTGCCGACGGCAACAGATTGTCGTAACTCTTCTCGTACACGTTGGTGACGAACTGCTGAGCGGCGTTGCGGTCCATCGACCGGATCACGTTGTCGGTGTCTTCGTAACGCAAGCCGAGGTTGGCGCGCAACTCGCGCCCGCCGAGCTCTGCTGCGAACTTCCCCATCACGTAGGCCGAAGAGATCTTGTTCTGGTTGCTGAAGTTGAACGACAGGAAGCTGCCGTTGGTGGAGTCGTTCACCCAGCCGTTGGCGGTAGTGAGGCCTCCAGGCGGCACCGTGACAGGCTGCAGCCGCGACACGGCATAGTCGTAGTTCACGGTCTGCCAGTTGCGCAGCGTTTCGCCGGCGTTCCCGCCGAAGAAATCGCCGGCGAATTCGCTTTCCTCCAGGAACTGGCTGTCGATGTTCTGGCTCTGCACACCGGCGGCGCTCGCGCGTCGCCCGCGCGAGGTGAACACGGTGTCTTCATAGCGGGCGCCGAACTGCAGGCTCGACAGCCACCCCGCATCGAGCTGCCGCTCGAAATCGAACTGGATGCCGTCGAGCTCGTTCTCGGCGTGGCCTTCGCTGCCGGCGATGATGAAGACGTTCCCGGCGGCGTTGGTCAGCGAAGGTCCAGCGCCCGGGTAGTTCCAGGGCCCGGACGTGTCGACCACGGCCGGATCGGGATTCAGCGTGAATAGATAGTCGCCGACGTCGGTACCGCCCGAGAAAAAACTGCCTGACGTGCCATTACCGGCCGCCTGCGCCTGACGCCGGAAGTCGAGCTGCGATTGATCGAGATGGTTGGTGGCCTTGGACGTGGTAAGCACACCGGTGATGTGCCAGGCCTCGTTGTCCCACTCGGCGCGCGCATTGGTACCCCAGGTTTCCTGCTCGAAGGGTTCGGAACGGAACGAGGCAAACACCTGGGTGTTGGAGTAGTTGTAGACGTTGACGTAGCTCGCGCCGCTCGCCGCGAATACGGGACCCGTGGGATCGACTATGGTCGCCCCGTTGCGCATGTCGATGTCGAGGATGTCGGTGGCGGCCTCGTCCATGTGGCGCTGCGTGAGGAAAGCGTCGAGCCCGAAAGTGAGCTGGTCGTTCGCAGCGAACTGCGCGCCGGCGGCGGCGGTGAGCAGGTCGCCCTTGTTGTACTTCACCGCCTGGCGCACGTCCGAGGGAAACAACACGCCACCCGCCACGCTGCCGAAACGTGCGGCGTAATTGGGCGTGGTCATGGGGTTGAGCAGCGTGTACTGGTTGAAGAAGATCGAGTCGCGGCGAAATTCCTCTTCCTTGTAAGCGGCGGTCGCAAATACCGCGAACCGTTCGTCGAGGAAATGCTGCGCGCCACCCACAGTGAGCGCCGGTGAGGTGTAGCCGCCGAGATCGTTGTGCTCACCGGCGATCGTGAACGACAGGCCATCGGTGCGTGCCAACGCCGGCTGAATCTTCAGGTCGATGTTGCCACTGATGCCGCCGGGCTGATCGGCCGCGGATGGCGACTTCACGATTTCGATGCCGCTGAAGATTTCGGAATTGAAAGCGCCGAGCGGCGTCGCATCGTCGAGGATGGGATCGGCGAAATTGATCCCGTTGAGCGTCACTCGCGCGTAGGTGCCGGGCAGCCCGCGCAGGTTGATGGTCGCGTTGCGCGATTCGGCCTCGCGGTTGATCTGCACGCCGGGCACGCGCTGCAGCGCCTCGCCGACATTGAGATCCGGGAAGCGACCGAGACCCTCGGAAGAAATGCTGTCGGTCACGCCAATGGCGTCGCGCTTGGCCTTCACGGCACTGGCGTAGCTCTGGCGAAAACCGGTGACGACCACTTCGTCGATCGGTTCATCGGGCTCGGCGTCGGCTCCGAAGGTCAGCGATGAGAATCCAATGAAAGCGAAAAGAGCGAGTCCATGCGTGCGGCAGTGCTTTGTCATTGTTTGCCCCCCATCTCGATCAGCCATCATCATGACGGCTGTTGCGCCCGTATTAGCACAAGTGGCGCCTCGTGATCGAAACTGATCACCGACAGGAGTTAGTTAGGTGCCCTGATCCGGCAGCTGGCGCGTAGGAGGATTCCCCATGTCAATTTGTGGATGGCTCGATTCCAATCCACGCATGCCCCACACGGCGATCACTCCTTTTTTGAGGGAATCACCAGGGTAAGGGTGGTCGGTTCCGGAATGTCGGGGGTTGGCAGATCGCGGTGTGGCGGCCGCGCAGCCCAGGCGATGGCGATGCCGGACACGCCGCTGTCTTCGACCGTATTGAGCTGCATTCCTTCAGGCACCGCCAGCGTGGGACGCAGCCGCTCGGTCAGTGTCACTCCCGCGCGTTCCTCGATTCGTTCGAGTGTGCGTTCGTCGAGCAGGAAGTCGATCGGTTTGCCGTCGCGGACCACGGAGACACGTACGCGGTGCTCGCCGGCTGCGACGGCACCGCTCACGAACAACCTGCTGTCGAGCGATCCGCGGCCGCGAAAATCCCATCGGAAATTCTGCCAGTCGCTGACCTGTCGCAGTTGCCAGCGAGACGCCTCGCGCCGGGCCACGAAGATCTGCGTGTTGCCGCGTGCATCGAACTTGTGGAAGGTGATCATGGCGCGACCAGCGCCGTCGAAGCCCACCACCGTGTTGTTGTTGATCATGCCGGCGCGCACCGGCACCGGGTCGACGATCTCGCTGCGCGCCAGCGTGATCGGTAGCGGGAGCGCGGTACCGTCGGACCGCTCCCAGTGCACGAGATCCCGGCTGCGGGCATAGGAAAGATCGTGGTTGGTCTCGGCGTCCGGCGTCTCGCGCCACACCCACGCCAGGTGAAAGTAGCCGTCGGGCCCGAGCGTGGGTCCCACGAAATACGCGTTGCGCTTTCCTTCGCCGTCGGCGAGCGCTCCAGCCAGCAGGTGGCGCCAGGTCGAAGTCGCCGCGTCGTAGACGTTGTAGATCTCGTTGCCGTTGCCGCTCCCGCCGTCGCGGTACTTGAGGATCAGGCGGCCCGCGACGTCTCTCAGGAAGACTGGATAGGTCACGCGCTGCTCGAGCCTGGCTTCGGCGAGCACCGGCACACGCGTCAGCGTACGCACGTCGCCCGCGACGGTGGTGCGGAAGTAGAGCAGAGGATCCACATGCATGTTGCCGAGTACGTGGAGATGTCCGGCGGCATCTTCCGCCATGGCCACGTAGTTGTGGCTGTCCCACCCGACCCAGCTCGGAAGCTTGTGATAGGTCCAATGCGCCACGCCGCGCGGCCGCGACGCCACGGTCATTTGCCGGTTCGCATCGTAGTAGCCGACGAGAATGGATTTTTCGTTGACCACCAGCGCGAAGCGCACGCTGTGGCCGGACCACACCCGATCGATGGCCGACAGTTCGAGTGCCGCAGGCGCGCTGGCGATGGCGACCTGCATCATCGCCATCATCACCGATGCGATCCAGGTTCCCCTCAAGAGTCTTCTCCGTCCAGCGCCGCGATTGCTATCTATACTAGCGACGCGCGCGCGGGTACGGGAGACCAGAATGCGTTATCGGAAGATCGTGTTGCTGTTGAGTATTGCGTTGGTCGCCCACGCCACCGCCAGTGCGGCGCCGCCCGTGCCGGAACTGGTCACGCGCGACGGGCGTTCCGCGCTCATGGTCGATGGCGCGCCATATCTCATGCTCGGCGCCCAGGTAAACAACTCGAGCTCGTGGCCCTCGGTGCTGCCCAAGGTCTGGCCGGCGGTGAAAAAGCTGCAGGCCAACACCGTCAGTGTGGCCATGCCCTGGGAGCAGATCGAGCCACGTCGAGGGAAAGTTCGACTTCTCCTTCCTGGACACATTGTTGCGGGAGGCGCGCGAACAGAAGGTCCGGCTCGTGCTGCTCTGGTTCGCCACGTGGAAAAACAACGGCCCTAACTACGCGCCCGAGTGGGTGAAGCTGGACAACGCGCGCTTCCCGCGATTGATCGATGCCAGGGGCAAGGTGCTGAATTCGATGTCGCCGCACTCCGCGGCGACCCTCGCGGCGGACAAGCGCGCGTTCGCCGCGTTGATGCGTCACCTGAAAGAAGTCGATTCGGAACGCACCGTGATCATGGTGCAGGTGCAGAACGAGCCCGGGACTTACGGCAGCGTGCGTGATTTCGGCGCCGAGGCGACGAAGTTGTTCGGAGGCGCCGTACCTGCGGCGCTCGTCAAGGCGCTCGGCGCGAAACCCGGTACCTGGACCCAGACTTTCGGCAAGGACGCCGAGGAGTTCTTCCATGCCTGGTCGGTGGCGAAATTCATCGGCGACGTGGCCGCGGCCGGCAAGAAGGAATATGCGCTGCCCATGTATGTGAACGCCTCGCTGCGCGATCCCTTCCATCCAGGACCGCCCGGTGGCTACGCCAGCGGTGGGCCCACCGACAACGTGATCTCCATCTATCGCGCCGCGGCGCCGGCCATCGACATCGTGGCGCCCGACATCTACATGAAGGACTCGAAGAAAGTCGATCGCGTGATCGAGCTCTACAAGGCCGGCGGCCCGCTGCTGGTCCCGGAGATCGGCAACGACCCGGTGTTTGCGCGCTATTTCTACGACGTGCTCGGCGCCCAGGCGCTCGGCGTCGTGCCTTTCGGCATCGACTACACGGGGTATTCGAATTTTCCGTTGGGCGCGAAGCATATCGATGAAGCCATCGACGCATTCGCGCAGCCTTATCGCCTGCTTGCGCCCATCGCGCGCGACTGGGCACGCTTGAGTTACACGGGCCGGGTGTGGGGCGCGTCGGAACCTGACGATCGGACCAGCCGCAAGCTCGACCTCGGGCGCTGGCAGGTCACGCTGAGCTTCAACGAATGGCAGTTCGGCATGAAAGAGTGGTTCGGCGATCTCAAGGACAAGCCCGAGTGGCCCAACTACCCGTCCGGCGGCGCATTGCTGGCGCAGTTGGGTCCCGACGAGTACCTGCTGACCGGGCAGCGAGTCCGCGTGAACTTCGCGCCTGCGGAAAGTCGCAAGGCCAATGGCCTGATCTTCGCCAGCGTGGAAGAGGGGACTTACGTCGACGGCAAATGGCGCAAATCGCGCGTGTGGAACGGCGATCAGACTGACTACGGCCTGAATCTCACCGACGAGCCGCAGCTGCTGCGCGTGCGCCTCGCGACGTATTAGCGGGGAACCTCGAACTCGAATTCGTGACGCTCGCCGGCGAAATCGATGGCCAGCTCGAGCCGGCGTTCTTCCTTGCGCCCGAATTTGAAAGACTGCGTGACGGCATTGCCGCCCGCAGCGCTTCGCGGGGCTACGCTCCCGGGCTGCAAGATGCCCGCGCGCAGGTTGTCGAGCGCGGCCTTGAGCTTGGGATCGGTGGTTTCGTCCACCGTCTTCTTCCGGCCGCCGCCGGCAACCGACGAACTCACGCCGTCACCGCCGGTATAGCCGCTGATGTCGCGCTCGCCGCTCGAGGTGATGATGACCGGGCGCTGCGCTGCAGACATGCTGGTGTAGTCATCGGGCCGCTTGGCCGGCGGCCCGCCGAACGCCTCGCGGGTCTCGTCTTCGAGTTGCGCGAGCGTGGCCAGCGGCACGGGCTTGCCCGCCGCGGTAGTTAGCGTGATGGACGCGGGGTCGAGTGCGACAGGCGCCGCTCCCTTGTTGTAGGCGACGACCTTGAAGACGAGCCGGCCCTGGTCGGGCACGAGGTCGGAAGTGAGCATGACCAGCCCTTGCGCCTTTTCCGATCTGGCGTTCAATCCCGGGGCTGGCGTTTGCGCGAGCGCGACGGCGGAAACCAGTGCGAACACGGTCAACGCACATGGTTGAACATTCCGTTTCATATCATCCACCCGCCGTCGATTACGTGAATCTGGCCGGTCGTGAATCCCGATTCGTCACTCGCCAGGTGCAGCGCCAGCGCCGCGATTTCTTCCGGCTTGCCGAGCCTGCCCATGGGTTGGCGCGCTTCGAACTCTGCGCGCGTCTTGGCGTAGTCGCCGTAGGCATGCAGCCGTGCCTGCAGTGACGGCGTGTCCACGGTGCCGGGGCAGATGGCGTTGCAGCGAATGCCCTGCGCGACGAAATCCGCTGCCACCGACTTGGTCAGGCCGATGACCGCCGCCTTGGTGACGCCATAGGCGCAGCGATCCGGCGACGCCGGTGATGGAACTCGCCACCGACGACATGTTGATGATGGAGCCGGCGCGCGCCGCGATCATGCCGGGCAGGAACGCGCGGATCATGTGGTACATCGAATTGACGTTGAGGTCGAAGGCGGCGTCCCATTTCGTCGGGTTCGACGTCGAGCACGGTGCCGCCCGGCACCGAGCCCGCGCAGTTGAACAGCACGTCGATCTTGCCGACGCGCTGCGCAAACGCGCGATCGCTCCCGCATCGCGCACGTCGAGGACCTGCGCCTCGCAACCGGCCACGGTTGCCAGCGCCTTCGCGTCGATGTCCGCGGCGATCACGCGCGCGCCGGCGCGCGCGAAGCTTTCTGCGCTGGCGCGGCCGATACCGGAGCCCGCCGCGGTGACCACGGCGGTCTTGCCGGCGAGTCGCTTAGATTCCATAGGTTGCTCGTGCCGTTCCTGATTAGATCTGCTCGCGCTCGGCGGCGTCGAGGCCGGCCAGCAGCGCGTCGCTGGTCGCGCGCCACTCGTCATATGAACACACGAGCTCGCAGACCGGCCAGTCGCTGCCCCACATCATGCGTTGCGGTCCGAAATCTTTCGAGCAGGTGATCGACGCAGGCGGCGAGTGCGGCGGCGTCGCTGGTGCCCGCTTCGGTGACGAGGCCCGAAAGTTTGCAGACGACCGGCGTCTCGCGCGGCCAGCGCGGTGATCTCCTGCTTCCACGCCGCAAGATCGCCGGAGGCGATCGGCGGCTTGGCGCCGTGGTCGAGCACCATGGCGAGATCGGGATAGCGTGCCGCGAGCTCACGCAGCGCCGGCAGATGCTTGGGCAGCACCAGCGCGTCGAACACCAGGCCGTGGTCGATCATGGCTTCGAATGCCGGTCGCGAGTTCCGCGCGCAGCATCCACTCGGGGTCGGGGATGTCCTGGATCATGGGCCGCAGCCCCACGAGCCCGGGATCCGCGGCGAGCCCGGCGATGGTATCGGCGACCATCGGACTCCTCGAAATCCACCCAGCCCACGACGCCGGCGATGAAGGATGCTCGCGCGCCAGTTCGCAGCAGGTAACGCGTCTCCGCGACGGTCGGCGCGGCCTGCACGAGAATGGTGGCGCCGACGCCGGCCGCGGCGAGCTGCGGCGCGAGATCGGCAGGCAGGAAGTCTCGGTAGATAGGCGCGAGCGCAGGCGTCAGCCAGCCGTAGTCGCCGCGATCGAGGCGCCAGAAATGCTGGTGGCTGTCGATGTGATTCATGCCGGGCTCACGAGGGCAGAGGCGCTGCGGCGTCCACAAGGCCGCGGTCGCGCAGCGCGCCCCAGAATGCCCGCGGGATGGGATGCGCAAACATGGCGGCGCAGTGACGCGCTTCGGCGCCATTCGCACATCCCGCCACGACGCTCGCGACCGCCGGATGGGCCAGCGGAAACTGCAGCGCCGCGGCCTGCAGCGGCACCGAAAATTCCTCGCAAAGCGCTTCGAGACTGCGCACGCGCTCGAGCACGGCGCGCGGGCGGGGCGGCATAGTTGTAGTGAGCCTGTGCGCCGGCGCGCGAACCGGCAGCCAGGATGCCGCGAGTTGAACGGGCCGCCGCAGATGATGGACACGCCGCGTTCGGCACACAGCGGCAACAGTTCTCGCAGCGCCGGTTGTTCGAGCAGCGTGTAGCGCCCGGCGAGCAGGATGCAGTCGAGTTCGCATTGTGCGAGCAGTTCGACACACACCTCCCACTCGTTGACGCCGAGCCCGATGGCACGCACCGCGCCCGTATCGCGCAGCTCGCGCATGGCGCGATAGCCGCCGTCGAGAAACTCGCGCACGCGCGCCGCGTGTGCATCGCCATGCGTCAGCCGGCCGATGTCGTGGCACAGCAGGATGTCGACGCGCGCGACCCCGAGGCGCTCGAGGCTCTCCGCGTGCGATCGCATCACCGACTCGTAGCTGTAGTCGAACACGGGCGCGAACGGTCGCGGCGAGAAATATCCCTCGCGGCCGACGCTCGCGTCCTGCGGACCGGTGGGCACCAGCCGGCGGCCGACCTTGGTGGAGATCACCGGCGGCGGTTGCGCGCCGCGCAGTGCGCTGCCGAGTCGCAGCTCGCTCAAGCCGAAGCCGTAGAACGGCGCGGTGTCGAAGTAGCGTACGCCCGCGGCGAAAGACTCCGTGCACCGCAGCGCCGGCGTCCTCGTCGGCGAGCTCGCGATACAGGTTGCCGATGCCCGCGCCGCCGAATCCGAGCTCGCTCACTTCGAGTCCGGTCGCTGCCCAGCTCGCGGCGCGCCAGCGCACGCGGTCATGCCGCGGCGTGCAGCCGCGGCCGTCACCGGGTCGCGCCGCGACTTCCAGGCGAACAGGAACACGATGGCGAAGCACGCCGCCGGCACGAGGTAGGCGACGTTGATCGAGCTTTCACGCGACACGAGACCCATGACGGCGGTGAACACCGCGCCGCCGATGATGGCCATGACGAGGAACGACGAGCCCGACTTGGTGTACGACACCGAGGCCGCGCAGGCTCATCGAGAAGATGGTCGGGAACATGATGGACATGAAGAAGCTCGAGGCGATCAGCGCAGTGAGGCCCGACGCTGCCCGCCGGCAACCGCGGCAACCAGGCACAACGCCACGTTGATGACGGCGAACACGGCCAGCAGCTTCGCCGGGCTGAACGCTCGACATCAGCAGCGTGCCGATGAACCGGCCGGCGAAGAAGATGCCGAAGGAAATCGGCAGCCAGCGCAGCGCGTCTTTCTCGACCGTGCCCGGGAAGTTGTGCTGCGTGTAGCGGATCAGGAAGCTCCAGACGCCTACCTGCGCGCCGACGTACGCAAACTGCGCGAACACGCCGAGCCAGTAGCGCGGAAACTGCGCGAGGCCGCGAAAGCCGCCTTCGGCTTCGGCATCGCGCCGCGCCGCGGTCCACCGGCGGAAACTTCGCGAACGGCCACCAGCAGCGCCCAGAGCGATCACCACGCGGCGATGCCGACGTACGGTAGTTTGACCGCGGCCAGCTCGGCGGCGCGGCAGGCGGCGACTGCGCCGCGGGCGTCCAGCGCGCTGCAGCTGCTCGGGCGTGTAGTGCACGTCGGAGAGGATCAGCATGCCGCCGATGATACGATCCCGACGATCGTGCCGAGGGATTGAACGTCTGCGCGAAGTTCAGCCGCTGGTCGGCGCTCTCCGGCCGGACCCATGACGGCGATCAGCGGATTGGCGGAGGTCTCGAGGAACGACGAGGCCGCTGGCGATCACGTACAGCGCGACGCAGGAAGAAGTAGTACTGGCTGGACTGCGCGGCCGGGCAGGAACAGCAGCGCGCCGGTGCCGAACAGCACCAGGCCCATGCACCACCGCGGCGCGATAGCCGAAGCGCCGCATGAACAGCGACGCCGGAATCGCGAAGCAGAAGTAGCCGAAGTAGAACGTCGCGAACTGCACGAGGCTCGACGCGAAGTCATCGAGCTGGAACGTCTTGCGGAACTGCGGAATCAGCACGTCGTTGAGGCTGTTCGACATGCCCCAGAATGAAGAACAGCCCGACGATCAGGACGGTCGCGACGAGAAATCCCGGCGTGATGAACGCTGGTCTTCGCCCGTCGTTCTGTCATGGAAGATCCCCGTGCACGATTTCGTCGGAGATCTGTCGCGCCGCGGCGCGCACGAATTCCACTGCCTGCGGCATTTCCATCATGCAGCGGATTGCTGTGCACGAAGGGGATGGTGAGCGCCGCGACCGCGGTGTCGCCGCGCAGGATGGGCGCGGACAGGTCGACGATGCCGCGCACGAAATCGCGACGCCGCTTCGTGATGTCCGCGCGCGCGCACGACGTTGGCGCGCTCGACGAAGGAATCGGCGGCCTCACCCTTGAGCCGGCAGCGCTTGAGCCAGGCGCGGCGCACTTCGTCGTTCTGGTAGGCGAACAGCACCAGGCCCGAGGTGGCGCGTCGCGATCTCGCGCCGATAGCCGATGCGCACCGAAAACCCGAGGTCGCCGGGCCGCTCGATGCGCGTGATCACCACGATCTGGTCTTCGGAGGCCACCGCGATGTGGCAGGACTGGCCGATGTCCTGGACCAGCTTGCGCATGATGGGCAGCGCGGTTTCGACCAGCGACCGCACCGGCGCCTGCGCCATGGCGAGCGCGAACAGCTTGTTCGTGAGGACATAACCCGAGCCGTTTTCGGCCGTGGTGATGAAGCCCTTGAACTCCAGCACCTGCAGCATGCGGAACAGCTCGCCGGAGGAGCGGCCGAGGCGCTGCGAGATCGCCGAGAGATTCAGCGGCGACTTTTCGGCCGCCAGCAGTTCGATGACGTCGAGGCCCTTTTCCAGGGCAGGTGCGCGATAGCGCGTTGTCTTTGGAGGAATTTCCGCTGCGCTGCCGCGCGGTGCCCCGGGTTTTGTGGCCATGGTTTCTATAGTTGTTTTAGTAGGCGGCGGGAGATTCTGCACGGAACCCGCTTCCGCGTTAAGCGTCCCGATCGGCGCCTCCCCGCTTAAAAAAACTTGATGTAGAGTTTTCATTAGAGCATTGTACTTTCATTCGAGAAAAGAAACGCCGGGGGACAGACAGGCTGGCTCCGGCGTCAGCTATTTGAAGTG
This sequence comes from uncultured Pseudomonadota bacterium, assembly GCA_963821745.1. Taxonomy (GTDB): domain Bacteria; phylum Pseudomonadota; class Gammaproteobacteria; order Steroidobacterales; family Steroidobacteraceae; genus CADEED01. The sequence goes on from CAWGEU010000002.1 coordinate 499,827, forward strand.
GGGGTCCCTTATGAAGATGAAATCGAAGCGTTTCGAAACGCCCTTTAGCGCCTCGGCGCTCGCGCTTTCCTCACTTGCGATTGCGTTGCCGGCAGCGGCGCAGCAGGCGCAGGAAACACCGGACGATCTCACTGAAGTCGTCGTCACCGGCATTCGCGCCAGTCTCAAGTCCGCGCAGGAGATCAAGGAAAATTCCGACCAGATCGTCGATTCGATCACCGCGACCGACATCGGCGCGCTGCCGGACCGCAGCGTCTCCGAAGCCCTGCAACGCATCCCCGGCGTCACGCTGCAGCGGACCAATGAAAACCGCGATCCGGCACGTCTCGCCTCCGAAGGCGGCGGCGTGTTCATCCGCGGACTTTCCTGGGTGCGCAGCGAAACCAACGGGCGCGACATCTTTTCCGCCAACAGCGGCCGCAATCTCTCCTTCGAGGACGTGTCGGCCGATTTGTTAGCTGGCGTCGATGTCTACAAGAATCCCTCCGCCGAGCTCATCGAAGGCGGCGTCGGCGGCATCGTCAACCTGCGCACGCGGTTGCCTTTCGACAGCGACACGCAACAGTTCGCCGTGTCCGCCGACTACAACTACGCGGACCTCAAGGACGAGGGCTTCGTTTCCGGCAACGCGCTCTACAGCAATCGCTGGGAAACGGGCGCCGGTGAATTCGGCGCGCTGCTCTCGGTGAGCGTCGGCAACGTCGGCAACCGCACGGACAGCATCCAGGCCGGCCGTTTCGAGCCGCGCGATCGCGACGACAACGGGGACGGCACCACCGATCGCACCGTGTACATCCCGAACTCCTTCGGCTGGCGTCGTATCGACTGGGAACAGAAACGCACCGCGATTGCCGCGGCATTCCAGTACGCGCCGACCGACACGGTCACGATGACGTTGCAGGCCCTCTACGCCAAGGCCGACCCGAAAGACATCGAGCACACGTTCGGCGACGTCGAGGGCAACTACAACGCGAACAGCGCCTCGTACGCGTTCTCCGATGACGACGTCGTCGAGAGCGGCACTCTCTCGAACGCGAAATTGACGGCAAACACGCGCTACGGCGAATCGAACAAGGAAACTTCCGACTACTCGTTCAACCTGCAGTACGAGCCGAACGAATCCTGGACCTTCAGCTTCGACGTGCAACGCGTGCTGTCGCATGCCGACGTGTTGAGCATGACGGCGTTCTCGCAGCTCGGCAGCTGCAACAACGCCGCCACTGCGTGTTCGCTCGATTTCGACCTCGCGGGGAATACGCCGGGACTCGCATTCCACCAGACACCGAACGGCTCGGCGGATCCGGCGCTGTACTGGTGGGCCGCCGCAATGGACCACATCGAAGACAACGACGCGGATTCGACCGCCGTTCGCGCCGATGCCGAGATGCAGTTCGATGACGACAGCATCATGAAGTCGTTCCGCTTCGGCGTTCGTTCCACGGACAAAGGCGCGCTCACGCGCCAGTCCGGCTGGAACTGGGGGCTGCTCAGCAATCAGTTCTGGAATCCCGGCGATCGTCCGATCATCTATCTCGACAACCCGACCGGTGGTCTGAACGCCCAGACAACCCAGTTCAGCTACCACAACTTCTTCCGCGGCGACATCGCAGTTCCGACGGGCGGCTGGTTCCCGGCCGATTCGCTGGTCAGCAATGGCACGCAGGCGGCCAACGACTACCTGAGCCACGCGCAAAGCGGTGGCTGGGGCTGGGCGCCGCTCAGCACCGACTACAGCATGGCGAATCCGGGCGGCGACAATCCGAACGCCGGCATCAACGACCAGACTGAAGAAACCCGTGCCGCCTACGCGATGCTCCGCTTCGGCAGCAGGGAAAGCGGGAAAGGTGCGTGGGACGCCAATGTCGGCGTCCGTGTCGTCACGACCGAGGAAGAGGCCATCGGGTTACTGCGCATCACTCCGCCGCAGAACGTGATGAACCCGGTCGAGTGCGTCGAGGACTTTGGTCTCGCGGCCTGTACACCGCTGATCAATGCGCTGGTGTTCACCGCCGGCGGAGATCAGCCGGGCTTCCAGCAGTCGAACGATTACACCAACGTGCTGCCCAGCATCAACGTGCGCTGGTTCCTGCGCGACGATCTGCAGCTTCGTTTCGCGGCAGCGCAGGCGATGGTGCGCCCGACCTTCAGCCAGATGATGCCGTACACCACGTTGACCTATACGTTCGAATCCGACGGCTACACGCCCGATGACGTGAGCCCGATAACGGGCTCCGGCGGAAATCCGCAGCTGAAGCCCACCATTTCGAACCAGTTCGACACCAGCATCGAGTGGTACTTCGCTCCCACGGGTAGTTTGACCCTCGCGGGTTTCTACAAGGACATCAAGGACTACATCTTCCTTGGCGAGGGCAGCGAGAGCTACACGTCGAACGGCGTCACGCAGACCTTCGAGGTCACGCGCAACATGAATGGCTCGGAGGGCAAGATCAAAGGCTTCGAAATCGGCTACCAGCAGTTCTACGACATGCTGCCGGGCTGGGCTTCGGGCTTCGGTTTTCAGGCGAACTTCACGTACGTGGACTCGACTGGCGGCAGGAACACGGCCGTCAACATCCTCGAGCCCGCGCAGGTGACCGGTGCCGAAGACCAGACGCTGCCTCTCGAGGGCCTCTCACCGACCAGCTACAACGTCGCCGGCATGTACGAGAAGTACGGGATATCGGCGCGCCTCGCGTACAACTGGCGTGAGCGCTTCCTGCTGACTACGTCCGCCGCCAACATCCAGCGGCCGGTCTGGTCGGAAGACTACGGTCAGCTCGACGGGTCGGTGTTCTACTCGATAACCGACAACGTCAAGATCGGATTGCAGGGCACGAATCTGTTGAACAGCCGCACGTTCCTCGACGTCGGCGGTGCAACGCTTGCGCCTCGGTACAGCTGGACGGACACGGACCGGCGCATCGCGCTGGCCGTGCGCGCCAGCTTCTGAGCGGAATAGCGAGGTCCACCTGCGCCCCCACGACGGTGGACCTCGCTTTCCGGTAGTTTCTCGATATGAGTCGGCAGCGTCTGCGACGCGTATTGATCGTGGGTGGGGGAACAGCCGGCTGGATGGCTGCCGCCGTGCTTGCGCGGTTCATTCCACGCGACGCCCTCGAGATCGAACTCGTCGAGTCCGAGGAGATCGGCACCGTCGGAGTCGGCGAGGCCACGGTGCCGGCGATCCAGGCCTTCAATGCGCTGCTGGGTTTTGACGAGCGCGACTTCCTGCGGCGCACGCAGGGCACTTTCAAGCTGGGAATCGAGTTTCGCGACTGGTCGCGAGTCGGCAATCGCCATTTCCACGGCTTTGGCGACTATGGCGATCAGATCGAAGGCATCTCGCCGCATCACCACTGGCTCAAGCTGCGGGCAGCTCGGTGACCCGACTCCGATCGCCGAATACTCGTTTCCGGCGGTCGCCGCGCGCGCGTTGAAATTCGCGAGACCGCAACTGGCGGCCGATGCGCAGTCGCTTCCGTTCAAGTACGCCTATCACTTCGATGCAGTGCTCTACGCGCGCTTCCTCAAGGAATATGCGCTGGGCCACGGTGTGCGGCATCGCGAAGGCCGTGTGGTCGGGACCGAACTGCGCAGCGCCGATGGCTTCATCGACGCCGTGCGCATGGCCAATGGCGAACGCGTGGCGGCAGATTTCTTCATCGATGCTTCAGGATTTCGCGGCCTGCTCATCGAAGAGGCGCTGCATGCCGGGTACGTCGACTGGACGCACTGGCTGCCCTGCGATCGGGCCGTCGCAGTGCCATGCGAGAAGTCGGGCGACTTCACGCCATTCACCACTTCCACGGCGCGCGCTGCCGGCTGGCAGTGGCGGATACCGCTGCAGCATCGAACCGGCAATGGGTACGTCTACAGCAGCCGTTACTGCGACGACGACGGTGGCGCGCTCGACGCTGCTCGACAATCTGGACGGAGCGCCGCTCGCCGAGCCGCGGCTGCTGAAATTCACCACGGGCCATCGGCGAAAATTCTGGGATCGAAACTGCCTGGCCGTGGGTCTCGCCGCCGGATTCCTGGAACCGCTCGAGTCGACCAGCATCCTCCTGATCCAGACCGCCATCGCACGGCTGATCGAATTTTTTCCGGATCGCGACTGCGACCCGCGCATGGTCGATGAATTCAATCGGCTGAGCCAGAACGAGTTCGAGCGCGTCCGCGATTTCCTGATCCTGCATTACTGCGCCACCGAGCGCGACGATACGGAACTGTGGCGCTATTGTCGGGCGATGCCGTTGCCGGACTCGTTACAGCGCAAGATCGAAGTGTTCCGCAGTTGCGGCCGCGTGCAACTCGGCAGCGAGGAGTCGTTCTTCGAGCCGAGCTGGGTGGCTATCTTCCTCGGTCAATTCATCTACCCGGATCGCTACGACCCGATCATCGATCGCATCGACACGCAGAAGCTGCAGCGCGGGATGCAGCAGCGCCGGGAAGCCATCGCGCGCGCGGTGTCCGGCATGCCCTCGCACCAGGAATTCGTCGCGCGTTACTGCGGAGTCGCAACGTGAGCGATCGCCGCATCCGCAGCATCGTGATCGTCGGCGGCGGCACCGCCGGCTGGATGGTCGCCGCGGCGCTGGCGCGCGTGCTGCGCGATGGCCGCACGGCCATTCACCTCATCGAATCGCAGGAAATCGGCACGGTCGGCGTGGGCGAGGCGTCCATTCCCCCGCTGCGCTCGTTCAACCAGTTGTTAGGCCTGGACGAGAACGAGTTCATGCGCGCCACGCAGGCGACGTTCAAGCTGGGCATCGAGTTCGAAAACTGGACGCGGCTCGATCATCGCTACTTCCATCCATTCGGCACCTTTGGCGCAAGCCTCGAGGCGTCGTCGTTCCATCACTACTGGCTTCGCCTGCGCGCGCAAGGCGACCCGACGCCGCTCGCGGACTATTCGCTGCCCACGCTGGCGGCGCGCGCCGCGCGCTTCACGCGGCCGGTGCTCGACGGGCGTTCGGCGCTCTCCACGTTCTCCCACGCCTTTCATTTCGACGCCATTCTCTACGCGGCGTTTCTGCGTCGTTTCGCCGAAGCGCAGGGCGTGCGCCGGCTCGAGCGGCGCGTGGTCGACGTCGAGTTGCGCGGAACCGACGGGTTCATCGAAGCCGTGCGCACCGACGCTGGCGAACGCATCGAAGGTGACCTGTTCATCGACTGCTCCGGCTTTCGCGGCCTGCTCATCGAGGATGCCCTGCACACCGGCTATGAGCCGTGGACACGCTGGCTGCCCTGCGATCGCGCGATCGCAATGCCTTGCGTAAACGCAGGCGAACTACTGCCCTACACACGCTCGACGGCGCTCGCTGCCGGTTGGCGCTGGCGGATTCCGCTGCAGCACCGCCTGGGCAACGGTTACGTGTTCAGCAGCGCACACCTGGGCGACGACGAGGCCACGCAGGTCCTCACGGGAGGCCTGGAAGGTGAGGCGCTGGGCGAGCCCCGAGTGCTCCGGTTCGTCACCGGGCACCGCAAGAAATTCTGGAATCGCAATTGCGTCGCGATCGGTCTCGCCGCCGGCTTCATGGAGCCGCTCGAATCCACCAGCATTCACATGATCCAGAGCGCGACCGCCAAGTTGCTGCAGCTGTTCCCGGACCGGGACTGCGATGCGCTCAACGCATCCGAATACAACCGGCAGACGCAGCTGGAGTTCGAGCGTGTCCGCGATTTTCTGATCCTGCACTACAACGCCACCGAGCGTGATGATTCGGAATTCTGGCGTTACTGCCGGAACATGGAGATTCCCGAATCGCTGAAGTCGCGTGTGGCGCACTTCCGGAATTCGGGACGCGTGGTCTCCCCGGGACAGGAGTTGTTTCAGGAAGCGAGCTGGCTCGCAGTCATGTTCGGTCAGGGAATCGACCCCAAGGGGTACGACCCGCTTGCCGACGTCCTGGATCTTGCGACGGCGCGGCGACACCTTGCAGCGATGCGCAAGTCGATAGCGGATGCCGTGGCCGCGATGCCGATGCACCACGACTATGTCGAACAGCAGTGCAAAGCTGCTCTATGATCCGTCGCGCAATTCTTCGAGAACCAAAAGAGAATTCCATGAAAACGTTGACGAGACTGCTGTGTGTCCTCGTGCTCGCGGGTTGCGCGGAGCAGGCGCCGGAAGGGTCGTTCGTACCAGAGCGAAACGCGGCGTGGTCGTGACGCCGGCGGACGGCGCCACGCGCCGCGTGCGCCTCGAGGTCCGCACCGATCGCATCGTGCGCGTCACGTCGGTGGCCGATGCGAATCTCGAGCTGCCCGAAGAGCCTCATGGTCGTCGACTCCGCCGACGACGCCGCCGGCGTTCAAGGTGGAGAAGCGCGAGGGCGACGTCGTGCTGGAAACCTCGCAGCTCGTCGCGCACGTGTCGCTGGCCAACGGCGCCGTGCAGTTCACCGATCTCGCCGGCAAGCCGCTGCTCGCCGAAGAGCCGTCGCGCAAGCTCGAAGCCGGCGTATCGCAGCGCTTCAACGCGGGCACCGACGAAGCCTTCTACGGCTCGGGCCAGCATCAGAACGCGCAGATGAATCTCAACGGCGAAGACGTCGAGCTCGCCCAGCACAACATGGACATCGGCGTGCCGTTCGTGGTGTCGACGCCGCAACTACGGCGTGCTGTGGGACAACAACTGGCATCACGCGCTTCGGCAATCCGAAGCCTATGGCCTCGCATCGCGCGATCTCAAGATCCGCGACGCGGCGGGCAAGGACGGCGGCTTCACCGCGCGCTACTCCATCGACGGGCAGCTCAAGCTCGAGCGCGTCGAGAAGGACATCAACTACCAGTACATCCGCGATCGCTTCAACTGGCCGAAGGAATTGCTCGGTGGCGAAGGAGCCGCCCACCGGCTCGCCGCCCAACATCCTGCCGAACCAGACGGTGACCTGGGAAGGCACGCTCGAATCGCCGAAGGCCGGCAACCACAAGTTCCAGCTCTACGGCAGCAGCTATTTCAAGGTGTACGTCGACGGCAAGCTGGTGCTCGATCGCTGGCGCCAGAACTGGGCCGCCTGGTATCACAACTTCGACGTGGCGATGACCGCCGGCAAACCGGTGGACTGTCAAGATCGAGTGGATTCCGCAACGACGGCTACATCGCGTTGCTGCACAACGATCCGCTGCCGGACGCGGAGCGTCATTCGCTCACGTTCACTTCCGACGTCGGCCGCGCGATCGACTACTACTTCGTCGCCGGCGCATCGCAGGACGAGGTCATCGCCGGCTATCGCGCAGCTCACCGGCAAGGCCGTGATGCTGCCGCGCTGGGCCTATGGTTTCTGGCAGAGCCGCCAGCGCTACACCACGCAGGACGAGTTGCTGGACGTGGTGGCCGAGTATCGCAAGCGCAAGATCCCGCTCGACAACATCGTGCTCGACTGGTTCTACTGGAACGAGGATGCCTGGGGCTCGCACGAATTCGACAAGACGCGCTTTCCCGATCCGAAGGGCATGATCGACAAGGTGCACGCGCAGAACGCGCGCCTCATGATCTCGGTGTGGCCGAAGTTCTATCCCGACGACGGACAACTACAAGGAACTCGACGCCGCCGGGCTTCATGTACCGCGGCAACGTCGAGGCGGGCGCGCTCGACTGGGTCGGCCCGGGCTACCAGAACTCGTTCTACGATCCGTACTCGAAGCCCGCGCGCGACATGTACTGGCGCCAGGTCAACGAGAAGCTCGGCGTGCTCGGCATCGACGCCTGGTGGATGGACGCCACCGAGCCGGACCTGCATTCCAATCTCGACATCGATTCGATCAAGGCGCGCATCGGGCCCGACCGCGATGGGTCCGGCGGAGCAGTTCTTCAACTCCTATCCGCTGGTGCACAGCGGCGGCGTGTACGAAGGCGCGCGCGCCGCGCGTCCCGACACGCGCGTGTTCATCCTCACGCGCTCGGGCTTCGCGCGGCATCCAGCGCAACGCCGCCGCGGTGTGGAGCGGCGACATCGTCTCGCGCTGGGACGATCTGTACAACCAGATCTCCGCGGGCGTGAGCATCGGCTATTCGGGCCTGCCGAACTGGACCTTCGACATCGGCGGCTTCGCCAACGAGAGCGCGCTACAGCACGCAGAAGCCCGCGGCTGCCGATCTCGAGGAGTGGCGCGAGCTCAACCTGCGCTGGTTCCAGTTCGGCGCGTTCGCGCCGCTGTTCCGCTCGCACGGCGAGTTCCCGTTCCGCGAGATCTTCAACCTCGCGCCGCAAGGCTCGCGAGGTCTACGACAGCCTCGTGTGGCACGACAAGCTGCGCTACCGCCTGCTGCCGTACATCTACACGCTGGCCGCGGACACGTATCACCGCGACGGCACGATCATGCGCGGCCTGGCCATGGACTTCGCCGATGACGCGGCCGCGCGCGACGTGCGCGACCAGTACCTGTTCGGCAAGGCCTTCCTCGTCGCGCCGGTGTACCAGTACAAGGCGCGCGACGCGCCAGGTCTATCTACCGGCCGGCGCCGACTGGTACGACTTCCACACGCGGCGCGAAGCACGCGGGCGGCCAGAGCGTCGAGGCCGCCGCGCCGCTCGAGCCGCATGCCGCTGTACGTGCGCGCCGGCTCGATCGTGCCGGTCGGTCCGGAGATCCAGTACTCGGCCGAGAAGCCGGGCGCGCCGATCACGCTGTTCGTGTTCACCGGCGCCGACGGCAGCTTCGACTCTACGAGGACGACGGCGTGAGCTACGGCTACGAGCGCGGCGAGTTCGCGCGCATTCCGCTGCGTTACGACGCGGCCAAGGGCACGCTGACCATCGGCGCGCGCGCGGGCAGCTATCCCGGCATGCCCGAGGAGCGCACCTTCAAGGTGCGCTGGATCAAGGCCGGGCGGCAAGGCGCCCGCCGATCTCGATGCCGCCGCCGATGCCACGCGTCGAGTACAAGGGCGCCGAGGTCACGGTCAGGCGCAGTTGAGATCACCGTGGCACCTGGACGACTGTGGTAAAACCTTCGTCACGAGGGGTGTTCTCTACTAACAAGAAGGGAGTGCACCGTGGCGAAGGTTCCAGCGGGCGTCGGACCACGCTTTCCGCAAGTCGTCGTGCTGGTCGGGTGCGACGGGTGATCTCTCGCGCCGCAAGCTGATCCCGGGGCTGCTGCACCTGGCGCGCGCCGGTTTCATTCCCGGCTGCCGCATCATCGGCGTGTCACTCGATCCGCTCGATGCCGACGGCTTCCGCAAGCTTCGCGCGCGAGTCGCTGCAACGAATTCTCCGCGCGCAAGGTTGCCGACGACGACTGGAACACCTTCGCCGGCTCTCTCGACTACGTGCCGCTTGCCGCCGGTCCCGCGGCGCTCGCCGATGCGGTGGCGCGCGCGGAAAGCTCCATCGGCGCGGAAAGCCGGCGCCTGCACTATCTGTCCGTGCCGCCGAACGCGGCGCTGTCCGCGGTGCGCATGCTGGGCGATGCGGGCCTGGTCGCAGAACTCGCGCATCATCATGGAGAAGCCGTTCGGCACGGATCTCGCGAGCGCGCGTGGAGCTGAACGCCAAGCTGCACGAGGTGTTCGCCGAGGAGCAGATCTTCCGCATCGATCACTTCCTCGGCAAGGAACCCGCGCAGAACATCCTCGCGTTCCGCTTCGCCAACGGATTGTTCGAGCCCATCTGGAATCGCAACTTCATCGATCACGTGCAGATCGACGTGCCCGAGACGCTGGGCGCTCGGCAAGCGCACGGCGTTCTACGAATCCACGGGCGCGTATCGCGACATGGTGGTGACGCACCTGTTCCAGATCCTCGGCTTCGTGGCGATGGAGGCGCCGACGCACCTGTCGCCGCAGCGCCATCAGCGAAGAGAAGATCAAGGTGTTTCGCAGCATGCTGCCGATCCAGCCCGGCGGACGTGGTGCGCGGGCAGTACATCGGCTATCGCGGCGAGGAGGGCGTCGCGCCGGAATCCGACACCGAGACCTTCATCGCGCTCAAGTGCTCGATCGACAACTGGCGCTGGGCCGGCGTGCCGTTCTACCTGCGCACCGGCAAGCGGCTGGCCGAGGGCCAGCGCATCATCTCCATCGCGTTTCGCGAGCCGCCGAAGAGCATGTTTCCCGAAGGACTCGGGCATCGGCGCGCACGGACCCGATCACCTGACCTTCGATCTGGCGGATGCCGCGAAGACCTCGCTGTCGTTCTACGGCAAGCGGCCCGGGCCCGGCATGACGCCTCGACAAGCACAGCCTGCAGTTCGCGATGAACGACACCGGCCAGATCGGCGACGTGCTCGAGGCCTATGAACGGCTGATCCTCGATGCCATGCGTGGCGATCACACGCTGTTCACCACCGCCGAAGGCATCGAGCGGCTGTGGGAAGTGTCGGTGCCGCTGCTCGAGTCGCCGCCGCCGGTGCGCACCTACTCGCCGGGTTCCTGGGGTCCGAACGCCATCCACCAGCTGGTCGCACCGCATGCGTGGCGCCTGCCGTTCGAGCGGAGCTGGCGCGATCCGAACAAGACGGGAAGCTAGTCACACGCCGCGGCGCGGCGGCAGGCTAGACTTCCCGCCACATGAAATTCTTCGAACAACAACGATCCGCGCGACGGCGCACGCGTTTCTATCTCGTCTGGCTCGCGATTCTGGCCGTGCCCTGCATCGCGTCGATGCTGATCGCCACGCTGTTTTCGGTGTGGCTCTCCGCCACGGCCTTCCTCTCGTGGCTGCTGTCGTTCTTCATGAGCGATCACGAGGCTACCGCTCTGCTGGTGAACGGCCCGGCGGTGATCGTGAGCGTGGTCATCTACACGGCTCTCATTTTCTGGTACCTCGTCGCGAAGAAAAGCGGACAACTCCGCCGCTCGGGTGAATACGTTGCGGCCGAAATCGGTGCCCTTCGGGTCCATGCCCTGACCGACGAAACCGCCGCGCGCCGCCTCTTCAACATCACCGAGGAAATGGCGCTGGCCGCGGGAATCCCGGCACCCACGGTGTACACCTGGCCCGCGCCCGGCATCATCAACGCCTTCGCCGTCGGGCACACGACAGCCGACGCCGCCCTGTTCGTGTCGCGGGGCGCCATCGACGCATTGTCACGCGACGAATTGCAGGCGCTCGTCGGGCATCGCATGAGCCAGGTCCGGAACGGTGACATGGCGCTCAACTCCCGCCTGGCGAGTTACCTGTACGCGTTCAAGTTCGCGCCGCGGGTTGCCAAGTGGTGGTTGCTCTCTCCGCGCGGCGAAGAGGGCATGGAATTCGTCAAGGCAGTGATCCTCTGGCTGTTGTTTACGTTGTGGATAGGCATCGCGCTGTCGATCATCACGTTTCCGCAATACCTGGGCGCGCGCCTCATGCAGGCGGCCATCAGCCGTGAACGGCAGCGCCTGGCGGATGCGTCGGCAATCCAGTTCACGCGCAACCCTGACGCGCTCAAGGGACTCATGGTGAAAGCACTCGCGGTGGGTACTGCGTCGCCCGCCACGCCGGCGATCCTCGACGACCTCGCGCAGGCATTTTTTGCCGGGCCTGTCAGGCGCCACCTGCTCGATACCCATCAGCCGCTGCAAAAGCGTATTCGCGTGCTCGATCCGCGATTCGATATCGCTCGCGTTGCCGAGGTGCGTCGCGAAGTGCTCGAGGAAATCGCGCGCCGCGAGAAGACGACGGTTGCCGAACTGCAGCGCCGCGCGACTGCGGAGGTCGCACGGCGCAAGCGCGAGTTGTTCGTGCGTGATGCGGCGGTCGGTGCCATGACGGTTCTGGCCAGGTCGCGCGAGGCGGCCGCCGACGATCGCCTCACCGAGGTAACTTCTGCCGACGATGCGCGCGCCGCGTTGATCGCGCTGCTGCTCGATCGTCAGCCCGAGGCTCAACGGCGCCAGTTCGACGCCGTGCGCAAGCGATTTGGCGAAAGCTCGATGGCCGCATTCAACGCCGCCAGCGCCGCGCTCGGACCACTCACTCCCGCGCAGCGCACACTTGCGCTGGACAGGCAGCTGCCCGCGTTGCGAGAGCTGTCTGCGCCGGAGTTGAGACGCGCGGCGTCGGCCATCCTCGATCTCGAAGAAGCCGACGAAGCCACGGACGTCTTTGAATACGCGTTGTCGCGCGAGGCCGCGGTATTCATCGCCGACCTGCTCGAGCCGCGTGATCCGCATGGCCATGCCAGCCTGGCCGCCCGGGCTGACGAGCTGCGCGCCGTGTTCTCCGCAGTCGCTCAATACGGCAACAGGCGGGATGCAGCCGCGGCATTCGAGGCGGGAATGAAGACGGTCGGGCTCGGAAACGGACCGCGCTTCACGCCGCTGATGAACTGGACCCGGCCGCTCGACCAGGCGCTCACGCAGCTCGAGTCCCTGAAGCCGATCGCCAAAGAGCTGTTGCTCGAAGGCCTCCAGGCCACCGTGAAGTTCGACGGGCAGGTGTCCCCGGCGGAAAGCGAACTGGTGCGTGTAATCGCCGCCAGCCTGCATTTCCCGATTGCACGGGCGAAACCGGCTGTCTGAGGCTTCGGTTTCCTAAGGGCCGGGGTTTGACCGCGGACGGCCATTAATAAGAGTCGGCCCGGATGACAATCATTCTCGGTTGCAAACAAGAATGATTCGCAATACGATGCGGACCGTTGCTGGGCGGCGTGTCGCCGTTTCAGCGCAACTCGCCGGCCAGCAGGGCCAGCCACTCCCAAGCGCCGCGAGAGCCAGAACAAACCGCATTGGGAGCTAACCGTGTCGCATCTCACTTTCATGGGTCTTCAGGGCTTCACCCGCCGTCGCATTGCCGTTGCCGTGGGCCTCGCGCTCTCCGCAGCCGCCGCGAACGCCCAGGCCGACACCGTCGAAGCCAAGACGCTGCCGAAGGTGTCGGTCGAGGCTACCGAGCGCCGAAGAGACGCCGAAGGTCGATCGCGTCGTCGTCGCCGAAGTTCACGCAGGACCTCGCTCGACACGCCGCAGACCATCGCGGTGGTCAGCAAGGAAGTGCTGCAAGCAGCAGGGCGCCACCACGCTCTCGCAGGCGTTGCGCAACACGCCCGGCGTCACGTTCCTGTTAGGCGAGAACGGCAACACCGCCACCGGCGATTCCATCTTCATGCGCGGCTTCGACACGCAGGGCTCCATCTTCATCGACGGCATCCGCGATCTCGGCACCGTCACGCGCGACACCTTCAACACCGAGCAGGTGGAAATCGCCAAGGGTCCGGCGGGTCCGGACTACGGCCGCGGCGCCGCTTCGGGCTACGTGAACATGGCCAGCAAGGTGCCCACGGCCGAGAGCTTCACCGGCGGCACGGCCAGCTACGGCACCGCGTCGCAACGCGCGCATCACCGGCGACATCAATCATCGCTTCGAAGGCAGCGGCACCGCGCTCCGCCTGAACGTCATGGGCCAGGACGGCGAAGTCGACGGCCGCGACTTCATCGAGCGCAAGGGCTGGGCGGTCGCGCCGTCGCTCGCGTTCGGTCTCGAGGGCGACACGCGCTCGTACTTCTATCTACTGCACACCGAGCAGGACAACGTGCCCGACGGCGGCGTGACCACGCTCGGCCTCGACGGCTTCTACAACGCCGAACTTCGACGTCACGAACCCGCCGGCTACGGCCGCCGGGCGTGATCCCCGCGCCGGTCGACACGCGAGAACTTACTACGGCTACCGCAGCGACTTCGAAGAGACCACGGGCACGATGTTCACGGCCCGCTTCGAGCATGATTTCAGCGACAACGTGTCGCTGCGCAACACGCACGCGCTACGGCCAGCTCGAGCAGTTCTACGTGCTCACCGGCGTCAACGCGGTGACCGTTCCGAACCCGGATCCGGATACGCTGGACGGTGAACCGCACGCGCCAGAGCAAGTTCCAGGAGAACACGCTCCTGACGAACCAGACCAACCTCACGATCAACGTCGCGACAGGCGCGCGTCGAGTCACGCCATCACGACGCGGCGTCGAGTTCATCTACGAAGAGCAGTACAACCCGGCCTATACGGCTGCGAGCCTCGGCACGCTCGTACCCGGCGAACGCGTACAACCCGAACCGCACCGACGCGCCGCCGGGCTACGCGCCGGCGCGCAACGGCGTGTACACGCGCGGCGAGACGCAGACCGTCGGCGCCTACCTGTTCGACACCCTGAGCTTCGCCGAGAAGTGGGAAGTGACGGGCGGTTTCCGCCTCGACGTACGACACGGATTTCGACAGCGCGGCGCTCACGGCGACCACGCGCACCCGACCGGTGCTGCACGCTCGTGCCGGCTCGGCGCGGACGACACGCTGTTCTCGTACAAGGTCGGCGTGCTGTTCAAGCCGGTGCCGAACGGCAGCATCTATCTGTCGCATGCCAATTCGCAAGCAGCCCCCGGGCGGCGCCAACTTCACGCTGGCTCCTCCGGCACGGGCGAACAACGCGAACCGCACCGATCTCGAGCCCACCGAGGGCGAGAACCTCGAGCTCGGCACGAAGTGGGAATTCCGCGATGGCGCGCTGGCCGTCACCGGCGCGCATCTTCGACAGCAGCAACAAGAACGAGCTGATGCCGGACGCGACCAATCCCACTGTGTTCGTGCAGGTCGGCGAGCGCGAGGTGAAGGGCATCGAGCTCGGTATCGTCGGCAAGCTCACCGACAACTGGGAGCTGTCCGCGGGCATCGCGAAGATGGACACCGAAGTCGTGCAGGGCAGCTCCGACGCAGACCGGCTCGCAGATCAACTGGTCGCCCGAGCTGACGTTCTCGAGCTGGACCACCTACCGCACTGCCGTTCGGCCTCACCATCGGCGGCGGCGCGCGCTACGTGGACACCGTCGCGCGCTCGATCTCGAACACCATGTGCCGCCCACGACGAACATGCCGACCGCGCCCGAGTACTGGGTGATCGACGCCATGCTGGGCTACCAGGTCAACGACAAGGTGACACATCCAGTTGAACGGCTACAACCTCGCTCGACGAGGAATACATCGCCACGCTCAACAACGGCGGCTCGCGCTATATCCCCGGCACCCCGCTGTCGGCGCTGCTGTCGGTGAACTTCACGTTCTGACAGCCGACTGTGCGAGCATTCGGCACATGATGCTTCATGTGCCGAAGGTCCTGACTCCCGAGCAGGTGGCGGAATGCCGCCGCCTGCTCGATTCCGCCGAATGGACCGACGGCAAGACCACGGTGGGCGAGCAGGGCGCGCTGGTGAAGACGCAATCGCCAGCTGCCCGAGCTGTCGCCGGTCGGGCGGCAGCTCGGCGAGCTGATCCTCACCGCGCTGTCGCGCAATCCGCTGTTCTTCTCCGCCGCGCTGCCGCTCAAGACCGTGCCGCCGCTGTTCAATCGCTACGAGGGCGGCGAGCACTACGGCACGCACATCGACGGCGCCGTGCGCGCCGTGCCCGGCAGCTCGCATTTCATCCGCACCGACCTGTCGTCCACGCTGTTCCTCACCGACCCGGCCGAATACGACGGCGGCGAGCTGGTGGTGTTCGACACCTATCGGCGAGCACGCAGGTCAAACTACCGGCCGGCGACCTGATCCTCTACACCTCCGGCAGCCTGCATCGCGTGAACCCCGTGACGCGCGGCGCGCGCGTCAGCTCGTTCTTCTGGACCCAGAGCATGGTGGCGGACGAGCGCCATCGCGAGATGCTGTACCGGCTCGACCAGACCATCCAGAAGCTGCGCGGCAAACACGGCGAGACCGACGAGACCGTGGCGCTGGCGGGGCACTATCACAACCTGCTGCAGGATGTGGTCGGAGATCTAGTCCGCCTGGTCCCGGGGGCGGCAACTCGCGGATTGCGAGCCCCTTCAGCGGCGCCAGCAGCTCATCCACCGTCAGCAGTCCCACGCATGGCATGGCGCCCACCGGCAATTTTTCACCCGAAGCGAGTTTGTTAGCCAGGGCAATCGCCGCCGCGCACGGAATGTACGGCCCGTGGTTCTCGCGCGCGATGAGGTTCCAGGTCAGCGCGTGAGGTGCGCCATTCGCGTGGTGCAGGCCCTCGATCCTCACGAACATGGCGCCGCGATCGCTGAACACCGGTTTCATCCAGCCACCGAGTGTGTACAGGAGACCCGCGAATGGAACCGCGCTCTTCAATTGCGCGTTTTTCACGAGCAGAGCCAGCCGCTCGACCAGCTTGTGGCAGGTGGCGCTGGCGAATCCCGCATGAAAACTCACGGTCTTCACGCCCTCGTAGCGTTGCGGAAGTACCGAAAGGTCGGGTACGTCGCAACGGCCGAGGAGGCGAGCCCCGACAGTTTTGGGAAACTCCCGCTGCTGCGTATCGAGCCAGCCGTGTACATCGATCCACGCGCCGTTTTCCAGCACACTGAAGGGTTTGCCGCAGTAGCCCAGGATCGAGCGAAGCGTCGCAATGCCCGGAACGACCGCACCCGAAGTGATTCCGATGCGAATGGCATCGAGCCGGGAAAATTCGCCACGATACTTGTCGACGACCGCGCAGCTGAGCGCTGGCAGCGAGCTCACGCCGCTAACCACCGACACTCCCGCGGCGCGCGCTTCGGCATCCAGGCTGCCGATGCCGCTGACGAAGGCGCGGCCGTCGGCCAGGTCGAGGTAATTGCACCTCGCCTTGATTGCCGCACGCGCCACCTCGTAACCCTGTTCCTGGAAAGGACCGGCGGTGTGGATCAGCGTGGTGATCCCGAGCTTGCGCAGATGGAGCGCGAGTTGCGGGTGGGTGGCATCCACCGCGCGTGCGTGAGCCGAATGGAGGCCCAGTTGATAGGCTGCGGCGGTGGCCTTGGCGGCGTCGCGGCCCGCGAGAATGAGCTGGATGCGCGGATTCTTCGCCAGCCCCTCGCAGATGCGGTAACCGAAGAAGCCATAGGCGCCCAGAACCAGGATTCTCTGACCGGCTTGCGACATGGCGGCAAGGTTACGCGTTGAACCCGCGCCGTGGGTAGGTTAACCATAATCCGCAGACCTAGCGGACCGAGGGCAGCACGAGGTTCGCGACGATCTGAAACGGCTGGTCAGTGAGCGGCGAGTTGTAGTTTGAGCCGGTGAACACCGCGACCAGCTCGAGTGCCGGAAAAACGAAGATGAAATTTCCACCGTTCCCCGACGTGAAAAAGCTCTCCACCATCGCGCCGCCGTGCGCAAACGAGCGTTTCCACCACAACGAACCATAATCATCTTTCCCGAGCGTGGTGACGCGCTCCCGCGATTTCGTCACCCACTCGGCTGACACGACGCGGGTGCCATTCCAAAGGCCACCGTTCAGATAGAGAAGGCCGAATTTTGCCGCGTCTCTTGGCCGCAGTTTCAGGCCTCCGCCGCCCGTTGCGTTGCCATCGGGCGACCGGCGCCAGCTGGACTGCAGGATGCCGAGCGGAGCAAATAGATAGGCGGCCGCGTACGCGTCGAGCGTCATGCCCGAACGCCAGGCGATCACCTGCCCCAGAACGATGACGCCGCCCGTGCAGTACGAGGCGACAGCACCGGGAGCGTTTGCCATGGGCAGGTCGAGGACGAATCCGACCCAGTCGCGTGCCTCGTACATACGCTCTTCGTTGCCGCGCGAGGCGCTGTTCCAATCGTTGCACTCGAGGCCGGAGCGCATGTCCAGCAGATGCCGGATTGTGATCGCGCGTTTGCGCTCGTCCATGTTCGCGTGGCTGTCGAACCGCGGTATCGACAGGGAAACGGGATCGTCGAGAGTGAACAACCCCTGCCCGATGGCGATTCCCGCGAGTGCAGAAGTGAAGCTTTTCCCCGTCGAGCGGAGATCGTGCAGCGTGTCGGGCCCATAGCCGTTGAAGTAGCCTTCTGCCGCGAGTCGCCCGTGCCGCACGATGACCAGCGAATCGACCCCCGCGAATCGTCCGTCGCGGATCGACTCGAGCGTGGACAGCAACGCGGTGGAGTCCATGTCCTCCGCAGTGGCGTTGGAAACGCTCCAGCCATCGCCGGTGTCCACGGGTGCCACGGTGACGGTTTCAGGTAGCCCCGGGTTGTCGTCCGGCTGCGGGCCGCGGCCGGGTGTGTCTTCTCCGTTCCCGCCGCCGCAGGAACCCAGCAAAGCCCACGTCGTGAGCAGGAGCACCCGGATGGCCAGGTTCGAGTTGTATTTCATGAGAGGTGAGTGCCGGTACCACGGCAAAATCCTTCGCATACGCGCGAAGGATTTCCGCGCGCCGGGCACACTAACGTCCGATGAACGAAATCGACCAGGAGCTGGTCGGACGCCTGTTGCGCGGGGAGCGCGCGGCGTTCGATGCGTTCTTCAACGAGTACTACCCGAAGCTCTATCGCTTCGTGAAGCGCCGCATGCCGGGCGATGCGGCCGGCTGCGAGGACGTGGCTCAGGCAACGCTGTGCCGCGCGCTCGAGAGCCTGCACGGCTATCGCGGCGAAGCGGCGCTCATGACCTGGCTGTGCACGATCTGCCGGCGCGAGCTCGCGGCGCGCTGGCGCGAGAACCAGGGCTGGGCGGCGGCGCCGACGCTGGCCGAAGACGACCCGGAAATCCGCGCGGCGCTCGAATCGTTGCTGACGAGCGAGCAGGGCGATCCATTGCTGGCCACCAGCCGCGAGCAGGTGCGCCAGTCCATCCTGACCGCGCTCGACTATCTACCGGCGCCGTACGCCGAAATCCTCGAATGCAAGTACCTGCGCGACATGAGCATCGCCGAGATCGCGCGCCAGATGGGTCGCACCCCCAAGGCCACCGAATCCCTGCTGACGCGAGCGCGCGACGCGTTTCGCGAAGCGTTCGCGCTGTTGCCCGGCGGCGCCCATGGAGCACTCACCCCATGACTGAACCCGATTCCGAACGTTCGATCGAACGGCTGATCAAGCTCGCCGGTGAGCGCGACATGCCAACATCCGAAGGGATGGAGCGCGCGCGGCTGGCGGCGCAGGAATCCTGGAGCCGCATGCTCGCGCAACAGCGTGCCGCCGCGCCGCGCCGTTCGTGGCGCAAGCCGGTGCTGGGATTCGCGCATCGCGGCGGGAATTGCCGCGCTCGCCGTGCTTACCTGGACTCAGCGTCCAATGCCTGCGCCGCCCGAGCTCGTGGCGCACATTGCGACGCTCACGGGCGATGCGTTGTTGCGCGAAGATCGCGCGAAATCGATCGCGCGCGTCGCGCTGCCGATCCATGCGGGCACCACGCTTGCGACGAGTGAAGGCCGCGTGGCGCTCACTTTCGGCGATTCGCTGTCGCTGCGCATCGACCGCCACACGCGCCTGCGCTTCGACAGCCGCGAACAGGTGACGCTGCTCGCGGGCGCGTTGTACGTCGATTCGGGCGGCATCAACGCGGTGCCGGCGTTGCGCATCGAGACGCCCGCGGGCGAGGTGCGTCACGTCGGCACGCAGTTCCAGGTGCAGGTGACCGGCGACGTGACGCGCGTGCGCGTGCGCGAAGGACGCGTGTTGCTGACCCGCGCATCGGGCGTGCCCACCGACATCGCCGCGGGTGACGAACTTCGGGTCGCGGGTGACGACCTGCAATGGCAGCGCGGCTTGCCGTCTTTCGGTGCGGAGTGGGAGTGGTCGGCGGGGATCGCGCCGGCGCTCGAGATCGAGAACCGACCGCTCGCCGAATTCGTCACCTGGATGGCGCGCGAACACGGCTGGCAGATCCGCTACAGCGACGAGACTCTGCAGCAGCGCACGCTCGACATCCGCCTTCACGGCTCGCTCGATCGCCTGGATAGCGACGCCATGCTGGAGCGCGTGGCGCTGGTCACGGGCGTGCCGCTGCGCGCGTCGACGGCGTGTTGTGGGTCGGCGCGAAGTGCAAGCGCATCCGCACTTGGTCAGTGCTGCTGCTCGCCGCCCTGGCGTCGCAGCGTCTGGCGCCGCGGAGCCGCGGAATGCGTGTAACGACCCGCGGTGTCGCTTGCAGCGCGGGCGCGACGCCTCGAATCCGTGCTCGCGGCACTGAATGCGCGCGGATACCGCATTGTCTACAGCAGCGCGCTGGTCCAGCCCGGCGATGACGCTGCGCGAAGCTGCCAACGGCCACGCGCATCGAT
Source organism: uncultured Pseudomonadota bacterium (assembly GCA_963821745.1). Taxonomy (GTDB): domain Bacteria; phylum Pseudomonadota; class Gammaproteobacteria; order Steroidobacterales; family Steroidobacteraceae; genus CADEED01. The sequence goes on from CAWGEU010000002.1 coordinate 519,768, forward strand.
GATCTGCTGCGCGAGATTCTCGCGCCCTGGAAGCTGCGCGCGGTGCACGCCGCCAACGGCGACTGGCTGATCGTCGCCGGCGATGACGGTTCCGGCGAGACTGCGGCCGATGTCGACGCCGCCGATCGAATTCGAAAGCATCGAGACCATCGACGTCACCGCGAGCCGCGTGTCGCTGGCGACCGCGGGCGCCAGCGAGACGTTCCTCGATCGCGAGGACGTCCAGCGCATGCCGCACCTCGCCGATGACGCCGTGCGCATGCTCAAGGTGCTGCCCGGCGTGACCGGCGGCGATTTTTCCGCGGCGCTCAACATTCGCGGCGGCCGGCGCGAAGAAGCGCTGCTCACCATCGACGGCGCCGAGATCCACAACGGTTTTCATTTTCGCGACATCGATGGCGCGCTGAGCGTGCTCGACACCAACCTCGTGCAGGGCATCGACTTCATCACCGGCGGCATGACCGCGGAATACGGCGACTACATGAGCGGCGTGGTCGGCCTGCAGATCCAGGCGTCCGTCGCCCGATGACGAATACCGGAACAGCCTCGGCATCAGTTTCGTGAGCGCCTACGGCCGCACCTCCGGCACTTTCGCCGGGGATCGCGGCTCGTGGCTGTTGTCCGCGCGGCGCGGATTTCTCGACGTGCTCACCGAGCGCGTGGTGCCCGACGACGAGCAGCTCACGCCGCGCTACACCGATGTGTTCGGCGCCGTCAGACTTCGATATCGGCGAACGCAGTTCGCTGGCGGCGCGGCTGCTGATGAGCGATGACGACCTCAAGTTCATCACCGACGAGAGGCGACGACATCGATTCGGCCGGCACGGGCCAGCTCCGCGCATCTGTGGTTCGAGTTCGATCACGGCTGGACGGATACGCTGCAGATGGACACTCTGGTGTCCATCGCCACCGTCAATCAGAAGCGCGATGCGGATGGCATCGACGACACCGCCAGTGGCGACGTGTACAGCGACAACGACTTTCGTTTCCTCGATCTGAAACAGGACTGGTCCTGGCAACTGGGCGAGCGACATCTGCCGCGCTGGGGCTTCAACGTGAATCGGCAGGACGGCGATTACGATTATTCGCTCGCCTCGACGCATCGACGATCCGTTGCTGTCGCCGGTGCCCATCGTCGCCGCGTACGGGACCGACATGGACGTGCGCGTGAACAAGTTCGGCGCCTATGCCTCGTGGCGTACGCGCGTCACCGATTCGGTGACGGCGGAAGCCGGTGCGCGCTGGGACAGTTACGAAGTATCCGGATCAGCTGAAGTTCGACGTGGTGAGCCCACGGCTCAACGTGGTGTACGCGTTCGGCGACGACAATGAACTGCGCGCGGCATGGGGCGTCGTCCACCAGCCGCAGGCAGTCAACGAATTGCAGGTGGAAGACGACGTCGAGCAGTTCTTCGAACCGGAGCGTTCGGAGCAGTTCGTGATCGGCTACACGCGGCGGTTCGCGCATGGGCTGTCGCTGCGCGTCGATGTCTACGACAAGGACTACAGCGACCTGCGGCCGCGTTTCGAGAACCTGCTCGATCCGATCCAGCTCATTCCCGAAGGCGCCGCCGACCGCATTCGCATCGACGCGCCCGAAGCGCGCGCGCGCGGCGTCGAGCTCACGCTGCGGCGCGAGGCCGAGCGCGGCCTGTCGGGCTGGGTGAGCCTGTCGCTCGCCGAAGCCGAGGAAAACGTGCAGGGCGACTGGCAATCGCGCAGTTGGGAGCAGCAGCAGACCCTGGCCTTCGGCAGTAGTTGGACTGGCGCGAAGTGGAACGTGAGCCTCGCCGGGCTCTTCCACAGCGGCACGCCGACGACGTACATCGGCCTCGAGACCACGCCACTGCCGGGCGGTGGCACGAGGTTGAAGGCGTAGTGGGGAGCGCAATGCCGAACACCTGGCGCCCTACACGCGCGTGGATCTGCGCGCCAGTCGCGACGTGCAGCTTCGCGAACAGCAGGCTCTCGTTCTACCTGGAAGTGACCAACCTGCTCAACAGCAAGAACGAGTGCTGCATCGAGGACTTTCACCTCGAACAGGACCGCAACGGCAGCGTCGTTCTCGTCAAGGAGACGGGCAACTGGCTGCCGATGCTGCCGTCGTTCGGATTCCAGTGGGAGTTCTGAAGCCGCTCCTCCCTGGAAAAACCCCACCAGCAGGTGTCGGGCGTTAGGGGGAAAGGAGGGCATCATGCGCAACATCAGGATTCTCGCCGCGATCTGCGCCGCGTTTCTATTGACGCAACCCGCGACGGCGACCACCTGGGCCGCAAGCAAGGTGCGCGATCCCGTCTCGGGAAAACACCTTGAGGTCCAGGAGCCCATGAGCTCGGGCAGCTACATCTATTCGTGGCCTGGCAAGGAAGACCAGGTGTTCTGGCCGATGACCGATGAAAGCTGGCTGTGGTTCAACCCGAAGAGCGGGTACGGCGCCTTCGGCAACGACTTCGAAAAGCTCGAAGGTGCGGCGCTGGATCGCGTGAAGGCCTGGCTCGCCGCCAACTACGACAGGCACAGGCCACCGGTCACGCGCCTCGAGAAGCTCGCCTGGCTCGAACAGGTCTATGGCCAGCGCGGCATGGACGAAGATTTCTGGTGCTTCTTCTATCGCCTCATGGCATTCGAGCATTCGCAGGACGACCCCGCGAAGAGCCTCGAGTACGTCAAGAAGGCGATGCCGACGATCGAGCGCCTGCTCGCGAATCCGCCGAGCGACGACGCGCGAATCACCTTTCTCTATCTACTGGGCGAATACCACCGCAGGCTCGGGAACCTGGACGCGTCGCGCAGCTATTTCGACCAGGCGAAATCTGCGCCGTACAAGAACGAGGAAGGGCAGACGTTGGTGGGTTCGCCGTACTTCGTGAAACTCATCGAAGAGCGCGAAGCCATCGGCAAGGGCGAAGGCACCCGGTAACCGCCCGCGCGAATTTCACGGGCCGAACATTCCGCCATAGTCGGACAGCTTGTCGCGCCACAGTGCGTGGTAGCGCATCTTGACGCGGGTTCCGAACGGCGAGGACTCTGCGGCCAGCTCCATCCAGACGCGCGGTCCGTCGATGCGCACGTACGAGCCTGGCTTGCTCAGGTCGGGCTCACCCGAGTAGGCCAGCCAGGTTTCGGCGAGCGCCGCGGGCGACTGGTAGACAGCGACCAGCGGGCGTGCAATGGCCTCGCCGGGTAGTGAGGCGTAGCTTTCGATGGCCGCGCGCACCAGCGCCTGTTCTTCCGGCGACAGCGCGCCGTAGAGAATGCCGCGATCGGAACTGCCGGTCGGATAGGTGTGCGGGAACCCGGTGTCCGTGCCACCCGCCGGCGGCTGTCGCCGAATCGGTGACCACGACGCCTTTGACGACGTCGGTGAAAGTGCCCGCAAGCTTTGCCTCGGTTGTGGTTCGCCAGTGCGCGCGCAAGGTTTGACATGGCGATTCTCTGCGCCGCGAGTGGTTCGTATTCGGTGTCGCCCGCGGTGAAGACGATGGGCTCGCTGCCGACGAACAGCGGCGTCGCGCCCTCGCGCTTGCCGTTGAACGTGAGGTTGTAGGCGGCGTGATGCCCGCTGATCTGCAGCATCCAGGGTTTGCTTTTCGACGGTGTGCCGAGGATGCTCAGGTAGTAGCTGGCGCCGTCCCAGCCGATCTTGCTCTCGTCGACCGCCTTCAGGAGGTGATCGGCGATACGGATTTCGTCCAGCACTTTCAGTCCGCAGGCGACAAGCGCCGCGCCCGCGACGCGGCGCGCCGCGTAATTCTGCTTCTGCGTCCAGGTCGCCGAAACGCAGGCCCGCGCGCGGCACGATGCCCACGGGAAGATTCGACCAGCGAATCGCCGACTCGCGAACGAACGGGCGTTCGAGCGATTTGCGTTGCTCGGGGGTGAGCGTTTTCTGCAGCGCCTGGATCGCGGTCATGACCGCCTGGATCTGGCCGTTGCCCGGGGATGGATTGGGGCAAAGTGCCTCAACGTGTCGGCCGCGTGGGCCGCGCCAGCCGCGGCGATCAGCAATCCGAACACCATCGTCCATGACCATCGTCGTTTCATCGGAAACCCTCCTTGTTTCGTGTGAGTTGAACCAGCCACATTCCCGCGATCACCGCGGCCATGAACCAGTAGGCCATTCCATGCCCACTTGCCAGCAGCACGAGGCCGGGTCCCGGGCATATGCCGCTGAGTCCCCAGCCCACACCGAAGATCGTCGCTCCGGCCACCAATGGTTTATCGATTCGGCGGCGGTCCGGCAAATCCACCGGTGCGCCCAGCAAACTGCGCCGCCGGTGTCGCACGAACCAGAAAGACGGCGCGGCGGTGAGCACGGCCGCGCCCATCACGAATGCCAGTTGCGGCCGCCACTCGCCGAAGATGTCGAGAAAGCCGAGTACGTTGGCGGGGTCCGTCATTCCGGAGACGAGGAGACCCGCGCCGAAGAGCAGCCCGGCGACGAGTGCCGTGAGAAATTTCACGGCACACCGCCGTGACGCACGAGGAACACGGTGACCACGCGCCGACGTCATGAACACCAGTGTCGCGACCAGCGAACGGGTAGATAGATTCGCCAGGCCGCAGACACCATGCCCGCTGGTGCAGCCGCTGCCGATCTGCGTGCCGGCACCGACCAGCAGCCCGGACACCAGCGCCCAGGGCCAGTGTTGCTGGCAGGTGCGCAGGTCCCGTTCCAAGGACGAGCGCCGGCACCAGCAGGCCCAGCAGAAAGCCGACGCGCCATCCCTGTTCGCCGACCGCCGCGCGGAGCACATTGCCGAGAATTCCGCTGACGCCGGCGATGCGGCCGTTCAGCAGCAGCAGCGTCGCTGCGCCTGCGCCGATGAGCATTCCGCCGCCGATGGCACGCAGGACTTCAGGCGAGTTCAGGGAGATCACTTGGGCTTTCGCATGATTTTCGACAGGTTACGCGCAGAAGCTGCGAGCGGAGAAACATCGTCAGCTTTGGCAGCGACTGGTCAAGATTCGAACAGCGCGAATCGCGCCAGTTACTCGGCGCTACATCTGCGCGGCCGCTGCCCGTACAATCCGGCCCCACAATAACTTTCGATGAAGGGCATTCGCCATGGCGCGGGGAATCAACAAAGTCATTCTGATCGGCAATCTGGGCGCAGACCCGGAAACCCGCGCCATGCCTTCGGGCATGACGGTGGCGAACATCCGCGTGGCGACCAGCGAGAACTGGAAAGACAAGCAGTCGGGCGAAAACAAGGAGCGCACCGAGTGGCACAACGTCGCCATGTTCGGTCGCCTCGGTGAAATCGCCGGCGAGTACCTGAAGAAGGGCTCCAAGGTCTACATCGAAGGCTCCTGCGCACGCGCAAGTGGCAGGACAAGCAGGGCAACGATCGCTACACCACCGAGATCATCGCCAACGAAATGCAGATGCTCGATTCCCGCGGTGGCGGCGGCATGGGCGGCGGCGGTGGTGGTGACTACGGCGGTGGCGGTGGCGGCGGCGGTGGCCGCGGCAAGCAGCAGCAGTCCCCGCCCGACGACTTCGACCAGGGCGGTCCTCCGGCCGGTGGCGGCTCGGACAAGGGCGGCGGCGAGTTCGACGACGACATTCCGTTCTAACGCCATCGTCGGCTATAGCCCCGGTAAGTAAAGGCCGTGCCGCCGAGACTATTGTCTCCGTGAGTACGCTCTTCGTGAGCTCCCGTCCCGGTTTCGACAACGCTGGTCGCCGAACACCAGCCCATGGTGGCGCGCATCTGCGCCAGCTACGAACGCGATCGTGATCTGGCGCGCGAGCTCTCGCAGGAAGTCTGGTTTGCCGTGTGGCGGGCGCTGCCGAGCGTACCGCGCCGACGCCTCTCTGAAGACCTTCGTCGCGCGCATCGCGCAATTCCGCGCCATCTCGCATGTCGCGCAGCGCGCGAGAAAACCTCTCGATGCGAGCACTGGCGACGAATTCCCGACGCGCGAGCCGCTGCCCGAGAGTCGCGGCCATCGCCCCGAGCGAGCGCGAGCGCGCTGCTGCGCGGCGGTGCAGCGGCTGCCGCTCGCGTATCGGCAGCCCGTGATCCTCACGCTCGAAGATTTTTCGCCCGCCGAGATCGCGACGATGCTGGGCCTCAGCGCCGAACGTGATCGGCGTCCGACTCAACCGCGCGCGCGCGCCATGCTGCGCGAAATGCTCAATGCAGGTGACCATGATCCCATGACGAACACGACAAGGAGTGGAAGCCGACATGAAGAACCAGTGGCAGTCGACTTCCATCGCGGAAACATTCATGACCGAGAAGCTGCGCTGGAGCCTGCGCCTGCGCATGATCGGTTCGTGGCTGTGGCTCGGCTCGAGGTCCTGGGCGTGATCCTGCTCGCTGGTGCTCGCCGTGATCCAGGTGGCGATGGGCAACATCGTCGCCGCGATCGCGCTGACGCGTGCTCAACGTCGTCGCGGCGGGCGCGAGCGTCTGGGCGCGTCGCTCACCGCTGCGCAGCGCGAAGGGCAGTCTCATGGAGCTCATCGATCTTTCGATCCAGCGCGCGCGCCGCAGCGAGCGTTTCGCCTGGGCGCAATACTTCACGACGGCGGCCTGTGTCGTGTACGTGCTGGTGGCCTATCGACCGGATTCGCCGGCGCCGGAGACCTATCAGGACGGGGAACGCGCCGGCGTTGCGTTGGTGATTTTCGCGCTGTACGCCGTCGGCGTCGGCCTCTATCACTGCGTATGCGCGCCGGCGCGCGCGCCGCTTCGTCGAGTTGCGGCAGGCATTCGTCCCGCCCGCCGGAGGGTCCACCGTGTGAGTGAGCCTGTTGGCAGCCGAACCGCTCGCGCCCGTGCAGAACCGCCTGATCGGGCTTCCGGGAGTGTCATAAATCATTGTTTATATGGAGTAATCGGACGGCCAGCCGAAGTGCGATACCCTAGCGCCCGCTTTTCCCCTCGTCCTCGCGATGCCCGGCCGCTACTACATCAAGACTTTCGGCTGCCAGATGAATGAGTACGACTCGACCCGCATGGGCGACGTGCTCGAAGCTGGCGCCGGACTTCAACCCACCGACGACCCGGCCGAGGCCGACGTGCTGCTCATGAACACCTGCTCGGTGCGCGAGAAGGCCGAGGACAAGGTGTATTCGCTGCTGGGTGAATGGCGCGACGCTCAAGAAGCTCAAGCCGCATGTGCTCATCGGCGTGGGCGGCTGCGTGGCGAGCCAGGAAGGCGAGGGCATCACCAAACGCGCGCCCTACGTGGACCTGGTGTTCGGTCCGCAGACCCTGCATCGCCTGCCCGACATGATCGGCGAGCAGCAAGCGCACCGGCCGCGCCGTGGTCGACGTGTCCTTCCCCGAGATCGAGAAGTTCGACAACCTGCCGGCGCCGCGCGCGGAAGGCTCGAGCGCCTACGTTTCCATCATGGAAGGCTGCAGCAAGTACTGCACGTTCTGCGTGGTGCCGTACACGCGCGGCGACGAAGTCAGTCGCGGTCTTCGATTCGGTGATGGACGAAGTGCGCTCGCTCGCCGTCGCAGGGCGTGGGCGAGATCACCTTGCTAGGCCAGAACGTCAACGCCTACGCGGGCGCGATGGACGACGGCACGGTGGTCGACCTCGCGACGCTCATCCACTACGTGGCCGAGGTGGACGGCGTCGCAGCGCATCCGCTTCACCACTTCGCACCCGGTGGAATTCGGCGACAGCCTCATCGAGGCCTACGCCAACGTGCCGAAGCTCGCCAACCAGCTGCATCTTGCAGTGCAGTCGGGCTCGGACCGGATCCTTGCGGCCATGAAGCGCGGCTACACGGCGCTCGAATTCAAGGAAAAACTGCGGCGCCTGCGCGCCGTGCGCCCGTCGATATCGGTGTCCACTGACATCATCGTTGGATTTCCCGGGCGAGACGGAGCGCGACTTCGAGGCCACACTGAAACTCGTGCGCGAAGCGAATTTCGACCAGTCGTTCTCCTTCATCTACAGCCAGCGCCCGGGAACGCCCGCGGCCTCGCTGCCGGACGATGTCTCGCCTGGACGTGAAGCAGCAGCGCCTCGCGCGGCTGCAGGCTCAGCTCAACGAACAGGCGCGCGCCATCAGCGAGCACGATGGTCGGCAGCACGCAGCGCGTGCTGGTCGACGCGCCCGTCGAAGAAGGACGCCGCGCGAGCTCGCCGGCACGCACGGAGAACGACCGCTGGGTGAATTTCGCCGGTCCCGCGAGCCTCATCGGCCATTTCGTCGACGTGGTCATCGTCGAAGGCGCGGCCGCAATCGCTGCGTGGCCGGCTTGGCGAGCGTCGCTGCCCGCAGGCACGGCAGCGCCTCGCCGCAATAGTTAGCCACTGATGTCCACTCCCGCTCCCAGTCGAACCGGTGCGCGAATTCGATCTCGCGCCGCCGGACAACGCGCGGCTCGCCAATCTCTGCGGCCCGCTCGATGAAAACCTGCGCCTCATCGAAGACCGCATGACCGTGTCGGTGAAACGCCGCGGCGCGAATTTCCGCATCGCCGGCGCAGCGCGCGCACGCGGCCGAGGACGTGGTGCGCGACCTGTTCGAGGCCACGCGGCAGCGAAGACGTGTCGCTCGAGCGCGTGCACCTGGCGCTGCGCGATTCGCGCGACATGCCGGGCGCGCTCGGCGCTGGATGAACCGCTGGACGGCGGTTCGGTGCGCGTCGCGCGCGGCACCATCCGCGCGCGCGGCCGCAATCAGCGCGACTATCTCACCAACATCCACGCCAAGGATCTGACCTTCGGCATCGGACCGGCCGGCACGGGCAAGACCTATCTGGCCGTGGCCTGCGCGGTCGAGGCGCTGCAGGCGGACAAGATCCGCCGCATCATCCTCGTGAGACCGGCGGTCGAAGCGGGCGAGCGCCTCGGATTCCTGCCCGGCGATCTCACGCAGAAGGTGGATCCGTACCTGCGTCCCATGTACGACGCGCTGTACGAGATGCTCGGCTTCGATCGCGTGGCGAAGTTCATCGAGCGCAATGTCATCGAAGTGGCGCCGCTCGCCTTCATGCGCGGCCGCTCGCTCAACGACTCCTTCATCATCCTCGACGAGGCGCAGAACACCACGCCCGAGCAGATGAAGATGTTCCTCACGCGCATCGGTTTCGGCTCGCGCGCGGTGGTCACGGGCGACGTCACGCAGACGGACCTGCCCGCCGGCAAGATGTCCGGCCTGCGGCACGTCATCAACATCCTGCGCAACACCGACGGCGTGGCGTTCACGTTCTTCGAGGCGGCCGACGTGGTGCGGCATCCGCTCGTGCAACGCATCGTGAAGGCGTATGAAGCGCATACGCCGCCCGACAGGACATGAGCGCGGCGCGCGGCCTGAAACTGGACCTCGCTCGCGGAACGCGCGCCTGGGCGCCGGCGCGCTCGCGCATGAACCACTGGGCGGCCGCGGCGCTGGGACGGCGAGGCGAGGGCCGCGAGATCGCGGTGCGCGTCGTCGCGGCGCGCGAGAGCCGCGCGCTTGAACAAGCTGTGGCGCGGCAAGGACAAGCCCACCAACGTGCTGTCGTTTCCGCGCGCCCGAGCAAGATCGCAGGCGCGGCATGCCGCAGGACATGGCGCTGCCGCTCGGCGACCTGGTGATCTGCGCGCAGGTGGTGCGGCAGGAAGCGACACGCGATGGCAAGCCGCTGCGAGGCGCACTGGGCGCACATGGTGGTTCACGGCGCGCTGCACCTCGCCGGCTACGACCACGAGGCGGGACGGCGCGAGCGGCTGCGCATGGAGCGCCGCGAGATCTCCGTGCTCGAAACGATTCGGGATCGGGAATCCCTACCTGTGAGCGCCAAGAAGCCAGAGAAAAAGACAAGGACAAGGAGCGCGACATCGGCGCCAGCGGCCGCTGGCTGCGCAAGCTGTCGCGCACGATCGGCCGGCGAGGCGCAGGATCGCGGCGAAGTCGTCGAGTACCTGCGCGAGGCCGACGCTGCGCGGCGTCGTCGAAGGCGATGCGCTCGCCATGCTCGAAGGCGTGCTCGGCGTCGCCGACATCCAGGTGCGCGACATCATGGTGCCGCGCGCGCAGATGACGGTGCTCAATCGCGACGACGAATCCGACGTGCTGCTCAAGACCGTGGTCGAGAGCGGCCATTCGCGCTTCCCGGTGATGGACGAGGACCGCGAGAAGATCGTCGGCATCCTGCTCGCCAAGGATCTGCTGCGGCTGGCCGCGGCGAGCGACGAAGCGCCAGTTCGACATCAAGGAATTCATGCGGCCGGCGGTGTTCGTGCCGGAGTCCAAGCGCCTCAACGTGCTGCTGCGCGAGTTCCGCCGCTCGCGCGTGCACATGGCCATCGTCGCCGACGAATACGGCGGCATCGCCGGCCTCGTCACCATCGAAGACGTGATCGAGCAGATCGTCGGCGACATCGACGACGAGCACGACATCGACGAGGACGTGAACATCCGCAAGGACGGCGAGCGCCAGTACATCGTGCGCGGCCAGACGCCCATCGACGAGTTCAACGAATATTTCCAGACCGAGCTGTCGGACGACGAGTTCGACACGCGTGGCCGGCCTGGTCATGAAGCAGTTGGGCCGGCTGCCGCGCCGCGGCGAGACGCTGCAGCTCGGCGGACTGCGAGCTCAAGGTCATGCGCTTCGACCGCCGGCGCATCGACACGCTGCGGCTCACCGCGCCGCGCGACATCGTGCCGCCGGAAGACCGGCCGCTCGAAAAAGAGTGAACCTCGCGGCAGTTCGCTCGAGCGCCGCTTCGTCGGCAGCGCGATCGCGCTCGTCGCGGGCATGCTGCTGTCGCTGTCGTTCGCGCCGTTCGGCTGGTGGCCGCTCGCCATCCTCGCGCCGGCGGTGCTCATGTGGCTGTGGGAGGGCGCGACGCCGCGCCGCGCCGCGGTGCTCGGATTCTGGTTCAACGCCGGCACGTTCTCGGTGGGCACGTACTGGCTGTACATCGCCATGCAAGCTGATCGGCCACGCGCCGATTCGTCGCTGGCGCTGTTTCTCATGGTCGGGCTCGTCGCCATCATGGGTGCCTACCACGCCTTGCTGGGCTGGGCCGTCGCGAAGTACCTGCCGGCGCGCGGCGCGCATGCGCTGGCTGGTGGGCATTCCCGGCGCGTGGTTGCTCATCGAATGGTGGCGCAGCTGGTTCCTGACCGGCTTCGGCTGGCTGGCGCTGGGTTATGCGCACACCGACAACTGGTTAGGCGGTCTCGCGCCCGTGGTCGGGCAGTACGGCCTCGGCCTGCTCACGCTGGTGCTGGCCGGCGCGTTGGTCACGCTGCTGCTCGGCGAGCAGCGCGCGCGCATCGTCGCGGGCGCGCTGTTCGTCGCGGTCTGGGCCGTGGCCTTCGGCTTGCGCGGCATCGAGTGGACCAGCCCTACAGCCGGCCGATCACCGTGGCGGTGGTGCAGGGCGCGATTCCGCAGGACGAGAAATGGATCGGCGAGAATCTCGACGCCATCCTCGAGCTGTACAAGACGCGCACGCGCGAGGCGCATGGCGCGGATCTCATCGTCTGGCCCGAGTCGGCGATTCCCGACCTGGCTAACAACCACATCGACTTCTATCGCGACGTGTACCAGGAGGCGAGCGCGCACGGCTCGTCGCTCGATGATCGGCACGCTGCGCGCCGAAGAGAATCCGAAGACCGGCGAGGAGGAATATTTCAACTCGGTGCTGTCGATGGACAAGTCCACGCCCGGCGTCGGCTGGTACGACAAGCATCACCTGGTGCCGTTCACCGAGTTCGTTCCCGTGCCCGGGTTCGTGCGCCAGTGGCTGCGGCTCATGAGCCTGCCGTATTCGGATTTCAACCGCGGCGCGGCGCAGCAGGCGCCGCTGGAGGCGGCGGGGCAGCGGATCTCCGCCAGCGTCTGTTACGAGGACGCCTACGGGTCGACCCAGTTGCCCGCATTGCGCACCGCGACGATGCTGGTGAACGTGACCAACGACGCCTGGTTCGGGCATTCCACCGGCGCGTTACCAGCATCTGCAGATATCGCGCATGCGCGCCATGGAGGCCGGGCGCCCGATGGTGCGGGCGGCCAACGACGGCGTGTCGGCGGTCATCGGCCACCGCGGCGAAATTATCGCCATGGCGCCGGAATATGAAGCGAATGTAATGCGCGCCACGGTCGCAACCGCGTATCGGTTTGACACCCTATGCGCGCACCGGAAACTGGGCCGTGGTGTGCCTGGCCCTTGTCTTTGGCCTGGCAGCGCCTATGTTCAGGCGTCGCAGTAAGACAGCGTGAAGGAGTGGTCCATGGCTTCGCACCTGCTGAACTTCGCCAAATCCGCCCGGTCTATTTCGACATCATTTCTCTCATCCCAGAATCGAGGGTTTGCTGATATGTCGCTATTCGTTGCGAGACGTCTTGGCGCAGTCGCGATCGTGGCCTTCGCGGTCGGCGCCTGTTCACCCCAGTCCTCCGTTGCCGCCGCGCAGGCCGAATCTGCCGGCCGCTCCCGTGGCCGCTCCCGCGCGCAGGTGCCCTCTTCGCCGCAGCCCGTCGGCACGCTGAATGGCCGCGTGCTGCCGGATTTCGCCACGCTCGTCGAGCAGGTGGGCCCCGCCGTCGTGAACGTGTCCGTGGTCGAAAAAGCGCATCGCGTCGCAACCGGCAGTCTTCCGAGAGACGCGGACGATCCGGTCCAGGAATTCTTCCGCCGCTTCGGCATGCCGAACGGCCCGCAGGGCCGCGGCTTCGAATCCCAGCCGCGCCAGGGTGAAGGCTCGGGCTTCATCGTCAGCGCCGACGGCTACATCCTCACCAACGCGCACGTGGTCGCCGACGCGGACGAAGTCACCGTGCGCATGACCGATCGCCGCGAATACACGGCCAAGGTCGTCGGCCTCGACCGCCGCACCGACGTCGCGGTGCTCAAGATCGAAGGCAAGAATCTTCCGGTGGTGCGCATCGGCGATCCGTCGAAGCTGCGTCCGGGCGAATGGGTGCTCGCCATCGGTTCGCCGTTCACGTTCGAGAACAGCGTCACCGCGGGCATCGTCAGCGCCACCGGCCGCTCCATGCCGGGCGAAGACCTCGTGCCGTTCATCCAGACCGACGTCGCGGTGAATCCCGGCAACTCCGGCGGCCCGCTGTTCAACCTCAACGGCGAAGTCGTCGGCATCAATTCGCAGATCTACAGCCGCAGCGGCGGCTACATGGGCCTGTCGTTCGCCATCCCGATCGACGTGGCTAACAACGTGCGCCAGCAGCTCGTCAGCACCGGCAAGGTCACGCGCGGCCGCATCGGCGTGCAGATCCAGGAAGTGAACGCGCAGTTCGCCGATGCCTTCGGCCTCGATCGTCCGCGCGGCGCGCTGGTCGGCCAGGTCATCGAAGACGGCCCGGCCGAGAAGGCGCGGCGTGAAGACCGGCGACGTCATCCTCAGCGTCGACGGCAAGGACGTGGAGCGTTCCGCGCAGCTGCCGGGCGTCATCTCGGCCATCAAGCCGGGCGACACCGCCAAGGTCGAAGTGTGGCGCGACGGCGGCGCCAAGACGCTCAGCGTCAAGGTCGAGGAGTTCCAGGAAGAAACCCAGAAGGTCGCGAACCGCGACGTCGAAGAGCCGGCCAAGGCCGACAAGCTCGGGCCTGTCGGTGCGTCCGCTCGGCGCCGACGAGCGCAAGAGCGCCGAGACCGAGGGCTATCTACTGGTCGAAGACGTCACGGGCCCGGCCGCGCAGGCCGGCGTGCGTCCCGGCGACGTCATCCTCGGCGTCAATGGCAAGCCGGTGAAGTCCATCGCCGAGCTCAAGAACGCCACGACCAGCGGTTCGAAGACCGTGGCCATCCTGCTCGAGCGCGAGGGCGCGCAGCTGTTCCTGCCCATCCGCATCAGCTAGACGATCGAGTCTGAGACTCGACAGGCGCCCGGACGCGAGTCCGGGCGCCTTTTCTTTGCGCATGGCCGGGTCGAAGAGACCACCGGCGCCAGCGCGATGCCGACCCGCCTGACGCGATCATCAGGCATCGTCCGCGCATGCGCGGCACCATTTCAACGCGAGAACGCGACGAAAGGCGCCTGCCCGGCGAGCAGCAGCTGGAACACGTGGGCCGTCGGTTCCTTCGTGCGGCGGCCGGTGTCGGCAGCCGATGCTGAATCGACGTGGATGACGCACGCGACTCGATGGAACGCGCCGACTCGACATGCCGAGCGGGATCGATCCGCGCTGGCGTTGCCGAGACATCGAGTAAGGCATTGTTCTCCCGACGTGCCTCGCGGACGACGCGCAACGTTCCCCGATGGTGCGCAACAGGTTCAACGCCTTTTTCGCTTGTGCGCGCCGCCTCGTGTATTCTTGCCGCGCCTTCTCAACCCCCTGAAAAACCAGACTTTCCCGATGCAAGAACGATACGAAGCCGGCCGCCGTCGAGCGTGCTGCGCAGACTTTCTGGGACGAGCAAGCGCGTCTTCGAGGCGCGTGAAGACGCCGCCGACGAGGCGCGGCAAGTTCTACTGCCTGTCGATGTTCCCGTATCCGTCGGGCCGGCTGCACATGGGCCACGTGCGCAACTACACCATCGGCGACGTGCTCACGCGCTTCGCGATGATGCAGGGCAAGAGCGTGCTGCAGCCCATGGGCTGGGACGCGTTCGGTCTGCCGGCCGAGAACGCGGCGATCAAGAACAGCGTGCCGCCCGCGAAGTGGACGCGCGACAACATCGCCTACATGAAGGCGCAGCTGAAGTCGCTGGGCTTCGCCTTCGACTGGTCGCGCGAGATCGCCACCTGCGATCCGTCTTACTACCGCTGGAACCAGTGGCTGTTCCTGCGCATGCTCGAGAAGGGCATCGCGTATCGCAAGACCGGCGTCGTGAACTGGGATCCGGTCGACCAGACCGTGCTCGCCAACGAGCAGGTCATCGACGGGCGCGGCTGGCGCACCGGCGCGCATCGTCGAGAAGCGCGAGATCCCGATGTACTACCTCGCGCATCACGAAGTATGCCGACGGAGTTGTTAGGCGATCTCGAGAAGCTGCCCGACTGGCCCGAGCGCGTGAAGACGATGCAGGCCAACTGGATCGGCAAGTCCGAGGGCTGCGAGATCTGCGTTCCCGTATCGCACCGGACACGAAGGCGCTCATGGGCGCCGATGGCGCGCTCAAGGTGTTCACCACGCGCGCGGACACGTTGTTCGGCGTGACGTTCATGGCGATCGCCGCCGAGCATCCGATCGCGCTGGCGGCCGGCGCGAAGAATCCCGGCGCTGCAGGCCTTCATCGACGAGTGCCGCCGCGGCAGCACGATGGAAGCCGACATCGCCACGCAGGAAAAGAAGGGCATGCGCACCGGCTTCTCGCGTGCTGCATCCGTTCACCGGCAAGCTGGTCGAAGTCTGGGTGGCCAACTACGTGCTCATGGCCTACGGCGAAGGCGCCGTCATGGGCGTGCCCGGCCACGACGCGCGCGACTACGAGTTCGCGCTCAAGAACAAGCTGCCCATCGTGCAGGTGGTGAAGTCGAAGACCGGCGCCTACGCGAACCTCGATCCGCCCTGGCAGGACGCGTTCACCGAATACGGCATCACGATGAATTCGGGCGAGTTCGACGGCCTCGAGTTCCAGGCGGCCGTCGACGCGATCGCCGCGGCGCTCGAGAAGAAGGGCCTGGGCACGCAAGCGCACGCAATGGCGACTGCGCGACTGGGGCATTTCGCGCCAGCGTTACTGGGGCTGCCCGGTGCCGCTGATTCACTGCGCGAAGTGCGGCGAAGTGCCGGTGCCGGACGACCAGCTGCCCGTGGTGCTGCCCGAAGGCCTGGTGCCCGACGGCTCGGGCAATCCGCTCAACAAGACGCCGTCGTTCTACGAGTGCAAGTGTCCGAAGTGCGGCGCCGACGCGCGGCGCGAGACGGACACCATGGACACGTTCGTGGATTCGTCGTGGTACTTCCTGCGCTTCGCGTGCCCGGATGCGAACACCATGGTGGACGAGCGCGCTAACTACTGGCTGCCGGTGGACCAGTACATCGGCGGCATCGAGCACGCCATCCTGCACCTGCTGTACTCGCGCTTCTGGACCAAGGTGATGCGCGACCTGAAGCTCGTCGACGATCGACGAGCCGTTCAGGAACCTGCTGACGCAGGGCATGGTGCTGCACCACATCTACTACCGCGAGCCCGCGCCGGGCCGCCGCGACTACTACAATCCGGCCGACGTCGAAGTGTTGTATGGACGGGAACAATCAGCGCAAGGGCGCCATCCTGCTCACCGACAACCAGCCGGTGGAGTGGGACGGCCTCGGCACGATGTCGAAGTCGAAGAACAACGGCGTGGATCCGACCGCGCTGGTCGAGCAGTTCGGCGCCGACACCGCGCGCATGTTCATGATGTTCACGGCGCCGCCCGAGCAGACGCTCGAGTGGTCGGAAGAGGGCGTGCAGGGCTCGTTCCGCTTCATCCGCCGCCTGTGGAAGGCGGTGTACGACCAGGTGAACGCGCCGCCGCCGGCGGATGCCGATCACCACCAACGAGTTCGACAAGACGAAGCTGAATGCCGCGCAGAAGGAGATGCGCCGCATCGCGCATCACACGCTCGCAAAAGGTGACCGACGACATCGGCCGCCGCCGCAGCTTCAACACCGCCGTGGCGGCCGTCATGGAATTGCTGAACGCCATCGGCAAGTTCGACAGCACGACGCTGGCCGGGCGCGTGGTCGCGCACGAGGCGCTCGAGATCGCGGTGATGTGCCTGTCGCCGATGATTCCGCACGTGACGCACGAGTTGTGGCGCGAGCTCGGCCACGAGCACGGCGCTGGCGCATGGAGCGCTGGTGGGCGCCGGATCCGGATGCGCTGGTGCAGGACGCGATCGAGATCTCGGTGCAGGTCAATGGCAAGATGCGCGCGCGCGTCACGATCCCGGCGGATGCGACGCAGGAAGTGGCGGTGGCCGCCGGCGCTCGCCGATGCGAACGTGCAGAAATTCGTCGACGGCAAGCCGATCAGGAAGGCGATCTACGTGAAGGGCAAACTGGTGAACATCGTCGTATGAAGGGGACTGTCCGCATCGTTGCTGCAGATCGGGTCTGTCCCCATTCTGCTGTTGCTCGGCGTCCTGCGGCTTTCACCTGCAGGGCCGCCAGCCGCTGCCGGCGCAGTTCGCGTACACCTACGTCGACACCAAGGACGAGCAGACCGACTTCGTGCAGGACCTGCGCAAGGCGCTGATCGCCTCGAAGGTGAAGGTGATCCGCACCAAGGGTTCGTCCGGCGCCACCATCAGCGTGCACGACGACGAGCTCACCGAGCGCATCCTCTCGGTGTCGGCGCGCAACATCCCGACCGAATACGAGCTCACGTACCGCGTGACGTTCTCGGTGACCTCGGACGGCAAGACGCTCATCGACAACGAAGAGATCTCCGCGACGCGCGACATCAGCTTCGACGAGGCGCAGTTGCTCGCCAAGGAGCGCGAGCAGGAGATCCTGCGCGCGGCGCTGGCGCGCGACCTGGTGGCGCTGGTGATGCGGCGGCTCGCCGCTCTCTGACGAGTGACGCGATCCGCCTGGACGTGCTGCGCGTGGGCCGGCGGCGCATGCTTCGCATCCTCGCGCTCACGCGCCGCTTCGGCGTGGAACTGCGCCATCTGTCGGCGCAGGAAATCCTGCCCGGTTCCTACTGGGGCGAGAGCGAAGCGGGCCTGCGCGGCAACGTGTCTGTACGTGCGCGCCGACACGCCGCTGCATTCGCTGCTGCACGAGCTCAGCCACTTCGTGTGCATGTCACCGCGAGCGCGCGCGCGGGACTCGATCGCGACGCCGGTGGCGATGACGCCGAGGAGTGCGCGGTGTGTTACCTGCAGATCCTGCTCGCCGATGAGCTTCCGCAGCTCGGGCGCGAGCGCATGTTCGCGGACATGGATGCGTGGGGATACACGTTCCGGCTGGGATCGTCGCGCGCGTGGTTCGAGCAGGACGCGGCGGATGCCGCAACTGGTTGCGCCGACAACGGCATCATCGATGACGAGCAACCGTCCGACGTTCCGATGAAAATGGGGACACTCCCCATGTCGCTAGCAAATGGGGCCGCACCTGGTTTGAGGTGCGAAGCGCGATGCGGAGGGGGTCGGGGTGGATGGAGGCGGCGTACCGCTGAAAGATTAGGAGTCGTTTCGGAAGATGACCTTCCGCCTCCACCAACCCGACTATCGACCGACGGTCTCTGCGTTGAGCAGGCGCAGTTCCCGCTAGAGGCTTTAACGGCCGGAACGTGATGGACTTTAGGGCGTCGTGAACGATTTATCGCGCAGGCGGCGCCCGGGTTTGGCGATTTGACAGAATCACCCGAAAAAAGGGGTCGGACCTGCAGGTCCAGCCCCTTTTGCTAGCCTCGTATTCTCATGGGGATGTCCCCATTTCTTCAGTACTTGATCGAGCAGCCGTACGGCTCGGACGTGGCCTTGGTCACCGGCTTGCCGGCCATCGCCTCGTCGAGCGCGACCGTGACGTAGTTAGTCGCGCCCTTCACGTCTTCCTTGCGCGCCGTCGCCTTGCTGTCGATGGCGCCGGCATACACCAGCGTGCCCTGCGGATCGATGACGTACATGTGCGGCGTGGTGCGCGCGCCGTAGGCCTGGCCGACCTTGCCGTCGTCGTCCATGAGCGTTGCGGTGGGCGTGGCACCCTTCTCCTTGAGCCACGCGGCGAGCTCGCCGGGCTTCCGGTAGTCGCCCTGGTCCGGCGCGCTCGAGCTCACCGTGAGCCACACGGCGCCCTTGTCTTCGGCGGCCTTCTGCGTGGCCTGCATGTTCGAGGTGTCGTAGTGCTTCTGCACGAACGGGCAGTCCGGGTTCGTCCATTCGAGCACCACGAACTTGCCCTTGTACGCGGACAAGGATTGTTCCTTGCCGCTCGTGTCCTTCACCTTGAATTCCGGCGCGGCCTTGCCGACCGAGACCGAGGCATGCACGAGCGCTGCGCCCAGCAGGGTAGCCGCGGCGACGGCGAAGGATGGATGTGGAACGTTTCATGATGACTCCTTGTTCACGTAGTTTCCGATGGTGACACCGCCGCGCGAACTTCCTCGACCGAAGGCAGCTCACTCAGCAGACGCGGCGCATTCGCGCCGTCGTAGAAAACGTAGACCGGCACACCACTGCGGCCGAGGCGGGCGAGCTCAGCGGCGATGACGCGCATCGCGCGAGGTCCAGTCCGCGCGCAGCAAGGCTACCTTGTTAGCCTCGAACGCCGCCAGCACCTGATCGTTCGCGAGTGTAGTGCGCTTGTTGTACTGGCATGTGACACACCAGGCGGCCGTAAAATCCACGAACACCTTTCGGCCCGCCGCACGCAGTTCAGTGACGCGCTGCGGCGACCAGGGTTGCCAGAGCCCACCTACATCTGCGCCAATCCGAGTGTCCGGCGCGACGGGCCGCCACAGGGGCTTCGCCCAGAGCGAACGTGCCCGCGACGAGCAGCACGATGGCCACGGTGCTCAAGATGCGCGTTTGAAGCCGCTTTGCCGGACGTTGCCCCCACCACCAGGCCGCCAGCGCCAGCACCAGCAGCACCAGCAGCAGGGCCGCGGCGCCGTCGACGCCCACCTGCTGGCCCAGCACCCAGGTCAGCCAGATGACGGTGGCGAACATCGGGAATGCCAGCGCCACCCTGAAGGTCTGCATCCAGCGTCCCGGACGCGGCAGCCAGCGGCCGATGGCCGGCACCGCGCCGACCAGTAGATAGGGTGCGGCCACCCCCAGACCGAGCGCCGCGAACACCGTGAGGCTCTGCGCGGCGGGCCAGGTGAGGGCGGCGCCGAGCGCGGCGCCCATGAACGGCGCGGTGCAGGGCGAGGCGACCGCCGCGGCCAGCACGCCGGTGAGAAACGAATCGAGCGTGGGATCGCGCGCGCGCAGCGACGCGATGCCCGAGGGCAGCAGCGACCCGAACTCGAAGACGCCGGCGAGGTTGAGGCCGATGAGCGTGAACAGCGCCGCCAGCGCGACCACGGTGCCCGGCGCCTGCAGCTGGAAACCCCAGCCGAGCTGTTCGCCGCCGGCGCGCGCCGCGATCAGCAGTCCGGCGAGCGCGAGAAACGACAGCACCACGCCCGCGGTGTAGGCCAGCGCGCCGGTCCAGCGCTCGCGCGCAGTCGCCCGCGTGCTGCGTGAGCGCGAGAACCTTCAACGACAGCACCGGGAACACGCAGGGCATGAGGTTCAGGATCACGCCGCCTAACAAGGCGAACAGCAGCGCGGTGAGCGAAGCCGGGCTGGCTCAGCGGCGAGGCGGCATCCGGCGACGATGACGAGGCGGTGCCGCGGGCGTGTTCGCAGCTTCAGCGCCAGGCCACGCGGAGCTGAGGCGCGCGACCACGCGCAGGTTGCGCCGTCGTCGAACGCGCAGCACCAGCGGCAGACTCGCGGGGCTGGCGCTGCGCTGCGCGGAGAGCGGCCAGCTCGCGCGTCCAGGTTTCGCCATTCCATTGCTGGCGTACCGGCGCCGGATTGTCGACGACGCCCGCGATTTCGGGAAACACCGCGGCCTCGCCGCCGCGCACCGCTGCCGGCAGTCCGCGCACTTCGAAGTGCAGCGCGTTGTCGGCGACTCGCGCGATCGCCTCGGCGCCGTCCACGTTCACCGGGCGCGCGGCCAGCGCCTGCTCGAACATCCGCTGCATGCGCGACGGTGGCGTCGGTTCGACCGGTACATCGAGCTCGAAGGTGCCGGACTGCGGAATGCATTCGATCTTGCAGACCAGCCAGTCGGCGTCGAGCTTCACGTGCATCGACGTCGCCGGCGATGGCGCTGGAGATCGTCACCGGCACCGGCAGCAGCGACCGTGCCTTCGTAGCCGAAGTTGAGCAGCGGACCGATGGGAAGTTGTCTGGGCGCGGGCCAGTCGATGTCGCCCGGCGCTGGCGCCCGCGGGCAGCGTCCAGCTCATCGTGGTGGGCAGGCCCGAGTCGCCGGCGTTCTTCCAGTACGTGTGCCAGTGCGGAATGTGCTCGAGCTTGAGGCCCAGCCAGACGGTCTTGCCCGGCGCGACGCCCTGCTGGTGCGTGCGCGACGAGCTCGGCGCGCACCTGTTCGGTCTGCACGACGTTGCCCGCGGCCGCGGCGCCGAGCGGCAGCGCGGCGAGCAACACGGCCGCGAGGCCTATCCAGGCGATGCGTCATCGCGGGATCTGACTCTTGCCGAGGCCGGGAATTCCCGGTCACCGCCTCGAGCCGGCAGATCCTTGCATTCCGTGCAGGCGCTGGCCTCCGATTGCCGACGGATCGTGTCTGCACCCTAGCGCGAGAACCTGTCCGTCGCCTTCACCAGCTCGCGCGCGATGCCGGCCTCGAACGCCGAGTGACCCGCATCCGGCACGATGCGCAGGTCCGCTTCCGGCCAGGCCTTGTGCAGGTCCCAGGCGCTGCGCGCCGGGCACACCACGTCGAAGCGTCCCTGCACGATGACCGCCGGGATGTGGCGGATCTTCGGCACGTCTTCGAGCAACTGGTTCGGCCGCTCGAGAAACCCGCCGTTGACGAAGTAGTGGCACTCGATGCGCGCGAACGCCGCGGCGAACTTGGGATCTTCGGCCTGCTTGATGTAGCTCTGGTTGACCTTCATGTACGCGAGCGCGCTTTCCCAGACGGACCAGGCGCGCGCGGCTTCCAGCAGCGTGTCGCGGTTGTCGCTGGTGAGGCGCTTGTAGTACGACTGCATGCAGTCCTTGCGCTCTTCCATCGACAGCGGCTTCAGGTATTGCTCCCAGAAGTCCGGGAACAGCGCCGCCGCGCCCAGGTCGTTCTGGTAGAACCACTCGAGCTCGAAGCGGCGCACCAGGAAGATGCCGCGCAACACGAGCTCGGTGCAGCGCTCGGGATGTTTCTGCGCATACGCCAGCGCGAGCGTGGAACCCCACGAGCCGCCGAACACCTGCCAGCGGTCGATCTTCAGATGTTCGCGCAGCGCCTCGATGTCGGAGACGAGATGCCAGGTGGTGTTGTCGACGAGGCTCGCGCTGCGGCCGGCTCTTGCCGCAGCCGCGCTGATCGAACAGCACGATGCGATAACGCTTCGGATTGAAGAAGCGCCGCATCTTCGGATCGGTGCCGCCGCCGGGGCCGCCATGCAGGAACACCACGGGCTTGCCCTTGGGGTTGCCGCTTTCCTCGTAGTAGAGCTCGTGCACCGGCGACACGCGCAGGAAACCGGTGTTGTAGGCCTTGATCGGCGGATAGAAATCGCCCGCCTTGCGTGCGGGCGCGGCGCCTTGCGCGCGCCTTTTTCGGCTTCGCTGCGATTCGATTTCTTCTTCTTGCTAGCCATGTTTTCCTCCGGCGAGCATCGGGCCGAGCGGCGCGCCGCCGAGCAGGTGCATGTGCAGGTGGTACACCACCTGGCCGCCGTGTTTGTTGCAGTTGACGATGAGCCGGAAGCCGTTTTCGGCGATGCCTTCGGCCTTCGCGATGTCGCGCGCCACGACGAACATGTGACCGAGCGTGCGTTCGTCCTCGTCGCTCACGTCGTTGACCGTCGGGATGGGCTTGTTAGGGATGATGAGCACGTGCACCGGCGCCTGCGGGCTGATGTCGCGGAACGCGGTGACGCGGTCGTCCTTGTGGACGATGGTGGCGGGGATCTCGCCCGCGATGATCTTCTCGAAAATGGTGGCCATGGGCGTCCGTGGCTCAGTACTTGTAGATTTCCACGTTGTCGGCCGACAGGGAATACGCGGCGGCGCCGAGACGCGTCGACTTGTTCTGCATCTTCATGGTGCCGGTGATCCAGTACGCCTCGTAGATGGAATCGAGCGCGATGCCCTTGCGGCGCGGTGACGTACACGATCTGGTTAGGCGGCGGCGGCGGCACGTGGATGCAGGCGCCGAAGTAGGGCACGAGGAAGAACTCGCTGACGGTGCCGTCCTTGGCCACGTCGAGCGGCACGATGAAACCCGGGATCTTCACCAGCTTGCCGTCGAGCTCGGTGTTGACGGGCGCGTTGGCGGACTGCTGGACGGCCGCCGGGCCGGATTCCCCGAGGTAGTCGTGCGCCGCGGCGGGCGGCGCCGAAGATTGCTGGTCGCGCGCGCTCGGCCGGAATGAGGTCGGTCCATTCCAGGGTCACCACCTTCGCCGGCTCGGCTGCGCGGGCGCGGCCGCGAAGGCGGCGCCCATGGTCAGCAGCAGAACTGTCAGGCGCGAAAGCGGCATGTCAGACCCGAATAGTTAGTCCGTCGGCCAGCGTGTTGCGATAGGCGCGCCAGGCGGGCAACAGTCCCATGGCGAGCGCCGCCAC
The DNA here is from genome assembly GCA_963821745.1 of uncultured Pseudomonadota bacterium. GTDB lineage: Bacteria > Pseudomonadota > Gammaproteobacteria > Steroidobacterales > Steroidobacteraceae > CADEED01. The sequence continues at coordinate 542,958 of CAWGEU010000002.1, forward strand.
GACTATACCCGCGAGCATGGCGGCATCGGCACCGGTGAGACCGGTGAGCGGCACGAAGATTCCGTAGCGCGCCACCAGCAGCGGCTGGGCCGCCGCCAGCAGCGCGTAGGTGATGCCGATGCCCGCGAGCACGCCGGCCGACGGCCAGGAGGCCCGCCTCGCCACCAGCAGCGCGAAGACATGGCGCGGGCGCGCGCCCACCGAACGCAGGATCGCCATTTCGCGCCGGCGTTCGTTCAGGCTCACGAGAATGGCGGTGAGCATGCCGAGCAGGCCCGCGAACACGACGAAGGCCGCGACGATCATGAGCGCGCGATCGGCGACGCCGATGAGATCCCAGAGCTGCTTGAGCGCCACGCCCGGAATGATGGCGAGCAGCGGCTCCTTCTTGTACTCGTTCAGCGCGCGCTGCATGGTGAGCAGGGCCGTGCGGTCGCGCATGCCGACCATGAAAGCCGTGATGCCTCGTCGGCGCGGCTTCATCGTGGCATGCAGCGGCGCATCGCGATCGAGCGCGACGTGCACGGTGCGATCCACGGGCGTGCCGGTGCGCTCGAGGATTCCGACCACGCGAAACGGCTGCTCGTCGTGCTGCGTGAAGCTCACGTCGGCTGCGCCATGGGCGATGCACGATCTGCTCGCCGAGCGTGTAGCGAAGCTCCTCGGCCACGTCGGCGCCGAGCACCACATCGTGATGTCCGCGAACCGCTGCCCGACGCGAACGCGAGCGGCCGGCCACCGGCGACGCGGTAGTGCTCGAAGTAGGCATCGTTGGTGCCGAGCACGCGAAAACCGCGGTGCGAATCGCCGAGCGAGATCGGGATGGTCCAGGCGACGTCGCGATGTTTTGCCACGAGCTGGTAACTGTCCCAGCTCACGTTGGCGGTGGCATCGCCGACGCGAAACACCGAATACAGCAGCAGGTTCAACGGGCCCGAGCGCGCGCCGACGATGAGGTCCACGCCCGACACCGTGCTGGTGAATCCCTCGCGCGCCGCGCTGCGCAGTTTCTGCACGCCTAACAACAGCGAGACGCTGACGGCAATCGCGCCCAGCGTGAGCAGCGCCGTGGTACGCCGATTGGCGAGGCTGCGCAGCGCCAGTTGCAGGGTGCCGCTCATGCCGCGGAATTGAGCTCGGTCAGGCGCAGTATTGGCGATCGAACAGCGCGCCGAGCGTCGGATCGTGGCTGACGAACAGCAGCGTGGTGCCGTGCGCCGCGCATTCCTGCATGAGCAGCCGCAGGAACGACTTCGCGCGCGTCGTGGTCCAGCGCCGAGGTCGGCTCATCGGCCACCAGCAGTTCCGGACGCGCCGAGCAGCGCGCGCGCCGCGGCCACGCGCTGCTGCTGGCCGATGGAAAGCTGCGTCACCGGCCGGTCGAGCAGGGCCGGATCCGCGAGACCCAGCGCGGCCAGCAGCCGCGCCGGCTTCCTCGCGGCGCGGATCACACGCGGGATCCGCGCGCCGCTCGGCGCGAAGCGCAAGGCGAGCAGCACGTTCTCCCGCACGGACAGATAGGGAATCAGATTGAACATCTGGAACACGAAGCCCACGTGTTCGCCGCGGAAGCGGTCGCGCTGCGCGGCGGACATCTCGTGCAGCGGCTGGTCGAGCACGCGCACGCTGCCGCCGCGTCGGCGCCAGCACGCCGCCGATGAGGCCCAGCAACGTGCTCTTGCCGCTGCCGCTGGGTCCGCGCAGGAACACGCGTTCGCCACGCGCCACCTGCAGCCGTTCGATTTCGCAGCAGGGCGGGCGCACCCGGCCAGGCGAATTTCACGCGCTCTAGGTCGATGGCCGCTGCGGACATGCGCATCGTACCCGGCGATCGGCGGCCATTCGGTAGCTCCGGGAGGCCAGTCGCCATAACCCGCTGGCCGTGCATAATTCCGCCCGCCATTGAAGCTCACCCTCGAAACCCTCCGTGCGCACCTCGCAGGTGAGCCCGCGCGCGCCTATCTCGTCTCCGGCGACGAAGCTCTGCTCGTCGGCGAGGCCGCCGATGCCATCCGCGCACGCGCCAAGCGCGCCGGCTTCGACGAGCGCGAGGTGCATCTTCATCGAGCGCGTGGCCGACTGGGATGCGGTGCGCGCCGCGTCTAACAATCTGTCGCTGTTCGGCTCGCGCAAGCTCATCGAGATCCGCCTGCCGTCGGGCAAGCCCGGCATCGGCGGCGCCAATGCCATCGTCGAACTGCTGGCCAATGTCAGCCCCGACAACGTCTACCTCATGCTCACCGGCAAGCTCGATCGCGACCAGAACAACTCGGCGTGGGTGAAGGCATTCGAGATCCACGGGCGCGTGGCTCGCCGCCTGGCCGGTGGAGCTCGCGCGCTTGCCGCAGTGGCTGCGCGCGCGCGCCGCGACGCTCGAACTCGACCTCGACGACGACGCCGTGCGATTCATCGTCGAGCGCACCGAAGGCAATCTGCTCGCCGCGCAGCAGGAGCTCGAGAAGCTCAAGTTGCTGCGCCGACCGGCAAGACGCGTCGATCTCGCCGCCGTGCAGGCGTCGATCGGCGACAGCGCGCGCTTCGACGTGTTCCAGCTCGGCGAAGCGGCGCTCGGCGCGCGACGTGCCGCGCGCGCTGCGCATCCTCGCCGGTCTGCGCAGCGAGGGCGTCGAGCCCACGCTCGCGCTGTGGTCGATCGCGCGCGAGATCCACAATGTCTGGGGCACCACGCAGCAGGGCCCCGCGCGCGGCTGGCAGAAGCCTTCGGCCGCGCTCGAAAACGCCAAGCGCCGCGCGGCCAAACTGCCGTATGCGCGGCTGGCGGCGCGAACTCTCGCGCGCCGATCGCATGATCAAGGGCCAGCATCGCGGCGACGCGTGGGATGAGATGGCGCTCATGATCGTCGAATTCGCCGGCCGCCGTTCTCTTCCGCTCATCGGCCCACTCACCGGAACACGCGCCGCTTGAACACTCCTCAGGACACGGTCCCATCGGTCTCTTCGGCGGCACCTTCGATCCGATCCACTACGGGCACCTGCGCACGGCCTTCGAGCTGTGGCAGTCGCTGAAGCTCACCGAGGTGAGGTTCCTGCCTACGGGCAATCCGCCGCATCGCGAACGCACGCTGGCCGATGCCGCAGCTGCGCGTGGCCATGGTGCGCGCGGCGGTGGCCGATCAGCCGGCCTTCGTGGTCGACGATCGCGAAGTGCGCCGCGCCGGCGCCTCCTACACCGTCGACACGCTGACCGAGCTGCGCCGGGAATTTCCGCAACGGTCGCTGTGTCTGCTGCTCGGCATGGACGCGTTTCTCGGACTGCCGAACTGGCATCGCTGGCGCGAGCTGTTCGACCTGGCGCATGTCGTCGTCGCGCATCGCCCCGGCTGGAAGGCGCCCACGCAGGGACCGCTCGGCGAACTCATGGTGGATCGGGGCACCGGCGCGGTGAACGACCTGCACAAGGCGCCGGCCGGCCGCATCTACGTACATGCCGTGACCCAGCTCGAAATATCTTCGACAGAATTGCGCCAGATCATCGATGCGGGCCGCGACCCGCGGTTCCTGGTGCCGGACGCCGTGCGCGAGATCATTCGCGAGTCCGGGTGTTATGCTCGACCCCAAGTAACCTACCGGAGAGAAATGGCCACCAAAACTCGCTTCCCGCCGCGCCGCGGCGCAGCCCAAGACATTCCATCCCGCAGACCCTGTTGCGCATCGTCAATAGCCGCGCTCGATGACATGAAAGCCGTCAACGTCAAAGTCATGGACGTCCGGCATCTCACCGACATCACCGACATCGTCGTCATCGCTTCCGGCAATTCCGACCGTCACGTGAAATCCATCGCCGATCGAGTGCTGCAGTTCGCCAAGCAGAACGACTTCCGCCCCATCGGCGTGGAAGGCGCGCGCGAAGGCGAGTGGGTGCTGGTCGACCTCAACGACGTCGTGGTTCACGTGATGTTGCCGCGCGTGCGCGAGTTCTACGGACTCGAGAAGCTCTGGGAAGACGTCGCGCCGCCGGCCGCCGGAAATCGCGGCCGTTCCGAAACCGCCGCCCAAGGCCGCGAAGAAGCGCGCGCCTGCCGCGCCGCAAGACCGCCCGCGCGAGCCCGCGCCGCGCGATAACCCCGGATGACGCGTGCGCGTTCGCATCGTTGCGGTCGGCACGCGCATGCCCGAGTGGGTCACCCAGGCGTACGAGGACTACACGCGCCGGCTGCGCAGCGCCATGCGCATCGATCTCGACGAGCTCGCGGTCGGCAAGAACAAGGCCGACGAAGAAAAGCGCCTGCTGGAGCGCGTCGGCGACGACTACCTGGTCGCGCTCGACGAACATGGCAAGTCCCTAACCACCGTCGAGCTCGCGAAGTGGCTGGCGCAGCGCCAGCAGGACGGACGCAACCTGTCGTTCGTGATCGGCGGCCCGGACGGCCTCGGCCCCGAAATCCTCAAGAAAGCCGATCTGCGCTGGTCGCTGTCCGCGCTGACCTTCCCGCACGCCATGGTGCGCGTGATATTGGCCGAACAGCTGTATCGGGCGCATTCGGTACTGCAGAATCACCCGTATCATCGCGAGTGACGGGTCGCGAGCTGAGGGGTCGATGGTCAGAACAAGAACAACAAAACCGGTGCTCAGGCTCGCCTCCGCCTCGCCGCGCCGCCGCCAGTTGTTAGACCTCATCGGCGTGCCGCACGTGGTCACGCCGGCCGACATCGACGAGACGCCGCGCGACGGCCGAGCCGCGCCGATGAATACGTGATGCGGCTCGCGCGCGAAAAGGCCGACGGCCATCTGGGCCGTCGCACAGCGATCTGCCGGTGCTCGCCGCCGACACCACGGTGGTGGTCGACGAGGAAATTCTCGGCAAGCCCGAATCCGAAGCCGAGGCGCACGACATGCTGGGCAAGCTCTCGGGCCGCGAGCACGTGGTGCACACCGGCGTCGCGCTGCGTACGCGAGCGGCGCGCAGCAGGTCGTGCATCAGTTCGACCACGCGTGTCACTTTCGCGCTGCTCAGCGCGAGCAGATTCACGCCTACTGGGCAGAGCGGCGAGCCGCAGGGCAAGGCGGGCGCGTACGCGATCCAGGGCCTGGGCGCGGTTTTCGTGGCCGGACATCTCCGGCAGCTACACCGGCGTCATGGGTCTGCCGCTGTTCGAGACGGCGCAGCTGCTGCGACAGGCGGGCATTCCGGTGTGGGGCGGCAAGCTGGCTGGACTGATCGAGGGGGTCGGAGTGACGACGGAAATTCTCATCAACGTGGCGCCGCGCGAGAACCGCGCGGCGCTCATCGAAAACGGCGTGCTGACCGAGCTCTTCGTCGAGCGACAGAGCCGGCGCGGCATCGTCAGCAATCTGTACAAGGGCCGCGTGCAGCGCGTGCTGCCCGGCATGCAGGCCGCGTTCATCGACGTCGGGCTCGAACGCACCGCGTTCCTGCACGCCGCGGACATCGCGGCGCCCAATCCCGAAAGCACGCTGATCGGCACGCCGAGCGTCGAGGACATCCGCGCCTCGTCAAGGAGGGCGACGACATCCTGGTGCAGGTGGTCAAGGACCCGATGGGCACCAAGGGCGCGCGCCTAACTACATTCGTGGCGCTGCCATCGCGCCTCATGGTCTACATGCCGCGCGGCGAAGGCGTCGGCGTGTCGGCGCGCATCGAAGACGAGGCCGAGCGCGCGCGCCTGAAGGCGCTGGTGGCCGAAGCCGTGCCGCAGCAGACCACCGGCGGATACATCGTGCGCACCGCCGCGCAGGGCGCGTCGATGGAGCAGATCCGCGACGACATCCAGTACCTCGGCCGGCTCTGGCAGCACGTGAAAGAGAAAGGCATGCGCGCGCCGCGCCGGCGAGCTGGTGTACGAAGACCTGCCGCTGCCCACGCGCATCCTGCGCGATGAGCTGGCGCGCGGCGTCGACCGCGTGCTGGTCGACAACGCCGCCTCGCACGCCCGCATGCTGGAGTTCGCCGCCGGCTTCATGCCCGGCAGCACCACTCGCATCGACCTGTACACCGGGCAGCGGCCGATCTTCGATCTGCACGGCGTGGAGGAGGAAATCGGCAAGGCGCTCGAGCGCAGCGTCAATCTCAAGTCCGGCGGGCACCTGGTCATCGACCAGACCGAGTCGATGACCACGATCGACGTGAACACCGGCGGGTTCGTCGGCCACCGCAATCTCGAGGACACGATCTATCCGCACCAACCTCGAGGCGGCCGTGGCCATCGCCCGGCAGCTGCGCCTGCGCAATCTCGGCGGCATCATCATCATCGATTTCATCGACATGGCCGACGCGGCGCACCGCACCCAGGTCATGGAAGCACTGCAGCGGGCGCTGGCGGGCGACCACGCGCAGACCCACATCGCCAGCGTCTCCTCGCTCGGCCTGGTGGAAATGACCCGCAAGAGAACCCGCGACAGCCTGGAACATTTGCTCTGTGCGGCGTGTCCCAGTTGTGAAGGCCGTGGCTTCGTGCGCACGCCTGAAACCGTGTGCCACGAGATATTCCGTGAAATTGTGCGCCAGAGCAGGCAGTTCCAGAGCCGCGAACTGTTAATTTTGGCCCACCAGAATGTGATCGACCGCCTGCTGGATGACGAGTCCGCGGTGCTCGCGGAACTGGAGCATCAGGTCGGGCGGCCGATACGGTTACAGGTGGAAGCGCTCTACGGCTTCGATCAATACGACGTGGTGCTGGCCTGATGAGGTGAGATGACCGACGCAACCCTTGAGCAAAGGGGGGACGAAAGCGGCTCGCACTGGGCGAGACGCACGGTGCTGGTCACGTTTTGTTTATTGCTGCTCGGCACCCTGGGCGTGGTGTTCACGCGCGTCGTCGCCGCGCGGGTTCCGGAACAGCGCGCCACTCTCGAGAAACTCATCACCGATCGCACCGGGCTCGCGGTGCGTTTCGACAACGTACATTTCGCGTGGAACCTCGACGGCACCAGTGCCGTGTTCGAGCGCGTCGAGCTCACCGATCCGGCCCGCGGACGCGTGCGCGTCGTCGCGCCGGAGTTGCGCGTCGAGTTCGACACCTGGGACTTACCTGCGCCATCACCAGTTTTCGCTGGGGCACGTGACGCTGGCGTCGCCGGACATCGAAATCATCGGCGATGCCATCGAAGTGCCCGCAGCCGCCACCGCTGCGCGCGCGTCGCGCGGCAAGACATCCGTGCCGGTCAAGAAGCTCTCGCAGGAAGACGAAGCGGCGCTGGTGCGTCGTTTCACGGCCTGGGCCGAGCTCATGCCGAACGGCCGCATCGAAGTCGAAGGCGCGCGCGTGCATCTGAAGCGCCGTGGCGATCGCGCGGCGCGCAATACCTTCACGCTGAGCCAGGCGGTGCTGATCCGCGGCGCGTCGAACTTCAACGCCTTCGGCACCATGCTGCTGTCGCAGGATGTCGGGCAGTCGCTGTTCCTGTCCGCGAAACTCGAAGGTCTCGGCACACCCGCAGGCGTGTCAGGCGACTTGCGCCTGATCGCACGCCGCGTGTTTCTGCGACAAGCTGCCGATCATCGCAGGCGGACGGTCGCGGCACGCTCGATGCAACACTGCACCTGCAGGACGGGCTCGTGCGTTCGGCGAGCTGGCAGGCCAGCGCGCGCGAGCTCGAGTTCGACGACGATGCCCGCGTGCGCTTCGATCACTTCACCGTGAACGGCAAGCTCGAACGCGATGCCGGCGATTTCCTGCTGCAGTTCGCGGATCTGCAGCTCACGCGCGGCGCGCGCCTGGAACGCGCTCCCGGAATGACCGCGCGGGTCAGCTCGAACCCGGCACGACACGCATCGCGCGCACCACGCTCAGCGCCGAGCGCGTGCCCTTCATGGCCGCGGAATTCATCGCGCAGTTTGCTCGCGCCGCAGCTCGCGGATCGAGTCATCGAATTTCCCGGCGGCTGGATTCCCACCGGCGGCGAGCTGCGCGCCGTGCGTTTCGATTCGCAGGGAAAACCGGCGAGTGGAGTTTCACTGCGCAGATCGCGGGCGGCGACTTCGAGCGCGCCCCCGATCACGCCCGCATCAGCCAGGTCGCCGCCAGGCTGCAACTCGATGCCGGCAATCTCGCACTCGATTTCGATCCGGCCAACGCCGTCAGCGCTGCGTCTTCCGGGCGCGCGTGAGTCGCGCGCGCTGAATCTCGAAGGTCGGCTGGTGGTGTTCAATCCCGGCGAACCGGTGATCGAGGTTCGAAAGCTTTGCGGTGCACAGCGCCGGCGCCAGGCTCGCGGCCGAGGGTGAATGGAACAGTGAACAGCCGCTCGCGCTCACCGTCGCAAATGTCGATCGCGCGCTGCTGCTCGACGGCTGGACATTGCTCGCGCGCGACGCGGCAGCGCCCGACGCTGCTGAGCGAGATCGAGCAGGGCGTCGTGGTCGAAGGCGCGCTCGAACCTGCAGTCGTTGCGCGATGGCAGCGGCAGCAGAACCATCAACTGGCAGCGTTCGAGCGGAAAGCTGCAGCTTGCTGGGCTTGCGAGCGCGGGCGACGACCTGCCGCGCCTGTCGGCGGGGCGCGGCACACTCGAGTTCTCGCGCGGACACACGAAACTGCTGCTCGACGGCGGCGACGTCGAGCAACTCGCGGTCACATCCGCGCGCGTCGACTGGCCGCGCACCGGTGCACCGCGCATGCACGCCGCATTGCAAGGCGATCTGGCATCGCCGGCTGCTGCGCCGACGCTGAAAGGCCAGGGGCTTGATCGTCTCACCGGTACGGTGACGCTCGAAGCGGATGCGCGCGGTGAAAAGGAACTGCGCCAGCCGGACCTGTGGCGCGTCACCGCGCGCCTGCGCGACGTCGCGCTTCCTCTCGGCGGCGATCTGCCGCCGGTCGAAAAGCTTGCCGGCACGTTGCGTTATGCCGGCGGCCAGCTTCGCGGCCTGGCGCTCGACGGCAGCTGGCTGGGCGGTCCGATCGAAATCGAATCACGCCGCGCGGCGACTCGCGGTCCTGGCTTTGCGCATCAGCGGCATTGCCGACACCGGCCGGCTGCTGCGCTTGTTAGGCGAGACCGAAGCGGCGAGCCGCCTCAGCGGCCAGCTCTCCTGGACGGGCACGGCGCAGCGACTCGATGACGGTCAAGCCAACGACGCCTGGCAGACTGTCGCTCGCCAGCAACCTGACCGGAGTCGAGAGCCGGCTGCCCGAACCTTTCGACAAATCCGCTGCGCGCGCGCTTCCCGTGAGCGCTCAGTTGCGCGTCGACGCCGACGGCATCCAGGACTTTCAGCTCGAGAGCGGTCGCGACGTGACGATTCGCGGTGCTGTCGAGAACGGCATCACCACGGCGCGATTCGACGTGCAGGGCGTGACGGGCGAGTTGCGTCGCGCGGGCAACGCCGATCGCCGAGAGTCCGCATCGAACGACTCGACATGAGGCGCTCGCCCTCGGTGCTCGCGGTGGCCGGCGGCCATGTTGCCGGCGCACGGCGAACTCGCCCTGGTCATCGACGACCTGCGTCATGCGAACCAGAGCCTGGGTGCGGTGCAGGCCACGCTCGCGCGGCGCGAAGCGCGGTGTCGAGTTCTCGCTCGAATCCCTGCAGAGCGGCGCCGCACCAGATCGCCGCGCAGGGCCGGTGCGCAGCGCACGATGCGCGTTGCCGCATCGAGTTCACCGCCGACACCGACCACCTCGCGGCGCTGCTGCGCGGCATCCAGTTGCCCGCGGAATGGCCCACCGAAACGCTGCACGCGGCGGGTGAACTGTCCTGGCCCGCGGATCTCGCAGGGCGAACTGACGCAGGCGCTCGACCGGGCGGTTCGAGCTCGAAACGCAGGGGCGCGACAGCAGTCATCAGATGCTCGCCAACGCCACGCTCGCCGACGGCCAGATCACGCTCGCGAACGTGCAGGGCACGGCCCCGAGGCCGACCAGTTGTTCCGCGGCACCGGTCGCGTGGCGCTGCTGGCGCGCGAATACGACCTGACGGTCGACTACGAGCGAGTCTCCCTGGCCGCCAGCGCCGTTCCCACGCCGGCGCGTGCGCGCGTGGCGCGTGCCTGGACCGCACTGCGCGGTTCGGTAGCGCGCCGCGGCTGGACCGAAGCGCCCGAGGCACGGCGCGTGCAGTGGCATGGCACGTGGGAGTAGTGGGGCGCTGATTGAGGGCGTGCCGTGCCCCAGCGAGCGCACACGCACAGGAGATTCGTTCGCTTTTCGCCGGGCCCTTTGCTTGGTTGTTTATCGCAAGATTGTGGCCGCCGCTCACACGAAGACATCTTGGCGTAGTGGGGTTGGACGTTAGCAAAGAGTCCCGAGGGCGCAGGGGCCGGCTTCGTGCCTAACGAGGCCAGGTAGTCCCGGCCCGCTCTCTCATCACCTGCATGGACACGCCTCGCTCGATCCTCGCTAACGAGGCGCGTCCCCTTTTGCTAGCAAATCAGGAATGTCCCCATTAAATTGCCTGCATGCGCGTTGCGGCAATCCAGATGACCTCCGGCCACGATATCGACGCCAATCTCGAGGTGGCGGGTCGTTTTCTCGCCGAGGCGGCGCAGGCTCGATGCGGTGCTGGCGGCATTGCCGGAAAACTTCGCCTTCATGGGCCAGAACAGCGGCGACAAGCGCGCGATCGCCGAGCCCGACGGCGCCGGCCGCATCCAGAACTTCCTTGCAGACACGGCCAGGCGCCTCAAGATATGGATCGTCGGCGGCACGGTGCCTTTGCGCCAGGACGCCGACGGTCGCGTGGCGGCGGCCAGCCTGGTGTACAAGTCCGACGGACAGCGTGCGGCGCGTTACGACAAGATCCACCTGTTCGACGTCGACGTGCCGGGCAGCACCGAGTCGCATCGCGAATCGGCGCATACCGTGCCGGGTCGCGATCCGCGCGTGGTGGAAACCCCGATCGGCAAGCTCGGACTCGCGGTGTGCTACGACATGCGTTTCCCGGAGCTGTTCCGCGTGATGTCGCGCCAGGGCGCCGACATGTTCGTGGTGCCGTCGGCATTCACGGTGCCCACGGGCAAGGCGCACTGGGAAAGTCTGTTGCGCGCACGGGCCATCGAGAACCTGTGCGGCCTGATCGCGCCGGCGCAGTGGGGCGTGCATCCGAACGGGCGCGAGACCTATCGGCGATTCGATGATCATCGATCACTGGGGCAAGGTGCTGGCGCGCATGCCGGCGGGCCAGGGCTGCGTGGTCGCGGATATCGATACGGCCGGCCGCATGGATGCGCGCGCGCGGTTTCCGGCGCTCGAGCATCGGGTGATCTACAACACGTGACCGGGGCGCTGCGCGTGACCGTGCTCGTGATCCGCAGGCAGGCGAGTTCGCAGGATCGCGAGTACCCGTACCGCGTGCTGGTCGATGGGCGACAGCGCGCGGAGGTCGGCGACGATTCGACCGTGCAGATCGGCCTCACGCCCGGCGAACATCGCGTGAGCCTGCGGGTCAAATGGTGCGGTTCGCGCGAGCTGCCGTTCACGATCCAGCCGGGCGAGATCGTGCGCATGGAATGCCGCCCCAATGTCAGGCCCCTGCTGGCGCTGCTGTACATTACGCTCTGGCGCAACGACTACATTGCCCTCGAAACGGTGAAATCTTGGACTCAAGTGACCTCCGCCGAACCGCTCGCCATCGCCCGCGAACTCATCCTTCGCCCGGGCGGCCTCGACGATTCGCGGCTCGACAATGCGCTCTGCGCCAGGTCATGTCGAGCTCCGTGGACTCGGCGGACCTCTATTTCCAGCTGTCGCGCGAGGAGAGCTGGGCGCTGGAGGACGGCATCGTCAAGGAAGGCAGCGCCAGCATCGAGCAGGGCGTGGGCGTGCGCGCCGTGGCCGGCGAGAAGACCGGCTTCGCCTATTCGGATGAAATCGTGCTGCCGGCGCTCGAGGAAGCTTCGCGCGCCGCGCGCGCCATCGCGATGCGCGGCACGCGATCGCGCGATGCAGAGCGTGTTGCCCACGAACGGCCACAATCTCTATCTACCCATCGATCCGGTGTCGCAGCTTCACCTCCAGCGAGAAGGTCGCCTGGCTCGAGCGCGTGGATCGCGAGACCCGCAAGATGGATCCGCGCGTCAAGCAGGTCATGGCGAGCGTGGTTGCCGTGCACGAGGTGGTGCTGATCGCCAACAGCGAAGGACATCTCGCGGCGGACGTGCGTCCGCTGGTGCGCTTCAATGTCTCCGTCATCGTCGAGCAGGACGGACGTCGCGAGCAGGGTTATGCAGGCGCGGGCGGGCGCATCACGCTGCCCGAGCTCGTGGCCGACGACAAGCCGCTGGCGCTGGCGCGCGAAGCCGTGCGCCAGGCGCTGGTGAATCTCGACGCGGTGCCAGCGCCCGCGGGTCCCATGACCGTGGTGCTCGGTTCCGGCTGGCCGGGCATCCTGCTGCACGAAGCCATCGGCCACGGACTCGAAGGCGACTTCAATCGCAAGGGCACATCGGCGTTCGCCGGGCCGCGTCGGCGAGCGCGTGGCGTCGGAGCTGTGCACCATCGTCGACGACGGAACGCTCTCGCGCCGGCGCGGTTCGCTCAACATCGACGATGAAGGCACGCCCACGCAGTGCACCACGCTCATCGAGAACGGCGTGCTCAAGGGTTACCTGCAGGACAAGATGAACGCGCGGCTCACGGGCACCGCGCTCCACCGGCAACGGCCGGCGCGAGTCGTTCGCGCACATCACGCTGCCGCGCATGACCAACACCTACATGCGTCCCGGCAAGACACCGCCCGAGGAAATCATCGCGTCGGTGCAGAAGGGCATCTACGCCGTGAACTTCGGCGGCGGCCAGGTGGACATCACCTCGGGCAAGTTCGTGTTCTCGGCCAGCGAGGCCTATCTCATCGAAAACGGCAAGGTCGGCGCGCCCATCAAGGGCGCCACGCTGATCGGCAATGGTCCCGACGTGCTCACGCGCGTGTCGATGGTGGGCAACGACCTCAAGCTCGACGACGGCGTCGGCACCTGCGGCAAGGAAGGGCAGAGCGTGCCGGTGGGCGTGGGTCAGCCCACGCTGCGCATCGACGGGCTGACGGTGGGCGGGACCGGCTGACGCCTGGCGTCAGGTGGCGTCTGCCTCGAAGATCTCGCTCTTCATCTTGCGCAGTTTCACGCCCGAGAAGGTCTGGACCAGCGTGATCTGATCCTCGCTCACGGTGCGAATCGTGACGTCGGCGCCGTGGATGGTGAGGCTGCGGTTCTCCAGGTAGCTGATTTCGCTGGTCCAGGGGTGCAGCCAGCTCTGTTTCGATTCCACTTCGGTGAAATCCACGTTCGAGGAATGGGGCAGCAGCTTGAGGCCCGCCGAGGCGGTGACCGTGAGTTCGCAGAACTCCTGCTTGCCGCCGCTCGTCTCCTGCAGCGATTCGCCGGTGTGATCGGCGATCTCGACTTCGAGATCGTCGTGGAACATGTCGCAGACTTCCTCGCCCTTGCCTTCGCTCATCAGCGTTTCCATCTGCGCGAGGAAACGCATGGCGCCCGCTTCGCCGAGCTTGATGCGACCGACGCCGTAGACGCCAACGACGACCAGGACCAGCAGAAGCAGGAATTTCTTCATGGGCGCACTCTATTTGAAGCGTTTCTGCGCAATCCCGTAGGTATTCACGTTATCGCGAAAACGCCGCGCGGCCGCACTATCGCGAAGCGCGGTCGACAGGGATGTCGTCAAAGTGCGTCAGCATTTTGTAGCGAAGGAATCGCTCCGCGCCTACACCCGAATCAGACACGAACATAATGAAGTGCGCGATTTGCGACATTGGAAACAATGTGAATCCCGGCACATCATGGCTGCCACATGCTTCGCCACACTGCCATCGCGGTTCCAAAGCCTGATCCTCACAGCGGAGTCCTCCGAAAATGCGTAACGACACAGCTGCCAGCGGCGAATTTCGAATCAACCTGCCGCCGGACGTGCTTGCGGAAATGCGCCGCCAGACCGGCACCGCGCGCAGCACGCATGCAGGTGGATGGCTTTCGTCCGGGCCTGTTTGGCCGTCTGATCAATCTCTTCACGGGCCGCCGCCGCTAAACACCGGCACCGGTCTCGAGATAAAACGAGGGGCGCGCAGTCTTCGGATTGCGCGCCCCTTTTCATTTGAGCCTGGTTCGTTCGAGTCGGTTCTGTCGAGTCGGGTCAGCGTGCGCCAGCGGCATCCTCGGACGACGCGTCTTCATCCGCATCTTCGTTCGCGGCATCGACGTCGACGCGCGGCAGGTCGTCGTGGGTATCGGCGAGATGCGCGCTGTGCTCGTCGACGTACAGGATTTCGTGCTGGCCGATGGTGACCACGTCGCCATCGCGCAGCGAATGCCGGCGCACGCGTTTGCCGCGCACCAGGATGCCGTTGGTGCTGTTGAGGTCTTCGATGACGGTGATGCCGTCGCTGCCGGTGACGAGCTGGCAGTGGTGACGGCTGATGAACTTGCTGTCGATCTGCAGATCGTTGTCCGGCGTGCGGCCGATGACCTTGCGGCCGGGCACGAGATGCAGCTCGCCGACGGCCTTGCCGTCGGTGGACAACACCAGCTTGGACAGCACGCGCGACGTAGCGATCGCCGGTGGCGTGAGCACCGTTGGCGGACCTCGCGGCGATGGCGTTCGCGCGCGAGGAGAATTCCACCCACTGCAGTTCGTTGACCGCGGAGGCGATGTCTGCAGGCGTCACGAAATCCCGGTCTTCGTTGAACGCGGCCATCATCGCGGTGTCGCACAGCGTGTTCACGAGGCGCGGCACGCCGCCGGTGTACCTGAAGAGTTCCGGATAGGTGTCTTCGGCGAAGATTTCGCGGCCATCCGCGCCGGCCACGTCGAGACGGTGCCGGACGTAGGAGCGCAGGTCTTCGCGCGACAGCGCGCCCAGATGGAAGCGCAGGCGGATGCGCTGCGCGAGCTGCACCAGTTCCGGCGAATCGAGTTTCTCGTTGAGCTCGGGCTGGCCGGCGAGAATGATGCGCAGCACCTTCTCCTTCGTGGCCTCGATGCCCGACAGCATGCGGATTTCCTCGAGCACCTTGAGCGAGAGGTTCTGCGCCTCGTCGATGATCAGCAGCACCTTGCGGCCGGCCGCGTACTGCTCGATGAGGAAGCTGTTGAGGGTCGCGATCAGCTCGGCCTTCTTCATCTTGAAGGGCGAGAAGCCGAACTGCACCAGCACGGACTGCAGGAATTCGACCGCGTTCACCTGGGTCTGGTTGATCTGCGCGATGACCACGTCGGAGTCGAGCTGGCGCAGGAAGCTTTCGATGAGCGTGGTCTTGCCCGAGCCGATTTCGCCGGTGACGACCACGAAGCCGTCGGTGAACCAGATCGTGGACTCCATGTACGCCTTGGCGCGCGCATGGGCACGGGACAGGTACAGGAACTGCGGGTCCGGGCTCAGGCGGAACGGCAGCTCACGGAGTTTGAAGTTCTCGATGTACATCGCAGCGGTCGATATTACGGTAAAGCTGGCCTTCGGGCAGGGAACCCCCTATCCGGGCTTACCGAAGTGCGAGCCAGGTCGCGCGGTCGATCCGGGACAGGAGCTTAAAAGCCCGCCGGTCGCGGGTTTTGCGGTGAAGTTTCACAAATCGTGACATGGCCGAGCTTGCGGCCCGGACGCGGGCGATCTTCCCGTAGTCGTGCCAGTGCACGGCCGGCTCCGCCAGCAGTGGATCGCGTGTCGGCATATCGCCTACAAGGTTGATCATGGCGGAGTGGCCGCGCGCACGAGTGGAGCCCAGCGGCAGGCCGGCGATGGCGCGCACGTGGTTCTCGAACTGGCTGGTGTCGGCGCCCTCGATGGTCCAGTGACCCGAGTTGTGCACGCGCGGCGCCATTTCGTTGGCGATGAGCTTGCCGCGCTTCACGAAGAACTCGATGGTCAGCACGCCGACGTACTGGAAGTGCTCGAGGAGCTTTGCGCGCGGCGCGTTGCGCCTGGCGCGTCAGCGCCACGTTGCCGTACGGCGCGCGCGTGAGACGCAGGATGCCCGTCGCGATGCACGTTGAGATTGAGTGGATAGAACGCGAGCGCGCCATCGGCGCCGCGCACCGCGATCACCGACACCTCGGCGTCGAAGGGCACGAGGTTCTCGTAGAGCAAGGCGGTTTTCCCGAGCTCGTCCCAGGCGCGATCGAGATCCGCGGGTTTGCGCAGCACGAACTGGCCCTTGCCGTCGTAGCCCATGCGCCGCGTCTTGAGCACGCCGGGCAGCCCGATGGTCTTGACCGCGATCTCGAGGCTGGCGCGCGAGTCGACCGCCGCGTACTTCGTCGTCGGGATGCCGAGCAGCTCGAAGGTGCGCTTTTCGCTCAGGCGGTCCTGGGCGCACCGCCAGCGCCCGCAGCGGCGGCGCGATGCGCGCGTTGCCCGGCAGGCCTTCGAGGCTTTCGACCGGGATGTTCTCCCAGTCGAACGTGAGCACCTCGCAGCGTTGCGAGAGCTGGCCTAACAATTCACGATCGGTGAGCGCGCCCGCGAGCAGCGGCGCGACCTGGCCGCCCGGAGTCTGCGCATCGCGATCGAGGAACAGGAAGTCGAATCCCAGTGGATAGCCGGCGAGGGCCATCATGCGCCCGAGCTGTCCGGCGCCGACGATGCCGATGGTCATGTCAGACTACGGACGGGTCGGGCTTCGCGGATCCGACTGCGCCAGCACCTTCGCCGTCTGCTCGGCGCGGAATTTCTTGAGGGCCGCGTCGATCTCCGGACGCTTGTTGGCGAGGATGGCCGCGGCCGCGAGGCCCGCGTTGGTGGCGCCCGCCACGCCGATGGCGAACGTGGCCACCGGAATGCCCGCCGGCATCTGCACGATGGACAGCAGCGAGTCGAGGCCGTTGAGCGCCTTCGACTGCACCGGCACGCCGAGCACCGGCAGCGTGGTCTTGGACGCCGTCATGCCGGGTAGATGGGCGGCGCCGCCGGCGCCCGCAATGATGACTTCGATGCCGCGGCCCTGCGCGCGTGGAGGCGTACTCGAACAGCAGGTCCGGCGTGCGGTGAGCGGAGACCACGCGGGTCTCGTAGGGAACACCGAGCTTGTCGAGCGCCTCGGCCGCGGCGCGCATCGTCTCCCAGTCGGAAGTCGAGCCCATGATGATGCCAACCAGTGGTTTCATCGGGAAATACTATCAAACAAAGCGCGAATCGAACGGAACAGCTCGCGCGACGCACCTTCCCTGCTGCCCGAGTCGACGCGCTCGCTCGTCGCCTTGGTGATGAGCACCTGCAAGGCCTTGCGATCCGCGCCGGGACACCATTTCAGCAGATCGTCGAGCGCCGCCGGGCCTTCGGTGAGCAGCCGCGCGCGCCAGGCTTCGATGCGCTTGTGTTTTTCCGCGTCCTGTGCGGAGGCGCGCGACTCCACGTTGAGCGCCGCCTCGATGGGGGCCGGGTCGATATCGCGCATGAGCTTGCCGATGTACTGCCGCTGGCGTGCGAGCCCGCCGCGGCTGGTGATGCGTTTCGCGAGCAGGATGGCGTCGTGCAGGGTCTCGGGCAGGTTGAGCGCGACCAGCTCGGTTTCCTTGAGCGCGATCAGCCGGGTCCCCAGGTCCTGGGCTGCCGCGGCATCACGCTTGCGCATGCTCTTGCTGGGTCCCCGATATTCCTCGTTTTCGTCTTTGCCGCGCATCGTACAATTCTAGCCATGCAGGAAGTAGACGGTACCCGAATCCCCGAGCTCAAGAGCATCGTTTCCGAATCGTTGCAGCTTGCCCGCAAGCTGGGCGCCACCCAGGCCGAAGCCGACGTCAGCCTGCAGAAGGGACTGACCACGACGGTACGCCTTGGCGAAGTCGAAACCGTCGAATACCAGCGCGATCGCGGCATGGGGATCACCGTCTATTTCGGCAAGCGCAAAGGTTCCGCCAGCACCGCCGACCTCTCGCCGCGCGCCGTGGCCGAAACCGTGGAAAAGGCCTGCGACATCGCGCGCTACACGGCCGAAGACGAATGTTCGGGCCTCGCCGATCGCGAAGAGCTGGCGCGCGACATCCCCGACCTCGACCTCGATCACCCCTGGGATCTGCCGCCCGAACAGGCAGTGGAAACCGCCCGGGAGTGCGAAGCGGCCGGGCGCGAAGTCGACACGCGCATCACCAACTCCGAAGGCGCGAGCGTCAGCAGCCATCGCGGCGTGCGCGTGTATGGCAATTCGCACGGTTTCCTCGAAGGATTTCCGTCCACCAGCCACAGCGTGAGCTGCGTGCTGCTCGCACAGACCGGCGACGACATGCAGCGCGACTACTGGTACGCCTCGGCGCGCGATGCGAGCGAACTCGAGAGCTCCGAGAGCATCGGGCGCAAGGCCGGGGCACGCGCGGTCGCGCGGCTCGGCGCACGCAAGATCGCCACGCAGAAAGCGCGGGTGTTGTACGCGCCGGAAGTCGCGCGCGGACTCATCGGGCATTTCCTGGGCGCCGTGCGCGGCAGCAGCCAGTACCGCAAGAGCTCGTTCCTGCTCGACGCCGCGGGCCAGCAGATTTTCCCGACGTTCCTCGAGCTGCGCGAGCGGCCGCACATCCGCAAGGCGCTCGGCAGCAGTCCGTTCGATGGCGAAGGCGTGGCCACGCGCGATCGCGAGCTGGTGAACGACGGCGTGCTGCAGGGCTACATCCTCGGCAGCTATTCGGCGCGCAAGCTCGGCCTCAAGACCACGGGCAATGCCGGTGGCACGCACAACGTGCTGGTGGAATCCAGCGACCGGCGGTCTGTCGATCGAGGCGCTGATGCGCGAGCTCGGCACCGGGTTGTTAGTCACCGAGCTCATGGGGCAGGGCGTGAATGGCGTGACCGGCGACTACTCGCGCGGCGCCTCGGGTTACTGGGTGGAGAACGGCGTGCAGGCGTTCCCGGTGCACGAGATCACGATCGCCGGCAATCTCAAGGACATGTACAGGAACATCGCCGCGATCGGCGATGACGTCGACGTGCGCGGCGGGGTGCGCGTCGGCTCGATCCTCATCAGCGAGATGATGATCGCGGGCGAATAGCGCGTTCGATTCACCGTGCCGGCGTGAGCGCACGCCGGCTCACGACGAACGCTTCGTCGTTGAACCACAGGCCTCCATGCCGGCGCAGCACGCGTTGCGTGGCTTCGAGGTAGCCGCCGCTCGCGACGACTTCTTCCAGCCTTTCATCCTCGATCTGGTTGACGTAGATGGCCGCGTTCCAGGCCGCGAACAGCATCGAGGTGCCGATGCGATTGCCTACCTCGGCGGGCAGGGTGTGCATCTCGTAGCGAAAGATCGCCTCGTCGTCGGGTGGATCGGGCATCGAGTACTTGGTCGCGTCCGCACCGAGCGCCGTTTCCAGTTCCGCGAGCAGGCGATGCCGGTCCACCTGGAATGGGGCTTCGTCCGGCCATAACTCGCGGACGATCTCGAGTCCGGGATCGTCGCCGCGCGACTGCACCACTAACAACCTGCCGCCGGTGTCGAGGTGGCGCGCCAGTGGGGCCAGCACCTTCGTCACCTTGAATTCCGCCGACATGCGCGCCCGCCAGGGCTGCGAGGCGAGGATGAAGTCGTAGGTGACTGCCGATGTGCCCGGCCGAGGTAGCACGGCGTCGAGCAGGAACGCGTGATCCTCGCGATAGATCACCAGCACGGACGGCACTGCGTACACCGGGTTGCCGCTGCCTTCGCTCAGGCGCGTCGCCCAGCCGTGATCGAGCACGGGTCCGAGATCATCGATCTGTCGCGCGTATTCATGGGTCGAGGTGCCCGTCAGCCGCAGCTCGCGCCAGTTGAGCCGTTCGAAGTCCGCCGGATTGCGGGGGCGCAGTGCCGGCGCGTCGGCGTAAAACAGGTTGGTGATCACCAGCACGGTCGACGGATGTTCGAGGAAGCGATCCGCCATCTTCTCCAGCCCCAGGCGCACGTCCTCGCGGCTGATCTCTTTGGCGACGACGAGCTGCGGAACCGTTGGCCACGAAGCGTGTGCGCTTCGCATCAGCCGTGCGAGCACCGTCGCGTCGCCCATGCCGGCGTCGAAAATTCGCAGCGCGGGCGGCCGGGGCTCGATGCGCCGCAGTTCGTCGGCGGCGCGATCCGCCACCTTCTGCTTTTCATTGCAGGTGTTGACGAACGCGAGGTACTTCTGCCGATTGTCGTAGAAACGGAAGGGCGTGCCGGTTCCCTGCGTCACGGTGCGAGTCCCGGCTATCGCGCGGCCGCGCGGCCCGCCGCCGAGGTCATGCGTGATTCGCGTGACGTGTTCGCCCTGGTACTTGCACATGTCGAGTTCCAGTGCGCTCGGCATGCGCATCTCGTCGCCCGCGCCGGTGATCGAGCTTGCTCCATAGGGTGTGCCGCCGGTGACTTCGCGCATCGTCGAAAGATCTTTGTAGGTGTAGGGCAGGCCGATGACGACCATGCCGAAATGCATGAGCGTGCTGTGGAACGAAGTGATGGTGGTTTCCTGGCCGCCGTGCTGGCTCGCCGTGCAGCAGAAGACGCTGCCGACCTTGCCGACGAGAGCGTGCCTGTACCACAGCCCCCCGGTCTGATCGAGGAAGTTGCGCATCTGTGCCGCCATGTTTCCGAAGCGCGTCGGCGTCCCGAAGATGATGCCGTCGTACCGATCGAGCTCATTGGGCTCGGCGATCGGTGCCGGTTGTTCCACCTTGAAGTGAGAACTGCGCGCCAGCGCTTCCGGCACGAGTTCCGGCACGCGTTTCACGACGACCTCGGCGCCGGCGACGCGCCGCGCACCTTCGGCCTGGGCGTGCGCCATCTGCTCCACGTGACCGTAGCTGCTGTAGTAGAGCACCAGTATTTTCGTCATCAGATTCTCCCCTTGTTCAGGCGGCGACCGGCAGATGCAGACGCGCGAATTCACTCACGATCCGGTTGTACTCGGCGGGCGCGTCGAGGTTTGGCATGTGGCCGGCGTTGGGCACGACCAGCAATTCCGAGGAGGGCAGTGCGGCGTGCAGAACCCGGCCGGCGTTCCTGCGCGTCTCGACGTCGAATTCGCCGTTGACGACGCGCACCGGCACGCGGATCTGCGCAAGCACGTGATCGTGGAGCACTTCGGGCCATTCCTCGACTTTCGCCACCAGGTCTGAAGCCCGGTAACGAGCCAGCATGCGCGCGCGCAACGCGTGGATAGCCGGATCGCCGGTGACGAGTTGCGTCAGCGCGTGATCGGCCCAGAGTTTGCGGAAAGCGTCGATGCCGTCGCGGCGCACGATTTCACGGAACGAAGCCATCGGCAGATCCGATGCCGCGCAGGGTGGCGCACCGTCCAGCAACAAGCCGCCAGCGGTCCCGGGATGGCGCGCGGCGAATTCGAGTACCACGCGCGCGCCCTGCGACATGCCGACGAGCAACGGCTTGACGAGCCCGAGCGCGTTGATCAGCGCATGCAGATCTTCCAGGTCCCCGCGAGTGGACGCATTGCCGGAGGAGAGGCCGAAGCCGCGGCGATCGAAACGAACCAGGCGCAGTTGCGCGGCGAGAGGCGCTTGCGGCTCCCACATGTCGAGGTCGAGTGCCCAGCCGTGCACCAGCAACACGACCGGCCCCGCGCCTTCGTCGCGATAACGCAGACGGGCGCCGGGCACTGACAGGTGACGGTCCGCGGCGATCATGGGATTTCGAATACCGAAAAAGATTTCGTATTCAGGCTACGAGTGCGGACCCGCAGCGTCAAGCGGCGTGCGCGCAGGGCCCGTAGTTGCTAGATCTGCGCGCTGAGCGCGATGCCTGGCACGCGGGCGAGCTCCACCGAGATTTCCCGGCTCGCCTTGCGCAGCATCGACAGGCGTTGCCGCACGAGGGATGCCTTGGATGCGCGGCGCGAGTGGCTGGAGCTGTTGAGGGCGGCGACCACGCGCCCGGACTGGTCTAACACCGGTACCGCGACGGCAACCACGCCATACGCGAGTTCGTCTTCCACGGCCGAGTAACCGTTGCGCCGGCATTCGTCGATGAGCTGCCGCAGTTTTTTCGGTTCGGTGACCGTCTGGCTGGTCAGCGCGACGAACTTCTGCGTGCGGAAAAACTGTTCGAGGTGATCCGCGCTGACGCCCGCGAGCAGCACGCGCCCCATCGAGGTCGCATACGCGGGAAAACGGCTGCCGACATGCGCTTCCAGGCGCATGAGCGTGCGCACCGAGGTGCGCGCGACGTAGACGATGTCGTTGCCATCGAGCACCGAGAGCGCGGCGGAATCACCGGTGAGCCGCGCCAGCTCCTCGAGATGGGTCTTCGTCAGGTGCTCGATGTCCATCGAATCCAGATAGGCGGCTCCGAGCTCCAGCACTTTCGGCCGCAGCAGGAAAGCGCGTCCGTGCCGCGTGACGTACCCGAGTTCTTCGAGCGTGAGCAGGCAGCGGCGCGCGGTCGCCGCGGGCATGCGCGCGGAGGCGGCGATTTCACTGAGCGTCAGCGTCGAATGATCGCGCGAGAACGCCTTGATGACCGACAGCCCCTTGGCGAGGCCTCCCATGACTTCGCGACGTGGCGTTGCTGACTTTGATGGCATGCGGGCGAGTCTATTTCGGTATGCGAAGAAAATGAATCCACCCGGCGCTTGCTTGACGCACAAGCCGCAAGAGGTACAGCATGCCCGCGCTGATTCGATTAACGAAGTTGATTTCGCTATGCGAAATCTCGCGAATCGGCACGAGGGGCTCACCGGATGAAGATCGGCACGCAGGCGCAGCGCACGTCCGCCATTTCCGCGTCCAACGCGGACGTGATCGTCGTGCGTGGACACGACCTGTGCAGGGAACTCGTCGGGGTCGTGACGTTCACCGACCACGCCTGGCTGCTGGTGTCCGGCCAGTTGCCGAACGCCGCGCAGCGCCGCGTTCTCGATGCGACGCTGGTGGCGATCGCCGAACATGGCCTGGTGCCGAGCGTGGCTGCGAGCCGCATGACTCTCGCCGCCGCTCCCGAGGCGCTGCAGGGTGCGGTCGCCGCGGGCATCCTCGGCTGCGGTTCGGTGATTCTCGGTTCGGCGGATGCCGCCGGCCGGTTGTTCACGTCGATTCTCACGCGCGATGCGAACGCGACGCCCGAAGCTTCCGCGCGCGAGGTGCTGGCGGCGATGCGCGCGGCGCGGCAACCCGTGCCCGGCTTTGGCCATCCATTGCACAAGCGGCAGGACCCGCGCATGACGCGCCTGCTCGAGGTCGCCACCGAGTGCGGTCTCGCCGGTCGCCACGTCGAGGTGGCCCGGACCATCGAGCGCCTCGTGCCGGAAATTTTCGGCAAGCCGCTCTCGATGAACGTATCTGGCGCCATCGCCGCCGTGCTGCTCGACGCGGGCTATCCACTGCTCGCCATCAAGGGTGTGCCCATGCTGGCGCGGACGGCGAGCCTGATCGCGCACCTGCTCGAGGAGCAGCAGCGCCCCATCGGCTTCGTGCTCGCGCATGAAGGATCGGCCGCCATCGATTACGACGGCCAATGCCCCGACGGCTTCTCGCCGGGCGAAGAATGATCATGCAACCGGTACTGCGCGGCGTCCGGATCGTGGAGCAGGGTACGTTCATCACCGGTCCGTGCGCGGGCATGATGCTCGCGGATCTCGGCGCCGACGTGATCAAGATCGAAAGTCCGGGCGGCGATCCATACCGCGCCTACCAGGGCGGTCACTACTCACCGCACTTCCAGGCTTACAACCGCAACAAGCGCAGTGTCGTCTGCGATCTGAAACAGCCGGCCGATCGCGAGCTGTTCGAACGGCTCATCGTCGAGGCCGACGTCTACATTCAGAACTTCCGTCCGGGCACGGCCGAAAAACTCGGTGCCGGGCCCGCGCGGCTTCGCGAACTCAATCCGAAGCTCGTGTATTGCTCCATCAGCGGCTTCGGTGCGAGCGGTCCGTACGTCGAGCGGCCCAGCTACGACTCGGTGGCGCAGGCGCTGTCGGGATTCCTGAGCGTGGTGGTCGACGAAGACCGGCCGCGTTTTCTCGGGCCGGCGCTGGCGGATGCGATCACCGGAATCTATGCGGCGTTTGGCGTGCTCGGCGCCCTGTTCGAACGCGCGACCAGCGGTCGCGGCAAGCTCGTGGAAGTGTCGATGCTCGAAGCCATGGCGCATTTTGCGGTCGAGCCGTTTGCCGCATTCTTCGCGCTCGGCATCGTGCCGAAGTCCGCGGACCGCCCGCGTCTCGCCCAGGCTTACATCCTGCGCACGGCCGACAACCGGCTCATCGCGATTCACCTGTCGTCGCTGGAGAAATTCTGGCTGGGCCTCGTCAAGGCGCTCGATGCCGTCGAGCTCACGCACGACACGCGCTTCAGCGAACGCCTGGCGCGCATCAGCAACTACGAAGCGCTCGGCGCCGAGCTCGACCTGCGGTTCCGCAGAAGGCCGCTCCGCGAATGGTCTGAACGCTTGAGCAGCAACGACGTGCCGTTCGCACCCATCAACGGAATCGATTCCGTCGTCGCCGATCCGCAGGTCGCTCACCTCGGGCTCATCGTGCCGGTCGACGGCGTACAGCAGGGCGGCCATGAGGCGGTGCGTCCGCCATTGCAATTCGACGGTGAGCGGGAGCGGGCGGTCGCGGCCGCGCCGCTGCTCGACCAGCACGGCGCGCCGATCCGCGCATCGGTGACCGAAAACCGGCACTGGCCGGCGAACAATGACACCGCGGTGTCGCGCCGCGCGACGGGGTGAATAATGTCAGCGACGAGGGGCAAACTTTTTCCGACCACGCTCGTGGGCAGCATGCCGCAGCCGGACTGGCTCATCGACCGGCAGAAGCTCGCCGGCCGTTTTCCCCCTCGTGTTCGCGCGCGCGAGTTGTGGCGAATTCCGGATGCCTATCTGGAGGAGGCGCAGAACGATGCCACGGTGCTCGCGATTCGCGCGCAGGAGAAAGCCGGCCTCGACATCGTGACCGACGGCGAGATCCGTCGCGAAAGTTATTCGAATCGTTTTGCCACCGCGCTCGAAGGCGTGGACCTGGACAATCCCGGGACCGCGCTCGATCGCAGCGGCCATCCGAATCCGGTGCCGCGCGTCGTTGGGCCCATCAGGCGCAAGCACGCGGTGCAGGTCGAGGACCTGAAATTCCTGCGCGCGAACACCACGCGCCAGGTGAAGGTCACCGTGCCCGGGCCTTTCACGATGGCGCAGCAGGCGCAGATCGATGCCTACGGTGGCAGCCGTGAGGCCGCCGCCATCGACTACGCGAAGGCAGTGAATGCGGAGATCCGCGATCTGTTCGCCGCCGGCGCCGATGTCGTCCAGATCGACGAACCCTACATGCAGGCGCGGCCCGAAGAGGCGCGCGCATTCGGCCTTGAAGGCACTCAACCAGGCGCTGGACGGGGTGACCGGCACCACCGCCGTGCACATCTGCTTCGGCTACGCCGCGATCATCCATGCGCGGCCCTCGGCTTACTCGTTCCTGCCGGAGCTCGCGGGCTGCGGCTGCCGGCAGGTGTCGGTGGAAACCGCGCAGTCGAAACTCGATTGCAGCGCGCTCACGCCGCTCAAGGACAAGAAGATCATGTTAGGCGTGCTCGATCTCGCCGATCCTGAGATCGAAACGCCGGAGCTCGTCGCCGAGCGCGTTCGCCGCGCGCTGCGTCACGTGCCGGCGGAAAACATCATTCTCGCTCCCGACTGCGGCATGAAATACCTGCCGCGGGAAATCGCTGTCGGAAAACTCAAAGCCATGGTCGCAGGCGCCGCGATCATGCGCACAGAACTATCAGGCGCCGCGTAGGAGTTCACATGCACCTTCCGCAAAAGTTGTCGTCGCTCGGTTTGATAGGCGCCGCAATTGCGGCTGCGCTGACGGCAACGCCGCTCCAGGCGCAAAGCGCCGATCCCGACGTGATCGACGAAGTCCTGGTCACCGCGCGCAAGCGCGACGAAGCCTCCACCGACGTGCCAGTCACGATGAGCGTGTTCACGCGCGAAGACATCACCGCGGCAGGCATCGAAAAACCCGGCGACTTCATCGCGCGTGTGCCGAACATGACGCTGGTGGAAACCCAGAACGCGGGTAATGCCTTCGTCGTGGTGCGCGGCATTTCGCAGGCGCGCAACAGCGAGCCTTCGGTTGCGGTGCTGGTCGACGGAGTGCTCGAAACGAATCCGGCGGAGTTCAACCAGGAGCTGTTCGACATCGAACAGATCGAAGTGCTCAAGGGCCCACAGGGCGCCTTGTACGGGCGTAATGCCATCGGTGGCGCGATCATCATCCGGACGCGCGATCCGGGTGATGAGTTCGAGGGGCGCGTCAAGCTTGGGGCCGGCAACGGATCGTCCAAGCGAGTGCAGGCAGGTATCAGCGGTCCGATCGGCGAAGGGTCGCTGAAGTACCGTGCCAGCCTCAGCTACTACGATACCGATGGCTACATCCCGAGCACGTTCCTTGGCGGGAATGCGGATCCGGTCGAAGATTTCTCCGGCCGGGTCCGCCTCTCCTGGGCGCCGAATGAAACGTTCTCCGGTGACCTGCGCCTCTCGGCGAGCAAACTCGAGACTCGCGGCTTCTACTTCGTGATTCCTCGCGATGACGAAGCGAATCCGTTCAGCACGTTCACTACGCCGCCGAATGCCAACGACGTCACGAGCCCCATCCAGGTCAACAATGCCGGCATCGACGACCGGGACCTGTTCACCGGCGCGTTGCGCCTGAACTTCGAAACCGGCGGCGGCACGCTGACCGCGGTGTCGGCGTACAACACCACCGAGGAAACCATCACCGGCGATGCCTACGACTTCCGGCCGCGCGACACTTCGATCTTCAACGTGTTGTTAGGCACCGACCTCAACCAGAGCCAGTTCCTCGATCTGGATTCGTACAGCCAGGAAATCCGCTTCACCTCGTCCGATGAGGGACGCGTGCGCTGGATCGCCGGCGCCTACTACGTGCACACCGACAGGTTCATCTCCACGGGCAACATGGTGGACACCGGCAATGGCGTATTCCCGGTGTATGAAGAGCCGCGCTTCGGCGGTGACAATCCGAGCGCCACTTTTCTCGCCGATTCGCAGGACAACGATGCGTGGGCGGTGTTCGCCGACGTGACCTTCGAGCTCAGCGACAAGTTCGAGCTCGACACCGCGGTGCGCTACGACGAAGACAAGCGCGAGAACACCACCGAGACGCCGACCGCCTTCCTGCCAGACCCGTCGGCCTCAGAAGGCGAAGTGCGCACGCACACCTGGAGCGAGACGCAGCCGAAAGTCACGCTGCGTTACAAGCCGAGCGAAGACGTCACTTTCTTCGGCGGCTGGAGCCGTGGCTTCCGCAGCGGCGGATTCAACCAGACCGGCGTCGGCGCCGTGGCCGATGCCAATGGCATCGCTGGTGTGAACGATCTGTTCGAAGCCGAAGTGGCGGACACCTGGGAGGTCGGCTTCAAGGGGCAGTTCCTCGACGGCCGCCTCAACACCGGCGTGAGCGTCTTTCAGACGAAATCGACCGACGGCTATTTCTTCGTATTCCTGGCCGCGAACTCCACCCAGAACCTCGGCAACCTCGATGCCGACTACGAGGGCGCGGAGTTCGATATCAGCATGAAAGTCACCGACAACCTGGAGCTGTTCGGCAGCTACGGCTTTACCGACAGCGAGATCACCGACATGGAAGATCCTTCCGTGATCGGCAACGAGGCGCCGCTGGTGTCCGAGGACACCTTCAATCTCGGCGCGCAGTGGCGTCAGCCGATCGGCAGTGCGCTGCATCTGGCCCTGCGCGCCGACTACCGGCACACCGGAGAGACCTGGTGGGAGCCGTACAATGTGACCTCGCGCGATCCGATCGATATCGTCGACCTGCGCCTGGGACTCGAAGGTGAGAAGTGGGCGGTCACCGCCTGGTCGACCAACCTCACCGACGAGGAATACAACGCCGAGTTCTCGCCCGGCGGATTCCTGTTCCGTGCGCTGCCGATCCGCTACGGTCTCGAATTCACCTATTCATTCTGACTGGAGTAGATAGTCATGGCCACGAAAGCAACCCTGCCTTCGCGTCTGCATCACACCGCGTACGTGTCGCGTGACCTGGAAGCGACGCGCAAGTTCTACGAAGAAATCATCGGGCTGCCGCTGCTCGCCACCTGGTGCGAGAAGGACATGCTGTTCGGCGCGGAGCGCACGTACTGCCACGTGTTCTTCGGGCTCGCCGACGGTGGCGCGCTCGCATTCTTCCAGTTCGCCGATCCGGCCGACCAGGAACAGTTCGGCCCGAAGATGCCGTTCTCGCCGTTCCACCACATTGCGCTGCACGTGGACAAGGCGACGCAGGACGGAATCGAGAAGCGTCTCAAGGACGCCGGTTTCCAGGAGCCGCAGTCGTTCGTGCTCGAGCACGGATACTGCCGATCGGTTTACGTCACCGATCCGAACGGCATGATCGTCGAGTTCACGCTCGATCATCCCGAGGTGGAGCAGATCAACAAGACCGCGCTCGGGCGCGCGCACTCGGAGCTCAAGCGCTGGCTCGGTGGCGATCACACGTCGAACAATACTTTTCGTTGATGCGAACCAGCACCGACCGGATTCTCACCACGCACGTCGGCAGCCTGCCTCGCTCGCAGGCGGTCACCGACGTGTTGTTCG
This sequence comes from uncultured Pseudomonadota bacterium, assembly GCA_963821745.1. Taxonomy (GTDB): domain Bacteria; phylum Pseudomonadota; class Gammaproteobacteria; order Steroidobacterales; family Steroidobacteraceae; genus CADEED01. Next base: position 571,417 of record CAWGEU010000002.1, read on the forward strand.
CGCGCGAGCACAACGAGATCACCGACGCGGCGGCCGCGTCAAAGGTGATCGCGGATGCCGTCGAGGCGGTGGTCAGGAAGCAGGTCGCCGCCGGTGTCGACGTGGTCAGCGACGGCGAGATGAGCAAGATCAGCTACGCCACGTATATCGCCGATCGTTTCACGGGGTTCGATGGCGATACGCCGCGCGAGCCCGGCCAGGACCTGGTCGAATTTCCGCGGCTGCTCGAGAAACTGGCCAAGCTCGGCTCGACGGCGAAATACCGCCGGCCGCGTTGCGTCGGCGACATCCGCAACAAGACGTTCGCGCCGCTGAAGGAGGATCTCGCGAACTTCGCGCGGGGTGTCACGGCGGGCGCGCCCGCCGATGCGTTCCTCAATGCCGCCTCGCCGGGCGTGATCGCGCTGTTTCAGCCCAACGACTACTACAAGACCGCCGACGAATACCTGGAGGCGGTCGCCGAAGCGCTGCGCGGCGAATACGAAGCGATCGTCGCCGCGGGCTTCAATCGTGCAGATCGACGCGCCGGATCTCGGCATGGGGCGGCACACGATGTATCGCAACGCCACGGTCGCGGAATACCTGGCGCGCGCCGAGCGGCACGTCGAGGTGCTCAACCACGCGCTGCGCAACGTCCCGGCATCGAGCGTGCGCATGCATTGCTGCTGGGGCAACTACGAGGGGCCTCATCACCACGACGTGCCCATGCGCGACCTGCTGCCGGTGCTGCTCAAGGCCAAGCCGCAGGCGCTGTTGTTCGAGGCGGCGAACCCGCGCCACGCGCATGAGTGGACGGTATTCCGGGACGCGGTTCTGCCTGACGACAAGATCCTGATTCCGGGAGTCCTGAGTTCGACGACTAACTACGTCGAGCACCCGGAGCTCGTGGCCGAACGGCTGCTGCGCTTCGCCGACATCGTCGGGCGGGAGCGGGTCATGGCGGGCTCGGATTGCGGATTCAGCACCTTCGCGGGGTTTGGCGCTGTCGATCCGGACATCGTCTACATGAAGCTTGCCGCGATGGCGGAAGGCGCGCGGCTCGCGAGCCGGAAGCTCTGGAGCTGACAGCTGACAGCTGACGGTGCCGGGCCGGGAAACCGGGAAAACTTTGGCGAACCTGCATGCCTGGAGTTTTCCCGGTTTCCCGGCCCGGCACCGTCACGCGGGCTCTTCGATCAGGTCCCGCAGCGTCATCTCCCCGCAGCTCTTGCGCCAGGCGTCGTCCATGGTCTTGCTGATGGCATCGACCGCGGGGATCGTGAGATTGCGCCAGCCGACCTGGCCCGCCTTTTCGTTGCGCGCGATGTCGATGATTTCCTGAATCGAGATCTGCCCGAGATCGCGCGCCGGCAGCATGCGCTCATCGTCGGTGAGCGTGATGAGGTGCGCGTCTTCGAGCGCGTGCACGAGGCGCGAGATGGCGATGCCGGGCATGCCGAGATGATGGGCGAGGCCGTCGATCGTCCAGCGCGTCTTGCCGTCGTGATAGGAACGGCCGACGAGGAACATGATCTTGAGCGTGAGCTGCTCGCGCTGCACCGCCGACATGCGCAGCTCGGTGAGACCCATGCGCAGGTAGTTGGGGTTCTGCACGTAGAACGACAACTGCGCGCCGACCAGCAGGATCAGCCAGCCGAAGTAGGTCCACAGCAGCGCCGCGACGATGATGGCGAAGCCCGCGTACACCACGGTGAGGCGCGTGGAATACACGACCAGCGCGGTGAACAGCTGTCCGACGGCGGCCCACAGGATGCCGCCGACGACGCCGCCGATGATCGCGGGCTTCCATTTCACCTTGGTGTTGGGCACGAACATGTACACGGCGGTGAAGATCGCCGCGACCATGAAGTACGGTGAGACCTTCTTGCCGATCGCGATCCAGCCGCTCGAAGAACGGCATGTAGCGGCCGAATGCCCGCAGCGCGGTCTCGATCGCGTTGTGCGACAGCCCGAGGAAGCTCACCACCACGATCGGGCCGACGATGAGCAGCGCGACGTATTCGGTGACGCGCCGCGCGAAGCTGCGCGGCTCTTCGACGCGCCACAGGAAATTGAAGCTGTCTTCCACCTTCTTGATGGTGCCTAACAAAGTCCAGAGCAGCAGCGCGAGGCCCAGCGAGCCGAGCAGGCCCGTGCTGATGCTCGTCGGCGAACTCCATGACCTTCTGGGTGAACTCGCCGGCCGTGACTCGCCCATGGGCTTGAAGAACTCGAGGATGATCGGGCTGCAGCTCGCGATGCCGCGCCGAAGGCCTTGAGCACGGCGAACGCGAACGCGATGAGTGGCACCAGCGACAACAGCGTGGCGTACACCAGGCCCATGGCGTGGAGGTTGATCTGGCCGCGCGACAGGTCGCGCAGCAACGCGTAGGGATAGCGAAGCAGCCGCAGCGCTCAGCGCGCCCGGCGTCTTCCCTTCGGAGAACTCGCCGAACAGGTAGCGATCGAGCCAGTTCCAGAACGCGAGGATCATTGGGGTCGCAGAATAAGTGGCCCGCACCCCGCGTGTCACGATTAGATTGCCGCGCATGGCCGCGACGTATCCGACCCGCATCGTTTGTCTCACCGAGGAGACCACCGAGACGCTCTATCTGCTGGGCGAGGAGGCGCGCATCGTCGGCATCTCCGGCTTCACGGTGCGTCCGCCGCGCGCGCGTCGCGAAAAGCCGCGCGTGTCGGCGTTCACGAGCGCGAAGATCGACAAGATCGTGGAACTGAAGCCCGACCTGGTGCTGGGGTTCTCCGACCTGCAGGCGGATATCGCCGCGGAGCTGATCCGGCTCGGCATCGAAGTGCACGTGTTCAATCAGCGCAGCGTGGCGGAGATCCTGCGCATGATCGCGATGCTGGGCGGCATGGTGGGCTGCGAAGACAAGGCGCGGTCGCTCATCGGGAAACTCGAAAGCGGCATCGAAGCGGTGCGCGCGAGCGCCGCGAAGCTTCGCGCGACGGCCGCGCGTGTACTTCGAGGAATGGGACGAGCCGCAGATATCGGGCATCGCCTGGGTGTCGGAACTCGTCGGTATCGCCGGCGGCGACGACGTGTTTCCGGAGCTGGCGCGCGAATCGCTGGGCAAGAATCGCATCAGTCGCCGATCCGCTCGAAGTGCCGCGGCGTTCACCCGAGGTGATCTTCGGTTCCTGGTGCGGCAAGAAATTCCGGCCCGAGAACGTGGCGGCGCGCGCCGGCTGGGGCGACGTGCCCGCGGTGCGCGCCGGACATCTCTACGAGGTGAAGTCGTCGATCATCCTGCAGCCCGGGCCAGCGGCGCTGACCGACGGCCTCGCCGAGCTGCACCGGCGACTAGCTAGCTGGGCGGAGGGTGCCGGGCCGGGAAACCGGGAAACTCCGCCTAATTTGTGTCGGTCAGCAGTTTTCCCGGTTTCCGGCCCGGCACCACTCAAGGCGGAAGCAAAGGATGCTCCATCAGGCGGCTGAGGGCTTCCAGATATTTGGCGCGCGTGCCGGCGATGACTTCCGGCGGCAGCGCGGGTCCCGGCGCCTTCTTGTCCCAGTCGAGCGTCTCGAGATAGTCGCGCACGAACTGCTTGTCGAAGGAGGGCGGGCTCGTGCCCTCGCGCCAGGTGTCGGCCGGCCAGAAACGCGAGGAGTCGGGCGTGAGCACTTCGTCGATGAGCACCAGCGAGCCATCCTCGCCCAGCGCAAATTCGAACTTGGTGTCGGCGATGATGATGCCGCGCTCGAGCGCGTACTTCGCCGCGAACTCGTAGATGGCGATGGCGGTGTCGCGAACCCGGCCGGCAATGTCATTGCCCACGAGATCCGCGGCCTCCCCGAAACTGATGGTCTCGTCCTTGTCGCCGAGCGCCGCCTTGGTCGACGGCGTGAACAGCGTCTGCGGCAGCTTCGCGGCCTGCCTGAGACCCGCGGGTAGTTTGATGCCGGAGATGGTGCCGGACTTCTGGTAGTCCTTCCAGCCCGAGCCGATCACGTAGCCGCGCACCACGGCTTCCAGCGGCACGGTCTTCAGTCGCTTGACGATGACGGCGCGATCTTCGAGCAGCGCGAGCTCGGCCGGATCGCTGACCACCTCGGAAACACTGCGGCCGGTCAGGTGGTTGGGAACGATATGTTGCGTGCGTCCGAACCAGAAGTTCGAGATGGAATTGAGCACGCGGCCCTTGTCGGGAATCGGATCCGGCAGCACCACGTCGAAGGCCGAGAGGCGATCGGTGGTCACGATGAGCATCGAATGCGCATCTATTTCATAGATGTCGCGCACCTTTCCGGTGTGGATCTTCCTGAGCCCGCGTCAGCGAAGTCGTATGGACGGGCGGGCTGGCGGTTTTGGCTGGTAGCATAGTTGGCCATGCATCTTAACAAGCGGCCCCGATGAGCATCACCGGAAAAGTCATCGGCGTGATCGTGGGTCTGCTGCTCTTCCGGAGTCCCTGGGGCGCCATCATCGGCCTCATCCTCGGCCACTTCTACGACCAGAGCGTGTCGAAAGTACGCAGCGTCCGGCGGTGGCGCGGGCGTGCTCGAAATCGGCGAGCGCTTCTTCGCGGCCACGTTCGAGGTCATGGGCCACGTCGCCAAGTCCGACGGCCGTGTCTCGGAGGCGGAGATCGCCGCGGCGCGCAAGGTGATGGCGGAACTGCGGCTCAACGGCGCGCAGATTCACGCGGCCATCGCGCATTTCACGCGCGGCAAGAGCCAGGAGTTCGATCTCTCGAACACCATGCAGGAGTTCGCCGAGGCCTGCGCGAACCGCCCGGATCTCGTGCGCGTGTTCCTCGAGGTGCAGGTGCGCGCGGCGCTCGAAGGCGTGGACATGCAGGGTCCGGCGCGCGATTGCGATCCAGAAGGTGGCCGACCTGCTCGAGGTGTCACGCATCGAGCTGGCGCACATGGAAGCGGTGCTGCGCATTCGTCGCGAACAGTTCAAGGCAGGCGCGGGAGGCGGCCGAACAGACATGGCAACGGCAACGGGAATGCGGGAGGCCAGGCCCCGCCACGCAGCGGCATGCAGATGAGCGCGGCCTACCAGATTCTCGAAGTGGACCCGAAGGCCACGGACGAAGAAGTGTCCAAGGCCTATCGGCGCCAGCTCTCCAAACATCATCCGGACAAGCTCAAGGCCAATGGCCTGCCCGAATCCATGCTCGAACACGCCAAACAACGTACGCAGCAGATCATCGAGGCGTACGAGTTAATAAAGTCGGCGCGGGGCGCGTAGACTGCATGCCCATGCCCATATCGTCTAAAGATAGGCCCTGGATCGCGCCTTCCATTCTCTCCGCCGACTTCGCACGCCTCGGAGAGGAAGTGACTTCCGTGCTGGCCGCCGGCGCTGATGTCGTGCACTTCGACGTCATGGACAACCACTACGTGCCCAACCTCACCATCGGTCCGCTGGTGTGCGAGGCGCTGCGCAAGCATGGCGTCACCGCGCCTATCGACGTGCACCTGATGGTGAAGCCCGTGGACCGCATCGTGCCGGACTTCGCCAAGGCCGGCGCCACCTACATTTCGTTCCACCCCGAAGCGAGCGAGCACGTCGATCGCACCATCGAGCTGATCCGCGAGAACGGTTGTAAGCCAGGCCTGGTGCTGAATCCCGCGACTCCGCTCTCCTGCCTCGATCACACGCTGAAAAAGCTCGACCTCGTGCTGCTGATGTCGGTGAACCCCGGCTTCGGTGGGCAGAAGTTCATCTCAGACGTGCTCGACAAGGTGCGCAGCGTTCGCCAGCTCATCGACGCTTCCGGCCGCGACATCCGCCTGGAAATCGACGGCGGCGTGAAGGTGGACAACATCGGCGAGATCGCGCGCGCCGGCGCCGACATGTTCGTCGCGGGCTCGGCGATCTTCGGCGCGAAGGATTACAAGGCCACGATCTCCGCCATGCGCGCGGAAATCGCTACCGCGAAATAACGCCGAACTACGGCGCTTCGTTGAAGCCCGCGCGGATGGCGCCCGCGAGCCGGTTCTTGTCCGGATACTGCGCGGACATCTCATCAGTGATGTTCTGGATCGCTTCGTCCTGCGACTTGCCGGCTTTCTTGAGCTCGGCCGTGCGGTCACGGATACGCGCGAGATAGGCGCGATAACCCGCAATGATGGCGTTGTCGCCGAAGGCGCCGTGGCTCGGCACGAGTTGTCTGGCCTTGAGCGCCTCGAGCCGGTCCAGACTTTCCAGCCAGTGGCTGATCTTTGCGGTGGGATTCGCGAATGAAGGCTGCGGGCCGCATGGCAACGTCGCCCGAGAACAACACACCGTCGACGAGAATGACCGTATCGCCGTGCGTGTGATTGGTGCCCATGGCGTAGATCTTCGCCTTCAGCCCACCCAGGTTCAGCGTGTAGTCCTGGTCGAAGGTGATGTCGGCGTCACGATGCTTCGCGCCTTGCAGCAGTTCCACGTTGAGCGCCGAACGCTGCGCGAACACCGGAACCAGGTTCATGCCCGCGCCCGCCGCGATGTCTTCGACCTGGTCCTTCGAACGGATGAGCTTCGAATCCTTCGGAAAGACGTGCGCGCCCATGTCGTGCTCGGGATGCACGTGCGTGGTGACGATGTAGATAGGCTTGCCCGCACCCACCTTGGCGACCTCGCGCAGCACCGCTTCGCCATTGCGGGTTCCCATGCCGGTGTCGATGACGAGCACGGCCTTGCTGCCGACGACGATGCCGACGTTGGGCACGAGCGAGGCACCGCCATCCGGAATCGCCCAGACGTGGGCGGTGAGTTTTTCGGTGACCCCTTCGCGTACCAGCGATGCCGGTGCGGTCGTCGCGGGTTGCTGGGCGAGGGCGGGGGCTCCGACAAATGCGGCGATCAACGCGAACAGTAACGCTGCCTTGCGCATGAATTCATTCCTTCGAGAGTGTAAGGAGCTTGCTTGCCGGCAAAGTATCGGGGATCAGGCCAAGCTGCCGCATCATCAAAAGGTCGTCAGCGACTACCTGGTGCCAGACGATCTTGCCGTCCTTGAGCCGCCACCAGTGCGCCCGCAGGATTTCAAAGCGTTTTCCTGTGGGACGTGCGCCTCGCAGCATGCCGCCGTAGATTTCGGTTTCCGCAACGCCCTGGTGGGTGCCCGAGGTGCGCTGAAGCACGATCACGAGATCGCCCGCGGCCGTGGTTTCAATCGTTTCCGAACGCAGATCGGGAAACGTCCGGTGAAGGTCCTCGATCTGGCCGCGGATCTCGGCGGTCGTCACCTCGTGGCCGTTGTTACGAGCGTTGGGTGCCCACATCGCGGCCTGCTGCGCGAGATCGCCCTGGCGGCCGGCCTCGCCGTAGCGCTTGAGGACTTCGAGGTTGCGGGCGGATTCGTCGGGTGACGGGCTGGCGCCGAATGCGATGCCAGCGACGAACAGAAGAGCGAGAAGAGTCTGTCGCATCACCAATCTCCACAAAGGAAAACGCCGGCATCAGCCGGCGTTTCGTCGAGGTGCGTCACTTCTCAGGCGCAAGCGCCACCTCGGAAAACGCCGGCGAGGCGCCGGCGTCCGTTAGCTATTCGTCGTCGTCCTCGTCTTCATCCTCATCGTCGTCGACGCGCGCGCTGCGGACGGCGCCGCCACCCTTGCCGCCCTGCACGGGCACGACAACCGGGCGCGTCTTCATCTTCGGACGAGCGTTGAACACCACGATGGTCTTGCCGGTGGCCCGCAGCAGGCCCTGGTCTTCCAGGACTTTGAGCACGCGGCCCGCCATTTCACGCGAGCAACCCACGAGGCGCGAGAGCTCCTGGCGAGACACCTTGATCTGCATGCCCTCGGGATGCGTCATGGCATCCGGTTCGCCGCACAGGTCCATGATGGCGTGCGCCACACGTCCGGTGACGTCGACGAAGGCGAGATCGGACAGCTTGCGGTTGGTGCGGTCTAACCGTGTCGCCAGTTGCGTGGCGAGCTCGAACACCAGGCCGGGACTTTCCGCCGCGATCTGGCGGAAGCGCGGATAGGTCATTTCCGCGAGTTCGCAGTGGTTGCGCGTGCGCACCCAGGCGCTGCGCAACGGCGATTCGTGGAACAGCCCCATCTCACCAAAGAACTGCCCTTTGTTGAGGTAGGCGAGGACCATTTCATTGCCTTCCTCGTCTTCCACCATCACTTCGACCGAGCCGCTGATGATGTAGTAGAGGACGTCGGGCAGATCGCCCGCGTGGATCACGACCGTCTTTGACGGAACTGTGCGAATGCGGCAGTAACTCAAAAATCGGTTGATTGCCGGAATGTCGCTGAGGGGTTTGACCGCCTCTTCCATCTGAATCTCCCTTGCTGCGTGCATGTATCGCCCTGGCCTGCTTAATAAGTTGTATTACATAACTTACTGCCAAGCCACTCAAAAGAACACGGACCAAAGGTGATCCGTGTCACAGGCGCCCCATCAAAGCCGGTACGAAGTATGCGTCATGATCTGGGCCGTTCGCCGCATCAATTCGCGGACCGGACCCGGTAACGAGGCCGCACCCGCGCTCTGCGCCTGCTGACCGTGGCCAACTTCGTCGTGACACATCGCCTCGACGATGGCCCGGCTGCGCTGATCGTCAGCGGGCAATCGTTCGAGGTGACTCTTCAAATGACCTTCGACCTGGCGTTCGGTCTCGGCCACGAACCCCAGGCTGGCACGATCCCCGAGCAAGGCGGCGAGGGCGCCGATGCCGAAAGAACCCGCGTACCACAGGGGGTTGAGCACACTGGTGCGCCCGCCCAGCTCCTTGAGCCGGGCCTCGCACCAGGCCAGATGATCGGTTTCCTCGCGGGCCGCGTGGAGCATGAATTCGCGGACTTCGGGGTCCCGCGCGAACAGGGCCTGGGCGTGGTACAGGGCCTGCGCCGCCATTTCGCCGGCGTGGTTCACGCGCATCAGGGCCGCGGATTCGCGCCGGTCCTCAGTCGAAAGGGCGGCATCCGCCTTCTGAGTATCCCGGCCGTGGCCTGAGGGGTTCCCGGGCGGTATGGGCCTTCCGGCGGTGGGGGGCGCAAGCAGGGCACGCAGGGCGCGATCCGCCGCAGAGATAAAGGTGTCTAATTGGGGCCCCCGCGCCATGGGGCGTGATTATAGGGTTTTGCAAAGGCGGGGGGGCTTGAGTACACTCTGCGCCCTTTTTCCAGGGGCCCAAACAGATCAGGCCGTTAGCTGATTCATCAGCTGCGTTCCGGGTGTGACGTGTGGGCTCTTCCGGTGGTTGGAGTTTCAGTGATGACTACTGTTTTTGCGAAGTCCGAATCCGTGCGCGGTGATTGGTACGTGGTGGATGCCTCGGACAAGATCCTCGGCCGCCTCGCGACCCAGATCGCCATGCGCCTCAAAGGCAAGCACAAGGCAATCTTCAGCCCGCACGTCGACATGGGCGATCACATCGTCGTGTTGAATGCGGAGAAGATCAAAGTCACGGGCAACAAGCTCGAGGACAAGAAGTACTACCACCACACCGGCGCCATCGGCGGCATCAAGGAAATCGCTCTCGGCAAGTTGCTCAAGGAGCATCCCGAGCGCGCCATCGAATTCGCCGTGAAGGGCATGCTCCCCAAGGGCCCGCTCGGTCGCAAGATGTACAAGAAGCTGCACGTGTTCGCGGGCGACAAACACCCGCATGCCGCACAGCAGCCGAAGCAACTCGAAATTTAAGGAACTGACGAATGCCCGCCACTGCAAAGCCGAACTACGGCACCGGCCGCCGCAAGACCGCCGCGGCCCGCGTTTACATGAAGGCCGGTACCGGCAAGATCACGGTCAATGACCGTCCGCTGGACGAATTCTTCGGCCGCGAGACCGGCCGCATGATCGTGCGCCAGCCGCTCGAGACCGTGCAGCTCGCCAACAAGTTCGACTTCACCGTCTCGGTGTCGGGCGGCGGCATCACCGGCCAGGCGGGCGCCATCCGCCACGGCATCACGCGTGCACTCATCGAATACGACGAAGAGCTGCGCAAGCCCCTGCGCATCGCCGGCTTCGTCACGCGCGACGCGCGCGAAGTCGAGCGCAAGAAGGTCGGCCGCCGCAAGGCGCGTCGTGGACCGCAGTACTCCAAGCGTTGATCTTTTTCGAAGACTTGGCGCTAGTATTGTTCGCAAGACGGCTTGTCTTCTGGGAGATCGTCTAGCGGTAGGACAACGGACTCTGACTCCGTTTACCTAGGTTCGAATCCTAGTCTCCCAACCAACATGGAACCCGCCGCAAGGCGGGTTTCTCTTTTATGGAGTAGTTAGGAATGAAACGCCTCTCGTTGCTCGCATCGGTGCTCCTGTTCACGGCAGCGCACGCGCCCGCCGCCGATGCTCCCGCCGCCGCGGCGCAGCTCAACACGATGTACGCGGAGTTCTGGGAGGAGAACCTGAAGCTCAACCCGGTCAGCGCCACGTTCGCCGGCGATCCGCGATACAACGCCGAGCTGCCCAACATGCTCTCCGAGCAGTTCGAGCAGGAGACGCGCGCGTTCCACCAGAAATATCTCGATCGCGCGCGCGCCATCGGCGCTGGCGGGCTCGTTGGACAGGACCGGCTTTCCTACGACATCTTCACGCTCAATCGCGAGTCGGCGCTCGAGGAGCTCAAGTTCCCGGACCGGCTGCTGCCCGTCGACCAGTTCTACAACATCGCCAATTCGTTCGCGCAGCTCGGTTCCGGCACCAGCGCGCAGCCGTTCGCGACCGTGAAGGACTACGACGACTGGCTGAAGCGCGCCGCCAAGGGCCCCGCGAATTTCGACCAGGCCATCGTGAACATGCGCGAGGGCATCAAGGCCGGCATCGTGCAACCACGCGTGCTCATGGAGAAGGTGCTGCCGCAGTTGCAGGCCAACATCGCCGACGAAGCGGAGAAGAGCATTTTCTGGGGCCCCGTGACCAATTTTCCGAAGGACTTCTCGGCCGCTGACCGTGAACGCCTGACGACTGCGTTCCGCGTGATGATCACCACGCAGCTCACGCCGGCATACCGGCGCCTGCACGCGTACATAGCCACTGAATACCTGCCGAAGACGCGCGACACTTTCGGCATGGGCGCCCTGCCGAATGGCGCGGCCTGGTACGCCCACAAGGTGCACGACAACACCACGCGTTCGTTGAGCCCGGCACAGGTGCATCAGATCGGACTCGACGAAGTGGCGCGGATCCAGGAGGGCATGCGCGTGGTGGCGAAAGAGCTCGGCTACACCAAGCCGACGAAGACGCTGCCCGAGCTCAAGGCGTTCTTCGAATGGATGAAGACGCGCGATGACATGTATTTCAAGTCGCGCGAGGAGTTGTTGGCCGCATACCAGGCGTTCGATATAAACGTCGCGCCGTGGTTGCCGACCTACTTCAACCTGCGGCCCAAGGCTCCGTACGAAGTGCGCCTGGTCGAGCCGTTCCGCGAAGCGTCGGCTTCCTCGGGCTCGTATCAGGGACCGTCGCTGGACGGCAAACGCGGCGGTGTCTTCTATGTGAACGCCTTCGACCTCAAGGCGCGTCCGCGCTGGGCGCTGGCCGCGCTGTCGCTGCATGAAGCGGCGCCGGGACATCACTTCCAGATCTCCCTGCAGCGTGAACTCGGTGACCTGCCGATGTTCCGCCGCTTCTCGCGCGACACTGCCTATATGGAAGGCTGGGGCTTGTACGCGGAATACCTTGGCTACGAGATGGGCATCTACAAGGATCCGGTACAGCGATTCGGTGCGCTCGATGCCGAACTGTGGCGCGCGATCCGCCTCGTCACCGACACCGGCATCCACTACAAGGGCTGGACCCGCCAGCAGACGCTCGACTACATGTTCGCGAACTCGCCGGCGGAGCCGACGCGCGCCATTTCCGAAGCGGAGCGCTTCGCCGCGATCCCGGGCCAGGCGCTCGCGTACAAAGTCGGCCAGTTGAAGATCGTCGAGTTGCGCAAGCGCGCCGAGAAAGCGCTCGGCAAGAAGTTCGACGTGAAGGAATTCCATGACGAGGTGCTCAAGGACGGCGCCGTACCGCTCGACGTGCTCGAGAAGAAGATCGATCGCTGGATCACAGCGAAGAAGTAGAAGGATGGGGACACTCCCCATTTCCTAGCAAAAGGGGACGCACCTGATGCAGGCACGTCCCCTTCTGCGCGCAAAGGGCGAGCATCCCTTCAGTTGAGCAGCGCCTGGTAGATCGCCGCGGGGAACTTCTCGCGGATATCCGTGCTGTTCGGGATCATCTGCACCATGAGCACGGTGGTGAGCCGCTCGACGGGATCGACGCGGTAGTACGTGCCGTACGCGCCGCCCCAGCCCCACGAGCCCACGGACTCCATCCCGCTCGCGCCATATCGGTCGTGGGTTTCGAAGCCGAAACCAAACCCCAGGCCCCGGGGGTTCTTGAGATCACCGATCTGGTTGGTGGTCATGAGCTGCACGGCGTGTGGCGAAAGGATACGCACCTTGCCCAACGCGCCGCCGTTGCGCAGCGCTTCGAGGAAAGTGGCGTAATCGCGCGCCGTCGAAACCAGCCCCGCGCCGCCGGAGAAGCTCTTTCTCGGACCCTCGAGGTAGTGGCCCTGGCCCCGTGCGCCCTCCGGCTGCCGCACTGCCTTGCCATCCGCACCGGTGCCATACACCACGGCCAGCCGCTCGCGCTTCTCCGCGGGTAGATAGAAGTGGGTGTCCTTCATACCGAGCGGGCCGGTGATGTTGGCGCGGATGTATTCATCGAGCGAGACGCCCGAGGCTTTCTCGACGATGCAACCCAGGATGTCGGTGTTGTACCCGTAGACGTAGCGCTCGCCGGGCTGCGCTTCGAAAGGCAGGGTGCCCAGCGTCTCGATCGTGGTGCAGATGGGCTCGTCCTTGTCGGCGAAGTACCAGCCGAAGCCGGCCGCCGGCCCTAAGCCCTTGGGCTCATACAGCGGCGCGAATTCCGGCTGCTGCCCGTAGTTGATGCCCGCGGTGTGGGTGAGCAGGTCGCGGATGGTGATCGGGCGCTTCGCAGCCACGATGGTCGTCGCGGTGCTGTTCTCCATACGCGTGAGGACCCTGGTCTGCGCGAAGGCCGGTATGTACTTCCCCGCGCTCTCGCTGACGGTGAGCTTGCCTTGCTCCATGAGCTGCAGGATGGCGACGCTGGTCAGCGCTTTCGTCTGCGATGCGATGCGGAACTCGGTGTCCATCGTCATCTTCCGTCCCGCTTCGCGGTCGGCCCAGCCGATCACCCGCTCGTACACGGGTTTGCCGTCGCGCAGTACCAGCGCGACGATGCCCGCGACACGGCCGTCGTTGACGTAGGAATCGAGCAGGGCATCGACGCGCGCGAGGCGCCCGGTCGAGAAGCCCGCGCGCAGCGTATCAGCGCCTTGCGCGGGCAGGGCGGCGGCGAACGTGAGCGCGGCCGCCGCCAGGAGACTCGTGAGCTTGTTAGTCATGTATGGTCCTGCGCCTCAGTTCAACGTCGCAACGACCACCGACTTCGCCGGCAGGTCGAACACCCACGAGTCACCCTTGAGCTTGCCGCCGCTGTAGGCCGCGGGCTTTACCGCATCGGGCCTGGCGAAGGTGTTGTGGGCGTTCATGGCATCGGTCGTCAGTACCCGCGCAGCGATTTTTTTCGCCGCGACGCCCGTGAGCTTCACGGCGACACTCGCCGGCTTGTTGGGGTCGGTGTTCACCAGTGACAGCACCACCGCGCCATTGGCGTCACGCGCGGCCGAGACGCTCACCGCCGCAATCGCGACCTCGCCGTGTTTGTATTCCGGCGTTGTGACCTCGGTGGGCAACAACGTGGCGTTCTGGAAAGGCTTGTACATCTCGAACACGTGGTACGTGGGCGTGAGCAGCATCTTTTCCTTGTCGGTGAGGATCATGGCCTGCAGCACGTTGATCATCTGCGCGATGTTGGTCATGCGCACGCGATCGGCGTGCTTGTGGAAGACGTTGAGGTTGAGGCCGGCGACGATGGCGTCGCGCATGGTGTTCTGCTGGAACAGGAAGCCGGGGTTCGTACCGGGCTCGACGTCGTACCAGGTGCCCCACTCATCCACGTACAGCGCCACCTTCTTTTGCGGATCGTGCTTGTCCATGATCGCCGAGTGTTTGCTGATGTATTCATCCACGACGAGCGTGTGTTTGAGCGTGATGATCCAGTCGGCTTCAGTGAACGTCAGCGCCGGGCCCTTGTTCTTCGTTTCGAAACTGCCGGAGGGCAGCGTGTAGTAGTGCAGTGAATATGCGCCCATCTGCCGGACGGCGTTCTTCATGACCACTTCAGTCCATTCGTAGCCGTCGCCGTACGGACCGCTGGCGACTTCGATGGGCCGGTTGTCGTTCGGCGTCTTGATGTTCAACGCGTACTTCTTGTACTCATCGGCGTAGTAGTCCGGGCGCATGTCGCCGCCGCAGCCCCAGGGCTCATTGCCCACGCCGACGTAGTCGAGCTTCCACGGCTTGTCGCGCCCGTTCTTGCGACGCTCGTTCGCCAGCGTCGACTGCGAAGGCGAGGTGATGTACTCGATCCATTGCGACATCTCTTCGACGGTGCCCGAGCCCACATTCACGGCCAGGTAGGTCTTGGCGCCGAGCATTTCCGCGAGTTCGAAGAACTCGTGAGTCCCGAACTCATTGGGCTCGATGACACCGCCCCAGAACGTGTTGACGCGATGCGGGCGCTTGGAACGCTCACCGATGCCGTCGCGCCAGTGGTATTCGTCGGCGAAGCAGCCGCCCGGCCAGCGCAGCACCGGCACGTTGAGTTTCTTCAGCGCCGCGAGCGTGTCGTTGCGAAAGCCGCGGGTATTGGGGATGGTGGAATTTTCCCCGACCCAGATGCCTTCATAGACATTGCGGCCCAGGTGTTCCATGAACTGCCCGTAGATATTGGCGTCGATCTTCGCGCCCGGCTGGTCTGCGCGGATGGTCACCTGTGCGCTAACAGGTTCCGGCTTCGACGCCGCGTGAGCAGCACAACCCATTGCGGCCAGGATGGCCACTAGAAACTTCTTCGACATGCGATTCCCCTCGTACCGGCGATGGTGCGGCAGCGTCGAAGACTAGCGGATTTGCGTGGTCTACAGCAGCCAGCGCGGCACCTTCGATTTGTATTCGTCCCATGCGGCACCATGCGTGCGCGCGAGCCAGGGCTCTTCACCGAACAACACTCGCAAATGGAATGCCAGCATCACAAAACAGGTATAGATCACGAGCGTTGACGACCAGAAGCACACCGCCCAACCCGCGAGGATCGACGTGACCGCGATGTACATGGGATTGCGGCTGTAGCGATACAGACCGACCGTCACCAGGTTCCGAGGTGGCGCCCAGGGTGCAAGAGTGCCTTTACCCGCCACGTAGAAATCGCGTACGCACCACAAGAGCAATGCGAAGCCCACGGTGATCATGACGCACCCGATCGAAAACCACGGGTCACCGGCGGGCGAGTGATTCCAGACGATCCATAGCGGAACCAGCAGCGCGATGACTCCCGGACAGGCGAGAAACGCAAACAGCGCGCGCAGGAACATACCTAACTATTTTGCGCGCAGGTCGGAGAGCCATTCGCCCGTGGCCCGCGCTTCGGCCTCGTGCTCGTCCTCGCGCCAGGTTTCCTGCAGTGCCGCCGCGTACCAGTCTTTCATCGCGGGTAACGCCAGCAACTGCGCGACGTAGCGCCGGGCGCCGGCGTTGAGCGGGGGATCGTAGGTCTGCATGCGGAATGCGACGGGCGCGAAGAAGGCATCCGCCGCGGTGAAACGGGGCCCGGTGAGGAAGGGTCCGCCGAACTGCCCGATACCCTCCGCCCAGAGTTCTTCGAGCCGCGCGAAATCGCGCGCCAGCGCCGCGTCGACTGCCTCGAGCCTCACGCGGATGCCACAGTTCATCGTGCAGGCATTTCGCAACGCAAAAAATCCGGAATGCATCTCGGCACTCGCCGAGCGTGCCCAGGCGCGCGCGGCCGCCTCGGCTGGCCACACATCCTCGTGACGCTCGCCCAGGTATTCGGTGATGGACAGTGAATCCCACACGGTGATGTTACCGTCGACCAGGCACGGGACCTTGCCCGTGGGCGAAAAGCTGCGGAAAGCGTCGGGGTTCTGCGCGCCACCGAACGGCACCAGGTTCTCGCGAAAGGCGATCTCCAGTTCGCGCATCAGCACCCAGGGGCGCAGCGACCACGAGGAATAGTTCTTGTTGCCGATGAAGAGGTCGTACATGTCAGTGGAAGCACGGGACCTGCTGCACTTGAACCGACTGCGTCGCGATGGCGCAGGCAGGACAGTCCGGGTTCATTTCAGGTTTTTGCTGACCAACTCATAACCCGCGCGATCGTCGAAGCCATGGCGCCGATAGAAATTTCGCGCCGCCTCATTGCTGCGTCCCAACTGCAGCGAGACGTTGGTGCAACCCTCGATGCGGAACTGGGCTTCGGCAGTCGCCAGTATCTGGTGTCCGAGCCCCAGGCCGCGATGCGCCGGCAGTACGAAGAATTCGTCGATCTCCGCGGTCAGGCCCTGGTGCTCGAGGCTGAATACGTAGACCGCGAGCAGATAACCTGCGGGCTCGCCATACAGCGTCGCCACCCACGCGCGCCCGAGGTTCGGGTCTTCCAGCACGCGCGTGAGCAGCTTGCGCATACGCGTGGCGTCGAATCCTTCGATCGCTTCGAAACGCCAGTATTGTTCGACCATCGGCAGCAGCACTTCGACGTCGGTCGGCGCCGCCGGCTGAATGCTGACGGCCTCGGTCGCGGAAGCAGTATCAGTTGAGATTTCCATCGCGGCGATTCTCGCACCTTGGGACGAGATTCACAGGGTTTGCGTCAGGTCCCGTCCGGAAGCCACAACGTGACAACCGCGCCGCCGCCTTCACGGTTGGCGATACGCAGACGCCCGCCGTGCGCTTCGACGATTTCGCGGCACAGCGTCAGTCCGAGACCGGTGCCGGTTTGTTTGGTCGAATAGAACGGCACCAGCGCATTCTCGAGCGCCGCTCCGGAAAAACCGGGCCCGCGATCACGGACTTCGACCGTGCAGCCCCCGCCGGTGGGCGACACCGCTAGTTCGATGTCGGCAGGCTCGGAGCCCGATTCGCGGGCATTCTTGAGCAGGTTGATCAATGCCTGCTCGATCTGCGCAGCGTCGAAGCTGATGACGCGATGCGGTGGTGTGCCCGCCAGCGTGAACTGCACGACGACGCGCAGTCGCTCGAGCAGCACATCCCACGACACGGGCACGAGCCGCGGCTGCGGCAGCTTCGCGAATTGTGAATAACCCTCGATGAAGGCGGCAAGGTGCCGCGCGCGGTCTTCGATCGTGGAGAACACGCGACCGAGCTGTTCGGGATCCGGCGGAGAGCGCGCCAGGATCTGCCCCGAATGCGCGAGCGAGGAGATCGGCGCGAGGGAGTTGTTGAGTTCATGCGCGATCACGCGGATCACTTTCTTCCAGGTCGCCACTTCCTGCGAATTGATCTCGCGCGTGAGCTGCTTGAGCAGCAGCAGGCGGTGAGGCTGCGCGTTCAGCAGGAAGCGCCGCTGCGACACGTGATACACCTGCGGTTCGCCGGCCAGTTCGAGCGTGAACAGCGTGTCGCCGCCGCGGTCGATGGCTTCGCGCAGCGGCGCTGGCGCCACGGCGAGGTAGCGCGAGAACCGTTCACCCTCGAGCTTGCGGCCCTCGCCGAAGAGCTGACGGGCGGTCGTGTTGCTGTAGAGCACGGCGTCAGCGTCGTTGGTGAGCACCAGCGCGAGCGGCGTGCTCTGTATGACCGTGTCGAGCATGAGCTCACGTTGATAGAGGCTCTGTCGTTCGACGCGCAGACGCTCTCCCAGGCCGTTATAGGCATCCACGAGCTCGCCCATCTCGTCTTGGGTGGCGCGCGTCACGCTGATGCTGAAATCGCGATCCTTGATGCTCGCTATGCCATCGGCGAGTGCCAGCGCCATGCGGCTCCAGCGCGTCACGAGCACGGTGCCGCCCCAGGCGATGAGCGGGGTGACCACCAGACCCGTGGTGACCGCCGCTATCCAGCGCGATTCAATGAAGTGTTCCGCCACCATGTACGCCACGAGCGTCAGCAGCGCGATGCCGCCGAGCCAGAACGTGGCCCAGCCGGCCATGGACCATCTAACCATGGAGCCATCCAAGCACGGAAAATGCCCTGCGCATGTAACCCGGAAATCCCGCCTGTTGTTAGTCCCGGCGATCGGCTACCGGGACGGAGATTCCTTGATACCGAGTTTTTCCATGCGGCGATAGAGGGCCTGCCGGCTGATCCCGAGTTGACGGGCAGCCTGCGCCACGATGTTGCCGTTTTCGGCGAGCACGCGTTCGATCGTGGCCCGATCGAGCACCGGCTCATCGGAGCGCGCGGGTAAAACGGCCGGGAGGTTGAGCGCTGCGGCGTTGATGGGCGCTTCGCCCGCGAGCAGCGCAGCGCGTTGCAGCACGTTGCGCAGCTCGCGGACGTTACCCGGCCAGGAATGGTTGAGCAGCGCGCGTTCGCCGTCACTGGTGATGCGCGCGCCGATGGGAAGGAACGCGCGGGCCAACGGCAACACGTCGTCGCGCCGCTCCGCGAGCGGTGGCAATGCCAGCTCGATCACGCTGATGCGGTAGTACAGGTCTTCGCGGAAGCGCCCTTCGCGCATGGCATCGCGCAGCGGCATGTTGGTGGCCGCGACGATTCGCACATTAGCCTCCGAGTGGTGTTGCTGCCGAGGCGTTCGTATTCGCCGGTCTGCAACACGCGCAGTAGTTTGGCCTGGCCGGCGAGCGGCAGATTGCCGATCTCATCGAGGAACAGCGTGCCGCCATCGGCAGCTTCGAAGCGTCCGGCCCGCGCCTTGGCGCCGGTGAATGCGCCCGACTCGGTGCCAAACAATTCCGCTTCGATGAGCTGGTCGGGCAGGGCGCCGGCGTTTACCTTGACGTAGGGCTGCGTCTTGCGCGCCGAGTTCGCGTGCACGATGTCGGCGAGCACTTCCTTGCCGGCGCCGTTGGGCCCGGTGATGAGCACCGGCACATCGGCATGCGCCACCTGGGCGGCCATGGTCGCCACGGTGTGCAGCGCTTCGCTTTCGTACACCAGGCCCCGAAGGTCGTAACGCTCGGCAAGCTTGGCGCGCGCTTCGGAACGTTGCGCGCGCGTGGCGACGTTTTCTTCCACCGCGGCGCGCAGCTCCAGCAGGTTGCGCACCGTGGTCAGCAGTCGCGCGTCGTCCCAGGGCTTGGCGATGTAGTCGGCGGCGCCAGCCTTGACGAGGTCCACGGCGGTTTCCAGGTGCGTCCACGCGGTCAGCAGGATGACGGGCACGTCGGGATGCAGCGCCCGCAGCTCCCGGAACAGCGCTACGCCTTCTTCGCCCGAGGTGGCCTCGCGGCGGAAGTTCATGTCCTGGATGATCAGGTCCACTTCCTGGGAACGCACGGTCGCGAGGGCCTCGGCCGGAGATGAAGCGCCGAGGACCCGCGCGCCGTGCAGGGACAACAGGACCTGGAAGGCCGTGCGCACGGCCTCACTATCGTCAGCAACCAGTACAGTGCGGTGTGCCAGGCGGTCCTCGACGTTCGACGTGACTGAAGTCATACGTAAGACGCCGGGGCGGGCCAAGGGGTTGCAAGCGCTGGACACTTTTGCACGTGGGGGTTCAGAAGTTGGAGTCAGACGCTTCGAGTCGCCATGGCGGGTGACACCTTGGCGGCCCGCAGCGCGGGCTGCCACGCCGCCAGTTGCCCGAGAGCCCACAGGCCTGCGACGCCGCCTACGAGGAAGTAGAGGTTGAGTCGCGGCAGGGCGAACTGGTTCGACAGCCAGAAGCCCACCGCCAGCGCCAACCCGCAGCCCACCACCACACCGAGCGTCGTGACCAGCCAGTTCTCGGCCATGAAGTAGCTGACGATGTCGCGCCGGCGTGCGCCGACCGCACGCCGGGTGCCGATCTGGCGCGTGCGCGTATTCACGTTGAACGTGGCGAGGCCGAAGATGCCGAGCGCGCTGAAGATCAGCACCAGTCCGGTGACCACCGACAGGGTCACGGCCGTCAGCGAATCGCTGGCATAGCTGCTCTGCTTGAAGTTCTTCACGGTGCGAAGCTTGCCCACGACGCGGTTCGGATCGCGTTTGCGCAGTCGCGACTTCGACGGCGGCCATGACGGCATCGAGCTTGCCGGGCTCGGTGCGCACCAGGTATCGAATGCCTGGTCCGGGGCCGACGACGGGGCTCAGCATCACGCGGTCGAGCTTGTCCCATCCCACCCAGGCGCCATGCATCTGCTCGATGACGCCAGCGATGACAATGGGTTTGCTCTGGTCGTCATACATGGTCTTGCCCACGAGATTGTCCTTGTCCTTGGGGAACAGCACTTCGGCGAACGCGCGCGTCACCACCGCCGTGCCGGGAAATCCCTGCACGATCCTTGGGCCGGTACTCGACGTCGGTGGCGCTGAAATTCCTGCCGTCGGCGAGTTTCACGCCCAGCGTGTTCACGGCGTGTTCGTCGGTGCCGTAATAGGCAACCGGCGATTTCTCGCCCTTCTTGTCAGGCAGCGAATACAACTGGGTCGAGCTTCCACCGCCCGACAATGGAATGTGGTTCGTCGGCATGGCATCGATGACGCCCGGCATGTCGCGCAGCATCGCCATGTCGGCGCGGACCATCGCGAAGAAATCGAAATTCTTGTCGAAGCCCGTCACCGGCACACGCGAACATGTTCTGGTCGTCGATACCGGAAGGCCGGCCCATCTTGGTGATCCGCTCGGACGTGACGAACACCGCGTTCACGACGATGGCCAGCGTCAACGCGATCTGTATCGCCACCAGCAGCGCGCCGGCGCCATTGCGCATCAGCGAGGAAAGAATAGGTCGCAGTCCCATGGCTATTGCACCTTCAGGTAGGAAGCGGGCGCCGCGCGCCCGATACGCCAGGCCGGATACAGACCGGCGATGATTCCCGCGGCGAGCGAGATGACCACCGCAATCCCGAGCGTGCTGTAGTCGACCGGCAAGGAGCGCTCGAGGTCCTGCACGAAGCGCCCATACCACGCACGCAGAGCCCAGACGCCCGCGATGCCCAGCAGGCCACCAGCGATGCCGCCGGCCACGGCGATCACGCCGGATTCGGTGAGGTGCTGCCAGAAGATGTCGCGACGGCTGGCGCCGAGTGCACGCCGGACACCGGCAATCGGCGCGGCGTTCAGGAATTTCGCCAACAGCAGTCCGACGGTGTTGACCAGGCAGACCGCGAGGAACGCGAACGCCATGATCAGCATCGCCTTGTTGTCAGTGCCGACGACGTTATTGCGCTGCATCCAGCCTTCGATGGTGTACAGGTGATTGTTGAGCGGACGCTGGAAGCGGCCCTTGGATTTCTGTTCGGTCACGTAGTCATCGAGGAACTTGCGATACGCGGCCACCTGGGCCGGCGTGCGCAACTCCACCCAGCTCTCCCACCAGATGCATTCGGAGTTGAGGAAGTCCTGGTAGTTGTTGAGGTCTTCGGTCTTCCAGCAATTGGTGTTGCCGTCGCTGCCGAGCTCCATGATCTGGCCCCAGTTGACGGGCACATAAATCTTTTCGGGGTCATCGAACGAGCCGTTCGATACGTCGTAGAACTTGGGGGCAGGTTCCCAGTCGTTGAGCACACCGACCACGCGGAATTCCCGGTCGTGCCACATCACGGTCCTGCCGACGCTGTTGGCGCCGCCGAACGCCTTCTCGTTGGTTTCCTTGCTGAGTACGACCACGGGTTCGGGGCCTTCATCGGCCTTGGCATTCCAGCCGCTGCCATAGAGAAAGGGTGTTTCGAACATCGGGAAGAAATCGCCGGTGGTCATGCGCGCCGCCACGTATTCGGGTGACCCGTTGGTGCCGCCCGAGAGGACGCCGCCGGCCTTGTACATGATGATCTTGCGATCCGGAATGGTGGAGGCGTAGAGACCTCGTGCATCGCGATGGGTCAGCAGATCCGGCGCGTACAGCGCGTTGTCCTTGTCGTAGGGGTTGGCCGGATCCCAGCTGTCGACGTTGGGCGCGTACAGCATTTCGTTCTTGTGCGGCAGCGGAATGCGCGCCGCCGCGCGATAGCTGGTCAGCGTCACCATGCACACCGAGATGCCGAGCGCGATCGCCATCACCATGAGGGCGGTGAGGCCGGGGTTGCGCCGGAAGCTCTGCATCGCAAGCCGCAGGTAGTAGGCGAACATGGTTCAGGCTCCCGCGGGCGTCGCGAGCGAATCCGCTCGGCACATGCACTTCGTAGGGTTTGAAGTCCGAGATCTGGCCGTCGACCACCTGCACGTTGCGATGCGCGCGGCGCGCGAGTTCCGGATCGTGCGTGACCATGATGATGGTGGTGCCCATCTCGTTGATGCGTTCGAGCAGGTCCATGACCTGGCGCGCCATCAGCGAATCGAGGTTGCCCGTGGGCTCGTCCGCGAGGACCAGCTTGGGATCGCCGGCAATCGCGCGCGCGATCGCCACGCGTTGCTGCTGGCCGCCCGACAACTGCGCCGGCACGTGCTTCATGCGCGCCGCCAGGCCGACGATCTCCAGTGCATTGGTGATGCGCTTGTCGCGTTCCGCGGACTTCATGCGGCGATAGCGCAGCGGCACGTCCACGTTGTCGTAGACGTTGAGGTCGGGCATGAGATTGAAGCTCTGGAAGATGAAGCCGATCTTCTGATTGCGCAGCGCGGAACGCGCATCGTCGGAAAGATCTGTCACTTCCACGTCGTCGAGCTTGTAGCTGCCGGTCTCGTAGGGCTCGAGCAATCCCGCAATATTGAGGAACGTGGTCTTGCCCGAACCCGAGGGCCCGGTGACCGCGAGGAATTCACCGGCCTTCACCTCCAGCGAGAAATCGCGCAGTGCATGCGTCTCGATGAGATCGGTGCGAAATACTTTGCTGACGTTCTTCATGGAGAGCATGGTGAAAATTCCTCTTAGTTACCGATGAGGACGCTGGGCGCGTCCTTGTAGTCGCGCATGTCGGAGAGCACGACGGTGTCGCCGACATTGAGTCCGTTGCGGATTTCGATCTCGCCGATGGCCGCCGCGCCGAATTCCACGGGCCTGCGCACGGCGGCGTCGTCTTGCACGACATAGGCGAATCTCGAATCCGAATCGCTGAAAGGGCTGCGTGCCACCTTGAGTACGTCGTTGCGCTCATCGAGCACGATGCGTACCGAGGCACGCTGGTTCTGCCGCAAACCCTTGGGTTGAGCGCTGAAGCGCACGCGGCCGGTCACCTGCGCATTGCGCACGTCGGGCGATATTCCAGCCACGGTGCCCTGTACCTGGCGCCCGTCGAGCACAATTTCGGCGTTCATGCCGGACCGGACCTCGTTGGCGTAACTCTCGGACACCTGGAATTCGATTTCGAGCGCGGTGAGGTCCACGACCGTGACCAGTGGCGCGTTCTCGGCCACCTGGGCGCGCTCGGGCTGGCTGAGCGTTGCGACCATGCCGGCAACCGGTGACTTCAGCGTGAGTGCATCCACGCGTTCACGCAGCCGGGCGACCTTCAGGGCCTGGGCATCTCGTTGCGCGCGCTGGCTGCGCAGTTCCAGTTGAAGGCTGTCCTTCTCCAGGCCGCCGGTCTCCATGGCATGCGCGTAATTGAGCTTGGCAGTTTCCAACTCGTCGCGTGCGCGCTCGAGGTCACGCTCCGGAATCACGTGGATGCTCCAGGCATCCTCCGCGCGCTTGAACTCGCGCTCCGCCGCGGTGATCTGGACCTTGGCGAGGTCAGTGTCCTGGCCGCTCTTGAGAATCGTGCGCCGGACTTCGATGGTCTGGCGGTTGAGCGCCGCCTCGGCACTCGCGAGCGTCGCACGTTCGCGTTCATATTCATTGGTGAGTGCGGCGCTTTCGACCCTGCCAAGCACATCGCCTGCCTTGACGGTGTCGCCCGCGCGCACCTTATAGATGATGGTGCCGGGTGCCTCGGCGAACAGCGTGGGGCTCACCGCCGCCACCACTATGCCGGTGGCGGCCACGTCGCGTACGAACGGGCCTCGCTCGACGACCGCCGTGCGCAGCCGCTCGCGAGGAATGACTTTCTCCGATGACAGCCAGGCCCGCGTGCTCCACACCACGAACAACAGCAGCGCGACCCCCGCGCCCACCATGACTCCGTAGCGTCGCAGGAACGTGCGCCTGGAATTCGGCGTGGCGACAACCCGGTCCTGCGACTCGGTGCCGCGCATCGCAATTTCTGGCAGAAGCAGTGACATACCGTGAGATAGAGCACACATCGTGCCAACGCCGTTTCACCGCCAGCGGAAGTGGCTAACTGCTTGAATCTGGTGGGAGAGGATCGGGTGTGTTTCCCGCGAGGCGCGGCAGTCAGGATGTCCGCGCGCGGACAGCGGACAGGTGCGGACGTCCATAGGGGGAATGGGGAGTGTCCCCATCCTTCTATATGCGACGAATCCCCGCAGGCCCACCGAGGATGAGGAGATCCGCAGGGCGCGCCGCGAACAACCCTACGGTCACAACGCCCACGATCTGATTGATAGCGCTTTCGAGTCCGACGGGGTCGGAGATGCGCAGGTCATGCACATCAATAATGTGATTGCCGTTGTCGGTGACGACCTTCTCGCGCCATACGGGGCGCCCGCCCAGGCGCGCGAGTTCGCGATTCACGTAGCTGCGCGCCATCGGGATGACTTCCACCGGCAGGGGGAACGCGCCAAGCGTGTCGACCAGCTTGGCCTCATCGGCGATACAGATGAACCGGCGGGAGGCCGCCGCGATGATCTTCTCGCGTGTGAGGGCGGCCCCTCCACCCTTGATGAGCTGCCTCTTCTGGTTGGTTTCATCGGCGCCGTCGATATAGGTATCGATCTCACCGACCTCGTTCAGGTCGAGCACCGGGATGCCGGCGGCCTTGAGCCGATCGGTGGATCCGTTGCTGCTCGAGACCGCGCCGGTGATGCGCATGCGAGACGCTGCGAGTTCGTCGATGAGGAAGTTCACGGTGGAACCAGTGCCGACACCGAGCACTTTTCCTTCGACTACGAATTCCAGCGCTGCGCGCGCCGCAGCTTGTTTTCCAGTGTTTTGCGCACTCATGGAGTCGCTCCGCAAATTTCGAGCCCTGAAACGACACTGCCCGCTTGGTAGCGGGCAGTGTCTTTGAATTTGAAGCGGCGAGCGAGAAAGTTTCTCGCTCGCCTAATTGACCAAGGCCGAAGAATTACTTCTTCTTGGCTTTCTTCTTGGCCTTTTTCTTGGCTTTCGCCATGGCGCATCTCCAGTAGTTACGGGTTAGTCCGAGGGCGAGTATACGCAGGCGTTGACAAATTTCAAGCAAGCGTCATGGAACGGACAACGAGTGAATCACTTCGACGTGATCATCAACATCACTCGAGCGAGAGGATGAACTTCCAATGCGCGGCACTCAGAGGCGTGATCGACAGTCTGTTGCCGCGTTTCAACAGCAGCATCCCATCTAGTTCGCGCGTCTCGTGCTTGCGCAGTTCATCGAGCGTGATGACGTGCTTCAAGCGCCGCTTGAGTTGCACGTCGACCACAACCCAGCGCGGATCTTTCGGATCGCTCCCTTCATCGTAGTGGTCATGCTTCTTGTCGAAGGCCGTGGGATCGGGATATGCAGTGCGTACGACCTCGACGATTCCCGCTATGCCGGGCACGTCGCAGCTCGAGTGATAGAGGAACGCCTGGTCCCCCTTCTTGAAGTCATCGCGCAGCATGTTGCGTGCCTGGTAGTTGCGCACGCCGTCCCACATGGCGGTCTTCTTCGGTTTCTTGGCGAGGTCATCGATCCCGAAGGTCGATGGTTCGGTCTTCATCAGCCAGTAGTTCATCGATTCCCCTATCCGTGACGATGAGATCCATGAAGACGTCGGTCGCAGTCACGGGAACCTGCGGTACGACCTGGAAAGAATAGGCGAGTCCCACCAGTCGCGGGCCTCGCCATTGCCGGCGAAGGTGTCGGAACGCGAGCGTGCGATCGTAGAAGCCCAACCCATGACCGAGGCGGGCGCCGCGTCGGTCGAGCGCCACCGCTGGAACGAACATGGTGTCGAGAAATCGTGCGCTCAGGGCTTCGTGAGTGTGGGGCTCCAGCATACCGAGCGCGTGCCGCGTACCACCATGGGTGGACTCATGGCTGAACTTCACGAAGCGCATGGCGCGGCTGCGCAGCGAAGTGATGCGAGGTACGTACACATCGCAACCGCGTGCTAGTGCGAGCCGGATCAGTGGGGCGGTGCCGAGCTCACTGGGCATCGATGCGTATATGCCGATGCGCTTGCCGGGCCCGAGCCAGAAGGTTTGTGCGACGAAGTCTGCGACGGCGCGTGCGGCCGCGATGCGCGCGCCACGCGAAACGGCGCGGCGGCGTTTGAGCATCTCGAAGCGGAGGGAGGACTTCGTTTGCACGAGGAAGAAGGAAAAGCGCTACCCGAAAGTGCCGGTGCAAGCCATTGCTCTCGAACCAGAGCAACAAGGTGGGACCGGCCCTGACATTTAAGGCTTTCCGCCATGAGCGGACCTGCACAATGCTGTCAGAAAGCGTTGGTCCCGGGCGTTTACATTACGGTCGAGAGGTAACCCGACTTACTATCGAACACCACAGGTAGCGCAGACCAACTGTACCATTCTCAGGCGCAAGCGCCACGTCGGAAAACGCCGCCAATGTGGCGGCGTTCGTGAAGTGGGTCTTGGATTCACTCAAAGATCGAGTTGGCGGGTGCGCTGGAGCGCAACTTCGACGCGCTCGCGCATGTTCTTCACGCGGCCGGTGACTGCACCTTGCAGATCGGTGTCCAGCTTGCGAAGACGCAGCAGTTCATTGGCCATGTTGAGCGCGGCCATGACAGCGATACGATCTGCGCCCACCACTTTTCCGGTGTCGCGGATCTCGCGCATCTTCTTGTTGAGATATTCGGCGGAGTCGAGAAGGTCGGCGCGTTCGTCCTGCGGGCAGGAAACGAAATATTCCTTTTCCAGGATCCGTACGGTGACGGTGGCCGATTCCTTTTCGCTCATGCAGTGTGCTCCATCGTTTTCAGACGGCCGATCATGGCCTCCACGCGGGCGCGCACCTGATCGTTGCGCTGCGCGAACGCGGAGCGTTCGGCGGCGAGCGATTCCTGGCGTTGGCGCAAGGCGCGGTTCTCTTCCTTGAGAGCGTCGACGGTGAGGAGAAGTTCTTCGACGCGGCGTTCAAGCAGCGCGATTTCCGCGGCGAAACCGGTTTTGTTGTTGTCGTTCATGGCGCGGGACTATAGGACAGGGGGCCCACCACGGCAAACCCGCATTTAACAGACGCCGCCCCTTCCGGGCGGCGTTTTCCGTTGTGGCGTTTACGCCTGGCAATCATAATTCGCCCATGCTGCCGGCCACTTACGACGAGTTCGAGAGCGTTCTTCGGGACGCCCGCGCGCTGCCCGAGCCCTCCGAAGCGCACGGCACGCTGGCCGGTGCGCTCTGCAGCTCACGCGACTACGGCCTGATCGAGTGGCTGCGCGAGATACTTCCGGACGATTCGCCCGACGGCGAAGCCCTGCAGAGTCCGGTCCTTCAGAACGTCTACAACTCCATGGTGCGCACCCTGGTAGGAAGCGACGCGGATTTCGAACCGCTGCTGCCCGATGACGATTCGCCGCTGGCCATTCGTGCCGATGCGTTGAGTCAGTGGTGCCAGGGCTTCCTCTATGGGTTGGGGTCCGGTACCACCAGCGACCCGGGTCAGGTATCCACGGAGGCCGGCGAAATCATTCGCGACTTCACCGAGATCACGCACGTGGGCGTGGATGCGGACGAAGAGACTGAGGAAAACGAAGTCGCCTTCGCGGAAGTGGTGGAGTTCGTGCGCGTGGGGGTGCAGCTGTTGTTTGCGGAGCTGGCGCCCGCGCGTGGCGAGGAGCCGGAGCCCGGTGCCGCGTCCATCCATTAGCAAGCTCAGCTCCCGGAGATCAGTACCCGGCATGACGCACGCGCCGGGTGTCAAACACATCGGGCGCGAGGAATTCAAACGCCGCCGCCGCGCGTTGCTCAAGCAGATGGGACGCGATTCGATTGCGATCGTGCCCACCTCGCCCGTGCGTCTGCGCAATAACGATGTGGAATACGCGTACCGGCCCGACAGCGATTTCTTCTATCTCACCGGTTTCGTGGAGCCCGAATCGGTGGCCGTGCTGGTGCCGGGCCGCCCGCAGGGTGAATACATTCTGTTCGTGCGCGACCGCGATCCGGCGCGCGAAACCTGGGATGGCCGGCGTGCCGGTCCCGATGGCGCCACGCGCGACTTCGGTGCGGACGACGCATTCCCCATCACCGACATCGACGAGATCCTGCCAGGGCTGCTCGAGAACCGCGCCAGGGTTTTCTACGCCATGGGTACGCATCCGGAGTTCGATCAGCGCGTGGTCGGCTGGGTGAACGGTTTGCGCACACAGGCGCGCAATGGCCGGCACGCGCCGCAGGAGATATCGGCGCTCGATCACGTGCTGCACGACATGCGCCTCTTCAAGAGCCGCGCCGAGGTCGACACCATGCGCGAGGCGGCGCGTATCGCCGCCAATGCGCACGTGCGCGCCATGAAGGCCTGCGTGCCGGGCAAGCGTGAGTACGAAATCGCCGCGGAAGTCGTGCACGAGTTCCGCATGCACAATGCCGACCTGTCCTACCTTCCCATCGTGGGTGGTGGAGCCAATGGTTGCATCCTGCACTACCGCGAGAACGACGCGACGCTGCGCGACGGGGACCTGCTGCTCATCGACGCGGGTTGCGAGCTCGATTGTTATGCCTCGGACATCACGCGCACGTTTCCGATCAACGGGCGTTTCTCGCCCGAGCAACGCGCGCTGTACGACATCGTGCTCGAGGCCAACTACGCCGCCATCGCGCGCGTGAAACCCGGTCATCACTGGAACGAACCGCATGAGGCGGCGGTGCGCGTCATCACCCAGGGTTTGATCAAGGTGGGCCTTCTCAAGGGCAAGCTGGCGAAGCTCGAAGAGAGCGGCGCCTATCGCAAGTACTTCATGCATCGCACCGGTCACTGGCTGGGCATGGATGTGCATGACGTCGGTGATTACAAGATCGGCAACGAGTGGCGCGTGTTCGAACCTGGCATGGCGCTCACCATCGAGCCCGGCATCTACGTGGCGCCGGGTACGCCGGGCGCGCCGAAGAAATTTCAAGGTATCGGTATCCGCATCGAGGACGACGTCGTGGTGACGCGCGAGGGTTGCGAGGTGCTCACGGAACGTTGCCCGAAGGAAGCCGTCGAGATCGAGCGGCTCATGGCGTCGGTGGCATGAAAACCCTTCTATGAAAGAGTGGGACGTCGTCATCGTCGGCGGCGGCATGGTCGGTGCGAGTTTCGCGCTGGCGCTGCGCAATACATCCCTGCGCGTTCTGCTCATCGAAAGCGTGCCGCCGCATTCGGCGGCTCAACCCAGTTTCGATGAACGCACCACGGCGCTCGGCAACGGCTCGCGACAGATCTTCGAGACGCTGGGCGTATGGCCCGCGATGTCGGCCGAAGCATCGCCCATCCGTTCCATTCACGTCTCCGATGCCGGCCGCTTCGGCGTCGCGCGGCTCGATGCGCGCGAGCAGGGCGTCCCGGCGTTCGGGTATGTCGTGCCGAACCGCGTCATTGGCCGCGTGTTGTGGCAGGCGTTGCGCGACGTGCCGAATGTGACGCTGGCCATGCCCGCGCAACTGAGGGGCGCGACATTGCGTGACGACGGTGTGTTGCTGGACGTGGTCACGGCGGGCGTGACCGAGCGGATTCGCGCGGCGGTGGCAGTGGCCGCGGATGGCGCGGGCTCGGTGCTGCGTGCCAGTGCCGGCATCGACGCGGCGGTCGAAGATTACGAACAGATCGCCATCGTGGTGAATGCCGCCACTGAAAAGCCCAACACGGGTGAGGCCTTCGAGCGTTTTACGTCCTCCGGCCCGCTCGCGGTGCTGCCGGTGACCGGCGGCGGCTACGCCGTGGTGTGGGCAGTGAGCCCGGCGCGCGCTGCGGAGCTCGTGGCACTCGATGAAGCCGGTTTCGCCGCGGAGCTGCTCAGCGCATTCGGCTGGCGTGCGGGACGCTGGACTCGCATCGGACAACGCAACTCCTATCCACTCGCGCTGACGCGCGCCGAGGAAACCGTGGCCGGGCGCGTGGTGCTCATCGGCAATGCAGCACAGGCGCTGCATCCGGTGGCCGGCCAGGGTTTCAATCTCGGCCTGCGCGATGCGGCGACGCTCGCGGAGATGCTGGCCAGCGGCGCGGCGAACGCCGATTTTTCATTCTGGGCGGGCGAGTTGCTCGAGAAGTTCGCCGCCTGGCGCGCGGAAGATCGCAAAGGCGTCACGCGCTTCACCGACGGTCTCGTGAAACTTTTCGGCAGCGAACTGCCGGGCGTCGGGCTGGTGCGCAACTTCGGCCTGTTGCTGTTCGACCTGAGCCCTGCGGCCAAGCGCGCGCTGTCGCGCGTGAGCTGGGGCTTTGCCGGCCGCATGCCGCGCCTGGCCCGCGGCCTGCCGCTCGAATGAGCATCGACTACGACGTGGCCGTGGTGGGTGCGGGCCCCATCGGCCTGGCCACCGCCATTCTCATCGCGCGACAGACGGGCATTCCACCGGCGCGAGTCGCGGTGTTCGACCGGCTCATCCCCGAGTCCCTCGATCGGTCGAAGGTATTGCCGGTCGACTTGCGCGTGTTCGCACTGTCGCGCGCCAGCGAAAAAATCCTGCGCGCCGCCGAGGCGTGGAACGACATCGAGGCCACTCGTGTCGAAGCCTTCGAGCGCATGCAGGTGTGGCACGCCGATGTTCCACCGCATGGCGGTGACGCGCTGGTGTTCGATGCGGCGGAAATGGGCGAGCGCAACCTGGGAGTCATCGTCGAGAACGCTGTGTTGCAAGCGGCGCTGGCCGGCGCCGCCCGGAGCGTCGGACTCACGCTGGTCACCGGCGACATCAGCGCGCTCGAGCAGGAGCGTGATGCCGTCGTGCTCGTGGCGGGAAAGCGCCGGGTGCGCGCGCGGCTGGTGATCGGCGCCGACGGCGCGCAATCGCGCGTGCGTGAGCTCGCCGGCCTCGGTGCGTCGCGCACCGATTACGGACAGACCGCCATCGTCGCCATGGTGAGCACCGCCCGGCCCCATGAACACACCGCGTGGCAGCGTTTTCTCGGCGACGGCACCCTGGCGTTCCTGCCCTTGAAGGATGCGCACAGTTCCATCGTGTGGTCGGTGCCCACGGCGCGCGCCGAAAGGCTGCTGGCCGCCGCACCTGAAGTTTTCGAACGCGAACTGGAAGCCGATTTCGACGGCGCGCTCGGCAAGGTGCGCCTCGCGAGCGATCGCGTGAAGTTTCCGCTGTGGCGACTGTCGGCCAACGCGTATGTGACCGCGCGCGTGGCGTTGGTCGGAGACGCTGCGCACGTGGTGCATCCGCTCGCCGGGCAGGGCGCCAATCTCGGGCTGTTAGACGCCGCGGCGCTGGCTGACGTGCTGGCCGAAGGCGTGAAGAGTCGCGAAGATCCGGGGGCGGAGCGAATCCTCAGGCGCTACGAACGCTGGCGGCGCAGCGAGAACGATCTCATGAGCGGCGCCATCGACGCGTTCGATCGCCTGCTGGCGCGCGGCACCGGCCGCATCGCCGAGCTCGCCCAACGCGGCATGCCGTGGGTGGGCCGTTCAGCCATGGCAAAACGGGTGTTCATCGAGCGCGCGATGGGGCTCGCCGGCGAACTTCCGGCCGCCGCGCGCTGATCTCAACGCCGATGCCAGAACTGAAGCAGCACCGCCTGGCGGGCATGGCGGCGATGCTCGCGGGCGTCGCGTCGTTTTCGTTGATGGATGCGGGCCTCAAGTTGCTGTCGGGTCACTATCCGCCGATGCAGGTGGCCGCGCTTCGCGGGTTGTCCGCGCTTGCCCCTGGTTTTCGTATGGGCGATGTATGCGGGCGGACCAGGGCAACTGGTGAACGTGCGCTGGCGCCTGCACCTGATTCGCGGCGTTCTCTCGGTGATCATGATGGTGTCGTTCGTCATCGGAATACAGCAACTGTCGCTGGCCAAGACTTACGCATTGTTCTTTGTCGCACCTCTGCTGATTGCGATCTTCTCGGTCTTCATGCTGGGCGAGCGCGTGAGTCGCACGCAGTGGATGGCGATCGCCATCGGATTCGCCGGCGTGCTCTTTGTTCGCCCACCCGAGATCGTGGGATGGGCGGCACCGCTCGCCATCTTGGGCACCGCGCTGTGCTACGCGCTGTCCTCGATCCTCGTGAAGATCATCGGGCGCACTGACACCACGCAGTCGATGGTGTTCTGGATGACCTGCATGCTGGCCATCGGCGCCACGGTTCTGACGTTGCTCGGTCCGCAGGGCTGGCAAGCCCTGCACAGCGAGCACTACTTGCTCATCGGCGGCGTCGCGGTCACCGGCGCCATAGGGCAATGGGGCATCACGAAAGCGTTCAAGCAAGCGCCTGCGGCCAGCGTGGCGCCGCTCGAGTACTCGGGCATGGCCTGGGTGATCCTGATCGATCTGTTCGTCTGGTCGGTGACGCCGGAATGGCAGACTCTGGTCGGCGCCGCCGTGATCATCGGCAGCGGCCTGTACCTGCTGCGTTTCGAAGCAAGCCGTTCAAGGTAGGCGCAGGTGCAAATGGGGAAATGGGGACAGGCTCGCGTTTAGCGGCCGTTCCTGATTTGCTAGCAAAACGGGACGCGCCTCGAAGAGGCACGTCCCTTTTGCCGAATGGCACACAATTAGTGACACCAGTCGCACTGCAAATGAGGAATGTCCCCATTTCCACCTGCGCCGGCAATAATTCACCGCATGGCGATCGAGATCGTCCCCAAAATCCTCCTGCCGACGATGGACACGGAGCGCTTCGAGCGTTGCAGCTTCTCGCTGCAGGACGCCGAGTCCCTGCTCACTATTCACATGAGCGAGCTGCCGCCGTTCATCATCCATTTCCACCGGCTGCGCTGGCATCGCGTCACGCCGAATTCCGCGTGCACGCCGGTTCTCACGCACGGTTGTCAGATGGCTGTGGCCGAGGTGGTCAATTCGCCGGCGTTGATCCACTACATTGCGCGAGAAAATGTTCCGGCTGAGAAGACCCGCGCGTTACACCACTACCGAATCTATCTCGGCGAGGGCGGTTGCCACGAAGCCTTCGCGCAGTCGGTGTATTCGAGCGGTGATGGAAAGTTGGCGCGCGCCTTCGCGTCGTTCGCCAACGGCATGCGTCAGCGTTTCAAATCGCAAACCAGTTAACCTTTCTCATGCCAACCTATCGATCTTCGCGGCGCAGATGAAGTCGTTCTCGTGCAGTCCGCCGATCGAATGCGTCTGGAAGCGGATGCGGCAGTAGCCCCAGCCGCACTCGATGTCGGGATGGTGGTCTTCGCCGTTGGCGATGTGCGCCACGGCGTTCACGAAGCTCATGGCGCGATAGAAATCCGCGAACTTGAATTCGCGCTTGATGGCCTTGCCGTCTTCGACGAGTTTCCAGCCGTCACCGTTCGTGGCGAGCAGGCGACCTAACATCGATTCGGCCTGCGCCTTCGTGAGCGCGCTGACTCCGCCGTGGCAGGGCACGCATTTCTTGTTGACGAGGGTTTCGTCGTTGCTGTCACTCATGCGCTGACCTCCTGTTCGGCCGGCGCAGCGCTCTTGTGCGTGAAGCGCCGGGCGACGTACTTCTCCACCAGTTCCTGGAATTCTTCGGCGATGCGCTCGCCCTTCAGCGTCACGGTTTTCTCGCCGTCCTCGTACACCGGTGCCACCGGCCGCTCGCCGGTGCCGGGCAGCGAGATGCCGATGTTGGCGTGTTTGCTCTCACCCGGACCATTCACCACGCAGCCCATGACCGCAACCGTCATGTCTTCCACACCTTCGTAGGACTTGCGCCATTCCGGCATGCGGTGGCGGATGTGCGACTGGATGGACTGCGCAAGCTCCTGGAAATAGGTGCTGGTGGTGCGGCCGCATCCGGGGCAGGCCACGACCATGGGTATGAAGGAGCGCAGGCCCATGGTCTGCAGGATTTCCTGCGCCACGATCACTTCGTTGGTGCGATCACCGTCGGGTTCGGGAGTCAGCGAAACGCGGATGGTGTCACCGATGCCCTCCTGCAGCAGCACGGCCATGCCGGCGGTGGAGGCGACGATGCCCTTGCTGCCCATGCCGGCTTCGGTGAGGCCGAGGTGCAGCGGGTAGTCGCAGCGTTCGGCGAGACGCCGGTAGATAGCGATGAGATCCTGCACGCCGGACACTTTCGCCGACAGGATGATGCGCTCGCGCGGCAGACCGAGATCGACCGCCCGCGCGGCGCTCTCGAGCGCGGAAGCCACCACCGCCTCGCGCATGATCTCCTGCGCCGACAGCGGCGCGGCGCGCGAGTTGTTTTCGTCCATCATGCGCGTGAGCAGATCCTGGTCGAGGCTGCCCCAGTTCACGCCGATGCGCACCGGCTTCTCGTACTTGCAGGCGAACTCGATCATCTCGGCGAATTGCGGGTCGCGTTTGCTGCCGCGCCCGACGTTGCCAGGGTTTATCCGGTACTTGGCCAGCGCTTCCGCGCAGGCCGGATGTTCGCGCAGCAACTTGTGACCGTTGAAATGGAAGTCGCCGATGATGGGTACGTTCACGCCCAACTGCGCCAGCCGGTCACGGATCGGTGCGACTGCGGCCGCGGCGGAAGCTTCGTTGACCGTGATGCGCACCAGCTCCGAGCCCGCGCGCGCCAGCGCCTTGATCTGTTGCGCTGTGCCTTCGATGTCCGCGGTGTCGGTGTTGGTCATGGATTGCACGACGATGGGCGCGGGACCCCCGACGGTCACACGGCCCACCTTCACGGCAACGGTCTTGCGGCGATCGCGACTCATCTAACTAACTACGCTCATTGCTGTTCTTCACTTCACTGGCGAATCGGGCAGGCGCACGCTGCGCCAGGCGGTCATCTGCCAACGCCCGTCTTTCCACAGCCAGACGTCGGTGTAGCCGATGCTCAGGTCCTGGGGCTGGCGATCCTTGCCGCCAACCGTGACTTTCGCCTTGCCGCGGATGACGCCGACGTCGCCGAAGATGCGCACGGTCTCGATGGTGGCGGTGGAGGAAATGTAGTCGCGCGTGCCCGTCACCAGCGAATCGATGAAAGAGGCCTTGGTGTCCAGGTCGCCGTTCGAGTGGGTGTACTCGAGCCCCTCGTCGAGCAGCTGGCCGAGGGCCCTGGCATCGGCATTGACCTGGGCCTCGAAGCGGGTGATTTCTGCCGACCGCAGTGCGGCGGCGCGAGCGTCATCCTCCGGCGAAGCCCGCTCCACTGAAGAAGAGGCCACACACCGTTGTTGCGACTGCAAATAAGACAGCGGGAGCGAGGGCGCGGCGCATGTTCATCGATCTTTCGGCTGGGCCGTCCGGGAAGGGGCTGCTATCATGCCACCCGCTCGCCAATTGACCAGACTCTGTCCGAGAGACCCTCTTTAATGAGGGCGCCGAAGGCGCAAGTTTCCGCCCGGAAACGCTCAGGCAAAAGAACGGCAGGAGATCTGAGGCGGGTTCTGGAGAGTGACGGCCTCGGCCTTGCGGCTCGGGTCATCCACCGAAGGGGTGCGGCACGCGGACGGTTGTCTACGCGAGCCCGATCTCTCAGGTTCAAGGACAGAGGGGCGGCGGTAGGGGAAGTTCGAAAATGGGGACATTCCTCATTTGCTAGCAAAAGGGGACGCACCTCGGAAGGTACGTCCCCTTTTGCTCCGCAAAGCGGGCAAATGAGGAATGTCCCCATTTTCGAACTTCCCCCACCGCCGCCTTTTTATTTGGGCGCCCGCTGAGCGTCCGAGGAGAGGTTCTTGGGCAGACGCACACCTTTATATGACCTGCACGTCGAGCAGGGCGCGCGCATGGTCGACTTCGGCGGGTGGGACATGCCCGTCAATTACGGATCCCAGATCGAAGAGCACCACGCGGTGCGGCGCGACGCCGGCATCTTCGATGTGTCACACATGTGTGTGATCGATGTCCGCAGTTCCCGCGTCCGCGAGTTCTTTTCGAAGCTCATCGCCAACGACGTCGCCAAGCTCACTCAGCCGGGCAAGGCGCTGTACAGCTGCATGCTCAACGAGGCCGGCGGCGTCATCGACGACCTCATCGTCTATTTCCTGAACGAGAGCTGGTTCCGCGTGGTGGTCAACGCCGGCACGCGCGACAAGGACCTGGCGTGGATGCGCGACATCGCGCCGCAGTTCGGCGTCGAACTCACCGAGCGCGCCGACCTCGCCATGCTCGCGGTGCAAGGGCCGAATGCGCGCGCCAAAGTGGCGGAGCTGCTGCCGGCCGAACATCGCGATGCGGCACTGGCGCTCGAAGTTTTCTTTGGCCGTCGAACTCGGGCCGTGGTTCGTCGCGCGCACCGGCTACACCGGCGAAGACGGTTTCGAAATCATGCTGCCCGCCGGCGAAGCAGCGCGCGTGTGGCGCACGCTCAATGAGCACGGCGTGAAATCCGCGGGCCTCGGCGCGCGCGACACGCTGCGACTCGAAGCCGCCATGAATCTCTACGGCAACGACATGGACGAGAGCCAGAACCCGCTCGAGTCGGGCCTCGCGTGGACGGTGTCGTTCGAGAATCCCGCGCGCGATTTCGTCGGCCGGAGGGCGCTCGAGTCATTGAAGTCCGCGGGCCTGGAGAAGAAGTTCGTGGCGCTGTTGCTCGAAGACCGCGGCGTGCTGCGCGGTCACCAGAAGGTGGTAACGGGCAGCGGCGAAGGTGAGATCACCAGCGGCACGTTCTCCCCGACGATGGAAAAGTCGATTGCGCTCGCACGGGTACCACGCGGCACCGGCGCGACCGTGCAGGTCGACATCCGCGGCAAACTATTGAACGCACGCGTGGTGAAAGCACCGTTCGTGCGTCACGGCAAGATACTGGTCAGTTAGATCCCTATTTTTCGGAGCATCGCTTCATGAGCAACATCCCGGCCGATCTGAAGTACACCAAGTCGCACGAGTGGGTTCGCACGCTCGCCGACGGCAACGTCGAAGTGGGCATCACCGATCACGCGCAGGGCGCGCTCGGTGACCTCGTGTTCGTCGAAGTGCCGGACGCCGGCAAGGCGCTCAAGGCCGGTGACACCTTCGCCGTGGTCGAGTCGGTGAAGGCCGCCTCCGATGTGTACGCGCCGATCGCGGGCGCCGTGGTCGAAGGCAACGCCGCGCTGGGCAGCCAGCCCGAGCTCATCAATTCCGAGCCATACGGCGCGGGCTGGATCATGCGCCTCGAAGCCTGCCGGCGCGCCCGTCCGGATTGCTCAGCGCCGCCGAGTACCAGGCGCATCTCGCCGCGGAGGGTTAACGCATGCCGTTCAATCCGCACACGCCCAAGGACGTCGAGCGACATGCTCGCCGCCATCGGCGCGAAGAAGCATCGAAGACCTGTTCGACGAGATCCCGAAGGAGCTGCGCATCGAGTCGCTGGCCGGCATTCCGGACGCGCTCAACGAGATGCAGACGGGCAAGCTGATGATGGCGCGCGCCGCGCAGGACGGCACGCCGCTCAACTTCATCGGCGCCGGCGCCTACGAGCATCACATCCCGTCCGCCGTGTGGGCGGTGACCACGCGCGGCGAGTTCTACAGCGCCTACACGCCGTACCAGGCGGAAGCGTCGCAGGGCACGCTGCAGCTCATCTACGAATACCAGACGATGATTTCCTCGCTCACCGGCATGGAAGTCTCGAATGCGTCGCTGTACGACGGCGGCTCGGCAGTTGCCGAAGCCTCGCTGATGGCGATTCGCGCGCATCGCAAGTCGCAAGTCGCAGCGCATCCTCGTGCCGACCACGGTGCATCCGAACTACCGCAAGGTGGCGGTGGCCACGGCCACGGGCCAGGGTGTGCGCTTCGAGGAAGTGCCGTGTCCGAAGGGCTTCCTCTCGGTCGCGGACCTGGCGAAGTACCAGGGCGAAGACATCACCGCCATCGTCATCCAGCAGCCGAACTTCTTCGGCGTGCTCGAAGACGTCGATGCCATCACCGACTGGGCGCATGCCAACGGCACCATGGTCATCGGCTCGGTGAATCCGACCTCGCTCGCCATCCTCAAGCCGCCGGGCGAGTGGGGCGCGAAGGGCGCCGACATCGCCTGCGGCGATTGCCAGCCGCTCGGCGTGCCGCTGTCTTCGGGCGGCCCGTACGCGGGCTTCCTCACGACGAAGAATGGAATACGTGCGCCAGATGCCGGGCCGCATCGTCGGCCGCACGGTCGACGCCAGCGGTCAGCAGGGCTTCGCGCTCACGCTGCAGGCGCGCGAGCAGCACATCCGCCGCGGCAAGGCGACGTCGAACATCTGCACGAACCAGGGCTTGCTGGTCACGGCCGCCACGATCTACCTCAGCTTGTTAGGGCCGGAAGGCCTGGCGCGCGTGGCGAACGAATCGCACGCGCGCACCAACGAGCTGGTCGCGGCGCTCACGCGCGTCAAGGGCGTGAAGCTCGCGTTCGATCGGCCGCGCTTCCACGAGGCGGTGCTGCAGCTCGATCGCCCGGTCGCGCCCGTGCATCGCGGAGCTCGCGCGTCGCGGCATCGTCGGCGGCTTCGATCTGTCGATCGACTATCCGGAGCTCGGCAATGCGCTGCTGGTCTGCGCCACCGAGACGCGCACGCACGCCGACATCCAGGCCTACGCCGACGCACTCACCGAAACCCTCAAAGCCGCCGTGCGCGCCGCCTGAAGGAGAGAGAACTCACATGGCAATGCAGAAACATCCCGAAAAGATCATCTTCGAATACTCGCGTCCTGGCCGCGGCGCATTCGGCCAGTGGCCCACCGAACGCGATACGCCCAACGAGATCGCTGCTGACATCCCCGAAGCACTGCGCCGCAAGAAGCCGGCGATGTTGCCGGAGGTGAGCGAGCTCGAAGTGGTGCGCCACTTCACCAAGCTGTCGCAGCTCAACTTCTCCATCGACACGCACTTCTATCCGCTGGGTTCGTGCACGATGAAGTACAACCCGAAGGCGTGTAACTCCGTTCGCCATGCTGCCGGGTTTCCTCAACCGCCATCCGCTGGCGCCGGACTCATTGGGCCAGGGCTTCCTCGCCTGCATGTTCGAACTGCAGGAGATGCTCAAGGAAGTCACCGGCATGCAGGGCGTGGCGCTGTCGCCCATGGCCGGCGCGCACGGCGAATTCGCCGGCGTCGCCATGATCCGCGCGTATCACCGCGCGCGCGGCGATCTCGCCCGCAACGAAATCATCGTGCCCGATCGCGGCGCACGGCACCAATCCCGCCACCGCCACCATGTGCGGCTGCGTGGTGAAGGAAATTCCCGTCAACGACGAAGGCGACGTGGACGTCGAGGCGCTGCAAGCGGCGGTGGGTCCCAACACCGCCGGCATCATGCTCACCAATCCTTCCACCTGCGGCGTGTTCGAACGGCGCATCAAGGAAGTGGCGAAGATCGTGCACGACGCGGGCGGCCTGCTGTACTACGACGGCGCCAATCTCAACGCCATTCTCGGCAAGGTGCGTCCGGGTGACATGGGCTTCGACGTCATCCACATGAACCTGCACAAGACCTTTTCCACGCCGCATGGCGGCGGTGGACCGGGCGCGGGCGCGGTGGGTGTGAGCGCGCGCCTGCTGCCCTTCATGCCCATTCCCGTGGTGGGCAAGGACGGCGACAAGTACCGCTGGCTCACCGAAAAGGACCTGCCGCAATCCATCGGCCGCCTCTCGGCGTTCATGGGCAATGCCGGCGTGCTGCTGCGCGCTTACATCTACATGCGCATGCTCGGCCGCGAGGGCATGCATCGCGTAGGCGAGTACGCCACGCTCAACGCCAACTATCTGATGGCGCGTCTTGCGAAAGCGGGCTTCGACCCGGCGTATCCGACGCGGCGCGCGAGCCACGAGTTCATCATCACGGCGAAGAAGCAGAAGCACGATCTCGGCGTCTCGGCGATGGACATCGCCAAGCGACTGCTCGACTACGGCTTCCACGCGCCCACTACCTACTTCCCGCTGCTGGTGCCCGAGTGCCTGCTCATCGAGCCCACCGAGACCGAGAGCAAGGAAGCGCTCGATGGCTTCATCGACGCGATGGTGGCGATCCTGAAGGAGGCCGAGACCCAGGCGGATCTCGTCAAGACGGCGCCTCACACCATGACGGTGCGCCGGCTCGACGACGTGCGTGCCGCCCGTCAGCTCGATCTCACCTGGAAACCCGCGGCTGCCTGAGGCTTTTCTGTCATCTGACGGACGCCGTCGCTTCGACGGCGCTTTCCGATGTGGGGCGCAGCCCCTGGCAATACGGCGATTTCCGTTGTGGGGCGCAGCCCCTGATAACATCGCGCGCATGAACGACATCGGCGACCGACTCAAACCCACCGGCTTTACCCGCATGTTCCGCGCCTTCGGCGCGAGCATGAAGGGGTTCGCGGGCGCCTTCCGCGAGGAGGCCGCCTTCCGGCAGGAACTCGCCCTGGCGGTGCGTGGTCATTCCACTGGGCCTGTGGTTAGGCCGCAATGGCATCGAGCGCGCGTTGCTGATCGCACCCATGTTCCTGGTGCTGATCGTCGAGCTGGTCAACAGCGCCATCGAGGCCACGGTCGATCGCATCGGTCTCGAGCGCCACACATTGTCGGGGCTCGCCAAGGACATCGGTTCCGCGGCGGTGCTTCCTGTCACTGCTGTTGCTGGCGGTGATCTGGATCCTGTCCTGTGGCGCTGAGCCGTCTAACAAGACGAAAGGACACCGCATGCAACCACGTCTGCTGTCGACTCGGCCTGATCTTCCTGGCATCGGCCCTCTTGCAGCAGGCATGGGCGACAGAACGCGCCCTCCGCAGGTGATGGCGCAGTCCTCGGCGACCCAGGCGGCACTGCCGCAGACCGAAGGTGAGAGCGCCGCCTGGCGCGGCACGCTGGCGCGCGTCGCCGAGAGCGTGGTCGCCATCGAGATCGACCAGACGCGCGCCTTCGATACCGAGTGGAATTCCT
Organism: uncultured Pseudomonadota bacterium; assembly: GCA_963821745.1. GTDB lineage: Bacteria > Pseudomonadota > Gammaproteobacteria > Steroidobacterales > Steroidobacteraceae > CADEED01. Next base: position 612,324 of record CAWGEU010000002.1, read on the forward strand.
CCGCGCAGGCCACCGGCTTCGTCGTCGACGCCGAGCGCGGTCTCATCCTCACCAATCGTCACGTCGTGACCCCCGGCCCGGTCACCTCCGAAGCCACCTTCCTCAATCGCGAGGAAGTGCAGCTCTATCCGGTGTATCGCGATCCGATCCACGACTTCGGCATCTATCGCTACGACCCGAAGAAACTGCGCTTCATCAAGCCGCGTTCGCTGCCGCTGTACCCGGACGGCGCGCAGATCGGCCGCGAGATCCGCGTCATCGGCAACAACGCCGGCGAGCAGCTCTCGATCCTCGCCGGCACCATCGCCAAGCTGGATCGCGATGCGCCCGAATACGGCATCGGCAAGTACAACGACTTCAACACCTTCTACCTGCAGGCGGCCTCGGGCACCTCGGGCGGTTCTTCCGGCTCGCCGGTCATCGACATCCAGGGCCGCGTGGTCGCGCTCAACGCCGGTGGCGCCACCGGCGCGGCCTCGAGCTTCTATCTACCGCTCGGACGCGTGAAGCGCGCGCTCGATCTCATCCAGGCCGGCAAGTCGGTGTCGCGCGGCGCGCTGCAGGTCGTGTTCCACTACACGCCGTACGACGAGCTGCGCCGCCTCGGGCTCACCGAGAAGACCGAAGAGTCCGCGCGCAAGGCATTCCCCGCGCTCACCGGCATGCTGGTCGTCAACGAGGTGCTGCCGGGCGGGCCGGCCGACGGCACGCTGCAACCCGGCGACGTGCTGGTGCGCGTGAACGGCAAGCTGGTCTCGGAGTTCGAGCCGCTGGAGCAGGTGACCGACGACACCGTCGGCGGCACGGTCGACCTGGAGCTCGAGCGCGGCGGCAAACCCATCACCGCCAAGCTCAAGGTCGGCGACCTGCACGAGATCACGCCCTCGGCCTACCTGGAGTTCGGCGATACCGTCGTGCACACCGTGTCCTATCAGCAGGCGCGCCACTTCAATGTCGCCGTGAGCGGCGTCTACGTCGCCAACCCGGGCTACATCTTCGGCGCGGCCGGCGTGCCGCGCGGCGCGGTGATCTCCAGCGCCAACGGCAAGCCCACGCCGAATCTCGCGGCCTTCGAAGCGGTGGTGGCGGGCCTCGCCGATGGCGAGCGATTCACCGTGCGTTACTCCACCGTCGACGATCCGAATGGCTCGAGCGTGCGCAGCGCGCGCATGGATCGGCGCTGGTTCCCCGCCAACCATTGCCTGCGCGACGACGCAGCAGGCGTGTGGCAATGCGCGGCGCTGCCCGCGCTCGGCTCGGCCAAGCCCGAGGTCGGCGGCAGCACCCGCTTCTCGCAAGCCCGACGATCCTCGCGCCGCGGCGCTCGCCGCCGTCGCTCGTCGGCGTGGGCTTCGACATGCCGTACTCGGTCTCCGGCATCACCGAACGCAACTATCGCGGCACCGGCCTCGTGGTGGACGCCGCGCGCGGCCTCGTGGTGGTCGATCGCAACACCGTGCCGGTGTCGATGGGCGACGTGCGCGTCGTGTTCGCCGGCACGCTGGAGATTCCCGGCAAGGTCGAGTTCGTGCATCCGCTGCACAACCTCGCCATCGTCAGCTACGACCCCAAGCTGATCGGCACCACGCCGGTGCGCAGCGCCAAGTTGTTAGACCGCAGGATCACCCTGGGCGAATCGCTGTGGGTGGTCGGCATGGGCCCGGACAGCGAGCTCAATACGCGCGCCACGCAGGTGGCGTCGCTGTCGCCCATCCAGTTGCCGCTGTCGCGCACCATGCAGTTCCGCGAGAGCAATCTCGAAACGATCCAGCTCGTGAACGGACCCACGGACTTCGACGGCGCGCTCACCGATGCCGACGGGCAGCGGTCGTCGGCCTGTGGTCGAGCTTCGCCTGGGAAAGCGGCCGCGAGCTGCAGCAGGAAAATCGTGGCGTGGCCATCGGCGTGGTGCCGACATGCTCCGGCGCGTGCAGGCGAAACAGCCGCTGTATTCACTCGAAGCCGAGTTCGTGCCGCAGCCGCTGGCGGCCGCGCGGCGGCTCGGGCTGTCCGACGCCTGGCTGCGCAAGTTCGAGCTCGCGAGCCCGAACCAGCGCCAGGTGTTGTCCATCGTGCGTCTCGTCGGCGGTTCGCCCGCAGTCGGGCGACTGAAGCAGGGCGACATCCTGCTGGCCATCGACGACAAGGTGGTCACCAAGTTCCGCGAAGTGGAGCTCGCCGTGGCCGACAAGCCCGAAGTGAGCGTCATGGTCTGGCGCGACGGCGAAGAAAAGCTCGTCACGCTCGCCACCGCGGCGCTCTCCGGCAGCGATATCGATCGCATCGTCATGTGGGCTGGCGCCACGCTGCAGGCGCCACATCGCGCGATGATCGCCCAGCGCGGCATTCCGCCGGAGGGTGTGTACGTGGGCTACTTCGCCTACGGTTCGCCGGCGACGCGCTACGGCCTGTTCCCGGGCCGGCGCATCGTCGAAGTGGACGGCATCCCCACACCCAATCTCGACGAATTCCTCAAGGTGGTTTCGGGCCGGCCGGACCGTTCGGCGATCCGTCTGCGCACCATCACCTGGAACAACGCCCCGGAAGTGATCACGCTGAAACTCGATCGACATTATTGGCCGACATACGAGCTTCGGCGCACCGACACCGGCTGGGAGCGTCGCGATCTCGAATAGTATTTCTCAGGCCTACGGCCACATCGGAAAACTCCGCCGAAGCGGCGGCGTACATGCGATGTGAAGACGCGGCACGCTGACATCGAGTCGCAGATCGCTACACCTTCCCTGTACAATCCGCCGCATGGTCCGAGTCGTTCGAGCAACCCTCGTAGAGCTGGAAAACGCCGTCACCGCGCTGCGTGACGGCGAGCTGGTCGCGTTTCCGACGGAAACGGTCTACGGGCTCGGCGCCAACGCCCAGAATCCGGCGGCCGTGCGCCGCATCTTCGAGCTCAAGGAGCGTCCGGCCGATCACCCGGTGATCGTCCATCTCGACAATCCGAAGTACCTGCACCGCTGGGCACGCGAGGTTCCCGACAACGCGCAGAAGCTCGCGGCGCGCTTCTGGCCAGGTCCGTTGACGATGGTTCTGCCGCGCTCGGAGAACGTGCACGACGTGGTCACCGGCGGCCAGGACACCGTGGCGATCCGCGTGCCCTCGCATCCCATGGCGCAGCAGTTGCTGACTGCTTTCGGCGGCGGCATCGCCGCGCCTTCGGCCAATCGCTTCGGCCGCGTGAGCCCCACGCGCGCCGAGCACGTGCGCGAAGAGTTCGGCGATGCGGTGCGCGTGGTGCTCGACGGCGGCGAAAGCCAGATCGGTCTCGAGTCCACCATCGTCAGTTTCGATGGCGAGCAGGTGCGGCTGCTGCGGCCGGGATTCGTCACCTATTCGCAGCTCAAGGAAGTGGTGGGCGACGTCATCGTCGGCGCCGGCGCACGCCACGCCGCGCGTACCGGGCGCCAAGACGTCGCACTACGCGCCGATGACGCCGATGACCATCGTGCCCGTCGACGAGATCGACAAACACACCGAGACGCTTTCTGCCGGCGGGCGACGCGTCGCCGTGCTGGCACAGCGCCTGCCGCTCAAGACCTATCCGTCGGTCACCTGGATCAACGCCGGACGCCGTCCCGACGCCTACGCGCACGATCTGTATTCGAACCTGCGCGCGCTCGACAAGGCGGGCTGCGAGCAGATCCTGGTGCAGGACGTGCCCAGCGAAGAGAAATGGACCGCGATCCGCGACCGGCTTTCGCGCGGCGCTGCCGTGGGCACGGCCAGTGAACACGATCAGTTCGCGGAGACCGGCGGGTACAGCGTCCTGCCCTGACACAATTTTCCAAGGAGTCGCACATGGCCCTTCCGTGGCTCGTCGTGGGAAACCTGGTACTGAACAATCTCGATACGATCATGCGAGTGGTCAGGCCTGCGTTCACGCGCAAGAAGGTGGACGGGCTGCCGAGCCAGACGGATCTGCTGAACCAGCAGATCGCGGAGCTGCAGACCGCGGCGTCGAACAATGCCGAACAGATCACCCAGCTCGCCGCGCAGGTGAAGGACCTCGTGGCGGCGTTGGCGCAGGCGGGGACAGAGGCCGCGGCGCAACGCGCGGCGAATCGGAAATGGGCTTATGCCGCGATCAGCTTGTCCGGGGTCGCGATCCTGCTCTCGGCGGTGTCGCTGATTCAGTAGTGCGGCGGTTTTTCGTAAGCGGTGGCGCTGGCGCCGGCTTCCGATTCGATAGCGGCGATCTTTTCCATGAGTCGCTGATTGCGATCGAGCACGCGATCCAGCTCTTTCTGCTGACGTGCCACCACGTCACTGATCTCCGCCACCGCCCGCTCCAGGTGGGCGAGCTTGATTTCAATCGCTTCGAGTCTGTCTGACATCGCCAGATAATGGGGTCAGGCACCGTTTCCTAGCAATCGGTGCCTGGCACCATTTCCCAGGAAACGGTGCCTGACACCAAAAACATCGGCGCCCTGAAATCCATTCCAGGGCGCCGGCGACTTCCCGCTAACTCGGGTTCTTGAGTTGTCAGTTCGGCTCAGTACCAGATGTTGTAGAGCACATCGAGCACGACGCCGGTGGCGATGGCGGTCAGCAGGACGTCATTGCCGACGCGCACCCAGTGGTAACCGTACGGCGGGGCGTATAGCCGGTACGGGTGATAGTCGTACACGACGTACGAGTGGCCGTAGTACGCGCGCGGCAGGTAGTCGCCCCGGTGCCACACGCGATAGTGGTAGCCGTGCGGCGCGCGGTAGGCGCCGTAGTGATAGCGATAGCGCGCGTAGTCACGACGGTCGTGGCGGCGGTTGTCCCAATAGTTCGGATGTTTGTTCCAGTCGCTGCGATGACGATCCCAGCCGCGATGGCCACTCCAGTTGTTGTTGCGGCTGTCATGGCGGATGTTGTTGCCATGGTCGTTGCGCCCATCATTCCAGTTCCGGCGATCGACCTGGTTGCGATTGTGATCGTTGCGACTGTTGTTCCAGTCATGGCGATTGTTGTCGTTGCGCTGATCGTTCCGATTGTCATTGCGACGTTCGTTGCGGTCATGGCCGCCGCCATGATTCGGCGGAGTCGGCGGAGCGTGGTTGCCACGATCGCGCCCGCGGTTGTCATCGCGCTGATTGCTGCCATCGTGGTTGTTGTTGCCGTGGTTGTTGCTGCCGCGGCTGTCGTGACCGCGGTTTTCGTGGCCACGATTGTTGCCATGGTTTGCATTCTCGGGACGCGCGGCGCTCTTTACGCGCTCGGCCACCTTGGCCTGAAATTCTTTGGCGGCGAAGGCGGGAGCGCTCGCGAGCAGCGCGGCAACTAGAACAAGGGTCACTGGGCGTTTCATCTTTCGGTCTCCTGAGCGGATCCGTTTCGATCCGTTGCGGAGCCAGTATCGATTTGGGCACCTGAGCGCCGGCTGAACGTTTTCGTTCAGGTTCGTTCAGGTTGTTCAGCTTCCGCAGTCCACAGGCGGACTGATCTGGATCAGGGCGCTCGCTGCCGGTACCGCGGAGGATTACGTCCTATGAGCCTCTCGGTATCTGCTGACAGAAACGTGAACCGCTGCGCGTTGTTCGACTACGGATTCCGTCCCTTCTTCCTGCTGAGCGGTTGTTACGCGCTCGCGATCATCCCGATCTGGCTGTACCGCTACGCGCACGCAGCGACACCTTTCGGTGCACTCCCGGCCATGTACTGGCATTCGCACGAAATGCTGTACGGCTTCGTCATGGCCGCCGTGGCCGGATTCCTGCTGACGGCGGTGCCCAGCTGGACAGGTGCTCGCGGTTTCGCCGGGCGGCCGCTGATCATCGTGGTGAGCTTGTGGATTCTCGGAAGAGTCGCCATGAGCACCGTGGGCGCCGTTCCATTCTGGCTGACCGCAATCCTGGAGCTCAGCCTTCTGCCGGCGTTGCTCGCGCTGCTGGCCCCGCCGATTTTTCGCAGCGCCAACCGCAATGCGCCGCTGCTGGCGGTTGTTTGTGTGTTGTGGCTCATCGACTGCACATTCGTCATCGCGCTTCAGCGCGGCGATGCGGCGCTCGCCGGCAGCGCCATGCGCTTGGCGATCGATCTGGTGCTGATCCTCGTGACCGTGGTCGGCGGGCGCATCGTGCCGGCGTTTACCGCCAACGCAATGCGCCAGCGCGGTGAAGCTGTCAGCACCGTGACGCGTGGCTGGCTCGAAATCACGGTGATCGGTGCGATGGTCGCGATCGCTATTACCGATGTTTTGGCCGATGTTTTGCCCAACGTGTTCGCGCCGAATCCATTGTTGAGTGGTTCGCTGGCGGCATTCGCGGCGCTGGCGCACGCAATCCGGCTCAGCGGTTGGCGCAGCTTCAGAACGCGCGGCGAACCCATTCTCTGGGTCCTGCACGTTGGCTACGCCTGGCTGCCGGTGGGTCTGGCACTCAAGGCGACCGCGCTGCTCGGTGACGCGGCCTGGGCCATGAAATGGCAGCACGCACTCACCGCGGGCGCCTTTGCGACCATGATCCTCGCCGTGATGACGCGCGCATCGCTCGGGCATACCGGCCGGCCGCTCGCGGTGCCGCGAGCGATCACGATCGCCTATCTGCTGCTCACCATCAGCACGGTCCTGCGCGTATTCGGCGTTGCCGTGTATCCCGGGCGCTATCTACTGACCGTGACGTTGTCCGGACTCGCCTGGGTCCTGAGCTTCGGTATTTTCGTCGTGGTGTACGCACCCATCCTGTGGAGTCCGCGCGCGGACGGCAAACCTGGTTGAACCTCATGAACACGCGCCTCGAATTCGATGCCGACCTGCTGCGCCGCTACGACCGGCCCGGCCCGCGCTACACTTCGTATCCTTCGGCGCCGCAGTTTTCTTCGCGCTTCAACGATGCCGATTTCAGGCGCCAGGCGTTCCGCAGCAACCAGGAACCGATTCCCGCGCGACCTGTCGTTGTACGTGCACGTGCCATTCTGCTTCTCGCCGTGCTTCTACTGCGGCTGCAACCGAATCATCACGCGCGACCTGCGGCGCGGCGCGCCGTACGCCGAACGGCTGGTGCGCGAGGCGGAAATGGTCGCGCCACTGTTCGATCGCGATCGCGATGTCGTGCAGTTGCACTTCGGCGGCGGCACGCCGAATTTTCTCGAGCCGCAGGCGCTCGCCGGCCTGGTCGCGAGCCTCGGGAGATTTTTCCACTTCTCGACCGCGAGCGACCCGGGATTTTTCCATCGAGCTCGATCCGCGCAGCGTGCGCGACGGCGACATCGCGGCGTACGCGGCCATGGGTTTCAATCGCGCCAGCTTCGGCGTGCAGGACTTCGACCGCGCCGTGCAACTGGCGATCAATCGCGAGCAGAGCGTCGAAGAAACCCTGCGCGCCATCGATGCCTGTCGCGCCGCAGGTTTCCGTTCCGTCAACGTGGATCTCATCTATGGCCTGCCGCGCCAGACGATTGCGGGCTTTCTCCACACGCTGAACACCATCGTGCTCGCGCGGCCCGACCGCGTCGCCGTGTACGGCTACGCGCACATGCCGCAGAAGTTCAAGGCGCAACGGCAGATAGACGAGCGCGAACTGCCCGATGCCGCCGAACGCCTGGCGTTGTTGCAGGTGGCAATCGAACGCCTGACCGCCGCGGGCTACTGCTACATCGGCCTCGATCACTTCGCGTTGCCTGGTGACGATCTCACGCTGGCGCTGGAGGCCGGAAGCCTGCAGCGCAACTTCATGGGCTATACCACTCATGCGGAGTCCGATCTGATCGGCCTTGGCGTGAGCTCCATCAGCCATGTCGGCGACAGTTACAGCCAGAACTTCCGCGATCTGCCGCCGTGGGAATCCGCCGTCGATCAAGGCCGATTGCCACTTGCGCGCGGCCTCGATGCTGGACGATGACGATGTGATGCGCGCGCAAGTCATCCAACAGCTCATGTGCCGGGGTCGCATCGACCGCGCGCAGATCGAAACACGCTTCTCGATCGACTTCGACCGGTACTTCGCCGAAGCCATGGCGCGACTCCTGCCGCTGGCCGCCGACGGTCTCGTCGAATTCGATGGGCCGCGAATAACCGCAACCTCGCGCGGCCGATTGATGCTGCGTATCATCGCCATGTGCTTCGACCGCTACCTTTCGACGCCGTCGGTTTCCGAGACGCAGCTGCGCCATTCACGCGCGTTGTAAACCGGTGCGCGGCGCCGCGCGTGTGCGCCTGACATGATCCGGCCGCGTGCAACGTCGAGCCCGATTGCGGATGACGGCGATGCGTACCGCTTCTGCAGCACCTGTGCCTTTTCGGCGGCCTGCCTCGCGCAAGGTTTCGACAAGACCAAACTCGAAGAACTGCACATGCTGGTGGCGCACGTCGGGCCGTACGAAGAGGGTGCGCACATCTTTCGCGAAGGCGATCCGTTCGAAGCCATCGCCGCCGTGCGTGTGGGTACCGTCAAGACCTATGTCAACGACAGCGAAGGGCGCGAACAGGTGCTGGGCTTCTTCCTGCCGGGCGAGGTGATCGGGCTCAACGCGATTTCCCACGCGCGATATCCCTGCAACGCGGTGGCGCTCGACTCGGTGATGTTGTGCCGGTTTTCCTTTCCGAACATCGCGGCGCTCGCGACCCGCGTGCCCGGATTGCAGCAGCACCTGTTCCGCCTGTTGAGCGAGGACATCGGCAAGGCAGCGCTGCTGGCCGGAAATTTCACCGCCGACGAACGCATGGCGGCGTTCATCGTGTCGATGTCGCGGCGGCACGCCGCGCGTGGATTTTCCGCGACGCGCTTCCGGCTCTCGATGACCCGCACCGACATCGCAAACTACCTGCGGCTGGCCTCCGAGAGTGTGAGTCGGGGATTCTCGCGGTTGCAGGACGCGGGGCTGTTGCATGTCGATCGCCGTGAGATCGAGATCACGGATCTGCCCAAACTAGAGGCCATGGCGCGCAACATCCTGCGGGATTAGGCCAAAGGAACGGCTTGTCCTGACCTGGATCAGGGTGCGGCGGCCGCCGTCGCGTCACGATGACTCATCGTTCGTGGAGATGATGTCATGACCGCTACTCGCAAACTCTGGCTCTTCCTGGTCGGCCTGCTGCTGGCCTCGTTCACCGTCCTGCTGTGGGTCGGCGGTGAAATCCACCGCGTGATGCCGCCCATACCGGCGTCCGTGGTGACCGCTGACGGCCAGACGTTGTACACCCGCGCCGACATCGAGCAGGGCCGGCAGGTCTGGCAGTCCATCGGCGGTCATCAGCTTGGCTCCATCTGGGGTCACGGCAGCTACGTCGCGCCGGACTGGTCCGCGGACTGGCTGCATCGCGAAGCCATCGAGTGGCTCGAATCGTGACGCGCCCGCCGGCAGACCGCGCACGACTACGCCGAACTCCCGGCGGATCAGCAGGCCGCGCTGCGCGCACGTCTGCAGCCGCTGATCCGCGCCAACACCTACGAGGCGGCGACCGGCACGATCACGCTGCGACGCGGAACGCGCCGCGGCCATCGCCGACGGTGGCCGCACACTACGAGTCGCCTGTTCGGCACGACCCGCGCCTGCTCGAGCTGCGCAAGGCGTACGCGATGAAGCAACGGCACGGTGGACGACGCCGAGCATCGCCGCGCGCTCACCGCGTTCATCTGGTGGTCCGCCTGGTCCGCGGTCACGGAACGCCCGGGCGAGAACGTCACCTATACCAACAACTGGCCGCACGAACCGCTGGTGGGCAATACGCCGCCGCCGACACCTGCTGATGTGGACGGTGTTCAGCGTGCTGTTCCTCATCGCCGGCATCGCGTTGCTGGGCTGGCACCACGCGCGTCACAAGGACGAGCCGCCGCTCGAGCTGCCGAAGACCGATCCGCTGGCGCTGGTGCGCGTCACGCCGTCGATGAAGCGCCACCGCGAAGTATTTCTGGCTGGTGATCGCGCTGTTCCTCACGCAGATCCTGCTGGGCGCGATCACGGCGCACTACCAGGTCGAAGGCCAGGAGGCGTACGGCTTCGCGCTCTCCAACGTACCTGCCGTATTCGCTGAGCCGCACCTGGCACACGCAGCTCGCGGTGTTGTGGATCGCGACCGCGTGGCTCGGCATGGGTCTGTACATCGGCCCGGCGATCTCCGGACACGAGCCGAAGTACCAGCGCCTCGGCGTGAACGTCCTGTTCACCTGCCTGCTCATCATCGTGGTGGGCGCGTTCACCGGCCAGTGGCTGGCGGTGATGCAGAAGTTAGGCCTGGCGAAGAACTTCTGGTTCGGTCACCAGGGCTGGGAATACGTCGACCTCGGGCGCTTCTGGCAGATCTTCCTGTTCGCGGGCCTCGGCATCTGGCTGACGCTGGTGGGCCGCGCCTTGTGGCCGGCCATCAAGCGCGGCGGGGAATCCAAGTCCATCATCGCGCTGCTGTTCGTCTCCACGGTCTGCATCGGCCTGTTCTACGGCGCCGGACTCATGTGGAGCGAGCACACGCACATCTTCCATGGTCGAGTACTGGCGCTGGTGGGTGGTGCACCTGTGGGTCGAAGGCTTCTTCGAAGTGTTCGCCACCGCGGTCATCGCCTTCCTGTTCACGCGGCTCGGGTTGCTGCGCGGTGAGCACGGCGACGGTGGCGGTGCTGTTCGCGACCATCGTCTTCCTGTCCGGCGGCGTGCTCGGAACCCTGCATCACCTGTACTTCACGGGAACCCCGACCGCGGTCATCGCGCTCGGCGCGAGCTTCTCCGCGCTCGAGGTGGTGCCGCTGGCGTTCATCGGTTTCGAGGCCTATCAGACCTACAAGCTCGGCAGCGCGACGCCGTGGATGCAGCGTTATCGCTGGCCCATCCTGTTCTTCACCGCGGTCGCGTTCTGGAACGTGGTCGGTGCGGGATTGTTCGGCTTCCTGATCAATCCGCCGCTGCCGCTCTACTACATGCAGGGACTCAACCTCACGCCGCTGCACGGTCACACCGCGCTGTTCGGCGTGTATGGCTTCCTCGGGCTCGGGCTGATGCTGTTCTGCCTGCGGGGCATGAAGCCGGACGTGCAGTGGAACGAGCGCGCGCTCAACACGGCGTTCTGGTCATTCAACATCGGCCTGGCCGGCATGGCGCTGCTGACGCTGCTGCCCATCGGCGTCATCCAGCTCGGTGCGGCGATCGAGCACGGCTACTGGTACGCGCGCTCCGCCGATCTCATGCAGTCACCGATCATCCAGACGCTGGTGTGGATGCGCGTGCCCGGCGACATGATCTTCAGCGTCGGCGCGCTCAGCATCGCGTGGTTCGTGCTGCGGCTGTGGGTTGCGCCGAAGCGCGCAGCCGAGCGCCTCCCGGATGGAGCCGGGACCGCCGACCGGTAAGAGGCATGATCGAGTTCTATCCCGAGATCCGCTGGGTCCACATCGCGGCGGTGCTGGCGAGCGGTGGGCTGTTCGCGCTGCGCGGAGTCGCCATGCTGGCCGGCGCCCGCTGGTTCATGGCGGCGCCGCTGCGCTATCTGAGTTATACCATCGACACGGTGTTGCTCACTGCCGCGCTCATGCTGGCGACGCTGCTGCACCAGTATCCATTCGTGCACGCCTGGCTCACCGTGAAGGTGTCGTTGCTGGTGGTCTACGTGGTGCTGGGTAGTTATGCGCTGAAGCGTGGCGCCACGCGGGTTGTCAGGGCGTGGAGCTTCGGTGCGGCACTTTTGGTGTACGGATTCATCATCAGCGTTGCGCGTGCGCACGACCCCCGCGGCGTGTTCGCGCTGCTCGGCCTGTAATCCTTTCGCACGCATGGGACCTAGGGCGTACGCAATGCGGCAGTGCGCAGCGGTACTTTACGTATAGGTGCCGGGACTGATCTGCATCAAAGTGCCCGCCGGCGTTTCGCGCGAGAATTCTCGCAGACGAACAAACTACCAGCCGAGGCCTGATCATGAAGAAGACTACGATCGCGATGCTGATGGCGGCAGCTTTGCTGCTCACCGCATGCGGCTCATCCGACCACGCGGCGTCCACTCACCCGGTTGGCCCCACCGGGGGCTCGATGAAGGGAGACTTCGGGCCGCCGCAGGGTGAACCGGTGCACTGCCGTTCTCACCAGTCCGCCGCTGGTTCCGCCCGCGACCAATCGCAAGCAACCGGCCAAGGTGATCGTCGAGCTCGAAGTGATCGAGGTCGACAAGCCGATCGCCGACGGCGTCACCTACACGTTCTGGACTTTCGGCGGCACCGTGCCCGGCAGCTTCATCCGCGTGCGCCAGGGCGACACCGTCGAGTTCCATCTCAAGAATCATCCGAGCAGCAAGATGCCGCACAACATCGATCTGCACGGCGTCACGGGACCGGGCGGCGGCGCGGCCTCGAGCTTCACCGCGCCGGGACACCAGACGCAGTTCACCTTCAAGGCGCTCAACCAGGGCCTGTACGTCTATCACTGCGCGACCGCGCCGGTCGGCATGCACGTGGCCAACGGCATGTACGGTCTGATCCTCGTCGAGCCGCCGGAAGGCCTGCCGCCCGTCGACCAGGAGTTCTACGTGATGCAGGGCGACTTCTACACCGTCGGCAAGTATCGCGAGAAGGGCCACCAGGCCTTCGACATGCAGAAGGCCATCGACGAGAACGCCACCTACGTGTTGTTCAACGGCGCGGAATGCGCGCTGACCGGCCCGAAGGCGCTGAAGGCGAAGACCGGCGAGCACATCCGCCTGTTCGTCGGCAACGGCGGACCGAACCTCGTGTCGAGCTTCCACGTGATCGGCGAGATCTTCGACAAGGTGCAGTACGAAGGCGGCACGCACTTCCAGGAGAACGTGCAGACCACGCTGATTCCCGCCGGCGGCGCCGCGACCGTGGAGTTCCACATCGAAGTGCCGGGCAACTACGTGCTGGTCGATCACTCCATCTTCCGCGCCTTCAACAAGGGCGCGCTGGCCATCCTCGAAGTCGAGCGGAGACGCGCGCGCGGACATCTACTCCGGCAAGCAGGTCGACGAGGTGTACCTGAGCGACAAGCTCGCCGACCCGGCGGCGGTCGCAACCGCCGCGCAGGCCAGCGCCAGCGGCACGCTCACGAAGGACCAGCAGGTGAAGGCCGGCGAGGTGCTGTTCAAGGGCACCTGTTCGGCCTGTCACCAGGACAACGGCGCCGGCATTCGCCAGCGTGTTCCCGCCGCTCGCCAAGTCCGACTTCCTGCTCGCGGATCGCAAGCGCGCGATCGGCATCGTGCTCAACGGCCTGACCGGCCCGGTCACGGTGAACGGCGCCAGACTACAACTCGGTGATGCCGCCGATGAGCCAGCTCAACGACGACGAGGTCGCCAACATCCTGACCTTCGCGCTCAACAGCTGGGGCAACAGCGGCGGCGCGGTGACGGCCAAGGAAGTGACGCAGGTGCGCGCCACCACCAAGCGCGCCGAAGGTGCGGCGCACTGAGCATGCGACATGAAGCGCGCTGCACATCTGGCTGGCGTCGTTCGCGCTGGTCGCCTGCGGATGCGCGGTGTCCGCGGCGCCGGCCGCGGGCGCGCGCGATTGCCGGCGGGCAGTTCGATTCGGTGCTGCCGCCGGCGCCGAACGTGAAGACCACCGTCGTCGCGCCGTTTCGCCTCGACGCCGCGCTCGTCAGCAATGCCGATTTCGCGGAGTTCGTGCGCAAACATCCGGAGTGGCGACGCGATCGCGTCGCCGGGTTGTTTGCCGACGAAGGTTATCTGCACCACTGGGCGAGCGCGGCGGAGCCCGGGCCCGCGATCGCGCGGCAGCCGGTCACGCAGGTGAGCTGGTTCGCGGCGAGCGCGTATTGCGAAGCGCGCGGCGCGCGCCTGCCGCGCTGGTACGAATGGGAGTTCGCGGCCGCGGCCAGCGCCACGCTAGCCCGACGCGCGCGACGATCCGGCGTGGCGGCAGCAGATTCTCGACTGGTATTCGAAGTCGGCGCGCGGCGCGCTGCCGGCGGTCGGCGCGTCGCCGGCCAACTATTTCGGCATCCGCGATCTGCACGGCGTCGTGTGGGAGTGGGTCGAGGACGCCGGCTCCATGCTGGTCAGCGACGACAGCCGCGAGCAGGGCGATCCGAACCGCAACCGGTTCTGCGGCACCGGCGCGCTCAGCTTCGAACAGAAGGACAACTACGCCATGATGATGCGCATCGCGATGTTGTCGAGCATGAAGGCGTCATACAGCTCGAGCTCCATGGGCTTTCGCTGTGCCGGCGACGCCGGGGTGGGTCCGTGATGCGCGCGCATCGTCACTGTTTGTGCTCGCGGCATTGGCGCTGCTCGCGTCCGCGGCGCACGCGGCCGATCGAACCGCATCGCTGTATCAGATGCACGAGAAGCTGCTGAACCAGGATGGCCAGGCCATCGATCTCGACGTGTATCGCGGCAAGCCGGTGCTGGTGACGATGTTCTACGGCAGTTGTCCGGCCACCTGTCCACTGATCATCGACACGCTGCGCGCGGTCGAGCGCAAGCTCGACGAGCCGCAACGGCAGCAGTTGCGCGTGCTGCTCGTATCTCTGGATGCCGAGCACGACACCCCTGCGGCATTGCGCCAGGTCGCGGATACGCGCCGCGTCGACACGACACGCTGGACGCTGGCGCATGCCGATGCTGCTGCCGTGCGGCGCATCGCTGCCGCGCTGAATATCCAGTACCGGAAGTTGCCGGACGGGCAGTTCAGTCACTCCACGATCATCTCGGCGCTCGATGGCGAAGGAAAAATTCTCGCGCAGAGCGCGGAGCTGGGCCACGCGGATCCCGAGGTGCTGCGCGCGATCAGTGTGCGCTGAGCAGAGCGTACACTGCGTTCCAATGAATCCGCATCGACTTCCGGTGTACTTCATCTCCCACGGCGGCGGCCCATGGTCGTACATGGACGATGCCGTCGCGCGCGCCCTACGCGAAGCTCGAAGCGTCGCTGGCCGACATGCCGCGGCAGATCGGCGTCGACGCCCGCGCGCGGTGCTCATGATCTCCGCGCACTGGGAAGAGACGGAGTTCACGCTCACCTCGAACCCGAAGCCGCCCATGATCTATGACTACGGCGGCTTTCCCGACTACACCTACCACATTCACTACGACGCGCCGGGCGACCCGATGCTGGCGGCGCGCGTGAAGGCATTGCTCGAGGCGGCGGGCATTGCCGGCACGGCTCGACGCGGAGCGCGGCTTCGACCATGGCGCCTTCACGCCGCTCAAGGTGATCTACCCGGACGCCGACGTGCCCGTGGTGCAGCTGTCGCTGAAGACGGGGCTGGATCCGGCGACGCACCTGGCCCTGGGCCGCGCGCATCGCGCCGCTGCGCGACGAAGGCGTGCTGATCGTCGGCAGCGGCTTGAGCTACCACAACCTGCGCCAGTTCTTCAGTCCCGGCGGCATACGGCCCGTCACGCGAATTCGACGCCTGGCTGAATGGCGCGCTGCTGGGTGGCAGTCCGGCCGACCGCGACAAACTACTGGCCGCCTGGGAAGGCTGCTCCTCGGCGCGCGCTGCGCATCCGCGCGAGGAACATCTGCTGCCACTGATGGTCGCCGTGGGCGCCGCCGGCGATGACATGGCAGAACTGACATATCACGAGAAAGATTTTCTCGGCGGAATCACCGTCAGCAGTTATCGTTTACTGGCTTCTTGAATTCCTCGCTATAGTCCCCACAGCCGGGACAACCAAACAAAACATCCGGCGAGGGGATCGGCCATGACTGAGTGGTTTGCTTCGCACAACGGCGTCGAACAGATGTTCCTGCTGGCCGGAATCGTCGGCGGAATCATTCTGGTCTTCAGACTCATTCTCACCATCGCCGGCCTCGATCATCACGGCGACATGGACGCGGTTCACGTCGACAGCGACGGCGGCATTCCAGGCACTCACCATCCAGGGCATCTCCTCGTTCTTCGCGATGTTCGGCGTGGTCGGCTACACGCTCTATCGCAACGCTCCGCTCGGCATGGTGCTCGCACTCATCGGCGCGCTCGCCGCCGGCGTCTTCTCGGTGTGGCTCATCCACAAGATCTTCACGGCCATGCTGCGCCTGCAGTCGAGCGGCACGGTCAGCCTGTTCGCCGCGGTCGGCAGCGAAGGCTCGGTGTATCTCACGGTGGGCAAGGACGGCGGCCGCGTGCAGATCAACTTCGCCAATCGCCTGCGCGAGTTCGAGGCGGTTTCGGCCGACGGCGCGACGATTCCGACGGGAACGCCGATTCGCGTGCAAAGCGTCGCGGCCAATACGCTGGTCGTCGCGCCCGTCGATCGCTGATCTGCAGTCACATCTAGTTAGTTTGCGCGCGGCTGCGCGCGGAGGGTCTCGCATGGATCTCACAATGGCATTCCTGCCGGTGGTGTCGTTCGTCTTCATCGTGACGTTCATCACCATCATCTTCCTGGCAACGCGCTACAAGCGCTGTCCATCCGACAAGATCCTCGTGGTGTACGGCAAGGTGGGCAAGGGCCAGTCGGCGCTGTGTATCCATGGCGGCGGCGCGTTCATCTGGCCGCTGTTCCAGGACTACACGTACATGAGCCTGACGCCGCTCACGATTCCCATCCCGCTGACCAAGGCGCTGTCGCTGCAGAACATCCGCGTCAACGTGCCGAGCACGTTCACGGTGGGCGTGAGCACCGAAGAAGCGATCATGAACAACGCGGCCGAGCGCCTGCTCAATCTCGCGCAGGACGACGTCGAGAGCATGGCGCGCGAGATCATCTTCGGCCAGCTGCGCCTCACGGTGGCATCGCTGACCATCGAGCAGATCAACCAGGATCGCGAGAAATTCCTCGATGCGATCCGCCGCAACGTGGCGCCCGAGCTCAACAAGATCGGCCTGTATCTCATCAACGTGAACATCACCGACATCACGGACGAGTCGGGATACATCGAGAGCATCGGCAAGAAGGCGGCGTCCGAAGCCATCAACCAGGCCAAGGTCGACGTCTCGGACCAGGACCGCAAGGGTTCGGTCGGCGAAGCCGAGCAGGTGCGCGAGCGCACCATCAAGGTGGCGCAGCACCTCGCCGAGTCGGAGAAGGGCAAGAAGCAGGCCGAGGCCGACAAGCGCATCTACGTGCAGGCGCAGGAAACGCTGGCGACGATCGGTGAGGCCGAGGCCAATCGCGACATGCAGATCAAGGTGGCGCAGAACGAAGCCACGTCGGTGCAGGGCCAGAAGAAGGCCGAAGCCGAGAAGCGCATCTTCGTCGAAGCGCAGGAAGCCGAAGCCATCGCCGGCGAGAACCGCGCGAAGGCGCTGATCGCGCAGTCGAACGCGGAGTTGTTCGTGCAGTCGGCGCAGGCGTCGCAGCGCGGCCAGGTGGCGCAGTTCGATGCCGAGGCGGAGATTCAGAGGGCGCAGGCCAAGGCCGAGCTGCAGCGGCTCACCGCGCAGGAGGTCGTGCGCCAGCAGGTCGAGAAGACCAAGATCACCATCGCCGCGGAAGCCGAAGCCGAGAAGACGCGCCGCGAGGCGCAGGGTCACGCCGACGCCACGCTGCTCAAGTACGAGGCCGAGGCCAAGGGCATTCGGCAGGTGCTCGAAGCCAAGGCGCAGGGTTACCAGGCGCTGGTGCGCCAGCGCCAACAACGATGCGCGCGCGGCGGCGACGTTGCTGCTCACCGAGAAGCTCGAGCATCTGGTCGCCATGCAGGTCGAGGCCATCAAGGCCATCAAGATCGACAAGGTCACGGTGTGGGATGCCGGCGCTGGCAACAATGGCAACGGTGGGACGACCACGGCGAACTTCCTCGCCGGCATGGTGAAGAGCCTGCCGCCGCTGCATGACGTGGCCGCGATGGCCGGGCTCGATCTGCCCAAGTTCCTGGGGGACGCGAACGTCGCTGGCGAAGCTGGACGGCAACGGATTGTTGCCGCCGCCGAAGTAGGCCGAGCGGCCGGCGGGGATGTTTCGTTCATTAGACGCCGCGCGCATAGCGGAAACCACCGAACGACTCGGGAGGCGCATTGCGGAGCGCTTCCCGGGTTCGGGACTCAGCGGAGTCGCCGAGTCGTTGCGCAACGAAGTGATTGCCGCGGCCGACACGGCCCACTGGTTGTCCAGGCCGCAGTGGTGGGTGCGCGGAGTCGCCTATGCCTTGATCGCCGCCATGGTGGTGCTGGTCGTCGCGACCGTGTTGCTCTTGTCCGGCGGAGTGACGCTGTTCTCGAATGTTTCGGACTTCCTCCAGGGCATCGACGCCGCAGTCAACGAAATCATCCTGCTTGGCGCTGCCAGCTACTTCCTCGTCGGTTGGGAAAACCGGCGCAAGCGGCAGCGGGCGCTGCGTGCATTACACGTGCTGCGCTCGCTCGCACACATCATCGACATGCATCAGCTCACCAAGGACCCCGAGCGACTGTTGAGGCGCGAGAAGGGCACGCCGTCATCACCGGAGCGCACCTTCACCAAGTTCGAGCTGGCGCGCTATCTCGACTACTGCTCGGAGATGTTGTCGGTGATCAGCAAGGCCGCGGCGTTGTATGTGCAGAACTTCGACGACCCGGTGACGCTGGACGCGGTCAACGACGTGGAGCAGCTCACGGGTTCTCTTTCGCAGAAGCTGTGGCTGAAGATCGACATCCTGGAGCGCGTGGCGCCCGAGGCCTGAGCCGGACGGGCGCGCTAGTCGGCGGGGACGGTGCGCTCCGCGGCCCAGTCGCGCAGCTCGGCGATCTTTTCGCCCATCACCACCGACAGCGGCCGCGTCGCTTCGAGCTCGCTGGCGATCAGCTTCGCGTCCACGGGCTGGCCGTTCGCATGCGCGCTGTAGAGCGCGGACACCACGGCCTGCTCGATCTCGGCGCCGGAGAATCCTTCGCTGCGCGCCGCCAGCGCTTTCATCTCCGCCTCCGACACCGCCACCGCGCGTTTCTTGCAGTGGATGCCGAAGATCTCGAAGCGCGCCGCGGGCGAGGGCAGATCGACGAAGAAGATTTCATCGAAGCGTCCCTTGCGCACGAGCTCCGGCGGCAGCGCGGTGATGTCGTTGGCCGTCGCCACGATGAACACCCGCGCGCGCTGTTCGGCGAGCCAGGTGAGGAACGCGCCCAGCACGCGCCGCGAAGTGCCGCTGTCGCCTTCGCCCGAGGACAGCGCCTTTTCGATTTCGTCGAGCCACAGCACGCAGGGCGAGAGCGCCTCGGCGGATGACAGCGACTCGCGCAGGTTCTTTTCCGATTCGCCATGCCACTTCGAATACAGCGCGCCGAAGTCGAGGCGCACCAGCGGCACGCCGAGCACGCCGGCGGCGGCGCGCGCCGCCAGGCTCTTGCCGCAACCCTGCACGCCTAACAACAACACGCCCTTCGGCGCATCGAGCCCGGGCGCGCTGCCGTCGAACGCCGCCTTGCGCTGCAGGATCCAGCGCCGCAGGTTCTTCAAGCCGCCGACCTCGGCGAAACGCGCCGTATCGGCCTCGAACGACAGCGTGCCGCCGCGATTCAGCAGCTGATACTTCGCCGCCAGCAGCGGCCGGAGGTCGTCGTCGGTGAGCGCGCCGTCATTGAAGATGGCCTGGCGGGTGAGCCGTTCGACGTCGTGCAGCGGCAGGCCCGCCGAGGTTGTCGACCAGCTTCTCCACCACCTTCACGTCGATGCGCGGCATGGCGCCCTGCGTGCTGCGCCCACTCGCGCGCCATGCTGCATGACGATGGCGTGTCGTTCGTTCTTGTCCGGCAGCTGCAGCGAGAAGCGCGCCGCCAGGTGCTCGAGCTCCTGCGGCAGCTTCACTTCGTGGCTGATGAGCACCAGCGTGCGCGCGCACTTCTTGTAGTCCTGCGCGATGTCCTTGAGCGTGCGCACGAACATCGGATTGTCGAGATAGGGGTGGAAGTCGAGCAGCACGTAGATGCCGGCCATGGGGGTGGCCTTGATGTGCCGCAGGAGCTGTTCGGGCTGCGCCAGCGTCCGCTGCGCGCCGCCCAGGTCCACGTCGACGCGCAGCAGCCCTTCGGTGACGGTCCACTGGAACACGCCCCAGTTCTTGCCGCGCTGGGCTTTCAGGGCGGCTTCGCGCACCAGCTCCATGACGCGGCCTTCTTCCCGGCTTTCGATGACCACCAGCGCCACGCGCGAGGCCAGCAGGGTCTGCAGTTCTCCGGCGGGGGAGCTGTCAGGAGCCATGATTTTTCATGTGCGCGGCACTTTAGCAAAACGCCCTGTTCGGGGCCGCGTTCACGTCCGCGTGTGATGCATTCGCCTGTCATGACACTGACGGCCAGCTCGCCTACAATTCGCCCCTTTTCCGCCCGCAGGAGCACAGGCGTTGCTGACCCGAACGCGCAAATCACGCGCCACGCGCGTCTTACATCGATCCGTTCACCGCAGCCGGAGATCAAGCGGCTGGTGGCGGAGTTCGGCTCGCCGCTGCTCATCATCGACTGCCAGCGCGTGCGCGAGCAGTACCGCAAGCTGCACAAGGCGCTGCCCGGCGTCGACCTGCACTACGCGCTCAAGCCGCTGCCGCACCCGGCCGTGGTGCAGACCATCGTCGAGCTCGGCGGCTGGTTAGACCTGGCCACCACCGGCGAAACGCAGCTCGTGACGCAGCTCGGCGTCGATCCGGCGCGCTGCATCCACACGCATCCGATCAAGCGCGACATCGACATCCGCAACGCGCTGCACCTCGGCGTGAAGATCTTCGTCGCGGACAATCCCGACGAGGTGCGCAAGTTCGAGCCGTACCGCGACCAGTGCGAGCTGCTGCTGCGCGTGTCGTTCCGCTCGCCCGGCGCGGTGTGCGACCTGTCGCGCAAGTTCGGCTGCGATCCGGAAGACCTGCTCGAGCTCGCGCGCCTGGCGCGCAAGCTCGGCATCCCGGTGCGCGGCCTGTCGTTCCACGTCGGCTCGCAGGCGGCGGATGCCGGCAAACACGTCGAG
This sequence comes from uncultured Pseudomonadota bacterium, assembly GCA_963821745.1. Taxonomy (GTDB): domain Bacteria; phylum Pseudomonadota; class Gammaproteobacteria; order Steroidobacterales; family Steroidobacteraceae; genus CADEED01. The sequence goes on from CAWGEU010000002.1 coordinate 633,108, forward strand.
GCCATCGAGGCCTGCGCGCAAGCTCATCGCCGCGGCGCGGCGCGAGAAGCTCGGCGTGTTCGACACGCTCGACATCGGCGGCGGCTATCCCGATCGAGTACGCGCAGAAGGTCGCCGACATCGGCCGCTTCTGCGCGCCGATCCGCGCCGCGCTCGCCAAGCTCCCGACGCAGCTGCGCGTCATCGCCGAGCCCGGCCGCTACATCTGCGGACCCGCCGCCATCGGCGTGTCCTCGGTCATGGGCCGCGCGCAAGCGCGAAGGCCACTGGTGGTACTACCTCGACGACGGGCTGTACGGCTCGTACAGCGGCCAGTTGTTCGACCACGCGAAGTACCCGGTCGAGTCGCTGAAGGAAAGCGACGAGAAATTCCCGTCGGTGCTCGCCGGGCCCACCTGCGACAGCATCGACGTGATCGCCGAGAACCTGATGCTGCCGGCGCTGAAGGCCGGCGATCTGATCGTCGGGCGTGCCATGGGCGCCTACACGTGGGCGAGCGCCTCGGAATTCAACTTCTTCCCGAAGGCCACGGTGGTTTCCGTCAATCGGCAGCCGGGCGATACCGGCTCTGTGATTCCGCTCCCGTTTTGAACCTTGCCCCAGGGGCCAGACTCCAACCCTGAATGTCGCAAAACTGGTCAAGACGTCGCTGGATTCAAGACCGTGCTCGCGCGGTGGCGCGGGCGCTGTCGCTTGCGCGAGTCGCATCGGCGCAGGACGTCGCGGAGCGCTGTAGCCGAAGCGCGGCGAAACTTCCCGAGCGTTCGCCTCGAGCTGTTCAACACGCACACCAGCGAAATCGTGAGCGTGGTGTATCGGCGCGGCGACGGAATACGACGCGGCGGCGCTCGCCAGGCTGAACCACGTGCTGCGCGATCATCGCAATGGCGAGGCGCATGACATCGACCTGCGGCTGTACGACCAGCTGCACGACCTGGCCCTCGCCGCGGATTGCGACCCGCGCTACGAGATCATCTCCGGCTATCGCTCACCCGAGAGCAACGCCAAGATGTCTGCGCGGCCGGGCAGCGGCGTCGCCAAGAAATCGCTGCACATGCAGGGCCGCGCCATCGACGTGCGCCTGCAAGGACTGCTCCTGCGCCAGACCTGCGCGACCTGGCGCTGGCGGCGAAGCAGGGCGGCGTGGGCTACTACCAGCGCTCGGACTTCGTGCACATCGACACCGGGCCGCTTCCGCACCTGGGTCGGCTGAGGACTTCTCCAACTAGCCGCGTGCAAGTTGATCCGCGGAGCCACATCACAGGCTCCATGGATCCGCAGGTCGAAACCGCGATCCATCGCCGCGTGAACGACGCGCGTGCCGGCCGTGACCAGCACCGTGCTCGGGCGCTGCGCTTCGGGCTGGGCCGTGTTCGGCCACCAGCAGTTCGTGCAAGGGCTACCTGCTGCTGTTGCCGGATCCGGTGGTGCCCGATCTCAATGCGCTGACACCCGAGCGCCGCTCGCAGTTCCTGCTCGACATGTCGCGCCTCGGCGATGCGCTGATGCGCACCACCTCGCCGGTGCGCATCAACTACGCGATCTTCGGCAACGTCGAGCCGGCGCTGCATGCGCACGTGATTCCGCGCTATCGCAACGAGCCCGAGGCACTGCGCACCGCAGCATCCGTGGACCTACGACTGGAACGCCGCGCCGGCCTTCGATGCGGTCGCCGCGGCGCCGCTGATGCAAGGCGCTGCGCACCGAGCTCGGCGCAGCTCGGCGCGCTGCGCACACCCTGAACGATGGCCGTCCAGCCGCAGTACCTCGCGTACATCCTCGAGCAGCTCGCGGGCTTCGGCGACCTGCGCTCGCGCCGCATGTTCGGCGGCGTCGGGCTCTACAGCGGCGAACTGTTCTTCGGTCTCATCGACGACGACACGCTGTTCTTCAAGACCGACGAGCACCAACAGCGCCGAATACATCGCGCGCAACATGCCGCGCTTCATGCCGTTCCCGCGACCGGCCCGAAGCCGTGATGGCTTACTCACCAGGTGCCGGCCGACATCATCGAGGACGCCGAAGCGCTGGTGGCCTGGGCGCGCAAGTCCGTGGCGGTGGCGCTGGCGCTCGCGCGCGGCCAAGGCGCGCCCCGCGCGACGAAGCCGTCGAAGAAGAAAGCGAAGAAAGCGAATCGCACGCGTGCGCCGCGCGAAGCGCCGCTAGCGCGCTAGACGCGCGCCTGCGCGGTGCGGACGAGATCCGCCAGCGATTCCACCGGCGCCGAGCACGTGGAGCCGCGGCACACGTAGGCGCGCGTGCCGCGCCCGGCTTTCTTGTCGGCGACGGCGGCGTCGAGCCCGTCGAGCTTCGCGGGAATCGAAAACACCATGCGATGCGGCGCATACAGCTTGCCGAGCTCGCGCTGCCACGCGGCCGCATCCGCCGTGCGCTCGCGAATGATCACGATCTCCGGCGGATCCAGATATTCGGCCAGCGCTTCGAGCAGGCTCATGTGGCCGTGCGGAAAGCGATTGATCGCGAGCCACGCGGCGCGCAGCGTGCGCTCCGCGGCCTCGAGCCAGCGCGTCTCGCCCAACAGGTAGCCGGCGCGGATCAGCGCGCGCGCGGCGATGCCGTTGCCGGCGGGAATGGCGTCGTCGCTGAAGCTCTTGCTGCGATGGATCAGCGCCTCGTGATCGTCCGAGGTGAAGAAGAATCCGCCGAGCTTCGCGTCCTCGAAGTGCGCGAGCATGGCGTCGAGGATTTCGCGCAGCCAGGCCACGTCTTCGTTGCGCCAGCGCAGCTGCAGCATCTCGAGCAGCGCATTGGCGAGATAGGCGTAGTCGTCGAGATAGGCATTGAGATGCGCGACGCCATCCTTGGCGGTGGCGAGCAGGCGGCCCCTCCGTCGACCAGGCGCCACAGGTTGGCGCGCACGAATTCGAGCGCGCGTTCGGCGGCCGCGCGCGAACTCCGGTTGTCGAGCGAGCGCGCGGCGATGGCCAGCCCGCGGATCGCGAGCGCATTCCAGCTGCGTGAGCATCTTGTCGTCGAGGCCCGGCCACACGCGCTTGCTGCGGATCGCCAGCAGTTTCGCGCGCGCGGTGTCGAGCGTGTTTCTCGACTTCGGCGGGCTCGAGCTGCTAGCTCCTTGGCGATCTGCTCGAGGGATACGAACACGTGCGCGATGCCACGCGCCTTCGAAGTTCGGCTGCCTCGTCGAAGCCGAAGCGCCGGCTGAACACGCTCCATTCGAGCGGCGTGAGCGCGGCGCGCACTTCGTGCGCGTCCACACGTAGAACTTGCCTTCGTGGCCTTCGGAGTCGGCGTCATAGGCGGAGTAGAAGCCGCCGCCATCCTCGGATCCTGCATCTCGCGCAGCATCCACTCGCCGGTTTCGGTCGCGATGCGCTTGAACAGCGCATCGCCGGTGGCGAGCGCGGCTTCGGCGTAACGTCGCGAGCAGCGCGCCGTTGTCGTACAGCATCTTTTCGAAGTGCGGAATCATCCAGAACTGATCGACCGAGTAGCGCGCGAAGCCGCCGCCGAGCTGGTCGTACATGCCGCCTTCGGCCATGCGCGTGAGCGTGAGCGTGGCCATGAACAGCGCATGCAGATCGGGCGCCTGCGTCGACCGCGGTCGCATGCCAGTGGTGCATCAGCCGGTCGATGGAGCCGGGATGCGGAAATTTCGGCGCGTCGCCGAAGCCGCCGTAGCGCTTGTCGAAGGTGGCGGCGAGCTGCTCGCGCGCGCCGTCGAGCGGCGCCGGCGTCGAGCTGCACGTCGCGCATCGGCCGGCGCCGGCGTGAGGTCGCCGAAGACATCCATCAACGTGTCGTTCTGCGCGCGCAGCTCGTCGCGCTGCTCGCGGTAGTACTCCGCGACGCGCTTGAGCAGCGTGGAGAACGCCGGCATGCCGTAACGCGCCTTGTCGGGGAAATAGGTGCCGCCGAAGAACGGCTTCTGATCGTCGTGCGTCAGGAACATCGTCAGCGGCCAGCCGCCGCCGCGCTGCGTGAGCACCTGGTGCGCGAACTGGTAGATCTTGTCGATGTCGGGCCGCTCTTCGCGATCCACCTTGATGTTCACGAACAGCTCGTTCATGAGCGCCGCCGTGGCCGCGTCCTCGAAGGATTCGTGCGCCATGACGTGGCACCAGTGGCAGGCGGAATAGCCGATCGACAGCAGCATGGGCTTGCCGCTCGCGCGGGCGAGCGTCGAAGCGCTTCCTTGCCCCAGGGATACCAGTCGCACGGGATTGGCCGCGTGCTGCTGCAGGTACGGGCTGGTTTCCCTGGCCAGTCGGTTCTTGCGCGTCCTGTCCATAGGTCGGCTAGAATAGCGCCCCATGTCCATCCCCGTCCTCAAACTCAAGCGCGGCGAAGACCGTCGCCTGCGCGCCGGCCACCTGTGGATCTTCAGCAATGAAGTCGACACCGCCGCCACACCGCTGACGCAGTTCGAGCCCGGCGCCGCCGTGCAGGTGCATTCCGACCGCGACCAGTTCCTGGGCATTCGCCTACGTCAATCCGCGCACGCTGATCGCCGCGCGCATCGTCGGCCGCGACGCCGGCCTATCCACTCGACGCGTCGCTGCTCGTGCATCGGCTGCGCGTCGCGCTGGCGCTGCGCGAGCGGCTGTATCGCGAACCGTATTACCGCCTGGTGTACGGCGAGTCCGACGGACTGCCGGGCCTGGTGCTCGATCGCTACGGCGACATCGTGGTCGCGCAGAGCGGCACCGCCGGCATCGACCGGCTGCGCGCCGACATCGAAGCCGCGGTCGACCAAGGTGGTGCAGCGCGAAGACCATCGTCTGGAAGAACGACTCCGGCGCGCGCGAGCTCGAAGGCCTGGCAAAGTCCGTCGGCGTCCGGGCCAACGACGAGTGGGCCGACGGCGCCCGCCGAAGTGACCGTGCGCGAGCAGGGCGTCGACTTCGTCGCGCCGCTGGCCGATGGCCAGAAGACCGGCTGGTTCTACGACCAGGCCGCCAATCGCGAACGGCTGCGGCGCTATCTGCCCGCCGGCGCGCGCGTGCTCGATGTCTGCAGCTACGTCGGCGCGTGGGCCGTGACCGCGCTCAAGGGCGGCGCGGCCAGCGCCACCTGCGTGGATTCGTCGGCGACCGCGCTCGACTACGTCGCGCGCAACGCGCGCGCGAACGGCGTCGAGCGTCGAGACGGTCAAGGACGACGCCTTCGATGCGCTGAAGGCGCTGCAGGAACAGGGCGCGCGTTTCGACGTGGTGATCCTCGATCCGCCGGCGTTCGCCAAGCGCAAGAAGGACGCGCCGCAGGCGCAGGCGGCGTATCGCAAGCTGAACCAGCTCGCGCTGCCGCTGATCGATCGCGACGGCCTGCTGGTGTCCTGCTCGTGCTCGTATCACATGGGCGCCGATGAGCTCGTGACCGCGATCCAGACCGCGGCGCGGCACACCAGCCGCTTCGTGCAGGTGCTGGAGCAGGGCGGCCAGTCGCCGGATCATCCGGTGCATCCGGCCATTCCCGAAACGCGCTATCTGAAATCATTTTTCTGCCGCGTCACGCGCGAATAACTAAAATACGCGCCGCATGATCCAGTACCCCGGCTTCGACAAAATCGCGTTCGAGATCGGCCCTTCGGCGACTTCGGTCCGCTCAAGGTCCACTGGTACGGAATCATGTACCTCGTCGCGTTCGCGGCGGCGCTGGTGGCTGGCGCGCGCTGCGCGCGAAGAAGCCCGGCTCCACGTGGAAGCCCGCCGACGTCGACGACTTCATGTTCTTCTGCATGCTCGGCACCATCCTCGGCGGCCGCCTGGGCTACGTGTTTTTCTACGGCCTGTCGTTCTGGGCCGAGGATCCCTGGTATCCCGTTCAAGGTGATGGGACGGCGGCATGTCGTTCCACGGCGGCTTGTTCGGCGTGATGATCGCGCTCGCGATTTTCGCGGTGCGCCGCAAGCGCCGCATCGCCGACGTGTTCGATTTCGCCGCGCCGCTGCCGGGCATCGGCATCTGCGCCGGGCGCATCGGCAACTTCATCAACGGCGAGTTGTGGGGCAAGACCGACCGACGTGCCCTGGGGCTTCGTCGTCGACGGCGACGCGCGGCATGCCACGCAGCTCTACGAGGCGGCGCTCGAAGGCCTGTTGCTGTTCGTCATCCTGTGGTGGTACACCGTCGAAGCCGCGGCCGCGCATGGCGCCCGCGGGGCTGTTCCTCGTCATCTACTCGCTGGCGCGCATCATCGTCGAGTTCTGGCGCGTGCCCGACGAGCACCTCAACTACCTGCTGCGGCAGTCCTGGGTCACCATGGGCATGTTGCTGACCCTGCCCATGCTGCTCATCGGCGCTCACGCTGATGTTCATGGCGTATCGCCGCCGCGAGCCCTCGGGCAATTTCGCCGGCGTGCCGCAACCGGCGTAGCATGAAGCCCAGAGAATGAAACAATTTCTGGATTTCATGCGCCACGTGCGGCGCAACGGCGCGCGCGAAGGCGGACCGCACCGGCACCGGCACGCTCTCGGTGTTCGGCTACCAGATGCGCTTCGATCTGGCCGCGGGTTTTCCGCTGGTCACCACCAAGCGCGTGCACTTCAAGTCCATCGCCTACGAGCTGCTGTGGTTCCTGCGCGGCGAGACCAACACGAAGTACCTGCGCGAGCACGGCGTCAGCATCTGGGACGAGTGGGCCGACGCGAACGGCGAGCTCGGTCCGGTGTACGGCAAGCAGTGGCGCTCCTGGCCGACGCCGCGATGGCCGCGCAGATCGACCAGATCTCGCAGGTGGTGCGAGCAGCTGCGCACCAATCCGGATTCACGCCGCATCATCGTCAGCGCCTGGAACGTGGGCGAGCTCGACCAGATGAAGCTCATGCCCTGCCACGCGTTCTTCCAGTTCTACGTGTCGGACAAGCGCCTGAGCTGCCAGCTCTATCAACGCAGCGCGGACATCTTCCTCGGCGTGCCGTTCAACATCGCCTCCTATGCGCTGCTCACGCACATGCTCGCGCAGCAATGCGATCTCGAAGTGGGCGAGTTCATCTGGACCGGCGGCGATTGCCATCTCTATTCGAATCATCTCGAGCAGGTGGACGAGCAGCTGTCGCGCGTGCCGCTGACGCTGCCGAAGCTCAACGCTCACGCGCCGGCCGCCGACCATTTTCGACTACACGTTCGAGGACTTTCAGATCGTGAACTATCAGCATCATCCGGCCATCAAGGCGCCCGTTGCCGTATGACAGCAAGCCGAAGAAGAAAGACGAAGACCGACTTCGACCAGTCGCAGCCCAAGCGCGGCGGTCCGCCCATCGTCGACGCTCGCCGCTCGTCGAGGTGCGCAATTCGCCGGTGCACGGCCGCGGCGTGTTCGCCGTCGCCGAACATCGCGAAGGGCACGCGCATCTTCGAGTATCTCGGCGATCGCGTTTCGCACGCCGCCGCGGACGAGCGCTACGAAGATCACGACGAGAACGACAATCACACCTTCCTGTTCATCGTCGACAAGCACACCGTCATCGACGCCGGCGTGGGCGGCAACGACGCGCGCTTCATCAATCACCACTGCGAAGGCAATTGCGAGTCGGTCATCGAGAACCGCCGCGTGTTCATCGACGCCGCGCGCGACATCGCGCCGGGCGAGGAGCTCGGCTACGACTACGAGATCGGCCGCGACAAGGACGATCCGCCGAACGTCGACGAGATCTATGCCTGCCGCTGCGGCTCGCCGAAGTGCCGCGGCTCCATGCTGGAGGCCGCGCCGAAGCCAAAGAAGGAATCAGGATCAAGGCCAAGCAAGCGGCCAAGCGACGCAAGCCGGGCAAGGCACGCAAGACCCGTCGTCCCGAAGCGCAAGCGCCGCGGCGAACGGCCACGCCGTCGCGCCTGATCGATCAGCTCGCCGAACGCGGTTTCGGCGTGCTCGACGATTTCGTCGACGCGACGCTGCTCGCCGAGCTGCGCGCGCGCTGCGTCGAGCTGCACGAGACCGGCGGCCTGCGGCCGGCGCGAGTCGGGCGCGGCGACGAACGAGCAGCTCACGCCCGAAGTGCGCGGCGATTTCATCTCCTGGCTGCAGCAGCCCGAGCGCGATGCCGAGCAGCGCGTGCTGGCGCGGCTCGACGAGTTGCGCGCCGCGCTCAATCGCGCGCTCATGACCGGTCTCGAGGATTTCCAGGGACACTTCGCGCTGTATCCGCGCGGCGCCGGCTACGCGCGGCATTTCGACCGGCTCGTCGGCACCGACGTGCGCGCGATTTCGGCGGCGCTGTACCTCAACGACGACTGGGACGACCGATGACGGCGGCCAGCTGCGCCTGTACACCGGCGGCGGCGCGCAGCGTCGACGTGTTGCCGCAGGGCGGCAGGCTGGTGGCATTCCTGTCCGACCGCTTCGAGCACGAAGTGCTGCCCGCGCGGCGCGAGCGCCTGAGTTTCACCGGCTGGTTCCGGCGCCGGCCGCTCGAAGGCTTCGTGTGAGCGGCCCGCGATCACGCTCATCGTGGCGGTCGCCGACAACGGCGTGATCGGCCGCGACAACGCCTTGCCCTGGCATCTTCCCGAAGACCTCAAGCGCTTCAAGCGCCTGACCATGGGCAAGCCCATCGTCATGGGCCGCAAGACCTTCGAGTCCATCGGCAAGCCACTGCCCGGGCAGGCAGAACATCGTCGTGACCCGCGATACTAACTACCGGCGCGAGGGCGTCACCGTGGTGCACGACGTCGACGCGGCGATGCGGGCCGCGGCGGGCGCGCCCGAGATCATGGTCATCGGCGGCGCCGACCTGTTCCGCGCTGTTCCTGCCGCGCGCCGGGCGCATTCACCTGACCCGGGTGCACGCCGACGTCGCCGGGGATGTGATGTGGCCGGCGCTGGACGACCGACGATGGGAGGTCGTCGAACGCGAGCGCGCACGCGGCCGACGAACGCCATGCCTATGCCATGACCTTCGAGGTGTGGGAGAAGCGGACGTAAACGAGCAAAAAAGCTGTCCGCAGGCCGCTCCGGCGCGCTATTCTCGGCGCCCTATGAAAAAGCTAACTGCCCTCGCGGCCATCTGCTCTGCACCCTCGTCCCTCACCGTCTGCGACGCCGATGCGGCCAAGCCGAAGGCGAAGGAACAAGCCCCACTCACCGAAGAACAGAAGACGCTGTACGCGCTCGGCGTGTTGATGAGCCAGTCGCTCAGCACCTTCGACCTCAAGCCCGAAGAGCTGGCGCAGGTTCAGAAGGGTCTCGCCGACGGCGTCAGCGGCGTCAAGAGCGACATCAAGCGCCGAAGAATACATTCCGAAAGTGCAGGCACTGCAGCGCGCGCGCATGGCAGTGGTCGCCGAGAAGGCCGCGGCGGCCGGCGTCACCTTCCTCGACAAGGCGTCGAAGGAAGCGGGCGTCACCAAGACCGCGAGCGGCATGCTCATCAAGCACACGCAAGGCAGGCACGGGCGCCGTCGCCGGCCGCCACCGACCAGGTGAAGGTGCACTACGAAGGCCGCCTCATCGACGGCAAGGTGTTCGACAGCTCGATCGCGCGCGGCGAACCCGCGACGTTCCCGCTGAACGGCGTCATCGCCTGCTGGACCGAAGGCGTGCAGACCATGAAGGTCGGCGGCAAGGCGCAGCTCGTCTGCCCGGCGAATCTCGCCTACGGCGCGAACGGCTCGCCGCCGACGATCCCGCCGCAGGCCACGCTGGTGTTCGACGTGGAGCTGCTCGAGATCGTGAAGTAGTTCGACACTTCAATGCTACTGTTCGATCGATACACAAGGCGCGGGAGTGAAAGCTCCCGCGCCTTTTTCGTGACCTTGTGCTTGGCCGCAATTCGTGAATTCGCGGGCCGCCGATGCACCTTTCTGGCTGCACAAACTGTGATCCATTAAGGGAAAGGCCGAGATTGGCCGCCATTAGACTGGCCGCCATGTTCGAGCAGCGAGCGCGCATTAACAGGAGTGGCGTCCGACGCCCTGCGCGCTGGCGCAGCTGGCTTCGCTGCTTGCCTGGTTCTCGCGCGTTGCGCGGGCTGCGCGCATGCCGCGACCTTCACCGGCATCGTCTTCGAAGACGTCAACTATGGCGGTGGCGCCGGACGCTCGCGCATCGCGTCGGGTGGCATCGGGCTCGCCGAACGTCATCGGTCGAGCTGTATCGCGTCGAGCAATGGCAACTGGATCGCCACGGCGATCACCAGCGCCAGCGGCGTCTACACACTGACCTCCGGCAACACCAGCCAGCCGATGCGCGTGCGCGTGGTGAACGGCACCGTGCGATCGTCGCGCACCGGCGGCACCACCTGCACCACCTGCGTGCCCGTGCAGACCTTTCGCACCGATGCCACCAGCGGCGCCGCGGTCGCCGTCACCAATCGGGTCGGCGGCGAAGCGCCGGCATCGAGCGATGCAGTGGTCAATCCCGGCACCTCGAACTACTCGACGCTGACCGCCGGCGGCCGTGTGCCGCAGTCCATCACCACGGCGACACCCGCGGCGAACAATTCGACCATCAGCGACATCGATTTCGGATTCAACTTCGACACGGTCGTGAACACGCGCGACGCCACGGCCTGCGGCGCGACCAACTCGAGCTATCCCTGCCAGGGTTCGCTGCGCCAGTTCATCATCAATTCGAACGCGCTGGGCGGCGAGGGCGCCTCGAGCCAGTCGGGCAGCGGGCAGATCGATGGCATCGACAACTTCCTGCCGGGCGGCTTCGAGTCCAGCATTTTCATGATCCCGAGCGCCGCGCTCGCGGGCGGCGTCGCCGTGATCACGCTGGCCGCCGTGCTGCCCGCGATCTCGGGCGGCAGCTACGCGTCTCGATGCCACGACGCAGACCGTGAACATCGGCAACACCAACGCGCGGCACGCTGGGCACCGGCGGCACCGTGGGCGTGGATGCCATCTCCTTGCCGACCTTTCCGCGACCCGAAGTGCAGCTCGTCGGCGGGCAACACCGTGCTGACCGTGAGCGGCGCCAGCAGCGCCGTGCTCGGCTTGGCGCTGCAGCCAGGGCTATCTACTGCTGTCCGGCACCGGCTGCCTGGCGCGCAACAACCTGGTCGGCATGACCGCCACCGGCGACAGCAGCGCCGACAGCTCGACCACCTACGGCATCGAGTTCGCGGGCAGCAATTCCACCGTGCGCAACAATTTCGTCACCGTGAACAACTCCGGCATCCGTACGCAGGGTGGCGGCACCGGATCGCTGATCACGCTGAACGAAGTCGCGCGCCCGACCTTCGGACCACACCAACACTTTCGACGGCATCCTGCTCGTCGGCACCGTCAGCTCCATCCAGGTCACCGCCAACCTCACGCGCGAGCAGCGCGGTGGCGGCATCGAAGTGGGCTTCGGCGGTGGCGCGTCGGCCAGCAACATCACCGTCACCAACAACACCGTGCGCAACAACGGCTTCGCGACCGGCGGCAGCGGCGCGGCGTCCACCGAGCCCATCGGCATGGCGGCCTACGACTACGCCGGATCGAACGTGGTCTTCAGCCGCAATCTCATCCGCGACAACGCCGGCGCCGGCGTGCTGGTCATGAGCGCCACGGGCACGACGATCACGCAGAACAGTTTCAGCAACAACGGTGGCTTGAGCATCGATCTCGATCCGCGGGTCATCGACCCGAACGGCCTGGGCGCGCCGCAGGGCGTGACGATCAATGACAATGGCGATATCGACACCGGGCCCAACGGCCTGCGCAACTATCCGGTGGTGGTCTCGGCGAGCCTGATCGGTACCGAGCTTTCGCTGGCCGGCTTCGCGCGCCCTAACAGCGCCATCGAGCTCTACATCGCCCAGGCGGACCCCACGGGATTTGGCGAAGGACTGACCTATCTGGGCATGCTCACCGAAGGATCCGCCGGCGGATCTCGATGCGACCACGGGCATCTACGGTCCCGCCAACATCAACGGCGTCGCGCAGGGCACCGACAACACCAATCGATTCAGCTTTCGCATCACGGCGCCGGGCGGCGTGGCGATCGGCACGCGCCTGACCGGCACCGCGACCATCACGCGGTGAGACGTCGGAGTTCGGCGGCAACGTGGTGGTGACCGGCGGACCTGCGTTGCTCGTGGCCAAGACCGTGGCGCCGATTTCCGATCCCATCAACGGCGCCACCAATCCCAAGAGCATTCCCGGGCTCGGTGCAGCTCTACAACGTGCGTGTCACCAATCAGGGCAGTGGTCCCGTCGACAACAATGCCGTCGCGATCGTCGATCCCGTGCCGGCCAACACGCGATTGTTTGTCGGCAATCTCGGCGCGCCGGGTTCGGGGCCCATGGCTTTCGTCAATGGAACACCCAGCAGCGCGCTCACGTGGACGTTCACCGCGTTGAACAGCGTCACCGACGACGTGGATTTCTCCAACGACGGCGGAGTCACGTGGACCTATGTGCCCGTGCCCGACGCCAATGGCTATGACGCCGCGGTGACGACATACGCTTGCGCCCGAAGGGCACCATGCCCGGCAACGGTGGCGGCAATCCTTACTTCGAGCTGCGATTCCGCGTGATCGTCAACTGATAGCTGAGTACTGACGGTGCTGCTGTCCGGAAATAGTCATGCGGCTCAATGTTGCCTGCGCAACGCGTCCTGGTAACTGACCTCCGGATGAAACATCACCATCGAATACCGCGGAATGAAGTTCGGATCCTTCTTCTCCAGCTCTTCCGCCTCCGCCTTCTTCCTCCGGTACTCCGGATCCAGCACCGCCTCGCGCATCTCCACGTAGTTTTCCAGCGCCATCTGCGCGATGGCGTCGGTATTCGGCCGTCGCGCGTGCTCGAACGCCTCGAACAACCCCGCCCAGCTGTGATGCTCGTCCATCAATCGCATGAGCTCGGCGCAATCCTCGAACGCGCAATTCATGCCCTGCCCATGAAACGGCACGATGGCGTGCGCGGCATCGCCTAACAACAGCACGTCGCCGTCCAGGTGCCAGCCCCGCGTGTACACGGTGCCGAGCGAGCCCTGCGGATGTCTCAAAGAACTCACGCACCAGATCCGGCATCAACGCCTTCGCGCTCGGAAATTCGCGCGCGAAGAACGCATCGACCGCCGCCGGCTGAACGCAGCCCTTCAAAGCTGTTCGCGCCGCGCCGCGCCAGAAACAGCGTGGCCGTGAACGTGGCATCGGGATTCGGCAGCGCAATCAGCATGAACCCGCCGCGCGGCCAGATGTGCAGCGCGTTCACCTCGAGCGCGGGCTTGCCATCGACGCGGCGGAATGGTGAGTTCCTTGTAGTCGTGATCCAGCGGCTCTTCGCGCACGCTGGCCACTTCGCGCGCCACCAGGCTGTCGCGCACCGCGCGAGCCGGCGCCGTCGGTGGCGATGCTGGGCTGCGCAGCGGCGTGATAGATGCGGCCCGGTGGCTTCATCGCGCATCTCGAGCACGTTCTTCTCGTGCGCCAACCCGAGGCACAACTGCCCGAAACGGAACGTCGACGTTGGGCAATTCGTCCGCGGCCTCGATGAGCACGCGATTCAGTTCCGCGCGCGACACGGAGTAGATGACTTCCTCGGGCCGTACGCCATACAACTGCAGTGCCGCGGCGCCGTCGTGCTCATGCACCATGCGGCCGCGCATGGGGATGGCGAACTGCATGACGCGTTCGAGCACGCCGGCCAGCTTCAATCCGCGAATGCCGCGCGCGGCGAGCGCCAGGTTGATGGATCGGCCGCCATTGGCGATGCCGCAGCCGCGGATCGGACGACGCTCATACACCGTGACCTGCGAACCCGCGCTTCGCCAGCAGGATCGCCAACAACGATCCCGCTAGCCCGGCGCCGATGATGTTGACGCCAGCCGCCGCCTTCAGGCTCAAGCAATTTCCTTGAGCGCGGCGGCGAGCTCTTCCACGAGCTCGAAGATGTCGATGAAGCGGTTGTAGAGCGGCGCCGGCGCGATGCGGATGATGTCGGGCTCGCGCCAGTCGCAGACGATGCCGTGATCGCCGAGCGCATCGAAGATGCGCCGGCCGCGGCGCGCGCCGCCGCTGACGCGCAAGCACAACTGGCAGCCGCGCTCCTCGGGAGCCTCGGGCGTGATGATCTGCGACGTCGTCGCCGGCGCGCTCGCGCAGCAGCCGCTCGGCGTAGGCGGTGAGCCGCACGGACTTCGCGCGCAGCTCGCCGATGTCGGCGGCGCGGAACATCTCGAGCGAGGCGAGCAGCGGCGCGGCCGAGAAGATAGGCGGATTGCTCACGGCCCAGCCGGCGGCGCCGGTGGCGGGCGGAACTCGGGCAGCATCTGGAAGCGCGTCTGCGGCTCGTGCCCCCACCAGCCGGACAGTCGCGACGGCGCATTCCCGAAATGCCGCTCGTGCACGAAGCAACCGCCGATCGCGCCGGGACCGGCGTTCAGATACTTGTAAGAGCACCACACGGCGAAGTCGACGTCCCAGTCGTGCAGCTGCAGCGGCAGGTTGCCGATGGCGTGCGCCATGTCGAAGCCGGCGATGGCGCCGACCGCGCTGCGCGGCACGCGCGATGCGCGCGCAGTCGAAGGCCTGGCCGGTGCGGTACTGCACGCCGGGCCACAGCACGAGCGCGAGCTCGCTGCCGCAGCTCGTCGATCGTCGCTTCGATGTCCTCGATGCGCAGCGTTTCTTCGCCGGCGCGCGGCGCGAGCTCGATCAGCGTGCCGTTCCGGCGTCGAGCTTGTGCCAGGAAAGCTGCCCGAGGATGGCGTGGCGATCCGACGAGAACGCGCCGGCCTCGATGAGCACCTTGTCGCGCATGCCGACGGGCCGGTAGAACGACGCCATCATGAGATGCAGGTTCACGGTGAGCGAGTTCATGGCGACGACTTCGTTCGCCAGCGCCCCGGTGACGTGTTGCAGGCCCTTGGTGAAGTTCTGCGCGTAGTCGATCCACGGACGCGTCGCGATGTGATGGCCCGAGACGCCGAGCTGCGCCCAGTCGGCGAGCTCTTCGCTCACGTAGTCGAGCGCGGCGCGCGGCGCGAGCCCGAGCGAATGGCCGCACAGATAGATGAGCGGCTGGCCGTTGGCATGCACGCGGCAGCTCGAACTGCTTGCGGTACGGGCGCGAGGATGTCGGCGGCGTCGCAATCCTGCGCGAAGTCCCGCGACGTCGCGAACTGCGGCAGCAGTTCAGGCTCGCGGCAACCACGGTCGGCGAGGCGTTCATGGCGCCAGAGGATACACAATCGGCTGGCTGGGCACGGCATCGCCGCCGATGGCGGGCACCGCCAGCGACAGGACGCAGGGACCGTCGGCCACTTCGTCGGGGATGAAGGCCAGCTCGGTGATGGTGGCGCGCGAGCGTGCTGCGTCGCCACGCGCGGTGCTGCCGGCGGCAGCCCGAAGAACAGCCGATGGCCGACCAGGTGGCCCTCGTCGTGGGTGCGGTCGAGCGAGGGCACGTCGAGCACCAGGTGCTCGATGCGCTTCTCCACCAGCCACTCGACGGCTTCGCGCGTGAGGTAGGGCGGCACCAGGTCGCTGTAGTCGCGCGTGCGTTTGGCGGCGTCATTGGGCAGCGTGCGGATGACGGCGGCGACCGGATCGACCATGCGTGTCCATGGGCCAGGCGGCGCGCAGTCGCCGCTTGGTGATCAGGACATCCGTGCCCCAGGGCTGCGGGTCGGTGCTCTCGCTGGATTCGCGCGCCGGCTCGGGGATCACGCTAACTACCACGGCGGGCAGCAGGCCGCGCGGCACGACGCGCCAGGCGTCGCCGGATTCGCGCGTCAGGTGCGCGACGCTCTCGGTGTGCGTCATCTGGCAATGCGGAGTCAGCGTGATCGTCGAGCAGTTGGCGCTGGCTCCGGTGGCGACGCTGCCGGTGAAGTTGCCGACTGGCGAACGGCGTCGAAGCACGGCGCGCCCGCGCCGAAATGCCGCGGCCCGGCGCCGGCGAAATCGACGGCGATGGCGAGGCTCACGCCGCGATCGAGCGCGACGCGAATCTTCTGCCCGCCGAAGGTGAGCTCGGCGATCACGCGTACTTCGGCCGGTCCATGACGGTGCCGCAGCTTCGGCAGGTGCGGTGCGCGATCGCTGCCGAAGAAGCGATCGAACACCGGCGGCAGCTGGGTTTCGATGTTCGTGACTTCGATGAACTCCTCGTAGAGCTTGGTGCCGCAGTTCTCGCAGTACCACTGGAAGCCGTCGAGCTCGCCCGGCGCGGCGCGTGCGCTCGATGACCAGGCCCACGGTGTTCGCGGGGCGCCGCGGGCGAGTGCGGCATGTTAGGCGGCAGCAGGAAGATCTCGCCTTCGCCGATGGCGATGTCCACGCGTTTTCCATCCTGCATGGTGGCGAGCGTGATGCCGCCTTCGAGCTGGTAGAAGAATTCCTCGCCCGGGATCGACGTGGAAATCCTTGCGGCTGTTCGGGCCGCCGACCACCATGATGATGAACTCGCTGTCCGTGAACACCAGCTTGTTGCCCACCGGCGGCTTGAGCAGGTGACGGTTCTCGTCGATCCAGCGCTTGAAATTGAAGGCCTTGAGTTCACGTCGGGTTCACGCATGGGGCGCTATGGTATTCGCTGCCGGGCCCATGATGTGACCCTCTCCACAAATGCCCACGCTGTCGCCGCCCGGCGTCAGCCCGGAAGGCCGGCGGCCCGGCAGGCCCCGTGTTATGGTTACCGCCCACTAACAGCTCGTGGAGTGGTCTGCTCGTGAAATTCCGCCTTGCGCCCGGCCTGTCGCTGATCGTTGCCTGCTGCCTGGCGCTCACGGCCTGCAGCTCGATGCCGGATGCCGCACATCTGGCCCTTCTACAAGAAGCCCAAGCCGGTTCCGGAAGCGGTCAACGAGCTCAACCTGGTGAACGCCGACGGCACGCCCGCGAGTTTCCCGCAGTACTGGAAGCGCAATACGCTGGTCATCGACCTGTCCGGCGTCAGCGGCACCGGCAACGTCGCCGCGCGCCTTCCGGACGAGACCACCTGGCCGGTGCGCGTCGCGGTGCGCGTGCGTCCGGGCAGCGTCGGGCAGATCGAGATCCAGGGCGAAGAGCGCAATGTGCTGCCGGTGACCACCGAAGGCACGCGCCCATCGACCTCGAGTTCGCGCCCAGCGTCTACACGCCGAAGACCGCGGCTATCTACATTTCCTGGGGGCCGATGCCGGCGTTCGCGGAAACGGCGCCGGTGGAAGCCGCGCCCGGATTCGTGTCACCCACCGAAGTGCCGAAGCCCGCCACGGAGCAGCGCCCGCCGAGCCTGCGCCATCGCGCCAGCCGAAGATCATTCAGCCCTCGCCGCCGCCCGGCTCCTGATGTGCACTTGCAGAGCGAGCTGGCACGGGCGTCTCGTCCACGTCGAGATTGACCGCGGTCAGCGCGCCGCCCCACACGCAGCCGGTATCCAGCGCCAGCAGATCGCGGCGGCGCTTCAATCCCAGCGTCGACCAGTGTCCGCAGATCACGCGCACCTCGGCGCTCTTGCGCCCCGGCACGTCGAACCACGGGAAGAGGTCTTCGGGTTGCTCGCCCGGCGCGCCTTTCACCTTGAGATCGACGGTGCCGTCGCGCCGGCAGAAGCGCATGCGCGTGAACGCGTTGATGACGAAGCGCAGCCGGTCCATGCCGCGCAAGCTGTCGTTCCACTGGTCCGGCTTGTTGCCGTACATGGCGTCGAACAGCGTGCGCGCATCGTCGCGCAGCACCGCTTCGACTTCGCGCGCGAGCTTGGCCGCGACGCGCGGCGTCCACTCCGGCACCAGGCCGGCGTGCACCAGGAAATCGCCGCGCGGCTCGTCGAACACCGCCAGCGGCCGGCCTAACAACCATTCGAGCAGCTGGTCGCGGTCGGGCGCGTCGAGCACCTCGTCGAGCGTGTCGCCGTCCTTGGGCTTGCGCTTCGAGCCGAAGGCAAGCGCCAGCAGGTGCAGGTCGTGGTTGCCCAGCACCACGGTGGCGTTGGCGCCGAGCGCGCGCACGAAGCGCAGTGTTTCGAGCGACTGCGGCCCGCGATTGACGAGGTCGCCGACGAACCACAGCTCGATCGCGATCGGCGGAGTAGTTGAGCGCGCGAGCAGCGCCTTCAGTTCGTCGCAGCAGCCCTGGATGTCACCGATGGCGTAGCGGGCCATTCAGCGATCCGCCATCAGTGCAGCAGGCCCGGCATGGCCAGCCGGAACGCGGCGATGGGCGCGTCGAACTGTTCGCCGTCGTCGCCGACCATCTGGTAGCTGCCCTGCATGGCGCCCACCGGCGTTTCGAGCACGGCGCCGCTGGAATAACGAAAGCCCTGGCCGGGCTTGAGGTACGGCTGCTCGCCCACCACGCCTTCGCCGCGCACTTCCTGCACCTTGCCGTTGGAGTCGGTGATGATCCAGTGCCGCGTGAGCAGGCGCGCGGGCACGCTGCCTTCGTTGCGGATGGTGATGGTGTACGAGAAGACGTAGCGCCGCTCTTTCGGATCGGATTGATCTTCGAGATAGCTGGTGTCGACGTCGACGCGGATCTTGTGCGGTGGCTTGCTCCATGTCGGCCTGATAATACCCAAGCTAAACCTCGACTGGGAAGCGTCTTCGGGCACCTGCGCGGCCAGTCTTCGCGAACTCGGCGGGCGAGAGAGTCTCCGGGCCGCAGCGCCGGGATCGATGCCCGCGGCGACGATGGCCTTCGGCGTCCAGCGAGCGAACGCAGACGCATTGCGCAACGTCTTACGCCGCTGCGAGAAGGCCGCCGATACCGTGCGCGCGAACGCCGGGGGTACGGCGAACGCCGGCTGCCGCCGCACCGTCGAGCCGCGCCACGGCCGACCAGACGCGCGGCGCCGGCGTGAACGCGCCCGGGCCCACGTCGAACAGATGCCGCGCCTCGAACCAGGGCGCGAGCATCACGGTGAGCCGGCCGTAGGAACCGCTGCCGGGCGCGGCGGCGATGCGGTCGATGACTTCCTTCTGCAGCATCACGTGCAGGTCGTCGATGTGTTCGTGCGCCGCGGCGATGTGGAACAGCAGCGGCGTCGAGATGTTGTAGGGCAGGTTGCCGATGACGCGCAGGCGGCCGCCGCGCATGCGCGCGAGCGCCGCGAAGTCGAAGTCGAGCGCGTCGGCTTCGTGCAGCTCGAAGGCCTGCGGTGCGCCCCAGCGCGCGCGCAGCTGCCCGGCCAGGTCGCGATCGATTTCGATGGCATCCAGCGTGCGCGGACAGGCCGATCAGGCGCTCGGTGAGCGCGCCGCGCCCGGGGCCGATCTCGACCAGCGCCTGGTCGGGCGTCGGCGCGATTTCGCGCACGATGCGGTCGAGCACGCTGCGGTCGTGCAGGAAATGCTGGCCGAAACGCTTGCGCGCGAAGATCACTGCCGTTCGGCGCTGCGCCGCGAACTCCAGCGCGAGCTGGGTGGCGGCGATGAGGCTGCCGGCATCGGCGCGGCCGGTGCCGGCGAGGTCGAGCGCCGTGCCATGGTCCACGGAGGTGCGCACGATGGGCAGGCCCAGCGTCACGTTCACGGCATGGCCGAAGCCGGCGTGTTTGAGCACCGGCAGGCCCTGGTCGTGGTACATGGCGAGCACCACGTCGTAGTTAGACAGTGCGCGCGGCACGAACACCGTGTCGGCGGGCATGCGGGCCGTCGACGAGCATGCCGGCGGCGCGGGCGCGTTCGATGGCAGGCGCGATCACGTCGCGATCTTCGGTGCCGAGATGGCCGCTTTCGCCGGCGTGCGGATTGAGGCCGCACACCGCGATGCGCGGCCGCGAGATGCCCCAGAGCCGGCGCACGTCGTCGTGCGAGGATCGCGCAGCGTGGTGTCGAGCAGCGCGGGCGTGATGGCGTCGCTGACGGCGCGCAGCGGCAGGTGGGTGGTCGCGAGCGCCACGCGCAGGGTGTCGGCCGCGAGCAGCATCACCGGGTGCGCCGCGCCGGTGCGCGCGGCGAGGTATTCGGTGTGGCCGGTGAACGGCACGCCGGCGTCGTTGATGACGCTCTTCTGCACCGGCGCCGTGACCATGGCGGCGAACTCGCCGCTGCACGCAGCCGTCGATGGCGCGGTCGAGCAGCGCGAGCACGTGGCGCGCATTGGCCGGATCGAGCCGGCCGGCGACGCAGGGCGCCGCCAGCGGCACGTCGAGCACCTCGATGCCGCCGGGCTCCGCTGTCGGCATTCTGACCGCGCGGTAGATAGGGATGCAGCACGACGTCCAGGCCGAGCAGCCGCGCGCGCTCGGCCAGCAGCGCGCGGCTGCCGATGATGACGAGCGAGCAGGGAAGGTCGAGCCTGGCGAGCGCGAGGCAGAGATCCGGGCCGATGCCGGCGGGCTCACCCGCGGTGACGGCAACGGGCTTGCGAGCTGCGCTCAGAGCTTGTACTCGACGTACGCCTCGTCGCGCAGGCGCCGCAGCCAGAGCTCGGTTTCCTCGTCGGCCTTGGATTCGCGCAGCGCCGCGAAGGCGCGCTGGCGGACGCACGTCCTCGGTGGTGTCGAACTGGCGGCGGCCTAACAACTGGATGATGTGCCAGCCGAACTGCGTGCGGAACGGCTGGCTGATCTCATCCGGCTGCAGCTGCGCGAGCTGCTTTTCGAATTCCGGCACGAAGGTGCCGGGGCCGGCCCAGCCGAGGTCGCCGCCTTCGGCCGCGGAGCCCGGATCTTCCGAGACCACCGAGGCGACGGCGGTGAAGTTCTCGCCCTTGTTGAGGATGCGGTCGCGGATGCGCGACGAGCTTCTGCTGCACGGTGGCGTCGTCCTGCAGCTCGTTCGGCTTGATCAGGATGTGGCGCGCGTGCACCTGGTTCACGATGACCTGGGTGTTGCCGCGCATTTCGTTGAGCTTGATGATGTGGAAGCCGGACGGCGTGCGCATCGGCTTGGTGACGTCGCCGGTCTTCATGCCGGCGATGACTTCGGCGAGGAAGGTGGGCAGCTCCGGGCCCTTGCGCCAGCCCAGCGAGCCGCCTTCGAGCGCGGTCTGCGCGTTGGAGAACGACACGGCCAGGCGCCCGAAGTCTTCGCCCGCCGGTGGCCTTCTTGTAGACCTCTTCGGCCTTCTTCGTCGGCTTCGTCGAGCTGCTCGGGCGTCGCGGCCTGCGGCACGGCGATGAGGATGTGCGACACGTTGTACTCGTTCGACTCCGACGGCATCTTCTTCTGCCGCTCGAGGAACTGGTCGATTTCGCGCGGGCTCACGTTGATGCGCGCCGATCACGTCGCGCTGGCGCAGGATCTGCATCGCGAGCTCCTTGCGGAGGCCTTCGCGATAGCTGGCGTAGTCGATGCCCTGGGCGGCGAGCGCATCCGGCAGGTCGGCCAGCGGGATGCTTGTTCTGCTCGGCGACGTCGCGCAGCGCGTTGTTCAGCGTCTCGTCGGACACCTTGATGCCGGCGCGATCGGCGCGCTGCATCTGCAGTTCCTGCAGCACCAGGCGATCGAGCACCTGCTGGCGCAGGACGTTCTGCGGCGGCAGGTCGAGCTTCTGCGCGCGCAGGCGCTCGGCGATGATGAGCATCTGCTCGTCGAGCTCGCTCGACAGCACCACGCCTTCGTTGACGGTGGCGGCCACGCGGTCGAGCAGCACGCCGGAGCTGCGAGGCTTCACGGGTCTGCGCGAAGGCGGCCGGAGCGGCGAGCGCACGCCAGCGAGGACGAGGCAGGCCGCGCGAAAATGCTTTATAAATCATGTAGTTGTTTTTCACCGGACGGGAGTTTCCGGCGAGTATCCCCGAATTGCGCGTTCCAGGAAAGCGTCGGCATTTCCGACACTGGCGAGGCCGTTCAGTTCCAGCTGCACGTAGAAGCTCGATCTCCTGCGTGCCATCGCGATTGGAGATCGAGCGCCGCGCCACGGCGCGCACGCGCCAGCAGCAGGCCTTGTATTCGAAGCCGGCGAAATCGATCGAGCATCTCGCTGTCGCGCAGGCTGTAGACGCACGCGGCCGTAGGCGTTCCAGCGCTTGCCCAGCGGCCAGGCGCCGGAGAACTCGGCCTGCTCGAGGCGCTCGCGCTGCGCGCGATAGGCCAGGTTCACGACGCTGGTCGCCCGCCGGCCGGTATTGCAGGCGGAACTGCGAACGCTCGCTGCGCGTGTCTTCGGGGTTCCACTGCATGCCGGCCTCGACGTTCCAGTTCTTGTAGGCCGACAAGCGAGACCTGCGCGATGAAGTCCGAGGTGTCGCGCGTCGCCACCGGCTCATCCGGCAACACCACGCGCGGCTTCTCGAAGTAGTAGACCTGGCCGACGCTGACCGCGAGGTACTGCGCGCCGCTGCCGGCATCGAACAGGCGGCAGGTGAGGCCGAACGCGATCTGGTTGGCGTCGTTGACGCGATCCGCGCCCACGTAACGATTGGCGCGGAACAGCTGCACCAGGTTCAGGTCCGGCAGCCCGGTGTCGAACAGCGGCAGATCGCTCTGCTCGCGGAACGGCGTGTAGAGATAGAGCGCGCGCGGCTCGAGCGTCATGCGGCGCTGGCCGTGCGAGCCGGCGCTGGCGTTCGAACACCAGGCCGGCGTCGAGCGACGCGAACGGCAGCGAACGCGTGGGCGAGTCGTCGGTGCCGGGCGCGCTGTCCTCGAGCGAATACTGCGTGTAGCGATAACCCGCCGAGGGGCGCACGAAGAAACCCGGCGCCGACCAGTCGAAGCCGACGCGCGGCGCGACGTCCATGCGCCAGCCGGTGACGCCGACGTTGCGTTCGAAGTTCACGAGCTCGGCGTCGAAGCCGTAGTCGATGGCGCCGAGCCCCGTGTCCCAGTCGCCGGAGGCGAGCACGCGCGGTGCGCGCGCGTACGGACGGTCTTCCGCCGGCAGGTCCTCGTCGATGGTCTGGAAATCCTGCACCTGCGCGCGCACGTTCCAGTGCTCGTCGCGATAGGTGGCTTCGGCGAGCCGCTCGGTGAACGGCACGCTGGTGCCTTCCGGGCCGTGCGCGAAGTCCTCGAAGTAGCTGCTGTCGCCGACGTCCGTGGCGTCGATGCGGAAGCGCCAGTCGCCCGGCAGCTCGGCGACGTGCTCGAGCTGCACGCGGGTGCGATCGATACCCTCGATGTCGTCGTTCGGCAGGTAGTTGAAGTCGAGCGTGCCGCGCTGGCGCGTCGTGAGGTAACGGAACTCGCCGGCGAGGTCGACGCCGCGCTTGCCGTAGTAGATCGGCTCCGCCATGAAGTCGAGGTTCGGGCGGATGTTCCAGTAGTAAGGCAGCTCGACCTCCGCGCCGTTGCGCGACGAGCCGCCGATGCTCGGGAAGAAGAAGCCGCTCTTGCGCTGGCGCCGATCGGGAAGGTCATCCAGGGTAGGTAGATGATGGGCACGCCCTTGAACTCGACGCTTGGTGCCGCGGCCGGTGCCGTTGCGCGCGCGCGTGTCGAGCACGATGCTGCCTGGACTTCAATCTGCCAGGCGACGTCGGTGACCGGGCAGGTGGTGAACGAGACGTCCTCGAGCGTCGACCGTGCTCGTGGCGCGTCCACGCTGCAGGCTTGCGCGCCGAGCCGCGCGCATTGCGCTCCGGCAGCTCGAACTGCGTGCCTTCGAACTGCGCGCCGAGCGTCGGCGAGTAGTCGCCGCTGCTGCCGCGGACCATGAGGGTCGGGGATCGTAGAACTCGACGCGCACCGTCGAGCTTGGCGCTGCCGGTCTGCCGCGTTGTATTCCAGGCGATCGGCGCGGATGACCTTGTCGCCCTGGCGCATGACGACGTTGCCGGAGAGCACGGCATTGCCGTTGACGTCGAACTCGAAGTCGTTGTCGTCGGCTCTCGATGGTGACGCGGTCGTCGGCGGGATTCGCGGCTGGCGTGGCGGCGTGGAGCGGCCGCGGCTTCGCCGGTGGCGCGGTCGGCGGGGCAGGGCAGTCTCGTCGGCATCGCGCCACTCGCGCGTCGAACAGGATGGCAATCGCCGAGAGCACGCAGCAGCGGCCGCGGTCGAAGTCTCTCTCGCCATTTGCGCACTATACTTATACGAATGCTCAAGAACGACGCGCGACTCTCACTCATCCGTGCCTGGCTGACACGCGACCTGGGATGGCGCATCGGCCGGATCAGCGTGGCATCCGCTGACGCCAGCTTCCGCCGTTACTTCCGCGTGTCGCGCGGCGACGTCGACCCGGCCGCCTGGGCGCCGAAGGCCGACACGCTCATCGTCATGGACGCGCCGCCCGGCAAGGAAGACATCGCGCCGTATCTCAAGGTGTCGTCGCTGCTGGAGCAGGCCGGCGCGCATGTGCCGCACGTGCACGCCTCGGATGTCACGGCGCGGCTTCATCGTCATGGAAGACCTGGGCGACACCCAGTACCTGTCGCTGCTCAAGACCGGTCGCGGCGTCGACAAACTCTATGGCGATGCGCTGACCACGCTCGCCAACATCCAGGTGCGAGGGCTTGCGGCCGCGCTCGCGCTCGCGCCCTACGACCGCGCGCCGCTCGAACGCGAGCTCAACCTCATGCCCGAGTGGTTCCTCGGCAAACATCTGCGGCTCGAGCTCTCGCCCGAGGAACGCGCGCTGCTGACGGTGACCTTCGAGTTCCTGATCAACGAAGCGCTGCTGCAGCCGCAGGTGTTCGTCCACCGCGACTATCCACTCGCGCAATCTCATGGTGCTGCCGCCATCCGACGACAAGCGCGGGCCCGGCGTCATCGACTTCCAGGATGCGCTGCGCGGCCCCATCGGTTACGACCTCGTCTCGCTGCTCAAGGACTGCTACATCAGCTGGTCGCGCGAGCGCGTCGAACGCTGGGTGCGCGGCTACCGGCGCGTGCTCGGCAATCTCGGCGCGAACGTCGGCGACAGCGAATACCAGTTCATGCGCTGGTTCGATCTCATCGGCGTGCAGCGGCACGTGAAGGTGCTGGGCATCTTCGCGCGGCTGTGGCATCGCGACGGCAAGATCGGCTATCTCGCCGATCTGCCGCTGGTCCTTGAACTACGTGCTCGACGCCTGCCGCCGATATCCCGAGCTCGTCGAGTTCGGACGCTGGCTCGAGTGGCGCGTCGCGCCGCAGCTGCCGACCGCGAATGCGCGCGAGACGGAGCAAGCCAGCGCGGCGCAAGCCGGCGCAGGCGTGAAGGCGCAGCCCAAGGCCAAGCGCAAAGGCCAGGCCGCGAAGACCAAGGTGAAGCGCGAAGGCGCAAGGCGAAGCGCAAGGCGCAAATCGCAAGCGTAAAGCGCCAGGTCGAAGCGCAAAGCTGCACGGCGAAGCGCAAGGTGCGCGATCGCAAGCGTTCGCAAATCGCGCAAGCGCGTGCGTCAAGCGCGCAAGACGTGCGCGGCGCGCAAACTCGCCGCTCGCCGGCGTCGGACGCGGCGGCTCCGACGTGAGCCAAGTGAAGGCCATGGTGCTCGCCGCGGGACGCGGCGAACGCATGCGGCCGCTGACCGACGCGAAGCCCAAGCCACTGCTGCGCGTCGGCGGCAAACGGCTCATCGAATATCACCTCGAGCGGCTGGCCACCGGCGGTTTCCGCGAGGTGGTGATCAATACCGCCTGGTTAGGCGACATGATCGAAGCGGCGCTGGGAACCGGCGCGCAATATCGGGCTTTCCATAACGTACAGCCACGAGCGCCCTGAGGCGCTCGAGACCGGCGGGGGCATTTTTCATGCGCTGCCGCTGCTAGGATCCGCACCGTTCCTGCTGGTGAATGGCGATGTGTGGACGGATATCGACTTCGGCGCCTTGCGTCGCGATCCGCCCGAGAAGTCGCTGGCCCACCTGGTGCTGGTGCCGAATCCGCCACAGCACGCGCGCGGCGATTTTCTGCTCGAAAACGGACTCGTGTCAGAGGGCGAGGGATCTGCGGCACACGTATTCTGGCATCGGCATTTATCGCCCGCGAGTTGTTCGCGGGCTGCGAGCCCGGAAAGTTTCCGTTGCTGCCGTTGCTGCGCCGGGCGATTGCCCAGCGCGCGCTCAGCGGTGAACTGCACGAGGGCCGCTGGTACGACATCGGCACGACCGAGCGGCTCGCCGCGCTCGATGCGCAGCTGTCGCGCGCGATCAAGGTTTCGTAGGGAGGCTCAAGTGAAGAAGATAGTCATAGTGCGTCGTGGTCCTCGTGCTGCTGCTGGTCGTCGCGCCATGGGGCGTCGGCAAGTCGCCGAGAAGCGTCTCGATCACGGGCTCGAACAACTCGTCGAAGCCGCGCCGTACCTCACCGTCGTCGAACGCAAGTGGACACGCCGGGCTGGTTCAAGTCCGAACAGGTGGTCACGTTCGAGGCCTTCGGTCGCATGGATGAAGGCGTTGAGCCCCAAGGCGCTCGAAGACGCCATGGCCAAACAAGGACGCCAGACGCGACAGCGCGAAGCCGGTCGGAGCCGTGGAGCCCGCGGCGGATGCCGAGCGCTCCTGGCGTCGCCGCGACGCGAAGCCCCCGGCGACGCCGCCGAGATGCCCGAACCGCCCGAAGCGGAAGCGCCGGTGCACCCGAGTGAAGCCGATGCGCTTCACGGTGCGCAACGAAGTCTTGCATGGGCCGGTGCTGGGCCTGTCCGGCCTCGGCATCGCGCGCGTGAATACGCACCTCGTGCTCGAGCGAGGAGATCCGCAAGGAGACTCGACCGAGATCTTCGGCCCGAAGGACCCGGTCGAAGTCAGGACGCGTGTCGGATTCTTCGGCGGTGGCACCACCACGTTCAAGTCCGAAGGCCGCACCCTCAAGCCGACGGACGCGAAGGCGGAGAGTCACCTGGGAGACTTTCAAGCTCGCCATCGGTTACTCGCGCAACCTCGATCGACTACGACATGGACGGCAAGTGGCCGAAGCTCGAATTCACCGAGTCACGACGACAACACGCACTTCGTCATGACCGACATGACGCTGGACGGCGACGGCAAACGCGTTCGCGGCGATCTGTACGACGGCGACTTCAGCTTCGCGATCGACCAGCATCAGCTTTGCTGGGCAAGAGCAAGGACGAAGATCGAAATCAACAAGGTGCATGTACCTGGTGAATAGCGAGTCCAAGGACGACTTCACGGGAATGGGCGCGAAGCTGGGCCTCGGCGAGATGAAGTCCAGCGAGCTCTCGGCGATGCGGCATCGAGATCAAGGAAGCGCACTACGACTTCTCGGTGCGCCGCCTGCACACCGAGACGCTGGAAAAGGTGCTGGCCGACGTCAAGGCCATGTATGCCAAGCCGCTCACCAACTGCGCTGGAGGCCACCGAGGTCATGTTCGCGCCCCTCAAGGAGCACGGCATGGAGCTGCTCAAGTACGACCCGGAGTTCGTCATCGATCGCATCGGCATCGCGACGCCGGATGGTGACGGCTACATCAAGGGCGTGGTGAAGCTCAAGGGAGCGACCGCCGAAGACTTCGGCGCCGGCAGCATGGGGCTCATCGGAAAGATCGACGCCGACATCACGATCGACGTGTCGGAGAAGATGGTTCAGAAATTCCCCAACGGTTCGACCGCCGCGGGCGCGGCCGTCGATTCGGGCTACGTCAAGCGCGAGGGCGACCGGCTCATCTGCAAGATCGTATTCGCGAAGGGCGAGCTCACCGTAAACGGCAAACCTCAGGCAATTCCGGGACTTGGCGGCCCGCCGCCCGGGCGCGATGGAGGAAGCTCCGCCCGCGCAGGAGTAGAATCCGCGCTCCTCACATGGCATCACTCAAGGACATCCCCGTCGTCACCGAATCGCGCGCGATTCGCAGTGGCGAGAAGTACGTGACACCGCAGGGCTTCACCGCCATCAAGGACGGTCAGAAGCCGCGCGGCGCCGAAGTCGCTCCGGCGACGCGGGCGCAAGCCCGCGTGGATCCGCGCGCAGCTTGCCGGTGGGCGCGGGCTTCGGCGCGGTGAAGGGACATCGTGCACGAGCACCGGCTCGCGACGGTCTGCGAAGAAGCCAAGTGTCCGAACATCGGCGAATGCTGGAACGCGGGCACCGCCACCATCATGTTGATGGGCGCGGTGTGCACGCGCGCCTGCCGTTTCTGCTCGGTGGACACCGGCAATCCGCGCGGCTGGCTGGACGCCGAGGAACCCGAGAACACCGCGCGCAGCGTCGAGCTCATGAAGCTCAAGTACATCGTGCTCACCTCGGTGAATCGCGACGATCTGCCGGACGGCGGCGCGGAGCACTACGCGGCGGCCATTCGCGCCATCAAGCGGCGCACGCCCGCAGGTGGCCGTCGAAGCGCTGACGCCGGATTTCCAGGGCGTGATGCGCGACGTCGAGACCGTGGTGGATTCAGGTCTCGAAGTGTTCGCGCAGAACGTCGAGACGGTGAAGCGGCTGACGCATCCGGTGCGCGATCCGCGCGCGAGTTACGAGCAGACGCTCGCCGTGCTCGAGCACGCGAAGAAATACATCGTCCGCGAGGTGCTGACCAAGACCAGCCTCATGCTGGGACTCGGCGAGACCGACGAGGAAATCGCCGCGACCATGGACGATCTGCGCGCGGTGAACGTGGACCTGCTGACGCTCGGGCCAGTACCTGCGCCCCACCGTGCATCACCTGCCGAAGTGCAGCGTTTCGTCACGCCGGCCGAGTTCGACAAGTATCGCGAGTGGGCGCTGGCCAAGGGCTTCCGCGAATGCGTCGCCGGGCCGCTGGTGCGCTCCAGCTACCGCGCCGAACAGGCGCTGGCCGGCAACAACGCGGGGCTCGAGAATGGCGATGCAGAGAAGTCGAGGACACTCCGGATCGACCCGGCAAATCGGGCGCTCCTGTCCGCCCCAGTCGTGAAATGGCTGGGCAGCGTCGAGTACGAGCCGACCTGGCGCGAAATGCAGCGCATCACCGACACGCGCGACGAGAACACGCCGGACGAGATCTGGCTGCTCGAGCATCCGCCGGTGTTCACGCTGGGCCTCAACGCCGACGCCGGGCCACGTGCTCGCCGCCGGCGACATCCCGGTGGTCAAGATCGACCGCGGCGGGCAGGTGACCTATCACGGTCCCGGCCAGCTCGTGGTCTATCCACTCATCGACATCCGCCGCGCCGGGCTGGGCGTGCGCGATCTCGTCACCGCGCTCGAGCGCGCCGTCATCGACTACTGCGCGAGCCTCGGCATCACGGCCGAGTGCCGCAAGAACGCGCCCGGCGTCTACGTCGACGGCCGGAAGATCGCCAGCGTCGGCCTGCGCATCCGCCGCGGCGCGAGCTACCACGGCCTGGCGTTCAACGTGAACATGGATCTCGAGCCGTTCCAGCGCATCAATCCCTGCGGCTACGCCGGGTTGCAGATGACGCAGCTCGCGGCGCTGGGCCAGCCGGACGCGAGCGTCGAACGTCGGCCGGGCATTTGCGCCCTTCCTCAGGAAGCGCTGGCGCAACTCCGCACCAAGCGCCGGTCTGAGTAGCAGCAGCGCCGCTGCCGCGAGACGGGAGGCTTCATGAACAAACTAGTGACTCGACTCATCGCTTCGCTGTTCCTCGTTCGCATTCCTGCAGCCGCGCCGGCGCAGGAGGCGGCATCGCCGAGGAGCTCGTGGTCATCGACCTGCGGCCGCAGGAAGAGAAGGACGGGCTTGGGCTTGCTGCCGCAGAGCGGCAAGTGCAACAAGGATGTCTTCCGCATCGCCGACGTCGCGTCCGATCCGCTCAAGGTCGAAGCGCTTCAAGCCGGGTCTCTCGCAGCAACTGGGGCTCGCCAGCGACGGCAAGACGCTCACGGTGCTGAACTGGTCTGTCTACTACAACAAGCAGATGCGGAGGTGGCGGCAGTCCATGCTCGAAAGCGTCGGCATCCAGGGCTACAACGATTCCCGACCAAGAAGAAAGAGACGAAGGTCGGGAAGCAAATGTTCGAAAGAGGAGTCGGCCGGCGGCTGGTACGAAGGAAACGACGTGACGCACTCCTGGCCGCCGCTCGTTTCGGAGTTCGTCGGGACCTTCGGCGGCAAGCCTTTCAACGTGCGCGTCGTTCACTCCCGTCGCCGGAAAATCGCAGGAAAGTTCGAGGGTGCCGCCGACGACACGCGAGGAATTGCTCGAGACCGTGAGCAAACCGCCGAGGCATTGGCCGCGGCAATCGTCCAGTAATGGGCACTAATGGGGACATTCCTGATTTGCTAGCAAAAGGGGACGCGGCTCGATTGGGAGAGTGAGCCTGCTTTTCGCGCTAGCGCTGCGCGACGCGCTTGGCGATCAGCACGATGCCCACAAACATTGCGCATGCCGCGAGCGAGATGCCGATCTCGTGCAGGTCCGGCGGAAATACCAGCACGAAGCCCTTCCCCTTGATGAGCTGCGAGAAGCTCGACACGCAGAACGGCATGAGGAACAACCGCATCACCGTCCAGCGATCCGGCGGCGGCTTGCCGGGCTCGAGAACCGATAGATAGAGCGCGATGCCGATGATGGCGCTGATGCCGAGCGCGTTCAGCCAGATGGCCGGCGCCGGATCGAAATGGTGGATGACAGTCGCGAGATACCAGAGCAGAAAGCACCACAGCACGATCTTGCCGTGCGGGAGTTTGGCGAGGTAACTAACTGCGGACATTCCCTGTTTCCTGTTGTTCCGGAACAGGCCGCGCTGCGTCAAATCGAGCCGCGTCCCCTTTTGCTAGCAAATCAGGAATGTCCCCATTTAGATCAGCATGATCACGTCTTTGCTCGCCTGCAACGCATGTGGCCAGCGCGACGACCTGTTCCTTGCTCTGCGCGTTGATGGTGTAGGTGATCGCCAGGAAGTGCGCCTGCTTGCTCGCGCGTTCGGTGATCTGATCGGCCGTGAGATCCGGCACGTGCGCGCGCACGATGGCGTCGATGTTGGCGCGCATGTGTCTCGCTGCGCCGGCCGACCACCTTGATGGGGTAGCTAGTCGGAAACTTCAGCAATTCCTCTTTGGGCGGGACCTCGTCTACCACGGCGTCCCCGCGACTTCGCGTTTGTACGCCTGGTAGGCGTCGTAGAGCTTGCGCCACACCGGGCCGGGTTTGCCCGTGCCGACGGGCTTGCCGTCGAGCAGTGTGACCGGCTGAATTTCCCGCGTGGCCGCGCCCAACAGGATCTCGCTGGCTTGACGCAGATCCGGCTCGGACACCGGCGCGGATCGCCATGCCACGCCGGCCCTGCTCCGCGATCTCTTCGATGACGCCGCGCGTCGTGCCCGGCAGCAGCTTCCAGGAGATTGGGCGGTGTGCGCAGCACGCCGCCGATGACCACGTGCACGCTCGACGCGCTGGCGTCGGTGAGCTGACCGTCGCGAATCAGCAGGGTTTCGGTGGCGTTGTCGTCCACCGCGAGCTGGCGCAGCAGCACGTTGGCCAGCAGCGAGACGGACTTGATGTCGCAGCGCGCCCAGCGCGTGTCGTCGGCGGTGACGGCGGGCAGGCCGTTTTCGAGCCAGCCCGGCGCGGCCCGCGGGCCAGGGCGCGGCGAACGCGAACACGGTGCGCGGCACGTCGGGCAGCGGCGCGTGATTGCGGCCGTGTTCGGCGCCGCGCGTCACCTGCACATATATGTAGAGGTCGGACGATGCCGCGCCATTGCGGCTGATGAGCTCGCGATAGAGATCCCGCCACGCCTCGCGCGACAGCGGATCTTCCATGCGGATCTCTTGCAGGCTGCGCGTCAGGCGCGTCGTGATGCTGCGCGAAGCGGAACGGCCGGCCGCCGTACACCGGCGTGACTTCGTAGACGCCGTCGGAATACAGGAAGCCGCGATCGAGCGGCGAGATGCGCGCGTCGCGCAGCGGCAGGAATTCGTCGTTCAGGAAACAGATCGGCAGCGGTTCGCCCATCCGCTATCTACTCCATCCAGAGGGAGATTCCGTCCACCATGCGCGTCCACCAGCCGCCTTCGGGCACCGCGGCCTGCGCGACCAGCGGCACGCGCGCGATGACGTCCTTGCCGTCGGACACGGTGAGCTCGCCGAGCGTCTGGCCCGCCTTGATGGGCGCGATCACCGGCTCCTTCACCGTGGCGGTGGTCTTGAGCTGCGCGGCCGAGCCGCGCCCGACGGTGACCCAGACGTCGCGCGCCGGAACCAGCGTGACGCGCTCTTCTTCGCCCTTGTACACCTCGGGCTTGAGCACCACGTCGCCGGCGCTCTTCACCTTCACGGTTTCGAAGAACGTGAAGCCGTAGTTGAGCAGCGCGGCGCTGGCGTCTTCGCGCGCCTTGAACGACTGCGTGCCGAGCACCACGGAGATGAGCCGCATGCCGCTGCGCTGCGCCGAGCTCGCCAGGCAGTAGCCCGCGCTTTCGGTGTGGCCGGTCTTGATGCCGTCGACCGACGGATCGCGCGCCAGCAGGCCGTTGCGGTTCTGCTGCTTGATGCCGTTCCACTCGAACTCGCGCAGCGTGTACCAGCTTGTACTCTTCCGGGAAATCGCGGATCAGCACGCGCGACAGCGTCGCGATGTCGTGCGCGCTCATGTAGTGCGTCGGGCCCGGGCCGCCCCAGCTGTTGTCGAAATGCGAGTTCTTGAGGCCGAGCTCGGCTGCGCGTACGAGTTCATCATCTGCACGAAGCCGTCTTCGGTGCCGCCTAACTTCTCGGCCAGCGCGATGGTGGCGTCGTTGCCGGACTGCACGATCATGCCCTTGATGAGCATCTCGACCGGAATCTGCGTGCCCACCTGCGCGAAGGTGCGCGAGCCTTCGGCCTTCCACGCGTGTTCGCTGATGGTGACGCTGTCGTTGAGCTTCAGGCGCTTCTCGCGCAACGCGCGGAAGACGCCGTACCCGGTCATCAGCTTGGTGATGCTCGCCGGTTCGCTCTGCACGTCGGCCTTGTCTGCGGCGAGCACGCGGCCGCTCTGGTAGTCGATGAGCACGTAGGCGCGCGCGTCGATGGCCGGCGGCTTGGGGATGGGAACCGCGGCCGAATGCGCCGCTGCGACGGCGAAGGACAAGCAGGCAACGAACGAGATACAGCCGGGAATGCGGCATCGCGGGAGGCTCCGGGGCAGGTGTCAGGGCGGCGATTGTACGATGGGCCGGGCCAGTGAAACGCGGGCAGACTCCGATCGCGAGTATTTCGCGGTTGACACCGAGCTCGGCACCGCTCAGTCGGTGAGCAGCCGCGCGTCGTTGATGCCGAGTTCGCGCAGGCGTTTCATGTTGAGGTCGAATTCCTCGACGCTGGCGAACGGACCGACGCGCACGCGATGCAGCGCGCGTGGCTGCCGGAGATTTCATCGAGGCTCGCCAGCTCGATGCCGGCCGCGAGCAGCAGCTTCGACGCGGCGGCGCGCGTTCTCGTGATCGGCGAACACACCGGCCTGGATGAACATGCGCCGGTACGCCCGGCATCTTCGCCGCCGGCGCGTTGACGACGGTGACCGGCGGCGTGTTCGCGGAGGCAGCGGCTGCCACGGCAGTCGCTGCGGCAGCGCGGAGCCCGGCGCCCGCGCGCGGCGCCGTGATCACACGCACTTCGACCGGCGCCGTGCCCGCCAGCAGCATGTCGAGCTTGGCCGCGGCGGTGTAGGACAGGTCGATGATGCGATCGCCGACGAACGGGCCGCGGTCGTTGATGCGCACCACCACCTTGCGGCCGTTGCGCAGGTTGGTGACTTCGGCGTAGGCGGGAATCGGCAGCGTCTTGTGCGCCGCCGTCATGGCGTACATGTCGTAGGGCTCGCCCAGCGACGTCGACGCGGCGTGAAAGCCCGGGCCGTACCAGGACGCGGTGCCGCGCTCGACGTAGCCTTCGGAGCTGGCCATCACGTAGTAGCGCTTGCCGAAGACTTCGTAGAACGGCGGATTGCCGCGCTTGCCGCGCGGCTCGGCGCGCGGCACCGCATCGGGAATCGACGAACACGTCGGGCGGCGGCTGCGGCACGGCCGAGCCGGACGGGATGCTGGCGCGCGGTGCGTCCGGGCTTGCCGCTTCGGCGAGGCTGCAGCCGGCGAGCGAGGAAGTCGTGAGCGAGCGTGCGAGCGCGACCGCGCGACGCTGCGCGACAACGTTGCGTGCATCAGCGCGGCCGCGGTCGTCGGAATCCGGCTGCGCGGCGAGCTTGGTTTCGCCGGGCGCCGCCGGCGACGCCGCCGCGACGCGGCCGGCGATCGTGGTCGCCAGATCGTGCACCGCCATGGCGTAGCGCACGCTGCGGTTGTAGCGCGTGATCACTTCGAAATTCTTGAAGCCCGACGCGATAGGCCGGCCCGTCCTGCGGTCTCCGCCGGAATCAGCAGCACCGGCGTGGTTTCCGCCTGCGCCGGTGTCGAACGTCCACGCCCTTGGCCTTGAGGCCGGCGACGGTTTCGTTGAGCGCGAGGTTGCCGGGATCGGCCGCGACCGGCGCGTCGGGCTGCAGCACGGCTTCGGCGAGCACCGGGCCGTCGGCCACCCAGCCATGCTCCTTGAAGTAGTTAGCGACGCTGGCGATGATGTCGTCCCAGTCGGCGAACAGGTTGCGCTTGCTGGTCGTCGCTGCCGTCCACCGCGTAGCGGCGGTAGCTCGACGGCATGAACTGGCCCGCGCCCATGGCGCCGGCGTACGAGCCGAGCGCGGTCAGCGGATCCACCGCTTCTTCGCGCGACAGCGCGATGAACTGCGCGAGCTCGCTGCGGAAGAATTCCGCGCGCGGCGGATAGTCGAAGGCGAGCGTGGCGAGCGCGTCGAGCACGCGGAACTTGCCGGTGATGCGGCCGTAGAAGGTTTCGACGCCGATGATGGCCACGACGTATTCGGGCGCGACGCCGGTCTCCTTGTGCGCCTTCTCGAGGCGCGCGCGGTGCTCGAGCATGAACTGCGCGCCTTCGGTCGATGCGCTGCTCGGTGAGGAAGCGCTCGCGGTACTCGCCACCACGGCGACACCTTCTCCGCGGGCTTGCTGATCAGCTCGATGATCTTCGGCTGCGGCTCGGCCTTGGCGAGCAGGCGGTAGACGTCGAGCGGCTGCATCTTGTTCGCCGCGGCGGTGGCTTCGACGAATTGCTGGATTTCGGCGCGATCGAGATCGAAACGGGTGCGACCGGTGAACGAGCCGTCCGCCAGCGCGGAACCCGAAAGAAGAGAGAAGGATTGCTGTCAGTGCAGGCGCATTGCGCATCACGAGGCGACGAGCTTCCGATGCGAGTAGAGGGACATCAGGATACCGAAGCTCGCCAGCAGGGTCACCATCGATGTTCCGCCGTAACTGACCAGCGGTAGCGGAACGCCGACAACCGGCAGCAGTCCGCTGACCATGCCCGCATTGATGAATACGTAGACGAAGAAGGTGAGCGCGATGCTGCCCGCCAGCAAACGCGCGAAGGTGTCCTGCGTTTCCACCGCGAGATACAGGGCGCGCCCTACGACGAAGACGTAGAGCAGCAGCAGGATCGTCGCGCCGAGCAGACCGAGTTCCTCGCCGACCATGGCGAAGATGAAGTCGGTGGTGCGCTCCGGCAGGAACTCGAGCTGGCCCTGCGAGCCGTTCAGCAGGCCCTTGCCGAACACGCCGCCCGAGCCGATGGCGATCTGCGACTGGATGATGTGATAGCCCGCGCCGAGCTTGTCGGACTCCGGATCGAGCAGCGTGAACACGCGCTGCTTCTGGTAGTCGTAGAGCACGTAGTGCCAGGCGAACCAGCCGGCGGCGGCGCCCGCGGCGGCCAGGCCGAAGATCACGCGGAACTGCAGGCCGGCCAGGATCACCACCAGCATGCCGCCGATCAGGATGAGTCCGCCGGTGCCGAGGTCCGGCTGGACGATGGTGAGGCCGGTCGGGCATGCAGGATGATCACGCGCGAGCACCAGCAGCGACTTCCAGTCCGGCGGCAGCGGCCGGTCGTGCAGCCACCAGGCGCAGGTCATGGGCACCGCGAGCTTCATGATTTCGGAGGGCTGGAAGCGGATGAAGCCGAGATCCAGCCAGCGCTGCGCGCCCTTGCCGATGTGGCCGGTGATGTCGACGACGATCAGCAGCACGACGCCGACGATCCACAGCGGCAGCGCGAGCCGGCGCAGGAAGGCGGGCTTCACCTGCGCCAGCGCGCACATCGCGACGCCGCCGAGCGCGGCGCGGATGGCGCCGTCGATGACGCGGTTCCAGTTCTGGCCCGAGGCGCTGTAGAGCACGACGAGGCCGTAGAGCGTGATGAGCCCGAGGCCGACGAGCAGCGGGCCGTCGAGCTTCAGCGCGCCGAGGATGCGGCCCGCGGCGGTGAAGGTGCGGCGGCTGCGCGAGCCGATTTCTATGGGTTCGTACATCACTCGTCTCCCGGCGCAGTCGGCGCAACGACCACCGCGCCCGTGGGCGCAATCACCGGCGGCGGAATTTCCGGCGTGGTGGTGTGGCCCAGCAGGTACTGGTCGAGCACGCGGCGCGCGATCGGCGCGGCGGCGGTGCCGTGTTTGCCGTTCTCGATGATCACCGCGACGGCGAGCTTCGGGCGCATCCGCGGGCGCGAACGCGATGAACCAGCCGTGGTCGAGCAGGCGTTCGTTGAGCTTCGCCTCCATCGCTTGTAGCTCTCGTTCTGGCCGACGGTGAACACCTGCGCGGTGCCCGTCTTGCCGGCGATCTGGTATTCGCGCGCCGACCTGGCTGCGCCAGCCGGTGCCGGGCCGGTCATCACCTTGACCATGCCGTCGACCGCGACCTTCCAGTTCTCGGGCGAGCGCTTCGACGGTCTCGAGTAGTTTGGGCGCGATCGGCTCGACCTTGCCCGTGCCCTGTTCGCGGAAGGCGGTGACGAGGCGCGGCTGATAACTCTTGCCGCGCGAGGCGAGGATCGGACGTCATGTGCGCGAGCCTGCAGCGGCGTGACGATGAGATAACCCTGGCCGATGCCGAAGCTCACGGTCTCGCCGGGGAACCACACCTGGTCGGCCGGATTCTTGAAGCGCGCCTTCTTCCAGCCGGGCGTCGGCAGGATGCCCTTGCGCTCGCCGCCGATGTCGATGTCGGTCGGCTGGCCGAGGCCGAAGTGCGCGAGCCAGCCCGAGAGCTTGTCGACGCCCATCATCGATGGCGAGCTCGTAGAAGTACACGTCGCAGGACTGCGCGATCGCGGTTTCCATCGCGACCGACGCCATGTCCGCCGGCGCGCCAGTCGCGGAAGCGATGGCTCGAGCCGGGCAGCATGAAATAGCCGCGGCAGGCCTTGGTCCGCTGCGGCGTCGTGACGCCGAGCGTGAGGCCGCCGAGCGCGATCGCCGGCTTCACGGTGGAGCCGGGCGGATATTCGCCGCGGATCGCGCGGTTGAGCAGCGGCACGTCGATGTTGTCGCGCAGCGCGGCGTATTCGGCCGTGGTCAGGCCGCGGCCGAAGGGATTCGGATCGAAGCCCGGCGTCGACACCATCGCGATCGACGTCGCCGTTGTTCGGATCGATGGCGACCACCGCGCCGCGCCGGCCGATGAGTCCCTGCTCGGCGACCAGCTGCGTCGGCAGGTCGATGCTGGTGATCACGTCGCGGCCCGGCGACCGGCTCGATCTCCTGCAGGTCGGGCGTGAGCGTGCCCTGGCGCTGCACCGAGCGGCCGGCGGCGTTGACGAGGATCTGGCGCGAGCCGTCGGTGCCGTGCAGCTGCTTCTCGTAGGACGCCTCGATGCCGAGCTTGCCGATCAGCGAGGTGCCGGCGTACTTGGTGAGCTGCTTGTCCTTTTCGAGCTTCTTGACGTCGCTTTCGCTGATCGCGGCGACGTAGCCGAGCGCGTGCACGGCATGTTCGCCGTGCGGATAGAAACGCGTGAGACGCGTGGCGATGTCCACGCCCGGGAATTCGAAGCGGTGCACGGCGAAGCGCGCGATTTCCTCGTCGGTGAGGCGCAGGCGGATCGGCACGCTCTCGAAGCTGCGGCGCGATTTCACCAGCTTGCGCGTTTCGTCGAGGTCGTCGGCCGGCAACACGCCGATTTCGATGAGCCGCTTGAGCGTGGCGTCGACATCGGGCACGCGCTCGCGCACCAGTTCGAGCTGGAAGGCCGGGCGGTTCTCGGCGAGCACCTGCGCCGTTGCGATCGAGGATGAGGCCGCGCTGCGCGGGCAGCGGCTCGACGCGCACGCGGTTGCCCTGCGAGAGCTCGGCGTAGTAGTCGTAGCGCATCACCTGCAGCACCACGAGGCGGCCGATGAGCACGAGGGTCAGCGCGGCGATGATGAACGCGGCGGCCAGGCGCGGCTGCTCGAACAGCCGCTGTTCGGCCCAGTGATCCTTGATGCGGACCGTGCCCATGGAGGGACTCGCTAAGTACGCGTGTGCGTGCGGCCGACCAGCAACGCGATGAACGGCCACAACATGGCGCCGATCATCGGCTGGATCCAGCGCCACGGTGTCGACACGGCATGGCCGCTCCAGCCTTCGATGCCCCAGACGACGACTTCGTTCAACGTGAGCATGCGCGAACACGAACAGCGACTGCTGCACGAGCGTCTGGTTGCGCAGGCGCTGGTGCAGGCTCATGGCGATGTAGGCGACCAGCGCGATGGCCAGCGCGTTCTGCGCCAGCACGTCGCCCTTGAAGACGTCGAGCGCCAGGCCCGCGAGCCAGGGCGCGAAGATGCCGCCGGCATGCGGCGCGTAGATGCTCCAGTAGATGATGACCAGCGCGACGAACGAGGGCCGGACCACCGACAGCCAGTCCGGCAGCGGCAGCACCTGCGCGATGAGCGCGAGCAGCACCGTGAAGGTCACCGCCCAGCGCGGTTCGCGGCGCGCGAGGTTCATGGCTTCTTCACCGGTGGGGCGGCTTCGACCGCCAGCGCTTCAGGCGTCGCGGCGGCGGCGGGATGATCGGGGCGCTCCCAGATGAACAGCACTTCGCGATCGCTTTCGATGCCGGCGAGCGGCACGGCGTGGATCTGCGCCAGCGGCTGCGTCGGGATCGCGCTCCACCTTCGTGACGCGCGCGACCGGCAGGCCGAACGGGAATACGCTGGCGTCGAGGCCGGAGGTGACCAGCAGGTCGCCGACCTTCACGTCGTAGTTCTGCGGCACGTAGGGCAGTTCGAGCGAGGTGCTGCGGCCGGTGCCGAGCGCGATGGTGCGCACGCCGGAGCGCACGACCTGCACGGGCAGCGCGTGTTCCGCGTCGGTGATCAGGATGATTTCCGAGCTGAACGGGCCGGTGCGGAACACCTGGCCGAGCACGCCGTCGCCGGTGATCACCGGCTGGGCCTTGAAGACGCCGTGAGTTGCCGCCGCGATTGACCAGCAGCCGCTGGCGCAGCGTGGACACCTCGACGCTGATGACTTCGCCGACGAGCCGCTTCTCGATGACCTCGGGCAGCGCCGCGTTGAGGCCGCGCAGCGTGGCGTTTTCCTGCTCGAGCGCCGCCTGGCGCAGCGTGATCAGCTGCTGGTCGCGCAGCTGGTTGCGCAGCGGTCGACTTCGCGCCTGCAGCGTCTCGCGCGTGGTGAAACTCTCCTCGCAGCCAGCGCCAGGCCGCGGAAGGGGAGTTGACCGCGAGCTGCAGCGGGTAGATAGCGGCCTGCAGGCCGTAGCGCGCGGTGTCGAGCCAGCCGCCGCGCCGGTCGTAGAACATGAGCACGACCGAGAGCACGGCGTAACAGAAGAAGCGGAAGCCGAAGGACGGGCCGCGTCCGCCGACCGAGCGACTGCCGCCGCTGCCGAATACGGCCACGGTTTATTCGAGGCCGAAGCTTCCCGGCCCGACCTGGTCCTGGAGCTCCAGAATGCGACCGCCGCCGCGCGCCACGCAGGTGAGCGGGTCTTCGGCGATGACCACCGGCAGGCCGGTCTCTTCCATGAGTAGTTTGTCGATGTCGCGCAGCAGCGCGCCGCCGCCGGTGAGCACGATGCCGCGTTCGGCGACGTCCGCGCCGAGCTCGGGAGGAGTCTGTTCCAGCGCCTGCTTGACGGCGCCGACGATGCCCTGCAGCGGTTCCTGCAGCGCTTCGAGGATTTCGTTGGAGTTGAGCGTGAAGCTGCGCGGCACACCTTCGGAGAGGTTGCGGCCCTTCACCGACAGCTCGCGCACCTGCTGGCCGGGATAGGCCGCGCCGATTTCGATCTTGATGCGCTCGGCGGTGGCTTCACCGATGAGGATGCCGTAGTTGCGGCGCACGTAGTTCATGATGGCTTCGTCGAAGCGGTCGCCGCCGATGCGCGCCGAGGCCGCGTACACGATGCCGTTCAGCGAGAGCACGGCGACTTCGGAGGTGCCGCCGCCGATGTCGAGCACCATCGAGCCGCGCGCTTCGTTCACGGGCAGGCCCGCGCCGACCGCGGCCGCCATGGGCTCGCTAACTATCTGCACGCTGCGCGCGCCGGCGCCTTCGGCCGACTCCTTGATGGCGCGGCGTTCGACCTGGGTCGAGCCGATGGGCACGCACACCAGCACGCGCGGGCGAGGGCTTGAGCACGCGGTTGCCGTGCACCTTGCCGATGAAGTACTGCAGCATCTTCTCGGTGTAGGTGAAGTCGGCGATGACGCCGTCCTTCATGGGCCGCACCGCGTTGATGTGGCCCGGCGTGCGGCCCAGCATGTTCTTGGCTTCGGCGCCAACGGCGACGATGACCTTGCCGCGACCGGAGTGATCGTCCTGCACCGCGACAACGGACGGCTCATTGAGCACGATGCCCTTGTCACGGACATAAATGAGGGTATTGGCCGTTCCCAAGTCGATCGAGAGATCGCTCGAGAAATAGCCGCGC
This sequence comes from uncultured Pseudomonadota bacterium, assembly GCA_963821745.1. Lineage (GTDB taxonomy): Bacteria > Pseudomonadota > Gammaproteobacteria > Steroidobacterales > Steroidobacteraceae > CADEED01. Next base: position 673,498 of record CAWGEU010000002.1, read on the forward strand.
AAGCGTTTGAACATGAAGTGGTAGCCGAAGCGCGAAAAAGTGGCGGCAATTTAACAATCTGCAGCACGCTCCACAAGGCAACAGGTATGATTCCGCGCACATTTCCAACATCTTTTGCTTGAGTTTTCGATGAGCCTCAATCGCGACCAGATCAACTCCATCGCGCATCTCGCCCGTCTTTCACTGACCGAAGCCGAGATCCCCGTCTACCAGGACAGTCTTTCGAAGATCGTCGATCTCGTCGGGCAGCTCGACGCGGCACAAACCGCGGGTATCGAGCCCATGGCTCATCCGCTTCCGGGACTCGCGCAGCGCATGCGGCCCGACGTCGTGACCGAAAAGGACCAACACGAGCTCTACCAACGCAACGCTCCGCAAGTCGAAGCCGCGCTGTATCTCGTTCCCAAGGTCATTGAGTAAGAAAGCCCTAAGAAAATGCACACGCTGACGCTGTCGGAGCTCGCAAAGAAGCTGCGCGCCAAAGAATTTTCTGTGACGGAGCTCACGAAGTGCTCTGCTGGCGCGCATCGAAGCGTCGCAGCCGACAGCTCAACGCTTTCATCACGGTCACCGCGGAGTCGGCTCTGGCGCAGGCGAAGGCCGCCGACGCCACTTGGCCTCCGGGCAAGGCGGGCCCGCTCACCGGCCTGCCGCTCGCGCACAAGGACATCTTCTGCACGAAGGGCGTCAAGACCAGCTGCGGCTCGAGATGCTCGACAACTTCGTGTCGCCATATGACGCCACTGTGGTCGAGAAGCTCAACGCGGCCGGCATGGTCACGCTCGGCAAGACCAACATGGACGAGTTCGCCATGGGCTCGTCGAACGAGACCAGCTTCTACGGCCCGGTGAAGAATCCCGTGGGACCTGAAGCTGGTGCCGGGTGGCATCCTCGGGTGGTTCGGCCGCCGCGGTCGCCGCGCGCATCGCGCCCGATCGCCACGGCCACGGACACCGGCGGTTCGATCCGCCAGCCGGCGTCGCTGTGCGGCGTCACCGGCATCAAGCCCACCTACGGCCGCGTTTCGCGCTACGGCATGATCGCGTTCGCCTCGAGCCTCGACCAGGGCGGGCTGATCTCCCAGTCGGCCGAAGATGCCGCCATGGTGCTCGGCGCCATGTCGGGCTTCGACCCGCGCGACTCCACCAGCGTCGACACGCCGGTTCCTAACTATGTGGAGTCGCTGAACGCGCCGCTCGCGGGCCTGCAAGATCGGCCTCATCAAGGAGTTCTTCGACAAGGGCCTCGACGCCGTCGGTCGAGAAGCTGCATCCGCGAGGCGCTCAAGGTCTACGAGAAGCTCGGCGCGAAGCTCGTCGAGGTCAAACTGCCGGCGCTGCCGCTGTCGGTGCCCACCTATTACGTCGTGGCGCCGGCCGAGTGTTCGTCGAACCTCGCGCGCTTCGACGGCGTGCGTTACGGCTATCGCGCGCAAGGATCCGAAGGATCTGCATGGACCTCTACAAGCGCTCGCGCGGCGAGGGCTTCGGCGCCGAGGTCAAGCGCCGCATCATGACCGGCACGTACGTGCTGTCCGCCGGCTACTACGACGCTTACTACCTCAAGGCGCAGCGCGTGCGGCAGCTGATCAACCAGGACTTCAAGCGCGCCTTCGGCGAAGTCGACGTGCTCATGGGGCCGACCGCGCCCGACGTCGCCTTCGGCATCGGCGCGAAGGCCTCGGATCCGATCCAGATGTATCTCAACGACATCTACACCATCGGCGCGAACCTCGCCGGCGTGCCGGCCATGTCCATTCCCTGCGGATTCGTGCGCGATCTGCCGGTGGGCCTGCAGATCGCCGGTCCGCATTTCGCCGAAGCGAAGCTGCTCAACGTGGCGCATGCCTATCAGAAGGAAACCGACTGGCATCGGCAGATTCCCGCGGCGTTCAAGCCGGAGAAGCTGTCATGAGCGCTCGTGGGAAACCGTCATCGGCCTCGAGATCCACGCGCAGCTCTCGACGAAGTCGAAGATCTTCTCGGGCTCGCCCACGGCCTATGGCAGCGGCGCCGAACTCGCAGGCGAATCTCGTCGATCTCGCGTATCCGGGCGTGCTGCCCGTGCTCAACGGGGAAGCCGTGCGCATGGCGGTGAAGTTCGGGCTCGCCGTCGGTGCCGACGATCGCGCCGCGCTCGGTGTTCGCGCGCAAGAACTACTTCTACCCGGATCTGCCCAAGGGCTACCAGATCAGCCAGTACGAGCTGCCGGTGGTCGCCAAGGGCCACATGGACATCGTGCTCGACGACGGCACGAAGAAGCGCATCGGCATCACGCGCGCGCACCTCGAAGAGGACGCCGGCAAGTCGCTGCACGAAGGCCTGCCGAAGCAGTCCGGCATCGACCTCAATCGCGCCGGCACGCCGCTCATCGAAATCGTCTCCGAGCCCGACATGCGTTCGGCGAAAGAGGCGGTGGCCTATCTCAAGAAGGTGCACACGCTGGTGCGCTACCTCGAGATCTGCGACGGCAACATGCAGGAAGGCTCGTTCCGCTGCGACGCCAACGTGTCGGTGCGCAAGGTCGGCGCCGAGAAATTCGGCACGCGCGCCGAGATCAAGAACATCAACTCGTTCCGCTTCGTCGAGAAGGCCATCAACTACGAAGTCGCGCGCCAGATCGACGTGCTCGAAGCGCGGCGGCAAGGTGGTGCAGGAAACGCGGCTCTACGACCCGGACAAGGGCGAGACGCGCAGCATGCGCTCGAAGGAAGAGGCGAACGACTATCGCTACTTCCCGGATCCGGACCTGCTGCCGGTGGAGATCGACGCGGCGTTCATCGCGAGCGTGAAGGCGACGCTGCCCGAGCTGCCGGACCAGAAGGCCGCGCGCTTCGTCGCGCAGTTCGGCCTGTCGGAATACGACGCCGGCGTGCTCACCTCGTCGCAAGGAGCTGGCGGCGTACTACGAGGAAGTCGCCAAACTACTCGCGGGCGGCAAGGAACCTTCGAAGGAACAGGCCAAGCTCGCCGCCAACTGGGTGGCCGGTTCGCTGGCCGCCGCGCTCAACGAGCACAACCTCGAGATCACCGAGAGCCGCATCGACGCCGCGCGCCTCGCCGGGCTTGCTGGCGCGCATCGTCGACAACACCATCTCCGGCAAGATCGCCAAGGATGTGTTCGAGGCCATGTGGGCCGAAGGCAAGGACGCCGATGCCATCATCGAGTCGAAGGGTCTCAAGCAGATCACCGACACGGGCGCCATCGAGAAGGCCATCGACGAAGTCATGGCGAAGAATCCGGGCCAGCTCGCCGACTACCGCTCGGGCAAGGACAAGCTGTTCGGCTTCTTCGTCGGCCAGGTCATGAAGGCCACGGGCGGCAAGGCCAATCCCGCGCAGCTCAACGAGCTTCTGAAGAAGAAGCTGGCCGGCTGATGCGACGGCTGACGCCAGTGAGCGAGTCCGATCTCGTCCGTCGCTTCGTCCTCGAACGGCATCCCATCCGCGGTCACGCCGTGCGCCTGTCGCGCGCCTGGCTCGAACCTGCGCGAACACCAGGACTATCCACCCGCCGTGCAGCAGTTGCTGGGCGAGGCGGTGGGCGCGGTGGTGTTGCTGGCCGCCACGCTCAAGTTCGACGGCACGCTCACGCTGCAGTTGCAGGGCAAGGGCCTGGTCAACCTGCTGGTGGCGCAGTGCACGCACGATTTCAAGGTGCGCGGCATGGCGCGTCACGAGCCGCTCGAGGGTGAGGCCGCGGCTTCCGCTCGCTGGCCGGCGAAGGGCAGATCGTCGTCACCGTCGAAGCCACCGATCGCGCGTCGAGCTACCAGGGCGTCGTGCCCATCACCGGCAATTCGCTGGCCGAATCGCTCGAAGCCTATTTCCAGCAGTCGGAGCAGTTGCCGACGCGCGTGCTGCTGGCGGCGAGTGCCGGCGTGGTCGCCGGCATGCTGGTGCAACGCATTCCCGGTGAGGGCGGCAAGCAGGCGCAGGTCGATCCGGCCGCGCTCGATGCCGCCTGGATGAAGGCCGATCGACGCCATGTCTGCGCTCGACGCGCGGCGAGCTGCTCGAAGACGACGTCGAGCAACGCCTGGTGCGACATGTTCGGCGTCGACGAAGTGCGCGTGTTCTGCGGGCCACGACGTGAAATTCGAATGCCGCTGCTCGCGCGAGCGCGTCGCCAACGTGCTGCGTTCGCTGGGCGTCGACGAAGTGCGCTCGGTGATCGCGGAGCAGGGCGCGTGCACCGTCACCTGCGAGTTCTGCCAGAAGCCCTACAAGTTCGATGCGATCGACGTCGAGCAGCTGTTCGACCGGAGCGGCGCCGCGCGGCAGCGACTCGATCAACTGAGCGCTGTTTCGACTGTCCGGTTCCGCCAGCGCAACTGCGCGCGCTCTTCCGGTCGGCAGGATGCGACGCGAAGAAGTCGAATCCGCGGTTCCGCCTCCTTCGTCCTCGACCGGTGATGCGGCACAGGATGGCGTCGAAACTCGATTCCGCGATGCCGTGCTCGCTGCAGCCACTGGCTGCGCGAAGGCGTCGGCCTCGGTCTCGAACTCGCGCGAGTGTCTTGGCGTGCAACAGCGACCGGAGCGGCGCTCAGCACGCCGGAGATGGAGCTCACGTCGCCGAGCAACGCGACGGCGATGGCGGAGACGCCCGCCGCCTGCAGCAGTCTGGCGCAGCGCGTGGCGGCCGCGCACGTGGCCGATTTCATGCGCGAGCACCGCGACCAGTTCGTCGTCGGTCTTCGCGAGCTCCACGAGCTCGTCGGTCATGACGACGATGCCCGACGGCAGCGCGAAGGCATTGGCGCCGACCGCACGGCCGTTCGCGCAACTCCAGCTGGTACTCGTGGCCATCGTCGAGCGGCGCGGTCATCTCGGCGAATCGTTCCTGCAACTCGCTGCTGTCGCTTCCGCGGCAAGCTGCGACGGCTCGAACGCGATACGGTCGAGGACGTCGAGCGTGCCCGAGCCGATGGCGCGATCCATGGTCGGCGGGCATGACGTCGCGCGGCCCAGTTCGCGATCGCCGGCACGCCCCAGCGTCAGGAACGCGAACGATGACCACCACGACGCCCGCCAGTGAGGCGAGCGCGACCTGCCAGCGACTTTCGAGCCAGTGCACCAGGCCGGAGCGCGCGTCCGTGCCCCGCGGCGTCGCAGCGCCGCGTCGACCGCGTCGTTGTCGTTCGTTTCGAACACCGCGCCGTCCGGAAACTCGATGCGGCGCGTGATGTTGCCGACGCGGTCGGAAATCGTGACCTCGGCGAACGGTGCCGCCAGGGGCTCGGGCAGCCCGTGCACGCGCACCTGTCCGTCGGCGCCGAACTCCAGCGTCGCCTGCGCGGGCGCCGAACTTCGACCGTCGAAATAGCGGCCCGCGATCAAGCTACAGCCCGAAGTCGACGTCGAAGAAGTCTCCGGCTTCCTCGCCGAGCGCGTCGGCGCCCTGGCCAGCGTGCGCCGTGAAGCGCGACAGATCGCCGTCGGAATCGATGGAGGTGTTCTCGAGCTGGTAACGCACCTGGCGCACCTTGGCCCACGGGATAGAACAGGCCCAGCGTGAACACGATGCCGAGCAGGTTGGTCACGTAGATCCAGATGAGCGGCGAGATACGCAGGTTCGGAGCGCACGTAGTTCGATCCGATCTGGACGCCGCCGAACGAGGCGTTGATGAACGACGCCTGGTAGTAACCCCAGATGGCGAGACCGCGCGACGGCGGCCAGCGAGCATCACGAGCCAGCAACATCGGCATCGCCCAGAGCATCTCCAGAGGTCGTCGGTGGCATTCGGGTCAAAGGCATTTTCGCCGTTGCCGATCCCCATGCCGACGAACGCGAAGATGAAGAGCCGAGATAGGCCGCCGAGGCACATCGCCGACCGTGATGTAGCAGAACGCGTAGAAGCGCCCGGTGCCGGTGAGGAACGAGAACTGCTGGGTGCCGTACGCGGCGTTGTCCAGCGAGTACTCGACGCGCTTGCGTACCCAGGACGGATACAGGATGCCGAACGTGATCACGCACCAGGAGAGTACCAGCCGATGAACGCCGCCATCGCGCCGCCGTAGGTGCCGTGGAAATCGAAGCGCAGGTTGCGATAGGAGCTCATGCGCATCTGGAAGATGCGCGAGCGCATGATGATCCAGCGGCACGCCGAAGAACGCCAGCGGGATGATCACCAGGCTCAGCGAGCGGCGCAACACTGCGACGGCGACCACGAACGACACGTAGGCGACGAAGACGATGAGCCGTCCCTTGAGGATGGCGAGCGGCTGCCCGTGGTACTCGAACGATTGTCCGTCGAGGAATGTGTTGCCGTAGAAATAGCGCAGCCGGCGCACCTTGGCCCACGCCGAATAGATTCCCAGCGTGACGATGGTGAGCAGCAGGTTGACGATCCAGATGCGGAAGTACTCGCCGCCGTTGCCGCGGAACTCGAACGGCAGAGTTGACGCGGGCGAGGTTCGGGCGCGGCGCGCGAGCCGGCCGCCCCTTCGAGGGCGTTACTCGTTCATTATTATTCTCCCTCGGATCGCCTTCGGCGATCCTGCGCCGCTAGCCTAACTCGCTGGCAGGCCTCGTCGACGCCAGCGCCGGCTGCGCGGTTCAGTCGTCCGGGCGCCTTGCGTCCGGGCTTCGCGCGGGCGGGGCGGTCGGATTCTCCAGCTCGTTCAGGTAGCTGGGCCCACCGAGCCCGCGCATCTGCGTCGAGGATCAAGTCGCGGCGCTTCGTGACGTAGGGCGACGGCGCATTGCACCTTGAACGTGATCGGATTCGGCAGCACGGCGGCGAGCGTCGCCGCCTCGTAGCGGCCGAGCCGCGCGGCGGGCATGCGATAGAAACGCTGCGCCGGCGGCTTCGACGCCGTAGATGCCGTCGCCGAACTGCGCGACGTTGAGATACACCTCGAGGATGCGTTCCTTCGGCCAGGTGAGCTCGATGAGCAGCGTGAAATACGCCTCGAGGCCCTTGCGCACGTAGCTGCGCCCCGACCACAGGAACAGGTTCTTCGCCACCTGCTGCGTGATGGTGCTCGCGCCGCGCACGCGCGGCCGCTTGCTTGCTCGCCTGGCTGTCGTTGTGCGCACCGCTTCGCGGATCGACTTGAAGTCGAAGCCGGTGTGGAACGGGAAGAACTGGTCCTCGGCGGCGATCACCGCCACGGCCGCGTGCGGCGAGATCTGCTCGAGATCCACCCAGCGATAGTCGGTCTGGTAGTTAGTCTTGCCGGCGCGCGACTGGCGTCGAGCGCCGCGTCCAGCATGAAGGCGCTGTACCACGGGTCCATCCAGCGCATGGCCACGACCGGCAGCGCGGTGACGAGAAAGACGGCGACGAGCCCGATGAGCGTCCATCGGACCAGCCGCCGCCGCCAAGCTCTTCTTCACACTACTTGCGTGACGCCTTGGTGATGATCACGTCCGCGGCCGGCACGTTCTGGTGGCCGGAGCGGGTGGTGGTCGCCACCTTGGCGATCTTGTCGATGACGTCCATGCCGGAGGTGACCTTGCCGAACACCGCGTAGCCGTAGTTGGACGGGCCGGCATGGTCGAGGAAATCGTTGTCGACCAGGTTGACGAAGAACTGCGCGGTGGCGCTGTTGATGTCGTTGGTGCGCGCCATCGCGAGCGTGCCGCGCGAGTTCTTGAGGCCGTTGGTCGCTTCGTTCTTGATCGGCGCCTTGACCTTCTTCTGCTTCATGCCCGGCTCGAAGCCGCCGCCCTGGATCATGAAGCCGGGGATGACGCGATGGAAAATGACGCCGTCGAAGAATCCGTCGTCGACGTACTCCAGGAAATTCTGCGCGGAGATCGGGGCTTCTTTCTCGAACAGCTCGACTTCGAAGGTGCCGAGCGTGGTTTCAAAAACGAGTGACACGGGTGTTTCCTATGGGGCCAGCTTGCCTTCGGTGACGCGCTCGTGGCCGGCGAGATCGCGGTGCGAGGTTACGTGAGTGAAGCCACGGGCGACAAGCAGCGCACGCAGCGTTTCGCCCTGCGTGGCGCCGTGTTCGAGCACCAGCCAGCCGCCGGGCATGCAGATGCCGCGGGGCCCCATTAATAAGAGTGGCGAGCGCGCTCGAATGCCATCGCCGCCCGGCGTCAGCGCGCCGCGCGGTTCGTGGCGCAGGCCGTCGCCGGCGAGCACCGGATCGTCGGCGGCGATGTAGGGCGGATTGCTGACGAGGGCATCGAAGCGGCGGCCGGCGAGCGGCGCGTACCAGTCGCCGCAGCGCCCATTCGACGCGGCCGCCCGCCAGGCGCTCGCCGTTGCGCGCGCGCCACCGTCGAGCGCGTCGGGCGAGGCATCCGTGCCGTGACGCGCCAGGCCGGGCGTTCTGTCGCCAGCGCGATGGCGATGGCGCCGGAGCCGGTGCCCAGGTCGGCGACCTGCGCGGCCGGCGCGCGTCACGAGCTGCGAGCACGCGTTCGACTAACAGCTCGGTTTCGGGGCGCGGCACCAGCACGGCGGGGTCGACGGCGAACTCCAGCGACCAGAATTCGCGCCGGCCCAGAAGATAGGCGACGGGCACACCGGCGCGCGCCGCTGACGGCGCGCGGCCTCGAAGCGTGCCGCGACCTCGGCCGGCACCGGCTCGCCGCCGCGTGGCCAGCAGTTGCGAGCGGGTCTTGCCCAGCAGCCGGCGAGCAGGATTTCCGCGTCGCGGCGCTCGATCGGTGTGCGCGGCGTTTGCGAGGAGCGCGCTCGCTGTCGGACAGTTCGAACATGGGGCAGCGATGATGCACGACTTCCGCCCGGCATCGGTATCATGCCGCGCATGGACTGCTCCAGGTCGGCGCTGTTGCCGCTGCCGCGGCCGCTCATGACGGCGCGAGGTGCTGGATGCGGCATTTCGTCTGTTTCGCGCCGGCATCTTGCGCTGCCTGCCGTACTCCGGGCTCGCCGTGCTGGTGCTCGAGTTGCCCACGCTGTATTCGACGTTCTTCTCGCCGATTCCTCGCGGCACCGGTGTCTCGTTCGTGATCCGAACTGCCGCGCTGATCGGCTACGCGCATCGTGTTCGTGCTCAGCGTCGTGCTGCTCGGCGTGATCACGTTGCGGCTGAACGCGGTGCGCGCGGGCGTGCGGCCGACGTTTTCGCCGCGAGATCGCCACCGCGCTCCAGCGGCTGGCCGACCGCGCTTGCTCGCGACCGCTGTCGCCTTCGGCTTATCCGCTGCTGCTCGTCGTGGTCGGCCGGTGCTCGACGCGGCCTTGCCGAGCACGAGGCGCTGATGTTCGCGGCGGTGCCGCTGCTCTGGCCGATGGCGCTGTTCGTCGTGGCGCTGCCGGCCTTCTGGTGCGACGGCCTCGGGCCGTTCGCCGCCATCGCGCGCGCGTGCGGCTCTCGATGCGCCGCTCGTGGCGCATGGTCGGCGCCATCCTCGCCACCGCCTGCATGGTCACGGCGTTCTATCGTGCTGCCGCGGTCATCGTCGCGGCCATGCTGTCGCCGCTGTTCGGCGCGCGCGGATCTGTTCCTGATCGCGACGCGTCGCATCGATGCTCTAGCTCGTCGTCGGCGCCTTCGGCGTGCCCTTCGTGCTCGCGGTGCTGATCGTCGCGTACGAGGACCTGAAGCTGCGCGACGCAGGAACGGCGCGGGGCCCGCGCGTGAAACGCTGGCTCGGGTTGTTAGGCCTGATGATCGCCGGGTGTCGCATCGCCGGCCGACGACGCGGCGCTGCGCGTCGTGGAAGCCTGCCGCGCGCGGCTCGATGCCCGCGATCGACATCGGCATCGAACGCATCCAGAAGCGCTGCCCGGAACTGCTGCCGGCGCTGGCGAGCGCGCCGTGGCGCGACCTGCTGCCGCAGCGCTTGCGCGAGCGGCGCGAGGAAATCTCCGCCGAGAGCCTGCGTGCGCTCGCCGAGCTCGTGCGGCAGTCCGCGAGCGGCGCCGCGCGCGCGCGATGCACCGACGCCGGACCAGCTCGACGCCGGTGCTCGCGGAGCTCGGCGACGAAGGGCCAGCAGGGCGCGACGCGCTGGGAGCGCTTCAAGCGCTGGCTCAAGGACAAGCTCGAGAACCGCAAGGACGACGACGAGGCGAGCTGGCTCGAGAAGTGGCGCCGGCAGTTCCAGACCAGCGAGGGCGTCGCGCAGGCCATCACCTACACGGGCTATGCGCTGGTCGGCGTGCTGGTGTGCTCTCGTCATCTGGTCGGAGCTGCGCGCGGCCGGGTTGTTCGGCGGCATGCGGCGCGCTCGCGCCGCGCCGGCATGCCGCGGCCGAATGGCGCCGGCGGCTGCATGCTCGCGGATGTCGCGGCCGCGCCGCTCGCGGAGCGCCCGGGCATGCTGCTGCGGTTGTTAGGCGAGGCGCTGACGCGCGCGCACCGGCTGCCGGCGGCGGACGGCCTCACGGCCGCGGCGATCGTGCGCCGCGCGCAGCTCGATTCGGACGCAGGAACGCGAGGCGCTCGCGCCGTCGGCGCCACGCCGACGCGGTTCGCTACGCGCCGCACGCCGCCCGACGACGGAGCTCGAGGGCACGGTGGCCGCGGCGAAGGCGCTGCTCGAGAAATTCGCGCCTCGCGGCAGGCAAACGCTGATGCGCGAACGCGGCATCGCTTTCCTGCTCGCGCTGGCGGCGCTCGCCGCGTTCTACGGCCTGTGGCTGCGCCCGGCGCCGTCGCTCGATCCGGATGCCGACACCGCGCGGCCGACCACCGCCGAGCGTCGCGGCAATGGCTACGCCGGACTGTTCGAGTGGCTGCAGCGTTCCGGCGTCGAGGTGCGCTCCTTCCGCGAGCGTTACACCGCGCTGCCGGATCTCGACGCTGCCGCCGCGCGGCAATCTGCTGATCCTCTCGCTGCCCGGCGTCGAGGTGTTCCGCAGCGACGAGTTCGGCGCGCTCGACCAGTGGGTCCGGCGCGGCAACACGCTGCTCATCAATGCCGCGCTGCTCGATCAGCCGGGCTGGGCCGCGCGGCGCGCGTCGGGCGCGGTGGTCGAAATCGAATCGCTGACCGCGATCGAGTTCGAGACCCGCGAGGCGCGCGAGGCGCGGCTCGACGACACGCCGCTGGCGCAGCGCGTGCGCGAGGCGGATGCGCGCGCCGCCGAAGACGAAGGCGATGACGAAGACGACGAAGACGAGGAATCCGCGGATGATTCGACGATGAGAAGCTCGGTACACGCGCTCGAAGGCCCGAGCAAGATCGCGCTGACCGCCACCGGCCCGCATGCGCTGCTCGCGGGACGTGAAGACGCTCGAGCTCGAGACCGACTACCCGGCCGAGGACTGGTCGTTGCGCATGCCCTACGACAACTTCGTGCTCACGCTGGCGCGCACGCCGCGACGGCGAGGGCGCGCTGTTCGAGCAGCGCCTCGGCGCGGGACGCATCCTGCTGTGCGCGGGCGGTTCGCTGTTCACCAATCGCGCGCTCGGCAACGCCGACAATGCGCGGCTGTTGGCCAACATCGTGAGCGCGAGCGTGTCGCGCGACGGCGTGGTGCTGTTCGACGATCTGCGCCAGGGGCTTCTCGGCGAGCTACGATCCCGCGCGTTTCTACGCGACTCGCGCCTGTACAAGACGCATGTTCATCGTGCTCGGCCTGTGGCTCGTCTGGGTGCTCGGCTCGACGCGGCTGCGCGCGCCGGCCATCGTGGCGGCACGATCCGTCGGAAGCCGAGCTCGTGCGCCGCGCGGGCGGTCTGATCGCGCGCACCGTCGCGCCGCATCACACGGCCTGCGCCTGTTCGATCACTTCTTCGCCGCGCGTCGCGCGCGCGGCGCGCCGCGCGGCGGCGCCAGGCGCCCGAACGCGGCGAGCTGTGGCAATGGCTCGAGCGCCACGCCGCGATCCTGCCGCAGGAGCTCGATCAGCTGAAAGCCTGGTACGCGGATGCGCATGCCGAGCGCAAGGCTGCCGCTCGTACCCTGCAGAATCTTCTCGACAACCTGGAACGACGGCTGAAAACATGAACACCCCAGTCGCAACCTTCGAACAATCCGTGCAGCGCGAGCTCGCGCGCGTCATCGTCGGCGCCGAGGACGTGATCCGCGCGCTGTGCATCGCGCTGATCGCGCGCGGCCACGTGCTCGTGCAGGGGCCGCCCGGGCTCGGCAAGACGCTTGCTCGCGAAGACGCTCGCGCGCGTGCTCGGCGGCGAGTTCAAGCGCGTGCAGGGCACGGCGGATCTCATGCCCAGCGACATCGTCGGCACGCACGTGTTCGACGCGTCGAAGAACGAGTTCGTGTTCCGGCGCGGCCCGCTGTTCGCGGACGTGCTGCTGGTCGACGAGATCAACCGCACCGGCCCCAAGACGCAGTCGGCGCTGCTCGAGGCCATGGAAGAGCGGCAGGTGTCCTCGGAGCGCGACCTGTATCCGCTGCCGGAGGACTTCCTGGTGCTGGCGACGCAGAACCCGCGCGAGTTCGAAGGCACCTATCCACTGCCCGGAGTCGCAGCTCGACCGCTTCATGCTGCGCATCGACATGAGCTATCCCGGAGCGCGCGGCCGAAGGCGAGATCCTCAAGCGTTACGGCACCGAGCTCGAGGCGCGCGACGCGATTCCCGGCCGACCTCGGCGGCATCGATCGCGACCTGCTGCACCAGGCGCGCGCCGCCGCGAGCGCGCTGCACGTGTCGGAGGCGCTGTCCGAACTACGTGCTCGACCTGGCGCACGCCACGCGCGAGCATCCGCGCGTGGCGCTCGGACTGTCGACGCGCGGCGCGCTGGCGCTGATGCGCGCGGCGCGCGTGCACGCGGGCCTGCGCAGCGGCGACTTCGTCGCGCCCGACGACGTGCAGGCCGTGGCGCGCTGGGTGCTCGCGCATCGCCTGGTGCTCAAGCCCGAAGCCGCGCTCGATGGCGATACGGATCTCGGCGTCGTCGGCGCGATCCTCGACGCCACGCCGGTACCGCGTTAGACCGGGCATCGCCGATGCACTTCGCGCTGCGCGGCTACCTGTTCGTCGCACTGACCGCGCTGCTCGGCGTCGCCGGGCACGTGGTCCGACGAGCCGGCGTTCGCGAGGGCCTGGTTGCTTCCGGCCTTCCTGCTGCTGCGGGTCTCGCGCTCGAGGCCTGGTACCTGCGCGGCACGCGGGTGACGCTGAACATGCGCTTCGACGAGCGCCTCAAGCTCGGCCGCCCGGCGCGCGGCGCCTTCGCGTTCACGCACAACCGCGGCCGCGAGCTCAAGCTGCAGTACGCGCGCGCGCTGCCGGCGGCGCTGCGCCAGACCACCGAGGTGCGGCGCGTCGCGCTGCCGCCCGAAGGGGAGCTGCGCGATCCGGCCGGATCTGCTGCCGCTGCGGCTCGGCGCCGGCCGTTTCGGCACGGTCCCGGCGCGGTTGCTCGGCCGGTTCTCGCTCGCGTGGTGGTCGCGCGACTTGCCGCAGGACGCGCCGTTCACCGTCGCGCCCGACAGCCTGCCGCGCGGCGCGCGGCCGGTCGCCGGCGAATCCGCCGGCGAAACGCCGCGGCGCCTGCCCGGCGCGGGCGTCGAGCTGCTGCAGCTGCGCGATTACGTGAGCGGCGACGCGCTGTCGCGCATCGACTGGAAGGCCACGGCGCGCCGCGGCGCGCTGATGTCGCGCGAATACAGCGAGGCGCAGCACCTCGAGATCCTGATGGTCATCGACGCCGGTCGCGGCAGCCGCGTGCGCGCCGGCGCGCTCGACCGGCTCGGGTTGTACGCCAACGTCGCCGCGCGACTGGCCGAACACGCGGTGTCGGTCGAGGACCGCGTCGGCTTGCTGGTGTACGCCGATCGCATGCTGAGCGCCTGCCTGCCGGATCGCGGCGTGCGCGCGGTGACGCGGTTGCGTCGCTCGCTCGAGATGCTCGAGACGGATCGCGGCGAATCCAATCCGCTGGCCGCGGCGCATCCAGGTGCGGCGCATGTCTGCGGCATCGCGGACTCGTCGTCTGGCTCACGGATCTCGCCGAGCCCGGCGCGCAACGAGCAGCTGATGCAGGCACTGAAGGCGCTGGTGCCGCGCCATCAGCCCATCGTCGCCGCGCCGCATGCCGCGGAGATTGCGCGGCTCGCCGACAGTGCCGGCGACAGGATGGCGCGATCCCGGCGATCACGCTCGCGGCGCGCGAACATCACCAGCGCGCGCAGGTGCAGGTGGCGCAGCTGCGGCAGCGGGCGATCGTGGTGCTCGACGAGCCCGACGACAAGCTCGACCAGGCGGTGCTCGACGCCTATCTGCAGCTGCGCAGCGCCGGCGCATCTGAGACGGGGCCTGCCAGATCGTGAGTGCCCGCCGCGGCTGCGGCCGAACACGTAGCCGCGCAGCAGCGAGATCATGAACAGCCAGTAACCCACGCCGATGGTGACGCGCGCCCAGCGCGGCACTTCCGGATCCGGCGAGACGTAGCCCTCGATGAATCCGCAGATGAACAGCAGCAGCGTGACCACCACCAGCACGCGCATGCCTTCGCCGCGGCCGCGCGGAACGCCTCGCTGCGCGTGCAGCTCGCCGGGCCGGATCAGCGCCTCGCCGACGTACGCGCCCGCCGCGCCCGCGATGCAGATGCACGAGAGCTCGACGCAGCCGTGCGCGACCACGAAGTCGAACAGCCGTCCGGCGAGGCCGTGCTGCCCGGTGAACGCGAAGATGGCGCCGAGCGACATGCCGTTCGTGCCGATCAGGTAGAACGTGCCGAGCCCGAAGACGATGCCCGAGCAGAACGCGAAGAACGACACGACGATGTTGTTGGTGAGGATGTACACCGACAGCACGGCGGACGGCGTGACGTTGAGCAGGCCGTCGGTCCACAGTTCGCCGCGCTCGACGGTCGCGATGAGCTGCGGGCTCGCGAACATGCGCGATGAGATCCGGGTAGCTGTAGATCAGCCAGAAGCCGGTGACGCCCGACACGACGAACAGCAGCGTCACCGCGAGCAGGTGCACGCGCATGGCGCTCATCGCGGCCGGCACGCGGTCGCGCATCAGCGACGAGCAGCTACCAGGCCAGCGCGGCGCGCGGGCCGGTGGATCGCGTCGTGCAGATCCGAATACACGGCTTCGAGGTATTCCGTCGGCCGACGCCGGCATCGCGCGCGTTCGCGCGGCGCCGAGCTCGCGCGCGGCGCGGCGATAGTCGTCGACCACGGCGAGCGCGTCCGCCACGTCGCTGCCGCGGCGCCGGCCGAGCGCCGCGGCGCGTTGCGCGCGGCGCAGCCATTCGCCGGTCCGCCGTGGGGTCGCGACGCCGTCGCGCGAGTTTTTCGAGGAACGGCGCGCGCTCGATCGCGAGCACCGTCCCGGCCGCGAGGTCGCCGAGCCGCACGTGCCGCTTGCCGAACATCACGAACAGCAGGCCCACGACGTAGAACACCGGCATGCGAGTCGATGATGCGGAACACGTTGCGCGTGACCAGCGCGCCCGTGGTCGGCACCAGCCCTTCGGGCGTGAGTACGCGCACGCCCGGTCATGCGCTTGCCCGGCGTGCGGCCCGCCATCAGCGGTTCGAGGATCAGGTGATAGAGGAAGTAGATAGCCGTCGCCGGCATGGCGCCCGCGAGGATACCACAGCGTCTCGTCGTCGGGATCGATCTCGAAAGTCGAGGTTGCCGAGGATGCAGCAACGCGGCGAGCAGCAGGTACACCAGCGCGAGGCCGCTGCGGATCAGCCAGTCGATGACGAAGGCGATGGAGCGCGCGCCGGGGCCGGCGAGCACGACGCGCGCGTCGACGCCGGTGGCACTCGGCACGGCGATGACGGCGCGGCGGCGCGAGCCCGCGTGCGCCACCGTCGGCGCCGCCGCGCTCACGCAGCGCCTCGCTGCTCTTCCTCCGCGAGCTGCTCGGCCTGGTGTTCGTGCTGCAGGGCGTCCAGCAGCTCGTCGATCTTGCCCTGCATGATGTCGGCGAGCTTGTAGAGCGTGAGGTTGATGCGGTGGTCGGTGACGCGCCCCTGCGGAAAGTTGTAGGTGCGGATGCGTTCGGAGCGGTCGCCCGTGCCCACCTGCAGCTTGCGGTTGCGCGCGATCTCGCTGTCGCGCTTTTCCTGCTCCGCGGCGAGCAGCTTGGCCTTCATGAGCGCCATGGCGCGCGAGCGGTTCTTGTGCTGCGAACGCTCGTCCTGGCACTCGACCACGAGGCCCGATGGGCAGGTGCGTGATGCGAATCGCCGAATCGGTCTTGTTGACGTGCTGGCCGCCGGCGCCCGAGGCGCGGTACGTGTCGATGCGCAGTTCGGCCGGATTCAGATCGCTGGCTTCGACTTCGTCGGGCTCCGCCAGGATGGCGACGGTGCACGGCCGACGTGTGGATGCGTCCCTGCGCTTCGGTGGCCGGCACGCGCTGCACGCGATGCACGCCGGATTCGAACTTGAAGCGCGCGAACGCGCCCGGCGCCCGCGATGCGGCTGATGATTTCGCGATAGCCGCCGTGTTCGCCCAGGCTCTCCGACAGGATCTCCACGGTGAAGCCATGCGTCTCGGCGTAACGCGCGTACATGCGGAACAGGTCGCCCGCGAAGATCGCGGCTTCGTCGCCGCCGGTGCCCGCGCGCACTTCGAGGTAGATGTTCTTGTCGTCGCGCGGGTCGCGCGGGATCAGCAGCGCCTTGAGCGCGTCTTCGGCGCGCTCGATCTCGGGCGCGAGCCGCGCCATTTCTTCGCGGCCCATGTCGCGCATGCGCGGCATCGCTGTCGTCCTGCATGTCGCGCGCGGAGGCGAGCTCGCGTTCCAGCGACCCGGAACGCGCCGAACTTTTCCGCCACCGGCGTGAGGCGGGAATATTCCATCGACAATTCGCGGAACTCGCGTTGTCGGCCAATGACGGCCGGGTCTGCCAGCGAGCGGCCGATTTCTTCATAGCGGTCGACCATTTTTTCGAGCCGCAGGCGAATGGTGTCTTTCACGCGAACCATTGTAAGGGGCGGAGGTCCAGTTATAGTGCCCTCCATGCCACGAAACACACTCGCATTCATGGCCATTTCACTGGCCCTCGTGGTGCTGGCCGCGTTGTTGCCGACCGGCGCAGCGCGCTGTCCACCACCAATTCCGACAACGCCGATCTGGTGCTCGCCGACATGGCGTTGTCGCGCGGCGACTGCCGCGGCGGTACCGACCGCTACCTCAAGGCCGCGCTGGCCACGAACGACGCCCACGATTTCCGAGCGCGCGAACAAGGTCGCCTCGGAGTGCCAGCAGATCGGCGCGAGCGCCAAGACCGCGCGGCGCTGGCAGAAGCTCGAACCCGACAGCGCCGACGCGGCCGCGGCGGTGGCGCTCGCGGCGGTGCGGCTCTATCAACCCGAAGAAGCGAGCGCGGCCATCCTGCGCACGCAGGCGCTCGGCGGTGACGAGTCGCTGATCAAGCTCATCGGCGAGGTCAGCGACGCGGGCGGCACGGCCATCGCGCTGAACACGCTGCGTCCCATGCTCGAGTCGCCCGACGTGTCCGACCGCCTGCTCGACGGCGGGCATCGGACCTCGCGCTCGAAACTTTCGATTTCACCACCGCGCACAAACTCGCGGACCGCATGCTCGCCAACGAGCCCGCCTCGGGCGAGGCGCGCGCGCAGCTCGCGCGCGTGCTCACCGCCGAGGGCGACGCGGTCGCGGCCATCGCCGTCGCGCAGGAAGCCGCGGCGCTCGATCCGGACACCGAGCGCTTCGCCTACGCCGATACGCTGCTGCGTCTCGACCGCCTCGACGAGGCGCGCCAGGAGCTCGAGAGCCTGCGCACCGATGCGTCGGTGCGCGACGAGGCCGAACTGCGGCTCGGCAAGCTCGCCTACCAGATGGGCGACATGACCGAGGCCGGCCGCCGCTTCGGTAGTTTGATCAGCTCGCCAGCGGCGGCGCCCGAGGCGTTCTTCTATCTGTCGTCGATCGCCGAGCGCGAAGGCCGCACCGATCTCGCGCTCGAAGGGTTACTCCAAGCTCGCCGAAGCCGGCGCCGGCCTCATCGTGCGCGGCCGCGCGGCGCGCCTGCTGCTGCAAGCAGGACGAGCGCGCCGCGGCGTTCCGCATGCTCGACGAACACGCCGCCAAGGAACGCTCCGAGCCGCTCGACGTGGAGTTCGCCAAGGCCGCGCTGCTCGAGGATGTCGGGCAAGCCGCACGAAGCCATCGCGCTGCTGCAGCTGGCGCTCGAGCGTTTTCCCGATCATCCGGGCGTGCGCTACCAGATCGCGCTCATCCAGGACAAGGCGGGCATGCAGCGCGAATCGGTGCGCAGCTTCGAGAGCCTGCTCAAGGATCGCCCCGAAGATGCCAGCCTGCTGAACGCGCTCGGCTATTCGCTCGCGGACCGCAACCAGAAACTGCCGCGCGCCGAAACGCTGATCCGCAAGGCGCTCGAGGCCTCGCCCGACAATCCGGCGTTTCTCGACAGCCTCGGCTGGGTGCGCTTCCGCCGCGGCGACATTCCGGGCGCGTTGCCGCATCTCGAGCGCGCGTATCGCATCTTCCCCGACGCGGAGATCGCCTCGCACTGGGGCGAGGTCGCTGTGGGTGAGCGGCAAGCAGGCCGAGGCGCGCGCCTTGTGGGCGCGCTCGCTGGCGCGTTCGCCGGATTCGAAGCCGCTGCGCGCCACCATCGAACGCCTGACCGGCACGAAGCTGGAACCGCCCGCCAAGCCGACAGCCTTACGCCGAAGCTCGCCGGACGCCGGAAGCTCGCGGCCATGCAGCCTCCGCCCACTGCCCACGGGTAGTTAGCCATGCGCGGCGGCGCGCGTCGCCTGGCCGGCATCGCCGCGCTGCTGTGGCTGCTGGCCGGCTGCCGCACGCTACCGCCCAGCGCGGTCATCGGTCCCGGCGCCGACGCGCCCTGGCCCGAGCAGCGCGCCGCGCTCGAGAAGCTCGATCGCTACGGGCTCAACGGCCGCGTCGCGGTCGCCGCGAACGGGCAGGGATTCTCCGCCAGCCTGCGCTATCAGCAGCAGCCGCGGAGTTCGAACCTCGCGCTCGACGGGCCGCTCGGCATCGGCGGCCTGCGCGTGGACGCTCGAGGGCGAGGACTCGCGATCGCGACCAGCCGCGGCGAGAAGCTCGATGGCGCGCCGCGCGCGCCGAACTCGAGCGACGACTCGGCTTCGCGCTGCCGCTGGCCGAGCTGCGCTGGTGGTTGTTAGGCATTCCCGGCGCCGGGCGAGGTGCAGCCATCGACGCAGGATGCGGACAGCGGCGAGATCCGCGACTTCACGCAGAACGGCTGGCACGTGAGCATCAACTCGCGCGCGCCCGCGCTCGGATTTTCGCTGCCGCAGCGGCTCACGGCCGAGCGCGAGGGCGCGCGCCTGAAGCTGCTCGTCGATCGCTGGCAGTCCGTGAGCACTGGCGCCATGACGAAAACGATGCTGGTCCGCGCCGGCCAAGCTCAACCTGATGCTGCACATCGTCGGCCGCGGCCCGACGGCTATCACGAGCTGCAGACCGTCTTTCAGCTCATCGATCTGTGCGACCGCATCGAGATCACGGTGCGCGAGGACGGCGCGATCACGCGGCCGCACGGACCGGCCGGCGTCCCGGAGGACGAGGATCTGGTGGTCCGGGCCGCCCGGGCGCTGCAAGCGGTCAGCGGCACGCGGCTCGGGGCCGAAATCTCCATCAAGAAGCGAATTCCCCTGGGCGGCGGCCTGGGCGGCGGCAGCTCGGATGCCGCCACGACGCTGGTCGCGCTCAACCAGATGTGGGAGTTCGGGCTATACATCGGAGCAGATCGCGGCAATTGGCGTCACTTTAGGCGCTGATGTGCCCGTTTTCGTGGCCGGGAGCTCGGCCTGGGCCGAAGGCATCGGCGAGAGGCTCACGCCGGTCAGCCTGGGGCCGGATTCCTGGTTCCTGGTGATCTTTCCGGGCGTCGCAGTGCCAACCGCTGCCGTATTCCAGGCTCCTGAATTGACACGAAATTCCACCCCCCACCACAATGCGCGGCTTTTTGGAAACGGGCGGGCGGAACGATTGCGAAGCGGTCGTGCGCGCGCGCTTTCCGGCGGTGGCTGAGGCGTTGGACTGGCTTGCGCGGCATGGCGCCTGCGCGACTCACGGGTACGGGCTCATGCGTGTTCGCGAAATTCGCGCGCGCCGAAGACGCGGAGCGCGTCGCGGCGCGGGTGCCGGATGAGTGGCGCGCGTGGGTCGCGCGCGGGCTGGACAGTCTCCCTGTTGGAAGAGTCGGCCCGCTGCTCGAAGAGTTAGGCCGTTGGGGTGTCGCCAAGTGGTAAGGCAGCGGGTTTTGATCCCGCCATTCGGAGGTTCGAATCCTTCCACCCCAGCCATTAGGATTGTGTATCGAGTCGGAGTCGGGAGCTGGTGGCGGATTCAGAAACGCTGACGTTGTTCGCGGGCAACGCCAATCCGGCGCTGGCCCACGACATCGCGCGCCATCTGACGACGCCGCTGGGTCGCGCCTACGTCGGACGGTTTTCCGACGGCGAGGTGAACATCGAGTTGATGGAGAACGTGCGCGGGCGCGATGTGTTCATCGTGCAGCCCACGTGTCCGCCGGCCAACGACCACCTGATGGAGCTGCTGGTGATGGTCGATGCCTGCCGGCGCGCATCGGCGGCGCGCATCACGGCGGTGGTGCCGTACTTCGGCTACTCGCGCCAGGATCGCCGGCCGCGCGCCACGCGCATCGGCGATCACGGCGAAGCTGGTGGCGAACATGATTCAGAGCGCGGGCGTGGATCGGCTGCTGACGATCGATCTGCACGCGGATCAGATCCAGGGATTTTTCGACATCCCGGTGGACAACGTGTACGCCTCGCCGGTGTTGCTGGGCGATGCGTACCGGCAGCGCTACGAGAACATGATCGTGGTGTCGCCGGACGTCGGCGGCGTGGTGCGCGCGCGCGCGCTCGCGAAGCGGCTGGACGATGCGGACCTGGCCATCATCGACAAGCGCCGTCCGCGGCCGAACGAGTCGAAGGTGATGAACATCATCGGTGAGGTGCAGGGCAAGACCTGCGTGCTCATCGACGACATGGTGGATACCGCCGGCACGCTGTGCCCGGCCGCGCAGGCGCTGAAGGACGAGGGTGCGGTGAAGGTGGTGGCGTACATCACGCACGCCGATGCTGTCCGGCAATGCGGTCGAGAAGATTTCGAAGTCGGCGATCGATGAGCTGGTGGTGACCGACACCATTCCGCTGTCGACCGAGGCGAAGACAATGTGGACGCATCCGGCAGTTGTCGGTTGCCGGGCTGCTGGCCGAGACCATCCGTCGCATCCGCGACGAGGATTCGGTGAGCAGCTCTGTACTCGGATTAGACGGTGCCGGGTTGCGGAACGGCGAGGGGCGCAGGCTCGCGAGCAACCCCGGTTTGCTGGCCGGGCACCTCTCGGGTCGGCACTGGTCGCGGTGTCGCTTATGTTGATGTAACTGGAGTTTAATCATGCGTATTTCATTCGAACTCGCCGCGGAGTTCCGCGAGACGCAGGGCAAAGGTGCGAGCCGCCGCCTGCGTCACGCGGGACAAGTGCCGGCAATCCTCTACGGCGGCCACAAGGAACCCCGTGCCATCACTCTCGATCACCAGAAGCTGATGACGCTGGTCGGACAACGAGAAGTTCTATTCCTCGATCATCAACGTGGCAGCGTCGGCGACAAGAAGCAGGCCGCGATCGTCAAGGATGTGCAGATGCACCCGGCGCGCAACGTCATCGTGCACGTCGACCTGCAGCGCGTCGTCGAGACCGAGAAGATCCGCATCCACCTCCCGATCCACTTCAAGGGCGAGGCCGCGTCCCCGGGCGTGAAGAGCCAGGGCGGCGTCGTGTCGCACCGCATCGCCGACGTCGAAATCTCCTGCCTGCCGAAGGACCTGCCCGAGTTCATCGAGCTCGACCTCTCGCAGATGGAGATGAACGAGTCCAAGCACCTGTCCGATCTGCCGCTGCCGGAAGGCGTCACGATCCCCGGAATCGCCAAAGCCGATGCCGTGGTCGTCACGATCCATCCGCCGCGTGCGGAAGAGCCGGAACCGACTGCCGAAGCCGCCGCTGCAACGCCTGCCGAAGGCGCTGCTGCTGCTCCGGCCGAAGGTGCGGCCGCTGCGCCGGGCGCGAAGGCTGGCGATGCCAAGGGTGGCGACGCCAAGGGCGCCGCTGCCGCGGCTCCCGCGAAGAAGGAAGGCGGCAAGAAGTAAGTGTGCTGTCGGGGACGGGCCATCGGGCCCGTCCTCCGCTCACCCACTGTAGCTTCACGCGGCGCGCCGATCAGTCGGCGCGCCGCGTCTTTGTTTCGCGAAGCTCCACTATGTCCGGCAACGCACCTCAAACTCATCGTCGGGCTCGGCAATCCGGGCCCCGAATATGCGCGCACGCGTCACAACGCGGGCTTCTGGCTCGTGGATGAACTGGCGCGGCGTCACGGCGGCGTGTTCCGTTTCGAGGGCAAGCACCAGGCCGAGCTCGCGCGCGTACGAATCGGCGGCGAAGAGCTCTGGCTCGCGAAGCCGATGACCTTCATGAATCGAAGCGGCGGACCGGTGTCGAGCGTGCTGGGCTTCTACAAGATGACACCGGCGCAGATGCTGGTGGCACACGATGAAATCGATCTGCCGAGTGGCACCGTGCGGCTCAAGGAAGCCGGTGGCCATGGCGGACACAACGGCCTGCGCGACCTCATCGCGGCGCAGGGCGACGGTTTCTGGAGGCTGCGCATCGGCGTGAGCCATCCGGGACGAAAAGCCAGGTCGTGGACTTCGTGCTGACGCGCGCCGGCGCGGACGAGCAACGCGTGATCGACGAGACCATCGTCGCCGGCGCGGATGCGATAGAACAGATGCTGCGCTCCGGAGCGCAGATCGCCATGAACAAACTGCATTCGCTCGGCAAACCCGCAGCGAACGCGAAATCGGAGTAGCTGGATGGGTATCAAGTGCGGAATCGTCGGGTCTGCCCAACGTCGGCAAGTCAACGCTGTTCAATGCGTTGACGCGCGCGCAGATCGCGGCGGAGAACTATCCGTTCTGCACCATCGATCCGAACGTCGGCATCGTGCCCGTGCCCGATCCGCGCCTCGACGCGCTGTCGAAGATCGTCGAGCCCGAGAAAATCGTCGCCACCACGGTCGAGTTCGTGGACATCGCGGGCCTGGTGGCCGGCGCGTCGCAGGGCGAAGGCCTCGGCAACAAGTTCCTGGCGCATATCCGTGAAACCGACGCGATCTCGCACGTGGTGCGCTGCTTCGAAGACGCGGACATCGTGCACGTGTCGGGCCGCGTGAATCCCATCTCGGACATCGACATCATCGACACGGAACTCGCGCTCACGGATCTGCAGTCCGTGGAGAAGGCCGTCGACCGCAATACCAAGGCCGCCAAGGGCGGCGACAAGGATGCCGCGCGCAAGAAAGACCTGTTCGAGCGCATGCGGAAGCACCTCGATGACGGCAAGCCCGTGCGCTCCATGGGACTCACCAAGGAAGAGAAAGCCGACAGCCAGGAGCTGCACCTGCTCACGGCGAAGCCCGTGATGTACGTGGCCAACGTGAAGGAAGACGGATTCACCAACAACGCGCATCTCGATGCGGTGACGGCGCGCGCGAAGACCGAAGGTGCGGTGGTGGTCGCCGTGTGCGCGGCGATCGAAGCGGAGATCAGCCAGCTCGAAGAAGCCGATCGCGCCGATTTCCTGCGGATCTCGGGCTTGCCGAGCCCGGCCTCAACCGCGTGATCCGCGCCGGTTACGAGTTGTTAGGCCTGCAGACCTATTTCACCGCGGGCGTGAAAGAGGTGCGCGCCTGGACGGTGCGCGGCGGCTCGACCGCCCCCCAGGCGGCCGGCGTGATCCACACGGATTTCGAGCGCGGCTTCATTCGCGCCGAGGTCATCGCTTACGATGACTTCATCAAGTACCAGGGCGAGGCGGGCGCGAAGGATGCCGGCAAGCTGCGTCTCGAGGGCAAGGAATACCTGGTGAAGGAAGGCGACGTCATGCACTTCCGCTTCAACGTCTAGTTTCGGGCGCAGCCTCGTCGAGGAGATGAGCATGCTCGCCAGGGTTCGAAAGATGTTGCGCCGGATTGCGATCGCGATCGGCATCGTGATCGCCACCATCCTCCTGGTGCGGGCGTTCGATGCCTGGCGCTCGCCGCCGCTCAAGCTCTGGCACACGCAGGTGCCACACGAGCTCGATGCGCACGAGCATCGACGCGGCGGATTGGGAAGCCTGGGTGATGGCGGAGAACTCCGCGTTCGCAGAGATGCAGAGCGAAGTCATCGACGCGCTGCCGGCGGAAGATCAGATTCTCCTCAATCGATATTTCGCGGCGAGCCCCATCAATCCGCTGCGCTTCGCGCAGAACTGGAATCACTCGTTCGTGCTCACGCCGGTCGGTACGCCGCGCGGCGCCGTAGTGCTGCTGCACGGGTTGACGGATTCACCCTTCAGCATGCGGCACATCGCGTTGCGCTACGTCGAACGCGGCTACGTCGCCGTGGCGGTTCGCATGCCGGGACACGGCACGGTGCCTGCCGGTCTCACCACCACGCGCTGGGAAGCGTGGCTGGCGGCGACACGGCTCGCGGTGCGCACCGCGCGCACGATGGCCGGCGACAAAGTGCCCTTGCATGTGGTCCGACCATCAGCAGGCTCTCGGTGATCTCCAGCTCGAGGCACGAGCCCGGCAGTCCGGCTTCGTCGAGGTGCGCGAATACCCAGTCGGGAAGCCCGGCGCCTCGAATTGCGCGCCCGATACGTTGACGGCGACGCGCAGGTCGCGGCAGCCCGTCCTCCACCATTCGGAGATCTGCTTCAGCGCCTGGCGCATCACCAGGTCGGACAGCGGCACGATCAGGCCGGATTCTTCGGCGATCGGAATGAATTCGTCCGGCGGCACGATGCCGCGCGTGGATGGCGCCAGCGCACCAGGGCTTCGACGCTGGCGATGCGGCCGGAGGCCACTTCGATCTGCGGTTGATAGACGAGGAACAGTTCGTTCTGGTCGAGCGCGCGCCGCAATTCGGTTTCGAGCTCGAGGCGCGCCAGCGAGCGTGCACGCATGTGTTCGCTGTAGATGACGCCACGTTGCCGCCCGAAGTCTTCGCCTCGTGCAGCGCGAGGCCTGCGGTGCGCAGCAGCTCGTCGCGCGAAGCTGCCGTGATCGGGGAAGATCGCGATGCCGATCGTGCAGGTCACGAAGAAATCGCGGTGCCGGATCAGGTACGGCGAGGCGAACGCCGCGGTGATGTTGGTGATGGTGTTCTGTACGTCGGCGTCGGATTGCAGGTGGCGGATCGCGACCGCGAATTCGTCGCCCGCGAGGCGCGCCAGCGGCATGGTGACCGCGCCATCGCGCTCGAGCTTGAGGAAGGTGCCGAGCCGCAGCGCCACGGCCTGCAGCAACGCGTCGCCGGCGCCGTGGCCGATGCTGTCGTTGATGCGCTTGAACTGGTCGAGGTTGATGCGCACCACCGCGAATCGCTCACCGGTGGTGGCCGCTTCGCGGCGCGCTTCCTCGAGCAACTGCAGCAGGTACTGCCGGTTCGGCAGCTGAGTCAGCGGATCGAAGAACGCCAGCTCGCGAATCCGGTTGGCGGCGCGATGGCGTTCGGTCACGTCACGCAACACCAGCAGCAGGCGGCCGCGGTCGTAGGGCACGATGCGCGTTTCGAAGCGTCGCTCGACGCCGTCGCGCATGCATTCGAACTCCACCTCGGTGCGTTCGTTGCGCACGCGGCAGTCGTCGAGCGCGTGCGCAATGGCGCGCGCCGCGTCGCCGCTCGACGAGCTCGGCGAGCTTCTGTTCGTGCTTGATGGCCGCCGGCGAGGAACGGATGATTGTCGGCGGCGCCCAGGCGATCGACGATGCGGTCGTACAGTGTCGACCACCAGCAGCAGGTCGGGCAGGGCATCGAGCATGGCGCGCTGGCGGCCCTTCGCTCTCTTCGAGCTCCTGCACCAGCCGTCCGCCGCGCACCAGGTACTGCACGCGATGGCCGAGCAGGTTCCAGTTGATGGGCTTGGCGAGGAAGTCCGTGGCGCCGGCCTGGTAGGACTGGTTGATCGAGGCCACGTCGTCGCGGCCCGTCACCATCATGATGGGCAGGTGGGCGCCGCCCGGCAGCGCGCGGATCGCCTTGCAGGCGACGTAGCCGTTCATCGACGGCATTTCCACGTCCATGAGCACGGCGTTGCATTCGCCGGCTTCGATCGCGGCCACCGCCGCCGTGCCGTCGGCCGCTTCGGAAATCATGAAGCCCGGAGCGTTCCAGCGCGCGCCGCATCAGCAGGCGCGAGCCGGCATCGTCGTCGACGATGAGTACGTGGATCGGGTCTGGAGGAGAACCGCTCACGTCATGCGACCTTGGATGAGTTGTCGAGCGCTTCGAGCTCGGACAACGCGACGGTGCGCTGCGCGCGCAGCTTGGTCATGCGAGCGCCGGCAGCTCGGTGATGTCGCCGTTGCGCGCCGAGGTTTCGATGAGCCGCGCGATCGCGGCGACGTTGGTCGCGCCCAGGTTCGCGCTGGAGCTCTTCAGCGTGTGCGCGGCGCGCGCGACGCTCTCGGCATCGCCGACCTTGAGGCCGTTCTCCATGTCGGCGAGCAGCTGCGAGGAATCGTCGCGATACAGCGCGATCAGCCGCGACAGCAGGCGGTCCTGGCCGTCCGGATCGAGCTGCCGGACCGCTTCGATGGCGGAGATGTCCAGCGTCACCTTGTTGGCCGCCGAGCGTGACACCTTGCTGGGCAGCAGGATGTTGCGCAACTGCGCGAGCGTGAAGGGCTTGGCGAGATAGTCGTTCATGCCGGCCGCGAGACAGGCTTCGCGATCGCCGGCCAGCGCGTTGGCGGTGAGCGCCACGACGCGCGTCGGCTCGAGTTTGCGGCGCGACTTCGCGCTCGCGCAGCTTGCGCGTGGCGATGAAGCCGTCCATGACCGGCATCTGGCAGTCCATGAGCACCACGTCGAACTCCTGCTTTTCGAGCGCATCGAGCGCTTCGACGCCGTTGCCGGCGTGCATGGCGTCGCAGCCGAGACGCTGCAGCATCTCGAGCGCGAGCGTGCGGTTGACCATGTTGTCCTCGACCAGGAGGACCGAGAGGTGATCGAGCACGGGTTCGTTCTCCGGTGCGAGCATGGCGGGGGCGGAACTGACTTCGTGGAACGGCACGGCCTGCAGCGCCTCGTGCAGGGCGCGGCGCAGCATGCTCTGGCGCACGGGCTTGGCGAGGCGGCGCATCGGCGCGAGCTGCGTGGCGAGGCTCGGCTTCGATATCGTCGGCCACCGAGCTCACCATGATGGCGGGAATGGACTTCCATTCGGTGCGGCGCCGCACGCCTAACAGCCAGTCGACGCCGTTCTGCTCGGGCATGTGCCAGTCGAGCACGATGATCTTGGGCGGCGTGCCCGCCGCCTGCATCGCATTCAGATGCGTCTGCGCTTCCAGGGCGCTCGCCGCGGTGGTGACGATGAAGCCCCAGGCTTCGAGCTGCGAGCCGAGGATTTCGACGTTGATGGCGCTGTCGTCGACCACCAGCACGCGCGTGCCCGGCGCGAGCATGCAGGCCCTGCGACGAGTCGACGGCGATGGCCGGCGCGGCCGGCAGCGTGATGGCCAGCGAGAACGTGGATCCCACGCCCGGCTGGCTGACCACCGTGATGTCGCCGCCCATGAGCGTGGCGAGCTGGCGGCTGATGGCGAGGCCCAGGCCCGTGCCGCCGAAGCGGCGCGTGGTCGAGCCGTCTTCCTGCACGAAGGCATCGAAGATCGCCGCCTGGTTCTCCGGCAGGATGCCGGTGCCGGTGTCGACCACGTCGATGACCAGCGACACGTGGGTTTCGGACGGGTTCACGCCGCGCGCGCGGATCAGCACGTGGCCGCTGGCGGTGAACTTGAGCGCGTTCGACACCAGGTTCATGAGGATCTGGCGGATGCGCAGCTCGTCGCCCCTGGCCCAGCGATGCAGGTACGGGTCGATGTCGAGCAGCAGCTCGATGCCCTTCTGGTGCGCGCGCTGCGCGAACAGATCGATGACTTCCTCGACCACCTGGCGGATGTCGAGGTCCTGGGCTTCGAGGCGCAGCTTGCCGGCCTCGATCTTCGAGAAGTCGAGAATGTCGTTGATGATGGCGAGCAGCGCGTCGGCCGAGCTCTGGATGGTGGCCGCGAAGCGGCGCTGGCGCGGATCGAGCTTCGAATCGAGCAGCAGCTCGGTCATGCCCAGCACGCCGTTCATCGGCGTGCGGATCTCGTGCGACATGCGCGCGAGGAATTCGCTCTTGGCGCGGCTGGCCGCCTCGGCGATGCGGCAGGCCTCGACGCTGTCGTTCATCGCCTGGCGCAGCGTGCGGTTGGCCTCGGCGAGACTGCCGGTGCGCTCGTCCACCTGCGCTTCGAGCAATTCCTGTTGCCGCGCCAGTTCCTGCTCGCGGTTCTCGATCTTGCCCGAGCATGCACGTTGAAGCCGCGCATCAGCGTGCCGATCTCGTCATCCGAGGTGACTTGCGCACGGCGCGAATAGTCGCCGCGTTCCGCGGCCTGCATGGTCTCCACCAGGTTCGAGCAGCGGCGCGGCGATCTGGCGCTGCACGCGCCGCGCGAGTAGATAGGCCAGCGCGAGCGCCACCACCGAGCTGCCGAGCAGGATGGCCAGCTGCACCATCATGCGCTTCCTGCAGCTCGGAGAGGTTGGCGCGCACGTACAGGTGGCCGATGAGCTGGCCCTGGTCGGTGATGGGATAGACCAGGTGCAGCGCGGTGAGCCCGTCGAAGCGATGCTGGTGAGTGCCGCTCTGGATGGCTTGCTTCTGCCATTTCTGGATGGTCGTTGGTCGCCCGGCGCATGCGTCATCAACAGGGTGCTGGCTGCCGGCGTAGTGCATGAGCACGCGCTTCTGCGCGTCGATCAGCAGCGCTTCTTCGACGTTCGGTTCGACGCGCAGCGCGCTGACCAGCGCTTCGGCCTGGCCGAAGTCCTGGCTGCTGGATGGCCGTGGTGCTGCGGCCGGCGATGACGCGCGCCACCGCGTGCGAGGTGTTCGTAGGCCTCGTTGTGGCTGTAGAAGTACGAGGAGACGCCCTGCGTCAGCGCGGCAATCAACAAGCGCGATCGACGCCGTCAGCGCGCTGGCGGCGATGAGCTTCGTGCGTAACGGCAGATGTGCGAACTGCAGCCGATTCATGGACGGTACGATCCTGGCGCTGACCGAGAGCGCCCGTGAGTGCGTATCGGCTTGATTCCGCTCACACTTGATTCGGCCGGCCGTGAATTGAGAGCTGTATCGCAGCCCTGGTGATCGCTCCTGACGGTGATTGACAGACGGTTTCGGGGGCAGCCGTCCCGGGCGGAGGCTAAGTGATTGTTTTAGTAGGAATTGCCTTGACAGCCGGCCGAGCGCCGCGAGAATCGCGGCCCCTTCGCTTGGCCATTCCCAGTGATTTTCCGGGCGTGGAAAGGTAGCTCAGCTGGTTAGAGCACGGCACTCATAATGCCGGGGTCGAGGGTTCGATTCCCTCCCTTTCCACCAATTTTTCCAGCGCTCAGGTGTGTCCGATCGAAAACCTTGGAGAGGTCTCGCCAGAATGCGAGACCTCTCCTCATGAGCTTAAAACTCGAGGTTCTTATTGGACCACGGTGAATGCTTCGGTATCGGCACAGAAGCCCTCAATCGTCATCGTGTAGTTCAAATCCGCAGTGGTATCGCCAAACGGCGGCTTGCGCGTTTCCAGGTATGCGTAAGTGTTCGCGCATGATTCGGAAAGCGCCAAGGAATACACAGGTCCGCTGCCTTTGGGGTTGTCGTAGTAGCTAACTATAGGAGTGAAGCCCAGGCCGACGCCCTCACGGCTGCCCCTGAACTTGTTCACAAAGCACTGCAAGCGTGGCAGGCACGTGTTCTGGTTTACCGTGAGGGAGCCTTTAAATACATGGAAGGCATAGCTCTGCGTCCAGTCCGCCGGATTGACCTTCTTCACAGCGTCATTCATCCAACCTAACAGGAAGACGTTGGGCATGGTGCTGAAGGCCGGCACATACTGAGCAGGATGCTGACAGAGGGCCCAATCGAGAGTCTCACGGCACAGATCGAGTGCAATACCCAGCTCTGTCTCGGAAGTGCCGCACTGAGTCGGGCGTGGGCGGTTGTTCTCGGCGTAAGGATCACAACGCTCTTTGAGTTGCACAGTCAGGTCCAACCAGCGGCGCGCCTGCGCGAAGGGCGCCGTGAAGTCCGCGAAGATCTGCGAATGTGTATAGGCGCTGTACACAGTTGGCCTTGGATAGGAAGTCGTGGTGTAGTCCACAACGGCCCAGTTTCCAGAATTCAGTGACTGGACGAACTCGTTGTACTTGGCAGCGAAGTTTGTCGCGGTGATGCTGGCCGCGAGCCCCGGAGGGCCACCGACCTGATCCGCGTGAATCTTGATGTTCAGCTGCGAAAGCAGAAGCTGAGTGCTGGTGCTGATGGAGCCGGCGACATTGCCACTGAAAATCTCCCCGATGGCAACCCCCAACTGTCCTTTCTTGGACTGCCGTTCGTTGCGATCGAACTTCTTGGAATCGAAATCAAACACCAGGTACAGCGCAGCGCCCAGATTCACAGCGTTGATGAACTTGTCGCCACAATGCTCGCGGAAGTCTGCCTTGGCAGGGTCGCTGTTGGGCATGAGCATCTGACTGGTGAGATCTGGATTGATGGCGTCCGTCGGCGTGCTCAGCCGCCACAATTCGGCTCGCTGCACGAACTTCACGACCAGGCGCTCGTGTGTCTCGTCTGAAACCGATTTCAGATACCGTTCTTTCTCGCCGGACAGCCCCAGAGCGAAGTCGTCGTCCGTCACACCGGCTCTGGCAGAGGCTGAGACTTCCAGCAGGTCAGCGAGATGACGATTGTCTGTCACGTGGCTGACATCGAAGGTGGAAGGCTGCAGCGGTGGCGAGCGGCTGATCGTGAGCGCCGGATGATTCACATCCAGACAAAAATCTTTCAGCCCACCGCGAATGACATCGAAACCATCGCCGAGATAAAACCGCTGTTCGTTAGGATCAATACGCGCCGTTCCAGCGCCCGAGCGGCCACCCACAGGGGCGCGTGGCAGAACACTCGGAAAGGAGGGCACAGTGGCCTTATACGTCGCGACTCTCTGATCGATCGTGCTCAGTATTGGGTACTTTGAATAAAGATTGACCAACTGGCGCGGATTCACTGCGACTGATGGGCCGGTGCGATAGCCGCTGCATGTTGAGCTTGTGCGACAGGACCGTACCCGATACGCCAGAATCGCTTTGGGTCTGCCCGAAAGCGTCACTGCTGTGCCGGAGCCTTGATACACAGAGGACCAGGATCCGCCATTGACTCGTTCTTCCACTGCGAAATACGTGTTGTTGGCGGTGCCTGACCAGGTGCACGGTCACGCTGTTCCCATTTGTATAAGGCGCATACGAAATCGAGCTGGGTGTGACGGGCGGTGGCGGTGGCGGAGGTGGTGGCGGTTCGCCAGGGCACTCCGGTGGAACAATGTTCGTCCCGACTTTTCCCAGCGGCTGCACAGGACAATTCGGAACTGCGTGGCTGGTTATCGGCAAAGTCAGAGTCGCGACGGCCAGCGCCGCGGGAATGGCAAATCTGATGAGAGACCTTGGAGATTTCACGTTTCATTCCTTTGAGTTATGTAAGGGACTGCCACTCGCGCTTGCGTTCCTAGCAAGCTGCGATGTGAACTTTCAGATGGATCGTGAGCAAGTTGGACCTGTGAAGAAAATGCTCACGAGTTTTCGAGCTATCAACGGAAGCAAAGGATCTGTTTAATTTTAGTTAGGTCGCTGAATGATCAGCGTTTCTGCTTATGAGAGATCTTGGAATCACATTCAAAGTCGCAGCGAGTGTGAGATGGCGTGCTTGCTTGACGGCCCACGTGCGGCACAAGTGCGAACAGACAGGCAACTCGCGCACCAGAGCTTGCGCATGCGCTGGTGTCGGTGAAAGCGATATGGAAAATAGCTCGAAAGAAGGCAGGCAGCGGCCATGCCGCCGCGCATCGGACCGCTGCGCGCAAGCGGTTCAGAAACTTTGATGCCATTCATAGCCTGATACCCCCTGGCTTCAACAAGCGGCACTATTTTTGCCAGCGTAGGACCACCAGATGATCCCTCGGCATGGTGCCTTCTTATATAAGTGTCACGACGATTGAAAAACTCTCACCTCGCGAGATTCTCTCGTGATTCGCGTCGCCCTTAAGTGTGGGCTTGCGAGATGATTGCTCACGTTGGCTAGTTAGGAGTCCCGGTCGCACGATGCGACAGGTCGGGATATCGAGGTGAATAAGTCCGTCTCCAATCCCGACAAGTTCATGAACGAGCTACTGGCTCATTTGTAAATGTTGCAAATCGATTTCGATGCGCACCGTGCGGGACAAGTTCACTGCGCATCTCGACGATCAGCTCACCGCTGCTCTACCAAAGCTCGATACGACAGCGGAGAGCGTGCAGTTCCTGCTTCGAATACCTGTTGTGAATGAGGACGGAAACAACGACCTCGAAGGAATTCCGCGATTCCCCGATGCGGGGTACAGATTCGCATGTGAAGATGCGCGCACTCACTTCGAAACAGAATTGAATGGTGCAATTGGTGGCGGCTGATGAACGTGGGGCACGCGCTGGGCGTGGTTTTTGGCGTTACCAACGTGTTACCGACGCGGGTAACATTCGAACACCAGTTCGTCGTGCATGAAGCTGCAACATCAGCGTCGCCACTCGTGCTCGGTGCTTCGGCGTCATGGCTGAAGCTTCTGAGCCCTCGTCAACGCAACATCGTGGTGTCATCAGAGGCCTCGGCCTTCTCGAGCAGCACGCCGTAGCGATCGGTACATGCGATCTGCTGAAACAGGACGCTTTCGGCGGGCTTCAAGTCGAATGACAGGCTCACGCTTCGGGCGACCGAGGCGATGCTGGCGTTACTGGCGCAGATGCAGGCGGCGAACGCGCCCAGCAACGGCATGTCGCGCATCCTCATTCCGATACCTCGTGCATGCGTCTTGGCGGTGGATCAGGGCATCATCCGCGCCCTTACGTGAAGCACGAAAGGCAAAGGCCAGGCTACCAATCAGTCCGGATGGGCACATTTCTATTGCCTGGTGCGGGCGCTCCAGGTTGCAGCGCTCGGTGAGCCGGTCGAAGTTACGCTGCGGGCCGCGGGATGTTGTTAGCCGCGGGCGTGGCAGACTTCTCCTACGTCACACTCGATGGGACGCACGCGACGCATGTCATGCGGACGGAGAGCGTCTCCATTTCGACTACTAAAATTCTTTAGTCACTTATCCAATGCGGGTGGCCATTCATCCTCGGGTAAGCCACGAAGCGATGTCTCGGAGGGACAGCTCGAGACATTCTGCCGAGTGGCTGTCATGTCGCGAGGACATTCGCGTCGGCACGCCCGAAACCCCATTGACACGGTCTCCACGTGACTGTGTACTCGCGCGTCGGTCCGCACTGCTCGAAAGAGCGGGCCGAGACTGCCACGGAGCGTAGCTGGAGTGCCCGGCCGCAACGGCGCACCGACATGATGGAACCGCGGGGAGCGTTTCTATCTACTCGGGAACAATGAATGTGATGCAAAGGAGTTGCCATGAGTAGTTTGATCAGCCGTTTTATTTCCTTCCGTCGACTGGTGCTGGTGGCGGCAGCGGCCGCGCTCGGTGCGCTGCTGATGCGGCCCGCCGCGGCGCAGACCAACAACTCGGTGTTCTACGTCGATCCCAACACTCAGGCCGCGCGTTGGGTGGCGATGAACCCGGGCGACTCCCGGATGCCGGTCATCCGGGATCGGATCGCGAGCGTGCCCCAGGGCCGCTGGTTCACCCAGAACAACCCGTCGACCGTTGCCGCCCAAGTGAGCAGCTATGTCGGCGCCGCGGCGTCGGCGGGCAAGATCCCGATCATGATCGTGTACAACATCCCGAATCGCGACTGCGGTGGCCTGTCTGCTGGTGGCATCTCGGACCACGGCGCTTACCGCGCCTGGATCGACCAGGTGGCAGCGGGTCTGCAGAATCGTCCGGCCCTCATCATCCTCGAGCCCGACGTGCTTCCGATCATGTCTAGCTGTTTGTCTGCCGCGCAGCAGGCCGAGACCCGTGCGTCCATCGCGTACGCGGGCAAACGGTTCAAGGCCGCATCCAGCCAGGCCCGCGTGTACTTCGACATCGGGCATTCGAACTGGCTCTCGCCGTCGGAAGCTGCGTCGCGCCTGGTCGCTTCGGACATCGCCAATAGCGCGGACGGCATCTCGACCAACGTTTCGAACTACCGGTCCACGTCGGCCGAAATCTCCTTCGCCAAGCAGGTCATCTCCGCCACCGGCATTTCCCGCTTGCAGGCCGTCATCGACACCGGCCGCAACGGCAATGGGCCGCTGGGCTCCGAGTGGTGCGATCCATCCGGCCGTGCCATCGGCACACCCAGCACGAATTCCACCGGCGATGCGAAGATCGACGCGTTCGTCTGGATCAAGCCGCCGGGAGAAGCCGACGGCTGCATCGCCACCGCCGGACAGTTCGTGCCGCAGCGTGCATACGACCTGGCGCTTGCGGCCGGGCCGGTCACGCCGCCGACGGACACACAGGCACCGTCGGTGCCAGGCGCGCCGTCGGTGGTCGTGACTTCGTCATCGGTGACGCTGTCGTGGGCGGCGTCGAGCGACAACGTCGGTGTGAGCGGCTACGACATCTTCCGCGCGGCCGGGTCGAGCGGCGGCACGTTCAGCTCCGTGGGCGCCTCGCAAGGGACGACGTTCACCAACTCGGGCCTGTCTTCGAACACCACGTTCCGGTATCAGGTGCGCGCGCGCGATGCCGCGGGCAATACGTCGGGCTTCACCTCGCCGGTGATCGCCACGACTTCCGGCAGCACCTCTGATACGCAGTCGCCGACCGTGCCGGGCACGCCGATCGCCTCGGGTATCACCACGTCATCGGTCAACCTGTCCTGGTCGCCCTCGACCGACAATGTCGCCGTGACCGGGTATGACATCTTCCGGGCACCAGGTGCGAGCGGCGGCACGTTCGCGTCGGTCGGTAGTTCGGCGAGCGCGTCGTTCGCCAGCACCGGCCTGAGCACCAACACTATCTACCGCTACCAGGTTCGTGCACGCGACGCGGCGGGCAACCTGTCCGGCTTCTCCGGCGCGGTCACCGTCACGACTGCGAACGGAGGCGGCGGAGGTGGTAGCGGTGGTTGCGCGGCGACGCTCACCGCTCAGAGCCAATGGAGCAATGGCTATATCATCCAACCGGCCCGGGTCACCAACACGGGCACCACCACCATCTCCGGCTGGACCGTCACGTTTACCCTCCCGGCAGGACACAGCATCACGGGATCGTGGAATGCCACGTTGACCATCAGCGGGCAGACGGTGACTGCGCGCGGCGTTGGGCACAACAGCGCCCTGGCGCCGGGTGGCGTCGGCGAATGGGGATTTCAGGTTACTCGTCCCAATGGCAACTCCGCGTTGCCCGGGTCGGCCAGCTGCAGCAGCTCCTGAGAGAGCGCTCGGGGCGGGGATCACGCGAGGCGTGATCCCCGCACCTGGATCGAGAACGGGGGGTCGTGATCACTACCTTCGATGGGACACAGAAGATAGATCCCAAGACCGGGTAGACGCGCAATTCTGGGGCAAGAGCGCGAAGGTGCGCACCGTGCGATGGCCGAAGTAGTGCAAGCAGCAACGGAATCGCGCTGCGGCACTCTCCATTCCGGTGTTGCGGCGCGGCACTGACACGCTAACTACCTATATCTCGTGGTGCGCGATGAGCCCACGATTCCATCATGAACACACCGCTGCTGATCGCTGTCGCCAGTCTCGTGTGCGGGCTCGCGCACGCGCGTCCCCTGATCATCGAGGAAACCTCACGCATTGAATCTCCGGACGCGACGCTCTCCTCATTCGGCGGGCGGGTGGCGGTGGACGGAAACGATGCGATGGTCACGGGTCAACTTGACGTCCCTGGCCCCTTTGGTTTCGACAGCACTTACACGCGA
The DNA here is from genome assembly GCA_963821745.1 of uncultured Pseudomonadota bacterium. Lineage (GTDB taxonomy): Bacteria > Pseudomonadota > Gammaproteobacteria > Steroidobacterales > Steroidobacteraceae > CADEED01. The sequence continues at coordinate 709,377 of CAWGEU010000002.1, forward strand.
GTGTATTTGTACCGCCGCGTCGGCGTGAATTGGATCTACGTGCGACAAATCGCCGAAGACTTCGACGTCAGGGATGATGCCGCGATCAATAGTTACGGCATCGCCATGCGCGATGGCGTGGCGGCGCTCTCACTGCTCCCTTTCAAGTTGTTCGAGAAACGCGATGGCAACTGGGTGCCGGTAACGTACTTCAATCAATTTGGAACGCCGAATCAGCTGGATGAGGCAGGTGGCGAAGACGTCGAGATCGACGGCGGACGCATCTTCACAGGCAACCAGAACTGGGGCGGGCAAATATTGCAGAAGGACGCGGCCGGGGTATGGCGCGTGCGGCAACGTCTGGACGGCGACTGGAACGGCATCGTCCATAGCGCCAACGGTGGCCCCGTCGATATTTCCCCGACCTGGGTGGTGGTGGCCGACCCGTTTAATGGACTGGGATTGCCGGAGCCGGCAGTGCATATCTTTCGCAACATCGGTACTGACGGGTGGTTGCTCGACGCGCGCATGGACGCGCTTGAAGGCCACACCATCGGTGAAGTGGCACTGGGCGCCGAGCGGATCGGCTACCACCCCGATAACCTATTCGTCGAAGATTTGCCGCGCTTCGGCGTCGCGTGCTTCCAGCGTCAGTTGAATGGATCCTGGCAGGTAATTGACTGGTTGCGTACGGCCGGCGATCTCATGTCCACACCGGAGGAGGATTCGCGTTCGAAACGGCTCGGCACCGGCCTCAAGGTATCCGAGCCCTACGTTTTTCATCGCGTCTGGAACCACGATCGCCACGCCTGGGTGGTGAACGTATTCCTGCCCAACTTCACGCTCTACGGAAATGTTGCCTACGAGCACGTGGGCACACTCGCCGCGAGCAACGGCGAAAGTCTCGGCAGCTCCCTGGCTGTCAGCGGCCGGCGCGTGCTGGTCGCCGGGGACGCCCAGGCTTACTACTTCGTGCTGCCGTCGACGTTCGCGACGCCCGCGCTGATCCAGGACACCTTCGAGATCGGCAAGCGAACCGGATGGTCGCAGCTCGGCGGAAGCCGGTTCGCGGTCGTGCAGAGCGGGAGCACGCGCGTGTATCGACAATCGAGCACGGCCGGCGACGCGGGTGCGTTGCTCATCGCCGCAAACTGGAAGAACCAGTCAATCCAGATGGACGTGAAGCCCACCGCCTTCGGCGCCGACGGATGGGTTGGGCTCGCGACGCGGCGCATCGATGATTCCAACTACTACTTCGTCGCGCTGCGCGGTTCCGGTGTGTTGTCGATCAATCGCGTTCAGAACGGCGTCCTCGTGCCGCTGGCGAGCAGGCCGTACCCGGGGACACCGAATCGCAATTACCGGCTCAGGCTCGAATCCATCGGCACCCAGCATCGCGTGTACATCGACGGCGTGCTGGTGCTCGACGTCGACGACGCCGCGCTCGCCATCGGGCGACCGGCGCTGTTGACCTCCAACGCGGCCGCGGATTTCGACAATGTCGTGGCAAGCCCGACACCCACCGCCACGATCTATGCGCAGGGCTCGGTTGACACGTCGAACCCCGGCGCGAATGCAGCACCGTGGAGCTACGACGGCGCCGGCAACTGGATATGGAGGGCCGACGGCGCCGCGAATACCGTGCTCGCGCAGACTTCCATCACCGTCGCGGCCACACGCGCCGCCGTGGGCCCTTTGCCGTGGACGCTCGACCTGTCCGACCAGGTGGTCGAAGTGCGCGCGCGAGCCCGCACATTTGGTGCAGGCAACCCGTGGTTAGGTCTCGCGGCTCGCTACGTGGACGCTAACAACTACGTCCATCTCATCATGCGCGGCTCGAACAGGCTGTCACTGCGCAAGGTGGTCAACGGTAACGTCGTGGAATTGGGTACCGTGGTGCAAAACGCGACTCCCGGCATCTGGTATCGGTTGCGGCTGGAGACGATAGGCACGCAAGTGCGTGCCTACGTGAACGGAAAACTGCTCATCGAGGCCGTCGATCCGCAGCCCGGCATCGGGCGGATCGCGCTCGACACGCAGAACGCCGTGGCGGACTTCGACGACTTCCGCGCGATTCAGCCGTAGAGGGTCATTCAGCTACGGCCCAACCGCTCTTGGCCAGAAACGCGTGCACGTCGGTCATCTGGATCATCTCGCGGATGGCCACGCGCTTGTCGGGCGCTTGTTGGTAATACGATTTAGCAATGCGATAACCGACCCAATATCCGAGCTGACCCACGTCTTCGGCGGTGGTGTTGTCAAACCAGGCTGAAAGGTCGGTCTTTTCAAGGTCCGCGGCGAACCGTGTCTCGATCTCACTCTCGCGGCCTGCTGCCGAGGCAAAGACCGCCACGTTCGAGGCGCTGCCCGCAATCAACTCCGCCATGTACTCGGCGACGCCTTCGACCAGCGAGCGGGCAAGGACCGTCAGATTTTCGTTGTTAGCCAGTGCCGGCGCCTGCTGGGCATGGATGTATTCGTGAGCAATCACGCGCACGAAGCGGTCGTCGACGTTCGAGTCGAGGAATCTGGCCGCTTCTTCCGAACACATGCCCTCCAGACCAATCTGCACACCAAACCCGGGCCCGGCAATCGCGAGGGGCCTGCCACGGCTGATGAGTATCGTCACCGGAGGCTTTTGCGCTTCCGGGTAGAGGTCGAGCAATTTGTCGAAGACGTGATTGAGCCGCGCGCGGACGCGCGGAAGCGCAGCCAGACAGAGTCGCGCATTGGTGTAGAGCTCGGGACGTTTCGCTATGGCTTGAGCGATGCGTTCGCCAGTGATGTTGCGCACTTCGGCGTAATGCCGGAGCCCGGCGGTTCCCTGATCTAGATAGTCGTTCTGGAGCTGACCGGCCGTTGGGTGTCCGTTCGCTGCTTCGTAGATCCCGAAGAAGCGTTCGACATCTTCGGTTTGTATCTCGACTGCGCCGCGCGGCGTGCCCGGGGTCGCGCACGATATCGCGATACAGGCAACGGCTCCGATGAGCCATCCACGCGCGACCCGCTTCATTATTTCTTCGGCGGCACGGCGGCGGCGCTCGCCATGGAAGATGCTGGTCGGAGGTTTCGCGCCGCGAAAGATCTGGATGTTGTGCTGCATATCGAAGCGATCGACACCGCGTATGGCGAGGAGTTTTTTTTGCGATTCGTGGATGTTGGACAGTAGCTAGCGCGCTTCGATGATCTTCAACATGACGCGGAATTCGTCAGCCCGCGCGGATTTTCCCCACTCATCATAAAGGCCGATGAGGCTTTCGACGGCATTTCGTTCGATGCCCACATAACGTCCTCGGCCTTTTGAAGCGATGTCACGCGCCGAGAGCAAATTGGTTTCCGACTCTTCGAAGCGGCGCAATCCGCGCAAGGCATTACCAAGACTGAGGCTCGCGCTGGCGGTTCTGGAATGTTGCGGCCCCACCGCCTTGAACAGGATGTCGCGCGCTTCTTCCGCGGCACGGGCCGCTTCCGCGTATCGATGCTGTTTGTTCAGCACTGCCGCCAGCTGATCGAGCGTCACCCCAAGGTCGAGATGACCAGCAGGGTGGGTGTCGCGCCGCGTGGCGAGCACAACCCGAATTTCTCGCTCCGCCGCCGCCAGTTCGTTACGTCGATAGTGAACCCGGGCCAGATTCAGGCGAACGATATTGGTTTCCTGGTGCTTCTCGCCGAGCGATTCCAGATTGATAGCGAGCGCCTCCTGAATTTCGACCAGGGCGGCATCGAAGTTGCGGGCGGCCACATGCTGCATGGCAATGTTGTTGAGCAGGCTCCCCACCTTTGGATGCCGTTCTCCCAGTGTCTTTCTGTAGATGGCCAACGCTTCAGCGTTGAGTTGTTCCGCTTCGGATAGTCGGCCCGTGTCTTTGAGCAGAATGGCCAGATCCGTCAGAGATTGTGCAAGGACTGGATGATCGGATTGCTGCGTCGATCGAAGCGTCGCGATGGCCTGTCGATAGAACGGCTCCGCTTCCGCCAACCTATCCAGATAGTGATAGGTCTGCGCGATGTTTTCGGCAAGCCTGGCTCGCTGCAAGGGACTGGCGTCCAGCTTCGCATCCCGCAGCAATCTTTGCGCCTCCAGGAAGGATTGCAGCGCGGGCCCGTACTGGCGATCTTCCATCAGTGCGACGCCCTTGAGAGCGCGCGATTCCGCCAGTGCGGTAGTTGGAGTCGAATCCAGTCCCTGACGAATCGCAATGGCTTCGTCGTGAAACGGCAGGGCGTCCTTGTGCCGGATCAACATCGAATGCAACTGTCCCACCTGGTCGAGGCTGTCGGCCAACAGTTCCGGGTTTGACCACGAGCCGCGGCGTAACGACAGCGCCTGTTCGGCAAGCGGCATGGCATCGCGATACAAGCCGAGTTCTCGATACACTCGCGCGATGGTGAAGAGCAGCTGCGACCGAACCGCGGGCTGGTCGCCGAGATCCGATTCGATGCGCCCGGCGCCCTTGTCGAGCACTTCGCGCGCTGTGATGGTGTTGCCTCGTGCTTCGCTCGGATCGGAGACCGCAAACAGGTCCACGAGGAACGTGGCCACTTGGCGAGAGGTTTCGGCTTCGATGCTGGCGCGACGTTGCGCTGCTCGGGCTTGCACCATGCCAACAGTCGCCACGATCGATCCGACGAGGAGGGCGATGAAGGCTATCGCCGATGCGCCTACCAAAAGTCTGTTTCGACGCACAAAGCGACCGACGACATAACCGACCGTCGGTGGGCGCGCGAGCACCGGCAACCGAGTGAGAAACCGATCGATATCGGCCGCCAATTCGCGTGCGGTTTGGTATCGCGCCGCGCGATCCTTGGCGATCGCCTTCATCACGATCAAGTCGACGTCGCCTTGCAAGGTCCTTCGCAATTCATTGACCGATGCGTCACGCAGCGCGGCCCGGTCCGCCGCGTCGGAAAGCTGCGCCAACCGCCGGCTCGGTGGCACTGGGTCCCGGTCGCGAAGCGCCTGGCCAATTTCCCGATCGGACAACTGGTGCAGTTCGAGCGGCAGCGCGCCGCAGAGCAGTTCGTAAAGCACTGTGCCCAGCGAATAGATGTCGGTCCTGGTATCGACATCGGGCGCCGCATGGTCGGCCTGTTCGGGACTCATGTAGTGCGGCGTGCCAATGACTTGCCCGTGACGGGTCAGGTGAGCGCCATCCAGGTCGGTTTCTCCCAGCGCCTTGGCGATGCCGAAATCGACCAGCTTGGTCTGCCCTTGTGCGTCTACCAGGATATTGGAGGGCTTGATGTCTCGATGCACGACCAGACGGCTGTGCGCGTATCCCGTCGCATCCAGAACTTGCAGAAACAAGCGCAGGCGTTCACGAATATTCAGCCGATGCTCGTCGCAGTAGGCCGTGATCGGCTTGCCGTTCACGTACTCGAGCACGAGGAAGGGCTGACCGGACTTGGAGATGCCCGCGTCGTACAGCCGCGCGATGTGCGTATGTGCCATGGCGGCCAACAAGTCCTTCTCGCGCGCGAAACGTTTTCGCTCGGTATCGCTCGTGAAGACGACCGAAGGAAGCTTCACCGCCACTTCGCGCTTCACCGCATGATCGGCGCGTTCGCCCAACCAGACTACGGACGTGCCGCCGCGCCCAATCGGTCGCAACAGCCGGTAACCGGAGATGATCTGGCCGGACTCGAACAAGACGAACGATTCGCGTTGCGCGGCCCGCAATCCGCCGAAGACCGGATTTGCCAGTACGCGTGAGCCGTCATCCGAAGACGCGACATCCAGCAGCCGCGTTACGCGGTCGTGAAGTGCCGAGTCTTCGCCGCGGATCTTCTCCAGGCGCGAAGCGCGCTCGGCGTCTCCAAGGTCGAGCAATTCGTCGAGCAACGCGAGTGCGCGAGCGTCACTCACAGCGGGTCGGCCCGATGGCATCGTGGAGATAGGCCTTGGCGCGCCGCCAGTCGCGTTTGACGGTGGGTTCGGATACGTCGAGAGCGAGCGCCACGTCGGCGATCTCCATTCCCATGACGATGCGCATCTCGGCGACACGGAGCAGGCGCGCATCGATGGCGCCGAGACGCTCCAGGGCTTCGTCCAACGCGACCAGTTGCTCGGGTGACCCGCCGTCGTCGATGGCGTCCCTGGCCAGCGTCAGCGGCAGCAATTTCGCCGAGCGCTTTTTCCTGAGGCGTTCGCGTGCCATATCCACCAACAACGAGCGCATCGCGCGGCTGGAATAGGCCAGGAAGTGCTGCTTCGTCGGAAACTGCAGGCTCGGGTGTTCTCGTAAATTGAGGTAGAGCTCGTTCGCCAGTGTGACGGTCGAAATTGGCGATCGTTCGCTCGCCAGTCGCACCCGCGCCAGCGACAAGATTTGCGCATAAGCGTCGCCAAACGTCATATCAATCGGGTCACTCATGCTTTGTCATGCGATACGAGGTGCATTGCCAATTCCAGGATGTTCTTTTTTTTCGTGACGCAACGATCCTCGGTCCATGAAAAAGACGCTTGCGAGGGCGCGACTAGTCTTCCACCAACGGCATTCCGGGGCAACCAAAGGGCGTGGGCCTCACCGCCCCTCCTGTGCTTCGAGGCCCCCCAACTCCAGACCGGACGCGAAGCGCATCGCGCGGCAGGGGCGCATGCGGGGGATTGCCACGGTCGTGATCCTTCTTCGCGCCGAATGCCGCTGATGCACGCGGTCCGACTCTCATTCACGGGTACCGGTATGTTTGAATCCTCCAGGTCGAAACACTTCCACACCGCAAACACGGGCAAAGGAACGATCCTCATCGCGCCGCCACAGCGCGTTGGGTGGATTGTCGTTGTTGGGTCGCTTGCCGCGTTGCTGGTCGCTTCACTGGCAGGATGCAAACAACCGGAGGATCAGCCTCCGCCAGTCGGGCCTGTGTTGGACACGATCAGTCCCCAGAGCGGCACCGTCGGAACGATCGTCACGCTCACCGGCCGTGATTTCGAACCTGCGCTCGACGACAACATCGTCGTACTCACGGCGCCGGTTCAGGGCACTGTTGATATCAAGCCAATCGCCGCCTCGGCCAATCAAATCCGTTTCATCTTGCCGGCGGCCTTTGCCGAGCACGTGCAAATCAAGGTGCGCGCACGCGCCATTACGTCGGCGTCCCTTGCATTCGATATCCAGGCACTGGTCGATCCCACGCCTGGCCTGGCGGGAAATGAAATCGATGGCTTCCATGTCGAGCTCGACTCGGCACTGGTCGGCGTGGCCGCCGCGTTGGAGAAAAGCATCGTGCCCGCGCTGGAAGCCGATGGGCAGCACGCGCAAGTAGAGCAGTTGCACGACGCACTTACGGGGGTGCGGGAAGGCTTCGATCAGATGGTGGCAAATGCCAAAGGCGCAGCCACTCCGGAGCGACTTGGCGCCATGGATGCGCTGATGGCTTCGCCAGCCTTCGCAAGCGCGCTGCAAAAACTCCACGAGGTTTCAAGCAAGCTCGCCGATGCGCCATCCGTAGCCAAGGCCGCGATGTCGAGCGGCAATGCACTCGCGGTCGTGAGCGCCCGCCGCAAGGGGGGTGACCAATCTCTATTCGACAGCATGAAAAGCTGGTTAGGCATCAGCGCGCGAGACATCACGTTCAACGGCTCTGGCTTGACCGCCGAAGCGTTGGAAGACATCCGTGACGCACGCGAGTTGCTCGAAAGCGTCCGTGCAGCGATGGAGGAGTTGAACATCGCATTGATCGCCGCCGAGGCGTTGGCGGTGGCGGGTCAGATCGCCTTTCCCGCCAGCGGCGCCGCCAGCATTGTTCCGGTGCTGGAAGAGATCCGCACCACCATCGTGGTCAACATCATCGACGTGTTGAACATCGTAATCCCCATCCTCGACAGTGCGCCCACGGATGCCGTCGGTCGCACGTTGGCCGTGAGGGTCGCCAGCAACGATCTTTATATGAACCAGGGATTCGGTTCCATGAGATTCCCCATCGATCCGTCGCGTGATCCCGGGCACATGCTGGTGCTGGAACCCTATGGCGTGACGGGCACAGTCGATTTTCAGGGCCACGATCCCGAGTCGTTGGACGAACTCATCGAAGATCTCGAAAGCAGGATCAATCCGGTGGTGGCCGGCCTGCTGAAGTTGACCGGTTTTGAAATCGAACGAATCAGGGTCACCGATGTAGCGGTCAAGCTACGTCTCTCGACTAACCGGCGCGATCTCTTCGAAGGCGAATGGCGAGGTGGCCAGCTGCGCATCGCAGCGCTGGCTCCAGGCGAAGGCATCGTGAGTGTGGGCGCGGACCTCGAACAGATCGTGCCCGTTGGAACTCAGTGCCCTTTCAATCACATGGGCCAGCCTATCGAGTGCCTCCGTCCTGCCGATCTGCGAATCGATCGTCTCATGCGCGCCTTTGCCGGCACGCAGACGAACGGCCCGTTTACGCAAGGTGCGAGATTGATCTCTGCGCAGGTCGCCGGACTGCCACCCAATCAGGCGTATATCGGCGACAGCTTGCACATCACCGGCCAGGGCTTCTCGCTAAACGCTCAGCTCGCGCCTCAGGACGTGTATTTCGGCGCCGAGCTGGAAGGGTATCCGCCCGGATGGACGGGCGTGGCCGGGAGCCCTTCTCAAAGGCACGAGAGTTACATCGACTTTGACGTCGAAGTCCCCGATGCTTTGTCAGGTCCATTGAATGTGTCGCTGGCCTTGCATCCCAGCAACTCTTTGGACTTCACGATTCTGCCGCCCCTCCTCAATGCACCGCATCCGTCCGCGATTGTCGGTGAAGCGTGGGGCGTGACCGGACGCGGTTTCAGTCACGCGCTCTCGCGCAACCTGGGGGACTGGAACGGCGGAGGCGTCGCGCCTTACGCGCCTGTTGCCGCGCCATACGCCCTGAGCAACGAAGCGGCTCATCGTGAACTCGAGTTCATCGTTCCCGATCCGGCGCAGAGCGGGCCGTTCAAGGTTATTACGCTCGGTACGCTGATCAGCAATTCCTACGAAGTGGCAGTGCGCCAATTTTCCGAGCCGGTGACGTTGTCCGCGCCGAATCGCGCCGGTCTTCGTCCGGCGGTGGCGCGCGACGCAAGTAACGGCAACCGCATCGTTGCGTGGATCGATCACAACAACACAGGCGGCAATCAACTCGTCGCAACCGTGCTCGCGGCGGGTACTGCGGCGCTCACCACACCGGCAGTCGTCACGGCTGAGGTCGGTGGATTGCCGGGCGCGCCGCCTCGGCCGGCTGTGGCGGCAGCAGGGGGCAAGTTCTATCGTGGCATGGGTGTCAGGCGCGAGCGGTAACGAAGAAGTGATGTTTGCCACTTCGCTCGACGGTCGCAACTGGTCGGTGCCGGTCAATCTGTCGAACTCCGCAGGTTCTTCGCTGCGACCCACGCTTGCGGCTGACGGACTTCTTGTCGTCGCCGCCTGGATCGAGGAAGGTGCGATGGGAGAAGACGGGACGCTCAAATTTCGCGTCTCGAGCAATAGCGGCGAAAGTTTCAACAGCGTGTTCACCTGGAACGGCGGCGATGTCGCAGATCCCGCCGCCTCCGTGAGCGGCCAGACTGTAGCGGTGGCGTGGAGCGCGAATACCGGGCTCAAGCGCGATGTGTATGTGTCGCGCTCGAATAACGGTGGCGCGGACTTCGCTGCCTGGCGTGCCACGACCAACAGCACCGGAGGCGTGGCGCGCCACCCCAGCGTGTCCATCGGGCCATCTTGCATCGAGCCGAATGTGAATTCGGTATACCTCGCGTGGGAAAACAGCGGCAATCCGGACCTCGACGAAGAGATCTACTTCACCCGTCTGGACGACGTGACATTCACTACGCCGCTCCAGGTGACCAACACGCCCGTCCACTCGCGCAGTCCGATGATGACCGTCGACGCCGACTGCACGCCGGCGCTGGCGTGGATCGAACAAGGTCTGCCGCACAACACCTTGCTGAGCAACGGTGCCGCCGGGATCGACGAGCCGTTGCAGAGTGCACTGCGTTTCGCACGCTCGTTCGATGATGGCGTCAGCTTCAAAGCGCCTTACATGAAGTTGCTCGACAAGGAAGACGGTTCGCGATTGGGTCACCTGGCCATGATCGGCGCCGAACACGCGACGCTCACGCTGGTGTACCAGGATGACGCCAATGGGAGACCGTTAGTGGTCTTACGCACCACCGAAGGCGAGCCCGCCGCGCCGAGCGCGCAGCCTTCGAACGAGGGTGAAGCCAATACCGATCTCATCTACAGCGGTTTCAACGGGGCGATCTACATGTCTCGCGCAAATGGCACACGTCTGCAGCGCGTGCTACGCGACCGCGGAACGACGCAAACCATTGCACAGTCGCCCGGTGGCCGTTTCATGGCGTTTGCACGCCGGCGCCGATCGACTCATGGTCGCCGAGGCTGACGGCGCCTATCCGATGCAGGTAGCCGTCACCGCCGACTTCGTCATGAATGGCGGCGTGTACTGGTCGCCGCGCGGTGACTACATCGGCATCGCGTGTTTCTGGAGCAGTTGTCCAGTCTTCGCGCCGCTGCTCGGCTGGGTCACACCTGATGCGCAAGATCTCAATCTCGTCGGACACGGCAACGCGCCGCCCAGCGTTGCAGGATTCAGTGGCATGCAGCCCTGGTCGCCGAGCGGGACGCTCATCTACTCGCAAGGCAATTTCGGTACGGTTGATCCCGCCGTGCGCATCGGCCAGTCGATCGCCGTTGCACTACCGCGTGGCAAGCACGGTTATTACCCGGCGTGGTCGCCGGATGGCGACCGCATCGCGTTCATTGCCAGCGACGATGCCAGCGTGAATCCGGCACAGGGTCGGAACGGCTACGGCAACCTCTACGTCATGAACGCCGATGGCAGCAACGTGGTTGAGCTGACGAACAGTGACGACGCCGCGACGCCAGTGTGGTCGCCGGACGGCGCCAAGATCGCGTACGTCAGTAATCGCAACAGCAGCAACAACCGCCGCGTATTCATGCTGGCAGCGAGCGGCGAACTCGACAGCCATGTCGATCTCGCAAGCAATCCCTTGCTGTTCGACGACACCATGCCGACGTTCTTGCCTGACGGCTCCGCTGTGCTGATCCAGCGCCGCAATACCGTCGACAACACGACGCAACTGATCGTGGTCGACCCGCGGACGCCGACGCTGCACTCGGCATATACGCCGAGTGGATACACGGGTCCTGCTGCCACGTTCCATTTGGGTTCGCGCCCGGCGTGGGCAGCCGGCGCGCAGCGCCAGCACTCAGGCGATCGGCACTACGACTGTTACGTTGACATGGCCCGATGCCAGCGACGATGTGGGCGTTGCGTACTATCGCCTCTATGACGGGGATACGTTGCTCGCTGGAATCCCCGGCGCAAACAACACGTCTTTCACCTTGTCCAATCTCACTCCCGGGACTAGCTACACGCTGCACGTGCGTGCTTGCGATGCGGCGGGAAACTGTTCGTTGAGCGGACCGCAGGCGACATTCACGACGGCAAGCGCCGGACCTGTGCCGACCTGGAGTGTCACGCCGCCGACGCTGCGGCGCGATTCGCCCTACGAGGACGCCTACCAGGTCACGCTCGGTTGGACCAGCGCGAATGAGCCCGGCGTCGAATACAAGATCTATCGAGATGGCGTTTTGGCAAGAACAGTGCGCCGTTTCCGTTCGGGTTGCGTATCGGGGTTGCGACCGCAGACCAACCTACACGTTCAAGGTCGAAGCCTGTTTCGCCGGCGGCAACTGCACGACGGATGGACCGACGCTTGCGTATCGCACGGCCGCCGATACGTCGCCGCTGGATCTGCAGACCGCGGACGTGCTCGGCGAAGCCGATGACATTGCACTTCAACGATCCACTGGATGACACGTCCGTTCCCGCTACCTCTGATTTCACGGTCACCTTGAATGGCGCCGCAGTACTTGTTAGTGGCGTGGTCGTGCATTCCGACGCGAAAGAGTTGTTGCTGACGCTGGCGGAACCGGCGTACGCCGGTGATATGGTGCTGCTCAGTTACGTTCCAGGCGCGGCGCCGATAAGGACTTTGGCGCCAACACGGCTGAGAGCTTTGAGCGACCGCGTTGTGAGCAACAGTTCCTATGTTCAAGGCAACGGCATCGCAACCGACGCGGACAACAACGTCTACGTGGTTGGGTACTTCGAAGGCGCGGTGAAGTTCGGCACCCACGCACTCACTTCTGCCGGACATGGCGACGCCTACATTGCAAAGCGAGACGCCGCCGGCGTGTGGCAGTGGGCGCGCAAGGTGGGAGGCGCTGGATGGGATGCGGCCTATGCTGTTGCCGTGGACGCAGGCCATGTGTACCTCGCCGGAGCATTCGAAAGCGAAGCGGCCTTCGGTGCGCAAACATGGACTGCCAACGGCGCGACGGACCTGTTCGTCGCGAAACTGGACACGAATGGTAACTGGGTTTGGGCGTCACGCGCCGGCGGCGCACCGCCCGTCGATCCGGGTACCAGCATACCGGGCGACGGATTCAACGGACTGCCATTCGTCGAGGTCGCCAACGGCATCGCGGTGGATAGCGCTGGCAACGTCTACATTGCCGGCACGTTCGCCGGCGCGGCGACGTTTGGCAACAGCGGCTTGAGTCTTACGAGTCGAGGTGCGACCGACATTGTCGTCGCCAAACTCAACGCGGCGGGCGCATGGCAATGGGCCTCACGTGCCGGCAGCGAGACCGGCGACTGGGCGTACGGAATCGCCGTGGACGCGACGGGCGTTTACGTCGGTGGGTTCCGAACTCCGGCAACGCCGATTTTGGCAGCGATACGTTGTTGAACGACGCGCCGTTCGTCGCGAAACTCGATGCGACTGGCGCATGGCAATGGGTACGTGAAGGGACCGGTGTCAGCGGGACAGCCTTCTCGGTCGCGACTGATGGCTCCGGTAGTGTCTACGTTGCCGGCACCAGCGGCTTTCCTGTCACACGACCCTTCGTGGGCAGGTGGAACGCCGCCGGTGTCAGGCAATGGGTTCGATACGCTCGCAGGCAGTGGACGCGGCATCGGCTACGGCCTAGTCCTCAACAACGACCGCCTGTATATGGCAGGTCAGGCTTACTCCGTCGTTGTCGGCGGCACGACGGTCGCCGCCAATGGCGCTTTTGTAGCCAAGATCGATACCAACGGTGGAGGCCAATGGGCGCTTGGTGGCACTGCCTGGGACAGCAGGGCCATCGCATCATGCGGTGTGGATGTAGTGTGCACGTTCGGCAATTACACAGGCACCGCCGCATTCGGCGCGCTGCCGCCGCTCACGAGCGGCAGCGGCAACGACATCTATATCGTTCGAGCACGCGACAACTCGCCCGCTGGAGAGTGGCTATCCATCGGGGACACGGATGATGGGCCGTAGATGACAGGAGCGCCTTCGGATCTCCGCCTAAGGCGCTACCACCCAGAACGTCGCATCCTGCAGGGCCGCCGTGCCGGACGGCACTTCGAGCTTCAGCACGAAGTTCACGTGACGGATGTAGCGGTCCGGAAAGTTGATCGATTGAAACGATGCTGCTCCGCTGGCGGCCAATCCCGCCACTTGCCGGAAAGTCGCGTCGTTTCTGAATGCCGTGCTGCCATCGTTTTTCCCGACGAGAAAATCAAAAGCGACATGCCGGAGATAGTGCCCGGGCTGGTTGACTGCCTGAAACGAGACATAGCCCGAACTCGAATTCGCGAGCCCCGGGACCATTTCCCATTGCGCATCCATCGCCGGCGAGACGTTCGCGTCGATGCGGGCGTCGTAATTGATGTGGCGCACGTAACTTCCGGGAAAATTGTAGGACTGCAGACGCCGACGCACTCCATCGAGTCCGGTCGAGGTCTGTGCGAGCGGCCTGATCGTGCCGTCGGAGTTGTAGATGAGCTCCTCGACCGAAACCGAACGCCGGAATTCGCCGCCGGCCGGCAGTGCCGCCGTGTGGTAGAGAATGTAGGATTTTCCGTTGAACTCGACGATCGCCTGATGGTTGGTCGGAGTCAGGACATTGGGCTCGAAAATGACACCGCGATACGTCCACGGCCCTGTGGCACTGGTCGACGTCGCATACGCGATCTGCTCCGGCCAGCCGCGCGCGTAGGAAAGATAGTAGAGACTGCCGCGTTTGTGGACCCAGGGGGCCTCGGTGAACAACGACGGATTCGGGATCACGTTGATCGGGCCATCCAGTTCGATCATGTTGGCCTTGAGCCTGGCGTATTTCAGTACGGTGTTGCCCCAGTAGATGTAGGCCTGCCCGTTGCTATCTACAAACACGGCCGGGTCGATGTCGTCCCACGAGATGTTCGTCTGCGTGGTCATGTTGTTCGTGATGAGCGCCGAGCCCCGTGCATCGGTGAAGGAACCCGTCGGGCTGCTCGAAACCGCGACGCCGATCGACATGCCCGGGACGGTCCTGTGGTCCGCGGTGACGTACCAATAAAATCTCCCGTTTCGCTCCGTGACGTGCGACGCCCACGCTGAGCCTCTCGCCCACGAGAACGACGTCGGCGTGAGCTTCACGCCGTGATCGGTCCAGCTGGTCATGTTGGCGGACGAGTAAACGCGCCAGTTATTCATCACGAATCCGGTGCCGCCGGCCGGCGCGTCGTCCTGTCCGGTGTAGAGATAAACGCGGCCACCCGAAACGAGCGCTGCCGCATCCGCGGTGAAACGGTCCTTGATGACGGGGTTGGTGGCGTGGGTTGCCGGGACGAACGCAAGCAGCGCCACCAGGCTGATGGACGCGCGTTTGAATGAGCCATGACTACGCATGAGAGTGTCCTTTCTCTTAGGAATAAAAAGCTGGCGGCCAGAAGAGCCGCGCCCGACGAATCCCTGTCATGGCGTCCCCCTGTGAGCATGCAAACTAGTCCGGTGCCCGCCCGTCACAAATGTGCAAACAGCGATCCGTCGCTGTCAATTGAGGTATACGGACGGTAGCTAGCGGGTACATGCGTGCCAGGCACGGGTCAACCCAGCGGATGCGTATGAATTGACTCATCTATATGGCTGGACGGCTGAAGGACGGGAGGACGCCGAGCCATTGAAGAGTCGAGATCATGGTATTGGCCCGCCTCGTTTGCCGTTGTCGGGGTGCAGCACGAGACTGGATTGACACACATCTGCGAGCGCGCCCACCATCGGATCGCGTCGAAAGGGAGTATTCGCATTCCGCGGACTCGAGGGAGAAAGTCATGGCTCGACAGATCGTCACGTTCGTCCGATCACTTTTCCAGCCTGTTGCGTTGTTGTCCGTCGCCGTTTTGCTCGTCGCGCCGCCAGCGCAGAGTGAAGAGGGCGATTACAGCGCGTGGCAGACAATCATCAATCTCGTATCGCCACCAGGCCCTGACAATCGCGTGACCGCCGCGCAGCGGCAGGGTCAATATCCGCTCTTGACGAATCCATCGTCGTTCGCTGATGGGTTCAGTGCCGGTGGCTACTACCAGTGGCAAACCGTAAAACTCGCACCGTCCACAGGTGCGGTGTGTGGCAACGGGTCGCAGTACAAATTCTTCGTCAACCGCGTGCCTAACACGCGCAACACCATCATCTACATGGAGGGTGGCGGTGCGTGTTGGGATTACGGGAGCTGCAGCGGCCAATCAGGCATACGCGGCGCACGGAATCCGAACGGCGTTCCGGATGACTACATGAGCCTGCTCAATCCATCGACCAGCCTGGTCAGCCCATTCGTCGTGCGTGTTCACCCATGGACTTCGGTGAAGACGCAGAACTGGAACATGGTGTATGTGCCGTACTGCACGGGAGATGTGTATACCGGTGACAAGGTCGCGGTGTATTCGGATCCGAGCGGGCAGAATGCGCCGTTGATCTGGCATCACAATGGCGCGCGCAACACGCGTGCGGTTGTCGCGTGGCTCAAGAACAATTTACCGCGTCCCACACAGATGCTTTCGACTGGATGCAGCGCCGGAGGTACCGGTAGTTTCAGCAGCTACGCGCATGTGCGGCGAGACATGGCGCCCACGCGCGGTTTCCTCATCAACGATTCAGGGCCTACGTTTGATGCGCCGGCGGGTGGGGACCTTGCGCTGTATCCCTCGCGCTTGTTGCATGCGCAGATACGGAGCGCGTGGGGCCTGGATCAAGGTCCATTGCCCTATCTTGCCGCTGAGCTTCCAGGCTTCGATGGCAGCAATCTCGGGACGCTGTACGGTGCGTTGTCAGCGAAGCGGCCTGGTGATCGGCTGGGTCACACGCATTTCTGGCAGGACCTGAACTACTCGTCATATTCCTACGAGCGATTCTTTCCTGAAATCCTGAACGCGCCGAATCAGGCAACGAAAGTGGCGCTCATTCATGCAAAGTGGGCTGTTGATACGGCGCGTCTGAATCAGAAGCTCCAGACGCTTTCGAACTTTGGCGGCTACTTCCCGCAGTACCGGGCGTTGAATGAGAGTCACTGCACGACCATCGTCGATTTCAATAATGGCGATATCCAGGAACAGTCGCTGCAACTCGGTCACTTCATCAATAGCGTGCTGAATGGCCAGGGTGCCGTGCTGGATGCGTCGGAGACCAGCGATGCAGCGGATCGAGCCAAGCCACCCAATCTCATTTACCAGTTGATCGAATCGTTGTTGTAATGCGTCGGCAAGTTTTCACGGTTGCGGCAGTCCTGCTCGGCGCTGTAGTGCTGAGCTGGCTGCTGCGGTCGGAGGAGTCGTCTGACGGTTCGAGCACTGTTGCCGTGGACCCGCCCGCAGTCACTTCGCCGAGGCCCGAACCACTATCCGAGCCGCCGATTCGCGCTGAACCGGAAAGCCTCGTACGGCCATCTGTGGATGTTGATATTCGTGCGCAGTTCATCGAGCGGGCGCGTGCGTTCTTCGCAAACGCCGCGCAGATGACTGCGGAGGATCGTCTTCACGAAGCTCAGCAACTCGAGCAGGAACTGACGCGACTGGAGCAAGCCGGGGGTTTGTCCGCTGGAGAAACCCTTCTTGTGCGTGCTGGCCTGATTCGAGAGATGGTGCCTGCTGGTGCGCAACAGGACGCGCAACTTCAGGTGCTTCAGGAGCGCTACAGAGCGGAAACGCAGCGTCGGGTCGCAACCGCGCAGGCGCACCCGGATCCGCAGTTCGGCTCCTACAAAGTCCGGGAGAGTGAGATCGTCAACGAAGTGATGGCCATGGAGACCATTCCCGATGGCCTCAGCCGCGACGAATACCTGAGAAGGCGCCTGCAAAGCGCACGTGAGCAACTCACGCCCCAATAGCGGAAAGAGCCGCTGACCCGGGTCCTATCTTCCCGGCTAGCGCAACGTGCTTCGCTGCGCCGGCGTCGTAAGGACTTGTACGATGCATGAACGTCGATGTTTCCGCGCTGCAGCGGTCGACGGTAATAAGTCTCAACTTGCGCTCGTTGCGGCGCGCGCGCGTCACTCCGCGCCGGTCACAGCGCTAGATTCGGCGCGGGGGGCTATGACCCAAGGAGTTAGCCATGAAAAGGAAGACAACCGCCTTCGCCTTCGCCATCGGCGCGGCGCTCGGCATCGGCGCAAGCGCATTCGCCGGGGTTCACACCATGTTCCAGGTAACGATCAACGATCCCGCGATGTTCGCGAACGGCGACGTGAGTTTCGTCCACAACACGCCGGATGTGGTGCAGTACCTCTACTGCGAATCGCAGGGCACCAGCGCGAGGTGCGTGGCGCGCAATCTCGCGGGCCTCGTGCGTACGTGCTCGACGGCGAACCCGGCGCACCTCGCGGCGATCCACTCGATCGGCACGGACTCGTATCTGCTCTTCTCGTGGAATGCGGCGGGGCAGTGCACGAACGTCAACGTGCGGAACGGCTCGCTCACGGTGCCGAAGGCCTGAGCAAGTGACAATGTCCCCGGCGCGCGGTGCATCGTCGCGCCGGGGGCTTAGACCGCTTCACGGGGAAGAGACCCATGAGCCGTATCGCCATCGTCGTCATCGCCTGTCTCGGCGTCATGACCACGTTCCTGCTCTATCTACGCATCACCGAGCGTGTCCCCACCGCGAGCAACTCGGGCGAAGCGGAGATCATCGCGCGCCTCGATCGGGTCGAGAAGTCGATCGCGCGACTTGCCGTGGCTCGCGCAGGCGCGCCATCGGCAACCGATTCCGCAACCCTTGCGGCGCCCACAGCCAGCGGCCGCGCCGATTTGGGTGGTGAACGCGTCGCGGCGGCGCGCGCGACCGCGATTCGCGACAGCAACGACATCGTTGATCGTGCGCTGGGCGTCGGGCAGTGGACCGCGGATGACGTGCGCGCGCTGGCGGAATCCACGGGGACACTCGATGGCGAATCTGCCGCGGCGATCCATGCGCGCGTGGCCGCCGCGATCAACTCCGATCGGCTGAAGGTCGACCCCTCGGCTCTGCGACCCTGATCTCCGGCAGGCGCAGGACGGTAAGTCAGTTTATCGGTCGATCCAGTACCGGTTCGCTCGGTGACGGTCGCGACAGTGAGTCCGCCGGGGAGATGAGTCCTGTCGCCATCTGCCTGTGCAGCTTCCACTTTCCGTTCACGCGCTTCCATATCTCGAGTGTCTGTCCGCGCGCGTGCACGTCGCCGTTTCTTTCAGTCTGCGTGAGCCCACCCACGCGCCAGGCGAAGTGGTTGGCGATCGTGATCTCGTGACTTGTCACGTCTAACTTCCCGCGCGTCGCCACTTCCCGCAACGCTCGTATGGCAGCGTCACGGCCTGTCACTGTCGCTGTATTTGCCAGGAGCTCGACGTCCTCGGTCATGGTCGCGTTCAGTGCGTCCACGTCCTGTGAATTGACGGCCGTCGTCCAGCGATGGATCGCGGCTTCGAGCGCAACGCGTTCAGGATCTGCGGCGAACGCAATCGTGGATGCGAGCAGGGCGACGAGCCAGAGTGCCTTGTTCATGTGCGTAGTAACGCACGACTTTCGTAATGGGTCTCGCGAAAATGAGAAGGCCCGCACCGTTGCCAGTGCGGGCCTTACGACCGTTGACGGTCAACCGCCGATTCTTATTTACGCTTCTTCTGCACCGCTTTCACCGCAGCCTCCGCGTTGATGAAGCCGTAGCCGTCGAGCTGGCTGTAGCCGCGCCCGAGCACGTTGAAGAACTCTCCACGGAACGGGAAGCTACCGTCGAACCTGCCGAAGAAGCTCGCGCCGCCCGGAACGAGCCTGCCTGAAGGGATCAGTACGCCGCCGCCGAGCAGATCCGCGGAGTTGCCTCCCGCAGCGCCGTTCGGACCTGCGACATCCGTTTCGTCGCGATCGACGCCGAACGACAGCAGATCACCGCTCCCGAACGTTCCCGGCTGGAACGCGATGTCGAGCTGCTTCCACTGCCCCGCGACGCCCGGCGGATCCGCGGGCAGCGAGAACGTGGCCGATACATCGAGCGGAGTCAGGCCAACCGTGCGACCCACGACGAAAGGTTGACCGGGTGCTGGCAGCGGCGCTGTCCGCTCGTCGAACACGATGCCGCCCGGTGAGTTCGTCGGGCTCCCGCCCGTCCCGTTGATCGACAGGTTCGTGAGCGCGCGTCTACCGAAGTGCGTGACGGTGAACACGTTGGGATCGAACTGACTGATTGCGTTCGGATCGGCGGACGAGTTGATCGCGAGCAGGTTGCCTAGCGAAAGCCCGAAGCCCGTCGAGAAGTAGGGATCGAGGTCGTGCGTGAAGGCACTCTCCTGCAGGATCTCTCGCATCTTCCTGGGTTTGACCGACTTGGGCCCGCCGGCGGCATCCAGCACGAGCGCGGCAATCGCCGCGGCATGCGGTGCCGCCGCGCTCGTTCCGAAGAAGTTCGGGAACGTGTCCTCGTCGACCGCAGAGTCCGACGAGAAGAAGGTCGTGTTGGCGCCGTCCATCGCCGCAAGATCCGGCTTCTCCCGGTATTCCACGCGTCGTAGACGCCGGCTGTTCTTGTCGAAGTAGATCGTCGACGGGCCCGGCGAGGTGAAGGCCTCAGGCACGAACGGCGCGAAGAATGGATAGGCTGCGACACCGATAGCGCCCGCCGCCGAGTTGTGTCCGTAGGTCACCGGATCGAGATAGCTGAAGTATTCCTGCGGGCTGATGTTGCCGAAACCGACCCACCGGATCCGGTCCGCGACGTTGCGGCCCGGTGTCGGCGTGTTCGCGCGTGCGATGACGAGC
The DNA here is from genome assembly GCA_963821745.1 of uncultured Pseudomonadota bacterium. Lineage (GTDB taxonomy): Bacteria > Pseudomonadota > Gammaproteobacteria > Steroidobacterales > Steroidobacteraceae > CADEED01. The sequence continues at coordinate 729,445 of CAWGEU010000002.1, forward strand.
TGAACCGTCACGGTTGCATTGATGCCGCCGAGTTCGAGCGGACGATTCGTGAACGTATTCTGCTCCGCGAGCGCCCCGATGAACTGTCCGGTAGAGAAGAAGAACAGCAGGTTGTAGTCGGACAGCACTGGCTCGGGGAGCTCGGCGTTCGATACCTGATACAGGAAATCACCACCCTGTGTCGGGACGAAGCTCGTGACACGGACGCGATACGTGCCGGTCGCCGGCAGTTCCAGCGCGATGAACTCGGGGTTCGTGCCCGTGTCCTTCGTCGCCACCAGCACGTTGGTCGGGCTGAACAGTTCCAGCACGATGTCCGGAATCGAGGTGCCGGTCGTCGTCGTGTCGCCGTCGACGAAGATCATTACCGCCTGGCCTGCCGTGCCGCTGAACGTGAACTCCGCGGAACCGCCCGTGGGCACAGTGCCCGTACCAGATGCGAACGGCGCGCCGACGGCCGTCGGCGGTGTCGAGTCGAACGGCTCGTTCCACTGCAGGACGACGTTGTTGCTGCTTCCCGGATTGACCGTGAACTGGACGGTCTGCGCGATGTCCACCTGGGCGTTCCCGCCATAGTTGTGGAAGCCGCCTGCATACAATGCCGGGGGCACGTTCGTGAAGTTCAGGTTCGTGTTAGACCACGAAGTCGCGTTGCCGGGAACGATCTGAATCTTCGAATCGTACGCCTGCGTCGCTGGACGGTTACCGGCCGAGGAGAAGTACGACACGCCTTTCGCGACGACCTCATCGACTGCCTGCGCAACGATGCCGTCCTGAAAGAACGGTTCATCGAGATAGATGATGTCGTCGACGATTACGTCGGCCTCGAAGCCCGAGCGGAAGTTCGGAGCTGCGGGGTCACCCGCGAGTGCGCGAATGTTGTTCGCGAAATTGAGCTGGCCACCTTGCGCTGTCGCGAAGCCGAGTTTCGCCTTGGGCGCGAGATCGTGCACGATCTGCAGCATCGCGCGACCTTCGTCGGTCCGCGCCGGCGAGTCCTGGAGGACCACAACCGGCTCGGTATTGCCGGCCGGATTGCCCGCACCCGGCAGGTCGCCGCTCGCGATGTCGAGCGCCGCGCTGTTCGGCGCGACGTTGGTGTCATAGCTGTCGGACATCACGCCCACCGTAATCCCCGAGCCATCTACACCCGCGGGCAGTTTGTCCACACGATGTTGTACGACGCCCTGGCTGTCGGTGGCGCCGACGTTGGTGACCATCGGGCTCGACGGCACGATCGCGAGTACGCCCTTGGTGCGCGCGATGCTCAGGAGCTGTTCGACCGGGACATACGCTTCGACGAGGCCCGGGCCGTAAGACAGGTCCGACGCGACGATCTCGACGCCGTCTATCTGCTGCAACGAACCGAGTGTCTGCGATGCGGTCGGCGACCCATCGAGCGAAATGCGAACGAGTGCGCGGTTGGCATCGTCGAACTGCACCGGCGAGGTCACCGTCACCTCCGGGTCTCCGCTTGCGGCAGCGCGCGCAGACGCACGGGCCGCGACCGGCGATGCGACGAGCTGCTTCAAGCCCTCACCGAGAATCGCGGTTTCATCGGCCGCCAATGCCGTTGCTGGCGCCAGCGCGACGCTAAACGCGATCGACAGCCCCAGCCGCGCGAGTTTTGCCACGCAGGCTCGTCCTTTCTGACTTTCCATGTCTTGAACTCCCCGGTTATTCGTAGATTGGCGATCACGCAGCTGCCGGACGCGTGCTCGAACATGATCGCCGGTGGGAGACGGAAGCTACGCCAGCGCCTGCGACGATTCAACACGGGAACGCGCCACCGGTTGCACAACACTGCGTGCGTCGCGCCGCAATGCGATGAAACGACACGTACGAGCGTTCAGCCGACACCGAACAACAGGGTTAACGCTGGAGTTAGGTTGCAGGTGAAGAGTTAGAGCGTCCGGCGCATTGTCATTTTTTCATTGCGGAGCGTTGGCAGATATCTTTCGCGCTGTTGCAGACCTGCAACGCTCGGCGTAAGCGCTACGTCGGCGCGCTGGTTCGGAATCCGCCTCGACAAGGTCGGAATCGATCTACGAGTATCTGAGCGCGATTCCGCCGCTTCCGGACAATCCCGCGCCGGGTCCGTGACCGACAGGTTGTCGATGGCAGAGGCGCGATGTCGCGTCACATCGCGCCGATCCGAATCGCCGCTTATTCGCTCGGAAGACTGTCCAGGTTGTTCCCCGTGATGCCATCTGCAAAGGTGGCCAGATTGGTCCTCGTCACCAGGTTCGCGGCGATTCCGCCCCGATCCACGTAGTACTCGATTCCTCGGCGAGAAATGTCGTAAAAGACCATCGCATCGGAAATACGCCAGCGTTCTTCGTCGTTGCAAAGATGCGTGACCCCACCACCGCTATTACGAACTACGGAGGTGACGCGACGGCGTGTCGACTCCGGCGGCGGCAGATCGAGATAAAGCTCCCGCGTCATGGGCAGTGAACGCAGATTGTTGAGCGGCGTGTCGTCCGCTTCCGTCATCAACGCGTGCGTAACGATGATGTTCCCGGGTGGGATCGTCTCATCCGCCGGGCGCGTCTGGTAATTGATCCGGCCAACACCGCGCGGCATCAGAGAGCTTCCCACCTCGATCACGTGATCGGATTCATAGGCGCGGATGACTTCTTCGACCGGAATCGGCGACCAATACGCGCCTGGATTGGCCAAGTGCGTGGTGCGCCCTCGTTCGCGGCGTACGTGAGTCACCATGCGTGTGATGGCGAAAGGTTCAAGGCCACGTTGATCTGTGTAGTCGTTGCTGAACTGCGGACTGACACCGACGATGCGCACGAGCTGTTCACGCCAGCTCGTGGCTTTGGATCCGTACAGACGCATGACTTCGAACGACTGCAAGTTGTTTTGCTGTCCCCAATGCGGCCGTCCGCCAAGCTCGATGCCACGCGCTTCAACAAAGCGCATCCAGCGGTCGTTTTGTGCGAAGCCGACCAGCGAGACCACTTCGATGGAAACGGCCATGTCGCCGTCGACGTTATGCATCGACAGGAACGCCTCGGACTTGCGTGAATAGCGTATGGAAATGTAACCGGACTGCTGATAGCCGTGGCCCTCGCGCGCGAGGATGTCCATGAAATCGATGTAGTTGGTGTTGGTCGCGTCGAACACGATTTCGAGCGAATTCACCTTGATATCGCCAGGGTCGCCGCTCAAGCCGGCCATGATTTGCCAACTCACGCCGCGCTTGCCGGCAAGCCCGTCCTTGATCTGCGGACGACTGCTGAAGGTACTGTCTACAAGCATGTCGATCACAACGCCGAAGGCATGCCATTCGTCGCAGGCCCAAAGGGCGTTCATTGCCGCGATCAAGGCGAAGTTTGATCGAATATTGGGATCGAGCGCGAATGCATCGAGCTCGATGGCACGCGCTTCAAAGTATGTCGCGCGGCCAAGTCCATAACCTGGAATCCAGACGACAGTCGGGATTTGCAGCCGGATAACGGACGCTGCGGCTTTCAACATCCAGTTGGCGGCATGATGCTGATCGATGGCCTCGACCGCCGGATCGCCCGGCACCGCCAGATCCATGCGCGTCGTCAAGGGCCAACGTCGGCGCACATACAGCTGATTTGGATTGCGCGAGTTGATCAGGAATTCCAGAAAGCGGGGCCGCGGGTTGATGTCGCTGTCACCCGCAGGAATATCCAAGTCTTCGCTCACGGCGCCAGCGGGACGAGGTAGCGCATCGAGTAACGGCCCGAAACGCCCGCCGGCGGCCAAACCTTCACGCAATAGTCGCGATACATCAGCCCAGGTGCTTTGCACCGCCCATTCGGAAAGATCGAAGCGCGTTCGGATTTCGAGGATGTAGGAATAGATAATTCCGAAACGTCCGACGCTCACTTGTAACGCGCGCATCAGGTCGTCGTCCCGGACGATTTGCGCGTCCGCGCATTCGAGTTTGGACCGGATTCCTTCGTCAGTGGTTACCGGATTGCTCGCGGCCTCGACCCAGATCTCCTGGCCGTCGTTCGTGACCAGGTGAACCGCGCGCACGATATCCGCGACCGGTGTGATGCCGATATCGCTGCCGTGCGTACCCGTGTTGATCGCGCCGGCGATTGTCTGTCCCTGACTACCGCCGAGTGTCGGCATGGCCAGGCCACGGCTATGCAACTGCGTATTCAGATCGATGAGCTTCATGCCACCCTGGACGTGCACCAGCCGGGTGGATGTCGTCGTATCCATGATGCGACGTTGCCACCCAATCGTGAGTGGTGAATCGGCGGTCAGGGCTTCGTCCTCAAAGGAGGTAATGATGTGGTTCAAATGGCGCAGATCTACCATCCAGTCCGGGCACGCCGCGATGTTCTCGAAGGACCAGCCACTGCCGACAACTTTGATGCGGTGCCCGCCCTCGCGCGCCTGCTGTACCACTCGCACGAGCGACCCGAGCGAGTCAGGCTCGAAATACATGGCGACCGGTATGTCGACGGTACCGACCCAGTTGATGAAACGATGGGGTTCAAAACGGGCGCCGCTAAAAGTGTCAGATGGACATGGCATGACAATTCCTCAGATTTGGTGGATACGACCAGGCGGGCGCGTCTCCGAGCAGGTGCAGCGTCTATTCCTGGTTGGCGCGCGTGCTCGTCAATCATATCGTCTCGTCAGCCGGCGACCAGTGCCCGCTGCGTGAAAAGAACGACGGTCGCCATTCCCCCGATCCTTCTCTAACTAATAACGCTGGCGCGGAGCGCGCTATCGCGTGCCGGCACATCGAAGAATTGGTGCGATGCGGAGTCGCCAATGCACCAAAGTCATGCGCTGCGCACGAAAAACAATAGTTAGCAGCAGATGAAATGGCCGACAGCGTCGCGTCAGAACGAAAACGGGCAAGCAAGAAATCATCTCGACGTCTGCTCGCGTGCAGGGAGCTCAGTGTCGACGGCGATCCAGCGCATAAGAAACAAACCAAATGAGCGTGTCCCACCCAAGGAGACGGCCTGACTGTGAACGACTTTCATAAGCGTGAGGCCACGCTTTCGCTGGTTGCGCAGGTACGCACCGAACCTAACAACCTGCTGTATTGCCTGCACGAAGATCGGGAGGCGCCGGGACACTTCGTCTTCTACGAGATCTTCGCCAGCAAGGCAGATTTCGAAGCGCACAAAGCCACGCGGCACGTGCAGGAATGGTTCGCGAAGCTGCCCGAACTCACCGATGGTGGTGTGAAGGTCGTGCGGATGGAAATCCACGGCAATCTGGCGGGAGGCAAGACATGACCAGAACCACTGCAACCCTTGCGGCGCTGGCGATGGGCGCCGGATCAGCAAAGCGAGGCTGACCCGATGACGGTACTTTTGTTGGTATGAAAAATCAGGAAGATTAAACAAGGTCCGGCAAAACAGCACGTTACATCGTAAGTATGGGTTCCTCCCTTCCTACCAATTTCTCCCGCACTTGCGTCCGTGCTCGTCCGCGCAGTAAGAATAGTTCGGGAGTTTTTTCGGGACAGTTCTTGGCACTTGCTGTTCGCCGCCTCGATCAGCGTCGTGATCTTCGAAGTTCGACCGTCGAAGGCGGTCGTGCAACGGAACCAGCATGAAAGCAGCCAGCGTCTTCACTATCTGCCTTCTCCTCTGCGCTTCAGGGACCTCGCAGCCTGAAACACCGCCATCGCATTCCGAAGCGCCATACGATGCCAATCCCAGGCATCTCTGGAATCGTCTCAACGAGGCGCTTTTCGTTCGCGCAGCTCCCGACGGCGAACGATACGGGAGCGCTGAACTCGACATCCTCTTCTGGGGTGGCACGCAGCATCTGATAACTTCTCCGTCGCACGAAAAAGCGATTCAAGTCCTGGATGAGTTCATTCGCGTACATGGAGAGCGACTGATCCGCGATCCGCTGAAGCGCGCATTGCTGCAACGAGATCTTTGGGCACTGTTCGACTGGAGCGCGGACTACCGTACTCACCCCGCCGCCAATGCGTCCGAATCACGAGCCCGAACCGGGCTGCAGCGACGACTCATCACTGTCATCAAGCGGGTGGCACTGACGCCCGATGAGATCGGACGATTGCCTGACAACCATGCGGAAGCGGAAAAACTTCTCCTGGCTTCCGGATTTCCGCTCGGGTTATTCGCCCCCGATGGAGCCTGGCAGCTCGTGGGACGGACTGATGGCACCACGGCGCGGGAGCACAGTTCGGCCTTTGGTGGGCGTTCGGTGTTCCTGGTATTCGTGAAGTTTCCCGCCGGGCGAGAACAGGCGGTGCGCTACTTGAAAGAGCTGCGCGAGTTCGTGCCCGCGCTGGTTTATACGAACGAGGATATTCCCGGCGGGCGAACTCGGGAAGGTCAATTTCTGAAGTCGAATCCGACAACTCCGCAATTCCCAGTCGATACGCAGTGGGCGCTCGTGCGTCGGCTGTGTCTCATCGACGATCGAGGGGAAATTCGCGCGACGCGGTTGATTGAAAGCATTCAGACTCGCAGCTATCTATCCATTCCGGATGTCGACAGCGATTTCAATGCGCTTCGAAATGCCCAGTCGGTGGCGGAATTTCAACTGGACCCGGCGAATTTCCCATCACTCCGGGCGGTTACAGAGGGGGAGAGGGACTTCCAGTTCGTCCAGTTAAGGTCCATGGCCGTGGATCCTTTCGAGCGGCTGAGCGCGGCGGATTGGGAGCGCGATCGCAACCCGGTTCGCAGCGAAACCTTGCGTACCTGCAAGAAGTGCCACTTTGCGCGGGGCATCCTTTCCGTCAACACGTACGCTTCCTTCGAGAGAGCCGCCAGCAAGCTGCAGGAGTCGACCCTCGAGCGTGAAGCGAACGCGATGTTGGCCTGGAAATCCGGTCAGTTCGATTGGGGGCTGCTGAAAGGTCTCTGGCGAGAATGAAGCGCTTCGCGGGGCGAGGTGAGCACTTCCACGTGCAGACTCAAAACATACCTAGCAATCGTCCCGATGCTGCTGTGCGCAGCAACTTCGATTGCTCGGCAGACGACACCCCGACATTGTTCGTTAGCACCCGCTCGAAGTCCTGAAGCCACTCCAGGCCCTGGCGGGACTTTCGAGACGCACGGCGCCGGAGTCGCGGACTTGTTCGTCGGCGTCTGGAGCAGTCGACTTGTTGACGGCGTCGACATCTTGAAAGACCCGGTAGTTTGGTACCGGTAACGCCGATGGAGACAGCAGGTCGACACGCCTGTCGCAGCGCGTCACCGCATGAATCGACGCAAATTTACGCAAAATATCCATTGGCTATTGCACTGAGTTTTTCAACGAGAGTAGTGTAAGACGGACATTTAGCAGAATTGGCGTCCGCTTAACAGGCGCAAATATACGCAAAAGTGCTCAAGGGGAGTCATGGAGACTCGCAGCTCATTGCCGTTCAGCCGCACTTCCGGGCTGGCCGAACAGCGAATGAGCCCATGGACAGGCAGGCGGGGTCTCACAAAGTCCTGATCATGTTCGTTGGCCAAAAGTTCTTCTTCGTCGAGCTGAGGATTTCCAGGGCACAGGTCGTCATGAAGTCAGGCGGTCGACAAACCGTCGCGAGTAGCAGGGGGTAGAAGATGAGCTCGCAGATAACCCGCGATTCAAATCCGGCAATCCACCCGAAATAGGGTGAGCGTCAGTCCAGCCGACTGAGCGCCGCGTTCTAGTTAGTTCCCGTCCTGGATCGCTGTTCAGCGGTCTTGGCGTCATTGCGCCCGGCTCGAGCCGGGTATTGCAGAGGTTTTATGTCGTCACTTCGAAACGGATTTCGGATTTCCGCCTGGCTGCAACTGGTCTTCGCAGTTCTTGCAGTCACCTTGTCAGGCGCGCAGGGTGCGAACGCCGCCACGGGCGGCGCCGGCGCATCGCTGCCGTACGTCGAGCTGCAGGCGGAAAGCGCCGCGACGAACGGCACCGTCCTGCCGGTGACCTACACTTACAACACCCTCGGCGGAGAAGCGTCGGGACGCCGGGCCGTCACGTTGACGGCGCCTGGCCAGTTCGTCGAGTTCACGCTGCCATCGGCCGCGAACTCCGTGGTCGTCCGCTACAGCATCCCGGATTCTGGCAACGGCGCGGTGTACACCGCTCCACTGGCGGTGTTCACCGGCAGCTCTCCCGGCGCTCCCGCCAACAACGCACAGCCGAATCTCACGCTGACGAACGCGTACAGCCACTACTACGGTTCCTATCCGTTCACGAATTCACCCGGGACCAACCACCACCACTACTACGATGACGTTTCGGCGCGGCTGCCGAACCTGGCGGCAGGAACGCTGGTGAGGCTGCAGATGCTCTCGAGCGCGGCCTCCTCGGTCACGATCGACTTCGCCGATTTCGAGCAGGTGGCCGCGGCGGCCACCGCTCCCGCGAACTCCATCACCGTGGTTGCCGACACAACCGGTGTGAGCGACGCAACGGCCGCGATCAATTCGGCGATCTCCCAATCTGCGGGCCGGATCGTGTGGATTCCGGCGGGCACCTACCGCGTCGACAATCGCATCATCGTCAACAACGTGACGATTCGCGGCGCCGGCATATGGCACACCATCCTGAATTTCACGTCTACCGGCGACAACACCGGCTTCCACGGCAACAACCAGCCGAACCCCAGCGCCAACGTCCACATCGCGAATTTGCGCATGAACGGCAACATTCAGGAACGTAACGACGGCGCGCAAACCAATGCCTTCGGCCAGGGGTTCACGAATTCGAGCTTCACGAACGTCTGGGCAGAGCACTTCAAGGTCGGCGCGTGGCTGTTCGGCCCCGCCACCAATGTCGTCTTCACCGGCGTGCGCTTCCGCAATACCAACGCGGACGGCATCAATTTCAATGGCGGCTTCACCAATTCGCTGGTGACGCAAAGTCACTTCCGCAACAACGGCGATGACGGCCTGGCGATGTGGTCCATCCAGGTCAATCAGAACAACAGCTTCACGTTCAATACGGTCGAGACGACGCTGCTCGCCAACGGCATCGCGATCTACGGCGGTGCTAACAACTCGGTGACCGACAATCGCGTCATCGATACGGGTCTGGACCAGGGCGGCGGCATCCATGTCGGCAATCGCTTCGGAGCCCCGGCGTTGTCAGGCACAACGACAATCGCGCGTAACACGCTGATCCGCACCGGCAACCTCGATACCAACTGGCAGTTCGGTGTCGGCTCGATCTGGTTCGATGCGCGTGATGCCGCGATGAGCGGCACCATCAATGTCACCAACCTGCTGATCCAGCAGGCGCCGTATTCAGCGATCATGTTCGTCTCCGGCTCCAGCATCACCAACGTCAACTTCAACGACGTGACGGTGCAGGGCGTCGGCACCTACGTGCTGCAGCTGCAGGTGAACGGATCGGCGAGCTTCCAGAATGTGGTGGCGAGCAACATCGGCCGCGCCGGCATCTGGAATTGCCTGGGCGCGGGCCAGTTCAATGTCATCAACAACGGCGGTAACGACACCTGGATCAATTCGCCATTGTGTGCAGGTACACATCCGGCGCCGGTATTCCCGCCACCGGTGGGCGGGCTCGTCGTGACTCCCTCAGCCCTGGATTTCGGCTCGCAGGCGGTGAACACGAACAGCGCCGCGCGCACCGTGAGTGTCTCCAATTCAGGATCGAGCGCCGCGCCCATCAGTTCGATCGCCGCCACCGGCGATTTCACTCAGACCAACAACTGCGGCACGAGCGTGCCGGCGAACGGCTCATGCACTGTGAATGTAGTGTTCAGGCCGACGGTGGCCGGTAGCCGCACCGGCTCGCTGAACGTCAACAGTGCCACGGGCAATGCTTCGGTCGCGCTCAACGGCACCGGCACCGCCCCCGGGGCGTCCATCTCCGCGGTTCCGACGAGCCTCACGTTCACGAGCCCCGCGGTGGGCAGCACCAGTGGGGCCCAGTCCGTCACGCTGACCAATACGGGCACGCTCCCGGCCGCCATCGGATCGATCCTCGCCAGCGGCGACTTTGCCCAGACTAACAACTGCGGCGGCTCGCTTGCCGTCAGTGCCTCGTGCACGGTCAACGTCACCTTCACGCCGACGGTGACCGGCGTGCGCACCGGCACGCTGACCGTGAGCAGCGACGCCACCAATAGCCCTACGACCGTCGCGCTGTCGGGCACGACTGTTCCTCCGAATGCCAATCTCGCGGCCGGCCGGCCGGCAACTGCCAGCACTACGAACGGGGGATTCCCCCCGGGTAACGCCAGCGACGGCAACGTCAACACCTATTGGGAGAGCGTCAACAATCTCTTCCCGACGCCGCAGACGCTGACCGTGGAGCTCGCGAACACGGCGTTGGTTGGCCGTGTGGTACTGAAACTGCCACCCGCCTGGGGCACGCGCTCGCAGACTTTGTCCATCCTGGGCGGCACCGACGGCACTAACTTCCCGATCACCTTCGCACCCTCGACTTCATACCAGTTCGTGGGCGGCACGAACGTGGTCAACATCGTTTTCGCCACCCCCGCGAATGCGCGCTTCGTGCGCTTGAGCATCACGGCGAATACCGGCTGGGCTGCAGGCCAGATCTCGGAGTTCGAAATCTATGCGGCATCAGCGCCGGCGACATTGTCGGCGAGCCCGAGCCCCGTCGCCTTCGGCAACCAGACGACCAACACTTCTTCGACGCGTGCCGTGACTGTCACCAACACGGGCAGTGCCTCGGCCAATGTCACGGGTGTGAGCATCAGCGGCATCGGCCAGTTCACGCAGACGAACAACTGCGGCACGCTGGCAGCGAATGCTTCGTGCACGGTCACCGTCACGTTCGCGCCGAGCACGGCCACATCGCAGACGGGCACGCTGACGGTAGCCTCCAACGCGAGCAATCCATCTTTGACGGTGCTGCTGTCGGGCACCGGTGTGCCGCCCGGTACAGCGACGCTCTCGGCGACGCCAAATCCGGTGGCCTTCGGCAACCAGGGGATCAACACTTCTTCGACACGCACAGTGACCATCACCAACACGGGCACTGCCTCGGGCAATGTCACGGGGGTTGCGGTGAGCGGCACCGGCCAGTTTTCGCAGACTAACAATTGCGGCACTTTGGTGGCGAATGCTTCGTGCACGGTGACCGTGACGTTTGCGCCGACCACGGCCACGGCGCAGTCGGGCACGTTGACGGTGAGCTCCAATGCGTCGAACCCGTCGTTGACGGTGTCGCTGTCGGGCACCGGCGTGCCGCCGGGCACGGCGACGCTCTCGGCGAGTCCGAGCGCGGTGGCGTTCGGCAATCAGGTGATCAACACCTCTTCGTCGCGCACGGTGACCATCACCAATACAGGCACGGGAGCGGCAACGGTTTCCGGCGTCAGCATCTCCGGGCCGTTCACGCAGACCCACAATTGCAGTGCACTGGCGGCCAATGCTTCCTGCACCGTGACCGTGACGTTCAACTCGGCGAACCCGCTGGGTGCCAAGAGCGGCACCTTGACGGTGACCTCCAACGCCACGAATCCGTCGCTGACGGTTTCCCTGTCGGGCAATTCGACCGACCCGGTGGTGGTCGGATGCGAGCAGGCGACCAATGTCGCGCCTGGCAAGATCCCGGTCGCCTCCGCCACCACGGGGGAGTTCGTCGCGACGAGAGCGAACGACAACAACCGGAGCGGGACCTCGTACTGGGAAGGCCCCTTCCCGAACGTGACGCTCACCATTCCGCTGGGCACTAACTACCGCATCTGCTCGGTCACCGTGCAGCTGAACCCGGATCCGGTCTGGGGTCCGCGCAGCCAGACCTACTTCATCGACGGTCGTGACCAGGCGGGCGGAGCTTTCAACACGCTGGTGGCCGCGGGGAGCCGGCAATTCACGCCTGGCGCGAGTCCGGCCGGCAATGACAACAGTGTCACGACGACTGTGCCAGCCACGGCTCCGCTGGCGGCGGATGTGCGGCTGACCTTCACTGCCAACACTGGTGCGCCTGGCGGCCAGGTGGCTGAGGTCATCATCATGGGTGTACCGGGTCCGAATCCGGATCTGACCATCTCGGGTGTGTCGTTCTCACCTTCCTCGCCCACCGAGATCACGCCAGTCATGTTGACCGCGATGGTCAACAACATCGGCACGTCGGCCACCTCGATACCCACGACCGCGAAGTTCTTCTGCGGCACCACCCAGGTGGGTGGATCCGCGAACGTCGGTACGCTCAACGCGGGTGCGTCAACGCCAGTGTCGGTCAACATCGGCGCACAACCCGCAAGTACCTGCGCGTTGACTGCGCGAGTCGATGATCCGAGCCTCATCGTCGAACAGAACGAGGGCAACAACACCGCGTCGGGCGGCAACCTGGTCATTGCGTCGATACAAAGCGCGGATCTCGTGCCATCCACGAGCTGGTCGCCTTCGTCGCCGTCCGGCGGCCAGACGGTGACTTTTTCCTCAACCATTCTCAACCAGGGCAATCAGGCGTCGAGCGCGACTCCGCACACCATTACGGTCCAGATCCGGGACCAGGCAGGCACGCTAGTTAGCACCCTCAGTCCCGCCAGCCAGCCCTCGGGAGTGATCGCCGCGAACGGCGGCAGCGTGACGGTCACAGCCGGCACCTGGGTGGCTGCCAACGGCAGATATACGGTGACCACGACCGTAGCGCCGGATCAGGCCAACGAGGCACCGGTCAAGCAGGCTAACAACACCACCACGGCGACATTGGTCGTGGGTCTCGGCGCCAACATGCCGTACGACATGTACGAGGCCGAAGACGGTACGCCGGGTAGCGGCGCGGTCATCGTCGGCCCGAACCGCACTATCGGCGACATCGCGGGTGAAGCATCGGGTCGCCGCGCCGTGCGGCTGCCGAGCAATGGATCGTTCGTGCAGTGGACGACCCGCGCGAGCACCAACACCGCCGTGGTCCGTTTCTCCATTCCGAATGGCTCGACCGCCACGCTCGGGGTGTTCAACGGTGCGACGCAGGTCGGCACGCTCAACCTGGTGTCGAAGTACGCCTGGCTGTACGGAAACGAGGCTACACCGCAGAACTCGGGCACGAATCCGCGCCACATCTACGACGAAGCGAACGTGCGGCTCAACACCACGGTCGCGGCCGGCGTCACGCTCCAGGTCCGCAACACCTCGCCAGTGGCCGTCGCACTCGACTTCCTGTCGCTGGAATTGGCGACCGCGACTGCAAACCCGAACCCGGCCACTTTCGTGACGGTGTCGGGCACTGACCAGCAGGCCATTCAGAACGCCATCAACACGGCGAACCAGAACGCCGCGATGGTCGGTATCTTTCTGCCCGCGGGCGACTACCAGATGACTTCGAAGATCAACATCTCGCAGAAGGGACTGCAGATCGTCGGCGCCGGACCTTGGTTCACGCGGATCTTCGCGCCACAGGCCGGGGAGAACACCGATATTGGTTTCGCGTTCACGGGGGCGACGGCGAATGGCGCGCAGCTGCGCAACCTCGCGCTGTTCGGCAACTTCACCAATCGTCAGGACGGCAATGGCCAGATGGTGCAGTTCTTCAACGTGGCGAACATCACGATGGACAATGTGTGGATCGAGCACGCGGTGCCGGCGATCTGGACCGCGAACGTGGACGGCTCGATGTTCTCGAACCTGCGCCTGCGCAACCTGTTCGCCGACGGCATCAACCTGAACAACGACAGCCGCAACAACACGGTGCGCAACAGCGAGTCGCGCTCGAGCGGCGACGACAGCTTCGCGATGTTCAACGCGCAGGACCGCATGGCAGGCATCAACAGCGGCAACTTGTTCGAGAACCTGACGTCGCTGACGACCTGGCGAGCCGCCGGTATTGCCATGTACGGCGGTGGCGGCAACACGATTCGCAACATCTACATCGCCGACACCCTGACCTATCCCGGCGTCACGATTTCGACCATCAACTTCGATATCCCGTCATTCATCGGATTCAGTGGCACGACGACGTTCGACAACATTTCCATCGTGCGAGGCGGCGGCCACTTCTGGGGCAACCAGGTGTTCCCGGCGATGTGGCTGCACTCCGGTGAAGGAGCATTCACGGGCATTCGGATCAACAACGTTCGACATCCAGGATCCGACCTACATGGGCATCATGTTCCAGACGAAGTACGTCGGCGGGCAGCCCACGAGTCCCATCCAGGACACGATATTCACCAACACAACCGTAAGCGGCGCGAACGATCCGCGCCCTGACGGCAGCAACGTCGACTCGACCTTCACCTTCCCGTTGAACGGTCGCGCCGGCAACGCCGTGTACTGCAACCCGCTGCCGGAACCGAATCAGGGTCCCGCGACCGGTGCGGTGACGTTCAACACGCTGACGATGACCAACAATACGCGGGGAGTCGTCAACGCCTGCCCGAACTTCACCATCACGGTGAACAACGCGAGCCAGGCGACGCTGTCGGCGAATCCGACATTGTTTGCCTTTGGTGACCAGGCCATCAACACCACGTCGGCAGCGCGAACCGTCACGATCAGCAACAGCGGAACGGCTGCTGCGAATATTTCCAGCGTCACGGTGTCGGGTGAGTTCCAGCAGACCACCAACTGCGGCGGCGCACTCGCCGTGGGCGCTTCCTGCACGGTCAACGTGAGCTTCCGCCCGACCACCACGGGCGCGAAGAGCGGCACGGTGACGGTGAACTCGAACGCGACCAACCCGGCGATGACGGTGCCACTCAGCGGCAACGGTATTTCGCTGACGGCGATGCTGTCGGCGATTCCGAGCTCGGTGGCTTTCGGCAACCAGACCACCAACACTTCATCGACGCGCGCGGTGACCATCACCAACACGGGCAATTCCCCGGGCACGGTCTCTGGAGTGAGCATCAGCGGAGGAGGCCAGTTCACTCAGACCCACAACTGCGGCACGCTGGCGGCGAATGCCACCTGCACGGTGACCGTCGCGTTCGCGCCGACCACCGCGACGTCGCAGACGGGCACGCTAACTATTGCCTCCAATGCATCGAATCCGTCCCTGGCGGTGTCGCTAAGCGGCACCGGTGTGCTCCCGGGCACGGCGACGCTTTCGGCGAGTCCGAGCCCGCTCGCCTTCGGCGATCAGGCGATCAACACTTCATCGTCGCGCGCCGTCACCATCACGAATACGGGCACGGCGGCGGGGACTGTCTCCGGTGTCAGCATTTCCGGGCCATTCACGCAGACCCACAATTGCGGCGCACTGGCGGCCAATGCCACCTGCACCGTGACCGTGACGTTCAACTCGGCGAGCCCGCTGGGTGCCAAGAGCGGCACGCTGACCGTGAGCTCCAATGCCACGAACCCGTCCCTGGCGGTGCCGCTGTCGGGAAACGCCATCGACCCACCCGTTGTCAGCTGCACAAACGCGACCAATGTCGCGGCGGGCAAGACGCCAGTGGCCTCGGCCACCACGGGTGGGTTCCCGGCCACGAACTCGAACGACAACATCCTGACCTCGTACTGGGAAGGCCCGTTCCCGAACGTGACGCTCACCGTGCCGCTCGGTACTAACTACCGCATCTGCTCGGTGACCGTGCGGCTGAATCCGGATCCGGTCTGGGGTCAGCGCACCCAGACTTATTCCATCGAAGGCCGCGACCAGGCGGGCGGCACGTTCACCACACTGGTGGGCTCTGCGGGACGCGTGTTCACCCCCGGCACTGCGCCCGGCAACAACAACACCGTGTCGGTGGACGTGCCGGCCGCTGCCGCGCTGGCGGCGGACGTGCGGCTGACCTTTACGGCCAACACCGGAGCCCCTGGCGCTCAGGTGGCTGAGGTCCTCGTCATGGGTATTCCCGGTCCGAACCCGGACCTGACCGTGTCGGCGGTGGCTGCTTCGCCGTCTTCGCCCACCGAGGTGACGCCGATCACGGTGACGGCGACGGTGAGCAATATCGGTACGTCGGCCACACCCATCGCCACCAACGCGAAGGCGTATTGCGGCACCACGCAGGTGGGACCTGCCGGCACCGTCGGCGCACTCAACGCCGGTGCTTCGACGCCGGTGTCTCTCAACATCGGCACGCTGCCGCAGGGCTCGTGCGCGCTGTCGGTCCGCGTGGACGACCCGAGCACGATCGTCGAGCAGAGCGAGGCTAACAACTCCGCCACCGGACCGACGTTCACCGTGATGCAGGCTCCGGGTCCCGACCTGGAGGTCCTCGGCGTCGCCTCGAACCCGGCGAATCCAGCGGTCGGAGCGGCAGTAACGTTCAGCGTGACGCTGAACAACCGCGGTACCACTGCCGTCGCGGCCGGTACGACGACCCGAGTCGTGGTGGGATCGACGACGCTCAACAACACGAACAGTCCGCAGATCCCGGTCAATACGCCAACCACTGTGGCCATCAGCGGTAGTTGGGCTGCCACCAGCGGCGGAGCCATCATCACCGCCACGGCCGACGCCACCAGCATCGTCACCGAGACCAACGAGACCAACAACACGCTCTCTCGCTCTATCGTCGTTGGCCGCGGTGCGGCCGTGCCCTATGTCGAATACGAGGCAGAGGCGGGCACTCACAACGGCACACTGGAAGTGGCCAACGCCACGCGCACGTTCGGGCACACCAACTTCGGCAGCGAGTCTTCCGGCCGACAGTCGGTGCGCTTGAGCAGCACAGGCCAGTTCGTCGAGATCACCTCGACCGCGTCGGCCAATTCGATCGTGGTGCGCAACAGCATCCCGGATGCCGGGAGCGGTGGTGGCACCACCGCGACCATCAGCCTGTATGTCACGCCGCCGGGCGGCTCCATGACCTTCGTGCAGAAGATCACGCTCTCCTCGCGCAACAGCTGGCTGTACGGGACCACGGACGACACCGAGTCGCTCAGTAACTCGCCAGGACCCGACGCGCGCCGGCTGTTCGACGAGTCCAATGCGCTGCTCGCCACTAGCTACCCGGCCGGGACGCGTTTCAGGTTGCAGCGGGATGCCAGCGACAACGCGGGTTTCTACATCATCGACCTGATCGACCTGGAGCAGGTGGCGCCGCCGCTCGCCCAGCCGGCCGGCTGCGTGTCGATCGTGTCCTACGGTGCGACGCCGAACGACAACACGGACGACACCGCCGCCATTCAGGCCGCGGTCATGGACGACCAGAACGGCGTCATCCAGTGTGTGTGGATTCCTGCCGGCCGCTTCCGCCAGGAGCAGAAGATCCTCACGCCGGATCCGACGCGTGGGCAGTTCAATCAGTTAGGCATCCGCAACGTCGTGATCCGCGGTGCTGGCATGTGGCACTCGGTGCTGTTCACGAATACCGAGCCGCATCTCGTGGTGGGCAACATCAACCATCCGCACGAGGGTAACGTGGGCTTCGACGTCGAAAACAACGTGCAGATCTCCGATCTCGCCATCTTCGGCATGACCACCAATCGCGCCAATCGCGGGCACGGGTTGAATGGCCGGTTCGGCCAGAACACCCGGTTCACCAACCTGTGGATCGAGCACGTCAACGTCGGTGCCTGGGTGGGCCGGGATTTCAGCGATACGCCCGCGTACTGGAATCCGGGCATTGGCCTGGACTTCAGCGGCGTACGCTTCCGCAACCTCTACGCTGACGGCATCAACTTCAGCAACGGTACGCGTCAATCGAGGGTATTCAACTCCTCGTTCCGTAACACCGGCGATGACTCACTGGCGGTGTGGGCCAACCCGGCCGTCCGGAACGCGCAGGAAGATGTCGGCCGCGACAACGTATTCATCAACAACACTGTCCAGCTGCCGTGGCGCGCGAATGGCATCGCGATTTACGGCGGCGCCAACAACCGGGTCGAGAACAATCTCATCTACGACACCATGACCTTCCCGGGAATCATGCTGGCCACCGATCACTCGCCGCTGCCGTTCTCGGGCACCACTCTCATCGCCAACAACGGATTGTTCCGTTGCGGCGGTGTGTTCTGGGGCGAGGCGCAGGAGTACGGCGCCATCACGCTGTTCCCGTCGGGCCAACCGATCCCTGGCGCGGTCATCCGCGATACCGACATCTTCGACTCCACCTATGACGGCATCCAGTTCAAGACCGGCGGCGGCGAAATGCCCGGTGTGCAGATCACCAATGTCAGGATCGACGACTCCAACAATGGGGGTGCCGGAATCCTCGCCATGGGCGGCGCGCGCGGCAGTGCCGTTCTCACCAACGTGACGATCACCAACTCGTCTTCGGCCCATGTCGGGACTGAACCCAGGGTCGCAGTTCGTGTTCAGCGGCACGGTGAACGGAGCGCCGGTGCAGCCGGTGATCGTCCAGTAGGAGTGCGCGAACGTAGTTTGGTGGCGAAGTGATCCAACCTGGTGTCCGAGTCCCCCTCTGTCGCCGACTGCCGATCACTTCGCCACCAATCTTTGGCTGTCTGAGGCCGATCAACGAGGTCGTCGGGTGTGCTGAGGCTTGCGGTGCTAGCTATCGCCGCCGGCGGATGGCGCAGCGCAGCGCGTCCAAGGCACCGGGCGACGGCGTTGCATCGCAGCGGCCGGTCCGCACGAATGTAAGCGCTTTCCATCGAGTGGGATCGACGCGTAGACTCCCGGTCCGGAATCGCTGCCAGTCCGCAATCAAGGATCAGGGAAGGTCACTCATGTCATCTCGCCGGCTCGCGTGCATCGCTCTGATCTTGTCAGTCTCCGCATCCGCCGTGTGGGCAGCGGATGCCTCGCTCATCGACGACTTCGATCAATTCCCGTATCAATGGCGGGCATCGAAGAACGTTGAGTTGACCAGACTCACGATCCTTCCGGCCGATCCGCTGGCGTTGCCGGGACAGACCATCACGGAAGGCGTGCTGAAGGTTGACGGGCCTCGCCACGTCGACGTCAGGTGGCCCAGAGGCCAGTTCTGTCACAAAGGCCGCCACTTCGACAAAAATCGCGAGATCGAGCTCGGCATATTGACCACGCCGGCTTTCGACGCGCGCGGCGTCGACTACCAGACGCTCACGCTCGGCGGTGCGGATGAAGTGCATGCCCGCAAGCACGGCAAGTCGCGTTCGCATCTCGAGGATGTCGACCGCGACGGCGATCTCGATCTGGCAGCTCATTTCCGTTGCGGCGATATTCACGAGCTTCGCTACCACGACCTGCCAGGCCTGCAAGGTCGCACTGACGATGGCGCCTACGTGACGACCGGCGGCAGCACCGCGACACTGTTCCGCCCGATCCAGGGCGGTCAGGATTGGAGCGTCGGCGACGGCCTGCGCTTCTGGTTCCATGGAACGGGCAAGGGCGATGCGATCCGGTTCCAACTACACGACAACCGCGCACCGGACGCCGGCCCCAGCTCCTGGCGCCTCGTGTGGAGCGACGAATTCAACGGCCCCGCGGGTCGAAAGCCCGACTCGCGCAACTGGACTCACGAGATCGGCGACGGCACGGCGAACGGAATCCCCGGCTGGGGCAACAACGAGCTCGAGTACTACACCGACGACGCGCAGAACGCGGCGACCAACGGACGCGGCCAACTTGCCATCACGGCGCGTCAGTCGGATGGTTCGCTCAACTGCTATTACGGCCCGTGTCAGTTCACCTCAGCGCGGCTGATTTCCCAGCACAAAGCCGAATTCGCCTACGGGCGCATCGAGACGCGCATCAAGGTGCCCGCGGGCGCCGGCCTCTGGCCCGCGTTCTGGAGCCTGGGCACCAACATCGCCGACGTCGGCTGGCCGCAGACGGGCGAGATCGACATCATGGAATTCGTGGGCCGCGTGCCCAACGAGATCTTCGGCACGATCCACGGCCCCGGATATTCGGGCGGCGCTTCGTTCGGCGGTACGCACGACTTCGGCGTTCCGGTCTCCGACAACTTCCACACGGTCGCCATCGAATGGCAGCCCAATCGCATCGACTGGTACGTCGACGGCATCCTCTATCACAGCGCGACGCCGGCGAGCGTCGCGCCTAACCAGTGGGTGTTCAATCATCCGTTCTTCCTGATCCTGAACATGGCGATCGGCGGCAATTTCGGCGGGCCGGTCGATCCCAACGTCACGTTTCCCGCAGTCTTACCTGGTCGACTACGTGCGCGTGTATCAGGGACCGGATACGGCGGAGCGATTCGAAACGACCTTCGTCGACGACACGCCGGGGTGGAAAGAAGTCTCGCTGCCGTTCCCGGGCTTTACGCGCAGCGACTGGCAGCCGAAGGGCGCGCCCAACGACGGGCTGACGTTGTCGCAGCGTGTGGGGCTACGGCCTCGTGCTGCCGCCCGAGCGGTCTCGCGAGCGGCAGTCTCTTGTTGGACAAGGTCAGGCTGATTCAGCCGCTCGCGCTCACGGTGACCAACACGAATCAGAGCGGGGCGGGGTCGCTGAGTCGCGCGGTCGAGATCATCGGCAGCGGCGGCACGATCGACTTCGCGCGCGGCGCTCGCCGGCCAGACGATCACCGTCGCGCCGGGAAGGCCCTTCATCGTCAACGGCAAGTCCGTGACGATCGATGCCGCGGCGGCGCCGGGTCTCACGCTGAACGGCGGCGGAGCCGAGCGCGTGTTCATCGTCGAAGGCGGCTCGACCGCGACGCTGCGCCATCTCACGATCACCAACGGCTTCGGCTTCGATCTGGCCGGCGGCATCCTCAACAACGGCACCGTCAATCTCGAGCGCTGCGTCGTCACCGGCAACGTCGTCGGCGCCAATGCGAACGACTTCTGGAAGGGCGGCGGCGGCATCTACAGCGGCCAGAACAGCACGCTCAACGTGCTCGACAGCACGGTGAGCAACAACCGCACGACGCTGGTCGATGGCGGCGGCATCTACGCGTTCTTCAACGCAGCCGTGCGCATCGAAAGGAGCACGGTGAGCGGCAACGTCGCCGGCAATGTCGGTGGCGGCATTCGCATGCTCGGCAATGCCACGATCGTGAACAGCACGCTCAGCGGCAACACGTCCAGCGCATGGTTCGGTGGCGCGTTGTTCCACACCGACGGCGTGGCGAACCTCGTCAATTCGACGGTGACCTCGAACGTCGCGCCGGCTTCCGCCAACGCGGCGTTGTTCGTCGGCACGTTCACCGCCGCGAATGCCACGCTCAACATCACCAACAGCATCGTCGCGCGAAAATCGCGATCTCGATGGCAATCCCGGCACGGGATGTTTCGTCGCGCCGTTCGGCAGCGGCGTCGTGACGCTCGTCTCGGGTGGCAACAATGTGTTCACCGACACGACCTGCGCGCCGGTCGCGAGCGACCAGGTCGTCGCGACCGCGGCCGTTGGTCCGCTGGCGGCGAATGGAGGTCCAACACTGACCCACGCGTTGAACGAGTGGCAGTCCTGCGCTCGACGCCGCGAATCCGGCGAGCTGCCCGGCGACGGATCAGCGAGGGGTTGCGCGGCCCCGGGGGATCGGATGTGACGTGGGGGCGGTTGAGCAATAGCCGCGAGACAAAAAGGCGCCGTAGACGCGCAATTCATTTTCACCGAGCAAAAGGATTCGCTCATGAACGCAGGGAATATTTTCGGGAAAGGTCTGTCGCTGTGTGTGTTCGGCATCGCCGCCGTTTTCTGTCAGCAGGATGCGGCAGCGGTGGTGGTGCAGGCCGAGAGCTTCAGCAGCGCCAACGACGCGACTGCGGGGAATTCCGGCACCGCGGCGTGTACCAACGCCACCAACGTCAACGTCGATATCGAAACCACCACCGATGCTGGCGGCGGTTGCAACGTCGGGTGGATAGCCAACGGCGAGTGGCTGCAGTACTCCATCAACGTACCCGCCGGCACCTATCGCGCCAATGTGCGCGTGGCCTCGCAGGGCGGGGGCGGTAGTTATTCCATTCTGATCGACGGCGCGCAGGTGGTCGGCTCGACCCCGGTGGGCAACACCGGTGGCTGGCAGGCCTGGGTGACGCAGAGCTCCGGGACGTTCGCCGTGAGCGCCGGCTCGCATACGCTGCGCGTCAACGTGAACGGCGCGATGAATCTCAACTGGATCGATATCGCGCCCGCCAGCACTACACCGCCGCAGCCCAACTGCGACCCGGCGTGGAGCGCTACCACGGTCTATACCGCGGGAAATACTGCGTCGGTCAATGGCATCAATTACCGCGCCAACTGGTGGACGCAGGGTAACAATCCGGCGACTAACAATGGACCTGCGGGCAGCGGTCAACCGTGGACTTCTCTGGGCGCATGCCCGGGCGGCCCGCCGCCGCCACCACCACCGCCGCCTCCGCCGCCACCGCCTCCTCCGGGCGGCCTCTTGTTCAGTCCCTACAAGGACACCACGATCAGCATGAACTGGAACACCAACGTGATCAGTTCCAATGTGACCGGATCAATGCAGGGCGTGCTCACCGTGATGCCGACAAACCTGCGAGCGCTGACCTGGGCGTTTGCCACCGGTGAATGCGGTAGTGAGAACTGGGGTGGCCTTGCGGGCGCGGCGATTGCCGCCGCCAATGTGCAGAACTTCCTCAGCATGGGCAAGCAGTACATTCTTTCGACCGGTGGTGCCGCGGGTCATTCACCTGCGGCTCGGACGCGGGTTTCGAGCAATTCATCAGCAGGTACGATTCGCCCAATCTGATCGGAATCGACTTCGACATCGAAGCCGGCCAGAGCCAGGCGGCCATCAACGCGCTGGTGCAACGTGTGATCGTTGCGCAGAGGGTGCGTCCGCGGCTGCGCTTCAGCTTCACCATCGCCACGCTCGGTGGCAACGCGCCGCAAAGCCTGGGGTCGACGGGCGTCATGGTGATGAATGCCATCCGGTCCGCCGGATTGCAGAACTACCTCATCAACCTGATGACGATGGACTACGGCAGCACCACGCCGACCAATTGCGTTGTCGTCAACGGTCGGTGCGACATGGCCCAGTCGGCTATCCAGGCTGCGGAGCACCTGCACAGCTTCCACGGGGTGCCGTACAACCAGATCGAGATCACCCCGATGATCGGCGGCAACGACACGATCGACGAGACATTCACGCTGCAGAACGTGGCGACTCTGGTCACATACGCGCGCCAGGTAGGGATCGCCGGACTGCATCACTGGTCGTTCGATCGGGACCGGGATTGCGCACCCGGCTTCGCCTCGCCCATTTGCAACACGTATGGCGTCGCCGGAACGCTGGGCTTCACTGCGGAATTCTTGTCGAGGCTTGGACTGTGACAACCAACAATCTTGCAGAGGGACCTATGAAAACGACATCAAGCAGATTTCTACTCGGCTGCGGCGCCGCGTTTTTGCTTTTCTCGGCAAGCGCGCAGGCCGTCGTCTACCAGGCCGAGAGCTTCAACGGCGCGTTCGACAGCACGTCGGGCAATTCGGGTGCCGCGTGTACCAACAATGCCAACGTCAACGTGGATATCCAGACGACCACCGACGCTGGCGGTGGCTGCAACGTCGGATGGATTGCCCAGGGCGAATGGCTGGCGTTCAGCGGTCTCAATGTGCCGACGACCGGCAGCTACATCATTCGGCTGCGCGTCGCCAGCGTGAGCGGCGCGACTGCCTCGGTGGACTTGAACTCCGGCACCATCCCGCTCGGCAATTTCGCCATTCCGGCCACCGGCGGTTGGCAAAACTGGACCACGGTGACCCGCACCGTCACGCTGAACGCGGGCACCTACAGTCTGGGGGTGTTCGCGCAAACCGCAGGATGGAACTTCAACTGGATCGAAGTTGTGTCCGGCGGCACGGGGCCCGACGCCGGTGTTCAGCGATGAGTTCAACAGCATCAACACCGGCACCTGGAGTCATGAAACCGGCGGCGGCGGCTGGGGCAACAACGAGCGCGAGTACTACACCAACGGCCAGAATGCGTTCATCCAGTTCGACGCCCAGGCCAACAGCAACGTGCTGGTGCTGGAGGCTCGCCGTGACAACCCGGCGAACTACAACTGCTGGTACGGCCGCTGCGAATACACTTCGTCGCGCATGAACACCGCCGGCAAGCGTACGTTCCAGTACGGACGCATCGAAGCACGCCTCAAGCTGCCACAAACCCAGGGCATCTGGCCGGCGTTCTGGATGCTGGGAAATGACATCGGCTCGGTGGGCTGGCCGGCCTGCGGCGAGCTCGACATCATGGAGCACGTGGGCTTCGAACCGACCATCACGCACGGTGCCATGCACGGACCAAACTATTCCGGCAATACGCCGTTCGCAGGGACTTTCTTCCTGAACGAACAGGTCAATGCCAACTACCACGTGTATGCAATCGAATGGAACTCCACCAGCGTGCGGTGGTTCGTCGATGGCGTCCAGTTCTACAGCGTGACCAGGTCCCAGGTGCAGAGCTTCGGCAACTGGGTTTTCGACCATCCCATGTTCCTGATCCTGAATGTCGCGGTCGGCGGCAACTGGCCCGGCAGTCCGAACGCCGGCAGCGTTTTCCCGCAGCGCATGTACGTGGACTACATCCGCGTATATCAGTGAGCCGGCGTCCGCGGCCCGGCAGCAATGCCGGGCCGCGTGAGTGGGCTTGCGCTCTAGCCACAATCGCCGGATTCTTGGGCAACGCGTTCGCTGCCGACACCCGTGCGCTGAACTCGAACTCAAGAGGGGGCGATTGTGAAAAAGCAAAAATCGTTGTTCGTGGGAAGCGCTGGGGTGGTTGGCCTGTCATGCATGCAATGGGCACGGTCGCAATCCCCTGAACCTCCAGACCGACTCGAAGAGGTCATCGTCACCGCCACGAAGCGCGAGGAATCCGTTCAGGAAGTGCCGCAGGCGGTGCAGGTCATCAGCTCGGACCAATTGGCGAGCGCGAGCATTCACGAATTCGCGGACCTTACCCGGATCGCCCCCTCGATGGTCATCAAGCCCGCTGAGCACCCGGTGAATGCATCAGTGTCGATCCGTGGCATCGGCACATTCGCGTTCAGCATTGGCGTCGAGCCGAGCGTGGCGGTTCAAGTGGACGATGTTCCGGTTGCATTCCAAGCCCGGGCCTTTGCCGATCTTTCCGATGTTCAACGAATCGAAGTCTTGCGCGGACCGCAAAGCACGTTGTACGGCAAGGCCGCGTCGGCCGGCCTCATAAACATAGTGACTTTTGGACCGACTGAGAGCTTCGAAGGAAACGTACATGTCCTGGGGACCACCGACGAAGAGTTAGTCGGAGGACTCGGCCTGTCAGGGCCCATCAGCGACAGCATGGGGTTTCGTGTCTCAGCTCAGCACACGACCTACAAAGGTAATGTCGAGAACGCCGTCGACGGCGACGACACGAACGGCCGCGAGGGGACGACAGTCAACGGCAAACTGGTGTGGAGCCCGTCCGAAAGCTTCACCGCAACGCTGGGTGCGAACTACATCGAGGGCGAAACCACCGTCGGACGACCCTTTGTCCGGCTCGCTCCGGATGCGCTGCTCAGGAACGATCCCACCCTGCCGAATTCCGTGACGCTTCCGGGCGTCGTCGCCGATGCCGACAACACGGAGATCAGCAACAATTTCGACGCTGGCACCGACTACGAAGGTCAAGGCGCGTCTCTCAAACTCGAGATCGGGCTTCCAGCGGCACACACGCTGGTGTCCATCTCTGCGTACGACAATTTCGAGCTTGACGACCTGCTTGATCAGGACGACACCTCCGCCCCCACGCTCAG
The DNA here is from genome assembly GCA_963821745.1 of uncultured Pseudomonadota bacterium. Lineage (GTDB taxonomy): Bacteria > Pseudomonadota > Gammaproteobacteria > Steroidobacterales > Steroidobacteraceae > CADEED01. Next base: position 754,920 of record CAWGEU010000002.1, read on the forward strand.
CAATATTCAGATCGGCGTGTTCGAATCAAAACAGCTGACACAGGAAGTACGCCTGCTGTCTTCGAATGATCAGCCGCTGCGTTATACGCTGGGTCTCTATTACGGCGACACGCAACTCGATCGCGATTTCTTTCGCGGTCCTGTCTTCGCGCTGGCGCGCTGGGTCGCCAGTTCCGATTCCACACAGGCGGCGATATTCGGCCAGGCGGATTGGGAATTCATCGAGGGCACGACGCTCACTGCTGGAATACGCCACCAGGAAGAAGACATCGACTACACGTTCCTCGACATTCAGAACGCGAACGCTTTTTTTGATGGTGACGCCACGGATAAATTCGAGACCTATCGTCTCGGACTGCAGCATCAGTTCACCGATGACATCATGGTCTATGCAACGTACGCCACCGGTCACAAAGGACAGACTTTCGACCTTACGACGGGGTTCAACCTCAATCGCCAGCTGGCCGGACCGGTGTTGCCCGAGACTTCAGATAGCTACGAGATCGGCGCGCGTACTCAATTCTTCGATCGCCGCCTCACGGTGAACACTACCGTATTCGATGTGCACTACGACGACTTCCAGGCGCAGGGCATTGAGTTTCTGCCTGATGGCTCGTTCAATTTCCGCCTTTCCAACGTGGGCAAAGTCAGGACTCGCGGCGTTGAAATCGACTCGGTCGCTGCCGTGGGTGAGAACCTGAATTTGAATGCCTCACTTGCTTTTGTCGACGCGGTGATCGAGGAATTCCCGTTGGGGCAGTGTTATCCCGGGCAGACCGCTGCTCAAGGTTGCACGGGAACTCCGGCACGCCAGGATCTGAGCGGCGAGCGTCCACCGCAGGCTCCTGAATTCAAAGCGACAGCCGGATTCGACTATTCGCGGCCATTGAGCGGCGGTTCTCTGCAGGGTGTTCTGCAGGGTGCGTATGTCTACCAGAGTGCTATCAACTACGCGTTGAGCGTCGATCCGGAGGGTGCGCAGGGAGGCTACGGTCTGCTGAATCTCTCCATCGGAGTGCGCGACGCCGACCGAGGTTATGAAGTCGTCGCCTACGTGAACAACGCGCTGGACAAGCAGTACTACGCGAACTATGCGAACAGCAACGGCAATTTTGGCAACTGGCAGGCGATCAACGCGTTGCTGCCGCGCGATTTCGAACGCTACGTCGGAATTCGCGCGAGGTTTGATTTCTAGATACGCAGCGTGTGAAAGAAAAGTTAGACGCTGCGGAAGGTGCTCGTCCTCCTGGGATTACTTTTCCGCCGGACTTTCGGCGACTTCTCACTCACTCGGTTCGCGGTCGAGCGTTGACCAGTGCGTCATCCAGCATCTTGACCAGGGTTTCGCGGTCGAAGGTGTAGGCATGGCCTTCATTCCATCGGACGAGCTGCTGCATCTGCCAGCGGATCAGCCGCTCTGGCAAGCGCTTATTCATTCGGTCCTTGGCGTTGCGCGGAATGGCGAGATAGCGGCGTTTCGGATTGGGTTCAGACAGCGCCTGCGCAACTGCTACCGCGACCTCGTCAGCCTCCGGAAACATCATTGGATCCGGCGGTCCCCAGACCTTGAGCATGTTCGCTTTCTCATCTTCAGTGAGGCGCGCGAGCATGTTCTTGTCTATGTCGGATCTGTAGGCACCGGGTTCGACCGCGCTGACGTGAACGCCGAGCGGACCGAACTGCAGAACCAGCGAATCCGTCATTCCCTCTATCGCATGCTTGCTCATGACGTACGCGACGATGGCGGGTCCTCCGCCGTCGGTGATTCCGGAAGGTGAACCGATGTTTACGATCCGTCCCTTCTCGGCGACGATGAGCGGCGTGAACGCCTTGATCATCATCACGGGACCGTAGACGTTCACCTTCATCGTAAGGTCGAACTCCTCCATCCTCATGTTGTCGATCGTGCCAAATGTAGCGACACCGGCATTGTTGACCAGTCCATAGAGGCCGCGGCCGCCTTTGGTCACTGCTTCCACTGCAGCTGTAATGTCTGCAGGTTGCGTGACGTCCAGGCGTAGGGGTTGCACGTTCCTGATCGCTCCAAGCGCCTTCAGGTCCTTCTCTTTGCGCGCGGTGGCGTACACGAAATAGCCCTCTGCGGCGAGGTGCTCAGTGATCTTGCGGCCGATGCCGCTGCTGGCCCCGGTTACGAGGACAGCCTTGGAGACTGTTTGTTCGCTGGGTTGCGCACGGGCGCATAGCAGCATAGCGAGCAATGCGCACATCGTGATCAGAAGTACTCGCATGGCGGCCTCGCTATTGCGGATGGAAGATATTGGTTGGCGGACCTTCACTCAGCACCGGCAAACACGTTGCTGAAGTCGGGTCTCAGTCTAGTGCCCACCACCGAATGCACCCAGACCGCTTACTGCATCGGGCCGGCGATACGCTGCAAGATTGATGGGAGCGTGGACGCCCGGCGCATTCGAAGCGACAGACGCGGCACGCACCGCCGAAGCGATGTCCGCGCGAGCGGTGGCGTCCATCAGCTCGCGGGACATCTGCACCGCTTTACAGAGAAAGCGGTTCGAGCAATTCCTCTTTCGCTTCGTCCTCATAACCAAGGACGACACGCAACGACGGAGCGTAGTCCGCCACGCCGTTGCGCACCCTTTCTGCATAGACGAAGTCGGCTGAGATCGTTGCCTGCTCCGTCAGCTGGGTCGGATGCAGTGAAGCATCGATCTGGGCGCTCATGCCGCGCAACGCCAAGTCGAGGCTTCTGACTGCCGTGGTGTTCCTGGCGAACGTAGGCCAGCGACAGCGCAGCCAGGAAATCTCACCGCGCTGCTCCAGCACGATCTGACACTCCGATCCGAGCACGGGGAAGCCGCCCACTTGACGTTTGACGTTGACGACGTGACCAACGGTGATGTCTAACACCGTTTCATCGGTGTCTGCATTGGCAACGTCCAGCCGAAGAGGGCTCGGATTGATTCTCCAAACTTCGTTTGCCGGAATGCCCAGCGCTTGTAGTTTCTCCCGAACTTTGCGGCCGGCGACATCCGTCGAGACCTGACTCGAGGCGGGCTTCGCCGACAGCGCAATCAGCTTGCGGTCTGCGAATTTGAACGAGGCGTTGACGTCTCCTGGAATTCTCAGGCGGCGCGCGCCATCGTCGTAGACGGTCGCGCGACCCTGTGCCTCCATGAGCGGAAGAGCGTCGTACCCCAGGGCACGCAATAAGTGCTCCGGCGTCTGCCCATCGATGCCGACGACTGGCTGCGTGGGAGGATTGAGCAGCGCGGAGGGCGTTTCCGCCGGAACGAGATTCCGCAGGCGCGCGTAGATAGCCAGGCCACGTGGAGTCAGCGTGGGTTGCGCCAGGGAGTCCAGAGAGAAGGTTAGGGCGCTGCAAACAGTCAGGAGGCTCAGCAACAGGGTGCGATTGGTTTTCATGGGCTGCTCCTTTGGTTTCAGAACGGACCTTTGCCATCTGGATCGCAACCCAGAATTCCGAGCCTCGCGCGCCACACGGCTACGGGGTTGTCCGCATCGTTGAAGCTGTCGACGAGGTTGTAATCCAGGCGCGCCATGGCTTCGGCCTCGGTGTCTCCCCACGATACCGAGATCGGACACTGATCGTCCGTGTCGCCTCCCGGCCCGTTCCAGTCATCTGAGTAGAGGGAAAGCCAGCCTGTCCAGATCTTTACATTGACGGCATCGTCAGCAGCATCTTCATAGCGCGGAGTTTCGCTGCTCGAGATGTACATGATCCCGTGGAATCCATGCGTTCCGTGCACGCCGTTGGCGGTGGGATTCGCCCCATCGTTCCACACGCTGGTGTCTTCCTTGTTCATGCTGTGACATGAGGACAGGAAGAGTTGCTCGAGATCGACCTCGCCGAGGCTCATGTTCTGGCGCCGGGCGTTGCAGTCTCCGCTCCAGGAATTCCTGAACTTGCCGCGCCAGCCGTTCGCGCCCTGATCGGCGCCATGCATGCACGCGATCGCCACATCCGCATCATCGAGGTTGATGGCGTCCGCTCCACCCGCGACAAGGTTCGGATCGATGAACAAACTGGGATTGCCTGAATCGTTCCAGTGTCCGTCGCCGTCGAATACCGTCGATGCGACCACTTCAGAGTAGAAAGCCTGGCACATGTTGTCCCAGGGACCCCTCGGGGCGAACTCGCACGACGCGGTGGGCGTTTTGTGCGTGTAGGCCTTCACCTCGCCATTGGCAAAGACCTGCGAAGAGGGTGAGATCGCGATGAAAAGACACACTGGCGCCATCGCGCGCGCCTTTGTCAGACCACGGTGTTTCATGGATCGCTTCCTTTGTTGTACATGGATTCGTTACGTCAGCAGAGCTCTGCGCACGACCTGCGCATATCGCTTCTCATGCCGCTCTCACACAGGGATAACGTCGGCGCGAGTGAAACCCCTCACGCGGTGCCCCTACCAGGGGGTGAGGGAATTGGCGCTAACCCGTCGTCTCTCCTATCGGAGATGACACATGCGACTGCAATTTCCCGGCGGCTCCGCCGTTCACATGATGATTGGGGCTGCCTTGCTCCTGGCGGGGTGCGCCCAGGGCGAGTACCGGATGCCGTACGAGGACGGTACCGTCGTCGACGTCTTCAGGGATCACGTCACGCATTCCTCTCCGCAGGCCTACATGTATGACCTCATGGCGCAGAACGCCGCATCGCCGGTGATCGTCGCCGCGGCGCCGGGCTGGATCCGTTTCATCGACGACAGCCACGAGGAACCTACCAACGACAACAACTACGTGTGGATCGAACATCCCTACCCGTTCTGTCCGGTGGACGCGAGCCGAGCCAGCTGGCCCGGAAAACCGGCTAACTACGACTCGATCTGCATTCCGTGCAACAAGGAGTTCTGCAACGAGTGGACTATTTACGCGCACATGACCAAGAACTCGGTGCGGGGCGATGCGAAGCTCAGCGAGGGGCAATGGGTCGAAGCCGGTGAATTCCTGGGCTACGAAGACCAGGTGGGACAGGCCACCATCGGCGACCATCTCCACTGGTTCGTGGCGGTCATTCCACCGGGCACGCAGCCTACTTTCAACGGCTACTATCTGGAGTATGTCGACGACACCGGGATCCAACCCGAGGTGATTCCGATCGTGTGTCACGCGGATGGGCAAAGCGTGCTGTGGCGATTCGGTGTTTACACTGCTGCTGGCTGCCCTGCCGCAGCGCTGTCGCCGACGAGATCGTGGGTCCTGTCGCAACCAGAACCTCGGTCACCGCTCGCGAGCGCCCTCCAGAGCATTGCGAGCATCAGCGATGAGGGCGTCTGGATCGCGCTGAACGATCCGCGGCTTCTGCTCGAGACTCGTCAACTCATGGTCCGGATGGAGCGCGACTTCAATGACCTGCTGCACATTGAGCGCGCACGAATTTCGATGGCGGAGTTGAAGACGGTGCTCGAACTGATCGCTCAATATGAACGCCGCGGCAGCGCGGAAGTAACCCGGGTGCTCGAGCCGATTCGAAAGCAACTCGAAAGTCCGAGTGGGCGGCAGATTCTCGGGATCGTCGTGGAAGATCGATTTGAAGGACTCGATTGACCTGGTCTTGAAGCTCCAGACTGACTACGTCCGGACGCTCGCGCGACACGAGCGTCCGGGTTCTCTAGTCTTGCACTGACATCGAGTCCATGCGCTCCTGAAGTCGCTTGCGGAAACGCCGGCTCAGTCGCAACCGCACCTTGGACTTCAAGACGACCTCGTACTCGCCACCGCTCTGCAATTCAAGTCCATGGATCCGATCGAGATTGACGATGATCGAGCGGTGTATCCGGATGAAGCCTTCGTCACGCAAGTCCCCTTCGAGTTCCGCCAGCGTCCGGCGGATGATGTGCGTGTCACGGCCCACATGGAGGCAGGCGTAGTAGCTCGCTGCCTCGATCCAGTCGATTTCCGAGGCAGCCAGGAACAACAGCCGGCCGGGGGCCCTGACGACGAGCCGCCGCGGCTGGTGTGGCCGCGGCGGTTCACGATTCGCGAGCTTGTCCTTGGCGCGGCTCAGGGCCCGGCGGAAGCGCGCGTCATCGAAGGGTTTCAGTAGATAGTCGAGAGCGCCGGCCTCGAATGCCTGCAGCGCATACTTGTCGTAGGCCGTCACGAAGATGATGGTTCGCGGCACGTCGGTGCCCAACTGCTCGAGCACGTCGAAGCCTCCGCATTCGGGCATCTGCACATCGAGGAAGACCAGGTCGGGCTTCCAGGACCGGATCACTTCGATCGCTTCGACTCCGGACGCGCATTCCTCGACGGATCGGATCTCTGGATCATCGCGCAGCAAGACGGCGACGTTGCGTCGGGCAAGCGACTCATCATCGACCACCAGCACCCGTATCGGCGCTGTGCGTTCGTCAGAGGGCGCCATTCACGCTTCCTTCAGCGGCAGCGTCACGACCACTTCAACGCCGTCCGCCCCGGAACGCTCCATGCGGATGTCGGCGGCGTCGCCGTGCAAGATCCGGAGGCGTGTGCGCAGATTGCCGAGTCCGACGCCGTTCGTCCGCCAATCTTCCGGGAATCCCGGTCCATCGTTGTACACGCATAGATAGAGTGCGCCGTCCCTGCGCTCACCCGTGACGCGCACGGTACCGCCCGCGACACGCAGGGCGACGCCATGCTTGATCGCGTTTTCCACCAGCGGCTGTAGCAGCAAGTTGGGAACCTGCGCGCGCAACAGCTCCGGTGGAATGTCTACGCTGATCTGGAGCCGCTCCTCGAAACGAACTTTCTGGATATCGACATAGCGCTGCAGATATTCGACCTCCTCGGCGAGCGTTACCTGCGGCCGGTGCGAGTCCTCGGAGGCGCGGCGCAGGAATTCGCTCAAGCCCACGATCATGCTCACGGCCGCGTCGTTTCGATTGTCGCGCACGAGGCCGGCGATGGAATTGAGCGTGTTGAACATGAAGTGCGGATCCATCTGCCGGCGCAGCGCGGACAGTTGAGCCTTCGAAAGCTCCTCGTTGAGACGCGCGGCTTCGGTCATTTGACGGGCGATGTTCTGCCGCGAGTCCATGAGGTACGTGATAGTCAGGATCAGTACGTACGCGATCAGGAATATCAGGACCTGGTAGAGCAGGGTGATGCTCCAGGTGTCCCAGAATGTGGGCGCCTTCCGGTTGCCCCATGGGTTGAAGAGCACCTGGAGCGTCGCGGACCAGGCCTCCGCGATCATGCTGAGGATGGCGAACGCGGCGAGGTGGACGAGGAGCGCGCGTACGGTCGTGCCGCGGACGATCGGGTAACGCCGCGCAAGGTCGATGATGAAAGGCGTTGCCAGCGCCCATGGCAGCCAGGTAGCTAGCTCCGTGCCGAACAGCGGCAGCCATGCGTGCTGCTTGTTCTCGGCGAAACGCATGATGAGCACGGCCTGGCTGGCCTCGAACAAACCTCCCACGCACCAGATCGCGGCGATCCAGAGCCAGGCCTTCGAACGCGCACGAATGTGATTTTCGTTCATTGCCGTCAGCCTACAACAGGACATTCCCGCGGCGGCTCGTCGATGCAGTGAATTGCCGGCTCGCTGCAGCCAGCGGTCTCCTTCGCCGAGCGCGCCGCTCCTAGACTCATTTCCATGACCGGACATCCAACGTTACGCAGCACGGGAACTGTGCTGGCGTTCGTCGTCGCCTCCTGCGCGGTGGCGCAGGACAGTGCGGTCAAGTCCGCGGCCGACGCGTTCGGTGAACGCGTGGGCACCGAGCAGTCGGGCCTCTACAGCGAGACGCAGGTGCGCGGCTTCGACCTCAATGACAGCGGCGGTTACCGCATCGATGATGCGTACTTCAGTCGTGCCGCGTCGCTCAACGATCCGGTGCTGGCAGGCGTCGGTGTGCGTGTCGGCGTCAACGCCACGCGACTCTCTTATCCCGCGCCTTCCGGAGTCGTGAACTACCGGCTCCGCAAGGCCGGCCCTGTGAACGAGCTGCGGCTCGGCGTAGGTTTCCGCGACTTCGGCACGCAAGTGATCCAGGGTGATGGCTCCTTTCGCAGCGGTGATTTCAGTCTCGCGGGCGGTTTCGTCTGGCGTCCAGAGTGGCGACTGGCTGGAGGAAACGAAGGCAGGAGCGTCGACATCGGCGGCGTCGGCGCCTGGCAAATCACGCCCGCCCAGCGGCTGCGCTTCTACGGAACACAATACGACCGCAGCTACGATGGTGACTACGCAGTCGTCCCCACCGAGAAGGCTGTGCCGCCGAGCCTCGAGGCGCTTCATCAGTACTCACCCTCGTGGGCCATGACGGAAGCCGTGAGCAGGAATTTCGGTCTGCTCTACGACGGAAAAATCGCCGGTTTCACGGTCGACCTCTCGGCCTTCCGCTCGATCTTCGGTATCGAACGCACGGACTACACGCTGATTTCCGCCGACGCCATCGGGCATGCCACGGCGACTACCTACCGCAATCCGGATCGCCCCAAACGCGCGGACTCCGCCGAGGCGCGCGTAGGTCGGCAGTTCGAAGCGGCCGGGTTCAGCCACCTGGTCACCGCGTCGCTGCGTGCCGGCCGCACGACGACAGAACTCACATCCAATCTCGTCATTCCGCTCGGCAGCTTCGACCTGCTGACTGAAGATACGCCGGAAGGAGAGGAGCTTCCCTGGTCCGGGACGCGAGGCATCGACAAGGTCGAGCAGGGCACTGCGTCCGTCGGATACGCGCTGGCATGGAAAGAGCAAATGCAGCTTCGGTTCGCCGTCCACCGGACGCGGTACGACAAGGACGTGTTGTCGATCGCAGGAGTGCGGACCGAAGGCATCAGCGAAACCACGCTCTACAATGCCTCGGCCGTCGTCAGTATCAATGACCGCACGGCCGTATTCGGTAGTTGGGTGACGGGTCTCGAGGAGTCCGGTGTCGCGCCAACGTCGGCGATCAACCGCGACGAGGTCCTGCCTCCGGTGGAAGCCGAGCAGTTCGAGCTGGGCGTGCGCAATGCCATCACGCCGCGGCTGACATTCATCGGCGCAATCTTCGATGTCTCGAAGCCCACCAATGGCTTCCGCGCCGACCGCTCGTTCGGTCTGGTGGGCGAGGTGCGCCACCGCGGTGTCGAGGCATCGATCTCAGGTGAGTTGAATGCAAAAACCAACATTGTCATCGGCGCCGTGGTCTTCGAGCCCAAGGTGACAGGGCCGCTGGTGGAAGCGGGCGTCGTCGGCTCGGAGGCCGCCGGCATCTCGCAACGGATCATCAACGCCAACATCGAGCGGCAGCTGCGGTACGGCTGGTCGGTGGACGCGGCAGTCAGTTTCGCGGGTGAACGCTGGGCCGATACCGCGAATACGTTCAAGACGCCGGCTGTCACTACTCTGAACCTGGGTGCGCGCCGCAAATTGCAGCTGGCTGGTCGCCCGGCCGACTTCCGCGTGCTGGCCTCGAACCTCGGCGGCGCCGAAGGTTATTGGGTTTCACCGTCGGGTGTTCTCTCGCCCATCCCGCCTCGCACGGTGAGGGCATTGCTGACAGTCAGCTTCGGGCCGACGCGCACTGACTAGATCTGCACAACCGCGAGCCCGGATTTCCACCGGTGTGAAAATTCGCGTGGTTCGCAAATGATGTTAGAAAACAATGCGATGCGTCGCCGGTATTGATCCCCCTCCGCACCAGCTTCCTGACATCGTATGAACCGCGCCTTGATCGCGTACAGTCACTACCTCTCGAGCCGCAACGTCGAAAACCTCCAGGAGCCGCGTGGCTGCATCAGGCGCTTATGGTCAGGCGATGGGCAAGCTCTTCCGGCTCGACGCAGCGCCGGTGGTCACCGCCCGAACGCTTCGCAAAGTGGATTTCGCCTCGACCCGGCTAACTACCACCACGCCCAACCTCGGTCCCACGCTGCCGATTCCGCGGGAAGATACTTTCCTCGTCGCGCTGCAGCTCGCGGATTTCCGGGCTCACGAGCTTTGGCTCGCAGGCGCGGCGATGCGCACTGTTCCCTATCGCCGCGGGACGTTCAGTGCGGTGAATCTGGACTTAGAGCCGGTGGCCAACCTGCGCGATCCTTTCGACTGTCTGCATTTCTATCTGCCGCGTCAGACCCTCGTCCGCACGGCACGCGAGCGGGGCGGCCCGGCACCTGTCGGGGACATCTGGCGTCCCGGAGTCAGCTATGACGATCCGGTGGTTTACGCGATTGGTATGGCATTGTTGCCCGCGCTCGCGAATCCGGCGGAAGGCAGTCAGCTCTACATCGACCACATCGCGTCGGCGTTGCACAGCCATTTGCTGCACAAGTACGCAGGCATCGCTCAACGCACGGTCTCGGGTAGTGGGCTCGCTCCCTGGCAACTGCGACGCGCAACCGAGATGCTCAACGCACATCTTGACGGGGAGCTGTCATTGCAGACCGTCGCGCATGCCTGTGAGTTGTCGCTCAGTCATTTCGCGCGTGCGTTCAAGAGCAGTACTGGCCAACCGCCGCATCGCTGGTTGATGCAGCGCCGGGTGGACCTCGCCAAACACATGCTCAGGACTTCGATGGCTCCGCTCTCCGATATCGCCATCGCGTGTGGCTTTGCGGATCAGGCACATTTCACGCGGGTCTTTCGTCAGCGCACCGGCGCCAGCCCGGGTACGTGGCGTCGTATCACGCGGAGTTAGTGCGAGGCTGTCAGCGCGTCCGTCCGAGTCGGCACTCGCCGACGAGCGGTTCCTTCAATGCGTGATCATTTCGAGCAATCTTCGCGGGCGAGCCGGGCCTACGCTTGCGACAAATGTTCACTAACAACCAGCGATGACGCCGGAACGCCTGCCCACGATCGGCATCCTGGGCGCCGGATCGCTCGGTTCCGCGGTGGCGCGCACGCTGGCGCAGGCGGGCGTCAGCGCCATCATCGCCAACAGCCGCGCGCCTTCTTCCCTGGCAGCGCTGGTTGCGGATATCGGCGGTTCGATATCAGCCGGCACCCGCGAACAGGCGGCGAGGTGCGACCTCGTGATCGTGGCGATCAACTGGTCGAAGCTGCCGGGCGCGCTTGCCAATCTTCCGCCGTGGAACAAACGCATCGTCATCGACGCCAACAACTCGATCGAGGCGCCCCTGTTCCAGCCCGCCGATCTGAAGGGCCGCACCTCGAGCGAGGTCTTCACCGAGTTCGTGCCCGGCGCGCGGGTGGTGAAAGCGTTCAATCATCTTTCTCCGGAAGTGTTGTCCGGTGATCCCCAGGCGGAGGGTGGCCGACGGGTGTTGTTCTACTCAGGAGACGATCCTGAGGCGAAAGCCAAAGTCGGCGGCCTCATCACCAGGATGGGTTTTTTCGGGATCGACCTCGGCCCACTGGCGGTCGGTGCGCGTCTCGCGCAATTCCCGGGCGGGGTTCTGCCGACGCTCAAGCTAGTGAGGTTCACATGAGCGACCAGGGACAGAAGTTAGAGAACAAGACGGCTGTGATTACCGGCGGCAGTACCGGTATCGGCCTCGGCATAGCGAGGCAACTGACCATGCAGGGAGCGAAAGTTTTCATCACCGGGCGCCGACAGTCCGAGCTGGATGCCGCGGTAAAAATGCTCGGCACGCAGGCAATCGGCGTGCGCAGCGATGTCTCCCGGCTCGACGAGCTCGACCATCTCTACGATGTCGTGCGCGCGCAGGCCTCGCATCTGGACATCGTGGTCGCGAATGCCGGTGGCGGCGAATACGCCTTGATGGGCGCCATCTCCGAAGAAAACTTCGATCGCACCTTCGACATCAACGTGAAAGGCACGCTGTTCACGGTTCAGAAAGCCTTGCCCCTGCTGCGCGATGGCGGTTCCATCATCCTGATCAGCTCGACTACCACCGTGCGTCCATTGCCGGGATTCAGCGTCTACGGGGCTTCCAAATCCGCGATTCGAAGTTTCGCCCGTCACTGGATCATCGATCTCAAGGACCGGAATATCCGCGTGAACGCGCTGAGCCCGGGCCCCACCGACACACCGGGTTTGCGCGGTATCGCTTCGAATGACAACGAGTGGCGGCAGTTGGACGCGCAGCTCAAGGCGCAAGTGCCGCTGGGACGGCTGGGTAGTCCCGACGAGATCGGCAAGGCGGCGGTGTTCCTTGCATCGGACGATTCCAGTTTCGTGACCGGCATCGAGTTGTTCGTCGACGGCGGCATGGCGCAGATATGACCGACCGATGTGCGGTGCTTCGCGCGGTCACCAACTCACCCGTTGGATCTTCGTACTTCAAGAGAGGTTTCATCATGTCGATTCTCGCAATGATCAGACGCGCCGCCATGCATGCTTCGCTCGCGGTGCTCGCGAGTCTCACGGCCATTCCGGCACAGGCGCAAACATCGCCGGCCAGGAATGTGGTCCTCGTTCATGGCGCCTGGGCCGATGGGTCGGGCTGGCAGGGCGTCCACGCGATTCTCAAGGCGAAAGGGTACAAGGTCAGCATTGCGCAGATCCCGCTCACCTCACTGGCGGACGATGTGGCTGCAACTCAACGAGTGCTCGAGCGGCAGACAGGGCCGACGATCCTCGTCGGCCATTCGTACGCCGGGGTCGTTATTGGCGAAGCCGGTGGTGCGGCAAATGTCTCGGGTCTGGTTTACGTATCCGCGTTCATGCCCGATGCCGGGGAATCATTGCTCGCGATGATTGCCGGCGGTGCCCCGCCGCCGTTGCAGCCCAGCAAGGACGGATTCCTGTTCTTCGATCCGGCCGTTTTCCCCCAGGCGTTCGCGAATGACCTGAGTGCGGAACAGGGAGCGTTCCTCGCCGACGCGCAGATTCCCGTTGCGGCGGCGGCCTTCAACTCGTCTGCCACCAAACCCGCATGGAAGGTGAAGCCAAGCTGGTACCTGGTGGCCACCGACGACCACATCATTCCGGCGGCGGCCGCGCGTGCCTGGGCCAAGCGAGCGGGTTCAACAGTTGTCGAGATCAAAGGCAGCCACGCCGTTTTCATCTCTCAACCAGAAGCCGTCGCGGCGCTGATCGAGACGGCGGCGAATCGATCCATGAATAAATAGGCTGACAACCGTTGCGGACCGTCTCCGCATAGGCAAGGCCGGCTGGGATCGTTGCCTTCTCCGTCGGCTGGGCTGGATGCGAGGCGGGCGTTGTCCGCTCGCGAGCCGGGCATCTCGCAACGCATCATCTACGTCTCATCGCACCGCATAAGGTGTTGCTTTTATGTTGTTAGCGCTAACTGCCGTGGCGCTCGCGCCATCACATTTGTCTGCTAATCAAAAGCAACTACTTGATATTGAACAATAAAGCAGGAAAGGCTGTCCGCCTCATGTCTCGGGGGACACGGAAATCCGGTGTGGACTTTAGTCCACAGCCTGACTACTCTCCGCAGCATTGCTGAGGGGGTGCGCATCTTGGGGCTTGCAGCATCTATCCATTCCGGCGCGGTTCTCCTGCGCCTAACTAGTCTGCGAGTTTCGCGGCTCCTACCTTTACTTGTCTTCTTGCCGACCCACGTCGGCAGGAGTCTGTAAGCGCTTTCAACTCATTAGAGTCCAATGGCTGAAAGTTTCAGGTCGATTGCTGAACGTCTGGATCAAAAATTCATAATTAGTTTGATGCACAAGAGCGGAGGAGACGTCTGATATGAAATTCAACCCAAAGGCACTGCCTATAACCTCGAAGGCACTGTTCATCATTGTTGGTGGTGCAGTGCTGATCAACCCTGTATTCGCCCAGGAACAGGATAGCGACGAACTCGAAGAAGTAGTCGTTACCGGTATCCGCGGCAGTTTGCTGGCATCGATGGAGATCAAGCGCAACGCGACCGGCGTCGTCGACGCGATCTCTGCCGAGGACATCGGCAAGTTCCCTGACACCAACCTTGCCGAGTCGCTGCAGCGTATTCCCGGTGTATCCATCGACCGCGTCAACGGCGAAGGCGGCGCGGTTACGGTGCGCGGCTTCGGCCCCGGCTTCAACCTGGTGACACTGAATGGCCGCCAGCTCCCGGCTGCCCACGTTGGCACCATTACAGGCAACCCGACCTCCGTCGGCGCGCAGGGCACCTCGCGCTCCTTCGACTTCTCCACGCTCGCCTCGGAAGGCGTGAGCGGCCTCGAGGTCTACAAGACCGGCAATGCTGCCGCGCCCTCGGGCGGTATCGGCGCGACCATCAACATCAAGACGATCCGGCCGCTGGAAAGCGGCGACCGCGCGTCGATTGGCGTGAAGGCTGTTTTCGACGAGGGCAGCGACGACGAGGTGACGCCAGAACTGAGCGGCCTCTTCAGCTGGGCGAACGACGGCGAGACCTTTGGCGTCTCGGCTTTCGCTTCTTACCAGGAACGCAAGACGAGCGCCCGTGGCATCAGCGTGGAACAGTTCGCGTTCTTTGACTACAGCCCGACACTGCCTAACTTCCTGCCAGGCTCGCAGGTGGTCAATGCGCCGGCCAACGGCGCGCTCATTGCGCTTCCGTCGAACATCGGCATCAGCGAAGCCCATATCGAGCGCGAGCGCATCAATGGCATGGTGACCATTCAGTGGGCTCCGGGCGAGAACACCACGATCACCGCGGATGCGATGTACACCTCTAACAAGCTGGCCCAGGATAGCGTGGTGCCCGGCATGTGGTTTTCGCGCCAGTACAGCTACATCGAGTTCGATGGCAGCCCCATCGTCGCCACTCCGGTGAAGTTGATCGAGCCCATTGCGTTGCCCGGTGGCCGCGGCAAGGACTTGTTCTACGCCAACTACGATGACAATACCGCGGACGACAGCCTCACGATCGGCTTGAACCTGAATCACAGTTTCAGCGATGCCTGGTCAGTGGACTTCGACGCGGCAACTTCCAGTACCGAATCTGGAGGCGATGGTCCAAACGGCAACAACAGCATTCGCATGAACGTCGCTGCGGCCGGCTCGGGTTGGCAAGCTGCCTATTACGGCGGCGGCTCGGCGACGGCTACGATAGGCGTCCTCGACAACGTCGCCAACGCGCATGGCAATGGCAACAACATCCTGGACGTCCCCGATATCTCCACCCAGACGTTCCGCACGATATTTTCCGAGCAGGAAACCGACACCGACCAGTTCAACCTGTCTGCTTCCTGGGTCAAGAACGAGAGTGTCAGCGTCAAGTTCGGCGTCGGCGTGATGTCCACCAAGATGCAGGCGCTGCACAGTGAGACCCAGGACTTCCTCGGCGGCTGGGGCGTCGGCTTCAACCCCACTGGGCAGTCTGACATTCCGGATCCGGCCCTGTTGGAGCAGATCAACGTCTTGCAGAGCCTCAACGATCTGGCTCACAGCGGATATCCCGATACCAATATGTATCCGGCCAGTGGCTACTACATGACGACGCTCGGCCAGGAGTCATTCCGCGTCGAGCCCTGGTCGTTTGCGCAGGCGATGGAGGCGAGCACGCTGTATCCGGCCTGGGACACTACCAACCTGACTCCGGCTGCCTACGACAACAACACGATCGAGGAGGACATCTACTCGGCCTATGTGCAAGCGAAGTTCGATGGCGAGATCGGCGGCCTCGCGACGCAGACGGTAGTTGGGTTGCGCTATGAGCAGACCGACGTCAAGGCGGACGCCCAGCAGAACATCGTGACTGGCTTCCTGTGGACGTCCGATAACGACTTCCAGCGGGTCTTCGGCACTGATCTGACAGCGCTCACCGACGAGTCGGACTACAACAACTTCCTGCCGAACATCGACTTCTCGGTGGCACTGAACGACACCATGAAGGTCCGTGCGTCAGTCAGCCAGACGATCGCTCGTCCCCAGTACAACAATCTGTTCTCGACGACGGCGGTCAATGGACCGGGCACGTTGACCATGCTGGGTGGTTTCCCCACGGCCAGCACGGGCAATGCCAGCCTCCAACCGCTCGAGTCGACCAACCTCGATGTCTCATTCGAGTGGTACTACAGCGAAGGCAGCTACGCGTCGGTCGGCTTCTTCACGAAGGCGGTCAACAACTTCGTGGGTACCGGCGTCACGACCACACCGCTGTTTGGCTTGCAGGACCCGAGTTCCGGTGCGCCTGGCACTTTGACAGCCGCTGCGGCTGCGGCGTTGACTGCCCAGGGTTGGGCTGTGAACGAGCAAAACATGTTCACCATGGCGGCCATCCTGAGCGATCCGGTTGGCTTCCCGGGTGGTGCAAATGCCTATCTCGATCCGTCGGAGACGGGCGGTTCACAGCAAGCGCTGGACATGATTGCGAACTACGACCTCGTTGCGGCCCCGTGCACGCCCGACACGGTACTTCCAAAAGTACTTTGCGGGACCGGCGCCGACCCGGCGTTCCAGTTTGACTTGTCCCAGCCGGTCAACAATCAGACGGCGAACATTGATGGCTTCGAACTAGCGTGGCAGCACTTCTTTGGCGACAGCGGCTTTGGCTTCCAGGCCAACGCCACCATCGTCAACGGAGACGTCGGCTACGACCTGACGGCGCGTCCGGAAATTGCACAGTTCGCGCTGGAGGGCCTCTCGGACTCCGCGAACGCCGTACTGATCTTTGAAAAGTTCGGTTTGTCTACGCGTCTGGCGTACAACTGGCGTGATGCGTTCCTGCAATCGACGGTATATCAGGGCCAGCAGGGACTGCCGGGATTCGTGGATGAATACACGCAGATCGACCTCAACGTGACGTACAACTTCTCCGACAGACTGTCGGTGGGGCTGGACGGCATCAACATCACGGGTGAAGGCCAGCTCATCTATAGCCGAACGAAGCAGATGCAGTTCTGGAACGGCGAAGGCGATCCGCGCTGGATGCTGACCGCGCGCTACAACTTCAAGTAATAGCGCAGTCGAACGGGTTCCCGCCGGATGGCGGCGGGAATCCTCGACGAGGATAATCGGGTTCCCGACCCCTTCTGGGAACCCGATTTTTCCTACGGCGAATCACTCCATGACCATAAGTATCCTGACCAGCGATCAACACCGGTCGCTTGCCGTCGACACCCGTGCCCGCCCGGAATACGGCGACACGGTGAACCGTGCCATTGCGCTGAGCGCCGAGTTCAATGAGCTGCATCGGGAGTTTCCGCTGCTGCTGCGCAAGACCAATGAAGAGCCGGGTTTCGTCGCTCACGCCATCCTTGGTTTCGAGAAAGACGAAAACCTGTTCGTCGAGGGCGATCGCTGGACCACCACTTTCATCCCGGCGACGTTGGCCCGAGGTCCGTTTTCTCTGGGCTACATTCGCGGCGAGGACGGTGACAATGCACCGTCCGGCATCAAGGTCATGATCGACGATCAACACCCGCGCTTGCGCGCGGACGGCCAGCCGGTGTTTCTGCCGCTGGGCGGCGAGTCGCCGTACCTCGAGGGCATCAAGCGCGTACTGCAGAAGGTCGATGCCGGCCTGCGCGTCGATCGCCTGTTGTATCGCGAGCTCGTGGCGATGGACCTGCTGGAAGAGGTGAAGATCCAGATCTCGGTCTTCCCAGAGCTGCGTTATGACTTCAGCAGTTACCACACTATCAACCAGGAAAAGCTCGCGGCACTTGGCGGCGATCAGCTGCTCCGGCTGCATCGGCTGGGTCTGCTCGGTCCGGTTTACTTCCTGATTTCCTCGCTCGGCAATTTTCAGAAACTGGTCAACCTGAAAATCGCAAGACTCCAGTCGGCCTGAAGGCTGAAGCTCATGAGCCATCAAGTCCGCGTCATCGAGGGCTTAAGATTCGACCGCATTCCGTTCGACGAACTATTTGCTGGTAATGAACCAGTGCTGATGCGCGGACTGACCGCCGATTGGCCGCTGGTGCAGGCAGCTCGCCAGGCGCCGACCACAGTGATGGATACTCTCGCCGGCAACTACAACAAGAAGCCGGTGATCGTGTACGTGGGCGACCCCGAGATGCGCGGTCGATTCGGCTACAACGAGTCGGTAACCGGTTTCAATTACCGGTCCGAGCGTCGCGACTTCGTGGAAGTGCTGGACCGCATCCGCGCGGAGTTTGGCAGCGAGGCTCACTCTTATTACTACATGAACTCCATCGTGGTGGACCAGAGCTTTCCAGGCTTGGCCGCGCAGAATTCGTTGGTCTTCGATCATCCGGTCTTCGACCGCTACCAGCGTGTCGGGAAGATCTGGATCGGCACCGAGTCGGTCGCGGTGGCCCACTATGACGTGCCGCGCAACATTGCCTGCTGCGTACTCGGGCGCCGCCGGTTCACGTTATTCCGTCCGGAGCAGATCCGGAACCTGTATCCGGGCCCGCTGGCCCCGACGCCTGGCGGGCAGGTGGTGACGATGGCGAACCTCAGGCAACCGGACTTCGCGCGCTTTCCGCGGCTGCGCGAAGCGCTGGACGAAGCCTGGATCGCCGACATGGAACCGGGCGACGCGTTGTACTACCCGAGCCTCTGGTGGCACGAGGCCGAGGCGCTGGACCGCTTCAACGTCATGATGAACTACTGGTGGGTCGACGCGCCTGCCTACATGGGCGATCCGATGGATGTGCTGATGCACGCGATGCTAGGCCTGCGCGACCGGCCGCTGGTAGATAGGCAGGGATGGCGGGAGTTGTTCGATTACTACATCTTCGGTGACAGCTCGGTGCCACGGGCTCATCTGCCGGAGCAGATCCAGGGCGCGCTCGCCGACATGAACGAAGAAAACGCCCGCCGCATCCGCGACATCGTGGCCCACAGCCTGAAACGCTAGGAAGGCAGAGCACGTGAACTCCGGCAAAACACGCGTCGTCATCGCCGGTGGTGGCACCGCGGGCTGGCTGGCCGCTTATAGTCTTGCCAAGCGCCTCGGCACACAGCTCGAGATCACTCTCGTGGAATCCGATCTGATTGGCACCGTGGGCGTGGGTGAGGCCACCATCCCGACGATGAAGAGCTTCCATAGCCTCATGGAAATCGACGAGCGCGAGTTCATGGCGGCCACGCAGGCCACCTTCAAGCTCGGCATCTGGTTCGACAACTGGGCCAACATCGGCGATAGCTACATCCACTCGTTCGGTGTCATCGGCCAGGGATCCTGGATGGCCGAGTTCCATGAATACTGGCTCGAGCTGCATTCGCAGGGTCTGGGCGGCAACCTCGAGGATTACTGCCTGGAGTGGAAGGCGGCGAAGCAGGGCAAGTTCGCTATCCAGGCGGGCAAGACCAACCTGAACTACGCCTACCATCTCAACGCCACGGCCTACGCGCAGTATTTGCGCGGCAAGAGCGAAGCGCTCGGCGTCCGCCGCGTGGAAGGCAAGATCGCCACGGTCAACTTGTCTTCGAAGAGTGGATCCCCGCAGACCGGCAACATCGAGTCGCTGGAACTGGATGGCGGCACGTCCGTGTCCGGAGATTTTTTCATCGACTGTACGGGTTTCAGGGGAATGCTGATCGGCGAAGTGTTAGGCGTCGGCTATGAGGACTGGGGGCACTGGCTGGCGGCGGATCGCGCCTGGGCGGTGCAAACCGAGAACACGCAGGCGCCGCCGCCGTATACACGCGCAATTGCGCATCCGATCGGCTGGCAATGGCGCATTCCGCTGCAGCATCGCACCGGTAACGGCATCGTCTACAGCAGCCGTTTCTGTTCCGACGACGAGGCGCGTTCGGTCCTGCTGAAGAACCTCGCGGGTCCGACCATTACCGAACCTCGGCAGTTGAAATTCCGCACCGGGCGTCGCCAACAACCCTGGCAACGAAACTGTGTCGCGCTGGGTCTCGCGGCTGGCTTCCTCGAGCCGCTCGAGTCGACCAGCATCCACCTGATTACCACCGCGCTGGTTCGCCTGATGCGGCTTTTCCCTTTCAGCGGCGAGTTCGAGCAACAAGCCGAGCGCTTCAATACCGAGAGCAGGTTCGAGTGGGAAGAAGTTCGCGATTTCATCATCCTGCATTACAAGCAGACCCGCAGGGACGACAGCCCGTTCTGGACTAACTACCGAACCATGGAAGTGCCGCGGAATGTCACGCACCGGATAGAAATCTTCCGGAAGAACGGCTACGTATGGCCGGACAAGGTCAACCTGTTCCGTATCGACTCCTGGCTGCAGGTGATGTTAGGGCAGGGCGTGTTTCCGGAAAGCCACCACCGCGCGACCCGGATACCGGGGACCGCGGGACTCCAGCAGACGCTGGACCAGATCCGCGCGAACGTGACCAGCAATCTCGCGCAGATGCCGGACCATCAGGCGTTCATCGATCGCTATTGTCCAATTCCGCGTTGAAAATGTTCACCAAACGCGACATACAGGACTGGAACAGGCGCAAGTGGGAACACAAGAACCACGCGATGTACGAGAAGTACGCGCAGAACAAGTGGCCCTGGTTCAACGAGAAGCTCGACCCGGACGTCGAAGAGTATCTGCTCGCCAACGGCTTGCGCAGCCTGGACATACTCGATCTCGGTACCTGCAGCGGCTCGCAAGGTATTGAACTCGCCAGGCGTGGACACCGCGTCGTGGGTACTGATATTTCGGAGACGGCGCTGGAACGCGCAAAACTCGCGGGCGCTCGAGAGCCCGGGCTCGCGATCAGCTTCCTGCTCGACGACATCGCCGAGTCACGCCTCAACGACCGCCAGTTTGATCTGGTGCTCGATCGCGGCTGTTATTGCTCGATCTGCAGCTTTGATCACGACGAATACGTGGCAAGCGTAAAACGTGTGCTCCGGCCAGGCGGCGTGCTGCTGCTGAAAACGATGAGCAGCGAGGATCAGCGCTTCGTCGCCTACGACAAGGTCGGTGGTCGGGAGGTGCAGATGCCTTTCCACTTCACCGTAGAGCAGCTGCAAAAGCTGATGTCGCCGCACTTCGTCATCGAGCAGATGCGGGACAGCTATTTCTACAGCAGCGTGCTTGACGATCCGGCGCGAGCGCGCTTCGTCATCATGCGCAACAACAAATAACCGCGTCCCGGAAGAACTGTGAGCGCCGAAGATCGCAAACTGACCAACATCGTCATCGCCGGTGGCGGCTCGGCGGGCTGGATGACCGCCGCGGCCTTGTCGAATGTCCTGACGGGCTGTCGCATTACGCTGATCGAGTCCGAAGAGATCGGTATCGTCGGTGTCGGCGAAGCGACGATTCCGCCGATCAAGCAGTTCAACAAGTTGTTAGGCCTGGACGAATTCGAATTCATCCGTCGGACCAAGGGCTCGTACAAGCTCGGCATCCAGTTCGTGGATTGGGCGGAGCCTGGCCGGCGTTACTTCCACCCTTTCGGCACCTACGGCCGTCCCTTCGACTTCGGTCACCTGATGTACTTCTGGCACCAGGCGCAGCGCCTCCGCAAGGTTTCATCCAGCCTGGACGACTATTGCATGGCCTGGGTGGTGGCCTCGCAGGCTCGGTTTGCGGTCCCGCTGACCGATCCGCGCAGCGTGTTGTCGACCTATGACTATGCGTATCACTTCGATGCGTCGCTCTACGCTGCGTTTCTGCGCGAGGTTTCGGAGCGCCGTGGTGTGGTGCGCGCCGAAGGCCGGATCGTCGCCAGCCGGCTGAACGGCGAGAGCGGCCATGTCGAGGCGCTCACGCTTTCGGACGGCCGCGAAGTGTCGGGCGAATTGTTCATCGATTGCTCCGGGTTTCGCGGGTTGTTGATCGAGGACGCGCTCCACACCGGCTACGAGGACTGGACGCACTGGTTGCCCTGCGATCGCGCAGTCGCGGTGCCCTGCGCGAGCGCTGGTGAATTCCTGCCCTATACACGCTCCACGGCGCGAGTGGCGGGCTGGCAATGGCGCATCCCGTTGCAACACCGCATCGGCAATGGATACGTCTATTCCTCTAACTATCTCGATGAGGCAGGTGCAGCGGCGACGCTGCTCGCCCAACTCGACGGCAAGGCGCTGGCCGAGCCGCGCACCCTGCGATTCGTAACCGGTCGGAGGCGCCAGGGCTGGAACCGCAACGTGGTCGCCATCGGATTGTCGAGCGGGTTTCTCGAGCCGCTGGAATCGACCAGCCTGCATCTCATCCAGGCCAGTATTCTGCGGCTGCTCGCCATGTTTCCCGACCGGGATTTCAACCCGGCTTTGCGCGACGAATACAACCGCGTCGCCAACAGCGAACTGGAACGCGTCCGCGACTTCCTGATTCTTCACTATCACCTCAATCGGCGCAGCGAAGGCGAGCTGTGGCGCTACTGCGCGAACATGTCGATACCGGACACATTGAGCGAGAGCATCGAGCATTTCCGTCGCAATGCCCGCATCGTGCAGCGCGAGCACGAAGTGTTCGTCAAGGCGTCGTGGCTTGCAGTCCAGGTCGGCCAGCTCAATCTGCCCGAAGCGTGCGACGAGCCTCCGCAAGTTCACGCGACTGACAGCGTGCAGTGGCTAGAGAAAATGCGCACCACCATGCACGCGGAGGCGAGCGGGTTACCGACGCATCAGCAATTCATCGAGAGTAACTGTCGCGCGGCCGCGTGAGCCGTGATCGAGGTATCCCATGCTCGAACAGACTGACAAAGCGAATGAAGCCAACGCCCCCCATCGACAGAGGATCATCGAGACCAAGCGCAAGCTGCGCGCGCAGATCCCGGACATGCCCGGGCGTTTTGCAGCGGCGACGGCTCGCGTCGAAGCGCAGATCGAGCAGATAGTGCGCGAGCGGGCCTCCGGCACGACGCCGGTGCCACAGGTCGAATTCGGTCAGCTCGATCGGGTGACCGATGCACAGAAGGATCACATACGTCAGCGCGGCTGCCTCGTCATCCGCAATGTGTTCGATGACGCCCGCGTCGATGCCTGGACTGAAGGTCTCTCGGAATATCTCGAGACCAACGACTACCTCGAGAAACTGAAGAAGGGCGGCGCGGTCGACGACTACTTCGGGACGCTGGCCAGCGCCAAACCCCAGATCTACGGCGTGTTCTGGTCACGGGCGCAGATGGAGGCGCGGACCGATCCTGCAATGGCAAGAGCCCAGACCTTCCTGAATGGACTCTGGCGCGCATCGTCGCCCAACGGTCCGGTCTTCGATCCCGATCACAACCTCATCTACGCGGACCGCGTCCGATTCCGCCAACCCGGCGATGCATCGCTCGGACTTTCGGCTCATGTCGATGCGGGATCCATCGATCGATGGATCGATCCGGCGTACCACGGCACGGTGTATCGCCACGTCTTTGGCGGCGACCTCAAAAAATACGATCCGTTTGAAGCCTGGGGTCGTACCGAGATCAAGGAGATTCCGTCGCCGGCCGTGTGCCGCATGTTCCGGACGTTTCAAGGCTGGACGGCATTGACTCAGCAAGGCCCCAACGACGGAACACTTCAGCTGTTGCCAGTTGCTGACGCGATGCCGTGGATGCTGCTGCGCGCGCTTCAGGACGACGTGCCGGAAGACGAGCTGTGTGGCGCCGCGGCCTGTCGCGCCATGGTGATCGGGAAGGAGTATCACCAGCTCTTGCTGGAAGGCTACGGTTCCATTCCGCTCATGCAGCCGGGAGACGCCATCTTCTGGCATCCCGATGTACTTCATGGCGTCGAGGATGCGCACCGCGGCACGGGCTATTCGAGCGTCATGTATATCGCGCCGGCACCCGACTGCGCCAAGAATCGTCAGTACGCAAAAATTCAGCAGGCTGCCTTCGAAGCCGGTCTGTCAGCACCAGACTTTGCTCCTGATAACTTTGAAGTCGACTTCAAGGATCGCTTCACGCGCGCCGACTTGAGCCCGCTGGGGCTGCGCGTGATGGGATACTGAGAAAGGCATGCCAGAGAAGAAGTTAGGCGTAGGAATTCTCGGGTGCGGGCCCATCTCGCAATTCGCGCATTTCGAGTCGGTGCAGAAGTCCCGCAATGCCGTCCTGGAAGCGGTTTGCGATGCGGACGAAGGGCTCGCCAACCGGTTTGGCAGTTTCTACGACGCAAAGAATATCTATCTCGACTACGACCAGATGCTGGCCAACCCGCACGTTGAGGCCGTCATCATCGGCATTGCCGATGCCTTTCATGTTCCGGCGGCGTTGAAGGCGCTTGCCGCCGGAAAACACGTGCTGTGCGAGAAGCCAATCGGCGTCGCCGTGGAAGAAGTCGAGGACCTGGATGCCGCGGTCAGAAAGAGCGGAAAGATCCTGCAGATCGGCCACATGCTTCGCTTCGACCCGGGCATTGAATCCGCCAGGAACTTCATCGAACACCCGGATGGGACAGATGCTCGCGCTGAAGGCGTGGTACTGCGACAGCACGCATCGCTATTCGATGACCGACGCCGTTCAGCCGTTGGCTCGCAAGGGCAGCAAAGTGTTGCGCCCCGATGGTGATCCGAAGGCAGACAAGCAACGCTATTTCATGCTGACTCACGGCAGCCATCTCGTCGATCTGGCCCGCTATCTCGGTGGGCCGATTCGAGCGGTGCAGGCGCGGCTCAACCAGCGCTTCGGAGCACACTGCTGGTTCGTCGACGTTGACTTTGTCAGCGGCGCGATCGGCCACCTCGATCTCACGATCGGCGTGCGCATGGACTGGCACGAAGGTTTCCAGATCTACGGAGAGAATGGCAGCGCCTCGGCGAAGATCTATAACCCCTGGTTCTACAAGTCGAGCGACGTCGAACTCTTCCATGAGGACAGCGCCACGACGACTCGCGTCCTTGGAGCAGACGGTCACTTCTACCGTCGACAGCTCGAAGGCTTTGCCGACAGCGTTCTATTGGGCGCGCCGATGCGCGGCGCCGACATTGCGGATGGTGTGGCCTCCATCAAGACGATGGTGGCGATCGCGCATTCCGTCGCATCCGGGAAGAGTGTCGAGGTCGAGAGCGCGAAGGGAGCGCTGTAGTGGAGCTGGGCATCTTTTCCCGAATCTACCAGGCTACCGGGATAGACCAGATTTTTGCCCGGATTGCGCACGACGGTTTCCAGGCCATCCAGTTCAATTTCTCGAGCGCTGGGCTGCCTCCCCTCCCGAGGGATTGGCCCGAGGCGGTCATCAAAGAGGTGATGGCCAGCGCGACTCAGAACGGACTAACAATCTGTGCGCTGTCGGGAACCTACAACATGGCGCACCCCGATGTGGCCAGGCGCGGCTCTGACCGGATCGGCTTCACGAACGTGGTGCGAGCCGCTCAATTCATGAAGGTGCCGCTGGTGACGCTGTGCACCGGAACTCGCGACACAGCGGACATGTGGCGGGCTCACCCGGACAACGGTTCACCTGAAGCCTGGTCGACAATGCGAGGTGAGCTCGATTTCGCCCTCGAACTGGCTGAGCGTCACGGCGTTGCACTCGGCGTCGAGCCGGAGCCCGGCAACGTCGTCGGAAATGCAAAAATCGCGCGGCGGCTCCTCGATGAAGTTGAAACTCCTCAACTGAAGATTGTCATGGACTCCGCCAACCTGCTGCCGCCGGAATGCCAGTCTCGGCAGCGCGAGGTCATTGCGGAAGCTGTGTCCCTGCTCGGCTCAGACGTCGCGCTGGTTCACACGAAAGATGTCAGCCCGACCGGAGACGCTGTCGCTGCGGGACGTGGCGTTGTGGATTTCCGTAATTTTTTGCAGAGGATCCTGTCGACCGGCTATCGAGGTCCGCTGGTCAGCCACAACTTCCCGGAAAAGGACGCGGCTTACGTCTCCGGCTTCTTGAGACGCGTCATCGAGGAAGTCATGTCTTGACTCGCGGCAGCTTCAAGACTCGTGACGGCTGCAGGGTCAACTATGTCGACGAAGGCCCTGGTGAGGGCGACCGCACGCCCGTGCTATGGCAACACGGCCTGGGTGCGACGCAGGCGCAAGTCGCCGAGGTGTTTCCGGAATCTTCGCGGTTCCGTCGCATCAGCATGGAATGCCGGGGCCATGCAGATTCGGAGTTGGGCGCGCCCGAAGGCTTGTCGATCCAGCAATTTGCAGAAGATGCGGTAGCGCTGCTGGATCATCTGGAAGTGAGACGCGCGGTGGTCGGTGGCATCTCACTCGGCGCCGCGATCGCGCTTCGCCTGGCCATCCACCATCCAGAACGCGTCAGCGAACTGATCATTGCGAGGCCGGCGTGGGTCTGCGATTCCGCGCCGGAACGCCTGCGGATCTATATCGACGTCGCCGAACTACTGGCGCAATACGGTTCTGAACAAGGCCTGGAGCGACTCCACGCTACCGAGCGATATCAGTTGGTGTTGAGGGAATCTCCGGACAATGCGGCATCGATGCGGAGCTTCTTCCACCGTGCCAATCCCGCGTCCACCGTGGCGCTTCTCAGCCGAATTCCAGCGCAGGGACCCGGAGTGACTCGGGACCAAATATCTCGACTTGCACTGCCAACGCTGGTTATCGCCAACGAGGGCGACTATGTGCATTCGATTGCGACGGCCACCGAAGTGGCAGCGTTGATCCCCGGAGCAAAGTTGAAGGTCATACCTTCCAAGAATTCCAGTCGGGATGCCTACGTAGAAGCCTTCAAGGCGGCATTGGACGAATTCCTTACCGCATCTCCCGCGAGTTGCATTTAACGCTAAATGTACCTACGGTTCATCGCGAACTAACGGGGGGTTGGTAGTTGTGACTGTCAAGGCGACAAGGCAACGGCGTCGCAGCAGTTCGGCGGTGACGATCCGTACCGTTGCCGAACGGGCCGGTTTTTCCATGATGACTGTTTCGAACGTCATCAACGGCACCGGCCAGGTCAGCGCGAAGACCCGTGAGATCGTTCGACAGGCGATTCGCAGTACGGGCTACATCCCGAATGACGAAGCCCGCCGGTTGGCCAGCGGTGGTTCGAATCGGATCGCACTCATCTATTGCGGCCAGCAGGTTCCTTTTCTCGGCGAAGTTCTGTTTTCGGCATTCAATGCCACTGCGACCTTCGGCGCACAACTTGTCTTGCGGGCGAGCAGCGGCCTCAGCAGAAGGACGCTGGAGAAGCTCACGCTGGGCGTAGCTCGCAGTGGTGTCAACGGCCTGTTGTTCGCACCGCCCTGTGCGGAGGTGCTGGCTGGAAGCGCAGTACTTTCGGAGATGAAGGTTGCCGCGATCACCACGGCAGGTGCATTGCCTGGCATGCACACCTTGAGAATCGACAACCGGACCGCGACCGCGACGTTGACGCAGCATCTCATCGGACTCGGACATCGTCGCATCGGTTTCATTGCTGGTCCGCCGCGGCACGGTGACAGCAAGGAGCGGCGGGCCGGCTTCGAGCAAGCAATGAAGCAGTCGGGCTTGCCAGTGCGGCAGGAACTGATTGCCGAGGGTGA
Source organism: uncultured Pseudomonadota bacterium (assembly GCA_963821745.1). Classification (GTDB taxonomy): domain Bacteria; phylum Pseudomonadota; class Gammaproteobacteria; order Steroidobacterales; family Steroidobacteraceae; genus CADEED01. Next base: position 781,996 of record CAWGEU010000002.1, read on the forward strand.
ATACACCTTTGAATCAGGACGCCGTGCCGCGGAGCAGTTGCTGGATCTCGGTAGCAAACCCACGGCAATCGTTGCCAGCAATGACGAGATGGCGGCCGGCACATTGTGGATGGCGCAACAACGTGGCCTGAAACTCCCCGACGATCTTTCGGTCGCCGGATTCGATGACACGCCAACGGCGCTGAAAACCTGGCCGCAGCTGACCGTCATCCGGCAACCGATTGCCGCGATGGTCGAGCGAGGCGTGGCGTTCCTGTTGGAGGAAGCACGCGAGACGAACGCATCTGCGCCCAGCGACATCGTTCTCGACTACGCGCTGGTCGAACGCGCCTCCACCGCACCGTGCAGGTCACACCCTTAGCCGGAGAGAGAAATGTGCATTACGCATCGGGTCATCGCGACGCTGGTGGCGGTCGTGGCGCTGACGACCGCGGCGCGAGCAGCCAGCAACGTCGTTGCAGTCGAGGGCGGCAAACTCCGTGGCAGCGAAGTCGAGGGCGTGTGGAGTTGGAAGGGCATTCCCTTTGCCGCGCCACCCATTGGAGCCAATCGCTGGCGGGCGCCGAAGCCGTCCGCAGGATGGCAAGGCGTTCGCGATGCGACGCAGTACGCTCACGACTGCATGCAGGTTCCGTTTCCGAGCGATGCAGCGCCGCTTGGCACATCGCCGGCCGAAGATTGCCTGTACGCCAATATCTGGCGTCCAGCGCGTGGCGGGAAAAAGTTGCCGGTGATCTTCTGGATCTACGGTGGTGGCTTCGTGAACGGTGGTGCGTCGCCGCCCACGTATTCGGGCTCGAACCTGGCGAAGCAGGGCGTGCTGGTGTTCAGCGCCAACTATCGCGTCGGCCGCTTCGGCACTTTCGCGCATCCGCAGCTCACGAAGGAGAACGCGGATCAGGGAAGGCTTGGCAACTACGGTTACATGGACCAGATCGCCGCGCTCGAGTGGGTACACAAGAACATCGCTGCGTTCGGCGGCGATCCTGACAACGTGACCCTCATCGGCGAAAGCGCCGGTGGCATGTCGGTTCACACACTCGTCACTTCGCCGCTTGCCCGCGGTCTGTTTCACAAAGCGGTGGTGATGTCGGGCGGTAATGGCATCGCGATGGGCGGAGCCGATCTTGCGGTGATCGAAAAGGTTGGTGTCGAGTTCGCCGTCGCCAAGGGCATTGGCGCTGATGATCCCGATGCTCTTGCAAAGCTGCGTGCGCTGAGTGCAGAAGAAATTACCAGCGGGTTGAACATGACGGCGGTGTTCGCGCCGGGTCCACGCTCGTTCTCCAGTCCTTTCGTTGACGGCAATGTCGCGGTCGACGCAGCGGACGCGTATCGAACAGGCAAGTTTGCAAAGGTGCCGATGATGATCGGGGCCACCAGTGCGGATTTCGGCGGCAAGACCGGTTTCATGATCGCGGGCGCCCACAGCGTTTCGGCTGCTATCGCAGATCAGGGCGTGCCGGTGTACGCCTACCGCTTCTCGTACGTCGCCGAATCGTTTGCCGAACCTGGCGCGCTACACGCGACCGACATTCCATTTTTCTTCGACACGCAGGCGATCAAGTACGCGGAGAAGACCACCGCGCGCGACAACGCGATGGGCAAGACCATCTCGGCGTACCTGGTGAACTTCGCACGGACCGGCAATCCGAATGGGGCCGGTCTGACTGAGTGGCCGCGATACTCGCGCTCCGGAGATCAGATCGTCGACTTCGCCGACAGCGGCAAGGCAGTTGCACAGAAAGATCCGTGGGGCGCGGAACTCGACGCGGCGCCGCCGGCCAGTCCGCCCTAGTCAGTCATCTTGGGCAGCCCATCTAGCAAGAGGCAGGTTTCAATGAGCATTCTATTGATCCGTAGGTCACGCCGCGGTGCAGCTGTCGTGGCGTTCGTCCTGGCGTTTTTTGCCGTAGCGGACGCGCCGGCACAGCCGGTCACCGGCAAGCCGCTGCCCGATGCGGAGGTTCGCGCGCGGGCTGACGCGCTGCTTGCGAAGATGACACCTGAAGAGAAGGCAGGCCAGATCACGCAGTACTTCAATTTCGGTGTGCCGCAGGAAGCGAGGCGCGTTCAAGACGAAGTGGCTGCGGGCCGTGCAGGTTCGCTGCTGTTCGTGCACGACCCGAAAGAACTCGATCGCCTGCAGCACATTGCCGTCGAGAAGACGCGCCTGAAGATTCCGCTGCTGTTCGCATTCGATGTGATCCACGGCCTGCGCACCATCATGCCGGTGCCGATTGCCGTCGCGGCGAGCTTCGATCCCAAGGTGGCTGAGGACGGCCAGACAGTGGCCGCGGCCGAAGCCCGCGCTGCGGGCCTGCATTGGACGTTCGCGCCCATGGTCGACATCGCGCGCGATCCGCGCTGGGGCCGCATCATCGAAGGCGCGGGCGAAGATCCCTATCTGGGTTCGGCAATGGCCGCGGCGCAGGTTCGCGGCTTTCAGGGCGCCTACATCGGCAGTCCCGGCCACGTCATCTCCGGACCGAAACACTTCGCAGGTTATGGCGCCGCACTCGGTGGACGCGACTACGACGAAGCGAATCTCTCCGATAACGAATTGTGGAACACCTATCTACCGCCCTTCAAGGCAGCCATCGACGCCGGCGCCGGCAACATCATGAGCGCATACATGGGCCTGAACGGTGTGCCGGCAACCGGCAATCACTGGCTGCTGACCGACGTATTGCGCAAGGAATGGGGCTTCAAGGGTTTCGTCGTGACCGACGCTGGCTCGGCACACGATCTGCTGACGCACGGGTTCGCTGACAGCACGACCGACGCGGGCGTTCGTGCGCTTCAGGCCGGCGTCGACATGGAGATGGCGCCGCCGTTCGGCACGTCGGTGTACAAGACGCTGCCGCAATCACTGGCGGGCGGCCGGATCACGACTACCGAAATTGACACCGCGGTGCGTCGTGTCCTCGAGGCGAAGATTCGCATGGGGCTATTCGAGAAGCCTTATGTCGATCTCGAGCAGGCGAAGCGCGTGCTTGCGGATCCGCAGCATCGCGTGGTGTCGCGCACAGCGGCGGAACGCACCGCCGTGCTGTTGCGTAACGACAGTGGTCTGTTGCCGCTCGACCTCAACAAGCTCAAGTCGATCGCCGTGATCGGCCCGCTCGCCGATTCGGCACGCGACACGCTGGGTCCGTGGGTGTTCGCGCATGACCTCAAGGAAACGGTCACGGTCTTTGCGGGTATCAAGGCCAGGGCAGGCAACAAAGTACGGGTTGACTATTTGCCAGGCGTCACCATGCCGGCGCGCTTGCATCCCTCCATATTCGACATGTTTCCGGAACCTGGCGTGAAGCGCGTGGAGGTAGACGACTCCAGCGAGTTGACACGCGCCGTTGCGCTGGCGAAGGCGTCTGACGTGACGGTGCTGGTGCTGGGTGAGGCGCAGAACATGATCGGCGAGATGGCTTCGCGCTCATCGCTCGATCTGCCGGGCCGTCAGCAGGAACTGCTGGATGCGGTGATCGCCACCGGCAAACCGGTCGTCGTGCTGCTCATGGCGGCGCGTCCGCTGGATCTCAAGAACAGCGAGCCGGGTGCGCTGATGGTTATCTGGTACCCGGGCATCGCAGGGCGGTACTGCCGTTGCCAATCTGCTGTTCGGTCGCGTATCGCCGGGCGGCAAACTGCCTTACTCCTGGCCGCGCAACATCGGCCAGATTCCGCTGCCGTATGCGCAACTGGGCTCGCATCAGCCCAAAACGTCCGGGCAGCGCTATTGGAACGAACCCAACTCGCCGCTGTATCCGTTTGGCTTCGGACTCAGCTATTCGACGTTCGAGTTCTCGAACCTCAAGGTAGATAGGCAGACAGTTGCGCCGGGCGAGTCAGTACCGGTCAGCGTGGACGTGCGCAACACCGGGAGCCGTGCCGCGGACGAAGTAGCCCAACTCTACATCCACCAGCGTTACGGCAGCTCGGCGAGGCCCGTGCGGGAGCTCAAGGGTTTCCAGCGTGTCACGCTCGAGCCCGGTGAGAAACGCACGATCCGCTTCACGCTGACACCGGCAGAGCTGACCTACTGGACCGCCGCGAAGCGCGCGTGGGTGCAGGACGAGACGACGTTCGACGTCTACGTGGGCAACAGCTCGCAGGCGGCGCTCACGACGACGTTCGAGGTCGGCAAGTCCCGGCCACCGGTCCGGTGATGCTAACTACTGCCATGTCCCATGGCAGGGACGCGTGGGAGATCATCGGCTGGGCATGAACCTGGGCCAGTATTGCCATGTGCACGCACCTGGCCCGAATTGGTTGTAGGACATCGCGGACGGCGGCGCCGAACTCGGGACGCCATCCGCTTTTTCCACACGGTCTACGCGCCGGCCTATCCGAACTGCGCATTTTCCGAAGTGGTTTCGAAAAGCCCGGCTATCTAGAGTCGCCTGTACACCTACGCAGGGAGCAGGCCATGTCCGTATATCCCCGAGTCCGCGCCGCAATCCGATTCACGCTGCTCAGCAGCGCAGCTGCCGCCGCGACGCTCGCCGCGTCCGCGGCATTCGCCCAGGATCCCGACCCCAACGAACCAGCTGCGGGTGAACAGAACATGCAGGAGGTCGTCGTCACGGGCTCGCGCATCATCACGCCGAATCTGGATTCACCGTCGCCCGTCCAGACCATCACGTCGGAGCAGCTCGAGGGAACGGGAATCATCAACGTGCAGGAGATCCTGCTCAAGAATCCAACGATGGGCACCCCGCTGTTCAGTCGCACCAACTCGGCGTTCCTCACCTCCGGCGCCGGCGTCGCGACGGTGGACCTGCGCAATCTCGGCGTCGAGCGCACGCTCACGCTCATCGACGGGCGGCGTTTCGTATCGGGAGTGCCCGGATCCGCAGCCGTCGACTACAACACCATCCCGACGCAGTTCATCGATCGCATCGATGTGCTCACCGGCGGCGCGTCCGCGGTATACGGCTCCGACGCAGTAGCCGGCGTCGTCAACATCATCCTCAAGAAGAACTTCGAAGGCATCGCGCTCGACGGGCAGTACGGCGCGAGCGCCGAGAGCGACAGCGAGGAAACGCAGGTGGGTCTCACCTTCGGCACGACCACCGCCGACGATCGCGGCAACATCATGGCGCACGTCGGCTACACCAAGCAGGGTGCCGTCTTCTCGCGCGATCGTACGCGCTCCGCCATCGACCAGGCTTCCACGGGCGCCGCAGTCACGGGCGATCCCGAGGATCTCTTCGACATCACGCGCCCGTTCTACTCGGGGTTCGCGCCGCAAGGCCGGTTCTTCACCGGCAACGGCGATGAGAACGGCATCACGTACGACGCGGCCGGCAATGTAATTCCCTGGGATCAGAACGGCGAGCTCACCGCGGCGACGGGCTTCAACCGCTCAGCGTTTCGCACGATCGCCGTGCCGGTGGAGCGCTACCTGTTCGCGGGGCGCGGCAGCTTCGACTTCACGGAAAATCACGGCCTGTTCTTCGAAGGGACGTATGCGTCCACCAATGCGTCGTCGAACATCGAACCGTTCGGGCTCGCCGCCGAAGACATCTACCCCGCGACGGGAGGCCAGATTCCGGTCGAGTTCGAGGTGGACGGTACGCTCGTGCGCAACCCCGTCGTGCCGGACGAAGTGTTCAACACCGCGACGGATAGCGACGAAGACGGCTTGCGCGACTTCTACTTCGCCAAACGTCTGTCCGACTTCGGGCCGCGCACCAGCGATGCGCGCCGCGACACGTTCCGGATCGTCGGCGGATTGCAGGGATCGTTTTCCGACGAAAACTGGCGGTATGAAGCGTTCTATGCGTACGGACAGACCAAGGAGGCGCAGACCTCGAGCGGTCAGGTGAACGTATTGAACTTCCGCAATGCACTCGAGGCGATCGCCGACGTGGAGGATGTCGACAACGATGGCAACGTCACCGAAGCGATATGCCGCGATGCCAACGCGCGGATACAAGGTTGCGTTCCCGTCAACGTGTTCGGATACGACTCGTTCACGCCGGAGGCGGTGAACTACATCGAGGCGCCGGGATCGCTCGCGACCTTCACCTCGCAGCGACTCATCGGCGCGAACCTGACCGGCAGTCTCTTCGAGATGCCGGCGGGCCCGCTGGCGGTCGCGGTCGGCATCGAGTACCGGGAGGAAACGAGCGACAGCGAGTTCGATGCGCTCACGCAGGCGGGGCTCAACGCGAGCAATGCGATTCCGCCGACCCGCGGCGAATTCGACGTGGGGGAGGCCTATCTGGAGGCGTCGGTGCCCCTGCTGTCCGACGTGCCGTTCGCGGATCAGCTCACGCTGCGCGCCGCCGTGCGCGCATCCGACTACTCGACCGTCGGCAGTACCTTGAGCTGGAACGGCGGATTCGAGTGGTCACCCATGCCGTCGTTGCGGTTCCGCGTGATCCGCGCGCTCTCGACACGCGCGCCCAACATCGGCGAGTTGTTCCAGCCACCGAGCCAGACGTTCCCCACCGGCGTGCAGGATCCCTGCGTCGGCGTCACGGCAACGTCGGCTGATCCGACCTCGGTCGCGTGCCGCGCCGCCCCCGGCGTTGCCGCGAACATCGCCGCGAACGGCGTGTTCGAGCTCACGCAGGCGGACTTCCAGGGAATCTCGGGCTTCGACCGCGGCAATCCCGACCTCGAAGAGGAGGAGGGCAATTCGTGGACGGTTGGCGCGGTGATCAAGCCGGGCGGCATCGCGGTGCTCGAAGACTTCGATTTCAGTGTCGACTACTATCGTATCGACATTTCGAATGCCATCACGCTGCGCGACCGCAACTTCATCCTGAGCCAATGTTACGGAGGGGGAGACACGTCGCTGTGCCAGTTCGTGACGCGGCGCCCGAATCCCATTGGTCCTAACAACGCGGGCTCGATCGAATTCCTCGACGCGGACATCACGAACACGGGTGGCGAGTTCGCGGAGGGCGTCGATCTCACCGTGGGTTATACGGGATCGATCGGCCCGGGAAACTTCGGTGCGCGGCTGTCGTACACGCACGTGCTCGAGCACTACCAGATTCCGCTCGACGGCGGCGACCGCGACTACCTGGCGAACGAGGTGGGTGACTCGGAGGACCGCGCGTACCTGTCGCTCCAGTACTCACTCGGCAGGTTCGGCGCGACACTGCAGACGACCTACCTGTCATCTGCCGATCTGGACGATCAATTCCTCGCGTCGTTCGATGTGGAGCGTGGTGACATCGGTATTCCATCCGCAACCTACGTCGATGCGCAGGTGACGTTCTCGCCGACGGACGAGTACGAGGTCTTCGTGGGTGCAAACAACCTGTTCGACGAAGAGCCTCCGGCGATCATCTCCGGGCTGCCGGGCAACGTGACGGGAACCGAGACCGATGCCGGAACCTACGACGCGATCGGCCGCCGGTGGTATGCGGGGGTGCGCATCAGGTTCTGATGGCTTGCTCACGCCGCGGTCGCCAGGCGCGCATGAAACCGACGGAACATGCGCGGAATGTCTGGCTCGACGTCGAAAAAGTGTCTGAAAGCCATTGCGGCCTGATAAACGGCCATGCCGCCGCCGTCGAGCGTGCGACAACCCTGTCGCCTGGCTGTTGCGAGGAGCTCGGTAGTCAGCGGCACGTACACGATCTCTGCGACCCACAGCGGTGGCCGGAGCGACTCCGCCGACACCGGAAGACCTGGATGCCTGCGCATGCCTGTCGGGGTGGCGTGTACCAACCCCTGCGAGTTCGCGAGCGCGGTAGGCAGATCGTGGCAGACCCGGATCTCGCGCGAAGCGAACAATTTCGCGAGCCGACCCGATAGCGCGGTCGCGCGCGACGCGTCCGTATCGTGGATGGTGAGCATCTTCGACCCCAGCTTCAGCATGGCGTAACCCACAGCTGCGCCGGCGCCACCCGCCCCCACCAGCACGATGTCGTCTCTAGGGGCGTCGGACATGTCGCGTTTGAAGCTCTCGCTGAAGCCCCACCAGTCGGTGTTGTGACCAATTCTCTTCCCGTTGCTGAAGAGCACGGTGTTCACCGAGTGCAGTGCGCGTGCCTCGGGAGACAGTTCGTGCAGGAGAGGAATCACCGTTTGCTTGGACGGGTAGGTGACGTTGACGCCACGAAGGCCGCGCTTCTCCGCCTGGTCGAGGACCGCTTCGAGCTGCGCGGGACCACCAGGAATCAGATCGAAGTCGAAGAGCTCGTAACCGACCTGAAGCCCGTAACACTTGCCTTCCTCGATGTGCATCGAGGGACTGGAGGATTGCTGGATACCAGAGCCGATGAGGCCTGCTTGCAACGCGCGACTGCTCATGCAGGGAACTCTGCCTCGATCCATCCCATCTTCCGCTCAGTAGATAGAGACGCCGGCAACCATGTCTGGAAAAAGCGCATGCTCAGTGGTCAGCGCTGTGCGGGCACGGGCGCCTTGCGCCAGGCAATGCGATCCGCCTGGTACGAAGCAAGCCACAATTCACCGGCGACGACCGCCGCCGCCGAGACACCATTGAAGTCCGGATCCGGCTCGGCATATGCCACCACTGTGAAGTTCATGGAATGGGGATCGAGTTGGGCGACCGTGTAGCCACGGTGGCAACGCATTTCATCGGCTTTGCCGTTGATGATCTTGCGGACACCGCCACAGGCGGGCTCGTCATACTGCATACCCGCCAGCAGCAGCTTGCCGTCATCCCAATGGATATTGTCCGGCATGAAACCTGGTGCGATGGCCTTGCGCACGGGACGCGACGGGTCGGCACGGGAGAAAACCACGACCGATCGCCAGCCGAATGCGATTACAAAAAACTCGGCGTCATCCCGAGAAGTTTCGAGTCCATTGTTCCCGGGCAGTTCGGTCCCGGGCAGAAGTCGAAAGGAATCTTCGCCGGGCGTCCACGAATATACGGCGCCAGTCATCTCGCCGCGCCAGAAGTCCGTGATCGTTCTACCGGGAAGCGTCAGGACGGAGACGAGAATGGTCCCGTCCGAGAATGTTGCCACGCTGTTGGCGGCAAGGCCTGGTGGCATGAGGACGCACCCGTTCCAGGTGAACCGCGGTTCGCCGGCTCGCGCATCCACGGAAAAGATTTCGATGCTCTCGCGGCCACCGTGATTGATGACATGAAGCCGGGAGAGAGACCCGCCCAGATCGCGAATGCTCAGACCCTGGGTGCTGAAGGCGGCGGAGTCGGGCGGGGTGCCGCATTGAGGCCAGTCCCGCTTCTCGTTCGCTCGGGGCGAATCGTAAGTCAATGGCCGCAGGGTTTGCGCAACGCTGTCCACGAGCTTGAGACCGGCGCCGTTGCTGAATCCGCTGTAGATCAGCCAGCGCGTTCCCGGAATCCTAACTACGTCTTCCGGACGCTGTGCGCCGCAAAGAAACCGCAGATTTCCTCGCGGCTCGCAATCTTCAATCCTGTCAGCGGTGGGGGAGTGCACGGCACCGGTCCGCGAACTGCTGCACGAGGCCGTTGCCGTAACTGCCACGACGAGCAATGGAATGACAGACACTCGCCATCGACCGGGAATTCGCACCACGGGTGTTGCGCCTCAACGCGGAGGCGAAGCCGACAGTTTCGGCCTCGCAGTCGCATCGATGAACTCGAAAGTTGCAGACAGCGCTTGCAGACTGGCGCGACGCGTGGCCTCCGCGTTTTCGCCGATGAAGCTGTGGTCGACACCCTTGATGACCAGCAAGGTCGCCTTGACGCCTTTTGATTGCGTCGCTTTGTCAAACATCTGCGATTGAGAGACCGGAACCACCCTGTCGAGGTCACCGTGAATGAGGAGTACAGGGGGATCGCTCTGGTCGAGGTGTGACACCGGACTAGCAAGCTCCGCAGCCGATCTGCAATCCGAAGGCATGCAGCCCAGATATTTTTGAACCGGAGAATTCGCCGGCTGGTCAGCGGCTCCTGAAAGCGGCGCATTGACGAAGTCGAAGATGCCATACCAGGTCACCAGTCCCTGCACGCAATCCGACTGTGCCGCCAGGGGCGATTGCGGATCCGGATTTCCCTGCTTCAGGAACACCGGTGCGAGCGACTCGACCTTGCAGGAAGTCGCGGCAAGAGCCGCCAGTTGTCCGCCGGCGGAGCCGCCCCAGATGATGACGCGGGTCGGGTCGATACCAAACTGCGCGCTCTTTGAACGCAGCCAGCGGATCGAGGTCTTCACGTCGTGGATCGCGGCTGGAAAGCGCGCTTCACCACTCAGCCGATACTCGATCGAAGCGACGACGTAGCCTTTCGAGGCCAGCAGTGCCAGCGCTCCCGGCCAGTTGGCGAACGCACCCGCGTGACGCGTGTGACCGGATTGCCAGCCGCCGCCATGTACGTAGATCACGAGGGGCAATCCGCGCGCAGTGCTGCCCGTGTTTCGGGGTCGATACAGGTCGAGACGCAACGGGCGAAACCCCGGTGGCACTGAATAGACCAGATCCGGCAGCGACTCGACATCGTGTGCAAACGCCACTGTGGACTGCGGAAACCGATCTTCAAGGACCGGACTCGCATCGACCGGAACATCCGGGACTGACGCGGCTGCCGAGACGGAAATCGACAGCCACATCGTGGCCAATGTCACCCACATAACGACAACCCCCATGAGAAAGCAGATTCGTGCGGTGCCTCGCTCAGTCGCGCGGCATCCTCGGCGTCGGTGCCGGCCCTACGGCACCCGGCGCATTGACGGTCGAAAAGAAGTCCATGCGAGACTTGTTGAAGGAAATCAGCTTCACCTCGTCCCCGAATTCGATCAGCGGTTCGTGCCGCGCATCGAATCGCGGCAGACGCAATGTCTTTGTCTGCGGATTGCCGCTGCTGGCGAATGCGATGAGAACTTCGGACATGGTGGCTGCGAGCGCACGATCCTGGTCTGTCCACGCGCGGGTTGGCCGGAAGCGGTTATAGGCATCGAGCGTCAGGAGGAAGAATGGAATCTCGCTCGAGTGGTACGCACCGGCCGACTGCGGATTGAGGTCGGCAATGACCGCGCCTGGCGCATACGAATGTTCGTGGGAGTACATGTAGAGGTAGACCGGCTGCCGGCCCTTCTTCATCTGACCGTAAGCCCAGCTGCGCGTCGAAGTTGCCATGCCGCCGTCACGGGCAGCCTGGGCGCCCACGCTGGAAACGTCTGCCTCCGTCGCCGGATAGAGGCGCAGAAAATCACCGCTGCGGTCGCCAAAGTACTTCTGGGCCGCCTGCTGGAATTGCGCCAGATCCTTTGCCGCGCGCAGCTCGTTGGAACTCTCATCGCGGGTGAATCCGATCAACAGTGGCACGTCATTCTGCTCGCCAGCGGCGAACGTTTCGCCCGGCTGCTTCGGCATGAAGCGCGCATCGATGTTGGGGCGGAAGCGCACCGTGCCGGCGGTGCCGCCGAGCTGAAACTCGGCCTGAGCCGCGAGGATACGATCCGCGGGAATATTTCGCAGAGCGGCCAGAGAGTCGACGCCCAGCACCTTCTGCAGCTCGAGTCCCGAGGCCTCCGCCTGGAGTTGTGTCGGTAGTTCGACGCCAGATCGCATGCCGCCACCACTCATGCCCACGATGCGATGAAACAATCCCCGGGCCATCGGGCTGAGCCTGCAGACTGAAAGCCGAACCGGCACCGGCGGACTGTCCCATCAGGGTTACACGCGTCCGATCACCACCAAAGCGTTCGATGTTTCTCTGGATCCACTGCAGAGCCGCTACCTGATCGAGATAGCCATAATTCCCGGAAGCGTGAAACGGCGACTCCTCCGTCAGCTGCGGATGGGCCATGAAGCCGAACGCTCCCAGCCTGTAGCCCACGCTCACGTACACCACGCCCTTCCCGGCGAGTCGCTCGCCGGAATAGTTAGCCATGCTGGCGGAGCCGATCGACAACCCGCCACCATGGATCCACAGGATTACCGGCAGGCGCGAACTGGAGGTCGCATTCGGCGGGATCCATAGATTGAGATACAGGCAATCTTCGCTGGTCGCTTCTTCTCCGAAATAGTGATTGATGCCGTGGGGACGCAATATCTGGATGCACTCGGGTGCAAACCGGTCGGCGTTATAGACGCCGCTCCACGGCTCGAGAGGGTGGGGCTCGCGCCAGCGCAACGCGCCAGTCGGGGCCGCGGCATAGGGAACACCAAAATATCCGCGAACCCCTGAGTCGAGCAGCTTTCCCGCGACCTTGCCGGTGTCGAGGGCAATCGGGTCGCCGGGAACCGGGCGCTCGACGATTTGCGCCCGAACCTCCGAACAACAGGCAAGTGCCGCCATTACAGCGAGCGCCCTGACATAAGGTCTGAAGAAACTCATCCCACCCCCTTCGATCTGAGCGCAGTACACCTTCGCGCCCCACGAGGCGCTGGTGACGTACTGGTTCGTACATTCTATGCCGACACCGGCGGATATGTCTCCCTGGATCGTTGACATGTACGAACTAGTACGTTTACCTTGCCACCGCCGTAAGAAATAAACCGCGGCAGTCCGCGCACTCAAAAACCGCGGACGCACGCGCAATTCGTAATGCTCTTGGGGAGGATGCAAATGACGAAGTCACAAGACCGTTGCCACCTGGCAGCGGACTCGGTCCGCGCTGCAGTAAGGGCGGTTCTCTATGGAGGCGTCATCGCCTCGCTCAGCGCAGCGGGGACTGCGTTGGCTGCCGATGCTGAGCAGGCACAACCGGAGACAGAGCTCGAAGAGGTCATCGTCACCGGAACGCTGATTCGCAGTCCGAATCAAACGGCATCCAGCCCCATCGTTTCGGCTGGCATGGACGATCTGGAGCGTTCTGGTGACGTTTCGCTGATCGCGAATCTGAACCAGATGCCGCAGTTCAATGCGCAGTCCGGTGTGTTCAGCGGCGGGCAGGGCACGGGCGGCCGCGTCACCATCAACCTTCGCGGTCTCGGTTCGAACCGCAACCTGGTGCTGCTCGACGGGCGTCGGCTCCCGCTGTCGGATATCAACGGCAACGTGGATACCAACGCGATTCCGGAATCTGCCGTCTCGACAATCGACGTCATCACGGGTGGCGCTTCGGCGGTCTATGGCTCCGATGCAATGTCAGGTGTCGTCAATTTCCTGTCAGAGCCTTACTTCGATGGGGTGAAGGCGGACATCCAGTACGGAAATTCCAGCCGCAACGACGTCGAGAAGATGTCGGCGTCCCTCGCGCTCGGTTCATCCTTTGCGGACGATCGTGGACGAGTTCTGCTGTCGCTCGGTTATACCGACCGCGAAGGCATGTACGGTTCCGAAAGAAGCTTCTTCGATTTCGTGACGCCTTCGTCATTCATCGGCCAGGGAACATTCGTTCCGTCGGCGACCAATCTTCCGAACGCCACCGCGGTCAACAACCTGTTTGCGAGTTATGGGGTAGCGACTCCCGTCTCGAACACGTTGAACCTTGGTTTCAATGACGATGGCACGCTGTTCACGCAAACCGGCGCCAGGAACTACAGGGGGCCGACGACCGATGGTTATGCCGTCCTCGCCGGGAACGTGCGCATGCCCGTCGGCCCTCAGTTCCTGCTCGTGAGTCCGACCGACCGGAACTCCCTGCTGACCAAGTTCGACTTCGAGGTAAACGATGCGCTGACACTCTACGGTCAGCTGATGTACGTGGACTCGCAAGGTCTACACGGAAAGCGGAAGCAGTCTCACGCAGTTCGGCACGCTCACGACCATACCGGTGACGAACCCGTTCATTCCGGATGATCTGGCAACCCTGCTGGCGGCCCGGCCAACTCCGAACGCACCTTTCACCTGGAATGGGCGCTACGTCGGCGTGCCCTACAAAGGCTGGGACGAGCAGTACACCACCACGCAATACGTCTTCGGCGGAAAGGGCGATTTGCCGATGGGCGATTGGTCATACGACCTGTACGTCTCGTATGACACGACCGACCACAACCAGACGATGAAGCACGCCGTCCTCAAGAACCGTGTTCAGGCGTTACTGAGTGCCGCGGACGGTGGTAACTCGATCTGCGCCGGCGGATTCAACCCGTTTGGTGTCGTCAACAGCTCGAATATTTCGCCGCAGTGCCTGGCGTACATGACCACCGATGCCACCAGCACTGAATATCTCGAACAGACCATCGTGCAAGGCACCGTCCAGGGTTCGCTCTTCAAGCTGCCTGCCGGCGACGTCCGCATCGCCTTGTTAGGCGCCTGGCGCGAAAACACCTACGAGTTCAATCCCGACTCGGACCTGGCGGCGCAGAACATCGAGGCCGTGCTCGCATCGCTTCCTGCGGAGGGCGCCATCGATGTCAGCGAACTGGCAACACAAGTGGAAGTGCCGTTGCTCAACAGTCTCACGATGGGCGCTGCCTATCGTTGGTCGGACTACAGCACTGCCGGCCGTGTGGAGTCTTATGAAGGCGATCTCAAATGGCGGCCGGTCGATTCACTGCTGATCCGAACCAGCTACCAGCGGGCCGTTCGCGCACCGAACATCGGCGAATTGTTCGCCGCAGCCGTGGGCAGTCAGGTGGCATTCGGAACACCTCCGGGAGCCATCGGCGACCCGTGTGATGTTCGCTCCAGTGCCCGCACCGGGAGCGGGGGCGCAAACGTTCGGCAGCTCTGCCTGGATCAGGGTATCCCGACTGCCGTCATCGATACGTACGTCTTCCCGACCACGGCGACGGCCGGTGTACTCAGCGGCAATCCGGAGCTCGAACCGGAGACCGCCGACACTTACAACATTGGCTTCCAGTGGACGTCGAACTCGGAGTCGGGGTTGATGGACAACATGTCGGTCTCCCTCGACTACTACAACATCGAGATCAACGACGTGATCTCGGTCGTGCCGGGACTCACGACGCTGAGCAAGTGCTACAACCTCGACGGGTCGAATGCGAGCTATGAAAATTCGAACGTCTTCTGCCAGCTGCTGAACCGCGACTGCGAATGGACTTCTGCAGATCATCGAAACGCCGTACCTGAATCTGGGCAAGCTCGCGACGGCGGGCGTCGACCTGGACTTCTCGTGGCGTCCGCCACTCAATGGCATGGGCATGAATGTCCCGGGCAACATGTTCCTGCGGACCATCGTCAGCTATACGGAATCATTCGAGATCCAGACGATCGAGGGCGATCCCACGGTCGACTACGTACACACGATCTCCGTCGGCAATTCACACCCTCGGTGGAAGTCGATGACCGACATCGGCTACCAGAATGATTCCTTCACGTGTTGGCGTGCGCTGGCGTTACCTGGAAGAAATGGACGATGTGACCACCATCACGACGCCGGCGACACCGCAAGCGGGCGCAGAGGTCTACAACACCTATGACCTGTACGGGACCTACTCGCCCACGGACAAGGTGACGATTCGCGCGGGTGTTTCCAACTTCACGGACGAATTGGCGGTCCGGGTTTCGAGTTCGCAGTGGAGCACCGATCCGGCCTTGTACGACCCGACAGGGCGCCAGTGGTACCTGGGGATGAGCTTCTCGCTGTGACGGCAGTCGGAGCGGCGACGGATGCTGCTCAAAAAAAAGGGCGCCCCTCCGTAGAGGGGCGCCCTGTCAGTGGCTCTTGCTCAGGGCCCTCGCGAAAAGACGACGGACTCAGCGACCTATGTAGTTCATGAGCCAGGTCATCGCCGGACGCGGCGTGCCGTTGCTTTGAATCAACCCGCTGCCATTCACCCAGGTGCTGACCCGACCACATATCCCCACAGGGTGATCCCCTCCACGGACGGATGGTTGTAGAACAGCGGGAACTGCGTCTGCATGATGTTCAGCTGCTCCTGGTCGTTGGTCCTGGCGACGTCGTACTCCGTGATGTAGATAGGCAGGCCCAGCGCGGCCACCCGGTTCAGCCTGCGTCTGGATGTCGTTCAGCGACCAGCTCTCGAGTCCGTGAGCCTGCTCGCCCAGAGCATCGACGACGCCGGCAGCGACGACCGGAGTCGCCAACTGGATGAACGCGTCGGTGTCCCAGCTCAGCACGTTGTAGTCGTTGAGGATCAGGACGGCGTTGGGGCAGTACTGCCGCGCCAGCTGGAAGGAGCGGATGATCCAGTTGTTGCCGAACGCGTTTCGCGCAAACGCGGCCGGCTGGTGAGTCGGAATGGCCTCGTTGACCACGTCGATCATCGCCGTACTCGGATAGCGCGCGCAGAAGTCGCGGATCCACTCCTCGATCTCCGCGGCCTGTTCGGACGCGCTCAGCGAGTTGATCCAGCTCGGCGCCTGAGCACCCCAGATGAAGGTGTGCTGCTTGAACGGGATGTTGTTCTGTATCGCGTAGTTGTACGCCCGGTCCAGGCCGCTCCAGTTGTACACGTCCCGCGTCGGTTCGACCTGGCCCCACTTGCCCTCGTTCTCCGGCGTGATCTGATTCCAGTACTGGACGAAATCGGACCGGACGGCGCCATTGGTCGTGATGTTGCCGACGAAGAACGCGGGCGAGCTGCCCACCGCCACCGCCACCACCACCACTCACGTTTCCGAACGCGATGGCGCCGTTGCAGTGCATCCATTCGCTGAAGCCGCCGCCACCGCAACTGCCGTTCGCGTAGAGCCCGGTGTTGGAGCTCTGCGCCTCGGCCTGACGCGTCGCCCCGTTGACGATGATGTAGTCCACCTGCACGTCGCGGCCAGTGGCGTCATTGGTGAATGCGACGGTGATGGCGCCGGTGAGGTTCGTCGACGCGGTGTAGTTCTGGAGAGCCGTCGTCAGCGTCCACGTCGCAACATTGGTATTGTTGACGCCGCAAGCTGACTGGACTCAGCTACCCGCCGTGCCACGCGCACGAACGACGATGCTGTTGGCCGAGCTTGGAGACGCGCGCCATATGCGATCGCGCCGTTGCAATGCATCCATTCGCTGTTGGAGCCGCCACCGCAACTGCCATTCGCGTAGAGCCCGGTGTTGCTGGCTCTGGTTTTCCGATTGGCGGGTTGTCCCATTGACGATGATGTAATCCACCTGCACGTCGCGGCCGGTGGCGTCGTTGGTGAACGCCACGGTGACGTTGCCCGTGAGGGTCGTCGATGCGCTGTAGTTCTGGAGGCTCGTCGTCAGCGTCCAGGTCGCGACATTGCTGTTGTTGACCCGCAGCGTGATCGACTCGCCGCCGGCCGTGCCGCGAGCGCGAACCACGATCGAACTGGAACTGCTTTGCGCGCTGGCTTCCGTCGCGAAACCCATCATGAACAGGGCGGCGAGCGCGATCACCGCAGTAGACAGACTCCTCATAATCCGTGCGAGCCACCTGAGGCACCCTTGGTCATTCCTCGTCGTCAATTGCTTCCATGTCGATAGTCTCCTTGTTTGGCAGGCTGCGCGCGTGCTCGAGCCGGCGCTCCCGGCACGTGAGTGCGGGAGCGCCGGTAGTTAGCGAGCTAACAGGTCGAATTGCTTTGCGTGAGCAGGCCCATGCGCCAGGGCAGGCGGATGTAGTCGCCGCTCGCGTTCGGATCCTGCCCCTGATACAGGAACTGCAGCCGGCAGGGGTTCAGCGGCACCGTCTGATCGTTGCCCGAGCGGATGAGCTCGCCGTGGCTGAAGTCCCGCGTCCAGGCTGCGCCGCTGAACGTGACGGTGTTCGAGCGCGCGAACGGGTTCGCTTCGGTCGCCAGGTGCGGCGACCAGCTTCCGTTCAGCGCGTTCGACGTGAACGACCGGTACCAGCGCCGGCCGTCAGATCCGATCGCTTCCTGCAGCAGCAGGTACTGATTGGCGCCGTCGACCTTGTAGACGGCGCTGCCTTCGAACAATGCGAAGCGCGAGTCCTGCAACGCGATCACCGTATTGCCGAATCCGTTCGGGAAGTTCGCCAGCGTCGTCTGCGAGCGGTAGATGTGGCCGTTGTCGTCGCTGGAGAACAGGTAGCAGTTGCTGCTGTCGCAGATCATCCAGAAGTCGAGCCACGCGCCGGCGCCCTTGTTCTGCGTGACGATCGCGGGCTCGCTGCTCATGAAATTCCGCGGCGTCGTCCACGAGCGTGGATTGCCCGGGTCGGTGCTGGTCGAGTAGGTAGGCAGCCCCGTCTGGTAGACCATGTACCACAGGCCCTGCGGCGCGAAGAAGAAGATGTGCGGCGCGGCCCGGTAGCCGCGACCGATCGGCGTCGCGTCGAGGTACGTGTGCGTCGCGCGCGTTCGCCTGCGGCCAATCCGCGAACGAGAAGTGCACCAGGTTCCAGCCCTGCGAAGGACTGGCCGTCGTCGCGTACACCTGCCAGGCGCCGTTGTGCCTGACTACCGAGAAGTCCTTGATCGCCGCGATGTCGGGATGCGCGGAGTCGGGCTTCGGTCCCGCCAGCACGCCGCTCGAGCTCCAGCGAATCGTCGTCGGCAGCGTGCCGCCGGAGGGCGGCGTCGTGCCGCCGAGGCGCACGAGCTGCCATTGCTGGTACGTGCTGTTGGTGTCCGTCGTCTGCACGATGTTCGCGCCGTTCGCGGTCGAGGCGCCCTGCACGGAGAGCGCCTTGTTGCTGTGGCGGTTGATCAGCCGGACGTACCCGCTGTCGGAGCTCACCAGCCGGAATTGCTGGTTGGTGCCGTTCAGGTCCGTCCACTGGACGATCTGCGCGTTCTCGGCGGTGGACCACTGGTAGTCGTCGAGCACCTTGCCCGAGTGCCGTGACCGCAGACGGTAGTAGCCGCCGCCCGAGTCCACGAACTGCCACTGCTGGTTGTTGCCGTCGCCGCGCGTCCACTGCGCGATGCGTGCGCCGTCGTTGGTGGCAAAGTTGAAGACGTCCACGACCTTGCCGCTGTTGCGATTCACGAGCACGTACGAGGCGCTCGTATCGACGGTCTGGGCGGTTGCGGTCATTGCCGCGAACGCGAGAGCGACTAGTGCGAATGTGGCGCGCGCGCGCCGACACGTCGTCGAAACGATTCGAACATCCATGTGGTTCCCCTTCCATGCGGGATCGCGTTGCCCCATCCCTTGGGCTCGGCTTCGCCATGCGCACTCGAGTTTTCCGCGCTCGTCGCGACGATGCCGTTGCGCGAATGTGATCGTTACCATCCCGGCGGTCAATCCGTGTCCGAATTCGTATCGGACGCGTCGGGATTGGAATCGCTTCCGGGCTCTAACTAGTCAAGCAGCGGTCAGCGGCCGTCAATCACGCTCAATACGCACCAAAGGCGCTCAAGGCCCTGTCGTGCAGATCGCGGCTATGGCTGAGCGGCTGCAGCGCGCGGATCGACATTTCGCACACGGTCAGAGCCTGGATCGGCCAGAGGGCCGGGAGCCCGCAGCGATCCAGTAGTTTGATCGCCCAGGTCACCATCGATGCCATTGAATATTGGCACCTTCGGCAAGGTCTCCTGGCGCCCGATCGTCAGTTCGAGTCGGTCGGGATCGAAGTTGACTTCGAGTTCGGCAATGCCGCCTTGCTTGTCCCAACCAAGTGCGCGCCACGCGGGCAAGTCGAGCCATCGCAGGGTGTCGCCGTCCGCCATCCCCGCAAAACGTTCAGGCATGGCGGCATAGACGTTGCCGTCGGCTTCGTTGCTTTCGTTCAGAAAGACGATGCCGCCCTTGTCGCAGCGCGTGAAGATGTTGTTGTAGATCTTGTGTTCGCGGGCATTGCCGCTTCCCTGGCGATCGGGGCGCAGCACGGGGAACACGCCGACATTGTCGCAGCGGCCGATGAGATTCTGCGCCACGATCTGGCGCTCCGATGCATGCAGAAAGATGCCCGATCCGCCCGCGCCGCGCTGACCGGGCGTGCCGGGCTCGGAGTTACGGACATCCCAGATGATGTTGTTGTCGATCTGGTTGACCTCGAGACTCATTTCCATGTGGATGGCGGCGCTGACGGTGAGCACATCGGCGAACACGTTGGCGGTGATCCGGCTGTTGGTGTTGCCGACGTCCAGCCACAGAGCATTGGCGTGGCGGATGTGGCGGACCACGTTGCGGCGAAAGAGCAGGTTGCGCGCGCGGTGGAACTTGGCCCCCGCCGCCTCCCACGCACGCTCCACGTCCTGAAAGCCCACCCACTCGATGAGGTTGTCTTCCACGAGAGTGTTGTGCGTGCCCATGCCGCCGATGCCTTCGACGCCGGCGTAGCGAATCGTATTGCCCCGCACGATGTGCGAGTCACCCGCCTGCGGATGCCGCGCGCCGCTCCAGTGCTGGCTGCCGATATCGAGGGCGACACCATTGGCCCATTCGATGGTATTACCCTCGATGATCCAGTGATTGCCGCCGCCGGTGGAAACGAGTCCGCGCTGCGGAGGTGGAAACGCGTTGCCGGCATGCTGGAAGGTGAGGCCCTTGATGCGGATGTAGCCCAGCCCGCTCTGTCGTGGCACGAAGGCCTGTTCGCGCGTGGTCACCTCGATGACGGAATTGCCCGGATCTCCGGTGGGCAAGCGGATGTGCACGACGTTGCCCTGGTGCTCGACCCAGAACCGGCCTTCGGGCGAGCCGCCTATTTCCTGCATGATGGGTCCGCCTCGCGTTCTCGATGGCAATCCCGTGCGCGGCGGCGACTGACCAGGCGCCAGCGGCGCGCGCTGTAACGGAACGTTGCCGAGCTCGCGATATTGTTCGACGGGTTCGAGCGGTTTTCCGTCGACGAAAATCATTCCTCGCCGCCGGAAGTAGGGCCCCATGTCGACTTGTTTGGTGTTGAGCCAGGACCAGTCACCCGGCACGCTGGCCATGCCGAATGGGTTGTACGCATCGGGAAACAGGGCGCCTGACAGCTCGTGCTTCCAGATCCGCACGCCTTTCTCCGCCCCATCGCGCATCGGCTCCGTACTCGGTTGCCAACCGTCGCGCAGGATTTCCGACGCCTTGACGATGACCACGGCGCCCGGCGCTGCCTCGTAGCTGATCATCTTGTCGGGACCCATGCCGCCGCGGGCCGGACGTATGCATTCACGGTATGTGCCGGCGGCAATCACCACGCGCTCGCCAGGTTGCAGAACTTCGGCAGCCTTGCCGATGGTGCGGAACGGACGCCCGAGCGTGCCGGGGCCACGGTCGTCGCTCTTGTTAGAGGTGCCGTCGACGTAATAGGTCTTGCTGAAGGTCTGCGGCTTTTCCCAGAAAGTGAATTCTGTGCCGTCGGGAAGACGCGAGCCAGAGGCTGCCTCCGCCTGGACGGTGAAACAAAGCAGCAGACACAGGAGGGAGCTTATCGGTTTCATGATGCCATCGCGCAGTGAAGTTTCAGACGATGACGGAATTCGCCGGCCAATCACTATCGCCTTTAGTCTGAGCAGTGCCGCCATCGCCGCGGTGATGGCCAACCAAAACCATCACCGCGGCGAGGCGCTTTTGCCCGCAGGGAGAACTGCGCGGTCAAAAACCTGGCGTCACGCTCAGGCTCACGCTGGGCGGACGCGCATAAAGGATCTCCGTGTATCCGAGGGGCTTTGTTCACGATGACTATCTGCAAGCGGAATCGAAGCACAGGTGCTTGCTGAAGAAGGGCAGGACGTGGTTTTGAAAGCGATCGGCGACGCGGCTGGTGTGCGTTCCCGGGTACTCCTCGAAGCCAGTGGAGATTCCGTACTTCTCGAGCGCGTCATGCAGCTTTGCCGTGTCGGTTCGCAGCGAATCCTGATCGCCCACGTCGAGCGCAATACCTCGGTACCGACGTAGGTTGCCAATGTACTGGTCGATGAAGGCCAACGGTGCGTTTGCAGCCCATTTCGCCAGCACCTCGGGCCGCGGCTCGCCGCCCCTCGTCGGCAGATCCAGGTAGAACGGCGGGTTGCCGGGATTCGGCGACCAGGCGGCGGCGGTGGCCAGCTGCGCGCGCGCCATGAAAGGTAGTTTGGCCAGATCTTGCGGTGTGCGCGCCGCCTCGAGCGCTTTCTCGAGCTCTGGATTGACGGGGCCGGCCTGCCGCGGCGCGAGGCAGCAGGGGCTCATGATGTACAGGCTGCCGAACACATCGGCGTGTTTCATGCCGATACGCGTCGCGCCGTACCCGCCCATCGAGTGCCCCGCGAGCCCGCGGCTTTCTCGGCGCGCAAGAGTCCGGTAATGCGTGTCGATATACGAAACCACGTCATGCGCGATGAAATTCTCGAAATCCCCGGTCGTGACCGAACTCGAATACATGGAGCCGTTGTGCAGGGTTTTCGAGTCCGGCAACACCACGATCATCTCGCGCGCGCCAAGCGCAAACGCACCCTCGATCGTCTGTGGCACATGGATCTCGCGCGACCACTGCTCGGCGCCGATGGAGAAGCCATGCAGCGCGTACACCACAGGATATCGCCGCTTTTCCTTCGCGTAGCCCGGTGGCAGGAAAACCAGCACGTCGCGCTCCACGTCGTCGCCTTCGAGGTTCCCCTCGAGTGCCGTTCCGTGGATCCTGATGCGTTCCACGGCAACCGGCTTGGCGCCGGCCACCACGGGCAGAACTTCGGTCTGCACCTGGGCGGCGAGCGGGGCGCCGAGCAGCGCTACCGCCAGTGCGATGGTCCCCGGTAGTTTGAATCTCACTGCCGTGATTTCCTGAACAGCCGGGGCGCGAAATCCTTGAGATCGCGGCGCCAGGTCTGCCACTCGTGGTCGGTGCCCGGCGATTCCCAGTACACGTGCTGAATGCCGGCCTCGGTGAGCGAAGCATGCAAGCTGCGGATGCGGGTGAGAAATCTCTCGGCCTCGGCGCTGCCAACGCCGAGCCAGAGCAGGTGGACCTTCTTTGCGAAAGCCGCCGGATCGGCGAAGGCGCCATTGAAGTCCTTCTTCGGGTCCATTTTTCGATCGTCGAGCATGCCGCCCGCGCCACTGAAGCCGCCGATGTGCGAGAACAGGTCGAGATTGTTCAGCGTGACGTGAAAGGTCTGAAAACCGCCCATGGACAGTCCCGCCATCGCGCGATTGTCGCGATCCGTGAGGGTGCGATAGGTCTTGTCCACGAACGGAATCAGCGCGAGTTTCACGTCGTCCTCGAACGTCTTCGCCATTTCTTCGCGCGCACGTGCGGCTTCCGGCGACGGTCCGGGAGCAACGTTGGTCACCGGTTGCCCGGCGCGGCGTGCATAGCCGTAGGCCATCACGACGATCATCGGTTTGCATTCCTTCGCAGCGATGCAGTTGTCCAGGATAACGTTCGCGCGACCCTGGCGGATCCAGCCGGTTTCGTCTTCGCCGCCACCGTGCTGCAGATAGAGCACGGGATAACGCGCCTTCGTGTCCGTATCGTATCCAGGTGGTAGATAGACGAGAGAGTGGCGCCACGACGCCGTCACCGACGAGTGATACCAGACCTCACGCACCTGGCCGTGCGGTACGTCCTTGATGGAGTAGAAATCGACGCCGGGCTCGGGTATTTCCACGGCGCTCGCGTGCCGGCTGCCGCCATAGAACGCGTGGCTTCCCGGGTCGCTCACCTCGGCGCCGTCGATGTTGATCTGGTAGTAGTGCAGCCCTGGAACCAGCGGCGCTGTCGTGACAGTCCAGGAACCGTCGGGCTGCTTTTCCATGTCGACCTTGGGTCCGCTCCAGAAATTGAGCTTCACCTTGTTTGCTTCGGGCGCCTTGATGCGCACCTGCACGCGGCCCGTGGCGTCGATGCGCGGATAGTCCGCTCCCCATACATTGGTCTCGGCGGGTTTGAATGTGTCGAGGACGTCGGCGCCGCAGGCACCCGCAATCAACATTGCTGCAAGCAGAAGCTTTTTCATGATTGATTGTTCCTTCTCGGGCCGGAGTCGGGGTCAACACGACCATCTGGCATCGGTCGCACGATATTGCACAGCGCGCGTTCGTGCGAACGGTTTTCATTGCCTCCGCTTCGGAGTCTTACTAGTTAGCCACATATCGCACATTGCCGGCCCGGGACACGCGATAACAGAATTAGTATGTATCAATTACTATTATGAAAAGGCAGTTGCCTTAGTAAAACATGCCTGATAGCGTCATCAAAAGCCCTGGCGCGGTGTTCAGGGGTCGGTCAGCGAAGGGGATTTCCATGCGAAGGGCACTCATGGCGGACGCGGTCGCCGGCGTCCTCGGACTGCTTGCGCCCGGAGCTGCCACGCCGGACGCGGTCCTAACCACCCGACGCTTGTGCCTGCGGGCTCCGGTACGCGGCGGGAGTCAGTTGCCATCCGCAAACCCCTTGCGGATGGCGACGAAAGGGGGATGTCATTCCGCTGACATCCCCCGACTCCCGCAGCCGCGGCGGTAGCGGAGATGCCGGCCAGTACAGCAGAGCCGAAGGCCACGGGGCGAAGGGTGCGCTCGTCTCAAATGCCGCTGCGCGTCAACGGTGCGCTTGCGCAGGAAATTGGCGTGGCGATCGTTTCCGGAAAATGGATGCCGGGAATGGTTCTGGATGGCGAAGTCGAGGCCAGCAGCGAACGGAAGGTTTCGCGCACGACTTATCGGGAAGCGATCCGTATTCTCGGAGCAAAAGGCCTGCTAGCCAGTCGGACGCGAACCGGGACGCGCGTGAGCGAGATGACCGAATGGAATCTGCTGGATCCCGACGTGCTGTCCTGGATGTTTTCGAAAGCCCCCCGGGCTGAACTGATTCACGGCGTATTCGAACTGCGGGCCGTCGTTGAACCCGCTGCGGCTTCCCTGGCCGCGAAGAGGCGAAAGCAGCACCATCTGGATCAGATGCGACGCGCCCTCGACGGGATGTCGCTGCACACGCTCGACAGGCCGGAAGGGCGCGAAGCGGACAAGTCATTCCACGCGGCACTGCTTGCCTCCACTTGCAATCCTTTCATCGTGTCCATGACCAATGGGGTGACGGCCGCGGTAGATGCGCTTACCCAATTCAAACAGCGGGTGGCAAAGATCACTCGTGATCCCGTACCGGATCACTTGCATGTTTACGATGCCATCGCGGCAAAAGACGCCGAGGCCGCGCGGACCGCGATGACCGAATTGATCAGGTTGGCGATCCTGGACATGCCGATGAAGCATCGCCCCTGGCCGCCATAGACCGAATGCGGTGTGGCGAATCGAAGTCTCGATTCCCGGTCGGCTGGAGGGTACCCTCTTGAGCCAATGAGTCGCCCGAAGACAAGCAAAGCAACGCATGCCGGCAAACGGCACTACACAGCTCCCGCGCTGGAGAAAGGCATCGAGATCATCGAGCTCCTGGCGAACAAACCGCCAGGACTCACGATTTCTGAAATTGCCACGCGACTGGGTCGATCGTTGCACGAAGTCTTTCGCATGATCATCGTGATGCAACGGCACGGATGGCTGCACAAGGATCCGGAGAACGATCGGTTCAGGGTCACCTATCGCCTTCTGGAGCTTGCGCATCGCGGGACACAAGCGGAAAACCTGTCGATTGCAGCAGGGCCTGCGATGCATGACCTGGCCGCTGCGACCAGCCAGTCCTGCCATCTGGTAGTCAGGTCCGGCGGCCATGGGCTCGTGATCCAGCGGCAGGAATCCATCAGTCCTTTCCAGGGCGGTTTTGCGATGCGCCTGGGCGCGGACGTCGACCTGCTCACGAGTTGCTCGGGCCACGTGCTGCTGGCTTTCACGCCGCCCGAGGAATTGACCGCAATCCTGATGTCGTTGCCGCGTCCGATGAAAAAGCTGACGGCCCAGCTGAGCGCAATCCTTGAGCGCGTGCGTGAACGGGGATACGAGATGAAACCCAGCGCGCGGACCGATGGCATCACCGACATCGGGTATCCGATTCGCGGACTGGATCGGCGCGTCATCGCGGCGCTGACCATTCCATACCTCGGCGCACTCGACAATTCTCTGCCGACGTCCATCGAACAGACCAGGCAATTGCTGAGCCGGACAGCGCGTAAAATTTCCGAAGCTCTCGGCTCGACTTCCTGACCGGCCCGTTGTCCGACTGCTAGCCGCACGACCCTCGAGTCCGGCGGCGGATCTGCCGTGGCCATGGAGATCAGCGAACCCCAGCGCCACCAGGCCGCCGTCATCGGACGCCTGGATCGCAAGCCCGTGCCGGTGCCATACGCAGGGTAGAGGTCCTGGCAAGCGCAGTAGCTAGCCAGCGCGGACCGATACCAGAATGCGCATATATACATACTATTACGGAAAGCTTGTTGTCTTAGTGAAAGCACGCTGATAGCGTTATCACTGAATCACGATCAAGGGCACCTTCCGTTGCTCCGTCGTAGATCGAGGGGGATGACATGACTTCACGGGCATTTTTCCGCGCGTTTTTGCGTGCATTGGGCTTCACGACCGTTCTTGCGGCCAATTCGGCCTGGGCCCAGGCCCCCAGTACGCCGCCGCAGCCTGCATCGAGCGGCGAACGGGATGCCGCCGTCGAGGATATGAGCGTCATCACGGTGACCGGCTCGCGCACGATCACCGACAACGCCCAGTCGCCAACGCCGCTCACCACGGTGGACATCGCCGAGCTCCTGCTCACGACGCCGAGCGATACCGCCGACGCACTCAACAAGCTCCCCACCATCCTGGGTGGCCGCACGCCGCGCACGCAGGGCAACGGCAGCACTAATAACGGCGGCAACACGTTGTCGCTTCGTAACTTCGGACCTTCGCGCACGTTGGTGCTGATGGACGGCCATCGCATCGCGCCGAACAACCAGGACGGCACGGTCAATATCGACGCGTTGCCTTCGATGCTGGTGGAGCGCGTCGACATCGTGACTGGCGGCGCTTCGGCGATCTACGGCTCGGACGCTGTCGCCGGCGTGGTCAACTACGTGCTGAACAAGGAGTTCACCGGCCTGTCAGTGAAGGCCGACTACGGCATGTCCAAGTACAGCGACGGCGATCAATATCAGATCGGCGCGGCCTGGGGCACGGACCTGTTTTCGGATCGCGGCCATTTCGAGGTGTCCGGACGCTTCCGCCATCAGGACATGATCCCGATGAGCGAGCGCCCCTATGCCGAGGATGGGCAGGCCTGGTTGCTCACGGGCGCGGGTACCTTGGCCAACCCTTTCAGGAATACGCCTTATGGTCGCGTGATCACGCAGGCCTCGCACGGCAACGTCAATTGCGGCACCGCCTGCACCCGCAACGGCTATACGTTCAACCAGGCCGGCGTGCTGAGCCCGCTGGTTCACGGCGCGCCGATCCAGGGCACCACCAGCCTCGAATCGGGTGGCGACGGTGGCTACGTGAAGTACGGCACCTTCCGTTCCGAAATCGAGATGAAAGACGTGTTCGCGCGCTTCGACGTCGACCTGGGCGAGAGCGCCAACTGGTACGTGCAAGGATCCTGGGCGCAAGCTGAAAACGCGTCGGACTGGATCAACTGGGTGGTAAGCACGTCCAACGGCCGCCCCAGCGCTATCTTCGCCAACAATCCGTTCCTCGATCCGGCGACGCAAGCGTTGGTGGGAGCGAACATCACGTGCCCCGTCAATCCTCCCGCTAATTTTCCTTGGCGCTGTCTGCCGGCCCCGGCGCAGTCACCGCAGACTGGCAGCACGCCGCCGGCGCCTCCGACCACGCCCTACCTCTCGGTGCCGTCGTACATCTGGAACAACGTCGGCGGCGAGCCCGCCAACGGCGACCCGAACCGGATGTATCGCACTCTCGGCGACCAGAAGTCGTGGAATGCGGAAACCGGAGCCACAGGTGAACTGGGTGGCTGGAACTGGGATGTTTATTACAACCACGGCAACAGCGAGCTCACGGTTACCAACCCCAACAACACGAGCAACGCCAAATACCTGGCGTCGCTCGATGCGGTGCTCGACGGCGGCACCATCAAGTGCTGGGTGACCACTCAGCCGGCGTTCGCTGCCCTCTATCCAGGCTGCGTTCCGACCAACATCACCGATCCCGCCGGCCCTTCGGCGGCGGCCTATGACTACCTCCGAACGGAGACGGCATGGACGCTGACGCAGGAACTCGACGACGTCGGTTTCTCGATCGGCGGTGGACTCTGGGGCTTTGGACTTCCCGCGGGAGAAATCACGGCCAACCTGTCGGGCGAAGCGCGCTGGGCCACTTACGTGATGGAAAGTAATGCCCTGCCGACTGACTTCGTCAACTGCACGGGTCTGCGCATGTGTATGCAGGGCGGCGGTGCGCCGGTGCTCTGGGTGCAGAACACCAACGCGGAAGTCGATGCCGAGCAACATGTGTATGAAGGCGCGTTGGAATTCAACGTCCCGCTGCTCAAGGACGTCACCGGGTTCCAGGAACTCTCGACCAACCTTGCTGGCCGCTGGACCAAGTACTCGGAGTTCGATGCGGTCGACTCCTGGAAGATCGGACTCAACTGGCGGGTCAACGACACGCTGCGGTTCCGTAGCACGTTGTCTTCGGATATTCGTGCGCCCAACCTCAACGACCTGTTCCAGCCCGCCGGCGTTTCATCGACGGGTTTCCGCGATCTGCTCACAAACTTCACCAGCAACACGCGGCTCATCTCGCGCGGTAATGCGAACCTGACGCCGGAAGAGGCGAAGACGGTCACGGCCGGGTTCGTGCTGACGCCGAGCGCCATTCCGCGCTTCAGCGTATCGGTCGACTTTTACGAGACCAAGTTGACGAACGCGATCAC
Source organism: uncultured Pseudomonadota bacterium (assembly GCA_963821745.1). Classification (GTDB taxonomy): domain Bacteria; phylum Pseudomonadota; class Gammaproteobacteria; order Steroidobacterales; family Steroidobacteraceae; genus CADEED01. The sequence goes on from CAWGEU010000002.1 coordinate 810,394, forward strand.
GCAGATCAGCTATCAGAACGACGCCATCCAGGGCCTCTGCGTTGGCAGTGCACCTGCGTACGATTCGCCGTTCTGCCAGCTGGCGATTCGGCCGAACATGGATCCGACGAGCGGGGCAGCCTACACAAGTACCGCCAACTACCCGACCGAGATTCTCAACTCGCCATTCAACGCGGCGGTGCAGAAGATCAAGGGCTACGATTTCGAACTCGACTACAGCTGGGACATGTGGGGTGGCCAATTCTCCCTGCGTCACCTGGCGACGTATCAGCCGACGAACTCCACGCTCAACACGCCGGCTTCGCTCTGGTACACCTGGGCTGTCCAGCCCGACCTCTTGCAGAGCACGTTCCTCACGTACCAGAACAGCGGCTGGAGTGTGTCTTTGCAGAATCGTTGGCTGAGCAACGTCACCCTGGAGACCAGCAGCAACAATCTCAACGACGGCCAAAATGGGCTCACCGGGGGCACCCAGAACTACGTGGATGAGACGCTCGACGCGTACGACGTCGTGGACGTCACCGTCGGCAAGCAGTTCGAGTTCGGTGGCAGCAGTGTCGAAGCCTTCCTGACCGTGAACAACCTGCTGGACGAACGCGCTCCGCTATTCCCGTCGAACTCGGGCCTTCCGGGCCTGTTCTATCCGACGCTGGGCTTCTACGACGACATGGGCCGCTTCTACACTGCTGGAGTCAGGATGAAGTTCTGAACATCCTGCGCTCCTCTCGCTGCCAAAACAGGTGGGCTATATATAAGAGTGCTCGCCGGGCTGTGTTTATGTACAGCGCGACGCCGCCATGGGTAATCCCACGCAGGTGAATTGATGCCGCCATCTCCGCGGTGATGGCCAACCAAGACCATCACCGCGCGAGGCGCTCTTGCACGCAGGGGGACCGCGCGCTCAAAAATTTCGCGTGACCGCTCAGACTCACACTGGGCGGACGCGCATAAATGATCTCCGCGTATCCGGAGGCCGTCGTCATCGATGACGTTCCCGCCACCGGGTACAACTCGTCGGTGAGGTTGTTGCCGCCGAGCACGATGCGCCACTTGTCATCTTCGGACACGAGTGCCAGCGAGGCGTTGATCAGTGTGACCGCTTCGTCCTGCGCGATCTCCGGCGAATTGCCGGCGTCGAAGAACTGCTCGTCGGTGTAACTCAGATCGACACGCGGCGTCAGTGACCAATTGGAGCCCGGATGGAACGTGTACGACATTCCCAGATGTCCCTGCCATTCCGGCGTGAACGGCAGGCGGCTGGACAGGGTCGCGGTCGCCGTCGGAGTCACGGGGCCGAAGGGTGGCGGCGGCGTGATGCTGTCGAACTTGGCATCGAGATAGCCCAGGGAGGCATCGAGCCTGAAATCTTCGATGGGCAGGAATTCCAGTTCGATCTCGCCACCATCGATGGATGCAACACCGGCATTGAACAGCAGCGGCACGACGCCGAGCCGGTACGTCATCTGGATGTCGTCGTAGTCCGTGCTGAACGCGGCGAGGTTGATTCGCAGCGTATCGAGCGGATCGAGCTTGAGGCCGATCTCGAATGACTCCGCCGTTTCGGCGTCGAACGAGATCGGCGCATTTCCGGGCGGCGCGGCGTTGTAGCGCTGGTTGAAGCCGCCGCTCTTGAAGCCTTCCGACCAGCTCAGATAGGTCATGACGCTTTCGTTGAAGCGATACTGGACGCTGGCGGACTTGGTGGTCGCCGTGAATTCGCGCGCGAAACGATTGGTCGTCAGGAACAGGCATCCGGTCTGCGTCGGCGGAGGTCCCGCGAACGGACAGAGCGCCGTAGGCGCGGCCGGCTCCGCCGCGCGTTGCCGGCGCCACATTGAACATGACGGCCTGCAGTCCCTTGGTTTCCTTCGTGTAGCGGATGCCCGCGGTCGCGCTGAATGCTTCCGTGAACTTGAACGTCCACTCGGTGAACGCCGCCCGAGCCTCGTTGTCCATGGCGACGCGTTGCGTGTCGTACGACGTACCGGGATTGCCCAGCGGCACCAGCAGGCGATCGAAGGATTCTTCGTCGAAGTAATAGAGCCCGACGACGCCATCGATGCGGTCCGCCTCGACCACGGCCTGGAGCTCCTGGCTGAACTGTTCGCTCTCGCTGGTGTAGTTGGTATGCAGGATCAGCAGCGGCGTATTGTCGGCGTCGCGCGTGCCGGTCCATTCGAGTTTGCGATCAGCGGTGATCGACTTCAGCGACCAGGTGTCGTTGACTTGCCAATCGGCCACCAGCGATCCGCCAAGATTCTCGAGCGTGCTGCTGGCCGGGTAGGTGCCCCCGTTGTTGAATTCGCCGAGTGCCTGCGCGTCGTTCCCGCAGCGCGGATCCGCCAGCGGGCCGACCAGCAGGGGCGGCGGGAACGGGTCGAGGATGTTAGGGCAGCCCGCGGCGATGCTCGCCGCACCGACGAAGGTGGCGGCTTCGTTCATGGCGCGGAACACGAAGGGTGATCCGTTTTCGTCTTCCTCGGTGTAGTCGCCGCGCAGCGTGAGACTGAACGCATCGGAAGGTTTCCAGCGCAGCGCGACCTGCCCGGTGAACATGTCCTCGTCGCCGAGATCCTTGCCGTCCGATACTCGTGTGACGTAGCCATCGCGTTGGCGCATCCCCAGCGCCAGGCGCGCGGACCAGTCGCCGCCCAGCGGCAGATCGAAGGCGCCGAAGGCCTCGCGAAGGTCATCGTCGCCCAGGCCAACGCGCACGGAGTTGCCTGCATCGGTTCCGGGTTCATTCGTGGTCAGCAGCACGGCGCCGCCGATGGTGTTGCGGCCAAACAGGGTTCCCTGCGGGCCGCGCAGGATCTGCACGTTGGCGATGTCGCGAAATTCCATGGCCGCGCCCACCGCGCGGCCCATGTAGACATCGTCGATGTACACGCCGACGCCCGGGTCGACCGCGGGCGTCGCATCGGTCTGGCCGATGCCGCGGATGAAGACCTGCGCGGCGGAGTTGTTGCCGGTCAGCGTTCCGTACGAATGGAACTGGATGTTAGGCGCCACCTTGTCGAGATCGGTGGTGCTGATGATCTGTTGCCTCTCGAGCGCGTCGGCGCTCAGTGCCGTCACCGCCACCGGCGTGTCCTGCAGGCTTTCGGCGCGACGACGCGCCGTCACCACGATGGCGTCGAGGGCCTCGCTGTCTTCGGCTTCCGGCTCGGCTTGTTTCGTTTCTGGTGGAGCCTGCGCGACGGCGTTGCCGCCGTGGATGAGCAGGCAGGAGAACACAAGCATGAGCCAGCCTGCGGACGAGCGCCGCGTTTCGATTGTCGCGGTCTTAAGCGTCAAACATTTCCATGAGCCCCCCCCGGTTTCGGAATATTTGTACGTAACACATACTATTTGTATTGCGAGCGACTTGGCAAGCGGGGTAGATTCGCGCCAGTTTTCCTTTGCGAGAGGGACGAGATGCCGCGTAACTCCAATTTGAAACGCCGGGAACAGCCGGAAGACTTCGAAGCGCCCGAGTTGATGTTCGCGGAACTGGATAGCCTGCTCGGCTATCAACTGCGCCGCGCGCAGGGCGCCATGCACCGCGATTTCATGGCCGCCGTGGCCGATTTCGAGCTGACGCAGAAACAGGCGGCCACGCTCTGGCTGATTCAGGCCAACGCCGGCGTCTCGCAGGTCGAGGTGGCTGCCGCGCTCGGGCATGGATCGCGCCACCATGATGGCGGTGACGGACCGGCTCGAGGATCGCGGCTTCGTCATTCGCAAGCGTTCGTCGATCGACCGGCGCCGGCAGGAGTTGTACCTGACGCCGTCGGGGCAGAGCACGTTGCGAAAGTGCAAGGCGCGGATTGCCGAGCACGAAGAGAAATTCCGCGCGATGTTCACGGCTGCCGAACTCGCGGCGCTGCTCGACGCCCTCAAGAAGTTCCAAAGTCTCGGCTGAACCCGGCGATGTCGTCACAATGTGTGCGCGTCGAGCGCGACGGTGAGCTGGCGCTGATCGTCGTTCACTCTCCGCCGGTCAACACCATCACGGCGGAAGTGCGCTCCGGGTTGCGCGAGGCTCTCGAGGAGATTCGCTCGACTGAGGGCATCCGCGCGGTCATCCTGATGTGCGAGGGCTCCACTTTTTTCTCCGGCGCCGACATCGGCGAGTTCGCCGGTCCGCCGCGCGAGGTCGAATATCGCACGCTGTTCAACGGCTTCGAGGCGCTGGAGATTCCGCTGGTGGCGGCCATGCACGGCACCGTGATGGGCGGCGGCCTGGAGATCGCGCTCGCCTGTCACTACCGGGTTGCCGCGCCCACCACGCGATTCGCTTTGCCGGAGGTGACGCTCGGCATCATCCCCGGCGCCGGCGGCACGCAACGCCTGCCGCGGCTCATCGGCGCGGAGCGGGCGCTGGATTTCATCCTGTCCGCGAAGCCGGTCAGCGCATCACAGGCGAAGGAACTGGGTTTCCTCGACGAAGTGATCGAAGGCGATCTGCGCGCCGGCGCCATCAGCTACGCGCGCTCGTTGCTCGCCGCCGGCAAGGGCCCGCGTCGCACCGGCGAAATGAACGTCGATCCCGCCACCGCTACGGAGGAAATCTTTCGGCGGCTCACCGAACAGGCGCGAAAACTCTATCCCAATCGCAACGCCGGCCTCGTTGCCGTGGAAGCTGTGCGCAAGGCTTCGCAATCCAGCTTCGCGGAAGGCCTGGAATTCGAGACCACGCTCGTCAACGAGTGCAAGAAAAGCGTCGAGTCGCGCGGTGCGGTACACGTGTTCTTTGCCGAACGCGAATGCCGCCGCGTGCCGGGGATTGGCGACGAGATTCGCGCGGCGCCGGTCAAGTCGGCGGGCGTCATTGGCGCGGGCACCATGGGTGGCGGAATCGCCATCTGTTTCGCGAACGCCGGCATCGCGGTGACGTTGGTCGACGCGAATGACGCCGCGCTCGAGCGTGGACTCGCCAACGTCGAACGCATCTATCAATCCATGGTGGAGCGCGGCCGCCTCACGGCGGAGGAGAAGGCGCAGCGCATGGCACTGATACGCACCACGCTCGACTACGGTGAGCTGCGTGATGCCGACGTGATCGTCGAGGCCGTGTTCGAGAGCATGGATCTGAAACGCGAGGTGTTTGCGAAGCTCGACGCCGTCGCCCGGCGCGGCGCCGTTCTCGCCACCAACACTTCGACTCTGGACATCGAGGCCATCGCGAATGCCACGTCGCGTCCCGAAGACGTGATCGGCATGCATTTCTTCTCGCCCGCGAACGTGATGCCGTTGCTCGAAGTCGTTCGCACCACGCGCACATCGCCGGTCGCCATCAAGACGGTCATGGAGCTCGCCAAGCCGCTGCGCAAGACGCCGGTGCTGGCCAAGGTCTGTTATGGCTTCATCGGCAACCGGATGATGGAAGGTTATGCGCGCGAGGCGCGAGCGCATGGTGCTGGAAGGCGCCACTCCGCGGCAGGTCGATGGCGCGCTCGAGGACTGGGGCATGGCGATGGGAATTCTTGCGGTCTTCGACATGGCCGGCATCGACGTGGGCGTCAACGTGCACAAGGCCAACGCGTCGCAGTATCCGCCGGACCCCGCGTACTACCAGGCCGATTTCGCGCTACACGATGCCGGACGCCTCGGCCAGAAGAACGGCAAGGGCTACTACCGCTACGAGCCGGGCAATCGCACGCGCATCGACGACCCCGAGGCCATCGAAATCCTGCGCCGCCGCGCGCGCGAACTGCAGATACCTCCGCGCGTGCACAGCGCCGCCGAGATCCAGGAACGCTGCCTGTTCCCGCTGATGAACGAAGGCTTCCGCGTGCTGGGTGAAGGCGTCGCGCTGCGCGCCGCCGACATCGACGTGGTCTGGACGTCCGGGTTACGGATTTCCGCGGTATCGCGGCGGGCCGATGTTTCACGCGGAAGTCCTGGGCCTGGAGACACTGTTGAATGGCATGCGCCGCTACCGCGAGATCTTCGGACCCATGCACTGGGAGCCGGCGCCGTTGCTGGTGGAGCTCGTCGAGCGAGAAATCGAGCGTCGCGGAGTGGGAGCGCGAGCAGCAGGCGAAGAGGGCGCAACCATGAACCTGCAGGACCTGGTGGCGATCGACGTCCACACCCACGCCGAAGTGTCGTGCCGCCACGAGCCGGACGAAGTGTGGAAGACCTTCGAGGATGCCTCCGCCAAATACTTCAAGGCCGGCAAGCGGCCGACCATCGCCGAGACCATCGCCTACTACCGCGAGCGCAAGATCGGGCTCGTGATGTTCACGGTCGATTCCGAATTCGAGATCGGCGCGCGCCGGATTCCCAACGAGGAGGTCGCGGACGCGGCCCGCGAGAACGCCGACATCATGCTGGCCTTCGCGAGCATCGATCCGCACAAGGGCAAGATGGGCGTGCGGGAAGCGCGGCGCCTGCTGAAGGATGGCGTGATCCGCGGCTTCAAGTTCCACCCCACGCTGCAGGGTTTCTTTCCCAACGACCGCATCGCCTATCCACTCTACGAGGTGATCGCGGAGCACAAGCTGCCGGCGATTTTCCACAGCGGCCATTCGGGCATGGGAACCGGCATGCCGGGCGGCGGCGGGCTGCGCCTGAAGTACTCCAACCCCATCCACCTCGATGACGTCGCGGCGGACTTTCCCGACATGACCGATCATCATCGCGCATCCGTCGTGGCCCTGGCAGGACGAGGCGTTGTCGGTGTGCCTGCACAAGCCCAATGTCTACATCGACCTGTCCGGCTGGTCGCCGAAGTATTTTCCGCCGCAGCTCGTGCAGTACGCCAACACGCAGCTCAAGACGCGCATGTTGTTCGGCTCGGACTATCCACTGATCACGCCGGACCGATGGATCAAGGATTTCCGCGAGGCCGGGTTCCGGCCCGGAGGTGCACGACCTGATCCTCAAGCAGAACGCCATCCGCGCGCTCGGGCTCGAGCACGCGTGACATGACCACGGTCGCGGCGAGTTGGACACCCGATCCATTCGCGACGCAGTTCGAACGCCGCGACGACGGCTCTCTCATCCTGCGGCCCGCTGCGCGAGCTCGCCGCCGTATCCGCCGCGACTCGTGGATTCCCTGGAGCATTGGGCGCGCGCCGCTCCGGATCGCGTGCTGGTCGCGCGGCGCGATGCCGCCGGCACGTGGCGGCAGGTGACCTACGCGCAGATGCTGGCGCGCGTCCAGCGCCTGGCCGGCGGGCTCCTCACGCGCGAATCTGTCCGCCGAAAGACCCATCGCCATCCTGTCGGGAAACAGCATCGAGCACCTGACGCTCGCGCTGGCGGCGATGTGGGCCGGAATTCCGTATTGTCCGGTGTCGCCTGCCTACTCACAGGTGAGCGGCGACCTGGCCCGCTTCCGCTACGTGATGGATCTGCTCACGCCCGGCCTGGTCGCCGCTTTCGATACTCCGCGCTTCGCGCGCGCGTTGTCGTCGATTCCAGCCGACCTGAGATCGTCGGCGACGCGCAGTGGCCAGGCCGATCCGTCTCGACGCTGGACTCGCTGGAACACGAGGATGCACGCGCGCGTGGCGGAGGCGCATTCGCGCCACGGACGCAGATTCGATCGTGAGATTCCTGCTGACTTCGGGTTCCACCGGTCACCCCAAGGCGGTGATCACCACGAACCGCATGTGCTGCAGCAATGCCGCGATGCTGCGGCAGTCCATGCCGTTCATCGCCGAGCGAGCCGCCGGTGCTGCTCGATTGGTTGCCGTGGAACCATACCTTCGGCGGCAGCCACAACCTCGGACTGGTGCTGACTTACGGCGGATCGCTGTACATCGATGACGGCAGGCCCACTTCCGCAGGCATCGCGGAGACATTGCGCAACCTGCGCGAGATTTCGCCGACGGTGTACTTCAACGTGCCGAAGGGCTTCGAGATGCTGGCGCCGCATCTGCGCGACGATCCCGGAGCTGCGCAAGGCGTTCTACCGGCGATTGCGCGCGTACTTCTTCGCCGGCGCATCGCTGGCGCAACACACCTGGGACGAACTGGATGCCGCCTCGATGCGCGAACTCGGCTTCCGGACGCCGATGTTGTCGGGTCTCGGCGCGACGGAAACGGGTCCCTCCGTCACGTTCACGACACCGGAGATGGGCCGCAGCGGTGTCATCGGGCTGCCGGCGGCTGGAACACTGGTCAAGCTCGCGCCCGTGGAAGAAAAGCTCGAGATCCGCGTGCGTGGTCCCGCGGTGACGCCGGGATACTGGCGTCAGCCTGAACTGACCGCACAGGCTTTCGACTCGGAAGGCTTCTATCCGGCTGGGCGATGCCGTGAGGCTCATCGATCCCGAGGACCCGACGCGAGGGTTGAGATTCGACGGCAGGATCGGTGAGGACTTCAAACTCGCCAATGGCACGTGGGTCAGCGTCGGTCCGTTACGCGCGGAGCTCATTGGCGTCCTGGCGCCCGCTGGCGCAGGACGTGGTGATCGCCGGCCTGGATGCCGAGTTCGTCACGGCGCTGGTGATTCCCGACGTCGGCGCGTGCGCGACGATGCTCGCATTCCCGGGTACCCCCAGTCTGCGCGCAGCTGGCGGGTGATGCGCGGCTGGTTGGAGTGGCTGCGGCAGCGGCTGACCGCGCATGCGCGAATCAATCCGGCCAGCACACGCTGCGTGCGGCGCGCGTTGATCCTGCCGGTGGCGCCGTCGCTGGATCGTGGCGAGATCACGGACAAAGGGTCGATCAATCAGCGCGCCGTCTTGCGGCATCACGCGGAACTCGTGACGAAGCTGTACTCGGCGGAACCACCGGCGCATGTCGCCGTCATCGAAGTGGACGAGTCTCACTCGTGAGCACTCGTGACAACGTGGCGGTGACCGTAGGCCTGTGCTTCCTCGTCGCCGTGCTCGAGGGATTCGACATCCAGGCGATGGGCGTGGCGGCGCCACGCCTGGCGCCGCAGTTCGCACTCGATGCGCCGTCAGATGGGCTGGGTCTTCAGCATCAGCAACATCGGCCTGGTCATCGGCGCCAGCATCGGCGGCTGGCTCGCGGACAGGTCCGGTCGCAAGCCGGTGTTGATCGGCGCGGTCGCCGTCTTCGGCTGCTTCACGCTTGCCACGGCGCTCACCGGCGACTACCAGTCGTTGCTGGCCGTGCGTTTCTGCGCAGGCCTCGGTTTTGGCGCCGCGCTGCCCAATCTGATGGCCATCGCCGCCGAGATCAGCCGGCCGGAGAAGGCGGCGTCGACAGCGGCCGCCATGTTCTGCGGCATGCCGTTCGGAGGTGGACTGGCGGCCCTCACTACCCAGTTGCTCCCAACGGGCTTCGACTGGCGCATCCTTTTTGTTCTCGGCGGCGTCCTGCCCCTGGTGCTCATTCCCGCGCTCTACCGGTGGATGCCCGAAACACTGATACGCGCCTCGGCGAATCGCTCGCCGCGACAAACAGGTGGCTCAGGCGCTTTTTGGCGAGGGGCGCGCCACGCCGACGCTGCTGCTCTGGCTCGCCTTTCTCCCGACGCTGCTGATCCTCTATCTATTCCTGAACTGGCTGCCGACCCTGATGATCGCCAAGGGGTTCGACCGGCGCGGTCGCGCCACAGGCATCGCTGGCGTTCAACTTCGGCAGTGTCGCGGGCGCCTTGCTGATCGGGTGGCTGGTGGACCGGTTTCACTTTCGCTGGCCGCTGACGCTGGCTTACCTCGCGCTGATCGTGACGCTGATCCTGCTGGCGTCAGTCGCGCAGGTATGGGAATGGCCATCGCGTTGAGTGGTGCGGTCGGCTTCTTCCTGCTGGGCGCTAACTACGCGCTGTACGGCGTCGCGCCCGGATACTATCCACAGCCGATTCGCGGCACGGGCTCTGGCGCCAGCATCGCGGTCGGACGCGTGGGGTCGATCGCGGGACCGTTGCTGGCGGGTCTGCTGATGGGCGGCGGAACCAGCGCCGCGAGCGTGGTGCAGTACATGGTTCCCGTGGCTGCGATTTCCGCGATCGCGGTTTTCGCGCTCAGCTTTCGGTCCCGCGCGGAGGCGAAGACCATTCGCTGATGTCTGGCAAAGCGGCTACCGATGTCATGGAGTCGCCGGGCGCTGCGCGCGCCAATCGCGTCCGCGACTCTCGGCGCTCGACCTCCGACTCGTCACGTGCGCGATTGCCTGGTGATTTGACCGCCGGCTTCGGAATTGTCACGCGGCAGTACGCACGCTTCATGTTCGCGACGAGGTCGTCGCCCGCAGGCGTGCGTGTCGTGGGCATCGTGGAAGCGTTGGCGGATTTCAGGTCAGCCCATCCGGATTCGACCAGTTCGACGAGCGCGCACCTGTCTGCCAGCGGCATTCTCGCCAGCGCGTTCAGGAAGTCATCGGGTCGCGAATCGAGGAAGCGCCCGAGCGATTGCACCAGGCTCGGGGAATCGGAGTGCACGCTGCTCGAGACGAGCTCGAGCAGCGATCGACCGAGCAATGCATTGGGGCTGGTGCCGAGCAACTCCGCGGCGGCGCTGGCACAAGGCAGGGTCCGCCGTTCGTCGTAGTCCGTGAGCGTCGTGCGGAGCTTCGCGTGTTCCGGTGTCCCCGAGGAGGTCCGCCGGAACGCGTCGTTCAGGCCGGCCGCCACCGCGAACACCGTGCGCAGCTCCGCCGCCGTGTGCACGTCGCACGTAGCGCTCTCCGCGAGCGTCGCACCTGACGCGAACGCGAGCAGGATGACTACGTGCTTCATGTCAGGGAGCCATTGCTCAGGGTGAGTCATTCCTCGATCGGCGGGGCGTCGACGGGCGGCCGTTTCGGCGGACGGAGCGGCGGAGCAGCCGCCACGGGTTCACGTGCGAAGGTATTCATGTGCTGGATCTCTCAGGGTGAGTCGCTCATTTCGATCTCGACCAGGCGTTCGCGCGCACGCTGGTGCATTCGCGAACTCGGGTCGGTGAGCCGAAGCAGGTTGGTCAACTGGAGGCGCTCCGAGTAGAGCTCGGTGAGTCCCAGTTTTCCCGCGCGCCGGCCGTTGCTGTGCCAGTACAACGCGTTCGGGGGCGGAAGGGTATCAAGGTCGTTCGTCGGTTTCATCTGGGCTCCTTGAGTAGATAGGCCGAAAAGGCCGAGGTTGATTTACGCCGCGGCGGTCTCCCGGCCGAGCGTGTGAAATTGCAGGTACCGCAACAGTTGCGTCAGCGCCAGGGAGCGCGTTCGCAGAGTATTCACATACAGAAATTCCCCTTCCGTATGCATGAGTCCGCCGACCGGGCCCAGGCCGTCGAGCACCAGGTTGTGATCGGTGCTGAGATAGTTCACGTCGCCGGCGCCACCCGAGGCTTGAGAAATAACGCGGCGGCCTTCGATCTCGCCGATCGAATGCGCCAGGAAGTCCGCCAGCTGTTGCGACTGTTCGGTCAACGAGAAAGGCGGGCAGTCATCGACGATCGAGTAACGAACGTGCGCGGGAACGTGACCACAGAAGCGTGCGTCGCCCGGCGTGCGCAGGATGCGGTCGATATCCTGATGGAGCCGGTCGCGAGATGCGGCACTTGGAAACCGCGTGTCGAGCTTCATGTGGGCGTGGCCGCAGATGACGTTGTGCAGATCTCGTCCGGCGCGAACGTGTCCGACGTTCACGTTGACGTCCTCATCGGGTTCGTTCAGACGCGCCAGGGCCTGGATCTTTTCCGCCATCTCATGAGCAGCATTGCCGTGATTGCCTTTGCTGCGTCCGGCGTGCGCCTCCTGGCCCTCGATGTCGATGTCGTACCACCGATTGCCGCGCCGCTGATGAATGATGTTGCCGGAATCGAGCGCGGGCTCGAGCCCCAGGGCGATGGCAGTGTCCTTGGCCAACTCGCGGTACTTCTCCGTGAAGCCGATCGAGCCTACTTCCTCGTTAGGAGAACAGATGAAGCGCAGGGAATAGGCTGCGTCATTGTCGTATTTCAGCAGGCTTTGCAAGGCCGTCAGGCCCACCACCACCCCACCTTTGTCGTCGATGACGCCCGACCCGAAAGCGCGGGAGTGACTGTCGAGCCGCAGTTCGCTCCAGTTGGGCAACACGGTGTCGGTATGAGTGATCAGGGAGACGAACTGCTTGCTGCGTCCCGGACGCTCCGCGACCAGCAATTCAGCAAAGCGCTCATCACCGGGTATCAGGGAAATTTCGAAACCCAGCTTCGCCAAAAAATCCGCGACCCACAGTTGCGCTCGCTGTACGCCCTGTCGATTCAATGACTGGGTATCCATGGCGCAAAGCTCTTCGAGCAGGCGCACCTCGGACAGCGCAGGCGGCGCGTGGATGAGATCCGCGAGGGCCTCCATGTAATTTTGCGGTTCATCGATCTTCATGGTCTTTCTCCGCGCTTACGCAACGACTGCGGAATCTTCCACGACGACACGTCGCACCAGTCGCGCCCGCTCGCCGACTGCCGTCCTCGCCGCTGGAATGGAATCGAGCACGACCGAACCCGCGCCGATACGAGCGCCGCGGCCCACCTGAATGTTTCCGAGCACGATGGCGCCGGCACCGATGCTGACGTCCGAAGCGATCTTGGGGTGACGGTCGCCCTGCTGCGCTCCTCTGCCACCCAGAGTGACTCCATGCAGCAGGCTGACGTTGTCACCGATGACAGCCGTTTCGCCGGTGACGAAACCCGTGCCGTGATCCAGGAATACGCCCGAGCCAATCTGCGCGGCCGGATGGATATCGATGCTCAATGCTTCCGCCACGCGGTGTTGCAGAAGCCTGGCGGCGAAGTGTTGCCCGTGCGTCCAGTGCCAGTGCGCGGCACGATGGATTTGCAGCGCGTGAAATCCCTTGTAGAAGAGAAACGCAGAACACGGACAGGTACACGCGGGATCCCGGTCGAGAATGGCCCGCAAGTCGGCGGACGACTGGCGGGCGAGAAGCGCATCGTCCTCATAGGCCGCGCCGATCAGTCGCCGAAACGTTGTATATCCTGGCGGCGGACCGTCGAGGCGCATCGCCAACCAGTGAGTGAGCGCGGCGGCAAAAGACTCATGGCGCAGGATTGCCGACATGAGCAGCGGTCGAGACAAAGTCTCGGTGGCGGCCAGCACGACGGCGCGCGTATGGAGAGCTGCCCATATGTCGTTCATTTCACGCGCCTCCCAGAAACGATTCGAGTCGGTCGCAGGTGTCTCGCGTCACCTGTGCTTCATGGCTTTGCAGGAAGAAATGACCACCGTTGTATTCGAGGACTTCCGACGGTCCTCGCGTATAGGCTTGCCACCCGCTCGCCTGATCCGGCCGGCAATGCGTATCGCGCCTGCCCGCCATCGCATAGAGCGGCAAGGAAATGCACGGGCTCGCGGGCCAGGGGTATTGACTCGCATGCCAGCCATCGAGAAGCGCGAAATCAGCTTTGACGGTCGGCAGCAGCAGGCGCATGAGTTCCTCGTTGGCCAGCAATTCCGGCGGCGTACCTTCCATACGCTTCAGCTCATCGAGGAAATCGCTGTCGCTCATGTGTTTGACGGCCACTCGGGTCACCGGCAGATGCGGAGGCTTGCGGCCGGAGAGGAACAGACATTCCGGTTGCCGGGAGCCGCGCCGCGCCAGGGCCAAAGTCACTTCGAAGGCGAGCAGCGCTCCCATGCTGTGTCCGTAGAACGCAAAGCGCGCAGCTCCGAGTCGCTCGATGATGGCATCGGTGACTTCCTCGAAGAGCTGGCGATGATCGGTCAGGGGTGGTTCGGACAATCGGTTGGCGCGCCCGGGCAGCTGGATCGCAATCAGTTCGAAACGATCGTCGAACCGCGCGGTCCAGCCGCGAAAGATCGCAGCGCTGGCACCTGCGTAGGGAAATAGAAAAAGCTGCATGCGGCTCTTTTTCCCGGCCGTGGATCGCAAGGGAAACAGATAGGCCTCGTTGCCTGGTGGGCACCGCAGCGTGGGGGAAAAATGTTTTAGCGATGCGTTCATTTGTTTTTGTCCTTCAGAAATACCAGCGCAGGCCGACGAGCGCCGAATCCTCGATGAGGCGCCCGAAGTCCGAGTCGGCTCCGCCGCTTGCGCGAGTGCCGATGAAAAACGTTTGCAGGGAAGGCGTGACGTAGTAAGTGAGTGAAGCCGAGAGTGCATCTCCCGACCCTGCTCCGAGCGAGCGACTCCAGCGCAGCGCCACGTCCGCCTTGTCATTCCACTCGGTGCGCAGGATCTGCAGGAACACGTAATCGGAACCGAGGTAGCGCTGGTCGTTGGCGAGCGACGTACCGAGCAGCTGGGCGCTCCTGCCCACGTTCGTACCCGAGGCAAAGCCATTGGCCGCTTGCGTCACCGCAGCGAGGTAGTCGCGGCGCTCGCTGCTGCCATAACCTTCATTGCCGGTAAGCCACTCCGCGGTCAGCGACCAACCCGACTCGAAGGTGTAGGCGCCACCCAGCAGGCTGGTGTAGAAAACTTCGTCATTCAGTTTCGTTTGTTCGAAGCGCCATTCGCTGGTGGGATCCCGCTGCGGAAACCACCCGGAGTTGCCGCGGCCGACCGAAACGTCGGCGTAGACGAGGAGGGCGTCCGAGTAGGTATAGGTGCCGTACAGCCCGAGTCGCGATACGCCGTCATCATCTTTGGAGAGAATGGCGCCGCCGCTCGCGCGGGCACCGATCCAATCCAGCTTGACTGCGGTGAGCGGCGAAAAATTCAATTGATCCGGATCGCGGCTGCCAACGGCATAGTTATGCAGCACGCTGAAGGTCAGTCGCTCGTTGGCGTACCAGGTCAGCTGGGCAATGTCCTTGCCATAGATATCCGAGAGAGGGTTGGTCTTGCCCGTGTCGATGAACAACGGGTTGCTCGGCGAAAGAAACGTGGCGCTTCCCCATTGCAGCACTTCGCGGCCGGCGCTGAGAAACACGCCCCGCGCCACCTCGCAACGCACGTTACCCGCGTTGAGAAAAAAATCGCTGCGGTCGGCCGTACGAGGTTCAGGATCTGCGTCGATCACGTAGTCGTAGCCGGCACGCAGATTGGCATAAGCGCTGCACGGCCCGGCGCCTGCGGACAGATCGAGACGCAGGTCGGCATTGATTTCGTCGGAGGGAATCGCTGCGAAGCGATTGCCCGGGTTGAAAGGACTGGACTCCTGCGGCGTGACGAACGTGCCGTAGAGCAAGGTCTGAGTTCGCACGTTGAAGCGCACACGCTTTTCCGTTTCTTCGTCCGTCTCATCGTCCACGGGGGGTGAGTCCTGCGACCCTGCGCCTTCTTCCGCCGAGGCGGGCGCAGGATCCTGCTGCGCGGCAAGCCCCTCCGGAGGGACGGCTCCCTGCGCCATGAGCGCACCCGGGATGCTCATCAACGCAACCGCGGCTGTGATGGACCAGACACGATGTCGGTTGAACGGCTCGGAGGGCATGAGGGCGGCGGACATCGGGATGGTTTCCACGTCGCTAACTACCGCGTGAGCGAGGCGACGCTGAACACATCAGGGCCGAAGGGGCGCACCTTGATGTTCGAGTATTCGAGTACCGAGACGCTGTCGCTGTTGATCGCATCCTGGATCACCATGCGGCTCACGAAAGGCTGCTTCTGGCCCTCGATGACGATGGAGTTCTTGCTCTCGAATGTCGCGGTCTTGAGCACCTTGCCCGACACGGTGTAGAACTCGGCCTTGAGCGGTACCGTGCGCGCTTTCGACACCCAGTAGACGATGCGGTCGTAGGTGCAGAACTTGCTCTTGGCGACCAGGTCCAGCACGTAGGCGGGCTCGCCCTCGACGTCCTCTTCACGCAGCAGCGTGGCGTCGTAGTCCTTGCTGTAGTTAGTCGAGGCAATGTCGCCATTGGCCGCCGGCCCCATCATCTTCTGCCGGCTGGAGATGGAGATGGATCGCTGCAGATCCGGCCGGCCATACCACATGTTTCGCCCGAGCTGCAGCAGACGCCCGCCTGCGGCGCGCGGCGGATAGGTGGTCTCGGCGACGCTGTTGTCGGCGGCGGCCCGGACCTGCAACTTGCGTTCGGTGCCGCCGCTGTCGACGTCCTCATCGCTGGTGACGATCT
Source organism: uncultured Pseudomonadota bacterium (assembly GCA_963821745.1). Classification (GTDB taxonomy): domain Bacteria; phylum Pseudomonadota; class Gammaproteobacteria; order Steroidobacterales; family Steroidobacteraceae; genus CADEED01. The sequence continues at coordinate 826,325 of CAWGEU010000002.1, forward strand.
TCAGGTCCCACTGCACACCCGGCACGCCGCCGCCGCGTACCCGATCGGTGGCGGCGAGAATTTCGACGCTGTCCGGAGCCGCGACCCCAGCCTGGGTGGTGGCCTGGAAGAGCAGCAGCGCTGCGCAGGCGAACGATGCAGAAAGAGAATGTATTTTCATGTCAGTACTTCCGTTGAGTGCGTTGGAAGGTTCAGGTATGTGCCAGGGCATCGACGATGCCGCGGCGCGCGGCGCGCAGGGAGGGCAACACCGCTGCTGCGAGCGCAAGGACGATGACCACCATCGATACCGACGCGATGCGTACCCAGTCCAGATCGACCAGCAATGCCACCCGATAAGAAGAATTGGGCGGCACATAGGACAGGTCGGCATTGTTGATCAGCAAGGCGAATGCCACGGTGCCTAACAATCCCGCGAATGTGCCGATGGTGGCCAGCCATCCGGCCTCGGTCGCGAACAACCCAACCACGCCGGGTTTGCCCAGTCCGAGGGCGCGCAGCGTCCCCACCTCGCGGGTGCGCTCGACCACCGTCATGGAAATGGTGTTGGCGATGCTCAGGGCCGCGATGATGAACACGATGCTGGCGATGAAGCTGAAGATCATGTCGAAGAGCCCGCGCACCTGGCGGTAGAAGCTCGAGAGTTCCTGCCAGGTCTTGATCTCGACGTCGAAACCGGCGGACTTGAGGCGCGCACCGAGCTCGGTTCGTTTGGAATCGGTCAGCGCGTCGTCGTCGAGCAATATCACGAAGCGCTCCACGCGCTGCGTATCGAGCAGGTTCTGCGCGAACGCGAGAGGCAGCAGCAGGTACTTGTCGTTGGTCGCCGCGTTGCCGGTATTGAACAGGCTGACGATCTGTCCATCGAGGGCATTGGCCTGTCCATCGATGGTGCTGCTGAGCAAGGTGATCGTGTCGCCGAGTTTGTAGTTCAGCAACTTCGCCAGGTCGTCGGACACCGCGACGCCGTAGTTCTTGCCGGGTGTCAGCGAGCCGCCGGCGCCTTCCTGCAGTTCGCCGCGCAGTATCGCCATGTCCTCGGGCACCATCGCCTCGCCGATGAATATCGAGGACGCCCGCCCGTTGGAGGCGGCAGCAATGCCGCTGATCGACAGGCGCGGCGAGACTAACTTCACGCCGCCCGTGGAGCGCACGATATTGGTCAGGCGCGAGCTTTCCGTGTCATCGAACATGTAGCGCTTCGGATGCAGCTTTCCTTCGAGCAGCATGCCGCGTTTGTAGATCGTGAGATGGCCGAGGCGCTCTCCCGAGATGGCCTGCAGCTTGAGTCCGGCGTAGGTGTTGACGATGTATCCGCCGAACAGGTTCAGCGCGATCAATCCGGCGGCGACTGCGGCAATCGTCACCAGGCTGCGCCGGCGATTGCGCGCGATGTTGCGCATGGCAAGAAGTAGGATGTGCATGTCACAGATCTCCGAGGGTGATACGGCCGTCGCGCAGGGAGACGATGCGGCTCATGTGCTTCAGGATGCGGTGGTCGTGAGTGGAGAACACGCAGGTCACGTCCTGCTCGCTGCGCAGCTGGGCCAACAGCTCCATCACCATCACGCTGTTCTCCGTATCCAGGTTGGCGGTGGGCTCATCGGCAATGAGCAGCCTGGGGCGGGTGATCAGCGCGCGTGCGATAGCGACACGCTGCCGCTGCCCGCCGCTCATGCGATCCGGATAGGCGCGGATCTGGTCCTTCAGTCCGACGGTGCGCAGCAGCGCTTCGGCACGCGCCTCATCGGTGCTCGTCGTCTTGCCACGCAGTCGTAACGGCAGCATGACGTTCTCGATCGCAGTCAGCACCGGGATCAGATTGAAACTCTGGAAGATGAAGCCGATCGTGCTGCTGCGCAGGTCCGCTTTGGCCCGCGAGCTCAGCTCGCTCAACCGCCGACCGTCGATCAGCATCTCGCCCTTATCCGGGTCATCGAGCAGCCCGATGATGTTGAGAAGTGTCGACTTACCGCTGCCCGAGGGGCCGCAGATCGCCAGCATCTCGCCCGATTCGATGTGCAGATCGACATCCTGCAGCGCCTGCACGACGCTGTGCCCCTGCCTGTAGCTCTTGTGCAGTCCGATCAGGTTCACGATGGGCAAGGTGAGTTTCTTGCGTACATCGATTGCCGCGTGCTTGTGCACGGCCGCCCGGGCCGGAGCGCGTTCCAATTCGGCTAACATACTGCTGTCTCCATGTTCAGAGTGATTTCTTGAGTGGGTCGGGTACCGCTTTCGAGCGCCTGAGCCCGGGCCGCCTGCGCGGCAACCGTCTGACACAGGAACACATCCTTGAGCTCGAACGGCGCTTTCAACTGCCGGCGCAGTGCGCCGAGTAGTTTGATCGCCAGCATCGAGTCGCCGCCGGCGGCGAAGAAGTTCTGCTCCACGCCCATGGGCGCGTCGCCGAAGAGCTCTTTCCAGATCTCGAGCACCGCGGCTTCCGCTGAATCGCGGGGCGGCACATGATTGGCCACAGGTTCAGCCGCGGCTTTCAACGTGGGCAGCGCCTTGCGATCCACTTTGCCGTTGGAGCTCAGCGGAAGTGCGGCCACCACCTGCAGCGTGTGCGGGACCATGTACTCGGGCAGCAGCTGCAGCAGGAAGTCGCGCAGTGTCGCTGCATCGAGTTCGCTTTCGGGATGTACGCAGTAGAACGCTCCGAGGCGTTTTTCGCCGTGGCGTTCGCCCTGGCAGACTGCAGCCGCATCGCGCACGGCGGGATGCCGCAGCAGGGCCGCTTCGATGTCGCCCAGTTCGATGCGATGACCCTGGACCTTGACCTGCTGGTCTTCACGGCCGAGGAACTCGATGTTCCCGTCTGGCAACCGCCGGCCCAGATCTCCCGTGCGGTACAAGCGCTTGCCCGTGTGTGGATGGGTGATGAAAGCTCGTGCGGTGCGTTCCTCGTCTCCCCAATAACCGAGTGCGAGGCCGATGCCGCCGATATACAGCTCACCGGTCACCCAGGTCGGAGATTCCTGCAGGCGATGATCGAGCACGTGCATTTCCTGCGCGCGCATCGCCTTGCCGTACGGAATGCTGGTCCAGTCCGCAGGCACCTCGTTCACGGGATACCAGATCGACCAGATCGACGCTTCCGTCGCACCTCCGAGGCTGGTCACTTTCGCGACCGGCATCGAGTGGCGAATCCGGTTCGGCAGCGTCACCGGAATCCAGTCGCCGCTCATCATGACGTGGCGGATGGTGTTGCTGCTGGCGGCAGTGTTCTCCAGGAAATCCACCATCAGGCCGCAGAGCGCCGGCACCGAATTCCACACCGTCACTCCATATGAATCGATCAGGTCCGCCCAGTGGGCGGGATCGAGCCGGCGTTCTGCATCCGGTATCACCACCGCGCCGCCTGCGGCTAACAACCCGAACAGGTCGAACACCGACAGATCGAAACTCAAGGACGACAGCGCCAGCACTTTGTCGCCCGCGCCGATCGCCATGGTCTTGTTGACATCGAGGATGGTGTTGACGGCGCCGCGATGGTCGATCACGACTCCTTTCGGTTTGCCCGTGGAGCCGGAGGTGAAGATGACGTAGGCAATGTCGGCGGGCTCCGAGACACCTTCCAGGAACAGCCGTTCGGGATTGCAGTGGCAGTGCTCGTGCAACACGAGGACGGGACGGTCGCAGAGCGCGGCGCAGCGCTCAGCCAGGTCCGCGGTGGTAATGATCGCCGCGACGCGACCTTCTTCGAACAGCACGCGCATCCGCTCATCCGGCAGCGCCGGATCGACCGGCATGTATGCGGCGCCGGCATTCATGATGCCCAACGCCGCTGCCACCTGTTCCCACCCTTTGAACATCGCGACGGCGACCAGTGTGCCTTTCAGGACATCGATCTCGCCGAGGCGCCGCTGCACCCAGGCCGCGCGCTCGCCGAGCTCCTGATAAGTGAGCTCGAGTGTCGGCGTGATGACCGCGAGTGCGTTCGGCGTGTGCGACAGGCTTTCGAGGAACAGCGAATCGAGCGTTGCCGTTGCTACTGCGCTCGATTCAACGGAGCCCGAAGTAATGGGACCCGAAGCGATGAGGGCAGGGGCCGCTGCGGTGTTTGCCGCGATCTGGTTGACGACGATCGCCTCCTGCCAGATCGCATCTTCGTTCGCCAGGCGCTGAACGAGCCGCCAGTACGCATCGAACATTTCATGAATCAAACCCGGCGGATACAGATCGAGCACGACATCCCAATTGGACAGCAGCACTCCGCCGTCTTCCCAGACCCCGCAATCGAGCCAGACCTGGGACGTCTGTGTTACGCCGTCCCTGTAGACGGGGGTGACGGGAAATTCGGGTTTGCGTTTCGGGATGGGTACGACCAGCGCGCTGGTGAATACCACCGGCATCTTGGCGCGCGTCGCACCGCCGTGAGCGCGGGTGAGATCGCGCAATACCTGGACGCCGCTGATGTCATGGTGTTCGAGGTCGTGCCACAGATCCGCCTGCACTTTGCGCGCGCGCTCGACGAAGCTCTTGCCAACCGACTGATCGACGCTGAGCAGAGTCAGCGACGTGAACTCGCCGACGATGTCATTGACCTGCGGATGCAACGGGTGCCGGTTCAGGAATGTGAGGTTGAGCGAGAAGGCCGGGTCACGGCTGTAGACTGCGAGTACCTCGGCATAGGCCGCGAGCAACAACCCGGTCGTTGTCAGGCCGGCACGCACCGTCTTCTTCTTCAATCGTTCCCAGGCTTCCGGCGGCAGCTCTGCATGCAGGCGTGTGAAGTGCGGCTTCTTGAGCAACGCCGGATCCATCGCCGAGGGGAGTTGCGGCGCGGGCGCGAGCGTGGCTACGCGGGTGCGCCAGTATTCGAGCGCCTTGCGATAACGTTCGGTCTTCCGGACGCCTTCCTCCGCCAGCACGTAGTCGCGGAAGGAGAGGTCGATCCTGGGCAACACCGCATTCGGCTCGAGGTACAGCTTGATCAGATCCTCGATGATGATGACGAAGCTCCAGACATCGAACATCAGCGCGTCGCTGCTGAAATGAATGCGTGCGCGCTGTTCACTCAGCAATGTCACGCGTACATCGAACACCGGCCAACGATGTACGTTCAGCCGCTGGTGGGACATCTCCGCGCGCACTCTCTCGACGCCGAGTTCGGTCTCCTCGGCGTTGCAGCTGCGCAGATCCAGAACCTGGATTTCGTATTCGGGTACGTTCGTCCGAATCTGCTGCGTACCGTCATCGAGAATGATGGCGCGCAACATGTCGTGCCGGGCGACGACGCGATTCCAGGCTCGCTGGAAGCGCGGCACGTCGATCTGCGCCGTTTCCATCTCGTCGTAGCTGTGCGTGGTGACGTTGCCGAATTCGAATATCTCGTTGCGTCCCAGCCAATAAGCCTGTTGCACTTCGGTGAGCGGAAACGGCTCCTGGAGTGACGCCGGGTCAGGGACGATCATGGGCAGCGAGTTGACGGTGGCGTCGTATTGCTCGCGCTTGCCCTGCAGATCGCTGATGACGCCAGCGAGGCCGGCGATGGTCGGATGTTCGAACAACGCCTGCAGCGGCAGGTCGACCTGGAATGCCTCGCGAATGCGCGCCACGATCTGGAATGCCAGCAGTGAATGGCCGCCGAGCTCGAAGAAGCTGTCGTTGACGCCGACTCGCGGAAGATTGAAAACGTGGATCCAGATCGTCGCGAGCATCTCCTCGCTCAGGGTTCGCGGCGAGACGAAGCTGCCGGCAGAAGTGCTGGAGTCTTCGTCGTAGGCAGGCAAACGTCGCCGATCAACTTTGCCGTTTGGGGACAGAGGCAGCTGCCCGATCTTCACGTATGCGGCCGGCAACATGTAGGCCGGCAGGTGCTCCGCGAGCTGCGCATTGAAAAGTTTCTGGTCGATCTCGCCGGGAGATTTTTCCACCACGTATGCGACGATGCGTCGATTGCCCTTCACGTCCTCGTAGATAGAGACCGCGCAGTCCTGCACCAGGCACAGCTTGTCGCGCAGCAGCGTTTCGATTTCGCCCAGCTCCACGCGCATGCCGCGGATCTTGATCTGCGTATCGCGACGTCCGATGAGCTCGAGGCTGCCGTCGCTGCGCATGCGGCCGAGATCGCCAGTGCGATACAGACGCACCGGTGTCTCGGCCGCCACCAGGGGCCGAACGATGAATTTTTGCGCCGTCAAATCCGGACGATTGACGTAGCCGCGGCTGACGCCCGCACCGGCAATGCAGATTTCTCCGGTGACGCCCGCCGGCAACAACTGCATGTTGTCGTCCGTGACGAACACCGCGACGTTGGGGAATGGCTTGCCGATCGGCACCAGCGCGCCATCCGCATAACCGATGACGGAGCTTTCGAAGTAGGTGCTGTCGATCGTGGTTTCGGAAATGCCGTAAGAATTTATCAACCGCCCTTCTGCCGAGAGCAGGCTGCGATACCGGCGGTACTCGCCGACGTACCAGCTGTCCGAGGCCACCACCAGGATCTGCATGAAGTCCAGCCGCTTGCCCGTGGACAGCAGGTGGTCCGCCAGGTTGCGAAACACGCCGGGAACGAACTCGGCGAAATCGGTTTTCGCCTGTTGCATCCAGGTATGCAGCTTGTCGGGCGCGGCGAACAGCTCGTGCGGACACAGAACCAGGGTCCTTCCCGAACCGAGCGCGCGGATCAAATCGCCGCAGAACACGTCGAAGGAAAAGCTCGCCATCTGCAGATGAGCATTCAGATTCTCGAGGTTGTACTCGCGCTCCCACCCCGCGTACGCATTCGTCCAGTTGCCGTGCGTGATCATCACGCCCTTGGGCTGGCCGGTGGTGCCCGAGGTGTAGACGATGTAGGCCAGGGAATCCGCATCGATGTCCTTGCACGCCGGTGCCGTGGCCGGCAGATGCGTGAGCGATTCGCTGTCGAGAACGAGGACCGGTACGTCGATGCGTGCCGAGGCTTCGCGACTGCCGTCGTTGCGAACGAGGCAGCAAATGCCCGCGTCGGCTGCGATGAACCCGAGTCGCTCGGATGGATAGTTGGGATCCAGTGCCACGAACGCCGCACCGGTCTTCATCACGCCCACCAGCGCCGCGATCAGATCGGGCGAACGCGCCATACACACGCCGACTACCGAACCCGCGGTCACGCCGCGAGCGGCCAGGGCATGTGCGATACGGTTCGCCTGCGCGTCGAGCTCGGCATAAGTCAGCGCGCGATCCCCGTCGCGCACGGCGCAGTTGTCGGCGCAAGCCAGGGCCCGTCGTGCGAACAGCGCAACGAAATCGGTGTAAGGCACTTCGAGGGCAGGGGCCCGCAAACAAGCATAGGTGGTCGCGATTTCTTCGTCGGTGAGCAGCCGCAATTGGCTGATCGGCGCATCCGGCGTGGCACAGATCGATTGCGCCAACTGCGCAAAATGTCGGGCCATGCGTTCGATGCGCTCGGCAGTGAACAAGTCCGAGCTGTACTCGAATATGCAGGTCGGTCCGTCAACGCCTTCGAACACGTCCAGTGACAGGTCGAACTTGGCGGTGCCGCAATCCACATCCATGTACTGAACCTGCAGATCGCCTGTTGCGATCGCCGGCAGCGCGTTCTGATAGGTGTAGAGCACCTGGAAAATGGGATTGCAGCCAGAGGCGCGTGATGGATTCACCGCCTCGACGATGGCGTCGAAAGGCAGCATCTGATGAGCGAACGCGTCGAGGCTTGCGGCTCGCTCGCGGCCCAGCATCTCGCGAAAGCCGAGCTGCGGATCGAGGCGGCTGCGGATCGGCAGCGTATTGATCAACGCGCCGATCAAGGACGCATCTTCGGCCCGTTCGCGTCCGGAAACCGGCGTGCCGACGATGAGATCGGTCTGCCCGGTGTAGCGATGCAACAGCACCTTGAGAAGGCTCATGAAGGCGACGTAGGGCGTGGTGCTCGCGCGCCGCGCGAGCGACTTGAGCGTGTCGAACACTTCGCGTGACAGCACGCATTTGTGGATGGCGCCGCGATAGCTGTTGACACGTGGACGCGCCTTGTCCGCCGGCAATTCGAGCACGGGCAGCTCGCCCGCCAGGGCACCGCGCCAGAATTGCGTCTCGCGCGCCAGCTGTGCCTCGCTGTCATGACTTCGCCGCCAGCCGACGTAGTGCTTGTACTGGTACTTCGGCTCGGGCAGCTCGGCATCGCTCTGGCCAGTCAGCCGCGCGTACGCAGCGAAGAGCTCGGTGGCAAAGACGCCGAGCGACCAGCCGTCGAACACCAGATGATGGAAGCTCAGGATGAGCACGGACCGCGTTGCGTCCAGGGACAGCAAGCGCGCTCGCCAATTCGGGCCCGCCGTCAAGTCGAAAGGCTGCAAGAGCACTTCACGCACGATGGTGGCGATCTCGGCGTCGGAGCCGGTGGGTGCGGCACTGCCCGGAAGGCCGCCCGAAATCAGTTGATAGTCGATGGTCTGCAGCTCCGACACGCGCTGCAACGGGCGGCCCTCGCTGTCCGTATGGAAAGTCGTGCGCAGGATTTCGTGCCGCTGCTGCATTTCGGCGAGGGCTTCGGTCAACGCATCGTGATCGATGGCGCCGGTGAGCTGGAAACATCCGGGGATGTTGTAGGCGCTGCTTGCGCCGCCGAGCTGCGACAACAGCCACAATCGCTGCTGGGGAGGCGACAGCGGGAAGGTGGCACCCTCGATCGGCGTGAGTTCGACCTTGCCGCTGCCGCGATCGCGCAGCAGTTGCTTGAGGGCCCGCCGCTGTTGCGGACTGAGGGTCTGAATGCGTGTTTTGAGTTGTTCCATGGGAGCCTCGTTCTCAAGCGTCTTGCAGCAGCTCATCGAGCTGCGCCGGGTTTAGTTGGGAGATATCTGCGGCGAGCGCCGCGACTTCGGTGTCGCTGTCCGCGAGCAGTCGACCCTGAAGTTCCTCGCCGACACTCGCCGCGATGCTCTTGACGCTCGCGCCACGCAGCAGATCGACAATGGCGATGGGGGTCTTGAGCGATTGCTCGATGCGATTCTTCAATTCGATCGCCATCATCGAATCGAGCCCGAGATTGTTGAGAGAGTCGTCGTCGCGTAATTTCGCCGGTTCGATGCGCAATACCTTGCAAGCCAGGTTGCGCACATGACCGATGAGCAATTCCACGCGCGCGTCCGGATCGGCGCATTCCGCGAACGCTTCGAGGACATTGCCGGTCGCAGCCTCCGTCGGAGCGTTGCGATCGCGCTCGCGCTCCGCGGCGATGAGTTGTTCGAGCATCGGCGCGGCAATACTCAGGGGCATGCTTTCGCCGACCCTGGTCCAGTGAGCGCCCAGCACGAGCGCCTGCGCGAGCCGCCCGCTCATCATTCTTCCCAGCGCTTCGCAGCCTTGTGCGGACGTCATCGGGAAGAAGCCGCGTTCCTGGAAGTGGGTGATCAGGTCGAGCTGCGTCGCCATGCCCACATCGCCCCACGGTCCCCAGTTGACGCTGAGCGCCGGCAAGCCTTCGGCACGGCGCCGCAGCGCCAGTGCGTCGAGGAAGGCATTGGCAGCGGCATAGTTGCCCTGGCCCATCGATATGACCGTGGAGGCCACCGATGAGAACAGCACGAAGAAGTCGAGGGGAGCGTCTTTCAGTGCCTGGTGCAGATTCCAGGCGCCAAACACCTTGGCAGGCATGACGGCCAGGAACTCGGCGTTGTCGATCTGGCTGAGTAGTTTGGGATGCGCGACGCCGGCCGAGTGCACCACGCCGCGCAGTGGCGGACGTCGTGAGCTGCGAATTCTGGCCAGCAGCGACTCCACGGACGCGCGATCGGCGACGTCCAGGCGCTCGACGTGCACATTCGCTCCGAGCTGCTCGAGCTCACATACGGCGGCGATGCGCGCTTGTGCGGGATGGACCTTCGGCAAGGTGCTCCACTCCTCGCGGGGCGGCAGGCCCTCACGGCCGGCCAGAATCAGGTGGCGCGCACCGCGGACCACCATCCAGCGCGCGATCTCGAGTCCGAGGGCTCCCAGGCCACCGGTGATGAGATAGCTGGCGTCACTGCGCAGCGCCGGCGGAACCGGTAGTTCGTCGGCGGTGTCGCACTCGGCCAGCCGCATCATGAAGCGCTCGCCATCGCGCCAGGCGAGCTGGTCCTCGGCATCGCCGCCGAGGCACTCGGCAACGAGGTGTTTGGCGTCGTCCTCGGTCAGGCTCTGCAGATCAACGAGGCCGCCCCACAGATCGACGTGCTCGCCATGACCGATCACGCGCGCCATGCCCCAGACCGGCGCGGCGAACGGGTCGCAGCGTTCATCCGCGGTCACGGCTTGCGCGCCGCAGCTGGCAATCCACAGGCGGGGCTTTTCCACACTGGGCAGTGCCGCCAACGCCTTGGTGATGTTGAGTGTGGTCAGACATCCGGCCGTGAGCGCCCGATTGATGTCGTCGACGGAAGGTTCGTCTTGCGGAAAGCTGCGGCACAGATCCAGCTGCAGACAGCCGAGTAGCGGCCGATCGGTGGGAATACGCTGCAACAGCTCCGCCCAGGCGGTCGCGCTGCACGCATCGACCATCTCCACATCGGCCGAGATTTCGGTCGCGGACTGCGCTTCCACCCGCAAGGGCCGATGGCCCGCGGAGATGAAGGCGCGCGCGACATGGTCGGCGAATTTGGGATGACCGCCGAAGATCAGCCAGTAACCCGGCTGGAGACCTGCATCGCTGACTACCGGCGGAGCGGAGACCCACCGTGGAGCGTAAAGCCGTTGCGGCACGACGGTGAAGGGCGCCGCGGCTCCTCCCAGGACTCGCGCTTCGCAATCGATGATGTCGAGCAGCAGCTTGCCGGACTCGTCGTACATCTTGATGTCGCCGCGCATGCTGCGCTCGTCGCGCGTGGTGATGCGCGCATGAATGCGGGGGTTGGACGGTATCCGGCCGAGGAGGTGTCCGGATTTGACGCCGACCGGCATGTACACCTTGGGCGCTGCCGAGTCTTGCTCCTCGAAGGGCAGGGCGGCAGCCAGTGTCTGGAAGCAAAGATCGAGTACCGCCGGATGGATGCTGTAGTCCTCGTAGCCTGCCTGCAGCTGCTCGGGGAGTTGAACGCGGGCGAACGATTCGGCGGAACCCTGGTGCAGCTCGACGATGCCGCGGAATGTCGGGCCGTACTCCAGGCCTAACTTCTCGAAGTGCCGGTAGCAGCGTTCGACGGCAATTTCCTCGGTGCAGCGAGCCGCGATCTCCCGCAGACACCCGGGTTCCTCACGCCCGGGTACCGTGGTGAAGAAGCGGCCAGTGGCATGGGTTTGCCACTCGGCGCCGGGAGTGCCGTAGATGCGGCTCGCGATATTGAAGCGATAGGTGTCTGGATCGACCGCGATGCGCAGCGTGCGAGGCGTATCCGACGAAAGATAGAGTGCGCGTTCGAAGGCCACATCGGAGAAGCGCACGATCTCGGGTGAACCGAACAGCTGCCTCGCGGCGAAGAGCGCCATTTCGACGTAGCCCGCGCCGGGAAATACCACCGTTCCCTGGATGCAGTGATCCTGGAGAAAATCGGCCCTGGTGCAATCCACATCGGCTTCCCAGGTCGGGACGATGGTATCGACGCGACGCGCGACGATGGGATGCAACATGGGCGCAGTGCGGCTCGCTCGCGAAGCGGGCGTTTCGTGCCAGTGATGTTCGTGCAGCCAGGGATAGTTCGGCAGCCGCACGTGGCCGCCGGCCGGCAGCATCTGGCTGCAATCGAGCCTGGCGCCGTTGCAGAAAAACTGGGCGACAGTCTTGCGGACCTGCAGGCTTTCGGGCTGTTCGCGATGCAAGGTCGGAATGACTTCGACGCCGATGCCTTGAAGGATCGCGTTCTCCGCGATCGAACCGGACAGGACTGGATGCGGACCGATTTCCAGGAAGCTGCGATAGCCCTCCGCGAGGATATTTCCCATGGCCTTGGCGAACAGCACCGGCTGACGCACATTGCGATACCAGTAGCCCGCGTCCAGTTCCGGTCCTTCGGCGCGTTCGCCCGTGACGGTCGAGAACAGAGGTATGCGTGCCGGCTGCAGATCGAGGTCTGCAAGGGTTGCCAGCAGCGGCGCCTCCAGAGGCTCCATGAAACTGCTGTGGTAGGGAACGTCGACACGCAACAACTTCGCGAACACGGAGCGCGCTTCGAGTGCGGCGCGCAAACGTTCGATGGCATCCGCGGATCCCGCCACGGTCACCGCGGTCGGTCCGTTGATCGCCGCCAATGACAACGTGCCATCGGTGACTTCTTCCAATTGCGCGAGCGCATCCGCGGCATTCAGTCCGACCGCCAGCATGCGTCCCTGGCCTGCCGTCTGGTGCTGCAAGCGGCTGCGATGCAGGACGACGCGGATCGCGTCGGCTTCACTGATGCAACCGGCCGCCAGAACCGCCGCGGGTTCGCCTGCGCTGTGGCCGACGATCGCGGCCGGACGAATTCCCCACGCTGCCAGCCACTCGGTCAGCGCAACTTGCAGGATGAAGTTGGCGGGCTGCGCAACGTCGGTGTCCGCCATGCGCGATTGCGCCTTGTCGGACAGAAGCTGTTCGAGAATGGACCAGTTCGCCTGCACTTCGAATTCCGCCGCCAGACGATCTACCGCAGCGCGGAAAACCGGCTCGGTGCGGTAGAGCTCCTGGCCCATGCCACACCATTGCGGCCCCATCCCGGAATAGACGAAGACGACCTGGTTTTCGCTCGTCACATGCTCTGCGCGGCGTGACAGATATCGGTGGTCGGTGCCGTCCGCGACCGCCCGCAGCGCTTCGATCAAATCGCTGCGTGTCGCGCCGATCGCGCAGACGCGATGCGGATGATGCTCACGGCGGGTGAAGGCACTGTGCTGGACATCATCGAGCGCCGCATTCTCGAGTGCGCCGCCGGCTTCGAGACTCGCAGCGTAGCGCTGCGCAAGCAGCGGCAAGGCTTCGGCGTGGCGCGTCGAAAGCGGCAGCATCCAGCCCTGCGCGGAACTGGTTAGCGCTGAGGTACTGGCTCGCGGCGCCGATTGCAGGATGGCGTGTGCATTCGTGCCGCCGAAACCGAATGAATTGACCGCTGCATAGGCGTGTTCGCCTTCAACTGTCAGCGGCGTCGGCGTTTGCGGAACCTTGAGATTGAGCGCGGCGAAATCGATCTTGGCATTCGCGGTACCGAAATGCAGATGAGGGGGCGCGACGCCGTGCTCCAGCACGAGCGCGGCCTTGATCAACCCGGCGACGCCGGCGGCCGCCTCGGTGTGACCGATGTTGGTCTTGATCGAGCCGATCAGGCAGGGACGGTCGGCCGGGCGGTCTCGGCCCAAAACGCCACCGATGGCATTGGCTTCAATCGGATCGCCGACGGGGGTGCCGGTGCCGTGCGCTTCGACGTAGTGGATCTCGGTGGGCGCGATGCCGGCCGCTGAACAAGCCGACTCGATCAAGTTCTGTTGAGCATCGCCGCTCGGAACCGTGAGGCCGTCGCTATGGCCGTCCTGGTTGCACGCCGTGGAGCGGATGATTGCGTAGATGTGGTCGCCGTCGCGTTGGGCATCGCTGAGCCGCTTCAGCACGACGATTCCGGCGCCTTCGCCCCGGACATACCCATCGGCGCGAGAGTCGAATGCCCTCGAGCGGCCCGTGGGAGACAGCATGCCGGCGCGCGACTCGGCGATCGTGTAGCTCGGCCCTAACAAGGCATTCACGCCGCCGGCGATCGCCAGCTCGGATTCCCCGGCGGCGAGGCTTTGGCAGGCCAGGTGCACGGCCACCATGGAAGAGGAGCAGGCCGTATCCAGGGCGATGCTCGGTCCCTGGAAGCCGAATACATAAGAGAGGCGGTTCGCCAGCAGCGTCATCATCGAACCGGTGGCGGTATGCGCCTCGACGGAGCGATATTCCGAGCCGCCGAGCTGCAGCAACATGTAGTCGAGCGTGAAGCCGCCGATATACACGCCGACCGGATGGCCGCGCAGGTTGGATGGCGGCGCGCCCGCGTCTTCGAGGGCTTCCCAACACACCTCGAGCAGGATTCGCTGCTGTGGATCCATGAGGGACGCCTCGCGCGGCGAGATGCCGAAAAACTCGGCATCGAATCCCGCGATGTCGTCGATGAAGCCGCCCCACTTGGAAACGGTTTTCCCTGGTGTTGCCCGCTTGGAATGAAAGTGTGCGTCGACACAGAAGCGATCCGCCGCGACTTCCGTGACGCAATCCTTGCCGGCGATGAGATTTGCCCAGAGCGATTCGGGGTCGTTGGCGCCGCCGGGAAACCTGCAGCCGATGCCGACGACTGCAATTGATGGGTTAACCGTGTCAATGGGTTCGGAGTACATGGTTGGCAAAATCCCGTTTTGATGAGTGACTCAGGAACTGCGCTGGCGTTGTCTGCTCAGGCGGCGTCGATCTCTTGCTCGCCGTCCGTGAACTGCGCGTTCTCGCAATCGATCAGGCACGCGAAGATGGGATGGCCGTTGATCAGCGTCGGGGGTCCCGCGCGCCGCATCACGATGCCGGCTCGCTGAAGCAGACGCTCGATGCCAATCGGCGAGACGGTGATCAGGCGCCGTGCTCCCTGCGCGGCGGCGTATGCCATGCATGCGCGCAGCAGTTCGATGGCGATCGACTGCTCGGATCTCCGGGCGAGCCTCGGCACGGCCGAGACGGTGAAATCCACGGAGGCGAATCTGGAAAGCTCCCAGATTTCCGGCGAGCACGGCACGGGCCGGCCATTGAGGACGTAGGGGAAGACTTCGCTCAGGAGATAAGGCTGGGTAGTTGGGAGCAGCCTGGCGCTGGCGATGATGGCGTTGCCGGGATTACGGCCGATCACATAACGGGCCTGGGGTCCGTCGAATTGATCGAGCTCCTGGCCATCGGTGCAGTTGAGCTCCCAGCCTAACTTCTCGACAAAAACCTTGTGCCGGTATCGGGAGAGTTCCGTCATCAAGCCCGCACAGAGTTCGTGTGAATTGCCCGTCAAGATTTCCATTCTTCTTCACTCCCATTTGTGCATCCGTTCGTGGAGTGAAGACTAGGCGCGTGTCATGGCACTTCGTAACTAGCAACTATCGGAGGTTGGCCCTCATAAATTTCGTAGTGGTGGAAAAGTTTTTTTTGTGAATGACCTCACGCGTTCGTGATGCGCAATCGCAGGCAATGCTGCGCGAGGAAGCGCACATGAAACCTGTGCGGAGGTTTCGGGATGCGAGGATGTATGTGTTCGGCCCGGAAGCGGGCTCGAACCGATCAATGCTTCGAAGCAAGCATCGCCCGACTTCAGCGTGAGCGATCACCATGCGAGGCGATCGTGAGCAGTTCTGCGAACCAGGCGTACCGGGATGCGATGGCTGCTTGCGTACCTTCCTGCCACGACAAGGCGTCTACGACACCTTCGAGCGCCAGCTGGGATTTGCGCCACTCGACTTCACGCATGGATTCGTCGAGGAGTCGGATATTGCTGCGCGGTGGAGAGGATCTTACGCACCACGGCGCGCCTCGCAGCGGATCCAGGTGCCAATCCCATCCGAGCGAGATGATGGGCTCGCTGGTGCTGACCCATTCCGTATAGCCGGAGATGGTCGTTTGCTTTCCGTCGTCCTTGAGATCGACACGGTCTTCCTCGTCCAGTCCGGAAACGAGATGCACGAGCGGCGTGGCCAGCAGTGAATCCAGTCGCAATTCCACGCAACCGTCGTCGAGCTTCGTCATGGGCATTTCAGCGCAGTCCTTGAGGAGCGGAGATGTCGTCGAGGGCTCGATGACTCATCGGTCCGCTCTTCGTCTTTTGAATGTAACGACAATAGGATACGGTCGCCGTCCCGCATTGGGTAACTAGCAACTCTGGGAGGGTCACCGCGAGGTGGATGCCCTGGATTGGCCGAAACGGCGGTGTTTCGCCAATCAGAGGCCGTTGCCGGCGTGCCGGCATGGCCTCAAACGGTTGTCTGGTTGCGAGGCTGGCCTAAAACGAGGTCGTTGTTCGACCCTTATATATAGGCGGCTATATATGCGGCCGCCGCCAGGCGGACACTCAAGCCAACATGCCGAGGACCGCAGCCTGCACGACCGCCGCGGTTTTGTTGGTCACACCCAGCTTGCTGATGGCGTTCTTGACGTGGAAATTCACCGTGTGATCGGAAATCGACAGGATTGCCGATATCTCTGAGGATGTTTTGCCGTCGGCGCTCCACCTCAGGACTTCGATCTCGCGATCCGTCAGGGAGATCTGCGTTCCCATGCCCAACTTCTGACCGAGCGCTCGCGACATTGCCGCATGGGTAACCTGCGCGAGCCACCGCAGCCGCGATTCGATGACCTGCAGTTCCGGCTCACGCAGCGCTTCCTTGGGACGCGCCAGGGTGAGCATTCCGGCCACTCCACTCGCATTCAACGTGGATTGAGCCCAACCGACGCGCAAGCCGAAAGACTGGGCCTCGTTCCAGAGCGCGGGAGTGTCGGCAAACAGCTTGTCCGACCAGATCAGTCGATCGCGAGACCGCCGGGCATGCAGAACGGTTGGATCGATGTTGATGTATTTCATTTGCTCATACCGGGACCGCCATTCGGCCGGGTAATTGTTGAGCAAAATCATCTTCGGATTGGCGATGGGCAAGGGTGCGCGCATGCCATAGGCGCAATAGTCGAAGCCCAGGGCGCGCGCGGCTTCTTCTACCTTCTTGAAGATGTCCTGAGGTGTGACCTCATCATCGAACTCGGTCACGAGGTCTTCTTGCCAAGGCTTCATCCCCGATCTCCATATCAGAGTAGGCAATCAACGAAAGGTAAGGTAAATGAAATCCGTTACATTTCTGCGCATCCCGCGCCGGATTCATTTCCTCGGTAGATAGTACATGAGCGTTTTTCGATTTGAACGGGTACTTCCAGCCGCGGCGGCCCAAAGTTTGACGAAATACCGGTTGAGTCAGTCCTACAACGCCGGGACTCTCGGCCCGAGGGGCAATCTGCTTCCGCCGGCGCTTTGGTGCAAGCGAGGTTTTTGGATGCGCAAGAAAGTCGCGCAATACCGATGACCTCCAGCAAACGATGAAATCAGTCCAATCCTGATTTTTCCGGCATGAATCGCAGCAGCACGCTGTATTGCAACAAGCGCGATACCGGCTCGCTGAAGCAGTGGGTTTGCAGATTTCTTTTGAAAAAAGTTCCGGTTCGGGAACGACAAGGACTACTCCACGAGGGTTTTCAGAGTGTGCAGATTGGTGCGTTGCAACTCTTCCGGGGCTTTCGGAGCGCGAAGGTCAATCGCTCGATCGCCTGACCCGTCGGCCAACGCGAGGGCCGGGAAGGTCTTCACCAGCACGAAGACGGAATGCCTGAGCATATGGCCTCGAGGTACAGCAGGGTGTACTCGAGCATCCTCGAAACCGTATGTCGAGCTGGCAGTTTCCCCAGTCGATTCATGGCCCTAACTAGAGCCTGTACGTGAGCGGCGATCGCGATGCTTTCTACAACGTGCGCGTGCTCGGCTGGCAGGACACGCTGTATGCCAACGGCAGCGGGCGGCAGTACTACCGCGACAGCTACATCGAAGGCCATGTCGACTTCATCTTCGGGTCAGGCACCGCGGTGTTCGAGAGCTGCGAAATTCGCAGCCTGTCCGGTGGCTATATCACCGCGGCGTCGACCGATCAGACGAATCCGTATGGCTATGTCTTCATCAACAGCACGCTGTCGCGCTCGGGCTCGCTCGACGACGCGGTGGATCTCGGCAGGCCGTGGCGTCCGTACAGCTCCGTCACCTATCTGAACAGCTGGATCGACACGCACATCCGGCCCGCGGGCTGGAACAACTGGGGCAACACGGCGAATGAGGCGACCGCACGGTACTCGGAGTTCGGGAATACCGGGCCGGGCTCGAGCACGTCGGCCCGCGTGGGCTGGTCGCGCGTGCTTTCGAGCTCACAGGCCGCAGCGATCAATGCGCAGTCAGTGCTGGCGCGGACGGATGGGTGGAATCCGGCGGCCCTCGATCCTTGAGATATTTCTGTATCCCGAGACAGATATTGATAGGTAAAGGAGTCTGAGACTCCTGCCTATGGACAAGGTCTCAGGAGATTTTTGTGTCGGGAACTGCGACACGGGATGCCACGGCCATGCGGCCGTGTTCCCGATACAGCTACTTCGTGGCGGCTTCGATTCACGTTGCGTTTGCGCTCCTGGGGCCGCAAGTCTCGCTGGCCCAGGAGGCAGCGACTCTCAAACCTGTGCCACATCCGAAGTTCCCGGGCGTTCGGGTCGCCGTCGCACAAGGCTCCACAGACTCGAAGGGCCAGAACTTTTCCGTCGCTGGTCTTGCGGTATCGCAGCCAGTCATCGTTTATGTATCGGAGTCGACGTCCGCGCGTCGGGTGAGAGTTGAGCTGGCGGATTTTGACGACTTCATCGTGCCCTTGCACACCTGCCAGACGACACCCGCCAAGGCTTGCGTATTCCCGACGCGTACGACCGGGGATTTGTTCGTTCGCGTCAAATCACTCGACCAGGAACAGGCGGAGTACGTCGTGGTCGTGTGGGCAGGGGAGGAATCGAAAGCGGCGCTTCCGAGTCTGTTCAGGCCGAACCGCGATGCCGCCACTGCCAGGCCTGACTCTCCAGCAACATCCGCACTTCCGACCAGAGAGACAGGCGCCGCGGAGCAGATGACCGCCAGGTTCTTTGCGTACGACGCCGGCCGGAAGATGCTCGTAGTTAGAGATGCTGTCGGCGCCACGTTCGAGTTCGTTCTTCCGGATGAAGCGAGCCTGGCGGTGCCCGGCAAAGTGGCTCGAGTGGATGAGTACCTGAAGGCGCACTTCAACAACCTTCCGTACGCCGCGGATCAGCAGTTACAGATTGCCTGGAAGCCCTCCGCGAGCAGCAAGGGTCGCGTGGTCGTTGCCGTTCGTTGAGATAACAGAGGAACGAAGAATGTGTCACGGTGACCCCAGAATCTGCGCGTTTCTCGTGATGGTCCTGCCGTTCGTGAGCCCTCCCATTGTGGCTGCGCCGCCGGACGGGAACAGATCGATTACGACGTTCACCAGCAACGATTGGCAAGCGCTGCGCGAATTCCATTTTCCAGCCCTTCCCATGATCGACGAGGTTCACGCGCCCAGTCCCACCGCGACTGCCATGGCAAATTCGACACTCGCATTTATTTCCAATCCGGATGTCTACGGCGTGTTCATGAGAGTCGACAACGCCCTGCAGGCGTACAGGGATACGCCATCGGGTGCGACCGGAGATCAAGGGCCATGGCTCGGCGCGCCAAAAGTGCCGGCTGGCTGTATCGCACCGAGTGCCGCGGCGTTGTCCGCGAGTCCGATCGCAAAGAAATGTGGCGAGTGCTTCGAGCGCGCCCAGGCGGAGCTCGACACCGTCCGGAGACGATTCCATCGAGTGCAGCTGATCTATCGCGGTGGTATCGCACACATGAAGGCCCTTATCGCGTTCGGCGAGTCCGCCAGGATGTCGAGCCCGTTCGCCTACGCTGCAACGAGAGAACAAGCGAAATCGTTGGCCGCGGATGCCGATCGTGTGCGCGCGTCGTACGACAGGGCCTATGACGCCTTGCTGAAGCAGCTCAAGACTGCCCTGGATCACGTCGGTGAGTGCGAAGACAAGGCGTTTCACGACGATTGGTACGACCGGTACGGATTCGTGCTGTACGAATCGTTTGCGATGCATTACCAGCGGGCTGACTAGTTGAAAGAGAGGCCGTGATGAATCGTTTGCTGAAAGTGCTGGTCTCGTCAGGTCTGGCTGGTTCGATCTCCTGTGCAATGCCGGCGGCCGGCGCTATGCCGGAGCAAGTCACGGAAAAAATCCTGTTCCTTCAGTCGGACGGACGCAGCTACGTCAAGTACATGACGACGCGCTCGCCCGATCTCGTCACCTCACTGGCCTTCGACAAGGATCGGACAGAAAACCAGGCGCTCTCCGACGTGCTCTATATCAATCCGAAGGACTACCGCTGGGACAACAGCGACCCGCTCTACAATCAAATCACCTTTCCTCGAGGCAGCTTCGCACTGATGTCCACGGGGATTCTTTCCGAAGTCACCACGGCTTCCGACGGCGCCATGCAATACGTCAGTTGGGCCGGCGAGAAGGATTCGAACGGCAACTACGGAGAATTTACGACCAGGCCGGGCGGATTCGTTGACTACGCGTCTGTGTGGGTATTCCCCGAAAATTTCGAGATCGTGAAATACGAGTCCAACCGCCGCGGGCACTGGAAAGTAAGGAACAACACTCTCGCGTTCTATGGGCGCAACGTGAACGATCTGGTCTTCACGCTCATCTACCGGCCTCGTACGGCGCCGACGTATGAGGCCCTGCGCAAGGCGGTCGATGGATCTGCCGTTGCTGTCAAACAAGTCAGTGGAGGCGTGAAGATGACGATCGCAGCGACGGTGCTGTTTCCGTCAGGCGGCGCTGAACTGTCGACCGCGGGTCAAACTGCGCTGACCACGATCGCGGCGACGCTCCGCAAGCGCCGCGACATTACCGTCGCCGTCGAGGGCCATACCGATGACGCACCGATCGTCGGAACCCTCATCAGGGCTTTTCCGACCAATTGGGAGTTGTCGGCTGCTCGAGCGCTGACCGTCGTGCGGTTCCTGGCCAGGCAAGGTCTCGCGGAGTCGGCTCTGGAGGCGCGCGCACTCGGCGCTACCCGCCCGATCGCGCCTAACACGCAACGAGATCGCCATCGGAACAGGCGCATCGAGTTGCTCGTCATGGATGAGCCTTCCGTGGTCGAAGCGCCCCGATAAGCAGCGCCGCGTCGGGCGATTCGCAAATCAGATACTGCTGCTCGAGGAGACGGGCCCGCGCTATACGGTAGGAGTGCGCGCACAGTTCTGAATACGCGCCCGTCGCCGCGCGGGAACGCGCATGGCATCCTGTTCATTACCCAATGAACCGGGAGAAAAACGATGGCGCACACCCAGGAGCTCAGTGGCCCCGACCTGGCGGCGGGCGTTGCGGCGTCAGATCTCGCGGAAAGTGTGCCGTTACTCGGTCATGCACACGGGGACGCTGTCGTTCTGGTGCGCACCGGCACCACCATGCACGCGATCGGGGCAACGTGCTCTCACTACTCGGGGCCGCTCGCCGAAGGCCTCGTCGTCGGCGAGACCGTGCGCTGCCCCTGGCACCACGCCTGTTTCGACCTGCGCAATGGCGAGGCCCTCGGCGCACCCGCTCTGGAAGCGATCCCCTGTTACGAAGTGATTCGCAGCGGCGACCGCGTCAGCGTCGGGGCCAGGAAGTCCAAATCGCCGTTGCCCACGCCGCCGAAATCGCCCGCGGCGATCGTGATTGCGGGGGCGGGCGCAGCGGGTGCGGCCTCGGCCGAAAGGCTGCGTCGGTTGGGCTACACCGGTGCGATTACGCTCATCGGCAACGAAGCGCCGGGGCCTGTCGACCGCCCCAACCTGAGCAAGGATTTTCTTGCGGGCACGGCTCCGATGGAGTGGGTGCGGCTACGCGACGATGAGTTCTACGAAAAGCTGAAGATCGAGTTCATCAAGGAAGAAGCGGTCGAGCTGGACCCGAATGCCAAGGTCATCGTCCTGAAAAGCGGGCGCAGGGTTTCGTACGACAAGCTGTTGCTCGCGCCGGGCTCTGAACCGATGCGGCTGCCGATCGAAGGAGCCTCGCTTCCCCATGTGAAGACGCTGCGTACGCTGGCCGACGCGCAATCCATCATCGAGGTGGCCGCCAAGGGGCAGCGCGCAGTCGTCATCGGCTCGAGCTTCATCGGCCTCGAAGTCGCAGCCTCGCTGCGCGCCCGCAATCTCGAGGTCGACGTGGTGAGCCTCGACCGCGTGCCGCTCGAACGTGTCATGGGAACGCAGGTGGGCCGGTTCGTGCAGCAGCTCCACGAAGAGAAGGGGGTTCGATTCCACCTCGGCGCCAAACTGCGCGCGATTCATGCCCAGGCAGTCGAGCTCGAGGATGGTCAACAACTGGCCGCCGATGTCGTCGTGCTGGGTGTGGGTGTCAAGCCACGCACCGATCTTGCGAAGCGGGCAGGGCTCGAGGTGGACAATGGCATCGTCGTCGATTCGCGCCTGCGCACCAGCGCGGCCGATATCTGGGCGGCGGGTGACGTGGCGCGATATCCCGAGCCGCGACTCGGAACGAAGATCCGGGTTGAACACTGGGCGGCAGCCCAGCGGCAGGGGCAAAGCGTCGCGGCGGACATGTTAGGTCTCGGCGGCCCTTTCAACGACGTGCCCTTCTTCTGGAGCCAGCACTACGACGTCACGCTTTCGTATGTCGGTCATGCCAGCGGCGAAGCCGAGACCGAGGTGATCGGCAGCCTGGAGAAGCGCGATGCGACGGTGGCATACCGGGTCGGCGGAAAAGTGGCCGCGGTGCTCACCGTCGGACGCGATCGGCAAAGTCTCGAGATCGAGGCAGCGCTCGAGCGCAAGGACGGCACAGCGGTCGATGTGTTATTGAGGGAAGCTCGAGCGGCCCGCTAGATCGCGCGAGCTCAGCGCTTTGCCGGAGCGCAGGTGAAACCTCATGTCAGCAGCACAGATCCCCAAACACGTTCTCGATGCGGCGGACATCTCCGCAATCACCCAGCTGATACTGCTCGAGCGGGAGTCGCGCGACCAACAACGCTGGAAGACCATGCGTGAGTGCTTTCACGACGATGCACTCATCCGCATCAGCTGGATTACAGGCAATGCGGACGAATTCGTGAACGGCTCCATCGACATGGCAAGACGAGGCGTACTGGCCAAGCATCGACTGGGCCCGGTTCTCGTGCGTCTCGGGGGCGAGCGGGCAATCGCGACACTGGGTGCCGCAATCGACATTCCCGCCAAGGTCGGCGGCCTCGATGCGCAGCTTTCGAGCCATGCCCGCTTCTTCTACAAGGCGGAACGCAGGGAAGGTCGATGGAAACTGTCCGGCTTCGATGCAACGTACGTGCGGGACGAACTCGTACCGGTCGTTCCGGGCCAACTACTGCGCGTGTCGCCCGAAGATCTCACCGGCTTTCGCAAGTCGTACCAGATGCTCTCCTACGTCCTCTCCAATAGTGGATATCGCGTCAACGCCGATTTGCCGGGTGATGATCGTCCGGAAACCGTTCGCACGCTGGAGGCCGAGTTGTTCTCATGGGCTGGCGTGCAGCCCTGACTCTGCAACTCGTATCACGAGCTTGCCAAAGTTTTTCCCGGCGAGCAGTCCGATGAACGCGGCCGGCGCATTTTCCAGACCGTCAACGACATCCTCGCGCATCTTCACTTTGCCGGCCGCCACCCATTCACCCATGTCGCGGCGGAATGCTTCGAATCGCGTCGCGTAGTGGTCGAGGATGATGAAGCCCTGCATGCGAATTCGTTTCTGCAACAGTGTGGATTGCAGCAGCGGCAAGCGGTTGGGGCCTGGTGGCAATTTCTCGTCGTTGTAGCTGGCGATGAAGCCGCATAGCGGGATGCGTGCGCCGACATTCAGGCGAGGCAGCACGGCGTCGAATACCGCTCCGCCCACGTTCTCGAAATACACGTCGATGCCCTGCGGGCAGGCGACGGCAAGGCGCTTGCCCAGATCCGGCTCGCGATGATCGAGGCACAAATCGAACCCCAGTTGCTCGACGGCGTATCGGCACTTCTCCGGCCCACCGGCGATACCGACGACGCGCGCATCTTTGAGCTTCGCGATCTGGCCGACGACAGCACCGACGGCGCCGGTGGCGGCCGCCACCACCACGGTTTCGCCGGCCTTCGGTAACCCGATGTCGAGCAGGCCGACGTATGCCGTGAACGACGGCATGCCTAGCACTCCCAGTGCGCGCGATGGTTGTTCGAGCGGGCCCAGGGCTAACAAGTCTTTGCCATCCGACACTGCAAGTTCCTGCCAGCCCGCATTGCCGAGCACGAGATCGCCCGGTGCAAAGCGCTTGTTGTTCGAGGTGACGACGCGGCTCACGGTGGCGCCCGCCATCACCTCGCCGATGGCGATCGACCGGGAGTACACCGGCGGCACCTCGTTCATCATTGCGCGCATGTAAGGGTCGAGCGAGAGATACAGCGTGCGCAGCAGCACCTCACCATCCGCGACTGGCGGCGCCGCCTCCTCGAGCCGGAAATCCTGTGGCCCGGGTGTGCCCTTCGGGCGGGAGGCGAGGACGATGCGGCGGTTGATTTCGCTGTGCGACATGAACGGATCCTCATCGCGGGCGCGGGCGTGCGCCAATCTACCGAAGGGGAGAGGGTACGCTCTTCCGTCAGAAAGCCGCAGGCAATCCTTGTCCGCCGTCGATGGCGATGTCGGCGCCGTTGATCCATGAAGCTCGTGGTGATAGGAGAAACAGCACGACGCTGGCCACCTCCTGCGGGCTTCCGAGACGGCCGCCGGGCAACTCCCGCTGCAGGAAGTCCTGAAATTCCTGCGGATGTTCATTGCGATATCTGTCCCAGCCGCCGTTCGGAACCAGGATCGACCCTAAGCTCACCGAATTGACGCGGATGTTTTCCGGCGCCAGTTCGAGCGCCAGCGAGCTGGCGATTTGAATGGCGGCCGCCTTTGCCGCCGCATACTGCGCGCGGCGCCGCACGGGTTTGCGGCCGGATATGGATGACACGATCACGATGCTGCCGGCGCCGCGCTGCTTCATCAGGGGCACGGCGGCGCGAATTGCATCCACGATCTGGAACACGTTGAGATCGAAAGTGCGTTTCCAGTCGCCCACCGGCGTTTCGAGCAGGCCTCCGCCGAAGGACGCTCCGGCGTTCAGAACCAGGAGATCCAGTCCATCCCATCGCGCACCGGCGGATTGCAGAAAGCTGGCGGCACCTCCTTCGACGGCGACGTCGGTGGTCACGCCCAATGCATCGTGACCCTCGGCGCGCAGACTGCCTTCCAGCGCTTCGACGTCGGCGCGGTTGCGAGCGCAGAATGCAACCCGGCAACCTTCCGCCGCGAGCGCGCGGACGATCTCGCGGCCGATGCCGCGGCTGCCACCGGTGACGCAAGCGATCTTGTTCGCCAGTTCCAGGTCCATGCATTCCCTCGATCGTGCGCTGCCCGGCGTACGGGCCCTTGTTGCGCACACACGAACATACGGTAACGGCAAGAAGTTTAACGGAAAGACAGGTTGATCTCGGCTAACGAGGCGAAAGTCGGACTGCGATTCATCGAACCGGCCGCCGGATCAGGCGGGACGAATACAACGGGCCACCGAAGATCCACTTCCCTCGATCTAACTGTACGTCTTACGCCCGACGCTTTCGCAGCGCGGCACCTGCACGCTGAAGATTCGGTGGAATAGTGCGGGCATGCGACGACCACCGTCGCGCGCCTAAGTCTGTAGGAGCCTGTAGGACCAGCCGTAGGACCGACCGTTTGGTGAAACGAAACGTGCTGAAGCGAATTATTTTTCAGTGACATTCACGATTTTGGTGAGAGAAAAAGCTGCCTCGTAGCACAAGCATATAGAGCGCCGTCAATCAGAAGAAATCGGTTCGCAATCTGCGGTGCGCACGGAGGATTTATTCATGATGTCCAAACTTCGTCGCGTGGGCCGTTCGCTCGTCCCAGTTTTGTCGCTTGTCGCGCTCGCAGCAGCCGCCGCATATCCAATCTTCAGCTTCGCTGGCACGGAAACGTTTGAGTACGACGAGCTCGGGCGATTGAAAAAGATTATCTACGTCAACGGAATGAGTATCAGTTATGCGTTGGACGCCGCAGGGAACCGCACGGCGGTCAGCAACAATTCGAGCAGCAGTAGCAGTGGTGGACCGACCTACGTGGCGATCACTTCGTCGAACGGCACAATTCTAGCTTCTGCGTCGACTCTGTACGTCGTCGACAACAGTTGCTCGAGTGGGCAGTTCCATACGGCATGCACTTGGCTTGTGAGGAAGTTGTATGGCGATCAGAGCGCAGTCATCGCTGTCGTTCGTGCGCCGGACGGTGCGATACCTGCATGCACCAATGGAACTACCCAGAATGTTACGGCGGGATACGTTCGCTCAGGGTGCTCACTCTCCGCACTTTCGACCGTGTATGGCAATTAGGCCAGGCAGTTTGAGTCAACTAATGAGTCACGGCGGCGCAAGAGGTTTGAATCACATGACAAACAGATTCCCGGTCATAGCGGCTATCGGTGTTCTCGCCAGCTTCTTCGCCGTCGTCGCGTGGGGCCAAGCTACTCCCGAAACCGAATTCACCCCGAAGAACTATTCTATTGTCGATCAGAACGGGGTTGATCTGGCCCAGCGATCTTTCAGCGTCGGGCATGCTATCTCCATTGGAGACCCTGCGAGCGGCGGTATGACCTATTCGGCTAGCTATTCTGATTGGACCTGGTGGCACTACCGCTCCGTCATGGCGTTCATGCGCAACGACAATCTCACGGATGCCGAAACCGGCAGTACAGCGTCGGTGTGGGCTCTGTACTACGACGGAAAAGCGGAGGCAATGAATTGGACGGGAAGTGATTACGTAGGGGATCTTGGTTCGAGGATGGTGGGCTGTGGGTCTCCTGGTTGTACGGCTACGCTCGCTGACGGGACGGTGCTAACTTTTCAAACCGCGCCCACTTCCGTCAGCCACACAGGGGATATCTATCTACTGGCATCGGCCGTCAAACCCACGGGCGAGCGCCATAACTATTACTACTTCCCGGGATCACACGCGATCCGGGCGATAACCAACGGCTTCGGATATCAGCTCCGGTTTGTAGGAACATGGCAACAACCTAGTTCGGTCGTACTCTTCAACATGGCAGTAGACGCGTGCAGTCCATCGGCAGCTTCGTGCACATTCAGCCGCACCTGGCCGCAACTCAGCTTCGAATATTCGGGAGCATCAGTGTCTGCGGTAGTTGAAACAAGTGGAGCTCGCACGCTGTACAGATACGGTTCCGTCTCGCAGAGGCTCGAAGAAATCGATGGTCCAGGGACCGCTGACGTCTCGATTAGATACCAGAATTGCGGGCCGCTGCCTCCGTTCGGCCAGTGCCATGCGGGTGGCGAGTTCGTGGGAGGCTTTCGGGTGGAATCCGTTGCCAAAGGCGGGCGGACGTGGAATTACAGCTGGGATCCGGCACTTACCAACACGCAAAATCCCGAACATGGCGTGAGAGTCACAAACGCCGCCGGATATACCGGATATCGAACTGCAGTTACAACATTTTTTGGCAATGGCATATTCGATATTTATCCGGTCGCAGATCACATCATCTCAGTCAAAGACCCACTCTCGCGTGTAACGAGTTTTGAACATGCGGGCCAACTCAACACCGTCGTGGCGAAGATAACGCACCCCGAGGGAAACGGCGCTCAATACACATATGACCAGCGAATGAATTTAACCAAAATTCGGCGCTTCGCCAAACCCGGGAGCGCCCTCCCGGATCAGGTGATCGATATTGAATATGCCGAATTAGGTGACACAACGAATTGTGTCCAGCCTGCGTACTGCAACAAACCCTTGCGAGTTCGTGATGCCCGCGGCTATGTAACCCGATTTACGTGGACTACATCAGGTCGCCTGAATAGCGTCGAGCGAGGCTTGCAAGGGCCAAGCACTAGTTTGACGTGTGCGCTGGGAACCAATTTATGCCCGAAGGCAAGTTTTGGATACACCGCGCTCCGTGCGTACTACCTGAATTCCGCAGGCGTAATGACTGCCGGCGCGGGCGTGTACACACGGACTTCTGTGAGGCGTTGCGAGAACGGAGCGAATTGTGCGGCCGCCAATGAGATTGTCACGACGCTTGGTTATGGCCCCACTGGTGTAGCGAATAACCTTCTTCTGAGAACTTCGTCTGTCAGCAAGAACGGGGTGGCGCGTACGACTGGCTTTTCGTATGACGCAGTGGGCAACCGGGTTGAGATCAATGGGCCGCGAACAGATGTCTCCGATATCACGGAGTTTGGGTGGGATCTTGACCGAAGGCCAACCATGGAGGTGTATGCGGAGGAGTCCGCAACGCAACGCACGTACACACCAGAAGGCTATCTCTTTACGGTGTCGCGCGGGACGTCCGTCGGCGTCCCGCAATTTAGTTCGTGGGAAACGGCAACTCACCAATATGACAGCGGCGGAAATCTCATCAAGATCACGACGCGTGCCGGGATCACGCAGATGTCGTACGACTCGGCAGGCCGGCTGACTTGTACTGCCCAGCGTATGGTTCCGTCGACATTTGCGTCATTACCCAATGACGCGTGCCTGCTCTCGACTCCGTCCTCGGCGCCAGTGTTGGATCGAATCACAAAGAACATCTATAACGCTGCAGGCCAAATTACAACGATTCAGCGCGCATACCTAACTCCCCTCGCACAAAATTACGCTTCATACGCTTATACAGCGAACGGACAACAAGATTGGGTGCAGGACGCGAAAGGAAATCGCAGTGATTACACATACGATGGATTTGACCGCCTAGCGCGTTTTAACTTTCCCAGCGCAACGGTAGGGGCGAACGTTGCAAATCCAAGTGACTACGAAGCGTACGGATACGACGCAAATGGCAATCGGACTAGTCGGCAGCTGCGCAGTGGGGAAACCATTGCATCCCACTTTGATGCGGTGAATCGCGAATGGTGGAGAGATTTTCCCGGGAGTGACACTAACGATGTGTACTTCGGATATGACCTCCTTGACCGTATGCGCTGGGCACGGCACCAAAGCACCAGCGGTCAGGGCATCGACTATTCATACGATGCTTGGGGAGGGATTCTCACAGAGGTTGCATACGGAAGAACGCTGGCATTTGAATACGACGAGGCGGGCAATCGCAAGCGCCTGACGTGGCCTGATTTGAACTTCGTTGAGTACACCTTCGATGCCATGAATCGTATGGATCAGGTGCGTGAGAACGGAGCGGTCTCAGGCGCTGGGCTGCTCGCCAATTATGGGTATGACGTCCTGGGGCGACGGTCCTCAGTGAGATTCGGGAATGGCACGGAAGCCGGTTGGAGGTACGACGGCTCTTCACGAGTGTTGACTGTCATTCAGGACATTGCGGGCACAGCGCAAGATCTGACACTTGGTTTTTCGTACAACAATGCAAGTCAAGTGTTGACACGGACCCTGTCCAATGACAACTACCAGTATGTTGCCGCTGCTGCGACTCAGTCATACACGCCAGATGGGTTGAACCGCTACACCGGATATACATACGACGGCAGGGGAAATCTTAAAAACAATGGTGTTCGAGTGTTCACCTATGATCTGGAGAACCACCTAACTAGGGTCGACGCAGCCGCTGGTTCGCCCACACTGCTAAATCTTTCCTACGATCCGCTGGGACGGCTGAAACAAACCGCTGGCGCGAGCACCTCGCAATTTTTGTACGCGGGCGATCAGCTGGTAGCCGAATACAATGCGGCGGGTGGCATGGTCAGCCGATACGTTCACGGCTCCAGCGTCGACGAGCCCTTGGTGTGGTATGCAGGCTCCACACTGTCGGATTCGACCCGGCAGTGGTTGCATGCGAACCAGCAGGGATCTGTTGTCGGCGTCACGGGTAGTACTGGTGCACTTGTTGGGACGCCATATTCATATTCAGCGTACGGAGAACCTGACTCTGACCATGCATGGGCAGGTCCGAGATTTCGTTATACGGGCCAGATAGCGCTGCCTGAAATCCAGTTGTATCACTACAAAGCAAGAGTCTTCGATCCGACCATCGGACGATTCTTGCAAACCGATCCGATCAACTATTCAGATCAAATGAACTTGTACGCGTATGTGGGGAATGATCCGGCGAACAAGACTGATCCAACGGGGGAGGTCGGCGTACCCGGGTTTTTAATTGGGGCAGGGATCGAGACTTTCGTTCAGGTTGCAACCAATATGGCTGCCGGCCAAGGTTTTGGCGAGGCATTGAGCAATGTCGATGTAGGAGACGTTTTGGTCGCGGGAGCCGTATCGGCGGTAATTCCTGGGGTCTACAATGCTGCGAAGACAGGTGTGAAGGGCGGAAAGGTTATCGCCAACAGCAGGAGGGCCAGAGAGACCCTCACCGCGCAGTCGGGGAGGACGACAAATCGTGCCGCGAAACTTAAGGAGAGGATCGCTGCACACTCTGAGAAGATAAACGCCGCGGTTCAAGAAGTCGACGCGGCAGTCGGTACCGCGACCGTCCATCAAGTCATCAAATTCGCTGGCGAGGGAGCTACACCTCCAGTCACGATAACAGGGGGACAGCCCAATCCCGACGCCGCTAGCCAGAATCCAGCGACGCAGACTCCGCCGACCGCCAAGCCGCCCGATCCTCCCTGCCGGCATACTGGCACTGGGCCTGCCTGCACGCGTTAAAGAGGTCATTCGAGGGCATCTATATGGAGTTTGATACTGTTAGGCCAATAGTGGCGGGAGTCATCGGCGGACTCTTGTCGATGTGGCTCATGAAACGATGGTCCCGTCTTTTACCGCAGGCCTACAACGAGAAGACCGCAGAGCAATTAGTCGCTGAGCATCGCATCAGCATCATTGCGGCAAATGTTCTCTTCATTGGAACAATTGTGTTTGGGATCTATCTCTTCAAAGGGGGGCAAGTGGCTTCCAATAGTTGGAAGCATTTTTTTCTTGTAGTCGGGGTTGCGATTTTGGCGCCTTTAGCGGCTTTGCTGTTGCCGGCTATAGGCAAAGGACGAAGTCGAGCGATGGAGGCAGTGACCGCATTTGCCGTTGCAGAGCGAACACCGCTGCCGGTTCTCGCCGTCATCGTGGTGGTTGGTGCAGTCTGTCTTGCGAGCGCGATTGGAGGCCTGGTGGGTGGTTGACGTTCGTAGCCGCTGGTGGCCGTCGTCCTGAGGATAAACATGTTTCGGTCGATAGATGGGAACGATAATTGATCTGGCCCCATCTAGCGTGTCGCGTGATGTCTTGCCGCGACCGGAATGACGCAGCCCTCGACCGACTGGTACGTGGGCACGACTTGGCTTCAATATCTCGTTCCTCCTTGTCCCTCCATCGGGATTTGCGGACGCAGGAGGTGGTACGCGATGTCCGCGGCACCGACACCGCCGCTCGAAAGGTTGTAGAAACGCAGATCCGGGAAGGTGTTCCACCATGACTGTCAATAAGGACAGCGCGGCTGCGTAGAATTCCGGTAGTCGGACGTCCCAATGGGTGGTGGGTCACGAGTCACTGCACACTGCGGGGCTCAGAGATCAGCTGGCGCCGCTGGAACCCAGGTTGGTGCATCGCGATCGGCACTCGAGGGCCAACGCAGCCTATCTGTTCGCCAAAGTGGGAGACCGCCGCGGCTTCGATACTCTCGTCGGAATTCTCAACGACTATTCCGACCAACGGGTAGTCGGCGTGCACCCGAACTGTATCCGTCCATCAGAAGGGATCAATACCGAAGAGCAGATTGCTGCGGCCCTCGAGCGGTGTCCTCGCCTTCTGGAAATCCAGATCACCTCTGATCGCTACTATGCCGTGCATCTGCTCGGCAAGTTGCGCGACCCGCGCGCGCTGGATGTTTTGATTCCCCTGCTCGATCACGATGAGGTCGGCTACAACGCCGCGTGGGCGCTCGGAGAAATTGGTGACCAGCGCGCCATTCCTGCCTTGATCAGCGCACTCGCTAACAAAGACGCCCTGGTTCGTGTCAGCGCGATCGGTGCGCTCGAGAACCTCAAAGCTGCACAAGCACTGCCCGAGCTGAGCGCATTGTTTGACGATACCGAGCTCCCGAATGCCGGGGAACGTGTCACTGTCGGCGCGACGGCGCGAAAGGCGGTGGAAGCGATCCGGAAGACCGCCGGCCCGGGCAGTTGAAGCGGCGCTTCAGAACGGATAGGGGTGCGGCCCCGTTTGCATCGTCACCCAGCGCAGCTCGGTGAATTCATCGATGGCCGCCTTGCCGCCGAACCTGCCGTATCCCGACGCCTTGGTGCCGCCGAACGGCATCTGCGCTTCGTCGTGCACCGTGGGCGCGTTGATGTGGCAGATGCCCGACTGAATGCGCTTCGCTACGGAGAGTGCACGGCCGAGATCGCGGCCGAACACCGATGCGGACAGGCCGTACTCGGTGTCATTCGCCACGCGCACCGCTTCTTCCACGCCGCGCACACGCACGATGGGCTTCACCGGCCCGAAAGACTCCTCGTGATAGATGCGCATCTCCGAGGTCACACGATCGAGCACGGTCGCGCTAACTACCGAACCCGAAAAATCGCCGCCCGCGACCAGCCTGACGCCCTTGGCCACCGCGTCGTCGAGTAATTGCCGGTTGCGTGCCACTGCGTCCGAGGTGACCAGCCGTACACTTCAACAAGAAAATTGTGACCCTGCAATCCTTATTAGGTCTCAGTCAATTTGGATCTACGATTATTTCATTGCGACGATGTTAGTGCTGATGTACGAGTCCTCGAATAAACCAAGTTCGTTGTAAACATGACTTCGCCGTAGATCACAGGGAGTTCAGACGTCCGAATACCAGCCGGTGCCAAGTTGTGAAACCAGTGCCAAGTCAATTGAGGCCTTACACGTCTGTAGGGACTCAAATCGCTCGGTATCGTAGGCCGATAAAATCAGGTGCTAAGGCACGTGCCCATCGGCCAACGCAACTAGTGTTTCGATGTTGATCGGCCAGGCCCCCACTCAAACAGTGTGGCCGCCAGAATCGCTGGATCGGCGGGCTTGGTCAGATGCGCATCAAAACCCGCACGCTTCGCCTGGAGCTTGTCCGAGTTCTGACCCCAACCGCTGAGCGCAACGACAGCGATTTCGTCCCTGAATTTCTGCCGGATCAGCCGGCAGACCTCGAAGCCATCCATTCCGGGCATTCCGAGGTCTAACAAGACAACCGCAGGTTTGAAGTTCTCGATCGCCACGATCGCTGATTCTCCTGAATAGGCGACCTGGGTCGCAGCACCGGCAAACTGGACGAGTAGCGCCATCGAGTCGGCGGCGTCGTGGTTATCATCGACAATCATGACGCGAGTCCCAGCGAGCGTCGTGCTCTCACTGCCATAGGCCGCTGTTCCAACGATTGCCTGGTCATCGATGGGGAGTCTGATGGTGAACTCACTGCCCAGATTTTCGCCGGCACTCTTGGCCGTGATGCTTCCGCCGTGCATTTCGAGTAGCCGGCGCGTGATCGCCAGGCCTATGCCCAGACCGGCGAGCTTGCGATGGCCACGGTCGCGCGATCGCGATTGAGCGAACAGATCAAAGATCTTTACGAGTTGGTCGGAGGCGATGCCCGCCCCGGTGTCGGTGACGGTGAGGATCAAGACATTTCGGCCGTCCTCCGCCGTACGACTAGCTCGAAGGGAAATGCAACCGCCCTCTGGCGTGAATTTTGTTGCATTGTGCAGGACGTTGGATACGACCTGCGCAATGCGCGTGGGATCGACATTCATCATCACGTCTGTTGAGGGCAAGTCGACAGTCAGCTCGAGCTTCCCGCCATCAATCGCGGCGCGATTCGTGTCCACGGCTTCGGCCACGATGGTCGACAGCGACGCGCGTTCCCGTTTGAGTTCAATCTTGCCAGCTGCGATTCGCGCGACGTCGAGCAGATCGTCAATGAGCCGAACCATGTGTCCGATCTGGCGTTCCATCATCGGGCGCACAGACTCGATCAGTTCAGGACGAGCCGGCGCGCTCTTGAGCAACTGAATACCATTGCGAATCGGGACGAGCGGATTCCTAAGCTCGTGCGCCAGCACCGCGATGAATTCGTCTTTGCGGCGATCCGATTCACGCAACTCCAGTTCCCGCTCCTGAAGCGCTTCGTCCCCCTGCATGCGTTCAATGAGGTCAGCGGCCTGACGCGCCAACAGATCGAGAAATCGCAACTCCCGTTCCGTCAGGACCCGACGCGACTTCCAGTGCGTCGAAAACATCCCGAGAACACGTCCCGAGCGGCTCATCAACGGGGTCGATTGCGCCGACAAAAGACCGACCTCGTGGTGGGCTCGAAGGCCACCATCCGGATCCTCCTCTGGAGCGACATCGAACATGGCGAGTGCGCGAACTCGGTTGGCCAGGGCCATACCACAAGAAGATCCGCACTTGGCATCGACGCGCTGAAAGCGCGCCGCCAATGCCGGAGCAATCCCCTTTGTAGCAACCAGGAACAGTTCTTCCTTCACCTCATCGAGCAACTGAATCGTGCCGGCCGCCGCGGAAGTAATGGTAATCGCGGCGTCCAAAATCTCATCGAACAGACGTTTTGAATCGCCTGCGGGCACCAGACGCGCAGCGAGGTCCCTTAACAGTCCCGTGTCGCGGAGGTCCGCTGCCAAGGCGTCTTCGAAACGCTTTCGATCCGTGATGTCACGCACGACGGAAACTGACCCGATGATGGCGCCATCGGAGCTGCGTACCGGAGCCGCGCTCACCTGACGGTGTCGCAGCTCTCCCGTGCGTGGGGTGCGGACAATCTGTTCTTCCTCCGTGATGATTTCTCCTTTGAGAGCGCGCAGCGGCGGCGCTTCCTCAATAGAACGCCGTGTGCCATCCGGGCGGTACACCTCGAAGCCTTCAAGCAATTCTTCGACCGGTACGCCGGTCTTCATCTCTCCGCCAAACGAGCGCATCGCCGCGGGATTTACGTAGGTGTAACGATGCTGGGTGTCACTGAAATAAACCTCTTCGGTCATGCTATTCAGCACCGCGGCTAACCACTCTTTCTCGGCGCGATCGGCTGCAAACTGCCGTTGAATATCGCGTCTGGCCAGCGCTTGATCGGTAATATCAGCTGCTGAACTCACTACCGTTTGTGCACCGATCGGAAACATGCAGACAGAATAGTTGCGGTCATTGAACTCAGTGTCGTAACGGTATGGCGTGCGGTCGGTGATAACCCGGGTGCAAATCGCGGTCAGCTTTGGAGCAAGCTCACGCAACACCTCACTCACGAGCCGATCAATCACTTCTTCCCGCGGACGTTTGAGGAATGCCAATGCGTTGGTATTGGCGTCCCGGTACCGCCAATCGACGACATCGCCGGCAGCATTCCGAACGGCGTCGAAGACGACGGTCAATTCGGTCGGATGCTCGAAGACGCCCCGATAGCGTTCCTCTCGCTCGCGAAGCAGATCCTGGTTGGTGGCCACGGCTTTGTTGCGTTCGAGCTCGAGAGCCTTCCGGGCCGCCTCAAGGTCTCCGTTAAGTAGTTCGAGCTCCGCCCGTCGCTTGTAAAGCTCGACCAGCAGCGCGACTTTGCTTCGCAGAATTTCCGGCACGAGCGGCAGTGAAATATAGTCGATCGCTCCAACTTCATACCCTTTGAGCAGTTCGATCTGACTGACGTCAACCCCGGTGATGAAGATAATGGGTGTGCTGGCAAATCGAGGATGCTCGCGAATGGCTCGCGCGGTTTCGAAGCCATCCATCTCCGGCATGATCACGTCGAGAAGGATGAGCGCGAAGGGTTGCCGAAGTAGTTTGTCGAGCGCCTCTGTCCCCGACAGCGCGCGAACGCAGTTGACGCCCACTCCTTCGAGAATTGATTCGTAAGTCAGGAGCCGCGCGGGCTGGTCGTCGACCAGGAGAACATTCGGCAGCGCGTCGCCTTGCACCCGCCGTACGGCGCCTCCGGCCGATGCCTTGATCTCGTCGACGGTCACCGAGGCTCCTCGAAGTATTGTTTTGGTGCGAATAGGGAGCGTATCAACAACGCGGTTCGAGCGTGTCAGCGCTGTCTTACATGCCGCGTGAGACAACAGATGGTCGCGAACTATATGTGCGCTCGATAACTGACCCCCTAGTCCGCAATGCTGTCACCAGCGGGCGCACCCCCAGTGTGGGCCTTTACGCCGGCCATCTTGTAACGGCAGCTGGAGCAGGATGGTCCACATCGTCCGTCGGCCCCGGCCTACATCCCGCGTATCCTCAATTCCCAGACGACAGTTGCAGGTTACGGCTTACAATTTCGGCGACGGAGTGCCCCGGAATGTACGCGAAGCTCCTTAAAGAAATCCGCTCCGCCGATTTGTCACCCAACTGCCGCGTACTCGGTGACCTCACTACTTCACCATCGCCTGCTCACTGAGATTCGGACCTGCTGGCAAGAGGAGTCACCGTGGCCAATCCAGAACCATCACTCGCTGCGCTAAAGAGAATTGCGGCGTTTTTGGCGGAGCGGCGTGAAACCATCCTTTCTGCCTGGCGGCAAGCGGTCGATAGGGATCCCGAACTGACGACCGCGTCGACCATCACGCGTGCGCAATTCATTGATCACATCCCCGCGGTTCTAGAGGCGTTTGAATGGCGCCTGTCTGCGCAGCAAGAAGCCGAACGTGCGCAGGCGCGTGCTGAGCAGAAGAAATCCTCGGCCGAACACGGCCTTCACCGCTGGCAGCAGGGATACAACCAACCCGAAACGATGGGAGAGTGGGGCCACCTGCACCTGTGCTTGCTCCATGAGCTGGAAGAATTTCAGCAACTCAATCCGACGATCGATCCCGGCGTGATGCACACCGCACGCCGGGAACTCGTCCGACTGTGCAGCGATGGCGTGAGCGCGAGCGCGTCGCGCTACGTTCTCTTGCAGCAGCGCGAAGCCGCGAGCCGCGTATTGGAATTGGAATCCGCACTGACGCAGTTGAAGGAACTCGAGCAAGCGCGAGCGGAAGCCTGGCGGGAAGCGGCCCACGACCTTCGTGGTCGGGCACATGCGATTGCGAGTGCCTCCGCGGTCCTCACCCGGGACGGCGTACCAGAGCAGCACCGAACGCGATTTTCGGAAATGTTGCGGCTTGGTGTCCGGTCGCTCAACAAACTACTTGGCGATCTCATGGATCAGGCGCGCCTTGAGGCGGGACACGAGCGGCGCCAAATCATTCATTTCGACGTAGCCGCGGTGCTGAAAGAGTATTGCGATACCACTCGCTCCGTCGCTGCCGACAAAGGGTTGTTTCTCGTTGGCCGCGGCACAGAGCCGCTCATGATCGATGGCGATCCTGAAAAAATTCAACGGATTGTGCAGAACCTTGTATTGAATGCTCTCAAGGTGACCGAGCAAGGCGGCGTGAAAGTCACATGGGAGGCGACAGACAATGAGCGCCGGCCGCAATGGGCACTATGCGTTCAGGACACTGGACCTGGGTTCAAACGCGGAGCTGCAACGCCACTCGAACATGCCTTGAAACGCGCGACCGATGAAGCGCACATAGTGGAACAGCGCAACCACCCACCAAGCGACGCCAATCCGCAGGCAGAGTCCGCGCCGACGCTAGCATCCCAGACCGCTCCCTCTTCAGGTTTGGCGCCAGCTGGCGAGGGCATTGGGCTGTCCATCGTGAAGAGACTCTGTGAGATGCTGGACGCGAGTCTTGAACTCGAGTCCTCCGAAGGCGAAGGCACGACGTTTCGTATCACCTTTCCTCGACGCTACCCTGAATCCACTGAAGCCAATTGAGTTCATGATCGGAGGCGCGCGACGGGTTAGCGAGTGCTGCAGAATCTCAAATGCGATGTCCCTGGCTACTGACATCGGACCCGTCAATTGGTGGTATGACCCCGCAAACGCCTCGAAGTCCGACGCATACGTTTCATCGCGCGAATGGGACACGGAATATCGAACGCAGCGGCGCCCGATCTCCGCAGAGATGCTCGCCATCAGCAAGGTCGCGCCGAAGGTTGACTGTCCAGGGTCAGTATCGCGTTCCTCCTTGTCCCTCCATCGGGATTTGCGGACGCAGGAGGTGGTGCGCGATGTCCGCGGCGCCGACACCGCCGCTCGAAAGATTGGAGAAGCGCAGATCCGGGAAGGTGTTCGAGAGCACCACGATTGCCACGCGCTTGTCAGGGTCGAACACCATCGACGCGGTCTGGGCCCAGGTCACGCCGTCCTTGGTGACAAACGAGCCACCCGGAGCCTTCCTCACTTCCCAGCCCAGCGCCTGCTCGCCGCCGATCCAGGGAGCGGGCCGCCGGATAGTTAGGAGCAGCTGCGCTGCCGGCGCGATGCGCGAGCGCGACCCGGGCAGGATGGCGACCGCGAACTGCGCGAGATCCCGGGCCGTGGAGCGAAGGGCGCCGGCGGCGGCGAAAATGGTCGATTCGAAAGGTGGATCGGGAGTCAGGTCGCTCTTGTGGCCTTCGGCGAGGCGTCTTTGCATGGATGCCGTGGGACGAAAAGTGGTATCGCGAAGGCCGATCGGGTCGATCACCCGTTGCTGCAACAAGTCTTCAAAGGGTTTGCCGCCGCGATGCGCCAGCGCCATGCCCAGCAGAGCGTAGCCTGCGTTGGAGTACCACCAGCCCCCGGCATCGGGTGGAGGGGCCGGATGTTCGCCTGCGAGCCAGGTCTTGAAATCGTCGACGCTGAATCGCGCGATGGCTGCGCGCCATTCGGGTGAAAACAGCTCACCCGGCAAGGTCGGCATGCGTGGCAGGCCCGAGGTGTGCGTGGCCAGATCGGCGAGAGTGATCTTGTGACCGTCCAGCAGCGGCACTTTGAAGTCGCCCGGCAGATGTAGCGCGACTGGATCGTCAAGGGCCACCTGACCACTGCGCGTCATGTGGGCAAGCAGTAGCGCGGTGAAGACCTTGGTAATCGAACCGATTTCGAACACGGTGTCGGGCGTGACGGGCCGGCTGTCGTTCAGCCGCTCCCAGCCCCAGGTCACAAAGCGTTTGCGATCCGCCTCCACCACGCATGCCGCCATTCCAACGGTGCGTTTCGCAAGCACGCGACGTTTGAGGATTTCACGAATGGTGTTGTCGTCCGCGACCTCGAGCGTGTCCGAGGTCCATGCGCGTGAGGCTGCAGCGAGCGCGGCAGCGGCAATTCCATTTGCAAACTTTCGGCGATTCAGCATTCTGTTCCCTCGACTCCCGAGATTACAGCGGGTTTCCCCGAGAAGTCGCGGAATAGATGTCGAGCGGTCAAATCGGCGCACCGAGCGGTTGTGCCGGCCGCGTATCATTCAAGCTCCGTTTCGATGCGCCGCAGCGAGGCGACATGATTCTGAAAAAGTTTCCTGCCTTCATGGTGACTAGCTTCTTCGTCGCCATGGGCGCCGCTTGCCCGGCAGCCGACGCGGAATCCGACAATCCCCTGAGCACCGAGCTACTCGTCTTCGAGAAGGAAATCGCCGCCCAATGCAGCTCGGTGAAGGAACAGCTCCAGGAATTCAAGGTGAAGTCCGACCCGCTCACGGGCTACAACCTCAAGGACGCCGTCCAGAGTTTATGCGTGTGCATGCCCGCGAAGACGCTCGAGTGGACGAGCACACTCTCCGCCGCCGACCTGGCGCGCCCGGTGACCGGGGATGAATTCCTGAACTTCCTGCACACCGCAGTCATCGACAAATGCGCAGCCGAGCAGATGCAGGCGATGTACGGCGAAGGATGCCGACAGCGATTCAGGAAGGCTCAAGTCAAAGTGGGCCGGTACTGCTCCTGCATGAAAGAAGTGGTCAGCGGCTATACGGATGCCATGACGGCCGCGATCGCCGCCGCCGCGTCGGACTATCTGCCGATGGCCGCCGAAGCGGAACAGAACGGTGAGACTGTTCCGCCGCGCCCGCCGATTCTCGAGGCTTACTACCAGGCGGACCAGGGTTGTAAAGGCAACAAGCCGTAACTTCGCGAGTTTGCGGCTATGATTCCGGCGGCAGGATCAATAACCCCGGATGAACCGCATTCACAAGAGCTGGAGATGCGCCGTGCTGGCGAGCATGCTCATGCTCGCGCCGGCCGCGGACGCGGCTGAGCCGGTCCGGCAGGTGTTGGTGCTGCAATCGTTCAACCGCGGCATCCTGGTCGTCGACTCCTTCACCGGTAATTTTCGAGTCGAACTGGACCAGCGTGCCGGCAAGCCGGTGAATGTCGTTCAGGTGGTCGTCGGTCCGACCGGGTTTATCGGAGCGTCCGAACAAGCGATCGTCGACTTCATTCGCTCCACATACGCCGATCGACCGCCGCCAGATCTCGTCATGACCATCGCCGGGCCTGCGGCGGTGTTCGCTCGCAAATATCATGCACAGCTCTTTCCCGACAGGCCGTTCCTGTACGCGGCAGTCGATCATCGATTTCTGCAGAACGCGCCGATGGGCAGAAATGAGGCCGCCGTTTCGGTCATCAATGATTTCCCCGGGCTCGTCGATGACATCCTGCAGGTGCTGCCGGAAACCCGTCACGTCTTCATGGTGTTGGGGTCCGGAACACTCAGCAAATTCTGGCGCCCGCAGCTCGAGAATGAATTCCGGCGTTTTCACGATCGCGTGGAATTCATCTGGTCCGGCGATCTGTCTTTTGCGGAAATCCTGCGTCGTTGTTCGAACCTTCCCGAGCACTCCGCAATCCTGTATCTGTCCTTCGGCACCGACGCGTCAGGGACGGCTTACGCGGACGAGCGGGTCGTCGCAGAACTGCACGGCAGCGCCAATGCGCCGTTGTTTGCTGCGCATACTCCATTCTTCGGGTTAGGGATGGTCGGCGGCCGCTTGTTGTCCATGGACGAACTCGCCCGTCACTCAGCCGACGCGGCCGTTCAAATACTGAACGGCGCGCCGGCAAGCAGCATCAACGTACCGCCGCAGGCGGCAGGCCAGGCGGTGTACGACTGGCGCGAGTTGCAACGGTGGGGCATCGACGAGAGCCGGCTGCCGGCGGGAAGCGAAGTGCGCTTTCGGCGTCCCAGTCTCTGGAGCGAGTACAAGGTCGCGGTGTTGGTCGCGGCCGGCGCGCTGGCCCTGCAGGCCCTGCTGATCATCGGGTTGCTGCTCGAAAGGCGGGCACGCCTCCGGGCGGAAATCGAGAGTCGAAAAAATCTGACGCTCGCCGCCGATACCGGGCGCCGCATGACGATGTCGGCACTGAGTGGTTCGATCGTGCACGAGCTCGGTCAGCCGCTCAGCGCGATGATGTACAACTCGGAAGCGCTTCGACTGATGGTCAGCACCAATCGCGCGACACCGGAATACATCGCCGAGGTCCTGTCGGATATCCATGACGATGGTGTCCTCGCCGCGGGGATCATCGAGCGCCACCGATCGATGCTCCGGAGTCGCCAGATACAAAAGAAGCCGGTCGATCTTCAGGCGGTTGTGTCAGACACTCTTTCGCTCGTGGCCCACGACCTGCGCGAGCGGCAGGTCAAGGTGACCGTCAACCAGCCTCAATATCCCTGCATCACGGATGGTGACCCGGTACTCCTCGAGCAGGTGCTCGTGAACCTGATGCTGAATGCCATGGATGCGATGGCGGATATACCCCCGGACCTGCGCTTCATCACCATCAGCGTCAGTAGCGAGATCACGCGCGGTGCGGAAGTCTCTGTGCGTGATTCCGGAGTGGGATTGCCCGCGGATATCATCGGCAGCCTGTTCACTCCCTATGTCACGACGAAACCGCAGGGTCTGGGGATCGGCCTCTCGATCGCCCGAACCATTGTTGAAGCGCATGGCGGCAGCATTTCCGTCCGCAACAACCTCGAAGGTGGCGCGACTTTCACGGTCACGCTCCCGGGCAGCGAAAAGCGGGCGGCGCAGCCTGCGGGTAACGTGAGCGTGCCATCCAGCGCCTGACAGGCAGATCGCGCCGCAACATGCCGACTGGATAGACGGCATCTATCGCACTCATGCAAACAACCGAATTCCCTACGCGATCGCGCGCGCGTAGCTTCACGCTCACCGTTCAACCAAAGAGGGAATCGACATGTCAGCTGAACTCAAGTGCCCGGTCCATCACACGACCGGCGGCGGTACGTCGAACCGCGAATGGTGGCCAAACCAGCTCAAGCTGGACCTCTTGCATCAGCACTCGTCGAAATCCGATCCGATGGGCAAGGACTTCGACTACGCGAAGGAGTTCAAGAGCCTCGATTACACCGCTCTGAAGAAAGATCTGGCGGCGCTCATGACCGACTCGCAATCCTGGTGGCCGGCGGACTTCGGTCACTACGGCCCGTTGTTCATTCGCATGGCCTGGCACAGCGCGGGCACCTATCGCACCGGCGACGGCCGCGGCGGTGGTGGTCGTGGCCAACAACGTTTTGCGCCGCTCAACAGCTGGCCCGACAACGTCAGCCTCGACAAGGCGCGCCGTCTGCTCTGGCCTATCAAGCAGAAATATGGCCGCAGGATTTCCTGGGCGGATCTGATGATCCTCACCGGCAACGTCGCGCTCGAGACCATGGGCTTCAAGACCTTCGGCTTCGGCGGCGGACGCAAGGATGTCTGGGAACCGGACCACGACGTCTACTGGGGCAAGGAAACCAAGTGGCTGGAAGACAAGCGGTACAGCGGCGAGCGCGATCTCGAAAATCCGCTCGCGGCCGTGCAGATGGGACTCATCTACGTGAACCCCGAGGGACCCAACGGCAAACCGGATCCGGTTGCCGCGGCGCGCGACATCCGCGAAACCTTCGCGCGCATGGCGATGAACGACGAGGAAACCGTGGCGTTGATCGCCGGCGGTCACACCTTCGGCAAGACCCACGGCGCGGGTCCCGCGTCGCATGTCGGAGTGGATCCCGAAGCCGATGACCTCGAACACCAGGGCATTGGCTGGAGAAGCGGTTTCAACACGGGCCTGGGCGTGGATGCAATCACCAGCGGCCTCGAAGTCACCTGGACCACCACGCCGACGAAGTGGAGCAACGATTTCTTCAAACACCTCTTCGACTACGAGTGGGAACTCACGAAGAGCCCGGCCGGTGCGCATCAATGGAAGCCGAAGGGCGACAAGGGCGCAGGCACGGTGCCGCACGCGCATGACAAATCGAAGCGCATCGCACCCTCGATGCTGACTACCGATCTCGCGCTCAAGGCCGACCCGGCCTACGAAAAGATCTCGCGACGTTTCCTCGAGCACCCGGAGCAGTTCGCCGACGCGTTCGCGCGCGCCTGGTTCAAGCTCACGCATCGCGACATGGGTCCGCGTGTGCGTTACCTCGGCCCTGAGGTTCCCGCTGAAGAGCTCATCTGGCAGGACCCGATTCCGAAGGTGAACCATCCGCTCATCGACGCCGCAGGACATCGCCGCGCTCAAGGCGAAGATCCTGGCGTTCCGGGTTGAACGTGGCGCAGCTCGTGTCCACGGCGTGGGCTTCGGCTTCAACCTTCCGCGGCTCGGACATGCGCGGCGGCGCCAATGGCGCGCGCATTCGGCTCGCGCCGCAGAAGGACTGGGCAGTCAACGAACCCGCGCAACTCGCGAAGGTGCTGCAGACGCTCGAAAGCATCCAGAAGGAATTCAACGCAGCGGCTTCGGCGGCAAGAAGGTTTCGCTCGCCGATCTCATCGTGCTGGCGGGCGGGCGGGTGTCGAGCAGGCGGCGAAGGCGGGCGGTCACGCGGTAACGGTGCCGTTCACGCCGGGCCGCATGGATGCCTCGCAGGCGCAGACCGACGTGGAATCCTTCAAGCCGCTCGAGCCCGTCGCGGATGGCTTCCGCAACTATCAGAAGACGCGCTATCGCAGTGCCCGCGGAAGCGTTGCTCATCGACCGCGCGCAGTTGCTGACGCTCACCGTGCCCGAGATGACCGTG
This sequence comes from uncultured Pseudomonadota bacterium, assembly GCA_963821745.1. Lineage (GTDB taxonomy): Bacteria > Pseudomonadota > Gammaproteobacteria > Steroidobacterales > Steroidobacteraceae > CADEED01. Next base: position 869,701 of record CAWGEU010000002.1, read on the forward strand.
CTCGTCGGCGGTCTGCGCGTGCTGGGCGCGAACGTCGGGCAGACGAAACACGGCGTCTTCACTGCGCGGCCCGGCGCGTTGACCAACGACTTCTTCACGAACCTGCTCGACATGTGCACGGAGTGGAAGGCGACGTCGGATGCGAAGGACCTGTACGAGGGACGCGATCGCAAGACCGGCGCCGTCAAGTGGACCGGCACGCGCGCCGACCTCGTGTTCGGCTCGAACGCGCAGCTGCGCGCCGTGGCGGAGGTCTATGGCAGCTCGGACGCGCAGGAGAAATTCGTACAAAAGACTTCGTGGCGGCCTGGACGAAGGTGATGAACCTGGATCGCTTCGATTGATGCAATACGGGAGACGCGTTGAGCACCCGCTCCTATAGTTGAGCCAGGTAGCCGCGCTCGCCGACGAACAGTCCGCGCGCAGCTTCCACGCGCCACTGCGCAGGTGCACCGCGGCCCAGGATCAGCACCGCCGTGTGAAGCGCGTGCATGCGCACTTGCAGATCGAGCGAAGGCAGCGCGGCCTGTGCCTGGGCCGGATCGCCGCCGCGTCGTATGGTTTCCAGGAACGCGACCACCGCCTGGCCTTCGTCTCCCAGCGCCTTCTCGATCAGCGCCGCATAAGGCGCCGGATCGCGCTGCAACCTCACGGCGACGGCATACATCGCGAATGCACTCTGGTGATCGTCGGATTCGCGCAGCGGCAGCGCCAGCGCGGACTCCATCATCGCTCGGGTCGCACGGTCGGACGATGCCACCAGCCGCATGACGCGTTCGCGGCCGTCGCCGATCTCCTTCGCCTGGCGCACGGCAGCCTCGAGGTCGCCGCGCGCGAGCGAGACGTAAGGTTCGAGCGGCGTGCCCTCGAGACCACGGCCGCTTTCGATCGACACCAGCATCGCCAGGTGCTCCGACGTCGGCGTGAGATCCGTGAGAGTCGCGGTGCCATCCTGCGCATTCAGCCGGCGCAGACGTGCCGTATCGAGCGTCAGGTAGCCGCCCATCGCCGGCAGCTGGCCGCGCGCCTTCTCGAACAACGGTTGCGCCTGAGGGTAGTGGCCGCGCTCCGCAAAGGTCGCGCCGGCGGCCAGCGACAGCCACGGGTTGTCGGACCACTTCTCTTGCGCAATGAGGAACTGCGCGTTCTTCTGTTCAAAGTCTTCCAGGCAGCGGATGCGCAGGTACTGCAGGTCGGGCCGGGCCGGCTCCGCTTCGGCGCGCGCGCTTTGGCGCTTGCACACCGCCTGGTGTTCTTCGCCCTCGCTGGCGTCCTGCTCGAAACGCAGCAGCACCACGTCGTTCGGCTTCTTCCTGAGCCGCGTCGCAAACAACGGTCCGAAGTCTGGCTCGTCCGACGGCGAGGGCTAACCACTCCAGGATCGCCGGCGAGCTGGTGGAGTCCCAGCGCGCGTGCGTCATGATGAGACGCGACTTGTCCTCCGGCTTCTCGAGCATCTCGACCTGGCGCCGTGGCGCGGCGTCACTCGCCGCCGACAACACATCGCGAAAGGTGGCGGAACTGCCGCTGGTCTGGATGCTCTCGGGTGGTTCTTCGAACACGTGGTCCACCGAAGTGGCGTACCAGCGCTGCGTACCCAGGGGTTTGTCTGCGGGTGCATTTCGGCTCGAACCCGCGGCGCCTTCCGGCGTGTAGACCGCGGTCCACTCATACAGCGGTGCAGCGCCCGCGACGTTGTAGACGTACCTGGCGTTCGCGCCGTGGAGTTCCTCGTCGAACTCTTCGATCAGCTCATCGGATTGCGTGAAGGCCCGCACGTTGAGCTCACCACTCACGGGCACGGTCATCGTGAGCGCGCCCTTGGGGTTCACGTGGACCTTCTGGCCGCTGACCTCCACGCGCACCGGCACGGCCAGCGCGTTGTAGATAGTCATGCTCGACGAGCCGACGTGCGCACCGATGGCGATCACGCTGCCGACGATGCCGACCGCCACGACCGAGCGCGCGATGGTGGCGACGATGCCGTCGGCGGTCTGGAAGCGATCCCACCAGTCGAGGCGTTTCTGGCGCGGCCGCTCCTTGCCGGGCAGCAGCGTGGAATATTGCTTCGGGACGGTGGAGGGCGGCGGCGCGTCCGCGGGCTTCAGGTTCTCGCGCGCGAATTTCGCCACTGGCCCTTCGACCAGCAGCAGCTGCTCGAGGGCGGCATCGCGCAGCCGGGCAACCGAGGCAACGGCGGCGCCAATCCAGCCGTCGATGACATTGAGCCATTCGCCGATGTTCTCGCGATTGGGCGGCGGTAGTTTGAACTCTTCGAGCAACGCTCCCCAGCTCTCGACTTCCAGGCGGCGCAGCAGCGTGCGATCGAGCGTGACCTCCCGCGCATGCGCGTGGACGGTGCCGAGCACCGCGTAGAGCTGCTGGCAACCTTCGAGCAGTCGATTGAGTTCCTTGGAGCTCACGCGTCCGTCGGCGGTGACCACGTTATAGATGTTGGCCACGTAACCCTGCACGTCGCGCAGGTTGGCTTCGGTGTGGTCGGCGTAGTGCAGCATGGCCGCGAGCGACCGCAGGTACTCCGGCCAGCCCTTTTCGAGCACGTTCGCCGCCGACAGATGCGCGCTGCGGCAGAGCTTGTCGTGCGTTTCGAGCTGGCCACGCACGACGGTGATCTCGCGCTCGCAGACTGGCGATGGCGCGTGGCAGTTCGGTGCGGCGGATCTCGGCGCCGTTGTGGCGGATGATGCCGCCGGGCGCCTGCGCGACCTGGTCGCGCAATGCTTCGAGCGCGTGTTTCTCCTCGAGCTTTTCGTTCAGCAGCTCGACCTTGAGGGCGAGATCTTCCGGATACAGCGAATCGAGCACGCGGGCCAGATTGGCGGGCGGAATCGCCGGCGCCGTACAGCGCGTCGACCGAGCCGCGCATAACGCACCGGCGAGCGGTGCAGGTACACGCCGCGATAGGCGCGATTCAGGAACGCGCGGCCGTATTGCTTCTCGAGCTGCTGGAACGTCTTCTCCATCGCCGTCGGTTCGACCGTGGCGTTGCGAAAGACGTGCGCCGACATCTGTTCCTTCAGCGCCTGCGGGTTCGCGGAACACTTCCCAGGCGCTGCGTTCGTCCACGGGCGCCGCGACGTAACGTTGTTTGGCGTTGTGCTCGCGATCGGCGCTCGGCGGATGCGTGCCCCACATGCGCGGTGGCTGCGCGAGTTCGGTCTTGAATACGCGATGCGAGTCGCGGGCGGTGGCCGGCAGCGGCGGCACCTGGCCATACAGCGGCTGGTTCAGGATCTCGCGCATGCGTTCGATGACTCTCGTCTGCACGGCAAACAGGTCGGTGATGCCGCGCTTGGCGCCGCATTCGGTATTCGCAAATGCCAGCGCCTTGTCCCAGGCATCGTCGGCCGCGCTGAGCTTGTGCAGCGCGTGGATCAGCGCGTCGCTGCCGGTGAGCGAGACAGCCACCAGGTCCGCCTGGAATTCCATCTGCCGCGACAACGCGCGCTGCGCCAGCAGCACGCCGCGGAACAGGACGTCCATCATCGAGCGGATCGACCAGACGATGATGGAGAGGATCCAGCCCACCCAGGCGATGCGCAGATCGAACCGCGACAGTCTGCGCCAGCAGTTTGTCGAGCGCATCGCGGCGCGCGACGATGTGGCCGGCGATCTGTTGCGAGATGTAGACCCAGCGGCCGACGGCCATGGAGCGCTGCGCGAAATGCCCGAACTCGTGCGCGAGCACGGCCTTGAGTTCGCCGAGCGTGACCACGTTGACGAGCCCGAGGCCGATCTCGAGGTTCTTCTTCGAGGGGATGATGAGATTCAGCAGCGACAGGTCGTAGAACACCGCCGCGTTCACGCGCGCCGACAGGTACACCTTGTGGGCGCGCGGCGCGCGGGCTTCGTCGGCCAGCCGGTCGATGAAGTCGAAGAGTTGCGGCTGGTCCTGGCGCGTGATCTCGATGTCCTCGACGTCGAAACGATGCTGGATGAAGAACAGCGCCTTGAGCATGAACACCGCGAGGAAGGCGGCGCAGACGGCGGCGACGAACTGGAAGAGGTCGAAGTTGCCCCCTGTCGCCGAACATGCCGTCGAACAGCCGCCAGGCGGTCCACGCGAACCACCCGGACAGCGCGAAATACAGCACGATGAAGGCGGCGAGGCCACCCATGGCGAGCCAGGCGCGGTGCTTGTAGGCAGCGGTGGCGGCGGTGAGGTTGGGCGGCACGGCAGCCGGGCCCGGTGGGTAGACGTGATCCATCCAGAACGTCCCTCGATTTATGGGCTCAGTCTGCGTGAGCCGCGCTTCTCAGAGAAGGAATCTGTCACGCGAATGCCAACTCGGACACGGTGTGGGGCGCGACGGGAATTGACCTGTGGCCGGCCGCCGGCCAGCATTGCCGCGCTTTGTCAGAACCACATCCATTGTCGAGTGTGCTCGCCTGTCCGCGCTGCCATCGCGGCCCGGTGACGCTGGCGCGCGCCGGCTGGATGTGTGATGCCTGCAGCAGCGGCTTTCCGGTCATCGGCGAGATTCCCGTGGCTGTTTCCCGAGCCGCGCCAGGCACTGGCGGAATGGCGGAGCCGGCTGGGTCTGCTCACGCAGCACCTGGCCTCCGAAGCCGTGGCGATGCGCGCGAGCCTGCGGCGATGGCGCGCAGGATCCGGGCACGCGCCGCAGGCTCGAGCACGTGGCCCGAGCGAACGACGAGCAGATCGCAGCGGCTGCGGCAGATCCTGGCGCCGCTCGGGCTCGAGCAGGCCGGCGTTTCCGAGGCCACGCATCGGGGCCTGGGCACGCGCCTGCCCACCGAGCAGGGCCTGACTAACTACTACGTGAACCTGCACCGCGACTGGTCGTGGGGCGAGGAAGAGAACCAGGCGGCGATGAACGAGCTGCGCGCGCTGCTCGGCGGAAGCTTGCCGGCCTGGGCCGCACGCTGGTGCAGGGCGCCGGCGCCGGGCGGCTGGCCTACGATCTGCACGCAGCGTCCGATGCCACGCTGACGGTGGCGACGGATTTCAATCCGTTGCTGCTGTTCGCGGCGCGCGAGTTGTTTGCCGGGCGCACGGTCGAGCTGTACGAATTTCCGATCGCGCCGCGAAGCATCGAGGATCACGCCGTGCTGCGCCGGCTCGCGGCGCCCGGCGCCCGCGCGGCCAGGTCTGGAACTGGTGGCCGCGGACGCATTGCAGCCGCCGTTCGCCGACGGCGCATTCGATACGGTGGTGACGCCGTGGTTCATCGACATCATCGGTGAGCCGTTCGCGCGCGTGGCGGCGCGCATCAACCTGCTGCTCAAGCCCGGCGGACGCTGGATCAACTACGGTTCGCTGGCGTTCTCGCGCGCCGCGCATGCCGAACGCCTGAGTCTCGAAGAGGTGGGCGGGCACCTGCCGAAGGCGGGCTTCGCGAATTTCGAGATGCGGGAAGCATCGATTCCCTACATGCGTTCGCCGGCCAGCCGGCACGCGCGCGTGGAAAGCACGATCAGCTGGGTCGCTAACAAAGTGGGGCCGCCCGTCGGAAACGCCGCGCGACGCGCGTGCTTCCCGACTGGCTGCTGCAGCCCGACAAGCCCATACCGCGCACCCCGGCCCTCGAGATGCAGGCTATTTCCAGCCGCGTGCATGCATTCCTGCTGGCGTTGATCAACGGCGAGCGTTCCATGCGCGACATGGCGCGCGTGCTGGTCGAGCAGCGCCTGATGTCGGCGCAGGAAGCGGAGGAGCAGGTGCGCCTGTTTCTCGCGCGCCTGCACGAGGAAAGCGAGTCGCAGTAATGGGGACATTCCTGATTTCCTAGGAAAAGGGACGGGCCTCGATTCGCCGGAGCGTTGCAGGCGCGTCCCCTTTTGCTAGCAAATCAGGAATGTCCCCATTTCCACCTTTCGCCACAATCCATCGCAGGTTCGCCCGCGCGGCGCCCGGCGGCCTGCCCGATCCAGGCGTCGTAATGAACCTCGAGAGCAAAACGGCTCTCGAGTTTCTAACCACTGGAGATGGCACATGGGCACCTGGACTACCAAATTTCGTAAACCCGCATTCGTCGCGGGCCTGCTGGCAATCAGCCTCGCGGCCAACACCGCCTTGGCGAAACCGCCGGGCGAGAGCGGCTCGAAGCGCGGCGGCGCCGGCTTCGCGAGCGGCGCCATCATTGGTGGCGCGGCCGCCGGACCGATCGGCATGGTGGTCGGCGCATCGCTCGGCGCGGTGATGGGCGAGCGCAGTCACAAGAAGAGCGAGGCGCTCGCCGCCCGCAAGGCCGAGGCTGCGCTGCTCGCCAGCGAGATCGAAGCTCAGAACAACTCGTTGAGCGAGATCGAGAGCAAGGCGAGCGCGGTGGGTTCGACGGTGCAGTTCCGCACCGGCCAGACCCAGGTCCGCGACAACGATCGCGCACGTATCGCCAAGCTGGGCGCGCTGGTCGCCGACCTCAAGGATGTCCGCGTGCGTGTCTCCGGCTTCGCGGATTCGCGCGGCGATGACGCGCTCAACCTGACCCTGTCGCAGGAGCGTGCGGAGACGGTTGCGCTCGAGCTCGAAAAGGCCGGCGTTCCGAAGGAGCGCATGATCATCGAGGCCATGGGCGAGCGCTTCGCCAGCACCGAGGCGGCCGCGGATGACCAGGCCTTCGAACGCTGCGTCGAGATCCGCTTCGAGTCGGGCACTTCGCTCGCCAGCAACTGAGCGGTTCCGGTGGCGCTGCCCGGGCGGCACGATCCCAAGCGGTCGTGCCGCCCGCGCGCCTCGCGCGGGGTTCGCGCCATACTCCGCGCATGAACGCTCCACCCGTGAACCCGCAAATCATCGATTTCTCGGCCGTCATGGAGGGTGAGACCACGACGCCCGCCGCCGATCGGCTGCTCGCCGGCGACCCCCCGGCAGACCGTCAGCAATTACTTCGCCGACACCACCCAGCAGTTCTTCGCCGGACGCTGGTCGAGCTCGCCCGGCAAGTGGCGCATTCGTTACACGGAGTCGGAGTTCTGTTGCCTCACTCGTGGTCGGGTCGTGCTCGAAAACGTGCACGGCGATCGCTGGGAATTCGGACCCGGTGCCGGATTCGTTGTGCCAGCAGGCTTCGAGGGCACGTGGGAGGTGCTCGAAGATTGCACCAAGTTTTACGCCATCTTCGAGACGCGCACCTAAATCGTGCATCGGTCTCGGGGTTTACGGCATAATCCGCGCCACGTACTTGCTTGTGTTTTTTGTGCATACGTCTAACTCCTTGAAATCCCAAGGATGAGCACTGCCGTAAGGCGAGAATGGCACAACCTTTGCTTAGGTAAATGGCCCCTAACGCTCTCGGAGGAGCAAATGAAATCGATTAAAACGTTGGCGCTCGTGACCGGCCTCTTGGCCGTCAGCGGCGTTTCCCAAGCTCAATTCAGCTCGACCTGGACCGCCGTGAGCGACTACGACTTCCGCGGCGTGACCCAGAGCGGGAAGGATCCAGCCCTGCAAGCCAGCGCCGACTACGCGTTCTCCAATGGACTCTCCATTGGCGCGTGGGCGTCGAACATCGACTTCGGCAATGACGAAGACATCGAACTGGACCTGTACCTGAACTACGCCGGTGAGATCAACGACACGTTCTCGTGGACGGCTGGCGGCACGATGTACATGTATCCCAGCGGCGATGCGCAGGACGACTATCCGGAAATCTACGTCGGCTTCAACGCCGGTGCCTTCAGCTTCAAGCAGTGGTACTCGTGGGATTTCCTGGCACTGCCTGACAGCACCGATGCGCTGTACAGCGAGGTGAACTACACGGCTCCCATCGGCGAGAAATTCTCGCTGGCGTTCCATGCAGGCTACTCATATGGCGGCGACTTCTGGGATGGCGCCGAGCAGTTCGACTACGCCGTGCAGGGCAACTTCACCGCCGGCAACTTCACGATCTTCGGCAAGTTCACCGGAACGGATGCGAGTGGCGCTGCCAAGGTTGAAGCGGACGTGGGCAACAACGAGCCGCGCTTCCTCATCGGTGTCATGACGACGTTCCCGTGGGGCGATTGAAGCCCAGGCCTTTTGACGATCAACTCTTCGAACAACAAGATCAGCGATTCACGCTGACATGAAGCAAAGGCCGGTCTCGCGACCGGCCTTTTCTTTTGTATGCACGTTGACGGACGTGCTGGCGCCTGTCATGTAGTCAGCCCGCTTTTTGCCGCCTCACCATGAAAGACCTCAGCACCGGTTCCATTCCGGCACACGTCGACGTCGATGTCCATCCAGATGGCCATCGGCATCCTCGTGCAGACGTTGTACTTCTTCGTCGACCTGTACTTCGTGTCGAAGCTCGGCGACTCGGTCATCGCCGGCGTCACAGCGGCAGGCAACATCTGGTTCGTGGTGCTCGCGCTCACGCAGGTGCTGAACGTCGGCACCGTGGCGCTGGTCTCGCACGCGGTCGGCGCGCAGCAGCGCGATCGCGCCAACCTCGTCTTCAACCAGTCGCTGGTGCTGTCCGGCGTGACCGCGCTGTTCGTGTTCGTGGGGGTATACCTCGCGGCCGAGCCATACATGCGCACCGTGGGCGCCGACGAGGCGACCGTTCGCGCGGGCGTCGACTATCTATACTGGTTCGCGCCCGGCCTCGGCCTGCAGTTCGCCATGGTGGCGATGTTCGCGACGCTGCGCGGCACGGGCATGGTCAAGCCGACGGTGATCCTGCAGATGATCACGGTGTTCGTGAACATCATCCTGGCGCCGGTGCTCATCGCCGGCTGGGGCACGGGCAAGCCCATGGGCGCGGCGGGCGCGGGACTCGCGAGCACCATCGCCATCGTGATAGGCGTCGTGTTGAGCGGCTATTACTTCCACTCGCACGAGAAGTACGTCGGCGTGCAACGCGATCTCCTGCGCGTGCAGGCCCCGGTCTGGGGCCGGCTGCTCTACATCGGCCTGCCCGTCGGTCTCGAGTTCTTCCTCATGTCCATCACGATGGCATTCATCTACTGGCTGATTCGCGACTTCGGCGCTGAAGCGCAGGCGGGCTTCGGCGTAGGCCAGGGCGTCATGCGCATCATCATGCTGCCAGCCATGGCCGTGGCGTTCGCGTCCGCTCCGATCGCCGGTCAGAACTTCGGCGCGCGCAAGCCCGACCGGGTTCGCGAGACGTTCAGATGGGCGGTGCTGATCAGCGTGGTCATCATGGCTCTGGAGACCGTGCTGTGCCAGTTCGAATCGGAGTTCTTCATGCGGATTTTCACGACTGAAGCCGCGGTGATCGCCGTCGGCGCGCAGATGCTGGTGATCAGCTCGTGGAACTTCGTCGCCAATGGAATCATCTTCTGCTGCTCGTCGATGTTCCAGGCGCTGGGCAACACCTGGCCGACCATCGCCTCGAGCGCGCTGCGGCTCGTGCTGTTCATCGGGCCGTCGCTGTGGCTATCTACCCGGCCGGGATTCGAGCTGGTGCACATCTGGTACGCGTCGGTGGCGAGCATGACCATCCAGGCGGTGGTGTCGTACACGCTGATGCGCAGGGAGTTCGCGCGGAAGCTGGAAATGGGGACACTCCCCACCTAAATGGGGACATTCCTGATTTGCTAGCAAAAGGGGACGGGGCTCGATTCGGCTGAGCACGGTATGCTCCGATCCAATTTCTCACACGCTCGCGCCAAGCCTAAGCGATGGATCCTGCCACGATGGGGCGCCGTCAGGCGCGTCCCCTTTTGCTAGCAAATCAGGAATGTCCCCATTTCACGGGCTGTCCTTGATCGCCTGCGAGAGGATGCCGAACAACTCGTCGATGTGTTTGGGTTCGATGATGAGCGACGGCGACAGCGCGATGATGTCGCCGGTGGTTCGCAGCAGCAGGCCGCGCTCGAAGCACTTGAGGTAGATGTCGAAGGCGCGCGCGCCCGGGCGACCCCGCGATCGGACTCGAGCTCGATGCCCGCGACCAGCCCGTAGTTGCGGATGTCGATGACATGCGGCAGCCCGCGCAGCTCGTGCACCGCCTTCTCGAACAGCGGCGCCGATCTGTTTCGCGCGCGTGAGCAGCTTCTCGCCTTCGTAGATGCCGAGAGTCGCGAGGCCGGCGGCGCAGGCGATCGGATGCGCGGAATAGGTGTAGCCGTGGAACAGCTCGATGGCGCCCGGCGGCCCCTGCATGAACGCGTCGTAGATCTTCTTCGACACGAGCACCGCGCCCATGGGCACGCAGCCGTTGGTGAGCCCCTTGGCGCAGGTGATCATGTCGGGCGTCACGCCGAATTCCTGCGCGGCGAATGGCGAGCCGATGCGGCCGAAGCCGGTGATCACCTCGTCGAAGATCAGCAGGATGCCGTGCTTGTCGCAGATCTCGCGCAGCCGCTTGAGATACCCCTGCGGCGGCAACACCACGCCGGTGGAGCCGGCGATCGGTTCGACGATGACCGCAGCAATGGTCGATGCGTCGTGCAACGCGACCAGCCGCTCGAGATCGTCCGCGAGCTCCGCACCGTGCGCGGGCAGTCCGCGCGAGAATGCGTTGCGCTTCGAGATCGTGCGTGTGCGCGAGATGATCGACGCCGGGGATCATCGCCGTCGGCCACGCCTTGCGATTGGCGGTCATGCCGCCGACGCTGATGCCGCCGAATCCCACGCCGTGATAGCCGCGTTCGCGGCCTAGCAACCTCACGCGCGCGGCGTCACCTTTCACGCGGTGGTACGCGAGCGCAATCTTGAGCGCGGTGTCGACCGACTCGGAACCGGAATTCGTGAAGAACACGTGATCGAGCCCCGTCGGCGCGATCCGCACGAGCGCGTTGGCCAGCTCGAAGGCCGCCGGGTGGCCGATCTGGAACGCCGGCGCGTAGTCCATGACTTCGAGCTGTTCGGCGACGGCCCGCGTGATCTCCTGGCGGCCGTGGCCGGCATTGACGCACCACAGGCCGGCGACGCCGTCGAGAATCTTCCGGCCCTCGGGCGTCTCGTAGTACATGCCCGACGCGCGCGCCAGCATGCGCGGCTTCTGCTTGAACTGGCGGTTCGCCGTGAACGGCATCCAGTAGGCGTCGAGGGAAGGGGCTGTATGTTCGGGATGGGCGGCCATGTTCGACTCCGGCAGTTGCGCGAAGATCATAATCCGATATGGATTACGACTTATGAGCATCGACGTCGGAGCCCGGCTCAAACACGTGCGTGAAGCTGCATGGCCTGTCGCAGCGCGAGCTGGCGCGCCGCGCCGGGGTCACCAACGGCCTCATTTCGCTGATCGAGCAGAACCGCGTCAGCCCCTCGGTGGGTTCGCTCAAGAAGGTGCTCGATGGCGTGCCGATGTCCATGGCGGAGTTCTTCACGCTCGATGTCACCAGCGCCGCGCAGGTGTTCTATTCGGCCGGACGAACTCGTCGAGATCGGCAACGAAGGCGCGTCGCTGCGCCTGGTCGCGGCGCAGCGCCCGGGTCGCCAGCTGACGGTGCTGCACGAACGCTACGAACCCGGATGCCGCCACCGGCGAGGACATGCTCTCGCATCGCGGCGAGGAGGGCGGCGTGGTGGTGCGCGGCAAGGTCGAGCTCACCGTGGGTGGGCAGACGCGCGTGCTCGAAGCCGGCGATGCCTACTATTTCGCAAGCGCGACGCCGCATCGCTTTCGCAATGTGGGTACGCGAAGTCTGTGAGATCATCTCGGCCTCCACCCCGCCGACGTTCTGAGACGCAACCTCATGCCGCCACAAATCACTGTTTCCGCAGCCCAATGGCGCGAACGCGCCGCCGCCCTGAAGCCGCGTTCCCAGGTGTTCATCGACGGTCGATTCGTCTCCGCCGCGAATGGCGCCACTTTCGACAACATCAATCCGGCCACCGGCCGTTCGCTGGGCGTCGTCGCCGCGGGTGAGCAGCTCGACGTCGAGCGCGCGGTCGCGAGCTGCCGCGCCGCCTTCCGCCGCGGCAGCTGGTCGCAGCAGCCGCCCAAGGCGCGCAAGAAAGTGTTGCTGAAGCTGGCCGAGCTCATGCTCGCCAACCGCGAAGAGCTGGCCTTGTTCGAGACGCTGGACATGGGCAAGCCCATCTCCGACAGCCTCGCCGTCGACATCCCGTCCGCGGCGAACTGCATCCGCTGGTACGGCGAAGCCGTCGACAAGATCTACGACGAGGTCGCGCCCACGGGTCCGAACGCGCTCGCCACCATCACGCGCGAACCCATGGGCGTGGTCGGCGCGATCGTGCCGTGGAATTTCCCGCTGCTCATGGCGTCCTGGAAGATCGGCCCGGTGCTCGCCAGCGGCAATTCGCTGGTGCTCAAGCCCTCGGAGAAATCTCCGCTCACCGCGCTGCGCATCGCGGAGCTGGCGGTGGAGGCGGGCCTGCCCGAAGGCGTGTTCAACGTCGTGCCGGGTTTCGGTCACACCGCGGGCAAGGCGCTGGCGTCGTCCATGGATGTCGATTGCATCACTTTCACCGGCTCCACGGCCACCGGCAAGACGGTGATGCAGTACGCCGCGCAGTCGAATCTCAAGAAGGTGTCGCTCGAGTGCGGCGGCAAGTCGCCTAACATCGTGCTCGCCGATTGTCCGGATCTCGACAAGGCGGCCACCGCGGCGGCCTACGCCATCTTCTTCAACCAGGGCGAGATGTGCTCGGCGGGCTCGCGACTGCTGGTGGAGGCGTCCATCAAGGACGCGATGCTGGAGAAGATCGCGGCCGTCGGGCCGCACGATGGTGCCGGGCGATCCGCTGGATCCGGCCACCAAGCTCGGCGCGATCGTCGACGAGACGCAGATGAAGCGCGTGTTGTCGTACATCGACGCGGGCAAGTCCGACGGCGCGAAAGTGGCGCTGGGCGGCAAGCGCGTGCGCGAAGAGAGCGGCGGCTTCTTCGTGGAGCCCACGGTGTTCGACGGCGTGCTGCCGGCGATGCGCATCGCGCGCGAAGAAATCTTCGGGCCGGTGCTGGCCACCATCTCGTTCAAGAACGTCGAGGAGGCCATCCAGATCGCCAACGACGTGGAATACGGCCTCGCGGCGGCGGTGTGGACGCGCGACATCAACACCGCGCATCGCACCGCGCGCGCGTTGCGCGCCGGTACGGTGTACGTGAACTGCTACGACGCCGACGACATCACCGTGCCTTTCGGCGGCTTCAAGCAATCCGGCATCGGCCGCGACAAGTCGTTGCACGCCTTCGACAAGTACACCGAGCTCAAGACCACGTGGATCGAGCTCAGCTGAACATCACCAGTGATTCACCCGTAGCCTTCGTCGACATCGAGACGACCGGCTGCACGCCGGGCATGCATCGCATCATCGACGTCGCCGTCATCGGCGCGACGGGCGACGCTGTCGACTTCGAATGGCAGAGCCTGGTGAATCCGGGCGTGCGCGTTCCGGCCGGCATCACCGCGCTCACCGGCATCGACAACGACATGCTGGCCGACGCGCCACCGTTCGAGAAGGTGTCGCGTGAATTGCGCGAGCGGCTCGAGGGCCGCGTGTTCGTGGCGCACAACGTGCGCTTCGACTATGGCTTCATCCGGCGCGAGTTCGCGCTGATGGGCACGACCTGGCGCAGCCCCAACCTGTGCACCGTGCGGCTGTCGCGCGCGCTCTATCCGGAAATGCCGCGCCACAATCTCGATGCCGTCATGGAACGGCACGACATCCACATCGAGAACCGCCATCGCGCCATGCCCGATGCGCAGGCGCTGCTGGCGTTCTGGCGCAAACTGCGCGCGGCGTGGCCTGCTCGAAGATCTGCACAGCGCGCTCGATGTCGCGAGCCAGCGCGCCACGCTGCCGGCCGCGTTGTCGCCCGATCTGCCCGACGACCTGCCGGAAGGGCCCGGTGTCTATCGCTTCTTTGGTTTGCAGGAAGGGGGCTTAGGCGAGGACAGTCGGGAGACTCTTCTATATGTAGGCAAGGCGAACATCCTGCGGGAGCGCGTGCTCGATCATTTCCGCGGTCGGCGCCAGCGACACCAGATCGTTGAATCTCGCCGCCCAGGTTCGGCGCGTGGAGTGGACCGAAACGGCGGGCGAGCTGGGCGCGCTGCTGCTCGAAGCGCGCGAGGTGCGCGAGTGCGCAGCCCAGGTACAACCGCCAGGCGCGTGGCGGCGGGGAGCGGCTCACCTGGTTGTTCGACGACAGCGCGGCCGCGCCGCGCCTCGTTGACTCGACCGCCGACGTGTTGCGCTCGGGCATATGCCTTTGGCACCTACCGTGCCGCTCGCGACGCGCGCCGCGCGCTCGAAGGGCTGGCGCGCGAACATCAGTGGTGCTTCAAGTTGTTAGGTCTGGAAAGTGGCGAGGGTTCCTGCTTCGGCCTGCAGGTGGGCCGGTGCAAGGGCGCGTGTGTCGGCAAGGAGCCGGCGCCGCTGCACATGGCGCGCGTCAAGGTCGGCCTCATGCCGCTCAAGCTCAAGCCCTGGCCGCACGAAGGCCCGGTGGTGTTGCGCGAAGGCGCGGGCGAGCGTCAGCAATGGCACATCATCGACGCGTGGCAGCACCTGGCGACAATCGATGCGGATTGCGAACTGGAGCGGCTAGCCGACCTGGTTCCCGCTGCACGGCGTGGTCCGCGCACATTCGATATCGACAGCTATCGGATAATCACGCGGTTCATGCGCGACTCCCGGTACCCGCCACGGCCACTGCCGCGAACGTGAAAATGTCGCGAGTTGAAGTGCCGGATTTCCAGCCCTTTGTCGGCCATCATTGCGAGACGGTCGCGACCGGTACGCTGCTCGCCGCCGGTGGGTTGAAGCTGTCAGAGCCGATGTTGTTTGGCCTGGGCGAAGGTCTTGGCTTCATCTTCATCAACTTGAGCTCGCTGCCTTTGCCGTTCGTGGGCGGACGCGCGAAACCGTTTGCGGTGACCGAGGCGTTGTGCGCCAACCTCGGCCTGGTTTGCACGTCCGTCGAGACGACCTCGAAGACCAAGGCATGGACGGCGCTCGAGGGCCCGCTGCGTGCCGGACAACCCGTCGGCCTGCAGCTCGATTGTTTTTACCTCGAATACTTTTCGCGGCCGGTGCACTTCGCCGGGCATTTCGTTGCCGCCCACGGCTTCGATGATCGCGAGGTCCTGCTCGTCGATACGGCGCCGCAAGGGTCGATGCAGCGAACCTCACGGGCCAGCCTGGAAAAGGCGCGTTTTGCCAAGGGCCCGATGGCCGCGAAGGCGCGCACCTGGAGCATCGCGCCGCCCCGGCGTAAACCTGCGCTCGAAGTCGCCACGCGCAAGGCGATCCGCGCGAACGCGAAGCAGTACCTGACGCCGGCATTCAAGGGTGCATCGCACCTCGGCATCCTGAAGCTCGCCGAATCGTTGCCGCGCTGGCTCGAGATGGCGAGACGTCCCGCGGATGATCTCCCACTCGCGGCGCTTCTCATGGAGAGAGCCGGAACCGGCGGATCCCTGTTCCGCAATTTCTACCGCGACTTCCTCGCGGAAGCACGCGAATACCTGGCCGGCGCGCGCGCGAAGCTCGACGACGCACGCGCGCTTTTCGCGGACTCCGCGCGTGAATGGGCGGCGATCGCCGCCTCGATCGAGTTGAGCGGGCGGACCTTGAATGCAGCACCACTGAGTGATGCCGCCCAACGCTGCCGGCGCGTCGCGGACATCGAGGTGGCCGCGATGCGGCTGCTGGCAGGAATCTGATGGAGAACATCGCGCACCGGTTCGTGGCCTCGAGTCCGCGCGGCTTCGGAGACTTGTTAGCCACGGAACTGCGCAGCCTCGGCGCCGCCGATGTGCGCGAACGTACGCTCGGCGTGGAGTTCTCGGGGCCACTGCCAGTGGCGTATCGCGCGTGTCTCGAATCGCGCGTGGCGAGCCGCGTGTTCCTCGTCGTCGCGCAGTTCACGGCCGCCACCGACGCTACCTTCTACGACGCGGCACGCGCCGTCGACTGGCGCAAACACATCGATGCCTCGCGTACGCTGGCCTGCGATTTTTCCGGCAAACATCCGGAGATCACGCACACGCGCTTCGGAGCGCTGCGCCTCAAGGACGCCATCTGCGACCAGCTTCGCGACACCACGGGCAGCCGCCCGGACATCGCCACCGAGCGGCCCGCCGTGCGCGTGCACGCGCATGCGAATGGCCCGAACGTGACGATCTCGATCGACCTGTCGGGTGAAGGCCTGCATCGGCGCGGCTATCGCGCGCAGGCGGGCGAAGCGCCATTGCGGGAAAATCTGGCCGCGGGAATCCTGCTGCGCGCCGGCTGGCCGGAGAAGTGCAAGAGCGCCGCGGAGTTCCTCGATCCCATGTGCGGCTCGGGCACGCTGGTCATCGAAGCAGCCATGATCGCCGCCAACGTCGCGCCGGGCGCGCGCCGTCACTACTTCGGTTTCTCGGGTTGGGTCGGCCACGATCGTGCGGCCTGGGAAGGCGTGAAGAACGATGCGCTGGCGCGCGAACAAAAGCCGACGCTGCGATTGCGCGGTGTCGATGCGGATTCCGCTGTGCTCGGCGCGGCTCGCGACAATGCCGCGCGCGCGGGGTTGGGCGGACTCATCCAGTTCGAGAGCGGCCGGCTCGCCGATGCGAAGCCCGCCGGCCAAGGCACGGGCGAGGGCGTCGGGTTTCTCGCCACCAATCCGCCCTACGGGGTTCGCCTCGAAGATCGTGAAACTGCGCGCGCACTCATGAAGCAGTTAGGCGGCGTGCTGCGCGAGAAATTTTCCGGCTGGCAGGCCGCGGTGCTGGCCGGTTCCCCGGATGCGGGCCTGGAACTCGGGATTCGCGCCGAGCGCGTGCACACGGTGTGGAACGGCGCGCTCGAATGCCGCCTGCTGCGCCTGAACATTTCGGCGGAGTCGGAAAAGCAGATGCTGCACACCGGCCGCGGTGCGCGCATCGACGAGTCGCTGGCGGAATCACCGGGTTCGAAGATGTTCGGCAATCGCCTGGCCAAGAACATCAAGCAGCTCAAGGGGTGGGCGGAACGCGAAGGCGTGAGTTGCTATCGGCTGTACGACGCCGACATGCCCGAATATTCCTTTGCCATCGATCGCTACACGGAGTTCGACGGCGCGAATACCTGGCTCTATGTGCAGGAATACGCCGCGCCCAGGACCATCGAGCCGGAAGCCGTGCAGCGCCGGCGCGCCGAAGCGCTGGCGGCGCTGCCGGGCGTCACGGGAATTCCTGTCGAGCAGATTCACCTGCGACAGCGCCGGCGAACTACCCGCGGTGACCAGTACGAGAAGTTAGCCGAGAGCGCCGACTTCAAGCTGGTCGCCGAAGGCGGCCACCGGTTCTGGGTCAACTTCACCGACTACCTCGACACCGGTTTGTTTCTCGACCACCGCCTGACCCGCGAGCGGCTGCGCGCCGCCGCCGCGGGCCGTCGCTTTCTCAACCTGTTCGCCTATACCGGCAGCGCCACGGTGTACGCCGCCGCCGGCCGCGCGCGCACCACCACGACCGTCGACATGTCGGCCACTTACCTCGATTGGGCCCAGCGCAATCTGGCAGTGAATGGTTTTTCGGGCGTCGAACATGAATTCATCCAGGACGATTGCATCTCCTGGCTCCGGACCGAGGTCGCGGGTGGACAGCGTTACGACCTGATATTTCTCGATCCGCCCACGTTTTCCAACAGCAAACGCATGGACGACATCCTCGATGTGCAGCGCGATCATTCCAGCCTGATCGACAGCTGCATGGCGTTGCTGGCGGGCGGTGGAAAACTGGTGTTCTCCACCAACGCGCAAAAGTTCAAGCTGGACGGCATGCTCGGTGAGCGCTACAAAGTCACCGACATTTCGCGCGCCACGCTGCCGAAAGACTTCGAGCGGAATCCGCGCATCCATCAGTGCTACGAACTGGAGTCAGGAAAATGATCAAGAAAGGATCCGCCGTCTGGAAGGGCAGTCTCAAGGAAGGCACTGGCGCCATCACCACCGAGACCGGCGTGCTCAAAAACGCTCCTTATGGATTCAAGGCGCGCTTCGAAGATGGCCCGGGCACCAATCCCGAAGAACTGATCGCCGCCGCGCACGCCGCCTGCTATTCCATGGCTCTGTCGGCGGGCCTCGGCAAGGAGGGATTCACCGCGGAGTCCATCGAGACGAGCGCTGCGGTGCGGCTCGAAAAGATCGGCGACGGATTCGCCATCACGCACAGCGACCTCATCTGCCTCGTCAAGGCACCGAACATAAGCGAGGCGAAGTTCGCGGAGATCGCCGAGATCACCAAGTCCGGCTGCCCGGTATCGAAGGTGTTGAACGCGAAGATCTCGCTGGTGGCGAAGCTGGTCTGATTGCCTGAGAGCCTGTAGCGCAAACGGCGCCGGAGCGCGCGATCGTCGCGCGGGTCGTCGTGGTCGGCGTCCGTCGGTTAAAGTAGGCGCACTTTCCGCTTCAGGACTCTCCATGAAAGCCCTTCTTTGCGCCGCTTTCGGTGCGGCATCCTTGTTTGTGTCGCTGGCTGGCGCTGCCGAGCTGCCCGCGGCGCAGCGCCTGCACTCGATCGACGTGTTCCAGCTCGAGTACACCGACGACGTGCAGATCTCGCCCGACGGCAATCGGGTTGCCTATGTACGCGTCAGCCACGACATCATGACCGACCGCGCGCGGCGCAATCTCTGGATCGTCAACGCCGACGGCACCAACAACCGGCCTCTGCGTTCGGAGTCCAGGAATTTCAGCACGCCGCGCTGGTCGCCGGACGGCACGCGGCTCGCGTACGTCTCCGCGGCCGAGGGCAGCCCGCAGCTCTACGTGCGCTGGATGGATTCAGGACAAACGGCGCTGCTCACCAACCTGGTCGAGGCGCCGGGCGCCATCGCCTGGTCGCCGGATGGCAAGTCGATCGCGTTCACGCAGATGGTGCCCGCGAAGAAGTCCCCGCTCGCCACGCCCCCGGAGAAACCCGAGGGCGCGCAGTGGGCGCCGCCGGTCAAGGTCGTCGACTCGGTCATCTATCGCGCCGATGGCGCCGGATGGCTCGAAGCCGGCTACCAACACCTGTTTCTCGTGTCCTCGGATGGCGGGACTGCGCGCCAGCTCACCGAGGGCGACTTCAATCACGATGGACCCCTGTCGTTTACGCCGGATTCCGGGCGAATCGTGTTCTCGGCCAACCGCGATCCCGACTGGGAGCGCAATCCGCAAGCCAGCAACGTGTTCGCCGTGGATATCGACACCGCGAAACTCACGCAGCTCACTACGCGCGACGGCCCGGACAACTCTCCGGTGGTGTCGCCCGACGGCCGCAAGATCGCCTACCTGGGCTTCGACGATCGTCTCCAGGGTTACCAGGTTACTCACCTGTACGTGATGGACGTCGACGGCAAGAACTCTCGCCTGGTGACCGGCGCGTTCGACCTCGATGTGGACGCGCCGCAGTGGGCGTCCAACAGCCAGAATCTCTTCTTCTCTTTTGACGAACGCGGCGTGAAGAAGCTGGGCAGCGTTTCGCTCGACGGCAAGGTGCGCACACTGGCGGAAGGGTTGGGTGGCGCCGACCTTGGCCGTCCCTACACCTCGGGCGTCCTTCAGCGTCTCGCGCAACGGCCGGGTGGCGTTCACGCACAACACCACGGGCCGGCCCGCCGACGTCGCGCTGTTCTCGGGCGGCTCGCTGCGCCTGCTGACGACGCTCAACGACGATCTGCTGGGCCACAAGAAACTCGGCGAAGTCCGCGAGCTCAACTGGAAGTCCTCGAAGGACCAGCGTGACATCCAGGGCTGGGTGATGACCCCGCCCGATTTCGACAAGTCGAAGAAATACCCGCTCATCCTCGAAATCCACGGCGGGCCCTTCACCGCCTATGGTCCTAACTACACCACCGAGCTGCAGCTGTTCGCCGCGGCCGGATACATCGTGCTGTACGCCAATCCGCGCGGCAGCACCAGCTACGGTGAAGCCTTCGGCAACCTGATTCACCACGCCTACCCGGGCGATGATTACGACGACCTCATGTCCGGTGTGGATGCGGTGATCGCGCAGGGCAACGTGGATACCAGCAACCTGTTCGTCACCGGCGGTTCGGGTGGCGGGGTTCTCACGGCGTGGATCGTCGGCAAGACGAATCGCTTCCGCGCGGCCGTGGTCGCCAAACCGGTGATCAACTGGGCGAGCTTCGTCCTCACGGCGGACCTGAACAATTTCTTCTATCGCTACTGGTTCGGTGCGCAGCCCTGGGAAAAGCCCGAGGAATACTGGCGCCGCTCGCCGCTGTCGCTGGTGGGCAACGTGAAGACGCCGACCATGCTGCTCACCGGTGAAGCTGACTACCGCACGCCGATCTCGGAATCGGAGCAGTACTACCAGGCTTTGAAGCTGCGCAACGTGGACACGATCATGGTGCGCATTCCCGAGGCGTCGCACGGCATGACCGGGCGGCCGAGCAATCTCATCGCCAAGGTGGACAACATCCTCGCCTGGTTCGAGAAGTACCGGAAGAAATAGGCAACCGCCACCATGAGATTCGCCATCCTCGGCGCCGGCGCGCTCGGCAGCATCCTCGGCGCGCACCTCTCGCGCGCCGGACACGACGTCGTGATGATCGCGCGCGGCGAGCGCGCGCGCGTTCTGCAACGCCAGGGTCTCGTGCTGAACGGGCTCTCGACCATCAAGGCGCGTCCGATGGTCATTGACGACCCCGCGAGGCTGCTCGACACCGATACGCTGATCGTGGCCACCAAGGCCATCGACTCCGCCAGCAGCCTCGACACCCTGAAGCAATTACGGCTCGAGAACGCCTTCTCGGTGCAGAACGGCGTGCTCAAGAACGAGCTTCTCGCCCGCGTCTTTGGCTTCTCGCGCGTGCTGGGTGCCATGGCCGACTTCAGCGGAGAACTGCTGCCTAACGGTGAAGTGAAGTTCACGCGCAACGTCTGCCTGCACATCGGCGAGGAAAAGGGCGGCAGCAGCGCACGCGCGGAAAACATCGCGGCGCTCATCGACGCCGCCGGTGTGCGTTGCGTGTCGGCATCCAACATCCGCACGCGCGAATGGTCGAAGTTCGCCGGCTGGATCGCGCAGTTCCCGCTGGCGGTGCTCACACGTCAGATCACCTGGAAGTTCCTCATGGACGAACGCAGCGCCATGGTCATCGTGCACATCGTGCGCGAAGCCGCCGCGTTGGCCGCGGCCATGAAAATCGAGCTCATGGACATGCCGCCGTTGCCCGTTCCCAGCATCGTGTACGCATCCGACGCCCAGGCGATCGAAATCGTGCGAGGCATCGGCCAGAAGTTCCTCGACACTTCACCCGAGCACCGCATGTCCGCGCAGCAGGATGTACTGCGTGGCAGCCGGCTCGAGTACGAGGAGACCCTCGGCTACGCGCTGGCGAAGGCCCGCGAGTTCAATGTGCCCATGCCGACGCTCGACGTCTGCTATCGCATCATTGCCGCGGCCCACCCGTGAGGAAATGGGGCCGCACCTCGATCGCGGCTGCCGTGATCAATGCATGCGAGGTCACAATCAAATCCGGATCAACGATGTCGTACTGTCGAAGTCGCGCGTGAGTTGCACCATGAATCGGGGAGTGTCGATGAAGTTATTCAATCTGGCCGCTGTCGCGTTGTTGATGGTGGGTTCGGCGGTTGCAGCGGAACCGGCAAAGCCCGCGGTGGCTGCCCGTCCAAAGCCCGCGAACCCCGTGACGCCCGCAACGCCCGCGCTGCCGCCGGCGCCGTTCGTGGATCCGGCAGCCATCGACAGCGCACTCAAGAGCCTCATCGACAGCCAGAAGGTGATCGGCGTATCCGCGCTGGTCTACGAGCGCGGCCAGGAGGTCTATTTCGGCGCCTTCGGCCTTGCCGATCGCGAAAACAACAAGCCCATGACGCGCGAAACCGTCGTGCAGATTTTCTCGATGACCAAGCCGGTGACCGGCGTCGCTCTCATGCAGCTCTACGAACGCGGCAAGTTCGAGCTCGACGCGCCACTGTCGAGATACCTGCCGGAGTTTGCCGACGTGCGCGTTTACGCCGGGCTCGATGCCGGCGGTCAGCCGAAGTACGAGCCGCCCAAGCGTCCGATCTCGGTGCGCGACATTCTGCGCCACACCGCGGGATTCCATGGCGATGGCTCGCCCGAGGCGGTGACGGCTATCTACCGGCAGGTGGCCGCCCGCGATTTCAACCTGGCGCTGCCGGACGTTTCCGCGAGGCTCGCGCAAGTGCCGTTGAGTTACCAGCCGGGCACTCAATGGAAGTACAGCGACGTGGTCGACGTGCAGGCATACCTCGTGCAGAAGCTCTCCGGCGTGCCCTTCGATGAATACCTCAAGCTGCACATCCTTCGTCCGCTCGGCATGACGAGCACGCGCCACACGATCCTGCCCACCGACCCGGATCGTCCGCAGCTCGCCGCGCTCTATACACGCAACGACGACGGCACGTTCACGCGCCAGACGGACGAGGAGGCCTACACGTTCAATAGCGCCGCCTGGCCCTACAAGCCCGGCAGCTTTGGCCTGGTGTCCACCATCGACGACTACATGAAGTTCGCGCGCATGTTATTAGGTGGCGGCAAGCTCGGACGCGCGCGCATCCTCACAGCCGGAAACCGTGAGGCTGATGGCCACCGACGCCATGCCGAAAGAGGTCACCGAAAAATCCTGGCTGCCGGGCAAGGGGCAGGTGGGCTTCGGCATCGACTTCGCGGTGCGCATCGCGCCGCCGAAAGATGCGCAGGAACGCTCGGGCGCAGTCGGCGAGTTCTTCTGGGACGGAGCGGCGAGCACATTGTTCTGGGTGGACCCGAAGAACGACATCGCCGCGGTGCTGTTCACGCAGATGCGGCCGTTCGACAAGGTTGGGCTGCATAAAACTTTCCGCGACGCCGTGTATCGCAATGATCCGGTTTCATTTGCACACTGAATTTTTGCGGGTGCATTTATACGCACAACTCCTGAGTTTGTTACCGCTCGCATGAGTAGCGCGCCCGACGCGCCTCGTGCTAACAATGCGCCGCCACATTGGAGCCGATTGATCATCGACCCGGCGCCGCTTCGGCGGTGTTCGACAGAACTATAAGAAAGATTGATCGCTGAGGGAGTAGCGGTCGGCACTTGGACTGTGGAGCAAACCACCCCGGTTGGGGTTCGCAGTCATTTAGAGGGACCTAATCATGTTCGAACTTTGTGCCGAGCGGCCGGCGTTTGCGGCTGCGCGCGAGAAATCGCGCATTCAATTCATCCTTACATTTCTGCTGGTTCTGTTGATCAGCGCCCATGCATCGATTGCCGAAGCCCAGACCCAGACGGTCGTTCAGAAATATGGGCAGTTGCGCGTTCAGGGCAATCGCATCGTCGACCAGGGCGGTACGCCCGTGCAGCTTCGTGGCATGTCGCTCTACTGGAGCCAGTGGATTCCCAAGTACTACACGGCCAACACCGTCAGGTGGCTCCGGGACGACTGGAAGATCACGGTCATCCGTGCGGCGATGGCCGTCAATTCGGGCGGCTACGCAACCAATCCGGCGGCGGAACGCAACAAGGTGATCGCCGTGGTCGATGCGGCGATTCAACTGGGCATCTACGTGATCATCGATTACCACGATCACACGGCCCACGAGAATCGTGCCCAGGCGCAGGCGTTTTTTGCCGACATGGCGCAGCGCTATGGCAACACGCCGAATGTCCTGTACGAGCCCTTCAATGAACCGCTGGATGTTTCGTGGGCGAACGTGCTCAAGCCCTATCACGAAGCCGTCATCGACTCGATCCGCCAGCACGATCCTGACAACATCGTGATCGTCGGTACGCGCAACTGGTCGCAGCAGGTTGCCGAGGCGGCGGCGAACCCCATCAATCGCACCAACGTCGCCTACACGCTGCATTTCTACGCGAACACTCACGGTCAATGGCTGCGAGACCAGGCGCAAACCGCGGCGAACAGCGGCCGCGCGTTGTTCGTGACGGAATACGGAACCACGGATGCCAGCGGGAATGGAACGGTGAACGCTGCCGCAACCCGTCAGTGGTGGGCATTCCTCGACCAGAACTTCATCGGGCATGCGAACTGGTCGGTGGCCGATATCAGCGAATCTTCCGCGGCGCTGGTCTCTGGTGCGAGTCCAAATGGTGGCTGGGCGCTGAGCCAGATCAAGCCCTCGGGAATCCTCGTGCGTGATGAGCTGCGTGCGAAGGCACCTGATCTCGGAACTACCAATCCACCGCAGCCTTCAGGCCCGGTTCCGGCAGGCACCTACAGCCTGCGCAATCGTGCCAACGGAAAAATGCTCGACAACCTGGGCTCGACGGCCGATGGCGCCAACGTCGCGCAATGGGCCGACGGCTCGAGCAACAACCAGCGCTGGGTGCTTTCGTACACCGGAGGTTTCGCGAAGCTGATGTGTGTCGCCGGCAGCAAGTACCTCGACAGCATCAATCGCACCGCGGACAACACCTCGGTTGGCCAATGGGCGAACAGCGGCAGCTTCAACCAGCAGTGGACCATCACGGTGGTCAGCGGCTCACCCGGCTACTACAAACTACTCAATCGGGCTAATGGCAAGGCACTGGACACCGGTGGCGCCACCAACGATGGCGACATCATGGAATTCTGGGGCAATGGCGGCAGCCTGAATCAACAGTGGCAGTTCGTCGCGCCCTGAGCGCGGCCCGGACACACTCTTACGGAGACATCACATGAAATTCCTTACGCGCGCGCTGAGCGCGCTGCTTTGCGCATTCCTGCTGGCACCGTCGATCACCGAGGCCGGCTTCCGCATCCAGAGTGGACGCCTCGTCGACAACAACGGCCAGGCGTTCGTCATGCGTGGCGTGGCTTACCCGTTCACCTGGTTTACCGGCCGCTATCCGGCACAAACACAACAGGACCTGACCAACATCGCCAACATGCGATTCAACACCGTGCGAATCGTGCTGAGCACGGGAACCGGTGGTGGCCTTCGCAGCACCGGCGCGCAGCTCGCCAACCTCATCCAGTGGTGCAAGGAACGCCGCATGATCGCGGTGCTCGAAGTCCACACCTCCACCGGGTGGGGTGACAATTCGAGCCCGCACATCACCGACGCGGTGAACTACTGGCGAAGCTCCGACATCTTCAACGCGGTTCGCGGCCAGGAGAACTTCGTCATCATCAACATCGCCAACGAACCTTTCGGCAACAACTCCACCGGCAGTTACGTCAACGACACGATCGCGGCGATCCAGAGCCTGCGCAGCGCCGGGTACACGCACAATCTCATGGTTGACGCGGCGAACTGGGGCCAGGACTGGACCAACACGATGCGCAACAACGCCGCGCAGATCTTCAACGCGGATTCGCAGCGCAACGTCACGTTGAGCGTTCACATGTACGAGGTGTATTCGAGCGCGAGCACCATCACCAGCTACATGCAGGCATTCGCGAATGCGGGGCTGCCTTTGGTCATCGGCGAGTTCGGTGCCGATCACCAGGGCCAGCCGGTGGATGAGGGGACCATCATGGCGCAGGCTCAACAGCGCGGCCTCGGCTATATCGGCTGGTCGTGGTCCGGCAACGGGTCATGCTGCACGTCTCTCGATGTCGTCAGCAATTTCGGAACTTCGCTCACGAGCTGGGGAAACATCCTCGTCAATGGCAACAACGGCGTCCGCCAGACCGCGGTGTTCGCCAGCGTATTCGGCGGCACGACACCGCCCGATACGAATCCGGTTCCGGCGGGTACCTACAGCCTGCGCAATCGCGCTTCGGGAAAGATGCTCGACAATCTGGGTTCGACCGCGGACGGTGCGAACGTCGGGCAGTGGGCCGATGGGTCGAGCAACAACCAACGCTACGTGCTCGCGTACACCGGTGGTTACGCGAAGCTCATGTGCGTCACCGGAAGCAAGTTCCTCGACAGCATCAACCGCACCGCCGACGACACGCCGGTGGGGCAGTGGGGGAATAGTTCGAGCTTCAACCAGCAGTGGACGATCACACCGGTCAGCGGTTCACCGGGATACTTCAAGATCATCAATCGTGCGAATGGCAAGGCGCTCGACACCGGTGGCGCGATCAACGATGGCGGGATCATGGAGTTCTGGAGCAATGGAAGCAGTCTCAACCAGCAGTGGCAGTTCGTGACTCCGTAGATTGAGGGGGAGCGAGACCGCGACACCGAGGGGGCGTCGCGGCCTCGTTCATTACAGCTGCGCCCGCTGCGCCGCTGCGAGTTCCTGCGTCGCGCGTTCGCGCAGCAGCGCATCGGGCAGGCGATCGACCCAGGCGGAAGCTGCTGCGAAATCCCGCCGCGCCCATTGATGTACGACCGAAATGAGCGCTTCACTTTGCGCTTCTCCGCGCGGTATGCGATCCATCACCAGCTGAGCCGCTTCGGCCGGACTGCTCTGCGCCTGAATGAATGCCGCGCGTGCGGTGAGCTGGTCACGTTGCGCGCCGGGCGGCAGTGAATCGGTCCAGCCGAGTGCGGCGGAAAGATCGCTCTCGGCCCATCGCTGCGCGAGATTCGTGAGCTCCGCGTCGTCTGCCTGGTCCCGCGAGAACTCCTGTCGAAGCCTGACCGCCTCGGCGGGATCCGATTGCGCGATTCGCGTGAAGATTTCAACCATCAGGGATTCGCGTTCAGTCTCATTGCTGAAGCTTTGCGCCCACGCCAGCGCATGCAACCGGTTCTGGTCGGTCCAGGCTCGCGCGACTGCGCTGAGAATCTGCGGACGCAGCGGCGAGTCCACAAAAAGATCGGACACTCGAGCCGCGGCCACCGGGTCGCGTCGTGCGAGCTCCGGAAGCAGTTGCTCGATTGCATGCTCTCGCGTGGCGGCGTCATCGGAAGCAAGAGACTGAATAGTCAGTCGGCTCAGATCTGCAAGGGACGGAATGTCGGATGCTTGTGGCCCCGCTGTCGACGCGGACGCGCGCGGGGCAACAGATTGTTCGACCAAAGTCGAGGTCGTGTCCGCAGGTGTCGCCGGCGAGCGGCGGTCGTCGGGCCATTCCCGGTAGATGGCGAACGCAATCCCCGCGGCGACGATCATTGCAAATGCTGCTGTCGTTCCGGCCTTCATCCGTTAATCTCTTCAGCCACGTTTCATTGTACGGCGCGGCCTCTAACTTATTGCAGGTACGGCGGGGAATATCAATTGAGTCAGACCTTGGGTTTCGGTTTCATCGGGGCAGGCGCCATCGCGCAATTTCATGCGCGCGCGGTCGCCGCCGCGAACGGCGGGCGGCTGGTGGGAGTGGTTAGCCGCACGCGCGCCACCGCCGAGATGTTCGCCGCGGAACACGGCATGAGTTTCGCCGCGGACGATGTCGATCAACTTCTCGCCCAGCCGGGCATCGACGCGGTGTGCATCACCACGCCATCGGCGCTGCACCTGGTGCCGGCGCTCGCCGCCATCCGCGCCGGCAAACACCTGATGATCGAGAAGCCGCTCGACGCCACTGTCGAAGGCACGGATCACATCCTGCACGAAGCCGCAAAGGCCGGCGTGCGCGTGGGTTCCATATTTCAGGCGCGCTTCGGCGATGCCGCGCGTTCGCTCAAGGCCGCGGTCGATGCCGGACGCTTCGGGCGCATGGTGCTCGCGAGCTGTTACGTGAAGTGGAACCGCACCGCGGAGTACTACACCGGCTGGAAGGGCAGGATCTCCGAAGACGGTGGCGGCGCGGTCATCAACCAGGCCATACACGGTGTCGATCTGTTGCAGTGGTTTGCCGGCATGCCGGTGGAAGTTTTCGCCTGGACCACACAACGTGTTCACGCCATCGAGTCCGAAGACACCGCGGTCGCCGCGCTGCGATTCGGCAGCGGCGCGTTCGGTACGATCGAAGCCAGCACCGCACTGTGGCCCGGCTTTTCGCGGCGCATCGAAATCTGCGGCGAGAACGGCTCGGCGGTCTTGGAAGACGACGATATCGCGCGCTGGGAGTTTCGCGTCGCGCAGCCGGAAGACGAGAAGATACGCGCCGCGCGCGAGACCAGCGCGAAGGGTTCGGGTGCGGCCAATCCCATGGCCATCAATTTCGAGGGCCACCGGCGGCAGATCCAGGATTTCATCGACGGCATCCGTGAACAGCGGCCGTTCTTCATCGAGGGTGCCGAGGCACGCAAAGCCGTGGCGCTGGTGAGGGCTATCTACGATTCTGCGGCGTCGGGCCACCCGGTGCGCCCGGACGGCGCCTGACTACCGCGGCCCTACATCACGGAACGGTCAAGGAACGTACACAAGCGCGTGCTCAAATCTCCCGCACAACAAGGGAGCACTCGACCATGCGCGCAAAAGGATTTCGCCACTTATTGGTCACTGTAGTCGGACTGTCTTTCATCGGTAGTGCGGCTGTCGCCCAGGCTCAGGATGCCGAGTTGCCGTTCACGCCGGTGCTCACGATCGGTGGCACTACGCTGGTCAACGACGAGGTTTTCGCGAACTCGGACGGCTCCTTTTCCTTGCTGGGCAATCAGCAGGGTGGCTCGGTCAACGGCCAGCCGGTGTGGGACCTGACCTGGGATCTCAGGATGAACCAGGATCCCTCGATCGCAGGGTCGGTGACGCTGACCAACCTCACGACCACGACGCGCAATTTCAACCTGCAGTTTGCCCTGCCGATCACGCCGGCGTTTGCGCCGTCACTGTTCGGCGGCTCGGTCACGGCGACAGTGCGCGACTTCAATGGCGACCTGTCCGCGCAGATGGCGCCGATCGCCGTCAGCCCTTCTATCTATCGCGGCACCATCGACAGCGTCACGGTGCTGTCGCTGCTGGCGACCAACGTGACCTGCTTCGGCAGCAGCGCCGGTTGCACGACGATCAGCACGGACGACTTTGGCCTTCCTGGACCTACGATCCCGGGGCCGGCGGTCAACAGCGCCATTGGAATTTTCCTGAACTTCAGTCTGTCGCCGGGCGATCGCGTGACGTTCGCGGCCAATTTCACGGTGGAGCCGCCTCCCGCGGTGCCGGTACCGGCGGCGCTGCCGCTGCTGCTGTCGGGCCTGGGCGCGCTGATGCTGCGACGTCGCCGGCTTGCGAAAGCCGGCTGATCACTCGCCTTCTCACTACTCGCAAAGGGTTCCCAGCCGGTCGCGCGGTTTGCCAGGCGCGCCGGCCGGCCAGGGAATGCCCTTCGCCTGCATCGCCAGTTCGACGAGCGTTCCGCCGCGTGCATCGGCGAAATCCGGATCGTAGTCGTAGGCCGGGTCTTCCTGCGCTTCCTCGAGCGTGACGATTTCGAAACCTTCTTCGTCGAGGATTTCGAAGAGGTCCGGCAGGATGTGCGAGCTGAACGAGCCCAGGTGCAGCAGCATCACGTGATGGATGTCGCGGCCGAAGACGGCGCGCGAATTTTCGACATCCAGCCTGATGAACTCGCGCGCGGCGGTGCGGTAACTTTCGCGCAGCCACTTCAGCGACTCTTCATCCTTCCGCATCCAGCAACGCGCGTGCGCGCTGTTCCAGAGATAGTCCTCGAAATCGAGCGTGGTCTGCGCGATGCGGTAGCCGCTGTGGCTGAGGAAGGCGCGGACTGCGCGCCGCTTCTCGAGCGTGTCGCCTTCGTGCAGGTACGGGTAGCGGAACCATGACCAGCGCCCGAGTTTGCCGCCTTCGGGCATGAGCAGCGCCAGCGCGGGTTCGTTGTGGAGGATCTCGCGCTGAAATTCCTCGACGCTGCTCTTCGTGAGGTCGAGGTGCGTGTAGGTATGGTTGGCGAGCGGATGGCCGCCTTTGACCCAGATCTGCAGGGCCTTCGCGCCATCCGGATTACGCTCGAGCTTGTTGGCGTTGATGAATCCGTACGACGGCGGGATGCGATGTTTCTTCAGCACCTTGATGGTGTCGCGCGCGAAGTCGGACTGCTTCGCTCCGAGCGGTAACGTGCCGTTGAGCGGCAGGTCGTCGAAAGTGAGCGCCACTTTCAGCTTCGATTCCGCGGCCGCAGCGGCGCAAAAGAGCGCGAGCGCTCCGGCAAGCAAGACACCAGGCGCGTCCCCTTTTGCTAGCAAATCAGGAATGTCCCCATTTCACTTCAGCAGGCAGCGCAGCATCCACGCGGTCTTTTCGTGAATCTGCAGGCGCTGCGTCAGCAGGTCGCAGCTCGATTCGTCACCGGCCTTTTCGGCGGCCGGGAAGGCAGCGCGCGCGGTGCGCGCGACGGCTTCGTGCCCGGACACCAGCAATCGCACCATGTCGAGCGCCTCGGGCATGCCTTCGGTTTCCTCGATGGAGGTGAGTTTGGAGAACTCCTTGCCGGTGCCTGGCGCCGGGTAACCCAGCGAGCGGATGCGCTCCGCGATGGCGTCGAGCGCATTCCACAGCTCGGTGTACTGGTCCATGAACATGAGGTGCAGCGTGTTGAACATCGGGCCTTCCACGTTCCAGTGGAAGTTGTGAGTCTTGAGATAGAGCGTGTAGGTGTCGGCGAGCACTCGCGACAGGCCTTGCACGATCTTCTCGCGGTCCTTGGCCTTGATGCCGATGTCGATCTGCGGCGCGGCCAGGGAAGCGGCGGTGTTTTTCTTGCTCATGGTCGTACTCCTCACGCGATGCGGCGAGTCTAGCCATGCCTTGGGCGCGCCGCCATTGCTTATTGCCTATCGATAGTGCGCGCGCAATGCGTCGCCGCCGAAGTCACGCTCGAGATCGCGATACACGGTGTGAATGTGGTTGGCGTTGTTCTGCGTGTCGTCGTATTCGATGAGCAGCGTGGGACCGTGCACGCGGTAGTAGTGCGGTTGTCCCGGCTCGATGCCCCCTGCCCAGGCAAAGCGCACTTTGCCGAAGCCTGCGCGATCCAGGCGCATCAGTGCATCCCTGGCGGAGGCTGACACCATGCGTCCTGCGTACAACTCGATGAGCCGGCGCAATTGCGCCTGCTCCGCCGTGTTCATTTCCGCCGCGGCGAGTCCGGCGGCTTCGAGGCCCTGCACCTTGGGATCGTTGCCCGTGAGGATTTCGGAGAAAGCGGTATCGCGAATCGTGGCGGTCTGGCGCCGTGTGGCGGGCAGCATCCTGATCAATTCCCGCCCCAGGTCTTCTTCCGCAGCCAGCAACCGCAGGCCGGCATTGGGTCCGTCGAGCACGCGCGCGGGATTCGCGCCCACGAACATCGGTGCGACGATGGGCGGCTGGCCTGGCAACTCGGTGACGTTGACCGACAGGTGATGTCCTTCGAATCGCCAGCTCCATGCGCCACCGGGCGCTGGTTTGCCGAAGATGGTCGTGTAGTAGAGGCCGGGATCGCGACGCGATGCGTTCCCCACGCCGGCCTCGGTCTCTACGCGACGCAGG
Source organism: uncultured Pseudomonadota bacterium (assembly GCA_963821745.1). Classification (GTDB taxonomy): domain Bacteria; phylum Pseudomonadota; class Gammaproteobacteria; order Steroidobacterales; family Steroidobacteraceae; genus CADEED01. The sequence continues at coordinate 900,821 of CAWGEU010000002.1, forward strand.
ATGTTTTCGTGCTTCAGGACGCCGCGCGCCGCCAGCAATCCTTCCGGACTGAGCGCCGTGGCCAGCAGCGGCCCCAGCAACTCGCTCTGCGTGTCGTCGAGTTTGAGCAGCGAGACGCCGGCCCGTTCCATGGGAACGAAATTCCAGTTCAGGCGTTGCGGTGACTCAAGCGCGAAACTGGCGGCCGCGCGCAGGTCCGGGGGCAGGGAGTTGAGGAACGCGGACGCTGCCGCGGCCGCCGTGGCGGCTGTCGTAGCGTTCCTGGGTGTGTCGGCGGCGCGCGCGGCGTCCGTGCGCGAGACGAGCAACGCACCCGCCGCACCTGCGGCCAGTGACAGGCCGACCGCCGCGATCCGTGCCATTCGCATCGACGCTCTCCTCGTGAGGAGAGCGATCGTACTTGCGTTGGCAGGTTCCGGCTAGCTGCGTTCGGTCACGTTGCCGAGAACCTTCTCTGCTTCGGCGCGATTCTTCTTGAACGACTCTTCGAGGCCTGCCTCGCGCAGGAACGAGACGTCGATGCGGCCCGAGCTGTCGAGGTTGCTTCCCGGCAAACGCTGTCCTTCGTCGCTCGCCGTCATCTCGTCGATGAGGCCGCTGGCGATGTGGATGGCGGCGACCAGCGGGCGCGACTCCGGCGCCACTTCGTTGGGCCGGTGATGGAACGCCACCGCTTCGACGATCGGGAACGGGATGCCCCACAGGCCGAGTAGATAGGCTCCGACTTCGGCATGCGTGACGCCGAAGATCTCGCGCTCCGCCGCGGCGCTGTCGCCGTTGAGCTCTTTCTTGCGCTCGAGCGCGCGCACGTAGTCGGGCGGTGCGGCATGCAACAGCACCAGCGCGCCGATGTCGTGCAGCAGGCCGGCGGTGAAGGCGGCGTCGGCCAGCGCCGGGTTCGACACGATCTTCTTGGCGAGCACGGCCGTGAGCATCGAATGGTGCTGCAGGCGTTCGGGCGAGAAGCCTTTGACTTCGCTGATGGCCTTGTCGGAGAACGAGGTGGAGCCGATCACCAGCGACTTGATGATCTCGACACCGAGATAGGTGACGGCGGAACGCACGCTGACGATCTTCTGCCCGAGGCCGAAGTACGCAGAGTTCACGAGCTGCAGCACCTTGGCGCAGACCGCGGCGTCCATTTCGATGACCTTGGCGAACGCGGCGCTATCGGCCTTCGGATCGGCCGCCAGACGCGCGAGCTCGGTGTAGGTCGAAGGCACCGCGGGAATGCGATCGAGCTTGCCCACCAGTGCCGTCAGCGCAGGATTCTGCATGAGCTTGTGGAGCGCATGCGTCTGTTCGATCACAGCGCGCAGCGTCTCACCATCGCAGGGCTTGTGCAGGAACTGATGAGTCACGGGCAACGCGCGCATGATCGATTCGCGCTCCGCCTGGCCGGAGAGCACGATGCGCGCCGCGGCCGGGAAGTCGCGCTGGATCTGGCGCAGCAGTTCGGCGCCGTCCATGCCGGGCATTCGCATGTCGGTGATGACGACATCCGCCGGAGTCTTCTTCATCTCCTCCAGAGCCTGCTGGCCGCCGAGCGCGAACGTCATGTCCCAGCGCTTGCGTTCCTTGCGCAGGGAATTTCGCAGGCCATCGAGAATGGCCTGTTCGTCGTCGACAAATAACACGTGTAACGAAGTCATGCGGCAGCCTGCTTGTTGGTGGAAACAGGAACAGCCATCACATCCGCCACGGGCAGGCGGATGAAGAAGGTCGTGCCTTTTCCAGTTTCAGTTTCGAAGTGAAGAGAACCTTTGAGCTTGTCGACCACGATGCCGCGCGACAACGCCAGGCCTTGCCCGGTGCCGCGTCCGACCTCTTTCGTGGTCACGAAGGGTTCGAAGATGCGCCCGCGCACATCTTCGGGAATGCCGTCGCCGGTGTCGGTGATCGAAATCTCGACGTAACCGCCGAGCGCCCGCGTGCGCACGCCGATCCGGCCCTTGGACATCGATGCCCTGCCACTCGATCGCCGATCGCGTGTGCGGCATTGAGCAGAAGATTCAAGACCACCTGGTTGATGTCGCCGGCGTGGCAGTGAACCGTGGGGATGTCGCCGAAATCCGTATCCAGGTCGGCGACAGTCTTGTACTCGTTGCGCGCCATGTTCAGCGTGGTGCGGATCGCGCGATTGATATCGACGTCGGCCTTGGTGCGCGAATCGGGATGCGCGAACTCGGTCATCGATCGCACGATGGAGCCCACGCGGCTGATGCCTTCGAGCGCGCGATCGAGTGCATCCGGCGCGTTCTTGAGGAAGTAATCCACGTCCGCGGCTTCGTCGGTGTCGGCGGCCTTTTTCGCGGCCGCGGTCACGTCCTTGCCCGACAGGGCACTCGCGGCCAGCGCGCGATAGTCGGCCATGGCGTGCGGCACATCGCGCAGCGCGTGGCGCACGAAGCGCACGCTGTCGGAAATGAACTGGACCGAGGTGTTGATCTCGTGGGCAACGCCAGCGGCGATGCGGCCCACGGACTCGAGTTTCTGGCCCTGCGCGAGCTCGCGCACCATGCGGCGCGCCTCGGTCACGTCGATCATCAGGCCGCGCAGGAAGCGCATGTCGTTGACCAGTTCGCAGGCCACCGTCCAGCGCAACTCCACCACGCGATCGTCGGCGGTCACCACCGAACACAGGGCCTCGAACGTGCCCGGCATGCATTCGTCGATCTGCTGTCGCACGGTCGATTCGCGCGAGCGCGGCAGCAGCACGTCGAGGAATCCGTCTTCTTTCCAGAGCGCTTCCGCGAAGCCGAGCATCTTCTGCGCCTGCGGTCCGATGTAGGTGAAGCGGCCGTGCGCAAGGTCGAGCTCGAACGGAATGGCGCGCGTGGTTTCGGCAATGAGCCGGTATTGCTCGCGGCTGCGTGCGAGTTCGCGCGTGCGCTCGTCCACGTGCCGGCCGATGGTTTCATTGGTCAGCGAGAGCGTGGCGGCGTGCGTCGAGAATTTCTGGATCGTCTTCAGGCTCTGCCACACGGCGATCTGCATGATCACGGCGTCCGCGAACACCCACACGGCCAGGTCGAACACCCGCCACCAGGCCGCCGCGCCGATCGCATAGGAATCGGGGAGCATCGCGAGCCGCACGATCGGATATGCAATGGCGATGACGGCCGCCGTCACCAGCACGCGCCAGTCGCGGTAGAACGAGATGAACGCCAGCGCGATGAATACATGGAGGTGCGCTTCCGGTTGCCCTTCGAGCAACCACATGAACAGGATCGACCAGCCGATCTCGCAGGCCGCCATGAAGTGGCGAACCCAGGCGGCTTGCGGGGCCGCACGCGCGAACAGCAGCGCCGGGACCGAGAGCATGGCGCCCACGAGCATGGTGAAGAGCACGCGCGGCTCGCCGGGCAGCGAGGACTTCCAGGCGAGCGCCACCGCCACGCACCACTGGAACGCGAATACGCCACGGAAAGTGAGATGCGCGCCCATGGTGAGCGTCGCCACGACACCGTGACGCACTTCACGGGCACGGGCCTCGCGCTGCGCTGTATCCAATTCGATCACGGGTTTGCCTGCTTGATCCTGGTGCCGACTCCGGTTGTCTTGCGGGGTTATCGGCCCAGAACAGGGCAGCCTTTAGGCTATTTGCGTGGCGGACCCGGGAAAAAAGCGTTCGTTTTCAAGACGTAGTCGGCATATTGAGGCCGACGATTGCCGATGTCCTTTTCCAGCAGGGCGACCCCGGAAACGCGCAGCAGCAAAAAGGTCAGCAGCGCGGGACCGGGCAGGGACCACCAGCCGCCGGCCGATATCGCCACGAATGCGAACCCCCACCAGATGCAGAACTCGCCGAAGTAGTTAGGGTGCCGGGTGTGGCGCCAGAAACCCCGGTCCATCACGGCATCGGCATTGGCGGGGTTTCGCTTGAATCGCGCGAGTTGCCAGTCCCCGCCGGCTTCGAACACGAAGCCGACCAGCCACAGGGACAATCCCAGGTAATCGAGGATGCCGAGCGGCACGTTGCTGGCGAATGCACCCAGCAGCGGCAGGGAAATGAACCAGGCGAGCAGGGCCTGCAGCCAGAACACGAGGTACAGGCTCTTGAACGCGAATCCCGGTTCGTTGCGCGCGCGAATGACCTGGTAGCGCCGGTCTTCGCCTTTCCCGGCGCTTCGCGCGGTGATGAAGAACGACAGGCGCGCCGCCCAGATCGCGAGCGGCCACAACACGAACGCGAGGCGCGGTGCGCGCGGATCGGCGCCGAGCGCGTAGATGACGCCCGCGGCGAACAACATCAGGCTCCACAGCGAATCGACGATGGCGACATTTCGCAACGGCAGCGACAGCAGCCAGGTGAGGGTGGCTGCGATCAGCAGCACGGGCAGGGCCGACACCCACAGTTCGAAATTGAAGGCCGCCGTGGTCAGAGAAGATCCTTGAGCCGGAACCACAACATCGCGAGCACCAGTGCCGGCCGGCGGAAATACGTGCCGCCCGGAAAGTCGCGATGCGGGATCTTCGCAAACACGTCGAAGCGGCCAGCCGCACCCGCCATGGCCTCGGCGACCAGTTTTCCGGCGATGCCTGACAGCACCATGCCGTGGCCGGAGAAACCCTGCAGGAAGTACACGTTCGGCGCGAGCCGTCCGAAGTGCGGCGCGCGGTTCGGCGTGATGTCGACATAACCGCCCCACGCGTATTCGATACGCGGGATTCAGGCCCGGAAAAACCCGCTCGATGCGCGAACGCAGTACACGCGCGGAATCGAAAGGATCGACGCCGGAGTAACTCACACGGCCGCCGAACAACAGGCGGTGATCGGCGGAGCGACGAAAATAGTCGAGCACCCAGTTGATGTCGGCCACGGCTGCGTTGTTGGTGATCAGGGCGCGGGCTCGCTCTTCGCCGAGCACTTCGGAGGCCGCGATATAGGTTCCCACCGACATGAGCTTGCGCGCGAGCGAAGGTACCAGCCGGCCTAACAAGGCGTTGCCGGCGATCAGCAGGTGGCGGGCGCGCACCGTGCCCGACTCGGTGTGCACCAGGCTGTCGGCGTCGGCACGCGTCGCGAGGTCGAGCTTCGTGACCCGGGAATTCTCGAATATGCGCACGCCGAGCGCGCGCGGCCGCACGAGCCAGCCCGAGCGTGTACTTGTACGGCTGCAGGTGGCCGCTGTTGGCGTCGTGGATGCCGGTGGTGTACCGGTCGCTATTTACGATGCTGCGCAATTCGTCGTGGCCGACAAGCCGTACGCTGTGATAGTCGTACTTCGTGTGCAGCGTCTCGACTTCGGCGCGCAGTTCGTCGTCGTGGCGTGCCTTCACACCGACGTGCATGTGGCCGGCCATGTAGTCGCAGTCGATGTCGTGGCGGGCGATGAGCTCACGCTGCAATTTCATGCCTTCGAGCGAAATGTCCCACATGAAACGCGCATCGCCCTGGCCCACGAGTTTCTCGAGTTTTTCCTGGCTGCAGGCGTAACCGAAGATCGACTGGCCGCCGCTGCGTCCGGATCCGCCGAACCCCAGGTGTTTCGCTTCGAGCAGTGCGACGCTGAAGCCGCGTTCCACGAGATGCAGCGCGGCGGACAGGCCGGAGATTCCGCCTCCGACGATGCAGACGTCGGCGCGCGTCTCGCCCGCAAGAGGGGCGTGCGGCGGTGGCGGCGGAGTCGTCGCGTAGTAGAAATTTTGTTCGCCGGCGCGACTCATGGTCTGTCCGCGGCCTACAGCGGTCCGAGATAACGCGCGATCTCGAGCGGGGTGACGTGGGAATTGAACTCCTGCATCTCCGCGTGTTTCACGGTGGAGTAGAGATGCGTGAATTTCTCGCCTAACGACTCGCGCGCGAACTCGCTGGCCGCGAAGCGTTCGATGGCCGCGGCCCAGTTGGTCGGCAGCGGATCGCCTGGCTGGATATACGCGTTGCCCGTCAGCACCGCGGGCGGCTCGAGCCGCTTCTCGAGGCCGTGCAGCATCCCGGCGAGCACCCACGCGAGCACCAGGTACGGGTTCGCATCCGCCCCCGCGAGCCGGTGCTCGATGCGCAGGTTGCTGGCATCGGAGGCGGGCACGCGGATGGCCGAGCCGCGATTGTTGATGGACCAGGTCGGATGCAGCGGCACATAGGCCTCGGAGCGAAAGCGCCGATACGAATTCGGCCCCGGTGCGCACAGCGCCATGCCGTCGGCGAGCGTGGCCAGGGTGCCGCCGATCACGTGGCGCAGCGGCGCACTCTCGAGCGGGTTCGCGGCGGCGAAGATGTTCCGGCCGTCGTCGCCCTGCAGGCTGACGTGGATGTGCAGGCCACTTCCGGCCATGTCGCGGTAGGGTTTGGGCAGGAACGTGGCCTCGCAGCCATGCACGCGCGCCACGCTCTTCACCGCGCGCTTGAATCGCATCGCCTGGTCGCAGACGCGCAGTGAATCCGGCGCGTGCGCGAGATTCACTTCGTATTGGCCCGGGCCGTACTCGGCGAGCGCGGAAGTGGTGGGCACGTCCTGCAGGCGGCACACGCGGTCGATCTCCGCCAGCAGCGGTGAGAAATCATTGAGATCCGCCATCGAATTTATCTGCGTGCGGAACTCGCGCCGGCCGGTGAGCGGGCCGCGCGGCGGCTGCGGCTGTCCGTTCGCGTCGCGCTCGAGGTCGACGAGATAGAACTCGTATTCGATCGCGACGACAGGCGTGAGGCCAAGGCGCGTGAATCGGCCGAGGACGTTGCCTAACAAGTGTCGCGGATCGCCGAAGAACGGCGTGCCGTCATGTTCGTTCATCGCGAGCTGCACCTGCGCGATGCCGTCCTTCGCCCAGGGCACGGGCACCAGCGTGTCGGGAATCGGCATGCAGGGTCGATCTGCGTCGCCATCCGAGAACCCCAGGCCCGAGTCTTCGATCGTGCCGCCCTGGATATCCAGCGCGAACATCGAGCCGGGCAGCGGCATGCCGCGGCTGAACACGGCGGCGATTCCTTCGCGATCGATGCGTTTGCCACGCTCGATCGTGTTGAGATCGTTCACGAACGCATCGACGAAACGGATCTCCGGATGGTCGGCGAGGAAGCGCTCGAGATCAGCTTCGGCGGCGGGCGTCATATTCTTCCCGGTGTCTATTATTTTCGACGCCGAGAGGCGTCCAGGCGCAGCAGCATATGCCGGTCCGCTACACGCCGGCAAACAGGCCAAACGGCCAATTTCCGCGCTTCGAAGCCCCGCATGAGCGATGCAATGGTCCAAGCCGGACGACCCTCGGCTGTGGTCTAATGACGTCCCTCGCCCTGGTCACGGGTGCGATCCCGTAAAAGATAATAGACAGCCAGCGGATCTTCGCTCCGCCTGAAAGCGTATGGCTAGCTCGCACAACACAAAACCCGTCATTGGCATTCCTGCCGATCGACGCATGATTGGTCCGCATCCGTTTCACGCGGTGGGCGAGAAGTACATCGCGGCCATCGTTCACGCAGCTGACTGCCTGCCGCTGCTGATTCCGGTGCTCGAGTCACCGCTCGATGTCACCGAAATCCTGTCGCGAGTCGATGGCATTTTCTTTCCGGGCAGTCCGTCGAACGTGGAGCCCACGCGATACGCAGGTCCGGCCAGTGTGCCCGGCACGCTGCACGATCCACATCGCGACGCGACCACGCTGTCGCTGATCCCGCGCGCGGTGCAGGAGAGCGTGCCGGTGTTCGGTGTGTGCCGCGGATTCCAGGAGATGAACGTGGCGATGGGCGGCACGCTGCATCAGCGGGTACACGAGGTGTCGGGCCTCGATGACCATCGCGAGGACAAGGAGCAGCCGCTCGAAGTCCAGTACGGTCCGGCGCACGACGTGGTGCTGGAACCGGGCTCGGTGCTGCGCGGGCTGGCCGGGCAGGATCGCGTTCGCGTGAATTCGCTGCATTGGCAGGGCGTGGATCGCCTCGGCCCCGATCTCGCGGTCGAAGCGCGCGCCACCGATGGCCTCGTCGAGGCCTTCCGCGTGGCAAAGGCTCCGGCATTCGCGCTCGCGGTGCAGTGGCACCCGGAGTGGCAGGTGATGAGCAATCCGTTTTCGAAAGCGCTGTTCGCCGAGTTCGGCAAGGCGGCGCGCAACAGAAGAAAAATCAGTCCGGCCGAAAGAATTTAGGAAAGAACCATGGCAAACGAAATCAGACAGTTCCTGCGCGACCACGGCATTTCCGAAGTCGAGGCCATCATCCCCGACATGGCGGGCATCGCGCGCGGCAAGATCATGCCGGCGGAGAAGTTTGCCGAAGACGAAGGCATGCGCCTGCCGGAAAGCATCTTCCTGCAGACGGTCACCGGCGACTACCCGCCCGACACCGACAAGGCGATGAGCCCGGCCGAGATCGACATCATCCTCAAGGCCGATCCCAAGACCGTGCGGCGAGTTCCGTGGGCGGCCGAACCGACCGCGCAGGTGATTCACGACTGCTTCTATTCGGACGGACGGCGCGTCGGCATGGCGCCGCGCGGCGTGTTGCGCCACATCCTCGACATGTACGCCAATCGCGGCTGGGAGCCGGTGGTGGCGCCCGAGCTCGAGTTCTACCTGGTCGAACCGAACATCGACGCCGACTATCCACTCAAGCCGCCCGTGGGCCGCTCGGGCCGCGCCGAGCCCGGCCGACAGAGCTACAGCATCGCCGCGGTCAACGAGTTCGATCCGCTGTTCGACGACATGTACCAGTTCTGCGAAGACCAGGACATCGAGATCGACACGCTGATCCACGAAGACGGCGCCGCGCAGATGGAAATCAACCTGCTGCACGGAAATGCGCTCGATCTCGCCGACCAGGCGTTCCTGTTCAAGCGTACGGCGCGCGAAGCGGCGCTGCGCCACAAGATGTACGCCACGTTCATGGCCAAGCCGCATGCCAAGGAGCCGGGCAGCGCCATGCACATCCACCAGAGCGTCGTCGACACCAAGACGCGCAAGAACATCTTCTCCAACGCGGACGGCACGCCGACGCCGCTGTTCTTCTCGCACATCGCCGGCATGCAGAAATATCTGCCGGCGGCCATGGCGCTGCTGGCGCCGAACGTCAATTCATACCGGCGCATCTCGCGCTTCCAGCTCGCGCCCATCAACGTGCAATGGGGCTACGACAACCGCACCGCGGGACTGCGCGTGCCGTCGTCCGACCCCGAGGCACGCCGCGTGGAGAACCGTCTCGCCGGCGCCGACGCGAATCCGTACATCGCCATCGCCACTTCGCTTGCCTGCGGGTACCTCGGAATGGTCGAAGGGCTGCAACCGTCGGAGCCGATTTCCGGCAGCGCGCATGAGCTGCCGTTCTCGCTGCCACGTTCGCTCGACGACGCCATCCGCGAGCTGCGCGAGTGCGAGCCGCTGGTGCGCATCCTTGGCGACCCGTTCATTTCGGCGTACACCATCGTCAAGGAGGCCGAATACGAGGTCTTCCTGCAGGTGATCAGCTCCTGGGAGCGGGAACACCTTCTGTTGAACGTCTGACGCCGGAGCAAACGTTGTGAGTGCGAGCCCGATGAACACGCGCCCGGAGACGAAAGAGTGGCAACGTCTGGACTCTGCGCACTACCTGCATCCGTTCACCGATCACAAGCAGCTTGCCGCCAAGGGTGCGCGCATCGTCACGCGCGCGGAAGGCGTCTATATCTACACGTCGGATGGCGACAAGATCCTCGACGGCATGTCGGGCCTCTGGTGCGTGGCGCTCGGCTACGGCCGCAAGGAGTTAGCGGATGCCGCTTACCGGCAGTTGCAGGAGCTGCCTTACTACAACAGCTTTTTCCAGAGCACCACCACGCCGGCCATCGAACTTGCGCGCCTCCTGAAAGAGGTGACGCCGCCGCAGTTCAATCACGTTTTCTACACGGGGTCGGGCAGCGAGGCGAACGACACGCTCATCCGCCTGGTGCGCCGCTACTGGCAGCTTCTCGACCAGCCCGAGCGAAATGTGATCGTTTCTCGCTGGAATGGATATCACGGCAGCACCGTGGCCGGCGCCTCGCTCGGCGGCATGAAGCCCATGCACGAACAGCTCGGCCCGAACGGCGCATTGCCGGGAATCGTGCACATCAATCAGCCGTACTGGTTTGGCGAAGGCGGCGAACTCGCGCCTGCGGAGTTCGGCCTGAAATGCGCCCGCGAGCTCGAGCAGAAGATCGAGGAGATCGGCCCGCATCGCATCGCCGCGTTCATCGGCGAGCCGGTGCAGGGCGCCGGTGGCCTGGTCATCCCGCCCGACACCTACTGGCCGGAAATCCAGCGGATCGTCGACAAATACGGGATTCTTTTCGCCTCCGACGAGGTCATCTGCGGCTTTGGTCGTACGGGCCAGTGGTTTGGCTGCGAATATTATGGAACACGGCCGGACTTCATGACGATGGCCAAGGCCCTCTCCTCGGGCTATCTACCCATAGGCGGGCTCATGGTCGGTGACCGGGTCGCTAACGTCCTGATCGACAAGGGCGGGGAGTTTTTTCATGGTTTCACCTATTCCGGTCACCCAGCCGCCTGCGCGGTCGCCATCGCCAACCTGGAGATATTCCGCCGGGAGCGCGTCGTGGAGCGGGTCCGGGAGGAAACCGCACCCTATCTAGCCGCCCGCTGGCGCGAGCTTGCATCTCATCCATTGGTCGGGGAAGCGCGCTGCGTGGGCCTTCTGGCCGCGATAGAGCTGGTTCCCGACAAGGTTTCGCGGCGTTTCTTCGAGCCGCGCGGCGAGGTGGGGCAAAGGATGCGTGACCACTGCACGCGCAACGGCCTCGTCATGCGCGCCACGCGCGACACGCTGTTCGTCGCGCCGCCTTTGGTCATATCAAGGAGCGAAATTGACGAACTACTGTCCAAAGTAGTGCGATCCCTCGATGAAACCGCTACTCAAGCGCGAGCCGAGGGCTGGCTATAGACGCGGTCGCTGTTATATAACGTGTCTAAAGACGCGTCGTGTGGGTCTCACGTCGCGACAACATTTAGGGGTCATACAATGTCCACTCGCAGCCTTTCGGCTCTGGTTTCGGCTTCCTGTCTTTTCCTGATCATCGCCTGCGGCAAGAAGGAAGAGGCGCCACCGGCAGCCGCCACGCCCGAACCCGCGGCTCCCGCCGTAGACACCGACGCCGAGAAAGTCGTCAACGTCTACAACTGGTCCGACTACATCGAGCCCACGGTGCTCGATGAATTCACCAAGGAAACCGGCGTCAAGGTCAACTACGAGGTCATGGACTCGAACGAGCTGCTGGAAACCAAGCTCGTTGCCGGCCGCACCGGTTACGACGTGGTGGTCCCCTCGGCCAACTTCCTCGCGCGCCAGATCAAGTCGGGCATCTACCAGAAGCTCGACAAGGCCAGGCTCGACAACCTGAAAAATCTCGATCCGGACATCACCAAGCGGCTCGAAGTGTTCGATCCGGGCAATGAACACGCCGTGAACTACATGTGGGGCACGTCGGGCGTCGCCTACAACGAAGAGGCCATCAAGGCCGCGATGCCGGATGCCCCTGTAGATAGCTTCGCGATGTTCTGGGACCCGAAAGTGGTGTCCAAGTTCGCCAAGTGCGGTGTCTCCGTGCTCGACGCGCCCTCGGAAGTCGTGGGCACCGTGCTCATCTACCTGGGCAAGGACGCGAACTCGGAGAACCCGGATGACCTGAAGGCCGCCGAGAAGGTGCTGACCTCGGTCCGCCCGTACATTCGTCTGATCAACTCGTCCAAGTACATCGAAGATCTCGCCAATGGCGAAATCTGCCTGGCGCTCGGCTGGTCGGGGGACACGCTGCAGGCCCGGGATCGTGCCGCGGAGGCCCAGAAGCCTTTCACCATCAAGTACAACATCCCGAAGGAAGGCGCGGTCATGTTCTTCGACAGCATGGCCATCCCCGCCGACGCTTCGCACGTGAAGAACGCGCACCTGTTCATCAACTACATGCTGCGCGCTGAAGTCGCCGCCAAGAACAGCAACTTCATCAGCTTCGCCAACAGCAACGCAGCCTCCTGGCCGATGGTGTCCGCGGACGTGAAGAACAATCCAGGGATCTTCCCGACTCCGGAAATGATGCCGAAGCTGGTGCCGGACCTGCCCGAAAGTGCTGAGTTCACTCGCATACTGACGCGCACCTGGACGCGCTTCCGTACTGGCAAATGATCCTTGTGGCCGCCGCTTAGGGAGCGGCGGCCACAACTCCTTCGAAAGAAGGGCATTGCAACGGGGGCCTGCCATGCAAACGGCGGAACGGCGTACAGAGAAGAAGATCAAGAACGAACCTTGGCGTGATCCGCACGCCGAGGCTTACGTGCGTATCGAAAACATCACCAAGCGGTTTGGAGACTTCGTCGCCGTCAACAACGTGTCGCTGAAGATCTTCAAAGGCGAGATCTTCTGCCTGCTCGGCGGCTCCGGCTGCGGCAAGTCGACACTGCTGCGAATGATGGCGGGCTTCGAATCCCCGAGTTCCGGGTCCATTTTCCTCGATGGCCAGGACATGGCCGGCGTCCCGCCGTATGAACGTCCGGTCAACATGATGTTCCAGTCCTATGCGCTGTTCCCGCACATGACGGTGGAGAAGAACATCGCGTTCGGCCTCGAACAGGAGAAGGGCCTGTCGCGCGCCGATATCGCCACGCGCGTCACCGACATCCTCTCGATCGTGAAGCTGGACCAGTTCGCGGCGCGTCGTCCGCACCAGCTCTCCGGAGGCCAGCGCCAGCGCGTCGCGCTCGCGCGCGCCCTGGTCAAGCGTCCCAAGCTGCTGCTGCTCGATGAGCCGCTCGGCGCCCTGGACAAGAAGCTGCGCGAGGCCACGCAGTTCGAGCTCATCAACATCCAGGAGCAGCTCGGGGTCACCTTCATCGTGGTGACGCACGACCAGGAAGAGTCCATGACGCTGGCTTCACGCATCGGCGTCATGAACCGCGGTGAAATCGTGCAGATAGGCACGCCCACCGAGATCTACGAATTTCCGATGACCAAGTTCGTGGCCGACTTCATCGGCTCGGTGAACATGTTCGAGGGCCAGCTGGTCGAGGACCTCCCTGACCGCGCGCGCATCAAGTCCGACGACCTGGGCGGCGTCATCTACGTCGACCACGGCATCAGCTCGGCTCCAGGCGCCATCGTCTATGCCGCCATCCGGCCCGAGAAGATCAGCATCCTGCGCGCGCCGCCGGCGGACACCACGGAAAATTGCGCCAAGGGCGTGGTCAAGGAAATCGCCTACATGGGCGACGTTTCTATCTACCTCGTGAAGATAGACTCCGGCAAGATCGTGCGCGTCACGCTGCCGAACGTCGAACGCCTCTCGGACGACGAACGCATTCTCTGGGATGAGACTGTATGGCTCACATGGCATGGATCCAGCCCGGTCGTGGTGACGCAATGAAGCGTCCCGAGCGCTGAGCGTGAAGTCAGGTGCCCGCACCCAGGGTTCGCGCGACTCCTACGGTCGCCTGAGCCCTTTGTGGATATTCCTGCTGCGTTACGGTCCGCCGCGCTGGTCGGAGTACGTGGTGCAGAAATGGACCGGGCAGCGGCTGGTGATCGCCGTGCCGTACCTATGGCTGCTGATCTTCTTCCTGATCCCGTTCCTCATCGTCCTCAAGATCTCCTTCGCGGAGTTCTCGCCGCTCGGCCGGCCTCCCTACGAACCGGTATTCCAGTGGCTGGAAGAGGGCGCGCTGCAGATCAAACTACTTATCGGCAGCTACGTGTACCTGTTCAACGAGCCGCTGTACGTCAGCGCCTGGTTCTATTCACTCAAGGTCGCGTTCTTCTCCACCGTGTTCTGCCTGGTGCTGGGCTACCCGATGGCCTACGCCATCTCTCGTTCGCCGCCCACCCAGCGCAACGTGCTGCTGCTGTTGATCATCCTGCCGTTCTGGACGTCGTTCCTGCTGCGCGTGTATGCCTGGGTGGGTCTGCTCAAGACCGACGGCCTCATCAACCAGGTGTTGTTCAAGTGGTTCGGCCTCGTCGACGAGCCGCTGGCGATGATGAACACCAGTTTCGCGGTGTACATCGGCATCGTCTATTCCTACCTGCCGTTCATGATCCTGCCGCTGTACTCCAACCTCGAGAAGCACGACAACACGCTGCTCGAGGCCGCGCAGGACCTGGGCGCCGGCCCGATCAAGTCATTCCTGCGCGTGACGCTGCCGCTGTCGTTCCCGGGCATCGTTGCCGGCTCGCTGCTGGTGTTCATCCCCGCGGTGGGTGAATACGTGATTCCCTCGCTGCTCGGCCGCACCGACCAGCTCATGGTCGCCAAGCTACTGTCCGACGAGTTCTTCCTGAACCGGGACTGGCCGAGGGCCAGCGCGGTGGCAATCGCCATGCTGCTGCTGCTGGTCGTGCCCATCATGGTCTTCCAGCGCTTCCAGAACAAAGAACTGCAGGCCGCCAAGAAATGAGCAAGTCGAAATGAGGGCGCAGGGCCTGTTCAGCAAGTCGATGCTCTGGGTAGGGCTGGCGTTCCTCTACATCCCGATCCTGTCGATGGTCTTCTATTCGTTTAACAATTCGCGGCTGGTCACGGTGTGGGATGCCGCCAATTCACCGACGGTGAAGTGGTACGTGCAGCTGTTCAAGGACCACCAGATCCTGTCGGCCGCATGGCTATCTATCCAGGTCGCGGCCACCACCGCCACCGGCGCCGTCATCCTGGGCACCCTGGCCGGGCTCGTGCTCTCGCGGTTTGGCCCGTTCCGGGGCCGCGCCTTCCTGCAGGGCCTCACTACCGCGCCGCTGGTCATGCCCGAGGTCATCACCGGCCTGTCCATGCTGCTGCTGTTCGTGTCGCTCGAGCAGCTGTTCACCGCCTGGTTCGGCTGGCAGTTCGACCGCGGCTTCGCCACTATCACCATCGCGCACATCACCTTCACCATGGCCTATGTCACGGTCGTGGTTCAGTCGCGCCTGGCGGGCTTCGACGATTCGCTGGAAGAGGCGGCGCTCGACCTGGGCGCCCGGCCGGCCAAGGTGTTCTTCCGCATCACCGTGCCGCTCATATTGCCCGCCATCCTGTCCGGGTGGCTGCTGGCCTTTACGCTTTCATGGGACGACCTCGTGATCACGCAGTTCGTCTCAGGGCCTGGGTCCAACACGTTGCCCATGGTCATATTTTCTCGGGTTCGACTAGGTGTAAGCCCGGTCGTGAACGCACTAGCAACCATAATGGTGCTCATTGTGGCTCTCGGCGTTGTCCTGTCGGCGATTCTCATGCGCCGGCAGGAACAGCGTCGCAAACGCGAGGAACAGATGGCCGCAACCGGCTAACTACTGCTAGACTTCCACCATCGACAATTTGACGAGGATTCGATCAATGGCCAAATCAGCCCGTAAACACAATGCTCCCTGGACGCCCGCAGACCTCAAAAAGATGCGGCAACTCGCCAAGCAGAAGCTTTCTGCCCGGCTCGCCGCGAAAGAACTGGGCCGCTCCACCGGCGCGGTCAAGTACAAGGCGATGGTGGAAGGCATCCGCTTCCGCTTCATCGATCAGCCGGCCGGTGTTCAGTTGAAGCTCGCCCGCAAGGCGAAACGCGCCAAGAAGAAGTAAGGCGTCCAACGAAGACGCCGCGTACGGGGGTGCGCGGCGGCTTTGCTTCAAGCCGATGAGTTTTCCGGAAGGGTTCCAGAGCAAACTGCCCGACGTCGGCACCACGATCTTCACCGTGATGTCACGCCGCGCCGCCGAAATGGGCGCGGTCAACGTAGGCCAGGGCTTTCCTGACTACCCCATAGACTTAAGTCTAGCTTCCTGCGTCACCGACGCCGTAGCCGCGGGCTACAACCAGTACGCGCCGATGGAAGGCAGTGTTGCGCTGCGCACCGCCATTGCGGCCAGGATCCGCGCCGCCGGTGGGCGCGAAGTCGACCCCGAAACCGAGCTCACCGTGACCTGCGGTGGCGCCGAATCTATCTACTCCGCCATCCAGGCGGTGGTGGGCGTGGGCCACGAGGCCATCGTCTTCGATCCCGCTTATGACGCCTACGACCCGGCGATACGGCTGGCGGGCGGACGCTGTATCCACATTCCGCTTCCGGCGCCGCATTTCCGCATCGACTGGGACCGGGTCCGCGGGGAGCTCACGGACCGTACGCGCCTCATCGTCATCAACAATCCGCACAACCCGGCCTGCACCGTGGCTTCCGCGGCCGATCTCGATGCGCTGGCGGCGCTCACGCGCGACCGGCCGATTGCCGTGCTCGGCGACGAGGTGTATGAGCACGTTCAGTACGACGGCCGGGTCCACCAGTCCGTGATGAACCACGAAGAGCTGAAATCACGCAGCTTCGCGGTCTATTCCTTCGGCAAGTCACTGCACATCACCGGCTGGCGGGTGGGTTACTGCGTGGCACCGCCCACGCTGACCCGCGAGCTGCGCAAGGTGCACCAGTTCAACGCCTTCAGCACTTCCGCGCCGTTGCAGCAGGCCATCGCGCTCTATCTACAACGGCATCCCGACTCGTGGCGCACGCTCGCGACATTCTTCAGCGCCAAGCGCGACCTGCTGCGCCAGCGCCTCGCGGGCAGCGGCCTCATGTTGCCGCCCGCGCAGGGCACCTATTTCCAGCTCGCCGACTATTCGTCGCTCGGGGACGGTCTGGCTGATTGCAGTGACGTGGAGTTCACCGAGCGCCTCATCAACGAAGCCGGCGTGGCCGTCATCCCGCTGTCGCCGTTCTACCGGGAGCCTCCCGCCGGCATGCGCGTCGTGCGGCTATGCGTCGCCAAGCGCGATGAAACGCTGACCGAAGCCGCGGCGCGCATCTGCGCGTACACTCAGTCGAAGAGAGTGCCAGCATGAGTTTTCGAGTCAGCATCGCGCAGCAACCGCTGGTCTGGCAGGACGCGGCCGCCAACCGCGCGCATTTCGAGAAAATCCTTGCGCCGCTGGCCGGGGCTACCGACCTGGTCGTGCTCCCCGAGATGTTCACCACCGGGTTCACGATGAAGCCGGAGGAACACGCGGAGGCCGCCGACGGCGAGACCCGCCAATGGCTGCTCGCCCAGGCTCGCTCGCTGGATGCGGCGGTCGGTGGCAGCGTCGCGATTCACGATGACGGCCGTTACTTCAACCGTTTCATGATCGCGATGCCCGAGGGCCTCACATACTGGTACGACAAGCGGCACCTGTTCCGCATGGGCGGTGAGCACCGCCATTACAGTGGCGGCGGCCATGCGCTGATCGTCGAGTGGCGCGGCGCGCGGCTGTGTCCGCTGGTGTGTTACGACCTGCGCTTCCCGGTATGGAGCCGGCGCCGTCCGGAGCTCGATTACGACGTCGTCATCTACACGGCGAACTGGCCCGCGGCGCGCCGCTTCGCCTGGACGTCGCTGTTACGCGCAAGGGCCATCGAGAACCAGGCCTATTGCGTGGGGGTGAACCGCGTCGGTGATGACGGAGCGGGCATCGCGCATTGCGGCGACAGCGTGGTGCTCGACTTCACGGGCCAGCCACTGCTGGAACTCGGTGAACATGCGCAGGTGATCACCGTGCCGCTCGACCTGCCGGGGCTGCGCGCCTGGCGCGACAAGTTTCCCGCGCATCTCGATGCGGATGCCTTTACTCTGGAAACATGAAGTTACCAACGCTCGTCAATCATCCGCCCGATGTTTCGCCGCCGCCCGGCAACCTGCCGGTCATCGCGCCTATCTACCAGAGCGTCAAGTACGAATTCGAAACCGTCGATGACACCCTGCGCATGCTGCGCGGCGAGACGCCCGGCTATTTCTACATGCGGGCCAGCAACCCCACCACGCGCCAGCTCGAGCTGACGCTGGCGCAGCTGCAGGGCCGCGATGACTGCCTGGCCACCGCCTCGGGCGTGAACGCCATCGCGCAGACGCTCATCGGCCTCACGAAGCAGGGCGACCACATCCTGTGCTTCGTCGAAACCTACGGCCCCACTCGCAACATCATCCGGCGGCTGCTGGCGCGGTTCGGCGTCGAGCACACCATGCTGTCCATCGAGGACATGGCGGGCATCGAGAACGTGCTCGCCACGCGCTCGACGCGCCTGGTCATCTTCGAGAGCCCGAGCAACCCCATCACCAAGGTCGCCGACATCGAGCGCCTGGTCGAGCTCGCGCATCGTCACGGCGCGCTCGCAGTCATGGACAACACGTTCGCCGGCTTCCACCAGCATGGTGAATACGAGGTCGACCTGTTCGTGCACAGCCTCACCAAGTACGCCTCCGGTACGGGCGACGTCATGGGCGGCGCCGTCATCGGCCGGCGCGAGCTCATCGAGGGCCTGCGGGCGGATTTCGCGGTGCTGGGCGCCTTGCTCGATCCGCATGCCGCATTCCTCGTGCAGCGCGGACTCAAGACCTACTTCGTTCGTTATCGGGACCAGACGCGCAGCGCGCAGGCGATCGCCGAACATCTGGCCGCGCATCCCGCGGTGAGCAAGGTGCACTACCCGGGATTGCCCGGTCATCCGCAGGCGGCGCTCGCAAAGAAGCAGATGCGCGAGGCGGGCACCGTGGTGAGCTTCGACCTGAAAGAGGGCGGGGAGGCGGCGCGTCGATTCAGCGAGGGCCTGAAGTTGTTTGCGCTCACCGCCAGCCTCGGGTCCACGGAATCGTTGGTGATGGCGCCGCAGCTGATCGGCACGCGGGATTTCACCGCCGAGCAGGCGCGCCAGTCGGGGATCGCCGCAGGCACCGTGCGGCTGTCCATCGGGCTCGAGGATCTGGGCGACCTCATTGCCGACATCGACCAGGCGTTGGAATGGTGGTGCCGGGCACCAAAAGTCGTAATTCACGCAAACGCGTTCGAATGTCGGCTTGGCCCTAGTGCACCGAATCCCGCGCGCTTCGGCTCGTCTCACCATGAGCCGAGGCAGGGATGCCGCGCCGACTGCGTATTCACGTTCCCGGTGGTGTCTATCACGTCACCTTGCGGGGCAATCATCGCCAGCCGATCTTTTTCGCCGACGCCGATCGGAGTCTCTTCAACATTATCGTCGCGCGGGCTCTCGAGAAATTCGAGACGCGACTGCACGCCTACTGCTGGATGACTAACCACGTGCACCTGGTCTTGCAAGCGGGCACGGCTCCCATCTCACGCCCGATGCACGACATCGCCGCCGAGTTCGCGCGCGCAATGCAATCGAAGCTGGAGACCACCGGGCATTTCTTCGAGCGCCGTTACCACGCGGTGCTGGTGGACACCGACTCTTATCTGCTGGAACTGGTCCGCTACGTACACCGAAATCCCGTCACCGCAGGCATCGCCGCAAGCGTTCACGATTATCTCTGGACGAGTCATCACAACTACCGGGGCACTCGCAGCGATGACTGGGTCACGACGAACCTGGCGCTGGACATGTTCGCGCGGGAACGTGCCAAGGCGATTGCGGCCTATCTCAGGTTTGTCGACGCCCCGGATCTGCAGCCGTGGGAGCCGTCGCAGGAAATGGCAGACGGTGTAGCGGTGATGGGCAACGAAGAATTCATCGCGCGCGCGATGCGGTCACGCGCGCCGGTAAAGATGCGTCAAACATTTGAAGAATTGCTGCAGGAGGCGTGCCGGCGCTTTGAAGTGGATCGCGAGTTGCTCGCATCACCCGTGCGCAATGCCTACATTGCGAGAGTACGCGCGTGGATTGCATTTCAGGCGGGCCAACGTGGCATCGCGACGCTCGCCGAGGTATCGAGAGCGCTGGGGCGCACGGAAGGCGCGCTGCGCTACGCCATCCGTGCTTATCCCAATGACCTCGAGTGATGGAGCCGGGCCGAACTACGATTTTTGGTGCCCGGCACCACCCATCACATATTCCGGATCAGCGCATCGCCGAATTCCGAGCACTTCACTTCCTTCGCGCCGTCCATGAGGCGGGCGAAGTCGTAGGTGACCGTCTTCTGGGCGATGGTCTTGTCCATGGCGGAAATGATGGCGTCGGCCGCTTCGGTCCAGCCCATGTAACGCAGCATCATCTCGCCTGACAGGATCACCGAGCCCGGGTTGACCTTGTCCTGGTCGGCGTACTTCGGCGCCGTACCGTGCGTGGCTTCGAACACGGCGTGCCCGGTGATGTAGTTGATGTTGGCGCCCGGCGCGATGCCGATGCCGCCCACCTGCGCGGCCAGCGCGTCCGATAGATAGTCGCCGTTGAGGTTGGTCGTGGCGATCACGTCGAACTCATCGGGACGCGTCAGCACCTGCTGCAGCGCGATGTCCGCGATGGCGTCCTTCACGAGGATCTTGCCGCTCTTCAGCGCGGCAGCCTGCTCATCGTTCGCGGCCTTCTCGCCCGACTTCGCCTTGGTGCGACCCCATTCTTCCCAGGTGTAGAACTTGCTGGCGAATGCCGCGGTTCTCCGCGAGGGCATACGCCCAGTTGCGGAACGCGCCTTCGGTGAACTTCTGGATGTTGCCCTTGTGCACGATGGTCACGCTGCGGCGCTTGAACGCGATCGCGTATTCCAGCGCCGACTTGAACAGCCGTTCCGTGCCTTCCTGCGACACGGGCTTGAAGCCGATGCCGGAGGTGTCCGGGAAACGGATCTTGGCAAACGCCTTCGGGAAAGCCTGCTTGAACAGCTCCTTGAACTTCTTGTTCTCTTCGGAGCCGTGTTCGAATTCGATGCCGGCGTAAATGTCTTCGGTGTTCTCGCGGAAGATCACCATGTCGACCTTCTCGGGCGCCTTGACCGGCGAGGGCACACCCTTGAACCAGCGCACGGGGCGCAGGCACACGTAGAGGTCTAACATCTGGCGCAGCGCGACGTTCAACGACCGGATGCCGCCGCCGATGGGCGTGGTCAACGGTCCCTTGATCGACACCAGGTAATCGCGGCAGGCCTCGACGGTCTCGTCGGGCAGCCAGCTGTTGAATGCCTTGAAGGACTTCTCGCCCGCGTAGATCTCGAGCCAGTGAATCTTCTTCTTGCCACCGTAGGCCTTGGCCACCGCGGCGTCCATGACGCGAACGCTGGCGTGCCAGATGTCCGGGCCGGTGCCATCACCAATGATGAACGGGATGATCGGCTGGTCCGGGACCGTCAGCTTGCCGTTCTGGATGGTGATCTTTGCTCCGCCAGCCGGCGGCGTGACTTTAGGACTCGTGGGCGCAGTAGCCATCGTGTTTGCTTTCTCTTGAGCGTTGGCGGGGGGTCGGAAGGGCCGCGATGCTAGCACAGGGTGCTTCGGGGCATCTTGTGGCCCGCTACAATTCAGCCCCATGGCAAAAACGCTCGACTCCACCCCGCTCGCCGACGGCTTTTCCATGCCTGCCGAGTTCGCGCCGCATTCAGGATGCTGGATCCTCTGGCCGGAACGTCCCGACAACTGGCGCGGCGGAGCCCAGCCTGCGCAACGAGCCTTCACGGACGTTGCAGCCGCCATTGCGCGCTTCGAGCCCGTGACGGTCGGAGTTTCCTCCGGCAACTTCGAATATGCCCGCGCGCAGCTTCCGGCGGCGGTCCGGGTGGTGGAGATCTCGCACGACGACGCCTGGATGCGCGACGTGGGTCCCACGTTTGTAACCAGCAGGAAGGGTCAGAAGCGTGGAGTCGACTGGCGTTTCAACGCCTGGGGCGGCTTGAGAAACGGTCTGTATTTCCCCTGGGATCAGGACGACGCGGTCGCACACAAGGTTCTCGAAATCGAGGGCTGCGATCGTTATCGCGCGCCGCTGATCAACGAAGGCGGCGCGATCCACGTGGACGGGCAGGGCACGGCGCTGGTCACCGAAGAATGTTTGTTGAACCCCAATCGCAACGCCGAACTAACGCGCCAGCAGATCGAGGATCACATCAAGGCCTACCTCGGCGTGCAGACGGTGATCTGGCTGGGAGCTGGCGTCATCGCCGATGAGACCAACGGCCACGTCGACAACCTGGCGTGTTTCGTCAAGCCCGGCGTCATCGCACTGCACTGGACGGACAACAAGCGCGATCCGCAGTACGCGGTGTCAGCCGACGCCCTCGAACGGCTGAAAGCGGCGCGGGACGCACGCGGCCGACGCATACGCGTGATAAAGCTGCCGATGCCCGGGCCACTCGAGCTCACCGCCAGCGAGGCGGCCGGCGTCCTGGTGCGCGAGACCTCACAACGACGTGAGGCCGGCGCGCGGCTGGCCGCGAGTTACGTCAACTTCTACATCGCCAATCGCGGCATCGTCATGCCGCTGCTCGACAGCAGGACTGACAAGCTGGCCGCGGCGCGGCTCAAACGCGCATTTCCCGGGCGCAAGGTGGTAGGCGTGCCGGCGCGGGAGATCCTGTTAGGCGGCGGCAACATTCATTGCATTACCCAGCAGGTGCCCCGATGAGTCAAAAGGCTGTGCCGCGACGCGACATCCCCGACCGGCTGCGAATACGGCCAAGTTCGCGAATCAAGCTGCTCGACGCGGAGGCAGACCGTTGCTTCGGCTGGGACAAGGACAAGGCGCTGGCGGCGACCACCGAAAACCTGGCGCGCCTCGAAGAGCTGCAATACAAGATGTACGCCGATCAGCGTTTCGCGATGTTGATCGCACTGCAGGCAATCGACGGCGGCGGCAAGGACAGCACCATCCGGCGCGTGTTTGGCGCCTTCAATCCTCAGGGTTGCACCGTCACGGCATTCAAGGCGCCGAGCGCCGAGGAATTGCGCCACGACTATTTGTGGCGCATCCACAAACATGCACCGCCGCGGGGCGAGATCGCGGTGTTCAACCGCTCGCACTATGAAGATGTGCTCATCGTGCGCGTCAACGACCTGGTACCCGAAGATGTTTGGAGCAGGCGTTATGAACAGATCAACCAATTCGAGGGCCTGCTCAACGCCTGCGGCACCCGTGTTGTAAAAATTTTCCTGCAGATCAGCAAGGAGGAGCAGCGGGTGCGTTTCCAGGAGCGGCTCACCGACAGGCGCAAGAACTGGAAATTCGATACCGGCGATCTGGAGAAGCGCCAGCAGTGGACCGCCTACACGCGGGCATTCGAGGCGATGTTTGCCAGGTGTTCCACCGACCACGCGCCTTGGTACGTAGTGCCCGCAAACCGGAAATGGTTCCGCGATTTCGCGGTCTCACAGCTGCTTATTTACGAGTTTGAACAGTTGCCGCTGCGTTTTCCGGCGCCTAACTTCGATCCTAAGACGATTAAACTTGTTTGAGGTCCGCGTGAGGTTGATAGGCAGGAATCCCCGACATGTCGGCATCCGGCGACGATTGACTACTAGGCAGGGAATTGTTGTTAGACTACGCCCCTCGTATCCCACCACACGTATCGAGAGGACTCCGGAATGGCCAAGAAGAAAGGTGCTCGGCACATGCGCGAATGGTCGGCGGGCGACATGCAGAAGTTGCGTCAGTTCGCCAAGCAGAAAGTTTCAGCGCGCGTCGCCGCCCAGAAACTGGGACGTTCGCCCGGTGCGGTGCGCTACAAGGCCATGATGGAAGGAGTCTCGTTCCGTTCCATCAATCGCAAGAAGTAAGTCGCAGGAAGCAAGCCGCAGGAAGTAAGCAAGGAGCCGCGAAAGGCTTCTGCACTAGGTGTTTTGCAGCTCGCGGTGCGCTTCGTCCAGCCACTCGCGCTGGGCCTTGCGATAGTGAGCTGGAGCAAATTTGGCCCGGTCCAGCAGCGCCTTGAGCGTCTGCTGGGCCAGCGACTCCTGATCCGACTTCTTCAGTAACCGCGCATAACGCACGCCAGCCTCGGCGCCGGGGTAATACTCCGCAAGCGTCGCGTACTCCGACAAGGCCTTGGCCAGGTCTCCTTCCGCCTCCACCGCACGTGCATACAGCAGGTGTCCGTCCGCGGATTTGAAGTCGGGATTCTTTTCGATCAGATCGTCGAGCGTCTTGCGCGCCGCAGCGTGTTCGCCCGCTTCGAATTGCGCGTGCGCGTAGCCGAGCAACAGCTTGGGATCTTCGGTGAAAACTCCTGTCAGACAAGTCTGATAGATAGGCAGGGCTTCGGTGGCCCTTCCCAGGCGCACCAGCTCATCGGCGTATCTCTGCCGAGCGGCAACGTTGCCGGTTATGTTCATCTCGGTCTCGAACTTGCGCAGGTTGCCTTCCGGATCGAGCGTGGTGCGGATGCCGCGCATGGTGCGCTGGCTGGTGCGCGAGCGAAGCAGCTCGGGCAGGATTTCCGCGGCGATGTACACCAGCGACCCCACGAACGGAAACGTGATCAGCATGACCAGCACGTAGACCCAGATGGTGTTTCGCTGTGTCTTGATGCAGTGAACGATGAGTCCGAGCGAAAGCAATCCGGAAATCATGTAGAGCCCGAAGATCATCATCTGGCCTCGTTAGTTGCGCGCGTAATTCACGGAAAGGAACACGGCGCGACCACGCGCCGGGAAATAGCGGTAGTTGCCGAAAGCAAAGTCTGCCCGGTCGGCATAACGCTCGTCGAACAGATTGTCGATGCGCAGCGCGACATCGAAGCTGCCGGCCGACTGCCAGAGAATGCGGGCATTGGCGACTATGTGCCCGGGATACGAAGCCGTGTTGGCTGCGTCGAGGTAGTACCGGTCGACGTAATTGGCGTCGATGGCGCAACGCAGTCCATCGAGGTCGAGCAACGATCCCATGTCCACTTCGAAACTCAACGAATGCAGATTGCGAGGCGCCGTGTCGACGTCGTTGCCATCGATGATGGTTTCGCCGCCTTCGATGGCGCGCGAGAACGCATATTCGTGGCGGGCATAGGTGCCACTGAGCGCGACGGTGGTGTGCACACCGTTGCGGCGCAATTCGTATTCGAAACCGCGATGGCGCGTCGTGCCGTTGCCGACGTTGAAGCCGTTGGTTTCGCGCAGGATCACGTTGTCTTTCTTCATCGCGTACAGCGCGGTATTCGCCGAATACGCGCCGCTCACGAATTTCCAGCCCACCTCCAGGGAATCGAGGTTCTCGCTGTCGAGCGAGGCCGCGAACTGCTGACGCTGCAGGCGGTAGAGCTCGGTGGTCTCGGGCGGGCGAAAGCCGGTGGACGCGTTGACGTACACCATGTGGCTCACGTTCGGGCGCCACGAGAACGTGACGCCGGGCGAGAAGTTGTCGAAACGATCGCTTCGATCGGCCGGCCGCGCATACAGGCAACCGGCGGCGCCGCAGGGTATGCCCGCATCCGACGAGTTGCCGTCGATCATGTGGTTGTCGTAGTCGTAGTTAGTCGAGTCGGCCCGCAGCGCGGCGGTGGCCGTGAACTGCTCGTTGATGCGGTAGTCGAGCGCCAGCGTTGCGCCGACCGTCCAGGAGTCCACCGTGTAGTCGTAGTGAAAGCCCGCCGGGCGAATCGCGTTGGCAGGGGGCGCGCCATCCCTGGCGGGGCCGGGCTGATACTCGGTGAGCTCGGAATCGGCGATTTCCGCGTCGAGCGCGAGCCGCGTGGTGAGCGCTCCGAAAATTCTCGAGCCGATGCCGCTCAGCATGAAGCTGGTCTGCGCGTTGTGCTCGAGCGGTTTGCCGATCAGGAAGTGTTGCAGGAAATCCATGCGCGAACGGCGATAGATGCCGGCGAGCTCGAGGTTGCTGTCGGTACCAAACACGTCCGGCCGCTGGAAATTCGCCGACACGCGCGCGCTCGAGGCATCGCGAAAGGCTTCGGGATTCGGATTGGTCCGCGCGATGTCTTCGTCGAGGTAGCTGTTGTAGCCCTGGATGAAGCCCGCGGTCTCCTGGTTGAGCACGGTGCCAGCGGCACGCAGCCGCAGTTGGCCGCCGCCCACGTCCAGGTCGCCTAGCAGGTTGAGCTTGGCTTCATCGACGCCGGAGGAGTCACGCCAACCCGGCGCGCTGGTCGCCACGCCATAAGCGCCGAAGCCGCGCTCCGTGTCTTCGGACTCGTGCGAGGTGGCGAAGGCGATGCGACTGAAGGAATCCGAACCGCCATCGAGACCCAGCGTGAATGTCGGCAGTGAATGGACGGTGGGCGTGATCAGATTGATGACGCCGTGGACGGCGCTGGCGCCAAACATCGCGGATCCCGGGCCGCGCAGCACCTCGATCTGTCCGGCCTGCTCGTAGTTGGTCTCGAACATCTCGTTGAGGTTGCAGAACCCGGTGGGGCGGATGGGCAGGCTGTCCTCCGCGACCAGGAACGCGCCGCAGGCGCCCGGACCGGCGAGCACCGGTGAACGAATGGCGCCGAGACTCTCCGCGCCGCTGCCGCGCTGGATGTACACGCCGGCATTCCGATTGAGCACGTCGGCCTGATGTTTGGAGTCGAGGTCCGCGATGATCTGATCGTCGATGCGGCTGATGCTGGCCGGTGTCTGCGATGCAGAGCGTTTGTCGCGCGTGGCCGTTACCACGACGTCCCGTACGACGTCGTTCACGGGGTGTTCCACCATCTCCTCGGCCGCGCTTGCGGCGAACGGAGCCATGGCCACGAGTGTGAGTGTGGTGCGCATCATTGGCTGAGCGATTATCCCCGTGAACGACTATCCTTACCACGCCACCGATGGTCATTAAAGCAAGAAAACCAGCGTTGTTTGCCGTGCTCTGCCTCGGGATGGCTGCCGCGGTGCCAGCGCAGGAGGTCCCGCGGCAGGTACAGCGCACCGCCCGCGCATCGGCCTCGTGCTTTCCGGCGGTGGCGCGCGCGGCGCGGCGCACATCGGCGTGCTCAAGGTGCTCGAGGAGAACCGCGTGCCCGTCGATGTCATCGCCGGCAGCAGCATGGGCGCGGTGGTGGGCGGCCTGTACGCCTCCGGGCTTTCGGCTGCGGACGTCGAACGCGTCATGACATCGGTCGACTGGCAGGACGCGTTCCGTGACAGCCCGCCGAGGAGCTCGACTCAACTTTCGTCGCAAGCTCGAAGACCAGAATTTCCTCGTAAAGTTTCCCCTCGGCCTCAAAGGACGGCAAGTTCCGCCTGCCGCGCGGCCTGGTACAGGGACAGAAGCTCACGCAGATCCTGCGCGGCCTCACCTTGCCGGTGGCGCAGATCCAGGATTTCGACGATCTCGCCATTCCGTTCCGCGCCGTGGCCACCGACATCGTCACCGGCGACCGCGTCATCCTCGGCAGCGGCGACCTAACTACGGCGATGCGGGCGAGCCTGTCGGCGCCCGGCGTGTTCTCGCCCGTGGAGGCGACGACGGACGCATGCTGGTCGACGGCGGGTTGTCCTCGAACCTGCCCATCGACGTGGCGCGCGAGATGGGCGTGGATATCCTCATCGTGGTCGACTGCGGTTTCCCGCTGCTCGAGCGCGGCAAGCTGGATTCGGTGGCGACGGTGTCCAACCAGATGCTCGCCATCCTCATTCGCCACAACACCGCCCAGCAGCGCAAGACGCTCACGGCCACCGACGTGGTGATCGATCCGGCGCTCGGCGACTTCTCTTCGCTCGATTTCACCGCGCACGCCAAGGCGATGCGCATCGGCGAGGAAGCGGCCCGTGGCCAGTCGGAACGTCTCGCCGCGCTGTCGATTCCCGCGGACGGAATTCCAGCGCATCGTCGATGCACGCCCGGCGGTTCGCAGCGGCCTGCCCAGGATCGACTTCCTGCGGGTCGAGACCGGTTCCGAGCGTTACGCGGGCGCCATCGACGCGCTGTTCAGCGACCAGGTGGGCAAGACCGTCAATGTGAACAAGCTCGAACGGCGCGTGGGCGAGCTGTACGGCCAGGGAAACCTGGAGATCTTCGATTACCGCCTGGTGCAGGGCGAAGCGGGGGGCGAACCGGGTCCGGGTACGGCCTGGCGCTGACCACGCGCCGCAATTCCTGGGGTCCTAACTATCTGCGGTTCGGCCTGCAGTTGCAGAACGACTTCGATGGCAACTCCTCGTTCAATGCCGCGGCGCGCGTCACGCATGGCCGAGATCACCAAGTACGGTGGCGAGTGGGTGTGGGATCTGCAGGTGGGCGAGACGCCGCGGGTGGCCACCGAGGTGTACCTGCCGGCGGGATACCGCTCGCGCTGGTTCGTGATGCCGCACGCCGAGTTCCAGATTCGTACGCTTCCGCTGGTGAGTGCCGAGGATCGCATCCTGGCCGAATATCGCGTCCGCACCACCGACTTCGGCGTGGACCTCGGGCGCGAGCTCGGCAACTACGGCGAAATTCGCGTCGGCGCCGGGCGGACGATTGGCTCGGCGCAGGTGCGCGTGGGAGATCCGCTGCTGCCGCGCCAACGACTTCGACACCAACAATCTGTTCAGCGAGTTCCGCTACGACACGCTCGACGACGTGAACTTCCCGCGGCACGGCGCCTCGTTCGAGATCGGCTGGAAGCGCGAGCGGGACGATGCCGGCGGCTCGGCAGATGACGCGGACTTCATGACGTTCGATCAGCTCTATGCGCACTCCTGGGGGCGCCACACGGCGATCCTGTGGACCAGCGGCGGCACGCGGCTCGACAACGATGTCGACCAGCTGCGGTCGTACTTCTCGCTGGGTGGCTTCCTCAACCTGTCGGGCGTCACGCCCGAATCGCTGATCGGCCCGCATTTCGCCATTGCGCGCGGCATCTACTACCGGCAGGTCGGGCGGCGCGGGCAGGGGTTCCTCAACGTGCCGGTGTACGTCGGCGCCTCGATCGAGCTGGGCAACGTGTGGAACTCACGGCACGACATCTCGGCGGAAAGCGCCAGGACCAATGGCAGCCTGTTCGTCGGACTGGATACTTTGTTAGGCCCGGTGTATCTCGCCACCGGCTTCGACGAGGGCGGGGACTCGGCCTGGTACCTGTTCCTGGGCCGGACTTTTTGACGGCTAGCGCCGACGTCAATCAAATGGTGAACGAAGCGAATGCGGCGTCAGACCCCAATTCCAGCAAATGGGGTCTGACCCCATTTAGAGGCCGCGGGATTCGTGCAGCTTCTCGACCTTGTCGAATTTCAGCGCCGGCTTGTCGCCGGGGCGCGAGTACTCGTGCTTGCGCGCCATCTCGATCAGCGCCGCATCGCGCTCGGCCGCCGTTCCGTACCAGTGGGTCTTGTTCCAGTCCGCACCGAGCAGCTTCTTGAACGGATCGCCCGTTTTCAGCGTGATGCGCACGCCGAAGGGACGCTGAATGCCCGCGTCGGGACGACGCAGGTTGTGAGGAGCTGCAATACCCATGAATTCTCCATCCGGCAGGAGAGCCGCGCGGCGCTAGGTTACGAAGCGTCGCTGCCGGCTGCAAGCCTCCTGTGCAGGTTGCCCACCGCCAGTTGTGCCTGCCATGCGCCAAACGGATACGCCACCACGGCGTCCAGCACGGTGTACGCGGGCACGCGGCACGCCGAGCGTGCGGGAGGTCTTCCTCGTCATGATCAGAACTCCCAGTTCAGCGAGGCCGAGACGGCGAGCGGTTCGCCGTAGTGCGAGTTGTCGTAGTTGTCGAGCACGTAGTACTTCTCGTCGAGCAGGTTGCTGCCGTTCAACTGCACGGAAATCTTCGGCGTGAACTGGTAGCGCGCCATGAGGCTGACCTGCGTCACGTCGCCTTCGCGCAGAAGCACTCCGCCAACCGGCCCACCGACCTGGGTGTGGCTGTCGGACTGCCAGTTGATGCCGGCGCCCAGCGTCAGCTTCTCGAGCGCGGCCGGCCGCCAGGTGGTGAATCCGCGCACCATCGTTTGGGGCACGAAGGTGCGCACGGCGAGGCCGTCCGCATCCTCGATGATGTAGCGCGTCCAGCCGAGCGAGGCGTTCCAGCGCTCACCGAGCGCGCCCGTCGCTTCGAATTCGAAGCCGCGTGTGCGCGTGCCATCGATGGCGACCGACGCCTGCGTCCCGTCCTGCAGCATGACGGGATTGCCGTCCTCGTCGAATGCCGGCTCGGCGACGTTGTCCTGTTTCGTCTCGAACAACGTGAGCGCCGTGTTCAGGCGAGCATCGAAGTGCTCGCCCTTGATGCCGAACTCCAGGCTGTTGCCGTCGATCGGATCGAGATAGCTGTTGCTCGCGTCGCGCGTCAGCTGCGGCTTGAAGATTTCGGTGAAGCTGGCGAACGCCGAATAGCTCTTGCTGATGTCGACGATCAAGCCGGCATACGGAATGACCTTCTCGTATTCGTCGTGGAAGGTCACGTCGGGCGAGTCGTATAGATAGAAGTGGTCTGTTTCCCAGGTGCTGTAGCGCGCCCCGGCAATGGCCTTGAGCCTGTCGGCAAGCACGAATCGGCCAGCGACGTAGAAGCCGTTCTGGCGCGAGTCGATGTCCTGCAGCAGGTAGCCGGTCGGCATCGAAATCAGGTTCGGGATACGAACCATCCCACTCGAAGAAATTGCCGACCGGCGCGAGATCGCCGTGCGCGTACTCGTTGCCGGTGTTCTCGGCCTTCGATCCGTTGTAGCCCACGACCAGTTCGTGATCGCGGCCAAACAGGTTCACAGCGCCGGTCGCATGCACGTCGAGCGCGAGCGAGGTGATCTCGGAGTCGCTGCGGTATGCGTACGGTTCGAGACCTTCGCCGGTGACGGGATCCGGGAAACCGTAGACGTAGAACAGGGCGAGGTCTTCCTTGAACTGGCGCCAGCTCAGCGTGCTGCGCAATGACCAGCCGTTCTCGAAGGAATGCTGAACTTCCGCGAATGCCGAAGTGGTCTGGCGATCCCAGAAGGCCCAGTCCGTCGCGGTGGTCACTGATCGCGCCCAGTTCGCGGGCGAGCCGTCGCCGAGGAACAGCGGGAACGAGCCCCAGGTGTTGGAGTTGGGCTTGTTGTCCTGGAAATCGAAGCCGACGGAGAGCTTCGTGTTCTCGGAGAGATCGGCATCGACGATGCCGTAGAGCACCGTCTTGTCCTTGTTGTAGAGATCCTGGAAGGACTCGGTGTCCTGGTACACGCCGACGACTCGGGCGCGCACGTTGCCGTCGCTGGTGAGCGGCGTGGAAAGATCCACGTCGAGTCGGTAGTCGTCCCAGGAACCCGCCGTGAGGCCGAGGCTCGAGGCAAATTCCTTGCTGTCCGCATGCTTGCGATACAGGTTGACCGACGCCGCGGGACTGCCCGCACCGGTCATGAGGCCGGTGGCGCCGCGGACGATTTCGATGCGGTCGTACATCGCGGTGTCGATCGTTTCGTCGATCGAATCGGTGCTGAAATTGGTTTCCGCCGGGACGCCGTCGTACATCAGGTTGTCGATGACGAAACCGCGCGCCGTGAATATCACGCGCTCGGTGTCCCAGGCGTAGGTGTAGATGCCGGGGGTGTTGTCGAGCACCTCATGCAGCGACTGCAGGTTCTGGTCGTCGAGGCGCTCGCGCGTGACGACCGTGACCGACTGCGGCGTCTCGCGCAGGGTCAGCGGTAGTTTGGCCGCGGTGCTCGTGGCTTCGGCGGTGGCTTCGACTCGAATCGTCTGAAGCGTCTTCCCGTCCTTCGTCTCCGTGTCGGCCGCGAAGGCAGGAGAGGCGAGCGTTCCGGTGAGGCACGCCAAAGACAACAGGGCAGTTGTGAACCGCATGGCCAAGTCCTTCAGTGGCTTTGCGCCACATAGATAAGAAGGGATGGCTGGCGGCCTGAAGGCCCTCAGGGCTCGAGGCTTGACTGGCTGGCTGGTCCCGGGAGGGCCCGAGGGCCCCGAATTGCGGTCCAGATGATAATCATTCCCATTCGAGAGGAACAGGGGCTATTCGACTTTATGCCGTTTGCCGTCACTTCCCTTCAACCTTGGGCGCGCAAAAAGGCTCAAGTCGTACAGGCATTTGCACGCATGCGTACGACGCCAATAGCATCCAAGCAGCCAGGGGAGTGGCAAACATGCGTAACGCGTCAATTCTGGGTCTGACATTGCTCGTCGCCGCAACGGCGGGCGCGGCAGATCGGACCGATAGACCTCACAGGAACCCGGGTGCTCGCGACATGCTGGAGCGCTGGCGGATGCTGGGACATGCCGAGAGATTGCGCCCGAGCCGACGTGATGCGCCCTTGCGCTACCTGAACATCTCGGACTACGAGGTTCGCGAGATCCAGCTCGTGGCCGAGAAGGTGGTTCCGAAGGTATTGCTGAACATCTCTCCGGTCGTGGACGGCTGCCCATGCGAAGAGGGGCCGCAATGCACCGAGCAGGTGTTCATCGTGGCGGAGAAGCTGGAGAAGCCGGCGAAGTCCGTCGGGCTGCAGCTCTCGCGGGTCAAGAATGCGTGGGTCGTCGGAAGCGTGCAGCAGTGGTTCCTGCGCTTTGACGCCCTGCGTGCCCGGCAGAAAGAGATGGGCTTCGAGCGGTATCACAGCGCCGAGGGCGAACTGTTGCGCGAGTTTCCCATGTGTGTGGATGGCGAACTCGTGCCCGCGGAGAACACCACCGCATCCACGTCGAAGGCAGAAACGAATAAATGACGAAAAAGCGAGCGTCCATCAAGGTCCGTGCGGTTACACCAGCGGACTACGACGCATGGAGGCCTCTCTGGGATGAATACAACGCGTTCTACGAGCGCACGGGTCCCACGGCACTATCCGAAGAGATGAATGACACGCTCTGGCGGCGTTTCTTCGACGCCAGTGAACCGGTGCACTGCATCGTGGCCGAGCGCGAACACAAGGTCGTCGGCATGTGCCACTACCTCTATCACCGCAGCACTTCGCGCATGGAGCTGCTGTGCTACCTGCAGGACGTCTTTACCGCGCCTGACTACCGCGGGCACGGCATCGGCCGCGCGCTCATCGAGCGCGTGTATGAAATCGCGAAGGAGGCGGGCAGCAAGCGCGTGTACTGGCAGACGCACACCACGAACACACCGGCGCGCACGCTGTACGACAAGGTGGCGAAACACTTCGGCTTCATCGTCTACGCCAAAGACGTTTGATGGGCGTACGCAAGGTCTGCCCGAAGGGGCATGTTTTCTACAAGACTCCGGCGAGCTGCCCGCGGTGCGAGGCTGCGCGCAAACCTGCGGGCGGCTTTCTGGCTGAGCTCGCTGCGCCCGCACGGCGCGCGCTGGAAGGCGCCGGCCTGACCACTCTCGCGAAACTGGCGAGGAGGAGCGAAGCGCAGGTGGCGGAGCTCCATGGCATGGGCCCGAATGCAATGAACAAATTGCGTGCGTCCCTCGAGAAAAACGGCTTGAGTTTCAGGAAGAGCTAGGCGTGCCAATTACGCCATTTCACTTCGGTCCCGGTGTGTTGTTCCATGGCGTGGCACCGCGCAAGGTGAGCTTCATCGCGTTCATGGCGGCGAACTGCATCACCGACATCGAGTCTGTGTACAACGTCTTGAGCGGCAACTTTCCGATACACCGCTTCCTGCATACGTTGGTGGGAGCTGCACTGGTGGCGGCATTGACCGTTGTGCTGTTCATGTTCATGCGCCGGCTGGCGCGGAGTATCCGGCTGCCCAACTGGTTCTCGTGGCAGCAGCTGGCCTTGCAGCCGGTGATCGTGGGGGCGCTGCTCGGCAGCTATTCACACATCGTTCTCGACGGCATCATGCATGCCGACATGCGTCCGTTCGCGCCATGGAGCGACGCCAATCCGTTTCTTCACGCGGTGTCGCTGGGCACCTTGCATTGGTCGTGCATCATCCTGGGAATTGCGGGAGCTCTGTTATGGCTGAGAACAAAACCAAACCGACCACGGTCAGCGTCGCCGGATTCCTGAAGAAGGCAGCCACTGGCCAGCAATTGAAAGACAGCCAGGAGCTGGTGAAGCTGTTCAAGAAGCTCACCGGCAAGCCCGCGAAGATGTGGGGTCCGAGCATCGTCGGTTTCGATTCCTATCACTATGTTTATGAGAGCGGGCGGGAGGGAGATGCGCCGGTGATCGGATTCTCGCCGCGTAAATCCGAGCTCGTGCTGTATCTAGCGCCTTATCTCGATGACAAGGACCTCAAGGCGAAGTTGGGCAAACACAAGGCCGGCGCGGGTTGCCTGTACATCAAGGCGCTCGATGACATCGACCTCGCCGTTCTCGGGCGGCTGGCGACGGCGTCGATCGCGGAGCTGCGCAAGCGATACCCACGGAAGGCGTGACGCAGATCTCGACAGCACCACGCCGGGCGCGCGTGCTGCCGCGCGTCATTCATCCGGGACCAAAGTCCCCTTTCAGCCGCGTTGGCGCTCGCACATATTCGATGACATGTATGAAGGGAAGCGCTGCCGTAATTGCGGGGCCTTGCTGTTAGGGCCGTTCTGCCACGAGTGCGGGCAACAACATTTCGAAAAGCACATCACGACGCGTGATTACATGCGCGAAGTGGCGCAGCGCGTGTACCGCTTCGATGGGCGCTTCGTGCGCACGATCCGCCGATGCCTGACCTGGCCCGGCGACGTCGTCCTCGACTATCTCGATGGCCGACGCAGCAAGATCGTCGATCCGCTGCAATATTTTGCGGCGTGTGTGTTCGTGCAGTTTGTGCTCGCCTGGGCCTGGCACGGGCTGGCCGAGCTGACCAACCAGGCGGCGGTGTTCAACTGGCAGGAACACTTCAGCGGGTTCGTGGCCGGAAGATTCCTCTTCATCTTCTGGTTCGGCACCCTGTGGTACGCGATGTTTCCAGTCGGCACGCGTTCGCTGTCGGAGATCTACGTATTCGCGACCTACGCGTTTCCGACCGTGGGCCTGCTTTGGGCGACGCTGCCGTTTGTGGATCTGCTGGTGCCGGTGGATCTCGCGCCCACGCGCGCTGTTGCGATATGGATCAAGCTCGTCGTCGAAGGCATCTACTTCATTTTCGCGATTCACACGTTCGGGCGCCTGCCGCTGTGGCTCACCGCCCTGCGGTGTCTGCTGGTGCTGGGCACCGGGAACGCCTTGCTGCTCTTCATCATTTCTCAGTTCTGAGCAGGGCGCTACGTCCCGCGATCTCCCGCGCCTTCGCGGTCGCGCCAGTGAAGTATCCTGCGCGTGACGAATAGATAGACCTTCTTGCCGCTGGCCATCCAGATTCGCGATATCAGTGAATGCCGGGCGAGGATGCGCTTCTCACGGGCGGTGAGGCGTTCGGGAAGATAGGTGCGCTTGTGCTTGAGCAGGTGGCGCAGGTCGTCGTGCCCGAGTGAGCGGGCGAGGGCGCCGCGCTTCGTCAG
Organism: uncultured Pseudomonadota bacterium; assembly: GCA_963821745.1. Lineage (GTDB taxonomy): Bacteria > Pseudomonadota > Gammaproteobacteria > Steroidobacterales > Steroidobacteraceae > CADEED01. The sequence goes on from CAWGEU010000002.1 coordinate 935,671, forward strand.
CGTCATCGCGAGCTGGAAGTCGACGAGGGCGGGGCGGCCATCGGGAGTCACCAGCCAGTTGGTTTCCTTGGCGAGGTCGTTGTGGATGACGTTGGCCGCGTGCAGCCGGCGCAGCAGGCGCAACGCGGCGCGGAAGTAGGCAGGATCGCGGGGCTGTGCGATCTGCATGGGCGCGCCGTCGATCCAGCTGCGCGTGAGTTGCATGGCGTCCAGCGCGATGACGCGAGGGATGCCCTCGATGCCGGGCCCCAGCGCGAGCCGTGACAGCGCGCGATGTTCGCGCCGCATGAGGTGCCGCGCCAGCGCGCGCGCCCAGGGACGCGCGTGGTCGGCGTCACGCACGACGACATTGCCGACGCGGCGGATCCGGCCGAACACGTCCGACTTCAGGATCTGCTCGTCTTCCAGGTGCGGCCCCTTTTGCTAGTAAATGGGGAGTGTCCCCATTACTGCCACTCGCCGCGCAGGCCGCCGACGATCTGCTGCAGGCTGGTGGCGCTGGCGTCATCGCCTGGAACGGGGGCGGTGACCACGACTTCGATGCGCGACCAGAATCGGCGCGGGGGCCTGGTCATCGGCGCCTTGCCGTCTTGCCGGCTGAAGAAGCTGCCGTACAGGCCGCGCAGCGCCATGGGCACCACGGGCACGGGCCGGCGCTCGAGAATCTTTTCCACTCCTTTCTTGAACTCATTGAGCTCGCCGTGCTTCGTCAGCTTGCCCTCGGGGAAGATGCACACGATCTCGCCGTCGGCGAGCTCCGCGTCGATCTGGTCGAAAGCTTTCTGCAACGCCGCCGGATCTTCGTGACCCGGCGCGATGGGAATCGCGCGCGCAGTGCGGAAGATGAAACTAAGGACCGGAATCTTGAAGATGTTGTGGTCCATGACGAAGCGGATTGGCCGGCGCACGCTGCCACCGATGACCAGCGGGTCCATGAAGCTCACGTGGTTGCAGACGATCAGCACGGGCCCCTTCTCGGGAATGAGCTCGAGACCATGCACCTTGATGCGGTACATGACGTTGACCAGCACCCACGACAGGAAGCGCATCAGGAATTCGGGCACCAGCGTATAGATGTACGTGGCGACGATCGCGTTGAGCAGCGCCGCCAGGATGAACAGCTGCGGGATGGTGTAGTCCAGCACCTCGAGCCACACGATGGCCAACAACGCGGCGATGACCATGAAGCCGGCATTCATGATGTTGTTGCAGGCGATGATGCGCGCGCGATGGCTCTCGGCACTGCGCTGCAGGATCAGTGCGTACAGCGGCACGATGAACAGGCCGCCGAACATGCCTATCAACGCGCAGTCGAGCGCCACGTCCCAGCCGCCGGCGGCGAGGAACTGCGTCCACGAGACCACCGCGGCGCCTGCTTCGTGCACACCAGGCTGTTCGAAGTACAGATCGAGCAGGCACACCGTCATGCCGATGGACCCGAGCGGGACGAGGCCGATCTCGACCTTGTGACCGGAGAGCCGCTCGCAGGCGAGCGACCCGAGTGCGGTGCCGATCGAAAACGCCGCCAGCAGCAGCGTGTACACCGTCTTGTCGCCGCCGATCACATCTTTCGCGTACGCGGGCAACTGGGCCAGGAGCAATGCGCCAACGAGCCAGAACCACGAGATGCCTAACAACGAGAGGAAGATCGTACGGGTCTTTGCCGCGAAACGGATGACTTCCCAGGTCGACGTGATCGGGTTGAAATTGATCTTCAGCGTGGGGTCGGTGGCTTCGGCACGCGGAATGGCGCGCGAACACAGATACATGACCACCGCGACCGCCACCATCGTCACCGCCGCGGCGAAATTCGCGTCGTTCGTACTGTCCGCGCCCGCATCTTCGCCTGCGCCAGGAGCTAACAAACCACCGGCGATCGTGCCCACGAGAATGGCGATGAAGGTGCCGGCGTCGACGAGCGCATTGCCGCCCACCAGTTCGCTCTGGCGCAGGTGTTGCGGCATCAGCGAATACTTGAGCGGGCCGAAGATGGTGGCCAGCACGCCTAACAGGAAGATAACGCCCATCAGAATCGAAATCTGGCCGACGTACAGCGCCACCGCGCCGCAGCACATCAGCGCAACTTCCGCGAGGCGCGACTGGCGGATCAACCGGCTCTTCTCGAATTTGTCGGCGAGTTGTCCGGACAGCGCGGAAAACAGGAAGAACGGCAGGATGAAGAGGCCCTGTGCCACGTTCGCCAGCACACCGGCATCGCTGGCGGCCGCCGCGCCGAAAGTGACGGACACCACCACCGCGTTGCGGAACAGGTTGTCGTTGAACGCGCCGAGGAACTGCGTGAGAAAGAATGGCAGGAACCGGCGAGTGCCCAGCAGCGCAAATTGCGAGCGTTCGGCGCCGGGGACCTGTTCTGGCAGTTCCATCAGGCGCTTATCGCAAGGCAATGCGTTGACATGCGGCCGCATATATACCAGAACCCCGCTGTCGGTCCGGTACTGAAAAACGCTACAGTGGGTGCATGAGCCGTGTACTGCTATTAGCCAGTTTCGCGCTGGTCAGCGCCTGCACCACGTACAAGCTGTGGAATGAAGCCGGCAGCGACCAGGACGCGCGCACCGTCGACCTGTCATACGAGTACCGGAAGTACGAAAGCCCGCAGCTGGATGAGCGCGCGGGCGTGGAAATGGCGCGCGAACGCTGCAAGGACTGGGGCTATCCGAATGCGCGTCGCAAGGGCGAAAGCCGGCAGTGTATCGACGGCATCGAGACCGACTGCAGCAAGTGGCTCGTGACGCGAAAGTATCAGTGCGCTGAATAATGGGGTCTGACCCCATTTCAATTGACGTTGGGCGACTCGAAAGTTGCCAGCACCGTTCCGGCGCCATCGAGTAGTTGCAGAAACTCGCCTTCAAGTTTCCAGGTGGAGACGCGCGGAAACATCAGGTGAAATTTCTGCTCCAGCTCCATTCCGTCCGAGCAGGCCATCAACGTGCCGCCCATATTGCTGAACGTGAGATGCGTGCCCTTCAGTGTGTAGCTGCCGATCATGCTGTTGCAGCCCGAGTATCCGTGGACGCGAAGGCTTTCAGACTGCATTACGAAATGAGCGGCGCGCACGCCTTCGGGCGCCGCCACTTTTTCATCTCCAAGCGTCGTCAGCTTCCAAAGGGTGTTCTCGAGCTGCGTCGACTGGTCGGGTGTGGTGCTCTCTTCCGGGTTCGCGCGGCGCATCAGGATGTCCACCCGCGTGACATTCGCGGTGCCCAGTACCGGATACGCCTTATCCGAGACGAACAGCACGGTGCCATCCACGATGATCCTGGCGCGTATCACATAGCGATGATTCGCGATGAGAACCGATGAGTCGTAGGTGACATCAAACCTCGATGGCGGTGCCGTTGACGACACGACTGACGCCACCGCAATGACGTCGGCCGGAGTGCGCGACACGTCTTCCAGCGACAGGTCCAGCTCTGCGCCGATGGGCGGCGGCGCCTGCGCGCCGTAAGAGACGGTTCCGGTGATCAGCGCGTGGCCCTCTGGCAATTCGCCCGGACGCGCTGGCATCGTTACCGCTTCGTATCGGGGTGTGGACGATGGTTTCAATTCGGCAGACTGCGCGGTCAGCACTGGTGCAGTGCACGCGCCCAGGGCCATCCCCATCATCAATACCCTGAACGTTCTCATGGTGTGTTGAACGCAGCGATCGCCTTGCCGGTGTTATCCACCAACTGCAGCGTCGTGCCATTGATCGTCCAGCCAGTGACCTGGCCGAGCATGGCGAGGAATTTCTGCTCGAGATCCATGCGCGCCTCGCAGAACATCCTGGTGCCGCCGACTCCGTCGAACTTCAGCGACGCGCCCTCGAGCGCGTATTGACCGAACATGCGATTGCATCCCGAGAACCCGACCAGTTTGGTGTTCGAAGCCTGCAACTGGAAATTCACCGCCTTTTCGCCCGGTGGATTCTCGATGATTTCGTCGCCGAGTTGCGTGAGCCGCCATGCGGTGTCGAGCAGCGTCATCGGCGAAGCTTCCTTCACGGGTTGTGAAACCGACTTGCAGGACGTAGTTAGGACGCCGGCGCCGAGAATGCCGCAGAGCAGCAGGCCGAAGGCTCTCGAGGCGTGTGCTTTCATGGCGTGACAGCCTACGCCGCTGTCGTGACCGACGCTGTCAGAATGTGTGAAAGGCACGGAATTCCGCCGCCAGCGCCACCAGCACCCACAACAGGAAAAACGAGCCGGCATCCAGGAACGCTTTCCAGAACACGGCCGGGCGAACATCCAATGTCGACGGCAGCGGCGATCGGCGCGAACCGGGCAGCCACTTGTTCGGCGTGGCCGCGAGATACGCCTTGTACTCGTCCGGAAATGTGTCGGCGAGGAACTGCTCTTCGCAGGCGGCGGCATAGATCACGAGCGCGGCGATCAGCACCACCACCAGGATGCACAAGAGAACGGAGCGGCTGGTGAGCCCGAGCCCCAGCGCGCCGAGCACGGAGAATGAGTAGAGCGGGTGACGGCACAGGGCATACGGCCCGGTGGTGACCAGCACTTCATCTTTGTGTCCGGCGATGAACAGCGAGCACCAGATGCGGCCCAGGCAGGCCAGCGCCACGAACACGAAGCCGGCAAGACCCGTCAGGTAGTGCCAGCTCGCGGAAATGCCGTGCGGCCCAATGACCGCTGTCGCCGCGATCAGGGCGAGGTAGATCGCAAACGTGGCGCGCAGGCGCGGTGTGCTGGCGGACTCTGTCATCGGCGGCGCAGTCTAGCAGTTGAGAACGGACTCCCAAGCCCCCACACTTCGGGTCCTCTCCCGCGATACCAGGAGCCCCAAATGGCACTCCTTTCGAAGAAAACCACCATTCCCGCCGAAACGGACGCATTGCCGGGCCGTAACACGCCGCTGCCGCTGTCGGGCAAACACTTCGTGAATGGCAGCAGCATCAAACAGCCGGCCGCGGGCGGGCTCGAAGAAGCGGTGTTCGGGCTCGGGTGTTTCTGGGGCGCGGAGCGCAAGTTCTGGCAGATCCCCGGTGTGGTCACCACGGCCGTGGGTTATGCAGGCGGTTATACGCCCAACGCCACCTATGAAGAGGTGTGCTCGGGACGCACTGGCCACACCGAAGTGGTGCGCGTGATCTACGACCCTAACAAGGTTGGCTACGACGCGCTGCTCAAGGCGTTCTGGGAGTCGCACGACCCCACGCAGGGCATGCGTCAGGGCGGGGACGTGGGCACGCAGTATCGCTCGGCTATCTACACGACCACCGACGCGCAGCACAAGGCGGCCGAGGCCGGCAAGCGCAGTTACCAGGAAGCGTTGACCCAGGCGCATCGCGGCACCATCACCACCGAGATCAGGGACGCGCCCGAGTTCTTCTACGCCGAGGAATATCACCAGCAGTATCTCGCGAAGAATCCCAACGGCTATTGTGGGCTTGGCGGTTGCGGAGTTACCTTCAAGGCGTGATAGCGATGCGAGTCGTGGTTCCTGCTTAGAGACGGCGAGAAAACCCGGAGGTTTCGCACTTGAGCATGCCGGAAACGATGGACCTCCAGGTCCCGGCCGGCTCTGCGGTGCAGCGCCCATCTACCTGGGTGCGCGGCCCGGTTTGGGACGGCGTGTGGATGCTCAATGCGCTCTGGCTGGTACCGATCGCCCTGTTGCTGACCCTTGGACACTCTGATGCGGAGGCGAGCCCGCTCGATGTCTTCTACTTCGGGCTGACAGCATTGTTCTGGATCGGCCATCGATTGAGCAGCACATGGCTTGCCTACTGCACAGAAGCTTATCGGCCGCTCCTCCGTAGTGAGCCGGTTCGGTTCATCGTACTGCCGCTCCTGGTTACGGGAGCGTGCTTCGCGGTCTTCCTTCCACCCGACGATGCATTGCCGTGGACTCGCTGGGAGCGCTTCGTGGGTATGGCGATACTCGACTATGCCCTCGTGACGTATCACTTCGCGGCACAGCATTTCGGAGCCCTTTCTCTTTATCGGAGCCGAGCCGATCGCGCGCGTTGCGCACAAACCAGGCTCTACGACCGAATCTTCGCCCTGGGTGTGGGAGGCGGCCTCATCTTCCTTGCTGACATCCTGGCCGGAGCTGTTGCCTATCCGGATCTGTGGGTCAACCGTTGGCTCATCCCGGGCTGGGTCACATCGAACCAGGGTGCAATCCGCGAAGCCGCCATGTTGGTGTTGTTCGTGGCGACATCCGTCATGCTGATTGCGGAGGCGCGCGCACCGCGTCGCTCGCTGCCGCGCGTGCTTTACATCCTGGGACTCGCGGCGATGGTCGCCATTGCTCTTCGGCCCCGGAGCCTGTTTCTCTACATTGCGATCTGGACTGCACAACACTGGATACTCGCAATGGGTCTCGCTTCCCAGACTCCAGGTGGAGAACCGGCGCCTGCAAACGGTACCGTCCGGCGCGCCTTTCACGCAGTGAATGTCCGGCCCTGGGCGATCCTGCTGGTTCTCGGAGCTGCGTCAGTCCTGCTTCTGCCGCTCTTTGAAGTAGAAGCCAGCCTGGACGGGGGCGCCTATTACGGCGACCGGATTTTCGGTGCCGTTGCGGAGGAAATGCGTACTTCTTCCTGGGTTCCCGGATTGGTAGCCATCGCATTCGCGACCGGCTTCGTGCACTACCTGCTGGACCGCAACGTATTCCGGATGTCGGATCCCCGGGTGCGTGCCGCGGCGTGTGGCTTGCTCAACCCGTCAGCTATTCGACGGTAGGCGAGTCCGCCAGTTGATGACAATGGCAATTGCGAGCCACGCGATGGCCCAACCCGTCATTCCGCCGATCGCGAAATGAAACAGCCGGCGCGCGAACCAGGTGTCGGAGTTGAGCACATAACCGGCGATCGCAAGCCCTGACGATGCGGCGACGAGAATGAGGGCGCAACGTATGCGCGTCGCGTGGGAAACGGAGTGCGCCGATGGTCGCGGATACCGGCCCGGCGGCAGTCTCCAGGCCCAGAGGAGCAGCACGAGCATGCCGAACACCGTGCTCAAGTGCTGCAGCACCATGAACCAGCGAATGGGCCAGCCGTGATAGCGAAACGCCACCGCGTGCAGGGCGGGGAACATCTCGACCGCGCCCGTGCCGCGGTGTGTGAACGAGTCCCAGACGAGATGAGTCATCGCACCCAGGATGACCGCGAGCGATGCCCATGCCAGCGTCTTGAAGGATATCTCCCGATCGGACGCAGCAAACCGCGAACGCCAGCTCTCCGGTAGTAACGCACACGTCGGCTGCTCGAGTACGCGCACGAACAGGAGCCAGAGCGCGAGACTGACTGGCCAGGAAAAGAAGAACACGCCCGCGATGCTGTGCGTTTGAACGCGGTCGGGTTCTCCCGCCAGGAAATACGCGAAGTCGGGCGACATGCTGCCGATCATCAGCGCGGCGAGCGGCAAAGGCAGACTTCGGATGTTTTGCAGCGGAAGAACCGCGGCGGCGTGTGAAATCGTAAATGGCACCGGCGAAGCCTAGCAGCCGTTGCCTGACCATAAGGTGATGAATTGTGGCGAAACCGAAGCTGACGAAATATCAGGTCGGCGCGGCCGCCGGTATAGTTGCGCGCTCATCGGGAGGGGTTTCATGCGGCTCGCGCTTTCTCTGGTCATGCTCGCCATCATCGTTGCGCCTGCACGCGCGGCCGAAGAAGGGTTCCTCGCGACAATACCGTTCGAAGTTCTGGAGATCGACCCGGCCATTGCCACGGGCGGGATCAAGTTCGTCGCCCTGCAACCAGCGCGGGTTGCGCGCGGCATCATCATCGAGAGAGCCGGCGGGCGTCGGGTCGTCCTTGCGCTCGCGCTGCTCGGCCCTCCGGAAATCGATGGCGCCGGGAAGGCGAGGCTCGATGGACCACCCGCCAGGCAGGCCTGGTGCGAACTGCCGTCCGCGGCATGGTCGAGCGTAATGCAGGATTACTCTCCGGATTGTTATCGAGACAAAGACGGGGATGGCGCGCTCGACACGCAGTATCGAGGACGTCTGCGGGGTGACTACGCGTACACACTGGGAAGCATCGAAAAACCAAGGTCAATCTCCAGGCTGCGGTATCGCCCGGCAGAACCCTCCGATCTGCCCCGCATCGAAGTCGGTTACACGAGTTGCCGCCCCCGCGGGCAGGCCGAGGCGGCAAAGGTCGCCGACCTTCCTTACGGCACCCTCATTCGCGCGGGCCGGAGCGGTGCGGGGACGCCGCTCGTTTGCCAGGACGTCGCGACGCTGCTCGAAGAACTGCCCAATGGTGAGGAGCTCTATCGATTCGGTCGCTTCAAGGTCGCGGTGCGCGAGAGCGAAGGGCGGCTGGTCACCCGGCTGGTCGAGGGAATACCCGCCGGAACTTTGCTAGGCAACCTGCGCATGGGCCGGCCGCTGCTGGACGCCGCGGCCGACGTGCCTTTGGGCGGCGAGAATTCACCTGTTCAGGAGAATCCGCCGCTGTATCTCGCCGCGCTTCCGCAGACTGCCAGCGTGGCTCATGCCGGTGAGAGTTTCTTCACCGCCGAGGTTGCGCATGGCATCACCGGCAAGTTGCGCATGGACGTCACGGTGGGCGGCTTTGGCAAGAAAAAACTCCCTGCCGGCAGCATCGTGTTTGGTACCCCAATGTCCGGTGGTAGTACCTACCTGCGTGAGTTCGACGACTCGCTGGTCTGGTGTGCACCCTGGCGCGACGAACTGAAGAAGCTCTTTGCGTATTGCTTCGTGCCTGGGCCCGGCGGCATGAGTCTCATGGCCAACGACACACCTTTTCATGTCGATCACTTGTTGGTCAGGCCGGGCAGCCAGCTTCAACTCATCGTGGATCGCGGACCGGTGCAATTTGGCGATCCGGTGTTGCTGGTGTTACGTCTCGAACGCATCAAATCCAGAGAGATCTACCTCCAGTACAGTGTTTCGTACGCAAAGGAACCCGTGTGGACTCGCCTGCAGGTTGCGCGCGACACGGACGGCACAGCAAAGCTGCCACTGGGCGGCGCAGTGCTTTCGTTGAGCCCTGGCGCCGACAAACAAAGCGCCTCCATCCAGGTCCTGGGTGAATTCGAAATCGGATACAACGCCGCTCCGTTCGTGCGCTGACGCCTCAGGCGGCTTTGGCCGACGCCTCGAGCGTGTCCTTCACCACGGAAATGCCCGCCGTCATCATTTGCTCGACCTGTGCCGCAAGCTCGTCAGGCAGCAGGTCCGTCGTCCAGATGAAACGTGCACCGCCCTTCGGATCGGCCTCCACCCAGGCCGCGCCGTTGTAGTGACGGAACTGCTGGCCGACGATTGCCCACGCCACGCGCCGCTGCGCGGCGTCCACGCTGATGATCTCCTCGCGCGCCACCATGTCGTTGCCGAAAGTGACGACGCGCGCATTACCTTCCACGCGTGTGTGCTTCACGAAGCCCGGCACCAACTTCGTATGCAGCGCGCCTATGTCCCGCAGCGCGTCCCACACATGGGCCACGGGAACATCGATGCGGATTTCCTTGCGAATACTGGCCATAACTACCTCCAGTTGCGCATGCTGCACGCGCGCCCGAGGCAACGCCGTCGGCCAGTGGCCCATTCGATTGCCCGACATCGCCGCGTCTTCACATGCCGTTCCTGTGGATTTGAACTGCTCGTGTGTTTTGATTCGCCTGCGCGGTGACCGCGACGGCCTATCTACCAGGCGGCAAGGCGGCAACGATTGCTGCAGGACGGACGCACGGAGCTGCAGCAACGATTGCGAGAAATCGACGCCGGATGAAATGAGTTGCGAGCGTGACCTCGGGGCTTCTCGCAATGCCGCGACGACGACAAACTACTTGCGGAACTTTTTCACAAGCGTGCAACGCAGGCGCGCGACGCGCATTGTCCGGCGAACTCTCGCGAGTTAAATCTTCCGCACGGGGGAAGGAATCACTCGTCGGAGGAATCATGGAAAGATATATCCGCAGAGCGCTGGTAGTGTTTGCCACCGCCTTTGCATTCTCAGGGCTCGCGGCGCAAGCCGCTGATGACATCGGCCTGTCGCGCAACTGGAAATTGTGCGCAGGCGACGTCTTCGAGCTCCCCAAGGACATCTTTGTTGAATGGGTGCCGGTCGGCTGTGAGGTCGTCGACTGCTGCCCCGGTTGCCCGGGTATTCTCGACAAGCTCTCGTGGCGCATCATCGTCGAAGGCGCGCCGCTCGAGTCCGCAACGCTGAAATTCGCCCGTCTTCCGCGCGACATAGCCGCGGGTCTCAAGTTCGAAGGCACCGCGCAGGGCTCGGCAGAGAATCTGCTGGTAGGCAAGGGCGCGGGATTCATCTCCGGTCTGCCCGTGGAGATCGGCGGTCGCGCCGCGGTGGCGCAGCTCGATGTGGGTCTGGATGAGGCGTGGCTGCAGGGGCAGGCGAAGCAGGCGCAAGCCGCCAATACGCTCGATGCTGCGGACGCAGCCGACAGCGGCAGCATCACCATCGAGCAGTACTACGGAAAGTATCGCGTCAACGAATACAAGATCGGGTTCCGCTTTCCGCGCTGCCCGCCGTTCTTGAGAGATCGCATCGTGCTCAGCAACAACGCTTCGGGTGATGCCGCGGCCGTGCTCGTGGATGCGCGTCGTTCAACCGGTTGTGTGTTCGAGGAGGAGCGCCGTGGCTCGGGAATCATCGGCATGGGCAGCGTGCTCTCGAATGGCGGTTGCCGTTCCGAGGTCGCGGTGTTCTCCGATGATGACGCCATGAAGCTCGTGCCAGGCGTTGTGGCGTGGACGGATTTTCTCGGCGACACGTTGAACGTGAACCTCACGCCTGACCGCCTCATGGCGCCCTTGCACGTATGGCTCGCGCGGCCAGGTGCGTTCTTCACCGCGTTGGGCGACATCAATAACGCCAACCTGCTGTACAACACCAACAACTCCGGCATCGGGTTTTCGCCGATATTCCATTTCGTGAGCGGCAACCCGCTGGCGGTGGCGACCATCGGTACCGGTTGCGGGAGTGCGCCGGCAGTGATTGGCAGCGCGTTCTTCACGCCGGGGCAGCTCAATGCGTACTACGTCAACGGCGCGTTCACCGGCGTCAACTGTGGTGTCGACCGCAACATCCAGTACGTCGGCACCACGGCGAACAACCAGACGCTGGCGCATGAGTTCGGTCATTCGATGAGCCTGTCCCACACCAATGGCGATCCGGCGTTCCCCGTGACCAACGTGATGATCGGCGGCGGCGCTGCGCGCACGCACTTTGCCGATGGCCAGTCGTTCCGCATGAACGCACATTGCTCGTCCACGCTGAACTCCAACGGCGTGCGTGCCGGGCCGGTGCGCCGATGCAACGACACCATCAGTGGCAACGTCTCGTGCCCGATTTTCACCGACACGCATTGCCCGCCGCTTGCCACCGACGTGCTGCCGAAGTAAGGAGAAGCCAAATGAAGTCATTCAAACAAATGTGGGTGGCGGTCGGCGTCGCATTGCTGGCTGTGCCGGTGTTCAGCGCGGCAGCGGAGCTTTCGCCCGATCAATCGCTCGCGGTACGCAAGGCCGTGGTTGCCTGGCTCGAGTGCGAAGAGTGCACGGAAGGTGAGCTCGAAGCCGTGGCCAGGTACGGCGAACTCGCGGTGCCGACACTCGGCGCTGCACTCGAGCGCGGACCGTCGCCGGCCAGCCTCGAGAAGTACCAGCTGCATCTCGAGAGTACGTACCAGAAGATGGTCGAGTACGCGCGTACTCACGAGGAGATCAAGCTCGAACAGTCGCAGGATGAGTACGTGAAGATGTATCTCGAGAACTATCGGGCGAACTATGCCGTGCGATCCGCGCAGGCGCTGGGCAAGGTAGGTGGCCCTGAGGCGCGCAGGCTCCTCGACGCCGCCAGCAAGCGCAAGACGCGCGAAGACGTCGACGCGGTGGTGCTGGACGCCGCGAGGAAGGTTGCAAGGTAGGTAGATCAGGGAGGCGCGCCGCAGGCCAGGGACGCCCTGCGGCGCGCTAGATGATGCGCAGCGTGATGGCCTTCAACACGGCACGGGTTCGATCGCGCGTGTCGAGCTTGTCGAGGATGTCGGACACATAGTTCTTCACCGTTCCCTCGGCCAGGAACAGCGATCGCGCGATTTCCTTGTTGGAGTAGCCACCGGCGAGCAATCGCAGAATGCTGATCTCCCGCTCGGTGAACAGTTCTTTCGGCACGGAGGATTCGCGATAGGCGTAACGCTCGCGCACCGGATCGGTGGCCACCGGCTGCAGCAGCGATTCGCCCTTGCGCACCTGCAGGATCCCCTGGCGCAGGTCTTCTGGTGCCGCGTCCTTGAGCAGGAAACCTTGCGCGCCTGCTTCAACTGCTTCGAGCAGCACGGCGCTGTCGTCGAAGGTGGTGAGGAGGATCACGGGCGTGCGGTCGCCGCGAGCGCGCAGGGCGCGTAACGCTTCGATGCCCGACATGGCCGGCATGCGCACGTCCGAGACGATCACGTCCACCGATGCCGTCGCCAACTTGTCCAACAAGTCTTTCCCGTCGGCGGCCTCCACCGCGATCTCGATGTCGAGACCGCGCAGCAGCAGCTTGAGACCCTCGCGCACCAGGGCCTGATCGTCGGCGAGTGCAATGCGGGCAACGGCCATCAGTGCATCGGCATCGTGATGTCCAGCGCCACGCCCGCTTCGCCGCGCCGGGAAATTTCGAGGCCACCGGCCACGAGCGCCAGCCGCTCGCGCATGCCCTTGAGTCCGAATCCCTCGCGCAGAGGCACCTCGCCGCGGCCGTCGTCGCGGATCGACAGCTTCACTACATCGTCCACGCGTTCGAGCGCGATCCAGGCGTTGGCCGCGTGCGCATGCCGCACGATGTTGGTCAGCGCCTCCTGCACCACGCGCAGCACAGTGTCCGCCTGCGCGACGCTCTCGACGCGCGCATCGGCATGGATGTTCAGGTGGATGCGCGGCGCCGGCAGCGGGGCGATCAGTTGCTCGAGCGCCTGGCGCATGTCGAGCCCGTCGTGTTGGCGGATCTGCGTCACCACGCCGCGGATGTCGTCCAGGAGCTCGGTCGCGAGCTGCGAGACCACTTTCACCGAAGCTTGTGTGGCGGCATCGCCATGTCGTTCGAGCGCGGCGAGATTCAGTTTGAGTGCGGCCAGCTTGTGGCCGGCGACGTCATGCAGTTCGCGCGCGAGGCGCAGTCGTTCGCCGTCACGCGCGCTCTCTTCGAGCAGGGAGCGCGTGGCGAGCAGGTGGGCATTGGTTGCCCGCAGATCCATGGCCGTCTGCTCCGCGCGCCGGGCGTACCAGGCCGTGAGGGCGGCAAAAATCTGGAATCCGAAGTAAGAGAGAAACACCAGCGAAGCCCGCGACACTTCCCAGGCCATGGCGATGATCCACCACATCGCGATGTTGAGTGCGATCGCAACCGCAATGAGTGCAGGTGCACTCAGCAACATCGCGCAATCGGCGATGAAGATGATGGCGAGGACCGGCGCCATATCGCGCGGCCACAGGTAACACAGCACGAGCACCGCGAGCCCTTCGACCGCGAGCAGCGGATAGTCGCTCCAGTGTTTGAGGTCGGGCTGCCGCAGTCCCTTGCCGACAAAAGCGGCGAGAAAGACGATGAGGACGATGAGCGCCGTATCGCGATCCGAGTTGAGGAATTTCTCGGGAGGCGTGGCGAGCAGCACGAACAACACCGCCAGCCACGCGACATAGGCCGCCAGATACAAAGGCTGAAAAAGCTCACGTAATACGCGCAGCGCGGATCTCATGGCTGCAGCTTCCGCCATGCATCGCGCCCCGACAAGCCTCCCGCCACAGGTCATGACTTCCGGCACCTCTGCTCGTGACCAACGGCACTGATCGGCCTGATGGCGCGGCAGCAGACTGGCCACGTACCCGCCACCACGAGGACCGACCATGAAAACTCAACTGACCCTGCCGACAATCGTCGGGATGTGGGTACTGGCAGCCGTCGCAAATGCCGGCGAGCTGACAGTCACCATCACCGATATCCGCGAGGCCAGGGGATTTCTGATGGTCGCGCTGGTGAACTCCGACGCCGCCTGGAACAACAAGGAAAAGTCCGTTGCCGAGCAGAAGGTCGCCGCCGCGCAAGGCGAGGTAAAACTGCAGTTCAAGGATCTGACGCCCGGCACCTACGCCGTGCAGGTAATGCACGACGAGAACGAGAACTACAAGCTCGACACGAACTTCCTCGGCATACCGACGGAAGGTTACGGCTTCAGCAACAACCCAAACTTGATGCGCAAGGCGCACTTCGACGAGGCCCGCTTCGATGTGGGTGCCGAAGACGCCAGCATCACCATCCGCTTGCGCTGAGGTGTCCCATGCAACGCCGTTCGTTCATGCAGAACATGCTGTTCGCTTCACTCGCGGCCGCGGGCAGGCCCGGCTTCCTGCGCGCCGAAGTTCTCGCGCCGACAGGGCCTGAGCGCTTCGCCGCGGGCCTCGCGCGCGAGCCGTGGCTCGCCGGTTGGAAGTCGGTCGACGTCGACTCCCTCGGGCCCACGCAGGCCACCATCGAAGGAAACTGGCCCGGTAGTTTGACCGGAACCCTGTATCGCAATGGGCCGGCGCGATTCGAACGCGGCGCGTTGCGTTACCAGCACTGGTTCGATGGCGACGGGATGATGAATTCCTGGCGCATTGGTAACGGGCTGATCACGCACAAGGCGCGCATGATCGCCACCGAAAAGTTCGTGCATGAGGAAAAGGCCGGCCGATTTGAAGTGAGCGCCTCCGGCACGACCATTCCCGGTGCGATCCCGACGCGCAACAACGACAGCTTGAATACTGCCAACACCGCGGTCGTGCGGCTCGGCAGTCGCGTGTTGGCTTTGTGGGAAGGGGGCTCCGCGTATGAGATTGACCCCGACACACTGGCCACACGTGGCCCAACCACCTGGCGAAGTGACCTGGTCGCTGCGCCGTTCTCCGCGCATCCGCTGCTCGAGCGTGACGGCAGCGCGTGGAACTTTGGCTCGCTCGATTTCTTCGGCACCACCGGCCTGCTCATCTGGCGCATTGGCGCCGACGGCGCGCTGGTGCGCACCGCCGTGCTGGAGTCCAGGGACCTGGGCTACCTGCACAGCTTTGCGATGACGGAAAAGTACCTGGTGTTCACGTTCATGCCGTATCGAATGCTTCCGGACAAAGGTGCGTTCTTCGAGCGCCTGCAGTTCGCACCGGACCAAGCCTGCCGCATAGCGCTCGTGCCCAAGGACGCGCTCGATGCGCCACGCTGGTTCGAAGCACCATTCGCGGCCATCTACCACTTCGCCGATGCGTATGAACATCGCGGGGAAGTCGTGGTGCGTGCCGCGCGGCACAGGGACATCGAAGAGGCGAGGGCGCCGATGGCCGAGGCCATGCGCGGTGAGCGCGGCAAGCCGAGCTCGGACACCGAGCTCGTGAGCCTGCGGCTCGATCTTGCGCGCAACCGCGCGCGCTGGGAGACGCAAGGCGTCAGCGGCTTCGAGTTTCCGACGTTTGACATCCGCACACCCGGTAACCAGCCAGCGCTGCTGTTTGCGCCGGCCTCGGTGAAACCGGTGAATGCGCCGTTCTTCAATGCGATCTCGAGCATCGATACGCGTGCCGACCGCGTACACGTGCATCATTACGGAGCCGACGTCATGGCCGAGGAGCACTTGTTCGTGCCGCGGCCGGGATCCACCAAGCCCGGTGACGGCTGGTTGGTTGGCACGCTGCTCGACTTCGGGCGTGGCCGCAGCGGCGTGGCCGTCCTTGACGCGGCGCGAGTGAAGGAGGGTCCGCTCGCGATCGCCTGGGTGCCGTACACGGTGCCGTTGGGATTTCATGGCTGGTTCGTGGCGGGGTAGCTGCCGCTCGCGCAAGTCCTCGGCGTTCAATCGGCGGGATAAGTAGGAGCCCTGATTTCTCGAGGGTGCGCTTCATGCATGAATGCTCCGGACGTCGGGAGGAGCAAACATGTCAGTGGAAAGTGTCGTGGTCGCCTTCTCGGGTTTCATGATCCTGGTGAGCCTGACGCTTGCGTACTTCGTAAGCCCCAACTGGCTGGCGTTGGCGGCCATCATCGGCCTCAATCTCTCGCAGTCGGCGTTCACCGGGTTCTGCCCCATCGCGTATGTGCTGAAAGCGTTGGGCATGAGTCCCAGCGCGGCATTCAAGTAAAAGGCCAGGTCGCGCGAATCCTGCGGTGACCCGAGGCGGCGAGCCAATTCGCCGTGAGGCGCGGTGCCTGCATGTCGGCTATTCTCGGGTCAAACAACTCCCCGGGATGCGCTCATGCAGTTCAAACGACGCGATGCACTGAAGGTTCTTGGCGGCGCAACGCTCGCCACGCTGGCGGACTCCGTGTTTGCCAAGGCGAAGCCGCTCAGAGTGCTCATCCTCGGCGGCACCGGGTTCATCGGCCCGCACTTCGTCGACGCGCTGACTGCCGGCGGCCACAAGATCACGCTGTTCAATCGCGGCAAGCGCGATCCGGAAGCGCGTGAAGGCATCGAGCAGTTGCTAGGCGATCGCGATGGTCAGATCGACGCACTCAAAGGCCGCGACTGGGATGTCGTCATCGACAACTCCGGCTACAAGCCCACCCAGGTGCGGCTCACCACCGAATGGCTCGATGGGCACGTCAAGCAATACATCTTCATATCGAGCATTGCTGTCTACAACGACTTCGCCAAGGCCGGCATCGACGAGGATTACGAGTTGGCCTCGCTCAAGGACCCGACCAACGAGACCGTGACCGGCGAAACCTACGGCGGCCTCAAGGCGGTGTGCGAGAAGATCGTCGAGAGCGTGTATCGCGAGCGCGGCACCATCATCCGACCCACGTATATCGCCGGGCCCGGCGACCACACCGACCGGTTTACCTATTGGCCGTGGCGCGTGTCCAAGGGCGGCGAGATGCTCGCGCCCGGCACGCCCAACGATCCGTTCCAGTACATCGACGTGCGTGACCTCGCGGATTTCATTCGTGTGTGCGTGGAGAAGGGCGTGACCGGCAGGTACAACCTCTGCGGCCCGCAGGGCGCCGTCACCATGGGATCGCTGCTCGAGGAGAGCAAGCGCATCACCAAGGCCAACACCACGTTTGTTTGGGCCCCACCTGACTTCCTGACCGCCCAGGAGATCATCGGTGACAAGGCCAAGGGCAACTTCATGCCCATCTGGCAGCCGCCGGTGGGGAACGAGGCCGGGTTGTTGTTAGTGAGCCCGGCGAGGGCCAGGAAGAAGGGGCTGAAGTTCCGGAGCCTGGAGGCCACCATTCGCGACACGCTGGAGTGGCAGAAGACGCGGCCGGAGGACAAGCAGGTGCTGAAGGCGGGGTTGACGATGGAGAAGGAGACAGAGCTGCTTGGAAGATTGAAGACCCGCTGATCGAAACTTCGACGAATGAGCAGATGCCGCGTCATGGCGTGGCTGGCAATTCGCGCCGTACACTCACGCAGTTCGCAGGAATCTCATCAGATCCGTATTCAGCTGCTCAACATGCGTCAGCAATACCCCGTGCGGTGCCTGCTCATAAATCTTCAGATCACTCCCCGGTATCAAGCCTGCGGTTGGCTTTCCCGTCATCTCCAGCGGGCATGACTTGTCCGCATTCCCATGGACGATCAGCGTGGGCACATCAATCTTCTTGAGCTCCTCCCGAAAATCCGTCTCTGTCACCGCCACATTGCTCTCAATCGCCGCATGCAGCGACGTCTGATACGCCAGGCTGATGCCCCATTGGATCATTTCCTTCGACGTCTCCGGCGTGAAGAAGGGTGCGGCGTTAGCTGCTAGCCACTTCGGATAGTCGTGGCGCCATTCGGCGCGAGTTCGATCGAAGTACTCCTTCGGTATCCCATGCGGGTTGTCAGGCGTGCGCAGCAGGAAGGGCAATGTGGGGGCGATAAGTGCGATGCGCGCCACGCGCTTCGATCCATGCCGCGTGAGATACCGTACGACCTCCCCACATCCCATGGAATGCCCGACCAGCGTGACCTTGCGCAGATCGAAGGCCTCAACGACGCCTGCGAGATCATCTGCCAGCGTGTCGTAGTCATACCCACTGCCGGGCACGCTGGATCGTCCATGCCCACGTCGGTCGAATGCCACGCAGCGGAACCCCTGCTTGACGATGTGGATCATGGAATACGCCCACACATCGGAGCAGTTGCCGGCGCTGTGCACGAACACCACAGGATCGCCGGTTCCCCAATCTTTAAAGAAGAGAGAAGTACCGTCGGGCCGTTCGATGTACGAGCCGGCTCGCGTGGGCTTTCGCGCAGTCGTGGCGGCTTGGCTGCGGCCGTTAGCCAGCCCAAGCACCGCCGCCGTGGCCGTCCCGAAAGTGAGTGCGCTACGTCGATCCATGTCTGCCTCCGTTATATGAGGCAAGTAAACCGCCGTCAGCGCACGCCGTCGATTACCTCGCAGGTAATGGAAGCGAGGGATCGAGGGCTTAAGATTCCACCATGAAGAAGCAACACGCATTCGGTAACGCCTTGCGCGACTGGCGCCAGCGCCGGCACCTGAGCCAGCTCGAGCTTGCGGGCGATGTTGAAATCTCGACGCGCCACCTGAGCTTCGTCGAGACGGGCCGCTCGCAACCCAGTCGCGAAATGGTATTGCGACTGGCGGAGCGGCTCGAGGTTCCCCTGCGCGAGCGCAACGAACTACTGGTGGCCGCGGGTTACGCGCCGCTGTATTCCTCGCGGCCTCTCGATGACCCTGAAATGGGATCGGCGCGTGCGGCTGTGGACCTGATCCTGAACGGTCACGATCCATATCCGGCGGTGCTGGTAGATAGGCACTGGAACCTGCTGGCCGGCAACAAGGCGTCGCATGCATTCATGGTGGGCGTGGACGCGGCGGTGCTCGGGCCGCCGCTGAACGTGCTTCGCGCCACGCTGCACCCGAAGGGCCTCGCGCCGCGTATCGAGAACCTGGCCGAGTGGCGCACGCATCTGCTCACGACGCTGGCGCGAGAGCTCGAGCTTTCCGCCGACCCGACACTGGCGGCGCTGCTCACGGAACTGCGCAGCTATCCGGGCGGCGAAGCGGAGCCGGATCCGCAGTTCGGCGGGGTGGTGGTGCCGCTCAAGCTGCGAACCGAGGTGGGCACGCTCTCGATGTTCACCACGACGACCGTGTTCGGCACGCCGATGGAAGTGACGCTCTCCGAAATCATGCTCGAAGCGTTCTACCCGGCGGACGAGTTCACTGCGAGTATATTGCGGCAGATGGCCACAACTTCGCAGGCGGCATGAGACTCATGGATATCGACACGAGCGACTGGCAGGAAGAATCAAAGATCGAGGGAGATGATCCCGAGGATACGGCGTTGCTGCGTGAGATGGCGGCAGAGGCGCGAGACTACATCGAGGATTTCGAGTGGTCCCCGCGTATTACCAGTATCCATCTGGCCTTGGGGGTAGGTGGGGTCGTCGCCGCTTTCCTCGTTCAATTCGACGAGGTGATCGAAGACTCGGATGACGCGCTCTGGGTGATCGTCGGAGACCTGCCGAGTGCCTATGTCATTGTCGAGCCGGATGATGATGGGATGTCGGCACTGAGCCGATACTGTGAGCTCATGGAGGACTGGACAACGAATGTGCTGGAGGGCCACTCGCTCGACGATTCCTTCCCTGTCGATGTAGAAGCGACGCACGAGCATGCGGAGATGCTCAACCAGAGAATCGCGTTCCTCCGCTCGGAGATCATCGGGTCGCCGGAAGACTGATTCGGGCGACGTCGGACTGACGCCGGCAATTTCGCGCGACTCGCGGGTGTAAGGCGAGATCCATCGACCTGCACGGGCGCGCGGCGCGAGAGCGTTGCCGCCAGGCCCGCACAGGTCGATGTTGGCCTGCCTGCCATTCCTCGGCCCGAAGCCGGGCCAGCCATCTTGAATGTGACTATCTACGCCGCGAACGCGGCATTCGCCAGCGCGAATTCGTTCATCCCTGCCGGCGGTCGCTCATCACTTGCCCAGGTCGTCTCATCCTCGCCGTGCGATTGCCGCTAGAATCCGCCAATAGTGAGCAGCCGTGGCACCACCAATGACACGCATCCGGCACTGTCGCTGCGCGCTACTCTAACTATCGCGAGCCTCTTCTGGATCTATTCCTGCGTCGCCGTGGTGCTGCGCCTGGAACTCGCGCGGCGCGGCGTAGGCACCAAGGGGCCGGGTCTCGGCGTGACCACGACCACCTGTCTGCTGATGTATCCGGTGCTCTGCGTACTCACGTACCTTTCCTGGCGAGTCGGTTACGACAGCGGTCGCTGGGTGAAGCTGGTGCTGGCCAACATCGTGCTGGCCTGCGTGTTCGGAATCTCTGCGCGCCCGGCGTACATCGTTTCCACGGCCATTCACCGCGATCTCACCGTGGCCGAGGCCTACGAGCGTGCGAACGGCGGGAGAATCGACAAGGCGCTGAAGCTCTGGGGATCATCCTTCGTTGAAGACACTGCTATCTATCTCATGCTCCAGGCCATGTTGTTCGGCGCCAGCGCATTCGTGCGGCTCAAGGACGAGTCCGCGGCGCGAGGCCGGCTCGCACATGAATACGATCGCGCGCGCCTGCAGGCGCTGCGCATGCAGACCAATCCGCACTTTCTCTTCAACACGTTGAGCGCGATCGCAGGCCTTATCACCACGCGGCCCGCGGCGGCGCAATCCATGGTGGGGCAGTTGGGCGAGCTGTTCCGCGCCACGCTCGAGGAGCGTGATACCGAGCTCGTCTCGCTGCAGCGCGAGCTCGAGCTCGGCCAGCAGTACCTGGAGATCCAGCGCACGCGCTTCGATTCGCGGTTCAACTATGCAATCAACGTGCAGCCCGAGGCGGCGAACGCGGCGATTCCGCCGTTGTTGCTGCAGCCGCTGCTCGAGAATGCCGCCGAACACGGACTCACCACGCAGGACGGTGCGGTGCTGGTGGAAGTGGATGCGGCCTGCGAAACGGGCGCGGTACGAATCGTCGTACGCAACCGGGCATCGCTGGCCAGCCCGGGCAAACGAGGCTCGCATCGCGGCCTGGGGCTCGAACTGGTGCGTGAACGTTTGCGTGCGGCGTTCGGGCCGGCGGCGGTTCTCACCACCGAGCTGACCGACGCGGGGACCTTCCTGGTGCGACTCACGTTTCCGCGACAAGAGATGGTGGCTCTGGCATGACCGGCATGCAGGCGGCCATTCGCACGCTCATCGTCGACGACGAGACGCCGGCGCGTCAGTGGCTGCGCACGCTCTGCGCCAGGATTCCCGACATACGCGTCGTGGGTGAATGCGCCACGGCTTCCGAAGCTTCGCGCGCGCTGCGGACCTCGTCCATCGATCTGCTGCTGCTCGATATCCAGTTGGGGGCGCATACCGGTTTCCAGGTGCTGGATGGTGTGGCGTGTTCGGCGGTGCCGAACCTGGTGTTCGTCACGGCGCACGACAAGTACGCGGTACGCGCCTTCGATCGGCGCGCGGTCGACTATCTTCTGAAGCCGGTGCGCGAGGACCGCTTTCGCGAATCGCTGGAGCGCGTCCGGCGCCAGCTACGCGGTGGCATGACGAGCGAAATCCAGTCCGCGGTGCGTGAGACCATCATTCCGCTGGAACAGTCACTGCTGTCGATGCGAACGCATGGCTACGCGGAGCGGCTGGTGGGCGAGCGCGACGCCGCCTATCGCATCATCGAATGCCGCGACATGGTCAGCCTGGAATCGGAAGGCAACTATGTTCGCGTGGCGGAGCACGGCAGCGCGTCGCCCGCCCTCATGCGCGGCACGTTGCAGGGGCTCGTGGGGGTGCTCGATCCGGACCAGTTCGTGCGCGTCAGCCGCTTCGCCATCCTCAACCTCGCTTTCGTGGATCGCATCGAACGCGACGCCGACAGCCACCTGGTGTTCATCATGCGCGACGACGCCCGCACGTTCAGCGTGGGCCGCACCTACGCCGCGGATGTGAGCCGCGTGCTCCGCCTGGGATAACGACCCTACCTGACAATAACGGCGGTATTTGGGTGCCCGAGGGGGCGCGGGTATGATCGTGCGCAACGCATCCACCACGGAAGCCCCATGCACACGCTCCTTCGCGCCAGCCTCGTCATTGCCGTCACCAGCATGCTTTTCGCCTGCAAGCCCAAGCCGGCACCCGCACCGGTGGCCGAGGCCGAATCGGCTGCTGCCTCCAAACCAGTAGCGGACGAGGGCTCCACATTCGACGGTTCGATGATCGAGGCCTGCGACATCAGCATGTCCGAGCCCGAGTCGCAGGACTGGACTACCTACTGGGACGCAGCCTCCCGCTCGAGCCCCAGCAGCGCGCGCTCGATCTACTGGGCGAACGAGGAAGAGAAGCAGGTGCTCTTCAAACGCAGCGTGCCCATGCCGCTCACCATCCAGTGCAGCAACAACACATCGCCGGCGATCAACGTTTCGTTTACGTCACCCACGTCCAAGGAAGAAAACGTCCCCCTGGTTTCGGGTCAATACGCAGTCGTGGGCAAGGCTTCCGGCGCCCCTCTGCCAGGGCAGTTCCAGGCCGGAACTATCGTTGCTGGTGAACGACGTTTCGAGGTTGCGAGCGGCACCTTGCAGATCACGGGTTTCGACACGTACGGAGTGCGTGGCACCTTCCAGCTCCAGGGTGCCGAGGCGGGCGAAAACGGTGAAGCCTTCGCCCTCGAAGGCTCGTTCGAAATTCCGTGCCGCGGGGGCTCCATGGAAAGCGAGTGCGACGCCAGCAGCGCGATTTCGAGCAACTAGGTCAGCGCGCGTCGGTGCCCGGCTCGGCCTGCAGCAGGTGATCCGTGACACTCGTGGTCTGCGACATCGAGCCGGCGAGCCGCGTGCCCGGCGCGACTCCGGTGAAGAAGCGGAACTCGCGGTTGAAGTGCGACTGGTCGTAGAACCCGTCGAGTGCGGTGGCGAGCGGGCGATGTACCGGCTCTAACAAGCAACGATAGGCGCGCTTGAAGCGGATGACGCGCGCATATTGCTTCGGCGTCATGCCGGTGGCGGCACAGAAGGTGCGCTCGAGGCTGCGCGCATCCACCGAGGCATTGCGCGCCCAGCGCATGATGGGCGTGGAGCCGCGGTCGCGATGAATCCTGCGCAGCAGCGCATCCGCGGCCGACGCCTGTCGCCGCGCGCGACGCAAGGCGCCTAGCAAGAATCCGTCGAGCAACGTGGCGATCGCCGATGCGCACGAGGCTTGCGCGATACGTTGCTCGAGCTCCTCGAGGCCCGCGTGGCCGAGATCGCGCAACGTCAACGTGGAATCGCGAAACTCGTGCAGAGGCACGCCGATGATTTCGCGCAGGAATCGGGGATCCAGCTTCACCCCCGCCAAACGCAGAGGCGCGGCGGTGTGTGTGCCCACCGAGTGCGAACGCCCGCCGATGACGTAACTGCCGCGCATGTGCTCGCTGCTGGCGCGCTCACCGAGCTGCCAGCGCTCAAAGCTGGTGGCGCCGCGATTGAACACGATTTCGGAGTAGCCATCGGGAAGCAGCAGGTCTTCGCCGTGCGCGAAGCGCGTCGCGGGTCTGTCGGCCGCGTCCTCTACCATCCAGTAGCACAACACCTGTTCGCGCAATCGCGGATCCGGGGCGATGCGCCAGTAACACATGTCGGCGGTGGCGAGGGTGGGTTGCACGCGTCGATCGTAGCAGCGCCGCTGCCGAATTTTTACAAGACAGCCGCGACCCGGAACGAAATCCTACGGTGGTGAGATACCAACTCAACGTAAACGGAGCATCCCACGCCGTGGAAGTGGACGACCCGGCCATGCCCCTGTTGTGGGTCATCCGCGACTTCCTCGGCCTGACGGGCACGAAGTACGGCTGCGGGCTCGGGCTCTGCGGCGCTTGCACCGTGCATCTCGACGGCGTCGCGATCCGCTCGTGTTCGGTGCCGGTCTCGGCGGTCGCCGGCAAGGCGATCACCACCATCGAAGGCCTGTCGCCCGACGGCCAGCATCCGCTGCAGCGTGCGTGGGAAGAGGGCGACGTGCCGCAATGCGGCTACTGCCAGGCGGGGCAGCTCATGCAGGCGGCGTCGCTGCTGCGGGAGAAACCACGGCCGACGGATGCCGAGATTACGGAGGCGATGTCCGGCAATCTCTGCCGCTGCGGAACCTATCAGCGCATTCACCGCGCCATCCGCAAGGCCAGCACGTGAAGCGGCGCGAATTCCTGCGCGACTCGGTGCTCGCTGGCAGCGGCCTCACGCTGTGTTTCCGCGCGATGGGCGCGGAGATCCTGGTTGCGAAACCCGCGGACGGCGCTGCCACGGAAATGGGTGATTTCCTGCGCATCACCCCATCAGGTGATGTGCTGTTCCTCGTGGTCAAACATGAAATGGGACAGGGCCTGGCCACTGCCGGTGCGCAGATGCTGTGCGAGGAACTCGGCGCCGACTGGTCGCGCGTGAAACTGGAATTCCCGCTGGCCGACATGGCGCGCTGGGAAAACGACCGCAACGGTGGGCATGGCACGGGTGGCAGTTGCTCGATCACCTACCAGTACGACCTGCTGCGCAAGGCCGGGGCGACAGCACGGCAGATGCTGATTGCCGCAGCGGCGCAGCAGTGGAACGTGCCGGTAGATAGTTGCATCGCCGAAAATCACGGCGTTACGCACGCGGCTTCCAAACGGCGACTGTCGTTCGGCGAGCTGGCGGCCGCCGCGGCACGGCAGCCGGTGCCGGCCGACGTGAGGCTCAAGGACACGAACGACCAGAAGCTCATCGGCAGCCCCGTTCACACGAAGCTGATTCCCGACATCGTGACCGGCCGGGTGAAGTTCGGCCTGGATACACAATTGCCCGGCATGTTGTACGCGCTGATCGCGCGCTGCCCCGTGTACAAGGGAAAGCTGAAGACCTTCGACGCTACGCGGGCGCGAAAGCTCAAAGGCGTGCACAAGATATTCGCCATGACGCCCGTTGCAGGCCCGCAGCGTCCGCCATGGATGCCACACGACATTCGCGATGGCGTGGCGGTCGTGGCGAACAGCTTCTGGACGGCACGCAAGGCACGCGAGCTGCTCGAGATCGAATGGGACGAAGGCCCGAATGCCGGGCTCAGCACCGAAGACTTCGAGATCATTGCCCAGGAACACGCGATGCACCGCACCGATCCCACGGGCTTCATCGGCGACGAGAACGCGGTCACGGACCTGGCCCGGGTGCGCAAGACGCTGCGTGCGTCCTACGTCTATCCACACCAGATGCACTCGTGCATGGAGCCGCTCAACTGCACTGCATTCGTCAAGGCCGACGGATGCGAGATCTTGTGCGGATCGCAGGTGCCGAATCTGATCTCGGACGCTGTGAAGGATCTGCTCAAGCTGCCCGCCGAGAAGGTGAAGGTGCATCTCATGCCCTCCGGCGGCGGCTTCGGCCGGCGAGCGTATCCGGACATGGCGGTAGAAGCCGCGTTCATCTCTCGCGAGGCGGGCAACGTGCCGGTGAAGATGCTCTGGACACGCGAAGACGACCAGACCTGCAATCTCGTGCATCTGTTTCAGCACATGGAGTACCAGGCCGCGCTCGACGGGCAGGGCAAGCTCTATGCGTGGTACGAGAAGGAACTGAAGACTTACAACTGGAGCCAGCCCCAGGTCGATCCGACGCTGCCGGCGATGGCTTATGACATTCCGAACATCCGGTACGACCTCGAAGACATCATGACGCACGAACTGGCGCACTCGTCTGCCTGGCGCGGTGTGGTCGTGCACGGCAGGGCTCTGAGCGAATGCTTCATCGACGAGATTGCGGCGGAGCTCAAGCAGGATCCGTTGGCGTTTCGCCTGTCGCTGCTGAAGCCCGGGCGCGACGTGTACGTCGATCCGAACCTGACACTCTCGAGTGACCGCATGCGGCGCGTGCTCCTGCTGGCGGCGGAAAACGCGGGTTGGGGTGGGAAGTTAGAGACCGGCCGCGCGCGAGGCATCTGCCTGAGTCCCTATGGCAATACCTGTGTCGCGTGTATTGCCGAGATCACGGTGAAGGACGGCAACCTCAAGATCGACCGCATGACGGTGGCCGTCGACTGCGGGCGATTGGTGAATCCCTCCAGCGCCGCCAATCAGATCGAAGGCGGCATCGTCTGGGGTCTCACCGGTCTGCTCTACGGCGGCGCGCCTATTCGGAATGGCCGCCTAGTGCACACCAACTTCCACCAGAACAAGCTGATGAGAATGAACGAGTGCCCCAAGATCGACGTGCACTTCGTGGGCGGCGATGCGAATCGACCCTGGGGAATCGGCGAGGTGTCGACTCCGGTGGGTGCGCCGGCCGTGCTGAATGCGATCTTTGCGGCTACCGGGAAGCGGCTGCGAAAGCTGCCGATCGACGTCGCAAAGCTGGCCGGTTAGTGCAGCGCGTAAGCGCGTCGCGTGATGAAGTAGATGGCCAGTCCGGCGACCGTCGCAAGACCCACGTCCAGCAGCTCACGCATGGAACTGTTCGCGAGGAACGCCACGCAGAGGATCGCGGACGCACCGGCCACGAACGTGCCACCGGGCAGAATGAATTGCGCCGCCGGGGCATTCGGCATGCGGCGAAAGATGGGCAGCGTGACGCAGGTGATCGCGTAGATGGAGAGCCGCGCGATCAGCGTGACCTTCACGAGATAGATGAATGAGCCCGAGATGGCGAGCACGAGTATCGAAACCGCGGTGACGAGAATCGCGATGACCGGCGTGCGGAATCCCTCGTGCACGAACGACAGCGGATCCGGCAGCTGGCGGCTATCGGCCATCGAGTAAAGCAGCCGCGTGCCGGGCGTCATCGACGCACCGAACACACCGGTGCACGAAATGACGGCGACGACCGCAATCGCGATGGCGCCCAGGGGACCTGCCAGCAGCAAGGCCACGTCGGCGAGCGGGCGGTCGGACGCCGCGAGGTTCGGCAGCGTGCCCACGCAAACTACCTGGATCAGCGTGTACAGCACGATCACGCAGGCGATCGAGAACAGGATGGCGAACGGCACCGAGCGTCGCGGGTCGCGGACTTCACCCGCCAGCACCGTGGTGCCGTCGAACCCCACGAAGGCATAGGCGGCCAGCAGTATCGCGGTAGATAGGTCGGTGGTGGCGGGCAGCGTATCGAGTTGCATCGCCTGGGGATCGATGAAGAACAGGCCGACCGCCACGAAGGCCACCAGCGGCACGATCTTGAGCACGGTGAAGGTGGTGTTGACCGCGGCGGTCTGGCGGATTCCACGGATGTTGATCCACGTGTAGGCCAGCACCAGCAGCGTGATGCTGAGGGCCCGTATGCCCGGGTGCGCCAACTGCGGCCACAGCACCTTGCCGTAGTCCACCGCCAGGTTCGAGACCGCGGCGCAGGAGCCGATGCGCGAGATCCACAGCAGCCAGCCCACCGTGAATCCAGCCGTCGAGCCCAACGCCTGTGACGCATAGTTTTGCGGTCCGCCGGTGCGATCGAAGCGGCTGCCGACTTCGGCAAAACAGAGAGCTATCAACGCCATCAGCAGGCCGCAGGCGATGATGACGAGCACGCTGTAGTTGCCGACCAGCGCCTGGATCTTGGCGGGCAGGCCGAGGATGCCCGAGCCTACTGTGAGGTTGATGGCGAATGCCGTCAGTGCCCAGCGGCCGATGCCGCGGAGCAGGCGGTCGTCGGTGTTGTGGGGGTGTAGCAAGGGCACGCCGGAAGTCTACGCGGGTGCGCCGGGCGTGTTTGGCGGCACCGCGCAAATCGGTATCAAATGAGAGATATTCCCGAGTCGCACCCGGAGTAGCTGGGAGATTGGCGGGTAACCTATGTCGCATGACTCGAACGAAGCGAAGGAAGGGGCTCATCATTCGCGGCCACCGCGGCAATCCTGTCGCGCGTCGGGCGCTCATTCAATTTGCGCGTTGGGCTCGCGGCGAATTCGAGTTTCCAATACGGGTTCCTGTCTACCTCAGCAATGGGGAGACCATACGTTCCCGATCGGGCGAACGGGTGAGCGCAACGTTTTTCGGGCCGTACTCTCGCAGTGAGGAACCGTATATCCGGATTGCCACCGGCGACTATCCACAACTCCGACGCGACCTGGGCCATTACAACGCGCTCGCGGCCACGATCCATCCTCTTTGCCACGAAATACTCCACTATCAACAATGGGTGGGGAGGAAAGAAACGACGGAACGAGGCGTGCAGCGGCGTGCCACGACGATCGTGGAGCGATACTTCAGGCAGGTGCTGGGGTTTTGAGGGCACGCCAGGAGTTCAGGCGCACTCGCCAAAGTTGACGCAGCGCAGAGCTCCGGCCTACTGTTCGCCCGCTTCGACGCAGATACGAAGGACCAAAGTGTGAAGTCGTTTGCGATAAGAAGCGCCCTCAAAGGCCGCAGGATTCCTTGACCTTGTTTCGTGTGTTCGTCGTCGTTGCGATCTGTGCGTCCGGCTTGTGGGCGTGCTCATCCGATCGAACTACTTCCAACGAGGTGATCGTGTACGCCAGTGTGGACCGGGCGATCGCCGAGCCGATCCTCGAGCGATTCGAACAACACACGTCGTTCAAAGTAAGGGCGGTTTTCGACACCGAAGCGAACAAGACCACCGGCCTCGTAAATCGCCTCATCGCCGAGGCTTCGCGACCGCAGGCCGATGTGTTCTGGAGTGGCGAGATCGGGCAAACGGTGCGTTTGAGTCGCATCGGCATGTTCGCACCGCACAAACAAAGCGTGGAGAGCGAACGATCCAGCCGGTTCGTAGCGATCGACGACACCTGGCGTGCATTCTCGGCGCGTGCACGAGTGCTGCTGGTGAACACGGATCAGGTGCCCGTCGAAGAAGCGCCGCAGTCCGTGGAAGATCTCGTTGACGGACGGTGGAAGGGTCGCGTCGCCATTGCAGACCCGCATTTTGGTACGACGGGAACGCATCTATCGGCGCTGCTGCAGGCATGGGGCGAAGGGCGGTTTCGCGACTGGCTGAAAGGATTGCGGGAGAACCGGGTTCGCTTGTTGCCGGGAAACGCGCAGGTGCGGGATGCGGTGGTCAGCGGCCTCGTCGCGGCAGGTTTGACCGATTCAGATGACGCCGCCGAAGCAGTTCGCCGCGGCGCGCCGGTGAGGGTTGTCTACTTGCGACAGTCCACGGATTTCGGCGTGATCATGATTCCAAATACGGTGGCCCTTGTTCGAGGTGGGCCAAATGCAGCGGCCGCTGCGAGGCTTGCCGACTATCTGGTTTCTCGGCACACAGAGTCGCAAATGGTAGCGATTGAATCCGCCTTCTTTCCGACTCAGTCGGGATCTGGTAGCGCCGATGCGCTTGCCCGCGTTGCCGACAGCGATCCGAAAGAGTACGAGACGCTGGCCGATGCGCTCCCCCGGATGCTCGAGCTGGTCGAGGCAGAGTGGTTTCAAGGCGGCGAGCCCTCACCATGACCGATGCCGGGCGCGTCCATGGGGTGCGGCGAATCGCATTGATCGCCAGCACTCTCTGTGGAGTTCTCCTGGTCGTTCCATTGGCAGCCCTGGTGTTCCTCGGCGCAGCCGCTCCGCAGGGGTCCGCGCCAATCGTGAGTGCCTCTGCGTTTGCGACATTCAACTCTTTCGGCCTGGCGTTTGCCGTGGCTTCGACGAGTTGTGCGCTCGGGGTGATGTTTGCGCTGTCTGTCGTCCGACTACCCGTTGGCTGGCGAAAACAGGCCCTGATCGTCCTGGGCACCCCGATTCTTCTGCCTAGCTACCTGCTGGCAATCTCCTGGGCGCCGATATTGTCGCCGACAGGAATGGTCATAGCGCCCCTGGGTGCATCACCGACATTCAATTTGGGCGCCTTTTTCGCGTGCACGTGGATACAAAGTTGCGCCTACTATCCGATCGCGATGCTGATCTTCTACGTGACGCTCTTGCGTTGGAGCAGTTCCTTCGATGAGGTCGCCCGATCGGTCGCACTTGCGCCGATCACGCGCCTGACAATCAAGATTCGCTGGCTACTCAGGCCCGGTGTCGCCGGTTTCCTGATCATTGCGTTGCTCTCGCTGGGAGATTTCGCCGTACCTGACTTTTTCGGAATCCGGACGGCGGGATCGGAAATATTCTCGATTGCCGCGTCTTACCTGGATGCTCGCGCCGCGCTTTACGCAAGTCTTCCACTGATCCTGGGCACGATGCTCTTGCTCCTCTTTCTTGCGCACAACAGCCGCCGTACCTGGCGAGCGTTGGCGCTGGCAGGAGCAGGCGGGGCGCGGCAGGAGCGCGGCGATGGGAGACGAGGCGCAAAATATCTCGCGCTTTTCTTGACCGCTTCAGCGATTGGAATACTGGGAGTGCCGCTCGCCGCAGTGCTAACCACCCTCGCGAATGGCGCGGCGCCCTGGATGACTGTTCTCGGGCAAACAATTGCTTCGGTTGACAGCGACATCGTCGATAGCGTCCGGCTCGCGAGCCTGGTGGCGATGATCGCTACGATTCCATCTTTGCTCGGCGCTTACGCGTCTTCCCGGGCGCAGAACAAGTTCGATCATCTGGGGCGGGGAGTGGCGGTGCTCGCGCTGGTGACGCCCATCGGGCTATGGGCTCTTGGCGCAAGCGTACTCTCGGCTAACCTGCCTTTTTCGCTCGCAGGGAGTGTGGGAGTGGCGCTTGCGATTGGAGTTGGATTGCGCACGTTGACGCCGTCGATGGAAACCATGGCGGGTGTCTTTCGCGGCATTCCAGGGTCACATGAAGAGGCAGGACGGGCCGCTGGCCTGTCGAACGGAACTATCTGGACGCGAATTCTCGCACCGCAGCTGGTCGAGCCGATGTGCGTCGCATTCTTCGTGGCCTGGGTGTGGGTGCTCAACGATGTCACGGCCACGGTATTGCTGGCGCCACCGGGATTCTCCACGTTGATGTTGCGAATCTTTCAGTCCGTGCACTACGGCCCCCGGAATATCTTGCCGCGCTCGTGCTGATCCACATGACGATGATTCTCACGGCGCTGGTGGTGGCACTGGTGGGCTCGCGGCTGCTGCGGCGGATTTGGCGATGACGCTCGAAGTCAAAGGGCTGCGCGTCGAAATAGAGGGGCAGGCAATCCTTAATAATGTGTCGCTGCGTCTCACTCCTGGTGCCACTGCGATCGTGACGGGTCCGAGCGGCGCTGGAAAGACGACATTTCTGCGAACTCTGGCTGGCTTCATTCAACCGAGTGCCGGGCACGTTGAATTCTCTGGGGCCGTCTGGAACGATCCCGCCGAGCGCGTGATCACCGAGCAACGCTCGATTGGCTGGGTCTCCCAGGACCTGGTGTTGTGGCCGCATCTTTCTGTCGCAGCGCATCTTGAAGTTACGTTGGTCGCGTTGACGCGGCGTCAACGAAAAGAACGTGTTGCCGAAGTGCTCGATGCGCTTGGACTTGGAGATCTTTCAAAACGCTTGCCGGCAGAATTATCCGGAGGCCAGCAACAGCGCGTCGCGCTGGCACGCGCGCTTGCACGCAAACCGCGCGTTGCGCTTCTCGACGAACCGACGAGCCAACTTGATAGCGCAACCGGTCACAACATCATCGAGTGGATTCAAAAAGAACAGTCAGAGGGTGTGAGAATTCTGATTGTCGTGACACATAGCATCCAGTGTGCGAATGCTTTTTCCCAAGGTGCATCGATTGCCCATCAATGGCAGCTTCAGCAGGGCGAACTTTCTCATCTCTGACTCGACGCGTGCGCCCAAATGCTTCCGAAATGTTTGATGTTCCTGCAGGTTTTGGTTTTGCTGGTCGCTCCGGCAACACAGGCTGGCAATGAGCCGCCCGCCAACGCCAAAACTTCGACTGGCGACCCGCCGCCGGCTGAGGTTTGGGTCACTTGGAAGGGTGCTGAGCCGGATAAAGGAGCTTCGGCGTGGTATTTGAAGCGGTTTGTTCGGCCCGATGTTCGTTTTCGCGAGGTCGACGCCGGCCTGCTCGATCTTGGGGCGGGCATGCCGTTCGATGTTCCGCAGGCGGAGTTCCGACGCACGCACAAACTGGCTGTGTACGAGCAATTACTACTCGCCTATCCAGTGACGGATCCTGTAGCCAGGCGACTCGGCGACATAATTCACGACATCGAAATCAACTTGTGGCGACCCAAGAAGTTTGTCGAGAGCGCAGTCATCGAAACTGCGGCGCTGGAGTACGCGAAGTCCCGAGTAGATGGTTCGATTCCGCTTGCCTGCTATGTCGAGTGGTTTGAGTTTATTTATTTGAATCTGCAGACGGACAGAGCGCTTGCTATTGCGCCGCCATTTCCGATTGAATGCGGCACCAGGTCGTCAGATTGAAACCCGCTTGCGGCTGGCGGCCGCGGCACTAACTACAAGGACGCGAGAATCTTGATGCAGGGAGTGCGCCGAGAAAAGAATTCCAGGAAAGCCTGGCTACTCAGCCTGATCGCGATCGTTCCCATTCTTGCAGTGGCTGCAGGCTATACGGTGATGTCCGCACGGCATTCCCTGCCGCTGATCGTGCCAGCGGTCAGTGCAGATGTCGTGCTCACCTACATTCGCGAGGGCCGGAAAGTCATTTTCATCGACTCGCGGGAAAGCGCGGAATTTGCCGAATCGCATATTCCCGGCGCCATCAATGTGTCGCTTCGGGATTTACAGGAACTCGGGCCTCGAGCGAAGCAACTTCTGCAGGATCCGGACCTCGTCGTTGCTTACTGTCTGAAAGACTTCCGCGGTTATGAAGTTGCCCGTGCACTGCAGAACCTCGACGTGCGTGATGCGGCCACACTTTCAGAGCAAGGGATCAACGGATGGAAGAAACTCGGCTTGCCCGTTGACGGTGCGGGAAGTGCCGACGATATGGATGCGGCGCGGAAGCTGCAGGCCTGTGCCGAAGCTCCGCAATCCTGCAAGGCACCATGATGAATACGCGAAGCGCTTTGTCGGGTGCCTCCGCCGAAATTGGTGTTGCCGCGATCGTGAGATTGCTCGTGGTACTGGCGCTTACGCTTCCGGGCGTGCAGTGGCTTGCGACCAGTCAGACGCATCTGGGCGGTCTCCCTCGACCAGTTGCCGAAAGGCCAAATTCTCTATTTGGTGTCGAAACTGGCTGCGCTCTATGCCATCGCCGTTTTCGCTTTACAGATTTCCTATGGCATTTCGGGCGCGCGCGCCCGCTTGATGCTCGGAATTGATCTCGGGTTGCAGTTTCATCGTGCCCTGGGCTTCAGCGTGTTGTTCCTGTTGCTTGCCCACGCCGGACTTTTCGTGGCGGCGGTCAGCGTTCGCGCCGGCCACTTTGCTTCCCAATATGCGCTGCCCGATCTGTTCGGCGGATATTACGTCTCGCGCATAGCGCTCGGATGGTGGGCGGGCGTTGGCGTCCTGTTGGCAATGACGGTTGCGCTCTGCCGCGCTCAATTGAAGCGCATCTGGCGCTTTGCGCATTGGTTGTCGATTCCTGCGGCGGCCGCAGTGGTCGTGCATAGCTGGTCGATCGGCACCGAGAGCCGAATGCCCGTGATGTTGATTGCCTATCTATGCATGGGTGCGCTTCTGTTCCTCGCGACGTATCTCCGGTTCCAATTCAGCGCCAATCCGAAGAACACTGCGGCGTAAATTCGTTTTCATCAGGGTGAAGTGGGTCTATGCACAAAGTCGCTAGAGTCCTGTTCTCAGTATTGTGCCTGGCGGGCGCGAGCACGGCGTTTTCCGGACCACAGACCTACTATCTGCTGGCGCCGGAATCCTTCACTGGCGACATCAAGGTCGTCAGCCTCGAGCCCGCGAACACCATCACGGTTGGAAACTATCAGCTGACACTGGACCAATATCAGCGCGCATCCATCCCGAATAGCGTTCTCTATTCCGGAGTCGCGATCAGCGGAACCAAGAGCTTCACGCTGGGTTCGGATCCCGATGCCACGGACTTGCTGGTGCCGACGCAATTTGCCGGCACGAGTTTTGCCGTTCCACATGTCGCGGGACAGCATCGCTACTACCTGATGACTACCGAGCCCGGTGGCGCGACTGCGGCGCTCACCGTCGGAGCGTCGACCACAAACGTCACGCTGACTGCCAACACTGTGGTCGAAGTGGATGGCGGCTCGAACAATGCGCTGGCGGCGCGGATCACCGCGAGCGCAAACATTTATGTGGCCCACGTCGGAGTGTTGTCAGGAACTGTCCGCGACGCATTCCCGGTGCCGCCGGCTGCCTCTACCGTGGTCGGAATCCGTTCGCAGAACGTCACGCTGGCGGCTTCCGCCAATAGCACCTCGGTGACGGTCTATGCGAGCGATGGCACCAGTTCGGCGTACAGCCTGAATGCCGGTGAACAAGTGGTCGTTACAACCGGCGCGAACACCGCACAAGGGCAGGGAAGTGCGCTGCGCATCGACGCCAACAATCCGGTCATGGCGGTCCAGCACGATGACGGTGACGGTAACGACGCCACCGCGTTCTGGCCCGCGAGCCTTCATACGCGCCGGTTCGCAATTCCCGTGGATGCACAATACGTCGCGGTGGCGTGCACGTCAGCGAGTGTCAGCGTCACGCTTTACCGTGGAGCGACCGCGCCCGACGCGCAAACCTGCTCGGGCAGCGCGACCAATCCAGGGAAGGTCTTTTTTGGAAGCGCCACCAACGGCGCGAATATTCCGGCTGGCTGGTACGTCATTGCGTCGGGCGACGTGTACGTGACATATGAAGCCGCGACTCCCAACGACGAACACAATCTTCTCGGTATCACTTTGCCAGCGGGCCC
Organism: uncultured Pseudomonadota bacterium; assembly: GCA_963821745.1. GTDB lineage: Bacteria > Pseudomonadota > Gammaproteobacteria > Steroidobacterales > Steroidobacteraceae > CADEED01. Next base: position 970,300 of record CAWGEU010000002.1, read on the forward strand.
GGCAGCGCCCGCACTGACGGCACCGGCGGCCAGTACCACTTCGAACCCGCTGGCGATCAGCGGAACGGCCGCCGCCAACGCGCCCATTCGCATCTTCGTCAACAACCGCCTGGTTGCGACCGGGACGGCATCGGCAGCCGGCACATTTTCGATCAACACACCGCTCGTTGATGGTGCCAACGTCATCTACGCAACTGCACTGTCTGGCTCCGACGAGAGCGCGCCATCGACTGCTGTATCGACGGCGTATACCAACGGAATTGCCCGCACGCAGAGCGGGACCATTTCCGTCAATACCGTTTGGACTCCCGGCAATCCCGCTGCGCCGTACGTGATCTCCGCCAACCTCACCGTCGCAGCGGGCGCCGAGCTCACCTTGCAGCCGGGTACTACGCTCAAGATGGCGAACGGCGTCATCCTCGCCACAAACGGCACCCTCAGGATCGAGGGCGAGCCAGGCAATCCGGTCACGATTACCTGCAACGCGGCAACTTGCACCAAAGGCATCTGGAACGGCATCGACGCGTTGAGCGCGACGAGCATTGTGTCGGTCAATTACGCGACGATTGAGTGGGCGAGCACGGGCATCGAGATCAACGGTGGCATCGGGTCAGTCAGGAACAGCACCATCCGCAATTTCTCGACGAATGGCGTCTGGGTGCAGAACGTCAGCGCGAGCACGGTGATCGCCAACAATCTCATCGACAACATCAACGACACGGTGGACTGCATCGAAGCTTCATCGGGGTCGCCAACCATTACCGGCAACACGTTGCAGAACTGCGCCATTGGCGTGAACGTGTTCCGCAATTCGTCTCCGCAGATCAGCGGCAACACCGTTGTCAGCAACAACTACGGAATTTATGTCGAAGGCGACTTGGTGCAGAACCCGCAGCCGGTGGTAACGGGCAACCAGATCTTCAACAACACTACCAATTTCCACGCGTTTCGTTACCTCAACGCCACCGGCATCATTCTGAATGCCACTGGCAACTGGTGGGGAAGCACGGACCTCACCGCGATTGCCAACAAGATCGCGGATCTCAACGACAACTACACCAACCAGACGAACTATCCCGCCGTAAATTTCGCCAGCCCGCTCAATGCCGCCAATGGAGCGCCGATCGCGGGCAACTATCTGGCGGGCGCATTTCCCGCGGCCAGTACCACGCTGACCGCGGGTGCTACCTACCAGGTAATTGGTACGGTGTTCGTCTCGACAGGCAAGGCTCTGACGATTCCTGGCGGCACGACACTGAGGTTCCATGGGACGGGCGCGCATCTCGTCGTTGATGGAACGCTGAATGTGCAGGGAACTGCAGGAAACCTTGCGCAATTCACGTCCGGCCGCGCGACGCAAGCGCGAGGGGATTGGCCGGGCATCCGTCTTCGCGCCAACGGGTCGTTGGTCGAATACGCGCAGATCGACTACGCGGCCACCGGCGTGATCGCGACGAACTTCGCGGTGACGGTGCGCAACTCCACGATCCGCAATTTTTCGAGCTCAGGGATATACGTCGAGGGTGCGGTGTCGAATGCGTCGCTCATCCAGGGCAATCTCGTCGACAACCTGAATGACACGGCCATTTGCCTCAGCGTCTACAACAGCTCGCCGTCGATCATCGGGAACACGTTGCAGAACTGCAGTTATGGCATGAACCTGGAACGTTCCAGCGCCACCGTCAACGGCAACAACATCATCACGGCTAACAACACTGGCATATATATAGACGGTGGCGTCGCCGTGAATCCGTTACCGGTCTTCAACGGCAATCAGATCTTCGCCAACGACAACACGAACCTGACTGCAACCCGCTATGCAAATGCCACTGGCGTCATCCTGAACGCCACCGGCAACTGGTGGGGAAGTGCCGACCTCGCCACGATCGCGAGCAAGATCACGGATTTCAGCGACAACTACACGAATCCGACCACCTACCCGACGGTCAACTTCGCCAATCCGCTCGACGGCCCCAACGGCAACCCCATCACCGGCAATTATCTGGTGGGCCCACTCGCAGCTGCGAGCACCACGCTGACTACAGGCACCACTTACCAGGTAATTGGCACCGTGTTGGTACCCGCGACCAGGTCGCTGACCATTCCCGGTGGCGCAACGTTGCGTTTCTCCGTGGCAGGCAGCCAAATCGTGGTCGATGGCGTCCTGACAGTGCAGGGCACCAATGGCAATCCTGCAATTCTGACTTCCGGCCGCGCGACGCAAGCGCGTGGTGACTGGTATGGCATCCGCGTACGTGCCAACGGCTCGCTGATCGAATACGCGCAGATCGACTACGCGACCACTGGCGTGAACGCCACGAACTTCGCGGTGACGGTGCGCAATTCCACGATCCGCAATTTTTCGAGCTCAGGGGTATACGTCGAGGGCGCGGCGTCGAATGCGTCGCTCATCCAGGGCAATCTCGTCGACAACCTGAATGACACGGCCATCTGCCTCAGCGTCTACAACAGTTCGCCGTCGATCATCGGCAACACGTTGCAGAACTGCAGCTACGGCATGAACCTGGAACGTTCCAGCGCCACCGTCAACGGCAACAACATCATCACGGCCAACAACACCGGCATATACATAGACGGTGGCGTCGCCGTGAATCCGTTGCCGGTCTTCAACGGCAATCAGATCTTCGCCAACGACAACACAAACCTGACTGCAACTCGATACGGAAATGCCGTCGGGGTGATCGTGAATGCGACCGGTAACTGGTGGGGCACCACCGATCTCACGGCGATTGCCAGCAAGATTTCCGACGTCACCGACACCTACACGAATCAGACTACCTATCCGACCGTCAACTTTGCCAACCCGCTCGACGGACCGACGGGTTTGCCAATCTCGGCCAACTATCTGGTGGGGCCGCTATCTGCCGTGAGCACCACACTCACTGCCGGCACTACTTACCAGGTCATCGGTGTCTTGTTCGTGCCTGCTACCAGGAGTCTGACGATTCCAGGTGGCGCGACACTGCGCTTTCACGGAAATGCGCAACTGGTGGTCGACGGCACCCTGATGGTGCAGGGGGTGATCGGCACGCCCGCGGTGTTCACATCCGGCCGCGCGACGCAGACTCGCGGTGACTGGCCGGGCATCCGCCTTCGCGCCAACGGGTCGTTGCTCGAACATGCGCAGATCGACTACGCGGCCACTGGCGTGATCGCGACGAACTTCGCCGTGACGGTGCGCAATTCCACGATCCGCAATTTCTCGAGCGCAGGTATATATGTTGAAGGCGCGGTGTCGAATGCATCGCTCATTCAGGGCAATCTCGTCGACAACCTGAATGACACGGCCATCTGCCTCAGCGTCTACAACAGTTCGCCGTCGATCATCGGCAACACGTTGCAGAACTGCAGCTACGGCATGAACCTGGAACGTTCCAGCGCCACCGTCAACGGCAACAACATCATCACTGCTAACAACACCGGCATATACATAGACGGCGGCGTCGCCGTGAATCCGTTGCCGGTCTTCAACGGCAATCAGATCTTCGGCAACGACAACACAAACCTGACTGCAACTCGATACGGAAATGCAGTCGGGGTGATCGTGAATGCGACAGGCAACTGGTGGGGCACCACCGATCTGACCGCGATCGCCAGCAAGATCACGGATCTCAACGACAACTACACGAATCAATCCACCTATCCGACGGTCAACTTCGCCAATCCGCTCGACGGCCCCAGCGGCAATCCCGTTGCCGGCAACTATCTTGCGGGTCCGTTTGCTGCCGCGGCAGCGAGCCTGACGGCCGGAACTAGCTACGACGTCATTGGCGCTCTGTTCGTATCGGCAACAAAGAGCTTGACGATACCTGCGGGCGCGACGCTGCGGTTCCACGGAGGTGCACAAATCGTGGTCGATGGTACGTTGCAGGTGCAGGGCACGGTCGGCAGCCCGGTCGTGATGACATCCGGACGCGCGACCCAGGCGCGTGGAGACTGGGCGGGCATCCGTATCCGCGCCAATGGCTCTTTGATCGAATATGCGCAGATCGACTACGCAGCCACTGGCGTGAACGCGACGGGTTTCGCGGTGACGGTGCGCAATTCCACGATCCGCAGTTTCTCGACCTACGGCCTGTACATCGACGGCGCGGCTGCTAGCCCGTCGGTTGCACAGGGCAATGTCATCGACAACCTGAATGACACGGGCACGTGCATCAACGTCCTTAACAGCGCGCCGTCGATCATCGGGAACACACTCCAGAACTGCAGTTACGGCATCTACCTCGAACGTGCTTCGAACGCCACCATCAACGGCAACAACATCATCACGAGCAATGTGCGCGGAATCACACTGGATGGCGGCGTCGCGCAAAATCCGCTGCCGCTCATCAACGGCAACCAGATTTTCGGCAACAACGTCGACAACCTGCAGGCGTATCGTTACGGGAATTCCACGAACCTGGTGGTCGACGCCACGGGCAACTGGTGGGGGACAACGGATCTCACGCAGGTGGCGGACAGCATCTCGGACTGGGCAGACACGCCGGGAACGCCCACTAACTATCCCACGGTGAATTTCGCCAACATCCTGGATGGTCCCGCTGGCTCGGTGCTGTCGGCTCACTACCTGGTCGGATCGCTGGCGGCGACGACCACCACGCTGATCGCAGGCCAGACCTACCAGGTCATCGGCATCCTGACGGTGCCCGCTGCGAAGACACTGACGGTGCCGGCTGGCACGGTCCTGAAGTTCCATGGCGACGGCGCTCGCGTAACCGTCGACGGCACCCTTCAAGTGCAGGGTACGAATGTTTCTCCAGTGCTGTTTATCTCGGGGAGCAGCGCGCCCGCGCGAGGTGATTGGACCGGAATCGTGGTGCGGGCCGGCGCCACCGGAATCGTTCTCGACCACGCCACCATCGAACATGCGGTTCGCGGCATCGAAATCGTGAGCGCGGCTGCCGTCATTCGTAACGCGCGCATCTATCGCTATTCATCGGCGGGCATCTCGATGACGACGCCGCTTGCCGGAACCGAAGTACGCGACTCGCTCATCGACAATTTCTCCGAAGCGAACGGCATCGAGAGTTACGGCATCTACATCAATGCCGGCTCGCCGCTGATCACCGGCAACAGGATCCAGGGTTCGCGATACGGGATCTTTGTGATCGGTGGGTCGAATCCGACGATTACGGCGAACGTGATCAGGAACAACCTGTGGGGCGTTTACCTGCAGGGCAATGGGGCGAATACCGCGCCTGGCAATCCGAATCCGGTGTTGACCGGCAACGACTTCATTGGCAACTCGAGCGCCGCACTGCAGATCTATAACTACGGTGCCAGCAACCCAATCGTCATCAATGCAACCGGGAACTACTGGGGTGTAGCGACACCGGTTGTCGGAACACAGATCAAATTCCAGAACGCGCCGGCTTCCATCGTGAACTTCGCGGGTTACCTCAGCAGCCCGATAAATGGCACCAACGCCAGCAGCCTCGCCGTTTCGGATTTCTTCTTTTCCCCCAATGCGGACACTGTCCAGGAAACGACGGCCGTGACGTCGACACTGTCGCAATCGGGTTCGTGGACGCTGAATGTACGCGCTTCGTCGGGAGCGCTGGTGCGCACCTACACCGGCACGGGGACTGCAGTCTCGGCGACATGGGACGGAAAGAATGGCAGCTCGCAGGTCGTCAGCGACGGTCTCTATCTATTTGAACTGACAACCAGTGCGGCTCCCTCGTTGACCCTGGCCGCCAGTTCCACCACCGTGGACAACACGCCGCCGCAGGCTGTGATGACGGCGCCGACCGGCGGTGCCGTGTTGTCCAATATCACGAGCGTCGCGGTGCTGGGTTCTGCGACGGACATCCACTTCCAGGACTACTTGCTCGAACATGGCGCCGGAACGACCCCGACCAGCTGGACCTCGTTCAAGACGTCGACTAACCCGGTCCAGGCAACTTCCCTCGGCTCGCTTACTGTTCTCACGCCGGACGGGTCGGTTGGAATCGTCGGACCCAACGCGGTCCGCGTCCGGGTCACAGACACGGCGGGCAACGTTTCTACGTCGAGTGTGGCGTTCACTATCGACAATGTCGCTGCGGGCGCAGTTGCGCAAAATCTCCAGCAAATCCGGCCGACGCTCGGTGAACAGCTGACAGTCAATTTCAACTTGTCGGGTGCGGCAACCGTTTACCTGCGCATCTATCCGGACCTTGGCGGATCCATGCTGCGCGAGATTTCGCAAGTGTTTACAACGGGCGGCGCCAAGTCGCTGTCCTGGGATGGTCGCGATGCGTCCAACAACCTGGTGCCGGATGAGGCGTACCGGTACGTGTTGCAGCTGGTCGAGGGGTCACGCGTTACCACCTATGACCCGCCGGATGTCGACAGCGTGGGAAGCAACTCCGGATCGGTGGACGCAACCTTTAACGCGCATGCGAACGACTTCTTCAAGATGAACCTGACCGTGTCCGACGCGAAGGCCCGGATACGGATGCAGGTGACGGGCTGCACGCCGACGACTCACTACCCTTACAACTGGGTGCCAGTCGCTGGCGGAACCTTTCCCATCATGTGGAACGGGCGCGACGCCAACGGAGCGATTGTGTCAGGGGCGTGCAGCATCTATTTCGATCCGCCAGATCCGCTGCGCCCGTTCTCGGTCATCGTCAAAGGAACAGTACCGGCGATTACCGGCACGCGCGCATCCCCCAATCTGGAAGTCGACGGACAGCCGTACGTGGCCTTCCACAGCTACGACCAGATCGGTCGATTCACTTATCGCCTGTCGCTCGACTCCATCGTAACCGTGAAGTTGCTGCCTCCCGGCGTAACCGATTTCAACGATCCCTCGGCCGTGGTTGTGACCAACGCGGCGACCCAGCCTGCTCTCAGCGGTGGGCTCCCCGTCGACTACGCGTTCGAGTGGAAGGGTCACGACGGTATCGATACGAACAACATCCTCGTGAGTGCGGAGGGTAGTTACACCGTTGCGATCCAGGCGACCAGCACACTGACAGGACGCACCACGCTCTATCGTGGCGTGTTGCAGTTGTACCAGTGAGCCGATTTCGAACAACCATTGCAGGCGTCGCGATGTCGGCGGCGCTGTCATGCGTGTGCGCGGCCGTCGAGGCGAAAGACCGGATTGCCTACCTGTCACCGGAAGCAGGCTATTGGCAGGTCTGGGTGGCCGAAGCCGATGGTGCCAATGCGACTCGTGTGTCGAAAAGCGCGTACGACAAGGTGAAGTTGTCGTGGTATCCCGCAGGCGACAAATTGCTCGTGTGCGGCTCTGCCGGGGAGTTGGTGGCGCTGTCGATTGCCGATGGCAGCGAGCAAGCGCTGTCTCTTCCCATCGACCATGGCGGCGATGCGGTGCTCTCGCCAGATGGCACGACGATCGCGTTTTCGGCGATGAACGCATCGAGCCCCGACACCAATGACATCTGGCTTGCGAAAGTTGATGGGTCTGATGCTCGCAAGATCGCCAGCTTGCCTGCGCTGCAGCATGAGCCCGCATGGACGGCATCAAGCAACGCGCTCTATTTCCTGTCGGGCCCCGGCGGCCAGGCGCATGACATCTACAGCGTCGACTCCGACGGGAAGCGGCTCGAACAACTGACCGTTGGCAAGCTTTATCACTTCGACATCTCCGTCGCCGCCGACGGCACGTTGGCATTCTCCAGTAATCGCCGCGAAGGCAACTACGATATCTGGACTCGCGACCGCGCCGGAAAAGAGCGCGTGCTCATTGCCACAGCCGAGATGGAGAGCCAGCCAGCATGGTCCTCTGACGCGCGCGCGTTGTACTTCACACGTACGCAGGGCGCCGTGGCGAATATCTGGTTATCCGATCGCACAGGCAAGAAGGCCAGGCAGATCACCACGCATGCCACGGGCGCGCGCGGTGTCGCGGTGATGAATGCTTCTGAAGGCAAGAGGAAAAAAGGTTGAAGGCTTCACGCAAAATTCTGGGTCATGCTCTCGTCGCCGTAGGGCTTCTCTGCGTATCGCTGCCCGGGACGGCGCGTGAAGCATTGACGATCGCCAACGTATCGCTGAGCTCTCGCCAATTCGACGCGGCACGCGGCGAATCGGTTGCGGTGCGGTTCTCGGTCAACCGGCCCGCACGAGTGGAATTGAACTGGTATGACGCACGGGATCTCCTGATCCGGAAGATTCTCAGCGCGGGCGACGTTCAACCCGGATCGGCCACACTTGCCTGGAACGGACGCGATGAAGCGGGTGGAGTCGTGCCCAGCGAGGCGTATCACTACACGCTCATTGCAAAAACCAGCAGCGGCGAGCTCCAGGAGTTCGATCTCACCGATAGCACTGGCGGCGCGGATGTGCCGCTGACCGAGATGAAACTCGATTCGAACAAGGCCGGCATTCACTACGTCGTGCGCAACTGGTCGCGAGTGAATATCCGCGTCGGCATGCGAGACGGCGGACCGCTCCTCCACTCGCTCGAGAATTGGAAGGTTCGTTCGCCTGGCGTGCACTTCGCAAAGTGGGATGGGCTCGAGGCCAGCGGTGTGATGAATGTCGCGAACAGTACCGGCCTCGAACTGTGGGGTCTGTCGTTTGAACTGCCCGACAACACGGTGTTTGTTGGTGATACGAACACGCCATCTTCGGTCATCAATCCGCTGTCCTGGGGCAAGACGGTGAGAGTTCGCAAGGCGTCGACGCCCAAACGAATGTATTCGCACGCCCAGCAGTCCTATGAGCAACGCGGCGACTTCGCGGTGACGCTGGTGCCGCGCGGCAGAGACGCCAAGAGCGCGCCGATGGAAATCCGCGTTCCAGATCGTGTTGCAGAGCGGCTGTCGCAACAGCGATTCGAGATCGTCTACTTCGTCGACGGACTGTTTGTCGGTGAGAACGAGATTGGCGCCCTGCCAGCGACCTGGAATGTCGACCTCTCCAAGCTTTCGCCGGGCGAGCATCTGCTCACCGTGAACGTGCGCGGCTACGAAGGATCCTTTGGATTTGGCTCCCACAAGCTCACCGTGCCCGCGGGCGAGCGAGGAACACCACAATGAGTAATCGAATGCGAACCGTAGTGATTGTCGGAGCGCTGCTGGTCGCGGCGGGCGCGTACGCGCAGCAGTCGAATACGTCGAAGCGACCTGCGCGCGAAGCATCCCCGGTCCCCGCGGCCGGCCCACTTCCGTCCGAGTCCGCCATCAAGGAAATGATGAAGAGCGGCCGCTCGCACGAAGCAGCGCGCTTGCTCGAGGAACACGCGCGTCGCGCGCCAGGAAACAAGGCCGCCAAGGCTCGCGTGGCGGAGGTGTACGAATCTCAAGGAGATCTCACGGCCGCGAAACAAGCCGCGCGCGAGGCCGTGGCCGGCGATGCGCCGGCTCCTGAAGCGTTAGCGGTACTCGGGCGCATCGCGGCGCGCGAGGGCGACTGGGCGAACGCCGTGGTTCATTGGCGCAACGTCATCAATGTAACGCCCAACGATGCGGCGGCACGTCTCGACTACGCGAATGCGCTCGAGCATATCGGTGATGCGGCGGGAGCAAATAATGAGTACGCCATCTATCGCTCGCTCGTCGGCATGGCGCCGATTCCAAGTGAAGCTCAGTCGAAATGAACGCACGATCAGATCAGGGACGCAAAGAATGACAATCCGCAAGCTTGGCTGGCTCATCAGTGGCGCCTTATTGGTGTTCGGCGGCGCACCGTCGTTTGGTCACGACTTTGGCGGTTCGAGCAACTCGTCACCACCGCCTTTGCCGCCGCCGAATGAGCCATGCAACTCCTGCCCATGTAATGGTCCGGGTGGTGGTGGTGGCGGCGGTGGCGGCGGCGGCGGCGGCGGCGGTGGTGGCGGCGGTGGTGGCGGCGGCGGTGGTGGCGGCGGTGGTGGCGGCGGTGGTGGTGGCGGCGGCGGCGGCGGTAGCGATTCCTCAAGTCCATCCTCGAGGTCAGAAAGCCCAATCTCCTTTTTCAACGGCGGCGAAAGCATTTCCACCACGGATCTTGTCGTTCGCGGTGAGTTCGCCATCCGGTTGGAGCGAAAGTACGACAGCCAAACGACATTCGATGCTCCGCTCGGCGCGGGTTGGTCATTCATGGCCAGCCGCAGTCTTTACGAGTACACCGATGGTTCGATCGTTGTGCGCCACGGTTGCGGTTCACGTGATCGCTACGTCCTGAGCGGTGGCGCATACGCGTCACCGGTCGGGGGCATGATCGGAAATTTGACCGCCGTCGCCGGTGGATTCGAGCTGCGATACGGCAACGGGATCACGGACAACTTCGATAACCTCGGTCGTCTTACGCGCGTGCGCGACAACCGGGGCAATAGTCACGAGTACACATATGACGCGCGCGGCAAACTACCGCTCGTCGGGCTCGCGAAGGCGTCAGTGAACCCCGCCCAGCCGACAACGGTCGCCTATGTCCACCGCATCACTCGCATAGACGAACGCGGCGCGAATGGCGTCCTCACTGGACGATACGTCACCTTTCAATACAACGAGACCACAGGTCGCTTGACGTCAGCCACGGCAAACGATGGCAGGGTTGTTTCTTATGTTCACGATGTTTCCGGATTGCTCACGAAAGGCAACTTGGTTCAAGTGAACATGCTCGATGGTCAAGTGGCGACGTATGGATACACGGACCCGAACGACCCTCACAATCTGACTTCGATCACCGAAGCTGTCGGGCGTACGCCGGTCGTAAACGTCTACGACGCCAACGATCGCGTGATTACTCAAACCGAAGGTACGCGCCGAATAGATTTCAACTACCAGACTCCGTACGTGCGCACGGTTGTTACGAAGACAATCGTGGACCACAACGGGCTCAACCCGTACACAGCTGCGACCACCTACGAATTCGAAACCTCTGGTCGGATCACGAAGATCATCACGCCGCTCGGTCACGAACAGCGATACTTCTACGATGCATCAAAATTCCTGACGCGGAAAGAGATCTGGCAGAAGGCAGGCGCAAGCTTGACGCTCCAGCAAGCAAAGGACCGGACCTACGACGTACAAGGCCATGCACTAACGGAATCAGTGACCCTCGATAGCGGCGAGACGATCACGAAAACCTGGTCGTACGAGCATGACTGGATTGCTACTGAGCAGGTTGTGTCGAGCGCAGCACCGAGCAAGATCTTCCGTACCGAATACACCTTCAATTTCGGCACAGACGGACGCCCGCTCAGTATTCAGTCCGTCAAGCGCCGCAAAGATGACGGGTCATTTCAGACGACTGCGTTCACATACGACGCACGCAACCGGCTGTTGACGACCACTCTTCCAGACAGTGTAAAGCGCATAAACGAATACACGGGCGACTTCGTGAGCCGCACGTATTTTGAAGTTGCCGGCTCGGCCGTGCCGCAAATGGAGGAGCGCTTTGAATATGACGCCGAAGGACAGCTGATCAATAAATGGGATGCGCGCAATAATCTCAGCCAGTTTGCGTACGATGATCGGGGTCGACTGGTCTCACGCACAAATGCGTTGGGGCAACAGGACATCAAGACTTACACAAACAACTTGCTGGTGCAGACGGAGCGCGGTCGGACAGTCGCCGACGGCGAAGGCCAGATTGTAAAACGCATCTACGATGGTCGCGCGCGGTTGGTCGAATTGCAGCGCAAGAACGACGCAGGCACCTTTGTTACCTTCCAGACGGTTGCATACGACAGCGAAAACCGACCGATTCGCACGAGTGACGCGCTGAATCGCACGACGCAAAAGTCGTATGACCTTGACGGACGCGTGTCGGCGGTGACCGACCCACTCGGCAAGGTCACGCAGTTCTTCTACGACGCGGCAAACAATCGCACGCGAGTCCGTGATGCGCTGACGCGCGATGTGGATTATGAATTCGATGATCTCAATCGCCTTTCGGCGACAGTAGAAAAGGGTATCTCGCCTAATGTCCGGACCGAGATGTCGTATGACGCGGCCGGCAATCTCTTGAGTGTCAAAGACGGCGAGAACCGGGTCACGGCGTATGCATACGATGCACTATCCCGAAATACCACGCTCACTCAGCCGCTGAGTCAGCAGATGCAATTTGCCTATGATAGTCGCGACCGACTGGACTATCTCATCACGGCTCGCAATCAAAAGCTCGACTACGACTACGAGCCCTGGGGCCCGCTCAAAGAGGAAAAGCAATTCCCGACGACTAGCGCAATCACCGCCGATCGAACTATTACGTATGGGCGGGACAACGATGGCAACGTGACTTCAGTCAGTGACTCTGGCATCCAGGCAGGCCAGAGTATTGCGACTACCTTCGATGCGCTGAGTCGTCCGCACGATGAAGCCGTCAAGTACATTCCCGGCGGAGATCGGGTGCTGCAACACCGCTACGATCGTTTCGGGAATCGGAACCAGATCAATGTCACTGGTACGGGGGGTACCACCAACGCCTACACGTTTGACAAGCTCAATCGTTTGACGAATGCGACGCTAGGCGGCGCAGCCATCACGCTTGGGTATTACGGCAATGACGATTTGCAAGCCGTGTCCCTGCCGAGCGGCGTGAACCGCGCATACACGTACAAGACGAATGGGCCCATCGATACGATCACGGCAACTGGCCCCACCGGCCAGATCGCGCAGTTCGGCTATGCATACGACGACGTGTTGAACATTGACACGCAGACCGACTTCGACGGCTTGCACGATTACGGCTACGACGGAATGAATCGCCTGACGCAAGCCACCCACCCGGCTCCTTCGGGCTTGCAGAGCCCGGAGAACTTCACATACACGCCGGTGGGTGATCGAAAGGACACCGCCAATCAGGCAGCATGGGTCTACGACGCGAACCACAGAATCAGCAACTCGCCCGGTCTTGTCTACGGGTTCGACGCGGCCGGCAACCTGCAGACGCGTAGCGACAGCATGACGCTTACTCACGATGCGCGTCAGCGGCTGATCCAGGTGGTGAAGTCAGGAACGACTTCTAATTACGTTCACGATACGTTCGGACGCCGAATCAAGAAAACCGTCGGTGCAACAACTACGTGGTTCTTGTGGGATAACAGCCTGCTTTTGGCGGAGTTTAATGCTGCGGGCACCCGCACCAAGCGGTATGCCTACCTGAGTGGCTATGAGCCTGCACAAGTTGAAGATGCAAATGGCGTTTACTATGTTCACGCAGATCAACTCGATACTCCGCGACTGATGACCGGCAGCTCTGGCCAAATCGTATGGCGATCGCGCCAGGAAGCCTATGGCAAGGCCACCTTGCAGGAAGATCCGGATGGCAATGGAATTAACACCACACTCAACATGCGCTTCCCGGGCCAGTATTTTGATTCGGAATCGGGATTCCACTACAACTACTTCAGAGACTACGATCCGTCCACGGGCGGGTACCTAGAGTCCGATCCAATCGGGTTGAACGGCGGCTGGAATACGTATGCGTATGTGGGTGGGAACCCTATTGGCAACGTTGATCCTGAAGGCTTGGAGGCAGGAGTAATAGATCTCCCACGTCGGCGACCGCCGATCAGGCTTCCGGGAATCCGAATTCCTGCGCCTAACCCAGTAGTCACTGCGGGAATAGTTGGATTCGGGATTGGCACGATCATCTATCCGCACATTGAGATTCCGCTGGGCGACGCGATCGACTGGGTATGCAGTGCAATCACCGACTCGAGGGAGGAATGTCTGGAGAATTGCTACGCCGCGTACGAAGTTCAGACCATGCTTTGCAATATGCTTCGGACTAAGAAGGCACGTAAGATGTGTTGGGAGAACGCGGCGAATCTGCTTGGTGAATGCCAAAAGAACTGTAAATAGCCAGCGGGAGGTATCGCGATAGTGACTTCAACGAATGGCGCATCTTTTGCTGAACGCACACTAATCGCGCGTTCAAAAGACAATGCGACTGAGAAAACGATCACGATGAAGATCGGCGTGCCGTACTGGTTCGAACAAGGTGTAGAGGCGCGATGTCCCGTGGAAATCGATGGCCCAAATGGTCAAGCAATGGACATTCGTGGAATCGACCCAATTGACGCGCTGCGCAACACCTTAACGCTAATCGAGAAGTTGCTGGACGGTGCTCAGGTTGATAACGACCTGTTTTGGCCCGACGGTGAGCCATACGAATCGTAGGCAATTGTCTGCGTCGCAGGAGCGCAAGGCCGTCTTGTTAGTGATTCACTGTGGCACAGTCGATCAGCAATGGCTGCGGCGCTGGCCAATTGACTGATCACGTTCTGTACATTCAGCCGCTGCTTGAAAGCGATGTTCGATCCCGACAGCGATAAATATGATCCAGGTCGTGTCGGTATGCCGTACGAGGACGTTGGCAAAAGCTAGGCGAACACGCTTGGCGAGTCGGTTGCATCTCAGGGAGGCGAAATCTTGCTTATGCGTGTCGCAAGGCAAGTGGAGTGCTGCGTGCGCCGACTGGAATGCCCGCGACGGCTTAACGGTGCTTGAATACCCCGCCATGACGCACTCGCGGCGCCAATTCCTCGAGATCAGCCTCCTGAGCGGCGGCGGCCTGCTGGCCTCGATCGCAATGCCAGATCTCGCGTGCGCCGCTGGCGACAAGCGTCCCGACCCGCGCCTCTTCCCACTGGGCGTGTTCGTCCGCATCAACGCCGACAACAGCATCGAAATCGGCGCGCGCGGCTGCGAGATCGGCCAGGGCGTGGTCACCTCGCTGCCCATGCTCATCGCCGAAGAGCTCGACGTGCGCTGGGAGCAGGTCAAGGTGCGGCAGCTTCGCTACGGCATCTCGGGCCAGGAGCCGGACAAGCTCTGGCGCTGTATGGCCCTCAGGGCGCGGGCGGCAGCACCAGCATTCCCGATGGCTGGACGGAGCTGCGCCAGGCGGGCGCGCAGATCCGCCAGTTGTTAGTCGCAGTCGGCGGCCGAGCTCTGGAAAGTCGACGCGAAGACCCTGAAAGCGCGCGATGCGGTCATCTCGCACCCCGACGGCCGCACCGCCACCTACGCTTCGCTCGCGGAGTACGCGTCGAAAAGGCCACTGCCGCTCGGCCCGTTCGAGCTCAAGAAGCCGGCGGATTTCCGCATCATCGGCAAACCCGCGAAGACGACGGATTGCGCGGACATCGTCGCGGGCAAGACTCGCTACGGCATCGACGCGCAGATCCCTGGCATGTTGTACGCGGTGATCGCCCGGTGCCCGTACTTCGAAGGCACGCTGCGTTCGTTCGACGACACGGCCGCGAAGAAGGTTCGCGGCGTCCGCGCGGTGGGCGCTATCGCGGCGCCGCCGGATGGCGCGCTCTCGCGCAACCTCGCGGCGGGCGTCGCGGTGGTGGCGGACAACACCTGGGCGGCGATGCAGGGCCGCAAGGCGCTGAAGATAGAGTGGGCGCCGGGACCGTGGGCGGCGGATTCCACCCGGAATCTTGAAGCGCGCTGCCGCGCGGCGGTGGCGGGCGACGAAAGAATTCAAAAAGGCCGCAGCGATGGCGACATGAAAGCCGCCTGGGCCAGTGCCGCGAAAAAGATCGAGGCCGACTACAAGGTGCCGTTCCTCGCGCACTCCACCATGGAGCCGCCGGGCGCCACGATTCATATCGATCGGCAATCGCGTGAAGCTGATTGCGTCATTGCAGAGCCCGGGTGGCGCCTCGCGCCTGATCAATGCGATGACCGGCATTCCGCGCCTCGCCATCGACATCGAGCTGCCGCGCTCGGGCGGTGGCTTTGGCCGGCGGCTGGCGAACGACTTCGTCGCCGAAGCGGTGCTGGTGGCGCAGGCGGTGAACCAGCCGGTCAAGCTCATCTGGACGCGCGACGACGATCTGCAGAACGACTTCTTCCGGCCTTTCGGCGTGCAGCGCCTGCGCGCGGCGGCCGACAAGGACGGAAAGCTCACGGGCTGGTCGCATCGCGTGGCGGCCACGTCGCGAAAATTCCGCACGGACATGAACGACGCGCCCGACTGGGTGGGCACGCTCGACATCGACGGCTTTCCCGCAGCCTGCGTGCCCAACTACCTCTCCGAGTTCGTGAACGTGGACTTCGGCCTGGCGCGCGGCTGGTGGCGCGCGCCGCTGCACACCTTCGCCGCTTTCGCGACGCAGAGCTTCGTGGACGAAGTGGCGGTGGCGCTCGGTCGCGATCCGCTCGAGCTGCGGCTCGAGATGTTAGGCGAACCGCGCGATCTCAAGTACGAAGAACACGGCGGCCCGATCTTCAGCACCGGCCGGCTCGCGGCCGTATTGCGCGAAGCGGCGAAACGCATCGACTATGGCCGCAAGCTTCCCAAGGGATCGCGGCATCGGTCTCGCGTGCCATTTCACTTTCGGTGGTTATGCGGCGCATGCCATCGAGGTGCAGGCCACGGGCAAGGACTGGCGCATCGAGCGCTGCGTCTGCGTGGCGGACGTGGGGCAGATCGTGAACCCCGCGGGCGTCGAAGCGCAGCTCATGGGCGCCACCATCGACGGGCTTTCGACCGCCATCGGTCTCGAGATCACGGTGGCGAACGGACGCGTCGAGCAATCGAACTTCGATGGTTATCCGCTGCTGCGCATGCCCGACGCGCCGCGCGTGGAAACCTACGTGCTTCCGTCCACGATGCCGCCGTCCGGCGCCGGCGAGATGGGCATTCCGAGCGCCGCGCCCGCATTGGCGAACGCCATTTTCGCTGCCACCGGCAGGCGTCTGCGCAATCTCCCATTGCGCACCAACTCCTGATCCAATCCGGCGCGCCAATTCTGACTGAATGCGGCGGAAATGCCGCGTTCATCCGCCGTCGCGCTCGGGCATCGTGATGCACTTCTCCGCGCATCCTCCGAATTGCCGGCAATATCCATATGGGTATACGTTAGATGAGGGCCGGCGAGATCGCGAAGGAACTGAAATGAAGAAACAGAAGAAACGCGCCAGGAAACATGACTTCGAGAAGGGCAGCGGGAACGTGTATGCCGACCTGGCGCGCTCCGACCCGGAAGCGATGCTGGTCAAGGCGAAGCTGGTCACAAAAATTGCCGAGATTCTGACGTCGCGTGAGCTGACCCAGACGGAAGGCGCAACGTTGCTGGGCATTCCGCAGCCAAAACTTTCGAACTTGCTCGGCGGCCGCTTTCGGGGGTTTTCGGAGCGAAAATTGATGGATTTCCTGACTCGGCTGGGCAGCGACGTGGAAATTGTCGTGCGAAGTGGCGGGAGGGTTGGGCGCCGAGGCTCAGTGTCAGTGGTGATCGCGAACTGAAGTTCATGCGGCGATTCAGGATGGGTTAAGGAGCGTGGGCGCAAGCTGGCTCCATGCTCCGATTCATCCCCACCTCAAGGCTTCTGGCTTCCGCAGCGCTGCTGCTGAACCTCGCCGCCTGCGCCACCAGCAACCAATGGGCATTGTCTGGCGGAGACCGGTCAGACGGCGTGGTGCGAATCTCCTACGAATATCCCGAGTTCGAACAGCCCGCGGTCAGCGACGAGCAGGCGATGAAGCTGGCCCTGGGTCGCTGCGAGGGCTGGGGCTATGACGACGCCGAGCCCATCGCCGGGCAGATCCGCCAGTGCAGCAACATGGAAGGAACCAACTGCAATCTGTGGACCGTCACGCGCGAGTACCAGTGCACCGAACATGGAGCACTCGCGACCAACTTCGCGAAATAGATCTGTCCCCTTTTCCTACTGCGGTTTGACGGGCTTCACCGAGAAGGAGTTGTCGAGCGGGACTTCGAAGTAACTGCCGCTGCGTATTTCGATCTTCAACGGATCGCCGGCGTCCTTGATCGATTCGTCGCTCACGTCCTTGCCGGTGCCGTAGTTCACCTGCGCCACCGCGTTCTTGATCGCATCCACCAGCACTAACAATCTCGACCCCGGCTGCATCTGCCGGCTCACCATCGTGGTCTCGAACTTCACGTGTGCCGGTTTGCCGGGCGAAAGCAGATTCCGCTTGGTGGGATCCTCGCCGTAGCTCGCGCGATGCATCGCATAGCCCAGGTGGAACAACTTTCCGCCCTGCATCGCCTCGTACACCGTGACGCCGAGATCGAAGTCTTTCTTGTTGATCACCACCGCCAGATCACCCGTGAACGAACCGCTGATCACGGTGGGCGCCTCGAAGGGCTCGCTGATGAAAATGCTCTCGGTCACGTAGGAGAGCGGCCCCTGGACGATGGGCATGGGATAGGAATGAGCAGTTGTGAAACTTCACGCGTTCGCCCAGATCCACCTCGTGCGTCACCACCGAATCCGAAGGCGGCTGCCGGTTCGCGAGCGAAAACACGCCCTCGCTCTTCTGCGACGAGAAATACAGGCGCATGGGCACGCCGCCGTGCACGGAGCCGAGTGAGGGCGAGTGCCGCCACACGTTCGCGCCCATCACTTCGTAGTTGATGTTGTTCTTGAGCAGCGCCGGCTTCGGCTTGCCCCTGAGCACGTAGTCCATGAACTCGAGTTTCAACTCCTGCGAATCGATCTGCGCCACCGGGTCGATGGTGTACTCGCGCAGCACTTCCGACTTCTTGCGCCCGTTCGCGCCGAAGTGATCGTAGGGGCCGATGACCAGGTAGTGCTCGGGGTTTCGGCCGTGAGCGAGATGCTGCTTCATGTATTGAAGCGCGGAGATCTGGGCGTCGTCGTAATAGCCGGTGATCGTGAGCACGGGAATGTCGATGCGCGCGAAGTCATTCCCATACGGCACCATGGACTGCCAGTACTTGTCGTAGGCCGGATGCTTGAGCCAGCGTTGCAACCACGGGTTCGGTGTGCCGTCGACCGCGTCGATTTCGCGATACGGGCGACCGCTCAGGAACCACTTGCGCTGCAGGTTCCGCCAGCGAACCATGTCGTCATTCACCGGATCGTCGAGCAGTTTGTTGTTGGTGACGTAGAACGCCCACTGATAGTTAGGGCTCAGGAACACGTTGTTGTACATCGGCAGGCCCTGGCCGGGTATCGCGGCCGCCGACACGGCGATGCCCTTGAGCGCAGGATGTTTGCGCTTGGTGGCCGACCAGGCGGTGAAGCCCGTGTAACTCCCGCCGATCATGCCCACCTTGCCGTCGCTCCAGGGCTGCTTGACGATCCAGTCGAGCACGGCGTGCGTGTCCTGCGCCTCGGTTTCATAGGGCGCGGGCGCGTCGGGGCTCAGGCGCTTGCCGCGCGCGTCGGCCACGATGCCGGCATAGCCGCGGGCCGCTATTTCTTCGGCCGCAGCCTTCAGTTTCGCAGGGTCGGAGTAGATGGTGAATTCCAGGATGGCCGGGATGCGGCCCTCGGGCCTGGGCGAGGGCAGGGCCAGCGTGGCCGAGAGCGTGATGCCCTCGCGGGTCTTGATGAGCACGTCTTCGGCGTGTGCGAAGGACATAACCCCGACCAGCAGGGCTGAAAGGCATGACAGTGACGGTGCGGCGCATGCCCACAAGTGTAAGCTCACCGCCCCATGTCCATCATCGACCGCATACTCGGCCGCACGCCCACCGAGGGGCCGCAGATCCACGCGCCGGGAAAGGCAGCCTCCGCGAGCCGCCCCGCGCCGATCACCGAGCTCCCCACGGCACCCGTGGCGGCACCGCCGCTCGCCGGTGGCGTCGCCAGCGAAGGCATGATCCGCGTGTACGACCAGTTTGGCCGGGCGGTCACCATCGGACGCGAGGCCTGGCGCCAGGATGTGCTGCTGCCGAACCTGCAGTCGAACCGTAACAATCCCGACGCCCTCTACGACCTGGTCGTGAGCGCGCTCAACGACGGCTTTGCCACGGACCTGCTCGACTCGGCGCGGCACCTGGCCGAGACGGATCCGCAGCCGCAGCGCGGCGCCATGGTCCTCGGGATCGTGCTGCTGCAGCTCAAGGATCATGCCGGCGCCCGCGAAGTGCTGGAGCGCGCCATCGCCCGGTATGGCGACAACCCCTATCTATTGGCAAACCTGGCGCGCGCGTTCGCGGCAGCCGGCGAAGACGAACGGGCGCAGGCGCTCATCTGGCGCGCGCTCGAGCTCGAGCCCAACGAGGAGACCGCGCTCAACTGGCTGATCGGCATGTTGCGTGATCGCGGGCAGGAGGCCGTCGCGGCCGCCTACACGCGCGCCGCCACCCTGCCCGGAAGCTGGCGCGCATTGCTGTGGCTCGCGCGTTACGCGCTGGAACGCGGGGATCTCGCCGAAGCGACGCGGCTGTACGAAGAGGCGCTGGCGCGCGCCATTCCCGTGCCCGCCGGACCTGCTGATGCAGATGAGCGGGGATCTCGGCAATCGCGGCCACACCGAACTGCTGATGAAGCTGACGCAGCCACGATTCGATCTGCTCGCGCACGGACTCACCGTGGGCAACAACCTGCTGCGCGCCTACGTGGAGCTCGGCATGTTCGCCGAAGCGCGCAAGCTGCTCGAGCAGCTCTATTCGCAGCAGCGTCCGGACTGGCGCGAGCAGCTCATCGCCTGGGAGCAGAAGCTCGATGACGCGCAGAAGCGTTATGGAGAAGTGACCGCGCCCGTGGAAGTGGTGGTCATGAAGCTCGAACAGCCGGTGTGGGCGCGCGGCGTGCTCGGATTCGATGCCGTGCTGCCGGCGAAGACCCAGGCTGCGCCGCGGGTTCATTTCATCTGCGGCAGCGGCGAGGCCGACGAAGAAGTCGGCGGCAAGGTGGTCTCGCAACCCACCAACGATCTCGGACGCATCGCGCGGGCGCTGCCCATGTTCCTGGCCGAAGAGATCTATCTACGCACCAATGCGCGCACGGCGTTCCTGCTGCCGTGGATGAAGCAGGGCGGATTCATCCTCTCGGCGAAGCCATGGACACGCGCGTTTCTGCCGCCCGATCACACGCCGCCGGATCTCATCGTCTATCATGCACGTGGATGCGCGGGTGTCGCCGTGGCTGCTGAAGGTCACCATCGAAAACGCGCAGCGCGTGGCCACGCCCGTGGTGTTCGAGCAGGCGTTCACCTTGCAGACCGCCGGCCAGGACGTACTCACGCTGCTCTACGACCTGATTCCGCGCCTGACCGTCCTGCTGGCGCTGCGACGCGAGGAATCGAACGCGGGGCTCGGCCACGCCGCCGCCGGAGATGCTGCCCGGATACCTTGCCGCCATCGAGCAGGCGCTGGCCATCGGGCTCGCCGCGCGGCAAGCCGGCGGCGAATTGTTCCTTCACCAGGAACGCGCGATCTTCGATCACCTGTTCGACGTGGCGCTGCAGAGCGATCAGCTCCTGCGGCCGCGCATGCTGCTCGTCAATGCGCTCGAGAATCAGACGCGCCGCCGTCCGGACATCGCGCGCGAATATCTGGAAAAGCTCGAGCTGCTGCAGCAGCGGCACGCGCTGGCCGGCGGCGTGGGCAATGAGCTCGTGGCGAAGGGTGTATCGACCGTGAGCGAGAAAGCGAAGGCGGGTTAGGGCGCGAAATTGCAGTGAATCGCCTGCACGAAGCCATCCGCCGCCTTCCGGCCGGCGTCGAATTCCTCGTCGTCGTCACGTGGGCGTTCGGGCTGCCCATCTTCTCGTCGATCATGTCGCTCGGCCCGTCGGGCAGCAGTGCGAGTCCGGTGTTCAACAACGCGCAGCTGCTGGGCATCATCATCTTCGAGGTGATCCAGCTCGGCTTCCTGAGCTGGTTCCTGCACATTCGCGGCTGGACGCTCGAGAGGTTCGGGCTGGGGTTTTCCTGGAGCGGCACGCTGATGGGGGTGGCGCTGCTCGTCGTCACGTACGGGTTGATCGCGGGCGTGCAGCAGATCGCGCAGGGCGCCTTCGGCTACGACCTGCAGGGGGCCATCGACCGGGCGCCGAAGGTGGACAAGGACCTGAGCATGCAGCTCGTGTTCCTCGTGTCCGTCGTCAACGGGATCTTCGAAGAGCTGTTCGTCGCCGGTTACATCATCACCGCGCTGACCGCGCGGCGTGGCATGTGGGTGGCCATCAATGTGAGCGTGGTGGTGCGACTGCTCTACCACCTGTACCAGGGGCCGATCGGCGTGCTGACCATCGTGCCGATGGGGCTGCTCTACGGCTACCTGTATTCGCGCACGCGGCAGTTGTGGCCGCTCGTGGTGGCGCACGTGCTGTTGGATGTCATCGCCCTGTCGCTGCGCCTGAACTGAAATGGGGACATTCCTGATTTGCTAGCAAAAGGGGACGCGCCTGGAACCCGCCGCGCTCAGTCGACTCGAGCCGCGTCCCTTTTTGCTAGCAAATCAGGAACGGCCGCTAAACGCGAGCCTGTCCCCATTTACGCCACCTGGCGGGACTGCAGCTCGCGCGCGACGCGCCGCCGTTCGCGGTCGATGAGCGTCTGCTGATCGAGCGCCCAGTCGATGCTGTGGTTGGCCACTTCCTGCCAGCCGCTCTGGCCGATGATGAAGTGCGTGCGATCCGGGAAATTCCTTGTATTCGGTGATCGCGGTGGAATGCCGGTAGGCCTTGACGTTGGCCTTGACGATGCGCGGCGGAATCACGTGATCGCTGCCACCGGCGATCATCAAGCAGCGGCGCGCGATTGTTGCGCCGGACATTCACCTGGGTCTCGGCGAACGGATTGAAGTTGGCGAGCTCGCACTGGAACAGGATGTGGTCGGGACCGGGCACCGCGTAGCGCTGGAAAATGCGGAACGATTCCTCGGACGACGACGTGTTCATGAACGCGTAGTGGAATTGCGCCGGCGTGAGCGGCACGCAGCGGCGGTTGTTACGGGGATTGATCAATTGCGGCGTGACCACTCGCATCGTGGAATAGGGCAACGTCCAGATACCCTTGATGGGCGCCGATGCGATGGCCACGCCGCAGGCTCCAAGCCCACGGTCTAACAATGCCTGGACCACGAGTCCGCCGAAGGAGTGTCCGATAAGGATTGGCGCGCTTTCGAGATCGATGACGAGCTTCTCGTAATGGTCGACGATCTGCCTGAAACCGATGTTTGCGTACGTTTCCGGGGCGCGACGCAAGGCTCGAACGTCGCGTTCCATACCGGGCCAGCTCGGCGCATACACGCTGAATCCACGTTCCGTGTAGTGGTGCGCCCAAAACTCCCAACTGAGGGGCGTCATCCATAACCCGTGGACCAGAACAATGTTGTTAGTGCCCATGAGACCTCCACAAGAGGCGACAGATTCGGCCTACGGGCTGTCGTTGTCCAGCGACAGCCGGCTGCATTTGTACGTAAGAGATTCCGGTAGTGCGGGCTAACAACACGCGAGTCATGTTTTCACCTAGGATTACGGTATGAATGAATTGACGCGTCAGGAAGTCGACGCTTTTCCGGGGGCCACCGTGCTCGAATTCGGCGCGACGTGGTGCGGCTACTGCCAGTCGGCACAGGCGAATATCGCCGCGGTGCTGAAGCGCCATCCCGCGGTGCGCCACATCAAGGTGGAAGATGGCAAAGGCAAGCCGCTCGGCCGCTCGTTCGGCGTGAAGCTGTGGCCCACGCTCGTCTTCATCGAGAACGGCGTGGAGAAGGGCCGCGTCGTACGGCCAAACGACACCACCGAAATCGAGGCGATCTTCGCCGGAGCTTCTGCCTGATGGAACGTGGTTCAGGCCGCGGCTGCGCCCTCGCCGCCGCGCTGTTCGTTGCGTTTCTCCTGGCCGCCGCGCGCTCCGGCGCCAACGATACCGACGAAACGGCGTACACCCCCGCAACGATGGCCAAGATCATGGGCGGCGCGCCGCGTTCGCAGAACGATGAGGCGGAGCTCGCCGCGTCTGGTCAGTGGTACACCACCACCGCGACATTCACCGGCCAGAAACGCCAGCCGTCGAGCCGCTTCCGGCCGCTGATCAGTTCCTGGCTGAGCAGTCGTGGCGAGGACGGCGGCCAGGTGGAGATGTACTTCGGCGGCGAACTGCCCGAGCTTCAGTTCGAGCAGGGCGGCAAGAAATACTGGGTCATGGCCGGTTTGCCCGGCGGGCTGGGGTTCAACGTATATCCGGCCGGCCAGAAGCTGTCTATCTACCTGCAGCGGGTGGGGTTTGCCTCGGGCACGCCCGTGGCCGTGCTCACGCTGGCGAGGCTTCCGTCGGGGGTCACCTCGACCACCGCGGCCGCGCCCGGCCGCCGCATGCACAACACGCGCATGGGCGAAGGCGCGCGCCGGCAGGAAGCCACGTTCAAGAATGGTTCCGCCACGTTCACGTACGCGGGCCGCGAATATTCGCTGCCGCTCGACGTGGCGGGCCGTCATTCGGTGGCGCCCGGGTTGTATTCCTACGAGAACGGGGTGCGCACCGCGCTGCTCGAGTATGGCGCCGGCGACGACCAATACCTGCTGCTGCGCGTGCCGGTCGCCGACGGCAATGAAGCGCCGAGCCTGGTGCCCTATCTGGTGCTCAATGGGCGGATCGTGCCGCCCATCGATGTCGGCCCCTGTTCCGTGATCGTCGAGAAAGTGCAGCGCGCCGGCACGGCCGGCCAGGTGGACTGTGGTGACGCTCCGCGCGCCGTGTTCAAGAAACTGCGCTTCAATGCCGAATAGTGAGGGCCCACTTCAAGGCAGGTAGACATCGACGATGGCGCGAGCGCTGCCAGGAGCCATGCCCGTAAAGCTCTTGCTCCTCGACGTGAGCGTCGCACCCTTCGCGCGGACCTCGAGGTCGATGGTGACGTTCGTGGGCTCCTTTTCCTTGAAGGTGCAGGTGATCTGAAGCTGGTATTGGCCCGCCGACACCAGGTCGACCGTGGCAACCTTGCCCACGAGCTCGGACGACACCCACGTCGAAATTGTCTGCGTGCCTAACAAGAGTATGGCTTGCGCCTCGAACCCCGAGCCGGCCTGCACGTGGAAACTCAAGCTGGATCCCCGGGGTGCGAATCCCAGGCGGGCATTCTTGGTCTGAAGATCGGGTGCGGAGTTGGTCATGCCTGACCATTCATCTGTCGTGAACCGGGAAGTTATTTCGCCGGACGGCAGAAATTTCCGCTCAGGAGGGGTTGGCCCTCCATCCCCGCGGTTTGCGATCGAAGGCGATTTCCACCTTGAAGCGGCGTGACTGGCATTTGGAACAGCGGAGGCGGGTGCAGGCCTGTGTCAGCGTTATGTTCCAACCGAGGATGTTAGCTAGGGTGCGGGGATCGATTTCGCGCTCGTGCCGGCACTGGTGGCAGGTGACACAGATGACGTAAGACCCTGAGTGGTCTGAAAGTTTGTCGATGGCGCTGGCAGGCAGGGGCATACGCGGATTTTTTCCGGACCGCGGCCGGTCGTCCACCCAGTACTCGGCCGGAAGCGCCACTGTATGAAATCGAGGCCGGCCTGCTACCCTTCCTTCCATGTCGTTGAAGGCAGCATTTATCGAACGTTGCAGCTCACTCGACCAGCCCGGCTGGCTCCCGATGCGCATGGCACTGTGGCCGGACGCCACCGCCGACGAGCATCGCGGCTACATGGCGATTTCGCTCGCCCAGCCGGAACGGTTCCTGCAGCTCATGATGTACGACGAAAAGCGCCAGCCGATCGGCTTCATCGAAGGCTCGATCCGCAGCGACTATGTCAACGGTACGGAGACGTCGCCCGTCGGCTTCGTCGAAGGCGTGTACGTGGTGCCGGCGTTACGTCGCCACGGAGTCGCGCGGCGGCTGTTCGACGCGATCGGCGACTGGGCGAAGGCGCGCGGGTGCCGCGAACTGGCTTCCGATGCGCTGCTGGAGAACGAGAGCAGCCAACGCGCGCATCGTGCGCTCGGGTTCAAGGAGACCGAGCGGGTCGTGTACTTCAGCAAGACGCTTTAGAAATGGAAATGGGGTCAATTAATGGGGACACTCCCCATTTCCTAGCAAAAGGGGCCGCACCTCATTTCGACGCGCGCTTTGCCAGCAGTTTTTGCACCGCCGCGCTCGACAGTTCGCGGAACGCATCCTTGCCTATCCACCGCGGCGCGGCTTCCTTCGACGCGGCCAACTTCTTCGCCAGCGCCAGCGACGCCTTGTTGAGCTTGATGCTTCGCCGCCCCACGCCACGCAGCGCCCAGCTCACCGCCTTCTTCACGAAATTGCGCTCGTCGCCGGCCGCTTTTTCCATGAGCGGCAGAAAGGGCAGGTAGTCGGCGTCCGTCGACTCCTTGTGCCTCAGCGCCATGCTCGCGAGCAACGCGAATGATGCGCGCTTGACGTACTCATCGCGATGATTGGCCCACTGCCTGATCTTCTTGAACGCGTGCGGCGTGCGCACCCACAACGCGAAGCACAGCGTGTCGCACACGGCCCAGTTGTCGAAGTCACGCGCCTGGGCATCCATTTGCGCGGCGGTGACGCGCTCGGGTTCGTCGATGTAGGCGCACAGCATGCGCGCTTCGTACACGTCGGTCTTCCACAGCTCGAGCGCCAGCGCGTGATCGCGGCCGAGCAGCTTGGCCAGCTTCTGGATGTCACCCATGAGCACGCCAAGCGCTTTGTCGTTCGGAATGGCGTAGCGCGCCATGCCGTCGCGCACGGATTTCTTCGAATGCTTCTCGAGCCAGGCAAGGGCCTCGGCGACTCGCGGGTCTTTCATTGAGGTGCGGCCCCTTTTGCTAGGAAAACGAGTGGGGACAGGCTTAAGCCTGTCCCCACACATCCATGTCCCATTTGTTTGTCAGGGTCAAGCCGCTAAGCTCCCGTCCCTATGTGTGGACGCTACATCCTCGCGAACCTGGCGAAGGCGGAAAAAGTTTTCGGCGTGAAACGCCAGCACTGGCACGGCATGCAAAGTTACAACGTCGCGCCCGCGCGCGAAGTGCCCGTGGTGCGCGTGGCTTCGACCGCGGATGGCGGCGAGCGCGAAGGCGTGATGATGCGTTGGGGTCTGATTCCGCCGTTTCTCAGAGGCGAGCCCCCCAAGTACGCCACCAGCAACGCACGCATCGAAACCATGGAAGCCTCGCCGGCCTTTCGAGGGCCGTGGACCAAGGGTCAGCGCTGCATCGTGCCGGCGCAAGGATTCTACGAGTGGCAGATGTTGCCGGACGCGCCCAAACAACCCTGGTTCATCGGGCTGACCAATGACGAGTTGATGCCGTTGGCCGGGCTGTGGGACCGGTCGGTCAAAGCCGATCGAACGGTGGTCGAGAGCTTCACCATCATCACGCTGCCCGCGAACGACTTCATGGCCAGACTCGAGAGCGAGAAGCAGCGCATGCCCGCGATCCTGCGCACGGAAGACGTGGAGGCGTGGCTCTCCGGCACGCCGGAACAGGCCAGGGCCGCGCTCATCCAGTATCCCGGCGAGCAGCTTCGGACCCACAAGGTGAGCCCGCGCGTGAATTCCGCGAAGAACGACGACGAATCACTGCTCGAAGCGATCTGAAGAACCCTGATGCGCGACATCATCCGCCGCGACGCCGGCAGCGATTTCGCCGAGGTCGAGCGGCGCGCTCGCGAGATCAACGAGAAGATAGACGCAGGCACGCTCGACGAATCGGATATCCAGATTCGCAGGTCCGGCCCCTTTTGCTAGCCAAGTCCACAAAGACACGGGGGGTCTGACCCCATTTACGGGGTGAGCTTGAGGAGGCGGCCGCCGGTGAGGTTGCGCTGGTCTTCGAGCAGCCAGATGGCGCCGTCGGGTCCTTGCTCCACTTCGCGGATGCGGCGGCCCATGTCGAAGCGCTGGGCTTCGCGCGCGGTGCCGTTGCCGAATTCCACGCGCACCAGTGATTGGGAGCTCAAGCCGCCGATGAAGCCATCGCCGGTCCAGTCCGGAAACATCTTTCCCGTATAGATGATGAAACCCGCCGGCGAGATGACCGGATTCCAGGTGACGAGCGGCACCCGGAATTCGGGACGCGTGGAGTGGTCGGGAATGTCGGAGCCGTTGTAGTGATTGCCGTTCGAGACGGTGGGGTAACCGTAGTTCGCACCTTTCTCGATGATGTTGAGCTCGTCGCCACCTTGCGGGCCCATCTCGTGTTCATAGAGCCTGCCGTCGGGCGCGAACGCGATGCCCAGTGGGTTGCGATGGCCCAGTGACCAGATCTGCGCAGTGACACCACCCTGCGAATAAAACGGATTGTCTTTCGGCACTGATCCGTCGTCGTGCAGCCGCACGACCTTGCCGAGATTGCTCTTCATGTCCTGCGACGGTGTGAACTTCTGACGTTCGCCCGAGCTGATCCACAACATGCCGTCGGGCCCGAACGCCATGCGATGACCCCAGTGGCCACGGCTATCCACCTTCGGGACCTGCCGCCAGATCACCTTGAAATCCTGCAGGCTGCCACCGCCGTTGTTGTCGAGCGCCAGGCGGGCGCGCGCCACCGCGGCGCCGTTCGTGCCCCCATCGCCGGACTCCGAGTAGCTGACATAGACGATGGAATTGCTGGCGTACGCCGGATGCAGGATCACATCGCCGAAGCCGCCCTGGCCGCCATAGGCGACCTCGGGAACGCCGGCGATGTTGCCGACTTTCCGCGTGCCGGTATCGAGTAGTTTGAGGGCGCCTTTCTTTTCCGTGACCAGCAGCCGGCCGTCGGGCAGGAAGGTCATGGCCCATGGTTCCTGGAAGTCGGCCACCGGCGTGGCAACGAATGCATTGCCGATGCGCACCGTTGCGGCCGCCGAAGCGATGGGTGCATCGGTGCCGCTGCATGCCGCGCTCAGCACGGCGAGCAGTGTACAAATGCAGGCTGCGTTGAAGTGGCGCTGTTTCATCAGAATCGGATGAGGAGACCTAAGCCCATCATCGTGATGTCTTCCTCGCCGCTGCGATTCGGATCGCCGATCGAATCGAGCTTCTGGAATTCTCCGCGGATCGAATAGACCTGGTTGATGTTCCATGAAAACCCGACCCCGAACACCGGATCCTGCGAATCACCCTTCGCGCCACCGAACGAACTGTGCTCGCCGTCGACATTCGCGGAGAACTCGCGCTCGGAGCTGGTGAACATGTATCCGACCCGCCCGAACAATTCGAACTTGTTGCCGATCGGCAGGATGCCGACCGCCGAGAAGATGGGCCCGCCCGCGCTGAACGAAAGCTTGACGGAAGTGGGGACGAATCCATCGCCGAAGTCGAGGTCACCCTTCGCGCTGGACTCCAGGCTTCCGAACTGCGCGAGCCCGATTTCGGCGGCGAAGTAGCGCAGGAAGCGGAAACCAAACATGGCCTGGTAGCCGATATCGTTGTCTTCCGTGCTCGAGCTCAGGTTTTGTATATCGGCGCCGGTGTTGGTGAGCGTCCGCTCGAGCGCAGCTTCGAACCCGCTCTGGTCACCAGAGAACTTGCTGTAGCCGACCATTGCTCCGCCATAAGCGCCGATTCGGTTCGCGCTACGCGTGCGTTTCTTGGGTTTGGCGGCTTCCGCGAAACCTGCGAATGCGATGCTGATGACGGCGAGCAGGACTACCGATATCTGTTTCACGCAGGCCACCCCTCTTCGAAGTCCGTCGCCACGCTATCACGCAAACAGATCGAGTCCCCAGTTTTTTGGCGGCGCTCATTTGAGCGTTTCGCCGAGGAACTCCTCGAGTGCATGCCACGAGCGCCGATCGGCGGCTTCGTCGTACTGCATGCCCGCGTTGCGATCCTGAGCCGCTGGATTCGTGAATGCGTGCACCGTGTGGCCATAGGCATGAAGCTGCCAATCGGCGCCTGCGTCGGTGAACTCCTTCGCCACTGCGAGCACGTCTTCGGGCGGCGCCAGCGGGTCGTCATACCCATGCAGCATGAGTACCTTGGCTCGCACTTTCGGTTCCGTGAGGCCGGAAGGCTTCAGCATGCCGTGAAAACTCACCGCAGCGCGGATCTCGGCATTGCTGCGCGCGAGGTCCAGCGCGCACAGACCACCGAAGCAGAATCCCATGATCGCGATTCGACTCGAATCGACGATGGGCATGGACCTGGCGGTGGTGAGCCCCGCCTGCAGGCGTTTCAGCAGCAAACTGCGATCCTTCATGAACGGCGTCATGAGCGCGCTGCATTCTTCCGGCGTCGTGCCGCGTTTGCCCTTGCCGTAATTGTCGAGCGCGAAGCACGCGTAACCCTGCCAGGCGAGGCGCCGCGCCTTGCGTTCCACGAAGTCGTTCAGGCCAGCCCATGCGTGGCTGATGAGTACCGCGGGGCGCGGTCCCGGCTGCGATTCGTCGTAACAGAGGAATCCCTCGAGCTGCGTTTCGCCGTCGCGGTATTCGATCTTCTGCTCGCGCATGTTAGCTCCCCGGGTTTTGCAGCTATATATATGAATCGATTATGTAACGCGCCCAAAAAAGAAACGGCGGTCGTTTGCACGCCGCCGTAGACAGTCTTCTCAACGGTTCCCTAGCGCGGGGGTTCCGATCCCGGCGCCGCGTCTTCCATGGGGAAGGTCTGGGCGCCCGATGGCGGCAGGGTGCTGTCGGCGGGTGGTGATTCCCCGGCGTCTGGCGTAGTGATGGCGGCGCTCTTCGGCGCCGCAGCCGGCTGCGCGGCGGAGGAAGTGCTGGCGAGGATGGCACGCTGGAATCGTTTCGCCGACTCGGCATCGGTGGTGATCTGCCCGGCGATGATTTCCTTGGCGGGAGCGCTTTTTCCGTACAGCTTGTTGTTCGACTTGGTGTCGATGGCGATCACGCTGCCGTCGATGGACACGCCGGCAAACAACCCGCGATTGCGTGAGTAGGAATACACCTCGGCGGTGAAGTTCTGATCCGTGGCCGCCGACGCTGCGCGGCCGACGGGACCCGCCGCGACGGAGGCGTCACCACCCAGGGTGAGCTTGCCGTCGGTGATGCCCTCGATGCTCTTGCGCGTGGTGAACACCAGCACGATGTCGGTGGACTGGACGCCGATCTGCCAACCCACGTTGCCCCCGGTGATGGACACCATGATGGGATTGGAGAACCGGCCGTTGGCATCGCGCACGACCATGGCGCCGCTGCCGCGACGCCCGCCGACCACGGCCGCCACTTTCACGACATTGGGGATGACCGCGATGCCGTAGGCACGCGCCATCAGCCGATCGGGAATGAGTGTGTCGCGCTGGCTGCGCAGTTCTTCGAGCACTCCCGAAGCTTCGATGAGCCGCGCTTCTTCACGGGCATTCGCGAAGGCGGGCGGAGCGATGCCGGCCGCGCCGGCGGAGAAGAGGAACAGTGTGGCGAGAACTCGATTCATAGGCACTCCTTGAAGGCCGGGAGCTTAACGCATGCGGCATAATCGCCACCATGCGAACTGCGACATGCACTTTCGACCGGCTGCGAGCCATCGGGTTCCTGGCAGTGGCGTTGCTGCCAGGCGCAGTGCGCGCCAACTGGATCACGCGCAGCGAAAACATCATGGGCACGGTTTGCGCCGTGGAGTTGTGGAGCGACGACAAGGCGCGCGGCGAAACGGCGATCTCGTCGGTGTTTGACGACATGAAGCGCATCGATCGGTTGATGAGCACGTGGAAAGAGCACACCGAGATTTCCAGGTTGAACCGTGAAGGCAGCAAACACCCGGTGAAGATCAGCCCGGAGCTGTTCCGGCTGCTGCAGGTGTCGGTGGAGTATTCCGAGCTCACGGGCGGCGCTTTCGACATCACCTACGCCAGCGTCGGCTATCTATACGACTTCAGGAAAGGTGTGCGCCCGGACCAGAAAGCGATCGACAAGGCGTTGCCGGGCATCAACTGGCGGCACATGGTGCTCGATGCCGGGAAAACCACAGTGTTCTTCACGCGGCCCGGCATGCGCATCGACCTCGGTGGCATAGCCAAGGGCTACTCGGTGGATCGCGGCATCGAGATCCTGCAGAAGCAGGGCATCACCCGCGCCATGGTCAATGCCGGCGGGGACACTCGCATCATAGGTGATCGTTTCGGCAAGCCCTGGGTGGTCGGGGTGCGCGACCCGGACCATGAAGGCAAGGTCTTCCTGCGCCTGCCGCTGTCGGACGCCGCCTTTTCAACCTCCGGCGACTACGAGCGCTACTTCGACGAAGACGGCAAGCGGTTCCACCACATCATCGACCCGAAGACCGGCGATTCCGCGCGCAAGGTGCGCAGCGTAACGGTGATCAGCGACACCGCCACCCGCACCGATGCGCTCACCAAGAGCGTGTTCATCATGGGGCCGGAAGAGGGCATCGCATTCATCAACACGCTCCCGGATGTGGACGCCGTGGCGGTCGCGCCGAACGGCAAGGTCATCTATTCGAAGGGGCTGGAGCCACCGAAGCCATGACTGCATTCGTTTCGCTGTTCGTTTGCCTCGCGCTGTTGTTTGCCGGTGAGGCCGGCGCGCAGTCCACGCCGACGCAGATCCACACCTCGCCGCAGGTGGAGCCCGGCGTCTATTCCGGCCGACTCAAGGTCGACTACCCGACGCCGTACGAGCTCGCGACGGTGGATAGCATCCGCAAGACGCTCGAACACGTGCACGCCTACGTGAGCCAGGCGGCGCCGGTGCAGGTCATCGACGGCGAGACGGGTGCGGCGGTCACCGATCTGTCGCGGTTGCCGACCCAGGTGGCGCTGGCGCGCACCGACATGCAGATCCTCACCTACGAGTGGGGCGTCACCTATGCCGGCATGTTGCGCAGCGCCCAGACTACCGGCGACCCGCGTTACAACGCCTATACCCACGAGCGGGTATCGGCGATCGCGACGCTGGCTGCGCATGCGAAGAAGAATATGCCGCCCGGCACCACGCATGCTAACTACCCGATGCCGAAGCATGGCCTGGGACTGCGATCCATCCTGCTGCCAGGGCGGCTCGACGATTCCGGCGCGATGTGCGCGGCACTGATCAAGGCGGAGCTCGCGGGCCTCGGCGACCAGAAACTGCGGCCGTGGATCGACAACTACCTGGAGTTCGTGTCCACGAAACAGTTCCGCCTGAAGGATGGCACGCTGGCGCGCAACCGCCCGCTGCCGAATTCACTGTGGCTCGACGATCTCTACATGAGCGTGCCCTGTCTCGCACAGGCGGGAAAACTCACCGGCGAGCGGCGTTACTACGACGATGCCGCGAAGCAGATCCTGCAGTTCGCGGACCGGATGTTCGTCAGGGACAAGGGCCTGTTCATGCATGCCTGGGTGGAAGACATGAAGCACCACCCGGCGTTTCATTGGGCGCGCGCCAATGGCTGGGCCATCATGGCCACGGTGGAGTTGTTAGAGGTGCTGCCCGAGGATCACCCCGCAAGGCCGCGCATCCTCGCGCTTTATCGTGAGCACGCCGCCGGAATCATCGCCGCGCAGGGCCACGCGGGCCGCTGGCACCAGCTTCTCGACCGGCGCGAGTCGTACGAGGAAACCTCCGCCAGCGCGATGTTCGTGTTCGCCATCGCGCGTGGCATCAATCGCGGCTGGCTCGACGGGCTGGCGTTCGGCCCCGCGGTGTCGCTCGGCTGGAACGCCGTCGTCGTGAAGGTGAATGCGAAGGGGCAGGTGGAAGGCACCTGCGTCGGCACGGGGGTCGGCTGGGATCCGATGTTCTACATGTATCGTCCCGTGCACGTGCTCGCGGCGCATGGCTACGGTCCGGTGTTGCTGGCCGGCGCCGAGATGCTCGACATCCGCAAGGGCAATCCGAACATCGGCCTTCACGACGGTGGCCTGCAGTTCGGCAAGTCGCTGGAACGGTGAGCTACTGCGGCGGGTTGAGCTGCTCGAGCGCCGATCGTGCCGTGGCTTCGTCGAGCCCCTGCAGCCAGGCGTTTGCCGCGGCGGGATCCCGCTGCGTCCATTGCTGGGCGACGATGGCGACGGCTTCCACTTTCTGAGTGCCGTCTTCGAAGGCAGCGTCGACCAGCCTCGCGGCCTCATCCGGGGCGCCATTGGCGGCGCGCACGTACACGAGACGCTGGAGTAGTTTGTCGCGCTGAGCATTGCGCGGTCGTGCGTTCGCCCACGCCAGCGCGGAGTCGAAGTCCGCTTGCGCCCATTGCTGGACCAGGCCTTCGAGAACGCCATCGGGCTCGATGTTGCCGACTTCCGGCTCGCGCAGTAACACGGCGCGCTGCGGATCGGTGAGAGCGACCGTCATCGACACGTCGATGAGTGTGGCGACGCGCTCGGGCGAATCGGGCAGGGCGGTAGCCCACGCCATGGCGCGATCGGGATCGGTCTTCGCCCACAATTGCGCGACCTGGCGGACCAGCAACTCGCGCAACAGCGGTTCGGATTGCAGTTCGGCGAAGCGCGCGATCTCTTCGGGATTCTTCGCGACCATGGCGGGCAACGCGGCCTGGAGCACGAGATCGCGGTCGTCAGGATCGCTCGCCGCAAGGCGCAGCTCGAGTTCCCCGGTCGTCAGTGCCGGATCGTTCGCGCGGGCGACGTTCGGCGTGCTCGCGGCATTGGGGGAAACCGGTGCTTGTCCGGCCGGCGCCGATGACGCAGCTTCCTTCATCGAAAGAGAGTCGGTCGAAAGTAGGGCCTCCGCGCGCGTCCTGTCGCGCGGAGGCCCCCCGCCGTCCCTGGCCACGTACACCGCGGTGGCCGACGCAAGAACGCCGACCGCCGCAATGCCCGCAACCTTCAATACCTGCTTCACGCCTGCGCTACGCCGCCCACGCCTGACAAGGCAAGGCGCAGCAACGCGCGGGCGACGCGCGTCCCGCGCGAAAAAACGAAATCCATTGGTCCCCCTAGCTAGATCCGGTGCGCACGGCAGGGTGCGCGGATTCCAGAGATACGCCTGTCCCGTGCGAGGGTCAACGCGGGAAAGTCCGTGGTTGCGCTCACAAGTACGCCCTGAACGGCGCGCCCGGGACCCTGGTCCATTAGCGAATTACCTAAGTGCGCGGATGGACGTGGGAACGTATGCACGCGAAGGATGACGCCTTCACGTATGAAAACGCGACGAAAAATGTTGCTAGGGGAGGCTTCGCCGGATTATGTCGGAAGACTCCGACCAAAATGGGGTCAGACCCCAATTCCGGCAAATGGGGTCTGACCCCATTTACCCATTTAGAAGTATGCGGAGATGTAGAACTGCATGATGTTGGCGTTCAGCTTGTACAGCGGCTCGGTGCCGGGCTGCAGCGGATCTTCGGGCAACTGGCCGAAGACTCCGAGGCTGAAACGCGCATCGCGGAAGTCGTCGTAGTTCACCGTCATGTAGTCGTAGCGCAGGCTCAGCGCACCCTTGGCCAGCCACGGGAAACGGTCGATCTTGAATTCGTAGGTGGCGGTGAGGCCGGCGGTCATGGCGTCGTAGGTAGCGAGTTCCTTGTCGCGCGCCATGAAGTTGGCGTAGTCGGCGCGCGGGAAGATGTCTTCGTAGAAGTCGGCCTTGGACTGCGTGTAGTAGCGCGCGCGGGCTTCGAAGATCCAGTGGCCGCCGAGCGGATGCACGTAGCCGAGCTCGCCGGTGTGGCCGACGATGCCCCAGGTGTCGGTGTAGAAGCGGTACATGGCGTCGACGGCGGCGCGGTACGGCAGGAAATACTTGGTGCGGAACGACGCGGCGTTGCTCGAACGCGTGTTCGGGTACACCTCGGGCTGCGTGTCCTGGGTGAACGGGTCACCGTTGACGAAGAAACGCACCTGGCGATAGGGACTGCGCAGGAAGCCTTCGTCCGTGATCACCTCGTACTGGCCGGACATGATCATGTTCTTGGTGACGATCTGCGAGAGGCTGACGCTGAAGCTCTTGGAGTTCATCTCCTCGGCGAAGCCCGGGTCGTTGACCTTCACGTCGTCGATGATCACGTTGCGGAAGACTTCGTTCTCGCCTTCCTTGTAGCTGAACGAGATGGTGGTGAGGTCGCCGAACATGTCGTGGCTCACGCTGCCGAACATGGTCTTGGCCATGTAGTCGCTTTCGTCGCTGTTCACGTAGCCGATGCTGTAGGTGGATTTTCCATGCAGGAAATCCATCGACAGGCTGCCCTGCGTGCGCTCGTCCTCGTACGGGCTGGCCGTGGTCTCCACGTCGATGGACGCGGACGACACCATGTCGATGTAGTAGTTGGCGGCCACGGACACGTGCTCGCCGATGCTCTTGCGCACCAGCACCGAGGGGCCGGTGATTTCCACGCCGCCGCCGTCGTAGCGGAAGTAGAGGAGGTCGGCGCGATCTTCGGGCAACACGCCGGCATTCGCCGGGCTAACTACAAAACCCGCCGCACCCGCAGCGGCGCAGCAGGTTATGACGAATCGAACGAGGGTTGTGTGTCTGGCTTTCATCGCGCGGTGATCAATTGCAACCGCAGCCGCCGCCACCGCCGCCGGTGGCACCGCGCGAGCCTTCGCGCGATTCGAACACGTGGTCGAGGAAGTCCTGGGAGATGGGCGCGCGCGTGAAGGACATGATCGGATCGGCGAGGTTCTCGCGATCGTACGGCTTCACCCATGGCTCGATCGAGCTGCAGCCCGCCGACAACACGGCGAGGGTGATCAGGATCAAACCACGGATGCGCATCACCTTCACTCCTGTTCCTATTCCTTCAACATCGAGCGAATCTGCGTGAGATAGAAGTTCTCGTCGCCGGGCTTGTAGCCCTTGTGCATGACCCGGATATTGCCCTTGCGGTCGACGAACACGGTGCTCGGCATACCGGCCACCTTGTACATCTTGCTGACCTTGCTGTCAGTGTCGAATGCGACCGGGAACGTCACCGGCTTGCTGAGCTTCGCGAGCCAGGCTTCGGCAGCCTTGGAATCCGGCTCGACGTTGACGGCGAGCATGGTGAAGCCCATGGGCTTGTACTTCTTGTAGATGTCTTCGAGCAGCGGCATTTCCTGCCGGCACGGGCCGCACCACGTGGCCCAGAAGTTGATCATCACGACCTGGCCCTTGAGCGCGCCGAGGTCGATGGCCTTGCCACCGCGGCCCGAGAGCTGGAACCCGGGGGCGGGGCCCGAAGACGATGCGGCAAACGCCGGCAACACGAACACCAGGGCAAGCGCGAGCCCTTTGGCAACTCGTCCGATTTCTCTGGCTTTCAATGTACGTGCCGTCATAAAGCTCACTCCGTCAGAAGAAGACGGTCGCGCTGAGCAGGGTCTCGATGTTGTTGGTGACCTTGGTCTCGCCTAACAAGTCGGTGTCGAACACGCGGTCCTGCACGCCGATATGTATGGCCAGCCAGTCGGTCGGCAGCACGCGGTATCCCGCGCCGAGATTGACCGTCAGCCGGTTGTCGCCGGCGAAGTCCACGCTGCCAATGCCACCCAACAGGTAAAAACCACTGTTCATGGCGAGATTGCGACCGAGAAAGACCTCGCCAGGGAGGAAGTTGTAGCCCAGCGAGAGGCTGTAATACGTGAAACGTCTCTCATCTCCGGTCAGAAGCTCGACGTTGCCGCCCAGCGTCTCGAAGCTGGTCCGGCCAGCCGTGGATTGCCCTAGATCGGCGCGGAAGAAGAAGTCTTCTGTCACATGGTAGGTGAGCTGCGCGGCGTAGGTGACGTTCGTGCCGAAGTCTTCGATCGACATGAACCCCAGGCCCACGCCGACTTCCCAGTTCTCGTTGTCGATCTTGGGCGTCTTTATCTTGCGGCGCGCCACGTTCGGCTCGATGACGCGAGGTGGCGACACGTCCTGTTCCTCCGCCTCTTCTTCGGCGGCCTCGGCCTCGGTCTGCTGTTGCTCGACCTGCTTGTCCTTGCTCCACGGCCAACGCAGCGAAGCGCAGCCGGACAGCAAAAGCGTGGCGGCGACGACGCTCGTCAGAAGAAGCAGGCGATTGCGACTTTCCATTCTTCCAACTCCTGATTGTCATCGCGGCTCGTGAAGATCGTGTGCCAGCGATAGTCGGCGCGTAGGAAAAAGCGCCGGGTGAGATAGGCGCGGACTCCCGCGCCTGCGTATGCGGTCTGATCGGTGCGGTCTTCGGGCAGAACAATAGTGGCGCGCGGCTGTGTGTACACGACGCCAGTGCCCAGTTCCAGGATGGGCGAGATGCGCCATTCCGGAACGATGACATGAAGGATTCCGGCCTCGGCCTTGTAGCCGTTCGACGAGTTGCCGAGGAACTGCGACAGCGTGATCTCGACCTTCATGTTGTCGGTGAGCGACCAGGCGCCATACGCGCTGATGAGGTTCGCTCCGCCGTAGTCGCCACCGCCGATGCCGAGCTCAAAGTCGTGCGACGTGAAGCCGGCACGGTCGCCGAGATTGAAGACGAAGGGTGTGCCGTCGGCGAGCTTCGTGCGGCGCATGTCGCGCGCGCGCGCCCAGCCTTCGACACCTTGTTCGTCGCGAACCCTGAACCAGTCGGTGCGCCGGTGGAGCACGTCCAGTGATTGCTCGCGCGGCACCACGTGAAACACGGGATAGCCGCGTCCGGGGCCGGTCGCGAGCTCGAGGTAGGGTTCGCTGACAAAGACTTGTAACAGCTTTTCCTGCGCCGCTGCTGCCTTGGCGGCCTTTTCCTCCTCGGTCTGCTTTGCTAGTGCTGAGGCCGAAAGAAAACACGCGAAGACGAAGGCGAACGCGAGATTACTGCGGAGTCGGCGGGAACGGGTCGTTGTAATACTGGGCTCCAATATCCAGCCACTCCGAAAGCAGGCGCAATTCAGCGGGCGACAGCATATCGCGATGCGTCGTATTGTTCATTACGTTAAAGAACCGCGAGCCGCGCGCGTTGAGCGCGTTCATCGGCGCCGAGATCGTCGGCGTGATGAACGTCGGGTTGCCGAGCTCATCGGGAGGACCCGGAATCTGGCGCGGGACGACCGCTCCATTCACGATTTCCAGTTCATCGCGTGTTCGCGTCAACTGGCAGTAGGCGTTTTGATATAGCGCTTGCGCGTTGCAGTCGCCATCGGTCAGTTCGAGCGAGGCGGCTGGCAATTGCACGGCGTTTGCAGCATCGAGCCGGTTGTGGCACGTCGTGCAGGTCTGCGGAAATGTGGGGACGCCAGTGACTGGATCAGGAATACCGCCCAGCGGACGCGGCACCGACCACAGCGGATGAATGTGGCCGGGACGAGCTGGCGCAGCGCCGGCAATGTAGTGGATCGTGATGCGGCAGGTCGGCGTCCACGGGAAGCAATGGACGGTGGCCGGCGAGGGCGTCGTCAGATCCTGATAGTCCCAGGAGAAGAAGTCGGCGGCCACCGGAGTCTGTTTCCAGATTTCGTTGTACGTCAGGTTGGCGCTCGGAGTGATCGATTGCAGTCCGCAATGCTGGGTGGTCCCGTCGATCGCGTCGATGCACGAAGATCCGGCGCTGGAGCGCGCTTCCGCCATCGTCTGGCCGGCTTCGGCGGGAGAAATGCCGGTGGCCGCGCCGGGGAATGAAACACCGGGACCGGTCGCACCTGCGTACGCGCTGTTGAACAGACCCTTGCGGCCGTGAACCAGCGGTGTCGCGCCGGTGCGCGCATGGCAACCGTTGCACTGGAGAACTTCTCCCGGGCGAACCTGCAGCCATGAACGATGGAGAGGGCTGAAGCGTCGGCCATTCGCGTCGAGGATCGAGATCTGGAACGGGATGTTGGCCGGTACTTTCATGCGCACCGAACCATCGGGCTCCACGGGCGCATAGGCGACGATCTCGCGCATCACGCCCGTGGGGCCGAACGCGGAGTTGTCAGGATCGGCAATGTCGTCGTCGTCCGGAATCGCCACCGGCTTCTCGATGCGTACGAAACGCGCGAGACGGTTCTGGTACGGCGCGAGCGTCGGGTTCGACACGTTCGCGATGCTGGATGCGCCGGTGGTGGTGCGCGCCTGGTCGACACCCATGATGTCGTAGACGCTGCGGATCGAAAGAAGGCCGGCGCCTTCGGCGAAGAGATCCGCATCGAGGGCTGGCGGTCTCTTGTCGACGATGACGGCGGGGAGCGGATTGCGCGGCTGCGCGGCGATGGCCTCGGTGACCATGACGTCTTCGACCGGCGGCATGACGGGCAGGATGGTGTTCTCCGAAGGCGTGAACATCCAGATGCTGTACAGCGGCGGTGCGGTCTCCGCGTCAGGATTGGCGAGCCGATCGGAAGTGCAGGGCACGATGCGCGTCGGATCGACCGTGTCGAGCAGGCGGCACTGCGTCCAGCTCACGAGAATGCGGCCCGAGCCGTCCCAGAGCGGAAAGCCCGAGTTGAAGCGGCCGCCAGGTGAGGGACCGGGAATCGTGCGCACGTCGTTCAGCGTAGCGGGACTCTGCGCTTCGCCGGAGGTCCCGGCTGCCGCGAGAGTGGTCTGCCTGTTTTCGACGAAGCTGTTCGCATTGATGATCGTGAGATTGCCGCCGAAGTCGACGTTGGTGCGCTGGCGCGTGAGCACCATGATGCGTCCGTCGCTCATCTCGCGCGCGCGCATGAATTCGACGAACGTGTTGATGCCGGCGACCGGCGTGCCCGTCAGGTGCGACAGCGCGCCGTAGTGCAGCTGCATGTCGGTGCCGTCGGGGTTCGAGGTGTACAGGTGCAGGCCGTCGCGGCCCGGGGCGCGATCCCAGCGCGTGAACAGGATGCGGCCATTCTGCAGCACCTGGCCGTACAGGTCGCTGCTCGGGTTGAAGGAGATCTGGTGGATGTCGGTGCCGTCGGCGTTCATCACGTGCAGCACGAAGGCGGATTCGTTGCGCGCTTCGGTCGCGGCTTCGAACTGCGACTTGCCTTCGTCGATCAGGATGGCCTTGGCCTGGCGCTGGCGCGTCGATGAAAACAGGATGCGGCCGTCGGGTAGATAGGACGGAGCGACGTCCTGGCCGGCATCGGAGATGATGTTCGAGCTGATCACGCGGCGCAGCGTGTCGGTCTCGATGTTGTATTCCCAGATGCCCCAGGTCGGAATCTCGTCTTCGTCGAAATCGTCGAGCGGACCGCGCAGGGCGAAGGCCACGTGCAGGCCGTCGGGCGCGACGGCGAGGTCCTTGATGTCGAAGCGCGATTCGGCGTCGAAACCGAACGATTCGAAGGCCGCGGTGCGCAGGCGCGCGGTGATCTCGGTTTCGGCGGCGCCCGGCGAAGCGCGGTCGCGCTTCCACAGCGTGGCGGAATAGTCGTCGTCCTCGACGAACGGGCGCACGCGCGTGACGTTGTCCTGGTCCTCGGGAACCGGATGGCGGATGTAGAAGATCGGGAAATCGACCGTGGCGGGGTCGGGCTCCTGGCCGCTGGCGAGGCCGATGCCACCGCCGCCGGGACCTTGAGTGCAGGCCGCCAACATGCCGGCCACGCTGAGCAGCAGCCCCAGGCCGAGCCGGGCGAGCGTGTTCCGGTTGGTAATTTCAATAAGTCGATTCACAGCTTCCTCCACTCTCGTCCACACCTGGGCTGACTGTGCTTTGCCGCACAGGCATGTGACGTAATCCAATCATCCCGATTGAGGCCACCGCGATCTGCCGACAACGTCACAGCAGACAGAGCCGCAACGCGGTTTTCTTGTCAGCTGTTAGTTAGGGCCCTGGGGCGGTATGCGGCGTGACGCGGTTCGCAGTCCTTGGGCATAAGAGTACTTCGAGTGGTTATTTAATGGGCCTGTCGCCGCTTAGAGACGTAGACCAGCGGAGACAGACTGATGTGTTGGCGGACCCGGTGATACTGCGTCCGTCAAAAGGGATGTGGATGAGGCAAATGAATACCCCAAAGGTTTCAACAGTGAAGTCAGTCGGCCTTGCGGTTCTGCTCGCAAGCGTGGCAATTGCCGCGTCCGCGAACGATCGCGACCAGGCCAAGCGCATCTACGATCGAATTGCCGGCGTTCCGCCGAGCGAGGCGACCCTAAATGAGATGCAGGCATTGGTGGCGGCGCAACGTCCGCTCGATGCCGCACTCATCGCCGTGGAGG
The DNA here is from genome assembly GCA_963821745.1 of uncultured Pseudomonadota bacterium. Classification (GTDB taxonomy): domain Bacteria; phylum Pseudomonadota; class Gammaproteobacteria; order Steroidobacterales; family Steroidobacteraceae; genus CADEED01. The sequence continues at coordinate 1,011,837 of CAWGEU010000002.1, forward strand.
CCCCATCCTTCTATAACGTCACGTTGAAGAACATGGCGGTGCCGTGGACCAACCGTGACCAGACGGTATTCGCGCCGCTCAATGACTACGTCGCCACGTTCATCGGCATGGTGCGTGACAACGTCAACTTCAGCACCGCGCTGTCCGCCGACCTTACTTACGTCGTGGAAGGCGTGACGCCGGCGGCCTCGGCCACCAGCAACGCGCACTACGAAGCCGCGGAAGCCAACGCGGTCGATCTGTTCGACAGGCTGCGGCCCGCCAATCAGTCGTCGATCCAGGGCATTCCCCCCGAAGCCACCGCGGGTTTCATCACCTCGCGCGCCGCGTCGGAAGCATTCTTCGTCGACGGCACGAACCGCGCGATGTTTCGCTTCACGCTGATGAATCACATGTGCCGCGACCTGGAGCAGGTGATGGACACCTCGCTGCCGCCGGATCGCATCCGCCAGGACGTGAGCCGCAGCCCCGGTGGCGACAGCCGCATCTTCCTGAACAACTGCATCGGCTGCCATAGCGGCATGGACCCGTTCGCGCAGGCGTTCGCGCACTACGACTTCGACAACGGTTCGGCCGAAGCTCCGGGCACGATGCGCCTGGTCTACAACGCCGCGGCCGTCCATCCGAAGTACTTCAACAACGACACCAACTTCCCGCCCGGCTACATCACGCCGAATGCCGACTGGGAAAACCGCTGGCGCGTGGGCCAGAACTCACTGCTCGGCTGGGGTCCGACTCCCGGCAGCGGCAACGGTGCCAAGACGATGGGTGCGGAGCTCGCCAACAGCGATGCGTTCGCCAAGTGCCAGGTCGAGAAGGTGTTCAAGACGGTGTGCTTCCGCGCACCGGGCGCTATCGCTGATCCCGCCCAGGCAACGGCGGATCGACTCAAGGTCGGCCAGCTCGTCACCAGCTTCAAGAACGGTTACCAGCTGAAGCAGGTCTTCGCCGAAACCGCTGTGCACTGCATGGGCGAGTGAGGAAACACACATGAAAGCTATGCAGTCAAAACTCATTCACTGGTTCTCGGCCGCCGCGGCGGTCGCGATCCTCGCCGGCTGTTCTAGCGGCGGCGCTCCGACGGTGGTCAACGCCAACACGGCGCCGCCCCCGGTCCAAAACTACATCGGCCCGGCCTCGGCCAACGCCGATGTGCAGGCCTTCCGCCTCAACCTGTGGGACAACATCAAGGCTAACAATCGCTGCGGCTCCTGCCACGGCGCCGGCGGCCAGACTCCGATGTTCGCCCGCAACGACGACGTGAACCTCGCCTACCAGGCGGCCAATACGATCGTGAATCTCACGCAGCCCGATCAGTCGCGCATGGTCGCGAAAGTGGCGGGCGGCCATAACTGCTGGCTGCAGTCACCCTCGGCTTGCGGTGACACGCTCACGGTCTGGATCCGCAACTGGGCTGGTTCGTCGGCCACCGTCGGCACGCAGATTCAGCTGCAGGCTCCGGCCATCCGCGAAGTCGGCGGTAGCAAGAGCTTCCCGGCGACTGGGGCGCCGCTCTTCGCAGATTCCTCTTTATATAGGCTGGTGCGCACCGCGGCTTCGGCGAACTGCGCGCGCTGCCATTCGTCGAGCTCGGCGGCACAGCAGCAGCCGTTCTTCGCGGAAGGCGCCTTGGCCCCGGGAACGCCGACGCCTGAAGCCATGGAAACGGCGTACGCGGCCATCAAGTCGAAGATCAATCTCGACAACCCGGCCGCTTCGCGCCTGGTGCTGCGCCTGCGTGACGAGTTCCACAACTGCTGGGGCAACGCGGGTTGCGGCGCCAATGCGGACGAGATGCAGGCGGCGGTCGCGGCGTATGCCGGCCAGATCGACATCGCCGTCGTCGATCCGCGGCTGCTCATCTCCAAGGGACTCACGTTGTACGACGGTACGGTCGCGGCCGGTGGCAATCGCTACGAAGCGGCCACGATCGCCAAGTACGAATTCAAGACCGGCCAGCTGGGGATCGCTTACGACACCAGCGGTCTCGAACCGGCGCTGAATCTCACGCTGTCGGGAGACGTGTCGTGGGTCGGTGGCTGGGGCATCAACATCAAGGCCGGCGGCAAGGCGCAGGGTTCGGCCTCTGCCTCGAAGAAACTCGCCGACCTCATCAAGTCGACCGGTGAGTTCACGATCGAGGCGTGGATCAACAACGCCAACGTCGCCCAGGAAGACGCGTACATCGTGAGCTACTCGGCGGGTACCGATTTCCGCAATGCCACGCTGGCGCAGCAGATGTACCAGTACGAGGCGTACACGCGCAGCAACCGGACCGACGGCAACGGCACCCCGCCATTGCAGACACGCGCGGCCGATGAGGACGCGCAGGCAGCGCTGCAGCACGTGGTCATGACCTTCAGCCCGGTTGAAGGCCGCCGCATCTATGTGAACGGCATGTACACCGGTGATGCCGACGCGCGCGGCGGTGGCAGCCTCGCCGACTGGGACGACACCTTCGCGCTGGTCCTCGGCAACGAGACTTCGTCCGACCGCCAGTGGCAAGGCGTGATGCGCATGGTTGCGATTCACAACCGCGCGCTGACCCCGACGCAGATCCTGCAGAACTTCGACGCCGGCGTCGGCGAGAAGTACTTCATGCTCTTCAACGTCAGCCACCTGGTGCCGGAAGTGCCGCAGGCGTACGTGATGCTCGAGGCCACCCAGCTCGACAGCTACGGCCTGCAGTTCACCAAGCCGACGTTCATCAGCCTGGCGCCGAACGCCACCGTGACCAATGTGCCGATCGTCGGCATGCGCATCGGCGTGAATGGCGGCGAATTGCGCGCTGGCCAGGCCTACGTGCCGCTCAGCGCGACCGTCGGTGGTGCTAACTACACCGCTGGCGCCGGCCAGGAATTGTCCAGGGTCGGCACGGTCGCGGCGATCGACAAGAACGTGGTCGAAGACGTGTTCTTCCTCTCCTTCGAACGCATCGGTGCGCTCACCGAGGATCCGGACGCTCGGGGCGATCCGCCGGCGCCGACCGAGCCGGCACCCGCCGATCTCGAAGACGAGGCCGACGTGGGCCTGCGCACTTTCGACGAGCTCAACGCAACCTTGTCGCAGATCACGGGTGTGCCGATGACCAACGTCCGGGTGCGTGACACCTACGCGCTGGTCAAGCAGGCACTGCCGTCGATCGAGAAGTTCGGCGCCTTCGGTCCCGCGCAGCAGACAGCGCTCGCGCAGCTCGCGATGCAGTACTGCAACGTCATGATCGATGACAACGCACTGCGCGCCTCGTTCTTCGGCGGCCTCGACGGTTCGGGCACCGGCATCGGAGTGTTCGGTACGGCCGCGAGTCCGAACACCGGAAATCGCAACCTGCTCATCACCGCGCTCATGAACAAGGCGGTTGGCGCCGGCATGGATGACCAGGTCACGGAGGCGGAGATCCGCGAGGAGTTGCTGACCGGGTTCGCTGATCCGGATCATCCCCTCGGCCACCCGCAATATGCGGAGTATTTCACGCCAGGGTTGGTCAATCGCCTGGTTGACGGACCCACGGGCAACAATGCTGCGGGCGGTCGTACGGTCATGAAAGCTGCGTGCGGTGCCGTTCTCGGCAGCGGCGCGACGCTGATTCAGTAGGGAGATATAGAGTCATGTACATCCTCAAGAAGAGCCCTCGCACCCTGGGACTCGACGAGCCCATCCGGCACGAAAGCCACAAGGCACCGGTGTCGCGTCGTGACTTCATCGCGCAAGGCTTCCGCACCGGACCCGCCATCGTCGCCGGAGGTGCGATCCTCAGCGCGCTCATGGGTCGTCCGGCCCGTGCCATGACTCAGCCGCTCGAGGACTTTGCACTGGACATCTGCGCCATCACCTCCGGGGCGGGCAAAGTGCCCTTCATCTGCTTCGACCTCGCCGGTGGCGCGAACCTCCAGGGTTCCGAGATCCTGGTGGGCGCGGCCGGCGATCCGCTCAACTTCCTCTCGACGCAGGGCTACGCCACGCTCGGACTGCCGGGCAACATGACGCCGGGTTCGGCCAACGCGGCCAGCCCGACTAACAACTTCGTCAATACCGAGTTCGGTGCCCCGTGGCACTCCGACGGCGCGATCCTGCGCGGCATGCTCGCCTCGACGCAGGCTGCCACGCGCGCCAACACCAATGCTTTCGGCATTGCGGCGCGTTCGGAAAACGACACCGGCAACAATCCGCACAACCCGATGTACGGCATCAACCGCATCGGCGCCGACGGCGAACTGCTGACGCTGATCGGATCGCAGAACACCGATTCGGGCGGCAATTCCATGGCGCCCGCGGCGCTCATGAATCCGGCGGCGCGTCCCACGAAAGTGGATCGCGCCAGCGACGTCACGGGCCTCGTGGACACCGGCGAGTTGTCCTCGATGTTCCCGACCGCGACCTCGGGCCCGAACGACGCTATCTATGTGCTCGAGTCGATGACGCGTCTCGGCCATCGCAAGGCCGATCTCATCGACCCGAGGCTTGCGGCCGGCGGCCAGGATGAGGTGCTGAAAGAGCTCGTGAAGTGCGGCTACGTGAAGTCCACCTACCTTGCCGATCGCTTCCGCACGCCGGCGACGCTCAATCCGGATCTCGACCCGGACATCAAGGGTCCTGCCGGCATCTTCACCGACGCGGAGTACGCCGCGGATGGTGAGTTCCGCAAGACCGCGGCTGTCATGAAGATGGTCATCAATGGCTACGCGGGCGCGGGCACCGTCACCATGGGCGGCTATGACTATCACGGCCAGGGCCGCAACACCGGCGAGAACCGCAACTTCCGCGCTGGCCGCTGCATCGGCGCCTGCCTCGAATACGCGCGCCGCATGAACAAGCCGCTGATGATCTACGTGTTCAGCGACGGCTCGCTGTCGGCGAGCGGCGGACCGAACATGACTGTCGACGGTCGCGGCAAGCTCGACTGGATGAGCGACAACCAGTCGACGGCCGCATCCATCGTGCTCGTGCACCGGCCCACCGGTCGCGTGCCATTCCGCAACGATGCCCGCAGGCAGATCGGCTCGATGACGCCTGCCGGTGCGGTGGCCACGAGCTCCAGCCCGGCGGCCAATGCCGTCAACCTGCTGGTGGAGACGGTGCTGCTCAATTACATGGCGCTGCACGGCGAAGAGGCCAACTTCGATCAGCCCGCGTTCTTCCCGCGCCATGGCCTGGGCGCTGTGGCGGCGCGCGATGCGCTGACGATCCTGCAGCCGGTCTGTCAAGGTACGATCGACACCCCGGCCTGAGCTTCGCCGCTCGGTCGGATCAACCTCGAGGGAGCGTCGGCGCCACGTGTCGCGTGCTGCCGACGCTCCCTTGGCATTTGTGCAGCCCCATATGCGTCGCAATTTTCGTCACGATCGACTTCTCAAACGGCGGCGCGCTTCGTTGACATTGTTAAGTGGGCTATGGGAAGGTTTCCCGCGTCAGATTTCGTCGCATCCGGATTCGCTTGCCCGGTGTCCCTTTACGTTGAGCCAACCGTGACCGCTTGTTTGTTAGTTGTGCCTAAGGCCGCCTTGCACGCGCGTTTTGCTGCGCTTGCGCTGGCGTTCGCCCTGGGGTTGGCGGGCGTCGCGGCCGCGGCCGCCGAGAAACACGAGCTGCTCGGCCAGCCGGCCCCCGACCTGGTGGCGCGCGGCCTGTCCGGCCAGAACGTGCGCCTCTCGGAGCATCGCGGCGAGGTGGTGGTAGTTAGCTTCTGGAGCGGCGCGTGCAACACCTGCCGCGCGCAGCTCGAAGCGCTCGACCGCATCGCGAAGACCTACGGCACCGCCGGCCTCACCGTCATCGGCGTCAATCTCGACGACAACCTGCCGCGCGCCGAGAAGTTCGCGCGCGCCCAGGATGTCGGTTTCCAGCTGTTGGTGGCCACCGCCAAGACCACCGGTCGTGACTTTCACGTCGACCGCCTGCCGATGATCCTGTTCGTGGATCGCTCGGGGGTGATGCGCGTGGCGCACCGCGAGTTCAAGTCCCGTGACGAAGCCGTGTACGTGCGCGAGTTGCGCACGCTTCTAGACGAATAATCCGACGAGTAACTTTATGCCGCTAACCACCAAATTTTTCCGCTGCGTCTGGATGGCATTGGCCATTCTGTCGCTGCCGGCATTGGCGCAGGACCCACAGGTCACGCCGCCCGCTGAAGAGCAGCCGGCAGCGGCCGAAGCTGCGGCCGCTGAAGCGCCGCCCGCGGACGCAGTACCCACGGACGGCTCCGGGATCGCCGTCACCGCCGAACCGCCGGCCGACACGCGCGCGCTCGACGAGACGGTGCAGGACCTCAAGAAAGACGTGGTCGATCTCAACAAGGAACTGTTCGTCCTCGAAGAAGAGTTGCTGTTCCCGGCCAACACGCAGGTGGCGGTGTTCGTCTCCATGGACATCGGCGAGTTCTTCGCGCTCGATTCGCTCTCGCTGAAGATCGACAACAAGGAAGTCGCCAACTACATGTACACGCCGCGCGAGGCCGAGGCGCTGCTCAAGGGCGGCGTCCACCGCGTCTACCTGGGCAACCTCAAGGTCGGCGACCACCAGCTCGTCGCGTTCTTCAGCGGCAAGGGCCCGAACGACCGCGACTACAAGCGCGGCGCCAATCTCAAGTTCGAGAAGGGCGTGGGCGCGAAATACCTCGAGCTCAAGATCACCGATCGCCAGCGCAAGGCGCAGCCCGAGTTCGCCATCAAGGATTGGGAATAAGGTTTCGCGCGGATGTCGAAGCTCTCGCGCCTTGTCGTTTTCCGGGCCGTTGCAGTGGGCGCCTTGCTGGCGCTCTCGCCTGCGTTTGTTTCGCAGGCGATGGCGGCCAAGAAAGAGGTCGACAAGCTGTCGCCCACGGTGGTGCGCGACCTGCATTTCGGCGACGCACTCTTCTATTACTACCAGGGCTACGATTTCGACGCGATCACGCGCCTGCAGGCCTACCGCCAGTGGGAGCGCATGCCGCATCACGACGCGGAGACCGACCTGCTGCTCGGCGGCCTCTATCTATCACTCGGCCTGCACAATGAGGCCGGCGAGCGATTCGAAACCCTGCTGACCCAGTCGGTGCCCGAGGGCGTGCGCAACCGCGCCTGGTTCTACCTGGGCAAGATCTGGTACGCACGCGGTTATCTCGACCGTTCCGAGCGCGCCATCAAGGAAGTGCAGGGCAGGCTGACGCCCGACCTGGAAGCCGAGCGCCTGCACCTGATCAGCAACATCCTCATGCGGCAACAGCGCTTCGATGAAGCCATCGCGCTGCTCAACAACTGGAAGGGACGCAAGGAGCAGACCGACTGGCTGGCGTACGCGCAGTACAACCTGGGCGTAGCGCTGGTGCGCAAGGGCCTGGTCACCGAGGCTGATCCCTTCCTGACCGCGGTGGGCACGATCGAATCCGGCCGCCGTGAACTGCGTTCGCTGCGTGACCGCGCGAACCTCGCCCTGGGTTACGCGTATCTGCAGAACAATCAGCCGACGCAGGCCAAACCCCTCCTGCAGCGCGTCCGTCTCGACGGCCCGTTCTCGAACAAGGCCTTGTTAGGCGTGGGCTGGGCCGACGCCGCCTCGGGTGAGTTCCAGGAAGCGCTCACGCCGTGGATGGAGCTGCGCGACCGCAACCTGCTCGACTCGGCCGTGCAGGAAGCCTATCTCGCCATTCCCTACGCCTTCGCCAAGCTCAACGCCAATGCGCAGGCCGCCGAGAACTACGAGCTGGCCATCCGCTCGTTCGACACCGAGACCGTGAATCTCGATGCCTCCATCTCCGAGATCGACGACGGCACGATGCTCGACAAGCTGCTGCAAGCGCGACGCCAACAACCAGGTGGGCTGGTTCTGGCAGCTCAAGGAAGTGCCGGACGCGGCGCAGTCGCGTTACCTCTATCACTTGCTGGCGGGGCACGATTTCCAGGAAGGCCTGAAGAACTACCGCGATCTGGCGTTCATGGGCAGCACGCTCTCGCGATGGCATGACAGCGTCGTGGCCTTCGACGACATGCTGGAGACTCGCGAGCGCGCGTACGCGGAGCGCGTGCCCCAGGCAGACGCGGTGCTCAATTCGGGACGCCTCGACAAGTACAGCGCCGACCGCGCCGCCGCCGGTGGCGAGCTCGACCAGATCGAAGCGTCGCAGGACGTCGCCGCGCTTGGCACCGCCGAAGAGCGCGATCAATGGGCGCGCATCGTCCGCCTCGAAGCGGCGTTGCTGGTGGCGCCCAATGACGAGGAAACCAACGCGATTCGCGATAAGACGCGCCTCGCCAAGGGCGTGTTGTATTGGCGGCTCGCCGAGTCCTTCAAGGCGCGCGTGTGGAACGAACGCCGCACGCTGAAAGATCTGGACCAGGCTTTGCGCGAGGCGCAGAACCGCTGGGTCCGCGTGCAGAAGGCGCGCGGCTCCATGCCTGACAACACCGGTCAGTTCGCCGCGCGCGTCGAAGCGTTGCGCGTGCGGCTCGATGCCGCGCAGACGCGTCTCGCCGGCGTTGCCAAACAACAGAACCTGTTGCTCGAATCACTGGCGCGCACCGAGCTCGAGCAGCAGAAGGAGCGCATCGGCACGTACCAGATCCAGGCGCGATTCGCGCTGGCGTCCATCTACGATCGCGCCGCCCTCGGCGGCGGCGATGTGAGGGTGCCTGCGGACAGCGCCACCGAATCCCAGGGTGAGCTCGAAGTGGTGCCGCCCGTGCCCGCGACAGAGAATACGCCTGCGACGGAAAATGCACCCGCGCCGGAAGGCGCACCGGTGCCCGACGAAACGGTGCCCAAATGAAGCGCCTGGCGATCCTCGTCGCGCTGTGCGCCGGCGTGGCCATCAACGCCGCGGCGGCTCCGAAGAAGAAAGAGAAGACGATCGGTGAGTTGAGCTCGCGCCCCGTGGTGGTCCAGCCGGATCAGAAAGTGGAAGCCAGCGCCGCGCGCGCCATGGACAACTACCGCCGCTTCCTCGAGCTGCAGAAGACAGACCCGCAGTTGCGCGCCGAAGCGCTGCGCCGCCTGGCCGACCTCAACATGGAGGCCGGCGAAGGCGAGCGCATGGCGGGCGAAGCGTCCACCATCGACATGCAGGGCGCGGAAGCCATCAAGCTCTACACGAGTCTGCTGAAGAGTTATCCCGACTATCCACGCAACGACCAGGTGCTCTACCAGCTCGCGCGCGCCTACGAAACCACGGGCCAGCCGGAAAAGGCGCTGTCGTCTCTCGACGAAATCATCCGCAAGTACCCCAAGGCGCCGCAGCTCGACGAAGTGCAGTTCCGCCGCGGCGAGCTGCTGTTCTCGGCCAAGGATTACCGCGCCGCGCAGAGCGCCTATCAATTCGTGGTGACCAAGGGCGAAAAGGCCGCCTTCCTCACGCAGAGCCTCTACAAACACGGCTGGTCGCTGTTCAAGCAGGGCCTCAACGACGATAGCCTGCCGTCCTTCGCCGGTGTGCTCGATCGCACCATGCTGCAGAAGGACACCGGCGCGCTCATCCCCGTCGACAAACTACCGCGCGCCAGCCGCGAGCTGGCCGACGACACGTTGCGCGTGATGGCGGTCACTTTCTCTTATGACGACGACTCGGTCGGCGCCATCGACAGATTCCTCTCCGCGCACAACAACCCGGCGTACGCGCCCGTCGTCTACTCGCGTCTCGGCGACCTGTACGTCGAGAAAGAGCGTTTCCAGGACGCCGCCGCCGTGTACCGCGCCTACGCCACGCGCGAGCCGAACAGCGAGTTCTCGCCTGGCCTCTCGATGCAGGCCATCGACGCCTATCGCAAGGGCGGGTTCACGGAACTCGTGCTCGAGGGCAAGCGCGAATACGTCGCGCTGTACAACTACGGCACGCCGTTCTGGGAGGGGCGCAACAAGGCCGACTACCCGAACATCGCCAAGGAACTGAAGACCAATCTCAAGGACGTGGCGACGTTCTTCCACGCCAGCGCGCAGAAGTCGAAGAAGGTGGACGAGTACCGCGAAGCGGCGCGCTGGTACCGCACCTATCTCGATTCCTTCCCGGACGATCCGGAGTCTTTCGGCACTAACTACCTGCTGTCCGAGACGTTGTACGAGAGCCAGGACTACCAGGGCGCCGCCACCGAGTTCGCGAGGACCGCGTACAGCTATCCGCGCAACCCCAGGTCAGCGGCGGCCGCTTATGCAGCCCTCGGCTCGTTTACCAGGTACGAGGCGACCCTGCCGGCCGCCGAGAAAGCCGAGGCGCACAAGCTGGCCGTGGATGCCGGCATCAAGTTCGGCACCAGCTTCCCCGAGCATCCCGACAGCGCCGGTGTGCTCACGCGCGCCGCCGAAGACATCTTCGCCACGCAGGACCTGCAGCGCTCGATCGAAGTGGCCAACCTGGTGCTCGCGCATCAGCCGCCGGCGGACCAGGCGAAGCGGCGCATCGCCTACACCATCATCGGCCAGGCGAATTTCGATCTCCTGCAGTTCGCCGAAGCGGAGAAGGGCTATGTCGCTGCGCGCGACCTGCTGCCGCCGAACGACAAGATGCGCGCCGATCTCACCGAGCGCATCGCCTCGGCCATCTATCGCCAGGGTGAGGCCAAGCAGAAAGCGGGCGACAACCTGGGCGCCGTCGACGACTTCCTGCGCATCTCGACGGTGGCCGGAAGCTCGAAGATCGCGGCGCAGGCCGAATACGATGCCGGCGCTTCGCTCATCAACCTCAAGGAATGGCCGCGCGCCATCGGCGTGCTCGAGCGCTTCCGCGCCAACAATCCGAAGAGCGAATTCCTCGCCGATGTCACGCGCAAGCTCGCGGTGGCGTACGGTGAAACCGGGCAGGCCGGACAGGCCGCGGTGGAATTCGAACGCATCGCGATGAACCCGGCCGAGACCAAGGACATCCAGCGCGAGGCCAACCTTTCGGCCGCGGATCTCTATGCGAAGGCGGGCAACCAGCCCAAGGCCGTGAGCATGCTCGAGCGCTTCATCGTCGCCTACCCGACGCCGGTGGCGGATTCCATCGAGGCGCGCCAGAAGCTGGCCGACATCGCCGGAACCGCGGGCAACTGTCGAGAAGCAGCGCTCCTGGCAGCGTGAAATCGTGAACGCCGATCGCAGCGCGGGAGCAGGGCGCACCGATCGCACGCAATATCTCGCGGCGAAATCGCAGCTCGCGCTGGCAACGCCTGCACGCGATGAATTCCGCAGCATCTCGCTGGTGTTGCCGCTCAAGGCCAGCCTCACGAAAAAGCGCAAGGCCATGGAAGCCGCGCTCGGCGGATACAAGGCCGCGGCGGACTACCGCGTCGCGGAGGTCACCACGGTGGCCACGTACGAGATCGCTGAAATCTACCGGCAGCTCGGCAAGGACATCATGAAGTCCGAGCGGCCGAAGAAACTCGACGCCGAGCAACTCGATGAATACAACTCGCTGCTGGAAGAGCAGGCATTCCCGTTCGAAGAGCAGGCCATCTCGACGCACGAGATCAACACCAAGCGCGTGCGCGACAACGTCTACGACGATGGCGTGAAGAAGAGCTTTGCCGCGCTTGCCGAGCTCAAGCCGGGCCGCTATGGAAAGACCGAGCTCGCCAGCGAGTTCGTCGACGCGCCAGTGCCGCCGCCATCGCCCGCGCAGGCGCCAGCGCCGGTGGTGGCTGCTCCCGCGGATCCCACCGCGCCGCCGGTCAAGAGCTCGAAGAAATCGAAGGATGCGCCTGCACCGGCTGCTGTGCCCGCGGGGCCGGTCATTCCGAAGGCTTCCGCCCGGGCCAACACCGAATTTGCGCGTGCGCTGCAGATGATGCGCAGCGGCGATTCGACGCAGGCCATTCTCGAATTCCAGTTGATGACGCAGTCCTACCCGGATCTGCCCGGCTCGTTCACCAATCTCGGTTTGCTGTACCGCAAGACCAATCAGCTCGCCGAATCCGAAACCGCGCTGGCGAAGGCCACCGAGCTCGCGGGCTGGGACGCGGCGACGTGGACGCGAGTACGGTCTCACGCTGCGCCAGGCCGGAAAATTCGCCGAGGCGCGTGTGGCCTACGAAAATGCGATCAAGGCGAACCCTTCCTACGCGCCCGCGCACCGCAATCTGGGTGTGCTGCTCGATCTTTACCTCGAAGATCCGGTCACGGCGCAGTCTGAGTTCGAGACGTACAAGACCCTGACGGGCGAGGACAAGCCGGTCAGCGGCTGGCTGGCGGAACTGCGGTCGCGCAACAAGGTGCGGGCGCCCGCGCCCGAAGCCGCCCCGGAAACCGCACCCGCAACCGAACCTGAATCCGTGCCCGCAACCGAACCTGAATCCGCGCCCAAGCCTGAAGGAAGCGCAACGTGAGCAAACTACTTTTCCTGGCCTTGTTGTTGTTAGCCGGCGCCGCGCTCGCGCAGACGCCAGCGCCCGTGGCGGAAACACCGCCGCAGGACGCGATGGAGCCGGGCGTGAACACCTCGGCGCCGCCCGCGCAGCCGGCGGCCGATCCCGCACCGCCCGCGCCAGCGCCCGCCGCCGCGGCCACCAGCGCGACTAACAAACCCGCCAGGCCCGCCGCGGCCCAACCCGTGGTCAAGGGCAATGCGAAAGACCGCCTGGACCTCGACGCCACGCAGATCACCGGCAATCGCGAGCTGCCCAAGGTGCTGTACATCGTGCCCTGGCGCAGTGCAGAAATGGGCGATCTCGTGGGCCGGCCGGTGAACAGCCTGCTGGACGAGGTGCTGGAGCCGGTTGACCGTGACGTCTTTCGCAGACAGAACCGGTACTTCGAAGCATTGCAGCCTAATGAGGCAGCACCCGCCAGTAATCCTGGGAAGTGATTAACAGTTTTTGTTGCTTATGTAACGCAATCTTGCCTCGCTCAGGCCCCTGAGCGCTTTCGTTTTTTCGAGGAGAGTCGACCGTGGATTTCATGAACGGACTGATCAAGTTTTTCCAGGACGGTGGGTTCTTCCTGTACCCGCTGGTCATCATTTTCGTGGTGGGTGTCGCCATCTCAGTCGAGCGCTGGGTGTACCTGACCGTGGAAACGGCGCGTAACCGCTCGCTGTGGGACGACGTCGCACCGCATCTCGGCGCCGGCAACTTCAAGCAGGCCATCACGCTCGCGAACAACTCGCAGGCGCAGATCGGCACGGTGCTGAAGTACGGTCTCGCCCGTCTGTCGACGGCGCGCCGCCGTGACGACATCCAGCAGGCGATGGAAGAATCGCTGCTCGAAATCGTCCCGCGTCTCGAGAAGCGCACTCACTACCTGAGCTCGCTCGCCAACATCGGCATGTTGATCGGCCTCCTGGGCACGATCATCGCGCTGATCCACGCGTTCGCGACGGTGTCGCAGGCGAACCCGGCCGAGAAGGCCGCGTTGCTCGCAGCCGCCATCTCGGAAGCCATGAACAACACGGCGGCCGGCCTCGGTGTGGCCATCACGCTGCTGCTGACGCATATGTTCCTGGAAGCCAAGACGACCTCGCTGATCGACAGCCTGGAAATCGCCGTGGTGAAGTTCCTCAATTCCATCACCGAGCGTTACTCGGAACCCGCCGCTCCCGCACCGCAGGGTGGTGGCATGGCTCCGCGCGCGCCCGCTCCCCGACCTGCCTGATCGCTAGTCCGCCCAGCTCTTCAAAGACAAGCGCCTAGCTACCAGCAGAGGAACGCCAGATGGCTTCATCCAAACTTGCCGCCCGCGCAATTCGCAACCATGCGAAGTACCGCGGCCGCAACGACCTCAACATCGTGCCGATGATCGACATGATGGTGATCCTGGTGTTCTTCCTGCTGTTCACGGCAGTGTTCTCCAACACGAACATTCTCGAGCTCAATCTTCCGGCGCCGAACTCCTCCGTGCCGGAATTGAAAAAGGGCCTTGAGCTCGAAGTGATCGTGCGGAAAAACAGCATCGAAATCGCGGATCGCGGCACCGGTGTGCTGCGTACGCTGCCGAAGAAAGACGGGGAGTACGATTACGTCGGACTTTCGGACTACCTGCAGTTCGTGAAGAGCAAATACCAGACCGTCATGGCGGCGAGCGTGCTGCTCGAGCAGGACATCCCGTACGACGTGCTGGTGCAGACCATGGACAACGTGCGCCTGTTCGAGAAGGACGACGGGCCGGCCTTCACCAAGGTGGAGCTCTTCCCGGACATCTCCGTGGGTGATGCGCCACTCGTCGGCGCAGCGGCTGCCGCGCCGGCAGCGGGAGTCAGGAAATGACCCCGTATCGCATCAAGAAGCACCGTCAGCGCACGCATCACGGCAGCCACATGGCGCTGGTGCCGTTCATCGACATGCTCACCATGCTCGTGGTGTTCCTGTTGCTGCACAGCTCTGACGTGGAAATCCTGCCGAACACCAAGAACATCACGATTCCGCAGTCCGTCGCGGATCTCAAGCCGCGCGAGACCGTGGTCATCATGGTCACGAAGGACGACATCCTCGTGAACGGCCGCTCGGTGGCGAAGATCGCCGACCTCAAGGCCACCGACAAGCAGTTGGTCATCGAGGGTTTGCGCGCCGAGCTCAAGCAGCAGAACGACACCAGCACGCGTCTCGCCGCGCAGGACGATCTCGCGGACCGCGAAATCACCATCATGGGTGACAAGGACACGCCGTTCGCGGTGCTCAAGCGCGTCATGGCCACGGCCACGGCCGCCGAATACGGCAAGGTCTCGCTCGCCGTGATCCAGCGCGAGCGTGAAGTCGGAGCCGGCGCATGAGTGTCGGCTTAGCTCCATTTTTTCGCCGCTTCGAGCTGCCCTGGTCGCTCGAGGAAGAGAGCGAGCGCAAATTCAAGAAGCTGCTGCGCATCCTGCTGATCATCGCAACGTTGCTGGCGATATTGATCGTGCTGTTGCCGAAGCGTGAGGCCGAGCGCATGAAGCCCGAAGACGTACGCGAGCGCGTTGCGCAGCTCATCGTCGAAAAGCCGAAGCCGCCTCCGCCACCTCCGCCGCCGGAGCCGGAAAAGAAGCCCGAGCCCGAAAAGGAAAAGCCGAAACCGGTCGAGACACCGAAACCGGTGGAGAAGCCGAAGCCCAACGTGCGCAACCAGGGAATGCTGGCGCTGCAGGACGAGCTCGAAGCTTTGCGTGACCAGAACCTGGATCTCGCCGATCCGCAGATGAAGGCGCCGGTCGCCGACGCGCGTTCGGAACGCAACCTCATCACGTCGCAGGCTGGCAAGGCGAGCGGCGGCATCAACACCGCCAACATGGCGCGTGGCTTCGGCGGTGGCGCCGGTGCCATTGGCACTCACACGGCAACGCAGGTGAGCCACGGCAAGGGTCTCGACCCGAATTCCGGCGGACGCGTGCAACGCAGCGGAACCAGCGGCAAGTCTTCGCGCGCGCGCGAAGAAGTCGAAATCGTGTTCGATCGCAACAAGGGTGCTCTCTATGCGCTGTACGGCCGCGCGTTGCGCGACCAGCCGGAGCTGGCGGGCAAGCTGGTGCTCGAATTCACCATCGCGCCGACGGGCGAAATCACCATGTGTCGCGTGGTGTCGAGTGAACTGAACGATCCAGAGCTCGAAAAGAAGATCGTGGCGCGCGTGCGCCTGATCCGCTTCAAACCCGCGGATGTCGAGCCGTTGACCGTCAGCAAACCGATCGATTTCTTCCCGGCTGCCTGAGAGCCAAGGGAGTTGCTGCCATGAACCTGCAGTCTGAAATCGCCTACTACACGGAGATTCGGATCGCGGACAAGGCGAGGCTGATGGCGAGTTTCCTGTCCGAGCTCACCAGCGAGGCGCGCGCGACCTACGGTGGGACGGCGGATTCCGTGCACGATGCAGCGCGGCTGCGGTTCACCAACGAGATGTGCAATCGCATCACCAAGCTCATCGAGCAATACCTCGGCGACGACAAGGCGCGTCCGGCCGATGACGTGGTGCTGCGCATGTTGTTATCCCCTCGCGCCGACAAGGTCGCCGAGAAGATGATCCACGCCGCCTACCGGCGTGCGCTGCAGAACTTCGAGCGGTACGACACCACCGTCTTCATGAACAGCTAAATGGGGTCAGACCCCATTTGCTAGGAATTGGGGTCTGACCCCATTTCCCGGCGCGGTGCCATACGCAACCACAGCAATCCCAGCACGCCCGCGACCATCGACGCGCCCAGCACCGCCAGCTTCGACGAGTTGACGATGGCCGCGTGATCCGCGAACGCGAGGTTGGTGATGAAGATCGACATCGTGAAGCCGATGCCGCCGAGCATTCCCGCGCCCACGATGTGATGCCAGCGGACGCTCGCCGGCAGCGAGCACACCCCGGTGGACACCGCCAACGCGCACATCAGCACGACCCCGAGCGGTTTGCCGATGAGCAACCCGAGCGCGATGCCGATGCTGTTGACGTGGCTGAGCTCGGCGATGGCGGCCTGGTCGATCGGCACGCCGGTATTCGCCAGCGCGAACAGCGGCAGCACCAGGTATGCGACCGGCTTGTGCAGCGTTCGCTCCAGCCGGTGCGACGGCGATTCCGCCGTGGGCCGGCGTGGCGAAAACGGAATCGCGAATGCCAGCATCACGCCGGCGATCGATGCGTGAATGCCCGCGTTGTATACGCAGTACCAAAGCAGCGCGCCCCCGCTCAGGTAGGGCCACAACGACATGGAACGTCGCGACAGATTGAGCGCGATGAGCGCCGCCCAGATGCCGAGCGCCCCACCCAGCCACGCGAACGAGAGGTCCGCCGTATAAACCGTGGCGATCAGCACGATGGCCCCGAGGTCATCGATGATCGCGAATGCCACGATGAACAACTTCAGCGCGACCGGCACCCGCGCACCCAGCAACGCGATGACGGCGAGCGCAAAGGCGATGTCGGTCGCCATCGGAACGCCAAAGCCCGATTCGGTCGCCGTCCCGCCATTCAACGCGAAGTGGATCAGCGCCGGGGCGGCCATGCCGCCGATGGCCGCGAACGCCGGCAGCAGCGCGTTCCGCAAGCTCGACAGAGCACCCGCGTAGATGCCGCGTTCGAGCTCGAGGCCGATCATCAGGAAGAAAACCGCCATCAGCGCATCGTTGATCCAGTGCTCGACGCTCAACGGACCCAGTTTCACGTGCCAGAGCGCCAGCCAGGGTCCCGCGAGCGGGGAGTTGGCGAGCGCCAGGGACACGACGGTGCAGACCAGGAGCAGGACGCCCCCGAATTGTTCGGATTGGACGAAGCGTCTGAAGGTCTGGTGCAGGTTCATGGCTGTGCTAACTTCTCACGGAGATGCACGATTCGCCACTGCCACTCATCCTCGTCCTGTTAGCCGCATCGATTTTCGTGGTGACGGTCGCGCGCCGCATGGGGCTGCCGGCCATCCTGGGCTATGTCACCGTCGGGCTCATCCTCGGCCCGCATGCCATGGGCGCCTTCCCGGAATCCGATACCACGCACCTGCTGGCCGAGCTCGGCGTGGTCTTCCTGCTGTTCACGCTGGGCCTGGAATTCTCCTGGCCGCGCATGGTGGCCATGCGGCGCGAGGTGTTCGGCCTGGGTTCGCTGCAGGTGTTCGGCACCGCCGCGATCGTTGCCGTGGTCGCCCGCGTATTCGGCATCGGTTGGCCACAGAGCATCGTGCTGGGTGGTGTGGTGGCCATGAGCTCCACGGTGCTCATCGTGCAGGGCCTCACCGAACGCGCCGAGCTCAACCGCACTCATGGGCGGCTTGCCTTCAGCGTGGTGCTGTTCCAGGACATCGCGGTGGTGCCGTTCCTCGCGCTGGCCGCGGCGCTGGCGCCGGGCGCCGAATCGTTCACCATGGAACATGCGCTCAAGCTGGTGGGTGCGGGCACGGCGGCGGTTCTCGTGGTGCTGGCCGCGGGCCGCTGGCTGCTGCGGCCGCTGCTGTACGTCATCGCCAACAGCCGTCTGCGCGAATTGTTCACGCTCGCGGTGCTGCTGGTCGCGCTGGCGTCCGCGTGGGCGTCGCAGATGGCCGGCCTCTCGATGGCGCTCGGCAGTTTCCTCGCGGGAATGATGCTCGCCGAAACCGAGTACAGGCACCAGGTGGAAAGCGTCATCCGCCCGTTCCGCGACATCCTGCTCGGCCTGTTCTTCATCTCGGTCGGCATGCTGCTCGACTTCGACGCGCTGTGGCGCGAGCTGTGGATCATCCTCGCGCTGCTGGTGGCCATGGTGCTGGTGAAGGCCGTGATCGCCTCCTTCGCGACGCGCCTGTTCGTGGATTCCAATTTCAAGGCGGTGCGCACCGGCGTCACGCTCGCCGTCGGCGGCGAGTTCGGCATCGCGCTGCTCACGCTGCTGCTGCAGAACGAGGCCATCGACCCCGCCATCGCGCAGCCGCTGCTGGTCGCCGTGGTGCTCGGCATGGTGCTGGCGCCGGTGATCCTCGCCAACAACAAACGCGTGGCGCGGCTGTTGTTAGGCGAACGTGGGCCGCCAAGGACCGCCATCGAGCGCGAAGACGCGGCCACCCAGGCCGTGGCCAAGCGCGAGCACGTCATCCTCTGCGGATTCGGCCGCGTCGGCCAGAACGTGGGACGTGTGCTCGAAGCGCAGGGTTTCGAATACATCGCCATCGATCTCGACGCAGTGCGCGTGCGCGCGGCGCGGCAGATCGGCCAGCCCGTGGTGTATGGCGATTCGGCGGACGAGCAGGTGCTCGAAGAAGTCGGCCTCGCGAACGCCAACGCCGTGGTCATCTCTTTCTCGGATACGCGCACTTCGCTCGCCATCCTGCGCTCGCTGCGCCGGTTGCGCAAAGACGTACCGGCGCTGGTGCGCACGCCCGACGATTCGCGGCTGCTCGAGCTCAAGGCCGCGGGCGCCACCGAGATCATTCCCGAGGCCTTCGAGGCCAGCCTCATGCTGGCGTCACACGTGTTGATGTCGCTCAAGGTGCCGCCGGGCGTGGTCATGCGTTCGGTCGCCGAGCTGCGCGGCAATCGCTACGAGATGTTGCGCAACGTCATCGCGCGCGGCGATGGCATGAAGAACGACGCGGAGTTCGCCGAAGAGGTGCGTTCGGTGGTGCTGCCGCCGGGGTCGTGGTGTATCGGCAAGTGCGTGGAGGAAGTTCGGAAGGCGGGCGCCGACGTCGCGTTCACCGGCATCCGTCGCCAGGGCATCCTCGGCCGCGAGCCCACCGGCGACACGGAATTCCAGGACGGCGACATCGTGGTGATCTACGGCACGCCTGAAGCGCTCGAACATGCCGAGGCTGTGCTGCTCGCGGGCTGAGGCGGTGGCCGAATGAAGCGCACCGGGACAGTCCTCATCGCGGCGCTGTGCGCCGTGGCCATGGTTGCCTGGTGGCGATTCGGAAGTGAGCACGCGCAGCCCGTCGATGCCGGCGAGCCCATTCCTCCATCAGCGACAATTGCGAGCGCCGATGTTCCCGACGTCTCGCCTAGGGAATTGGGGCCATCGAAGCCGCAGGACTCACCACCTGCCGTCCAGCGCAAAGGCTACGCCGCGCAGCTTCGCGTCGCGTCCGACTACCTCGAGTTCGCGCGTTCGCTGCTGAGCGCGGCGCGTGCGGGTGATCACGAGGCGCAGTTCTACATTTTCCGTGCGCTCGACTACTGCGCCGTCGAATATCGCTTTTATGTGGATCGTGGGCGCCCTCGTCGGAGTCTCGAGGATGCGTTGCGATGGGCAGCGACGCACTGGCCCTACGATTATGAAACCGTTCGCCTCGTCTACAATCGGTGCCACACGCTCATCGAATCAGACACGAAGGACTTCGGTGAGCGAGGCGAATGGTTGCGACGGGCGTCCGATGGCGACTATCCGCTCGCGCAAGTCTTGGTCGCCAAGCGGCAGCGGCTCGAAGGGGTTGGCACGACTGGCGATGACACAGCGAGATACGAGGAGAGCCGGCGCCTGGCGTCGCTGGCCATCCGCTCGCGAGATCCGGCGGTGATATGGGAGATCGCCGATTCACCGTTCAACGGCGTGGCCGCCGAAAGCGAGTCTGGTGTCGCCGTACTGGCCTGGTTCCTTGCGGCGTGCCAGCGCGGTTTCGATTGCTCCCCGCGATCGGACGCTGTGAGGGTATTTTGCTACTACGACCTGAATTGCCAGCCGTACGAATCCATGGTCGACATATTTCGTCGCGTGGGAGGCACTGATTTTCCGGAAGCCGAAGCACGCGCGCGCCGGATCAACGAGAAGATAGACGCGGGCGACTGGGAAGCGTTGGGGTTCTAGCCGACCCGGTCAACGATCGCGCTTCGCCTTCGTCTTTTCCACCAGATCCCCGATTTCCGGGACGCCCTCGTCGCTGCGTCCGTTTTCGACACCTTGCCGCGCCTTCTGCGCCAGCTTCACGTACACCGCGCGAATCCGCTCGAGCTCATGCTCCTCGAGCTCTTCGAGATTCATGAGCACGTTGTGCGCGCCCGGGCGAGATCGCGCAGCAGCTCATCGAGCTTGATCTGCACGGCCTCGCGAATCGCGGTTCTGCGTGCTCTGGATCAGGAACACCATGAGGAAGGTGACGATGGTGGTGCCGGTGTTGATCACGAGCTGCCACGTGTCGCTCCAGTGGAAGATGGGCCCGCTGATCGCCCAGGCGAGCACGACGAAGGCGGCGAGCGCGAAGCTCACCGGCTGTCCGCTGGCGTGAGCCGTGGCCTTGGCGAAGCGTGTGAACCAGGAGTTCGATTTCGCGGGAGTCATGAGAGCACCTCGTTAGAACTTCGCGGATGTTAGGACGGCGCATTTACCGCGGCTGTCGGAGTTCGCCCTAGGGCTCGTCAGCCACCACGCGCTTCGGCCAGCTCAACACCAGTACGCTACCGACGATCATCGCGCTGCCCAGCAACTGCCAGCCATTCAGCCGCTCGTTGAGGAACAACGCTGCCAGAAAAATGGTGGTCGGTGGCCCGATCGTGCTGCCGATGGACGCGCGCTGCGCACCCACGCGCCGCATGCCTTCGGCCTGCAGCAGGCCGGGGATGAACATGCAGGCCACGCCGAGGACGGTCAGCAGGAACCAGTCGTAAGCGTGCAGCGTCGCGAGTTCATCGAATGAACGAAACACCGCGAAGTGCAACGCCAGCATGACGGCCGAGGCGCTCATGCCGATGGCGGCAAAGCGCGTGCTGCCGAGCTCATGCGTGTAGCGTTCGCCGATCAGGAAGTAGATGGCCGTGGTGAGCGCGGCGATGAGCACCAGACCGGCGCCGAAGAGATTTTGCGTGAGCTCGCGGAAGTCGATTCCGCCCATGGCGAAGTAGATGCCGGCGTAGGTGATCAGCATGGCGAACACCACGCGGCGCTCAGGCAGCCGGCGCTTCAGGAGGGAGCCGATGAGTACGACCATGGCCGGGTAGCTGAACAGCAGCACGCGTTCGATCGACGCATCTATGAGCGTCAGGGCCCAGAAATCCACCATGGCACCGACGTAGTAGCAGGTGACGCCGGCGATGACGGCCGCCAGCACCGCCCGCCGCCGCACCGGAGGCGGCTCGTGTCCTCCGTCCTTGATGATCTGAGCAGGCGCATTCGCGCGCACCGCGATCCAGGCAAACAGCGGCATGGCGATGACCGCCCGGACGGCCACGAGTAGTTCGAAACCGACATCCCGCTGATAAAGTGCCTTGGCGAATAATCCCTTGCTTGCGAACAGGATGGCGGCACCGGCCACCATGAGCATTCCCAAGCGATTAGCGTTTGCTGGCACGGTGGATCTCGTCGATGCGTCGTTCAATGAATTTCTTCCGCGTAGGTGACTTCACCTGTTTCGCAAAGTCACGCAATCGTGGCCATCGAAATCCGGAAGGGAACTTGAGTTCAGGCAATCGCGCGAACAGCCGGCTGCGAGCGGGGCCGAGGTAGAGCACGTCGACCAGCGCCTTCTCAGGTGAGGCGATCTTCGCGCCGTCGTCGTTCAGGTCGAATCCGGTGAAAAGCTCGATGGGCATGCGATGGAAGGAGATGATTCCCAGCGGCGTTGTCGCGCGGCGCGGGCGGCCAGAAGTGACCGCATAGATGACCGCCGGGATCTGCTCGATGAGGCCGTGGTGAAAGAGTGCGGACTGCATCGACACATACGCGGGAGAGGGCGCGGAGATCAGCTCGGGCAATGCGAAGCGCGAAATACCCGGCGCAATCAGCCAGCGGCCGCGTGCCAAGTGAACCAGCTGGGCCTGATTGGCGAGCCTGCGCAGGATCATGTTGGCGTTTGCCGGTGTCACCGAAAGCAGCGCGCTGACATCGCGTGTTTCAAACACCGGAGTTCTGAGGTCTTGAAGCCGGCGCAGCGCTTCGATCTGGTTCATGACATTTTCAGCGCTGCATGGTTGCGGTTTGTTTGGGCTCTGCGGCGACTTTCGCGTTGAAGGCGGGCATTGTACTCATTACACGTAATCAACACTAATGTTGATTGCCAGCAATATTGTGATTCCGGGACATCTTTTCGGCAGGCAGTGCCCTGGCAGCCTGGCGGCTACCTGCCGGCCACATCTGTAGAATCGCGCGCTCGTGAAGCGCGACGACATCCAGTTCCCCGCCAAACACTCCGCGCTGCGCGACGACGTGCACGTGCTCGGTGCACTCATCGGCGACGTCCTCAAGGAGCAGGGCGGCGATACGCTGTTCGACCTCGTCGAGAAAGACCGCCGCCTATCTATCCGCCGCCGCGCCGGTGACAAGGAAGCCGCGGCCGAGCTCGGCGTCCAGCTTCGCGGGCGCGCGCCGCAGGTGGCGCGTGACCTGGCGCGGGCCTTCTCCATGTGGTTCCGCGCGGTCAATCTCGCCGAGAAGGTGCACCGCATCCGCCGCCGCCGCGGCTATTTCCTCGAGGCCAGCGAGCGCGCGCAGCCCGGGGGCGTGGAAGCCGCGCTGCTCGAGCTCAAGAACCGCGGCTTCACGCTGTCGCAGGTGCTCGACCTGCTGCAGAAAATCCGCGTCGAGCCGGTGTTCACCGCGCACCCCACCGAGAGCGCGCGCCGCACGATGTTGCGCAAGAACCAGCGCATCGCCGAGCTGCTGCTCGATCGCCTGGATCCGACGCTGACTCCGCAGGAACTGCGCCAGAACTGGAGCCGCGTTCGCACCGAGCTCACCACGGCCTGGCAGACCGAAGATCATCCGCGCGAACGCCTCACGGTCGCTGACGAGCGTGAACACGTGGTGTTCTATCTCGCCGAGGTCCTGTATCGCATCCTGCCCGCGTTCTACGACGAGCTCGCCGAGGCGCTGTCGAAGCTGTACGGCGTTTCGGCAGATTCACTCGAGTTGCCCAACATCGTGCGCTTCGGCACCTGGGTGGGCGGCGACATGGACGGCAATCCGGACGTCCACGCCAAGACCATTCGCGAGACCCTGGCGCGCCAGCAGCAGGTGATCATCAACGCCTACTTCAAAGAATGCGGCGTGCTGGCGCAGCTGCTGTCGCAGAGTGGCAGCCGCAGCACGGTGAATCCGGATCTCAGCCAGCGCATCGAGCTGTATTCCACGCTGATGCCCGGTGCGCTCGGCATCACACCGATGCGCCACGATCGCATGCCCTATCGGGTTTTTCTCGGGCAGGTGGCCGAGCGGCTGCGGCTCACGTATGACGGCCGCCCGAATAGCTACGAAGGCCCGCTGCATTTCCTGCGCGACCTCAAGCTGATCTCGGCCAGTCTCAAGGCGAACAAAGGTTTCCATGCCGGCTGGGGCAACGTTCAACGGCTCATCCGGCGCGTGGAGACCTTCGGGTTTCATCTCGCGACGCTCGACCTGCGGCAGCACGCGGAAATCCATCATCGCGTCATCGGCCAGGGGCTCGACGACCCGAACTGGATGACTCGCACGCCCGCCGAACGCCACGATCTGCTGGTGCGCGCCATCGAACGCGACGCGGGCGTGAAGATGGAGCTCGATGCACTCGGGCGCCGCACGCTCGGCGTGTTCGAAGGCATCCTGCAGGCGCGGCATCGCTACGGCCAGGACGCCATCGGCTATTACGTGGTGAGCGGCACGCAGGGCGCAGATGACGTGCTCGCGCCGCTGCTGCTGGCCCGCTGGGCGGAGGCCTACGATCGAAAAACCGGCGAAGTGGCCGTGGATCTCGCGCCGCTGTTCGAATCCGTCGAGGCGCTCGAACGTTGCGGCGACATCATGAAGACCTTGTTAGACGACCCGCTGTACCGCCGCCATCTCGATGCCCGCGGCCGCACGCAGTGCGTGGCGCTTGGCTACTCGGACTCCAACAAGGAAAGCGGCATCTGCGCCGCGCGTTTCGCCACCTGGCGCGCGCAGACGGATCTTTCCGCCGCGCTGGCGGCCGCCAACGAGCGGCACGTGATCTTCCATGCGCGTGGCGGCAGCATTGCGCGCGGCGGCTCGCGCATCGATTCGCTGGTGCGCACCGCGCCCGCCGGAACGGTGAACGGCGTATTGCGCCTGACCGAGCAGGGCGAAGTCATCAACCAGAGTTACGGCTTGAGACCCATCGCCATGCGGACGATCGAGCGCGCCTTCAACGCGCTCGCCCTGTCCCTCGGTGGCGCGGTTACCGGGCTTACCGCGAGCGAGGCCCAAGCGCAGTTCGCAGGAAGCGTGGCCTCGGCCAGCCGCCAGGCGTACCGGCGTCTCGTGAATGGCGACGCCGACTTCTACGCTTGGTTCCAGGCGGTCACGCCCATCGACGTGATCGCGCGCATGCAGATCGGCTCGCGGCCGGCCGAGCGTCCTGGCAAGGAGGGCCTCGACGCGCTGCGCGCGGTGCCGTGGGTTTTCGCGTGGACGCAATCGCGCCACATGCTGCCGGCCTGGTTCGGCGCGGGTTCCGGGCTTCGGACAGCCACCGAGGAGATGGGGCTCGACGTCGCGCGCGCCGCATACAACGAGTGGAATTTCTTCACCACGCTCGTCGACGACCTCGAAGCGTCCCTGTCACGGGCCGATCTGGACATCGCGGCGGCCTACGAGGAGCTCGCCGAGCCTCGCCTGCGGCATTTCGGCGTCAAACTACGCGCTGAATTTGCGCTGGTGGTGGAGCAGGTGCTGGCCATCAAGCAGACCCGGGCTCTGCTGGATCGCGACCAGACCATGCAGCGCTCGATCGAGCTGCGCAACCCCTATGTCGACCCGGTCAACCTGTTGCAGGTCGATCTACTAAGGCGTTGGAGGGAGACCGGCCGCCAGGACCGCGATTTGTTCGAATCACTGCTGGCGTGCATCGCGGGCATTGCCGAAGGGCTGCAGAGTACTGGATGATGGGGGCCACCTATGGACACACGCGCCGTTACCTCGAAGGACTCGGGTTTTCGCAGCTTCGCGGAGTTCTATGCTTTCTACCTGACCGAGCATCGGCATCCGGTATCGCGGGTACTTCACTACATCGGTACCTGGGGCGCCGTCCTCTGCCTCGCGGCGCTCGCAACGACCGGCGAGCCGTGGTTCCTGCTGGGCGCACTGGTGTGCGGATACACCTTCGCGTGGATCGGCCATTTCCGCTTCGAGCACAACCGGCCCGCTACTTTCCGGTATCCGTTCTACAGCCTGGCGAGCGATTTCCGCATGTGGTGGGAACTGAACTTGGGCAAGCTCAAGTTCCGTGAGCACTGAACGGCCGAAAGGCAGCTCACTAAAACCACTTCGCGCGCTGCTGCCGTTTCTCGCGCCGTACAGCGGCCGCATGCTGGTGGCGTTTCTCGCGCTGCTGGTGGCCGCGGCCGCCATGCTGGCGCTCCCGCAGGCGCTCAAGAACGTCATCGACAAGGGTTTCAGCGCCGCTGACGCCTCCGCGATCGACCGCTATTTCTTCTGGCTGCTGGTGGCCGCCGCGGTGTTCGCGGCGTTCGCATCGCTGCGCATGTATCTCGTGAACTGGATCGGGGAACGCGTGGTCGCCGACCTGCGCAGCGCGGTCTACGCGCGCGTCATCCGCATGGACCCGGCATTCTTCGAGGTCACCAAGACCGGCGAGGTGCTGTCCAGGCTAACTACCGACACCACGCTGATCCAGTCGCTGTCCGGCATCGGCCTGTCCATCCTGCTGCGCTCGACGGTGAGCTTCCTGGGCTCGCTGGTGCTGCTGCTGCTGACGAGCCTCAAGCTGGCGCTCATCATCTTCGCGCTGATCCCCACCGTGCTCCTGCCCATGCTGCTGTTCGGGCGGCGGGTGCGGCGCCTGTCGCGCGATTCGCAGGACCGGGTGGCGGACACCTCGGGCCTCGCCGGCGAAACGCTGAATGCCATCCAGACCGTGCAGGCGTTCACGCTCGAAGGACTGCACGGCCGCCGCTACGACGAGGCGGTGGAGGCAAGCTTCAGCACCGCCATACAGCGTACGCGCGTACGCGCCTGGCTGGTCGCGTTCGCCATCATGACCATGTTTTCCGCGGTCACGCTGGTGCTGTGGCTGGGCGCGCGTTCGGTGCTCGATGGCACGATGACCGGTGGCGATCTCGCGAAATTCCTGAGTTACGCGATCTTCATGGGGACCTCGGTGGCGGCGTTGTCGGAGATGTGGGGCGAGCTGCAGCGCGCGGCTGGCGCCATGGAACGCACCATCGAGCTGCTGCACTCGCGGCCGTCCATCGTGACCCCCGCGGTGCCGGTCGCCCTCGAGGTCACGCGCGGCGCAATCAGCTTCGAACATCTGGGCTTCAACTACCCGTCGCGGCCCGACACGCGCGCCCTCGACGACTTTCATCTGCAGATCGCGCCGGGCGAAACGGTTGCCTTCGTCGGCCCGTCGGGCGCGGGCAAGAGCACGGTGTTCCAGTTGTTGCTGCGGTTCTATGACCCGGGCTCGGGCCGAATCCTCCTCGACGGGGCGGACATCGCGGCTGCCGACCCATCCGCGGTTCGGGCGCGCATTGGCCTGGTGCCGCAGGAGACCATGATCTTCGGCGCCACTGCGCGCGAAAACATCCGATATGGCCGGCCCGGCGCGAGCGATGCGGACATCGAAGCCGCGGCGCGCGCCGCTGCCGCCGATGAATTCATCAGCCGGTTGCCGAATGGATACGACACCTTTCTCGGCGAAAAAGGCGCGCGGCTGTCGGGCGGGCAGAGGCAGCGCATCGCGATCGCGCGCGCGATTCTCAAGAACCCGCCCATCCTGCTGCTCGACGAGGCCACCAGTTCGCTGGATTCCGAGAGTGAGCGGCTGGTGCGCGACGCGCTCGAAAAACTCATGCGGGATCGCACCACGCTGGTCATCGCGCACCGGCTGGCCACCGCCATCAAGTCGGACCGCATCGTGGTCGTGGACCGCGGGCGGATCGTGGGGCAGGGCCGCCACGAAGAACTGCTGCGCGACAACGCGTTGTACGCACGACTCGCAGCGCTACAATTCGGCGAAAGAGGAGACAGCTCATGGCCTACATCGATGGTTTCCTGATTCCCGTCCCGAAAAAGAACGCGGCGAAGTACAAGAAGATGTCCACGCAGGCGGGCAAGGTCTGGATGGACCACGGCGCGCTCGAGTACCACGAGTGCGTCGCCGATGACGTCATGTACGGCAAGCACACCTCGTTTCCGCAGGGCGTGAAACTCAAGAAGGGCGAGCAGGTGTGGTTCTCGTGGATCGTCTACAAGTCGCGCAAGGATCGCGATCGTGTGAACGCGAAGGCGATGAAAGATCCGCGGCTCGCGCACATGATGGATCCGAAGGCCATGCCGTTCGATGGCAAGCGCATGGTGTTCGGCGGCTTCAGGATGGTGGTCGATCTGTAAGACACGTGTCGTACGCCATCGCTCTTGCTCTCCATCAATCTGCAACGTGGCCTGCGTCTAATCCTCACCCATCCGGGGAGAGAGTTACGGGATGCAGGTTTCAAAAGTGCTCGTCGTCGATGGCGACCGCGCGGCGTGTGATGCGCTCGTCACGTGCCTCAAGTTCGTCGGAGTGGAAGCTCACGGCGCGGAGAACGCGGCCGCCGCGTGTTCCTGGCTCTCGTCCGGAAACGCAGATGTGCTGGTGCTCTCCGACGAGCTCGCGGATGGCGCGCCCGCCGAAATAGTTCTGCAGAGCGCGGGCAACGCCCACGCCAAGGCGTCGATACTCGTGCTGACCCGCCGAAGCCAGACGACCGCGACGTTCGCTAACTACCCGATCGATGACACGCTCCGGCGGCCCATCGCGCTCTCGCGCGTGGTGGAGCGCGTCGAGTCGATGATTCACGAGCGCACGCTGCGCAACGGCGCGGTTCTGAAGTTCGGCGCCTTGCTGCTCGACGTGGGCAATGCGCGGGCCTCTTTCGGCGAACTGCATGCCTCGCTGGGACAAACCGAAACCCGGTTGCTGGCGTTCTTCATCGGCCTGCCGGAGAAAGTCTTCTCGCGCGCGCAATTGCTGCAACGCCTCTGGCCGTCGAACGTGCGGGTTGAAGAGCGCACGGTGGACGTGCACATCCGGCGACTGCGGCTGGCGCTCGAACACCTCGGTTGCTCGCGCTACATCCAGACGGTGCGCGGGTCTGGCTACCGGTTCTCATCTTTCTGACGAAGACAGTTATGTAAGTTCCCGAGTCATAAAGGTGAAATGCACGTCGGGCAAGCTTTCGCCAGATTCGGCAACAGGGACATCTCATGGGAAACGCCGACATAAAAAAGACCAGGCTGCGAACCGTCTTCGTATCCGATGTTCACCTGGGTTCGAAAGGATGCCGGGCCGACCTGCTCCTCGAATTCCTGAAGTCCGTCGACATCGACTACCTGTTCCTGGTGGGAGACATCGTCGACCTCTGGGCCTTGCGCAAGGGCTTCTACTGGCCGCAGGAACACAACAACGTGCTGCGCATCATCCTCAGCAAGGCGAAGAAGGGTACGCGGGTCATCTACATTCCCGGCAATCACGACGAAGACCTGCGCGAGTTCTGCGGCACGGTGTTCGGCAATCTCGAGATCCATCGCGAATTCGTTCATGACATGAGCGATGGCCGCCGCCTGCTGGTGATGCACGGCGACGAATTCGACACGGTGGTGAAGTGCAGCCCCTGGATCGCGAAGCTGGGCTCGACCGCCTACGACTTCACGCTGCGTCTCAATCGTCATTTCAATTCCCTGCGCCGCCTCTTCGGGTATCCGTACTGGTCGCTGGCGAACTACCTGAAGCACAAGGTCAAGAACGCCGTGCAGTACATCTCGAGCTTCGAAAACGCGGTGGCGCACGAAGCGCGCAAGCGCGGCGTCGATGGGGTGGTGTGCGGGCACATCCATCGCGCGGAGATCTCCGAGATCGACGGCGTCATGTACTGCAACGATGGCGACTGGGTGGAGAGTTGTTCGGCGCTGGTCGAAGACATGAACGGCCGTCTCGCCATCTGGTCGTGGCCCGAGATGCGCGAGCGGGCCGGCACGCCCGAGCTCGTCGAGGTCGCTGCCTAGCGAAAACATACCGTCATCGATCTGTCGTGTTCGTCGCAGACACTTGCGCTGCGTTGAAACGAACACGGAGAGACCGGTGTATTCGACTCCTGACTACTCGCTGCGCTTTGCGGCGCACTGCCGCTCACGGCTCAAGTTCATGGACCCCGCGACTCCCGAAGGCGCGCGCGCCACGGCCACCGGTTCGTGGCGAGCCTCGATGCGCCTCGCGACGCACGAGCCGCGTGCAATCTTCGCCGGCAAATGCGCGACGCAGCCTCGGCAGGGTGTTTCACGATGAGCGGCTCGCGAAAGCGAGCTCTGATCACGGGCATCACCGGGCAGGACGGTGCCTATCTCGCGGAGTTGCTGCTCGAGAAGGGTTACGAAGTCCACGGGATCAAGCGCCGCTCTTCATCACTCAACACGGATCGCGTCGACCACCTGTACGAAGATCCGCATATCTGATGGCACGCCGCGTAAGCTGCTCGAGGTGTCTCGCATCCGCGCATTGGGCTGGGAGCCCAGAATTGGGCTCGCTGAAGGCGTGGCTGAAACCTACCGCTGGTACTGCGAGCATCATCTGGCTCCCTCGGGTATCCGCCTAGTCGATTTCCCCCGTAATAGGGCAGAAATTTCCTTGTCATAGTCGGCACTTAGTCTCGGAAGCTGCACTGGGCTCTGAGGTCGAGTGATGCATGGGCGGCCAGCCAGCCCAGTCGACACATATATAGAAGTATCGGATGTCGCCAAGGAATGGCGGTTTGGGACGAGTCTTCGGCCCTGGGCCGGCAAGTGGCTGGCTCGCGCAACGGGAATCGACGAGTTGGACCGCCTGCGCCGCAGGATGCCGTCCACGTCGACGCCCGCGCAGTTCGCCGAATCTGCGCTGCAAGAACTCGCGATTCGCTTTCAGCACGAGAGCGCCGAGCTCGATTCCGTACCGCGCAGCGGCCGCCTCATCTTCGTCGCCAATCATCCCTTTGGCGCTCTCGACGGGCTCATCGCCATCGCCTTGTTAGGCGCATTGCGTCCGGACCTCAAGGTGTTCGCCAACGAGGACCTGTGCGCATTGCGCGAGCTCGAGCCGATGTTGTTGCCCATCGAGGTAGGGAAAAACCGGGCGCGATGCAATGCGCATTCCATGCGCAATGCGTTGCGCTGGCTCGAAGGGGAAGGCGCGCTCATGATCTTCCCGGCGGGCGAGGTTTCGCATTTCGATGCGCGCGCGCGTTGCGTGACCGATCCGCCCTGGAGCCGTGCCGTGGCGATGCTGGCGCGCAAGGCGCGCGCCGCGGTCGTTCCCGTGCACTTCACCGGCGAGAACCGCCTGTTGTTCCAGATTGCCGGATTCCTGCATCCACGGCTGCGCACGCTGATGCTGCCGGGCGAGCTCAAGCGCCGCGCGGGCACTACCGTGCCCGTGCGAATCGGCACGCCATTGCCGTTCGAGCGGCTGCGCACCTTCGACAGCGACGAGACACTGGCCGCGCACCTGCGCGTCACGACGTACCTGCTCGCGCCGCCCTTGGTCGCGGGCGATGGCGCGGTTCGCGCCAACCACGAGCGGCGCGTGCATCCGCTCGCGCACTGCGGAGCACCGACGGACTTCGCCGCCGAGGTCGCGCGGCTGCCGGCAGTCGCAGTTGCTCGTCGACGCCGGCGACAACGCCGTGTTCTGCAGCGAAGCGGGCGCGATTCCGCATCTGCTCGATGAGATCGGCCGGCTGCGCGAGCTCACGTTCCGCGCGACGGGCGAGGGCACCGGGCGCGCCCGTGACCTCGATTCCTTCGATGAACACTACGAACACCTGTTCATCTGGAATCGCAAGCGCGAAGAAGTCGTCGGCGCCTATCGCCTCGGCCGCATCGACGAGATCCGCAAACGCGCCGGCCGGCGCGGGCTGTACACCGCGGGCCTGTTTCAATATCGCGATCCGTTCTTCCGGTTGTTAGGGCCGGCGCTCGAGCTGGGCCGTTCGTTCGTGCGGCCCGAGGCGCAGCGCAGCTTTACGCCGTTGCTGCTGCTGTGGAAGGGTATCGGCGAGTACGTGGCGCGCTATCCGCGCTACCTGCGATTGTTAGGGCCGGTGAGCATCAGCAACGACTATCGCGATCTGTCGCGGCAGTTGCTGGTGGAATTCCTGCGCAGTCACTGTCTCGATCCGTTGTTCTCGCACCTGGTGCGGCCGTCGAATCCGGTGCCGCGCGGGCGCATGGTGCAGACGCTGGCGGCCGAGGTGTCGATGTTAGGCCACATCGACGCGCTGGCCGCGCTCGTCGAAGACATCGAACCCGATCGCAAGGGCGTGCCGGTGCTGCTGCGCCAGTACCTGCGGCTCGGCGGCCGCATGCTGGCGTTCAACGTCGACCCGGCATTCAATCACTCGATCGATTGCCTGCTCATGGTCGACCTGCGCCACACCGATCCGCGCGTGCTGCGCAAATATCTTCCACCGCAAGCTGTCGCGCGCATCGCCGGGAAAGGTCAGCGCACCTCCGGACTTCGCAAAGTCAGCTGACACCTCTTCGGTGTCTTACGTTCGTCAGCACCTCGACTTGAGCCATGGTCGTGTGACCGGCTTCAAGATTCCTTCAATGAACTGTCACCTGCGCCTCCTACCTTGGCGTCCGTCCCGCTGACGCGGGGCGCACAACGACGTTTCACCCACGCAGGTGAAACGATTGATGAGAGAGGCAAGCCTATCGTCGACATGAAGTCGATGACTTTTTGACAATCGGAAACATAGAGAGGTTTTTTTCAATGAAAGCTATTGCAAAGTTGGGCCTTGTCGGCCTCGCCCTTGCCGCCTCGTCAGCTCACGCCGACGTATTCCTCCCCAACACGGGCAACGGCGAACTGACGCTGTTCGTCCGCAATGATGTGACCGGCGCGGTGTACGCGCGCGGCCTGCAGGTCCGCATCGACAGCGTGCTGTCGCAGGCGCAGATCAATGCTCCCTACGACGGGCGACACGTCGACCGGCCTCGTGCAGCAGTTCAACTACGCGCTCGGCACCGTCGGGCCGGATGCCAACCTGGCCGGGTTCCTCGCCACTGCCGGCACTTTCACCTGGACGATCATGGCGGGCGACAACGTCGGCCAGAACACCGCATCCCCGGATGCGCGCCGTTACCTCACCACCACCACCACCAGTCTGGGACGAGTCGAACCCGAATGCCGTCACCAACAACAACCTCCTCTCGACCTGGAACAATCTGCAGCAGACGCTGGTCACGCTGAACGGCGTCCTCGAGCGGCGCTGAAGGCAGTGGCGACTCCACGCCTGCCAATGGCCAGTGGCGCCAGGCCGGTGCCCAGCCCGGTGAAAACATGGGTGACTGGAACGGTGCGGGTCCGAACACTGCGACTGCTCTCGGCACGGCCGCGCACCTGTACGTGCTGACCAGCAGCGTTACCCAGGGCTTCGCCGTCGCGCGTACGTACCAGGGTTTCGACGTGGTCCTGAACGCCGACGGCACGCTCGAGGCGATTGCCCCGCCCGCCGTGCCGCTGCCGGCTGCTGCGTGGATGCTGCTGAGCGGCCTCGTGACGCTGGCCGGTGTCGGCCGTCGCAAGAACGCCGCGGCCGTCGCCGCCTGAGCTTCGAACCATATTCAGGAGTAGTTAGATGAAGAATTTCAAGATTGCTGCGGCCGTCAGCGCCGCACTCATGTGCTCGTCGGGCGCCTTCGCCCTCAACCAGGCCGACACGGCCGCGGCCCCCACGCAGCTCGTGGTCGCCGGAGCTTCGGCGGCTCGCGACAATTTTCAGGCCGAGTTCCAGCTGCTGTGCCAGGCCGCCGACGGTGAACCTGTACCGCGCCAGTGCCCACGGCGAACCAGGACTTCCGCGCTTACAGCTGCACGCTGTTGAACGCGGCGCCGGTTCCGGTCGCCCTGCGCAACACCAACGTAACGGTGTACTACCGTTCGGAAGGTGGCTCGGGCTGGGGCCCGGGCTCCATCGCGAAGAACGTTCCGATCAAGCGCCTCGTGGTCGACGGCACCTGCACGCTCGTGGCCCCTCCGGCCCTGGGTGACTGCGCGGTGGCGGGCTATTCGCTGGTCACCGACGGCGGTACCGGCCACATCGTGAATGCCGCGACCGACCTTGGCGTTTCCGATCTCGAACCCGCCATGCATCGTGGTGAGAACTGGACCGGCGGGCCGCTGGGCGCTGAACCGGCTGCGGGCGTGCTCGAGGCGCTGGCCAAGTCGATCGGCTTCTCGCAGACCTTCGGCGTGCTCGTGCACTCGGGGCTGGCGACCGCCAGCATCTCCGAGCAGGACGTGGCCTCGATCTACGCGGGCCTCTATTCTGACTGGAGCCAGGTGCAGGATCAGGCGACGGGCCTCCCGCTGCCGGCGCTGCCGATCCGTGTCTGCCGCCGTGAGCAGGGCTCGGGCACGCAGGCTGTTGCGAGCGTTCATTTCCTCCAGGCCAACTGCGGCAAGAGCTCCGAGCCCTTTGTCGTGGCACCGGCGGGTCCGAGCGGCAACCCGGTCATCGAGAACGGAACCACCGCGACGCTCGAGACTTGCGTTGCGGCGGTCCCCGGTTCGATCGGTCCGAATATCTTCAAGAACCCGGCTCCGGCGGGCACGAAGTATCTGTCCCTCGAAGGCGTCGCGCCCAGCAAGGTGAATGCCGCTCGTGGCACGTACCGTTACTGGTCCGAGACCTCCTTCGCGAAGCGCCCTGGGCTCGCGGGCAACCCGAACGCGCTGGCGGATCTGTTGATCGCACGCGCACGCGCGGTTGCTGGCGTTCCGGCCTCGAGCGCGTCGGCGTTCGCGCTGCCTGGCGTCTCGGGCAACATTCCGGTGCTGCCGGTTGCTGCCGTGGGTACGCCGGTGGGCATCGGCACGACGGCCGGCAACAGCTGCAAGACGAAGCTGGGCCAGAACTAAGAGGATCGCTGCACACGCAGCTGTAACAACAGGGAAGTAGAAAGCGGTGGGACTGGTCGAAAGGCCGGTCCCATCGCCGTATAGGGAGAAGAAGAAGTTGAAGCGCTGGTTCGCCGTTGGCCTGATGAGCTTTGCCGGTTTCGTATCTGCTGCTGCCGAGCAGTTCGACGTGATGGAAATCCGTGTGCTCGGCAACACCAAACTGCCGGCGCTGGCCGTGGAGACCGCGGTGTATCCGTACGCGGGTCCGGGCAAGACCATCGAAGACGTGGAGGCGTGCGCGCCAGTCGCTCGAGGCCGCGTATCGCGCTCGCGGGTTACTCCACGGTCTACGTCGATATTCCCGAACAGACTGTCGACGATGGCGTCGTGCGGCTGAAGGTGACCGAAGGCCGCCTGGCGCGCGTGCGCGTCGAAGGCGCGCGATATTTTTCCGCGCGGCGCATCCGCGCGGCGCTGCCCGGGGCGAGG
Organism: uncultured Pseudomonadota bacterium; assembly: GCA_963821745.1. Classification (GTDB taxonomy): domain Bacteria; phylum Pseudomonadota; class Gammaproteobacteria; order Steroidobacterales; family Steroidobacteraceae; genus CADEED01. The sequence continues at coordinate 1,046,419 of CAWGEU010000002.1, forward strand.
GCGGGCGAGGTGCCGAACATTCCCGAGCTGCAGCGCGATCTGGCCGTGCTCAATACCGAGACCGGCGATCGCAGCATCGTCCCCGTGCTTGCAGCCGGCGGCAGCCCCGGCACGGTCGATCTCACGCTCAAGGTGGAAGACAAGCTTCCGCTGCGCGCCACTTTCGAGGTCAACGATCAATACACCGCCGACACGACGCGCTGGCGCGTGTCGGGGACGCTGGGCTACGACAATCTCTTCAATCGCTTCGACAGTGTGAGTTTCACGTACCAGACGGCGCCGCAGGAGCGCGACGAAACCGAGGTCTTCGCGGCGAGTTACGTCACGCGCTGGGGGCGCGGCGAGCGCAATCGTTTCGCGCTGACCTACATCGATTCCAAGAGCGATGTGGCGAGTGTCGGCACCATTGGCGTGCTCGGCGCCGGGCGCGTCTTCAACGCGCAGCTCATCTTCCCGCTGGTCAATGAATCGAACGCCTCGCATTCGCTGTTCTTCGGCGCTGCCGTCAAGGACAACGACGAGTTCATCGACCTCGGCGATCCATTGATGAATCTCGCCACCCCGATCACCTACGCGGGCCTGAGCCTGGGGCATGACAGCGTCTGGCGCGATTCGCGCGGCCATTGGTCGCTGTCTTCGAGCATCAACTCCGGGCTGCGGCCGTTCAATGATTCCCAGGAGTTCGCCGACAAGCGCTACAAAGGGCGCGCAAACTACTTCTACTTGCGCGCGGACGGCTCCCGCCGCCAGTTGTTCGGCTCCTGGATCGAAGCCCGGCTGCGTGCCGCTGGCCAGTACAGCATCGAGCCCATCATCAGCAACGAGCAGTTCGCGATCGGCGGCGCGTCGACGGTTCGCGGATACCTGGAAGCCGCCGAGCTCGGCGACGTCGGATTCACCGGCTCGTTCGAATTCGGCCTGCAGCCACGGCGAATGATGAGCGAGCGCCTGATGGCCCAGGGCTTCCTGTTCTTCGACGCCGGCATCGTCGCCCAGCTCGAACCGCTGCCCGGAGAAGACCGGCGCGTGGACCTGTCGAGCGCGGGCGTCGCGTTCAATCTCGGATTCGACGACATCCACGCGCTGTCGGTGTCCTGGGCCTATCCACTGGTGCCGAGCGGCCGCACCGATGCAGGCGATTCGCGATTCCTGTTCATGATGCGATCGAGCTGGTGAGCCACGTGCGCAAGTTGATCAACCTCGTGGCCACCGCCGCGCTGACCGCGGTTTCCGGTGCCGCCGCCGCACAGGAAGCGAACACACTGCCGGTCCCCTGCGTGGCCGGCGTGTGCGGCGCGAACGTGCCCGGCTTCGTGAGCGCGGGCCGCGCCACTGCCACCAGCACCAACAATGTCATGCGCGTGCATCAGCAGACCGATCGCGCGATCCTCAACTGGGCGAGCTTCAACGTCGGCGTCGATGGCAGGGTGATCTTCGATCAGCCGAACTCTTCGTCGATCGCGCTCAATCGCATCTTCGACGGCAACCCGAGCATCATCAGGGGCGCCATCGAGGCGAACGGGCAGATCTACCTCATCAACCAGAACGGCTTCATGTTCGGGCCCACGGCGCGCGTGCGCACGTCGGGTCTGCTGGTGTCGTCGCTTGGCATGGCCCAGAGCACTTTCGACAACGGTCTTCTGTCACCGGATGTGAGTGCAAAGGAGCCTGCGCTCTCGTCCGTGCTCGACCCCCAGGGTAATCCGGTGATGGGCGACGACGGCGAACCGCTGAAGGTGATGATCACGATTGCCGAAGGCGCGAGGATCTCGACGACCGGCAGCGGCGGCCGCGTCCTGATCGCTGCGCAGAACATCGACAACGCCGGCGCCATCGACACTCCGGATGGCCAGGTGATCCTCGCCGCCGGCGAGAAGGTCTATCTACAGGCCAGTACCGATCCGTCGCTGCGCGGCCTGCTGGTGGAGGTCGACGCCGGAGGCGAAGCGTTCAACCGCATGACCGGCAGCATCAGCGCCGCGCGTGGCAACGTGACCATGGTCGGGCTCGCCGTCAACCAGCAGGGGCGGGTGTCGGCCACCAGCACCGTTTCCGCCAATGGTTCGATCCGCCTGCTGGCGCGCGACACCGTGCGCGTGTTTGGTGATCAGAATCCCTTGTTCGTGGCGACCCGCGGGGGCGAGCTCGAGCTCGGCGCCAGCAGCCAGACCACGGTCACGCCGGAGCTTGCCGACCGCACCACGGCGATCGACGAACAGAAGCAGCTTCCGTCGACCGTCGAACTGGCTGGCCGCCAGATTTTCGTGCGCGGCGGCGCCCAGGTGCGCGCGCCCGGCGGCGAGATTTCGCTGCGGGCGCAGAACGAAAGGCTCATCGAGGTGAACGAAACGCCGTTCGCCGTGGATCCCGAAGCGCGAGTCCGCGTCGAGTCCGGCGCGATCCTCGATGCTTCGGGCAGCGACGCCTCGGTTTCCGTGTCGCGCAATGTGGTGCGCGTCGAACTGCGCGGCAACGAGTTTCGCGACAACCCGACGCAGCGTGATGGTCCGCTGCGCGGCCAGGCCGTGTACGTCGATACGCGTGTCGGCACGCCGCTCGCCGATGTCAGCGGCGCGATAGCCGGCATCGGCCGTGCCGTCGATGAACGCACTTCTGCGGGCGGGACGATCCTGATCAGGTCCGCCGGCGACATTTCGGTGGCGCAGGGGGCGGTGTTCGACGTGTCGGGTGGAACGCTGACCTACACCGGTGGCGCGGTTCAAACTACCCAACTGCTGACCGCGGATGGTCGTGCCGTCGACATCGGGCAGGCGAGTGCCACCGGCAACTACGTCGGGCTCATCAATCCGACCAGCGTGCGCCGGTACGATCGCTGGGGCGTGACCGAGCAGGTGCAGGGTCCGCTCATCGGTCGCTACGAAGCGGGTTACACCGAGGGGCGTTCCGCGGGGACGCTGCAATTCGCGGCGCGTGCGATGGCGCTCGATGGCACATTCCGCGGCGGTGTCACCGTTGGCGCCAATCAGCGTGATGCCGCCCGGACGCCTCCCGGTGGTCAATTCATCGTGGGTGCGCCCCTCATCCCCCTTGCTGAGAATCCGGATTACTTCGCACCCTCGATCAATCTCGTCTCGCGACCCACCCCGACGACTGTGGGTGACGACGCGATCCTTCCGCAGCGGCCGCTCGAACTGTCGACTGACTTCGCGACGCTCGGTGGTTTCACGCGCACCGAGCTTTACAGCAACGGCGTCGTAAACATTCCCGAAACCATGATGCTGGCGCTGGCGCCGGGATCGTCGTTGCGCATCACCGCGCGTCGCGTCGACGCCGGTGGCAGCGTCAGCGCGCCGGGCGGCAGCCTGCGCTTCGCCTCGGTACTGACCGTTGGCGTGGACAACTCCGTGTTGCCGCGCGCCGGCATCAACGTCGCTGCGCATTCCACGCTCGACGTGCGCGGGCTGTGGAGCAACGATTTGTCGTTGCTGTCGCCTGTCTACCGGAACGGTGGTGACATCGATCTCGCGGCTCGCGAGCTCGGAAGCGAACTGACGATCGGCGACGATGTACGGCTGCTGGCAAGTGGCGGCGCGTCGCTCGCGGCGAACGGCACGGTCACGGGCGGGCGCGGAGGAAACATCGGCTTGCGCGCTGCCGCCGGTGAAGGCGCTTTCGAGATCGGCGACCGGGTCGAACTTTCCGCATTCGGCGTGGCCGGTGCACGCGGCGGTGCGTTCGCGCTCGAAGTACCGCGGCTCGTGATCGCAGACGGCGCACTGTGGGCGGTTTCACAAAGGCTCGATATCGCCGAGGGGGACCCGGGTTTTGTGACGCTGGGTGACGCGCTGTTCACCGGCTTCGGCTTCTCGAGCTTCGACCTGGTCGCGACCGGCCCGCACGATGATGTTGGACTGGAGACGCTCGTGGTGCGCGATGGCGCCGAGGTCCAGGCAGTCGCCCGAACGCTGGTGCTCGCTGATGGACTGGCCGCCAGATTGAGCGGCGGCACCGTCGATGCTTTCTCCCAGGCGACGCTCGCGCCTGATCACCTGCGATCCGCCACCAGCATTTCCTTGCGAGCCGAGGCACGCGACTTCGTGGGTGCCGACAATGTCGGGCGCCTCGCCATCGAACGCGACGCCGCGATTCGCGTCGAGCCGCGTGGCACGGTATCGCTCAGCGCCGTGGGCGGAGTGACCATCGCCGGCCGAATCTCTGCTCCAGGCGGCACCGTAACTGCAACGATCGTGGCGCCACGGAGCGACACCGATAGCGGCTATCGAGACGATGTGGGAATCGAGGTGGCCGACACAGCGCGTTTCGACCTCGCCGGCATTGCGCTATTGCGACCGAACGATGCAGGGCTTCTGCAAGGCGAGGTACTTGCGGGTGGTTCGCTCAACCTGCTGGCGAATGCCCGCGGTTTCGTCGACGTAGCGCGTGGCGCGGACATCGACATCCACGGCGCCTCGAGTCCCATCGATGTACCAGGTACTGGCGCTGCGGGCGGATTCCAGCGCCGGCAGATCGCGAGCGCTGCGGGTTCGATCACGTTGCGGGCGCCTGAGTCGCTGAGCTTTGAAGGCGCGCTGCACGCGCACGCTGGCGCGGGTGACACGCCCGTGGCGGGCGGTACCGCCACGTATCAGCTCACGCGCCAACGCGATTTTGTGCCAGGCGAGATTCAGCATGACGACACCTACCCGACTGGCCCGCGCGCGCTGCTGGTGACTCGTGACTCGGCCGGAGTTACGGCTGGGCAGAACGGTGTCGGCGTGGTGGATGTAGGCTTGCTTCGCGCCGCGGGCATCGATGCCTTGAACCTCGAGGCCGGCAATCGAATCGAGTTCTACGGTGGCGCGGACCTCAACCTCGCACGGAGCCTGCAGATTGCCGCGCCGATCATCGGCGTGTCCGGCGACTCGGTGAATCTCTCCGCGCCTTATGTGTCGTTCGGCACGACGTTGGACACCTCGGCCATTGCCGCCACGCCGCCGGTTTCCGGATTCGGGCGCTTGAACATCAGCGGCGATCTCATCGAGCTCACAGGTCGCACGGCGATCACGGGCGTCGCGCGCGCCACCTTCGATGCGCGCCGGGAGCTGCGCATGCGCGGCTTCGTGAACGCCGGGACCAGCACGGGTGAACTGCGCATCGCCGGCGACCTGAACCTGCGTTCGCCGTTGATCTATCCGACGACGGGTACGAGCTACTCGATCTTCGCCGCTGGCGGTGTCAACGATCGCGTGACTTTCGATTCGCCCGGAGCGACCGTGGACACCGTACCGCTGTCGGTGGGCGGTTCGCTCAGCGTCAATGCGCGCTCCATCGTGCAACGTACGCGCCTGGCCGCGCCCTTCGGCCAGATCTCGCTCAACGCCAGTGACGACCTGGCGCTCGCTGCAGGAAGTACCACCTCGGTCAGTGCCACGGGTAGTTTGCTGCCATTCGGGCAAACAAGGCTCGGTGAGTGGATCTATCAGATGGGTGCCGTACAAATCGATGCGCCCAGCCTCGACGCGCGCAGCGTCAATCTCGCCGCGCGCGATGTCGCAATCGATGCTGCGGCGACCGTGGACATCAAGGGTGGCGGCGATCTGTACGCCTATGAATGGACGCCCGGCCCGGGTGGATCACGTGATGCGCTGGCGCCGGGTGCTACACCCGGTCTGTACGCCATCCTGCCGTCGCTGCGCGACGGATTCGCGCCGTTCGATCCGCAGGAGTACCAGGGCAGCGACCTCAAGCCCGGCGACAGCATCTATCTATCCGGTGGCGATGGGCTTGCCGCCGGCTTCTATCCTCTGCTGCCGGCGCGCTACGCACTGCTGCCAGGCGCGCTGCTGGTCTCCGCCGTTGCAGGCACCGCCGACGCCGTCGCCGGAGTGGATACGCGCCTTGCGGACGGTTCACCAGTCATCGCCGGCTATCGCACATTCGCCGGCACGGGCATTCGCGACGCGCGTGCCAGTGGATTCCTCGTGCGGCCGGGATCGTACGGCCGCCAGCTTGCGACCTATCAGGACGTGCGCGCTTCGACCTTCGACGACGCGGCGCGACCGGTCGCACCCGACGATGCCGCGCGGCTATCGTTGGCAGCGACCCATTCGTTTGACCTCGCCGGCCGCGTGCTCACCGCCGCCAACGCGCAGGGCCGCGGTGCGGCGGTCGATATCTCGGCGCCGAATCTCGAGGTTCGTGCTTCGGGAAGTGCTCCATCGGTCGACGCTGCAAGTGTGGAGGCCAGCGTTCTCCAGGGCTGGGGAGCCGCCAGCCTGTTGTTAGGCGGACATCGCCTGGAAGACGGGCGCACCGTGGAGGTGAACAGCGAGCGGCTGGTTTTCGCTCCGGGCGCCAGCCTCGCGGGTACGGAAATCATTGCGGTGGCGACCGATGATCTGCGTCTCGAGGCCGGCAGCAGCCTGAGCTCAGGCGTCGCGACCGCATCCCTGGAGTTCGACGACGAGGCTCCGCTGCGCTTCGAAAACGCGAATGCCGGCGCCGCGGTGCTCGGCGTCTCCGCGACTCGCGCGTTGTTCGCGGAGCGCGAGGGCAGTGCGGAAACTGGCGGCAGTGTGACGGCGGCGGCGGGCTCGACCATCGCCTCACGCGGTTCGCTGCTGGTCGACGGACCGGGAGCCGTTCGCGCGGACGGCACCATCAATGGAAGTGGCGCCAGTTGGGCGCTGGGTTCGCGCGACATCACCATCGGTGGCATTGCCGGCGAGGAAACTTCCGGAATGCACATCGGCTCGGCGCTGCTCGGCAACCTGGCCGGCGCGAGCCGGTTGCGTCTCACCGCCAATCACGAATTGAAGCTTGCAGAATCGTTCGAGCTCGGCTCGTTGCGCGAGATCCTTCTCGACACACCGTCGATCATCGCCAGTGCACCCGGGGTTGACGCCCGGCTCAGCGCCGACCGCTTCACACTGCTCAACAGCTCTTCGGCCCCGACCGGAGAGCAAGAGCTGTTGGCTGGCAGCGTTCTGTCTCTCTCGGCGCGCGACTTCGTGCTGGGTCCCGGCGAAGTGGCCGTCGATGCGTTTGAACTGCTGGCCATTGCCGCCGGGCAGGAACTCGTGGGTCAGGGTATCTCGCGCCTGTCGACCGCGGGTGACCTGACGCTCACCGCGGCCAACATCGGCGCCGCGAGTGACGCCGACGTCTCTTTCACGGCCGGAGGCTTGTTGCGCACCGCGCGTTCCGCGCAGGCGCTGGCCGACACGCAACGTGTCGATTCGCAGCTCGGCGGGCGAGTCGCCATCGATGCGTCCCGCGTCGAGCATGGCGGTGCGATTCGCATCGGCTCCGGTCGCGTGGAGCTCAACGCAACGAACAGCCTCACTACTCGACGCTGGTAGTTTGCTGGACGTTTCGGGCTCGATGGTGACGCGGGCGGCAGGTCGGTCGGATCGTCCGGCGGCGATCTGCGGCTTTCATCGTCAGGCACTCTCGATGCGCGCACCGGCGCCACACTTCGAGTCTCGGGCGCGGGCCATGCCGATGCCGGCACCTTGGGCGTCGAGAGCGCTGGACGCGCCGATTTCGGTGCGACGCTCATCGCGCAGGCAGGTGCCGATACGCGTGGCGGCAGTTTCACCGCGAACCTGGGCGAGCTCGGTGATTTCAATCTGCTGAATCGTCAGCTCGAGAGCGGCGGCTTCCGCGAGCAGCGAGTCGTGCACGTCGCGCAGGGCAATCTTTCGCTCGACTCGGGCGAAAGCATCGTCGCGCGCGAGGTGAGTCTTGCGACCGATGCCGGCGCACTCATCATCGCGGGATTCATCGACGCGACCTCGGATAATCAGCGCGGTCGCATCGACCTCCGTGCCGGCGGCAATCTCACGCTCGCCGGCACCGCGCGTGTACGCGCGCTCGGGGCCGGAGCACTGGGTCGAGGTGGTAGTTTGATCATGGAAAGCACCGCCGGTAACGTGAACCTGCGCAGTGGCAGCCAGATTGCGCTCGGTGACGCCCTTGACCCCGGACAGCTCACCGTGCGCGCCGCGGCCACCAGCAGCGGCATGCGCGTGGGCGACCTCAATTCCTCGGTGAGCGGTGTCGACGTCATCGCGTTGCAGCCAGTATTGCGATATGACCTTGCAGCGACGCCGGGCGACGCGGAGTTCAGTGACATTCGCGACCAGGTTACCGCCTCGATGTCCAGCGTGGCCCCGGCATTGCAGAGCCGGTTCGCCAGCCTCGCCACACCGGTCGCCATCCGGCCCGGCATCGAGCTCTCGGCCGATGGCGATCTCGTCATCAACACCACCGACACGGACCTTTTCGAAACCGGTGAACTGGATTTCTCGACGTGGCGATTCGGCGGCGAAGCGGCGGCGATCGCCTTCCACGCCACCGGATCGATCGACCTCACCGGCACGCTCAGCGATGGCTTCCGCCTCGTAACCCGTCCCATCCGGCATGTCGGCTTGTTGGACGGCAATTCCACGCACAGCAATTCCTCGTCGTTGTCATTCGACGCCGCGTCGGACCTGCGTATCAACTTCGACACCCGGGTTCGCACCGGTACCGGCGATCTGACCCTGCATGCCGGCAATGATCTGTGGTTCGACACCGGCGCGTCGGTCTACACCGGCGGAATCGCGGGCGAATCCACGCACCTGTTTGGCGGCGGGGGATTCGTCCTGCCGACACGCGGCGGACGGCTCGAGCTGTCGGCGGGTCACGATGTCCTTGGTGCCGAAGTCACGCAGGCTGTCGGCGACTGGCAAGTGCGTCAGCGGCTCCCGTTCGGTTCGTCTTTGTTTCCGCCAGGGCTGGGGCACCAATGTACAGAGGTTCGGCTGGAACGCCGGTACCTTGGGCGGTGGCGACCTGGTGGTCCGCGCCGGACACGATATTCGCGACCTGTCGGCGGCCGCTGCCGACAGCGCATCTATCGTCAATGGAAGGGTCAATCGCTACGGCGGTGGTGTTCTAACTTTCGACGCGGAAAATGACATCACCAGCGCCTATGCGCACGTGACGCGTGGTGACAACCGGTTGCGCGCCGGCGGCGAGCTTGGCCGCTCGCGCGATGCCGGTCTGACGACCTTGTTGGGATCGATGTTCTCCATGCAGGAGGCCAACCTCGATCTGTTCGCGCGACGTGGCGTCGCGCTCGAATCGGTCATCAACCCCACGATGCTCAGCCAGGGAATAACGAGCGGGGCACTCGCCTCGTACTTCATGAGTTATTCCGAAGATTCACGGCTGCGTGTCCGCACCGCGACCGGGGCGATCGACATGGACACCACGGCAGCACGGCTCAGCGCGTTCATTGGCGACGAGGCCTTGAGCAACAACGACACGGTGCTCACGCTGCTGCCTCCCAAGGCGACGTTCGAGGCAACCGATGGCGACATTGGCGCGATCGGCAATGTGCTGTTGGCGCCTTCGGACTCGGGCCAGCTCGAGATGTTCGCCAGGCGGGACATCCATTCGGCATTCGACAGCGCGTTCACGATGTCAGACGCTCCGCGTGCAGAGATTCCATCCGTGTTGTCGCCCAACTCACAGCAGACCTTCCTGCAAGCGCTCTTGAGCCCTGCAGCCAGTGCGCGGCATGCCGAAGATGACCTGCCGGCGCTGATCGGTGCGGGGCGCGATATCTTCGGAATGTATTTCCTGTTGCCGAAATTCGCACGCATGACCGCGGGGCGCGATGTTCGCAATACCACACTGAGTGTGCAGAACGTGCGGGCCGGTGACGCAACGATCATTTCCGCCGGCCGCGACGTGATCTTCGACGTCAACGCCGGCAACAAGCAGATCGAGATCGCCGGGGCGGGCCGTCTGGACGTACTGGCGGTGCGCAACGTGGACTTGGGATTCTCCGCTGGCATCGCCGCGGTGGGACGCATCGTCAACCCGGCGTTGACATCGGAGCGGGGCGCCGACATCACGGTGCTCGCCGGCGTCGGCGAGGCCTTGAACCCGGTGGAATTTCTCGCGCGGATCGTCGCGCCGACAGCCGCCTACCGCAGTGCGCTGCAGGAATTCGTCGCCACCATCAGCGGCGTGCCGGGCGAGGGCTATGACGCGAGCGTGAGCCGCTTCAATACACTCGCCGCCGACCTGCAGCGCACGTTCCTGTTGCCCGTGTTCTTCACCGAGCTCGTGGCCTCGGGTCGCGATGCCAACAACATTCCGGGGGCAGGCTTTGATCGCGGGTACGCCGCCATCGACGCGTTGTTCCCCGGCAGCCGTGAGCCGGCCGCGACGCCGCGTTATGACGGCGACCTGCTGCTGGCGTTCAGCCGCATCTACACGCTGGCCGACGGCGATATCACGCTGCTCGCGCCCGGCGGCCTGCTCAATGTCGGTCTCGCAGTTCCGCCGACCGGTCTCGCCAACCGCCCGCCCTCGGAGCTCGGCATCGTGGCGCAGCGCGCCGGTTCGGTGCGCATCTTCACGCATGACGACGTGCTGGTGAACAGCTCGCGTGTATTTACTCTCCGCGGTGGCGACATCGCCATCTGGTCAACCGTGGGTGATATCGACGCCGGCCGCGGCGCGAAGTCCGCGATTTCGGCGCCGCCGCCCACCATCACCATCGATGCCTCGGGCAAGGTGACGCTGGACTTCGCCGGCGCCGTCGCCGGCAGCGGCATTCGCGGCATCATCACCGGCGACGACATCGAGCCCGGCGACGTGGACCTGATTGCTCCGGCCGGCAAGGTCGACGCGGGCGACGCGGGCATCGGTGCGGCGGGCAATCTGAACGTCGCCGCCCAGCAGGTGGTGGGTCTCGACAACATCCAGGTGGGCGGCACCTCGACGGGCGTGCCTGCCGAAACCAGCAGCCTCGGTGCCTCGCTGTCGAGTGCCTCGGCAGTTGCTTCCAGCGCCTCCGCAGCGGCCGGCGATACCGCCGACGCCGGAAACCGCCAGGAGTCTGCGCCGCTCGCCGCGTCCGCTTTCGGATTCCTCGATGTGTTCCTCGAGGGCTTCGGCACCGAAGTGTGCAAGGCCGATGACAGTGAGTGCCTGAAACGCAACCAGAAATAGAGAACGACAATTCCCGGAAGGTGCCTGGTGGCCGGTCGCAACAATTCCGTCATACGCGATGCCAATAATCCACTCACCTACGCGGATCGCTTCCGCCAACGCTAACTAGATCAAAGGATTCTCCAGCATGCCGTCGATGCGTCGCGGCCTTTTCGTTCTATGCGCTGCCGTGGCCGCGCTCGTCCCCAGCCTCGCACAGGCCTGGTGGAACGACGACTGGAATTTCCGCAAGGAAATCACGTTCGACCTGTCCGCCGCCGGCGCGAACATCAGCGGCACGCCGACCGACGTGCCGGTGCTGGTGCGCCTGTCGCTCGCCAACTTCGAGTACTTCGACGACACCAAGCCCGACGGCGCCGACCTGCGCTTCATCGCCGGCGACGACAAGACGCCGCTCAAGTTTCACGTCGAGCGCTACGACCCGCAGGCGCAGATGGCCTTCATCTGGGTGCAGATGCCGCGGCTCGCCGGCGGCGCCGCCAGCGACAAGATCTATCTGTATTACGGCAACAAGGACGCGGCCGCCGCGAGCGATCCGGGCGGAACGTACGACACGAATCAGGCGCTGGTGTATCACTTCGGCCCCGCGCCGGGTGCTCCGCAGGATTCGACCGCATACAAGACCGAAGCCTCGGCGTTCCAGGCCGATGTGACTCCGGCGTCGCTGATCGGTGCGGGCGCCCAATTCTCGGGCAGCACGTTGATCACCATACCCGCGACCGGCGCGCTTCAGCATGACCCCGCGAAGGGCTTCACGATCTCCGCGTGGCTGCGCATCGACGCGCCGCAGACGCGCGCCTACGTCGCGGCACTCGAGGACGCCAGCGGCACGATCCTTCTCGGCCTCGACGGCGCGCGCGTATTCGCCGAGACCACCGGGGGCGGTCAGACCGTCACCGTGACGCAGGCGGGCGACGGCGTGTCGCCGGGAGAGTGGCACCACGTCGCGCTCACCCTCGGTGCGGGCCGGCTCACGCTGTGGGTCGACGGCGTCGAAGCGGGCAACCAGCCAGCGACGGTGCCGGCGATCGCCGGTAGTTTGACCGTCGGCGGCTCGGCGGCCGGCGCGAATTTCCTCACCGGCGAGCTCGACGAGCTCCAGGTTTCGAACATTGCGCGCCCGGCCGAGTGGCTGCAGGCCGCGGCGCGCAGCCAGGGCATGGTGGCGCCGCTGCTCGTCTACGGTGGCGACGCGCAGAAGGAAAGCGGCGGAGGCGAGGGCTATTTCTCCACCACGCTGCGCACGTGACCATCGACGGCTGGGTGATCATCGGCATTCTCACGGTCATGTTCTTCTGGTCGGTGTGGATCATGATCGTCAAGAGCATGTACCTGAGGCGCGTCGCGAAAGGCAACGCTCACTTCCTCGACGAGTTCCACAAGCTGCGCGATGACCCGTCAGCGGTGGAGCGGCGTTTCGGCGCCGACGCCGGCAAGAAGGAAGCCTCCGCTTTCGAAAGGAGCGACGAAGAACACGAAGAGTTCGGCGCTTCGACGCTGTACCGCCTGTATCACCACGGCATGCGCGAAGTGCTGACGCGCCTCGAAGGCAAGTCCGCGGGCGCCGCGCGGGTCACGACGTTGACCCCGCCGGCGATCGAGTCCATCCGTGCGACGATGGATGCCTCGCTGACGCGCATGACGCAGCGACTGCAGAGCCAGATGGTGCTGCTCACCATCGCCATCTCCGGCGGGCCGTTCCTCGGATTGCTCGGCACGGTGGTCGGCGTGATGATCACGTTCGCGGCCATTGCCGTCTCGGGCGACGTGAACGTCAACGCCATCGCGCCCGGCACCGCGGCCGCGCTGGTCGCGACGGTCGCCGGCCTCGGCGTCGCGATCCCCTGCCTGTTCGGCTACAACTGGCTGAACACGCGCATCAAGGAAATCGTCGCCGACATGCGCGTGTTCTCGATGAGTTCGTGACGCGCATCGCCGAGCAATATTCATGAAAGGAATGACCGATGTCCGGCGGTGCTCAACAGGAAGGCGACGTCTACGACCAGATCAACGTCACGCCGATGCTCGATCTCGCGTACGTGCTGCTCATCATCTTCATCATCCTGACCACGGCCACGGTGCAGGGCATCAAGGTGAACCTGCCCAAGGCCAGCGCCCAGCCAAGTCTCGCGGAGAACAAGACCAAGCGCGATCTCCATCACCGCCGACGGCACGATCTATCTCGACACGTTTCCGGTGACGATGCAGGAGCTCGAGCGGCTGTTGCGACAGTACAAGGCCGCGACGCCCGATCTGCCGGTGATCATCAAGGCGGACTCGACCATCCAGTACCAGCGCGTGGTCGAAGTGCTCGACCTCGTCGGACGCCTGGAGATCACGCAGCTCGGCCTCGTGACCCAGCGCATCGTGAAGTGAGGACGCCATGAGTGACCCGCACGGAAGAACCTCGAAGAAGACCGAGTCGCATCACAAGATGATCGCCGGCGCAGTGCTGGGCGTGGTCGGACTTGGCATCATCGCCGGTGCCGCCCGGGCCGTTCTTTCCGACAAGCCGCCGCCTGCGAAAATGGTGGTGCAGGAAATCCAGGTGCTGCGCGCGCCGCCGCCGCCACCGCGACCCGAAGAGCCGCCACCGCCGCCGGAAGAGGTGGATGTTCCGGAACCGGAAAATCAGCCCGAGCCAGCGCCGTCCGATGAACCGCCACCGGGCGATCTCGGCCTCGATGCCGAAGGCACTGCAGGCTCCGATAGCTTCGGCCTCGCGGGTCGTCCCGGTGGCCGCGACCTCGTCGGTAGTGGCGCGAGCCAGCTCACCTGGTACGCGGGCCTGGTACAGAGCGCGATCCTCGCCGAGCTCAACAACGAGAAGCTGGTGCGTTCGCGCGCCTACAACGTGCCGCTCAAGGTGTGGACGCGTCCGGACGGTTCGATCCTGAAATCCGAACTGGTGCGTTCCACCGGCGATGTCCAGGTGGATCGCGCCATCGAACGTGCCGTCGCGCGCGTGGCAAGAATTCCGCACGCCGCGCCGGCTGAAATGCCGCAACCCATCACGATTCGCCTCACCGCCCGCATATGACCCCTAACAAGTTCGCCGCGGCCTGCGCCGCTCTCCTGATGTGCGCGGGCGCCGCGCATGCCGCCCAGTCTTCCGACGAACGGCGGCTGAACGAGCTGCGCAACACCGTGGTGAACCTGCTGCAGGGACTGGTCGAGCGCGGCGTGCTCACGCGCGAGCAGGCAGCGAAGATGGTCGCCGATGCGACCGCCAAGGCCGAAGCCGATGCGGCAGCAGGTGCCGCCGCCGAAGAGGCCGAGCTCAGTGCCGGTGCGGTGCGCGTGCCCTATATCCCCGAGGTCGTGAAGCAGGAGATCCGCACGCAGGTCGCCGACGACCTGAAGAGTGAAGTAACCGCCGAGGTGATCGAGCAGGCGAAGATGGAAGATTGGGCGATTCCGGGCGCATTGCCGGACTGGGTCAAACGTGTGCGCTTCAATGGGGACATTCGCGTGCGCGGGCAGAGCGACACTTTCGCCGCTGACAACGCCACCGGCGCGTACATCGACTTCCTGGCCGTCAACAATCGCGGCGGAATCGGCCGCGCCGGCACGGATGCACTCGCCAATACCACCGAGGAGCGCGCGCGCCTGCGTGCGCGTCTGCGTTTCGGCCTGGAAGCCGAGCTCGGCTATGGCTGGACCACCGGCTTTCGGCTCGCCACCGGCAATCTGAGCGACCCGGTATCCACGAACCAGACGCTGGGCAACACGGCGGGGCGCTACACCATCGGCGTGGACCAGGCCTATATCCGGCACATCGGCGTGTCGAACAGCAATCGCCAGCAGCTCACCTTCACCGGCGGGCGCATGGCCAATCCCTGGCTGACCACCGACCTGATCTTCGACAACGACCTCACTTTCGAGGGCGTGACCGCTAACTACCGTATCGCGCTGCAACGCGACGAGCTGTTCAACCGGTTCGTGTTCCTGACGCTCGGCGGATTTCCGATCGAGGAGTTCGAGGACAACGACGGAGGACAAGTGGCTGCTGGGCGGCCAGCTCGGCATGGAATACCGCCGCAGCACGGGCTCGCGCTTCCGGCTCGCCGGCGCCTACTACGACTATCAAAATCTCCTCGGCCAGCGCAACGTACTCGACAGCAATCTGCTCGACTACACCGCGCCCAAGTTCCTGCAACGCGGCAATACGCTGTTCGACATCCGCAACGACGCCGACGGCACCACCAACCTGTTCGCGCTGGCCGCGGAATATCGCCTGGTCGACGTGACCGCGGGGTTCGACTGGCGGCTGTCGCCAGGATATCGGCTCGCCTTCAGCGGCAACTACGTCAAGAACATCGGGTACGAGGAAGACGAGGTCAATCAGCGTCTGGGGCTGGCCATCGACCCGCGCACCGAAGGCTACCAGGTCGAGACCGCGTTCGGTTCCGCCGACATGGCGCAGTCGCTCGCGTGGCGAGTGCTGCTCGGGTATCGATACCTGGAGCGCGACGCGGTGCTCGACGCGTTCACGGATTCCGACTTCAGGCTCGGCGGCACTGACGTCAAGGGCTTCACCTTGGGCGGCGAGTTTTCGTTCAATCCGCGAGTGATGCTGCGCGCGCGTTACCTGAGCGGCAACGAGATCGATGGACCGCCGCTCGGCATCGACGTGTTCCAGCTCGATCTCAATTCGACGTTCTGAGGAGAGCCCATGCAAGTCGACGCACGGCTGATTCTCATGATGGCGCTGGCGCTGGTCGCGCTGGCAACGCACCGGCCCGCGGTGGCACAGGCGGCCAGGAGTTCGAGCGGCAACGCCCAGGCGATGCAGCAGTTGCAGCAGCTCGCGGCCGAACGCACCAAGTTGCTGGGCGACAACGCACGTTTGCAGTCCGAACTCGACGCGATGCGCAAGGAGCGTGACGCGCTGAAGAAAAAGCAGAAGGCGAATGATCGCAGCCTGAAGGGCAACGATGTGGCGGTGGCTCGTGCCACGGCGAAGTCCGATGCCCTCAGCCAGGACCTGGAACGCGAGAAGGCGCGGCTGGCGGAACTCGTGATGAAATTCAAGGAGCTCGCCGGCCAGTTGCGCGAGGTGGAGGGCGAGCGCAGTTCTTTCAAGACATCGCTCGGCCAGCGCGACGTGGAGCTGCGGCAGTGCATCGATCGCAACCTGGCGCTGTACACGCTCAACGGCGAAGTCCTCACGCGCCTCGAGAACCCGCGTGGTCTGACCACGAGTTCACCGCTCGAGCCGTTCACGCGCCTCAAGCGCGTCGAGCTCGAGAACCTCATCGATGGATACCAGACGCGCGCGGAGGAACAACGTCCTCCGGCCGCGGCGTTGCAACCGCCGCCATTCCGCTGAGTTGGTTCACCATTTCGTCACTCCGGCGTCACCGCACGGGCGCAGTTTGCCGCCATGAAAGGGCAGCGGTTCCCGCGACCCGCAGACCAATTCCACGCTTGTTAGCCTGATTTCGCGGCGGTTCGTCCGCCATTTCCGCTTGCTTCTCTGAAGACTTTGGGCCGTGCTCGTGCACGGCCTTTTTTGGGGACACTCCCCATTTGCTAGCAAAAGGGGCCGCACCTCGTTAGCGAGGATCGAGCGACGCGCGCCCGTGGCTTTGAGAAGACCTGGCCATGCGCCTCTTCTCCGTTCAAAGCGGGGAAAGGGAGCGCGGTTCGGTGACGGTTGCGCCAGCGAGCGCATGCCCAGGGGATTCGAGAGCGGGCCGGGACTACCTGGCCTCGTTAGGCACGAAGCCGGCCCCTGCGTCCTCAGGACTCTTTGCTAACGCCCACCCCAACCGCGCCAAGATGTCTTCGTGTGAGCGGCGGTCCCAATCTTGCGATGAACAACCAAGCGAAGGGCCCGGCGAAAAGCGAACGAATCTCCTGGGCGTGTGCGCTCGCTGGGGCACGCGCGCCCCTCAATCACCGCCCCCCATTCCCCCAAGTCACACGATTGCCGCGTAGTTGCAACACTTTCTGACTACTTTCGGTATCAGCAAGGAGGGACCGGCGCATGTCAGCCGGCATACGAAAACCGTGAGTGAACGTCGCAAACAAGCTGTATCGATCCGCATGAGTGGTGCGGATGTGCGCAAGATCAAGAAACTGGCGACCCGCCTGGGCGTCCACGATTCGGACGTCGTGCGCTTCGCGGTCAAGACCAT
Organism: uncultured Pseudomonadota bacterium; assembly: GCA_963821745.1. Taxonomy (GTDB): domain Bacteria; phylum Pseudomonadota; class Gammaproteobacteria; order Steroidobacterales; family Steroidobacteraceae; genus CADEED01. The sequence goes on from CAWGEU010000002.1 coordinate 1,063,536, forward strand.
GCTCGCGCGGCTCGAGCCGCTGCATGACCCGGAGGCGCGGGGCCGCAGTGTGTTGCCGGTGTTCTTCGAGTCGGGCGACGACCTGGTTCGCTTCTTCGAACTCGACATGCCCCGGCTCGACACCATCATCAACGATGGCGTGGAAACCGCGCGGCGCGTGGATCGCGAGGACGTGGCGCTCATCGCCATGCACGCCACGCAGCCGCCGTTCGCGGCGATCAAGCTGTCGGAGATGCATTCGAACGGCGCCGAACATACGCGCGCCGACAACGGCGGCGCCGACGCCATGAACTCGCTGCGTCGCTACCTCTACGAAAAATATGTCCGCCGTTCCAATGGAGAGGTGTCACGTGACTGAGATGGGGAACGGGCGCGGCACTCGCGGGATGCTTTCGCGGGTGATGATGGTCATCGCGGTGACGTTCGGCATGGCGAACGCGGCGCAGGCGGATGTCTTCGACCCTTCGCGTCCGCCGGTCAGCATGTACGCGATCGTCCAGCCCCCGGTGGTCCTGCTTCCTGGCGGCCGCAACGCCGTCGCGCGAACCGAGATGATCACCGGCACCGACTCCATCGTATTGCCGTTCGTGGTGCCGGGCGGCTTTACAGGCGGCCGCGTGTCCGTGACATTGACCGATCTCGGCTGGCCAGGGCTCTTCAGCTCGCTGAGCTTCGCCGCGTCGACCTCGACGTCGCTGCTCGCGCAGCTGGCCGCGCCAGGAAGCGCGACGTTCAATATCGACGGCACGGGAACCTATTTCGCCACCGTCTACGGCGTTGCCGATCCGAACTTCGGCAGCGGTCTGTATTCGCTCAACCTCAGCTACTCTCCCGTGCCGATTCCTGCGGCCGGATGGTTGCTGCTGTCGGGGCTCGCATTGCTCGCACGGAAAACAAAACGTCATCAACGATCGTTAGTATGACACTCGTCGTGCAGTCAGGAAGTTTCCGGTGCCAAAGCTCTTGTTCAGCGCCCTTGTTAGTGTGGGCATCGCGTTCTCTTCGTTCGCCGGCGCGGCCGAGGCTTATCGCGTCCAGCCAGGCGACGTCCTGGTCATCTCCGTCTGGAAGGAACGCGATCTCCAGGGCGAAATCCTAGTTAGACCGGATGGCGGCGTGTCGTTTCCGCTCGCCGGAGACGTGAGCGCCGACGGCATGACCACCCAGGAGCTCACCGATGCCCTGGCTGCGAAGCTGAAGCGATTCATTCCCGATCCCGTGGTCACCGTCTCGGTCAAGCAGATCGGTGGCAACCGCGTCTACGTGCTCGGCAAGGTCAATCGTCCGGGCGAATTCAGTTTCAGCAAGCCGGTGGACGTGATGCAGGCGCTGGCGCTCGCCGGCGGCGCCACGCCGTTCGCCGAAGTGAATGACATCCGCATCCTGCGCCGCGAAGCCGGCGTGCTCCACTCGCTGATGTTCCGGTACGCGGAAGTGGAGCGCGGAAAGGAGCTCGCGCAGAACGTGTTGCTGCAGAGCGGCGACACGGTCGTGGTTCCGTGATGGCTCGTGTGGGCAGTGCAGTGGCGATGGTTGCCGTGTTGCCCTCGCTCGCGTCCGCCGCGCAGTGGACGGTGGTGCCGCAACTCATCCTGACTGCCGATAGCGACACCAATCGACGGCTCGAGGAGCCGCCGCGTCCCTCCGATGGCGCCGTGCTGGGCGGCGTGTTGGCCATCACGCGAATGACCGAGGTCTCGAGCTTCGCGCTGACGCCGCGCGGAAGTGTCAGCCGGTATTCGGGCGACGATGCTCTCGATTCGGAAGACTGGGGCATCAACACGATGTATCGCCGCAGTGGCGAACGCCTGACGTTCGATGCGCAAGCCGGAATTGCCGACGACAGCACGCTGACCACCGAGCCCGGCGAGACGGGGTTCGTCGAGGGAAACACGCGCCGGCATTCCATCCAGGCTTCGACATCGCTGACCCAATACGTGGGAACGCGCCACACGCTCCGATACCAGCTCGGCATCAGTGACATCGACTATGACCGCACCCTGGGCACGGGCCTGGTCGGATACCGCTATCCATCGGCCAACCTGCTGTATACGGCGACCATGTCGCCACGCCTCGATCTGACGCTGACGGCCAATGCCGCGCGCCTCGAAGTGCCCCTGACGCGTGCCGAAACGGATACGCGCGGTGCGCAGGCAGGGTTTCGCTTCCGCGTCACCGAGCGCTTCGATCTCGAAGCGCGCACGGGGCGAACCAATACGCAGGCGCGCGGACGCAGTGACGTCGCGCAAAGCCATTTTGCTTCGGCCTCCTGGCACAACACGCGATCGATCCTGAAGCTGACGCTGTCACAGGACGTGGAGCCGAGTGGCAACGGCATCCTGGTGCACGCCGAAAATCTTCGGCTGGCGTACTCATTCAAGCTCACCGAAGCGCTGACGCTGGCGGCGAATGTGCGCGCCAGTCTTCGCGAGGATACGGAGGTCGATCTGCGTCAATACGACTACCGCTACGGCAGCGCATTGCTGGCATTGACGTGGGCACTCGACGAGAGCTGGACGCTTGGTGTCGCCGGCAGCTACGTGCGCCAGGAATACGAGCTTTTCCACAGCGACGCCGATGGGAGTCGCCTGGCGCTGAACGTCGCATGGCGGCCGCCGCAATGACCACGCAGGCCATGAACACGCAGGCCGTGAATACACAAGAAAGGGAAGGCCCCTCGCTGGCGGACCTCGTCGATGTGGTGCGGCGACGCGCACGCGCGATCGGCATCACTTTCGCCGTGGCTTTCCTCGCCACCTGCGTACTGGCGCTGGCGTGGCCTCCTACCTACCGGTCGACGGGCACGATCCTCATCGAGCAACAGGAGATCCCCACCGACCTGGTGCGCTCCACCGTCACTTCCTACGCGGACGAACGCGTGCAGATCATCAGCCAGCGGGTGATGACCACGCAGAACCTGCTGGGCATCATTCGTCGCTACGACCTCTACCGCAACCTCAAGGACCGCGAAAGCCGCGAGAGCATCATCGAACGCATGCGCGAGGACATCCAGCTGCGCATGATCGGCGCCGATGTGGTCGATCCACGCACCGGCGTACCGCGTCGGGCGACCATCGCGTTTGCGGTCTCGTACGACAACCCTTCGCCCGACCTGTCGGTGAAGGTTGCCAACGAGATCACGAGTCTCTATCTCAACGAGAATCTCAGCAACCGCAACCGCCTCGCCGAAGATGCCTCTTCATTCCTCACCACCGAGGGTGACCGTCTGAGCAAGCAGATTGCCGGGCTCGAAAGTAAGCTTGCGGAGTTCAAGGAAAAGAACCTCGGCCAGCTGCCCGAACTGGTGCAACTGAACATGCAGTTGCTCGATCGCACCGAACAGGAACTGCGCGACTCGACGACCCAGCAACGCTCGTATGCGCAGCAGAAGGTGTATCTCGAAGCGCAGCTCGCGCAACTCAAGCCGAACTCGGTGATGTTCACGGATTCGGGTGAACGCATCCTCACTCCCGCCGACCGGCTTCGTTCGCTCAAGTCCGAACTCGCGAGCAGCCGCGCGTTATATGCCGAGGATCATCCCGATATCGCCCGGCTGGAGCGTGAAATCGCGGGCCTGGAAGAGCAGGGAGCGGCCGCGGCTGATGACAATGACCTGCTGCGCAAACTCGACGCCGCGCGTGCCGAGCTCGGCGCCGCGCGAGAAAAATATTCCCCCGAACATCCGGACGTGAAGAACGCGGAACGCACGGTCGCCGCTTTCGAGGCGGAGCTCGCCAAACCGCGCACTGCGGCGAAGCCGCGGCGCGACGAGTTGCCGGACAACCCGGCGTACATCCAGATCCAGGCGCAGCTGTCGTCGATCGTCAACGACCAGCGGTCACTGGCCGTCAAGATCGCTTCGTTGCGCGAACAGGCCGACGGCTACCAGAAGAAGGTCTCGATGAGTCCGATGGTGGAGCGCGAATATCGCGAGCTTTCGCGCGACTACGAGAACGCCCGGGTTCGTTATCAGGAAGTGCGCGCCAAACAGAATGAAGCGCAGCTCGCGCAAGAGCTCGAGACCAACCGCAAGGGTGAGCGCTTCACGCTGATCGAGCCGCCGCTTCCGCCAGAAGAACCGGTGAGCCCCAATCGGCTCGCGGTGTTCATGGTCGGGCTGGTCCTGGCCCTGGCCCTGGCCGCGGCCAGCGCCGCGCTGCGCGAGGTGATGGACACGTCCGTGCGCGGCCGGCGCGACGTCGAATCCCTGGGAAGCAATTCGCTGCTCGCATTGATCCCGATCATCGTGACCGCGTCGGAAATGGCGCGCGGCAAGAAGTTGGTGCGCTTCGCCGCCGGCGGTGCGATGGCGAGCGCGGTCGTCGGGCTGCTGGCGATTCATCTTTTCTTTCGGCCGCTCGATACCTTGTGGTTCATCGTCATGCGTCGCCTTGGGATCTGACAGGAGTTCATCGTGGATCATTCGGCCTTGTCTCTCGTGCCGCCTCAACGCCGCGCGGTCGCCGCGGCCCCGGCACGGACCTTCGCGCTCGATCGCGAGAGCCTGCGTCAGCGACGCGTGATATTTCCGGACGAGCCCGGTCTCGCGGCCGAGGCGTATCGCATGTTGCGCACCCAGTTGCTTCAACGCGTGCGCCAGCGCGGTGCGCGGGTCATCGGTATCGCGAGTCCGGCGGATGGTGATGGCAAGACGCTGACCGCCGTCAACCTCGCACTGGCCCTGGCGGCGGAACCCAATCAGACCATCCTGCTGGTGGATATGGACCTGCGCCGGCCGAACGTCGCCACCTTGTTGGGGATTCCGGAGTCGCGCGGCGTCGAGAGCGTGCTGCGGGGCGAGATCGGCGTCGATGAGGCGCTGTGGCGTCCCGAGGGACGTGAGCGGCTGGCGATCATGCCGACCGCTGCGCTCGGCACCTCTTCATCCGAGCTTCTGGCAGGCGAACGCACCCGCGCCTTTCTCCAGGAAATCCGCACGCGCTACACCGACCGGTTGGTAGTGCTCGACCTTCCGCCGGTTCTGCTCACCGACGACGTGCTCACGCTGTCGCCGCTGCTCGACGGAATCCTGCTGGTGATCGCCGAGCAGCGCACGCGTCGCGAAGATCTGCAGCGCACGCAGAGTTTGCTGGGCAGCGTGCCGCAGCTGGGCTCAGTGCTGAATCGCGCCACGCGCCCGGAGCGACGCGCATATTGAGCTTCCGCGCGAGTCTCGCCGCATCGCTGCTGGCGTTGGCCCATGCGCTGACAACTCAGCCGGCAGCGGCGCTCGATGCCGCAACCATCGGCGTGATCATCAACGACGCCGATCCCTACTCGGTGGCCATCGGGCGATATTTCGTGCAGCGGCGCGCGATTCCTCCGCGCAACGTCCTGCACGTGTCCTTCCCGCCGTTGCGCCACCTGGCGCCTGAGCAGTTCGCGGCGATCTGGCAGGCACTCGATCGCGGGATGCCATCGGCTGTGCAGGCGCTGGCGGTCGCCTGGACGGCGCCGTATCGCGTCGGCTGCATGAGCATCACGTCCGCACTCGCGTTCGGCTACGACGCGCGGTCCTGTGTCGAAGGTTGCCGGATGACGCCGCGCAGCGCCTATTTCGACAGCGACTCGAAGCTGCCGTACACCGAGCTCGGCATTCGTCCCGCGATGCTGCTCGCCGGCAGCTCACTCGAGGCAGCGCGGTACACCATCGACCAGGGTGTCGCCGCCGACGCTTCGCGCCTGAGCGGCACTGCCTATCTATTGAGCACCACGGACAGGGCGCGCAACGTGCGTGCCGCGGGATTTCCCGCGGCGCTGCGGCTCGCGCACGGCGATTTTCACGTGGACATCCGTCGCGCCGACGAACTGCGCGATGCCAACGACGTGCTGTTCTATTTCACCGGGCGCGTGCGGGTGACGTCGCTCGAGACCCTGCGCTTTCGCGCCGGCGCGATCGCCGATCATCTGACGTCGAGCGGGGGCGAACTGATCGGCGGCCAACAGATGTCGAGCCTGGCGTGGCTCGATGCGGGTGCGACCGGAAGCTTTGGCACAGTGGTCGAGCCTTGCGCATTTCCGCAGAAGTTTCCCCAGCCGGCCATCGTGATGCGCCGGTATCTCGCCGGCGAGACGCTCATCGAATCATACTGGAAAGGCGTGGCCAGCCCGTCTCAGGGCGTATTCATCGGGGAACCGCTGGCGCGAGTCGCGGGCCACGCGCGGCCGCCATGAACGGCTGCGCGGTACACGCTCACGAGTGAAGCCAGCGCATTCGCCGGAGAATATTCGCGTTCGAAGCGGCGCCGGTTCGCCTGCCGCAGATGGTCGCGTCGCGCCGGATCGCGCCACAGTTGCGTGACGGCGCCCGCCAGCGCGTGCGCGTCCCCCGAGGGAAAGCGGATGCCGGCGCGCTCGTCCACCAGCTCGCGCAGTCCCCCGAGGTCCGCAGCGATGATGGGCGTACCGGTGGCGAACGCCTCGACCACGACGCGCGGAAATCCTTCGTAACATTCCGACGGCACCACCAGCATGTCGGCACCCTGCATCTGCTCGATGACCCGCTCGGCCGGGATGCGCCCCAGGAATTCGATCGGCAATCCGGCAGCCTCGCGTTCGAGCGTGGCGCGCAACTCGCCATCGCCGGCGATGCGAAGCGGAATGTCAGGCAGGGCCTTCCACGCCCGTACCAACGTGCTCACGCCTTTTTCGGCGGTCAGTCTTCCCGCGTACAGCGCGTAGCCGCCGGCTCCCGCGCCGGCGCCGGGATCGTACGGCAGCGAATTGCCGCGCACGACGATGCGCTCGGCGGCGAGTCCATGCGCGATGAACTTACGACGCGCGAATTCGGTGAGGACTATGTATCTGACAACCTCGGTCTGATAGGTGCGTCTCGCGCGATGAAGGAGGCCGCCGAGGAGCATGCCGGCCGTGGCAACGCGCGAGCCGCGATAACACGCGTGCGCGAGCGCCGGCAGCGGATTGCTTCCCACGCAGCGCTCGCAGGGCTCGCCGCCGCGGTTGAGCAGGCCGTTGGCGCAGAACATGCGGTAGTTGTGGAGCGTCTGTACGACGGGCACACCGGCCTCGCGGCAGGCTAGATAGGCGGCCGGCGAGATCTGCGGAAAGGTGTTGTGAAAATGCGCGACATCCGGCTGCTGCTCGGCGATGAGTTTGCGCAACGCACCGAGCGACGCGAACGACCAGGCGTTGGAGAGTGCGGCTTCGATCGCGCCACGCGCGCCAGCAGCCAGTGCGTCGTTGAAGCGCATGAACGGAATGACCTCGATTCCGTTCTCCGCGAGCAGGCGATGTTCGCTGCGCACGACTTCGTCCTCTCCCGACGGCGCGGACGAGCGATAGAAATTGTGGGCCAGCAGAACACGCATCCATGCAGCGTGGCGGACGCTCATGTCATACACATGTCGGTACCGAGTCATGCCCACTTCAAATTTCAGCAAGAAAACTGTCACACGGACTCGCCAATCTGCGTCGCAGATCCACAGGCGGGCAGGACATGCAACCGAACAGTATGTTGGGCGTTCGAATCTGGGCCGACAGCCTCGAGCACCTCATCGAACGTTCGCTGGCCAGCATTCAGGACCGCGCGGGCGAGCGGCAGCCGTTTGTGTTCGCCTGCGCCAATCCGCACTCACTGACGGTTGCCGACCGCGACCCGGGTTTCAAGAAAGCGCTTCGCGAAGCGGACGCCGTGGTCGCCGACGGTGTCGGCGTGAAGCTTGCCGCCAGGCTGTGCGGGCTCTCCATCGGGCCGCGCATCACGGGCATCGACTATTTCCGCTCGCTGATGTCCGCGCTCAACCAGCGCGGCGGGGCACGCGTCGTGTACTTCGGCTCGCAGGAAGCAGTGCTCGACAAGCTGGTGATGCGCGCCGCCGCCGCGTATCCGAAGGTCTCGCTCGGCAAGGCCATTTCGCCGCCGTACGGCGACTGGTCGCCCGAGGCCAATCAGCGTTTCATCGACGAGATCAATGCCTCGAAACCCGACGTGCTGTGGGTCGGCATGACCGCGCCCAAGCAGGAAAAGTGGGTGCGTGAGAACCAGCACAAGCTCGAATGTGGCGTCGTGGGGTCGATCGGCGCCGTGTTCGACTACTTCGCCGGCACGGTGCGCCGGGCGCCGGACTGGGTGTGCGACATGGGTCTGGAGTGGGCCTATCGCCTGAGCTTCGAACCCCGGCGCCTGTGGCAACGCACGTTCGTCTCGGCGCCGCAGTTTCTCGGGCTGGCGATGAGCGAAGCGCTGCGCGGCCGCGCGAACTGACGCCGTCGGTACGTCAAACAACTCGCGCATGCAATGAAGTTGTAAGACGTACTCGCTACAAAGTTGCCGCATGAGCATCGCTGTCATCGTCGCGGCCATTCTTGCTGCCTGCCTCTGGCAGCGTGAAGCGGTTGAATACCTGGCCTATCTCTGGGATGCACGCCCGGAATTCAGTCACGGTCCGCTGCTGCCGCTGCTGGCCGTGTGGCTGGCGTGGCGCAAGCGCGGCGTGCTCGCGGAGCTGCCGCGGGACGGAACACTCGCAGGAGTGACCGTGGTGGCCCTCGGCGTGCTCGTGGTGTTCGCCGGGGATCTCAGCGCGCTCATGCCGATCGTTCACTACGGGCTGGTGCTGATGATCTGCGGGCTGGTGATCGCGTGGCTGGGCACGAGCGCCATCCGTCACATCTGGTTGCCGCTGCTGCTGCTGTTCCTCGCCATTCCGCTGCCGAATTTCATCCTGAACAACCTGTCGAGCGAAATGCAGCTGATGTCCTCGCGGCTCGGCGTCGCGTTGATCCGCATGTTCGGCGTCAGCGTCAGCCTCGATGGCAACGTGATCGACCTCGGCGAGCACCAGCTCGAAGTCGCCGAGGCCTGCGACGGTCTGCGCTACCTGTTCCCGCTGATCACGCTGTCGTTCGTCATGGCATACTTCTATCGTGCGCCGCTGTGGAAGCGCGCGATCGTGTTCGCTTCGAGCATTCCGGTTTCGATTCTCATGAACGGCCTGCGCGTCGGCACCATCGGGCTGCTGGTCGAAAGTTTTGGCATCGGCATGGCGGAAGGTTTCTTCCACGAATTCCAGGGCTGGCTGATGTTCATGTTCAGCGCCGGCATCCTGCTGGTCGAGATCATCCTGCTGTCGCGTATCGGCGGCACGTTCTCGAGCTGGCGCAGCGAGTTCGGGCTCGATCCGCCGGTGCCGTTTCGCGAGTCACCGCAATTTTCCCCACCCGCCCCGGTGCTCGGGAGCGCCGCGGCGCTGGTGGTGGTCGTGGCGGTGGTCGGCATGCTGACGCCGGAGCGCGTCGATGCCTCGCCCGAGCGCCAGGACTTCACCACGCTGCCGATGAGCGAAGGCGAATGGCGCGGCCGGCGCGATCGTCTCGACGGCGTCTACCTCGATGCGCTGAAACTCGACGACTATGTGCTGGCGGATTTCAAGGCCGCCGGCCGGACCCCGGTGAATCTCTACGTGGCGTACTACAACTCGCAACGCAAGGGCGAGTCCGTGCATTCGCCGCGTTCGTGTATTCCGGGAGGTGGCTGGCGCATCAGCGATATCGCGCCGCGCGCCATCACGCTCGCCGGTGGCGCCGGAACCCTGTCGGTCAACCGCGTGATCATCGAACGCGGCAACGTCAAGCAAGTGGTTTACTACTGGTTCGACCAGCGTGGCCGCGTGCTCACCAACGAATACCAGGTGAAGTGGTACATCTTCTGGGACTCGCTCACGCGCAACCGCACCGATGGTGCGATGCTGCGGCTGACCGCGCCGGTGCTCGCCGGCCAAAGTGAAGCGGACACCGATCGGACCCTGGAAGAATTTGCCCGCACGCTGATACCGGCGCTGCGCCCGTACATCCCGACGTGATGCCATGCAGCTGCTGTTGCTGCTGGTTGTAGCCCTGGCCATCACGGTCGCGTTGATCCCCCCGTTGGCCAACGTTGCCGGCCGTCTGCGGCTGCTCGACCGGCCGGGCGACCGGAAGGTGCACGCGGCGCCGATTCCGCGCGTCGGTGGGCTCGCGATCGGCGCCGGAACGCTGATTCCGTTGTGGATCATGGCGGCGCAGCCGGGGGAGTGGACCGCTATCTACTGCGGCGTGGCGATACTGCTGGTCATGGGCGTGCTCGACGACCGTTACGAGCTCGCCTGGCCGTGGAAGCTCGGCGCGCAGGTGCTGGCCTGCCTGCTGGCGGTGACGGCGGGCGGCGTTTCGATCGAATCGACGACACTCACCGATCGCATCGAGTTGCCGGAGGCGCTGTCGCTCGCCCTGAGCTTCGTGTTCCTCGTGGGTGTCACCAATGCCATCAATCTTTCCGACGGACTGGACGGACTCGCCGGTGGCACGACGCTGCTGGCGGTTCTCGCCATCGGCTGGATCAGTTTCTCGTCTGGAAACATCGCGGTGGCATCCACCACGGCGGCGCTTGCCGGCGCGTTGCTCGGCTTCCTGCGTTTCAACACGCATCCGGCGCGCGTGTTCATGGGTGACAGCGGCAGCCAGGTCCTGGGTTTCCTGGCAGGTGTGCTCGCCATCAAGGCCACGCAGGGCGACGACGTCACGGTGAGCGCGGCGCTGCCGCTGCTGCTCCTCGCCTGGCCGATTCTCGACACACTGACCGTGATGATCGAGCGTATTCGTGCCGGTCGTTCACCGTTTTCCGCCGACCGGCGGCATTTTCATCACCGATTGCTGGCGCTCGGCTTCGATCACTATCAGTCGGTCCTCATCATCTACGGCGTTCAGTGCGGTTTGTTCCTGCTGGCCTATGTGCTGCGTTTCGAATCAGACCTGGTGATCGTGGCGGTGTTCGCGGCGTTCGCCGCGGTGGTCACCGGCCTGCTCGAACGCGCCCGGGTGCGCGACTGGCGCTGGGCACGCCCGGCGCGCGAACCCAGTGAGCTGGCGCTGCACATCCGCTGGCTGCAGGAGAAAGACCGCTTGCGGCGCGGTTGCCGCGCACTGCTGCTGACGCTGCTCGCCGCCTATGCGGCCGCGGTCGCCTTCGGTCAGAAGGGGGTCAGCGCCGATGTGGCGTGGCTCGCAGGTTCGCTGGTACTGGCGCAACTGGTGGTGCTGATCAGCGGCAATCGGCCCGCAAGCGTGCAACTCATGCGGCTGGTGTTGTTCATTGCCGCGGCGATGCTGGTGTATCTCGATCAGCAGACGCTCGGGCTACTGCAGCCGCAATCTGCGTGGCAGGTGGCGCTGTTCGCATCGCTGGGCGCCCTGGTGCTGGTGCGCTTCCGCACCAGTGCCGAGCGTCGCTATGCATTCACGACGCTCGATGCGCTGGTGCTGTTCGTGGCGGTGATCGCGCCGGTCGTCGCCGCCTCCAGCGACTCGGCCGCGGCCATCGGTATTGGCATCTTCAAGCTGGTGGTGATCGGTTATTCGATCGAGTTCGCGTTCGATCACTGGAACGTGGCGCGCGGCGGAGCGTTGGTCACCTCGGTGCTGCTCGCGCTGGTGGCAGCCCGGGGCGTGGTTCCAATGTAGTGCACGTGTCGTGTGCGTGTCACATGGACGCAAAGTTCGGCTCCTAGCTTTGCAAGTCCTCCGAATCGTCTGGGATCGAAAATGAAACTGCGCAGTGTTCTCGTGCTTGCCACTCTTTTCTCGTTCGGCATTGCCGGATGTGGTGGAGCCCAGGACCGCTATGCCAGCCACATGTCGAAGGGCGACGATTTCTTCGCCGGGACGAACTACGAGAAGGCACGCATCGAATTCCGTAACGCGCTGCAGATCCTGCCCAACGACGCGCAGGCCCGTTACATGTACGGCCGCAGCATGGAGCGGCTCGGCAAGGTGCGCGAAGCCGCCGGGATGTACCAGGGCGCCATCGATTCCGACACCAATCACGCGGGTGCGCGCGCAGCGCTGGGCCGCGTCTTCGTGTTCGCGGGCGCGCCGCAGAAGGCGCTGGAATTGATCGAGCCCGCGATCGCGAAGAACGTCAACGATGCCGAATTGCTGACCGTACGCGCTGCGGCGCGTGCGCAGCTCAACCAGCCCGACGATGCGCTGGCCGACGCTGAACTGGCGGTCAAGCTTGCGCCCGACAACGAGAACGCCGTCGCGTTGCTCGCGTCTATCTACCGTCAGCGCAACGAGTCGCCGCGCGCGGTCGCGTTGCTGAAGACCACGCTCGAGAAGGTGCCGGCCGCCACCGAGCTGCGCCAGGTGTTGTCGCTGCTGTACCTGTCGCTCGGCGACAAGGTCGGCGCAGAGGGCGAGATGCGCAAGATCATCGAGCAGCGGCCCGATGACGCGCGCGCGCGTTATTCCCTTGCCATCTTCCTGTCCGGTGAAAAGCGTTTCGACGATGCCGAGAACGTGCTCAAGGCCGCCATCGCCGCGGCACCGGACAATATCGACGCGAAGCTGGTGTACGCCGATTTCCTCAGCACGCAGCGTGAACCGGCGCGAGGCGTGACGGCGCTCCAGGAATTCATCCGTGAGGAATCTGACAACTACGATTTGCGGCTGGGCCTGGGAGCCCTGCAGCAGCGCAACGGCAAGAATGCCGAAGCCATGACGGTCTACAAGGAAGTGGTGGACAAGGCGGGCACCAAGCCGCCGGGCCTGATCGCGCGCAACCGACTTGCGGCGATGTACGCGGCTGAACGCAAGAACGACGAAGCGCGAAAGCTCGTGCAAGAGGTGCTGGCGGAGAATCCACGCGACAACGATGCGCTGCTGCTGCGTGGAAATCTCGCCATGCAGGGCAACGACCCGGCGGCTGCCATCGGTGACTTGCGCGCGGTCCTGCGCGACCAGCCGGAAGCGGTGCCCGTGTTGCGCGCTCTGGCGCGCGCGCACGTGGCCAATCACGAGCCGGCGCTCGCGGAGGAAACGCTGCAGCGCGCCGTGGCGCTGAGCCCGGGTGACGCCGATGTGCGCGTCGAGCTCGCGCAGATGCTGGCGCAGGCGGGCAAGAGCGAGCAGGCGTTGCCGCTCATCGAGCAGACCGTGCGCGACAATCCGACGCACGTGCTGGCGCGCGAGATCCTGGTGCGCATGTACCTCGCACGCGGCGACTATCCGGCGGCTCGCGTCGCCGCGGAAGACCTGAAGACGCTCGCGCCCGAGAAGGCCGTGGGCTTCTATCTTGCCGGCATTGCGGCCCAGGCGGAAAAGCGCGTTGCCGATGCGCAGGCGGCTTTCGAACAAGCGCTCAAGTTGCAGCCAGACGCAGCCGATGCGCTGGCGGCGCTCGCACGGCTGCATGTCACGTCGGGACATCCGGAGCTTGCGCAGGCAACCGTCGAGCGGGCGCTCGCGCAAAACCCCGCGCACTTCGCGGCGCGCAACCTGCTCGGTGAACTGCGCCTCGCCGAGAAGAAATTTGTTCCCGCGCAGCAGGAGTTCACTCAGGTCGTTGCGGCCGCGCCCGAATGGCCCCTGGGCTGGCGCAATCTCGCGCTTGCGCAACTGGCGGCCAACGATCGCAACGGCGCCGTCGCGACGCTCGAGAAGGGCGTGGTCAGGTGCAACTGGGATTTCTCGCTGGTCGCCGATCTCGCCGCGCTCTATGAGCGCAATGGCGAATTCGACAAGGCTATTGGCAAGTACGAAGAGCTGATCGCCAGGCGGCGAGGCGTGGAGGCGGCCGAAAACAACCTCGCCATGTTGCTGATCACTTATCGCAAGGACCAGAAGAGCCTCGATCGCGCCCGCGAACTCACCGAACAGTTTGCGAACTCCCCGAATGCCGCGTTGCTCGACACGCATGGCTGGGTGCTCTACCGGCGTGGCCAGTACGCCGAGGCGCTCGCGGTGCTGGAGCGCGCGAACCAGATGGCCCCGCAGGCGTACGTGGTCCGATTCCACCTCGGCATGGCGCAGCTCAAGAGCGGGCAAAACACCCAGGCCCGCGAGAATCTGCAGGCGGCGCTGCAGAGCAAATCCGCCTTCGCGGGATCCGATGAAGCGCGCGCCGCGCTCGCCAGCATTCCGGCCAAGGGGTAACGCATGTCGATACAAGTCCTCGTCGCCTGCGCCTCCCTGCTGCTTCCGGTGTCGGTGCTGCAGGCCCAAACGTTGCTGCTCGATGAAACCGGCATCATCGTCGCGCCGACGGCGCCATCGGCGGTGCTGCGCGAATTCGAAGTGGTGACGGCGGGCACGTACGAGCTCACCATCACGGATTTCGCGGTCCCCGGCGCCCTCACCGGCAGACGGGCAGCGGTGCTGCGCGATGGGGTCATCGTGCGCCTGCTCGAGCTGGAAGATGACGACGAAGAAGCCGCCGAAGACGATGCTCTGACGAGCGCCAGCGCCACTTTCGACGCCACCGCGGGTTCCTACCGGCTGATCATCGTTGCAACGCCTGGCGCTCCCGGCATCGGTACGCTCGGCGCGCGCGTGCGGCGCGCCTCCGATACGCCGGTGCTCGAATTCACCGCGACCATCTCGGTGCCGAACCCGCCGCCGGCCCCCACGCACCAGACGCTCAACACGACATTCGTGGTCACCGACGCCGGCCAATACCGCGTGTCGTTCACGGATCTCGAATTTCCCGCGGCGCTCGCCGGGGCGCAACTTGCCGTGGTGCCCGAAGGTGGCGCGCCCGTCGCGACGCTCCCCGCCGCAGGCGAAGCCTTGTTCAACGCCAATGCGGGCAACCACCGTTTGTTCGTGATCGCCGACGCTGAGGTCACCGCGGGCGCCGGTGTGTACGTCGTCGACGTGGAGAATGTCGCGACCGGGCAGTCTATCTACCGGCGCCTGCTGCCGGTGGGGCGCGTCACCGAGCTCGGCGCCAGCCTTCTCTCCGCGGGATCCTATTCGCTGACCGCCACCGACCTCGAGTTACCGGTGCCCCTGACCGGGCTGAAACTCGCGGTGACGTCGCAGGGAGATCTGGTGACCCGGCTCGACGCTGCGGGCACCGTCGATTTCACGGCGACCGCTGCCGGCCATGTCTTGTTTGCTGCCGCGGCTCCGGGCGCCGGCGCCTCCGGAAGTTACGCCGTCGAACTGAGCCGCGGCGGCATCCCGGCGCTGACCCTGGTGAATACCGCGAGCGATGGCGCGAGCCTCGGCGCCAGCACGTTCACCGGTACGGTGAGCGCCGCGGGCCCCTACCGTCTGCGTCTCACGGACTTCGCGTTCCCGCAAGGTTTCACCGCGTTGCGCGCCGTGATCACCCAGGGCGGGGTCACCCGCGCGTCCAAGGATGTGCCGGGAACCGTGGACGCCGAGCTGACCGCCGGGCCCGTCAACGTGCTGGTGTTCGGCCAGGCAAATTCCAGCGCCAATGGCATCTACGGCGTGGAATTGCGACCGGTGTCGGGCAGTGCGGCCGCGCCCATCGAAGGCACTCGCGGCGTCGGCACCGCATTCGGCGCCTATCAGTTCTCGGTGGTCACCGCGGGACGTTATCAGGTGATCGCGGACGATCTGGAATTTCCAACCCGCTTCGCCGGTCTCGACGCGGTCGTGACCCGGGGGCCGGACGTCATCGGCAGTTTCTTCGGCGGCGGCACCTTCATTTTTTCCGCGACGCCTGGAAGTTACTTCATCAACTTCATCGCGCGCCCGGGTGCGCAGAGCGGCGGCGCCGGCACGTTTCGCGTGCGTGTGGCGGACGCGCCCGCTCTGCCCACGGTCACCCTCACGGCGGATCCGACCAGGGTCGGCACCGGTGGAACTACTCGTCTGAACTGGACTTCGACCAACGCCACGCAGTGCACGGCTTCCGGCGCCTGGTCGGGAACCAAACCGGCCACGGGAAACGAAACTACGCCAGCGCTCGCGACGCAGTCCACGTTCAATCTCGAGTGCGTCGGACCGGGTGGTGCGAACAGCGCGCAGCTCGTCGTGAACGTGAACTCGCCGACTGCGGGCGGCGGCGGTGGCGGTGGTGGCGGAAGAGTGAGTGAGACCTTTTTGTTGGCGCTGCTCGCCGCCGCCGCATTGCGCGCGTTCGGTGGTCGGGCGCCGCGACGACGGACACGCTGACGTCGACGAGGCGGAGCAGATCGCGTGGGCATGAGGCAATTCGTCGGGTCGATCCAGCGCATCGCGCGCAATCCCTACATCGATCGGTTCGCGGCCGTTGGACGGCATCTCGACTGGCAACGGCGCAAGTTGCTGCGGGCCTTTCCGCACGAGCTCGAGCTGTCGGAGTCGGTGCTCGTGGCCACGCATGGACGATGCGGGGTCTCCGCGCTCGTGAACGCGCACGGCCTGTACGACTACAACAACATGACGTTGCTCAAGCGAGTGCTGGCGCAGGGCGGGGTGTTCGTGGACGTTGGCGCGAACGTCGGCGCGTACTCGCTGGTGGCCTCGGAGCAGCCGCGCGCGAGGGCGCTGGCCTATGAGCCGCATCCGGCGACGTTTGCGCTGCTGCAGGAAAACCTGCGTCGCAACGGCCGCAAGAATGTGATCGCTTCCTGCGCTGCAGTGGGCGACGAGGAGGGTGTGGTGTCGATCTCCGACACGCCGGGCTCGTCCACCACGCATATCGCTTCAGCGGAAGAAGGTGCCGTGATCGACGTGCCGGTAGTTCGGCTGGACCTCGAGCTCGAGCGCCGCGAACTCGTCGCGGATGCGATCAAGATCGACGTGGAAGGTTTCGAGTACCAGGTGCTGCGCGGCATGGGTGATGCGCTGAGCCGCGCCACGCTGGTGTTCGTCGAGGTCAACGGATTGTCCGACAGCCGCGGCGGCGGTCGCGAGCCGATCTTTTCCTTGCTGCGTGATGCGGGGCTCGACGGGCCGTACTACTACGATGCGCTCGCGCGCCGTTGTCAGCCCGGGCTGGTGCACGCCGGCGAGGATCCGTTGTTCGTCAACTGGTCGCGCGCGGAGCGTGGGGCCACCTCGCTCGACTGCAGCGCGCTCGAGCTCACGCGCTGAAGGGCGATCCTCGTTTCACGCGCGCTTCATCGCGCCGACTTCATGCAACGTTGTAGCGACAGTCTGATCATCACTCCGAAACATCATCCTGCGATAACTCGCAGCCATGTTCCGTAACCGACACAACTGGCTGGCGCTCTATCGCGCCTTGTGGGTGTTTTCGAACCCCGTGCAATTCGCCTGGAGCCTGCTGCGAAAATCAGCGCCGCGGCAAGTCCGGCTGCGCACGCCGACGGGAGCCGTAACGCTCCACCTGCGCAATTTCGAGAGCCTGAAAACGGCATTCAGCGTGTTCTGCCGCGGGGACTACCACACCGAGACCGACCAGCCATTCCTGTTTCTCGACGTCGGCGCGAACGTGGGTGTCAGCGCGGTGTATTTCATGACGCGCAATGCGCACAACACCGTGCATTGTTATGAGCCGGACAACGCCAACCTCGATTTCCTGCGCAGGAATCTCGATGGCTTCGGGTCCCGCGCGACGATCCACCGGAAGGCCGTCGGCACGGCGGCGGGCAGCGTCGACCTGTTTTGTTCGGAAGACGGCAAGTACAGCTCGACCCTGGCCATCGATCATCCCGTCGCCGTGCAACGCGTGGTCTGCGTCGCTTTTGCGGACGTGCTCGCCGCCTACCGCGGCAGCGACCGCCCGGTGATCGTGAAGCTCGACGTCGAGGGCATCGAACGCGAGTTGATCGCCCACACCGATTTCGCGGCCCATCCGCACGTGACGCGCCTGTTCTGTGAATCCACCGATTGCAGTCCGCTCATCGCGCGACACCATGTTCGATCGCTGCGCAATGGTTACGTCGAGGATCTGCGTTTCACGCCGGGTACCGCGTGCTGAACCGTGAGATCGCCGAGTTCAAGGTGCTGTCGCACGCCTGCCTGCTGGTCAGGTATGGCGGCACGTCGCTGATCATCGATCCGTGGTTGCTGGGCTCGTGTTATTGGCGGTCGTGGTGGAACTTCCCGGAGCCGCGCTTCGACGAAGACGAAGTGCGCGCGGTGGACGCGGTGGTGATTTCGCACATCCACTGGGATCACTGGCACGGCCCCACCATCAAGAAACTGCTGAAGGCCAAGCGTTTCATCGTGGCCGATGAGCCGCACACGCGCAGTGCCGACGATCTGCGTCGTATCGGTGTGCGTGACGTGACGCGTGTGAAACATGGTCAGCGGATCGACGTGGGTCCGGGCCTGGCGGTTACGCTGTACCAGTTCGGCCTGTGGATGAGCGACACCGCCATCGCGATCGAAGCGGGCGACACCAGGATCCTCAACGCCAACGACGCGAAGATCGCCGGCCTGCCGTTGCGGCAGATCCTGCGCCGGCATGGAAAATTTGATTTCGCGCTCCGCAGCCACAGCTCGGCGAATGCGCGCGCCTGTTTCCGCGTCGAAGGTCAGACGGCCATTCGCGATGATGCGCTCCACTATGCGCGTTCGTTCCAGCTTTTCATGAACGCCGTACAGCCGCGTTATGCGATCCCGTTCGCCAGCAATCATTGCTACCTGCATCCGGAGACGGAAAAATTCAACGACTTCGCGGTGAACCCGCTGCGCCTGCGCGAGCAGATCGGCCAGCTCGGCGGACTCGATGCCTCGGAGCTCGTCGTCATGGCACCAGGGTCGTCGTGGCGGTCGGATGGCGCATTTACTTTGGGCTCCACCCAGGCATTCGAGGATCCCGCTGCATACATTGCGGCGTATCGGGAGCGCATGCAGGAATCGCTCGCCAATACTCGCGCGATGGAACTGCGCGTCGATATTTCCAATGCCGTCTGGAGTCGCCTGCTGATGCATCTGCGCCGCGTGCCGCGCTGGCGACGACGCAAGGCGAACGCCGAGAGTTGCGGCATCGAACTGTTCTGGCCCGACGATCGCCGCCGCTTTTTCGAGCTCGATGTCGTTGCGCCCGAAGTGCGCGAAGTCACCGCCGAGGCCGCCGCGGCGTGGCCGGCACGTATGCGCTGGCCGGCGGCGGTGTTCCGCGACGTCGTGATGAAGTGCATGTACAGCCAGGGAATGATTTCCAAGCGCTTCGAGTTCATCGCCGCCCACGAGCGCGATCTCGCGGCACTGGTGCGTGCCTACGGGTTGCTGGACCAGGTGGAGACCGGGGTGTTTCCGCTGCGCGTCAGGTACTTCCTGCGCAGCATCGGAAGCTATTCACGGCGCTGGGCGGAGGTCGTCGTCTATCTACAGGCGGCTTACTGGATTCTGTGGCGGAAGCTGCCGGGTTACCAGGTCGAGGAGATTCTTCTCGCGGGCACGCGCGGCGGCTCGACTCATGCGCCGGGAACGTTGCTGAACACGGAAGTCCAGCAGCATGAAGTTCGTTAACGCCCAGGTCGTCATTCCGGCAGGCTGTCCCTCGATAGCCGGATGTACTCGCGGCAGGTGTCTGCCATGCCTTCGGCGTTCTCGATGCGCGGGCGCTCGCCGGTGTCGTCGAGCGTCAGCGGCCGCTCGATGCGGCCGGATTCGATCGCCAGCGCCACCACGCTCATCGGTCCGGACGTCCACTGACAATTGTCCGCGATGACATTGCCGCGTGGCGCCGCCGGCACGTTCGCATCGATCTGCGCGAGCTCCGGATAGGCGCTGCGCCACGCGGGGCCGCGATACGGCATGCGCCGCAGCCTGATCATCATGCTGCCTTCGGCTGACACGCTGGCGCGGGCCCATTCGAGCGCTCGCTGGTCGACGTACACGGGAGTTGTGACACCGATGAAAACATTGCCGCGCACGAGGTTGTCGCGGCCGCCACCGATGAGGACACCATGCGGCACGTTGGTTACCAGGTTTCGCTCCACGGTTACGCCGCTCAGCATGTCGTCGAGGTAGATGGCGCTGAGATTTCCGCGCGAATCGCCGCGTGAGATGTCCGCGATCACATTGCCGCGAATCACGTTGCCGCGGAACGTCCAGTCCCGCCCCGCGTAGATCGCTCCGGCGTCGTTCACGTCCAGGCATACGCGGCGGATGCGATTGCTTTCGATGAGATGATCGTTGCCATCGAAGTAGATGCCCATGTGAGGCGAATCCTCGATGGAGTTGTCGCGGACGATCTGCCCGACACCGAGCAGGCGCACCGCCGCCGACGGCGTCATCACGATTTGTGAAGCCCTGCGGATGTGGCTTCCTTCGATGCGATGGCTTGAGGCGCGTAGCGTCGCGCGGTCGCCGCCGCTCAGCACGACAGCGTGCTGGCCGGTGCCGTCGATATCCGCGCCGACAATGGCGACGGTCTGGCCGCCCTCGACCACGATGGCCGATCGACCGACGCCGTGCACGCGGACGTTCGCGATGACGACATTGGTACTCTGCTTCACGACAATCGCGTGGCCACGCGTTTCGCCGAGCGCAAGGTTGCGCAACGTGAGGTTGCGCACATGGGTCAGCAGTACCAATGGTTCAACCGTGGTGGACACGCGCAACGAAGCAAGCGTGCCGGGAATCGGCCGCAGATGCAGACGGCGGCGCGGCGAGTCGATCCAGTACTCGCGCGGCGCGTCGAACTCGGAACTCAGGTTCATGAGGCGAAACCGGCCGGCGGCACCTACACCGAAGGTCGGCTGCTCTGCCAGGACAATTCGCCCGGTATCGGCATCGATCGCGGAGAGTCCGCGATATTCCGCGTGCCAGCCGTATTTCAGGAATCCCCAGACCCAGGCTGCCGGTTCCTGCGACCAGCGCTGCATCCGCGATGTATCGGCCGGTCTCAGCGCAGGCGCAGCGGCGGCGATCGCATCGGCGGTGAACGGCGCCCAGCCTGAGGGTGGCCAGCGCGCAAGCTCGAACGGTCCGCTATCGTCGAATGGCACGACGGGTCCGGGATTTTCCGCGGTCAGGTGCGAGGGCCGAAACGGCGAGTAGTTCGAGACCGGCAGATCGGCCGACACGCTCCCGCCGCGCTCATCGAGTTCCGATTCATCGATGGCCTGCAGGGGCAGGGAGCCGACCAGTTGTGTTCCACCAACGCCGCCCGTGATGGTCACCGACCGGACGCGCGCGGGCAGAGCTCGCCCGTCGAGATGCAGTCCGGGATCGGCGGTATGCCTGCCCGGATCCAACGCGATCCGTAGTTCCGTGTCGCCCCCGCCGGCGGTGGCGCGATCGAGGAACGCGTCGAGGGTGCGCGCCGTCAAAACCAGGTGTTGAGTGACGCAGCGATCGGTGTGCCGTTCGCACACGGACACCGTCGCCGGCACGCCGGCCGCCGTGGTGAATGTCGCCAGGAGCCCGAGCGATACGGCCAGCGGGACCACCGGCAACCGGCACTGGATGACACACGACATATGAGTGACGCGAGCCTAACGCGCGCAGATGACAGCGCTGCCAGCGTCATGCGGTTGTAAGGACACTGAAATACGCTGCCGCGCTCGATGCCGGTACTCATTTCCCTAGCCATATTGTTTGCGTTCGCGAAAGACGTCGTCTATTTCGGCGCGATTTCGGATTTTCTGCGAATCGGCTCGCTCGGACTCGCAGGGGTGGTCGGCCTCCTTTTCACGTTCACGGCGCTGGGAAGGAGAGGCCTGACGCCCTATCTTCCGATGCTGCTGTATTGCATGTGGTGCGTGGTGCCGCTCGTGTATGCGGAGTATTCAGGTTACCTGGCGTACCAGATAGCGAGCTTGTTTTGCGTGGTCGCCGCCGGCATCGGCGCTTTCGGCCGGTCGGGCGCGACGCACCAGCAGGCATTTCGCGCGCTGTCGGTAACCCTGCTGTGGACACTGGCAATCGTGTTCAGCCTGAGCATCGTCTGCCTCTGGGTGTGGCCGGCGCGCGTCTGGGAGTACCCCATCGGCGATGTGCGTCGATTCCACGGACTCATGACCGATGCTCCATCGCTCGCCATTGTCGGCGGCTTGCTGGTCGGATTCGCGTGGGCCGTGCCGCGAAGTCCGCTGGTGCGTTTTCCGCTGGTCGCGTTGGGCCTCGTCATCATGGTGCTCACCGGCACGCGCGGTCCCTTCATCGCGATGGTGCTCGCGGCGCTCGCTGTCGCCGCGGTTCACAAGTCCGCCAGGATGTTGTTGGGGGCGGGTGTTGCGGCTGCCGCCATCGTGGGAGTTTTCGTGGCCGCGGGCGCGCACGTGGACAAGGCCACCGTCGACCGCGCCGTGCGCGCCGAGTCTTTGGGCAGCCTGAGCGGCAGGCTCGGGCTCTGGCAACACGGGTTGGAGCTCGCGCGCAATCAACCGATGTTCGGTAGTGGATTGACCATGGGTTCGCAGGTCCTGGCAGCGGACAGCTCGATCGGCTCGACCGGCAGTGCCTCCCTGGCAAACCGCGAGGTGGATGCCCGCGCGGTCGCGCGCGTGACTTTTCACAACGGCTACCTGCAGGCGTACATGGACTCCGGACTCGGCGGTGCGCTGCTCTATCTGCTGGTGATCGTAGCTGCGGGCTGGCGAGCGCTGACGGCTGAAAAGACGGTTGAGTCCGGGGTGATCCTCTACGTCGTGATTTTTCTGGCGATTGCCAACATGGCCCAGAACGCGGTCCAGGGACCATCGACGGTCTACGGCGTGGTTTTCTGGTTGTTAGTCGGGGCAGCCGCCGCATTGCCGCGCAGGGTGGTGAACCACGCGAACAGCACGGTCAGCGCCGAGAGCATTCCGGCAACCAGGTAGATCTGTGCGAACGCCGCGACACCCAGCTGCAGCAGCCAGGTGCCCGCGATCGCCACCACGCCGAGCATGAGGAAACGCGCCAGCAGCACGGGTGCGGGATGGTGGCTGCCGAGCATCGCGCGCGTCACCGGCTCGCTCGCTGCCACCGCACCCATGCCGCCGAGCAGCGCCAGCGCCACCGGAAACAAGGCCGCTCCCGCTGCCGGGAACAGCCAGCCTAACAACCACGGACCGGCGAGCCAGAAGGTCACCATGCCGAGGGCGAACAGGACCCAACCCAGCAGCAGATAGCGGCGCACCCAGACGTGGAGCTCCGCCGTGCCGACGCCGGTCGAGTGCGTGCGTGCCGACAATGCAAGGATGGGCACCGCAATGCCCGCCAGCAATGTCGCCGACAGCGTGGCGATGCGGAAGGCGAGATCGAAAATGCCGTAAGCGCCGGCATCCGGCACCTGGCTCAGCACCAGCATCGATGCGAGCGGCGGCAGCAGCGCGGTGGGAGCGGCGAGCAGATAGGATCCGCGCCCGGTGCGCAGCAGGTCGCGACAAGTGGCGGACGAGGGGCGCAACGGCCGCAACAGCCCGGCGCGCGCCAGCAGTGAGGCGTGCAGCAGGAGAACACCGGCAAAGGCGGAAACGGTGGCGACGATCACGCCATCGGGCCAGTAAATCGCGGCTAACAAGGTCAGGCCGTAGGCGAGCAGCGTCTGCGCCAGGTAGCCGACGTTGACCCAATGCACCGCGAGCTGCGATTCGAGGACGGCGCGCAATACGCCATTCAGCATGCTGAATACCAGGATGGCGCAGCCGCCCACGAGGATGGACGGATCGAACGCCTGCGGTGCCATGCCCAGCAGCCGGCCGGTGGTGACGCTCACGATGACGATGAGCAGTGTCGCCACCAGTGCGATGCCGCCGGCGATCACCGCAGCCGCCGTCGCGTACTCCCGCACACGCGTTGCGCCCTGTCCCGCGCAGTGGAGCACGATGGCGCGCGTCATGCCGAGGTCGAGCGCTGCGGCGGTGGTGATGAACATGCCGAGCACGGCCCACTGGCCATATCGAGCGAGGCCCAGCGCCGATACGAGCACCGGCAGTGCGAGCGCAACGCAAATCGCGCTCGTCACGCCATTGGCCAGGCTGGTGACCGCGACGCGCGACGCGTAGCCGGTCGGCATCAACGGCCGCGCGCTATTCAAGCGTGCACGACTTCGGCTACGAGGTTGTGGAAGTTCTCGGCGTAGCGTCGCGGCGAGTAGCTGCGTGCGGCGTGAGCGCGCGCGGAACTGGCGAGGCTGGCGCGGCGCTGGGCATCCGTCCAGAGCGCTATTACCTTGCGTGCGAGGTCGTTCGCATCGTCGGCATCGAACAACACGCCGTGTGTGCCGTTTTCGGTCAGCTCGGGGTGCGCGCCGCCATTCGCGAGCACCACAGGCAGACCGTGCAGCATGGCCTCGACCACCGCGATGCCGAAACCTTCAGCGTCGATCGCGCTCACGTACATGTCGGCGGCGGCCAGGACATCGCCGATGTCATCGCGAAATCCCAGCCAATGCACGCGTGCTTCGAGGCCCAGCGCGCGACTTTGCGCCGACAGCGCTTGCCGCAGCGGACCGTCACCCACCATGAGTAGTTCGACATCGACGCCGGTGCGCGCTATTGCCGCGACTCCGTCCAGCAAGAGGAACTGCCGCCGAACCGGGATCAGGCCGCCCACCTGCACGAGACGCAAGGTTTTCGGGTTACGCGCCGGGATCCGCTCGCTCGGATTGCCGGTCGCGCGTGGTACGACGGGATTCGGGATCACGCGCAGCTTGCGATCCGGGACCGCAAAGGTCTTCTGCAGCGTCGTGGCGGTGAACTGCGAATTCGCAGTGACCAGCGAGGTGGCTGGATAGGACCAGCGGCTTGCGATGCGTCCCAGCCGGCCGGCGAGCGTGGTCGGCGATTGCTCGGTCGCCGGCCCGTGCGCGTTGTGGATCACCGGCAGACGGAGCAGGCGTCCGGCCGCCACCCCGCACACGAGCGCACGCGTAAAGTGCGTGCAGATCACGCTGGCGCGCTCGCGCGTGGCGGCGGCCAACACGCAGCGAGTCACCGTGGCGATGGCCGACGAACCGGCGCAAACGACGTTGGCACCGGCGGCGCGCATTTCCTCGTCGAGATCGCCGGCGACGAAGGTCACGAAGGCGTGACGCTCGCGAGCGGCATCGCCGTGCTGCAACAGGTAGAGCAGCTTGCGCGGCGTGCCGCCATGCCGCTCGAGCTTTTCGGTGATGTGCAGGATCTTCGTCATTCGACCGTCGCAATCACGTGTCTTGCAACGCGCGAGGCGACGTCGGAGCGCTGTGTCCGAACGCGACGCGGCGCGCGTAACTGACGATGGCGTCGGCAGCCGCAACGCTGTCGTCGGGCGCCAGCTGCGAACTTGCCGCGACGGTCATTGCGAGCCTGGCTCTTTCCGGCATGCGCAGCGCGTGAATCAGCGTGGCCGCGAAGGCCTGAAGATTTCGCGGATCGATGGTGAACCCGGAGACTCCGTCGGTGACGAGGTCACCGGTCGCCGCGGCGTGAGTCGACGCCACCGCGAGCGCGCCACAGGCAATCGCCTCCGCGAGCACGGCGCCAAAAGAATCTCCCAGCGTCGGGAACACGAACACGTCGGCTGCTGCGTATAACGCCGCGACTTCCCTGGCGGTTTGCGAGCCTATGAAGAACACCTTGCTGAGACCGAGGGAATGCGCCAGCTGCTGGTATTCGGCTCGCTGAGGTCCGTCGCCGGCGACGACCAGAACACATTCCGGAATTTCGGAACGCACCCGCACCATGGCCCCTAACAATTCTTTCCAGCCCTTGGAGTCGAGCAACCGCCCGACACTGACGATCAACGGTCCCGGATATCGTGCGCGGATGAGGGCGCATTCGCCCGATTGACGTGCCAGCGCGGCGTCGGAGCGAAATTTTGCATTGCACACCGGCATCAGGGATACGAGTACACGGTTTCTGTCAGCTCCGTAGTGCACGAAGGCGTCGCGCGATGCACTCGAGGAAGCAATCCATCCATCGCTGAGACGCACCATGACGTGTCGCATCCAGCGGCGAGGTGCAAATGCTTCACTCTCGGTGCCGAGGACGAGTTCGCCCCAGCTCAAGTAGTCTTTGCGGTGCGTGCGGCAATAGGTCAGTGCGGCCAGGTGTGCAGGCGTGAAGCCGCCGCCCAGCACCACGTCCGGACGGAACGACCGCAGCGCGCCGAACGCCCCGACATTGACGTGCATGGGGTCGACCGCCCCCGCCATGTTGATCCTGATACCCGGAAGCGTGCGCGTGGCAAAGCTTGTGGTGGGTGCCACCCAGTCGCGACTGGCGTGGCGGTCGGCGAGCAGCAGGACGAGGAAGTCTTCGCAGCGCTTGGCGAGTTCCTCGAATAGCGGAATTCGATAAGGCGCCAGGATGTTGGTGACGACAGCGAGCCGCATCTGCGTTGTTGTGGTTGAAGACTGCGAAGTCGAGACGCCGCATGATCCGCGTGGCGCGTGAATGGTGCGTGACATTGGCCGAATTCGCCCCTGCGCAGCGCCGAAAAAGGCCTTGGCCACAACGTTCGCGATAGATACACGGGACTGTAACCGGCGGCAGACAACTTGCAGTACCGCGCCAGGCGTCTTTTCGGCGCTTCGAGTCGCATCACGGGAGATGGCCATGGCACAAGGACGGATGTGGTCGCGCCGCGGAGCGGTGCTGGTGGTCGCAGGGGCAGGCGCCGGAACGATTTTGAGCAGCGCCGACGCCGGTGCCGGCGTGATCCGGCAGCCAGTTTCCGACGAAGTCGTGAGTCGCGGTGCGCTCCTGTTGAGCGAGTTTCTCACCGCAGGCGATGCCGGTGACCTTGCACGGCAGATGTCGGTACTCGATGACCGGGCAGAACTCGTGATTCTCAGCCGTCACGACACGCATCGATATCTCGGCGCTCGCGCGATCTCCGACAACTGGAACAGGGCGCGAGATGGCCGGTCGGTATCGCACATGGTTTCCACGGTCGCGCTGCGCAACCAGGATGGGCAGGCGTGCGGCGAGTGTTATGTCGCCGAAAGTGTGTACGCCGCGGATCGCGCGCTGCTGCTGGGTCAGGGCCACTATCGCCTTGGCTTTTCGTTTTCGAAGACAGCGCAGCGGATGCGACTGCGTCATTTGAGCGCCGAACTGATGTGGCATTCGGGTCAGACGATGTACTGGCCGCAAGTCGAAACGGACTCCCACAAGTAGGCAGGAGGCTTTCATGCAGTTCGTGAACACGATCGTGTCGGACCTGGTGTCACTGAACCCCGGCTCGGCGCCGGTGGTGGTGGAAGCGCTCGGTCGCAACTCAATTTCCGACGGGGGCGGCGGCAGGTTTCTGTGGCAGCCGGCCTCGGTCGAAGTGCCGAATGGAGGCACGATTTTCGCCAGCAGTGCCGTGTCGGGGGCACGCTGGCTGCGCCTGTATGAACGCCATTCGGCGCACGTCGCATGGTTTGGCGCGTACGGTCGCTGGGACGGTGCAGCGAGCGGCGCACCGGATGACGCCATCGGAATCCAGGCCGCGATCAACGCGTCGCAAGGGAAGACCGTCGTTTTCGCTGCGACGAAGTACCGGATCGCGACGCCCCTGATACTGCGGTCGTCGACCAACCTGCGTGGCTCGGGCCCGCTCGATGGCGGAACGATCCTGATGGCGGACCTCAATGCAGGCGCCGGTCCCGGCACGCTCGGTGCGGGTGAACCATATCCGCCCACGCTTTCTACGCCACCGATTGTCTACAACTTCAACGCGGTGCAGTGGCTGGCCATCGAAGATCTCGTGCTCGACGGCCGCAACCAGGACGTGTACGGCCTCTATCTATACCGGAACTACTACCTGACGATTCGCAACGTCCGCATCTCGCGTTGCAACCGCCGTCCGTACGTCAATATCCTGGGACAGCTGGTGCACCACGACAAACTGGCGATCTACGACAACGGTGCCGGCGCCGTGACCTACGCCAGCACCTCGATGGCGTTCAACAGCTGCGGCTTCGAGCGCAATTCCGGCGACTACCATCTGCAGGTCCGGCAGCCCAACGATGGCTTTTCCAAGGGTGGAACGACACTCGACTCGTGCTGGTTCGAAGTGTCGGAGGAGCGCATGCCATCCCAGGGCTACCTGGCAGTATCCGGGCGCGGAATCATCGGCAAGAGTCTCTTCTTCACGAACTCGAATCCCTCGCTGAATGGCATCGCGTGTCTCGCGAACGGCGGAACGCTGCTGGCGAGTGATGCCGGGCATTTGATGACTACCGGTCCTGCAATGGGTGCGATCCTGGACGGTGTCAACTACTCCGGCGGCGCAACTTCGAAGACCTCCTTTGGTGCCGGCAGCACGGGCTGCACCGTGCACGGATTCGTGGCCGGATCAGAAGTCAACGATCAGAGCGTCACACCGCCCGCGGTGAGCACTAACCAGGTGCGATGCATCGGCAGCGGCATCGACTTTCCTTACGCGCTCGACCGGTTCCAGGTGCGCGACAGCACGGTGGCCGGTTTCCCCGGCATTCCCACGCAGCCAAATTCACATTTCCATCTGGACGTGCAGGCAGAGCAGACACGCTTCTACGGGCCCAACAATTACATGCGCCTCAACAGTGGCATCTTCGAGCTTGCCTCCAACATCACAATGCGCCTGCAATGCGGAATAGATCCCGGCAACCAAATCGTGCTCTCGAATCGCAATGGCGCTTCCACCTGGCAGACCGGGCATCTGCTGCTCGGCGGTCATCACATCTGGGTCGACGCCGCCAGCAAGCTGCGGATCAAGTCGAGCGCACCGGCAAGCGATACCGACGGCACCGTGGTCGGTAGCCAGAGCTGATTTTCCGCTCGCGAGGCCGGCCAGGTCAGTTTCCCGTCCGGGACACTTTGTCAGCGCGCGCGGGCCACTGGCCTGCAAACGTTGTGAAATAATCCGGTCATGGATCTCAAGTTCCGGATTCTGAATGTCTTCACCGCCGGTGGCGCGAAGTTGTCAGGGAATCCCCTGTGCGTGGTCGAAGACGGCAGCCAGCTCGACCCGGCGGCGATGCAGGCTCTGGCACGCCAGTTCAACGTTTCGGAAACCACGTTCATCCTGCCTTCGAAACGCGCCGCCGCCCTGGTGCGCATCTTCACGCCCGCCTACGAAATGCCGTTTGCCGGCCATCCCACGCTCGGCACCGCCCATGTGTGTCGTGCGCTCGGACTGGGCGGCAATCAGCTCGGCCTCGAGATGCGCGCCGGCATCATCCCGGTGACCTCCAACGGCGATCACTGGACGCTGCGCGCGGCCGCGTCGAGCTCGCGGCTGGTCGAGATGCAGCCGCCGGAGCTCGCACGCTTGTTAGGGCTCGAGCCGCCGGACATCGGATTTCAGCCACTGTGGATGAAGGCGGGCCGCGAGCAACTGGTGATCCCGCTCACCAGTGAAGCGGCGGTGCGGCGCGTGCGTCCCAGGCTCGAGCTGTTCGAGCGGCTCAAGAGTGTCGATGGCGCGGGCCAGGCCTATGTGTTCGCCACGGTGGGCGACAGGAAAATACTCAGCCGGTTTTTCTTTCCGGACAATGGCGCAATTCTCGAAGATCCGGCCACGGGTTCGGCCTGCGCCAATCTCGGTGGCTGGTTCATCGCCATGGGCCGGCGGCCGCCGCTCGACTTCGACGTGAGTCAAGGTGAATTCATCGGTCGCCCGTCTTCCCTGCAACTGGAAGTGAATTCCGACAACGAAGTATTCGTTGGGGGAGAGGTGATCGAGATAGGATCGGGCATCTTGAGTCTCTAAGGAGCGCTTCATGGGCGCCGACAGCTATCACAAACGCAAACTCGGCAATCGAGTGTTGCAGCCCGAAACCCAGATGATGGGTTACGGGTACGATCCCAAACTCTCCGAAGGCTCGCTGAAGCCACCGATCTTCCTCACGTCCACGTTCGTCTTCCGCAATGCGCAGGACGGCAAGGACTTCTTCGACTACACCTCGGGCCGGCGCCAACCGCCACCGGGCCAGGCCGCGGGCCTCGTGTACTCGCGGTTCAACAATCCCAATCTCGAAGTGCTCGAAGACCGGTTGTCTCTCTGGGAAGGCGGTGAGGCGGCCTGCGTGTTCTCGAGCGGCATGTCGGCGATCTCGACCACGCTGTGGGCCTATCTCAAGCCCAATGACATGCTGCTCATGAGCGAGCCGCTGTATGGCGGCACGGAAACTCTCATCGACAAGACCATGCCGGCTTTCGGCATCGGCGCGCTGCGCGTGGCGGATGCCATCAACCGTGAAGCGGTGATGGCCGGCGCGAAGGCCGCGGTGGAGAAGGCCCGCGCGAAAGGCGGCAAGGTCGGGTTGTTAGTCACCGAGACGCCGGCGAATCCCACCAACAGCCTGGTGGACCTGAAACTCTGGCGCGAAGTGTCGGAGTGGATCGCCGGGCAGCAGGGCGGCGTGCGCCCGCCAGTGGCCGTGGACAACACCTTCCTCGGGCCCGTGTTCCAGAAGCCGCTGGAACATGGCGCCGATCTCGTCATGTATTCGTTGACCAAGTATGTCGGCGGTCATTCGGATCTCGTGGCCGGAGGCGTGATCGGGCCGAAGGCCATGGTCGCACCGGTACGGGCGCTGCGCAGTAGTTTGGGCACGCAGCTCGATCCGAACACTTCGTGGATGATCATGCGCTCCATGGAGACGCTCGCACTGCGCATGCGCGCGTCGGCGGACAACGCGGGCCGCGTCGCCGGCTATCTTGCGCAGCATCCCAAGGTGGCGAGCGTCAATTACCTCGGACACCTCAAGGGCGGCGATCCGCGCGCGGAAGTGTTCCAGCGGCAGTGCCAGAGCGCCGGTTCCACGTTCGCGTTTTCCATTCGCGGTGGCGAGGCCGAAGCGTTCCGCATGCTGGATGCGCTGCAGGTCATGAAACTCGCGGTGAGCCTGGGTGGCACGGAGACGTTGATCTCGCACCCGGCGTCCACGACGCACTCCGGTGTACCCAAGGAAACTCGCGACCGAATGGGCGTCACGGACGCACTGATCCGCATTTCGGTCGGCATCGAGGATGCGGATGACCTCATCGCGGATCTCGAGCAGGCACTGGCGAAGATCTGAGCAGACGGGACACGCTCGTTGTCATAGTCGCTGTCAGCAGACAGGGAACAGCCAGGTGATCGATTGTGACAACGAAATGAGGAATATTCCTACGCGGTGAAATGCGATATTCACTTCCCCGCCATACCAACATCAAGTGCTCCAGTGATACTGGTGTTGCGGCGAGATCACGCTGCCACTGGAGGCAAATGGCATGGAACACTCGATGTCCCGCGGCGTGCGGCATTCTCCTGCGAGCGAAGCCGATCTGTACGAGCTGGAGCGCCAACTGCGGCAAGTGGAACGGCGCTACGCGCAAGCACGTGCGCGCAGTCTTCAGGCACGTGCGGAATGCCACGAGATCGAGGCGCAGATTGCGTTGCAAATGGAATCCGCGAAACGCGTCCGCGAGCGCTACGACGCGCTGGAAGCGAAATGCCGGGAACTCCGGCAGATGATCGTCGAGCTGGAAGAGCGGCTCGAGTAAATGGGGACATTCCTGATTTGCTAGCAAAAGGGGACGCGCCTCGAACCGACTGCGCTCGGCATGACCCAGATCGCGTTGAGGCGCGTCCCCTTTTGCTGCAAATCAGGAATGTCCCCATTTCAGCGCTGCCTTCGCTGTGGAGCCGGCGCCGGCTGGCGCGTGTAGTTGTCCGGCACGCGGAATAGTTTGGCATCCGGCTCGTCGCGATGGATGTCGCTCAGCTGGTAGCGCGTCTCGCCGGTGCGCGGATCGCGGTAGGTAGCCTCCACCACCACCTGGAGATCCTTGCCGTACCACTGCTCGGCGGACATCTTGATGGGTTGCTCGTTACCGATGGCGCCCGCCGGGATGGTGGCCTCGACGCGGCTGCCGGCCGCGGTCTCGCCATTCACCTTGCGTTCGCCCAGCTTCACGGGCGTGGACACGCGCACGGGCAGGCCGGGCGGTCGCGGTGGGCCCACGCTCAGATCCGGTTCGAGACCCGCGCTCACGCGGCAAGGCACGATGGGCAGCGTGACCGCGACCTTGCCCGCGGGCTGCAGCATGTATCGTTCGCGTGCCGCCGGGTCGTCGATGACGGTGACCGTGGTGTTGAGCTCGAGCGGCCGCGGCCCGCCGATGGACGACAGCGAAAACTCCGAACGCGTGCGCCCGTCGCTGTCACGCCAGAGGCGGATGGTGTTCTCCCGGATGATGCGGTTGCCATCCGGCAGCGTGGTCACGGTCTGGCTGGTGCCCAGCGCTGAATACGGCGAGCCGGTGACGAGCCGCACATTGTTAGGCACCGACCGCACGTTGGCGGTGGCCGCCGCGGGCGAGGCCGGGCACTCCGGAATCGCGGCTTCCTCGGCCTGCGCCGCAAGCCCCAGCACGCCCAGCAGCACGAGCGCCCTACTGAACCTGTGGCGCGACGTCATCGTGTCCTCCATTCTTCTGTGGTTCCGCGGGCACGATTCGCTCGATGCGGAACGTGCCGTCATTCGACACAACCACGTCGATCCAGAAACGGGTGCTGGTGTTCTTCGAGTTCGGATCCACGGCCACCAGCGTTCCCTGCGCCGAATATACGGCGGGCACCTTGAACGACACCGAGTCGGTGGGCCACATGGCCAGATCCGCGGGCGGCCACACGGCGTCGCGCGCGGCCACCTGACTCGCCGAGGAAAGCTCGCGCGAGTGTTCGAGCCTCATGCCGATGAAGATGCCGACGCCGATGGCCAGTGCCGCAAGGCCGGCGGCCGCGGCGTATTTCAACAGCCGGTGCGACCGGGCCGGTAAAGACTTTCGCGACCCGGCTGCGACCAAATGGTCGATACGCGCATCTAGGTCAGAACTGGGCGCGATTTGCGCCAGGTCGCGTGCGTATTGCCTGAACAGCGGCGCGATGTGCGGATGCAGTTTGCGGGTTTCGAGGGTGTCGCTCATGAGAGGCCTCGTTGTGCCATCGGCAATTCGCCCTGCAGGTCTATCAACTCGAGCGAGGCCAGGCGAATGGTGAGAAGCGCACGCGCGCGATGCAGGCGCGAACGGACCGTGCCAATGGGGCAGTCGAGGATGCCGGCCACCGTCGCGTATGGCAGCTCTTCGAGATCGCACAGCGCGATCACCTCGCGGTGCTGCAGCGGCAGCTCGAGCATGGCGCGGCGAAACGCGATGGTTATCTCCGAACGCGCGATTTCATCCGCGGGGCCGCAGGGCTCCACGGCGTGTGCCGGTGAGCTGTCATTTTCTGTATCGAGCGCAACCCAGCGCCGCTGCTGGCGGAAGTGGCGGCTCACGCGATGACGGAGCACACCGCACAGATAGCCGAACACCGTGCCTTGCGCCGGATCGAACGACACCGGCTCGCGCATCAGCGCGACGAAAGTGTCGTGCACCATGTCTTCGGCTGCCTGGCGCGAGCGGCACATCGCCGAAGAAAACCGCAGCAACGCGCGACCGTGGCGTTGATAGAGCTCGCGCACGGCATTGCCGTCACCGTTCGCGAGCCGCTTCATGCATTCGGAATCGTCGCCCATTGTTTTCCTGGTCCCTGCGCGACGCGTGCGTGCGGCGCTTACATTTGGGCGGCACACATGAAAATAGTTCCTGCGACGAGTCACGCGCACCGCGTCGTATCTATCAACCGCGTTCAACGGGGACACCGATGACATAACCCTCGCCATGTACCGTCTTGATGATGCGCGGCAGGCGCGCATCGTCGCCGAGGACCTGCCGCAACCGGCTGATGCGCACGTCGATGCTGCGATCGAACGGTCCGGCGTCGCGTCCACGCGCGAGCTCGATGAGTTTGCCGCGCGACACCACGCGGTTGCCGTGCGCCAGCAGCGACGCGAGCACGCGATATTCGGAATTGCGCAGGCTCGCCGGCTGTCCCTGCGGATCGCACAGCTCGCGCGCCACGCTGTCGAGTTGCCATCCACCAAAGCGAAACAGGCGTGCGCGCGCCGTGGCGACAGGCGCGCCGCCACCATTCACGCGCCGCAGGATATTGCGCATGCGGGCCAGCAATTCACGGGAATTCACCGGCTTGGCGAGATAGTCGTCGGCGCCCATCTCGAGCCCGAGTATGCGGTCCACTTCGTCGGCGCGCTGCGCCAGGATGATGAACGGCAGGTCACCGCCCGCGCGCAGCGAGCGGCACAGGCGCAGGCCGTCGTCCTCGCCGAGGTTGACGTCGAGCACCACGAGATCGATGCGCGCGCGTTCGAGCGCGCGCTGCATGCCGCCACCGCTGCTGGCCGTGGTGATCCGATATCCGGATCGCTCCAGGTGCGCGGCGAGCGAGGCGCGCGCCTCGCGATCCTCGTCGACGATCAAGACGTGTTTTTGTGTAGCCATCAAGTTTTCGTGCGCACCATCCGGGTCATTGCCACGAGCCGCGCAAAGAGTTCCATCACTGCAAGCCGTTACGTTCCGTAACACTCCGTAACAATTCGTTGCGAACCGCAATGCGCATCCCCGGTCGTATTGCGGGATGAAGCTGCTGGCCCTCGTCTTGCTAGTTAGTGCGCTGCCCGTAAGCGCCGATGAGTCCGTGTTCACAATAACGGGCATACGCGTCGAGGGTCTGCAGCGCATCAGCGAGGGCACGGTGTACAACACGCTGCCTGTCAACATTGGCGACCTCATCGGACCGCAGCGAGTGCGCGAGGCGCTGCGCGCGCTCAATGCCACCGGCTTCTTCCGCGATGTGGAGCTGCGGCGCGAAGAGCCCGGGGTGCTGGTGGTGGTGGTGCAGGAGCGGCCGTCGATCCGCACCTTCGAAGTGACGGGCAACAAGGTGATCAACACCGAGGACCTGATGAAGTCGCTGCGCAACGTGGGACTGGCCAGCGGCAAGATCCTCAATCGCTCGACGCTCGAGGACACACGCCAGTACCTCATCGAGCAGTACTTCGCGCGCGGCCAGTACGACGTACGCGTCGATGCGACGGTCGAGGAGCAGCCCAACAACCTGGTCGACGTGCACGTGAAGATCGTCGAGAGCAAGCAGGTCCGCATCCGCGCCATCAACGTGGTGGGCAATGACCGTTTCAGCGACAAGGAATTGCTCGCGGGCCTTGCGCTCAAGGCGTCGAACCTGCTGTCGTTCTATCGCGGGGATGACAAGTATTCGCGGCCGGCGCTCGAGGGTGACCTGGAAAAGCTGCGCTCCTTCTACATGGATCGCGGTTACGCCGACTTTGAAATCACCTCGACACAGGTGACGCTGGCGCCGGAGAAGGATGACCTGTTCGTCACCGTGAACGTGTTCGAGGGCACCACCTGGAAAATGGGCGCCATCAAGCTCGCGGGCCGCTTCACCGTGCCCGAAGAGGTCTTGCGTCAGTTCATCCTGTTGAGGCCGGGCGACCAGTACTCGCAGCGCCTCATCGCCGCGACCGAGGAAGCCCTGCGCAATCGCCTGAACGAGGCGGGCTTCGGCTACGCGGAGGTGGCGGCCGTGCCGACCGCGAATCCGCAGACCGGCGAGATCGCGATCACATTCCACATCGAGCCGAATGCGCGCACCTATGTGAGGCGCGTCAACTTCGAGGGTGTACAGAAAACCCGTGATGAAGTGCTGCGTCGGGAGTTGCGTCAGCTCGAGGGTGCCGTGCTGTCG
Source organism: uncultured Pseudomonadota bacterium (assembly GCA_963821745.1). GTDB lineage: Bacteria > Pseudomonadota > Gammaproteobacteria > Steroidobacterales > Steroidobacteraceae > CADEED01. The sequence goes on from CAWGEU010000002.1 coordinate 1,098,723, forward strand.
AATGCGTCGCTGGCCCGTTCGGAGGAGCGGCTACAGCGCCTGCCGTACATCGAGAAGGTGGAGACCGAAACCAGGCGCGTGGAAGGCACGCCGGATCTCGTGGATATCGATGTGACGATCGAGGAGCGCGCTTCGGCGACGCTCGGCGGCGGCATCGGCTACTCCGAACGTCAGTCGTTCATGCTCAGTGGCAATTTCATCGACAGCAACCTGTTCGGTTCCGGCGACCGGCTCGCGCTGGAATTCAACGGTGGCGAATACAGCCAGATCTACAGCGTCGCGCACACCGATCCGTATTTCACCATCGATGGAATCTCGCGCTCGTTCAGCGCGTCGTACGTCGAGCGCGAGCGGCTCACGTCCTCGTTCTCGCAGTTCAGCACGCAGACCTACAACGCCGGTGCCGGCATGGGTTACCCGATCTCGGAGCGGCAGTACCTCAACCTTGGCCTGCAATACAGCCACGAGGATCTGGCGACGGTCTCCAGTAGTTCGACGCAGTTGCGCGACTGGGTACGCAATAACGGCGACTACTACTTCCGCCGCGTGGGTGCGGACCGGGTGCTCGGCACCATACTCGACACCGTCGAGATCAACGGCGGATGGCTGTACGACAGCCGCAACCGCTCGCTGTTTCCGACCAGTGGCGGCATGCATCGCCTCAACGTGTCATTGGCGCCGCCGTTCAATGATGTCAGCTACGCGACCGTCAACTTTCGCTCGCAGCAGTTTTTTCACATTCCGGGATTCGAGGTGCTCGAGCGTTTCCCGCTGTCGGCCAGCCTGAATCTCGGCTGGTCAAAGGCGTTCGGCGACACGACCGGCGTGCCGCCGCATCGCCATGTTTTCACCGGCGGCAGTGATTCCGTGCGCGGATTCGACGACGGTTCGCTGGGGCCGCGCGATTCGTTGGGCAATCCCTATGGCGGCGATGCGGGTTTGTCGGCGCAGTTCGAAGCGATCATTCCGTTGCCCGCGAAATTCCAGTCGTCGGCCCGCGTGAGCCTCTTCTACGACATCGGCCAGTCGTTCTATCTGGGCGACACCGAGTTCCGCAACAAGCGTGGCGACCGTACCGACTATCGCTTCGACCTCGGCGAGTTGCGCAGTTCCGCCGGCATCGCCGTGCAGTGGCTGTCGCCCATGGGCCTGTTCCGATTCTCTTGGGCTGTTCCGCTGCGTTACCAGGACGAAACGCGCCGCGAGTTCGGCGACGACATCAGCCCGTTCCAGTTTTCAGTTGGCAAGGCGTTCTGACGCATAGATGGAGTGAATTTAATGAGAATTCGTACCGGAACATCCCTCGTACTGATCTGCGCCACCACGCTGGCGCTCAACGCTTGTGGCGGCGGTAGTGAGGAAAGTGGTGAGGACCCGAAGATCCGGCTGCTCAACCTGAGCGCGGGATATACCGCGCTCGACCTGATGACCAATCTGGAGTCCGATGACGACGACGATGACGAGACCCAGGCCACGGACGTGGCGCTCGAAGCCGTGAGCAACTACGCGACGCTCGATCCCGATGATTACACGGTCAAGGTGCGGCGCACGGGTTCCGGCAGCGTGTTGCGCTCGTTCGCCGGCGAGGAACTGGTCGAAGACACCATCAACACGTACGTGGCCTATGGCGAAGTGGGAAATTTCGGCGCCTTGCGCATCGATGACACGCTCGATGAAGCCGACGCCGGCGACAGCAAGCTGAATGTCGCCAACGTTTCGTCGGCCGGCGCACTCGATATCTATCTGACCGATGCCACCACCGACCTCGATGACACTACACCGGTGCTCTCCAATGTCGGCGCGGCGCTTTCGCTGGTCGTGGCCGACAGCGGCAGCTTTCGTCTGCGCGTCACGGCGACTGGCGATACCTCGGACGTCCGTCTCGATGTCGCGAATTTCGCGCTCACCGATCGCGGTGTGGCCTCGCTGATCCTCACTTCGACGCAGGGCGGCATGCTCGCCAACGCCGTTTTCCTGCCGCAGGAAGGCCAGCCCACCAGGTTCACCAACACCAAGGCGCGGCTGCGTGGTGCGGTGGCCCTTGCCAATGGCGCCAACGCATCGATCCAGGTGGGTGGCCAGTCGGTGCTCAGCGCGGCGACCGCCGGTGTGATCGGCAGCCGTTACACGCTGCTCGACGCGGGATCGGTACCGGTGACTCTGACGGTAAATGGGGTCGCCGTGCCGGTGGCGAACGTCGGTCTCACCGCCGGCGCTGACTACACGTTGTTAGTGTGGAGCGATGCCAGCGGCCCTCGGACCAGCCTGATCAACGACGACAACCGCCTGCCCGCGAGCGGCTCCACCATGACCAAGCTGCGTTTGTTGAATGGCATGTCGACGCTGGCGGCGCCGATCACGCTGTCCGTGGATTTTTCGCCGGTCATCGAAGGCACGCTCCCGGGGCAGGTGTCGGACGAGATCGAGATGGCTGCCGGCACCGACCGCCAGTTCGACATTTCGAACACGTCGACCGCGCAGAACGTGTTGACCCGCAGCGCCATCACGCTGCAGGGCAACTCCGTGTACACGTTTTTCATGACCGACAACGCGGCGACTGCCATCGGTGTGCTGCGCCGGGACCGTTAATGGGGTCAGACCCCAATTCCAGGAAATGGGGTCTGACCCCATTTTCGTGCACCATGGGGGCATGGACGCCAGAGCACTTGCTTCGAAGATGCGCCGGATGCACAGCTGGATGGAATCCGGTGATCGGCCATTGGCGTGCGAGCGACACCAGTTCGATCGTCCGCCGTTTGGGCGCGCGGAGGTGACGATTGATGTCACGTCGACTGCGCCAGCTGCTTCATACAATCGCAACCGCATCTATCTATGCGGTAGTGAGGGCGGGCTGACGCGGGACGGCCTCGCCGAGATGGCCTGCTTGTTCGACGCAAGACACGTAGGCCGTTTTTTCGTGTGGTTGAACCCGGGCCCCGATCGTGAACTCGTTCGCGAATGGCTCACGGCGCTCGATTTCGTGAAAGTGCCGTGGACTCGCTATCCAACACTCATGCACGGCGGTGATGCCGCAATTCCGGTTCAATGTGATCTGGCGATTCGTGAGGTGGGTGGCGACGAGATCACGTCGGCCCGCGCCCAACACGGCGAGATCATGATGGATGGTTTCGCCGAGTCCGCCGGGCGCGAAGGCTTCCATCACTACATGGCATTCAGCTCCGGCCAGCCTGTTGCCGTCGCCGCGCTGATTCACTTCGAAGACATCGGATATCTGACCTGGGCGGCCACCGCTGAGCCGTATCAACGCCGCGGCGCCCAGAGCGCGCTCATCGCGCATCGCGTGGAACAGGCACGCGCGTCAGGTTGCACGCAGATCGTGAGCCAGACGCTCACGATGCTCACGCACTCGCTGGCCAACCTGCAGCGCGCGGGTTTTCGCGAAGTGTACGAACAGGAAGTCTACGAGTGGGTTCGCCGCTGAGCCGTCCCTTTGTACGAGTGGGGACAGACTTGAGTCTGTCCCCACACTTCCACCCATCCCTATCGCGTCACGGCGTTGAGCTCGCGCTGCAATGCCTCGGGCTCGACCGGCTTGACGAGATGGCGCGCGAAGCCGGCCTGCCTGGACTGCTGCCGGTCTTCGGGAAACCCATAGCCGGTGAGCGCGACGAGCCGCACGTCGCGACCCATGGGCAGGCTGCGGATGCGGCGCGCCAGCTCGTAGCCGTCCATGCCGCCCGGCAGGCCGATGTCGATGAACGCCACGTCGAGCGGACTGTCCACCGAGCGCTGCTGGAGCAGTGCCAGTGCGCGCTCGCCATCCGGCGCTTCGCACACGTCGTGGCCATGGGCGCGCAGCACCGCGCGGTACATCTCGCGTGAATCGTGGTTGTCGTCCACGAGCAGCACGCGGCGCGATTCGAAAGCGCGCTGGTGGCCGCTGCCGTTTGGGTGAGTGGCTGCGCCATCGGCAGCCTTCGGTGCGGCCACCGTCGGCATGCGCACTGTAAACGTGGAGCCCCTGCCATCACCTTCGCTCGCGGCGTGCACGGTGCCGCCGTGCAATTCGGCCAGTCGCCGCACCAGCGTGAGTCCGATCCCCAGGCCGCCGCGAGTGCGGTCGATGGTGTGATGCGCCTGCACGAACAGGTCGAAGATCTTCGGCAGCATGTCGGCGGGAATGCCGATGCCCTGATCGGAGACGCGCAGCACCGCGTCGTCGCCTTCGCGGCCGACGAATACGCTGATCACGCCTTCGCCGCGCGTGAACTTGAGCGCATTGGACACGAGATTGCCGACGATCTGTTCGAGCCGCACCTGGTCGCCGCTGACCCACACCGGCTCGGACACCAGGTCCACGCGGCCATGATTGTTAGGGTTGCCGGAGGCGATGGCGCCGATCGACGCCTTGACGGATTCGGCGAGGTTCACGGGCGTACGTTTCAGCACGATCTTGCCGGTGACCGCGCGGCCGACGTCGAGCAGGTCGTCGACCAGCCGCGCCATGTGCACCACCTGCCGCTTGATGATGCCGGTGGCGCGCAGCGCCATGGGCTCGGTCTGATTCATCAGCGCCAGCGCATGCACCGCGCCCTGGATCGCCCCGAGAGGATTGCGCAGTTCGTGCGCCAGCATGGCCAGGAATTCATCCTTCGAACGGTTCTCGCGCTGCGCGCGCGCCAGCGAACTGATGTCGCTCAGGATCAGCGTGCGGTGTTCTACGTCATCGAGCACGATGCTCGACAATGTCACCTGCACCTCGGTCGCTTCCTGCCCATCCAGCATGAGCCGCGTCTGGTAGCGCCCCGAGCCGTGATCGAGCATGGCCCGCAGGATGTCGCCTTCGGCCGCCGGGAGAAATTTGCCGATCGAAGCGCCGAAGACGTGCTCGAGAGGCGTCTGCACCAGGTCGGCGAACCGCTGATTGCAATAGACGATGTCGCCGGTGACCGAGAGCGTGGCCGCGCCTTCCTGCATGCGCTCGACCAACGCGCGATACGGCGCATCCGCGCTGCGCAGCGTGAACACGCGCCGCTCGCCGTTCTCGTCGGCCAGCAACAAGGCGTCGATCTCGCCGCTGTAGATAGCGTGCAGGTTGCTCTCCGCTTCGGCGAGGCGGGTGCGCAACTCTTCGGTATCCAGTTCATCGATGCTCATGCGGGTAATCCGACCTGCAGGCCCAGCCCGGCGATGAGCCGCGCGCGATCCGACATGTCACCGATCATGCGGCGTTCCGGTTCGGGTCCTTTTTTCACGAGGGTGGGTGTGGCAAAGATCTGTTCGTCGTGGATCAACGCCGGCTGCTGGTACACGTCGATGATCTGCAGGTCGTACCGCCCGGCGAGAAATTCTTCGCAGACCGAGCGGACGGCACTGATGGCACGGGTGGATCGTGGAGTCATGCCGGTGACGTACAGGCGCAACACGAAGCGCTGCGTGCCTTCGAGATCTGCGAGCGCTTCAAGGGAGGGTCCATTCACGAGCTGCGCCGTCGCGGACGCAGATCGAGCCCCACGAGCACGCGTTCGGTGTTGGAAAGGTCGCCGATGATCTGTTTGATAGGCGTAGGCAGCCGCCGTACCAGCGTGGGCAACGCCAGGATCTGGTCGCCGCGCCCGAGCGCCGGGTTCTCGATGAGGTCGATGACCTCGATGCTGTAGCGGCCCTGCAAATGTTCCTCACAGATCTTGCGCAAGTTGGAGAATGCGCGGACAGCTTTGGGAGTCTGGCCAGCGACATACAGGCGCAAGTCGAAGTTTTCGCTCATTTGCGTTTCCTCGCGGTAGGCGCGGGCAGGCGACGAGGGCCGGACGCCGCCGACATCGGTTTCACCGCCGGGGAACCCTTGCCGAGGGGCGTGATGACGACGCCGTGGTCGGTGATGTCGAATGCGCGTACGTCATTGGAGTGCGGCATGCCGCGTGACTTGAGCACGTAGATCCAGCGGTTTCGCTTGCGATCTTCCTCGGCTACGGCCACCAGGATCCAGGTATCCATCAGCGAGGAAATCATCGACTCGGTGGCCTCGAGGCTTTGCGTCGAAGAGGTGAGGCTGGTGAACACCGCGGTACAGCCGCGCGTCTTGAAGAAATCGATGACGCGCGTGAGCATGGCGCGCACATCGGATTGCGTGCCCACGGCCATGAGGTTGGTGATCGGGTCGAGCACCACCACATCGGGATCGAACACCTCGACGGAATGATGCATCTCCAGCAGATGGGTCTCGAGGCCGTGGCGGTTGGGTCGATCGGCATGGAATTTCAGCAGGCCCTTGTCGAGCCACTTCTGCAGGTCGATGCCGGCCGAGCGCATGTTGCGGATCAACTGCGAAGGCGATTCCTCGAACAGGAAGTACATGCATTTCTCGCCGCGCGCGCAGGCCGCCTCGATGAACTGGGCCGCGAGCGTGGTCTTGCCGGTGCCGGCAGTGCCGGACAGCAGCACGGTGCTGGCGCGGTAGTAACCCTTGCCGCCAAGCATGTCGTCGAGAGACTTCAGCCCGCTCGAGATGCGCTCGTTGGGCGCCTCGTGCTCGAGCAGCAGCGAGGTGACCGGCAGCACGGTGATGCCGTCGCGATCGATGAGAAACGGGTATTCGTTGGTGCCGTGCGTCGAGCCGCGGTATTTCACGACGCGGATACGGCGCGTGGAGATCTGCTCATGCACGCGGTGGTCGAGCGAAATCACCGCGTCGGTGATGTACTCCTCGAGTCCCTGGCGCGTGAACATCTGCTCGCCGCGCTCCGCCGTCACCACGGCGGTGATGCCCCGGTCGCGCATCCAGCGAAACAGGCGGCGCAGTTCGGCGCGCAGGATGCCGGTGTCCTTGAGGCCGCCAAACAAGGTTTCGATCGTGTCGAGCATCACGCGCTTGGCGCCGATCTGTGTGATGGCGTGATCCAGCCGCACGAACAATCCTTCGAGATCGTATTCGCCCGTCTCTTCGATCTCGCTGCGATCGACGTGGATGTAGTCGACGATGAGTTTTTTCTGCGCCACGAGGGTTTCGAGGTCATAACCGAGCGAGCGCACGTCCTGCGAAAGCTCCGCGGCGTTTTCCTCGAACGTCATGAGCACGCCCGGCTCGGCGAACTGCTGAGCGCCGTTCACGAGGAAGCTGACTCCGAGCAATGTCTTCCCGGAGCCGGGTCCGCCCGAAACCAGCGTGGGTCGTCCCTGGGGAAATCCGCCCTTCGTGATGTCGTCGAGTCCCGGAATACCTGTTGGGGCCTTCTGGATTTCAGAACGCTCTACCGTGTGCTTGGCCATTTCTAACCTGGGTCGTTGCGTCGGTGGGGTGCAGACGCGGCCGCGCCCCAAACGACGCGCCGCGTATTGACGCAGGATATTTACGGCGAGGAAATCGGCCGAGTCTCACAACGTTGTTAGCGTGTGTAGGACAGTTCGTACAGGATTGTTTCGGCGAAAGCTCGTCGGAGATATAGGACACGCAGCTGGAGGGGTGCCGTGCCCCAGCGAGCGCACATGCCCAGGGGGTTCGTTCGCTTTTCGCCGGGCCCTTCGCTGGGTTGTTCATCGCAAGATTAGGGCCGCCGCTCACACGAAGACATCTTGGGGCGGTGGGGTTGGGCGTTAGCAAAGAGTCCAGAGGACGCAGGGGCAAATGAACGCCGCCGCCTCGGCGGCGTTTTCCGAAGTGGCCGTCAGGCCTGGAAATCACTCACGCCTGCGTGGACGCGCCTCGCTCGATCCTCTCTAACGAGGTGCGTCCCCATTTGCTAGCAAATCAGGAATGTCCCCATTTACCGGGGGATGGGCGGGGCGGCACGCTGGAACACCGGCTTGATGGCGAGTCCGGACTGGATGCGCGACACGCCCGGAATGCGCGTGAGCACATCCAGCATGAAGCGCTGGTAGCTAGGAAGGTCGGGTACCACGATGCGCAGCACATAGTCGGCTTCGCCGGTCATGAGGTAGCAACTCATGACTTCGGGCACGTCGGCGATTCGCCGCTCGAACACCTTGAGCGTCTCCTCCACCTGGCGCTCGAGCGAGACCCATACGTACATGGTGATGCCGTAGCCGAGCTTCTGTTCGTCGAACTGGGCGCTGTAGCCGGTGATGACCCCCTCTTTCTCCAGACGGCGGATACGCCGCAGGGTGGGGGTGAGCGAAAGTCCGATCTGCTCGGCGAGGTCCCGCCAGCTGATGCGTCCGTCCGTGGAAAGCACCTGCATGATCTTTGCGTCGACTTTGTCGAGTTTTTGGGAAGCCATGCACCATGCCGCCTTGAATAAGAGGGCAAACATGCTAAAAGGCGCCCCGTAATAGTCAAGAATTGGCGCCAACGCGCTCCGGCCAGTGCGGTAGATTACCCGCCAAACCACGTAAGCAACTGGCATTCAACAGGAATTTCATGTCCCGTAAGCATCCCGTCTCCGTCTCCTTCGAGTTCTTTCCGCCGGCCGACGAGGCGATGGAGAAGACCCTCTGGGAGTCCATTCGCTATCTCGAACCGCTTCGTCCGCGGTTCGTCTCGGTGACGTACGGTGCCGACGGCAGTACTCGGGAACGTACCCACAACGTGGTGTCGCGCGTGCAGAAGGAAACACAGCTCAACTGCGTGCCGCACCTCACCTGCATCGGGGCGAGTCGCGGCGAAGTGCTCGACATCGCGCGCAAGTACTGGGACCAGGGCATCCGGCACATCGTGGCGCTGCGCGGCGACGCGCCCGCGGGTACGGTGACATACGAGCCACGTGCGGACGGCTTCGCCTATGCCGCGGACCTGGTTGCGGGACTCAAGTCGGTTGGAGATTTCGAGATCTCCGTGGCGGCTTATCCGGAAAAGCATCCCGAAGCGCCCAGTGCGGAATTCGATCTCGACGTGCTCAAGCGCAAGATCGACGCGGGCGCCACGCGCGCCATCACGCAGTTTTTCTACGACACCGAATTGTTCCTGCGCTTCCGCGACGCCTGCGCGGCCAAGGGCATCGAAGCCCCGCTCGTGCCGGGCATCCTGCCGATCACGCGTTTTCCCCAGGTCACACGTTTTGCCAAACGTTGCGGCGCGTCGATTCCCGAGTGGTTGGAACACCGCTTCGACGGCCTCGAAGAGAATCCGGAGACCCGCAAGCTCATTTCCGCGGCCGTGGCCATCGAGCAGGTGCATACGCTGCAGCGACATGGCGTCGATCAGTTTCATTTCTATACGTTGAACCGCTCCGAGCTGACCTACGCCATCTGTCATGCGCTCGGTGTACGGCCCCATGCTTCGAAAGAAGGGGCTCCGCGCAAGGCTGCCAATGAGTAGTCGCGCCGACGACCTGCGAAAGTTGTTCGCGGAGCGCATCGTGATTCTCGACGGCGCCATGGGCACGATGATCCAGCAGCACAAGCTGGATGAAGCTGCGTTTCGCGGCGAGCGCTTCAAGGACTGGCCGCACGACCTCAAGGGTTGCAACGACCTGCTGGTGCTCACCAGGCCTGAGCTCATTGCCGACATTCATGGGCAGTTCCTCGACGCCGGCGCCGACCTGATCGCCACGAATACCTTCAATGCGACTTCGCTGTCGCTCGCCGACTACCACCTCGAAGAGCTGGTGTACGAGCTCAACTGCGAAGCGGTGAAGCTGGCGCGCCGCGTCGCGGATGAGCATTCGAAGAAGCTGGGCCGTACCTGCTACGTCGCCGGCGGCCTGGGGCCGACCAGCAAGACCGCATCCATTTCACCGGACGTCAACGATCCGGGTTACCGCGCGGTCACGTTCGACCAGCTGGTAGCGACCTATAGCGACGCCACGCGCGGCCTCATCGACGGCGGCGCCGACGCCATCCTCATCGAAACCATCTTCGATACGCTGAATGCCAAGGCGGCTATCTACGCCGTGCGCGACACGCTGGACAAACATGGCGTGGACCTGCCCATCATCATCTCCGGCACGATCACCGATGCCTCGGGACGTACGCTCTCCGGCCAGACGGTGGAAGCCTTCTGGGCCTCGGTGCGCCATGCGCGCCCGATCACCATCAGCCTCAACTGCGCGCTCGGCGTCAAACAGCTTCGGCCTTACGTCGAAGAGCTGGCGCGGCTCGCGGATACCAACGTCGGGGTGTACCCCAACGCGGGTTTGCCCAACGCTTTCGGCGAATACGACGAGGCGCCCGAGGACACCGCCAAGGTGCTGGGCGAACTTGCGCATGCCGGTCACCTCAATTTCGTCGGCGGCTGCTGCGGCACCACGCCCGCGCACATCAAGGCCATCGCCGATCGCGTGCGCTGCGAGCCGGTGCGCAAGAAGAAAGACCACGTCCCGCGTCTCGAGCTCTCCGGGCTCGAAGCGTTCAACCTCACGCAGGACATCCGCTTCGTGAACGTCGGTGAACGCACCAACGTCACGGGCTCGGCCAAGTTCCGCAAGCTCATCGAGGCCAACGACTATCCGGCGGCACTGTCGATCGCGCGCCAGCAGGTGCAGGACGGCGCACAGATCATCGACGTGAACATGGACGAGGGCATGCTCGATTCGGAAGCGGCGATGGTGCGTTTCCTCAATCTGATCGCCGCCGAGCCCGACATCGCGCGCGTGCCGGTGATGATCGACTCCTCGAAGTGGACCGTCATCGAAGCGGGCCTGAAGTGCATCCAGGGCAAGGGCGTGGTCAATTCCATCTCGCTCAAGGAAGGCGAGGACGCATTCCTCACGCATGCGCGCAAGGTGCAGGCCTACGGCGCGGCCGTGGTGGTCATGGCCTTCGACGAGAAGGGCCAGGCGGACACACTGGCCCGCAAGGTCGAGATCTGCGAGCGCAGCTACAAGATCCTCACGGAGAAGATAGGCTTCGCGCCCGAAGACATCATCTTCGATCCGAACATCTTCGCAATTGCCACGGGCATCGAGGAACACAACAACTACGGTGTGGATTTCATCGAAGCCACGCGCGAGATCCGCAAGCGCTGCCCGCATGCGCATATCTCCGGCGGTGTGAGCAACGTGTCGTTCTCGTTCCGCGGCAACGAACCCGTGCGCCAGGCGATGCACTCGGTGTTCCTGTATCACGCCATCCAGGCAGGCATGGACTTCGGGATCGTGAATGCGGGGCAGCTCGCGGTGTACGACGACATTCCGAAGGACCTGCGCGAGCGCGTCGAAGACGTGATCCTCAATCGAAGGACCGATGCGTCGGAGCGCCTGCTCGAGATCGCCGTGAACTACAAGGGCGGCGGCGCCCAGGAACGCAAGGAAGATCTCGCCTGGCGGCAATTGCCGGTGCGCGAGCGCCTGAGCCATGCGCTGGTGTCAGGCAATGACCAGTTCATCCTCGAAGATACCGAGGAGGCACGCCTCGCTGCCGAACATCCGCTGCACGTCATCGAAGGCGCACTCATGGACGGCATGAACGTGGTCGGCGACCTGTTCGGCTCGGGCAAGATGTTCCTGCCGCAGGTGGTCAAATCCGCGCGCGTCATGAAAAAGGCCGTGGCGCACCTCATCCCGTTCATCGAAGCGCTGGCCGACGGCGTGCAGAAGACGAATGGCACGGTGGTGCTGGCCACCGTCAAGGGCGACGTGCATGACATCGGCAAGAACATCGTCGGCGTTGTGCTCCAGTGCAACAACTTCGCGATCGTCGATCTCGGCGTCATGGTGCCCGCCGACAAGATCCTCGAGACCGCCGAGAAGATAGGCGCCGACATGATCGGCCTTTCCGGTCTTATCACGCCCTCGCTCGAGGAGATGAGTTATATCGCCGGAGAGATGCAGCGCCGCGGATTCACGGTGCCGTTGCTGATCGGCGGCGCCACCACGTCGCCCGCGCACACGGCGGTCAAGATCGATCCGCAGTACGAAGGCCCGGTAGTGTACGTGAAGGACGCTTCGCGGGCCGTGGGCGTGTGCCGCCAGCTCGTGACGCCGGAAATGAAGCCCGCGTACGTGGCCGAAGTGAAGGCCGACAACGTGCGCCGCCGCGAGCAGCACGCCGGCAAGAAACAGAAGGGCGCCCAGCTGTCGCTGGGCCAGGCGAGGGCCAACAGATTCAATTACGACTGGGCCAGCTACGCGGCGCCCGTGCCGCGCTTTCTCGGCGCCAAGGTGTTCAACGACGTGCCGCTGGCGTCGCTCACGCCTTACATCGACTGGATGCCGTTCTTCAATGCCTGGGAATACGGCGGCAAGTTCCCCGATGTGCTGAACGATCCCGTCCGCGGCGAATCGGCGCGCTCCTTATATAAGGACGCGCAGGAGATGCTCGCCACCATCCTGCGCGAGCATTGGCTTACGGCGCGGGCGATCGTCGGCTTCTTCCCGTGCAACGCGGTCGATGAGGAGATCGAGGTGTACAGCGACACGACGCGCTCGCGCGTGTTGCATCGCCTGCATCACCTGCGCCAGCAGAAGGCCAAGCCATCCGGTCAGCCACACTACGCGTTGTCGGATTTCATCGCGCCCAAGGATTCGGGCAAGGTCGATTACATCGGCGCGTTTGCGGTCACTGCCGGCATCGGCATTGAAACGCATCTCGAGCGTTTCAAAGCGTCGCATGACGACTACAACGACATCCTGCTCAAGTCGCTCGCGGACCGGCTCGCCGAGGCGTCCGCCGAAGCGTTGCACCTGCGCGTGCGCCGCGAACTCTGGGGTTATGCGCCCGAAGAGCGACTCACCAACGACCAGCTCATCCAGGAAGCGTATCGCGGCATCCGCCCGGCGCCGGGATATCCCGCGTGCCCGGATCACACGGAGAAGGGCACGTTGTGGCAGATGCTCGATGTCGAACGCGCCATCGACCTGCGGATCACCGAGAGCTTCGCCATGTATCCCACGGCGGCGGTCAGCGGCTGGTACTTCGCGAACCCGGAGGCGAAGTATTTCGCGGTCGGCCCGATCGACCTCGACCAGATGCAGCACTACGCCTCGCGCAAGGGATGGTCGGCTGCCGAGGCGCGCAAGTGGCTCATCAGCAATCTGGAGAATCGCGTCTCCGCCGATCCCCACGACGAAGCGGCGTGAGGAAATGTAAGAGGGTAGTGCCGGGCACCAAAAGTCGTAGTTCGCGGTTCGCGACATCTGACAAGCATTGGGCGGCGGCGCGAACTACGACTTTTGGTGCCCGGCACTACCCTCTTACTTCTTGTTGATGAGCCACAGGCCGGCGACGCACAGCAGGATTCCGGCAACGTTGGCGAGCGACAGCTTCTCGGCGAAGAATGCGACGCCGAGCAGCAACAGCAGCAGGGCCGCGGCCGACTGGGTGATCAGCTGGCCGAGGCTGACTTCGAAGCCGCTGCGATACAGCATCAGGAAGCTCAGATCGAGGAGCACGATGACACTGGCGAGCACCAGCGTGGTCCAGTTGAGCTGGCCCAAGGCCTCGCGCAGCGGCGTCGACGTGGGCGACACCGCGTAGATGCCGACAAAGGCGGCGCTGCCTATTGCAAACGTGATGGCCAGCGACAGAAACGGGTTCGCGCCCGACGGTGTGAGCTTGAGCACCAGGTGGTAACCAACGGTGCCCGCGATAGCGATTCCGAGCCAGATCATTTGCATTGGGATTCCCTCGTTGACCCGGCACGTAGTTTGCCGTACCGCTGATTGCGGAGCCATCCGCTCTGCGTTCACTATCGTGTGCGATGACCATCTCCGAGGGAGACAACGCCGAGTCGCGGCTGACATTCGGCCGCTATGTGCTCGACCTGCGTCGCGGGTCGCTGCTGCTCGACGGGCGTGAGATCGCGCTGCGCCCGAAGACCTTCGGTGTGCTGCGGTTTCTGGTCGAACATCCCGGGCGCCTGGTATCCAAGGAAGAGTTGCTCGAGGCCGTGTGGCCGAACCTCATCGTCACCGACGACACGCTGGTGCAGAGCATCGGTGAGCTGCGGCGCGCGCTCGGCGAATCCGGTGCGCGCCTGATCACGACGGTGCCGCGGCGTGGCTATCGTTTCGAAGTCGAGGAAGCACCGCCTGATCGACGCAAGGCGCGCGGCATGCATGCGCTGCGTTTCCGCTGGAAGTACGGAATCCTGGCGCCGCTCGCGCTGGCGCTCACGGTGCTGGCGCTGTGGCTGGCCGGCTTCTGGACCGAAGCGTCCGCGCCCGCGGTGGCGGACGCCAGGCCCGCGATCGCAGTACTGCCGTTTCAGCACCAGGGCGACGATGCCTCGCGCGAATATCTCGCGGACGGCCTCACCCAGGATCTCATCAACTCGCTGGGCAGATTTCCGGCGCTCACGGTGATGTCATGGAATGCGGTCGCCGCCTACAAGGAGGCCGTACGGCCCGGCGAGATTGCGCGCTTGCTGGCGGTTCGTTACCAGGTGGAAGGCAGCGTGCGCTACGCCGGCGATCAGATGCGGGTCAGCGCGCAGCTCGTGGATTCGCAGGGCCGCGTGTTGTGGTCGGCGCGATACGACGAAACTCCCGCCGACGTATTCGCGCTGCAGGATCGCATCACGCGCGAGATCGCCGGCGCGCTGGCGATCCGCGTCGCCGCGTTCGAGCAGCAGCGCGTCGCGACGAAACCGACCGCGAGCTTCGACGCGTACGACTGCGTGTTACGCGCGCGTCCGGCACTGCAGCGCCCGACGCGCACCGGCGTCGTCGAGGCGCGGGCGCTGTTGCGCCGTGCGATCGAGCTCGATCCTGACTACGCGGCCGCGCATTCGGCGCTCGGCGAATCCTTCCACGTGGCGATCTCGATGGGATGGGCGGAGTCTCCCGACGAATACTGGAAGCGCGTCGAGACCCACGCCGGCGAGGCATTGAGGCTCGACGCGTCGGATGTCCGCGCGCTCATCCTGATGGCGCGCAGCCACATCGCCTACAACCGCTACCTCGAAGCGCAGACCCAGATCGATCGCGCCATCGCGATCAACCCGAATGACGCGGACGCGCTGGCCGGGCGCGGCAACATCCTGATGTGGATGGGCAGGACCGACATGGCCATCGAGGCGCTCGAGCTCGCGCTACGCATCGATCCGGAGCTCAACGACTTCGACCGGTTCGCGCTGTCGCTGGCTTACTACCTGAAGAAGCGTTACACCGAGGCCATCGAACAGTCGGAGCTCAACCTGCGCAGGAATCCGAATGCCCGCTTCAATGAAGCCGTCCTGGCGGCGGCCTACGCGCAAACGGGTCGTACGGCCGACGCGACGCGCGTCGGCGAAAGAATCCGGCGGACCGACCCGATGTTCGATGGCGCCACCTACGGCAACAAATTCCTGAATCCGAAAGACCTCGCGGATCTGCGCGATGGGTTGCGCAAGGCGGGGCTGTATGCCGCGCGCTAGTCGTGCTCAGTGCTTCTTCTGCAGTGACGCGCGAGTGCGATTCGCCTGCTCGAGCATGGCATTGAAGTCCTTGCGAAAGAGCTCCGGGCCGATGGCCTTGCCGAACAGATAGAGCTTGTCGTCGACGATCAGCCAGTATTCCGGACTGGCCTCGCGCACCTCACCGCGCGCCAGCGACACGGCACAGTAGGTTTCAAACTGCGGCGCATAACGAACCGGGTCGGCCTTGAAGAGGTCGCGATGCTGCGCGTTCGCGAACTGCCAGCGGTGCTCGTCCCATTCGTATTCGTATTGCGCCACACCCGGGGTGGCGCGTTGCAGCGTGAAGTAGGCAACCGGGTCGTAGCCCCTGATGGCGAGCGCGGGATTCGCCCCGCGCGGTCACTGAACCGCAGAGCAGCACGCCAAGAGCGAGCGGGATGACGGAGCGACGCGAAACCATGGACATGGCCGCAAACATAACTCACCCGATCGCCGCCGGGCCTTGGTTTCGTGGGAGTTTCGCGCGAATTTCGGCACTATTTCCGGGTTCTTTCGTTACGGCTGGTCGCCCGACGTCCAGGGTTGCGCTTCGGAAAATCAAGAAACGCCAACCCGGAGGATCGAACATGAAACGAACCAATTTTTTCCATGGGCTCATGCTGCTTGGCCTGCTCAGCAGTGCAGCCCCCGCACTTGCCGATGCCGTGACCGACTGGAACGAAATTACCGTGCAGGCGACCTCGCTGGGACGCCCCGGTCCCATCGGCATCGTCGACATAGCGCTCGTGCAGGTCGCGGTGCACGATGCCGTGCAGGCTATCGATCGGCAATTCGAGCCGTATCACGCGGAGCTCGCGGGGCGAGGCGAAAGGGCCAAGGGTCGTCGCTCCGCTGCCATTGCCGCGGCGGCGCACGACGTGCTCGTCGGCATCTACCCCGCGCAAGCCGCAACGCTCGACGCAAAGTACTTCAGCTACCTTGCGGACCAAGGTCTCGACGGTGACCCCGGGCTCCTGGTGGGACAGCAAATCGCCGCTCGTATCCTTCCGCTGCGCCGTGCGAATCCGAATCCCCTGCCGCCACCTTTTGTCGGCGGAACGGGCGTGGGGACCTGGCGACCGACCCCGTCGTTCCTGGGAAATCCGCCGGTGCCCGCGCCGTTCTCACCGATGGCGACGCCGTGGATGGGCGAATTCGATCCATTCACGCTCACCAGCCCTACGCGTTTCCGCGCACCGCCGCCACCGGCACTGACCAGTGAGCGATACACGCGGGATTACAACGAGGTCAAGCAGATTGGCTCTCTCGCGAGCACGAAGCGCACGGCCGAACAAACGGATCTCGCCTATTTCTACGTGGAGACCGCTCCGGTGTTGTGGAACCGCGCACTGCGCGGAATTGCCGCGCGATATCTGCGCAAGAGCAGCGACACGGCCCGGCTCTTCGCGTTGGCGAATCTCGCGACCGCCGATGCGCTCATCACGTGCTGGGACAGCAAGACTCACTACGCCGTCTGGCGGCCGATCACGGCGATCCAGGAGGGCGATGCCGACGGCAATCCGGCGACCGTGGGCGATCCGGCCTGGCAATCGTTGATCAACTCTCCTAACTATCCGGACTACACCTCGGGCGCGAATGTCGTGACTGGCGCCATGACGCGCACCCTCGAGTTGTTCTTCGGCACGGACAAGGTGGCCTTCGAGGTCGAAAGTCTCGCGCCACAGGCGCTGCAGAAGGTTCGCAAGTACTACCGGTTCTCGGACGCGGCGCGGGACGTCGTGGACGCTCGCGTCTATCTCGGGATCCACTTCCGCTTCGCGGATACCGTCGCGCGAACCCAGGGCAGAAGCGTGGCAGACTGGACCTTCAACCACTTCCTGCTGCCACTCGATGGCCGTGACCATCACGGACACAGTCCATGGTAAACGCCCGCATGGTACGAAACTCTTTCGCCCTGGCGCTGTTCTGCGCGTTGGCCATGTCCGCACGCGCCGACGTCATCATGGACTGGAACGCCAGGGCGGATGCCATCGCCACCGACAAGCGACTGTTGCCCCCGGTTCACGGCCGGGGGTTGGCGATGATGCACGTGGCCATGTTCGAGGCGGTGAATTCGATCGAGCGTCGCTACGTTCCGTACCGGTTGAAGCTGGTCGCCGACCGGAAGACATCGGGCGAGACGGCCGCGGCGGTGGCAGCGCACGATGTGCTGGTGTCGCTGTACCCCGACCTGAAATCCGGGCTCGACGCGCTGTTGGCGGAAACGCTGAATCGAGTGGAAGAGGGGGCGGCGAAGGAACGCGGCATCATCCTCGGCCGCAAGGCGGCGGGCGACATCCTCGAGCTTCGTGGCACTGATGGAAGCGAGGCCGCTGAAACCTATCGACCCGTCACGCAACCAGGGGTGTATGTGCCCACTGCATTGCCGGTCGCGTCGACGGTCAGCGGCTTCACGCCCTGGGTGATGTCCAGCGCCTCGCAGTTCCGTCCGACCGCGCCGCCCGCATTTGACCTCGGAAACCTGGACGCGCGATCTCAATGAAATCCGCGAGATCGGCGGGCAGGACAGCAGGACGCGCTCGTCGGAGCAAACTGAAATCGGAAAATTCTGGTTCCTGACCGGAGCGCGTACGTTCAACCCCATCGTCCAGCAGGTTGCGACGTTCAGGAAGATGGACCTGCTCGATTGCGCGCGCCTGTTTGCCCTGGCTTCGATGGCGGGTGAGGACGCGTATATCGCGGTGTTCGATGCGAAATACGCGTTCAATTTCTGGCGGCCCGTGACCGCGATCCGCAATGCAGACCTCGATGGCAATCCCGCTACTCCGCGCGACGGGACCTGGCTGCCGCTCGGCGATACCCCCATGCATCCGGAATATCCTTGTGCTCATTGCATCACCTCGGCGGCCATCGCCGCGGTGTTGCGCGGTGTGGCAGGCGAAGATGTGGGAGAAATCACGCTCACGAGTCCGACGGCGCCCGGCGTCGTGCGTCGATGGACCCGCCTCGACGACTATCGTGACGAAGTGTCGAATGCGCGTATCTGGGCCGGCTTCCACTATCGTTTTTCGGCGGAAGTCGGCAAGGACATGGGGACGAAGATCGGCGAGCTCACGGTGGCGACGCAATTTCGGCCTCGCAAGTAGCCACAGTTCTCACGCAGCCGTGCTTCACCGGGCGATCGTCTTGAACAGGATTCCTCCCTTCACCACCACCGCAACGTCCTGCAGCACCGCGATGTCGCTGAGGGGATCACCCTTCACGGCGATGATGTCGCCGAACTTGTCAGGCTCGATCGTCCCGACGTCGGCGCTCCATCCCATGTACTTCGCCGCCACGCTCGTCGCGGACTGTATCGCCTGCATCGGTGTCATGCCGCGCGCGACCATGATTGGAAACTGGCGCGCGTTGAGCCCGTGCGGAAACACGCCGGAGTCGGTGGCGAACACGATGGGCACACCGGCCTTGACGGCCTTGGTGAAGGCGAGGCGCTGGATCTCGGTGGTCTCGGTGTTCTTGCGCAGGAATTCCTCGGGCCAGTTGAGCCGCCGGCCTTCGGTGTCGATGTAGTCGCCGTTGTACACGTCCATCGCCAGCGCGACGTTGCGACGCTTGAGCGCGGCGGCGATGCCGGCGTCATCGAGATATGAGGCGTGTTCGATGGTGTCGACGCCCGCGGCGATGGCCATGCGAATGGATTCAGCGCCGTGCGCATGCGCCGCCACTTTCTTGCCGACGGCGTGCGCGATGTCGACCACCGCCAGGATCTCGTCCTGCGTCATCTCAGGCTGCGCCGGGCACGCCGCCGAAGGCCAGCACGGCGCCCGAAGCAATCACCTTGAGCACATCCGAGCCGTTGTCGAGCAGGAATTCGGCTCGATCGCGGAAGTTTTCGGCGCCGCGCGCGACGCCGGCGTGAAAACGTTCACTGTCCGGAGGCTCTTTGAAATCCGGGATGTACAGATCGCCACCGCCTTTCGGAATCGTGAGATACGGTCCGCTGGCCTGCATGCGCGGCCCGAGCGGCTTTGCCGGTGTTGATCACATCGCGCAGCGCCGTGTCGGAGCCCAGCGAATAGGTGCCGACGTTGCGAACGCTGGTGAAGCCCGCCAGCACAGTGGCGGCGGCGTTTTCCTTCGACAGGCGCAGCGTCTCTTCGGCCGGACGTGAGTAGTAGATGGTGAGATCCGCGGTGTCCTCCGGCCGGTCGGTGAGATGCGTGTGCATGTCGATGAGGCCGGGCAGGCAGGTGTAGGCGGACAGATCGAGCACGGGAACGAACGTGGCTTTCGCATCGCCGCGGCTTGCGCCTTCTTTCACGATCCTGATCCGGCCATCGCGTATCGCGACGAGCACGTTGCGCTTCACGGTGTCTGGAGATGCCGTCGATGAGCTTGCCGCAGCGAATGGCGATCGAGCCGCTGTCCGGCGTGAACGGCACCTGCCGTACGGGCAGACCGTTGGTCTGCGTGGATGCCGAATAGGCGGACACGCTGAGCGTCGCGCCGACCAGGAAGATGGCGAAGGAGCGGATGATCATGCCAGCGGGATGAATTCCTGGTTGTCGAAGTCGGGCAGTTTCATGCGGCCGGCACGCCAGTCGGCCTTGGCCTGTTCGATTCGTTCTCTCGATGAAGACACGAAGTTCCACTCGATGAACCGTTCGCCCACGGGCTCACCGCCGAGCGCCATCACGGTGGCGCGCGAGGAGGCGGTGATCGTACTGTCTTCTCCCTGGTCGAACACCAGCATTTTGCCGGCGCCGATTGTCTGGCCGCGTATTTCGACTTCACCGGCGGCGACGTACAGGGCGCGTTCCGGAGTATTCGTCGGGCAGCGCGGCGCGCACGCCGCGGTCGATTTCCCAGTGCGCGTAGAAAAGCGGTGAGTGGGTCGTCACGCCCGCGCGGAGGCCGAACGCTTCGCCGGCTAACAACCGTGTGCGCAGGCCGCCGTCTTCGTGCACGGGCAGGTCGGCGGCCCCGTAATGCGCGAAGGACGGGTCGGTCTCTTCGTGTTGCCTGGGCAGTGCCACCCAGGCCTGGATGCCATGCAGCGCGCCGCCCTCGGCGCGTGCCTTCTCGAAACGTTCGGAATGCGTGATGCCGCGCCCGGCGATCATCCAGTTCACTTCTTCCGGCTGGATGGGCTGAACGACGCCGACGCTGTCACGATGCATGATCTCGCCGGCGAACAGGTAGGTGACCGTCGCGAGCCCGATGTGCGGATGCGGACGCACATCGACGGTTTTCGGGAACCCGGGAGAAAAGTGTTTGGGCCCGATGTGATCGAAGAAGATGAAGGGGCCGACCATGTGCCGTCGCGTGAACGGCAGCACACGGCCGACTTCGAATCCCCCGAGATCACGGCGACGCTGGTCGATGACATCCATGCCAAACGGTTTACCAGACCGGCGGCCGCTGGAGCAAGAATGGGGGCTGCCCCCTTATCCCAGCAAAAGGGGTCAGCCCTGCAGTTCAGTGCGCGATTGGGGACTGACCCCTTTTGCTAGGAAAGGGGGCTGCCCCCTACAACGACTTCAGGTACTCGGCAAGGTCACTCTTTTCGCCGGCCGAGAGGCCTAACGAGAAGTGCGAGTCGTAGTGATCGATGACCGCCGCCAGCGTCGGGAAGCGCCCGTCGTGATAGAAGCCGCCCTTCATGTGCGTCCACAGTCCGCGCAGCGGAGTGGTGCGATATCCACCATCCGGTGAACGGCTGGCCTGGAAGTCGTCGATGCCGATTTCGGCCGCGGTGTGCATGTTCCAGCCGGGTTCGGTGTACAGCGGCGGCACGTGACAGGACGCCGCAATTGGCCTTCTCCATGAAGAGCGTCGCGCCGCGCTTCGCCGCGTTACGGTCGTAGCTGCCGCGAGGTGCGGGCGGCGCCGGCAGCGCGAGCTGGTAGATCTGCAGCGCCGCGCAGCTGCGGCGTGATCAGGTCTTCTTCTGCGCGCACGTGACCGAATCGCTCGCGCGCGGCGATCGGAAATCGCGTGGCGTCATCGAGCCGCGAATCGAGGAACGTTCCTTTCCCGTGCATCACGAGGTTCGCCACGAACGCGTTCCAGTGCGAGACGCCGCCCCAGCCGGTCGAGGTGTGCAGGTTGACGCCTGCGAGACCGAAGGCCGGCGGAATCAGCACCGACGCCGACTTGCCGTCGGGACGAAACGCCTTGCCGTCGTTGAACAGGGCGCCATCGAACCGACCCGGGCCCCAGGAGTTCAGGACCGTGCGCACGGTGGCCACGTCGGTACCAGCAGCGCGGCGATCGACTCCAGTCGCGGCGCCAGCGCGATGATCGCGCCGACGTTGAGATCGCGGTTGGCCCAGCCGTCGCGCCGGAACCCGATTCCACGCGTCAGCGAATCGTCGACGGTTGAATGACAAAGCGCGCATTGGATACCTATCGAGGTGATGCGGCCGCGCTCATCGAAGATACCGGTGAGGCCGAGCACGGCGTCGAGCTTGAGCAGTTCGAGCGTGACGGCCGGGTCGTTCAGGTTCACCTTGCCGCGGGCAATGTTCCGCTGCAGGGAGCGCGGCAGGGCGGCGACATCCACCTTGAGTCCCGCCGCGAGCGCGGCGGTGGGCGACAAGCCCGGGACCGACACCGCCATTTCGCAGCGCCGGCGATGGCGAGATGCAGGCCGAGTCCGTCACCCCAGAATGCTTCATCACCAAACGTCGAGTAGCGAAACGTATTGCGACCTTCGCGCACCTGCTGAAGCGCGTGCTTCTCCGTCGAGAAGAATTGCGGAGAGATCGGTGGCGTTCGCGCGAGGTCGCGAACCACGCGACGGCCATTGCGCTCAGCCACCGAGTCCAGCCGTATCGAGTTTTCATACGCAGCCCCTCCAGTGAAAGTTCTACCCGTCTCATGGCGAATGCGAGTCGCGCGAACGACGTTCCGGTTGACGTGAGTGAACACGCTGCTGTAATTTACCGAAAGGTTAAATAACAAGGTTCGCATGTCCGTCGATCAACTCAGCACCACGTTCGCGGCGTTGGCCGATCCCACGCGGCGCGCCATCCTGTCGCGGCTCACTTCTGGAGAAGCATCCGTTACAGAATTGGCGGCGCCTTTCGAGATGAGCCTTCCGGCTGTCACCAAACATCTCAAGGTCCTACAGCGTGCCGGCCTCATCAGCCAGAGTCGCGAGGCGCAGTGGCGTCCGTGCAGGCTGGAAGCGAAGCCCATGCGGGAAGCGGCGGCGTGGATGGAACCGTATCGGCGGCATTGGGAGCAGCGTCTTGACCGCCTCGACTACTACCTGCGGGAAGCCACCCACATCAAGGCGCGGAATATCCGCAAGAGAAAGTAAGAGCGGCTTTGTAAAAACAGCACGAGTCGTTCTGGAGAAAAACATGACCTCGCACGCCAGATCCATCAAGCACGGTTCGTTCGTCATCGAGCGCTACTACAACTACGACACCGCGGCGCTGTTCCGCGCATGGACGGATCCGGCGGCCAAGGCGCGCTGGTTCAACGGTCCGGCGGACAAATGGACCGAGGTGCTGCGCGAAATGGACGTGCGGGTCGGCGGCCGTGAACGCGCCATCGGCAAGTTCGCGGACGGTTCGGAGTCGCGCTTCGAAGCGCTGTACTTCGACATCGTGCCCGAGCGGCGCCTCGTCTATACCTACGACATGTACTGGCAGGGAAAGAAGATCTCGGTGTCACTCGCCAGCGTGGAGTTCGTCACCCAGGGCAAGGACGGCAGCCGCGGCACGAAACTCGTCGTGACCGAGCAGCACGCGTTCCTCGACGGCTATGAAGACGCCGGCAACCGCGAGCGCGGCACGCAGGGCCTCATGGACAACCTGGAAGTGGCGCTCGAGGGTGGCGACACCCGCATCCCGCGAAAAAGCTAGCGGGGGTCCGGGTAGAGCGAGCCCAGGTACGCCACGACGTCGATCATCTCGTTGAGCGTGAGTTTCTCGACGACCGGGTCCATCTGCTTCGCGGCTTCGCCGGTGCGCGTGCCGTTGCGGAACGCGAGCATCTGCCGCAGCAGGTAGGTAGGCGAGCGACCGGCCAGCGGCGGAATCTTGTCGGTGCCCATGAGCTTGGCGAGGTGGCAGGTGGCGCAGACCTGCCGTCTTGCCGGCGTCGCCGGTGGTCGACGAGGCGCTTGCCGCGGTTGAGGCTGCCGGGCGGCACGTACGCCATGTATTCGAGTCGATCGTCGCGCCGCTCGTGCCGGACGAGCTCATTGGTGACTTCGAGCAGGCGGCCTTCGAGGTCTTCGGTGCCGCCGACTTCCTCGTAGATCCACGCCGCGCGCTCGGCCCGCGGGATGCGCAGGCTCTCGAGGATGTACACGCGCCGGCGCAGCTTCTGCTGCGCGAAGTACTTGGCGCTCGCGTCGATTTCCTCGACGGTCATCGCCCGTGCGATCTTCACCATCTGCACGCCCGGCAGGTATTGCTCGGGGCCGGAATGCTTGCGCGCGCCCGCTGCGATAGTCGTGCAGTTGCTCCTTTATATAGGCCTCGGGCAGGCCCGCCAGCGCGGAATTCTCCGGGCCGGCCCTGGCCAGTGGGCGTGTGGCAGTAGGCGCAGGCCATGATGTCCGGCTTGCGGCCGCGCGCCACCACGTCGGGCATCGGGAGGTGATCGTTCGGCCGCCAGTCGGGCGCATTGAACGGATTGTTGATGCGGGCCTGGGTGAACTTCTCTTTGCTCTCGGGAATTTCGAGCAGCTCGACGTCATCGAGCTTCACGGGCTTCGGATTCTTTTCGAGCGACTTGGGATCGATGGGATAGAGCCACTCGGGCACCGGGATGGGGCTGCCTGCCGGAACCGGCGCAGGGTCAGCGGCGAATGCGACCTGCGAGGCGGAGGACCGCGGCGGCGCAAACCAGCGCACAGGCAAAGTAGATGCGGTTCAATCGATGGCTCTCGCAGGGTGTGCGTCCCTCTCGGGTGTGCGGATACTGCCATGGGCCGCATACTCCCTGCCATGCCACGCATCTCGCGCCGCGCGCTGCCGGTCGGAACCGTCGAACTGGCGCGTTTTCTCATCGGCAAACGCCTGGTGCATGAAAGCGCCGCGGGCCGCATCGCCGGGCGCATCGTCGAGACCGAAGCCTACCCGCCCGGCGATCCCACCGGCTACGCGCGCCCGGGGCTAACTACTTCGAACGCACCGCTGTTCGCGGCGCGCGGCACGGCCTACGTGCGCATGGTCTATGGCGCCTGTCTCACTCTGAACCTCGCCGCGGAAGCGGTCGGCGTGGGCGCCGCGGTGCTGATTCGCGCGCTCGAGCCCACCGACGGCATCGAGCACATGTTGAAGCACCGACCCGCATCGCGGCTGCGCGACCTGGCGCGTGGACCGGGCCGGGTCTGCGCGGCGCTGGGAATCGGCCGCGAGCTCTCGGGCGCCGATCTCACGACGCACCCGCGTCTGTGGCTCGAGCGCATGGGGTCATCGCCAACGATCCAGGTGACGACGCGCATCGGGTTGTCGCGCGATCAGCATCGGCGGCTGCGTTTCGTCGAGCGCGGCAGCCCTTTCGTGAGCGTTCCGCCATAATGCGCGCCATGCGGCTGACAGCTTTTTGTTGTTCGTGGGTGCTCGCGAGCGCGCCTGCGCTCGGCGCCGAGACGGCCGCAGACGGCGCGCCGCGCACCGAAGACGCTTTTCGCAGCGCGATGGGTCTCGCGGACGAATGTGCGGCTCTCGTTTCGCGGGCTCGACTGCAGCCCCGTGACCTACGAAGCGTTTTCCGAAGCCATGCGCGCACCGGAAGCGAAGTCCGACGTGGATCGCGCCGTCGATGGAACCGCCGTCACGCTGACGGCGCGGCGCCGTGGCGGAACTTCCTGTCCCGCGCCATATCCGTCGGTGACCGAGATGCCGCCGTTCGAGTTGCGCGACCTCGCCGGCAAGCGCGTGACCGCCGGCAGCCTCAAGGGCAAGCCCACGCTCATGAATTTCTATTTCGCGCAATGCGTGCCATGCATTCTCGAAGTCGGGTCCGATCAATCGCTACGCGGCCCAGCATCCCGAGATGAATTTTCTGGCGGTGACTTTCGATGAGCCGGCGGTCGCGCGCGCGTTCGTCGATCGCTACAAATTCCGCTGGCGCGTCGTGCCCGACGCACGGGAGTTCATCGAGCGCGTGCACGTGAAGAAGTACCCGATGATGGCGCTGTTCGATGCCCGCGGCCGGCTGCTCGGCATGAAGCCGGGCGGAGCGCGCGACGAGCTCGAAGCTGCGAACGTCGCGCCGCAACTGACCCGATGGGTCGACGGCCTGCTGCGTGTCAACCAGGAGGAGGCGGGCGCGTTGGGCGGAAGGTAAGCCCATGACCACGATCGTCAAACACTGCCGCGGCCATCGCCGCCAATCGCTTCGGTCTCGGCGCCCGGCCCGGTGAGCTGGATGCCGTGGGCGCGGACGCCGGCGACTGGCTGCTGCGACAGATCAAAGGCACGCCGCCGGTGTTGAAGGGCGAGGGGCTCAAACCTTCCGCGGAAACGCTGGCGAAGGCCCTCGAACTGCGCAAGGAGATCGTCGCCGCGCGTCGCGAGAAGCAGGACGCCGACGAAGACAAGGAACCGGTCGCCGCGGCGCTCAAGCTGCCGGCGATTTATCGCCCGGTGTACGTCGACGAAGTCGCGGCACGCTTCTCGCATTCGATCACGACCGATCGGCCGTTCCTCGAACGCCTCACGCAGTTCTGGACCAATCACTTCGCGGTGTCGGTGGACAAGATCGCGGTGTTGGGACTGGCCGGCGCGATGGAGCGCGAGGCCATCCGCCCGCGCGTCACCGGCAACTTCACCGACCTGTTGTTAGCCGTCGAGAAACATCCGGCCATGCTGCTGTATCTCGACAATCCGGCGTCGATCGGCCCGAACTCGCAGGGCGGCGCGCTTCGTCGGCCGTCGCGGCAACGGCAGGAAGGTGGGCATCAACGAAAACCTGGCGCGCGAAATCCTCGAGCTGCACACGCTGGGTGTCGACGGTGGCTACTCCCAAGCCGACGTCACAACGTTTGCGCAGGCCATCTCCGGCTGGTCCATCGGCGGCCAGGACCATGGCCGCAAGCTCGCGAAATTCGTCGACGACCACGGCACGCCCGGCGAATTCCACTTTCGGGACGTCTTCCACGAGCCCGGCGCGAAGAAGTTGTTGGGCAAGAGTTACGGCGATGATGGCGTGCGCCAGGGCGAGGCCATGCTGCGCGACCTGGCGATGCGCCGCGAAACCGCGCGTCACATCTCCACCAAGCTCGCGCGGCATTTCATCGCCGACGATCCGCCGAAGGCGGCCGTCGAGCGCATCACGCGGGCCTGGCTCGACTCGCGCGGCCATCTGCCCACGGTGTACGAGGCGCTGGTCGAGTCGCCGGAAGCGTGGGAACAGCCGCTCGCCAAGTTCAAGACGCCGGCCGACTACATCTATTCCTCGTATCGCGCGCTCGGCATTCCGATGCGCGAGAAGCGCCGCGCGCTGCAGCCTTTCGAGGCGCTGGGACAACGCAATCTGATGCCGGGGTCGCCCGCAGGCTGGCCGGACGTGAGCGCGGACTGGGACGGATCATCGGCGCTGCTCAAGCGCATCGCCTGGGCCGACGTGGTCGCGCAGCGCATGGGCGATGCGCGCAATGCGCGCGACCTCGCGCCGCAGTTGTTAGGCGGCACGCTCACCGACGACACCGCGAAGGCCATCGCGCGCGCCGAGAGCGGCGCGCAGGCGCTGACGCTTGCTCATGGCGAGCCCGGAGTTCATGCGCCGCTGATGCGCGCGGAGACGCCCATGGAAAAACCACTCTCACGACGCGCATTCCTCGAGACCTCGCTGTTCGCCGGCGCCAGCACGCTGATGGCCTCGCGCCTGGCGTTCGCCAACGCGCCTACGGACGCTCGATTCGTGTTCGTGCTGTTGCGCGGTGCGCTCGACGGCTTGTCGGCCGTGCCGCCGGTCGGGCGATCCGGACTATGCGGCGCTGCGCGGGCAGATCGCGCTGGCGAAGTCGGGCGAGGGCGCGGCGCTGCCGCTCGACGGTCCGTTCGGCCTGCATCCCGCGCTCGCGTTCCTGCATCGCGAGCTACGCGGCGAAGGAACTCGCGGTGCTGCACGCCGTCGCCACGCCGTATCGCGAGCGCTCGCATTTCGATGCGCAGAACGTGCTCGAGAGCGGCGACATGCGCCCGCATGGCTCGACCAGCGGCTGGATGAATCGCGCGCTGACGGCGCTGCCGGCGGGGCAGCTCGCGCGAGGCCGGCGTGGCGCTCGGCGCCAATGTGCCGCTGGCCATGCGCGGCCCGGCCGAGGTGGCGTCCTGGTCGCCCACGAAGATCGCGGCGCTCGACGAGGAGACGCTGGCGCGGATTACCGACCTGTATGCGCGCGATCCGCTGTTGTCGCGGCGGCTCGCCGATGCGCTGGAGAGCGATGCCATCGCCAGCGAGGCGCACGGCGGCCGCGCAGGCGGAAGCGGTGGGCGATGCGTCCATGATGACGAGCGATGTCGTGGAGCGCGACGCGAAGGAGAAGCGCAACTACAACGCGCGTTACGCGGAAACGGCGCGCGCCGCGGCGGGATTTCTCAAGCGCGACGACGGTCCGCGCGTCGCGATGTTCGACACCACGGGCTGGGACACGCATGCGAACGAGGGCGGTGCGCAAGGGCAGCTCGCGCTGCGCCTGCGGGGTCTCGATGCGGCGCTGGCGGCGTTGAAGGAGTCGCTCGGGCCCGTGTGGCGCAATACCGTGGTGCTGGTCGCCACCGAGTTCGGCCGTACCGCCGCCATCAACGGCACGCGCGGCACGGATCACGGCACGGGCGCCGCCGCGTTCCTGTTAGGCGGCGCGGTCGCGGGCGGACGCGTGCATCGCCGACTGGCCGGGCCTTGCGCGCGCGAATCTGCTCGATGCACGCGACCTCAAACCCACGCGCGACCTGCGCACCGTCATGAAGGGCGTGCTGCGCGATCACCTCGGTGTGCCAGCCGGCGCGCTCGACAGCACGGTGTTCCCGGACAGCGCCGCCGCGCGCCCGATGGATGGCCTGATCCGCGCCTGAAATGGGGTCAGACTTTCTCAGGCCTGACGGCCACTTCGGAAACGGCGCCCGCTGGCGCCGTTCGTAACTTGGCGCCTCGCGGATCGGCAGGTTGATGAACGCCGCGGCCAGCGCCAGCGCGATGTCGGCGTACCACATCCACGAGAAGTCCCCGAAGGCGGTCAGTGCGCGATGCCGCCGAGCCACGCGCCGAAGAATCCGCCGATCTGGTGCGTGAACGTGGCGAGGCCGAACAAGGTCGCGAGATAACGCACGCCGAACAACTTGCCGATGAGCCCGGCGGTCGGCGGCACGGTGGCGAGCCAGGTGAAGCCCAGCACGGCGGCGAATAGATAGAACGTGAGCGGCGGTCTTCGGCGCGGCGAGGTACAGCGCCACCGCGACCGCGCGGCTGAAGTACATCGCGAACAGCAGCCACTTCATGCGCATCACGCCGCCGGCCCAGCCCGCCATCAGGCTGCCGGCGACATTGGCGAGTCCGATGATGGCCAGCGAGCCGGCCGCCACCGAGGCCGGCAGGCTGCAGAGCTTCACTTCGCCGGGCAGGTGGGTGACGAGGAACGAGATGTGAAAGCCGCAGGTGAAGAAGCCCGCGTGCAGGCACCAGTAGCTGCGGTCGCGCGAGGCGATCGCGAGTTGTTCGCGCAGGCTGAGCGCGCTGGGCGCCGGACCGCCAGTGCCGGCGGCGCGCGCATCGTCGGCGCCGCGCCTGCGCGAGCAACGGTCCGCGCGATGCGGGATCGTGGCCAGCGCCGCGACGCGCCATGCTCCACATCGCGCGCCATCCAGCCGAAGCTGGCGATCAGCAACTGGTTGAGCGGCGCGAACACGAACTGCCCGAGGCTGCCGCCCGCGTTGACGAAGCCCGAGGCGAACGAGCGCTTGTGCGGCCGGCACGCGCTGCGCGACGACGCCGATGAGCACCGAGAAGCTGCCGGCGCCGGCACCGGCCGCGGTGAGCACGCCGATGGTCAGCAGCAGCGTGAATTCACCGCTGGCGAACGGCGTCAGCGCAGTGCCGCCGGCTAACAACAATGCGCCGGCGATGAGCACCGGCCGCGAGCCATGGCGATCGGCGAGCGCGCCGAAGACCGGTTGCGCCACGCCCCACATGAGCTGGCCCACCGCCAGCGCGAAGCTCATCGCGGCGTAGCCGACGTGCGTGCTCTCGATGATCGGCGCGATGTACAGCCCGAGCGACTGCCGCATGCCCATGGTGACCATGAGCACGGCCGCGGCCGCGCACATGATGATCAGCATGCGCCGGCTCAACCCGGGCGCCGCCTGGGCGGCGGCGGGTTCGTTCACCGCGATCCGCCTGGCTTGGGTCCTTCCTTGCCGGGCGACGTCCAGCGAAGCACGAAGTAGCTCGCCGCGACCCTCGCCGGCATTGCGCATGCCGTGCAGGTCGTTCGACGCGTAGAAGATCACCGAGCCGGCCGGTGCCTTTGTCGCGACACCATTGATGGTCGCTTCGACGACGCCCTCGCGCACGAACACCAGTTCCTCGTCGGGATGACGGTGCGCGGCGTGCGACGCTTTGCCTGCATCGATGGTGGTGACGTGCGTTTCGAGGCGATCCACCGTGGCGGTGGTGGCATCGAATATCGCGCGGCGTTCGCCGTTCGCGGTTTTCTCCACGGGCAACGACGCCCATGTATAGACGCCCGAAGGCAGCAGGGCGGCCTTGAGTTTTTCCTGGCCGTTCGCTTGGGCAAACACCGTGGCTATGGCGCCTGCCGAGAGGCCGAGTACGAGAAAGGAAATTTCGCGACGCGTCATTCGGTATCCCTGCTCATTTGATGCCCGTGGGATGCGGATGATCGGCGACGCTGCGCACCCGCGCCAGAGACAGTTCACGCGGATTTTCTATCCTGGCCTTAAGCGCAGCTATGCCGCCAAGCGGCGTTGTCTGACGGAATTTCCTTTGCCAATCAGCACACTGGCGCGCGAGCAGGGTTTCTCCGAGGAGATTGACCCTGCAATATTTGCCTTGACAACTATTGCCGCGGAAACGGAAAGCTACCGCCTCCCGAACCCATCCGACCGAGAGCCCATGAGCGCCACTGCCCGACGCATTCGCGAGAACACCGATCCGGTGCCGCCGCCCGAGGACGATGCCCATCGCATGATCTGCCGGCAGCTCAAGTTGGTCATGGAGCTCGCTGGTCCGTCGCGTGGACCTGCACATGCAGCCGCTCGAACTCACCGGCATGCAGTGGGAACCGGTGCTGATGCTGTGGCTCAAACGTGCAGACACGGTCGCGGGACTGGCGCGCGTCAGCCAGATGGGCGTGGCGTCGATGACGCGCATGCTCGACCGGCTCGAGGAGAAGGACCTGCTGCGCCGCGAACGCAGCGAGCTCGACCGGCGCGTGGTCAACCTGCACCTCACGCCCAAGGGCAAGAAGGTGGCCAACAAGATCTGGCCGATCGTGGTCGAAGGCATGCACGTGCATCTCGATGGATTCAAGAAGGAAGAACTCGCCCTGCTCAATGATCTCCTGGGCCGCATGCTGGCGAATGGAGCACGCGATGCCGAAAAGAAATAGCGCAATCGGAATCCTCGGGTCGCGCTGGTCGATCGCCGCCTGCTGCTCGCCGCCTGCGGCAAGGATGCAGGGCGGACCGCCGCCGCCGCCCGAGGTGAGCGTCATCACGCTCGCGCCACGCTCCATCGCCATCACCGACCAGCTGCCGGGACGCACCACGGCCTTTCGCGTCGCCGAAGTCCGGCCGCAGGTCACGGGCATCGTGCAGAAGCGCCTGTTCGCCGAAGGCGCGCGAGGTCAAGGCCGGCGAGCAGTTGTTCCAGATCGACGCCGGCAGCTATCGCGCCGCGCTGTCGCTCCGCCGCAGGCGGCGCTCAAGCGCGCCGAGGCGCAGGCCGTCACCGCGCAAACTACTCGCAGGAGCGCTACGCGCCGCTGATCGCGGCCAACGCCGTCTCGCAAGCAGGAGAACGACGAGGCCATCGCCGCGCGCGCCCGCGCCGAGGCGGACGTGGCCGCGGCGCGCGCCGCGGTCGACGCGGCGCGCATCAACGTGGTGTACACGCAGGTGCTGTCGCCCATCACCGGACGGATCGGCCGCACGCTGGTCACCGAAGGCGCGCTGGTCACCAGCGGCCAGCAGAGCGCCGCTGGCCACCGTGCAGCAGCTCGATCCCATCTACGTCGACATCACGCAATCTTCCACCGAGCTGCTGCGGCTGCAGCGCCAGCTCGCCAAGCGGCGAGCTGGTGAAGAACGACAAGCAACGAGGCCGAAGTCAGCCTCACGCTCGAGGACGGCAGCGCCGTACGCCGAGCGCGGCCGCCTCAAGGTTTCCGAAGTGTCGGTGGACCCGAGCACCGGCTCGGTGTTGCTGCGCGCGGTGTTCCCGAATCCGCGCCGCGAGCTGCTGCCCGGCATGTTCGTGCGCGCGCAGCTCGCGCGGGCACGCGCTCGGCGGCGCTGCTGGTGCCGCAGCGCGGCGTGTCGCACAACCACGCGGCGAGGCCACCGTGCTGCTGGTCGAGCAGCGACGACAAGGTGAGCTGAGCGCGTGGTGACGGCCGATCGCGCCATCGACGGCGAATGGCTGATCACCGCCGGCCTCGCCGCCGGCGATCGCGTGGTGCTCGACGGCCTGCAGAAGGTCAAGCCGGGCGTCGGCGGTCAAGGCCGTTCCGGCGCCGAAGAGCAGGCAGATGAACGCCGCCATGCAGGCGGGCGCGACACGCCGAAGTCGTGAAGCGCTGACGGAGTCAGGCATGCTGTCGCGTTTCTTCATCGACCGGCCCATCTTCGCGTGGGTCATCGCCATCATCATCATGATCGCGGGCGCGACTTTCGGTCTTCACGCCTGCCGGTGCGCCAGTACCCGGCCATCGCGCCGCCCACCGTCGGCATCAACGTCAACTATCCGGGCGCCTCGGCGCAGACCGTGCAGGACACGGTGATCCAGGTCATCGAGCAGCAGCTCAATGGCATCGACAATCTCGACTACATGACTTCCGAGGCGCAAGCCGGACGGCACCGCCGGCATCACGCTGACGTTCGCGCAGGGCACGGATCCCGACGTCGCGCAGGTGCAGGTGCAGAACAAGCTGCAGCTCGCCATGCCGCTGCTGCCGCAGGAAGTCCAGCAGGCCGGCGTGCGCGTGAACAAGCCGGCGCGCAACTTCCTCATGGTGATGGGCTTCATCTCCGCCGACAACAGCATGAGCAACGAGGATCTCACCGACTACGTTGCCACCAACCTGCTCGATCCGCTGAATCGCACGCCGGGCGTCGGCGACGTGCACCATCTTCGGCGCGCAGTACGCCATGCGCATCTGGCTGGATCCCGCCAGGCTCAACAACTACGGCCTGACCACCGGCGACGTGGTCGACGGCCATCCGCGCGCAGAACGTGCAGGTGTCGGTGGGCTCGATCGGCGGCCTGCCGGCGGCGCCCGGCCAGGCGATCAACGCCAGCATCATCGGCCCGACGCGCATGTCCACGCCGGAGCAGTTCCGCAACATCCTGTTGCGCGTGAATCCGGACGGCTCGCAGGTGCGCATCGGCGACGTGGCGCGCGTCGCGTCTCAATTCCGAAAGCTACATCCGCGACACCAAGTACAACGGCAAGCCCGCGGCCGGCGTCGCCATCCGCCTCGCGGCCGGGCCAGAACGCGCTCGACACCGTCAAGGGCATCCACGAGACGCTCGATCGCCTCGCGCCATTCTTCCCGCGCGGCTTCGAGGTGCGTCTATCCACTCGACACCACGCCCTTCGTGCGCACCTCGATCAAGGAAGTGGTCAAGACGCTGTTCGAAGCCGTGGTGCTCGTGTTCCTGGTGATGTACCTGTTCCTGCAGAACGCGCGCGCCACGCTCATCCCGACCATCGCGGTGCCGGTGGTGTTGTTAGGCACGTTCGGCATCCTCGCGGCCTTCGGCTTCTCGATCAATACGCTGACCATGTTCGGCATGGCGCTGTCGATCGGCCTGCTGGTGGACGACGCCATCGTGGTGGTGGAGAACGTCGAACGCGTGATGGCCGAGGAGGGCCTGTCGCCGCGCGAGGCCACGCGCAAGTCCATGGACCAGATCACCGGCGCGCTGGTGGCCATCGCGCTGGTGCTGGCCGCGGTGTTCGTGCCCATGGCGTTCTTCGGCGGCTCCATCGGCGTGATCTACCGCCAGTTCTCCATCACGCTGGTGTCGGCCATGTGCCTGTCGGTGCTGGTGGCGCTGATCCTCACGCCGGCGCTGTGCGCCACCATCCTCAAGCCGCTGCCGCCGTCGGGACACGTCGAGCACAAGGGCTTCTTCAAGTGGTTCAACCAGTGGTTCGACCGGGGCCGCGACAAGCACGACACGCGGCCTCGACGGCGATGCTGGCGCGCACCGGCCGCTCGATGCTGGTGTATCCTGGCCATCGTCGTGGTCATCGGCCTGCTGTTCACGCGCATACCGACGTCGTTCCTGCCGAACGAAGACCCGGGCTTCATGTACGGCCAGGTGCAGACGCCGCCGGGCGCTTCCAAGGAACGCACCTGGGCGGCGCTCGACAAGGCGCAGCAGTACCTGATCGAGCAGGAGAAGGACATCGTCGAAGGCGTGCTCACCGTGAACGGCTTCAACTTCGCCGGCACCGGCCAGAACTCCGGCCTGCTGTTCATCAAGCTCAAGGACTGGGACGAGCGCAACAGACGACTCGCAGTCGATGCAGGCGCTGCTGGCGCGCACCAACAAGTATCTTCTCCAGCATCAAGGAGGCGAACATCATCGCGGTGCCGCCGCCGGCGGTGCTCGAGCTCGGCAACACCGCCGGCTTCGACATCATGCTGCAGAATCGCGGCGGCCTGCCGCGCGACGACTTCCTGGCCGCGCGCAACCAGTTGCTGGGCGAGGCCGCGAAGGATCCGCGTGCTCGCCGGCGTGCGGCCCAACGGCGTCGAAGACGCGCCGCAGTTCAAGCTCGACATCGATCGCGAGAAGGCGAGTGCGCTCGGCGTCTCCGATCGCCGACATCAACCAGACGCTGCAGACCGGCTGGGCGTCCACCTACGTGAACGACTTCATCGACCGCGGCCGCGTGAAGCGCGTGTACGTGCAGGGCGATCCGCAGTCGCGCATGCAGCCGGAGGATCTGAATCGCTGGTACGTGCGCAACAACCAGGGCGACATGGTGCCGTTCTCGGCCTTCGGCCACGGCGAATGGACCTACGGTCCGCAGAAGCTGACTGCGTTTCAACGGCGTGCCGGCCTACCAGATCCAGGGCGCGCCGGCGCCGGGTCGCAGCTCGGGCGAGGCCATGGACGCCATGGAAGAAATCGTCGCCAAACTACCCGCAGGCGTGGGCCTCGAGTGGAACGGCCTGTCGTACGAGGAAAAGAAATCCGGCTCGCAGGCGCCGCTGCTGTACGCGCTGTCGCTGGCCATCGTCTTCCTGTGCCTGGCGGCGCTTGTACGAGAGCTGGTCGATTCCGGTGACGGTGCTGCTGGTGGTGCCGCTGGGCGTGCTCGGCGCGGTGATCGCGACGCTCGGCGCGCGGACTCACCAATGACGCGTATTTCCAGGTCGGCCTGCTGGTGACCATCGGTCTCGCGGCCAAGAACGCCATCCTCATCGTGGAATTCGCCAAGGAGAATTTCGATCACGGCAGGACCTGGTCGAGTCGGTGGTGCACGCCGCCAAGCAACGCCTGCGCCCCATCCTCATGACCTCGCTGGCCTTCATGTCCGGCGTGTTGCCGCTGGCCATTTCCAGCGGCGCCGGTTCCGGCGCGCAGCACGCCGTCGGTACGGGCGTCATCGGCGGCATGCTGTTCTCGACTTTCCTCGCCGTGTTCTTCGTGCCCGTGTTCTTCGTGGTCGTCCTGCGCTACTTCAAGGTGAAGCCGGTGACCATGAAGGTCGATGAGACGCCGGCGGACGTGCCGTACGCGAGCACCACATGAGCACGCGCCCGACCTTTCGTGAACGTTTCGCGGTGTGGCGCTGGCATCCATGGCGCTCGGGGCCTGCACGATGGCGCCGCGTTACGAACAGCCCGCCGCCCCAGTCGCAGCCCGAATACGAAAACGCCGACGCGCCATCGGCGGCTGCACCCGGTAGCGCCGCCTGCCGGCGAAATCGGCTGGAAGGAATTCTTCCCCGATCCCGAACTGCAGGATCTGCATCGCGCGCGCGCTGGCTAACAACCGCGACCTGCGCATCGCCACGCTCAACGTCGAGGCGGCGCGCGCCCAGTACCGCATCCAGCGCGCGGAGCTCGTGCCGGCCATCGACGCCCAGGGCGACGTCGACCAATGCAGCGCGTGCCCGCGAGCGCTGTCGCGAACCGGGCAGAGCGAGCTCACTCGCACCTATTCCGCGGGCATCGGCGTGTCGGCGTTCGAGCTCGATCTGTTCGGACGCGTGCGCAGCCTGCGCAATGCGGCGCTCGAGGACTACTTCCGTCTCGAGGAGAACGCGCACCGCGGCGCAACTGCTGCTGGTGTCCGAAGTCGCCAACGCCTGGCTGACCTTGATCGCGGACCGCGAGTTGCTGCGCCTGGCCTACGAAACGCGCGACAGCCAGCGCAAGTCCTATGACCTGACCAAGCTGCGCTTCGACGCAGGGCGTGTCCAGCGAAATCGAACTGCATCGTTCCGAGAGTCCGTGGCGCGAAGCCGAAGTCGACATCGCGCAGCAGACGCGGCGCGTGGCGCAGGATCGCAATGCGCTGGCGCTGCTGGTGGGCGAGCCGCTGCCGCCCGAGATCGCCACGCGGCGAACGCGCCATCGAAGCGCAGACATTTGCGAAGGAACTTGCCCGCCGGACTGCCGGCGGAACTGCTGGTGCGCCGGCCCGGACGTGCGCGCCGCCGAGCACGCGCTCAAGGCGGCCAATGCCGATATCGGCGCGGCGCGCGCGGCGTTCTTCCCGAGCATCGAGCTCACCGGTTTCTATGGCAAGGCCAGCGACGATCTGTCGGCGTTGTTCCAGTCCGGGCACACGGCCTGGAGTTTCATGCCGCAGGTACATCTGCCGATTTTCTCCGGCGGCGCGAACCACGCCGCGACTCGACCTCGCCAACGTGCGCAAGCGCATCGAGATCGCGCGTTACGAGCAGTCGATCCAGATCGCATTCCGCGAAGTGGCCGATGCGCTGGTCGACGCGCTCCACGCTCGACGATCAGTTGCGCGCGCAGGAAGCGCTGACGCGCGCCAGCGAGTCGAGCTACCGGCTCGCGGACATGCGCTACCGCGGTGGCGTGGACAGCTACCTCGGCGCGCTGATCGCGCAGCGCGACCTGTACACCGCGCAGCGGCGCTGATCGTGACGCGGCTGGCCGGAGCGGTGAACCTCGTGCAGCTCTACACGACGCTGGGCGGCGGCTGGAAGGAGTAGGGAAGCCTCAGTACCCCAGTGCCAACCCCGTGTTCCGTCGCGGATCGATGGCGCCGTAGAAAACGATTCCCGGCAGTGGCTTCGCGTTCAGCGCCGGTGCGCCGATCAGGATCGCCGCCACGTGATTCTCCGGCTGCGGCAGCGATGAGTTTGTGCCCCATGCCGACGAGCAATTGCGCGGGTATCCGGGCTCAGTGCGCGCGCTTCGACGAAGGTCTCCTCCGGCAGCCATTGCTGGTGGATGCGCGGCGCGTCGACGGCTTCCTGGAGATCCATGCCGTAGTCGATCACGTTGAGCATCGTCTGCATCACCGCGGTGATGATGCGGCTGCCACCGGGAGTGCCGAGGATCATCCACGGCTTGCCGTCGCGAGTCACGATGGTCGGCGTCATCGAGCTCAGCGGCCGCTTGCCGGGCTCGATCTTGTTGGTGTCACCCTGCACCAGGCCGTACAGTTCGGCACGCCGGACTTGGCCGTGAAGTCATCCATCTCGTTGTTGAGCAGCACGCCGGTGCCCGCGGCCGTGACGCGCGCGCCGAACCAGTCGTTGAGCGTGTAGGTCACGGCGACGGCGTTGCCGAAGCGATCGGCGATCGAGTAGTGAGTGGTGTGCGTGCCTTCGCGTGCTGCGATGCCGGGCTTGAGCTTCGCCGAATTGCCGGCGCGCTGCGGATCGATTCTGCGCGCGGATGATGTCGGCGTAACGCTTGTCGAGCAGTTGCGCGATCGGATTGCTCACGAAGGCCGGATCGCCTAGCAGGTGGTTGCGGTCGACATAGGCGTGGCGCATGGCCTCGATCTCGAAGTGCACGGCGCGCGCGGAGCCGTAGCCGTATTCGCGCAGTGGATAGCCCTCGAGGATGTTCAGCATTTCGCACAGCACGATGCCGCCGGAGCTCGGCGGCGGCGCGGACACGATGTGAAACCCGCGGTAGTCGCATTCCACGGGTGCGAGCTCGCGCGTCCGGTAGGCGTCGAGATCCTCCTGCGTGAGGATTCCGCCGCCCGCGCGGCTGGAGGCAATCAGCGCGGCGGCGGTCTCGCCCTGGTAGAAACCATCGGTGCCGCGCTGGCTGATGTTGCGCAGGGTGCGGGCGAGGTCGCGCTGGCGAAAGAGCGCGCCCGCCTGCAACGGCTGGTCGTCGGCCAGGAAGATGGCGGCCGACGGCGGCGTCCTTGCGGAAGTCGTCGGTGGCCTCGTGCAGCAGGTCGACGTCGCCCTGCTCGAGCACGAACCCGCGCTCGGCGAGCGTGATGGACGGCGCGATCAGCCGGGCGCGCGCCATCGTCCCGTACTTCTCGCGTGCGTATTCGAGCCCGGACACCGTGCCCGGCACCGCCACGGCGAGATGTCCGCGCGTGCTCAGGTCCGGGATCACATTGCCCTGCGGAGTCGAGAAACATGACGCGGTCGCGGCGAGCGGCGCGGTCTCGCGAAAGTCGATGAAGGTCTTGCGCCCATCGGCGAGTTGCAGCGTCATGAAGCCGCCGCCGCCAAGATTGCCGGCCGCCGGGTACACGACGGCGAGGGCGTATCCAACCGCGACGGCGGCGTCGATGGCGTTGCCGCCGTTGCGCAGGACGTCGACGCCGATCCGCGTGGCGTGCTGCTGCGCCGTGACCACCATGCCGTTCTTCGCGGCGACGGGTGCGGGTGATGCCGCGCGACCCGTTTCCGCGGTCAGCAGGAATGCGACGACTAACAGGCGGAGGCGCTGGCTTTTCATGCGCCGAAGTCTACGAGGTCTGCCCGGAAAGGGGAGGTGCGGCCCCTTTTGCTAAGAAATGGGGAGTGTCCCCATTATTCCAGCAGCAGCGCACTCAGCACGGTCGGTTCCACCGGCTTCGTGAAGTGGTGATCGAAACCTGACGCCACCGCACGATCCTTGTCGGCCTTCTGTCCCCAGCCGGTGACGGCTATCAACGTTACTTCCTGTCCGCCACTCTGCTCGCGAATTCGCCGTGCGGCTTCATGACCGGACAGGCCGGGCATGCCGATGTCGAGGATCACGACGTCGGGCTGCAGGCGCGCAAACATCTCCACGGCCTCGAGTCCGTCGGTGGCCACATGCACCTCGTGACCGTCGAGCCGCAGCAGCATCGCCAGCGTGTCGCCGGCGTCGCGATTGTCGTCGGCCACGAGAACGCGCCGCTGTCTGGGAGCGGAAGTTTCGGGTTGGGTTGAGACCGTGTTCTGGGCAGGCATCGCGCCGCCGATTAGGACCGGTTGCGATGGGCGGCGCAAGACGGATGATTCCTACATTTGCGGGAATTCGCCGGGAGATGCGACGCGCTCGGCCACCATCTGCATGTTTGCGCAGATGTTGGCTTCGCCCACGAGTGCGGGAATGCCTGCCGCATCGAGCGTGCCGCGCAGCTCCTCGTGGATACCACACAGGATGACGCGCACGCGGCGGCGCTGAAAACGCTGCACGATCTCCGCCAGCGTGTGGATGCCGGTGGCGTCCATGAAGGGCACGCGGCCGAGCCGGATCACCACGGTTTCGACGCCCAGCTGCAGACGCTCCAGCGTGCTTTCCAGTTTCTCGGCGGCGCCGAAGAAGAACGGGCCCTCGACCCGGTAGACGAGCACGCTGCGCGGCAGCTTGATGTCCTCGCCCGAGTCTTCATCGAACGTCTGCTGCTCGACTCGCACGGTCTCGGCCATGCGGCGCATGAACAGCAGCGCTGCCAGCACCACGCCGACGTTCACGGCCACCACCAGGTCCACGAACACGGTGAGCACGAATGTGATCAGCAGGAGAAAGCGATCGGCGACGGGCGCGGTGCGCAGGACGCGCGAGACGTGCGGAATGTCCGCCATGTTCCAGGCGACGTAGAACAGGATGGCGGCGAGCGCGGCCAGCGGCACGTGCGCGGCCCAGGGCGCCAGCAGGAGTATCACCAGCAGCAGGAACACGGCGTGCACGATGCCCGCCAGCGGGCTGGTGGCTCCATTGCGAATGCTGATGGCGGTGCGTGCGATGGCGCCGGTGGCGGCGAAGCCGCCGAACAACGGCACGATGATATTGGCGGCGCCCTGGCCGATGAGTTCCTGGTTCGAATCGTGCCGCGCAGCCGGTCATGCCGTCGGCCACGACCGCGGTGAGCAGCGATTCGATGGCGCCTAACAAGGCGATGGCGAATGCGGGGCCGACCAGATGCAGCAGGTCCGACAGCGAAACGTCCGGCCAGGACAAGCCGGGCAGTGCGCGCGGAATGCCGCCGAACGCGCTGCCGATGGTGGCCACGCCCGCGAACTGCGCGTATGCCTGCACGCCCATGGCCGCCAGCATCGCCAACAGCGGCGTCGGCACGCGCTTGAGGTACGGGCACATGCGCAAACCAGCGATTGCCGCCGATGAGGATCGCGAGCGTCAGCGCGGCGATGAACGTGGTGGCGGCGTGCATCTCGGGAAGCTCGCGCAGCACCGCGATGAACTTCTCGTGGAAGTGCAGGCCGTTGGCGACGGGATGCAGCCCGAAGAAGTCCTTCCACTGGCCCAGTCCAGATGATGACGGCGATGCCGGCGGTGAATCCGACGATGACCGGGCTCGGGAATGAACTTGATCACGCTGCCGAGGCGCGCGAGGCCCATGACGAGCAGGATCAGCCCCGCCATCACGGTGGCGGCCTGCAGTCCGGCGATGCCGTACTGCGCGGTGATGCCGGCGAGCACGGCGATGAAGGCGCCGGTGGGGCCGGAGATCTGCACGCGGGTGCCGCCGAGCAATCGAGGTGATGAGGCCGGCGACGATGGCGGTGTACAGCCCCTGCGCCGGCGTCGCGCCGGAGGCGATGGCGAACGCCATGGCGAGCGGCATGGCGACGATGCCCACGACCACACCGGCGACGATGTTAGGCATCAGGTGCGCGCGCTTGAGCAGCCCGGCCCGATGCGCTTCGAGGATGGCGATCATGTGCGGCGATTATGCCGTCGGAATCGTCCGACGCGGCGTGCGCAGCGTACGTAGGGCTGCGTATGGAGTTGGACGCGCTACTCTGAACGCATGAATGACACCGGCGTTTCCCTGCGGATCACCCCATCCACTGTGAACCCCTGGCTCGCGCTCCTCGGGTGGATCGCGCTGTGCGCATTCACCGGCGCGATCGGCGCCGTGGCTTCGGTCGAAGCGAAGGTGTTCTACGCGTCGCTCGAACAGCCCGCGTGGGCGCCGCCGGCGGGAGTGTTCGGCCCCGTGTGGACGCTCTTGTACCTGTCGATGGCCGTGGCCGCCTGGCTGGTCTGGCGGGAACGCGGATTCGCGCGCGCGCGCGGGGCACTGGGTCTGTTCCTGGCGCAGCTCGTGCTCAACGCACTGTGGTCGTGGCTGTTTTTCGCCTGGCATCGCGGCGCATTCGCGTTCGTCGACATCCTCGCGCTGCTCGCGCTCATCGTCGCGACGATGATCTCGTTCGCCAAGGTCCGCCGGCTCGCCGCGTGGTTGCTGGCGCCGTATCTGGCGTGGGTGAGCTTCGCGACGCTGCTCAGTTACTCCGTGTGGCAGCGAAATCCTCATGCGCTGTAGCGGCGCGCCACATCATGTGCACGGTGTGGTGGCCTCCGTCGTCGACCAGCTCCACGGTATTGCGCCCGGGATTCTGCACTTCGCCGTCGATGACGAGCTGCGGCAACGCGTGCGGCTCGGGTTGTTTGTCGACGATGATCTCGTAGGGCGTGACGTGATGCGCGCCGTGGTCGGTAGTGGATGGTGAAGCCGGACCATTCCGGCGGCACGCAGGGCGCGAGCGTCAGACGGTTCTCGCGCAGCCGGAACCCGAGGATCCATTCGAGGCCGGCGCGATACAGCCAGCCGGCCGAACCGGTGTACCAGGTCCAGCCGCCGCGACCGGCATGCGGCGCTTCGCGAATACACGTCGGCGGCGACCACGTAGGGCTCGACCTTGTAGCGCTGCACGTCGGCGCGCGTCGATGCGCGGCGGATCGGATTCAGCATGTTGAACACTTCCATGGCGCGCATCGGCCTTGCCCTGCATGGCGAACGCGATCGACGGTCCACACCGCCGCGTGCGTGTACTGCCCGCCGTTCTCGCGAATGCCGCGTGGATAGGCCTTCACATAGCCCGGCTCCTGCGCCGATTTCTCGAACGGCGGCGTGAACAGCATGGCCAGCGGCGGATCGCGGTTGCAGCAGTTGCGCGTCCAGCGCTTCCATGGCGCGCGCGCGCGCGCCGGATTGCGCGGCGCCGGAGATCACGCTCCAGGACTGCGCGATGGCGTCGATGCGGCATTCGTCGCTGTGCGGCCGAGCCGAGCGGCGTGCCGTCGTCGAAGAATCCGCGGCGATACCATTCGCCATCCCAGGCGTGCTGTTCGAGCGCGGCGCGCAGCTTGGTGGCCTGACCCAGCCAGCTGGTGGCGAGCGCGAGCTCGCCGCGCGCCTGCGCGAGCGGCGCGAAGGCGTTGAGCGTGGCGTGCAGGAACCAGCCGAGCCACACGCTCTCGCCGCGGCCGTGTTCGCCGACGCGGTTCATGCCGTCGTTCCAGTCGCCGGTGCCGATCAGCGGCAGTCCGTGCTGGCCCATGTACAGCGCGCCCTCGAGGCCGCGGCGGCAGTGTTCGAACAAGCGTGGCGGTCTCGCTCGCTCGATGGCGGGCTCGAAGAACGCATCGTGCCGTTCGCGCGGCAGCGGCGGGCCTTCGATGAAGGGCAGTTCGACGTCGAGGATGGCGCGATCGCCGGTGAGCGCGATGTAGTGCGCCGTGACGAACGACAGCCACACGCGGTCGTCGGAGATGTGCGTGCGCACGCCCTGGCCGCTGTGCGGCAGCCACCAGTGCTGCACGTCGCCCTCGGGGAACTGGCGCGACCGGCGGCGCGCAGGATCTGCTCGCGCAGCAGCTGCGGCCGCGCCACGCCCAGCGCCATCGCGTCCTGCAACTGGTCGCGGAAGCCGTAGGCGCCGCTCGCCTGGTAGAACGCCGGCGCGCGCCCAGGTGCGGCAGGCCAGCGTCTGGTACAGCAGCCAGCCGTTCATCATGATGTCGAAGGCGCGGTCCGGCGTCTTCACCTGCACGTGGCCGGTGAGCTCTTCCCAGTGCTCGCGAACTGCGCCGAGCAGCTCGTCGACGTCGGCGCCGCGATAGCGCGTGACAGCAGCGCGCGCGCCTGCGTCCGCGTCCGCGGCCTCGCCGAGCAGGAAGACGAATCTCGGTGCTCGGCGCACGGCTCGAGCTCGAGCCGCGCGCGCAGCGCCGCGCAGGGATCGAGGCCGCGCCGGTGCGGCCCGAGAACGGCGCTGCCGGCGACCAGCGCCGCCGGCGCGTCGAGCGTTCCGTGGCGACCGAGAAACTCGCGCCGGTCGCAGGTGCATTCGCGTCTGCGCGCCGCGCGAGGTCGGCGAACGCGACGCCGGGAAACGCGATGGTTCCAGGGATTGCGCGCGAACAGCGCGCCGGTGCGCGCATCCTGCTCGGTGATGATGTG
The DNA here is from genome assembly GCA_963821745.1 of uncultured Pseudomonadota bacterium. Classification (GTDB taxonomy): domain Bacteria; phylum Pseudomonadota; class Gammaproteobacteria; order Steroidobacterales; family Steroidobacteraceae; genus CADEED01. The sequence goes on from CAWGEU010000002.1 coordinate 1,141,789, forward strand.
CGGCGCGCCGGCGACGCGCGACGGGCCCAGCACCCACTCGACATAGGCGGTGACCGAGAGGCTGCGCCGGCGCGGCGAGTCGTTGCGCACGCGTGAGCCGGCAGATCTTGATGGGATCCTCGAGCGGCACGAGCATCGTCAGCTCGAGCGCGATGCCGTGCGAGACGCTGCTCGAAGCGGCTGTAGCCCATGCCGTGCGCGCAGGAGTAGTGCGCGCTGCTCGTGGCGGATCGGCGCGGGCGTCGGGCGTCCACAACTCGCCGGATTCCTCGTCGCGCAGGTAGATAGTCTCGCCCGGCCGGTCGGTGACCGGATCGTTGCACCAGGGCGTGAGCGCGTTCTCGCGGCTGTTGCGCGCCCAGGTGATAGCCGCCGCCATCGGCCGACACCTGGAAGCCGAAGTCGCGGTTGGCGATCACGTTGATCCAGGGCACCGGCGTGTTCTGGCCTCCGGCGCGGTGATGCACGTATTCGCGGCCCTGCGCGGCGAAGCCGCCGAGTGCCGTTGAAGAACTCCAGGCGCCGCGCCTCGATCTCGTGATCGGCGAGCGGCGCTGCCGGCGACCGGCGCGCGCCGCGGCAGCCGCGGCGCCACCGTGGGAACGGGCTGCATGCGTTCGACCTGGTCGGCGAGGCTGCCGCGCCGGCCCGACAGCACGACGCGCGCGACCGCGAACAGCAGCGCGCGCGTTTCGGGGGTGATGAGATCGGTGCGCAGCACGAACACCTTGCCGCGCGTGTCGGCGCCGGCGATGCGCGGGCGCGCTGAGGCTGACGCGCACCATCGACTTCGAGCGCCACCTGCAGGTCCTGGACGTAGGAGGCGCCGCGTTCGTTGAGGATGACCAGGTCCACCGACAGGCGCTTGATTCCCCAGTATTCGTGCGCCTGCAGCAGCTGGCGCACCATCGGCAGATCGTCGACGTCCTCGACGCGCAGCAGCACGATGGGCAGATCGCCGGAGATGCCCTGCGACCACAAGGCCTGCGGGTCCGGCGGCGCCGCGCCGGATGTTGTCGCCGGACGGCGCGCGCCGCGGCGTCGGCAAACAGGATGTGTCCCGGCGAGCTGCTGAAACAGGTTGGCCTGCGAGGCGTCGATGCCGAAGTGCCGCAGCTGCACCTGTGCCTGGGTCCAGGCCAGCGTGGCGGCGCGCGTGTGCGCGTTCGGGTCGCGATGCTTGTCGGCGAGCTCGAGCAGCTGCGCGCGGTCCGGCGCGACGCAGGTCCAGAACGCGATGCGCGCGGTGCCGCCCGCCGGCACGCGCAGGCGATAACGCAGCGCGAACACCGCGTCGAGCACCGTGCCGATGGTGCCCGACAGCGCGCGGCCTTCGAGCATGGCGAGCGGCGCACGCAGCTCGCGGCCGCGGCCGATGAACTTCGCGCGGTCGGTTTCGAACTCCGGTCCGGCCGACGGTGATGCCTTCGACCACGGCGTGATGCGAGGCCCAGACTTCCGGTTCATCGGGCGCGCGGCGCCGGCGGTTGGCGAGCAGCACGTTCTGCCGCGGCGAGGAATTCCGTGCGCACGAACATCTTCGAGAAGGCCGGATGCGCGACGTCCGCGGCCTGCGGCGCCGAGCACCAGCTCGGCATACGAGGTGACTTCGATCTCGCGCGCGCGCATCGAGCCGTTGCTGATCGACAGCAGCCGCACTTCGGCGTCGTCCTCCGGGCGACACCTGCACTTCGAGCGTGGTGATGATGTCGCCGTCGGTGCGGATGATCTCGGCGCGATCCTCGGTGAAGCTCACTTCGTAGCTGCCGGGCTGGCCGGCGCAGGGCTGGTAACCGGCGGACCACACGCGGCCGGTTTCCACGTCGCGCAGCAGCAGGTAGCTGCCCGTGTCGTCGCGCGTCGCGTCTTCGCGCCAGCGCGTGATCGCGAGGTCGTTCCAGCGGCTGTAGCCCGAGCCGGCGGCGGTGATCATCACGGAGTAGCGGCCGTTCGACAGCAGGTGGGTCTGCGGCGCGGAATCGTGCGGGCTGCGCAGGCGGCGCACTTCCGGCACCTGCAGGTCGGCGACGCGCGCGGCGGTGCCCACTTCCTCGGCGCGCGGATGCGCCACGGACACATCGCGCGGCGTGCGCTCCTGCAGCAGCAGCTCGGTGGCCTGCACCGCGACGTCGGAATGGAAGCGTTCGCGCATGCGGCCGTCGAGCAGCGCGTTGGCGATGGCGACGATGCTCATGCCCTGGTGATGCGCCATGTAGGCGCGCACCAGCACGTGCGAGGCGCCCTCGGGAACGCGGCTCGGCGGTGAAGTCCACGGCCTCGTAGAAGCCATAGCGCGCCGCGCGCGCCGATGCGCGGCGAGCGCCGCGGTAGTTGGCGAGCGCCGCCTCGCCGTCGACCATCGCGGCGAGACCGGTGGCGTAGGGCGCGACCACCTTGTTTTCGGAGAGGCCGCGCTTGAGGCCCAGGCCCGGCACGCCGAAGTTCGAATATTGATAGGTGAGCTCGAGATCGCGCGCGTTGTACGCGGATTCGGAGACGCCCCAGGGCAGGTCGAGCTCCGCGCCGTAGGCGATCTGCCGCTTGACGATGAGCCGGCTGGTCTGCGCCAGCAAACTACCGCCCGGCGCACGCAGCACCAGGTCCGGCATCAGGTACTCGAACATCGAGCCCGACCAGGACACCAGCGCCGCGCCGGCGCCGATGGGCGTGACCGTGCGGCCGAGCCGGAACCAGTGGCGCGCCGGGATGTCGCCCTTGGCGATGGCGATGAAACTGGCGAGGCGCGCTTCGGAGGCGAGCAGGTCGTAACAGCTGTCGATCGAGCGTGCCGTCGGTGGCGCGATAGCCGATCGACAGCAGCTTGCGCTGCGTGTCGAGCAGGAAGTCGAATTCCATGGCGCGGCGAGCTGCAGCGCGATGTTGGCCAGCGACTCGAGGTGCTCGACGATGAATCCGGCCGGGTCGCGCGCCAGCAGATCGCTGCGCCAGCTGTCGATGGTGCGGCGCGTGGCCTCCACCCAGTAGACGAGTTCGGCGCTCGCGCTCCGCGTGGGCTCTCGCTGCGCCAGCGTGCGCACCATGTCGACCAGCGTCGAGGCGCGTTCGGCCGCCTCGCGCAGCGCGTCGGTCTTGGGATCGAGCGGCATGGTTCGCGGTCGCAGGCTCGCTTCGAGATCGGCGAACGCGGTCTCGAGCAGGCCGAGCGTGATGGTCTGGCCCGGCGCGAACTTGAAGTTGCGCAGCGCCACGCGCGCCAGGTCGAGCGCATCGGCGAGCCCGTCGACCGCTTCGAGGCGGGCGGCCGCGGATTCTTTCTGCCATTCGCGGAACGCGCCGGCCAGCGTGATGAGGTGGGCCGCGAGATTGCCCGAATCGACCGAGGACACGTAGCGCGGCTCGAGCGGCCGCAGGTCGCGCGTGTCGTACCAGTTGTAGAGGTGGCCGCGGCACTTGTGCATGCGCACCAGCGTGCCGAGCGTCGCCTCGATGCGATCGAGCGCATCGCGCAGGCCGCACCAGCCGAAGTCGCGCGCCGCCACGTCGACAGCAGATAGAGGCCGATGTTGGTGGGCGAGGTGCGGTGCGCGACGACGGCGCGCGGGTCTTCCTGGAAGTTGTCGGGCGGCAGGTGGTTGTCTTCGGCCGTCACGAAGGTCTCGAAGAAGCGCCAGGTGCGCCGCGCGATCAGCCGCAGCTCGCGCTGCTGCTCGGCCGACAGGTCGGACTTCGCCACCGCGCGGCGGCGTGCGGCTGATGCGCCAGGCGATCAGCGGCGCGGCCAGCCACAGCAGCAGGAAGGGCATCGCGAGCGCGGGCAGCGGCCGCCGTGCACGAAGCGCGAGCCAGCGCCGCCAGCGACCAGCGTCAGCACGCACGCTGCGGAACATGCGCCGTAGAAGCTGCCGAAATCGGCGCGCGCGCTCGACAGCAGGTCGGCGGGAATCCACTCGAGCAGGTGCCGATGGCTCACGAACATGCGCCACAAGCGCGCGGCCGATGGCGTCGCACATGAGCCAGGCCTGGTAGGCGAGCATGCTGGTGAGCAAGCGCGGTCTGCGCGAGCGCCACGCTGAAGTCGAGCGCGCAGCGCGCGCAGGTGGCTGCGCAGCGTGACCGTCGAGCGTCGCGGCAGGATCGCCGCGAACAGCGGCAGCAGCGTCGGCAGGCGCCAGCGCCAGCAGGATGAACAGCGCACCACGGCAACGCGGCGCTCGACCGGCAGCAGTCCAGCCGGCGACCAGCGCGGCGAGGCTGGCCGGCGCCGACAGCGAGCGGCGCAGGTTGTCGAGCATCTTCCACAGCGCCGATGAGCGGCATGCGGCTGTGACCGCGGCCGTGTGCCGCGGCGCCGACGTCGCGCGCGGCCGAAGATCCACGGCAGCAGCTGCCAGTCGCCGCGCACCCAGCGGTGCTGGCGCAGCGAGGCCACGTCGTAGCGCGACGGAAAGTCCTCGACCACTTCGACGTCGGAGGCCAGGCCGGCGCGCGCGAAGATGCCTTCGAACAGGTCGTGGACTGAGCAGCGAGCTTTCCGGCACGCGCCCGGCGAGCGCGGCCTCGAAGGCGTCGACGTCGTAGATGCCCTTGCCGGCGAACGAGCCTTCGCCTAACAAGTCCTGGTAGACGTCGGAGACCGCGGCGGCGTACGGATCGACGCCCGCCGCGCCGGAGAACGCGCGCTGGAACGGCGTCGCCTCGAGCTCATCGGCAGCGAGAACGCGACGCGCGGCTGCAGGATGGCGTAACCCTCGACCACGCGGCCGAGCGTCGCGTCGAAGCGCGGGCGATTCAGCGGATGCGCCATCTTGCCGATGAGCCGGCGCGGCGTTTCGCGCGGCAGCGCGCGTGTCGGCATCCAGCGTGAGCACGTAGCGCACGCCGTCGGGCACCCAGGGCGAATGCGCCGGTGCTGGTGACGTAAGTGGTGTCGGTGGCGCCGCGCAGCAGGCGGTTGAGTTCCTGCAGCTTGCCGCGCTTGCGCTCCCAGCCCATCCAGCGCTGTTCGCTCTCGCACCACACGCGCCGGCGATGCAGCAGCAGGAATCGTTCGCCGCCCGCGGCCGGGCCGTAGCGGCGGTTCAGGCGCGCGATGCCGAGCACGGCGATGTCGAGCAGCGCGTCGTCGGTCGGCATGTCGTTCGGTGTCGGCATCCGACCAGTCGGACAGCAGCGCGAAGTGCAGCTGGTCGTCGGGCGAGGCGAGGTAGTGGATCTCGAGGCGGTGCAGGTGTTCTTCGACCGCGGCGCGCGAGCTCAGCATGCACCGGCATGGCGACCAGCGTGCGCAGCTCTTCGGGCACGCCGTCGCGCAGCGCGAGGCCCGGCAGGCGGCTCGCGCCGACGCCGCGCGTCACGGCGCGATTGATGAGCGCGACGGCGATGTCGATCGGCGGGAATGGCGCCGAGCACGCCTAACAACCACAACATGCCGCCGTGGACGCCCGACCTGCTGCAGCAGCGACAGCGGGATCGACGAGCATCAGCGCCGAGGTGAAGGCGATCGCCGCCACGTAGTCGCGCGGCGCCGACGGTGAAGGCGATGCGGCTCGGCCAGTCGCGCCACGAAGCGTGGAAGTCGATGGCGCGCTCGAGCGCGCGGCGGCCTTCGGCGATCAGGTGGAAACCGGGATCGCGCTCGCGCGGATCGGCTGGCGCGCGGCGGCGGTGGTCGAGCACGCGTCTGCGCGATCTCGAGCTCGGAGAGCGGCGAGCCGCGCCCCAGCTCTTCGATGGCGTTGCGGTAGAGGTTGCGCGTCGCGAAATCCATGGCCGCGAAACTCGGCGCGGATGCTCAGCGCCTCGTCGACCAGGCTGACGCTCTCGAAGAACTCGGCCCAGTCGACGTCCGACATCAGCCGCATGCTGGTGATGATGTTGCGCACCGTGACGTTCGACGCGCCCTGGCGCTGGTGCTCTTCCTGGAGCAGGCGCTCGGAGCTGGTGCCGTGCTGCGTGAGCTCTTCCTCGAGCCACAGCAGCGCCGGCGTGATCTTCGGGATCCTGATCGCGCAGCCGATGGACCAGCTGCACGGCGAACGCCGGGGTCAAGCGCCGTCGACTTGGCGCGGCCAGGCGCGTCAGCGCATTCGGGATCGACCTTCTGGCCGTTGACGCCGAGCAGGCGATCGGCGATCGCGTCGGCTTCCTGGCGCGCGGCGCGGCTGATCGACGATGCGCTGCGCGACCCGGCGCAGGTTCTCGACCAGCACGATGCGCAGCGTGATGGCCACCGCCCAGAGCTCGCCGATGGTCAGCGGCTCGACGCTCTGATAGGCGCGCACGAAGCGCCGCAGGGTCTCGGGTTCGAAGCGGCTGTCGGTGTGCGCGACGAAGGCCCAGGCGATGCCGAACACGCGCGGAAAGCCGGCGAATGGACCGTCGGCGAGCTTGGGCAGCTGGCGGTAGAACTGCGGCGGCAGGTCCTCGCGGATCTCGCGGATCTGCTCTTCGACCACGTGATAGTTGTCGAGCACCCATTCGGCGGCGGGCGTGATGCCGCGGCCTTCGTCCACGGCCTGCGCAATGGAGCGGTACGCCGCGAGCAGCACCTTTTCGTTGCTGCGCAGGCGCGCGCCGAGCGAGCGGCCGGAAGCCCGGGCTGACGCGTGACCGGCTGGGCGGCGGCGAGGCTGCGCGCGTGCTGCTCCAGCCGTTCGATGCTGAAGATTTCCTCGCGCAGGATCTGATCGTCGCTCCAGTGCGTTCCGGGCGACATGCGTTCGAAGATTTCGCTTAAGAAATGGGTGCAAGAATCCGCCGGCCTTATGGGTCGTCGCCTCGGAGCATTACGCGAATTTGGCGCCCCGCGCGCCATGTCTTCGGGACTCATGGCGCTGTCGGACTATGCCTACCGAGGCGAGGTGCGACAGTTTAGCAGCCATGAGAAACGCTATCGGGGTCGATTCAGGCGGTGCGGAAAAAGCAGGCGATCGGATCTCCCGCTTGACGACCGCCATAACACTCGCACGACAGGCTCTCGATCTGCGGGCGGTCGAGCACCGTGATCTTGCCGCGCACGTACTTGATGACGCCTAGCTTCTGCAGTTTGCCCGCGGCCTCGGTGACGCTTTCGCGACGCACGCCGAGCATGTTCGCGATCAGTTCCTGGGTCATCTTCAGCTCGTTTGCCGGACAAGCCGATCGAGCGACAGCAGCAGCCAGCGGCACAGTTGCTGGTCGAGCGAGTGATGCCGGTTGCAGACCGCGGTCTGGGCCATCTGCGTGATCAGCGATTGCGTGTAGCGAAGCAGGACGTGGAGCATTTCGCCGTGCCGGATGAATTCCTCCTTGAGGCGGCTGCCGGTGAGCCGGTACGCGTGACCGGCGCTTTGCACGATGGCGCGGCTCGGCGTGGTTTCGCCACCCATGAACAGCGAGACGCCGATGGCGCCTTCGTTGCCGACGACCGCGATCTCCGCCGACGCGCCGTCCTGCAGGAGATAGAGCAACGAGACGATGGAGTTGGTGGGGAAGTAGATGTGCCGCAGCGCGGCGCCGGATTCGTAGAGCACCATTGCCGAGCGGCATGGGAACCAGCTTGAGGAAGGGGAACAACCGATCACGTTCGACGGGCGGCAACGCGTTCAGCACATGGTTCTGGCCTGGATCCGGTTTTTTATTCACGCGTCGGGACTGTAGGCGCATTTGTACACTGATGCTCATATGTTCGACGCCGAACAGACATGTCGGACGGCGGCACGTAAGGTCCGCTCATGCGCTGGATACCGAAACTGACGATCGTGTGGATACTCGGGACGTCTCTTGCGCATGCCGACCGGCTCAGGCCCTTCGAGGCTCTGCCGGCAGCCGCCTCGCCTGACCAGGCCAATCTGTGGCCGTGGCTCGCGTTGGGCGGAATCCTCATCTTGCTTGCTTCGATCGCGCTCGGTGCGCGCAGGGTTCCTCCATTCGGTGGGCGCTCTTGATCTTCACTTCGTCTGGGAGGACGCATGCCTTCACTCGTCAATTCGCTTCTCGTGCCGCTGGTCAACGGTCATCCCGTGGTTCGCGGTTCGGCAATCGTCATCCCATTGCGTGTGCCCGATGCGCGCGCCGATGAGATCGCCGCCATATCGCACGAATTGCGCAATTCGCTGAGCGTGGTGCGCAACGCGGCGAGGCTGTTGCGTATGCCGATCGGTCCCGGTGGTATCGACGGCGCACGCATCCTCATCGAGCGTCACGTCGGCCAGATGAGCCGGCACATCGAAGATCTGCTCGACGCTTCGCACCGTGATGTTCGCAAGAAGACCTTGCGACGCACTCATGTCGATCTGCGAACCATCGTCGAGTTCGCCGTCAGCGCCATTGCGCCCGACCTGGCACGACGCGGTCATCATCTGAAGGTCGAGCTGCCGGCGGATGCCCTGTGGGTGGAAGCCGACGCCGCGCGACTGGAGCAGGTGTTTTCGAATCTCCTGATCAACGCGGCCAAGTACACGCCGGATGGCGGCGAGATCCTGTTGACGGTGGCAAGGCTCGATAAACGGGTCAGCATCCGCATTCGCGACTCGGGCATAGGCATCGAGCCGGCCGTGCTGCTGCGCGTGTTCGACATGTTCGCCCAGGCGGACGCGGCCGCGATCTGCGCCGAAGGCGGCAGCGGAATCGGACTCGCCGTGGTGCGCGATCTGGTGGAAATGCACGGCGGAACCGTAAGGGCGGCGAGCGCTGGCCTCGGCAAGGGCAGTGAATTCACCGTGATGCTTCCGTCACTGTGGGCGGAGCTGGCCGCCTAACTAAGTCATATGTTCGCTTGCGCACCGACAGGCGCGGGCGAATGGCGCACAGTACGTTCTCTGGTGGATTCGGCTCGAATGCAGTCCATCGTCATCAGTAGAGAACGTCAATGAAATCCTCTTTCAAGATGAAGAGCGCGTCGCGACGCCGTCTGCGCATCGCGCCTCCCGGCACTGCTCCTGTGCAGCGACCGCCTTCGCCGGCAATCCCGCGCCCTGCCACCAATCTCCAGGCCGCCGAGCAGGCGATTGCCAATGCGGAACGCGTCGATGCGGCGAGCCTCGCCGGTGTCGAGCTCGGCGAAGCGCGCGGCAAGCTTGCCGCTGCGAGAACGCGCGGTCGAAGACAAGAAGATGATCGTCGCGCAGCAGTTCGCCGATGAAGCGCGCGCAGGAGCCGAGCTGGCCGCCGCGAAAGCCGGCGCGGTCAAGGCGCTCGCCGTGAACGAAGACATCAAGCGCAGTACCGCGACGCTGGTCGAAGAGATGCAGCGCAAGTCAGGAGACACCCGATGAACAATTCAGGAAATTTCCCCATCCGTTCCATGATCGCCGTGGCGGTCGCCGCGACATTGCTCGCGGGCTGCGCCTCCGCGCCCATGAAACCCGCAGGTTCCGCAGAGGTGCGCGCCAAGCTCACCGCGCTGCAGTCCGATTCCACACTCGCCAACAGCGCGCCGGTGGCGATGAAGGACGCCGAGGCCGCGGTGGTCGTGGCTGAGATGGCGCAGAAAGATCTCGTGCTGGCTGCGCATCGCGTGTACATCGCCGATCGCAAGGTCGACACCGCGCGAGCGCTCGCGCAAACGCAGAGTGCAGAAACTGAACGCAAGGCACTGACCGAGACGGGCGAAAAGGCGCGTCTCGACGCGCGCACCCGCGAAGCGGATCTCGCCAAGATCGGATGCGCTGGTCGCCCGCGCCGAGAATGCCGAGCAGAAGCTCATTGCCGGCCAGGCGCGTGAGCAATGCCGACGCGGCACAACTTGCGGCCAATGCCTCGCAGCAGCAGGCGATCGAGCTGCAGCGACAGCTCGAAATCCTGCAGGCACGGCCGACGGATCGTGGATTGGTGCTGACGCTGGGCGACACACTGTTCGCCACGGGCAAGTCGGAGCTCAAGTCAGGCGCCACGGTGAACCTCGACCGGCTGACCGCATTCATGAACGAGTATCCGAAGCGCACGGCGGCCATCGAAGGCTATCACCGACAGCATGGGCAGCGACGAGATGAACCAGTCGCTCTCGCAGCGCCGGGCGGACGCAGTGAAGGGCTATCTGGTCGGGCAGGGCGTGAATTCCGCGCGACTCAGTTCCGTCAGGGCGCGGCGAGAACTCGCCGGTGGCCGACAACGATTCGGCCGCGGGACGTCAGCAGAACCGCCGCGTCGAAGTCGTGATCAGTCAGGCTCAACGACGACGTGGTCCAACGATAGCTTAAGGCCGCAAGGCAGCCCGGATTGGGCCGCATGACAGCGGGTCAATCCGGGCTTTTTCTTACAGGGCACATGTTCGCCGACACCTAAGCTGGTTGCATGTGGCCATTCCGAAGGAATTCCGCGCGAGCGCCGTGCGATCGAGCGATGCGTACTGGCTGCTGCGCAATGGCATCGGCGATGCGAGCCCGACGCGTTGCATGAATCCATCGCACTGCGACATCGCCATCGTCGGCGCCGGGATCACCGCGGCGCTGGTGGCCGACGCGCTGGTCGGCACCGGACAGCGCATCGTGGTGCTCGATGCACGCGAAGTCGCGCATGGCAGCACGGCGGCGTCCACCGCACTGCTGCAGTATGAGATCGACACGCACCTCGACGGATCTCGTGCGGATGCTCGGCGCGGAACGCGCACTGCGCGCCTATCGCGCCTGCGCCGCGAGTTTCTCCATGCTCGAGCAGCGATTCCCGGAGTTGCTGCCGCTCGCGGATTACGAGCGCCGGCCCAGCCTGTATCTGGCGTCGCGATGAGCGGGATGTGGAAGCGCTGCGCGCCGAACTTGCGGCGCGCCGCAACATCGGGCTCGCGTGCGAGTGGTTAGACGGCCGACGAACTGCAGCGCCGGTTTGGCTGCCAGCGTCCCGGCGGCGATTCTCTCGGCGCTCGGCGCCCAGGTCGATCCCGTTCCGGCTGACGCGCGCATTGTTCTCGGCGAGCCGGCGCCATGGCGTGCAGCTGTTCGCTCGCACGAGGGTCACGCAGATCGAGGAGCAGGCCGGAGGCGACTCGTCCTGCACACCGCGGGCGGGCAGACCGTGACGGCTGCCACGTGGTGGTCTGCGCGGGGTATGAGTCGCTCGACTTTCCTGCCACACGACGTGGCGGACGTGAACAACACCTTTGCGCTGGTCACCGAGCCGCTGAACCCGCGCGAGTGGATCGACAACGCTGCCGCTGATCTGGGAAAGCGCCCGGCCATACTTCTATATGCGCGGCACGTCCGACGGCCGGCTCATGGTCGGCGGCGCGGACGTGCCGTTCAAGAACGCCGCGGCGCGCGAACTGCTGCTGCCGCGGCAGGTCCGCCGATTGCAGGAGCAATACCAGGACTTGTTTGGCGCGGAACTGCCGCCGGTGGCCTACGCCTGGGCCGGAAGCTTCGCGGAGACGCGCGACGGCTTGCCGTTCATCGGCCGCGTGCCCGGCATGAATCCGCGGCTGCAGTTCGCGCTTTGTTATGGCGGCAACGGGATCACCTACAGCGTGCACGCCGGCGACATGATTCGCGCCGGTATCGAAGGCCGCGAGCACGCGCTCGACGATGTCTTCGGATTCGGGAGGCTGGAGGCAGATCTTTCCGCCGGCCGGCAGAGGGGCGTGGCTGAGTCAGAGGGCTGCCCACGAGCAAGTTGCCCTTGTAGAGGACAAACAGGCCGCAGAATGCGCCAGCGGGGACGATCCTTGCCGGAGGCGAACGATGCCGATGGCCCTGGCATCCCGGAAGCGCTTCAAAAACAGGCGGAAGTGATAAATCGCAAGGAAGGAGGCTTGCGGGTTATTGTCTCGCTGCCACTGCCGGGACAATAATTCCGCAAATGCACAAAACCAATCCGGGGGACCGGGAGTACTAACCCCCCATGTTCGTAAATGACACCGGTCAGACTCCCGGACTCCGGACGAGTCTGCGTCATGGGCTTTCAGCCCGAATCGTCAGGCACCAGGACTTTCTACAGCCTGTTCATCAATGCTGCCCGCGCCGAAGTCGAGCCCATGGCGGAGCCTCGCAATCCGGCGCACGTGCTCGGCGTGGGCACCGAGATCGAATCGGTCAACGGGCCGGTGTTCGCGGCGTACTTCGCCTCTTCGCGCGAGCGTTTCGATGCGCAGCCTAACTACAAGATCCGGGTTGTTCGTGCTGGTGGATGGCGCCGTCTATGCGGTGAAGGCGGAACAGATCGACACCAGCATCCGCCGCGGCTTCAGTACGCGCGAGTTCACGCTGCTGCGCGGCGACCGGCCGCAACGCAGCGTCGACTATCCGTGGCCCTGGTACCGCGAGCCGTTCGTGTCGGGAGCGAGCGGCGTGCGCTCCGGAGATTTCCTGCGCGAGATGTCGGCGATGGTGCGCGACTACGGCTGAACGCCGCGTTATCCGCCGGTCTTCTTCTCCGACGTGACCACCAAACTGCTTGCGCATCGCTGACAGCAGCCGGTCGCCGTAGTCGGCGTTGCCGCGCGACTCGAAGCGGCTGTACAGCGCGGCGGTGATCACCGGCGCGGGAACGCCTTCGTCGACCGCGGCCGCCACCGTCCAGCGTCCTTCGCCCGAGTCCGAGACGCGGCCCGCGAATGCGGCGAGGCTCGCATCCTCGGCCAGCGCGCGTGCGGTGAGATCCAGCAACCAGGAGCGCACCACGCTGCCGTGGCGCCATACTTCCGCGATCTGCGCGACGTCGAAGTCGTAGGCGTAGTGTTCGGGATGCTGCAGCGGCGTGGTCTCCGCGTCCTTCGTCGCGCGGCCGCGTGCCGATGTTGGCGTTGCGCAGGATGTTGAATCCTTCGGCGTAGGCGGCCATGACGCCGTACTCGATGCCGTTGTGCACCATCTTGACGAAGTGACCGGCGCCATGAGGACCGCAGTGCAGGTAGCCGCGTGCGGCGGTGCCGTGTCACCGGGTAGCTAGAGCCATCGCCGCCCGGGCGCAAGCGCGGCGAACAGCGGCTCGAGCGAATCGACCACGGCCTTTTCGCCGCCGATCATCAGGCAGTAGCCGTTCTCGCCACCGGCGATGCCGCCGCTGGTGCCGACGTCCAGATAGTGGATGCCGGCCTTCGCCAGTTCGGCGCCGCGACGCAGGTCGTCGCGATAGTAGGAATTGCCGCCGTCGATCACGACGTCGCCCGCCGTCAGCAGCGGACTGCAGGTTCGTCGAGTTCCTGGTCGACGACCGCGGCGGGCAGCATGAGCCAGATGACCCGCGGCGCGGGCAGCGATTCCACGAGCTGCCGCAATGACGCGGCGCCGGTGACGCGCGGGTGTTGCAACGCCTGCACTGCGGCCGCGTTCGCGTCGAAGGCGACGCAGCGGAAATCCGCGCCGGCCAGTCGCCGCACCATGTTGGCGCCCATCCGGCCCAGGCCAATGAAGCCGATTTCTTTCATCACTTTCATGCGCGCCTCTCGCTGAATGGGTACAGTCTATTCCCATGAAAGTCGTTCGACGCAGTGCCGATCGCGGCCATGCCGACCATGGCTGGCTCAAGTCCTACCACAGCTTCTCCTTTGCCGACTATTTCGACGAGGACCACGTGGAGTTCGGGCCGCTACGCGTGCTCAACGAAGATCGCGTCATCGGCGGCCAGGGCTTCGGCACGCACGGGCATCGCAACATGGAAATCATCAGTTACGTGCTCGATGGCGAGCTCACGCACCAGGACTCCATCGGCACGGGTTCCACCATCCGGCCGGGTGACGTGCAACGCATGAGCGCGGGCAGCGGTGTGCGCCACAGCGAGTTCAACGCGTCGCCGACCAACAAGCTGCATTTCCTGCAGATCTGGATCCAGCCGAACGTGGCCGACATCCCGCCGAGCTACGAAGAGAAGCGCTTCGAGGCTGCCGACAAACGCGGCCGACTGCGGCTTGATCGCCTCCGCAGAACGGGGAAGGCGGTTCGGTGCTCGTGCATCAGGATGTGCGCGTCTACAGCGGGCTCTTCGACGCGGGCGAAAGTGCCCGGCTCGAGCTCGCGCCCGGGACGGCGTGCGTACATTCACGTCGCACGCGGCCTGGTGCACGCCAATGGCGTGGAGCTCAATGCGGGCGACGCACTCAAGCTGACGGACGAGAGCGTCGTCGAAATCGCCCAGGGCGCAAAGGCAGAAGTCCTGGTATTCGACCTGCCGGCTAGTCAGGCGGACAGGGCATGGCCTTCGGCATGCGCGTGCCCGCCTGTCGCGTCTGGCGGGCGTTCGCGTCGACACCTCTCCACCAGGCGTCGAGCGAGAATTCATGCGCCGGCTCCACCGGCTCGCCGAGCCGCGGCATGATCAGCCGGGTTCCTGTCTGCGGCGCCAGCTCGAGCAGCGTCTCGGCCGGCTCGTCCCAGGGATGCAGCGCGAGATTGAAGGTGCCCCAGTGCACCGGCAGGAGCGGGCCGCCACCTAACAAGGTGTGCGCCGCGAGCGCATTGGCGGGTCCGAGATGAATGTTGCCCCAGGCCGGATGCCACGCGCCTACTTCGAGCATGACGAGGTCGAAGGGCCCGAGCCGTTCGCGAATCTCGGCATGCTCGGTCGTGGGGCCGGTATCGCCGCTGAAGAACACGCGATGTCGCTGCGACTGGATGACGAACGACGACCACAGCGTCTTGTTGCCGTCCTTCAGGCCGCGCCCGGAGAAGTGTTGTGAGGGGCCGGCCGTGAGCGTGAGGTCGGTGCCCGGCACGCGATGCGATTCCCACCAGTCGAGTTCGACGATGCGTTCAGGCTGCGATGCCGAAAGCCTCGAGGTGTGCGCCGACACCGAGCGAAGTGATGATGGGCACCGATGCTTTGCGCATCAGCCGCATGGTGGTGTAGTCGAGATGATCGTAGTGATCGTGTGAAACGATGACGGCATCGAGCGGCGGCAATTCGCGCAGCGCGACTGGGAACGGGCTGAAAACGCTTCGGGCCGAGGAAGCGCGACGGCGATGCACGCGGGCCCCACACCGGATCGGTGAGCACTCGCCAGCCGTCGATCTCGATCAGCACCGTCGAGTGCCCGAGCCAGGTGGCGCGCAGTCCGCTGCCGGCCGCGCGCGTCCACGTGTCGAGCGGATTCACCGCCGGCAACGGTGCGGAAGGCACGCGTCGATTCCCGCCGCAGATGAAGTCGCCAATCGACGGCATTGCCACCGTCGGGATCACCGCGCGGAATGACACTGGAATTGCGAAAGCGGGTGCCGTCCCATCGCGGCGAAGCGGTGATGCGTTCCTGGCGGAGGCTCGATTCGGGGACGTTCATGGGTATTGCGAGTGTCCCTGATGCCGGGCGATTGCGAACAGGTCGATTTCCATACTTCCGACAATCATCGAACTTTCACACCGACAGAGGTCTCCCCCGAAAGAGGTAGGCTGGTCCCCATTATTTGGAGACGTGCGCGCGACACCTTCGGATAATTTCCATTGCATCCGATCACGGCGAGAATTCGTCCCAATGAACATGAAGAACAAGTGTCCGTGATCTTGCTGTTTGATGACGACCTCGGTCGCGAGCCGCGCCGAGTTCCTTGCGGGGCTGGGTCCGGCCGGGATGGAACTCTCGCCGTACCTGATCGACGCTGCGCTGCTGGAGACTGAACTGGCGCCGGAAGAATCCGGATTGCAGACGTTTGAGCAGGCTTCGGAGTTCTCGCAATACTGGTGCCGCGAGTTCTCCCGATGTGCGCCAGCCGCGCGTTCTCCCTTTGTGCGAAGTGCGAGTTTCACCTCGGAGTCGGCGGTACGTACAACAGGTTCGGAGGCACCGAAGGCGTGGTGATTCCCATGACCATCTCATGGGACAGGAGCCGCTGGGAATTCGGGCTGTTCCATTTCTCCGAGCAGTACTTCGTCCGACAATCCGGAGAACGTGGATGCGGCTGGTCGCGCGCCCGTACTGGGGCGCCTCGTTGTCGCGTCGCTTCCAGTTCTTCGAACGTGGACCGCTGCGAGCGATTTTCGGATTCGGAGTGTCGTATCGCACCGAAACGGACGTGCTGAGCGCGACGCACTGGAACTTCTCTTCGCAGCTCGGACTGCGGTTCCAGTCGCCGCAGTTCCCGGCGATCTTCGAGCTGTCCGCGCGGCACTGGTCGAATGGCGGCGTGCGGCACCCGAACCGTGGCCAGGACTTCACCATCCTGACGGTGCGGTTCGATCGTTGATGCTGCGCGAACTATTGCGGCGCCTCGTCCAGTAGTTTGACCAGGTGATGCTTCCACAGCGCCGCGATGGTGTGCGTGCCGTGGCCGCGCGTTTGCGGGCTCAGCGGAATCACGATCGCCGTGCCGCGCTTCACGCGCTTGATCTCGCGTTCGAGGATGCCGAGCTCGGGTGGATTGATGAGGTCGTCGGCCGAGTTGATGGCGAGCAGCGGCGCGCGAATGCGTTCGAGCGCCGGCTGCGGGTCGTAGTCCCATGAGGCGCTGATCTGGTAGAGCATGTCGTTCGCATCCTGCGTGCGCATGCGCGTTCGCCAGGCTCTCGCCGAGCACTTCATCCGCCCTGGCGAGCGTGGGCATCTGCTCCTGGCGCAGGATGGGATTGCTGCCCATGAAGAAGATGAGCGAGGCCGCGGTGCTCAACGACGGTGGCTGCGCGGTGTAGTTGCCGCCTTGCCAGGCCGGATCGTTGCGGATGGCATCGATGATCGTCTTGCGCCAGACGCGGTTGCGGCCGGAGATCTGCACCGGAAGGCTGGCCAGCGGCATCAGCGCGTCCATGAATTCCGGATGGCGCTCGCCCCACACCCAGGTGTGCATGCCGCCCATGGACGTGCCCATGACCAGCCGCAGGTGATTGACCGCAAGGCCCTCGGTGAGCAGGCGGTACTGCGCTTCGACCATGTCGGTGTAGCCGTACTGCGGAAACTTCGCGCGCAGTCCATCGCTGGGTTTGGCGGATTTGCCGTGCCCGATGCCGTCGGCCAGCACGATGAAGTAGCGGGTCGCGTCCAGCGGCTGTCCCGCGCCAAACAACTCTCCGGCGAATTCCGGACGGATGAATTGCGCACCGCTGCCGCCGGTGCCATGGCCGATGAGCACGGCATTGCGCACGATGCCCCTGGCGTCCTTCTGCGGCGTGCCCAAGCGTGCGGTAGTGAATCTTCAATTCCGGCAGTGTTTCGCCGTCCGAGAACTGGAAGTCGCGCAGCACGAAATCGCCTTCGACGGGGGCAGGGTAGTCAGCTGCCTGCGCCGGCTCGAAACCTGACAATGCGCAGGCGAGCACGAGTATCCGGATCATCGACATGGATGTTGATCTCCGCAGGAGGTCGAAAACGTTGTTTGACAGAATAGTTAGGCAACCCGGCTTTCCGCGCATCTCCAGCTCCATCCCGATCGGTTTGACACATGATTATGAGAGTTGCGTCGCTTGTTAGCGCTACACCTGCGAGAGCTTCCGCCAGAACCCTGAGAGAAACCCGTGCCTAAATGACACCGGTGGTAGTACCACGACCAGATCAAGAAACTCGAGAGTCATAGGGTCAAGGGTTCACGAGGGAGACGGCGAATGAAATATGTCCACGTTCTATTAGCTTTGGGCGCCATCGCGGCGGCCGGTCCGGCAAGCGCCGCAAACCGCCCGAGCGGCTGGACCACAATATGTAAGCAAAACGAGACTTGCTCGGTGGCTGCGAACACCAATGTCGCATTCGGCCGTGCCGACCAGTTCTATTACAAAGTGTTGAGCGGCAGCTTTACCTGCTCGCCGGCCACTTTCGGCGGCATTATTGCCGGCGGCGTGAATGAGTGCTCGACCGGGTCGGGTACACCGCCCCCGACCGACCCCGCCGCCGCACGACTCCACCGCCGCACGACTCCGCCGCCGCTCGGCGCGTACCCCGGTTGCGAGATGCCCCTGAATACGCAGACGCGTGCAGCTCGCGGCCACGCAAGTCGTCCCCGCCGGCACGGTGTTCGACGGTCAGAACAAGGTCTACAACCTCTCGGGTGGTGGAAATGCGCGAAGGCCAGCCGCCGGTGTTCCTCGTGAAGGAAGGTGGCACGGTCAGGAACGTCATCATCGGACCGCTGGCGGCCGATGGCATTCACTGCGAAGGCAACTGCACGCTGAATCGCGTGTGGTGGCAGGACGTCGGTGAAGATGCCGCGACGGCGCTCGGCCCGGCCGGCACCGTCATGAACATCAGCTGCGGCGCGGCGCAGAGCGCCAACGACAAGACGTTCCAGTTCAACGGTCGCGGCGAGATGCGCATCAGCAACTTCTACGTTGCCAATGTCGGCAAGCTCGTGCGCACCTGCGGCGACTGCACGGGCAACGGCGGTCCGCGCAGGATCTTCGTCACCAACGTGATCGCACGCGACGTGACGTCGACCATCGTGGGCATCAACTCCAACTACGGCGACGTGGCGACCATCCGCGGCCTGACGCTGAACAACAGCGGCACCAGCAAGACGAAGATCTGCCAGGTCTTCAAGGGTGTCGTCAAAGGTTCGGGCAGCAGCACGGCTCTGGGCGTGGAGTTCAACACTCCGGCCTGCCAGGTGAGCCAGGCCGATGTGACCCTGATGCCGCCGAGTCAGATGAATACCACCGCCTGCGCAGGGTCTTGTCCGATTCCGTAAGCATCGACGAATCGATTCGAGGCGATTCGAGGGGTGGAAGCCGAAGGGCTTTCACCCCTCTTTTTTTGCCTTTCAGCTGCGCTGCGTACACGCACTGATTGAGATTGCAACCGCTCAAGGGTCATAATGACACCGGTGTCTACGGATATGACACCGGTGGCCAAGGATGCGGGCCCTTCCGGCTTTTCTCACCGAGGCTCATCTTCAATCGAAGGATCAACCACAAGGGGGAACGCGATGAAGTACGGAAACTTTCTATTGGTGCTGGGAGCACTGCTGTTGGCCGACACCGCATACGCGGCCAATCGTCCTGCCGGCTACGTGACGATCTGCAATGAGAACAAGACTTGCTCGGTGGCCGCATCGACCAACGTTGCATTCGGGCGCGCCAACCAGTTTTTCAACAAGACGCTGAGCGGCAGTTTCGTTTGCTCGTCGGCGACGTTCGGCGGAAGAGTCGCCGGCGGTGTCAACGAATGCTCGGTGCCGTCGGGCAGCGCCGCCGCCGCCGCCTCCGCCACCCCCGCCGCCGCCGCCTGGTGGTGGAACCGCGGACCTCGGTTACTACCCGGGCTGCGCAATGCCGACCAACACGCAGGTGGTGCAGCTGGCGGCCACTCAGGTGGTCCCCGCCGGCACCGTGTTCGATGGCCAGAACAAGGTCTACAACCTGTCGGGCGGCAGTCAGAGCGAAGGTCAGCCGGCCGGTGTTCGACGTGAAGGAAGGCGCCACGCTCAAGAACGTGATCATCGGCCCGCTCGCGGCGGACGGCATTCACTGCCTTGGCAATTGCACGCTGGACCACGTGTGGTGGCAGGACATCGGTGAAGATGCCGCGACGGCGCTTGGCCCGGCGGGCACCGTCATGAACATCACCTGTGGCGCGGCCTACAACGGCTCGGACAAGACGTTCCAGTTCAATGGCCGCGGTGAGTTGCGCATCAGCAACTTCTACGTGGCCAATGCCGGCAAGCTGGTCCGCTCCTGCGGCGACTGCACGGGCAACGGTGGTCCGCGCAGGATCTTCGTCAACAACGTGATCACGCGCGACGTGCCGACGATCGTTGGTATCAATTCCAACTTCGGTGACGTGGCGACGATCCGCAACCTGACGCTGAACAACAGCGGCACCTCCAAGACCAAGATCTGCCAGGTCTATAAAGGAGTGGTCAAAGGGCAGGGCAGCACGTCGGCGCTGGGCGTGGAGTTCAACACGCCGAACTGCAATGTCAGCCAGGCGGATGTCACGCTGTTGCCGCCGAGCCAGATGAACACGAGCGCCTGCGCGGGGTCGTGCCCGATTCCATAGGGAACGCTCGCCGGGTTGAGTGTTGAATCAGAGGGGGTGAGAGCGATCGGCTCTCACCCTCTCTTTTTCTGTCGTTGGGATCAACGCACCAACGGAATCTTCTGGGAAATCTGCACCTGCGCCACCTGGCCCAGGCGGCGGTCGAGCTGAATCGCGCGCGCGGCGATCTTGCTAGGCAGCACGGTCTGGAATTTCGCCAGCCACTTGACGCGCAGGTCATGCATCTTCTCGTCGCGCGCCAGCAGCGCGTTGACGTAGGTGAGCGCGTCCTTGTCGGTCAGCTCCTGGTAGTGCTCAGCGAAGTGTTCGGTCGCCTGGATCTGCTCATCGACGATGGTGTCCTGTTCCTTCTGGAACGTCTCGAACAGCGGCCAGAACTTCGCCGCCTGATCGGCGGTCAGCGTCAGGCCCTTGGCCATGATGTCGGCGCGCTTGGCCATCAGATCGCTGCGAAACTGCGCGACGATCTGATCGTCGGTGGGCGCGTCCGCCTTCGGTGGATCCGCCGACCAGGCTGATGCGGTCGCCATCAATGCCATCGCACACACGAGCTTCATCTTCATGCCCAAACCCTCTTGTTGAGAACGAGCGCGACTATGTGATGGAGGGGTTGGCGCGGTCAGTGGGACCAAGGTCCATGGTACGGGCATGCGGATTTTCGATACTCCACGGGCCCGTTGCCGAGCTCACCTGTCGCCGCGGACCCGCGCTCTAACTATCCTGGCGCGAGCGGGGTGTGTTCGGAGCAGTGGTGGCCCTCATCCCGACGACTGCTTTTCCTCGATGCGTTCCCTGGCCTTTTCGCGGATTTCCGAGCGGATCTCGCGCCATTCATCCTTCTGCACCGGAGTGAGTACGCTCTCGACCTGCGAGTTGAAAGCTTCCCCTTCCTTTTTAGCGTTGAGGAGGACGTCGCGTTTTTGCGCGCGCGTCGCCGCCGTCTGCAACTTGAGTTGTGTGTGCGTCAGCTCGTTCTCGCGTTTCTGGAACATGGGCCGGAGCAGCGCTTCCTGCTCGGGGGTCAGTTCGAGCCGACTGCGTATGTTGTCGAGCGTCGGCACCATGTCGAGCACCGGCTTCGCGGCATTTCCGGGAAGCGAGGTGAGCATGGCGCACAGCAACAGGCCGACCGCAGACGAGTTCTTGAGATCGACGCGCGTAGTTCACGGGCACCTCCGCGCTGACTATGCGAGAGAGGCGGTTCGCGCTCAATCGGACATTGGTCCTACGGCGACATTGGGCGCGGGGAGAGGATGCTCGCCGGATGAAGCCGAGTGCAGAACAAGGCACGCTCAAGTTTTCGATCGCCTTGACGGTTTTCCTGGGCGTGCTCGGCGTCGCCAGCGGACTCGCAACCGGCTCGCAAGCGATCATCTTCGACGGCATGTTCAGCTTCGTCGACGTCCTGCCAACGATCGTGTCGCTGCTCGTGGTGAAACTGATCGCCCGGGGAACGAGTCAACGCTTCCAGTTTGGCTACTGGCATCTCGAACCGCTGGTCGGTGTGTTGCGCGACAGCATCCTGACGGTCGCCTGCATCTATGCCGCGATCGATGCAGTGAATTCTTTGTCGAGCGGCGGTCACGAAGTGGAGTACGGCCTGGCAGCGTGGTGGGCGGGCATCCTCTGCGCGATTGGACTCGCGATGACTCTGGTCCTGCGTCGGCAGGGCGAGGGTGCTTCAGTCGCCGATGCTCGAGCTCGATGCACGAAGCTGGGCGGTGAGCGCGTGCCTGAGCCTGGCGCTGCTGATCGGTTTTCTCATCGCCACGGCGTTCGCAGGCACTCCATATCAGGACTGGATTCCGTATCTGGATGCAATCGCGCTGCTCAGCATGGCGCTCATCATGTTGCCCATGCCGCTGATTGGTTTGTGGCGCTCCATCAGCGACGTACTCCAGGTGGCGCCGGATGAGCTCGACGCCCGAGTTCGCGCGGTCATGGACGCTGTCGTGAAGGAGCGTCAGTTTCTCGACTATCTCGAGCTACATAGCAAAGGTGGGGCGTGGGAGATTCGTCGAGATCCACATCCTGGTGTCCCCGGAATCCCGGATAGATATCGCGATGGCTGATGCAGGTCCGTGCGCGACGTTTCAGATCGACTCAACGCGGCCACACCGACCTTCTGGCTCACGATCGATTTCACCGCGGACCGAAGGTGGATTTGAAGGTGACTAACTTGTGCCTAAGGGCGGCTTCCCTTGTTGCTGGTAGGGCTGCGACGTAGTGTGGCCCCCGATCAGAGTTACCGCAGCCGAAGTCGCCGAGCTTCGGTGTTCCCATTGAAGGAAGGTAGTTCAAATGTCACTCAAACGATTCTTCGCGTACTTCTTCGGCATCGTTGGTGCCGTGGTGTTGACCATCGCGTTCTATCTCGCGTTTGGCGATCTCGGCCGGCACAAAACTCGCATCGAAGCGCTGGTCACGCAGAGCATCGGCCGACCTTTCGCCATTGATGGCCCCTTCAGGCTGAAGTTGATTCCCGTCATCGACGTGAGTGCCGAGCGCGTTCGCCTGGGAAATGTGCAAGGTGGCTCCCAGCCGCAGATGGTCGAGTTCGGCAAGGCCGTCGTGCAGATCCGTTTCTGGTCGCTGATCTCGGGACCGCCCGAAGTTCGATTGTTCGAGCTGCACGACGCGACGGTGCTGCTGGAGCAAGGACCCGACGGCAAAGGCAACTGGGTCATGGGCGCACCGGAAGCCGATGCGGGCGATGAGACCGATGCAGAAGAAGAAAGCGAGGATGAACTCGAAGAGGAAGCTGCCGAAGTCGAAGTCCCGGTAGTCATCGAACGCGCTGTTTTGAACAACGTGCGTCTCATTTATCGCGAGGCCAAGAAATCCGATCGCGTGGTCCTTTTCGAAAAGCTGACCATCACGCCCGGACAGGGCGATCTGCTGGCGCTGGATGGTCACGGCAAGCTCGATGCCTATCCCATGACGATCAAAGGTGAGTTGGGAACGATCAAATCGTTGTTGGCCCAGCGCGATATGCGCCTGGCCATGCAGATGTCACTGGGCAAGCTCGCGCTGGATGTCAAAGGTGCCATCGGTAGTTGGAATCCCCTGGAAGGCGCGGATCTGACGCTCAAGGTCGAGCATCCGGAACTGGATGGCATGCTCGCGAAGCTGGAACTGCCGATCTTCGCTACCGGGCGAATGCAGATCGATGGGCGGGTGAAGGACGACGGTGTGCTGACAAATCTGGACTTCAAAGCCAAGGCTGGCGACTTCTCGGTCATCACAACCGGCGCTATCCAGGAACTGAGCCTGGTCGGCGCCGATCTGGCGATCAAGATCGTGCACTCGGAGATTGGTCCGCTGCTCGAATTGCTGAAACTTCCGGTCGTCGCCACCGGGCCGACGCAGATCGACACACGAATCAAGGACGTCGGAAAGCATCGGGAGCTGGATTTCAAGGCCACGCTTGGCGATCTGGCCGCCAGCGTGAAGGGCACATTCAAGACGCGCGGTCTGGTCGGGGCCGATCTGACGATCAGGTTCGAAAAAGCAGAAATCGGCCCGTTGCTCGAAGCGCTGAAACTTCCGGTCGTCGCCACCGGGCCGACGCAGATCGACACACGAATCAAGGATGTTGGAAAGCATCGGGAGCTGGATCTCAAGGCGACGCTTGGCGATCTGGCGGCCACCGTGAAGGGCACATTCAAGACGCGCGGCCTGGTGGGCGCCGATCTGACGATCAAGGTCGAGAAAGCAGAAATCGGCCCGTTGCTCACGGCGCTGAAACTTCCCGTCGTCGCCACCGGACCGATGCAGATCGACACACGGATCAAGGATGTCGGGAAGCACAGGAATCTCGACTTGAAGGCGACGATTGGCGATCTGGCCGCCAGCGTGAAAGGCACGCTCAAGACGCGCGGCCTCGTTGGATCCGACCTCATGTTCGAAGCCACGGCCGCGGATGCAGCTCGACTTGCCAGTGTGTTCAAGGTCAGCGATGTTCCCGCGGCGCCGCTTACGGTGTCGGGACACACGGTGTATTCGCGCGAGCAGATCACGTTCGAGGCGCTGACCGCAGCCATTGCCGGCGCCTCCGTGCGCCTCGATGGCAGCATGCAGCACACCGGTGACCGGGGGGCTTCGCTCAAATTCGCGATGGCGGCCGAAAGCCTTGCGAAGCTGCGCGCCACTTTGCCGGAATTGAAAGTGTCGGCCAGCGGTGCGCTCGAACTCACGAAGGGGCGTATCGAAGCGAAAGACCTTCAGGCCCTGCTGGGTGAGAAC
This sequence comes from uncultured Pseudomonadota bacterium, assembly GCA_963821745.1. Lineage (GTDB taxonomy): Bacteria > Pseudomonadota > Gammaproteobacteria > Steroidobacterales > Steroidobacteraceae > CADEED01. The sequence goes on from CAWGEU010000002.1 coordinate 1,165,811, forward strand.
CAATTGGCAGGTTCGTTTCTGTTGACCGAAGCCAAGGTCATCGAAGCGCAGATTTCATCGCCGCGTCTCGATCTCACGCCGTTCATGTCGAAGGAAAAACCGGCCGAGGGCGAAGCAGCGGGCGCGACAGCGCAGCCAGCGGCTGCTCCAGCAGCACCGGCCAAACCCGAGCCGACGAAGGAATTCGTATTCGGCGAGGAGCCATTTCCATTCGACAAGATGAAGGACATCGATGCGAAGCTGCACCTGGTCTGCGGCGAACTGGTGTTAGGCGAGCGCTCAGTCAAAGACCTCGACAGCAACATTCATGTGGATCACGGGAAGATAGTGTTCGACATGCGCGCAGCCGGCGCGCATGAAGGCACGCTTGCGGGTAGCGGCTCGCTGGTGCCGGCCGCCGACGGAACGGCCGATCTCGCATTGAAGATCGACCTCAGCGATGTGCGCGCGAATCTGGGGAACAAGGACATCGCACGTTCGGATGTGCCGGCAGTCGGCCTGGAGATGGACATCAAGATCCACGGCAAATCGCCGCGGCAGATGGCGTCAGGCGCCAACGGGCACCTGCTGTTGACGCAGGGTGCGGGAAAAATGCGGAGCGGACTCATCAGTGCTTACGGTGGAGGTGTCGTGTCGGAGCTCACCCAGAAGCTCAATCCGTTTTCCAAGGATGATCCGTTCATGAAGCTCGACTGCACCATCGCCCGCGCTGACATCGTCAATGGTGAGGTCACCGTGACGCCGGTGGTCATTCAGACCGAGAAGGTCACCATTACCGCCCACGGCACCATCGACCTGCGTACCGAGAAGCTGCTGCTCGACTTCAACACGCGCCCGCGCAAAGGCATCGGCGTCAGTCCGGGCATGTTCACCAATCCGCTCATCCGGCTGGAAGGAACGCTGGTGAGTCCAAGGCTTGGCGTGGGTGCGAAGGGCGTGGCGTCGGGTGCGCTTGCTGCGGCCACCGGCGGGGCAACGGTGGTGGCGGGAGGCTTCTTCGATCGCATGAAGGGCGAAAAGGACATTTGCAAATCGACGCTGGCGGCAGCCATAGACCCCGCCGCTGCCCAGAGCAAAAAGAAGCGGGACTGACTTCGGTCAAAGCGTTGTCTTCGGCTGCGCCAGCGGAAAATCGAATTGGCCCTTGGTGACGAATCGCGTTGTGCCGAGGCCGCTGCTCAGCTTGCCTTTCATTTCGTACTCGAGTTTTTCGAAACCGCCGCCTGACATCATGCCCATGAACTGGCGCGCCATGCGAAACGCCGAGATCGTCACGGGCACCGCAATGATGGCTTCACCGAAACCCGGAACTGTGCCCGGCGAGTTGGTCACACCGCTCGCGAGCGTTTTGCCTTGCACGCCCATCTCGAGCGCGGCGCCCTTGTAGTTCACCGGCGCATCGTTCGGGTTCTGCACGCGGAGTTTGACGGTCATGCGCATCTCGAGACCCTGGCCTTGCAGCGGCTCGATTCCGGCCACCGTCACCATGAGCGGATCGCGTGGCTGGAGCGAGGCGCAGCCGGAAATCAGGAGGCTGGCGACGATGACACTGCGCAGCAGGGTGGACATGTCTTGCATTCTCCGCTGTGCCTAAGGGCAGGGAAATAAGGATTGGGCGCAGCGTCGTGGGCGAGCACCTCACCGTGTAGGATTTCGCGAGAAAACCAGCTATGACACCGGTTTCCTGCTACCCTCCGCGGCGCGACGGCAACCGCCCTCGCATGAAGGATCGAGAGAAATCACAAGGAGCGAATATGGAATTTCGCAGTGTAGTTTTCGGCGTTATCGCCGGGACGTTTGCGCTGAGTGCCTGGGCCGGGAATCGCCCACCCGGCTACAGGACCATCTGTACGGAAAACAAGACCTGCACCGTAGCCGGACCCATCTGGGTCGCTTTCGGCCGCGCGGACAGGTTCTTTTCCAAGCAGATGAACGGCACATTCGTGTGCAACCAGATCACGTTCGGAGGTCGCATCGACGGAGGTACGAACGAGTGTTCGGTGCCGATCAACGGCACCACGCCTCCACCGACACCGCCGCCGCCGCCACCCCCGCCGCCGCCGCCTCCGCCACTGCCAGACGGTGGTGAGATCACCGGGTCGACGTGTGTGTCGACGGGCGAAGTCACGGTCGCCCAGACGATCGTCGTTTCATCCGGGGTCTACGACGGCGGATGCCGCACGTACAACCCGACGCTGGCGCTGGGAGATGGGGGCCAGCGAGAAGGGCAGCTGCCGGTCTTCCGGGTCGAGAATGGCGCGACGTTGCGCAACGTCATCATCGGGCTGAATGGCGCCGATGGCATCCACTTCTACAACGGCGGGCACGTCAACAACGTGCGCTGGCTGAACGTGGGCGAGGATGCTTTCACCGTGAAGGAAGGCACTGTGAATCAGCCGGTGACGCTCACCAACATCACCGGCGTGAACTCGCAGGACAAGTTCGGGCAGATCAACGCAGCGACCACGATGACGATTCGCAACTGCGTGATCGACGATGCCGGCAAGGCCATCCGTCAGAATGGCGGCACGAGCTTTACGGCGCATGTCACGATGGAGCTCTGCCAGCTGAGCAACATTCGCGACCAGGCGTTCCGCAGCGACAGTTCGAGCAGCACCATGCTGTTCAGGAACAGCCGCATCACCCGTACCGAGGAACTCTGCGCGGGTAGTTGGGCCTCGTGCACGGTCACGGGCATCGTGACGTTCTGACCGGTTGATCGATGGATCGGGGCCGGAGGCGCAAGTCTCCGGCCCTGGGTTCATCACCGCGGCGATGGCCCTCCACGCCGGTCATAAGTCACATCTGGACGGTTTGCCGCGGAAACCAGCATTACGCGTCCAGCCACTTTTCCTATGATCCGGCGCATGGGAACGATCACGCAGCTTCTCGACCAGGCACGGGCCGGCGACGCGCAGGCGCAGCAGGAGCTTTTTTCCCAGCTTTACGCCGAGTTGGACCGCCTCGCGCGCGCTCACCTGGCGCGCAACGCTCCGATGACACTCCTCGATGCGCCGGCATTGATCCGCGAGGTCTATCTACGGTTGAGCCAGCAGGCTGACCTGCCGGGAACCGATCGGCGCGCATTCCTCGCTTACGCATCGCGCGCCATGCGCAGTGTCATCGTCGATTACCTGCGCGCCCGCGCCGCTGATCGTCGTGGGGGCGGTGTGCGCCCCTTGACCCTGAACACCGCGGCCGAGAACCAGGCGTTCGCCAATCCGCAGCTCGAATTGCTCGACGACGCGCTGAAATCCCTCGAACGCATCGATGAACGCGCGCATTGCATCGTCGAGATGCGGTACTTCGGCGGCATGGAGATCCACGAAATCGCCCAGTTCCTGGACGTTTCGCCGGCGACGGTAAAGCGTGACTGGCAGAAGGCGCGGGCCTACCTGATGCATGAACTCGCCGTGACGCCCCTGACGGCGTCATGAAGTTCGTCGCGCGACCCGCCACTGCCGGCTATTCCAGGTCGCTTTCGCGCGCGAAGAAGCCCGGGCAGTAGTAGTCGCAAGTCCCTGGACCCTCGTTGGCCCTGGAGAATTCCCCGACACGCTCCACGTCCACTAGATAGAGGCGATTGTCCCAGCGCATGGGGATCAACGCCGTCGATTCGAACATGGATCCTTTCTCGAGCGGGCGTACCGGATCGAGATGCAGGGTGCCGTCTCGATACGCGACGCTTCCCTGATTGAATTCGGAGGTTCCAAAGCAACCACCGAGGATCAATTTGAAACGGCCCGCGGGCGTGATGACGAGCCGCAGATATGCCGTGGAGTTCGGGTGATGGAATAGATAGGCCCCGGCCCATTCGGCAGCAGAGTGGAAATTGATGTTCGCGTCTGCACGCAGCGTGAGACCGAACGCCGCAGCAGTGATCACGACCGCAAGAACTTTCCGGGTATGGATGCTCATGGAATTCCCTCACGCGATCGAAGAGTACGCCTCCTGCATCGCCACAGGCAGTGCGACGTAGAACGCGGCGCCGCGCTCGGCGCGATGTTCCGCCCAGAGCTTCCCGCCGTGCGAGGTCACCAGCGTCCTGCAGATCGAGAGACCCATCCCCAAACCGCCTTGCTTGGTGGAGTGGAACGGTTGAAACAAGGTTTCAGCGTCGTCCGGCAAACCGACGCCGCAATCGAGCACACCGATTCGCACCTCGTTCTCGACGATGAAGGTGATGAGCGTGAGGATGCGGCCGTCTGGCGGATTCGATGCCATGGCGTCGCATGCATTCACGATCAGGTTGAGGAGAACCTGCTGGAGCTGCACGCGGTCTGTCATGGCCAGTGGCAGGTCGGGCGCAGCGACCTTCGAGACAGAGACACGGCGCGTAATGAGATCGCTGCGCGTGAGCCGAAGCAGTTCTTCGAGACTCTCGTTCACATTCACCGGCTGCAGCTTGACCTCGCCCCGACGCAGCATGGTGCGCAGACGGTCGATGATGTCCAGCGCGCGGCGGTTCGCGCTGTCGATGTCCGCGAAAATGGCGCGAACCTCGACAAGGTCAGGCGGATCCTGCGACAGGCAATGCTGACCCGTCTGTGCGTTGATGAGGATGCTGCTGAGTGGCTGGCCCAACTCGTGCGCGATGGAACCCGAGAGTGCACTGACCGTGGCCACGCGGGAAAGATGCGCCAGCTCTTCGCGTTGCAGCTGCGCCTCCACGGCCGCCTCCTTTTGTCGCGTGATATCCATCGCGACGCCGAGGATTCGCAGAGGCGAGTCATTGTCGGCGTGGCTCAGGGCGTGGCCGCGCGCGACGAGCCATCGTACCGAGCCATCGGGCTGGATGACTCGAAACTCGGTCTCATACAATCCGCCTTTCGTAAGCACCTGCTGGATCGCGCTCGCGCGCGCCGCGCGATCGTCAGGATGGACGCGCCCGGCGAGGGTGGCGTGATCTATGGGTGCGTGCGGCGCGAATCCAAAAAGTCCTTCATCCTGAATCCAGACCGTGTCATTCGCCACGTCCCAATCCCACATTGCCAGACGCGCACTCTCCGCCGCCAGGCTCATGCGCTCTTCGCTGACGCGTAACGCCTCGGTCGACCGTTTGTCGTCGTCGATGGCGACCGCCAGCAACAGCAGCGGAGCAGCCGCCACCAGGAGGAACAGCTGCAGGGCGAGTGCGTTTTCCGCGGGGCTTTGCGTGAGGAACGGCCCTCGTCCCTGCATCGTTCCCCAGATCGCCAGGATCGTGATGACCAGCATGGAGAGGCTGATGCCTCCCAGCCTGAAACGCAGTGCCGCCCAGATGAGCAGGGGAATGGGCGCGTAGAGGAGCGCGGGGGAAGTGTCCGGTCCCGCAGGCATTCGATCGAAGGCGAGGTAGCCGACCCCGAGAATGCCGGCGGCAAGCACACATGCTTCCAGAAGACGCTCGGGCGCGACCTTGAAACGTCTTGTAGATAGCTGGTGGACGCCAATCAGGATGACCGGCACCAGCACTATCGTGGTCACGCCATTCGAGATGCTGAGGTTGCGCCACTCGATCCAGTATTGAGTTCCAAAATGATAGTAGACGGTGAAGGCCGCTGCCCACAGCGAGGTCACGACGGGAACGATGATCACCGCGATCAGGACAAACAGGATGGCTTCGCGAAGACTGATGAGATGAAACGGCGACTTGATGAACATGCGGATGCCGCCTGCCGTCAGGACGGCCTTCACGGCATCGAAGGCCTCGCATTGCAGCGCATAGAGAGGCGGCCAATCTTCCTGCTGCGTGGCGATGAAGTGACTGGCAGCAGCGGCCAGCGTATAGGCCCACCAGTGCCGGGTAGGGACGAGCAGCAGGATGGAAACGAGGATCGCGTGCGGCGGAAAGAACAGCGACACCTTGCTGTCGGGAAAACACAGCACCCAGGCGGTTCGCGTCGCCAGGTAATAGAGAGCACTGCTCGCGAGAATCCAGAATACCGTGCGCAGAGAAAAGCCGGCGTGCTCAACGGGCCAGGCGCCGGTGTGGAAATCCATTTCGCCATTCGATGTTGATTGCCGCGATGACTCCATCGATTGAGCCATTTAGAACTGCTCCAAGGTGCCAGCGGACGAAAGGACCAGGTTGGCAGGCACGCGGCGTCAGCATAATTGATATTGCCGATCTTGAATGCCGGTTCGCCCGCGTCGGCGATCACCCGCCTTAAGGTGTCCCAAGAACGTTTTGCCAGCCCGAAGCGGCTCAACCGTCGTGAGCTTCGAGGATGCGAGTGTTCTGAAACAGCACGACGGACCAACGATCGCCCTTTTTGACGGCCACGAACGACTGGATTCCCCGATTTCCTGCGGCCAGGGTGGTTTCGCCCGGCCAGAGAATTCCGCCTTCGGTTTGCAGAATCGCGGTCGTGGCGTCGAGGAAACGCACGTTGGTCACCGTGGCCGTAAGCCTCGTACCCTTGATGGCGCTTGAAAAAAGTGCACTGTGGTAGGACGCAATCTGCGCGCGGCCTCGCTTCACGACGCCATGGCCGGCGACGAGGACGCCGTCTTCGGCATAGACAGACGCCAAGGCGTCGCCATCACCTCGATTCCAGGCATCGACGATTTGTTGCGGAATCGCGCGGACCAGGGACTCGTCCTGGTTCGCGGAGAGCGCAGGCGCCTGACTCAGCAGACCACTGGCAAGGATGAAAGAAAGGCAGGCAAGTTTTGTGTTCATGGTGTCCTCCTGAAGGATCTGGGGCGCTGATAGATAGCGCGAGGTTCATTTCGAGAATGTCCTGCGGATCGCCTCGCAAATATTCAGACACTCATTGGACGAGGTGAGGCTGAAATCGGTTGCAAACCGGCCGATCCATGGCCGCCTGCGTCGCCATCCTGGACTCGGGCGAGGGAGGTCAGACATATCCATGCGTGTGTTGCAAGGCCTAACACCTCGGCTAAACTCCGTCCGACCTGGCGTCGGTGTGACACGTGTCATCGCGCGAAGGGTCGTTGCAGAAGAACAATTACGAATTCGCTGCGATAGCAGTGAACGACGCAACAGAGGGAGAATTATGGTGACCCGGTATCTGCCGCTCGCAGCGGTTCTATTCCTTTGCCTGGGCGGCTGTGCGGCCACCACGCACCAGGCCGGCGATGGATTCACGCCCCCATCCGGCAAGTACCGCCTGGTCGTCATGAAGCCGGATATCTCGGTCAGCGTGCTCACCGCCGGTGGATTGAACGAGCCGCGCGAGGACTGGACGCTGACCGCGCGCGAAAACATCCTGGCCTCCCTCAAGGAACAGCAGGCCAAGCGCGGCGGCTCGACGCAGGTCGTCTTTGCCAGCACCAGCGCGGCCAGCGACGATCCGAAGCTCGCCGAACTGGACCGGCTCCACGAGGCCGTCGGCCAGTCAGTGTTGCTGCACAAGTACACACCTTACGCAGCGTTGCCCACCAAGAAGGACAAGTTCGACTGGACATTGGGCAAGCTCGCCACCGACTACGGCGCGGCTACAGGAAACGACTACGCGCTCTTTCTGTTTGCGCGTGACAGCTTCTCCAGCGGCGGTCGCGTAGCGTTGCAGGCGGTCGGCATGCTGGGTTGCGTGGTGGGCGTGTGCGTGATGCCGCCGGGCGGCGTGCAGCAGGCTTTCGTGTCGCTGGTAGACCTCAAGTCCGGCAACGTCGTCTGGTTCAACCACCTGGTATCGACGGTGGGTGACATTCGAACGCCGGAAGGCGCCGATGCCATGGTCAACAAGTTGCTCGAGACCATGAGCGACCCCAAGGCACCCAAGAAATCAAAGAAGGCCTGAACGGCCATGCACGCCTCCCGCAGACACTTCCTGCTCGGTGGCGGCGCCTGTGCCGCCTGCCTGTCTTCGATGGCGGGTGCCCGCGTGTTGCCCACCAATCTCGAGTCGCTGATCGACACTAACTACGAGCCGCTGGATGCCGACGAGCGCGGCATGTGGCAAAGCTGCGAGCGAATCGAGGAAATGATCCGCACCTCGCCGCAACGGCTGGATGCACCCGGGCTGCAGGACTACACCCGTGGCGTGGTCGAGCGGCTGGTCGGGCGCGAGACCCCCGACTTGCGCATCTACCTGATGCGCGATTCCATGTTCAACGCCTCGATGTATCCCACCGGCATGATGATCGTGAATACGGGATTCATGGCGCGGGTTCGCAACGAGGCGCAGTACGCGGCCGTGCTGGGCCACGAGGCCGGGCACTTCTTCCGCAAGCACAGCATCACCGGCTATCGCAGCATCCGTCGCAAGAGTTCCACGATGGCCTTCATCGGCGCCGCGGCCGGTGCCGCGGCCGGCTATTCGGGGCATGGGTCGTGGATCGACGCCGCCAATGTGATCAACCAGGCGCTGGTCCTGTCGGTGTTTCAATTCAGCCGTGCGCATGAAGCCGAAGCGGATGCCTACGGCATCATGCTCATGTCACGTGCGGGTTATTCGGCGGGTGCGGCTTCACAGGTGTGGAGCCAGCTCATTGCCGAGCGCATGGCCAGCGCCGAGCTGCGTGGCGCCAAGTACAAAGACCGTTCGGAATCGGCATTCTCCACGCATCCGCCCAGTGAAGATCGCATGCAGGATCTGGCCGATACCGCAGAGCATCTAGCTACCGTCAACGGCGCCGACGCCGCCGACGGGTACGACGAATGGCTGACGGCGATTCAGCCGCATCGGGCCATGCTGCTCGAAGAGCAGATCAAGCTGAACGATCCGGGTGCCAGCCTGTACCTGGTGGAAAGCCTCGCCCAGGATGGCTGGACGGGAGTGCTGCGCTACAACGAAGGCGAGGTCTATCGCCTGCGTAATGCCGCCGGCGATGACCTGAAAGCGGCGGAGGCCTTTGCCACGTCGACGGCACTGCCCGACGCGCCGGCGGAAGCCTGGCGCGCGCATGGTTTCGCATTGCTCAAGGCGGGCAAGACGCCCGAAGGGCGAGAAGCGCTGAATCAATATCTCACGATGAAACCCGATGCCAAGGATGCCGGGATCGTCCGCTACACACTGAATCAATAAGGTTCGAATTCATGAAAGCACGCATTCTGTTCGCGCTGATGCCGATGTTCCTCGCCGGCTGCATTCCGACGTACACGCTCAAGAACGCAGGTCCCACCACCGTGGCCAACGGCGCCTTCGTCGTCCAGCCGAGTTCGACCTGGAATGTCGTGCCGAAGGACGTGAGCCGCACCCAGTGGGAAGAGGTGTGGACCCAGAATGGTCCGCTGCTCGATACCGTCGCGTTCCTCGGCGGCCTGCCGGAAGGCAAGGCGCTCGTCGTGCAGAAAAAGAAAGAAGAACAGCGCGCGCCGCTGTTCCGCGCCAACATGTCGCCGGAAGATCTGGCCTCGATGGTCGAAGCTTCCTATCGCATCAGGGGTGTTACCGTATTCAACGTGGAATCGGTGGACCCGGTCGATTTCCTCGGCGGCCAGGGAATCCGCGTGCGCTTCAACTATGCGCCCAGCAACGGCATCACGAAGAAGGGCGACTGCGTGCTGCGTGTCATCGACAAGAAGTTGTACGTGATGAAGCTCGAAGGTGTTTCGAGCCACTACTTCACCGCTGCTGCGTCCGAGTTCGATCTGCTCGTGTCTACCGCAGCCTTGCAGAAATAGCCCATGAAGTCTGGCGCCTACCAGCGCACAGGCGAGCAGCGCAACTGACGGACCGGTGACTTTTCTCAAATCTCCCTCGTATTGCTCCCTTTTGCCTTTTGATCGCGGTGGCCATGGCCGCCAGGCACGAATCGCTGCACGGCAACACCTATAATAAGAGCCGTACAGGAATCGGTCGGGCTCGCCATGCAACAGGACAGTAATCTTTCGGTCATCGAGCCCGTCGGCGCGAGCATGCGCGCTGCCTGGGACGAATTCGTTGCGGCCAACAACGGCTCGTTCTATCACCTGTACGACTGGAAAGACGTCAACGAACAATCACTGGGACACCAGTGCGAATTTCTCGCGGCGCGCGATGCTGGCGGCACGATCACGGGAGTTCTCCCGCTCGTGTTCGTGAAGAGCCGGATCTTCGGGCGCATCCTGTGTTCGATGCCGTTCATGAACTACGGCGGCCCGGTCGCCGTGACGCCGCAGGTGGCAACCGAGCTCACGCGCCAGGCCATCGTTCGCAGCGAAGCGCTCGGCGCCGACTACCTCGAACTGCGTTGCCCGGCGACTCTGGAAACTACGATGGCGGTTTCGACGCGCAAGATCAGCATGATCGTGCCGCTCATGCCGGATCCGGAAGCGCTGTTCAATTCGTTCTCGTCCAAACATCGCAAGAACATTCGCCGCGCCCAGAAGGAAAAACTCGAAGTGCGCAGGGGCAGTCTCGATCTGCTCGACGATTTCTTTCACGTCCTCGAGCTTTCCTGGCACAGCCTCGGCACGCCGATGTATTCGAAGAGCTACTTCGAGCGCATCCTGAAAACCTTTCCGAACAACACGACTATCTATACCTGCAGCCTTGCCGGAAAGCCGGTGGCGGTCGCGATGACCGGGCATTTCAACGGTGTCGTGGAGGGCATGTGGGCCGGAGCGCGCCGGGAATTTCGCAATCTCGACGCAAACTACGTGCTGTATTGGGAGATGCTGCGCCACGCCTGTGAGAGCGGCCACAAGCTCTTTCACCTCGGCAGATCGACGTCGCAGTCCGGCGCCGAGCAGTTCAAGAGCAAGTGGAACGCTGAAACGCACCAGCTCTACTGGTACTTCCACCGGCCTGACGGCGGCGCCATGCCGCAGCTGAACGTCGACAACCCGAAGTACAAACTCGCCATCTCCGCATGGCAGCGCATGCCGTTGTGGGCAACACGCGTGGTCGGGCCGCCTCTCGCGCGGCTGATTCCCTGAGCGCGGGCCGCCGCCTGCGACCTAGCGCTGCGAGGGCACGAACCGCGTCATCACTGCCTGGTCGAGCATGTCCAGCGGCAGCAGGCCTTCGTTGATGATGAAGTCGTGGTACGGCTGTTCCCGGAACTTGTTCCCCAGCGCGATTTCCACCTGCGTGCGCAACGCTTCGAGGCGGCTGTAACCGTAGAAGTACGAAGTCGCCTGGCCCGGTGCGTCGAAGGTGTAGCGGTCGATCTCCGTTTTCGCGAACGCTTCGGACAGCATCACTTCCCCGGTCAGCACGCGTCTCGCCGCGTCCGGCTCGATGAGCCCGAGGTTCAGCATCGGATCGAGGAATGCGCGCGCCGCGCGCAACATGCGCATCTGCAGCGCGCCGATCTGCCCGTCGATCGGCAGGTACTGCTTCATCACCGCTTCCGCATACAGCGCCCAGCCTTCGATGTTCGCGGAGTTGAACGCGTACGCGATGCGCGCGGTGGAGACCCCGCGCTCGAGCATGCCTGCGAACTGAAGTTCATGACCGGGACGGCATTCATGCGCGGTGATGGTCCATGCGATGAATCCCGAATCGAAGTCATCCATCTCGCCCTGCGAGTTCTTGAGCGGCAGCACGAATTCGGCGGGCTCACCGGTGTTGCCGATGAGACGCGGCGGGTCGATGTGCGGAGCGGGAGAGGCGACGGATTCCGCCTCTGACGAGAGCCGGATGACGGCGTCTCGCTTCGGAAGCGTCACGATGCTGTGCTTGCGCAACGTGTCCTCGAGTTGCGCGAGGTGCGACTTGTAGACCGGGAGCACCTGGTCTCCGCCCACGCGGTTCTTCTTCAGCTCGCGGATGACATCGCGGTAGTTTGAGGACGCGAGGCCCTTCTGCGAGGCGTAGATGCGCGCGAGTGAGTCCAGCTCGTCCCGCGTCTGCATGTACGCGAACATCGCTCGCTGCATGAGGTCGCGCGGATCGGCATCGACTCCGTAGCCCTTCAGGTTGTCGGCGTAGATCTCCGGCGGCAGCCGGTTGGTCTTGCGCGCCCGCGGCAGCACCGTGGTGCGCACCCAGTCGTCGTGAGCCTTCAGCTGGCGGGTCAGCGTGTCGAAATCCTTCTGCCATCCCTTGAGCGCGCTCTTCTGCAGCAGGTCCCGCGTTCCATCGACATATTGGCGCGCGTTGCCGAGATCCTGCTCGACTTCGACGACCCACGGCCACGTGAGCGACCCGTCGTTCATGCGCTCTTCGATGCGAGCACGCGCAAGGTTCGTGAGCGGCTCGTAGCCGCGTTCTGTCCCGGCGTATCGTTTCAGGCGCACGAGCGCGGCGGGGTAACGTTTCTTGTCGACGCGGGCGTCCAGCATGTCCTGAAAGCTGTTGAATATCTGCTCGCCCACGTCGAAGTACGGAATCATCAGCCGGCGACTCAGCGCGGAAGTCGTGGAGCGGCGCTGCGCGGCCTTGATGAGAATGTCGAGGTCCTGCTTTACGAGTTCATCCTTTGCGCTGGCGCGAGCCGCTTCCAGCCTGGTAATCGCGGCGGCAAGATCCGCTTCCTGCCGCTCGTCGAATTTCGGTTTGAGATCGAAGATCTCGCGGTCGTATTGTTCGAGCCCCAGACCTGCCGCGAACTCCGGCTGGTAGCGGGCGCCCACTTCCAGAAGGATCTGCGTGTGCCGGTTGCTCTCCGTGATCCACGCCGGCTCGGCGGCCTGGGCGTTCGATACGACCAGGGTGGCGGCGAGGAGGGTTGTTACCAGTCGATGCATTGCAGTGCTCCACGGTCGTTGGGCGCGAGAAGGTTAGCCCAATGCGGCAGATACACGCACCAGGAAACCGTTGGTCCCGATTCTGGGTATCGCGATAACGCCTCGTCCTGGCGATAACGTCGAATGTCAGGGGCGCGGGGCGACGTAGACCTGGTACTCGTGCACGCCGCCCGACATGTCGAATTCGCCAGCGACGAAAGCGACTGCGGTGCCATTGCCAGACATCGCGTGGTAGGCGTATCCGGACAAGACCGCAATACTGGTGCCGTCGGCACGTCGCGAGGCCACGCTCAATTCCGAAGTCTGCAGATCGCGCACGACGAGCGCATTGATCTGGCTATTCGTGAAATTGTCCGTGAGATTGGCAGCATTGGTTTCGAACAGTACATGCCCGTCATCCGACACCTTGGGCCAGCTGCTGTTGCCGTTGCCGAAACCAAAGGAGCCACCACTCGCGACAATGATGCTGCCCGATGCGTTTCGGTCGATCGCCACGACCTGCGTGAAAGCCGAGCCATTGAACAAGGTGGGAGCGTGGAGGGCAAAGGTGACGTATTGGCCGTTGGCCGAGAGGCCGATGCCCTGACCCACGTACGACACGTTGTTGGTGCTGTCGATGCTGAACACCTGTGCACGGGAATCCTGGTCGATGTCGTAGTGCATGACGATGTTGTGCGTGTCGCCGGGAATGAAGGTGCCATACAGATATGCCATGTGCAGGCCGTTGTCCGACATCGTCGAGTAAGAAACGAGAGACGTCGTGCTGCCGTAGACGCGCCGCAGGGTGCCGTATTGCAGGTCGCGGAAGTACAGCTTGTAGGCCCCTGAAGGATCGTCACCGATGAGATCCTGGCTCGATACAAAACTCACACGACTACCGTCGGCCGAGATGTTGAGCTGCATTTCGCTTTGGCCGTTGCCGTAGGGTTCGAGTTCTGTGCCGTTGGCCCGCAGGCTGACCCGCCTGGTGATGCCGGTCTGCAGATCGCGCACGAACACGTCCTGCGAGCCATTGGTGTCGTCGGCAACCAGATCATTCGCAAGCGAGCTGAAGATGACGTGCCGTCCGCCCGCGGCGAGCTTGAGGCCGATGACGCCGTAGGGCGATTGGGATTGCGTGCCTGCCGGCGTCTGATTGACGAGCGTGGTAACGCCGGTGGTGAGGTTTCGCACATACGCGTTGCTGGTCGCCAGGGGCCAGCCGCCGAATCCCGGCACGAGGTTGGTGCCCTCGCTCATGAAGGCGACGATAGTGCCGTCGGTCGAGAGGCTCGGCAGGCCGCTGCGGTTGTTAGCCGTGGCGCCGCTGGTCGCACGGCTCGCGAGCATGGTGGTGGTGATGGCAGGCGTCGCGGCTACCGTGACGGTTACGATGCGCGTCATGGCTTCAATCATGCCGCCGTCTGCATTGGCCCCGAGGAAGAGGAACTCCGCGCCGTTGTCCGCGGACTGGAGAACCGGCGTGGCGATGCAATGCGGGCCGTTGTCCGGGAAGCCATGGCGCGCGCCGATTGGCGTCCATTGGCTGTTCTGCCAGCGACTCATCTGCACGGCGAACGGCGGCGTGCCGCCAAAAGCCATGCAGATGTTAGCCGTTGAACCCGCCTGGATGCTCACGTTCGCCGGGTTCTGCAGGACCGTCACAGGTCCGGGCGCTGCTACCCGCAGCACGACAGAGTCGCTTTCGACGAATCCCGCACCGTTGTAGACGAGCACGCTGTACACCGCGCCGTTATTGGCCAGCACGAGCGGACCCAGATTGAACGTGGCGGAGGTAGCGCCCGGTATCGGAGTGCCGTTCACTGACCACTGGTAGAGCAGGCCCGAACTGCTGGCGGCCACGAAGAACGTGGCGTTGGCGCCCTCGAGGGCGGTCACGTCCACGGGTTGCTGCGTGATCACCGGCGCGCCGAGCAGAATGATGTCGGCCGCGCGACTCAACACCGAGCCCGCGCTGTTGGAGACGGTCACGGTGTACGTGCCGACGTCGACATCGGCCACGGTCCGGAAGTCCAGCACCGGCAATGTGGCGCCCGGAAGCTCGGCACCGTTCTTCGACCATTGATAGGCCAGCGGGCCGCTGCCCGTGGCGCCGACTGCGAGGACGCCCGACCCCCGGAAGGGGACGATGAGCGTGGACGGTTGCGAGGTGATGGCAGGAGCGGTCGCGGAAGAGTCTGCGCTGACGTCTAGCACCGCATTGCTGCTCGTGACGGATCCCGCGCTGTTGGTCACCACCACAGAGAAGATGCCGGCGTTGGGCAGCGCGACGGAGTTGAAGATGAGCACGGCGCTGGTAGCGCCGGTGATGTTGACACCACCGCGGCGCCACTGGAACGCGAACGGTCCGGTGCCATCGACACCGACCGCAAGCGTTGCGGTGCTGCCGACGTTTGCGGTGACGCTCGCCGGCTGCGTGACGATCGATGGCGCGACTGCGGCGGGCGCGCTGGCCGACACGGTCAACGTGGCCGACGTGGTAGTGGCACTGCCGGCGCTGTTGCTGACGGTCACGCTATAACTACCCGCATTCGCGTTCGTCACTGCCGTGAGACGCAGCACCGGGTTGTTGGCGCCAGCGATGTTCGTGCCGTTGAAGCGCCATTGAAAGCTCAGCGCTTCCGTGCCATGCGCCGCGACGGCGAACACGGCGTCATTGCCCGAGGTCACGCTGAGCGAGGCTGGCTGCGTCGTGATGCTCGGTGCCACGTCGAGATCGCTCACGGACACGGTCGCATAGGAGCTCGCCGCATCGCCCAGGGCGTTGGTCGCAATTACCCGGTACTGCTCGCCGTTGTTGGAAGGCGATCGCGGCGCGGTGGTGTAGCTAGTAGTGGTGGCGCCGGTGCCGGTGGTCACATTCGTCCAATCGCCCGCGGCATTGGCGGGGCGGGTCTGCCACTGCAGCGTCGGCGCGGGCAGGCCCGACACCGCCACCATGAAGTTGGCGGTTTCGCCGGTGCGTATCAGCACCGAGCGCGGCTGATCGGTGAGCGTCGCTTGTCTGCTCATCTGCAACACGTTGATGCGCACGTTGGAACTCGTGACGCAGGACGGTTCGACAGTCGCGGGCGGCGTGTAGCAGGCGCGCGCACGAATCAGCGCGCTCTGATCGCCCACAGTGGCGATGAAACTGTGGCGCACGCCCCAGGGCCGCCACGGTACGCCCGCGCCGACGGGGAGCGGGTTGGCTTCGTCCTGGAAGGATTGTGCGATGACACGCCAGGATGCGCCGCCATTGTCGCTGCGCTGCCAGTCGATCACGGTGCGATCGTTTGCCGTCGGTGCGATTACGGTCCACATCGCAGCGGTCTTGTTGAACCGGGTCCCGGAAATCATGGCGTCGAGGTTCGCGCTGTGGCCCTCGACGACATCGATCTGCGCTGGCATTCGATGCATCACCAGCTGCGGCAGCTCGATGGCCTGCAGCCACATCAGTTGCCTCACGGCATACGAGTAGTTCCGGTTTCCGGCGCAACGATAGATGACCTCGACGAAATTCCAGCCCTGGCCGTTATGCGTTGCGGTGAAGGTCGTCGATCCTCCCAATCTGGTGATGGGAATCCGCGGACCGACCGGGGAAGCGATTTCCAGAAAATCCGTACTGGTGCAGCCGAAAGGTATCTGCCCGTTGTTGCCCACGGCTGTGTATGTCGCCGTCACGCTGCCGAACAGATTCGTGCAGGCGCCACCGCCGTCACAGGTGAGTGTCGACGTGAAATGCAACGGGTCTGACGATTCGATCGGGAGCGGATACCTGATGATCACTGTTCTGAAGAACGAGAAGCTGTGCACTTCCGTGCTCAGTTTGCCGTCCACAATTTTGGTGTCATCCAGAACGACCCATTCGCCGCCGGGCTCGGCCTTGGCGATCTTGAGGGCTTGATCGGGTTGTAGCGTGACTGCAGGCACGGGAATGCGCACTTCGACCGCTTCCGCGAAATCACCGCCATGCGGCGTGACCATGTAGATATTTCCGGTTCCCCCCAGGTCCGCAGGCATTGGTGGCGCGCCGGTGGAATCCATCGCAATCCGGAACGTGGTGTTGGTCGAGACGGCTCCGGCAGGGAATATGACCGCTGCGCCACTGGCCTCGGAGATCGTGCCGCCAGTCGTTCCGATGACGGGTGGCGGTGGCGGCGGTGGTGGCGGCGGGGGGACGACCGGAGGCGGTGCGGGTGCAGCGGGAGGCGGCGAGTTGCCACCATCTCCACCTCCGCAACCGGCCAACGCGAACAAACAAACCAAGGCGACTAATGAACGCATGATTCCACCCCAAATGGCCGGCAAATACGCCGGTCAGTGGGTAACAGCGCAAGAAGTCGGAAAACCGGCTCAGGCTGTCTGCGGATCGCGTGTGACTTAACACGCCAATTCGAGGTTTGCGTGACGTATGTAATTGACGCAAATGGAATTCACGCCACAATGCCGCGTGGACGTTGAGAACAAGAACAAACAACCTCCCGGCGACATCACGCGACTCCTGCAACGCTGGTCCGACGGCGACGCGACTGCACTCGATTCGCTCTGGCCGCTGGTTTACGACGACATCCGGCGCATGGCGGGCCGACAGATTGCGGGTGAACGTGGCGGTCACACCTTGCAAGCCACTGCGTTGGTCAACGAAGCCTTCCTCCGGCTCGCCGGAGAACGCGCCTTCCAATGGCAGCGGCGCGAACAATTCCTGTCGCTGGCCTCGCAGATCATGCGGCACGTGCTGGTCGACTATGCGCGGCAACGCGGCGCGCAACGGCGTGGCGATGGCGCGAAAAAGGTCAGCCTGCACGACACCTGGGCCGCGGACGAAATCGACCGGGCGCAGGCGCTGGATGCTTTCCACGACGAAAGTGTGGATGTGATTGCCATCGACAGCGCGCTCAGCAGGCTTCAGAAAGTCGACGAACCGCAGAGCCGCATCGTCGAACTGCGCTATTTCGGTGGCCTCACGCTCGAAGAGACGGCGGGAGTGGTCGGGATCTCGCTCGCCAGCGTCAAACGCGAATGGGTCATGGCGCGTGCCTGGCTGCGCCGCGAACTCGCGGGGCAAGGGGCAGGCGCGGCGCCGTGACTGATCTGCGACGTGATGAAGTAAAGGCGCTGTTCTGCGCGGCGCTGGAGTTGCCAGCCGACGAACGTGCGGCTTTTCTCGTGCTCGAAGCTGGCGACGCTCCACAGTTGCTCGTCGAAGTGCAATCGCTGCTTGCCTCGCACGAGGCGCCGGGAGAGTTCCTCGACCGGATCACCCCTGGGTTCCGTTCGGAAGCATTCGCAGCTTCGAGCGCCTCGCGCAGTCGCATGGGTGAGCGCATCGGCGCGTACCGCATCGTCGGCGTGCTCGGCACCGGCGGCATGGGCGATGTGTTCAAGGCCGTGCGCGACGACGATCAGTACCAGGCCGAGGTTGCCATCAAGCTCATGCGCGCCGACGTGCGCAGCAGCCTGCTCGACCAGCGCTTCAGAACCGAACGTCAGATCCTGGCCGGTCTCGACCACCGCAACATCGCGCGGCTGCTCGATGGTGGCACGACAGCGGCCGGAGCGCCCTATGTGGTGATGGAACTCGTGGCCGGCGAACCCATCGACGGCTACTGCGATGCGCGCAACCTCGCTGTGCGTGACCGCGTACAGCTCTTTTTGCAAGTGTGCGCGGCGGTGAGTTACGCCCACCAGCACCTGGTGGTGCATCGCGACCTGAAGCCTAACAACATTCTGGTGACTGTCGATGGATCGGTGAAGCTGCTCGACTTCGGCATCGCCAAGCTGCTCGACGCTGACGCCAGGACCGACGTCGCGGACGTGGACGGCACCGCCACCACCCTGCGGGCGATGACGCTCGAGTACGCAAGCCCGGAGCAGGTGAGCGGCGCGCGGGTGACCACGGTCAGCGACGTCTACTCGCTGGGGGTGGTGCTGTATCGGCTCCTGACGGGGAAGAGCCCGTACCGCGAGCGTGCCACCGACGCCGCGCGCATGGCGGAGATCCTCGGCGATTCCATGCCGACGCGACCCAGCCAGGTCGAGCGGAGGCTCGATGGCGACCTCGACAACGTCCTGCTGATGGCGTTGCGCAAGGAGCCGCTGCGCCGTTACGCGAGCGTGGAGCAGTTCGCCGACGATCTGCGCAATTACCTCACGGGCATGCCGGTGAAGGCGCGCGGCAACTCGTGGCGTTACCGCGCAGGCAAGTTCGTGCGACGTCGCAAGGTGGAGCTGGCCGCGACCGCGTTCGTGGCCTGCGCGTTGTTGGGTGCACTGTCATTCTCCATGCGCGAGGCACGTATCGCGGAGCGTGAGCGCGTGGTCGCGCAGCAGCACTTCGACAGTGTCCGCAAGCTCGCGAACACCATGCTGCTCCAGCTCCACGAAGATACGTCGCGCGACTCGGGGTCGATCAGAACCCGCGAAATGATGGTGAAGACGTCCCTCGAGTATCTCGATGCGCTGTACAAGCAGGCGGGCGCAGACCGCCTGCTGCAGGAAGAACTTGCCACAGCGTATCTCCAGGTAGCCGCGATCCTGGGCAATGACAGCACCGCATCCAACCGTGGCGACTATCAAGGTGCGCTGCAAAGCTACGACCGCGCCTTTGCCTTGCTCACCCCGCTGATGGCGGCCGAACCTGCGAATCATCGAGTGGGCCTGGCGTTGGGCAGTGCGTACACGGCGCAGGCGGAGCTGCTGATGGTGGTGCGCGGGCCAAAATTTGCGCGCGAAGCGGCACAAAAAGGTGTGGCGCTCACCGAGGCTTTCGCACCGGCCATCACTGACGAAGCCCAGCGCATGCTCCAGCTGCGAACCGCTTATTCAGCGCAAGCGCAGATCCTGGGCTTCATGGGGCTCTCAGCCGAAGCGCTGGAGTCGCTCGACAAATTGATCGCCATCGTGGAGGCGTACTGGCATGCGCACCCGGACGATGAACGCGCGTTCGTCGCATTGAGCCGGGTTTACAACAGTGCCGCGCTCATCGACGACCCGCGTCTGTCGGTGCCCGCCAACTACGACCGATCGGTCGCGCTGCTCGAGAAGTCGTTGTGGGCAGACGAGAAACTGCTGACGTTCAAACCCGATGAGCCGGATTACCTGCAACGCCTGTCCACGGCGCGTTTCAACATCGGCAATTACCACTATGCGCGGGGACAATTCGCAGAAGCGTTGGAGCTGTACCAGTTGGCCACTCCTTATGCTGCCCGCGCCGCGCGAGATCCGGACGACGCCAGCGCGCAATACACCCTGGCGCTTTACGAAACCAAGCTCGCGCAGACATTGTTCAGGAGCGGAAGGATCGAAGAGGCGCGGACGCTTTTCCTCAAGTGCGCGAAGGTCCTCGAAACGCTGCTGGCGCGCGA
This sequence comes from uncultured Pseudomonadota bacterium, assembly GCA_963821745.1. GTDB lineage: Bacteria > Pseudomonadota > Gammaproteobacteria > Steroidobacterales > Steroidobacteraceae > CADEED01. Next base: position 1,185,722 of record CAWGEU010000002.1, read on the forward strand.
CGGCTCGCTGCGCACCGAATATGCGTTGGGACACAACGCCGTGCGCCTGGGCGAACTTTATGCGCACCTCGCGGGCAATGCCCGGCAGAGCCGCGCCGCGCAGCTCGACCTCTGGAAAAAGGCACACGACAACCTGCAACGCGGCGTCGCGTCGCTGGAGAAAGTGACTGCCAGCGCCTCGCTTCAGGCCATAGACATGATCGTCGTCAACGAGGGCATCGCTTCATTGGCACGCGCCGACGCCGCGCTCGCGAAGTTCCAGTAGGAACAAGCCCGAAGCGATAGACAAGGCTCCGGCGCGCAAGCACACTCCCGCGCGGCAAGGATTGCCTAACCACATCATGGAGGATGTATGTCCAAGCACGTGTCTCCTTTCTATTGCGGTGTGTTCGCGCTCGCGGGGTGCCTCACAGGCGCGGCCGCCGCCGCGGCGCCTGCGACCACCGCGGTCAATCCACCATCGGGCTGGCAAACATTCGCGGCCGCCGCGCCCTGCGTGCCCGGCACCTGGCGGGTGGGCAACTCGAGCGGTGCCGCACCGGTGCGCTTCGAAACCACTCACTTCGCCTTCCGCTGGAACGGTTCGACGACTACGACGCAGGCCGCGTCCACTGCGGGCACGTATCTCGAGTCCATCTGGCAACACTTCATGCTCAACACGGCTTTCCCCGAGCCGTATTGCGCCACCGCCAACAAGTTCAAGGCGAACATTCACATCGATCCCACTTTCGGATTGAGTGGCGGTGTCGACGGCCAGGGCTTCATGGGCATGTGGGTAGGGCCGGGCGCGCTCGCCGATCGTCATGGCCTTGCGCATGAGTTCACGCATGGCCTGCAAGGCTCGACGGGCGGACTGCAGGGTTCGCCGTTCACGGGCTGGATGTGGGAGAGCCACGCGAACTGGATGGCACTGCAGGTGCCGGAACTGCGGCGGGGCGTGCATTGCTCGGAGCTTTCGGTGAATTTCCCGCACCTGTACTACGGCTCCACTCGCGTGCGGTACTGCAACTGGCAGTTCTGGGAGAACCTGAAAAACCGTTTCGGCTACGCGGCCGTGCAGGACATCTGGGCGAACGCGCCGAAGGCCGGCCAGCCGGGCCGATCGACCGCCGATCCGTTCAACGTGCTCATGACCAACCAGGGCTGGAACGTCGAGCAGTTGAACGATGTCTTCGGCGACTGGGCGATGCGCAACGTGAACTGGGATTACCGGAATCCCGACGGCAGCGACCAGGGGGCTATCTACCGCCAGGCCTATGGCAGCTACGATCCGCAGGGCGGCAATCGGTCGCTGCGCACGACGCGTCTCGAAGCGCTCGATCTTGCCAATCGTCGCTTCAACGTGCCGGCGGCATGGGCGCCGCAGCGCTGGGGCTACAACATCGTGCGGCTCGTGCCGGATGCGAACTCCGCGCAGATCACCGTCACGTTCCGCGGCGTGCTCCAGACGGCGCCGAACGCAACGAGCTTCGCCGGCCTGCAGGACGAGCCCACGTCGATTCCGCAGCCGGCGTCGGGATGGCGCTGGGGCGTGGTCGCGATCAACTCGAGTGGCGTGGCGCGATACAGCGCGCTGCAGCGCGGCTCGGACGGCGCGGTCACATTCCCGCTCGTGTCCGGCGATCGTTCGCACTGGCTGGTGGTGATGGGTGCACCCACGCAGATGCACAACATCCGCTGGGACCAGCCTTACTACTCGATCTACCGCTATCCGTGGATGGTGCAGCTCAACGGCGCGATGCCGCTGGGTTTCCAGCCCAACGCGCCGGCGCCGGTGCCGAACGGTCGTCGTCATCCAAACGGCGGTGGCTGGCTCGCGCCGAATGCCATCGTCGATGCGAGCGCGTTCGTCGGGCCGAATGCCACGGGTGCTCGGCGGTGCGGTGCGCGGCAATGCGCGCATCGAGGATCACGCCACCGTCCTCGGTGGCGAAGTGAGCGGCAACGCAATCGTCTCGGGTCTCACCCTGGTCTCGGCCAACACGATCATTCGCGACCAGGCGCGCGCGAACACCGTGTTCATGCCGCTCGGATCTTTCGAACGCAACATCGTGCTGTCCGGCACGGCGCAGAACATCGGTGACGTCGAACAGCGAGGCGCGTCCATGTCGCGCGGCGTGTTGTATGGCTTCATCGATCCGCCGGCGACGACGAACCCGCGTCGGGGCTCGAACCTGACCGCACCCGTCAGGGAGATCACCGCACCGCCGATCTATCGCTGGCGGTGAGTTGAAGATTGCCGGCATCGTGGCGGCGCCCCCGCTCTGGAAATTCAGGGGCGCCGCCCGACGGCCGTCATGGCATGATCACGACCCACGGCGAACGCGGAGTAATGGGCATGACTAACATCAGGATTGCGGCCAGCGTTATTGCTGTCGCAACGGGCTTCATCCTGCAGGGTTGTTACACGGCTCCAACGCCCGTGCCCGTACCTTCGCGGTCCATTCCGGAGAGATTCGAGCAGTCCTGGCAAGCGGCCCGTGGCGCGGCATCGGACGTGGGTGTGCGCGTTACTCAAGAAGATCGCTCGACGGGAACCCTGCGCGGTGATCAGGGCTCGTCCAAAGTCGTGATTACGGTGGTAACGCAGGCCGACGCAACGATCCAGGTCGGATTCTCGGTGACAGGCGGGACATCGTCCCAGGACTCGAACCTGAAAGAGCATCTGACGCGCGCCTATCAACGCCGCATGGGTCGCTGATCTCTGATTTGACAGAAGACTCGCGGGGTCGACCGTCGCCTGTCTCGACTTGCGGTCGTGATGGCCGCCTGTCATGAATGCTCCCGGCGCGACACATAACTATAAGAGCCGAAAACTCCAATAGCGGCTCGGGGGAGCCCATGCGTTCGATTTTCTCCGGCCTCATCGGAAGCCTTGCCTTGCTGCTCGTGGCCTGTGGAGGTGGGGGTGGTGACAGCAACCCGGCGCCGAATCCAACGCCGCCGCAGGCGCAGAGCATCGCGTTCACCAGCGCAGGGCCAGTGACCCGCCCGGTGAGTGATGGCACGTACACGAACGTGGCCTCGGGCGGCGCGGGCACGGGCACGATCAGCTATCAAAGCTCGAACACCGCGGTGGCCACGGTGAACGGCCTGGGCCTGGTGACATTCGTGGCCGCCGGCTCGACCACTATCACGGCCAACAAGGCTGCCGACGCGGCCCACCTCGCAGCCTCGGCTAACTACACGCTGACCATCACGGCGCCGCAGCCGCAGACCATCGCCTTTGCAATCGTCGGGCCGGTGACGCGGCCGTTGGCGGATGGCAGCTATGCGAATCTGGCGTCGGGTGGCGCGGGCACGGGCGCCATCGCGTATCAGAGTTCAAACACGGCGGTTGCCACGGTGTCGGGCGCAGGCGTGGTCGCGTTCGTAACGGCGGGCACTGCCACCATCACCGCGAACAAGGCGGCGGATACGGGGTTCCTGGCAGCCTCGGCCAACTACACGCTGACCATCACGGCACCGCAGCCGCAGGCCATTGCCTTCGCAACGACCGGGCAGGTCACGCGACCCTTGTTGGACGGCAGCTATACGAATCTGGCCTCGGGCGGCGCGGGCACGGGCGCCATCACCTATCAAAGCTCGAGCACGGCTGTGGCCACGGTGTCGAATACCGGCGTGGTTGCGTTCGTTACCGCGGGCACGGCAACCATCACGGCGAACAAAGCCGCCGATTCAAGCTACCAGGCCGCAACCGCGAGCTATTCACTGACCGTCGCGGCGTCACCGCCGACGACGCCCACCGTAACCCTGAGCGCCAACAACGTGACTCCGGGAACGACGATCACGGTGAGCGCCGCCAGCACCGATCCCCACGGCGGAGCACTCACCTATGCGTGGGAGTTTGGTGACGGCTCGACCGCATCAGGTGCAACTGCGACGCATGTCTTTGCCACAGAGGGCACTTTCTCGATTCGCGCGACGGTCACCAACACTTACGGACTGTCGTCGACATTTACTTCTGGCCTGTACGTCGCGTGGCTGCCGATGGGCCGGCCTTCGTATTTTGTGCTGAATCCGCAGCACCTTCTCGGCGACGTGATGGTCGGGCAGGCCAACGCTCACGAGCCCAACGGTCTTTCGTACACCGTGGCATGGGATTTCGGCGACGGTGGCACAGCAACCAAAGAAACGGTCGACCACCGGTATGCGGGCACTGGCACTTACACCGTCCGCCTCACCATCACCAATTCTGCCGGCCACTCGGTGAGCGAACAGAAGATAGTCGAGGTGATGCCGGTGGTGGCGCAACCCGCGCCCATCGACAATGCCTTGCAGGTGTATTGCGCAGGTGCGTATTGCGGCGCGCAGGACACGACGACCTACAGCGGAAGCGGTGTCGGAGTCTGGCGTTACCACAACGCCACCGTTGCGGACGCAACCATCAACGTCGCAATCAATGGTCTGAGCCTTGGCCAGTCCGGGTTCCTCATCTTCTCGAACGGTAACGATTTCGCTGCCGGTTCGGTTCCGGTGCCGGGTACGGCGCTGCCTTCGGGCGGCAGTTCACAGACCAAGGCACAATCTGGCGAGGCTCTCGCGCACGCGCAGATCCAGGCGCGCAATCGCGCCATGCTGGAATCCCTGGCTAACAAGTCGCGCCCGACCCTGCAGAAGGGCACACGTGCTGCTCCCGTCATGCAGGCCGCTGCGCCGCCGATCGGCACGACGCGAGTGTGGCGGGACATCCTCGGAGCAGGAATACGACATTGAAGCCGCCGCCACGTGCACTTTCTCCACGGGACGCAACGGCGTCGTCTGGATGGACTCCGACCAGGTGCAACGCGGTGAGCTCGATCCGGTGCGGGTGCAGCTCGTCGCCGACTTTCTCTGTGGCGCCAATGGGGCCTACGAGCAGCTCGTGGCGCTGCACGGAGATGTATATGGCGACGCGGCGGCGATCAATCCGTCCTTCGTCCAGGATGCGCCGGGCAATCTGCAGGATCTGAATGTCGTCATCCTGGGTGTGCCGCAGATCACCGGGTGGAATGGCTACTTTTCGTCGTCCAACCTCGTCAGCACAACGCAGGATCCGACCTCCAATGGCGCATTGAGCGTGGTGCTCAACGGCTGGTATCTCGGCATCACCACTGAAGAAGATCCCACCACGCGAATCACGCTGGCGCACGAACTCAAGCACCTCATCAACTTCTATCAGCGAGGCGTCCGGCGCGGCGAGCACCACGCAATCTGGCTGGAAGAGACCTCGGCGATGCTCGCGGAAGAAATCATCGGGTCCGACATCTTCTGGAACACCCGTACCGAAGGTCGTATTGGCGGCTATGATTTCAGCGGTGGCGGCACCGGCTACATCGGCTGGACGCATCCTGATGGCAACAGCTACAACCTGGGCGGCACTTTCGGTTCGTTCCTGCACCGTCGCTACGGTCTTGAATTCGATACCTATCTGATGGACACGTGCAGTGACGATGGCGCGCCAACATCCAGCTACCAGTGTGTGAACGATTTCATCATCGACAAGGGCGGCGTGAATTTTGCGGACGAGTTCGCGCGCGTCGGCGCCACGGCATTGGGCAGCATGGGCTTGGCGACGCCGCGGGGATTTGGTTTTCGCGGGGCGCTCGCGGGTGACTACCGCCTCAAGCCGGTGTCCTGCGCTGCGTCCGAGGGATCGGTGCCGCCGCCACGCTCGCTGGGGACCACATTCGGCGCCACCACGCACACCTACGACTTCGACTTCATGGATGCGGGGCAAACAAGCTTCGTTCGCAGCAACGTGGTGGTTCCCGCGGGTACCACGCTCCTGGTGGTGGTGAACGAGGTGCCGCAGTGACGCGCTGTCAGGGGCCTTTCTTCAGTCTCTGCGCCAGCGCATGCGCGGCATCCGCCGCACCCGCGTGGAATCCGCGCAGATTGAATGGATAGAAGATGAGTGTGCGGTATTCGCGCACATCATTGGTCCAGATGGCCAGCCATTCTTCGACCTTGCCCAGCAGCTCCACGCCTGCCATGCGCGATTCGCACGCGTAGCGCATCACGTCCCACATGAGCTGCACGCCAGGGGAATGCTCCGCCCATTGTTCGTCGTAGCCCACTTGTAGACCCAGACGGAGGCATGTGCGATGATCAATTGCATCGCAATGCCAACGCCGTCGACCCGCAGGAAGGCGATCCGCAATTGGCCGTTGGCTGCCATCGCTGCGCATACTCGTGGAAAAACGCGCGCAGGCGGCCGGTATTCAGGAGCGTGGATCCGCCGCGGGACTTCCAGCTCGACGCTTCGATGCGCATCGCATCCTCGAGCTCGACGTCGACTGAGCTCACCGAGGGCACGCGCATGTCGAATGTGACCTTCCCGGAGCGTACGAGACCCCGGCGCGCGCGTCGGTAATCCTGCGGCTGCAGCCTCTCGACCCCGGCGCGGAGATCGCTTCCGAGCGGCGCCACGGCCGCGAGGATACCGCCCCGACGGAGCGACAGCGCTACGGTGGGAGACTGGAAAGTGCGCGCGGCTGCCGCAAACCAGTCCGGCGCCAGCAGCGGGTTGGCCCGCGATTGCGGCAGGTCGTTCCATTCGCGCGCCAGCTCATCGATGGCCGCGCCATTGCGCAGAACCGCTATCGAGTATTCGTTGATGACCAGGTAACCAGTAGATGCAGGGTTGTTAGTTGGTGCGGCTCAGGGGGAGAAGGTTCAACCCGATTGCGTCGCCCGGCCATTCGGCCGCCACAATCGATTGTTATGGGTCGTCCATCTGTCGACCTGTAAGCGAACCCTTACAGCCGCGGTGCCAAGCCTCGTCCTAAGGGCGGACTGCACCGCACCATGGGGTCACTGTAGTTAGAGACCCACGCACGCCAGGTGAGAGAAATGCCGGATTCGTGACACTTATCAATTGAGACATCGCCGGCCAGTACATTCCCGCCCCGAGCAGGCGGGGTGCACGCTGACTGTGCGTGCGCACAAAGCGAGCGGCGATTACCGTGCAAAGCAATGCGCGCGGAAGTGCGCTTGACGAAATTTGCGTGCGTTGCTAGAACCTTTCGCCTTGCCCGGAGCGGCAGAATCTCACTAACCAAGAGTCGAAGGTGCGCTCCCGCTGGCCCAGCTCCGCCGGCTCACGCATCCGCTCGATCCCGGGATCGTCGTATGAACATTTCACCAACTAGCTAGTTCACCCGGCCCACGCGAGTGAGTGGAGCTGCTCACTCTCGTCTGCGCCGCGCTGGACTCGAACCAGGGAGATTGGATATGAGACTGATCAGTGTGGCTTTCTGTGCCGGATTGATTGCCGCGTCCTTCGCATCGATTCCCCGCGCGGACGCAACCACCGTCAAACACTTCGATCTCGGGCACATGACGGCGTCGGCTGCCCGCGTGTTTCGCGGAACGGTCACCGACGTACGTGCGGGAACCGTCAAGGTGGGCGGCGGGCAGCTGGCCACCACTATCTATCGGATACGCGTGACCGAAACCTTCAAGGGCGAATTCGCGACCTTCAAGGACATCACGTACGCCGACGTCGAAATGGTCGGCAGCATCAAGGCCGATCCGGAACGCAACGGCGTCCGCCACTTTTCAGTCTTTCGCGACATGCCGCGCCTCGAACGCGGGCAGGACTATCTGCTGTTCCTCACGGCCGAGAGCAGCATCGCGCTCTCGAGTCCGGTCGGTCTCGCGCAAGGTTGCTTCGAGATCGATACGTCGATACCGAGTCAGCCGACGGCCAACCGGATGAACAACGCCGGCCTGGTCGCGGACATTGAAAAGGGTCCGCTCCCGTATGCCGACCTCGCGGCGCGCGTGCGCACGATCGTCGCCACTCAGGAAGGAGCAAAGCGATGAAAACCCTCAAGCGAATTGCGCTGCTGACTGCTGGCGTCGTTGCTCGTCACCGCCCCCGCGCACGCCGGCGGTCCACTGGCGAACTGCGGAGACGGCGTGCCGTTCCTCTGGCCCAATGGCGGCCAGAACATCGTGTGGAATCGCCGACCAGGGCGACCTCGGCAATCTGACCAAGGCCGAGGCCGACGCGTTCGTCGGAAATTCCTTCGGTCAGTGGCAGAACGTCGCAACGTCGACGATCAGCTACGTGCAGGGCGCCAACCTGCCGGTCAACGTCGACGAAACCAACTTCCTGGCCTACTTCGACGCCACCGCGCCCGATGGTCTTTCCGCCATCGTCTACGACGATAGCGGCGAGATCTTCGAGCTCCTGTTCGGCGCCGATTCAGGCGTGCTCGGATTCGCCGGGCCGGAGTTCGGCGACGCGGCGACCTGCACGATCACCGAAGGCCTCGCGTTCCTGAATGGTCCGGAGTTCGATCCGGCTGATCCGAACACCGCGCTCTCCATCATGGTCCACGAGTTCGGGCACTTCAGTAACCTCTCGCACAGCCAGACCAACGGCGGAATCCTGCTCGGGACTCGCCGTGGAAATTCCCGAGACCAGCGGCCCGGCGCCGTCCAACACCTTCGGTGCGCCGACCGTTGCGGACTTCGCCAACAACGAGCTGATCGAGACGATGTATCCGTTCTTCTTCGGGCCCGCAGTTCGGCACGGAAAGCCTGGCGCTCGACGACACGACGTCGATCTCGCGGCTGTATCCCGAGCCGACTTACTTCGCCACGACCGCCAGCGTCGCCGGCAGCATTTTCAGCTCCAACGGCACCACCCGGCTCTCGGGCGTCAACGTCATCGCGCGCAACGTCGGCAATCCGTTCCTCGACGCGGTCTCGGCGCTGTCCGGCGACTTCACCGATGCGACCGATCCGGCGGCGAGCGCGGTCGTGGGAACCTACCGCTTCACGGGATTGACCCCCGGCGCGCAGTACGCGGTTTTCGTCGATGAGATCCTGGATGGTGGCTTCTCGACGCCGCCACGCAATCTGCCGGGACCGGAGGAGTTCCACAGCGGCGCCGCCGAGTCGAACAGCGATGCACCTGGCACCTTCACCGCCGTGATGGCGGCGGCAGGCGCGACCCGCACCGGAGTCAACGTCATTTTCAACGTGCCGCGTCCGGGCGAACCGCTGGCGGTGGGTGACGATGGTTTCGTCGAGCTGTTCCCGCCTTTCCCGATCGATTTCTGCGGGCGAGCGCTTCACGTCGCTGTTCGTCAATGCCAACGGCAGCATCACTTTCGGCCGCGGCGACGGTGCGTTCTCGGAATCGACGCTCGCGCATTTGAACGGACCGCCGCGGATCGCGGGCTTGTGGGACGATCTGAATGCCGAGCGCCGGCGGCACCGTCACTTTCGACGAGACCGGAAACAGCTTCACCGTGCGCTGGGAGAGCGTGCCCGAATTCCCCGCCGTGGGCTCGAACACGTTCTCCATCACGATCAACAAAAAGAATCTGCTCGGCGAGATTCTGGGCGCGGTCGCCGGCAATCCCTTCTCGATCACCTACGGCACGCTGAGCGCCGCGGATGGCCTGGCCGGTTTCAGCTGCGGTAGCAGACATACGAGCGGCTTCGAGCAGGAGTCCGACCTCAGCGCGTCGAGGGGTTCCATCGGCGGCGTGATTTCCATCCCCGCGATCTACGAGGACCTCGTCGGAACGGGTGCCACCGAGACTGTCGACCTGCGCGGCACGCTGCGCTTCAACGGCGTGAACCGGATCGTCGATCTGACCGAGATCCGTCGCAACGACAGCGATCGCCAGGGCGACGCCGCTCATCCGCCTGCCGTTCGACAGCGCGAATCCCGCGTTTGCGACCGTGATCGAGCCGGAACGCGACGATGTCGACTTCTACAGCTTCCGCGTCCGCGCGGGCGACGTCCTGGCGATCGAAGTGGTGCGCGGCAATCTCGACAGCGTCATCGGCGTCTTCGATGCCGACACCGGCGAGTTGCTCGTCACGGACGATGACGGCGGGAACGGCCTGCTGTCACGCCTGCTGCTCCAGGCCGACACCGACCTCAGGCTGGCGGTCGCAGTTTCGACGTTCCCGGATGTGGAGTTCGTCGGCGGTGGCGAAACCAACGGACGTTATTCGCTGTACATCAATACCTACCGCGGCACGCCGATCACCATCGGCGACGACGCCACGGTGCCGGTCGCGTTGGCCAGGCCGTTCAGTTTCCAGGGCCAGGCGCACAGCTCGGTGTTCGTGAACTCGAACGGAAGCCTCTCGTTCGGTGCCGGCGACACGAGCTTCCTGGCCACCGTGCCTGCGTTCCTGGCCGGGCCGCCGCGAATCTCGCCGCTGTGGACCGACCTCGATCCGACCGGCTTCCTCGGAAATCCGGGCGTGGTGTTGGTCGACGCCAACGCCAAGGCCGGCCGCAGTGCATTTCGTCAGCGTCAGTGAGTTCTTCTCCAGCAATCCGAACTACTTCACCGCCGAGCTGCGCGACAAGGGCGGGATCGCGCTCAAGTGGGGCCCGACGGCGCGCGGCGCCGCCCTGGTGGGCGTGACGCAAGGCGCGGGCGCTACCGATCCGGGGCCCACCGACCTGAGCAGGCGCGGACTGCGTCCCACGGGGACCACGTACGAGAACTTCCTGTTCAACATCTCGACGCGAGGGGTCAGCGACTTCGACCTCTTCTTCGACGAGATCAAGAACAAGTGACCTGACATAGCGCGTCCATGCCGGGCCGGCCACTTATTAGAGTGGCCGGCCCGGTCCGGCGCCGGGTTGCTAGGTCAACCCCCTAGGTTTTGAACATCTTGCGGCGTCGCATCTATCGGCGTTCGCCTACACGAAAGCGTGAACTGGGCAGGCACACTGCCGGGGAATTTCGTCGAACCTGACGTCCGGGATGCGAGCGTGGCACCGCGGGTGCCGGGCTCGACAGAATGGGAGCGGGTCGGCAAGGCGCTCATGTTCAAAAAAAGTCGCCATCTGTTCAAACGTCAGTACGTGCGCCTAACGGAATGGCTCACGCTCGGCAGCATCGGCATCATGCCGCGGCTGATCATCGCCTTTGCCTCCGTTGGCGCGCTGGCGGCGACCGCCAATCTCATCGTCGAAAACGGCGTCGCAATCCTCGAGCAACAGCGTAACGCGGCCATGGAGCGCAGTGCGCTCGACGCCCAGCAGATCATCGAGCTGCGCGCATCGATGGGTCGTGCCAAGCATGCCGCGATGTCGTCCGAGGTCCTCGGCGCATGGGTCGAGTTCGACCGCGCGACGCAGGAGCACGCGGACGCGGACTCGCGCGCCTCCGCCACTCAATATGCGCATGCCCGCGCCGCACTGGATCGCGCGCTCGGCAAGTATCTCGACGAGACCAATCCGCCGGAAAGCCAGCTGCCCCGACTCGTCGCCGAACACAAGAAGAGCGCCGACAGGATCGTGCAAGCCCGCCGGGTTCGCCGCGAGCTGCTGACGAAATACTCGGGTCTGCTGACGGGCATGGACATGCGCGTCAGGACTTCGATCGAGCAGGGCTGGAAAATCACGAGCCGCGCGGTCACGCGTGAATCTCTGCTCGAGGTTCGCGCGCAGCTCGACGCGGTGCGCGCGTCGTTCTCGACTCGTGGTTCATTCGACGGCCGGGAGCTGGACACCAGTCCGCTGGCCGGGGCGGAACGAACTTTCGCGGCCACGCTGCGCGATCGCGAGACGGTATTGCGCAGGTCACCGGGATCGGACTGGTACCACGCAATGACCGGCGACGTGCAGGCGCTGACGACCACACGTGTTGCCCTGTTCGGCAATGAAGAGCGCCGCATGACCGCCGTCGACACTTTCGCTCGCGAATCGCGGAAGCTCGCGACGCTGTTGCCGGCGCGTTTTCCCGAGGCGCTGCCGGAGACGAGCCCGCAGCAAGAGCCGGACACATTGGCGTCGGCGCCCGCCACGGAGCCGGGTACCAACCGTTCGCTCGTGGGGTGGGTGAGCGCCGTGGTACTCGCCGTGCTGCTCTATCTATGCACCGCGACCATCTTCAGCATCGTGCGGCCGGTACGGCGGCTGCTGGCCGCCACCAACCGTCTGGCGCGCGGTGAGAACGCCCGCGTGGTGCCGAGTGGCGGCATTCGCGAGTTGGACACGCTCACCGCCGCATTCAATTCGATGGCCGGGCAGCTCGCGGTGGCGCGTGCAACCGCGCGTGAGTCGCAGCAGCGCCTGGAAGCAAAGGTCGAAGAGCGCACGCGTCAGTTGCAGGAGCTCGCAGAGCAGGATCCGCTCACCGGCATCGCCAACCGCCGGCAGTTGTTTGGCGCGCTCAACGAGGCACTCGATCGGGCACGCATCTCCGGCGAGCGCATCGGCGTGTTCTTCCTCGACATCGACAACTTCAAGACCCTCAACGACAGCATGGGACATCCCTACGGGGATCGTGTGCTGATCGCGATCGCGCGACGGCTCGGCGCGATCGCGCAGGATCGCGGGTTCGCCGCGCGACTTGGCGGTGATGAATTCACGCTGGTGCAGCAGGGTGCCATCGATTCCGAATCAATTCTCGCCTTCGGCACGAGCATCGTGCGCGCGTTTGACACGCCGTTGCAGGTCGACGAGCGCGAGGTCATCGTGAGTGTCAGCGTTGGCGCGAGCGTGTTTCCCGATCATGAGAAGGACGCCGAGGCGCTGCTGCGCGCCGCGGATGCCGCGTTGTTCCGCGCCAAAGCGCTCGGACGCAGCCAGCTTGCGATTTTCACACCGGAGCTGCTGACAACCGCTTCGGCGAAGTTCGCGATCGAGCAGCGATTGCGCCGCGCCATCCAGGGCGACGAGTTCGAGTTGTTCTACCAACCGCTGATCAACACCGAGACGCTCGACGTGGAGCTGGTCGAGGCGCTGATTCGCTGGCGCATGCCGGATGGCGGCTTCCGTTCTCCCGACGAATTTCTCGCGGTGGCCGAGGAGTCCGGGCTGATCGTCGAGATCAGCGACTGGGTGCTGCGTACCGCCATCTGCACCGCGGCGCGCTGGCATCGGGGAGCCTGGTCGAATGCGCGCGTCGCGATCAACGTCTCGCCGCGGCAATTCCTGGATTATCGTTTTGTGAGTCGCCTCGAGGAGCTGCTTCGCGAATACGATCTGCCCGCGCGCTGCCTGGAGCTCGAGCTCACCGAGTCCATCCTGCAGACCGGCTCGCACACCATCAAGACGCTGGACCAGCTGCGCTCGATCGGGGTTGCAGTCGCGCTGGATGATTTCGGTACCGGATATTCGTCGCTCGCGTCCCTGCAACGGCTGCCGCTCACGCGCGTCAAACTCGACCGGAGCCTGATCGTCGGCATCGACGAAAGCGCGCGGTCGGCGTCGATCGCCCGCGCCACGATTGCGCTGTGCCGCGGCCTCGGGCTGGAGGTCACCGCCGAAGGTGTGGAGCGCGTAGAGCAACTGGCGATGCTGTTGCCGCATCGGGCCATCTCGTTGCAAGGCTATCTCTTCTCACGGCCGGTTTCCGCGAGCGATCTCCTGCCACTACTCGAGCGACTGCCCGCTCACTGCCAGGAACTCAAGCAGACCGCGCAAAAGCTGCCGCCGCAGACGAAGTTTGCAACCCGCTCGGGCGAAAGGCGCAGGGGCTCGCTGGCGCTGGTCGTGGATTGATTCCTCTCTCCTGAAAGGGAGAGGCGGCTTTGCGTGCACGCGGGGCATTCTTGGGCGCATGGGCATGACCATCCGCCGTTGTCGTGACGACGAAATCCCCGCCATCCTCGCGATCGTGAACGCGGCCGCAGAGGCCTATCGCGACGTGATTCCCACTGATCGCTGGCACGATCCATACATGTCCGCCGCACACCTTGCGCGAGACGTTGCCGCGGGCGTCGAGTTCTGGGGTTACGAGCTCGAAGGAGCGCTCATTGGAGTCATGGGCATACAGTCGGTACGGGATGTCGACCTGATTCGACACGCGTATGTGAAGCCTGGCAGCCAGCGGCTCGGTGTCGGCGCGGCGCTGATCTCGCATCTCCGGAGCTTGAGCGCGCGGCGCATGCTCGTGGGCACGTGGGCCGACGCCGCGTGGGCCATTCGCTTCTATCAACGTGAAGGTTTCTCGCTGGTATCCCCGCAGCGCGCGGCCGATCTGCTCAAGGCGTATTGGGACATACCTCCGCGCCAGATCGAGACTTCGGTCGTGCTCGAGCGAAGCCGCGAGGTTCTTGTAAGACTGGTGTAGGACCGAGTCTCACATCCCCGCGCCGCACCCGGCGCTACACTCCGGTCCAAAGCTCACGGTCGTTCGACCCTGGCCGCACGCCGGCGAATCATCCTTACTAGCCGCAACTCGCCGCCATTTACGCAGTCGAAGCCTTGCCATCTGCGTCGTCTGTTGGGTGCACAGGGAGGTCTGGTGGAGGAACTCGAACAGGGGGCCGTACCGCAGTCGGTTGCTGCGACTCCCGAAACTTCAGTCGATCCCCGCGCCACGACGCTGGTCGCGGCGGCGATGGTGGTCGCATTGGAGGCTTGTGGCGGTGGTGAAGGGAGTGGAACTTCGCCTTCGCCCACTGGTGGAACCCCTCGACCCGCACCGATTCCGCCAACTCCCATTCCGCCTCCACCGGCGGCCGGTCCGGTGCCACCACCACCGCAAGACGCCATTCCGGCCACCGACGCCGAGGCTGTCCGTTTCCTGTTGCAGGCGCAGTTTTCCTCGAGCGACGCGGACATCACCTCGCTCAAGAGCGGCGGCCTGCTCGCATGGCTGAACGCGCGTTACAGCGAACCGCTCGGCCAGACCGGCGTCGCGTGGCTCGATTCGCGCGGTCTCAACGCCATCACTGAGGAAAGGCGTTATCGCGCGCTCGAATTCGGCGATCGCATGATCTGGAATCAGCTGCTCGCGGGATCGGACCAGATGCGCAAGCGGACGGCGCTCGCGTTGTCGGAAATGTTCGTCGTGTCCATGAGCCCCTTCACTTCGTTGCATCCTTCGTACCTGATCGCCGCCTACTGGGATGTGCTCACCGCGCATGCCTTCGGAAATTTTCGCCAATTGCTCGAGGCGCTCACGCTCAATGCGGCGATGGGGTTTTTCCTCAACACCCGGGGCAATCTCAGGGAGGACTCGCGCGGCCGGCAGCCCGACGAGAATTTCGCGCGCGAGGTGATGCAGCTCTTCACGATAGGGCTGTATGAGCTCAATCCCGATGGCACACACAAGCTCGATGCCAACAACAGGCCCGTGGAAACCTACAGCCAGGACGACGTCGCCAACCTCGCGCGCGTGTTCACCGGCTACGACTGGGACTATCTATCCAATGGCGGCACATCCACGGAAGTCTCGTGGGAGAGAAACCCGGTGACGAGCACGCACGTTGCCACCAACCGCATGCGGTTCATCTCCAGCAGGCATTCCACAGCCGAGGTGAGCTTCCTCGGCATGACGATCACCGGCACGACCTCCGGCGCGGATGCATTACACATCGCGCTCGACCGGCTCTTCTATCACGCCAACACGGGTCCGTTCTTCGCGCGGCAGATGATCCAGCGCCTGGTGACCAGCAATCCATCGCCTGCCTACGTGCAGCGCGTCGCCACGGTGTTCGGCAACAACGGCTCGGGCGTGCGCGGCGATCTCAAGGCGGTGTGGACTGCCATCCTCACGGACGAGGAAGCGCGCGCCATGCCCACGGCCGCCGACACGCTTTTCGGCAGGATGCGTGAGCCCATCGTGCGCTTCGTGCACTGGGCTCGAACCGCGGAGGCAACTTCCGACAACGGCGAGTACGAGATCGGTGATCTTTCGGAGCCCGACAGCCGGCTCGGCCAGAGCCCTTTGCGATCACCATCGGTGTTCAATTTCTTCCGCCCCGGCTACGTGCCTCCCAACACCGCCATCGCGGCCGCTGGCAAGGTGGCGCCCGAATTCCAGCTGCACAATGAAACCAGCTCCGCGGGCTACATCAACTTCATGCAGCGCGTGACTCGCAGTGGTATCGAGGACGTCAAGCCTGGCTACACCGCGCTGCTGTCCATCGCACACGATGTTCCAGCCGTGGTCGATTGGCTCAACCTGCGGCTCACGGCCAACCAGTTGTCCAGCGAAACATTGGCAGCCGTCTCGATGGCGCTCAGGACGTTCAACATCACCGCTGCCAGCAGCGCCAGTGCCAGGCTCGACATGTTGGCCGCCGCCTGTTTCCTCATCCTGATTTCGCCCGACTACCTGGTGCAGAAATGAAGCAGAAAGAGTTGTGGACCCGCCGTCTCGTGCTGCAACGAGCCGTACAGCTTTCGGCACTCGGCGTGGCGACGCCGCTCGCGATCAACCTCGCCGCCATCAGCGAGGCCGCCGCCTTCGACGCCACGGACTACAAGGCACTGGTGTGTGTATTCCTGTACGGCGGCAATGACTACTCCAACACAGTGGTGCCTTACGACCCCACTAACTACGCGCTGTATCACCAGATCCGCGCCGGTGCTGGCGGTGAAGATGAGGCTGGCATCGCGATCGCGCGCGCGGATCTCGCCGCCACGGCGCTCACCCCGATCGATGGGCAGGTGCTCACTGACAATCTGCAGTATGCGTTGGCGCCGCAGCTCACCGGCCTCAAGTCGCTGTTCGATGCGCGCCGGCTGGCGATCCAGCTCAACGTCGGGCCGTTGATTCAGCCGACTACTTTGTCGCAGTACAAGAGCTCGAACAGGGCGGCCAATCCGCTGCCGCCGAAGCTCTTTTCGCACAACGATCAGCAATCCGTCTGGCAGTCGGATGGCGCGGAAGGGTCGACCAATGGCTGGGGAGGGCGGCTCGGCGACATCGCGTTTTCGAGCAATCCAGCGAATTCCCAGCTCACCTGCATTTCCGCGAGCAACAACGCGGTGTTTGTCTCCGGTCGCGATGCGCTTCAGTACCAGATCAGCGGAAGCGGTGCGATCCGCATCAACGCGCTCAGCGGGGCGCTGCGCACCGCGGTGAATTCCATCGTCACGCGCAACAGCGCGCATGTGCTGGAAAGCGAATGCACGGCGGTCACGCGCCGTTCAATCGAGCTCGAAGACACGGTCAATGCCGCGGTCGACGGTGTGACGCTGACTACACCCTTCCAGTCGGGCAACCCGCTGGCGAGGCAGTTGCGGATCGTGGCGCGGTTGATCGGCGCCAACGCGACGCTCGGCCTGAAACGTCAGGTGTTTTTCGTGTCGCTCGGTGGCTTCGACAATCACAACTCGCTCATGGTGGATCACGCGAGGCTCATGGGGCGCCTCGATGCTGCCTTGACTGCGTTTCATGCGGCCACCGTCGAGCTCGGCCTGGCGGACAAGGTCACCACATTCACCGCTTCGGATTTTGGCCGCACGTTGTCGTCGAACTCCGACGGCTCGGATCATGGCTGGGGCTCGCACCATTTCGTGATGGGCGGCGCAGTGCAGGGAGGTCGGTTTTACGGAACCGCGCCGCACGTTTCCCTGGAGGCCGATGACCAGGTGGGGCAGGGACGGTTGCTGCCGACCACCGCCGTCGACCAGTTCGGCGCGACGCTCGCGCAGTGGTTCGGTTGCACACCAGCGGAACTGCCCGGGATTCTTCCTAACGTCGGCAACTTCTCCAACCCCAACGTCGGGTTTGTTTAGCCCTGATGCCCGTAATGCGGTCGAGGGCCTTCAAGTCGCATACTTGATGAGCAGTTCGCTGAGGCGGCGCTTGCGCGCGTCATAGGGCGGAAAGAGCAGCTTGAGTGCCGATAACGGGCCGGCCGACATCACCGCGCGCTCGTGGGAAAACGCCTTGAAGCCAAAGAAGCCATGGGCGTTGCCGATGCCTGAGGTGTTGACGCCGCCAAACGGCAGATTGTGTTGGGCAAACTGCTGCAGACACAGATTCACGCACAGGCTGCCGGAGCTCGTCTGCGTCTGAAGAGCTTCGACGGTGGGCGCACTCCTGGTCCAGGCGTAAATGGCCAGGGGCTTTGGCGCCGCGTTGATCTCCGCGATCACCACATCCAGGGAATCGAATGGCAGGATCGGCAGTACCGGGCCAAAGATTTCTTCGCGGTGAATTTGGCTTTGCGCGGGCACCCCTCGCAGGAGCGTGGGTGCGACATAGCGCGCCTCGGCGTCGGACCCGCCGCCGCAAACGATCTGACTACCAGACTGCACCGCATCGTCGATGAGCCGCGCGACGCGCTCTGCGTGTCGACGGTGGATCATGCGCGGAAAGTCGGGACTGTTCTTGATCGCCGCGTCGCTCCCGCCATAACGCTCGGCGATCGTGGTGCGGCACAGATCGACGAAGCGATCGGCGACGTCGCGATGCACGTACACATAGTCCGGGGCGATACAGGTCTGGCCTGCGTTTACCATCTTTCCCCAGATGATGTGTTCCGCGGCGCTGCGAAGATCCGCGTCCGAGTCCACGATGACGGGTGATTTGCCCCCGAGCTCGAGCGTGACCGAGGCGAGGTGGACGGCCGCTGCCGCCATCACTTTCTTTCCCACCTCCGGAGATCCGGTGAAAAAAATGTGATCGAAGGGAAGGGAGAGCAGCTCGGTGGCGGTCTGCGCGGCGCCTTCCACGACAGCCACTTCGTTCAGCGGGAACACCGCGCCGATGATGTCCTTGACGACGCGATTCGTGTGAGGCGTGAACTCCGAAGGCTTGAGAATTGCTGTATTGCCAGCGGCGACGGCAGACACCAGCGGCCCCAGCGCCAGGCTCAACGGATAGTTCCAGGGGCTGATGATGAGACATCGACCCTTCGGCTGATAAACCACGCGGGATGAGGTGCCGAGCGTGGCGGCTGTCGGGCCGATCCGCTGCGGCCTCATCCAGCGCTTCAGTCTTGCAACCGCGTGCTTCACCTCACCCACCAGCGGAAGCACTTCGGTGAGGTTCGTTTCCGTCGGATGTTTGCCCAGGTCACGATGGGCTGCATCCAGGATCGCATCCTTGCGTTCGAGAATCGCCTTCAGCAGCTGGGCGAGCTTGTGGCGTCGCTCGGCGACGGTTGACTGCCTCAACTTCAACGCCGTTGCCGCGTGAGATTCGAACAGCCTGTCGACGGACGGATCGGCGCGCTCACTGTCAGGCGTGGCGTTCATCATCGACTCCTCTTTACCCGCACGGGCGAGCGCGCTGATCCTACCTGCGTCAGAAGGCGACCGTCGCCTCCACTCCCCACATGCGCGGCTCGGAGATGGACCCGAATGCAGTGCCGAAGATGTCGGTCGTGAGGTTGTTGATGCCGGTGACGTACTGGTCGTCGAGCACGTTCGTCACGAAGGCCGCCAGGCCGAACCGCTCGTTCGCGCTGCTCCAGCCGAGCCGCATGTCGAGGCGCTGCGTGGCCTCGCCGACCTCGAAGATCGTCTCGCGAGCGCAGGATCCCTGAAGCTCAGAGTCCGCGTTGCAGCGCGACTCGCCGCGATATGCGTACCGACCGGAGAGATCCAGTTTGCCTGCACCGCCCAGCACCCAGCCGTAGCGCGCGCCCAGTGCGGCGCTGAAATACGGCTCACCGGTCGGTTCGCCGGAAAGGTCGACCGGATCCGTGCCCTGCGTCATCTTGTCCTTGTACGTCGCGTCGATGAACGCGATGTTGCCGTACAGCGTGAAGTGGTCGGTCGCCTTCCATTGAGCATCGACGTCGATGCCCCACGCCTGTTCGTCGCTGGTGTCGATGAGGTACTGCGGGATGTCGGAGCCCGGGACGTCGGTGACGAGCGAGATCGCCTGCTTGTTTTCGTAGATGTAGTAGAAGGCCGAGGCATTCAAAGTCACGCCCGCATCCGGGTACATGCTCTTGACGCCGGTCTCGACGTTCCAGACATCCTCGTTGTCGAACTCCGAGCCCACCTCGACGCTGTTGTAGCCGCCCGCCTTGTAGCCCTTGGCGAGTGAGCCGAACCACATGACGTCTGGTGCGACCTTGTAATCGAGCACGAGGCGCGGACTCACGTCGCTCCACGAGTCGTCCAGCGTCACGCCGCCGGCCGGCGTGTCCGCCGAGAACACGATGTCGGAGAAGCGATACGCCTCGGGCGGAATCGGGAACATCGTGAAGAAGCCCGCCTGCTCGAGCCCCGCGACGGTTGCGTCGAGCTCCGGGGTCTCATGCGGACCGTTGATCCAGGTAAACGTTTTTTTATCTTGCGTGTAGCGCAGACCCAGCGTCAGGTTGGTCTTGTCGTTCACGTGCCAGATCACGTCGCCGAACGCTGCGATCGCTTCGAAGTCACCCTGGTTGTACATGGCTTCGCGCCACGGCAGGCCGAGCATGGAGACACCGAAAGGTTCGGTGAAGCTGCTCGTGCCCGAGTACAGCGGGAACGGGAGTCCGAGCGAGTCCCAGATGCCGAGGTTCACGCCCAGCGTGTCGATGGCGTCGGTGAAGGTGTGCGTGTCGCTGATCTGGTCGGCCTTTTCGTTGTAGTAGCTGACACCGCCGACCCAGTCGATTCGATTGGTTTGGCCGGAGAACCTGAACTCCTGGTAGAAGCTCTCGTTGTTCTCGATGTTCGCGGTATCGAAGTACACGCCAATCAGGTTCGTGCCGTCTTCGTCTTCGCGGTTCACGGTGTCGAACTCGCGCCAGGATGTGCTGGAGCGGAAGTCCACGGAGCCGAAGGAGTGGTCGATGAACAGATTGACCTGGTCGAGTTTGCGCGATTCTTCGTTGTCGACGACGTCGTTCAAGACCACGGCGTCGCGCGGGTCCTGGTAGCTAGCCGGGTCAGCGGGGTAGGGAATCCCGAAGGGTCCCGGGGCGACGACGCCGATCGCGGGCCGCGCCAGCTGATCAAGGTCGTCATGATCCCAGGAGAGCGTCGCGCTCGTGTTGTCCGAAAGCTGCCAGCGCAATGCCACGCGCCCGGCCCAGTTTTCCTCGGGCATGAGATCTTCGCCCGTGGCCGCGTCCTGCATCCAGCCGTCGCTCTTGTTGAAGACGCCGTTGACGCGAAGCGCGAGGCTTTCGCCGAGCGGCGCGTTGAGCATGCCCTCGAAGTACTGCTTGCCGAACTCGCCGAAGCGCACGCGCAACAGGGCGTCGAGCTCGCCGAACGACGGCTGGCGCGTGACGATCGAGATCGCGCCGGCGGCGCTGTTGCGTCCGAACAGCGTGCCCTGCGGGCCCTTGAGGACTTCGATGCGTTCGATGTCGTTGAAGGCGAGCAGCGATGCGCCGGAGCGCGCCGCGTAGATGCCGTCGACATACACGCCCACGGCGGGATCGGTGCCGACGCCGAAGTCGCCCGTCTGGATGCCGCGGATCTGGTAGCGCGGCTGCGTCGGGCTGTCACCCGAGACCACGAGTCCCGGAATGAAACCGTTCAGATCGCCGAGATCTTCCGCGGCGACGTCCGCAATCAGCGTGCGGTCGATGACCTGGATTGCGATCGGCACGTCCTGCAGCGACTGATTGCGCAGCTGCGCGGATACGGTGATTTCTTCGAGGACCTCGACTTCGACCTCGCGACCGTCAGCGGTTTGCGCCAGGGCGACAGCGGGCGTCACGGCCGCCAAGCCAGTTCCCGCCAGCACTTTTGCCACGGCGTATGCCAGTTTGTTCATGCGTTTGTTCATCAGTCTTCTCCAGTGAGATCAATTCGTGGCTTGCAACAGGTACTTCGCGACCGCGAGACGTGTCTCGGAATCCAGATAGTCCTGCGGCGGCATTTCGGGATAGTCATCGCGCTTCTTCACGGGCTTCGCGATGTAGTCGGCGAGGGCCTGCGGGTTGTCCAGGTACAGCGCCTGGATCACCTGCACCGGCGGGCCGATCATGCGGCCGTTGTACGCGTGGCAGCCGGTGCAGATGCCGAGGTACACCACCTTGCCGCGTTCGCCGGGTTTGATCTCCCTCGGCGGCACCGGCGGCAGTAGATAGTTCACCGTGGTCGCGGTATTGGTGAATTCGCATTCGGCGAAGTCATCGACGCCCGCGGTCACGTACTGGTGGCGATTGATGATGCAGCTGCCCGGACTCGGCCCCACGCGCGCGATGTCGAGGTTCTTGGCGTTCACCATGCCCTCCGCAAGCAGCAGGGCCTTGGCCTCGGTGATCGTGTCGTAGCCGTTCCTGAGCATCACGTTTTCGAGGATCTTCACGCGATCCGAGTTCGGATCCGACTCGGGGTCGGCAGTGATGTTCGAGGCATTCGCGTGATCGGTGATGATGATGCCGGACACCTTGTTGTCCGAGATGACGTTGCCCTCGATGACCACGTCGTCGGCCGCCATGACCAGGATGCCGGTGCCCGCCGGGATGCCGGCCACGGTCGAGCCTGGCGCGCCGAAATTCGCGTGGTTGTTCCCCACCACGAAGTTGTTGCGGAAGATCACGTCGACCGTGTCCTTGATCGGCAGCCCGGGCGTAACGAAGGCCAGCAGGCCGCCCGAGTTGTTGTGCACGTAGTTGTGCTCGACGATGGCATGGCGGCTGTTCTCGATCTCGATACCGGCCACACTGTCGAACACGTCGTTGTGCGCCACCAGGATGTTGTCGCTCATGCCGATGTAGATAGCCGCGTCGGCGATTCCCGAGACGACGTTGTGCTCGACGATGCCGTTCTGACCGAGTTGCGGAAAGATGCCGTATACACCCGAATCCGCGATCACGTTGTTGCGGATCTCGAAGTTGTTGCCGGCCTGCCCCATGATCCCGTTGCCCTTGTAATTGCGGATCTCGAGGTTCTCGGCGACGAAGTTGTTGCCCGAATAGAGGATGGCGTCGTTGAGCTTCTTTTCTCCATCGAGCAACGCGCGGCGACCTTCTTCGATGACACCGATGATGCGGATGTCGTCTTTGTCGATGTACACCGTCTCGTGATACGTGCCCGGCATGACGCGGATGATGGTTCCCTTCGGCGCCGACTTGACCGCGGCCTGGATCGATTCGCCGTCCTTGACGACAACGACGTTCGTCGGCGCCGGGCCTGCCACCGTTCGGATGCCGGTGGCTCCGGCAGTTTCGCCCTCGGCCTTGAAGCCGCCGCCATAGCTGGCGCCGCCCGTGGACGAACTGATCAGGACATCTTGTTTGCTGCTGCGGCCGAAGTACGCACCGGCGCCGAATACCAGCACCGCCGCGAGCAGACCCAGGATGATTCGTTTCTTCATTTTCTATCTCCTAATTTCCTGGCCCAACTTCTTGTCCTCGCTTGGTTGACGTCATGCCGGAGGGGACCCGCTCCGGCCGCTGCGGCACGAAAGTCTCGTCGGTCAGGGCGCCCAGAAAATCCACGATCCGATCTACCTCGGTGGCGGTGAGCTTTGGATCCGAGATATGCCAGTGCAAATAGAGGCGCATGTCTTTGGGCACCGCGTTCCCCCGCCCCTTGTTGTAGAACTCGACGGCGCTGCGCAGATCCGTGAATGCGCCGGAGTGGGAGTAGGGTGCGGTGCGCGCGATGTTGCGAAGCGTGGGGACCTTGAATCCGCCCTTGAGCTTCGGGTTGCCCAAAATGGCTTCGGCGCCGACATCGAACGGCCGGCCGCCGGGCTCCGGCATGCCGATGACCGCGAGCTGTTCGTTGGTGAACAACGGCGGCGTGTGGCATTCGGAACAGCGCGCGACGAACGAGCGGAACACGTTCAGGCCCTCGATTTCGCGCTCGGAGAGTGCAGCGTCGTACCCGTGGACGTAGCGGTCGTAGCGGCTGTTGAGGGAGACCAGAGATGTCTCGAAAGCGGCGAGCGCCGTGTAGACCTGCCGCTCCGTGACCGCGCCGGCATCTCCGGGGAAGGCCTCGTGGAACAGGCGACGGTAGTTAGCATTGTCGTTCAGGCTCGCGAGCAACCTGGCCGGCGTGTTGCCCATCTCGAGCGGCGAGTAGAGCGGGCCAGCGGCCTGAGCCTCGAGAGAGTTCGCGCGCGCATCCCAGAAGAACCGCTTCAGGAATGCCACATTCCACAGCGTGGGTGCCGCACGGCCTGCATCCGCACCGTGAAAACCAATCGAGCGAGGCCGTCCGTCGGACAGGCCGCGCGCGGGGTCATGGCAGCTCGCGCAGGACAATGTGCCGTCACCCGACAGCACCGGATCGAAGAATAGATAGCGACCGAGATCGATCTGGTGCGGCGTGAATCCGTCCCGGTGCGCTGGCAGCGCAGTGCGCGTACCGCCGAGGCCGCGTTTGACAGGGTAGAACTGGTAGAGCGTGCGCAGCTCGCACACGCCGGCGGCGGTCTTCTCGAAGCCGGGCGGGCAAGCAGTGCTGAGCACGAAGTCGGCGGGCGCCTGAATGGTGGCCCTGGCAGTGGCGACGACCGCCAGCACGATCGCCAACACGATGGCCAACGCCAGCGTACGAATCACTTGCCTCTACCTTGCTGCTGAATGAACGCGATGACATCGTCGAGGTCGCGCTCGGTCGGGAGAGTCTTGGCCATCATGGCCATCTGTCGGCCGGGGACATCCTGCGGGTTCGTGCCGCGCACCCCGTCACGAAAGTATGCGAACTGCCGCTTGATGTAGGCGGTATCGAGGCCCGCAAGCCGTGGTGACTTCAGCGCCGGATTACCCTCAGCCGCGCCGCCATGGCATGCGCCGCAGTTGCCGTTGTACAGGTTCTTGCCGTTGTGCAGGTTGCCGCGCGCGGGCGTTGCAACCAGGGTCTTCTGAAGGCCCGCGACATAGGTGGCGACCTTCGCAACTCCCGCGTCTTCGCCGAGCGTTATCGCAAGGGCGCGCATCTGAGCTCCCAGTGCATCGGACTTGTGCGTGCCGCGAAGTCCACTTCGATAGTTGCGCAGCTGGCGCTCGAGGTATGCCACATCCTGACCGGCGATGGCGGGCGCATTGAGCGCCGGGTTGCCCTCGCCCTTGATGCCGTGGCAGGCGACGCATGGCGCAAACAGTTTCGCACCGTCGGCGGCGAACGAAGCTGCGCTGCATATCAGCAAAGCGACGACGCCGATCGATCGGGATTTCCTTAAGAGCATCAGGAAGGGGGTCGCGCGTGGCTGACGATTGCCGCCGGTGGATCGTAGATACCGGACCTAACAACAGACTGCAATAAGGGTACGGATGATATTGGTAATGCTCACGCGGCGCAGGATATAGCAATGATCGAGCGCATTCTCCCAAGTGCGTTCTGATTCGGGTCGCTCGTTCACATTATGGCGCCTGAAATGCATCGCCTGGAGTCATGGGGCGGATTGACAGGTTGTCAGCTTGAATACGCATGGTCTTTACAAAACGTGCGAATCGGCGCGGGGAATGCGGCACACCTGCGGTCGAGCGGGCATTGCGATGACTTTTCTGGCCGACTGCGACGAGCGCTTTCTCGAGCTATCTATTCGATGAGCGTACGCGTCTGGATGACATTGCGAGTCGCGTGGGGTATGCGACGAAGATATGGACGCTGCCGCCGGTACCGGCAATAGATTCGCCGGCAAGCGAGTTTTCGTCCCGACCCTGAGGGAATCCGCTGCAACCGTCGTTATCTAGTACGACGTCGACAGCAACCTCAGGAGCACACCATGTTCACGCTCAGAGCATTCGCAGCGACTGGCTGTGTCGCCGGCGCGTTACTCGCCGCCGCAACTCCGCCAGCATCGGCGGGCATTTCAGTGCCACTGCCGCCTCCATCGTCGGCCGTTCTGACCGAGCGTGGTGACTTTTCCGAAGCAATGCTCAGCGCACTCGAACGCCTGCGCAGGGCGCCGAAGTTCGTGGAGCGTGCGGGGAGCACGGGGAACGCGCCGCCCAGGCTCGGTTCACCGGACCCGCAGACTCCAGGCGTCGGTCTGCCGCAGGTCATTGCGCGCCTCGGCGCGTTGCTCGAGTCGCACGCGACCGGAACCACACGAACGCAGTTCGCCAGCGCGCACGCCAAACTTGGACTTTCGCTCTCGTCGCTGCAGGCGGGTTCCACGGACACGAGGCTGGTCTACCTGGTGACGAGCGCGCAGCACATGACTGCAGCGCAGAGGCATCTCAAGGCCGCTCTCGCCAGCGGCGGGCAGAATCCGGTCGTACTCGACCTGCAATTGCAGCTGACGTCGATCGCACAACGCATGGCCAGGGACGTGCTCGACGTCGCGCGCCGTGCTGGCGTGTCGAGCACCAGGCTCGCGCCCGCGAACAGCAGCTTCCAGCGAGCGCAGGGTGCCTGGGGCCAGGCGAACTACGTACTCGCGAGCGACTGGTTCGACGACTCACTCGGCTTCGCGGCCGACACCATCACCTTCGATATCGAACTGTTCGAGAGCAACGTCATCGATGAGATGAGCGGCGAGGCGGTCGGCTGGGCGCTGTCCATTACCTTCGATGGACAAACCTACAACGGCGGTCACGCCGAGGGCGATGCGCGGACGGCCGCGGATCTGCCGGTGACGACACAGTCGCCGAACAAGGACATGCACGTTGCGAGTGTGAGCAAGCCTCTGACCACCATCGTGACGCTGCGCGTACTGCAGAATCTCGGGCTGACGCCGGATGAAGAGATCGCGCCCTATCTTCCGAGCGACTGGGTGCTCGGTGACGGTGTCGACGACCTCACGTTTCGCGACTTCATGACGCATCACAGCGGCTTCGGGCAAAAGGTGGATGACGGCTTCAATACCTACAGCGCACTGCAGGGCGTGATCGCACAGGACGTCGGATCGACGGGCTGGTCCTACGCAAACGCCAACTTCGGCCTGCTGCGCGTCGCGGTGGCGGGCCTGCTCGGCATCGATCCGGTCGACTATCCCGGCGAGGAACCCGACGTGCTCACGGCGGCGGCCTTCATCGTCGAGGCGCAGGCGCTCTACGACTCGATCGGTGTGTCGGTCGATTGCGAGGCGACGGATGCGAACGCCACCATTCAGTACGATTTCCCGGACACCGGCGCTGCCGGATATGAGGAGCCCGACCGCTCGCTCGAGTGTGGCGGGATCGAGTGGTTCATCAACGCCAACGAGCTGGCTGGCGTGATGGCGACGCTCCGATACACGCAGCAGCTGCTGTCCACCGATATGCGAGAGGAGATGTTCGATGGCTTTCTCGGTCTGATGGATCCGCAGGACTGGAGTTATCCGACGGGTGCGTTCGGTGTGTACCAGATGCACGGAGGTGACTGGAATCACGCGGGCGGCGAACTCCACAGCTGCGTGGTCGCCTTCCCGATCGTGGTGGAGGCTGCGCTCCTGATCAACTCGCAGCGCGGTGCGATTGAGTACCAGTGCGAACTGCTCAAGGATGCTTTCGACAATGCGTGGGTTCCTTGATGACACCGAGAGCCGGGACAGTTCCGCCTACCACCGTTTTCGGCTATGTTGAACACGAGCTACACGGAGGTTGGGACACTGGACGATGGAGACGCCCAGTCGCGTGCGCTGGCCGAGGCACAAACGTATCAGTCGCTGCTCCGCGACCTGAAGCGCGCCGTGCGTCACGTATGTCCTCGGTCACTCGCACAGGATGCGGAGGACCTCGTCCAGGAATCCTTCATCCGGCTGCTGCGCGCGCACAAACTCGACGGCCAGAGCAAGCTCTCCGCCGCGTATCTGAAGAAGGTGGCCTACAGCGCGCTCATCGATGAGATTCGCCGCCGCCGTCGCGAGCCGGCCGCGGGTCTCGCCTCGGACCGCGTGGACATCGACGCCGCTGCTGACCGCGTGCAGGAAGAAGCGCCAGATACGACATTGGGCAATGCGATGGAAGTGTCCCTGCAACGACTCCAGCCCGATCGAAGACGTGCATTGACCTTGCATCTGCTCGGCTACAGTGTTCCGGAAGTCGCGCGCATGCTCGAATGCAATGCCAAGCGCGCCGACAACCTGGTACATCGCGGACTCGCGCAGCTGCGGGAATTCCTTCATGAGATGGGACTGCATCCGTGAGTGACGTACGACGCGAATTCGAAACGCTGGCGCGCGCGTTCGCTGCGCGCGAGGGGAAACACGACCCGTCATCGGCATGTCCGCCCGCGGAGCAGCTGTTCGAGGCGGCATCCGGTGGACTCGACCGCGAACAGCGATTGAAGATCGTCGATCACGTGTCGCAGTGCGCGGAATGTACACAGGCGTGGCAACTGGCGATGGAACTCGGTGCGCGGCCGGTGAGCTCCCGCGGGGAAGCCGGACGCGCGCGGGTCCCGAAATTTGCCGTGGCCGCGAGCCTCATCCTCGCGGTCGGTTTGACCACGTATTTCGTGAGGCAGGGACATCAGGAGTCTCCGCAGTATCGGGACGCCGCCCATCGGCTGGCACCGGCTTCACGGACCGGCGACAGACTTTCGCGCAACAGCGCCGTTCTTCGATGGTCTCCGGGCCCGGAGGGCTCCACCTATGCAGTCAGATTGACCACTGCAGACCTGGTCCTCGTGCTCGAGAGGCAGGACATCACGGGCGTGGAGCTGGCGGTGCCTGCTGCGGTGCTGGAGAAATTGCCCCCGGGCGAGCAACTGCTGTGGCAGGTCGAGGTTCGCCTGCCCAATGGCCAACGCGTCACATCGCAAACGTACGTCGTGACGCTGGACTGAGTCCACCTCTAACTACGCGGCGCACGGCGCTTCGAATACCAGACCTTCGCCAACCAGCTGGCGAGGATCAGCAGCATGATGATTGCAGCGCCGGCGAGCGCCGTGTGTCGCGTCTCGCGCGCTACTTCGCTCGAGCTCACCACTGTTGCGTTTGCGTCACCCATGAGAATGAATCCCGCCCACGCCTGCATCGGCAACCCTTGATCGATGAGACGGCGTTGCGCTTCGTGAAAGGCGGCTCCGACGGTTCGGCCCTCTCCCAAGGCGGCATAGAACGGGTCGAAAAACACTCGCGCATGATCGTCCTGGACGGGCCACAGACTACCGACTACTACGCGTGCACCGGCGGCGAAGAAGGCGCGCGCCAGGCCCAGCACACCTTCGCCCCGCACCTGTGTGCCCGTGGCGCTCTGGCACGACGACAGCACCACGATCTGGCCGGTTGAGCGGAAGATCGGCTATCTCCCGACTCTGCAGCAGGCCGTCCTGGGTGCTCGCTGCCACTGGCCAGCAGAATGGCGGAGCGTTCGGCGTTGACGTCGATGACCGTGTGCGTGGCGAAATGCAGCACACCGTAGCGCGACAGGTCGGTTGCTTTGAGCGCTGCTTCGGAGGCCTGCGCTCCCGTCAGAAGCGTGCCACGACCGCGCAGTCGCTCGATGATCTCGAGCCCTTCCGCGCGAGCCTGCGGCAATCGACCGAGCGATAAACCCGCGTCTTCATTCCAGGACCGCCACGTCGAAGCCAGGTCCGCGGTAACGTCGAGCTGTGGGTCGGCAAGCACGAGCGCGGAACGAGCATCGACTGCGTCCGGGGCAGCGCGCCAGTCATGCCAGAGCGTCGCGGACGGCACGAGCACGATTTCGTAGCGCTCGGCCAGCGGCTCGTAATCGAGCGAGCTGCTGAGCGCCGAGATCGGAAACAAATCGAGCGGCGAGTCGGGCACGATGATGAGTCGCTGTGATGCCACGAGGCATCTGTTCGAACGCGTGACGCAGCAATGCATCGTGAATCGCGAGACCCGCACGTGCGCGGGCGGGTGATTCATCCTTCAAGCCATTGTAGAGAGCCAGGGATCTGCGCAGCTCATGACGGTCCGGGAGTTCGAAAGCCGCGGCCTGGTCGCGCGTGACCGTGATCAACCACGCGCCAGCCGCGTCGCGATCTGCTTGCGGATCGCCCACACCCAGCTGAAAGGAAAGCAACATTTCATCGGTTGCAAGGCGCTCCTGAATTTGCTCGATCGAGGCGGGCCGTATCGCGACGCGCGGTTGCTCGGTCGCCTCGCGGGCGTCGACTTCCTGGCGCTCGAGCGCGGCGAGCGCGCTCCTCAGTTCGGCATTCGGTTGCCCTCTCGATCTCAACAGCTGCCGATTGATGTCGACGATCGATTTCGAGAGCGCCTCGCGGCGCAACAGTGTCGCAGCGTCGACGTCAGTCGGGGGAGCTGCGGGAGCCTTCAGGCGATCGAGCAGCGATCGAGCGCGCATCCGTTCGCCGATTTGAAATCCTTCGTTCAGCAGGACGCGCGCACGTTCTGCGCCCGCCGCGGCAGTCGACAGCGCCGGATCCGATGCCCGGCGCAACACCTGTCCTGAAAGCCAGTAGTAGTCCTGCGTCCAGGTCGAGAACGCGGCGGCCCGGTCCTGCAAGCCCGGCTGCAGATCGCGCAAGCGCTCGATCGCGGCGAGCGCCTGCTTTCCGGTCGCGATCGCCGCGTCCTGGGATTGCGTCTGCCAGGCGACGCGCATTGCCTGGCGCCAGACGTAAGCGAGCGACGCGACGTAACTACCTTCCGCGTTCTGCAGCAAGTCGATGGCGGAAGCGATGGCGCGCTGTGCGGCGACCGGATCCTTGTTGGCGAGCAATCGTGCACGGATCCACAGGCACTGGCTCAGAGACTGCGAACGCTGCTGCGCCTCGGCCCGTTCGATGCACGCGTCTACATACACGCGAGAGCGCTCGGGATGCTCGATCATCAACGCTTCACCCAGCAACCGAAGTGCGCCGAGTTCCCGATCGATGTTCTGCGCGCGTCTCGCGGCAGCCAGCGCTTCCTCCGCATCCGCAAACAGCTGTCTCGCATCCACAGCGTCGGGTTCCTCACTGCGCTTCTCCAGCGAGTGCGTTCACGATTTCGATTCGTGCCAGGGCAATGTTGCTCAAGTCCTGCTGTTTGTCCGCTTCGTCGAGCAGCCGCCGGAAATAGTTCACCGCTTCGTCGTACTGCCCGGTCGCCAGGAATACGCTGCCAAGACCGTGAAGAACGTGGTGCCGCAACCAATAGGTCGGCATGCGATCGAGATCTGCCTCCGCCTGCTGCAAGGCACGCAGAGCGCGCCCCAGATTGGTCCCGGTGTCGATGAAGAATCGCGATTCGACAACGCGCGCGCGAATGCGTGTCTCGGGATCCTCCGCGCGTTCGGCGAGCGAGGTGATGTGCTCGACCTCGCGCACGGCGCTGCCATACCGGCCGGACTGGTAGAGCAACGTATAGAGGTTCGCCCGCGCCAGCACCTCGCCTCGCACATTCCCATTGGTTTCGAAGCGCCGCGCCGCTTCGAGGAACAACTGCTCGGCAGCCGCTTTGTCCAGGGGCGGTGTCACCAGCCCGCGGACGAATACGATCCAGTCGATTTGCGGTCGCGCGGCTGCCAACGCGTTCAGATGCTTTCCCGCCGACTGCCATTCGCCAGTGCTGCTCGCCACCTCGAAATAGCAGCGGTAGGACTCGTAGGCAGTCGGCTCGGCAGCGACCAGTTCGGCGCAAGCGTGCGAATGTTCGCGCCGCCCAGACGCTTTGGCTCAATACACCGAGAATGAGCGTGAGCGAGAAGGTGCAAGGGCGCCGCAAGGCGATGCCCCGGTCAGCAGTCGCCGCAAGCCGCGTCACTCCGGCGCTGACTCCGGCAGTGACTCCGTTGGCGGAATGCAGCTCGCATATCGCCCTGGCGTCTCCGAGCCGCTACACGTGGGGCATCCGCATGTCCCGCCGTTCCAGCCAACCAGATAGCGGCCGAAGCCGTCCTCCGAGATCGGCTGCAGTGTGATGAGGATCGGGTATCTGACGTGGCGCTCCCCTGGCAGCTTGAGAAAGACCTCAGCCCGCACGAGGACATCTGGCGCGATTACCAACGTCGCTTCTCGTGAGCTCGGCAATGAACGCCGAGTCGTCGCGCAGGTTGCCGCGCCGCGACTTGAGGACAACCCCTCTCGCGTCGATGAACCTGACCGTTGTCTCCACGACGGCGTCATCCTCCTCGGCGAAGACGACTGCGACGCGGATGACGCGATCGTGGTCCGAGAACGTGAGGAGCCCGGACGACGTCAACTCGGGCACCGTCGGCGTCTGTGCGTAGGCAATCGTGGCTGGAGTCAGTGCGAACGACAGGATGACAATCCATGCCGTGTACAACATTCGGGAGATTCGCATCATGGTCGCTACCCTCTGGTGACAGACGTCTTGTCGTTGATAATTGTCCTGCCCGACGGCCGTGACCTGAGCCGCGAGCATCGACAGGACATACACCAACAGAAACGTTGGAAACGAGGCGACTCCCTCACCCTCACGCAATGTCCCTCGCCAAACGTCGGCTCCGCCTGGGGAATCGCGATCGAGTAGCCGGCCACCTTGCAAGTGCGATGCGCTAGAAGACCCCCTGGACGCCGATGATGCCCGCGCCCTTGACGTCGACTTGCGGTCTCGACTGCGCTGAATTGCTCGTCCAGTCGAAGGTGGCTTTGAAGTCGCCCTGAAAGAACAATCCCAATTGGGGGACCAGTGTCCCCGGTCTGTCGATCAGCTTGAGGACGTAGCGAGCATCGGCTTTGACACCGGCGAGGAAACTGATGGGCGGGCCAAGTGACTTGAGCTCGAACACCGGATCGACGCCCCACTTGAAACCGAAGGCCATCGGACTGACCGGGTCCAGCGCCAGCGGCCCGATTTTCTTCACTGGCTTCGGTACGGCGCCGATGATCGCTCCCCGGAATGGGAAGTTCTGCGGCAGCTGGTTCACGATCCGCATGATCTGCTGGAAACTGGCCATCGCCGGGTCCACCGGGTCATTTCGTACCGGTGTGGTCGCAAGGAGCGTCAACGTGAGGCCCGGGGGGGTCAGAGCTGGAATTCCGATTGAAGAGTCCGGGGGCAAGATCAGCGGAATCGGGAGAGGCGGCAACAACCGCGGCGGCTGAATGGCGTTCGACCGGACGTTTCGCGTCGATGTGGCTTGCGGCTCCAGGGCCAGCCTGATTGGCATCTGCTCTTCTTCGAAGAGCTTGAGCATCGTGTTCGGCCCGACGATTCCATCCGCTTTCAATTGGTTCGACTTCTGAAACTCGACCACGCGGGCGTGAGTCGCGGGACCGAAAATTCCGTCGACCTTCAACGGAGCAAGCCGCCGGATGTGAAAGTTCAGCACGTCTTGGACGGCGCGTACGTCAGCGCCATTGAGTCCCTGCCTGATCAGCCGGCCCATGCGAATTCCTCCTTGAAAATGCCCTGATCGAGATCGAGCTTCCTATCTAGCAGTGGACGCCGTGAACATCGAGGTGCCACAGCCGGTTCCGTCTCCAATCTGGGACTTTTCACGCATTTGGCGAAGGATCAGCGAACACACCGGCGGGTACCACCGCATGTGGCGATGCAGCGTCTGAAGTGCCGGCCTGCTACCGTCAGCAACTTCCCAATGTATCCATGGGGCATCGACCCCGGAGTGTGCCCATGCGTCTTCCCCCGAGAAACCTCGCGAGCGCGTTCGCCGCAGCCTTTGGCGCCTTCGTCCTGGTGAGCCTGTCCGCCTCTGCCCAGGACCAGGATCAAGCGCGCTCGAGCGCGCCCATGTCATCGAGCGCCGGACTGATTCTGCAGGAGTACGAAGGCGAATTGCGGATGCGGCGACCCCGCGCAAATAACGAGCCCGTAGCGGCGCCGAGCTTTCGCATCAAGGTCGATCGGAAGTTTGGCGCTTCGACCAGCTTCTTCATGGGAATGGAGGACATTGCGCCAGGAGACAAGATCAGGCTGCATCATCACCCGCACGCCGAGGAGATCCTCTTTGTCCATCGCGGCACTGGCGTCGTCAGGCTCGGTTCGCGCAAGGTCACGGTGCGGGCCGGCGCAACGGTCTACATCCCTCGAAACGTAAGTGTTGGCCTGCTCAACACGGGTGACGAACCATTGAGCCTGGTTTTCATCTTCTCCGAGCCGGACGGCATGTCTGGCCAGATGCGCAGCGGGTCGGTCGGCGAGGGTGAACCTCTTTTGCCGTTCACGCCTGAGGAACTCGCCGCACGTAACGCACGCGCCGGTGAGCACATCATTTTCGATGAGCCGAACACGCCGTGACGCGCTTCGGTCCCCGCATGCATGAACCCCGCGGCGCCTGCAGCGCGCACACCCGCCGATTCGTGACTAGTTAGTCGGTCCGCGCCGCGAGTCCACCGGGCTTCCGGACCTCATTCCGCACAGCGGAATCCAAACCAGTTTTTGTCGCGTGGTCATTGTCGCCGCCGATGCGTTGATGCAATCTGTCTCGCATCGAGCGGTTTCGATGTTTCGCACAACGAAATACGGGGGGTTCTCAAATGGACGACAGTTCCATCCGCCGGCGCGTCGCACGCGGTTCACTCATCATCGGCCTTGTCTTCACCTGCGGCGCATTCGCGCAGTCGGCGGAGCAAGACTCGAATGACGAAGATCGCCTGCTGGACGACGGTCACCGTCACCGCGCAGAAGCGCGACCAGAATCTGCAGGACGTGCCGATCACGATCACCGCGATCGGGTCGCAGCTGCTGCGCGATGCCGGTGTGCGTGACATCAAGGACCTGACGTTGCTGACGTCGGGGCTGGTCGTCACCTCGACGTCGAGCGAGGTTTCCACGACCGCGCGCATCCGGGGAATAGGCACCGTTGGCGACAACATCGGCCTCGAATCTTCCGTGGGTGTCGTCATCGACGGTGTCTACCGGCCGCGCAACGGAGTGGGCTTCGGCGATCTCGGCGAGCTCGAGCGCATCGAGGTGTTGAAGGGTCCCCAGGGCACGGTGTTCGGCAAGAACACCTCGGCCGGCGTCATCAACGTGATCTCGAAGCGGCCGGATTTCGAGGGCGGCGCCAACGCCGAGCTCACGGCCACGAACTTCGGCGGCTACGAGGCGGCAGCTTCGATCAACGGACCCCTCGTCGACGACAAGCTCGCCGGCAGGTTCTACGCCGCGTATCGACGCCGCGACGGTCTCTACGATGTGAGCACCGGTGACGGCACGCGCGCAGACCACGGAGGATGCCAATCGCGATGTGGTCGTCGGACGCGGGCAGCTGCTGTTCACGCCGTCCGAGAGCACCAGCGCGCTGTTCATCGTCGACTACGCGCGGCGCACCGAGAATTGCTGCGGCGCCGTGCAGAACAACGACGGTGCCACCGCGCCGCTCATCGACGCGGTCTCTGCCGACAGCGGCGTAGTCGCGTCCCGCGGACCCGTTCGCCCGAGTCCAGTTCGCGAATCGTTCGGACGAGCAGGAGATACGCGACATGGGCCTGTCCGCGGAGCTCAATTTCGAAACGTCGTTCGGCAAGATCACCTCGATCACCGCGTGGCGCAATTTCGAATCGACGATCGGACAGGACGCCGACTACAGCACGGGCGACGTGTTGTGGCGAAATACCGCCGGGCCGAACGGCAACGAGTTCGAGCAACTGTCCGAGGAGCTGCGTTTCTCCGGTGAGACCGACAAGATCGAGTGGATGGTCGGCGCTTTCTACGCAGGGGAGAATCTGGATTCGGACCTGAACCTGCGTTATGGCGCCGACTTCGAGACTTACTACAGCCTCGTGCTGTCCGCGGGAATGGCGCCGACGCTGGTCAACGCCCTCACGGGCCGCCCCGCGCAGACTGCATATCCTAACGGTGCGGGCTACCAGGATCGCTTCGAGCAGCGCTCGGACAGCTTCGCCTTGTTCACGAACGAGACGTTCCACTTCACGGAACGCCTGCACGGCACGATCGGCTTGCGTTACACGAGTGAGAAGAAGGACCTCGACTCGATCGTACACGAACTCCGACAACGGCGCGGGATGCGCGGCCTCGCGCGCACGCTACCCGATCATCGCGGGCGCGCTGCCCGCGGCCGCGGTAGCAGGCTGGTACAACTTCGGCTGCGCGACGTTCGCGGATCCCATCTACAACGGTGTCAGCACGTCGCAGAGCATCGACGAAAGCGAGACCAGCGGCACGGCCAAGCTGGCCTTCGACTTCAACGACCAGCTCATGACCTACCTCTCCTACGCACGTGGCTACAAGGCCAGCGGCTTCAATCTGGATCGCGAGCGCACGCCTATCGCTTCGACGGGCGCGCCCATGTTCGCCTTCGATGCGGACACGAGCTTCAGGCCCGAGACCGTGGATTCGTACGAGCTCGGCGCGAAGTACGCGTCATCGAACAACATGTTCAGGTTGAACTCAGCGCTCTTCTACCAGAAGTACGAGGACTTCCAGCTCAACACCTTCACGGGCATCAGCTTCGTGGTGGTGTCGATTCCGGAAGTGACCTCACGCGGCGTCGACCTGGACTTCGACCTGGCGCCGACGGACGGGCTCGTGTTCAACGCCGGCGTCACCTACGCGGAGACCGAATACGGCGACTTCACGCCGCCGTTCGCGGCACTGTTCCGGCTGCCGAACGCGCAGATGTCGTTCGCGCCGGAGTGGTCCGCCTCGCTGGCGACCACCTACGAGCACAACCTCGGCAGCTCGATGCAGTGGCGCATTCAACGTCGGTGCGAAGTACACCTCGGAATACAACACGGGCTCGGACCTGAACCCCGTCAAACTACAGGAGGCGCTCACGCTGGTGAACGCGCGGCTCGGCATCGGTGCGCAGGACCGCAAGTGGTCCCTCGAGGCCTGGGCGCAGAACCTCACGGACGAGGAGTACTACCAGGTGGTGTTCGATGCGACGCTGCAGACCGGTACGTTTGACGCGTATCTCGGCGCGCCGCGCACCTACGGCCTGACGTTGCGGATGCAGTTCTGATGCTTCTCTGAGGAATGAAGCGGAGCGTTTCCCCCAATGCTCCGATACTTCTGCTTCAACTTCTGGCGGCTTCCTGTTCTTGCAGGAGCCGCCAGTCGATTTTTCCGGTGGCGGACTTCGGCAGGCTCGCCACGAACTCCACTTCGCGCGGCACCTTGTACGCGGCCATGCGCTCATGCTGACCACGCGATGAGCTCCTCGGCAGCGAGCGTCGCGCGTGCCGCTTCACGGGGCACCACGAGCGCCTTCACCACCTCACCGCTGCGCGCGTCGTGCTTGCCGATGACACAGGCTTCCTGCACCCCAGGATGGCCATAAAGCAGCGCTTCGACTTCGGCGGGCCATACCTTGAAACCCGCGGCGTTGATCATGCGCTTCAGGCGATCGACGAAGTGGTAGTACCCGTCTTCGTCGACGCGCGCGAGGTCGCCCGTGCGCAGAAACTTCTTGCCGTCGCGCACGAGGAAGCAGGCGGCGTTCTCCTCGGGCTTGTTCCAGTACTCTTCGAGCACCTGCGGGCCGGAGACGATGATTTCCCCCACGGCGCCCTGCGGCAGTTCGGCGAGCGTCTGCGGATCGATGATGCGCGCGTCGGTGTCGAAGATCGGGATGCCGAGGCATTGCGGCTTGGGCCGGTCGCCCGGGTTGATATGCGTGGGCGCCAGGGTCTCGGTCATGCCATAGCCCTCGAGATACGTGAGGCCCGCAGAGCTCCTGCAGTCGC
Source organism: uncultured Pseudomonadota bacterium (assembly GCA_963821745.1). GTDB lineage: Bacteria > Pseudomonadota > Gammaproteobacteria > Steroidobacterales > Steroidobacteraceae > CADEED01. Next base: position 1,222,773 of record CAWGEU010000002.1, read on the forward strand.
GCGGCCACGGCCTCGGGCATCGCCGCGCCGCCGCCGCCGATGAGGCGCATCGAAGACAGGTCGTGCCGTGCCGCGTCGTAGTTGGAAATGAGGTCGACGATCATCGCGGGCACGGTGGTGATGGTCGTCACCTTGTGACGCGCGATGGCGGCGAACGCGGCTTCGCGATTCCAGCGCGGCATCAGTGACCATGCGACGATCCCGGCGTAGATGTGCATGTTCATCGAGTTCTGCATGCCGGTGACGTGGAACAGCGGCAGCACGACGAGCGCGCACGCGTGGTGGCGCACGTCGTGCCAGTGCGCGATGGCCACCGCGCTGTGCATGACGCCGCGGTGGCGGTGCATGCAGCCCTTGGGCTTGCCTGTGGTGCCGGAGGTGTAGCAGATCAACGCGAGATCGTCGGGCCCGGCGGTATGTGCGGTGCCGGAACGTGCGCGCGCTCGAGCACCTCGTGCCACGTGTGCTTGCGGCTGCTGTGAATCGCGATACGCGGCGCGGCCAGCGCCTCGGGCAGCGCCGAGACGTCTCTCGCCGCGTAGTCTGCGTAGCAGGCCACGATGGAATGCTGGACGGCGCCGCCTGACAACGGCGGTTTTTCATTGGCGAGCAGCGGCTCGACGCGCGGGAACAGCTCCTGCGCCGTGATAATCGTCGTGGCGCCCGCGTCGCGCAGGATCTGGTCGAGCTCGCCCGTGGTGTTCATGCAGTTGATCGGCACGACTGCGGCGTCGGCGCGCAGGATGCCGTAGTAGGCGATCACGAACTGCGGGCTGTTGTGCATGAACAGCGCCACGCGGTCGCCACGGCGCACGCCGCATTCCTTCTGCAGGAAGCCCGCGAGCGCCAGGCTCTGGGCGCGGAATTCGCGGTAGGTGGTCGTCGCGCCGCCGAAGAGTCAGGGCGGGGCGGCTCAGGGAAGCGCGTCGCCGAAACCTCGAGGTTGTACCAGAGCGAGGTTTCGGGAAGGGTGAGATGGAAAGGCAGGCGGCGCGGGATGAAGGAGTTGGGGACGTTCGTCATTTGCGTCCCCGGGGCAAATGGGAAGGTGCCTGCCGCAGGCGCGTCCCCATTTTGCTAGCAAATGAGGAATGTCCCCATTCATCAAAACACCCCGCGCGAGGCCGTGAAGATGCGCTGGCGCAGCATCACCATGCGCGGCCCGAGTTCACTGACGATCCGCTTGCGCGTGACGTCGAACATCGCGCCGCTGCACGACAGCGCCATGACGCGCGTGCGGTCGGCCGAGATCAGCGGCACGCCGACCGCGAAGATGTCCGGATTCCAGTCGCCGAACGAGTAGACGAAGCCGTGCTTGTCGTAGTTGCGCAGGCTGGACTGCATTTCGGCCGCAAGCTTGGCGCGGGCCGCGAGCGGCAGCGGCCGCGTGATCGCCTCGATGCGCTGCTCGCGCTGCTCGGGCGTCATGGCAGCGAGATAGGCTCGGCCCAGCGCCGTGGTGTTGTGCGGCACGCGCTGGCCGACTTCCAGGCGAAGTACATAGGTCGGGCTGCCGTGACAGATCTCGACGATGACCATGTGCTGGCCGTCGTTCTCGCCCAGGCAGATGGTCGCCTGCGCGAAATCCGCCATCTCCTGCATGAACGGCCGCGCCAGCTCGCGCGTGTTGAGCGCGGCGAGGTAGGTGTGCCCCAGCGACAGCACGCCGGCGCCCAGCGCGTATTCTTCGCGCGCCTTGGAGTGCGTGAGGAACCCGATGCGCTTGAGGGTGTACGTGAGCCGCGAGACTGTGGGCTTCGCGAGGCCGGTGCGCCGCGCAATCTCCTGGTTGCCGAGATAGCGATCACCCGAGCGAAAGCAGCGCAGGATCGCCAGTCCGCGCGCCAGCGCCGCGACGAACAGGCGATCCCCGGATTCGCGCGCGCGATGCAACGTGCGCAATTGCGGGTTGTCGGGCGCCTCTTTGTACTTGTGCTTGCGGGGCATGGGATTCTCTTACGCGGTAGCTAGCTGCTGCGCGAGCTCGAGTCGTCCGATCTGATTGCTGTGCACCTCGTCCGGTCCATCGGCGAGGCGCAGCGTACGGGCGTGCGCATAACCCGCCGCGAGCGGGAAGTCTTCGCAGACGCCGGCACCGCCATGCGCCTGGATGGCCCAGTCGAGCACCTGGCAGGCCATGGCGGGCGTCGCCACCTTGATCATCGCGATCTGCTTGGCGGCGGCCTTGTTGCCGACGGTGTCCATCAGATGAGCCGCATTGAGCACCAGCAGGCGCGCGCTGTCGATCTGGATGCGCGCACTCGCGATGCGTTCGAGCGTCACGGTCTGCTCGGAAATCTTGCGGCCGAACGTTGCGCGACTGGAAGTTCTGCGGCACAGCAGCGAGAGCGCGCGCTCGGCGAGGCCGATGGCTCGCATGCAATGGTGGATGCGACCCGGGCCGAGGCGCGCCTGCGCGATGGCGAAGCCTTCTCCCTCGCCGCCGAGCAGGTACCCGGCCGGCACGCGCACCTTCTCGAACACTATTTCCGCGTGCCCGTGTGGCGCGTCGTCGTAGCCGAACACGCGCAGGCTGCGCAGCACCTGCACGCCGGGCGTGTCGCGCGGGACGAGGATCATCGACTGCTGGCGATGCCGGTTCGCATTGTCGGGAGCGGTCTTGCCGATGACGATGAGCAGCTTGCAGCGGGCGTCGGCGGCGCCGGAGACCCACCACTTGCGGCCGTCGAGCAGATAGGAGTCTCCGTCGCGCGTGATGCGGCACTCGATGTTGGTGGCGTCGCTCGATGCGACCGTGGGCTCGGTCATGGCGAACGCGGAGCGGATCTCGCCCGCGAGCAGCGGCTCGAGCCAGCGTTTCTTGTGCTCGGGCGTTGCGTAGCGCTCGAGCAGTTCCATGTTGCCGGTGTCCGGGCGCGCTGCAATTGCAGGCTTCGGATGCAATCGGCGAGCGGCCCAGCAGCTCCGCGAGCGGCGCGTATTCGAGATTGGTGAGCCCGGCGCCGTGCTCCGATTGCGGCAGGAACATGTTCCAGAACCCGGCCGCGCGCGCCTTCTTCTTGAGCTCCTGCATGACGGGCGGGCTGTCCCATGGAAAGCACTTGCGGATGTCCGCGAGCTGCGCCGCATAGATCGGTTCGGCGGGGTAGATCTCGGCGCGCATGAACTCGTCGAGCCGCGCGCGCAGCCGCTGCACTTTGTCGGAATACTCGAACATACAGGTCCCTCTAATGAACCCCGCGGGCCTGCGCCCAGCCGAGGTCCGCGATTGGACGGGTGAGATTGCCGGCTTCGGTTGCGTGCTCGCTCGACGCATTGCCGAGCCGCGCGCGCGCCGCCACGCCCTGCAGGATCGAGGCGAGCCGGAATAGATTGAACGCAATATAGAAATCGAATGTTCCCGGTGCGAGCGCGGCAGTTCGCCCGGTCCGCTCGAGATATCTCTCGACGTACTCCTGCTCGGACGGAATGCCGAGCTGCGCGAGATCGAGCCCGGCGAGGCCCTTGCGCACGGCTTCGGGCATGCGGTACGGCATGCAGTTGTATGCGAAGTCCGAGAGCGCGTTGCCGAGCGTCGCGAGCTCCCAGTCGATGACCGCGCGGATGCGGAGCTCATGGCGGTCGAAGATGAGGTTGTCGATGCGGAAGTCGCCGTGCGTGATGCGTGCGGGCTCGTCGGGCGGCACGTGCCGCGGCAGCCAGTCGATGAGCTGTTCCATGGAATCGATGCGATCGAGCTCGCTCGCGCGGTACTGCTTGCTCCAGCGCTCGATCTGGCGCGCCACGTAGTTCTCGCGGCGGCCAAAATCCGCGAGCCCGGCGGCGTCGGGGTCGATCGCGTGGATCGCCGCGATCACGCGGTTCATTTCTTCGTAGATGGCGGCGCGTTCGCGCGGTGTCAGGCCTGGCAGCGCGGGGTTCCAGAAGATCCGCCCATCGACGTACTCCATGAGATAGAACGGCGTGCCCGCCACGCTGACGTCGTCGCAATAACACAGCGCACGCGGCACGGGTACGTCGGTGCCAGCGAGCGCGTTGAGGATGCGGAACTCGCGGTCGACGGCGTGCGCCGACGGCAGAAGCGTGCCCGGCGGCTTGCGCCGCAGCACGTAGCGGCGGCCGGCCGTGGATAGTAGATAGGTCGGGTTCGACTGGCCGCCGCTGAACTGCTGGATCGTCAACGCTCCGGCGCCCAGGCGCTGCTCATCGAGCCAGCGCGCGAGCCTCCCCGCGTCCATGGCGTGCGCCTCGCGCACCGGGATGGTGGCCGTGGGATCGTCACGTGGGACATGCGGCATCAAACTACCGAGGCGCCGCCGTCGACGGCGATGATCTGCCCGGTGATGTGGCGCGCGGCCGCGCTCGACAGCAGCACGACGAGGCCCTCGAGGTCGGCGGGATCGCCGAGCTGGCGCAGCGGCGTCTCCGCGATGACGCGCGGACCAATCTTGTCGAGCACGCTCTGCGACATCTTCGAGGGAATGAAACCGGGGCAGATGGCGTTCACGGTGATGCCGAACTGGCCCCATTCGCCTGCGAGCGCGCGCGTGAAGTTCACGAGACCGCCCTTGCTGGTGTGGTACGCGATCGCGCGCAGATGTTCCGGCAGCGCGCCCTTGAGTCCCGCGACCGAGGCGATGTTGACGATGCGGCCCTGTCTGCGCGGGATCATCCAGCGCGCGCCTATCTGCTGCGTGAGCAGGAACACGTTGGTGAGGTTGAGGTCCATCACCTTGTTCCAGCCTTCGAGCGGATGCTCCTCGGCGGGCGCGCCCCAGGTGGTGCCGGCGTTGTTGACGAGGATGTCGATGGGAGCGCCGGCCGCCGCGGCTACCGCGTCGACGAAGGGACTCACGTTCTCGGCGCGCGACAGGTCGCCGACCACGCGCACCGCAGTGACGCCGCGTTTTTTCAGGCTGGCGACCGCCGCATCGAGCTCGTCCGACTTGCGCGCGGAGATGACGACCTTCGCGCCCATTTCGCCGAGCGCGCCCGCCATTGCGAGGCCGAGTCCGCGCGAGCCGCCCGTGACCAGCGCCGTGCGGCCTTCGAGGTTGAATGCATCACGCACGCTCATCCGGCCTCCCGCGTCGATTCATGCGTCCGGCTCTCGAGGAGGATCGCGTCGCTGACGGCGGCGAGGTGGTGCGCGGAATCGCCGAAGGTCATGTCGATCATGGTCAGGCGCTTGAAATAGTGGCTGACCGCGAGCTCGTCGGCCATGCCCATGCCGCCATGCAGCTGGACCGCCTGCTGGCCCACGAAGCGCGCGGCCTTGCCGACGTAGCATTTGGCCGCGGACACGTCGCGCCGACGCAAGGCCGCATCGCCCTTTTCTGCATCGGCACGGGCTGCGCATCGACCCGTGGCCAGCATGCTCATCGAGCGTGCCTGGGTGGCCTGCACGAACATGTCGGCCATGCGGTGCTGCAGAGCCTGGAAGCGGCCAATGGGCTGGCCGAATTGCTTGCGCGACTTCGTGTATTCGATGGTCGTGGCGTTCGTCGCCTCCATGGCGCCGACGGCCTCGGCGCACAACGCCGCGATGCCGCGCTGCACGGCGCGCTCGAGCGCCGCCGTCGCATCGCCGACGCCGAGCATCTGGCTCGCGGGCAGCTTCACGTCGTTGAAGAACACATCGGCGGCACTGCGTCCGTCCTGCGTGCGGTAGCGCACGAGGCGCACGCCCGGCGCATTCGGATCGACCAGGAACACCGCGAGCAATTTCCCGGCTTTCGCACTCACGAGCAGCAGGTCGGCCACGGCGCCATCGAGCACGGTGGCCTTCGCGCCGTTGAGCAGGTACGAATCGCCGGCGCGACTGTGCCTCGGTGCGCACGGTCGACGCGTAGCGCGCCTCGGCCTCGCCGTGCGCGAGCGCGAGCTTCAAACCACCCGCCGCGACGCGCGGCAGCAGGTCGGCCTGGTGCGCCTCGGTGCCGTGGTCCGCGATGAGCGGCGCGCACAGCGCGACGGTGGATAGATAGGGCTCGAGCACGAGCGCGCGGCCGATTTCCTCCATCGTGAGCATCAGCTCGGTGGCGCCGCCGATGCCGCCGTGCACCTCGGGCAGGCCGATGGAGAGGAAGCCCTGTTCGGCGAACGCCTGCCAGATCTCGTCGCTCGAGCCTGCGGGTTTCGCGAGGCAGCCGCGGCGCGTCTCGAAGTCGTAGCGCTCCGTGAGGAAGCGTCGCACGGATTCCTGCAGGGCCAGTTGTTCGTCGTCGAATTCGAATTGCATGGAGTCGGGATCCTGGTCAGAGGCCTAACAGGCGGTGCGCGATGATGTTGCGCTGGATTTCGTTCGAGCCGCTGTAGATGGAAGTCTTGCGCATGTTGAAGTAGCGGCCGGAGAGGGCGGCCCACCACTCGGCGCCGTCCGGCTCGCCCTGCCAGCCGGCGTCGAGCGCCTCGGGCACGTGCGGCAGGGCGCGCGGTCCGAGCGCGCGCATCTTGAGCTCGGACAAGGTCTGCTGGATTTCGGAGCCGGAAATCTTCAACGCCGACGAGATGGCGCCCGGGTCGCGGCCCGCGGCCTCGGCCGAGAGCACGCCCAGCACGGTGTACTCGAGCGCGCGCAACTCGATCTCGAGCGCGGCGATGGCGTCACGGAAGCGCACGTCTTCGATGAGCGGGCGCCCGTCATTCGACACGCGCGCGGCGATGGCCTTGAGCGAGCGCAGCTCGCGCTTGGATTCACCGAGCCGCGCGATGTTCACGCGCTCGTGCGTCAGCAGGTACTTCGCGTACGTCCAGCCCTTGTTCTCTTCGCCGACACGCTGCGTGACGGGCACCTCGACGTCGTCGAGCCACACCTCGTTCACCTCGTATTCCCCATCTATCAACGCGATGGGGCGCACGCTGATGCCCTTCGATTTCATGTCTATGAGCAGGAACGAGATGCCCTCCTGCGAGCGACCCTCGCTGGACGTGCGCGCGAGGCAGAACATCCAGTCCGCGAAATGGCCCAGCGTGTTCCACGTCTTCTGGCCATTGACGACGTAGGTGTCGCCGCGCCGCACCGCGGTGGTCTTGAGCGAGGCGAGGTCGGAGCCCGCGCCAGGCTCGGTGTAGCCCTGGCACCACCAATGTTCGCCCGAGAGGATGCGCGGCAGGTAGAACTGCTGCTGCGCGGCGGAGCCGTATTTCATGATGACGGGCGCGACCATGCGCACGCCGAACGCGATGACGGGCGGCGCGCCCGCGGCCGTGCACTCCTCGTCGAAGATGTGCTGCTCGACGGCGGTCCAGCCCGGACCGCCGAATTCCTTCGGCCACGTCGGGCCCGACCAGCCGCGCGTGTGCAGCGCGCGGTGCCACTCGATGTAGTCCTCGCGCGTGAGCCGCTTGTGTTCCAGCACTTTGGCGGCGACGTGTTGCGGAAGGTTCTGCCGAATGAAGGTGCGGATTTCGTCGCGGAAAGATTTTTCGGCGGCGGAGTACTCGAGGTTCATCGCTGCGTCCGTATTTCGCTGTGCGGAATGTGGTTTTGCAAAACTTGAAAGCAGCCTAAGCCTTAAGTGATGCTTCATCAAGTTGCGACGACCTTCCCGGAGCATTCTCGTGCACCATGTCGATTACGCGCGCGACGGCGCGGCAGCCGTCATCACAATTTCGAATCCGCCGGTGAACAGCATTTCGCACGCGGTGCGTTCCGCGTTGCTGGATGCGCTCGATCGCGCCGCGATGGACGACGGCGTGCAGGCCATCGTGCTCGCGGGCGCGGGCAGCCTGTTCTCGGGCGGCGCGGACATCCGCGAGTTCGGTACTCCCGCGGCGCGGGCGGCGCCACAATTGCGCGACGTCATCGCGGCCTTCGAGGCGAGCGCGAAGCCCGTGATCGCGGCGATCGGCGGCCTGTGCCTCGGTGGCGGCTTCGAGCTCGCGCTCGGCTGCCACTATCGAGTGGCGCGCGCCGACGCGCGCGTCGGCCTGCCCGAGGTGTTGCTCGGCCTGCTGCCGGGTGCGGGCGGCACGCAGCGGCTGCCGCGCCTCGTCGGCGTGGAGACCGCGCTCAACATGATCCTGAGCGGCGAGCGGGTTCCGGCGCGCGACCTCGCGAAGACCGCGCTGTTCGAGCGCGTCGTCGACGGCGATCCGGTGCGCGCCGCGCTCGAGCTCGTCGAAAGTTCTCGACGGTAGTTTGGTGCCGCGGCGTGTCTCCGAGCTCGCGCTCGTGGAGCCCAATCTCGAGGCGCTGTGCGAGTTCGCGCTGATGACCGTGAAGGCCAAGGCGCCGCTGGCGCTTGCGCCGCAGCGCTGCATCGAATGCGTGAAAGCGGCGGCGAAGCCGTTTGCGGAAGGCTCCGTCATCGAGCGCCGGCTTTTCATGGAGCTCATGCAGACGCCCGAGTCGATGGGCCTGCGCCATTCTTTCTTCGCGGAGCGCGCGGCCGGCAAGGTCGCAGACATTCCCGAGTCGACGCCGCTGCGCCCGCTGACGACGGCGGCCGTCATCGGCGCCGGCACCATGGGCGGCGGCATCGCCATCTGTTTGCTGAATGCAGGCATTCCCACGTGGCTGCTCGAAACCGACCAGGCCGCGCTCGACCGCGGCGTGACCCGCATCGCGGGCATCTACGACGCGCAGGTGAAGAAGGGCAAGCTCGCCCAGGACGAGCGCGACAAGCGCATGGGCCTGCTGCTGCCGGTGCTGAAGTACGACGCCATCGGCTCGGCCGACATCGTCATCGAGGCGGTGTTCGAGCGCATGGACGTGAAGCTCGCGGTGTTCGCCGAGCTCGACCGCGTCATGAAGCCCGGCGCCATTCTCGCCACCAATACTTCGACCCTCGACGTGAACGCCATCGCGCGTTCGACGAAGCGGCCAGCCGACGTGCTCGGCACGCACTTCTTTTCGCCCGCGAACGTCATGCGTCTGCTGGAGATCGTGCGCGGCGCGGAGACGGCGAAGGACGTGCTCGCCACCGCGCTCGCGCTCGGGAAGACGCTCCGAAAAGTCTCAGTGGTGTCGGGCGTCTGTGACGGCTTCATCGGCAACCGCATGCTCGAGCACTACACCAAGCAGGCTAACTATCTGCTCGAGGAGGGCGCGAGCCCGCGCCAGATCGACGCCGCGATGGAGGCGTTCGGCTTCGCGATGGGCCCGTTCAAGGTGGGCGACCTCGCGGGCAACGACATTGGCTGGAACATCCGCAAAAGGCGCCGCGCCGAGAAGCCTGGTTACAAGTTTTCCACGCTGCCCGACAAGCTCTGCGAGCTCGGCCGCTTCGGCCAGAAGACGGGCGCGGGCTGGTACGAATACCCCGACGGCCGCAAGCCGCTGCCGTCAAAGGCGGTTGACGAGCTCATCGCGGAGCATCGTCGTGGGCTCGGGATCACGCCGCGGAAGATAGACGACGCGGAGATCGTCGACCGGCTGGTGTACGCGCTGGTCAACGAGGGCGCGCGCATCCTCGACGAGGGCATCGCCGCGCGCTCGTCCGACATCGACGTCGTCTACCTCACGGGCTACGGTTTTCCCGCCATGCGCGGCGGCCCGATGTTCCACGCGGATGCCGTCGGTCTGCCGCTGGTGCAGCGGCGCATGCGCGAGTTCGCGCGCAACCCGCATGGCGATCCGGAGTTCTGGAAACCCGCGGCGTTGATCGAGCGGCTCGTGGCGAGCGGCGGTTCGCTGGCCGCCGCACCGGCGCCCGTTGCCGACGTGTCCGGCCAGCGGCCGGCCCCGAAGAAGGGAGTCGCGGCATGAGCTCTGCATCGACAGAAGCCGTCATCGTCTCCACCGCGCGCACGCCGCTCGCGAAGTCCTTCCGTGGCGGCTTCAACATGAGCCATGGCGCGCATCTCGGCGGCGTAGTCGTGCGGGCCGCGCTCGAGCGCGCGCGCATCGAGCCCGGCGAGGTCGAGGACGTCATCATGGGCTGCGCCAATCCTGAAGGGTCCACGGGCGGCAACGTCGCGCGCATCAGTGCCTACCGCGCCGGCTGCCCGGCGACGGTGCCCGGCACCACGCTCAACCGCTTCTGCAGCTCGGGCCTGCAGACCATCGCGCTGGCCGCACAGCGCATCCTCGCGGGCGAGGACGGCATCTACGTCGCGGGCGGCGTGGAGAGCATCTCCACCGTGCAGCCGAACCGCAACCAGCACATGGCGCGCGACTCGTGGACGGCCGAGCACAAGCCCGCGCTCTATCTACCCATGGTCGAGACGGCCGAGATCGTGGGCAAGCGATACGGCATCCCGCGCGAGCGCATGGACGAGTACGGCGTGCGCAGCCAGATCCGCGCCTGCGCTGCCGACGCCGCCGGGCACTTCCGCGACGAGATCATCGCGACGCCGGCCACCATGGCGGTCGTCGGTGACGACGGCCGCTTCGCGACGCGCGATGTGCTGGTGGAGCGCGACGAGGGCCTGCGCGCCGACACCACTTATGAGGGCGTGTCGAAGATCCGTGCGGCGCAGCCGGGCGGCACCATCGCCGCGGGCAATGCCAGCCAGTTCTCCGACGGCGCGGGAGCCTGCGTAGTAATGAGTGCGCGTGAAGCTGCGCGCCGCAACCTCACGCCGCTCGGCGTGTTCCGCGGCTTCGCCATCGCGGGCTGCGAGCCCGACGAAATGGGCATCGGCCCGGTGTTCGCCGTGCCCAAACTACTGAAACGCGCCGGCCTCACGGTGCAGGATATCGGGCTGTGGGAGCTCAACGAGGCGTTCGCCGTGCAGGTACTCTATTGCCGCGACCGGCTCGGCATTGCCGACGACCGCCTCAACGTCGATGGCGGCGCCATCGCCATCGGCCATCCGTTCGGCATGAGCGGGCAGCGGCTCACGGGTCACGCGCTCATCGCGGGCAAGCGCCTCGGCGCGCGCCACGTGGTGGTGACGATGTGCGTGGGCGGCGGCATGGGCGCCGCGGGGTTGTTCGAAGTGGTCTAGGGTGGGCGAGTCATGGGCGAGGGGCCGTGAGCACTGATCAAAAAACGAACGCGAAGAAGGCGCTGCTGCTGCTCTTCGCCGTCAACCTGCTCAATTTCTTCGACCGCCAGCTACCCGGCGTGCTCGGCGAGCCGATCCGCAAGGAGTTCGGCCTGGACGACGCGCAGCTCGGGTTGATAGGCACCGCGTTCACGCTGATGTACGCGGCCGTGGGCCTGCCGATCGGCCGGCTCGCGGACACCTGGGTGCGCACCCGGCTCATCGCCGCCGGCCTCACGGTGTGGAGCGCGCTCACGGCCGTCTCGGGCATGGTGCACACCTACCCAGGGCTCATGGCTGCACGGCTCGGCGTGGGCATCGGCGAGGCGACGTGCTCGCCCGCGTGCCAGTCGATGATCGGCGATCTCTATCCACCCGAGAAGCGCTCGCGCGCGCTGGGCGCGTTCATGCTCGGCCTGCCGTTCGGCCTGTGCCTGTCCTATCTCACGGGCGCGTGGCTGGGCGCGGAGTACGGCTGGCGCACGTGCTTCGTGCTCGCGGCGATACCTGGGTTCATCGTCGCGCTGCTGATCCTCAAACTACCCGAGCCGCCGCGCGGCGGCGCAGACGCGCCGGGCGCGTCGCAGCCCCTCAAGCACGCGACGAGCTGGGAAGGTTACAAGCGCGTGATGCGCATCAAGACACTGTGGTGGATCGTGATCTCGGGCGCGCTCCACAACTTCAACGTGTACGCGATCAACGCGTTCCAGACGCCGTTCCTGCAGCGCTACCACGAGCTCAATCTGCGCAATGCCGCGTTGGTGTCGGCGCTGGTGGTCGGATTGGTCGGCGCCATCGGCTTGCTCGGCGGCGGCTGGGCCTCGGACCGCCTGAGTCGGCGCCGCGCCGACGGACGCCTGTTGCTGGCGGCAGGCACGATGATGGCATCGGTTCCCTGCGTGTTCCTCGCGCTCGCGCAGCCGCCCGGATCGATCATCGCGTTCATGATTCCGATGGCGCTCGGTACCACGCTGAGCTTCGTCTACTACGCCACCGTGTACGCGGCCATCCAGGATGTCGTCGAGCCGCGGTTGCGCGGCAGCGCCGTGGCTATCTACTTCTTCGCGATGTACGTCATGGGCGCGAGCATGGGCACGTACCTCACGGGCAAGCTGTCCGTGTTCCTCGCGAAGCGGGCAATGGCGGAGGCGGGCGCGCCTGCGATGACCGAGGCCTTCCGCGCGGTAGGGCTGCACGACGCGATGTACGTGATCCCCGCGCTGGCGTTCTGTTGCGCGCTGGTGCTGTTCGCGGCATCGCGCACGGTGGGGGCGGACATGGTGGTGAAGCCCGCGGCGACGACGCCTGCGCCGGCTCGATGATCGAAACATGCCGATAGATCCCCTCGCGCAGGCGATCCTCCAGTTCTACAACGCGCAGCCGCCGCCGGAAGAGATCGGCGTCGAGGCCGCGCGCGCTCGCTCCCGCGAAATTGCGTTGCGCACGCCGCGCGGGCCGGACGTGGGCTCGGTCGAAGAGGACGTCGCGCACTGCGCGCACGCCGATCTGCCCGTGCGTATCTATCTACCGGAAGGCGCCACGCCCGCACCGCGACCCGTCGTCGTCTACTTCCACGGCGGCGGTTTCGTCATGGGCGACCTCGATTCCGGCGACGCGCATTGCCGCCTGTTCTGCGCGGGTGCGGGCTGCGTCGTGGTGTCGGTGAACTACCGGCACGCGCCCGAGCACCCGTTTCCCGCGGCCACCGAGGATGCGTATGCCGCGGTGCTCTGGGTCGTGGACCATCTCGGTAGATGGAATGGCGACCCGAAGCGCGTCGCGGTGGCGGGCGCGAGCGCGGGCGCCACGCTGGCGACCGTCGCCACGCACCTCGCGCGTGACCGGTCAGGCCCGCCTATCTGCTTCCAGCTGCTGCTCGTGCCCGGCACGGACATGGAGCACGACTATCCGTCGTATCGCGAGAACGCGGAGGGCTTCGGGCTCACGCGCAACACGATGCGCTGGTTTGGCAAACATTACTTCCGCGACCCGGCGGAGCGCCTGCATCCGCAGGCTTCGCCGCTTCGTGCGGCTTCGCTCGCGGGGTTGCCGCCCGCAGCCATCCTCACGGCGGAGTACGATCCGATGCGGGACGAAGGCGAGGCATACGCGCGCGCATTGCGCGCGGCGGGTGTGCCGGTACGTCATCAGTGTTACGCCGGATTCATCCATCTGCGGCTTGGGCCGGACGCGGACCGCGACATGTTGGCCGATCTGCGATCGGCACTTTGTGGAGTAGAACCGTGCCAATGATGAAAGCCGCAGTCATCCATGCTTTCAAGGAGCCGCTGAGAATCCAGGAAGTACCGGTGCCCGAAGTCGTACCGGGTCGCATCCTCGTCCAGGTCGTGGCTTCCGGTGTGTGCCATACCGACCTGCACGCGGCCGACGGCGATTGGTCCTTCAAGCCGAGCCCGCCCTTCATTCCCGGCCACGAAGCTGTCGGCTATGTCAGTGCGGTCGGTGCTGGCGTGAAACACGTGAAAGAAGGTGACCGCGTCGGCGTCCCGTGGCTTCACAGCACGTGCGGTCATTGCGAGCACTGCCTGAGCAGCTGGGAGACGCTGTGCGATCGTCAGCAGATCACCGGATACACGGTCAACGGTGGTTATGCTGAATTCGTACTTGCCGATCCTGCCTACGTTGGACGCTTGCCGTCGAACGTCGATTTTTCAGCCATTGCGCCGGTGCTCTGCGCAGGGCTGACGGTCTACAAGGGTCTGAAGCAACTCGAGTGCAAGCCCGGCGATTGGGTTGCCATTTCGGGCATCGGTGGCCTCGGCCACCTGGCGGTGCAGTACGCCCGTGCGATGGGATTTCACGTCGCCGCGGTCGACATCGATGACTCGAAACTCGAGCTTGCGAAGAAGCTTGGTGCTGAGCTCGTCGTCAATGCCATGAACGCGGACCCTGCAAAGGAGTTGCAGCGCTCGCTGCGTGGAGCGCATGGCGTGCTCGTCACCGCCGTGTCCCCCAAGGCCTTTCAGCAGGCGTTGGGCATGCTGCACAAACGCGGCACGATGACGCTCCTCGGCCTTCCACCTGGCGAGTTCGGCTTGCCGATTTTCGATGTCGTGAGCAATGCGAAAACCATTCGCGGCTCGACCGTGGGTACGCGAATGGATCTGCGCGAAGCCATTGCGTTTGCGGCCGAAGGCAAGGTGCATACGGTTTACACCGAAGACAAGCTCGAGAACATCAATGACATTTTCGATCGCATGAGGAAGGGGGCCATCGAAGGTCGCGTCGTGATGAAGCTGTCCGACGCGAGGTGATGCTGCGGGTGGCGCGCGAGCGTCCGGCCTCGTAGCTGCTTGATCAGATCGTGTGAGGGATTGCCGAGTCGTAACAGAGTGCTGGTGGATCCTCGTTCGTTGTGGGACGCCAATGAGACTTAAGGCCGGTGGCAGGGTGCAGGGCAGGCGTTCGCGCCGCCGGATTGCTAGACAACGTACCCGACACCCTGCAGTAGATCGACATTGTTGGCTGTGGCAAAGTCTCCGCCGAGATCCAGAATGTGGTCGCCAACGGCCACTGATAACAACAGGTCCGATAGACCGGTTTTGAGAGTCGCGGGAGCGAATTGAAGCCGGGGTTTTCCATTTCGCCGATTCGTCAGATCGATGGGCATGCAGGCGTCCGTACGCGCGAGGGCCGCCGGTGTCGATTGTCTGGGAGAAAGAAAAGAACATGATGGCGCAGACGTTTCGTGGATTGCGGCTGAATTTCCCGAAAACCCTCCTTATTCCTCTGCTGATGACCCTTCTCTCTGCTTGCGGCGGGGGCGGGGACAGCGGAGGCGACGTCAATAGACCGCCGCCAATCGTCGCGCCCACCGGGCTGACCTATCTGAGCGCCCCCGCATTCACGATCGGCACGCCGATCACTGCGCTGGCACCGTCGGTGACGGGCAGCGTTACTAGCTACTCCGTCGCGCCGGCCCTGCCTGCGGGCGTCACGATCGATCCCTCGACAGGTGTCATTTCCGGAACGCCGTTGGGCCTGTCGCCGGCGACTTCGTACCTCATCTCGGCACAGAACGCCGGAGGCTCTGCAACCTTCAGCATGTTGCTCGTTGTGCTGCCTCCGCCGCCAAGCGCATTGATCTATCCCAACCCGCGGACATACATCGTGAACCTGGGGATCACGGCGCTCATGCCGAGCGTGACGGGAGCCGTAACCAGCTTTTCCGTATCCCCCGCCCTCCCACAGGGACTCACGCTCGACACCCTGACCGGAAGGATTTCGGGCGCGCCGACCGTAACGTCTGCGCGCACGGATTACTTCGTCACGGCCACCAATCCGGGCGGATCCACGAGCTTCGGGCTGTCGATCGCGATAGTGATCCCACCACCGGCCGGCCTGTTCTACTCATACCAGTCGACCTTTATCCAGGGCACAGAGATTCCGCCGCTGGTTCCGCACGTCTCCGGCACGGTAACGCAATACGCCGTCCTGCCAGCGCTCCCCGCGGGCCTCACGCTGAATGCGAACACCGGGGTGATCTCCGGAACACCCACAACACTCACGGTGCCGACCACCTACCTGATCACGGCCATGAATGGCACTGGCCAGACTGGTTTTTCGCTGCAATTCAGCGTGCTCGTCGCCGCTCCGAGCGCGCTTTCCTATGTGAGTCCCCAGACCTACACGGCGGAGGCGGCGATTGGTCCTCTGGATCCGGCGGTGACAGGTGTGGTGACTAACTACACTGTGCAGCCCGCGTTGCCCGCAGGCCTCTCGCTCGGCTCCGCGACCGGCCGGATTTCGGGCACGCCGACCGCATCGAGTCCGCTGACGAACTACGTCATCACGGCAGCGAACTCCACTGGCAGCACGAATTTCACGCTGTCGATCCTGGTGCGCATCGCCGCGCCGAGATTGCTGTCCTACAGCAGTCCGCACACCTACCAGGTCGGATCGACGATCGCGCCGATTTCCCCGACGGTGACCGGTACCGTGTCCAGCTACACCGTGCTGCCGGCCTTGCCGGCAGGCCTCTCGCTCGATCCGTTGACCGGGAGGATCTCCGGAACGCCGACCGCGGCATCGCCGTCGGCGAACTACGTCATCACCGCGACCAACAGCACCGGCTCTACGACATTCAACTTGTCGCTCACCGTGGTGCTGCTGCCACCGAGCGCCCTGACGTACCCTTCGCCGCGTGTATTCCGTCGCGGAGTAGCCATCCCTCCGCTGGTACCCTCAGTCCTAAGCGTCGTGGCGAGCTACACGGTTTCTCCAGCGCTACCCGCGGGGCTTTCGCTCCATGGCGCCTCCGGAGTGATCAGCGGCACGCCCACGACGCTTGTTGGGGCCATGAACTACACCGTCACCGCGGCAAACGCCGCGGGCTCAACCACGTTCGACGTGTCGCTCACCATCGACACGCTGGAGACAACGCCCACGCACATTTCGCGCATCGCGGCGGCGGGAACCCCTGTCGTGGTCGCTCTGGACCTTCAGGCACAAACGCTGACCGGAACTGTGTTTGCGGCGGCCACCGATACTGCACAGGTGTTTGCGCAGAACGTCACCGTGACTCCCACCGCGAACGGATACTCGCTGTGGCTGACTCTCTCCACCACGAAGCCCGCCGGCCATCACACAGGCACGGTCAACATCAGCTTGTGCGCTCACGTCAGTTGCAACACACCGCAGTTACCCGCGTCCTTCAGCCTGCCATACGACGTGCAGATCCTGTCGCCCGGGAGCCCATGGCCTGGAGACAATCTGACTATGCTCATGCCCTGGGTGGGAGCGCCTGACTGGAACATGTTCCAGGGCAATGCCGCACACACCGGCTATGTACCGGTGTCGGTGGACCCGAACAGCTTCTCGACGCGCCTGCTGGGGCCTTCCTTGAACAACCAGGTTGGCTATAACTACCCGGCAAAGACCCTGACGACGAATGCGGGGCGCATCTTCCTTGCCTACGGAACGACGCTCCGCGTCTTGAGCGAGCACGACGCCAGCCAGATCTGGAGTCACAACTTCGCCTCGGCCGTCAATCCCCCATCGGTCGGCAACGGCATGGTCTTCATCGCCGCCGGGTATCCGCCCTCGATGTACGCGTTCAACGAGACCACCGGCGCGATCGCCTTCCAGGCGCAGATGTCGGCGCAGAGTGAGAGCTACCTCGCGCCCACCATTGGCCCGCAAGGCGTGTACACGAATGCGGGAACCTACGGCGGGGTTTACGGCTTCAACTTCAGTGGCCAGCAACTCTTCTTTGCATACGCTGCTCAGCAATCCGAATGGACGCCAGCGGTCGACGGCCAATACGTCTACGCATACACGGGATCCCTGATGGTCTACGACCCTTTGACGGGTGCAGTGCAGGCGAACATCGTGGATCCGTCGTACACCAACTACGTCTACCGTATCAACGGCTCGCCAGTGCTCGGCGCCAACGGCTCGGTTTTCGCCGCGGCGTACGAGAACGCGTACCTCAACGGCGGAGGCATCGGCAACACGTTGCTCCGGTTCAACGTGAACATCCAGAACGTTGCGTGGCAGGTCCCCGGCGTCTATGCGAGGACGCCTGGCTACCATTCCGGCGTGGTGTACGCGGGGAACAACAATCCGCTGCGGCTCGAAGCGCGCGCGGAAAATAACGGCAGCCTCTTGTGGTCGTGGGTCCCGCCGGCGAGCTATGGCTTCGCCAGCGAGGTGCTGCTCACCGACACGATGATTTTCGTGGCCACCGAGTCGACCACGTTCGGCATCGACCGCGCCACTCGCCAGCTGGTGTGGAGCTACCCGTTCGGCGGCAGACTCGCGCTGTCGCGCAACGGAGTGCTCTACATCCAGGGAGTCGGCCCGATCGTTGCGATCAACGTCAAATGACAAAAAACGCCGGAGCGATTTCGCTCCGGCGTCACGTTGATTGCTTCTTCCGCCGACTACTAGAGTCCAAGCTCCGCACGCGGGCCGGCGCAGCGCTTCACGAGCGCCTCGACCTGGGAGGTCGGCGTCAGCGTGTACGAGTAGAAGTTTCCAGGGTTGAAGAATGAGAACGACGTGCCCGAAGACTCCTGCTGTCCGGTCGTGTTGACGTACTGATTTCCCTGCGCCACGAGCGTGCCGGTGTCGTAGTAGTGCGGGTCGTTCACATTGCGGAACACGCTGTTCTGCAGAACCATGTTTGTACCGCCGCGCGCGTAGTTGCCGTAGCTCGTGATGTTTTCCAGCACGTTGTTGTACAGGTGCGCGCGCAGAATGTTGTCGGCACTCGGGTTGCGCTGGTTCGTATCGTGGATCCAGTTGTGATGGATCGTGATCTGCGACGTGACGTTCGTGGTCCAGCCGATGCCGAAGGTCTTGTCGTGCTGCTCGAAGACGTTCCACGAAACGGTCTCGTAAGTGGTATCGATGCGGCTGTCGATCTGACCATCGCCCAGGCGCATGAAGCGATTGTGGTCGATCCACACGTGGTGCGCCGTGTCCATCTGGATGCCGTCCTTGTCCAGGCCGTCGTTCGCGCTGTCGCGAAACGTGAGGTTGCGGATGATGACGTTGTTTCTGCCCGCAATTAGACGGAAGCCGCCATTCACGATCTCGGCGTTGGCGCCGATACCAATGATGGTCTTGTTGGACTGGACATCGATTTTTTCATACGTACCGAAGACGACGGAGCCCTGCACCCTGCACACGCGCGGCACCGTATCCCGCACGCAATTCCGGAGCTCTGTCTGGTTGACGACGATCGTCGGTGCTGCGTTGCCGCCGCCAGTGACGCCGCCGGCAAGTGTCGCGAAGCCCTCGTGATTGAGCGGGCACGCGCTGGTCACGGTGCAGTTGCCTGCGCTGACATTGGTGCCGATGACGGTGAACGAATCGATGTTGGCCACGCCGCCGGCCGTGGTCGCGACCAGGTGCACATCGTTGAGCCCGGCATTGAGGCTCACGGTCACGTTCGCCGAGTTGGCCCAGGTGGTCCATGCGCCGGTCGGCGCCAGTGCGACGTTGCCGACCGTGTTGCCGTTGACGCGCACGCTGCCCGGCCGGTCGGTGGTGGTGCCGTTCGCGTAGCGCCAGCGCAGTGTGTAACTGCCGGTCGTGGGTATGTTCACCTTGTAGCGCACGGCGGCGTTCGTTGCGTTGTTGGTGTTGGCAAAGCCGGCGCCGGTGAAGCCGGCGTTGTTGCTGTCGATCGTGCCGTCCACGCCGCAGAAACCGGTCGTGTTTTCCTGGATGGTGACATCGGCAAAAGCGGCCGATGCACCGATCATCAACAATGTTCCGAGAATGAGTTGCCTGGACATGTCCTTGTCTCCTGTTCCATCATTATTTTGAGAGGTTGATGTTCCGGGAGCTTCGTCGTTCCCGAGATACATTTACCAGTCGCATGGTGCAGCGATCGCGCCCCTCCGTCTATCCACTCGATGTAGGCGACGCCGCTCTCCGTTTGCGCTTCCAGCCTGACCTTGTTCACGCCCGCGTTCAACGACTATCGCGCGCGATAACCGTTTGGCCGAAAGGCATGCCATTTCGGCCATCCGTGCCAATGGACGCTTCTGCGGCGAGCTCGAGGGGATCTCTTTCACCTATGCAAGTGGATTGGCGAGACGCGGGCGGTGCGGCGCTGCACTCAGCCCTCGAAAGGTTAGCGGCAGACTCCGGTGTCGCCTAACAAGTCGAGCATCCGATGCAGACGTGGCGCTATGGCTGTGCGGCCGACAAGAGTACTAAGGGGGTTGCCCGCCGGGACGCCAAAGGGACGAGGCGTCATCGAGCGCGTTCCTCGCACAGCGCCTTCAGCCTTGCCAGTGCCTTCGGCCAGGTTTCCACCATGCTCTCGAACTCTTCCGTCATGTCCTGGTCGACGATGAGCTTCGTTCCTTGCGGCGTGGCCGCGAAGGTGTAGTTCTCGTATGCGGGCGCCCAGGCGCGGATGGCTTCGCTACTCGTGTCTTCAACGCCGTTGGCGATGTATCCGAGATGCCGGACCGAGAGGAACTCGTTCGGTCTGTTCTCGGCGATTTCCGAGATCACTCCATGCCCCTCCGGAGTCAAGAAGCGAATTCGTTGGCCCTTCTGCCACGAGCCTTCGAAGTACAAGCCGTCACCGAAGGCCGACGTCCACTGCTTGTAGCTCTCGAGTCCGACCAACATTTGGTAGACCCTGGATGTCGGTGCGGCAATGTCTACCGACCACTGAAGTCGCTTCGAGCGCTGGCATGGGCTTTCAACCTCCTGAGCAGAACTCCACGTGGAAAAATACGAACCCGCCAGGATCAGAACAAA
Source organism: uncultured Pseudomonadota bacterium (assembly GCA_963821745.1). Taxonomy (GTDB): domain Bacteria; phylum Pseudomonadota; class Gammaproteobacteria; order Steroidobacterales; family Steroidobacteraceae; genus CADEED01. The sequence continues at coordinate 1,242,918 of CAWGEU010000002.1, forward strand.
ACCAAGACAAAGGCCGGCTGAGAGCGGCTCGTTGAGCACCACAACTCCGAGCAACGCCGCTACGGCGGGATTGATGTAGGTCACGACGGTTGCGCGAGCGGGTCCGACTTCCGATACGAGGGCGAACAACATTTGAAACGCCATGGCAGTACAGAAGATAGCCAGTGCGACAACGGCAACTGTGGCGTTCAGTGAAAAACCTGCTGGCCAGTGCATGGGCACAAAGGGCGCATAGATAGCCGAAGCCACGATGAGCGAGGCAACTACGGCGGCTGTCGTGTCGACATCAGACAGTTTTCTGGCAACGATGATGGGGCCAATCGCGTAGCCCAACGCGCTTAGACACAATGCCAGGACAGGCAGTGTCTGCGGCGGTTTATCGTCGAACCCAAGGAGAGCGACGACGCCTCCAAACCCAAGGCATAGGCCGAGAATGCGTTGCTTCACGAGCCGTTCGTTGAAGAAAACGATCCCCACGACAGTCGCAATTGTCGGCGTCAGCGCGATGACGAGACCTGCCAACGAGCTGGTGACATGCAGTTCAGCATGACCGATCAGGAACCACGGTCCGCTGATTTCGGCGACTGTGTATGCCGCCAGCCACAGTGGCTTGCTGAATCCCGACGCCAGTCCATTTCGACGCAATGCAAATGGCAACAAGATCATTGCACCGAGCGCGGCCCGACAAAAAGCCAGGATGATCGGGTGATACTCCGTCACGGCAATCCGGATCAAAAAATAGGGTATGCCCCAGAGGACTCCAAGACCGATCAACAGGAGCCATGCTTTGCGCGTCACCAGGATCTCTCTAGTTAGCCTCGAACCAGGCTGAAACTACCGGCGAACTGGATTGTCGTCTCTGACCAGTTTGAGGTAGTTTTCCTTGACCAGTTCAGAGCCTTGAGCAATGACCCGAAAGACCGTCGAACTGTTGATACCTCTGTCCCGAGGGGCGGGCCGCCCGCTTGTCAGGCAGGTTGAGGACCATATCCGCCAGGCGATCCGAAGTGGCTCCTTGAAACCGCGCGCACTCCTTCCCTCGACACGCGACCTGGCCGGGCAATTGGGAGTTTCACGGCCAACTGTCGTCGAAGCCTATTCGCAACTGGCGTCAGAGGGCTTCGTCGCTTTGCGCCAGGGAGCTCGTCCTCGCGTGGCCGAGTCTGCAATTGGTGAGTCCCAAAAAGACCGCGCCCATTCCTCAACCGAAGTCCTGCCTCGTTATGACTTCCGCCCGGCCACTCCCGATCTGCGCTCCTTTCCTCGCAAAGCATGGTTGAAAGCAACCCGAAAGGTTCTGGGATGCATGCGGCCACAGGAGTTCGGCTATGACGCTCGACACGGAACACAGGCTCTGCGGCAATCCCTCGCAGCGTATCTGGGGCGAGTCCGAAGCGTGGTTGCCGATCCATCGCAGATCATCGTGACCTCCGGATACGCACAGGGCCGCCAGCTCTTTTGCAGAGCCCTTGCGGCGATGGGCGGAAAGCGTCTGGCGGTGGAGGATCCGTCATATACCAGCTGGCGTTTTGCGGCGAGCGCTGGCCTTCGCATCGTTCCGATCCCGGTCGACAAGGAAGGAATCAATGTTGGCCGTCTGGGCAAAAGTAACGCAGATGGAGTTCTCGTCACTCCCACCCACCAGAGTCCGACGGGATGCGTGTTGTCTGGCGAGAGACGAGGCGAACTTCTCAACTGGCTGAAGTCGAAAAAGTGCTTTGCACTGGAAGACGACTACGACGCCGAGTTTCGCTACGACCGCGGTCCTGTGGGAGCCCTCCAGGGACTTGCCCCGGAACGAGTTGTTTATGCAGGAACTGCCAGCAAGACGTTGGCGCCTGGATTGCGAATTGGCTGGCTCGTCGTGCCGGAAGCGATGCGCGAGGCGATCCTTTCTGAGCACCGTTTGGCCGACTATGGTGCGCCGCGTATCGAACAGAACGCACTTGCCACATTCATCAACGACGGCGATCTCGATCGACATCTGCGACGCATGCGCCTGATTTATCGTGATCGCCGCAATGCGCTGGTCTCCGCAATCGACGAATTTCTCCCTGAAGCTTCCATTGACGGTATTTCGGCCGGACTGCATGCAGTGGTTAGTCTGCCGGAGAGTATTGACGAGCAAGCGGTATCGAGTGAGGTCGCACGTCGCGGCGTGCATATCGAGTTCATGTCGAAATGGTATGTCAGCAAACAAGACAGACCCTCGACGATCTTGATTGGTTATGCACAATCAGACGGGTCAACACTGCGGGCGGGAATACGTATCCTGGCGGATGCAATCCATTCCATCGGTCGAGCAACCGCACACCGCCGGCGCAAGCCCAGACTCTGCTAAATCGCCGGTCCCGGTCCGGATTCTGTGCGCGCAATCTCGAACGCAGGCTGCTTTCGGCAGTTGACACATGTGTCTCTGATGCGATCCGCGAAAAGTTGCTAGCGGAGATCGCCCTGGCCGCACGAGTATTGGGCTAGTCACCACATCGAGGGGCAGCGCGTTTCCATGTATCCACGCTTTGCATCCGGTCGCGCCAGACGGGCACCGCAAGCTGGTGCCTTGCTTCTCGGTCTGATCATCACTCTGGTCGGGACGGGCGCCGTGGCAGCCTCCCCGGAGCAGGACAAACTGCGCGCGGAACTCGAGGCTCTGAAGATAGAGAATGCCAGGCAGGCCGAGCGCATGCGACTACTCGAGGAGCGCATACGTGCCCTGGAAACGCCTGCCAGCCCCGCAGCCAAAGCGTTGGTTGCCGCGGACCACGCTCGAGTCCTGGTGGAAAAGGAATACCAGCACGATACCGAATCGCGTGAGCAGAGCCTGCTCTCCGCAGAGCATCCCTATGCCGGCCGCGTTCAGGAGGTGTTACAGGGCTTCATGGATATCCATGGGTATTTTCGCGCTGGCTACGGCAGGAACAGCAACGGCGGATCGATGGTCGGATTTCAGGCGCCGGGCGCAAGCGCCAAGTATCGCCTCGGCAATGAGGCCGATACCTATGGGGAAATCACCTTTGGCAAGAATTTTTATGGTGAGGATGCCTTCAAGGTTGACGACGCCGCGGGTGAGACCACGGCTGCCAGCGGACCGATCGGGCGCTTTCAAACTACTCTTGCCGCCTATACGCCGATTCAGGACGCGATCAGTTCGGGGAGCGCCAACTTCAGCTTCGCCGAAATCTGGGGTTCGGTGGGCAACGTCATTTCCTCGCAGCCTTCGCTGAAATTCTGGGCGGGCAACCGGTATTACAGGCGGCACGACATTCATCTCAACGATTTCTACTTCTCGAACATGAGCGGCACGGGCGGCGGCTTCGAAGACATGAAGTTGAAGAATGGCAAACTCGCACTGGCCTGGATCGGCAGTCCGGGAAGCAGTGGCGTGAGTAGTGCACCGGAGCCCGACGCCGCCAACAAGGCCGGCTTCAGCAAGACCAGCTTCGACCTGCGGCTGTACGACATGGACGTGCCGTGGGGAATTGGCGAAGCCGGATTGGTCTTCTCGCGCACCACGAGCGGAGTCGATTCCAACGGCAACCAGGCTCCCGAGGCCACCGGATTTTCGGGGATGTTCATCCACACCAGAAAAGGTGTCTTCAGCGAGGACGGAGTAAACAAGGCTTCGATCCAGTTCGGCACCGGCGCGGCAAAGACACTCAATTCAGGATTCGAGACTTTCACGATGAACGGCCAGACGTTCATCCGCGCTGACAGTTCTGATTCCTGGCGACTGCGTGTTACGGAAAACTTCACGGCGAACCTGAGCGACTCGTTCTCGTTGGGTCCGGTCTTCATCTACCAGATCACTGACTACGCCGGTGACGAGGGCAAGGTGCAGTGGGTATCGGGTGGCGTGCGCCCGATCTGGCACTTCGACAAACGCATCAGCCTGGCGCTTGAAGCGGGTGCCGACTGGGTCAAGGATGACAATGCCGAGACCGACGGTGTGCTCTACAAGTTGACGCTCGCTCCCCAGGTGTCACTCGGCGGGCGTTTCATGAGCCGGCCGGTCGTTCGCGCATTCGTCACGTATGCCCACTGGAGTGACGATTTCATCGGCCTGATTGGCGGAACGGATTTCGCGAATGAGATTGACGGACTCACGGCCGGGATGCACATGGAGGTGTGGTGGTGATCGCGTGATGAATGATCGGGGTGACGACCGCCGACCAGGGTGGAGCCACGCAACGAGGAGCAATGCGTTTTGCGTTGTGCTTATGCCGCTCGCGGCTAACAGAGATCGACCTACCTGTGGACGCCGCGATGTAACATCGCACTCACGCATGCGAACATTGCTGCTTCTCTATATCCCACTGATCGGCGCCTGTACTTCGACCAGCGCAACTGACAGCCTGCGGGACTGCGCACATTGTCCCGAAATGGTGACAGTAACTTCCGGCGTCGCGATTCTCGGAGCAATATCCGCGGATCGCCATCGCCGACCCGATGAGCTGCCAGAACGCACATTCACCATCGGTGAACCTTTCGCGGTGAGCCGATACGAAATCACACGCGATCAATATGAAGCGTTCGTGCGCGCGACCGGCCGGCGGGTGGGAGGCGATTGTCTCAGCGATCGCCGGCAGCGCGGTAACTGGGTCTATGACGCCGAAACCACGTTTCGCGACCCGGGCTTTTCACAGACAGGCAATCATCCGGTCGCCTGCGTGAACTGGGATGAAGCCCGAGCATATGTCGATTGGCTGAACACGCAGACGCGCGGCGGCTACCGCCTGCTCACGGAAGTCGAATGGGAGTACGTGGCGCGGGGCGGCGCGGCGAACGCCGTGTATCCGTGGGGCAATGACCCTGCGAATGGCTGTGCATTCGCGAACGGTTTCGATCAGACCGCGGTGACGGCGTACAAGCGCACGGACACGTCGGGATACAAGGTGTACGAGCCGTTGAACTGCACGGACGGATGGCTCAACACGACGCCCGTCGGCTCACTCAAGCCAAATGCTTTCGGTGTTTACGACATGATTGGCAACGTCTCCGAGTGGATCGAAGACTGTCACGCACCGTCGCACGAAGCCGTCTCTGACGCGGGTGCGCCGCCGGTCGTCGAAGGCGCATGTGCGAAACGCATCGCCAAGGGCGGATCGTGGGGCACGCTCGGGAACAACCTTCGGACAGCGGAGCGATTTCCGTATGCGCTGACACATCGTGACGATTCGATCGGGATACGGGTGGCGAAGACGCTTCCGCTGAAGAATCAGATTTGGAAGGTGGCGGCAAAGGGCATTCGAAGCCGCTGGGCGAAGCCTTGCAGCGCTGGGTCACGCAGTGAACACGGCCTCGCGCACCAATGCGCGGCGCGCGCGCCGGGATGAGTAGGAGATTGGCGGGTTGAGTCGACGCGGGACTGCGACGGATAGCCAAACTCGCGACGACGCCAATATAGTGCGTCATTGCCTGCCTCGGCGGGCCACGCGATTCCGGAGTGCCAACATGAAAAAGCTGAAAAATTCATCGATCGTCATTGCGCTGTTGCTGGGTGCCGCGGGCGCCCAAGCGCAGGTTGGCGTCCTACAGGGCACGGTCACGGGCGTCAACGCCGGCACCGTGCTGCCGGTGTTCAAGGGCGAAGCCAAGGTGGCCGACATCAAGGTGGAGGAGGGTGGCAAGTTCTCCGTGGCGCTGGCTACCGGCGTCTACACCGTCAATTGCCCCAACGGCAAGGTCGCGAAGGTGGCCGCGCTGAACGGCGCATCGACCATCAGCATCAACTGTCAGTAACGAACCGCGCATGACGGGAGAGAACAAGGCCGGTGAAAGCCGCGCGGAAGTGAAGGCCAAGCGCGACGTCCAGTTCTGGCTCGACGTGTTGATGAAGTTGACCGTGCCGCTGGGCGCGATCGTGGCGGCGTGGCTCGCGAACCACTTCGAGCAGAACCGCGCCAACCTTCAGCTCATCAACCAGCGCGAGCAGGCCGAGAGCTCACTGCGCGCCACCATGTTCGGGCAGCTCATCGCCCCGATTGCCGGCCCCGGTGGATCGGACGCGGACAAGGATCCGGTGCGCTATGCGGTGCTGGCGCAGCTCCTGACGCTCAATTTCCACGAGCATTTCGAACTCAGGCCGCTGCTGCAAGATGCCGACGACCGCTTGTCCAAGTACCAGGGAACCGTCGCGCCGGAAGCCATCCTGACTGCGCGCAGCAACCTGCGGCAGGCGGCGCACCGTGTCATCCAGCGCCAGATCGCGCAGCTGTGGGAGGACAAGGTAGCGACATGCACTCCCGCCGCCAGCATGGAGACCACCTTCCAGTTCGTCAGCGACCCGGAGCTGGAAGAAAGCTTCGGCCAGTCCACCAATTCCGCGAGCGTGCTGGTGCCCGGCAAGGAGCTGAAATCCTTCAGCATCAGTTCGCCTGACTGCCGCGACACGCTCTCCATCGTGTTCGACAAGCCGGATTTCTCCGCCGAGCGCGTGCATGTGCTGATCTCGCCGGCTTCAGCCACTGCGGCGATTGCGGACTACCGATTCGACTTCGACCTCACGTCGTTCGCGTTCCCGTTCACCGACAATGCAGTGCTGCCCAGTAGCAATCGCTTCGCCTTCTTCATCAAGGACGTCAGCGAACTGGATGACACAGGCACGTCGAAGATCATGCGTGTGGGGTTGCGGTGGTTCCCGCAGAACTACTACCCGCCGACGGAGCGACCTACCGACTACAAGGAGTTCCGGAAGGCGTTGGGTGGATCGGGCGAGTAGCGAACGAGCATCGCGCTGGCCCGCATGGCAGCACCGTGTTCGCGTACGACGTCAGGCGATTTCGGCGTGCCCGAGTTAAAGGGCTCTAAGAATAATGAAATGGTCGGGGTGAGAGGATTTGTCCTGTCCCTCCAGTACCCATGAGGGTGCGGCTTCGCTGATTGGGCGTCTGGGAACGGTGGAAGGCGGGCGCCGGCAGCCTCGATTCCTTACCTGTGATGCGAGAGGGAATGTTCCTTCTTGTCAGTCTCAGCTTCAAGCTCGAAGGCGTCGAGTCCCTGGCGCAGGGCACTATCTACCCGGACGTCATCGAGTCCGCCGGCTCCAAGATCGGTAAGGCGCACGTCATCAAGTCGCATCACAACGTGGGCGGACTGCCGGCCAACATGCGCATGAAGCTGAAGCCGCCGGCAACGATCGAGTGGGAGTGAGGGGGCGCTGCGCTTCATTGTGAACTCGCGCGCCGTCAGATGAAGCGCGGGGATTTCGGGAAGAAGCCGGACAAACCCGACCTGCGGTTTGTCTTTCGCGGCCTGCGCTGGGAGGACTGTCACGTCGAGAAGCTCGTGGCGTTCAGTTGCAAGAAGCGTGGGTTCTGTGCGTCGTGCGGCGCGAGGCGCATGGTCGAGACCGCGGCGTTGCTGGTCGATCAGGTGCTGCCTGAGCGACCGCTACGTCAATGGGTGCTATCGCTTGCCACATGCGTTGCGGTTCCTTCTGGCCACCAACCCGCGGCGTTCACGCAGGTGATCGGCGTGGTGTATCGCACGATCTCGGGCTGCCTGGTGAAGAGTGCCGAACTAACCGTGCCACGGGCCAGGCGGCGCGGATGCGGCGGCGCGGCAGGCAAAGGGTAAGTCGCCTTCGGGAACGCCGGCCGCTGCAATATTCGCGCGCCCAGTCGAGGTCAGGGAGAGGCCGGTGGCTTACCAGTCAGTGCAGGACAACATCACGAGTCATCTCGCGAAGTTCGAGGGATACCGCACGACTATCTACGCCGACGTCAAGCGCATCGCGACCACGGGCATCGGCAACCGCGTCTAACCAGTACTTCCACGCACGGCCGCGCCAGGATGGTGTTCTACAGATTGACGTTTTCGAAAAGACCGACGTAATCTTCCATCCAACACTCCTTGATTTCAGCAGCGTAACAAAGCCTAGTTTCAGACAGGCTTGAAACTTTGCGTCGTCCCTGACGCGCGGCGGCGCGGATGACGCCAATGGATTGGCACGTCGACGCACCTCGTCGACGTTCGTGGTCATCACATGGAAGGGGGAAAATTCAATGATGTCCAAAGCGATCAAGGCGATCAAGGCGCTGTCAGTCGGATTCGTGATGCTGGGCCTGGCCACCAGCGCGTTCGCTCACGGCTATGTCCAGGACCCACCGGCGCGCAACTGGTTCTGCGGCTTCATCACGAAACCGGATCACGTGTCGAACGGCACCGCTCAGTTCCCGGTCTGTGGCGACGCCTTCTTCGCTCCAGGCGTGGACCCGAACGCCGGGTACAACTTCATGAGCGTCCTCTCGCACTCGCGCGGCCACGCCGGGCCTGCTTTCCCCAGTCCCACCTTCCCGCCCAACACCATCAGTCCGCCACACGTGTGCAGCTTCAGCTCGCAGACCTGGAACAACAACAACCCCGCGCTGAACACGCCCACGCCTTGGGACCAGCCGATCAACTGGCCCACCACGACGATCGCCGCGGGTACCCGGATCTTCACCTGGAACGTCTCGAACGGCCCGCACTTCGACGACACGGAGGACTTCACGTACTGGATCACGCGCTCGACCTACCAGCATCAGCTGGGCCGGGCCCTGACCTGGGCCGACCTCGAGCCGGCGCCGTTCTGCGACGAGAACGCGGTCCACAGCCGCAGCGGCGGCGCCATCGTGGACACGGGGAACCCCGACATCATCCTCAACCGCGGCAGCCAGACGATGGGGACGCGCTGCACCGTCCCCTCCCGGCCCGCCGGCTCACGCCACGTGATCTACGCCGAGTGGGGACGCCTCGGCGCCAACTCCACCCCGTGGCAGGGGGGCACCGACGAGCGGTTCCACGGCTGCATCGACGTGGTCTTCCAGGGCGGCGGCGGCACCACCGTGACCCCCATCATCAGCGCCAATCAGCCGCCAACGACGGTCACGGGAGCGGCCAACGTCCCGCTGAACGGCAGCACCTCGACCTGCTCCACGGGATGCACGCTCAGCTACTCGTGGACGCTCAACTCCACGAACCCGGTGCTCTACACCATCTCCAACCCGACCGCGGCCCAGACCATGCTGAACATGGTCAACCCCGCCGCGGGGGGACGGTGACCGTGACCCTCACCGTCACCGGAGGCGGGGTCAGCGCCAGCGCGTCGCGGACGATCACGCACTCGCCGGCCGGCGGCTCGATGTGGCGGGACCTGGGCGCCCTGACGCTGGAACCTCGCGACGATAACCGCGGGTAACAATGTGTCGGTGCGCACGGTCACCAACAACGGCGGCGACGCCTTCTGGCCGACGCAGCCGCTGGTCATCACGTCCGCCAACGGCGGTCCCACCGCGTGGCCGCTGGCCCTGGGCCAGGCCATCAACGCCCAGAACGGCGTCGTACGCGTGGGCGTGCTGAACACCAGCGACCAGGTGGTCCCGCAGGCCAACGCCACTAGCAACCGCGTTTTCACCTCCGCCGCCAACATCGTGAGCGCGTTCCTGCAGGTCCAGCCGCCCGGCGTGCCGGCCGCACCCACCAGCCTGAACGCCACCCCCGGCAACAACCAAAACTCGCTGACCTGGACGGCTTCCGCCGGCGCTACTTCCTACAACGTGAAGCGCTCCACCACCAACGGCGGACCGTACACCAACGTGCTGGTCGGCGTGACGGGCACCGCGGTGACGGACATCGGGCTGAACAACGGCACCACCTACTTCTACGTGGTGACGGCCGTCAACGCGAGCGGGGAGAGCGCATTCTCCAGCCAAGATGACGCCACCCCGAGCGCCCCCACCGGCGGCGTGGTGACGGGCACGACCTCGATGGGCGGCAGCGCGCCGTGGTACTTCGAGAACAAGCTCAGCGTGAACAACACCGCCGCCATCACCAACGTCGTGGTCACCATCCGCGTGGCGCGCACGACGGGTATCACCTTCAACGGGAGTTACGAGACGGTCGGTGGCTTCACCCGGACCAACAGCCCGAGCGCGTCGCCCATCGTCTTCACGTACACGCGCGCGGCCTCGCTGCCGGCGGGGACGAACCGGCTGTTCGTGGCCCAGACCAACGGCACAGGCGCGCCCCATCCGAGCACCGGGGACACCTGGACGATCACCTACAACATCGGAGCCCAGAGCTTCACCGCGAACGGGACCTTCTAGGCCGGACTTCGCGTTCGTAAACCGGGAGCGGCGGGTTCGCCCGCCGCTCCCTTTTTTGTTTCGTTGCGAACTCCCGCTCCACACGGTTCCGCGCCCGCCGTGTATCCCACCGGCGGGCGGCTCGCGCCATCAAGGCCGCAGGGACCAAGCGCGCAGAACTGATCGCCGGCCGATTGGCGGGGGCGCCTGCGAATGTGATCACGGTACTGCCTCGTGCAGCCGACCTTTATCGTGCGCAAGTCGAGGCCGGAAAAAGAGGTGATCCAAAGTCAGTATCGAAGGCCCCGCCGATTATTCGAGAAATGATCGGTGAGGTGCGCGTCCAGCCGTATGAAGACGGCTCGCTGTGGGCTGACTTTGATTTTCAACCTGCCGCCTTGTTGCGCGTACGGGCCCATTCGGGCTGATGGGTAGCAGATCATTCCGGACACATAGGTAACACTTTCCGGCATTTGGGGGAGACCCATATGCCGTGGCGGGAGTGTTGCAAGATGGATGAGCGCCTGCGGTTTGTGGCTCGCCTGCTGGAGGGCGAGAAGATGGCCGAGCTGTGCCGGGAGTTCGATATCTCCCGTAAGACCGGCTACAAGATATTCACCCGGTACAAGGATTGTGGGCTGGAAGGGCTCACCGATCGCAGCCGCCGGCCGTACCGGCAGGCCAACCGCCTGCCATTCCAGGTCGAGACGCTGATCCTGGCCTTGAAGCGCGAGCACCCGAGTTGGGGCGCGCCGAAGATCCGGGCCAAGTTGCGCCGCCGCTTCCCCGATATCAAGCCGCCGGCCATCAGCACCGTGCATGCGGTGCTCGATCGCAACGGACTTGTGAGCCGCGGACGTGAGCGTCATCACTACGCTCAAGGCACAACGCTCTCGTCTCCCACCTCGCCGAACGATCTTTGGTGTGCGGATTACAAGGGTGAGTTCATGCTCGCGGACAAGCGCTACTGCTATCCACTCACCATTACCGACTTCGCAAGTCGCTACCTGATCTGTTGCGATGCGCTCGCCAGCACGCAGGCAAAGTCTGCATTTACCGTCTTTGAGCGCGCTTTTAAGGACTTTGGGCTCCCGCGCGCCATCCGTACCGACAACGGCTCGCCCTTCGCAAGCGCCAGCGCCATCTTCGGCCTCTCGAGACTGTCGGTGTGGTGGTTGCGACTCGGCATCGGCATCGAGCGCATCCAGCCTGGCAAGCCGCAGCAGAACGGCCGTCATGAACGGATGCATCTGACGCTCAAGAAGGAGACCACCAAGCCTGCGGCTAACAACTTCCTGCAACAGCAGGAGAAGTTCGATCGGTTCATCGACTGCTACAACCAGCAGCGCCCGCACCAGGCGATCGGCATGCACTACCCGGCGGAGCTCTACCAGCGATCAGCGCGCGAGTATCACGGCCTCACCGAGCTCGAGTATCCGTTCCATGACCGCACCATCGCCGTCACCATGTGTGGCCGGGTCTGCGTCGGCTCGCGCAAGATCAACCTGAGCACGGTGTTCGCTGGTCAGAACGTCGGCATCAAAGAGGTCGAGGAAAAGATCTGGGTAATCAGCTTCATGCACTACGACTTGGGGTTCTTCGACCATGAGAGCTCACGGTTCGAATGCGCAGAGAATCCGTTCGCTGCTAAGGTGTTACCTATGTGCTCGGTATAAAACGTTACCGATGTGTCCGGAACGGACCCCACGTGCAGATGGTCGGGGTGAAAGGATTTGAACCTTCGACTCCTACGTCCCGAACGTAGTGCTCTACCAGGCTGAGCTACACCCCGAATGCCTTGAACCGGCTACCCGCTGTGGAAGCGGGGCGCGCAGTCTACTCAAGGCCCCGCCGCCATTCAAATAAACGAGCGAACGTCCCGCAGGCGCTAATATTTGCGCCTGCGGCGCCCCCGCGGGGCGGTGGATCGGGGCAACTACAATGACGAAAACGCTGCTCTTTCAAGTTCTTATGCTCGCCTTCCCGGGGCTCGTCGCCGGTTTTGCCCGTGCTGGCCTTGCCACATCGTGGACGGGTGATCTGTTCGCGTTTTAGACAACGAGCCCGCGCCGATCGGTATCGCGGAGCGCGTCGAGGTCATGGATGTGCTGCGCGGGGTCGCGCTGTTCGGCGTCTTCCTCGTCAATTTCACCGTGTTTGCCTCGGCGCCAATCATGTCGACGGAACAACAGCTGTTGTCGCTGCCAACCGCGGCGTTCGATCTCGCCCTGTTCGATGTGCTGCATTGGCTGTTCTTCGACAAGGCCAACACGCTGTTCGCCTTCTTGTTTGGTCTCGGGTTCGCGTTGCAGTTACAGCGGCTGGAAGGGCGCGGCGTCGATTTCGAAGCGCTGTACAAGCGTCGCCTCTCGGTATTGCTCGCGATCGGTCTGCTGCACTTTTTCTTCGTCTGGACCTGGGACATCCTTCATCTATATGCCCTCGCGGGCTTTCTGCTGTTACCGCTTCGCCGGCTCAGCGATCGCGCACTGCTGATCACCGGTGTTCTGCTGGCGGCGTTTGGCCGCACCACTTTGAAGACGCTCGACGAATTCGGACCGCCCGGAGTCTTCAGTGGATTGCCTGGTGGCTACTCCGACGCGGATGTGTTGTTGCGCCAACAGATCTCCTCGAGCGGGGACTACTTCGCGCTGGTGGGCAACTTCTTCGAGTGGGTGTTCATCGACTACATCGCCAGCGGCTTCATCCTGGGATGGTTGGGTTACGCGCTCGGGCGTTTTCTGATCGGCGCGTGGGTCGGAAGGAAGGAGTGGATAGTCCGTTCGGCGGAGTTCGTGCCGGGTTGGCGGCGACTATTGCATTGGGCACTGCCCGCAGGCTTGGGTCTCGAAGGGCTTGCAACCTTGCTGGCCAAATCGCCATTCCTGGCCGACTTCGAGCACCGGGATTTCTTCGCGGAAGCGCTGCACTTGCTGGCCGTGCCGGTGCTGGCGGCGGGTTATGTGGCGGCCATCATGGTCGCATTTCAGGGAAGTCGCGGTCGCCGGTTGCTTGCGCCGTTCGGAGCCGTAGGCCGAATGGCGCTCTCTAACTATCTCACGCAGAGCCTGGTGCTCGGCTTCGTGCTGTTCGGCATCGGCCCTGGGCTGGCACTCGCGGGAAAGATTGGCACCACGGCTATCGTCGGCATCGTCATCGGGTTCTTCGCGCTGCAGGTCGTCGTCTGTCGCTGGTGGTTAGGCAAGTTCGCCTACGGGCCGGCAGAATGGGTGTGGCGCGCGCTGACCTACGGTGAGCGGCCGCCATTCAGGGGTATCAATAGATGAGCAAGAGCAAGTACTGGTGCGTGCTGGTGATCAGCGCAATCATCGCGCCGATTCCGGCGTGGGCAGATCTGTATTCCGCGGCCGCCGCGGCAAAGAAGCAGGAGTTCGCGAAGGCGTTCGAGTTGTACCGCGAGCTCGCGGAGTTGGGACAGCCCGAGGCGCAGGAAAACCTCGCGGTGATGTACGTCAACGGCGAGGGCGTGAAGCGCGATAACGTGCTCGGCTACGCATGGGCGGCGATCGCCCTGGAAAATGGCGGTGGCGAAGCGGCGAAAGGCATCGTCGCTCAGCTCGGGCCCCATCTGACGGACGCGGCCCGTGCTCGAGTCGCGGAAATCCAGTCGAAATTCGGCAACGAAGCGTTGGAGAAAACTCTCCTGCCGGTGAGTCGCGCTCCCGGCGAACTACCGGAGCCCCGGGAATGCGGCATCGTGGGGGTTATCAATCCCGACAACTATTACCCGCGTGAGGCGCGCAATCGCGGAATCCAGGGCGATACGCTAGTCGAGTTCCTGGTTTATTCCGATGGTCGCGCGCACGATCCGCGCTCCCTCCAGTCGTTTCCGCCGGATGTATTCACCGTGGCCGGACGAAACGTTGCACTGGGCAACAGGGCCGCGCCGAAGCGGGTGAATGGTGTGGCGGTGCCTTGCGAGGTGAAGATGAGGATCAAGTTTTCTGTTCGGCCGGGGCGAGCGGACACGCTCAAGGAGCAGATCGGCAAGACGCGCGAGCGGGCGAAGGGTGGCGATCCGATGGCCCAGCTGGCCTACGCCGTGGTCATCGACGATCATCCCGAACTCGGCGAGAAAGACGATTCGGCGGTCTCGTGGTATCTCAAGGCGGCGCAGGCCGGAATTCCAGCCGCGCAACACATCGTGGGTGCGTATGCCTTGTCGGGGACCTGGGTTGCAAAGGATGAAACCAAAGGACTCGCCTGGCTCAACAAGGCTGCGAGTGCCGGCAACCCGGAGGGGCAGCTGGCACTGGCTAACTACCATCTTCGGCGATCGCCGGATCCGGCGGCGCTGACGGCGGCGTTCGACTGGTTCGGCAAGGCCGTCGACGGTGGCAGCCGCGATGCTCGCTTCTATTTCGCAGCGTTGCTGGCGACCGGGCCCGATCCGGCGCTTCGCAATCCGTCTCGTGCGCTCGAACTCAGTGAGCAGGCGAAGAAAGACTTCGGGATGAATCCCATCTGGTCGGAGATCCGTGCCGCGGCTCACGCAATGACGGGAGCTTTCGAGAACGCGAAGATAGAGCAGGGCGCGGCTGTGCGTGCGGCGAAAAGGCTCGGCTGGAACACCGCACCTCAAGAAGCACGGCTGGCGGACTACACGGCGTCGAAGCCGTGGAGCGGTGACCTGTTCGCTTTCTATTAAATGGTGCCAGGCACCGATTTCTAGGAAACGGTGCCTGGCACCATTTACGAGGTGCGTTCCTGCGCGAAGCGCGCGAGTGAGGCGAGCGCGCGCGAGTACGGCGTGTCGGGCAGACGCTTCCAGCGCGGTGAGTGCCTGCGCGGTCTCGCGTTGCGCGAAGCCGGCGGCGTAGTCGAGTCCGCCGGTCGATTCGATGGCTTCGACGATCGGCCCCAACTGCGCGAGCCCACCTTGCTCGATGGCCAGGCGAATGAGCGCGCGCTGCTCATCGTTGCCATGGCGCAAGGCATGCAACAGCGGCAGCGTGGGTTTGCCTTCGGCGAGATCGTCGCCGAGATTCTTGCCGCGCGTGGCCGGATCCGAGCGGTAGTCGAGCACGTCGTCGACGAGCTGGTAGGCGATACCAAGATGTTTGCCGTAGCGTGCGAGCGCTTCCTGCTGCTCGACGGGCGCGCCGGCCAGTACGGCGGCTACCTGCGCACCGGCTTCGAACAACCGGCCGGTCTTGCGGTAGATGACCTCGAGGTATCGCTGCTCGGTGGTTTCCGGATCGTGCGCATTCATGAGCTGCAGCACTTCGCCTTCGGCGATCACGTTGGTGGCGTCCGACATGATCTCCATGACGCGCTGCGAGCCGACGGTGGCCATCATCTGAAACGCGCGTGAGTAGACGAAGTCGCCGACCAGCACGCTCGCCTGGTTGCCGAAGATGTTGTTAGCCGTGGCGCGGCCGCGGCGCTTCTGTGAGCCATCCACGACGTCGTCGTGCAGCAGCGTGGCGGTATGGACGAACTCGATGAACGCTGCCGCCTCGATGTGTTTCTCGTTCTCGATGCCGCAGGCGCGGCCTGACAACACGCAAAGCAGGGGGCGCAGTCGTTTGCCGCCGCCGCCGATGATGTGTTCGGCGACCTGATCCACGAGGGGTACTGCGCTCTTCAGGCGGGCCCGGATCATGGCGTCTACCGCGGTCAGGTCGGCGCGAACCAGGGCGCGAATGTCCTCGAGCGGCATGGGGGCGGGGTCGGTCGGGCGGGGTGCGGCGCGCTGGGTGGGCAGCGGTGTTACTTTGGAGCTCATTTAGGGCGTTGATTCTAGGAGATTATTTATGTGTTTACCGGTCGTTTGACCAGCCGGGGGGCGATACGTAGAATGCGCGTCCCTTCGAAATGGCACAGGGCTTAAGGCTTTGGTTTCGAACGGGTTTCCGGAGTTATCAGCATGTACGCGGTCATCGCCACGGGCGGCAAACAGTATCGGGTCGAGAACGGCACCGTCCTCCAGGTCGAGAAACTCGACGGCGAGCCGGGTTCCACCATTGAGTTCGGCGAAGTCCTGCTCATCGGTGATGGCGACAACATCAAGGTTGGCGCGCCACTGCTCAAGGGTGGCAAGGTTACGGCCACCGTGGAAAAGCACGGCAAGGGCGAGAAGAAAGTCATCGTCAAGTTCCGTCGCCGCAAGCACTACCTGCGCCAGGGCACGCATCGCCAGCAGTACACGCAGGTCAAGATCACCGGCATCAGCGCTTAAACGCTGGTCCCTAATTAGATAGTTGGAGCGCAGCTCACATGGCACATAAAAAGGCAGGCGGCAGTACTCGTAACGGCCGCGAATCACACAGCAAGCGCCTCGGCGTGAAGAAGTTCGGCGGCGAAGCCGTTCTCGCCGGCAACATCCTGGTCCGCCAGCGCGGCACCACGATGCGCGCGGGTACGAACGTCGGCATCGGTACCGACCACACGCTGTTCGCCCTCAAGGAGGGCCGCGTGAAGTTCTCCAAGAAGGGCGCCGAGCAGCACACCTTCGTGAGCGTCGACGCCGAGTAATCCGGCTGTCGCAGTTCGCGATCGAAAAACCCGGCCACAAGCCGGGTTTTTTGTTGCCGCAGGAAGCAACCCATGAAATTTGTCGATGAAGCACGCGTCAAGGTCCAGGCAGGAAACGGCGGTCGCGGCTGCGTGAGTTTTCGCCGCGAGAAGTTCGTGCCTTTCGGTGGACCTGATGGCGGTGACGGCGGCGAAGGCGGCAGCGTCACATTCCGCGCCCGTGAAGGCATCAACACGCTGGTGGACTTCCGCGTCGAGCGCACGTTTCGCGCCGAGAACGGCCATTCGGGCGGTGGCCGCGACATGACCGGCCGTGGTGGCACCGACACGCTGGTGATGGTGCCCGGTCGGCACCATCGTGCGCGATGCGGATACCGGTGAAGTGCTGGGTGACATGGCGCAGGCGGACATGGAGTTGCTGGTGGCGCGCGGTGGCAAGGGCGGCTGGGGCAACCAGCGCTTCAAGTCCAGCAAGAATCGCTCGCCGCGA
This sequence comes from uncultured Pseudomonadota bacterium, assembly GCA_963821745.1. Classification (GTDB taxonomy): domain Bacteria; phylum Pseudomonadota; class Gammaproteobacteria; order Steroidobacterales; family Steroidobacteraceae; genus CADEED01. Next base: position 1,259,970 of record CAWGEU010000002.1, read on the forward strand.
AGTTACGGTCCCGGGACTGCCGGGCGAGCAGCGTTCGCTCGAGCTCGAACTCAAGGTGATCGCGGATGTGGGCTTGTTAGGCCTGCCGAACGCCGGCAAGTCGACGCTCATCAGCGCGGTGTCGGCAGCGCGGCCCAAGATCGCCGACTATCCCTTCACGACGCTCTACCCGAACCTGGGCGTCATCTCCGTCAGCGACCAGCGCAGCTTCGTCATGGCCGATATTCCCGGCCTCATCGAAGGTGCCGCCGACGGCGCCGGGCTCGGCATTCGCTTCCTGAAGCACCTGCAGCGCACCCGCGTGCTGCTGCACCTGGTGGACATCGCGCCCACTGACCCGTCGGCCGACCCGGTGCGCGACGCGATTGCCATCGTCGGTGAGCTCCGCAAGTTCAGCGAAGATCTGCTCGCGAAACCCCGCTGGCTGGTGCTCAACAAGAGCGACCTGCTGCCGCCCGAGGAAGCCGTCGCCAAAGCGGTGTCGATCGCCGTTGCACTTGAAATACCGCGGACCGGCTTTCCTCATCTCGGGCGCTACGCATGCTGGAACCCGTGACCTCACCGAAGCGGTAATGCGTTTTATCGAGACCGGAGAAGCGCCGGCGCAGGGCAACCTGCCGCTGCCCGCGATCCGCGAGCCCAAGCCAGCGAAGAAGGCGGCCGCGAAGAAGCCCGCTGCGAGAAAACCTGCGGTGAAAAAGGCGCGGCCTGCGAAAAAGGCTGCCGCGAAGAAAACCGCCCGCAAGAAGGCGCCGCCGAAGAAGAAATCTGCGGCCAAACGTAAGAAGGGGTCAGGCACCGCTACGCGAAAGAAGCGAAACGGAGCCAGACCCCGCAAACGAAAAAGCCGGCGTTAGCCGGCTTTTTCGTGCTCCGCGCCTACTCCTTTGCAGGAGGGGGAGCGCCGAAGACTTGTCCTATTTCATTACTTAGGAGGGCGTTACTTCGCAGGCATCGCCTTGATGCGGGCCGTGAGCGCGCTCTTGTGGCGGGCGGCCTTGTTGCGATGAATGACGTTCTTGTTGACCAGCGAGTCGATGACCGGCTGGGCTTCCTTGAGCGCGGTGGACGCATCGGCCTTGTTGCCGGCAGCCACGGCGTCGACAACCTTGCGCAGGGCCGAACGCATGCGTGAACGCAGCGCCACGTTGCGATTGCGGTTGGTTTCAGCTCGACGGGCGGCTTTTTCCGCCGACTTGGTATTCGCCACGAAGGAATCTCCAGAAACGGGGTCGTTTTGAGGCCGCGTAGTGTGCTGACCGACCTGTACCTTGTCAACGATTGAAAGCTGAGTCCGGTATAGTGCGCGGCTTGCGCAGTTTTTCCTTTATTTTTCGGGGCCTTGCAGGGTGAGTGGAGCGATTTTCAAGAGCACCGCCGTAACCGGCGTGGCGACGTTGGTGTCGCGCATCACCGGCCTGGCCCGCGAGATGATTTTTGCGCAGGCCTTTGGCGCCAGCGCCTTCATGGACGCCTGGCTCGTGGCGTTCAAGATTCCGAACTTCCTGCGCCGGCTGTTTGCCGAAGGTTCGTTCTCGCAGGCCTTCGTCCCGGTCATCAGCGAATACAAGTCGAAGCGCTCGAAGGACGAGGCGCGCGAGCTCGTGGATTCGGTCGCGGGCACTTTCGGGGTCCTGCTGCTCGTCGTCACGTTGTTAGGTGTGATCGCCGCGCCGCTCATCATCCTGGCATTCGCGCCGAGCTGGCACAACGAGCCCGACAAGTGGCACCTGTCCACGTCGATGTTGCGCTGGACGTTCCCGTACCTGTTCTTCATTTCGCTGAGCGCGCTGTTCTCCGGTGTGCTCAACAGCTACGGCAAGTTCGCGCTGCCTGCGTACACGCAGGTGATCATGAACGTGGTCATGATCGCCGTGGCGCTGTGGATTGCTCCGCACGCTGACGATCCCAGCGTGGCGCTCGCCATGGGCGTGTCCGTCACGCCCGGCGTGGCGCTCGCAATGGGCGTGTTCGTCAGTGGCCTGCTGCAGCTGGGATTCCAGGTGCCGGCGGTCATGCGGCTCGGACTGTTCCGGTGGCCGCGCTGGCGTCCGGCCGCCGAAGGCGTGCGGCGCATCGGTCGGCTCATGTTGCCCGGCGTGTTCGGCTCGTCGGTGGCGCAGGTCAGCCTGCTGCTCGACACGCAGATCGCAACCTTCCTGATCACCGGCAGCGTGTCGTGGTTGTATTACGCGGACCGGCTCATGGAGTTTCCGCTCGGGGTGTTCAGCATCGCGCTCGCCACGGTGATCCTTCCCGGTCTGTCGCGGCATCACGCCGACGACACCAAGGAGCACTTCACCGCCACGCTCGATTGGGCGCTGAAACTGGTGGTGTTGCTGGTGTCACCTGCCGCGGTCGCCATGCTGGTGTTCGCAGGGCCGTTGACCGCCACCACGTTCGGCTACAAGGCATTCCTGCCGCATGACGTGAAGATGGCAAGCTACGCGCTCATGGCGTATTCGTGGGGGCTGCTGGGATTCAGCCTCGTCAAGGTGCTGGCGCCCGGATACTTCGCGCGCCAGGACACGCGCACGCCGGTGCGCGTCGGCCTCATCGCGCTTGGCTGCAACATGGCATTGAATGTGCTCGTGGTGTTGCCGGCGCACTATCTGGGATTCCCGTATCCGCACATCCTGCTCGCCACCTCGACCTGTATTTCCGCGGCCATCAACACGACGTTGTTGTGGCGCGGGCTGGTTCGCGCGGGGCGTCTACCAGCCGCGGCCGGGCTGGGGAGTACTGTTGGCACGCGTCATTTTCGCCAACGCCGTGATGGCTGCGCTGCTCCTCTGGCTCGGCGGCGACATCGCCGGCTGGCTCGCGGCATCGCCGCTGGAACGCGCTGCGCGCCTCACCATGTGCGTGGTTGCGGGCGCCGCCGCCTATTTCGCCGCGCTGTTCGTGTCGGGCGTCCGCATGCGCCACATGCGCAACGCGAGCGCGTAACTCCCATGGAATTCATACGTGGATTACAGGGCCTGAGGCCCCATCATCGGGGAGCCGCCATCACGATCGGCAGCTTCGATGGCATTCACCTCGGGCATGGCGCGTTGATCGCACGGGCCTGCGCGCTGGCGGCGCATGCCGGCAAGCCTGCGATCATGCTGACTTTCGAGCCGCTGCCCCGCGAGTACCTCTCGGCGCAGGCTTCACCGCCGGTGGATCCGCCGGCCCGGCTCACGGATCTGCGCGAGCGCTGGCGCGTGCTTTCGCATTCGGATCTCGCCGCCGTGTGCATCCTGCGCTTCAACGAGAAGCTGCGGAGTCTGTCGGGCGAGCAGTTCGTAACCCTGCTGGCGGAGACCTTCGCCGCTTCGGCAGTGGTGGTCGGCCAGGACTTTCGATTCGGGCGGGGCGGCGCCGGCAGCGTGGCGCTGCTGCAGGCCGCGGCCGATGCCGGACGATTCGAGCTCGAACTGGTACCGTCGGTGTGCGTAGACGACGTTCGCGTGAGCTCCAGCGGCGTGCGCTCGGCGCTTGCCCGCGGCGACTTCCGCGCGGCGCGTGACTTGTTAGGGCGCGCCTATTCGATGCGTGGTCGCGTCGTCACGGGCGAAAAGCTGGGTCGCAGGCTGGGGTTTCCGACCGCGAACATCCGCATGCGGCGGCACAAGCTGCCGTTTACCGGGGTTTACGCGGTGCGCGTCCGCGGCATAGACGGTAATCTCGCGCGCGACGCGGTGGCGAGCCTGGGGTTCCGGCCCACGGTGCGAGGCGGCCTCGAGCCGCTGCTCGAGGTGCACGTATTCGATTTCGCGGGCTGGCTGTACAACCGCGACCTGGAAGTGGAGTTCGTCGCGAAGATCCGCGACGAGGAGAAGTTCGACAGTCTGGATACGCTGGTGCAGCACATGCGCCAGGACGCGATTGCGGCACGGGCCATCCTGCACAAGGCCCACGCTGCGCATGGTTAGTTAGAGGAACGAGAATCAAGTGGCGGACTACAAACACACCATCAACCTTCCCGAGACCGGCTTTCCGATGAAGGCCGATCTCGCGCAACGCGAACCGAAGATGCTGGCCGCGTGGGAACAGAACAACCTGTACGGCAAGCTGCGCGCCATCGCCAATGGACGTCCGCGTTTCGTGCTGCACGACGGGCCGCCGTACGCCAATGGCGCGCTGCACCTCGGTCACGCGGTCAACAAGGTGCTCAAGGACATCGTGGTGAAGTCGCACACCCTCGATGGCTACGATTCGCCATATGTGCCCGGATGGGATTGCCACGGCCTGCCCATCGAACATGCCGGTCGAGAAAAAACACGGGCGCGTCGGCGCCAAGATCAACGCGAAAGACTTTCGCGCCGCCTGCCGCAAGTTCGCGCAGGAACAGGTCGAGCTCCAGCGCAGCGAGTTCAAGCGCTTCGGCGTCCTCGGCGACTGGAACCGTCCGTATCTCACGATGGACCCGCGTTTCGAGGCGCAGCAGATCCGGGCCCTGGGCGCCATCATCCGCAACGGACACTTATATAAGGGCGCCAAACCGGTCCACTGGTGCCTCGACTGTCGTTCGGCGCTGGCCGAGGCGGAAGTGGAATACGAGGACAAGACGTCTTCGGCCGTGGACGTGGAATTCCGCGTCGTCGATCCGGCCGACTTCGCGCGGCGCGTGGGCATCAATTTCGATGTGATCGCCAAACATCCCGTGTCGTTGGTCATCTGGACGACCACGCCCTGGACGTTGCCGGCCAACGAGGCGGTGAGCCTGGGCCCCGACATCGAGTACGTAGTGCTCTGGGTGTCGCGCAATGCGCGGTCCGAGTTGTTAGTGCTGGCGAACGAGTTGCTCGATGCATGCCTCGCCCGCTTCGGGCTCGGCAAGGGGCAGGTGCTGGCGCAGTTCACCGGCAGTCAGCTCGAACACCTGCAGCTAGAGCATCCTTTCCTGCCGAAACACGTGCCGGTCATCGTGGGCGAGCACGTGACGCTCGAGGCCGGTACCGGCGCGGTGCACACCGCGCCCGCGCACGGCCAGGACGACTTCATCATCGGCCAGAAGTACAGCCTGCCGGTCGACAACCCGGTGATGGGTGACGGCCGTTTCCGTGAAGGCACGGCATTCGTCGCCGGCTTGAAGGTGGACGAGGCTGGCGAAGTGCTCGTCAAGGAGCTCGAATCCCGCGGCCGCCTGCTGAAGCACGAGCAGATCAGGCACAGCTATCCGCATTGCTGGCGACACAAGACGCCGGTCATCTTCCGCGCCACGCCGCAGTGGTTCATCAGCATGGAGCAGAAGGGTCTGCGCGCGAATGCGCTGCGCGACATCAAGAAGGTGCAATGGACTCCAGGCTGGGGCGAGCAGCGTATCTTCGGCATGATCGAGAAGCGTCCCGACTGGTGTCTGTCGCGCCAGCGCACCTGGGGTGTGCCCATCGCGCTGTTCGTTCACAAGCAGACGCAGGAGCTGCATCCGCGCACCCAGGAGTTGCTCGAAGAAGTGGCGAAACGGGTGGAGAAGGACAGCATCGACGCCTGGTTCGAGCTGGACGCGCGCGAGTTGTTAGGCGACGACGCCGACCACTACGAGAAGGTCAGCGACGTCATGGACGTGTGGGCCGACTCCGGGCTCACGCACGAATGCGTGCACCACACGCATCCTGACGACGTGAAGCCGCCCGTGGATCTGTATCTCGAAGGCTCGGACCAGCATCGCGGCTGGTTCCATTCGTCGCTGCTGATGTCCGAAGCGCTGTACGCGCGCGCGCCTTACAAGGGTGTGCTGACGCATGGATTCACGGTGGACGACAAGGGCCGCAAGATGTCCAAGTCGCTGGGCAACGTGATCCTGCCGCAGAAGGTGATGTCGACGCTGGGCGCCGATGTCATGCGCCTGTGGATTGCGGCCACCGACTATTCCAACGAAATGGGCGTGTCCGATGAAATCCTGAAGCGCATCTCGGATTCGTACCGGCGCATGCGCAATACCGTGCGATTTCTCCTGGGCAACCTTGCCGGGTTTGATCCGGCGGCAGATGCGTTGCCAGTCGAGCAGATGGTGGCCATCGACCGCTGGGCGCTGGCACGTACCGCGGCGCTGCATGAGGAAGTGGTCGATGCCTACCGCAAGTACGAGTACCACCTCATCTACCAGAAGATCCACAACTTCTGCGTCGTGGATCTCGGCGGTTTCTATCTCGACATCCTCAAGGACCGCCTGTACACCACCCCGAAGCAGAGCGTGGCGCGGCGTTCGGCGCAGACCGCGCTGTTTCACATCGCCGAAGCAATGGTGCGGTGGCTCGCGCCAATCCTGTCGTTCACCGCGGACGAGATCTGGAGCTACCTACCGGGCAAGCGCAGCGAATCGGTGTTCCTCGAGACCTGGCATCAGTTGCCGGGGTCTTCATCAACGCAGGCGTCTCCGTCAACGCCGATGCCTCCCTCGACGCCGGACACCATCGACTGGAACGCGCTCATCGCGCTCAAGACTGCGGTGGGCCAGGAGCTGGAGAAGCTGCGGGTCGCCGGCACCATCGGGTCGCCGCTCGACGCCGAAGTCGAAGTGTTCTGCAAGGACGAGTTCCTCGAGCGGTTCAAGTCGCTGGGTGAGGAGCTGCGCTTCCTGCTCATCGTGTCGAACGCGCAGGTGAAGCGCGTCAGCAATGCCGCGGGACCCCCGGTGGGCGCCATCAAGGTCGCCGAAGTGGCGAAGGAAGGTGGCCTCTGGATTCGCGTGCAGGCCACTCCTGCGCCCAAGTGCGAGCGCTGCTGGCATCATCGGCCCGAAGTGGGGTCGAATGCGGAACATCCGACGATCTGCGGTCGCTGTGTGGACAACGTAACCGGAGCGGGCGAGTCTCGAACATTCGTATGAACGAAGGCGTAGAAGCAGTGAACATTCCGGTCCGTGCGAGTGGCATCCGCTGGTTGTGGATCTCCGTCATCGTGATCGCGCTGGACCAGCTCACCAAGCTGTGGATCGAGCGCACCATGGTGCTGGGCGACAGTTTCAGCGTGTTGCCCGTGCTCGACATCGTGCGCGCGCACAACACGGGTGCGGCGTTCAGCTTCCTCGCGGACGCGGGTGGCTGGCAACGATGGGCGTTCTCGGTGCTGGCGGTCGGCGTTTCCATAGCGCTGGTGTTCTGGCTGCGCAAGCTGGCGCTGACCACGCACGCGCTGCTGGCATTCGCGCTCGCGCTGATTCTCGGTGGCGCCGTCGGCAATGTCCTCGATCGCATCGAACACGGGTACGTGGTGGACTTCGTGCATGCGCACTGGGGCTCGGCCTATTTTCCCGCGTTCAACGTCGCCGATGCCGCCATCAGCGTTGGTGCGGTTCTCGTGATCCTCGACGCAATCCTGGAAGGACGGCGCAAGAAAAGCGCATGAAAATCCTGCTCGCCAATCCTCGTGGTTTCTGCGCCGGCGTCGATCGCGCCATCGATATCGTGGAGCGCGCCATCGGCATGTTCGGCGCGCCTATCTACGTGCGCCACGAGGTGGTGCACAACGTGCACGTGGTCGAGCGCCTGCGGCAACTGGGCGCGGTGTTCGTCGATGAACTCGACCAGGTGCCCGACGGCGCAACGGTCATCTTCTCCGCGCACGGCGTGCCCGCCGCCGTCGAGAATGAAGCCGCGCGCCGTGGCCTCACGGTGTTCGATGCCACCTGTCCGCTCGTCACCAAGGTGCACATGGAGGTTGCCCGTTACGCGCGCGAAGGGCGCGACGTGGTGCTCATCGGTCATGCCGGCCATCCGGAAGTCGAAGGCACCATGGGGCGTTTCGATACGGGCGGGGGCGGCCGCATGCATCTCATCGAGAACGTCGAGCAGGCCGCGAAGCTCGAGGTGCGCGAACCGGGGAAACTGGCGTTCGTCACGCAGACCACGCTCTCCGTCGACGATACCGCCGCCATCGTCGGCGCTTTGCGCGAGCGCTTCCCCGCGCTTGCCAGCCCGCGTCGCGAAGACATCTGTTACGCAACCCAGAATCGCCAGGACGCCGTGAAGGAGCTCATCGCCAACTGCGACGTGCTCATCGTGGTCGGCTCGATCACCAGTTCGAATTCGAACCGGCTGCGCGAACTCGCCGAGCGCGCCGGGCGGCCCGGCTATCTCATCGATGACGCTTCATTCCTGAAACGTGAGTGGTTCGAGGGCAAGGACGCGGTGGGCGTCACCGCGGGTGCTTCGGCCCCCGAAGAGCTGGTACAGCAGGTGGTCGCGCGCCTGCGCGAGTGGGGCGGCACACCAGCGACTGAGCTCGTGGGGCGCGAGGAGCACGTGGTGTTCTCGTTGCCGCGAGCTTTGCGAGGGACGGCAGCGCGGTAAATGGGGACATTCCTGATTTGCTAGCAAATCGGGACGCGGCTCGAATTGGCGGAAGCCGGCGGGGTTCAGGTCGAATAGTCCGTGCGCTCACCCGTGAGCGCCGGGAGCCTGGCCGTCACGAGATGGCGCTCTACTCTTGAGCCCCGTCCCCTTTTGCTAGCAAATGAGGAGTGTCCCCATTTATCGCCAGCAGTCCGCGCTCCTATCTACTCCCTCGGCGTCCACTGCAAACCTCCGGCCGTTCTGGTCGATTCGCAGTTCCACGCAGCGCGTGTCGGCGGTTTCGCCCTCGCGCGGAACGGCGCGCGCGATGGCCGTGTAGGTCAGGTCGTCGTCGCTCCTGCTCACGGTGATTCGGTAGTGCCCACGCCCGGACGATGGCATCGACAGCCAGCACCTGCGGTGCGCTGGCGCGCAACTGCGTTTCGTCGGCGTAGCGCGCGTGCTTGCCGAAGTATTCGTCCTGGGCGGTCTGCACGGCGCGCAGGGCTTCCATGGCTTCATGGCGACGTTCACGCAGCTGATGTGTGCGCCACATGGGTACCGCGATGGCGATGATGACCGCCAGCACGGCGACGGCGGTGAGCACCTCGCTCAGCGTGAATGCCGTGAGTCGACGCTCTTGACCGGACATGGGCTCAGGTCACGGGGCCAAAGGATCGATGCGTTGCCAGGACAGACGCACCAGCTCACCTGGCTCATGGCAACGGACGCCGGCGAGGGTGGGCTCGCATTCGGAAGCCGCGACCGACGCTCGGCGCGGCAATGACGCGCATGACGATTGCGCGCTGGTGATCGACGGCGCCACGCGACGAGTAGCCGGTGCTGGTGATTCGAAATGGGCGCCCGCAAGACCGGCGCCTGCGGCCTGCGGCAGCGCGATGTCGTACCCAAGGAAGCGCGTCTGAATCTCAAAACGATCCGCGGAGCCGGGCAGGGTTGCACTGGCGGAGGAGGGCACGGCTTCGGGCGCGGCGGTGGTCACGATGAGGTTGATGGCATATTCGACGCCGGCGCTCGCGGCGGACGCGGCATTCTCGCGAAACTGCTCGTTGTGTGCCAGTTGCGCTTCGATGTGGGCGGTGGCTGCCCCGGCGAGTCCTAACAGCGTTACCAGCGCGAGCAGCATGAGGCCCACGACGAGAGTGGCGCCGCGTTGAGGAGATCTCACGGCAACTGCGCGTTGCGCAGCGCGACGGTGCGCTCGATGACCATGCGCCGTTGCTTCGCCTCGACGGATGATGGCGTGAAGGTCACGTTGGCATACGTCAGCGTGCGACCGTCGTTGAATCCCGGTTCGGTGACGTCTGCAACGAATCCGCAGCCACAGTCTGACCGCCACCACCATGCCTTCGCGCACGCGCGGCGAATCCGGTGCGACGAAGTGCACTCGCCAGGCGCCGTCGGCGGCAAACATTGCGACGCCGATCTCCACCTGCAGGTCTTCGACGCCGGGCAGGAGTTCTTCGTCGCGGAATTGTGCGGCGCCTCGTGATTCGGTCAGCGCCTTCACGCGCAACGCGGGCCAGCCAGGCCGATCCACCGAGCTGTTCGCGACGTAGTAGGTGCGCACCTCCAGATCCCGAACGACATGGTCCGGATCCACGGGGCCTGGCGCGCGGCCGTCACCAAACAGCAGCAGCGGCCCGGCGGCCGCAAGACTTTGCGAATACACCTGCAGCCGTCCGGCGCGGGGCGCCGTTGTGTTCTGCGACGGCGTGGCGCAACGTGAGCGTGTCGGAATCCGCACGCGCTCCATGCGCAGACGCGGTGGGTGCGCAATCGCTGCGCGTTCTCGCCCAGACGAAAGACGTTGTCAGAACCCTGCGCGGGAAGCGACAGCAGCACCGCGAAACCCGAGCCGCAGGCGTGAACACCCGCGGGCAGCCTGCCGACGACGCGCACGGCGCGCCGCGCTGCTGAAGCCGAAGAAGCCGGCGTGTTCGATGTCGGGAACGAGCACGGAAAGCGCGTGCCGCGCGACATCCTGCAGGCGCGCGAGACTTTCATTGGCGGCGAACCCTGCGCGGCTGCGTTGCAGGACGATGAGAAAGGCGGCCACCAGGAACAAGCCGAGCGTGAGCGCGATCATGAGCTCGGGCAGATTGAAACCGCGGGCGCGAAGCGAACGGCCCACGCCTCAGCCCGCCACCGGCGACTGCGTCAACACCTGTAGCACGGCGCTTTGTGTGCCGGCGACGTTGCGCGCATCGGACCAGCGCAACGTGATGAGGTAGCGGGCAGGTGTGGCGGGGCCGGTGGCGGGCGCGAATTCCACGCGAGCTTCGATTTCCGCATGCGGGAAGAGGGCGCGCGCGGCGGACGCGAAATGGGCAAGGTCTGCGGCCGCGAGCTGCGCGGTGTCGCAGCCACTTGTTTCGTCGCATGTCGACGTAGCCGGCACGGGATTGTCCGAGCGGTAGTGAGCACCGGCTTGCGGGTTGGCGCGAATGCGATCGGCCATGTCGCGCACCAGGCTGGTAGCCTCTGCTGCCCGTAGCGCGCCGGCATGGCTTGCGCAGGCTGTCGAGCAGCATGGCGGCCGCACCTAACAAACCGACCGACAGCACGACGAGCGCGACCAGCGTTTCGATCAGCGTGAAACCGCGCGCCGGGCGTTTCACCGGCAATCCTCCGCAGTTGCGTCGGCCAGGCGCGGACGGCCGCTCAGGCTCAGCACGATGGCGCGGGGCGCCGCGATGCCCTGCGTGTCGCAGATAGTTAGTGTGCCGGTGCTGGCGCTTCGCGCATCGGGCCAGAACCTGAGCGGTGAACGGGACGCACGCACCTCGACGCCAGCCGGAAGGGCATGTGGGACTGGCGGCGCATGGCCGATGTCTGCCGGGCTGTTGCCGGTCTGAAGGGCGGCACGCCAGTACGAGGCGGGTGAGTACGAGTCGAGGCAGTTTCCTACCGCGTCGCTGGGGCAAAGATCTGCCGGCCGCGCCTGCAGGATGGCGCTGGCACGCGTTTGCTGCAGGCCAGCGAGTAGGTCGAAGGTGGCAGAGCGAACGGCCGTTGCCCGCAAACTTGCGCGGAATCCCGGAGCCGCCATGCCGACCAGCACCGCCACGAGGCCCAAGCCGAAACACAGCTCGATGAGGGTGACGCCCTGGAGTCCTTTCCGAGTACGCATGGCCGGATTCTGCTGCGGCCGGGATGTGTGGACAGCCCCGCAAAACCGCCGCGTTTGCGGTGATTCGCGTTGCCCGGCGGATTTCGACGCGTATACTCGCGCCCATGTCAATGTCGGATCTGGATCCGGGCCTAGCCGAAAGCCTCAACCGTCGCCTCCTGGGTCACGGCGTACGACCCACTGCGCAGCGGTTGCGTATTGCTTCGCTGCTCCTCGGGCGTCCTCAGCACCTTTCCGCTGACCAGGTGCTGGCTGGCCTGCGCGGCCTGGGCATGCGCGTCTCCAAGGCCACGATCTACAACACGCTGAATCTGTTCGCGGCGTCTGGCCTGATCCGCCAGCTTTCCGTGGGCAGCGACCGCTGCTGGTTCGATTCGAACACCGACGCGCACTACCACTTCCACGACCTCGACACCGGCGCACTCATGGACGTTGCCCTGCGCGACGTCGAGTTCCAGCGGCTGCCCGAGCCTCCGCCGGGCATGCAGGTGGACGGCATAGACCTCGTGATTCGACTGCGTCGCAGAACCGAAGCCTGACTTCCGTTTTGGGCGCCTCCGCCGCCTTTTCAGAGCTTCCCACACCCCGCCGTCGCATTTAGAATGCGCGCCTCGTTTTTTGCCCTCTTAGCTCAGCTGGTAGAGCACTTCATTCGTAATGAAGGGGTCATCTGTTCGAATCAGATAGAGGGCACCATTCCCCGCCGGTGATCGTGAGCGTGCCGAACACTCCAAGCCCCGCTCCGGTCGACACCAAAAGTTCGATGTGGATTCGCGTGTTCTCGCGCATCCCCCTTGGCCTCTGGTATGCGTTCGCCCGTTTCATGGCCTGGTGTGCCTGGCGCCCATTCCCCTATCGCCGCCATGTCATCGAGGCAAACCTCAAGACCTCGTTTCCTGAATGGGACGCCACCGCGCGCGACCAGGTGATCCGCGATTACTACCGCGGTTTCGCCGACGTTTTCGTCGAGGTGTTCTGCTCATTGCGTCTCACGCGCGAGCAGCTCGCGCGGCGCCTCGTGCTCAAGAACCCGGAAGTGATCCGCGACGAGGCGGCGAGCGGCAAACCCGTGCTCCTGCTCGGCGCCCACCAGTGCAACTGGGAGTGGATGCTGCTCGCGTTGTCGGTCCAGCTCGGCATGCCCCTGGACGCCGCCTACAAGCCGCTGACCGACAGCTGGGCGGAATGCGAATTGCGCAAGCTTCGTTCGCGTCTCGGCGCGCGCATGATCCCGTCGCCAGAGTTGTTAGGCGACATCATCAAGCAGCGCGGCACGCCGCGAGGAATCGCCGTCCTGGCGGACCAGGAACCCAAACCGGGCGAACGCAAACAGTGGGTCCGCTTCCTCAATCGCGACAGCGCGTTCTTCGTAGGGCCCGAAGAGATCGCGCGTGCCACGCGTTATCCCGCGTACTTCCTCGCGATCAGGCGCACGAGCCGCGGCCACTACGAAGTGGAGTTCGTCAGGATCGCGGCGGCGGGCGAGCAGCTGCCGGCCGGTGAATTCACCGTGCGTTACGCCAGCATGGTCGAAGCGCAGATTCGTGCCGCACCCGCCGACTGGCCGTGGTCGCACAAGCGCTGGAAGCTGAAGAAATCGCTGTACGGGAATTAATGGGGACACTCCTTAGAAAAGGGCCCTTTTCTAAGGAGTGTCCCCATTTCGATTTGACCTAACACGACTGGACTGTTTCCAGTCGCCCGAACCCTACGTCGCTCCCTCGCGACGACGCGATCGCTTACGGGCATCCCTAATCTGGGTGCCACGTATGACGCAACACACGACGACACATGAAACTTCAGCTTCGCTGCTTGCGCCGCTGGCGCGTGGACTCCTGCGCCGCCACCCCGAAATTCTCTCCCTGTCGATCCACGATCGTCATGGCCACGCGCTCTGGTCGAGCGGCGATTTCCTGCTTGCGGAAGACCACGCGCTGATCGCCGAATCGATCGAACAATCCGTCATCGATGCGTCCGAACCGCCCGACGTGCGCGGGCAAGACTGCGGCCTGTGGTGGGAGAGCGCAGATACCGCCCGCGCACGTTGTGCGCTCGCCATCCGCGAGCGTGGTTCCTTCTGCGGCGTAGTACTGATCACGTTCTCCGGCCTCACGACCTGCGAAGAAGATCGCGTAGCGCGCGTGGCGGACCTGACCCCGGTGCTGCCGGTGCTCGCCAAGGCGATCCGCCAGGCGGGCGACTTCGCCATCGAAGATCCCGCGCTGGGCGCCGACGACGGCACGGGCAACACCACCATCATCGCGGCGCTGCGCTTCGAGAGCCACGGCGACGACGACGAACTCGCCAAGGACCTCGAAATACTCGCCCGCGAAGAGAAGATGCTCGGACTCATCGATGCGGCGCTGAAAGACGATGAATTCGCACTGCACCTGCAGCCCATCGTCTCCTTGCGTGACGACGCCTCCACCAACGGAAGGCCGCTCATCGTCGAGGTGCTGATTCGCCTGCCCACGCAGGAGTTCGGCGTGCTGAGCTCGCATGAATTCCTCGACACCGCCGAGCGCAACGGCCGCATGCCGAAGATCGACCGCTGGGTGATCCGCGCTCTGCTGGTGTGGATGCAGCGCAATCGCGACCGCTGGGCGGATGCGAATGCGGTGTTCTCGGTCAATCTCTCGGGCAAGTCGGTGGTGCGTCCGGACTTCCGCAACTATCTCGAGAACTGTCTCGACAAGTCGGGCCTGCCGCTCGACTCGATCCGCTTCGAAGTGGCCGAGCTCGACGCCGGCATCGCGCCCCAGGAGTTCGCCGCGCTGGCCCGTTCGCTCATCGAACGCGGGTGCGAAGTCTCGGTGGACAATGTCGGTACCGGGACCGGCCACTTCGATTTCCTGCGCGAAGTGAATGCCGACATCCTGAAGATCGACGGCACGCTGGTGAATGGCGCTTCCGACGACATCCTCTCGCGCGCGCGGATCAATGGTCTCGTGCACCTGGCCGACACGCTCGGCATGGAGACCGTGGCGAGCCACGTGGACTCCACCGGCAAGCTGCGCGCCGTCATGCAGTTAGGCGTCGACTACGCGCAGGGTTTCCGCGTCCACCTGCCCGAGCACATCGATGAATTCGATTTCGTCGATTGCGGGATCCAGCGTCCGCGGGAGATGGGCGCGCGGGCCTGATCCCGCCGCAACCAGACGTACATCCCCAACTGCACGAACCAGACGATCGCGGCGCTCGTCAGGTCGTGCGACAGGAAGTGCGCGCCGCGTGCCTCCTGGCCGATCGAGAACGCGACGCCCACGGCAATCGCGCCGGCCAGGAGCCAGCGTGCCAGGCGCGGCGAGCGATCGACGTACACAAAGTAGAAGCACACGAGCGCGAATCCTGATGAGGAGTGCGCGCCGGGAAAGCACCTGGCGCGTGACAACGCATCCGGCCGATCGGCGAACAGGGCGACGTAAGGGTTGTGGCCGCCGAAGCCGGCGAGATCCCAAGGACAATCCACATTGGTCACGGACTTCAGGCCGCCGACGATCAGCGTGCTCGACATCATGGCGAGCACGATGAACCCGGCGCCCCGACGCCCGGGACGCAGGCTGGACATCGCAAATGAAAGTCCCCAGCCGGCGAGCGCGAACGCTGCTACCGCCCGAACCAGCCAGCGTCCTCCCGAATGCAGCACGTCGCGAGCCCACCACACGCCGGCTCCCGTTCCCAGCCACTTTCCCGAGGAGGTATCGAAAAACCATGCGTGAGCCACCAGTTGATCCAGGGAAAACACTTCCAGCGCGCCCAGACCCAGCGTGAAGGCGAGCAGCGGCCACCAGAGGTGGCGGCGCAAGAACGCCAGGTTGTCGTCCAGCGCCGGGACGCTGGTGGTCAGCGCAATACGGATGCTTTGGTCCATTGGTGCTTGGACGTACTCTTCGCTGCGGCTCCGTCGCGACGGGTTTCCGTGGGGTACGACGTCTAAGGTGGCGAGGTGAGTGAGTGCTGGATGAGCAAGACCTTATTGACAGGATGCGTCGTGGTGAACAGCGAGCTTTCGACCAGTTTTTCGACGCATTCGCGTCGCGGCTGGCCGCATTCGCGGCGCGTCGGTGTGCGCTGGACGCCTCGGGTCTCGAAGACGTGGTGCAGGTCACCATGATCAACGCCATGCGCGGCCTCGAAACTTTTCGTGGCGGTTCCGCGTTGTTCACATGGCTATGCCAGATTTGCCGCAATCACCTGGCGGACGTTTACCGCAAGGCCCAGCGTCAGCCCAAAGTGCAGAGCCTGGAGCAGATCGAGGCCACGAAGTCGCCGGGCACGGTGGTGGAATTGACCGACTTTCGCGACCCGCTCGATGAGTGCGCTGACGACGCGACGCGCAGCGCCGTGCGGCGCGCGGTGAACCAGTTGCCGGCGAGCTACGCGCGTATTCTCGAGCTGCGCTTCGGTGATGATCTGACCGTGCCGGAGATAGCGAAAATTCTGCAGCTCTCGGAGAGCGCCGCCGAGTCGCGTTTGTCGCGCGCCCGGCAGGCATTCCGCGAGAGCTGGAAAAGCAGTGATGCCGGGGGCGGTGCATCCCCCACGCAGGGTCTCAGGAATATCCCATGACTGATTCGAACGACACGAAAGACCGGGACGACGCAGAACTCGCACTGCGCGAAGGTTTGCGCGCGCGCGCGCTGTCGCCGGAAGCGATGCAGCGCATCCGCGCGGCGACGGAGCAGGAGTGGCGGGCGAATGTTCAGGCGCCGGTGCAAGCTCCCGCCCGTCGCCGTTGGCTTTCGATCGCCGCTGCTGCTTCGGTGGCGGCAATTGCCGGCGTGGTCGGCTGGAATGTATTCACGGCCAACAATGCCGCGGGCGGCGCGGTGCTCGGCCAGCTCGCGCGCGCCGAAGCGCCGGGCATCGTGGAATCCGGTTACCTGCGGCGAGACGTCGCGATGAACCCGGGCGCCTCGCTGGGCGCAGGACAATCATTCGACGTTCGTGGCGATTCGCTGATCACGTTGACCGGCGGCGGCAATCTGCGCATCGCGCGCGCCTCGGCTATCGAATTGGTGGCGGGGAATGCGGTGAAGCTCGAGCGCGGCGAGTTGTACGTCGATATTCCGCCTGGCTCACGCGGCAGTGAGAGTTTCGTCGTGATGACGCCGGCCGGCGAGTTTCGACATCTCGGCACGCAATTCGCGGTGGCGCTCGTCGATGGCATGACTCGCCTGCGTGTGCGCGAAGGCAGCGTGCAATGGCGTGCGACCGAGGGAGACTCCACCGTGCACGCGGGCACGGAAGTGGTGATCGATCGCAATCGCACGGTGACGCAACGTCCTATCCCCACCACGGGGCGGGAGTGGGCCTGGGCGGAGTCGATGGCGCCGGATTTCGAGATCGAGAATCGTCCGTTGCAGGAGTTCCTCGCCTGGTTTGCGCGCGAGACCGGCCGCAAGCTGGAGCTCGCCGATGACGCGGCGCGCGCGCAGGTCGGCAGCATCCTCATGCACGGTGACGTGCGCGGCCTGACCGCGATGGAGGCGTTGTCGGCGGTGATGGCGTCGACGACGCTGCGTTTTGAATTGCCGGAAGGTGTGATCCGGGTAAGCTCCGCGCGTGATTCCACGACCCCTTCCACTTAAAGCCCGACTATCCGTCTTCTGCGTTGTCCTTGCCTGCTGCGCGAGCGCATTCGGGCAAACTACTGCGCCCGCGCAGACGGTTGAAGCCGTGTTGCAGGAGCTGAAGCGCAGCGGCGTGGATGTCATCTACAGCTCCGAGCTGGTACCGCATGATATCCAGGCGCCACCCGCAACAGCCGACACCACACTCCTGCAGCGGGCCATCGCCGCGCTCGCGGCACATGGGCTCACGCTGCGTCCCGTGGGGGCGAAAAAATACGTCGTCGTGCGCTCCGTGAAGCCTGTGTCGACGGTCCCGGTTTCCGATGAGCCGATGGACGAAGTGTCGGTGTATGCCAGTCGCTACGCGATCAATGCCGGCCTGGCCGAGCCGCGAGAGCTGTCGGCCAACGACATCGAGCGCGTGCCCGGGAGTCACGATGACGCACTGCGCGCGCTGCGTTCACTGCCGGGCATCGCCAGCAATGCGTCGGCGCGGCCGTATATCCGCGGTTCGCTGAGTGAAGACGTGCTGGTTCGTTATGACGGCATCCCGCTGGTCGATCCGTTTCACCTCAAGAATTTCCAGAGCCTGATCAGCGCCATCGATCCGGCGGGCATCGAACACATCGAGGTGTTCAGCGGCGGATTTCCGGTGCAATACGGAACCCGGTCCGGTGGCGTCATCGACGTCGCGGCACCTTCGTATTCATCGGGTCATGAATACCGGGCAAACGCCAGCCTGATTTCCGCCGGCGTGTCGTCGATCGGCAAGTCGGAGCGCTGGCCCGTGGAATGGCTCGGCGCAATCCGCCGCAGCACAGTCGATCTGCTCACCCCGGTGAAAGAAGACTTCGGCTCACCGGAGTTCAGCGACACCCTGGGGCGTCTGCGCTGGGTGACGGAACACGGCGCGTGGACCGTGGGCTGGCTGCTGCTCGATGACCGTCTGGAGTTGGGCGTGGGCGATGACGAAGAGCAGGCGACCGCGCGTTACCGCGACGAGTATGTCTGGCTCGCGCGCGACCACAAATTCAGCGATACGCTGCGCACGCGCGCGAGCGTCGTAGTCACTTCTGCGGAACGCGGCCGCGAAGGAACGTTGCTGCGCCCGGGGGTGGCATCGGGATTGCTCGACGAGACGCGCAATTTCAATGGCGTCGAGCTCGCCAACGAGTGGAGCTTCCGGCATCACGACAACTCCACCTACATCTTTGGCGGCACGCTCGGCGCGACTCGCGCTGCCTACCGGTACCTGAGGCATTCGGAATTCTCGCCGGAAGTCGCGACGGCATTCGGGCGCGGCCTGACAGAAGACCTGGGTCTCGTGGTGAAGCCAGAGGTGGTAACGGCTGCGTTGTACGCAGCAAACCGGCGGCAGTGGTCGCGCTTTGAAGCCGAACTCGGGCTCCGGATCGACGCTCAGCACTACCCGGAATATGGGAACCACACGCAGGTGAGTCCCCGGCTCAACCTGCGCTACGACTTCCGCGACGCGATGCGCTTTTACGCGTCGGTCGGACGGTTCACGCAGGCGCAACACGTCGAGGAGTGGCGCGTCGAGGAAGCACAACAGGCTCCCGACTCCGCGCAGGTGTCTATCCACTCGATCTTCGGGCTGGAGTATGACACCGCCGATGGCGCGCGCCTGGGGCTCGAGGCCTACACGAAACGCTGGACGACCGTTGCGCCGTACTTCGACAGCCAGCTCGATCCATTTGCGCTGCTGCCGGATCTCACGCCGGATCGCGTGCGCGTCGTGCCGCACGCCTCCGAGGCCTCGGGCCTCGAGCTCAGCATGCACAAGCCATTCTCCGAGGCGTTCAGCGGCTGGGGCACGCTGACCTGGTCGCGGGTGGCCGATGAATTTCGTAGCGGCCGCGACGTGCTGCGCAGTTGGGACCAGCCGCTGTCGGCCACAGCGGGCCTCGCGTGGAAGGGGTCGAGCGCCAGCGTGTCGGCCCTCGCCGGGTGGCATCGCGGTTGGCCGCAAACACCGCTGACGCCAGTGCCGCTGGTGGTGGGTCCACGAAACTCGAATCGGTGGAGCGACTACTTCACGCTCGACTTGCGAGGCAGTTGGACCTGGACTTTCGCCAGCGGTGATCTATCGGCAGTGCTCGATCTCACCAATGCCACCAATCGCGGCAACGAGTGCTGCGTCGTGCTGGAAATGGAAGACGCATCGCAACTGGAAGCGGAAGTGGATCACTGGCTTCCGGCCATCATCAATATCGGGTTCACGTATCGGTGGCGTAGCCGGTAGCGACGGGTT
This sequence comes from uncultured Pseudomonadota bacterium, assembly GCA_963821745.1. GTDB lineage: Bacteria > Pseudomonadota > Gammaproteobacteria > Steroidobacterales > Steroidobacteraceae > CADEED01. Next base: position 1,279,230 of record CAWGEU010000002.1, read on the forward strand.
CGGCGCGACCATGACGTCTAACGGCGCATGGTGGGAGTCCAGCGTCCACAACGTTCTTGTCTCCTCGATTTCGCACTACGGATCGCTCTGGTCGGCCTGTGGGCCGTTCAAAGTGCCGAAGCGAGGGTGCTTCCCAGCGTCAAGGCGCGGGCACCGAAAATCGAAGTGCCTCGCGCAGCGGACCTGCCTTCGGACGAAGAACTCGTGCGGCAGGCCGCGCGCATCGGCGAAGTTCGGTTCGACGCCCGCGAGCTGTTCGATGCGGCGTCTGCGGACGAAGATACTTCGCTGGCGCGCCTCGGCAATCGCCTGCACATCACTACGCGCCAGTCGACCATCGAAGATCAGTTGCTCTTCAGGAGTGGCGATCTCTACCAGCCCGGGCTGCTCGATGAGTCGGCTCGCATCCTGCGCGACACGCGGTACCTGCGTGATGCGCAGGTTCGTCCCGTGGCCTTTCACGACGGAGTGGTCGACGTGGAAGTCACGACGCAGGACGTCTGGACATTCAACCCCGGCATCTCCTTCGGTCGCAAAGGTGGCGAGAACTCCTCGGGCTTCGAACTGGAGGAGCTCAATTTCCTCGGCACCGGCACGCAGTTTGGCATCGGTTTCAAATCGGACGTCGACCGCGATTCGAAGCTGATTCATTACCGCGATCGCCAGCTCGGCTCGTCATGGTGGGACCTCGATGCAGGCTACTCCGACAACAGCGACGGACGCATGGCGGAGTTCTCGCTCGCTCATCCGTTCTATTGTCTCGGCAGCCGCTGGGCCTCGGGCGTGTCGTTCCTCGACGACCAGCGCACGGACTCGCGCTACGACCTCGGCGAAGTCGTCGACCAGTTCCAGGCGCACGAGAACTACTCGACTATCTACTGGGGGCGTTCGGGCGGCCTGAAGGATGGCTGGGCGCGCCGACTGTCGGTTGGCCTCACCTACGAAGACCATGCCTTCAGCCCCGTGCCGGGTGCAGCCGCGGCGCCAGCACTGTTGCCCTCCGACCGCACGCTCGTCTATCCATGGATTGGCGGCGAATGGGTCGAGGACGCGTTCTACACCGCGCGCAATCGCAACCAGATCGAGAAGACCGAGGACTACTCGCTCGGCTGGCGCGTGCGCGCGCAACTGGGCTATGCCACGGAGTCGCTGGGGGCCGACCGCAATGCCGTGATGCTGGCGGCCACCGTGTCGAAGGGGCTCGAGCTGTCCGAACGGCAATCGCTGTCCTTTGGTGTCGACACGCGCGGTCGCCTGGAGAGTGGTGAAATCGCCGGCGGCCTGTTCACCGCCGACGCGCGTTATTACTTCCGCCAGTCGCCGCGCCGGTTGTTGTTCCTGAACCTGTCGGCCACCGTCGGCGCAAACCTGGATGCCGACCAGCAAATCCTGTTAGGCGGCGACAACGGCCTGCGCGGCTATCCACTGCGCTACCAGTCGGGTGAGGGCCGGTGGCTGTTCACCGCCGAGCAACGCCTGTTCACCAACTGGTATCCGTTCCAGTTGTTCAACGTCGGCGGCGCCGTGTTCTACGACATGGGCGCGAGCTTTGGCCACGACCCTCTGGGTACACCTTCGCAGGGTCTGCTTCGCGACGTGGGCTTCGGCTTGCGCCTCGGCACCAGCCGCTCGGCGCTGGGCAACGTGTTGCACATCGACGTCGCATACCCGCTCGACGGCGAGGACTCGGTGCGGAAGGTCCAGTTCCTCATCGAAACCAAGAAGAGTTTCTGATGCGCGCGCGACTGCGGCCAATGCTTCGCGTGGAGACCGTCGTGCTGGTGGTCATCGCCTGGCTCATCGCCACGGTCAACAGCGCCTGGTGGGGCGCGGTGGGCGCGGGGCGTACGTGGTCCGATCCCGCCAACTGGTTGTTCATGGTTGCGGTTTTCATGGCGCTGGTGGCGTTGCACTTTGTATTGCTCGGCGCGCTGGCGAATCGCTGGACGGTTCGGCTGTTGCTGACGGTGATCATCGTCGCCAGCGCCGCGACCGCGTATTTCATGCGCACGTACGCGGTGATCATGGATCCGACCATGATCCAGAACATCCTCAAGACCGATGTGCACGAAGCCGAGGAGCTCATGTCCTGGTCGATGATGGGTTTCGTGCTGTTGTGGTCGGCGTTGCCGGTGGTTTTCGTCTGGTGGGTGCGAATCGAACACGGCCCTTGGTTGAGAGCGTTCCTCCTGCGCACCGGATACATGGCGGGCGCGCTCGTGGTAGCAGTGCTGTCGGTGCTGCTCGTTTCACGCGACCTGACGTCACTGATGCGCAATCAACGCGAGCTGCGCTACCTCATCACTCCCGGTAACTACATTTACGGGCTGGTCGGAAACCTGGCGCGTGGCGCGCGTGACGTGCGCGTTCCGCGTCAGCCTGTGGGCACCGACGCCCGCGTGATTCGTATCGCCATGGCATCGCACAAACCTCGCGTGTTCGTGCTGGTGCTCGGCGAGACCGTGCGCGCGGCCAACTTTTCGCTGCTCGGCAGTTATCCGCGCGCGACCACGCCCGAACTCGCGAAGCTCGATGTGATCGCGTTCCGCAACGTGACTTCATGCGGCACATCCACCGAAGTGTCCGTGCCCTGCATGTTTTCCCAGTGGGGTCGTGAAGACTACGACGAACGCCGCATACGCACTTCCGAAGGCCTGCTCCATGTGTTGGCTCGCGCTGGTTACGTCGTGAAGTGGCTGGACAACCAGTCCGGCTGCAAGGGCGTGTGTCAGGGTGCGGGCATCGAATACCAGAAGATAGATCCGAAATCGGTTCCGGACCTGTGCACCGCCGATGAGTGTCACGACGGCGTCCTCGTGCGCCGCCTGCAGACGGAACTCGCCAATGTCCAGGAGGACTCGGTGTTCGTGTTGCACATGATGGGCAATCACGGGCCGGCGTATTACCTGCGTTATCCACCCCAGTTCCGCCGCTTCATGCCCGATTGCGCGACCGCGGAGTTGCGCAAGTGCTCGCGCGAGCAGGTGGTCAACGCCTATGACAACGCGATCCTGTATGCCGACCACGTGCTGGCGGGAGTAGTGGGCACGCTGGCGAAGGCATCGCAGTTCGACACGGCGATGATCTACGTGTCGGATCACGGCGAGTCGCTCGGTGAGAACGGTTTGTACCTGCATGGCCTGCCGTATTCGATCGCGCCGGATACCCAGACCCACGTGCCGATGGTCGCCTGGCTCTCGCCGGAATTTTCCACCGCCGCCGCTATGAGCCGTTCCTGTGTTCAGGCGAAAGCGGATGAAGAACTGTCACACGACAACCTGTTCCACTCCGTGCTCGGATTGCTCGACGTGCAGACCAGCGTCTACAAGCCGGAGCGCGACCTCTTCGAGGGATGCCGCGGCCGCACCGGGTCGGCGTTTGCGCAGAACGAGCGCGATCGGTAGATAGCGGGCGCCGTCAGCGCGACGCCGGCTCCTTCGCACGGCGCACGCGCGCTTCGTAGTTGCGCATCAGGTCGCCTGCGAACTCGGCGAATACGCGCACCTTGGCGAGGTGCTGCGTGGCCTTCGGATAGATGACGCTGAGCGGCGGACCTTCGCAGGAATGTTCGCGCAGTACCTCCACCAGCCTGCCTTCGGCCAGATAGGTGCTCACCAGCAGGTCGAGCTGCTGCACCAGGCCCTGGCCGTCGAGCGCGGAGGTCGTCAGCGCATCGACGGTGTTGAAGGACAACGCGAGCGGCAGGCGAAGCGTGCGGGTGCCGTCGCCATGCCGGAACTGCCAGTCCGCCGGGCGGGCGGCAGCGCCACGCAGATGCCCGATGAGGCGATGCTTGCGCAGCTCTTCGGGCGTGCGCGGCACGCCGTTCTGCGCCAGGTATTTCGGCGACGCGCAGGTGAGCAGGCGCGAGGCCGAAATGCGTTTGGCGATGATGTCGGGCGACTTCACCTTGCCGACGCGCACTGCAACGTCGACGCGCTCCGCCGCGATGTCCACGAACTGGTCGTTGAAGCGCACTTCCAGCGCGATGTCCGGGTAACGCTGGGTGAACAGCGGGATCGCCGGCAGCAGCAGGTACTTGCCGAAGGCCACAGGCACGTCGACCCGCAGCTTGCCCTGCGGCCGATTGCGGGCCAGCCGAAGCTGGTCATCGGCCGACTCGATCTCCGCGAGGATGCGCTTGCAGTGCTCCAGGTACACGGCGCCCTGCGGCGAGACCGACACCTTGCGCGTGGTGCGGTGGAGCAGGCGGGTGCCCAGGTGCTTCTCGAGCTGGGCGACGTAGCTGCTGGCCATGGCGCGGGACAGGTCCAGCGTGGTGGCCGCGCGCGCGAACGAGCCCAGTTCCGCCACCCGGGTGAACACGCGCATGCCCTGAAGCTGGTCCATGGCGCGACAGTCTACGGCTGATTGTCAAGCAGGACCAGACAATGAATTCGGTTTTGTCCGGTTTTTCGAGCGGGCTCCGTCCGGTACGTTTTGAACCCAATCCTCGGGAGCCAAAACCTATGTTCGCCTTCGACCGTTCCGCCCTCGCCGTCCTCGTGCCGCTCGCGCTGCTCCTGGCCGTGGTGCTGTATTCCAACCGCACGCCCGATCAGGTCGCAGAGAGCCAGACGCCCAGGCGCAGCCCGAGCCCGAGCGTGCCGATCAGACCGTCGCGGCCAACTTGCCTTCGAGATGACGTGACAGCTCGGCGATCGTCGGGAAGTCGAACAGCTCCGTGAGGTCGACCATGCCCGGGTAGACGCGGTCGATCTGCTCGTGGATCTCGATGAGCTTCAGCGAGCTCGCGCCGATCTCGAACAGGTTGTCGTTGACGTCGATGTTGCGCTCCAGCGCCGCATCGCAGATGTCCTTGATGCTGCCGTTCGATCTCGGTTGCTGGTGAGCCTTCGCGCCACCCGCCGCTTCCGCTGCCGCGCGCAGCGCTGTCCAGCTCGCCGAGCTCCGCGGCGTACACGCCGTTCACGTAGTCTTCTTCGAGCAGGTGGCGCTGGATCTTGCCGCTGGTGGTCTTCGGGATGCGCTTCACCGGCACCACGTGCGCCACTTCGAGGCCCGTGTGCTCGTTGACCAGCCGCGCGACCTGCGTCGCGAGCGGCAGGAACTCCTTCATGTCCATGCGATGCAGCACGAAGATGATGAGATCGTCGGTGCTCGCGCCCTTGGGTCGCACGCCCGCCGCCACGACCTTGCCGAGCTCGAGGCCTTCGGCGCGGCTGCGCGATGCTCTCGATGTCGTGCGGGTAGTAGTTCTGGCCGTTGACGAAGATGATTTCCTTCGCGCGGCCGGTGATGTAGAGCTTGCCGTCTCTGCAGCATTCCGAGATCGCCGGTGCGCAGCCAGCCGTCAGCCGGTGAAGCCCTTCGCGTTGGCTTCCGGATTCTCGAAGTAGCCCTTGGTGACGTTGTCGCCGGAGATGAGGATGTGGCCGATGTGGTTGTCCGGCAGTCGCGGTCGTCATCGCCGGCGATGCGCACCTTGCTGTACGGAACCGGCTGGCCCACCGCCATGATGGACAACGCGTCCGCATGGTCCGTGGGCGACGATGGCCGGCTGATTGCCGACGTCGAGCTCGTGGCGATTGACCGAAATGTGTTCGTACATCTGCTCCGGCGGCTGCGGGAAGCTCACCACCAGCGTGGCTTCGGCGAGCCCGTACACCGGATACATCGCGGTGCGCTTGAGCCTCGCGGGCGCGAGCCGCGCCATGAATTCATCCGCGAGCTCCACCGAGATCGGCTCGGCGCCGTTGAAGATGAGGCGCACGGCGCGAGAGGTCCAGTTCGCCGAGGTCGCGGTCGCCCAGCACCTTGAGGTAGTGCCGGTAGCCGAAGTTCGGCGAGCTCGTGACCGTGGCGCGCTTGCGCGCGCAGAACGTCATCCACAGCAGCGGGCGGCGGACGAACAGCTCCGTCGGCATGAGGTTGAGTGCATGCGGTGCGCGAACATCATGATGTGCATGCCGATGAGCCCCATGTCGTGGGTCAGCGGCATCCAGGTCAGGCTCGATGTCGTTTTCGTTCCAGCGCGACGCCTCGCCCGCGCCGCGCGCGTTGGCGAGGATGTTGCGGTGCGTGAGCACGACGCCCTTGGGCTCGCTGGTGGAGCCCGAGGAGAACTGGATGAACGCCGTGTCGTCGGCGCTTGCACGTCGTGCACCTTGCCGGCCTTCGAGATGTCATCGACCTGCTCGGCGAAGAACGCGCGCGAGTTCAGGCCGTCGAACGCCGCCTGCTCGCCGGCGGGGCCCGCGAACGCGCCGATGCGATCGAGCGTCTTGCGGTCGGTGTAGATGAAGGGCTTGCCCAGCTTCTTCGCGATGCGCAGCAGCTTGTGCTTGTGCTCGTCGCTGATGCCGAGCGCCACCGGCACCGGCACGATGCCGCCGAGCATTCCGGCCCAGAAGGCGTCGAGGAATTGCTCGTTGTTGGCGAGGTAGATGATGAGCTTGTCGCCGGGCCTCGCGCCGAGCTTCTGCAGGTGGAACAGGATGCCGAGCGCGCGCTCGTACAGCTCGCCGTAGCTGACCGTGCGCTCGCTGTTCTCGGTTTCGAGATAGCTGATGGTGCGCTTGACCGTGCGATTGTTGGTGAGCAGCTCGGCGAGCGTTTCTGCCTTCGTCATCATGTCTTTTATGACCTGCGTTCCAGCTTCATCATCAGAGGATGTTTGGTGCGCAGGTTGATCTGCGCTTCGAGTTCGAGCGGGCGATCGGGCACGTAGGTGAGCCGGTACCGGCGCGCCACCTTATATAGGTGCATGTACATTTCATATAGGGCCAGGGTCTCACCGATGCAGTGCCGCGGGCCGGCGGCAAACGGCATGTAGGCGAAGCGCGGGCGTTCGCTTTCGTGCGCCGCATCGAAACGCTCGGGCCGGAACGCTTCGGGCTCCTTCCAGTAACGCGGGTGGCGGTGCAGTAGATAGGGTGACAGCAGCACGTCGGTGCCGGCCGGCACTTCGAAGCCCGACAAGCACGTCCGGCGCGATGGTCCGGCGCGACAGCAGCCAGCCCGGCGGATACAGGCGCAGCGCCTCGTCGACCACGTTCTTCGTGTAGGCGAGCGATTCCATGTCCGCGAGGCCGGGTCCGGCTTCTCGGCGGTGGCGTCGATCTCGGCGTGCAGCAGCGCTCTCGGCCTCGGGGTTCTGCGACAGCAGGTACCAGGTCCAGTTGAGGCCGCTGGCGGTGGTTTCGTGGCCGGCAACGATGAGCGTCATGGCCTCGTCGATGAGCTCGCGTTCGGACATGGGCGCGCCGGTTTCCTTGTCGCGCGCGTCCATGAGCATCTGCAGGAAGTCGAAGTGTTCGCTCTTCTCCGTCGCGGCGGCGCTTCGCGAGCGCGCCGACGAGCTTGGCGAGCTGGCGAAACTTGTAGGCGAACTTGAGATCGCGCGCCGTCTCCTTGGTGACGATGTCGAACGGATTGCCGCCGATCTCCTTCGCCAGCCGCTCGAGGTCCGTGCCGAAGATCGACAGCAGCACGATTTCGAGCGTGAGCTCGCTCATGTCGTCGGTGATGTTCACGAGCTCGCCGCGCGCGGCCTGCGCTTCCCACTTGGCGATGAAGCGCTCGTTGCAGGCGTCGATGAGCTTCGCGAACTCGGTGATGACGCGGCGATGGAACGACGGCTGCATCATGTAGCGCTGGCGTTTCCACAAATCGCCTTCGCTGGTCATGATGCCGTGGCCGAGCAGGATCTTGACCCGGTCCAGCCCCATGCCCTTGGTGTAGTTCTTGTGGTTCGACACCAGCACGCGCTTGACATCGTCGGGATGGTTGATGAGCCACATGTCCGCGCGTCGCGACGGGCGAGTAGAAACGGTAGATGTCGCCGTGAACGGGCGAACGAGTTCGGTCATGCGCTGGATGGCGTCGTCGTCGCTCGCCGATGTCGAATTGCACGTCCGCCTTCGGGGGCAGATCGCGCGGACTTTTCCTCTTTCTTGCGGTCGCTGCTTGGCGGGTTTAGCGGCCATGTCGCCGCGGATTGTCAATTGCAGCGATAGGCCGATTCACCGACAATTCGCGCCTCTTTTGCCGGCCTCATCCGGATGCCAACCGATCCCGAAGACGCAGGCGGACTGCGCAACACCCTCTACAAGAAGGAGACCCGATCGAAACGTCGGATGACTCCGGTGCGTCGCTTTGTCTGGCGCATCGTCGCCGCGATCGGGGTGTTCCTGATGAAGACGTTCTGGCGCACCTGCCGCGTCGTGCGCGTCATCGGCGACGAGCACACGGCAGCGGTGCTCGCAGTCAGTCGCCGTCGCTGATTCCGGTCTACTGGCATCAGCACCAGATGTTTTGCGCGAAGTACCTGCTCGAGCAGCGGCCGCGCGGCCTGAAGTTAGGCTTCCTCATCAGTCCTTCGGTCGACGGCGACATCGGCGTGATGGTGGTGGCGCGTTTCGGCGGCCACTCCATCCGCGGTTCCACCACGCACACCGGCGCGCGCGCGCTGCGCGACTACTACGACGCGCTGGTGAAGCAGGGCATATCTCCATCCATCACGCCGGATGGGCCGAAGGGTCCACGGTTCGTCTTCAAACCCGGCGCCATCCTGCTGTCGCAGATGTCGCAGCGGCCGATTCTGCCCATGGCCTGGTGCGCGAGCCGCGCGACGCTTGATCGCGTGGGACAAGTTCGTGCTGCCGTGGCCGTTCTCACGCATCGTGATCGCCGTGGGCCCGCCGCGCCAGGTGCCGCGCACGCTGCAGCCCGCGGCGCTCGAGGCCTGGCAGAAGGACATGACCGCGGAGCTCAAGCGGCTCTTCGGCGTGGCGCGTGATGCACTGGAGGCCAAGTGAGCGTCGACTTCTCGGTCGTGGTGCCGGTGTGCAACGAAGCGGAGAACGTGGAGCCGCTGGCGCGCGAGATCGACGCCGCGCTGAGCGCGCGTTCCTACGAGATGATCTTCGTCGACGACGGCAGCACCGACGACACCGTGGCCATCCTGCAGAAGCTCAAGGCGTCGCTGCCCGCCCTGCGCGTGTTGCGCCATTCGTTCCGCAGCGGGCAGAGCGCGGCGGTGGCGAGCGGCGTGCGCGCGGCGCGCGCGCCGTGGATCGCCACGCTCGACGGCGACGGCCAGAACGATCCGGCCGACATACCCAGGCTCATCGCGACGCGCGATTCACCCGACGGGTCGCGGCGTGCAGCTCTTCATGGGCAATCGCACGGCGTCGCGCAAGGACACGGCCTTCCGGCGGCTGCAGTCGCGCATCGCCAACGGCGTGCGCAGCGGGTTGTTAGGCGACGGCACGCCCGACACGGGCTGCGGCATCAAGCTGTTCTCGCGCGAGGCGTTCATGGACCTGCCGCGCTTCGATCACATGCATCGTTTCCTGCCGGCGCTGTTCCAGCGGCACGGCGCGCGCGTCGTCTCGGTGCCGGTGAGCCACCGGGCGCGCACGCGCGGCACGTCGAAGTACGGAATGCTCAACCGCCTGTGGGTGGGCATCGTCGACATGGTCGGGCGTCATGTGGCTGCGACGGCGCTACAAGTCCGGCCTGCTGGTGCGCGAAGACTGAATAGATGAGGAGCGTCCCATGATGAGCGGCGTGATTGGTGTCTATTTCGGCGTCGTCCTGACTCCGTGGAAGCTCGTGGGCTTCATCGGCGCGCTGATGTTCGCGGGCCGCTGGGTGGTCCAGGCCTGGGCCACGAAGCGCGCGGGCCGGCCGATGATTCCGCGCAGCTTCTGGATCATCAGCCTGCTGGGCAGCGCCATGGTCACGTCGTATTTCATCTGGGGCAAGAACGACGCGGTCGGTGTCTTGACCAATCTGCTGCCGGCCTCGGTCGCGTTCTACAACCTCGTGATGGACATCCGCGCGAGCCGCGACGGTCAACATGCCTGATATCGGTCTGCTCCAGGGAGGCGCGCCACGGCCGCGCGCCGTTCCTCCCATCAAGGTTCCCCAGCAAGAAGACGAGATCGTTGTCGCACCCGCAGTTTCTGCGCGCGAAATGGCGGCGCCGTTCCTCGCGCCCGTGGATGGCGGCATCGTCGGTGGCCACCGCGGTAGTTAGTGCGCCGTTGAGCTCGCCGACACCTGAGCCGGTGACGGCAGCGATGCCCGTTGAGGCGGCGCCCGGCGCCGGCGCCCCCAACGCTGGTGGAGCCAGGCGGCAAGTCCGCTTCCGGCATTCCAGCGCAACCGGCCGGTCCGCTGCCGATCCGCGCGCGCGATCTGTTGTGGCTCGCGCTGGCGTTGGCGATCCTCGTCGGCACCGGACTCGGCATCCGCGATCCCTGGCCGGCCGACGAACCGCGGTTCGCCGCGCTGGCGCGCGACATGGCGCTCTCGCACGAATGGTTGTTCCCGCGCGTGGGCGGCGACCTCTACCAGGACAAACCGCCGCTGTACTTCTGGTTGCTGGCCATCTGCTACTCGCTGTTCGGCTCGGTGAAGGCGTCCTTCCTGATTCCGTCGTTCCTCGCCGCGGGTGGCACGCTGTTCCTCATCTACGACTTCGGCCGCCGCACGGTCAGCCGCGAGGCGGGCCTGGCCGCTGCGTTGATCATCGTGTGCACGCTGCAGTTCCTGTTCGTCGTGCGCGGCGCGCAGATCGACGCGCACGCTGTGTTTCCTCACCACGTTCTCGCTGTACGCACTGCTGCGCCACCTGCTGCTCGGACCCGTCGTGGCGCTGGTACTTCATCGGCGGTTTCGCCGCGGGACTCGGCATCTTCACCAAGGGCGTGGGTTTCCTGCCCTTGCTGCTGCTGATTCCTTACTTCTCGATGCGCGCCTTGCGCTGGAAGGGCCTTGCCGGCGATCGATGCGGGGCAGCCTGGGCTGGCGCTGGTGGCTGGCGCCGCTCGCCATGTTGCTGGCGGTCTCACTGTGGTTCGTGCCGATGCTGCTCACCGTGGCGGCCAGCGGCTCCGAGGAATACGCCGCCTATCGCGACGAGATCCTCTTCAAGCAGACGGTGGGGCGTTATGCGGCGGCCTGGCATCACGTCAAAGGCTGGTACTACTTCATCGTCGAGGTCAGTCCCGCCACTGTGGCTGCCCTGGAGCCTGCTGCTGTTCTGGCTGGCGCCGCGCTTCAAGACGGCGTTCCACGAACGCAACGCGCGTGTCTGGCTGCCGCTGTCCTGGGCGCTCATCGTGCTCGTGTTCTTCTCGGTGAGCCCGGGCAAGCGCGGCGTCTACATCCTGCCGGCGTTGCCCGCACTGGCGTTCGCGGCGATGCCGTTCCTCGAATCGGTGCTGTCACGCGCGGGTGTGCGGCGTGCCGGATTCATTCTCGCGGGCACTTTCTTCGTGGCGGCCGCGGTGTTTGTCGTGTCGTTCCTCGCAAACGCGAAGTTCGCCGTGAAAGCGATCGACGCTGCCGATCTCGGTGGCGTCACCGCGCTGTATGTCTATCTAGCGCTCTGCGGCACGGGGCTCGCATACGCCGCGTGGCGCGCGCCGCTGGCGGCATGGCCGGTGGCCCTGGGTTCGCTCGCCATCGTGTTCTCCTACTTCATCGCGCCCTGCAATGAATGGCCAGCGCTCGGGGCGCGATTTCGTCCGCGATGCGCTCGCGCAGCTGAATCCCAAGGAGCAACTCGCGCTCGTCGCCTACAAAGAGCAGTTCCTGCTGTATCTCGATCGTCCGACAGTAAATTTCGGCCACCGGCGCTGGCTCGAAGGCGCGCAGGAGTCGTATGACGCCGCGCTGTGGCTCAACGCCGCGCCGAATCGCGTGCTGCTCGTGCCCGAATCCACGTTGAAGAAGTACCCGTGCTTCGTGGTCGCCGTGACTCCGGTCGGCGTCACCTCCAGGCGAAAAGTGGTTCCTGGTGCGCGCTCCGGCGGAGCGAAGTTGCGCCGAGCAGGGCGACTCGTCGCGAGCCATTTCGTACGCCGCCCACGCGCGTTGAGACTTAACGCTGTACGAATCTCAAGCAATTGCGAATCATTCTCTCGTTGGACCATGCACTTAGCTTGTGTTCTTCGATTCTTATGACAGAATGCTTCGCAACTTTGGGAGGAGGCAGGCGTTGGAATCTGTGGCCCGGTTCGGAGCGGCACATGGATCTACGCTGTAGCTTGCAAAAAGAGTGGCTCAAGCACCTGAACATCCTGGTGATCTGACCTCGTCTGACGTGTTCGCCACGGGCGTGTGGTCGGCGCGCGGTGGCAAGCCGCCTCTGGGCGTCGACATCGCCTGCACCAAAATATCCATCGACCTGCAGAACATGCGGCGCGGCTCCGTCGAGAGCTGCATTCGCGAGAGCCTCAATTCCCTTCGTGACTCCTCGGGCGTCGATACCGCCTTCGTGTGGCTGTTCTCACCGGAAGGCACGGCGATCGATGAGGTGTATTCGGCGCATGGCGCGCTCGCGCAATGCCGCGTCGAAGCCTGGCGCAGCGCCACCATCGACACCTATCCCTGGCTCAAGGGTCGGCTCGAGCACCTGCGCCTCTCGGAGATCCGCGACAGTGCCACGCCCCGCCGCGACCAGCTCATCGAGAGCCAGCGCCTGGCGGAGCTGCAGATTGGTTCGGTGCTCATGATTTCCTTCCGTGTCGGCGGCGTGCCGGCCGGCATCCTCGGGTTGGCGAACGCGCTGCCGCGCGGCGCCTGGGACGTGAACCTGCAGCTTCTGCTGAAGCTGCTCGGCAACTCCCTGGCAGCCGGCCTCGAGCGCCTGCGTGTCGAGGGCCGCCTGCACAAACTCGAAGAACGTCTCGAGCTCGCGCAGGGCGCGGCCAACGACGGCCTCTGGGATTTCGACATCGAGAGCAACGAGGTCCACTTCTCGCCGCGCTGGAAGCAGATGCTGGGCTACCCGGTGGACGCGCTGCTCGATTCGCCGGACTGGCGCAGCCTGGTGCATCCGGAAGACATGTCGCGCGTGCAATCGGCAATCCGCGACCACGTCGCCGGCAAGATCGCCGATTTTCGAAAGCGTGCATCGCATGAAGCACCGCAACGGCGACTGGCGCTGGGTGGTGAGCCGCGCCAAGGCGCGCGTCGATGAACACGGGCGCCTGCTGCGCCTGGTCGGTGTCGAGCTCGACATCACCGAACGCAAGCTCTACGAAGAAGCGCTGTTCCGCGAGAAAGAGAGCGCGCAGATCACGCTGCAGTCCATCGGTGACGGCGTCATCACGACGGACGCGAACTCCACCGTGGACTACATCAATCCGGTGGCCGAACAGTTGACCGGCTGGCGCCTCGAAGACGCCATGGGCCGGCCCATCGAAGAAATCTACCGCGCGTTCCACGAAGAGACCTGCGAGCCGCTCGAGAATCCGTTGAGCGTGTCGATTCGTCGCACGCGCCCGATCAAGAGCGTGCGCCCGATGCTGCTGATTCGCCGCGACGGCAACGAGCTGTACGTGGAGAGCACCGCGGCCCCGATTCGCGACGGCGCGGGCGCGGTGTCCGGCGGCGTGCTCGTGTTCCATGACGTGACGGAGAGCCGCGAGCTCAATCGCCGTCTCTCGTATCACGCGTCGCACGATCTGCTGACGGGCCTGGTGAACCGCCGCGAATTCGAGAGCCGCGTCGAACGCGCGCTCAAGAGCGCCAAGGCGCGCGAGTCGAGTTACGCGCTGTGTTACCTCGACATCGACCAGTTCAAGATCATCAACGACACCTGCGGCCATTCCGCGGGCGACGTGTTGTTAGGCCAGGTCGGCGCGCTGCTCAAGAGCAAGGTGCGCTGGCGCGATACGCTCGCGCGGCTCGGCGGTGACGAGTTCGGCATCCTGCTCGAAGCCTGCTCGCTGGATGAGGCGCTGCGCACCGCCGAAGTGCTGCGCGAGGCCGTGCGCAATTTCAGATTCACCTGGGAAGATCGCGTGTTCCGCCTCGGCGCGTCCGTCGGCGTGGTGCCGATCGCCGCCGACAACGAAGACGTGGCGTCCATCATTTCCGCCGCCGACAGCGCCTGCGCCGCCGCGAAGGAAGGCGGCCGCAATCGCGTGCACAGCTTCGCCGAGAACGACATCGAGCTCATGCGTCGCCGCCGCGAGATGCAGTGGGCCGCGCGCATCAATGCCGCGCTGGAAGAGGGCCGCTTCGAGCTGTATCGCATGCAGATCCAGCCGCTGCAGCGCGCCGAACCCGGCCAGCACTACGAACTGCTGCTGCGCATGCGCGACGAATCCGGTCGCATGGTGTCGCCGGACAACTTCATCGCCGCCGCCGAGCGTTATGGCCTGACCCCGGCCATCGATCGCTGGGTCATCGAGAACGCGCTGCGCTGGCTGGTCAGCGAAGCCGACGAGCGCGAGAAGCTCGCCATGTGCTCCATCAATCTTTCCGGCCAGAGCTTCGGGCGACGACAAGTTCCTGCCGTTCGTCATCGAACAGTTCCAGAAGAGCGGCATCGACGCCTCGAAGATCTGCTTCGAGATCACCGAGACCGCCGCGGTTGCGAGCTTCTCGCAGGCCAACCGCTTCATCCAGGCGCTGAAGGAACTCGGCTGCCGTTTCGCGCTCGACGACTTCGGCACCGGCCTGTCGTCGTTCGGTTACCTCAAGCATTTCCCGGTCGACTTCCTCAAGATCGACGGCAGCTTCGTGCGCGAGATCCTGCACGACCCCATCGACCGCGAGATGGTGCGTTCCATCAATGAAATCGGCCATCTGACCGGCAAGAAGACCATCGCCGAATTCGCCGAGAACGCCGAGATCATCCAGATGCTCACGTCGCTGGGCGTCGATTACGCGCAGGGTTATGGCATCGCCCAGCCGCAGCGCGTGCTGAAGGCCGTCAACGCTTGAAAAGGGCTGCCGCCCACTCTTAACGCCGCCGAAGCGGCGGCGTCTTGCCAGGGGCTGCGCCCCACGTCGGAAAACGCCGCCGAAGCGGCGGCGTCCATCGTTGATATGATCCCTCCGCTCACGGGGGAGTCATGCGCCAAACCATTCGTCTAACTGCCGTCGCGGGCCTGCTCGCGCTTGCGTCGTTCGCTCAGGCTCAGAGCACCGTTCTCTGGTACGACAAGCCCGCCACCGACTGGGAAAAAGAAGCGCTGCCCATCGGCAACGGGCGCATCGGCGCCATGGTGTTCGGCGGCGTCGATTCCGAACGCCTGCAGATCTCCGAGAAATCCCTCTGGACCGGCGGGCCCGGCACCGAAGGCGGCTATGACTATGGTCTGCCGGCCGAATCGCAGGCCGGGCTCATGCATTCCATCGGCAAACAACTGCTGGAAGGCACGCAACTCAAGCCGGAAGACGTGGCCAAACTGCTCGGCCGCAAGATGCACAACTACGGCGACTACCAGAGTTTCGGCGACCTCATCATCGAGCGTGAGTCCGACGGCTCGCCGGTGTCCGGATATCGCCGCGAGCTCGACCTGGATACCGCTACCGCGCGCGTGAGCTTCAAGCAGGGCGACGCCGGCTATCGTCGCGAATACTTCGTCTCCTATCCCGACCAGGCGCTCGTGGCGCGCTGGTACGGCACCAGCCTGCAGAAGCTGCGCGTCCGCTTCGCGGTGCCCGACAATCGCAATGTCACGATCCGGGCGGAAGGATCGCGCATCCTGATCGCGGGCAGCGCTGAAATCGAACGGACTCAAGTTCGCCGCCGAACTGCGCGTGGTCCCGGAGTGCGGCAGCGTCACGCCCGACGGCGAGTCACCTGCGCATCGAGAGCGAATGCCAGGTCACCTTCGTGCTGGCGGCGCGCACTAACTATCGCATGCAGTACCCGAGCTATCGCGACGCCGGCGCGGATCCGGTCGCCGCGGTTGCCAAAGACGCGGTCGGGGCGACGAAGGAGCGCTTCGCGCCGGTCTTTGCGCGCCACACACGCGACCACCAGGAGTTGTTTCGCCGCGTGGCGCTGCGCCTCGATGCGGGAACTCCGAAGATTGCCCACCGACAAGCTGCGCGCGCAGTACGGCAGCGGCAACGCCGCGGCAGACCGCCAGCTCGAACAGCTTTATTTCCAGTACGGCCGCTATCTGCTGATCGCCTCCTCGCGCGCCAGGGTCGCTGCCCGCGAACCTGCAAGGGCGTATGGAACGACAAGGCGACGCCGCCGTGGAATGCCGACTATCACGTCAACATCAACCTGCAGATGAACTACTGGCCGGCGGAAGTGGCCAATCTCGCCGAGACCGCGCCACCGCTGTTTGATTTCGTCGATCACCTGGTCACGCCCGGCAAGCTCGCCGCGCAGCGCTACTTCGGCGCCAGCGGCTGGACGATGTTCCTCAACACCAATGCGTGGGGTTATGTCGGGCCGATCGACTGGCCCACGGCGTTCTGGCAGCCCGAAGCCTCGGCGTGGCTGGCCCAGCATTTCTACGAGCACTATCTATTCAGCCAGGACGCCGAGTTCCTGAAGAAGCGTGCGTGGCCCGTCATGAAAGGGCGCGGCGGAGTTCTGGCTGGATGCGCTGGTCGCCGACCCGCGCGACGGAAAGCTCACCGTGAGCCCGAGTTACTCGCCCGAGCACGGACCCTTCACCGCGGGAGCGGCGATGTCGCAGCAGATCGTCGCCGATCTGTTCGTCAGCACTTCGGCTGCCGCGCAACTGGTCGGAGACAAGGAGTTCGCGAAGCGAATCGATGATGCGCTCGCGAAACTCGACCGCGGCCTGCGCGTTGGCAAGTGGGGCCAGTTGCAGGAGTGGAAGGCCGACCTCGATGATCCCAAGAGCGATCACCGGCACGTGTCGCATCTGTTCGCGCTGCATCCTGGACATGCGATCGACCCGGCGAAGAATCCCGAGCTCGTCGCGGCGGCGCGTGCGACGCTCGATGCACGCGGCGATGCCAGCACCGGCTGGAGCCGCGCGTGGAAGATCAACTTCTGGGCCCGTCTGCGTGACGGTGATCGTGCCCACAAGTTGCTGGAAGGCCTGCTGCGCGACAGCACGCTGCCCAACTTGTGGGACACGCATCCGCCGTTCCAGATCGACGGCAACTTCGGTGCCACGGCGGGCATCGTGGAGATGCTGCTGCAGAGTCAGCACGGCGAGCTGCACATCCTGCCGGCATTGCCAAAGGCGTGGAGCACCGGGAAGCGTCAAAGGCATCCGTGCCCGCGGTGACATCACCGTCGACATCGACTGGGACACCTGCGGACCGGTGACGCTGGCGCTGACCACGGGGCGTGCGGGCCCGGTGAACCTGCGGTCAACGCTGTTCGAAAAAGAATTTGGTGGCAGTGTGAAGACCGAAGGCACCATGGCCACGCGCAAGTTCGTGGCCAAGAAGGGTGGCCAATACCGGTTCACGCGCACTTCCGCGGCGGCCTGCACCGGAGGCTGAGGGCGGGATCATTCTAAATCGTTGAGCGTCTCGAATGCGAGATCGAGGGCGAAAGCCTGGCGAGGCGCCAGCGAAACTGGATCGGCAGCGTGGAGTTCGTCGCCACGGACGACCGGGAGCGCTAGGCTTAGCGCATGAATCCCTACATCGTTCCCTGGATGGACGACGACCTCGAAGTGTTTCGCGACACGGTCGTGCGTTTCATCGACACCGAGATGGTTCCGCACGACGCACGCTGGCGCGAGCAGCACCACGTGGACCGGGAGACCTGGCGCAAGGCCGGCGATACCGGCCTCTTGTTGTTAGACGTCCCGACCGACTACGGCGGAGGCGGCGGCGACTTCCGCCACGAGGCGGTCATGTACACCGAGCTGCAGCGCCGCGGCATCAGCAGCTTTCGGCCAGAGCGTGCACAGCATGTGCGCGCACTACGTGCTCAATCACGGCACCGAGGAGCAGAAGCGGCGCTTCCTGCCGCGCATGGCGTCGGGCGAGCTCATCGGCGCCATCTGCATGACCGAGCCCGGCACGGGCTCGGATCTCAAGGGCATCCGAACTCGCGCGGTGAAGCAGGGCGACCACTACGTGGTCGATGGCGGCAAGACTTTCATCACCAACGGTTTCCTGGCCGGCCTGCTCATGCTGGTCGTGCGCACCGATCCCGACCGCAGCAAGGGTCTCTCCATTCTCATGGTCGAGACGAAGGACCTTCCGGGTTACCGGGTCGGCCGGGTGCTCGACAAGATGGGCCAGCACGGCCAGGACACCGCGGAGCTGTTCTTCGAAGGCGTGAAGGTGCCGGCTGGAAAACCTGTTAGGCGGCGCCGAAGGTCAGGGCATGTACCAGCTCATGCACGACCTGCCGTATGAACGCACGGTGATTGCAGTCTGCGCGGTCGCCGCGATGGAAGGCGGCATCGACGAGACGCTGAAGTACGTGCGCGAGCGCAAGGCCTTCGGCCAGCCCGTCTTCAGCTACCAGAACACGCGCTTCAAGCTTGCGGAGGTGGCCAGCATCGCGCGCATCGCGCGGGTGTTCTCCGATCGCTGTGTCACGGATCTCGTCGCCGGCAAGCTGGACACCGAAACCGCATCGATGGCCAAGTGGTGGTGCAGCGACATGCAGCAGCAGGTGCTCGACGAATGCGTGCAGCTGCACGGCGGCTACGGCTACATGAATGAATACCTGGTGTGCCGCCTGTTCGCGGACTCGCGCGTGCAGCGAATTTATGGCGGCACCAACGAGATCATGAAAGAGGTGATCGCGAGGGGGCTTTGATGAACGTCGATAGCTACATCAACTCGTTCCCCAGGGACGTTCAGGCGTTGCTGCGGAAAGTCCGGCGCACCATCCGCGCCGCCGCGCCCAAGTCCACCGAAACTCATCAGCTATCGCATGCCCGCGTACAGGCAGTACGGCATGCTGGTGTACTTCGCGGGCTTCAAGAACCACATCGGGCTCTATCCACCGGTGCGCGGGAATGCGGCGCTCCAGAAAGCGGCAGCGAAATATGCGGGGCCGAAGGGCAATCTGAAGTTTCCTTTCGACGAACCCTTGCCTCTGGAGTTGATTACCCGCATCGTCAGGCACAATGTGAAACAGGATGCCGTGAAGGCACTCGCTCGCAAGAAGAAGAAATAACCGGGAGAAAGGCCGATGAATTTCACGCTGGGTCGCAATGTTGCTGACGATCGCGTTGTTCGCTGGCATGTTGCTGACCTTCGAGATCGGCCGGCGCGTCGGTGTCAGGCGGCTCGCGATGGAACCCGAGGGCCTCACCAAGGGTGCCGGCGCGGCCGAAGGCGCTGTGTTCGCATTGCTAGGCCTGCTGCTGGCGTTCACGTTTTCCGGAGCCGCCTCGCGTTTCGAAGAACGCAAATGGTTCATCAACAGCGAAGCCAATGCCATTGGCACCGCCTATCTGCGCCTCGACCTGCTGCCAGAGGAGGCGCGGGCGCCACTGCGCGAACTGTTTCGCCGTTATACCGACAACCGCGCCACCGTTTATCAGGGCGCAGACAATCGGGAAGACGTGGTGGCCAGACTGGCCGAAGGCGCGGCGCTGCAGATGGAGATCTGGAAGCAGGCCATGGCGGCGATGCGACTGCCCGGCGCCTCGCCCCAGGCCACGATGCTGCTGACTCCGGCATTGAACGAGATGATCGACATCACCGCCACGCGCGTGATGGCGACCGCGAAATCATCCGCCCGACGTCATCTTCATGTTGCTCGCGGTGCTGAGCCTCGTCGGCGCGTTGCTGGTCGGATACGGAACCTCGTCCAACAAGGACCGGAGCTGGTTCCATCAGGTGACGTTCGCGCTGGTCATCTCGCTGTCGATTTACGTCATCGTGGATCTGGAATATCCGCGGCTCGGCCTCATCAAGGTCGACAGCGCGGATCAGGCCCTGCTCGATGTCCGCGACGCCATGCGCTGAACGCGCCACGAACAAGGGAGTCCCGATGTCGAAGTATCAACTGGCCCAGCTCAATATCGCCGCGCTGAAGGCGCCGCTCGACAGCCCCGAGCTCAAGGATTTCGTCGACAACCTCGACCGCATCAACGCGCTGGCCGAAGCTTCGCCGGGATTTGTCTGGCGCCTGAAAGGCGACGGCAACGACGCCACGTCGCTGCGCCCGCTCGGCGACAACATCATCATCAACATGTCGGTGTGGCGCGATGTCGATTCGCTGCGCAACTACGTGTACAAGTCCGCGCACATCGAGATCCTGCGCCGCAAGCGCGAATGGTTCACGCGCATGAAAGAAGCGCCCTTCGCGTTGTGGTGGATTCCGGAAGGCCATGAACCGACGATCGCCGAAGCGGTGGCAAGGCTCGAGCACCTGCGCAAACACGGCCCGACGGCCGAAGCCTTCACGTTTGGCGAAGCATTCGCCGCGCCCGACGCACTGGTGGCCGGCGCGCCGTTTTCGTTCAAGGACAGCTGCCCGGCGTGACCGCGTTGCCTCAGTCGCGTTGAGGAGCGGCTGGCTGGCGAACCATGTAGATGACGGTTGACGGCCGCGAAGAAGAAGGCGCCCGACCATCCACACATGAGGATACCGGTGAGTCCTTCCATCGCTGCGAGCACGCGCCACGGCTGCGACACCACGATATCGCCGTAGCCGATCGTGGCGTAGGTTACCGCGCTGAAATACAAACTGGTCTCTATGCTAGGGAGCGCTTCCTTCCAGTAATAGAAGCCCGCCCAGATCGTGATCTCGAACAGGTGGGCGATCACGGTGACCGCGGCGATACGCGTGAGCACCCAGGAGTGAGCGAAGAAGCCGGTCGGCAGTTTTTTCTCGATTGCTTTCTGAAACTGATGGAGCATTGCGCCAAGCACCGCCGCATGTATTGCGACCGTCAGACCAAGCAACAGGCATTCCCTGGATCAATCGGAGCAACATGGTCAGGACTCCTTGGCGGCTGGTCGCGGTAGTCTACAGCCGCGTCCGTCGACTGAAGGAACCACGGCAATTCCGTAGGCGCACGCTCGTCGCGGCAATCCTTCGCTGGGAGCTCTGACTACTTCGCTTTCTCCGGCTTCTTGCCGGTCTCGATCTCGAGATCCGGCACGCCGAAGTTGCCCTCGAGATCGTGGAGCTGCTCGAGATCGATGTTGCCGACGATGTTCACGATGGTGAACTCGCGCGGCTCGCTGGCGATGATGGCAAGGCCCTGCGCCTTTTCGCCGTCGATGAGCACGAACACGTCCACGTTGGTGTTCTCCTTCTTGCTGCGTGCTTCGACGATGCGGCTCCAGCCCGGAGCACTCAACTGCCGGCGCACGCCGTCGATGTCGCCCTTGGGATAGGCGTAGTCGGAGTCGAAGGTGTAGTGACGCACGTAGATGCCGGTCAGCGAGCTGACGAGCTTCTTGGCCTTGGCCTGTTCGGGATCCTCGTTGCTCAGGAAACGCGACGCCATGCCGAGCAGGTTGGCGTCGAGCGTCACGGTGACGGTTTCGCTGGCCTTGTCGGCCAGCGCGGCGAACTCCGGCAGCCGCAGCTGGCCCTTGGTTTGCGCGAACACCGGGCCCGCCAGGAACCCTGCGGCGAGGCAGATCAGGACGCGGGCGTTCATGAGCGATTCTCCTCTTCGCCCGCCGTTGGCGGGTTGTTCACGGCCTCATAGGCGAGGTCGAGTTTCTCGACTGGTGACACGCAGCGCCTGCATGAGCTGCTGGCTCGCGGCGATGCCTTCTGTTCTTCGCGCAGCGCGCGGTCGTTGGCCACGTACACCCCGAGGAACACGGCCACCAGCAGCGACGCGGCGAGCGCAGCCGGCATGCCGAACTGGCGCAGCGACGGGCGCGCGGCCTTGGGCGATGAACTCCACCACCGCGGGCTTGCGCTCCGCGGGCAGCGCGCGCCATGAGCCGCTCGGCGAACCCCTCGGGCGCGTCGACCGGACGCAGGCGCCGGCGCAGCTCGTCTTCGAAATTCTCGGGATTTCTCGTTCATGGCAGTTCCTCGCAATCGATCAGCTTCGCGCCGATCATCCGGCCGCGCAGGGTCGTCAGCGATCGCTTGATGTGGCTCTTCACGGTATTCACGGGCATGTCGAGCATCGCGGCGATCTCGGCGACGTCACGATCTTCCTGGTAACGCAGCAGCATCACGGCGCGCGCGTGCGGCGCGAGCTCGCCTAACAATCGCGTGAGCTCGCGGCTCATCAGCGGATCGTCTGTCGGCTTCCTGCGCCGGCGACTTCGGTGCCTTCATCGAGCGGCTGCGTGGCGCTGTAGGGCAGGCGCCGCAGCCAGTCGATGGCCAGGTTCGCCGCCACGCGCCGCAGCCAGAATCCCAGGTGCTCGAGCGACTCGATGGAGTCGAGCTTGCGATACAGCTGCAGGAACACGTCCTGCGCCAGGTCTTCGGCCGCATCGCGCCGGCTGAGCATGCGCAGCCCGATGCTGAACACCGAGCCCTGGTGCGCGCGCACCAGGGCCGCGAAGGCATTGCGGTCTCCGGCACGCGCCTGCAGCAGCAGCGAATCAGGCATCGGTTGCGCGGCGGAGAGGCTCACGGGGTCGCATCACTCGGTTCTCACTCATCTTCGGAATGCCGAATTCGTCCTTCGAGCCGCTCGATCTTATCGATATCGATGCTGCCGACGATGTTCACGATGGTGAATTCGCGCGGCTCGCTGGCGATCACCGCCAGGCCCTTGATCTTGTCGCCGTCCAGGCAGATGTAGACGTCGACGTCCTCGCGCGGTTCGCGCCTGTGAACCGTGACGAGCGCGCTCCAGCCCGGGCCCTGGAGCTGCTTGCGGACGCTGTCGATATCCGCCTTCGAGTAGGCATCGTCGGTGTCGAAGGTGAAATTGCGGACCCGCACGGACTTGATGTCCTGGAGCAGGGATATGGCCTCGTCATGGGCTTCTTCGGCGGCGTGGGAAGCGGCGAATTTCTTCGCGATGCGCATCAGGAAGCCGTCGATGGTGATGTCCGTCGATTCCGAGGCCTTGTGCCGCAGGTGGCTGAAGTCGGGAATCCTGAGCTCAGGGCCGCCGGTGACACCGCACGGTGGGCAGGGCGAGGGTAATGACCAATGCGGCGGCCAGGCTTGAGATTTTCACGGCGGGCTCCTGATTTGCGTGTCCTGCCATCTATACGAGGCAGGAGCCCGCCGCGGGTGCACAAAACCCAGGTTTTCAGCGAACCCGGAAAGGCTCGAGCGGCGAGCCGTATTCGCTGGGGGCCAGCGGATTGTTCTCGTAGCCGGCGAATATCATCAGGCCGCGGGCCTGGTAGCCTGCCAACGCGGCAGGTTCGTGCCGTCCGCGAGAGTGCCGTTCCAGATCGCGCGTGAAGGTCTTGCTGGCATAAGGCTGCGAAGACGAGTTCCGTGGCGACCTGCGCGAATGCCCGGCCATCGGACCACTGCCAGCGGATCCGCAGGGTGCCATTGTTCAGCAACGACGAAGTCGTGCGTCTGCGCGTCGGCGAACTGGACGCGAATTTCCGCGGTTGGTGAGGTTCTCGATCGTGAAGTCGAAGCGGATCGGCTCGCCGAAGACGAAGTCGTCGGTCTCGACGTTGGAGATATTGCGCAGGACGAGAGTGCTGCGGAAGGTGGCGGGTCCCGCCCGGTCGCTCCCGGGACTCCGGGGCCCAGGCCCGCGCCCGGTCCGGACTGGAAACTGCAAAAGGCGATCGTTGCCCGACGTCACCAGCCAGATGCCGACGAGCAGCGCGAGTCGTGCCATCATCGAAACGCGAATGAACATGCACCCTCCAGGAAAAGCCGCTGACCGACGCAGAAGTGGACGCGCTCTACGGACTCGAGCCTGTCATCGGCGGCGACCCTGCTTCAATCGACAATGGCGCATCCACCGAGTTCGTGCGCGTGGCCTGCCCGTATTGCGGCGAGGAATTCGAGACTAGCGTCGATGCGAGCGCCGGTCTGTGTAGTTATGTCGAGGACTGTCAGGTCTGCTGCCAGCCCATCGACATGGAGCTGCGCGTCGATGAAAACGGCACGTTCAGCGAGCTGGTGTTGCGTCGCGGCGACGCTTGAACGAAAGGAAGGACGTGGAAACGCGGGTGGCGTTGATCACGGGCGCGGGCAGCGGCATCGGCAAGGCGACCGCGCTCGCCTTTCTGCGCGACGGCTTTCGCGTGGTGCTCGCGGGGCGCCACGCTCGACAAGCTCGCAGGCGTGGCGCGCGAGGCGGCGCGAGAGCGCGGAAGTCGCTGTGCGTGGTCGCCGACGTGACGAAGCCCGACGAGGTGCGCGCGTTGTTCGACGCCGCGCACGCCAAGTTCGGCCGGCTCGATGTGCTGTTCAACAACGCGGGATTGAATGCGCCGTTCCTGCCGCTCGAAGACATGCCTTACGAGAAGTGGCGCGAGGTCATCGACACCAATCTCACCGGCGCGTTCCTGTGCACGCAGCAGGCGTTCCGGTTGATGAAGGATCAGACACCGCGCGGCGGGCGCATCATCAACAACGGCTCGATCTCGGCGCACACGCCGCGCGCGAATTCCGCGCCGTACACGGCGTCGAAGCACGCGATCACCGGGCTGACGAAGTCGACGTCGCTCGATGGCCGCAAGTACGACATCGCCTGCGGGCAGATCGACATCGGCAACGCGCTGACCGAGCTCGGCAGCCGCCTGCCGCAGGCCGAGCCGATGATGGACGTGAACCACGTCGCGAACGCCGTGCTGCAGATGGCCAAACTACCGCTCGAGGCGAACGTGCAGTTCATGACCATCCTCGCGACCAAGATGCCCTACATCGGCCGGGGGTAATGGGGACATTCCTGATTTGCTGGCAAAACGGGACGCGCCTCGTTTGCGTGCGAGTCCGCTCGCGATGTCTGACGCGCAGAGTTGGCCGCGTCCCATTTGCTAGCAAATCAGGAATGTCCCCATTAAAGCCAGCCGCGCTGCCGCGCGAGTCGATACGCGTCGATGCGGTTGTTGGCGCCGAGCTTGCCGATGGCCTCGGACAGGTAGTTGCGCACGGTGCCGGCGGACAGCCCGAGCTGCTCGGCGATCTGCGGCGCGGACAGCCCTTCGCCCGACAGGCGCAGCGTCTGGCGCTCGCGATCGTTGAGCGGATCCGATTCGTTCCACGCTTCCACCGCGAGCGCCGGATCGATGGCCTTGCCGCCGCGATGCACGTTGCGCAGCGCCTCGGCGAGCTTCTCGGCCGGCGAGTCCTTGAGCAGGTAGCCCTTGACGCCGGCATCCAGCGCGCGGCGCAGATATCCCTGGCGCGCGAACGTGGTGACGATGACCACCTTGCAGGGCAGGCCGTCCGCCTGGATCTTCTGCGCGAGCTCGATGCCGGTCATGCCGGGCATCTCGATGTCGGTGACCACGATGTCGGGCTTGAGCCGCCGGCACTCGCGACAGCGCCTGCATGCCGTCGGCGGCCGCGCCCAGCACTTCGATGTCGCGCTCGAGCTTGAGCAGCGCGCCGAGCGCGCCGCGCACCATGGCCTGGTCTTCGGCGAGGAGGATGCGGATCATGCGGCGACGGGAACCGAGGCGCGAAGCAGCGTGCCGCCGTCCTTGTTAGGCGTCAGCGACAGCGTGCCGCCGACGCTGTCGAGCCGTTCGCGCATGCCGTTGAGTCCGTTGCCGGGCACGATGCGCCCG
Source organism: uncultured Pseudomonadota bacterium (assembly GCA_963821745.1). Classification (GTDB taxonomy): domain Bacteria; phylum Pseudomonadota; class Gammaproteobacteria; order Steroidobacterales; family Steroidobacteraceae; genus CADEED01. Next base: position 1,304,568 of record CAWGEU010000002.1, read on the forward strand.
CCGCGCCCGTCGTCCACCACTTCGATCACCACCTCGGTCGGTTCCTTCCTGCACGCGAATCGTGACGCCGGAGGCGCCCGAGTGGCGGCGGATGTTGGTGGCGGCTTCGCGCAGGCTCAGCGCCAGCGCGGTCTCGCGATCGTGCGGCAGCTTCACGTTTTCGGTTTCGCATTTGACCTTGACGCCCTGGGCTTCGAGCAGCGCGGTGGCCGCGACCAGTTCCGCCGACAGGGCGGTGCTGCGAATTCCCGAGACCGCGTTGCGCACCTGCGCCAGCGCGTCGCGCGCCACGCGTTCCACTTCGCTGATCTCGTTGCGCGCGGCCGTCGAGGTCGCGATCGATGAGCTTGCGCGCCAGCTCCGATTTCAATGCCACCACCGACAGCGTGTGACCCAGCAGGTCGTGCAGGTCCCGGCCGATGCGCTCGCGCTCGGCGAGCGTGGCGAGCCGCGTGATCTCCTGGTTACTGCGGCGCAGGTGCTCCTGCTGATGCGTGGTGTAGGCGGTGTAGACCGCCGATATGCCGAGCAGCACCACGGGCAGGCCGCAGCTCAGAATCGTGCTCCATGTTGTGACCGAGCAGGTACATCTGGACGATGAACGCGGCGGTCACGAGGGCGATCACTCGCCACGCGATGCGCGTCGGAACGACGAATGCGAAGCTGAAAAACCCGAAGATGAGATAGGCGAGACCGGACAGGTTGAAATTCACCACCACGAAACCCAGCAGGAAGACGCCGGCGATGTAGCGCAGGCGCACTTGGTTCGGCCCGCCGTAGAAATACGTGCACAGATGCAGGTAGAGGAACATCGGCACGCTGATGAGCGTGGGAAGAATGACGTCCACGAACGAGACGTGCGCGAGGATCGGATACAGGAACAACCACGCCAGGTTGACCAGGATCACGAACGGCATGTGGCGCATGACGCGGCCGTCGGCGCCGATCATGTGGCCGACCATCGAATCCGGCGGCGGCTCGCGGATGTTCTTGAGTAGTTGCTTGAGTCGCATGGGTGTTCGATCCGGGCGTGATCTTACTCCAGCCGCACGTCGTCGATCTGCAGCCGGAACGGCCCCACCGGACCCATCGTGCCGATGCCGATGGCGCGCACGCGCTTGAAGTCCGCGTGCGCCGAACTTGGCGAGTTCGAGCTTCACTTCACGCCACTCGGGGCCCGCCTCGAAGTCGTACATGAGCGGGATGGCGTCGACGCATCGAGTCCCGAGATCACCAGAGCATGTAGCGCTTGCCGTCGCCGCGCGCCTGGAAGATCAGGGTCTTCTTGCCGGAGATAGTCCATCATGCCCTCCATCGGCGGACCCTGCGGGAAGAACATGGTGCCCGCGAACGGATACTGGATGGCGCTGCCGATCGTCGCCGGTCACCTCGAGCGCGCCCTTGCTGCCGTCGGCGCCACCATCGACGAGCCGCTGCGTGGCCGTCGAGTTGCCGCCACGCATGTCATCGCCGGCCGCGCTCCAGCCGATGCCATACGCCGCGTTCGCGGATCCATCGTCGAAGTCTGGCGATCACCGCCACCGCGGGCGCCGCCACGCCGGCCGGCGCTTCCGGGGCGGGCGTGCCGGTGGCAGCGGAGGCGCGTCCGTTGCAGCGGTTGCGTCCTCCGTACGTTGCCGGCTTGCCACCGAACACGCCCGACAGAGCGACAGGACCAACACGACGCGCGCAGGCGCCGGCGACGATCGCCAGCGTCCGCTTCGGCCGTGCGCCTAACAACCGAAATCCGCTGCCATGCATGCGGCGCATCGCGAGCAGGAAGAATCCCAGCGTGGTCGCGGCGAGCACCGCGATGTGACCCGCGATAAGTGCCCGACGCTCGGCGCGCCGACGGTATCGAGCGCCATCTGCGCCAGGTGGTAGGCGGGCCAGATCGGCGCGATGTCGACTGAGGAACTTGCGGCATGAACTGCAGCGGCAGCCACAGCCCCGACAGGAACGCCATGGGCAGGAAGATCAGGTTCACGATGGCCGGCGATGCCTGCCCCGGAAACCAGCGCGCCCACGCACATGCCGATGGCGCAGAACGGCAGCGCGCCGAGCACGTCGATCGACGAACAGCTGCGCAGCCCTGCGAGAAGGTCAGCGGCACGTCGCCGACCAGCACGGCCATCAGCGTGAGCATCAGCGAGATGATGCGCGACGAACAGCATGGCCATGACGGCGCGCGCCAGTAGATAGGCGCCCGGAGGCTGCGGCAGCGCCTGCTTGAGCGTCAGCAGTCCCTGTTCGCGCTCGATGGCGAGCGACACGCCGAAGCCGAACAGGCCCGGTCCCATGGCGCCGAACACGCCGTAGGTGGCGAAGATGTACTGCGACATCGGCGCTGTTGCCGCGCATGCTGCCGAGGAAGATGCCGAACAGCAGGTAGAACATGATCGGGAAGAACAGCGTCGGCACCGCGAACGCCGGTGTGCGCAGCGACTTGATGAGCTCGAAGCGCATCTCGCCGAAATAGGCGGCCCACAGGCGCGCGCTCGACATGCTGGCCGACGGTAGTTCATGCGGCCTCCTTGTTGATTCATTGGTGAGCTCGGTGAACGCTTCGGCGAGCCCGGCGCGTTTCACTTCGATGTCGGAAAGCTGCGGGTCTTCGCGGAACAGGCGCACCAGCAGCGCTTCGGCATCGCGCGTGCTGATCTGCATGCGATCGCGCTCCATTTCGACCTGCGCGACTTCGGGCCAGGCGCGCACGGTGTCGGCGTGCGAGGCGGCGTCACGCAGCTCACCTGCTTGCGCGACACGTGCGCGCGGATCTCGTTGACGCTGCCGGTGGTGATGAGCCGGCCGCGCGCCATGACCGCCACGCGGTCGGCGAGCGCCTCGGCTTCTTCGAGGTAGTGCGTGGTGAGCACGATGGAGCAGCCTTCATGCCGCAGCTCGCGCACCACTTTCCACAGCGCTTCGCGCGCCTGCACGTCGAGGCCCGACCGTGGGTTCGTCGAGGAACAGCAGTTCGGGACGTCCGCAGATCGCCAGCGCGAACTGCACCTGGCGCTTCTGGCCGCCGGAGAGCTTGCCGTAGGGACGCTTGAGCAGGCCCTCGAGCGACAGCCGCGCGATCACGGCGTCGACGTCGTAGGGAGTCGGGTAGTAGCTCGCCACCTGTTCGAGCAGCTCGCGCGGGCGCATCACGCCCGGGCAGCATGACTTCCTGCATCATCACGCCGATGCGGCGGCGGCCGTCGATCTCCTGCGGCGCATGGCCGAAGAGCTCGGCCGAGCCTTCATCCGGCGGTCTGCAGGCCTAACAGGATCGAGATGGCGGTGGATTTGCCCGCGCCATTGGGCCCGAGCACCGCGAGCAGCTCGCCGCGGTTCACCGCGAGATCGAATCCGTCGAGCGCCTGGATCTTGCCGAAGCGCTTGCGGACGCCCGTGAGGCTGGCGAGTGTGGTTTGCGACATGTTTCCCTCCGATGGGCAGAATCATGCCGCGCAGGCGCGTCGATTCTAAGTCGCCGCTGTCAGCCGCTCCGGCTGACAACTGTCATGTGCGGAGCCCGTCAGCGGTCCGGATGGATAGACCGGCGTTTCCAGGCGCATGGACTGCGCCAGGGCTTCGCGCCCGTTGCTTTCGGCGATATTCGGCCAGCGTGCGCAGGTCGTGCGCCGAATCCATGGTGAAGTTGGGTGCGCGCGTGCGCAGGATTTCGAACACCGCCAGCGCGGCGTCGGGCCGGCCGAAGCGCATGCAGGTGCCGAATCAGCGTGCTGCCGATGGGGTTGAGCGCGGCCGGGCTGTCCCAGCTGCAGCGCCTGCTCGGCGACGTAGTAGGCATCCTTCGAGACGTGTTCGGCATCGGTATCGCGCAACCATTTCGCGAGCGGCGCGGTGGCATCGACGTGTTTGCCGATGCGCACGAGCTGGAAAACGTCGTCGACCATCCTGCGCGCGTACCTTGAGGCGCTCCGCTTCGGCGCGCGCTGCGGCGCGCTCCGGGCTGCGGCTGGGCTCGTAGCCGAGTTGCCTGCGGCGCAGGAACATGCGCGGCGCCGACGAGGCTGAAGAACGCCACCTCGCACCACAGCGCGATCGCGATCTTCGAGGATGGCCCACAGGTCGAGGCGAGCCAGCAGCGCAGGCGATCGCGCCACAGACGACGAGCGCCAGCAGCAACAGCAGGTAGTACGGGCCGAGGCCGCGAATGACGCGATACCAGGTCACGGGATTGACCGCCTGCCACGGGCGCTCGCCGAATCCCAGGATGGCCACGGTCGCCGGGAAACAGCGCGAGCAGCACGACGCCGAGCACGCATGCCCGGCGTGCCGCCGATCTTGTCAGCAGAGCCATCCGCCGCCGAAGAGCAGCGCGGCCTGGATCCACGGGCGCATCTCGAAGGGACTCAACATGTCGGTGTCCATCACCGGCGGCTCGGTGGCGCCGTCGGCGAGATGTTCGATCAGTACATAGCAATACTTGAATACCCAGATCTGCAGGAACGCACGCCGCGTACAACGCCGTAGATGCCGCGCCGAGAGGCAGAACGTGAGGAGCACGGAGAAGATGCCGACCATCAGCAGGTTGGTCGGATGGAACGGAACCAGAAGAACGCGCAAGTGGTCCATAATGCCGCGCCAATTGACGGTGCCGGGCCGGGAAACCGGGAAACTCCGCACGATGGAGTCGCCGAGCTCCGCTGAGTTTTCCCGGTTTCCCGGCCCGGCACGATCCCAGGGGGTTGAAGTAGAGCATGGAACAGAATTCATTTGATGCGATTGTCGTGGGCTCGGGAATGAGCGGCGGCTGGGCCGCCAAAGAACTCACCGAAAAAGGCCTCAAGACGCTGGTGCTCGAGCGCGGCCGCATGGTCCGGCACCCCGACTATCCCGACCGCCACCAAGGATCCCTGGGATCTGCCGTACGGCAATCGCATCACGCAGGAAACCCGCCAGCGCAAACCCGTGCAGACGCGCACCGGTTATCCGACGCCCGCCAACCAGCACTGGTTCGTCGATGACCTCGACAATCCCTACGTCGAAGACCAACCCGTTCGACTGGCTGCGCGGCTATCACGTCGGCGGCCGCTCGCTCATGTGGGCGCGCCAGAGCTATCGCTTCAGCCCCATGGATTTCGAGGCGAACGCCAAGGAAGGCGTGGGCGTTCCCTGGCCGGTCACCTACGACGAGATCGCGCCGTGGTACGACAAGGCGGAAATCTTTGCCGGCATCAGCGGCAGCGTCGAAGGATTGCCGCAGCTGCCCGACGGCAAATTCCTTCCGCCGTTCGACCTCAACTGCGTCGAAGTCGATTTCAAGAAGCGGCTCGACGAGAAGCTGGGCCGCAAGCTCATCATCGGCCGCGTGCGCCAATCTCACCGCGCCGCTCACGCACAACGAGAGCCCGCAGCGCGGCACCTGCCAGTCGCGCAACCTGTGCATTCGCGGTTGCCCGTTCGGCGGCTACTTCAGCAGCGTCTCGGCCACGCTGCCGTCGGCGGAGCGCACCGGCAACATGACGCTCATGGCGAACCAGATCGTCTACGAGCTCATCTACGACAACGACAAGGGCAAGGCCACCGGCGTGCGCGTGCTCGATGCCGAGACGGGCAAGCAGACCGACTACTTCGCCAAGATCGTGTTCCTGTGCGCATCCGCGCTGGGTTCGGCGTACATCATGCTGAACTCCACCTCGAGCCGCTTCCCGAATGGTTTCGGCAACGATTCGGGCGAGCTCGGCCACAACATCATGGATCACAACAAGCCGGGCGATTCCAACGCCAGCGTCGAGGGCTACCTCGACGTCGCCTACACCGGCCGCCGGCCGAACGGCTTCTACATTCCGCGCTATCGCAATGTCGGCAAGGACAAGCGCGACTATCTACGCGGCTTCGGCTACCAGGGCCGCGCGGCGCGCAGCGGGCTACGGCCGCTTCAACGACAGCGCGCTCATCGGCGACGAGCTCAAGAAGGCGGTTCTGGAGCCGGGCCCGTGGAACCTCGGCATGACGGCGTTCGGCGAAATCCTGCCGTACCACGAGAACCACGCGAAGCTCGATCGCAGCAAGAAAGACAAGCACGGCCTGCCGTTGCTGGTGGTCGACGCCGTCGTGCGCGACAACGAGCGCAAGATGGAAGAAGACATGCGCAACGACGCCGCGGAGATGCTCGAGGCCGCCGGCTACAAGAACGTCACGGTGAACAGCGACAACTACAACGTCGGCAACAGCATTCACGAGATGGGCACGGCGCGCATGGGCGCCGACCCGAAGAAATCGGTGCTCAACAAATACAACCAGGTCCACGCCTGCAAGAACGTGTTCGTCACCGACGGTTCGTTCATGCCGTCGTCGGGTTGCCAGAATCCCTCGCTCACCTACATGGCATTCACGGCGCGCGCCGCCGACCACGCGGTCGAGCGAACTCAAGAAGGGCAACCTATGAGCGACGATAATGATGCAACGGCGCGAAGTCCTGCGGCGCGTCGCCTGGATGCTGGGTGGCGCCGTCTCCGCGCCGGCCGCGCTCGCCATCCTGCAGGGTTGTTCGGCGAAGGATTCGGTGCCAGCGCCGCGGCGTTCACGCCGAAATTCCTCACGGCGCAATCGCAGCATGGACATCGTCACCGAGATTGCCGACATCATCATCCCCAAGACCGACACCAGCGGCGCGCAAGACGCCGGTGTGCCGGCCTTCATCGATTCGGTGCTGGCCGACGTGTATCCGAAAGATGCCCAGGAACGCTTCACCACGGGTCTCGGGAATTCGCAGCCGTGGCAGCGACCGGCGGCAAGTCATTCCTCGGAACAGGAACCCGCGCAACGCGTCGCGTACGTGAAGCAGTCGCTCGAGCAGGCGCTCGCCGGCGAGCGCAATCCGAAGCCGTTCATCCTCATGGCGCGCGAGCTCACGCTGCTCGGGTTCTTCACCTCGAAGGTGGGCATCACGGAAAATATGGAGTACGTTGCGGTCCCGACGGCGTACCACGGCTGCGTGCCGCTGTCGCAGATGAAGAAGCACGTCTACTGGGAGTAGGTGGCCATAACAGTCCAGGGAACGGACAGGAGATGTCATGACAGTCGATCGCCGCATCATCGATCTCTACAACGAATACGTTCACACGGCGTTGCCGCGGCGCGAATTCATGACCCGCCTCGCGTCCATCGCCGGCGGCTCCGCGGCCGCCATGGCCATTCTGCCGTTCATCGAGCCTAACTACGCGCAGGCCCGGCAGGTCGAGCCCGACGACAAGCGGCTCAAGGCCGAGAAGATCGAATTCGACGGGCCGCAGGGCAAGGTCAAGGCGTACGTCGCCGCGCCGCGCAAGCCCAAGAAAGACGAGAAGCTGCCCGGCATCCTCGTCATCCACGAAAACCGCGGCCTCAACGAGCACATCGAAGACGTCGCGCGCCGCGCCGCGCTCGGCGGTTACATCGCCATCGCGCCCGATGGCCTGTCGGTGGCCGGAGGCGCTCCCGCGGACCAGGAAGCCGCGCGCGATCTGTTCGCCAAGCAGGATCCCGCGCGCATCGCGGGCGACGTGCTCGCGGGCGTGCCGTGGCTCGCGGCAGAATCCACTGTGCAACGGCAAGATCGGCGCGGTCGGCTTCTGCTACGGCGGCGGGCTCGCGTTGCGCGCCGCCATCGAAACGGAAGGTGTGGATGCCGCCGTGTGTTTCTACGGCAGACAGCTCATCGCCGACGAAACCCAGCGGCTCAAGGTGCCGGTGCTGCTCAACTACGCCGGTTCCGACGAGCGCATCAATGCCGGCATCCCCGAATTCCGTGCCGCGCTCGATGCGGTGGGTGTGCCCTACAGCCTCAACATGTATCCGGGCACGCAGCACGGCTTTCACAACGATTCGAGCGCCGCGCGCTACAACGAGCCGGCCGCGAAACTGGCCTGGAGCCGGACGATGGATTTCTTCGATACGTATCTAAAAAACCAATAACGAAAAGCAGGGGGATCGCATGAAGTGCTGGGCCTGTCTGTTGGCCGGCGTCGCGCTGTGCGCCGGTGGCCGTTGCCGAAGAAGACATCGCCAGCCGCATGATCAACAAGGAAACCAACGGCTCCTGGTATCTTCCAGCCGGAGAAGCCGAAGGCGAAACACATCAAGGCCGATGTGCCGGGCGAATACGCATTCCGCGTCAAGGCGACCAAGGGCGTAAATCCCTGGGACATGCAGGCGAGTTCGCCGATCGCCGGAGCGATCAACGAAGGCGACGTGATCATGCTCCACTACTTCGCGCGAGCCGAGGTGCCCGCCGAAGGCGGCAGCTCGCTCACGGCGCGCATCCAGCTCGCCGGCCGCGCCGTACAGCTCGGTGCTCGACATGACGTCGAAGATCTCCGGGGAATGGAAGAGCTACTGCGCCTTCCGTGTCGCCAGCGCCAGCATCGGCGAGAACAAGAGCAGCGTGTCCATCCACCTTGCCACCGCCGCAGCAGGTCATCGACCTCGGGCCGGTCCTGGTCTTCAATTTCGGCAAGGGTTACGACACGAAGAAGCTCGCCTTCTGCGATGGCTAAGGGGAAAGGACCATTCCGAAGGCGGTGCGCGAGCTTTGCCTCGCGTTCCCGGCGCCGAGGAATTCGAGTCGCACGGGTCGCCTAACTATCGCGCCCGGGAAGGTGCGCGCAAGGGCAAGGTGTTCGCGGTGTTCGCGCTCAACCACCACGGCGACGGGCACGTCGCCCTGTGGCTCAACACGCCCGCGATGGAGCAGTCGCGGCTCATCGCCTCCGCGCCGAAGCACATCTTCAAGCCGCAATACGTCGGGCCGTCGGGCTGGATCGGCGTCGAGCTCAACCGCGGCTTTTCCTGGAAACGCGTGATCGAGCTCGTGCACATGGCGTACGTGAACAGCTCGCCGGCGAAATTCGTCGCGAAAGTGGCGAAGCCGCCGGCCGTTGCCGCACCCACGCAGAAAATGAAGCCCGGCGGAAATCGATCGTTTGAAGGCGCCGAAGGCGCTCAAGCTGCGCGAGCGCCTTTGCAAAATTTGTCTCGCGTTGCCGGAAACCGACGAGAGCACGCAGTTCGGATCGCCGGTGTGGCGCGTCGGCAAACGCAGCTTCGCCATGCTGTACGACTATCGGCAAAGGTCTCACGGTGCAGTTCTGGGTGGGCATCGAACGGCAGGGTCCGCTCGAAATGGACCCTCGTTTCAGCATTCCGCCGTACCTCGGCCACAACGGCTGGATCGCGCTCGATGGTTCGAAGAGCGTCAACGAGCGCGAGCTGCGCGACTTTCTCATCGAAAGCTACCGGCATTTCGCCACGCGCCGCGCGCTCGCAAAGCTCGACGCATAGCGACTCGTTGCCGCTGACCCAACGTTCAGTTCCGTAACGACACCTAAAAGTGTCACCGAATGGAGTCACTTGAAAGATTCCCCCTACGGGACTATCTTTTGCGCGCAAGCTAAGGGAAGGGAGCACGTTCCCTGCGCGTTCCAGAGCGCATCAACCATTCTCCAAGGACAGGGGAAACATAATGAATTCAATCAATCGGAGACTAACTACAGTCGCGATCGCGGGAGCGATCGTGGCTGTGACGTTGGGCGTCAGCCACGGTATCACATGCGCAGACATGCGGCACCCAGTGCTGATTTTCATCGTTTCACACCGTCGACTTTGCGGGTGGATCCGGAGTCGAGCGCGGCGAAGCGCCCGACTGCCGGGCACTCTCTCCGTACCCGGCGAGGGTAGCCCGGGAGCGGCAACTTTCCGCGAGGCACCAGCCGCATTCGACAATCGCACCAACGGCTTCGATCCCCAGGGGCCGGCGTTCGACACGATCGACGAAGAAACGGTCGTGCCGCTGCGTTCCTTCAATGACAATCGGTTCATCTTCGAGGAAGTCGAAGGTGTCGCCGACGGACTGGGGCCCACGTTCAACGCCCAGGCCTGCCGCGAATGTCACCAGAACATCGTGACCGGCGGGGCGAGCCAGATCGCCGAGCATCGCACCGGGCGCCTGGAGCTGTTGCAGTTCGTGGAGTCGGTGGGCGGTTCGCTGATCCAGTCGCGTTCGACGCATCCGGACATCTTCGAGCGGGTGCCCTTCGAAGACAGCGTCAGCACGTTGCGCATTTCCACCAACACGCTCGGCGCCGGATTCATCGAGGCCGTGGCGAATTCGACCTTGCTGGCCATTCGTGACCGGCAACCGGCGGCGATCCGTGGCACGGCGCTGGAAGTGGCGGTGCTCGAGGCCAACAACGCGCCGCGCATCGGGCGCTTCGGCTGGAAGAGCCAGCACGCGAGTCTCGAGTCGTTCGCGGCCGATGCCTATCTGAACGAGATGGGTATCACCACGCCGATCCTGCCCGACGAAAACACGTCGCTGGGTCGCGATCGTAGGGTTCCGCTACGCCATTCGATCCGGTTCCGGATCCGGAAGATGACGGCATCGACGTGATGGCGTTCGCCAACTTCATGCGGCCACCAAGGCGCCACCGCGTGGTCCCATCAACTCGACGGTGCGGGCGGGCGAGACGCTGTTCAACTCCGTGGGTTGCAGCGGCTGCCACGTCGCGACATTGCGCACTGCCGCTCCGGGCACGCGCATCAATGGCGGAGTGCTGCGAGTGCGTGATGCGGTGGGCAACAAGATCATCCATCCGTACAGCGATTTCCTGTTGCACGACATCGGCACGGGCGATGGCATCCCGGTGCTGCCGGGCGCGGAGTTCGCGTCGACGGCGACGCAGATCCGCACGGCACCGCTCTGGGCGCTGCGCACGCGCAACCGGCTCATGCACGACGGGCTGTCGTTCACCAAGCAGGAGGCGATCTCGCGTCATGCGGGGCAGGCTTCGGGCGTGAGAGCGGCGTATGACGCGCTGACGACGGCACAGAAGAACCAGGTGCTGGCATTCCTCGACTCGTTGTGAGCTGAAGGGAAGCAGCTCGAGAGTGGAGGCGGGAGCGCGGGTCAAAGGATGGACCCGCGGCCCGCCGCTCTATCGTCGTAGGTTCCGTCGCGGTCGAACTGGATGAAGCAGAAGCCGTGGCCGAAAGGATCGCCGAAGCTGATGCAGCGTGATCCGCGCCAGTCCACGTGGCCGGTTTCCTGTTTCGCGCCCGCGGCCACCGCGCGCGCCGCGGCGGCATCGACGTCCGGGACCACCAGGTCGAAATGCACCGGAGTCCAGTGGCGACCATAGTCGCGCAGTCGATCGATGGTGGCTCCTTGACCGCGGGCGTTCCCGGATCCTTCTGCAATAGATAGAGAGTGGCCGAGGCGCCGGTCAGCTCCGCGACGTCGTCGTCGAGCGTGCGCGAGTGCGTGAGCCCGAGCGCGGCGGTGTAGAAGGCGATGGCGGGCGCCAGCTCCGGCACGTCGATGTTGATGATGATTTTCACGCTGGCAAGCTCCGGCGGCAGTCGAGACGTTCTGACGGCTGGATGGCGAATTGCATTTCGACCACCGACTCGTGCATGCGTTCCGGGATCGGGCGGCTGCAGGAATACTTCGCGACTCGGTCCCGCGAGCGCTTCGCCGCTCGCCGCGAGGTAGCGGCCAATCTTCGCCGTCACGCAGGTGGGCGTCTTCCGGCAGACCCACGCGAACGCACATCGCCATGCGCTCCACGCTTCGAGCGTGCGGCGCGTAAGCGCCGGCGCCGAACCAGTGCTCGGCACGGCGCAGGTCCGGTCGCAGCGACGTAGCCGAACTCGACATCGATTTCGTCCTGTTCGAACTGCGGTGAATGCGCGATGGCGAGCAGCGTCGGCTGCGCACCGCGCGGCAGCAGCGGTCGCGCCAGATCGCGCAGTTCCAGGATCAGGCCGCGCGCGGCCGCGAACGAGGGCACCGTGCGCCGCAACGAGAGGATCTCGTGCGCCGGCTCGGCGCGGACCACCACGTCGTCCGCGCTCAACGCGCCGTCGGTCTCGAGCTGCGCGATGCGGGCTTCGATCTGCTGCAGGCGGCGCGATTCCTCGAGCGCGAGCGTCTGTTCCACGTCGTTGCGCCGCAGCAGCAGCAGGTTGCGCAGCTCCGACGGGTTCACGTTCGAACGAAGGATCTCGCGCACCTGGTCGAGTTCGAAGCCCAGTTCCTTGAGCACCAGGATGCGGTTCAGCTCGGCGAGCTGCGCGATGGCGTAGTAGCGATAGCCGGTCTGTTCGTCCGCGTGCGCGGGCACGAACAGACCGATCTCATCGTAGAACCGCAGCAGGCGCGCCGAGACTCGCGCGATGCGCGAGAAGTCACCGATCCTGAACATGCCAGTCCCGCTTCAGCCCCATGGAGTCGACGACAGGTTGCTCGCGACGCAATGCTTCGGCCATCGCCGGATGGCGCAGCACTCGATCGAACCACGCCGCGAGCCTGCCGAAACGTTCCCGATAGAGATCGAAGCCGATGTATTGATAGGTGATCAGGTTCGACACCACCGCGAAGTCCGCCACGCCGGCCCGGTCGCCCACGAGGTAGTCGCCGCGAATCGCGGCGTCGAGATAGCCGAACATCTCGGGCACCGGCCCGCCGAGCACGCCGTCGATCCGCTTCTGATTCGTCGCCACCTTCTGGATCCTCGGGAAGACGAAGGTCTCCTGGAACAACGGATGCACCACATCGCGAAACAGTGCGCCCGCGTACTGCTCGAGCGACAACGCCGTGGCGTAGTCGCGCGGTGCGCGAAGGGTACACCGGCTCCGCCGGGTGAATCTTCTCGAGATAGCCGCAGATGGCTGCGGAATCCGCCACGGTGAAATCGCCATCGCGTGAGCGCGGGGATCTTGCCGGTGGGACTCAACTCGCGCCAGTTGGCGGGCGGGTTGTCGGGAATGACCGGAACCACGGGGATGACCTCGTGTTCCAGTCCTTTCGCCAGCGCCACGACGATGACCTTGCGCGTATGAACGGAGATGGGAACGCCATAGATCTTGAGCATGATGCACTCCTTGAGTTGGAGTGCGGAACCTGCGGCTTGACGTTACGGCAAGGTCAAGAACTCATTTCGCGGGTGGCGTGGCGGCAACGGCGACCTCGACGTCACGCGCCACTTCGGCGCGGATGCGTTCCCAGTGGAAGAGGTTGTCGGGATTCGCATCGAACGAATTGCCGTTGTAGTGCGTGAGCTTCATGTCGCGGTAGATGAGGCCGGGTGTTGGCGCTGAGCTGGTTCCAGATAGCCGAGCGCCTGTTGCAGATGGCCAATGGCCTGCTGCTTGATTTCTTCATCGCCCGCGATGCGATAGGTGGCCAAGCGCCACCGCGCCGCGCAGCTTCTCGGCGAGGTGAATGCCCAGATACGCCCAGGCTTGCACATCCGCCACTTCGTACATGCAGCGAGGCGTTGTCAGCGGTTTCGATCCCGTTCACCAGGCGCGCCGCCTCGCGGCAGTCGCGTTCGAGCAGGTCGGCGAGTTGCAAGGGCGTGATGCGATCGGCGCCGAAGGTTCCGCCGGCGACCGTGGTCTTCACGTACTCGGCGACCGAGACGTACGCCGGATCCATCGTCGGCTGATTGATGAGCGCATCGACGCCGATGTAGTGGGTGTGCTCGCCCTGCAGCGCGAGCATGCCCTCGCCGTAGAGCGTGAAGTCCCAGCGCGAGTCGTACAGCGACGCCAGGCGCATCTGCGTGTTCGACGCGAGCGCGTAGGCCTGCAGCAGGTTCTCGCCACGCTTGCCATAGCGACGCGTGAACTCCGCCTGGAACAGCGCGTCCGGCGTCTTCGGGTCGTAGAGCAGGCGGCCCCAGAGTTTGTAGAACAGCCACTGGCGTTGAAATGCCCATTTCCAGTCGACGGGCTCGTTCACCGCGGTGAAGTAGTCGAGCGCGGGGATGTAGGTTTCCGAGCCGACGAAGTAGCCGCCGACGTAGTCCTGCGTGCCGTTGAGCGCGATGTGCTGGCGGATGAAGTCCGGCACGCCCCAGCGCAGCGCGAAGAAGTCCTCGTTGCGCACCTGCCAGACGATCTTGTAGTTCGAAGGCGCGGGCTTGAAGTAGGTGTCGCCCAGCGCGCCGCCGTGCACCTTGACCAGCTTCGGCGTCGAATGGCCGTGCGACCAGTTGAACTTCATCTCCACCCAGATGGGGCCGGAGAATTGATTGCCGAGTTTCTCCATGGCGGTGCGCGTGATCTTCTCGACGTCGGCGCTGACCCCGGGCCCGGAAGACAGTCCCGAGGAGAACGGCACGCGATGGATGAGCTTCACGGGTTGTTTGCGTTTCGCATTCAGCGCGCCGGCGATGTACACCTCGTCGACGAACTGCTGGCGCGCGAGCGGCGTCATGCCCGCCATGCCTTCGCCGTGTGACACGCCGATGCCGTCGAGATCCGGATACTCCTCGAGCATCTGCGCCACGCTCTCGCGCAGATATCGCTTGGTGACGTCGGAGGTGTCACCGCGGCACGTAGTAGTGCGGATAGAAGTTCTTCTTTCGCGACGTCGTGCGCCTTCGCGAACTCCTCGCTCACGAAGATGCTCCAGAACACCACGTAGGTGTCGAGGCCGCGCTCCTTCGCCATGCGAAAGATCTCGCGGTACAGGTGCTGCCACTCGGCGAATTCCGCGGCCGACCACTTGCTGGCTTCGGGAAAGTTCTGCGGCCGCACCATGTAGGTGAACGGATGCATGGTCCACAGCGTGAACGCGTTGAAGCGGTTCTCGACCATCATGTCGAGCCAGGCCTCCCAGAATTTCAGGTCGCGCGCGGTGGCGTAGTGCTGGTCGAGCGCCGAGCTCGGCCGGTAGGTGTCCCAGGGCGTGTTGAACTTGATGCCGCGAAACGGCAGCGCGGGTTTTTCGCTGCGATCGCGGGATCTGTTCCGATGGGCGTGCCGTTCAGCGAGCTGCTCGCGCAGCGCGAGCGCGCCGTAGATGAGTCCGCGCGCATCGCCGCCGCGTGATCGCGATAGCCTTGCCTGCGTTCGGAACGATCGCGAAAGGCTTCCGGCGCCCAGCGTACCCGTTCGCGCGAGCGAACTTTCAAGCGTCACCGCGTATGCCGTCGCGATGCGGCGGTCGAGCGACTTCGCCTAACTTCCGCGCCGGCATATGCGCTCTGCGGCGTGACGGCGTTCGCTTTCGAGACACGCGGCACTCGGCGGCCGCGCATGGACATTCGCTGGTGACAGCGAGCCAGACAATCGCAGTGTAAAAAAGATATCGCACGATGTTGTTAGGTCGACGGTAGCGGTAACGGCGCGCAAAGAATACGCCGAATCGCACAGCAACAACGCTGTTCGGGCCGTCTGGCAGATTTTTCCGGTAAAACGGGATTGCATTAGTGACCGCGTCAGTGCATAAATCCGCGCAGGTTCGGCGGACCACCTCCGGGACTCGAGGTCGCGGCCGAGCGATCGATGGATTGATCAACAGGGGGATTTCTTCATGTCGCTTCGCAGACCTTCCGCTGCGAAATGGCGGAGTGCGGCCGCATTCTGCGCGCTGCTTTTCACGTCCATTTCCGCATTCGCTCAAACTCTTCCGACCGCGCCGCAAGTTGCCAGCCAGATGACCGTCGGCTGGAACCTCGGCAACACGCTCGAAGCCATCTGCAGTGAAACTGCGTGGGGCAATCCGGCCGCGAGCCAGACGCTCATCAATGCCGTGAAGGCCGCCGGATTCAATTCCATTCGCATACCGGTGTCCTGGGATTGCCACACGGCGCCCAGCGGCACGACGACCATCCCCGCGGACTGGATGGCGCGCGTCAAGCAGGTGGTCGACTACGCGATCAGCCAGGACATGTTCGTCGTCCTCAACATCCACTGGGATAACGGCTGGCTGCAGGATCATCCGACGTTCGCGTTCCAGACCGCGGTGAACGCGAAGCAGCAGGCGTACTGGACGCAGATCGCCACCACGTTCAGGACCTACGACCACCACCTGCTGTTCGCGGGAACGAACGAGGTGCATGCGGACTACGGCACGCCGACCGCCGAGCACAACACCGTGCAGCAGTCGTACAACCAGACCTTCGTGAATGCGGTGCGCGCCACCGGCGGCAACAACGCCTCGCGCACGCTCGTCGTGCAGACGTACAACACGAACATCCAGCACGGCCTCAATTTCTTCAACATGCCGACGGACACCATCGCGAGCCGTCTGATGGTCGAAGTCCACCACTACGATCCGTACGACTTCACGTTGAATCCGAACGGCGCCTGCAATGTCTGGGGATCGCGCGTTCCCGGATTCCGGCAGCAACTGCAACTGGGCCTATGAGAGCTACGTCGACACGCTCGTTCGCGCAGGTGAGGGCGAAGTGGGTCGACCAGGGCATCCCGGTGATCCTCGGTGAGTACGGCGTGGGCACGCGCCCGGGCAAGAACCTCGAGGCGCGCGCGTACTGGAACGAATACATCAACCGCGCCGCGGCCGCCAACGGCGTCAAGACGTTCTACTGGGACAACGGCGCGCAGCCCGGCACCAACGACGCGTTCGCGCTCTTCAATCGCAGCACCGGCGCGATCGTCGACCAGGCCGTGCTCGACGCCGTCCTGCTGGGCTCCGGCGTCGGCGATCCGACGCGGACCTACACGATCACCACGGCCGTGAATGGCTCGGGCACGGTGAGCCGCACGCCGACGGGCAACCCGCTGCAGGGCGGCACGTCCGTGACGCTCACGGCCACTCCGGCGGCCGGCTTCCAGTTCGCCGGCTGGACCGGTGGCGCGAGCGGGCCGACCAACCCCATCACCATCCGGATGCTCGCCAACACGACGGTGACGGCGAATTTCATTCCGCAGGGCACCGGCGGCACCGGCCAGATCCTGCGTGAGTACTGGCTGAACGTCACCGGCACCACGATCAGTAGTTTGACGAGCAACGCCGCTTATCCGGCGAGCCCGACGGGCAGCGAGATGCTCGCGACCCTGGAAGGGGCGACCAACATCGCCGACAACTACGGCGCGCGCATCCGCGGGTATATCCACCCGCTCATCACGGGCCAGTACACGTTCTCGTTCGCCAGCGACGACGCCGGCGACCTGCTGCTGAGCACGAGCGACAATCCGGCCAATGCCACGCGCATCGCGTTCGTGGCGGAGTGGACGGATCCGCGCCAGTGGAACAAGTTCGGCACGCAGAGATCGGCGGGCATCAACCTGACCGCCGGTCAGAAGTACTACATCGAAGTGCTGCACAAGGAAGCGACCGGCGGCGATCACTTCGCCGTGGCCTGGGAAGGCCCGGGCATTCCGCTGACGGTGATCGGCGGCAACCTGATCTCGCCCTTCGTGGCGGGACCGGTGACGTCCTTCAGTCTCGCGGTCACGAAGAACGGCACCGGCGCGGGCACGGTCACTTCGTCACCCGCGGGCATCAACTGCGGCGCGACGTGCAGCGCGAACTTCAATAGCGGCGCGTCCGTCACGCTGACGCCGGCGGCGGCCAGCTGGCTCGACGTTCGCGGGCTGGGCGGGCGCATGCACCGGCACCGGCGCCTGCACGGTGTCGATGACGCAGGCGCGGTCGGTGACGGCCACGTTCAACAGCTCGGCCACCACGTTCGCGCTCACCGTCACGCGAGGCGGGCACTGGAACGGGCACCGTCACGTCGACTCCCGCAGGCAGTCAACTGCGGCACCACGTGCAGTGCCAACTTCGCGAGCGGCACGTCCGTGACACTCACCGCAGCGGCAGCCAGCGGCTCGACGTTCACCGGCTGGAGCGGCGCGTGCACCGGCACGGGCGCCTGCACGGTGTCGATGACCGCGGCGCGTGCGGTGACTGCCACCTTCAACACGCGCATCGACGTTCGCGTTGAGCGTGACGAGGGCAGGCACGGGCACGGGTACCGTCACGTCGTCGCCCACGGGCATCAACTGCGGCACCACGTGCAGCGCGAACTACGCCAGCGGCACGTCGGTGACGCTCACCGCCGTGGCGGCGAGCTGGCTCGACGTTCGCCGGCTGGAGCGGCGCGTGCACCGGCACGGGCAGCCTGCGTCACCTCGATGACCGCGGCTCGCAATGTCACCGCCACGTTCAACACCACGGTGAGCGACTTCGCGGCGACGGTCACGAAGGCGGGCACCGGGGCCGGCACCGTGACGTCGTCACCCGCGGGCATCAACTGCGGAACCACGTGCAGCGCGACTTACGCCAGCGGCACGTCGGTGACGCTCACCGCGGCGGCGACGGCCGGGTCGACGTTCGCCGGCTGGAGCGGCGCGTGCACGGGCACGGGCACCTGCGCGCTGTCGATGACCGCGGCGCGCAACGTGACGGCGACGTTCAACACGAGCGGGACCGGCACGATGTGCGCGAACCCGGTCACCTTCACCAACAACACGGGCAACTTCAACACCACCGGCGCGGCCTGCTACCGCACCAGCGCCAACGTGAACGGCTGGGGCTGCTCGAACTTCGACGGACGCACGCTGACGGTCGGAGGCGTGGCACGCACCTGCGGCCAGCTGCCGGTAACGCGGTCGGCCGATGGGTTCTTCTACTTCTCGGTCACCGCGGGAACGTTCCCGTGGGCGAGTCTGTATACCTGGTAGAGAGCAGGGACGCTCTATCTACCAGCGTATGGCGTGAGCCGCCGGGGAGATCCCCGGCGGCTCAGTCTTCGTCCCAGGCGTTGATTTCGGGCGGCACGAACATGGACGTGGTCGAGCCGAACTTGATGTCGCCCGACGTGTCCTGCGCGAAGGGCAGGTAGACCGCCATCGTCAGCCCGCGGTGGTGTTCCAGCAGTACCTTGATGGCCTGTGACGGGGCCTGCCCGTCCGGAGTCATTGTCACGGTTTCCGCAACGCCAATCGCCGTGACGGGGCGCTCGTGCGCCATGGCCTTCAGCCCTTGACGCAGCAACGGCAGGATGTGAGTGGAGTTGGCGACACCTTCGGCCGTGTTGCACATGGCACCGACGAGCCTGACCTTGCCTTCGGTGAGCGCGGCGGCGTGCGGCAGGAAACTCCCACGCTCGCGCAGCGCCTTTTCCGAGAGTTCGAACAACGGCTGCGCCAGGGCGCGCACGTCCGGTTTGACTTCACCGTAGAGATCTTCTTCGTCGGTCAAGCGGGCCTCCCGGCCTCTTTTTGTTGTGGCCGCACTTCACCACGGGTGCACTAACGCGTCAACGCCGGGGCGTGCTAGAACCTGCGCCCCATGAAAGGCACGCGGTCAGAAACTTCACGCACCGTACTGATTACGGGCGCTTCTTCGGGTATTGGCGCAGGGCTTGCACGCGAGTTCGTCCGCCGCGGATTTGCCGTGGCGCTGGTGGCACGGCGGCTCGAGCAGCTCGAGACGCTCGCGGCTGAGCTGCGCGCCGCCGGCGGGCGGGCCACCGCGCATCGTGGTGACGTCACGGTGGATGGTGACATCGCTCGGGTCGTGCAGGAGCTTGCAGCGGGCGGAGTGAGGCCGGCCATCGTCGTTGCCAATGCCGGATTCGGAGTCGTCGGTAACGCACATAAGCTGACCGTTCAGGATTATCGGCGGCAGTTCGAGACCAACGTGTTCGGCGTGGTGCGGACGCTTCATGAAACCGCGGACTGTCTGCGCGCAACCCAGGGGCGATTTGTGATCATGGGCAGCGTTGCCGGCTATCTGTCCGCCTCGGGCAGTTCGGCGTACACCATGAGCAAGTTCGCAGTGCGCGCGCTGGCCGAGGCGCTGCACGGCGAGCTTCGAGCGCTGAATGTCGGCTGCACGCTCATTTCGCCCGGCTTCGTGGACTCGGATATCCGGCGCGTCGACAACCGTGGAGGCTTGCACCCCGAGGCCCGGGATCCCATTCCGGCCTGGCTGCGCATGAATACCGACAAGGCCGCGCGCGTTATGGTCAGCGGCATCCTTGGCGGCAAGAAGGAAGTCATCGTCACCACGCACGCGAAGGTCATCGTGTTCGTCGCGCGGCATCTGCCGCGCCTCACGCGCTGGATGCTGTTGCGCGCCAACCGTGGCTCTCGGCCGGAGCCCCAGGCGGGTTAGTTGGCCGCCGGGATGTCGCTCATCGACGTGTAGACCGCCTTGCCATGTTCGCGCGCGATCGCGACCATTTCGTCCGCGCCCGCCGAAGCGCCACCGATCCGCAGCACGCCGTCGCACTTCGCGACGAGTCGCCGGGAGACCGGATGGAAGATCTCGTTGAACACCGGATCGCCGATACCACTCGAGCCGGCATGTTCGATGAGCGGCAACGCAAACCACTCGCCCATCACCGGCAGGTGACCGGCGCGAAACAGCGCGAGCGACGCGTCTGTCATGGCATCGACGTTTTTCTGGATGAGTGCGGGGTCGTCGTTCGTGCCGGAGCGGTAAGGTCCGGCGACGAGGATCATGAGGGTGGGCATAGGCCGGGCACCCTATCACTTCAACGGAAAGTTACCGAGCTCCCGCGCGAGTGTGCGGTAGAGCGACTGGACCCAGGGCGGTGCGCCGCTTGCCGACGCGTTGCGTCAACATGTGGCGCAACCTAACACGATGAAGTATCAGCCGGCTTCGAGATGCGCCTTGAGCCGGTCGAGTGCTTCGCCCCAGGCGCGGCGGTAGCCGTCGGCTTCGGCGCGCGTCTGCAGGCGCTCGATGCTGACCATGACCGTGCACTTGTCGCCCTTGCCTTCGAACTTGATTTCGACCGGCGTCGGCAAGCGTGAGACCTTCGTCTTCGGCCAGGAGACGGATGTTCTTGCCGGCGTTCACCTTCTTGATGGTGGCGCGATTGCCGTCCGCGTTGCGCCAGTGGCCGCCATCGCGCAGGTCGAGGTCGTGCTTCGGGCCGAACCAGGCATCGAGCGCCCTGGCGGTGGCGAACGCGGCGTAACAGTCGCTTGGCGCTCGGCCTTGATGCTCTTGGTCGGGCAGATGGAGTAGCCCTTGGGTTTGCCGTCCTTGGCGAGATCGCCGCGCGCGATCTCGTATTCGCTGACGATGGTCGAGCTCCACCACGGCTCGATCTTCTGATCGGTCATGAGCCAGTGGCTCAACGAGCGGCGTCCGAGGGCGACGCCGCCGTGTTTGTCGAGCGCTTTGAACCAGTCGGCAAGGGTCTTGCCGGTGGCGCTCTTGCAGGAGGACTCGCTGACCGCGTGGTCGGCTTTGCGCTCGACTTTCATTCAGGGCAGGGCAATTGCGCGCAGTCCGCGCACGGCAGCAGCGCGAGGACCAGGCCGATGATCGTGAACTGCAGCGTGTGATAACCGCCGTTGATCAGGAACAGCTTCAGGCTCTTGCGCTCGAATAGATAGTTGATGCCGAAGCTGCTCGCGACCCAGAGCAGGCCGGCCGAAAAGCCGACGCCGGCGCCGAACGCGATCGACGGACGCGGGCCGAGAAAGTTCGCGAAGTTCCACGCGGCGAGCAGCGACAGCACGAGCGAGAGACCGAAGATCTTGACCATGTTGCCGTTCTTGAGCTGCTCGTCGGTGAGCCCGGCCTCGCGTTGCCAGGCCTTGCCGAACAGCACCGGCGAATACCACAGTCCACCTAACAGGAAACACGCAACGGCGGCTACGACGACTGCGATCCAGTTGATTTCAGGCATGACGCCTCCCTTGTTTGTTGTGGCGGGATTCTGCGCGCCGGTGGGCGCGGCGTCTTGGAAAAATGGGAAATGGGAAATGGGAAATGGGGACATGGTGTCAGGCACCGTTTCCTAGGAATCGGTGCCTGGCACCGTTTTACCGTTTTATCTCAGGACGACGCTCTGGGAGTCCGGGCGGTCGCGGCGGGCCAGCTCGACGGGCGAAAAGCCGGTGAAGCGGCGGAACTCGTTGATGAGGTGCGACTGATCGTAGTAGCCGCATTGTTCGGCGAGCGCGGCCCACGGCACTTGGCCGTCGCCCGTGTTGAGCAGCGCGAGGGCGCCGCGGAATCGATGGATGCGCGCCAGGGACTTCGGGCTCAGGCCGACCTGCTGCTGGAAGAGATTGCCGAGGTGTTTGCGCGTGAAGCCAGTCTGCGTCGCAAGCGTCTTCGATCGGGATGCGACCGCCGGTGGCGGCGATGCGATCCACGGCCCAGCGGACCGCCGGGTGCACGATGGTGCGCGGTTTCAGCCGCGCCAGCAGCCAGCGTTCGACGCACTTGAAACGCGCTTCGAGCGACGGCGTGTTCAGCAGCCGCTCGCGCAGCGCAAGCGCGCCGTCACCCAGCGCATCCGCGAGCGCGATGATGCGGTCGCTCAGGTCCGTCCATGCGTTCGCCCAGCCAGGGAAACGTGCCGTGCGCGGAGAACGCCACGCCTAACAACGCGTTGCCGTGCGGCGCTTCGGTGTCGATGGGGCCCTGGTGCAGACCCGAGTACCAGACATCGACGAAGGGCACGCGCACCTCGGGCGGGCCCGGCTCGATGCGGTACTGCGGCGGGCCGAGGTTGATCAGCAGCTGACTCTGGCCCGAGGGCAGGATGCGATCGCGTTGGTACGCCATCTTGCCTTCGCCGAACCACATGCTCGCGACGATTTCGGAGAGCCGCGGATCCGGCTTCCAGACGCTCACGCTCCAGTGCCCGATGGGCGACTGGTGCGTGAAGGTCTGGATGTTGCGGTTCATGCGGGTACCCACTGAGGCGCGTCCCCTTTTGCTAGCAAATCGTGAATGTCCCCATTTAATCGTTGGTCCAGATCCAGGTGAGGATGTCGGGCAGCAGGGCGCCGCCGTGCGCATCGGAGTGCGCGCCATCGCCCCAGTTGTGCTTCACCTCGTAACGCGTGCCCAGCGTGCCGTCCTTGTCGGCCTTGGCATTCGCGTATTCGAACGCCGACAGCATCTGCGAGATTGGCCAGGTACCAGTTGCCGTGTTCGTTGGACAGGTCCTTCTCGCCGTCCTGTAGATAGATGCGGATGGGCTTGATCGGGATTCTTGCGGATCAGCGTGGGGTACAGATCGCCGCCCGGTACCATGGGCTTGCCGTCGGCCGCCGGCGAGTAACCGATGGACGTGTAGCTGCCGATCATGCTGATGACGCGGCGGAACATGTCCGGCCGCTGCCACGCCACGGTGAACGCGCAGATGGCGCCGCTCGACGTGCCGCCGATGGCGCGCTTCTCCGGATCGTCGGTGAGCTTGTACTTCTTGCCCACTTCCGGAAGCATCTCGTCGATGAGGAAGCGCGCGTAGGTGTCGTTGAGCGCGTCGTACTCCTCGCTGCGGTGATTCGGATTGCGCATGTCGAGATCCGTCGGATAGGTCTCGCTGAGATTTCCCGGCGTGATGAAGATGCCGATGGTCACCGGCATCTTGCCTTTGCCGATGAGGTTCTCCATGACCTGCGGCAGGCGCAGCGGTCCATTCGGATTCGTGGCGCGCTGGCCGTCCTGGAACACCAGCACGTTCGGCGCGGCTTCTTCGGGTTGTACTGCGCGGGCACGAAGATCCAGTAGCGGCGCACCGTGCCGGCGATGATCTTGCTGCTGGAATTCGAACGGACCTTCGAGGCGGCCTTTCGGAATGCCTTCCTGCGGCAGCGCTTCGGCGCTCACCGGGTATTCGCCCGGCCGGCGCATCGCCGGCTTGGCGCCTTCGGCGAACTTGCAGTCTTCGGGCACCGACTTGACGTAGTAGCTCTTGTAGTTGGTGGCCGCCTTGTCGGTGCAGCCGGCGAGATTCAGCAGCTCCACCTTGCGGAAGTCGATGGGATGCGACTCGCTCTGCAGCGAGATGTAGCCGCCTTCGATGAGCTTGCCGTCGAGCTTGGTGGTGGCGTCGTAGTTGTCGACCACGCCGCCGCCATACTGCGGCATGGAGTACTCGAGCACCTTCTGACCGTTGGCGTAGTGCGTGATGGTTCCCGAGCCATGCACCACCATCTCGGCGCGCACCCACTGCTCGCCGTCGAACGTGGGCGACGACGAGTTCAGGCAATGGTCCTTGTAGATAGTCCCCTGGTAGACCACTTCCGTGCCCGGGCTGCACATGTTGGCCGTGGGCCGCGGCTTGCCGTCGCTCCGGCCGCCGAGGAACTGCGCTTCGATGGAGATGGGGAAGGTCTGGTCGCGCGGCATGGTGCGCGGATCGGGCGAATGCAGCATCGCGCCGCTGTTGCGGAAGGCCCAGGCGCCGGGATTGCCGGGCGCCTGCTCGCCGACGAAGCGGTATTCGACCACCAGCCGGTAATAGGAGTACGGATCCTTGTAGAAGAGGTGTCCGAACTGCGCGTCGAAGCTCTTGTACTTGTCGTAGCGGACCTTGAGCAGGCCGTCTTCGACGCGGAAGGTGTTGCCGAAGTTGTCGCCGAGCTCGTGCTTGGCGATCTTCGGCGTCCAGCCTTTCAGATCCTTGCCGTTGAAGAGCACGATCCAGTCTTCCTTGTCGGCTTCCGGGTTGGCGACCGGTGTTTGCGCGATTGCGGTCGAAGCGAGAAGCGCGAGCAGTGCAGCTGCGCGCGAGAAGATTCATACGCATGTTCATTCCTGTCTTGCGAAGGGGCCTAACACCGTGCCGACGAAACCGCCGGCGACTTCGGTGCTCAAGATCGAGCCATCGTCGTTTTCGCGCAGCGGCTTCCAACCCTGGCCGGCGTCGTAATGGAAAGAGTAGTGTCGCGCCATCGCGCTGATGCGGAGCGCAGCGATTTCGGCGCGGCTGCAATGATGTGCTCGACGAACGATCTGCGGGCCCTGTGCCCGCGCTCCGTTCGAGGAACACCTGCAGTCCGCCGGCGACGCGGCGCGCGCCGAGGAAATACCAGTGTTTCTCGTTCTGGTAGGCGGCGAGGCCAGCGGCGATACCGGGCGCCGGCGGTGACGAGCGCGGTGCTGGCGTCGAAGTTCAGTGTGCTGGCGGCGCGCGAGGAACGAGGGTTGCGCTTGCGTCGAGGCTCACCGGCTGAGCGGTGAATGCGCAGCGCGCCGTCGCGCGAATTCGAACCAGCTTCGACTTCGGCACGTGCACCTGCATCCATTCCGGGCCCGAGCGCATCCGTCGAATTCTTCGCGCGTGCGTGAAGTTGCCCGACAACTGGTCGCGCGCTGGCGAGGCTTTGCCGCGCGGCATGGCTCGCGGGCCCCTGGCTCACGTACGGAATCGGCTTGCCCTGTTCGAGGATGACGGGCCAGCCGTCTTTCCAGGTGACGGGCAGCAGGAAGGTTTCGCGCCCGGTGTTGTAGCGGAAGCCCGCGTAGGGTCGCGAGGCGAGGAACACCGCCCACCAGCTGCCATCTTTCATCTCGATGAGGTCGGCGTGCCCGGCGTTGGTGACCGGGTTGGCGCGATCCGCCGGCAGGTCGCGCTGCGTGAGGATCGGATTGTCCAGGTCCAGGGTTCGAACGGACCCCACGGCGACTTGCTGCGGAAGATGACTTCGGAGTGCCCGGCCTCGGTGCCGCCTTCGGCGCACATGAGGTAGTACCAGCCCTTGATGCGATAGAGGTGCGGACCTTCGATCCAGATGGGCTTCTTCGCGATGTCGACGCCGCCGTTGACGATGACTTTGCGCGGGCCCGACGAGCTTGTTAGCCGCCGAGATCGAACTCCTGGATCCAGATGGCGCGATGGCCGTCGTAGAGCGGCGCGCCTTCGGGCGGCCCGTTGTTGACGATGTATGCCTTGCCGTCGTCGTCGAAGAAGAACGACGGATCGATGCCGTCGATTTCCTTGAGCCACACGGGCTCGGACCAGGGGCCCTCGGGATTCGTCGGCGGTGACGAAGAAATTGCCGCCGGCGTCCACCAGCGTGTTGATGACGTAGTAGATGCCCTTGTGAAAGTGAATCGACGGCGCGAACACGCCGCGCGAGATGTTCAGCCCATCGAAGCTGACCTTCGGTGGATCGCTGAGCGCGTGGCCGATGAGCTTCCAGTGCACGAGGTCCGTACTCTCGTGGATCGGAATGCCGGGCCAGTGCGCGAAGGTGGAGTTGACCAGGTAGTACTTGTCGCCCACGCGCGTGACGCTGGGGTCGGGGTAGTAGCCCGCGAGAATCGGATTGCGATAGTCGCGCCGTTTGCGGTTGGGCAGCTCGTAAGTCGAGTCACGGCCGATGTATTCGAACCAGTCGAAGGCCACCGCGGTCTCGGCGCTTGCGACGTCGCTGGTCAGACAGTCCCGCGAGGACGGCGATAGCAATCAGAAATGACTTCATGGCCCCCCCGGGCATTCAGCGGAGCGGTAGTTTTCCACAAACCAGTCACGCGTTGCGGGTCTCAGCGATCCGATGGCGCGCCTAGTCCCTGCCACAATGGCCTCGATGGACCCGGTGGCTGAAACTTTGGTCGAAGGCGGCACGCGAGGCGCACACGTCGTCGCGCTGCTCGCTGCCGTTCGCCGCGGCGAGGCCGGAGCGGTCGATGAGCTCTTCAGCCTGCTGTATCCGGACCTGCGCCAGATGGCGCATGCGCGACTGCGCCGAAGCGGCCACCTGACATTGCTCGATACCACCGGCCTCGTCCACGAGGCTTACCTGCGCCTGTTCAAGGCCGGGTCGCTGGACGCGGCAGACCGGATGCAGTTCATGGCCTATGCGGCGCGGGTCATGCGCTCGGTCGTCGTCGACTTCGTTCGCCGGCGCGCGGCCGATCGGCGTGGCGGCGATGCGGTGCATGTCGGACCTCGAGGAATCCGCGGTGGCCGTCGCCGATCCGCGCGAACGCGAGGTCGTGCGAATCGACGAAGCGCTCCAGGAGCTGGCCGCGATCGACGAACGACTGGTGCGCGTGGTCGAGATGCGCTACTTCGCGGGCATGACGGAAGACCAGGTGGCCGACGCGCTCGGGCTCAGCCGTCGCTCGGTGACGCGCGACTGGGAAAAGGCGCGGCTGTTTCTCGCCGCGGCTCTCGACTAACCACCCGGTGGCTGCGCGCTGCAGACCAGCTTCTCGCGCAGCTCACAGTGATCGGGAGCGCCGAACCTGCGCCACTAGGCGATCAGCCCCATGCGCGACGCCAGCGATTCGAAGCGCGGATCCGCGCGAAACGCACTCATTTCCGGCAACCAGAACCCGGCATTGTGCGGAATGCCCGAGAGCCCGCTGTTCGCCGACAGCTGCAGCCATTGCGCGCTCGCGCGCGAACGCGCGGTCGAGATCGCCCAGCATCGCGTACCAGTTGATGGAGAACATCAGCGTGGCGAACGAAGTCGTTCCCGCGTCGCGCAGACTGCCGTTCAGCCCATCGAGCGCAAGCAGCGCGTTCTCGCGTTGCGCGCGGAGACTTCAGCGCCTCGTGCAACAGCCGCACGGTGGCGGCGCCATCCGCCTGGCGAATGGCCTCGGGCATCGCGAGCGTCTGATATTCCACGGCGTCGTCATGTCGGCCCGCGCGCAGCGCCGTGAGCCAGTACAGATTCCTCACGTCCACGGCGTCCGCCGGCCAGCCGAGACTCATGGCAATGTCCACGAATCTCAAGGCTTCCGTTTCGTGGCCCGCGGAGCATGACGAGCGCCGTGGCCATCTGCATGGCGCCGCGCGCGTGCGAAGGCGTGAGACGGAATTCCGACCTGAAATCCCTGGCGCGCGGCATCCAGCCGCCCCACCGACATGAGCACCGTTTGCGCGTGACGCGCGTGAATGCGCCCGGATTGATCGTCCAGCGCGAATGCACGTCTGAACTCGTCCTCGGCTGCTATCCATTGGCCACGGTGCGCGGCGATGCTGCCGAGCGTCGCGTACGGGCCGGGAAGATCGGGATTGAGCGCGAGCGCGCGCCGGGCCGCGGCCTCGCCGAGGCTGAGCGCGTCGGGGCGCGGGAAGCCGATGTCCAGGAACAGCACGTTGACGCCCGCCGAGCAATGAGAAGGCGTGCGCGAACTGCGGATCGCGCGTGGTGGCGCTTTCGGCGAGGCGCACGAATTTCGCGCAGGTTTTCCTCGGTGGGTCGCAGCATCAGCGAACGTGCCTGCAGGTACTCGCGGTAGGCCGTGACATCGCGCGTGGGTGTCGTGCGCGGAACGACCGCGCCGACGATGGCATCCGCCGACAACTCGAGCGCGCGCGCGGTCGATGCGCTGTGCTCACGCGACAGGTGGACGACGAATCCGATGCCGATCGCGACGGTGACAGCGACCGCGACGCCGACCGCGCGAAGCAGCCGTTGATTGCGCGATGCGAACTTGCGCAGCCGGTACCAGGCGCTGTCGGGCCGGGCGAGCACCGGCTCACCGCGCAGGTATCGTTCGAGGTCCTGCGGCGAACGCGGCCATCGAGGGATATCGCTCCTGGGCACGGATTCCTTGAGCGCCTTCTGGACGATGGTGTCGAGATCGCCGCGCAGCGTGCGCGGTGCGGCGCGGGCGTGCCGATCGCTGTCCGATTCGCGGCTGCCGCGCGGGAAGGGCAGCTGTGAGCAGAGCAGTTGATAGAGCACCACGCCGAGCGAAAACACATCGGTGCTGGCCGTGACGGTTTCGCCGCGCACCTGCTCGGGCGACGCGTAGTCGGGCGTGAACAGGCGGCCGCCGAACTGCGTTTCATTGCCGGCCGTCGGCGCGTCGGCCTCCAGTAGCTTGCCGATGCCGAAATCGAGCAGGCGCACCTGTGCCTGCGGCGTCGACCAGGATGTTGGAGGGCTTGAGGTCGCGGTGCACGATCGAGCGCGAATGCGCGTACGCCACGGCCCGCGCGGTCTGCAATACCAGGCGCACGCGCGTGGCGATGTCGGCGTCGCGGCCGGCGCAGTATTCGTCGATGGGCACGCCATCGACGAGCTCGAGCGCGAGGTACGGCCGGCCATCGCTGCCGACGCCGGCGTCGTACAGGCGCGCGATGCTGGGATGTTCGAGCGAGGCGAGCAGGTCGCGTTCGCGCGCCATGCGCCCCGCGGCCTCGGGCATCGCCCAGCTCACGTGCGGTAGTTTGATGGCGACGCGGCGCTTGAGCATGCCCGTCGATGCGTTCGGCGATCCACACCGAGCTCATGCCACCGCGGCCCAGTCTGCCGGTCAGCCGGTAGGGACCGACCGTGCTGCCCGACGTCGACGGTTTCGGTGGCCGCGTCGTCGCGCGGCAGGTCCGGCGATCCGGTGAACTGCGGCAGATCCTGAAGAAAGCGGTCCGCGGTCTGCCGTGCGAGCAATTCGCGCAGCGCGTCGGTGATCTGCGGCGGGTGTTGAACGAGCGTGTCGAGCCAGGCGGCACGCGCCGCGACCGGCAGGTCGAGCGCGGTGTCGAGCAATACGAACACTTCGCGCCAGTCTTCGGCAGAAATCTTGCCCATGCCAAACCATACGTGACCTGGCGCGCCAGCGGATAGCGACAAAGTTTTGCGAGCCGATGGCGCAAATCGTCGCGGCAATGCGTCTTGATGCAGAGTCACCACGCTATTGGGTCCGGGAGAACGACAATGAAGTCATGGAAAGGCATATGCGTCGCAGTGTTCGCGCTCACGGTGGCCGTATCACCCGCTGCGTTGGCCGGCGAGCCGCTGGCC
Source organism: uncultured Pseudomonadota bacterium (assembly GCA_963821745.1). Lineage (GTDB taxonomy): Bacteria > Pseudomonadota > Gammaproteobacteria > Steroidobacterales > Steroidobacteraceae > CADEED01. The sequence continues at coordinate 1,333,818 of CAWGEU010000002.1, forward strand.
GAGGCCGTTGCGCGCGCTCACGAGAAGTAGCCACGTCGACCAATGTGGCGGCGAGAATTGCGCGGCGGTTTTCCGCGGCCTCATCGCCTTCGTGGATCGGCGACCCGAAGGGACTCGGCGGCAACGGCCGGTCCTGCGCGGATTGCCACCTGCCCAACGACAACCTGCAGCTTTCACCGGCGAGCGCACAGGCGCGCTTCAAGCTGCTGCAATGGCGCCGCCGGTGGAATCCGCGCGCGCAGGATCCGCTGTTCCTGCCGATCGACGCCGACGACTTCCGCGTCAATGGCGAGAAGGCCAGCGACTTCAGCAATCTGCCGCAGAATGGCCTGGTGCGCGTGACTCTGCCGTTGCCGCCCAACATGCGGCTCATCGATCCGCTCACGAATGCGGTGTCGACCGAAACCACGGCCGATGTCTGGCGCATGGTTCCGAGCGTGAACGACGTGCGACTCACCGGCGTCCGATGGCGCAAATCCGGCGTGGCCGCGCGGACCTAACACGACCGGCGGATATCAGCTCGATGGTCGCAAGGCGAATCTGCAGGAGCAGGCGCTGGGTGCGTTCGAGACGCATGCGCAGATCACCAAGGCGCCGGACGCGCGCCTGCTCGACGATCTCGCTGCTTTTCAGAACGTGCTGTTCTCGTCGCCGCGTGCGCGCGAGCTGGCGGACGCGGTGCGCGCCGGCAGTCACGCCGCTGCCGGACGTGGATCCGCCGCTGAGCGAGCTGGCGCAGCAGGGCAAGGTGGTTTTCACGCGTGCCTGCGCGCAATGCCATGGCGGGCCCGGTCAGTCGACCACCGCAGGCGCCGTTGCCGCTGCGTTTTCATGACATCAGCTCGCAGTGTCCGCGGCCGGTCGACACCGCAGTGCCCGCGCGCTTCACGTTCGCGCCTTGCCCGCCGCGGCTCGCGCGCAATGCGCGCACCTACGAGATCACGCTCGCCAATGGCACGATCGTCAGGCGGACGAGCTCCGATCCGGGTCGCGCGCTGCTCACCGGCTTCGTGGGCGGACCGGCGCCCGCGGATGACTGGAACAAACTGGACATCAACGGACTGCGCGGCATCGCGAAGACCGCGCCGTACTTCCACAACAACAGCGCCGACACGCTCGAGCAGGTCATCGAGCACTACATCGCGTTCTACAAGCGTGCGCAGGTGAACGCGCCGCCGGGTGTCGTGCCGCCGTTCACCACGACCGATGGCGTGCACTTCGACCGGCAGCCGTTGCCCGAAGAGACCGCAGCGCTGGTGGCCTATCTAAAGACGCTGTGAGTCAGCCGTCGACGGGCGCGGCGGGCGTCGCCAGGATCTTCTGGTAGAACGCGAGGTCCAGCCAGCGCCCGAACTTGAAGCCGGCCTGCGCGATGGTGCCGCAGTGAGTGAAGCCCAGGCGCTCGTGCAGCCGGATGCTCACGGCGTTCGAGGCGTCGATGCCGCCCACCATGACGTGGTAGTCCTGCTTGATGCGCGGCGGCGATGACGGCTTCGAGCAGCGCGCGCCCGAGGCCCTGGCCGCGGAAGCGCGTGTCGACATAGATGGAGTGCTCGACGGTGTACTTGTAGGCCGGCCAGGCGCGAAACGTGCCGTAGCTGGCGAAGCCCATGAGCGTCGCCGGCGTCGTCTTCGATGCCGATCACCGGATAGCGGCCCCTGCGCCTTCGCCTCGAACCAGCTCACCATCGATTCGGCGGTGCGCGGTTTGTAGTCGTACAACGCCGTGGAGTTCGCGATGGCTTCGTTGAAGATCGCGAGAATCGGCGCGGAATGTCGTTGCGGATCGCAGTCGATGAGTTTCACGCGTCAGCCCTGGATGTATTTGGCGAAGTCGCCGCTCGACATGGTGTCGTCGAGATAGCCGAAGGTGCCGGATTCGCGAATCTCGCGCGCGGCGTCGGCGAGGCCGGTCATGGCGGCGCGATACAGCGAAGTGGCGAGGCTGATGCGGCGAACGCCGGCGTGCCGCGAGCTCCGCGACGGAAAACGATTTGCCGCGAATGCCCACCATGAAGTTCACGGGTTTGCTCACCGACGAACACACGGTGCGCACCGCCGCGAGATCCGGCAGGCCGGGTGCAAACAACACGTCCGCGCCGGCGCGCTCGAAGGCCTGCAGGCGCTCGGATGGTGTCATCGAGATCGGGCCGGCCGTGTAGATAGTTCTCGGCGCGCGCGGTCAGCGTGAACGGGAAGGGAAGTTTGCGTGCGGCTTCGACGGCGGCCGCGACGCGTTCGGTGGCGAGGCCGAGATCGAAGATGGGCGCATCCTTGCGGCCGGTGGCGTCTTCGATGGAGCCACCGACGAGGCCGGCGCCGGCCGCGAGTGCGATGGCCTTGGCCGTGGCGGCCGGCGCATCGCCGAAACCTTTCTCGAGATCCGCGGAGACGGGCAGGGAAGTGGCGCCGCAGATCGTGCGCGCCTGCGCCAGCGCTTCGTCGATGCGAGACGTCGCCGTCGAGACGGCCGAGCGTGCCGGCGGAGGCGCCGCTGGAGGTGGCCAGCGCCGGAAAGCCCAGCGAGGTGAGGATGCGCGCCGATCCGCCGTCCCAGCAGTTGGCGATCACGAAGGTGCCGCTGTCGTGCAGCGCGCGGAAACGTTGCGCGCGTTCTGCCTGAGCTTGTCGTCCATGTCGCCCTCTGTTGCGAGGCGCAAGTCTAGCGAGAGTGGGCGCTCACGTAATCCATGACTTCGTGAAACGGGCCGACCCAGACGTCGGGATGCTTGCGCAGCCAGTCGATGAGTTGCTGATGGGCTTCGGCGGAGACCTCGAGGTAGTCGCCGCCGGTACCGTGGAACTGCAGCACTCCGAGACCCTTCGCGTCACGAACGCGCGCCGCGTAGGCGATGAGCGCGGCGCCGTCGGGCTTGTCCACGGGTCCCCAACTCGGGACCTGGAAGAGATCGAGCGTGCGTGAGATCGGTGATCACGCGACTTGTATTGATCGCCGCCGGTGCGGGCGTATTTCACGAGGCCGGAGCGGCGCAGCGCATCGGTGTAATCGACGCCACCGACGAGCATCTGGCTGCAGGGCACGGAGTACGTGCGCGATTGTCTGCGCCGTCGATGCCGAACAGCACGTTGTTCATGGCGGCGATCTCGCCGAGCATGCGGTCGACGTCGTAGTTCTCGGTGAGGTAGTTCTTGCGGTCGGGAAGCATGGCGCGCGGGCAGGGATGGAATAGCGAGTGATTGCCGAGCTCGTGGCCCGAGCGTTGCGCCTTGCGCCAGCGAAGCATGTCGGCCGGCGTGATGTCGCCGTCGAGGAAGAAGGTGCCCTTGAAGCCCGCGGCGTCGAGCTGCGGGATGGCGACGTCGAGCTGCGAATGCAGTGCGTCGTCGTAGGTGAGCGCGACGGCGGCGATCTTGCCCTTGGGCCAGCGATTTGCGCATGCGCCTGCGGGCAGAGTGCGGCTAACAGGATCGCGACGAGAGCGGTGCCAATCGGCACTGAGGTGCGTCCCCTTTTGCTGCAAATCGGGAATGTCCCCATTAGTCGAGGCGCTTCTTGAATCGCACGACGGCGACCATGAGCATCACGGTGAGGAATGCCGCGAGCTTGAGGAGCTGCAGCCAGGCCTCGGGCAGATCCGCGCCGCGCAGCATGACGCCGCGGATGATCACATTGAAATGCGTGAGCGGCAGCACCTCGGCGATCCACTGCGCCGCCACGGGCATGCCTTCGAACGGAAACATGAACCCGGACAGCAGGATCGACGGCAGCAGCGTGAGGAACGCGAGCTGGAATGCCTGGAACTGCGTCTGCGCCAGCGTGGAGACGAAGAGGCCCGAGGCCCAGCGTGGCCGCGATGAACATCAGCGCCGCGGCGTACAGATCCACGAGCCTTCCGACGACCGGGACGCTGAACAGCCAGGCGCCGACGATCAGGATGATCGTCGTCTGGATGAGGCCGATGACAACGTAGGGCAGTAGTTTGCCCACCATGAGCTCGAGGCTGCTGAGCGGCGTGGCGATCAGCAATTCCAGGTTGCCGCGCTCGCGTTCGCGCACGATGGCGCCCGAGGTGAACAGCACCATGGTCATCGTCAGGATCACGCCGATGAGCGCCGGCACGATCTGCACCGCGGTGCGCTTCTCCGGGTTGTAGAGCGTGCGGATCTCGATGCGCCGCGGCGCCATGCGTTTGCCGCCCGAATACGGGCCTTCGCCGTGGCGCGTGAGCAGGGGCACCGCCGCGATGCCGCCGGCCACCACGGCGAGTTGGGGTTGCGATCCATCGACCAGGATCTGCACCACCGGGCGCGTGTCGGCCTGCAGGCGGCGCTCGAAATCCCGCGGGATCACCACCGCCATGCTGGCGCGGCCTTCGCGCATCAGTCGCGCGAGCTCGTCCGAGGAGTTGGTGGTGTAGCGTCACGTGCACGACCTGCGTGGCCTTGAGCTGCGCGATGAACTCGCGCGACATCGAAGAGTTCGCATCGTCCTGCACCACGGTGGCGAGGTTGCGCACGTCGTAGTTGATGGCATAACCAAACAGGATGATCTGCATGAGCGGTACGCCGACGATCATGCCGAAGGTCACGCGGTCGCGCGAAAGCTGGCGCACTTCCTTGGTGGCCACGGCCTTCAGCCGCCGTACCGCCGCGCTGAACTTGTTAGCGGCCAAGTTTTTCCGGCCTCGTCGCCACCACGAACACGTCCTCGAGGCTGGCATCGGTGAGCTCGACCCGGGCGTCGATGTCGTGTTGCTTCAGCAGCGTACGCAGCTGGGCCTCGGCGTCCTTCACGCTGCGGTCCGCGAGCACGCGCAGCCGGATGCCGAGCTGGGTGACGCCGTGCACCCACGGAAGCTCGCGGATGAGCCGCGGCGCTTCGCTGCCATCGGCACCTTCGATTTCGTAGATGTTGGCTTCGACGCCGGCCATCAGCGCGCGCGGCGTGCCTTCGGCCACCATGCGACCTTCGGCGATGATCGCGAGGCCGTGGCAGCGCTCGGCCTCGTCCATGTAGTGAGTGGAGACCAGGATCGTGGCGCCGGCGTCGGCGAGCTGGAACAGCCGCTCCCAGAAATCGCGGCGGCTTTGCGGATCGACGGCGCTGGTCGGCTCATCGAGCAGCAGCAGTTCCGGCGAGTGCAGCGTGGCCGCGGCCAGCGCGAGCCGCTGCTTCTGGCCGCCGCTCATGGTGCCGGCGCGCTGCTTGCGCAACTGCTCGAGGTTGTAGGTGGCGCGTTGCTCGGCGATGCGCGCTTCGACGTCACCTTCGAGCCCGTAGAGATCGGCCATGAAGCGCAGGTTCTCGTCGGTGGTGAGGTCTTCCCACAGCGAGAATTTCTGCGGCATGTAGCCGAGCCGGCGCCGGATGGCTTCGGCATCCTTCACGACGGAAAGCCCGAACACCTCGGCGTGGCCGTCGCTGGGCAGCAGCATGCCGCAGAGCATGCGCAGCGTGGTCGACTTGCCGGAGCCGTTGGGCCCGAGGAATCCGTAGATGCGCCCCGAGGGGATGTCGAGGTCGATGTGATCCACCGCGACCTTGTCGCCGAATTTTCGCGTGAGTTGCCGCGCGCGTGATCGGCCGGTGCCATTCACGGCGACGCCAGCTCGCAGCGTGACGTCGACCGGAACGCCCGATGGCAGCGATGCCCCGTCGGCGTCGTCGATCACCACTTCGGCGAGGAAGGACAGGCGCGAGCGATCCGCCGCGGTCAGCGAGTAGTAAGGCGTGAACTCCGCCTCGCTGGCGATGAAGCGCACCTGGCCCTTGAACGTGCGCTCGATGCCGTCGACGCGCAGCGTGGCCGGCGTGCCGATCTTCACCTGCGCGCGGATGGGTTCGGGCACGTGCACGCGCGCGAACGGCGCGGTGGTGGCCAGCAGCACGGCGACCGTCGCGCCGCGCGCGGGCTTTTCGCCGAGGTGAAACGGCAGCGAGTCGATGGTGCCGGCGATCGGCGAGCGCACTTCGAGCCGGGACGAGGTGGTTTGCAGACTCTGCAGATTGGCGCGCGCGCTGCTCGGCCGCCTCACGCGCCTGCGCGAGCTGCTCGGCGCGCGTGCCTTCCTGCAGTTCGCGAAGATCCGCTTCCGCTTCACGCAGGTTCGACTCGGCGGCATCGGCGGCCGCCGATTGCCGGTCTGCCTCCTGCTGGCTCACCAGGCTGCGAGCCACGAGGCCCAGCAACCGGTCGCGCTCGCGCACGGCGTTGTCACGCTGCACGCGGGCGGTGTCGCGGCGCGCGATGCCGGCGCGAATGGTCGTGTCGCGCGGGCCATTCCTGAGTTCCTCGACGCGCGCTTCGGCCTCGGCGAGTTGCGCACGGGCGGCCTCGACGTCGGCGGTCGACAGCGCGCGATCCTGCACCACGACGACATCGCCGGGCTTCACCGTCGCGCCTTCGGCGAATGGCAGGGAAACGATGGATTCGTTCGCATCGGCGACCAGCTCCACGCGATCGCGCTCGAGCGTCCCCGGCAGGGTGTTTTCGTCGTAGCGCCCGCAGGACGCGAGCAGGATCGAGCCTGCGAGAGCGGCGCACGCGCGCAACTTCATGCGGCAAACTCGAAACGCATGGACAGGTCGACCGCCTGCACGTGTTTGGTGATGCCGCCGATGGAAATGTAGTCGACGCCGGTCGACGGCGATTTCGCGCACCGTGGCGAGCGTCACGCTGCCGGAGGCTTCGAGTTTTGCCTTGCGCGCCCTGCGCGCGATTGCGCTTCACGGCTTCGCGCATGTCGTCGGGTGAAAGTTCATCGAGCATGATGATGTCGGCGCCGGCGGCGAGCGCCTGGTCGAATTCACCGAGCGATTCCACTTCCACTTCGACCGGGATGCCCGGAGAAGTTCGCCGCGCGGTCGCGATCGCGCCGCCGATGGAGCCGGCGGCGATGATGTGGTTTTCCTTGATGAGCACCATGTCGTAGAGCCCGAGGCGATGATTCTGCGCGCCGCCACAGCGCGCGGCGTATTTCTGCGCGAGCCGCAGTCCCGGCAAGCGTCTTGCGCGTATCGAGAATCCTGCAGCCGGTGCCGGCGACGGCTTCCACGTAGCGGCTGGCCGCAGTGGCGGTGGCGGAAAGCGTCTGCAGGAAATTGAGGGCGGTGCGTTCACCCGTGAGGATGGGTCGCGCGAGTCCCGTCAGCTTCAGCACCGGCAGGTCGGCGGCCAGGCGGTCGCCGTCGCGGGCCTGCCAGTCGAGACGGATGGCGGGATCGAGTTGTTTGAAGGTGGCGTCGACCCAGTCGGTGCCACAGAGAATCGCAGGTTCGCGCGCAATGATCTGCGCGCGAACCTGCTGCGAGGCGGGAACCAGTGCGGCGGTGACGTCGCCCGCACCCACGTCTTCGGCCAGCGCGGCAGCGACCTGCCGCGCAATGAGTGATGTCGACGCGACTTTCCTCGATCAGATTGGCAGGCCGTGCGAGGTGGCGGCCATGCACAGCAACATCGGGATCGACAGGATGAAGTTGGCGCGCGACGCATACAGCGCCACCTTGCGCGCCTTCGCCTTCTCTTCGTCCGTGGCCGGCTTGATGCCGAGGATCTTCTTCTGGTTAGGCCAGATGAGGCCCCACACGTTGAACAGCATGATGGTGCCGAGCCAGGCGCCGATGCCGATGACCACGGTCTGGTAGTCGTGCGAGCCGTTCGAGTAGCCGAGCGTGAATGCCGGCACGAAGCGCTCTGCGAGCAGCCAGGCGCCCGCGAGCCAGGTGACGAGCGCGGCCCAGCGGAACCAGAACAACGCACGCGGAGCGACGTACTTGGTGATGCCGGCGCCACCGGGGCCGCCCTTGTCGGCGGCAGCGTCCGCAAGCCCGGGAACCTGCACGGCGTTGAAGTAGTAGAGCAGGCCGATCCAGAACACGCCGGCCACGATGTGGACCCAGCGGGCCAGCGACAGGTGGTTGAATTCGGAATCCGGCACCAGCGTGCTGTGCAGGATGTATGAGAGCACCAGCGCCAGGACGATGCCCGTGATGAGTGCGTAGCGATGATTCGTCAGTATTTTCATTGTCTTAATCTCCCCGGTGAGCGGTTTGAAGAATAGGGGACGAGCCCCCATAATTCAACGCGCTCCGCGTGGGCCGGACCTAATGATTGAACGCCCGCCATCACCCTGCATCAAAGTCTGTGTACTGGTCGAAGGCAGCCGGTGCGCGGGATGTTTGCGTACGGTGGATGAAATCGCGGCGTGGCCGGCAATGAGCGCGGAAGCGCAATGGGCGCTCCTCGGGACGCTCGATCAAAGGAGAAAGAAAGTGGCAGAAGACGTAGTCAGTCGCATCAAGACCCATATCGGAACCAGTCCCGCGGTGCTGTTCATGAAGGGCACGCCGGATTTTCCGCAGTGTGGTTTTTCGGCCCAGACAGTCGCCGCGCTGCGCGCCTCGGGCGCCGGTTTCCACGCCGTGAACATCTTCGAAGACCCGGAGCTGCGCGATGCGCTCAAGCAGTTTTCGAACTGGCCTACCTACCCGCAGCTTTACGTGAACGGGGAGCTGGTGGGCGGCTGCGACATCGTGCTCGACATGCACACGCAGCGGCGAGCTGAAGAAGTTGCTCACCGAAGCCGGCGCAACGGCGTAAGAGGTGCCGGGCCGGGAAACCGGGATAACTCGGCTGGCGAAGACTTCAGCGTCTCACGCTGGCGAGTTATCCCGGTTTCCCGGCCCGGCACCCTCTTCGGGCGCGGCTGGCTCGGCGCTGATTCCACAACGCCTGCGCGCGCACATCCGACTTGCGCCACACGCCGTCGAGCGCGTTGCACACTTCGCAGAAGATGTCGGCGGTGCGCTCGGCGTCGTAGCGCGCCGAATGCGCTTCGCTCGAGTCCCAGCTGATTCCGCAGACCTGCGCGGCCTTGGCGAGCACGGTCTGTCCGAACGCCGCGCCGGCGAGCGTCGCCGTGTCGAAACACGAGAACGGGTGAAACGGATTGCGCTTGATCTCGGCGCGCGCCACCGCGGCATTGAGAAACCCGAGGTCGAAGGCGGCGTTGTGTCCGACCAGCACGGCACGGCGGCAGTCCTGCGCCTTCATCGCGTTGCGCACTTCGGTGAAGATGCGGCCGAGCGCGTCCTTCTCCGGGAATCGCCGGCCGCAGCGGATGAAACGGATCGATGCCGTTGACCGCGAGCGAAGCCGGCTTCGAGGTTGGCGCCTTCGAACGGCCGCACGTGATAGGCGTGCGATTCGCCGCGCCGCAGCCGTCCGTCCGGGCCGAATTCGATCATGACCGCGGCGATTTCCAGCAGCGCGTCGGTGGCGCAATTGAAACCGCCGGTTTCCACGTCGATGACCACCGGCAGGAACTGGCGGAAACGCCGGCTCATGAGCGGCGCGCCGGTGAACGCAGCGCTGTCGGTATCGGCGGCAGGACGTCTTGCCATCAGCTCACCAGTTGCCAGTGGATGGCTTCATTGGCGCGCATGGGCACGAGCCGGCCGTCTTTGTCGGATTTGCCCATCGGGTAGTTAGCCGGCGGACGCCAGTCGCGCTTCGCGAGCCGGATGCGCGTCGGAATTGCGCGGCAGACCGTAGAAGTCCGCGCCGAAGTCGGACGCGAACCCTTCCAGCCTGTCGAGCTTGCCCGCGGCCTCGAACGCTTCGGCGTACAGCTCGATGCCCGCGTGCGCGGAGAACATGCCGGCGCAGCCGCAGGCGTTTTCCTTGGTGTGTTGCGCATGCGGCGCGCTGTCGGTGCCGAGGAAGAACCGCGGATTGCCGCTGGTGGCGGCCGCGAGCAGCGCTTCGCGATCCGGCTCGGTCTTGAGGATGGGCAGGCAGTAGTAGTGCGGACGTATGCCACCTTCGAAGATGGCGTTGCGGTTGTGCAGCAGATGCTGGGGCGTGATCGTCGCCGCGACGCCGTCGCGCGCGCGCTCGCACGAATTCGGCGGCGCGCGCGGTGGTGATGTGCTCGAAGACCACGCGCAGCTTCGGAAATCGCGCGAGCGTCGGCGTCGAGCACGTCGTCGATGAAGCGGCGACTCGCGATCGAACACGTCAACCTGGCGCGCGGTGACCTCGCCGTGCACCAAAAGAGGCATGCCCGCTTCGCTCATGCGCGCGAGCACGTCGTCGATGCGCCTTATGTCCGTGACGCCGGAATCCGAGTTGGTGGTGGCGCCGGCTGGATAGAGCTTGCAGGCGTACACGCACTGCGATTTCAACGCCTTGTCGATCTCCGCCGGGTCGGTCTGATCGGTGAGATAGAGCGTCATCAGCGGCGTGAATTCGCGATCCTGCGGGCAGCGCCGCGAGGATTCGCTGGCGATATTCCGCAGCGGCCGCCGCGGTGGTGACCGGCGGCTTGAGATTCGGCATCACGATGGCGCGCGCGAAGCGCGCCGCGGTAAACGGCAGCACGGCCGCCATCGCCGCGCCGTCGCGCAGGTGCAGGTGCCAGTCGTCGGGGCGGCGGATTTCGATTTCCACTAGTGATGGGTCGCGTAAAACGCGCCGTAAGCTGCTGTCCGCATTGAGGTTTGCTTGACCGGGAGAGGCGAAGCCACGATCATATCGCGCCTTGTTTTCCCGCCCCCCTCACCTCATTTTCAACGCGGCGCATGCTAGCACAGCGTGCACCGCTCTCTTTGCTTTGCCGACCCCCGGCAGTGGATGTGTATGACGGAAATCATGAAGCTCGAAGACTTCGATCCCATCGAGACACGCGAGTGGATCGAATCGATCGACTCGGTGCTCAAGACGCAGGGCGCGGAACGCGCGCACTACCTGCTCGAGCAGCTCATCGACTACACGCGCCGCTCCGGCGCTTACCTGCCGTTCCGTCCGAACACCGCCTACGTCAACACGATTTCGCCCGGGCCACGAACCGTCCTATCCCGGTAACCGCGAATTCGAGAAGCGCATCGAGGCCTGCATCCGCTGGAACGCGCTGGCGATGGTGCTCAACGCCAACAAGGTGTCGAGCGAATACGGCGGCCACCTGTCTACCTACGCGTCCTCGGCCACGTTGTACGAAGTGGGTTTCAACCACTTCTGGCGCGCGGCGTCGGCAAATCATCCCGGCGACATGGTGTTCGTGCAGGGCCACGCGTCGCCCGGCATCTATGCGCGCGCCTTCCTCGAAGGCCGCCTGAGCGAAGACCAGCTCAGACATTTCCGCCAGGAAGCATCGGGTGACGGTCTGTCGTCGTATCCGCATCCCTGGCTCATGCCTAACTTCTGGCAGTTCCCGACGGTGTCGATGGGCCTGGGGCCCATGATGGCTATCTACCAGGCGCGCTTTCAGCGCTACATGGAAAACCGCGAAATGGTGCCCGTGTCCGATCGCAAGATCTGGGCCTTTCTCGGCGACGGCGAGATGGACGAGCCGGAGAGCATGGGCGCGCTCACGCTGCCGGTGCGCGAGAAGCTCGACAACCTGGTGTTCGTCGTCAACTGCAACCTGCAGCGTCTCGACGGCCCGGTGCGCGGCAACGGCAAGATCATCCAGGAACTCGAAGCCGCATTCATGGGCGCGGGCTGGAACGTCATCAAGGTGGTCTGGGGTTCGCGCTGGGATCCGCTGCTGGCGCGCGACACGCAGGGCCTCCTGCAGCGCCTGATGGAAGAATGCGTCGACGGCGAGTACCAGAACTTCAAGGCCAAGGGTGGCGCGTACACGCGCGAGAACTTCTTCGGCAAGTACCCCGAGCTCAAGGAGATGGTCGCCAACATGTCGGATGACGACATCTGGCGCCTGAACCGCGGCGGCCACGATTCGCACAAGGTGTTCGCGGCCTATTCGGCGGCCATGAATCACAAGGGCCAGCCCACCATCATTCTCGCGAAGACCGTCAAGGGCTTCGGCCTCGGCAAGGCGGCCGAGGGCCAGATGGTGGCCCACCAGCAGAAGAAGCTGGACGAAGAGGCGCTGCGCGCCGTGCGCGACCGCTTCAACATCCCGCTCACCGACGAGCAGGTGGGGAAACTCTCGCTGGTGAAGCCGGCCGACGACGCGCCGGAGATGAAGTACCTGCACGAGAAGCGCAAGGCGCTCGGCGGCTATCTACCCGCGCGCAAGGTCGATCGGCGAAGCCGCTGGTGATCCCGGAGCTGTCCGCGTTCAGCGCCATGCTGGAAGGCACGGGCGACCGCGAGATCAGCACCACCATGGCCTTCGTGCGCATCCTCACGATGCTGCTCAAGGACAAGAACATCGGCAAGAACGTCGTGCCGATCGTGCCCGACGAAGCGCGCACCTTCGGCATGGAAGGCCTGTTCCGCCAGATCGGCATCTACAGCTCGGCGGGCCAGCTCTACACGCCGGTCGATTCCGACCAGCTCATGTCCTATCGCGAGGACAAGAAGGGCCAGATGCTCGAAGAGGGCATCAACGAGGCAGGCTCCACCTGCTCGTGGATCGCCGCGGGCACGGCCTACGCGAATCACGGCATCCACATGGTGCCGTTCTACATCTACTACTCGATGTTCGGCTTCCAGCGCGTCGGTGACTTCTACTGGGCCGCGGGCGACCTGCGCACGCGCGGCTTCCTGTTAGGCGCGACGGCGGGCCGCACCACGCTCGCGGGCGAAGGACTGCAGCACCAGGACGGCCACAGCCTGCTGCACGCCGCCACCGTGCCGAACTGCGTGGCCTACGATCCGACGTACGCCTACGAGCTCGCCGTGATCATCCAGGACGGCCTGAAGCGCATGTTCGCCAACGACGAAAGCGTCTTCTATTACATCGCGGTGATGAACGAGAACTACGTTCAGCCGGCGTTACCCAAGGGCGTCGAGGAGGGCATCCTCAAGGGCCTGTACCTGCTGCAGACCGGCGGCGCCGGCAAGGTGCGCGTCTCGCTGCTGGGCAAGCGGCACCATCCTGCGCGAAGTAATCGCGGCCGCGGATATCCTGGCCCGCGACTTCGGCATTCCTTCGGATATCTACTCGGCGACCAGCTTCTCCGAGCTGCGCCGCGAGGCGCTCGAGATCGAACGCTGGAACCGGCTGCATCCGGGCGAGCCTGCGCGCAAGCCGTATGTCACGCAGGCCCTGTCGAAGGCCACGGGGCCGTTCATCGCGGCCACCGATTACATGCGCGCCTGGCCGGACATGATCCGGCAGTGGGTGCCTGGTCGATTCACGACACTGGGAACAGACGGTTTCGGCAGGTCCGACGGCCGCACCGCGCTGCGCAAGCACTTCGAAGTGGACGCGAAGAACATCGTCTACGCGTCGCTGCATGCGCTCGCCGAAGAAGGTGCCCTCGACAAGGGCACGCTCAAGGCCGCGCTCAACAAGCTCGGCCTCGACGCCAACAAGCTGGATCCGCAGAAAGCATGAGCACGGTTGAAGTACGCGTCCCCGACATGGGGAATTTCGAGTCGGTCACCGTCATCGACGTGTTGGTGAAGCCTGGCGACACCATCGACATCGACACGCCGCTGGTCACGCTCGAAACCGACAAGGCCACCATGGATGTGCCGTCCACCGCCAAGGGTGTGGTGGAAAAGGTGCACGTCACCAAGGGTGGGTCGGTCTCCGCCGGAGGCCTGATCGTGACGGTCAAAGCGGAGGCCGCTGCTGCGGCGCCGGCGCCGCAGCTCCGCGGCGCAACACCGGCGCCCGCGGCTGCCACGGCTGCAGCCGCACCCGCTCCGCGCCGCTCCGCGCCGCGCCGAGCTCGATCGACGTCAGCGTGCCCGACATGGGCAGTTTCGATTCCGTTGGCGTCATCGACGTGCTGGTCAAGGCTGGCGATACCGTCGACATCGACACGCCGCTGGTCACGCTCGAAACCGACAAGGCCACCATGGACGTGCCGTCCACGGCGAAGGGCGTCGTGGAAAAGGTGCACGTCGCCAAGGGCGGCAAGGTATCTCCCGGCTCGGTGGTCGTGACCGTGAAGGGCCATGCCGCTGCCGCGGCTGCCGCCCGCCGCCAAGACCGCGCTGCTCGCGGCGCCTGACAAACCCGCCGCGCAGGCAGCGCGCCCGGCCGCGCCGCAGGGCGTTCAGCAGGCATCCGCGATGCGCGCCGGCGGCTCGTGGCGGCCTGCCGCCCATCGACGAAGCCAGTTTCGGCGCGGCTCACGCCAGCCCCTCGGTGCGCAAATTCGCGCGCGAGCTGGGTGTGAATCTCGGCAGCGTGCGCGGCAGCGGCGAGAAAGGCCGCATCCTGCTCGATGACGTCAAAGCCTTCGTGAAGATGGTGATGGCAGGAGGTGGCCCGGCAGCCGCCGCGCCGGCGTTGCCCAAGGCGCACAACTACGATCCGTCCGCGTTCGGCGCGGTCGAGGTCAAGCCGCTCAATCGCGTGCAGAAGATCTCCGGTCCGCGTCTGCAGGCCGCATGGATCAACATCCCGCATGTCACGCAGTTCGATGAATCCGACATCACGGATCTCGAGGCGCTGCGCGGCTCGCTGAAGGACAAGGCCGCGGCTGCGGGCGTGAAGGTCACGCCGCTGGCGTTCATCATCGAGGCGGCGGTGCGCGCGATGCGCGAATTCCCCGTGCTCAACAGCCAGCTCGATGAGGCGGGCCAGAATCTCATCTTCAAGAAGTTCTTCAACGTGGGCTTCGCGGCGGATACGCCCAACGGCCTGCTGGTGCCGGTCATCAAGGGCGCCGACAAGCTCGACGTGTTCGCCGTGGCGAAGGCGCTCGGCGACCTGAGTGGCAAGGCTCGCGACGGCAAACTACCCGGCGCCGACATGCAGGGCGCGGGGTTCACCATCTCGAGCCTGGGCGGCGTGGGCGGCACCATGTTCACGCCCATCATCAATTCGCCCGAAGTCGCCATCCTCGGCGTTTCGAAGTCGGCGATGAAGCCGGTGTGGGACGGCAAGCAGTTCGCGCCGCGGCTCATGCTGCCGCTGTCGTTCTCCTATGACCACCGCGTCATCGATGGCGCGATGGGCGCCCGCATCGCCAAGTTCCTGGCCGATACGCTTGCCAATCCGAAGGATCTCGTCGGGGCGATGTCGTGAGCAAGATCGACCTGACAGTTCCCGACCTCGGCAATTTCGACGAGGTCGCCATCATCGACGTGCTGGTCAAGGTCGGCGACAAGATCGAAGTGGAAACGCCGCTGGTCACGCTCGAAACCGACAAGGCCACGATGGACGTGCCGTCGACCGCGGCCGGCACCGTCACCGAAGTGCTGGTGCAGAAGGGCGGCAAGATCGGCAAGGGTGGTGTGATCGCGCGCATCGAAGGAACCGCGGCTGCCGCGGCGCCTGCGAAAGCGCCTGCTGGCGCTGCGCCGGCTGCCGCCGCTCCTGCCGCTCCCGCTGCGAAGGCGGCGCCAGCTCCGGCCCCGGCAGCAGCGCCTGCGCCGCGCGCTGCTCCGGCTCCCGCGCCGAAGCCGTCGAGGCCGCTCAAGCCCGACGTGCCGCACGATCGCGAAACCCAGTTGTTAGTGCTCGGCGCCGGCCCCGGTGGTTACACCGCCGCGTTCCGCGCCGCGGATCTCGGACTCAAGGTCACGCTGGTCGAGCGCTGGCCGATGTTGGGCGGCGTCTGCCTCAACGTCGGCTGCATTCCGTCCAAGGCGCTGCTGCACGCCGCCAAGGTCATCGACGAAGTCGGCGAGATGAGCCATCACGGTGTCGAGTACGGTGCAGCCGAGAATCGACCTGCCGAAGCTGCTCGAGCTGGAAGAACAGCGTCGTCAAGAAACTGGTCGGCGGCCTGTCGGTGCTGGCGAAGCAGCGCAAGGTCGAAGTGGTCACGGGCGTCGGCAAGTTCGCGAGCCCGCACGTGGTCGAAGTCACCGGCAGCGATGGCAAGTCGCAGAAGATCCGCTTCGAGCAGTGCATCATCGCGGCCGGCTCCGAGGCCATCAAACTACCGTTCATCCCCGACGATCCGCGCGTCATCGATTCCACGGGTGCGCTGGAGCTGGGCGGCGTGCCCGAAGCGCCTGCTGGTCATCGGCGGCGGCATCATCGGCCTCGAGATGGCCACGGTGTACGCGGCGCTGGGCGCGAAGCTCTCGGTGGTCGAGCTCACCGGGCAGCTCATGCCGGGCGCCGATCCCGACCTCGTGCAGCCGCTCGAGAAGCGCCTGAAGGCGCGCTACGAGCAGATCCTGCTCAACACCAAGGTCACCGGCTGCACGGCCACACCGGCAGGTCTCGCCGTCGAGTTCGAAGACGCCAACGGCAAACGCACGGATATCTTCGATCGCGTGCTCGTGGCCGTGGGCCGCACCGCCAATGGCAAGCGCATCGGTCTCGAGAACGCGGACATCGACGTCAGCGACCGCGGCATCATCCCGGTGGACAAGCAGATGCGCACCAACCTGCCGCATGTGTTCGCCATCGGCGATCTCGTGCCGGGCCCGATGCTCGCGCACAAGGCCATGCACGAAGCCAAGGTGGCCGCGGAAGTCGCCGCGGGGCACAAGAGTTACTTCGACGCGCGCGTGATTCCTTCCGTGGCTTACACGGATCCGGAAGTGGCCTGGGTCGGACTCACGGAGACCGACGCGAAGAAGAACGGCACGCAGTACAAGAAAGGCCAGTTCCCGTGGGCGGCCAGCGGCCGTTCGCTGGCGCTGGGCCGCGACGAAGGCTTCTCCAAACTACTGTTCGATCCGGTTACGCATCGCGTGCTGGGCGGCGGCATGGTGGGCCCGAACGCGGGCGAGCTGGTGGCCGAAGTGGCGCTGGCCATCGAGATGGGCGC
Organism: uncultured Pseudomonadota bacterium; assembly: GCA_963821745.1. Lineage (GTDB taxonomy): Bacteria > Pseudomonadota > Gammaproteobacteria > Steroidobacterales > Steroidobacteraceae > CADEED01. Next base: position 1,350,436 of record CAWGEU010000002.1, read on the forward strand.
GGACGCGGCCGACATCGGCCTCACGATTCATCCGCATCCGACGCTGTCGGAGACGGTGGCGCTGTCGGCCGAAGCCTTCGAAGGCACCATCACCGATCTCTACATGCCCAAGAAGGCTCTTAGGCGCTCACGCGCCACATCGGAGACGGCGCCGAAGCGGCGCCGTCCGTAAATGGCTAAAGCGAGTGCGCGGCCGGAGCCGCGGCGGTGAGCTCGCTCGCGGCGGCGCCGCCGAACGCGTATTCGACGATCACGCGAACCGCCAGCGTGTCGTCCACGCTCCAGTTCGCCACATCCAGGCACACCGAGCGCTGGTCCGCGCTGATCGGATATTCCGCCGGCGCGGCGGCGATGTGCAGGCTGCCGAGCGTCGGCGCGCCGGCATCACGTTCCAGCCACGGAGATTCGCTCTTCGGCACACGCGCCTGCACGCGCACATTGGTGGCATGCGCCGCGGAAGGAATGGCGGCGCACAGCGAGATGGGCTGCGCCACGCGGTCCGAGCAGGTCACCGGGCCCGACTTCATCGGGTTGCGCGTCGACCTGGCAGGGCGGCAGGTGAGCCAGCGATTCGGCTGAGCCGGCCTCGCCATTGCGCGCGGGGATCGCGGTGCCGGATGCATCTGCGCCGTTCGCGGAGCCTGTCCGCGGACTCGGGATTCTGCCGCGCGGCGAGCGCCGCAAACTGCTTGGTGAATTCGGCTTCCATCGTCGCCGCGAGCTCGTCCTTGGCGCTGACCGCGCGCAACGAGGACCAGGCGTAACCGCCGACGATGCAGCCGATCATCAGCGCGACGGTGGCGAGCAACGAGCGCATGCGGCTCTTCTTCGGCTTCGGGCGGCCATCGCTGGGCGCGCGATTGCGAACCAGCTGAACGATAGCCGTCACCATGGTGGCCAGCGCGCCAATGATGGCGGCGATGATGGTTTCGGAAATGCCCATTCAGGGAACCTCAAACAAGCTCCGCCGAGTGTAGTCCGGGCCCTTCGCGCGGCAGCGCGGGCGTTATGCTGAGTGGGTACTGGATCACACTTCGCCGGGCAACTCCCAGGCTTTGAGGTGCAGGTGCGCGGGCGACGGACCGCGGCGCGCTCGCTCGACCGCCGCCGGGAACTCACTTTCCATATTCCGACAACCCGCCACGCCAGATCGGCGTGGCTCGAGACCTGAAGATCAGGTCAGGCTTCTCAAGCGCTCCAGATACGCATTTTCATCCGGCGCCTTGCCGCCGCGCTGCGCTTCCCAGAGCTGTTCCGCCAGCACTTCGAGCATGCGGTGTTCGGCTTCGTGCGCATCACCCACCTGCTTCGACGAACTTCGCGTGGACATCGGCGATGCCGTGCGGACGGTTGGTGGCAACCTGTTCGCGAATGGCCAGGTGCAGTCCCATGTGCAGCCAGGGATTCAGCTGGCCGCTGCGCGGGGAGTAGTTAGCGAGGTCGGCCGCGGCCGATTCCACGATGACGTGGTATTCGGGATGCTCGGAGATCACCGCGACGACCTGCTTGTCGAGCGGCGACAGCGTGTGCTGCTGCTTGAACCGGCGCCAGGCGGCGCGATAGGTCTCGCGCAACTGGTCGCGCGACTGGCCGGCGAAAATCACGGAGCCTTCCTCGCCGCGGCGATGATCTTGCGGCGCGGGGGATACTCGCACAAATCGTTCACGAAGCACCGTGCGCATTCGGGCTTCAACGCCTTGCAGACATAACGGCCGTGCAGGATGAGCCAGTGATGTGCGTCATGAGCGAATTCCCCGGGCGTGAACTTGATCGAGCGCGTCTTCCACTGCGCGCGGAGTCTTCCCCGGAGCGATCCTCGTGCGGTTGGCGACGCGGAAAATGTGTGTGTCGACCGCTATTGTCGGCTCGCCGAAGATTGTGTTCAGGACCACGTTCGCAGTTTTGCGTCCCACTCCCGGCAAAGTTCTTCGAGAGCCTCGCGCGTCGCGCGGCACTTCGCCGCCGTGTTCGTCGGCAATCGCCGACGCGGTCGCCACCACGTTCTTCGCCTTGGCTTTCCACAGGCCGATCGTGCGGATGTACTTCGCCAGTCCGTCGACGCCGAGCTTCGCAATCGCCTGCGGAGTACGGGCCACCGGAAACAGCTTGCGCGTCGCGGCATTGACGCTCTTGTCCGTGGCCTGCGCCGAGAGGATCACCCCCACCAGCAATTCGAACGGCGTCTCGTATTCGAGCTCGGTGGTGGGATGCGGGTTCGCCGCGCGGAAGCGCTCGAAGATTTCGCGCCGCTTTTTCGGGTTCATGGACCTGGAGATTCATGGGCTCGGGTGCGCGCGCCGCGTTTCTTGGCGGCGAGCGTCGCAGCGCGTTCCGCCGCACGACGCGCCACGCGCTCGTTGTGGGCTTCGTATCGCGCGCGCGAGTCGTGCAGCGGGCGGCAGCGTCAGCGCCGGCAGCGGGCTCGCCAGCAGCGGAATCATGACGATGCAGTCCACCGGGCAGGGCGCGACGCAGAGCTCGCAGCCCGTGCACAGTTCCGCGATGACGGTGTGCATGCGGCGCGGCGCGCCGACGATGGCATCCACCGGGCAGGGCGGCAGGCACTTCGTGCAGCCGATGCAGCGCTCTTCGTCGATGAACGCCACCGTGGGCGCGGCTTCGAGCCCGTTGTCGCGGTTGAGCGGCAGCGCCGGCCGGCCCGTGAGCTTCGCCAGCGCGAGGATGGTTTCGGTGCCGCCGGGCGGGCACTGGTTGATGTCGGCTTCGCCGCGCGCGATGGCTTCGGCGTAAGGCAGGCAGCCCGTGTAGCCGCAGCGCGTGCATTGCGTCTGCGGCAGCAGATCGTCGATCGTGTCGACTGCGGCGCTCATGGTGATGGACGATTGTCGACGAGCCAGCAATGGAGGGCGTACAACGCCGCAGTGGCATGCCGGCCCCAATGCGCCTCGAAACCGAATTTCCATTCCGCGGCAGCGGTGACCCGCTCGTTGCTGTCGTAGAGTTCCAGTCCCCGTTTCAAGTCTCGCCAGATGTCGGCCAGATCATCGGCCAGGTCGCCGACTTCGTGCTCGTGATCGCCCAGGTCAAATGGGTCTTGTCTCGATTCGTAGTACTGGAACGGCATCGAAGCAAAGCGCGCGTGAATCCGTTTCCAGTCATCGTAGGTGATGCTGCGGCCCGCGCCACCGCCATAACCTCCTTGCACCGGCGGAAATCCCCGAAGGAGATTCACCAACAGATCGAACGCCGTCTGCGCTTCTGCTTGTCCATCGCCCGGCGCACCCTCACACCATTCGCAGTAGCGGCGTGCAGCTTCGGCGAATTGTTGCAGGGAAACGGCCACGCGCGCCCGTCGGTCAGGTCACTTTCATTCCCGGCAGTGCGCCGCTGTCCGGCGACAGCAGGAACACTTCGGGGCCGTCATCGCCGCTGGCACACAGCACCATGCCCTCCGAGACGCCGAAGCGCATCTTGCGCGGCTCGAGATTGGCGATCATGACCACCTGGCGGCCGATGAGCGTGGCCGGGTCGTAGGCCGAGCGGATGCCCGAGAACACGTTGCGCTGCTCGGTGCCGAGGTCCAGCGTGAGCTGCAGTAGTTTGTCCGAGCCTTCGACGGGTTTCGCGTCCAGCACCTTGGCGACGCGCAGGTCGAGCTTGGCGAAGTCGGCGATGTTCACGGCGCCGGGTGCGGCGGCGGGAGCGGCGGGAGGTGTGGTCACGGCTTGTCTTACTTTCTCGGCGGGTTTGGCGGGTGCGGTCGCAGGTCGCGGGCTCGATCAACTCGGCCACGACCTTCGGATCGAGGCGCAGTCGCCAGCGGCTCGTAGACTTCGATCGGATGATCGAACAGCGGCGTGTCCACCGAGTTCCAGTCGGCGAACGAGATGCGCAGGAACTTCCCGGCCTTCTCGGCCATCTGCGGCAGCACCGGCGCGAGATAGCTCATGAGCACGCGGAACAGGTTGATGCCCTGCGTGCAGACGGCGAGCACCTCGGCCGCTTTCGCCGGATCCTTGGCGAGCGCCCAGGGTTTGTGCGTATCCACGTACTGGTTGGCGCGATCCGCGAGACCCATGATGCCGCGGATCGCCGCGGAGTAGTCGCGCGCGTCGTAGAGGTCGGCGATCGTGCCGCGCAGCGCCGCGAATTCCTCGTACAGCTGCGGATCGGGTAGTTGGGCCGCGAGCTTGCCGCCGCCGCGCTGCACGAACCCCGCGCAGCGGCTGGCGATGTTCACGAGCTTGCCGACGATGTCGGAATTCACGCGCGCGACGAAATCTTCGAGCGACAGGTCGATGTCGTCGACGCCCGGACCGAGCTTGCCCGCGAAATAGAAGCGCAGCGGCTTCGGGCGGCAGGCGTTCGAGGTAGCTGCCGCGCGGTGATGAACGTGCCGCGCGTCTTCGACATCTTCGTGCCGTTGATCGTGAGGAAGCCGTGCACGAACACCGCCGTCGGCTTGCGGCAGCCCGAGCCGTGCAGCACCGCGGGCCAGAACAGGTTGTGGAAGTAGCTGATGTCCTTGCCGATGAAGTGATACAGCTCGGTCGGTGCTGTCCGGCGCTCAGATATTCGTCGTAGTTCAGGCCGCGCTTGTCGCACAGCGCCTTGAAGCTGCCGAGATAGCCGATGGGCGCGTCGAACCACACGTAGAAATATTTTCCGGGCGCGCCGGGAATCTCGAAACCGAAGTAGGGCGCGTCGCGCGAGATGTCCCAGTCCTGCAGGCCCGCCTCGAACCACTCGGCCAGCTTGGCGCGCACTTCGGGCTGGCGCGCGCCGCCGCCTTCCAGCCACTGCGCGCAGCACCTCGGTGAAATCGCCGAGCTTGAAGAAGTAGTGCTCGGACTCGCGCCACACCGGCGGCGTCCGCTGAGATCGTCGAGACCGGATTGATGAGCTTGTCGGGCGTGTAGGTCGAGCCGCAGTTCTCGCAGGAGTCGCCGTACTGATCGGCCGTGTGGCAGACGCGGGCATTCGCCCTTCACGTAGCGATCGGGCAGGAACATGCCGGCCTTCTCGTCGTAGGCCTGGCGCACGCTGCGCGTGGTGATGTGCCCCGCGGCCTTGAGCTTGCCGTACAGGTCGTCGGTGATCGCCTTGTTCTCGGGCGAGTGCGTGGAATGAAAATGATCGTGGCCGATCAGGAAGCCTTCGTAGTCGGCACGATGCTCGGCCGCCATGCGCGCGATCAGCTCTTCGGGCGTGATGCCTTCGGCCTGCGCCTTGATCATCACCGGCGTGCCGTGCGTGTCCTCGGCGCACACGTAGATGCAGTCGTGACCCTGCATGCGCTGGAAGCGCACCCAGATGTCGGTCTGCACGGTTTCGATGATGTGGCCGAGGTGCAGCGGGCCGTTGGCGTAGGGCAGCGCGCTGGTGACGAGGATCTTGCGAGGCATGAAACTGCGGTCCGTAAAGGGCCCGGCAGTATAAACGGGAAGGCGGCGCTAGCCTCACTTGCACGGACTGGCGTCTAACCCTGATCCTTGACCGGCTCGAACTTCGGCCTTGCTGATGCCCTTCTTGTAGGCCTCTTTGCCCGTGATGAGGCGCTGGTTGAGCAGCGCCTCGATGGCGTTGTCCATGGTGCGCATGCCGAACTGGCTGCCGGCCTGCATGGTGGTCTCGAGCTGGTCGAGCTTGCCCTGGCGGATCAGGTTGGAAACCGCCGGCGTGTTCACGAGGATCTCGAGCGCCGCGACGCGGCCGCTCTTGTCGGCCTTCTGCAGCAGCTGCTGCGAGATCACGCCGCGCAGGGACGGTCGAGAGCATGGTGCGCACGTGACTTTGTTTGTCGGCCGGGAAGACGTTGATCATGCGATCGACGGTGGGCGCGGCGCCGTTGGTGTGCAGCGTGCCCATGACCAGGATGCCCATCTCGGCGGCGGTCACGGCGATGCTGATGGTTTCGTAGTCGCGCAACTCGCCGACCAGCACCACGTCCGGATCTTCGCGCAGGCCCGACTGCAGCGCCGACGCGAAGCCCTTGGTGTGCACGCCGACTTCGCGCTGGCTGATCAGGCATTGCTTGCGCGCAGTGCACGAACTCGATCGGGATCCTCGATGGTGAGGATGTGGCCCTTGAGGCGCGAGTTGATGTCGTCGATCATCGCCGCGAGCGTGGTCGACTTGCCCGAGCCGGTCTTGCCGGTGACGAGGATGAGTCCGTTGTTGGCGCGGCACAGCGTGTGGCAGGCCTGCGGCAGGTTGAGCTGCTCCATCGACAGCGCCTTCGACGGAATGGCGCGCATCACCGCGCCCATGCCGTTCAGCTGCCGCATGACGTTGACGCGGAAGCGGCCGTATTCGCCCATGTTGTAGGCGAAGTCGGCGCCGTCGTGTTCCTCGAAACGCTTCACCGCGGTCTTCGGCATGATTTCGTACAGCGTGTTCTGCACGAATTCCTTCTCGAGACGATCGGGACGCAGCGGCTGCAGATCGCCGTACAGGCGGATGCGCGGCGGATCGCCGGCGAGGAAGTGCAGGTCCGAGCCTTTCTTGCTCAGGACTTCCTTGAGGTATTCGTCGATGACGGGCATGCGCGAGCTGCCTAACCGCCGCCGGCCGCCGGCGGTCGGGCCGGTGACGTCGAGCTTGGGCATGAGCGTGGTGTCGGTGACATAGCGCTGGAACGGGCGGCGATCGCTCGCGTAGGTGACCGCATCGTCGGGATCGATTTCCTTGGCGGCGAGCGAGTCGAGCAGCGCCTGGTCCATGCAGCTGCATGCCGAGGTCCTTGCCGGTCTGGATCTGGTTCGGAATCTGGTGCGTCTGGTCGGTCTGGATGAGCTTGGCGATGGCGCGCGTCATCACGAGGGTTTCGCAGATCGCCTTGCGCGAGCGCTGGTCGGCGGTCTTCACCAGGATCTGCGTGACCACGGCTAACAAGCTCTGCGACAGGAAGCTCTTGGTCTGTTCGCGCTCTTCGATGGGCAGCGCGTCGATGATGCGGTCGATGGTCTTGGACGGCCGAGGTGGTGTGCAGCGTGCCCAGCACCAGGTGGCCGGTTTCCGCGGCGGTCATCGCCATGGAGATGGTTTCGGCGTCGCGCAATTCGCCGACCAGGATCACGTCGGGATCTTCGCGCATGGCGGCGCGCACGCCTTCGGCGAACGACGGAATGTGCGTGCCGAGCTCGCGCTGGATGACCTGCGCCTGCTTGCTGCGATGGACGAACTCGATCGGGTCTTCGAGCGAGACGATGTTGAGCCGGCGCGTGGTGTTCAGGTGGTCGATCATCGCCGCGAGCGTGGTCGACTTGCCGGTGCCGGTGGCGCCGGTGACCAGCACCATGCCCTGGTGGTAGTCGCAGAGCTTCTTGACGATCGGTGGCAGCGCCAGCTTGTCGATGCTCGGGATGTCCTGCGGAATCGCGCGGAACGTGGCGCCGAGGCCGGTTTCCTTGCGGTACACGTTGACGCGGAAGCGGCCGCCGTCGGCCGACACGTAGGAGAAGTCGAGGTCGTTGCCCTTGCCGAAGTATTCGTGCTGGTTCTTGGTGAAGATCTCGGTGAGATAACTCTCGAGCTCCGCGTCGCCGACGTCGCGGAACTTGATGGGCATGAGGTCGCCGTTCATGCGCAGCATGGGCGGCACGCCGACGGCCAGGTGCACGTCGGAGCAGCCTTGCTGCATGCCAAGCTTCAAGAACGCATCTATGCGGGCCACGGGGGCGAATCCTCAGGTTATGTAGTCTGCTCACCCAAGCATGCGACGGTGAGAAGGGCGTCAAGTGTGACGCAGTGCGCGATTCTTCGCGAGCCGCGTGGGGACATTCCTCATTTCCTAGCAAAAGGGGACGTGAATACTGCAGGCGCATTCCTCAGTTTGCTACAGGAAATGAGGAATGTCCCGCACTCCGCTCGCGAACCGGAGCTCAGCGGAATTTTTCGAGGGCCGCGCGCAGCTCCGGCATGGTCTGGTAGCGCTTGTCCTTGTCGACCGACATGGCCTGCATGATGACTTCGGGCAGTCCCGGCGGCAGGCCCGGGTTGATCTCGCGCGGCGGGCGCGCCTTGCCCTGCACGTGCTGGTACATGACGGACATGTGATCGCCGCGCGCGTAGGGCGGCACGCCCGTCATGATTTCGTAGAGGATGACGCCGAGCGCGTACACGTCGGCGCGCTGGTCGACCTTCTTGCCGAGGATCTGTTCGGGCGCCATGTATTTCGGCGAGCCGATGACATAGCCGGTCTTCGTGAGCTGCGTGTCGCCTTCGCGCTGCGCGGCGGCGACGCCGAAGTCCACGATCTTGAGCAGGCCTTCGTCGTTGATGAGCACGTTGGCGGGCTTGAGGTCGCGATGCACGATGCCCTGCGCGTGCGCGACTTCCATGCCCGTGCAGATGTCGATGCCGAAGCCGAGCGCGCGCGGCAGCGGCATCGGCTTCTCGCCGACCACTTCGCTGCCGAGCGTGTGCGAGGGGAAGTACTCCATCGAGATGGCGTAGTTGCCCTGGATGTACAGGAAGTCGTAGATGCGGATGACGTTGTGGTGCGTGATCTTGCGCGAGTAGCGCAGCTCGTGCACGAAGCGCTTCATGATCTCTTCGTCTTCGGAGACGTTCGGATTGAGGAACTTGAGGATGAGCCGCTCGTCGACGACGGTGTCTTCCATGAGCAGCACCGTGCCGAACGCGCCCTTGCCGATGCGTTCGACGTATTTGTAGCGGCCTTCGATGATGTCGCCGGGCTTGAGCGTCTGGATGTCGAGCTTCTGCGGGCCCGCCATCTTCTCGGCTTCTTTCACCGCGCGCTGCACGTCCTGCTCGGACATGAGCTGGGTGCGCGCCTGCTGCGAGGTCGGCGCCGGCGGCGGCGGCGGCGGCGGTGGCGGCGGAGCGTCCGCGGCGCGCACGGCCGCCCTGCGGAATGCTGGGCGCCGGACGCCATTGCCGGCGTGCTCGATGCCTGGGTCGCCGAACCCTGCGATCGCTGGACGGCGAATCGGGCGTGCGATTCTGCGTCGACGACAGGCGCGTGCCGCTGTCGCGAGAAGCGCGAATCGAGATCGGACAGCGCGCGCAGCGCCGCCTGCGCCACGGTTTGTTCGGTCGCCGAAGTCTGCGCCTGGATCTGCACGCGGATGTGCTCGAGCCGGCGTTCGTCGGCGAGCTTGGCGAGCGAGGTGATGGCCTCGAGCCGGATGTCTTTCTCTTCGCGCGACAGCATGGGCAGCACGGCGTCGATGACCTTGTAGTCGCCGAGGCGGCCGAGCGCACGCACGACCACCGGCAGGGACTTCGGCGGGAGTGGTGCTCGAGCATTTCGATCAGCCGCGGCACCGCACGCTTGCTGCCGATTTCGGCCAGCGCATCGACGGCGCGTTCGCTCACCCACCAGTCCTTGTCCTTGGTGGCTTCGATGAGGTGGCCGACGGCGCGATCGTCCTTGGTCTGGTTGAGGATCTCGACCGCGGCGCGGCGGATGTCTTCGTCCTGGTCGCCGACCAGCTGCAGCACGGCTTCGACGACTTTCGGGCCGCCGATCTTGCCGAGCGCGTCGGCGGCGCGCGAGCGCACCCACCAGTCGTCGTCGGCCACGGCTTCGAGCAGGTCTTTCACCGACTTCGCGTTGCCGATTTCGTTGAGCACTTCGACGGCGGCGCGGCGCGCGTACTCGTTTTCGTCCTTGAGCACGGGGATCAGGTACTTGATGGTCTCCGGATCGTTGGCGCGAATCACGACGTCGATGGCCTTGTTCTGCACGTCGATTTCCGGATCGCGCAGCAGCGCGCACACCTGTTCGATCTCGATCGGGCCGTCCATCTTGGCGAGCGCGCCCAGGGTGGCGGCACGCACCAGCTTGTTGGTGTCCTTGAGCTGCTGTTGCAGCGCGCGCTGAACCTCGGGCTTGGGGAAGCGCGACAGGATGTTGATGATGTGCAGGCGCGCCACGGGATCTTTGCCGTTCAGGCGGCCGACGAGTTCGGGCAGGTCGTTGTCGGTGGCGAGCTCGCCCAGGATGCGGAACAGCGCGGCCTTTTCGTTGGCTTCCTGCTTGTAGGCCGCGGCCAGGATTTCACGCACCGACAGCCGCGAGCGATGGGCCGTGATCACATCCAGCAGCGCGGACTTGGCGATGCCCTCGGTCGCAGAGCGCTTCGAGCAGCATGGTCGGCGGATAGGCGCGGCTGCTCGAGAGCGCCCAGGCGACGCCGGCCACGACACGCGGGCTGCCGGTGACCATGGACTCGATGAATTTCGGAAAGGTCTTCTGGTTGACGAGCCCGGTGAGGACTTCGATGTACGCCACCGTCGCGATCTTGTCGGCATCGGCAAGGGCGGCGGTCACGGGTTCGATCGCCCCAGGGCCGAGCTCGCGCAGTTTCGCGATGGCCTTCTGGGTTGCGGGAGCGGCGACGTCCGTCGCGGTCTTGAGCTCCGTGATGAACCGGTCAGCCCGGATGTTGGTGAAAAAACTCATGGATCCGATGATCCGCGAAGCGCGCAACGGCGAAGACCGCGAAGTGCGCGTGCGGATTTAAGCAAGCCTGCCGTCCTTTGTAGCCCGAACCCTATTACAAAAATTATGCCACATGTGCTGTCGACATCCAGCCGATCTAAGACCGCGCAACAGGGATTTTCGTTAGAATCCCGGCCCCTCAGGTCCCGGCGGACAACTCGAAAAAATCATGGCCCTCATTGCTGCCGCCGAATTTCGCGCACTGGTCGAAGAATATCCGGACCCATATCTCAGACAGACGCTAGGCAGCGCCCAGGCGGTCGAATCCGCAGAGCTGAAGGGTGACCAGGGTCACGTTCGCGTGGCTCTCGGCTTTCCTGTGGGCGGCTATGAAGAGGAGTTCGCGACGGGCCTTAAGGCGCACGTCGCAGCCCGTGGTGGTCCGGCGGCTATCGAGGTCGAGCTGGTCCAGAAGATCACCGCACATGCCGTGCAGCGGCAGCTTTCGCCGCAAGCCGGCGTCCGGAACATCGTGGCCGTCGCCTCGGGCAAAGGCGGTGTAGGCAAGTCCACGGTCGCAGCAAATCTTGCGCTCGCCTGGGCGCGGCAGGGCGCCCGGGTGGGTCTGCTCGACGCAGACATCTACGGCCCGAGCCAGCCCATCATGCTCGGCCTCACGGGGCAGCGGCCCGCCTCGCCGGACGGCAAGCGCATCAAGCCGCTCGCGGCGCACGGACTGGTCGCGATGTCCATCGGGTTTCTCATCGATCCCGAGCAGCCCATGGTCTGGCGCGGTCCCATGGTCACGCAGGCGCTGACCCAGCTTCTCGGCGATACCGACTGGGGCGACCTCGACTACCTCGTGATCGACATGCCTCCGGGTACGGGCGATATCCAGCTCACGCTGGCGCAGCGTGTGCCGGTCGCGGGCGCCGTCATCGTGACCACGCCGCAGGACATCGCGCTGGCCGATGCGCGCAAGGGCCTCAAGATGTTCGAGAAGGTCAACGTGCCGGTGCTCGGTGTCGTCGAAAACATGAGCGTGCACGTCTGCGGCAACTGCGGGCACGTCGAACACCTGTTCGGCGCGGGCGGCGGCGCGCGCATGGCCGCGCAGTACAACGTCGAACTACTCGGCGAGCTGCCGCTCGATGCGCGTGTTCGCGAGGAAGCCGACGGTGGAACGCCGACGGTGGTCGCGGCGCCCGATTCGCCGCATGCCGCGCCGTACTTCATCATGGCGCGGCGCACGGCCGCGGCACTCGCGCGCCGCTCCAAGGACCGTTCGACCCTGTTTCCCAAGATTGTCGTGGAAGAAAGCTGAGGGATACCCGCGATGAGCATCAAGTCCGACCACTGGATCCGCCGCATGGCGGAGAACGAAAAGATGATCGAGCCGTTCGCGCGCGAGCAGGTGCGCCAGGCTGATGGTCACAAGATCGTTTCGTACGGCACGTCGAGCTACGGGTACGACGTGCGTTGTTCGCGCGAATTCAAGATTTTCACCAACATCAATTCGACCATCGTCGATCCGAAGAACTTCGACGAGAAGAGCTTCGTCGACGTGCACGCCGACGTGTGCATCATTCCGCCGAATTCCTTTGCGCTGGCGCGCACGGTGGAATATTTCCGGATACCACGCTCGACTCTCGTGGTGTGTCTCGGCAAGTCGACGTATGCGCGCTGCGGCATCATCGTCAACGTGACGCCGCTCGAGCCCGAGTGGGAAGGGCACGTGACGCTCGAGTTCTCCAACACCACGCCGCTGCCCGCGAAGATCTACGCCAATGAAGGCGTGGCGCAGATGCTGTTCTTCGAGTCCGACGAGGTCTGCTCGACGTCGTACAAGGATCGCGGCGGGAAGTACCAGGGCCAGAAGGGCGTGACGCTCCCGAAGACCTAAGAGGTGCCGGGCCGGGAAACCGGGAAAACTCTGGCAGAGTGAATAACCATCTCTAAGGCGGCGCGAGAGTTTTCCCGGTTTCCCGGCCCGGCACCTATCTTCTCTACCGTCTGAATCAGCAGCCTGACCTCCACCTTCTTCCCGCGGATGCTCTCCGCCTTGACCGGCAGATAGCCGAGGGCCGGGGCGACCCAGGTGCGCGTGAGGCGGTCGGAAGTGCCGACGCGTTTGCTCGTGTAGATCACGGTGTCGAGTTCACCGAGCGCGGTTTCGATGCGCGCATTGCCTTCGAGGAGGAGCTCGTACTCCTTCAGCTTGGTGGCGTCGATCATCCACACCGTGCCCTTCAGATTGCCGCGGCGAGGTTGCGCAGCGAGGCGATCTGCAGCGACATCGCGTCCTGCGTGCCTTCGGGAAGCTCCAGGTCGACAGCGCGTTCCTTGGCGACACCGGTGACGCGCTTGTTCTGCCAGTCGAAGGTGAGGTTGATCGGCCGTTCTTTCTCATCCGATGCCGCCGAACAATTGGGGAACCACGCGCCCATCGATGATCTTGAATGTGCTGGTCTGCGAGAGCGCGTCGGGAAACGCCATGCGAAACATGCCGCGCGCCGTGTTGACCGACGAGTACGTGTAGATATCGCCCTCGACGTGCTTCAGTTCGACCGTCGAGTTTGCGGCGCTCATGCCTTTCCACTCGGCGACGTAGGTGGCGCGAAACGGTTTCAAGTCGATCGGATCCGCAATGGCTGCCTGGCCTGCGACCAGCAGCAACATGACAAGGAGGCGCTCAGGCAGCCGCATCGTGTTTCCTCGATGAGTGGCGAGGCGAGTGGCGCGCCGTCGAAATATACCGAGCCATCGCGCCATTCGACGCGCCCCTGCGGCAATGAGCGTAGCAGACATGGGGGTAGATGATGTGCTCCAGCGTATGAACGCGGGCTGAAACCGCATCCGGCGTATCGCCGGGCCGGATCCGGAGCCGTCCCTGCATGATCACCGGGCCACCGTCGAGCTCGGCGGTGACGAAGTGAACGCTGGCGCCATGGTGCGAATCGCCGGCCGCGAGTGCGCGCGCGTGGGTATCGAGACCCTTGTACTTCGGCAGCAGCGAAGGATGGATGTTGAGCAGCCGGCCTGCGAAACGCTGCACGAATTCCGCCGAAAGGATGCGCATGAATCCGGCCAGCGCCACCAGCCGCGCGCCGCTCGCATCGATCTCCGCCGCCAGCGCGGCATCGAAACTTGCGCGGTCGGCGAACTGCCTGACGGGCACGACGCTGACCGGAATGCCGAGCGCGGTGGCGCGCGCCAGCCCGCCGGCGCTGTCGCGATCGGCGATCACTCTAACTACCTTGAACGGCGAGCCGGCGGCCAGCGAGGCGCGGGCGATGGCTTCCATGTTGCTGCCGCGCCCGGAGATGACCACGGCGACCGGCAGCATCATTCCTCGATGACCACGCCGCGCGAGCCGCGTCCCACTCCGCCGATGATGCAGGCGGTTTCACCCGTGGACTTGAGGTGCGCCAGGGTCGCGTCGACATCGGCGGGTGCGACCACGACCACCATGCCGATGCCGCAGTTGAAGGTGCGGTACATCTCTGTCGCCGAGATCTTGCCGGTGGCGGCGAGCCAGTCGAACACCGGATCGCGCGGCCAGTTGCGCCGATGGAGCGCGACTTCGAAACCTTCGGGCAGTACGCGCGGAATGTTGTCGGTGAGACCGCCGCCGGTGATGTGCGCGAAGCCTTTGACGTTGATCTTCTGCGCCAGCGACAGCAGCGACTTCACGTAGATGCGCGTGGGCGTCAGCAGGCGATCGAACAGGGATTTGCCGTCGAGCTGCGTGTGCTCGTCGGCGCCGGCGACCGACACCAGTTTGCGGATCAGCGAATAGCCGTTCGAATGCGGGCCGGAAGAGGCGAGGCCGATGACCACGTCACCGGGCGCGGTCTTCGAGCCGTCGATGATGCGATCACGCTCCACCACGCCCACGCAGAAGCCCGCAAGGTCGTAGTCGTCGCCGTGATACATGCCGGGCATTTCCGCGGTCTCACCGCCGACCAGCGCGGCACCCGCGAGTTCGCAGCCTTCGGCGATGCCGCGGATCACGGCTTCGGCGACATCGACGCGCAGCTTGCCGGTGGCGTAGTAGTCGAGGAAGTACAGCGGCTCCGCGCCGGATACCACGATGTCGTTGGCGCACATGGCCACGAGATCGATGCCGATCTTGTCGTGGCGACCCGTGTCGATGGCCAGCCGGAGTTTGGTTCCGACACCATCCGTGCCTGACACCAGCACCGGCCGGCGATAGCGGTCGAGCGGCACTTCCACCAGAGCGCCGAAGCCGCCGATGCCGGCGAGGACCTCCTTGCGCATGGTTTTCTTGACCAGCGGCTTGATGCGTTCGACGAGTTCGTCGCCCGCGTCGATGTCGACGCCGGCGTCGCGGTAGGTGAGTCCGGTTTCAGTCATGAATGAGGAATACTCTGCGCCAGGGTGCCAGCGCGGCAGGTCAGGAAAAAACGTGCGATATTGTAGCCAATGCGCACATTGATCGTCAGTTTCATCTCGGTCGCGATGCTTGCATTCGCGGGCAGCGCCGAGGCCACGCGCCAGGTGCGCGTATTCGAGGCCAATGTCTCTTCGCAGACCGATCCGGCAGGTCCAGGCGCAGGCGGCGCTGCGCGTCGTGCTGGTGCGCGCCACCGGCGCGCGCGATGCCGCCAACGATCCGGCGCTCGCCGGCGTGCTCGCGCAGGCGCAGACCTACGTGCTCGCCACGCGTCCGGCGGGTACCGGCAGCGCCACCACCATCGTGTTCGACGCCGCCGCGCTCGAGCGCGACATCGTCGCGGCGGGCCGCACGGTGTGGGGCGTCGAGCGTCCGGTCCTGCTGGTCGTGCTCACGGGCGGTCCGGCGTCGGGCGCTTTCGAATCTCGTCGCCAGGTCGAGGGCGCGCTCGATGCGGCCGGCAATCGTCGCGGGCAGCCGATCACGGTCGCGCGCCCGGAGGCGCTGAATCTCCCAACTACCGGCGACATCGCTCCCGAGGCGGCGCTCGCGGCTGCGCAACGTCTGCGCGCCGACGGCGTGCTGGTGGGTTACGGTGATGCGGTGCGCGAATGGCGGCCCGTGGCGCTGGGTGATGAATGCGCCGGGCGTGAGCGAGAGCTGGAACGGTACGCTCGAAGAGGGAGTGCACGGTGCGGCCGACGTATTCGTGCGCAATGCGGTGTCTTACGCGGCGTTGCCCGAAATCCCGATCCTGGTGGAAATCGAAGGCGTGCCCACGCTCAAGGAGTACGCGCGCGCCGTGGAGATTCTCGGCGACGCGCCGGGCGTGCGCGGCGTGCAGCTGGCCGAGTCGGCCGGATCGCGCGCGACGTTCTCGGTGCTGACGCGCGGCGGCGGCGACGTGTTGCTCGGTTCGCTGGGCGGAAACCTGCGGCTGGAACGCATGGATCCGACGGCGGGCGGCGCGCTCGCGTTTCGCCTGCGGCAGTGAGCGGCGGCCGATGTTGCGCCACCTTCCCAACTTCATCTGCCTGGTGCGCATCGCGCTCATCTGGCCCACCATCGACGCGCTGTACGCCGGGCACTACTGGACTGCGCTGATCCTGGTGGCGGTGTGCGCGGTCTCCGACGGGCTCGACGGCTGGCTGGCCAAGCGGTTCAACTGGACTTCGCATCTCGGCAAGATCCTCGATCCGCTCGCCGACAAACTACTGCTGGTGGCGCTGTTCCTCACCGCCACCTGGATGAACCTGTTGCCCTGGTGGCTCACCGCGGTTGCGGTGGCGCGCGACGTCATGATCGGCTTCGGCGCGGTGATCTTTCGCTTCTGGTTCGGGCCGCTGCACGGCCGGCCCACCTTGTTGTCCAAGATCAACACCGGCATGCAGCTCGCGGTGGCGCTGGCCGCCATCCTCGGCGCGGCCGCGGAGCTGCCCACTCCCGAGATGGTGACCGCGCTCGCCATCGTGACGCTGCTCACCACCATCGTGTCGGGCGCCGACTATCTATCCGCCTTCACGCGGCGCGCGCTCGCGACCTGAACCGGACCTTCCGATGCGACAGCTGATTCTCGGCGTGCAGCTCAAGGAGCGCGCCACCTTCGCGAGCTTCCTCACCGCGCGCAACGTCGAGCTGGTGGCGCACCTGCGCCATCTGTCGGCGAATACGCCGCATGGCGCCACGTGGATCGCGGGCCCGCACACGGCGGGAAAGTCACATCTGCTGCAGGCGGTATGCGCAGCCACCGCGACCGAAAAACGCGTCGCCTATCTTCCGCTCGAGACGCTGCTGCCCTTTGGTCCGGCCGCGCTCGAAGGAGCCGACCAGCTCGACGTGGCCTGTTTCGACGACGTGCAGGCAGTCGCCGGCCTGGATGACTGGGAGCGCTGCCTGTTTTCGCTGTGGCAACGCGCGCACGAGCGCAACGCCACGCTGCTGTTCGCGGCGCGCGAGAATCCGGCGCAAGTGGCCTTTGGCCTCGCCGGACCTCAAATCGCGACTGACGTCATCCGCGGTGTTCGCGGTGCGCGAATTGAACGACGACGAGCAGATCGAGGCGCTGAACCTGCGCGCGCAACTGCGCGGGTTCGAGCTGCCGGCGGAGACGGCGCGTTATCTGCAGCGCCGTTTTCCGCGCGACATGCGCACGTTGTGCGAGATCCTGGACACGCTCGATGACGCCGCGTTCGCCGCGCAACGGCGCCTCACCGTGCCGTTCATCCGCGACGTCTCGACGGCAAGCCCGACCGTCTAGCGTCGCGCCGCGCGCCCCGCGGCGAGCGTGGCGGCGACTTCGGCGACGCGACGTCCCAGCGCCTGCGCCAGCGTGATTTCATCTTCCGACAGCGCGCCGGGTTGCGCCGCGAGACCGGCGACATGCGTGGCGCCATAAGGAGTGCCGCCGCTGCGAGTCTGGTTCAGCGCGCGCTCGGTGAACGGCAGTCCCAGGAGCATCATTCCGTGATGCAGCAGCGGCATGGCCATGGTCAGCAGCGTGGATTCCTGGCCGCCATGCATGGTCTGCGACGAGGAGAACACGCCCGCCGGTTTTCCGGACAAGCGTTCCGTCCAGCCACAGGCTGGAGGTGCCATCGAGAAAATACTTGAGCGGCGCGGCCATGTTGCCGAAGCGCGTCGGGCTGCCTAACAACAATCCGTCGGCGCGCCGCAGGTCGTCGCAGCGTGGCGTAGGGTGCTCCGGCATCGGGCACGGGTTTGACCGGCCGTTCGCTCTCGGCGCTCACCGGCGGCACGGTGCGCAGTCTGGCGGTGCAGCCAGCCACACCTTCGACGCCGCGGGCCGCCTGGCGGGCGAGTTCCGCCATGGCTCCGTGTCGCGAGTAATAGACAATGAGAATTTCGATCATGGATGTCTATCATGCCGCATGATTTGCACGACGTTCTTTTGTTTCGGGCCGGGTGCAGGGCGTTTTCTATCGCGCGACCTGCGTGCGCAAGGCCGAGTCGCTGGGCCTGACGGGCTTTGCGCGCAATCTCACGGATGGCCGCGTCGAAGTGCTTGCCTGCGGCGACGAGGCCGCGGTCGAGGAGTTCGTCGCCTGGTTGTGGGAAGGTTCGCCGGCTTCCAGGGTCACCGATGTCGCCACCGAACACGCCGACCCGGCGCTAGTTCAGCGGACGACGGGTTTCGTCTCGGCGTGACGCTCGCTGTTCATGCCGAGATCATCGGCGCCGTTCCAGCGCGTCCACTGGTCGATGACCTTGTCCGAATACCAGCGCTTGCCAGTGCTGCCGTTGTAACGCGCGAGCGCGCGCGCGATGTTCTGATTCTCGCGCTTCAGATAGGAACGCAGGATGGCGCAGCCCATGCGGATATTTTCCGCCGGCTTGATCAGCTGATGGCGGCGCATGCCGAGACTTTCCGGCCAGAAGGGCATCACCTGCATGAGCCCGACAGCGCCGGCGTATGAGACCGCGTAGCGATTGAAATTGCTTTCGATCTCGATGATCGCCATGACGAGGCCGGGCGGGATGCGCGGCTTCGCCCGGGCGATTCGCCTCACAGAAAACGTTCTTGAGGATCGCCATGCGCTCGTCGCGATCGGGCACGCGCTTGCGCAGCCGCGGCTCCATCATCTTGTACCAGACCGCCGAGTCGTACCGGTCCTCGAAACATTCGGCCTGCTCGATGGCGTGTTGAACCGCGCCCTTGAGCTCAGGCTCGCGTTGCGCATTCTCGGCCGGAGCCGCGAAGCCCAGTGCGGGCAGGAAGACAGTGAGGAGGGGGAGTAGTAAGCGCATCCCCCGCACCTTGCTAACCGGCGAGCCTGCCGCGGATGAATGCGATGGCGTCTGCCGAGCGGGAATTCTTCGGCCGCTTCCGCGCGCCGGTGGCGGTATTCGAGTTTGCCGGCGGTGATGCCGCGATCGCCCACGACCACGCGGTGCGGAATGCCGATGAGTTCGGTATCCGCGAACTTGACGCCCGGACGCTCGTCGCGGTCGTCGAGCAGAACGTCGACTCCTGCGGCCAGGAGCTCGTTGTAAAGGCGTTCTGCGGTTTCACGGACGGCGGGTGACTTCGGTGCGTTGATGGGGACGATGACCAGCTGGAAAGGCGCGATGGCGTCCGGCCAGATGATGCCCCGCGCATCATGGTTCTGCTCGATGGCCGCGGCAACGACACGCGTCACACCGATTCCGTAGCACCCCATGTACAGCGTCGCCGCCTTGCCGGATTCGTCGAGTACGGTGGCGCCCATGGATTCGCTGTATTTCTTGCCGAGCTGGAAGATGTGGCCCACTTCGATGCCGCGCGCGATGGCGAGACGTGCCCTTGCCCGAAGGCGAGGGGTCGCCCGGCACGATGTTGCGAATGTCGACGGCCGTTGCCTCGGGCAGGTCGCGCACCCAGTTGACGCCGGTGAGGTGCGCGTCTTTCTTGTTCGCGCCGCAGACGAAATCACTGCAACGCGACCACCGAGTGGTCGGCGTAGATCTTGCCCTTGAATCCCACCGGTCCGAGAAAGCCGGCCTCGGCGCCCGTGGCCTTCGCGATGGTGTCGTTCGAAGACATGCGCAGTGGTTTGAAGACGCCTGGCAGCTTCTGCGCCTTGACGGCGTTCAGCTCGTGATCGCCGCGCACCAGCAGGGCGACCACGCCGCCCTCGGCGGCATCGACCAGCAATGTCTTGACCAGCTTCGACGCGGGTAGTTTGAGCTGCTGCGTGAGCTGCTCGATGGTCTTCGCGCCGGGCGTCGCCACTTCGGTGAGCGGCGCGCCAGCGTGCGGCGCGCGGAGCGGCCGGCGGCAGGGCCACTGCCATCTCGATGTTGGCGGCGTAGTTGTCGCCGTCGGACCAGGCGATGGCGTCTTCGCCGGAATCCGCGAGCACGTGGAATTCTTCGGAGCCGCTGCCGCCGATGGCGCCGGGATCGGCGACGACGGAGCGGAACTTGAGTCCCAGGCGCGTGAAGATCGCGGTGTACGCCTTGTGCATGGCGTCGTATCCCGCCTGCAGCGACGCCTGGTCGATGTGGAACGAGTAGGCGTCCTTCATGAGGAACTCGCGCGCGCGCATCACGCCGAAGCGCGGCCGGCGCTCGTCGCGGAATTTCATCTGGATCTGGTAGAAGTTCACCGGCAGCTGGCGGTAGCTCTTGAGCTCGCTGCGCGCGATGTCGGTGATGACTTCTTCGTGCGTCGGCCCCAGGCAGAAGTCGCGCTCGTGGCGGTCCTTGATGCGCAGCAGTTCGGGCCCGAACTCGCCCCACCTGCCGGATTCCACCCACAGCTCGGCGGGGATGACGCCCGGCATCAATAATTCGAGCGCGCCGGCACGATTCATTTCCTCGCGCACGATGTTTTCGACCTTGCGCATGGCGCGCAGGCCGAGCGGCATCCAGGTGTAGAGGCCCGCGGCGAGCTTGCGAATGAGGCCCGCGCGCAGCATGAGCTGATGGCTCACGACTTCGGCATCGGCGGGAGTTTCTTTGGTCGTGTTGACCGGGTATTGGGACCAGCGCATAGGGGCGCGAGAGTGTATCAGGTGAGGGATTCGCCTATGATGCCGGCCGTGACGCCAGACACCCCGACCCCCCAGATTTCCAGCAAGGATTCAGCGGGCAATCCGCCCAGACGCGGCATTTATCTGCTGCCGAATCTGCTGACCACGGGCTGCCTGTTCTCCGGCTTCTACTCCATCGTCGCCGCAGTCGATACGCAACTTCGCCTTCGCCGGCGCGGCGGTGTTCATCGCGCTGTTGTTCGACGGTCTGGACGGGCGCGTGGCGCGCTGGACGGGCACCGAAAGCCCGTTCGGCAAGGAATACGACAGCCTCGCCGACATGGTGGCCTTCGGTGTCGCTCCCGCGGTGCTGGTCTACCAGTGGGGCGTGATCCGCATTTCCGAATACGGCGACGAGCTGGCGGCAGTTCGGCTGGGTCATCGCGTTCTTCTACTGCGCCTGCGCGGCGTTGCGCCTGGCGCGCTTCAACACGCGCGCGGCCACGCGGCGACAAGCGCTACTTCGAAGGGCTGCCCAGCCCGTCGGCGGCCGCCACGGTGGCTGCGTTCGTCTGGTTCTTCAGCAAGTGGCGCGAGCCCGGGCTTGCCGGGCCTCATCCTGGCTTTCGCGGTCACGGGTTACGCGGCCGCGCTCATGGTCTCGCCGTTCAGCTACATCAGCCTGAAGCAGATCGACGTCGACAAGCGCGTGAAGTATTCGTACTTCGGCTTCGTGATCCTGCCGATGCTGGTCGCTGATCGTTCGTCGATCCGCCGACGATGTTGTTTGCGATGTTCGTTTCCTACGCCACCTACGGTCCGGTGCAGTGGTTAGTGCGCAAGCTGCGGCGTCCGCGCGCGCGGGTGCCGCCTGAGGAGTCGCCGATGGGACCGTTGCGCAATGCGTATCTCGACGCGCTCGGAATCGATCGCTGGGTTCCGCAGGAACGCGCCGGCGGAAGTTGCCGCGCCGAGTCGCTGCCGCGGAAGTCGCGCCGGCTCGCGGCGGCGCAGCCGCCGCCAGTCCTTCGCGCACCCGCGACAACGCCTCGCCCGTGGACTCCGCTGCCGCCGACCGCCGACTGGGGCGTGCTGCGCGAACGCGTGGCGGCCTGCATGGCCTGCGATCTGTGCAAGACGCGCACGCAGACGGTGTTCGGCGTCGGCAATACGCGCGCCGAGTGGCTGGTGATCGGCGAAGCGCCGGGCGCCGATGAAGACCGCCAGGGCGAGCCGTTCGTCGGCGCGCGCCGGCCAGTTGCTCAATGCCATGCTGCTGGCGATCGGCCTGCCGCGCGAAACGGTGTTCATCGCCAACATCCTCAAGTGCCGGCCGCCGGGCAATCGCGACCCGAAACCCGAACGAGGTGTCGCGCTGCCTGCCGTTCCTCTCGAACCAGATCGCGCTGCTCAAGCCGAAAATCATCCTGGCGGTGGGGCGCATCGCCGCGCAGAACCTGCTCGCCACGGATGCGCCGCTGGCGCGCCTGCGCGGCAAGCTGCACCACTTCGGCGAGGCGAATACGCCGCTGGTCATCACCTATCATCCGGCCTATCTACTGCGCACGCCCGCCGACAAGCGCAAGGCCTGGGAAGACCTCAAGTTCGCGCGCGCCACCTATGCGCGCCTCGCGGCCAGCCAGGCGGGTAACGCATGATGGCCGCCGCACCCGAAGACCTGCACGAGGTGCCGGAGGTCCACATCCGGCCGATGCTGGAGATCGACCTGACGGACGTCGCCGCCATCGAGCAGAAGAGTTATGCGTTTCCGTGGAGCGAGAACATCTTTCGCGATTGCCTGCGCGTGGGCTACACCTGCCGCGCGCTCGACCTGGCCGGGCAGGTCATCGGTTACGGCGTCATGAGCCTGGGGGCGGGCGAGGCGCACATCCTCAATCGTCTGCGTGCGCGACGAATTCCGCACGCGTGGGTTTCGGCCGCCGCCTGCTCGAACACCTGCTGGAGCGTGCCGCGGCGGCCGGCGATCAGCGAAGCCTTTCTCGAAGTGCGGCCGAGCAACCTGGCCGCCATCCGGCTCTATCAGCGTCTCGGATTCGAACAAATCGGCATTCGTCGCGGGTATTATCAGGCCCCCGATGGGCGCGAAGACGCCATCGTGCTGAAGCTCGAACTTCGGCAAGCCCTAAGTTCAACCTGAGATTTCCATGACTTCGACCGGGCATGAGACGGCGCGCCGGCGCACGTTTGCCATCATTTCGCATCCGCCACGAGCTGGAGTCCGAGGCGGTGTAGTGGTGGCGCCGGCCATTTCTGCCAGAACGCACGTATTTACGTAAGCCAGATCCGGAATGCCGCCACGTAGCCTGCGCAGTCACCACCGCGGCAGTCGGCGCTGCTGTGAGACTAGATAGGACGTCGAAAATCATCTCGAGAGAAGAACCTGCGAGCTCAGGCAGCGAGAACCAGGCCATCGAGGCCGCGCTGAAGTAATCAGCGCACGGTCGCGTACATATTCACGGTGTCACGAGACTCGGTCTCGTGGCATGAGGCGGCGGCGCGGCCCAGGCCAAAGAAAGCCGTCGCGGCCAAGCGAGGCTGTGGCAACATTTCCGCGGCTAACTCGCCGCGCTGGCGTGTCACAAAACCTCGCGTTGTGACACCTACTCAACATCCTGGATACGAAAGACGAATCATGAATAGTTTGCGTCGCTCGAGCCTCGCGTTTGCATCCTCGGTAGTGGGCTTCGGCATCTTCGCCGCGGGCAGCGCCAACGGCGGAACGAACTCCTGGAGTTTCGTCGGCCCTGACGGTGGACCCGCGTGGTCGATTGCCGTTCACGCCACGAACCCGCAGATCCTGCTTGCCAGCACCTGGCGCGGCCTCGCCCGCAGCACCAATCGCGGACAGAGCTGGGATGTGATCACCAGCGGATTCATGGGTACGCCCGAACCCATCGCCTTCGATCCCATCACGCCGAGCCGCGTGTTCACCGCCGGCCCCTTCTTCATGTTGAGCGAAGACACCGGCGCCACGTTCCAGCTCGCGCAGGGCCCGCACGCACCGAATGGCATCAGCCATCTCGTATTCACCTCGGATGGAACTCTTTACGCCATGCTCTATATGCATGGTGCCGCCAAGGCGACCGCGCCCTACGTCACCTGGACGAATCTGCAGACGCCCTGGCCGGCAAGCACCACACCTTCCACGGTAGGCACTGTCGCAAGTAACCCCAATCTGCTGTTCGTCGGCGTCTACGAACAAGGGATCTATCGCACCACCAACGGCGGCACGACCTGGAGCGGGCCGTTGAACCTGGGAGTTTCGAATCTGGCCCAGTTTTCCGTGAACAGGATCGAAGTGGACCCGAACAATCCGCAGATCGTTCTCGCCGCGACCAGCCGGGGCATCTACCGCTCCACGAACCAGGGCGATACCTGGACCGTGACCCAGGGCGGCGCGGCGACATCCGTGGCCATCAATCCGGCGAACTCCCAGCAAGTGACCGCGATGTACTACGCTGGCGGCGTGATCCGCAGCAGTGACGGCGGGATCACCTGGCCGAGCTCCGGAGACGGTTTCCAGTTGTCCGTGCCGGGCATCCCGCAGGGCTATTTCGTTCCCAATGACCCGGGCCGGATGTGGTTCATCTCGGACTATGGCGTCGCGGAGAGTCGCGATGCCGGCACCACCTTCCTCATGCGCAACTCGGGACTGCGCGGCGGGTCGGTACAGCACCTCGTGTCCGCCGACGACCACACCGTGTACGCGGGGCTCAATTCGGCATCAGGCAGCGTCTTCCGCCGCGCTTCTCCTGACTACCAGCCGCTGAACGTCGCGGCCTATGTCAGCTCGATCCGGGGCATCCGCAACCTCTCCAGCCTCTCGGTCGCGGCCGGCGATTCCAACCGGATCTTCGCCGTCAACAGCGGCATCGAAGTGATTCAATCCCTGAACGGCGGCGCGAGCTGGAGCATGCCGCACCCGGTTTTCACCGCGGGTGCGAATGCCGACTTCATCGGGGATGTCGAGCTCGCACCATCCAATCCGGACATCGCGTACGTCGGTCGGACGGTCACCGGTGTATGGAAGACGAGCAATGGCGGTTCGACGTACTCGCAGCTCGTGACTTCACCGCCATTCATCCGCGCCATCGGCGTCGACCCGACCGACGCCAACGTGGTCTTCGTCAGCGGCGGCACGACGAATGGCACGGGCATCTACAAGACCACCGACGGTGGGCTGACCTGGCAGCAGAAACGCGCACCCGACGGCACGCTGTGGTTCGGTTCGTTCAGCTTCAGCCCCGTGGACTCGAACGCGATCTATGCGAGCGCGCCGGGCGGCGTACTGAAGACCACCGATGGCGGCAACAACTGGTCGCTGGTGGATTTCGGCGGGACCACCGGCACCCTGCCGGTCGGAGCGAATGTGTTCTTCGACCCGCTGATTCCAACCACGTTGATGATGGTGAGCACGGGACAGGGTTTCGCGCGCAGCGTGGATGGCGGGCTCACCTGGGCGGAAACGCCGCTCTCCATCCCGGGCCCCATCACCGGAATCCAGGTCGCGCTCATGTTGGGACCCGGCGAACTGATTGTGGGTACCTCCAGTGCGGGCGTCGCCGAGTACACGGTGGCGCCGGATCTCGAGCTCACGGCGACGGCACTGGCATTGCCGCTGCCGGTTTCGAGCAATGCGAGCATCACCTACACCGTCACGAATCGCGGCCCGCATGCCTCGTCGGCATCCCAGCTCGACATCAACTTCCCGAGCTGGCTCACGCCCAGCGTTCCGGCGAACTGCGCGCGGACCGGCGCGTTGCTGCGCTGTCAGCTCGGCGCGCTGCGCGTCGATCAGTCCGTCAGCGTGCCGTTGACCCTTGCCGTGGCGGCGACGCCCGCGAGCACGCAGGCGCAGATCAACTCCAACCTGACCGGGCACGAGTCCGACGCCGCGATGGCTAACAACTCCATTGCGGCCAACGTGTACTCGGCGGAGATCGCGGACGTGGACGTGGTCTTCAGCGGCGGCGCCACGACCTTCGACCGCACCCAGACGTCCAGCGTGACGGCCACCGTGAGCAATGCGGGACCGAGTCCTTCGACGGCCACGATCCTGACGTTGCAGATCCCTTCGAACCTGGAGGTCTCCAATATCACCGCGCAGGGAACCTGCCAGGCGAACGCGGCCATCATCACCTGCAATCTCGGCACTCTCCTCAGCAATGCCAGCACCGACGTCACCTTCACCGTGACGGGTAGCGCGGCCGGCACGAGCATCATTGCCGCCGGTGTTCAGCGTGCGGGCATCGACCCGGACAATTCTCACGGCGCGAGCCGTGACTTCGTCGTGCGGGCGATCGCGGACCTGGGCGTCGCCGTCGCCGACTCGGCCGACCCGGTGACGGCCGCTGGCGCATTCCAGTACACCGCAACGATCAACAACGCCGGGCCCGATGGCGGCGCGCTGTCTTCCACCGTCACGGTGACGGGCGCGACCGTGACCAGCGCGACGGTGAACGGCGGCACCTGCACGAACACGGCCACGGCCGCGACCTGCACCCTCACCGCGTTGGCCAGCGGCGCCTCGGCCGCGATCACGGTGAACGTCAACGCGGTCACCGCGGGAGCCGCCAGTGCATCGGCCACGGTGACGTTCAGCGGTACCGATTCGGTCGGCGCCAACAACAGCGCCACCGCCAACACCACCATCTCGGCGCCGCTGCCACCGCCGCGCAGTGGCGGCGGAGGCGGTGGTGGCCGCTTCGACTGGCTGTTCGCCGCGATCCTCGGACTTCTGGCTTCCAGGCGTGCGCGTCTCGCATTCGCCCGCGCAGCCGGGGCTCCCGCGTAGTTCGGCAGCCGTGCTGTTACAGGGCCGACGGCGCGTCCGCGGACTAGCTACCCGCGGACGCGCGCTCGCTTCTACTGGACGATGACGGTCACCGTGGCGGTGGCCGTGCCGCCGCGACCATCGGAGATCGCGTACGTGAAGCGATCCGTGCCGCGGAAGTTTCGGTTTGGGTCGTACTTGACGCGCCGGTCGGCCGTGACGCGTGCCGTTCCACGTGTCGGCTTCGAGACGGCGACCAGCGACAGCGCGTCGCCGTCCGGATCGCGATCGTTGGCGAGTACCGCGATCGTCACCGCGACGTTGCGTCGCGTGCTCGCCTTGTCGGCGCCCGCCACCGGCGGGCGATTCACCACCCGCGGAATGCCATAGGCCACGTTCACCGCGCCCTGGCCGTTCATCTGCGACTGCGTGCCGACGAGGTCGAGCGCGCCATCGCCATTGAGATCCGCGACCGCGAGACCGTCGAAGTTGTGGCCATTCGAATTCGAACCCATGGTGTATTCGAAGGGCGTGCCGAGCGCGCCGCCAGCGTCCTGCAGGCTGACGCTCACGGTGTTGATGTGCAGCAGCAGCACGTCCTGGCGTCCATCGGCATTCACGTCCGCGATCTGGATGGCCGTGGCGAAGCGCGGCACGTCGCGGATCACGGGCGTGCCGAAGCCGCCGCCCGCGTTCTGCGGGAAGATCGCGATGTGACCGCTCGGCGCGTCGTTGATGCCGTAACTGACCACGAGGTCCTTGCGGCCGTCGCCGGTCACGTCGCCCGCGGCGATCGCGCCGCCGTTGACGCCGGGCGCGATCTGCAGCCGGATCGGCGCGCGAAACCGGCCGCCGGTAGTCTGGAGCGCGACGTTGATCGACGGCTCCTGGTAGCTATTCGCCGTGATCAGGTCGTCGCGGCCGTCGCCATTCAGGTCGACGACCTTCATGTCGGCGCCGGTCCCGTTCGGCAGCGGCACGAACAGCGCGGAGTCGAAGCTGCCCGCGGGGTTCTGCAACGAGATTCCCGCAAAGCTCAGTACGTCCGTCGGCTCGGTGCCAAGCTCGAGCCCGACGGCATCGAGACGCCCATCGCCGTTGAATTCGCCGAGCTGTGCCGCGGCCGACAGCGTCGGGTAGACGATGGACGGCCGCAGCGTGCCGCCCGGGCCCTGCGGGATCACCTCGAGCGCGGCGTGACCATCGGTGACGATGTCGTTGCGTCCGTCGCCCGTGACGTCGCCGATCGAGACGAAATTGACGGTGCGTTGGGGTAGATAGACGAACGGCGTCGGGTTCAGCGTGCGGTCGGCGCGTTGGTGGAAGACGTAGACCTTGGAGGCGGCGACGGAGAAGCCGCCGGCGACGACGTCGGCGAGACCGTCACCGTTGACGTCGCCCACGGCGACACCTGTGGTGGTTGCATCGGTCGGGAACTGGATGGCTGGCCGGAACAAATCCTGCGCGTGCGCAGACCCGGCGGCCGCGAGTATCGCGGCTGCGATCGACTTCTTCACGTAAAACTCCTTTTGTACGTGTTGCGTGCGAGTCAAGCGGGGCTCTTATGACGGACGCGGGCGGAATCCGCAAGCGCGTGGGCGCGCTGTGGCGCACCATAGATCCGGAATGCCGCCACGTAGTCTGCGCAGTCCCTGCCGGTTTTCGGGACCCGCGCCATGCACGCCGCCGCCAGCGCGCGGCCGCGTGCACCAGAGTTCGTCGATCCGCCGGGCTATGCGCGTCATCAGCCCGAGACGACACTGCTGTATCAACTGGTCGAGCAGCACTACCGCGCATTCCGGGAGCAGCGGGCGATGGCCGGTCGGCCATTGCCGGCTTACGTGCAGGAAGAATTTGACGCCTATCTAAAGTGCGGGAGGCTGGAGGAAGGATTCCTGCGCCTGCGCCTGCGCCTGCGTAAGCGAGCAATGCCACGCCGAGAAGCTGGTGACGTTCAGCTGCAAGAAGCGGGTTCTGTCCTTCGTGCGGCGCGAGGCGCATGGCCGAGACCACAGCATTGCTGACTAGATAGGACGTCGAAAATCATCTCGAGAGAAGAACCTGCGTGGGATTGCCAGCAGCGGGGTGGTAAGCGTTGCGGCTGCCGGTACGCCCAGGATTTCGCTTCACCGCGGTTACATGGATGCGAGTCGTCGGCATGCCAACGCCGGACGAGATCAACGAAGAAGCCATGGACGAGTACAACCGGAAGTGGCCGCAGCAAATTGAACAACGTTCGCGTATCGCCAAGGGCGGAAGGAGCGCGGTGCGATAGATGTGACGGTGTTGGGCCGCACACACATATCATTTGCGACGCCACTCGACCACGCCGAGGCTGGCATTCTCAATGCGATCGCTTTGCAACCACTGCAAGGCCGCGGGCGACTGCCGCACATAGGCATCGAGAAAGGCCAACGCAGCCGACGACAGCCAGCGTACGATCTCATCGCACTTCGCCTGGTCGACGTTCAATGGGCCGCACTTTGCCGCATTCAGCTGGAACAGCGTGTGGAAAGCGTCCGCGTCGTGCACGTAGAGTTGGTACTTGTTGCCGTCTGCGGGCATGCGCTCGAATCCAATGCGTCGCCCGAATGGTGTGTCACCGATGCAGCTTCCCGGCGTGAGCCCGGGATCGCACGTGCTGTCGCCGTCTCCAGTGGCGGTGAACACCGGGCGGTGGACATCAGTCCACGAGTGGCGTTGCTTCTGGAAGCGAGTATCGAAGAATCCCTCGCCGCCAGGTTGCTGCGGCGAGAACGCGAGGAACGCCACCGGCCGCGGATCGGAAATCTCGACCGGTGCGCCGACGAAAATGCGCTTTGCGCCGGCAATCGTTTGCGCACCGCCCGCGCCGGCGGAATGCCCGCCGACCGCAATGCGATGCATGTCGATCTGGCCCGCGAACTCGCCGCTCGTGTTCATCCGCTCGAGCTCGTCGAGTACCGCGCGAATATCATGCGGGCGGTCCCAGTTCAAATACTTGAAGACCTCGCAGGTCTCGATATCGGCAATGCTGATTGCCTGGCACAACGAGTTTCGACTGCCAGGGTTGCGCCCCGCATGGGCAATGCTGACCGTCAGGTAGCCGGCGATCGCGGTGACTTCACTCCACTCCGTCATGCTGGTGGCCGGCGATTCCTTGCCGCTGGCTCCACCATGCGACCAGATCACCACCGGCAGCGGCGCCGCAGCACCGACCGGCACACGGACCATGACTCTCACCCCACGTGGCTGGCCCGCGATGTCGGTGTATGAGGTGCTGTGCTCGTGTGTAGTGAAGCTGTATCGCGCAGATGGAAAGTACAGGCAGTCCGGCGCCTGAGCCTGGTTGCAAGTGGGCGCCTGTGCGTATGCGGGCACGCCGGCCAGCAACGCCAGCGTGAAGACCGCGAGAAGACTGCTCTCTACTTTCATTGCTTGCTCCTGGTGTATTCGACCCACACCAGTGAGAACGGATAAACAGGGGCAATCCGGACATCGACCCTTAGCGAGGGTCGCCAACCGCTATCCCGGTGCCGGGTCAGCTTGGTTATGGGAGATTCTTCCGCTGAGACCGATCATAGGTTCAGCGAGCCCGCTTGCCGTCAAGATCGTATTGGAAAGCCGAGTCGAAACCCGTACGCCTGATCCTCTACACCCGAGTTCTATGCGAACAACTCGCGGTCGCGCTTTCGGAAGGGATCGTCCCGGTTTTTTTGCCACCAAGGCTTCTCGCACGTATTTACGTAAGCCAGATCCGGAATGCCGCCACGTAGCCTGCGCAAGTCCCTGCCGGTTTTCGGGACCCGCGCCATGCACGGCGGCGACGGCGTGCGCGGCTTCGTGGACCGCAGTGATCCAGCAGTTGCCAAGGGTGCTCATGCGAAAAAAATGCGTCGCCCGGTGTCATGAATTCGCGGATCGCGTCACGAGCTCGAAACACGCGCATGCGCGCGGCTTCCTAACTACGCAGGCGCGCGGGATTACGGAAAATCGTTACCACTTCGCCCGGGTTCGCAGTATCGTACTCGACACTAAAACGATGCGGCCGCGGAATCCTTCGCCGGCCGTCCTGCGGGGCACATTCATGGCTGTTTTGAAGTCGACCAGACTCGGCGTCCTTCTCCTGGTGGCAATCGTCTCCGCCTCGTGTGGCGGTGGCGGTGGCGGAAGTTCCTCCAGCAGCGGCGGAAGTACCTCCAGCGGTGGCGGCAACAGCGTCACGTTCACTGCCGACCGGTCGAGCGTGTCGTTCACGTACGCCGAGGGTTCCGCGCCGGGCCAGCAGGAGATCGTCACGGTCACGGCGGCGGGCACGCTGACGGGAACGCTGTACGTCGGCGCGCTGATCGAAGGGCAGGGCATCGACCCCGCCGTCGTCGCCTCGATCTCCGGAACGAGCGCGTTGTTCACGCTGCTGCCGCGCTCGGGGCTCGAGGCCGGCACGTACACCGGCCGCGTGCGGCTGATGGCGTGCTCGGATGCGAACTGCAACAACCAGATCGGCAATTCGCCCATCAACATCAACTACACCGTCACCGTCCAGCCGACGCTGCGCGTGACGCCCACCACCATCGACGCGAGTTCGCCGAGCGGCACCGCCACTTCGCGTGAACTCGCGATTCGCCTGCCCGCCGGTCAGACCGCTTTCGCGGCGTCGGTGACGCAGGGCGCCGAGTGGCTCTCGGCCGAGCCGCTCACCGCCACGAGCCTGCGCCTGAACCTGCGCAGCCTTCCGATGGCCAACTACACCGGCCGGGTGCGCATCACCTCGGGGACCTCCGTCGCCACCGTTCAGGTCAACTACTCGGTCACGGCCGGAGTCGCGTACCGTCAGCTCGCCGTATTGCCCACGGGATTCACGCTGAGCTCCACAGAAGGCGTGGCGAACGGCCCCGTGTCGGTCACCGTCACGCCCACGTCGTGGGAGCCGCAGTACAGCCTCTCCATCCTCACCACCGCGCCCTGGCTCACGTTGACCACGGGCACTAACAACACGCACTCCCTGATCGTCGACGCCACGAATCTCAGCGCCGGTTCCTACACTTCGTCACTGCACCTGACTTCCGCGTGGCCGGCGCCGGTCATCACCGTGCCCATCGCGCTCACGGTCGGCCCCGGCTTCAAACGGCCGGCGGACGTGGTCAAGGTCATACACTCCGAGACTTCCGCGGCCGCGCTCGCGGGCACGACGCTCGTCGAGCTCAACCAGGGCGCGCCGACCGGCTGGACCGCGACGTCCGACGCATCGTGGCTCGTGATCACCGACAGCGCCGGAACGACCGGTGAAACGCTCGGGTATGAAATCGATCTCGCCGGGTTCACCGCGTTCGACACGGGGCGTGAATACGTGGGCAACATCACCATCACGCCGCAGCGCGCGACGATGACGCCCGTCACCCATGCAGTGCGCGTGACGAAGAACCTCGCGCGCATCACGGCGGTCGCGCCCTATCTACAGCCCGCGGGTCGCGCCGTGCGCGTGATCCTGCGCGGCTCCGGCTTCGACTCGGTGACGAACCTCGGATCACGGCTCAGGGTCGACAACGGCAATGGCGCGATCACTTCCGTCGAGCGCGTGAACGACACGGAGCTCGTGCTTCGCCTGAGCCCGCTCTCCGCCGGCGCGCATCCCGTGACGATCAACAACGCGCTCGGGCTCACCACCGGCACGCAGACGCTCAAGACTTTCACGCCGACCGTGCTCAGCTATTCGACGGCGCCCACCGGCGGCGTGCCGCGCGGTCTCGTCTGGGACCAGGAGCGCCAGGCTGCGTTGCTGATGAATGTGACGCTCGAGTCGCTGCAGCAATACAAGTTCGCCTCGGGATGGACGGTGAATTCCGTGGCCGTGCCGTCCATCCACAGCGCCGGGCTCACTCTGGATGGCAGCCGCCTCATGGTCGCGTCGAATCCCGGCTCGACCGTGTACGGAGACGGGACCAGCTACATCCGGCAGCTCGATCCGGACACGCTTGCGCAGATCTCCGTGAAGAACGTGCCGCAGATGGGCAATGGCTTCACGTACATCATGGGCGAGCTTCACACGACCAATGACGGTCGCACCTGGTTCTCGCTGGGCTCCGGCCAGTGGAACAGTCTCGCGTATTACGAAGCATCGAAGGACGCGTTGACCGAGATGCAGGTGACGCACATTCCGACCACCTTCCACGGCGGCCCCTGGTTCGCCGTCTCGCGCGATGGCGAGCGCCTGTTGATGCCGCAGTCGGGCTCGATCTCCTCGAATCCGCCCGCGCTCTACCTGGACGCCAGGGATGGAGTGCTGCACATCAACACCGGGGGCATACAGAACTCGTATCGGATGTCGGTCAGCGAGGATGGCGATCGCGTGCTCTATGACAACGACTCCGTGCGCGACCGCGACTTCGCGCTCATCGGCCGCGTGATCCTGCCGTCGTCGCACAACTACTACCAGATGAACGGCGGGGGTGTCGTTTCACCTGATGGCCGGCGCATCTACCAGCTCGCCTACATCAACAACTACGGTCCCTCGAATCCGGCGCGGCCGCGTGTGTACGTGCTCGACGCCGTCACGCGCCAGACGACGCAGCCGGGGTTGCCGGTGCTCGGACACTTCGAGGTTGCCGATTATGCCCATTGCACGAACTACAACGACTACAGCTGCACGCTCGTGGTTCAGACCGCCATCAGTCCCGATGGCAACAACCTGTTCTTCGCGGGCAACGAGAAGTTGATCGCAGTGCCGATTCCCGCCGAGAGCGCGTTGACGCCGATCATGAAGGCGCAGCGGACTCCCGGCTTCGTCACGACGCCGTGGCCGCTGAACCTCGGCGCGAATCGCGCCAACTGATTCGCCGCTCAGCGCCCCACGCGCGCCTTCCACGACGGGTAATCCGTGTCGAGGAGGGCGCGCGGCCCGCCGCGACTTCGCGCAGCGGCGCGAGTACGAGCACCATGGCGTCGTCGTTGAAGTGACGTGCGAGTAGTAGCGAGCGGTCCGACGTTGTGATCCCCTGGATTTCAGAGTGACGGCGCCGGCGCTGATATCATGCGCGGCCTCTTCTGGCCCCTGTGTATCCAGCTGACATTGGAATTTGTGTCCCTATATGTGTCCTTTTTGTCGAGCGATAGGCTATGACGGCTGATGTAAGTGGCGGAGAAATAAGGAAAAGAAGGACTTTTGCCATCATTTCCCATCCCGACGCGGGCAAGACCACGCTGACGGAAAAGCTGCTGCTGTTCGGCGGCGCGATCCAGCTCGCCGGCACCGTCAAGGGCCGCAAGGCGGCGCGGCACGCCACCTCGGACTGGATGGCGCTGGAAAAGCAGCGCGGAATCTCCATCACCTCCTCGGTGATGCAGTTCCCGTTCCGCGAGAACATCATCAACCTGCTCGACACGCCGGGTCACGAGGACTTCTCCGAAGACACCTATCGCACGCTTACCGCGGTCGACAGCGCGCTCATGGTCATCGACTGCGCCAAGGGCGTCGAAGAGCGGACCATCAAGCTGATGGAAGTCTGTCGCATGCGCGACACGCCCATCATGACGTTCATCAACAAGCTCGATCGCGAAGGCCGCCCGCCCATCGAGCTGCTCGATGAAATCGAGAGCGTGCTCAAGATCCGCACCGCGCCCGTCACCTGGCCCATCGGCATGGGTCGCGATCTGGCGGGCGTGTACCACCTGCTCGAAGACCGCATCTACGTGTACGAAGCGGCGGCGCGCGGCGAGCGCGGCACCAATCGCACCATCGAAGGATTGCACAGCGCGGAAGGCCGCGAGTTCCTCGGCGACCGCGCCAACGCGATTCGATGACGAAATCGAGCTGGTGCACGGCGGCACCGCGGCGTTCGACGTCGAGGCCTATCTCGACGGGCGGCAGACGCCGGTGTTCTTCGGCTCGGCGATCTCCAATTTCGGTGTCGAGGAGTTGCTGGCGCACTTCTCGCGCACACGCGCCGAGCCCGCTGCCGCGCGCCTCCGTGCAGCGCGAAGTGGCGAGCGACGAGGAAGAGCTCACCGGCTTCGTGTTCAAGATCCAGGCGAACATGGATCCGCAGCATCGCGATCGCATCGCCTTCATGCGGCTGTGCTCGGGCAAGTACACGCGCGGCATGCGCATGTACCACGTGCGCCTCGACAAGGAGATGCGCATCGCCGACGCGCTCACGTTCATGGCGGCGGACCGCAGCGCCGCCGACGAGGCTTTCGCGGGCGACATCATCGGCCTGCACAACCACGGCACCATCAATATCGGCGACACCTTCACCGAGGGCGAGAAGCTCACCTTCACCGGCATCCCCAACTTCGCGCCGGAGATGTTTCGCCGTGCCGTGCTCAAGGACCCGCTCAAGATCAAGGCGCTCGCCAAGGGCCTCGGCCAGTTGTGCGAGGAGGGCGCCACGCAGTTGTTCAAGCCCTTGCGCAACAACGACATGATCCTGGGCGCCGTCGGCCAGCTGCAGTTCGAAGTGGTCGCCTTCCGTCTGCAGGATGAATACGCGGTGACCAGCGTGTTCGAAGACCATCGGCGTGCACACCGCGCGCTGGCTGTATTGCGAGGACGAGAAGCATCTCGATGAATTCCGCACCAAGGCCTACGACCACCTCGCCGTCGATCACTCGGGCGCGCTGGTCTACCTCGCGCCGTCACGCGTGAACCTCGAGCTCACGATCGAGCGTTGGCCAAAGATCTCGTTCCGCGCCACGCGCGAATCGCAGTAGAGAATGGGGTCAGACCCCATTTCCTAGCAAAAGGGGCCAGACCTCTCGGGCGCGCGTCAACCACAAGCGTGTCGCACGAGGTCTGGCCCCTTTTGCCGGAAATGGGGTCTGACCCCATACTCCTTCCGTGCGCGAACTCATCAAGAACCGTCCGGTCTTCGCCTGGGCGCTGTACGACTGGGCGAACTCCGCATTCGCGACCACGGTCATGGCGGGGTTCTTCCCCGTGTTCTTCCAGAAGTTCTGGAGCACCGGAGTCGCCTCCACCGTCACCACGCAGCGTCTTGGTTACGCCAACGCGGCCGCGGGCCTGGTGATCGCGCTGCTGGCGCCGGTGCTGGGTGCGATCGGCGATCGCGGTGGTCGCCGCAAGCAGTTCCTGATGGCCTGGACCTTGTTAGGCGTGGGCGCCACCGGCGCGCTCTATTTCGTCGGACAGGGCGAGTGGTTGCCGGCCGCGCTGCTGTTCGTGCTCGGCACCATGGGCTTCAACGGCGGCATCGTGTTCAACGACTCGCTGCTGCTCGATGTCGCCAGGCCCGCCGACCTCGACCGGGTTTCCGCTTTCGGCTATTCGCTCGGCTATCTCGGCGGTGGCCTGCTGTTCCTCATCAACGTGCTCATGGTCAGCAAGCCCGCGTGGTTTGGTCTCGCGGATGCTTCGGAAGCGGTGCGTACCTCCTTCCTCACGGTCGCGGTCTGGTGGCTGGTGTTCACGATTCCGCTGATGCGCGGCGTGCAGGAGCAGCAGCGCGGCCCCCATCTGCCTTTCGCGGAAGCGATTCGCGTCGGATTCCGCGAGCTCGGCGCCACCATCGCGCACCTGCGCCAGTACCGCACCATCGTGATGTTCCTGGTGGCGTACTGGTTCTACATCGACGGCGTCAACACCATCATCAAGATGGCGGTGAACTATGGTGTGTCGCTCGGCCTCGATTCCAACAGCCTGCTCGCGGCCTTGCTGGTCACGCAGTTCGTCGGGTTCCCCGCGGCGCTGTTCTTCGGCTATCTCGGCGATCGCATCGGGCCGAGGCGCGGCATCCTCATCGGCCTCGCGGTGTACGCGGGAATCACGGTGTACGCGTACTTCCTCGATTCGGTCGGCGAGTTCTATGCGCTGGCCGTGACCGTGGGGCTCGTGCAAGGTGGCGTGCAGAGCCTGTCGCGCTCGCTGTTCGGACGGCTGGTGCCGGAGGGCAAGAACGCGGAGTTCTTCGGCTTCTACAACATGATGGGCAAGTTCGCGACGGTGCTCGGACCGCTGCTCATCGCCGTCGTCGCCGGCGTCACGCACAACGAGCGCGCGTCGATCATCTCGCTGGTGCTGTTGTTCGTGGTCGGCGGCGTGCTGCTGTGGCGCGTGCCGATCACACCGCGAGCTTCCTGACCTCGCGCTCGAAGGCCGCGATGTCCTCGCGGCTGGCGTCGCGCCCGAACCGCAGCCGGACGTAAAACGAGGCGAGCGCATCGATGCGCGCCGCCAGATCCGGTCGATGCCCTGCGACCCTTTGCGCATAGTCCATCGCACCTTCGGCCGGCGCGCGCGCCGGCGCGACGCGCGCCAGCTTGCGCGTGGCGCGGATCCACGCGCGGCCGATGCGATCCGGCTTCGTGCGCGCGACGCCGCGGCGCAACGTCAGGCTGACCCACGCGATCCACAGCACCAGCGCAACGGCGAATGCCCAGGCGAAGTGCGTCCAGGACGGCGAATCGATGCCGAGTTCACGCAGCAGATTGAGCTGCGCACGCGTGTTGAATTCGACGACGCGTTCCTGCCACCACTGATTGGCGCCGTCCCACAGATGATTGAGACGATTCAGGAACGCGTTGCTGCGCATGAACGTGCTCGTCGCCGGCAACGATTCGGGCATCAGGTCGAATATGCCGCGCGTCAGGCGCTCCGGAGCCACGACGGCCGTCGGATCGATGCGCGTCCAGCCGGTCTCTTCGAGCCAGACTTCCGTCCACGCGTGCGCATCTGACTGCCGGACGATGATGTATCCACCCGACGGGATTCCATTCACCGCCCAGATAGCCCGTTGCGATGCGCGCCGGAACTCCGGCGGCGCGCATCATCATGGCGTACGAGGACGCGAAGTGACCGCAGAAACCTTTCTTGCTGTCGAACAGCGTGGTGTCCACCGAGTCGAGGGTGGTGGTGCCGGGTTCGAGCGTGTACTCGAGCCCGTTGTCGCGAAACCAGGCAAGCACCGCGCGGGCGAACTCCGCGTCGCTGCCGCTGCGCGCACGCAGATCGAGCGCCAGCGCGCGGGCACGCGGATTGCGTTCCGGCGGCAACGTGGTTTCGTGCCGCCGCCCCAGGTCCGTCAGCGAACCGACCTTGCGCGTCGTCAGGTTCGAGACCGCGTCGTAGCTCAGCACGCTGGTGATCGGGCGTCGACATGGAGAGCTGCCGGTCGTGCGCGGCCATCGAAAAGTCGCGCCGCGGGTTCGCCGCCAGGGTATCGAGCGCGAACAGCCATCGCTGGTTGGTCGGCTCGAGCGTGACGCGATAACGCAGCGGCTCGCCCAGTAGTTCGATGCGCGGCTGGGTGTAGTACTTCGCCGGCAACCTGCGCCAGGTGAACCCGTCGAAGTCGTTGAGCACCGGGCCGCGCCAGTACAACGCGGATTGCGGCGGCGGATTGCCGTCGAAGCGCACCCGAAACGCCGGGTCGTACTCGTTGGCCAGCTTGCTGATGCTGCCCGGCGACATTTCGTCGGAGAGGCCGGTGGTGGCCTGTTCGCCGCGCTGCAGCGCCCAGAACTGGCCGGCGACTCGCGGAAACAGCACGAAGCACACCGCCGCCAGCGGCACTGACATCGCCAGGGCGCGCGCCGACAAGCCGCAGCGCCGCCCGCGGCGCCAGCGCGCCACTGCGATCGGCGATCATGGCGATCGCGGCGCAGGCACCCCACACCATGAGTAGATAGAAAGGCATGCGCGCCAGCGTCTGCGTGGCGAGCGCCGAGGCGAGCAGCAGGAACAGCGACACGCCGATCACGATGCCCTCGTCGCGGCGCGAGCGGGTTTCCACGAGTTTGAGCGCGCCCATCACCAGCAGCAGGGCGGTGCCGGCGGCGAGCCCGTTGAGCGTGTGAAAATTCACCGCCACCGCCAGCACCAGCACCGCGGTGGATGGCGCCGAGCAGGAAACGCATTCCGGCAAAGTGCTTCATGGGCGCGATGGTTCCGCGGGCCACGAGGATGCGCCAGGTCGCCGCGGCGAGCGCGATGGCGACGCACCAGGCCGGCGCGTCCGAGGCGACCAGCAACACGCTGGACGCGAACACCAGCGTCGCTGCGGTGGTCGAACGGGCGGCCGCATTCACCATGCTTCACCGCTGCCATACAGCGCGAGCCCGTTGAGACAGCGCGCGCGATGCTCGTTGCCGCTGCCGGGCGGCAACGTGTGGTCGCCGAGACGCAAGCCGAAGCGCTCGCCGCGCGCGTGCGCCGCGACGATCCATGCCGACAATTGTTCGAGGCGCTGCTCGAGATGGGCGCCCGGCACCGCCGCGAGGTCGAACAGTCGATGATGCGCGGCCGGTGATTGATAGGTCTTCACCAGGAGCCCGCGGCCGCGCGCGTACGCACCCCAGGCAACCTGGCGCGGCGAATCGCCGGTGCGGAATTCGCGCAGACCGGCCCATTCTTCATCGCCGACGCGGTGCACGGCCGGCGCATTGCCGCCGCTCGCGGTTTCCGGCGGCGTTTCGCGGCGCCCGAGAGGCCGGGCCAGGCGAGGAGGCTGACTGCGACATGCACGTAGGTCCAGGCGCGGAACAAGCCGAACGGAAACCTCGTGGACAGCGTGATGCGATCGACGGCGAGCCGGCCGCGGCGTTCCAGCGAGAGCCCGATGTCGGCGCGCGCCGCGCCGCCGCGGCGGCACGTCCGCGCTGGCGCGTTCACTGCCGGTGACTTCGCATTCGAGCCCGAGGCGCGCGGTGTCGGCGGAATTGTCGAGCGTCACCAGCAGGCGGCCGTGCTCGCCCACGAATGCATCGACGTTCGCGACGGCACGCAAGCGTCACGCCGACGAGATTCCGATGCGTGAGATGCATCGCGATCATTCCAAATCCGGCGAGCAGGAAGGTGATCAGCATCGCGACGCTGTTCGAGTAGTTGAGGCCTGCGAGCAGCATGACCAGCACCAGCATCGCGAATGCGAGGCCCGCGCGCGTCGGCAGGATGTAGACGCGGCGCGAGTTGACGACGATGGGTAGCCGGTCGTCGCCCTGGCGCCGGCGCGCCCAGGCGCCCATGCGGCGGCGCAGATTTTCCTTGAGGGTGCCGGATACTTCACGCACCGCGGCCGACATGGCGACTCGCTACACCGGCACCGGAACGCCGCGCTTGAGCTCGGCGATGAAAGCGGCGTGATCGACGGCGGTGGCAACGCCGGCGCGTTCGAGGCGATGCGTGGCCACGGACGTGAACACGGCCTGCACGTCTTCCGGAATCACCATGTCGCGGCCGGCGAGCATGGCCCAGGCGCGCGCGGCGCGCACCAGGCCCTGGCCGGCACGCGGGCTCAGGCCTAACAACACGTCGGTGCGCTGGCGGGTGCTGGCGATCAGCGTCTGCACGTATTCGAGCAAGGCCGGCGCCACGTGCACGCGCTGCGCCGCGGCCTGCAGTTCGCGCACGCCGTCGGGATTGAGCGCCGGCTGTCATGCCGGCGAGCAGGTCGCGGCGGTCGCCTTCGGCCAGCAGCGCGCGCTCGTTGGCCGCGTCCGGGTAGCCGAGCGAAATGCGCATCAGGAATCGATCGAGCTGCGATTCCGGCAGCCGGAACGTGCCCAGCTGCTCGAAAGGATTCTGCGTGGCGACCACGAAGAACGGATCCGGCAGACGGTAGGTAGTCACGTCGACGCTCACCTGGCGCTCTTCCATGGCCTCGAGCAGCGCGCTCTGCGTCTTGGGACTGGCGCGGTTCACTTCGTCCGCCAGCAGCAGCTGCGTGAACATCGGGCCCTTTCTGAACGAGAAAGCGCCGCTGGCCGCATCGAACACCGACACGCCGATGATGTCCGCGGGCAGCAGGTCGCTGGTGAACTGCACGCGTTGCCAGGCGAGGCCCAGCACCTGCGCGAGCGCGTGCGCGAGCGTGGTCTTGCCGACGCCGGGAACGTCTTCGATGAGCAGGTGGCCGCGCGCCAGCAGGCAGGTGAGGGCGAGGCGCACGGCCTCGGGCTTGCCGAGGATGACGTTGTCGAGCGCGGCCAGGGCGGCGGTGATCGACGGGTTCTGGGCGGAATGGGTGGGTTCACGGTCCGACTATAGCCCGCACCGCCACCGAATATTCGTGACGCCGCTTCAGCTTCCGCCGAGGCGGCGCACCCGATCGAGCTGCACTGCGAGGCTCGCGTTCTGCGCGTCGAGCTCCGCCAGTGCGCGCGCGGTCGGCCTCGACCACGTCCGGCGGGGCATTCTTCACGAAACTTTCATTGCCCAGCTTGCCGCGCAGCTTGCCGATGTCGGATTCGTTCTTGCGCGATGACCTTGGTCAGCCGGTCGATCTCGGCCGCGGCGTCGATGAGCCCGGCCATGGGCACCAGCAGCGTGGTGTCGCCCACCATGGCGCTGGCCGAAACCGGCTCGGCTTCACCGGAACCGAGCACCTTCACGGCTCTCGAGGCCCGCGAGCCGTGTCAGATAGTGCAGACGTTTGTCGGACCAGCGACCTGCGCTTGCGCGTCGGCATCGTTCGCAGCAGCAGCGGAATCTTGCGCGACGGCGCGATGTTCATCTCGCCGCGGATCTGGCGCACCTCGAGGATGAACTCCTTGCATCCAGGTCACCTGCGTTTCGGCTTCGGCATCGCGCGGCGTAGTCGCTGGCCGCCGGATAGGCCGCCAGCATCACGCTGTCGACGGTACTCTGGTTGGCGCGCGTCTTCTGCGCGGCGAGCAACGGCGCCGCCAGCGGATGGACGCGCTGCCAGATTTCTTCGGTGATGAACGGCATGACCGGATGCAGCGCGCGCAACAGCGCTTCGAGCACCGTCACCAGCGTGCGGCGCGTGCCGCGCTTCTGCGCCTCGGTGGTGGTCTCGCCCTGCAGCACGGGCTTGGTCAGCTCCAGGTACCAGTCGCAGAACTCGTACCAGGTGAATTCATACAGCGCGGTGGCGGCGAAGTCGAAGCGGTATTCGTGCGAGCGCGCTATCCACCTGCGCGAGCGTCGCGGCGAAGCGCGAGACGATCCAGCGATCGGCGACCGACAGTTCGGCGTCGCCCACCAGGTCGCCCCGCTCGCTGCCGCGGATCGTCGCCTGGACTCCGGCTTCGACGGTCATCAGCACGAAGCGCGCGCCGTTCCACAGCTTGTTGCAGAAGTTGCGATAGCCGCCGACGCGGCCGAGGTCGAAGCGGATGTCGCGCGACGGGCCGGCCAGCGACGCGAACGTGAAGCGCAGCGCGTCGGTGCCGTAGGCCGCGATGCCGTCGGGAAATTGCTTGCGCGTGGCTTTCTCGATGCCGGCGCCAGGTGCGGCTGCATGAGGCCGGTGGTGCGCTTTGCGACCAGCGCATCGAGCGCGATGCCGTCGATGATGTCGAGCGGATCGATGACGTTGCCCTTGGTCTTCGACATCTTGTCGCCGTTCTCATCGCGGATGAGACCGGTGATGTAGACGTCCCTGAACGGCACGTCGCCCATGAACTTCAGGCCCATCATCATCATGCGGGCGACCCAGAAGAAGATGATGTCGAAGCCCGTGACCAGCACGCTCGTCGGGTAGAACTTGTTCAACGCCGGCGTCTGGTCCGGCCAGCCGAGCGTGGAGAACGGCCACAGCGCCGAGGAGAACCAGGTGTCGAGCACATCCTCGTCCTGGCGCAAGCTTCGACGTCGCCGAGCGAATGCTTCTTGCGCACCTCGGCTTCGTCGCGGCCCACGTAGATGTTTCCGGCTGTCGTCGTACCACGCCGGGATGCGATGGCCCCACCAGAGCTGGCGGCTCACGCACCAGTCCTTGATGTTGCGCATCCATTCGTAATACGTCTTCGACCAGTTTTCCGGCACGAAGCGGATGCGGCCGTCTTCGACCGCGCTCGAGCGCGGGCTCGGCCAGCGGCGCGATCTTCACGTACCACTGGTCGGTGAGATAGGGCTCGATGACGGCGTCGGTGCGGTCGCCGCGCGGCACGTTGAGCTTGTGAGGCTCTATCTTCTCGATGAGGCCCGCGGCTTCGAGCTCGGCGACGATCTGCTTGCGCGCCACGAAGCGATCGAGCCCGCGGAACCGCTCGGGCGCGTTCTCGTTGAGCTTCGCGTCGGGCGTGAAGATGTTGATCTGCGGCAGGTAGTGCCGCTGGCCCATCTCGTAGTCGTTGAAGTCGTGCGCCGGCGTGATCTTGACGCGCCCGAGCCGAAGGCGGCGTCCACGTAGGCTGTCGGCGATGACCGGAATGGTGCGGCCGGTGAGCGGCAGCTCGAGCTGCTTGCCGACCAGCGCCTGGTAACGCTCGTCGTCCGGGTTCACGGCCACGGCCGTGTCGCCTAACAAGGTCTCGGGGCGCGTGGTGGCGACCACGACGTGGCCGCTGCCGCCCGACGATCGGGATAGCGGATGTGCCAGAGCGAGCCTTGCTCCTCTTCGGGCAGCACTTCGAGATCGGACACCGCGGTCAGCAGCACCGGATCCCAGTTCACCAGCCGCTTGCCGCGGTAGATCAGGCCTTCTTCGTGCAGGCGCACGAACACTTCGGTGACCGCGCGCGACAGGTCCGGGTCCATCGTGAACTTGTCGCGCGACCAGTCGACCGAGGTGCCGAGGCGGCGCATCTGGCGCGTGATGGTGCTGCCGGATTCGGCCTTCCATTTCCAGACGCGTTCGAGGAATTGCTTCGCGGCCCGAGGTCGAGGCGGTGTTTGCCTTCCGCGCCGAGCTGGCGCTCGACCACCATCTGCGTGGCGATGCCGGCGTGATCCGTGCCCGGCTGCCACAGCGCGGCGTCGCCGCGCATGCGGTGCCAGCGCGTGAGGGTGTCCATGAGCGTGTGCTGGAATGCATGGCCCATGTGCAGCGTGCCGGTGACGTTCGGCGGCGGCAGCATGATGCAGTAGGCAGGTCCATCGCCCTGCGGAGCGAATGCACCCGAGGATTCCCAACGTTCGTAGATGCGGGCTTCGATTTCGCCCGGTGAATAGGCCTTGTCCATGAGGGCGCGGATTATACGGGGCGCGAAAAAGGGGACAGATCTATTTATCGCTGTCAGCCGCCGGCGGACTGCCGCTGACGGCTAGCAGCGATAAATAGATCTGTCCCCTTTTTCAGGGCTGGATGGCGCGATAGTCGTCGAAATCCACGGCGGCGCGATTGGTGATGGGCCCCGCGGCACCGCGCGCGTGCGTGGCATCGGTGGCTTCGGCCACCAGGAACCCGTTGACGTAGCCACGTATCTGCGTGCCCACGGCCTCGATCCGCAGCCGGTACCAGGTGCCCAGAGTGATCGGCAGTGAATAGTTTCCGAGCACGGTGATTGCGCCGTTGGTGAGCTTGCGCAGCGATACCGTATTCGTGCTGCGCAAGGTCAGGTAGTAGTAGTTCGAATCATCGACATAACGCGCCATGACGCCGAACCATCGTTCGCCGCTGCCCGTGCCGGCGAAGGTGGTGGGGCGCGCCCGCACGTCCACGGACTGATCATC
This sequence comes from uncultured Pseudomonadota bacterium, assembly GCA_963821745.1. Taxonomy (GTDB): domain Bacteria; phylum Pseudomonadota; class Gammaproteobacteria; order Steroidobacterales; family Steroidobacteraceae; genus CADEED01. Next base: position 1,393,840 of record CAWGEU010000002.1, read on the forward strand.
GGTCGGAACGCCAATCACCGCACGCGCGGTGCCCGCCACGGAGCTCTGCGCGAACACGAAGTTCGATCCGCTCCTCTCTGATTCCACAGCCCGATGCCCGTGAACGACCACAGATCCGTCGGCCCGCCCGAGGTCGTGAAGTCGTGGGCGTAGAGGATCGTCGCGGGTGTCGGAGCTTGCGACCACGTTGTCGAACTCGGCCGACGATCGACAGCGTGAGCAGCGCGGCGCGCCCGCTCGCGAGCGACCGTGTCGTCGGCATCCAGCACCGGCACGCCGTTCACGTAGACGCGGTGACGCGTGCCGATGGATTCGAGCCTCAGCCGATACGGGCGATTCAGCGTGACGGCAAACGGGCGCCGAGGCCACGGTCGTGATCACGCCAGCCACTGCGCGTCTCAATGAGACGATTCCGGAACCGCTCACCATCACGTGGTAGTGGTTGCCGGCATCGCGGTAACGCGTTGCGAGACCGTGCCAGCTGTCGCTGGCGCGGCGAACGCGAGAGGGCGCACGTCGGCCTGCACCGACTGATTGGTCCAGTTCGACGCGTCGAGAACCGCGGCGTGCGTCGCGGGACTGGCAGTGTCGGCCTGGCGCAGCACGCGGCTCACGCCACGCTGGACGATCGAGAATGCGCTGCCGGCGCTCGTCGTCCACCCCGCAGGCGTCGCTGCCGCGAACGTGTGCTGGACGGGTGCGGGCTGATTGAAGTTCGACGGCAGTTCGAAGTAACAGGCCTCGTTGCCGCAGCTCGCGATCACGCGCCGGCTGCTGATGCCGAAGTTGCCGAGCGATTCGCCGTCGCTCGAGACCAGCGTGGCCACGTGCTCGTAGGGTTCGCCGGCGTTCTTGCGAAACACGTTGATGACGTACGCTTCGCGCTCCGCGTTCCAGTTGCGCTGCATGAGGAAGAGATGGTTCTTCTCGATGACCGTGGTCACGCCGCCGCCCATGTGACTGTCGAGCGGCTGCAGTTTGTCGAATTCTTCCCAGGCATCGCTGGGCGCCGGGCGGTAGACGCGCGTGCCCGAGCGGTTGGTGCCGGCGATGAAAATCTCATCGCCGCGAATCGCCACCTCGTAACCGAGCGGTGCGGATGCGGAGCTGCGAATGTCGGACTGACGCAGGAAACGTTCCGGCGGTCCCCATTCGCGAAACACGGTGACGGCGGGGGATGCGAGCGGAAACTCCTCTTCGTTGTAGGGACTCAGCACCACGGCGCGGTCGCCGGAAATATCCACCGGACCGCCGGTGAATTCGTCGTCGCCGCCGCGGTAGTCACCGGACATGATCGAGGTCGGGCCCCAGACTCCCGTCGGAATTTTTCTCGTAGAGAGTGCCCAGCCACTGGCCGCTGCTGCCGCCGAACAGGATGCGTGTGCCGTCGATGGTGATGGAGTCGCCGGGCATCGACGGATCCACACCGGTGATCGGCGCGGAAACCCAGTCGCCATCGCGCCGCTCGAAAACATAGAGCGGGTTGAGCGCCAGCGCGGCGATGCCGTTGCGCATCGCCAGCCCGGAATTGAAGCTGCCGAAGACGCCGTGGTGATGCACGACGAGTTGGCGCACCGGCGCCCAGCCGCTTGCGGTGCGATGAAACAGGTAGACGGCGACGTCGTGCTCGATGTCGTTCGGGTCGTCGCCGGGCCCTGGCTCGATGTAGCGCTCGAGCGTCGCGATCGCGTCGTCGCCGTCGATCGCGACATCGGCTGCGAAGTAAGGGATAGGTGCGCGGGGTCGGGGTTGGCGATGCGCGCCGATTCCTGGACGACCAGCGGGCGCGCCTGCGCCACGGCGAGCGCGCCAAGGCGATCAGGAGACCGGGCAGAATTTTCATGTAGACGTAGTTAGACCGCGGGCCTGTGTCCGGCCCGCACGGATCAGATCAGAATCTCGGCGCGGCTGATGCGCGACGGCGGCGCCAGTCGCGGAGGAGAATCGCCCCGGTTGGGGCAGGGGGCTTCCTACGAGGTCGCGCCCATTCGAGGTCCGGCCGCGTTTGCTAGGAAATGCGGAGTCTGTCCCCATTTCAGACGTTGTGCGTCTGCGGCTCGATCGCTTTGCCGCGATAGACCTTGAAGCGCTCGCGCCCGGCGGCGCGCACTTCGGGCCGGCCATCGAGGAACTCGGCGACGCGCGCGAACTTCTCGAAGAACGGCGGGACCGTGCTGCCGAGATTGATGAGCACGTCGGCGTGATCGGCGGGCAGCGGGCCGGTGGTCAGCGCGACGGGCGACTCGCAGTGCGCCTTGCGCGGTGACGGTGTCGTGCGGCACGAAGCTGAACTCGCCAAAGGTCCAGAGCAGCTCGTCGAAGCGGCGCAGCGCTTCGGCGTCGTCGAAGAGCACGACCACGGATTGTCTGGCGAGGTAGGCCTTCTCGGCGATGCGGCAGGCGAGACGCAGGCGCGCTTCGGCGCCCGCCTGCTTCGCTCACGTAGAAATCAACGCGGGGCGGCGGCACCTGAAATCAGCGCGCTGCCGCGCGACGCAGCAGGAACTCGAGCAGCATGGCGCTGGGGCGGCCGGTGCTGCCCTTGGCGGCACCACCCTGGTAGGCGGTGCCGGCGATGTCGAGATGCGCCCAGGTGAGGTCCTTGGTGAACTTGGCGAGGAACGCCGCGGCGGTGATGGAGCCGCCGTCGCGGCCGGCCACGTTGGCCATGTCGGCGAAGTTGCTCTTGAGCTGCTCGCCGTATTCCTCGGTGAGCGGCATGTGCCAGGCGCGATCGTCGACCGCGGCACCGCACTCCACGAGCTCGCGCGCGAGGGCGTCGTTGTTGGCGAAGACACCGGTGTGGTGCAGTGCCGAGCGCCACGACAATGGCGCCGGTCAGCGTGGCCATGTCGACGACGACATCGGGCTTGAAGCGCCGCGCGTAGTGCAGCGCGTCGCAGAGGATGAGCCGGCCTTCGGCGTCGGTGTTGAGGATCTCGACGGTGAGCCCGGCGGCGCTGGTGACGATGTCGCCCGGCTTGATGGCCCGGCCATCGGGCATGTTTTCGCAGGCGGCGACGATGCCGACGACGTTGAGCGGCAGGTTGAGCTCGGCCACGGCCTTCATGGTGCCGATGACGCAGGCCGCGCCGCTCATGTCGAATTTCATTTCGTCCATGGTCGGCGGGTCTTTGAGCGAGATGCCGCCGGTGTCGAAGGTGATGCCCTTGCCGACCAGCACCGTGGGTGCGCCTTTGGCGCGCGCATGCCGGTGTTCGATGACCAGGAAACGGGGTGGCTCTTCGCTGCCCTGGGTGACGGCGAGGAAACAGCCCATCTTTTCGCGCTTGATCTCGGGCAGGCCGAGCACCTTCACGCGCAGGGATTTGTAGGATCTTCGCAAGGTCCTGCGCCGTCTTCGCCAGGTACGAAGGCGTGCAGACGTTGCCCGGAAGATTGGCGAGGTTGCGCATGAGCGCGGCGCCAGCGGCGAGCGCGCTTCCCTGGGTGAAACCTTTTTCGATCGCGGCCGCCGATTTGGCCGGCGCCACGACCACCACGCGCGCGAGTGCGTGCGCGCGCGGCTTCTTGCCGCTCTTGAGGTCGTTGACGCGGTACAGCGTGTGGCCGGTGATCTCGGCCACGGCACGGCCGAGGCGTTCGTCGGAGAGCAGCTTGGCGGCGGGACGCGGCAGGGCCAGCGCCAGCGCGGTGATGCGCGTGCGCGTCGCTGCGCCGATGGCGGCGGCGATCGAGCGGCGCCAGGCTTTGCGCGCGGCCGCATCCGTTCGAAGCAGGGGTCTTCGGGCCGATGCCCACCAGCAGTACACGTTCGGAATGCAGGCCCATCGAGGTCGGTGAGGAGCCAGGTTTCGCCGGGCTTGGCGGTGAAGTCGCCGCGCTTGACCAGTCGGGAGAGTTTCTCCCGGCAGAGCTGGTCGAGGGCACGGGCTTCGGAGGTCAGTTCGCCGTCGTCGTGAACGCCAACGGCTACGCAATCGGTTGTAAGGTCGGCAAGCCCACGGGTCCAGGTTTCGAACTGCATGATCACGCTCGCATTGTCGCGGAGGGTGGGGTGTTTTAAGGTCGCGAAGTGTAACTCAAGTCGGTTTGGGTGGTCTGTTGCTGCGAATTCTCGATCGCTACATCCTGCGGGAAGTCGCCGTGAGCTGTTTATCGGTATCCGGCGTATTGCTGGCGATAATGCTGACGGATCAGGTTGCGCGCGTGTTAGAGCGCGCGGCCGAGAACCAGTTTCCGCGGGGCGTGGTGCTCGAGCTCATCATGCTCGGCGCGGTACAGAGCCTGTCGCTGGTCATCCCGGTGGCGCTGCTGCTCGGCATCGTGCTCGCTCTCGGGCGTCTCTACCACGACAGCGAAATGACGGCGGCGCAGGCCTGCGGCACCGGCTCGCGCGCGGTCATGGTGCCGGTGCTGATCATCACCGCGGTGCTCGCGGGCTTGTTAGCCGTGATCTCCCTGAAGGTGTCGCCGTCGGCGGCCGGCCGCGGGCTCGCCCTGCGCAGCGAAGCGCTGCGCGCCGGCCAGTTCGCGCCGGTCAGCGCCGGCAAGTTCACGACGTTCGGTGGCGGCGGCACGGTGGTTTATGCGCAGGGGGCGGACAGCGACGGGACGCTGCGCCGCGTGTTCGTGCAGCGCAGCCGTGACAACGTGCTCGAGATTGCGCTGGCGCAGCGCGCCACGCATGCCTATTCGGAAGGTGGCGACCTGCAGATCATCACGCTCTACGACGGCGAGCGCTATGAGGGAATCCCCGGGGAGCGGCGCTTCCGCATCGTGCGCTTCGCCGAGAACACCATCCCGGTGCGGCTGCCGGCGATGTCCGGCGGCGCGCTGAAACTCGAGGGCCTGCCGACGACGACGCTGCTCGCGTCGAGCGACCCCGAGCACCGCGCCGAACTGCACTGGCGACTGGCGCTGCCCATCATGGCCGTGGTCATGGGACTGATCGCCGTACCGCTCGCGCGCCTGCGGCCGCGCCAGGGCCGTTACGCGCGCGTCGGCTTCGCCATCCTGATCTTCTTCCTCTACATCAACCTGGCCATCGCCGGGAAGGTGTGGATCGAGCGCGGCGTGATGCCCGAGTGGTTAGGGTTGTGGTGGGTGCATGCGGCGGTCGCGTTGTTCGCCGCCGCCCTGCTCATCGTGCCGAAGTTGCTGGCGCGGCTGCGTTACCGGCGCAACACCGCGCGCGCGGCGGCCGCGGGAGCCGCCGCATGAACCTGCTCGATCGTTACGTGATCCGCGCGGTGCTCGGCGGAGTGTTCGTGGTGCTGGGTGTGCTGCTGACGCTCGGCGCGCTGTTCCTGTTCGCCAACCAGCAGGACGACATCGGCCTGGGCTCGTACACGGCGCTCGACGCGTTCTGGTTCGTGCTGCTGAACATTCCGCAGCAGGTCTACGAGATGATGCCTATCGCCGTGCTCATCGGCGCGCTGCTGGGGCTCGGCACGTTGTCGCGCGGCAGCGAGCTCACGGTGATGCGGGCGGCGGGGATCTCGGTGTGGCGAATCTCATCCGCGGTGGCCGCCGCTGGCCTGATGCTGGTGCTGTTCGCCGTGGTCTGCGGCGAGTTCCTGGCGCCGCCGCTGCAGGCCATGGCCAAGCAGCAAAAGCTGTTGGCCAAGTTTTCCACGATCACCTTTGCCGGCCGCGGCGGGCCCTGGGTGCGCGACGGCGACCTGCTCATCAACGTGTCGCAGCAGTCCGGCGGCGGCGAGTTCGGCGGCATGCGGATTTTCGAGCTGTCGCCCGAGCACGACCTGAAATCCGTGGCCACCGCGACCACCGCCAAGGTGCAGCCCGATGGCAGCTGGAAACTCTCGAATTACGCCAGCACCACGTTCGGCGGCGAGCGCATCGAATCGCAGCGCGAGGCCAGCCGCGACTTTCAATCGTCGATAGGGGGAGACTTCCTGGCGCTTGACCGTCTCTTCGCCGCGCCAGCTCGAAACCCGCGTGTTGTGGAACCTGATCCGGCATCTGAAGCAGAACGATCTCGATGCCTCCGAGCAGGAGTTCGCGTTCTGGTCGCGCATTGCGCGCACCGCGGCGATCCTGTTCGCCACGCTGCTCGCGGTTCCCTTCGTCTTCGGCAGCCTGCGTTCGGCGGGTGCGGGCACGCGCACGCTGCTCGGCGTGCTCATCGGCATCCTGTTCTTCCTCGTGCAGCGAATGCTCGAAAGCGGCGCCGTGGTGTTCGACGCGAGCCCGGTGGTGCTCGCCTGGGTGCCCACCGCCTTGTTAGCCAGCGCGGCGCTCATTCTCATAGCGCGCACGCGTTAGCGCGGGCGAACTACTTCTTCGCGGGTTCCGGCGGCTTCTCGAGCAGCTCTTCCTGTTTGCGGAAGATGGTGTCGTACTTGTAGGTCGGGATTTCGAACTCCAGGCCCGTGGCGCGTGCGCCCAGCCTTTCCACCGTCTTGTCAGCAGGCGTCGCAGCAGCGGGCGTCGCAGCAGCAGGCGTCGCCACCGCGGGGGCGGCGGGCGCAGCGGCCGGCGTCGCTTCAGCGGCGGGTTTCGCTTCAGGTGCGGGGGCAGCCGGAGCAGGTGCCGCGAACTTCGCCGCCAGGTCCGCGTCGCGGCGGACAGCCACGGTCACGAATGCCTTCTCTCCCTCACGTCGGCCGGAGAATTCGATGACCTGCCCGTCGAAGGTGCGATAGGTCGCCTTGTCGGTCGCGGCGGGAGCCGGCGAGGGCATCGCGCGCACGTCGTCGAAGTTGAACGCGGCGAGCGCTTCGGTCTGGTGGACCCCGAGCGACAGGGGGGTGGTGGCCTTGCGTCCGCGCGGAACCGGCTTCAGGGTGAGATCGGCAGCGTCGCGCGTGGCGCGCGTCAGTTGATAGGCAGGTCCGCTCGCGGGTTTGACGTCGATCTCGTGCACGCTGGTTCCCGGAACATCCGTCAGCAGCCGGTCGATCCAGCGCTTCTGGTCCGGATCCGCGGCAATGAAGGGCTCGGCCATGACGCTGACGGCCTCGGCCGGCTTGCGCACGTAAACGGCGCGGCCGTCGGCGCCCTTGCCGACGATCAACGACCAGGTCTTCTTGCCCGCGACCACTTCCACCAGCGTGCTGGTGGCGGTGGGACTGTCGGGCGACTCGACGCCGAGCCTGGCGTAGTTGGCCGGATCCTTCGTCTTGCTCTCGATGACCTTGAGACTGGCGAGATTCAGCGCGAGGTCGCGCACGCGCCCGGCGTCGGCAGGAAACTGGCGTTCCACCACCGTCCAGCCATCGGCGGACCTGGTGAGAGTGGTGCGGCTGCCGTCGCCCTTGGCGAAACGCACTTCGGTGATCTCTGAAAGCGCGGGCTTGAGGTCGGCAAATACCAGCGCGCCGCCCAGGTCGGATTGCTCGCTCGAACGATGCATCGAAATCCACACACCGGCGGCGAGCACGACCACCGTGGTGGCGGCCAGCGCGAAGAACTTCTTCTGGTTCATGCCGCACCACCTTTGCGAAGCATGGCGATGGCATGGCGCCGGCGCTTGCGCCACGACGCCGCCAGCAGGGCCAGCAAGGTGATGATGAGGGGCATCAGCGAGCACGTTGATGAGCTTCATCCTCGTGCCCAGCGACTTGATGTCGAGTTCGAGATCGGCCTTGGTCTTGCGGAGCTCTTTGCGGATGCGCAGCTTCTCTTCCTGGAAGCGTTCGATGGTGGCCGCGGCCTCCGGCGAGAGGATCGCATCGCCGCCGGGCTGAGCGCTCTGCAACTTGCTCAACTGCTCTTCGGTCTGCTGCAGCTGGGTCTGGAGCTGCTGTTCGGTCGAACGGAAGCGCGTGTCCGCGTCGCGCCGCAGCGCTTCGACGCGCTCGAACGGCCGCGAATACGGCGCCCGCCCGCGGATGCTGATGAGGTCGTCGCTGCCGCCGAGATTGTCCAGCGCGTTCCACACCAGCTCGCCATTGTTGGCGAACGGTTGCGCGATCGTCTGGCCGAAGAAGTTGCGCTGCTGCACCCACATGAAGTCGGACAGCAGGTCGGTGTCGGCGATGACCACGACGTTGAGCGGCTTCGCGGACTCCTTCAGCGCAGCAGGCAGAGCGGTGACGCCCGCGGGCGGCCCGTTGGGATAGGCGCTGACTGCGTCGCCGGAGACGCGCGCGGCGACGATGAGTTCACCGCTCGGCTTGAAGCCGTCACGCAGCGAGGCAGGGTCGCTCATCATGTTGATGCGCTGTACCGGCAGCAGGCCGGCCTGGGCGCTCGTGCGGATGAGCGCTCGAGCTGAGCTTGGTGCCGGCAGCGGCGCTTCAAACTACCGGCCGTGGCCATGTTGATGCCGTCGAGTCGCGCGGTGATGACGTCCTTGGCCATGCTGCCGCTGTTCGAGACCGAGGATGGCGATGTGCTGCGAGGGTGGCTCGCCTTCACGCATCGACACGATGAGCCCGCGCTCCAGGTCCGCGACCACCTGGTCGGGCTTGAATTCGAGACCCCACGCAGCGAGCAGCGGTTCGAGGTGCGAGGACTTGTCGGCGGTGATCTGCGCCATCGGATTGTTCGGGTCGGCGCCCGACTGGTCCGCCTGCGCATTCGGATCGACGAACGCGAGGATGTGGCCACCGCGCAGCGCGAACTGGTCGATGGCGTACAGCGCCGCGGGCGGCAGCGCTTTCGGGTGCACGATGACCAGCACGTCGACGTCGTCGTCGATCTTGGTGAGCGACGGCTCGAGGTTGCGCACCGTGTAGAGCTGCTCGACCTGGCCATAGACCACCCACGGCGGACGTGGCCGGCCGGTCTGCATGTCGAAATCACCCTGCATGGGCAGCGACGACAACCAGCCGATGACGGGCTTCTTCGCGCTCGATAGCTTGTGGATGAGCTTGGCGACGTCGTATTCCAGCTGCTCTTCGGACTGCGGGTCGAGGTAGGGGATGGCTTCCTTGCCGTCGGTGGAATTCGTGGCGGCGAGGCCGAGATAGAGCTTGTCGCCGGTGGCGCTGATGGGCATCGAGTTGACGCCGAGCTCGTTGGCGCGATCTTCCTCTTCGGAGAACGGCTGTGGGTCGATGACCTTGAGCGTGAGCTTGCCGTCGGAGCGCGAGACCAGCTCCTCGAGCAGCTCGCGCACGCGGATGCCGTGGTTGCGCAGCTGCGGAATCGGCGTGGCGGTCTTCTCGGAGAAGAACAGGTAGAGGTTCACCGGCTCCCGAGGCCCTGCACGATGTGGTCGGTGCCCATCGGAGATGGTGTAGAGGTTGTCGGCGGTGAGGTCGAACTTCGCGCCGCGCAGCAGCAGGTTCGCCAGCAGCATGATGCCGATGAACAACACGCCGACGATTGCGAGGCCGGTGACGCCGAGAGAGGATTTCTTGAATAACTTTGACATCGGGCGATCCGTTATTTCGACTTGCGCGCGTCGAGCACCACGGTGCTCGCGAGCAGGAAGAAGATGGTGACCAGCGCGTAGTACAGGACGTCACGCAGGTCGAGCACGCCCTTGATGATGTTCTCGAAGTGCGTGAGGAACGACAGCGAGGCGATGCCGTCGCACGAGCCACTGCGGCGCCCAGCGTCTGGAACCAGTCGGTGACCGCCGGGAAGCCGGCGATCAGCAGCAGGAAGCACACCAGCATCGCGAGCAGGAACGCGATGAGCTGGTTCCTGGTGATGCTGGAGGTGAACGAGCCGACCGCGAGGAAACCGCCGGCCACGAACAGCGAGCCCAGGTAGGCCGCGAGGATGGCGCCGTTGTCCGGATTGCCGAGGTAGTTGACGGTGATCCAGATGGGAAAGGTGAGCGCGAGCGCGATGCCCGACGAACACCCAGGCCGCGAAGAACTTGCCGAGCACCGCCTGCCACAGCGTGATCGGCTGCGTGAGCAGCAGCTCGATGCTGCCATTGCGCCGTTCCTCGGCCCACAGCCGCATCGAGACGGCGGGGATCAGGAACAGGTAGAGCCAGGGCAGGAACGTGAAGAACGGCGTGAGATCCGCCTGGCCGCGCTCGAACAGACGCGCCGAACGAGAAGGCGAACAGGTTGGCCAGCAGCAGGAAGATGACGAGGACGACGTACGCGATGGGCGTCGCGAAGTAACTCGCGAGCTCGCGGCGCAGGATGATTGCGACGGTTTTCAAGGATGCTCCCGGAAAATGGTGGGTCAGGCCGCGACGGCGCGGAACACGTCTTCGAGGCGGCCCGAGGGCGCGCAGCGCCTTGAGGCCCGCGGGCGTGTCGTCGGCCACGAGCTTGCCGCGCGCGACGATGATGGCGCGCGTGCAGACGGCGTCGACCTCTTCGAGGATGTGCGTGGAAATGACGATGGTCTTCTCGCGCGCGATCTCGCCGATGAGCGTGCGGACTTCGTGCTTCTGCAGCGGATCGAGGCCGTCGGTGGGCTCGTCGAGGATCAGCACCTTCGGGTCGTGCACGATGGCCTGGGCGAGGCCGACGCGGCGCTTGAAGCCCTTGGACAGCGTTTCGATGGTCTGGGCGATGACCGGCTCGAGCTGCAGCCGGCCGATGCACGTAGTCCAGCCGCGACTTGCGGTGCGCGCCTTCCAGGCCGCGCAGGTCGGCGATGAAATCGAGGAAACCGCCGACGGTCATCTCGCCGTAATGGGGCGCCCCTTCGGGTAGATAGCCAAGCTGCCGCTTTGGCGGCCAGCGGATCGGTCGAGATGTCGTGGCCGCAGATGCTGCCGGTGCCGCTGGTGGGCGTGATGAAGCCGGCGAGCATGCGCATCGTGGTGGATTTGCCGGCGCCGTTGGGGCCGAGGAAACCGAGGACTTCGCCCGGTTCCACGCTGAAAGTGAGATCGTCGACGGCGAGCAGGCCGTCGTAGTTCTTGGTCAGGTTCTGCGTCTTGATCATGGCGCCTGTTCAGAGCGGTCGGCCGTACGGGATAGTTCCGTGGCTTCGGGGCGCAGATTTTGCTGAGGAGCGCGCCTTCGCGCAAGGCGGACGGGCTCCTACGCGCTCAGTCGCGTCGGCGGGTGGCGACGGCGTCTATCTGGTCGCGGTAGGTGCGCAGGATGCGGCGGATTTCCGAGGGGCTGGGCCGCTCGGACAGCCGCGCGATCATCTCCGCGAGCTCGTGCCACTGCCTGCCCCAGCCTAACAAGCGCACGGCGTCGGCGATCACCACGTGTTCGGTCGCCGTGACGGTCGCCGGGGCCTTCTTCGGCTTGACGGCGGGCTGGGCGTTGATCGGCGGTCGTGGCGTGACGTCGCGGTTGCGGCTTCATGGCCGCCGGTCGTACCGGCTCGCGCTTGAGCGGCACGCCGGCGCGTTGCGCGGCGAGCATGCGGTAGACCTTGGAGTCGGGCAGCGCCGGCATCTGGCGCGTGGTCTCGGCGGTGCGCTTGTGTTCACCGGTCCGCGCGCGCGCCGGCTTCTGCCGTGCGGTACAGCCGGCTTTGCCGCCGCGCCGGGCTTCGCCGGCGACGAAGTCGATCTCAGCGCTCAACATCGTCTCGCCTTTCGGTCTCGTGCGTGGCCAGCGGAATGAATCGCTCCACCGAGGTGAGTCCGACCATCGTGGCGAGAAAACCCATGATCTCGATGCCTTCGATGAAGGCGCGATCGCCTTCGGACTGTCGCTGCGTGACGATGCGCTTGAGCGCGAGGATGCGTTTGCGCGCGAGCTGGATGATCCAGCGCTGTGGACGTTCGTGCCTGGGCCAGGGCTGCACGTGCCAGTAGCGCGCTTCGTCGAGCGCCGCGTACCGGGCGTGCAGATCGAGACTGGTCTGCCAGCGTTCGAGCAATGCTTCGAGCTGTCCTGTCTGTTCGCCGGGAACGTTTCGTTGGCCATGCACCGAAGAGTAGCGCCGAATGCGGGGCGGCGCGCGATTGGCGCACATCCTGTCTCGCGGACAGAGTACTTTTGTGCACGACAGCACAGTTGAGCGCGGACTAAGATGCCCACAAACAAGATGCCGGTCGGGAGAAGTCGCGGATGCTGCTTCGTTTGCGGCACACACTGGGCGCGTTGGCGTTACTCGTTGTTCGTCTCCTCGGCGCAGGCTCGCGAGATTCGCGTGGCCGTGGTTACGGACGGTGCCGCCGGGCGGGCGATCTTCTCCGCCGAGGCCATCGAGAGCGAAATCGCCAACGTCGCCTCGCCCGACATGGAAATCGTGCTGCCCGAGGACGAAGCGCTTCGCCGGCGACTGGTCGCTCGGAAGGCGCGGAGGCGGCGCTCGATCGCGCGCTCGCCGACCGCGAGGTGGACGTGGTGCTCACGCTCGGCATCCTCACTTCGCAGCAGGCCGCGCGTCGCAAGTCGCTGCCGAAGCCCGTGATCGCGCCGCTGGTCATCGATCCGGTGCTGCAGGGCTTTCCGCTGATGGAAGGCCGCAGCGGCGCCACAACTTCACCTACGTCGCCGACTTCCAGAGCGTGGCCAACGAAGTGCGCGCGTTTCACGAGATCGTCGGCTTCAAGTACATGGTGGCGCTGGTCGACGACTCGCTGCTGGCCGCGCTGCCCGCAGCTGACCACCAAGGCCACCGAACTGGCCGCGGCGCTCAACGTGCGCATCGGCATCGTGCGCGTGCGGCGGCGACGTCAACGCGTGCGCTCGCCAGCATTCCGGCCGGCGTCGACGCGGTGTACGTGACGCCGCTGCGGTTCAACGACGCGCAGGTGCGCGAGCTCGCGCAGGGCCTGCAGGCGCGCAAGACTACCCACGTTCTCGGTGGTCGGGCGCAGCGAGGTCGAAGCCGGGTCTGCTCATGACCACCGGCGGCGCCGAGCGCGACACCGAGCGGCTGGCGCGCCGCGTGGCCATCATGATCCAGCGCATTGCCCAGGGCGAGGATCCGGCGACGTTCGACGTGGGGTTTCCCGACCTCGCAGCGGCTGCTCATCAACATGCAGGTGGCGCGCGCCATCGGCTTCTCGCCGCGCTGGCAGTTCCTGGCCGACGCCGAGCAGGTGCACGCGGATGCTGGGTGACGCGCAGCCGCTCACGCTGCTCGGGCGCCATGCGCGCGGCGCTCGACGCGAACCCGGCGCTGGCCGCGAGCCGCGAGCGCCTGGGCAGCGCGCTCGACGACGTGCGCATCGCGCGCAGCGACCTGCTGCCGTCGCTGTCCGCTTCCGCGGCGCGCACGCGCATCGACGACGATCGCGCGAGTCCGCTGCACGCAGGCCGAGGACACGACCAGCGCGGGGCTGTCGAGTTCAGCCAGGTGATCTATTCCGAGCGCGCCTGGGCCGGCTACTCCATCGCCAAGTCGCTGGGCGCCGCGCAGGAGCAGAGCCAGCGCGCCGACATGCTGAACACGCTCACCGACGCCGCATCGGCCTACCTGAATGTGTTGCGCGCCAAGTCGGTCGAGGACGTGCGCCGGCGCAACGTCGAGAACACGCGCCGGAATCTCGAGATCTCGCGCGTGCGCGAGGAAGTGGGGCTCGCCGGACGTTCTGACTACCTGCGCTGGGTGTCGCAGCTCGCGCGCGACAAGCAGACCCTGCTGTCGGCGGAGGCGAGCCGCCGGCAGGCCGAGACCGAGATGCTGCGCATCCTGCATCGGCCCGCGAGCCAGCCGTTCAGCACGGTGGAGTCGGGCATCGACGATCCGCTGACGCTGGTGTCGAGCCCGCGCACGCAGGCCTTCCTCGACACGCCCGCCAAGTGGGCCGTGTTCATGGAATACGCCGTGCACACGGCGCTCGAGAACGCGCCGGAGATCAAGCAGGCCGATGCCGTGCTCACGGCGCGGCAGCGCGCGCTTGAGCTTCGGCCGGGCGCGCCTACTATCTACCGGATCTCGCGCTGGTCTCGAACGGCTCGAAGTTCACCGACAAGAGCGGCGCGGGTTCGCTCGCGTTCCCGGGCGCGCCCGACGACGAATCCTGGAGCGTGTCGCTGCAGGCGACGTTGCCGCTGCTCACCGGCGGGCTGCGCGGCGCGCGAGCGCTCGCAGGCGCGGCACGAAGTGCGCGCCAGCGAGGCCGACCGGGCCGCCGACCATCGGACGGCGTCGAGGCGCGTACGCGGCTGGTGCTGCACCGGACCGCGAGCTCGTGGCCGGCCATCGATCTGTCGCGCGAGGCGCAGGCGGCCGCCGACGAGAATCTCGCCAATGTCACCGACGCCTATGCGCGCGGCGCCGTGTCGGTCACCGATCTCATCGACGCGCAGGAGACCGCGCTCATCTCCGGTCTCAGCGCCACCGACGCGAAGTACGGCTTCATGACGGACTTCGTCAACGTGCTGCGCTCGATGGGCGAGTTCGAAATCCTGCTCGATCCCGCATCGCGCGAGGCCTGGTACGCGCGCGTGGAAACCTGGTTCCGCGAGCATCCTCCGCAGTGAGACCCGCGAAAGAGGCCTGGAATGGCATTCAACAATAATCGTCCGTGCTCTCTTATTAATAGCGCTCGCGGCCGCGCATCGCCGGCTGCGGCGGAAAGCAGGAACCCGAAACGCTGGTGCGGCCGGTGCGCTCGGAAATCGTGGTCGGCGGCGCCAGCGACCGACAGCGCGACGTACACCGCCGAGATCCGTTCGCGTTACGAGACCGATCTGAGCTTCCAGGTGGGCGGCAAGCTCGTGAACCGCGCCGTCGACGTCGGCGCGACGGTCAAGAAGGGCCAGCTGCTCGCGCAGCTCGACCAGACCGACCAGCAGTTAGGCGTCGATGCGGCGCGCGGCGCGGTGCCCGCGGCGCAATCCGATCTCGACGCGTTCGCGCAGCGAAGAGGCGCGGTTTCGCGACCTGCTCGAGCGCGGCCTCACGACCCGCGCGCAGTACCAGGCGCAGCAGACGGCGGTGCGCTCCGGCCGAGGCCAAACTATCGCAGGCCACCGCGGAGCTGCGGCTGGCGCAGCAGCGGCTGGGCTACACCACGCTGCGCGCCGGCGAAGACGGCGTCGTCACGCGCGTGCTGGTGGAAGTGGGCACGGTGGTGGCCGCCGGGCAGCGCGCGCTGAGCATCGCGCGCCCGAGCGAGCTGCGAGGCGGTGTTCGATGTGCCCGATCGCGCGCATCGGCGAAGTGAAAGCCGGCTCGTCGGTGTTGATCAATCCGCTGAGCGGCGAGGACGTCGCCTGGGCCGGCCGCGTGCGCGAGATCAGCCCCAGCGCCGATCCGGTGACGCGCACCTACCAGGTGCGCACCACGATCGTGAAGCCGCCGGCGTCGTTGCGACTCGGGATGACGGTGAGCGTGACGCTGCCGCGCGTCGGCGGCGCGCCCAACATCGCGCTGCCGTCCACCGCGATCTTCCAGAAGGACGGCAAGCCCGCGGTGTGGATCGTGACAGCCGGACAGCACCGTGGAGCTGCGCGCCGTCACGGTCGAGCGATACGACACCGATCGCGTGTATGTCGCCGAAGGAATTCGCACCGGTGAGCGCGTGGTGACCGCCGGCGTGCACCGGCTCGCGCCCGGCGAGAAGGTGAAGCTGGCGGCCGAGAAGCCGCAATGAGCGCGACGGATCAGCGCCCGCCGAGCACGGCGCGCTTCAATCTTTCGGCGTGGGCGCTCAACCACAAGCCGCTGATCGGCTTCCTGATGGTGATCGCGCTGTTCGCGGGTTTGCGCGCGTACAACGATCTCGGCCGCGACGAGGATCCGCCGTTCACCATCAAGACGATGATGGTGCGCGCGTTCTGGCCGGGCGCCGATGCCGAACCAGACCGCCAAGCAACTGACCGACCGGCTGGAGAAGCCGCTCGAGTCGCTCGAGTACGTCGACTTCGTCACCAGCTACACCAAGCCCGGCGAAGCCACGATCATGGTCAACCTGCGCGACAGCACGCCGCCGAGCGCGGTGCCCGACCAGTGGTACCAGGTGCGCAAGAAGTTAGGCGACATCCGCGGGCAGTTGCCGCAGGGCGCCATCGGGCCGTTCTTCAACGACGATTTCGGCGACGTGTATGGCGTGATCTACGCGCTGACCAGCGACGGCTTCACCTATCGCGAGCTGCGCGACCAGGCCGAGTTCATCCGCGCCGAGCTGCTGCGCGTGAACAACGTGGGCAAGGTGGATCTCATCGGCGTGCAGGACGAGGTCATCTACATCGATTTCTCGCTGCGGCAGATGGCGGGGCTCGGCATCGATCCGGACCTGCGTGGCCGCGACGCTCGCCGCAGCCAGAACGCGGTCATCGCCTCCGGCACGATCGAGACGCCGGGCGAACGCATCGCCGTGCGCGTCAGCGGCGCGCTCGATTCGGTGGCGGCGCTCGAGAACGTCGCCATTCGCGTCGGCGACCGGCAGGTGCGCCTCGGGATTTCGCGCGCGTCACGCGCGGCTACAAGGATCCGCCCTCGCCGCAGTATCGCTACAACGGCACGCCGGCCATCGGCATCGGCGTGTCCATGTCGAAGGGCGGCAACGTGCTCGATCTCGGCGTGGCGCTCGAAAAGGAGCTCACGCGCATCGAGAGCGATCTGCCGGTGGGCATCGACGTGCATCGCGTCGCCAACCAGCCCGAGGTGGTCGAGGAATCCGTCGGGCAGTTCACGCGCGGACTGTTCGAGGCCATCGGCATCGTGCTCATCGTGAGTTTCGTGAGCCTCGGGATGCGCGCCGGCCTGGTGGTGGCGGTCAGCATTCCGCTGGTGCTCGCGATCACGTTCGTGTTCATGGAGATCTTCGAGATCAGCCTGCAGCGCATTTCGCTGGGCGCGTTGATCATCTCGCTGGGCCTGCTGGTCGATGACGCCATGATCGCGGTCGAGATGATGGTGAAGAAGATGGAGGAGGGCTGGGACAAGTTCCGCGCCGCCACCTTCGCCTACACCTCCACGGCCTTCCCGATGCTCACCGGCACGCTGGTGTCGGTGGCCGGCTTCCTGCCGGTGGGATTCGCCAAGAGCGGCGCCGGTGAATACTGCTTCACGTTGTTTGCCGTGGTGACCATCGCGTTGCTCGTGTCGTGGGTGGTCGCGGTGATCTTCACGCCCTACATCGGCGTCGCCGTGCTCAAGGAGCAGCCGGCCGGTCACGTTCATGTGCACGCGGACACGCCGATGACGCGCGCGCTTTCGCCGGGTGCTCATGAAGTCGCTGGCGAATCGCGGCTGGGTCATCATCGGCACCGCCGGCGCCTTCGTGATCGCCGTCGATCCTGTTCGGCTTCGTGCAGCAGCAGTTCTTTCCGTCGTCGAGCCGGCCGGAGCTCATGATCGACCTGCGGCTCGCGCAGAACGCGTCGATCGAGGCCACCGAGGCCGAAGTGCTGCGATTCGAGAAGGTCCTGCTCGCCGATCCGGACGTCGTCTATCACAGCTTCTACGTCGGCTCGGGCGCCGTGCGATTCTATCTACCGCTCAACCAGCAGCTCGAGAACGCCAACTTCGCGCAGGCGGTGGTCATCACGCGCAGCTTACGAGGTGCGCGATGCGGTGCGCGCGCGGCTGGAGAAAGTGCTCGCCGAGGACTTCGGCACGCTGATGGCGCGCGTCGAGCCGCTGGCGCTCGGGCCGCCGGTGGACTGGCCGCTGCAGTACCGCGTGAGCGGGCCGGACGTGAGCGGGCGTGCGCGCCATCGCCGAGACAGTGGCCGCCACGATGCGCGCGAATTCCAATACCCGCGTGGTGAATTTCGACTGGAACGAGATGACCAAGCGCATGCGCATCGACGTCGACCAGGACAAGGCGCGCCAGCTCGGCGTCAGCTCCGAGCAGGTGTCGCGCGCGCTGACGTCGGCGCTGTCGGGCCGCACCGTCACGCAGTTCCGCGACGACATCTATCTGATCGACGTGCAGGGCCGCGCCCAGGCGCAGCGATCGCGGCGACCTCGCGCGCCTGCGCGATCTCGAAGATCGGCATCGCTCAGCGGCAATTCCGTGCCGCTCGCGCAGATCGCGACTTTCGAGTACGGCCTCGAGGAAACCGTGATCTGGCGCCGCAACCGGCTGCCCACCATCACCGTGCAGTCGAAGGTCGCCGACGGCCTGACGGCCGCGACGGTGACCGAGCAGTTGCAGGAGCCCATCGAAGCGCTGATGGCCAAACTACCGCCGGGTTATCGCATCGAGGTCGGCGGCGCGGTGGGCGAGAGCGCCAAGGGATCGGCGTCCATCATGGCCGTGATCCCGGTGATGTTCATCATCATGCTGTTCATCCTCATGCTGCAGCTGCACAGCACGCAGAAGCTGCTGCTGGTGATGCTCACGGCGCCGCTGGCCATCATCGGCGTGACGCATCGCGCTGCTGGTGAGCAACCGGCCGTTCGGGTTCGTGGCCATGCTCGGCGTGTTCGCGCTCGTGGGCATGATCATCCGCAACTCGGTGGTGCTGATGGCGCAGATCAAGGAGAACGAGGACGCCGGCATGGAGCGCGGCGCCGCCATCGTCGACGCGACCATGCATCGCCTGCGGCCCATCCTGCTGACCGCGGCGGCGGCCATCCTCGGGCTCATTCCGATCGTCGAGCGAAGTGTTCTGGGGACCCATGGCCATCGCGATGATGGGCGGGTTGTTCATCGCCACGGTGCTGACGCTGATTTTCCTGCCGGCGCTGTACGCGAGCTGGTATCGCGTGCCACGGCCGGGCGCGCAGGTGTCGCGCGCCTAGAAAAAATCTGCGTCGTGCCCATCGCGCGCGGTGGCGGAGGATTCACCATGCCTCCTGGGCCCGGAATGACCTTCGCCTAACCAGACGCCGTCCTGCTGTTGCGGTGCGTTCACCTCTCCGCCAGCGCGCAACTACTGCTCCGCTGACGGACCTTTCCTGCACGAGTCCGGCGGGGTTCGCATCCGCTCTGTTTCCGTAGACCTACAGCCATCGCCGGGGTGCGCGCGGATATTGGCGCCGATGGTCTATCTATTCCGATGGTCTATCTATTCAAGGAATTCGACCGCACGGTAGTAAGGCCGGCGCCGCCATCCCCCCACTCCTGATTACCCCTTCGCCCTGGTGTTTCCACGGATCGCGACCGCGTGAAGTGAGACGCTCGGCGCCAAAATAGAGCGAAAGGGTAGAGCGCGAAAAAGCATATGAAAACAACCTATCCTGCGACGAGAGCCGGTCAGCTGCTCACGTTCGCTGCTGCGACCCTGCTGGTTTCCACCGGTTACGCCCAGGAGACATCGCTCCCCGTCATCCCCGGCGCCAAGGGCTTTGGCATCATGACCAAGGCCGGGCGCAACGGCGCGATCATCAAAGTCACCAACCTCAATGACAGCGGTTCCGGATCGCTTCGGGCAGCCCTGATGACGGCGGGCCCGCGCACCGTCATCTTCGAAACATCGGGGACCATCGAGCTTTTGACCCCGATTACGATCACCAGCGGCAACCTCACGGTCGCCGGCCAGACCGCGCCGGGGCTCGGGATTTTGGTCAAAGGCCGCACCATCGATATCAGTGCCAGTGACGTCCTGTTCCAGCACATTGCCATCCGCCCGGGCGACACTCCGGGTACCCCGAGCGAAGAGGACAACCGGGATGCCCTGAATATTTCGACGGCTTTGGGAAACACCATCAGGCGCGTTGTCGTGGACCACGTTTCCCTGAGCTGGTCGGTCGACGAGGTTTTCACGACTTGGGGATCAACCGATCCCAACACTGGCGTGAGAAGTTTTGTGAAGGAATGCACCATTTCGAACAGCATCTTTTCGGAAGCGCTGAATGCTTCACTCCACAGCAAGGGACCGCACCCGATGGGCGTGCTGATCGGCAGCGACTCGTCCAGCATTTCATTCCACCGCAATCTCCTGGCGCATCTTGGCGACCGCAATCCGGTCCTCGCCGACGATGTGAGCACCGTCCAGGTCGCCAACAATTACATCTATCGGCCCGGCGCGTCGGCGAGTGGCCGGATGAAGCTCGAGGTCGGGGGCGATGCCGGCTTGTCGATGGTCGCGTCCTTCAAGAGCAATGTCATGGTGCCCGACCCGGCCAATACCACTTCGGCCCGTTACATGGTCATCAGGAATCGCACCGGGGAGGGGGCCATCATGGGGGCCGAGCTGACGCTCTACATGGATAGCAACCGCATCTGGAATATCGCGAGCGCCAGCTGGTGGCCGAACCCGATCACCAGCCCAGAGGGACACGACGGTGTTCGACGACGCCCCGTACGGCGGAGTCAAGACGTATCCGTCCATTGAGCCCAGCATCTTTACCAGCACCAATGTCAATGTGCCGATCATTGCCTGGGATGCGTTGGAAGCCCACGTCCTGGCCAACGCCGGTTCCCGTCCGGCCAATCGCGATCCCGTCGATGCCCGCATCATCACCCAGGTGACGAACGACACGGGAGGCTTGATCAATAGCCCCAGTCAAGTGGGTGGCTATCCGAACATTCCGGTCGTGCCCGTCACGCACAATCCGCCGTCGACCACTGCGGATAGCGATGCCGACGGCTATAGCGACCTGGAGGAGTGGCTGCACGGCAAGGCCCGCGAAGTCGAGCTGGGCGTCCCGGCGCCGCCCTCCCTCACGCTCACCGTGGCAGCGGCCCCTAACAACATCAGCCAGATCAACCTGTCGTGGACCAACGTCATCAATGAAGACGGCTATAAAATCGAGCGGAAAAAGGGCCTGGGCGGCACCTACGAGGAAATCGCCACCACCAGCACCAACGTCACCAGCTACAACGACGGCCAGCTCGGCACCGGGACGCAGTACTACTACCGCGTGCGGGCCCACAACGAGCACGGCGACTCGGGCTTTTCCACGGATGCGAACGCGACGACGGCGGAAGTCGCTGACCGGCGAGCGCACTGGAAGCTCGATGACGCCAACGGCCTCAGCGCCGCGGACAGCTCGGGCAACGCCAACACCGGCAACTTGCAACTCGGCCCGACCTGGGTCCCGGGAAAAATCGGCACGGGATTGAACTTCGATGGCGGCCCCACGGGCGGCGACGATCTCGTGAATGCCGGCAATGGCACGTCGGTGAACAATCTGGGCGTGATGACGGTGGCGGCCTGGATCAAGGTGGACACGGTCGGCGAAGCCGGCAACCCGGGCCGCATCGTGCACAAGGCCACCGGCACCGCGCCGCTGAATGGCTGGCAGTTCGTCACGCAAGGCACGAACCAGATTGGCTTCGCGGTGGACTACACGACGACCGACCTCGTGCGCACGTCCGCTGCCAACGCCATCTCCCCGGGCGTCTGGCACCACGTCGTCGTGACGTGGAACGGCACTGCCACCGCCACGAATGTCCTCATGTATGTGGATGGCGTGGCTGTCGGCAGTTATGCGACCACCACCAACGCGTCCGGCGACCGGGTCAGCGATGCGAGTGCGAACATCTACCTCGGCAATGAGGTAAATGGCGCGCGAACGCTGGATGGCGTCCTGGACGATGTGCGCGTCTACAACCGCGTGCTCAGCCCGACCGAAATCCAGGCGGTCCATCGCGCGGGTCTCTGATCGACTCCAGCACGCGGTCGCCGCCAGCGGCCGCGTGCTTTTTCGCGTCATGCCCGTGAGTGTCTCTAGTTCCAGCGTCCGTTCTTGAGCGCGAGCAACATCTTCACGTTCGGCATCAGGTACACGACTGCGGCCACGCCCACCGTCGCCAGCAAGCCCCCCACGTGATTGGCGTCGACGACATGCATCATGCCCCAGGCCGCGAGGCCCATGAGCGCAGCGGTCCACACGGGTTGCCACATCGTCCGCAGGATCTTTCCGAAGCCGATGTCGAGGCGCTTGTACAGGTAACAAAGGCCCACGACCCACTGCGCGGCCATGCCCGCTGTGACCGTGATTGCGACACCCGGTAGACCGTAGTACAGCGCTGCGGGCACGATCAGCGGCAGCAGCACCGCGAGACGCACTCCGGCCATGGTGAAGGCCACCTTCGGCTGGCCGATGCCCTCGAACAGATAGCCGGTGAACGCCGCCAGTGAGCGGAACAGGCCGAACACCGCGAGCAACTGCAGCGGCACGGCGGCTGACAACCACTTCTCGCCGTAGACCACGCGCACCAGCGGCTCCGCGACGAGGACCAAGCCGAGCGAAGCCGGCAGCACGGCAAACATGACCAACCCCAGCGTACGCAGATAGGCATTGCGCAGCGCGGGAATATCGGTCTGCAGCTTGCTGTACGCGGGCATCATGATGCCGGCCGCCACCTTCGCGAGCTGCGTGGTCGACATGTGAACGATTGTGAACGCCACGGTGTAGTAGCCGAGCTCGGCGTGCCCCAGCACCTTGCCGATCACCGCCGAATCGATTTCGGTGGCGATGTACAGCAGCATCGACGAACCGGTGATGAACTTGCCGTAGCGCAATAGATCGCGCGCGACCTCGCGGTCGAATTCGAAGCGCGGACGGCCCGGCACGAACACGTACGACAGCACCGCCCCGAGGATGGCGCTGATCAGCTGGCCCGCGACCAGGGCCCACACGCTGCGCAGCCACCAGGCGAGCGTGATGGTCGCAATGGTGCCCACGATGCTGGACACCTGCGTCAGATAGGTAAGGCTGCGAAATTCGAGCTCGCGCTGCCGCGCGATGATGTTGATGTTGCGAAAGCCGGTGAGGATGAACACGCCGCCCAGCACCTGGAGCATGAGCGGCAGCGTCGGTGATTCATAGAAGTCACCGATCCACGGGGCCACGGCCGCGAGCAGCGCGGCCAGCAGGAAGCCGCGCACCACGAGCATCGTGAACGCGGTGTTGCAAGCCTTGTCGAAGTCCTGTTGGCGCGCGATCAGCGCTTGCGCGACGCCGGGTCGCGTGAAGGTCTCGATGGCGCGCACCACGACCATTGCGAGGGCCATGACACCGAAGATGTCGGGAGTCAGAAGGCGTGCGAGTACCACCGACCGCACGGTGCCGAGCACCGAGAGACCCACCTCGGACATACCGGCCCAAATGCCGGAACGCAGCACGCGCGACTTGACCGATCCGCCCTCCCCAAACGCGAATCGGACCAGCTTTTTCAGTCCGTGCATCGGCACGCAAAATCGCTATGAGTCACGGGAAATAAAAAAGTCTGTTTGTAGTCGTTGTCTCGAAGGGGCGCCGTGCTCGCCAGCGCGCGCCTCCTCAATCATGCCCTGGCGCTGTTGAGTTCGCTGTTTGTTCAACAAGCGCTCGTAGAGCGCCTGCGTGAGCTCGAGGTTGCGACGGATGGTAAATTCCGCCAGCAGCCGCGCACGTCCCGCCGCACCCATGGCCGCCGCGCGCGGCCGATCGGCGAGCAGCGTGCGCAAGGCCGCGGCGAGGGCGGCGGGATTGCCGGGTTCGAACAGCAGGCCGGTGTGCTCGTGCACCACGATCTCCGGCACTGCGCCGCCGTCGCTGGCCACCAGCGGTTTCGAAAGCGCCATGGCCTCGAGCAACACGCGTCCGAAGGGTTCCGGATCGATCGAGGCGTGCACCTGGATGTCGAGCGCATTGATGTAGTTCGGGACATCGTTGCGAAAACCGGTGATGTGCACGCGTGACGCGATGCCGAGTTCGCGCGTCAGCGCCGCTACCTGTTCGCGGTACGCCGCTGCATTCGGCGAGGTGTCACCGATCAGCACGCAGGCGAGGTCGGGAAACTCCTCGCGCAACAGCCCCATGGCGCGGAGCACGACTTCCTGACCCTTCCAGGGTTTGATGTTGCCGACGATGCCGATGAGGCGCGCGTCCGGCGCCACGCCGATTTCCGCGCGCACGTCCGCTGGCGCACGCGTGCATGACATCTGCGCGGGATCGAGGCCGTTGAAGATGGTGACGAGCGGAAGGTCGCCGAGCCCTTGCGCGACAAAGTTCTCATGCACGGCGCTCGAGATACAGATCACCGCGTCCAGATTGCGCGCCAGCCGCCGATCGCGCGCCAAGTAGGCACGCTTGAGACCGCGCTCATGCGTAATGCACGGCACCCCCGCCAGGCGCGCGGCGAGCATCCAGGCGTGGTTGCGCTGGATGGTGTTGTTGAGGTGCACGAGATCGATGCGTTCGCTGCGCAGGATGCGCGCCAGGCGGCGCGGCAGGACGAGGTAGGTAAGGTAGAAATTCCGCGCCTTGGCGAGGAGCCGGCCCAGGGGCCCTGAGGCAGGCGCGCGCTCGGCCCCGGGCACGATGAGCGTCCGCGCGCCGGTGGCGCGGAAGCGCGGCAGGAGGCTGTTCTCCGTAGCGAAGACCACGAGCGGCGTAAAACGCGTCTGGTCGAGCCCTGCGATCAGATAAAGGAGGCTGAAATACGAGCCGCCGATGGTGCCGTCGTCGTTGCCTTCTACGTAAAGCATCTGCCACTTTGCTTTACCGGTATCCGTCACTTCGGTTCTCACTGGATGCCCGGGTTGACCGCGTGTCATCTCGATTTGTTGTTTTGTTGAACTCATGCGTTACGGGATTCTGGCAGTGCGGTCAAACATCGCACTGTCGGACAAGGTAAGGAGCGGCCTACAACAATGCCCGGAGTTCGATCACCGCTGAATCGCCGCCGTTCCTAGACCATTCCGCATGTCGATGTTCGTTAATACTTCCATGAAGTCCAGAACCGCCGAAGCCCGGCTACGGGTACTGCACCCGATCACCGCGGAAGCCACCCAGCTTTCTTCGCCCGACGACTTTCCTGCAATTCCCGCGACCTCGCGCATGATCGAGCTCATGGAGATGGCGGCGGCGCGGCTCATGAGGCCGCGGCTGGAAGACGATGAGTCTTCCGTGGCTGTCGCCATGAACATCACGTTCGCCGCGCCCCAGCTGCGCCGGCCCAATGCCGGTTGCACGCTGCGCGCCGTGGCGTCGTACAAGGAAATCGCAGGAAAGCTGCATCGCTTCACGATCAACGCGTTCGATGAGTCCGGGTTTGATCGGCACCGCCGAGCACACCCGTGCGGTTCTCGTCGAGCGGCGGCTCAGCCGACGTCGCGCGCGAGCAGGCAGGCACGCGCGTCGATCGTCTGATTGCCTAACTGCCGAACACCAGCACATACACGCCGAGCGCCCGAACGTGAGCGCGGCCGCGACGCGCACCCACTTCGAGCGGCACGCGTCTGATCAGCGCGTCGCCCAGATAGACCACCGGCACGTTCGCCAGCATCATGCCGATGCGTGGTGCCGAGCACGACCCACACCATCGACTGAAATTGCGCGGCCAGCGCCACGGTCGCGATCTGCGTCTTGTCGCCCATTTCGACGAGGAAGAACGCGACCGACAGTCGTCAGGAACACGCCGAATCGCGGTGTCGCCAGCGGATTCCTCGGGCGCGGAGTCGGGAATGAGACTCCACGCGGCCATGGCGAGAAACGACAGGCCGAGGATCCAGCGCATGGCGTCGGCGCCGACGACGCTGACTAACCAGTTGCCGACGGCGCTTGCAAAGGCGTGGTTCGCGAGCGTGGCGACGAAAATGCCGAGCACGATCGGAACGGGTTTGCGGAAACGAGTGGCCAGCAGCAACGCCAGCAGTTGGGTCTTGTCACCGATTTCGGCCAGTGCGACCACGCCGGCGGAGACGATCAGGGCTTCCAAGGGACGCTGCTACTTCGGCGGGTAAAACAACTATTAGCCCCCGGATAAGGACTTTGCGGCTTCAAGCCATTGATTTGATTGGCGCTCCCAACCGGATTCGAACCGGTGTTACGGCCTTGAGAGGGCCATGTCCTGGGCCTCTAGACGATGGGAGCGTCAGAAAAGGCGGGTCCAGAATCGAGCGCGGTAGTATATGCGCCGCTTTTACCCTGCCAAGTGGAACTTTGAAGACTTGAACGACGTTTCCCCCCTCGATCCGGCCAATCGGCCGAAAGCACGCATCATCCCCCGTGCCGAACATTCCATATCGCGCTCCGCGATCTCTCCCAATGCGCTGCGTGTGCTGTATCGGCTGCGCGAGGCGGGCTACGAAGCCTTCCTCGTAGGCGGATGTGTCCGGGATCTGCTGATCGGCATCACGCCGAAGGATTTCGACATCGCCACCAGCGCGCTGCCGGAAGAGGTCAAACGCACGTTCCGCAACTGCCGGCTCATCGGCCGGCGCTTCCGCCTGGCGCACGTGTTCTTCGGGCGCGAGATCATCGAGGTCGCCACGTTCCGCGCGATGAGCGCGCCGGTGGTCGGCGAGGAAATTCCCGAGCCGCCGGCGGCCGATCTCGACGATGACGTCGATGACGAACTGCTCGACGACGATGAGCTCGACGACGAAGATGAAATCGACGAGAGCCTGGTGCTCGCCGAGGCCGGGCCGCACCAGACGGGTTTCCACCGCAACTCGCCGCTCGCGTGAACGCGATCGCTCGCGGCACGCGGGCGCCGGCGGCGACGACGATGACGAAGACCGCGTCACCGACGAACACGGCCGCATCCTGCGCGACAACGCCTACGGCACCATCGACGACGACGTGTGGCGCCGCGATTTCACCGCCAACGCGCTCTACTACAACATCGCGGACTTCTCGATCTGGGATTACGCGGGCGGCGTCGAAGACATCGCCGCGCGGCGCCTCAAGCTGATCGGCGATCCGGCCACGCGTTATCGCGAAGACCCGGTGCGCATGCTGCGCGCCGCGCGCTTCGAGGCGAAGCTGGGCTTCTCGCTCGACGGCGAGACCGGCACCGCGATCCACGAGCTGCGCGAGTTGTTAGGCAGCGTGCCGCCGGCACGGCTGTTCGACGAGACGCTCAAGCTGTTCCTCACCGGCCACGGCGCGATGAGCCTGGTGGTGCTGCAGCGTCACGGACTGCTGGCGGAGCTGCTGCCCACCGTGGCGAGTTATCTCAGCGCGTCATCCGGACGGCGCGGTGTCGCGACTGGTGCGCCAGGGGCTGGTCAATACCGATCAGCGCGTCGCTGCCGGCAAGCCGGTGACGCCCACCTTCCTGTTCGCGCTGCTGCTCTACGGGCCGTTCGCCGAGATCATCGAGAAGCTGCCGCAGGAGAAGTGGCACGACATCGGCACCATCGTCGATGCGGTGGACCGCGCGGCGCGCGGTGCGCAGGGCCGCATCTCGATTCCGAAGCGCTTCTCGCTGGGCGTGCGCGAGATGTTCGCGGCGCAGCCGCGCCTCGAGCAGCCGCGCGGCCGCCGCGCGCTGCGCATGCTCGAACAGCCACGCTTCCGCGCCGGCTTCGACCTGTTGCTGCTGCGCGCCGACATGGGCCTGGCGTCGCGCGAGCTCGCCGACTGGTGGACGAAGGTCCAGGAAGTCTCGCAGACGGACCGCGACCGGATGGCCGACGCGCTGACGCCGCAGCAACGTCCGGCCGGTGGCGGTGGTGGTGGTGCCGGTCGTCGCGGTCCACGTCGCCGCCGCCGCGGGCGAGGCCGCGCACCCGCGGCCTCATGAATGCCGCTTCGGTCGAGGTCGCATTGACCCAAGCCACGACAGGCTCGCTGGCTGCCGGCCTACGTCGGCGTGGGCAGCAACCTCGACGATCCCGAGCTGCAGGTGCAGCGCGCGGTGCGCGAGCTCGCGCGTCTGCCGGGCTGCCGCCTGGTCGCCAGCTCGCCGTTGTATCGCACGCAGCCCTTCGGCGAAGTGGTGCAGCCGGCGTTCGTCAACGCCGTCGCCGGACTGCTCACGCAGTCGACGCCGGAAGAACTGCTCGCCGCGCTGCGCGCACTCGAGCGCGAGCTCGGCCGCGAGCCGCCGCGCGAACGCTGGGGCCCGCGCGTCATCGATCTCGACCTGCTGGTGGTGGGCCGCGAGGAGCGCGCCACCGAAACGCTGACGCTGCCGCACGCCGGGATCGCCGAGCGCGATTTCGTGCTCTATCCACTCGCCGACATTGCGCCGGACCTCGAGGTCCCGCGTCTGGGCCGCGTCGCCGCGCTGCGGGAACGCGTCGCGAATCGCGGCATCGAACGCCTGTGAGCACGCCGGACGAGTCGGAGAAGCGCCACGCCCCGCCGGGCGCGAGCTGTGCCGCCGCAGCGCTACATCGTGGTCGAAGGGCCGATCGGCGTCGGCAAGACCAGCCTCGCGCGCCGCCTCGCCGAAACGCTCGAAGCCGAGCTGGTGCTCGAGCAGGACGCGCAGAATCCTTTCCTCGAACGCTTCTATCGCAACCAGAAGTCGGGCGCGCTTGCCGGCGCAGCTCTTCTTCCTGTTCCAGCGCGCGCAGCAGCTCGGCACGCTCAAGCAGCAGGACCTGTTCGCGCCGCGGCGCGTCGCCGACTATCTATTCGAGAAGGACCGGCTGTTCGCCGGCCTGACGCTCGACGCGGCCGAGATGGCGCTGTACGAGCAGGTGGCGTCACGGCTCGCGGTCGATCCGCCGAAGCCCGATCTCGTGGTCTACCTGCAGGCGCCGGTGGAGACGCTGCTGCAGCGGATCGCCAGGCGCGGCATCTCCTACGAAAGCCGGCATCGACGCGGCCTATCTCACGCGGCTCAACGATGCCTACGCGCGCTTCTTCCACGAGTTCGACCAGGCGCCGCTGCTCATCGTGAACGCGGCCAGCATCGATCCGGTGCAGAACCAGGCCGACTACGACGAGCTGGTCGGGCGCGATCCGCCGCATGAAGAAGGGGCGCATGTACTACAACCCGCTGCGCCACGGTACTATCTAGCGATGTACACACATCTCGAACAACGCGATTCGACGCGGCCGCCGGTCTCGCTGGGCACGCTCGACAAGATGAAGCGCGAACACGAGAAGATCGCGTGCATCACCTGCTACGACGCGAGCTTCGCGGTGTTGTGCGACAACGCCGACACCGACCTCGTGCTGGTGGGCGATTCGCTCGGCATGGTGCTGCAGGGTCACGACACCACGGTGCCCGTGACCATGGACGACATCGTCTATCACTGCAAAGCCGTGGCGCGCGGCCTGCATCGTCCGTTCCTCGTGGCCGACCTGCCGTTCGCCAGCTACCCGACGGC
Organism: uncultured Pseudomonadota bacterium; assembly: GCA_963821745.1. Classification (GTDB taxonomy): domain Bacteria; phylum Pseudomonadota; class Gammaproteobacteria; order Steroidobacterales; family Steroidobacteraceae; genus CADEED01. Next base: position 1,422,510 of record CAWGEU010000002.1, read on the forward strand.
CGACATCGCGCTGGCGAATTCCGTGCGACTCATGCAGGAAGGCGGCGCGGAAATGGTCAAGCTCGAAAGCGGCCTCGGCCAGCTCGAGATCGTCGAATTCCTGGCGCGCCACGACATCGCGGTGTGCGCGCACCTCGGGCTGAAGCCGCAGTCGGTGCACAAGACCGGTGGCTTTCGCGTGCAGGGGCGCGACGAAGCCGCGGCCAGGCGCATGCTCGACAGCGCCAAGGCGCTGGAGTCCGCGGGCGCGGACATCGTGCTGCTCGAATGCATTCCGTCCGAGCTCGGCAAGAAGATCACCGAGGCGCTCGAAGTGCCGGTCATCGGCATCGGCGCGGGCCCGGACACCGACGGCCAGATCCTCGTGCTCTACGACGTGCTCGACATCACCTCGGGTCGCAAGCCGCGCTTCGTGAAGAATTTCATGGAGGGCGCCACGTCGAATCTCGACGCGCTGCAAGCGCTACGTCGAAGCGGTGAAGACCAGGACCTATCCGGCGCCCGAGCACGAGTTCCACGCTTGACGCGTCGCGAGCATGCTGACCGTCACCACGATCGCGGCCGTGCGCGCGCAGGTCGCGCAGCTGGCGCGCCGCGGGCGAGCGCGTGGTGTTCGTGCCCACGATGGGCAACCTGCACGCCGGCCACGTGAGCCTCATCGAAGCCGCGCGCCGCCACGGCAAACGCTTCGTCGCGAGCATCTTCGTGAACCCGATGCAGTTCGGGCCGAACGAGGACTTCGCGCACTATCCGCGCACGCCGACGCAGGACGCGAAGATGCTGAGCGACGCGGGCTGCGATCTCATGTTCATGCCCGAAGTCGGGGAGATCTATCCGAACGGCGCGGACCAGGCCACGCGCGTCGAAGTCCCCGGCATCTCCAACATCCTCTGCGGCGAGTTCCGTCCCGGGCATTTCGAAGGCGTGGCGACCGTCGTCGCCAAGCTGTTCAACATCGTCGATCCGGACGTGGCGATCTTCGGCGAGAAGGATTTCCAGCAGCTCACGGTGATCCGCCGCATGGTCGCGGACCTGTGCCTGCGCGTGGAGATCGTCGGCGCGCCCACGGTGCGCGAGGCCGACGGCCTCGCGATGAGCTCGCGCAATCAATACCTCGACGAAGCGCAGCGCAGGCTCGCGCCGACTATCTACCGGCAGTTGCAGCAGGCGGTGGCGGCGCTGCAGTCGGGTGCGCGCGACTACGCGAGGATCGAAGCCGCGGGACGCGCCGCGCTCGACGGCGCCGGTTTCCGCACCGACTACTTCAGCGTGCGCGATGCGACGACGCTGGCGCCGGCGAAGCCGGACACGAAGCAATTCGTGGTGTTGACGGCCTCGCGCCTCGGCAAGGCGCGACTCATCGACAACATCCAGGTCACGGCGGGTTGAGACATGCGCGCTTCGCAGCGCCGCAACTGTCTGGTCTCTCATCCTCGGATGCAACGAGTTGCTGAACCGGCGCGCCATCGTGCAGCGTGCGCCGGGTCCGGATTCCTCCAGGACCTAACTGTTCGCTGCCTGGCGCGCCCTGTGTTCCGCGCGCGCCCAGGCCACGTGTTCGCGCACCAGTTCCGAAGGATCATCGGCGCGCGCGGCCAGCGCGGCGCTGTTCGCAGGCGTGGCCGGCGCATTACCGAGCGCCACCGCGATGTTGCGCAGCCAGCGCTCGTAACCGATGCGGCGGATCGCCGAGCCCTCGGTGCGTTCGAGGAATTCCGCTTCGGTCCATCGCGAACAGTTCCTCGAGCCGCGATGAATCGAGCCGGTGCCGCGTCTTGAAATCCGGATGCGCGGCGGCGCGCGCGAACTTGTTCCAGGGGCACACGAGCTGGCAGTCGTCGCAGCCGTAGATGCGATTGCCCATCATGCGGCGCAGCTCCACGGGAATGGCGCCATGCAGTTCGATGGTGAGGTAGGAGATGCAGCGCCGCGCGTCGAGCTGGTTGGGCGCGGTGATGGCGCCCGTGGGGCAGGCGGGAATACACGCGCTGCAGGTGCCGCAGTGCGCGCTGGCGGCTTCATCGACGGGCAGCGGCAGGTCGGTGAGGATCTCGCCGATGAAGAAGTACGAGCCGGCGTCGCGCGCGATGAGATTGGTGTGCTTGCCTATCCACCCGAGCCCGGCGTTGCGCGCCAGCGCCTTCTCGAGCACGGGACCCGAGTCGACGAACACGCGGTAACCCATCGGGCCGACGCGCTCGACGATGTCGTCGGCCAGTCCCTGCAGCGCATTGCGCAGCACCTTGTGATAGTCGCGGCCCAGCGCGTATCGCGACACGTAGCCGAGCTCCGGATCGGCGAGCGCCGTCGGCGGCATCGCGCGCGTCCGACGGCCAGTAGTTCATGCGCGCCGACAACACGCGCACCGTGCCGGGCACCAGCTCGTCCGGGCGCGTGCGGCGTGTGCCGTGTTTGGCCATGTAGCCCATCTCGCCGTGTTTGCCGTGCGTCGAGCCAGCGGTCGAGATGCGCGGCATCGACGTCGAGCTGCGACGTCGCTGACGCCGAGCGCGTCGAATCCCCGCTGCCCGGGCCAAGCGCCGCGAGGGCGCCCTTGAGTTCGAGCAGCGAGTCTTTCGATGGAGCGGGCAGAGTCATACGGTGCGCGTCAGTATAATTCCCCGCCATGAACCGGCCGACCGCCATCTATTCCGCCGCGCAGGTGCGCGCGCTCGACGCCTGGGAAATCGAAAAGCGCCGCGTTCCGGGCTTCACGCTGATGACGCGGGCCGCCGAAGGCGCGCTTCGAAGATCCTGCGCGCGCGCTGGCCGCAGGCCAAACGCATCGCGGTGGTCTGCGGCGCGGGCAACAACGGCGGCGATGGCTACGTGCTCGCGCGACTGGCGCGGCTGGCGGGTCTCGATGCGCTGGTGCTGGCGGCCGCGCCACCCGACAAGCTCGGCGGCGATGCGCGCCGCGCGCAGGAGGAGTGGCTGGCCGACGGGCGGCAGCGCGCATCCATTCGTGGCCGACGCGCTGCTCGGGCAGCGACGTCATCGTCGACGGGTTGTTAGGCATCGGGCTCGCGGGGCCGCCGCGCGCCGGAAACGCTGGCGGTGATCCGCGCGATCAACGCGGCGAAGCGCCCGGTGCTGGCGCTCGACATCCCCTCCGGCGTGAACGCCGACAGCGGCGCGGTGCACGAGGCGGCGGTGCGCGCCGAGGTCACGGTGAGTTTCGTGGCGCCTCAAGTCCGGGCTGTTCCTCGGCGCGGGTCCCGAGCATGCCGGCGTGGTGCTGCTCGACGATCTCGGCGTGGTGGCGCCGGCGCTCGCCGCAGTTCGCGCCGCTCATGCGGCGCATCGACGAAAGCGAGCTCGCGGCGAGCCTGCCGCGCCGTCCGCGCGAGTCGCACAAGGGCACGCAACGGCCGGGTGCTGGTCGATCGGCGGCGGCGCGGGCATGCCGGGCGCGTTGCGGCTGGCGGGTGAGGCCGCGCTGCGCGTCGGCGCCGGGCTCGTTACGGTCGCGGGAGCGCCGGAGAACCTGCGTGGCGGTCACGGCCACGCGGCCCGAGCTCATCTATCTACCCGTCTCGTGCGTCACGAGCCTGGACGAGGCGATGCGCGCCGCCGACGTGCTGGCCATCGGTCCCGGGTCTCGGCACCGGCGACTGGGCGCGGCGGCTGTGGGCATCGGCGCGCTCGGTGGCCGGAATTCCGGCGGTGGTCGACGCGGATGCGCTGAACCTGCTGGCGCCGAATCCCGATGAAACTGCCCGCCGACTGGATCATCACGCCGCATCCCGGGCGAGGCCGCCCGGTTGTTAGGCATGGAGACTGCGCGCGGTGCAGGCGGACCGGCTCGGGGCGGCGCGCGAGCTGCATTCGCGTTATGGCGCCGTCGCGGTGCTCAAGGGCGCGGGCACGCTGGTCGCTGGGGCTCGCCGGCGCGTCGAGCTCGCGATCTGCGATCGCGGCAATCCCGGCATGGCCACCGCCGGCATGGGCGACGTGCTCACCGGCGTCATCGCCGGCCTGCGCGCGCAATGTCGGCGACAGCGCGCGGCGGCACGTATCGGCGTGCTGGTGCACGCGCTCGCGGGTGATTCGGCGGCGCAGGGCGGGCAGCGCGGGCTCATCGCGAGCGACGTCATCGCGCGAGTTGCGTGGCTGGGTGAATCCGTGACGGCGCACGAGCCGCGCGTGTGGATCACACACAGCGGCGAGGAAACCGAAGCGCTCGGTGCGCGCCTGTTCGGCACGCCGCCGGCGCCCGTGCGCGCCTGCCGGGTGGTGTTCCTGCGCGGCGAGCTCGGCGCCGGCAAGTCGACATTCGCGCGCGGCGTGTTGCGCGCGCTCGGCGTGACGGGCCCGATCAAGAGTCCGAGTTACACGCTGCTCGAAACCTACGAACTACCGGCGGTCACCGCGGTCCATCTTGATCTGTACCGTCTCGAGGATCCCGACGAACTCGAGCATCTGGGGCTCGCCGACTATCACCGGCCAGGGTTCCTGTGGCTCGTCGAGTGGCCGGAACGTGGAGTGGGCCGGCTGCCGCCGGCGGACCTCACGTTCGCAGTTTTCGATCGGCTCGGACGGTCATCGAATCGAGAGGATTGAAACTTTTAAGACACTTAAGTAAATTGCGTCTCACATCAGGCGTTGAACTCCATGATGGGGAAGGGTTTTTTGGGGATGAGAAACGGGGTTTTGCTGGCGCTGCTCGCATTCGTTGCGGGAGTTTCCGGGAATCTCGTCGCCGCTGAAATCCGCGAGGTTCGCGTTGCCAGCACCGAAACCGGCACGCGCGTGGTGCTCGATCTCTCCGCACCCGTCAAACACACAGCTTTCCTGTTCGATTCTCCGCACCGCGTCGTGCTCGATGTCTCGAAGTCCTCCCTGAAGTCGAAATTGCCCGGCGGTCGATGGCGTCATCACCACCATGCGTTCGGGCAAGCTGCCGAACAGCGGTCTGCGCCTGGTGTTCGAGGTTTCCGGGCCGGTCACGCATCGAGACTTCGGTCGCCGCGGCCCGCAGGCGATGCGGGTCATCGCCTGATCCTCGACATCGCGGGATCAGCGGCGGCGGGCAGTGCCAGAGACAGTTGCTGTCACGCCGGCCGTTCCGGCGGTGCCGGTGGCCATTCGTCCAGCGCACGCGCCGAGCGACACGGGTCGCGACATCGTGATCGCCGATGGATGCCGGACATGGCGGAGTCGATCCGGGCGCGTCGGGCAAACGCGGCACGCGCGAGAAAGCACGTGGTGCTGGAGATCGCCAAGGCGCTGGCTGCGCGCATCAACGCGGAGCCCGGCATGAAGGCGGTGCTCACGCGCGACGGCGACTACTTCATCTCGTTGAATGAACGCACCTTGCGCGCGCGGCGCGCCAAGGCGGATCTGTTCGTGTCCATCCACGCGGACGCCATCGCCAATCCGGATGTGTCGGGTTCGTCGGTGTACGTGTTGTCGGATCGCGGCGCCTCGAGCGAGGCCGCGCGCTGGCTGGCCGAGCGTGAAAACGCGGCCGACTTGAAGGGCGGCATCAAGCTCGACGACAAGGACGCGGTGCTCGCCAACGTGCTGCTCGACCTGTCGCAGACCGCGAGCATCTCCGCGAGCATGGTGGCGGCGGAGAACGTGCTGAAGTCGCTGGATCGCATCGGCGAGGTCCGCAAGCCGCGCGTGCAGCAGGCGGGCTTCGTGGTGCTGAAGTCGCCGGATATCCCGTCGATGCTGGTCGAGACCGCGTTCATCTCCAACCGCGAAGACGAGCGCAAGCTGTCGCTGCCGGCGCATCGCGCCAAGCTCGCCAACGCCATCTTCGCGGGAATTGAGCAGTACTTTCAGGGCAATGCGCCCGACGGCACGCGGCTCGCGGCCACCCGGCGCGGCGCCGGCTCGCGAGTCGAACTGCGCAAGTAGGCAAACGGGGACAGATAATTTCGGCGGGCTGCTGGCAGCCCTGGCATTGTCCCGGAAATGGGTCTGCACCTTGCCATTTAAACTGCGCGGCCATGCCGATCCGCGTCCTCGACAACCACCTCATCGATCAGATCGCGGCCGGCGAGGTCATCGAGCGGCCGGCGTCCATCGTCAAGGAGCTGGTCGAGAACAGCCTCGACGCCGGCGCGCAGAGCGTCGAAGTCGAAATCGAAGCGGGCGGCATGCGTCTCACGCGCGTGCGCGACGACGGCTGCGGAATTCCCGCCGCCGAGCTGAAGCTCGCGATGTCGCGCCACGCCACCAGCAAGATCGCCAGTGCCGACGATCTCGCCGCGATCACCACGCTGGGTTTCCGCGGCGAGGCACTGCCGTCCATCGCCTCGGTGTCGCGCTTCGAAATCACCTCGCGGCACGTGCGACGAGGATCGCGCTTCGTCGTTGACCGTCGACGCCGGCCAGCATCAGCGATCCGTCGCCCGCCGCGCATCCGACCGGCACCACCATCGAAGTGCGCGACCTGTTCTACAACCTGCCGGCGCGACGCAAGTTCCTGCGCAGCGAAGTCACCGAGCAGGGCCACATCGTGCGACTGCTCGAGCGGCTGGCGCTGTCGCGCGACGACGTGGCGTTCCGCCTGCGCAGCGGCTCGCGAACCTTGTTAGACGCGCCGGCGCTCACCGCGACCGGCGGCGCCGCGTCGCGCCTCGCGCGCATCGTCGGGCGCGAGTTCGTCGAACGCGCCATCGAGCTCGATCACTCCGCGGGACCGGTGCGCATCTCCGGCTGGATCGGCGCGCCCTCGGCGGCGCGCGCCACTTCCGACCTGCAGTTCTGGTTCGTCAACGGCCGCGCGGTGCGCGACCGGCTGCTGATGAACGCCGTGCGCCTCGGCTATCGCGACGTGCTGTATTCGGGCCGGCAGCCCGCGTACGTGCTGTATCTCGACATCGATCCGGCGCTCGTCGACGTGAACGCACATCCGCAGAAGCTCGAAGTGCGCTTTCGCGACAGCCGCCAGATCCACGACTTCGTGTTTCGCGCCGTCGAACGCAAGCTCGCGCGGCACGCAAGCCCGGCACCAGCGCCGTGCCGCCGGCGTACGCGTCCGGCAGTCAGTACACGCAACCGATGTCGCTGCACTTCCGTCGATGCGGCTGCGCCCTCGGGCGTCTGGGCGGTGGCGGAAGCGTTGCGGGGAATGAGCGCGGACCCGAATCCGCACGACGAGGAAGTGGTTCCGATTCGCGCCGATGGCGCGCAGCCGCTGGGCGACGGCGCTGGCGCAGGTCCATGGCATCTACATCCTGGCGCAGAACGAGCAGGGACTGGTGCTCGTCGACATGCACGCGGCGCATGAACGCGTGTTGTACGAAAAGCTCAAGGAGCAGGCGGGCAGCAGCCTCGCCGACGCAGGTGTTGCTGGTGCCGGTCACGGTCGAAATGAAAGTGGACGAGCTCGACGTGTTGATGGCGCAACGCGAGGAATGGCGTGCCGCCGGTTTCGACGTCGAGCGTCTCGCGCCCGAGACGCTGGTGGTGCGCTCGGTGCCGGCCATGCTGCCGGCCGACGACATCCCGGCGCTGGTGCGCGAGGTGATCGGCGACGTGGCATCCGATTCCGCCACCCATCACCTCGACAGCGCCACCGACCGATTGCTAGGCACCATCGCCTGCCGTTCGGCCATCCACGCGCATCGCCGCCTCACGCTGCCGGAAATGAACGCGTTGCTGCGCCAGATGGAGCAGACGCCGCGCGCCGACCAGTGCAATCACGGGCGTCCGACCTGGACGCAGGTCAGTCTGCACGAGCTCGATCGCATGTTCCTGCGCGGGCGATGAGCGCCCGCGACATTGCCGCACCGCCAGGCCCATCGCGGTGCTCACCGGGCCGACCGGCACGGGCAAGAGCGACGTCGCGCTGCGACTCGCGCGCGAGTTTCCCATCGAGATCGTTAGCGTCGATTCGGCGCAGGTGTATCGCGGCCTCGACATCGGCAGCGCCAAGCCGGACGCGGCGACGCGCGCGGCGGTGCCGCCATCACCTGCTCGACCTGGTCGATCCGACTGCGAGTCTACTCCGCGGGACAGTTCGTGCGCGACGCGGCGGACGCCATCGCCGACATCGAGGCGCGCGGGCGAGTGCCGCTGCTGGTCGGCGGCACGATGCTGTACCTGCGCGCGCTGATCGGCGGCATCGCGACGCTGCCGCGGGGCGAGTGAACCGATTCGCGCCGAAATCGATGCCGACGCGCAGCGTCTCGGCTGGCCGGCCATGCACGCGCGCCTCGCCGCCGTCGATGCGGCCGCCGCAGGCCGCATCCATCCCAACGACGCGCAGCGAATCCAGCGCGCGCTCGAGGTCCATGCAGCCTCCGGGCGGCCCATCTCGGAGCTGCAGACGGTGACCGCGCCGTCGCTGGACCGCGAATTCCTCGTGACCGCGCTCATTCCCGCCGATCGCGCACGTCTGCATGCGGCGCTGGCGCAACGCTTCGAGAACCATGATGGCGGCCGGACTGCTCGAGGAGGTTCGCACGTTATATGCGCGCGGCGATCTGACCGCTGAACACCCGGCGATCCGCGCCGTCGGATACCGGCAGCTCTGGTCGCATCTCGCAGGTGCCTATCCGCTCGAAACCGCAGTCGAATCGCGCCGTGGCGGCCACACGTCAGCTAGCCAAGACGACAGATGACCTGGCTGCGATCGATGCCGAACGTTCGTGCGTTCGATCCCTATGATGCGCAAAGCTTTGTAGGTGTCCGTGAATCCCTGATCGCGGCTTTCTGCCTCCTTTGAGTGCGTTGCCGGGCAGGGACCCCGTGATATGCTCGCGGCCGTCGGCTTGCTTGAAAAATAAGGAGAACGTCATGGCCAAGGGCCAGTCACTGCAGGATCCGTTTCTGAACACTTTGCGCAAGGAACGAATCCCGGTGTCAATCTATCTGGTGAATGGAATCAAGCTGCAAGGCCAGATCGATTCGTTTGATCAGTTCGTCGTGCTACTCAAGAACAGCGTGAGTCAGATGGTTTACAAACACGCGATTTCGACAGTTGTCCCGGCGCGCAATGTGCGCATCACCAACGAAGACGGAACGACGATCGAGGCGGTCGCCGGCGAGTGATGCCGGCGCGTTCGCACGCGTTTCTTTCCGCTTCTCGAGAATTCAAATTGTTCGAGCGACCACGCGCAGGTGAGCGGGCCGTGCTCGTGCGCCTTGGCATAGGCGCACCCGCGGACCCCGAAGATATCCAGGAGTTCGAAGCGCTCACGCGCTCGGCCGGCGCCATTCCCGTGGTGAGCATCGGCGGCCGGCGCGATCGCCCGACCCTCGCTTCTTCGTCGGCAGTGGCAAGGCGGACGAAATCCGCGCGGCCGCCGTCGAGCACAACGCCGACGTCGTCCTGTTCGACCATCCGCTGTCGCCCTCGCAGGAGCGCAATCTCGAGAAGCTCATCGAGCGCCGCGTGCTCGATCGCTCGGGACTGATCCTCGACATCTTCGCGCAGCGCGCGCGCAGCCACGAAGGCAAGCTCGAAGTCGAGCTGGCGCAGCTCAAGCACATCGCCTCGCGCCTGGTGCGCGGCTGGACCCACCTCGAGCGTCAGCGCGGTGGCGGCATCGGCAATCGTGGTCCCGGCGAAACGCAGCTCGAAACCGACCGGCGCCTGCTCGGCAAACGCGTCAAGACGCTGACCGCGCGTCTGGAGAAGATCAAACAGCAGCGCGAGACCGGCCGGCAGCAACGCGCCGAGATTCCCGTGCCGTCGCTCGCGCTGGTGGGTTACACCAACGCCGGCAAGTCCACGCTGTTCCGCGCGCTGACGGGCGCCGATGCCTACATCGCCGACCAGTTGTTCGCCACGCTGGATCCCACGGTCCGCAGGATCACGCTGCCGGGCAATACCCCGGTGGTGGTCGCCGACACCGTCGGTTTCATCCGCGAGCTGCCGCACGAACTGGTGGCGGCGTTCCAGTCGACGCTCACCGAAGCGCGCGAAGCCACGCTGCTGCTGCACGTCGTCGACGTCAGCGATCCGCGGCGCGACGAACACATCGACGAGGTCAACCGCGTGCTGGCCGAGATCGGCGCGGCCGACCTGCCGCAGATCCTGGTGTTCAACAAGATCGACCGCATCGACACGCCGGCGCGCGTCGAACGCGACGAATCGGGCAAGGTGAGCCATGTCTGGCTGTCCGCGGCGAAGGCCGATGGGCTCGATGGCCTGCTCAAATCCGTCGCCGAGCGCCTGGCGCGCGTGGCGCGGCGTGCGACGCTGCGCCTGCCGGTGTCGGCCGGCGAGCTGCGGGCCCGGCTGTATGCCGCCGAACCTGGTGCTGGCCGAACGCATCGCCGAGGACGGGGCGTTCGAAATCGACACTGAACTATCCGAATTCGAGTTGCTCAAATGGGCGCGTGAGCCCGGCGTCGAAGTTCTGACGCTCGTCGAGCGACTCAACTTGTACGGTCGCAGGTGCCTACCTACAATCGTCGCCCGCCTTCCGAAGCAGCTGATATGGCCTGGAATCAACCCGGTAATTCGAACAACAACCCTTGGGGCAAGAAACCGGCCCCTGGTGGCGGCGATTTCGACCAGGCCTTCAAGGACTGGCAGAAGCGCATCGAGTCAGCTCTTCGGCGGTGGCGGCGGGCGTTCATCCACGCCGTTGCTGGTCCTCATCATCGGTTGGCGTCGTCATCTGGATGCTCACCGGCTTCTACCAGGTGCAGCCGGGCAACCAGGGTGTGGTGCAGCGCTTCGGCAAACATGTCGAAACGGTGGGCGACGGCTGGGGCTGGCGCTTGCCGTGGCCCATCGAAACCGTCACCAAGGTCGACGTCGCGGGCGTCAAGTCCATCGCCTACAAGTCGCGCGTGCTCACCGCGGAACCGAACATGGTCGAGCTGCAGGTGGCCGTGCAGTACCGCATCACGCGCGCCGAAGACTATCTGTTCAAGGTGCGCGAACCCATCGCCACGCTCGGCGAAGTCAGCGAAAGCGCCATTCGCGAAGTGGTGGGGCGCAACGACCAGCAGGCCATCCTCGAAGCCGGCCGCATCAAGATCGCCGAAGACACGCGCGTCATCATGCAGCGCACGCTCGACCAGTACGGCGCCGGCATCGAAGTGCGCAGCGTGAACATCACCGACGTGCAGGTGCCCGAGGCCGTGCAGCAGGCGCAGCGGGACTCGGTCAAGGCCAAGGCCGATCGGGAACGCATGATCAAGGAAGCGCAGGCCTACGCGAACGGCATCATCCCGGTCGCCGAGGGCAACGCGGCGCGTGCCGTGCAGGAAGCCGAGGCGTACAAATCGCAGGTGGTGTCGATGGCGACCGGCGATGCTTCGCGCTTCTCGCAGCTGGCGGGCGCCTATGAGAAGGCGCCGAACGTCACCCGCGAGCGCCTGTACATCGATACCGTCGAAGGCGTGCTCAAGTCCTCGCGCAAGGTCATCATCGATTCGAAGAGCGGCAACGGCAACATGCTCTATCTACCGCTCGACAAGCTCATGGATCGCAGCGAGCGACGATGGCAACACGGTGACGGTGCGGCCGCCGGTCGACCGCCGACCCCGACCCGGCCAACACGGCCGATCCTCGCCAGAGGGTGGAACGCTGATGGGCTCGCGCGTACTCGGAATCCTGGTGGTGGTGCTGGCGGTGATCGTGCTCATCGCAAGCTCCACCTTCGTGGTCGGCGAGCAGGAGATGGCGGTGCGCGTGCGCCTCTCGCAGATCAAGGGCGCGGACTTCAAGCCCGGCCTGCAGTTCAAGATTCCCTTCATGGATCGCGTGGTCAAGTTCGACCGGCGCGTGCTCACCCGCAAGTTCGACGGCGAGCAGTTCCTGACCAACGAAAGCCAGGGACTCACCATCGACTACTACATCAAGTGGCGCATCCTCGACGCCGAGCAGTTCTACCAGGCGACCAGCGGTGGCGACGAAGGCCGCGCCGAGATCGCTGGTCGGCGAAACCATCCAGGACGGCATCAAGAACGCCGTCGCGCGGACGCACGCTCGCGGAGATCGTGATCTCCGATCGCCAGCGAGCTCACGGGCGAGTTCATGAAGAACGCCACCGAGCGGCTGCTGAAGCTCGGCATCCAGCTCGTCGACGTGCGCGTGCAGCGCATCGACCTGCAGGAAGAAGTCGCCACCAGCGTGTACGAGAGCATGAAGCGCACGTTCGAAGGCATCGCGCGCACGCGCCGCGGCGAGGGCGATCGCGAATCGCAGATCGTCAAGGCCGAGGCCGAGCGCAAGAAGGTCGAGCTCATCGCCAGGGCGCTGGCCGACGCGCAGCGAATTCGCGGTGAAGGTGATGCGACCGCGGCTGCCATCTACGCCGCGGCCTACAACCGCAATCCCGAGTTCTACTCGTTCTATCGCAGCCTGCAGGCGTACAAGGCCTCGCTGGGCAAGGAAGGCGATGTGATGGTGGTTTCACCCGACAGCGACTTCTTCCGTTATTTCAAGAGTCCGGCGCCCACGCGGCGCTGATGCATCTCCTCTCACGCAATTCTGATTCGTCGCGTTCGGGCGGCGCCGGGTAACCACGGGTTCAAGTCATGGGCAAATTCGTCATCATCATCGGGACCCAGTGGGGCGACGAGGGCAAGGGCAAGGTCGTCGACCTGCTCACCGAGCGCGCCGCCGCGGTCGCGCGATTCCAGGGCGGCCACAACGCCGGCCACACGCTGGTCATCGGCGGCAAGAAGACCGTGCTGTCGCTCATTCCTTCGGGAATCCTGCACAAGAACGTGCAATGCCTCATCGGCAACGGCGTGGTGCTGTCGCTGGAAGCGCTGTTCCGCGAAGCGCAGACGCTCATCGACACCGGCGTCGACGTGTTCGCGCGCCTGCGCGTCTCGCCCAACTGCCCGCTGATCCTTCCTTCGCATGTCGCGCTGGATAAGGCGCGCGAAGTGGCGCGCGGCGCCAATGCCATCGGCACCACCGGCCGCGGCATCGGCCCGGCCTACGAAGACAAGGTGGCGCGGCGCGCGGTGCGCGTGCAGGACCTGTTCCAGCGCGAAAAATTCGCCGCCAAGCTCGGCGAGATCCTCGACTTCCACAACTTCACGCTGCAGCACTACTTCAAGCAGCCGCGCGGTCGATTTCCAGAAGACGCTGGACGAGCAGCTCTCGTACGCCGATCGCGTGAGGCCGCTGGTCGACCGATGTCACCCAGACGCTGCGCGGCGCTGCGCGAGAAGAGTGCGCGACGTCATGTTCGAAGGCGCGCAGGGCGCCATGCTCGACGTCGATCACGGCACGTATCCGTTCGTCACTTCGTCGAACACCACCGGCGGTTTCGCGGCCACCGGCACCGGCATCGGTCCGCGCGATCGTTCGACTACGTGCTCGGCATCGTGAAGGCGTACACCACGCGCGTGGGCGCGGGTCCGTTCCCCACGGAGCTGTTCGACGAGTACGGCGAGCATCTCTCGCGCGTCGGCCATGAGTTCGGCGCGGTCACGGGGCGCAAGCGCCGCTGCGGCTGGTTCGATGCTGTGGCGCTGCGGCGCTCCATCATCCATTCGAGCGTGTCGGGCCTGTGTCTGACCAAGCTCGACGTGCTCGACGGGCTCGACTCGCTGCAGATCTGCGTGGGCTACAAGTCCGATGGACGGCAGTTGTCGGAACAATCCGCCGCTGTTCGCCGATGCGTTCGCGGACGTCGAGCCGGTGTACGAAGAGATGCCGGGCTGGAAGGAATCCACGATCGGCGTCACCTCGTACGATGCGCTGCCCATCAATGCGCGCAATTACCTGCAGCGCCTCCAGGAACTGGCGGGCGTGCCCATCGACATCATCTCGACGGGGCCCGACCGCGATCAGACCATCGTGCTGCGGCATCCTTTCGACTGACGAAAGCTTCGACCGGAGTTGACCATGCGTCATGCATTGCGAAAATTTTCGGTAATCCTGTTCGCGAGCTTCGTCGTCGCTTGTTCGGGCGGGCGGGCACCCGGTGAGCGCTGGGTCGGCACCTGGGCCGCCGCGCCGCAGCCGGTCCTGCCCGGCACTCTCGAAACTTTCAACGATCAGCAAGTCAGGCTCATCGTGCACACCAGTATCGGCGGCAACCAGGTGCGCATACATCTTTCCAATAAACACGGCAGCAAATCACTCGAGATCGGGGGCGCGCGCATCGCGCTGCGCCTGCGCGAAGCGGAAATCGACAGTACCGGCGAACGCCCGCTGACTTTTGCCGGCAAGCCAACTGTCACCATCACGTCGGGCGGCGCCCTGGTGAGCGACGCGGTTGCATTCGATGTGCCGGCATTCGCCGATCTGGCGGTCACGCTGCAGTTGCCCGGAATCGCCGAAGCCACCACCAACCACTTTCTCGCGCTGCAGACGAACTACGTTTCCGCGCCGGGCAGCGCCACGGCCGCGGCGTTCACGGCGGCGAAGACCATCGACATCTGGCCATTCCTTACCGCCGTCGACGTGGTGCCGCGCGGCGAAGCAACGGCCGTCGTCGTGTTCGGTGATTCCACGACGGATGGCGATGGCTCGACCCCCAATGCAAACCGGCGTTGGCCGGACTATCTCGCCCGCCGGCTCGCGAGCAGTGCCGGCGTTGGACAGTTCGGCGTGTTGAATCTCGGCATCATCGGCAACCGGTTGCTGCGCGACAGTCCCGGTGGCGCCAGCGAATTCGGTGATGCACTGGGGGAATCCGGCCTGAAGCGCTTCGCGCGCGATTCCCTCGGGCAAGCGGGCGTGGGCTACGTGGTGGTGCGCCTTGGTATCAACGATATTGGCTTTCCGGGATCCTTGACCGGTGCCGAGGCTCCGCACACCGTCGCCGAACTCATCGGCGCCCATCGGCAGTTGGTCGCGGCGGCGCATGCGCGCGGCGTTCGGGTCATCGCCGCCACTGTTACACCTTTTGGCGGGGCGTCCACGCCGGGCTATTTCTCGGCATCCAAGGAAACATTGCGCCAGGAGCTCAATGCCTGGATGCGCGCCGCACCCGAGTTCGACGGCGTGATCGACGCGGATGCCGCGTTGCGCGATCCGGCCGATCCGTCCAGATTGTTAGCCATGTACGACAGTGGTGATCACGTGCATCCCAACGACGCCGGCAACGAACAGCTGGCAGCGGTCGTCCCGCTTGCCCTTTTCGCTCCGCGGTAGGACGACTCCGACAGTAGTCGCCGCCTCCGGCCGCTTGCGGAAAAATTCTGTCACCTAACTACCCAAATTCGCAGGTGCAGTGCGGCGCGGGCATTCATATACTGCGCGGATGATGCAATTCGCACCGCGTGAAGCGGCCGCCGTGCAGGCGGTGCCGCTGCCCACGATCGCCTGGTGCCTGTTTCTCGACGTGGATGGAACCCTGCTCGAGCTCGCGGATCATCCCGGGGCGGTGTTCGTCGACCCGGAGCTCACGCTTGCTGCTGGGCCGGCTGCGCGAGGCCGCGGACGGCGCGGTCGCACTGGTCAGCGGCCGGACGATCGCGGATCTCGACCGGCTGTTCGCGGACCCGACGTTGCCGCTCGCGGGACTGCATGGCTGCGAGCGCCGCGATGCGCAGGGCGCGCTGCACGTGGCGCCCGTGGCGCTCGAGCAGCTGGCGCGACGGTGCGCGCCGGGCTGCAGCGCCTGGTCGCGCGCCATCGCGGGCTGATGCTCGAGGACAAGGGCGCGGGACTGGCGCTGCATTTCCTCCAGGCGCGCGAGCTCGAACACGAGCTGCGCGCCGAAGTGGCGCTGCTGGCCGCGCCGCTGGTGCCGCACTTCGCCTTGCTCGATGGCCATGCCGTCATCGAAGTGAAGCCCGCGGCGCACACCAAGGACAGCGCGGTCAGCGAATTCATGGAAGAGGCGCCGTTTCGCGGACGCCAGCCCATCTTCATCGGCGACGATCAGACCGACTACGGCGGATTCGCCGCGGTGCGGCGTTACGACGGCCTCGCGATCGCGGTGGGCTCGCGCGTGCAAGTCGGAGTGGTGGCTGCCCGGGCCCGCTGCCGTGCGCCAGTGGTTAGGCCAGCTCGCCGCCACGGGGGCCCCGTGAACTACGGCGTCATCGGCAACTGCCAGGTGGCCGCGCTCATCGACGAGCAGGCGCGCATGGTGTGGGCGTGCCTGCCGCGGCCCGACGGCGACCCGGTGTTCTCGGCGCTGTTGCAGAAGGAGGGCGGTGAATCGACGACCGGCGTGTTCGCCATCGACATGATCGATCTCACGCGCTCCGAACAGAGCTACATGCGCAATTCCGCGATCATCGAGACGCGCCTCTACGACGCGCACGGTGGCGCATTGCGCATCATCGATTTCTCGCCGCGGTTTCGCAGTCGCGGGCGCGTGTTCAGGCCGATGATGTTCGTGCGCAGCGTGGAGCCGCTCGCCGGACGGCCGACCCTGCGCCTGCGGCTGCGTCCCACCGCGGGCTTCGGCGAACGCTGCGAGCCGGGCATCACCGGCAGCCATCACATCCGTTTCGCCGCCGATGGGCTGCATTATCGCGTCACCACCGACGCGTCGCTCGCCGCGCTGCTCGAGAACCGCCCGGTGGTGCTGGAGCAGGCGCTGCATTTCATCATCGGTCCGGACGAGACGCTGCAGGAATCACCGGCGGCGCTGGCGCGCGAGTTCCTCGGCGCCACGCTCACGTACTGGCAGGAGTGGGTGCGCACGCTCGCCGTGCCGGCGGACTGGCAGGACGCGGTGATCCGCTCGGCCATCACGCTCAAGCTGTGCACCTACGAGGACACCGGCGCGGTGCTCGCCGCGCTGACGACCTCGATACCCGAGGCGCCGCACAGCACGCGCAACTGGGACTACCGCTACTGCTGGCTGCGCGACAGCTACTTCGTGGTGCAGACGCTGAACCGCCTCGGCGCCACGCGCACCATGGAAGCCTACCTGCACTACATCGACCACATCATCGCCTCGTCGACCGCCGACACGCTGCAGCCGCTGTACGGCATCACCGGCGATCCGCGTGCGGAAGAGAAGATCGCGACCGACGCTGTCGGGTTATCGCGGCATGGGTCCGGTGCGCTTCGGCAATCTCGCCGCCGAACAGGTGCAGCACGATGTGTACGGCTCGGTGATCCTGGCCGCCACGCAGTTGTTCTTCGACGAGCGGCTGGTGCGCTCGGGCGACCAGGTGCTGCTCGAGCGGTTGTACAGGCTGGGCAAACGCGCGGTGGCCACGTTCGAGGAACCCGACGCGGGGCCGTGGGAGTTCCGCGGCCGCCTGCAGCGGCACACCTTCTCCGCGGCGATTTCCTGGGCGGGCTGCGACCGGCTGGCGCGCATCGCGCGGCGCGTCGGCGACGTCGATCGCGGCGCGCGAGTGGAGCGCGCACGCCGATCGCATGCGCCAGGAAATCCTCAAGGGGGCCTGGAGCGAGGAGCGACAGTGCTTCACCTCGGCCTTCGGCAATCGCGACCTCGATGCCACCGCGTTGCTGCTGCCGGAGCTCGGGCTGCTGCCGGCGACCGATCCGCGATTCCTCAAGACACTGGAACGCATCGACGAGGAGCTGCGCATCGGCGACCTGCTGTTCCGCTACAAACATGCCGACGATTTCGGCATGCCGGAGAACGCCTTCACCATCTGCGCGTTCTGGTACGTGAATGCGCTCGCGGCCGCCGGCCGCGTGGACGAAGCGCGCGAGCGATTCTCGCGCCTGCTCGATCGGCGCAATCCGCTCGGACTGCTCTCCGAAGACATCTCGCCGACGAGCGGCGAGTTGTGGGGCAATTTTCCGCAGACCTACAGCATGGTCGGTGTCATCGGCAGCGCGTTGCGGCTATCGCGCAGCTGGGAGGAGATCGTATGAGCCGCCTGGTCGCTGTCTCGAATCGAATCTCGGTGCCACGGCGCGGCGCCGCACCCGGCGGCCTGGCGGTCGGGTTGTTAGCCGCCATGCAGGCGCGGCGCGGCCTGTGGTTCGGCTGGGATGGCGAAACCGCCGAGACGCCGGCCGACGAGCCATCGGTGGTGCGCAAGGACGGCGTGACTTTCGCCTCGATCGATTTCGACCAGGCCGAGTACAAGGATTTCTATCTCGGCTTCTGCAATGGCACGTTGTGGCCGCTGTTCCACTACTTCGTCGACGGCTTCCGCTACAACGACGTGCAGTACGAGGCGTACCAGCGCATGAACCAGCGATATGCGCGACAGCTCGTGCCGCTGCTCGAGCCGAACGACCTGATCTGGGTGCACGACTATCACCTGTTCCCGCTGGCGCAGAAGTTGCGCGAGGCGGGCGCGAACCAGCCCATGGGCCTGTTCCTGCACATCCCGTTTCCGAACATCGAAGTGCTGCGCGTGCTGCCGGTGTACGGCGAGCTGCTGCAGGCGATGCTGGCCTACGACGTGCTCGGATTCCAGACCGAGCCCGATCGCGATGCATTCCGCTCGGCCGTGGCGTCGATGTGGGGCGAGCAGACGCTGACCTCCGACCACACCGTGACGCTGGGCGACCGGCGCGTCGTGACCGGCGTGTTCCCCATCGGCGTGGACGTCGACGCCATCCAGCGCGAGGCGGTCGAATCGCAGAACACCGACGCCTGCAAGCGCATGCTCGCCGGGTTGTTAGGTCGCCGGCTCATGATCGGCGTCGACCGGCTCGACTACAGCAAGGGCCTGGTCGAGCGCTTCAAGGCCTACGAGCGCTTCCTCGAGACTCATCCCGGAGAACCAGAACCGCGTGACCTTCCTGCAGATCGCGCCGCTGTCGCGCAGCGACGTGCGCGCCTACGCCGAGATCCGCCGCGATCTCGAACAGACCACGGGCCGCACCAACGGCCGCTTCGCCGACACCGACTGGACGCCGATCCGGTACCTCAACCGCAATTTCCCGCACGACGTGCTCATGGGCTTCATGCGTTCGGCGCTCATCGGCATCGTCACGCCGGTGCGCGACGGCATGAACCTGGTGGCGAAGGAGTTCGTGGCGGCGCAGGATCCGGCCGATCCCGGCGTGCTGATCCTGTCGACCCTGGCCGGCGCCGCGCGCGAGCTCAGCACGGCGGTGATGGTGAATCCCTACGACTCACGCGGCATGGCGCATGCCATCCAGCAGGCATTCAACATGCCGATTGCCGAGAGGCGCGAACGCCACCAGGCGATGATCGACGTGCTGCGGAAGAATTCGATCACCGCCTGGCACACGAGCTTCGTCGACACGCTCGAGTCGGTGGGCCAGCGCGCGTGCCGCAGCTGGCGCTCAAGGCGGGCGGGAGGATCAGGGCGGGGGGCTGATTTCGGATTCGGCGAGCGGTTGGTCGAGCCAGCCGCCTTCGAAACCGGCGAGCGTGAGTCCGCGGCGCAGGTAACGGTTGCGCTTCATCACCGACCACATGCAGCTCGCTGCGGTGGTTCTCGATCATCGAGATGATGGCGCCCTGGTCGATGCCCAGGTAGTCGGTGGCGACCCAGCCCACGCCGCGCACGCGGCGTCCGCGCTTGAGCGCCACGTCGTAGTCGAAACTCGGATTGAACGCGTCGACGAAGCCGTACTTGCCGTAGATGTACTGGCCGTAACGCTTGTGCATCTCGCGCGTGGCCGGCACGACGATCTCCTCGGCGAAGGGCAGTGAGCCGAGCACGGCGGTGGGCGCGATCGTGCCGTCGTCGAAGATTTCCTCGGGCCGGCTCGACAGACCCACGCCGCGCGCCGAGTAGCCGCGGAACGTACGCTTCTGCCCCAGGTACGGCAGCTCGAAATCGCCCGGGCCGTCGGAGGCGCGTGATGCCCCAGATGTTAGGGCCGTAGCCGCGCCAGTCGAGTGGATTGCGAATGGCATACGCGCGCTGCGACAGCACGGCGCGCCGGCTGTTCTCGAAGTAGTCGAGCCCCAGCGGCCACATGAATTCATCCTTGATGCCGCGGAAGTCGATCCAGATCGCGCTGTACTGGTGGCCGAACATCGGCCCGAAGGTGAGGTGCGTCTGCCCTTCGAGCGTGCCCCAGCTTCGATAGTAGTCGGACGTCCATGCCACCCAGGTTTGCCGCGCCGCGGGAAAGGTGGGCGAGCCCGAGCGCCAGGATGTACACCAGCATCGCTTCGTTGTAGCCGCGCCAGTCGTGCGTCTGGAAAAGTCCCTCGGGGCTCCAGGCCATGCGGATGTCCGGAACGTGTTCGATCGACCATGGCCAGTTCACACGCCGGTACAGTTCATCGGCGAGCTTGCGGATCTGCGCCTCGTCTTCGTTGTCCTGGTCGAAGTAGCCGCCGACGAACAACACGCCGGCCATGAGCAGCGCGGTGTCGACGGTGGATAGTTCGGAGTTGCCGTAGCGCTTGCCACTGCCGAAATTCAGGAAGTGATAGAAAAAACCCTGGTACCCGGCGCTGTTGGCCGGATCGGAACCTTGCGGGGCGTCGTGCAGGAATCGCAACGTCGTGAGCACGCGCGCACGCGCCTGGGCGCGCGTCACGTATCCGCGCTCGACGCCGACGGCGTAGGCATTCAGCGCGAAGCCCACCGCGGCGATGCTCGCGAACGGCGCATCCGGCCAGCGATCGGGCACGAGGCCGGTGGCGCCCTCGGTGGTTTCCCAGAAGAAATTGAAGGTCCGCTTCTCGACGTCTTCGAGCAGCGGGTCGAGTGCCTTCAGCGCAATGGCGGGCGTGATGCGCACCGGTTCTGGGCGAGGTTTGCGTTTCGTCGTCTCGCACGCGAGCACTGACAGCGCGCAGGCAGCGGCAACGGCGAGGCATGTGAGACGAGTGCGCACGAGTGCCTGCATCATGCGGCCACCGCCGCCTTGCAGCAACGCTCGATGAATTGTTCATGCCGGGGCCGTTCGTCGGTCATCGCGCCGATTGTGGCACCGTTCTGCCGGTCTAACAGCAAGGCTTTCCCGGCGTCAGAACTTCACACCGAACGACATGCGTACGGTGCGAGGCAAGCCGGTGATATTGCCTGTTTCACTGTACTCGCCACCGTTCACGATCCCGTTGGGACCCGTGATATCGCTGTAGTCCACGAAGTTTTCATGGTTGGTCACATTTATGACGTCGAGACGCAGGTACATCGAGCCCAGGTCGCCCAACTCGAAGTCCTTGGTCACCTGCACGTCGAGCGACTGATAACCCGTGGTGGTATCCGGCGTGTAGGCAACCTGAGTGCAGGGCGCGCCATTCTCGAACAATCCTGGTGCCGGAAGACAGGTGGAGCCCACGGCGTGCGGAATCGGCGTCGACCAGGTGAGTTTGCCGGCAAGCATCAGCCCCCACGGCGCCGACCAGGTGCCGGTGGCCACCACGCGATGTTTGGCGGCGGCATTCGAGATGATGATCGGGTACTCGTTGATGGAAGCCTGGTCGAATCCGTAGTGTTCGTTGATGTCGCGGTTCTGATCCGCATCGGTATACGTGTACGAGAATGTCGCGCCCCAGCGCGATTCTTCGGTGAACGGCTTCTCGGCCGACAGCAGCGCCTGCATGCTCTTCGTCTCGATGCCATTGCCGCCCACGAGCAGCAGGCCTGCGAGGCCCGGTGGCGAGAACGTAAAGGGCTGTCGGCGGTCCTGCCAGAAACTGCCATTCGGATAGCGATTGCCCAGCGTGAAGATGAAGCCTTCCTTGCTGACGATTCGCGAGACGGCCACGCTCGTGTTCCAGTCGCCGATGCGATTGCGCATGCCGAGGCTGTACTGATCGGAGTAGGGCACCTTCAGATCGTTGTCGATGAGGTCGACTTCGCCGGCCCGGCCATTGAGCAGCGCCTGGAGATTGCTCACGTCACCGGCGAAAGCAGGATCCCAGGCGACGCACGAGGCACTCGGGGTGCAGGGATGATCCGGCGTATTGAAGCGCACTTCGGCCTGGGCCAGCGCGAACTTCGTCTGCTCGAGCTGTAGATAGTCGTACAGCGTGCGGTCGTAGGCCCGTCCCGCGCCGCCGAAGATCACGTGCTGCTGATCGGCGCCGAGGTCATACGAAAATCCGAGTCGCGGCTGGAACGCGTCCGCGTAGGCGTCACGGTTGTTGCCGGTGCTGATGTAGTCGTCGATGACGACCCGGGTGTTCGGATCGCCGCTGAGTGCCAGCGACTCCCGGTAGGTAAGACCCGGCGAGATTTCCGTGTTCAGGGAATCGATCAGGAATTGCGGCGTCACGAAATCGAGATACGAAGGATTCCACTCGATGTCCCAGCGAATGCCGAGGTTCAGTGTGAGATGGTCGTTCACGGCCCAGTCGTCCTGCGCGAAGATGCCGAGTTGCTCGTCCTCGGACGTCACCGTGGATTCGAAGCCCGCGAGCGGCAGCGCGAACACGGACTTCCAGGGAACCGTGGCCGTGCCAGCCGGCGTCACGTGGTAGTAGAACACCGCGCGAGTCGCCACCGCATCCTGCGCGGTGAGATCCACCTGCTTGTACTTCGCTCCGAGCTTGATGGTGTGATCGCCGCCGAACCAGGTGATGTCGGTGAACGTGATCGTGTCACCGATCGCCCAGCCTTTCTGGCCCTTGTTCTGGCCGGCGCGCGGATCGCTGCCGTCGACGGCGAGGATGTTCTGGTCCGAGCCGTTGTTCCACGTGTACACCGCGCCGTTGAGGTCGGACGCGGCGACATGCGGCACGTAGAACGCGTCTTCGTAGGTGAGCTCCAGCTCGTTGATCCAGCGATCGCGCGCTGTGCTGCCAGGAAAGCGTCACGCGCGTGTCGTCGTTGTCGGTGTCGATGGCGGCCGACGCAGCCACGCCCGTGCCGGTCTGATCGCCATCGCCGGATTCATCGCGAATCTTCGCCGACAGCTCGAAGCGATCCGCGTCGGTGGGTTCCCAGTCGATCTTGGCGAAGAACAGGTCTTCGTCGAATCCGATGGCCGCGGGTCCAAGCTGCGCAAGCGCATCGGCTGGCAGCGCATTGACGACATCGTTCGGCGCATTGCCGCCGGCTGTCACTGTCTTCGGGGTCTCGAAACGCTTGGCTTCGTAGGTGAAGAAGAAATGCATGCGGTCCTGCGATGATCGGCCCGCCGAACGCGATGCCGTATTCCTTGCTTTCCGACGGCGTCTTCATGTCCGCGACATGCTCACCCGGTGTGCGGGCGCGCCAGTTGTCCGCGGTGTACGTGCCGAACGCCTGGCCTTCGAACTCGTTGCGTGCCCGAGCGGGACAGCGCGGTGATCGCGGCGCTCGAGATCTGGTCGTATTCGGCCTTGTAGTTTGACGTGATGACCTTGTACTCGCCGATGGCGAGCTGCGGGAACGGGTTGCCCTGCGTGTCGCCGGCCTGGCCGCTGACGCCGGAGCGCACGTAGCCCTTCTGGCCCACGCCGTCGATGTAGAGATTCACGCCGTTCTTGTTCTGCGCACCGCCGCGGATGGACGTGCGGCCGCTGGCGTCGACCTCGAACACGACGCCTGGCACGGTGTCGGCGAACTCGAGGAAGTTGCGCGTCATCTGCGGCACGGTCTCGATCTGCTGTTGCGAGATCGTCGTCGCCGACCTCGGAGGTCCGCACTTCGTTGAGCCGTCGGCCTGTCACGGTGATTTCCTGCATCGGCGCTTCGGGCGCTTCGACGGCGCTGCTGCCTGCGGTGAGATCGAGCGTCGCCGTCGAAGCCACCGTCAGCGTGACCGTGGTTTCGGTGCCGGCGCCCGCATCCACGCGGTAGGTGCCAGGCGGAAGGCCGGCCAGCGTGTAATTGCCGTCAGCATTCGCCTGGGTGCGGCGGGTCGCGCCCGTGGCCACATTCTTCGCGGTGACGGCGGTGTTGGCCGGCGCCTTGCCGCGCAAGGTGGCGTCGGCGGATTGCGCCCAGGTGATCGCCGGTGTCGCGAGCATCGCGGCGATCGCTGCGCCAAGAATCGAACGGGGAAGATGATTCATGGAAGCCCTCGTGTTCGTCGTTTCGCACGGCGGCAACACGCGCATTGCAATGCAGCGTTGTGAACAGCCGACATGCTTGCTATGCGGCGATTCTCACACTCTGCGCGCGCGGAATCTCGAAGGTTCCGGTCTCAGTGCGTAGGATTCACACCCGGAGTGAGTGCGGCAACGTCCGACACGGCGCGACTAGTTAGACGACTGAGTCGCGATTCGCAATGCAACAGGATCAGTTGGCGAGCTCGAACGTGCCGGTGAGTCCGCCCTGTGCGCTCGTGCCCAGCGTCACTTCGTAGGTGCCGTTCTCGAGCGCCCAGCGATCCTGCGAGTTCGAGCATCGCGAGGCTCTTCGCCGGCAGCGTGAACTCGACGACGCGCGATTCGCCGGCCGCGAGATGCACGCGCCGGTAGGCCTGCAGACGCTTGCCGGTGACGCCAGAGGCGACGCGCGGCCGGATGTAGAGCTGCGGCACTTCGTCTCCGGCGCGACTCGCCACTGTTGGTCAGGCGCACGCGGACGGTCAGCGAGTCCGCGTGGCCGATGCGTTGCGGCAACTCGAGCGCGCTCAGGTCGAAGCGCGTGTACGACAGGCCGAAGCCGAACGCGAACAGCGGTTCGTCCGGCTCGTCGAGCCAGTGCGCCTTGTAGTCGCCGCGCTCGGGGATGTTAGGCCGGCCGTTCGGCGGATCGTAGTGATGGATCGGCAATTGACCGACGCTGCGCGGCCAGGTGACGGGTTGTTTGCCGCCGGGGTTGTAGTCGCCGAACAGCACGTCGGCGAGCGCGTGGCCGCCTTCGATGCCGGGAAAGAATGCATGCACCAGCGCGCCGGATTTCTCGACCAGCGCCGGGCACGGCGAGGGCGCGGCCGGTGATGAGCACCACCACCACCGGCTTGCCGGTGGCGATGCAGCGCATCGATGAGCGCCTGCTGGCCGCCGGGCAGATCGAGATACGCGCGATTCTTCGCTTCGCCGCTCTGGGATTCGCGCTCGCCGACGACCGCGATGATGAGGTCGCTGTTGCGCGGCTTCGTTCACCGCGGCGGCGATGCGTTGCGGATCACCTTCGACTGCCTTGCCTTTGCCGTCGATCTTCGCACCTTCGGAGTAAGCTGACCGTGACCGCGGTCTTCGCCCGATGCCGCGCGCTCACGAATGCCGGTGAGCACGCTCACGACGTCCTTCGCTTCGCCGCGCGCATGCCAGGGACCCAGCAGGTCTTCGCGCGCGTCGGCGAGCGGACCCGTGACGAGAATGCGCCTGGCGTTCAGCGGCAGCAGGTTGCGCGTCGTTCTTGAGCAGCACGATGGACTTGCGCGCGATCTCGCGCGCCGCGGCGCGATGCGCCGCGGACACTCGCACGCGTTTCTCGAGGTCTTCGGGAACGTATGGTTTTTCGAACAGGCCCGAGCCGCCGCTTGAAGGCCAGCGCGCGCAGGACTTCGCGATCGATCTCGGTCGACGCGCAATCGGCCCGCCGCCACCGCGCGCGCGAGCTGCGCGTAGTAGACGCCGTCTTCCATGTCGATGGTCATGGTGCCATCGCGCAGTGCCTGCACGGCGGCTTCGAGATCGTCGGCCGCCGT
The DNA here is from genome assembly GCA_963821745.1 of uncultured Pseudomonadota bacterium. Lineage (GTDB taxonomy): Bacteria > Pseudomonadota > Gammaproteobacteria > Steroidobacterales > Steroidobacteraceae > CADEED01. The sequence continues at coordinate 1,447,813 of CAWGEU010000002.1, forward strand.
GCCGTGGTTGCGCATTTCCGTGATGCCGGCGTAGTCGGAGACGAGCACGCCGTTGAAGCCGAGTTCACCGCGCAGGACGTCCTGGAGCAGCTTGCGATTCGCGGACATCGGAACACCGCCGGGACCGGTGGTGAATGCCGGCATCACCGATGGCGCGCCGGCGGCGACGCCGGCCGCGAACGGCGGCAGATGAAATTCGCGGATGCTGCGCTCGGTGAGATCGACGTACGCGTAGTCCTTGCCGCCCTGCGACGGCGCCGTAACCCAGGTAGTGCTTGAGACAGCTCGCGATGCCGAAGTCCGCGGGCGCCGGCTTGCCGGGCAGCTGCGCGAGCGAGCCATGAAATCCGCGGACTGTCGCGACGGCATAGTCGCTGCTGACCAGCGGCGATTCGCCGAAGGTTTCGACGACGCGGCCCCAGCGCGGATCGGCCGGATGATCGACCATGGGCGCGAACGTCCAGCGCTGACCATGCGAATAACCCTTCGAGGCCCGAGATGTCGGCGACGACGCGCGCGTCGGCGGGATCGAACGTGGCGCTCAGTCCGAGCGGCACCGGAAAGACGGTCCAGTAGCCGTGGATGATGTCGGTCGCGAACACCACCGGGATCCCGAGCCGCGACTCCTTGACCGCGATGCGCTGGATCCGGTTGACGTCCGCCGCCGACCACTCGAACGCCGACATCTGGAAGCCGATGCCTTCGCGCGCCAGGTCCTCGGCGGATTTGTTAGGCCGGCCGGCCGAATCGGGGCCGGTCATGGTGCCCTTGCTGAGCAGCATGAGCTGGTTGACCTTTTCGGTCGAGCGTCATGCGCGCCAGCAAGCGCGGTGTCGCGCGGGTCCGCGGCGGGCGCGTCGGCGAAGCAGGGGCTCGTCAGCAACGCGGCAAGCGCGATCAGGGCAGTTAGGCGCATGGATGTGGTTCCCGGTGAATGAGGGCGCGGATTGTAAGGCGCATCGGGGTCACGCGCCGCTCGCTGCGTACGCGATGCGTGGGCGTCAGCCTACAGCGCCCCGGTGCCGGCGGCGCGCATGGTGGTCGCACCGAGGAGGTGTCTATGCCAAACCGATACGGAAAAAAGGCCGAGCAGAAGGTGAAACGTGCCATGCACGAGCGCAAGGAAGGCACGCTGCGCAGCGGCAGCTCGGGCAAGAAGGTGACCAGCCGCAAACAGGCGATCGCGATCGGCCTGTCCGAGGCACGCCGCGCGGGCGGCAAAGTGCCGCCGGCACCGGGCCGCAGGCGCACGCGCGCGAAGAAGAAGTAGTTCGCGGAGGTTCGCGCGGCTCAAGGTCGCGCGCGCACGGAGCGCAACATCGCGATGGCGGTGTACAGCACCACCGCCACCACGAGCCAGCGCAGCCACAACAGCGGCAACTGCTTCACGATGAACGCGGCGATGAGCACGCCGGGAATGCCACCGAGCGCGAGCCCCAGCGCGGCGCGCGCATCGTAGCGCTGCGCGGCAATGAACCGCAGTCCGGCCACGGGCATGAGGAACGCGCACGAGCCCATCATGATCGGAAAGGCGGCGATGGGATTCATGCCGAGCAGGCTGACGAGGATGAGGCAGGGCGCGTACAGCCCGACGCCCAGCGTCATCAGCGCGCCCAGCAGGAAGTTGCAGCCGACGGCGATGGCGAGCAATGGCCCCCGCAGTCGCAACGCGTCACCGCCGGCCGGAATCCACTCGACGATGCCGAGCATGAACAATGCGGCTGCGCACAGCAGCGCCACTCCCATGCCGATCTGGATCGCATTCCTGGGCAGACGCGCGACGACACCGGACCCCAGCCATGCGCCGAGCACTGCGGCGCCGATCATCGCCACCAGCGTCACGGGATCGACGCTGACCGCCGCGATGAAAATGAGGGCCTGCGCGATGGTCGGCAACGCATGGCCGGCATTCAGGGTGCCGGGGATGCGCTCGTCGGGCACGAGGCGCAGTAGTTTGAACACCGAGGTGGTCGGCGCGAAGGAGCCGACGCCCAGCGTGTCGAAGAAGTTCGTGACGAACCCGATCAGTGAATGGAGTGCGCCGCGCGGCGGTGCCGGTTCGCGTGTGCGGCCGCGCTCGATGGCAATCCAGCGTCCGATGTAGATCGCCGTCAGAACGCCGAGAGCGCCCAGCAGCGCCTGCGCCGCGAGGGTCATTGCAACGCAGGTCGAGTCGCTACGGCCTCGCGCACCAGGCGTTCGACCCAGGCGCGTTCCTCTCCTTCGAGGCACAGGCGCGGGGCCCGAACCATTTCCGATCCGCGACCCATGAGTTGCTCGGCGAGCTTGATGCACTGGACCAGTGTCGGAATGGTGTCGAGATGCAGCAGCGGCATGAACCAGCGATAGATCGCCAGCGCCTCCGTATAGCGGCCCGCCTTCGCGAACTCGAACAGCGCTACCGATTCGCGCGGGAAGGCGTTGGTCAGGCCCGACACCCAGCCGCTGGCGCCCAGCATCAGGCTTTCGAGCACGATGTCGTCGACGCCGGCAAACAACACGAAGCGCTCGCCATGCGCGCGCCGCAGGTCGGTGAGGCGGCGCGTGTCCTCGGAGGATTCCTTGATGGCGACGATGTTGGTGAGGTCGGCGAGCTCGCCGAACATGTCGACGGTGATGTCCACGCCGTACGAGACCGGGTTGTTGTAGACCATGATGGGCAGGCCGGTCGCGCTGGCCACGGTTCGGTAGTGATGCAGGGTTTCGCGGCGGTTCGATTTGTAGACCATCGCCGGGAGCACCATGAGGCCGTCGATGCCGGTTTTTTCCGCGTCGCGCGCGTACTGCGCTGCCAGCGCGGTGGTGTACTCCGCCACGCCGCACAACACCGGGACGCGCCCGGCGGTGACTTCCTTGACGGCGGCCATGACGGAACGCTTCTCTGCGGCGCTCAACGAACAGTTCTCGCCCACCGTGCCCATGCAGATGACGCCGTCGACGCCGTCGTCGATGAGCGCGGCCACGACTTTCTGCGTCGCCGGCAGATCGAGGCGCTCGTCGCGCGTGAACTGCGTGGTAGTGGCGGGAAACACGCCCGACCATTTCTTCATGACGCCACGCTCCTCTTGAGGTGAATTTTGCCTGCGCCGAAGCGGCGCAGATCGAATGCGGAAACGTCCACCGCGGGCGTACGCCCGGCGACGAGATCGGCCATGGCGCGCGCGGTCACCGCGCACAACGTGAGCCCGATGTGCTGATGCCCGAACGCATACAACACCTGGGGCGCCGCGGCGACCCGGCCCATGGCAGGTAGATAGTCCGGCAGCACCGGGCGAGGCCCGACCCAGCTCGGTGTCGTGTCGTCGCAGGAGTAGCCCAGCGTGCGCAGCCGGTCGCGCAGCCACGCGGGCTTGCGCGGATCCGGCGGGGCATCGGTGCCCGCGAACTCCATGAAGCTGGTGGCGCGCACGCGTCCGGCCATCGGCGTCACGAGGATCTTCGCGTCGGAATAGAGAATGGGCGCGTCCACCAGCGGTGTCGCGCCGGGCATTTGCACGTGGTAACCACGCGCAGCCTCCAGGGGCGCCTTCAAACCGAACGGGGCGAGCAGGGGCGCCGACCAGGCGCCGAGGCATACGATGGCCGAGCGCGCGGTGATGGTTTCGCTGCCGGTGATCACCTGCACACCGGCGGCGGTGGCGCGCAGCTCACGCACCTCGCGTTGCATGAACCTGGCGCCGCGCTGCGTGGCTCCGCTTACAAACGCGCGCACGACTTCGAGTGGATCGAGCACGTGCGCGCATTGCGGAAAGTACAGGCCGTCCGCGGTGGTGGCGCGCGCTGCCTGCCGCGCGGACTCGACCAGCTCGCGCGGCGCCGGCTGGGTCGGCACCTCGAGTCTCTCCATCGCCAGCGCCTGCATACGCGCGCGACGTCCGGCGTCGCCGTCGAGCCACAACTCGTAGTGCCCGTGCTGGCGGATGAGGTCCGGCCGCCCGATCTCGCGCAACATCTGGACGAGCGCGGGCACGGAGGGCCTCACGAAAGGCGCGAGATGCGCCGTGTTCTGCTCGCGGTGGAATGCTGCGTGGCCGAATCGCGCTGCCCACGGCAGGAAGGCGCCAAACCGGCGTGCGGGTATGTCGAGCACTCCGCCCCAGGCGAACAGCTCGCGCCAGAACCCGAACAACAATCCACGTGAGGGCAGGGGCTCGACCAGTTCGGTGGCGATGTGTCCCGCGTTGCCGAAACTCGCGCCGGCTTCGCCCGGGGGCGCGCGGTCGAGCAACACGACGTGCACGGCCTTCGCGCGCCAGCGCGCAGGCGATTGCGCTGCCGATGACGCCGGCGCCGATGACCGCGATCGTTTCTTGCTCCGCCATACGGCTACCGTATACGATCTACGCCCGCGGGGAAACAGGACTGCAATGCAACGGATTCGCGTCATCGATTCGCACACCGCGGGCGAGCCCACGCGCCTGGTACTCGACGGCGGTCCGGATCTCGGCAGCGGCCCGCTCGAAACGCGCGTGCAACGCTTTCGCGAGCAGTTCGATTCCTGGCGGTCGGCGGTGGTCAATGAGCCGCGCGGCTCGGACACGGTCGTCGGCGCGCTGCTGTGCGCGCCGCATCGCACCGACTGCAGCTTCGGCGTCATCTTCTTCAACAACGTCGGGTACCTCGGCATGTGTGGTCACGGCACCATCGGCCTGATCGCCTCGCTGGCCCACGCGAGGAGGCTCGCGCCGGGAGCGCTGCGCATCGACACGCCGGTGGGCGCCGTCGACGCGAAACTGCATGCCGACGGCCGCGTCGACGTCGGCAACGTGCCTAGCTACCGCAAGGCGCAGGGCGTGACGGTGGACGTGCCAGGCGTCGGCGCGGTGCGCGGCGATGTCGCCTGGGGCGGCAACTGGTTCTTCCTGGTGGACGCCGAAGGCCGGCGGCTGGCGCTCGACGCCGTCGAATCGCTGACGGATTTCACCTGGCGCGTGCGCCAGGCATTGAATGCACAAGGCTTCCCCGACGTCGATCACGTCGAGTTGTTCGGGCCGTCGGCCTCCGCCGGCGTCGACTGCCGCAATTTCGTGCTGTGCCCGGGCAAGGCCTACGACCGCTCGCCCTGCGGCACCGGCACCAGCGCAAAGCTCGCCTGCCTCGCCGCAGACGGTGCGCTCGCCGAAGGCGAATCCTGGATCCAGGAAAGCGTCATCGGCAGCAGCTTCAGCGCGAGTTTTCGCTGGCTGGACCGGTCTCTCGGAAAGATCGCGCCGACGATCAGCGGGCGGGCGCACGTGACGGCGGAGAGCACGTTGCTGCTCGACGCCTCCGATCCATTTTGCTGGGGAATCCGATGAACGAACCATTGCTTCGGACGATGAGCGGGCAGATCACGACACGCATCCGCGAAAAGATCCTCGCCGGAGAATACTCGCCGGGTTCGCCGCTGCTCCAGGACTCCATCGCCGCCGAGTTCGGCGTCAGCAAGATTCCGGTGCGCGAAGCGCTGGTGCGCCTGCGCGCCGAAGGCCTCATCGACATCGAGGCGCATCGCGGCTTTCGCGTGCGGCCGTTGCTCGCCGCCGAGGTGGACGAAGTCTTTCGCCTGCGGCTCGCGCTCGAGCCGGCCGCGGTCAGCGATGGGGCAAGAGTCGCCAAGGCCAAGGACCACATTGCAGCGCGGGAGGCACTGCGCTCATTGAACGACGCGCTGGCGGCCAAGACCATGAGCGACATCGGCAACCTCAACAGCGCCTTTCATCTCGCGCTGATCGTGCCGCACCAGCAGCCCGTGACCTGCGAAGTCCTGAGCCGCCTGCACACGCTGTCGCAGCGTTACGTGCGCATGCACCTGCTGCCGGTGGGGCGCGTGCGCCGCGCGACCCGCGAGCACAATGCGTTGTATGAGGCCTGGGCCGAGGGGGATGCACGCCAGGCGCGCCAACTCACGACGCAGCACATCGAAGAGACCCGCGACGAACTGGCGCAGTTTCTCGAGCGGGGCTGACCGCCCGGATCGTCCGCCGCCCCCGCGGCCAGGGCCTAATATTGGCCCTTCGTCCCATTGAGCGGACGACTCGCCGCGCCACTAGATAGAGGATGGCCGGACGTCAGAGCAGCGACAGGTCCTGTGTCGCGCGATGGATCGCGTCGAGCAGCTCGACCGGCGTGAACGGCTTGCTCAGGTATTCGATGCAACCCAGGGCGATCGCGCGGGTGCGCACCGTCTCGTCACAGGTGCCGCTGATGAAAATGAGGGCAAGGTTCGCCGCGATCACGTCCGGATGGCGTGCGAGGTCCAGGCCGCAGAGGGTGCCGAGGTCGACGTCGATGACGGCGCAACTGGCCTCACAGGTGCTCACTGCGGCCAGGAATTCCTCGCCGCTGGCAAACGCGCAGCACGCGAAAGCCGGCGATGCTCAACATTCGCTGGAGTGCCTGCCGAATACCGATGTCGTCGTCGATAACTACAATGGTCTTGGGCTGTCGTTGCATGAAGCTCTGGTCGGGTACTCTCTCGCGGACTCCGATTGTTAGTTCCGTCGAGATGGATCCCGGTTCCCTGTTGAATTGGCGCGACTTATACGTCCGTCGGGCCGCAGGAGTGTTGTTGGCCGCGGCCAGTTATTTGTCGTTATGTGCCACGAGGTCCGCACCGTGAAACGGAGCACCCAACTCCCACGGACGATCGGAATCATGACCAGGCTTGCGTTTGCGCATGCAAAAGGTTCCGGCATCGCCGCGACTTCTCTTCTCGAGCGCGCCGGGCTGTCGCGGCGGCAGGTTGACGACCCGAAGGTGCGCCTCAACGTCAGCAACCAGGTGCGATTCCTCGACCTGGTCGCCGCCGCGGTCGAAGACGATATGCTCGGTTTTCATCTGGCGCAACATTGTGAGCCGCGCGCGATCGGCCTGTATTACTACGTGCTGGCAAGCTCGGAGTCCGTGACCGACATTTTCCAGCGCGCCGCTCGCTACAGCACCCTCGTGAACGAGGGAGTGGTGCAGAAACTCGTCGACGGACGTGTGATCGGCATCCGCACGGACTTCACCGGCGTGAGCCGTTACCGCGATCGGCACCAGGTGGAATTCTGGACCGCGACCCTCGTGAGATTGCTCAGGCAATTCACGGGCGTTCGGCTGAATCCCCAGCGCGTGCGCTTCGCGCACCCGGCCAAGCTGGCCGTTCGCGAAATGCACGGCTATTTCGGCTGCAACGTCGAGTTTGGCGCCGCGATCGACGAGGTGGTGTTCGCCAGGAACACCGGAAGTATTCCAGTGGTGAATGCGGATCCGTACCTCAACCGGGTACTGCTGGCGATCTGTGAAGACGCCTACGCGCAACGGACGACGAGTCGAGGCTCCGTTCGAACGCGGGTGGAGAACGAGATCGCCGCTTTGCTTCCGCATGGCAAGGCACGTGCGGCCATCGTCGCGAGCCGTCTCGACATGAGTCAGCGAAGCCTGGCGAGGCACCTCGCCGCAAGAGCGAACGAGCTTTTCAGAAATGCTGGGTGAGATCCGGCGTGACCTTTCGATTCGCTACCTGCAAGACGAGACTCTTTCGATCAGCCAGATTGCCTGGCTGCTGGGCTTCCAGGATCTCGGCGCCTTCTCTCACGCCTTCAAGCGATGGCACGGGACGGCCCCGCGGAATGCGGCGGCCCGGGCGCGCTGACCTGTAGAATCCGCGCGGGCACCGCCAAGGCCAGACCGCCAGCGGTCCAGATGCGCGTAGTCCATTGAATTGATTGGTGCCCGGGAGAGGACTCGAACCTCCACGATGTTACTCGCTAGTACCTGAAACTAGTGCGTCTACCAATTCCGCCACCCGGGCAGGGTGCGAAGGAGCGGCGAAAGGTACGCACCACTTTGTAGGCTGTCAATCGAGGGCGCGCATTCCTCAAGGAATGCCCCTCACGAACCAGGAAGAAATAGTTGAAACGCAGAAACGGAAAATCACGCGGAACGCCAGGAAAACCCGCGCCACGCACACAAACCGGCGGCCGACGGCCGCAGTCACCCGCGGCCTCCACCGGCCATGGGTCTGCGCGGGTTGCCGAGGGCGTCGTGAGCGCCAATCGCGCCGGCTTCGGCTTCGTGCGCATCGAAGGCCAGGAAGAAGCGGTGTTCCTGCCGCCGCCGCAGATGGCCGGCGTCATGCACGGCGACCGCGTGCGCGTGTCGCGTGGAGCGCGGCCGCGACGGCCGCTACTCGGGCCGCCTGGAAAGAATTCTCGAGCATGCGACCAAGGCTTTCGTCGGCACGCTCGAAGTGCACGGCCGCACGGCGTTCGTGACGGCGGCGGATCGGCGCATCGGCATGCGCTGCCTCGTGCCGCCGGATGACCTCGGCGGCGCGCGGCATGGCGACTGGGTGATCGCGGCGGTGACGCGTTACGCGGGCTCGGGCGCGACTCCCGCAGGCGCGCGTCGTCAAGCGGCTCGATCCGGAGAAGCCGGTCGAGCTCGCCTGCGAAGCGGCCATCGCGCGCTTCGATCTGCCGCGGGAGTTCTCTCCCGAGGCGGTGCGCGAGGCGGAAGCCTACGGCAACGAGGTCGATCCCGCGGAAGCGTCGCGGCGCGTCGACCTGCGCGACCTGCCGCTGGTGACCATCGACGGCGAAGACGCCAAGGACTTCGACGACGCGGTCTATGCCGAGCCGCATGCCGAAGGGCTTCCGGCTCATCGTCGCGATTGCCGACGTGAGCTACTACGTGCGCCGCGGCACGGCGCTCGACGCCAGCGCGCGCGAGCGCGGCACCAGCGTGTACTTCCCGACGCGCGTCATTCCCGATGCTGCCGTTCGCGCTGTCGAACGTGCTGTGCTCGCTGCAGCCGCACGTCGACCGGCTGTGTTTCGCGGCCGACATGATCGTCTCGCGCACGGGCGTGCTGCTGGAATCGCGCATGTCTATCCGGCGGTGATGCGCTCGGCCGCGCGGCTCACCTACGACCAGGCGTTCGCCGCGCTGTTCGAAGGCGAGCCCGAGGCGCGCGCGGAGCTCGGGCCGCTCACCGACAAGCTGCTGCCGCTGCGTCGACGTCTATCGCGCGCTGCTCAAGGCGCGGCACAAGCGCGGCGCGCTCGAGTTCGACGCCGCCGAGGCCGAGTTCGACATCGACGCCGCGGGCCGCATCCAGCGCGTGTACATGTACGAACGCAACGAGGCGCACAAGCTCATCGAGGAGTGCATGATCCTCGCGAACGTGGCGGTGGCGCGCGAGCTCGGAATCGCGGCGCATCGGCACGCTGTATCGCGTGCACGGCAAGCCCGAAGAGAAGAAGCTCAACGTGCTGCTCGAGACGCTGAACGCGCTCGGCGTCGCGGCGGAGTTGCCCGAAGACGTGAGCCCGCGGGATTTCCGCGCCATCACCGACCGGCTGGGCCACGACGAGCAGCGGCCGTTCATCGAATCGCTGATCGTGCGCTCGATGATGCAGGCGGTGTACCAGCCGCAGAACATCGGGCACTTCGGCCTCGCGCTCGAGCACTACGCGCATTTCACCTCGCCGATCCGCCGTTATCCGGACCTGGTCGTGCATCGCACGCCTGCGCGCGCATGCTGTCGGACGCCGATCCATACGGCATGCGCTACGACGGCGGCCAGCTCGCGCTCGCCGGCGCCGAGCTCACGCAGCTCGAGAAGCGCGCCGACGAGTCGGATCGCTACGTGATCGCCTGGCTCAAGTGCGTGTACCTGCGCGATCGCATCGGCCAGACCTTCGAAGGCCTCATCACCACGGTGGTGGAGTTCGGCGCCTTCGTGCAGCTCACGGCGGTGGGCACCGACGGCCTGCTGCACATCGACAACCTGCGCGACGACGAATACGTCATGGAAGCCGGGCGGCCGCGCCTGGGTGGGCAGGGCCAGCAAGCGCCGGCTTCGCATGGGCGCGCGCGTGCACGTCATCGTGACCAGCGTGAATCCCATCGAAGGACTCGTGGACCTGGCGCTGGTGGAAGTGGACACGGGCCGCGGCAAGATCGGCGCCGCAGAAGTCAGCCGCAGGTCGCCGCATCGAGCGCGAAGCCGCACAGGCCAAGGCAGGCAGGGAAGTAGTTTGACGCGAGAAGGTCTACGGCCTGCACGCCGTGCGGGCGCTGCTCACGCGGCACGCGGAACGCGTCACGCGCGGTGACGATCGCCGAGCGGCGCGCCGACCCGCGCATGGCGGAGATCCAGACGCTGGCGCAGAAGGCGGGCAAGACCGTCAAGCGCGCGCGCGCCGGCGGCGTTCAAGCAGTTGTTCGGCGATGCCGTGCACCAGGGCGTGTACGTCGACGTGCAGCCGCTGCCGCCTGGCGCGAAGAAGAACTCGTCGCCGCGATCACCGCGCGCTCGAAGGCCGAGGCAAGCGCAGCCCTTCGTGCTGGTGCTCGACGGCGTGCAGGATCCGCACAATCTCGGCGCCTGCCTGCGCACGGCGGATGCCTGCGGCGCGCTCGCGGTGGTGATCCCGAAGGATCGCGCCGTGCAGATGAACGCCACGGTGCGCAAGGTGGCGGCCGGCGCCGCCGAGACCACGCCGCTCGCCGTGGTCACCAATCTCGCGCGCACGCTGCGGCTGCTCAAGGAGGCGGGCCTGTGGATCGTGGGTGCGGACGCCGAGGCGCCGAAACTCGCGCACGAAACCGACCTCACCGGGCCGATCGCGCTGGTGATGGGGGCCGAAGGGTCGGGGCTGCGGCAGCTCACCCGCGAAACCTGCGACCTCACTGGTCCGGCTGCCCCAGCAGGGCGCGGTCGAGAGCCTGAATGTGTCGGTGGCCAGCGGAATGCTGCTGTACGAGGCCCTGCGCCAGCGCTTGGCGGGCAAAAGGGCCGTAAGCGTCTAAGTACTTGAAAATCATGCGGCGGACGTCGCTTGCGGCTTGCCAAGCCGCCGGGCCTTGAGTATTCTTCGCGCCCGTTTTGAGCCGGGTGAGGTCCGCAAAGACCTTGGCCGGTTCTCCTTGCCACACCGTCAACCTCAGGCGGGTGGCTAACATCCTTAAGGAGACTACATTGAGGCATTACGAAATCGTGTTCCTGGTCCATCCGGACCAGAGCGAACAAGTCCCGGCCATGATCGAGCGCTACCGCGGAATGATTTCCGCCGGTGGTGGCACCGTGCATCGTCTCGAAGACTGGGGCCGTCGCCAGCTCACTTTCCCGATCTCCAAGGTCCACAAGGCGCACTACGTGCTGCTCAACGTCGAGTGCGACCAGAAGACTCTGGCCGAGCTCACCGGCGCGTTCCGGTTCTCCGATGCGGTGCTGCGTCACCTCGTCGTGAACATGGACGAAGCCGTGACCGAGCCGTCGCCGATGGCGAAGGCCGCGCAGGAAGAGAAGGAAGGCGGCCCGCGCCGGAGCCGTGACGACTCGCCGTTCGCCAGCGATGACGATGACATGGGAGTAAACGCCTGATGAAAGACGATAAACCGCGTCGTAGTGGCCCGGGTGGCGGTGGTGGCGGCGGCGGCGGTGGCAACCGCTCGTTCTCGCGCCGTCGCAAGTTCTGCCGTTTCACCGCCGAAGGCGTGAAGCAGATCGACTACAAGGATCTGGGCACGCTCAAGCAGTACATCACCGAGACTGGCAAGATCGTTCCGAGCCGCATCACGGGCACGAAGGCGTTCTACCAGCGCCAGCTCTCGTCGGCGATCAAGCGTGCGCGTTACCTCGCGCTGCTGCCGTACACCGACCAGCATTGAGGCCATCATGGACGTCATTCTCTTAACGAAGGTGGCCAACCTCGGCACCATCGGCGACCGCGTGAAGGTGAAGTCCGGCTACGGCCGCAACTTCCTGCTGCCGAAGGGCAAGGCCACGCTCGCCACTCCCGAGAACGTCAAGAAGTTCGAAGCGCGTCGCGCCGAGCTGGAAAAGGTCGCGCGCGATCAGTTCCAGGATGCGGAGAGCCGCGCTGCCGCGTTCAAGGAGTTCAAGCTGCAGATCACCGCGAAGGCCGGCACCGAAGGCAAGCTGTTCGGCTCGATCGGCACGGCCGACATCGCCGAGGCGTGCACCAACGCCGGCCACAAGCTGGCGCGCTGCGGAAGTGCGCCTGCCCACCGGCCCGCTGCGCACCGTCGGCGATCACACGATCACCCTGCATCTGCACACGGACATCGACGTGCAGCTGCCGGTGGTGATCACCGCCGAAGACTGATAGACGCTTCAATGACGATTGCAACGGCGCCTTCGCGAAGGGCCGCCGTTTGTTTTTGTCGCATCTGGCGTGAATTTTTCGCGCTGGTCGTCACGAGTCGCGACAGTAGAAACTAGCCGCCGTCCACGCGGGGTTCAATACATGTCGAGCACGCCCAAATTCCGTCGCGAATGCTTCGGGTCCATCCGACCTGCGCACGCCGCCGCATTCCGACGAAGCGGAGCAGGCGGTGCTCGGCGGTCTGATGCTCGATCGCACGGCGTGGGACAACGTCGGCGACGTGGTCAGTCGCAGAACATTTCTTCCGGCCCGATCACACGCTCATTTTCGAGAGCATCGCCGCGCTCGCGGGCGAAGCGCAGCCCTGCGATCCGGTCACGGTGTCCGAGCACCTGCAGCGCCTCGGCAAGCTCAACGATGCCGGCGGGCTCGCCTATCTCGGCACGCTGACGCGCGACACGCCCGGGCGCCGCCAACGCGCGCGCCTACGCGGAGATCGTCAAGGAGCGCGCGCTGCTGCGCGAGCTGGTGAGCGCGGGCGGCGAAATCGCGAGCTCGGTGTGGAGCGAGGAAGGCGAGAGCGGCGCGCGACCTGGTGGAAAGGCCGAGCGACGCATTTTCGCCATCGCCGAAGGGTCGCGCGCGCGGCAAGGGTTACGTGAGCGCGCGCCAGGCGCTGCCGGCGCTGATCGACCAGATCGACGACCTCTACAACAACCCGAACAAGCCGCGCGGCCTGCCCACGGGTTTCATCGATTTCGACACGAAGACCGGTGGCCTGCGCGGCGGCGACCTGCTGATCATCGCGGGCCGCCCGTCGATGGGTAAGACCACGCTCGCCATCAACATGGCCGAACACGCGGCGCTCAAGGAAGGCATCCGCGCCTCGGTCGCCATCTTTTCGCTGGAAATGCCCGCCGAGCAGATCCTGACGCGCATGTTGTCGTCGGTGGGCAGCGTGCACCTCGGCAATATCCGCAGCGGCAAGCTTTCCGAAGACGACTGGCCGCGCATCACCGGCGCCACCAAGCAGCTGCAGGACGCCAAGATCTTCATCGACGACACGCCGGCGCTCACGCCGACGGAACTGCGCGCGCGCGCGCGGCGCATCAAGCGCGAGCACGGTCTCGATCTCATCGTCGTCGACTATCTACAGCTCATGTCGGTGCCGGGCACGAAGGAGAATCGCGCCACGGAGATCTCCGAGATCTCGCGCGGCCTGAAGGCGCTGGCGAAGGAGATCCATTGCCCGGTGATCGCGCTGTCGCAGCTGAATCGCGGCGTGGAGCAGCGCGAGAACAAGAAGCCGGTGATGTCGGATCTGCGCGAATCTGGCGCCATCGAGCAGGATGCAGACATGATCCTGCTCATCTACCGCGACGAGGTCTACAACAAGGACACGCCGAAGAAGGGCGTCGCCGACATCGACCTCGCCAAGCATCGTAACGGCGAGACCGGCGACATCCGCCTGACATTCCGCGGCCAGCATGCGCCGCTTCGAGAACTACGCGGATCCGGCTTACGGCGAAGGAATCATGCGTTGATCCGGTTGATTCGCGCGCTGATCGACACCGCCGCGCTGCGTCACAACCTCGGCACCATTCGCGCCTACGCGCCGGGCGCGAAAGTCATGGCGGTCGTCAAGGCCAATGCCTACGGCCATGGGCTCGTGTCGACGGCGCTGGCGCTCGCCGATGCCGACAGCTTCGCGGTGGCGCGCCTGGAAGAGGGCATCGCGCTGCGCAGCTGCCGGCGTGCGCGCGCCCATCGTGCTGCTCGAAGGCGTGTTCAGCGCCGAACAACTCGCCGAGGCCGCGCATCATCGCTTCGAGCTCGTGGTCCACGATCCGCTGCAGATCAAACTACTCGAGGCGCATCGCGACGCGCGCCGTTTCATCGTCTGGATCAAGATCGACACCGGCATGAATCGCCTGGGGTTTCGGCCGGAAGGCTTCGCCGACGCGCTCGCGCGCCTGCGCGCGCTCACCGTTCCCGCGCTGGAGCTGCGCGTGATGACGCACCTGGCGCGCGCCGATGAGCTGCAAGCAGCCGATGACCGGCATGCAGCTGACGCGGTTTCAGACGGCGCTCACCGAAGCCGACGTCGCCGCCGGGGCGCATCGCCTGGTGACCAGCATCGGCAACTCCGCCGCCATTCTCGGCTGGCCGCGATGCGCAGGGCGACTGGGTGCGGCCGGGCCTCGCGCTGTATGGCGTCTCGCCGTTCGGCGATGAGACGGCGCTACACGCACGGGCTCAAGCCGGTCGATGACGCTCGAGACCACGGTGCTCACCGTGCGCGACGTGAAGCGCGGCGAGACGGTGGGATATGCCGGCGCCTGGCGTGCCGAGCGCGACAGCACCATCGCCATTCTCGCCGCCGGTTACGGCGATGGCCTGCCACGGCATCTCGCGAACGGCACGCCCGTGCTCATCGGCGGCACGCGCTATCGAACTCGTCGGCCGTGTGTCGATGGACATGATCGCGGTGGATGTGACCGGCGCGCCGAAGGTGGCCACGGGCAACAAGGCGCATCATCTGGGGCGAGGGGCTGCCGGTGGAGGAGGTGGCCGCGCACGCCGGCACCATTCCTTACGAACTGCTGTGCGGCGTGAGCCAGCGAGTGCCGCTCGAGCTGAAATGAAAAAGGCCAGCTGACGCTGGCCTTTCTCTTGATCACTCACGGGCCCCGTCGCTTCGACGGGTTTTTCCGATGTGGCGCGCAGCGCCTGACTAAGCCTCGAAGAACCCCATCTTCACGCCGGCGAGCTGGATCACGTCGTTGTCCGTGAGCTTGCGCGCCTGGCTGCCGATGGCGGTGCCGTTGACCAGCGGATAGTTGTTAGGCGTATCGCTGTCGACGTGCACGATGAAGAACCCGTCCTGGCGGCGCGTGATCGCGGCCACCTGGATGCCCGGGCGGCCGAGCGTGGTCAGCGCCTTGTTCAGCTCGAGCTCGCGGCCCGCGAAGGAACCGGAGAGCACCTGCAGCTTGGCCTTCTTGACCGGCGTCTTGCCGTCGAGACCCTTGCGCATGCCGCTCGCGGACACGTCCGCCGAAACCTTTTCCGCCCGGTCCTTGGCCGCCTGCATCTTTTCCGCGGCGGGGCGCGACGACGGCTGGATGACCATCGTCTTTTCGAATTCGTCCTGGGCCTCGTCGTCTTCGACGAAACGCAGCTGGTGATGACCGACGGTGACGACGTCGCCGTGCTGCATCGCATGCTTCTTGATGAGCTTGCCGTTGACGTACGTGCCGTTGGTGCTGTTCAGATCCTCGAGGAACGAGTCGTTGAGGATGTTGATGATCAGCGAGTGATGACCCGACACCGCCGAGTTGTCGATGCGGATGTCGTTATCGGGGAGGCGGCCAATCGTGTACCGCTCCTTGTTCATGTTGTATTCGGCGAGAACCTGGTTATCCAGGCTTAAGACCAGACGTGCCATTGATTGTTCGCCTTCCCTTAACTAAACCAGCCCAGAAGTTTGTCCATCACTCCGCGACTCGCCGGGAACGCTTCGATCGCCTGCGCGAGCACCACCGAGACGTTGTCACGACCACCGTTCTCGTTGGCTAACTGAATCAACTGCTTAGCAACCGTATCTAGATTAGCACCAAAGGTACTTATAGTTAAACGAATGTCTTCATCTTCGACCATGTCGGACAGCCCGTCCGAGCAAAGAATGAAGATATCGCCCTTGTCGACCGGATGCTCCTGCACTTCGACCTCGACCTGGGGTTCGACGCCCAGCGCCCGGGTCACGTAGTTCTTGTTGGCCGCCCGCTGCGCCTCTTCCGGAGAGTAGAAGCCGCGATCCACCAGCTCCTGCAGCAGCGAGTGGTCCATCGTGACCTGCGCAATCTGGCTGCCGCGCTGACGGTACAGCCGCGAGTCGCCGACGTGCGCGATCGAAATCTTGTTGTCGTAGAAGAGGGCGGCGACCACGGTCGTGCCCATGCCTTCGCACTCGGCCTGCGAGCGCGCGGTCTGATAGATGATCTTGTTGGCGCGCGTGATGGCATCGCGCAGCACGATGGAGGGACGGGTGAGGCCGGTGGCGCGATCGAGTGCGCCGAGATCTTCGCGCGCGAGACCTTCGCGAACCAGGTTGGTGATGGTCTTGACGGCGATGCCGCTGGCGACTTCGCCGGCGTTGTAGCCGCCCATGCCATCGGCGAGCACTAACAAGCCCACGTCGACATCGGAGGCAATGGTGTCCTCGTTGTGCTCGCGGACGCGGCCCGTGTCGGTCTGCCCGACAAAGGTCAGCTTGCCCTTGAGGCTCATGGGTGACCCAGCAACCGGCGTTGTTCAGCGTGTTCTTCGATCACACCAATGCTCAAATGCTCAAAAAGAGACCTATACGGCCGAATCGCGTCCGTAGACTTCCCCGCAGATGCCATAACCTACCAGCAGCGCCGGAACCGCCTTCGCAATAAGTCACACTTCACGTCCGAGCGCATCGGCAAATCAACGACCTAGGGACGCAATGCTAATGGGATTAGGGCTGGTGCGCACCGGACTACTGCACACTAGGTGCCTCACCGACTTGGGCGGCGTTCAAGGCATGAACTTCGTCACGCTTTCCGGGGCCCCGCCCCGAGGTTTCTAGCATGGCCAAACCGGCGATCGTCTTCGTCTGCGCCGACTGCGGCGCCGAGACCCTGAAATGGCAGGGCCAATGCCCGCAGTGCTCGCAGTGGAACACCCTGGAACAGCGCGCGGTGGTGCGCCGCCCGGCCGGACCCGGCCGGCGCCGCATGGCTCCGTCGACGGAGCTGACCGACCTGGCAACGGGCGAACTGCCGCGGCTGCAGACCGGCATGGGCGAGCTCGACCGGGTCCTGGGCGGTGGACTCATCCCGGGATCGGTGACCTTGCTAGGTGGCGAACCCGGCATCGGCAAATCGACGCTGCTGTTGCAGCTCGCGAATCATGCGGCGCGGGTCACGCCCACGCTGTACCTGTCGGCGGAGGAGTCCGCGGCGCAGATCGGCGTGCGCGCCCGCCGGCTCGGGTGTCGCGGCGTTCGCATCTGCGGGTGGTCGCCGACACCGATCTCGAGGCGATGATGGCGCGCGCCCGCGACGGAGGGCGTGAAGCTGCTCATCGTCGATTCCATCCAGACCGTGCAGCTCGCATCGATCGGCACGGCGGCCGGCGCCATCACGCAGCTCAAGGAATGCACGGCGCAGCTGGTGCGCTTCGCCAAGAGCGTCGGGCGTGAGCGTCGTCATCGTCGGCCACGTGACCAAGGATGGCGCCATCGCCGGTCCGCGCGTGCTCGAGCACCTGGTCGACACCGTGCTGTATTTCGAGAGCGATGCGTCCAGCCGCTTCCGCAACGTGCGCGCCACCAAGAACCGCTTCGGGTCGGTGGGTGAGCTGGCGTTCTTCCACATGGGCGAGCAGGGCTGCGCGAGGTGCGCAACCCGTCGGCGATCTTCCTGGCGCGCTCCGGCGAGCCGGCGCCCGGCAGCATCGTGACGGTGACGCGCGACGGCCGCCGGCCGCTGCTGGTCGAGCTGCAGGCGCTGGTCGATCGCATGCGTTTCGGCGTCGCCGCGCCGCGTCGCGCAGGGGCTCGACGCGCAGCGCGTCGCCATGTTGCTGGCGGTGCATGAATCGCCACGGCGGCGTGTCGCTGCAGGAGCACGACGTGTTCGTGAACCTGGTGGGCGGCCTCGAGGTCACCGAAACCGCCTGCGATCTGCCGGTGGCGCTGGCGCTGGCGTCGAGCCTGGCCGACAAGCCCATCGCGCAGGACCTGGTGGCCTTCGGCGAAATCGGGCTGACCGGCGAGCTGCGCCCGGTGGCCTACGGCGAAGAACGTCTGCGCGAAGCGGCGAAGCAGGGATTCACGACGGCGCTGATTCCCAAGGACAACGCGCCGCGCGACACCCATCGAAGGACTGCGCGTGCGCGAGTTCGCGCGCATCGACGAAGCGCTGAAGGCCGCGCTGGCGTTGAATCTGACGGCGCTCAGCGTCGCCGCTGGCGGCGCGAGTCCGCGCCGCGCGCGCACCGTGCGGATGGTGTTCTCGCCGATCTGCAGCACTTCGAACTGGTACTCGCCCACCTCCACGCGGTCACCCGCTTCGGGCAGCGTTTCGAGCTGTTCGACCAGCAGGCCGTTGAGCGTCTTCGGCCCGTCGGTGGGCAGCTGCCAGCCGAGCGAGCGATTGAGCGCGCGGATCGTGGCGCTGGCATTGACGATGAACACGCCCGGCGCCTCGCGATGCACGTGCTTGTGCGTCACCGTGGCCGGATCGGTGGTGAATTCGCCGACGATCTCCTCGAGGATGTCTTCGAGCGTGACGAAGCCCTGGATGTCGCCGTATTCGTCGACCACGAACGCCAGGCGGCGGCGGTTGCGCTGAAACTGGTTGAGCTGCATGGTGAGCGAGGTGCCTTCGGGCACGAAGTACGGTTCGCGCGCGCGCGCGAGCTCGATCAGTCGCTCGCGCGTCAGCGTGTCGCGCGCCAGTTCCTGCGCCACGCGCTTCATGTGCACGATGCCGACCAGGTTGTCGAGCTCGCCTTCGTACAGCGGCAGGCGCGTGTGCGGCGTCTGGCGCAGCTGGTCGAGGATGTCTTCCCAGTTGTCGTCGACATTGATCGACGCGATGTCCTGGCGCGGGATCATGATGTCGTTCACCGTGACGTGCTCGAGATCGAGGATCGACAGCAGCATCTGCCGGTGACGCGTCGGGATCATCGGGCCGGCTTCGGCCACCACCGAGCGCAGCTCGTCGGGCGACATCGCCTGGCCGCTCTCGCGTCACGCGGCTTCACGCCGAACAGCCGCAGGAATCCGTACGCCGCCTTGTTGGTGAACCAGGTGAGCGGCGTCATCACGAACACCAGCACCTTGTAGATGTAGGTGGACGACAGCGCCACCGGGTCCGGGCTGCAGCGCCGCGTAGATCTTCGGCGCGAGCTCGCAGAAGACGATCATGACGATCGGAGAGCACCGCCATCGTGACCGGAATCGGCGTGTTCGTAGCGCGGTGCGCTGCGCTAACAAGGTCGCGATCGACGAGGCCGCGACGCTGGCCAGCGCCAGCACCACCAGGTTGGCGCCCAGCCAGCTCTCGGGCTTGGCTGAGCAGCGCGTCCAGCGCCTTCGCCGTGCGCTTGCCGGCCTTGGCCGCGGCGCGGATCTTGTAGCGATTGGCCGACAGCATCGCCACTTCGGTGCCCGAGGAGAACGCGATCAGCAGCAGCAGGACCACGAGCGCGATGCCGAGGATGTAGGAGGGTGCGTTTTGCATATGCCCCATAGCATAGGGCTTCTATAATCCGCGCCCCTATGGCACTTTTCGAGAACCTGACGGCGCGGCTGTCCCGCACCGTCGACACCCTGCGCGGCCGCGGCCGCATCACCGAAGAAAACGTCGGCGAAAGCCTGCGCGAAGTGCGCATGGCGCTGCTCGAGGCCGATGTCGCGCTGCCGGTGGTCAAGACCTTCATCGAGCGCGTCAAGCAGAAGGCGCTCGGCGCCGAGGTCACCGCCAGCCTCTCGCCGGGCCAGGCTTTCGTCGGCATCCTGCACAAGGAGCTGGTCGCGCTCATGGGCGGCGCGCCGCGAAGATGGGCGCGCTTCGAACTGCGCGCGCAGCCGCCCGTCGTCGTGTTGTTAGCCGGCCTGCAGGGCGCGGGCAAGACCACCACCGCCGGCAAGCTCGCGCGCTGGCTCATCGAGTCGCACAAGAAGCGCGTGTTGTTAGTCAGCACGGACATCCGCCGCCCGGCCGCGATACTGCAGTTGCAGCGGCTCGCGGAGCAGGTGGACGCGGGATTCTTCCCGAGCGACGGCAAGCAGAAGCCCGCCGACATCGCGCGCGATGCGCTCGACGCGGCGCGCAAGGGTGTTTACGACGTGCTGATCGTCGACACCGCGGGCCGGCTGCACGTCGATGCCGAGCTCATGGAAGAGGTGAAGGAAATCGAACGCGCCGTGGAAACCCACGAGCGGCTGTTCGTCATCGATGCGATGGCGGGCCAGGATGCGGTGAATTCCGCGCGCGCCTTCGGCGCGGCGCTCGATCTCACCGGCGTCATCCTCACCAAGGCGGACGGCGATGCGCGCGGTGGCGCGGCGCTGTCGGTGCGCGAGGTCACCGGCAAGCCCATCGTGCTGGTGGGCGTGGGCGAGAAGCTCGACGCGCTCGAGCCCTTCGACGCCGAGCGCATGGCCGGACGCATTCTCGGCATGGGCGACGTCGTCGCCCTGGTCGAGCAGGTCCAGAAGCAGGTCGATGTCGAAGAGGCGCAGAAGCTCGCCAAGAAGGTGGCCAAGGGCAAGGGCTTCGACCTGGTGGACCTCAAGAGCCAGCTCGAGCAGCTGCAGAAGATGGGCGGCGTCGGGGCCCTCATGGACAAACTGCCCCAGGCGGCCATGAAGGGAGCTGCCTTGCCCCCCGATCAGGGCGACAAGGACGTCCGCCGGCAGATCGCCATCATCAATTCCATGACCCGTAAGGAGCGCCGCAACCCGGGCGTGCTCGATGGCTCCCGCCGCCGGCGCATCGCCGCCGGGGCCGGGGTCCAGGTCCAGGACGTCAACAAGCTCATGAAGCAGTTCATGGAAATGCAGAAAATGATGAAGAGCTTCTCGGGCGGCAAGTTCAAACGCATGATGCAGGCCTTCAAGGGAGGCGTTCCGCCGGGCTTCCCGCAGTAGTGGTGCCGGGCCGGGAAACCGGGATAACGCGAGGTTTTAGGCGTTATCCCGGTTTCCCGGCCCGGCACCGGAAAGGACGATTTCCTGTCAAATCAGGCAGCTCCGGCTCCTTTTCCTGGAAATGGGGTCTGACCCCATTTCCTGCTTCCGCTAAGCCATTGGTTTGCGTAGAATCCGCGCTCTTTTTTGGCCGGCCGGGACGGGTAATTCGCCCCGGGGCTACGCAACTTGAAGGTTTAATTACATGGTGACAATTCGTCTGACCCGCCGCGGTGCCACTAACACGCCGTTCTATCACGTCGTGGTGACCGACAGCCGCAAGCGCCAGGGTGGCAAGAGCCTGGAGCAGGTCGGTTTCTTCAACCCGAAAGCGGTGAAGAACGAGACCAAGCTCAAGCTCGACATCGCCCGCATCGACTACTGGGTGTCGAAGGGCGCGCAGCAGTCCGATCGCGTGAAGAATCTCGTGACCACGTTCCGCAAGGCGAACGCCTGATCAGCAGAGCCTGGCGCGGTGATCAAGCCTCGCCCCGTCGAAGTCGGCAGATTGGGAGCGGCGCACGGAGTGCGCGGCTGGTTGCGGGTGCAGTCGTACACGGATCCTCCGCAACGACTGTTCGAGTGGTCCAGCTGGCAGTTGCAGGCAGCCAACGGCGCGACCCGGCGAAGTGAAGTTGTTAGAGGCGCGACCCCAGGGCAATGGCTGGATCGCGCGGCTCGAGGGTGTCGAAGAACGCGACGGCGCGAGCCGGCTGACCGGGCAGATGATTCTCGTCGAACGCGACGAACTGCCACCGGCCGAGGGACGCGAGCACTACCGCGACGACCTCATCGGCTTCGAGGCGAAGAATCTGGAAGGTGCGTTGCTGGGTGCGGTCGATCATTTCGTCGACACGCCGGGCAACGCGGTGATGGTGATCAAGGGTGCGCGCGAACACTGGGTTCCAGTGACCGGGCAGCATCTGCGCAGCATCGACAAGGATGCGCGCACGGTTCTGGTGGATTGGCCCGAGGACTTCTGACCACGACTCATGCGCATCGAAGTCGTGACATTGTTCCCGGAGCTGATCCAGCAGGCGCTGAAGGTTGGCGTGCTGGGCCGGGCGGTGGAGCGCGGTATCGTGTCGGTGGGTTGCGAAGACCCGCGCGCACATACCCGCGATGTACATCGCACGGTGGACGACCGGCCTTACGGCGGCGGGCCGGGCATGGTGTTGAAGCCGGAGCCGATGTCGCGCGCGATTGACGCGGCTGCGAGCGCGGCTGCCGGCTGGATCGCCGCGCATATATATGTCGGCGCAGGGCGTGCCTTTTACGCAGGCGCTGGCGCAGGAATTTTCGAAGCTGCCCGGGCTTGACGCTGGTGGCGGGGCGATACGAAGGACTCGACGAACGGGTCATCGAATCGCGCATAGATAGAGAAGTGTCGGTGGGCGATTACGTGCTGTCGGGCGGAGAATTCCCGGCGCTGGTGGTCATCGACGCGGTGGCGCGGTTGTTACCCGGGGTTCTCGGGGACGAGCGCTCCAGCGTCGAAGAGTCTTTCGACAACGGATTGCTCGACTGGCCGCATTACACGCGGCCGGTGGAGTTCGAAGGCCGGACGGTGCCCGAAGTCCTTGCGGGCGGGCACCATGCTGATATTCAGCGCTGGCGGTTGAAGCAGGCGGTCGCGCGCACCTGGTTGCGCCGGCCGGATTTGATTGCACGGGGAGCGTTGCCGGCCGATGCGGCGAAACTCCTCGACGAATTTCTCGCTGAACGCGAAGGTGACAGACATGGCTAACATCATTCAAGAACTCGAAAAGGCGCGCATGACGCGCAAGCTCCCGGACTTCAATCCGGGCGACACCGTGGTCGTGCAGGTCAAGGTGAAGGAAGGCGACCGCGAGCGCGCGCAGGCCTACGAAGGCGTGGTCATTGCGAAGAGCAACCGCGGCCTCAACTCCTCGTTCACGGTGCGCAAGATTTCGCACGGCGAAGGCGTGGAGCGCGTGTTCCAGACGCACAGCCCGGCGATCAGCGAAGTCGAAGTCAAGCGCCGCGGCAGCGTGCGCCGCGCCAAGCTGTACTATCTGCGCGATCTGTCCGGCAAGGCCGCGCGCATCGAAGAGAAGGTCTAACTTCTTGAAGCGGGCTTCGGCGGCATGATCGGCCGGATCTTCGTCGGCATCTGGCGCGGCCTCGACGGGCTGCGCAAGTTCCTGCACCTGCTGGTGCTGCTGACGATCTTCGGTTTTGTCGTCGGAGCCCTGCGTACCTCGATTCCGCACATCGCGGACGCGTCGGCGCTGGTGCTCGCGCCCAAGGGCGAGATCGTCGAGCAGATCTCCGGCAGTCCGGTGGACCAGGCGCTGGCCCGGGCGCAGGGCGATGCACAGGAAGAAACGCTGCTCTGGGATCTGGTCGACGCGCTCAAGGCCGCGAAGAAAGACCAGCGCATCGCCGCGGTGGTGCTCGATCTCAACTACATGTCGGGCGGCGGGCAGCCGACCCTCGCGGAACTCACCGCGGCCATCAGGGATTTCCGCAGCTCGGGCAAGAAGGTGGTGGCGCACGCCACTTCGTTCCTGCAGGAGAGCTACTACGTCGCCGCCGCGGCCGACGAGATCTATCTCGACCCGATGGGCGTCGTCGCCGTCGACGGCTACGAGCGCTACCGCACCTATTACAAGGAGCTCTTCGACAAGCTCGGCGTCGAGATCAACCTGTTCCGCGTGGGCGCATACAAGAGCGCCGCCGAAGTCTACGTGCGCACCGACATGTCGCCGGAAGATCGCGAGGAGAGCATCGCCTATCTGAACGGGCTGTGGCTCAGCTATCGCACCGCGGTGGCCGAGGCGCGTGGTCTCACGCCCACCGACATCTCCGACTACGTCAACAATCTCGTGCCGGCGATGCTCGCGGCGAAAGGCGATGCCGCCAAGGTCGCGCTGGACGCGAAGCTGGTCACGGGCCTCAAGTCATCGCTCGACGTCGAACGGCGCATGGTCAAGCTCGTGGGCGGCGACTCGAAGGACACCGAAGAGAAGGTGGAAGCCGACGAGAGCGATGCCGGCGAGTCATACAACTCGACGTCGCTCGAGGACTACCTCCGCGTGGTGCAGGCCGAGAAGCGCGCCCGCAGCGCGGGCAAGGACAAGGTCGGCGTCATCATCGCCGCGGGTGAGATCCTCGATGGTTCGCAGCCACCGGGAACGGTGGGTGGCGAGACCGCCGCGATGCTCATCCGCGAAGCGCGCGAGGACGACGACATCAAGGCCATCGTGCTGCGTGTAGATAGTCCCGGGCGGCAGCGTGTTCGCCTCCGAGCAGATCTATCGCGAGGTGCGCGCCGCCCAGGAAGACGGCAAGCCGGTCGTGGTCTCGATGGGCGATCTCGCCGCGTCGGGCGGTTACTACATCGCGTCGTCGGCCGATGAGATCTGGGCGCATCCGGCGACGATCACCGGCTCCATCGGCATCTTCGGCGCCATCCCGACGTTCCAGAACACGCTCAAGAAGATCGGCGTGAATGTGGATGGCGTGGGCACCACGAAGATGTCCGGCCAGCTGCGCATCGACCGCCCGCTGGGTGAAGACGCCAAGATCCTGCTGCAGTCGTTCATCGAGCGCGGCTACGAAGAATTCCTCGGGCACGTCGCCGAAGGCCGCAAGAAGACCCGCGACGAAGTGCATGCGATAGCGCAGGGTCGCGTGTGGATCGGCACCGATGCCAAGGGCAATGGCCTCGTCGATCATCTCGGCCTGTTCGACCAGGCGGTGAAGTCCGCGGCGAAGATGGCGAATCTCACCGACGACTACGAAGTCGAACGCATCGAGCCGGAACTGAGCTGGGCCGAATCACTGGCGCTGCAGATCAAGGTCTGGTTCGCGAAGAATTTCGTGGGTGATATCGCTGCGCGGATTCCCGCACTGCAGGTTGCGCGTGAACTCGAGCCGCTGCAGCGCGAACTCGCGCGCTGGTCGCGCATGAATGCGCGCGACAATCGCTACGCCTACTGCTTCTGCGACGTTCGCTGACCGGACCTTGAAACGCATCGGCGCAGTCGCAGCTTTGGTTGGCTTGCTGAGCTGCCAGGTCGGTGCCGCAGCTTCGGTTGAGCCGGATCCTCCCAAGGCCTGTTCGCAATGCGAGGCATGGAATGTCCCGCATGAGCCGTTTCGCGTCTTCGGCAACACGTACTACGTGGGTACCGCCGGGCTGTCCTCGATCCTGATCACTTCGAAGAAGGGAATGATCCTTATCGACGGCGCTCTGCCGCAATCGGCGCCTCTCATTGACGAAAACATTCGCAAGCTCGGATTCCGTATCCAGGACATCCGGCTGATCGTCAATTCGCACACTCACTACGACCACGCCGGCGGGATTGCAGCACTGCAGCGCGCGAGCGGAGCGAAGGTTGCCGCAAGCCCGGCCAGTGCCGCGGCGCTGAAGCAAGGCGGGCCCACCGAGGACGATCCGCAGTTCGCGTTCGGCCGCGAGCACAACGACTATCCTTCGATAAAGGAAGTCCGCGTGTTTGGCGATGGTGAAACGCTGCGCGTCGGCGAGATCGCAATTACCGCGCGCTTCACGCCCGGCCACACGCCCGGCGGTACGAGCTGGACGTGGCGTTCATGCGAAGGGAAGCGGTGCCTCGATATCGTCTACGCGGATAGCCTGAATCCCGTGTCCGCTCCTGGCTTCCGGTTCACGGGCACGAATACGTTGAGCTCGAGCATTGCGCGCGTCGAAGGGCTCCCCTGCGATGTGCTGCTGTCGCCACATCCGGACCTGTTCGGAATGGAAACGAAGCTTCAATGGCGCCTGCAACGGCCGCAGGAGAATCCTTTCGTCGATCCGCAAGGCTGCAAGATGTACGCGGGCGGCGCGAAACGCCGGTGGGAACAGCGTCTCAAGGACGAGGGCGCGCAAGCGAGCCCGGAACCTGCGAAGCAACGCTAGCTTCCCGCGCTAGTTGAGCGTGCTCCAGTCGAGGATGACCTTGCCCGACTGACCCGATCCCATCGTTTCGAAACCGCGCTGGAATTCCTGGATGGGAAAGTGGTGCGTGATCACCGGCGTGATGTCGAGCCCGGCCTGCAGCAGCGCTGCCATCTTGTACCAGGTCTCGAACATCTCGCGGCCGTAGATGCCGCGCATGTTGAGGCCCTTGAAGATCACCTGGTTCCAGTCGATGGCGGTCTCGCCCGGCGGAATGCCTAACAAGGCGACGCTGCCGCCGTGGTGCATGGTGCGGAGCATGTCGCGGAACGCGGCCGGGTTGCCCGACATCTCGAGTCCCACGTCGAAGCCTTCCTGCATGCCGAGCTCTTTCATCGTGTCGTCGAGCGTCTGTTTCGTGACGTTGATGGCGCGCGTGGCGCCCATCTTCTGCGCCAGCCCCAGGCGGTAGTCGTTGACGTCGGTGATGACCACGTGCCGCGCGCCGATCTTCTTCGATATGGCCACCGCCATGATGCCGATCGGCCCGGCGCCGGTGATCAGCACGTCTTCGCCCACCATGTTGAAGGCGAGGGCGGTATGCGTGGCATTGCCGAAGGGATCGAGGATGCTGGCGATGTCGTCGGTGACCGCGTCCGGCAGCTTGAACGCATTGCTCGCAGGTATGACCAGGAACTCGGCGAAACAACCCTGGCGATCGACGCCCACGCCCACGGTGTTGCGGCACAGGTGACGCCGGCCCGCGCGGCAGTTGCGACAGATAGCCGCAGGTGAGATGACCTTCGCCCGACACACGATCGCCGACGGCGAAGCCGCGTACCTCGCTGCCCATGTCGACGATGCGGCCGAAATATTCGTGGCCCACGGCCATGGGCACCGGGATGGTCTTCTGCGCCCACGCGTCCCAGTTGTAGATGTGCATGTCGGTGCCGCAGATCGCGGTCTTGGCGATCTTGATGAGCACGTCGTTGGGGCCGACCTTCGGCTCCTCGATGTCCTTCATCCAGATGCCGGGCCTTGCTTCGCTTTTGACCAGTGCTTTCATTGTGCTTTATCGATGAGCTCCAGTTCGCGACCCACCTTGATGAAGGCTTCAAGAGCACGCGTTGAGTTGCGCGTCGTTGAGACCCGCGGACATCTGCGTGCGAATGCGCGCCTCGCCCTTGGGCACCACGGGGAATGAGAAACCGATGACGTACACGCCTTCACCCAGCAACCGGTCGGCGAATCGCCCGGCCAGCGCGGCATCGCCGATCATGACGGGAATGATGGGATGCTCGCCGGGCAGTAGTTTGAAGCCGGCGGCCTGCATGCCCGCGCGGAATTTTCGGGCGTGGCCGAACAGCGTTTCGCGCAATTGCGGCATGTTCTCGACGAGATCGAGCGCGCGCAGCGTGACGGCCGCGACCACGGGCGGAATGCTGTTCGAGAACAGATAGGGCCGCGACCGCTGGCGTAGCCAGGCGATCGCATTCGCCTTGCCGGCGGTGTATCCGCCGCTGCCGCCGCCCAGCGCCTTGCCGAAGGTGCCGGTGAGGAAGTCGATGCGCGCGGCGACACCGCAGTGTTCGGGCGTGCCGCGGCCGCCGGCGCCCATGAATCCGGTGGCGTGCGAATCGTCGACCATGACCAGCGCGCCGTACTTCTCGGCCAGGTCGCAGATCTCGCGCAGGGGCGCGATGCTTCCGTCCATCGAGAACACGCCGTCGGTGGCGATGAGCCGCGTGCGGCAGTCCTGCGTGTCCTACAGGTGCTGCTCGAGCTCGGCGAGATTGCGGTTGGCGTAACGCAGGCGCCGTGCTTTGCACAGGCGGACGCCGTCGATGATGCTGGCGTGATTGAGCGCATCCGAGATGATGGCGTCCTGTTCACCGAGCACGGTTTCGAACAGGCCGCCGTTCGCGTCCCAGCACGACGAGTAGAGGATCGTGTCTTCGGTGCCGAGGAAGCGCGACAACGCGGCCTCGAGCTGCTTGTGAACGGTCTGCGTGCCGCAGATGAAGCGCACCGACGCCATGCCGTAGCCATAACGATCGATGGCACGATGCGCCGCCTCACGGATGGCAGGGTGGCTCGCGAGGCCCAGGTAGTTGTTAGCGCAGAGGTTTATGACGTCGACGTCGTTGGCGCGGATCTGCCCGGCCTGGGGGCTGGCGATCACGCGTTCGGTCTTGAACAAGCCTTGCTGGCGGAGTTCGTCGAGTTGGGTGTCGAATCGCTGGTAGAACGCAGGGTCCACGAAGGAACCTCGGGTAAGGTGAAGTTGGCGCAATTATACTGGCCGCCGTGAGAGCCAAGCCGACAGATCACGAGAACGCGGAGGGAGCCGAGGGTGGTGGCACCACGCTGCGCATCGACCGCTGGTTGTGGTGCACCCGGCTGTTCAAGTCGCGCACGCTGGCCGCCGAGGCGGTGTCGGGCGGCAAGGTTCATGTGAACGGCCAGCGCGTCAAGCCGGCACACGCCGTTCGAGTGGGCGACCGGCTCTCGCTCAAGCGCCAGGGTTATGACTTCGAATGTGAAGTCCTGAAGCTGCCGGACCGGCGCGGATCGGCACCCGTTGCCCAAGCCTGCTACGCGGAGACCGACACCGCGCGCGCCGCACGGGAAAAATTCGCAGAACAGTCGCGGCTGGTTTCCGCGTTTGCGCAGCCGCGCTCGCTCGAACGGCCTGACAAACATGGCCGCCGCGAATTGCGCCGCCTGCGCGGCCGCGACTGACGCCAAACGACGCCATGCGCACCACGGATCACCGTTCGACCCGCCTGTTCATTTTCCTGGCGGGGTTCTTCCTGACCAACGCGCTGATCGCCGAGTTCGTCGGCGTGAAGATCTTCGCGCTGGAAGCGAGCATCGGCGCGGCGCCGTTTCACTGGTCGCTGTTCGGCATCGATGGAACACTGAATTTCACCGCCGGCGTGTTGCTGTGGCCGTTCGTGTTCATCATGACCGACATCATCAACGAGTACTTCGGCGTGCGAGGCGTGCGCCTCATCTCGTGGATCGCGGTGTTGTTCATCGCGTACGCGTTCGTCGCCGCGTACGCTGCCATTTCCCTTGCGCCCGCCACGTTCTGGGTGGACGTCAACGCGGGCCTCGGCGTGCCCGACATCCAGAAATCCTACGCACTCATTTTCGGGCAGGGGCTCTGGACCATCGGCGGTTCCATCATCGCCTTCCTCGTCGGCCAGCTCATCGACGTCGCGATCTTCCATCGCATCCTGCGCGCCACCGGCGAGCGTTTCGTGTGGCTGCGCGCCACCGCGTCCACCGCCGTCTCGCAGCTGCTCGACAGCTTCATCGTGCTGTACATCGCCTTCGTCATCGGCCCACAGCACTGGTCGATCCCGCAGTTCCTCGCGGTCGGCACCGTCAACTATGTGTACAAGATGACGGCGGCCATTGCCCTGATACCGCTGCTGTACCTGGCACGCGCGGGAATCCGCGCCTACCTCGGGCAAGGCGAAGCGGAACGCCTGCGTCGCGAAGCGGCCAGCGACTAGCTACCGGAAGTTTGGATCACCCGCGCGGCTTGTGCCAGCAGGGCCGGCGGCAGCGTGAGGCCAGTCTTCCTGGCCGCATCGGCATTGATGGTGAGGCAGTACCCGGTGGGGTAGGGGATCGGCAGTTCGCCCGGCTTTGCGCCTTTGAGTACCTTTGCCGCCAGCCTCGCCGACATCCGCTGCTGTTCCACCTGATCCGGAGACCAGGTCATGAGACCGCCGGCTTCCGCGAACATGGTCGCCTGGTAGATGGCCGGCAGACGATGCGCGTTGACGAAGTCGACGATGGCCTGGCGCCGGTATACCGAGAGTCCACCCTGGAAGTTGAGCAAGGCGTCCATGCGATCCGCGACGATTGCCTCGAGCGCGCGCGTGAGCTCGTCCGGTGTGGTGGCGCGATACGGATGGACGGTCACCCCGAGTGATGTGGCCACCTTTTGAGCATCCTGAAGCTGCGCTTCATGTCCGCCGACGCCGGGAGTGGTGGACAGCAGCGCTATTCGCGTGGCCGCGGGTATCGCGGTCATCAGCAACGTCATCCGTTTCGTCGTCACACCGGGTGGCAGCTCGTCAATGCCGGTGTAGATGCCGGAAGGCCGCTCCAGGCTGCGCGCGAAGCCGTTGCTGATCATGCCCGGACAGGTGGTGATCACCATGGGCATCTCGGGATTGGCAGCGCGCACCATGAGCGCGTAAGGGAGCGCTGAGGCCACGATGAAGTCGAGCGGCATGGCGGCGAGTTCTTTCGCTGCCGCCGGGCCTTCCGCGAGATCGCGCTGCAGCCGCTTTTCGACGATCACGCTCTCGCCGTCGACAAACCCCTGCGCTCGCAATTCATCCATGAAGGCATTGCGATGTACGGGAAAGTCGCCGCCCAGGTATCCGATACGCGGTACGCGCGCGGGCTTTTGCGTTGCAGCGCCAGCAGACAGAAAGGGCGCGGCACCGGCAATGAGCACGAGTCCGCGGACAAACTGGCGGCGTGGCCGTTGTATCCCGTTCGATCGCATCAGGGATCCCTGGGCTGAACGTTCGTGTTCTGGAATGCCGTCGTTATCCAGTGGCCCTGTTCCTTGACCAGGATGCGCGTGGATATCTGCTGGTGAGGCGGCAACGTGGTTCCGTCCGGATGACGTTTTCCGGACATCACGTGCAGCTGGTGAACTACCGCGACATCCGGCCGGATGAAGCGGATATCGAGCTCGACCAATGTGATCTGCGCGTCCTTCAGCCTCTTCGCGCCCTCCTCTTTGGTTCCGCGGCGGATCTCATCGACGCCCTTCATCCACCTGCCTTGCACGTTCACGAAATCGGCGTCGGGGGTAAAACCCGGCGATTCCGGCGGAGGGATTTCGTGCCTGTTGAAGCGCGCGATGATTTGCAGCAGGTAGGTCTTGAGCTCCGATTCTGCGGCGCTGAGCGTGCCATTCATCACATCGCGCGCCGGAGCAGGGCTGGGCGAGCCCAATAATGTCGCTGCGATCGCGGCAACCATCAGTGTCCTGATCATCTGTGCATTCTCCTGTTCGATCAGCGGGCGGCAGGGTGGGGCCTATCTTCCGTGCGACTCCCCTGGGTCTCATTCCGACGGAGCGTGCGCTCAACGGGTCGAAACACCATGAATGCGCTCTGGCGCGCGTCTGAAATGTTTGTGACACGCGGCGCCCGACGTATCCTCGTGCCCAATCCCATGACCAAGCCTTCCACGATCAGTTTTGACGGATGGACGCTGCACCGCGATTCCGGTGAACTCGAGCGCGACGGCAAGCGGGTCCGCTTGCAGGACCTGCCTTTCCAGATTCTGGATGAGCTCCTGGGCCGGCCAGGGGAGGTGGTGACTCGCGAGCAACTCATCGCGCGCCTGTGGCCGAAGACCATCGTGGACTTCGATACGAACCTCAATTCGGGGGTACGGCGGCTGCGCGCGGCGCTGAAAGACGACGCAGACGCCCCGCGCTACGTCGAGACACTGCCGCGCAGGGGTTATCGCTATCTCGGTCCGTTACCGCGCGAGAACGTTGCCGAGGACTCTGCGGCAGCGCCGGCGGGTCCGCCCGTGCTTGCGCCGTTGCCCGAACACGGCTTCCCGCGTGAGCCGAACAGCGCCGCTCCTGTGGCTGGGAGTCCTCGTAGTGCTATTCATCGCCGCGATTGCGGTCTTCCGCTCGAAACCGGAGGAGGCGGGACCCTCGTTCGAAGCGAGCCGCGGCGTTGCCACCTCGACGCGTCTGCGCCTGGCGGTGCTGCCGTTCGAAAACCTGAGCCCCGACCCTGCCAACGCCTTCTTCACCGATGGGATGCACGAAGAGATCCTCAGCACGATCGCCAACCGGGCGAGCAATCTCGAAGTGATTTCGCGCACCACCATGATGGTGTATCGCGCGACGCCGAAGTCGGTGCAGCAGATCGCCAAAGAATTGAACGTGACCCACGTGCTCGAAGGTTCGGTGCGCCGCGAGGGACAGACGGTGCGGGTCACGCTCCAGCTCATCGATGCGCGCAACGACGCGCACCTGTGGTCGGAAAATTTCGATCGCCAGTTGAGCGATGTCATGGCGCTGCAATCGGCGATTGCGCAGGACGTCAGCGCACAGCTCGCGGTGCGATTGTCGGGAAACATCGCCGAACTGCCGGCGCCCGCGAGCTCCGAGGCGTATGACCTGTACCTGAAGGCACGTCTCGCGATGCAGACTATCTACGCGAGACGTTCTGCACGCGAACAGGCCAGGGCGCTGGACTTGCTCGATCGGGCGATTGCGCTCGACGGCGAGTTTGCCGCCGCGTATCTGCAGCGCGCTCGCGTGCGCATGGACAAGTTCACCGGCAGCCAGGACGTGAGCGAAAGCAATCTGGCGGCCGTGCGCACCGACCTCGCCGTCGCCCGCAAAATGATGGGTGACGCGCCGCCGCTGCTGGTGACGGAAGCGCTGTATGCGCGGCTGGTCGATTTCGACAGCGCAAGGGCGCTGCGATCGTTGGGGATTGCCGCAACCATGAATCCGAACAGCCCGGAGGTCTTTCTCTACCTGGCGCGCTCATTGAGCAGCGCGGGACGCGTTGAGGAAGCGCTGGCGCACTACCAGCGCGCGGCGGAGCTCGATCCGGGCAATCCGACGATCGCCGGCGACTGGTACTCGGATCTCAAGATGGCGCGACACGTGGAGGAAGCCCTGCGCCGGTCGCGCGAATTCGAAGCGCGTTATCCCGGCCTGACTACTTACGGCTGGCGGCTGTTCGGTTTCACGGCCCAGCTCGAACGCGCAAGGAGCGAAGCCCCGCGTCTCGAGGCGGCAGGAGATCCGGAAGCGCATCTGGCCGTGCAATTCGAGCTGTTGCGGTTTTCGCAGCGCCTCGGCGAGCTCGGCACGTTGGTCGAGCAATCCGGTTTCAAGTCCATCCCGCAGGCGAGTTTTGGTGGATTTACCATCCCGGCCATCGGTCGCAAACCAGTCGCCGAGTTGCATGGCTGGGCCAGGTTGCTGGAGAAGGATGCAGCGGGGGCCGCGCGCGACGGTCGGATAATGCTGGAATTCGCGGGGCGTGAGCCGGTGACCAAATGGAATGGCTGGTACCTGCGCATGCTGGCGGCGGAAGGGGCGCTGTTCATCGGTGATAAACCCAAAGCCGCCGTGGAAGCGCGCGCCGCTCTCGCGATGGCGCCGGAACACGTGCACCCGGGCATCCAGCGATACGGACGTGCGCTCGCCGCGCGGATCCTGGCGTGGGCTGATGCCGGCGATGCGGCTGTCGACCTGCTCGAGCAGCTATCTACCCAGTATCCGATGATCGGTCCGGCGGAAATCACGCGCGATCCGCTCTACGCGCTGCCCCTGGCCGGAAACGTGCGGTACCAGGTGCTGGAAAAAAAACTCGAAGCGGAAATCGTCGCCAATCAGCAGTGGCGCGATCCGGACTAGCGAGTTCCGTCATTCATCAGTTGAGCAAGGCCGCGAGACGCCGGCGCCAGCCGGTCACGCGCGCATCATCCGGCGGCAACAGCGCGAAAGCCTGCAGCAGGTCTTCGCGGCCTGCACGCGTGGCGAACACGCGATCGCCCTGCATGCGGGTCAACAGCGATTCGATGGCGGCATCCGGGCTGCCACCGAGCAACGAACGCGCGGCGCCTGCACGCAGGCTGTCGGTGCGCGCGGCTTCGTCCGTGGCGAGCGCCGCAAAATGGATGAGCGCGCGAACCGAGTTCGTGGCCGCATCGGTTTGCGCTTGCGGCGGGAGCTGGCCCAGCACTTTTGAGGCCTCCACGACTTCACCGGAGAGCGCGAGATATCGCGAGAGGTCGCGTCGCGCGTCGATATTGGCGGGATCCGTCTCGGCCACTTTGCGCAACTGGATCACGGCGCCCGCGTAGTCGCCCTGCGTGGCGAGGTCGCGCGCGGCCAGGTGTTCGGCCGCTGATGCGCGCGGCAGATGCGGTTCGAGGAATGCGCGCACTTGTGAGAGCGGCCGCGCGCCGTCGAATTCGTCGACCACGCGACCATTGCGGAACAGCTTGACGGCCGGAATGCCGCGGATATTGAACTGCTGCGCCAGGTCCTGGTTCTCGTCGGTGTTGATCTTGACGACCTTGATCTTGCCGGCGTTTTCGTCGGCCAGTTGTTCGAGCACAGGCGCGAGCGAGCGACAGGGCCCGCACCATGGAGCCCAGAAATCGACCAGAACCGGTTGGGAGGCGGAGGCGTTTACGACCTCGGCGGGGAAGGTTGCCGTGGTTACGGCTGATACTGATGCAGTCATGGCCCCGGCTATTGGGACGCAAGGCGGCTAATTCAATAGAATTTCCGCCATGACCATTTTTTCCAGGCTGGAACGTCCGGACTCCATCGCCAAGGCGATCAATCCGCAATATCTCACCGAAGAACAACCACTTTTACGCGCGCTGGCCGACGAGGCGCGCCTTCCGGAAGCCGCTGGCCGCAACGCCGGTGCGCGAGCACTGGCGCTGGTGCAGGCGGTGCGCGCGGCGCGCGGCAGCGGCGGAGCGCTGGACGCCTTCCTGCGCGAATACAGCCTCGCATCACGCGAGGGCGTGATCCTCATGTGTCTCGCCGAAGCGCTGTTGCGTATCCCGGACGGCGAAACCGCGGACCGGCTCATCGCCGACAAGATCCCGAGCGGCGCGTGGGACGACCACCTGGGTGACTCCGACTCGATGCTGGTGAACGCATCGACGTGGGGATTGATGCTGACTGGCCGGGTCGTGGCGCTCGATCGCAATGAAGTGGGCGAGGCCCGTTCCTGGTATTCGCGGCTGGTGGGCAAGCTCGGCGAGCCCGTGGCGCGCGCCGCGCTCAAACAAGCCATGCGCATTCTCGGCCACCAGTTCGTCATGGGCCGTGACATCGAAAGCGCGTTGACGCGCGCTGCCGGCAAGGAAGAGCGCGACTATCGCTACTCGTTCGACATGCTGGGTGAAGCCGCGCTCACGCGTGCCGACGCCGAGCGTTATCGCGAGAAATATGCGGCGGCCATCGCGGCCGTGGGCAAAGCGGTCGAGACGCGTGAGTCGGTCACCGCCCGCCACAGCATCTCCATCAAGCTGTCGGCACTGCATCCGCGTTATGAGTTCGCGCATGCAACCCGGGTCATGGCGGAACTCTACCCGGTGATCGAAGGGCTGGTGCGCGAGGCGCGCGACGCCGGCATCGGTGTCACGCTCGATGCCGAAGAGGCGGAACGCCTCGAGCTGTCGCTGTTGTTAGTCGAACGGTTGCTCGAAAGTGAGGTCACGCGCGGTTATGCGGGCTTTGGCCTTGCGGTGCAGGCCTATCAGAAGCGCGCCTACGCCACCCTCGAATGGCTGGTCAGGCGGCTGCGTGAAACCGACAGGCGTATCACGCTGCGCCTGGTGAAGGGCGCGTACTGGGATAGCGAGATCAAGCGCGCGCAGGAGCGCGGACTCGCCGGCTATCCGGTGTTCACGCGAAAGCCCAATACAGACGTCTCCTACCTGGCTTGTGCGCGGCTGCTGGAAAAGGCCGGCGAGCGCGTGTATCCGCAATTCGCCACGCACAACGCGCACACCATCGCGCACGTGGCCGAGGTTTTCGGCGGCGATGCCAATCGATTCGAATTCCAGCGCCTGCATGGCATGGGCGCGGAGCTCTACGACAGCGTGGTGCGTGGCCCCTGGGGCAGGTTTCCCTGTCGCGTATACGCACCGGTCGGTGCACATGAAGATCTGTTGCCCTATCTGGTGCGACGGCTGCTGGAAAACGGCGCCAATACTTCGTTCGTCAATCGCATCGTCGATGCGAGCCTGCCGGCCGAAGAGGTGGTGGCGGACCCGATCGCGGAGGTGGACGCGCTCGAGCGCGTGGCGCATCCACGCATTCCGCTGCCGGTGAATCTGTTCGCGCCGGAGCGTTCGAATTCCGTGGGTTTCAATTTCGCCGATGGACAAGCGGTGGATGGGTTGTTGCGCGACATGGAGCGCGCCTCACAACAACCGTGGAGCGCGGCGCCCATCCTTTCCGGCCAGACGCAGGCGGGGAAGGGGAGCGCGCTGTTCAATCCGGCCAACACCAGCGAGCAGATCGGCAGCGTGACGTCCGCGAATGCCGCGAGTGTGGAAGGGGCCATCGGCGAGGCATTGCGCGCTCAGGAAGAATGGGATGCGACCGGCGGCGAAAAGCGCGCTGCGATCCTGGAGCGCGCGGCGACCATGTTCGAGGAGCACACCGCCGCATTGGTGGCGCGTTGTGTTCGCGAAGCCGGCAAGACCCTGCCTGACGCCATCGGCGAAGTGCGCGAAGCGGTGGATTTCCTGCGCTACTACGCGGCGCGTGCCCGCCGGGACTTCTCGCATGAGTCCACGCTGCCCGGGCCCACTGGCGAACGCAACCTGCTGCGGTTGCGTGGCAAGGGCGTGTTCGGCTGCATCAGTCCCTGGAATTTTCCACTGGCTATCTACACCGGTCAGGTTGCCGCCGCGCTCGCCGCGGGCAATACCGTGGTCGCCAAGCCTGCCGAACAGACGCCGCTGACCGCGGCCTACGCCACGGGACTCCTGTTGCAGGCGGGGGTTCCACCCGAGGCGCTGCAGTTCGTGCCGGGAGACGGCGCCGAGGTGGGTGGCGCATTGACGCGCGACCCGCGGCTCGCGGGCGTGGTGTTCACGGGGTCCACGGAAACCGCGCGGCTCATCGAGCGATCGATGGCGGCGAGGCCCGGTGCCATCGGCACGCTGATCGCGGAAACCGGCGGTCTCAACGTGATGCTGGCCGACAGCTCTGCGCTCGCCGAGCAACTCGTGCTCGACGTGGTGCACTCGGGTTTCAACAGTGCCGGGCAGCGATGCTCGGCGCTGCGCGTGCTGCTGGTACAGGAAGAAATCGCGCCACGCGTGAAGACCTTGTTAGCCGGCTGCATGGATGAGCTGGTGCTGGGCGATCCGGCACTTCTCGGCACCGACGTCGGCCCGGTGATCGACGACGAGGCGTTGGCGATGCTGGAGAAACACGCCGGCGAGATCGTCAAGGGCGCGCGATGGAGTCATCGCGCCCGGAACGGCGCCGGTACCCGAGGCCGATTTTTCGCGCCGCTCGCGGTGGAGATCGATGCGCTGAGCAGCCTCAAACGCGAGGTGTTCGGCCCGGTGGTGCACGTGGTCAGTTATCGCGCGCGCGATCTCGATGCGGTGATCGCCGCCGTGAATGCACAGGGTTACGGGCTCACTCTCGGGATTCACACGCGCATCGATGGCCTGGCACAACGCATTGCGCGACAGCTGCGCGTGGGCAACGTCTACATCAACCGCAACATGATTGGCGCGGTGGTGGGCGTGCAGCCGTTCGGCGGAATGGGACTCTCCGGCACCGGGCCAAAAGCCGGAGGACCGCACTACCTGCATCGCATGGCGACCGAGCAGACCATCACCACGAATACCGCGGCGATCGGTGGCAACGCGGGGCTGCTGTCGCTGGCGGCTCGTTAGGTGCCGTAGCACGTAGGCGCCGTTCGCGGTTAGGCGAAATTGAGCACTGCGTCCCGTGGCGTGGTGCCTTTCGCGCTTCGCCGCCCTAAGGTCCACCCCGGCGCCGCCGATACCCTCCTGTGCGATTCGCCGGGAGGGGCGTACTGCGATGACAGGAAGACACACGCGCCGGTGGTTTGCATCGATTCCCATCACCGGGCGCTTCTACATAATGCTGGCGATCGTGGTGCTGGCAGAGGCGGGCCTGGTCGCAGGCTGCCTGCACGCCATGCGACTGCAGACCGAGGCGAGCGCCGACCTGGCGCGCGTCGCTGCCGTGCAGCGCTCGCTGGATCGCGCGCTCACGCTGCAGGGAAACATCGGCGCGGAACTGCAATCGACGGCGGCCGTGCCGAGCAAGGCGCCTAACAACGTGGTCGCCGCGCTGCGCGCGCAGATCGACCTCACCTGGGCGCTGCCGGCGACGGCCGAAGTCGCCGCTATCACCGAAACGCTGCGGACTCCGGCCGCGCAGTATCTCGAAACTGTCGAGGAATACGTGCGCCAGGGCGGTGGAGCGGGTGGCGCCACGGCATGGGCGTTTGCCGATCTCGAGCCTCGCCGGGCCGCCCTCGAGCTCGCTTTGCGCGAATCGATGACGCGCATGCGCGCCGTCCTGCAGCGCGTTGAATCGCGCGTGCTCGCCGAAGCGGACCGATCCTTCGAGGTGAAGTGGTGGTTGATCGGCGGCGCGCTCGCCGCTGCACTCGTGGCGACGCTGGTGTTCTGGGTCATCGCGAAATCCATCCAGAACGCGTTGCGCGACGTCGGCGAAGTGGCCCAGGCGCTCGCGGCCGGCGACATGGACAATCGTTGCGAAACGCATGGGTCCGACGAAGTCAGCGGGCTCGCGCGCATGATCAATCTGCTCGCCGATACCATGCAGGGAATGTTGACCCGCCTGCGTTCCGAGGCCGGTCGCAGCACGTTCAGCAACCAGCTCGTCGAGGCGCTGGAGATGGCGGACTCCGAGGCCGAGGCGGATCGCGTGATCGCGCGCGCCATGAGTGCGATCTCCGACGTTCATCCGATGGAGCTGCTGCTGGCGGATTCATCGCGCGCGCACCTGGAACGCGCCTGCGTACATCCCAAGAACGGTTCGCCCAACTGTTCGGTGGAATCACCCTACAGCTGTATCGCGGTTCGCCGCGGACATCCGCAGATATTCCCGGACGCCGAGGCGCTCAATGCCTGTCCCAAATTGTTAGGTCGCATGGGTGGATCGCTGTCCGCGGCCTGCGTGCCGGTGAACTTCATGGGCCGCGCGCTCGGCGTGCTGCACGTGGCGGGCGCCAAGGGCAAGCCGCCGAACCCCGAGCAGATTGCGCAGCTGACTGCGCTCGGCGTGCATGCCGGCACGCGCATCGGCACGTTGCGCGCCTTCGAACGTTCGCAGCTTCAGGCGAGCACTGACAGCCTGACCGGCCTTTCCAACCGGCGCGCCGCCGAGGAAGTGCTCAACAACCTCATGGCCGTCGATTCGGCGTTCGCCGTCGTCATGGCCGATCTCGATTCCTTCAAACGCCTCAATGACACGCAGGGTCATGAGTCCGGCGATCGGGCGCTCAAGATGTTTGCGGATACGGCTCTTGAAGTGGTCCGCGATCGCGATCACGTG
Source organism: uncultured Pseudomonadota bacterium (assembly GCA_963821745.1). Classification (GTDB taxonomy): domain Bacteria; phylum Pseudomonadota; class Gammaproteobacteria; order Steroidobacterales; family Steroidobacteraceae; genus CADEED01. Next base: position 1,486,662 of record CAWGEU010000002.1, read on the forward strand.
GTCCGCTGGGGCGGTGAGGAATTCGCGTTGCTGCTGCCGGGCGCGAATGCGGAACGCGCGGCGGAAGTCGTGGGCCGGCTGCGGGCCGCGCTCGCCCAGGCGCATCTGCTGTCCGGAACCCCGGTGTTCACGGCGAGCTTCGGAATCTCCGACTCGACCATGACGCGCGATCGCGAGACGCTGATCCGCATCGCCGATGAAGCGCTGTACCGCTCGAAGCAGGCCGGCCGTGACTGCTGCACCGTCGGCGATCCGCAGGTGCTGAGCGTTCCGGGCGTGCGGCGCGAGCGTGATCAGGGTGCCGTCGTCGATATCACGCAGGTGGCGCGAGGGAGTTAGGAGTAAGAACGCAGTTGGAGGGTGAGCGTGCCCCAGCGAGCGCACACGCCCAGGAGATTCGTTCGCTTTTCGCCGGGCCCTTCGCTTAGTTGCGCGTCGCAAGATTGTGGCCGCCGCTCAAACGAAGACATCTTGGCGTAGTTGGATTGGGCGTTAGCAAAGAGTCCCTGCGCCCTGAGGACTCTTTGCCGCCGTAGGACGCAACCACAGCCAAGATGTCTTCGCAAAATGAACGCCGCCGCCTCGGCGGCGTTTTCCGACGTGGCCGTCAGGCCTGGAAATCACTCACGCCTGCGTGGGCGCGGCTCGCTCGATCCTCGCTAACGAGGTGAGGCCCCTTTTGCTAGCACATGGGGAGTCCCCATTTAGCTGAAGTCGAAAAACTTCCTCGGCGAATCACGCTCGGAATCGCGCACGCAACGGCGGTCGATGAGATTCCAGGTGGGGCAGTTCACGGCCATGGTCAACGTGCCGCAGGTCGGCAGGTCGTTGGTGATGGCTTCGGGTGCGAGCGAAATCGCCGCGGCCGAAATTCCCGGGTTGTGGCCGATGACCATGAGGTGCGTAACGCGTGGCCCGACGGCGCGAATGGCGCCGAGAATGTAGTCGCCCTCGGCCAGGTACAGCGCATCGTCGGCCTGCAGCAGCCGTGCGGGTACGCCCAACACCTTGGCGAAGGTCTCGGCGGTTTCGCGCGTGCGCGTGGCCGCGCTCGCAAGGATGAGGTCGGGAACGAGGCCGCGCTCCTGAAAACGCCGCGCCATTTCCAGCGCTTCGTTCTGGCCCTTGCGACTCAGCGGTCGCTCGAAATCGCGCACATCGGCATCCTGCTCCGCGTTGGCGTGCCGGATCAGTGTCAGGCGCCTGCCCGACTGCAGGGCTCACGCACGTACCTCGACTCGGCCGGCGTTCTCGCGCACTTCGAATATCCGCAACGGCTCATAGGCAGGCGGGGAGAGCGCCGCGCCGGTGCGCAGGCAGAAGCGCGCGCCGTGGCGCGGGCAGATGATCTCGGAGTCCTCGATGGGTGCATCGTCAAAGGGTGAGTCGTCGTGGGTACAGCGGTCTTCGAATGCGTACAGCATCCCATTAACCCGCGCCACCCGCACGCGGTAGCCGTCGACATCGGCCTCGAGACGTGAACTGGATTCGAGTTCCGCCAGGCTCCCGATGTCGGTCCATTCGGACATAATTTAGTTAGAACATCCCCGTCTGCAGCCGGGCGGCCTCGGTCATCATCGACTGGTTCCACGGCGGATCGAACACCAGCTCGACGTCGGCCGCGGCGACCGTGGGGATGATCTCGAGCTTCTGCCTGATGTCCTGAACCAGCACGTCGCCCATGCCGCAGCCCGGCGCGGTGAGCGTGAGCCGCACGTTGACCACGCGGCCACCTTCGGGCTGCGCGCTCACCGTGCATTCGTAGATGAGTCCGAGGTCCACGATGTTGATCGGGAATCTCGGGGTCGTAGCAGGTGCGCAGCTGTTCCCAGGCCAGCGCCAGCACGTCGTCTTCGGTGGCATTGGGCGGCAACTCGGGCGTCTTCACGACTTCCTTGCCGATGGCGTCGGCGTCCGCGCCGGCGAGTCGGAACAGGTTGCCTTCCATGTACAGCGTGAAGCTGCCGCCGAGCGCCTGCGTGATGAAGCCGGACTGGCCGGACTTGAGCTCGATATCGATTCCGGCCGGAACCATCACCGCCTTGACGTCGCGGCGAAGGACGAAGGGTTCGTTTTCGTGCGTTCTCATCTGCTACTCGGTCTTCACGGGCTCGGCGCTGCGCTCGAGCGCCGCATTCAGCGTGTGCCAGCCGAGGCTGGCGCACTTCACGCGCACCGGAAATTCGCGCACGCCCGACAGCGCGGCGAGCTTGCCGAGGTCCTCCGGGACGGGCGCGTCGTGTCTCGTGAGCACTTCGTGCACTTCGTTGAACAGGTGCGTGATCTCGGCGCGGCGCTTGCCCTTGACCGCTTCGCACATCAGCGACGCGGAGGCGACGGAGATCGCGCAGCCCTTGCCGTCGAAGCGCAGGTCGGAGACGCGGTCGCCATCGAGCCGCAGCGTGACGTGCAGCCGGTCGCCGCACAGGGGATTGTGGCCGTCGGCCGACGGAATCGGCGGGCTCGAGCCGGCCGAACAGGCGCGGGGTCTTGTTGTGATCGAGGATCACGTCGCGATACAGGTCCTTGAGGTCCATCAGCCGAACACCTCGCGCGCCTTGGCAAGCGCGGCGACGAGCGCGTCGATGTCGGATTCGCGCGAGTAGCAGGCGAACGACGCGCGCGCCGTCGCGGGCACGTCGAAGAATTCCATGACCGGCATGGCGCAGTGATGGCCGGTGCGCACCGCGACGCCTTCCGCGTCGAGGATGGTGCCGAGATCGTGCGGGTGGATGCCGTCGAGCGTGAAGGAGATCACCGCGGCCTTGTCCGGCGCGGTGCCGATGATGGTCGAGGCCCGGGACGCGCTTCGAGCTTGCGCGGTCGCGAGCTGCCAGCAGGCGCTGTTCGTGCGCGTGAATGTTGTCGATGCCGAGCGAGTCGATGTAGTCGATCGCCGCCGCCATGCCGACCGCGCCCGAGATGTTGGGCGTGCCGGCCTCGAACTTGAACGGCAGCACGTTGTAGGTGGTCTTCTCGAAGCTCACGGTGAGGATCATGTCGCCGCCGCCTTGCCAGGGCGGCATGGCCTCGAGCAGCGACTCGCGGCCGATCAGCGCGCCGATGCCGGTGGGGCCGTACATCTTGTGCGCGGAGAACGCGTAGAAGTCGCAGTCGAGCGCCTGCGAGGTCGACGCGCTGGTGCGGCACGGCCTGGGCGCCGTCGATGAGCACCACCGCGCCGCGCGCGTGCGCGAGCCGGGTGATCTCGCGCACCGGCAGCACGGTGCCGAGCGCGTTCGAGACGTGCGCGCAGGCGACGATGCGCGTGCGTTCGTTCATGTGCGCAGCGACGTTCGTCGACGTCGACGACGCCGCGACGATCCATGGGCACGGCCTTGACGACGGCGCCGGTCTGCTCCGCGACGAGCTGCCAGGGCACGATGTTCGCGTGGTGTTCGAGCGCGGTGAGCAGGATCTCGTCGCCGCGTTGCAGGCGCGGCCGCGCGTAGGACTGCGCCACGAGGTTGATGGATTCGGTGGTGCCGCGCGTGAAGATGACTTCGCGCGTGGAGGCGGCGTTGACGAAGGCGCGCACGCGCTCGCGCGCATGCTCGAACATCTGCGTGGCTTCCTGGCTCAGCTGGTGCACGCCGCGGTGCACGTTGGCGTGGTGCAGCTTTTCGTAGTCGTCGACCGCCGCGATGACGCTGGCGGGGCGCTGCGACGAGGCGGCGCTGTCGAGGAAGACCAGCGGCGTGCCGTGCACCTGGCGGGCGAGGATGGGGAAGTCGCGCCACACGCGTTCTGCGTCGTAGCCGGCGTAGGCGCGGATTCGCGTTCATGGTCCCAACAAGTCCTTCGAGCGCGGACACTTCGTTGAGCTGCGCCGCGACCAGTTGCTCGATTTCGGCGCGCAGCGGAGCGCAGTCCATGCGCGAGATGGCGTCTTCGATGAAGGCCCACTGCAGCAGCGTCTGCGCGGTGCGCCGGTCGATGCCGCGCGACAGCAGGTAGAACAGCATCTGCTCGTCGAGCTTGCCGGTGGTCGCGCCGTGTTTGGCGCGCACCTTGTCGGTGTAGATCTCGAGCTGCGGCCGCACCGAGGCTTCGGCGCCTTTGCCGGTGAGCAGCGGTCTTCAGCGACTGGTCGGAGTCCGCGCCGGGCGCGGATTCGCGCACGATCATCTTGCCGTTGAAGCCGAGCTTGCCGCGATCGGTGGCGATGCCGCGAAAGAGCTCGCGCGTCACCGTGTCGGCGTGCGGCGTGCTCGATTTCGGCGAACATGTCGTGGGTCTGGAGCCGGTTGGCGATGCTGCGCCGCGGTGAACTCGCAGCGCGCCGCGCGGCCGGCGAGCTTGACGCAGCATCGTGGAGCGCGACGTGAGCCCGCCGAGCGTGATGGTGCGCAGGCGGTAGCTCGCGCGTTCGCCCACGTGCGCGATCAGCGTGTCGAAGCAGCTCGCGGCATCCGCGCACGTTCTGCAGGCGGCAGTGATCGATGCTCGCATCGGCGCGCAGCGCCGACGTCGAACGCGGCGTTGACGACCGGAGTCGGCGCCGCCGGCGCTCACGTGGCGCTCGACGATGCGCAGCTGCGCATTGCGTCCGGCATGCACCTGCACGCGCGGATAGGAGGTGCCGTGCGCCGCGCGCGGCGCTCGCCACGAACAGTGATTTCGATGCTGGCTTCGCGCCATCGGGCGGCGCGATGTGCAGCACCTGGTCGCCGCGCATGCCGTTCACGCGCGCCAGCGCGAAGTCCACGCCTTCGGTCGGCGATGGCGGCATCGAGCATCGGCCGAGAACTCCTCACCGGCATCGCGCGCATTCAGCAACGTGGCGCAGGAGTCCGGCGCGGGCGCCGACAGCTCGGCGGCGAACCGGCCGTCGACGAACACCCAGCGTTCGTAACCGGGCAGCGCGGCCGGCAGAGTGATGGCGGCGGCGGTCGCCGGACCGCGAGGCATCGACCGCGTCCGCGTTCGCCTTGGCGAGCGGGCGCAGGTTGGCGTAACGCCAGTTCTCGTCCTTGTTGGTGGGCAACGCGAGTCATCATCAGGCGACCTCGAGCACCCAGTCGTAGCCGCGCTTCTCGAGCTCGAGCGCCAGCGTCCTTGTCGCCCGAGCTTCGCGATCCGGCCGCGCGCCAGCACGTGCACCTGGTCGGGCACGATGTGATCGAGCAGGCGCTGGTAGTGCGTGATGAGCAGCACGCCGCGATCGGCCGCGCGCAGCGTGTTGACGCCGCGCGCGACCACCTTCAGCGCGTCGATGTCGAGGCCGGAGTCGGTTTCGTCGAGCACCGCGAGCGTGGGCTCGAGCACCAGCATCTGCAGGATCTCGTTGCGCTTCTTCTCGCCGCCCGAGAATCCTTCGTTGACGCCGCGCGACAGGAAGCTCTCGTCCATCTGCATGAGCTTCATCTTGCCGCGCACCAGCTGCAGGAATTCGTAGGCGTCGACTTCGGGCTGGCCCGCCGCCTTGCGCTTGGCGTTCACCGCCGCCTTCAGTAGATAGACGTTGTTGACGCCGGGAATCTCGACCGGGTACTGGAAGCCGAGGAACAGGCCGGCGCGCGCGCGTTCTTCGGCTTCCATGGTGAGCAGGTCGCGGCCCTGGAACTCCACGCTGCCGCCGGTGATTTCGTAGCCCGGGCCGGCCCGCGAGCACGTAGGCGAGCGTGCTCTTGCCCGAGCCGTTCGGGCCCATGATGGCGTGCACTTCGCCCGCGTTCAGCGTCGAGCGACAGTCCCTGCAACACGTTCTTGCCGCCGACCTTGGCGGACAGGTTCGTGATCTTCAGCAGCGGAGTCGCAGCGTTCATCCCACGGCTCCTTCCAGGCTCACGGCCAACAAGTTCTGCGCCTCCACGGCGAATTCCATCGGCAGCTCCTTCAGCACGCTCTTGCAGAAGCCGCTCACGATCATGTTGACCGCGTCTTCTTCGTCGATGCCGCGCTGCAGGCAGTAGAAGAGCTGGTCTTCGCTGATCTTCGAGGTCGAGGCTTCGTGCTCGACGGTCGCGCGTCGGATTGCGCGTTTCGATGTACGGGAAACGTGTGCGCGCCGCAGTTGCCGCCCATGAGCAGCGAATCGCACTGCGTGAAATTGCGCGCGCCATGCGCGCGACGGCAGGATCTTCACCAGGCCGCGGTAGCTGTTCTGCCCGTGCCCGGCGGAGATGCCCTTGGACACGATCGTGCTCTTCGTGTTGGCGCCGATGTGGATCATCTTGGTGCCGGTGTCGGCCTGCTGGTAGTTGTTGGCCGTGGCCACGGAATAGAACTCGCCGACCGAGTTCTCGCCCTTGAGCACGCAGGAAGGATATTTCCAGGTGATGGCCGAGCCGGTTTCGACCTGCGTCCAGGAGATCTTGGAATTGCGGCCGCGGCATTCGCCGCGCTTGGTGACGAAGTTGTAGATGCCGCCGACGCCGTTCTCGTCGCCCGGGTACCAGTTCTGCACCGTCGAGTACTTGATCTGCGGCGTCGTCTTCGGCAATGAGCTCGACCACCGCGGCGTGCAGCTGGTTCTCGTCGCGCATGGGCGCGGTGCAGCCTTCGAGGTAGCTCACGTGCGATCCGGGCGCGGCGATGATCAGCGTGCGCTCGAACTGGCCGGTGTTCTTCGCGTTGATGCGGAAGTAGGTCGACAGCTCCATGGGGCAGCGCACGCCCGGCGGCACGTAGACGAACGAGCCGTCGGAGAACACCGCGGAGTTCAGGCCGGCGAAGAAGTTGTCGGTGTGCGGCACCACGGTGCCGAGGTATTGCTCGATGAGCGCGGGATGGTTCTGCACGGCGTCGGAGAACGAGCAGAAGATGACGCCGGCTTCGGCCAGGCGTTCCTTGAACGTGGTGGCCACCGACACGCTGTCGAACACGGCGTCCACCGCCACGCCGGCGAGCCGCGCGCGTTCGTGCAGCGGCACGCCTAACTTCTCGTAGGTGGCCAGCAGCTTCGGGTCGACTTCCTCGAGGCTCTTCGGCGCGTTCGGATCGCGCTTCGGCGCGGAGAAGTAGGAGATCGACTGGTAGTCGATCTGGTTCACGCGCAGCTTCGCCCAGTGCGGCTCGCGCATGGTCAGCCAGTGGCGATAGGCCTTGAGGCGCCACTCGGTCATGAACTCGGGCTCGCGCTTCTTGCGCGAGATGAAGCGGACGACGTCTTCGTCGAGACCCGGCGGCAGCGTGTCCGAGTCGATGTCGGTGACGAAGCCGTGCCGGTACGACTTGCCCAGCAGCGCGTCGATGTGGTTCGGCTTCGAGTCGCTCATGCGGGCACCTTCGGCGCGCGGATCAGTTGCTTGAGCTCACGCTCGATCGGCATCGACGGGCGTCCGGCTGTCCATGCCGGCGAGTTGCGCCAGCGAGATCTCGTTCAGCGAACGGCGGATGGCGACGTTCAACCGCTGCCAGGCCCGGCCGACCGAGCAGGTGTGTTCGATGCCGCAATGGCTGGTGGCCGACGAGCATTCGGTGAGCGCGATGGGCCCTTCGAGCGCATCGAGGATGGTGGCCGCGCTGATGGCTTCGGGGTCGCGGGCCAGCTGGTAGCCGCCGTGGGTGCCGCGCGTGGAGACCACGAGGCCGGCGCGGTGCAGCTGCTTCAGCAGCTTGCTGACCGTGGGCGCCGCGATGTGCGTGCGTTCCGCCAGGCTGCCGGCGTTTTGCAGGCGCGACCGGTCGGCGGCCAGGGTGGCCAGGATGACCGTGGCGTAGTCGGTGAGTTTGCCGATCCGAAGCATCTTGCTTTCCCAATGGTTTAGGCCCCTTTCGGGGCCCGTTTTAAGTGGGACCAGTTTAGTACGGATTCAATGCTTCAGAAAGCCGGGAGGTGACCTTTTGCTATCCTTCGCGCCCTTCCAGGCAGCGAGCTACGTGGGAAACGATATGAATCAGCATTTGAGGCCCAGGCTGCTTGAGCGATTCACTGCCGAAGGGTGCGAACGGATCGCCGGCGCAAGCCGGCGATGCCGTTATTGAGGTCCGCGATGTCCACTATTCGATCGGGGGTCGCAAGATCTTCGACGGCCTGGACATCACCGCGCGCCGCGGACGCATCACCGCGTTCATGGGCCCCTCGGGCACCGGCAAGACCACGCTGCTGCGGCTCATCACCGGTCAGTCGCAGGCTCAACGAGGCAGCGTAAGGGTGTGGGGCGACGGAAGTGGCGCAGATGTCGGGCAAGGAGCTGTTCGCATTGCGCCGCCGCATGGGCATGTTGTTCCAGAACGGCGCGCTGCTCACCGACGAAGATGTCTTTGAAAACGTTGCGTTCCCGTTGCGCGCGCACACCAAACTGCCGGAGTCGCTCGTGCGCCAGCTGGTGCTGACCAAGCTGCAGGCCGTGGGTCTGCGCGGCGCGGCGCGGCTGATGCCGGCGGAGCTTTCGGGCGGCATGGCGCGGCGCGTGGCGCTGGCCCGGGCCATCGTCATGGATCCCGAACATCCTGATCTACGATGAGCCCTTCGTGGGTCTCGATCCGATTTCGATGGGCGTGATCTGCCGGCTCATCAAGCAGACTCAATGACGCGCTGGGCATCACCAGCGTCGTGGTGTCACACGACGTCCACGAGCTCTCGACGATCGCCGCACGACAGTTTCCTGCTCTCGGGTGGCACGGTGGTGGCGCAGGGCACGCCTGCGGAGCTGCACAAGAGCAATCTCGAGGAAGTGCGCCAGTTCATGGGTGGGCTGCGCCGACGGGCCAGTGGCGTTCCATTACCCTGCGCCGCGATACTTGCGCAGGACCTGCTCGAGGGAGAGGCATGAACGCCGCCACGGATTCCCTGACGGTGGCGTGGCTGCGGCGCATCGGCAGCATGTCGCTGTTCTTCGTCCAGGTGTGCGCGCGCATCGTTCCGTCGTTCGCGCAAACCGGGCCTCATCGTCCGGCAGATCTACAACGCCGGCGCGCGTTCGCTGGTCATCGTCATGTTGTCGGGCCTGTTCGTCGGCATGGTGCTCGGCCTGCTCGGGTTCGACACGCTGCAGAGATTCGGCTCCGAGGATTCGCTCGGCGTGCTGGCGGCGCTGGGCATGCTCAAGGTGCTGGGGCCCGTGCTGACAGCGCTGTTGTTTGCCGGCCGGGCGGGTACCTCGCTGACTTCGGAGATCGGGCTGATGAAGAGCACCGATCAGCTCACCGCGATGCAGATGATGGCGGTGGATCCGCTGCGTCATGTCGTCGCGCCGCGGTTCATCGGCGGCATCATCGCCATGCCACTGCTGGCTGCCACGTTCAGCGTCATCGGCCTGTTCGGCGCGCAGCTCATCGGCGTGCAGCAGATGGGTGTCGACGTGGGCGCGTTCTGGTCGCAGACCCAGAGCGCTGTCGACTTGCGCGATGTCAACGAAGGCATCGTCAAGAGCCTGGTGTTCGGCGTGGCCTGCAGCCTCATCGCCGTGTACGAGGGATACAACAGCGAACCGACTCCCGAAGGCGTGGGCCTGGCCACCACGCGCACCGTGGTCACCTCCTCGGTGATGGTGCTGCTGCTGAACTATCTGCTGACCGCCGCGTTCCTAACAAAGACTTGATCGGAAAGTCCCATGAAAAATTCACGCTCCCTCGAAATCGGCACCGGGCTGTTCGTCCTGCTCGGCTTTGCCGCGCTGGCGTTCCTGACCACGCAATTGCCGGGTACTTCGCTCCAGCTGGGCGGCAGCGACGGCGGGTATACCGTCACGGCGAAGTTCGACAACATCGGCGATCTGAAGTCGGGCTCGCCGGTGACGATGGCGGGCGTGCGCATCGGGCGCGTCGAGTCAATCAGATTCGACCCCAAAGACTTCAAGGCGGCGGTCGTGTTGCGCATCGAGGATCAGTACCAGGAGATCCCCGAGGACAGCGATGCCAGCATCCAGACCGCCGGATTGTTGGGCGGCAAATACATCGGCATCGGTCCCGGCGGCTCGGAAACCTTCCTGAAGCAGGGCGGTCAAATCGAGTTCACACAGTCGGCCATCGTGCTCGAGAGTCTGGTCAACAAGTTCTTCGCCAACATGGCGAGCAAGGGACCAGACGAGCAGAAGAGCGAAGAACCGGCCGAACAGGAGCAGAAATGATGCAATCGATGAAGCGAAACGTTCAGGCTGGGTTCATGGCGGGTTTGTTAGCGGCATGCCTGTCGGCGGGCGTGGTGCACGCGGCCGACACCGCAAAGGCCGTCCCGACTTCGGTGGACACCAGCGGTCCATCGCAGCTCATCGAAAGCTCGGCCAACATGCTGCTGTCGGGCATCGACGCGCGGCGCGCGGAATTCCGCAAGGATCCCACCGGCCTGTATGCGCTCGTGGAGCAGACGCTGCTGCCGCATTTCGACACGCCATACGCGGCGCAGCTCGTGCTGGGCACGCACTGGCGCAACGCGACGCCCGAACAACGCAAGCGCTTCGTCGACGCGTTCTACAAGTCGCTGCTGTACACCTACGGCGACGCCATGGTGGATTTCACCGGCGACCGCCTGAAGGTGCTGCCCACCAAGGTCGCGCCCACAGATGAGCGCGCCACGGTCCGCACCGAGATCAAACGCTCCAACGGCACCAAGGTCGGCGTGAACTACAGCCTGCGCAAGGTCAACGGCGAGTGGAAGGCCTGGGACGTGGTCATCGACGGCATCAGCTACGTGAAGAGCTACCGCGAAGACTACGGCGCGGAAGTGCAGCAGAAAGGCCTGGACGCGGTCATCACCCGCCTCGAGACCAAGGCGCAGAGCGCCAAGGCCGCCAAGGTCAAGTCCGACCTGATGAGCAAGAGCAAGGGGAGGCGAAGCAGAACGTGCGCGTCGAGATCAGTGAGCCCAGCAGCGGACGCGTCGTGGTGAGCGGCGAACTCACTTTCGCCACCGCGCGCGATGCGCGTCAGCTCGGCATCCTGGTTCTCGAAAGTTCGCGTGCTGAACGCATCGTCATCGACTGCAGCGGCGTCACTCGCGCCGACAGCGCGGGCCTTGCGGTGCTGCTCGACTGGCTGGCGTGGGGCCGGCGCAAGTCGCGAGTGGTCTCGCTCGAGAACCTGCCAGCGTCGCTGGTGGCGATTGCGAAGATCAGCGAGGTCGACGGTTTGCTGCAAGCCGCTGGCTGAGTAACACGCCCGCGTGGTAGTCGCGCAGTAGTTCGCGCAGCATCAGTGCACCAGCAGATGCGGTCCGGCATTGCGCACGTCGTTCTCACCACATAACGCCATGCTGATCTCGAGTTCCTTGCGGATGATCTGCAGAGCGAGGGAGACGCCTTCGCCACCGCGCGCCGCCAGGCCGTAGAGAAATGCCTTGCCGGTGAGGCAGGCGCGAGCACCCAGACGCCAGCGCCTTGAGCACGTCCTGGCCGGAGGTCGACTGCCGCCGTCGAGCAGCACCTCGCAACGTCCGGCGACGGCATCCACGATGCGTGGCAGCGCCGCGATCGTCGATGTGGTGCCATCGAGCTGACGGCCGCCGTGGTTGGAGACGACGATGCGCATCCACGCCGGTTGCCTGTGCGAGCCGCGCATCTTCGGCATCGAGCACGCCCTTGACGATCAGCTTGCCGGGCCAGCGCTCACGCACCCAGGCAACGTCTTTCCAGGTGATCGACGGATCGAACTGGCCGCCGACCCATTCGGAGAGCTCGCCGATGCCGCGTTCCGGGAAGAAGGCCGCAAGGTTGCCGAGCGTGCGCCGCTTCCCTAACAACACGCCGGCGAGCCATCGCGGGCGCATGAGGATCTCCCAGGCATTGGCGAGCGTCAGCCGCGGCGGCACCGAAAGCCCGTTCTTGGGGTCGCGCCGCCGCAGGCCCTGCAGCGGCAGATCGAGCGTGAGCATGAGCGCAGAGCAGCGCGCCGCGCGCGCCCGTGCGATCAGCGCCTCGTTGAATCCGCGATCGCGCATCAGGTACAGCTGGAACCAGAAATGGCCGGTCACCGCCGCGCGCACGTCTTCGATCGAGCAGATGGACATGGTGCTCAGGGTGAACGGCACACCCGCTGCCTGCGCGGCACGCGCCGCTTCGATCTCGCCGTCGCGATGAAAGAACCCGGTGAGGCCGGTGGGAGCCAGTCCCAACGGCATCGACCAGGGCTCGCCGAGCACGGTAGTGGCGACCGACAGGCGCGACACGTCGACCATGACGCGCTGACGGAGCTGCATGGCGCGCAGATCGTCGCGATTGCGGTTCCAGGTGATCTCGTCGTACGAGCCGCGGTCGATGTAATCGAACAGCGCGCGCGGGATGCGCCGGCGCGCGATCTCGCGCAGATCCTCGGTGTTATTCCAGGGCCGCAGCCCTTGACGGAAATCGCCGCGTGAAGAAAAGGGGACAGATCTATTTATTGATGATGCGATGACCAATAGCTCGCTGAGTGTTCAATAAATAGATCTGTCCCCTTTCTTCACGCGGCAGCAACCACTTGTCTTTGCTGACCCAGCTTTTCGATGCCGAGCTCCATGACGTCGCCGACGTTCAGGAAAATCGGTTCGGGCTTGATGCCCATGCCGACGCCAGGCGGGGTGCCCGTGGTGATCACGTCGCCCGGATGCAGGCTCATGAACTGGCTCAGGTAGCTCACGAGGAACGCGGGCTTGAAGATCATGGTGCGCGTCGAGCCGTTCTGGCGGCGCGTGCCGTTCACGTCGAGCCACATGGACAGATTGGCAGGGTCACCGACTTCGTCGGAGGTGACGAGCCACGGGCCGAGCGGGCCGAAGGTGTCGCAGCCCTTGCCCTTGTCCCACTGACCGCCGCGTTCGAGCTGGAAATGGCGCTCCGAGAGGTCGTTGATCACGCAGTAGCCGGCAATGTGGTTCGGCGCGTCGGCCTCGCTCACATAACGCGTGACGCTGCCGATGACGACGCCGAGCTCGACCTCCCAGTCCATCTTGATGGAGCCGCGAGGCTTGAGCACCGTGTCGTTGGGGCCGACGATGCAGCTCGTCGCTTTCATGAACACGATGGGCTCGGCAGGAATCTTCGCGCCGGTTTCGGCGGCGTGATCCGCATAGTTGAGGCCGATGGCAATGAACTTGCCCACGCCGCCCACGCAGGCGCCGAGCCGGGTGCCGGCCGGCGCCCTGGGTAGTTTGGTGGCGTCGAGCGAACCGAGTTTCTTCAGGGATTCGGGCGACAGGGCGGCACCCGAAAGTTCGGGGATGACACCGGACAGATCGGCAATGCTGCCGTCGGCGAGCACGAGACCTGGGCGCTCCGCACCCGCGGAGCCAAAACGTACGAGTTTCAAGTGGATCTCCCGGAAAAGTTTCGCTACGCGGCCGGCAGGCAGGCCGGCCCGATCGGTTCGAATTGTTTGTAAGTCAGGATGAATTCCTGATGCCCGAGCGCTTCGGACTTCGACAGCGCGCCATCCGCGACGGCCTGCACGAGGTCGAAGATCTCGCGGCCCACGTCATCGAGCTCGGCGCCGCGCAGGATGCGCCCGGCATTCACGTCCATGTCGTCGGCCATGCGGTCGTAGGTGTCCGGGTTCGCGCAGACCTTGATGACGGGCGAGAGGGCCGACCCGACCACCGATCCGCGGCCGGTGGTGAAGAGGATGAGGTGCGAGCCACAGGCGATGAGCTCGACGATTTCGGCGTTGTCGGAGATGTTGGGGAAGCCGAAGCGCGGCTCGCCGTCGGGCACGACGTCGAGAAGATAGAGCCCGCCTCGCGGCGGCAGGTCGCCGGGCTTGATGAGCCCGCTGATGGGCGAGGAGCCGGACTTGGAATACGCGCCCATGGATTTCTCCTCGAGCGTCGTCAGGCCGCCTTCGGCGTTGCCGGGAGCAAAGCTGCCGTAACCCATGATGCGGTAGTAGTTAGCGGCCTTGTCGACGCAGGCCTCGATTTCCTGGCCGAGCTCGGCAGTGATGGCCCGCGAGGCCATGATGCGCTCGCAGCCGATGAGCTCGCCGGTCTCCTCGAAGATGCAGGCCGAGCCTTTCTCGATGAGCCAGTCGAAGCAGCGTCCGACGGCCGGGTTGGCGGTGATGCCGCTGGTGCCGTCCGACCCGCCGCACACGGTGCCGACGATGAGTTCTTCGAAGCCCATGGGAACTGGCGTTTGCCGGGCGAGCTCGGCCCGCATTTTGCGCACGATCTCGAGCCCGGCATTCAGGGTGCGCGTGGTGCCGCCGGACTGCTGAATGACCAGCAGGTCGACGGGACGCCCGCTGGCGGCGATGGTCCGGCGCAGCTGCTCGCGATTGAAGCCTTCACAACCGAGGGACACGAGCAGCACGGCGCCGACGTTGGGGTGCGTGCATAGCCGCTGCATCATCTCCAGGGAGTACTTGTTGGGATAACAACCGGGAAAGCCGATGAGGTGGACTTCGTCGGCGCCGGACTTCTGCACGATGAGGCGCGAGACGTGGTGCGCGCATTCAACGAGGTAGGCCACCGCGACCACGTTGCGGATGCCCTTGCGGCCGTCTTTGCGCAGAAACCCTTTCATCAATGTCCGTCCGTCTTCTTGTCCATGTCGCGCGAAGTCGAGGGCAGGTAGTCGCTGCGCAGGTTGTGCAGGTGTACGTGTTCCCCGCGGGCCACCGCGATCTTCATCGACCCGATGGGTGCTCCGTATTTGAGGACGCGAGTATCCGCTGCAAGCGCGCGACGCGCGAGTTTGTGACCAAGTTCGATGGCCACGGGCATGTTGAAGGTCTCTCCGTCCACTTCCACGGTTTCGCCGGCCGCGATTTCGCGCCGCGCGACGAGAATGTTGTCGTCAGGGTGCAGCAGCAGCAATGGCGGCAGTTTGCCCGTTTCGGTCGGTGTGGTCATCGTTCGCCCCGGTCTCCCTTAAGTCTAGCTATTGTGGGGGTGGAGCGGGCTCGGCGGGGGCAGGAGGCTCGTGGAAGTCTCCGTGGAAGGCTCCGCCGATGGAGCGGCTGCCGGGTCTTCCGGCGGCGAATCCAGGAACTCCTGTTCGAGTTCGAGCGACTGGTCTTCGATATCGCCGTCCTTGACCTGGAATTCGCGCCGCTGCAGCCATGCATTGCGTATGAACGCATACCGATCGAAGCTGCGTTCCAGCTGGGCGTCGAGTTCGAGCAGGTTGGCACGCCGGTCGAGCAGGTCGACGCCGCGGATGATGTAGCGCGTGCTCTCGTCGGAGAGATAGGCCACGGGCTCGATGTAGGTGTCGGCCGCGCGCGCGATTCCGTCGCGAACCGACGAGGGTCCGAGGATGGGCAGCACGACATAGGGCCCCGGCTTCACGCCCCATTTGCCCAGCGTCTGCCCAAGGTCTTCGTCGTTGGTTTCGAGACCTGCCGCGCTCGCGGGATCGAACAGGCCGGCGAGCCCCAGCGTGCTGTTGAGCAGGAAGCGCGCCGAGTCATTGCCCGCCTGGCGGAGCTTGCCCTGCAATGCGTCGTTGACGATGGTCGGCACGGTTTCCAGATTGCTGAAGAAGTTGCTGACGCCCGTGCGTATAAGGCGGGGCGTCACCTTCACATAGGCCTTGGCAACGGGTCTGGCGAAGTAGCGATCGAGTGACTCGTTGACCTGGAACGTGGTGCGGTTGAAGCGTTCCCAGGGGTCTCGGGGGTCGGGCTTGCCGGACGGAATGCTGGCGCAGCCCGCTAAAGCTAAGAGCAGGCAGAAAAGGGCGGTTTTTGGCATGGGCGAAATTCTACTCATATAGCGGGGTACCCGCCGCCTTGCGACCTGCATCGACTCATGCTATTTGCGCGCGCCGTGGCGCTGGCCCGGTGCAACGGCGTGCGGCTCAGTTCGGCGGCCTGCGGCGGATACTCATGACCGCCTGGCGACGGTGCCGGGCATGCCGATCGCAATGGGTGTCGGAGCAGATGCCGAAAGCCGCATGTCCATGGGGATCGCCGTGATCGGCGGGCTGGTGTGCGGTGGCGGGCTGACTCTGTTCGTCATACCCGCGACGTATGTGCTGATGCATCACCGACGTTTGTCGATAACCGGATCATCGGCGTCACCCGCGAGCGCCTGATATCTCCCGGCGGCTGCGCCGCCGTTTGCTTTCCCGCAACTCCATTGATCCGCCGTCCTGGCTTATATGACATGTCGTATAACTAGTTGGAGTCGTTTGACGATGAAGTTGGGCATGTGCTGTAGTGAAAACAGACACCTACAGGAATGCCAGAACGTTATGCGACGCGTTTGTCGAATTAAATCGCGACTTTTCGGTCGTCTAATTCAGAGTTAGGCGTCATGTCTGGCGTAGTGCTTCGAATCAGCGGTAGCAAGGTTGCGGTAGAGCGCTTCCTTTCTCAGTCGCGTTGGCGTCCGGCGGCGATCTTTTGGAAAGGGAAGCCCCGACTTCCAGGTTCAACCCACCTTAGCGCGGTCAACGGGTTCAATCTGTCAGTATCCGACGCTCCCGGAGACCGATTGGACCTGGCGATTGCCGAGGCGAAGCGGTTTCTCAAACGTGAAGCAGTCGAATTCCGTCGTCTCTATCGACTCAAGCTTGGTGCCGTACTCGACATCGGTGTACACGCAAAGGGAGATGCAGTTGTCAGTTCGTATGTATTCGATTCCGCATTTCTCTCGCAGCTGGTGAAAGCCCACATTGCTCTTGCGGTCTCCCACTATGAAGGCCGTGCCGAGACGCCTAACAAATCGCTGGAGCGGACGCGTGGCAGATAAAGTGTCAAGCTCAAACGCCGGCGCGCGCGCCGCTCAGCTCAACCGTTAGACGCCACTATCTCAATGCGCCAGCGCGGCGTGCGCTTTATAGGAGAACTAGGATGCGTGAAATTCTACTGTTATGCGTTGTTGGGATCACACTGCTTCAACCGTCAATTGCCGACGCGGCATGTGACAAAGATTCGTGGCCAAAATTTGTTAACGAACTAGTGGCGGGCCAGTTATCGTTCGTTCGCGGCAATCCCGAACCAATAAAGGGACTATGGTCGCACGCCGATGACATCACCCTGATGGGCGCTTGGGGCGGCTATGAACGTGGCTGGTCGTTGATCGCCCCACGGCTTGACTGGGTCTCCAAACAAAATACCGAGGGCACTTATTCGTACGATGAAATCTCGGCGATCGTTGGCTCAGATCTCGCGCTTTTCGTGCAGATTGAGCACTTGGCGAGCCCCGGCCGGCCGCCCGCGAATCTTCGCGTGACACACGCCATGCGCTGCGAAGGTAACGCCTGGAAAATAGTTTCCAGGCACGCGGATACATTCATTGAGACCAAGCCTCCGCCTGGCGTTAAGGCACGCCAATGAGTTGCCACTCGGCGTGGCGTCTAACAAATCGCTGGAGCGGACGCGTGAGAGATAAAGTGCCAAGCTCATACATCGGCGCGCGTTGCGCTCAGCTCAACCGTTAGGCGGTGTATGTCTGAGGACGACCCACGCGCAACCGAAGACCGAGATCGCTCGCGCGAAACCTATTTGCGCCAGCGATTCTCGATAACCGATTTCCTGGCGGTCTTCATCTCGTTTCCTTACGTGATCATACTTTCTTATCTAATGCCTGTGCCTCTGGCTCTTGGAATCGCGGTCGTGCCGGTGTGGTTTCTGCTATCGGGTAATTGGGCTCTGATCGAAGGGACTGCGAACGATTCGGCGCGCAGGGATATCCGACGCGGCTTGATTGCCGGTAACGTGCTCCTCGCGATGGCGCCGCTTGCATTGTTGGCGGCGTTGCTGCTGCCAGGAATAATTGAGCCTGGTGTCTTGGTTCTCGGAATCGTGGCCGCAGTTGCCGCGTTGCTGCACTTTCGGGTGAGGGTGCGAAGGTTTAATGAAAGCAATCGTTCGGGCGCCTAACAACTCGCTGGAGCGCACGCGTGGGAGATGAGGTACCAAGCCCATACATCAGCGCGCGCGGCGCTCAGCTCAACCGTTAGTCTTCATACAGGAACTGCCGTGGTCGATGTCGTGCCGTACACGTTGGCGATGCAGGCCGGGGTGATTGAACTGATCCTCGCGATTCAGCAGGGTGAGTTCGGTTTCGAGATCACGGCGGAAGACCAGCCAGATCTGCTGGACGTCGAGAACTTCTACCAGTCAGGAGCCGGTGGGTTTTGGGTTGCGCTTGTGGGACAGCATCCCATCGGAACAATCGCGCTGCGCGACATCGGCAACAGGCAGGGCGCACTGCGGAAGATGTTCGTGAAGGAGCCTTACCGCGGCAAAGAACAGGCGGTAGCCGAAACACTGCTTCGAACTCTCCTGGCAGCCGCCAGGACGGCAGGCGTGGAAGAGATATTCCTGGGCACGACGGAGAAGTTCCTCGCTGCGCATCGCTTCTATGAGAAGCACCGCTTTGTCAGGGTCCCTTCGAGCGATCTGCCTGCAGCCTTTCCACGAATGGCGCTCGACACGCGGTTCTACAAGCTGCCGCTCTCCGCGGGTGGAACACAATAGGGACACGTTACGAAGGGCTGGACGACGCTCGCCATCGATCGCAATACTCGAGAATGAAGCGAAGAACTTTCACATGGGAATTGCAATGCGAAACATGATCGGAATGTCGCTCGCTGTTGTTCTCGCGGGGTTCGCATTGAATGCGCTCGCTGCTGAACCGAAGCCAGCCGATGTGGTGGTTCCTCCGAGCGCCTCACGAAATACGTACCTGGTGGTGTATCACCGCGGACCCGGCTGGGTCGACGACAAGCCGATGAGCCAACAGCAGAGCATGCGTGAGCATTTCCTCTACTACCTGGGTTTGCATCGCAAAGGATTGTTGCGCAGTGCAGGCGGGTTCACGGACGACAGCGGCGGTGCGGCCGTGTTCGAGGCAGACGATGACGCCGCAGCGGCCGCGATCATCAACGCTGATCCCGCGGTCACGAGCAAGGTGTTTCAGTTCGAGCTGAAGCGCTGGAAACCCA
The DNA here is from genome assembly GCA_963821745.1 of uncultured Pseudomonadota bacterium. Taxonomy (GTDB): domain Bacteria; phylum Pseudomonadota; class Gammaproteobacteria; order Steroidobacterales; family Steroidobacteraceae; genus CADEED01. The sequence continues at coordinate 1,505,414 of CAWGEU010000002.1, forward strand.
ATCCGTGGGAAGAAATCTCGCAGAAACGCGCGGCGCGCGGCGAGTAGTGCGTCTGAGACCTGTGCGCAAGATCCAAGCCGGTCCGTTACCGGCAGAAGCGATCCACGCGAAGTACGCCCGCGCAGGCGCCTACACGGATTGCTTTACCACCAAAGTCGCAGGGCACGTGTCGCATGCGCAGTTTGTCAGAGCGTTCTACACGAGCAGGGTGTTCAAGCTCGAGCGTTGGATTCTCAAATGGATCGTCGCCAAACCGTCGACGGATGCGGAAGCGCGTGAGCTCGCGGCGGGTACACGGGATGGTTTCGCTGCCTGGACGGTGGAAGACCGGGCTACCGATCAACTGCTGATGTGCGATTACCTGGGCCAAACCCGATCCTGGCTCATGGTGGCGCCCAGCGAGTTGGATGGATCACCCGCGACGCGCCTGCACTTTGGCTCCGTCGTGATTCGGGTGCGGCGTTTTCCTTACAACGCGCTGCTCGGCTTTCACAAATTGTATTCCCGGGTGCTGCTGAGCTCCGCCAGGGCTCGTCTGGCAGAGCTTGCGGTCGCCCGGGCCCCGTAGGCAGGAGCTGCTAGCCGATGCGTGCCGCGCGGGTGCCGGCGGTGCTGCCCTTGTCGGGCTCTGGCTGCTCGGGCCGCGAGCGTCGCCTCTTGCGATCGGAGAACAGCACTTCGCGCACCTCATCGAGGCGCGCCTGGTAGCGGCTGCGCTGAACCGCGGTGATGTTCGGTGCGGCGAGCGCCATTTCGAGTTGCGCCACCGACAGCGGCAGGTTGCCCGTGGCGATGTGGTATTCGCTCATGTAGTACGCGGCATCACCCGTGTCTCCCGCACTGCTCGCAGCGAGCGCCGTGAAGCGAATCTGCTCGGGCGTGGGCGCGACATTGTTGAAGAGGTCGAGCAGCACCGCGTGCGCGACTTTCGGCTGTTCGGCTTTCATCAGCGCGTCGGCGTAACGCATGGTGAGCGGGATATTGCGCGGCGAGAGATTGAGCGCGCGGCGGAACGTGGCGAGCGCCTCTTCGGTTTCGCCCGAAGCCATGAGCGCCTGGCCAAGCGTCGACTGCAGCATGGGCACCTGCGGATACTTGCGCGCGAGATCGGTCAGCGTGTCGAGGGAGGCGCGCGAGCTGCCGCTCTGGTAGCTAGCCAGCGCTTCGCCGTAGCGTTCGCCCACGGTCTGGTCCTGTTGTTCGCGCCGTTCCATGTAGTAACGACGCACATTGTCTTCGGCAGGCGTCGAGAGCACGCGCAGCCGCTCGCGGGTCAGCGAGTAGCTCACGGTCTCGGCGGTCGGCTTGAGGTCCTTGAACTGCGTCGCGCGGGCGCGCGACTCCGCGATGCGGTTCGTGGTGACGGGGTGTGACTGCAGGATTTCCGGCAGTGCGTTGCGATTGGTGGCGAGAATGGCGTTGCGCCTGCCCATGGTCTCGAAGAAGTCGGGCATGCCGTAGGGATCGAAACCGGCCGCGGCGAGGAAACTCATGCCGACGCGATCGGCTTCATTCTCGTTGGCGCGCGTGAAGTTGATCTGCTGCTGCATGGCGGCGCCTTGCGCCACGGAGATGCCGCCGAGAGCGGCATCGCTCGAGCCCGTGGCCGCGCCGACGAGGATGGCGGCGAGTATGGCCGCCATGGTCGCGATGCTCTGCCGCCCTTGCGAGCGCACGCGCCGCGCGATGTGGCGCTGGGTGACGTGGGCGACTTCGTGCGCCAGCACTCCGGCGAGCTGCGCTTCGTTGCGCGTGGCGAGCAGCAGCCCGGAGTTCACGCCGATGAATCCACCGGGCAGCGCGAAGGCGTTGATGGTGTTGTCGTTGACGAAGAAAAAGGAAAAGCGCTGCGCCGAATCGCCCGTCGCCTGGGCGACGATGCGCGAGCCCACCGCCTGCAGGTATTCGGTGGCTTCGGGATCTTCGAGGATCTGACCTTCGTCGCGCAGCTGGCGCATCACCTGCAGCCCGATGTGATATTCGTCATCGAGCGACAGCGAGGAGGAGGCCGGACTGCCGATGTCCGGCAAATCGTTGCCGGTTGCCGACTGCGCGAGCGTTTGCAGCGGCAGCAGCACCGATAACAGGGCAACGACTAGTTTTTTGAACCCGATTGGCATCGCGGATTTGGACCGGGTAAGCGCCCTTTAAGTTTCTGCCCGTCCTGGATCAGAGGGCCGTTCAGAGGGTATCAGAGGCGAAATCCGCCAGGCGTGAGCGTTCGCCGCGCACCAGCGTGATATGCCCGGAATGGCCCCAGCCACGGAAGCGGTTCACGACGTAAGTCAAACCGGACGTGGTTTCGGTGAGGTAGGGAGTGTCGATCTGCGCGATGTTGCCGAGGCAGACGACCTTGGTGCCAGGGCCGGCGCGGGTCACCAGCGCTTTCATCTGCTTGGGCGTCAGGTTCTGGGCTTCGTCGAGGATGACGTAGCGGTTCAGGAACGTGCGACCGCGCATGAAGTTGAGCGAGCGGATCTTGATGCGGTTGCGCAGCAGGTCGTTGGTGGCGGCGCGACCCCAGTTGCCGCCTTCACCGGTCTGGGTGAGCACCTCGAGGTTGTCCATGAGCGCGCCCATCCAGGGCTCCATCTTTTCTTCCTCGGTTCCAGGCAGGAAACCGATGTCTTCGCCGAGCGGAATGGTCACGCGGGTCATGATGATTTCGGCGAAGCGATTCGATTCCAGCGTCTGCATGAGTCCGGCTGCCAGCGTCAGCAATGTCTTGCCGGTGCCCGCGGGCCCGAGGATGGTGACGAAGTCGATCTCCGGATCCATGAGCAGGTTCAGCGCGAAATTCTGCTCGCGGTTGCGCGCATTGACGCCCCAGATGGTGTGGCGTTCGCCGCGGAAGTCGCGCGCCAGCTCGAGCGTCGCCGTGCCAGCCTCGATGCGACGGACGATGGCTTCGATTCCGGACTCGCCGGCCTCGTGAACGAACTGGTTGACGTGTAGTTCGGCGACCATCGGGCCGGTCACCTGGTAGAACGTGCGGCCGCCTTCCTTCCAGGACTTGATGTCCTTGCCGGCCTTCTCCCAGAAATCCGTCGGCAACGCCGCGAGCCCGGTGTACAGGACGTCGGCATCTTCGATGGTCTTGTCGCTGTAGTAATCCTCGGCATGCACGCCGACCACCGCGGCCTTGATGCGCAGGTTGATGTCCTTGGAGACCAGCGTGACGCGCGCTTCGTGGTGCAGCGCCTGCAGCGCCAGCGTCTGCGCGAGGATGGCGTTGTCGGCGCCGTGTCCGGGTAGATAGTCGGGCAGCGCCGAGGTGAGCTGGCGCGTCTGGAAGAAGAGGCGTCCGGCCTTGCCGGCTCCCGCCTTGCCGCCAGGGCCATGTCCGTTGCCTGCGCCGGGACCATTCATCGCCGAGGGCAGCGGCAGTCCGGCGTCGATCTGGTCCTTGGTGGCATCGCGCATGAGGTCGTCGAGGAAGCGGCTCGTCTGGCGCACGTTGCGCGATGCTTCCGACAGGCCCTTCTTGTTCGAATCGAGCTCTTCGAGCACCACCATCGGCAGGTACACGTCGTGTTCCTGGAAACGGAAGATGGCGGTCGGGTCGTGCATCAGCACGTTGGTGTCGAGGACGAACAGGCGGCGTTCGGTGACGATTGCCGGCTTGCCGCCGGCGGCGCGTTTGGCGGTCACAGGGACTTGGCCGCCTCTAACACTTCGGCGGCATGGCCCTTGACCCGGACCTTGCGCCATTCGCGCACCAGGACGCCGTTGGCGTCGATGAGGAAAGTGCTGCGCTCGATTCCCATGAACTTCCTTCCGTAAAGTGATTTCTCGCGAATGACGTCGAAGAGACGGCAAACCTTCTCATCCTCGTCCGAGAGCAGCTCGAACGGGAATTTTTCTCTGGCGCGGAATTTCGCGTGACGTTCGCAGCTGTCCCTGGAAAGGCCGAGCACCATGGTTTTGGCGCGTTTGAACGCGGGGTGCAGGTCGCGGAAATCCTGGCCTTCCAGCGTGCAGCCCGGGGTCATGTCCTTGGGGTAGAAGTAGAGCACCAGGTTGCCACCCTTCGCATCGGTGCTTTTCCATACGGTGCCGTCCGAACGCGGCAGCGAAAAGGCAGGCATCTTCTTGCCAACAGCAGTCATGGCCATCCCTGCCAGCCGTGATGGGCACACTTCAAAGTCAAGACTTGACCGGCTCCAGGATCGCGTCGAGGTTTTGCGCGTCGCAGTAATCCATGAACTCTTCGCGCAGGTGCGCGAGTTGCAGGCGCTTCGGCACGTTGATGATCATCTGTACTGCAAACATCTGCGCGCCAGTGTGCGCCGCGGGATAGGTCGCGCGTGGAGACTTCCGCGATGTCGATGCCACGGCTGGCGCAGAACCCGGAAAGCCCGGTGACGATGCCGGCCTGGTCCAGGCACACCACGTCGATGGAATATGGCAATAGTTCGGTACGCGGCGCACGCGGCTCGGTGCGCTTCATGTGCAGGGACAAGCCGCTGGCTTCCCCGAGGCGCGCCAGTTCGCTTTCGAGCTTGGCGAGCGAGTGCCAGTTGCCGCTGACCAGCACGAGCATGGCGAATTCGTTGCCGAGGCTGGCCATGCGGCTCTCGCTGATGGATCCACCGCAGTCCGAGATTACGCGGGTCAGGTCGTGGACCATCCCGGTGCGATCGCTGCCAATGGCGGATACGGCGAGGTGTTGCTTCATCTGGCCGCGAGTGTACCGCAGCCTTTTGGCTTGCGAATGGCGGGTGTGCGCCCGTAACATTCCCGCCCGTTTTAAACGACCCTTGGATTTCTCATGTTCGCCGGCAGCCTGGTGGCGCTCGTGACCCCGATGCAGCCGGATGGCAGTATCGATTTCGACGCCTGGTCACGTCTCCTCGAATTCCATGTTGCCAATGGCACAGCGGGAATCGTCGTCGCGGGCTCGACCGGCGAATCCGCCACCATCACCGATGAAGAACTGCGCGATCTGCTGATCGGCGCGCGCCGCGTACTCGGCAATCGCGCCTTGCTGGTTGCCAACGCAGGCACCAACGGAACCGCAACGTCGGTCGAACGCGCGCGCTGGATTTCAGAGCTCGCCGTCGATGCGTTGCTCATGGCCACACCCGGTTACGTGCGCCCGACGCAGCAAGGACTTTTCCTGCATTTCCAGGCGATCGCCGCGAATTCGCGGGTTCCCGTGTTGCTTTACAACGTGCCCGGCCGCACCGCGGTTGACCTGCTTCCGGCCACGGTTGCGCGATTGTCGCGGCTGCCGCGAATCGCCGGCATCAAGGAAGCCGTGACGGACCCCGCGCGAGTTCGCGAACTCGTCGCCGGTTGCGCGGCGGACTTCAATGTTTTGAGCGGCGACGACCTCACTGCGCGTGACGCCATTGGCCTGGGTGCCACTGGCGTCATCTCGGTGACCGCGAATGTCGCGCCGCGCGCAATGGCCGACATGGTGACTGCCGCATTGCGCGGTGATCGTGCTGGCGCCACGCAGATCGATCAGCGCCTGGTGGCCCTGCATCGCAATCTGTTCGTCGAGTCCAATCCCATTCCTGTGAAGTGGGCGGCGGCCCGAATGGGACTCATGGGCGGCACGCTACGCCTGCCGCTGACGGAGCTATCACCGGAATTCCATGCGGTGGTCGCCGAGGCGCTCTTCGCGGCGGGCATTACTGTCGATTCCGGCCAACAATTGCCGGCCGTGAACTCCTGAAGTCGGATAAGGTCGCACCCCTCATGCGTATTCCCGCCATCCTGATCGCGAGCGTACTGGCCCTGGTGCTGTTGCCCGGGTGCAAAACCCGCGGGACTACCTGCAAGCAGGACAACAAGGACTACGTGGGCGCCCAGGAATTGCCCCCGCTCAAGGCGCCACCCGGCCTGGATCCGCCGGACACGCGCAACGCGCTCAAGGTGCCGCCGCTCGACACTCCTGAGCGCCCGCGCGGCAAGAATGAGGCCTGCCTCGACGTGCCGCCGCCGTTTGCCAATCCCAAAGGGCCGGATGCGCCCAAGCCGGGTTAGCAGAACTATTGGTATCATTCGCATCCCTTGAAGGCCGTGGGCACACGAGGGGTTTGCTGGGTAACGGACAGATGGCCGAGCGGTCGAAGGCGCTTGCTTGGAAAGCAAGTAACATCTCACGGTGTTCCAGGGTTCGAATCCCTGTCTGTCCGCCACTTCTTTACCATGGCAGTCCGTATCGGCTCCTTCGCGACGACTAGTTGTAAACCCCGTCAGGCCCGGAAGGGAGCAGCGGTAGCGGCGATGTCGGGCGCCGAAGTCCGGCTGGTGCGGGCTGCCTCCCAAGGTGTGCAAATTTGAGTTATCTCGCTCTTGCGCGTAAGTGGCGACCGCGTTCCTTCGCGGAGCTCGTGGGTCAGGAACATGTTCGGCAGGCGCTGGGCAATGCGCTGACGCAAAACCGCGTGCACCACGCCTTCCTGTTCACCGGCACGCGTGGCGTTGGCAAGACCACGATCGCGCGCATCCTGTCGAAGTGCCTCAACTGCGACACGGGCGTCACCGCCACGCCCTGCGGCACCTGCGCTTCCTGCAAGGAAATCGACGAGGGCCGTTTCGTCGACCTCATCGAGGTGGATGCCGCCTCGCGCACCAAGGTGGATGACACTCGCGAACTGCTCGAGAACGTGCAGTACGCACCCACTCGCGGCCGCTACAAGGTCTACCTGGTCGACGAAGTGCACATGTTGTCGACGCATTCCTTCAATGCGCTGCTCAAGACGCTCGAGGAGCCGCCGCCGCACGTCAAGTTCCTGCTTGCCACGACCGATCCGCAGAAACTGCCGGTCACGGTGTTGTCGCGCTGCCTGCAGTTCAATCTCAAGCGTCTGCCGGTCACGCTGATCAGTGAACACCTCCACAAGGTTCTGACGGCCGAGAAAATCTCCTTCGACGCGTCGTCGCTGAAGCTGGTGGCGCAGGCTGCCGACGGCAGCATGCGCGATGCGTTGTCGCTGCTCGATCAGCTCATCGCATTCGCCGGCGGCAAAGTCGATGAGGCCAGCGCGCGCAGCATGCTCGGCACGATCGATCGTGATCACGTCACGCGCCTCGCGCGTGCGCTCGCCACCGGCGATGCCCTCCGGCTGCTGGAAACCGCGCGATCGCTCGAGGAATTCTCACCGGACTATGGCCAGGTGCTCGACGACCTCGCCGCGCTGCTGACACGCCTGGCGTTACAACAGCTCGTGCCGGAATACGACGGCGATGAGTTGTTCGACCCGGCGCTGGTGAAAGAGCTGGCGGCGGCAATTTCCGCCGAAGACGTGCAGCTCTACTATCAGACATCCATCCTTGGACGGCGCGATCTGCCGTTCGCGCCCGATCCGCGCACCGGCTTCGAAATGACGCTGGTGCGCATGCTGGCGTTCCGGCCCGCGGGCGGTGCTGCCGTGGCAGCAGTTTCCGGCGGTGGCGGCACGCGTCCGGCGGCGCCTCCCAGGAGTTCCGCGGTCCCCTCGGCAACGACGGCGACCATCGTTCGTCCGCCTTCGGCGGGTCCCGTCGATCCGGTGCAGTGGTCGCGCGTCATCGGCGATCTCGATGTCAGCGGTGCGGCACGTCAGCTCGCGACCAACTGCGCGCTCGTGGAGCACAGCGGAAGCCTGATGCGACTGGCGCTCGATCGCGGCGGCGCCACTCTCGCCACGGCGGGAAACAAGGAGCGGCTCACGCAGGCGCTTGCGAAATATCTCGGCTCACACGTGAAGCTGGAGTTCACCGAGGGTGCGGCACCCGTTGAAACTCCGGCGCAACACGGGGAGCGGCGTTCGGCGGAAGCGCTCGAGACGGCGCGCCGCGTGCTCGAAGACGACCCAACGGTGCGCGAAATGAAATCGCGTTTCGGCGCCACGCTGCATCCGGAATCGGTGCGGCCAACGGAGGAGTATTAACGATGCGTGGTGGCGGAAACATGATGAAGCAGGCGATGGCGCTCCAGGCCAACATGAAGAAGGCCCAGGACGAAATCGCCAATATGGAAGTCATCGGCGAATCCGGTGGCGGCATGGTCAAGGTGACCATGACGGGCAAACACGAAGTGAAGCGGGTGCAGATCGAACCGCAGGTTGCTTCCGAAGATCGTGAAATGCTTGAGGACCTGATCGCTGCCGCGATCAACGATGCGGTCAACAAGGTCGAGCAGCAGACCCAGGCGCGCATGTCGTCGGTGATGTCCGGCGTGGCGCTGCCGCCCGGTTTCAAACTGCCTTTCTAGATAGTCCGATGCAGCACGCAGCCCCGCTCGCCAAACTGATCGACGCGCTGCGCGCACTGCCGGGCGTCGGGCCCAAGACCGCGCAGCGCATGGCGTTCCACCTGCTGCAGGGTGGCCGGGGCGGCGCGCGCGCGCTCGCCGATGCGCTGACCGCGGGCCTCGCATCCATCAAGCGTTGCCAGCGCTGCCGCATGCTCACCGACACCGATCTGTGTTCCATTTGCGCCGCACCGTCGCGAGACTCGGCGCTGTTGTGCGTCGTCGAGTCTCCGGCCGACGTGGTGGCCGTGGAGCAGTCGGGCAGCTTCCGCGGTCGTTACTTCGTGCTGCACGGCCATCTGTCGCCGCTCGACGGCATCGGGCCGGAACAGATCGGCGCGCGCGAGTTCGAAGCTCTGCTCGATTCCGGTGAGGTTCACGAGGTCATCCTGGCCACCAATCCCACCGTGGAGGGCGAGACCACCGCACACTTCCTCGGTGAACGCGCGGCACAGCGCAGCATCCGCGCAAGTCGCATCGCGCACGGCGTGCCCATCGGCGGTGAACTCGAATACGTCGATGGCGGCACGCTCGCCCATGCGCTGACAGGCAGAATTTCCGTCTGATCGCCGGCTACGGCTGCTGAGTCACAACCAGGGGAGACTTCGCGCGGATGTCGGCGCTCGAGGCGCCGATCTGCACTTCAAAGCGGCCCGGGTCGACTGCATAAGTGTTCTTCACGTCGTCGTAGATAGTGAGGTCGCGATCCGGTTTGACGGTGAACGATACGCGGCGCGACTGTCCAGGCTCGAGCGTCACTCGCTCGATGCCGCGCAGTTCCTTGAGCGCGCGGGCACGCTTGGGATCGAGCGGCTGGAGATACATCTGCACGACCTCGTCACCGGCGCGCTTGCCGACGTTCTTCACCGTGACCGTCGCCTGCACACTGCCGTCCACCGCCACTGAGCCCTTGTCGAGCGCAAGACCCGAATACTCAAAGCGGGTGTATGACAGGCCGTGGCCGAAGGGATAGAGCGGCTGGCCAGCAAAGTACCGATACGTCCGGTTCTTCATGCTGTAGTCCTCGAAGTCGGGGAGTTTCTCGCCCGCCTTGTAGAACGTGACGGGCAGCCGGCCGCCCGGATTCGACAGCGCCGAACAGGATGTCGGCGACGGCGCTGCCGCCGCGCTGCCCCGGGTACCACGCCATGAGGATGGCCGGTAGTTTGGCCTGCTCCCGATCGACGGCGATGGCGGAGCCGGCGGTGAGCACCAGGATCACCGGCTTGCCCGTGGCCTGCAGCGCATCGAGCAGCTTCTGCTGACTTTGTGGCAGCAGCAGGTCGGTGCGATCGCCGCCCGAAAAGCCCGGGAAGTTCACGCGCATTTCCTCGCCTTCCACATCGCCGGTGAGGCCTCCGACAAATACCACTACGTCGGCAGCGCGCGCCGCATCGAGCGCTTCTTCGAACGGGGGCTTGGCCCCAGGCAGGCGCCACGCGAGACGCACTTCGGCGTCGCGATCCGCTTCGAAGTATTCGAGCTTGAGGTCGTAGCTCTTGCCGCCCTCGAGATCGACGAATGCGCTCTTGCTGGTGACGCGCTGGTTCGGTTCCCAGCCGTCGGTGATCAGCTTGCCATCGACGAACAAACGAAAACCATCATTGGCGCCGACCACCAGCTCGTACTTGCCGGTAGCCGGCGGCAGTAGTTTGCCCGTCCAGCGGATCGAATAATCGTCCGAAGCGAGCGCCGCATCCTGCGTGAGCTCGCCTTGCGCCACCATCGTGTCGGTGGGCGCGCCGCGGTCCCAGCGGAATGCCACGCGCGGATCGACGCGCGTCAGCACCGGCTTGCCGCCGAACTCCTTGCCGCGGAAGTATTCGCCCTTCAATCCCTGCTGCGTGGCGCCAGCTTCCGGCCGCAGATAAGCCGGCTCGATGAGCGGAGCGGCGCGCGGCTCGGCGCGTCCTTCGACCAGATCCGTGCCGCGCGAATGCAGTACGCGGGTCGCCGGCCCGACCGCCTCGCGGATGCCCTGCAGGATGGTCACGGGCGCGGCAGGCGTACCGTAGTAGTTGCCGAGCAAGGACATGATTTCATCGGCGGTTGGACCGACCACGGCGATCGTCCCGAGTTTCTTGCGATCGAGCGGCAGCAGCCCATCGTTCTTGAGCAGCACGATCGATTCGCGCGCCGCCTGGAGCGCAAGCTGATCGTGCGCCGGCGACTGGTTCACCTTGTAGGGGATCTGTGCCCAGCGCACTTTTTCCGGCGGGTCGAACATGCCGAGCTGGAAGCGCGTGAGGAACGCGCGGCGCACGGCGACGTCGATCTCGGCTTCAGTGATCAGGCCTTTGTGCACGGCATTGAACAGCGCACCATAGGTGCGGCCGCAGTTCACCTCGTCGCCGCTTTTCACAGCCAGCGCCGCGGCTTCCTCGGGCGTCGCCACGATCTTGTGATACTTCCAGATGTCGTCGACCGAATCGCAGTCCGAGACCACGTAGCCCTTGAACCCCCACTGCTTGCGCAGGATGTCGCTCAGCAGCCAGTGGCTGCCCGACGCCGATTCGCCGTTCACGCGGTTGTAGGCGCCCATGACCGATGCCACCTGGCCTTCCTGCACCAGCGCGCGGAACGCCGGTAGATAGGTTTCCCACAGGTCGCGCTCGCTCGGGTGCACGTCGAAGACGTGGCGATTGTGTTCCGGCCCGCTGTGCACCGCGAAGTGCTTGGCGGTGGCGTCGACCTTGCGGTACTTCGGATCGTCGCCCTGCATCGCCTTGACGAAGGCCACGCCCATGCGCGAGGTCAGGAAAGGATCCTCGCCGTAGGTTTCCTGCCCACGGCCCCAGCGCGGATCGCGAAAGATGTTGATGTTGGGTGACCAGAAGGTGAGGCCCTGGTAACGCTTGCGCTGCCCGCGGCCCGCGAACTCATGGTGCTTGGCGCGGCCTTCATCGCTGATCACGGTGGCCACTTTGCTCATGAGAGGCACGTCGAACGTCGCCGCGAGACCGATGGCCTGTGGAAACACCGTGGCCGCACCCGCACGCGCGACGCCATGCAGCGCTTCGTTCCACCACTCGTAGGCCGGAACACCCAGCCGCGGAATGGCCGGCGCATCGTTCTGCAGCTGCGCCACTTTCTCTTCGAGTGTCATGCGCGAGACGAGGTCCGCGGTGCGCTCTTCGAAGCTGCGGTTGAGATCCTGGTAGAGGGGATCGGCGGCGAGGGCCGCGGTGGCAATCAGGCACAGCGACGCGAAGAAAAACGTTCGAATCATGTGGGCTCCTCGTGCGCGGGTGGTAGCCGGGTGGCGCCCCCTCGTCCCGCGCGCGGTAGCGTTAACATACACGAGGGACTTCGTGACGGAACAGATCCGGAAGTAGTAGCGCTGGTCAGCGACGATTGCGTTGCGCCGGACCGCGGGCTTCGATCAGGTCGGAATAACGGCGCCGCAACCTTCGATAACTCTCATAGCGGCGCGCGGACAATTCGCCTGCTTCCACCGCGGCCATCACCGCGCATGAAGGCTCCTGCATGTGCCGGCAATCCTGGAATCGGCAGTCGCGCGCGCGCCGGTCGACTTCCGGAAACCCCAGCGTCTCCGCGTCCAGTTGTTCGATGGCCGGCGCGAAGTCGCGCACGCCCGGAGAGTCGATGAGCGAGCCGCCGGAATCGAGCGGATAGGAACGCGAGGCGGTGGTGGTGTGCCGGCCTTCTTCCTCGCGCATCAGTCCGTCGGTTTCGATCCGTGATTGCGGCAGCAGCGCATTCACCAGGGATGACTTGCCGACGCCGGACTGGCCGACGAGAACACTGACCGCGCCCGAGAGCAGGGCGCGCAACTCGGCCAGCCCTTGACCGTCGACCGCGGAACACGCGACGCGGGCATAACCCGCGGCGCCAAGCGCGTCGATTTCTCCCGGGTCGATCTTGTTAGCGTCGAGATCGGATTTGTTGATCGCCACGGCGCCCCGGATGCCGGCGGCCGTCGCCGCGCACAGATAGCGGTCGACGATGAAGAAATCGGGCTGCGGGACGGGCGCCACGACGACTACCAGCTGGGTGATGTTCGCGACCACCGGCTCGCTTTCGCCGCGCAGATTGGCGCGCGCCAGCAGGGTTTTGCGCGGCAGCACTTCGACCGCCAGCACTTCGTCATGCGCGCGGTCGATTTCGCAGCGGACGAGGTCGCCACAGACGATGCTCAGGCGGCGGCCCGCGGGCCTGGCGCGCAGTTCCTGCTCACCCGCGCGCACCAGCAAATGGCGACCGTAAGCCGCGATGACTTCGGCATCGAATTTGTCGGCGGTGGCGGCATCGATCATTCGTGTAGTATCGCGTCATTCTTTATGCCGAGCAGCGACTATCTGATCTGGATAGATCTCGAGATGACGGGTCTGAAGCCCGACATCGACGTGATCATCGAGATGGCCACCATCGTCACCGACGTTGATCTCAACATCGTCGCCGAAGGACCCGTCATCGCCATCCATCAACCTCCCGAAGTGCTGGACGCCATGGACGAATGGAACAAGCGCACGCACGGCGGCTCCGGCCTCATAGAACGCGTCCGCGCCAGCACCTACACGATGGCCAGCGCGGAAAAACGCACGCTCGAAACTCTCACCGTGCTGGTCGAGGCGAATGCCTCGCCGATGTGCGGCAACAGCATCTGCCAGGACCGGCGCTTCCTCGCGCGGCATATGCCGACGCTCGAGAAGTTCTTCCACTACCGCAACCTCGACGTGAGCACACTCAAGGAACTGGCGCGTCGCTGGGCACCTGAGATCATCCCGGGCTTTTCCAAGCAGGGTGAACACAAGGCGCTCGCGGATATCCAGGAATCGATTCGCGAACTGGCGTACTACCGGGAGCACCTGTTCGCGGAGCGCTGGTCACTCTCGTGACCGTGAAGCTGCCGGAGTTCTCCGATGTGGTTGCGGCGGCAGCCCGCATCGGGCCGCACGTGGTGCGCACACCCGTCATGCGTTCGGCCGCCTTCGATGCGCGCGTGAACGCGCAGGTCTTCTTCAAGTGCGAGAACCTTCAAACGGGTGGCGCGTTCAAGTATCGCGGCGCCATGAACGTGCTGTTGCAGCTCGATGCCGCCCGCACACCCGTCGTGGTCACCCATTCTTCCGGGAATCACGGCAACGCGCTCGCGCTGGCGGCGCGCGCGCGCGGCATGCGCGCGATCGTCGTCATTCCCCGCGATTCCGCGCGTTCGAAGATCGCCGCGATCGAATCCGCGGGCGCGCGCGTGGAGCTGTGTGAGCCTGGACTGCCGGCGCGCGAAAAGCGGCTCGCCGAAATTCTCGCCACGGAGCCCGGCGAGCTCGTGCACCCGTTCGACGACGAGCGAATCATCGCCGGGCAGGGCACCGCGGCACTCGAGCTGCTCGCGGAGATTCCGTCGCTCGATGTGATCGGCACGCCGGTCGGCGGTGGAGGGCTGATCAGCGGAACAGCGCTCGCAGCCAAGGCCATGAGGCCGTCGATTCGTGTGATCGGCGCGGAGCCGGAACAGGCCGACGATGCGTTTCAGTCTTTCCGCAGCGGCGAGCGTCGCGCAGTGGTGGCGCCGAAAACCATCGCCGACGGTTTGCGCGGTTCGATCGGCGTACGCAACTTCGAACTGTTGCGCCGGCTGGTGGACGATGTGGTCACGGTCAGTGAAGCGCAGATCGTCGACGCGATGCGCATCGTGCTCGCCGATTTCAAACTGCTCATCGAACCCTCATCGGCGGTCGCGGTGGCGGCGGTTCTGGCAGGCTCGCTGGGTCGCGCGGGCGAGCGTGTGGGCGTCGTGATCTCCGGCGGGAACATCGACCTCGATGTGTGCCCTTTCCTGCGCGGCGAGCGCCTTCAGCCCCAATAGCCATGTAAAAAATACTTTACATGCGTTTGTTCCTCGATGTAACGTATACCTTACATCAGAGGAGACTCTTCTTATGGTTGCGGTATCCCGACTTGCCTTGATGGTTCTCTTGCTCGCCCTGGTGGGCGCCATGGCGTCGCTGTTTGGACCCCAGGAGCGGTGGTGGGGCATAGATATCGGTGCCACGGGCACCGCGGTGTTCGGCTTCACGCTATGGACCGGAGCCTGGCTGTTTGCCCGCCATCCGGACGAGATCTTTCCCGTCGAGTGGTCGATCGCAGAACGGCGTGCCTGGACGGGCCTGCTGTTCCTGACACTCGTGTTCGTGAACTTCGCGCGGTTCATGGTCGCCATCGCCCATCTCGATTCGACGCCCGTATCGATCTCCGAAATGCCTTCGAGGCATTTCATGTGGAACCTGTTCGTACTCCTGATTGCATGGATCGTGGTTGCAAATGCCATTCGTGGTCCGAAGACGGATCTCGTGGAGCTCGACGAACGGGATCTGCGCATGCAGCACCGCGCAAACCGCGCCGGGGATTGGGCGTTCACTTTCGTCGTCATCGGCGTCGTCCTGCTGCTCGCGTTTCTTCCCGAAGCACGGCTGGCATGGTGGCTGTCGCCGCTGATCGCCGCGAATGCGCTGATTGGCCTGTTGATTGGGAGGTCGATGGTGGAACACGCGTGCCTGGTCGCGTGTTATGCGCTGGAACGTCGATGAGCGACTTCGCGGTTCGCAATGACATCCGTCAGTGCCGCCTCGCGCGCGCCGAAATGACGCAGGCGGAACTTGCACGACTCTGCGGCGTCACACGTCAGACGATCATAGCGCTCGAAGCGGAAAAATATTCGCCGTCACTCGAACTCGCGTTCAAGCTCGCGCGTGCTCTCGGTCGCAATCTCCATGAAGTTTTTCGCTACGAAGAACAAAAATAACGGCGCGCGACCCGAATCACGTCCGATTGGCTTGAGATTTGCGTCTTGAATGATCGCGTTGGTCCGCTATATTCGGACTCAATGTTAAGTGACGCGTTATCCATCGTTTCCTGGCGGTCGCGCCCGCGCAGTTTCGTCGCGCTCATGTCGCTGTACGAAAGCAACTACCTGCGGTTGGCGCAGCTCGCCGGCGATCTCGAGGCTCTGGCCGACTTGCGTGTGTCGCGCGTCGCCGACGACTGTGATTTACGTCTCACCGTCACCGAGCGTTCGCCCTATACCACGAGCTTCGATCTCACCTATCTCTTCGAAGCAGCCGATGGCCTGACTACATACCCAGACATGCGCGTGCGTGTGTATCACGACGCCAGGCTGGTGGAAGCCCAGGAATGGGCGTCGCAGCACGAGCACGAGGCGCTTCGTCGCCTGCGGGGGGTCGCGGAGCGTGAACTGGATCAGCGATGGGCCCGGAATACGATGTTAAATAAGTGGCTGGAGTATTGCATCGACCGTGGCCACGGGTTTCGCGCCTGACGTAGATCTGACGTCGGCGTCCCCGGGCCTCCCAGGGGACTATGAAAGCGCTGAAGAGTTTCGGTTTCCTCGGCGGCAGCAATGCCGCAGAAACGCCGCCCGAGGACGGGCGCGTCGTCGAGCTGTTCCGCAGCCGTGCGGAACTGCGCAAACAGCACGAAGAGCTGGGCGCCGAGATGCAGCGCCTGCGCGACCGTCTCAAGCAGCAGGAAGCGGCGACCGGCCGCGTGCAGGAGATGCTCCAGTCGCTGGAGAAGCGGCTCGAAGCGGCCGACACCGGTCTATCTACAATGGTTTTCTACCACCTTCGCGCCCTGTGGGCCGACGGACGCGAGATCATCAGCCTGCTGGTGCAGGATCTCGCCGCCAAGCAGGAAGAGCGCGAGCGCAAGGCCTTCGCGCTCGAGGGCAACCGCAAGCAATTCCCGCATCGTCAGGCCGCCGAGCAGCAGCTGCGGCAGGCGGAGTCGTCGATGGTCGCGGCACGCCAGCTGTTGGCGGCATTCGATTCACGGCTCGCCGGGCTCGACAAGTGGTGGCATCGCTGGCAGCGTCCCAAGCTCGCGACGCAGCGGCCGGCCTTGCAGGCGGCCGTTGAAGCGGCCGAGGTGAATCTGAACGGTGCGCGTGCGCGTTGCGAGCAGCTCGAGAAGACCGGTGCCGGAGAGTTCCCGGGAATTTCGGTGCAGGGCAAGCGGGCGATCAACCTCGCTGCGATCGCCTGCGCCGAGGTGCTGTGCCTGCGGCTGGCGCGAACTTCGCTGGTGGCCTCGGCGCGTGCCGCCATGGCGCGCCGCGAATCGGTCGAATACTACGGTGATCTCGCGACCTGCATATCCATCATGAGCGATATCGTGAAAGCGCGGCACCTGCTCAAACAGCGCGCGGGTATCACCCAGGAAGTCGCGCAACGGGCCGAACGGCTGCGTTCCGTGGCCACCTATCTCGGCGAGTTCGAAACCGCGCCGATTCCGGAATCCTGCGGCGTTTCCGAAGGTGACGTGATGACACACGGCTCGCAGGGCGTCACGTCAGCCAAACTACCCAACGTGGTGGCCGAAGACACCTGGGACCTCTTCAAGGTCCTGCTGCGCTGATTCCGATCGGGGCGTCGGTGACGCGCGTGCGGCGCATGAACCGCTTGACGCGTTCGGCGCCATTGTCGATCCAGACGTAGAACGCCGGCACCACGAACAGCGACATCACGGCGCCGGCCAGCAGGCCTCCCATGATGGAACGCGCCATCGGCGCGTACGACGGACCCCCGCCACCCACCGCCAGTGATGCATCGCCTGCGGCGAGCGGCAGCAACCCCAGCGAAGCCGTCAGCGTGGTCATCAGGATGGGCCGGAGCCGGTCACGACCCGCCTGCACGATGGCTGCCATGCGTTCCATGCCGGTGGAGCGCAGCTCGTTGATGTGCGCCACCAGCACGATGCCGATGTTCACGACCACGCCTATCAATATCTGGACGCCGATGAAGGCCATGAGCGTGACCGTGGTGCGCGTGAGGAACAGCACCCAGATCACCCCGACGATGGCCATGAAGATCGAGGTGATGATGGACATCGGGTACACGGTGCTTTCGAACACCGCCGCCATCACGAGGTAGATCATCGCGATGGCCAGCAGCAGGTTGAACACCATGGTCTGGGAGTTTTCGTCCTGCTCGTCGAATCCCTTGCCGAGTTTCCACGAGTAACCGGCCGGGAGCTGGTAGTTCTTCAGCAGCGCTTCGACTTCCTTGCCCACGGCGTCGAGCGTCGCTTCCTTCTTCACATTGCCGGTGATTGCGACTGACGTGAGCCGGTCGACGCGCTCGATGGCCCGTGGACCCTTCGCAATGCGGAAATCCGCAACCGCGGAGAGCGGCACGCGCGTGCCGGTCGGCAGGTAGATGGGGAACTCGGCGAGGTTGTCGACCGTCTGCCGGTCGGATTCGCGGAATGCGAGCCGCAATGTCAATTCACGTTCAGTCCCGCGGAACTCGCGCAGTCGATCGCCGCGCATGCCGGCGGCGACGGCCTGGGCGACGTCGGAAGAGGTGAGTCCGAGCGCGGCGGCACGCTGGCGATTGACGACGATCTGCACTTCTTCGTCGCCTTCGCGCGCTTCCGAGCGCACGGCTTCGAGTCCCTTCACGCTCGACATGACGCGCGCCACTTCATCGCCCAGTACCGCGAGTTTTTCCGTGGATTCGCCGGTGAGCTGCACGCTGAAGCGCTGTCCGCCCATCGAATTGGCGTCATCCCACTTGAAGCTCGGCTTGCCGATGATGATCTCGGGCAATCCGTCCTGGGCTTTCTCGATGAGCTCCTGTGCCTTGAGGCCGCCCTCGTCGCGCGGCTTGAGCACGATGATGGTGAAGGCGCTCGTCTGGTCATAGACCGAATAGACACTCTTGATGCCGAGCTCTTCGCGGCGCTTGCCTTCGAAATGGCGCTCGACGGTTTCGACCGCGGCTTCCACGCGTTCGATGGGATGTGAACCCTTGATGTTGTAGCCGAGGAACACCTGGCCGCCGCCGTCCTGCGCGCCGGGATCGAACTTGATGAATTTTCCGGGATAGATGTTGGACAGCACGATCAGGCCGGCGGTCAACGCAAGAACCGCGAAGATTCCGAATGCAGTCCAGCCGCGGTGATGAATGCTCCAGTCGAGTGTTTTCGTGTAGCGGTCCTGCAGTCGCGAGATCCAGCTCTTGCTGTCGAGCGGCGGGGGCGCGGGAAAGCGCGAGGTCACCATGGGGATCAGCGTCTGCGCGATGATCAGCGATGCCACCATGGCCACGCAGATCGGGATCGCTGCATGTGTCAGCCAGATGGATAGCTGGTTGCTCGAGCCGAACAGGATCGGCAGGAACACCACGACGCAGGTGGCGGTGCCGGCCAGTGTGGCCACACCCACTTCCCTGACGCCTGCGAGTGTGGCGGCCTGCGGATTCCCGGGATCGAGCTGCCGATGCCGGAACACGCTTTCGGTGACCACCACGGCGTTGTCCACGAGCATGCCGATGGCCAGCATCATGCCCATCATCGACATCACGTTCACGGTGAGACCGATGAAGTACATGACCGCGAGCGTGACCAGCAGTGACAGCGGCACGGACACGCTGACGATCAGCGTCGTCGGCCAGTGCCGCAGGAAGAGAAAAAGCACCACGAAGGCGAGCGCGGCGCCGATGAGCCCGGCTTCGGTGAGATCGCTCAACGATGAGCGGATCGCTTCCGCCTGGTTGTCGATGGTGAACACCCGGATACCCTGCATCTGTGGCAGGGCCTTGTTGTGTTCGATGACCTCGAGCACGCGTTCGACCACTTCGACCACGTTGGCCTGCGTCGACTTGAACACATCGAGGCCGACCGCCGGCCGACCGTCGAGGTGGCGCCGGCGCGTGATTTCGGGGCTGATCAGCTCCACGCTCGCGATGTCACCGACATGTACGTTGCCCTTGATCACCAGGTTGCGAATTTCGTCCAGCGAACGGAACTCACCCAGCGGTCGCACCATGAGGCGCTCGCCATTGCCGGTGATCTGGCCGGCGCCCACCGAGAAATTGCTTTTCTCGAGTAGTTGGACGAGCTGGCGGATGTCGACGCCGTGCGCGGCGAGCCGGCCCGGATCGACGAGAATGCGCACTTCGCGGGCTTCGACCCCGGCGAGCTCGACGCGCGCGACGCCATCGAGCCGCTCGATGGGTTTCTTGAAGTAGCGGTCCAGCAGGTCGTACTGCGACGAGAGGTCCTGGTCGGCCGAGAAACGCACCGTGAGCATGGGCGAATCGGCGGTGGAGGCCATCCACATCCACATGCGATCGGCGGTCTTCGGCAGCTGAGAACGCACGGAGTCGAGCTTGTTGCGAACCTCGAATCCGGCGGTGTTGATGTCCGTACCCCAGGCAAAGCGGATTTCGAAACGCGCGTCCTGGTCGCTGGAGGTGGAGCGGATTTCCTCGATGCCGGGCAACGTGGCCAGCGCATCTTCGATGGGCCGCGTGATCAGCTCTTCGGTTTCCTCGGGCGTGGAGCCGGGATAGGGCACGCCCGCGCCCATGAACGGAAAGCTCACATCCGGGTATTGCTCGAGCGGCAGGAGGCGCGCGGACACGATGCCGATGACCGCCACCGCGGCGAAGGCCATGAGCGTGGTGACGGGCCGGCGCAGCGCGAAGTCGGTGTGGACCATCAGACCTAGTCCTCCTGCTTGCGCAGCGCCAGCGGCGGCACCGCCGGCGCAGCCAGCGGATTCGCCGCGGGCTTGCGCTGCGGCGCTCTTCACGAACTCCTTGCGATCGAGAACGGCGTACAACACCGGGATCACGATGAGCGTGAGGAACGTGGCGACGAGATTGCCGGCGATCACGGTGATCGCCATGGGACGGCGGATCTCGGCGCCTTCGCCGATGCCGATGGCCATGGGAATGAGGCCGATGATGGTGCTGACGCTGGTGATGAGGATCGGGCGCAGGCGCGTCCGCCCGGCGAGCTTGATGGCCTCGATGCGTCGCGAGGCCGCGCTCGCGCGCCTGGTTGATGGCGTCGATGAGCACGATGGCGTTGTTCACCACGATGCCCGCCAGCATGATGAGGCCGATGAGCGCCACGGAGTTGATGGTGGTGCCGGTGATGTACAGGCCCCACACCGAGCCGATGAGACCCATCGGAATGGTGAACAGGATGACGAAGGGATGCAGCAGCGATTCGAACTGCGAGGCCATCACCAGGTAGACCAGGAACACCGCGAGCGCGAAGGCCAGGCCCAGCGAGCGGAAGCTCTGCGTCATTTCTTCGCTCTGGCCCGGAAACCGAGCCCACGATGCCCACGGGCAAAGTAGTTTGGGCGAGGATCTCCTGCGCGCGGACCGTGGCATCACCGAGGTCGCCGCGCGCGGGCGCTGCCGAGATCACCGCGACGCGCTCCTGGTTGGCCCGGCGTATCTCTGCGGGCCCGGTCGCCAGCTTCACCTCGGCCACGGCCGAGAGCGGCACCGGATGCTCCGAGCCGGGGTTGACCACGAGATTGCGCACTTCGTCGATCGACGCCGCGCGCGTGTCGACGCTGCGCACCAGCACGTCGATCTTCTTTTCCTGCAGGCGATAACGGGTGGCGACGTCGCCGCGGACGTTCGAGACCACGCGATCGGCGATATCGCGCACCGCCAGCCCGAGTTGTGAGGCGCGTTCCTGGTCGAACAGGATCTGGATTTCGGGATGGCCGCCTTCGATGCTGGAGCGAATGTCCTTGAACGCACCGCTGGCTTCCATGCGGGTGCGCACGGCGTTGGCCGCCACGTCGAGGCGCTCGAGGTCGTACCCGGCGAGGATCACTTCGACGGGAGTGGCGAGCGTGAGCAGCGACGGCCGCGTGAATTCATATTGAGCGCCGGGGATGCCGGCGAGGCGCGAGCGCAGATCCTCGATGGCGCGTTCCTCGCCTCGCTTGTCGATGGGCGCGCGCAGTTTCACGTCGAGATTGCCGGTGTTTTCGCCCGAGTCGACCGGATTGGCATCGAGCCGGTTGCCGGTACCGGCAACGGCATAGGCACTGTCGAGACCGGGCAGTTCTCGGGCGGCCTTATGGATGACCTGCACCTGCGTATCGGTCGTTTCGAGTGGCGCGCCTGCCGGCAGGCGCATCTTGACGGTGAACTCGCCCTGCGAAAGCTGCGGGATCAGTTCGGTGCCGAGCTGCGGCAGGATGAGCGCGGTGGCCGCGAGCAATCCGAACGCGGTGACCAGCACCACGGTGCGACGCGACAGCGCCCAGTCGAGCAGCGCCGGGTAGTGGCGGTCGAGGAAGCCGTAAGCCTTCTGCGTCACCCAGACGAAGGGCGAAAGCAGCACGGCGAACACCTTGCCTGACAACCCGAAGAAGACGCGCAGCACGCGTACCGCGAACGTGAAGGCGTAGCGCCAGGCCCAGGCAAGCGCGCGAAAAAGCCATCGAAGCGCGTTGACGGGAATATCCAGCAACCGCCCGGCGCGGGTTTGCCGCGGCTGCGCGCTTTCCCGCGGCCTGACGATCGAAGACACGTTGAAATTGGCAAGCGTGGCTTGCAGGTATCGCCTGAGCGCCCCCAGCGTCTCGCGTGGCTCGCCAGCATCGCTCGCGATTTCGGCTTCCTTGTCGCCGAGGCGCGCGCGCCAGGCGGTGAGCATCGGCACCAGCGTGATGCCGACCATGAGGGAGATGAGCTGCGCGAATGTGACGGTGAGCGCCTGGTCGCGGAACAATTGTCCAGCGATGCCGCTGACGAACACCATGGGGAAGAACACCGCCACCGAGGTCAGTGTCGAGGCCGTGACCGCGGTAGCCACTTCCGCCGTGCCTTCACGCGCCGCGTCGATGGTGGATAGGCCGGCTTCCTTGCGCCTGGCGATGGCCTCGAGGATGACCACCGAGTTGTCGATCAACATGCCCACCGAAAGCGCGATGCCGCCGAGCGACATCACGTTCAGCGTGAGGTCGAAGGCATACATCATCACGAAGATCCCGACGACGGTGACCGGAATCACGATTCCCGTGACGATGGTTGCCCACGCGTCGCGCAGGAAGAAATAGAGGACCAGGATGGAGAGGAGCCCGCCGAGGATCGCGGCGTCCTTCACGTCGCTGACCGCGCTGGCGATGAACTTCGACTGGTCGTAGACCGGCACGAGCTTCGTGCCGCCGGGGAGGTTCTTCTCGAGCGCCGTGAGCTTGGCCGTGATGCCCTGGGCGAGCTGCACGGTGTTGGCGTCGCCTTCCTTGTAAATGGCGAGTTCGATGCACTCGGCGCCATTCAGACGTGTGATGGCAGTGCGGTCCTTGTAGCCGCGGTCCACGCGTGCCACGTCCTTCAGATACACCGGCTGGCCATCGACGTTGGCGATGACGGCATTCGCCATGTCCTCGAGCGTGTCGAACTCATTGACGGTCCGGACCAGGAATCGCTGCGTTCCCTGTTCGAGACGACCGCCGGAGAGATTCACATTTTCGGCGCCGATGCGGCGCGCCACCTGCTCGATCGAAAGCCGCAATTGGGCGAGGCGCTGCTGATCGACGTAAATCTGCACCTCGTCTTCGAAGCCGCCGCTGACCTTCACGGCGGCGGAGCCCTCGACCGATTCGATTTCCTGCTTGATGCGGTCGTCGGCGAAGCGACGCATGAACTTGAGGCGATCCTCGTTGCTGCCCGCCCCGGTCTTTGCGGAGAGGGCGGTCTCGTCGACGAAGGCCACGCGCATGACGGGCTCGCTCGACGGATCGAATCGCAACAGCAGCGGACGGGAAGCTTCGGTGGGAAGCCACAGCAGGTCGAGTCGCTCGCGCACCTCGATGCCTGCGAAATCCATGTCCGTGCCCCAGGTGAACTCGATGATCACGTCGGACTGGCCGGAACGCGAGACCGAGCGCACCGAACGCACGTTGCGCACCACGCCGGCGGCTTCCTCGACCGGCCGCGAGATCAGGTTCTCGACTTCGGTGGGCGCCGCGCCCGGCAACTCGGTGCGGATGGTGAGCGTCGGGTACGACAGGTCAGGAAGCAGGTTCACCTTGAGGCGCGAGAGGGAAATCATCCCGAGCAGGGTGATCGCCACCGTCGCCATGGCGATGGTGACGCGCCGGCGTATCGCGAAGTCCACCAGTCCCATGACTAACTACCGGCTTTGGCAGTCTGTTCGAGCGATACGACGCGTACCGGATTGCCGTCCTTGAGTCCGTTCTGGCCCACGACCACCACCTGCTCGGCGCCGGTGAGACCTTCGGTCACCTCGACTTTGCCGGCGTTCGACAGGCCGGTCTTGATGGTGCGCTGTTCGGCCTTGCCACTGCTGACGATGAAAACGTTGGGTGCGCCGTCGGTGTCGAGCAAGGCGATGCGTGGAATCGTCAGCGCCTCGGCGCGGCGTTCGAACACGATGCCGACGCGCGAGAACATGCCGGGCTTCAGGTCGCCCTTCGGGTCATTGACTTCGAAAGTCACCTTGAACGTCGCCGTAGCGGCGTCCACTGTCGGCGAGACCAGCTTCACGATGGCGGGAAAAGTGCGGCCGGCGAGGGCGTCGACCGCAATGGATGCGGCCTGGCCTATCTTCAGGCGCGCGAGTTCGCGCTCCGGCACATACACCGCTGCCTTCAACGGGGTGGGATCCGTGATGCGAAACATGCTGGTGCCGATCGCGATTTCCTGGCCGAGCTTCACGTGCCGCTCGGACACGACGCCTGCGAACGGCGCACGAATCTCGCTGTAGGAGAGATTCAGGGAGGCGATGTCGTTGGCGGCGCGCTGGTTGTCGAGGTCGTATTTGAGGCCTTCGAAAGCACCGGCTGACACCAGCCCTTTCTCGTGCAGCTCGACCTGGCGATTGAAATCGCGCTCGGCCTTGGCCAGCGCCGCGCGAGTCTGTGCGGCCTGAAGGCGCAGCTGGCGATCGTCGAGAACCGCGAGCATCTGCCCCGCGTGCACACGATCACCTTCTTCAACGAGCAGGCGGCGAACTTCGCCACCGACCTTGGCAATGATCTTGGCGTCCGCTTCTGCGTCGAGAGTGGCGGTGCCGCTGTACATCGCGAGCATCTCGCCACGAATCGGCTTGGCCACTTCGACAGGAATTGCGGATTCCGCAATCGCCTTGGCGTCCTTTTCCTCGGCAGACTTGTCGGCGGCGACGCCGTCCTCGGCGCAAGCCGTGATCGCCAGAGCGAGCGCTACGACGGCGGCGCGTACGAGAGTAGTTGTCATGCCCATCCCCTTTGTCTGCGGTTAAGACGCCGCCAGAACTCAATTGGTTGCGAATGGGCCGAAGTTTAGGGGAGCATGGTGTTGTAGTCAACTACAACACCATTTCGGGGATTAGGTGACTCCCTCGTCGAAAGCCGGCTGAAGGTCAGCCGGCGGGTTTCTCGTCGCGCCGCACCGTGCGCGATGGGGCGGAATGGATCGGGCGGGCGCCGGACACCATGTCGGTCATCACTTCGGCCGCCTGATCGAGCACCGTGTCGGGGAATTTGGCATCCGCCAGCTCCTCGGCGTTCTTGAGCGCGGGCAGATTCTGAGCGGCACGACGCGCGTTTTCGCGGCTGAGCCGTTCGCGCTCGAGGCGCTCGCGTTCGTCCTTGCGCTGCTGCAGGTTCAGCGACAGCGAGGTCTGCTTACGCATGACTTCGTCGGCGGCGAGATTGGCGACCAGCCAGCGATAGTCCGGATCCTTGCCCGCGCGCGTCTTTTCTTCGGTGGCCAGCACCGCGATGTTCGGCTGCTGCGCTTTGCCTTCGCTGCGGAAGGGGACGCCGGGGATGCGGTCCCAGGGCAGGGCGCCTTCGAGCGCGCTTTCGCCGAATTCTTCCATGTCGATCTGCGAGGGCAGCGTGACGTCGGGTTCGACGCCGCGATGCTGCGTGCTCTCGCCGGTGACGCGGTAGAACTTGCCGATGGTGACGGTCAGCTGACCATTGACCGGACGCGGTGACCAGCGATCGAGCGGCACGAGGTTTTGCACCGTGCCCTTGCCGAAGGTTCGCTGACCGAGCACCACGCCACGGTGGTAGTCCTGGATGGCGCCGGCGAAGATTTCCGAGGCCGAGGCGCTGAACCGATCGACCAGCACTGCGAGCGGGCCCGCATAGGCAATGCCGGCCTCGGGATCGTCCTGCACTTCGAGCTCACCGGTAGTGACCTTGAGCTGCACGACCGGACCCTTGTCGATGAACAGACCCGTCAACGCCGTGGCTTCGGGTAGATAGCCGCCGCCATTGCCGCGCAGATCGAGCACCAGGCCATCGATTTTCTCGGCCTTGAGCTCGTTGATGAGACGGCGCACGTCGCGCGTGGTGCTGCGGAATTCCTTGTCACCGGAGTTCTGCGCTTCGACGTCCTGGTAGAACGCCGGAACGTTGATGATGCCGACGCGGATTTCCTTGTCGCCGCGCTTGATGGTACGCAGCTCCTTCTGCGCGGCCTGGGCTTCGAGCGTCACCTTGTTGCGGGTGAATTCCAGCGTTTTCTCCGGCGTGCCGGGAGCGGCACCCGCCGGCAGGACCTGCAGGCGCACCTGCGTGCCCGCACGCCCGCGGATGAGCTGCACGACATCGTCGATGCGCCAGCCGAGCACGTCGGTGACCGGGCCTTCCTTGCCCTGGCCTACACCGGTGATGCGGTCCTTGACGGACAGTGTGCCGGCCACCGCGGCCGGGCCGCCTTCGATGACGTTCATGATGGTCACGTAGTCTTCGACGAGCTGCAGCGAGGCACCGATGCCGTCGTAGTTCAGGCTCATCTGGATGCGGTATTCCTCGGAGCTGCGCGGCGAGAAGTAGCTGGAGTGCGGATCGTAGGCGCGCGCGTAGGAATTCATGAGCGACTCGAACACGTCGTCGGAACTGACCTGATCGATGCGCTTCAACGTGGTTTCGTAACGCTTCTTCAGCAGCTTGGCCGCTTCATCCCAGCTCTTGCCGGTGAGCAGCAGCGACAGCGCGTCATTCTTGACGCGCTTGCGCCAGAAGTCGTCGAGCTCGGCAGGAGCCGTGGCCCACGGCGCCTTTTCGCGGTTGAACTCGAAGTATTCGTTCAACGTCCAGGTCGGTTCCTTGTCGAGCTGCGCGATGGCGAATTTCATGCGCTCGCGGTTGCGCTGCTGGAAGCGTGCAAAGATTGCAAAAGCGGGGTCGACGTCGCCACTGCGGATCATGTCGTCGAAGCGCAGCTTGTACTGCTCGAATTCGGCGACATCCGCGGCCAGCAGGCTGGTGTGCTGGCTGTCGATGCTCTCGAGGTAGCGCGTGTAGACGATGGACGAGAGGCGATCATCGAGCTTCGAGCCGCTGTAGTGCATGCCTTCGAGCATGGAGCCGACCTTGCGCGCGACCGAGCGGTGGCGCTCGCTCGGCACCACGGACCCTGCGGGAAGCTGCGTACTCGCCGGTGCCTGGGCAGAGCCGGAAAGCACCATGAAGGCGGCCAGCATCGAAGGAGCGAGCCAGCGGGTCGAGCGGGTGATCAATGAATTCATGCTTCGGGGTGTCTCAAGGTTCGGGACGGTCCGTACAATTCAACTCAACACTAAGGCCGCAGGCCGGCCTGCTCAAGTGTCATCTCATCAAACATAGGCATTTGCATGCGCCCACTGGTCGTTCTCCTTGGAATCGTGATGGGTTCGACAGTCTCGATCGCCGTAGCGATGCTGCTGACCGGGGTGGTTTTTCTGCTGTTGCCGGAGTACGGGGCACGCCTAGCGGAAGAGCGCAAGCCGCTTCTGGTCGCCTGCCTGCTTTCGGTGTCACTGGCGGCCATTGCCGCGACGAGTTTTTATGGCGAGCTGCACAAACGCTCCTGGCGATACGCAGCTCATGGAGCGCTGCTGCTGATGTTGGCGCTTGCCCTGTGGAATTATTGGCCGAAGACATGAAACGCACCCACATGAGTACATTCGAGCGCCTGGTTCGACACTTGGTTCCGGCAGTTCTCGCCGGCATTGCAATCTCCGCTGCCGCCGCCCCGAAAACGGGATCCATCGACGAAGCGTTTTACCGCGCACACATCGCGAGCCTCGCGTCCGACGAGTTCGGGGGCCGCAAGCCCGGCACCGAGGCGGAAAAGCGCACCCTCGACTACCTGCAGGCGCAGTTCCGTGCATTGGGGCTCAAGCCCGGCAACGGCGCGAGCTTCCTGCAGGAGGTGCCCATGGTGGAGATCACGGTGGCATCCGATGCAGCGCTGAAGTTCACCACGGGGGCCAGCGCCGCCGACCTGAAGTTCCGCGAGGACATGGTCATCTGGACCAAGCGGGTGAAAACCGCCGAGTCGATGGAGTACAGCCCGCTGGTATTCGTCGGCTACGGAGTCACCGCGCCTGAATATGGCTGGGACGACTACGCGGGCATCGACATGCGGGGCAAAACTGCCGTCATTCTCGTGAATGACCCGGGATTCATCACCCGGGACGCGTCGCTGTTCCGCGGTCGGGCAATGACCTACTACGGACGCTGGACTTACAAATTCGAGGAGGCTGCGCGCCACGGCGCCACCGGCGCGATCATCGTTCACCAGGCCGAGCCGGCCGCGTATGGCTGGGACACGGTCGTGAACAGCTGGTCGACGCCACAGCTCGATCACGCCGCGCCGGACGGCAACGCCGGGCGTGTGGCCATCGAAGGCTGGATCACCGAGCCCGCCGCGCGGCAGTTGTTCGCGGCGAATGGTCTGGCGCTCGACGATGCCGTGAAGCGCGCCAACACGCGTGGTTTTCGCGCCGAGCCGCTCAAGAGCACCGTCAGTGCATCGTTGCGCAATGCCATTCGCCGCACGACCTCTCACAATCTTGCGGCACTGCTGCCGGGAACGACGCGTGCTGACGAGTATCTCGTCTACATGGCGCACTGGGATCACCTGGGGCGTCTGCCGGGCTGTTCCGGCGACTGCGTGTTCAACGGCGCAGTGGATAACGCCACGGGTACCTCGGGTCTTCTGGCGATCGCCAAGGCGTTCGCCGAGTCGAGCAAGAAACCCGGGCGCTCAATCGTGTTTCTGGCAGTAACGCTCGAGGAGTCGGGCCTCCTCGGTTCGGCATACTACGTCGACAACCCACTGTTCCCGCTCGCGCAGACCGTGGCGGCATTCAATATGGATGCGATCTACTTCGGTGGCCCCACGCGAGATGTTTCGGTGGTGAACATCGGCGCTTCCGAGCTGGAAGATTATCTGGCCAGCGCTGCAAAGGCGCAGGGACGCATGCTACAGGCAGAGCCGACGCCGGAGCGCGGGTATTTCTTCAGGTCCGACCATTTCAATTTCGCCAAGCGGGGTGTACCGGCGCTGTACATCAAGACGGGCGTCGACGATCGCGAGCATGGGATCGCCTGGAAACAGAAATACTACGAAGACTTCACCGCGCAGAAATATCACAAGGTCGGCGATGAATATTCACCGGACGCGGACCTGCGGGGCGGAGTCGAAGATCTCTCGCTGCTTTACGCGGTGGGCGCGAAGCTCGCCGGAGAAAAGAGCTTTCCGAACTGGAATCCGGACAGTGAATTTCGCGCTGCGCGCGATCGCAGCCGCGCCGGGGCCGCAAAGTAGTCAGGGGGAAGGCGGCGCCCGGCATCGGGCGCCAGCGGATCAGCGGCGATCGCGCCGCGTGCGCCAGACTTCGCGCGCGGATTTGCCCTGCACGCTGTTGTACGGATCGCAGCCTTGCGGCTCGGTGGTCGGGAACAGGAAGTCGCCTAACAAAGTGACCTTCATGTCCTGGCTCTTTTTCGGTTCCCGCGGCTGTTCGAGCTCGCGCTGGCGTTTCCGCGCGCGCTCCTCGGCCTTTACGTCCGCGAGATAGTAGTCACTCATCGCTGTCATCCTCCGCGATCAGTGTCGCCGAATTGCGTCACAAATTCGGAGGTCTGCCCGCGCGGCTTCCGGAAAATTCGTGAACGAGTTCACATTTTCCGGCCGGCCGTTTTACTTATAGCTTGCGGAGGATGAAGCCGAAGGACCTGAACAGACTGAGAAACAGGAAAGGCCCGGCAACTGCGATCCAGCAGCTCGGGCGCAGCTCGATCAGGCCTTTGTAGTAGTCGAAGTACAACGCGAAGATGCCGCCGTTCGCATACGGCTTGAGCACGTAGAAACCAGCGAGGTAGATGAGCGCCGGCATGAGCAGCAGGCCGAACAACAGGGCAATACCCAGCGTCAGCGCTTCGAATTTGAATGGCGGCAGCGAGAAGTAATTAGCGTGCGCGCGCACGAACCAGTTGAACAATTTGGCCCAGGCCCCCGAGGACTCCCGCCGGTCGGCGGGAAAGCGCGGGCATAATAGCGCATGAGCAAAATCAGGGCGGCAGTGATCGGTGTCGGCTATCTCGGCCGCTTTCATGCGCAGAAATATGCGCAACTCGCGGCCTGCGAGCTGGTTGCGGTGGTCGACGGCCGCGACGAGGTCCGCAACGCGGTCGCCGCCGAGGTGGGTGCGCAGGCGGTCGCCGACTATCGCGAACTCCTCGGCAAGGTAGACGCGGTCAGCGTAGTCACGCCGACACCCGCCCATTTCGAAATCGCCGATGCCTTCCTCGCCGCGGGTGCGCATGTGCTCGTGGAAAAGCCGATCACCGAAACGCCCGAGCAGGCGAAGGCGCTGATCGCAACGGCGGCGAAGCACGGCAAGATCCTGCAGGTCGGGCACCTCGAGCGATTCAATGCCGCGGTGCTGGCGGCGGAGCCTTACCTGAGCGCGCCACGCTTCATGGAATGCCATCGTCTGGCGCCCTACAAGGAGCGCGGCACCGACGTGAACGTGGTGCTGGACCTCATGATCCACGACATCGACCTAGTGCAGTCGCTGGCAGGCAGCGAAATCGTCAGCATCGATGCCATTGGCACGCCGGTCTTTTCCGGGGAAATAGACATTGCCAATGCGCGCATACGTTTCGCCAATGGCTGCGTGGCCAATACCACCGCGAGCCGCGTCAGCATGAAGACCGAACGCAAGCTTCGAATCTTTGAAGATGCCGCGTACATTTCCCTCGACTTGCAACAGAAAATTCTGACGCTGCTCCGTAAGCGAGAAGGCGCACTCGAGCCTGGCCAGCTCCCCATGAGCATCGACGAGGAAAATCTCGAGCAGGGTGACGCCCTCAAGAGCGAAATCGAGTCTTTCCTCGACTGCATCCGGAACAACAAGCGGCCGATCGTGTCAGGTGAAGATGGGCTGCGCGCACTCGAGACCGCCATCCGCATCACCGACCAGGTTCACGCGAACCTCGGCCGAACTGCCGCGGGCTGAACCCTCCGAGATAGACGATCCCGGCTTGAAGGTCTCGGCGGCGCACCTACATATGCCGCATGAACACACCAATTCGACCGGTCAATGATGTGCGACGGACGCTCGACATAGACCTCGTTGCCGATTTCACCTGCCCCTGGTCGTGGCTGGGCATGGCCCAGCTGACACGTGCGTTGGGCAATCTGTCCGGTGATGTGGAGACCCGGCTGCGCTGGCATCCCTTCCGCATGGCAACGCCGAATTCGAACACGGCTCCGCGGAGTTTTCACGACTACCTCGCCGAACGGCTGCCGCAGGGCATCAGCGTGCCGTTCGCGGAGAAGAGCCTGGCCGAAGCGGGGCGCGAGTTGGGAATCGAGTTCCACTTCGAGAAACTGGGCGCGTTGCCGAGCACCTCGGAAGCTCATCGGCTCGTGCAACTCGCGGCGAATCAAGATCGTCATGCAAACGTGGCGGCGGGAATCTTCCGTGCCTACTTCGAAAAGGGCGCTGATATCGCCGATCCGGAGGTGCTGGCGCAGATCGGCGCTGAAGCCGGGGTCGATGAGAAAACCCTGAAGACTTTCCGCGAGACTCGCGAGGGCGACACTTCGCTTGCTGGCATTGAAGAGCGGTTGCGGGGCTTCGGTGTGCGCACCGTGCCCAACCTGCTGTTTGGCGGCCGCGTGCTCGTTCCCGGCACTGTAAACGTCGCCACGTACGTGCATGCGCTCGACCAGGCGCTGTTTCCCTCGAGCGAAGACTCCTCGAACGACGGCGAGAAGAAGCAGCAGCCGACTCTGCATTGATCGACCCTGGCAGCCGCCATTCTGGCGGCTGCCTTCGATGCGCGTTACCTTAACGCCCGCATGTCACAGGCCCAACTCAAGTCAGATCTTCGCGCCATCGTCGGCGAGCAGGGAATGCTCGAAGGCACGGCCGTTCGCGAACGCGCCGGCACGCTCTGGCATGGCCGCATCGACGCCGAACTACTGGTGAGACCTCGAAGTACCGAACAGGTGTCGGCCGTTCTCGGCTTGTGTCATGCGCGCGGCCAGCCGGTGGTCACCCATGGCGGGCTGACCGGCCTCGTCAATGGAGCCGATGCGGATGCGCGCGACATCATCCTGTCGCTCGAGTCGATGAATGCCATCGAGCGCGTTGATGTGCCAGGACGCACGCTACGCGCGCAAGCAGGCGCGAAACTCGGCCAGGTGCAACGCGCGGCCGAGGAACACGGCATGGTATTTCCCCTCGACCTGGGGGCGCGCGACAGCGCGACGGTCGGTGGGAACATCGCAACCAACGCCGGAGGGCTGCGGGTCCTGCGTTACGGAATGATGCGCAACCTGGTGCTCGGCATCGAGGCGGTGCTGGCTGATGGCACGGTGATCACTTCGCTCAATCGCATGCTCAAGAACAACGCCGGCTACGACCTCAAGCAGCTCTTCATCGGCAGCGAGGGCACGCTGGGAGTCGTGACGCGCGCCGAGCTTCGGCTGGTTTCGCGCACGCGCAGCCAGGAGACCATGCTGGCGTCGCTGCCCACCTTCGACGCCCTGGTGGAGTTGTTAGGCCGGCTGGATTCGGGCCTGGGTGGACAGCTCGCGGCATTCGAAGCGCTGTGGGGTAACTACTATGACTACAACACGGCGCCACCCGCGCAGAACACCGCTCCCCTGGCGCGCGGCGCGCCTTTTTACGCCATCGCGGAGACACTGGGAGGAGATCCCGAACACGACCGCGCGCGGCTCGAGAGTGTGCTCGGGCAGGCATTCGAAGACGGCGTGGTTGTCGACGTCACCATCGCGAGCTCCGAGACCGAACGGCGCGCCATCTGGGCGATTCGCGAAGACGTGTGGCAGGTCGGGAACATCGCGCCGCTGCTCACTTTCGACGTCAGCCTGCCCATCGAGAACATGAAGGCGTATACCGAGGAAGTGTGTGCGTCCGTGCACGCGTTCGCCGGCCCGAATCGCGCTTTCGTGTTCGGACACATGGCGGACGGCAACCTGCACCTGGTGATCGCTGCGGGTGATGACGCCGACACTCGCGCCAGAATCGAAGGCATGGTCTACCGGCCGCTGGCCGCGATCGGCGGCTCGGTGTCCGCCGAGCACGGCATCGGCCTGGAGAAGCGCGCCTATCTGCCGCTGTCGCGCACCGCCGCGGAGATTTCCACCATGCGCTTGCTCAAGAACGCGCTCGATCCCAAAGGCATTCTCAATCCAGGCAAGGTGTTCGCATGACTGCTCCTGCACATTTGAATCGTCCCACGCGAGAAGTGGTCGTCGCGGCAACGCAGTTCGCCTGTGGTTGGGATGTCGATGCGAACATCGCGAGTGCCGAGAAGCTGGTGCGCCAGGCGGCAAAGCAGGGCGCGCAGATCATCCTCATCCAGGAGTTGTTCGAGACTCCTTACTTCTGCATCGAGCAGGATTCGCGGCATTTGCGCATCGCCACCAGTGTGGCGGACAACCGCGCCATCAACCATTTCGCGAAGATCGCGCGCGAGCTCGACGTGGTGCTGCCCATCAGCTTCTTCGAGAAGGCCAACAACTCGTTCTTCAACTCCATCGCCATCGTCGACGCCGACGGGCGCAATCTCGGTGTGTATCGCAAGGCGCACATCCCCAATGGCCCTGGTTACCAGGAGAAGAACTACTTCAGCCCTGGAGACACCGGCTTCAAGGTGTGGGACACGAAGTACGCGCGCATCGGCGTGGGCATCTGCTGGGACCAGTGGTTTCCGGAGTGCGCCCGCGCCATGGCGCTCATGGGAGCGGAACTGTTGTTTTACCCGACGGCGATCGGAAGTGAGCCTCCTCCTGCGATGGCGGTCAACTCGCGCGACCACTGGCAACGCACCCAGCAGGGCCACGCGGCCGCGAATCTGATGCCGGTGATCGTCTCGAATCGCATTGGCACCGAGAGGGCGCTGCAAAATCCCGAAGGTGTCTACATCCGTTTCTACGGATCGAGCTTCATCGCCGACTCCACCGGCGCGAAACTCGCCGAAGCCGGCGAGGAAGGCGAGGCGGTGCTGACCGCGAAGTTCGACCTGGCCGCCAACGAGGAGCTGCGCAACAACTGGTTCGTGTTCCGCGACCGGCGGCCGGAGCTGTACGGCGCCCTGACTACCTACGACGGTAGCTAGGGCGCCGTCTGTCAGCCCTTTCCATCAGGCCAGGGTCGCGATCTGGCGCCGGCGTGCGAACGCCAGACCGCCCAGCATCATGGCGAACAGTCCGAGCGTGCCTGGCTCCGGGACGCTCACGTCGTGCAGTCGAATTGCGCCCATCCAGGTGGCGACCTCCGTGACCGAAAGATTCAGCAGGCTGCCGTCGGCGAGAGTCCCGGTGAGCAGCCCGCCGGCGTAGAGCAGGCCGGTGCCGTAGATGTCGACCGTCGCGCACTGGTCGAGGCGCATGCCAAGGCCGGCAGACGCGTAGCCGAACTGACCGCCCCAGATGTCGAACGAGGTGTTATTCGCACTGCAGGTGGGGCCGTTGAAGATCGCACTCGTGGGGCCGAAATCGAACAGCCACGATCCGGCCGTCGTGTCGATGGCACCGCCGAAGAACGCGATGCTCGAGTTCGTGCCGTAGGCGCCGGCGGCGTCAGCGAACGTCATGCCACCTTCGATGCTGCCGCCGCGTATGTCGACGTTCATGTTGCGCGAGTTGACGGTCCAACTGCCCGCGATCCGTCCGTCATGCATGGAAAAATCCATGGTGGACGTCGCCGCACCGCCGCCGAAGCTGCCGAGGATTTCACCGCCCGTGAGCATCGCAGTGTGATCGACATTGCCGCCGGTAAGAATACTGCCGGTGATGGTTCCACCGCTCATGAAGAGGTTGATGCCGGCGTTTGCTTCGGTGAGATTGCCGGCGATCATGGCGTTTCCGGAGATCGAGATGATGCCATCCGATTGCACGTTGCCATTGACCAGTGCGTTGTCGCTGAGCCCGGTGAAGAGGCTCGGAACGCCAGGTCCCGGCGTGAAGCCGAGGCCGTAGATAGCCGTGCCGGACAGCCCGGCGTTGACCACGCTGTTGTCGGCGATGGACAGGAATCCGCCCAGCGAGCGCGCAATTCCAAATCCCTCGAGGCCGCCGTTCACCTGCGCATTTCCCTCGAGGTAGATGCGGTGGCCGAAGGTGTTGAGTTCCGTCGCGACCGCCCCGCGGGTCGGTATTGGTCCAGTGGTGGATCCATCACCCGTAACCGAACCACCGGTCACGATCCGCAACTCGGTGGAATCGCCCACCTGCACGCTTTCGGTTACCGGAGTATTGATCGTATGCACGAGCCCGTCGTCGTAGATGATGACGGCCGACGCCAGGGATGGCGCGAGGCCGGACGCGAGAGCAAGTAGCGGTGTCCAAATCCTTTGCATGACACTCCCCTTGATTGTTATTCGCGGTGTAACTAACTACCTATTCACCACCGCTCGAGCCGAGTGTATGCAGGGTTCCGGCGTGCCGATGGCCGGGGTGAGCCCGGTGGCGCACGAAACTGTGAATTATGTCCGCGAATGATCGCGCGCCACGCGTCGGACATGCGTCCGACGCGCGGTGCAGTGCACGATCCCGAGGCCCTTAAGGCTGGATGTTGTTAGTTTGCCGGCGGCGGCGCGTCAGTGCGACCGCGCCGAGAGCCATGGCGAACAGACCGAGTGTTGCCGGTTCGGGCACGCTGACATCGTGCAGGCGCACCGAACCACTCCATCGACTCTCTTCACTGACCGCGACGTTGAGCAGGCTGCCGTCCGCGAGAAGTCCGGTGAGCCAACCACCGGCATAACTCAGGCCGGTGCCGTACACGTCGAGCGTGGCGCAATAGTCGAGGCGGATGCCATTGCCGGCGGAGCTCGCGCCGAGCTGACCGCCCCAGATGTCGAAGCGCGAGGTGTTGGCGCTGCAGTCGAAGGAGGTTGCACCGCCGAAATCGAACGTCGAAGCGAAATCGAACAACCACTCACCGGCCGCCGCATCGACTGCTCCGCTGAAGATCGACACGCGATCATCGACTGCCGTCGGGTCGGCAATGCTTCCGAAGGTCATCCCGCCGTTGATCTGGCCGCCGCGCAGCTCGACCAGCATGTCCTGCGAAAACACACTCCAGCCGCCGTCGATCTGCCCTCCATGGATGGAGAAATCGATGTTGCTGGCGAGGCCACCGTAGCCGCCGAGAATGGAGCCGCCGTTGATCAGCGCGGAGTGCCCGACCAGGGAGTTCGAGCCCACGTGCCCCTGGATCGTGCCGCCGTTCATCTCGAGCGCGGTGCCACCATTGGCTTCGTAGAGGTCGCCGGTGATCAGCGCATTGCCGGTGAGATGGATCAGGCCATCCGAATAGACGGTGCCGTTGACCACGGCGTTGTCCGACATGTACGTGCGCAGAAACGGAGTCCGCGGAGGAGAAGACACGGCATAGCCATAGATGCCGCCATTCACCTGGCTGTTGCCGGAGAGAAACAGATTGCCACCGATGGACCGAGAGATCGCGTATTGATCGCCACCCGCGGAAACCTGCCCATTGCCGAAGATGTTGATGGAGCTGTTGCTGCCCGGCACGGTGGCCAGCGCGCCACGCACGAAGGTCGACGAGAGATTGGTGCCGTCGCCGACGATCGAGCCGCCGGATCCGATGTTCAGCGCCGAGCCGTTGCTCAACAGCACGCTTTGCAGAGTCGGCAGGTTGAAGGCGTGTGTGCCTCCGTCATCGATCAGCAGCGCCGCGGACGCGAGAGATGGGGCGAGGGCGCCGGCCAGTGCGAGAAAACGTGTCGCCTTCCTGATCATGACACTTCCTTATGTTAAGACGCGACGGTCTAACTACTCGTCCAGACATCGCCATAGCAGACGAGTTTACGAGCGCCCGGCGGTTTTTCAGACGTAGGGAAAAGTCTGAGCGGGCGGAAACTGTGATTCAGTTCCCAGGTTTTTTCGCGGGCGCTACGGGATTGGTCGCCGTTCAAGCGGCATCGCGAATGATTGAAAAATCTTCCACCTCAGCGAATGTTATTCGCCCGGAGAGAAGCGGGCTCTCTGGATTTCTCCCGAGAACCCGCACTTTGGTGGAGGCGGCGGGAATTGAACCCGCGTCCGCAAGCGTTAGACGTAAGAATCTACGTACGTAGCTACTTCTTTGTTTTCTCGCCTCGCGCTACCCGAAGAGCAGGGAAGACGCTCAGCCAGCGACTGTGACTCTTAACGATTCCGCCAGTAGCACACGGAAACGCGATCCTATGAGCGCTACCCCAGATTCAGCGGCATAGGCACCAACTGGTCTGAGGGCAACCGCGATTAGGCGGCTAGTGCGTAGTTGTCGTCGTTGGCAACTATAAAGTGCACAGTGTTTAGCGAGGGCCATGCGCCTCGGTACGCCTCTTACGGTTCACTACCCACGTCGAAACCGGTCGCCCCCGTAAAGGTGATGCGAGCATACATGGGGCTGGAAGGTCGCGGCACAAGTTCTGGCAAATAGCCGAAGCGGCTGCGCGGCGCGTCAGTTGGGCTTCTTCGCACCCAGGTTGGTGGCCAGGAATTTCTCGATCTCGGTCAGCATGCGGTTGCGAGTGGCGCCGTTCGACAGCCAGTGGTCCTCGCTGTCGAGCGCGATGAACTGGTGAGGCGCGCCCGCGGCCTTGAGGGCATTGGCCATCATCTGCGACTGGGCAATCGGCACCACGGAGTCGTTGCTTCCGTGCAGCAGCAGGACCGGCGCGCGAAAGTTGCGCGCAAAGCGGGCCGGTGATCGCTGCGCAACCCTCGGGTCATCGCGGCTGCCGATGGAATCACGCCAGTAGTACACCGTGTCGGATTCTTCACCCGCCATCTTTTCGTCGTAGGCCAGCATCTCGGGAAGATCTGCCACGCCGGCGACGCTGATCGCGCAGGCATAGAGCTCCGGCGTGAACGCCGCTCCGGCGAGCGCTGCATAGCCGCCATAGCTGGCGCCGACGATGCACACGCGTTTCGGATCGGCGATGCCCTGCGCGATGAGGGCCTTCACGCCGTCGGTAATGTCGTCCTGCATGCGCAGGCCCCATTGTCCCCGGCCGGCGAGCCGGTGTTCATCCCCGAGACCCGTGGAGCCGCGAAATTGCGGTCGTAGTACGGCGTAGCCGCGCGACGCGAGAAATTGTGACCACCAGTCAAAATCGCTGGTGTCGTGCGATTCGGGGCCGCCGTGCGGAAGAACGACCAGAGGCAGATCTTTCTCGGCTGCTCCGGCCGGTATGGTGAGGTAACCGAACAGCGCGTACTTGTCGCGCGCCTGGTACCCGAACGTGCGCATCGTGCCTTGCGGATGATCGACGAGCCCCGGGAACTGCTCGCCGACGATGTCCGCGGTTTTGGCGGCGTAGTCGATCAGGTAGTACGTCGGAGGAGCGGAGCCGCTTTCCACCTGCACGACTATCCGTTTGTTATCCGCCGATCGCGTGATGATGTCGGATTCACGCCCGGCAAAGGTGCGGCCGAGCGCGGCGTAGCGTTTCTCGGTGGCCGTGTCGACCCAGTGGAAGGGGCGGTCCGCGCCACCGAAGCGCACGCCGACAATCCTGTCGTTGAAGGAATCGACCACGATTCCTTCGGCATCGAGCGAGGCTTCTTCGACGAGTTTCTTCGCGGCCGATCCGTCGAGCGGCAGCGACCAGAGGGATGAATGCTGCTGCCCGTTGCGCGTGACCACCGCCACGGCGGTCTCGTTTTCAACGAGGCCGGCGAGGAATGAACTGCCACCGTCTTCGACTTCCAGCAGGCGCCGCCAGCCTGCACCGTCCTTCGCGAGCACGCTGAACCTGCGGAACTCCGGGTTCCATTCGCTGCGCACGACCGCTACGCCCTAGGCATTGGCCAGCCACTCGGTGGTGAACGGTGTGCCACTGTCGAGTAGTTTGGACTTGCCGTCGACGGTGTTGATCTCGAAGACACTGAGGATATATCCCGAATCGCGGCGCTTGCCGCCGAGTCGCGTGCCGATCTCGGTGCCCTGGGACTGCGGCGCGAAATCAAGACTCGACATCACCAGCGTCGCGGGGCGGTCGATGTGTCGCCGCACGAGCTGCGAACCGCCCAGCACGCGCTTGTTGCCTTCGGTCAGCAGCAGGCGCGTCTGCCCGCCCTTCACATCCGCAGCCAGCCAGCGCAGCAGTTCGAACCGGCTTGGCCAACGCCGGCGGGTGGACGTCAGCGTGGCGCTGACGGCGAAGAGCAGGGTGTCGTCATCGGCCCAGTCGATATCGCGTACCTTGAAACCCTGTTCGACGTTGAAGTTGCGCAGCGTCTTGCGCGTCGCCAGCTCGAGTACCGTGACCTGCGTGGTTTTGCCATCGTTGGCGACCCACGCCAACAGCTGGCCGGCAGGGTTGATACGCACCATCTGCACGGCTTCGAGGTTTCCGTAGGCCTCGACAGGGGCCGCAGCTTCAACGCGCGCCACCATTCCTGCCGCGCAGATCAGCCCTACAACCGTCAACGTAGTTGCAAATCTCATCTCAACCTCCCGGATCTGATCAGCCACGCCTCATGACGCGAGCCTTGTCGCGTTGCCAGTCGCGATCTTTTTCGGTGGCGCGTTTGTCGTGTTGTTTCTTGCCCTTGGCAAGACCGATCTCGAGTTTTGCTCGGCCATCTTTCCAGTGCAGGTCGAGAGGCACCAGAGTGTAGCCTTTGCGTTCGACGCTGCCGACCAGGCGCGACAGCTCGGACTTGTTCAGCAACAACTTGCGCGTGCGGATCGGGTCCGGGATCAGGTGAGTGGAGGCGGTCTTGAGCGGAGTGATATTCGCGCCGAACAGGAAGGCTTCACCTTCCTTGAGGTAGACATAAGCCTCGGCCACCTGCGCCTTTCCGGCGCGCATGGACTTCACTTCCCAACCCTGGAGCACGAGCCCGGCTTCGAGCCGTTCCTCGATGAAATAGTCGTAGCGTGCCCTGCGATTTTCAGCGATGAGCCGCGGCGCTTCTTTCTTGTCGGGTTTGTTTTTGGCGGGTTTGTTCATGGCGGGGGCGGGCATTGTACCCGTGCGGCCCTTGTTTGATTTAGATTGGCATCATGCGTGAAGTGAAGCGCTCGGCGTTGATAGCGGAATCTCCGGCGCGCATGTACCAGCTGATCAACGACATCGAGCGTTACCCGGAGTTCGTGCCCGGGTGCACGGCCGCGCGCGTCGAGTCGCGCAAGCCAGGCGAGATGGTCGCCACGCTTTCGATCAAGAAGGGACCGCTGCGTGCAGAATTCACCACCCGCAACCTGCTCGAGCCCGACAAGCGCGTGCTCATGCAGTTCGTCAGCGGCCCATTTCGCGTGCTCGAGGGCCTCTGGACCCTGTCACCGCTCGGTGAGCTGGGCTGTCGCGTCGAGCTCGAAATGCGCTTCGAGTTCGCCAATCGCGTGGCTGGCGCATTGTTCGAGCCGCTCTTCGAGGACACGGCAGCTTCGCTGGTCGACGCTTTCGTCAAACGCGCCCGCGAAACCAAGACTAGCTAGATGAAACGCTGCACCGTGGCATTTGCGACGCCCGAGCGGCAGTGGTCGTGGCAAGTGCTGCTGCCCGAAGACGCAACCGTGGCCGATGCGCTGGCCGCCGCACGCGCGCAATCCGGGGACGTCGACGTGCCGTGGGACGCGGACGTCGGCATCTTTGGCGAGCTGTGCGAGCGTGGCACCGTGCCCCGCGACGGCGACCGGATCGAGATCTACCGGCCGCTCAGGTTGGACCCGAAGGAGTCCCGGCGGGAGCGGGCGCGGGCTCGGAAGGCGGCACTGGATCGGGAGCCTTCTCGGCTTCCGAAGGAGTCGCCGACTCGCTAGCCGGTGCAGCGGCTTCGGTTTTGTCGCCGCCGCGCTTTTTCTTGTCCTTGCTCTTGGTTTCCGCAACAGCCTTGCGCAGATCGCGTTCGAGCTGTTCGAGATCCGCCTGCGTGGGAACGCCCTGGTTTTCGTAGCGCGCCACTTTGTCGTCTGCGAAATACACCGTCAGCCGGCGCTTCAGCGGTTTCTCGATCCTCTGCGAGCTGAAGAAATAGTAGTAGTCCCAGCGGCTCTCATCGAACGCGTCCGGCACCATGGGAGTGCCGAGCAGGAACCGAACCTGGCTTCGCGTCATTCCTTCCTTGAGCTGCGATACCGAATCAGGGACCAGGTAGTTGCCCTGCTGAATGTTCATCTTGTAAACACAGCCCGAGGCGAGGAACGTGCCGGCGGCGAGAAAAATTGTTGATAGTGCAAGGCGTTTCATGGTGGCGCATCATACCGCATCGTTTTCTGGAGACTGCTGGCTTGGAAAGCAAAGACCTGCGTAAGGCCGGGCTCAAGGTCACGGGGCCCAGGCTCAAGATCCTCGAAATTCTCGAGGGCAGCCCGACACGTCATATGTCGGCTGAAGGCATCTACAAGCGGCTCATCGAATCGAACGAGGACATCGGCCTCGCGACGGTGTATCGCGTGCTCACGCAGTTCCAGGCCGCGGGCCTGGTGTCGCGGCACCATTTTGAAGACGGCATGGCCGTGTTCGAGCTCAACCAGGGAACGCATCACGACCATATCGTGTGTCTGGACTGCGGCCGCGTCGAAGAGTTCATCGATGAATCGATCGAAGAGCGGCAGGAAGAGATCGCCACTCGTCTCGGTTATGAACTGCGCGATCACGCCATGACGCTTTATGGTCATTGCCGCAAGCCGGGTTGCCCGTCCGCCAAGGGCGGCCAGAAACTCAAGCACAGCTGAATGCCTGCGCCCGTGCGGGCTGTTCAGGCCTTGCGCTTTCCGCCGCGAACTTTCTGATCCGGATTGGCTGCCATGTGCAGCATCTCGCGCGCGTGTTCGCGCGCCTTGCCGGTGACTTCCTTGCCACCCATCATTCGCGCGAGTTCTTCGATTCGCTCGTCCATGGTGAGCTCGGAGATCGTGGTGCGGGTGGTCTTGCCGTCGGTGAGTTTGGCCACGCGCAGGTGGTGATGTCCCTGGCTCGCGACCTGCGGCAGGTGAGTGACGCAGATTGCCTGCCCCGAGAACCCCAGGGCCTTGAGCTCGCGGCCGACGATTTCCGCCACCGCGCCGCCGACGCCGGAATCCACTTCGTCGAACACCATGCAACGCGCGTCTTCGGCCGCACACGCCGTTTGCACTGCCAGAGACAGGCGCGACAACTCGCCGCCGGACGCAACCTTGGCGAGCGGGCGAAGCGGCTGCCCGGGATTGGCAGTGACGCGAAATTCCACCACGTCGAAACCGTGAGCGGCAGGTTCACTGTTCGCCTGGTTGACGTCGATGAGGAATCGGCCGCCAGCCATTCCCAGCGTCTGCATGCGCGCCGTGATGTCCTTGGACAACGCGCGCGCCGAGGTCTGGCGCGTCGCGGTCAATTGCGTCGCCAGTTTGCGATATGCATCGAGTGATTCGGCCTGGCTCTTCTTGAGCAGGTTGAGCTGTTCATCGGCGCTGTCGAGCTCGGCGAGTTCTTTTTCAAGCACCGCGGCGCGGCCGGCGAGCTCGGCAGATGGCAGACGATGTTTGCGGCTCAGCTCTTCGACCGCGGCCAGGCGGCGTTCGACTTCTTCCTGGCGAGCCGGGTCGATGTCGAGAGTCTCGAGGTAGCGCGACAACTCGCGCGCCGCTTCGCGAATCTGGATGGTGGCTTCGTCCACCATCGGTATCACTTTGGCGAGTCGCTGATCCACGCTCGACAGCGTCTTGATGCCGGCCAGCGCGCGCGAGGCGGTGGCGTGCGCGTTGCCCTCATCGGAGTCGTACAGGAGGCCGACCGCAGCCTGTGCGGCTTCGGCCAGCCGCCCGCGATTGGAATGGCGCGTTCGCTCTTCGGTGAGCTGCGCGACTTCGCCTTCCTTGAGATCGAGGGCCTTGAGCTCGCTCACCTGAAAGCGCAGCAACTCCACGCGTGAATCGCGGTCGCGCGACTTGCCTTCGAGCTCGACGGTGCGGTTCACGAGTGCGATCCAGATTTTGTGAGCTTCGCGGACTTTGTCGGCGAGCTCGAGGCTGTCGCCGAAATCGTCGAGCAGTTCGCGCTGGGCGCTGCTGCGGGTGAGCGACTGGAATTCGTGTTGCCCGTGGATATCGACGATGAGCCCGCCGACATCGCGCAAGAGCTGCAGCGGGACCGATACGCCGTTCAGGTAGCCGCGCGAGCGGCCATCGCTGGCGATGACCCGGCGCACGGTGAGTTCGTCGTCGGCGTCGACGGACTGCTCCGCGAGAACCTCGCGCAGCGCGGCCGGACATCCGCTGATGTCGAAGGTGGCAGAAAGCTCGGCGCGCTCGGTTCCCGCGCGAACGACTTCAGCGCCGCCCTTGCCGCCGGCCAGCAGGGCCAGCGCATCGACCACGATGGACTTTCCCGCGCCCGTCTCGCCGGTGAGGACCGTGAGCCCGGCGCGCACCTCGAGATCGATGAGATCGATGATGGCGAAGTCGCGAATCTGCAGATGGGTAAGCATGGATCACTCGGATTTGTTGACGCCGCCGCGGCCCCAATGGAGCTTGGAGCGCAGCAGGCGGTAATACTCGAACTTGTTCGGGTGCAGAAGCGTGATCTTCTGCGCAGTCGGATGCACTTCCAGACGGTCTGCCGGGGACGAGTTCACCCAGCGGAACGCCGTCACAGGTGATTTGCGCGCGGGTGTCGGGGCGATCGATGAGTTTCACGGAGATGACCGAACGCCCGGATACCACGATCGGGCGATCGGACAAGGTGTGCGGGCAGATCGGGGCCACGACGAGCACGTCGAGGTGCGGCGCCACGATGGGGCCGCCGCAGGACAGTGCATAGGCGGTGGAGCCGGTGGAACTCGCAACCACCAGGCCGTCGCCTCCGTGCGTATTTACATAGGCGCCGTCGATCCAGGTCTCGAAGTCGAGCATGCGGCCAGTTTCCCACTTCTGCAGCACGACATCGTTGAGGGCCAGGGCCCGGGCGCTGATGCCGTTGGCGTCAACGATGCGCGCTTCGAGCAGGGCGCGTTCGTCGCGTTCGCAACGGCCTTCGAGCGCCGCGTCCACGGAAGCAAACATGTCCTGGGGGAGGACGTCGGTGAGGAAACCCAGCCGGCCGCGATTGATGCCAACGAGGGGCACGCCGCGATGGGCGACGAGGCGCGCTGCATAGAGAAGTGTTCCGTCGCCGCCAATCGCGATGACGAGGTCTGCCTGGTTGGCAATTTCGTCTTCGGGGACGCGCACAGCCAGGTCGGCGGGCACGTCGAAGGGGACTTCCTGCGGCAATAGGGCACGGATCCCGCGCTTCTTGAGATGCGAGAGGAGAGTCGACGCGGACTCGGCAACGCGCGGGTCGCTGAATCGGCCTATTAGCGCGCAAGCTTGCGCCGGTAGAGCCATGCTGCTTTGTAGCATGGGACACACAGGCGGCCAATGCACTGAATCACTTCGAAAACTGTCGAATGGAGCAGTCCCGAGGTTCCTTGACGCGCCGATTCCGACACGGGTAGCTTCGCTTCAGTGAACGACACCCCCGACGATGCACTTACCGAGCGCGAACAGCTGCTGCTGCGGGTGCTCGTCGGCAGTTATATCCGTGACGGGCAGCCCGTCGGATCGCGATCCTTGTCGCGAGAGTCGGGCCTGGCCCTGTCCTCCGCGACCATCCGCAACATCGTCGCCGACCTCGAGCAGCTCGGGTTTGTTAGCTCGCCACACACCTCCGCGGGTCGCGTGCCCACC
The DNA here is from genome assembly GCA_963821745.1 of uncultured Pseudomonadota bacterium. Lineage (GTDB taxonomy): Bacteria > Pseudomonadota > Gammaproteobacteria > Steroidobacterales > Steroidobacteraceae > CADEED01. Next base: position 1,549,407 of record CAWGEU010000002.1, read on the forward strand.
GACAAGGGCTATCGCTTTTTCGTCGACTCGCTGCTCAAGTCCCGCACACCCATCGAAGACGATCCGGCGTTCACCGAGCTGCGTCGCCAGCTCGACGCGTCGCGCGACGATTCGAAGGCGCTGGTCGCTGCTGCGTCGCAACTGTTGTCGAGCGTGACGCACCTCGCCGGCGTGGTGACGCTGCCGCGCACGCAGCAGGCGTCGATTTCGCAGATCGAGTTCGTCGGCCTTTCCGACAATCGTGCGCTGGTCGTGCTGGTGTTCAACGACCGCGAGGTGCAGAACCGCATCATCCAGCTCGAGCGTTATCACTCGGCGGACGAATTGCGCCGCGCGGCCAACTTCCTCACGGAGCGCTGCCGCGGCAAGACGCTGACGCAGGTTCGCCAGGACATCCTGCGCGAGATGCATGAAGCGCGCGAACACATGAACGTGGCGATGAAAGACGCCATCAACGTCGCGGAGCACGTGTTCAAGGACGGCGAAGCGAGCCGCATGGAATACGTGATGGCCGGTGAGCACAATCTCATGGGCGCGGGCGAACTTTCGTCGGTCGACAAGCTGCGCCGCCTCTTCGAGGCCTTCAACGAGAAGCGCGACATCCTGAATCTTCTCGATCACAGCCTGCGTGCCGACGGCGTGCAGATCTTCATCGGCCAGGAATCGGGGTACAAGATTCTCGATGACTGCAGCGTGATCACCGCGCCGTACAGCGCCGACAACGAAGTGGTCGGCGTCATCGGCGTCATCGGGCCGACGCGCATGGCGTACGAGCGGGTGATCCCCATCGTCGACGTCACGGCGAAGATCCTGGGCGCGGCGCTCGCCCGAAGATGAAGGTGTGACGGGCGGCCAAAGGCCGAACAGTCGAAGCCCTTGAAAACTTTCGATCCGGCCCCACCTCGGCGCCCAATCACAGCTCCTGCGTGCTGAAATTCAGCAGCAATCATTTGTTTTATTTGAGGTTTTTTGATGCGAGATCCAATGAACGAGCAGGGTACTGCCGGCCCCGACGACAAGACCACGGTGCTGCCGGAAACGGCAGTCGCGCTGGTGGAGATGGAGCGGCTTCAGCAGGAGCTCCTGGCGTCCGAGGAGCGCGCGAAGAACCACTGGGAGCAGTACCTGCGCGCGCTCGCCGATGTGGAAAACGTGCGCAAGCGCGCCGCGAAGGATCTGGAGAACACCCGCCAGTTCGCGGTCGAAAAGTTCGCGCAGGACCTGATCGCGGTGAAGGACTCGCTCGAGCTGGGCATCGCCAATGCGGCCCAAGTCCGATGTCGCGAGCCTCATCGAAGGGCAGAACGCCACGCTGCGCCTGCTCGCCAAGGCTTTCGAGAAGGCGCAGATCGAGGAGATCAATCCCGAAGGTGCCGCATTCAATCCGGAGCTGCACGAAGCCATGATGGCGCAGCCCAGCGATGCGCCGCCGAACACGGTGTTGACCGTCGTGCAGCGCGGCTACCAGCTGAACGGGCGATTGCTGCGACCGGCCCGCGTGGTCGTGTCGGCGGCGAAGGGCTGAAACAGCAAGTTTGATTCTTGAAACAATGAGACCGGGCCTCCAGAAAGGGGCCAAGGGTCAATACCCAATAAGAGTTAGTCGGAGATTTCGATATGGGCAAGGTAATCGGCATCGATCTGGGAACCACGAATTCCTGCGTCGCCATCATGGAAAGCGGCAAGCCGCGCGTCATCGAGAACAGCGAGGGTGACCGCACCACGCCGTCCATCGTCGCGTTCACCAAGGACAACGAAGTCCTGGTGGGCCAGTCGGCGAAGCGCCAGGCAGTGACCAATCCGCAGAACACGCTGTTCGCGGTGAAGCGCCTCATCGGCCGCAAGTTCGACGACGCCGTCGTGCAGAAGGACATCAACATGGTGTCCTACAAGATCGTGAAGGCCGACAACGGCGACGCCTGGGTCGAAGCCCAGAACGAAAAGAAGGCGCCGCCGGAAATTTCCGCGCGCGTGCTCATGAAGATGAAGAAGACCGCCGAGGACTATCTCGGCGAGGAAGTGACCGAGGCCGTCATCACGGTGCCGGCGTACTTCAACGACTCAGCAGCGCCAGGCGACCAAGGACGCCGGCCGCATCGCCGGTCTCGACGTCAAGCGCATCATCAACGAGCCCACCGCGGCCGCGCTGGCCTACGGCCTCGACAAGTCCGGCAAGGACCGCAAGATCGTCGTGTACGACCTGGGTGGCGGCACGTTCGACGTGTCGGTCATCGAGATCGCCGAGATCGACGGCGAACGCCAGTTCGAGGTTCTATCTACCAACGGCGACACGTTCCTCGGTGGCGAAGACTTCGACAACCGCATCATCAATTTCCTCGCGGATGAGTTCCTCAAGGAATCCGGCGTCGACGTGCGCAAGGATCCGCTCGCCGTGCAGCGCCTGAAGGAGGCCGCCGAGAAGACCAAGATCGAGCTGTCTTCGAGCCAGCAGACCGACGTCAACCTGCCGTACATCACGGCCGATGCGTCGGGTCCCAAGCACCTCAACATCAAGCTGACGCGCGCGAAGCTCGAGAGCCTCGTCGAGGAGCTCGTCAAGCGCACCATCGAGCCCTGCCGCATCGCGCTCAAGGACGCCGGCATCGGCACGCAGGACATCGCCGAGGTCATCCTCGTCGGTGGCCAGACGCGCATGCCGCTCGTGCAGAAGTACGTGAAGGAATTCTTCGGCAAGGATCCGCGCAAGGACGTGAACCCCGATGAAGCCGTCGCCGTCGGCGCGGCCATCCAGGGCGGCGTGCTCGCCGGTGAAGTGAAGGACGTGCTGTTGCTCGACGTGACGCCGCTGTCGCTGGGTATCGAAACCCTCGGCGGCATCATGACCAAGCTCATCGAGAAGAACACCACGATCCCGACCAAGACCTCGCAGGTGTTCTCGACCGCGGATGACAACCAGGGCGCGGTCACCATCCACGTGCTGCAGGGTGAGCGCGACCGCGCCAACGACAACAAGTCGCTGGGCAAGTTCGACCTCGCCGACATTCCGCCGCAGCCGCGCGGCATGCCGCAGATCGAAGTCACGTTCGACATCGACGCCAACGGCATCATGCACGTCGGCGCGAAGGACAAGGCCACGGGCAAGGAACAGAAGATCGCCATCAAGGCGTCTTCGGGCCTGTCCGAGGAAGAGATCAAGCGCATGGTCAGCGACGCCGAGGCGCACGCGGAAGAAGACAAGAAATTCCGCGAGCTGGTGGATTCGCGCAATCGCGCCGATCAGCTGGTGCATGCCGTCGAGAAATCCCTCAAGGATCTGGGCGACAAGGTCGACGGCGGCGAACGCGCCAAGGTCGAGTCGGCGCTGTCGGATCTGCGCGGCGTGCTCAAGGGCGACGACAAGGCGGCCATCGACAAGAAGGCCGAAGCGCTCATGGCGGCGGCGTCCAACATCGCGCAGCAGGCCGCGGCCGCGCAGGCCGGTGCGGGCCCTGATGCTTCGGCCGGCGGTGCTGACGCGAGCGCAGGCGCGGGTTCGTCCTCTTCGTCAGGAAAGGGCAACGACGACGCGGTCGACGCCGAGTTCGAAGAAGTCAAAGACAAGAAGAAAGCCTGAAGAATGGCTGCACGCTCCGCACCGGGTTCGGTGCGGAGCGTTTTTCGTAAGGGCGGCGAATGTCGAAACGCGATTACTACAAGGTGCTCGATCTGCCGCGCACCGCGACCGAGGCCGACATCAAGAAGGCCTATCGGCGTCTTGCCATGAAATATCACCCGGACCGCAATCCGGGTGACAAAGACGCGGAAGAGAAATTCAAGGAAGCCAAGGAGGCTTACGAGGTTCTCTGCGAGACGGACAAGCGCGCCATCTACGACCAGCATGGGCATGCGGGCATCGACGCGTCGCGCCAGGGCGGCGGTCGCGGTCAAGCGGGCGCTGACGCCTTCGGCGAAATGTTTGGCGAGATGTTCGGCGACATCTTCGGTGGCGGCCGCCGTGGAGGCGGGCGCTCGCAGGTCTTCCGCGGCGCGGATCTCAAGTACGAGCTCGAGATCGAGCTCGGCCAGGCCGTGTTCGGCCATTCCGTCGAGATCGACGTCGCCAAGCTCATGGAGTGCGACACCTGCGGTGGCAGCGGCGCCGCCAAGGGTCACAAGCCGACCACCTGCGAAACCTGCAATGGCGTCGGCCAGGTGCGCATCTCCCAGGGCTTTTTCCAGCTGCAGCAGCCGTGCCCGAAGTGCCGCGGCAGCGGCACCATCATCAAGAATCCCTGTGACACCTGCCTGGGCCAGGGTCGCGTACGTCGTTCGAAACGTCTTGCGGTGAAGATCCCGGCGGGCGTCGATACCGGTGATCGCATCCGTCTCTCGGGTGAAGGCGAATCCGGGACGCAACGGTGGGCCTCCGGGCGATCTGTACGTCGAAGTGCACGTGCGCGAACACGAAATCTTCGAACGCGACGGTGAACACCTGTCGTGCGAGGTTCCGGTCAGCTTCGGAACAGCGGTGCTCGGCGGCAGCGTCGAAGTGCCCACGCTCGACGGCCACGTGTCGTTGAAGATTCCGGCGGAAACCCAGTCCGGGCGCGTGTTCCGCCTGCGCGACAAGGGCGTGAAGCCTGTGCGCGGCGGATCGCGCGGCGATCTGTTCTGCCGCGTGGTGGTCGAGACCCCGGTGAAGCTCAACGGCGAGCAGCGCGAGCTGCTGCGCAAGTTCGAGGAGTCGCTGCAGAAAGATGCGGGCAAACATGCGCCGCGCGGTGAAAGCTTCTTCGAAGGCGTGAAGCGCTTCTTTTCCTCTGAACCGAGCTGATCGCGCCGATTACTGCGTCCGCAGCGTCTTCGGCGGCAGGTGTAGCGCCGCGCGAAGCTCCGCCATGGCGGCGTTGGCGTCGTCGCGATAACCAGGCGCTGCATCGAGCATGCTGACGAGCCGTTGCGCGCCCATGCGGCCTGCTTCGATGTCGCTCCTGAAGTGCACTCCGCACACCAGTCTTTGCCGGGCAAACTCGTCGGCGCGCGCCATGAGCTGGGCCTCGCGCTCCGGGACCATTTCGCGTAGCAGGTACGCCATCACATAGCCGAAGCTGGCATGGCCGCTCGGGTACGAGAGGTCGCCCTGGACGTTGCTGATGCACGGTTCCATGTGCTCTTCGATTTCATAAGGACGCAGGCGCCGGAAGCGATCCTTGGCGGCGCGCACGTAAGGTCGGATGTCGTCTTCCACGCGTTCCGCGAGCCCGAGCAGCAAGGGCAAATCCGGTTCGGCATCGGCAGCGAAGCCCAACGCGCCGTAGAAACGTTCCACTTCGGTTTTGCGATCACGGCGCGCTGCTGCCACTTCGGTGTCGGTGCGTTTTGACTGCAGGGCAAGCAGTTCATCGAGTTCGGTACGCGTCGCGGCGGAATCACGCGCCGGCGGCGGCGGAAAAATGGCGACGAAGTCTGCCGTGGTGCCCGTCAGATAAGTGTGCAGGTCGCGTTGCAGCCACCAGTGGGTCGCGCCCGCGAGCGCGACGACGAATGCGAGCGCTGCGGCTCGCATCGACCGCGACTTCACGGCTGCGCCCACGCGCGGGATCGCTCCACCGCCTGGCTCCAGCGCGCACGGCGCCGCGCCACTTCATCGCGCGCCATGCGTGGTTCGAAGCGTTTCTCGAGTCTCCACAGCGCCGCCAGCTCATCCTGCGATTGCCACATCCCGATGCCGACTCCGGCAAGTGCGGCCGCGCCGAATGCGGTGGTTTCCGTGTTGACGGGTCGCAACACCGGCACGCCTAACAAGTCTGCCTGGAACTGCAGCAGCAGATCGTTGCGCGCGGCGCCGCCATCGACGCGCAGTTCCGAGAGTGGGCGGCCCGCGTCCTGCTGCATGGCCTCGATGAGGTCGGCGGTCTGGAAGGCGATGCTTTCGAGCGCGGCACGCGCCACGTGGGCTCGAGTGCTGCCGCGCGTGAGACCGACGATGGCGCCGCGGGCGGCCGCATCCCATTGCGGCGCTCCAAGGCCGGCAAACGCGGGCACCAGGTAAACATCGCCCGTGTCCGGCACGCTGGCTGCCAGTGCCTCGATTTCGTCGGAGCGTTGGATCATTCCCAACCCGTCGCGCAACCATTGCACCGTGGCGCCTCCCATGAACACGCCCCCTTCGAGCGCGTACTGGCAGGTTCCGCGGCGCCAGGCCACGGTGGTGAGCAACCGGTGCCGTGAAGCTTGCGGTTCGGCGCCCGTATTCATGAGCGCAAAGCAGCCGGTTCCGTAGGTGTTCTTGGCCATGCCGGGCGTGAAGCACGCCTGCCCGAACAACGCGGCCTGCTGGTCGCCGGCGATGCCGGTCACGGGTAGTTTGATGCCATCGAGCTCGATTCCGATGGCCGACGGCGCACTGAGGCAGGAATCGACGATTTCAGGAAGGCACGCCCGAGGTATGCCAAAGAGTTCGAGCAGCCGGTCGGACCACTGACCGGTGCGCAAATCCATCAGCAGCGTGCGACTCGCGTTGGTGACGTCGGTGACGTGACGCCGATGACCGGTGAGCTTGAACAGCAACCAGCTGTCGATGGTGCCGAACGCGAGTTCGCCGCGCTCCGCGCGCGCGCGCGCACCCGGGATCTGCTCGAGCAGCCACGCCAGTTTGGTGCCGGAGAAATACGGATCGAGCAGGAGGCCGGTGCGCGCGGAGATTTCCGCTTCGTGACCCGCCGCGCGCATGCGGTCGCAGTCGCCGGCGGTGCGCCGGTCCTGCCAGACGATGGCCGGCGCCACGGGTATGCCCGTGGCCCGATCCCACAGCACGGTGGTCTCACGCTGGTTCGTGATGCCTGCTGCTGCGATGTCGCGCGAGGTCGCGCCGGCAGTGCGCAGGACCTCGGCAATCGTGGCGCGCTGCGTTTCCCAGATCTCCAGCGCGTCGTGTTCGACCCAGCCGGGGCGCGGAAAGTGTTGAGTGAATTCACGCTGCGCCAGCGCGACGACGCGCCCGGACATATCGAACAGCAGTGATCGCGAGCTGGTGGTGCCGGCGTCGAGCGCGAGGATGAACTTGTTCTCAAGTCCCGGCGCGGCACTCATCTTTCGCTCCCGTCAGGCGGTCAGGCCGCGCGGTCTCAAGCCCGCGGCGCGGTAGATAGCGTCGATGGCGCGCATGTTGCCGATGGCGTCGTCGCCACCGGTGAGGGCCTGCGCGCGGCCCTCGATGACTTCGATGATGTGCCGTAGCTGGTAATGGAAGGTGGTGTCGCCACCGGAGACCAGATCGGGCATGGGGGAATCCGCACATTCGATCGACAGCGTCGAGCCCGAATGCGGTGACACCGGGTTGTCGAGTTCGAGCACTCCCTTGTCGCCGCGCACTCGCAGGAAGCGGGACAAGGCACCATCCTCGGGCTGCATCGAACACCTGAGCGTGGCGGTGGGTCCGCTGGTGAAAGCGAGTTCGGCCTCGATGTCGATATCCACACCGGGAGGCGCGCAGCGGGCACTGGCGCTGACCACGGTGGGTTCGTCATCGGCAACGGTACGAATCCAGTGCATGCAGTAGCAACCGAGGTCCATCAACGCGCCGCCGCCCAGCGCTTCGATGTACCGGAGTTCGCCCGGCGTGTCGGGGAGATTCGCGTTGAACACGGCTTCGATGTGCCGGATCTTGCCGATTTCGCCGGTACGCAACGCTGCCAGCGTGCGATGGAACAGCGGGTGATAGCGGTAGTGGAAACCTTCGAAGAGATGCTTTTTCGCGGCACGCGCCGCGGCCACCATCTGCGCCGCATCCTGCGCATTGTTGGCGAAGGGCTTTTCGACCAGCACGTGTTTGCCGCTTTCGAGAGCAGCCGTGCACCACTCGAGGTGCGCCGACGGCGGCAGAGCCACGTACACCAGGTCGATGTCGTCGTGGGCGATCAGCTCCGCATAACTACCGAAAGCCTTGGGGATCGAGTGCTGCGCGGCGAAGTCCTGCGCTCGCTCGAGACTGCTGGCCGCGATGGCCACCGCCTCGGCACCGAGCAGCGCGTTGGCAGGAGTCACGATGCCTCGTGGCGCGATCCGTGCCGCGCCCAATATGCCGATGCGTATCATGGGCGGGCAGTCTCGCACGACTGCGCGCGCTGCGGCACACTGTCGTCGCGAGTTGTGAAAGGGAGCCCAAGTGACGACAGCAGTACTGATTGGTGCCACCGGACGCATGGGCACGGCCATCGTTCGCGAATCGCTGCGCGCCAACGCTTCGGGAAATTCTCTCGCAGTCGTCGCCGCGGTGGCATCCCCCGGCAGCAAATCGAAGGGGCAGGATATTGGCGAGATTGCCGGCCTGCATGCGCTCGGTGTGCGGGTCCTCGACGAGCTGCCCGCGGATCTGGCGAAGGCAAAGGTGGCCATCGACTTCTCGCGCCCGGACCTGAGTCTGCGCGCGCTGAATGTCTGTCGCGCCGCGCACGTGCCCATCGTCATCGGCACCACCGGGCACGGCGCCGAGTTCGACGCGCGGGTCGCTGCGGCGTCGCGCGACATCGCGGTGCTGATAGCGCCTAACACTTCCATCGGTGTCGCGGTGGCGCAGGAACTGGTGCGCATCGCGGCGCGCACATTGCCGGCGGAATTCGACATCGAGATCATCGAGTCTCATCACAAGCACAAGGTCGATTCACCCTCGGGCACCGCGCTGGCGCTCGCCCAGAGCGCGGCAGCGGCCCGCGGACTCGATCCCCACGAAGACACACTCTCCGGCCGGTCCGGGCAGGGCGCGCGCCGCGATGGAGAAATCGGCATCGCCAGCGTTCGAGCTGGCGATATCGTGGGGACGCATACGGTGCTGTTCGCAGGTCCCGGCGAGCGCCTGACCGTGGGACACGAGGCCACCGACCGGTCGATCTTTGCAAATGGCGCGATCAGGGCGGCGCTCTGGCTCGCAGCGCAAAAGCCCGGCCGATACACGATGGCAAACGTACTTGGATTAAAAACAACCGGTTAGAACGCTTTTCGGTTCGAGTCATTAGAACTTTCGGTGCGCTTTCGCCAGGATCCGGGCAAGAAGTTTCGTGGACACTCCGGGGCGCGCTTCGTAAAATTGCCGCCTAATCCGAAACGGGTTAGTCCAACGCAGGGCGGGAGGATGTTCGCGAGAACTCCTCCCGCTTTGTGCATGTACGCTCCGCGGAGAGAGCATCCACTCAATTAACGCATTTTTTCGGGTCCGAGCAGGCTCGAGGGGAGTTCCCGCGTGACGATAACCGCGGTTCTGGCTCTGGAAGACGGAACGATCTTCACCGGCCAGTCGATCGGCGCCAAAGGCAATACCACTGGCGAAGTTGTTTTCAATACCGCGCTGACCGGTTACCAGGAAATTCTTTCCGATCCGTCGTATTCGCGACAGATCGTGACGCTCACCTATCCACACATAGGCAACACGGGCACCACGCCCGAAGACCTCGAGTCGCCGACGGCGTTCGCCGCGGGCCTGGTAGTTAGAGACGTTCCGCCGCTGCCCAGCAACTGGCGCAAGAACGAAGACCTGCGCGAGTTCCTCGCGCGCCACAAGGTCGTCGCCATCTCCGGCATCGACACCCGCAAGCTCACGCGCATCCTGCGCGAGAAGGGCGCCCAGAGTGGCTGCATCATGACCGGAGAGAAGATGGATCCGGCCGCCGCGGTGCGCCTCGCGAAGAAATTCCCCGGCCTGAAGGGCATGGACCTCGCCAAGGTGGTCACCACCAAGCGCACGTATCAATGGAACGAGGGCAGCCTCTGGCAGCCGGAGAACCGCCCCGTCATGCGCGCGCACCAGCGCCTGCATGTCGTGGCCTTCGACTACGGCGTGAAGCGCAACATCCTGCGCATGCTCTCCGACCGCGGTTGCCGCATGACGGTGGTTCCCGCGCAAACTACCGCCGAGGAGGTGCTCGCGCTCGAGCCCGATGGCGTGTTCCTGTCGAATGGACCGGGCGATCCCGAGCCCTGCGATTACGCCATCGAAGCGATTCGCGCGCTGGTCGTGGCCGAGCTGCCGACGTTCGGCATCTGCCTCGGTCACCAGTTGTTGGGCCTGGCGAGTGGCGCGCGCACCATGAAGATGAAGTTCGGCCACCACGGCGCGAACCACCCGGTGCAGGATCTCGAGACCGGCCGCGTGTTCATCACCAGCCAGAATCACGGCTTCGCCGTCGACGAAAGCGACCTGCCGTCCACCCTCAAGCCCACACATCGCTCGCTGTTCGACGGTTCGTTGCAGGGCATCGCCCGCGTCGACAAGCCGGCGTTCAGTTTCCAGGGACATCCCGAAGCCAGCCCGGGGCCGCAGGAGATGGGCGCCATGTTCGACCGTTTCGTTCATCTCATGCTGCGCCGGCTCCAGGCCAAGTTGCGCGGCCCGCGCCGACCGCCACCCACCGAGGCGGCGTGAGCCACTCACTGACCACTCATGCCAAAACGTACTGACATAAAAAGCATCCTGATCATTGGCGCCGGCCCGATCATCATCGGCCAGGCGTGCGAGTTCGATTACTCCGGCGCCCAGGCGTGCAAGGCGCTGCGCGAGGAGGGTTACCGGGTCATTCTCGTGAACTCGAACCCGGCGACGATCATGACCGACCCGGAGATGGCCGACTCGATCTACATCGAGCCCATCAACTGGCGCACCGTCGCGCGAATCATCGAAAAAGAAGAGCCCGATGCATTGCTGCCCACCATGGGTGGACAGACTGCGCTCAACACCGCGCTCGACCTGGTGCGCGAAGGCGTGCTCGCACGACACGGTGTCGAGCTCATCGCCGCATCGCGCGAAGCCATCGACATGGCCGAAGACCGCGAGCTGTTCCGCAACGCCATGCGCGAAATCGGCCTCGAATGTCCGCGCGCTGCCGTAGCCCATACGCTGGCCCAGGCTTTCGACATCCAGCCGAGCCTCGGATTTCCCTGCGTCATCCGTCCGTCGTTCACCATGGGTGGATCGGGCGGCGGCATTGCCTACAACCGCGAAGAGTTCGAACAGATCGTCGAACGCGGGCTCGACGCCTCACCCACCTCCGAAGTCCTCATCGAAGAGTCGGTGATCGGCTGGAAAGAATTCGAGATGGAGGTCGTTCGCGACAAGAACGACAACTGCATCATCGTCTGCTCGATCGAAAACTTCGATCCCATGGGTGTGCATACCGGCGATTCGATCACCGTCGCGCCGGCGCAGACGCTCACCGACAAGGAATACCAGCGCATGCGCAACGCGTCGATCGCGGTGCTGCGCAAGATCGGCGTCGACACCGGCGGCTCGAACGTGCAGTTCGCCGTGAATCCCAAGGACGGACGGCTGCTGGTCATCGAAATGAACCCGCGCGTCTCGCGTTCCTCGGCGCTGGCCTCGAAGGCCACCGGGTTCCCGATCGCGAAGATCGCCGCGAAGCTGGCGGTGGGCTACACGCTCGACGAGCTCAAGAACGACATCACCGGCGGCGCTACGCCCGCGTCCTTCGAGCCCAGCATCGACTACGTCGTCACCAAGATCCCGCGCTTCACGTTCGAGAAATTTCCGGCCGCCAATTCGCGGTTGACGACGCAAATGAAGTCCGTGGGTGAGGTCATGGCGATTGGCCGCACCTTCCAGGAGTCGCTGCAGAAAGCCTTGCGCGGCCTGGAAACCGGCCTCGACGGGCTCAACGAGCAATTCAAGGAAACGCCGCTCACCGAAGAGGATCGCGACAAGCTTGCCTATGAGCTGCGCGCGCCCGGTCCGAATCGCATGTTGTACGTGGCCGACGCGTTCCGCGCCGGCTGGTCGCTTGAACGCATCGAAGAGCTCTCGTACATCGATCCGTGGTTTCTCGCGCAGATCGAAGATCTCATCGTCGAAGAGGCGAAGGTGCGCGAAGCGGGCGTCGCGTCGCTCGAAACCGATCGCCTGCGGGATCTCAAACGCAAAGGCTTTTCCGACAGCCGGATCGGCGCGCTCACGAAAACCAGCGAAGAAACGATCCGCGCCAAGCGCCACGCGCTGAACATCCGACCGGTGTTCAAGCGCGTCGATACCTGCGCGGCGGAGTTCGCCACCTCCACGGCCTATCTATATTCCACCTACGAAGAAGAGTGCGAAGCGCTGCCGACCAAGAAGCGCAAGATCATGATCCTGGGCGGCGGCCCGAACCGCATTGGCCAGGGCATCGAATTCGACTACTGCTGCGTGCACGCCGCGCTGCAGCTGCGCGAAGACGGCTTTGAAACCATCATGGTCAATTGCAATCCGGAGACGGTCTCGACCGACTACGACACCTCCGATCGCCTGTATTTCGAACCCCTCACGCTCGAGGACGTGCTCGAAGTCATCGCCAAGGAAGAGCCGGAAGGTGTCATCGTCCAGTACGGCGGGCAGACTCCGTTGAAATTGTCGCGCGCGCTCGAGGCCGCGGGTGCGCCCATCATCGGCACGTCCCCTGATTCGATCGACATGGCGGAAGACCGCGAACGCTTCCAGGTGTTGGTCAAGAACCTGGGGCTCAAGCAGCCCGCCAACGCCACCGCACGCACCGAAGACCAGGCTGTCGCGCTCGCGCGCACCGTGGGGTTCCCGCTGGTGGTGCGTCCTTCGTACGTGCTGGGCGGCCGTGCGATGGAGGTGGTGTTCAACGAGGAAGACCTGCGCAACTACATGACCCATGCGGTCAAGGTCTCCAACGACAGCCCGGTGTTGCTCGACCGCTTCCTCGACGTCGCCATCGAAGTGGATGTCGACGCCTGTTGTGACGGCGAAGACGTGCTGATCGGCGGCATCATGGAACACGTGGAGCAGGCGGGCGTGCACTCCGGTGATTCCGGATGTTCGTTGCCGCCCAACAGTCTGACGCCGGAAATCCAGGCCGAGCTGCGCGAGCAGACCCGCAAGCTCGCCAAGGCGCTCAATGTCATCGGCCTCATGAACATCCAGTTCGCGATCCAGAACGGCATCATCTACGTGCTCGAGGTGAATCCGCGCGCCTCGCGTACGGCGCCGTTCGTTTCCAAGGCCACCGGCGTGCCGCTCGCCAAGATCGGCGCGCGCGTGATGACCGGCCGCAAGATGAAGTCGATGGAGAACATCGGCGAGGTCGTGCCGCCTTACTTCTCCGTGAAGGAAGCCGTGTTCCCGTTCACCAAGTTCCCCGAGGCGGACCCGATCCTGGGACCCGAGATGAAGAGCACGGGCGAGGTGATGGGCACGGGCCGTACGTTCGGCGAAGCCTACGCAAAGGCGCAGGCCGCCTCGGGCGTCACGCTGCCGCGTTCGGGAGTGGTGCTCATCAGCGTGCGCGAACGCGACAAGCCCGGCGCGGTGTTGCTGGCGAAGAAGCTGGTGGAGAAGGGTTTCGAGATCGCGGCCACCGACGGCACGGCCAAGGCGATTACGGATGCCGGTGTGCCCTGCAAGCGCGCCAACAAGGTCCGGGAGGGCCGGCCGCATATCGTCGACATGATCAAGAACGACGAGTTCGCGATGATCGTGAACACCACGGAAGGCAAGACCGCGATCCGCGAGTCGAACTCGATCCGTCGCGAAGCAGTGCACAAGCGCGTCACCTACTACACGACGCTCGCAGGAGCCCTCGCAACCTGCGAAGCTCTGGATCACCTGGACGCAGTGGAAGTGAACCGGCTCCAGGACCTGCACAAAGAGGCAAGGTCATGAAACGCACCCCGATGACATTGCGCGGCGCGGAAGCGTTGCGCAATGAGCTGAAACGGCTCAAGGGAGAGGATCGTCCGCGCGTCATCAAGGCGATTGCCGAGGCGCGCAGTCATGGCGATCTGTCCGAGAACGCCGAATACCACGCCGCGCGCGAACAACAGGGTTTCATCGAAGGCCGCATCGGCGAAATCGAGGCCAAGTTGTCGACCGCCGAAGTCATCGACACCGCCGGCCTTACCAACACCGGCAAGGTGATCTTTGGCGCCACCGTCGATCTCGAGGACCAGGATGACGGCAAGCGCATCTCCTACCAGATCGTCGGAGAAGACGAAGCCGACATCAAGACCGGACGTATTTCCATCACCTCACCCATCGCCCGCGCCATCGTCGGCAAGAACAAGGGCGACGTGGTCGACGTGGTCGCCCCGGGCGGCAAACACAGTTACGAAGTGATGGAAGTCCGCTACGTCTAGTTAGAGAAGAAGAACGAGGGGTGGGCCATGAAGCGATTCGCGGTATTGGTCGCGGGGCTGGCTGCGTTCGGCGCGGCATCCTCCGCATCCGCGCAGGACTGGGTTGCGCTGCAGGACGGCAAGTCGCTGGCCGGCTGGAAAGCGGCCGAACGCCCTGAATCCTGGGTCGTCGAAGACGGCGCGTTCGTTTCGCGTGGCGAACGTTCGCATCTGTTCTACGTCGGCAAGGTCGCCAAACACGATTTCAGGAACTTCGAGTTCCAGGCCGAGGTGATGACCTCGCCCGGTGCCAACAGCGGCATCTACGTGCACACGAAGTGGCAGGGACCGGGCTGGCCCGAGGCCGGCTACGAGCTGCAGGTCATCAACTCCAATCCACCCGCGTCGACGATGAACGGCTACATCGAGCACAAGATGACCGCCAGCGTTTACGCAGTGCGCAATACCTGGGCGGCGCCCGCCAGGGACAACGAGTGGTTCACCTACCGCATCCGCGTCGTTGGCAAGACCATCCAGACTTTCATCAACGACCATCTGTTCTGCGAATACGCCGAGCCGGCGAATGCATTCCGGCCCGACGACAAGAAGGGCAGGTTGCTGGGGTCGGGCACGTTCGCGCTGCAGGCCCACGATCCGGCGAGCATCGTGAAGTACCGCAACATGAAGGTGCGCATCCTTCCCAATGATGCGGCGCCGCCCGTCGGGTCTCGTGCCGCTGGCCGATCGCGAGCTCGATCAGCTCGTCACGCAGGCGTCCAACGACAATATCCCGCTCATCGATCTCGGACTTTCGGCACCGGCGGCGGGTGCCGAAGAATTCTGGAGCCAGGCGCGCCGCTACGGCGTGTTGCCGCTGGCTATTCAGCAGATCCCGAGCATCGCCGGCTCCGTGGCCGTGCTCGTCGATCGCGACCGCGGTCCGGACGTCGAACTACTCAAGAACCTCAAGGCGCGCGGCTACCGCGTGGCGTTCAGTTCGGGCGGCGCCACGAGTTTCGACGAGGCACAGTTGAAGCGCCGCCTGCAGGCCATCAAGGACGCGGGCCTGGGCTGGAAAGACTTCTGGGTGCCGGGAAAACCGTAGAACAGTGAGGGGACAGATTTAAATCTGTCCCCTCCCGTTTACGAAACCCTGACGATTTCCAGGCTCGGACTCGTGGTCACCGGCGCCGCGCCGCGCATCGTGCGCAGCAGTTCGTGCGTTTCGTGCGGCTGCATCGGCTTGGCGAAGAAGAATCCCTGTCCGGTCGTAGCAGCCGAGCGCCAGCAGCTGCGAGGCGTGTTCACGCGTCTCGATGCCCTCGGCGACGGTGCCCAGGTGCAGGCTCTGCGCCATGCTGATGATGGCGCGCACGATGGCCGCATCGTTGCGATCCACGTTCATGTCGCGCACGAAGGTGCGATCGATCTTGAGGTAGTCGATGGGCAGGTTGCGCAGGTACGCCAGGCTCGAATAGCCGGTGCCGAAGTCGTCCACCGACACGCGCACGCCGAGATCGCGCAGCGCGTGCAGCTTGGTCACGTGCTGCTCGGAATCCTGCATGGCGACGCTTTCGGTGAGCTCCACTTCGAGCTGGTGCGGCGCGATGTCGAATTCATGCGCGATCGCGACGATGCGTTCCGGAAGATTGGAACGCTTGAGCTGCTTGGCCGAGACGTTCACGGCCACGGGCACAGGCTTGAGGCCCGCGCGCTGCCACGCGGCGATCTGGCGCGCCACGTTGCGGAATCACGCATTCGCCCAGCTCGACGATGAGATCGGACGCTTCGGCCACTTCGATGAACGACAGCGGCGGCACCGAGCCGTGGCGCGGATCGTTCCAGCGCGCCAGCGCTTCGAAACGACACCAGGCGTCCGCTGCGGATGTCGACGATCGGCTGCAGCTGGATCTCGATGGCGTCGCGATTCACCGCGCTGCGCAGGTCCTGCTCGAGCGCGAGGCGCGTGTGCACGCGCTTGTTCATGGCCGCGTCGAACATCTGCACGTTGTCGCGGCCGCGTGCCTTGGCTTCGTACAGCGCGATGTCGGCCGAACGCAGCAGCTCGCTCATCGTGGTGGCGTCGCGCGGGTAGACAGACAGGCCGATGCTGGTGGTGGCGGAGTAGGTGGCTTCCCCGAGGCGCACCGGCTTCTTGAGCGCCGCGCCACGCGTTCGGCGATCGCCGCGCTGTCGGGCTCGAGGCCGTAGTGGCGCGTGACCACGAGGAATTCGTCACCGCCCATGCGCACCACGAGATCGGGGCTGGCGATGGAATCGCGCAGTCGTCGCGCGACCGAGCGAAGATAGTCGTCGCCGATCGAGTGGCCGCGCGAATCGTTGATGTTCTTGAAGTTGTCGCAGTCGATGTAGAGGATGGACAGCGAATCGCCGCGGCGCGCGGCTTCGTCGATGAGCCGCGGCAGTTCCTCGTTGAGGAAGGTGCGGTTCGGCAGGCCCGTCAACGCGTCGTGCGTGGCCAGGTGCTGCAGCGACAACTGGTGTTCCTGCGCGCGGCGCTCGGCTTCGCGCCGGTGCGAGATGTCCTGCAGCAGCATGGCGTGCACGCGGCCGGTGCCGGCATCCAGGTCGACGATCGAAAATTCCACGTCGCGGCGCTCGTCATCGCCGCGGATGAGCTGCGCCGGGCGGCTCTCGGCCGGTTGGTCCTGATGGCCGGCCGACAAGGACACCGGTGTGTCGAAGATGGTCGCCACGTCGCGGCGGCGCAGTTCGTCGAGCGACGCGCCGATGAGTCGCTGCGCCTGCGGATTCGCGTCGAGAATCCGGCGCGAACGCGGGTCGAACAGCACGATGCCGGATGCGGCGCGATCGAAGATGGCGCGATAACGGGTTTCGCTGGTGACCGCGGCCGCCGAGGTGCGGCGCAGCCGCCCGCTATAGGCATGCCAGGCGGCAACCACCAGGCTGATGAGCAGCGCGACCCAGCCGACGAGGTAGCTCACGCCCTGCTTGCCGTTCTGCATGACGGTGCGCGGCAGCGTCGTATACATCACCGCAAGCGGGTGGTTGTCGATGGTGTCGAGCCGCAACTGGCCCTGGATGAAGTTCTCGGAGCGGCGAACGATTCGCCGGCCGTCCGGCGCGACCAGCAATTCCGTCTTCTCGGCGGCCACCGCGCGATCGTCGAGCATGGCGAATTTCACGTCGAGCTGCGTGTCGGCGCCGACGCTGGCGATTTCCGGCGCGCCGATGCGCCGCGCGAACACCAGCGTGCCGCCGGCGGGGCCACTGCGATCGCTGCGCAGCACCGTGTGCGCGGCGATGACGTGCGGGACGCCGTTGATCTGCACCAGGCGCAGTGTGCCTTCCTGATCGAGAACGGTGCGCACGATCGGTGTAAGCCGGTTGATCTCGGCAATCACCGCTTCGCTCGCGGGATGGCGATACTGCGCGTCGTCGGTATCGTTCTCGAACGACGACAGCAGTTTCTCTTTCGGATCGAGCAGCCAGACCATGTCGACGTTCATTTCGTCGAGGCCGGCTTCGGAGAAGTTCTGATACTCGAAGTTCGGATCGAGCGTGGAGACGTACGAGTACATGTCGTCCCAGCGCGCGAAGTCGCGCGAGACGGTTTCGATTTCGGTGTTCCTGGCGACCAGCGCCTTGCGCATCACCTCGATGCTGCGCGAGATCTCGTTCTGCTCGATGTTCTCGAACTTGCGCAGGATGAGGTAACGCGAGGCTGCCCAGGTGCCGAATACGACCAACGCGGCGGCTAGATAGACCGCCGCAGCTTCGCGCCCAAACGAACGTGTGTGTCGAGACGCCATGTTTTGACTGATATACGACTTATTCCAGCAACTTGCCACTGGAAGAACGGCAATGATTCCGGCGATGTGATCCTCGCTCCTGTGATAGGGAATCGGCCAGCGGCGGCGGCCCTTTATGCGTCGGGGATCACAATTCCCGGACGGTCATTTCGGCGTTTGTAGTAGAGAGCTGTATGACCGATGCGCTGGAGCAGGACGCTGTCGGTGGATGCCGCGAGTTCGGCGAGCCCGGCGTCGCGGGCTTCGCGCTCCGCGCCGCGGAACTTCACCTTGATGAGCTCATGATCGTTCAGGGCGCGTTTGGCCTCGGCGATGACCGCGGGGGTCAGCCCCGCGTTTCCGATGAGCAGCACCGGATTCAGCGCGTGACCCAAACCCCGTAGATACTTGCGCTGACGTTCAGATAGTTCCATGGCCGGCATTGTAAGGATTGCCGCTGCTCGCAGGTCGAAATGCGGTGATGCCGGTCCCAGATACGTCAGCTCGATATTCGCCCGACGGGCTTGAAACCAGTAGGACCGATCCTCATCAAAACGCTCCGAGGTTGCGTGCTTCGCCAAGCGGGAATCTTCAGGCCTCGAAGTTCTGAGCTTTACCTGCTGGCGAGCGGTTTTCGATTGGTGTAGCGTGACCTCACTCCTTAAACGGCCCGGTCGCCTTACGAGGGTAAGCCTTTGAATGATCTGACGAAAAATATCCTGCTCTGGGTCGTGATCGTGATGGTGATGGTGGTGGTCTTCAGCCGCTACGTCCCCACGGGCGCCGAACCCACGCAGGTCGCGTATTCGACCGTGCTCGATGACGTGCGAAATGGACGCGTCGAATCGGTGCTCCTGCAGGGTGACGAGATCCTCGGGGTGCGCAAGGACAAGACGAAGTTCAAGGCCTACAACCCTGAAACCGACAACACCTCGCTGATCGGCATGCTCGACAAGGCCAATATCGAGTTCAAGGGTCGAGCCGCCCAAGCAGCCGAACTTCCTCATGCAGTTGCTGTTGCAGCTCGCGCCCGCGCTGCTGCTCATCCTCGTGTTCGTCTACATGCTGCGGCAGATGCAGGGCTCGGCCGGTGGCCGCGGCGCCATGTCTTTCGGCAAGAGCCGCGCCCGGTTGCTCGGCGAGGACCAGGTCAACGTCACGTTCGCGGATGTCGCCGGCGTCGACGAGGCCAAGCAGGAAGTGGGCGAGATCGTCGACTTCCTCAAGGACCCGTCCAAGTTCCAGAAGTTAGGCGGCAAGATTCCGAAGGGCGTGCTCATGGTGGGCTCGCCGGGTACCGGCAAGACCCTGCTCGCGCGCGCCATCGCCGGCGAAGCCAAGGTGCCGTTCTTCACCATTTCCGGTTCCGACTTCGTCGAGATGTTCGTCGGCGTCGGCGCCTCGCGCGTGCGCGACATGTTCGAACAGGCCAAGAAGCACGCGCCCTGCATCATCTTCATCGATGAAATCGACGCGGTCGGCCGTCATCGCGGCGCCGGCCTCGGCGGCGGTCATGACGAACGCGAACAGACTCTGAACCAGTTGCTGGTCGAGATGGACGGGTTCGAAGGCAGCGAAGGCATCATCGTCATCGCCGCCACCAACCGTCCGGACGTGCTCGACCCGGCGTTGCTGCGTCCGGGCCGCTTCGACCGCCAGGTCGTGGTGCCGCTGCCCGACGTGCGTGGCCGCGAGCAGATCCTGCGCGTGCACATGCGCAAGGTTCCGCTCGCCGAAGACGTGAAGCCCGCAGTACATCGCGCGCGGCACGCCTGGATTCTCCGGCGCGGATCTCGCCAACCTGGTGAACGAGGCGGCGTTGTTCGCCGCGCGCGCCAACAAGCGCACCGTTTCCATGGACGAGCTCGAGCGCGCCAAGGACAAGATCATGATGGGCGCCGAGCGGCGCTCCATGGTCATGAACGAGAAGGAGAAGCTCAACACCGCCTATCACGAGGCCGGTCACGCCATCGTGGGCGTCAACCTTCCCGAGCACGACCCGGTCTACAAGGTCACCATCATTCCGCGCGGCCGCGCGCTGGGCGTCACGTTCTTCCTGCCCGAGGAAGACCGCTACAGCTACAGCAAGCAGCGCCTGGAGTCGTCTATCGCCAGCCTGTTCGGCGGGCGTATCGCCGAAGAGCTCGCGTTTGGTCCTGCCGCCGTCACCACCGGCGCGTCGAACGACATCGAGCGCGCCACCATGCTCGCGCGCAACATGGTCACGAAGTGGGGCCTGTCGGACAAGCTCGGCCCGCTCACCTATTCGGAGGAGAGCGGCGAAGTGTTCCTGGGCCGTCAGGTTACGCAGCACAAGCAGGTGTCCGACGAAACCGCGCACGTCATCGACGTGGAAGTGCGGCGGGTCATCGATACCGCGTACAAGAAGGCGCAGACCATCCTCGAGACTCATCGCGACAAGCTCGACGCGATGGCGCAGGCGCTCATCAAGTACGAAACCATCGATGAGCAGCAGATCAAGGACATCATGGCTGGCAAGGCGCCGAAGCCCCCGGCCGACTGGGACGATTCGGTAGGCTCGCCGCCGCCGAAGCGTTCGGATGGTGAATCCGAGGGCGGATCCACCATCGGTTCCCCCGCGGGCCAGCACTGAGACTAGTTCACCGGGTGAGCGTAACACCAATGGCAGTGCCGGGATCGAGTCCTCGATCTCGGCGCTCCCGTGGTGATGGGTGTCCTCAACGTGACGCCCGATTCCTTTTCCGACGGCGGCCGCTTCTCCGAGCGCGATGCGGCCTTGCGCCACGCGCGCCGCATGATCGAGGAGGGCGCGGCCATCATCGATGTGGGTGGCGAGTCCACGCGACCCGGCGCCGCTCCTGCCGCGCTGGACGAAGAACTGGCGCGGGTCATTCCGGTCATCGAAACACTGCGGCGTGACTCCGCGATCTTCATCTCGGTCGACACCAGCAAACCCGAGGTGATGCGCGCGGCCTGCGAGGCGGGTGCGGACATCATCAACGATGTTTGCGCATTGACCGCGCCCGGGGCGATGGCCATGGCCGCGGACACTCGCGCCGGCATCTGCCTCATGCACATGAAAGGCGAGCCGCGAACCATGCAGCAGTCGCCGCACTATGACGATGTGGTGGGCGAGGTCGCTGCCTATCTCGCCGCGCGCGTGGCCGCATGCCGCGATGCCGGCATCGACGCCGCGCGGCTCGCGATCGATCCGGGTTTCGGATTCGGCAAGCGCCTCGTCGACAACCTCGCGTTGCTCAAACATCTCGCCCGCTTCCAGGCGTCAGGGACGGCGGTGGCCGTGGGCCTGTCGCGCAAGTCCATGCTAGGCGCGCTCACCGGCCGTGACGTCGATGATCGAACTGCGGGCAGCGTCGCACTGGCCGCCATTGCGGTTCTCAACGGAGCGCGTATCGTGCGCGCCCACGACGTGGCTGCAACGGTCGACGCGATCCGCGTGGCCGCCGCGGTTTCGCAAGGAGAAGGATTTCGATGGCACGTAAGTATTTCGGCACCGACGGCGTTCGCGGTCGGGTCGGCGAACATCCCATGACCGTGGATTTCGCGCTGCGGCTTGCCAGCGCGGCGGCGCGCGTGCTGGCGCCCAACGGCGGAACGGTGCTCATCGGCAAGGACACGCGGCTCTCGGGCTACATGTTCGAAGCGGCGCTCGAGGCCGGTTTCGTGGCGGCGGGCGTCAACGTCATGTTGATAGGCCCGTTGCCCACGCCCGGCATCGCCTTCCTCACGCGCAAGTTCGAATGCAGTTTCGGCATCGTCATCAGCGCGTCACACAATCTTTACGATGACAACGGCATCAAGTTCTTCGATGCAGACGGCGGCAAATTGTCCGACGAGATCGAAGAAGCCATCGAAGCCGAGCTCGAGCGCGGCGCGATCACGCGCTCGTCGGTGAATCTCGGGCGCGCGTCGCGCGTCGACAAGTCGCGCCGGCACTACCAGGACTTCTGCCGCGAGTCGCTGCCCAAGGGCATGACACTCGAAGGCATGAAACTCGTGGTCGATTGCGCGAACGGCGCCGGCTACAAGGTGGTGCCGCGCACGCTCACGGATCTCGGCGCCGAGATCATCCCCATCGGTTGTTCGCCGAACGGCCGAAACATCAACGACGGTTGCGGCTCGACGGCCCCGAGCCTGCTGCAGCTCACCGTGCCGGGCGTGCGCGCCGCGGCCGGCATCGCGCTCGATGGCGACGGCGACCGCCTGTGCATGGTCGACGGGCTCGGTCGCGTCGTCGACGGCGACCAGCTCATCTACATCATCGCCACGGCGCGCAAGCGCGCCGGCACTCTCCAAGGGCCGGTGGTCGGAACGGTGATGAGCAATCTCGGACTCGAAGTGGCGTTGCGCGAGCAGGGCATCGAATTCAAACGCGCGCAGGTCGGCGATCGCTACGTGCTCGGCATGTTGCGCGAGACCGGCGGGTCGGTGGGCGGGGAGTCTTCGGGCCACATCCTGCTGCTCGACAAGACCACCACGGGCGATGCCTTGATGGCGGCGCTGCAGGTGCTCGCGGTCATGCGCGAAACGGGACAGAGCCTGGCGGAGCTCGCGGCCGGCATGACGCGGTTCCCGCAGACCATGATCAATGTGAAAGTGGCGAGAAAGTTCGATCCGACGGCCGTTCCCGAGGTCGAAGACACGGTGCAGAAAGTGGCTTTGCGCCTAGGGGGCGACGGCCGCGTGGTCCTGCGCCCTTCGGGCACGGAACCGGTCATCCGGGTCATGGTCGAGGCCCGTGACGAGACCGATACGGTGAGCTTGCGCCGAGGAAATCGCCGCCGTGGTCCGCCGCGTTGCGTCCTGAGGGGCGCGTCGTTATCATCGCGCCCCTTTTTTGAGCGGCCGAAACGGCCACCCAATGGCTTAACAAATGCGCCGCCAGATCATCGCAGGCAACTGGAAAATGCACGGCTCGCGCGCCGAAAACGCGGCGCTGGTCGAGTCCATCGTGCACCAAGCTTCCGAATTCATCGGCGGAAGTCTGGGTGTGCCCGCCGTTCGTATACCTCGCCGAGCTCTCCCGCGCGCTGGCCGGTTCGCGCATCAGCCTGGGTTCCCAGGACGTGTGTGCCGAAACCCAGGGCGCTTTCACGGGTGAAGTGTCCGCGGCCATGCTCAAGGACGTGGGCTGCGCCGGCGCCATCGTCGGCCATTCCGAACGGCGTGCCTTGTTCGGCGAATCCGACCAGCTCGTGGCGCGCAAGTTTGCCGCGGTGCTCGCAGCGGGTCTGACGCCCATCCTGTGCGTGGGCGAACTGCTCGCCGAGCGCGAAGCCGGGCGCACGTTTGAGGTGGTCGACCGTCAGCTCGACGCAGTGCTCGATCTGTCGGGAGTTGCCGCGTTTTCGCGCGCCGTCATCGCCTACGAGCCCGTGTGGGCCATCGGCACCGGCAAGACCGCAAGCCCGCAACAGGCCGAAGAAGTGCATGCGCACATCCGCGGGCGGATCGCGGGTCGCGATGCTAAGATCGCCGCCCTCGTGCGCATCCAGTACGGCGGCAGCGTGAAGGCCGCGAATGCCGCGGAGCTCTTTTCGATGCCGAACGTGGACGGCGGGCTCATCGGTGGCGCTTCGCTCAAGGCCGACGAGTTCCTTGCGATTGCCGCCGCGGCTCGCGCCTGATTTAGGTAGTACACAAAGATGTTGCGAACGATTCTCACAATCCTGCAGGTTCTTTCGGCTTTCGCCATTGTCGGTCTCGTGCTGTTGCAGCGAGGCAAGGGCGCCGATGCCGGTGCAGGGTTTCGGCGCCGGAGCTTCCGGCACGGTGTTTGGCGCGCGTGGCGCGAGCACTGGCCTGTCCCGCATGACGGCAATTTTCGCCGCGATTTTCATGCTGAACAGCTTGTGCCTCACTTATCTCTTTCAGCGCGACGCGCGCGCGCAGCCGACATCGCTGCTCGACCAGGTGCCGGTGAGCGCTCCTGCATCAGCGCCTGCGCCTGCGCCGGTCGATGCGAATGCGGTCCCCGTGCCCGCGGCACCGGTGGAAGAGGCGCCGCCGCCGGTCAAACCTTGAAGACGGGGCTTGAAGAAGAGGCTTGAGCAAGCCGCCTTCGAAGAATTGAACAACGCCGACGTGGTGGAATTGGTAGACACACTAGCTTGAGGGGCTAGCGGAGTGATCCGTGGGAGTTCGAGTCTCCCCGTCGGCACCATCATTTTCTATATCCCTGTTACAATCGCGCCCGAATTTTCCGGGGGCGGTTGTCTCTCATCGTTGAGAGGTTGCTGCCCCTTTTCGTGACAGTCTTGGTGACGCTCAGGGCCATAGGATGCTTGCCAATTATCTGCCCGTTCTGATTTTCCTCACCGTCGCGACGGGACTTGCGCTCGTCCTGATGACGCTGGGACTCATCATCGGCCGCTGGCAGGCGAAGGCGAAGACCGACGCGCAGAAACTCTCGCCCTACGAATGCGGCTTCGAAGCCTTCGAAGACAGCCGCATGAAGTTCGACGTGCGTTACTACCTCGTCGCAATCCTGTTCATCATCTTCGATCTCGAAATCGCGTTCCTGTTTCCGTGGGCCGTGGTGCTCGACAGCATCGGTACCTTCGGCCTCGTATCCATGGGCATCTTCCTGTTCATCCTCGTGATCGGGTTCATCTACGAGTGGAAGAAGGGAGCTCTCGAGTGGGATTAGAGAACCAGGCCGTAGACCAGGACGCTGCCGCGGGCGAATTCGCCGAGCGCGGATTCGTCACCACCACCGTCGACACGGTCATGAACTGGGCTCGCACCGGTTCGCTGTGGCCGATGACTTTCGGCCTCGCGTGCTGCGCCGTGGAGATGATGCATGCCGGCGCATCGCGCTACGACCTCGATCGATTCGGCGTCGTGTTCCGCCCGAGCCCGCGCCAGTCCGATGTCATGATCGTCGCCGGCACGCTGGTCAACAAGATGGCGCCGGCGCTTCGCAAGGTCTACGACCAGATGCCCGAGCCGCGCTGGGTCATTTCCATGGGTTCCTGCGCCAACGGTGGCGGCTACTACCACTACTCTTATGCAGTGGTGCGCGGCTGCGATCGCATCGTGCCGGTGGATGTCTACGTGCCGGGTTGCCCGCCGACTGCCGAAGCGCTGCTCTACGGGATCATCCAGCTGCAGAAAAAGATCGAGCGCACCAGCACCATTGCTAAATCAGATAGCCAACATATGACGGTGCCCGCGTCCACGCCGAAAATTACCGCGTTGGCAGCGGCCGTCGAGGCGCGGCTGCCGGACCTGCTCATGCGCATTACGTCGTTGCCCGACGAACTCTGCTACGAAGTGCAGCCCGACCAGCTCAAGAAAGTGTGTCTCGCGTTGCGTGACTCGCCCGAGCTCAGGTTCGAGATCCTCGTGGACGTTGCCGGTCTCGACTATCTGGACTACGGCACCACGGAGTGGAAGACGTATTCCGCCACCACCTCCGGCTTCAGCCGCGGCGTGAATCGCGGCGCCGCGCGCGCGCCGCACGATGGCGCGCGTTTCGCCGTGGCCTATCACCTGTTGTCAGTCACGCACAACCATCGCCTGCGCCTGCGGTCGCGCTGCGTGGATGCCGAAGACCCCATCATCGATTCGGTGGTCGACATCTGGCCCGGCGCCAACTGGTTCGAGCGCGAGGCGTTCGACCTGTTCGGCATTCTCTTCTCGGGCCACCCGGATCTGCGCCGCATCCTCACCGACTACGGTTTCATCGGTCATCCGTTCCGCAAGGACTTCCCGCTGATCGGCAACGTCGAGGTTCGCTACGACGCCGACAAACAGCGCGTGGTGTACGAGCCGGTGTCGATCGAGCAGCGCACGCTGGTTCCAAAAGTGATTCGCGACGACAACCGCTACGATCCGGCGCTCAAGGCCCAGAAGTAACGACGCAATGAACGAGATCCGCAACTTCACGATGAACTTCGGCCCGCAGCATCCGGCGGCGCACGGCGTGCTGCGCCTGGTGCTCGAGATGGACGGCGAGGTCATCCAGAAGGCCGATCCGCACATCGGGCTGCTCCACCGTGGCACCGAAAAACTCGCCGAGTCGAAGCCCTTCAACCAGTCCATCGGCTACATGGACCGGCTCGACTACGTGTCGATGATGTGCAACGAGCACGCCTACGTCCTGGCGATCGAGCGGTTGTTAGGCGTCACCGTGCCGGTGCGCGCCCAATACATCCGCGTGATGTTCGACGAAGTCACCCGCGTGCTGAACCACCTCATGTGGCTCGGCGCGCACGCGCTCGATATCGGCGCCATGACCGTCTTCCTGCTCGCGTTCAAGGAACGCGAAGACCTCATGGATTGCTACGAGGCGGTGTCGGGCACGCGCATGCACGCCACTTACTACCGCCCGGGCGGCGTGTATCGCGACCTGCCGGATTCCATGCCGAAGTACCAGGCTTCGAAGTGGCGCACGCAGAAGAACGCCGACACCATGAACGAGGCGCGCCAGGGTTCGCTGCTCGATTTCCTCGATGCGTTCGTCGCGCGCTTTCCGGCGTGCGTCGATGAATACGAAACCCTGCTGACCGACAACCGCATCTGGAAGCAGCGCACCGTCAACATCGGTGTCGTGACTCCCGAGCGCGCGATGGCGCTGGGCTTCACCGGCGCGATGCTGCGGGGCTCCGGCATCGTCTGGGACCTGCGCAAGAAACAGCCTTACGAAGTGTATGCGGACATGGATTTCGACATCCCCGTCGGCGTGAACGGTGACTGCTACGACCGTTACCTGGTGCGCATCGAAGAACTGCGCCAGAGCAATCGCATCATCAAGCAGTGCATCGACTGGCTGCGCCGCAATCCGGGTCCGGTGATGGTCGACGACCGCAAGGTGCGTCCGCCGTCGCGCGAAGAGATGAAGGGCGACATGGAATCGCTGATTCACCACTTCAAGCTGTTCACGGAAGGTTATTCCGTGCCCGAGGGCGAAACCTACGCCGCCGTCGAAGCGCCCAAGGGCGAGTTCGGCATCTACCTGATTTCGGACGGCGCCAACAAACCTTATCGCCTGAAGTGCCGCGCGCCCGGTTTCGCGCACCTGTCGGCGCTCGAGGAGATGACGCGCGGGCACATGCTCGCCGACGTCGTCGCGGTTATCGGAACGCAGGACATCGTGTTCGGAGAGGTGGATCGATGACGCATGTCGTGAAGACGGCGGATGGTGGCAGCTTCGAGCCGGTGTTCGGCGAGAAAGCCCGCGTGCTCAATGAACACACCCGTCATGAAATCGACGAGTGGATCGGGCGCTTCCCCGCCGGCCGCCAGCGTTCTGCCGTGTTGTCGGCGCTGCGCTTCACGCAGGAGCAGAACAACGGCTTCCTCACGCCCGAGCTCATGGACGGCGTCGCGGAATATCTTCGGCTGCCGGCCATCCAGGTGTACGAAGTCGCCAGCTTCTATTCGATGTTCGAGACGCATCCCTGCGGCCGGCATCACGTCAGCATCTGCACCAACATCAGCTGCATGCTGAACGGCGCCGAAGATCTCGTCGCGCATTGCGAGAAGAAACTCGGCATCAAGCTCGGCGAAAGCACCGCCGACGGCCGCATCTTCCTCAAGAAGGAAGAGGAATGTCTCGCGGCCTGCACGGGCGCGCCGATGATGATGGTCGATCACGAATTCCACGAGTACCTGACACCCGAGAAGGTGGACAAGGTTCTCGACGAGCTGAAGTGAGCAGCTGAATGAACGCAGCGGAAAAGAAATGGGCTGACAAGATGAACCTCACGGTGTTCGAGCCGTTGAAGTTGAAGGAATCCTGGAAGCTCGAGAACTACCTGAAGATCGGCGGCTACGAGGCGTGGAAGAAAATCCTCGCCGAGAAGCCGGCGCGGCTCGCCGTGGTCGATCAGGTGAAGGCGTCGGGATTACGCGGCCGCGGCGGCGCGGGTTTCCCCACCGGCACGAAGTGGAGCTTCATGCCGCGCGACGCCACCATGCAGAAATACGCGGTGTGCAACTCGGACGAATCCGAGCCCGGCACCTGCCACGATCGCGACATCCTGCGCTTCAATCCGCATTCGCTCATCGAAGGCATGGCCATCGGTGGCTACTGCATGAACGCCACGGTGGGCTACAACTACATCCGTGGTGAATTCCTGGGCGAACCCGTGCCGCGCTTCGAAGCCGCGGTCAAGGAAGCCTATGCCGCGGGCTTGTTAGGCAAGAACATCCTCGGTTCGGGCGTCGATTTCGATCTGTTCACCGCGGTGGGCGCCGGCGCCTATATCTGCGGTGAAGAAACCGCGCTGCTCGATTCTCTCGAAGGCAAGCAGGGCAAGCCGCGCTTCAAGCCGCCGTTCCCGGCTGCCTATGGCCTGTACGGCGCGCCGACCACGATCAACAACACGCAGAGCTACGCGTCGGTGCCCACGATCCTGCGCAAGGGTCCGGAGTGGTTCGCGAAACTCGGTGTGGCGAATGCCGGTGGCACGGCCATCTTCTCGGTGTCGGGGCACGTCAACAAACCCGGCAACTACGAAGTGCCCATGGGTATCCCGTTCGCGGATTTGCTCGAGATCGCGGGCGGCGTGCGGGGCGGCCGCAAGTTGAAGGCCTGCATTCCCGGCGGCTCGTCGGTGTACGTGCTGCCTGCCGACAAGATCATGGCCGCGAACATGGACTTCGACTCGCTGAAGGCCGCGGGTTCTTCGGTGGGCTCGGCCGCGGTCATCGTGATGGACGAGACCACCTGCATGGTGAAGGTGCTCGAGCGCCTGTCGCGCTTCTATAAGAGTGAGTCCTGCGGCCAGTGCACGCCGTGCCGCGAAGGCACGGGCTGGATGAACCGCGTCATCCGCCGGATCATGGCCGGGCAGGGCGCCAAGTCCGACCTGCAGTTGCTGGTCGACGTCGCGGGCCGCATCGAGGGCCACACCATCTGCGCGCTCGGCGATGCCGCCGCGTGGCCGGTGCAGAGTTTCCTCAAGCACTTCCGCCACGAGTTCGAATACATGATCGACAACGGTGGCAGAAGCATCGTTGACGACCGGCGCAAGAGGGCGGCATGAGCACTCCGAACTCCCACGGCGCCCCCGTCCGACGTCGTCAACCTCGAAGTCGACGGCAAGCCCTGCCAGGGCAAGAAAGGCCAGATGATCATCCACGTCACGGACGCGCAGAACGCGTACGTGCCGCGCTTCTGCTACCACGACAAACTACCCATCGCGGCCAACTGCCGCATGTGCCTCGTGGAAGTGGAGAAGGCGCCGAAGCCGCTGCCGGCCTGCGCCACGCCCATCGGCGAAGGCATGAAGGTTTTCACGAAGAGCCCGAAGGCCATTGGCGCGCAGAAAGCGACCATGGAGTTCCTGCTCATCAATCATCCGCTCGACTGCCCGATCTGCGATCAGGGCGGCGAGTGCGAGCTGCAGGATCTCGCGATGGGCTTCGGCCGCGACGCGGCGCGTTTCAACGAACGCAAGCGCGTGGTGAAGGACAAGGATCTGGGGCCGCTCGTTTCCACCGACATGACGCGCTGCATTCACTGCACGCGTTGCGTACGTTTCGGCCAGGACATCGCCGGAATCCAGGAGCTCGGCACCACGGGTCGTGGCGAGCAGATGGAGATCGGCACCTACGTCGAACGCGCCGTGGAGCATGAGCTCTCCGGCAACATCATCGACCTGTGCCCGGTGGGCGCGCTCAACTCCAAGCCGTTCCGTTATCGCGCCCGCTCGTGGGAAATGACCCAGACTGCGCTGGTGTCGCCGCATGACGGTGTCGGCACCAATCTCTTCGGGCACGTGCTGCGTGGCAAACTCATGCGCGTCGTACCGCGTTCCAACGATGCCATCAACGAAACCTGGATCGCCGATCGCGATCGCTACAGCTACGAAGGCATCTACAGCGCCGATCGCCTCGAATCGCCGATGGTTCGCCAGGGGGAAGGCAATAGCAGTGAGTGGAAGCGCGTCAGCTGGGAAGTGGCGCTCGAGACGGCGGCCAAAGGCCTCAAGGCCGCGGGCGCGGAGCTCGCGACCATCGCCAGCGCCAGCTCGACGGTCGAAGAACTCTATCTGCTCGGCAAGCTCACGCGGGCGCTGGGTTCGGCCAACATCGATCATCGTCTGCGCCAGGCCGATTTTCGCGACCAGGCCGGCGATCCGGCGGCGCCGGGGCTCGGTGGGCTCGCCATCGCGGCCATCGACCAGCTCGACGCGCTGCTCATCGTCGGCTGCAACCTGCGCCGTGAAGCGCCGGTGCTCGCGCATCGCGTGCGCAAGGCGGCCAAGCGTGGTGCCAAGGTCGCCTTCATCAATCCCACGCGTTTCGACTACCTGTTTCCGGTCGCGGCCTATTTCGAGACGCCGCCGGCCCGTCAGCTCGCGGATCTGGCCGCTGTCTACTCGGCGTGTCTCGATGGCGCCGCACCCCCGAAGCATCTGGCCGGCCTGGTCGCCGGTGCCCAGGCCAACGTGGGTCATCGCGCCATTGCTGTCGCGCTGAAGAGCGGATCGAAGCGCGCCATCTGGCTGGGCGCGCTCACGCTGCGTCATCCCGCCTACGCGGATATCCGCGCCGTCGCTGCCGGTATCGCCGCCGCCACGGGCGCCGCGCTCGGTGTGCTTGCCGAAGGTGGCAATGCCGCCGGTGCCTATCTCGCGGGTTGCGTGCCGCATCGCGAGCCCGCCGGCATCACCAGCGCCGCCACCGGCAAGGATGCGCGCGAGCTGCTCACGAAGTCGCAGAAGGCCTATCTACTGTTCGGTGGCACGGAGCCCTGGGCCGACGCGCTGGGCGTGGACGCCACCAGGGCGCTGGGCGGCGCGAGTTTCGTGGTTGCTGCCTCGCCGTACGCCGATGACACGCTCAAGTCGGTGGCGCACGTGTTGCTGCCGATCTCGACCTTCGCCGAGACGTCCGGCACGTACGTGAATCTCGAAGGTCTGTGGCAGAGTTTTGCCGGTGCGGCGAAGCCGCTGGGTGAAGCGCGTCCCGGCTGGAAGGTGCTGCGCGTGCTCGGCAATCTCGCGGGCATCGTCGATTTCGACTACCAGTCCTCCGAAGAAGTGCGCGAAGAACTGCGCGCGCTGTGTGGTGGTGTGGCCGCGACCTCGTACGAGGGCAAGCATGAGGCCAAGGTCAGTGCTTCGGACGCACGGGTCATCGACGTGCCCATGTACGCGGTCGATGCGGTGCTGCGCCGCGCGCCGTCCCTGCAGCGCACGCGCGAAGGCAAGGGTGCGCCGGTGGCGTACGGCGGAGGCCAGGGCGCATGAGCGGCCTGATCAACAGCACGCTCGAGTTCTGGGCCAGCCTGCCCGTCTACGTGCGTTCCACGTTCTGGATCCTCGTGGTGACGGTCGCGCTGATCCTGTCGGTCGCCTTCACGACGCTGTGGGAGCGCAAGGTCATCGGCTGGATGCAGCTGCGCAAGGGGCCGAACCGCGTCGGCAGCATTTTCGGATTCCTGCCCGGCATCTTTCAGCCGTTCGCCGACGTCATCAAGCTGCTGATCAAAGAGGTCGTGATCCCGGCCGAATCCAACAAGGTGCTGTTCCGCATCGCGCCGATGATCACGCTGATTCCGGCATTTGCGATCTGGGCCGTGATCCCGCTCGATCCCGACCTCGTCATCGCCGATGTCAACGCCGGCTTGCTCTACGTGCTCGCGCTGACGTCGGTCGGCGTCTATGGCGTGATCCTCGCGGGCTGGGCATCGAACTCCAAGTATGCGTTTCTCGGCGCCATGCGTTCGGCGGCGCAGATCGTGGCTTACGAAATCGCCATGGGCTTCGCGCTCGTGGGCGTCATCATGGCGGCGGGTAGTTTGAACCTCGGCGACATCGTGCGCGGGCAGCAGGGCGGGTTCCTCGCGTGGAACTGGTTCTGGCTGTTCCCGCTGTTCCTGGTGTACTTCATCTCGGGCGTCGCTGAAACCAATCGCGCACCGTTCGACGTCGCCGAAGGCGAATCGGAAATCGTCGCCGGCTTCCACGTGGAATATTCCGGCATCGCGTTCGCGCTGTTCTTCCTCGCCGAATACGCCAACATGATCCTGATCTCGGTGCTGACCGCGGTCTTCTTCACGGGCGGCTGGCTGAGCCCGTTCGACGGCTACCTCGAGCCAGAAGCGGTGCGCGACATCGCATTCATCGGGCCGGTGCTGGCGTTCGTGGTGAGCGACGGCTTCCACTGGCTGTTCTTCAAGCTCTTCGGTTTCCTTTTCCTGTTCCTCTGGTTCCGGGCCACGTTCCCGCGCTACCGGTACGACCAGATCATGCGTCTCGGCTGGAAGATCCTGATTCCAATCACCATCGTCTGGATCGCGGTTGAAGGCGTGATGGTGTACTTCAAGGTCGGGCCCTGGGCAGTGGTGGGCTAACAATGCGCAACATCATCAAGACATTCGCTCTCTGGGAGCTGCTGGGTGGCCTCCGCGTCACCTGGAAAAAACTCTTCACGCGCAAGTTCACCGTGAACTACCCGGAAGAGAAGACCCCGCAGTCGCCCCGGTTCCGCGGCCTGCACGCGTTGCGCCGTTACCCCAACGGTGAAGAACGCTGCATCGCCTGCAAGCTGTGCGAAGCCGTGTGCCCGGCGCTGGCCATCACCATCGAGTCGGACGTCGCCAACGACGGCACGCGCCGCACGACGCGCTACGACATCGACCTGTTCAAGTGCATCTACTGCGGTTTCTGCGAAGAAGCCTGCCCGGTGGACGCCATCGTCGAGACGCGCATCCATGAGTACCACATGGAGAACCGCGGCGAGAACATCATGACCAAGGACAAACTACTCGCCGTGGGCGAGCGTTACGACGCGTTGATCTCGGCCGACAAGGCCGCCGACGCGGCGTATCGTTAGAGCGGATTAGGGGAGCACAGTGCTGGTCGAGATTCTCTTCTGGGTGTTCGCGTCGATACTCGCGGTATCGGCGCTGGCCATGATCATGGTGAAGAACCCGGTGCACGCGGCCATGCTGCTGGTGCTGTGCTTCTTCACCAGCGCATCCATCTGGCTGCTCCTCGAGGCGGAGTTCCTGGCCGTCGTGCTCATCCTGGTCTACGTCGGCGCGGTCATGGTGCTGTTCCTGTTCGTGGTCATGATGCTCGACATCAACATCGAGGAAATGCGCGCTGCACGCACGCGTTACGCGGTGCTCGGCGGCATCGTCGCGGGCGTCGTGGTGTTCCAGCTGGTCAGCGTCGTATGGACGCGCAGCCTCGGCATCGACGTCACCACCGGCGCGCAATCCAAGCCCGCCGATTACAGCAACACCGCCGAGCTCGGCAAGGTGCTGTACACCGACTACGTGTATCCGTTCGAGCTCGCCGCCGTGCTGCTGCTCATCGCCATCATCGCCGCCATTTCGCTGACCATGCGCAAGCGTCCCGGACTCAAGCAGCAGGACATTGCCATGCAGGTCGCGGTGCGTAGCAAGGACCGCGTGCGCATCGTCAAGGTCGAACCCACGCGGCCGGATGCGCCCGCACCGGCGCCGGAGAAGGCACCGTGATCCAGCTCAACTGGCTGCTGACCCTTTCCGGCGTGCTGTTCGCGATCTCGGTCGCCGGCATGTTCATCAACCGCAAGAACCTCATCCTGCTGCTGATGTGCGTGGAGCTGCTGCTGCTGGCGGTGAACTTCAACTTCGTCGCGTTCTCGCGTTACCTCGACGACATCAACGGCCAGATCTTCGTCTTCTTCGTGTTGACGGTGGCGGCGGCCGAATCGGCCATTGGACTTGCGATCCTGGTGGTGCTGTTCCGCGTACGCCGCAGCATCAACGTCGAAGACATGAGCACATTGAAGGGCTGAGCGTGGGACTTTCCAAAACACTACTCATCTGGATCCCGCTCGCGCCATTGCTGGCGTCGATCATCGCCGGGTTGTTCGGCCGCATCATCGGCCGCAAGGCTTCGCACTGGTTGACCATCATCGGGGTCGCGGCATCTTTCGGCATGTCCGCGCACGTCGCCGGCGAAATCTTCTTCCACGACGTGCCGGTGTTCAACGAAACCGTCTACACCTGGCTGGTCAGCGACGGCGTGGGCATGCAGGTCGGCTTCCTCGTCGATCAGCTCACCGCGCTGATGATGGTCGTGGTCACGTTCGTGTCGCTGTGCGTGCACGTGTACACCATCGGCTACATGGCCGACGACGACGGCTACCAGCGGTTCTTCAGCTACATCTCGCTGTTCACGTTCTCCATGCTCATGCTGGTGATGGCGAACAACTTCATGCAGTTGTTCTTCGGCTGGGAAGCGGTGGGCGTGGTCAGCTATCTGCTGATCGGCTTCTGGTACAAGCGGCCGACCGCCATCTTCGCGAACATGAAGGCCTTCCTCGTGAACCGGGTGGGCGACTTCGGTTTCGTGCTGGGCATCGCCGGTGTCGTGTACTACACCGCGCAGTTCGGTGGCGCTTCGGTCGATTACGTCGACGCGTTCAAAGCAGCGCCGCAGATCGCGGGCCAGACCTTCACGCTGCCGGGGACCGATGGCGTGAACGCGATGACGTTCATCTGCATCTGCCTGTTCATCGGCGCCATGGGCAAGTCTGCGCAGGTGCCGCTGCACGTGTGGCTGCCGGATTCCATGGAAGGTCCCACACCCATCTCCGCGTTGATCCACGCGGCGACCATGGTCACGGCCGGCATCTTCATGGTGGCGCGCATGTCGCCGCTGTTCGAGTTCTCCGAATTCGCGCTCAATTTCGTATTGTTCATTGGCGCCACCACGGCGCTGTTCATGGGCTTCCTCGGCATCATCAACAACGACATCAAGCGCGTGGTCGCGTACTCCACGCTCTCGCAGCTCGGCTACATGACCGTGGCCCTCGGCGCCTCGGCGTACGGCTTCGGCATCTTCCACCTCATGACGCATGCGTTCTTCAAGGCGCTGCTGTTCCTCGCCGCGGGCTCGGTGATCATCGGCATGCACCACGAGCAGGACATGCGGAAGATGGGCGGCCTCGCGAAGTTCATGCCGTGGACCGCCGTCACGTGCTGGATCGGTACGCTGGCGTTGATAGGCACGCCGTTCTTCTCGGGGTACTACTCGAAGGATCTGATCATCGACGCGGTGAAGCACCAGCACCATCTGCAACCCGACAACTGGATTGCGGGCTACGCGTACTGGTGCGTGCTGATAGGCGTGTTCGTCACCGCGTTCTACTCGTTCCGCCTTCTGTTCATGACCTTCCACGGCAAGCCGCGTTTCGACACGAGCGAGGCGGCGCATGGTCACGACGATCACGCGAAGCATGAGACACACGCCGAAGAAGGCCATGGCGCGCACGATGCGCATGGTTCGCATGACGATCACGGGCATCACGGCGGTCCGCCGAAAGAAAGCCCGTGGGTGGTTGTCGGCCCGCTCGTCGCGCTGGCGATCCCGTCGGTGATCATCGGTGCGATGACCTTCCAGCCGCTGCTGTTCGGCGGCGGGTTCGGCGAGTCCATCTTCTACAGCGCGGAACACCACGAGGCCCAGCAGGAAATCGGCACGAGCGTCGGCAACTGGCTGCACTTCGCGCTGCACGCCATCCTGAACCCCGTGTTCTGGCTGATGCTCGCCGGCGTGTTATCCGCGTGGGTGCTCTACATCAAGAAGCCGCACCTGCCCGATGTCATCGACGCAAGGCTCAAGCCGCTGCGCGTGTTGCTCGAGAACAAGTACTACTTCGACTGGTTCAACGAGAAGTTCTTTGGCGGCGGCAGCCGCCTGTTGGGCAAGTTTTTCTGGAAAGTCGGCGATCAGTTCGTCATCGACAAGGTGGCGGTCGATGGCTCGGCCAACACCATCGGCGCCATCGCCGGCATCGTGCGGCGCGTGCAGAGCGGCTTCCTCTATTCGTATGCGTTCTGGATGGTCATCGGACTCGCCGCCATGCTCGGCTGGTTCCTGACGCGCACCTGATCCAACAACAACCCAGATCCGAGAAAACGAACAAACATGCAGGGGTTTCCGCTTCTTTCCTTCCTGACCTGGCTGCCCATCGCGGGCGGCCTGCTGGTGCTGTTGTTTGGCGATCGTGGCATCAGGGCGGGGCGCTGGGTGGCGCTCGCCATCGCCGTGGCCACCTTCGTCGCGTCGATTCCGCTGTACTGCGGCTTCGATTCGTCGAGCTTCGCGTTCCAGTTCAGGGAACAGTTGCCCTGGATCCCGGCGTTCCACTCCACTTACTACCTGGGCGTCGATGGCATCTCGCTGCCGCTGATCCTGCTGACCACGTTCATCACGGTTCCGGTGGTGATCGCCGCGTGGACGGTCATCGAGCAACGCCCGGCGCAGTACTACGCCGCGTTCCTCATCATGGAAGGCCTGATGATCGGCGTGTTCGCAGCGATGGACGGCCTGCTGTTCTACTTCTTCTGGGAAGCGATGCTGATCCCGATGTTCCTCATCATCGGCGTGTGGGGCGGACCGCGGCGCGTGTACGCCACGTTGAAGTTCTTCCTGTACACGTTCCTCGGTTCCGTGTTCATGCTGGTCGCGCTCATCTACATGATGCTCAAGACCAGCGACTTCAGCATCGCCGCGTTCCACGACCTGCCGCTCACGGCCACCGAGCAGATGTGGATCTTCTTCGCGTTCCTCGCGGCCTTCGCCGTCAAGATTCCGATGGTGCCGGTGCATACATGGTTGCCCGATGCGCACGTCGAAGCGCCGACCGGCGGCTCGGTGGTGCTGGCTGCCATCATGCTGAAGATGGGTGGATACGGTTTCCTGCGTTTCGCGCTGCCCATCACGCCTGATGCTTCGCGTGAGTTCGACTGGCTGCTGATCGCTCTCTCACTCATCGCCGTGGTGTACATCGGCTTCGTCGCTCTCGTGCAGACCGACATGAAGAAGCTCATCGCCTATTCATCGATCGCACACATGGGCTTCGTCACGCTGGGTTCGTTCCTGGTGTACGACATCATCGCCAGCACGGGAGCAGTGCAGGGCGCGGGCATGGGCATCGACGGCGCCATGGTGCAGATGGTGTCGCACGGTCTCATCTCCGGCGCGTTGTTCCTCTGCGTGGGTGTCATGTACGACCGCGTGCACTCGCGCGAAATCAGCGCCTATGGCGGCGTGATCAACACCATGCCGAAGTTCGCCGCGTTCATGGTGTTCTTCGCGCTGGCGAATGCCGGCCTGCCGGGCACCTCGGGATTCGTCGGCGAGTTCCTCGTCATCATCGCCGCGTTCAAGGCCAACTTCTGGTACGCCTTCCTGGCCGCGGTCACGCTGATCCTCGGCGCCGCGTACACGCTGTGGCTGGTTAAGCGCGTCATCTTCGGTGAAGTGGCCAACCACCACGTCGCCGAGCTCGAGGATCTCAACTTCCGCGAATTCATCATCCTCGGAATGCTGGCCGTCGGTGTGCTGGTCGTGGGCTTGTGGCCCGCGCCGCTGCTCGAAGTCATGCAGGCCACCGTCCAGCACCTCGTCCAGCAGATCGCTGCCAGCAAGCTGTCCCTATGAACTCTGAAATCACAGTCACCGGGACTACCTTGATCTCCCTGATGCCCGCGCTGCCGGAGATCTATCTCACCGCCGCCATTTGCGTGCTGCTGATGGCCGACGTGTTCTTTGGCGACAAGAACCGCGGTCTCGCGCCCACGCTCACGCTGCTCATCCTCGCGCTTGGCGCCGTGCTGACGCTCTTCTACGCGAACGTCAACGTGCGCACGCTGCTGTTCAGCGAGAGCTACGTGGCCGACGGGCTCGCCGTGCTGCTCAAACTATTCGGCTTCATGAGCATGGCGGTGGCGCTGTTCTATTCGCGCGCCTATCTGCAGCGCCGCGGCATGATGCGCGGCGAGTACTACGTGCTGGCGTTGACGGCATTGCTGGGCGTCTTCGTGCTGGTGTCGGCGAACAGTCTGCTGACCGTGTACATCGGCGTGGAGCTCTTGTCGCTCTCGCTGTACGCCATGGTCGCCTTCGAACGAGAGAACGGCGTCGCCGCCGAGTCGGCGATGAAATACTTCCTGCTCGGCGCCATCGCCTCGGGAATGCTGCTCTATGGCATGTCGCTGATCTACGGCATGACCGGCACGCTGATGCTCGACGATCTCTCGGCGATGGCGACCGGTGAGCCCAGCCTCGGCGTCATCCTGGGTCTCGTGTTCCTGGTCGTCGCCGTCTCGTTCAAGTTCGGCGCCGTGCCGTTCCACATGTGGGTGCCCGACGTGTACACCGGCGCGCCCACGGGCGTGACGCTGTTCCTGTCCACCGTGCCCAAGCTCGCATCGTTCGCGCTGGCGTTCCGCTTGCTCGCGCACGGCATGGGCAGCGTCGGTGCCACGTGGCAGGACATGCTGGCGCCGCTCGCCGTGTTGTCCATGGTGTTCGGCAACGTCGTCGCCATCGCGCAGAGCAATCTCAAGCGCATGCTCGCGTATTCGGCCATCGGCAACGTGGGCTTCATCCTGCTCGGTTTCGTCGCGGGCTCCGAAGCCGGATACGAAGCCGCGCTGTATTACACGATCGCGTACGTGATCATGACGCTCGGCTCCTTCGGTGTGCTCGTGCTCGCCAGCCGGCAGGGCTTCGAAGCCGAGGATCTCGATCACTTCAAGGGCCTGCACAAGCGCGATCCGCTGCTGGCGCTCGTCATGATGGTGCTGATGTTCTCCACCGCCGGAGTGCCGCCGTTCATCGGCTTCTGGGCGAAGTTCAATATCTTCCAGGCTCTGTGGCTCACCGGGCACTACTGGCTGATCCTCATCGCCGCGGCTGCGTCCGTGGTCGGCGTGTTCTATTACCTGCGCATCGTGAAACTCATGTATTTCGACGCGCCGGGTGAGCTGCCTACGGGCCCATCGAGCGGCATGGCGGAACGGACCGTGCTCGCGCTCAACGGATTGGCAGTACTCGCACTCGGAGTCGTGCCCAACGCGTTGATTCAACTGTGTGCCCGAGCTATCGGCTGAACGGGTGCTCATTTAGGTTCAATAGGGTTTGCAAAGGCGCATCTCTTGGATAAGAATGCGCGCCCCTCGATCGAGGGGATCGGTTGCGGGGTGGAGCAGTCTGGCAGCTCGTCGGGCTCATAACCCGAAGGTCGTAGGTTCAAATCCTACCCCCGCTACCACTTTCTCAGACCTGAGAAAGTTCACGGCGACACTTTCCCAAAAAGGGGTAAACGCCGTTTCTGCTCCCGGACACCCAACAGCGTTCTGCCGTCTGCTTTCCGGTGTTAACCCACCGTGTCCCGGCATCGTTATAACCACATCTGTAACGAATGGAGGTTCCCGTGGAACACCTGGCTGGCCCGCTGATCGTGATTGCCGTTTTCGCGTGGTTAGCGGTCGATAACTGGGTAGGCAGCCGCGCCGCAACGGCTCGGGCGCAATTGGAGTTCGAAGAGCAGAAATTGGCGTTCGAAGCCCAGAAACTGTTCCTCGAGAAATGCCAGTCCACTGAAGAGGTGGCGAAATTTCTCGCGACCGACGCGGGCAAGAGGTTTCTCGAGCGCATGAATGGCAGCGGCGTTGCGCCGGCGGAGACAACGAACCCTCTCCTTGGAACCATGGCTCTCGTCGTGTTTGGCGTTTTGGGAGTGGGAGTGGGTCTGGCGTTCTACCTGTTATCGAAATTCACCACCCATTCCGTTTTGATCATCCCTGCTTTGTTAGTCGGGATCCCGGGCCTTGGGCTGCTCATCGGAGCCGCCGTCAGTTACCACCTGAAAAAGAAGTGGGGTCTGTTGAAGCGCGATCGCGCGGCGCCGGTAGTCTGAATCTGTAACGGTCACCGACGTGACTGAACAAGAGTTCATGCGCCTGTATGAACGAGCGGCGCCTGCGCTGCGTTCATATTTGCGCCTCCTGTGCCGGAACGTGGCGCTCGCCGACGACCTGCTGCAGGACAGCTTTCTGCGAATGCTTAGCGTGGACGTATCGCGCCTGGAGGAGCATCAGCTCAAGTCGTATCTCTACAAGGCGGCGACATCCGTGGCCATGGATCACTTCAGGGCGCAGAAGCGCGAGCTTCACGGGCTTGGTGACTTGCAGAGCGAATCTCAGTTCCAGGTTGACCTGGATCTGCCGCACGACATGAACCTGGCACTTCGAACTCTCAAGCCGCAACAGCAGGTTCTGTTGTGGCTTGCCTACGTCGAGGGCTTTGAGCATCGTGAGATCGCGCCGTTGCTCAAGCTCAGCGAGAAGAGTGTCCGCGTGGTCCTGTTCCGCGCCCGCCAGCAACTTGCAGCCGTTCTGAAAGAACGTGAACTGGAGGAAGTCGCATGAACAATGAAGACGACGAGGTCGCGCGCTTCATGAAGGGCGTTGCGCGAGCCATGGAACGCAAGCCGGTGCCGGATTCCCAGGCGATGTGGTCCAGTATCCAGCTCGCGGAGCGCCAGAGGCTTGCCGAGCGGGCACGGCGGCCGATTCGATTTGCCTGGACGTTTGCGAAGTGCTGGTTCGTCGGCGGTGCCGGGCTGATCTTCTACCGAGAGTGGCATCTCGTCGGCGATCTGTTTCTCACCATGCCCACGTACATCTACATGGCGATCGCCGCGGGAGCGGCGATTCTTGTCATGGGCCGGCGGGCGCTGACAGGCTTCGGGGCACGATCACGGGGAATGACTGCCTGAGAACTCCCAATCGTGCTCCCGCTACCCCTTACACAAAGGCCTCGGCGCAAAACGCCGGGGCCTTTTTCATTCAAGGCACCCGCACCACCATCGATACCCAAGAGCTCACATAGAGCAGCGGCTGGTTAAGTTCCGTGGGGGATTACTCGCGACAGCCTTGCTAAATTCCCCATCACCGAGTAGATGGTCATTTAACCCGCTCGACGCGCGTCTGCTAACAGGGTGAATCTCATGGCAAGAAACCACGTTTTCCGTTCCGTCCTGCTGGCCTCCGGCGTGTTCCTGATGGTCGCCTGCGCCTCGAAGCCCGTTTCCTCGCCTGCTACGGTGGCGATTACCCCACTGCTCGAAAAGAAGTTCCAGATAGTCGCCAGGAACTACCAGATGTTCCAGCATGAAGGGCAGACGGTGTACTGCAAGAAGGAAAAGGTCACCTTCAGCAACATCCCGCAGGTGCAGTGCCTCAGCGAGTCGCAGCTTCGTCGGGAAGTCGAAGGTTTCGAAAGGTGGCGCAACCCCGTTGCGCGTCCGCTGATGCCAGGGGCAGGTCAAGGCGGAATTGGGGGCTGAATCGCGCGCTCGGGATACATCGAAATCAATTCAAAGGCCCTGGCGCAAAACGCCGGGGCCTTTTTCGTTGGAGGCAGTTCAGTTCGTTCCCCGGGCGCAACCCGATATGCTGGTCATCGTGCGATCGAGTCGCACGAAAAATGGGGGAGACTTTGCGCCTGACCATCGTATTCCGCGCGACCGCTCTCGCAGTGTTATTCCTGAGCGCGGGTTCCGCGAACTCGCAGAACGCCGCGACCGCGTCCCTGTCCGAGCCCCAGGCCGCCGCCGACAAGGTCGCGC
The DNA here is from genome assembly GCA_963821745.1 of uncultured Pseudomonadota bacterium. Taxonomy (GTDB): domain Bacteria; phylum Pseudomonadota; class Gammaproteobacteria; order Steroidobacterales; family Steroidobacteraceae; genus CADEED01. Next base: position 1,590,617 of record CAWGEU010000002.1, read on the forward strand.
GGGAGATCGAGCAGATCCGCGGCCTGACCTTCAAACAACCCGTCCGCGTCGAGATGCAGTCTGCGGACGGTTTCAGCGAATACGTTTCCCGGGAGCTCAACGAAGTAGTTCCGGAGTCAGTGCGACGTCACTACGGCACCATCGTCCGCACTCTCGGCCTGTATCGCGGCCCGCCGATCGACGACTTCTCCTCGATGATGACGAGGGTCATGACCTCGCAGGTCGGCGCTTACTACGATCCGAAGAAACAGAGCTTCTACGTCGTGATGAGCGGTCTGCCCGAAATGATGCAGGGCGTGATGTATTCCCACGAGTTGTATCACGCGTTGCAGGACCAGTATTTCGGCCTCGACCGCTACATGGATCTGGGCCGCAAGGGAACCGGCGCATCCAACGCCGACAGCCAGCTCGCACGCAGTGCCGTCGTCGAGGGAGAGGCGACATACATGATGTCTCTCTGGATGATGCAGAAGGCGTCACCCACGACGCCGACCCGCGAGATGATGACAATGGTCGTCGCCATGCAGTCGAACATGAGCATGGATCAGCTGCGCGAGATGCTCAAACAACCGCAGGTGGCAGAGATGGTCGGCGGCGAGTTGCAGGACGCGGTCAACTCCGCCGTCGAGATCCCGTCATTCATCATGGATTCGATGCTGGCCGTGTATCTCAAGGGGCTCGGTTTCGTATTTGCCGTCCATGAACAGGGATGGCCGGCCGTCGAGAAGCTCTACGGTGAGTATCCGCCGCAATCGACGGAACACATCCTCCATCCCGAGAAATGGCTGGCCCGCGAAGCGCCCACAGATTTCGAGTGGCCGAAGTTCGAGAAGATAGCCGCGCTCCGCGACTGGGAACTGCTGGAAGACGACGTGCTCGGAGAATTCCAGTGGCGCATCGTGTTCAAGGAGCAGGGGCTTGCGCCGGAAGCCGAATCCGCGGCCGCCGGATGGGGCGGTGACCGTTACGCCGTATTCAAGCGGAAAGATTCCGATGCGACCCTGCTGTTGCTGCGCACTTGTTGGGACAGCGAAAAGGAAGCCGGCGAATTTGCCGATGTTTATCGGCGGGCGCTGGCGGTCAAGTACGCCGATGCGCCGGTGCCAATCCGGGTCGCGCAGACGGGCGTTGACGTCTTCGTGGTCGAGGGTGGCAAAGAGTCCGACATCGATGCGCTGCTGAAAGTCGTGAAGCGGGTGAAGCCAAAGCGCGACTGACCCTTCCCCGCCGGACCAGAATCGGCCGGGACTTCCCTGAAGATCGAATAGATCACTATCATTCCCGCCCAGGGAGGTTTGATGGGCGAGGTAACTCAGCTCCTGGAACATGCGCGCCGCGGAGATCGGGCGGCGCTCGAGCGTTTCTACGCGCGCATCTACAAGGAACTGGAAGTCATCGCCCGGTCGCAACTGGGACGCCAGGGGCCGATGACCCTCATCGATGCCCCGTCGCTGATCAACGAGGTCTACCTGCGCATCTCCCGGCAGGAATCCCTGCCCGGCGAGGATCGCGGCGCGTTTTTCGCCTACGCATCCTCCGTCATGCGCAGCGTGATCGTCGACTACCTGCGCGCGCGTAGCGCCGAGCGGCGCGGCGGCGACCAGATCAAGCGTCACGCTGAACACCGACATCGAAAAGACGCGAATCCGCCGATTTCGAGTTTGGCGCGCTCAGCGCGGTAGCTGGAGTCCCTGCAGAGCGTCGATGAGCGAGCGCATCGCGTGGTGGAAATGCGCTTACTTCGGCGGCATGGAAATCGAGGAGATCGCGCAGTTCCTGCAAATCTCACCGGCCACGGTCAAGCGCGACTGGACCAAGGCAAGGTTGTTCCTGCAGGCATCAACTGGCCGGAACGACGGCGGAATCACCATGAGCGAACCGCGCGACGAGGCATTGATGCGCGAGGCGATGGCTGAACTGGACCAGCTTGCTGGACAAGTCTGGTGCCGATCGCGCGACGCTGCTCGACACGCTGGCGCATTCGCGGCCGGAATTGCATTCGCTGGTCCTGGACCTGCTCGAGCAGGAGGAGTTGGTCAATCGCGGCTTCATGGAGCCGGGCAAGGGCTCGCACGACGCAGAGCGGCGCTGCGCGCGGACTTGCGGCTCGGTCCCTACCGGATCATTCGCCTGCTGGGCGAAGGCGGTATGGGCGAGGTCTGGCTGGCCAGCCGCGACGATGGGCTCTACGAAGGGCAGGTCGCCATCAAGACGCTGCATCCGTATTTCGCCGGCGGCGCGTTGCGCGAACGGTTCCTGCGCGAAGCCAGGGTGCTCGGCCGACTGGCGCATTCGAACATCGCGCGACTGCTGGATGCCGGCATTCACGATGGCGTGGTCTACCTGGTGCTCGAATACGTGCAGGGCCGGCCGATCGACGTGGCCTGCGACGAGGAGCAGCTCGACATCGCCGCGCGCCTGAAAATCTTCGTGCAGCTCTGCGCCGGCGTGGCGCACGCGCATTCGAGCCTCGTCATCCATCGCGACATCAAGCCGGCAACGTTCTGCTGACGGCCGATGGCGTTCGCCAAAGCTGCTCGATTTCGGCATCGCGAATTTCTACGAACCGGAAGCCGGCGGCTCGCCGTCCGACATCACGCGCCTGACGGGCAGGATTTTCACGCCCGAATACGCGGCGCCCGAGCAGGTGCTGGGGCAGGAAATCACGACGGCCGACCGATGTGTACTCGCTGGGCGTGCTGCTGTACGTGCTGCTGGCCGGCAAGCTGCCCTACGAAATCGCGGGCCGCGATCGCGCGACGCTGGGAACACGCGGTACTGCACCAGGACCCGCAGCGCATGGTCCGCACCGTCGACGCGGGCGACCACGAGGCGCTGGCCCGCAACCGCTCGACGACGTTCGCGCGATTGCGCCGCGAGCTCGGCGGCGATCTCGAGAACATCGTGCAGAAGGCGCTGAAGAAGCGGCCCGAGGATCGTTATCTCGACCGTCGCGGCGTTCGCCGACGACATTCGGCGTTACCTGGAAGGCGAGCCGGTGCTCGCGCGAGCGGATTCGTCCTGGTATCGACTGCGGAAAATTCGCGCGCCGCAATCGGCTGGCGGTCGGCGCCACCGTGGCGGTCGTGATGGCGCTGGGAATCGGACTCGCGGTGTCGTTGTGGCAATTGCAGGTCGCGCGCGCCGAGCGGCAACGCGCGGAGGAGTCCAAGGAATTCATCGCGTCGATTTTTCGCTCGGCCGACCCGTTCTTCACCGGCAAGGAGTCCATGAGTGCGGCCGATTTGTTGACGCTTGGCGCGGCAGCGAATCGACCGGGAGCTGGTGGCGCAGCCGCAGAACGCCGTGGAGCTGCTGACCCTCGTCGGCGAGAGCCAGTTGAATCTCGATCAGACGAGATGCGGCGAAGGCAACGCTCGCGAAGGCCATCGAGATGGCCGAACGCCTGCAACCCCGCGACGATGTATTGATCGCCGAGGCGCGCGCACGACTGGCGGTGATTGCGTCGGAGAGTGGTGATTGGACGCAGGTGCGCGCCATTGCTGCGCAGGCGCTGCCGGACTTGCGCAAGCACCAGCCAAGAACCGGTCGCATGCTCAACGAAATGCTGATCTCACTGGCATACGCCGAATCCGACGACGGCAATCCCGAAGCCGCGATTGCGCTCGCTCGGGAAGCGGTCGCGGCGGTGACCGCGGCGCTGGGGCCGACCCATTCGGAAACCATTTCGAGCCGCTATCACCTGGCGCACTTTCATCCAGGACGCCGGGCGGCTCGATGAGGCGCGACCCGTCGCCGAGCAAGTGTTGCGCGATGCCCGGGCCCTGGCGTCACGCGGAGAGTCCGGCGCACTGGTGATACAGGCGGAGGGACGGTACGGGAGTGTGCTCCTCGAGCTGGGCGAGCCCAAGGCAGCGATTTCGCATCTCGAGGCGGCCATCGATCTGGCGACTCAGCTTTACGGACCGAAGAACCCTGTCGAGGTATAACTGGCTCGGCGAATTGGGGCGGGCACAGTCGCGACTCGGTGACTTCAAGGCGCTTGCTGGTCACGAGGCGGCGGGCCTATGAGGGCCACCAGGAGGCTGGCATCGCTCCAGGCAAGGACGCTCACCAACTTACGCTCGCGCGACGTTCGCGGCCCGCAAGGTGCCGGACTCCCTGCGACCTGCTGCGCCGCGCGATCGAGCTCGAAAAGAAGTACGACATCGGCAAGGGCTCGTGGGTCGTGCTTGCGCAGTCTGATTACGGCGCCGCGCTCGCACTGAGCGGACATTTCGAGGAGGCCGATCGTACTGCTGCAGGCGACGTTGCCGCTCGCCAGGGAATCCGCCAAGGACGACAGCCTCGAATCGACCTGGAACGCGATTGGTCTCACGCGACAGCTGCAGTCGCAGTGGGTCGAGAGTGAACGAGCCTTTCGCGAAGCGCTCGCGAGTACGACCAGTTCCGCACTCAATCAGAAGTTTCGCGCTGAAGCCTTGCTCGGCATCGGCAATGCGAGACTGGAGCTCGACCAGGCCGCGGACGCGGAAAACTGGCTGCGCCAGGCGGACGAATCGGTCCGCAAGACGTTCGTCGGCATGACGCCGCTGCGCGCGGACATCGCGATGAACCTCGGCAGGGCGTTGCTGGCGCAAGAGAAACTCGCGGCGGCGAATGAATCGTTCGCTGCCGCGAATTCCTACTGGCTGGGCTATGACGCGTCGAATCGCTGCGCGGGCGAGGCGGCGTACTGGTCGGCGCGGGGACATCTCGCCAACGGTGCCAGCCAGGAGGCGCGCGCGGAGTTCTCGCGCGCCGTCGACATCCTCAAGACTTCGACGCTTCCAGGCGATCTGCGACTCGTGGCCGATGCACGGCGGACCATTGCGCGTCTGTGATGGTTGAGTCGCGTAATTACCGAGTTTCATCCAGCGGCATTTTCGGTACCCATACGACCATGGTTACGTACTCCGATCGATAGTTGCCGGTGATGGTCCAGCAGCCGCTGGTGGGAAGCTCCAGCATCGTGAGCATGGCCCAGCCGTTGCCCAGCTCAGCGTTCGTCACGCGTGGCTTATCGACCAGCGGAGCAACGCCGTCGATGCGCCGCGCGGTGATGATCAGGCCCGGTTCGTTGGCGCGCAGGTCGGTGTCGAATTCCCAACCTTCGCGCCACCACCAGAATTTGTTGCGCGTGCCACGCTGGGAGACGATGCCTTTCCAGATTCCGTCCTCGTCCAACGACGTCCAAAGCGCTTTCGTGCCGAGCCAAAAGCGGCCGGTCTCATTCGCGGAATAAGGAGCGGGCGGCACGAACGCGGGATACGGCGCCTTCGTGACCGGACAACTGTCGGGGACCTTTTCGGCCGCGAAAGCCGGTAACGCGAGCGATGCAATTCCGAGCGCTAGCGCCGCGGTGAGGATCTTGCTGTGCATGCTGAACACCTCAGCATGGATGAGGCCGGAAGCGTACTCCCGATCCGAATGACCACCGACTGTGGAAAGTACGGGTCAGCTTCCTTTGAACCCTTTCGCGACGATGTAAACCTCGCGCGATTCCGCGCGCGACGCCGCGGGTTTGCGAATCAGCACCTTTTCGAACGAAGTGCGCAGATCCTTGACGTATTGGTCAGACCCCGAGCCCTGAAACATCTTCGCAACAAACGTGGCGCCGGGTTTGAGTGTCTTGCGCACGGTGTCGAGCGCGAGCTCCAGGAAATACATCGATGAGGCCTGGTCGGCCGAATCGATGCCAGTGATGTTGGGCGCGATGTCCGAGACGATGAGATCGAACTTCCCGCTGCCTAACCAATCGAGCAGTTGCGCGACGATGGCCTCATCCGTGAAATCACCCTGGATGAAGTCGACGTTCTTGATGGGCTCCATGGGCAGGATGTCGGTGGCCAGTACGCGGCCCTTGGCGCCCACGAGCTTGCCGAGAACCTGCGACCACCCGCCGGGCGCGGAGCCGAGGTCCATCACCCGCATTGCCGGGCGGACCAGCCGGTCTTTTTCATTGAGCTCGGTGAGCTTGTACGCCGAGCGGGATCTATAACCTTCCAGCTGCGCCTTCTTCACGAATGGATCGCTGACGTGTCGCGCCATCCAGGTGCTGCTGCTCTTTGATCGGGGCATATTTAACTTCTGGGCGCTAGAATGCCGCGCATTCTACATCTACCTCTGCCCGGTACACGGGCCAGGAAGTCGCAGTGATCCGCATTACCGAGCTGCCCCTGCCGCTCGACTACACACCCGAAGCGCTGCGCGCTGCCGTCGTCAAACGCCTGAAGATCCGCGACGCGGAGCTGCTCGAGCTCACGCTCTTCAAACGCAGCTACGACGCGCGCAAGAAGAACACCGGCATCCTCTTCATCTGCATCGTCGATGTGAAGCTCGCCGACGAAGCGGCGCTGCTCAAGCGCCTGTCACGCGATCGCCAGATTGGCGTCTCGCCCGACACTGCATATCACCCGGTTGCCAGGGCGTCGGCGGCGCTGGTCGAGCGGCCGCTGGTGATCGGCTTCGGCCCCGGTGGTTTGTTTGCCGCGCTGCTGCTCGCGCAGATGGGCTTCAAGCCCATCGTGCTCGAGCGTGGCCGCGATGTGCGCCGGCGCACGCAGGACACCTGGGGCCTGTGGCGCAAGAAAGTCCTGACGCCCGAATCCAACGTGCAGTTCGGCGAGGGCGGCGCGGGGCTGTTCTCCGATGGCAAGCTGTACAGCCAGATCAAGGATCCGAAGTTCTACGGCCGCAAGGTGATGCACGAGTTCGTGCGCGCCGGAGCGCCCGCAGAAATCCTCTACGTCAGCAAGCCGCACATCGGCACGTTCCGCCTGACCGGCATCGTCGAGAAGATGCGGGCAGAAATCATCGAACTGGGTGGCGAGGTGCGCTTCGAAAGCAAGGTGACGGATGTGATCATCGAGAACGGCCAGATCGAGGGCATCGTGCTGGAGAACGGCGATCGTCTGAACAGCCGGCACGTGGTGCTCGCGCTCGGCCACAGCTCGCGCGACACGCTGCGCATGCTCGAGCGGCGCGGTGTCTTTCTCGAGGCCAAGCCCTTTGCGATCGGCTTTCGCATCGAGCATCCACAGTCGATCATCGACCGCGCGCGCTTCGGCCGCTTCGCTGGTCACCCCGAGCTCGGCGCGGCGGACTACAAGATCGTGCATCACGCGAGTAACGGACGCTCGGTCTACAGCTTCTGCATGTGCCCGGGTGGCATGGTGGTGGCGGCGACCTCCGAGCCTGGGCGCGTGGTGACCAACGGCATGAGCCAGTATTCGCGCAACGAACACAACGCGAACGCCGGCATCGTCGTCGCCATCAACCCCGAGCCGGATTTTCCGGGTGGCCCGCTGGCGGGGGTGGCCCTGCAGGAAGCGCTCGAGTCGAAGGCATTCGAGCTTGGCGGCCGCGACTACTGCGCGCCGGGTCAACTCGTCGGCGACTTCGTGCGCGGCACTCCCTCGAAGCAGTTAGGCGAGGTGCAGCCGTCGTACCAGCCCGGGGTGTTGCTCGGCGATCTCGGCTCGTCGCTGCCGGCCTATGCCATCGACGCCATTCGCGAAGCGCTGCCGGTGTTCGGCAAGCAGATCCAGGGCTTCGACCGCGACGACGCGGTACTCACCGGCGTGGAAAGCCGCACGTCTTCGCCGGTGCGCATCACGCGCGACGCGGAATCGTTGCAGAGTCTCAATATCCGTGGCCTCTATCCATGCGGAGAAGGCGCGGGTTACGCCGGCGGCATCCTGTCGGCCGGCGTCGATGGCATCAAGGTGGCCGAAGCGGTCGCGCGGGATCTCACATGAAATTCGAAGACATCAAGCGGCTGCACGAGAAGAAATTCCGCGAGAAGCTGAAACACTTCGTCATCGAGGGCGAACACCTCGTGCAGGAGCTCGAGCGCGCCGCGGCGCGGGATGCGCGGCTGCGTGAGAGCAAGATCTTCGTCACGCGCGACCATGCAAATTGGCCAAGTAAACTGCCGACGCACGTCATCCAGTCCAAGCACATGGCGCAGATCAGCGAGACGCGTTCGCCGCAGGGCATCGCCGCGGTGGTGCCGCTGCTCGAGCCGGCCGCGCCTCGCGAGGGCGAGCGCGCGGTCTATCTACACGAGATCCAGGATCCCGGAAATTTCGGCACCATCCTGCGCACGCTGGCGTGGTTCGGGAATTTCCGCTGCCTGTGCAGTCCCGACAGCGTGGACCTGCACAACGGCAAAGTGGTGCGCGCCAGCATGGGCGCCATCTTCCACGTCCCGGTGGAATTCGATGTGCCGATGGACGCGTTGGCAAAACGTTTCCCGCGCATCGCCTCGCTGGATCTCAACGGGCAGCCGATTGCCTCGCCGGCATTCGGGCAATTCGACTGCTACGTGTTTGGCAACGAAGCGCGCGGACTGCCGCGCGAGCAGATGAACGCCCTCGGTGCGAAGGCGTTCACGATCGCAGGAACCGGCGCCATCGAATCCCTGAACGTAGCGGCGACCGTGAACATCTGCCTGTACGAGCTCAACCGCGGCTAGCTTCTGGCCGCGCGGCGGCGCTGGCCCGTGCCGGCACGTCAGTTGGTGCAAACCCGCCTGAGCCACGCCCGCAGATCGGCCACTTCCGGTTCGCACAGCGCGTGCGGCATCGGATAGGCATGCCATTCCACCGGGTATCCGGCGGCGGCGAGCAGGTTTCGGGAGTCCTCGCCGAGCGGATAGGGCACCACCGGATCCTGGGTTCCATGCGCCATGAAAATCGGCGTGGCCAGGTTGGCGTCGTGGCGCGCAGTGGCGAGTTCAGGCGCCAGCGGTAGATAGCAGGACAGCGCGATCACGCCCGCGAGTTTTTCGGCGTGACGCGTGGCGATGTGCAGCGCCATGGCCCCGCCCTGGGAAAATCCGGCGAGTGCGATGCGGTTCGAAGCGACGCCGCGTTCGTTCTCCGCCTTGATCAGCGCGCTCACCGCCTTCGCGGAAGCGTTGATGCCGTCGAAGTCTTCGGTCGAGCGCCGATCGATGCCAATGATGTCGTACCACGCGCGCATCTGGTAACCATTGTTGATGGTCACCGCCCGCACCGGCGCATGCGGAAACACGAACCGAAGCACGGGCATGCCGTCGTCGAGCAGTTCGGGAACCAGCGGCTCGAAGTCGTGACCGTCGGCGCCGAGGCCGTGCATCCAGATGATGGAAAAGGTGGGATTGGGTCCGGTTTCGACGGTGACGGTTTCGAGTGCCTTCAAACAATGGTCTCCGAGATGGTCGTCATGGTGAGGTTCGCGGCCCACATGAGCTGATCCACCAGCTCATGAAAACCCGGGAAGAAATAATACGCGGCCCAGAAGAGCATCAGCATGGCTCCGAGCCACACGATGCCGCTCAGCGCCGCCCAGCCGGGGTGATATCCGCCGTGCCGGACCATCTTGAATGGCGTGGAGATCACGGCGTAAAGCACGAAGAGGCCGATGATGCCAACCCAGAGCGGCACGCCGTGCGGCAGGCCCCAGCCGAAGACGCTGTGATCCGAGATCAGCGAGATCATCGCGACGATCCAGCCGAAGAAGATCACGAAGCCGATGAGGGCGGCGATCGGCACGAAGACCGACATGATGCCGCGCGTCGCGGGGGTCATGTTCGGCGCGACAGTCGCCGCGGTCTGCTTCAACTGCTCGTTCATCTGCCGGAATTGCCGGCTCATGTGCCGCTGCTGGCGCCGCCACTCGCGGTGCCAGCGATGGTTGGTCTCATCAAAGTTTTTTTTTGCGCGGTTGATGATGTCTTCGGTGTTGAAGGGCACGCCGAAGGCCGCGGCACGATCTTCCGCGGTGTCCGCATACGGCACGATGATCAGCATCGCGATGTAGATGAAGAACGTCACACCGGTGAACAGCGTGAGGACGACGAGGCCGATGCGCACCCAGGTCACGTCGAGGCCCATGTACGCGGCGAGCCCGTTGCACACGCCGCCCCACATCGCGCCCTCGCGGATCTTGAACAGGCGCTTGCGCGGTTCGGTGGGGGGGTAGGCGGGAGGCGCGTTCGCTGCGCCGTCGGCGGCGGCGGCATTGGCCGCCTTCTCGTCGGCGGATTCCACCGGACCCATCTCGGCGATGATGCGTTCCACTTCCGTGGTGCTCACGACAGTCTTGTGAGGGCCTAACATCCCGCGGCATTTCTCGCCGATGGCCTGCTCGAGGTCGCCCAGGACTTCACCGCGATCCGGGCTGTCCTTGAGGCGCGTCTCGGCGCGGTCCAGGTAGGAGCGCAGCAGGTTGAAGCCCGGCTCCTCGAGTTGATAGGAGTTTCCGTTGAGGCTGATTGTTACCACTGTTTGCATGGCTTAATTCCCAAATTCGGCGAGAGTGCGGTTCAGTTCTTTCCAGTAGTCATTGAGCGTCGACAGTTGCGTCCGGCCCTTCTGCGTGAGCTTGTAGTACTTGCGCGGGGGTCCGGCTTCGGACTCCTGCCACTCGTAATCCACCAGCTCCTCGCGCCGCAGCTTGCTCAGCAGGGGGTACAAAGTGCCTTCCTGCGTCGCGAACTCGGTGGGCCCCAGGAGCTTGAGCATGTCGGCGACATAGACCTTGTCGCCGGCCACGATCTTGAGGATTACGAATTCGAGCAGGCCCTTGCGGATCGGCGCGAGTTTTTCACTGATGTTCATGGGTTCAGACAGCTACCTTGGGGGCGCAAGGTACTTGAGTCACCGCTGGTCTGTCAACAACCGATTTCGTGCCGTACAATCCGCGCCCTCGTTGGGGTAGGGCGACTTGGCCCGCGAGTGACCCGAGTGACTTTGAAGGCCCCGATGGGGCTTTTGTTTTTTTGGACTGGCGCACCTTGTTTAATTTGAAGAGGGGTGCGCCGGGTGTTGGGTAGGGGCCTTTGGGCCCTTTTTTGTTGGAGGGGCGAGTGGATACGGCACTGCACGACCGTCTCATCGCCCTGCTTGAGCCGGTTTTGAAAGAAGTCGGATACGAACTCGTCGAAGTGGAGTTCGTGCCCGGTCCTGGTGGAGGAACGCTGCGCATTTATATCGACCATCCCGAAGGGATAGACGTCGACGATTGCGGGGATGCGAGCCACGCCGTGTCGGATTTGCTCGATGCCAACGATCCGTTTCCCGGTACGTATTCGCTCGAGGTTTCGTCGCCGGGACTGGACCGCATCTTGCGCACGCCGGGGCATTTTTCGCGCTTCGTCGGCGAACGCGTGAAGGTCGAGTTGAAAGTGGCGCGCGACGGCCGCAAGCGCTACACGGGAATGCTCCGCAGTACGGACGGCGAGAGCATCGAGATGGATGTGGACAATTTCTCCGTGAGCATAAAGCTCGCGGAGATAGGTAGAGCGCGGTTAGCACCGCTCTAGTTAGATTTATGGACGGCGTTCGCGAAGCGAACGACGGTTGACAGTGGGGCGCAAGCCCCTGAAAACGGCCGCGAGTTTGGACGCACTATGAACAAAGAAATCCTACTGGTAGTGGACGCCGTCTCCAACGAGAAGAGCGTCGACAAGGAAATCATCTTCGACGCGCTCGAGGCGGCGCTGGCTTCGGCCACGCGCAAGAAACACGGCGAGGAATGGGACGTGCGCGTCTCGATCAACCGCAAGACCGGCGACTACGACACCTTCCGCCGCTGGAAGGTCTTCGCCGACGATTCTCGCGAGATGGAAGTGCCACAGCGCGAGCTGCGTCTCGAGGACGCGCTCGATGTGAACAAGGCAGCGGAAGTGGGTGGATTCGTCGAAGAACCCATGGAATCAGTGGCTTTCGGACGCATCGCAGCGCAGCAGGCCAAGCAGGTCATCGTGCAGAAAGTGCGCGAAGCCGAGCGTTCACAGGTGGTCGATGCGTATAAAGACCGCGTCGGCACGCTGGTGTCGGGTGTGGTCAAGCGCGTGGATCGCAACGGCATCTACGTCGACCTCGGTGGCAACGCCGAAGGGTTCGTGCCGCGCACCGACATGATTCCGCGGGAGATCGTCAAGAGCCAGGACCGCATCAAGGCCTTCCTGAAAGAAGTGCGCTCCGAGCCGCGCGGTCCGCAGCTGTTCCTCACGCGTACCGCGCGTGAATTCCTCATCGAGCTCTTCAAGCTCGAAGTGCCGGAAGTCGGCCAGGGCCTCATCCAGATCCTGGGCGCTGCGCGCGACCCCGGCGTGCGCGCCAAGATCGCGGTGAAGAGCCTGGAGCCGCGCGTCGATCCGGTCGGCGCCTGCGTCGGTATGCGCGGCTCGCGCGTGCAGGCCGTGTCGAACGAGATTGCCGGCGAACGCGTCGACATCATTCCGCACGACGACAACGCGGCCCAGTTCGTCATCAATTCCATGTCGCCAGCCGAAGTGTTGTCGATCGTGGTGGACGAAGACGCGCACAGCATGGATATCGCGGTGGCCGAGGACAAACTCTCCCAGGCCATCGGCCGCGGCGGCCAGAACATCCGCCTGGCGAGCCAGCTCACCGGCTGGGACCTGAATGTCATGACCGAGTCCGACGCCGAAGCCAAGAGCGAAACGGAAGCCAAGACGCTGGTCGAGAACTTCAAGAAGTCGCTGGACGTCGACGAAGACGTCGCGACGATCCTGGTGCAGGAGGGTTTCTCCACGGTGGAGGAGGTCGCCTATCTGCCGCAGTCGGAGCTCGCCAACATCGAGGAATTCGACGACGAGATGGTCAAGGAGCTGCGCAATCGCGCGCGCGACGTGTTGCTCACGCAGGCCATCGCCAGCGAGGAAACACTCGAGTCCGGCATGCCGGCCGACGACCTGCTGCTGCTCGAGGGCATGAAGCCCGATCTCGCGCTGGCACTGGCCCGCCGCGGCGTACGCACGCGCGAGGATCTCGCCGACCAGGCGGTCGACGACTTGTTAGACATCGAAGGGCTGACGTCCGAAGAAGCCGGCAAGCTCATCATGAAGGCACGCGAGATCTGGTTCGAAGCCGGTCGCGCCTGAGGAAAATCTATGTCCGATGTCACCGTTGCGCAATTTGCCGAGGTCTTGAAAGTACCGGTGGACCGGCTGCTCGTGCAGCTCGAGTCCGCGGGAATCCAGGTCGCAGGCCCCCAGGCGCTGATCAGCGACGAAGCCAAGCTCGAGCTGCTCACGCACCTGCGCCGCGCCCATGGCGCTGCCGAACCGAGCAAGACCGCCGGCGCAGCCGCGCCACGCAAGATCACGCTGGCGCGCAAGTCGCAGAGCGAGCTCAAGCAGGCGAGTGCCCAGGGCCGCGCGCGCACGGTGAACGTCGAAGTTCGCCACAAGAAGACCTACATCAAGCGCGACGTTCTCGAAGAGCAGAACAAGCAGACGCAGGGTGCCGCGGACGAGAAGCGCAAGGAACAGGAAGCGCAGGAACAGGCCGAGCGCGACCGCATCGAAGCGGCGCGCAAGGAAAGCGAGCGCATCGAGGCGGAAAACCGCAAGCGCATCGAAGACGAAGCCACCAAGAAAAAGCAGGCTGAAGAAGCCCGGCGCGCTGCCGGATGAGGCGCGAGCCAAACAGGAAACCGAGGCCCAGCGTCGTGCCGCCGCGGAAGTGGCGGTCGCGCCCGCTGCCCGGCCCGAGCGCCACAAGCCCGAAAAGGCGCCCGTGGCCGCTGTCGAGCCGGCCAAGGACACGCGTTACGGTCGCCAGGAGTTGCACGTCGCCGGCGGCGCCGGTGCGCGCAACAAGAAGAAAAAGCGCGTCAAGGAGCGTACGGGCGCCGGCAGCGTCGGCGGCGAGTCACGCCACGCGTTCGAAATGCCCACGGCGCCCATCAAGCGCGAAGTCAGCATCGGCGAGACCATCACGCCGCAGGAAATCGCGCAGAAGATGGCCGTCAAGGCCACCGAAGTCATCAAGACCATGCTCAACATGGGCGTGATGGCCACCATCAACCAGCCCATCGATCGCGACACCGCGACACTCGTGGTCGAAGAGATGGGCCACATCGCCAAGGTATTGAAGGGCGATCAGGTCGAAGAAGATCTGCAGGGCGAGGAAGCGCCCGAGACCGAAGCACCGCGTCCGCCCGTGGTCACCGTCATGGGCCACGTCGATCACGGCAAGACTTCACTGCTCGACTACATCCGCACCACCAAGGTGGCGGCGGGTGAAGCGGGCGGTATCACGCAGCACATCGGCGCGTACCACGTGGAAACGCCGAAAGGCATGGTCACGTTCCTCGACACGCCGGGCCACGCGGCTTTCACCGCGATGCGCGCGCGCGGCGCCAAGGCGACCGACGTGGTGGTGCTGGTGGTGGCGGCCGACGACGGCGTCATGCCGCAGACCATCGAAGCCATCCAGCATGCCAAGGCTGCGGGTGTTCCGATCGTCGTCGCGGTGAACAAGATCGACAAGCCCGACGCGGAACCGGATCGTGTCCGTACGGAACTCTCGAAGCACGACGTCATCGCCGAGGAATGGGGCGGCACGAACATGTTCGTGCAGGTGTCGGCCAAGACCGGCCAGGGTGTCGACGCACTGCTCGATGCCATCCTGCTGCAGGCCGAAGTGCTCGAGCTCACGGCAGCGGCCGATGGCCTCGCCACCGGCATCGTCATCGAATCGTCCGTCGAGAAGGGCCGCGGCGCGGTCGCGACGGTGCTCGTGAAGAAGGGCACGCTGAAGCTGGGTGATCCGATCATCGCCGGCAACGAATTCGGCCGCGTGCGCGCCATGTTCGACGAAAACGGCAAGGCCGTTGAGAGCGCGGCTCCGTCCATTCCCGTGCAGGTGCTGGGTCTGCAGGGCTCGCCCAACGCGGGCGACGAATTCCTCGCGGTGGAAAACGAACGCAAGGCGCGCGAAGTCGCGTTGTATCGCCAGGGCAAGTTCCGCGATGTGAAACTCGCGAAGCAGGCCTCGAAGATGGGCGATGTGTTCGCGCAGATGGAAGAGCAGAAGCTCGGCATCATCCCGATCCTGCTCAAGACCGACGTGCAGGGCAGCGCCGAAGCATTGCGTGACGCGCTGATCAAGCTCGCCACGGCCGAAGTGCAGGTGAAGATCATCGCCAGCGGTGTCGGTGGCATCACCATTTCCGACGTGCAACTGGCCGCGGCATCGAAGGCGCGCATCGTCGGCTTCAACGTTCGTGCCGACGCGGCTGCCCGCGACGCCATGAAGGACAACGAAGTCGAAGTTCAGTACTTCAGCATCATTTATGAAGCCATCGACTACGTGAAGCAGCTGCTCTCGGGCCTGCTCGCGCCGGAGATCAAGGAATCCATCGTTGGCACGGCCCAGGTGCGCGAAGTGTTCCGCTCGAGCAAGTTCGGCGTCGTCGCCGGCTGCCTCGTCACCGAAGGCGTGGTCAAGCGCAACAATCCGATCCGCGTGCTGCGCGACAGCGTGGTGATCTTCGAAGGCGCGCTGGAATCCCTGCGCCGCTTCAAGGACGACGCCGGCGAAGTACGTGCCGGCACCGAGTGCGGCATCGGCGTGAAGAACTACCAGGACGTGCGCGTCGGTGACCAGATCGAGTGTTACTCGCGCGTCGAGGTTGCTCGCAGCATCCAGTGATGCGCGCCTTCATGAATGAGCGCGAAAGTCTCAACGACTAGGTCGCATCGAAGGCGAAATGCAGCGCGTGTTGTCGACGCTGGTGTCGCGCGAAGTGCGTGACCCGCGCGTCGGCAACGTCACGATCACGACGGTGAGCGTCGCGCCCGACATGTCGACCGCGCGCATATTCTTCGTGCCGTTCGCGAGCAAGCACACGCCCGAGGAAGTGACCGAAGGTCTGAATCGCGCTTCCGGCTTTCTGCGCGGCGCGCTGGGTCGAGCGCTGTCGTTGCGGCACGCCCCCAAGCTCGAGTTCGTCTACGACCAGCAGATCGAGAACGCCGACAAGCTCACGCGCCTCATCGACGGCGCGGTCAAGTCCGACAAGCACGAACCGGAGTAGGGCATGCCGAACGGCATCATCCTGCTCGACAAGCCCACGGGGCTCACGTCGAACGGTGCCCTGCAGCGCGTGCGTCGGGCGTACGGCGCGAGCAGCGCCGGGCACGTCGGCACGCTCGATCCGATGGCCACGGGCATGCTGCCGCTGTGCCTCAACGAAGCCACCAAGGTCATCGCCGAAATCGAATCGGGCGCCAAGTGCTACGAGTTCACCGTGCAACTCGGCTCGCGCACCGATACCGGGGACACCGAAGGGGACGTGGTCGAGCAACAGCCGATACCGCCACTGAGCCCGGTGCTCATCGAATCGGTGCTGGCGGGGTTCCGCGGGACGATTCAACAGGTGCCGCCCATGTACTCGGCGCTCAAACGCGCGGGCCGCCCCCTCTACGAACTGGCGCGCAAGGGAATTGAAGTCGACCGTACGGCGCGCGCCATCGAGATCCGGCGCCTGGAATTGCTGGCCGCGCGGCCGGACGCGCTGGATCTGGTCTGCGAATGCGCCAAGGGGACGTACATTCGCGTGCTTGGCGAGGACATTTCGAGGGCGCTTCGGACCTGCGGACACCTGACCCGCCTGCGGCGTACCTGGGTCGAGCCGTTCCGGGATATGCCCATGTTCACTCTCGACGCGGTACTGGCCGGCGCAGAGGATGCCAGCGGGCTGCTGAAGCCCGAGGTGGCGTTGCGCGGACTCCCCGAGGCATGGGTCACGGCAGAACAGGTCGTGGCACTGCGGCACGGACAGGCCGTGCGCAGCGAGATAAAGCAGCCGGCGCCTGGGCGGCGCGTTTCCCTGTACGGGCCCGGAGGGGTTTTTCTGGGTCTGGCGGAAGCTTTGCCGGACGGCCAGTTGCAGCCGCGCCGATTGATCGCGCCAACGGCCACGTAAGCCTAGGCTTTGCCGGACCTTTTCTGTAGTATTCGCGCCCGAAAATCCAGGTAATAAATTCGTTCGCAAGGATCAAATTCAAGATGTCTCTCGCCACTGAAAAGAAGACCGGTGTGGTCACCCAATTCCAGCGCGCCACCAACGACACCGGGTCCCCGGAAGTCCAGATCGCGCTGCTTTCCGAGCGCATCAACGGCCTCGGCGATCACTTCGGCACGCACAAGCGCGATCACGCGTCACGTCGCGGGCTCGTGAAGCTCGTGAACCAGCGCCGCAAACTCCTCGACTATCTCAAGGCCACGAAGCCTGCGAAGTACCAGGAGGTCGTCGAGCGTCTGGGCCTCCGGCGCTAACTACCGAATCCAAAGGCCGCGCATCAAGCGCGGCCTTCTTCGTTTTCCCCGTCTATAACGCACTCGAGGCATTTGGGCCTCGTGAAGGAACCAAAGCGTGAGCGTTCTCAAGAAATCATTTCAATACGGCCAGCATTCAGTCTCCATCGAAACCGGCGAAATCGCCCGCCAGGCCAGCGCCTCGGTTGTCGTCTCGATGGGCGACACCACCGTCCTCGTCACTGCGGTAGCCGCCAAGAAAGCGGTCCCGGGCAAAGACTTCTTCCCACTGACCGTCAACTACATCGAAAAGACCTACGCCGCGGGCCGCATCCCCGGTGGCTTCTTCAAGCGCGAAGGCCGCCCCACGGAAAAAGAGACGCTCACCTCGCGCCTCATCGACCGCCCGATTCGTCCGCTGTTCCCCGATGGCTTCTTCAATGAAGTGCAGGTCGTGGCGATGGTCCTGTCGATGGATCCGGATATCGATGCCGACATTCCCTCGCTGATCGGCGCCTCCGCGGCGCTGTCGCTCGCCGGTGTTCCGTTCGCCGGCCCCATCGCCGCCGCGCGCGTCGGCTACAAGAATGGCCAGTACCAGCTGAACCCGACGCAGAAAGAACTCAAGGAATCGCAGCTCCACCTGGTGGTCGCCGGCACGCAGAAGTCGGTGCTCATGGTCGAGTCGGAAGCCTCGGGCCTGTCCGAAGAAGTCATGCTCGGCGCCGTGGTGTTTGGCCACGAGCAGATGCAGATCGCGATCAAGACCATCAACGAAATGGTTGCCGCCGTCGGCAAGCCGAAGTGGGACTGGAAGCCGAACGCCGCCAGCGCGGAGCTCGATGCCGCCGTTGCCGCGCATTCGCAGAAAGCGTTGTCCGACGCCTATCTCATCACCGAGAAGCAGTCGCGTTACTCCAAGGTCGGCGAGATCAAGGCCGCATGCACGGTGGCTCTCTCCGGTGGCGATGCCCCGAAGTACACGGCCGACGACGTCGACAATTCACTGTTCAAGCTCGAGAGCAACATCGTCCGCCAGCGCATCCTCAACGGTGAGCCGCGCATCGACGGCCGCAATGCGACGACGGTCCGTCCGATCACCGTGAAGGTGGGCGTGCTGCCCCGTACTCACGGTTCGGCGCTGTTCACGCGTGGCGAAACCCAGGCGCTCGTGGCCACCACGCTCGGCACCGGTCGCGATGCGCAGATCATCGACGCGCTCGAAGGCGAACGCCGCGAGCCGTTCATGTTCCACTACAACTTCCCTCCGTTCTCGGTCGGTGAGACCGGAATGATGGGATCGCCGAAGCGCCGCGAAATCGGCCACGGCAACCTGGCCCGCCGCGGCATCGCCGCGATGATGCCGGACATGGAAAAATTCCCGTACGTCATCCGCATCGTCTCGGAAATTCTCGAGTCGAACGGCTCCTCGTCGATGGCTTCGGTCTGCGGCGCTTCGCTGTCGCTCATGGACGCGGGCGTGCCGATCAAGGCGCCGGTCGCGGGCGTCGCCATGGGCCTCGTGCTCGAAGGCGAGCGCTTCAAGGTCATCACCGACATCCTGGGTGACGAAGATCACCTGGGCGACATGGACTTCAAGGTCGCCGGTTCGAAGGACGGCGTCACCGCGCTGCAGATGGACATCAAGGTCGAAGGCATTTCGCCCGAGATCATGAAGGTCGCGCTGGCCCAGGCCAAAGAAGGCCGCCTGCACATCCTCGGCGAAATGAACAAGGTCATCTCCAGCACGCGCGAGAAGATGTCCGAGTGGGCGCCTTCGATCATCACGCTGAAGATCGACCCGGAGAAGATCCGCGACGTCATCGGCAAGGGTGGCGCGGTCATCCGCCAGATCACCGAAGAGACCGGCACCACCATCGACATCGAGAACGACGGCACGGTCAAGATCGCCAGCGTCTCGGGCGCCGCGGGCCGTGAAGCCCTCGCGCGCATCGAATTGATCACCGCCGACGTCGAAGTCGGCCGTATCTACGAAGGCAAGGTTGTCCGTCTCATGGACTTCGGCGCGTTCGTCACCATCCTGCCGGGCCGCGACGGTCTCGTGCACATCTCGCAGATCAGCGAGGAGCGCGTCGAGAAGGTTTCGGACAAGCTCAAGGAAGGCGACAACGTTCGCGTGAAGGTGCTCGAAGTCGACCGTCAGGGTCGCGTGCGCCTGTCGATGCGGGACGTGCCTGCTTCGAATTAAGCGCTCGGGATCAGATCGACTGGATCCGACCCTTTCAGTCGTTTACGGAGCGCCGCCCCTCAAGGGCGGCGTTTTCCGTTGTGGCGCGCAAGCGCCTGAATAATCTCCGCCTTCGCCGGCTGCGACTGCAGCCACTCGGCGAACTGCGCCACGCGCGCGTAGTCGTTGCCTAACAACTCGCGCAGGCGCTGCTCTTCCATGGCGGAAGTGATGCCCGAGCGCACGGCGTATTGCCACGCCTGCGTGAAGACCTTGGTGAATTCGCCCGACGCCACCAGGCTCTCGACCAGTTCCCACTCGCCCTTGTCGAGCCAGATTTCCTCGCAGTGCGGGCAGTAGTCGAGCCGGTTGGTCTTGTCGCTGCGAATGCGGTACTTGCTCATCACCGAGCGGCACTTCGGGCATTTCTTGGCGCCGACGGTGTCCGGTGGTTCGAAGTCGGCTTCGGCCGTGGGCGTCGCCGGCAGCATGCCTTTGCCTTGTTTCTCGCGCCAGGCGCGATAGGCGACCAGGCTCACCAGCGTACCGAGGCACTTGCCGCAGCTGTAACCGGCGAGATCGTCGTTCAGCAGAGTGTGAACCAGGATCGAATGGTCACATTGCGGACAGAGCGCCATGCAGACGAGGATGTTGAAGCTACGTGAAGAGGTCTCGCGCCCGTACGGGCGCAAGACCGTGTTGATTGCCGTCCAACTACTGGTGGCTGGTGACGTCGGAGGGCTTGTCTTCGCCTTCACGCCCGGTACGTCCCGTGGCGTTCATGAGCGTCTTGAAGATTTCGTCCTGCACCGAACGCCAGCGCTGGTAGTTGCGCTGCGCGACACCGGCGACGGTTTCCACCGGATCCATCCCGACGACTGCCTTCACCTTGTCGCGCAGTTCACGCTGCTGCGACCCGAACAGCTTCATGCTCTGTTCGAGGTAGCTGCTCAGCATGTTCTGCAGATTGCCGCCGTACGAGCGGATGACCTGTGACAGGAAATCGCGGCTCATGACCGGATCGACACCGTGCTCCTGCTCGGCGATCACCTGCAGCAGGATGCTGCGCGTGATGTCTTCCTGAGACTTCTTGTCGATGACGACGAACTCGATGCGTTCGAGCACGAGCGAGCGGATGTCGCTGAGCGTGATGTACTTGCTTTGCACCGTGTCGTAGAGACGACGATTCGGGTACTTCTTGATGATTCGTGGTTCGCTCATGCCTTCACCCTCCATGTGGCCGCTACCTTAGTACACCTCGCTGCACCCCACAATTTTTACAATGCAATTCTGCTTCGTGTCGCCTTAGGCGGACAGGTGAACATTGGCCTTGCCCGCAAGCGCTCGCGGGTTCCAGTGGGAAATGGCCCATTTCCACACATCTTTAATAGAGGAGTGCACCAGTTCGGGGGGTGGGGCCTGCGACAAATGCGTAAGGGTCGAAGTCAGAGCCTGGGGCACCGCGGTCAGCTCGAGTGGAAGCGAACGTCGGGTTTTGGACAGCTTGGCGCCGTCCGGTTCCAGCAACAGCGGCAGGTGTCCGTAGATAGGCCGGGGCAGTGACAACGCCCGCTGCAGGTCGATCTGCCAGGGCGTCGACGGCAGCAGGTCCGCGCCACGGACCACGCGCGTGACTTCCTGGAAGGCATCGTCGACCACCACCGCAAGCTGGTAGCTAGCCAGTCCATCGCGGCGCTCCACGATGACGTCGCCGCAGGCGGCGAGATCGTATTGCTGCGGGCCCAGGAACAGGTCATCGAAGTGGATAGGCGTATCGCTCACGCGAAACCGCAGCGCGGTCGGTCCGCTGCGAGCCGGTCCGGCGCGGCAGGTGCCTGGATAACCGGACTCCTCGTCGAGGCCGGCGAGATCCTTGCGTGAACAACTGCAGGGGTACGCACGGCCGGCGGCGATCAGCGTGTCGAGCGCTTCGCGATAGGCGGCGCGGCGCGAGCTCTGGTAGAGGACCTCGCCGTCCCACTCGAAACCAAATGCTTCGAGCGTGCGCAACATCTCGTCGGCGCAACCCGGTACGACCCGCGGGGTGTCGAGATCTTCGATG
Organism: uncultured Pseudomonadota bacterium; assembly: GCA_963821745.1. GTDB lineage: Bacteria > Pseudomonadota > Gammaproteobacteria > Steroidobacterales > Steroidobacteraceae > CADEED01. The sequence continues at coordinate 1,611,930 of CAWGEU010000002.1, forward strand.
CGCACCAGCCAGCGTGCGCCGACGCTGCGCGCATCGAGATAGCTGCCGACGGCAGCCAGCAGTGAACCGAGATGCAGGGGCCCGGTGGGCGAGGGGGCAAATCTCGCCAGGGGATTTGTCAGGGGCTCACGCCCCACAACGGAAAACGCCGCCCTGAAGGGGCGGCGTCCGTGAAGTTTTCAGAGTCACTTCGAGTCGCGGTCAGCGGTAGCGATCGTCCCGATCGCCGTACTGGCGTTCACGACGTTCGCGACGTTCCTGCGCTTCGATGGTCAGCGTGGCCACCGGCCGCGCTTCGAGGCGCTTCACGCCGATCTCTTCGCCGGTCTCCAGGCAGTAGCCGTAAGAACCGTCTTCGACGCGCTTCAGGGCTTCGTCGATCTTGCGAATGAGTTTGCGTTCGCGATCGCGGGTGCGCAGTTCGAGGCTGAATTCCTCTTCCTGCGTGGCGCGATCGTTCGGATCCGGAAAATTGGCCGCTTCGTCTTTCATGTGCGAGACGGTGCGGTCGACTTCTTCCATGAGGTCGCGCTTCCAGCTATTCAGGATGTTCCTGAAATGCTCGAGCTGCTCCTTGTTCATGTACGTTTCGCCACGCTTGGCGATGTACGGAGTTACGTTGCGCGGACCGGCGAGCAGGCTGCCTGCATCGTTGTCGTCACCGTCGTCCGCGTGCGCCGCGCGCGCGCTGGCGGCGAGGCCGGATTGGCTCGATGGCACGCCGGTGGCGGTCACGACGATGCGTTCAGACGGCGCGGCTTTGCGGATCGCCTGTGCCACGGGTGTGGCGCTGGCGAGCGGCGCGGGTTTGGAAGCAACAGGCGCCGGCGCCGGTTTCAACGCGGGTTTGGCGGCTGCGAGAGGCGCCTTCACGGGCGCGGGTTTCGACGAGGTCTTGGCTGCGACGGGCTTAGCCGCGGGCTTCTTTGCGGTCAACTTTGGTTTCTCGGCTTTCTTGGGCTTTGCGGGCTTTGCAGCCGCTCGCTTGGTCGGCATTGTGGGTCGCTCCAGGCCCTGATCCAGAAGGGGGCCGGTTTGCAGGACGCGGGATTATACCGGCCAACTTTTGTGTGTACAGCGTTGTGAGAAAAGCGGCTTTTTCGGTGATTTTTTGATGGCGAATCAGGGGAGTTCCACCACTTGTGGCGGTTTCCAGCCTGGTTTACGCCTTTCGACGACCACCGTCGTATAGATGCCGCCGCGGACGTTGAATTTTCCAATTAACCGCAAAAAACGCGGCGCGCAGGCTCCCGCCAGGTCATCCGCGATCTGATTGGTGACCGCTTCGTGAAACGCTCCGCGGTCGCGATATGACCACATGTACAGCTTCAGCGCCTTGAGTTCGACGCACAGTTCGTCCGGCACATATTCCAACTCGAACGTGGCGAAGTCGGGCTGGCCCGTCTTCGGACACAGACAGGTGAATTCCGGCAGCGTCATGCGGATGGTGTAGTCCGTCTCGCGCACGGGATTTGGAAAAGTCTCAAGGCTCGTCGAAGGTTGCGTGGACATGTTCATGACCGGGATTTGTCGAAGGGTCGCGATATTCAAACGCGCCCTGAAAAATGTGGCGATTACTTTACACTACGCCGCCAATTCATCCGCACGCGAGACGCGAGTAAACGATGCGCCTGACCAAGATCAAAGTCGCCGGATTCAAATCGTTCGCGGATCCGACCGCCGTCGGTTTCCCGAGCAATCTCACCGGCGTCGTCGGTCCGAACGGCTGCGGCAAGTCGAACATCATCGACGCCGTGCGCTGGGTGATGGGCGAGTTGTCGGCCAAGCACCTGCGCGGCGACTCGATGGTCGACGTGATCTTCAACGGCTCCGCCTCGCGCAAGCCCGTGGGCACGGCGTCCGTGGAACTGGTGTTCGACAACAGCGACGGCAAGATTTCCGGCCCGTACGCCGACTACGCCGAGGTCTCGTTGCGGCGCCAGGTGTCGCGCGACGGCTCGTCTAACTATTTCCTCAACGGCGCGCGCTGCCGCCGCAAGGACATCACGCAGCTGTTTCTCGGCACCGGGCTCGGCAGCCGCAGCTACGCCATCATCGAGCAGGGCATGATCTCGCGCGTCATCGAGGCCAAGGCCGATGACATGCGCGCGTTCGTCGAAGAGGCCGCCGGCATCTCGCGCTACAAGGAGCGTCGCAAGGAAACCGAGGCGCGCATCGCCGATACGCGGGAAAACCTCGAACGCCTGCAGGACGTGCGCGACGAAGTCGACAAGCAGATCCGCCACCTGCAACGCCAGGCGGCCACCGCGCGCCGCTACCAGGCTCTCAAGGAGACCGAGCGCCGCCTGACCGCGGAGCTGCTGGCCCTGCGCCTGCGCGAAATCGATTCCGGCGCCGAGGTGCAGGACAGCGCCGTGCGCGAATGCGAGCTCACGATGCAGCAGGCGCTTGCGGACCAGCGCGCATCCGAAGCCGCCATCGAAACGCAGCGCGTCTATCAGAACGAACAATCCGAACGCGTCACCGCCGTGCAGGGGCGCTACTACGAAATCGGCGCGGAGATCAGCCGTACCGAACAATCCATCACGCACATACGCGAGCTGCGCGAACAGCAGCGCAACGAGCTCGCCCAGGCCCGGGCCACGCTGGCCGACCTCAATTCGCACATCGAGCGCGACGAGCGGGAAATCGCCAGCCTGCGTGCCGAGATCGAAAAGCTGTCGCCGGATCTCGTGCAGGCCCAGGCGGCCGAGAGCGCGCTCAGCGAGAGCCTGGCCACCACCGAGCAGGAAATCGCCGACTGGCAGCAACGCTGGGAAGGTTTCAATCGCGAGCAGGGCGCGGCTCATCAGACCACGCAGGTGGAACGTGCCCGCATCGAGCAGCTGGAGAACCAGCTGCGGCGGCTCGCCGGCCAGGCGGATCGCCTTGCGGTGGAACGCGAAGCACTGATGGCGCAGGAATCTTCGGCGCTGCTCGGGCAGCTGACCGAAAAAGAATCGATTGCGCGTAGCTCCGCGGACGAACTGTCGCAGGCGCTGAGCCAGGCGCTCGGCCGCTCGCAAAAACTGCGTGCTGCGCAGTTCGATGCCGAGAAAAATCTCGAACACGCGCGCACCGATCGCGAAAAGCGTCGCGCGGAAGTGGTCTCGCTGGAAGCGCTGCAAAAGGCGGCGCTGCAACGGGGCGACTCGCGCACCGCCGAATGGCTCAATTCCTCGGGCCTCGGCAAGAACCCGCGGCTCGCCGCCCAGTTGTCGGTGAATGGCGGCTGGGAGCGCGCGGTCGAAACCGCGCTCGGCGACTACCTCGAAGCGTTGTGCGTCGACGAACTGGATGAAGTGGCAGGCCTGCTGCCAACGCTTCCGGTCGGCCGCATCTCGCTGCTGCAGTCCGGCGGGCATACCGATGCCGATGGTGTTGCCGGCATGTTGTCGGGCGTGGTCAGCGGACCGACGGCCATCGTGCGCTTGCTGTCGCGCGTGCGGCTCGCCGAGACCCTCTCGGCCGCGCTGCTGATGCGTCGTGAGCTGGCCGACGACGAAACTGTCATCACGCGAACGGGCGAATGGATTGGACGCGACTGGCTGCGCGTCAATCGCGGCGGCGACCCGCACACTGGCGTGCTCGAGCGCGAACAGCGCGTCAAGCACCTGCGCGTCGAACTCGCGCACAGCGAAGAGAACACCCGCGACATGGAAGCCCGTCTCGCCACCTGTCGCGAAGAACTGGCGACGGCGGAGCGCGAACGCGACCAGGCGCAGAGCCGCATCCAGGGTGCGCATCGCGAACATGCCGACCTGCTGGGCCAGCTCGAAGGCGAGCGTGCGCGTTCACAGGAATCGACGATGCGCCGCGAACGCCTCGAAGAAGAGGCCGCGGAAGTCACTCGTGAGGTCGGTCTCGGCCAGGACAGCCTGGCACGTGCGCGCGCCGAGCTCGATCGCGGGCTGGTGGCGCTCGACGCCCTCGATTCGCGGCGCGCGGCGCTCGAAGGCGAGCGCGAAGAACGTCGCGAGGCCGTGCAGGCCGCGCGCGGCCGCTTCCAGGCCGCGCAGCTCGCCTGCCGCGACCTGCTGATCCGCATCGAATCGCGCCGGTCCAGCGAGACCTCGATGTCCGTTGGACTGAAGCGCATGGCCGACCAGTCCGCGCAGACGCAGGTGCGTTCGGCCGAACTCGAAGCCGCGCTCGCCGATGGTGATCTGCCGGTGGTCGAGCTCGAAGGCAAACTCAAGGATTTCCTGGCGCGACGCCTCGAGATCGAAGCGGAACTGGCGACCGAAAGGCGCGCGCTCGAAGAAGCCGACAGCGCGCTGCGCTCACTCGACGAGAAGCGCATGGATGCCGAGCAGCGCGTGAATGCCGCCCGGGAATCCATGGAACAGGCGCGCATGGTCGCGCAGGAATCCCGCGTGCGACGCGAGGGCCTCGTGGAGCAGTTCGCGGCCACGCGGTTCGATCTTGCGGAGATCCTGGCGGGTCTCGCGGCCGATGCCGCCGTGCCAGCGTGGGAGGAATCCCTGCAGGGCGCGCGCGCCGATCTGGAGAAGTTAGGCCAGGTCAACCTGGCGGCCATCGACGAGTTGAAGGAGTCCAGCGAGCGCAAGGAATACCTCGACCGGCAATTCGCCGACGTGACCGCCGCGCTGACCACGCTCGAAGAAGCGATGCGCAAGATCGACAAGGAAACCCGGTCACGCTTCGAAGACACGTTCACGCGCATCAACGCCGGCCTGCAGGACAAATTCCCCAAGCTGTTCGGCGGCGGGCACGCCTACCTCGAGCTGGTCGGTGAAGACATCCTCGAAGCGGGCGTTGCGGTCATGGCGCGTCCGCCCGGCAAGCGCAACAGCAGCATTCACCAGCTCTCGGGCGGCGAGAAGGCGCTCACCGCCGTGGCGCTGGTGTTCTCGATCTTCGACCTGAATCCTGCGCCGTTCTGCATCCTCGACGAAGTGGACGCGCCGCTCGACGAACACAACGTCGGCCGCTTCTGCGACATCGTCAAGCAGATGTCCGACCGCGTGCAGTTCATCTTCATCACGCACAACAAGGCCACCATGGAGCTTGCCTCGCAATTGATAGGCGTCACGATGACCGAACCCGGCTGCTCGCGCCTGGTGTCGGTGGACGTCGACGAGGCGGTGCGCATGGCCACGGGCTAGGAATTTTCGATGCCCGAGCTGCGCATCATTCTCCTCATTGTCGGCGTGCTGTTCGTCGCTGGCATCGCCGGGTTCGAATGGTGGCGTTCTCGCGGTGCCCGTCCGCTGGCCGCCGGCGTGTCGCGCGACGATCCCGGCGCAGAGCCGCAGCGCGCCGCATCGCCGTTACCCGAGATCAATGTCGTGCGCGACTCGCGAGTTGCGAAGTCCGATTCGCTGCCCGTGATCGAACTCGCGAGCACCTCGGAATCCGGCACGCGGCGCGCCCTCGGCATCTCGATCTCCGACGAAGTCGCCGTCGACGTTGCACGGGACAGTGGGGTGCGCGAGCCGGAAGAGGCGCGGCCCGTACCCGCGGACCCGGACCAATGGACCGCATACCAATTGACCCCACACCAATTGACAACGAACCGTACATCGGCGAGCACGATGAAATCTCCGCGGTGCGCATCGTCGAGGAGCAGACGGTTCAGCAACCGAAGCTCGTGCTCTCGTGGCCCCACGAGAACGAGCGGCGCATCGTCACGCTGCGCGTCATCCCGCGGATCGAGCCGCGCTTCCAGGGTCGCGGCCTGCGCCAGGCTTTCAGCGCTGCCGGTTTCTGGCACGGCCCGCTCGACATCTATCACCTGCCCGATGACACCGGCCGGGTGGTGGTGAGCGCCGCCGCGCTCGCGCAGCCGGGCACGTTCGATCCTTCCATCATGGATTCGCAGCGGTTCTCCGGCCTCAACCTGTTCGCGGTTCTGCCGGGTCCCAAACCCGAACGCGAGACTTTCGATGACCTGGTGCGCGCGGCACGGCAGCTCGCCGAACGTCTCGACGGCATCCTGGCCGACCAGCATGGCGAGGAACTCACGCCACAACGCATCTCGCGCCTGCGCCAGGCGCTCGAACCGCCGGCCACCGCGCGCGCTTCCGGAGAAGCGTGAACTGAGATGGCCGAGCTCCCGACTGTTGCCGCGCGAGCCGCGGCTCTTCGCGACGAAATCGACGGTCACGACTACCGCTACTACGTCCTGAACGAACCGGCGGTGCCCGACGCCGAGTACGACCGCCTGATGAAGGAACTGCGCGGGATCGAGGCGGCGCATCCCGATCTCGTCACTCCCGATTCCCCGACGCAGCGTGTCGCCGGCGCCGCGGCAGCAGAATTCGCCGAGGCGCGGCACGCGATCCCCATGCTGTCGCTCGAGAACGGCTTCACCGAAGAAGACCTCGTCGATTTCGATCGCAAGGTGCGCGAGCGCCTGGGTCGTACGGAATCGGGCAGCGAGAGCCCCATCGAGTATTCGGCCACCCCGAAGCTCGATGGCCTGGCCATCTCGGTGTTGTATCGCGACGGCGTCTACGAACGCGCGGCCACGCGCGGCGATGGCGTTACGGGTGAAGACGTCACGGCCAACGTTGCGACGATCCGTTCCGTGCCACGCAGGTTGCGCGGCAAACCGCCGGCGGTGCTCGAAGTGCGTGGCGAAGTGTTCCTGCCATTCGCCGGCTTCGAGAAAATGAATCGCGACGCCGTGGAGCGCGGCGACAAGGCTTACGTGAACCCGCGCAACGCGGCATCGGGAAGCTTGCGCCAGCTCGACTCGCGCATCACGGCGCAGCGGCCGCTGGATCTCTACTTCTACGAGCTGGGCGTGGTGGAGGGTGGCGCGGTGCCCGAGAGGCACAGCCAGCTCGCGCCCTGGCTCAACTCGTTCGGATTGCGCACCTGTCCGGAGGCGAAGAAGGTGCTCGGCGTCGAAGGCTGCATCGAGTATTACCGCGACATCGGCGCGCGGCGCGCGAAGCTGCCGTACCAGATCGACGGCGTGGTCTACAAGGTAGACAGGCGCGCCGACCAGGAAAAGCTCGGCTTCGTGTCGCGCGCGCCGCGCTGGGCGCTGGCCCACAAGTTTCCCGCCGATGAAGAGATGACCATCCTGCTGGACGTGATCTTCAACGTCGGCCGCACCGGCGCGCTCACGCCTGCCGCGAAGCTCAAGCCAGTGTTCGTCGGCGGCGTCACCGTCAGCAACGCGACGCTGCACAACATGGACGAGGTTGCGCGCAAGGGGTTCATGATCGGCGACACGGTGGTGGTACGCCGCGCCGGTGACGTGATCCCGGAGGTCGTGCGCTATCTACCTGACCGCCGTCCGCCCGCGCCTGAATCCAGGGACATCGTCATGCCGACGAGCTGCCCCGTCTGCGGCTCGCCGGTGGTCCGCGAGGAAGACCAGGCTGTCTACAAATGCACGGGTGGCGTGCTCAAGTGCCGCGCGCAGCGTGCCGAGTGGCTGATGCATTTCGCCGGCCGGCGCGCCATGGACATCGAGGGGCTTGGGGAAAAACTCATCGAGCAACTCGTGAATGACGGCGCGGTGAGCACGCCCGCCGATCTGTTCGATCTCGAAGCGAAATCGCTCGCGGAGCGCGAACGCATGGGCGAAAAGTCGGCGCAGAACGTCGTCGACGCGATCGCCAGAGCCAGGAAGACGACGCTGCCGCGCCTGCTGTTCGCGCTCGGTATTCCGCAGGTCGGTGAATCGACGGCGCTGGCGCTCGCCCAGCAGTTCGGATCGGTCGAAAAACTTGAAGCCGCCAGTGCGGCGCAGATCGAGGAGACGCCCGACGTGGGCCCGATCGTCTCACGCTCGGTGCACGAATTCTTCCAAAGTGAGCTTGCGAAGTCGGTGGTGGAGCGCCTGAAGGCAAGCGGCGTCACCTACGAGCCGATCAAGGTCGAAGAGCGTGCGAGCCTGCCGCTCGCCAATCTCACTTTCGTCATCACCGGCACGCTCGCCGGCCTGCAACGGGATGCGGCGGAAGATGCGCTTCGCGAACTCGGCGCGAAGGTGTCGGGCAGCGTTTCGAAGAAGACCAGCTTTCTCGTGGTCGGTGCCGATGCCGGCTCCAAGCTCGCCAAGGCTCAATCCCTCGGTGTGCGCATCCTCGATGAAAACGCGCTTGAGCAAATACTGAAAACGAAACAGCCGCCGGGCCCGGCCTGAATCCGGGAACCGGCGGCTGCTCAGAGAAGCCCTCGAGCTAGTTCTTCGCGGGCTCGGCCGGAGCCGCGGCGGGCGCGGGAGCGGGCGCGGGCGCGGGAGCAGGAGCAGGTGCGGCACCAGGCGCCGGCACCGTGGTCAGCGCCGGTTCGACCTTCGCGGTCTTGAGCATCTCGTCCGAGTGCGTCTTGAACTGCTTGGCCACCACGATCTTCGCCAGGCGGTCTTTCACGTCGTCGTACGCGGGCGGGGCACGATCGCGCGTATTCATCAACTGGATCACGTGCCAGCCGGCTGCGGTCTGCACCGGGGTCTTGGTGAATTCGCCCTTCTTCAGCATCGCCACGGCATTGGTGAACGCCGGATCCATGTCGCGAGGGCCGAACCAGCCGAGGTCGCCGCCTTTCGCCGCGGACCCCTTGTCGGCCGACATGCGCTTGGCCATGGCGACGAAGTCGTTGCCACCCTTGAGCTGCGCGATGATTTTCATCGCCACGTCTTCGCTGCTCACCAGGATGTGGCGTGCCTGAAATTCGACCAGCGGAGCGGACGCGATCTGCGCTTCGAACTCGGCGCGCATCTCCGCCTCGGTGGGGGTGTGGTTCTTCATGTACTTCTGCGCCGTGGCCTGCTGCAGCAGTTCGAGCTTGGCCAGTTCGAGGCGCGTGGAGACGTCGGGATCGTTCAGCAGGCCGGTCTTTTCGGCCTCCTGCGCAATGAGCACGACACGAACGAGGTTCTCCTTGATCTGATCACGGTCCTGAGGGGTCAGCTCGCTCAAGGGTCTGCGCGCCAGGGCCTGCGCGTATTCCTCGAAAAGTTTCTGGCTGACGGGCTTGCCGTTCACCGTGACGACGGGCGGCGCGGCTGGAGCGGCAGCGGGAGTGGCCACCGTTTCAGTCGGGGCGGGCTTGGAGCAGGCGGCCAGCGCGAGCACCACGCTCACGGCCAGGAAGCGAATAGCTTTCATTTGATCTCTCAACAGGTTGGGGAAAGTTTTTGAACAGGGACCTAACGCGAGCGAGCGTCAATCGACAACGCGTGGATGTCGCGGCCCATCAATTCAGCGGCGGCAGCATAGACCATCCGGTGCCTTTCCAGCGCGGAGAGGCCCTCGAAGCTGGCGGCGGCGATCACGACGTGAAAATGGCCGCCCTCGCGCGCGCCCGCGTGTCCTTCATGTTTCGCGCTGTCGTCGCGAATCTCGAGCAGAGTCGGATGCAGCGCGGTTTCGAGCGCGGCCCGAAGCCGCTCGGCGCGCGTGCTCACGTGGATTCCTTGGGCTCGTCCTTGGGCTCGTAACCGCGCAGGATCCAGAACATGAGGCCGGCGGTGAATACGAACACCAGCGGAATCGTCAGCCAGGTCTTGAAGAACACCCAGGTTTTTTCACTCATGGTGTATGCGATCCAGAGATTGGCGCCGCCAAGCGCCAGGTAGAACAGCGCCGCCAGCAACGAGGTGCGTTTCCAGGTTGAAGCCGGCACGGTGTGGCCTTCGGGAACCGCCGCCGTCATGAGGCGTTCGAGCAGCGTCTTCTTGCCGATCCAGATGCTGCCGCCGAGCACGATTGCGACGAGCCAGTAGAAGATCGTCGCTTTCCACTGGATGAAGCGCACGTCGTGCAGGATCAGCGTGGCTGTGCCGAACACCCACACCAGCACTGCGCTGATGAGATGCATCTTCGGAATCTCGCGCTTGGACAACCAGTCCCAGCCGAGCAGCAGCAGCATCGACCCCATGAGTACGGCGGTCGCGACATAAATGCCGGCGAACTTGTAAGCGGCGAAGAATGCAATGAGCGGCGCCAGTTCGATCAAGGTCTGCATCGTGGATTCCGTTGAATGTCAGGGCGGGGGAGTAAGGGACGGGCGCGTATGATAACGGCCCCGCCAATGACTCGCGGGAAGTCATCCCGTGAGCCAGTATTTCGAGCTACATCCCGAGAATCCGCAGCTGCGGCTGATCCGTCGTGCCACCGAGATCGTGCGCAACGGCGGCGTCATCGTGTACCCGACGGATTCCTGCTATGCGCTCGGCTGCCACATCGGCGACAAGGATGCGCTCGATCGCATCCGGCGGATTCGCGAAGCCGACCGGCACCATCATTTCACGCTGGTGTGCCGCGACCTGGCCGAGATCGCCAAATACGCCAAGGTGGAAACCTGGCAATTCCGCATGCTCAAGGCGGCGACACCGGGCCCTTATACCTTCCTGCTGCCGGCCACCAAGGAAACGCCGCGGCGTCTCCAGCACGAGCGCCGCAAGACGATCGGGATTCGCGTGCCCGACCACGAGGTGCCGCGCCTGCTGCTCGCCGAACTGGGCGAACCCATCATGAGTTCGACGCTGCTGCTTCCCGGGGACGAATTGCCGATGACCGACGGTCGTGAGATCAGAAACCGACTCGAGCATCAAGTGGATTGTGTGCTCGATGGCGGCCATTGCGGCATCGAGCCGACCACCGTGGTCGACCTCGCCGTGACCCCGCCCGCCGTCACAAGGATTGGTCGCGGGTCACTGGAAACGCTGGGAATTTAGTGGTGCCCGGAAAGGGTTCTGAGGGTTCGTGATGACGGATTGCGCATAGCCACGACAAATCCCGCGAACCCCGAGAACCCCTTCCCGGCACCGCATCCCCGCTATACTGCGCCGCTTCCGTGAGCAGTCATCCGCAAGCCAAACGAGTTCTTTCCGGGATGCGGCCGACGGGTCAGTTGCATCTTGGCAATTACCATGGCGCACTCAAGAACTGGGTCGATCTCCAGTACCAATACGAGTGCTATTTCTTCGTCGCGGACTGGCACGCCCTGACCACCGGCTACGAAGACACCAAGCAGCTCCCCAGATTCATCCACGAGATGCTCATCGACTGGCTCGCCGCGGGCCTCAACCCGGGCGTTGCCACGCTGTTCGTGCAGTCGCAGGTGCCCGAGCACGCCGAGTTGCATTTGCTGCTGTCGATGGTGACGCCGCTCGGCTGGCTCGAGCGCGTGCCGAGCTACAAGGATCAGCAGGCCGAGCTCAAGGAAAAAGACCTGGCCACTTACGGCTTCCTCGGCTACCCGCTGCTGCAGACCGCGGACATCCTGCTGTACCGGCCGGCGTTCGTGCCGGTAGGCGAGGACCAGGTGGCGCACGTGGAGATCACGCGCGAAGTCGCGCGCCGCTTCAATCACCTCTACGGCCGCGAGCCGGACTTCGAGGTGAAAGTCGAGAAGGCCATCAAGGGTCTCGGCGGCCGCAACGGCACCATGTACAAGCAGTTGCGCAAGAAATTCCAGGAGAACGGCGACCAGCTCGCCCTCGAAAAGGCGCGCGAAGTGGTCACCAGCAACAGCCGGCTCACCGTCGCCGATCGCGAGCGGTTGTTAGGTTTTCTCGAAGGCGGAAGCGTCAGCATCCTGCCCGAACCGCACGTGTTGCTCACCGCCACCCCGAAGGTTCCCGGACTCGACGGCCGCAAGATGTCGAAGTCTTATGGCAACACCATCGGGCTGCGCGAAGATCCGGATGTCGTGGCGCAGAAGCTCAAGCAGATGCAGACCGATCCGGCGCGCGTGCGGCGTACGGACGTCGGCAATCCGGAAATTTGTCCCGTGTTCGACCTGCACAAGATCTATTCTGACGAGACCACGCGCACCTGGGCCGCCAACGGCTGCCGCACCGCCGGCATCGGCTGCCTCGAGTGCAAGAAACCGTTGATCGACAAGGTCGTGGAAGAAATCAGTGGCATTCGCAAGCGCGCCGCTGAATTCGAAGAGAACCCTGAACTGGTGCGCAACATCGTTGCCGAAGGCGGCGAGAAGGCGCGCGACGCCGCGCGCGCCACGCTCGATGACGTGCGCCGCGCCATGAACCTGCGGGTGGACTGATGAGTAAAAAAGCTTCGAAACCCGATCTGCGCATGGTCGTGAACAACGCCGACGAACCGGCGCACGAAACCGCCACTACGGCGGCAGCCTCGCCCGAGCAGGTGGAGATGCCGTTCGCCATGGTGCACGGCGAGCCCGTGACGCAGCTGCCGAAGGATCTGTACATCCCGCCGCAGGCGCTGGAAGTATTCCTCGAGGCTTTCGAGGGCCCGCTCGACCTGCTGCTCTACATGATCCGGCGGCAGAACCTCGACATCCTCGACATCCCCATCGCCGACATTACCAAGCAGTACATGGAGTACATCACTCTCATGGAAGGCCTGCAGCTCGAGCTCGCCGGGGAATACCTGGTCATGGCCGCGACGCTGGCGGAGATCAAGTCGCGCATGCTGCTGCCGCGCGCCGTCGACCCGAACGCGGGGGAAGAGAGCGATCCGCGCGCCGACCTCGTGCGCCGCCTGCAGGAATACGAGCGCTTCAAGAGCGCCGCGGAGAATATCGACCGGATTCCACGCATCGAGCGCGATACCTGGATCGGCAACGCCGAACTCGGCGAACGCAAGTCGGTGCGTCCGCTGCCGCAGGTGGCCATGCAGGAAATGCTGTTGGCTTTCCGCGACGTGGTGCAGCGCTCCGAGATGTTCGCGCACCATCACGTACAGCGCGAGCGGTTGTCGGTGCGGGTTCGCATGTCTGATATTCTCGCGACGCTCGAGCGATCGAGCTTCGTCGAGTTCGTGAACCTCTTCAAACCCGAAGAGGGCCGCATGGGTGTCACGGTCACTTTCGTCGCCATTCTCGAGCTGGTGCGCGAGGGACTGATCGACATCGTGCAGACCGAGGCATATGCGCCGCTGCACGTGCGCGGTGCGCAAGGTGCGCGGGGCCTGCGTCTCGCGGTGGACAACGATTCAGTTTTGGGTGACGCGGTGCCTGGTGACGAGGTCGAAGGCGCCGCCAACGAATCGGTGATGGACGAGTCGCCCCAGCAGATTGATTCCCCGCAGATGGACGAAGAGCAAGTGGATGGAGAGCAGCATGACTGATGCGTACTTCAAGAATGTCGTCGAAGCGGCCCTGCTGGCCGCGGCGCGTCCTGTTCCCATTGCCGAGCTGCTGCAGATATTCGACGAGCAATCGCGCCCGTCGCCGAAGGAAATGCGCGCTGTTCTCGAACAGCTCGCCGGCGACTACGAAGGGCGCGGTGTCGCCATCAGGGAAACCGCCACCGGTTTCCGTTTCCAGGTCCGCACCGAGTTCGCACACGAAGTGTCGCGCCTGTGGCCGGACCGCCCGCGCAAGTATTCGCGCGCGCTGCTCGAAACCCTCGCGCTCATCGCCTATCGCCAGCCCATCACGCGCGCCGAGATCGAGAACGTGCGCGGCGTGGCGGTCAATCCGGAAATCGTCAAGACGCTCATGGAGCGCAACTGGGTCCGCGTCGTCGGTCATCGCGACGTGCCCGGTCAACCGGAGTTGTTAGGCACCACGGCGGAATTCCTCGACTACTTCTCGCTCAAGTCCATCGAAGACCTGCCGCCGCTCGCCGAGCTCAAGTCGCTGACCGATCTCAACCTGCAGCTTCCGCTGCCGGTGAATGCCAAGGGTGAGAACGGCGAGGCACTCGCGCCTGAGACCGACGCCAACACGGATTCGGGTGAAGTGGCGGTCGTGCCGGTTCTCGAAGCTTCGATCGAAGCTTCATCCGAAGAGGGAGGCGACCGCGGTCTCGATGCCGCCTCCGACGACGACTCCGACGATGAAGAGCTGTCCGCGCCCGGCGATTCCGCCGCGGGGCTCGTCGCGGCGCCGCCGTCCGACGAGCGCTGAAGCAGGGAATATTCATGGCACGCCCGCGTCCGACGCCGGCCGGCGTCGCCGAGCGGCTCCAGAAATACCTGGCCCAGCGTGGCCTCGGCTCGCGCCGCACGGTCGAAGAATGGATTCGCGCCGGGCGCCTGTCGGTCAACGGGCGCATCGCCGAGCTTGGCCAGAAGGTTTCACACGTCGATGACATCCGGCTCGACGGCCGTGCCATCAAGGTGCGCGCGGCCGAAGGCTCGCAACTGTTCATCTTCAACCGTTCGCCCGGCGATCCATTGCGCGAAGCCGATGGCGAACGCTCGGCGCTGATCGACCGCCTGCCGAAAACCGCCGGCCGGCGTTTCGTGGCGGTGAGCCCGATGCCCGGCATCGATGGCGGACTCGAGCTGGTGACCTCCGACGGAGCGCTGGCCGCGAAACTGCAGCGAACCAACCACAAGCTGTCCTGCGAGTTCAGCGTGCGCGTCAAGGGATTGTTAGGTCCCGATCACCTCGAGGGCGTGAAGAGCGGCAAGATCGACCGCGCTTCGCGCATGACCGTGGAAAGCGTGACCACCAGCGAGGCGCAGCTCGAAGGTTCGAATCGCTGGTATTCCATCGAGGTGCGCGGCGCCAGCGGCAAGGATGTGCGCCAGCTGTTCGAACGACAGGGCGCGCTGGTCAGCCGAGTGCTGCGCGTGTCGATGGGTAGTTTGAAGCTGGACAAGGGCCTGTCGCGCGGCCAATTCCGGCAGCTGACCGACGAGGAAGTGGCGGCGCTGCTCAGCCCCGCTGTGCCGAAGGGGCCGCGAACCGCTGACCCGTGACGCCGCTGCTCGCCGGGCCTAACAAAGCGAGATAGGGCCCGGTGAGCGATTCCGGGGTCGGCAGGGATTCCGCCGCCTCCGACGGATAGGCCTGGCGGCGCATCGCGGTGCGCACCTTGCCCGGATCGATGATGTTCACGCGCACCGTGCTCGTGCTCTCGAGTTCCTGCGCCAGTACCTGCGTGAACCCTTCCACCGCGAACTTCGAAATGGAATACGCACCCCAGTAGGCGCGGCCGCGCGTGCCGACACCGCTCGACGTGAACAGCACGGTGGCGTCCTTCGAGGCGCGCAGCAGCGGCAACAGGTGCTGCGTGAGCACGAAGGCCGCGGTGACGTTCACGTGCATGACGCGCATGAACATCGGTACGTCGTACTGCTCGATGGGGGTGAGGGCACCTAACAAGGCGGCGTTGTGCAGCAGCCCGTCGAGGCGGCCATAACGTTTGTCGATGGCGGCGGCCACGGCTTCGTAGTCCGCGGCCAGCGCGCGCTCGAGATCGAGGGGCACGATACTGGCTTCGGGGCCGCCCGCTGCGGCGATCTCCGCATGCACGGCTTCGAGTTTGCGCACCGTGCGGCCGAGCAGGATGACTTCGGCGCCTGCATGCGCGAGTGCGAGCGCCACGGCGCGGCCGATGCCGGAACCGGCGCCCGTGACCATGATGACGCGGCCGGCAAATTCCTGGCGTGCCGGCGCGTGCTGCCACGGGTCGAAAGTGGTCGGGTTCATGAGTATCAGGAAGGAGTTCGGGGTGTGTCGGCCGGTTCGTCGCTATCCAGCGTTGCCGCCGCCAGGGTTCGCACGGCCTTTTCAATCTGGTCGACCGGCTCGATGGCCGGATCGGTGGTGGCGCCGAGCTCGGGAAACTTGCGCGCCTGTGGCATCACGTTGCGCTCCATCGATCCTACCGCGGCATTGAACGACTCGACGGCGTTGCCCAGCGAGCGACCCACCTTCTGCAGGTGATTCACGAAAACGTTGAGCCGCTTGTGCAGGTCCTGGCCCAGCTCGCGGATCTCGCGCGCGTTCTCGGTGACCTGGGTTTGCCGCCAGCCGTAGGCAATGACCTTGAGCAACGCCATGAGCGTCGACGGCGTAGTGACGATGATGCGCTGCTTGAGCGCCGAATCTATGAGGTCGGGCCGCTCGGCCAGCGCGGCTGACAGGAACTGATCCCCAGGCAGGAACAACACCGCGAATTCGGGGCTGTCTTCGAATTGCTCCCAGTAGCTCTTCTGGCCAAGCTCGCGCACGCGTTTTTCCACTTGCTGCGCGTGACGGATCAAAGCGGATCTGCGCGCCTCGTCGTCCTGCGCCTCCGCGGCATCCATGTAGGCATCGAGTGGAGTCTTGGCATCGACCACGATGCTGCGCGAATCGGGCATGCGTACCAGCAGGTCGGGGCGCAGTGGTCCGGTGTCGGCGCTGCTGACCTGGGTCTGTTCGGTGAAATCGCAGTGCTCGGACATGCCGGCGAGCTCCACCACGCGACGCAGCGTGATTTCACCCCACCGTCCGCGCACTTCGGGACGCCGCAATGCCGTGGAGAGATTGCGTGTCTCGCGCTGCAGGAGGTCCTGCACTTTCACGAGGTTCTCGATCTGTCCGGTGATCTTGCCGGCGGACTCCTGCTGTTCGCGCGCCTGCGCCTTCGACATGTTCTTCCTGGCGCGCCAGCGCCACTTTCAGGGGCTCGACCAGCTGCTTGATGGCTTCTTCGCGTTCCTTGAGTGAGCTGGAGGCCGTGGCCTGGTCGCGCCCGAACACTTCGCGCGCCAGCTTGAGAAAGGTTTCGCTGTTGGCATCGAGCGCCAGGCGCGAAGCGCTCTCGACGGCCGCGCGCACCTGCGACTCGCTCTGGCGCAACAGTTCGGCAGTGCGCTCGCGCATCTCGGTTTCGCTGGCGATCCTGGCGCGCGCGTCCGCGAGCTCTTCACCGAGCTGCTGCGCGCGCCGCGCGGCGCGCAACGTGCCGAGAGGTAGCCGATGAGCGCCGCCGCGAGGGCGGCGATCGCGGTGATGATCCAGGCCGTGCTCATGTGCTGCCGTTATTTTTGCCGGCGCGAACGGGCGCGCGACGGCGTGTCGAGCCAGGTGAGCAGGTCGAGCGGGGTGTTGAGCCAGCCGTGCTGGAACCACTTGTCGGCGCGATCGTCGTCGCCGATGTAACCGAAGCCGGCGATCAACGAATACATGCCGGCGGCCTGGGCGGCCTGCGCATCGCGTTCCGCGTCGCCGACGAACACGCATTCGCCTGGTTCCACGCCGATCGTCTTGCGCGGCGTGCAGCAGCGGCAGCGGATGCGGTTTACGTTCCGACAGCGTGTCGCCGCTGACCACGGCGCGAACGCGACTATGCAGCTTGACCTCGATCAGCAGCGGATCGGTGAGCCAGCCGGGCTTGTTGGTGACGATGCCCCAGGCGAGCCCGCGATGCTCGAGCGCATCGAGCATCTCGTCGCCGCCTTCGAAGAGGCGCGTGTACTTTGCGAGGCGCTTTCGGTAGATGTTCAGCAGCCGCATGCGCATCGCCTCGTGCGGTTCGGGTTCCAGCGTGCCGAAGCCGAGACGCACCAGCGCGTGGCCGCCGTGCGACACCTGCGCGCGCACGGTCTCGAACGACAAGGGCGCGAGTTGTTCCTCGGCGCGCAACTGGTTCAGTGATTCGTGGAAATCCTGCGCGGTGTCGAGCAGCGTGCCGTCGAGATCGAACAGCACTCCCTTGATGATGCCGCTCATGACGCGCCCTGCGGCGGCCGCGTGAGATGCATGAGGTAGTTCACGGCCGGGTTCGCATCGAGCGAGCATTGCTCGCGGACCGGATCGTATTGCAGGCCGGCGATGTCCAGCACATCGAGCCCCGCGGCCCGCGCGAACCGTGCCACCTCTGACGGCTTGAGCAGGCGTTCGTATTCGTGCGTGCCGCGCGGCACCAGGTTGGCGACATATTCGGCGCCGATGATGGCCAGCAGGAACGAACGGAAATTGCGGTTGATCGTGGAGATGAACACGTGGCCGCCGGGCCGGACCAGTTTGCCGAGCACCGCGATGGTGGCGGCGGGATCGGGCACGTGCTCCAGCATCTCCATGCAGGTGAGCACGTCGAATTTTCCCGCGTTGCTCGCGAGCAGCTGTTCGGCGGATTCGACGCGATAGTCGATCCTCAATCCGGAATCGAGCGCGTGCAGGCGCGCGGTGTCCACCATGGTGGGCGCGAGGTCGATGCCGGTCACTTCGGCGCCCGCGCGCGCCAGCGTCTCGGCAAGCAGGCCGCCGCCGCAGCCCACGTCGAGGATTCGAGCGCCAGCGATGGCGCAGCGTTCCTGCACGTAGCGCGCACGCACGGGATTGAGCTTGTGCAGTGGCTTGAATTCGCCGTCGACATCCCAGAAGCGGTGCGCCGCGGCTTCGAATTTCGCGATTTCCGCGGCGTCGCTGTTTGGCGAATTGTCGGGTGTTTGCGGCGTCGTCATGAGGGCGCCAAGTATAGACAACATATAGACGTGCAAGCCCTCAAAAAAGGCCTTTGGTTAGGTCCGCGTGATAGAATTCCGCACCTTTTTTCGGGCCCTTCCACGAACCTTCCATGAACGAAATCGCGCGCGAAATTCTTCCCGTGAATCTCGAAGACGAGATGCGCCAGTCGTATCTCGACTACGCCATGAGCGTCATCGTCGGCCGCGCGCTGCCGGATGTCCGCGACGGCCTGAAGCCCGTGCACCGGCGCATCCTGCACGCCATGCGCGAGCTCGGAAACGACTGGAACAAGGCCTATAAGAAATCGGCACGCGTGGTAGGCGACGTCATCGGCAAATACCATCCGCACGGCGACAACGCCGTGTACGACGCCCTCGTGCGCATGGCGCAGCCGTTTTCCATGCGTTACATGCTGGTCGATGGCCAGGGCAACTTCGGCTCGGTGGACGGCGACGCGCCGGCCGCCATGCGTTACACCGAAGTGCGCATGTCGCGCATCGCCAGCGAGCTGCTCGCCGACATCGAAAAAGAAACCGTCGATTTCCAGCCCAACTACGACGAGAGCGAGACGGAACCCACGGTCATGCCGGCGCGGTTCCCCAATCTGCTGGTCAACGGGTCGGCCGGCATCGCGGTCGGCATGGCCACCAACGTCCCGCCGCACAACCTCACGGAAATCATCAACGCCTGCCTCGCAGTGCTCGATGACGGCGAAGTCACGCTGGCCGCGCTCATGCAGCACGTGCCGGGTCCGGACTTCCCGACCGCCGGCATCATCAACGGCGCGACCGAGATCGCCACCGCCTATCGCACCGGCCGCGGCCGTCTGTCGATTCGCGCGCGCACCAACTTCGAAGACATCGACAAGGTCGGCGGACGCCAGGCCATCATCGTCACCGAGCTTCCCTACCAGGTGAACAAGGCGCGCCTGCTCGAGCGCATCGCCGAGCTGGTGCGCAACAAGGAAATCGACGGCATCTCCGAACTGCGCGACGAGTCCGACAAGGACGGCATGCGCGTGGTCATCGAGCTCAAGCGCGGCGAAGTCTCCGAAGTGGTGCTCAACAACCTCTTCGCGCAAACGCCGCTCGAGACCGTGTTCGGCATCAACATGGTCGCGCTCATCGACGGCCAGCCCGAAGCTCCTCGGCCTCAAGGAAATGCTCGAGGCATTCCTGCGGCACCGGCGCGAAATCGTCACGCGCCGTACCATTTTCGATCTCGCCAAGGCCCGCGACCGCGCCCACATCCTCGAAGGCCTCGCCGTCGCGCTCGCCAACATCGACGAGGTCATCGCGCTCATCAAGGCTTCGCCCACGCCGCCGGAAGCGAAAGCCGCACTGGCCGCGCGTGAATGGAGCTCGGGCGTCGTTCCGCAGCTGCTGGCGCGCGCCGGTGATATCTCCACGCGGCCCCAGGGGCTCGCGGCGGAGTTCGGCATCACGGTGGCGGGCGGTGGCTACAAGCTCTCGGAAACGCAGGCCCAGGCCATTCTCGACATGCGCCTGCATCGCCTCACGGGGCTCGAGCAGGACAAGATCATCGGCGAATACCAGGACCTGCTGGCGCTCATCGTCGATCTCACCGACATCCTGGCGCGTCCCGAAAGACTCACGCAGGTCATCCGCGAAGAGCTGATCGCCATTCGCGAGCAATACGGCGATGCCCGCCGCACCGAGATCAACCGCGACCACCTCGATCTATCTACCGAAGACCTGATCGAGCCGCAGGACGTGGTCGTCACGCTGTCGCACGCCGGCTACGCCAAGAGCCAGCCGGTCACCGAATACCAGGTGCAGCGTCGCGGTGGCCGCGGCAAGGCGGCCACGTCGGTGAAAGACGAGGACTTCGTCGAGAAGCTCTTCGTCGCTCATACGCACGACACCATCCTGTGCTTCTCCAATCGCGGCAAGGTGTACTGGAAGCGCGTGTTCGAGCTGCCCCAGGCCGGCCGCGGCTCGCGCGGCAAGCCCATGGTCAATCTGCTGCCGCTCGAAGAGGGCGAACGCATCAACGCCGTGCTGCCCATCAAGCAGTTCGACGACGATCACTTCGTGTTCATGGCCACCAGCCAGGGCACGGTCAAGAAGACGCCGTTGTCGGCGTTCTCGCGTCCACGGGCCAGCGGCATCATCGCGCTGGGCCTCGACACCGACGACAAGCTGGTCGGAGTCGCGCTCACTGACGGCACGCGCGAAGTCATTCTCTCGTCGAACGGTGGCAAGTCGATCCGCTTCAATGAAGAAGAAGTGCGCCCCATGGGCCGCGAAGCCACGGGCGTGCGCGGCATCAAGCTCGCCGCCGGCCAGGAACTCATTTCCCTCATCGTGGTGGGCGAGGGCCTCATCCTCACGGCTTCGGCCAACGGTTACGGCAAGCTCACGCCGCTCGAAGACTTCCCGCAGCACGGGCGCGGTGGCCAGGGCGTCATTGCGCTGCAAACTACCGAGCGCAACGGCGAGATGGTCGCGGCGCTGCAAGTGAATTCTGAACATGAGCTCATGATGATTAGTTCTACTGGCACGCTGGTGCGCACGCCGGTCGGCGAAATTTCCATCGTCGGGCGTAACACCCAAGGGGTTCGCCTCATCCGGTTGGGTGAAGGCGAAAGATTGACCGGGGTAGAGCGCATCGACAGCCTCGGTGAAGAAGCGGCCGGGCCGGACGCGCCGGCGTCGGAACTGGCGGGTGATGAAACCGCGACAAGTGGCCCTTCCGACACGCCGACGTCCTGATATATTCCGCGCCCCGGGCAATAACGTCCGGGGTGTACAAACGGTCGGGCAATAAGGTCCGGCCAGAGGAAAATCCCAATGCGCGTATTCAACTTCGCTCCGGGGCCGGCCACGTTGCCCCTGGAAGTTCTCCAGCAAGCTCAGGCGGAAATGGTCGATTGGCGCGGAAGCGGCATGTCGGTCATGGAAGTCAGCCATCGAGGCAAGGCCTTCATCGGCGTGGCGCAAGAGGCGGAAGCCGACCTGCGCGAGCTGCTGGCCATCCCGGCTAACTACAAGGTGCTGTTCCTGCAGGGCGGCGCCACCGGCATGTTCTCGGCGATCCCGATGAACCTCGCCACCGCGGACGCAACCGTGGACTACGTGAACACCGGCGCCTGGTCGAAGAAGGCGATCGGCGAAGCCAAGCGTTTCGCCAAGGTGAACGTTGCCGCCGACGAGTCGGCCACCAACTACTCGAGCGTTCCCGCGCAGGGCTCGCTCAAGCTTTCGCCGAACGCCGCGTATTTCCACTACACGCCCAACGAGACCATCGGTGGCGTGGAGTTCGATTACGTTCCACAGGTGGGCAATGTGCCGCTGGTGGCGGATTTCTCTTCCAGCATCCTGTCGCGGCCCATCGACGTGTCGAAGTTCGGGCTCATCTACGCCGGCGCGCAGAAGAACATTGGCCCGTCGGGCATCTGCTTACTTGTCGTGCGCGATGACCTGATCGGCCGTGCGCGCCCCGGCACGCCCATGGTCTGGGACTTCAAGGCCATGGCCGATGAAGGTTCCATGCTCAACACCCCGCCGACTTTCGGCTGGTACTTCGCGGGCCTCGTGTTCAAGTGGCTCAAGAAGCAGGGTGGCCTCAAGGCGATGGAAGAGCGCAACCGCGCCAAGGCGGAAAAGCTCTACGGCTTCATCGAGGGGTCCGGCTTCTACAAGAGCCCGGTGGCCGCGAATGCCCGTTCCTGGATGAACGTGCCATTCACGCTCGCCAAGCCCGATCTCGACAAGGCGTTCTGCGCCGAAGCGGCGAAGGTCGGCCTCGTGAACCTCGAAGGACACCGCTCGGTGGGCGGCATGCGCGCGTCCATCTACAACGCCATGTCCATCGAGGGCGTCGAGGCGCTCGTGAACTTCATGAAGGATTTCCAGAGCAAGAACGCCTAGGAAATGGGGACATTCCTGATTTGCTAGCAAAAGGGGACGCGCCTGAATCAGGCGTCCCTGCCTAACCACCCGGGCAATAACGTCCGGGCGCAACGTGAAAAGAGGCTGGCAATAAGGTCAGCGCTCGAGGAGAAATACAATGCGATTCAAGATCCAGACCCTCAACAACATCAGCATCAAGGGGCTCGAGCGCCTGCCGCGCGACCGCTTCGAGATCGCCTCGGAAATCGGCAATCCCGACGCCATCCTGGTGCGCTCGGCCGACATGCACAAAGTCGCGCTGCCGGACAGTCTGCGCGCCGTGGGCCGCGCCGGTGCCGGCACTAACAACATTCCGGTCGAGGCGCTTTCAAAGAAAGGCATCCCGGTGTTCAACGCGCCGGGCGCCAACGCCAATGCCGTGAAGGAGCTGGTGCTGGCCGGCATGTTCCTGGCCGCGCGCAACATCTGCCAGGCCTGGTCCTTCGCCAAGTCGCAGCAGGGTGACGATCACGCCATCGACCTCGCGGTCGAGAAGGGCAAGAAGAATTTCGTCGGCTTCGAACTGCCCGGCCGCACGTTGGGCGTCATCGGCCTCGGCGCCATCGGCGTCGAAGTCGCGAATTCGGCGTTGAGCCTCGGCATGAAAGTCCTCGGCTACGATCCACAGATCACCGTGCAGCGCGCCTGGCAGCTGTCGTCCAACGTCGAACAGGCGCTGTCGCTGGACGACCTGTTCGTGCGTTCGGACGTCATCTCCGTGCACGTTCCGCTCACGCCCGACACGCGCGGCCTGGTCAACGAAGGCCGCCTGAAGCTGATGCGCAAGAACGGCGTCATCCTGAACTTCGCTCGGGCTCCGATCGTCGACGAAAAGGCTATTGTTGCCGCGCTCGACGACGCGCGCCTGCAAGGTTATGTCTGCGACTTCCCGACCAACGCGCTCAAGGATCACCCCAAGGTCGTGACCCTGCCGCACCTCGGCGCTTCGACCAACGAAGCCGAGGACAACTGCGCGGTCATGGTGGCGGACACCGTCAAGGACTACCTCGAGAACGGCAACATCAAGAACAGCGTCAACTTCCCGGAAGTGGTGCTGCCGCGTGCGCCGAAGACCTCGCGCATCAGCATCGCCAACAGCAACGTGCCTAACATGGTGGGCCAGATCTCGACGGTGCTCGCCGGCGCTTCGCTGAACATCGCCGAGCTGCTCAACAAGTCCCGGGGCGAGTACGCCTACACCCTCATCGACACCGATGGCGCGGTGGATGCCGGGGATTATCGACAAAGTGCGTGCGATCAGCGGCGTGCTGGCGGCGCGGGTGATATAACTGCGGCCGATGGCTAGCAAGAAGAAAAGCGGATCCAGGGCGGCGGCCCCGGCAAAGGTTGCCGAGCCGCTCGCCAACCTGCGCGCGCAGATCGACAGCGTGGACGCGCGTATCCACGCGTTGCTCAACGACCGCGCGATGCTCGCGCGGCAGGTCGGCGTCTCCAAGCATGCCGACGGGCACACCGTCGACTTCTACCGGCCCGAACGCGAGGCGCAGGTGTTGCGCATGGCGCGTGAGCGGAACAAGGGTCCGCTGCGTACCGAAGAAATCCTGCGCCTGTTCCGCGAGATCATGTCGGCCTGCCTGGCGCAGGAAGAACCTCTCAAGGTCGGCTACCTGGGGCCCGAGGGCACGTTCTCGCAGACTGCGACGCTCAAGCATTTCGGTCACTCGGTGCGCGCGCTGGCGCTCGCCTCGGTGAACGAGGTGTTCCACGAGGTCGAAGCAGGGCTCGCGGATTTCGGCGTGGTGCCGGTGGAGAACTCCACCGAAGGCGCCGTCAATCACACGCTCGACACCTTGCTGGCTTCGCCGCTGCGGATCTGCGGCGAGGTGGAGCTGCGCATCCACCAGTTCCTCATGGGCGGCATGGACTCGCTCGAGAAGATCAAGCGCATCTGCAGCCATCCGCAGTCGCTGGCGCAGTGTCGCGGCTGGCTCGACGAACACCTGCCCAGACGTGCCGCGCATCCCGATGTCCAGCAACGCCGAAGCCGCGCGCCGCGCGCGCGACGAAGAGGGCACGGCCGCCATCGCCGGCGAAACGGCCTCCGACGTCTACGGCCTGAAACTGCTGGCCACCGAAATCGAAGACAGCGACGACAACACCACGCGCTTTTTCGTCGTGGGTCGCAAGGTGTTCAAGCCGTCGGGCGACGATCGCACCACCATCCTGTGCTCGGCGCTCGATACCGAATCGCCGGGCGCGTTGTTCCGGCTGCTCGAGCCGCTGGCGAAGCACAAGATCAGCCTCACGCGCATCGAATCGCGCCCGTCGCGGCGCAAGAAGTGGGACTACGTGTTCTTCTTCGACATCGTCGGCCATGCCGAAGAAGAGCACGTGGCGAAGGCGCTCGCCGCGTTGAAGAAGCGCGCGTCGCTGTTCCGCGTGCTCGGCTCGTATCCACGCGCAGTTTCGTGAAGCTGCCGGTGCCGGACACCAAAAGTCGTAGTTGAGCTGACACGTGAATCCTTCAGACGCCGACTCAACTACGACTTTTGGTGCCCGGCACCACCTCCCCGGCGATCTCGCGCTCGACCAGGTCCGCACGCTCGCGCCGTACGTGCCGGGCAAACCCATCGAAGAACTGCAGCGCGAGCTCGGCCTCGACGACATCATCAAGCTGGCGTCGAACGAGAATCCATTCGGTGCCAGCCCGCACGCGATCGCCGCCATGCAAGCGTGCGATCGCCGACACCTGGCTGTATCCGGACGGCAGTGGCCACATCCTCAAGCAGAAACTCGCCGCGAAACTCGGCGTCGATACCACGCAGATCACGCTGGGCAACGGCTCCAACGACCTGCTGGTGATGCTCGCCGAAGCATTCCTGGGTCCCGGCGTCGAGGCCGTTTACTCGCAATACGCGTTCGCGGTCTATCCCATCGCCGTGCAGGCCACCGGCGCGACGGGCGTGGTCACGCCGGCCAATTCGCCTGACTCCGCCATGCCGCTCGGCCACGATCTCGACGCGATGGCGCGCGCCATCACGCCGCGGACGCGCGTCGTGTTCATCGCCAACCCTAACAATCCCACCGGCACCTGGGTGCCGGCGGCGCAACTGAAGTCATTCATCGCCGCCGCACCGGCCCATGTGCTGATCGCGCTCGACGAAGCGTATTTCGAATACACCGAGGGACTCGGCCTGCAGAACGGCGTCGACTGGCTGCGCGAGTTTCCGAACCTCGTGGTCTTTCGCACCTTCTCGAAGGCCTATGGCCTTGCCGGCGTGCGCGTGGGTTACGCGGTGAGTCATCCGTCGGTGGCCGGCATGCTCAATCGCGTGCGCCAGGCCTTCAATGTGTCGGTGGTCGGTCTCGCCGGCGCCGCGGCGGCGCTGGACGACACTGACCATCTCGCCACTGCCGTCAATGTCGCGGTGAAAGAACGCGCACGCGTGGCGGCGCATCTGGCGAAAGCGGGCACCCGCGTACTGCCATCGGCGGGAAATTTCCTGATGCTGCATGCCGGCGCCAACGCGAAGGGTCGCTACGAAGCATTACTCCGCAGCGGCATCATCGTGCGCCCGGTCGGCAACTATGGATTGCCGGAACACCTGCGCGTCACGCTGGGCACTCCCGAGCAGAACGATCGGCTCCTGAAAGCCTGGCAAGACTGATAGCCTTCCGCGCCAATGAGCGCTGACACTTCTTCCGTACCCATCGTCACCATCGACGGTCCCTCGAGTTCCGGCAAAGGCACCATCAGTCGCATCGTCGCCTCCAGGGTGGGCTGGCATCTTCTCGACAGCGGCGCGTTGTATCGCCTCGTCGCGCTCGGCGGGATCCTCAAGGATCTCGACCCCGACGACGTGGCTGAGCACGTCGCCGTGGCCCGGTCGATGCGCGTGGAATTCGGGTCCGTGGGCGATGGCCAGGAACAGGTCCTGCTCGACGGCCGGGACGTCACCGGAAAGATCCGCACGGAGCAGGCAGGAGCGGGCGCCTCCCGGGTGGCCGCCTGGCCGGCGGTCCGGGCAGCCCTGACCGACCGGCAGAGATCCTTCGCCCAAGCCCCCGGTTTGGTGGCCGACGGGCGGGATATGGGCACAGTCATCTTCCCGGAGGCCCGGCTGAAGGTTTTCCTCACGGCGAGCGCCGAAGAAAGGGCCCAAAGGCGTCATAAGCAGTTGATCGGCAAGGGCTCCGCTGCTAGTCTTGCCGCCCTTTCGCGGGAGATCGCGGAGCGCGATTTGCGGGATTCCACCCGCCAGGTCGCTCCGCTCAAGCCTGCGCCCGACGCCCAGCTACTCGACTCCACCGGATTGAGTATCGAAGCGGTCGTCGAGCGAGTCATCTCGCTCGGGCGCGAGCGCAATCTCTGGCGCTGAGGTTTCAAGGTTGCTCCGCACGGACGCGGGGTTGTTCACATCTGCCTCGAGGGGACCGGATTTCCTTCGAGCGTCAATAGTCACGGCATACCGCCTCTAACAAAACAGGGCAGGCCCGTGCGAATGGAAACTAAATGACTGAAAGTTTTGCCCAGCTCTTCGAACAGAGCATCGCTAACCAGCGTATCCGCCCCGGAATGATCCTTACTGGCCTCGTGGTCAATGTCGGCGACGACATGGTGATCGTGAACGTTGGCCTTAAGTCCGAAGCCGTCATCCCCCTCGAACAGTTCAAGAACGAGCGCGGGGAAATCGAAGTCAAAGCCGGCGACAGCATCGAAGTCGCGCTCGACGCGATGGAAGACGGCACTGGCGAAACGCGCCTCTCGCGCGAGAAAGCCAAGCGGGCCCGGACCTGGACGCGTCTCGAAGAGTCTTTCAACAAATCCGAAATCGTCACCGGCACCATCACGGGCCGTGTGAAGGGTGGCTTCACCGTCGAGATCGACAACGTCCGCGCGTTCCTGCCCGGTTCGCTCGTCGATGTCCGTCCCGTGCGTGACACCGCCTACCTCGAAGGCAAGTCCCTCGAGTTCAAGGTCATCAAGCTCGACCAGAAGCGCAACAACGTTGTCGTTTCCCGTCGCGCGGTCGTCGAGCAGGAGTTCTCCGCCGAGCGCAGCGCGCTCATGGACAACCTGCAGGAAGGCACCGTGCTCAAGGGCACCGTCAAGAACCTCACCGACTACGGCGCGTTCGTGGATCTCGGTGGCATCGACGGCCTGCTGCACATCACCGACATGGCGTGGAAGCGCGTCAAGCATCCGTCGGAAGTGGTCAAGGTCGGCGACGAAATCGACGTCCGCATCCTCAAGTTCGACCGCGAGCGTTCACGCGTATCGCTGGGCCTGAAGCAGCTCGGCGCCGATCCGTGGGAGAACATCGCCCGCCGCTACCCGCCCAACACGCGAGTGTTCGGCAAGGTCACGAACATCGCCGACTACGGCGCGTTCGTGGAGATCGAAGACGGCGTCGAAGGCCTGGTCCACGTGTCCGAAATGGACTGGACCAACAAGAACGTCAACCCGGCCAAGGTCGTGCACTCGGGCCAGGAAGTCGAAGTCATGGTGCTCGACGTGGATGAAGAGCGTCGTCGCATTTCGCTCGGCCTCAAGCAGTGCAAGCAGAATCCGTGGAAGGAGTTCGCCGAGAACTTCAACCGTGGCGACAAGGTTTCGGGCCAGATCAAGTCCATCACCGACTTCGGTGTGTTCATCGGTCTCGCCGGCAACATCGACGGCCTCGTGCACCTGTCGGACCTCTCGTGGGATGTCGCGGGCGAAGAAGCCGTGCGCAACTACCAGAAGGGCCAGCAGGTCGAAGCCATGGTGCTGTCGATCGACCCCGAGCGTGAGCGCATCAGCTTAGGGATCAAGCAGCTCGCGCAGGATCCGTTCAGCGAGTACATCGCCACCAATCCGAAGGGCACCATCGTCCGCGGCACCGTGAAGGAAGTCGACGCGCGTGGCGCGGTCATCGACCTCGGCAACGGCATCGAAGGCCAGCTGCGTGCCTCCGATCTCGCGCGCGATCGCGTCGAAGACGCTCGCACCGTGCTCAAGGTGGGTCAGGAAGTCGAAGCCAAGTTCACGGGCGTGGATCGCAAGACCCGCACGATTGCGCTGTCCGTCAAGGCGAAGGAAATGCACGAAGAGGCCGAGGCGGTATCCAACTACCGTTCCGAGCAGCCGTCTTCGGGCACCAGCCTCGGTGACCTGCTCAAGGAACAGATCGGCGGCGATCGCCAGTAATGGCGATTGCGCGGTAATAACAACAAGAACCAGGATAACGGCCCATGACGAAGTCCGAGCTCATCGAGATCATCACGGCGAAACAGAAACACCTGCCAGCCAAGGATGTGGAGCTCGCGCTCAAGCAGATCCTCGAGATCATGAGCGATGCACTGTCGGCGGGAGATCGCATCGAGATACGTGGCTTCGGCTCGTTCTCGCTGCACTTCCGGCCGCCGCGGCAGGGCCGGAATCCGAAGACCGGAGAAGCGGTGGCGCTCTCCGGCAAGTACGTGCCGCATTTCAAGCCGGGCAAGGACCTGCGTGAGCGCGTGAATGACGGAGCGGACCGTCCCATCCGGGATTGATTGGGGACATTCCTCATTTGCTAGCAAAAGGGGACGCGCCTCATGCGAGGCCCGTCCCCTTTTGCGCGTATGCAGCGAGGCAACCGGCGTTGGCGCGTAGCAAATGAAGAATGTCCCCTTTCTCGATCTCGAGCCCTGGCACCAGGGCTCTTTTCATTTCGAAACTCCGCTGCCTGGCAGCAAGTCGCTCACGCTGCGTGACTGCGCCATTGCGGCGCTGGCCGACGGTGTCAGCACCATTCGTTATCCGGGCGAGTGCGACGACTACTGGCGCATGAAAGACTGCCTGCGCAGGCTCGGCATTGCCGTCGACGATTCCGCCGAAGACGTGGTGCGCATCAGCGGGCGTGGCGGCCAGTTCATTGAGGGCGCCATCGAGCTCAACACCGGACAAAGCGCGGTATCGACGCGCCTGCTGCTGGCGATGGCGGCCCTGCGTCCGGGAGCAACGCTCATCGACGGCCACATCTCCATGCGCAACCGGCCTAACAAGGCGCTGGTCGATGCGCTCTCGGCCCTGGGCGCTGGCATGCATTCGACCAACGACGGCCACCTGCCTACCACGGTGATGGGTACGCCGCACCTTCGCGGCCCGGTGCGCGTGCCCAGCAACATCTCCAGCCAGTATCTGACCAGCCTGCTCATCATCGCGCCGCTGCTCGATGCGGGCCTGGTCATCGAAGTCGAGGGCGAGCTCACCAGCAAGCCCTACGTGGATCTCACGATCGATGAGATGACGAAGTTCGGCGTGCGTGTGAGCAACCACGACTACCGGCGCCTCGCCGTGGCGCCGCAGGTTTATCGCGCCGGCGACATCGACGTGGAAGGCGACGCCTCGGCTGCTTCCTATTTCGCGGCGCTGGCCACGCTGCACGGCGCGCGCATCACGCTCAGCAACCTGGGTGCGAACACGCGCCAGGGCGACTACGGATTCTTCGGCCTCTGCGAAAAACTCGGCGCGCGTGTGGAGCGATCTGCCGCCAGCACCGTCATCGAAGGGCCGCGCGTGCTGGGCGCGGGTTTCGACGGCGACGTGGACATGACCAGCATGCCCGACGTTGCTCCCACGCTGATGATGCTCGCGCCATTCCTCAAGACCCCGACCCGCATCACCGGTCTTGCCACGCTGCGCGTGAAGGAATGCGACCGCATCGCCGCGCCGACCCGCGAACTGCGCAAGCTCGGCGTGACGGTGGAAGAGGGGCCGGACTTCATGGTGATCCAGCCGCTGGCCACGAATGAAAAGTCGAGCCCGTGGGTCGTGGAAATCGAGACGTATCACGATCACCGCATCGCCATGTCTTTCGGCGTGCTCGGATCACGCCTGCCGGGGCTGCGCATCCTCGATCCCGGCTGCGTGGCGAAGACCTACCCGAATTACTGGAAGGACTGGCAGCGCGCGCGCAGCGCTCCGCGCTAAATGGGGACATTCCTGATTTGCAGCAAATAGGGACGCGCCTCAATCGAGGTGCGTCAGCGAGGCGCGTCCCCATTTGCTAGCAAATCAGGAATGTCCCCATTTCTGCTAACGTCCATACATGCGTTTGCGCGGCATCGGCCCCGAAGTCCTCCTCCTGTGCTTCCTCATCATCGGGGCAGCGGCATTTGCGCTGGGACGGCGATCGGCGCGCGGCCGCCGGTTGCGGCGCGAGGGTGATTACTTCGCCGGCCTCGATCACCTGGTCAACGATCGCTTCGACCGTGCCACCGAAGTGTTCACCCGTCTCGCCACCAAATCAGACGATGCGGACATCCAGTTCGCCCTCGGCAGCCTCATGCGCAAACGCGGTGAAGTCGACCGCGCCATCGCCATCCACACCGAGCTCGCAGGTCATCGCCGAGAGGAGATCCGCGAACAAGCCACCTTCGCACTGGGCCTCGACTACCTGAGCGCCGGCCTCATGGATCGCGCCGAAGAAAAGCTGCGCAGCCTGCTCGGCTCCACGCGTTACCGGCCCGCGGTGCTCGAGCGATTGGCCTGGGTTTACGAGCAGCAGCGCGAGTGGCGCGCGGCGCTCGACCTGTGGCGCGAATTGCCGGCCGAGAAACAGCGCGAACTCGCGGTGGTTGCCGCGCACTACTGCTGCGAGCTCGGTGAAGCTGCGCTCGCCGCAGGGGAGCTTGCCGAAGCGCGCGCGCAAGTGGCGGCGGCCCGCGCGCATGCGCCGGACTCGGCCCGTGCGGCGCTGCTCTCGGCGCGAATCGCGGCGGCCGCTGGCGATGAAGGAAAAACGCTCGAGCTCTACACCGCTGCGCTCGGCAGCTCGCGCACCATGCGCGCCGCGTTCGAACCCGAAGCGCGCCTGGCCCTGCGATCGCAAACGAATGCGCTCGACGAGCGGCTGCGCGCGAACCCGCCGCGCGAAGAGGCGGACCCACCCGAGCCGCCACGGTTCCGCTGCGAGGAGTGCGGCGTGGCGAGCGTGACCTGGCACTGGCGCTGCCCGAGCTGCCGCAACTGGGATTCGCTGCGCAGTACGCAAAATCGCGGCAATTGACGAAATTGGCGGCTGCCCGATGCGCCGCCACGTTGTTAGTCTCCTTCGCACCCGGCACGGCCGGGCAACAGGCAAGGAGGCCACATGTCATTCGATTTCCCATCTTTCGATTTCAAACGGTTCATCCCCACGCTCGCCGCCACGCTGCTGCTCACGCAGTTCGCGTACGCCGAACCCGTCAACATCAACACTGCCGATGCCACGGCGCTCGCCAAGGCGCTGAACGGCGTCGGGCCCGCCAAGGCAAAGGCCATCGTGAGCTACCGCGAAAAGAACGGTCCTTTCAAGAGCGTCGATCAGCTCGCCATGGTCGAGGGCATCTCGCAGAAGCTCATCGACAAGAACCGCGCGGATATCAAGCTCGGGGCGGAAAAAGCCGCGGGCGCTCAGCCCGCGGCACAGCCCGCTGCCAAGCCGGCAAAGCCCGCTTCATAGGCCCTTCCAAACACCTTCGGGCGGCACCGGCGGCCGCGAGAGTCGTGAATTCGTGCAAACTCTCGCGTCCCCGGGGTGGTTGCCTGCAGAGCGCTAAATCGCGGCGTGGTATGGTTTTGGCTCCCAAATTGGTCCGGAGCCAATATGTCTGTAGCGAAGAAGAGCCGTGTCGATGTCGCCGTGTTTCCCGTTGCCGGAAGAGGAACCCGATTCCTCCCCGCAACCAAGGCGAGCCCCAAGGAAATGCTGCCCATCGTCGACAAACCACTCATTCAATATGCGGTGGAAGAGGCTCTCGCGGCAGGCGCCCGGCGCCTGGTGTTCATCACCGGGTCTTCCAAGCGCGCCATCGAAGACCACTTCGATTCCGATGGCGAGCTCGAAAATCTGCTGCTCAAGCAGGGCAAGAGCGATCTGCTCAAGATGCTCAAGAGCGTGCTGCCTACATATGCCTCGTGCATCTACATCCGCCAGCCGGCACCGCTCGGCTTGGGTCACGCCGTGTTATGCGCCAAGCCCGCCGTGGGTGACGCGCCGTTCTTCGTGCACCTCGCCGACGACCTGATCGACGCCGAGGAAGCCTGCCTCAGGCAGATGGCCAATCGCTTCGACAACGGCAGCATCGTGGCCGTGCAGACGGTGCCGCATTCCCAGACCGACAAATACGGCATCGTGAAAACCGGCTCGCGCCGCGCAGATCTGCTGCGGGTGGAAAAGATCGTGGAAAAACCCAAGCCCTCGGTGGCGCCGTCAAACCTCGCCGTCGTGGGTCGCTACCTGCTGACGCCGCGTGTGTTCACGCATCTCGAACGCATCGGGGAGGGCGCGGGGGGTGAGATCCAGCTCACCGACGGCATCGCGCGCCTCATGAACGACGAAGCGGTGTACGCGTACCGGTTCCACGGCAAGCGCTTCGATTGCGGCAGCAAGCTAGGCTATCTGCAGGCGAACGTGGAATACGCGCTTGCGCATCCGGAGCTGGCGGGGACTTTCAAGACCTACATCAAGAAGTTGGCGAAAGATCTCTGAGGAAACTCTCGAGAAAACCCGCCAGGATGAAGTCGAAAGCTCGCGGGTAACCGTCCGCGGATCAGCCGGCGCAACTTTCCGCGCCGGTCGAATTGCCCTTCGCCTGGAACGCGCGCACGTTCGAGAGCGAGCGGCTCAGCGAGCCATCCAGCGTGTTCATCGTGTGCGCCCAGTCGACGAGCTGCACTGTGTCACAGGCGCCACCCACGCCGCGCACGAGCTGACCCATGCGGATAGTCTGCGTCACGGTGTTACCGCTGACCGAGCGCGTGCTGCTCTCGACGGCGTAATCAGAGTTGTTGAACATCGTGAACTGCCACAGGTACTCGGACAGCGCTTCGAGTTCATCGGCATTCAGCGGGCGCTGGTTCATCGAGCCCGCCGCGCCCACGTCGGCGCGCAGATCGGTGTTGGAACGATCCACGTAGTCACAGCGGAACACGCGATGACGAATCATCGCAGTCACATCGGCGCGCGGCACGCGCACCACTTCGAACATGCGCATATCGCTGCGGATTTCGACGAGGTCCGAATACTGCCCTTGCCGGGTCGACAGACGCTCTGACCAGTCGATGGCCTGCGCCATGTCGTTGGTGCAAATCTCGTAGGTCGATCCGGCGGCTTGCGGGCCGGCCGCAAAGTCGGTGTTCTTGAGATGGCGTGTCGACAACGTGCCGGTGACGCTGGCGGGGCGGGCTTCCACATCGAAGCCGACCGGTGTGCGTTGATCGCCCTTGTAGAGCCGGGACGCGAGCGAGAGATCGGCCGCCGAAGTCGACGGAGCGCTCACGACCGGCGGCGCTACGGATGCTGGTTGCCTAGTCGACGAAGCCGGCGCCGGAGTCGCGGACGAGCCGCCACCACCGCCACACGCGGCCAGGGACATCACACCAACCAGTACCAGGAGATTACGCATGTTCATCTTTGTTTTGGGGCCAGCGGCAGCACACGAGCACTTGCGAGAGAGGAGCACCGTCGGTCGGTTGCACGGACCCGCGAGCTGCCGCCAGCGAGACGTTGGCACTGGCGCAAATGCACCAGCACCCTGAAAAGGTTTTCGGCGGCAATGCGGCCTGATTGAGCCGCCGAATGTGACCGACTTCGCGTGTGCACGGCAATTATTTGAACCCCATCACTTATGTATTGTTGTTAGGGCCAAGCCTATGCCGCGTGCTCCACGTGGAACATAAGTAGTTAGCGCAGGAACGACAGGCGAAAAAAAACGCGCCGGAGGCGCGTTTCAAGGGAGGCCGCGGAAGCTTTTACGCTTCCGCTGACAGAACCTTGCCGGATGTGTTGGCGTAGGGGTTTGACTGCCCGCGAGGACCGTAGGCGCGGGGCTCGGTGGACGCGCCGGTCATGGCGCCGAGCAGACCCTCGACACGTTTGATCTGCGCACCGACCAGGACGCCGTTGCGATTGTTGAGATCGCGGCAGTCGCGCGCGCGGGTGGCGCATTCGTCGTAGTGCCGGGTCAGCGTGCGGGCGGGATCACACCAGGCCAGCAGCTTGGCGAGCCCGGCGAGATCGGTGTCGTAGCCGAGCATGCTGCACAGGCTGCGGCGCTCTTCTTCGAGCTTGAGGAGCTTGATGACGCTGGCCTGGCGCGCATCGGCGAGTGCTTCCAGGGCGTCGATGTCACGGCCGCGCAGGGCGCCGTATTCCTTGTCCAGCAGGCTGGCAAACTCGGCCAAGCCGGCATTTTCCTCGTCGAGCAGTCGACGAAGGGTGTCACGAGTCAGGGCCGCGTCCAAAGGGAGGAAGCTCCGGTATTACTTGTGGGCCGGGATGGTGGCGAGCAGGTCGACTTCGAAGCGCAGCATCTTGTCGGCCACGCGCTGCGGATCGACGTGATAGCGGCCATCGTCCACCGCGCGGCGCACGGCGTCGACACGGCTCTCGTTCACCACCGGCAGCGTGCCGATGTGGCTTTCGAGGGCGGCGAGGGTGCGCGCCTCATCGGAGACGTCGATGTTCGAAGCGGGACTCGTGGTCTCCGCCTTTTTGCCTTCCGAGGTGGTATCGCGAGTGCGGGACACGGGGGCTCCGCCACCGACCTGCACCGGACGTCCGTCAATTCCACTGATTTTATTCGCCATCGCCCATTCTCCAAGGGGTATCTACGAGAGCCTTAACGGCCCCTCTTTTCGAAACTTTAGGCCCGCCGACGAAAAATTGGCGGTTTCGTCGCCGGTTCACGGATTCACCCGAACCACACCTGCGGTGTCGGCCACTCCCTCGACAATCTTTAACGAATTGAGGTTACGAACGCGCACCCGCTGCTCGGCTGCGGCATCCGCCATGGCCAAACCTGGCGCTCTGACCTCGAATCCCCCGGCCCGGGCGGTCAGGGTCACGTTTTGGCCTCTATGTATAAGGAGTGGGGCGTCGAGCGCATCGGCGGTCACGGCAGTCCCTTCCTGGATCGGCCGGCGCGTCAGGCGCCCGGCGAGGTCGGCGGCTCGGGACAGGAAGGGTGAGGTGAGGCCGGGCAACACGCGCGACTGCACCAGCACGTCCTCGGCACGGATGATTTCGCCGCGCCCCACGGCGCGTTTGAGCACCAGCACGTCGGTCTGGCGATGTATTTCCACCGGCACATTCAGCGTCCATTTCACGTTGCCGTTGCAGGCGACGCGCACCAGTGCACGGGCCTGGGTGCCGCGCGGCAGTTTGCCGGTGGCCGCGAGCGGCGCAGTGCAGGCCGCAACGCGCAGGCGTGAATCGAGTTCGGCCGCTTCGAACACCACCCCGGCCACCGTCGGGTCGAGCTCGCGGCGCAATTGACCTTCGGCTGCACGGCGCACGGCGGCCAGCGACTGGCTGGCCGGGCCGGATGCGACTTGCGCATTCGCCTGCGTCGCGACTCCGCACAGCAGCGCTAGTCCCAGCAGGCAATGGAAGGTCAATGAATTGACTGGCATGCAGTGTAGTTAGCAATCGACGTGCCATTTGGACTTTCATTAAAGAAAAGAATCGCGCGGCCGTTACGGGAATACGACGAGAAGACGTCCCGCGCCTGCAGCCGCTGGCCGCGACGCGGCAACATGCCGCCACCTGCGTGTGCGCTGAGTCGCGGAACTTTCCCTCCGTTCCGATTGAAACGCCGCCTGCGCTGCCAAAAGGCCTCGTGGCACGTCAATTGCTTTGCTCCTCCCATGTCACCCGCCATGACGAATGGCCGACGCGAGGAGTAAGCGATGCCCCTGAACCTGGATCAGTACGTAAGCGTGCATGCCACGGCGCTCGACGTGCGTTCGCGCCGCGGCGAACTGATCGCCAAGAATCTCGCGAATGCCGACACGCCCGGGTACCAGGCCCGTGACATCGATTTCCGCCAGGCCATGGCGATCGCTTCGGGCGACCAGACCGCCGGCGTGTCCCTGAGCACCACCCAGGCCGGTCACATCGGCGGCGCCGCTTCGGCCAACGCCGTCGGCAGCCCGGATCTCAAATACCGCACACCGCTCGCGCCGGCGCTCGATGGCAACACCGTCGATGCGCAGATCGAGCAGGCGTCGTTCGCCGAGAACGCCGTTCGCTACCAGGCGACGCTCACCTTCCTCAATTCCAAATTCAGGGGATTGCTGACCGCGATCCTCGGTAGCTAGTCGAGGACCGTCTCATGTCATCCTTCAAGTCTTTCGACATCGCCGGTTCGGGCATGGCCGCGCAATCCGTGCGGTTGAACACCACCGCCAGCAATCTCGCCAACGCCGACAGCGTGAGCAACACGGCAGCGGGCGTCTACAAGCCGCGCCACCCGATCTTCGAAGCGGTGAGGGCGCAGCTGGGCACGGCTGGCATTGCTCCTGAAACCAATCCCGCGGTGCGCGTGCGCGGCATCTACGAATCCACGGCGCCTGCCAGCCAGCGTTACGAACCCGGCAATCCTCTGGCCGACACCAACGGCTACGTCTACGCGCCCGCGGTCAACGTGGTGGAGGAGATGGTCAACATGATCTCCGCCTCGCGTTCGTACCAGAACAACGTCGAAGTCATGAACACTTCCAAAGAACTGCTGCTGGCCACGCTGCGGCTCGGACAAGGCTGATCACTATGTTAGACATGGACATCGTCAACGCCGCCATGGTCCGGCAGCGCTCGCCCGAAGAAGCCGCGGCCGCCGCGGCCGCCAAGGCGGCCAACGCCAAGAAGACCGAGCTCAATCAGGAAGACTTCCTGACGCTGATGATCACGCAGCTCAAGCACCAGGATCCGTTCAAGCCGATGGATCCGTCGCAGTACGTCGGCCAGCTCGCGCAGTTCAGCTCGGTCGCGGGCCTCTCGGACATCAACAAGAACATCAGCGCGCTGACGAGCTCGCTGCGCGGCAACCAGGTGCTCGATGGCGCTGCGCTTATCGGCCGCACCGTGATCGCCGAAGGCAACCAGGTATTTCGCTATGTGCCGGAAGATCCTGCGGAAGCCATGCCCACGCAGGGCGCCGTCGAAGTGCCCTCGGGTGCGTCCAGCGTCCAGCTGGTGGTGCGCGACTCGGCCGGTACGCTGGTCAAGACTCAGGCGCTCGCTGCGCGCGCGGGCCTGGCTGGTTTCAGCTGGGACGGCAGCACGGATGGCGGCGGCACTGCGCCCACCGGCTCTTACAAGATCGAAGTCATCGCCAGCGTCGGTGGCAAGAATATTTCCCTCGCGACCAGTGTCGCGGCCCAGGTCTCGAGCGTTGCGCTCGACCCGGCCACCGGCGCGCTGACGCTCGACACCGACACCCTCGGCGAAATCGCCATGGGCGACGTCGAGCGCGTGCTGTAACCCAAACAAGATTCACAGGAGACATCCCACATGCCATTTCGTATTGCCCTCTCGGGCCTGAATGCCGCCCAGACCGATCTCGGCGTCACGGCGAACAACATCGCCAACACGTCCACCAACGGCTTCAAGGGCTCGCGCGCCGAATTCGCGGATCTGTTCGCGGTGTCGCTGCAGGGCGTCTCGAGCAATGCCACCGGCAACGGCGTGCGCGTCGCGGCGGTCTCGCAACAGTTCGCGCAGGGCAATATCGAGTTCACCGATTCGAACCTCGATCTCGCGGTGAGCGGACCGGGCATGTTCATCGTCAACGACGGCGGCGCGCTCGCTTACACGCGCGCCGGCGCCTACCAGCTCAATCGCGACGGCTTCGTCGTGAACTCGCAGCAGCAGCGCCTGCAGGCCTATCCGCCGCTGACCGGTGGTGGCGGCTTCAACACCGGCGGCCTCGGCGACCTGCGCCTGCAGACCACGGACTCTCCGCCGTCGGCCACCGCCACCGTCGAGTACCTGTTGAACCTGCCCGCGAACGTGACGCCGCCGCCGGTGACGCCGTTCGATCCGGCCGATCCGAACACCTTCAACCAGGCTACTTCGCTCACGCTGTTCGATTCGCTTGGCGCGACGCACACCGGCACGATGTATTTCGAGAAGACCGCCGTGGCCAACCAGTGGAACGCGCGCATGTACATCGACGGCACCGCGGTCGCTCCTTTGCAGACGCTGCAATATTCCGACACCGGCATTCTCACGGCGCCGGTCGGCGGTCTCCTGCCGTTCAACGCCTACACGCCCTCCACCGGCGCGGCTCCCATGAACGTCACCGTGGACATGGGCCAGACGACGCAGTACGGCAACAACTTCTCGGTCAACTCCGTCACGCAGGACGGCTACACCACCGGCCGCCTCATCGGCATCGACATCAACGAAACCGGCATCGTGCAGGCGCGCTTCACCAACGGCCTTTCGCAGCCGCTCGGCCAGATCGCCATCGCCAACTTCGCCAATGTCCAGGGCCTGCAGCAGCTCGGCAACACGCAGTGGGCCGAGACGTTCGCCTCGGGCCAGGCGCTGCGCGGCCAGGCCGGCAACTCCGGCTTCGGCCTGGTGCAGTCGGGCGCGCTCGAAGGCGCGAACGTCGACGTCACCGAGCAGCTGGTGAACATGATCACCGCGCAGCGCAACTTCCAGGCGAACGCGCAGATGATCTCCACCGCCGATTCGATCACCCAGACCATCATCAACATGCGCTAAGGCGCGTGACAGGTAGTTAGTTATGGACCGCATGCTCTACGTGGCGATGACCGGCGCGAAGGAAACCCTGAACGCGCAGGCTGTCAACAACCACAACATCGCGAATGCGAGCACCACCGGGTTTCGGGCCGAGTTGTCCGCATTCCAGAGCCGCGCGGTCGATGGATCCGGCTACGCCTCGCGCGTCTACGCCACCAACGCATCGACCGGCTGGAACCACCAGTCGGGTGCGCTGCTGTCCACGGGCCGCGATCTGGACGTGGCGATCAACGGCGACGGCTGGATCGCCGTGCAGGGCGCGGATGGCCGCGAAGCCTACACGCGTGCCGGCGACCTGCAGGTCGGTCCGAATGGCGAGCTCACCACCGGTACCGGCCGCCCGGTGCTCGGCGACGGCGGTCCGATCACCGTGCCGCCGTACACGTCCATCTTCTTCGCGCGCGATGGGTCGATCTCGATCGTCGCGCAGGGCCAGACGCCCGACACGATTTCCACCGTCGAACGCATCAAGCTGGTCAAGCCCGCCGATGAGCAGATTGCGCGCGGCGACGACGGGCTGTTCCGCATGAAGGACGGCTCTGATGCGGTCGCTGATCCCACCGTGCAGATCGGCGCGGGCACGCTCGAGTCGAGCAACGTCAATACCGCCGACGCCATGGTCACCATGATCGAACTGGCGCGGCACTTCGAAATGCAGGTCAAGGCGATTCGTACGGCCGAAGAGAACGGCGCCGCTGCGGCGTCGGTCATGCGTCTCGGTTAAGGAGCAATTAAATGAATCCAGCATTATGGGCAGCAAAGACCGGACTCGACGCGCAGCAGACGCGCCTCGCGGTCACGTCCAACAACCTCGCCAACGTCAGCACCAGCGGTTTCAAGAAGAGCCGCGCGGTGTTCGAAGACCTGCTGTACCAGAACGTACGCCAGGTCGGTGCGTCCACCTCGCAGGACACGCAGGCGCCTTCGGGCGTGCATCTCGGCACCGGTGTGCGCGTGGTCGCCACCGAAAAGATCTACACGCAGGGCGGTCTCACGCAGACCGACAACGCGCTCGACGTGGCCATCGAAGGCCGCGGCTTTTTCCAGGTGCAGATGCCCGACGGCACCACGACTTACACGCGTGACGGCAGCTTCCAGTTGTCGGCGCAGGGCCAGATGGTGACCTCGAGCGGCTACGTGCTCGAACCGGGCATCAGCATTCCCGACGGCTCGCAGAGCATCACGATCGCGCGCGATGGCGTGGTGACGGTGCGTGTCGCCGGACAACCCAACCCCGTGCAGGTCGGGCAGCTGCAGCTCACGGACTTCGTGAATCCGGCCGGCCTGCAACCGCTCGGTGAAAACCTGCTCGCCGAGACCGTGGCCAGCGGCCCCGCGCAGACCGGCACGCCGGGGCAGAACGGCCTGGGTGTCACCACGCAGGGCTCGGTCGAAGCCTCGAACGTCAACGTGGTCGAAGAACTGGTCAACATGATCGAGACGCAGCGCGCCTACGAAATGAACTCGAAGGCCATCTCGACCGCCGACCAGATGCTCGAATACGTCAACAACCAGTGTAATGAAACACCTACTCACCATCGCCTCGCTGTTGCTCTCACTACTGGCGGGCGGCTGCGCCACGATCCAGGAAGACGGTGGCCGCGATTTCGAGCCGAGCTGGCCCGAAGAAGCCGATACGCCGAAGCCGTTGCCCGGCGCGATCTTCGCGCAGGGTACGGACGTCACGCTGTGGAACAACGTCACCGCGCGCAACATCGGCGACACGTTGACGATCCGTCTCGCGGAAAGCACCGAGGCGGAGAAGTCCGCGACCACCACGGCCAGCAAGTCTTCGACCGCGGCGCTCAGCGGTCCCACGGTTGCCGGCCGCCCGGTCACGGTCAACGGCGTGCCGGTTCTCGAGATGGGCATGGACAACCAGACCGACTTCGCCGGCAACGGCGCGGCGACTCAAAGCAATAAACTGGACGGCTTCATCACCGTCACGGTCTTCAAACGACTGTCCAACGGCAACCTGCTGGTGCGTGGCCAGAAGTGGGTGGCGATCAACAACGGGCGTGAATTCGTGCGCCTGCAGGGCATCGTGCGGCCGAGCGACATCGCGCCGGACAACAGCGTGCTGTCGTGGCGCGTGGCCGATGCCTACATCTCCTACGGCGGGCAGGGCACGGTGGCGAACGCTTCCAAGCCCGGCTGGCTGTTCCGCTTCTTCAATTCTCCGCACACGCCTTTCTGAACAGGACCAACCATATGCGTTCAATACTCGCAGGCGTCACTGCGGCTGTTGTTCCTGATCGCCACCACGGCGGCTCAGGCCGAACGCGTCAAGGATCTCGCCTCGGTGCAGGGCGTGCGCGCGAACCAGCTCGTGGGTTACGGCCTCGTGGTCGGTCTCGCCGGCACCGGCGACCAGACCAGCCAGGCGCCATTCACCATTCAAAGCATCAAGAACATGCTGATCCGTTACGGGATCACCATTCCGGCGAACACCAACCCGCAGCTCAAGAACGTGGCCGCGGTCACCGTGCACGCCGACCTGCCGCCGTTCTCCAAGACCGGCCAG
Source organism: uncultured Pseudomonadota bacterium (assembly GCA_963821745.1). Classification (GTDB taxonomy): domain Bacteria; phylum Pseudomonadota; class Gammaproteobacteria; order Steroidobacterales; family Steroidobacteraceae; genus CADEED01. Next base: position 1,653,002 of record CAWGEU010000002.1, read on the forward strand.
ACCATCGACGTCACCGTGTCCTCCATCGGCAACGCGGGCAGCCTGCGCGGCGGTAGTTTGATCATGACGCCGCTGATCGGCGCCGACGGCGAGGTGTACGCCATCGCCCAGGGCAGCCTGGTGGTCGGCGGCTTCGGCGTGTCCGGCAAGGACGGCTCCAGCATCGCGGTCAACGTGCCCTCGGCGGGCCGTGTCCCGAACGGCGCGACGGTCGAGCGCGAAGTGCCGAACGGGTTCACCTCCGAGCCGTACGTCATGCTCAACCTGCATTCGCCGGACTTCACCACGTCCGCGCGCCTCACCGAAGGCATCAACAAGTTGTTGGGCGAGGGCACTGCGCAGTCGGTCGACGGCGTGTCGGTCAAGGTGGCGGCGCCGGCCGATCCCAGCCAGCGCACCGCCTACCTCGCGACGCTCGAGGCCATCGAAATCGAGCCGGGCGACGCCCCCGCGCGGGTGATCGTCAATTCGCGCACCGGAACCGTGGTCATCGGCTCGCACGTGCGCGTCATGCCGGCGGCGGTGTCGCATGGTTCCCTGACCGTGACCATCACCGAACGCGCTTCGGTGAGCCAGCCGGCTCGAGTTCGGCCGTGGCGATACCGTCGTGGTGCCGGAGAGCTCGATCTCCGTGTCGCAGCCACCGGCACGCATGTTCGTGTTCGACGCCGGCGTCGATCTCAACGACATCGTGCGCGCCGTCAACCAGGTGGGCGCCGCGCCCGGCGACCTGGTGGCGATTCTCGAAGCCCTCAAGGAGTCCGGCGCGTTGCGCGCCGAGCTCATCGTCATCTGAAGCGACGCCATGGCACTGCGCATCGACGCTAACAACCTTCCGGGAGCGATGGCGCCCGGCACGCGCGCACCTGCCGAGGCAGGGCAGCGCGTCGACGCCCACGACTTCAAGCAGTTCGCGGCCATGCGTCGCGCCGCCGATGATCCGGAGACGTTGCGCGCGGCCGCCAGGCAGTTCGAGAGTCTGTTCACCAAGATGATGCTCGAGAGCATGCGCAGCGCGAGCTTCGGCGATCCGATGTTCGGCAGCGACCAGGGCGACATGTACCAGGACATGGCCGACGACCAGCTCGCGGTGCAGTTGAGCCAGGGCCGCGGCCTGGGGCTCGCAGACATGCTCATCCGGCAGTTGAGCGGCGGCAGCGGTCAGCGGAGCGTCCGGCCGTGCAGCCCGCGCAGGCGCCCGAGGTCGTGACGTCCCGAAGAAAGGGAAAAATTCATCTCCGGGCTCCTGCCGCATGCGACCGAAGCGGCGCGCGAGCTCGGTGTCGATCCAAACAACCTCATTGCGCAGGCAGCGCTCGAAACCGGTTGGGGCCGATCAACGCCCGGCGGTGACAGTCACAATCTGTTCGGCATCAAGGCCGGATCGAGCTGGTCCGGCAATCGCGTTCAGGCAAACACCGAGGAGTTTGACGCAGGAGTTGCCGTCGCACGATCGTACGCCAACTTCCGCGCCTACGGGTCTCCCCGGGAGAGCGTCGAGGATTATGTTCGCGTGATTCGCGACAACCCGCGCTACGCCAGTGCGTTGAACACGGGCAGTGACGTCCAGGCGTTCGCGAATGCACTGCAGCGGGGCGGTTATGCCACGGATCCGGACTACGCCCGGAAGCTCGTCACAGTCGCGGCTGAGGTGGGGCAACGCATTGCCGCAAATTCGTTCAAGTCAGGGTCTCCGAGAGCCGATACCGGCACAGGGCCCGTTGAGGATGACTAATGGCTGACGTGTTAAGCACGGGGCTATCGAGTTTGCGTGCGTTGCAGCGCGCTCTCGATACCACCTCTCACAACATCGCGAACGTGTCGACGGAGGGTTACACCCGCCAGCGCGTTGAATTTCAGTCACGCCAGCCGCAATCGACCGGCGGCGGATGGATCGGCACTGGTGTCGAAGTCTCGACCGTGCGCCGCGTCTACGACCAGTTCCTGTCCCAGCAGACCCGCAGCAGCGGCACCAATCTCGCGCGGCTCGACGCTTACGCCTCGCAAGCCGCGCGCATCGATAACCTGTTAGGCGACACCGAGAACGGCTTGTCGGCTTCGCTGCAGAATTTCACCGACGCGATCAACGAAGTTTCCACGACGCCGGGATCGATTCCGGCGCGCCAGGTGCTCATCGCCGAAGGACGTGCGCTCGCCGATCGCCTGAAGAGTTACGACACGCGCCTGCGCAACATGTCGACCGAGGTGAACGGCCGGCTTGGCGTCGAGGCGCAGGAAATCACCACGCTTGCGCAGGGCATCGCGCGGCTCAACGGCGAGATCTCCGTCGCGTACCAGCAGAGCGGGCAGCCGCCCAATGACCTGCTCGACCAGCGCGACGCGCTCATCGAAGAAGTGTCTGCCAAGGTCGGCATTTCCGTCGTCGCCGAAGGCGATGCGACGCTCAACGTATTCATCGGCAACGGCCAGCCCCTGGTGCTCGGCACGCAGGCGTCGCAGATCACCACCCAGGTCGATCCGCTCGATGCCGAACGCACACTGCTCGCACTGCGCACGCCCGCCGGCACCGTGGACCTGTCGCGCGTGGTGTCCGGCGGCACGGTCGGCGGACTGCTCGACTGGCGCAGCCAGATGCTCGATCCGGCGCGCAACGAGCTCGGGCGCATCGGCGTCGCCATCACGACGCAGGTGAACGCACAGCATCGCGAGGGCATGGACCTCACGGGCGCGCTCGGCGGCAACTTCTTCAACATCGGCGCGGCGACGGCTACGGCTGCGACGGCCAACACGGGTACCGCGGCGGTGACGGTCACGCGCACCGGAATCGGCGCGCTCACCGCCAACGACTACGTGCTTGCACGCACCGCCACTGGATACACGCTCAACCGCAAGGACACGGGCGCAGCCGTCAGTTTCACTGGCACCGGTACCGGGGCGGATCCGATCCTCGCCGACGGCCTGTCCATCGTCGTGGGCGCGGGCATCGCGACCGGCGATCGATACTCGATTCAACCGACGCGCGATGCGCTCGCCGGCATGAGCGTGGCCATCACCGATCCTTCGCGTGTCGCCGTGGCGGCGCCGATTCGCACGTCCGCGGCCTCCACCAACACGGGCACTGGCACCGTGACTTCGGGCGAGGTCATCGACGCGACCGACGCCGGGTTGCTGACCACGGTCGACATCCAGTTCACTTCGGCGACTACCTACTCGGTGAACGGCGCCGGCAGCTTCACCTACACGCCGGGTTCGAACATCGACGTCAACGGCTGGCGCATCCAGGTGAGTGGCGCGCCCGCGGTGGGCGACCGCTTCACGGTGCGAAGCAACGCCGGCGCGCCCGGCGACAATCGCAACGCCTTCGCATTGGCCGACGCCATGCGCACCAACGTGCTCGATGGCGGTACGAAATCCGCTTACGCGGCCATCGAAAGGCTCACCGCCGACGTCGGACTGTCCACGCGTACGGCACAGATCAACCTCGATGCCGAAGCCGCGATCCACGACGCCGATCTGGCCGCGCGTGACTCGGTGCAGGGCGTCAACCTCGATGAGGAAGCGGCCAACATGCTGCGCTACCAGCAGGCATACGCCGCCGCCGCGCAGATCATCTCCGCGGCGCAGGAAATGTTCGACTCGCTCATGAACGCGGTGAGGAGATAGTCCATGCGCCTGTCCACAGCCGGAATGCACCGCTCCAGCATCAACTCGATCCTCGAGCAGCAGACGCGCATGGCGCGCACCCAGAACCAGGTCACCACCGGCAAGAAGTTCCAGACCGCATCCGAGGATCCGATCGGCGCCGCCCGCGTCGCGGGCCTGGAAAGCAAACTCGCGGACAACGCGCAATACGGTCGCAATTCAAACATCATCACAGAGCCGCCTCAGCTACGAGGAACAGACGCTGGCGGACATCACCTCGGTGCTTCAGAGCGCGCGCGACTCGACCCTGGCCGGCGCAAATGCCACTCTCGGCCTGTCAGAGCGCAAGATGATCGCCAACCAGGTGCGGCAGAATCTCGCGGCCCTCATGGACATGGCCAACCGCCAGGATGGCAACGGCGAGTACCTGTTCGCCGGTACGTCGACCGCGACCCGGCCGTTCGCGCAGGGTGCAGCCGGCGTCAACTATCAGGGCGACCAGACGACGCGGCAGATCCGCATCAGCAGCACGCAATCGCTGACGGATGTGCATACCGGCGTGGACGCCTTCATGGGCATTGCCGAGCGCAACGGCGTGTTCCGCACGACGGTGTCGGCGGCCAACACCGGCAATGCGACCATCGGCGTGGGCACGGTGACGGATCCCACAAGCCTGGGTCGCAGGCAATTACACGCTGCAATTCACCAGTGCCACCGACTGGCAGGTGGTCGACGACAGCACGCCGACGCCCGTGGTAATCGCGTCGGGCACGGGATTCACCTCGGGGCAGAGCATCAGCTTCCTGGGCGTGAGCGTGGATATTACCGGGGCGCCGGCCGCGAACGATTCGTTCAGCGTCACGCCCGCGCAGAATACCGACATCTTCGCGATGCTCGACGAGCTGGCGCGCACCCTCGAAGGGGACGCCGCCATCGCCGGTAGTGAGGCGGAATTCCGGGCCGAGATCGGCGCCTCCCTCCTGAACCTCGACGCGGCGCTCGAGCGTGTAGTTAGCGTGCGCGCGGAGGTGGGCACGCGGCTGCAGGCCATAGACACTGCGGCGGATTTCCGCGAGTCGGAGGAAGTCGATCTGCAGGAGCTGATTTCCGGCATCCGCGATGTCGACTACGCCTCGGCGATCAGCAAGCTGAACCAGCAGTACACCGGCCTGCAGGCCGCCCAGGCCGCGTATTCGAAAATCGCGCAATTGTCGCTCTTCGACTACCTTTAATTTGATGTGCAGGGCTGTGAGCCGCTGCGCATTTTTTCTCCACTAAGGTCGGTCTCCCTCAAGCTCCCCCCAAGCGCGCCGTTAACGAACACGAACAGCGCACTGGCAGGTTTACGCCGCAGCGCAACCCCGCCGGTTGGCTAAGCCGGATATTTTAGAAACGAAAGTTTTCAGGAGCAATCAAAATGGCACTTGTCATCAACACCAACGTGATGTCGCTGAATGCCCAGCGCAATCTGTCGACATCCGGTAGTCAGCTGGCCACCTCGCTGCAGCGCTTGTCCTCGGGCTTGCGCATCAACAGCGCGAAGGACGACGCCGCCGGCCTCGCGATCTCCGATCGCATGACCACGCAGATCAGCGGCCTCAACCAGGCCGCGCGCAACGCCAACGACGGCATCTCGCTCGCGCAGACCACGGAAGGCGCGCTCCAGGAAGTGACGAACAACCTGCAGCGCATCCGCGAACTGGCCGTGCAGTCCGCCAACGCGACGAACAGCGACAGCGACCGCGCCGCGCTGGACCAGGAAGTGCAGCAGCGCTTGGCGGAAATCGACCGTATCGCCAGCGCAGACCTCGTTCAACGGCCGCAAGGTGCTGGACGGTTCGTTCGGCAGCGCGACCTTCCAGGTCGGCGCGAACGTCGGTGAGACGATCTCGGTCGGCCTGACCACCAGCGTGAAGAACGACGGCGATCGGCCATCGGTCGCGAACCGACCGGCACCGTGGACCTCAACACGCGTGTTCGCGCGCGACCACGGGCTGCCGACGCGGCGCGACCACGTCGGCACCTCGGACGCGTTCACGCGCGACCTGGCCGACGTCAGCGATCACGTGTCGCATGGCGTGATGCGTTCTGACTATCACGTCGGCCGACGCCGCGCGGTGACGCGTCACCGGCGCTGAACATCGATTCTGGCCTCGACCGACGCGAGCGCGCTGACCGCCGCCGGCATCAACGTTGTGGGTACGGCCGCTGCCGGCACGCTCGGCCTTCAGCACGGCTGACGGTACGGACATGCGATCGTCGTCGACCACCGTCGGCACTTCGGCACCTTCGGCCGGCGGCTTCGCGGCCAACTTCGACGCCACGGTCGACAGGCGCCGCTGTCACGTCCACGACTGTCGGCGCGCTCACGCTCGACGGTCGGCAGCGGCACGGCGGTTGACCTCGCGGGCGACTACGCCAACGCGCAGGAGCTCTCGTCGATGCCATCAACGCGGTCGGCGACGTGTATGCCTCGATCGACTCCGAGAACCAGCTTCGATGCTCTCGTCCGGCGAAGCGCTCACGGTCACGGGTGCCGGTGCGGCGCACGACCTCGGCCTGACGGCTGGCACGGCCGCTGCAGCGGCCACGCTGACGACTGTCGACGTGCAACAGCGTCGGCGGTGCGAACGATGCCATCCAGCGCATCGACTCGGCGCTGACCTCGGTCAGCACTCTGCGCAGCACGCTGGGCGCCATCCAGAACCGCTTCCAGTCGGTCATCAACAGCCTCCAGGGCTGTGTCCGAGAATCTGTCTGCTTCGCGCAGCCGCATTCTCGACACGGACTTCGCGGCTGAGACGGCGGCCCTGACCCGCGCCCAGATCCTGCAGCAGGCGGGTACGGCGATGGTGGCGCAGGCCAACCGGCCCCGCAGAACGTGCTGTCGCTCCTGCGTTAATGCGCAGCAGCTTCAGTCGATGAAGAAGAAGGCGGCGGGATCGCGAGATCCCGTCGCCTTCACATGGATGAGGCAACATGGATACCCAAGCCGTTAGACCTAAATCCAGCGCACCGGCCTCAGAACCGGTCGCAAAGCCGGGCACCTCCGTGGTGCCCACTCCGCGTGCTGCCCCCGCGGCGCCCTCGACAGGGCGAGTTGCGCGAACGCATGGCGGCCGTAGCACAGCAGATGCGCGACTACCTGCGTTCGAATGGCAGGGACCTGGAATTCCGCGTCGATGCCGATACCCACGCCATGGTCATCACCGTGCGCGAAGCGGCCTCCGGCAAAGTCATCCGCCAGATCCCTAATGAAGAAGCGCTGCAGATGAGGCGCTATCTGGATGAGTGGTCTGGCACGTTTCTCAACGTGACAACCTGAGATGCTCTGAATCATGGCTATCAGTTCCACTGGCATCGGCTCCGGACTCGACATCGATTCGCTGGTATCGAAACTGGTGGCCGCCGAGCGCTCTGCAGGGCAGACGCGCATCGACACCAAGAAAGGCAAGCTGACCGAGCAGTTCTCGGCGATGGCGACGCTGATGGGCGGCATGTCGGCCTTCCAGTCCAGCCTGAACTCGCTGGTCAGCTCCAACAGTTTCAACTCCCGCAAAGTATCCGTGAGCGACGAAGCGGCGTTCACCGCCAAGGCTGGCTCGTCGGCAGCGGCGGGCTCCTACGACGTGCAGGTCGACACAGCTTGCCAAGGCGGCACAGCTCGGTTCCGACGCGTTCGCGTCCGGCAGCACCCCAGTGGGCACCGGCACGCTCACCATTTCGGTGGGCGACTCCTCTTTCAGCATCGATGTGGGTGAGGGCGGCAACAGCCTCTCGAACATCCGCGATGCGATCAACAAGTCCTCCGCCAACAAAGGCGTGCAGGCATCGCTGCTCACCGACGTGGAAGGCACGCACCTGGTGCTGACCAGCACGAAGACCGGCGCGGACCGCGCGCTGACCGTGACCGCCAGCGGTGGCGACGGTGGGCTGGAACAACTCGAGAACATGGAAGTGCGGAGCGAGGCCCAGGACGCCATCCTGTTCGTGTCGGGCTACGAGATCCACAGCGGTTCGAACACCGTCAGCAATGCCATCGAGGGCGTGACGCTGACGCTGAAGGCTCCCACCGAAGAAGGCAGCACGGTCCTGCTGGGCGTCGAGCGTGACGATGCAGCGATCCAGGATGCTGCAAAGAAATTCGTGGATTCCTACAACTCGCTGGCGGGCACCATCAAGTCCCTGAGCCGGTACGACGCCTCCACCGAGGCTGCCGGCGCGCTGCTCGGCGATGCCATGTTGCGTAACATCGACTCACAGGTGCGCAAGCTGATTTCCTCGCCGGTGGCCGGCGTAAACGGCAACTACACCACGCTTGCGAGCTTGGGCATCACCACCCAAACCGATGGCAAGCTGAAGCTCGACACCGTCAGATTCAACGCCGCACTGGCGGCCAACCCTGGCGCGGTCAGCGACATCTTCACCTCCGACAAAGGTGTCGCGGTCAAGCTTGCCGACTTCATGGGGTCGAAGACCTCCGCGATGGGTGAGCTGACGGTCCGCAGCAGCAACATCACCGACACGCTGGTAGACCTGAAAGATCAGCAGGACGCGCTGAATGCGCGCATGAAGGTCATCGAGCAACGCTACTTCAAGCAGTTCAACGCTCTCGACACGCTGTTGGCGCAGATGAACACCACCGCCAGCTCGCTCGACAGCTGGCTGAAGCAAAGCAACCGGGATTGAGGCAGTGACCGCGGCCGCTCAGGCGCGCGTGGTGAGCTTGCGGCCGTAGCCGCCACTCTCGTCGCTGCCGGGCCCGTAAGTGCGCGCTTCCTGCTGCAGTCTGCCGTTGACCAGGATGCCGTTGCGATCGTTCTGTTCGCGGCAACGCTGGGTCCGCTCGCGGTATTCCTGCATCGCCGGCACCAGCAGCCCGGTGGGATCGCACCAGGCGAGCAGGCTGTGCAGGCCGGCCGTGTCTTCATTGCGCCCGGTCGCGCGGCACAGCGCGCGGCGTTCGTCCTCGATGCGCAGGATGTGGCCGAGGCACTGCTGGCGCGCCGCGCCGGCCTTCTCGAGGCCGTCGGCGTCGCGGGTCTGCAGCAGATCGTATTCCTGGGTCAACAGGCTCTCGAGTGCGGCAAGGTGGGTGTTCTGCTCGGCCATCAGTGTGGTGAGCTGTTCGCGGCAGAGCGTGGGATCGTGGGATGGCATGGTTTGTTACCTGGGATTATTTGTCAGATGGCTTGCGGCGAGGCGGACTCCGTTCGCACTTTAGTACCCTCAAGTCCGCACCCGCGGGGCCGTTAAGTTCCTTGCTACACAACGTAGTTTGGAGCAGATCGCGATGGCCTTTTCACCCAATGCCGGAAAACTCGCCGCCTACCGCAGCACCGCCGTGCACTCGGGCGTCGACGCGGCCGATCCGCATCGCCTCGTCGTGATGTTGATGGACGGCGCGCTCGAACGCATCGCGGCTGCGAGTGGGATGATGAAGCACGGTGGTGGCGTCGAGAAGGCGCAGCTCCTGCATCGCGCCGTGGCCATCATCGACGAGTTGCGCAACAGTCTCAACTTCAAGGCTGGCGGCGAACTCGCCACCAACCTCGATTCGCTGTACGAATACATGTGCCAGCGCATCATGCAGGCGAATGCCTCCGAACAAGCCCGAGTGGCTCGACGAAGTCAGCCGCCTGCTCACCGAGATCCGCTCCGCCTGGCTGCAGATATCGCACGCGGCGGCGCAGGCTCGCCCGCGATGAGCGCAATCGCCTCGCAGGCTGTGGGTCGACGGCACCTGCGCCTGGTGCACAGCTCGCTTGCGCCCGTGGCGCCGCGCGAGGCCGGCAGCGACTGGCGTCGAATCGCCTCGGCGATTCTCGCCAGCACCTGGGATGTCTCGCGCTACGTGTGCGAGCAGCGCTGGGGCAGGGTGAGCGAAGAGCTCGATGAACGGCGCGAGCTGCTCTGCCTGTTGCGTGCCACGCGGCTCGACGCCGATGGCCGCGCGTGCCTGCGCTCGCTCGACGAAGCGGCGCTCGAATCGGAACGCGCCATCGCCGCCATGATGAGCAAGAGCCGCTAGGCTCGCCGCGATTCAACACCGAGGTCACGCGTGTACGACGGCAGAGACACCATCGTGATTTTCGACAAGCTGGCCTACGAAGACCTGCTGCCGGTTCGCTGGCGGCCGTCCGAGCACGAGGTCGACGATGTTACTGCGCAGCATTTCGCTGAACGCAACCTGCGCGTGTTACAGGCCTGCGACGCGCTCGAAGAACACGGGCAGCTCGAAAAATCCGACGACGAAGCTCCGCACTCGGCGGATCTGCGCCGTCTCGATTTCAAACTCAACCTGTTGCTCGAGCTCGCCGGACAGTTGCTCGCTGCGAGCCAGCCGCGCCTGCGTCCGTTCAGCATTCGACTTAACGCGATGGGTGCGAGTTTCACTTACGACGAAGGTCTGGTCGAAGGTGCGTACGGCGTGCTCGAGTTGATGCTGCGCGACATCGTCATGCAACCACTGCATCTGCCCGCGCAAGTCGTGAGCGGAGCGCCGCCAGGGCAGACACGCGTGCGTTTTCTCTCGCTCGGTGAAACGGTCGCCGATCACATCGAGAAGCTGGTATTTCGCCGCCATCGGCGCAAGATTGCCGGTGCGCGCGGAATTCGCCGCTCCTGATTTTTCAATGTGGTTTTTTCATTAAGGTTTACTCAGTAAGGGATCCCCTTTCTGTGCAGATGTAATCGGCAGCGCACTCAAAGTTGTTAGGCCCTTTTTCGCTTGCATCTGCAAAGATGCACGACACGTCACGTTTTCGCGCGGACCAAAGTTGCGAAGATAGTCGCGAGAGAAAAAGGAGAGACCGTGCAGCCGATCGAATGCATCAGTGCGCAGAGCGAGGGAGTCGCGCGCCGTGCAGAGATGACCCTGGCCACGAACCCGAAGGATTACGGTGTTCTGTTGCCCTCCGGAGCTTCCCCGGCAATATCTGCCGTGAACCGGCTGATCGAGCAGGTGGCGCCTTACGACTCCACGGTTCTCATCCTAGGGGAATCCGGTACGGGTAAAGAGATCGCCGCGCGTGCGATCCACGCCGCGAGCCCGCGCCGTCAGCGCCCGTTCGTCGCCGTCAACTGCGGCGCCATTCCCGCCGAGCTGCTCGAGAGCGAGCTGTTCGGCCACGAGAAGGGTTCCTTCACCGGCGCCATCACCACGCGCAAGGGACGTTTTGAAATCGCCGAGGGCGGCACGCTGTTCCTCGACGAGATCGGCGACATGAGCCTGCCGATGCAGGTGAAGTTGCTGCGCGTCCTGCAGGAGCGCGTTTACGAACGCGTCGGCAGCAACGTGTCGAGCGAGTGCGACGTGCGCATCATCGCCGCCACGCATCGCAACCTCGAGGAATCCATCGTGCGCGGCAACTTCCGCGGCGATCTCTTCTACCGGCTTAACGTATTCCCCATCGAGATGCCGACGCTCAGCGCCCGCATCGACGATCTGCAGGTGCTCATCAACGACTTCGTGTCGCTGGCCGCTTCGCGCGGCCGCGCGCGCCTGCAACTGCTGCCCGAGACTGTCGATGCGCTCGCCGCGTATCCGTGGCCCGGCAACATTCGCGAGCTCTCGAATCTCATCGAACGCCTCTCCATCCTGTGCCCCGAGCGGCCGGTGGGCATCGGTGATCTGCCGGCGCGGTACCGCCCCACGGACTGGACCGCACCGGAAGTGAGGCTCGCGGCGCCGCTGGAAATTCCGCAATTGCTGGCCGCGATGTCCGGTGACCCGGAAATCGAAGTGGACGAAGTCGTGCCGACGACTCTTTGGCTCGGCGAGCAGGATGCCATCACGCGCCTGCCCGAGCAGGGTGTCGATCTGCGCGCGCACCTCATGGTGATCGAACGCAGCCTCATCAGCCAGGCGTTGCAGCGCTCCGGCGGCACGGTCGCGCATGCGGCACGGTTGCTGTCGCTTCGCCGTACTACTTTGGTGGAGAAGCTGCGCAAGCTCGGCATGGCCCAGGGCGCCGATCACGCCTGAGTTTCGTCGCCGCGCGCGCAACGCAGCGGTGCCTTTCTCTTTTTCAGCGACGGATTCATGACACTCGTGTGATCGAGGTCACGCTGGCTACGCGCATTCTGGCCGGCACAGCTCTTGCAACTGCAATCGTTGGCCGCTCGAGGCCAATTGAACCTGAGGTTCCGATGAGCACCGAAATGAAACTGAGCGACGCGCTGGAACCAGTGGCGGTCGATTCATCCTCGCAACTGATCATGGCGCTGGCCCGGCGTGTAGCGGCCACCGACTGCTCGGTGCTGCTCGTCGGCGAGTCCGGCACCGGCAAGGAAGTGCTGGCGAAGCTCATTCATCGCGCCAGTCCACGCGCGAAGAAGAACTTCGTCGCGGTCAACTGCGCCGCCATCCCCGAGAACATGCTCGAAGCGATGCTGTTCGGGTACGAGAAGGGTTCCTTCACCGGCGCCGTGAACGCCCATGCGGGCAAGTTCGAACAGGCGCAGGGCGGAACGATCCTGCTCGACGAGATCACCGAAATGCCGCTGGCACTGCAGGCCAAACTACTGCGCGTGCTGCAGGAGCGGGAAGTGGAGCGCCTGGGCGGCAATACGCCGGTGGCGCTCGACGTGCGCGTCATCGCGACCACCAACCGACTGCTGCGCGAAGAAGTCGCCGCCGGACGCTTCCGCGAAGACCTCTATTACCGACTCAACGTATTTCCCCTGGCGCTGTCGCCGCTGCGCGAGCGCCGCGATGACATCCTGCCGCTGGCGACCCACCTGTTGCAGCTGCGCGCCGCCGTGGGCAAGCGCATTCCGGCGCTCTCGGCCGATGTCGCGCATCTGCTCCTAACCTATAACTGGCCCGGCAACGTGCGCGAGCTCGACAACCTCCTGCAGCGGGCCGTGGTGCTCACCGAAGGCACGGTCATCGAAGCCGAACACATTCTTTTCGAGAAGCAGCCCGTGCGCGAAGGCGCCGCCGCCAGCGTCTCGCCGGTGCTGCAGCAGACGATGCAGCGCGCCGAACGCGACGTGATCCTCGAGGCGCTGCGCGCGGCGCGTGGCAGCCGGCGCGAAGTGGCGGAGAAGCTCGGCATCAGCCCGCGCACCTTGCGCTACAAGCTCGCCCGCATTCGCAACGCTGGCATCGACGTTCCCGCCGCCTGATTCCACGTAACTCCGGAGACTCCCGATGAGCAACATGGAAATCGACCGTGTGCTGGCGCAGATCCGCAGCGTCTCGCAGGGCGGCGGCGTCGGCGGTATCGGTGCGGCTCGCGCTCCGGGTGCAGCCGGTGGGCCTGGTGCTGTCGACAACGGCTTCGCGAAGTTGCTGAAGCAGGGACTCGACTCGGTCAACCAGGTGCAGAACAAGGCGACCACGCTGCAGACGCAGTTCGAACGCGGCGTGCCGGGTGTGGAGTTGCCGCAGGTCATGCTCGAAATGCAGAAGGCGAACGTTTCGTTTCGCGCTCTCACGGAGGTCCGCAACAAGTTCGTTGAGGCCTACCGCGAGATCATGAACATGCCGCTCTGAGCGGCTAGAGGAATCATTCGATGGCTGGAGAATTGGTCAATACTACGGGCTCCGAACGCGTCATCAGCGGCATGAAGCCGTTGCTGTTGCTGGTCGGCGTCGCGGCAGCGATTGCCGCCGGCGTCGGCGTCATGCTCTGGTCCGTGGGCCCTACCTACAGCCTGCTGTATTCGAATCTCGCGGCGGAAGACACCGCGCAGATCACGCAGGCGCTCGAAGGCGCCGGCATTCCCTACAAGCTCGAGAACGGCGTGGGCTCGATCAGCGTGCCGGCCGAACAACTGGCCCCGGCGCGCCTGCGCCTGGCGTCGCAGGGACTTCCCGAAGGCGGCGGCGGCGTGAATGCCATGACGCGCGATCCGGGCTTCGGCGTCAGCGCCTTCATGGAAAACGCGCGCTACCAGCACGCGCTCGAAACCGAGCTCGCGCGCACCATCGCCAGCCTGCAGAACGTGCAGGGCGCGCGCGTGCACCTGGCCATGGCGCGGCAGTCCGCGTTCGTGAGCGAGCGCCGCCCGGGCAGCGCGTCGGTGTTCCTGCAGATCAAGGCGGGCCGTCGTCTCGACGACGAAAACGTGCAGGCCATCGCGAACCTCGTGGCTTCCAGCATTCCCGAACTCACCGCTTCGCAGGTGACGGTCGTCGATCAGACCGGCCGCCTGCTGTCGTCGCCCGAGACTGACAGCGACACCGCGATGCGCGACAAGATGTTCGAGTTCTCGCATCGCCTCGAGGAAAGTTATTCGAATCGCATCCAGGAGATGCTGACGCCGCTGGTCGGGCCCGGGCCGCGTGCGCGCCCAGGTGGTCGCCCAGGTCGACATGACCACCACCGAGCAGACGCGCGAGCAGTTCAATCCGCAGAGCCAGGTCGTGCGCAGCGAATCGACGGCCGAAGAAGCGGCGCGCAACGGTGCCGGCAATGCCGGTGGCGTGCCCGGTGCGCTGACCAATCAGCCGCCGCAGCCCGGCGTCGCGCTGGCGCCCGGCGCTACGCCTGCGGTGGCGCAGTCTGGTGCGACCGCGCCGGCGCAATGCGGCCGCAGCGCAACGCGTCGAACAACGCGGGCACGACCGTCACCGGACCCGGATTCCACGTCGCGGCAATCGACGCGCAACTACGAGATCGATCGCACGATGGCGTACTCGCGCATGCCCGCCGGACGCGTCACGCGCCTGTCGGTCGCGGTGCTCATCGACAATCTGCGCACCACAGGCGCGGACGGCAAAGTCACCGAGTCACCCGTGCCGCCCGAGCAGCTCGATCGGCTCACCGCGCTGGTACGCGATGCCGTCGGCTTCGACGCCACGCGCGGCGACACCGTCAACGTCGTGAACTCCTCATTCCTCGGCACGCCGGCGATCGACGAAGGCGAGCTCGAGTCGATTCCGTTCTGGGAGCGCGCCTGGGCGCAGACCCTCGCGAAGGTCCTCGCCGGCGTTCTCGTGCTGCTGGTCATCGTCTTCAACGTGCTGAAGCCTCTGACCAAGGGTCTGCTGACCGCCGCGCGCCCGCCGCGCCAGGCAGCGCTCGCGGTGATCGCGGGCGGGCAGGTCGCAGAGGCCCCGACGCTCGCCTACGAACAACAAGTGGCCGCGGCGCGCGGCATGGTCGCGCAGGATCCGAAGCGCGGCGCGCAGGTCGTGAAAGCATGGGTGCAGAGCCGATGGCTGAAGTCGCCAAAGAACGCAGTGGCGTTGAACGCGCCGCGATACTGCTGCTGACGCTCGGCGAGAGCGAGGCGGCGGAAATCCTCAAGCACATGGGTGCGAAGGACGTGCAGCGTCTCGGGCGCAGCATGGCCGAGCTCACGCGCGTGTCGCGCGATGAAGTGCGCGACGTCCTCTCGACCTTCACCACCGAGCTGGAGAGCCAGACTTCGCTCGGTGTCGGCAGCGATGAATTCGTGCGCAAGGTGCTGGTCAACGCGCTCGGCGACGAGAAGGCGAACTCGCTGATGGATCGCATCCGTCTCGGCGGCCAGCGCAAGGGCCTCGAGGCGCTCAAGTGGATGGATTCGCGCGCGGTAGCCGAGCTCATTCGCAACGAGCATCCGCAGATCCTCGCCATCGTGCTTTCGTATCTCGAACCGGACCAGGGCGCCGAAGTGCTGGCCTTCCTGCCGGAGAACACGCGCTCGGACCTGATCGTGCGCGTCGCGACGCTCGATGGCGTGCAGCCCTCGGCGCTCAGCGAGCTCGACGAAATGATGGAGAAACAGTTCGCGGCCGGCGCCAGCAACGGCAAGAGTTCATCGCTCGGCGGCCTCAAGGTCGCGGCCGAGATGGTCAACCTGCTCGACGCCAAGGTGGGCAACGCCATCATGACCGAAGTCGGCAAGGCCGACGCGCGGCTCTCGCAGAGCATCCAGGACCTGATGTTCGTGTTCCACGACCTGCTCGAAGGTCGACGACCGCGGCATGCAGGAGCTGCTGCGCCAGGTGCCGGCGGACAAACTACTGCTCGCGCTCAAGGGCGCGGACGAAGAATTCAAGGCCAAGGTCTTCAAGAACATGTCGCAGCGCGCGGCCGAGATGATGAAGGACGACCTGGCCAACAAGGGCCCGGTGCGCCTCGCCGAAGTCGAAGCGGCGCAGAAGGAAATCCTGCTGGCGGCGCGCAAGCTCGCCGACGACGGCACCATCAATCTCGGCGGCAAGGGCGGCGACGAATATGTCTGAGGCCCTGGCTGCGGTCGCCGAAGACGTCTCGCGCTGGGATCTGCCCAAGGTCGAAGGTGCGCCGCTGCCGCGCGGCAGTGGCGGCGTCAACGTCATGCACCTGGCCGCGGTGGAACGCGATGCCTGGGAGCATGGCTACAAGGCCGGCCACGTCGAAGGCGTGCGCAAGGGCGAGGCAGAGGGCGAGGCGAGCTCAAGGTTCGCATCGCCGAAGTCGACGTCAAGATCGCGGCGCTGTCGGCCATCATCGAGACGCTCGCCAAGCCACTCGATGATCTCGATGCCGGCATCGAAAACGAGCTCACGCGGCTCGCGATGATCATCGCCAAGCACCTGGTGCGGCGCGAGCTCACGCTCGATCCCGCGCAGGTCATCGGCATCGTGCGGCACACCGTGGGCCTGCTGCCCATCGCCGCGCGCAACATCAAGGTTCACCTGCATCCGGACGACGCCGACGATCGTGCGCGACCGGCTCGCCACTCCGGTGGGCGAGCGCGAATGGGAGCTGCGCGAGGATCCGCTCATGGCGCGCGGCGGCTGCCGCGTGACCACCGACACTGCGAGCATCGACGCACGCTTCGAGACGAGCGTCGCCGCTGCGATGCGCGGCCTGCTGGGTGACGATCGCGCCGAGCGCGTCGACGCCACTCCCGCGCCGGCGGATCCGCCGACCGGAAGAGTCAGTCATGAGCGGCGCCAACGCGATTCCGTGCCGAGCGCTCGCTCGCGTGGCGCAAGAGCATCGATGCGCAGGTGGCCCGCGCGGCCAATCTGCCCACACCCGCCGTCGAAGGTTCGCTGACGCGCATGGTGGGCCTCGCGCTGGAAGCGTCCGGCTGCCAGGCCGCGGTCGGCGACGTCTGCGACCTGATTTCCAGTGACGGCTCGCGCTGTGAAGCCGAAGTGGTCGGCTTCTCCGGCGACAAGCTGCTCATGATGCCCACCGGCGATGTGCACGGCCTCGCGCCGAGCGCGCGCGTGATTCCGCGGCAGCGCGCCGGCAGCGTGCGCGTCGGCCCGGGATTGCTCGGCCGCATCATCGACGGCACCGGCAAGCCGCTCGACGGACTCGGACCGCTGAACGGCGATGAGCGCGTGAAGCTGCAAGGCAAGACCATCAACCCGCTCGAGCGTCATCCCATCGATTCGCCGCTCGACGTGGGCGTGCGCTCCATCAATTCACTGCTGACCGTCGGTCGCGGCCAGCGCATCGGCCTGTTCGCGGGCTCGGGCGTCGGCAAGAGCGTGCTGCTCGGCATGATGGCGCGCTACACCAGCGCCGACGTCATCGTCGTCGGGCTGATCGGTGAACGCGGCCGCGAAGTGAAGGAATTCGTCGATCGCATCCTCGGGCCCGAAGGCCGCAGGCGCTCGCGTGGTGGTGGCATCACCTGCCGACAATCCGCCACTCATTCGCCTGCATGGCGCGTGGCTGGCCACGTCCATCGCCGAATATTTTCGCGAGCGCGGCCTGTCCGTGCTCCTCATCATGGATTCCCTGACGCGGTTTGCGCAGGCGCAGCGCGAGATCGGCCTCGCCATCGGCGAAGCGCCGGCCACGCGCGGCTATCCACCCTCGGTATTCGCGCGGTTGCCCGCGCTGGTCGAACGCGCCGGCAATGGCTCGACCGGACGCGGCTCCATCACCGCTTTCTACACGGTGCTCACCGAAGGCGACGACCAGCAGGATCCGATCGCCGACGCGGCGCGCGCCATTCTCGACGGCCACGTGGTGTTGTCGAGACGCATCGCGGAAGCCGGGCAGTACCCGGCCATCGATATCGAAGCCTCCGTGAGCCGCGTGATGCATGAAATCGTCACGCCGGAGCATGCCGAGCTGGCGCGCCGCTTCCGCCAGAACCTGGCTATCTACCAGCAGCATCGCGATCTCATTTCCATCGGCGCGTATCAGCGCGGCAGCGATCCGCGCATCGACGCGGCCATCGACCTGTGGCCGGCGATGCAGAAGTTCCTCATGCAGCCCATCGAAGAGCGGGTCGGGCAGCGCGATGCCGTGCAGGCGCTCGCGCAGTTGTTCAACGCAGCGCCGCCGGCGCGAAAGGCTTAACCCATGACGCGTTCCGAAAGACTTGGCGTCGTTCAGCAGGCCACCGCGCACGTCGAGCGCGAGCACGCCGATCGCGTCGCCCAGGCCGAACGCCACGTGGTGGCCATGGAAGAGAAACTCGCGCGCTCGAGCGTTACCGCAAGGAATACGAAGACGGATTCGCCGCGCGCGCGGGCGCCGGCGTCGGCGTCGCCGCGGGGCGGGATTTCCAGGCCTTCCTGGCGCGTCTCGGCGATGCGCTCGAGCAGCAACGCCAGGTCGTCGAGCAGGCGCGCGCCGCGCACCAGGCTCACGGTGCAGGTCTGGCGCGAAGCCGCCAAGCGTGCGCACGTGGTCGACACGCTGGCCGAGCGCTGGCAGGTCGAAGAAACACGCGAGGAAGACCGCCGCGACCAGCGCGACAGCGACGAGTTGTCGCAGCAGCTTCGCTTCCGGAACCGCGAGGGCAAGACATGATTTCGAACGTTGCACTGCAGACCACCGCGACGCGCGAGCGCCGCACCCGCCGGCAGTGAGATCAGCGACACGGGCGCCTTCGACAGCATTGCTGGCGATTCAGGCGCAGATGAATGCACTGGTCGCCGGTGAGCCGGACGCGGGATTGCTGGCGGACACGCTGGACGACTCCACCGAAGATTTCGACGACGATCTGGAGTTCGCGGACGATGCGCTGTCGTTCATCTCCGCGTTGTTGCCCGCGCCGAAGATTTTGCGGCCGATGGTGATGGGCTCTTCTTCCCCACGAGCTGACAACATTCAGCCATCGGACATGGGCAACTTTCTGCAGGCAGACCCGAAGGCGGCCACGATCGATATCGCGCAGATCTTCGCCTCCGATGCTTCTGCCGGCGACGACGCGGATCTGCCGGCATTCATGTCCAACATCCTGACGTCGGCTCCGGTCATCGATTCGACGACCTGGAATTCGCTGGCCGGACCCGCGGATATCTTTACGCAGGGCACGCGTCAGACGACGGAGCGTGTCGAATCCGCGCCGCTGACCTCGCATGTTCGCGATCCGCGCTGGGCGGACGAGCTCGGCAACCGGCTCGCATCGATGGTGCGCACCGGCGATTCCTCGGCCTCGCTGCAATTGACGCCGGTCGACCTCGGACCGCTGGAAGTCAACGTGGCCGTGCGCGACAACCAGGCCACCGTGCATTTCGGCGCCGCGAACGCCGAAACCCGCGCGCTGCTCGAGGCGTCGATTCCGCGCCTGCGGGAAATGCTCGAGTCGCAAGGGTTTCAGCTAATGGATAGCAGCGTCTCTCATGGCTTTGCGAAGTCGACGCGTCACGAAGCCGCCGGTACGCCGCGGGTCGATGACAGTCGGGGAAGCCCCGACGATTTCCGCCCGGACGATTCACATCACGGGCCTTCTCGACATTTACGCCTGAGTGAGGTAGTGCCGGCACCAAAAGTCGTAGTTGAGCGAAGCCCGGCGCGCAGAACTGCCGCCGACTCAACTACGACTTTGTGCCCGGCACTACCTCCACGTCCAGCACGCCAAAAAACCGTCATCCCTTGTCGCCAATGGCCGCCATTGCGTGACGCCTTTCACGATTCGGTAGGTGGCACGCGCGTTGCACGATGTATTGCCGTCGCAACCACATTTTCGCGTGAGGATTCGCTATGGCGCCACCAGCCGCAACCAACGATGACCTTGAAGAAGGCGCAGAAGCCGAACCCGCAAAGGGTGGCAAGAGCGGCCTGATCATCACCGTGCTGCTGCTGCTGGTGCTCGGCGGCGGCGGCTTTGCCGCGTTCAAACTACTCGGCGCCAAGGAAGACCCCAAGGGCAAGGAAGCGGCAAGAAGGAGCAGTTGCTGCCGGCGCGTCTACGTCACGCTGGATCCGCCCTTCGTGGTGAATTTCCAGGCCGAATCCGCGGTGCGATTCCTGCAGATCACCATCGGCATCATGACGCGCGACCTCGAGATCGAGAAGATCATCAAGGACAACGATCCGCGCATCCGCAACGACCTGCTGCTGATCCTCGGCAACCAGAATTACGACACCGTCTCCAAGCTCGAGGGCAAGGAAGACCTGCGCAAGCGCTCGCCTCGAAAGCCGTCCGTGCCGTGGTCGCAGGAATCGGGCGGCGACGGGCCCAAGGTCGAGGCGCTGTACTTCACTTCATTCGTGATGCAGTAGGGCGCGCCCATGGCCGGTCAGGAAGTTCTCAACCAGGATGAAATCGACGCGCTGCTCAACGGCGTCGACCAGGGCGCGGTCAGCACCGAGCCCGACGCCGCACCCGGGCGAAGCCCGCCAGTACGACTTCAGCCGCGAGATGCGCATCGTGCGCGGCCGCATGCCGACGCTCGAGATGGTCAACGAGCGGCTGGCGCGCCAGCTGCGCGTGAGCATCTACAACCTGCTGCGACGCACGGTCGAAATCGCGGTGGGGCAGGTGTCGATGAAGAAGTTCAGCGAGTACACGCACTCGCTGTCGCTGCCGGTCAACCTGAACCTCGTGAAGATCAACCCGCTGCGCGGCACCGGGTTGTTCGTGATCGATCCGAAGCTCGTGTTCGCGATGGTCGACAACTTCTTCGGCGGCATCGGCCGCCAGGCGAAGATCGAAGGCCGCGAATTCACCGCCGTCGAAATGCGCGTGGTGCACATGTTCCTGCGCAGCGCCTTCAACGACATGAAAGAGGCGTGGACGCCGATCGCGAAGATCGACGTCGAGTACGTGAACTCGGAGATCAACCCCAATTTCGCCGGCATCGTCACCCCTTCGGAAGTCGTGGTGGTGTGCCCGTTCCAGATCGAGCTCGATGGTGGCGGCGGCGCGCTGCACGTGGTGATGCCGTATTCGATGATCGAGCCGCTGCGTGAAGTGCTCGACTCCGGCGTGCAGAGCGATCGTGCCGAGCAGGACGAACGCTGGCTCAACATGCTCAAGGACGGCCTGCAGGACGCGGAAGTGGAACTGACCACCTTGCTCGGCAACGGCAGCGTCGCCTTGTCGAAGCTCGTGGATCTCAAGCCGGGCGACGTGTTGCCCTGCGACTTTTCCGGCAAGGCCACCGTGCTCGCCGAAGGCGTGCCGTTGTTCAAAGGCGCGTATGGCGTGTCGCGCGGGCAGCAGTGCGTGCGCTACGAACAGAAATACCGCCGCCCCGGCGCACAGAACAACTCGAGGAATTGAATCATGAACGCGAAGAGTGAGGCCGTGATGGCCGACGAATCCCAGGACGTGAACCTCGAGGTGATCCTCGACGTGCCCGTTACGCTGTCGATGGAAGTGGGCCGCACGCGTATCCCGATCCGCAACCTGCTGCAGCTCAACCAGGGTTCGGTGGTCGAACTGGATCGCGCCGCCGGCGAGCCGCTCGACGTGTTCGTCAACGGAACGCTCGTGGCGCATGGCGAGGTCGTGGTGGTCAACGAGAAGTTTGGCATTCGCATCACCGACGTGGTCAGCCCGGCCGAACGTATCCGCAAGCTCAAGTAAATCCGTGGACGCACCATTGTTTGCCGCGCCCGCCGCGAGCGCCGCGCCGAGTTCGGGCGGAGGTCTCGTCGAAGTGACGCTGGCCTTGCTCGCCATCGTCGCGCTCATCGCGGGTCTCGCCTGGGCGATGAAACGCATGCGCGGCTTCGGCGTCGCCGGACAGGATCGCATCCAGGTGCTGGGTGAACGCGCCCTGGGTCCGAAGGAGCGCTGCGTGCTGGTGCGCGTCGGCGCCACTGAAATTCTCGTCGGCGTCGCCGCAGGCAGCGTGACCACGTTGCACGTCTTCCCCGAAGGCGCGGTCACCGAAGCGCCGCCGGCACCGCCGGCCACCGTGCCCGGCGCTGCCTTCGTTCAAGGATCTGCTGAAGCGGAGCCTTGGCAAATGAAGATGGGCAAGTGAAGCGATTCCTCGCATTGCCAGGCCTCTTGCTGCTGCCGCTTGGCGGCGTCGGCAGCCGAAACGGTGGTCTCGGGTCTCCCGGCGGTCACGGTGACCACGGCGGCCGGCGGCGGACAGACCTATTCGCTGACGCTCCAGGTCCTGATCCTGATGACGGTGCTGTCGTTGCTGCCCGCCATCATGCTCATGATGACGGCGTTCACGCGCATCGTCATCGTGCTGGCGATCCTGCGGCAGGCCATCGGCGCGGGCCAGAGCCCGCCTAACCAGGTGCTCGTGGGCCTCGCGCTGTTCCTGACTTTCTTCGTGATGGCGCCGGTGATCGAGAAGATCAACGTCGAGGCCGCGCAGCCTTATCTCGCCGGCACCATCGAGACGACCGTCGCGCTCGAACGCGCCATCGTTCCGCTCAAGGGTTTCATGCTCGAGCAGACGCGCGAGTCCGACATCGCCACGTTCGTGCGCATTTCCGGCGGCAAGGGTTTCGCGACGCCGGCCGACGTGCCGCTCAGCATCCTGGTGCCGGCATTCGTCACCAGCGAGCTCAAGACCGCGTTCCAGATCGGCTTCCTGCTGTTCATTCCGTTCGTGATCATCGATCTGGTGGTGGCGAGCGTGCTCATGTCCATGGGCATGATGATGCTCTCGCCGGTCCTGATATCGCTGCCGTTCAAGATCATGTTGTTCGTGCTCATCGATGGATGGGCGCTGGTGATGGGCACGCTTGCCCAAAGCTTCTTCAGGTAGGCCGCAATGACTCCCGAAATGGTGGTGACGATCGGCCGGCACGCGCTCGAGACGACACTGATGCTTTCGGCGCCGCTGCTGCTCACCGCGCTCGCCGTCGGTCTCATCGTCGGCATCTTCCAGGCGGCCACGTCGATCAACGAGATGACGCTGTCGTTCATTCCGAAGCTGCTGGCGATGGCCGCGGTGCTGGCCATCACCGGTCCGTGGATGCTCCGCACGCTCGTCGAATATACGCGCGGGCTCATCGAAAGCATTCCGGGCCTGGTCGGCTGATGTCCATCGCGCTCTCCATCGGGCAGCTCGAAGGCTGGGTGGCGCAAGGGTTCTTCCCGTTCGCGCGTATCGGCGCGTGCCTGATGGTGGCGCCGGTGTTCGGCGCACGCTTCGTGCCGCCGCGCACGCGCATCATTCTCGCCGTGGCGTTGACGGCTCTCATCGCGCCGATGATTCCCACGCCGTCGATCGCGCCGTTTTCGCCACAGGGCGTCGTCGTGGTGTTCCAGCAGCTGCTGATCGGCGTGGCGCTGGGCTTTGCGCTGCAGATCGTGTTCGACGCGCTGGGGCTCGCCGGCCAGTTGCTCGCCAACAGCATGGGTCTGTCGTTCGCGTTCAACGTCGACCCGCTGCGCGGCAGCAGCACGCCGGCGCTCGGCCAGCTCTACATCATTCTCGCCACGCTCACATTTCTCGCGCTGGGCGGGGACACTGCGTTGATCGAACTGCTGGTCGCGGGCCTTTATGCGCTGCCGGTGGGTACCACCGGACTCGGCCAGGAAGGCATCTGGGCGCTCATTCTCTGGGGCGGCCAGTTGTTCGCCGGCGCCATTGCAGTGGCGCTTCCCGGCATCACCGCGCTGCTCATCGTCAATCTCGCTTTCGGTGTCGTGAGCCGCGCGGCTCCGTCGCTGAACCTGTTCGCGGTCGGCTTCCCGGTTTCACTGGTCGTCGGGCTGCTGGTCGTGCTCGCCGGCATCGGGCCTCTGCAGGAGAGTTTCACCACGCTGATGGCGCAGGGATTCGATTTCCTGCGTTCTCTGCACAGCGGAGGGCCGTAAGTCATGGCCGAGTCCGGGTCCGGTGCAGAACGCACAGAACAAGCTACACCGAAGCGCCTCGAAGAGGCGCGCAAGAAAGGCCAGGTGCCGCGCTCCATCGAGCTGTCGATGGCGGCGGTGTGCATCGCGGCCGCCGCGACTATCTACACGCTCGGAGGCGGCGCGGCGGGCAGGTTTTCCGATCTCATGCGCGACCTTCTGACGCTGAGCCCGCAGGAGGCGGTGGGCGAGGGCGTGATCTGGCCGGCGCTCGTGGATGCCGGCCTGCGTTCGCTCATCATCATCCTGCCGATTCTCGGCGCCACGTTCGTCGCGGCGCTGGCAGCGCCGCTCGCGATTGGCGGCTGGAATTTCTCAGGCCAAGCGTTGATGCCCAAATTTTCGAAGCTGAACCCCGCGGCCGGGCTCGGCCGCATGTTCTCGGCGCGCGGCACCGTGGAGCTCGGCAAGGGCATCGCCAAGGTGCTCGTGGTTTCGGCCATCGCCTGGTTCCTGCTCAAGGGCATGACGCCGCAGATGATGGGCCTGTCGAGCGAACCGTTGCATGGCGCCATCGCCCATTCGGCGGCGCTCGCCGGCTATTCGCTGTTGGTGCTGTGCTTCGGCCTGGTGGTGATTGCCGCCTTCGACGTGCCGTTCCAGCTCTGGCAGCACTCGCGCGATCTCAAGATGACGCGCGAGGAAGTGAAGGAAGAATACAAGGAGAGCGAAGGCTCACCCGAGACGCGCGGCCGCATCCGCGAAGCGCAGCGCGCACTGGCGCGCGGCCGCATGATGCAGGAAGTGCCGAAGGCCGACGTGGTCATCACCAACCCGACGCACTTCGCCGTGGCGATCCGTTACGACGAAAGCCGCATGCGCGCACCCGTGGTGGTGGCCAAGGGCACGGACCTGCTCGCGGCGCGCATCCGCGAGCTCGCCACCGAAAACGGCGTGCCGCTGGTCGAGGCGCCGCCGCTGGCGCGCGCGCTGTATCGCAGCGTCGAGCTCGGGCACGAAGTGCCGGCCGCGCTCTACGTCACCGTGGCGCAGGTGCTCACCTACGTTTATCAGCTCAAGGCTGCGGTCGCGCGCGGCGCGAAACCGCCGCCGCCGCCGGTCATTCACTAACCGCTGCTCCTGCACATGGCCACCACTGACGCAAATCCGAGCCTGCCTTCCGCGCTGATGCGCATGGGCATCGGCGTGCCCATCGGGCTCATCTCGATCCTCGCGATGATGATCCTGCCGCTGCCGCCGGTGATGCTCGACGTGTTGTTCACGTTCAACATCGCGCTGTCGCTGGTCATCGTCATGGCGGTGTTCAACGTCAAGCGGCCGCTGGAATTCGCGATCTTCCCGACCGTGCTGCTGCTCGTGACCATCCTGCGGCTGGCGCTCAACGTCGCCTCGACGCGCGTGGTGCTCATGCATGGCCACGAAGGTTCGCATGCGGCCGGCAAGGTGATCGCCGCGTTCGGCGAGTTCGTGATCGGCGGCAACTACGCCGTCGGCGCCGTGGTGTTCATCATCCTCACCATCATCAACTTCGTGGTGGTGACCAAGGGCGCGGGCCGCGTCTCGGAAGTGTCGGCGCGATTCGCGTTGGACGCCATGCCCGGCAAGCAGATGGCCATCGATGCCGACCTGAACGCCGGCATCATCTCGCAGGACGAGGCTCGCACGCGCCGCGCCGAAGTGCGCGCCGAATCCGATTTCTACGGCTCCATGGATGGCGCCAGCAAGTTCGTCCGCGGCGACGCCGTCGCCGGCATCCTCATCATGGTCATCAACATCGTCGGCGGATTGCTGATCGGCACGATGATGCACGACCTGCCCATGGGTGATGCCGCCAAGACCTACACGCTGCTCACCATCGGCGACGGTCTGGTGGCGCAGATTCCCGGCCTCATGCTGTCGGTCGCGGTGGCCATCATCGTCACGCGCGTCACGCGCGAGCAGGACATGGGCCACGAGTTGCAGCGCCAGTTGTTCGGCCAGCCCAAGGCGCTCGCCGTCGCGGCCTCCATCCTCGGCATCATGGGCGTCATTCCCGGAATGCCGAACCTGGCGTTCCTGTCGATCGCCGCGCTCTGCGGTTTCGCCGCCTGGCGGCTCGTCAAGAAACGCGAAGCGGAGGCGCTCGCGCCGGTCGCGGCGCCGGAACCGGCGCCACCGCCGCCGTCGCCGGAAAACCAGGAGCTTTCCTGGGAAGACGTTCGCCCGGTGGACGCCGTCGGTCTCGAAGTGGGTTATCGCCTCGTGCCGCTGGTCGATCGCACCAAGGGCGGCGACTTGTTAGCCCGCATCCGTGGGATTCGCCGCAAGCTCACGCAGGAGCTCGGCTTCCTCGTGCAGGCCGTGCACATCCGCGACAACCTGGAACTGGGCCCCAACACCTACCGCATCCGGCTTGCCGGTGTGGCGATCGGTGAGAGCGTCGTGCATCCCGATCGCGAGCTCGCGATCAACCCCGGCCGTGTATTCGGTCCGGTCAACGGGCTCGCGACCCGCGATCCGGCGTTCGGCATGGAAGCGGTGTGGATCGAACCCAACCTGCGCGAGCACGCGCAGTCGCTGGGTTACACGGTGGTCGATGCGGCCACGGTGATCGCCACGCATCTGTCCCATCTCATTCAATCGCACGCGCACGAACTGTTCGGCCACGAAGAGGCCGAGCAGCTCCTCAAGAATCTCGCCAAGTCCGCGCCGAAACTGGTCGACGAACTCGTGCCGAAGGTATTGCCGCTCGCCGTCGTCGTGCGCGTGATGCAGGGGTTACTCGCAGAGCGGGTGCCGATCCGCAACGTGCGCGCCATCGTCGAAGCGCTGGCGGAAGCAGGATCGCGTTCGCAGGATCCGGCCGTGCTGCAGGCGCAGGTCAGGGTTGCCCTGGGCAGGCAGATCGTCCAGGACATCGTCGGCCTCGCCGAAGAGTTGCCCGTCATCACACTTGAGCCAGAACTCGAGCGCCTATTGTCAAACGGCCTGGCGAACTCGGCCGCTGGCCCCGGCCTCGAGCCCGGGTTGGCAGAGCGTTTGCAACGTGGATTGTCAGAGGCCGCGCAACGTCAAGAACGTGGCGGTGAACCGGCGGTACTGCTGACCCCGCCGGCGCTGCGTACATCGCTGGCGCGGTTCTTCAGGGTCAGCGTGCCCGGGCTGCATGTGCTTGCCTGGAACGAAGTGCCGGACAACCGCAAGGTTCGGATGGTGACGTCGGTCGGTGCGAGATAGAGACGGGAGTGGAGTAGAGAATGAGAATTCAAAGATACATCGCCAAGGATATGCGCAGCGCGCTTGCGCAGGTGCGCGATGCCATGGGTCCCGAGGCCGTCATCATTTCTACCGGCACCGTCGGTGACCAGGTGGAAGTCGTCGCCGCGATCGACGTGGAAGTCGCGCGCGAGCACGCGGCTCCGCGCGGCGCCCCGCAAGTCACGCGAGCCGAGAATATTTTATCCACGGGCGAGCCCGCGCCCATGCGCCGCGCCTCATCACAATTGTCCGAGGCGCTGGTGCCCAAAGCCGCGCTGGCTGAAGCAAAGGCTCCCGCGCCCCACGCGCCGCCCGCACAGCACAGCGAACTCGCGAACGAAGTCAAAGACATGCGCCGCATGCTCGAATCACAGCTGGCGACGCTGGCGTGGAACGACATGTCGCGGCGCTCGCCGCTGCAGGCGGCGATGCTCAAGGAGCTCGCGCAGCTCGGCATCACGCAGGATCTGTCTGCCTCGCTGGCACGCAAGATTCCCGCCGACCTGAGTTTTTCCGCGGCGCGCCGCTTCGCGCTCGCCACCATCGCGCGCACCGTGCAGGTCACAGGCGACCGCTGGCTCGAGACCGGTGGACGCATCGCCTTCGCCGGACCCGCCGGCGCCGGCAAGACCACTTTGTTAGCCAAGCTCGCCGCGCGCTGGGTGCTGCGTCACGGACCTCGCCGCGTGGCGCTGGTGTCGGCCGACGCGGTGCGCATCGGTGCGCATGAGCAGATGCACATGCTGGGGCGCCTGCTCGGCGTCACCGCGCACACGGTTTACGACGTCGCAGAGTTGCCCGAGCTGCTGGACGCGTTGTCCGGCCAGCAACTGGTACTCATCGACACCGCGGGCGCGAGCCCGCGCGACCCGGATCTCGCGCGCCGCCTGCGCCTGCTGAGCCAGGCCGAGAAGCGCATCGAAACTTCGCTGGTGATTCCGGCCAGCATCCAGTCCGGCGCCATCGAAGAGGCCATGAAACTCTTCGCGGTTGCGCGACCCAGTTCCTGCGTGATCACCAAGGTGGACGAGGCCGTGAGTCTCGGCGGCGTGTTGTCGACGCTGGTGCGACACAAGCTGCCGGTGGCGTATATCAGCGACGGTCAACGCGTGCCGGAAGATCTGCATCCGGCCCGTTCGCACACGCTGGTGAGTCGCGCGGTGGAGATCGCCAGCCGCAGCGGTGCGACTGCCGACGATGAAGTCATGCAGCGCCGCCTCTCGGGAGGCACCCATGGCCGCCGATAAGGCGTCACCGCGACTCGATGGCGTCGCGCGCCCGCACAATTCGCCGGTGCAGGTGATTGCCGTCACCGGTGGCAAGGGCGGTGTGGGCAAGACCACCATTGCCGTGAATCTCGCCACGGCGCTGGCCGATCGCGGCAAGCAGGTCATGCTGCTCGATGGGGACCTGGGCCTTGCCAACGTCGACGTATTTCTGGGTCTTACGCCGCGACTGACTCTCGCCGACGTGCTCGCCGGCAATTGTTCGCTCGAAGAGATCCTGCTGGATGCTCCGCAGGGATTCAAAGTGGTGCCGGCCGCGTCGGGCATTGCCGAGCTCGCGGAGCTCGACACGCTGTCGCATGTCGGGCTGGTGCGCGCCTTCGGCGACATCGCCGCCAAGGTCGACATCATGGTCATCGACACCGCTGCGGGCATCTCCGGCAGCGTGCTGCAGTTTTCCCAGGCGGCACAGCAGGTGCTGGTGGTTCTGTCGGATGAACCGGCCTCTCTCACCGACGCCTACGCGCTCATCAAAATCCTTAGTCGGGACCATGGCGTGAAGCAGTTTCGTGTGGTCGTGAACGAGGTGCGCGGGCGCGGCATGGGCCAGGCACTGTTTCAGCGCTTCGAACGCGTGGCCACCCGGTTCCTGTCCGTGGACCTCGACTACGTGGGTGAAATCCCCGAAGACGCTTTCCTGCGTCGCTCAATTCGTGAACAGCGTCCCGTTGTCACTGCGTATCCGAGCGCACCGGCCTCCGTGGCGCTCAAGACGCTGGCGCAGCGCGCCGATAACTGGCCCGTGGCGGATGGTCCCCGGGGCAACGTGGAGTTCTTTGTCGAACGCCTGATCAGGCGCCCCGCGGTGCGCCTCGAGGTTGTCCGATGACCGGCGTCAACGCATACAGCCAACGCCCCAGCGCGCGGGAAACCGAAGCGATGGTGATGCGCCACGCGGAACTGGTAAAGCGCATCGCCTATCACCTGGCGGGGCGCTTGCCTGCGTCCGTGGAAGTGGACGACCTGATCCAGGCCGGAATGCTCGGCCTGCTGGAAGCCGCCTCGAACTATTCGGAAGGGCGCGGCGCGAGTTTTGAAACGTACGCGGGCATACGCATCCGCGGCGCGATGCTCGACGGACTGCGCAAGCTCGACTGGGCGCCGCGTTCGGTGCATCGCAAGGCGCGGGCGGTCGCGAAGGCGATCCGCGAGTTGGAATCTGAATACGGGCGCGAAGCGCGCGACGTGGAGGTGGCGGATCGAATGGGCATGAAGCTCAGCGAGTACCACCGCATCGTCGAGGATTCGGCGGGCTGCCAGATTTCGAGTCTCACCACCGACGAGGGTGAGATGACGCTGACCGATTCCAACGCGGATCCGTTCCGCGATGTGGTCGACGAAGATTTTCGCGCCGCGCTCACCGAGGCCATCGGTGGTCTGCCGGAGCGCGAGCGGCTGGTGATGTCTTTGTATTACGACGATGAACTGAATTTGAAGGAAATCGGCGCGGCGTTGCGCGTGAGCGAATCGCGCATCTGCCAGATACATGGCCAGGCGCTGGTGCGACTGCAGGCACGGCTGGCCGGCTGGCGCGACCGGATTTAACGAGCGGAATGATGAGCGAAGGAGTACCAAAGTGAGCACAGTGAAATTTCTCGTGGTCGACGATTTCTCGACCATGCGCCGGATCGTGAAGAACCTCCTGCAGGAGCTCGGCTACAACGACATCACCGAGGCCGACGACGGCAACACGGCGTTGCCGCTGCTCAAGGCCGGCTCGTTCGACGTCCTCATCACCGACTGGAACATGCCGGGCATGCCGGGTATCGACCTGCTGAAGGCGGTGCGTGCCGACTCGAAGCTCGCCAAGTTGCCGGTGCTCATGCTGACGGCCGAAGCCAAGCGCGAGCAGATCGTCGAAGCGGTCCAGGCAGGCGCGAGCGGTTACGTGATCAAGCCGTTCACGGCGGTCACGCTCAAGGAAAAGCTCGACAAGATGCTGGCCGGCCGCGCGGCTGCCTGAAGACAATGAGCCATCCGGACCCAGAACGATTTCGCGCGCAGGTTGCGGCGCTGCAGGGCGCCCTGGATGCCGGCGACGCGGCCGGATTCCGCCACGCATTCGAAGAGTTGTCCGCGCAGATGGACTGCGGCCTGTTGCCGGAGCTGAAGCGCATCACGGCGACGGCGCAGTCGGCGCTGGCGCGTTTCAGTGCCGAAGCGCGTCTCGACGTGCTCGCCGGGCACGAAGTGCCGGACGCGCGCAAACGCCTGACGCACGTGGTCAAGCTCACCGACGAAGCCGCGCATCGCACGATGGATCTCGTGGACAGCTGTGGACCGCTGGTGGACGAAGCGGCGCGCGGCGCAGCGCAGCTGCTCGAATCCTGGAAATCGTATGGCGAGCGCGATCTGGCGTTCGCCGCACTGTGGCCGGAACGCGCCGCGACGTTTCTGCAGCGCACGCGCACGGACTCCGAAGCGCTGCGTGCCAACCTCACGGAACTGCTGATGGCGCAGGGCTACCAGGACATCACCGGGCAGATCATCCGCAGCGTCATTGCGCTGGTGGACGAGCTCGAGAAGGTGCTGAGCAAACTGGTCTGCATCGCTGATGGCCACGAGGTCACCAGCCTGCAGCGCACTTTGCCGGCGCAGCAGGACTGGCAGCGGGGCCTGGGACCGCAGGTCGAGGGAATCGCCAACGGCGATGCGGTGTCCGGACAGGACGACATCGACGCCTTGCTGTCGCAGATGGCTGCGGACAAGTGACCCAAGACGCGTCATGGATATCCTGACAGCCGTTGGATTCGTGCTGGCGCTGATCGCGGTGGTGGTCGGCGCCGTGCTCAAGGGCGCCGGCCTTTCGGCGTTGCTGTCGTCGGCCGCGTTCATGATCGTGGTGGTGGGCACGGTGGCCTCCATCTTCATCCAGACGCCGCTGCCGGTGTTCAAGCATGCGATGCGCCGCGTGAGCTGGATCTTCCGGCCGCCGCCGATGCAGGCCGAGCAGCTCATCAAGAAGATCGTCAACTGGAGCAACATCGCGCGCAAGCAGGGGTTGTTAGGCCTCGAGCCGATGATCGAGCGCGAGACCGACTCGTTCGTGAAGCGCGGGCTGCAGCTGGTGGTCGACGGTGGCGAGCCCGAGGCGATCCGCGCGATCCTCGAGGTGGAAGTGGGCGTGCGCGAACACGCCGACAATCGCGCGGCGAAGGTTTTCGAGGGCATGGGCATCTACGCGCCCACGCTCGGCATCATCGGCGCCGTGCTCGGCCTCATGGCCGTCATGCAGAATCTCGCCGATCCGTCGAAGCTCGGTCATGGCATCGCCGCGGCCTTCACCGCCACGGTGTACGGCATCGGCCTCGCCAACCTGTTCTTCCTGCCGATCGCCGGCAAGCTCAAGGGCATCGTCGCCGAGCAGACGCAGGTTCGCGAGATGATCATCGAGGGCATCGTGTCGATCGTGCTCGGTGAGAACCCACGCGCCATCGAGTCCAAGCTCAATGGCTTCCTGCATTAATGGGGACAGACCCCATTTCCTGCAAATGGGGACGCGCCTCCACGTGCAGCACGCAAGTCTCACGCGAGTCCGCGTGAGGCGCGTCCCCATTTGCTCGCAAATCAGGAATGTCCCCATGGCGCGCAAACGCAAACACGAAGAGCACACCAGCCACGAAGCCTGGGCCATTCCCTATGGGGACCTGGTCACGCTGCTGCTGGCGTTCTTCGTGGTGATGTACGCGATCTCCTCGATCAACGAGGGCAAGTTCCGCGTGTTGTCCGATTCGCTGCAGGCCGCCTTCCGCGGCGCGCCGAGGACGCTCGAGCCCGTGCAGGTGGGCGAAAAATCGCGCGGCTCCGGCGCCGACATCGCCGTCTCGATCGTGCAGCACGCCCCCATCGACGGCCAGCCGCACCAATTGGTCGACGCGATCGAAATCGCCGACCAGTTCGGCCACGCACAGCGCAAGAATCCTGACAGGCTCGATGCCCACGGCAAGGTCATCGTGCCACCCGCACTGAGCCGCGTGGCCGACGAAATCGAAAAGGCGCTGGCGCCGCTGATCGACGCCGCCATGATCGCGGTACGCCGCCATTCCACCTGGGTGGAAGTCGAAATCCGCACCGACATCCTGTTCGCGAGCGGCGTCGCCAAAATTTCCGATGACGCATTACCGGCGCTCACCGTTCTCGCCGAGACGCTCGCCAAGTATCCGAACCCGGTGCGCGTCGAAGGCCACACCGACAACCGGCCGATCAACACCTCCACGTTCCCGTCGAACTGGGAGCTGTCGGCCGCGCGCGCCGCAAGCGTCGTGCACTTGTTTGCCCGGGGCGGCGTCGATCCGGCGCGGCTCGCGGTCATCGGGCTCGGAGAATTCCGGCCCGCGCAGAGCAATGACACGAGCGCCGGCCGCAACGCGAACCGTCGCGTGCTCATCGTCATCCTCGCCGGTGATCTCGCGCCCGAAGACGCCTTTGGCGAAGACCGCGGCGTGGCCAGCGAGCCGGCGCAACCGGGCGAATCCGCGCAGCCGGAGGCGATTGCGCCGCAGCCCATCGCACAACCCGCGGCACCCGTGACCGCCGGTGTACCCGTCGCAGCATCCGCAGTGCCAGTCGCCGCCGATAGCGGCAATTTCCGGCCGCATCGCGCTGGCACGGTTCCTGCTCCGTATCCCGATGCCGGCACACGCCGTCGACTCCTTGACGCGTGTTTTCCCGGCGAGCCAGGAGCTCGGGTATGCACTTCGTACTTTCAGACGGTTGGATCGACGGCCTGCGTGCAGCGTTGCTGATTGCAGCATTCGCGGGATTCGCCTGGGCGCTGCTGCGAACACGGCGGCAGGCGGAACAGGCTCACGCGCAGGTCGCGGCGCGCCTCGATACGACACTGGTCGAGATCCGCAGATTGTCAGGGCAACTGATCGCGCTCGGTGGCTCGATCGAGTCGCTGGAAACGAGCGTCGTCCGGGCGCAAGCGCAGGCGCAGGCCCACAGCGCAAGCGAAGGTCCAGACACCGGCCCCGCGTCCGGCCCCATCCGCGGCCAGCGGGAACACGCGCGGTTACGAAACCGCGATCCGCATGGCGCGCAGCGGCGCCAGCGTCGATGAAATCGTCGCGAGCTGCGGGACCACGCGCGCGGAAGCCAAGCTACTGAGACGCCTGCACGAATGCGGCGAACCCCGTAGGGCGGACACCGAGGCCCAGAAAATCGCTTGAGAGATGTGATGAATATCGCCTCAACGATTAGGGCCTTACGGCCGACAACATAGTGCGGGCGCGGGATGCGCGTAAACCTGGTTTGACTTAAATCCATGAAAGACACGCGCAAGAAATCGCGCTCGAAGACAGCGGGCTCCCACCGCGTCCGTGCGGTTGCCGCCCGGGTCACTGCCGCTCCCGCCGTTGCAGTGGCGCCCGCTGTTGCAGCTGCTCCCGCCACTCCGGCAGTTCCTGCCGCTCCTGCCACTCCGCCTGCACCGATCGCTTCCGCTGCTCCCGCGACCAGCGCGCAGCGCCTCGGCCGCGTGGTGCTCGGCACGTCCTGCACGATCCAGGAAGCGGAGGCGGTGCGCGCCCATCTGCTTTCCCAGGCGGCGTTGCCCGGGACCTTATGAGATCGACGGCGGCAGCGTCGAACTGGTCGATACCGCCGGCATCCAGCTCATCGTCGCCTTCGCGCTCGACTGCCTCGAGAAGGGCGTCGCCTACCGGTGGACCGGGCGCTCGGCCACGCTCGAAAAAGCCATCGAACTACTCGGCGTCAGCCCGCTGCTGGAATACCCGGCATGACTCTCGATCTCACGCAATTCCACGAAATCTTCTTCGAAGAGAGCTTCGAAGCGCTCGACGCGATGGAGGCGGCGTTGTTGAAACTTTCCGCCGGTGAAGTCGATGCCGAGTTGATCAACACCATTTTCCGCGTGGCGCATTCCATCAAGGGCGGCGCCGCGACCTTCGCCTTCAACGAAGTGGCGGGCTTCACGCACGTGCTGGAGACGCTGCTCGACCAGTTGCGCGCCGGCAAGCGCCAGGTTCGTCCGGACATCGTCGACGTGCTGCTGCGCTCGGGCGATGCGATGCGCGCCATGCTCAGCGCCACGCAGCGCAAGGAAGCCATCGACACCGCCGGTGTCGCCAAGCTGCGCGCCGAACTCGATCGCATCATGAGTGAGACCGGCAATGCCGCGGCTCCCGCGGCGGCCGCTGCATCGCCTGCCAAAGCGCAGGGCGCTGCGCGACGCGCCGGCGCCCACGCCCGGCTGGCGCATCAAATTCGTTCCTGGTCCGGACCTGCTTCGCCATGGCAACGACCCGCTGCGCATCCTGCGCGAGCTGTCGACGCTGGGCCATCTGAAAGTCTCGGCGGATGCCGGTGGCATTCCCGCGCTCACCGATCTCGATCCGGAAGTCTGCCGCCTGCGCTGGAACCTGGTGGTCGAAGGCGAGATCGAGCGCGCTGCCGTGCAGGCCGTGTTCGAGTGGGCAGAAAGCGAATGCGAGCTGACCATCGAACGTATCGGCGGCGAACCGTCCGTGGAGGCGGCGGTGGCGCCAGCCCCTGCGCCGGTCGCGACCGCCGCAGCAGTGCCGGAAGCGGCGGCCCCGAAGGGCGAAACCGCTGCCCGCAGCGCCAACCCCGATGGCGGATCGATTCGCGTCAGCATCGAGAAGATCGACGAGCTGCTGAACTCGGTCGGCGAACTCGTGATCACCCAATCCGTATTGAGCCAGCTCGCCGCGCCGCTCGAAGGCCGCGAGGCCGGCGAACTACGCTCTGCGCTGGCGCAGCTCGAGCGTCACATGCGCGCGCTGCAGGAAAGCGTCATGCGCGTGCGCATGTTGCCCATCAGCTTCGTGTTCAACCGCTTCCCGCGCCTGGTGCGCGACCTCGGCCAGCGCCTCGGCAAGAAGATCGAGCTGAAGGTCACCGGCGACACCACCGAGCTCGACAAGACCGTGCTCGAGAAGATAGGCGATCCGCTGGTGCACCTGGTGCGCAATTCCATCGACCACGGCATCGAGATGCCCGACGTGCGGCTGGCCGCCGGCAAGACCGAACACGGCACGATCAGCCTGCACGCCTATCACAAGGGCGGCAACGTCATCGTCGAAGTGAGCGACGACGGCGGTGGCCTGCGCAAGGACAAGATCCTCAAGAAGGCGCTCGAGCGCGGCCTCGTCACCAACGAAGTGGAGCTCTCCGAGGAGCGCATCCTCAACCTGATCTTCGCACCGGGCTTTTCCACGGCCGACGTCGTCAGCGACGTGTCCGGCCGCGGTGTCGGCATGGACGTGGTCCGCCGCAACATCCTCGAGCTCGGTGGCCACATCCAGATCTTCTCCAAGGAAGGCCAGGGCAGCACCATCCGCATCCGCCTGCCGCTCACGCTCGCCATCCTCGATGGCCAGCTGGCGCGCGTCGGCAAGGAAGTCTACGTGGTGCCCATCGTCTCGATCGTCGAGACCATCCAGGTCACGCGCGAGCGCGTCTGCGCGGTGGCGAACGGCGGCCAGGTGTTCCGCCTGCGCGACGACTATCTACCCATCGTGCGGCTGCACAGCCTGTTCGACATCGAGCCGGATCACCTCGACCTGCTCGACGGACTGCTGATGATCGTCGAGGCCGACGGCAAGCGCGTCGGCCTGTTCGTCGATGAGCTGATGTCGCAGCAGCAGGTGGTGATCAAGAGCCTGGAGACCAACTTCAAGCAGGTCACGGGGCTCGCCGGCGCCACCATGCTCGGTGACGGCCGCGTGGCACTCATCCTCGACATTCCGGGCGTCATCACCCGGTTCCAGGAACCCGAGGAGCGCGGCATGCCCAAACCGCAAGCCGCATGAGCACCACGAATGCCAGCGGTGCGCTCGAAGCCGCCGACGCCCAGCAGTTCCTGACCTTCAAGCTCGCCGGCGAGGAATACGGCGTCGGCATCCTCACCGTGCAGGAAATCCGCGGCTGGAGCCAGGTCACCAAGGTGCCGCACACGCCGGTCTGGTTGTTAGGCGTGATCAATCTGCGCGGCGTGGTCGTACCGATCATCGACCTGCGCCTCAAATTCAAGTTCGCGAACGCGGAGTACACCGAAACCACGGTGGTGATCATCCTCACCGTGGGCGCGCGCGTCGTCGGCGTCGTCGTCGATGGCGTCTCCGACGTCATCACGCTCGGCCCCGCGCAGATCAAGCCCGCGCCGACGCTCGGCGCGGGTTCGGACACCAGCCACATCATCGGTTTCGGCACGCTCGATGAGCGCATGCGGATCCTGATGGACGTGGAAAAACTCATCGCCGGCGCCGATCTCGGGTCGGTCGACAAAGCGATTCATTAGGAGTTGGCAGGACCATGAAGATTTCCGATATGACGGTGCGTACCCGCTTGTTTGCGGGCTTCTTCACCCTGCTGGCCTTCGCGGTCATCATCGCAGTGTTTGCGGAACGGCAGTTGAGTCATCTCAACGAGACGGTCAAGCAGCTCACGACCGAAGACTGGGAAACCATCACGTTGTCGAACGGCCTGCGTACCGACGTACGCAGCGTGTCGGAACTCGTCTCCGTATTCCTGCTCGCCGACGCGGCGGATCGTCCCGCCGTCCGTGCGAAACTCGATGACGTTCGCAGCGACATCGAACAGACCCTGGAAAAGCTGTCGGGTCTGGACAAGGAAGACACGGTGGCCCAGAGCCGCTTGCAGGAGATGCGTGACGCCTACGTGCCCCTCAAGGCGTCAGCGGACAAGGTGCTTGCCAGCGCCGCGGAATCGAAATCGGGCGCGGTAGCCAGCCAGATCTACCTCGGTGAAACACGCGCGCTGGCCGAGCAAGCCTTCAAGGCAGCGGTGGGGCTGGTCGAGACCCACACCGGCGACGTGATGGATTCGGCGGCAGAAACGCGCGCCCGATACTCCAGCGCGAAAGTCCTGATCTATGGAATCCTGGGCGGCGCACTGCTGATCGGGCTGGGCCTGGCGATCTACCTGGCGCGCGGCATCGTGCGGCCGCTCAACGCGGCCATGTCCGTGGCCGCGGCGATCCGCGACGGTCAATTGCAAAACGTCATCGAGACTGGCGGCCAGGATGAGACCGGCAAGCTGCTCGAGTCTCTCGATGCCATGCAGACCGCGCTGCGCGCACGCGACGAACAGGACGCGGATTCGCGCGGCAAGATCGCCGCCATCGGCAAGTCGCAGACCGTGGCCGAGTTCGCCATGGACGGCACGCTGCTGGAGGCCAACGACAATTTCCTGCACGTGATGGGTTATTCGCTGACCGAGATCAGGGGCCAGCGTCATTCCGTGTTCGTGGATTCCGCGACCAGCCAGGGCGGCGAATATCGTTCGCTCTGGGACAAGATGGCGCGCGGCGAATTCGCGGGCGGCCAGTACAAGCGTGTCGCCAAGGGCGGCAGGGAAGTCTGGGTGCAGGCTTCGTACAACCCGATCACCGACCTGAACGGCAAGCCGCTCAAGGTGGTCGAGTACGCCACCGACATCACTGAGCAGAAGCTCCGCAATGCGGATTTCGAAGGCCAGCTCACCGCCATCAGCAGGTCGCAGGCCGTGATCGAATTCGAGCTCGACGGCACGATCCGTTCGATCAATGACAACTTCGCGTCGGTGATGGGTTACACCAACAGCGAAGTGCGCGGTAAGCATCACAGCATGTTCTGCGATTCGGCCATCAGCAGCTCCGCGGAATACCGCGCGTTCTGGGACAAGCTCGGTCGCGGAGAGCCGGACGGCGGGCGCTACAGGCGCGTGGCGAAGGGCGGGCGGGAAGTCTGGTTGCAGGCTTCGTACAGCCCGATCCTCGATGCCAGCGGGCGTCCTTTCAAGGTCGTGAAGTACGCCACTGACGTGACCCAGCAGATGCAGATGGCACAGCAACTCGATCTGGCCGTGCAGCAAACGCAGATCGTCGTGAAGGCAGCGATCGACGGCGACATGACGGCACGTATCCCGACCGCCGGCAAGTCCGGCGAGATCGAAGCGCTCTGCAAGGGCATCAATTCGCTGCTCGAGAGCACGACGTTGCTGGTCAAGCGCGTCAAGGGCGCGGCAGCCGAGGTGCAGGCCGGTGCCGAAGAAATCTCCAAAGGCAACCTGAATCTCTCGCAGCGTACCGAACAGCAGGCCTCGAGCCTGGAAGAGACCGCGTCGTCGATGGAAGAGATGACTTCGACGGTCAAGCAGACCGCCGACAACGCCGGCCAGGCCAATCAGCTCGCCATGGCGGCACGCCAGCAGGCGGAGAAGGGTGGCGCGGTAGTCAGCGCGGCAGTGAATGCTATGGGTGGTATCAACGCCGCCAGCAAGAAGATCGCCGACATCATCGGCGTCATCGACGAGATCGCGTTCCAGACGAACCTGCTGGCGTTGAACGCCGCGGTGGAAGCTGCGCGCGCCGGTGAGCAGGGTCGTGGCTTCGCCGTGGTCGCCACCGAAGTGCGAAATCTTGCCGGTCGCTCCGCGACCGCGGCCAAGGAAATCAAGGCGCTCATCCAGGACAGCGTTGCGAAGGTCGATGAAGGCAGCAAGCTCGTCGATGAATCGGGCCACACGCTCGAAGAGATCGTGAACGCGGTCAAGAAAGTCACCGACATCGTCGCGGAGATCGCCGCGGCTTCGCGCGAACAATCGAGTGGCATCGAGCAGGTCAACAAGGCCGTCATGCAGATGGACCAGACCACGCAGCAGAACGCTGCGCTGGTGGAAGAGGCTTCGGCCGCGAGCCGCGCCATCGTCGAACAGGCGCAGTCGCTCAACGGAATGATCGATGGCTACAACGTCGGTGGCGAAAACGTGGCGAGAACCGTCGCCAGGCCGGCCGCCAGACCCGCCGCGAGTGCGGCGCCCGCCACCGAACGACGTTCGGCGGCTCGGCCGTGGGCGAACCGTGCGGCGCCGGCCGCGGGCGCGGTGCAGGCGAGCGCTGCCGCCCCGCGCAAGGCCGCCAGTGTCGACGACACCGAGTGGAAGGAGTTCTAGCGCATGAACTGGGCGGTGAAATCGAGAGGGCTCAGCGTCAACACAGAGCGGCGCAATTTTCGCCGCGTCGTGTTCGCAGTGTCATTGCTCGCGCTCGCTGCCCTGGGTAATGCCGCGCGCGCGGACGAAGGCGAGGACTCCGGCCTTTCGGTCAGCGTCGGCTACACCGGCGACCTGCGACGCAACACCACCGGCGGACTCGAGGTGGGCAATGCCTATTCCGACATGCTGGATCTCGGCGCCACCTGGACCTCCGACAAGCTGTTCTCCGACTCCCGCCTGACGACCAACCTCTCGGTCATGCACGTGGGTGGTGACGACATCAGCGGCGAGTTCATCGGCGACCTGCACGGCGTCAACAACATCGAGGCGCCGGATGCCTGGCATCTCTACGAGTTCTGGAGTGAATTCAGTTTCGGCGGTCGCGGGAACACTTCGTTGCGCCTGGGGTTGCTCGACCTCAACGCGGATTTCGATACGCCGGTCACTTCGGCGCTGTTCGTCGGCCCTGCGCATGGCATTGGCACCGAAGTAGCCCAGACCGGCGGCAATGGCCCAGCCATTTTTCCGGTGACCGGCATCGGCATCCGCTTCGCCGGCGAGTGGAGCGAATCCCTGCGCTGGCGCGTCGGCGCTTTCGAAGGCACGCCGGGAGATGACGACGAAGCCAGCTTCGCGGTCGTCGACGTGGCCCGCGGAGAGGGCAGCCTGCTCATCGGCGAGCTGGAATACGCGAGCGATCGCGTCAACAAGATTTCACTGGGTGCGTGGTCGTACACCGCGGACTTCGATCGACTGGATGCAGGTCTTGCTACTGCGCCACAAGCACAGGACGGCAATCGCGGCGCATATGCGCTGGTCGATCTGCCCCTGGCACGCTTCGGCGCCGCCAGGCTCGATGGTTCGCTGCGCATTGGGCTTGCCGATGCTCGCTTCAATGCCGTCGATCAGTATGCCGGCGCCACCCTGGTCCTCAGCCAGCCGTTCGCGCAACGGCCAGATGACGCACTTGGCTTTGCCGTGGCGTACGGCCGGACTGGTGACGTCTATCGCGCCGTCCAGGACTTCGTGGGTATTCCCTCGGCCAGCGCCGAAACTTCTCTCGAACTCACCTATCGCTCAGCGCTCTCGAGCTGGCTGGCGCTCGCGCCCTCGGTGCAGTTCGTGCACAACCCGGGCGCCGATCTCGCCATGCGTGATGCATGGGTGGTGGGCCTTCGCTTCGAGTTCTCCCACGAAAAATCCTGGCCGATGTTCGCGCAGCGTTCCGCGCCGTCAGCTCCATCAGTCGCGAGGGCGGACGAATGAGATTTTCGAATTTGAAAGTGGGAACGCGCCTTGGAATCGGATTTGCCGTGCTGCTGGTCGCCTGCCTGTCGGTCGGTGGTATCGGCTGGTACCGGCTGGCGCAGCTCGACAAGGTCGTCAACCGCATCACCACGCAGAACTGGGAGAAGGCGCGGCTGACGATGGAGATGGAAATCCGCACGCGTGACAACGCCTTCAAGACCGGCCGGGTGCTCATGGCCGGAAACGACACGGAAGCGGTCAATGTGCTCAAGGAAGAGATGGCCGCCAACACGAAGTTGAACAGCGAGGCGCTTGCGCAGCTGGAGAAGCTGCTGGTCGAGTCCGAGGCTAAGCTGCTGCTCGCGGAAGCGGCCGATGCTCGCGAACGGTACGTGGA
Source organism: uncultured Pseudomonadota bacterium (assembly GCA_963821745.1). Classification (GTDB taxonomy): domain Bacteria; phylum Pseudomonadota; class Gammaproteobacteria; order Steroidobacterales; family Steroidobacteraceae; genus CADEED01. The sequence continues at coordinate 1,693,676 of CAWGEU010000002.1, forward strand.
ATCACGCGCGCGCGTGACGAAACTCGCCGCCGATCCCAAGACCCAGGCCGAAGCGCTGAGCCTGTTCCGCACCGAAACTGCCGGAATTCTCGAGCAGTACATGACGCCGTTCCGCAAGCTCACCGAGCTCGAGCGCGCGGATTTCGACAAGGCCGCTCTCGCCAGTGATGCAACGTACCTGGGTGCGCGCAATGCCATCGTGGCGGCGAGCATTGGCGCGTTGATCGCCGGAATCTTCCTGGCCGTCACGCTGGCGCGCAGCATCACGCGGCCCCTCAAGAACGCGGTCGCGATCGCCAAGGCCGTCAAGGACGGGCAGCTCGACCTTCAGATCGATGTGTCGGGCGAAGACGAGACCGGAGAACTGCTGAGCTCGCTCGACGCCATGCAGGGCGCGCTGCGCGAGCGCGACGAGCGCGACGCGGATCACCGCGGGTTGATCGACGCCATCGGCAAGTCGCAGACCGTGGCCGAGTTCGGCATGGACGGCCGGCTCCTCGATGCCAACGAGAATTTCCTCAACGTGATGGGTTACACGCTCGAGGAAATCCGCGGCCAGCATCACAGTGTGCTGGTCGATGCCGCGGCACGCGGCAATGCCGAGTACCGTGCGTTGTGGGAGAAGATGGCGCGCGGGGAATTCGACGGCGGCCAGTATCGGCGCGTGAGCAAGGACGGCTGGGAAGTCTGGATCCAGGCGTCCTACAACCCGATCGCCGATTCGCAAGGCAAGATCTTCAAGGTGGTCGAGTACGCCACCGACATCACCGAACAGAAACTGCGCACCGCGGACTACGAAGGCCAGCTCGCCGCCATCGGCAAGGCGCAGTCAGTCATCGAATTCAACGTCGACGGCACCATCCGCTCGGTCAACGACAACTTCGCGAAGATGTTCGGCTACTCCAATGTCGACGTGCAGGGCAAACACCACAGCCTGCTCGTGGACCCGGCCGAGCAGTCCTCGGCGGAATACCGTTCCTTCTGGGTCAACCTCGCGCGCGGCGAGGCGACCTCGAGCCGCTGCAAGCGTATTGCCAACGGCGGGCGCGAAGTCTGGGTGCAGGCTTCGTACAACCCGATTCACGACGTCAACGGCCGGCCTTTCAAGGTGGTGATGTACGCCACCGACGTGACGTCGCAGATGCTGATGTCGCACCAGCTCGAGATCGCCGTGAAGCAGACGCAGTTGACCGTGAAGGCGGCCATCGACGGTGACCTGTCGGCGCGTATCCCGATCGGTGGCAAGACCGGCGAGATCGAGGCGCTGTGCCGCGGCGTGAACGCCATGCTGGACAACACCGTGGAACTCGTGCGGCGCGTGAAAGGCGCGGCTGCCGAAGTCCAGTCGGGCGCCGAGGAAATCTCCAGGGGCAACCTCAATCTCTCGCAGCGCACCGAGAGCCAAGCCTCGAGCCTGGAAGAGACCGCATCGTCGATGGAAGAGATGACTTCGACGGTCAAGCAGACCGCCGACAACGCCGGCCAGGCCAATCAACTGGCGATGGCCGCGCGTCAGCAGGCGGAAAAAGGTGGCGCGGTGGTGAATTCCGCCATCAAGGCGATGGGTGGCATCAACGCCGCCAGCAAGAAGATCGCCGACATCATCGGCGTCATCGACGAGATCGCGTTCCAGACCAACTTGCTGGCACTGAACGCCGCGGTGGAAGCCGCGCGCGCCGGCGAGCAGGGCCGCGGCTTCGCGGTGGTCGCCACCGAAGTGCGCAACCTCGCCGGACGTTCCGCGACCGCCGCCAAGGAGATCAAGGCGCTCATCCTGGACAGCGTCACGCGCGTGGATGCGGGAGCCAAGCTGGTCGATGAATCGGGCAGGACGCTCGAAGACATCGTCAGCGCAGTCAAGAAGGTGACCGACATCGTGGCCGAAATCGCCGCGGCGTCGCGCGAACAATCGACCGGCATCGAGCAGGTCAACAAGGCCGTGATGCAGATGGATCAGACCACGCAGCAGAACGCTGCGCTGGTCGAAGAGGCTTCGGCCGCCAGCCGGGCGATCGTCGAACAGGCGCATGCGCTCAACGTGATGATCGCGCGTTACAACACCGGTGACCCCGCGGCTCGCGCGGCGGCTCGTTCGGCGACGCGTGACGCGGCCTGAAGCGAAACAAAGAGGAGAGCACAGCAGTGAATCAGTCGGCAGCCATGGTTGAACCCACCGCCACGCGGGCAAACGCCCCGGGCAGTTCGCAATACGTGACCTTCGTGTGCGCGGGAGTGGAATACGGCGTCGAGATCCTGCGCGTGCAGGAAATCAAGGGCTGGGACGGAGTGACGCGCGTGCCCTACACGCCGCCGTACGTCCTCGGCGTGATGAACCTGCGCGGCGTCATCGTGCCGGTGATCGACCTGCGCGCGCGCTTCGGTCTCGAGTCGAAACCCTTCGACAGCTCCACCGTGGTCATCGTCGTGCGCGTCGATGCCGCGGTGGGCGAGAAGACCGTCGGGATCGTGGTCGACGCGGTGTCGGAGGTCTACAACGTGGCCGCCGATGCGGTGAAGCCGACGCCGGATCTCGGTGGTGGCGCTGATTCCGCCTGTGTCAGCGGCCTCACGTCGGTGGACGACAAGATGGTGATGCTGCTCGACATGAACCGGTTGGTTGCTTCCAGCATCGATCTGACCTCGCAAACCCAGCTCGCGGATTGAGCGCAAGCGCACCCATCCATATGTACGCCGGAGACACAAACGAACTCGCGATCATCGGTGTGGCCGACTTCGAGCTCACCGACACGCAGTTCCATCGCATCCGCGCGCTGGTGCGCGAGCACACCGGCATTTCCCTTTCGGATGCCAAGCGTCAGCTCGTCTACGGCCGCCTGTCGCGACGCCTGCGGGCCCTGAAGCTCGGATCCTTCGGCGAGTACCTCGAGTTGCTGGAAAGCGGCGGTGCCGCCGAGCTCGAGGAATTCACCAACGCGATCACCACCAACCTCACCTCGTTCTTCCGTGAGCCGCATCACTTCGAGTACCTGGGCAGCGACGTGTTGCCGCAGATCGTCGCCAGGGACACGGGCGCGCGGCGCGGACGCATCTGGTGCTGCGCGGCCTCGACTGGTGAGGAGCCGTACTCCATCGCCATGGTGCTGCGCGAAGCGAAGGATCTGCTGGTGGGCTTCGACATGAAGGTCCTGGCCACGGATCTCGATTCGGCGGTACTGGCAACGGCTGGCGCCGGCGTCTACAACGCCGAACGGCTGCAGTCGGTGAACAGTACGCGGGTCTCGCGCTTCTTCCAGAAAGGCAGTGGCGCGAACGCCGGCAAGTTCCGTGTGCAGGACGAGCTGCGCAACCTGATCACGTTCAAGCAGCTGAACCTGATGCACGCGTGGCCGGTGCGCGGCCCCTTCGACGCGATCTTCTGCCGCAACGTGATCATCTATTTCGACAAGGACACGCAGCGCGTGTTGTTCGAGCGCATGGCCGCCTTGCAGCGACCAGGCGACTTCCTGTTCCTCGGACACTCGGAAAGCCTGTACCGCGTCAGCGACAAATACGAACTGGTTGGAAAGACTGTCTACCGGCGCAACGCCGCCTGAGGACTCCGCCGGAGCATTTATGGGAAACAAGAAAATCAGGGTACTCGTGGTCGACGACTCCGCGCTGGTGCGGCAGATCCTCGTCGAGGTTCTGAATGCCGCGAAGGACGTCGAGGTCGTGGGCACCGCGAGCGACCCTTTCATGGCTCGCGACCGCATCAAGGAATTGAATCCGGATGTGCTCACGCTCGACGTCGAGATGCCGCGCATGGACGGGCTCACGTTCCTCGCCAATCTCATGCGCCTGCGGCCGATGCCGGTGGTCATGGTGTCGTCGCTGACCGAGCAGGGCGCCGAGACCACGCTCAAGGCTCTGGAGCTTGGCGCCATCGACTTCGTCTCCAAGCCCAAGATCGACGTTGCCGGAACACTCGCGCTGTTCGGCGACGAGATCCTGAGCAAGATCCGCACCGCCGCCGGTGCGCGAGTGATCGCGCGCAGCGCGCCGGCCTCTGTCACGCGCGTGGCGCCCAGGTTTTCCGCGGATGCGGTTCTGCCGGCGAGTTCCGGCAGCAAGATGCTGCGTACCACCGACCGCATCATCGCCATCGGTGCCTCCACCGGTGGAACGGAAGCCATCCGTGAAGTGCTCATGGGCTTGCCGGCGGACTGCCCGGCTATCGTGATTGCCCAGCACATACCGGAAGCTTTCAGCCTGCCGTTCACCAAGCGCATGGATTCGATGGCTGCGATGTCGGTGGTCGAGCCTTCCGACGGGCAGTACATCATGGCCGGCCACGTCTACATCGCGCCGGGCGGCAAGCACTTGTTAGTCGAGCGCGACGGCGCCCGTTATCGCTGCCGGATCAACAATGGACCGCCCGTCAACCGCCACTGCCCGAGCGTGGACGTGTTGTTCCGCTCCGTGGCACAGAACGTGGGGCCCAATGCCGTGGGCGCCATTCTCACCGGCATGGGAGACGACGGGGCTCGTGGGTTGAAAGAGATGCTCGATGCGGGTGCACGCACCATGGCGCAGGACGAAGCGACCAGCGTGGTGTGGGGAATGCCGGGCGCCGCTGTGAAGCTCGGAGGCGCGCAGGACGTCCTGCCGCTCAATCGCGTGGCCGAAAACATCATGCGATTGGCGCTGGCAGTTGGGGCGCCGGCCATCGCGGCAGCAATTTAAATAGAGGATGTGAGGAACATGACCAGAATGATAATGACCGTGGACGATTCAACCTCGATGCGGCAGATGGTGAAAGCCACGCTGCTGTCGGCGGGGTTCGGAGTCGTCGAAGCCGCGGACGGACAGGAGGCGCTGGACTACGCGCGGGACAATCCTGTCGACCTGGTGATCACCGACGTGAACATGCCGCGCATGGACGGCATCACGCTGGTGAGCGAACTGCGCCTGCTGCCAGCCTATCGGCTGACGCCGGTGCTCTTGCTGACCACCGAGTCGAGCATGGACAAGAAGATGGAAGGCAAGAAGGCCGGCGCAACCGGCTGGCTCGTCAAGCCGTTCCATCCTGCCCAGTTGCTCGCGACCCTGGCGCGAATTCTCTGAACCGGCAGTGAGCGACCTCGCCAACACCCCGGTCCCCGCGCTGCTCAAGCTGGCCGCAAGCCAGCTCGACGTAGCCGCGCACACGACCGATGCGCAGGTGGAAACGCTGGCAAGCTCGATCGCCGCTCTCGTCATGCTCGGTAACGAGCTGCGGGTGGCGAAAGACGCCGGCGTGCCCCCCGAAACACTGGCTCTGAAAATCGTCGAGCAGGCGCAGAGCGCCCAGGTGGCGATGCAGTTCCACGACCAGATCGTGCAACGCATGGCCCACGTGCGCGACGCATTGACCGAGCTCAACAAGGCGCTGAATGGCGCGCCCGCAGCCGAGGTCGACTGGCCCACGGTGCTCGCGGGAATCCGTTTCCGCTACAGCATGGAGGACGAGCGGATGTTGTTCGACCGGATCATCAGTTCCGGCGACAGTTCCGATGTGAACGTGCACGACGCTGTCCTCGACAGCCTGCGTGGAAGTGTCGAGCTTTTCTGAGTGAGCATCCCCGTGTCGCCCACCAACCACCTGCCGCGACACGCCCGACGCCTACGCGTCGCGCCGGACAACAGCACGCCACCACCGGCGCTGCCGCAGTTCGCGCCATGTGAGCCGGTACTGGGACAACGAACACCAATGTTTCGCGGCGCGCCTGCTGCCCGGTGAGTACTACGTGACCACCCAGCGCGAGATGATCGCCACGGTGCTCGGCTCCTGCGTCTCCGCCTGCATCCGCGACCCGCGCATCGGCGTCGGCGGAATGAATCATTTCATGTTGCCGCTCGACGCCTCGCAGGGAACGAGTGCCTGGGGCGCGGCCGTCAGCGCCGCCACGCGCTACGGCAACGTCGCGATGGAGCGGCTGATCAACGACATCCTCAAGCTCGGCGGCCGTCGCGAGAATCTCGAATTGAAGCTGACGGGCGGCGGGCGCGTGCTCGCGGCCATGAGCACCGACATCGGCGCGCGCAACATCGAGTTCGTGCGCCAGTACGTGATGGACGAAGGATTCAAGGTCGTGGGCGAAGACCTGGGCGACATCTATCCGCGCCGGGTCCATCTACTTCCCCGACTCCGGCAAGATTCGCGTCAAGCGCTTCGCGGTGGCGAAAGACCAGTCGGTGGTGGAGCGCGAGCGCAACTACCTCAGCGAGCTCGACAAGGATCCGGTGGGAGGCGAAGTCGAGCTGTTCTGAACAGCGCGATGACACCCATGCAAACCGGCCACCCAGATACAGCACGGTGTCGTGCGCCCTTCGATGCGCGTGCGCGATTTCACGGCGATGCTCGAAGTGGAGATCGCCGGCGACCACATCGATCTGCCGAGCTTTCCCGAGGTGGCCCTGCGCGTTCGCCGCGCGCTCGCGGACGAAAACGTTTCCGTCGACGTGGTGGTTCGCGCGTTGAGTGCCGAGCCTTCGCTGGTGGTGCGGTTGCTGCAGCTGGCTAATTCGGCGGCGCTCAACCCGAGCGGCCGGCGGCTGACGGATCTGCGCGCGGCGATCACGCGCATCGGGTTCAACATGGCGCGCAGCGCCACCATCGCTTTCGCCATGGCGCAGCTGCGGCGCGCGGAGGCCTACAAGGGTCTCGACAAGCCCTTCAACGAGCTGTGGCGCACCAGCACGCAGGTGGCGGCCGTGAGCTTCGTGGTGGCGAAGCACCTGACAAAGGTAAACCCCGAGCTGGCGTTGCTGGCCGGCCTGTTGCACACGGTGGGCAAGCTCTACCTGTTGACGCGCGCGTCGCGATATCCGGAGCTGCTCAACGACGACACGGTGTATCCGGCGCTGGTGCAGGCCTGGCATGCGCGCATCGCCAACGCGATCCTCGTGAACTGGGAGCTGGCGCCGCCGGTCATCGAAGCGGTGCACGGCTTCGAGGCCTGTGATCGTGAACGGGAAGGGGACATCGACCTGCTCGATGTGTTGTGGGTGGGCAGGAGCCTCGCGGCGCTGCCCGGCCGGGGACACCACGGAGCTGCTCGAGTCTCACCCGGGACGTCGCCTCGGGCTCGATGCGGTCACCTGCGAAGCGATACTCGTGGAGTCGGCGCGGGAGATCGATTCCCTGGCGAGCGCGCTCGGCGATTAGGGAAGCTCGCAGGGAAGTCCGGAATGTCTTACGGCAATTGTTTGCCGCTGGCCGAGGTTGTTTGACTTACTTCCGGAATCGCTCCGGATCCGCTCAATAGTCCGCGTCGCGGACCGATAAGTAATCAGTGGAGTTGAGCACAAGTCTGCCGAAGCCGCGGATCGTCGAACATCCGGTGCCCCTGGCCGGCGACGCCCGCACTTTGGTCGATTCGCTGGTGATCGAGCTCGCCGGCGAGAAGATCGATTTGCCCAGCTTTCCCGACGTGGCCATGCGCGTGCGCAAGGCGCTGACGAACGAAGAAGTGGGAATCGAAGACGCCGTGAAGATCGTCAGCGCCGAGCCGGCGCTGGCGGCGCGGCTCATGCAGCTCGCGAACTCGGCGGCGCTCAATCCGGGCGGCAAACGCCTGAACAACCTGCGCACCGCCATGGCGCGCATCGGCCTCAACATGGCCTGCAGCGTGACCATCGCCTTCGCGATGTCGCAGTTGCGGCGCGCCGAAACCTACAAGAGCGTTCAGATCCGCCTCGGCAAGCTCTGGCACGAAGCCGCGCACCTCGCGGCAGTGAGCCGCGTGATCGCGCGCCGCTTCACTTCGCTGAACGCGGACACCGCGCTGCTCGCCGGCTTGCTGCAGTGCATCGGCAAGCTCTATCTACTGACCCGGGCCGCGCGTTTCCCCGCGCTGCTCGAGGACGATGCGGCCCTCGAGCGGATCGCGTCCGAATATCACCTGCGCGTGGCGCAGGCCATCCTGCGCAACTGGGACATGGACGCCGAGATCGTCACGGCCATCGGCGGCTGCGGCGACCACGCGCGCGAACACGCCGGCGCCATCGATCTGACCGATGTGCTCGTCGCCAGCTGCCGCGTTGATCACGCTCGGCCCCGACGCCGCGCCCGAGCAGACTTCGTTTCCCGGCATGCCGGCGGCGCGGCGCCTGGGGCTGGATGCCGACGCATGCAGCGCGGCGCTCGCCGAATCACGCGAAGAGATCGACGCGTTGCGACAGGCGCTCAACGTATGAGCAGCGCGAAGCCACCAGCACGATCGAGTCGCGGGCGATCCCGAACACGGTGGTGTTCGGTTTCGTCAAGGCGCTGGCCCAGGAGTTGTCGCAGGGCCGGGTCGAGCTGCCGTCGGTGCCGGACATCGTGCATCAAGATGCAGCGCGCGCTGGCCAACGAGAATGTCAGCAACGAAACCGTGGTGAAGGTGCTCGGCTCCGAGCCGATGCTCGCCGGCAAGCTGCTCAGCATGGCGAACTCCGCGGCGCTGAACACCTCCGGCCGCAAGATCGCCGACCTGCGCATGGCGGTGGCGCGCGTCGGATTCAACATCGTGCGTTCGGCGGCACTCAGTTTCGCCGTGGAGCAGCTCCAGGCCGCGGCGCAGTTCAAGCACCTGGAGCCGATGCTCGACGCGTTGTGGAAGAACAGCGTGCAGGTCGCCGCGCTCTCGCACGTGGTGGCGCGCCGCTTCACCTCGCTCAACGGCGATACCGCGTTGCTCGCGGGCCTGATGCACAACGTCGGCCGCATCTACATCCTGACGCGCGCCAGCAACCACCCGTCGCTGTTCGCCGATCAGCTCACCTATCAGTCGATCGTGCGCGACTGGCACACCAACGTCGCCAAGGCGCTGCTCGAGAACTGGCAGGTGGCCGAAGAGATCGTCGACGCGGTGGGCAACCACGAAGATCTCAATCGCGAAGCGCGCGGACCCGTGACGCTGACCGACGTGGTCGCGCTCGTCGACGCTGCTGCAGCAGCACATCAGCGGACGGCGCGCTGACGCGATCCCACTGAACCCCTGGTGTGGGCGCTGAAGCGCCTGCAGGTCCGTTATGCGGACTGCCAGAGCGTCATCGACGAATCGGCCTCGGACATCGCAGCACCTCAAGACCGTGTTAGGCGGGTAATGGATATGGCCCACGATCGCACTCGGAACCACCACCATCGAGAACATCGTCGCGCACGATGCGCAGCGCTCGAGAAGGACCTGGCGTCGATCGCGCGCGGATGCGTCGCGTGTCGCTGCCCGGCGTGCCGCAGATCGTCACGCGGCTGCAGCAGCTGCTGAGCGATCCGGACGTGAGCATTCCGCAGATCGTGCCGGTCATCAATTACGAGCCCATTCTCGTCGGCCGCGTGCTGCAGATGGCGCAACTCCGCGGCGCTCAATCCCACGCGCCGCATGGTCACGGATCTGAAGACCGCGGTGACGCGCGTGGGCTTCACGCTGTTGCGCAGCGCTTCGCTCGCCTATGCGTTGCGGCAGGTGTCGCAGGCGCATTCGGTGAAGGACATCCGTCCGCACATCGAGGCGTTGTGGGAGCGCAGCGCCTGGACCGCGGCCGTGTCGTACGTGATCGCGCGCAAGTTCACGCGCGTGAACCGCGATCTCGCGTTCCTCGGCGGCCTCATGCACGGCGTCGGCAAGCTGTTCATCCTCACGCGCGCCGCGCATTACCCGTTCGTGTTGCGCGACCGCACCAAGTACGGCGCGATCCTGCGCAAGTGGCATACGCCGTTCGCCAAGGGAATCCTCGACGGCTGGAAGCGTCAACAGCGAGGTCATCGAGGCGGTGGTGCAGTACGAGAACCTCAATCGCGAAGTGGTCGGGCGACGAGCCGGATCTCACCGACATCCTGGCCACCAGCTATCTCGTCGTCGGGCCATACCGGCCGCATGCAGGACCTGTCCATGACGGTGGAGAAGATCGCGTCGTTCTCGCGTCTGCGCCTGGACCTCATGGCCGTCGAAGAGACGCTCGAGCAGGCGAAGGAAGAGATCGAGGACCTGCGGCTCGCCATCAAATAAGAATGGGGTCAGACCCCATTTTCAAGCAAAAGGGGCCAGAGCTGGATGGCTCGGTGATGATCTAGTAGTCGCTACCGAGCTCTGGCCCCTTTTGCCAGAAAATGGGGTCTGACCCCATACTTCCACGCACTCCTATAAGAAGAGTGCGCCATGCAGCCAGAGAACGTCCGCACCGCGGCCGATGCCCGCAAGATCGTCGAGGAACGCAAGCTCGATCACGTCAAGGTCGGGGTCTTCGACAACGACGGCATCATGCGCGGCAAGTACATGGGCCGCGACAAGTTCTTCTCCGCGCTCGACAAGGGCTTCGGCTTCTGCGACGTGGTGCTGGGCTGGGACTCGAACGACCAGCTCTACGACAACGTGAAGTACACCGGCTGGCACACCGCCTATCCGGATGCGCCCGTGCGCGTGCTGCCCGACACCTGCCGCAACGTTCCCTTCGAAGGCGACATGGTCATGTTCCTCGGCGAGTTCGCCGAGAAGGCCGAGGCGGTGTGTCCGCGCGCCACGCTGCGGCGCGTGTTGGCCAGAAGGCCGACGACTTGGCTACAAGGTGAACGCCGCCACCGAGTTCGAATTCTTCATGTTCAAGGAAACGCCGGAGTCGGTGCGCGAGAAGGGCTTTCGCAGCCTGACCACCATGACGCCGGGCTTCTTCGGCTACTCGGTGCTGCGCTCGAGCGTGCATTCGGAGTTCTACCACCAGCTCATGAAGCATGTGCACCGGGCCTGCGCATTCCGCTCGAAGGCCTGCACACCGAGACCGGGCCGGGCGTGCTGGAGGCGGCCATCCAGTATTGCGAGGCGCTCGAAGCCGCGGACCGCGGCGCGCTGTTCAAGACCTACACCAAGGTCCTCGCGCAGCGCAACGGCATGATGGCCACGTTCATGGCCAAGTGGTCCAAGGACTGGCCGGGGCAGAGCGGCCACATCCACACCTCGCTCACGCGCAAGTCCGACGGCAAGGCCGCGTTCCACGACGCCGGCGAAGCCGCACAACATGTCCGACGAGATGCGCTGGTTCGTGGGCGGCCAGCAGAAGCTCATGCCGGAGTTGTTAGCCATGGTCGCCTGCACCGTGAACAGCTACTCGCGCCTGATCCCCGGATTCTGGGCGCCGACCACGGCCACCTGGGGCGTGGAGAACCGCACCACGCGCGCTTGCGCGTGATTCCCGGCGGCGCCTCGAGCCAGCGCGTCGAATACCGCATCGCCGCCGCCGACATCAATCCGTATCTCGCGCTCGCCGTCGCCATCGGCTCGGGCCTCCACGGCATCGAGAACAAGATCGAGCCGGACCCGATGGTCGAAGGCAACGCCTACGACAAGAAGTTTCCGAAGAACCGCTCGCTGCCGCGCACGCTCACCGAGGCGTCCGAGTGGCTCGAAAAATCGAAGGCCGGGCGCGCGCTGTTCGGCGACGCCTTCGTCGAGCACTACGCCGCCAGCCGCGAGTGGGAAGACCGCGAGTTCCGCCGCGCGATCACCGACTGGGAGCTCGCGCGTTACTTCGAGATCATCTGATCAGCTCCAACATTCAGAAAACCGTGAGCCCGGTAGATGGGCGCGTCTACGTCGAGCGTCCGCTCGCGACCTTCGAGCAGATCGACGAAACGCTGCGCACCGCGCGCCATGCGTTCACCGGCTGGCGCAACACGTCGCTGGCGGAGCGCACCGCGATCCTCACGCGCTTCTGCGAGCGAATTCGAAAAGCGCGGTGCGAAGATTGCCGAAGAGCTCACCTGGCAGATGGGCCGGCCCGCGCGCTACGCGCCCAACGAAGTGCGCGGCACGCTCGAGCGCGCGCGCCACATGATCGCCATCGCGCCGCAGGCGCTCGGCGACGTGGACGCGGGCCCGAAGGACGACTTCAAGCGCTTCGTGCGCCGCGAGCCGCTGGGCGTGGTCTTCACCGTGGCGGCCTGGAACTACCCGTATCTCATCGCCGTGAACAGCGTGGTGCCGGCGCTCATGGCCGGCAACGTGGTGATCCTGAAGCATTCCGCGCAGACGCCGCTTGCCGCCGAGCGATTCGCCGAATGCCTCGAAGCGGCGGGTTTGCCCAAGGGCGTGTTCCAGGTGCTGCATGCCTCGCACGAGGACACGGATCGCATCATCCGCGATCCGCGCGTCGACTTCGTGGCGTTCACGGGTTCGGTCGCCGGCGGCCGCGCCGTGCAGCGCGCGGCGGCGCACGCGTTTCATCGGCGTCGGGCCTCGAGCTCGGCGGCTGCGACCCGGTGTACGTGCGCCACGATGCCAATCTCGAGCACGCCATCGAGAACATCGTCGACGGCGCGTATTTCAATTCCGGCCAGTCCTGTTGCGGACTGCAGCGCGTGTACGTGCATCACGGCCTCTATCAGAAATTCACCGAAGGTTTCATCGAGCTCACGCGCAAGTACAACCTGGGCGATCCCACCGATGCGGCCACGACGCTCGGGCCGCTGGTGCGCACCGCGGCGGCCGACGGCGTGCGCGCGCAGATCGACGCGTCGATCGCGGCCGGCGCCACGCGGCGCGCATCGCCGAATCGGCGTTCGTCGCAAGCAGAGCCGGGCACGCCGTACCTCGCGCCGCAGGTGCTGCTGAACGTCGATCACCGCATGCCGGTGATGCGCGAGGAAATCTTCGGCCCGGTCGCCGGCATCATGAAGGTGAGCTCGGACGACGAGGCCGTGGACCTCATGAACGACAGCGACTTCGGGCTCACCGCGGCCATCTGGACCGAAGACGCGGACGCGGCGCTGCGCGCTGGGCCAGCGCGTGAACACCGGCACCTGGTTCATGAACCGCTGCGACTACCTCGATCCGGCGCTCGCCTGGGTGGGCGTGAAGGATTCGGGCCGCGGCTGTACGCTGTCGGTGGTCGGCTACGAACATCTGACGCGGCCCAAGTCATTTCACATGAGACTGAAGACATCATGACGCATTCCGATGAAGGGCAACTGGAACTACCCGACGCGCGTCTGGTCGGGCCCGGGACGCATCGCCGAACTACCGGCGGCCTGCGCCGAGCTCGGCATCGTGCAAGCCGCTCGTCGTCACCGACAGCGGCCTGCGCGATTCGCAGATGATCCGCAAGGCGCGTGGCCTCGCTGCCCGGGGCGCGAGCTGTTCGCCGACGTGCGCGGCAATCCGGTGGCGGCCAACGTCGAAGCGGGACTCAAGGCCTATCACGCCGGCGCGCATGATGGCGTCGTCGCGTTCGGCGGCGGCTCGGGCCTCGATGCCGGCAAGGTCATCGCCTTCATGTCGGGGCAGACGCGGCCGCTGTGGGATTTCGAGGACGTCGGCGACTGGTGGACGCGCGCCGATCCGAAAGGCATCGCGCCGATCGTCGCGGTGCCGACCACGGCCGGCACCGGCAGCGAAGTGGGTCGCGCCGGCGTCATCCTCAACGAGGAGACGCACCAGAAGAAGATCATTTTCCATCCGAAGATGATGCCGGGCATCGTCATCGCGGATCCCGAGCTCACGGTGGGCCTGCCGCCCAAGATCACCGCGGCCACGGGCTTCGATGCCTTCGTGCATTGCTTCGAGGCGTTCTGCGCGCCGGGATTCCATCCGCTGGCCGATGGCGTGGCGCTCGAAGGCATGCGGCTCATCAAGACCTATCTACCGCGCGCCTGCAAGAACGGCGGCGACATGGAGGCGCGCTCGCGCATGCTGGCCGCGGCCAGCATGGGCGCCACGGCGTTCCAGAAGGGCCTCGGCGCCGTGCACGCCATCGCGCATCCGGTGGGCTCGTTCTTCGACACGCACCATGGGCTCACGAACGCCGTGATCACGCCCTACGTGATCGTGCACAACCGCGACGCGATTGCCGAGCGCATGAAGGTGGTGGCGCGCGTGCTCGACCTGCCGAAGCCCGGCGTCGATGGCGTGCTCGACTGGGTGCTGGCGTTCCGCAAGGAGCTCGGCATTCCGCATTCGCTGGCCGAGATCGGCGTGACGCTGCGCAATCCGGAGGAGATCGGCCGCGAGGCGGCCATCGATCCGTCGGCGGGCGGCAATCCCGATTCCGGTCGACGCGGCCACGCTCGAGCGCATCTTCCGCTCGGCGGTGAAGGGCGATCTGTCGCTGAAGAGCTAGATCGAGTGACGCGCATCCTCGTCATCGACGGCAACGAGACAGCGACGCGCGCCAAGCACGTGTCGGTCGGCGGCACGTCTTCGGGCGAGGGTTACGTCGCCACGCTCAAGCGCCTCAAGCCGGACATCGAGTGCGACATCGTGCGTCCCGCGGACGAGGAGCCGAAACTACCCGACGGCGTGGCGCTCGAGGACTATCACGGCGCGGTGATCACCGGCTCGGCGCTCAACATCTATTCACGCGAAGCCGCGGTGGAGCGGCAGATCGATCTCGCCAAGGCGGTGTTCGCGGCCGGCGTGCCGTGTTTCGGCAGTTGCTGGGGACTGCAGGTGGGCGTCACCGCGGCCGGCGGCAGCGTGGTGCGCAATCCGCGCGGCCGCGAGTTCGGCTTCGCGCGCCGCATCACGCTCACGAGCCAGGGCCGCGATCACGCCGATGTTCCACGGCAAGCCCGAGGTGTTCGAGGCCTGCACCGTGCACGTGGATACCGTCGAGAGCCTGCCCGCCGGCTCCACGCCGCTGGCGCACAACGACATGGGCCTGCAGGCCGCGGAGATCAAACTGCAAGAAGGCGCACGTTCTGGGGCGTGCAGTATCACCCGGAGTACAGCTGCGCCGAGATCGCCGCGATGGCGCGGCGTTACGCCGAGGTGCTGATCCGCGACGGGCTCGTCAAGGATCAGGCCGAGCTCGATGCGCTGGCCGCCGATCTCGTGGCGCTCAATGACAACCCGGACGACGCGCGGCTCGCGTGGCGCTTTGGCGTCGGCCCGTCGATCACCGACTCCGGCATCAAGCTCGCGGAGCTGCGCAACTGGCTCGAGCGGCAGGTGCTGAAATAGCGCGACGTGTCATTCCGCTGCAACGTTTCCGCGATGGACTATGCCTCAACTGGTTAGGAGGCATATTTGAGAATCCTGCTCGTCACAGACGCCTGGGAGCCACAGGTCAACGGCGTGGTGCGCACGCTCAAGACCACGGCGCGCGAACTCACCGCGATGGGCCACGAGGTGCGCTTCCTCACGCCGCTCGAATTCCGCACGCTGCCTTGTCCTACCTACCCGGAGATCCGCCTGTCGCTGTTTCCGCAGGGCGGCGTCAATCGCACGCATTCGCGAGTTCGATCCCGACGTGCTGCACATCGCCACCGAAGGGCCGCTCGGCATGGCGGCGCGTCGCTTCGCGCTGCGCAACGATTTCCCGTTCACCACCGCCTATCACACGCGCTTCCCCGAGTACGTGCACGCGCGCTTCCGGCTGCCGCTGTCGTGGAGCTACGCCTGGCTGCGGCACTTCCATGGGCCGTCGAAGGGCGTGATGGCGCCCACGCAGGTGGTGGTCGACGATCTCGTCGCCAACGGTTTCAGCAACGTGAGGCTCTGGTCGCGCGGCGTGGATGCCGACATCTTCCATCCGCAGCCGAGCAAGCGGCTCGACAGCGAGCCGCCGATCTTCCTGTACGTCGGCCGCGTCGCCGTGGAGAAGAACGTCGAGGCCTTTCTCGAGCTCGACCTGCCCGGATCGAAGTGGGTGGTGGGCACGGGCCCGGCGCTCGAGCGCATCCGCGAGCGATTTCCCGAAGGTGAACTACCTCGGCTTGCTCGACCGCGAGGAGCTGGCCAAGGTGTACGCCGCCGCCGACGTGTTCGTGTTCCCGAGCAAGACCGACACCTTCGGCCTGGTGTTGCTCGAGGCCATGGCCTGCGGGCTGCCGGTGGCGGCGTATCCGGTCACCGGTCCGCGCGATGTGATCGGCGATTCGAAGGCCGGCGTGCTGCACGAGGACCTGCGCACCGCCTGCCTGGAGGCGCTGAAACTCAATCGCGAGGACGCGCTGGCGCGCGCGAGGCTGTTCACCTGGCGCGCGGCCACCGAGCAGTTCTTCGGCCACCTGCATCCGCGCAAGCGCGCGTGCAGCGTCGCCCGCGTACGCGTGATTCCCAAGCGCAAACAATCAGTTGCGTGCCATGCACTGCAACTCGTGCGCGCGAGTACACCCCGGAACAGCTTGCGGCGCGGCCGCTAAGCGTTTCACTTGCGGGCCACGCAAGGCGCTCGGCCTATACTCCGGCCGCATCCCGCACATACACGAAGGCGGGAGCAAACAACGGGGAGTCTTACGCATGAACGAGCAATCATCGTCCGGCGGCGTCAGCTACAAACAGGTCGGCGCCGACTATTTCGAGAAGCGCGGTCTCAAGCGCTACGCCAAGGTGTGGTCGCTGTGGGCGCTCGGCGTCGGCGCCGTGATCTCGGGTCACTACTCGGGCTGGAACTTCGGACTCGCGAACGGCTTCGGCTCGATGCTGGTCGCGCTGTTCATCATCGCCGCGATGTACTGGGGCCTCATCTTCAGTCTCGCCGAGATGTCGCCGGCGTTGCCGCACACCGGCGCGGCGTATTCCTTCGCGCGCAGCGCCATGGGGCCCTGGGGCGGCATGTTCACCGGGCTCGCGGAGAGCATCGAGTACATCCTGACTCCCGCGGTCATCGTGTTCTTCATAGGCTCCTATCTCGGGGCGATATTCGAGACACGGACCACAGTTCCAACCCGTGTGGTGGCTGGGTTCCTACATCGTGTTCCTGCTGCTCAACCTGTTAGGCGTCGAGCTGTCGTTCCGCGTCTCGGTGCTCGTCACCGTCGCGCGCGCTGCTGATCCTCGCGGTGTTCTGGGTGAGCGCGCTCCCGTCGATCGACTTCGATCGCTGGGCGCTGAACATCGGCGTCGGCGCCGATGGCGCGAAGGTCGAGCTGCCGGAGGGCGGTGGCTCGTGGTTCCCGTTCGGCTTCAAGGGCGTGCTCATGACGTTGCCGTTCGCGGTGTGGCTGTTCCTCGCCATCGAGCAGTTGCCGCTCGCGGCGGAGGAATCCGCGGATCCGAAGAAGGACATGCCCAAGGGCCTGATCCTCGGCATGTTGACGCTCATGATCTCGGCGCTGCTCATCACCTTCCTGAACTCGAGCGTGGGTCGCGGCGGAAGGCAAGATGCACGGCGCGTTCTCGCTGTCGACATCGGGTGAGCCGCTGCTCGACGGGTTCCGCGTGTTGTACGGCAGCGGCGCGGCCAAGACGCTGGCATTCCTCGCGGTCATCGGACTCATCGCGAGCTTCCACACCATCATCTACGCCTACGGCCGGCAGATCTATTCGCTGGCGCGCGCCGGCTACTACCTGCCGTTCATGTCGCTGACCAATGACAAGAAGGTGCCGCACATGGCGCTGTACGTCGGCACGGCGCTCGGCTTCGCGACCATGATGATCCTCTGGTATCGTGCTCGGCTCGGAGAAGGGCGGCGCGATCATCGGCTCGACGCTGCTCAACATGGCGGTGTTCGGCGCGATGATCTCGTACGCGATGCAGGGACTGTCGTTCATCCTGCTGCGCAAGAACATGCCGAACATCGTGCGGCCGTATCGCAGCCCGGTCGGGCGTGCCCGGCGCGGTCGTCACGATCGTCGTTGCGCTGGTCACTATCTACTACCAGCTGCAGGATCCGGTGTACCAGAAGGCCGTGCTACGCGGTGGCCGCGTTCTACGTGCTCGGCATCCTGTACTTCGCGCTGTACGGCAGGAACCAGCTCATCCTGTCGCCCGAGGAAGAGTTCGCGCTCAGCAAGGGCGAGAAAGCACACGGCTGATCGGCAACCATTGGTGATTCGGGGCGCGTCGCGAAGTGACGCGCCGTCGAGGAGGGTAGATGATCGGCCTGGTATGCGTTGTCACAAGGCCGCGATCATGGCGTCATCCTGCTGGCGCGTCGCCTGCGCGGTCAGCGGCCAGGCGGCTGCTCGGACGGTGGCGGCAGCACGCAGCGATTGAGACGGGCAGACGTTGGGAAGAAGAGTTCGACGCGGTATCGACGAGGCGCAGGCGCTGTCGGACGCCGGAGACAACGATGGCGCGCTCGCGAAGTATCTCGAAGCGCTCGAGCTCGACTTCAGCAATCCGGCGGTCCACTACAACATCGGACTCAATTACAAGTACCGCGGCGCCTGGAAGGAATCCTTCAAGTACAACCGGCGCGCGTCGGAGCTGCGTCCCGGGCGACCAGGCCACCGAGTGGAACCTTGCGATCGCCGCGACCGCGCTGCGCGACTGGAAGACCGCGCGCAGCGTGTGGCGCGGGCTCGGGATAGAGATCGACGGAGAAGACGGTCCTATCGACGGCAGCTTCGGCCAGACGCCGGTGCGGCTGAATCCGGATGGCGAGGCCGAGGTCGTATGGGCGACGAGACTTTGTCCGGTACGCGCGCGCATCAACAGCATTCCGTTCCCGGAATCCGGCTTCGCGTATGGCGACGTCGTACTCCATGACGGCGCGCCCGTGGGCTCGCGGCTCGACAGCAACGGACGGGAAAAGTCGGTGTTCAACGTGCTCGAGATGTTCGAGCCCGGTCCATTCACCACCTATCTGGTCGACCTGGTCGCCGAATCCGTCGAGCAGCGGTCGAAGCCTTCGAGAAGCTGTGCGAAGCGCGCGGCCTTGCGGTCGAGGACTGGGCACAGCAGCGTGCAGACGATTTGCAGGGCCTGCAGCGAAGGCCGGCCGCACGAGCAGCACGATCACACGCCCGTGAAGACGAAATGGAATCCCGAGCGGCAAATCGCCGTCGGCGCGCAAGGACGATAACGACGTGGAGGCCGTGATCGAGGCGTGGGGCGGGACAGTGACGGACTGCCGCTTTGCGCTGAAGCGTTGAAGCGCGGCGGTCAGGTTTCGGGCGCGGCGATGGTGATGGGCTTCGGCTGATTCTTCGGGCCCAGCCTGCCGACGATGGGTAGTTTGATGGACAGGCTCTTCGGATCCACGCCGAAGTTCAGGCCGAGCAGATTCACCTCGAGGCCTTCCTCGATTCCCGCCGCGACGCCGACCACGCCGAAGAGGTTCGACCTGGCCGCCCGTGCCGCTCGGCGTCTTGTTGACCGAACGCCAGCCGAGATAGTCCTTGCCGATGGCCGTGGGCGGCATGTCCACGCGCAGCTCCGGCACCTGGCGCAGCACGAAGGCGACGAAGGTGTTGGAGTTCGGGCCCGGCCACACGTGGTAGCGAGTCGGGATAGGGATATTCCGCGACGGCGGCTTCGATGCGCTCGATGATGGCGTCGACGCCCGGGCCGCGGATGTCGCCTAACAACTCGGGCCGACTGCCGTACCAGTAGCCGTCCGCCGGCCGGTTGCGCGCGACGAGCGCGGTGCCGGTGCGCTTGAGCCGCCAGCCCATGACTTCGTGCACGGTGAATTCGTGGGCGTTGCTGGGTTTGACGGCGATCCAGGTGTGCACGCCGAACCAGCCACGCCAGCTCACGGCGCGCGCGGAATAGACCTGGACGACGGCTTCGCGGCGTGGTGGCCGGATCGGGCGCGAGGCCGGCCGGTTCGCGCGAGGCCGTGCGCCAGTCGCGCGCGGCGAGCTGGCCGCTGAAGGTGAGGTAGGCCACGGACAGCGGGGAGGTAAGCGAGGAGCAATGCGAAGGTGAGGCGGCGTTTCCGGGCGATCGGCATATGAGACTGACAGTAGCAGTGTCGGCGGAGTTCCGGGGGAGGCTATGCTTGGCTCCATGAGAAAGCCTGATCTCGATACGCTGCGTCTCGAAACTCCGCGTCTCATCCTGCGTCCGCTGCGCATGGAAGACTTCGACGCATGGGCGGTCATGCACGATGACGAAATCACGATGAAGTTCATCGGTGGCCGGCAGCCGCGCGCGACGTCATGGCGGATGTTCATGTGCATGTGCGGTGCGTGGGCAATGACCGGCATCGCGATGTTCTCGGTCCTCGAGAAGGCGAGCGGCAAATGGGTGGGCCGGCTCGGGCCGTGGTTTCCGGAGGGCTGGCCGGACCACGAAGTGGGCTGGGGAATCGTGCGCGAACACTGGGGCAAGGGTTACGCCAGCGAAGGAGCCGCGGCGACGATGGACTACGCGTTCGACGTGCTTGGCTGGACCAACGTCATCCACTGCATCGAAGAAAGCAACCTCGCGTCTCAGGGCGTGGCGAAGCGGCTGGGCTCGCGGCTTCTGCGCCGCGTGAAGATGCCCGCGCCGTACGAGCACTTCGTCGTGGATGCGTGGGGCCAGACGCGCGAGGAGTGGCGTGGAAATGGGGTCAGACCCCATTTCCTGGAATTGGGGTCTGACCCCATTTAGTAGATGAACGGCGCGAGGCGCTTCGTGCGCCGCATGTAGTTGACGTAGGGCGAGCCGAGCGCGTTGGCGAGCGCGTGTTCCTCGGTCGCAATGCGCCGGCCGAAAGCCCAGAAGACTGGCACCACCACCAGCGCCAGCGACACCCAGTTGGTCAGCGTGAGCGCCAGCCCGAGGAAGGCGACGAGGGCACCGCTGTACGACGGATGGCGGATGCGCGCGTACGGCCCGGTGTCGATGATCTCGTGACCGGAATGGATCGCCACGTTCACCGTGAAGAACCGCCCGAGGTACACGATGGAGTACCAGCGCAACGCCAGGCCGCCGCCGAACAACGCGCAGCCCACCCAGAACACGATGTCCGCCGCACCCATCGCGGCCGCCGGCACGCGGGTCGACGCGAGAATTCCGGCGGTCACGGCGAGAAGGATGGTGATCCACAACGTGCGCAGCGTGGCCTCGTCGGCATCCACGCTGTCATCGCGTGAACGCTTGAGAAAGACGAGACCGGCTTCGGAAATCCCATAAGCCAGCCCCAGCAGTGCGGGGATGGGGAATTGCATCTTCAGGCCAGTCTAAACCGGTACCTGATCCCCGAACGTGAAGTCTCGCCATTTTTGAGCAGCACCCGGCTGCTGCAGCCGGCGCTTCAGTCGAGCAGCGGGGCGATCGCGTCGACGACGCGGTCGGGCGAAGCGGGCCGGCCGTCGAGCCATTCGGATTCGAACTCCGCGATTTCGATGCCGATGATCTTGTGCCGCGCCAGCATTACCGCGCAGGCGCGCAGGTCTTCGAGCGAAAGGCCGCCGGTGACCTGGTATTCGATCGGCACGATGCCGGGTTCGAGCACGTCGCAGTCGAGATGCACGTAGACCTCGCGATTGCCCACCGCGGCGGCAAGGCGTCCCGGGAGCCCGGGGCCCGGCGGCACGATCTGGAGCTGACCGGTCGCGATGAGGTCTTTCTCGTGTGGATCGAGGTCGCGCGCGCCGACCAGCACCACGTTGGACAGGCGCAGCCCTGCGCCGAGGCCGCTGTCCCAATGGCCTGCCGCGCCGGTGAGCACCATGCCGCCAAGGTAAGGCACGGCATTGGACGAGGGCAGATTGGAGTCGCCATGCGCGTCGAACCATACGATGCAGGCGTCCGGATGTGATTGCGGCGATCACCGGAACGGTGGCGAGGCCGGCGGCGCAACGGCCGATGGCGGCGACCGAGCGATGGCCGTCGCGAATCGCCGCGCGCAGCGCATCGGCGAGCGCGCGCAGGTCGCCGCGCGCGGCGGCGAGCTGCTCGTTCCAGGCCGTGGTCGGTAGCGGTAACTGCGGCGTGCTCACGTAGGTAGCGTCGAGGCCGTAGCGGCGCGCCAACAGCGCGCCGAGCATCTGCGCGCCCGCGGTGCCGCGAGTATTGCGATCGCCCGCGCGGCCGCGGTACACGATGAGAGTCGATGTTTTCATCGGCCGCGAGACTAACCACTTTGCGGCCATTGCGCTACTGACGCGGGTGCTACTCACACGTGGCACACCGGCCCGAGAGTACTCCATGCCCCGGGGGAAGCGGTTCGTGCGGGTCGTGCTCGTGCACCGCGAACAGGCGGCGTTCGCTGCCGCGTCTAACAAAGACCATGGCGCCGCTCGCGCCCTCGCTCTGCCAGCCGTCGCGCTCGAGTGCGGCGAGGCCGTCGGCGAAACATTGGCGCAGATCGCTGCCGGGCGGTAGTTCGGTGGCGTCGAGCACGTTGTGGAACATGTCGCGGAGCACGAGCCAGCGCGATTGCCGGGACGTGGCCAGGGGGTCGTATTTGCTTCTTTTGGTTGTCATGGAGCGAACGGTATCGAGACGCGAACGCGTTCGTCCATTCAGTAGTACGCGGCGCAGCGAACTGTATGAAATGGAAGAGAGGGAGAAAAAGATGAAGGTAAGTCCGCACCGCTGCGCGAGATTCATGCGCTTGAATTTTCACGGACGCCGCCAAAGGCGGCGTTTTCCGACGTCGGCGTTAGCCGTAAAAAAAGGCCGCGTAGAAACGCGGCCTTTTTGCGGCGAGCAATGTCGCATTCATAAGATGCTTGTTGCCGCCACGCGCAGATTCACGGCGGTCAATCGGGAGATTGCTTCATGAATCTACGATTGCAGTATCCACGATGCGGCCAACGGTGCGAAGCGGCAGGGTTCTGAAATTCGGGTAGACAATTTCCTACGCGACGAAAGTCGACGCCGATGCGCGGCAGGTGCGGCCCAATTTGCCAAGAAATGGGGAGTGTCCCCACTCACAGGCGGATGAGGCCACGCTTGTGCGCGACGGCCACGGCTTCGGTGCGGCTGATGGCGTCTAACTTCCCGAGGATCGCCTTGACGTGTGTCTTGGCGGTGCCTTCGGTGATGGCGAGGCGCCGCGCGATGTCCTTGTTGCTGCGGCCCTCGGCAACGAGCTGCAGTACGTCGAGCTCGCGCGTGGTGAGGCTGGGCTTGGACATGCGCTGCAACGCCTTGGCGGCGATGCCCGACGAGGTGTAGGGCCGGTCGTCGGCCACGGCGCGGATCGCGGAGAGAATTTCCTGGCGTGGGGCGTCCTTCAGCAGATATCCCTTCGCGCCCTGGCTCAGGGACCGGAAGATGTCTTCGTCGCCGTCATACGTGGTCATGATGAGCAGGCAGGCCTTGGGGTGCTTCTCCAGCACCTTCTGCACGACCGCCGCGCCGTCCATCTTGGGCATGCGCAGATCGAGCACCATCACGTCGGGCATGTGCTGTTCGTACAGGTCGAGCGCCTCGGCGCCGTCGCCAGCCTCGGCCACCACCTGCATGTCCGGCTGCTGATTGACGATGGCCGCGAGGCCGTCGCGCACCACCGGGTGATCATCGGCGAGGATGACGCTGATCTTGCGTACGGGTGCTTTCGCCGCGGCCATCATGCGGTCGCCGGACGCGGCAGGCTCACCATGATGCAGGTGCCTTCGCCGGGTTTGCTTTCGATGTGGAACGCGCCGCCGATGGCGCCGGCGCGTTCACGCATGTTGTTGAGGCCGTAGCCCTGCTGGGCGTAGAGCTCGGGCATGAGGGTCATGCCGCGGCCGTCGTCGATCACGCTCATGGTCCACTTCGCCGCCTCTTCGAGCAGCACGATGCGGACGGTGGTCGGATGCGCATGGCGCAGCGCATTGCTCACGGCTTCGGTGGCGATGCGCAACAGCTCGTGCTGGCGCTCGGGCACGAGGCCATCACCGATGACGGCGCCCTCGAAGCTGCAGGTGGCGCGGCCTTCGACGGTGGCGCGCTCGGCGAGTTGACGCAGCGCGAGTTCGAGACCCACGCGCTTGGTCTGGTCGGGGCGCAGCGCCATCACGGAGCGGCGGGCGTCGGCCAGGCCCTGGCGCGCCAGGTCGTGGATACGCGTGAGGATGGAGGGCAGCGGGGAGTTGCGCGCGCAATCGTGCATCGCTTCTTCGGCGGCGCCCAACTGCATGAGGATGCCGGTGAAGCCCTGCGCCAGGCCGTCGTGGATCTCCTGCCCGATACGGTTGCGCTCGGCCAGCACGGCGGCGTCCTTGGCAGCCATGCCAAGTTTCTTGAGGCCGATGCACAGCGTGATCTGGTGCGCGACCGCGAGCGCGAGCTCGGCCCGCTCCGTGCTCAACGCCTCGTCCTGCATGAACACCAGGCCGATGCAGCCCACGGTCTGCTCGCCGACCACCACGGGCAGTAGATAGACACTCTTGTGGCCTTCGCGCGCATGCCAGGCGGCGGCGCCCGGCCACTGGATGCGGTCGAGAGGCTGCACCTGGTAGAACGACGGTTCGGTGAACAGCGCGAGCACTTCGCTCAAGCGCGTTTCATCCGGCCTGGCCGTGGCCTGGTAAGGCGGCGGAACCACCTTGCCGCCCTCGACGTGGATGAAGGCCTTCCAGAGATTGGTGGTCTTGTCGAAGCCGATGGTGAAGGCGGACACGGCATCGAGCTGGCGCGTGGCGTCGATGAGGATGTTGCTGACGAAGTCCTGCGGGTCGGCATCGCGCGCCAGCTTGGTGAGATTCGTGCGCAACAGCGCATTGGCCCGCGTCGCGGACGACAGCCGTTCCTCGGCGGCGAGTTCGCGCTCGCGGCGCATGGTCTCGACCAGCCGCTGGCGGTGCAAAGCGGCGCCTACCAGCCCGGCGGCAATTTCGAGCGCCGAGACGATGGACGAATCGAATTCGCGCACGCGCTGCCAGTCGTCGAAGCCGATGACGCCCACGTATTCACCGTCGACGAGGATGGGCACGATGGCCGAGGTGCGGGCCTTGTCGCTGGTGATGCTCACGCCTTCGATGGCCCGCGCAGCGTCGGGGCAGAACACCACGCTCTTGCCGGACTGCAGCATTGAGCAGAACTGATCGGAGCGCGGTTCATTCCAAACAGTGCCATCACACTCGTGCATGGTGCACGTGTCGGTCAGCGATTCGGTGACCCACTCCGCCTGGATCTTGAGCCACTTCTCGCCGTTGGGGCCGATCTCGGCGAACGCCAGCGCGGTGCGGTCCACCTGCGCGGCCTCGCCTAACAAGCGCAGCACCTCGGGCATGGCCTTCATCGCGTCGGGGGCTTCGAGCAGCAGGCGGCTGGCCTGGGCCGACGCGGACAGCAGCCGCTCGCGCTGGAGCAGGTACTGCGTGTTGAGGATGCCCTCGGCCGCGGCGGCGAGGTCTACGGGGTTGATGCTCATGGCGGTGACTTTATCAGGCCTGACGGCCACTTCAGAAAACGCCGTCGAGGCGACGGCGTCCATTACTCCCAACCCCCGCCAAGGGCCTTGTAGACCGCAATCAGGCTGGTGGCGGCCTCGGTACGGCTGCGGGCCAGCTGGTCTTCGGACTGAAGCAGGGTGCGCTCGGCATCCAGCACCTGGAGGAAGTCGCTGGCGCCGTTTTCATAACGTACTCGCGCCAGGCCCGCCGCCGTATTGCTGGCGCGGACGGCCGCTTCGTCGTGGACCAGGCGGTCCCGGGCCCGGGCGTGGGTGACCAGCGAATCCTCGGTTTCCTCGAGCGCCTGGAGCACGGTCTGTTCGTAGCGCAGCAGCGCGCCTTCCTTGCGCCACCGGGCGGCGCCGATGCGCGCCCGCACATGGCCCAGGTCGAATA
Organism: uncultured Pseudomonadota bacterium; assembly: GCA_963821745.1. Lineage (GTDB taxonomy): Bacteria > Pseudomonadota > Gammaproteobacteria > Steroidobacterales > Steroidobacteraceae > CADEED01. Next base: position 1,719,019 of record CAWGEU010000002.1, read on the forward strand.
TGGCCCAGGAGATTCCGGGCGCGAGCACGTATGCGTCGGTGCCGTTGTCGCCCAGCGCACCGGAAGAGCCGGCGACGTAGCCCGCGCTGCCGGTGAAGGTGACGCGCGGGAACAGGTCCGCCACCGCCACGCCGATGCGCGCCGTGGCGCCCGCGAGCTCACGCTCCGCGATGCGGATGTCGGGCCGGCGACGCAGAAGACCGGCCGGGTCGCCCACGGGAACGATGCCCGGCAGCGGTGGCAGGTTCTGCGGCGGCGCGAGCTCGGCGCGCAGCGCGCCGGGCTCGCGACCTACCAGCACGGAGAGGCGATGGATGGTGCGCGCCACGGCGGCTTCGAGCGGCCCGATGGTGCCGAGCGTGGCGCTCAGCTGCGCCTGTGCGCGCGCGGTGTCGAACTCCGTGCCACTGCCGGCATCGAGCCGCACCTGCGCGAGATCGAGCGTGGATTGCTGATTGGCGACGTTGCGGCGGGCCACGTCGAGCTGAAGTTGCTGGCCGCGCAGTTCGAAGTAGGCGCGGGTGACTTCAGCCGTCACGATCACCAGCACGTCCTGCAGGGCTGCTTCCTCGGCGCCGAGATCGGCGCGGCTTGCTTCGAGCCCGCGGCGCAGGCCGCCGAAGAAGTCGAGTTCCCAGAATGCATCGAAGCCGGCGTCATAGAGCTCCGTTTCCCGGGCAGCGCCGGGCAACAGTCCCGCGGACGACGTACGCGCCTTGGTGTAGCCGCCGCCGGCGTTGATGCTCGGTGCGAGATCGAAAGCTGCGTCGCGACGCAGCTCGCGTGCTTCCTGCACGCGAGTCATGGCGATACGCAGATCGTGGTTCGAGGCCAGCGCTTCGCCCACCAGTTTGTCGAGCCCGGGGTCGGCAAAGTTGTGCCAGAACTGCGCCGTTCCCTGCCCGGTGGAGTAGGTAGTTTCGACGTTGTCGAACTTTTCCGCGGCCTTGGTTTCAGGCGGCTGGTAGTCGGGTCCCACGGCGCAGCCCGCTATTGCCAATGTCATGGCTGCCGCTGCGACCGGGGCTAACAATAGGCGAGTCTTAAGCATGGGAAGAAACCTCTTCGATTTGCGCCGGCAGGGGCCTGGCCCGTTCACGGCGCAGCAATACATAGAACACGGGTGTCAGCATCAGGCCGAACAGCGTGACGCCGAGCATTCCCGAGAACACCGCCGCGCCCATGGCGCGCCGCACTTCCGCACCGGCGCCGTCGGCCAGCACCAGCGGCAGCACGCCCATGACGAACGCGATGGACGTCATCACGATGGGCCGCAGGCGCAGGCGGGCGGCCTCGAGCACCGCCGAGACGCGGTCGCGACCTTCGTCCTGCAGGTGTCTCGCGAACTCCACGATCAGGATGGCGTTCTTGGACGCGAGGCCCACGAGCACCAGGAACCCGATCTGCGTGAAGATGTTGTTGTCGCCGCCTTGTAGATAGATGCCCACGAGCCCGGCGAGCAGCGCCATCGGCACGATCAGGATGATGGCGAGCGGTAGCGAGAAGCTCTCGTACTGCGCGGCCAGCACCAGGAACACGAACAGCACGCACAGCGGGAACACGAACAGCGTGGCGTTGCCCGCATCGATCTGCTGGAAGGCGAGGTCGGTCCATTCATAACTCATGCCGGCCGGCAGGTTCTCGTCGAGGAGCTTCGAGATCGTCGCCTGCGCCTCGCCGGAGCTGTGGCCCGGCGACGGACCGCCGTTGATGTCGGCGCTCGAGTAGCCGTTGAAGCGTTCCACGATGTCCGGCCCGAAGGACTCTTTGACCGAGATCAATGAGCCGAGCGGCACCATTTCGCCGGCGGCGTTGCGCGTCTTGAGAGAAAGGATGTCATCCACCTGAGAACGGAACGGCGCATCCGCCTGTGCGACCACACGGTAAGTACGGCCAAATCGGTTGAAGTCATTGACATAGAGGGACCCCAGGTTCACCTGCATCGTTTGAAACACATCGTTGAGCTTCACGCCCTGGCGCTTGACCTTGAGGCGATCGACATCGACGTCCAGTTGCGGCACGTTGATCTGGTAGCTGGAGAAGACGCCGGCGAGCGACGGGTCCTGCCAGGCCTTGCCGAGCACGTCCTGCACGGCGGCGTACAACGCCTCCGCGCCGCGGTTCTGCCGGTCTTCGACGTTGAGCTTGAAGCCGCCCAAGGTGCCGAGGCCGATCACCGGCGGCGGCGGGAACACGGCGATGTAGGCATCCTGGATGCCCGAGAACTTCGCGTTGAGCGCACCGGCAATCGCACCGGCCGAAAGACCCTCACGATCACTGAAATCTTTCAACGGGAAGAACACCAGCGCGGCGCTCGACTGAGAGGCGAAGCCGTTCGCGGAGACGCCGGCGAACTGCACGGAGTCGAGCACGCCCGGTTCCTCGCGGGCGATCTCGCCCATGCGCCGCACGACTTCGGCGGTGCGCTCGAGGGATGCGGCCGGCGGCAGCTGCACGATGCCGACCAGGTAGAGTTTGTCCTGCTGCGGGATGAAACCCGCCGGCGTGCGCATGAAGCCGAACACCGTGAGGGCCACGAGGCCCGCATAGACCGCGATCGCAATGGGTGTGCGTTTGACCGTGCGCGTCACCCCGCGCGAATACGAATCGCCGGCTTTCGTGAACATCTGGTTGAAGCGCGCGAAGAAGCGGCCGAACACCTTGTCCATGCCGCGCGTCAGCGCGTCGGGCTTGGCGTCGTGCGGCTTCAACAGTACCGCGGCGAGTGCCGGGGACAGCGTCAGCGAGTTGAACGCGGAGATCACGGTGGAGATCGCGATCGTCAGCGCGAACTGGCGATAGAACTGGCCGGTGAGACCTTCGACGAAGGCTACCGGTATGAACACCGCGCAGAGCACCAGTGTGATGGCGATGATGGGCCGGCTCACCTCTTTCATGGCGAGCTTGGTGGCCTCCAGAGGTCTCATGCCGGCGGCGATGTGCCGCTCGACGTTTTCCACGACCACGATGGAGTCGTCGACCACGATGCCGATGGCCAGCACCAGGCCGAACAGCGACAGCGTGTTGATCGAAAATCCGAACGCGTAGAGCACCGCGAACGTGCCGATGATGGACACGGGCACGGCGACCAGCGGGATGATGGACGCTCGCCAGGTCTGCAGGAACAGGATGACCACCAGCACCACCAGCGCCACGGCCTCTAACAAGGTGTGGAAGACGGCGTCGATGGACTGACGCACGAACTGCGTGGGGTCGTAGATGATCTTGTAGTCCATGCCTTGCGGGAAACTCTTTTTCAGGGTTTCCATGTCGGCACGGACCTTGGTGGACAGTTCCAGGGCGTTCGAGCCCGGAGCCTGGTAGACAGGAATGGCGACGGCGTTCTCGTTGCCGAGCAACGACTGCGTCGCGTAGGTCGCGGCACCGAGTTCCAGCCGCGCGATGTCGCGCAGGCGCACGACTTCACCGTGATCGCCGGTCTTGACCACCACGTCGCCGAATTCTTCCTCGTTCTCGAGGCGGCCTTGCGCGTTCAACGCAAGCTGGAACTCGGAGCCTTGCGCGGGCGGCGCGCCCACCTGGCCCGCCGCCACTTGCAGGTTCTGCTCGCGAATGGCCGCGACCACGTCGCCGGCAGTCAGATCTCGCGCGGACATCTTCTGCGGGTCGAGCCACACGCGCATGGCGTAGTCGCCGGCGCCGAATACGCGCACGTCACCCACGCCATGCAGTCGCGCCAGAGTGTCGCGCACGTTCAGCGTGGCGTAGTTGCGCAGGTACAGGGAGTCGTAGCGTCCGTCGGGGGAGGTGAGGTGCACCACCATCAGGAACGCCGGCGAGCTCTTGATGACCGACACGCCGATGGCCCGCACTTCTTCGGGCAGGCGCGGCAGCGCCTGTGCCACGCGGTTCTGCACCTGCACCTGCGCGCGGTCGATATCCGTGCCGATGCGGAAGGTGACGGTCAGCGCCAGCGAGCCGTCGATCGTCGCCTGCGAGGACATGTAGAGCATGTCCTCGACACCGACGATCTCCTGTTCGAGCGGGGCGGCGACAGTTTCAGAGATGACCTTGGGATTGGCGCCCGGGTAAGCAGCGCGCACCACCACCGAAGGCGGCACCACTTCCGGGTATTCGGAGATGGGTAGTTTGAACAGCGAGATGGCGCCCGCGATCAGGATAAAGGCCGACAGGACCGATGCGAACACCGGCCTGTCGATAAAGTAGCTACTGAACTTCATGGCAACACTCGCTAAGAATTAATTGGGGTCAGACCCCATTTCCGGGAATTGGGGTCTGACCCCATTTCAGTTCTGGGCAACCACTGTGTTGTTGCCACCGCGGCGCCCGTCTTCATTGAAAAGAGGGCCCATCGCAACCAGCTGCGGGGTCACCGGCATGCCCGGGCGCACCTGCTGCAGGCCCTTCACCACGATGACGTCGTTCTGCTTCAGGCCCTCGCGCACCACGCGCAGGCCGTCGACGAGCGGACCGAGCTTCACCGGCGTGTACTCGATCTTGTTGTCCGCGCCGACACGCAGCACGAACTTCACGCTCTGGTCGGTGCCGATGGCGCTGTCGTTGATCAGCAGTGCGTCGTACTTGCCGCTGCCGATGAGTTTCACGCGCGCGAACATGCCGGGGGTGAAACGCCGGTCGGCGTTCTTGAACAGTCCGCGCGCGTGAATGGTGCCCGTCGCCGGGTCGAGCTCATTGTCGAGGAAGACCATGACGCCTTCGTGCGGATGACCCTGCTCGTCGGCGAGGCCGGCCCACACCGGATTGCGCGCATTGCGCGAGCTCTTGAGCTCGCCGCGCAGGTCGAGGCCGACGTACTTGAGGTACACCTGCTCGTCACCGTCGAACGAGACGTAGATGGGATCGATCGACACCACCGTCGTCAGAAGTGTCTGACCCGCTGCGACCAGGTTGCCCGCGGTGATCTCCGCACGGCCCACCAGGCCCGAGATCGGCGCGCGCACCTCGGTGAACGAAAGGTCGAGTGCGGCGGATTCCACCGCCGCTTCGGCCGCCTGGAAATTCGCGCTGGCTTGCTCGGTGACCGAGGTGCGCGCATCGAATTCTTCCTGGGAGATGGCGCGCTTTTCGATGAGCTTGGTGGCGCGCGCGCGCTCGGACTCGGCCAGCGCCGCCAGCGTGCGGGCGCGAGTCAGTTCAGCCTGCGCATGCTTGAGCGTGGCCTGGTAGGGACGGGCGTCGATGACATACAGGATGTCGCCCTTCTTCACCTGGTGGCCCTGCTCGAACCGGGTGGCCATCACGTAGCCCGAAACGCGCGGACGGACTTCGACGCGCTCCACGGCCTCGAAGCGTCCGGTGAATTCGTCGAACTCGGTCACCGGCTTCGACACCACCTTGGCAGCCTGTACCGGTGGCGGTGCGGCTGGCGCCTCAGCGGCTTCGTTACGAGCGCAGGAAGCAAGGATCATCGCGGCGAGTGGTGTCATGAGAGTGATGGCGATCGAGGTCTTGGAGGTTGCAGGCACAGGGAATCTCCCGTCAGGTTGTGAGGTGCATCTTCCATGGACCAGCGCTCGCTGCACATTCACCAGGTGAGGCACGGTGCGGGGCCATTGCGGAAGGGGGTGAGCTATCCCTTTCGGGGGAGGCTGCGAAAGCGTGGCCGAAAGTGTGGAGCGAAGCATGTCACCGGCGCGCGCGGTCACAGTTGAGATGTCCGAAACACGCGTTAAGCAAATCTGTCGGTTTGCAGGTAAATTCGTCACCGATGGCGACGCACATGGAACTCGTACTGCAGGCAGCGGCTTTCGCCGCGGAGAAGCATCGCAACCAGCGCCGCAAGGATGAGGAAGCGTCGCCGTACATCAACCATCCGATCCAGCTCGCCTACATCCTGGTGCAGGCGGACATCGAAGATCCGATCGTGCTGGCCGCTGCGCTGCTGCACGACACGATCGAAGACACGAACACCACGCACGATGAGATCGAGATCGTGTTCGGCCATGAGATCGCCAACATCGTGGCCGAGTGTTCCGATGACAAGACGCTGACCAAACTCGAGCGCAAGCAGGCGCAGGTGGATCACGCCGCGACGATCAGCACGCGGGCCAAGCTCGTGAAGCTCGCCGACAAGATCGCCAACGTGAGCGACATCCAGGGCGCGCCGCCTGCCGGCTGGTCGCTCGAGCGCAAGCGGGAATACTTCGACTGGGCCAAACGCGTGGTGGACCAGATGCGCGGCGTGCATCCGAAACTCGAGGCGCGGTTCGACGCGGAGTACGCCAAGCGTCCATGACCCCCGTCGTTCGCACCCTGCTGTTCGCCAACGTCGCCGTGTTCGCCCTCAGCAGTATTTCGGAGGCGCGTTCCTGATGGTTCACTTCGCGTTGTGGCCGCTCGGGGATCATTTCCTGCCAGGCATTGGCCGCGTGGGATTCGAGCCCTGGCAGCTCATCACCTCGGCGTTCCTGCACGGTGGTTTCGCCCACATCGCGCTCAACATGTACGCGCTGTACGCGTTCGGCAGCATGGTGGAACGCACGATGGGCTCGCGCCGTTTCGCGTTTCTGTACTTCGCCTCGGTGCTCACCGGCAGCGCTGGTTCAGTTGCTCGTGGTGACGGCGAGACTCGACCAGGGTATTGCGCCGACGATCGGCGCTTCGGGAGGCGTGTTCGGAGTGCTGCTGGCCTTCGCGGCGCTGTTCCCGCATACCCGCGTGCTGCTGGTGTTTCCGCCCATTCCGATGAAGGCCTGGGTGCTCGTGGCCGGTTATGCGGCCATCGAACTCCTGATGGGCGTGTTCGGCACCAGCCAGGGCGTGGCGCACTTCGCGCATCTCGGCGGCATGCTCGGCGCCATCATCGTGCTACTGGCAACCGGTTTTCGCTGGCGCACTCGAACCTCGAGTCGAGTTCCGCGGACTGCGAAGCATCCGGCGGCACAGTCTCGTCCAGCACATAGACGGGCGCGAAGCCGCCACCCGCCGAGCGGAAGTTGGTCGTCTGACCCTGGTAGAGACGCGCCGCCAGAAGTTGCTGAACTCCGTCGTAGGCGAAGCTGCGCACGTCGAGCTTGAAGCTTTCGCCGCCCGGTGAATCTCCACGCCGGCGTTCACCGGGCGGCGCGATGATTTGCGCGATGTAGTCGCCACGCATGACATCGTCGAACGCGCGCCGCGTGATCTTGTCGCCACGATAAGTGCCACGGCTGCCGAAGCCGGATGCCGGCTTGAAGAACCATTGCTTTCGGTCCGCCCACCAGCGCTCGTCGCTTCCGTTGACGAGATGCGTCTTGGGAATCGACGTCATCAGGGTTTCGATGTCGGCCGGCGCGGCCTGCATCGCGCGTAGCGAACTCTCGTCACTCAGCGTGACGAGATTGCGCTTGTTCGAATAGAGCGCATGCGCTGCGAGGATGCGGCGTGATGACGGCGAGATCGCGGGCGTAGCCTTCGGCGAGGGCCGCGTGTTGCGAGTCGGCGAAGTAGAAGTCGGTGCTGCGGTTGTAGACGAGATCGATGCGTTGTCCCTGGCCTGTGAGCGCATCGCCATCGATGGCGAGTTCGCGAGCGTCGACGATGAGCGCATTCAGCCCGCGTGCCGCGAACAGGTTCTGAACCAGGAGAAATTCCGGGAAGAGATATTGTTCACGCGGGGCGTCATCCACGATGGCGACGGTGCGAAGCGTCTGCGCGCCGCGCGCCCGTTTCCATTCGTGCATGAACATCCCGAAGACCGCATCCTCGAGCGACTGTGCACCGGCCGCGACGCGCATGTAGCCGGCCGCGGAGTCGCAGCAGATCTGGTGCGCGCGACGCATCTCGATGTTCAGCAGCGCTCCGCCGGCGTTGGTGTTGATTTCGATGAGCTGGGGCTCGCCGGCGATGTGGAAATCGAAGCCGAAGAACACTCCGCGGGTTCCTCGTTGCGGACCGGGCGATCACCGGAGCGCGCGCGAGCACTTCTTCGCGATAGGCGGGAAGCGCGACGACGGCTTCGACGGCGCTGATCAGGCGCTGCATGGCCTGCTCATGCTGGCGCGCCACGAAAACCGGCGTGCCCGAGAACAGGTGTGGGTGGCTGTGTACGATGGATTGCGCCAGGCCGGCGCCACCCAGCCTGGCATCGAGCCGCTGCTGCAATGCCGGTACATCGGCGCTGACGCAGTCGCATTCGCGATTGAAACGCGCAGCTCTCGCGACGGTGTCGGTCATGCGTCCACGCGTCGCAAGGCGAAGAAGCGCAGGAGGAACGCGCCGAGTATTGCGCCGACGATCTGCGCGACGATGAAGCCCGCCGCATCCGCCGGACGTATGCCGGCGAAGGTGTCCGTGAGCGAGCGGCCGATGGTGATCGCCGGATTCGCGAAAGAGGTGGAAGCGGTGAACCAGTAGGCGGCGCCGATCCAGGCGGGCACGCGCCATGCAGCGGCGGAAACCGAGGGCGAGCTGAACGCGATGAAGACGAGGCCCGCCGTGGCGACGACCTCGGACAACCATTGCGCTCCGCCATCACGTACGTGCATGGATGCCTGAATCGCGGGTAGTTCGAACATCAGATTGGCCAGGACCGCGCCGGCGCAACATCCTGCAATCTGCAATGCCACGTAGGCCATCGACTGGCCCGCAGGCAGCTGGCGTTGCCAGAGCGCGGTCAGTGTCACCACGGGATTGAAGTGCGCTCCGCTGATCGGGCCAAACACCGCGATCAGCGTGGCGAGCGCGGCGACCGTGGCGCCGGTGTTGGCGAGCAGCGCGACCGCGGTGTTACCGCCGGCGAGTTGCTCGCCCATGATTCCCGAGCCGACGACCGCGGCCGTGAGCAGCAGCGCGCCGATGAATTCCGCGGCCAGCGCGCGTCGCATGATCAGCCGGCTTCTTTGACGGAATTGTTGCCGATGGAGTGCAGGTGGGCCTGCAGCTTCGCGCGATCCAGCGAACGGATGGGCAGTGCGGTAAACACCTTGATGCGGTTCTCGAGCTCGCGGAATGCGGTGCGGAAAGCCAGCCACTTCTCGGTATCGCTGCCTTCGACCGCGGCGGGATCCTCGACGCCCCAATGCGCCGTCATCGGCTGTCCGGGCCAGTAAGGACAGGACTCTCCCGCGGCGTTGTCGCAGACGGTGAACACGAAATCCAGCTTCGGTGCGCCTGGCGCCGCGAATTCGTCCCAGCTCTTGCTGCGCAAACCGTCGGTGGGCATCTTCAATTGCCGAAGCAGTTCGAGCGCAATGGGATGTACCTTGCCCTTGGGTTTGCTGCCGGCGCTGTAGCCGACGAACTTGCCGCGGCCCCAGTGATTGATGAGCGCTTCGCCGAGGATGCTGCGCGCGGAATTGCCGGTGCAGAGGATGAGGACGTTGAATGGTTTTTCGGTCATGGCGTGTTCTACCCTCAAAGTGATTTGGACATGAACGCCGAGCTGGCCGGGCAGATGCCGGCGAACTCGCGCGGTGGTCTTGATGGCAGACGGAGCAGAGTCGCGCGCCGTGCGCACGTAGCCGCGTCGCGCGAAGAATGATTCCGCTGTGGTCGTCAGCAGGTACACGGTATTCACTCCGGTCGAGCGGCGTAACTCTCCGCGTGCCCCAGCAATGCCGAGCCCAGCCCGGCCGCCCGCGCTGTCGGGCTCACGACCAGCGAACGTAGCAGGGCACGAGCCCGACGCGTTCAGCCGATGACACCGGCGGCAAGGCCCGCGGGACCCTGTTCCACCAGCAGTCGGTAGATGGCCAGACGATATTCATGGGCCAGTGCGCCCAGCGCGTCGATGACATTGGCGGTTTTCATGGGGGCGTACGATATTACGACTATGATCGAAATATCAATCGCCGCGCGATCGCCGCCTACAATGCGTTCATGACCGCGACGCGCGATCGCCAATGGCTCTACGCCGCCGTGCTGGCGCGTTCGCTCGCCACCGGCATGATGGGCGTGCTGCTCGGCATCTATCTCGCCAGCGTCGAGCTGGACGCGAAGGCCATCGGCGTCGTCATCGGTCTCGGGCTCGCCGGCGCCGCCACGCGGCACGCTGCTCGTGACCTTCCTCTCCGATCGCTTCGGTCGTCGCCGGACGCTGCTGGTCATCACGGCGCTCAGCGTCGTCGGCGCGGTGCATGCTGGCGTCGGCGTAATCGCCGTTCGCCCTCGGCTTCGCCGCGTTCATCGGCATGGTCAACGGCATGGGACGCGATCGCGGTGCTGCGCTGGTGGTCGAGCAGTCGGTGCTGCCCGCGACCGTGAGCGACAGCCAGCGCACGCTGGCATTCGCGCGGTACAACGTACTGCAGGACATCGGCCACGCGGCCGGGTCGCTGCTGGCTGCGGCGCCGGCGTTGATGCAACGTTCACGCCGCTCGACAACGCGCAGTCCTTGCAGCATGTCGATCTTCGTCTATGCGGCGCTGTCGCTGTTGCCGTTCGTGGCCTACCTGCGCCTCTCGAGCCGCGTCGAAGTGCCGCGCGGCACCGCGTACGCCGTCAGCCCGCAGACACGCCGGGTTCTGCTCAAGCTCAGCGGGCTCTTTGCCATCGATGCCATTGGCGGCGGTTTTCTCACCACCGCGCTGCTGGCGTACTTCTTCTACGAACGATTCGGCGTGGGTATCGAAGCCATCGGCATCGCTGTTCTTCGCCGCGCGCATCGCCAACGCGTTGTCGCATTTCGCGGCCGCATGGCTGGCGCGCCGCATCGGCCTGGTGAACACGATGGTGTTCACGCACATCCCCTCGAGCTTCCTGCTGCTCACCGTGCCTTTCATGCCGACCTTTCCGGTGGCCGCGGCGTTGTTCCTGCTGCGCGAATCGCTGGTGGAAATGGATGTGCCGACGCGGCAGTCGTATGTCATGGCGGTGGTGCGGCCGGAGGAGCGGACCTTTGCCTCCGGCATCACCCATCTGGTGCGCATGGCCGGCTGGGCCGTGGCGCCGGCGATTGCCGGGCTCCTAATGACCGGCACTTCGTTAGCCGCACCGCTGGTCGTGGGTGCGACTTTGAAAATTCTCTACGACATCGCGCTGTGGAGGGCCTTCAGAAGGCTCCGCCCGCCCGAGGAATCCGACTGAAATTCCGATAGACAAGCCTGTGAGTCGCTGCCACTGTGCCGGCCAATGAACGCAGAACTCGAGCGACAGCCGAATCCCGTCGAACAGGCCCGCAACCTGCTCCGGGTGGTCTTCAAGCACGAACAGGCACGAGACCCGCGCGGCAGCGACGCGGGCACGCTGGAGCGCATGCTCGGGCACCTGCACAACATCGAGAAATCGGTGACCGCGTCCATGGAAGACCACGTCAATGCGTCAAAGCGTCTGCGGGATTTCGCGGAAACGCTGGAGCGCATGAAAGAGCGTCTGGCTACCGCGCCGCACCAGGAACAGGTGCCGCAGATCAACGCGCTGGTCGCCTCGCTGCGCAAGGCCAGCACCGAACTCGGTGCCTCTGGCGCGCCGCCGGCCTGGGCCAGCAGCACGCCGCGCCGCCCCCAAACCTGAGAAACGGTAAAAAAAGGCGCCCCACGAAGGTGGGGCGCCAGGTTCTCAGGGAAGTCGGTTCGGCCGCGCGTCAGCGCTTCGGGCGCATGTAATTGCGCGAAAATGTAGCCCGCCACCTTCGGGCAGACTTCCTGACTCGCCGTGGTATCGAAGTGGTAGTGAATGCCGCCGTATTCACGGCTCGCACCCTGATGCTCCGCCAGTTGCCAGAAGCCCGGGAACGGGCGCGCCACGTCGGCATTGCCGGCAAGGCCGGTCCACTGCACCGTGAATGGCAGGTCATTCGTGCCGAAGTACAGCGCCAGCGCTCGCGCCGTGCTCGCGCCGATGCAGGCCATGTTGCCGGCATAGGACGGATACGGCGGAGTAGTTAGCAGCGGCATCCAGGTCGGATCGGCGTCGGTCATCGGGTTCAGGTCTTCGCCCGGCGCGCTGGATGGCGTGCACCGGGCGCCAGAGCTGGTACACGAACTTGCTGGCCTGGGCGGTCTGCACGCCGTCCTGCATGGTGGCGTTCACCAGCGCGAAGAGGCGTGCGGATTCGATCAGCGAAAGCTTGCGCTCGGTGGCCATGTTCCGCGTGACCTGGTTCCACACGCCGCTCCACAGGTTCCTGTAGCCGACACTGGCCCACAGACGGGCCTGCAGCGTCTGTTCGGCCGTGCGCACGGTGCTGGTGACGCCGCCGATCGCCTTGATCTCGTTGACGGCGTCCGCGTACTCCTGGCTGTTCAGGGCGGGAGGGCGGCGCGGGAGGTAGTAATAAGGAGTGGGCAGTCCGAAGGGCTTGGCATCGCCCGCCTGCACGAAGGCCGCGGCCGCGAAGGCTGGCGGCGTCGGTTGCCACACGCCGGGCAGCGCGGGCGGGGTGTAGGTCTGCGGCGTCGACCAGCCGTCGGTGCTGCGCCATTCGATGATTTTCTTCGCGACTTCGCGGCCCACCTGCACGCCGAGCTGCGCGCGCAGCGGGCTGGATGTTGGCCAGTCGCGCCGCGAGGGCGGCGTCGTAAGCGGCGGCGCCCGCCGGCAGCAGCGCGGTCAGCACGTCGTGCGCGGCCTGTGCCGCGGCCGCTTCGCTCGATGCGCCATGCCATGCGGGCACTCGCACGCGATAGGCGGTGTAGCCACCTTCGATCGAGTTCACCGCGTCGAACATGGCGATGTGCATGATCGCGTAGGTTCGCGGCAGCGTGACGCCGGCGGAAGCCGGAATGGCGCCTTCGGCGAGGTTGTTCCACTCGGTGATGACGGCAGGATCGTCGCGGTGGTTCGGCGAATTGCCCGCATGCGCAGGCGGGATGAGCGCCCCGGCCGCGAGGCCCAGCGCCGCGAAAGTCAGCTTCAACATGATCAGCTCCCGATATGAGGTGTTATTGACCGCGCGGAAGATGCGGCCCGTGCGTGGGAGCGGGCGTGGGAGGCACCGTGGAATCGGTGGTAGTGCCGGGCACCAAAAGTCGTAGTTGAGGTGGCGTCAGGTCTACGCGCCGACCTTCGCTCAACTACGACTTTTGGTGCCCGGCACTACCTCGCGCCGACCTAACTACGCCGGTTGCCTCTGGGAAACGAGATGACGCGCGCCGACGACGAACCGCCGGTATGCCACGCCTTGATCGATTTCGGGTCGCGATTCTGGCAGTTCGAGCAGCGCCAGCGTGCTTCGGGCGGCAGCGGCAGGAATGCAACTTCTCGTTGCCCCTTGTGACCGCACCGGCGGCACTCGACGAAGATGGTTATCGAACCTCGGGCCATGTCGCCAAGCGTACTGTGCGACACAATGTCCTCAGCAAGTCCGGGACGCTGGCACTGTATAGGCCGTTGGGATGTAATCGAATCGAATGGTGGCGTGACATCGAGTTCAATCCGTTCACGCTGGTACTCAAGGTCCATAACCTGTCATTTCCCGATACCGAAGGGCGGGCGCTGGTGGGTTTCCGCGAACTGCTGGTCCATCTCAACCTTTCATCCGTGTTTCGCTTCTCGCCGAGTTTCGCCGCCATCGAGCTGGAAGAACCGTTCACGAGCCTGGTGGTTCGCAAGGACGGCACACTGAATCTCGTGGATCTGGCGCGGCCTTTCGAAGCCGGGTCTACGCCAGCGGTCGAAGCCGAGGTCGAAGAATCTCTGAAGCTCTACATCGAGCAATTTCGAGTGACTTCGGGGCGCATCGACTTCGAAGACCGCGCGCGCGCCTCGGTATTTCACACGCGCCTCGCGCCCATCATCTTCGAACTGCGTGACTTCGCCACCACGGGCGAGGCGGGGAATTCCTACGCATTGCGCGCGGCGTCCGTCAACGACGAACGATTCTCCTGGGACGGCACTTTCGAAACCATGCCTTTCACGTCGACCGTGAATTCCTGTTTCAGCGCATTGTCGATGGTGTGCAGCTTCGCCACGTGGACATCGGCAATTTCAATCTCGCCACGCTCCAGCCCTATCTCGGCGCGTACACGCAGATGACCTTGTCGCGCGGTTCGCTTACGGCCGCGCTCGACGTGAAACGCAGTGAGACGAACGCGTTCAGCTCACGCCGGCTCGAGGGGCTGCTGCGCTCGTTACCCAAGTCCGATGATGCGGCGCTGGCCGATCCGGCACAGCGCTTCGAGCCGCGGTCACCGACACGGATCTGGAGCAACTGGGTCAGTCGCGCGCGCGCGCAATTCAGGATGCCTTGCTCGGGGCGGGAACGCTCGACGCGACCCGCGTCTTCATCCTGGGCGCCAATCCTTCGGCGCCCACGGAGAACAGGAAGGTGCGGCTCGAGCTCAGCCTGAAGTAGCGCAAGCCCGCGCGGCACCTTCGGAATTGTCAGGGACGCTGCAGGAATCCGCGTTCCGCTTTCTTGGCTTTCTTCGCGGCGCGCTTTTCGTCGGGCGTCTTCGCGGCCTTCTTCTTCACGTTCTTTTTCTGGTCCATTCCCTTGCTCATGGCTGCGCTCCTTGGTGGGTGAGTGGTGGGCGCGAGGGTAGCAGTTATGTAAATTTTGTGCTGCGCTCGCGGAGCGTGCTGCTAGAGTCTCGCGCGTTCCATATAAGAAGAAGAACAAGAACCCATGAAGACTCCCTGGAAGAAGGTTTTCACCGCCGCAGTCATCGTGAGCGCCGCGCCGGCCAGCGCCATGCCGGTCGTTTTCGACTTCACCGGGACGGTTCGGTCAACGTGGGATTCTGACTTCGAGACCGGCGTGGAAATCTACGATGCCGGCCCGGTGGGCGCTGCGTTCAGCGCGCAGTTCATCATCGACACCGATCTCTTCGCGCCACCGGTGTCGAGCGCGGCGGAGTACAGCGACCGGATCAACTACAGCTCGCAGCTCGGCGGCGCAATGGTTTCGAGTCTCGTGATCAACGGCGAGACGGTGAACCTCGCGCCGTACAGCACCAACACGGCCGAGGTCGGCTTCAACGACTCGCGGGGCGTGATCGATCTTGGCGGTGGCAGCATGGTGCTCTCGCCAGACGCCTGGGGCTTTGGCTTGCGCTCCGAACAAATTACGTCCATCGGCCGCACTGGCTTGCTCAGAATTGGTGTGAGTTTCGTCGCTGACTATGATTTCGCGGATCCCGCGGGCGGTCCTGGCTGGTTCGACTTCTCGCCGGGAATCGATCTCGACTCGATCGCCACGTTGCCGATGGTGAGCACTTTCGTTGTCCCACCCAGCATCTACTTGTCCGATTACCGCTACGGCTGCGCCGAGCGTTGCCTGCAAAACGGCGTCAGCAGCACCGAGCTGACGATATCGACGATCTCCCGCACGGTGGCTTCAGTGCCTGAGCCCGGCAGCCTGGGCTTGTTAGCCATGGGTCTCGCTGGCGCGTGGTTTACGCGCCGCCGGCAGGCGCAGCGCGTCTAACTTCGCGCCTGACTTCAGCGCAGTATTCCCGGCAGGTCGAGCTGGTGCCGGCGCGCGGCATCGAGCGCGATCTCATATCCCGCATCCGCGTGACGCATGACGCCGGTGGCTGGGTCGTTCCACAACACGCGCGCGATGCGCTTCGCCGCGGCCTCCGTGCCATCGCAGACGATGACCACGCCTGCATGCTGCGAGAAACCCATGCCCACGCCGCCGCCATGGTGAATCGACACCCAGGTGGCGCCGGAAGCGGTGTTCAGCAGCGCGTTGAGCAGCGGCCAGTCGGAGACCGCGTCGGAGCCATCGCGCATACCTTCGGTCTCGCGGTTGGGCGAGGCCACCGATCCTGAGTCGAGGTGATCGCGGCCGATGACCACGGGCGCCTTGAGCTCACCCGTTGCCACCATCTCGTTGAAGGCGAGGCCGAGCCGATGGCGGTCGCCGAGACCGACCCAGCAGATGCGAGCGGGCAGGCCCTGGAACTGGATGCGCTCACGCGCCATGTCGAGCCAGCGATGCAGGTGCGCATCATCGGGCAGCAGTTGTTTGACCTTGGCATCGGTCTTCGCGATGTCTTCGGGATCACCCGACAGCGCCACCCAGCGGAACGGCCCGACGCCGCGGCAGAACAGCGGCCGTATGTATGCCGGCACGAAGCCCGGAAAATCGAACGCATTGTTGACGCCTTCTTCGAGCGCCATCTGCCGGATGTTGTTGCCGTAGTCGACGGTAGGCACACCGGCCTTCTGGAAGTCGAGCATGGAGTGCACGTGTGATGCCATCGACGCCCTCGCTGCCGCACTCACCGCGGCGGGATCGCTGACGCGTTTCTCGATCCATTTCTCCACCGTCCACCCGATGGGTAGATAGCCGTTGACCGGATCATGCGCGGAGGTCTGATCGGTCAGCAGGTCAGGCCGCACGCCGCGCCGGAAGAGTTCGGGAAGGACCTCGCCCGCGTTGCCGAGCAGGCCGACGGACTCCGGCCGTTGGGTCTCACATGAGCGGCGAATCAGCGCGAGAGCTTCATCGACGTCGTCCGTGGCGTGATCGAGGTAGCCGGACTTCAGGCGCATGTCGATGCGCGAGCGCTGGCATTCGATGGCGAGACAGGACGCGCCGGCCATGACGGATGCCAGCGGCTGCGCGCCGCCCATGCCTCCCAAACCTGCCGTGAGCAGCCACTTGCCTGCGAGGCTGCCGCCGTGGTGCTGGCGTCCCATCTCGACGAAGGTTTCGTAGGTTCCCTGCACGATGCCTTGCGAGCCGATATAGATCCACGAGCCGGCCGTCATCTGGCCGTACATCATGAGTCCCTTGCGATCGAGCTCGTTGAAGTGTTCCCAGGTGCTCCAGCGCGGCACCAGGTTCGAGTTGGCTAACAACACGCGCGGCGCGTCGGTGTGCGTTTGAAATACGCCGACCGGTTTGCCGGACTGGATGAGCAACGTCTGGTCGGCCTCGAGGCGTTTCAGGGTCTCGACGATGCGGTCGAAACTTTCCCAGTCGCGCGCCGCGCGGCCGATGCCGCCATACACCACGAGCTCCTCGGGGCGCTCGGCCACGGCCGGGTCGAGATTGTTCATGAGCATGCGCAGCGGCGCTTCGGTGAGCCAGCTTTTCGCGCTGAGCTTCGTGCCGTGGGCGGCGCGGATGACGCGGGAACTGTCATTGCGGGTGGTCGGGCGGTTCATACGGTTTTACCAGTCGCAAAATTCACGCAGGTATCCAGAATATCGCGCAGCGCGACTCGCAGAGTCGCGGCGTGCGCGTCCTCGAGTGGCGCGGGCCAGCTTGATTCGTCGAGGGTCTCGGGTTCATGCAGGTAGCCGCGCATGGCAAGCTCCATTTGCACCGCGTGTATTCCGTTTTCGGGCTTGCCATAGTGGCGCGTGATCCAGCCGCCGCGGAAGCGCCCGTTGGTGACGTGGTCGAACGATGACGCGGCGCAGATCTTCTCGATGCGCGCGGTCAGCGCCGCGTCACAGGTGGCACCATTGTTCGTGCCGATGTTGAACTGCGGCAACGTTCCTTCGAACAGTCGTGCCACCTGCGAGCGGATCGAGTGTGCGTCGAACAGCACCACACGCGCGTGACGCGCCCGCAGGCGTTGCAGCTCGGAGTAGATCGCGGCGTGATAGGGGTCGAAGTACGCCGCGCGCCGGCGCGCGATCTCGGCGGCATCGGGCTCGTTCCCCGCCGAATACAACAGCTCGCCGTCGAAAGTTTCGATCGGGCACAGGCCGGTCGTGGCCTGGCCCGGATACAGCGAAGCGCCCGACGGATCGCGGTTCACGTCGATGACGGTTCGCGACAGTGCCGTACGCAGCGTGGTGGCACCCATCTCATGCGCGAAGTCGTAGAGCACGTCGACCCAGAAGTCGGCATCCTTGCGGGCGAGCCAGGGTGAAACCAGGGTCGCTTCGAGGGCTGCGGGAATCTCCGTGCCGGTGTGCGGAAAACTAACCACCAGCGGCGCGTCGCCGTGATGCAGTGCCAGCCACTCGTGTTGGGTTGAGATGCTCATTCACCTTTCCAGACGCGCGCGTGTAACGGATTGCGCCCGATGCCGTAAACCAGCTCCGCGGGGCGCTCGACATTCCAGATGGCGAGGTCGCATTGTTTGCCGGCTTCGAGCGTGCCCACGCGCCGCGCGAGTCCCAGCGCCTGCGACGCCGCACGCGTGACGCCGATGAGGCATTCGTCGACGGTCATGCGGAACAGCGTCGCCGCCATGTTCATGGCCAGCAAGATGGAGGTGAGCGGCGAAGTGCCCGGGTTGCAATCCGTGGCAATCGCCATCGGGACGGCGTGCCGGCGCAGCAGGTCGATCGGCGGCAGGCGCGTCTCGCGCAGAAAGTAGAACGCGCCAGGTAGCAGCACCGCGGTGGTGTGCGCCTGGGCCATGGCTTCGACGCCTGCCTCGTCCACGTGTTCGAGGTGATCCGCGGACAGCGCGCGAAACCCGGCAGCCATCGCCGTGCCCTGCATGTTCGAGAGTTGCTCGGCGTGGAGTTTCACCCGCAAGCCGTGAAGGTCCGCCGCGTTGAATACACGCTGGGTCTGTTCGAGCGAGAAGCCGATGTTCTCGCAGAATGCATCGACGGCATCGACCAGGCCTTCATTCACCAGCGCCGGCAACATGTTCTCGCAGATTTCGGAGATGTAGTCATCGGCGCGGTCGGCGAATTCGGGAGGCAGCGCATGCGCGCCAAGGAACGTGGTGCTGACATTCACCCGACGCTCCTGCGCGAGCGCGAGCGCGGTGCGAAGTTGTTTGCGCTCATGCTCGAGCTTGAGGCCGTAACCGGACTTGATTTCGACGGTGGTCACGCCTTCGGCGAGCAGCGCATCGAGCCGCGGCAGTGACTCCGCCAGCAGCTGTTCCTCGCTGGCCGCGCGCGTGGCGTTCACGGTGGACAGGATGCCGCCGCCCTGCCGCGCTATCTCCGCATAGGAGACTCCCTGCAGGCGCAGTTCGAATTCGTGAGCGCGATTGCCGGCATACACCAGGTGTGTGTGGCAGTCGATGAGACCGGGCGTGACGAGGCGCCCCTGACAGTCGATGTCCTCGGCCGCGGTCACGTCGGTCGCACCGCGCTCGGGGCCTGCATAAACGATGAGACCGCTCCGACAGGCTACGAGGCCGTTGGCGACGAGGCCCAAGCCTTCGTTCGCGAGGCTCGCAAGGTGAGCGTTGCGCCAGATGCGGTCACAGTGCATGGCGGAACCATATAGATGAGTGGCGCAGGCCGCCAGAGGTGCGGAGGCTCCGCATATACTGCGCGAAACGCTAAGGAGGGTACCGGATGAAAATGCTGGCGACGTTGATGTTGTTTGCGGCGCTGTCCGCAAGCGCCGCGGATCAGGCTGCGACCCATCCAGCGATGGATCGCTGGGGCCGGGTACGATTCCTGATCGGCACCTGGGAGGGCACGGCCACGGGTCAGGCGGGCAAGGGCACCGTCGAGCGGAGCTACGAGCTCGTGCTCGGTGGGCAGTTCATCGAAGAGCGCAGCACCAGCCGTTATGAAGCGAAAGCGCCGGACCGCAAACCTGAAGTCCACAACCACCGCGGATTCATCAGCTACGACAAGGCGCGCAAGACTTTCATGCTTCGCCATTTCCACCAGGAAGGCTTCGTCAACTTGTTTGCGCTCAACAGCGACAAGAGCATGGCGGCCTATCTCATCTTCGACAGTGTGAGCTTCGAGAACTTCAACAGCGAATGGAGGGCGCGCGAATCCTACGAAGTTGTTTCGCCCGATGAGTTCATCGAGACCTTCGAACTCGCCGAGCCCGGCAAGGATTTCGTCGTCTACAGCACCAATCACTTCAAGCGCAAGAAATAGCGTGGCCTTGCACTTCAAATCGGCGTTGTTGCCGGACGGCTGGGCGAGTGATGTTCGCGTCGAAATTTCCGGGGGGAGGTTTGCCAGCGTCGAACGCGATGCGCAGCCCCGAACTGGCGATGAACGCGTGCAGGTGGCGCTGCCCGGTATGTGCAACGTTCACAGCCACGGTTTTCAGCGCGGCATGGCGGGCCTCACGGAGTTTCGCGGCCCCGAAGCGGACAACTTCTGGAGCTGGCGCACGCTGATGTATCGCTTCGTGACGCGCATGACTCTCGATGACATCGAGGCGGTGACCGCCCAGGCCTACGTCGAAATGCTGGAAGGCGGGTTCACGCGCGTGGGCGAATTCCACTATGTGCACCACGACCCGAAAGGCATGCCCTATGCAAATCCGGCAGAGACGGCGGTGCGTGTGGTGGCGGCGGCCGATATCGCCGGCATAGGTCTCACGCTGCTACCGGTGTTCTACGCGCACGGGGGCTTTGGCGGCGCTGCGCCCAACGAGGGCCAGCGGCGCTTCGTGACGGACCTCGATGATTTCGCGATGTACCTGGAGGCCAGCAGGAAGATCCTCGCTGCGGTTGCGGGTGCGAACCTCGGAGTCGCGCCGCATTCGTTGCGGGCGGTGGCGCCCGACGAACTCGGGCATCTCGTGGAGCTGGCCGGGCGCGGCCCCATTCACATCCACGCCGCCGAACAAACCGGCGAAGTGGAGCAGTGCCTGGCGTGGTCGGGCGCAAGACCGGTGCAATGGCTGCTCGATCATGCGCCGGTGGATGAACGCTGGTGCCTGGTGCACGCCACGCACATGGACGACCAGGAGTGCGCGCGACTTGCCGCGACGGGCGCGGTCACCGGGCTTTGCCCGGTCACGGAGGCGAATCTCGGTGACGGTATTTTTCCGGCGACGCGGTACTTCGGCAGCGGTGGCCGGTTTGGCATCGGTACGGATTCGAACGTCTCGATCAGTGTGGCGGATGAGCTTCGACAACTCGAGTACAGCCAGAGACTGCGTGATCGCGCGCGCAACGTGGTTAGTGGCGCCGATGCGCGCTCGACCGGCCGCGTGCTGTTCGACGGAGCAGTCGCCGGTGGCGCGAGGGCGCTCGGCGTGGAAGCGCGCGGCGTGGGAATCGTCGAAGGGGCACCCGCGGATTTTCTGTCGTTGTCCGAACAGTCTTCCGCGCTCGCATGTCGTGAGGGCGATGCGCTGCTGGATACGCTGATCTTTGCCGGGGGCAGGGAGTGCATCGACGGCGTCTGGTGTGCCGGGCGCAAAGTGGTTTCGCAGGGCAGGCACCACGCGCGCGATGTGGTGGCCCCGCGTTATGTAGCGGCACTGCGGCGACTCGTGATGTAGGAGATCCGGTCCTTGCAGCGCATGCGGTCGATCCGTTCCCGCTCCTTGCCATCGCCACGATCCGATTTGACCAGGCGCGGATCGCTCGGGCCGGTCTGCGCCTTCGCAGGATTGCTCGCCATCAGCTAAAGGGCGCTGAGGGATATCAGGTCTCGCATCGTGAGTGAAAGAGCACCCCGAGGTTAGGGGCTCTCGGCGGCTTGTTTGGGCGGGGAGGTATTCCGCCATTGACACCGCGAAAGCACCTCGTATATTGGCGCGCGCTGAGGGGGACTTATGAGCGCGGCCAAGGATTGGCGTGTACACGCCAGGGATGGCCAATGAAAATCTCAAGGACTAACACTGCGGCGGCACTGGGCGCCATGCTTCTCGCGTCCGCGTTCCAGGCGCACGCGCAATACCAGATGGAAAGGCTGTCGCGCGGCGTCATCGCCGTGCGCACCAGCAGTTCGCAGGTCTATGTCGGCTGGCGGCAGTTCGGCAACGAGGCGAACAATACGGGGTACAACCTGTACCGCTCCAGCAATGGCGGTTCGCCGACGCTGCTCAACGGGACGCCGCTGACGTCGTCTACCAACTTCGTCGACACCTCCGCGCCGCCGACGCAGTCGAATGTCTACACCGTGCGGGCGGTGGTCAACGGGGCCGAGCAGTCGGCCAGCGCGGCATTCACGCTGCCGGCCAACGCGCCCACGCGTCAGTTCCTGGAAATTCCGCTGCAGATTCCCGGCGGGGGCACCACGCCTTCCGGCGAGGCCTACACCTACACGGCTAACGACCTGTCGGTCGGCGATCTCGACGGCGACGGCGAGCTCGAATACGTGCTCAAGTGGGATCCCACCAACGCCAAGGACAACTCGCAGTCCGGCTACACGGGCAACGTGTTCCTGGACGCCTATGAGTTGAACGGGCAGCGGTTGTGGCGTATCGACCTCGGACGCAACATCCGCGCCGGTGCGCACTACACGCAGTTCATGGTGTACGACTTCGACGGCGATGGACGCGCCGAAGTCATGTGCAAGACCGCCGATGGCACGCGCAGCGGCACGAACCAGGTCATCGGCAGCTCGACCGCGGATCATCGCAACTCGGGCGGTTACATCCTCGCCGGTCCGGAATTCCTGACCGTGTTCAACGGCCAGACCGGCGCAGTGCTCGCCACTACTAACTACGTTCCCGGCCGTGGCAACGTGGGTGACTGGGGCGACACCTACGGCAACCGCGTGGATCGCTTCCTCGCGGGCGTGGCATATCTCGACGGGCAGCGACCCAGCGCCATCTTCACGCGCGGCTATTACACGCGCGCGGTGGTCGCCGCCTGGGACTACCGCAATGGTCAGCTCACGCAGCGCTGGGTGTTCGACAGCAACAGCAACAGTTCCGCCTACGGCCAGGGCAATCACAACCTGTCCATTGCCGACGTCGACCAGGATGGACGCCACGAGATCATCTTTGGCGCCGCCACCATCAACGACAACGGCACTTTCATGTATGCCTCCGGTCTGGGCCACGGCGACGCGCTGCACGTGGGCGATTTCGTCCCCTCGCGGGCGGGTCTCGAGATCTGGGACATCCATGAGTCGAGCAACCAGCTCGGTGCCGACCTGCGTGATGCACGCACCGGCGCACGCATCTTCGCCACGCCTAATAACAATGGCGTGGAAGGCCCGGGGCGCGGCGTGGCCGCGGACATCTGGTCCGGAAACGAAGGCGCGGAGTACTGGGGCGCGGGTCCCAACATGACCTTCCTGCGCAATGCGTCGGGAGCCAACATCGGCCGCAATCCGGGCTCGGCGAACCATCTCGCATGGTGGGACGCTGACACGGTGCGCGAACTGGTGGACGGCAACCACGTCGACAAGTACGGCACGGGCGGCGATACGCGCCTGCTGACGGCGGATGGCACCACGACCAACAATGGCACCAAGTCGAATCCGGCGTTGAGCGCCGACATCTTCGGCGACTGGCGCGAGGAGGTCATCTGGCGCACCACCAACAACGCCGCGCTGCGCATCTACACCACCACCAACGTGGCCAACAATCGCATCTACACGTTGATGCACGATCCGCAGTACCGCGTGGCGATCGCCTGGCAGAACACCGCCTACAACCAGCCGCCGCATCCGGGCTTCTTCATCGGCGCCAACATGCCGACGCCGCCGACGCCTAACATCGTCATCGTCGGTGGCACGCCGCCGGATCCGCAGCCGGGCATTCCGACGTACCAGCTGGAAACTGCTTCGCTGGGCGGAGGCACCGTGAGCGAAAGCACCAACGGCGGATTCCTCGGCAGTGGCTACGCGAATTTCTCGGCGACGGGCGGCTTCGCGCAGGTGAACAACGCTGACGGACGCGGTGGTGGCAGCCATGCCATCCGCATCCGTTATGCGCTGGGTGCAACCGCCAGCCGCACAGGTCGGGTGCTGGTGAACGGGGTCGCGCAGAACATCACGTTCAATCCGACTGGCGGATGGACCACGTGGGCGACACAGAATGTGACGTTCACTTTCAACAACGGCACGGTGAACACGATCCGCTTCGAATCGAACGGACAGGATCTGGCGAACGTCGACCAGGTCGAAGTGCTGTAGTGACGGGCGCGTTGGAGTAGTCCATCCCCTCAAAGTCGGGGCTCGTTGTGAGACGTAGTTCTTACAACGGGCCTCGACACTGCACGCGAGTGAAAAACTGCTTCTCTAGCAGGGTGTCCGCGTCTCAAGACACTTTGCAAATGTTTGCATCGCTATCCATGCTTCCCGGAATCACTTCATCGATTCGAGGGTTTCATGCGTCGCAGCTTCCTTTCCGCCCTGGCTCTCCTGGCAATCTCTACTCAGGTCTTGGCCGCGCCCGCGCGGCTGCCTTTCCGCAGCACTTTCGAGTCTGGCAACTTCAGCGAATGGACTGGCGGTATCACCGGGCGAATGTCCGTGACCAACGAGACGGCGAGTCAGGGCACGTACTCCGCCAAGGGCATCATGGTGCGTGGCACGACCGCGGATCATTACCGTGATTTCTATTTCGGCAATCACCCGACCGTCGGTGGCGAAGCGGTCAGCGTGGATCGTGGCCTCTGGCTGAGTTTCGACACGCGCTTCGATACGGGCTTCGCTTTCGGGACCCAGAACGTGCACAAGATCGCGCTCATCAATTTCGATGATGAGATCCGCACGTCGCCGCTACCAGATCATCCTCAACATCTACACGCCGACGGGCGAGTACTTCCTCGAGCACCTGGTGTGGAATGCCGATCGCAGTTTCAACAAGGCCATTCCCGGTCTCGACCAGAACATTGCACCCAACGCGATCATGCGGCGCGGTGTCTGGGAGCGAATCAAGATCTTCATCAAGCCCAACACACCGGGCCAGTCGAACGGCATCGTGCGGCTGTGGGTCAATGGCGTGCTGAAGGCGGATCGCACCAGCGTCGCGGTGCGTGAGAACACGAACTTCCTGCCTAACAAGCTCATCGTCGGCAACTACGTGGTCGACACGGCGACCGACGGCGTGCAGCGCTGGGACAACATCGTCCTGTCGGATGTCGATCCGGACGGTGTGCGACCGAATCCGCCGACGCAGACGCGCGCGCAGTAAGGATTGCTGCAAGAGGGGCGCGGCTCGAGGGTGGGCGGGCGTCGCTCGATCCTTTACTAACCAGGTGCGTCCCCTTTTGCTAGAAAATGGGGAGTGTCCCCATTTCAGTCACCGGTGCGGGCGCCCCACAGGGAAACGCCCGCCACCGACTGTGCGCTGAACGTCACCACGAAGCGGTTGGCGTTGGTATTCCACTGGCGCGACAGCACGCCGTTGAACAACGTGCCGCCCGTGGTGACGTCGATGAGGTTGCCGCCGCGATGCAGCCAGGTGCCCGCGACGGCACCACTCACCGTGCCATCGGCGTTCAGGCGAATCGCCTGCGACGCCTTGATGGTGGCGCTGATGTCCTTGCCGTGATCGATGAGCTTGTACGTGCCCGGCACCTCGGCGTTGGTGACCTCGGCCACCACCGCGGTGGGGCTCAACGACAACGGCGCATATCGGAATGGCGCCACCACCGGCCAGCCTTGCGAATTGAACAGCAGTTCGTGGACGCGAATCTCGTGCTGTTCACCGCGGCCCGGGAAGCGCGTGTGGAATATCAGGAAGTATTTGCCGAGACCCGCGTCGTAGTACGCGGAGTTGTGGCCTGGCGATACGTACCCGAGAGCGGTGCCGGATTCGCCCGTGGCCAGTGCGAACTGGTGGGCGCCCATGAGCTTCTGGCCGTGCGGAGCGATGCGCGCGTCGTCGAAGGGCACGGCGGGGTTGCCGCGCACGGTTGCCATGTCGGTACCGGCGGCATCGAAGTAGGGGCCGTCGGGCGCCTGCGATCGCGCGACGCGTACGTTGTAACCGCCATCCGTGCCCGCGGACAGTCCGCCAAACGACGTGAACAGATAGTAGAAGCCGGTTTGCGCGTGGTGGAGCACGTACGCGCCTTCGATGCGCGCGTGGTTGCCGCCCAATAGATGCTTGCCGTAACTCTGGCCGCCTTCGGGCAGGCCGGTGGTTTCGTCCATCGCGAGAATGAAGATGCCGCCGGAATACGAGCCGTAGATCATCCACAGATTGCCGGTGGCATCGAAGAACGTGTGCGGGTCGACCACGTTCGGATGAACCCGGGCGTCATAGATCGTGGTGCCGTCGTCGGTCATGCCCGCCATGCCAGAGCGCAGGAACTGCTGTTTGTTCGAGTACGGTCCGTTGATCGAGTCCGCCACGGCCACGCCGAGCGCGGAAAGCGGGGAGTCGCCGCGGCAGGAGTCGTAATAGAAATAGAACTTGTCGTCCGCCAGCTTCACGACGTCGGGCGCCCACAGGTCGTTCACCTGAGACCAGGCAAAGGTTTGCTGAAGTGCCGTGAGCACGTTGGTGAACAGCGGATTCGCGTTGTTGACGCCATCGGCCACCAGCGTCCAGTTCATGAGGTCGGTCGTTTTGGCTGCCGCCAGGTGCGAACCGAACACGTAGTACTCGGCGCCGACCTTGATGATCGACGGATCGTGGACGGAGGCGTTGGCGAAGGTGATGGCCGGTGGCGGAGTCACGCCGCCCGAAGATGATGACGAGGAAGAGGAGGAGGACGAGGATGAACTCGATGCGCTGCTACCTCCGCCACCGCCACAGGCCGCGAGCGCGAAGCAGCCGATTAGACAAAATGCGTGAATCGTCCGGGCGATTTTCATGCCCGGAAAGGTGCCTGAGCGTCTTTACCGGTCCAATGGCCAAAGCGCATGCCTGCGATATCAATTGGCGGGCGGACGCTTGGTCTGTGCTCCCAGGAAATCCCGCTTGCCGACGCTGACGCCGTTGTGCCGCAGGATGGCGTAGGCCGTGGTGAGATGAAAATAGAAGTTCGGCACGGCGTGCTGCACGAAGTAGTCCGCGCCCGTCATCCATTCGCCTTTCCAGCGCGGCTGGCTCACGACGCGCGTGGCGGCGCTGTCCAGGTCCTGCGGCGATATTCCATCGAGCATCGCGATGACCGAGCGCACGCGTGCCTGCAGCTCTTCGAGCGTCTGCTCGGTGTCGGCCTTGGGCGTTTCGGGCTTGCCGGTGAGGAACAGCGCGGCGAGCTTCGCGGAGTCGCAACAGATCTGCACCTGCCGCACCAGCGGAAACTGGTCGGGCGCCAGCCGCAGGCCCGCGAATACGTTCGGATCGAACGACTTCGCCTTTGCATGCTCACCCGCGGCGCCCAGCCACTTGTCGAGCTGGCCCAGCTGCTTCTTCATCTGCGCAAACATTTCGGTGTACATGCCGGCGATCTTACGCGGGAATCGTGACGCTGCAGCAGTTTTCGTCGCTGCGCGCGCGCCGGCCGGCTCCCCGGGGCTTTTCGCGTCAAGATTGTTAGGACAGGGAAGGGGGCATCGGTGTCACGAAAAGTTGTCGCCCGGGCCATTAATGAAAGCGGTTTCACTAGCTAGGCGTGCCTGTTAGCCAGGCGCTGGCTTGCCGGCGGTGACACGGGACAATGAGACGCAGCCGACAGATTGGAAGGATAAAGTGCGAACCGGCTCCCGCCTGGCCGATATTCCGGGCTGCGGCGTGCAAGACTTCAGGCAGTCGCCACGGAGGGTAGCTGTGTCCCAATCAGGTGATACGAGTACGTCGCAGATGTCGCAGCACGCGCTGTCGCTGCGTTTTCTCACCCGCGCACAGGCGGACGTCGACGAGATGCGCGCCTGTCTGCCGGAAGAGCCCATCGCCATCGAGCCGGCCGCGATCGCGCAAATCGAGCGCATGGCGCATCACATCTCGACTGCCGCCGAAGCTTTCGGATTCCCGGAAATCGACGCCGTTGCCGGCGCCATCGAGCTCATGACCCAGCCGGGCCGACGAACGGTGCGCGACCGCGTCGAGCTGGTCACCAAGCTCCTGGAAAAAATATCGGCGCTGTCGATATATGTCGAATACGAACTGGCCGACAAGGAACTGAAGCGGGTTCCGGAAGAGCTGCCCATGTCCAGCGGCATTGCCGGGGTTCGCCGCTCGTCGGAAATAGGGCAGCGGTCGATTTCACCGGTCTCAGCACCATCACGCGTGTCACGGAAATCGTGGCGCGCGAGGTGCTGGTACTCGTCAGGCGCAGCCACGCCATCGCGAGTCCCTGATCGGACGGCATTCCTCGCGCGCTCATCCGGTGTATCCGCCATTCGCAAGATATTGCCGTTCGGCCTCCGTGCTCGGTGCGTCCGAGTATGGCGTTGCGATGCGGAAAGCGACCGAAGCGCCGCACGATGTCGCGATGATGTTCGGCGTGGGCCAGATCGTCGGCGCCGATGCGACGCGCCAGCGCCACCGACCGCTCCTGGTCGGCGATGTCCTCCGAATGTGCATACGGCAATACGAAGAACTTGCGCAGCTCGATCGCGATTCGCTGGTCGTATCCGGCGGCGAAAGCGGTTCGTGCAGCCTCGCGGGCGAGGGCGTCGGTGTCGTACATGCGCGGTGTGCCGCGAAACGCGTTGCGCGGAAACTGGTCCAGCAGGATCACCAGGGCCAGTGCGCCGTCCGCGGTGCTCAGCCAGTGTTGTAGTTCGCCGCGCGCCGCGGCTTCGTGCTGCCGCAGGAATCGTTCGCGAAAGCGCGCATCGAATTTCGCGTCCTTGGCAAACCACAGGGTCGGGCCGGCTTCGATCCAGAACGAGACCACGGCCAGCGCTTCGCGGATCCGTGACGAGCAGATGCTCGCCGGCGCCATCGGCAGGTTTGCATGCGGCGTGTCCGAAAGCCTTGGCGCCCAGGAAGCCGAGCGTGATCAGCGTGATGAAGGCGAGCAGTGTCATTGCGAAAACGCGGGTTCGATCGTGCATGTGTTCCTCCGGCGCACAGATCGCGCCGGACTCGTGATGAATCCAGTGATACGATTTCAGCAATATGCTGAACAAGACTAATCTTTCGAGGATCGACCTCAACCTCCTGGTGTTGTTCGAAGCGGTGCTCGAAGAGTTGCACGTGGGCCGCGCCGCGGTCCGCCTGCACATCTCGCCGTCGGCGGTGAGTCACGGTCTCGGTCGGTTGCGGCGGCTCATGAATGACCCGCTGTTCCTGCGTCAGCCGAAGGGTGTGGTGCCCACCGAAAGGGCGCAGGCTGCTCGCGATGCCGGTCGCGGATATTCTCGAGCGCACACGGCACGTGGTGGCGAATGCGGAAGCATTCGATCCCGGCAAGTCCCGGCGCCGATTCCTCATCGGTGCTCCCGATGCCGCGAGTGCTGTGCTGCTACCGCCGTTGCTCGCCGAGATGCGCACGTCCGCGCCGGGCATCGACCTCGGTGTACGCAACCTCGTCGGCCAGTTCGAATTGGCGCTCAGCGAGCTCGATCAGCGGACGCTGGACGTGGCGCTGTTGCCGCTCGCGAACGTGCCGGCGCGCTTCGTGGCGCGCACGTTGTACCAGGAGGATTTCGTCATCGCGCGGCGGGCCGGTCACCCCATGGGCAAGAAGCTCACGCTGGCGCGTTACAGCGCGGTGCCGCACCTGGTGGTGTCGGTGTCCGGCGATCCGCACGGCATGGTCGACGACTACCTGGCAGAACGTGGCCTGAAGCGGCGTGTGGCCCTCACGGTGTCGAACTTCATGCAGGCGCTGGCCATTGTCGCCGAATCGGACCTGGTGGCCGCACTTCCCCGGCGATTCGTCGCGAGGCACGCCGCGCGGTTCAAGGTCGTGTGCTCCGAACCGCCGGCGCCATTCCTGAGCGGACCGATCCGCGCCATCGCTCCACAGGTCGCGACGACCGATGCCGGCCTCAGCTGGTTGTTAGGCGCGCTGGATCGCAGCGCGAAGGCGGCGCTGAAGTAGGGTTTGAACTCTCAGACCACTAGCCGCCCGGTGGAATCGCCGTGGCTTTCGATGCCCTTCGTGCCCATCGCATCAGCCATGGTGAGGAAGAGGTTGGTCAGGGGCGCGCCGGGAGTCTTCACGAAACGCCCCGGCTTGAGCGCGCCACTGCCGCCACCGGCGAGCACGATGGGCAGGTCCTCATGCGTGTGGCGATTGCCGTCGGCGTTGCCCGATCCGTAGACGATCATCGAATGGTCGAGCAGCGACTTGCCGTCGACGTCTTCGGTGCTCTGCATCTTCTCGAGGAACTGGGCGAACCGCTGCATGTACCAGCGATCGATGAGCTTCACTTTCTCGATGATGTCGGGGCTGTTCTTGTGGTGCGTGAGGTCGTGGTGCCCGGACGCAATGCCGATGTCGGCGAAGCTGCGGTTGCTGCCTTCGCGCGAGATCAGCATCGTCGCGACACGCGTGGAGTCGGTCTGGAACGCGAGCGCCAGCATGTCGAACATGAGCGCCACGTGTTCGGCGTAACTATCCGGGATACCCGCGGGTGCGTCGACGTCGGGGTTCTTCACCGCGAGGCGCGTGGAGTTTTCGATGCGCGTCTCGATCTCGCGCACGCTGGTCAGGTATTGGTCGAGCTTCTGGCGGTCGCGGCCGTCGAGTTGCGCATTCATCGAGCGCGCGTCGTCGCGCACGAAATCGAGGATCGATTTCTGCTCGGCCTGGCGGCGCTTGAGGTTGCCGACGCGTTCGCGCGGGCTGCCGCTGCCAAACAGCCGTTCGAACACGAAGCGCGGATTGTGCTCGGGCGACAACGGCTGGTTGTGCGAGCGCCAGGCGAGGTTGTATTCGTAGGCGCAGGCGTAGCCGGAATCGCAGTCACCGGATTTACGCACTGCGTCGCAGGTGAGCTCGAGCGACGAGAAGCGCGTGAGGTGCCCGATCTGGTTGGCCACCACCTGGTCGATGGAGACGCCGGCGCGGATGTCCGAGCCGGCGGTTTTCTTGATGCGCACGCCGGTGAGGAATGTGCCGCTGGCGCGCGCGTGGTCGCCGGCGCCGTCGGGTCCGGCCTCGGCGGAAATGTCGTTCAGCCCGGAAATGACCTGCAGCTGCTGATGCACTTTGGCGAGCGGCGCCAGCGTGGGCGAGAGCGCGAATGCGCCGCCCGGTTCGCCGGCCGGCCAGAAGGCGGACGGAATGGCGCCGTTGGGCACGTACACCACCGCCATGCGCGTGGGTGCGGAGCGGCTGGCGCCGTGCGCCAGCGAGCTGAAGGCGGGCAGGGCGATGCACGCGCCCAAGCCCTGGAAGAAGTGGCGACGGCTGAAGCTGGCGTGCCGCTCGGCGGCGAAGGTTGGATTCATGTCAGTTGGCTACCGTGGCTGTGGCCTGGATTCGCATCTTCTGGAATGGCGCGGATTCGATGACACCCATCAACAATGCGGAGAAGCGACCGTCGTTGGCGTTGAGCCGCTTCACGATCCCGTCGATGGTCTCCACGTCGTAATACTCCGTGCCCCTGCCCGAGGCGTAGGTGAGGAGCTTGCGCGTCAGCGTGACGTAGAACTCCTGGCGGTGGCCCTCCGCGAGGATACGCTTGAGCTCGGCCACGCTGTTGAAGGTTTCGCCGGTAATCAGGTTGCCCTGCGCCGCGATGGGTTGTTTGCGCTCGGTGTCGCGCCACATGCCCAGCGCGTTGAAGTTTTCGAACGCCAGGCCAATCGGGTCCATGCGGTTGTGGCAGGACGCGCAGGCGGGATTTTCGCGGTGCACCTTGAGCACGTCGCGCAGCACCGGATCGTGACCCTTGAAGTCTTCTTCGCTGGCCTCGAGCGCCGGCACGTTCGCCGGCGGCGGTGGCGGCGGCGTGCCGAGAAAATTCGCGAGCACGAACAGGCCGCGTTTCACGGGAGAGGTGCGGTCGGGATTGGAGGTGACGAACAGCGCGCTGCCCTGGGTGAGCACGCCGCCGCGCGGGCTTCCCGCCGGCAGGCTCACCTTGCGCATCTCGGAGCCGGTGATGTCGGGCAGGCCGTAGAGCATCGCGAGCTTGTCGTTGACGAACATGTAGTTGCTGTCGATGAGCTCGATGACGGGCCGGTCCTCGCGCACGATGTGTCCGAAGAACGTCTCGGTCTCGCGCCGCATCGCCTTGCGCATGTCGCCGTCGAAATCGGGTTTCGCATCCACCAGCCGGTCGATGTATTCCGCCAGCCTCTTGGCGGTGGTCTCGTCCTGCGCGCGCCAGGCCTTGCGCAGATCGCGGAGCGCGGCTTCCTCGCCGGCATCGCGAATGTAGATTTCGCGTGGATTGCTGGCGATGCCTTCCACGTCACGGGCCTGCAACCACTGGCCGGTGAAGTTGCGCGCCAGGTTCTCCGCGCGCGGATCCGCCAGCATGCGCTTCACCTGCGCGGGCAGTTGTTTGCGCAGTTCGCCGCGCGCAGCGAGCGCCATCAGTTCATCGTCGGGCATCGTCGACCACAGGAAATAGGAGAGTCGCGAAGCGAGCGAGAATTCATCGACGTCGGCTGCCTGCGCGTTCAGCGCGTGCGGCGCCGGCGCTTCGAGACGGAACAGGAACCGCGGCGACGACAACACCGCCGCCATGGCATGGGCGACGCCTTGCTCGAATGACTTGCCGGGCTCGCGATAGTGAGCCTCCGCCAGCTTCGCGAGCCGCTCACCCGAGTCATCATCGGCCGGCAACGGCCGGCGATAAGCCTTCTGCGCGAACGCGGCCAGCAGCTCCGCGGCGTACACGCGGCGAGCCTTCGCGCCATCGGGAACGGCGCGCGGGAAATATTTCTCGTAGTTTTCCGTCTTGACCCACTGGTTCTTCTCGAGCGGGCCTTCGACCGTCACCTTGTTGATGAAGACGTCGATGATGGTTTCTTTCTTCTCTTCGGGCACCGTGGGCTGAACCTCGATGCTCAGCGTGTGCTCCGACGGCTGCCACTTGTGGCTGGACTCGAACACGTACGATTTTTCGTCGTGATACGCGAATTCCTGGTTCAGGAATTCCTTGCCGTCGATCTTGAAGATGATGCGCGCCTTGCCGGGATCCGGGTTGTAGCTGCCGTTGACCTCCATGTCGAACTTCACGCGATAGCTGCCCGGGAGCTCGGTCCTGAACGGGGCGGAAATGTTCGCGGGTTCGCTGAACACGAGCCGGCGCTTTCCCCACTTGAGGCGCGCATTCTGCCCGTCGAACGCGAGTCCTTTCACGATCAGCTCGGCGGGTTTGCGCGGCGCCGCGGGCACGGCTTCCGTCACGATGGTCTGCGCTGCCGCGACATACTTCTCCATGAGCATCGGCGACATGGTGAGCGCGTCACCGATGTTGTCGAAGCCGAAGCCCGTGTCGTCCGGCGGGAATTCATGATCGGTGTTGTAGTCGATGCCAAACAGGTCGTGCACCGTGTTGCGGTACTCCACGCGATTCAGCCGCCGCACGGTGACGCGGCCTGGATCAGGATTGCGCGGATCGATATTGAACACGCCGTACTTGATCCAGCGTTCGAGCTTCGCCTGCTCCGCGGAGGAGAGCCTGGGTTTGCGTTCGGCCGGCATCAGGCCCGCGCGGGTGTTGTTCAGCACGCGCAGCCACAGGTCCGGCTCCAGGATCTGCTGGTCAGTCTCCAGCGCATCGAACGCGACCTTGCCCTTGTCATAGCCGTCGCCATGGCACTCATAACAGTGCTTCTCGAGGATGGGAGAGATCACGGATCGGTATTCGGTGGCTGGGTTGGCAGCCAGGGGGCCGACACCAAGCGCGAATGTGGCGGCCGTCCGCAGGATTAACTTCAAGGAGACACCTCCGAAAACGGGGGGCATTTTGCGATTTTTCCGAAGGTCAGTCACGGGGCTTTTGTAGGACGAAAGTCGAAGGCGCGAATGCAGGCGTCTGCACGGGCGGAATCATTTGCAGGAATGGTTTATAAAGCCTGCGTCACACAGTGAGGTATGAGCGTTATGGCCGGTTCATTGTTCCGCACCCTGGGTTCCGCAGCCGTGGTCGCGTCATGTGTCGCGGTGGCATACGCCGCCACGCCCAAGGAAACCCAGCACGCGCGTCACGAGCACTACGAAGAACTAGGCAAAGCCTTCAAGGCGATTCGTGACCAGACGTCGGCCAGCAGCCCGGATTTCGCCGCGCTCCAGAAGAATGCCGAGGTGGTCAACGAAGCGTCGGTGGACCAGCAGAAGTGGTTCCCCAAAGGCACCGGTCCGGAAGCCGGCAAGACCCGCGCGTTGCCGGAGATCTGGGCGAAGCCGGCGGATTTCGAAGCCGCGCAGAAGATGTTCTCCGAACGCGCGCCGAAGTTGTTAGCGGCAGTGAATTCGAAGGATGTCGACGCTGTGAAAGCCGCGTTCAAGGACACGGGCGGCGCCTGCAAGAACTGCCACGACACTTTCCGTGCGCCGGAAGATTAACGGTCGATGACGGAACCTGTTCCGCGGGTGCGCGTCTGGGATGTGCCGACGCGCCTCGTACACTGGCTGCTGGTGCTGCTGGTTGTTTTTTCATGGTGGACCGCCGAGACCGGGCGCATGGAATGGCACCGATGGAGCGGCTACACGTTGCTGGGCCTCCTGATCTTCCGCATCTATTGGGGACTCGCCGGCAGCTCCACCGCCAGGTTCAGCCGGTTCGTGCGCGGGCCGCGTGCGATCTCGAACTATCTCAAAGGCGGCTGGGCCGCGGTGCCCGGTCACAATCCGCTGGGTGCGCTGAGTGTCGTCGCGCTGCTGGCGTTGCTGGTGACGCAGGTCGTCCTCGGATTGTTCGCGGTTGACGTGGATGGCATCGAGTCCGGTCCGCTATCCACCTACGTGAGCTTCGAAACCGGGCGTGCCGCAGCTTCGTTCCACGAAGACAATTTCAATGTGCTGACGGCGCTGATCCTGCTGCACGTGATCGCGGTGGCGTACTACGTGTTCTTCAGGAAGCAGTCACTGGTAGCGGCGATGGTGCACGGCAAGCGCACGTATCCCGAGCCGCAGCCGCCACCGATGCAATCCGCATCGGTGGTTAGACTGCTGCTGGGTATCGTGCTGGCAGTGGCGCTGACCTGGTGGGTGGCCGGCGCGTTCCGGTTCTAGTCAGGCCTCACGCGTCCAGAATTGGCTGGAACCCGCCATAGATCACCCGCTGCCCGTCGAAGGGCATCTTCATTTCCTTCATGCGCGGATCGGCCATGGCCTTTTCCCAGCCCTGGTCACGCGCCTGCTTGCTGGGCCATTCCACCCACGAGTAGACGACTTTCTCGTCATTCTTCGCCTGCACCGCGCCCTTGTAGTCGGTGACCTTGCCGTCGGGCACGTCGTCACCCCAGGCATCGACGGTGCGCGTGGCACCGTACTCCTTGAGAATCGCCGCGTGTTTGTCGGCCATCTCGCGGTAGGCATCGAGGTTGGCGACGGGCACGGGGATCAGGCAACCATCGATGTAACCCGGCTTACCCGTCGTGCCGGTGTCATTGATGGGGGAAAAGCCGCCGAGGATCATGCGTTGACCGTCGAAGGGCATCGACTTGCCCATGCTCATCATCGTCGGGTCTTTCATGATGACTTCGTTGGCGCGATCGCGAGTCGCCTTGTCGGGATACTCCAGCCACGAAAAGATGATTTCCTCTTCGGGTTTCGCTTTCACCGAGCGCTTGAAGTCAGTGACCTTGCCCTCCGGCACGTCATCACCCCAGCTTTCCACCATGCGGGTGGCGCCCAGCTTCTTGAATATCGGCAGCGCGGCCGACGCGTGTTTGCGATACGCGTCCTTGTTCGCGCGCGGCACCGCAGCAACAAATCCTTCGATATACGACATACGCACCTCCTTCGTTGGTTCGTGTTCGACGCGACGAGGAAGCGGATGTTCCGGCCCTGTAGGAGGGCACCGGCGCTTCCGGCCGCCGCCGCAGGGGTTGGCGACGGCCGGAAGCTTTCGCAGCGCTCAGAGCGAGCGCAGGAAGTTCAGCATGTTCTGCTTGGCGTTGGTCGACAGTGCATTGAATCGATCGATGACGGCGTTGGCCTCAGAGGCGGGATACGTGCCGTTGCCGTTGCTCCGGTGCGCCTGGATCGCAGTCAGCAGGTTGTTAGTCCTGCCGTCATGCAGGAAGAACACGCGCTGGCCGAGACCCCACAGCGGCGCCGTGCGGAACTCGTCGCCCTGAGC
Source organism: uncultured Pseudomonadota bacterium (assembly GCA_963821745.1). Lineage (GTDB taxonomy): Bacteria > Pseudomonadota > Gammaproteobacteria > Steroidobacterales > Steroidobacteraceae > CADEED01. The sequence continues at coordinate 1,754,542 of CAWGEU010000002.1, forward strand.
CTCTCCCTGCACGATGTCGTCCGCAAGGCCGGGCCCCATGTTGTGAAGGGCGATGTCGGAGAACAGCCGCACGTTCTGGTTGCGCAGGGCCGCGACCGTGGAGTTGCCGGTGCGAAGCTGCTGCGTGTGGCACTGCGCGCAGCCGATGTTGACGAAGGCGTTGAACCCTTCGGCGATCGAGCGTTGCCGCCCGGTGTCGTGGTGGACTGGATAGGCGCGCCGAGGAAGCGCATGAAGAACGCGAACTTCTCGATGGCGCTTATCGTGTCGAGGCCGGTGGCGCCGTCGATGATCGTCACGTCATTCGGCAGTTGCGAGAACTGGCAGGCCGGTGTCTCATCACGCTCGGTCTGGAACACTTCGTTGGTGATGCCCATTTCGACGTTGTAGGCCTCGCCGGAGAACACCATCGCCGAGATGTTCTGCGCCTTCCAGCCGAAGCGCGTGACAGTCCCGTCGTTGTCATTGCGATTGAGTCGCCCGCTGATGCCGAGTTGCGCCTCTGGCTCCTGCGCCCTCCGTCAGGTTCCGGACCAGTTCGCGTTCTTCGATCTGCTCGATGAGGCCCATGCCGAAGACCGGCGTGGGAATGCGGAAGATCACGTTGTTTCTGGCGCAGCTCGGCGGCGAAGTTCGGCTGCGTGATGTTGCAGCCCGACGCATTGCCCGTGCCGTCGTTGCGCTGGCTGATCACGAACAGGCCATGCACGCCGCCGTCCGCGCGCCGCTCGGCTGTGCGCTTGAAACGTGCCTCGCGGATCGGGCCATTCAGCGTGATGAACGATGGCACGGTATTGCGCGCACCGAATGCGGTGGCGATGGCGAACTGCGGATTCACGGTGCCGGAAGTGCCACCGATGCCCGGCTGGAAATGACAGCCGCCGCAGCCGTCGAGGTTGAACCTGGGTCCCAGGCCATCGCCGATGCCTTCGGCTTCGTTGAAATCCTCCTGCCCGACTTCGAAGAAGATCTCTTCGTTTTCGGTAAGACCTGGTAGGGGGTGTCCTGACCTGGGAGGGCCGCCTTGCACGCCAGGATCTGTCTGGGCGAAGGCGGAAGGAGCACACAAAAGCGTAGAAAGGGCCACAAGTGGCCCAAGCGTTTTCCGATAGATCACGGTGAGTCTCCCTGATTTTTTGAATGTCGCGCGTTGCGAAGGCTGCGCGTAGCGTCTTATCGGGAATATGGGTCATTTGATCTACCGAGCGCCCGGTGGGCGAGGGGAATAGATCGTTGGATCTATGTGTGGTGACGGGTCACGACATAAGCCGAGCCATCATGGAGCGCGCGATGCACCGCGATCGCACGCCCTGCTGCGCACTTATTTCAATTCACTTTTTGTATTGACAAGTTGACTGGGTCTAAGTGATCGTCTGGCGGCAACAGACGAAAAAGACCGGGGTCTTGGGGGACCACGCAAAGGAATGCGCGGCCAATCGGCCAGGGAGTAACGCGATGGATATTCGCGTGATGGTTGCCAGTGAAGTCCGGCTGTACCGCGACGCGCTGCAGCGTGTGCTGCAAGACGTCGACGGGATGTCGTTGGTCGGCGTAGCGTCGTCAGCCGAAGAAGTCGTCAAGCGAGCTTGCATGCTCGCTCCAGGTGTCGTGGTGGTCGACACCGCCATGATCGAAAGTTTCATCGCTGCCAGACCCGTCGCCCATGTTCCGCAGGTTGGTGGTGTCGTGGTGCTCCGCATTCCCGAAATTCCGGCCGAGGTCATTGCCTGTCTGCCCTCGGGCATCCTCGGATTCGTGTCACGGGATGGCACCGCTGCCGTACTGCTCGATGCCATTCGCGCCGTGGCGCGTAACGGCGTGACGCACAAGGTTCAGGGCGGTGGCTGCATCGATGAGCTCACCGCTCGCGAGATGGAGATCCTCAGGCTGATGCAACAGGGCGTGTCTAACAAGACGATCTCGCGTCACCTCGGCATCGAATTGTCCACGGTGAAGAATCATGTGCACAGCATTCTCGCCAAGCTGGGCGTTCACCGGCGCGGCGAGGCCATCTCGCTCATGTACGCGCATGACGAAGCCGCGCGCGGCTGGGACCTGCTGCCACAGGTCGTTCATGCCGAAGCTGAAGAGATCGACGACGATGGGCTGCCCGACGCAGTGATGGCCTGAATTCCCGCCTCACGTCCTACGAATTGCCGGCGGTCGGGGTTGTTTGTCGGCGGGCGCCGCTGTTTTGAACCGCCCGGATACCACGATTCGCGCTAGCGGGCGCCGATGTTTGCGTGACGCGGCAGTCGGGTCTATTAGTGACCCATGAACTATCAGCTTTATTGCGGCCCGACGAGAAGCGTCAGTCCGCTCGCGCCGGGCGAAGCGCCACCGATAGGAGCTCATCTCGTCATGCCGTGGCTCGGTTACACCCACCACGGCATCTACGCGGGCGATGGCAAGGTCATTCATTACGGCGCGCTCATGTACAGCATGATCCGCAGACCCGTCGAAGAGGTGACGCTGGCCGCTTTTGCGGAAGGACGGCCGGTGTTCGTGGTGTCTCATGCCGAAGGCGGCTTCGAGGTCGCGGAAATCCTGCGACGCGCGCGCTCGCGAATCGGCGAGAAGCACTACCGCCTGCTCACCAACAACTGCGAACACTTCGTCGAATGGTGTCTGCACGACGTGCATCGCAGCTTCCAGGTTCAGACCGCGCTGGAATTTCCGCGCTGGTTCGGCGAGCGGATCCTGGCGGCCATGCACCGGTGGTTCGACCGGGCCCAGGCGAGGAAACTCGCGATGGTGCCGGGCCGGGAAACCGGGAAAACTCAAATGGGTGCGCCGCCCAATTCCGTCCGGGTTTCCTGAGTTTTCCCGGTTTCCGGCCCGGCATCATCCGCTGGCATCATCCGCTGAGGTGCGTCCCTTTTTGCTAGGAAATGGGGAGTGTCCCCACCCGCCTGGCGTGTGAGGCCGCCGCGGTGCGCGCACTTCGGCGCAGGATCTCGAGCAATGTTCGTTGGGTGGGGGTCGGCTGCCAGTTGCGACGCAAGGTAAGTCCGATCGGTCGCACCACGTTGCCGGAGGGGTGGGGCAGCGCCACGAGGAGTCCCGCCAGCATCTCGTAGTGAATCTGGTGTGCCGAGAGCAGCATGATGCGATCGCTCTCGAGCAGGAACGCGCGTGCAGCGGCCATCGAGTTGCACTCGAGCGGCGGGCTCGGCAATTCGCGACCGGTCGAGGCATGCAGCGCATCGAAGTGCAGGCGCAGCGGCGAGCCGGCGCGCGGTGCTATCCACTGGAATTTTCCGAGCGCGGCCGCGGTCACGCGCTGTCCGTGCAGCGAGCGGATGTCGGGCACGCACGACGATCGCCAGCGGATCGTCGAACAGGTGTTCCTGGATCACGTCGGCGGGCGGCGCCGGGTCGCGCAAGGCGCCGATGAGGATGTCGGACTCGCCCGAGCGCACCCCGGCGAGCAGGTTTTCATAAGTGCCATCGATGATCGCGACGCCGTGCCGCGGATGTTGCTGCGTGAACTCGAGCAGGGCGGCGGGCAGTAGATAGCTGCGCGCCAGCGGCAGCGCGCTCACGACCGTGCGTCCGGACTCGCCGCCACTCAGCGCGTGCACCTCGGCGCGCGCCTGCTCGATCTCGGCGAAGGCGAGACGCGTGCGGCGCGCCAGTTCGGCCGCTTCACGAGTCGGCGTGACGCCGAAGCTCGTCTTCTCGAACAGGGGAACACCCAGCAAGCCGCTCGAGCTCGCGGGCCGCGCGATGAATGCTGGGTTGGGATACGTGGCGAGCCCGGGCGGCGACACTGAAATTCCCATGCTCGACCACGGCGCCGAGAGCATCGAACTGTCGCGAGCGCACCAGCCTTTCCACGCTGGCGCGCTCGGCGCCGACTCCACGCGTGGTGGCGCTGACCGCTTCGCGCAACTGGCTCATCGAGCGTTCGATACGCGCCAGGCAGATTTCGCCGGCGCCGGTCAGCGAGACGCCTGTGCTACGCCGCAGCAAAAGCGGCGCGCCGAAGTAGCGCTCCAGGCCGGCGATGGCCTGCGTGACCGCGGGCTGCGAGATATGTACGGATCGTGCCGCCGCGCTGACGCTCCCGAGGCGCGCGACTTCGCGAAATGTGTGCAGGTGTCGCAGATTTGGCTGCATGGGGGCCGCTAGAGTACACGCTATAGCGTTTCCTTATGACGATGCCGGTTTTCTGATTGGCGTGTGGGGGAAGTGCGACCGAGAATGCTGCTCATCGACAACGGGGGTGGACGGATGTCGTTGGTTATTCGCAACGTCGAGCGCGTCGAGCGCAGCACCGTGGAGGCGCTCGCGCCTTTTGGCGTCGCAACAATTCATGAAGCCCAGGGACGCTCCGGCCTGATGGCTCCCTACATGCGCCCCATCTATCCGGGCGCGCTCATCGTCGGCCCCGCCGTGACCGTCAGCGTGCCGCCGGGCGACAACTGGATGATTCACGTCGCCGTCGAACAATGTCAGATCGGTGATGTGCTCGTCGTGGCGCCCACCTCCCATTGCGACTGCGGCTATTTCGGAGATTTGCTCGCCACATCGCTCAGGGCCCGCGGAGTGCTCGGGCTCATCATCGACGCCGGAGTGCGTGATGTGCGTCCGCTGACCGAAATGGGTTTTCCCGTGTGGTCGCGCTACATCTCCGCGCAAGGCACGGTGAAGGCCACGCTGGGCAGCGTCAATGTGCCCATCGTCTGCGCCGGAGCGCTCGTCAATCCCGGAGACGTGGTGGTCGCCGACGATGACGGCGTTTGCGTGGTGGCGCGCGAGAAGGCAGCCACCGTACTTGCCAGTTCGCGCGCGCGCGAACACAAGGAAGCGGCATCGCGGGCGCGGCTCGCCGCCGGCGAACTGGGCCTCGATCTCTACGAGATGCGCGAAGCTCTCGCCGCCAAGGGGCTCACTTACCAGGACGCCAAGGCCTGACGATGCTCACCGGAATTCCGTGCACGCTCATGCGCGGTGGAACATCGAAGGGCCTCTATTTCCATGCCGACGACCTGCCGGGTGAACGCCAATTGCGTGACCGGGTGTTGCTCGCGGCCATGGGCTCGCCCGATGCGCGCCAGATCGATGGTGTAGGCGGCGCGCATCCGCTCACCAGCAAGGTCGCGGTGATCTCGCGCTCGACTCGCAAAGACGCGGACGTGGACTATCTATTCCTGCAGGTGGTGGTGGACCGGGCCGAAGTCAGCGACAGCCAGAACTGCGGCAACATCCTCGCCGGAGTCGGGCCCTGGGCCATCGAGAACGGGCTGGTGCCGATCACGGGGGCGACTACCGCCGTGCGCATTCACATGGTGAATACGGGAAGCCTGGCAGTGGCGCATGTGCGCACGCCGCAGGGGGCGGTCGAATACGAAGGAGAGGCGCGCATCGATGGGGTGCCCGGTACAGCCGCGCCGGTGGCGCTCGAATTCCTCGATGTGGCCGGGTCGAGCAGCGGCTCGTTGCTGCCCACCGGCGCCGTTTGCGACCGCTTCGAAGGTATCGAGATCACCTGCATCGACAACGGAATGCCGGTCATCATCGTGCGCGCCGCGGATCTCGGCGTCACCGGCACCGAGACGCCGGCGCAGCTCGAAGGCAATACGACGCTGGCCGCAAAGGTCGAGCGACTTCGGCTGGGTATGGGTCCGCGCATGAATCTCGGTGATGTGACACGCAAGACGGTGCCCAAGATGTGCCTGGTCAGTGCGCCTCGCCATGGTGGCTCGATCGCCACCGCCACCTTCATTCCGCACCGCGTGCACGAGGCCATTGGCGTGTTAGGCGCGGTCAGCGTGGCGACTGCCTGCGTGATTCCAGGATCGGTTGCCGCCCAGGTGGCGCGGCTGAATGCCGATTCCGGACGGCGCATCGAGGTCGAACATCCGAGCGGCTTTTTCACGGTCGACGTGGAAGTGGAGCAGGTCGAGCCGCTCGTGGTGCGCGGCGCGGCGCTGCTTCGCACGGCGCGCAAGCTGCTGCGCGGCGACGTGTTCGTGCCCGGCGCGATCTGGAGTCGCGCGTGAGCGGCTTCGCGGTGTGCCTGCTCGGGTTTGGCGAAGTGGGCCAGGCGCTTGCTCAGGACCTGCGTTCGCGAGTCAGTCGCCTCGGCGCCTGGGATCTGTTGTTTGCGGATGCTGCCAGCGTGCCCAGTCGCGCGGCGCAGCGGCAGGACGTCGTCATTGCCAGCGACGCCAAGTCCGCGGTAGCCGGCGTCGACCTCGTGATCAGTGCCGTCACGGCGGCGCAAATCGGTGAGGCGGCGCGTTCGGTGTCGCCGCATCTCAAGCCGGGTGCGTATTTCTTCGATCTGAATTCCACGTCGCCGGCAGCGAAGCAACACGCGGCGGGTATCGTCGACGCGGCGGGTGGCCGTTTCGTCGAGGCCGCCATCATGTCGCCGATCATGCCGCGCCGCGCCGCGTGCCCCATGTTGCTCGGCGGCACGCATGCCGCAGGCTTCCTGCCGCTGGTACGGGAGCTCGGGTTTTCGGGCGCGGAAGTGTTCTCCGGGAAGTTAGGCGCCGCCTCCGCAGCCAAGATGTGCCGCAGCGTGATCGTGAAGGGCATCGAGGCGCTGATGCTCGAATCGCTGCTCACGGCGCGGCAATACGCGGTCGACGACGCCGTGCTCGACTCCCTGTATTCGCTGTTTCCGTCGGATGACTGGCGCAAGTCCGCACGCTACATGATCTCGCGTGCGCTCACCCACGGGCGCCGGCGCGCCGAAGAGATGCGGGAGGCGGCGCGCACCGTTTCGGAGGTGGGACTCTCGTCGCGCATGAGCAGCGCCTGCGCCGACTGGGAGGATTGGGCGTCGCGCCATCCTGCTGCCACCACGCACCAGGAGATCGGAGCGATGCTCGATGCGTTGCTCGTGGCGCAACGGCGTGGAAACGCGCCATGTTGATCATCGACTGTCATGGGCACTACACCACGGCGCCGGAGCGGCACCAGAAGTTCCGCGACGCCCAGCTGGTGCGCATCAAGGATTCGACGCTTGCCGCGCCCGTGCCGCAGCCGGCCACCGACGATGAAATTCGCGAATCCATCGAGGCCAACCAGCTTCGCCTGCAACGCGCAAGAGGAGCAGACCTCACGCTCTTTTCGCCACGTGCTTCAGCCATGGGTCATCACATCGGCGACGAAGCGGTCTCCATGGCCTGGACGCGCGCCTGCAACGACCTGGTCAAGCGCGTGGTGGATCTGTATCCGGAGAATTTCGCGGGTGTCTGCCAGCTTCCGCAATCGCCCGGCGTGCCGATCGCGCATTCGGTCCATGAACTCACGCGCTGCGTGCGCGATCTCGGGTTCGTGGGATGCAACCTCAATCCGGACCCGTCGGGTGGCCACTGGAACGCGCCGCCGCTCACCGATCGCCACTGGTATCCGTTCTACGAAAAGATGGTCGAGCTCGACGTGCCGGCGATGATCCACGTCTCGGCGTCGTGCAACCCTAACTTCCACGCCACCGGAGCGCACTACATCAACGCCGATACCACGGCGTTCATGCAGTTCATCCAGGGCGATCTGTTCCGCGACTTCCCCACGCTGCGTTTCGTCATACCGCATGGGGGAGGGGCGGTGCCTACCACTGGGGCCGGTACCGCGGTCTCGCCGACATGCTCAAGCGCCCGCCGCTCGACGGACACGTGATGCGCAACGTGTTCTTCGACACCTGCGTGTATCACCAGCCGGGCATCGATCTGCTCGTGAAGGTTATCGACACGGACAACATCCTCTTCGGTTCGGAAATGCTGGGTGCGGTGCGCGGCATCGATCCGCAGACCGGCCATCCCTTCGACGACACCCGGCGCTACATCGACGCGCTGACTATTTCTGCCGAAGCCAAGCGTCAGATCTTCGAACTCAACACCCGTCGCGTGTATCCACGCCTCGACCAGCAGCTCAAGGCACGAGGCCGATGAACAAATTTCAGGCAGACCCGGGCTGGTTGGGTTTTCACGCGACACCGCGCAAGCCCAAGTTCCGTCCGCCGCCGGGTGCGGTGGATGCGCATTGCCATGTGTTTGGCCCCGGCGATGTGTTTCCGTATGCACCCGAGCGCAAGTACACGCCCACCGATGCGCCCAAGGAAAAACTCTGGGCGCTGCGCGACTACCTGGGCTTCGAGCGCAACGTGATCGTGCAGGGGACCTGCCACGGCGCTGACAATCGCGCGTTGGTCGATGCGCTGCGCAACTCGGATGGCCGTGCACGCGGAGTCGCCACGGTCACGCGCGAAGTCACCGACAGCCAGCTTGCCGATCTGCACGACGCCGGCGTACGCGGCGTACGCTTCAACTTCGTGAAGCGCCTGGTCGATGTCACACCGCCGACGGTGCTGCTCGAGATCGCGCAGCGCATCGCGCCTCTCGGCTGGCACGTGGTCGTGTACTTCGAGTCGCAGGACCTGCCGGAGCTCGCACCTTTCATCGCCACGATCCCGACGATCGTGGTCGTCGATCACATGGGAAGGCCTGATACGCGGCAGCGCGCCGATGGTCCCGAGTTCGAGCGCTTCATGCGCTTCATGCGCGAGCACGTCAACGTCTGGTCGAAGGTGAGCGGTGCGGAACGGTTGTCGATGAGTGGTCCGCCTGACTACTCGGACTTCGTGCCGTTCGCGCGCCGTGTTGTTGAAGCGTTCCCCGGAAGAGTACTGTGGGGCACCGACTGGCCGCATCCGAACATGAAGTCGCACATGCCCGACGACGGTGCCCTCGTGGACCTGCTGCCGCGAATTGCGCCGACGCCGGAGCTGCAGCGCTTCCTGCTGGTCGACAACCCGATGAGGCTCTACTGGTGAAAACTTATGGCGATATCCCGGGAACGACGGTGTTCGACGCCGAGCAGTCACGCAAGGGCTACCACCTCAACATGTTCTGCATGTCGCTGATGAAGGCGCCCAACCGCGAACGCTTCAAGGCGAACGAACGCGCCTATCTCGATGAGTGGCCGATGACCGAGGAGCAGAAGCTGGCGGTGCTCGCCCGCGACTACAACGGCATGCTCGCACTCGGCGGCAATGTCTATTTCCTCGCGAAGATCTTCGCCACCGACGGCAAGAGTTTTCAGTATGCCGCGGCGCTCATGACGGGCATGAGCCAGGAAGACTACGCGCGCATGATGCTCAATGGCGGCCGGGCTTATGAGCCTGGTAAGCCGAAGGAGGGCGTGTAGTGGCGCGCGTTACTGCAGGTATCAGTTGTTCGCACGTGCCCGCCATTGGGGCAGCGATGGATCTCGGCAAGACGAAGGAGCCTTACTGGGCACCGTTGTTTGCCGGTTTCGACTTCTCGAAGCAGTGGATAGCCAGGAATACCCCTGATGTGGTGTTCCTCGTCTACAACGATCATGCCACCGCGTTCAGCCTCGATTTCATCCCGACATTCGCGATCGGCTGCGCGCCCGAGTTTGCGCCCGCCGATGAAGGCTGGGGCGCCAGACCGGTGCCGGTAGTTCGTGGTGCACCAGAACTGGCCGCGCACATCGCCGAAAACGTCATACAGGCGGATTTTGACCTAACAATCGTGAATAAAATGGACGTGGATCACGGGCTGACCGTGCCTTTGTCGCTTATGTTCGGTCAACCGAAAACCTGGCCATGCCTGGTAATTCCGTTTGCCGTCAACGTCGTGCAGTACCCGCCGCCGTCCGGCAATCGCTGTTACCAGTTAGGCAGGGCGATCCGTCAGGCCATCGACGGCTTTGACCAGGATCTCAACGTGCAGGTCTGGGGAACGGGTGGCATGAGTCACCAGCTCCAGGGCCCACGCGCTGGACTCATCAATAAGGAGTTCGATACGAAGTTCATGGACGGTATGGTCAAGGATCCCGAGGCACTCACGCGCATCCCGCGCGAGCAGTACCTGCGCGAAGCGGGTTCCGAAGGCATAGAGCTGGTGATGTGGCTGATCATGCGCGGCGCTCTCGAAGGGCCGGTCCGCGAGGTCCATCGCTTCTATCACGTACCGGCGTCCAACACGGCCGTGGGCCACCTCATCCTGGAGCCCGCCGCATGAAGATAGTCGTCGCAGGGGTGGGCGCCTTCGGTCAGAAGCATCTCGATGCCGTCAAGCTCATCGGCGGTGTCGAAGTGGCGTCGGTGGTGGGGCGCCAGCTCGCCCCCACGGAAGAAATCGCGCGCAAGTATGGTGTGCCGCACGCCACCACGGATCTCGCCGAGGCGCTGGCGCGTCCCGGCGTCGAAGCGGCCATTCTCTGCACGCCGACGCAGTTGCATGCCGCGCAGACGCGGCAATGCCTCGATGCGGGCAAACACGTGCAGGTGGAAATTCCGCTGGCCGATTCGCTCGCCGATGCCGAGGCCGTGGCCGATCACGCGAAGCGCAGCGGGCTGGTGTGCATGGTCGGGCACACGCGCCGCTTCAATCCTTCGCACCAATGGGTCCATCGTCGCATCGTCGCCGGCGAAATCGCGATCCAGCAGATGGACGTGCAGACGTATTTCTTCCGGCGCACCAACATGAACGCGCTGGGCCAGGCGCGCTCGTGGACGGATCACCTGCTGTGGCATCACGCCGCGCACACCGTGGATCTGTTCCGCTACCAGGCGCGGTTCGGAAATCGTGCGCGCGAACGCCGTGCAGGGACCTATCCACCCGGCGCTCGGCATCGCCATGGACATGTCCATTCAACTGCAGGCGGCCAGTGGCGCCATCTGCACGCTGTCGTTGTCGTTCAACAATGACGGGCCGCTGGGCACGTTCTTCCGCTACATCTGCGATCACGGCACCTACATCGCCCGGTACGACGAACTCGTCGACGGCAAGAACAATTCCATCGACGTCTCCAAAGTGGACGTTTCCCTCAACGGCATCGAACTGCAGGACCGCGAATTCATCGCCGCGATCCGCGAAAAACGCGAGCCGAATTCGAGCGTGGCTCAGGTGTTGCCGTGTTACCGCACCCTGCACGACCTGGAGAAGCAGTTATGCAGCTGAAACAGCCGCCGTTCCGCGCCGATCACGTGGGCAGCCTGCTGCGTCCGCCGGCGCTCACGCGCGCGCGCGCCGAACACAAGGCCGGTCGCATCGACGACGCGGCCCTTCGCGCCGCCGAGGATGAAGCGATTCGTGGCGCGGTGCGCATGCAGGAAGAGTTAGGCCTGCAGGGAATCACCGACGGCGAAATGCGCCGGTCTTCCTGGCACATGGATTTCCTGTACCAGATCGGCGGCGTCCGCAAGGTGCAGCAGAACATCACCGTGCATTTTCACAGCGACAAGGGCGATGTCGACTTCACGCCGTCGGGGCTGCGCGTGGAAGGCAAGCTCGAGCTCAACGGCTGCATCTTCGGTGACCACTTCGACTTCCTGAAGTCGATCGTCAAACAGGGCACGCCGAAGCTCACCATCCCTTCGCCGAGCATGATGCACTACCGCGGCGGGCGCGCCGCGATCGACGAGGGTGTGTATCCGCGCATGGAAGACTTCTGGCGCGATCTCGCCGCCGTCTACGCGCACGAAATCACCGAGCTGGGCAAGCGCGGCTGCACCTACCTGCAGCTCGACGACACCAGCCTTGCGTATCTCAACGATCCGAAGCAGCGCGAGTACGTGTCGAGCATCGGCGGTGATCCCAACGAGCAGCACCGCATCTACATCCGCAACATCAACGCGGCGCTCGTGTCGAAGCCCGCCGGCATGCGCGTGTGCACCCACATGTGCCGCGGCAACTTCCGTTCGTCGTGGGCCGCCGAAGGCGGTTACGACCACGTGGCCGAAGCGCTGTTCAACGAGCTCGGCGTGGACGGCTTCTTCCTCGAATACGACGACGCGCGTTCCGGTGGCTTCGAGCCGCTGCGCTTCGTACCCAGGAACAAGTTTGTCGTGCTCGGCCTCGTGACCACGAAGCGAGGCCAGCTCGAAACCAAGGACGATCTCAAGCGCCGCATCGACGAGGCGGCGCGATTCGTGCCGCTCGAGCAACTCTGCTTGAGTCCGCAATGCGGCTTCTCGTCGACGGAAGAGGGCAATGCGCTCTCGTTGGATGAACAGAAAGCCAAGCTCGCGCTCGTTACCGAGACCGCGCGCGAGGTTTGGAATTAACCTTTAGACCAGGGAGAACCATGAAAACTCAACCACCAGCCAAGCCACTCGCCAAGCCTTTGGCATTGGCGATCAGCCAGGCACTGGCATTCGGCGCAGCCGCGACCTTTGCACCTGCCGCTTTCGCACAGGAGCAGGAGGCCGAACCACAGCGTCTCGACGAAATCATCGTCACCGCCCGTAAGGTCGAGGAAGACCTGCAGAAGACGCCTATCTCGATCACCGCGATCACGGGCGACGCGCTCGAAGACCGGCAGGTGTTCCGCACCGACGTGCTGGACCAGGTGGTGCCGAACCTGCAGTTCGCCAACAACGCACCGCTCGCCGGAAACAATTCCTCCTCGCAGGTGTTCATCCGCGGCATCGGCCAGACGGACCCCACGTCGACGGTCGATCCCGGCGTGGGCCTCTACGTCGACGATGTCTATATCGGCAACGCCGTCGGCGCCTCGATGGCGCTTCGCGATGTCGCCAACGTGCAGGTCCTGCGTGGTCCGCAGGGAACACTGTTCGGCCGCAACACCATCGGGGGCGCGGTGCTCATCACCACGCAGGACCCCGGTGAAGAATTCGGCGGCGAGGCCCGCCTGGAGCTCGGCGACGACAGCCTGATTGATGGAATGGTCGCGCTCGATATCCCCTTCGCGCCCCAATTCAATACGCGCCTCGCGCTGGGCATGCGCAAACAGGACGGTTATGTGACGCGCGCCGATGGCACCGATCTCGGTGACACCGACACGTTCTTCGGCCAGTGGAAAGCGGTGTGGACACCGAACGACCGCCTGAAAGCCACGTTCATCGTCGACATGACCACCTCCGACGAGAACGGCACGCCGCTGGTTTTCGCGGCCATCAACGAAACCGCCACGTTCCCGCGCGTCGCCAGTCTAGATGCAGGATGCCCGGGTCTCACCGATGGCGCCGTTCCGCCGCCGGGACTGCCGGACCAGCCTCGCGTGCCCATGACCAACGATGCCCGGTGCGCCAACGACTTCCAGAATGCCGGGCCCTACGGCAACAACGGCACGCTGCCGCTGTTCAGCACGCTGGACAACCTGGGCTTTTCGGCGAATTTCGCCTATGACCTCACCGAGAACATCACGCTGAAGTCGATCACCGCGTACCGCAAGAGCGAGTGGACGGGCGCGCGTGACGCCGACAACACACCGCTCACGATCCTGCACACCACGTATGACGTGGAAGGCGATCAGCTCAGCGAGGAACTGCAGTTTCTTTACGAAACCGAGCAGCTGGTCGGTGTCTTCGGCTTGTATTACTTCGAGCAGACTTCCGAAGACATTGCGACGGTGACCCTCAATCCGCCGCCGGCGGGCGTGCAGCAGCGACAGCGACAACAACGACGTCGACAATTCGAGCTGGGCGGCCTTCACGCAGTGGACCTTCAATTTCGCCGACAAGTTCGCGTTGACGGTGGGCGGGCGTTACTCGTCGGAAGACAAGGGCTCCTATCCCGATCAGTTCGACTACGCGACGCCGAACGTCAAGCAGGTGCCCGTGCAGTGGTACCGCGAGACGTTCGATTCGTTCACGCCGTCCGCGTCGTTCTCGGTGGAGTGGACCGACAACGCGATGACCTACCTGAGCTATTCGGAAGGCTTCAAGGGCGGCGGCTGGAACAGCCACTTCAACGCCGCCGCTGACCGCGGCACAGCAGGCGGCGTTGCAGCATGTTCGAGCAGGAAGAGGCGAAGACCATCGAGCTGGGCGCGAAGTTCGACTTCGCCAACAATTCGATGCGCCTGAACCTCGCGGTGTTCACCTCCGATTACACCAACATGCAGATCACGTATCGCGGTCCGGCACCGAACGGCGTGGCGCCGTTCATCACCAATGCAGGCGAAACGAGCATCGACGGTGCCGAAGCCGAGTTCACCTGGGCGCCAACCGATAACTTCATCATCGACGCGAGCGTTGGCTACCTGGATGCGAGCGATCGACAGCCTCGATAACATTCCAGCGGCGGTGCTGCCGCCGGGCCTCGCGTGGGCAACTTCCTGCCGTTCGCGCCGGAGTGGCAGACGCATCTGGGAATGGCGTACGACGGGACATATCGGCAAGTTCGGCTTCAAGCCGCGCGTCGATGCATCGTTCCAGCCCACGACGTTCTTCGACGCCACCAACACGCGCTGAAATCGCGCAGCTCGACGACGTGCTGACGGTGAACGCGTCAGTGGTCGTCAACGGCGGTGACGATTCTGCGTGGAGTGTCACGCTTGGCGTGAACAACCTGACCGACGAGGAATATCCGATCGCGGGCAACTCTTCGTTGACCACGGGCAGCGGTTACGCGGAGATCGCGTACTCCGGCCGCTGGAATGGTTCGCCTCGCTGAAATACGAGTTCTAAAGTGGTGAGGACCCAGGTAGCCATCGTGGGTGCGGGACCCGCGGGGCTACTGCTTGGGCAGTTGTTGCACAAGGAGGGCATCGACACACTGTTGCTGGAACGGCGCAGCGCGGATTACGTCGCAGGACGTATCCGCGCCGGCGTGCTCGAGCCGGGCACCGTCGACGTGCTCGAGCGCGTGGGTGTGGCCACGAGGCTGCACGCCGAAGGGCTCGTGCACGATGGCGTGGAGATTGGCTTTCGCGGTGTCCGGCATCGCATCGATCTCAAGGCGCTCACGGGCAAGAGCCGTGACGGTATATGGCCAGACCGAAGTGACTCGCGACCTCATGGAAGCGCGCACGCGGTCTGGTGCGTCCAGCGTCTACGAAGCCGAAGACGTGGCGTTGCACGACTTCGCGGGATCGACTCCGCGAGTCACGTATCGCCACCAGGGCGTGGCACACGAAGTGGCCTGCGATTTCATCGCCGGTTGCGATGGGTTTCACGGCATCAGCCGCCGCAGCATTCCTGCGGCGGCGTTGAGCGTGTTCGAACGTGTCTATCCATTCGGATGGCTCGGGTTGCTGGCCGACATGCCATCGCCCTGGCATGACCTCATCTACGCGAACTCGGAGCACGGGTTCGCACTGGCCAGCCTGCGCTCGCTGACGCGCGTGCGTTGCTACATCCAGTGCGATCTCGGTGAACGTGTCGAGCAGTGGAGTGACGAGCGCTTCTGGGACGGAGTTCCGTCGCCGCATGGGCGGCGAGCTTCGGCGCGCGCGTGCCCAACGCTCCCTCGATCGAAAAGAGCATTGCGCCGCTGCGCAGCTTCGTTGCCGAGCCGCTGCGGTTCGGCCGGTTGTTCCTGGCCGGCGATGCGGCGCACATCGTGCCGCCGACCGGCGCCAAGGGACTCAACCTCGCGGTCAGCGACGTGTTCTATCTATACGAGGCGCTGCGCGACTTTTATCGGCGAACGCTCCGAGCGTGCGCTCGACGACTATTCGCCGCGCGCCCTGCGACGCATCTGGCGCGCGGAACGATTTTCCTGGTGGATGACCCGGCAGCTTCACCGCTTTCCCGGGCGACGCATTCGATGAACGCCTGCAGCAGACCGAGCTCGAACACCTGTTCGAGTCGCGTGCTGCGCAGATGGCGATGGCGGAAAACTACGTGGGGCTGCCGTTCGAGCCGGCCAGAGGGGGCTGATTGAAGGTGATCATTCCGATTGCGCTGTGCATGGCGGTAGCCGTGCTCGAAGGTTTCGACATCCAGGCCATGGGTGTCGCCATGCCGCGGCTCGGCCCCGAATTCGGCCTCGACGCGAACGCCAAAGGGCTGCTGTTCACGATGAACAACATCGGCATGGTGCTGGGCGCCGCGATGGGCGGCTGGCTCGCGGATCGCACCGGCCGCAGACCCGTGCTGATGTGCGCGGTGGCGCTGTTCGGGTTTTTCACGTTCTGGGTCTCGATCGCGAAGAGCTACGAGGCGCTCGTGGCCGTGCGTTTCCTCGCGGGCCTCGGGTTCGGCGCGGCCCTGCCTAACATGATGGCGATCGCCGCCGAGCTGAGTTCTCCGGCGCGTCGCACCATCACCGCCTCGCTGGTGTTCTGCGGCCTGCCCATCGGCGGTGGCACCGTGGCGCTGCTCACGCAGGTTTTCCCGTCGGACTTCGACTGGCGCATGTGGTTCATCATCGGCGGTGTGTTGCCGCTGGTCCTGCTGCCCGGCTTGCGCTGGCTGTTGCCGGAAACGCTCGATCCCGCGCACCGCCAGGCGCCGAAGGAACGAACGCCGGTCTCCGAAACCTTGTTTGGCGGCGGGCGCACGGTGCCCACGCTGCTGCTGTGGCTCGCTTTCCTGCCCACATTGCTGATCCTCTATCTCATGCTGAACTGGTTGCCGACGCTGGTCGTGGCCAAGGGACTGGACAAGGCAGTTGCGCCGCAGGCTTCACTGGCGTTCAACTGGGCGAGCGTTGCGGGCGCCTTGCTGCTCGGCTGGCTCGTGGATCGCTTCGGGCCGCGCTGGCCGCTCACCCTTGCGTACGGTGCGCTCATCGTTTCGCTGGTGGCGTTGGGGGCTTCCACCGAACACGCGATGATCGTCGTCTACAGCGGCGTCGCCGGTTTCTTCCTGCTCGGCGCCAACTACGCGTTGTACGGTGTGGCGCCGTCTTACTACCCGAAGCCATTGCGCGCCACCGGCAGCGGCGCGAGCGTGGCGGTCGGACGCGTGGGTTCCACGCTGGGGCCGCTCACCGCCGGCCTCATGTTGTCAGGCGGGCAGAGCGCCGTGAACGTGGTGCAGTACATGGCGCCAGTGGCGGCAGTGGCCGGGCTCGCCGTGCTGGCACTGAGTTTCGTCCGCCGAAATGGGGACATTCCTGATTTGCTAGCAAAAGGGGACGCACCTCGTTAGAGAGGATCGAGCGAGGCGCGCCCACCCTCCCCAATCAGCGTCCCCATTTTCTACGGCACCATCCTGACGGCGGGAATGTCGCGCTGCGGGTCGTGGATGACCAGCTTCTCCACCTTGCCGGATGCGCCCTTCACGAAGGTGAGGCGCGCGGGACTGATGCGCGAATAGAACGTGACCTCCGTTTCCGGCACCGCGATGTCGCGCGGCTGTCCCGTGGCCTGCACCACCAGCTTGTCGTTCTCGCGCGTGACGTTCAGCGACACCGACGGGTTGATCGCGTAGCGGCCCACGTATTCATCGTAGATGTCGGGATCGACGTGCGCCGCGCGCCGCACCGGCGGCATGGACTCGCCGAACATGATGGCGCTCAACGCGCGCGACATGTCGTTCAGGTTCACGGGGTGCAGGTTCGCAAGGATGATGATGGTCACACGTTCATCCGGATATCGCAGCAGGTCGGTCGCAAATCCGGGTATGCCGCCGGCGTGAAATACCAGCCTGCGGTTCATCGTCTGCGGTGACGGCGGCAGCAGCTGCCAGCCGTAACCGTACTCGCCAAGCTCGGCCGACCACATCGCCGCGAGCTCCTGCGCCGGAAGCAACGTGTCGGTGGTTAGCGCGCGTTCCCACTTGAGCAGGTCTTCGACGGTCGAATAGATGCCGCCCGCGGCATAGAGCCACGACGCATCGACGACTGGGGAGTCTGCATTTCCCGCTCCATCAGGTTGATAGCCGTTCGCGGGACGGGGCGACACGCCGGCGTTGGCGTCGTAGCCCGAGTCGTTCATGCCGAGCGGCCTGAAGATGAGTTCCTCGAGTGCGGCTGCATACGACTTGCCACTGACCTTCTCGATGATGGCGCCGAGCAGGTAGTAGTTGGAATTGCTGTAGCGGTACTTCGCGCCCGGCGTGAACTCCAGCGGCAGGACGGCGAACGTGGCGATGAGGTCCGCACGCGCCATCGGCGCGCGACTGCGGTTTTCGAAGTCCGGCACAGCCGTGTAGTTGGGTATGCCGGCGGTGTGCATCAGCAGATGGCGGATCGTGATTTCGCGCCAGGCAGCCGGGCAGGGGTCGATGTACTTGCACGCCGGATCGGTGATCGCGAGCGAACCGCGCTTCTGCAGCTGCAGGATCAGGGTTGCCGTGAATGGCTTGGTGATGGACGCGATCGGAAAGCGGGTCCTGGCGGTGTTCGGCAGCTGCGATTCGGCATTGGCGTTGCCGTATCCCTTGACGAACAACGGCTTGCCGTTGCGCGCCAGCAGTACCGTGCCGCTGAACATGCCGGAGTCGGTGAGCGCCTGCATGTATTGGTCGGCTTTCGGGGCGACGTCCGTCTGCGCGGCGCTGTCCGAGGTGCAGGCGACGAGGCAGCTGATGGCGATCAGCACGAGGTTGTTCTTCATGGCTTAGATAGTCCCTCGGCCCACGAATAACTTACCGAACGAATCGGTGCCAGGCACCGTTTGCCATCTCCAACGAGGTGCGGCCCCTTTAGGTGCGGCCCCATTTTCGTCCCTGCGGGGATGGCGTTCATCACATTCTCCTTTGCGGCGAATCGGCCTGGGGCTACAAGCGCGAACTATGCAAATCAAATTCCGCCTCAACGGCGCCGAGCAGTCGGTAGACGTGGATCCCGCCACGCCGCTGCTGTGGGTGCTGCGTGACCACCTCGGCATGACCGGCACGAAGTTCGGTTGTGGCATCGCAATGTGCGGCGCCTGCACGGTGCATATCGATGGAAATGCGACGCGCTCCTGCCGCGCACCCATCGAAGCAGTTGCCGGCGCCGATGTCCTCACCATCGAGGGCCTGTCACCCGATGGCACCCATCCGCTGCAAAAGGCGTGGCTCAAGCTCAACGTGGCGCAATGTGGTTACTGCCAGGTGGGCATGATCATGGCCGCCGCGGCGATGCTCAAGGTGACGCCGCAGCCGACCGACGCGGAGATCGACGCGCACATGACCAACCTCTGCCGTTGCGGGACGTACGCGCGAGTGCGCGCCGCAATTCATGAAGCCGCAAAGGAAACAGTCGCATGAGCGCGCCCGCTCCCGAGCCCGGCACCCCGGCGCGATTGCTCAATCGCCGCACCTTTCTCATCAGCACGGCCGTGGTCGGGGGTGGCCTCACGCTGGCCATCCTGCTGCCCCGTGCCGGCAACAAGGCCGCGCCAGCCGAACCGGCCGAAGTCAGCGCGTGGCTGACCATCGATGCGCAAGACAATGTGCTCCTGCGCGTGCAATTCCACGAGTGCGGCAACGGCGCCATGACCATGGCGGCGCTGCTCATGGCCGAGGAACTGCGTGCCGACTGGAACAAGGTTCGCGTGGAACCCATCGAGCTCAATCGCGACGCCCGCGAGGCCGGCGTGTACAAGGCCATCGATGGCAAGTTCTCGACGTTTTCGGGCCGCTCCACGTCCCCCGACCTCATGCGTACGATGCGACAGGCCGGCGCCAGCGCGCGCGAGCGCCTGTTAACCGCCGCCGCTCTGCGGTGGAGCGTGCCCGTCGGGCAGGTGGAAGCGCGCGACAGCGTGCTCACTCACGCCGCTTCGAAACGCACGCTGCGTTTTGGCGAAGTGGCAGCGGCGGCAGCCGGCATCAAACTACCGCAGGAACCCGAGGTCGACCTCTACAAGGAAATCGACCCGCTGCGCGGTCGCGACGCCGGCAAGCTCGTCGACCCGCAGATCGTCACCGGCACCGCCCCGTACGGCATCGACGTCAAGGTGCACGGCATGGTGTACGGCGCGCTCATGCAGTCGCCCGTGCATGGCGGGCGACTCAAGAGCTACGACTTCGAGGCCATCCGCAACATGCCCGGGGTGATCGGTGTGGCCGTCGTGAATCCCGACGAACCGCGCAAGCGGCTCACAGCCGCCCGCCAACGATGGCGAGAGTTTCGAGTCAGCCACCGTGGCCGTGGTGGCTGAACACTACTGGCAGGCACGACAGGCACTGGACGCACTGCCGGTGGAGTGGGCTGACGGCGATGGCGCGAAATGGAAGACCACCGAACAGGTGAACGCGGCGGTCATCGCGCGGCTCGATGCTCCCGGTGACAAGGTTGAAAAGGATGTCGGCGACGCGCTCGGCGTGCTCGGAAAATCCCGCCGCATCGTCGAGGCTACCTACATCACGCCCTACGCCGACCAGGCGCCCCTCGAGCCGCTGAACGCCATCGCGCGCTACACACCCGGGAAACTCGAGGTCTGGCATGGCGGCGCGATCCAGGCGCAGTCCTTCATCGTCGCCGCGGAAGAATCCGGCGAGCCGTTCGAGAACGTCCATCATCACCAGGCCATGATCGGCGGTCACTTCGGGCGGCGAAATTTCGCCGACGATCTGCGTCTCGTCGTCGCGGTGGCCAAACAATATCCGGGCAAGGCGATCAAGGTCATCTGGTCGCGCGAGGAGATGTTTCGCCAGGGACGTTATCGCTGGCTCACGGCCGCGCGTCTGCGGGCGGCGCTCGGGCCGGACGGCATGCCTGCGGCTATCCACTCGCGAATCTGCTGCCCGGGCTACGGTACGGCCGGCATCACCAATGGGGCCTACGTCAACGGCGTCATCCCGAACGTACGCCTCGAAGAAAGCAAGCTGCCGTTGCACGTGCGTTGGGGTTCGTACCGCGCACCGGGCTACAACTCGTACGCGTTCATGATGGAAACCTTCATCGACGAGTGCGCTGCCAGGGCGGGCATCGAACCGCTCGAGTACCGTCGCAAACTGCTCAAGGACTTTCGCGATCCAGGCTGGCTCAAGGCCCTCAACGAAGTGGCCGCGCAGTCCGGCTGGGGCACGCCGCTGCCCAAAGGCCAGGGCCGCGGCATCGCGGTCGCCAACTGGGGCAACTGGGCGGGCAAGGATCAGGTCGGTGGCACCACCGCGGCCGTGGTCGCCCACGTCGAGGTGTCGCGCGACGGCGTGCTCAAGGTGCTGCAACTCGATATCGCGTTCGACTGCGGGCGCGTGTTCAATCGCGACGCGGTCGAAGGGCAGATGCAGGGCGGCATGTTGTTCGGCCTGAACCTGGCGCTCAACGAGGAGCTCAACATCGAGAACGGGCGCATCGTCGAAGGCAATTTCGATACGTATCCGATGCTGCGCATGGCCGAGATGCCGCGCCTGCGGGTGCATTTTGGCGGCCTTACTGGCGCCGAGCGCTACTCGGAAGTGGGCGAGCCTCCGGTGGGTCCGGTGGGACCGGCGGTGGCGAACGCCATTTTCGCCGCCACGGGGAAACGCCTTTATTCCATGCCGTTCCGCAAGCACGACCTGCGCTCCGCCTGATAACGTTCGCGGCATGGAATCGCTGTTACGCGGCCGCTGGACCCGATGGGTGCTCTTCCTGCTGGGATGGGCCGCGCTGTCGTTGCTGTTCGCGCCCGAGGCCTATCTCAGTTTCTATCTGCGCAATGCACCGATCTCCTGGCTGGAGACGGTCGAGCTCACCGTCATCAACTCCGCGATCGCGCTGGTGTTCATACCGGGCATCGTGTTCCTCACGCGGCGTTTCCCGATCGAACGGGGCCGGTGGCAGCGATCGCTGGCGGTGCACGTGGTGGCGTGTCTCGGGTTCTCCGTCGCGCACTCGTTCCTCTACGCCGTGGCGTGTCACGCCTGGCGCGACGTCGGTGAAACGCTGTTCGTCCGTTTCCATCCGAACCTGATCACTTATTGGGCGTTCGTCGGGTTCACGCAGGCATTCGAATACTTCCGCAAGTATCAGCAGCGCGAGCGCGAGATCACGCGGCTGCAACTGCAGGCACTGAAGGCGCAGCTCCAGCCGCACTTCCTTTTCAATGCGCTGAACACCGTGTCCGCCATGATGCATGTCGACGTAAAACGCGCCGACCGCATGCTGAGCCGATTGAGCGAGCTGTTGCGCATGACGCTCAACAACATCGAGCGCCAGGAAGTGCATCTGACCGAGGAGATCGCATTCGTCGAGGCCTACCTCGACATCGAGCGCGAGCGTTTCGGCGGGCGGCTCGCCATGCGCATCGACGCGGACCCCGAGGTGCTCGATGCGCTGGTCCCGGCCTTGTTCCTGCAGCCGCTGGTGGAAAACTGCGTGCGTCACGGATTCACGGCGGCCGATGCCGACAGCCTGATAGAGATTCGCGCCCATCGCGATGGCACCCGCCTTACACTCACCGTGACCGACAACGGGCGCGGATTCGTTGCACCGCCGCGCGAAGGCGTCGGTATCGCGAATGCGCGCAAGCGCCTGGCGCAACTCTATGACAAACAATCGCTGAGCATTGCCGCGCGCATCCCGCGCGGCGTCGTGGTGACGGTCGAGCTGCCATTCCACAAGGAGACCGATGAGCATCCGAGCGTTGATCGTGGACGACGAGCCCTGGGCGCGCACGCGGATCGCCTCGCTGCTGAAGGCTGAGCCGGACTTCACGGAAGTGCACGAGTGTGCCGATGGCGCGGAGGCGGTGCGCGCCATCGTCGGGCTCTCGCCCCAGGTGGTGTTTCTCGACGTGCAGATGCCCGGCATCGACGGCTTCGATGTGGTCGAAGCCATCGGAGCGGCCGCCATGCCCATCGTGGTGTTCGCCACTGCGCACCAGGAGTACGCGGTGCGCGCGTTCGATGCCGGCGCCGTCGACTATCTGCTCAAACCGTTTGATGAAGAGCGATTTCGTCGCGCGGTCGAGCGCGTGCGGCGCGACCTGCGGGCGCCCGCGGCCGCGGCGGCCTCGCTCGAGAATGCCATGGCGCAGGTGCGCAAGACCGCGCCGTATGCCGAGCGCCTCGTCGTGAACAACGCCGGCCGCGTGATATTCGTCAAGGTCACAGACATCGACTGGTTCGAGGCTGCCGGCAACTACGTGACCATTCACGCCGGACGCGAAAAACACATGCTGCGCGAGACGCTGCGGGGATTGAGTGAGCGCCTCGATCCGAAGGTGTTCGTGCGCCTGCATCGATCATCAGTCGTAAACGTGGATCGGCTGCGCGAGCTCATGCCCTGGTCGCGCGGCGAGCAGGTGGCCGTGCTCAAGGACGGGACGCAGCTCACCATCGGCCGCGCGTTTCGCGAGCACCTGATGTCGGTGATGAACGGCGCGGCGCAATAGATGGCGGCGGTCATTCCCAACGCGAAGAGCATTCGCAGTTTTGCCACGGCGAAAGCGCTGGAAACCTGGATGCGCGGCCATCACGACAAGGCGCCGGAGCTGTGGCTCAAGGTTCACAAGAAGGATTCGGACCTGCGTTCGGTGACCTGTGCCGAAGCGCTGGACGTGATGTTGTGCTTCGGATGGATCGACGGACTGCGCAAGGGATTTGACGAGAAGTCTTTTCTGCAGCGGTACACGCCGCGTCGCGCGAAGAGCATCTGGAGCCAGATCAACCGCGAGCACGTCGCGCGATTGACCGCCGCGGGCCGCATGACGCCGTATGGGCAGAAGCAGATCGATGCGGCGAAGGCGGATGGGAGGTGGGGTGCCGCGTATGCACCGATCCGCAGCGCCTCGCATGCTGCCATGCCCGCGGACCTGCTGGCCGCGATCAAGGCGAATTCGCGGGCCCACAAGAAGTTCGAAACACTGGGGCGCATGAACCTGTTCGCGCTGGCCTTCCGCACTAACAACATGAAGACCGCGGAAGGGCGTGCGAAGAAGATCGCCACGCTGGTGGCCATGCTGGCGCGTGGCGAAACCATCGTGCCGGAGAAAACCCCGAAGAAAGCCGCAAAGAAAACCGGAAAGAAAACGCGAGCGTGAACAGAGTTGAGGTAGGCTCGCGGGCAACGAATCCTTGGGGGAGCGTCGTGCCGATACACAAGCCAGGATCCAGAGCGGGTCTCGCGCTCCTGCTGGCGCTGATCAGCGCCGTGACGTTCGCGGACACCCGGCAGTGGTCGGTGTCCAAGGTCAACGCATGGTATGCGAAGCAAGGCTGGCTCGTCGGCAGCAACTACGTTCCGACCGACGCCATCAACCAGCTCGAGATGTGGCAGGCGGAAACCTGGAATCCGGCGCAGATTGACAAGGAGCTGAGCTGGGCGGAGTCCATCGGCATGAACACCATGCGCGTGTTCCTGCACGACAAGCTCTGGGAGCAGGATGCCGAAGGGTTCCGGAAGCGCATCGACGAGTTCCTGGCGATAGCGGCGCGCCACAGGATCAAGCCGCTGCTGGTGTTCTTCGATTCGTGCTGGAATCCGAACCCGAAGCTGGGCCCGCAGCATCCGCCGATTCCTGGTGTGCACAACTCCGGCTGGGTGCAGAGCCCGGGAAGCGCGGGCCTGGCCGACACCGCTAACTACCCGAAGCTCGAGATGTACGTGCAGGGAGTGATTCGCGCGTTCGCCAGGGATGACCGCATCCTCGGCTGGGATCTGTGGAACGAACCGGACAACGCGCTGGGCGGCGCCGGCGAAAACTCGCCCGAGGGGCGTCAGAAGGTCGCCCTCGTCAGCGCGCTGCTGCCGCAGGTGTTCGCCTGGGCCCGCGAGGCCGATCCGGACCAGCCCATCACCTCGGGCGTGTGGCACAACGCCGACTGGTCGCTGCCCAGACTCAACGCGGTCGAGAAGGTGCAGATCGAGCAATCCGACTTCATCACCTTCCACGTGTACGACTGGCCGGAGGTTTTCGAGCGCATGATCAGGCAGCTCGAGGCCTATGGCCGGCCCATCGTCGTCACGGAATACCTGGCGCGTGGCGTCGGTTCCACGTTCGACACCTCGCTGCCCATCGCGGTGAAATACAACGTGGGCATGATCAACTGGGGATTCGTCGTGGGCAAGACACAGACGCAGTATCCGTGGGATTCCTGGCAGAAGCCGTACACGGCCACTCCGCCGGCAGTGTGGCACCACGACATCTTCCACGCCGATGGCAAACCATACCGGCAGGCCGAGGTCGATCAGATTCGTGCGCTCACCAGCGCGGTGAACAGGAAAAAATGAACGCACCACTCACTATCTACTCCGGGCCGCTCAGCATGTTCGGCGCCAAGGTGCAGATCGCGGCGCTCGAGAAGCGCCTCGATTTCGAGCTCGTCATGGTCCCCTACGATTCGCAGCAGGGTTACAGCCCCAGACATCCCGAAGTCCTGCGCATCAATCCCAAGCGACAGGTGCCGGTGCTGGTGCACGGCGAACTCGAGTTGTTTGATTCAACGCAAATCTTCGAATACCTGGAAGACATGGCGCCAGAGCCGCCACTGTGGCCGCGCGAGCCAGTCGCGCGTGCCCGCGCGCGCAATCTGGAGCATCAATCCGATGAAGTGTTCTTCCCACACGTCATCCGGCTGATGAGCCTGCAGGATGCGCTGAAGAGCGAGCCCGCAGTCACGGCCATCGAGGCCGCCAGCCGCTTCTACGCGGACATGGACCAGCGGCTTGTCGCCGGCGAATGGCTCGCGGGAAGCTATTCTTTCGCGGATATCGCCTTCTATATGGCAGCGCTGTTTGGCGAACGCCAGAGTGCACCGTTGACCGCGAGCACTCCACACCTGCTCGCGTGGCGGGAACGAATGGGGCAGCGAGAACCCGTGAGAACCGTCGTCAGCGCGATGGCGACATGGTTGCGCAACGCCGGACGACCGGTGCCGGCATTCATGTCTTACAAGCAGGCATCCAAATAGCGGGAACATAGTTCGCCATTCGCGCATTACGATTCCTCGCGAGAGACAAAGCCCTGTCCTGAACCTTGCCGTCTCCTACATATCACCTTAGGTGTTAGGCGTAGTTTGCACTCGCAATTCTGCCGAACACTGCCAGGAGGCGATGTGAACTACGAGATACAGCAAGGAAGATCTGAGCGCGCGAGCGCGACTTTGAAGATGGGGTTGGCGTCATTGGCAATCTTCGGGATGTCTGCGCTGGCCGTCGGCGCCCCCGCCGATTCGGAGCTCATCAGCGAAGGCAAGAAGGTATTCCGCTTCGATACCTTCGGAGACGAACAGCTCTGGACCGACAAACTGGGGCTTCACAAGGTGGTGGAGACCAAGGTCGATCCGACCACGGCGCTCACCGTGGGACTCAAGGTTGATTCCGAGGTGCTGCCC
The DNA here is from genome assembly GCA_963821745.1 of uncultured Pseudomonadota bacterium. Taxonomy (GTDB): domain Bacteria; phylum Pseudomonadota; class Gammaproteobacteria; order Steroidobacterales; family Steroidobacteraceae; genus CADEED01. The sequence continues at coordinate 1,780,418 of CAWGEU010000002.1, forward strand.
CCGGGCATCCTCGAGAAGGTGGATCTCAAGGATCCGGCCACTACCGTGGCGTTGCTCAAGATGAATGCGGTCGTGGGCCTCAAGGCCGAGGTGGATGCGAACAACCACATCACCAAGCTGGGCGTCACCTGTGCGTTGTGTCATTCCACCGTCGATGATTCCGTGCAGAAGGGCATCGGCAAGCGGCTCGATGGCTGGCCCAACCGCGACCTCGACGTTGGCAAGATCATCTCGCTGTCGCCGGCGCTCACCGCCGACCAGAAGAAGGTGTACACGTCGTGGGGCCCGGGCAAATACGATCCGCGCTACAACCAGGACGGGAAGAACAATCCGCTGGTCATTCCCCCGGCCTACGGCCTGGCGAACGTCAAGAACGAGACGTACACGGCGGAAGGACCGATTTCCTACTGGAACGCATACGTGGCCGTGACGCAGATGGGCGGGCAGGGCAACTTCAAGGACGAACGCCTCAAGATCGACGTCAAGCATTCTCCGGATCTGGTGACCCCCAAACTACCGGCGCTGCGTGCCTACCAGCACAGCCTGATGGCGCCGCGCGCCGAAGCGTCGAGCTTTGACGCCACTGCTGCGCAGCGTGGCAAGGTTACCTTCAATCGCACCTGTGCAACCTGCCACGTGAACGGCAATGGCACGGACAACGATTCGGGCAAGATGCATCAACCCGCCGAGACCGGACAGAAGGCCGCCTACGCCATGCGCACGGCGAACAAGGCATTGCGTACGACTCCGCTGCGCGGCCTTGCGCATCACCCGCCGTACTTCCATGACGGCAGCGCCAAGACGCTGGGTGATGTCGTGGAGCACTACAACAAGGAGAAGTCGCTGAGCCTCACCAAGGATCAGCAGGCCGATCTCGTGGAGTACCTGAAGACGTTGTGAGGGGGTCGGTGGTGCCGGGTGGTAAAACACCCGGCATCCATTATTGCGCCAACAGTTTCGTGAGCGCAGCCAGGTCCACGGGCTTGACAAAGTGAGCGTCGAAGCCCGCGGCCTGTGCCCGCTCACGATCTTCTTCCTGGCCGTAGCCGGTGAGGGCGACGATCGTCGCATGCAGCGAAGTCTGGCGCATGCGCCTCGCCACCTCGTAACCGTCGATGCTCGGAAGGCCGATGTCGAGCAGCACGAAGTCGGGAGAAAAATTCTCCACCATGGCAAGCGCTTGCTCTCCCGAGAACGCTGGCTGGGTGAGATGTCCGTCCATCTTCAACAGTTCGCTCAAAGAGGTGGCCGCGTCGACGTTATCGTCGACGATGAGTACGCGTCGCGTAGGCACTTTGGCAGTGCTCGGTCGCGCAAGGGTCTTCGCGGATGCTTCGACGCGCGGCAGCGTGATGTGGAACGTGGAGCCACGCCCCAATCCTTCGCTGCGCGCCGATATCTGTCCGCCATGCATCTCCACGAGCTTCTTGACCAGCGGGAGGCCAATGCCGAGGCCACCCTGCGCCCGGTCAAGGGTGCGATCGGCCTGCGCGAACAGATCGAAAATGCGTGGCATGAACTCGGCGGAGATCCCCGTGCCAGTGTCGCTGATTTCCACGCTCACCGCGTCCTCGGTCGCGGATACCCTGATGCCGATCATCGCCGCCCGGATCGGTGTACTTCGCGGCGTTCGTCATGACGTTGCCGAGGATTTGCGCCAGTCGTGCGCGATCACCATTGACGTACAGAGGTTCGGGACTCTCGTGCCTGGTCAGCTGATGCTGCTTGGCGCGCCACAACGGCGTGGCAGTTTCGATCGCGAGGTCGATGATGCCCGACAGCGGCAGGGTTTCGCGTTTCAATTCGACGTGGCCCATCGAGATGCGCGATACGTCGAGCAGATCGTCGACGATGCGTGTGAGCTGCGTCGCCTGGCGCCTCACGATGTCAGCCGCGCTTTGCGCCGGCTGCATCGTTCACCAGGCGGCGCGACAGGACTTCGGCGGCGGTACGGATCGGCGCCAGCGGATTGCGCAACTCGTGCGCCAGCATTGCCAGGAATTCGTCTTTGCGCCGGTCCGCTTCCCGAAGCGCAGCATCCGCCAGCGCGCGCTTCGTGACGTCCGCGCCCTGGACGAATATGCCTGACACCTTGCCATCCGCGTCCCTCATCGGCTGGTAGACGAAATCGACGTAACGCCTGGTGGGAGCGCCACCGGCGCCGCCCGGAGACAAATAGAGCGAGGCGATACCGAGATGCGCCTCGCCGCTGGCATATACCTGGTCGAGCAGCTTGAGATAGCCCTGTTCGATGATTTCCGGAAGCGCGTCGGCGACAGCTTTCCCGATGACCGGCCGATCGCCGACCAGGTGAAGGTACGCCGGGTTAGCCAGTTCAAACACATGATTCGGGCCGCGCAGCACACACATGAACGTCGGCGCCTGTTCGAAAAGCTGGGCGAAGCGTTGCCGCTCGGCGGCGATGCGACGCTCGCTCATGACCTGTTCGGTGGTTTCCGTGCAGATGACCAGCACGCCGCCCACGCCGAGTGGCGCGTTGGGTTCATCGATGGGGCCGTAACTGTAAGTCCAGTAGACGTCCTGTAACTTACCGTGACGGAAGATTGGTACCAGGGCGTTTTCGTGCCACGTCGCGGTATCTCCGCGCATGACCTGGTCGATCTGCGGACCGATGATGTGCCAGATTTCCGGCCACGCTTCCCGGCCAGGGATTCCCAGGATGTTTGGATGCTTTTCCGGGCCGAGCGAACGGCTGTAAGCATCGTTGTAAAAACAGGTGAGTTCCGGGCCCCAGAAGATGAAGACCGGATGCTGCGTCGTGAGCAGGATGCGCAGCGATGTACGCAGGCCGGAAGGCCAATGTTCCGGGGGGCCAAGAGCCGTCGCCTCCCATGGGAAGGCACGAATGCGCTCTCCCATTTCGCCACCACCGGCGAGGAAATCGAGCTGATTGGCTTTGGATGGCACGGGATTCCCGCTCACGCTGGGGTGGCGAGTTTGTCAGACGTTGATGAACATGCAAACCTCCATGTAACTCATGAACGACCTAAGGGGGTGAAAGGCCATGGACGAACGCACCAATTCCGTGTCGCAGCGCATTCGTAACCGTTTGAAGGAGAGGAACCAGCGCTTCCACGCCAACGACAACATCTCGGCGTTCATCGAGCCGGGTGAGCTCGCCGAGCTGCAGAAAGAAGTGGCCGGAAAGGTGTCGGCTCTGCTCGAGAGCCTGGTCATCGACCTGGAGCACGATCACAACACGCGCGAGACTGCGCGGCGCGTTGCCAAGATGTATGTGAACGAGGTGTTCCGCGGCCGGTTCGTGCCCATCCCCAACGTGACGGAGTTTCCGAACGCTTCGCAACTCAACGAGCTCATGATCATGGGGCCGATTACCGTGCGCAGTGCGTGCAGCCACCACCTGTGTCCGATCATGGGACGGCTGTGGATAGGCATCATGCCCAACCAGCAGTCGAACCTCATCGGGCTCTCCAAATATTCGCGACTGGTCGAATGGATCATGTCCCGGCCGCAGATCCAGGAAGAAGCCGTGCTCCAGCTTGCCGACATCCTCGTGGAGCGGGTGAGTCCGGACGGGCTCGCCGTGGTGATGGAGGCAGATCACTTCTGCATGCACTGGCGCGGTGTGAAGGACAACGCATCGAAGATGACCAACAGCGTCATGCGCGGTGTCTTTCTCAAGGACGGCGCGCTGCGGCGCGAGTTCCTTTCGCTCATCAATCTGAAAGAAACATGATCTCCAGGCGCAGGGCCCTCGCGGGCGGCGGCGCCCTGATGTGCGCCTGCCACGCTTCTCCATTCAGATTCGCGATGGCGGCGGCGGCTGCGCGCCCGGTCCAGCCCGCGCTACAGGAGTTTCAGTATGGCGCCGTGAAATTGGCGCCGGGCCCGATGCTCATGCAGTTCGAACAACAGCAGCAACTGTTCCTCTCGCTCGACGATGACATGCTGCTCAAACCATTCCGCGTGCGTGCCGGCCTTCCGGCGCCCGGCGCGGACATGGGTGGGTGGTACGACCAGTCCGCCGACTTTCATGTCGATCCCAAGGACTGGAGTTCCGCCAACTGGCACGGCTTCATTCCCGGTCACAGTTTCGGCCAGTACCTGTCGGGCCTGGCGCGAGGCTTTGCGATTACGGGCGACACCGACGCGCAGAAGAAAGTGGCGCGCCTCGTCAGGAAGTTTGCGCTGACGATCTCGCCGCGCTTCTTCGCCGACTACAATCTTCCTGCCTACACCTACGACAAGCTGGTCGTGGGCCTCATCGATGCGTATCACTTCGCCGGCGTGACGGAGGCGAAAGAGGCCTTGAGGAAACTCACCGACGCGGTGCTGCCTTTCCTGCCGGAGAAGGCGTTGACGCGCGAAGAGCGGCGGGCGCGTCCCTACACGCGTGAAGCGCAGATCTGGGATGAGCCTTACACCTTGCCCGAGAATCTCTACCTGGCCTCGCAGCGCGGGCATGGGCGATCAATACCAGGCGCTCGCCGCGCGCTATCTGCAGGATGAGGCGCTGTTCGATCCACTGGCCAAAGGTGTGAGCCCGCTCAGAGGGAAAACACGCGTACAGCCATGTGAATGCGCTGAGCTCCGCGGTCCAGGCATTTCTCGCCACCGGCAACGAGAAGTACCTGAAGGCAGCGCGCAATGGTTTCGCATTCGTGCAGGCGCAGTCCTATGCGACGGGCGGGTGGGGACCGAACGAAGAGCTGGTCGCCGCCGACGATCGCGAAACCCTGTTCAGCATGCTCAAGGACACGCATCGGTCTTTCGAGACGCCGTGCGGCGCCTATGCGCATTTCAAGATCACGCGATCGCTGTTGCGCATCACGAAAGACAGCCGCTATGGCGACAGCATGGAGCGCGTGCTCTACAACACCATTCTCGGCGCGAAGCCGACGCTCGAGGATGGCAGCACGTTCTATTACTCCGACTACCACGAGCGTGCGCACAAGTTCTACCGGGAAGGGGAACCATGGCCGTGCTGCTCGGGCACCTTCATCCAGCTCACCGCGGATTACGGCATCAGCGCCTGGCTGCTCGACGAGAAGTCCATCTACGTGAACCTCTACGTGCCGTCGCAGGTGAGCACGAGGATCGACGATGCGGACGTCAGGCTCATCCAGACAACGACCTATCCACTGGCGAATGTGTCGCGGGTTCGCGTCGAAACGTCGCGCCCGGCGCGCTTCACCATCCACCTGCGCATCCCGGCCTGGGCAGGCCCGGGTACCCGCATCTCCATCAACGGTGTGCAGGACGGCGGAAAGCTCAAACCCGGAACCTTCGCGGAAATCCGGCGCAAGTGGAGCCCGAAGGATTTCGTCGAGATCAAATTCGACATGAGCCTGCGGCTCGAGCCGCTCAACGATGCGCATCCCGAAATGGTCGCGCTGATGACCGGGCCGCTCGCGCTGTTTCCCATTGACGCACTCCGAAGCGCCGCTGACTCGCGCGGAGTGGCTGTCCGCGAGACGCGAGGGCGAGGACGAGTGGGCGGTCGTGACGAAAGGTACGCGCATCAGGCTCAAGCCCTTCACGGCCATCAACGACGAAACGTACCGGCTCTACAGCCGGCTGGGCGAGAGTCAGCGGAGCTGAGTGTGCGCGGGCTCGCGTTCCAGCGCGGCGCGAATGTCCTCGGCGCCCGCGGTTCCGCGTTCCAGTGCCTTCTCGAGATTCTCGACGTATTTCGGCATGCGCTTCGGCGGCAGCAACGGCTCGTTGGGATCGACGAGCGCTTCGAGCAGCGCGGGTCCCGACGTGGCAAACAGCGCCTCGAGGCCGGCTTCGAGATCGCGGTCGTTGGTGGCGCGAATTCCCTTGATGCCGAACGCCTTCGGCCACCGCCGCGAAGTCGATGGGCTGCAGCGCGCATTCGTACTCCGGATTGCCGAGGAACATGAGCTGTTCCCACTTGATCTGGCCGAGCGTGTTGTTCTTCATGACGACGATCTTGATCGGCAGTGCATAACGCACGATGGTCGCAAGCTCGCCTAGCAACATCGTCAGGCCGCCGTCGCCCACGAAGGTGACGACCTGGCGGCCCGGATACGCCAGCGCGGCAGCGATCGCGTAGGGAACTCCGCAGCCCATGGTCGCCAGCATCCCGGAGCCCGCGAACATCTGGCTCGCACGGGCGTCGACGTAGCGCGCCAGCACGCCCGTGTTGTGCCCGAGTCCCAGGCGACGATGGCGTCGTCGGCAAGCCGGCGCCCGAGGTCGCGCGCCAGCCGGTCCGGAGTCAGTCGGCCGTGCACGGCGTCCGCCGAACGTTCGCAGCAGTTCGGTCCATTCCTGCTTGCGACGCTGCGCGAGCTCGAGGAAAGATCGATCGGCGTGCGCCTTGGCGCGCGCGATGAGCGCCTTGAGCGTGTGCTTGCGCGTCGCCGACGAGCCCCACCTCGACCGGAAAGCGCAGGCCGATGCGCGTGGCATCGCGGTCGATCTGCACGCCGCGCGCCTGGCGCGGTTTGGGGTAGTACTCCACGTACGGGAACGTGGACCCGACGATCAGCAGCGTGTCGCATTCTTCGAAGGCCTCCTGCGAGGCGCGCGTGCCTAACAAGCCGATGCCGCCGGTCGTCAGCGGGATGTTCATCCGGCACGACACTCTTGCCGAGCAGCGCCTTGACGATGGGTGCGCCGAGCAGTTCGGCGAGCTCGACGATCTCATCGCGCGCGCCCAGCGCTCCCTGGCCGGCGAGGATTGCGATGCGCTTGCCCCGGTTGAGGATCTCGAGTGCGCGCGCGATGCTCTCCTCATCCGGCACGCGCTGACCATCGGTCTTCGCGAACGACACATGGTGCGCGACGTTGCGCGCGGAAGGTTCGGCTTCTTCGATGCACTGCTCCTGTACGTCCACGGGAATCGACACGTGCGCCACGGCGCGTTGCGTGCACGGCGATGCGACAGGCGAGCGACACGGCGTTGTCGACGTGCGCCGCACTCATGATGCGCGTCGAATAGGCGGCGACGTCGGCGAACAGCTTGCCGAGATCGACGTCCTGCTGCGTGAAGGTACCGATGAGATCGTGATAGGGCATCCCCGTGACGGCGATCACCGGCGCCTTGTCGAACTTGGCGTCGTAGAGCCCGTTCAGCAGGTGAATGCCGCCGGGCCCGGTGGTCGCGAGGCAGCAGCCTAACTTCCCGGTCCACTTGGCGTGCGCGCAGGCCATGAGCGCGGCGGATTCCTCGTGCCGCACCTGGATGAAGCGAAGCTGGTCGTCGCGGTCGCGAATGGCCTCCATGATGCCGTTGATGCCGTCGCCGGGCATGCCGAAGATGGTGTCGACGCCCCAGGCCAGCAGGGCATCGATCAGCAGTTGCGCGCCATTGCGAGCCGCGGCGTCGCTCATTGCGAGGGCAACTTCTGTGCGAGCACCTCGGGTTCCTTCAGCGTCGGCAGAGGCTTCTTCGCAAATTGTGCGAGATCAGGATCGCTCGACCCGGCCACGCTCGGCGCCGGCGGGGTGCTTTCGGCGTTCGCCGCCGCGGCCGCGGCCGCGGCAGATGCACCCGTGATCGCCAGAAAGAGGACGGTGCTGGAAACGTTCATGGGCGTGCCCTCGGTTGATGGGCCCAGTCTCCTGCGCATCGCGTGGCGGTACTGTCCGCGCCTGACAACTCGCGCTGTCAGCGGACGACGAGTCGTAACTCCCGACCGCTGACGGCGCCGTCTGGTATCCGCGTGGTGCCGCATCTGCGATGGTCGAGCACATGAAACACTGGGACGTCGTCATTGCGGGTGCCGGGCCGGCAGGCCTCTCGGCGGCATTGGTACTCGGCCGGGCTTGCCGCTCGGTGCTGATATGTGACCGCGGCACACCCCGCAGCTGGGCGTCGAATCGCATGTATGCCTATCTATCCCGCGACTCGATCGAGCCCTGCGGTTTCGGGAGATCGGGCGCCGCGAGCTTGCGAGATACCCTGAGGTGGAGCTGCGCGACGTGGAGGTGCAACAGGCGAAGCGCGTGGGGGCCGACGGGTTTGAGGTCACTCTCGCCTCCGGCCGGCGGGTCAAATGCCGAAAGCTGCTCATCGCCACCGGCATGATGGATGTGCTGCCCGCGATTCCCGGGTTCGAACAGTTCTTCGGTCGCACCGTTTTTCAATGCCCTTACTGCGACGGCTGGGAAATGCGCGGCAAGGCGCTCGCCGTGTATGGCCGCCGGCGTCGCGGATTCGAGATGGCGCGCGCACTGACGGCGTGGACCGACGACATCGTGTTGCTCACCGATGGAAGCAGCCACTACACGCCCGCCGAGCGGCGGCACCTCACGCGCAACGGCATTCGCCTAGTGGAAAAACGCATCGAGGCTCTCGTAGGCCCGCGCGGACGATTGCGTGCCGTGCGTTTCCGCGACGGAGAATTCCTCGCACGCCAGGGCCTGTTCTTCGACACTCCCTCGCTTTCCCAATCGACGCTCGCCGACTCGCTCGGCTGTCGTTACGGACGCCACGGCGGAATTCTCTGCGGGCAATACGAGGCGACCAGCGTGCCGGGAGTGTTCGTTGCCGGCAACATCATCCGCGATGTACAGCTATCCATCGTCGCCGCAGCAGAGGGCGCGCGCGCCGCATTCGGAATCAATCGCGCACTGACGCGCGAGATGTTCGAACGGCGGGCCACGGGTACGCGTCGCGTCGAACATCCGGCGCCATCTGATCAACGTGTCTGCGCGGGCAACGACGAAGCAGCGCTCGCGACTGTAATTCGTACACTCGCGCGCGAGAAAAAACTCGAGCACATTTTTGCGGAACTTGCTCGACGGGGTCTGGTCATTTGCAGTTCTTCAACTCATCACTGGAGATGACCATGGCGAACAAGCAGCAAAACTATCAATCGGAATCGCATCGCTCCGGCAACTATCGCTCGTCGGAGGATGACGATAACCGGTCGGCGCGCGACTACGGTCGCGAGTACGGTCAGTACGGCGAGAACAATGACGAGGGCCGGGGGCAATTCGGTCGCCAGCGCGAGAACGAAGAGAGTGGTTCGACAGGCCGCAATGCCGGTTACGGCAATTTCGGCCAGGGCGATTACGGCCAGTCCGGACGTGGAGGCTCGGGCGGGCAGGAGAGATACGGCCAAAGCGGCTATGGCCAGGGCAGTTCGGGCCAGGGCAGTTACGGCCAGCCTAACTACAGCTATGGTCAGCCGAACTACGGCCAGGACTTCGGTAGCTCGGGAACCAGCAACTACGGCCGCAGCAACTACGGGTCGGGTCGCCCGAGCGCGAGTCGGAATATTCCCGCAGCGGCAGCAGCTACGGGTCGACGCGCGGCGGCGTGAGCAGTGTCGGGGCGGGCTCGGGTTATGGCTACGCGGGTTACGGCGGCGAAGGCAGCTATGGCAGCCAGGGCGGCTGGCGCGAACCGTACGGTGAGGGCCAGCAGTATGGGTCCGGTCAGCAGTCCGGCTGGAGCGGATCCTCGCAAGGCATGCATCGCGGCAAGGGCCCGAAGAACTATCAGCGCAGCGACGAGCGCCTGAAGGAAATGCTGTGCGAACGGTTGCACGACGATCCGGAAATCGATGCGAGCGAAGTCACCGTCAGCGTGCAGGGCGGAAAGATCACGCTCGAAGGCACGGTCGACAGCCGGCGCACCAAGAACGCCATCGAGGATGTCGCCGAGCAGCTCGGCTCGCAGGATGTGCAAAACAATCTGCGCGTGCAGAAGCAGAGTGAGCGCAGCGGCATGGAGACCAGTGGCAGGACGGCGGCGTCGTCGACCACGTCCAAGTCGTCCATGGGCAGCGAGGACGGCGAGCAGTCGAAGCAGAAGCGCAACTGAGGCGGCAGACCTCATCGAGCGGCGGCGGCGTCGAATTGACGCCGCTTGCCGCCCGCGGGTTGTAGTCAGTTATGCGCGGAGCCGGGCTCGGCCATCTTGCGGTGCTGCTCGGCCAGCACCACGTTGGGCATGATGTTGGAGAGCGCCTGGCGAAGTTTGTTGGAGGCGCCGGCGACGACGCCGGGCTCGCCTTTCTCCATGGCTTCGAAGCCGGTCCTGGCCACATCGGCCGGATCGGCCTTGTGCTCGTCGGCTCCCACCTTGGTGTCGAGCAGGTCGGCGCGCGCGAAGAACTCCGTGTCGGTGACGCCGGGCATCAGGCAGGTGACGGTCACGCCCGTGTCCTTGAGCTCGTTGCGCAACGCATACGAGAACGAATCGATGAACGCCTTGCTGCCGTTGTAGACCGCCTGGAATGTGCCGGGCATGAAACCGGCGATGGAACCGGTGATGAGGATCTTGCCTTTCATGCGGCGACGCATTTGCCGCGCGACCTTCTGGATGAGGTCGAGCGTGCCGGTGATGTTGGTGTTGATCACGTGCTGCACTTCGGCGAATTCCTGGTCGAGGAAACCCTTGCCCAGGCCGTGTCCGGCGTTGGCCAGCAACGCGTCGATGTCGGCCGATCGCGCGCGGCCGAGAAGAGCAGCTCGACGCCAGCGCGCGTGGCGAGATCCGCCTGCACGGCTTCCACTTCGGCGCCGAGTGCGCGCAGGGTTTGCGCCGCGGCGTCGAGCGGCTCGTCGGCGGCGATGATGAGGTCGTAGCCGCGCGTGGCGGCTTCACGCGCCAGTTCCAGGCCGATGCCGCTCGAGGCGCCGGTCACGATCGCGAGGGGTCGGACGGATTCCATGGTGCTCTCCAGCGTTGACAGGTTGGCGAAGCTTGAGGTCGGCGTTTCGCGCGGCCGCATCGGCAAACCACAGGAAAGCGGGTCGGAGTGGACTCACCGCGTGGCGCCATCTTCTGACCCCGAGATCACGCAATCGCTGATGCGGCGGGGCGCGGTCGAAGCGTCGACGATTGCAGCGATGCAACCACGCCGAGGCCTTCAGCCGCGTGACGACAGAAGCGGCCGGGCCGCGGTCCTCGCGCTCGATGTGATTTCCGATTTCGCCTTTCCTGACGGGCCCCGCGTACGGCGCGCGCTCGAGGCGCGCGCCGCCGGCAATCCGGCGGCTGCTGGCACGCGCGCGCGCATCACCATGTCCCGGTCATTTACGCCAACGACAACATCGGCTCGTGGCGCAGTGACTCCGCGGCGTTGATCGCGCGATGCATCGAGCCGAGCGCGCGCCGGCGCGCAGCTGGTGCGTTCACTGCTGCCGGCGGACCGCGACTCGATCATTCTCAAGCCACGGCATTCGGCGTTCTTCGGAACGCCGCTCGTCGCGCTGCTCGACGATCTCGAAGGTCGACACGCTCATCCTGCTCGGCGTGTCGGCCGAAAGCTGTGTGTGGATGACGGCCTGCGACGCGCACACGCGCGGCCTCGGCCTCGTCGTCCCGTCGACACCATGGCCGGAGCTTCGGCCCCGGCGTTACGCGCCACCGCGAAAAGCCTGCACGCGGTGCTCGGTGCGCGCACGCCGGCGCGCGCAGCGTCGCTTCGGCTATCCAGCGGAAAGGTCATCTGATGCCCGTGCGAGTTTTGACGATGGCGCCGCGGACGTCCGGGGCGATCTTGCGCGGGTGCCGCCAAGCACGGCGGTGAACTCGGCTCCCAGCAGGAATATCTGCGCCGAGTAATACAACCACAACAGCAGGGCGGCGAATGAAGCCGCGGCGCCGAAAGAGGTGGGCTCCGTCGAGCGCCCGAGATACAGGCCGATGCCCCAGCGCCCGAGCTGGAACAGCAGTGTGGTGACAAAGGCTCCCAACAAGACGTGCCGCCAGGCGAGACGCGGTGTCGGTAGATAGCGGTACATGAGCGCCACCATTCCCGTCCCCAACACCGTTGAAAACAGGAATTCGACTACCGCCAGACTGGCGACGAGACCGGTGAACCGGTGCGCGACCCAATCACGCATCGCAGCGATCACCGTGGTGAATGTCAAAGACACCAGCAGCACGAATCCGACCGCCAGTACGAATCCGAAGGAGATCACCCGCGTACGCAGGAACCCGCGCCACCCGGATGGCACGGCGTCGAGCGGAGAATTCCAGATTTGCCGAAGCGCGCTTTCCAGCGCGGCGAACACGGTTGTGGCGCCGATGATCAACGTGATGATGCTGACGACAGTGGCCATGATACCTTCGTCCTGCCGCGAGGCCCGCATGGCCTCCAGAATCATGTCGGCGCTGGCGGCGCCGAACAGCAGCGTGAGTTGTCCGTTGACGTGCGCATCCGCTGCCTCCGCGCCCACGAGCCAAGCCAAAATTGAAACTACGATGACGAGGAGGGGCGCGATCGAGAACGCGCAGTAGAATGCGAGCGCTGCGCTGATGCTGGTCGCCTGATCACTGAGCCAGTTGTTGATCGCGGCCTTGAGGGTTCCCCAGGACGAACGCACGCTGATCCAGCCACCTGGCGGCGTGTAACGGGCAACATGTCGACGGCCCCGCACTGTGCGTGGGGGCCGTTTGTTTTCCGTCCTGCGGTGCATCGTGCCCAGTCAGGAAACGATCAGTGCCGCGTGAATCTCGGCTTCAACACCACCTTGGTGTACTCGTTCTGCTTTTCCTTGAAGTTCTTGTAACCCTCGGCGGCATCCTCGAGATCGAGGCGGTGACTGATGAGGAACGTGGTGTCTATCTTCCCGTCGAGGATCAGGTCGAGCAGGTCGGGCATGAACCTCTGCACGTGTGTCTGGCCGCTCTTGATCTGCAGGCCTTTCTCCATGAGCGCGCCGATCGGAAATTTGTCGGCTATGCCGCCATAAACGCCGGGAATGGAGATGCGACCGCCCTTGCGGGTGGCCAGGATCACCTGGCGCAGGGCATGCACGCGATCCGTGGCCAGGAACGTCGCAACCTTCACGTGATCCAGGATGTTGTCCGCGGTGAGGCCATGGCTCTCCATCCCGACCGCGTCGATGCACGCGTCCGGACCAATGCCACCGGTCATCTCCGCGAGCGCCTCGCGCACCTTCACCTCTTCGAAGTCCAGGACCTCCGCGCCCAGACTGCGCGCGAGTTGTAGCCGGCGAGGGTGATGGTCGATGGCGATGACACGATGCGCGCCTAACAGCAATGCACTCTGGATGGCAAAGAGGCCCACGGGCCCGCAACCCCACACGGCGACCACATCGCCGGGCTCGATGTCGCAGTTCTCCGCCGCCATCCATCCGGTCGGCAGGATGTCCGACAGGAACAGCACTTTGTCGTCGTCCACTCCGTCGGGAATCACCAGCGGGCCGACGTCCGCATAAGGGACGCGCACGAATTCGGCCTGGCCGCCGGAATAACCGCCGGTGAGGTGCGAATAGCCGAACGCAGCGGCCATCGGATAGCCATAGGCAAATTCCGATGGATCGGACTTGTCGGCCGGATTGGAATTGTCGCAGGCCGCGAACTGCTGCTTGCGGCAGAAGAAGCAGTTGCCGCAGGCGATCACGAACGGCACCACCACGCGTTGGCCCACCTTGAGCTTCTTGTTGCCCGAGCCCACCTCGACGACCTCGCCCATGAATTCATGGCCCAGGACGTCACCGTGCTTCATGCCCGGGATGGTGTTGTCGTACAGGTGCAGGTCCGACCCGCAGATCGCGGTGGATGTGATGCGGATGATCGCGTCGCGCGGATTCACGAGTTCCGGATCCGGAACGGTCTCCACGCGCACGTCGTGTTTTCCTTGCCAGGTCAGCGCTCTCATGGCTGCATTTCTCCGGGTAATTGCGAGGTGGGAATTTCGCCGGTTTCCATGAGCTGCTTGAACCGGCGCAGGTCGCGGCGTGCCTGGATGTTCGGCTCCCGGCCGAACAGTTTGGCCACCACCTTGCCGAGTGTGCCCACGGGCGGGTCGTATACGATGTTCACGGTGACCTGCGTGCCGCGCCCGTTGCTCGTGTCGCGAAATTCGATGCGACCGCTATTGGGGACCTCGGCCTCCTCGGTGGAAGTCCAGGCGATCACTTCGCCGGTGATGTCTTCGATGATCAATGAATCCCATTCGACGGTACTTTCCGCCGGCCCCTTGACCCTCCAGTGCGAGCGTCGTTCATCGAACACCTGCACGCTCTCGATGTTCTCCATGACGAGCGGCAGGTTGCGGAAGTCGCGCCAGAACGCGTAGAGCGCCTGGCGCGGCGCGTTGATGGTCACCGTGCGCCCGATGAGATCGCCCGGATCGTCGGGACCGATGGAGAGCGATGCCGCCGCAGGATTGGGATCCTTGACGGCGGTGGGCGGCGCATCACTGTGTATGTCCCTCGAACTTCGCCTGGCCATGTGTCCTCCTCAGATCGGTGGTGGATCGGTCTGCCGCTCGAAATGTCGATGTTTGGCTACGGCCGCGATGAACGGTGCCGCGGCCTTCGAAGGATCCGGGAATCTCAGCACGCCGGGATCGCTTTCACCTTTGGCAGGAATCTTCGCCTCATCGAGTAGTTGGCCGCCCGCGCCGAGCGCGAGGATGGTCTTGCAGTGCCGGTACTGCTCTTTGACGAAGTCCATGGCATGCGCGAGCCCGGTCAGGGCGCGCACACCCTCGCCGTCGGGAATGACCACCGCGTCGAACACCACTGAAGGCGCGGTCTCGAACGTGACTTCGACATCGATGTCGAGGCCGTCCTTGCTACGGACGGTGCCGAGGCGCGCGCCGATGAATCTCGGCACCGCGCCTTCATCAGCAAGTTTGCGATGCAGTTCGTTCAGCGACGCGCCCGCGATGCCGTCAGCAACAAACAACGCGATGCAGCGCGTGCGGATGCTGCCGTCACCGGGGCGCGCCATGAGCGATAGCGGCGGCGAAACCTTTACTTCGGGCTTCATGTTGCGCGGTCGGACGGCGGGCTGTGGCTCGGGTACGTCGAACCCCAGGCCTTCTGCGACCTGGCGGGCCAGGTCCGCGTCGACGTTCGCCAGTTGCGACACCACGCGTTGGCGAATGGCCAGCACCTGCACCTTGGTCAGCTCGAAACGAAACGCACGCACGATATGCGCTTGCTCGACCTTGGTCTGGCTGTTGTAGAACAGCGCCGCCTGCGTGTAGTGGTCGCCGAACTTCTCCGGCTTGCCGCGTACCTTGTCTTCCTCGACCGGCTGCGGAAACGACACGAACCCGTGGGCACCGGCCTGGAAAGGACAGCCGCCGCCGAGCGAATTGGGCTCATACGACACGCGACCGCGGTGAATGGCCTGTCGGTGCATGCCATCGCGCTGGTTGTTGTGCGCCTGCGCGACGGGTGTGTTGATCGGAATCTCGTGAAAGTTAGGCCCGCCCAGGCGCGAAATCTGCGTGTCCACGTACGAGTGGATGCGTCCCGCGAGCAGGGGGTCGTTGGTGAAATCGATGCCGGGCACGATGTGCGCCGCGCAGAACGCAACCTGCTCGGTCTCCGCGAAGAAGTTGTCCGGATTGCGATTGAGCACGAGCCGGCCCACGGTGCGCACCGGCACGAGTTCTTCCGGAACGATCTTGGTAGGGTCGAGCACGTCGAAGCTGAACTTCTCGGCTTGTTCTTCCGTGAAGATCTGCAGGCCCAGCTCCCATTCGGGATAGGCGCCGCCTTCGATGGCTTCCCACAGGTCACGCCGGTGGAAATCCGGATCCGCGCCGGAAATCTTGACGGCTTCGTCCCAGTCGAGCGAGTGCGTTCCCGCGCGCGGGTTCCAGTGGAACTTGACGAACACGCTGTTGCCGCGGTCGTTGACCAGGCGGAACGTGTGCACGCCGAAGCCCTGCATCATGCGATAGCTGCGCGGGATGGCGCGGTCCGACATCACCCACATCTGCATGTGCACGGATTCGGGCATCAGCGATACAAAATCCCAGAATGTGTCGTGCGCGCTGGCTGCTTGCGGCATCGCGTGATGCGGCTCGGGTTTTACCGCGTGGATGAGATCGGGAAACTTCATCGCGTCCTGGATGAAGAAGACCGGGATGTTGTTGCCGACGAGATCCCAGTTGCCTTCGTCCGTGTAGAACTTGACGGCGAAGCCGCGCACGTCTCGCGCGGTGTCGGTCGAGCCACGCTCGCCGGCGACAGTGGAAAAGCGCACGAACACCGGTGTGCGCTTGCCGGCTTCCGCGAACAGTGATGCGCGCGTGATCTTCGTCAGCGGCTCGTAGCATTCGAAGAAGCCATGCGCTCCCGAGCCGCGCGCGTGCACGATGCGCTCGGGAATCCTCTCGTGATCGAAGTGCGTGATCTTTTCGCGCAGGATGAAATCTTCGAGCAGGGCGGGACCGCGCAGCCCCGCCTTGAGCGAGTTCTGATTGTCGGCGATGGGCACACCCTGGTTGGTCGTGAGCGCACGGCCCCCGCCATCCGCGCGCACACGGTCGAGCGGCCCAATGGTCGAATTGAAGCCGGTCGTGGCGCCACCGGCACCGACCTTTGGCGAGGGGTTCGCTTCCGACAGCGTGCTGCCGGTGACGATGTCATCCTCCGGTTCCAACGGAACGCCGGCGGTCGGCTTGCGCGCCCGCTCCCCGAACTCGGCCGCCTTGATCGGATTGGCGGGCATTGCTTCCGCGAGCGCAGCGGCGCCCGCGGCTTTGCGCGCGGGCAAATCGCCAGGGTCCACGTGAGCGGGTTTGCGCGAAGGGCCGCTGGTGGTCGCCCGCGATGACGTCTTCGCGGATTCGGAGGTCTTCGACCGGGGAGAGGGCTTGGACGAACGTTTGCGCGCCATGTCAGTGCCTCGGCTGGCGCGTTTCTTTCGCGTGCTGCGCCTCGGCGGCAGTACTCACATCCTGCTTTTCTTCGGCAGGCGGTAGTTCGGCGTCGAGCCCGAGTGATTCGAACCACAGTTCACGGCACCAGCCCTGCGTGTGATAGAGATGTTCGTCTTCCTCATCCTCTATCTTCTCGTACGCTTGCTGTACCGCCTGCTGTTGCGCGCCCGTCAGCGACTTTGCAGCTTCACCGAGCAACTCCCAATCGAGATGGTCCTTGGTCTCGGCGAGCACCACGCATTCGGCGGCCACGATCTGTGCGGCGACCGGATCGCCGGCCGCGAGCGCCGTGTTCATCGCTTCCACCAGCGACGTACCTACCGCTTTCACGATCTGCGTACCGGGCGTCATGGTGAACGGATCGATGTCGAAGACCTCACAAACTTCGGTGAGCGCCTCGACGTGCTCTTCGGTCTGCGCCAGATATTTTTCCCACTCGGAATGCAGATCCGGCCGCCGCGCGCATTTGAGTGCTGCGGTATAGACCTTGACGCCGCCTCGCTCGTGCTCGAGGGACTGCAACAGCAATTCGATAAATTGCGCGGAATTCATGGTGTTCTCCCGATCAAACTGTACTAGGGGCGCCATTAACGCTCGCGTGGCGAGTCGTTAGATGTAGGAAGTGGCGATAGTTGCAAGCAAACAAAGACCGACGGAAAAAGATTCAAACCGCTCTGAAGCCGGGTGAGCGCCGTCTGACAATTCCTGTGGGGCAATCACTGCTGAAGTTGCGCGATGCGTGGGGCAATCTGCGGTTCCATTCGCAGGATCCGGAGAGCGCAGTGGCAAAGCAACATCGAAGCGAAACGCGAAAACCCGAAGATCGTTCTCGACCAGCCAGCCGTGACAGACAGGGCGGCCCGGTGCCTGCGCAGCCGAATTCCGATGAGCAGAGCGGCTCTGCGGGGCGACGAACTGACACGCATGAAGACGGGCGGGCCAAAGACACCGGTCAGGACCGGTATGGGCAGACAGGATTCGGCGGTAAGGAAGGCCGCGAAACGATCGGGCAGGCCCGCTATCGACGGTCGGAGCCCGGAGGGCAGGAAGCTCCCCGTGAGAGCAACTCGGGCTCGGGGCGGCCTGACGTGGACTCGCCAGTCGACCAAGAGCCAACCAAACCTCCATTGAAGAAGCGCTAGAGATAGAGAGCGCCTTTCAACGCTTCTCGTCGGGATCCTCCGCCGAGACGATGACCCCGCCGAGGCCGACACCCATGCCGGCGCTGGCGGCCATATCCGCGCTGCCGCCCTTGGTTCCGCCGCTGCGCGTGTCCTGGTTCTCGCCGCGCTTGGTGGGGCCGAAGGCGGGAGAGTTGTTGACCCTCTTTTGGCGCGTTCAGAAGCCCAGGAGTAGAAAATCCATCGCCGCGAAAATGGTGTTGCGCTGATGCGCGAGACTGCCAGTCGGCGGGGCCAAGCTCAGCGCCACGCCCGCAAGCTGCGGAAGGACATACGAGATCTTCGAACTCGACCAAAGGGGTCAAAGCTGACTTACCGGTTCTTCGTGACTGCAGCAACCTTGCTGAGTGGGATCACAACCCTGGTCTGGAGCTCATCCAGCAGATCCGATTGCACATCGACGAGCAGCGGGAAGACAGCCTTGCTGCGCGCACTCTTGTTTCGGAACACGGCGAACTGCGCCAATCAGAAGCCTCCGGACGTCGTCAGAAAACGTTCCGTGCTTCTCGACGAGATCGTTGTACGCCGCAATCGCATCGCGATTGTCGTGGCGCCACTTCTTGCGCTTCGCCTTGGCAAGTTCTTCGGCCAGCGCCCGTTCGAGGGCGGCAGAAAGATTGATGCCGGCTTCGCGCGCGGCGGCGAGCAGGTCGCTGCGGACGCTGACATTGGTGGCGCGCTTGGAGGTTGCGGGTTCGGGATGTGGCGAGGCATGGGGACCTCCGCCAGATGCGCAGAAGCTAGCACATGGGATGCGCATCGGAAGTGCGCATTCTTATGTTGGGCAGTTCCCGTCAGGCGCGCGTGTCGCGAATCATCCACGACCCGCCAGCGACGATGAACCCGCCGGTGACTCGTGCCAGGCGCTCGCCGGCCGGTGCGAGGCGTTCGAGCGTGATGGCCGAGGTGACGACCGCCATCGCGCGCAGATCCATGACGCCGATCACCAGCAGCACGGCCGTCAGTCCCGCGCAGCAGTGGAGGCAGTGCAAGGCCGAGCCGCAGCCCGTGGCGCCAGGCGGTGCCCGCAGTCGGCTGACAGCGCGCGCGGGGCGCAGCCCGGCAGCACGCGAGCTGGCGCCGCTTCCAGTCGGTGAATTGCAGAACGCCCGCGATCACGACGATCAGCCCCGCGGCGAATGGAACGGCTTTCGACAACGGCTGGAAATCGCATCTCCGCCGCCGCCAGCGCGAGGCCAAGTGGATAGGCGGCGACGCCCGCCAGTGTCCACACGAAAAAGTATCCGGCTGCCACGAGTACCGTGAGGCGGGACCGCGAGCGGCTTTCAGCGACCGCCGCGCGGTAGCGCATCAGCATGGGCACCAGCGACGGCAGCATCATCGCCACCATCATCACGACCCACATGCCGAGGAACGTGGACGCGGCGCCGAACCAGCTCTGGCCCGGCATCCGCATCCACGCCATCGACATGGTCCAGCCGCCCGGCATTTCCATGCCGGGCATGCGGACATGGATCCGCACCAGAGGACGGTGGTCGCGGCGCTCGCGGCGAACACCGCCGCTCGATGCGCCGAGCAAGCCGTCGATGGTGTCGCGAGCGTGCTCACGCCGCCGCGTACTCGTCGTGGCGCTTCCACCAGATGCCGGATTCGTTGCGTCCCAGCGGCGCGCGATCCAGCCACTGGTACGCGCCCCACAGGCCATCGAGTCCGCGCGCGTAGGTGGAGTAGGTGTGGTAGATCACGCCATCTTCCATCGCGAACGCGCTCATGCCCGGCCGGTCGCGCGTGAACGTCGGCCAGTCGGTTCCGCATGCCGGCCGCGAACTTGACGAGAAAGTCCGGGACCTCCGTGGTCGCATCCATCGCGTGACCGTCGCGCTCGTAGTTGTATTCGATGGCGCCCGGCGCGCTGCTGCTCTTCCGTGAACGCGATCTTGAAGTCGAAGTTGAAGTCGGAGCTGTTCGACGACGCCCACGGGAACGTCCAGCCCATGCGTCGCTTGTAGGCCTGCAGCTTTGCCAACGGTGCGCGCGACACCGCCGACAAGCGCAACGTCGTGGTTCGCCAGATGCACCGCGAAGCCTTCGAAGCCATCGGCGATCATCGAGCAGGACGGGCATCCCGCCTTGTAGTCGGGCCCGAACATGAAGTGATAGACGAGGAGCTGCGAGCGGCCGCGGAACAGGTCCTTGAGCGTGGCGGCGCCCGCGTCGGTGTCGAACCGGTACTCCTTATCTATGCGCACCCAGGGCAGCGCCTGGCGCTGCTTCGCCAGTTCGTCGCTGCGGCGCGTGAGTTCCTTCTCGGCCTTGAGCAGCTCGAGGCGCGCGTCGAGCCATTGCTGTCGTGTCCCGGTCTTGTGAGTCATCGCTGGTCTCCGTGATGGATTGACTGATGGGTTAGCCTAGGCGCGGGCTGCGGACAGGGTGGGAGTGACAAGTTTGTCGGGATTCGATTGGACTCACTGATCACGGCCGCGGGGCGCGCGCTCGCGGCGGGCGATCCGCTCGGCGCGCTGAAGCTCGTCGCACTGCGCGACGATGCGCCGGCGCTCGCGCTGCGCGGCATCGCGATGGCGCAGCTCGGGGATTTCGTGAAGGCCAAGGTCTTGCTTGCGCGGCGCCGCGCGCGGATTCGGCGCGAAGGAGCCGCTGGCGCGTGCACGCTGCGTGGTCGCGCAGGCCGAAGTCGCGCTGGCCTCGCGCGACCTGGCTTTTCCCGCGAAGACGCTGGACGCGGCGCGCGCCACGCTCGAAGCGCATGGCGATCGCCGCGAATGCGGCGCATGCGCGCTATCTCGAAGTGCGCCGGTTGCTGCTCATCGGCCGTCTCGACGGATGCGGAACGCGCGCTGCGCCAAGATCCCGTCCGAGTTGCCGCCCTCGTTGCGCACCGCGCACGAGCTGGTGATCGCGGGCATCGCGATACGGCGCATTCGCACGAAGGATGCACGCGCGGCGCTGATGCGCGCCGAGCGCGCCGCGCGCGAAGCGGGCATTCCGGCGCTGTGGGCCGAAGTCGATAGCGCGCTGCGCGTGCTGAACACGATGGCCGCGCGGCGCATCGCGAAAGGCGAAGACACGCCGCTGCAAGCTCGAAGACGTGGAAGCGCTGCTGGCGTCGAAGGCATTGGTTGTGGATGCATGCCGGCTCACCGTACGCCGCGCCGGCACCGTGATCGCGCTCGGCAAACGTCCCGTGCTGTTCACGCTGGCGCGCGCGCTCGCGGAAGCGTGGCCCGGCGACGTATCGCGCGATGCGCTCGTGGCGCGCGCATTTCGGCTGAAGCTCGCCGATGAATCGCATCGCGCGCGGCTGCGCGTGGAAATCGGACGGTTGCGACGCGTGCTTCGGCCACTCGCCGACATCACCGCGACCCCGCAAGGCTTCGCGTTGAAGACCCGTGCGCGCGAAGTCGTGGTGCTCGCGCTGCCCGTGGAAGAGGAGTACGCGCCGGTGCTCGCGCTGCTGTCCGATGGCGAAGCGTGGTCGAGCTCGGCGTTGGGGCTGGCGCTCGGCACCAGCCAGCGCACCGTGCAGCGCGCGCTCGACGAACTGGCCGCCGCCGGCAAAGTGCAGTCGTTCGGCCGCGGCCGCGCGCGACGCTGGCTCACGCCGCCGCTGCCCGGATTCACGACGGCCTTGTTACTCCCCGCTGCGCTGTCGATGGACTAGGATCGTCGCATGAGCAATTCAAAGGCAGAGATCCTGCGGGAATACGGACCGTTCGACGGAGTCGAAGGCGTGCATGGCGTCACCTACGACGGCGAGAACGTGTGGTTCTGCTCGGGCGGCGCCATCAACGCGTTCGATCCCGAGAGCGGCAAGACGGTGCGGACCATTCCGATGGCGTCGAACGCGGGCACCGCGTTCGACGGCAAGCACCTCTATCAGATCGCCGCGAACCAGATTCACAAGATCGATCCCGAGACCGGCCGCGTGCTGCACACCATTCCCGCGCCCGGCGATGGCAATGACTCCGGCATGGCCTGGGCCGAAGGCTCGCTGTGGGTCGGAGAGTATCGGGCGCGCAAGATTCGCCAGGTCGATCCGGAGACCGGCAAGGTGCTGCGCGAGATCGAATCGAACCGCTTCGTCACCGGCGTCACCTGGGTAGATGGGGAGCTGTGGCACGGCACCTGGGAAAACGACCAGAGCGAGCTGCGGCACATCGATCCGCAAATCGGGCAAGGTGCTCGAGAGCGTCGAGATGCCGGCGGGCGTTTTCGTGTCCGGGCTCGAGTCCGATGGCAAGGATCGGTTCTATTGCGGTGGCGGCAAGAGCGGAAAGGTGAGGGCGGTGAAGAGGCCGAAGCGCTGAGCATTCACCCGTCGCGTCGACAATTTTTGGGTTAATTCCATCGAAATCGCTGGTCGATCCAGAATCGTCTGGTGATAAAGTCGGCGTCATGAAATCGATCCGCTTATCAGACATCCTTGAACTCTCGGTGTCCGAACGCCTCAAGCTCGTTGAGGCAATTTGGGACAGCATTGCCGACGCACCCGAGGCACTCGAACTCAGCGATGCGCAACGCGCCGAGCTGGATCGACGGCTCGACGAGTACGAAAAGAATCCAGGTGCCGGCTCGCCGTGGAGCGAAGTCAAAGAAAGAGTCCTTAAAGGCACCTGATCGCATTCTGCATGCGCTTGATCTTCAAGTCCGTCCGCGGAAGCAGACGTCTTCGACGCATACAAATGGTACGAAAAGCAACGCACCGGACTTGGATCGGAATTCATAGCTGAGATCTCTTCAGCCGCCGGTGCCGTGATCTACGAGCCGCTGCGTTTTCCCGCTGTCTACCGAAGCGTCCGCCGAGCGCTTGTTCACCGGTTCCCTTACGGAATCTATTTTGTGCTTGCCGGAGCAGAGGTGATTGTTGTCGCCGTGCTGCATCTCGCGAGGAATCCGCGGAGGATGCAACGACGCCAGACTGCGGATAAATAGCCCGGAACTCGCCCTAGTTTGAGATCGTGCCGGCGGCAAAGACTTGCCGCGAGGCTGTCGCTAACTACGCACGCCTCTAAAGAGGTAGGCACTCTGCCTCGAATGCGTCACATAACCACCTGCAGGTGCGTGGTACCTTGCGCCCCCGTCGCCACTCGGCGATTTTCTACCCCAAGGATCATTTCAATGTCTTCGTCGAATACTGCTGTGCGCATGGAGCACACGGCATCGGACCTGCTTTCCCACCCGCCGCGCGAATTGCTTCGTGAGCTCACGAACGATGATTCGCAAGAGGTGCGCAGTCTCCGTCCCCGAACCACGTCCAGAAGCCGCACGATCGTGATTCGCGATCAGGGCTTCAGGTTCTTCCGCATCCGCTGATTTACTAGCCTCAAGCACCGCCATCGATCGCATCTGCGACGATGCGCGGTCGCAAAGAGATCCGCGGCTCACTTCAGATAGCCGTACTGGGTCAACCAATACCGTAGTTGTTCGTCGAGGGTGTCGTCGCTGAGACCCACCTTGGTGCCGGGCAACTTCCACTTCCAGACTACGGACATTCCATCGACCCCCGTCGACGGAAACTCCTTGCGGAACTCCAGCGCGAGATCGCCCGTCGTGAGCGTCGGTTGGTCACGCAGCAGCGCCTTGAAAACGTCGCTGGGCTTGGTACCTTCCAGAATTCTTTTCATAGGTCGACCGGATTGTAAGGGTTCAGGGGAGGGGGCACGCTGAACAACGTACCCCCGCTTCCTTGTTAGCCGATGGCGATGCGTCGCACCTGGCGTTGCGCTTCGGCCCGCTTCGCGAGAACGACCGTAAGCACGCCATTCTTGAACGTCGCCCTGATTTTCTCGGCGTCCACGTCCTGGCTGAGTGGAATCTGGCGTTCGAAGCTGCCGCTCCAGCGCTCCGTGTACACGGGCGTGGCCTCTTCCAGGCGCTTTTCGCCCCTGAGCGTCAGCACGCCTTCGGCGAAGGTCACTTCGACATCCTTCTCCTGGAGCCCGGGGAGCTCGGCCACCAACTGGAACTCCTTGTCCGTCTCGCGCAGTTCCACACTCGGCCAGGTTTGCGCGCCGATCCGCCCATTGGCCGCGTTGAAGCCACGGAAGAAGTCGTCGAACATCCGGTCCATTTCGCGGTGCAGCGCGAAAACCGGGCTTTCATTCGTGGAGCGTGCAACCGGGTTGTTGCGGCCACGAGACCACTGCACGATGTCCTGCAAGTTCATAGCTGAGCGCCTCCATTGTTGAGTGGATCCCGGCGGGATCCCGTGGAGGGCAAAGTAAAAACGCCCGGGAGTTTTTCAAGGGCCGATGTGCTAATTGGGCTCCGAATAGTTGATCGTGCGGACGATCTTCCAGCCGGCCTTCGTGAGCTTGAACACGTCGATGCTGCGCAGGCGCGCCACCAGCTCGTCCGGGCCCGCGCCCGCCTTCTGACGCTGCTCCCAGATGGACACCACCACGGCGAGCCCCGCCTGCGTGTGGATTTCCTTCGGGATCACTTTCCATTTCGTTGGCGGCGACTTGATGGCGAAGAAATCCTGGTAGCTCTTCTTGAGCTCGGCGTAGTTCTGGTCCGCTTCGCCCTGGGCGCTGTAGACCAGGCTCTTGTCGAAGACCGCCATGATCTTTTCGGCATCGTGCGCCTGGTACCCGGCTATCCACTGGTTGAAGGCCGCACCTGCGTCCTTCAATCCCATGGACTCGGCGGCAGATGCCGGAGATGCCACGCTCAAGAGCGCCGACAGTCCGAGGAGAATTGCGACCACGGTTTTCTGGCAGTCCATTTCCAGCTCCTGTTTCTTTTTCTCCTCGACTGAAACGCAAGGCGTTCACGAACGAGGCTAACTTCTTATGGCGTTAAGATGCCTCGTAAAAATGACAGTCGCAAGACCCTTGCCCGATTGTGGGACGGGCTTGTTCCACCCGAGCTCTTTAGAATAGGTTTCATCAAGAGGAGGGAGGTCACGATGACAGCGCGACACATCATTGCGGCGGGCGGGGGCGCGGCGCTGCGGCTGCGAAAGGGCGAGCAGCTGCGCATCATCGATCCGGAAGGCGGGCAGAGTGGCGACTTGGTCGCGTATTCGGAAGATGGAAGTCAGCGCCTCTCGAATGGCCGCACGTTCGATTACGGCGGCAAGATCTACGTGTCCACGGGCGATGTTCTGTGGTCCGACCGCAGCAACGCGATGCTGACCATCGTCGCGGACGACGTCGGGAAGCATGACTTGCTGTATGCCCCGTGCAGTCTCGAGATGTATCGCATCCAGTACGGAGTGACGGGCTATCACGCGAACTGCAACGACAACCTGTGCGCGGCTTTGCGTGAGCTCGGCATCGAGACTGCAGGATCACCGACGTCGCTCAATTTCTTCATGGACGCGCAGGTGCTGCCGGACGGTCGACTGGAGTTCCGGCCACCGCGGTCGCGCGCTGGAGATTCGATGGTGTTGCGTGCCGAGATGGACCTGGCGATTGCGTTGTCGGCTTGCCCGGCGTCAACCTGCAATGGTGGGGCGGCGCCCAAGCCGCTGGCGTACGAGATTAGCTAGTACCCGCGCCACACCCACTCGAGCGCCTGCGGCAGCGTCTGCTCGCGCACCTTCTTGTCGCAGTGGCCGGAGTCCAGCGCGTAGACGTACTGGTAGTCGTAGCCTTTGTCCTTGAGCACCTTCGCCATGCGGTGGTTAGCCTCCACCCAGTCGTGCATGTCGTCGCGCATCACGTTCGGGTTGTAGAGGTCGCGGTCGCCCACGTGCATCCAGATGCGGATGGGTTTCGGCTTGGCGTTCGGAATGATCGACTCGTGATAACCCCAGGCGCCGCCCGGCGTCTCCGGGTTGAACGGCCACTGCTGGTTCACGTAGGTGCCGGAGTAGCTGATGACCTTGGAGTACCACTCCGGGTGGTACCAGGCCATCGACAGCGCCGCCGCCGCGCCCGAGCTGCAGCCCATGACCGCGCGGCCCTTGGCCTTGCGCGTGAGCTTCACGTCGTATGTCTTCTCCACCGCCGGCAGCACTTCCGCCTCGATGAACTCCGCGAACTTGCCGGACATCGTGTCGTACTCGAGCCCGCGCTGGCTGCCCTGGGCGTCGCCGCCGCCGTTCTGGATCGAAGATGGCGATCATCACCGGCACGCGCTTCTGCGCGATGAGGTTGTCGAGCATGTGCGGCAGCGTCATGTCGGGCTTGTCGAGCGCCGGGCCGTCGTGCGTGACGATGAACGGGGCCTTCGTGCCGCGCTTGTACTGCGCGGGGATGTAGACCGTGATTGTGCGTTGATAGGGCTTCGCGTGCGTCTCGACGATCAGCGTCTTCGGGTTGTTGGGATCGACCGTGCCGAACACCTCGCGCGCGATGCCGGGGTAGAACTTGCTGTCCTTGGAGTCCATGACGAACTGCTGGACCGTGCCGCGCGGGACGCCGTCGACCACGTTGAGTTCGGGGGCGGGGGCGTAGTCGGGGCCGATCAGGAAATCGCCATTCTTATTTATGGGAGCGTTCGCGCCCTTGCCGGGGACGGCGGTGAACGGCGGAGCGCCTGGACTGTCCGCGGGACGAGTCGGCGGAGTGGGCCGCGGGGCTTGCGCGAAGGCCACGGTCTGAACCAGCAGTCCGCCGACCATAGCTGCTAGCAATGTTCGCGATAAGCGCATGAATCTCCCTCTGAAGAGCGGCCGATCCTAGCAGACGGTAGGCAACCCAATCGCCGCGGTTCACAATGAGTCCATGTGTTACTCCGCTCAGATCCAGGCCGCGTACATGAAATATCTCCGCGAGACCGGCGCGGAGATGGACATCGATCAGTTCGTCGAGATCTTCGGCGCGCGAGTGTCGGATACGAGCATCCGCATTCCGCGCGCCGTGGAGCGGTGGTTCGATGAGCCGAAGAACGATGGTGAGCGAAAGATCAAAGGCGTTCATCGACGAGTATCGCGCCGCCGAGATCACCAAGCTCGAGCGCGAAGTGTTCACACAGAAGAAGCGCCTCGCCGATGCCGAGCGCACGCTCGCCTCCAAGACCACCAAGGCCGCCACCGAGAGCAAGCGCATCGCGGGCAACAAGATCGAGCAGGCCATGACGCGACTCGAGCGGCTCAAAGCCACCAAACCGCATGTCGCCGAGGCGCGCATCTTCCCCATGCACTACGCGCCCATCGTCATGCAGGACGGCGATCGGCGAGTCATGCGTCTCGGCCGCTATCACTGCCGCAAGCCCGGCGAGGTGGAGTTCATCGACCGGCAGTTGCCCGGCCTCTACAACGCGCGGCGCGACAGCCTGGGCAAGTACTGGCAAGGGTTGTTTGGCGTGTCGCACGCCGTGATGATGGTCGAGTCGTTCTTCGAGAACGTCGATCGCGATGGCAAGAACCAGGTGCTGCACTTCGTACCGCGGCCGGCTGACACCATGCTCATCGCTTGTTTGTGTGCGAGCTGGCAGGACCCGAAGGGCGGTCGGCCGCTGTTGTCGTTCGCGGCGATTACGGATGAGCCGCCGGCGGAGGTCGCGGCCGCGGGGCATGATCGGATGATCATCAATCTGAAGCCCGAGCATCTCGATGCGTGGCTTCGGCCTGCGGGAAGGTCGTTAGAGGAACTGCAGGGAATCTTGAGCGATCGGCAGACGCCGTATTACGAGCATGAGGTGATGGCGGCGTAGCATTGGGAATTGAATCCCGCCAGGCGTTTCGAGAACGGCTCGAGTGGGACGACGGTCACGCAACCGGGGAGTCAGGGGAAGTTCGAATGAAACGATGCATGGTGGCGGCGATCTTCGTTGGGCTCATCGGCCCGGCCACCGCGGCGAGCCCGACCTCCGCCGACGAACACATCCGACGCGTGCAGGAGGGCATCGTCCCGCCGGTGCTGGTGACTGGCGAATCGCCCGCCATGCCGTCGCTCTCCCAGCGCATGACCGAGCTCAAAGTGCCCGGCGTCAGCATCGCGGTGATTCACAAAGGCCGCATCGAGTGGGCGCGCGGCTTCGGCGTCACGCGGACCGGCGGCCCACCCGTCACTGCCTGACACGCTGTTCCAGGCCGCTTCGATCAGCAAACCGGTGTTCGCGCTCGCGGTGCTGCACCTGGTGGACGACGGGCAAGCTGAAGCTCGACGCCAACGTCAACGACTATCTAAAGGACTGGAAAGTCCCGGACAACGAGTTCACGGCCGAGAAGAAGGTGACGCTGCGCGGAATCCTCTCGCATTCCGCGGGTCTCACGGTGCATGGCTTCCCGGGTTACGCCGCGAACGCGCCCGTGCCGACGACGATGCAGATTCTCAACGGCACGCCGCCGGCAAATACCGCGGCGATTCGCGTCGACGTGGTTCCCGGCACGCACTTTCGATATTCCGGCGGTGGTTATGTGGTTGCGCAGCAGCTATTAGGCGACGTGACGGGTATGCCGCTGCCCAAGCTCATGCGCGATACGGTGCTCGCGCCGCTTGGCATGAGCTCGCAGCACGTTCGAACAGCCGCTTCCGGCCGCGCGAGCGGCCGAGGTGGCGCTGCCATACGACGGCGACGGCAAGCCGGTCGAGGGTGGCCCGCACACCTATCCGGAAATGGCGCCGGCCGGACTCTGGACGACGCCCACGGATCTGGCGCGCTACGCGCTCGGTGTTCAGGCTGCGCTCGCCGGCAAATCGAAGAAGGTGATCTCGGCCGCGACCGCGCGCGCCATGGTGACGCCGGTGCTCGAGAATCACGGCATCGGGCCCGCGACTGGCGGGAGCACTGCGCGAAAATTCTTCACGCACGGCGGCGCGAACGCGGGTTACCGATGCATGCTGGTTGCCTACGAAGATGGCGAAGGCGCCATCATCATGACCAACAGCGACAGCGGCGGCCGGCTCCTGGGCGAAGTGATGCGCACCATCGCGCACATCTATCAGTGGCCGGACTTCGCGCCGCCCACGCGCACGCTGGCCGACGTCAAACCGGAACTGCTGGATCGCTACATCGGCGCCTATGATCTGAATGATGGATCGATCTACGTGGTCCGCAGGGATGGCGATCGCCTCGTGGGTCACGCGATCGGCCGCGCTCCGGTCGCGCTGTTCCCGTCGTCCGATCGCGAACTCTTCGCGAAGGAAGCCGACGTCGTCGTGAGCTTCACGCTGGACGACAAGGGTGCCGTGACCGCAGTCCAGCATCGCCTCAACGGGCGGGAGCGCAACGGACCACGAGCTGGAGGAGGCCAAATCCCGCCAGATCATCGCGTCTGCTCGAGCACACCGCGCAGCGCTTCAAGGACCAGAAGCCGCATCCGGACTCCGAGGCCGCGCTGCGCCAGTTGCTCGCAGGTCTCGCGAGCGGCAAGCCGGACTACGAGCGCATGGCTTCGCGATTGGCGGATGTCACTCGTCCACAGCTTCCGGGCCTTCAGAAGCAATTGACAGAACTTGGCGCGCTGAAAACCCTGAAGTTCGTGCGCGTCGTTCCGGAGGGCGACGACGAATTCGACGCGGATTTCGAGAACGGCGGGCTGCGTGCCTCCTTGCGATTGAACTGACGAAGGTCGCATCGAAAGCGCGTGGCTCCGGCCGCGTGAGACGGCGGGATTCCTAGCTAGAACGCACTGCACAACACGACGAGAAATAATCCCGGTCTGGTGTGTCAGACTGAAGGGACATCTTCGCAAGGACCGCGATGCAGGAAATCGAAAAGCACGACGTCGTCGCTGGCTGGCGGCCGGATCGATACCCGTCGTACATCTGAGGGTCGCCAGCCATCTCGAGACGAACTATCGTCTGCTGCTGCGGACTCCGGCGGGCTGCCGGGCAGCGTGGAGCGGTGTTCGCTGAAGGTGCGCTGGGGGACGATCCGCAAGAATTTCCTGACGATCACGCGGTGAACTTCACTGCGCGCCCGCTGCAGAGCGCAGGCGAGACTGAACGGCGCGACTCTCATCGCTGTGATCACCTGCGCTGCGCCGGGCGACACGCCGACTAGCGCAGCTCGACGTCACCGCTTACCTGACGCAAGACGGCAAGTATGTGCCGAACGGCACGGCAGCCTATGCGGGAAGTTCACGCACATCGAGGCGGTCATTTTCCGATTCCATCTGAAATCATAGAGCGCGCACATGAACGCCAAACCGACCTGACGACACCTCCACGCGAACCCCGACGACTCCCGTGCCCAGGTTTACGGTGGCGTTTCTGGCGATCTATCTATTCGCGTTTGCCGGGCGCGGCCGGATTCGCGACGTATCGGGTGTGGCCCGGCACGCTGGAGATGAAGCCAGCCGCGGCATTACCGCGCAGCCAGTCACGGCACCGCCAGCTACGACAGCGCCCGCCGAACACTGGCAAGCAGGATTGCACGGTGACCAATTGCGAGGCGCAAAAGGAGCGCTACCTGGTGCGTTTCGTGATGTACCTGGGCGTGCTCGGCGCGTGTATTCACGCACTCACATCGATGGCGACCTATGTGGGGAACAAGACGTTTCTGCAGAAGCTGGACGATCTGGTACCTGTCACGGCCGATCATCGGTGGCCTTCTGGCATGGGTGGTGTTCCTGGTGTTCCGCGGCGGCTTCCTCGGCCAGACCAGCGTGGGCGCGCTCAACCCCTATGCATTCGGCGCGCTCGGTGCGCTGTCGGGGCTGTTCTCCAAGCGCGTCATCGACAAGCTGAGCGAGATGATCGACACGGTGTTCCGCATGCCTGAAGGCAGAGGCGATGGGGCACGAGCCAACAAAGCCTTGCCCGGTGGCATCGGCGATCGACTCGATTGTTCCCGACACGGTCAGTGAAGGCGTGGACCGCGTGACGCTGACGATCTCGGGCCGAGGATTCGTCGCGGGATGTGTGGTCGACTTCGCAGGAGCGCCACTCTCTCCGACAGAAATAAAGCCAAATTCTCTCAAGGTCCTCGTGCCGTCGGACCTGTACATCGGACGCCATACTGTCGATGTCATCGTCAGGACGCTCGGTGTCGGTGCCATTGCGTCGAACGCCGTGGCGCTCAAGGTCACGAAATGACGTTGCGCTGAACTTCCGCCGCGGGACTCGTCTTTCTTGTAGGCGGTTACATTGAACAAACGGCTCACATGGCGGATCGGACTGGCGGTGGTCGCGCTCGGCGCGCTGGGCTTTGGCGGCTGGATCTTCTCGCTGCCGGATGCGGCGATCATCGAACCTCCGCCGCCGGTGCCGCAGGAGGAATACGACGCCACACTCGCGGCACTCAAACCGCCGAAACGCGAGCGCCCGCTCATCGCCATTGTCGGCGCCAACGAAGGCACCGAGACCACGGACTATCTAATGCCCTTTGGGCTTCTGAAACGCGCCGATGTCGCGGACGTGATCGCACTGAGCACGAAGCCCGGGCCGGTGCTGCTGTACCCGGTGTTCACGGTGGAGCCGCAGGCGACGATTGCGGATTTCGATGCGCAGCATCCCGACGGCGCGGACTACGTCCTCGTGCCGGCCATGAAGCGCCAGGACGATCCCGCGGTGCTGCAGTGGATCAAGGCGCAGCGCGAGAAGGGCGCCCTCGTCGTCGGTGTGTGTGCGGGCGCGTTGGTGGTGGCGAACGCCGGCCTGCTCGACGGCCATCGCGCGACGACTCACTGGTACGCCCTCGACGACCTGCTCGAGCAACATCCCGAGCATCCAGTACGTCGAGAACCGCCGGGTGGTGGTGGATAGGGGCATCGCGACCACCACGGGCATCACGGCATCGATGTCCCTGTCGCTGATGCTCATCGAAGCCATCGCGGGCCGCGCGAAGGCGACCGCCCTGGCCGAGGAGTTAGGCGTGCGACGCTGGGGTATCCGCCACCGGAGCGCCGTCTACAAGTTCACGCGGCCGTTCGCGCTGACGGCGATGGCAAACAAGCTCGCGTTCTGGAAACACGAGGAGCTGGGTCTGGAGCTCACGCCGGGAGCCGACGAAGTGACGCTGGCGCTGGTCGCCGATGCCTGGTCGCGCACTTTTCGCTCGCGCGCGGTGCCGTTTGCCGCCACGATGGATGCGATTCCGTCTCGCAACGGCATGCGCATCTTTCCGGAGCGAGTCGCGACGCAGTGGCCCGCGAAACTTCTGCTCGAGACGATCGGCAGCCAGCCACCGGCGGATGCGTTGGACGAAACGTTGAATCAGATCACCGTCCGTTACGGCATCGACACATCGCGCTTCGTCGCCATGCAGCTCGAATACAGTCGACAAGCCGCGCTCTAGCTGCAGCGGGTAGTTGCATCTCCCAGGAACTTCTGCGACTGGCAGAATCTCCAATCCGGCTCGTAACATCGAGGTCTCCGGCATGAATGCATCCTTACCCGCCGTCTACGCGCGCGGGCTCGTCAAACAATTTGGTGATTTGCGCGCCGTCGACGGCATCGACCTCGACGTGCCGCGCGGCATGATCTTCGCGATCCTCGGACCCAACGGCGCGGGCAAGACCACGCTCATGCGCATGCTGGCCACGCTGCTGCACCCGAATGAAGGGACGGCGAGCGTCATGGGCCACGACCTGGCGACGGCGCCGGACGAGGTGCGCGCGTCAATCGCGATGACGGGGCAGTTCGCCTCGCTCGATGAAGACCTGACGGGTCGCGAGAACCTGGTGCTGCTGGCCCGGCTCTGGGGCTTTCGCGGCAGGTCGGCGCGCGAGCGCGCGGATCAGTTGCTGGCCACGTTCGATCTGGCGGACGCCGCCGTCAAACAGGTGAAGGACTATTCGGGCGGCATGCGCCGCCGGCTCGACATCGCGGCCTCGCTCATCGTGACGCCGGGCGTGTTGTTCCTCGATGAGCCGACGACGGGCCTCGACCCGGTGGCGCGCAAGAGCGTGTGGGGCATGATCCGCGCAGCTCGCGGGTTCGGGCGTGACGATCCTGCTGACCACGCAGTACATGGACGAGGCGGACCAGCTCGCGGCGCGTATCGCCGTGATCGACCACGGCAAGAAGATCGCCGAGGGCACGCCGCGCGAACTGAAGGTGGCGACGGGCTCGGGCTTCCTGCACGTGGCGGTGGCGGATCCCGCGCGGCTCGATGAAGCGGCCCAGCTGCTCGAGACGCATCTCGGCGCCAGCGTCCAGCGCAGCGTCGAGGGCGCCACGCTCGCGGTGGTTGCCAGGACGCCGCAAGGACGCGAACGCGGCGCTGGGCGCGCTCATCGACGCCGGCATCGAGCTCGCGGACTTCTCGATGGGCAGTCCGAGTCTCGAGGAAGTGTTCTTCGCGCTGACCGGAAAGGCCAAACCATGAACGGTCTCACACAGGTTGCACGTCCGCCGGCGCCTTCGGCGCTCTCCAATGCGCTGGTCTTCGGCTGGCGCGCGGTGCTCAAGTTCAAGCACGTGCCGGAGCAGCTCTTCGACCTGGTGATGACGCCCATCATGTTCACGCTGCTGTTCACGTTCGTGTTCGGCGGCGCGCTGGCGGGCTCGCCCGGCGACTATCTACAGGTGTTCCTGCCCGGCATCCTGGTGCAGACGGTGATGTTCAACGCGGTGTATTCGGGCATGGGCCTGTCGACGGACCTCGGCAAGGGCCTGTTCGACCGCTTCCGCTCGCTGCCCATCTGGTCGCTGTCGCCGTTCGCGGGGCTCATGGTGGGCGACGTGCTGCGGCACCTGATCGCGGGCGGCATCATCCTCACCATCGGCCTGATCCTGGGTTACCGCCCGGAGGCGGGCATCCTCGGCGTGCTCGCGGCGTTCGCGCTGCTGGTCACCATCGGCTTCGGCACGGGCTGGATCTTCATCGTGCTCGGCCTGCTGATCCGCACGCCGATGACGGTGATGACGATCGGCTTCACGTTCATGTTCCCGCTGATATTCGCGTCCAACATCATGGTGGACCCGGCGACCATGCCGGGCTGGCTGCGCGCGTTCGTCGAGGTGAACCCGGTGTCGCTGATGACCATCGGCGATGCGCGGGCTCATGAGCGGCAGCGCGACGTTCGAGCAGGTGGCCCTGGCGCTCATCGCGCCGATCGCGCTGACGGTGGTGCTCGCGCCGCTGACGGTCTGGCTCTATCGAAGGCAGTAGTGTGAACGCTTGATCCCTCCTCGTCGGTTAATCCGCTGTTCTCTTCAGGACAGCGTTTTAACCGAGGAGGTGTTCCATGTACCGGCTACTGGCTTTGATACTCATCATGGTTTCGCCGCTGGCGTTCGCCGCGCCGGAACCGAATGCTGGTACTCGAGGCGACGGCGA
This sequence comes from uncultured Pseudomonadota bacterium, assembly GCA_963821745.1. Lineage (GTDB taxonomy): Bacteria > Pseudomonadota > Gammaproteobacteria > Steroidobacterales > Steroidobacteraceae > CADEED01. Next base: position 1,814,325 of record CAWGEU010000002.1, read on the forward strand.
AGGTCTCTCGCACCTGGATGTGCAGCCTGACTCCCAAAGGCAGCAGGAACCGATACGGCTGCAGCTGCAGGGGATCCGACGGGGTGGTGGTCGGCAGGCATCGCGCTGCCGAAGGAAGGCGGCACGGACTACGAGATCACCGCGTTCGACGTCGAAGGCAGGGCGACGTACTCGGGCAAGGGCTCGATTCCACCCTTCACCGCAATCGATCGGCCGGTACGGCTGGGACTGCCATCGACGGACAAGGAAGACGCCAAAGGCGGCGGGCTCGTCGTCTCGCTGTCACGCGAGCAGTTGCTGCTCGATGCATTCGAGTCGGACGAACCTAACAACTTCATCGTGGACCTGCAGGCGCTCGACCCGGGCGGCAATCCGTTGAAGCTCGATCCGCACGACATCAATTGGCAGCCTGACGGATCACGAAACACTTCGAGCTTCTGCCGCTGAAGGACCGCTTCCAGGCGAAGCTGGTGCCGAAAGACGATTTCCCGAAGCTGATCAAGCTCTGCGATGTGCCGCCGGTGGTGGTTGCGTGTACCACGAGCGGTCTTTGCAAGGCGATCCGCGTCTGCCCCGATCCGTTCACGATGGTGAGCGCGGGCGGCTCTCATACCTGTGCGTTGACGAAGAGCGGCGCTGCGCTGTGCTGGGGCCTGAATAACCAGGGGCAGCTGGGTTATCCCACCAACAATTCCTGCAACAGCGCGGTGACGTTGACGTCCCTCTGCAGCACCCGTCCGCAGCGAGTCGTTTGCCCGGCCGGCACGCCATGCCGCTTCACGCATATCTCGGTCGGCCAGACCTTGACGGTGGCCATCGACACGAACGGCGACGCCTGGTGGTGGGGACGCGGTGCACCGACTCACAACAAGGTGACCGCGACGCTCGCCGGCAACCCGGTGAGTTTCTCGACGTCGGCCGCGGGCTACGGTCACGGCTGCGCCATTTCGACATCACGCAGCGAAGTCTGGTGCTGGGGAGCGAACGGCGCCGGTGAGACCGGGTCAGTGGTGCCCATGATCGACGTGCCGTACACCGCACCGGTTCGGGCTCTCGTGCCCATGAAGTTCAGGAAGGTCGTGGCCGGCGGCGAACACACCTGCGGCATTGGCAGTGGCGGAATGGACATCGTGTGCTGGGGACGTGACGACGAAAACCAGACGAGCGGTCCCAATTCTTCGCAGGTCGGTCAGTTCTTCTTCCAGCACTTCGGTGGCCTCACGCCGATCCTCGACGTGACCACGTCGTCTAACAAAACCTGCGTGATCCTGGGCAACAACAACGGCGTGCGGTGCTGGGGAGCGACCGCGATACTCAACGTGGCGCCTTTCGGCAATCCGGAGCACCTGGCCGCCGGATTCGGCCACGTATGCGCAACCTCTAACCAGCAGGCGAGCTGCGTCGGCACCAACAACTGGGGCGAGCTCGGCACCGGCACGATGACGCTGTCGACCACCCCGGTCCCGGTGAAGGCACCGCCGGCGCTGTACGCCAACATCGCGGCCGGCGACAGCCATTCCTGCGGCCTCACACCGGATGGCGACATCTTCTGCTGGGGCAGCAACCTGTGGGGTCAGGTGGGTACTGGCGTGGCTACCTACAGTGTCAAGGAGCCGGCGAAGGTGCTGGCCCCGTGATTTAAACCAGGGAGAGTTGCGGAGAGTCCAAGAGTCATGAAGAACACGGCTCCTGGACTTCTCCTTTTCTCTTTCCTGGTCAGCGCCCAGTGTTTCGGCGGCAACCCGCGGGTCGAAGAGGTCGCCTTCGACAGTCACGGCGTCACCTTAGCCGGGTCGGTGGTACTTCCGGAAGGCCAGCCCATCCATGCGGCGGTGGTCTTCATCCACGGCTCCGGAGAGCAGGCGAGAGATCTGAAGCTGGCGGAGCGTTTCGCCCGGGAAGGCATCGCGGCGCTGGTCTATGACAAGCGTGGTGTCGGAAAATCCGGCGGCAAATACGAAGCCGATCAGAACGTCAGCGAAAAGAACATTGCGCTGCTGGCGGACGATGCGAACGCGGCGTTGCGAAAGCTTTCGAGCCACCTGTCACTGAAGGGAAAACCGGTTGGATTCGCCGGCATCAGCCAGGCGGGATGGATCGCCCCCGTGGCCGCGGAGAAAATCGAGCTCGCGAAATTCCTGCTCATGTGGAGCGGCCCGGTGGGCAAGGTGAGCGAGGAAGACATCTACAGCAAGTTCACTGCCGACAAGGACAGTCCCGTCGCACCGACCTATGACGAAGCGCTGCGTGCGAGAAAGCAAAAATACATCTGGCCGGATTTTTTGGGCAAGGACACCGACTCGAGCGAAAACCTCAAGAAGCTGTCGATCCCGGGACTCTGGGTTTTCAGCGACAACGACGGCAGCATTCCCGTGGGGCTTTCCATCGAGCGGCTGCAGCAGCTCCGAAAGGACGGCCATCGCTACGACTACGTGCTGTTCTCAGGCCTCGGCCACAACAACATGGGCCACACCTTTGTAACGGCGGTGGATTGGCTCAAGCGGCTTTGAGCCTCAGCTTTTCAGAAAGGCCAGCAGGTGATCGATCACGCGTTGTTTGTCGGTGGCCAGCAGGCCGTGCGGCGAACCTTCGTACTCGATGAGCTTCGAGTTCTTGATGCCTTGCGCCGCGGGACGCGCTGACGCATCGATCGACACATTCTGATCGGACGTGCCATGAATGATGAGCGTCGGCACTTTGAATGACGCGAGGTCGGGCCGGAAATCCGTCTTGAAGAATCGACTCGATACAGGCCAGCGTGGGTTTGAGGCCGGCCTGCATGGTCACGTTCAATGACCACTGCAGCAGTTCGTCGCTCACGGGATGTCTCGGCCGTGTCGACGCCATAGAATTTCTTGAAGAACTCCGCGAAGAAACCCGGGCGGTCTTTCAGGATGGCCGCAGTGGTCTCTTCGAGCGCCTTGAGCTCGGTGCCGTGCGGGTTGTCGTCGGTCTTGAGTTTGTAGGGCACGATGGACGCGATGAGCCCGGCCTGGGTGATGCCGGCGCCGTTGTACTTGCTCATGTAGCGCGCGACTTCGCCGCCGCCCATGGAAAAGCCGACGAGCGCGCCTTCGGTCACCTGGCAATGCTTGAGCACGGCGCGCAGGTCGTCGGTGAGCCTGTCGTAGTCGTAGCCGTTCCAGGGTTGTGAGGACCTGCCAAACCCACGCCGGTCGTAGGCGATCACGCGGTAGCCGGCGTTGGCGAGCGCAAAGGACTGGTCGTCCCAGGAGTCCGCGCTGAGCGGCCAGCCGTGCAGCAGCACGACGGGCCGGCCGCGGCCCCATTCCTTGTAGTAGAGCAGCGTGCTGTCGTCGGTGGTCACGTACGGCATGTGAGCTCCTCTGCCTAAACGTCGAGTATTTGCCAGGCGTGATGCAGGTGGCAGTGGATATTTTCTGACGATGGGCGTGGTCCATTGCTGACATTCCCGTGCGCGAACGCACGCGGGCCGCTATCTTTCGTCCATGATTACGCGAAGACAAACATTGAAGAGTGGCATCGCACTCGGGGCCGTGGCCTCGGGTGCATTCCGTGTGGTCGATGCGGCCGGTCGGCTGGAAGAAGGACGCGTCGCCGCTCACGCTGTGGTATCGCCAGCCTGCGGAGCAGTGGACCGAAGCGCTGCCCATCGGCAACGGCCGTCTCGGCGCGATGATCTTCGGCGGCGTGGCGCGCGAGCGCCTGCAGCTCAACGAAGACACGCTGTACGCGGGCGGGCCCTACGACCCGTCCAACCCCGAGGCGCTCACCACATTGCCGCAGGTGCGCGCGCTCATCGCCGACGGCAAATATCTCGAAGCGCAGAAGCTCGCCGACGAAAAGATGATGGCGCGCCCGATCCGCATGCCGTCGTACCAGACGGTGGGCGATCTGGTGTTCAGCTTCGGCGCCTCGGCCTACGCGCAGGACTATCGGCGCGAGCTCAACCTCGACGACGGCCTGCGCGCTGGTGCGCTTTACCCGCGACGGCGTGACGTTGACGCGCGAGTCGTTTGCGTCCGCGGTCGATCAGGTGATCGTCACGCGCATCACCGTGGATCGACCGGGTGCGCTCGAGCTTCCGCGCGAGCTTCGAAACGCCGATGCCGGGCGCGGTCGCGATCGACGACGGTCACCTGGTGCTGAACGGCCGCAACATCTCGCAACAGGGAATCGAGGCGACGTTTGCGTTTCCAGGCTCGCGTGGTAGTGATCCCGCAGGGCGGCACGGTGCAGTTACGCGACGGCGAGTTTGTCGTGTCCGGCGCGGACTCCGCGCTGGTGCTGGTGGCCATCGCCACGAACTTCCGCCGTTTCGATGACGTGTCCGGCGATCCGGAAGCCATTACGCGCGCGCAGCTCAACGCCGCGACTGCGAAGACATTCAAGGCGCTGCGCGCGCGCGCACGTTGCCGATCACCGGAAGCTCTTCCGGCGCGTGGCCTTCGAGCTGCCGGCAACGGCCGCCGCCGCACAGCCCACCGACCTGCGCATCCGCAACTCGCAGACCAGCGATGACCCGCAGCTGGCGGCGCTGTATTTCCAGTATGGCGCGCTACCTGCTCATCGGTTGCTCGCGCCCCGGCACGCAGCCGGCGAATCTCCAGGGCCTGTGGAACGACAAGCTGTTGGCGCCCTGGGGCTCGAAGTACACCATCAACATCAACACCGAGATGAACTACTGGCCCGCGGAGCCGGCAAACCTCGCCGAATGCGTGCAGCCGCTGGTGGCGATGGTGAAGGATCTCGCGGTGACGGGCGCGGTCACCGCGCGCGTGAACTACGGCGCGCGCGGCTGGGTGGCCCACCACAACACGGACCTGTGGCGCGCCACCGGGCCGATCGACGGCGCGAAGTGGGGCATGTGGCCTACGGGCGGCGCGTGGCTGTGCAAACACCTGTGGGATCACTACGACTACGGTCGCGATCGCGCCTACCTCGCCGACGTCTATCCACTGCTGAAGGGCGCTGCGCAGTTCTTCCTCGACACGCTGGTCAACGACCCATCGGGCAAGTTCCTGGTCACGAGTCCGTCGATCTCGCCCGAGAATCTTCATCCGCACGGCGCGGCGATCTGCGCCGGCCCGGCCATGGACAACCAGATCCTGCGCGACCTGTTCGCCAACTGCATTCGCGCGGCGGAGATCCTGGGCGTGGATGCGGAGTTTCGTGCCGCCTGCGCCGCCACGCGCGCGAAGCTTCCGCCGGACCGCATCGGCAAGGCAGGGCAGCTGCAGGAGTGGATGGAAGACTGGGACATGGAGGCGCCCGAGCCGGCGCATCGCCACGTCTCTCATCTCTATGCGCTGTTCCCGAGCGAGCAGATCACCGTGCGCCGCACGCCGGCGCTGGCGGCCGCGGTGCGGCGTTCGCTCGAGCTGCGCGGCGATCTGTCCACGGGCTGGGCCATCGCCTGGCGCATCAATCTCTGGGCGCGGCTGCGCGACGCCGAGCACACGCACGGCGTGATCAAACTACTGCTCGACCCGTCGCGCACCTATCCGAACATGTTCGATGCGCATCCGCCGTTCCAGATCGACGGCAACTTCGGCGGCGCCAACGGCATGATGGAGATGCTGCTGCAATGTGTGGACGGCGAGATCGAACTGCTGCCGGCGTTGCCGCGCGCGTGGGCCACCGGATCGGTGCGCGGCCTGCGCGCACGCGGCGGCTTCGAGGTGGACATGGCCTGGCGCGATGGCGAGTTGTTGTCCGCCGAGCTGCGCGGTGCGCCTGGCGGCGTCGCGCAGGTGCGTTATCGCGAAAAGCTGGTCAAGACGCGTGTCGCCAACGGCCGGCGGGTAACATTGCAGCCGGCGCAGTTCCGCTAGGCATAACCGCAGACGTGTTTGAGCAGCCGGCGACGCAGTGCTGGAAAGCTGTTTGCGGTAGCGAGGAACATTCGACGTCGCAGCGGTGAAAAGCCGGTGCCATCGAGACGTGACCAGATGCGGCTGACGCGCGCGTAGCGATCGATCTGTGGTTTGCGGCGGGCTTGATAGGCCGCCAACGCGGAGGAAACGGTGTCGGATGGTTCGCGCAGAGCCTGGCTCAACGCTTCGGCATCGAGCAGCGCCATCGTTGCGCCCAATCCGAGTTGCGGGTTCAACGCATGTGCGGCATCGCCCATCACCAGCGTGCGGGCGCCGTGCCAGCTACGCAGCGTGACGTCGGCCGTGGTCGACCAGGTGAGCGCATCGAACCCGGTGAAGCTGCGCAGCAGGTCGCCCGCTTCGGGACAGAAGCCTTCGATGTACGTGCACCAGGCGCCATAACCCTCGGCTTCGAGACGCGGCAATTCACTGGCTCGCGCATTCCAGAAGAAGCTGACGAGTGGCGTGGTTCCATTGCCAGACCCGATCGGCAACATGCCCACGCCATCACGCATGCCGTTCAGGGATTGCAGCAAGACCTCACTCGAGAGCGAGGCGGGCAGCGCTGCGACCACCGAGAACACGCCGCGCGCATGCGGACGCAGTTTCCCGCTGGGCGCGACGCTGTCGCGCAGGCGTGAGTTCAGGCCATTGCAGACCAACGCGAGGTCAAATGGCCCGTGAGTTTTCGCACTGCCGCGCTCGAGCAGCGAGACGTGATCGGATTCCTCCGAGAATTTCTCGGCGGCCACATCGAAATGGATAGTGGCGCCGGCGGCTTCTGCGGCCTCGTGCAAGAGTTCTGCCAACACGGGACGCCGTATCCCCAGCGCGCGCAGCTCCGGCTGCATGTCCTCGTAATTCAGGTTCATGAGTTTCGTGCCATCGCGCGCGCGCGTGACCACGCGTTCGATGGCACAGCCGCGCACGAAGGCGGAAGTCTCGAGGTCGAGGCGCCGCAGAACGTCGATTCCCGCCGGTTGCAGCAGGATGCCGGTGCCGTTGGCTACGATGCCCGACGTCTTCTCGAACACTTCGACGCGATGGCCGGCTCGCGCGAGAAAGATGGCGGACGCGAGCCCTGCGATACCGCCGCCTGCGATGGCGACGCGCAGGGCGGAAGTGTCATGCATGGCTCGATAGTAGCGCTTGCATCCACGAGGAGAGTAGCCTTCGCCTGAAACTTAAGGCTTCTCATGCGCCACGTATTCCACAACATTGCTCTTATCGCATTGGCCACGGTGTCGCTCGCGACGCAGGCCATGGCGCAGGACGACGCGCACGGCCACTGCGCGGCCATCGGCTGGGTACCGCAGGAGATTCTCGTGCGTCCTGTGCCTTTGCGCGCCGCGACAGGTAACGCAACCGATGCCGTCACGTCGAAGTCCGACGAGGCGCGCGCCTACTATCTTCAGGGCCTCAACTATCTGCACGGTTACGCGTGGATCGAAGGCGCGCGCTCGTTCAACCAGGCGTTGCGGTTCGATCGCCAGTTTCGCCATGGCGCATTGGGGATTGAGCCGGATCTATTCGGGGCTCGACGATCACGACAAGGCGGTCAGCGAAGCGAAGCGCGCCGAGGAACTCGGCAAGACGGCGACGCCCGCGCGAGCAACGGCGCATCGCGTTGCGGCTGCAGCAGCTCGATGCGATTGCCGATCTCGGCAATGCCGCGTTGCATGCCGCGTACAAGCAGGCTATCGACAGGGCGCTCGCGGCCGACATCGGCGACGTCGAGTTGTGGCTGATTCGCGGCAATGCCGAGGAACCGACCGCGGCAGGGCGTGGGCAGCGCGGCGGTGTGGCGTCTACGGCCTTCTATCAGGAAGCGCTGCGCATCTCTCCTGGCAACGGCGCCGCGCATCACTATCTCACCCACTCGTACGAAAACCTGAACCAGATCGCGCGCGCGCTCGAGCACGGCGAAGTGTATGCGCGGATCGCAGCGGCCATTCCGCATGCGCATCACATGTGGGGCCACGATCTGCGGCGCGTCGGCCGGCTCGATGAAGCGATCGCCGCGTTCAATCGCACCAACGACCTCGAGAAGGCGTACTACGCCGCGGAGAAGATTCCCGCCGAGATGGACTGGCATCACGTGCACAACCTCGATCTGCTCGCGACCTCGTACGAGCACAAGGGGCAGATGCGCCGTGCCGAGGCGCTGTTGCGCGAAGCGGTGGCGGTGAAGCCGATTACCGAGTACCAGGCTTACAACCAGAAGTCGCTGACGGTGTTTCTGCTGGGACGGCAGCGCTGGCGTGAAGCGCTGGTGACGGCGCAGACGTTGAGCAAATCGCAGCAGCGCGGGGACGCGGGTCATTGGCCATGCGTTCGCCGGGCATGCATACCTCGGACTGCGCGATCCGAAAGCCGCGCATCGCGAGCTGGCTGCGGCCGAACGTGAGATGGGCAATGTCCCCACGCTGGTGGGCGGCATCGCGTGTGGGGCGTGCGGTTGTCGTGCCGTATGTCGATGCGTTGCGCGCCGAGATCCTGCTGCGCGAGGGCAAGGCGGAAGAGGGCCGCGCGCTCATGAAAGAGGTGCAGGCGCGGCTGCGCGCGCTGCCGGGGCCGGATGCCTGGACGCAGGCGCTGTTTCGACTCGACGCGTTCGCGCGCGTCGCACGCGATGTGGGTGATTGGGACCTGGCGGAGTACACCGCGCTGCAGATGATCGACCATGACGCCGCGTACGGCGGAAGTCACCTGGCGCTTGGCGCTGGTGGCGCGACACCGCGGAGATGTCGCAGTGGCGCAGCAGGAAGCGGCTGCCGCGCGCAAGTACTGGAAGGATGCGGATCGCGACCTCAAGGAGCTTGCGCAGCTGCGAGAGGGGTCGCTGCGGGCCAGCCGCCAGTGATGCTCTTCAGAATCCGGTCATCGGAAGTCGGCTGAAGTCGCAGGAAGCCGAGCTCAGCCGCGGACGCATCGTCGAGCCCACGCAAGGCGGCAGCGGTCGACTGCGCGTGCCACGAGATACGCAGTTTCATGGCGGCCGTGACGCGCGCCAGGGATTCCACGGCCCGCGGCGCGGCCGCTTCGTCTAACAAACGCAGGGCGTATTCCCGCAGCTGCGCCAGTTCGTTGAGGCTGGCGATCTGTTCGACCGGTCGAGGCAGGCTCCATTGCTGTTGCAGATGCTCGATCCGCGCCAGGTAGCTCTCTCCGAGCAGTAGCTGGAACCAGCTGCGCTGGTACTGGGCCATGCAGTTCAGCGCGCTTTCGCCGGGTATCTCGATATAGCGGTGCGTGGGCACGTAGTGACTGTCGAAGGTCACGGAGCAGGTGTCGGAGAGCGTTCATGCTGCCGCTGAATCTCGAAGGCCCGATGCGCACCGAATCACCGCTCAGGTCGGCGGCGCAGAAGAGGGTGGCGCTGCCATCGGCGAGCGGCGCGCTGAACAACACGACGTCGGCCACGTGCGCGAGCGACATGTATTCGTAGGTGCCGTCGATGCGAACGCCCTTGCGCGTGCGCGTCAGCATTACAGGCGCGTGCGCGCCGGCGGCGCGCTCGCTGCCGGCATTGGCCAGGATCAGCGATCGACGGTCGACGGAACGCGAGCAGCAGCATCCGCCGCCAATTGCCGGTGCTCCACCACGGCAGCGGCACGCATCGCAACGCGCACAGCGGATAGAGATGCATCACGACGCCAATACCGAGCGGCAAACAATCTTCGGCCACCTTGCGCGCGCGTGCGCGCAGCGGCTTCAAACGTGGCCGCGGCGGTGGACCCCGCCGGATGCAGGTCGATCTGCGAACGCAGCCGGTCGAATTCAGTCGAGGGTGACAATGACCTTCCCCCGGCACGGCGGCTGCCGACGTACTCGAGCGCAGCGCTGGTCTCCTCGAGCGAGTAGCGCCGGTCGATCACGGATCGCATCTTTCCTTCGCGCGCGAGGCCGCCGAGAAACTCCAGGTCAGCGGTGGTCACGCTCGCGACGAAGCCCACGAACTTCTGTTCGACAAACGCGTTGATCACTTTTCGCTTGGCCATGCCGCAGGAGCGGTCCGATCCACGGTCCTTTCTTGGATCCGCCGATTCCGACCAGCGTGCCCTTCGGCGTCAGCACGCCTCGCAACGCGAGCAACCCGTGATTGCCCACGGTGTCGAAGATGAGGTCGTAGCGCTCGGAGTCGTTGGTGAAGTTGTCCTGCGTGTAGTCGATGACGTGATCCGCGCCGAGCGAGCGCACGAGCTCCACGTTGCGCGTGCTGCAAACGCCGGTCACTTCCGCGCCGAAATACTTGGCCAGCTGCACGGCGTAGGTGCCGACGCCGCCCGAGGCGCCATTGATCGAGCACCCTCTGTCGCGCGGCGATGCGGCCGTGATCGCGCAGGGCCTGAAGCGCCGTGACCGCTGCAATCGGAATCGCGGCGGCTTGTTCGAACGTGAGGTCTGCGGGTTTTGCGACGATGTCGCCGTCCTCTTTGGCGACGACGTATTCGGCCAGCGCGCCGCCTGCGCCGCCGAAAACTTCATCGCCCGGTTTGAAGCGTGTGACGCCGCGGCCCACCGACTCCACGATGCCCGCGAAGTCGGATCCCACTCGAGGGCGGTCCGGCGCACCCAGGCCTTTGAAGAGACGCAACAGGTACGGCTTGCCCGTCGTCATGTGCCACTCATAAGGATTGAGGCCGGCGGCGCGCACCTTGATGAGTATCTCGCCGTCGGTCGGCGCCGGTTTGGCAATGCGTTCGAGCGTGAGGACTTTCGGCGCGCCGTAACAGCGCTGCATGACGGCGCGCATGGGGTTGCCGTCGGGCGCCGGCGGCGGCGCGGACGGGCACGGCGATTCATAACTCATCGTGATGACGAGCGCAGCGATGGCCACCACGAACAACCCCGCAACGCCTGGATCTGTATCTGAGTTGTAGCGGCGCTTCAGTGCGACGGTGATGACCACTTTGCCGCGCGCACGGCCACTGCCGATGTAGTCCAGCGCGGCACCGGTTTCTTCGAGCGGATAGCGCCGGTCGATGACGGTCCTCATCTTGCCTTCGCGCACCAGGTCTGCGAGCAGTGTCAGATCCGCCGGGTTCACGCTCGCGATGAAGAACGTGAACCGCTGGTCGATGAAGTGCGCCAGCATCTTCATGTTGATGACGCGCCACATGGGCCCGAGAAAGGGCTCGGTCTTGGAGCCGCCGACCACCACGAGGGTGCCTTCCGGCGTCATGACGTTGCGCAGGTCGTTCAGCGGGTGGTTGCCGACGTTGTCGATGATGAGGTCGTACTGCTTCGCGCTCCTCGGTGAAGGTTCTCGTTCTGTGTAGTCGATGACATGATCGGCGCCGAGGGAACGCACCATCTCGACGTTGCGAGTACTGCAAACGCCGGTCACCTCCGCGCCGAAGGCTTTGGCAATCTGCACTGCGTAGGTGCCAACGCCACCGGATGCGCCATTGATCAGTACCTTCTGTCCGGCGGCGATGCGGCCCTGATCGCGCAGCGCCTGCAGGGCGGTGATGGCGGCGATCGGAATGGCGGCGGCTTCCTCGAACGTCATCTGTGGCGGCTTGGGAATGATGCTGGCCGTTTCCCGCGCGACAACGTATTCGGCGAATGCGCCTCCGGCGCCACCGAATACTTCGTCCCCTGGCTTGAAGCGCGTGACCTTCGCGCCCGACTGCTTCAACGGTGCCCGAGTAGTCGAAGCCCACGCGGACGCGCTCCGGGAGCGCCGAGGCCGCTGCTCAGGCGAATGAGATAGGGCTCGCCGGTCACCCCATGCCACTCGGCAGGATTGACGCTGGATGCATGTACCTTGATCAGCACCTGCTCATCGTCGGGCACGGGCTTGGCGATCCGCTCGAGCGCCAGCACTTTGCCCGGGCGTCCATAACAACGCCGGGTAATGGCGCGCATGGACTCGATGCCGGTTTCCAGCGACGGCGCCGGCGGGCAGGCGGATTCAAAACTCAGCGCGATGGCTAACGTGGTCACGGCCAGCAGGAAGACGGCTCCCACACCTGCAAGGATCTTGTTTCTTGTTTTCATGGTGAAACTATGGATCTACGGCCGCGTGAGCGCTGGCCCATGCGACGGGCGACGCCGAAAGCGAACCGAGTTGCGCCTGGCGCCGACGAACGACGGCCGGGGTTGTGAGCCACGAGGGTTTGCGCGCGTGCGACGCACCAACGTTGCTCTATAGTTCGGCCATGGCATCCACCGCCCCCACAGCCCCGAGCGCCTTTGCCCGCATCTTCGCGTGGCCGCGACTGCGATTCACATGGGCGATCTCGGCAGCCTTTGGCGTGCTGATGGGCCTCGCGCAACGGCGGCCGCACGGCCTTGTCCGCCGATGTGTTGCGCGCCTTGATCGTGGGAACCGCCATTCTGCTGATATTTGGCTGGCTCGAGCGATGGCCGCGGCGAATGCCGAAATGGCTGCCGCGCACTGTGCTCCGGCTCATCGGCATCGTGCTGATAATCCCGATCGCCACCAAGATCGCGTTTGCCATCACTGGTGGAGGCCGATCGCACGACATTCACATGCTGCTGGGTGTGGCCGTGTTGTTTGCGCCGTGGATCGCCATCGGCACCATCCTCAGGCAGCGCGATGCTTTCGCGCGCGAGCAGGCGCTGGAGTTCGAGCTCCAGCGCAGCGAGTTCGAGCGCCGGGAATCGGATGCGCGGCTGCGCCTGCTGCAGGCGCAGGTCGAGCCGCACTTTCTCTTCAATACGCTGGCGAACGTGCAGGAGCTGGTGGATTCGGGCTCCCCGCAAGCCTCGAAAGTGCTCACCAGCCTCATCGCCTATCTACGCGCGGCGGTGCCGCGCATGCATTCGCAGACCACCACGCTCGAGAACGAAGTGGACCTGGCGCGCTCCTACCTCGAGCTCATGCAGATGCGCATGCCGGATCGCCTGCAGTACGTGATCCATCTGGACCCGGCCGCGGTCGGGCTGCAATGTCCGCCGATGACGCTGCTGACCCTGGTCGAGAATTCAGTTCGTCACGGAATCGACCCGAGCGAGGCGGGCGGTCGCATCGACGTGGACATCTGGATTCGCGACGACCGCTGCGTGATCCGCGTGAAGGATACCGGTGTGGGTCTCAAGAACGTGAGTCGCGGGCTGGGCACGGGACTGTCGACGCTGCGCGAGCGATTGAAACTGGCTTTCGGTGGTGATGCGCAACTCACGTTGACCGAGATCGCGCCGCACGGGGTCTGCGCCGAACTCAGCATGCCCGTGCGCAAGGCTTCCGCATGAGCGTGCGCGCCACGGCACTGGTGGCCGACGACGAACCGCTGCTGCGCGAGGCGCTGGTGCGGTTGCTCGCGAGCGCGTGGCCGGAGCTCGAAGTGGTTGCGCAGGCGCGCAATGGGCGCGAAGCCATCGATCTCTTCGAGGCGAACAAACCCAACATCTGCTTTCTCGACGTGCAGATGCCGGGCAAGACCGGCGTCGAGGCCGCGCAACACATCGGACGTCGCGCGCACCTGGTGTTCGTCACGGCGTTCAATCAGTACGCCGTGCAGGCCTTCGCGCAGGGCGCACTCGACTACCTCGTGAAACCCGTGGAGCCCGCGCGCCTGGCCGAGACCGTGCAGCGATTGCAGGAACGGCTGCGCGCGGCGCAGCCGGCACTCGATACCGAAGCGCTGTTGCAGCAGTTGGCGCGGGCTCTGAATCCGGAAGCGTCGCAAACGCTGCGCTGGGTGCGCGCGTCGGTCGGCACGACGGTGCGGCTGATCGCCGTGCAGGACATCGACTTCCTGCGCGCCGAAGAGAAGTACACGCAGGTCGCCTGGCGCGATGACACGGGCCAGCCACGCGAGGCCGTGATTCGCACGGCGTTGAAAGATCTGATCCCGCAGCTCGATGCCGCGGAGTTCGCGCAGGTGCATCGTTCGGTGGTGGTCAATCTGCGCGCGATCAGTCATGTGACGCGCGGATCGAACGAAACCGCGGACATTCATCTGAAAGGCCGGCAGGAGACGCTGCCGGTGAGCCGGACCTATCTGCACCTGTTCCGGCAGATGTAATCGAAAAAGGGGACAGATCTATTTTTCTGTTCCGGCACTCGATCGGAACAACAGGCAGGGCCGAAAAATAGATCTGTCCCCCTTTTTGGCTACCGCAGCGCCCGCAGCACGCCGCTCGAGGCGGTGTCGAAATCTTCCTCGGCGATGCGCACCAGGTCGCGGCCTTCGTGCTTGGCCTTGTAGAGCGCGGCATCCGCGCGCGCGATCAACTCGTCCAGAGTCTTGACGTTCACTTCGAGCGCGGCGAGTCCCGCGCTCATGCCCACCTGCAATCCCGCGCCCGCGGCCGGAAGCTTGATGCGCAGCGCCAGTCCGCGCAGCCGTTCGAGCGCGATCAGCGCGACGTCGAGAGTCGCACCGGGCATCACGATCAGGAATTCTTCGCCGCCCCAACGCCCGATGATGTCGGTCGAGCGAATCGAGTCGCGGCACACGCTGGCGAACGCTCGCAGCACGTTGTCGCCGGCGGCGTGTCCGCAGCGGTCATTGATGCTCTTGAAGTGATCGAGGTCGACGATGGCAACGGTCAGCGGCAGCCGTGCTGCTGCAGCTCTCGCCATCGCCGCCTTGCCCTGTTCGTACGTGTGACGCCGGTTGGGCAGGCCCGTGAGGCTGTCGTTGTTAGCCAGCTCCGCGAGCTGTTTCCGATGCCGGCGGATCGAGATCGCGTGAATCGTGAGCATCGTGATGATGAGCGCGCCGGTGCCGATCGCGATCGCCGTCCACCGCTTCTGCTCTTTCTGCCGCGTCTGCGCGCCGTCGAGCTCGCGTTTGAGCTCGGTGTTGCGTTCGAGCTGACGATTGGTCTCGAACCGCGCTTGCAGCGTTGCAACCTGCCGCAGGCGCCGCGCTTCGTCTGCCGCGATCGTGCGGCGTAGAAACTCTTCGAGATCCGCGTGGGCCTCGCGGTAATTGCCGAGCGCTGCATTGGCGCGCGAACGCAGCCGGAAGAGTCGCGCCACGTCGCGCGGCGGCACGTCGGCCGCCCCGTTCGCGAGAAGCTCGTTCAACGTGGCGAGCGCCCGTCCGGCATGCCCCTCTTCGAGGTCGATGTGCGCAAGCCCGGATCGACTCTCCTTGACGAGATGCCTGGTCTTGGCGGCAGTGAAAATACGCACGGCATTGTCACAGCGCTTTCGCGCCTCGGCGAGCTGTCCGATCTCGACCTGAACCGCACAAATGTCCATGTCCGCGAAAGCAATGCCTTGGGTGTCGTCGAGCTCGACGCTCAGCTGGCGCGCTTTCTTGAATTCATCGATCGCTGCCGGGAACTCACGCATCTCCTTGAGTATCGAGCCACGCAGGTAGCGCGACACCGACTCGCTCAGGGAGGCGCTCTGCGCGGTGTCGAATTCGACGACTTCCGCATTCAAGGCCAGCGCCTGGGTGTAGTCGCCCATGTCGCGCATTACTTTCGACATCTGCGACGCGGCGTTCCGGCGCTGCACCTTCCAGTCGAACTGCTGGGCAGTTTGATAGGCCTGCATGAGGTGGACGATTGCGACTTCCGATCGATCCTGACGGTATTGCGCGGTGCCGAGCGCGATGCGCAGGCAGGAATCAAGCGCGGAGTCGGGCGCCAGCCGCGCACGCGCCGCTTCGAGTGATTTGACGGCAGCGTCGATGCTGGCTTCACCGTAGACATTCTCGGAATGAACGGACAGCAGTTCGAGATGAACCGGGTCATTCACATCCGGCACGAGCGCCATGCCCGCCAGCGCCGAATCACGCGCGGAGCTGTCGAGCTCCAGGATCGAATAACTCTGGGCCTGGACGGCGAGCAGCGATGCGATACGCGTGGGATCCGGCTGCGCAGCGCTCCGCGCGGCGACCAGTTCCTTTTGAAGGAGGGGCAGAGTGGTCGTGGCGTCCCGCGCTGCCATCTCCTGCAGGTTTCGTATGGCGGGATCCGCGCTGATGAAACACGTGACCTGCGCCTGTGCCACGCCAAGGCTGCACGCCAGCAATAGGCCAGCGCGTAAGAGAGTCCCTGTAAGTGTTTGATGCCGGGGCATTTGGCGTGAGCATATGGGGTTGGCGACCCGGTGCGCGTGTGGAAGATTCACGAATCCGGCACGGTCAGAATCGGTCTAGTTCACACCGTGCACCGAAATCGCCACTGCGGAACCTCGATAGGCAGCAAAGGCTCATTCGTGGAGGCTGGGGAAATCATGACCCCCCGAAAGTGGCTGAATATCCTCGTCATCGGCATATCGGCCGCCATCGGCATTACCGGAGGCGTGCTGCTGGCGTCGAAAACCGGTTCGGACAAGGTGGTGACGGACACCACGCCACCGCCGGCGGGTTTTCTCGAGACCGTCGCGGGCGACGCCAAACCGCCAGCGGCCGCGCCCGAAGGCATGGTGTGGATTCCAGGCGGCGAATTCTCGATGGGCGCGCGCCATCCCATGGACATGCAGGACACCGTCGGCATGCAGGCCACCACCGATTCGCGACCGATTCATCGAGTGGCCGTCGAAGGCTTCTGGATGGATGCGACCGAAGTCACCAACGAGCAGTTCGCGCGCTTCGTGAAAGAGACCGGGTACGTCACCTTCGCGGAGCGCAAACCCACGCAGGAAGAGTTTCCGGACGCGCCGCCGGAAAACCTGATCGCTGGCTCCGTCGTGTTTCATCCACCCGATCACGCGGTGCCGCTCGACGATCATTTCCAATGGTGGGAGTACGTGGACCGCGCGGACTGGCGCCATCCGTTGGGGCCGGACAGCTCCATCGTCGGCAAGGAACACTTCCCCGTCGTGCACATCGCCTACGAAGACGCCGAGGCGTACGCGAAGTGGGCAGGCAAGCGTCTACCTACCGAGGCCGAGTGGGAATTCGCGGCGCGAGGCGGGCTTTCGGGAAAGATCTATCCCTGGGGTGATGAATTCACCAGGGACGGAAAGTGGATGGCTAACAGCCACCAGGGAAATTTTCCCAACGTCGATACCGGCGCGGACGCTTATGTCGGTGTCGCGGCGGTCGCGCAGTACGCGGCCAATGGTTACGGGCTGCATGACGTCGGCGGAAACGTCTGGGAGTGGACCAGCGACTGGTACCGGCCCGACTACTACGCCGAGCTGGCCGCCGACGGGCTGGCGCGCAATCCGATGGGGCCAGCGCAGGCGTTCGATCCCACCGAACCCGGTGTGCCGAAGAAGGTTCATCGCGGCGGTTCGTTCCTGTGCACCGACCAGTACTGCTCGCGCTACGCGGTGGGCACACGGGGCAAGGGTGAGGTGAGCACCGGGACGAACCACCTGGGGTTCAGGTGCGTGCAATCAATGGCGATGCAGCGAGCGTCAACCTGAATCAGACAGCGCACGCAGAACATTCTTCGGATCATTCCGAATCGCGCGCAGTAAGGCTTTGGCTGGACCGGTCGGCTCGCGGCGTCCTTGCTCCCAGTTCCTGAGCGTGCTGACTTCGACGCCGAGCAGGGCAGCAAAGTCTGGCTGGCTCAATTGCGTTTGGGTGCGCAACGCCTTGATGTTGTTTGGTGCCACCTTGAACACGCGCGTGGTGCGCCGGCGGCCAGTAGCGATCTCGCCAGCCTGTTGAACGCTTTCCAGCAATTTCGTGAACTCTGATTTCTTCATTTCAACGCCCTGGCTCGCTGGGCGATCCGACGCCGCAGGAGTTGCCCAGGCAGTTCGTTCTGGTCTCAGAATACCGCCGCCGACCATCCCGGAAAGCCGCCCTGTACATGACAACCGCTGCCGAACTCCACGTAGCAGTCTCCGTTCTGGAACCACTCGCAGGCGTTGGCGCCGTTCTGGATGCAGTGGGCACGGCAAGAGCCCGCGTCGGGCTTATGGACCGGAGAATGCCAGGTCCAGTTCGAGCATCCACGGACGGCCGAGTCTGCTTGCATGTCGCCCGATGGTTGCGGCGAATTGCCGGTTGCATAGATGCTGTTGCGCCAGGCGCCGCCGCACATCTGCCCGCCCGGGCATGGCGTGTTGCACTCCCCGTCGCCCACCTGCGTATAGCCCAGCTCGTTGCCTCCAAAGCACTGGCCGTACCATTGCAACCCGGCATAGGCGAAGCCGTTGAGGCCCGCAAGCCACACGCAGCTGTCGATGTCGTGTACGTTCGCCAGCAAATGTGGCAAGGCGCGGTTGGGAGCGTCGGTGAAGCAGCCTTGATAGCCAAGCAAGATAGGCGTGAATGGAGCGACGAAGTTGTTCGTGAATTTCGTATGTGGTGCATCCGGAGGATCGTTGCGAAATAGGCAGTGGGGTGGGGATATTTGCGCCCAATCCGCACTCGAGAGCGGACTGCCGTAGAATTTCTGGCTCGTCCAGGTCCGCTCGCTGAATCCGAGTGGAGAAAGATCGTCATGGCGACGGAAGTGTTCGGAATCCTCTCCGACATTGAGCCCGGTCCAGGCATTCACGTCGCCGGCGGTCCAGTCGTCATGGCAGTTCTCCGCACCGCCCAGACCGTCGTCGCACCTCGACTCGCTCAGATAGTTGCCGTGCTTGTTCTCGGACGCGAAGACAGTATCGGTCAGATTGCATCCACTCCGTTGCTCGCGGCCGGTGGAATGATCGTGCGCCCACGTTTGAATCCAGTCCATGCTGTAGCCGAGAGCACAGGACGAATCGGGCTTCAGAGTGATCGCAAAAGGCTCCACGTCTCCCTGGTGGCAGGCTGCGTCCAAGACGATCCTTTCTCCTCCATCGACGCGGTACAGCAACACATAAGTCATGGCGATGTGGGAGGACCTCGAGGGGTGCGGCCGGACACGGAATAGCAACCGGCCCGGCTGCTGGTGCTCGCGATGATTGTGGTTGCCGGCTGGCGCACTGGTGTTTTCGCCACTGTCGTACCAGATCCTCGGGAAAAAGTGCCGGGCGAGCTGGAACTCGACATTCTGCGGAATCCCATCGCCGTCGAGATCCGCCGAGGTTGTCTCCTCCCAACTCCCCGGTGACAGGCCTGGTTGCTGCGCGTACGCGGCGAAGGCGGAGGACAAGGCAAGAATGAAGAACAAAGCTCCTGAACGGAAGGCTGACGAGCGCATGGATGATTTCTCCTGTGGTGCGTTGAAACGCTCACGGCGAAGCCTGCGAACGCGAGGGCTATCCAGGATTATTCGCGAAGTAGTTTGAGAGGCGGAAAACAAATGCTGCCCAAATGGCAGCAAAGACTTTGCTCCAAGGATTTCGACCAATCAAGAGGATTTGTGCGACCGCCCGGTGGCGCAGTGCCGCATTCCGTCACCGGACGGCGTAGCCATCGCGGCCGCGGAATGAGCCCCCACGGCCAGATCCCGCTGCAGGGCCGCATAGTCGTCATCGTTCAGCGCGGCAGTCACAAGACGTGTGAACACCGGTGTCTCGACAATGAGCATCGATAGCCTAGGGAGCGGGCGAGGGGTACGTCAATGGCGTATCCCGCCATTGGTGGGCGGGCAAGCGTAGGTGCGAGAGCGACAGACCCGTTACGACAATAAAGGGCGGCTTTGCGCAGTTTTCCCATGAACAAAAGGCGAGAACGGTCCCGACATCGTCCGCACTTGCTTTTTAAAAACTACAAGTGTCATAGTCCCAACCACACGAGTCATAGGGGTGGCCGATGGCCTCCAAGGTTGTGCCTATAAAACGCAATTCCGGCGCCGCGATGGACGAGCCGCTGCCGAAGCGGACAGCGCAACCTCCTGGTGCTGGGCGCGTGCATCATGTTGCCCATCGCGGTCGCCGCCGCCTTCTGGCAACTGGTGCCGCGCGGGCTTCGCGTGGCGGAGATGGATTTACGCATTGCCACGGTCAAGCAGGACCTGTTCCGCAACGACCTCGTGATGCGTGCGTCGGCCGAGCCGCTGCATTCCGTCATGCTCGATGCGTTTCAGTCCGGCCGCGTGGAAGAGGTGCTGGCGCGCGACGGCGCGCACGTGGCCCAGGGCGACCTGCTGTTTCGCCTCTCGAATCCGCAGCTTCGCCTCGAGCTCGTGGCGCGTGAAGCGGACCGCGCGCAGCAGATCTCCAATCTGTCGATCTTGCGGGTCGCTATCGAGAGCGGTGAGACGGAGCACCAGCGCCGCCTGCTGGATTTGAATTTCGCGTTGACGCAGGCGCGCAAGCAACACGCACGCCTCGCGCCGCTGGCGAAGGAGGGTGTGGTGTCCACGGCGGCGCTCGAGGAGTCCGAGGATCGCGTGGCGCGAGAAACCCAGGCACTGGCAGACGAGAACACGCGCTTTGCGGTCGAGGCACGCATCAAGCGTGACGGCGCGAAGCAAATGGAGCGCGCCATCGACCGTCTGGATGCCGGACTCAAGGTGGTGAACGAGTCCATCGAAGGTCTTGCGGTACGGGCGCCCATTGCCGGCCGGCTCACCGACTTCCATCTGCAGCTCGGGGAAATCGTCAAACCCGATCAACACATCGGGCGAATCGACCAGCCAGGTGCGGTGAAGCTCGTGGCCCTGGTCGACGAGTTCTTCCTCGAGGGCATGACCGCGGGCAAAGAGGGAGTCGTCAGCGTGAACGGCCGCGACTATGCAGTGGCCGTCAGCCGCGTGTTCCCGCAAGTGGCCAATGGCCGCTTCACCATCGAACTACTGTTCGTGAAGGACGCGCCGGGCGAGATGAGCCCGGGGCAGAGCGCCGAGACGCGCATCACGCTGGGTGAGACCAGTCCGGGGCTCATCCTGCCTAACGACTCTTTCGTCAACGACACCGGCGGCGCCTGGGTGTTCGTGTTGTCGCCCGATGGCAAGACCGCCACGCGGCGAACCATCCGCACCGGCCGCCGCAACAACCGCCAGGTGGAGATCGCCTCCGGGCTCGAAGCCGGCGAGCGCGTCATCGTTTCCAACTACGGCACGTTCGGCAAGGTCGAACGCCTGCAAATCGCCAGATAACGAGGGAATCCATGCTCAAGTTCGTCAACACCACCAAGAAGTTCATCGGCGGCGAAGTCGTCACGACGGCGCTCAACAACATCAATCTCGAGATCGAGGCGGGGGAGTACGTGGCGGTCACGGGACCTTCCGGCTGCGGCAAGACGACGCTGCTGTCGATCATCGGCATGCTCGATACGCCGGATGGTGGTGAATACTGGTTCGACGGAAAAAACGTGGCGGGTTATCGCGAGGACCAGCTCAACGAACTTCGCCGCGGCCGCATCGGCTTCATCTTCCAGAGCTTCAACCTCATCGAGGAACTGTCCGTCGAAGAGAACGTGGATCTCGCGCTGGAATACAGCGGCGCTTCGGCGGAGGAGCGCCGCGCGCGGGTCGCGGCGATGCTCGACAAATTAGGTGTCGCGCATCGTGCGAAGCATCGCCCGTCGCAACTATCGGGCGGACAGCAGCAACGCGTGGCCGTGGCGCGAGCGCTGGTCACGAAGCCAGCGGTTCTGCTGGCCGATGAACCCACGGGCAACCTCGACTCCGCGCATGGCGAAGAGGTCATGGAACTGCTGCAGCAGATCAACGAGGACGGCACGACCATCGTGATGGTCACGCATTCGCCCACGCACGCGGCGCGTGCGAAGCGCACGGTGGGGTTGCTCGACGGAGCCATCGTATGAAGCGCCAGGACTTTCGGATCGCCTGGCGGCTCATGGTCAAGGAGCCGGGATACTCCCTGGTCGCGGTGCTGGGGCTGGCCGTGGGACTCGCCGCGTTTCTGTTGTTGTCAGGATTCGCGCGCTACTCGTGGAGCTACAACGCGCAGGTGCCCGACGCTGACCATGTGTATCTCATCAAGCATCGCTTCAACGTCGAAGCCGGCCGTCCCTGGTGGGACAAGGCGCCGATGGTGCTGCGCGAAGCGGCGCTTGCTACACCGGGTGTCACCGACGCGACGGGCTACCTCGGATGGTTCCCGCTCAACATCCAGGTGGACGGTCAACTGCACAAGCTCAGGAGTCTGACCGTGCTGCCCAGGCTTCGCCGAGATGATGGGATTGCAGGCAGTCCAGGGCGACCTGGTCGAAGCGTTGACGCGGCCGGACGCTTTCGCGCTGACCGAATCCGCCGCGAGGCGGCTGTTTGGTACCACGGACGTGCTCGGGCGCTCGTTCCTGTTGAACACCGTGGAGACCAAAGGCGTTGCGCGCATCGCCGCGATCCTGCGCGACCCGCCATCGAACACGACGATTCCGTTCGAGAGTCTCAATGGGCTGAATCTGAATCGCTCGTGCCACCGATGTTTCGCGACGAAGCGCTGCACGGCCAGATGGGTTGGCCCGGGCATCTGCTGATTCGCCTGCATCCCGATGCGTCGGTCGCGACGGTGACGGATGCTCTGCAGAAGTTCGACTGATCAAGGCGGTGCTGAAGCTCAATCTGCCACCCGCGGCCATGGCGGCGATTGGCGACAGCCAAAGTGCATGGACATCCAGCTGTGGCCACTGCGCGAGGCGTACTTCGACCGCAAGGTGGTGGTGGATGCGCACACGCTGGGCGTGGATCGTGGCGACCGCGGAGTGGTCGCCGGCCTCATGGCGATTGGCGTGTTGATCCTGGTGCTGGCAGCGATCAACTACGTGAACCTCGCGACCATTCGCGTGATCCGCCGGCAACGCGAGATCGGCATGCGCAAGGTGCTGGGGGTCGGCAATGGCCGGCTCGCGTTCCAGTTCCTCGCTGAATCGCTGCTCGTGTCGTTGCTGGCCGCCGTCATCGGCCTTGCCCTCGCCGCACTCGGCGCTGCCCGTGGTCTCCGAACTCGTGAACCGCGACCTCTCCGGCATGCTCTCGCTCGCCAACGTCGCGGCGGCGCTCGGAGTGGGTGTGCTCGTCGGGCTCGTGGTCTCTATCTACCCGGCCTGGGTGGCGTTCCGCGTGCGTCCCGCGCAGGTGCTGGCCGGCAGGCCGGACACGGAGTCTCTGCCGGCACGCCGGTTGCGCCAGGCACTGTCGGTCCTGCAGGTCGCCGCGGCGATGGGGATTGCGAGCTTCACGCTGGCGGTGGCGTGGCAGACGCGGTTCGCCATCAACGGATCACCCGGGTTCGATCCCGCGCCACTGCTGGTGTTCGAGATGAATGAAGGACGCAAGCTCGAAGAGGACGACACCACACGTGGCCTGGTTGCAGAACTCGGTCAGCATCCCGCTGTCGCCGGCGTCGCGATAGCCGCGGACGCGATCGGGCGCACGCGGCATACCTGGAGCCAGGAACTCAAGCGAGACGGCGGGCGGCCCGTCACCATTTCGAGACGCGAGAGGTCACGCCGCCGTTCTTCGAGGAGTACGGCATCCGGCCTGTCGCCGGCAGGTTGTTTGATCCGAAGATCGACAAATACGACGCCGCGGTGCCGGTCGTGCTCAACGAACTGGCCGCGCGCGAGGTCGGGTTCGTATCGGCGCAGCAGGCAGTGGGCAGCGTCTTGCTCGCAGAGGAGTCCCCTCAGTGCGGAGGAGACGCCCGTGCGCGTCATCGGAATTGCGCCGGACATCCGCCTTCGCTCGCTGCGCGAGCCGCCAACCGCAGTCGTCTACAACCTGTGGTCCGCCGGCATGACCGTGACCGTGCGGGCGCGTGGTTCCGTGGCCGACGCGGCGACCGCCGTGCGAGAAGTGTGGCCAAAGTATTTCCCGCTGACCGTGCTCGACATGCAACCCGCGAAGGACATCTACGCCGCCAACTACGCTGACGACGCCAGCCTGGCGAGGTTGCTGACGCTCGCGACGATCGTCGCCATGTTCATCGCCGCCATCGGCGCGTACGTGCTCGCCACCGACGCCGTGCAGCGCCGGACACGCGAGATCGCGCTGCGCAAGTTGTTTGGTGCGCGCCGGCGCGACGTCGGCAGGCTGGTGGCGAAGGAGATCGGCGCCGTCATCGTGTTGGCCGCCATCATCGCGCTGCCGCTCGCCGCGCTCGCCATCGCGCGCTATCTCGCGCCGTTCAGCGAACGCACGCCGATGGCGTATTGGGCGCTGGGTGTGGCGCTGATCGCGGCGCTGGGAGTGGTGGGCGTGGCCGCTGCACGGCAGGCGGGGATCGCCATGGGAATGAAACCGGCAGCGGCGTTGCGAACCTGAACTATCGGGGCGCGACCTTCCGGTCGAGGAAGTCGCGCATCAACGCTGCGATCTCGGCACCCTTGTCCTCGAGCGCGAAGTGCCCGGTGTCGAGCAGATGAAACTCGGCGTCCGGCAGATCGCGTCGATACGGATGCGCGCCCTGGGCGGGGAAGATCTTGTCGTTGGCGCCCCAGACGATCAGCGTCGGCGGTTTGCGCTCGCGAAAGAACGCCTGGAAGCGCGGGTACAGTTCGACATTCGTGCGGTAGTCGTAGAAGAGGTCGAGCTGGATCTCGACATTGCCAGGGCGATCGAGGCGCGCCTGGTCGTAGACCCACGCGGCGGGATCGACGCGCGTCGGGTCGACAACGCCGTCGACATACTGCCAACGCGTGGCCTCCGCCGTCGTGCCTTGCCGCAGCGCTTCGCGGTGCTCGCGCGAGCCGCTCGCCCAATACGCCTTGATCGGATCCCAGAACTCACGCAGTCCTTCGGTGTAGGCATTGCCATTCTGGACGACGAGTCCGGTGACTCGCTCCGGGTGCAGGAGCGCGAGCCGGTAGCCGACCGGCGCGCCGTAGTCCATGACGTACAGCGCATAGCGTTTGGCTTCGAGTTGCGTCAGCAACGCGTCCGTGAGCTCCGCGAAGCGCGCAAAGCTGTAGCGGAATTTCGTGCGATCCGGCATGGCGCTTTCGCCAAAGCCGGGATAGTCCGGCGCGATCACGCGGTAGCGATCGGCGAGGGCCGGAATCAGGTTGCGAAACATGTGAGAGGAGCTCGGGAATCCGTGCAGCAGCACGACCGTGGGGCCGGATGTCGGGCCCGCTTCGCGATAGAACATCTCGACGCCGTCGATGGTCATGCGGCGGTGGTGCACGGTGGAGTCGACGGCTTGCGCGGAGCCAATGAACAGCAGAAGGGCGAACGCCGCCGCGAAAGCGGCGAGCCAGCGATGGGTGGGGTGGAGAGTCATGGCGCGAACCTCGGGTGAAGGGTGTAACCAGATAAAAGTCATAAAAAGGGTTACACACGGAACGTAACTAGTCAACGATCAGTTTACCACGTTACACTCGCCCGCCATGAAACCTCTGTTCCTGGGCGGCCAGCCCGCCATCGATTTTCTGAACACCGCACTGACGCCGGACGGCGTGGCGGTGGAAACCATTCCCGACGGCCGCGCGTACCTTGAATGGCTGGTGAGCGCGGAGCTCTTGCGCGAGACAGAAGCCGCGAAGCTTTCACGGCGCTTCGGCGTAAAAGGCCTGGACACGGCAGCGGCGGAGGCGCGCAAGGTGCGTGAATGGGCGCGTGAGTGGCTCGCGCGATGGCGCGTGCGTCCCGGCGCCGACTATCAGCGATGAGATTGCGGCGCTGAACAAGCTGCTGGCGCGGGAAGCCAGCGCGCACGAGCTCGTGGCCACCAAGGACGGCCTGAAGCTCGAGGAGCGTCCGCAACTCGAATCGCCGCAATCGCTGATCAGCCTCGTGGCCATGCAACTCGCGGCTCTGCTAACTACGGAAGACGCGTCGTTGATCAGGGAGTGCGCCGGAACGGGATGCACGTTGACCTTCATCGACCGCACGAAGGCGCATCGACGCATGTTTTGCAGCGCATCCGTGTGCGGAAATCGCGCCAAGGTCGCGGCGTTCCGGAGCCGTCAGCGGGGCTGAAGGGGATCGGGCTCGCGGCGGTCCATCGACCCGTGCATAATCGCGCGGCATGTCGAAACGCCCCGCACCAACGCTGTTCCACCGGCTCCGCCGGTCATCTGCGCTGCGCGTCGTACTGGTCGTTGCAGCCATGCTCGCCTCGCAAAGCTCCTTGGCCTGCGCGTTTGAAGAGGGTCCTGCGACCCAAACTACCGAAATCGTTGCGGATGAGCCGGGCGAAGACTGCTGCAGCTTGTGCGTCGATTGCGCGCACTGCGGCGGTTGCCACAGTTCCGCCGTGAGCCCGCGCGCCAACGTCGCTCATTTGTCCTTCAGTTCGTTTACCTACGCGAAATTCACCTTCGCCACGGCGGCGCCCACGCTCTGGACGCCCCCAGCACTCCTGAGACCTCCAATCAACGCCGCCTGATCGCGGCCGGCAATGCCGGCCAACTTTTCGGTTCGTTTGGAGGAATCGTCATGTCATTTCGATGGGCGGCGTTCATCGCCGCGGTCAGCTGTTCGTGTGGGCCCGCTTCGGCGCAAGAGCCACGTGTGCTCACGCTCGACGCCGCGTTCTCTCGCACGCTCGAGAAGCATCCGGAACTCGCGCGCTTCAACCACCTGCGCGAGGCCGCTCGAGCAGCCGCCGACGCCGAGGGTCGAGGCCCACCAATGCGGCTCGAGTTCGAACTCGAAAACGCTCCCCGGTCGGACCAGGACTCGTCGTTCGATACAGCCGAGGCGACGCTGAGCCTGGCATCGGTCTTCGAGCTCGGCGACAAGCGCGAGGCGCGAGTCGCGGTCGGCGACGCGCAGTTCAGCGCGCTCGTCGTGCGGGAAGAACAGCGGCGCGCCGATCTGCTCGCCGAGGTTGCGCGGCGTTATCTCGATTTCGTGGCGACGCAGCTCATGGCCGATCTGGTGGCCGTTGAAGTGGCGCAGCGAGAAGGGGTAGTGGAGGCCGCCGGCAGGCGGGTGCTCGCAGGAGCGGCACCGGAGTCCGTACGTCTCGCTGCCGACAGCCGCGCTCGCGCGCGCTACCTTGCAGCGAGATCGGCTTCGCGCCCAGACGCGGGCCGCAGCCCTCAGGCTCGCGATTCTCTGGAGCAGTCGAGAGCCGGATTTCGAGCGTGGTGTGGGTGATCCGCTTTCGGTCCCCGCAGTCCCATCTCTCGAATCCTTGCGTGAGCTTCTCGAGCGCAGTCCCGAGTTGCGCCGCTTCGCCGATGAATCCCGCGTGCAGGAAGCGCGCGTGCAACTGGCGCGCTCGGCAGGATCCATGGACATCGACTGGCGTGCCGGCGTACGGCGTCTCGAAGAGGATGGGTCCTGGGCGGCTGTCATCGGTGTTTCGATTCCGCTCGGAAGT
Organism: uncultured Pseudomonadota bacterium; assembly: GCA_963821745.1. Taxonomy (GTDB): domain Bacteria; phylum Pseudomonadota; class Gammaproteobacteria; order Steroidobacterales; family Steroidobacteraceae; genus CADEED01. The sequence goes on from CAWGEU010000002.1 coordinate 1,841,193, forward strand.
GGAAGCCGTGCAGAGCCGGGGATTCGCGCGGCGCAGGCGGAACTCGCGGCGCTCACACTCGAACGGGAAGCGGAAGAACTCACGCTGGAAGCCACACTCGTGGACGCCCATACGCGGCTCAGTGGCGCCACCCTGGCAGTGGCGGCCGCGCGAGACGTATTGCTTCCGAAGTTCGAGCAGGCTGAGCGCGCGTCGGAGCGCGCGTTTCGCGCCGGTGCGCTCACCTACATCGAATGGGCGCAAGTGCAATCCGATGTGATGTCAGTCCGCAGCGAGCAACTGCTCGCCGCCGTGGAAGCGCACCGCGCGCTGATCGAAATACAGCGATTGACCGGATCGCCGTTCTTGAGGACCCAGCCATGAGCAAGCCTATCTACACATTGCTGTCGGCGGCGCTCGCCGCCCTGGTTCTCGCCGGATGCGGCAAGCATGAAGAATCTGCGCATGAGGAAGGCGGGGAGGCCGCGCATCACCATGAAGATGAACACCACGATGAAGGAGAGCATCAAGATGCAGGCGAGCATCACGATGTGGCCGAGATCGATGACAAGACCGCCGGGGAACTCGGAATTCGCTCCGCGAAGGTCGGTCCCGGCATCGTGCGGGACGCGCACGAGGTCCAGGGCCTGCTGACACCCATCGAAGGCAAACACGCCCGTGTGCGCGCACGTTACGCAGGACCCGTGCAGGCCGTGCGCGTGGGAGTCGGTGATGTCGTGAAGGCCGGCCAGACGCTGGCCACCATCGAGAGCAATGTGAGCCTGACCGCCTACGCGGTGACCGCACCTTTTGCAGGGACGATCCTCGATGTCGCGGCGGTCCCGGGCGATCTCGCCGGTGATCAGCCGCTGTTCGAGCTCGCGGACCTGACCTCCCTCTGGGTGGATCTGCATCTGTTTGGCGGCGACGCTCAGCACATCAGCGCAGGAATGCCGGTCGATGTCATCCGGCTGAGCGATGGCGCGACAGATGACGACCAAGCTCGAACGAATTCTTCCGGGCACGGCCACTGCCAGTCAAAGCACCGTTGCACGCGCGAGGATCAGCAATACCGATGGTCAATGGCGGCCCGGTGCCGCGGTGCGCGCACGAGTGACGGTGCAGGAGCGCCAGGCGGCGCTCGTCGTGCCGGTCACGGCGTTGCAGACCTTTGAAGGTGAAACGGTCGTGTTCACGCGCGAGGGAAACTCATACACGCCTCGCGCGGTGAAGCTGGGCGAGCGCGATGCGCTCAACGCCGAAGTGCTCGAGGGCCTGAAGGACGGCGAGGAGATCGTCGTCGAGCAGAGTTATCTCATCAAGGCCGATCTCGAGAAAGAGAGCGCCGGACATGAACACTGACATGTCGCGTCTCGAGCGGATCGTCCGGTTTGCGATCGCACACCGATGGCTGATGCTGTCGCTGACGCTGGCTTTCGCGGCGGTGGGTGTCTGGAGTTTCGCTCGCCTGCCTATCGATGCGACGCCCGACATCACGAACGTCCAGGTGCAGGTGAATACCGAGGCGCCGGGTTATTCGCCACTCGAAGCGGAACAGCGCGTTACCTTCGTGATCGAGACCGCCATCGCCGGATTGCCGAATCTCGACTACACGCGATCGCTGTCGCGTTACGGGCTTTCGCAGGTCACCGTGGTTTTCGAAGACGGCACCGACATCTTCTTCGCGCGACAGCAGGTCGCCGAGCGCATCGCCCAGGTGAAGTCGCAGCTGCCGCCGGGGCTCGAGCCTGAGCTCGGACCCATTGCGACGGGCATGGGCGAAATCTTCCTGTACACGGTGACCGCGGATGCAGCGGCGCGCCGCCCGGACGGCCAGCCATGGAACGGCATGGATCTTCGCTCGCTGCACGACTGGGTGGTGCGCCCGCAATTGCGCAACACGCCCGGCGTCACCGAGGTCAGCGCGATCGGTGGGTACGTGCGGCAGATCCATGTGACTCCGGATCCCGCGCGCCTGCTCTCATATGGGTTTTCGCTCGACGACGTGGTCGGACGCGCTGGCGGAGAACAACCAGAACGTCAGTGCCGGCTACATCGAGCGCAACGGGCAGCAACTCCTGGTTCGCGTTCCCAATCAGGCCGAGGACATGGCGGCGATCGAGTCCATCGTGCTCGATCGTCGCGACGGAGTGCCCATTCGGATTCGCGACGTCGCCACGGTGCGCGACGGGCAGGAACTGCGCACCGGCGCCGCCACGCAGAATGGCGAGGAGGTGGTGCTCGGCACCGTGTTCATGCTGATCGGCGAGAACAGTCGCGCGGTGGCGCGAGCCGCGGCTGCCCGGGTCGCGGAGATCCAGAAGAGCCTGCCGAAAGGGCGTGCTGATACAGGCGGTGTACGACCGCACCAGTCTCGTGGATCGAACCATCGCGACCGTGCGGACCAGTCTCATCGAAGGTGCGCTGCTGGTCATCGCCGTGTTGTTCCTGTTGCTCGGCAATATGCGCGCGGCGCTGATTACGGCGGCGGTGATCCCGCTGTCCATGTTGATGACGGTCACCGGAATGGTTCGCGGCGGCATCTCCGGGAACCTCATGAGCCTGGGCGCACTGGACTTCGGTCTGATCGTCGACGGGGCCGTGATCATCGTCGAGAACGCGCTGCGCCGTTTTGGCGAGGAACAAGCGCGCCTCGGGCGCATTCTCGGCCGCGAGGAGCGATTCGAGCTTGCGGCGCGGGCCACCGCAGAAGTCATCCGTCCGAGCCTGTTCGGCATCGGGATCATCACCGCGGTCTACCTGCCCATCTTTGCGCTCACCGGCATCGAAGGGAAAATGTTCCATCCGATGGCCATCACCGTGGTGCTCGCGCTGACGAGCGCGATGGTGCTGTCGCTCACCTTCGTGCCCGCAGCCGTGGCGCTGTTTCTCGGTGGCAAGATTCCCGAGCACGAGAACCGCGTCATGCGCGAGATCCATGTGCGATTCGAACCTGCATTGCGATGGTCGCTCGCGCATCGCGTGGCCTGTCATGGGTGGCGCTCGTCGTGATCGTTGCGCTGTCGGGATTTCTGGCGACGCGTCTTGGTACCGAGTTCGTTCCGGGCCTCGATGAAGGTGACATCGCCGTGCACGCCTTGCGCATACCGGGAACGAGCCTCACCCAGTCGGTGCACATGCAGTTCGTGCTGGAGAAGCGGATTGCGCAGCTCCCCGAGGTCGAGCGCGTGTTCAGCCGGATCGGCACGGCAGAGGTGGCGAACGATCCGATGCCGCCATCGATGGCCGATACCTTCGTCATGGTCAAACCGCGCGAAGACTGGCCCAATCCCCGCAAGTCCAAACGAGAGCTCGTGGCGGAGCTGGAAGCCGTCGCGCGATCGGTTCCCGGCAACAACTACGAGTTCACGCAGCCCATTCAGATGCGCATGAACGAGTTGATTTCGGGGGTGCGCGCTGACGTGGCGATCAAGGTCAATGGCGATGACCTCGACACACTGAATCGACTGGCGATGCGCGTGGCCGACATTGCGCGCGCTGTGCCGGGCGCCGCGGATGTTCGCGTCGAGGAAACGACGGGGCTGCCCATGCTGGTCGTGAATCCCGATCGCCACGCGCTATCGCGGTATGGCCTCAATGCGCGTGATGTTCAGCGCACCGTGAGTACGGCGGTCGGTGGAACGGTCGCCGGGCAATTCATTGAAGGCGACCGGCGCGCCGATATCGTCGTACGCCTGCCGGAGCAACTCCGGCAGAGTCCGGAGTGGTTAGCGGACCTGCCCATCCCTCTTGCTGGACATGACAATGAGGACGAAGTGGCACGCGAAGCGACCTGGGCCGGCGGTGAGCCTCGCTTCGTGCCGCTGCGCGAAGTGGCGAAGATCGAGGAGAGCGTAGGGCCTAACCAGGTCAACCGGGAGAACGGCAAGCGTCGCGTGGTCGTCACTGCCAATGTGCGGGATCGCGACCTCGGTGGTTTTGTCGCTGAAGTTCGCGAGCGCCTGGACGAAGGCTTGCGGGCGCCTCCGGGCTATTGGATCGAATATGGCGGCACGTTCGAGCAGCTGGTGTCCGCCGCGCAGCGACTGAGCGTCGTCGTGCCCGTGGCGCTGGTCGTGATTCTTGCGCTGCTGTTCTTTGCATTCGGATCGATGCGCGCGGGCGTCGCGATATTCAGCGGTGTACCTCTGGCGCTGACCGGCGGAGTCCTCGCGCTGTGGTTGCGCGATATTCCATTGTCGATATCCGCCGGCGTGGGGTTCATCGCCTTGTCAGGGGTCGCCGTGCTGAACGGGCTCGTGATGGTCGGGCTGATCCGCACACTCGAGCAATCAGGCCAGACCCTCGACGACGCGATCGTCAATGGAGCGATGGGGCGACTGCGCGCGGTGTTGGTCACTGCGCTGGTGGCATCACTCGGATTCCTGCCGATGGCGCTCAATGTCGGGCCCGGTGCGGAAGTGCAGCGACCACTCGCGACGGTGGTGATTGGCGGCATCGTCTCGTCGACGTTGCTCACGCTACTCGTACTGCCTGGACTTTATCGACTGTTGTCGCGAGATAAGTGAAAGCAAAGACAACGCGTTGTCCGTTGCCGCACCGAGTGCAGTGTTGTCGAAGATGCACCACGTAGGAGTGCGCCCACGTTGCAAGTCTTTCAGTCTGGCCGCGAGTGCATCGAGGTAGTCGTCTTCATAGGACGAGTAGTAAATGCGCGGAGAGCCATGGAGACGAAAGTACGCGAGCCCTGGCCAACCGCCTGGCTCGCCATCGCCTTCGGCTCGCGGCGGATCCGCTGCCACGCGTGCGATTTCGAATTGTTTCAGAAGACGATCGGCGGGCCGCCCGAACCAGCTCACGTGCCTCGGCTCGAATGCCATACCGCCATCGAATTGCTTTCGCATTACGGTGAAAAACGCGCGGGCGACCCGGGCGTCGAATGCAAAGCTCGGCGGCAACTGCACCAGCAGGCAGCCGAGGCGCGAGCCCAGAGGCGCGAGGTTTGCCAGGAACGACTTGAGCGGCGCTGCGCTATCGGTGAGCCGCTGGTCATGCGTGATGGCGCGCGGGAGCTTGACGGAGAACCGGAACGTGCGCGGTACGCTCGCGGCCCAACGCTCAAACGTCGAGGTGCGATGTGGGCGATAGAAAGTGGAATTGATTTCGACAGCGGGAAGCACCTTCGCATAACGCGCGAGGTGCGACTCGCCCCGGGGAAAGCGGGGCTGCGCCGCGCGAGGAATACTCCATCCCGCGGTCCCGATATACGTGTTCAGCAACGCAGGTCGTTTCATGACTGAAGCATGTATTGCAGCGACTTCGGACGCCGTCAAGCAATCCTCAGCAGCGATCACTGTCTAACCACTGAGCGCTACCGAGAAACTTCCGATTTCATCGGAAAACATAGCCTTTTGCGACCCATCTGCGTGAGGTGACACGTATACTGTACGCATCCACAGCACGGCAAACATGGAGCAGTCAATGCGTTCCATCGATGAACTCGCGACGGACATCTGCACTCTTGCTGGTCATCTCAACGCGGCGAACTATCGCTGGTTGCTACTGGTCGCTGAATACGATCGGCGCAACGGCTGGTCGGACAGCGCGACGCAGTCGTGTGCCCACTGGCTGAACTGGAAGTGCGGAATCGCGATGGGCGCGGCGCGGGAGAAAGTACGGGTCGCGCATGCGCTCGAGAATCTGCCAAAGATTTCCTCGGCGATGGCGTGCGGAAAGTTGAGCTATTCCAAGGTGCGGGAGATCACGCGCGTTGCTGAACGCCGCGACCGAGGACTACCTGCTGATGATCGCCGAGCACGGCACCGCGCAGCACGTCGAGAAACTGGTCCGTGCATATCGCCGTTGCCGTGAGGCCGAGGAGTTGTCGCGCGAGGCACGACAGCAGCAAAACCGGGCGGTGAGCTTTCGATACGACGATGACGGCTCGCTCGTGCTGACCTGCCGGCTGCCAGCGGAGGCTGGCGCGCGGATCATGAAAGCGCTGGACCTCGCGGTCCAGGAATTGCCGAGGGACGTTCCCGCTGGAACGTCTGAGCAGCCGCGTTTCGTTCAGCGCGCGCCGCGCGGATGCCCTGGCCCTGGTCGCCGAGAGCTACCTGGCGCATGGCGCGATTGAAGCCGCGGGCGCCGAGCGTTATCAGATCGTGGTGCATGTGGCCGCAGAAACCTTGCGAGATCGCACCGCGGGATGCTGCGAGTTTGAACATGGACCTTCGATGCCTGCGGAGACCGCGCGACGGCTTTCCTGCGACGCGAGCGTCGTGGCTCTGGTCGAGAATGATGACGGTGAGCCGCTGAATGTTGGTCGCAAGACGCGGACGATCTCCTCGCCGCTGCGACGCGCGCTCAATGCGCGTGACAAGGGCTGCCGGTTTCCTGGCTGCGCGAACACGCGCTACATCGACGCGCATCACGTCGAGCACTGGGCCAACGGTGGCGAGACGAAGCCGTCCAACCTCGTCTCGCTCTGCCGGTTTCACCATCGCGCCGCGCACGAAGGCGGCATGCGAATCGAGATCCTTGATGACGGTGTTCTGAGGTTTCGGAAACGGAACGGCGGTTCCGTCGACAGCGTTGCGCCAGGCTTCACACAGCCGCTCGGCGATTGGACTCAGTTACCGGAAGGAACGCTGGTGAATCGTTGGAGGGGCGACCGGATGGACCTAGGCCTTGCCGTTGACGTGATGCTGCAGCAGGCGAGGCGAGGGAAGGACGTTCCGGCGGGAACGTCGTGCGAAAATTAAGTAGCTCCTTGGGTTGGCGTCGGCCTCGCGGCCAGTAGTTGACAGTCAAAAAAGTCGGAGAAGGGGCTTGTTAGACGCAGCGAAGGAATTGTTGCGGAAATGCGCGAGTGAAGGGAGTACCACGCCCCTTTCATGCGACTCCACCTCTCCAATGGCGGCTGGCTCATTGGTCATGCAGCCATTGTAAGCCGTCAGATCATCTAACTGTTGGGCTCGCTGGTGCTCTTACCGCATGAATACTGCCCCAACGGATTGCCGCGGGCAGCCCACACCCGAACACTTCCCAACCTGCTTCCGTGCGAGCAACGCGAGCGGCACTCTGTACCAAAGGTAACGTCAGTCTCTTGCTGTCGGTATACAACGTTACCGATGTGTCCGGAACGGACCCTGAATTAGATGGCTCCCTGGGTTGGACTCGAACCAACGACCAACGGATTAACAGTCCGACGCTCTACCGACTGAGCTACCAGGGAACCGAGAACCAAGAGGGCGCGCATTCTTAACGAGAGTCCGCCGCGCGTCAAGCAATCCCACTGAATCAGTGACTTAGGCCCGGAAAACGCACTCTTAATATATGGCGGGAAGGCGGGCCTGGCGATTGATAGCCCGCTCCCACACCTTGATCCTCGTGTCTTCAAAGGCTCGAAACCGCATGTCCCCGGAAATCCAGCGGCAATACTTCGCGGCAGATGGCTACTCGGCGCTGAGTATCACGATGTAGCCCGTCAATTCGTCACCCCGATAAACCTTTATTCCGTCCTCGGAAACGCTGACGGTTTCATTCGCCGCGAGCAGATGCGCCACTCGCTCTTCGATAGTCAGCTGACCGATAACGCGGGCGATTTCTTTCGGGTCTGCACAGGAAAACGGCCCGCCGACTCGCTCGTCGTCCACGCTTTTTCTGAGAACAAGAACTGTCATTGGAAGAGCGTAGTCGGGCACGCACAGCACCGCAGTCAGTCCGTGAACCACGCTGTTCGCCAGCCGACGTCTGACGTCGCCATTTGCCCGCGACGGCGTATGGCGACAACGCACAATTCGGGCGCGCAACTGGCTCGTTTTGGAGCGCGAAGCCGCCGGGAGATCCCGGCGGCTTGCTTCATCTTTCTAACGAGTTTCTTTCATGAGCCTGTCGACCTGCCCACGCTTTTCGCCAACACCTGGAGGTGGCATATCCGTGTCTTCGCCGTTTCCACTTTCGAGCTCGGCTTTGCGCGCCGCGAGCTCTTCGCCGAGCGCCACCAGATCCATATTCGCTTCGCGCGCCACGGCGAACATGCCACCGGACTTTTCTTCTTCCTTCACGTGGTGCTTGATCATTTCGGAAAGCACCTTCACCGTCGGCGCGAAGTAATCGTCATCGGGCGAGCAGGCTTCAATCTCCGCGATGAGATTCTTGGCCCCTCTGTGCTCGACCTCGGCCTCGTGGTGGATGTCGATGTCGTCTGAGGCCTCGAGGAAAGCGGGATAAAAAATCTCTTCCTCGATGGTGGCGTGTATCTTCAGTGCGTTACAGATCTTCGCTGCGATTTCCTGTTTGCGTTCGGCATCGCGCGCCTTCTCGAATTGCTCGAACAAATCCTCGACCTCGCGGTGGTCGGCCTTGAGAAGCGCGATAGCATCCTTTGCGGTTGGTTTTGACCTTGCCATGACCTGCCTCCGTTGTAGGGGTAGGCATCTTTGGTCCGGGCCGCAGTGAATCCAATGGAGGAAGCAGGAAGAGTTGCGTGAGCGCGTGCTCACAGTGCAGGCGCGAGTTCCTACATCCGCAACGGAATACGTTGCGGCGTGGCGATTGCGCCACGTGCAAGCTCGGGGATTACCTTAGATAGACGGACTCGAACGTCGCGATCGGCGTGCCGTTCGAGTCGGTGAGTTGCAGCGTTTCGCCCGAGATCTTCCAGCCGGCCACCATGGGAAACATCTCGTGAACCCGGTGTTCGATATCCATGCCGTACGGGCAGGCCATCTCGGTGGTGGCAATGTTGTTGAAGCTGAGCATCTCACCGTCCAGTCGGTAGCTGCCGGTCAGGCGATTGCAACCCGAGAATCCCGACAGTCGAAAGCTTTCGCGATTCAGCACGAAGTGGATCTCGCGCGCACCTTCAGGCGACTCGACCGACTTGTCGTACAGCGTCGTGAACTTCCAATACGTGTTCTCGAGCTGCGCGGTGGAGGAAGGACCCGAACATCCCTGGGCTTCGATCGAGATGAACTTGTCCACGATGAGCGTGAGTCGCTCCTGGCTGCCTTCCATGGGCATCAGGTATTCGACGCGACCTTCCAGCGAGACGAGCATCTGCGCGCCAGGCATGGGCCGTGATTTCATGTACGCAGTTTCGAGCGCCAGGTTGTCGGCCTGCTGGGTGACCGGGAGACGCACGCCGGAAAGGCAATCGACGAACCAGGCGGCGTCGGCCATGTAGCTATACAGGCCTCGAAGTCGCTGAGGCGGAATAACGTTGTTGAGTACCTCTGCGCTCTCGCGGCGCATCGTGACGTCGGCGCGCAGGATATTGCCCGGTCCTAACACGGGACTTCCCATGCGGGAGCGAAACAGCACCTTGTCGGCGGCGCTGACGCGCGCGCGAACGTGGTAACGATGGTCCGCGACGATGCGGGCGGGATCGAACGCGAGCGTGAAGCGGAACGGAGGTGCAGCGCTGACCGGCATCTCGGTTCGCGCGATCACCTCGGCCGGCGCGTCGGCGCGCGACACGTCCTCGAGTGTCACCTCGAGTGTCGAGCCTGGTGGCAGCAACATGCGTTCGTGGTAGCTAGCGGTGCCCCTGATCTCGACTATCGCGGGCTCGGTCGCTGCGGGCGTGCAGGCTACGAGAATCGCAGTGGCGCACAGCAAGATGAGCCGGCAGTTCATGGCGGGAGCGTACACCCCCCCGCTGGTGGCGGACTATCTTCCGGGCACGATGCTCGGCGTATAGGTCCAGGTCCAGCCGTCCGTCTTCGCGACCAGTGATTTCTTGTCGCCGGAAATGCGCAGGCTGTCGGAGTCGGACAGCGGCATGCCGAAAGTCACGGGCGAAACCACCGTGAATTCCTCGGGACGTGTGTTGACCTTCGCGGGAACGGCCTTGCGGCTCGCCGTGCAGAACTGCGCGATCTCCACGACCGGGTATTTCGTCTGCACCTGGAGCTCGAGCCCGCCGGCGAGTCCTTCCTTGATGCCCAGCACCTCGTAGTGTTCGTACTCGCCCTTGAGCACGGGCGGAAGACACTTCGGTTCGTAATCGCTGGGGTTCGTCAACGTGGTCTTTGTGTTCTGAAACGCGGGTGCACCTACGAGCTTCATTTCCGAGAGCTTCCAGGTGAAGTCGATGACCACGCGGTCGCTCACATCCGCGCGGCCAGCTCCGTCACTCGCGATGTGCGGCTTGCCCTGGTAGACGCCGACGATGTGATAGCGAATCACATCGGCCGCGCCCCATTTCATCATGGCGTCCATGTCCATCTGCTGGGCTTGGACAGCGGAGGAGCCTAGCAAGCTCAGGGTGAAAAGAAGGAATTTCATTTGGTTCTCCTGGGTCTTGTTGCCACCAAGGTAAAAGCGCTAAAGGCCGGGAAACCGGCTCACGATTCTTTGCGGAAGGTCGGTGTTACTTGACGCCCGATTTCGTGCGCGGACTTGCGCAGGCCGTTGAGCACGCGATCGAGCAGATTCTGCGGAAAGCCCGTCGGCAGGCCACGCTGAACTTCTTCGATGACGGACGGTGTCTTCGCAACGACGTCAGCGATCAGGCTCTCCGCCTCGGTCTCGACACCCATGCGTTTGGCCAACACATCGAAGTGGCGTCGCTGGATGCTCTTGTGCAGGTAGTGCGGGCGTTGCCCCGGCATTGCCATGGCGAGCTTGATCTTCTGCGGCGGAATCTCGTTGGCGTGTTTGCCGATGATGGGCCAGGCGGAGAGCACGTCGTACAACGGCGTGAGCTGGAAGCGCCCGCCCTGAAGTATGCGGAGGCTGAAGTTCTTGGCGTGCCCGTCGGTGGCGGCCAGCATCCAGAACAGTAGTTGGGCGCAAAACACGGTGCGCAGGTCGTGTTGCGATGCCGTGGAACCACGCAGGATGCGCGCGATCTCGATGAGCCCGGGGCCGCCATCTGCCTGGTATTTGCGATGCCAGGGCGTGCCGGTGGCCTGACAGAAATCTTCCTGCATGAGGCGCAGCCAGTACCTGCCGCTGGAATGCAGCGTACGGTCGAAGCGTTCGACGATGAGCACCTTGTGTTCACCGAACTCGTCGATCTCGCAGTTCGCCACGGGCAGGCCGAACGCCGCGACGATACGTGCGCACAGCCATTCGTTTTCGACGGACGTGCGCATATCGGCCTGTCGGTTGCCGACGAGGCCGAGCGGTAGTTTGAAGATATGTGTGGTGGGCGTGGAGCCCGTGGGCCGGCACCACCGGCCGTTGTGTCTCAGCAGCGCGGTTTTTTCCTGGGCGCCGGCGATCGAGATGCGGAACTCCTCTTCATTGTCTGCCGGGTTGTTGGGCGAGGTGACGGCGCCGAGCTCGCGCGCGATGGCTGATTCGTTGAGCGCCGTGGCGTCAATCTTGTGAATGTCGGTGGGTGTCGCATCCGGTGCGAGCAATTGCACGGCGCCGACGCAATCGCGGCCGATGGCAGCGAGCAGGTCGAAGGCGCTGCGCGATGCTGTGCGGAAGCGTTCCTGGAGACGCCGACGAATGGGTTCGCTGTCGGGCAACAGGTTGTCGAAGTACGCTTCGACGGCAGCGCCTTTTCGTGCCGCGCGATCTGGTACCAGCGGCAACGACAGCGACAGCGGCCGGGCTTCGTCCGCCTGCAGCCACGCGTCGTCGTACTGAAACTCCATGGCGCCTCGCGAGGGGAGGCGCCACAGGCCAACACGAACTCCGTTGGCCCAGACGGCCAGCGCCCTGGTGGAACCCGGCACGGGCTACCACTCGACCCTGGATTTGCCGTCGCTGCCGTGCTCGCGAATGAGCATCTCGAGGCCCAGCACATTGAGCAGCGCGAGCAATTGCTCGACCGTCATGGTTTCCGGGCGGGCCTCGAGCTCGGAAAGCCGGTTCTGGCTCAAGCCCAGGCGCGAGGCGGTGTCGGCCTGGGATAGTTTGAGCTGCTTGCGCCGGCCGGAGAGGTGGGCGCCGATCTGCGTGGGGGTGGTGATGGGATGCATAGGATTATCGGTATTGGCGATAAGCGGAGAATATCGGTAATACCGATACTGTCAACATATCGGTATTACCGATACCCAACGCCACCTGGCGCTACTCTTATATATGCCCCCGGACAGCCGGAGGGTGCCGGGCACCAAAAGCCGTAGTTGAACTGAAATTGGCGCGTTCGCCGTGGTGGTGCAATTACGGCTTTTGGTGCCCGGCACCGCCTGCTATGTTCGGCCCGTGAATCGCTGGCATCGCATCCTGGTTCGAGTGCTCGTGGTGGCGCAGTTGCTCGCGGCAGCGCCGCTCGCCAACGCGCAGCCGGCGGGCGGGCAGGCTGGCGATATGCCCTGCGCCGAGATGATGGGCATGGCGAGCATGACGGCTGATATGGATGACTGTCCCTGCTGCCCCGACGGAACGGATTCGCTCCGCGACTGCCTGGCCGCATGCACGCTGGCCGTCGCTGCGCTCCCCGATACTCCTGTTCTTGCGCGCCAGATCGCGCCTGCGTTGCGCGTCGATGCCGCGCCTTCCGCATCGCTGCACTCCCGCAACGACCCGCCGCTGAAACCCCCGCCGATCCGCTGATCCGGTCTTGACGCGCTACGTGCTTCCGCACGTGCGCAGCGATCGATCACGTATTGACGGAGGGTTCCATGAACCTTGTTTGTTTCACATCGACAGGCGTCGTCCTGATGGCGCTCCTGTCCGCAACGGCCGGCGCAAAGCCGATCGCGTTCGCGCACGGCACAACAGTGATGGCGGAATACGGCGCCGGCACCATGAAAGAGGCGCAGGTGTTCTACGCGCCGAAGTACTACCTCTCGCTCGGCTTGGGCTATCTCGAGCTCGAAAGTGACATCGACGACCGCCGCCGCGAGATCACCTACGCGCGCGTGAACTACCTCGCGAAGCGCTGGAACCTGGAGTCCGCGCAGGCCAACGTGTTCGTCTGGGGCGGCGCCGGGCAGGCGTATGTGAGCGAGACCAACGAGCACACGTTCACCGGCAATGCGGGAGCGCAGATCGACTATGAAACGCGCCGTGTTTATACCTCGCTCAAGACGGATCTGTTCCGGGCGGCGGATTTTTCCCATCGCATCGATACGCTGCAGTTAGGCCTCGCGCCCTACAAACATGAATACGACACGCTCGCCACGTGGCTGGTGGTGCAGGGGCGGCGTTTCACGGGCGGCATTCACGAGGGCACCGAGTGGGCCTTGCTGCTGCGGCTCTTCAAGCGCGGCGGCTGGATAGAAGCCGGTGTGACCGACGACGGCAAACTACAAGCCATGGCCATGGTGAACTTATGAAAACGATATTACGGGTGGCGTTTCTGCGCCGCGCTCAGCGCATCGGCCACGGCCGACACCATCGAGATGAAGGTCTACGGACTGGTCTGTGGATTCTGCGCGCAGGGCATCGAGAAGACGCTGCGCAAGAACCCGGCCACCGAAGACGTGGTAGTGAGCCTGGAAGACAAGCTGGTCGCCATCGCGACGCGCCCCGGACAGGACATTGCCGGATGCCGTGCTCACCAAAGCGCTCACCGACGCCGGCTACGACGTGAAGGGCATTTCGCGCACGCAGCGGTCGATGACGGACATCCGCGCGGCACTCAAGAAGGGTGCGCGGTGATCGACCCGTTGCAGCGGAATGTCGGATTCGCATTCGGGACGTTGTTAGCGAGCACCGCCACGCTGGTGTGCTGTGTGTTGCCGGCGGTGCTGGTGTCGCTGGGGGCGGGAGCGGTGCTCGCGGGCCTGGTGTCGTCGTTCCCGCAGCTGGTCTGGCTGTCGGAGCATAAGGCGGGCGTATTCGCGGTCGCGGGCATACTGCTTGCAGTGAGCGGTGTGCTGATCTGGCGGGCCCGCGCAATGCCTTGCCCCGTGGAGCCCGCGGCGGCCCGCAGCTGTATGCGGCTGCGGCGCATCAGCGCTGTTTTATACGGAATCTCATGGGTGTCGTTTGCCGCGGGGGCGTTGTTCGCCTTTGTTTTGTGAACCCGCCAGTGGTCAGCCTGACAGGGCGGGGGTAGAGTGGTGTGAAATCAGCCACGCCCTGGGGAGAAGCATGGCTCGAGATAGCGGAAAGGTGAGTTCCCGCGTGGTCGGGCCCGACGTACGCGAGATGGCATCCGAACGGCGTCGTGCGGACTATCGCCGTGCGTTCCACATGTTGCTCGACGAGCCCTTCGACGATCTCGACAAGACCATCGATCGCATGCTCAAGATCCTCGCAACGACCCTGGACGTAGGTCGCACGAGTTTCTGGACCGTCGACACCAACTATTCCTCGATCCGCTGCGAGCACGTATTCAACGTCGACAGCTCGCGCCCGCTCGGCCCGACGCTGCTGAAGCGCGCGGATTGCCCTGTCTACTTCGACACGCTATGCCAGGAACTGGTCATTGCCGCGGAGGATGCGCGCAACGATCCGCGCACACGCGAGTTTTCGGCTTCCTACCTCGAACCACTCGGCATCCATTCGATTCTCGACGTGCCGGTGCGTGCCTTCGGAAGCTACGTCGGCGTCCTGTGTCACGAGCAGTTTGGCAGCAAGCGCGCCTGGACTCGCGAGGACGAACACTTCGCCTCCGGCGTGGCAACCCAGATCGCGCTCGCCTATGAACGCGACCGTACCAAGCGGGCGCACGAAAAGCTGCTCGAACGCTCGCTGCGCGACGAGGAGTCGCAGCTCGCGAACCGCGAACATCTCGAGCAGGCACTCACGGCCTACCTGCAGAACCCCGCGCGCGCCGGCGCCGTGCTCGTCATGTCCGGCGATCAACACTCGTTTGTTGCCAGTTGCCTGGGGGCGCGGCGCATGCAGGTGCTGCTGCGTCAATTCGCCGGCCGTCTCGCGATTGCCGGTCCCGATGGCACCCTGGTAGCGCGCATCGGTACCAACCAGTTTGCGATGCTGTTGCGCGGAGTCGAAGAGTGGGAGATCCCGCGCATTCTCACCCAGGTGAACGCGAGCCTGACGACGCCGCTCGTGAGCGAAGGCCAGCGATTGTTCTTCACGTTGAGCGGTGGTTACTCAGTCATCGATTCGGAAACCGAGCAGGATGCCGAAACCCTCCTGACGGAAGCGCAGATGGCCTGCCACGAGGCCCGCGTGGCCGGAGGCGACCGCGCCTCGCCATTCACGGCCGAGATGCGCCAGGCCATGCGCGGCCGCATCTCGCTCGAACAGGACCTGCGCCGTGGGCTCGACGCGGGCGAATTCGAACTGCATTTCCAGCCCATCGTGCCGCTCACGAAAGGCGGCGACATGTCGCTCGAAGCGCTGCTGCGCTGGCGTCACCCGCGTCTCGGCATGCTGGCGCCGCCAGCCTTCATCCAGGTGGCGATCGATTCCGGCGTGATACTCGAACTCGGGCGACGCGTGTTGGGTGCCGCCTGCAGTGCGCTGGCGAAACTGCGTGAGCAGAAGGAACTCGAGCAGCTGGGAATAACGGTCAACATGTCCGCGCCAGAAGTCCTGCTGCCGGGAACGGCCGAAGCGATCAAGATGGAATTGCTGCGCACCGGCGTACCGCCGAACGCGCTGACCATCGAAATCACCGAGACCGCTTTCATGGTGGACCTCGACCGTGCCGCGGCGGCCATTGCCGAGATTCGCGAGCTCGGCGTGAACATCAGTCTCGATGATTTCGGCACCGCCTATTCATCGCTGTCGTGGCTGCGCAAGCTGTCCATCGACAAGGTGAAGATCGACCGGTCGTTCGTTGCCGGCATCGAACACGAACCCAAGGATCTCGCCATCGTGCGTTCCATCGTCGAGCTCACACGTGCCTTCGGGCGCGATGTGGTCGCCGAAGGCGTGGAAAACCTGAATCAGTTGCGCATCCTGCGCGAGCTCGGCGTGGATCACGCGCAGGGGTACCTGTTTGCGCGTCCTGAGCCGATCGAGAAGTTCGATGCCGCCAGGCTCATCGCGCTCGTGTCGATCGATCAAACGCTCGACGATGGCGACGCCACACCAGCGCGTATCCGACTAGGTTGAATGCGACGAGGATCGCGAACGCGAGATACTGCCCGCCGCGTGTGAGGTTGGCGGGATAGATGATGGGCCCGAGATAGTGGGTGATGAATCCACCGTAGTAGGCACCTTCCCCGGCCAGCTCCCGAAAGTGATTCTCCAGCGGCGTAAGCGGGCAGATGTTGCCCGAAAGCTCGATGTACGCGCCCCAGGCGAGCGCCGGCAGGTGCAGCCAGATCACCTTCGGCCAGCGCAGGATCAGGAACGATCCGCACAGCGCAAATACGATAAACAGAAAGTGAACCGCCATGACGGCGTCGGGACGGTGTACGGCATCGTCAGTGCGATCTCGTACCAGGGTGGCTTCCTCGACAGCACCATCGAGAAATTCCACGATTCCCTGGGCTTCAGTTCCTTCGGCGGCCGGCGATGGCATTCCACCAGGCGCGCGCATCTATGCGAAGGGCGTCATCGCATCCAGGAAACGGCGACGGATGGTGGTTTCACCGACCCAACTATCGGGTTCCGATATTCCGGTGTCCGGTTTTCTCCGAACTGGCACTTGACGCTCGAGGGCGCCGCCAAGATACCGGTGGCGGGCAGGCGGCTGTTGCTATCTACCGGGCGCACGGACTACGGCGTGCAGGCGTCGCTGCAACGGCTGGGAATCCGCCATGCGTTCTACGGCAACCTGGCGGCCGTGTACTACGCGGGGACGCGCGAACCTGCGCCTCAGGATGAGCAAATCATTCCCACCGTGATCCTCGGCTACGAGTTCAAATGGACCGCAAACACCAACCTGAATGTCCAGGCACAACGCGCTGCCCCAGTTCGTCACCGAGATCGACGGGCTCGACATCCACTTCATCCACGTGCGCTCGAAGCACAAGGGCGCGCTGCCAGTCATCGTTTCGCACGGCTGGCCCGGCTCGATTCTCGAACAGATCAAGCTCGTTGGCCCGCTCACCAATCCCACGGCCTTCGGTGGCCGTGCGGAGGACGCCTTCGACGTCGTGATCCCGTCGATCCCCGGTTATGGCTTCTCGGGAAAGCCGACCGCGACCGGCTGGGATCACGCGCGCATGGCACGCGCCTGGATCGTGCTGATGAATCGTCTGGGATATACGCGATACGTCGCGCAGGGCGGCGACGTGGGCGGACAGATCACGGACGCCATGGCGGTCGAGGCGCCCGCGGAACTCGTGGCCATACACACCAACTTCCTGTTTGCGCTCCCGCAGGACGTGTCGAACGTTGTGCAGGCGGGAGCGCCGGTGCCGGCCGATTTCTCCGACGCGGAGCGACGCGCGCTCGCCAAGCTGCAGGGCTTCTTCGTCAAGAATGCGGCCTACGCGATCGAGATGGCGACGCGTCCGCAGACGCTCTATGGAAACGCAGATTCTCCTGTCGCCCTCGCGGCCTGGCTGATCGACCACGGCGACGGCGACGACCAGCCGGCGGCGACGGTCCTCAAGGCGATGCGCACGCCGACCCAGGGACAGCCCGCGGATCGACTGACACGGGACGATGTGCTCGACAACATCACGCTGTACTGGCTGACCAACACCGGGGTCTCCTCGGCCCGCAGCTACTGGGACAACAAGCCTCCGTACTTCGGCCCCAAGAAGTTCTCCATCCCGGCGGCGTTCACCGTCTTCCCCGGCGAGATCTACCAACCCTCCCGGCGTTGGGCGGAGCGCGGCTACCCGAACCTCGTTTACTTCAACGAGGCGGACAAGGGCGGACACTTTGCGGCTTGGGAAGAACCAGTGCTCTTCGCGTCGGAGATGCGCGCTGCGTTCAAGTCGGTGCGTACGTAGGCAAGAGGGAACCTTGAAACGGCCCGCCCGGAACGACGACGGGCGGGCCGATCGGCGAGGCGATTGCCGGTGACGCGCTTGCGCGCTGCATCAACATACTCTTTTGTCTTAGTGGCATTTGAAGGAATGGATTGCGCGAGCGTTTCTGCGCCTGCTGCTTTTCAGGGCGAAAGGGGTGGCTACGGGACAGAGCTGTAGGCGCAGAGGCTGAGAGCCCCGAGTCAATCGCCTTCAATGTCGGTTCGCATTCCGTGACAAGATCGCGCCCATGGCTCAGATGCGAAAGCGGTTGGTTGGCGGCGAAATCCTCGAAGTGCCCGTGGGCAAGCGATTCGGCTACGTGCAATTCCTTGGCGAGCATCGCGAGTATGGTGATGCCGTGCTCGTGAACCCGGAGCTGCATGACCGCCAGGCTCGTTTCACCTCGAATTTCTTCGCCACGGGATACGTCACGTTCTATCCGGCGTGCCAGGCAGTTGCCAGCAAGCTGGTCGAGGTCGTTGCACAGTCATCGCCGCCCAGACTTCCGAAGCGCTTCCGTCGTCCCAAGTCTGAGCATGACGGAGCCGTGGAATCCTGGGTGATCGAAGGCGGCTGGCGCAACGTCGTCAAGCAGACGCTCTCCGACGAAGAACGAAAGCTTCCCATCGCCAGCGTCTGGGAACACGAGTCCCTGCGCGAGAAGATCGCGAGCGGCTGGACGCCCGAGACTGACAGCCGCTGATACGCATGCGAGGTGCCGGGCCGGGAAACCGGGAAAACTTCTGAGTTTTCCCGGTTTCCCGGCCCGGCACCGTTTACCGAACGTTCACTTCCGTCCGGTCGAGCCGTTCTTCAATGCGATGAAAGGCGTCGTCGCCGATTTCCGCGACGCGGCGCATGCGCACCAGCGCCTTGCGTTGCGCGGCGATGATGCGCGCGCGCAGGCGATTGCGCGCGGCGTGCTCGGTCTCCGAGCCGTCGGCGAGTTCGGCCTCGCTTGGCATCGCGAATTCCGCGCGCAGCATCTGTGCGGCGTCGGAATCATCCGCGTCGATGATCTCGGCGGCGACCCGCGCCAACTGCGCCTCGGCGCCGTGAATCTCCTTGTCCACGGTGCCGTCGTCCTTGAGACCGAACAACACGATCAATGGCCGAAGCGTGAGGCCCTGGAACACGAGCGTTCCGGCGACCACGGTGAACGCGCAGAGCAGGATGAGCTCGCGATACGGGAAAGAGGGCGGTAGCGCGAAAGCGGTCGCCAGCGTGACGATGCCTCGCATGCCGCACCAACCGACGATGGACATGCCGGCCAGGGTCGGAGTGAAATCTCCCGGCCAACTACCCGCGCCTGCCAGACGGCGCTTGAGTGTCCCAATGCCGTTGTACATGAATACCCAGGCGATGCGCACGAACACGACGGTGGCGAGGACGAGGCCGGCGATCTGCAGATAGTGCGTGCGCTCGTCGCTTTCGAGCGAATCGAGGATAGGGCGCACCTGCAGGCCGATGGCCACGAACGCCAGCACGTTGAGCACGAACACCACGGTATCCCACACCGCGTACGAAGGAATTCGGACGCTCGCCGGCATGCGCTCGGGCGTGATGCGCGCGGCGGTGATCGCGAACGTGACCACCGTGACGATGGCCGAGAGGCCCATCTCATCGGCCAGTATCCACACACCGAAGGCGCCGACGAACTGCATGATGATGGCGCTCGGAATGTCGGCAATGCGATCGACGATGCGAATGAAGATATGCGCGAGCACGAAGCCGGCGATCACGCTGCCGACCATCGCGAGCGCCTGCCAGGCCACCACGCTCGTGCTGAACGTGCTGCCCATCGTCGCGCTGACGGCGAGGCGGTAGATGAGCAGTGCCGTGGCATCGTTGAGCAGGCTCTCGCCTTCGAGGATCACGACCATGCGATGCGGAATGTGCAGCTGGCGAAGGATCGCGGAAGCCGCGGCCGCATCCGGCGGCGCGACGATGGCGCCGAGCGCGATCGCCGCGGCCCAGGGCATGTCGGGCACGAGGGAGTGCGCGAGCCACGCGACCGCAAACGTGGTGATGCCGACGGCGACCACCACCAGTGAAAGCACCGGAATCCAGTAGCGGCGCAGGTCGCGCAGCGAGGTGTCGAATGCCGCGTCGAGCAACACCGGCGCCACGAACACCGCGAGCGCGAGTTCAGGATGCAGCGTGAACTCGGGCGCGTCGGGCAGCAGCGCGATGGCCGCGCCACCGACCGCTAGCAACGACGGGTAGGGAAGTTTGAGGTAACGCGCGCAGGCGGTGAGCGCGACGGCGGCCACCAGCAGCATCAACAGCCACTGAAAAATCTCCATGGCCGGATTTGGCAGGAACTACTTCACAATCGCAAGAGGTTGCCCGTGGGATGCGGCGCATCGCGGGCTGCCGGCCTTCTATCCTGCTCCCGGGACGACTAACAATAAGGAGCAGGGCACATGAAGATCTTTGTTGGCGGCGCACTCATTGCGTTTGCATTTCTCATCTCGGGATGCGTCACCAAGACGGTGCATGTGGACAGCGCCAATAGTTCGGCACCCTTCGACGGCTCTGCCCAGAACCCGTTTCCGACCATCCAGCAGGGTCTCGATGCCGCCGCCAACACGTTCGGCGCCAAGGTGAAAGTGCGGGCGGGAAACTACACCGAGCAGCTGCAGATGGCGCGCAACAACTCCCTGCTCGGCGACGGCGGCGTATTCCTGCGGGTCAGCGGGAATGATCCGGGCATCACGGTGCGTGGGAATAACAGCATCACCAATATCCGCATCGTTCCGGCGACTGCTCAGCTGGTCGGTGGTCCCGGCATCCGCTGGCAATGGGATGGTCTTGGCAATCCCGACGTCGAGACGACCCTGACGATTCGCAATTGCGAATTGCGCGGAATGTTCCGGGGCGTGGAATTCACCACCCCCGACACGCTGGCTTTTGCCAACGACGCGCTGATCAATCTGCGTCTGACGGCCGATGGCAACTGGTTTCGCAATCTCCTCGGCGATTCCATCAATGCAAACCTGCGCGGCCCGACGCAGGGTAGCGTGGCCTTGCACCTCGACGTGCGCAACAACATCTCCGATGGGGGCGGCACGGGCACCGGGCTCCTGTTGTTTGCCGATGAGCGCCGCGCGGGTTCGGTGCAATCGCCGAGCACGCTCATCGACGGAACCGTGATCAACAATCTTTTCATCTCCGGAACCAACGGCATCGTCATGGAAGCCGCCAGCCGATCGCTGATCTCGCCACAGATCGTCGGCAATACGATTGCGGCGCAGAATTCGAGCGGTATCGTGAGCAGTGTCGAGGGCGGCGCCTTTGGTCCCGGCGAAGGCCTGGTCAGTCCGTTCGTCGAACGCAACATCATTGCCAATGCGGCCAACGGTGGCTACGTCGAGTTCACGCCGAGAGCCGATGCCGTGGTGCGCAGGAATCTCTTCTTCGGGAATGGAGTGGGGCAGTACGTCGATACCACGGGCAACAATTCCGTCGGTATCCAGAACGCTGCGGGGATCAACAACTTGACCGGCGCAGCGGGCAACCTGGTGGCCGATCCACTCTTCGAGCGCGGCCCGGCGCCCATATTTGGGCAGTTCGACAACACCATCGACGGACCCGGCGCTTTCTTTCTGACGCAGGCGGTGCCGTCGGTAAGCCCCGCCGTCAACACGGGTGGCGTGACGGCGGTTGATGCGGGCGTCTCCACGCGCACGACGCGTACGGATCTGGCCGTCGACTCGGGCCAGGCCGATCTGGGATTTCATTTCGCGCCGCCGTGATGGTGCATCGCTGGGTCCGCTGACAAGGTTGGCACCCCGGCGGCTCGTGGCTGCCCGCGACGCACTCTGCGCCTCAGTGCTTTTCCTCGACGGCTCGAACAGCGTTGCGCCGGCCGCGCCACCATTCTTCGAGTATCAACGCCAGGCCTCCAGCAAATCCGGCTGATACGGCCCAGCGCCAGCCGATGGATGGCAGGTTTTCTCGCGCAGTGAATCGCCATTGAGGAGTAGTCAGCTCAGCGGCATGCAGCAGGCCGACCAGGACCAGCGCGAAAAGCGGCCACATTTCCAGCCAGCCATGGATCTGCTGTTCGAACGGTGAAATGAACCGGCGCGGTTGTGCGTACGTGGTGTCCCACCACGATGTGAGCGTGTGCGCCAGCACACCAAATGCCATGAGCGTGAAGAGCAGGGTGTTGATCGTGAACCACAGGCCAAGCAACGCCGGGATGGCGATCTGCAGGAACAACGCAATGTGTATCGCGGATTCGCCAGACCCCGAAGTCGCTTCGATACGTGCACGGCGGTGACAGAGCCAATCGGCGCCGCCCGCCAGCAGCCAGGCGGGCAACGCACCGTAGCCCAGCAAAGCCCAGGTAGCGTCGCGAAGGTCCATGTTCAGAATGGTTTCGCGACCATGAGATAGAACACGATGACTAGTGCAGTGAACGCCACGATGCCGAGCGCCACCCAGACACGAAGCAACCTCCAGTACTGATCGGGCAGGGGAACGCCAGTGGCTGCTGCCTGCACTGCCTGCTCCCTCATGCGTATCTGAATCCACACCACCGGCAGCCAGGCGGCGCCGGCAACCAGGTACAGGGCGATGGACCAAACTACCCATCCGCTATCGAACGGCAGGTTTGCCAGGTGCATGAGATAGAAGCCGGTCAGCGGCTGCAGGATGATGGCGGGCGTGGTGAACACCCAATCGGCGAGGACTACATGCTTCGTCACCGCGGCTATCACGCGTGCGTCACGCGTGCGACTGGCGAAGAACATGTAGAAGGCAGAGCCCAATCCTGTGCCGAAGAGCACTGTGGAGGACAGGATGTGCAGCCACTTGACGACGAGGTAGGTCACGACCGCTTCTCGAGTTGCTGGAGCAACAGAAGCAAGGCAAGGATTGGCAGGTTTTTCGCAACCGGACCGAACGGTTCCAGCCACAATGCCGGAAGCATCAAGGTGATGATCACGGTATAGACCACGACCACCGCGATCTGCGCCGACCACAACCAACGTGGCCGTCGTGGCCATAGAGTCAGCACACCCAGGGCCAGATCGGTCGCAATGGCGCCTCCCAACAGGAAGGGTGCCAATGCAGCCGGCGAGCCGATGCTCCTCAGAAGCGCCAGGCCGGTTTCGACTGGATAGAGAGAGACTATTCCGGCCACTATCCACATCGCGGCCACACTGGCGCGAAGCAGCGGCAGCAACCACAACAGTTCGGCATGCAGGCGACGCATTGTCTGCTGATCGGCAGGGACGAAATCACGCACTGCGCGCGGCGGGCGCCCTAACCACCGTGTCACCTTCCCGGCATCGGCGACATTTCCCCGTTCGAGCATCTGCCATGTCTCGGAATCCAGCATAATTCCCGGCGTGTGGTCACCGACACGTGCCACGACCTGCATGAACCTGCGCGGCATCGCCAAAACCTGGGCCGGCGGTTTGCCAAGCGCCTGCCGCAACTGTGACAGGAAGACGCGCAACTCCAGCGGCTCTGGCCCGACCACCGGCAGTACGCAGCGCAGTGGTCCGGGGTGCACTGCCAGCGCAAGCACGACCTCCACCAGGTCATCTATGAAGACCGGCTGCACTTGCTGGCGGCCGCCTGCCGGCAACGGTGTGAAGGGCAAAGTGGCTAGCAGGTCGAACAGGCGCGCGCTCGTGCCTCCCGGCCCATAGACCAGCGAAGGTTGAAGGATGGCCCAGTCCAGCGACGATGCCATGAGGAATTGGTCGGCTGCACTCTTGCTGCGGTGATAACGCGACTGTGCAGTGGGGTCCGCGCCGAGAGCCGAGATCTGCATCACGCGGGGCACGCTCGCAGCCTGGCACGCCGCAAAGAGGGATCGCGGCCCTGCGGTGTGCAGCGCATCGAATGTCTGTCTACCGCGCTCTTGCAGTATGCCGACCGCGTTGATCACGAGATCGCAGCCCCTGACCATTTGCGTCAAGGCCTCCGCAGATACACGCGTGTAGTCCAGCGGCACCTGACGTGTGCAGGGCCGTGGCGCAGAACGTGGGTCTCGCGATCCACCCCAGATCTCGTGTCCCGTGGCTGCAAAGCCAGCCACCAGGTGACGACCTATGAAGCCCGTTGCTCCGGCGATGAGCACTCTCACTGACAGAACTCGCGGACAACTGGAAGGAACGCGCGGGTATCGATGATGTCCATCCACTGATGAATGATTGGAAAACTGCGGTACGTCAGGCGCTGGTGTCGGGATTCACGGCCAGCCTTCTGTCCACCGCCGTCATGGTGGTGGCTGGCAAGGTGGAGCGCAATGCCCCGGCCGGGCCGGTCAACGGTCCAAGCCAGTGGGTATTCGGCCGAAGCGCGGCCTACCGCCGCTCGGCAACCCTGCGATACACGCTGACCGGCTTCGTGATCCACCATCTCATGGCCACTGGCTGGGCCGTGTTGCACGAAAGAATGTTTGGCCGCCACAAGCAAGCCCAGACGCCCGTGCAGCGATTGGGCTATGCCGCAGTGACCGCTGCGGCGGCGAACTTCGTCGACTATCGCCTCACGCCCCGGCGCCTGCAACCCGGCTTTGATGCCCAGCTGTCGAAGAAATCCCTGTTTGCGATCTATGCTGCCTTCGCCGTGGGCCTCACCGTTTATGAGCTGGGCCGACGTCGGAATGGGAAACACCCGCACGCGTGACGGTCTTTCTATGCATCGAGCCATGTCTATTTGAGCGGCGCGACTCCCTGGCGGTAGGTGCCCACCACTTCGCCGGCCGCGAGCACGTGCCCGGACATCGCCGCGAGCAGTTCGTCACGTTCGGCGCCGGGCGCCACGCGCAACAGGGTATCGAGCGCGAACACCTGGAAATGATAGCGATGCGGCGGATCACCGACGGGCGGTCTCGGACCGAGATACCCGACGGTGCCGCGACTGGTTCGACCCTGACGCACGCCTTCGGGATCGGTGAGCTGTTCCTGTTCCTGAAGGCCTTCGGGCAGATGACGGTAGTTGCCTGGGATATTCCAGGCGAGCCAGTGCACGAATGGCGTGATCGGTTTCGCGTCCGGGTCTTCCATGATGACCACGTACGACTGCGCGCCTTTGATCGAGGACCACGTGATGCGCGGCGATACGCCGTCGTAGTACTCGGAGTAGCGGCGGGGAATCACGCCATCGATGCGCGGAAGGTCCACGCGCAGGCGTTGTGCCGCACTGGTCTCGGGTCGCTGGATGGCGATGGGGACACCGACACCTTCGGCGGCCTGCTCGAGCATCGCCGTAGCAGGGGCGTTGCGCACCCGGCTGCCGCCATCGTTGCCTGTGTATGCGATGCGGTAGATGACGCCATTGGCGTCGTCCGCCATGAGCAGCGCTCCGTCCTTCGCGACCGTGAGACCGACGGGTCGCGCAAAGTGGGTGGTACCACCGTCGGTCAGAAAGCCACTGACAAAAGGTTCGATGCTTGCCGGCTGTCCACCGGCGAAGCGGACTCTGACTACTTCATAACCGGACGCCGGCTTGCGATTCCACGAGCCGCGCATCGTTACGAACGCATCGCCCACGAATCGCGCGGGGAAAGACCCGCCCGGATAGAACTTGAACTGCATCGGTGCCGCGTGCGCGGTGTATCCCAGCACCAGGGGCTCACTCCGCTCTCGCCACTGCTCCTTCGTGATACCGCCTGCCGGATTGGTCCAGGGAGTCAACTCACCTTCGCCCCAGACATGCGGCCAGCCGTATTGTCTGGCGCGCACGATGCGGTTGAGCTCTTCGGGCTGCTGGTCATCGCCGAGGAAATCGATGCCATGGTCGAACCCCCACAGTTCGCCCGTGACCGGATGCCAATCGAAACCGATGGTATTGCGCAGTCCCTTCGCCCAAATCACGCGCGACTTGCCGTCCGGAGAGACGCGCAGGATCGAAGCGTGCTCCGGGTTGCTCTCATTGCAGGCGTTGCACGTGGAGCCCACGCTGATCCACAACATGTCATCGGGGCCCCAGGCGATGGTGCGATTCGGATGTTGCCCGGAATCTGGCAGATCGCCGATCAACAGATCGAAGAACGACAAACCACCGTTGGCGGCGATTTCCGCGACGAACACTTCCTTGACGGTCACGAGGTAGAGCTTGTTGCCGCGAATGGTGATTCCATGCGCGCCGGGACGATGGCCCGCCCACATGGCCGGGCCATCTGCACGACCATCACGATCCGCGTCGCGCAGGCGCAGCACATCGCCTTGATCGCGACGACTTACGTAGACGTCGCCGTTGGGTGCCACGGCCAGGATGCGTGTGTTGCCGAGACCGCGCGCAAACACGTTGACCGCAAAGCCCGGCGCCACCCGCAGCTTCGCGATACGTGCATCGTCGGCCGGAACCTTGCGAGGCTTCCAGACATTGGTCTGGATCGAAACGTCGGTGCCGTCACCCTGTTGAGCCATTGCGGCCGGGGCCGCGATCATGACCAGGAGTCCCGCGACCACCGCGCGTACAGCACCACCGATTCGAATGTTCATGTGCGTCCCCTCTACATTTTTCACGCCACGAGCGATGCGGGCACCTTGCCGCCATTCTTCTCGAGCTCCTGCATCACACGCTTGTGCAGCCAGATGTTCATGCTGGCGGAGTCGTTCACATCGCCCGAATAACCCAGCTCACTCGCGAGCGCCTTGCGGTTCTGCAGGCTCGAGTCGATGTCGAGCAGCTTCATCAGATCGACGATGGAAGTTTTCCAGTTGAGTTTCTGCGGGTTCTTTTCCGCCAGATCGCTCAACACTTCATCCACATCGACGGGCGTATCCCACTTTGCATTGGCAGGCGACGCGGGAATCGTCGCGGAATTCTGCGCGCGCGTTGCGGCCCGGGGAGCCGGGCGCGGCGAAC
This sequence comes from uncultured Pseudomonadota bacterium, assembly GCA_963821745.1. Classification (GTDB taxonomy): domain Bacteria; phylum Pseudomonadota; class Gammaproteobacteria; order Steroidobacterales; family Steroidobacteraceae; genus CADEED01. The sequence continues at coordinate 1,867,733 of CAWGEU010000002.1, forward strand.
TGGAAGCGGACGATGAGGGCACGCTGGTACCGCTTCGCGGGCCGGGCTTGTGCCCGAAGATTGCATCCTTGATTCGCGAGAAAATGCTCATGGCCGCGGCTCCGATGAAAGCAGGGTGGAGTCACGATAGGTGCTTCGTCGTACACCGCACATCGCCATTGCGGCTGGATTTCGTGTCGGTCCCTTCCGAACGCCCGGTAGTAGTCCCTCACTGAGGGCGGGAATGTTCCGCGGGCAACGTGTATTTGCGCTCGATGAGTTCCCGCACCGCTTTGCGCGAGGCATCCGCGTCGTCGGGCACCTGCTTCTCCAACGCCTGCACCTGGTCCGTGAGTTCCTCGTCCTTGACACAACGCCGCAACCAGCCCGACACCTCGCCTCGCCGCCAGTGATACAGCCACGTATCCGCATCCACGCCGTCCGCGAGATCCGTGAACACGATGAGGTTCGGCGCGCGCAGGTTGAGTTTCTTGTCAGGACCGCGGAAATAGAACGAACGTTCTTCGGGCAACTCACCTTCGGCGTACTTGCGCACGTGGCGCCGTCGCTCGGTCTTGCAGGGCTCGACGATGAAATGCTGCGGCGGCTCTGCTGTGGCCTTGTGCCAGATCAACGCCTCGCCCTTCGGAAGCTTGTCGAACGGTGAAGCCGGGGCTGGTGTTCCATTCAATTCCGCGAACTCACGCAACATCTCGGCCGGCTTTTCACCAATGACGATGACGGTTTCGACCAGGCCCACTGCCGTCGCGGACACGGCGCTGGGGCTCACGCTGATCATGAGCACACCGTCGAGTTGCTGGGGAAGGTTGAGCTCCGCCGGCTTCCAGTCCGCGGGCAACACGTGGTGCACTTCGTCGACGATGAGCCAGTGCGGGTGTCCGGTCTTGGCGCGCAGGTCGCGGACGCGTGCGAACAGCGTCATGAAGAAGGCCGGCCGATCACTGAATTCGAGCCCGACGAGATTGATCACGGCGTTCTGGCTGGGCTTGCTCAACAACTGCATGCATTCATCCACCGAAGGTGCGCGATCGGGACTGCCTAACACCGCCGCGTCCTCGAGCACGTCGTAGTCCCCTTCCGGATCGATCACGCAGAACCCGTAGTGCTTGGCATTCAGGCGTTCGATGAGGCCGGTGGTCAGCGTGGACTTGCCGCCGCCAGACGTGCCGACGACGAGCGCGCTGACGCCATACGACGGCAGCGTCAGCTCGGTGCCGCTCTTGTCCTTGCCCAGCAGGATCTCGTGCCTTCGCAACACGCTCGCGCGGCTGGCGAGATCGTCGGCCAGGATTTCGCGGATCAGCTCGGTGACACCCGCGCCGTGATCCGACTTGAGCACCACGTCGGCAGTGTCCTTGACGGCGGGCAAGGCGTTGGCCACGGCGGCCGAGCATTCGCAGATACTCAGAAAGGCATGATCGTTCTCGGCGTCACCGACGCCCACGGTGTTGTGCAACGAGATGCTGAGCTCTTCCAGCGCTGCCTTCAGACCGGACGCCTTGTTCATGCCGCCCGGCAGCACCATCACCGCGCCCTTGTTGAATATCACCTGCAGCTCGAGCCCCAGATCGCGGATCGTTTCCAGCACCACTTTTTCATAGGGCTGCCAGGTGGCGACGATGCACCGACCCACGGAAATTCGTTCCACGCCGCGGCGCTTCAATTCCTCGACGAAACGCTCCGACGGCGCGTCGACCAGCGAACGTTCCTCGCGAGTGGCGGGCCGGTAGATGAGCGCACCGTTCTCGGCGACCACGAGCTCGAACAAGATCGAGCCGGTCGAAGACCTTTTGCAGATCCGGCATTTCCCGACCGGTCACCAGGACGAGCCGGCGCCCCGAGGCGCGCAATTCCTCGAGCGCCGCGATGGTGGGTTTGTCGACGCGCCCGTGGTGGGCGATCGTGCCGTCGTAGTCGGTGCACAGGGCAAGATAGCGCATGCCAGCAGACTGCCGCGCCCTCGCGCGCGCCCCTGTCCGACAGCACGCAGACCTGACGCAGGACAAGGGCTAGGTTGGAAGCCCCGCGAGCAATTTGTCGAGCGTGATCGGGTAATCCCGTACGCGTACGCCGGTGGCGTTGTAGATGGCGTTGGCGACGGCAGCACCGACACCGCAGATGCCGAGCTCGCCGACGCCGCGTGCCTTCATGGGCGAGGAGAGCGGGTCGACTTCGTCGAGAAAGACGACTTCCTGATAGGGAATGTCCGCGTGAACGGGCACTTCGTAACTGGCGAGATCGTGGTTGACGAAGAACCCATGGCGCTTGTCGATGGTGAGATCTTCCATGAGCGCGGCACCCACGCCCATGGTCATGGCGCCGATGATCTGGCTGCGCGCGGCTTTCGGATTGAGGATTCTGCCCGCGGAGCACACCGCGAGCATGCGACGCACCCGCGTCTCGCCGGTGAACGCATGGACGCCCACCTCGACGAAATGTGCGCCGAAACTGAAGAGGCGGTTGACGTTGTCGAGTTCGCCGAACTCCAGGGCGTCTTCGGCGACGAGCTCGGCCTCGCGCGCGGCTTGTGCGAGCGGCACCGAGCGCTTGCCTTGCACGACCTGGCCGTCACTGAACTCCGCCTTGGCAGGATCCAGGCCTAACTTCTGCGCCACGGCCTCACGCAGCTTCACGCAGGCGGCGTACACCCCCGAAGTCGAGCAATTGCCACCCCATTGTCCACCGGAGCCGCAGGAAACCGGAAAGGAAGAATCCCCCAGGCGCACCACGACCTTGTCGAGCGATACGCCCATCATCTCCGCCGCCGTCTGGCCGATGATGGTGTAGCTGCCAGTGCCGATATCCGTCATGTCGGTTTCGACGGTGACGATGCCTTGTTTGTCGAGCCGACGCGCGCGGCGGATTTCTGCACCGGGCTATCGCGAACGGCAGCCGCCACGCCGATGCCGATGAGCCAGTCTTTGTCGCGAAGCGCGCCCGGTGTCCTGGCACGACGCGCCCAACCAAATTTCTCGGCACCGATGCGCAGGCACTCGGTCAGCTTGCGTTGCGAGAACGGGCGCGCGGGATTTTCCGGATCAACCTGGGAGTCGTTGAGAATGCGGAACTCGATGGGATCGAGCTTCAGCTTCTCCGCCATTTCGTCGACGGCGAGTTCGAACGCCATCTGGCCCGGTGCGTCGCCGGGCGCGCGCATGGCATTGCCTTCGGGCAGGTCGAGCACCGCGAGTCGCGTTTTCGTCATGCGATGCGGTGCGGCATACAGGATTCGTGCCGGTCGCACGCTGGACTCGGGTTTGCCGCCGGGCAAATCACCGGACCAGCCTTCATGCGCGAGCGACGTGAGTTTGCCGTCGGCGGTGGCGCCGAAGCGAACGCGCTGGATCGTCGCCGGACGATGCACGGTGTTGTTGATCATGAGTGGACGTTGCAGCGCGATCTTCACCGGCCTGCCGAGAGCGCGTGCCGCCAGCGCCGCCAGCAGTGCATCCGCGCGCAGGAATAGTTTGCCGCCGAAACCACCGCCGATGTACGGCGAGAGCACGCGCACGTTCTCTTTCGGAATGCCGAGCGTCGACGCCATGTCACGCACCGCCCAGTCGATCATCTGATTGGCGGTCCACAACGTGAGCTTGTCTCCCGTCCAGGAAGCGATGGACGCAAACGGCTCCATCATCGCGTGCGCCTGGTCGGGCGTGGTGTAAGTCGCGTCGAGCTTCACGGGTGCGGCCGCGAATGCCGTCTCGAAATCGCCGACGGCCGTATCAGGCGGCCCTCCGGTGATGCGCTGTGGTTGCGCGCCGTCCTTGACGGCTGCGAGGTCGAACGAGCCCGGTGAGCGCGAGTACTTCACTTGCACGCGCTGCGCCGCGGTACGCGCCTGCTCGAACGTTTCGGCGACCACCACGGCGATCGCCTGGTGGTAATGCTGGATCTCGGGACCGCCGAGTAGATTGGCGGTGTTGAGCTGGGCTTTCTTGAGCGGGCCCGCCTCGGCGGCGGTGATCACACCGAGCACGCCTGGCGCAGTCTTGGCGCCGTGTACGTCGATCGACACGATGCGTCCCTTGGCGATCGCCGCGCCGATGACGTAGCCATAAGCCGCGTTCGGCACTTCTTCATGCCACTCGTAGGCGTAGCGCGCCGTGCCTGTGGTCTTGAGCTTGCCCTCGATGCGATCCGTGGCGCGCCCGAGCACTTTGCCTTGATCGAGCGGGTTCGCGCCGGCAGCGGTTTCGAACTTCATGAGCGCAACTCCTTCGCATGCGCCAGCACGGCTGCCAGCGTACGTTCCACGAGCTTCACTTTGAACTCGTTGTCATGCGTGGGTTTCGCACCCGCGAGCACGGCATCCGCGGTGGCTTTCGAACCGCGCGGCAGCGCGCGCTCGGCGCTCTCGACGCGCCACGGTTTGTGCGCGACGCCACCGAGCGCCACGCGACCTGTGCCGTCCTTCTGTTGAATGAGCGCGACGGATACCAGCGCGAAGGCATAGGACGCGCGATCGCGCACCTTGTAATAGAGCTGCGTGCCACCCACGGGTTTGGGCAGCGTGACCGCGGTGATCAATTCGCCCGGCTGCAACTCCGTTTCAACATGCGGGGAGTCACCGGGAAGCCGGTGAAATTTCGCGATGGGAATCTTGCGCGCAGGGCCGTTCGGCCGCACCGTCTCCACGGTGGCATCGAGCGCGCGCATGGCCACCGCCATGTCGCTGGGATGCGTGGCGATGCAGGCATTGCTGCTGCCGATGACCGCGTGCTGACGACTGATGCCGCCGATGGCACTGCAGCCGCTTCCCGGGTCGCGCTTGTTGCAGGCCATGTTGGTGTCGTAGAAGTACGCGCAGCGGGTTCGCTGTAGAAGGTTGCCCGCGGTCGTCGCCTTGTTGCGCAGCTGCCCCGAGGCACCCGCGAGCAGGGCGCGAGACAGCAGCGGATATTCGCGGCGCACGCGCTCGTCAGCCGCCAGATCGGTATTGCGCACCAGCGCGCCGACGCGCAGGCCGCCATCGGGCATCACCTCGATCTTGTCGAGCGCCAGGCCGTTGACGTCGATGAGATGCACCGGTGTCTCGATCTCGAGTTTCATGAGGTCGAGCAGGTTGGTGCCGCCGGCGATGAAACGCGCGCCCTTGATTCGCGCCGCCGCCGCGGCTGCCTCGGCCGGAGTCTTGGCGCGTTCGTAGCTGAAGGTTTTCATGCGCGGGTCCCCGCGACTTCGGCGATGGCCTCGGCGATGTTGGAGTACGCGCCGCAGCGGCAGATGTTGCCGCTCATGCGTTCGCGCAGCTCGGCGTTGGTTGCCTTCGGCGGCGCGAGCAGATCCGCGCTCACATGACTCGGTACGCCGGCCTTGATTTCATCGAGCACGGCGACGGCCGAACAGATCTGTCCCGGTGTGCAGTAGCCACACTGGAAACCATCATGTTTGACGAATGCCGCCTGCATGGGATGCATGTGGTCTGGCGTTCCGAGACCTTCGATGGTCGTGATGCGATCACCTTCGTGCATCACGGCGAGCGTGAGGCAGGAGTTGATGCGCCGGCCGCCGGCGATCACCGTGCAGGCGCCGCACTGGCCATGATCGCAACCTTTCTTCGTGCCGGTGAGATGCAGGTGATCGCGCAAGGCGTCGAACAACGTGGTGCGCGTGTCGAGCGCGAGGCTTTGTGGTTTGCCGTTGACCTCGAAGGTCACTTTGGCAATGACCGGCGCCGCGGTGCCCGAAGTCCTGCGCGTGGACCTGCAGCGGAAATGCAGTGGCGGCCGCCGTGGCCGCGCCGGCAAGCAGCAGCTCGCGCCGGTTTATGTCTTCGGTGTTTTGCATGTGGCGTCCTTCGGTCCGTAGGTCTCGTCGCTCACCTTTTCCATCCACTCCGCGCTGCTGCCGTTCAGCGGCTCGACGATCGCGTAGTGCGACATCGCGGAATCCGGCTGCGCTCCATGCCAGTGCCTGACGTTCGCGGGAGTCCAGATCACGTCGCCGGGACGGATCTCTTCTTTCTTGCCGCCTTCGACCTGCACCCAGCCGCAACCGGAAGTGACGATGAGCGTCTGGCCCAGAGGATGCGTGTGCCAGGCGGTGCGCGCGCCGGGCTCGAAAGACACGTGCGAACCCATGGTGCGTTGCGAGTCATCAGGGCGCACTTGCCGATCGATGGTGGCCTTGCCCGTGAAGTTGGCGGCCGGGCCTTCGATGAGCGGGCGAGAGCCCACACGCATGACGGTGAGCTGCGGTTTCCCCGCGGTGGCCGCGACGGCCGCGGCAGCACCCAGCACGATGAAGGTGGCGGACAGCCACCGGAGTCTGGAGTTATTCATGGGCCGAAGTTAGCAAGTGCGGCGGCTGCCGATAAGGTGGCAAAATGCGCACACACTTGTGAGGAGAATTCATCAATGCGCGGTCACGCCATCAACGATCTGTATGCCTTCCTGGCGGTCGCGCGCGAAAAAAGCTTTACGAAGGCCGCGGCGCAGCTCGGCGTCTCGCAATCAGCACTGAGTCATGCAATGCGCGGACTCGAAACCCGCCTGGGGTTGCGCCTGCTCACACGCACCACACGCAGGGTTGCGCCGACGGAAGCCGGTGAGCGACTCCTACTCGCCATTGGGCCGAAATTCGAAGACATCCAGACCGAGCTCACGGCGCTCAATGAGCTGCGCGACAAGCCCGGCGGCACCATCCGCATCACGGCGGGACAGCACGCGGCGGAATCGGTTCTCTGGCCGAAGATCGCGAAGCTCCTGCCTAAATATCCCGACATCAAAGTCGAGATCAACGTCGACTATGCATTCACCGATATCGTCGCCGAGCGCTTTGACGCCGGCGTGAGGTTGGGGGAGCAGGTGGCGAAAGACATGATCGCCGTGCGTATTGCACCGGACATGCGCATGTCTGTCGTCGCGGCGCCGTCGTATCTCGCGAAGGTGACGACGCCGAAAAGGCCGCAGGATCTGCTGGGGCACCCCTGCATCAATCTGCGCATGCCGACGCACGGCAACATCTACGCCTGGGAATTCGAGAAAGGTGCCAAGGAATTGAAGGTGCGGGTCGACGGACAACTCGTCTTCAATCGAATGACACAGATTATCGAAGGGGCGCTTGCCGGGTTCGGCTTCGGCTATGTGCCCGAGAATGCAGCGGCGCCGCACGTGGCCAAGGGTAAGCTGGTGCGCGTGCTCGAAGACTGGTGCGCGCCGTTTTCGGGATATCACCTCTACTATCCGAGCCGCCGGCAATCCTCACCGGCATTTGCGTTGCTCGTCGACGCGCTTCGTTATAAATAGACATGCAGAAAAGAATTCTCGGACAAGGACTCGAAGTCTCGGCGCTCGGTCTCGGCTGCATGGGCATGAACCATGGCTACGGCAAGCCAGCGGACCGGCAGGAGATGCTCGATCTGCTGCATGCAGCCGTGGAGCGAGGCGTCACCCTGTTCGACACGGCCGAAGTTTATGGGCCCTTCATCAACGAAGAGCTGGTGGGCGAGGGGCTGGCGCCATTCAAAGACCGCGTGGCCATCGCCACCAAGTTCGGGTTCCGCATCGGCGCGTCGGGTGCGCAGTCCGGACTGGATAGTCATCCCGGGCACATCCGCGAAGTGGCCGAAGCTTCGCTGCAACGACTGAAGATCGAGACCATCGATCTTTTCTACCAGCATCGCGTCGATCCGGACGTGCCCATCGAAGATGTCGCGGGCGCGGTCAGGGATCTCATCCGCGCCGGCAAGGTGCGCCACTTCGGGATGTCCGAGGCCGGCGCTCAAACTATTCGCCGCGCGCATGCAGTTCAGCCGGTCACTGCGTTGCAGAGCGAATACTCATTGTGGTGGAGACAGCCTGAAGCAGAGATCCTGCCGACGCTGCAAGAGCTCGGCATCGGCTTCGTGCCTTACAGTCCGCTCGGTCGCGGGTTTCTCACCGGCAAGATGGCCGCGAGCACCACGTTCGACAAGACGGACTTCCGCGCCAACCTGCCGCGCTTTCAGCCCGAGGCACTGGCGGCCAACCAGGCACTGGTCGAGTTGTTAGCGGTCATCGCCGCGCGCAAGCAGGTGACGCCGGCGCAGATCGCGCTGGCGTGGCTGCTGGCGCAGAAGCCGTGGATAGTGCCGATTCCCGGCACGACGAAGCGTTCGCGCCTCGAAGAGAACATCGGCGCGGCTGCACTGGCGCTCACGCCTCAGGATCTTCGCGAGATCGATGAGGCCGCATCGCGGATCGAAGTTCAGGGCGAGCGGTACCCGGAACAGCTCGAGCGCATGACGGGTCGCTAGTCGTACTGCCGAGCGAACGCCTGGTCGTGGTGATCACTGCGCCAAACTACAATCGCGCCAGCCCCTTCACTGAGCCGTGAACGCGGCCTTGATGAGCTGCGCCATCACGCGGATGTCGATGGTCAGGGCGATGAACTTGTCCGACTCCCATTTCTTCGAGACGGGCAGCGTGTCGGCGGCGCCGGTGAACACCGAGCCTTCGCTGAGGCCACTTTCTTCCGACAGCACGTCGATCTTGCGGTAGTGCCAGCCCGCGGTGAGCATCACGCCGCGCGGAAAGTCGATGCTGATGCCCGCGAGGATGTTTTCGGAAACATCGTCCAGCACCAGTCCGATGCTGGGATTGATGTGCCGGTACCAGGTGGACCTGGTCATGGGCTTCTCCACATCGCGTTTGCCCCAGACGAACGGGGTGTAGAAGACGGTGAAGAGCGTGTCGTTGTCGCTGGCGTCGCCGCGGGCGATGACCTGGTCCGTGCCGTTGGTCACCAGTTTGTATTTCGGGTTGACGACGTCGGAGACCGCCGCGCCGAGCGTGAAGATGCCGGAATAGAGCGGCGCCACGTTGAGCTCGAAGTTGCTGACGGTTTCGATGCCTTCATCCTTGGCGCGCGAAATCGTGACTACGCCTTTGCCTGGCGCGAAACTGTCGATCCCTTCGAAAGCCCGCATCTTGCACTGTGTGCCGGCGGCATGGCGCTCGATAGACGGCACGGTCGTGCCTTCGCCGATCACGCGGACCACGGACAGGTCGCGGATGCCCGAGGTTCTCGCGACCTTCAATCGCTCGAGCAATGCGCCGTCACCGAGCACATAGACGGTCAGGGAATCATTCTCGTCGAAGCTGGTGCGCGGCTTGGCGATCACATTGCCGAGCACATCGACATACATCGTGGCGACCGCCTGCTTTTCGCCGTCACCGTGCGTATCGCTGTAGGTGGCGGAAACCTCCGCGGGGCAGTCGACCATGCGGGTCAATTTGACGTCCGAGATCGACTGCTCGAATGAACTTGCCTGTGGTGTTGGCGCACCGCCGCCGGCAGATCCCGGCGCGAGCGTGAAGCTCGTCAGCAATGTCCGATTGGAAAACACGCCGACATTGGTGGATGCGCCGAGGTGCTGGCTCGTCAGTGTGTACACCTTGGTAGTGGGCGTGGGGTTTGGATTTGCTCGTCCCTGTATCTCTGAGACCGGCGTGCCGCCGTTGTCGCGGCTCAGCGAGATCTTCGAACAAGTGGCCGCATCCGGGCAGGTGATGGTGATGGTGGCGCCATCGTCAAAGACGTTGGTCTTGCCCGAGCCACTCAGACAGGTATCGGGCTTGGTGGCATCAGCACACACGAGGCTGGCCGTGGCAGCGTTCGGCAGCATGACGTTCCACGTCTGTGCAGCCTGCGCGGACGCGCTTCCGCCCGCAGCGATGGCGAAGCAGATCATTGCAGTCTTGGTCTTCATGACGTTATTCGCTCCAATGTGTACTCAAGGAATGTCGCAACCGAGTTGTGAGAAGACGAGGCCGGCGGGGCAGAAAACTCTCAGGAATCCATGCGGTGTGTTGCCCGCGCCGACGAGGAAGCCGAGCACGAAGCGCTGGCTGTCGACGAGCACGGCGCCCGAATCTCCCGGCACGGAGGGAATGTTCACGAGGATCGCGCTCTCCAGCCGTTCACGCGGCATGTCGATGGCGGTATTGACGATGAAGCCTTGCTGGAGGCCTGACATCGCGCCCGCCATGAACACAGTGGTGCGCAGATCGCCGGGAAATGTCAGCGGTCGCCAGCCGGCGATGGGTCCGAGACGGGGAATCACTCCGCCGACTGCCTGCGGGACATGAAGGCGCAGCTTGGCTGCGTCGATACGCGACATGGTTCCGCGCACGAGGTCGGCGAAATCGCCGACGGCACTGCTGACGAAGTGGCTGGGCGTGCAGAAACGAAATGAGGCGCCGCTACGTTCGTCGAATTCCTGAACTCCACTGACGTGCATGGCGGTCACGCCGACGGTGGTGTTGTTCGCCACGTCGCGCGCAAACACGCCGAGCGTGCCGGCGAGGCGTGCGTTCGAAGGCCCGATGCTTTCTCCGACGGAGAGCTGCCGCTCGAGCGCACCGAATTGCACGACGTCGATCGGCAGTATCCTGTTCGCGAAGCGTGTCAGCTTCGGAATCAGGGTCGCCTTGCTTTCGCGCAGATCCGGGAGCGAAACCTTGCGCTCCACGACCACGGTGATGCAGGGCTCGCGAGTTTGTCCGTCATGGCGCTGGCGGTATCCCAGGCCGACTCCCACGACACCATCGATCGCCAGCAGGCGTTTGCGCACTTTCTGCAGGCCTGTCTCCATCCATGCGCAGGAGGCATCGACGATGTGACAGGCGCCGGGCTTCGAAAAACGCGCCAGAGTCTTGAACGCGGTGTCGCGCGCTGTCTTGGCGCGAGCCAGTTCACGCGCGGCAGTCCGCAGGACCTGTGAGGCGCTCGATTTCTTTCTGGTGCTTTTCTTTTTCCTGCGCGTAGACATGGGTCGGCGTCCGGTATCTGGATGACGAAACCATGATTTCCATGGTTGTCATCCAAATCCTGTCGCGAGCCCGAGATTTATCGCATCGGCGCGCCAGCCAACTTGGCGCATTGCACGATGCATCGCCCCGCCAAGGCGAGGCCGTTACGCGGTCTGCGTCAGACCAGACCCTTCGCGCGCATCTCTTCCTTGAAGTACGCGTAGAAGATCGGCGCGGCGATCACTCCGGTGATGCCGAAGGCCGCTTCCATGACCAGCATCGCGATCAACAGCTCCCAGGCGCGCGCATTGATGTGTGAGCCAATGATGCGCGCGTTGAGGAAGTACTCGAGCTTGTGGATCACGACCAGATAGACCAGGGAGGTGAGGGCCAGCGGCACACCCTGGCTCAGGCAAACGACCACGATGGCGGTATTCGAGATGAGATTGCCGATGATGGGCAGCAGGCCGACGATGAACGTGAGTGCCACCAGGATCTTCACCAGCGGCAGGTCGACGCCGAATGCGCGCAACACCACGTCGAGGTACAGCCAGGTAAAGAAGGTGTTGATCATCGAAATCCAGAACTGCGCGAACACCACGCGTTGGAATGCGGTGCCCAAACACGCGGCATGCCGCGCGATGAGCTTCGGTGAGCGGGCGCCGCTCGTGCGGATTCGCTGCCTTCTGCATGGAGAGCAGTGCGCCGATGACCATGCCCATGAGCACGTGCACCAGCGAGCGGCCGATGCCGCGGCCGGCGAGTTGCAGTGCACCCGCGTTCGACCGCAGCCATTCGGCGATCGTGCGCCGCAGGGTTTCCGAATCTTCGGGTACGTAGGCCTGAAGCCCGGCCGGAAGAATGGCGCGCGCATCCTCGATGATTTGCGCCATCTTCTCCATGAGCAGCGGCACGCTCTCGCCGCTGTTGCGCAGCAGCGTGGCGAGGCCCACGCCAATGCCGATGAGCGCGGCGATCACGGCGGAGGCGATCAGCATGACGGCCAGTACGCGCGGTGCTATCGCGGCCAAGCGCACGCAGGCGCAACCACGGCGTGAGCACGTCGACCAGCTTGAAGACCAGCAGGCCGGCGAGCAGCGCCGACAGCAGGTGCAGCTCGATGATGAGACCGAGCGCCAGCGCGATGACGATCCAGACCGCGATGTCCGTCCGCGTGACGGGAGTGGAAATGGGGACATTCCTGATTTGCAGCAAATGGGGACGGTTCTCAGGCCTGCGGCCACATCGGAAAACGCCGGCGAGGCGCCGGCGTTCATTGAGCTGCAAATCAGGAAGGTCCCCATTTCTTCAGGCGGACTTCTTCACCGGACCGGCTTCCAGCACCTTCTTCATGCGCTCGATGGATTTCTCCAGCGTGGCCATGCTGGTGGCGAACGACGCGCGGAAATGTCCCGGCGCACCGAAGCCCGAGCCCGGGACCACGGCAACACCGGCGTCGTTGATGAGCATTTCGGCGAAGGCGTTATCGTCCTTGATGCCGAAGGCCATCATCGCGGCGCTGCAATCCGCCCAGGCGTAGAACGCGCCGGCGCAGGGCAGGGCCACGATGCCGGGCAGGCGGTTGAGCGCGCCGATGAACCAGTCGTGGCGCTTCTTGAACTCGACGTTCATCGCCTCGACGGGCTTCTGGTCGCCGTTGAGTGCGGCGAGCGCCGCCTTCTGCGTGATGCGACGACGCGTTGCTGGTGCTCTGGCCCTGGATCGTGGACATCGCGTTCACGATTTCCTTCGGGCCGCCGCAGTAGCCGAGGCGCCAGCCCGTCATGGCATAGGACTTGGACACGCCGTTGATCGTCACGACGCGGTCATACAACTCCGGCGCGACGGTGAGCAGGCTGGTGAACGGCTCCGAGCCCCACCAGATCTTTTCGTACATGTCGTCGGTGCCCACGATGACGCGCGGGTGCTGCACGAGCACGTCGGCGAGCGCGCGCCATTCCGCCTTCGTGTAGGCGGCGCCGGTGGGATTGCACGGAGAATTTATCAGCAACAACCGCGTCTTCGGCGTGATGGCGGCTTCGAGCTGCCGCGGCGTGAGTTTGTAACCTTGGGCAGCCGGGCAGTTCGGTGTCACCGGAAGGCCGTCGGCCAGCAGCACCATGTCCGGGTAGCTCACCCAGTACGGAGCGGGGATGACGGCTTCATCACCCGGGTCGAGCACGGCCATGCAGAGGTTGTAGATAGTCTGCTTGGCACCGGAGCTCACGAGGATCTGGTTGCGCTCGTAGGAGATGGCGTTGTCGCGCTTGAATTTCGCGATGATGGCGTCCTTGAGCTCGACGATGCCGTCGACGTTCGTGTAACGCGTGAAGCCTTTCCTGATCGCCTCGATGCCGGCTTCGGCAATGTGCGCGGGCGTATCGAAGTCCGGTTCGCCGGCGCCCAGGCCGATGATGTCCTTGCCCTCGGCTTTCAGTTTCGCGGCGCGCGCGGTGACTGCGAGAGTGGGCGAGGGCTTGACGCGTTGGACGCGTCGCGAGAGCTGGGTGGGCACGGGCGAACCTTTTTTCGTTGAGGAAACGGAAGAGGGATTGGGTTGGTCAAACGGGCGCGTATATTACGCGATCCGGTTGAATTCGCCACGGCTCACTGAGCGTCTAAAGTCATGGAAAACAAGCCTTTTGTACTGAAAGCCGACTACGAGCCCGCGGGCGACCAGCCGCAGGCGATTCAGAAGCTTGTGGAAGGTATCAATGACGGTTTCAAGCACCAGACGCTGCTGGGAGTGACGGGAAGCGGAAAGAGCATCGGACACAACGACCCGCTCTATTTGGTCGAGCGAGTCGGCGGCCAAGAGCGCGCACGCATCGTGAAAGCAGGCCCATTCATCGATGCGTTGATCGATTCAGTTCCGTTCTTGAACGGTGGATCTGAGACAGAGCGCTTCGCGTGCACCGAAGGTTCATTCTTCACAAATGCATTCGATCCTGTCACTGGCATTGCGGCACAGACCAGGGTTGGCGCGTTTCTACGTCACAAGGCGCCCGAGGCAATGTTTCGGCTCACTACGGCTTGTGGTCGGGCCGTCACGCTAACGGCTGACCACAACCTTTGGGTGCTCCGCGGCGGAAGATTGACCCTGATCCGCACGGAAGAAGTCCTTGAGTCCGATCAAATACCCACACCGGAAGCGCTATCCAGTAGTGAAGACCTTCGAGTACTGGATGTGATTTCGTATCTGGACGATACGGCGCTTTCGGTATTCGCCGAAGAGTCGATCAACTCGTGTGCGGCCAATGGCGGCTACGCGGGGCTCAAGGCCAGCTTCGCTGGTTTTGGCCATCATTCGTGGTCGAAGCTGCGTGCCATTCAAAACCAGGCCAAAGGCTCTGGCATCAAGGCGCATCAATATCGACAGTTGCGATCTCAGCTCGGAGCGTCGTACGCCGATGGCACGGTGACAATCGGAGGCTGGAAGCGTGAATGTCGTCTGCCTGCCCAATTGAAACTGACCGATTCGGTGCTCTCACTGTTTGGCATCTACATTGCCGAGGGCAACTCCCAGTCGCAATCCATAACGATTGCGAATCGCCACCCCGTTATTCGCTCGCGAATCGAAACTGCGCTGAATGAATTGGGAATGCCTTTCTCGGTTCGCTCCTGTTCTGACTACCAGGTCTCTTCGATAGCGCTTACCAAGCTATTCACTAAAACGTGTGGCCCCAGCGCCTGGCATAAAAGGTTGCCGGATTTCTGGACGCGGCTTTCCAATCGCTCGCTCGGAATTCTTCTCCGTTCGTACTTTGACGGCGACGCCACGGTAGGTTGCAACGGCGAGGTAGTTGCGACCACGGCAAGTGAAACTCTCGCCTCTGATTTGGCTTTCGCTCTGAAGCGATTCGGCATTCATGCGCGCCTTCGTCAACAGTTGAAGCGCGCGACCAACACAGATCACAAAGGTGATTGGTACTGGTATGTGGCGATTTCCGGACGAGAGGATCTCGAGCGATTTGCAAAGTCGATTGGCTTTGGCCATCCGGAAAAGGCTGATCGGCTCCAGAAATTCTTCGTGCGCAAGACGGACACCAACGTAGACGTCGTACCGGTCGCGCCCACTGCCTTGCGCGAGTTGCGAAAATCACTTGGTTTGAATCAAGCCGAGGTGGCGGCACGCGCGGGTTGCTGCCGGCCCATGATCACCATGCTCGAGAATGGCCGTCGCAAACCAAGCCGGCGTCTATTGCGCCGAGTGCTCGGCGCGCTGGCTCGCACGGCTCTCGAACGCAAGGTGGTTGACCTGCAATGGTGGGCGAAGATGCGCGAGATCGCGTGTCTGTGTCGCGTCCGCTGGACTCGGGTGAAGAAGCTCGAGCGCATCGAATATTCTCATCCGTATGTCTACGACCTGTCCGTTCCGGGTCCAGAGACCTTCTATGCAGGGCACGGCGGGTTATTCGTCCACAACACCTACACGATTGGCAATGTCATCTCGCAAATTCAGCGCCCTACACTTGTCATGGCGCACAACAAGACGTTGGCCGCGCAGCTCTATGGTGAATTCAAGGAGTTCTTCCCCGACAACTCGGTGGAGTACTTCGTTTCGTACTACGACTACTACCAGCCCGAGGCCTACGTCCCCTCCAGCGACACATATATAGAGAAGGACGCCTCGATCAACGAACACATCGAGCAGATGCGCCTCTCGGCGACCAAGGCCCTGCTCGAACGCAAGGACGCGATCATCGTCGCGACGGTGTCGGCTATCTACGGTCTGGGTGATCCCGAGCAGTATCACGCCATGATCCTGCACCTGAATCGCGGCGAAATCATGGACCAGCGCCGGCTGCTGCGGCGCCTCGCGGACATGCAATACACGCGCAATGAGCTCGACCTGCAGGCGGGCACGTATCGCGTACGCGGTGATGTCATCGACATCTTCCCGGCGGAGTCCGCGCGCGAGGCGGTTCGCGTCGAGCTGTTCGATGAGACCATCGAATCGATCGCGCTGTTCGATCCGCTCACGGGCGAGATCCAGCGCAAGGTGCCGCGCTACACGGTGTACCCCGGTTCGCACTACGTGACGCCGAAGGAGCGTGTGGTCGGCGCCATCGATTCCATTCGCGAGGAACTGCGCGATCGCCTCAAGGTTCTGCGTGAGCAGAACAAACTGGTCGAAGCGCAACGTCTCGAGCAGCGCACCATGTTCGACATGGAAATGATGAAAGAGGTGGGCTACTGCTCCGGCATCGAAAACTACTCGCGGTACCTCAGCGGCCGCGCGCCCGGTGAGCCGCCACCGTGCCTGTTCGACTATCTGCCGCAGAACGCGCTGCTGGTGGTCGACGAGTCGCACCAGACCATTCCGCAGTTGGGCGCCATGTTCAAGGGCGACCGCTCGCGCAAGGAAACGTTGGTGGAGTACGGCTTCCGACTGCCGAGCGCGTTGGACAACCGTCCGCTCAAGTTCGAGGAGTGGGAACAACTCGCGCCACAGATGATCTTCGTGTCGGCCACGCCCGGGAAATACGAAGCGAGTCACGCGGCGCAGACTGTGGAGCAGCTGTTGCGTCCGACGCACCTCGTGGATCCGGTCGTGGAAGTGCGGCCCGTCGCCACGCAGGTGGACGACGTGCTCTCGGAGATCAAGCTTCGCGTGGAGCAGGACGAGCGCGTGCTCATCACCACGCTCACCAAGCGCATGTCGGAAGACCTCACCGAGTACCTGCACGAGCACGGCGTGAAGGTGCGTTACCTGCACTCGGACGTGGAGACGGTGGAGCGCGTGGAGATCATCCGCGATCTGCGCCTCGGCAAGTTCGATGTGCTCGTGGGCATCAATCTACTGCGCGAAGGCCTGGACATGCCCGAGGTGTCGCTGGTGGCCATCCTCGATGCGGACAAGGAAGGTTTCCTGCGCAGCGACAACTCGCTGATCCAGACCATGGGTCGGGCGGCGCGTCATGTGAACGGCAAGGCCATTCTCTATGCCGACCGTGTGACAGGCTCGATGCAGCGCGCCATGGAAGAGACGGATCGCCGCCGTAACGTGCAGTTGGCGTTCAACAAGGAGCATGGACTGTCGCCGGTCAGCATCCGCAAGAGCATCACGGACGTGATGGAAGGCGCGCGCGCCGACACCACCGACTTCGGCTACAAGATGGGCAAGAAGAAGCGGGGCGCCGAAGAGGCCGCGCCGAACCTGCGCATGCTGTCGCCGGAGCAGATCGTGCGCGAGATCAAGCGGATGGAAGCGGAGATGTTCAAGCGGGCGAGGAATCTCGAGTTCGAAGAAGCCGCGCGTTTGCGCGACGCAATTGAAAAGATGAAACAGCAGGAGTTAGGTCTGGGCGATCCGGACATTCTTGCCGGATGAGATCGCCCCGTTCTCCTTGCCACAATTGATCACATTCGCGACTTTTCTCCGGTAATCCGCGAGTTAGGCTGCAGCAACGGGAATTGCTGCGCCGGATCCGCGCTCGAACGGCTTGCGGCTAACTAGCTTCCGCGCGAGATTCCGCGCCATGAAGCTCCTGCCGGTTTCCGTGTTGTTGGCGACATTGCTGGTGACGGTTGCATTGGCCGCCGCGCCGCCCGTGAAACCCAATCCCGCCGCGGTGGAAGCCGTTGCCCAGGTTTTTCTCGGGCCCGAACCGCATCGCGCGACGAATCTGGCGAGGTCACGTCAGGTGCTGGAGGTAGGTGCGTTACGCGCGCCGCGCGAGGAGCGCACCGCGAACGTGTTGCTGTCACGTGGCCTGACGGGTACCGGTGTGCAGGCGTTGTTAGCGCCGCGCCATATGGAGCTGGTGTCGTTCGAGGCCAAGGTGCCGCTGCCGGGACCACCCAATCACATGATGACGCTGTGGCTGGGGACGCAAGTATTGCCATATCACAGCGATTCGCTCGAAGAACTGGTCGACATGGCGATCGGACGCCAGCGCTACGAGTTCATGCAGAGGGCGCAGTGGATGGGTGGCGGTGCTGAGATGCAGGACAGTGTCGCGGAATATCGTGCGGTCGCCCTGAGCCGCGAGTTCGCGGCGTATCGACTGGAGGTGGTGGGGACGCGCGAGGCGCTGCATTCCTTGCTGCGAAGCCCGGTCGTCTACGCGGTGCTGGTCAACGAGAATGAGTCAGCCGTCGCCGCGTTCAGAAAGCAAAAGTCGGAGCTCGAAAGCCGCGTGATCTTCCGCGGGCCACGGATCCGGATGGGGCCGGTTGATCCGAACAAGCCCTTGCCGGAGCCGCCCAGGCTTCCGCCGGGCTGAGCGGGGGAGTCGGTGGGAGCGATGAGGTCCGGCCCCTTTTGCTAGGAAATGGGGTCTGACCCCATTTTCATTTTCGTGAGCTGCTTCGTCGGGGAATTACGCTCTTACTAGGCATGGTTTCCCGTAGAACCGTCATGCAGAATCGCCACCGGCCATGCCCAGGCCGGAGGCTGTTTGGCAGAAGGGTTCGAAGAGCGATTTCGAGCGAATTACGCCGACATCCTGAGGCTGGCACGGGCGCGGCTGGCCCGCGAACGCTCGCCGATCTCCACGGTGACCCTGGCGCACGAGCTGTATCTCAATCTGCAGGGCCGGCAAGACCTGCGCTTTGCGAGTCCCGGCGAATTCATGGCCTATGCGAGCCGCGCGATGCGTTCGCTGCTGGTCGACATGGCGCGCGAGCGGATGGCGCAGAAGCGTTATGCGGAGCTGATGCCGCTGACGCTCGGCGCCGAAGTGCCGGACCTCGCCGGTACGCCGGAGCAGCTGGTGGCGCTCGACGACGCGCTGACACGGCTGGGCACACTGGACGAACGACTGATGCGTGTGGCGGAGCTGCGCGTGATCATGGGCATGGAAGTCGCGGAAGTGGCTCTCGCACTCGGGATCTCCGAACCCACGGTCAAACGCGACTGGCAGCGCGCCAAGGCTTTCCTGCACGAGGCGCTGGGAGTACCGCCGTGAGCGATGCAGCCGCGCTCGACTGGCTCGACCGGCTGCTGTCCGTGGATGAACCCCAACGCGGAGTCCTGCTAGGCGAGCTGTCCGCCGCCGATCCGGCGCTGCGAGCGAGGGTCGAGCGTTTGCTGGCGTCCGCGCTGTCTCCAGACCATTCCCGCGTACTCGCGCGCCCCGTAGTCGATGGAATGGCGCGCATGACACTCGAGTCCGCTTCCGCGCTCGCCACGGGGCAGGTGCTGGCGGGCTATCGGCTCATTCGCGAGCTGGGGCGCGGCGGCATGGCGGTGGTCTGGCTGGCGGAGCGTGCCGACGGCGTGGTGAAACGCCAGGTCGCGCTCAAGATGCCGATGTTCATCCTGCAGGGCGAGGGCGATCTTGCGCGATTCACGCGCGAGCGTGATGCGCTGGCGTCGCTCAGCCATCCCAACGTGGCCCGCCTGTACGATGCCGGCGTGCTGCCGTCCGGTCAGCCTTTCATCGTGCTCGAACACGTGGATGGTGTTCCCCTCACGCTGTTCTGCGATGAGCGCCGGTTGGACGTGGTCGCGCGGCTACGGCTCTACTTCCAGGTGCTTGCGGCCGTGGATCATGCCCACAAACACCTGCTGGTCCATCGCGATCTCAAACCCTCGAACATCCTGGTGGACGCCGAGGGGCAGGTGAAGCTGCTCGACTTCGGCATCGCCAAGCTGCTCGCGGAAGGTGATGCGGCTACGGCCCCGCTGACCGAGCAGGCCGGCGGCGCAATGACACCTCTATATGCGGCTCCCGAGCAGCTGCGCGGCAACGTCATCTCGACGCTGTCCGATGTCTATTCGCTGGGTGTGGTGCTGCACGAACTGTTGTCGGGGGCTCTTCCGTATGTGGCGCCGAAAGGCGGCCGCGCGTCGCTGTTCGATGTACTGGAGGCGCAGGCACGAGGCGAACTGCCGCGTGCCAGCCTGGCGAAGGTCGAGGAATCCGCGGCCATCGCCCGGGGAACGACAGTGCCGCGCCTTCGTGCCGCGCTCGCCGGTGACCTCGACACCATCATCGGCAAGGCATTGCGATTGACGCCGGAGCAGCGCTACGACTCCGTGGCGCATCTCGCCGAAGACCTGCGACGCTTCCTCGGGCGTCGGCCCATCGCCGCGCGTCGTCCGGGGTTTTTCTACACCGCGCGGCTGGCGTTGGCGCGCCATCGCCTGGCCGCCTCCATCGCCGGTGCGGGACTGGTGCTGGTCGTCGGTGCGGCGGTGGTCGCCTGGCAGCAGTATCTCGAGTCCGTGGCGCATGAAAAGCGCACCGCAGCCGTGCGCGACTTCATGTTCGATCTGGTCAACGATGCCGAGGCCGAGGAGGGTCACGAGGGCGAAGTCACGGGCAGGCAGATGGTGGAAGGCGCGGTGATCAGGGCGCGTCGGGATTTCGGCGCGCAGCCGCAGCTCCAGGGTGAATTGCTAGGCGAGCTGGGCCGCATGTACATACGGCTGGGTGCCGCCGACGATGCCGTGCCGGTGCTGGCGCAGTCGGTGGAAGTGCTGGAGAAACAGGCGACGCCGGATGATGCCGCGCTCAACAAGGCGCGCGCATTCCTGGCGACAGCGTTGCTGGACACCAGTGACGACGTGGCGCGGATCCGTGAGCTCGCCAACAAGGCGCGCACGAGTTGCGCGAATTCGACCATCGACTGTGCGAAGGCGCGTGCCTACGCGGCGGAGACCTTGAGTCAGCTTGCTGCGATGAACGGCGACTTTCAGACAGCCCTTGCCGAGATGCGCCACTGCGCGCTGGACATGCAGCGCGCCTTCGGTCCGGATCATGTGGAGACGGCCATCATCCTCATGCGGGTCGCGATTCTCGCGCGCAATACCGGTGAACTCGTCGAAGCGGGTGCAGCGATGGGGCACGCCATGGCCATCGCCGGGCCTTTGCAATTACGCGCGGCGGATCGTGCGGAATTCGAGCGATCCATGGCAGTCATCGATCTCGATCTCGGCCGATACGGGGCCGCCCGCGATCGGCTGCGCGCCCTCATCTCGCAGGCGACGGTTGTCGACGGCCGCCCCATTCAGCGGCGGTTGCTGGCCACGGCGTACGTCGAGCTGGGTGATGCGAATGCGGCGCTCGAGGCGATCGGCGGCGAGGTACCGGAGGAGGAGTGGCCTTACACCGAGCAGATGCGGGCCCGCGCTCTGGGCCTGGCCGGCCGCAACGAAGAGGCGCTGGCCGGCATCGACGCCGTCATCGCGCGGTTTCTCGCCGATGGAAGCGCACTGGATTCCTTCGCGGTGATGCGCGCGCAGCGTTATCGCGCGCAAATCCTGGTCCAGGCAGGTCGCGAGGCGGAAGCCTTGCCGTTACTGCGCGACCTGCGCGAACGCCACGGCAACGGAAAAGGCACTCCGGTCGAACACGGCTTGTTGCTGGATGCGCTGGGCGAGGCGGAACTTCGCGCCGGAAACGGTGAAAAGTCTCATCTTGCGCATGAAGCCGCCCGGACCGAACTCGTCAAACAACTGCCGGCGGTCCATCCTTATGTCATTCGAAACACGGCGCTTCGCGCCGGAAACTAACAAACAAGAAACGGAAATCAAGGGAGTCACAATGAAATCGTCTCTGATTCGCAGCTTCACCATCTTCGCGGCCGGCGCGGCCACCGCGGCGCTGGCCTCCGGCCTGTATCCGGAACCCATGAAGGTGGGGCAATTCCAGGAAGAAGCCATTGTCCTGAATGCCAGGATCGCGGCGCTCGGTTCATACGTCGCCCTTGCGGAAGATGGCCGCGCCGGCATCTTCACCAATGACGATGCTGCCTGCGTTTCGCCAAAGCCACCGGTGCCCGTCCTTCCCGTGAACGGGGTGGATATACGCTCCTTCGAGCGCGGCATCAAAGCGCTCGTCGCCATCAACAAGGGATTCCTGATGGGGGACAAAGCGCCGGTGTTCGAATACGCCAAGTGCAAGCCGGTCGCGGAGTTCAAGGACTGATTGCCCTTTCGAAAAGTCCGAGCTTCGTCGACGCCCAGAGGATCAGCAGCGAGGCGCCGAGTAGCGGGAGCAGGATTGCAAGACAGACGATGAGCGCGACGAGGGGCGCGTGGATCCTGAACCCCTCGACGCGCGGCGCGGGTACGCCGAGCGAGCCCTCGGGCCGGCGACGCCACCACATGACAATCGCCGAGACGCAGATGGTGATGAGGGACAGCGCGGTGAACAACCCGAGAAGCTGATTGGCCAGGCCGAACAGCTGTCCTTCATGCGCCGCGATGCCAACGCCGATCACGCGGTCGAGGGTGGTCTTTTCGGCAAAGCCCTGCTCGCGCAGCACATCGCCGCTGCGCGCATCCAGCTCGAGCTCGCGCACGCGCGGGTCGGTTCTGCGTTTCGGCGCGCACGCGCCAGAAGGGCGCGTTCTCGTTCGGTAGATAGACGCGCACCGGGGGATCGAGTCCGAGCGGCGCCACGCGCGCGACGATCTCGTCCAGCGTCACCGGCGAGGCGATCGACGCGGTGTTGGCTTCGCGCTGGTGACCGGCGTGTTCGTCGGCTTGCGAGAGCGCCCATTCCTGCTTGTCGGGCGTCATGAGCGCGCGGGTTTTCTGCAGGCCGGCGCCCCACACCGTGGTCCACGGCAACGCGGTGATCAGCAGGAACATCGCGAGCGTGGATACCCAGATGCCGGTCACCGCATGCAGGTCGCGCCAGAACACGCGCCGGCCTGCGCGCAGGCGTGGATAGAGCACGCCGGCGATGCCACGCGTATCGCGAGGCCACCACAGAAAGAGACCGGTGCCGAGCATGATGATGGCCCACGAGGCGGCGAGCTCGATGAGGACCGCGCCGGTGCGACCCGCCATGAGCTCGGCATGAATCATGCGGACGATTTCGGTGAGGCGGTGCGTGTGTGGCACCGACTTCAGGACGGCGAGCGTCTCGGGATGCACGTAGACGATGAGGCCGATGCCGTCGGGTGAATAGAGATGCACACGCACCGCGTCGTCGGGTTCGCGCGGGATCTCGTAGACGAACAGTTTCGAGCCCGGTTCCGAGGCGAGGGCGGCGGCAATCTGCGCATCGGCGGTCGCGCGCTTGCCTGTGACTTGCAGCGCATCGACGCGGCGGTCGGCGAAGGCGTCGATCTGCGGCTTGAAGAGGTAGATCGAGCCGGTGAGCGCCAGCACCAGCACGAACGGGATGCAGAACATCCCGGCGTGAAAGTGCCAGCGCCACAGCGCGCGGTAGGTGATCGAGGCCATGGGCCCTGATTATGAGGTGCGACCCCTTTTGCTAGGAAATGGGGAGTGTCCCCATTTCCATTTTCAGGGAGCCCACTCGAACTGCACGAGGCCGGTGGTGGTGTCGGCGCGGGTCAGCGGCCAGTTGAAGTCGGCGGTCTGCGTGCTGAGCAGCGTCAACCGTCGCAGGCCGGTAGTCGGGGTGGTTCGCTTCGAGTAGGCGAGCGTGAAGCCATTGCGGTCGAGTTGCCCGGGCATGCTCCCGTCGTCGAACACGTTGGTAGCGAACGTGATGAACGTTCCCGGCGCATCGAGCGAGACGCTGTAGAAGTCGATCTCGCCACCGGCGTAGCGCGTGGCGAACGCCAGGCGCGGCGCCGTGCGCGCGAGCCACCAGCGTTCGAGAGTCTCGGCGGCCAGCGGGGCGCGGTTGACCAATACAGGTGTGCCCGGCGCTGCCGAGTCCACCGAAAGTATCTGACCAGGTGACGTGGAGGTGTTCCTCGCGAGATAGAAAATCGTGCGGTTGTCGACCCCGAAGCGGCACTCGACGCCACTTTCGAACACGGGCGTTACGGGCGCGGCGCTGGCCGGGGCGTTCAGCCTGCCAACGATGACTCGCGCAGGCCCCGACGAAGAGGAGGCGCCAGGCTCGGTGAACATGAAGCAGACCCGTGAGGCGTCGTTGCTGACCGCGAAAGTATTTCCCGCGCCGAATTCTCCGGCGCCCGGACGCCGGTAAACCGGCACATCGGTGTTGGTGACCCTGTCAAACACCAGTACCGAAGATTTGGTCGACGGGCTGAAGATGTATTCCGCGTGCACGGCGTATTGGCCGTCGGAAGTGGGGGTGATGTTCACGCCGGAACCGCCGCCATTACTCGGCGCGGGGTAGACCGCGCCAACCTGAGTCAGCGTGCTGGGAAACCCGGACTGACCGTGGAACAGCGTGAGATATCCCGTACCCGATGACGTGTTCGAGCCGCCCACCTGCGCCTGTACGTAGTAGTCATCGTTCGCCGGGCTGAAAGCCCAGTGCATCACGTTCACGATCTCCGGCGTGCTGGCGCCGACGCCTGTTTGCATGCCGTCCGACGTGCGCACCATATAACGGACCCGGCCGCCGGCGGCGTGCGGATCGGAAACCAGCAGATAGTTTCCGTTGCGATTGAGCTTGAAGCTGACGCTGGACGAAGCCGCGAGGAGTTTTGCCCCGCTCGTGAAGACGAGGCGAGCGTCCGTTGCCGTGGGGCCGGTCAGGAAAATACGCGAGACGGTCGGATTGTCGACCATGTACGCCACGGCCTGGCCATCCCCGGCCATCGCAAATGAGGTGACCACGTCACCCGGCTCGAGGTCCGCCCCCAGACGAGCGACGCGCAAGCCGTCGAACCAATGCAATTCGGCCCGGCCGACGGTGGTCTCGTCAGAAAGATAGTAGATGCCGGCGAAATCGCCGATCACCGCGCGCGCATCGGCTTCCGCGGTCACGCCTGCGGTGTCGGTGATGCGATAACGAAAGCGGATCGGGCCGTTGAACTGGTTGTCTCGCGTGAAGGTGATTTCGTTCGACGCATTGACCGCCAGCGTGCCGCCACCGGGTTGGGAAAGAATCGTGACGGCAAGCGTGTCGCCGTCGACGTCGGTGTCATTCGACAGGACGGGCAGCGTCACCACCGCAGCGTCAGCCGCCACGCGCAGCAAATCTTCCGAGGCGGACGGCGCATCATTGACGGGGTTCACGGTGATCGCCAGCGCGCGCAACGTGAGCGTCGTGGCGCTGTCCGCCATTCCCACCATGAGAGTGTCGGCACCGTTGAAGTTCGCATCCGGTGCGTAGGTGAGGAGTCCCGTCGGTGAGATGGACGCCTGTCCGTGGGCAGGACCGCCAGCGCCATTGCCGAGCTGGTACACCACCGTCGGATTGTCGATGTCTGTCGCGGCGAGCTGAGCGGTCAACACGCCATCCTCGGCGACGCTGACCTGCGTGGTCGTGAGCACGGGCTCGTCGTTGATGGCGGCAATGGTGACCGACACGGTGCCGGTAGTGGTGCCACCGGCGCCGTCATTGATACTGACGGCGAAGGAATCCGTGCCGTTGTAGTTCGCTGCAGGCGTGTAGGCGGAGGCGCCGGCCGCGGACACCGTCACCGCGCCGTGCGCGGGTGCGGTGGCTACCGCGAAAGTCAGGGGGTTACCGTCAGGATCCGCGACGCTGGCGCTCAACTGTAGATTGAGCACCACGTCTTCGTTCGTGGTCAGTGCCGCCGCGGTGAACACCGGCAAATCGTTCACGGCCGCGACGTTGATGGTCACGGTCCCGGTGGTTGCGCCGCCCGCGCTGTCGGTCACTCGCACACTGAAGGTGTCTGCACCGGAGTAATTGGCGGTCGGGGTATAGGCCACCGCGCCGGCGGCGGAGACGGTGACCGTGCCGTGCTGGGCGTCAGTCACACGCGCAAACGTGAGGGCCTGACCCTCGGCGTCAGTGGCAGCCAGCTGACCAGCAAATGCCGTGTCCTCCGTGGCGGCCAAGGTCGTGGTCGTCAAGACCGGGGCGACATTGGGCGGCGGAGGAGGAGGCCCGTCGGAGCCACCACCGCCGCAACCGGCGAGGGCCGACAGGGTGCAGAAGGAGATCAGGGCCTTCCTGAGATATACAAACCGCATGAAATTCGTCCTTTTTTAGTGCTTATGTCGACGAGGTCGAAATATTAACGACTAGGGGCAATTGCCCGGGTCGGAATTGGACTTCTTGCTGCAAAAAACCTCGTCCTGTATCGTTCGCGCCCTCGTTCCGGGGCATTTCGGCAGTCGCGTAGCTCAGTGGTAGAGCACCTCCTTGACATGGAGGTGGTCGGTGGTTCGATCCCACTCGCGACTACCAGTCCCCTTACAGACGCCCGACCCGCCGGTGGCGAACCTAGCCTCATGCTCAAATTCCTAAGCCTGGTGGTGGTCATTCTGCTGCTGAAGGCCGTTTTCTGACGGCGACGGTCCCGTGAGGGCGTTCGCGCTGACCGGTCTATTCATTTCCACAGCCGCCTCGGCCGCCGGGGTGAGCGTCGAAGTCAACGGCCTGCCTGACGAGCAGCGCGATGCCGTGCGCGCAAGCCTCGAGCTCAGCGAATACGACAAGCGTGACATCTCGCCCGTCGAACTGCGCGCGGCGTATCGCGAGTCGGAGGAGCAGATCCGCCAGGCGCTCGAGCCTTTCGGCTACTACGACTCGAAGATCACCAGGCATCTCACGGGTGATGCGACCACCGGCTGGACCGCCCGGTTCGACATCGTCCCCGGTGAACCCGCCATCGTTCGCGACATGCACGTCGAAGTGACCGGCGAAGGCAAGGATCAGCGGCGCGTAGCGTCGGCAGTTTCGGCATTCGTGCCAAAGGTCGGCGAACGGTTGGACCACGCGACTTACGAAGCCAGCAAGACGATCATCGACACCACGCTGCGAGGCGCCGGTTTCCTGGATGCGAAGTTCACGCGCCGCCGCGTCACGGTGAAGCCCGAAGAGAATTCCGCTGCGGTCGACCTCGAATGGGAGAGTGGCCCGCGCTACAAATTCGGCGCCGTAAGTTTTGCGGGCGATGCGCCGTTCAACGAGGATTTCCTGCGGGACTTCATCCCGTGGCGCGAAGACGCGTTCTTCAATTCCGAGCAGGTGCTCAACCTGCAGCAGCGCCTGGTGGACGCCGATTACTTCGAGCTGGTGTCGGTGCAACCGGAGTTCGAAGAGAAGAAGGATGGCACGGTGCCCATCAACGTGATGCTGAAGCGCGATGAGCGCACGGTGTATTCGGGCGAGGTCTACTACAGCACCGACTTCGGTGCGGGTGTGCGCGTGGGCGCGGAGCGGCGCTGGCTCAATCGCAAGGGACACAAGGCTGACGCCAAGGTCGAGTACTCGGAGCGCCTGCAGGAGGCGGGGGTTCACTACAAAATTCCGCGGCCGGGCCGGAACGATCGCTCTTACGATTACGGCGTGGGCTATCGCGACGAGACCACCGACGTCACGCGCTCGCGCAACTTTCAGGTCGCGGCGGCGCGGTCCGAGAGACTGGGGCGCGGCTACACGCGCACGATCGGACTCAAGTACCTGAATGGCGATTTCGAGATTGGCCAGGACGAAGACAATCTCGAATACGGCAGCTCTTCGTTGTTGTTTGCCGAAGCCACGCTGAGCCGGCGCAGGCTCAACGACCGGCTGACGCCGCGCAAGGGATACGTGGTCGAGTTGGGCACGCGGCTCGCCTCGGAAGCAGTCGCATCGGACACCGATATGGCGCAGGTGTTTGGCCGCATCACCTGGCTCATACCGCAGGGCGACCGCAGCCGTCTCAAGCTGCGCGGCGAAGTCGGCGCCATGTCGGTGGGCAACTTCGACGCGTTGCCGCCGGAGTTGCGGTTTTATGCCGGCGGCGACCGGTCGTTGCGCGGCTTCGACTACCACGATATCGGCGAAGTGAACGCCAACGGCAACATCGTCGGCGGCGAGTTCCTCGCCGTGGCCAGCGCCGAATACGAGTACTACTTCAAGGAAGACTGGGGCGCCGCGGTGTTCGTCGACGCCGGTGACGCATTCATCGACGGCTTCAGCCTCAACGTGGGCGCGGGTGTGGGCGTGCGCTGGCGCTCGCCGCTCGGGCCCATTCGCATAGACGTCGGATTTCCGGTGCAAACCGATCTGCCGACGGAAAACAGCTGGCGCCTGCACGTGCTGCTGGGGCCGGACCTGTGAGGCGCGTACTCAAGTGGGCCGCGCTGTCGCTGGCGGTACTGCTGCTTCTGATCGGCGGATTCGTCTCCTGGCTGCTGTTCACGAACCAGGGCGCCCGCTGGGTGGCGGCCACGGTGACGCAGCGCTATCTACCCGCCCTGAGCTATTCGGCGCTGGAAGGAACCATCGCCAGCGAGATCACGCTCGTCGACTTCAGCTTCGACGGCGGTGTCGACGCGGTGAAGATCCGCGCCGCCAGGATCCACGTCGAGCCGACGCTGTCGGCGCTGTTCGGACGCACGTTGCACGTGAACAGCGCCAGCGTGCAGACGCTGGATGTACTGCTGCCGCCCTCGAAAGACGAGCCGGACAAGCCCGACGAACCCTTGTGGGTGGCGGCGCCACTGCGCATCGTCGTCGATGAATTCTCGATCGAGAAAGCCGTCATCCGTCGCGACACTGGCGTGTTGGCACGCGTGCGCAAGCTCGATCTCGCTGCGCGCTGGACCACGGACGAACTCGTGGTGGACAAACTTGCCGTGGAATCGGACGACCTTCGCGGCTCGCTGGTGGTGAACGGCAGGATCACGCCGGAGCAGAACACGGTGCGCGCGAAACTTAAGGCCCGCTGGCAGGATGTCGTGGTACCCGAGTCGCTCGCCGGTCGCGTGCTGGCCAGTCGTGGCGCTGTGGACATCAGCGGCACGCCGAAGGCCTATGCCGTGAAGGGCGAACTCGACGTCGGGCCACCGGATGAACTCGTGCACGTGCTGATCGACGCGTCAGGCACCGACAAGCGGGCGGATCTGCAGCAGCTCGAACTGCGGCAGAGCGCCGGACACCTGGCGCTGAGCGGCACCGTCGAGTTCAAGCCCGTGGCCTGGTCGTTGTACGCGAAGGCAAGCGACTTCAATCCAGGCGCGCTGCTTGCCGAATGGCCAGGGCGATTGAATATCGATGCCAGCACGCGCGGAGTGCTGGCCGAGGCGGGGCCGCGCGGAGCGCTGCAGATTGCGACGCTGTCGGGCACGCTGCGCGGCCGGCAGATCTCCGGTGAAGCTGATCTCGAGTTCGAGGCACCGTCGCGCCTCACGGGCGATCTGCAGCTCCGCTCGGGCAAGAGCCGCATCGCGGTGATTGGCAACGCGGCCGATGCGAAGCGCATCGACGCCACCGTGGAGCTGGCAGTGGCATCGCTCAGCGACTGGGTGCCCGAAACCCAGGGTAGTTTGACCGGACGCTTCACGGTGCGTGGCGAGTGGCCCACGCTCACGATTGCGGGAAGCGCCGACGGAAAGTCCGTTGGCATGGGCGAGAACAACATCGCGAAGCTGCACGTGGATGCGACGGTGGCGAGCCCGCTGGATCCGGACGGCAAGGTGCAAGCCGTTGCGACGCAGGTGACGGTGGGCGGCCAGGCGTTCGCGCAGGTTACGCTGAATGCTTCCGGCAACCAGGCGAAGCATCGCGTGGCGGTCAGCGCGGACAGCGAGCAGTTCGATGGATCGATTGAGTTGGCGGGCGGCCTCACAAAAACCGGGTGGAGCGGCGAATTGGCCGCCTTGCAGTTCAAGGCCGCGGATATCGCCAACCTCTCGCTGCGCGAACCCTCGCGAGTGGTTTATGACGCCGGCAGTTTCTCGCTGTCGCAGACCTGCCTGGAAGACAATCCCACGGTGTTGTGCACGGCCATGAAGTTCGCAGCGTCGGGGCAGCTCGACGCCGGGTATTCATTCGAGCGCGTGCCGCTGAAACTGGCCAACACTCTCGCACCGGACGCGCTCGCGGGCGAGTTGCAGGGCGAGCTGCAGGGCCATGGCCGTGTGCGTCGCGGTGCCGATGGCCAGTGGATAGGCGACCTGGCCGTCACGTCGGAATCGGCGCGCCTGGTGATGGCCGAAGGCGAGCAGATACCTGCAGCGGAGGCGCTTGCAAACCAGGGCACGCTTTTGATCTACGAGAACCTGGACATGAAAGCGGATTTCTCGGGCATGAAGGCCAACACGAAGCTCACGGCGAAACTGGCCCACGGCGGCAGCGTGAGCGCTTCGATCACGGCGTCGGATCTGAATGCGCCGGCGCCGCGAATCGCGGGGAAGATCGATGCGGCCATGCCGACGCTCGCGCCCTTCGGCGCGTTCTTGCCCGCCGTGGCGAACCTCGATGGCGCCGTCATCGCGGAAATCGAAGTGGGCGGCACAACGCTCAAGCCGGAATTCACGGGTAATGTCGATGCCACGAAGCTGACAGCCGACCTCGGCAAACTCGGCATCGAATTGCGTGACGGTCGCGTGCGCGGCGAAGCGAAGCGCACCGGCGGATTCAATCTCACCGGCAGCGTGGCGTCCGGCAAGGGGCACCTGGAGTTCGAAGGCTCGATGGACGAACGGCGCACCGTGGACGTCAAGATCCGCGGCCAGGAGTTCCTCGCGGCGGATATCCCGGCGGCCAATGTGGTGTTGACGCCGGACCTGACGCTCACGGGCGATCCGAAGGGCTATCTACTGCGCGGCGAAGTCACCATTCCGCGCGCCGCCATCAACCTGCAGAAGCTGCCGCAGGACGAATCGCCCAACGTCTCGCCGGACGTGGTGGTGATTCGCAATGGCAAGGAGGTCGTCAGCGCAGCGAAGACGTCGGCGCTGCCGCTGCAGGCGGTCATCACGGTGAACCTGGGCGAGAACATTGCGGTCACGGGTTATGGACTCGAGGCGACGGTGGCCGGACACCTGACGGTACGCGAGTCGCCCGGTGTGCCGACCTCGGGCTCCGGGCAGCTGGGTATTGCCGGCCGCTACAAAGCCTACGGCCAGGACCTCACCATCAAGGACGGCCGGCTGCTGTTCGCCGGCACGCCGCTCAACAATCCGCGGCTGGCGATCGTCGCGATGCGGCAGATCGATGACGATCAATCTACCGGGCTGCGTATTGCCGGCTCAGCGCAGCGTCCTATCGTCACCGTCGTCTCGGAGCCCAACGTGGGCGAGGCGGACGCGTTGTCGTACCTGGTCACCGGACGCTCGCTGTCGGAAGTCGGCAGCGCCAGTGGAAGTTCGCAGGATGCGCTGGCGTCGGCGACGCAGTCCCTCGAGGGCGCCGGCGCGGGCCTCGTGGCCCAGCGCATCGGTGCGCGCCTCGGGCTCGACGAAGCCGGCGTGGAAGAGAACGAGATGATCGGCGGTTCGGCGCTGACCATCGGTGAGTATCTGTCGCCGCGGCTGTACCTGAGTTACGGCGTGGGGCTGTTCGAGCCGGGCGAGGTCATCGCGCTGCGCTACAAGCTCTCGAAGGATGTGGGTGTGCGCGTGCAGCGCGGCACGCAGGAGACGCGCACGGGCGTCGAGTACCGCATCGAGCGCTAGGATAATGGGGTCAGACCCCATTTCCAGGATTTGGGGTCTGACCCCATTTTCGGAGGCTCAACCCATTTTCTGGAGGTCTTTCAGCATCGCCTTGGTCAGCGGCTGCTCCGCCGTCCAGTAGTCCTTCCACGGATCCTTGCGTAGCTTCGCGATGCGCTCCGGCACGTTGTGCAGGTTGAAATGCGTGCCGCGCACGTCCTCGTCGATTTCATCCCAGGCCACGGGAGTGGACACGCCCACGCCCGGGCGCCATCGCGGTGAAAAGGCCGCGACGGCGGTGGCGCCGAATCCGTTGCGTAGATAGTCGACGAAGATCTTGTTCTTGCGATTCCGCTCGCCGGTTTTCGAGGTGAACATCGTGGGTGCGAGCCGTTCCATGAACAGTGTGACTTCGTGCGCAAATTCCTTGGCGGTGGGCCAGTCGGGCAGTGGCCGCGTCAGCGGCACGACCACGTGCAGGCCTTTGCCGCCCGTGGTCTTCACCCAGCTCTCGAGGCCGAGATCCTTCATGAGCTTGCGGATGGCGAACGCCGCGTCGCGCAGCGGCGCGTAAGCCAGCTCCGCACCGGGATCGAGATCGAAAGTCAGCCGATCGGCATGCGTGGGCTTCGGCATCACCGCCCCCCAGCTATGCAGCTCGACCGCGCCCACCTGCGCGAGATGCACCAGTCCTTCGGACGAGTCGCACACCGTGTAGTCCGGATCTTTGTCCGCGTTCGGAATCTTCACCACGCGCAGGCCGGCGCTCGACGTTTCGAGGAAATGCTTCTGGAAAAACGGCTTCGATCCGTGCGTATTCCGCAGGATCGACAGCGGCCGATCCTTGTAGTGCGGCATCGCGTGCTCGCCAATCGCGGCGAAGTATTCGGCGAGCTCGAGCTTGGTGATGCCGTCGTGCGGAAACAGCACGCGCTCCGGATGCGTGAGGCGTCCGGGTGAATCGGGCACATCCTTCGTCTTGCCCTTGGCCCCGGCCTTCGACTTTGCCCTGGCAGGCTTGCGTTGCGTTTCCTTCACGACGTCCTCGGTGTGCTCGGGCTCCTCGCGGACCACGGTTTTCGGGTCGCGGTCCTGGCGCAGTCCGAGATAGCGCGGCTGGCGCAGGATGCCACTGTGAGTCCAGTCGGCGAAGGCCACCTGGATCACGAGCTCGGGTTTCATCCAATGCCAGTTTTCACCGGCGCGCTTGTCGGGAAGCCGATCGAATGGACTGTCCTTGCGCGCGAACTTCTTCACCCGTTCGTGCCACTCGGCGCGTTCAGCCGCGTCGAACCCACCGCCGACGCGGCCCACATATTTCAAGCCGTTGCCGGCTTTCACTCCCACGAGCAGCGACGAAAATGTGCCTGTGCCGCGACCCGGCAGATAGGCCGCGCCGCCCACCACGAACTCCTGCTCACGGTGACACTTCACCTTGAGCCAGTTCTCGGAACGATCGCCGGTGTACGGCGAGTCGACCCGTTTTGCGACCAGCCCTTCGAGGTGCTGGTTGCAGACGCGCGTGATCAGCTCGGCGCTGTCGCTATGGAGCTGGTCCGCCAGGCGCAGCGGCCCGCTGGCCGGTAGTTTGGCGAAGGCCGCATCGAGCCGGACCTTGCGTTCCGAGAGCGGCAGGGCCCGCAGGTCCTCGCCCCGGTAGAAGAGCAGGTCGAAGATGCAGAACTGGAGTTCCTCCAGCCGTCCTTGCTCCATCGCGTGCTGTAGCAGCGAGAAGTCCGAGCGGCCGTTGGGATCCGTGACGATCAGCTCGCCGTCGACCCACGCGCCTTCGAGTTTCTGTTTCGCGAATGCTTCGACCACGGGCGCCGTCTTGTGTGTCCAGTCGATGCCATTGCGCGAAATGCAACGCACATCGCCGCCATCACAGCGGCACAGCAGACGCACACCGTCGTACTTGAGCTCGTAAGCCCAACCTTCATCGCCCGGCACCTTGTCGACCAGCGTGGCGAGCATCGGCTTGATGCTGGCGGGCAGCGCTTTACCGCGCGTGCCGGTGCTCTTGCCGCTGCGCGCCTTGGGCGCGCCACCGGGCTTGTGCCGCGGAACACTGGCGGGTTTTGCGCCGCGCGGCCGCAGCATTCGTTTCGGATCATCGGCGCCACCGGCATCGATGACGTCCGCATCGGCGCCGACACGCGCCGCGAAATCGCCGCTCTTCATGAGCAGCCAGTTAGGTTGTTTGCCCTGCATGCGCGTGCGCACGAGGTGCCAGCGTCCGGACAGCTTTTTGCCGAAGAGTTCGAATTCGAGATGGCCTTTCTTCAGACCCTTGGCGAAATCGCCGACCGGTTCCCAGGTGCCGTTGTCCCAGATGTCGACGTGACCGCCGCCATACTGGCCTTTGGGAATGTCACCCTCGAATTTGGCATAGGCGATGGGGTGGTCTTCGACTTCGACGGCGAGACGTTTGTCGGCCGGATCGAGCGAGGGCCCCTTGGGCACGGCCCAACTCCGCAGCGTGCCTTCCCACTCGAGGCGGAAATCCCAATGCAGCCGCCGCGCGGCGTGCTTCTGTACGACGAAGGTGAGTTTCGCGGTCTTCGACGCGCGGGCCCGGGCGCCGGGCTCGGCAGTCTTCTTGAAGTCGCGTTTGGCGACGTAGCGCTTGAGGCGCGTTTTGCCGCGAGCCTTGTGCCCCGCGTCGGCCATAGGTCAGGCGCGTCGCGCTGTCGTTCGTGAGGTGGCGGTGCGACGGCGCGCCGCGCTGTGTTTGCGCTTGGTCGCTCGCGCTGCCGTCTCGCCCGAGCTACCACCTTTCTGGTCCAGGCTCCGTTGCAGCAGCGACATCAGGTCCACGACCTTCCCGCCACCCGTCGCGCGTTCCGTGGTCTCGGTTTCAGGTTCGGTCAGCGTGTGCGTCTGTCCGGCCTTCACCTTCTGCTGGATGCGCTTCAAGAGATCGTCGCGGTACGTGTCGGTGAATGCGTCGGGTTGCCACTTCTCGCTCATCTCCTCGACGAGCTTGAGCGCCATCGTGAGCTCGCGGCCACCGGCCGCGTTGGCTTTCTTGGCGACAGCCGCGGCCACATCCGGGTGCGGCTGGATTTCCGCCTCGTAACGCAGCGTGTTCAGCACGATGATCTTGTCGACCGGCATCAGCGCCGCGACGTGCTGTCGGCTGCGCAGCACGAACGTCGCCACGGCAAGCTTCTTCGATTGCTCCAGCGCTTCGCGCAGCAGCGCGTAGACGCGTTCGCCGTTCTTGTCGGGCACCAGGAAGTAGGGCGTGTCGAAGTAGTAAGGCGCGATCGCGTCGCGATCGACGAAGGTCTGGATGTCGATGGTCCGAGACGCTTCGACATTGGCGCGACGGAAGTCCTCGTCCGTGAGCACCACGTATTCGCCCTTCTCATATTCGTACCCCTTTACGACGTCATTCCAGTTGACCACCTTGCCCGTGGCCTTGTTGTAACGCTGGTATCCGACGGGCGCGAAGTCGCGCTTGTCGAGCAAGTTGAGATCGAGCTCGTGGGCCCGCGCCGCGGTATGCAGGCTCACGGGGATGTGGATGAGGCTGAAGCTGATGGCGCCATTCCACAGCCCGCGCGATCCGCGCTTCGGCTTCTCGAGCTCTCCATCACCATTACCGTTTTGCTTTGACTTAGCGATGACCGCTCTCCGCCTGGACCATGGGGGGCTCGCTCGGTACCGCCGGCTTGCGCATTTCCTGGCGCAATGTGGGGCGGCGGCGCTTCGTTGGCGCATTCACCAGCGCCCAGCCACCGGAGGCGATGGACCCGTGAATGGCTTCTATGATCGCGACGTCGATCAGACCTTCGACACCCGAAGGCTCGGGTTTGCGGTTGGCACGGATGCATTTGGCGAAATGCACCAGTTCCGGCGCGAACTGGTCGCTCTTCGCAAACTTCTTGCGCTTCTTTTTCTCGCCGACCGTGAGTTCGTAGCTGAGGCCCTCGGCATATTCAAAAGCCGGGTCGCACACGATGCTGCCTTTCGTGCCGACGATCTCATACCGCGAGCGGTCGGCGGCGCCGAAGCTGCAGATGAAGTTGGCGATGCGGTTCTCCGGAAACTTCATGATCACGTGCACCGTTTCGGGCACTTCGCTGAACCGCCGGTCGCCACTGTTGGTGGCCGTGGCCCATAACTGCGTAGGCTCATCGGCGAACACATAACGCGCCGCATTCTGGCAGTAGATGCCGATGTCCCATTCGGGACCGCCGCCGAGTTCGCGCTTCAGGCGGATGTTTCCGGACTTCACCTGCATGGAGAACTGGGAATCGAAATAGCGGGCGTCGCCGATGCGCTTCTTGCGCACGAGATCCGCGACTTCGAGATTGCAGCGCTCGAAGTGCAGGCGGTACGCGGTCATGAGCTTCACGCCGTTGCGCTCGCAGGCTTCGATCATGCGTTCGCAATCGCGCACGGTGGTTGCGAGCGGTTTTTCGCACAGCACGTGCAGGCCGGCGTCCGCGGCGCGGATGGTCCAGATGGCGTGATGCGTGTTAGGCAGGGCGATGTATACGGCGTCGATGGCGCCGCTCGAAAAGAGCTCATGCGCATTGGCGTATGAGTACAACTGCTTGACGCCGTAGCGGCGGCCCAGTGTTTTCAGCTTGGCCGGTGTGTCGGACACCAGGGCCGTCAATTCGGCGTGCGGGCGCGCGTGTTTGAACGCCGGCAGCACGGCAGCCTGGGCAATGTGGCCGAGGCCGATGACGGCAAATCGCAGCGGCTTCGCTGCCTTGGGACGCCTCTTCATGAGGCCAGTAGATGCCCGCAGTGCAATCGCGGATATCAGCCAAGCCCCCGCCGGCTTGTCAGAATCGACTCTACGAGGGCGCTGCCGCCTAGGGATAGGGGCGCAGCCAGCTCGCGTTCGTGACGCCGATAGTCTCGCCAGTGCGCGACAGCGGAATCGAGAGGTTGAGTCCGCGCGTGCTCATGAGTTCGAGCGCGGCGATGCCATTCTTCGGCCGGCCGTAGATCAGGAAACTTCCGTCGTCGTTCGAGTCGTAAAACCAGGTGGAGTACGCCGCGTTCAGGTAGCTGTCCGAGAACAGGAAGGGGCTGCCGCCGTCGAGCGGTAGCGAGTAGTAGCGACCCACCTGGTTGGTCGTGTACGGGCTGCCATCGTTGTCGAAGTAGGCAATGGCCACGCGCATGGCATGAGGGGATACCTGCCAGGTGCCCTGTTTCGAGCCAGCTTCTCCGTCAGGAGCGAGCAGCACGGGCGTCCCGGGGTTTACCGAATCGACTGCATAGGCGTGCTGTGTGTTCCTGTTCAGCGCGTAGACGCGATAAATCACCGTGCGATTGTCAGAGGCCATCGCGCACTGGCTGATGTCGTCGAGTACCGGGCTCACGGGCCTCGCGGAGGTGGGATCCGCCAGCTCCATGGCATAGAACCGTGAAGGCCCGTCATAAGCGCTGGTCGTCGGCTCATAGACGCCGAAGCACATGCGGCTCGAGTCCGGGCTCATCCAGCCGGAGCCATTGATGCCGCGATCCGGAGGATTCGCAAATCTAACTACCGGCGTTTCGGCCCCGGTGACGCGGTCGTACGCCACGAGGTTGTAGGTGACGCTGAAGGTGGGAGAAGAATACGTTCGATAGTCGCCGTAGTAGATGACGCGGGGGTCGCGGGAAAAGTTGTACCCCTCGCCGCCGTATTCGTTCAGCGAATGGCTGTGGCCGATCTGCGTGAAGGTTCCCGGCGAGGCGGCGTCGACAACGAACATTTCTTTCGCCATGGGCTGCGTGATGATGTCGGGCTGGAAGGGTCCCGCCGTCTGGCCCTGGAGAACGATGAGCCGCGGATCCCATGGATGGAAGTTGGCGTAGCGTGTCGCAATGATGCCCGGCATGTTGGCGCCGAGCTGCGTCGTCGCTCCCGTGGCGACATTCACCACGAAGTGAGGTTTGGCCTGGCTCGTCAGATAGTCATACACCAGCAGATGGCTACCGTCGGTATTCAGGTAGGCGCCGAGCCAGATCTGTGTCGCGGAAGTCTTGTTCACGCTGTAGCGAAGGACTGCGGCGCTCGACCCATCCATGGGTTGCACGTACGCGCGAATGTCGTTGGCGCCGTCGGCGCTGTAGGCAAGCGTGCGCAGGTCGCCGGACACTGAAAAATCGACGATGTTGTAGCCCGTCGGTGCAGCGTCGCTCACACGGCGCACTTCGAGGCCGTCGAAGATGTGCACCTCGGCGCGACCGGGAGTGGTGTAGTCGGAAAGAAAGGTGATCGGCAGGAATTCGCCGATGACGGCGCGCACCGAGACGACCCCGGAATCGACGTGCCCGTCGCTTACGCGGTACGTGAACTCGATGGGGCCGACGTAAGCATTGGCAGGTTCGAAGGTGAGATGGCGCGTGGACGGATTCACGGTCACCGTTCCACCACGCGGTTGGGAGACGACGGTCGGCGTAATCACGTCGCCATCGAAGTCGCTGTCGTTCGCGAGCGCAGGCACCACCACTGCCTGCCCCGGGGTAGTCGGTACTCGCAACGAATCGTCCTGCGCGAGTGGCGGATCGTTGACCGATCGCACCTGGATGCTCAAGAGCTGCTCGGCGGAGGTGAGTCCGGAAACACTTTCCACCAGGCGCAGGCGAACCTGGTCGGCGCCCCAGTAGTTGACGTCGGGCGTATAGGTGATGGCGCCCGACGTCGTCACGGCCAGCGTGCCGTGGTTCGCACCGAGCGGGAACTGGAATGTGAACACGTCGCCTTCGGCATCCGTGCCGGCGAGCTGAGTGGTGAGCCTGCCGTCCTCATCAACAGCCAGATTCGTGCTGGTCAGCACCGGGGCGTCATTGACCCCGGTTACGGTGATGTTGATGGTTCCGGTGACTTGCGCGCCGGCGTTGTCACTCACGGTGATGCCCAGCGAGTCCGGGCCGAAGTAGTTGGCTGCGGGCGCGTACGTGAGCGCGCCCGTCGCGGTCAACGTGGCGGTGCCATGCTGCGGATTGGTCGCGAGCGCGAAGGTGAGTGGGTTGCCATCGGGGTCGCTCGCCGCC
The DNA here is from genome assembly GCA_963821745.1 of uncultured Pseudomonadota bacterium. Taxonomy (GTDB): domain Bacteria; phylum Pseudomonadota; class Gammaproteobacteria; order Steroidobacterales; family Steroidobacteraceae; genus CADEED01. The sequence continues at coordinate 1,905,671 of CAWGEU010000002.1, forward strand.
ACCTGTGTCGAGGAGTTGACGTCCTCGTCAGTGGTGATGGCGGTGGTGGTGAGCGTAGGCGCGCCGTTGACTGGTGGAGGCGGCGGCGCGGGCGCCGGAGATGAATCACCCCCTCCGCCGCAGGCCGAAAGCATCATGAGCAAAGTGAGCGCCGCCACGTGCGCGGATGCCCTGCCTGTTGTTTTCATTGTTCGAGACCTTCGATACAACCTGCGAGAAAGTAGCAAATTGCCGGGGGCGGCACGGGGATTCCATCCGAATTGATTATGTGCACCCCGTTTGGCACGATGCGCGGCCCTGCAACCGCTTGATCTATTGTAGAAAACGCTCATGCCAGCCATTACGCTGCCCGACGGCAGCCAGAAGAAGTTTGACGCCCCCGTAACCGTGGCCGAAGTGGCCGCGAGTATCGGCGCGGGCCTGGCCAAGGCGGCGATCGCCGGCCGCGTCAATGACAAGCTAGTAGACACGTCGTTCGTCATCACGGAAGACGCGAAACTCTCCATCGTCACCGAGAAAGACCCGGCAGCGCTCGAGATCATCCGTCATTCGACCGCGCACCTGCTCGCCATGGCCGTGCAGGCTATCTACCCGAAGGCGCAGGTCACCATCGGTCCGGTCATCGAAGACGGATTCTTCTATGACTTCGCGTTCGAGCGCCCGTTCACGCCCGAAGATCTCGAGAAGATCGAAGCCAAGATGAAAGAGATCGCGGCGGCGGACCTCAAGGTCACGAAGCGCGTCCTGGAGCGCGACGCGGCCGTGGCCCTGTTCCAGAGCATGGGCGAGAAGTACAAGGCCGAGATCATCGCCAGCATTCCGTCGAACGAGCCGATCGGCCTGTATGGCCAGGGCGAGTGGTTCGACCTGTGCCGCGGACCTCACGTGCCCAGCACCGGCAAGCTCAAGAGCTTCAAGCTCATGAAGGTGGCCGGCGCCTACTGGCGCGGCGACCATCGCAACGAGATGCTCCAGCGCATCTACGGCACCGCGTGGCTCAACGACAAGGATCTGGCCGCCTACCTGCACCGGCTCGAAGAGGCCGAGAAGCGCGATCATCGGCGCATCGGCAAGGACCTCGACCTGTTCCATTTCCAGGAAGAGGCACCGGGCGCGGTGTTCTGGCACCCCAAGGGCTGGCGCATTTTTCAGCAGTTGATTGGCTACATGCGCAAGCGGCAGGACGAGGCCGGGTACGGCGAAGTCAATGCGCCGGAAATCATGGAGTCCTCGCTGTGGCAGCGTTCCGGCCACCTGGAGAAGTTCGGCGAGAACATGTTTCTGACGAAAACGCCGGACGACCGCGTATTCGCGATCAAGCCCATGAATTGCCCGGGGCACATCCAGATCTTCAACCAGGGCATCCGCAGCTATCGGGACCTGCCGCTCCGTTTCGCGGAGTTCGGCAAGGTGCACCGTTATGAACCATCGGGTGCGCTGCATGGCCTCATGCGCGTGCGCGCGTTCAACCAGGACGATGCGCACATCTTCATCACCGAAGGGCAGATCACCGACGAATCGGTGCTCATCATCAAACTGCTGCTCTCCATCTATAAGGACTTCGGTTTCGACGATGTGGCGGTCAAGTTCGCAGACCGCCCGCCAAAGCGCGTGGGATCGGACGAGATCTGGGACAAGTCGGAAAAGGCGCTCAAGGCCGCCGCGGCCGCCGCCGGCATCGAATGTGACTACAACCCCGGCGAGGGCGCCTTCTATGGGCCCAAGCTCGAATTCCACCTTCGGGATGCGATCGGCCGGACCTGGCAGTGTGGAACCCTACAGGTTGACCTCAACCTGCCCGGGCGCCTGGGGGCCACCTATATAGATGAGCACAGCCAGCGGCAGACGCCCGTGATGCTGCACAGGGCGATTTTCGGCTCCCTGGAGCGCTTTTTCGGCATTTTGCTCGAGCATCACGCGGGGAAATTGCCCGCCTGGCTGGCTCCCACGCAGGCAATTGTGATGAACATCACCCGTGCTCAGGACGCCTACGTTCAACGACTTGCGGAAACTCTTAGAAATCAAGGGATTCGCACAGAGATCGACTTGCGGAACGAAAAGGTGGGCTTTAAGATTCGCGCCCACACGCTGCAGCGCGTCCCCTATTTATTGGTGGCGGGCGACAAGGAAGTAGCGGCGAATCAGATTTCAGTGCGGACCTTGAGTGGCAAGGATCTCGGCACGATGACCCCGGAAGACTTTGTTAGTCGGCTCCGCGCGGAAGTCGAGAGCCACGGCCGTACATTGCTGGAGGGTTGATTTATAGCGATTGCAACCAAGCGCGTAAGGCGCAACGAAGAGATCACCTCACCGAAAGTGAGAGTCATCGGAGCGGACGGCGGACAGGTAGGGGTGCTAACTAGATTCGAAGCACTCGATTTGGCGCGGAGCTCGGAGCTCGATCTCGTCGAAGTGTCGCCGCAGGCCGATCCGCCTGTGGTGCGCGTGATGGACTTCGGCAAGTTCCTGTTCGAACAGAACAAGAAATCGCATGCCGCGAAGCGCAAGCAGAAACAGATTCAGATCAAAGAGATCAAGTTTCGTCCCGGTACGGATGAGAACGATTACCAGATCAAACTGCGTAACATCATTCGCTTCCTGACCGAGGGTGATAAGGCCAAGGTAACCCTGCGTTTCCGCGGCCGTGAGATGGCGCATACGGAATTGGGCCGGAAGTTGCTCGACAGGCTGGTTGCTGATTTGAACGCCCACGCGGCGATCGAACAGAACCCGCTGATGGAAGGGCGGCAGATGGTCATGATGTTCGCGCCGAAAAAGAAGTAACCCGCAAGCCTTAAAGCCCTGCGGATTCGCCCGTAGCGGCCAGCGCGCCTCTTCAACGAAGAGGGGCTGGTTTGTGATCGGGGCTACAAATGGGTCCATGAGACCCCGGAGTCGATGTAATGCCTAAGTTGAAAACCAACAAGGCAGCGGCCAAACGTTTTCGGAAAACGGCGAAGGGATGGAAATCCTATTCGGCTGGCCGCCGCCACAATCTCGGTCATAAGCCTCGCAAGACCAAGCGCAAGCTGCGTTCAGGCGGTTCCTCGCTCGTGCACAAGAGCGACATGGGCCGTATCGATCAGCTGTTGCCGAACACCAAGTAAAGCGAGGACACACACATGGCACGAGTTAAACGTGGCGTCACCGCTGGACGCCGACACAAGAAAATCCTGGGCAAGGCGAAGGGCTATTACAACGCCCGCCGGAAAGTATTCCGCGCCGCCAAGCAGGCCGTCATCAAGGCCGGCCAGTATGCGTATCGCGATCGCCGCGCCAAGAAGCGCGACTTCCGTGCGCTCTGGATCACCCGCATCAACGCCGCCGCGCGTGAATTCGGGCTGAGCTACAGCAAGATCATCAACGGCCTGAAGAAGGCCGAGATCGAAATCGATCGCAAGATGCTTGCCGATCTCGCCGTGAATCAGCCGGACGCTTTTGCGAGCATCGCAAAGCAGGCGAAAGCAGCCCTCGAGAAAGCCGAAAAAGCCTCGAAAGCCGCGTAATTGCGTTCATGGCTGAAGGCGACGCTAATGATCTCGACGCGCGCCGGGCGGAAACGCTCGGCGCGATTTCGAGCGCAGGCGATCTGAGCGGACTGGACGAATCGCGTGTTCGTTCTCTGGGCAAGAGCGGCTGGCTGACCGAGAAACTCAAAGGTCTCGGCAGGCTGGCCGATGCCGAGCGCAAGGAAATGGGCGCCCGCTTCAATCGCGTTCGCGAAGAGCTCCAGGCCGCCATCGAAGCCAAGCGAGCCCAGCTCGAGCAGGCACACGTCGCCGCCAAGCTCGCGAAGGAACGCGTCGACGTCACGCTGCCGGGCCGCGGCGAAGCGCGTGGCGGATTGCATCCGGTCACGAAGGTGCGCCTTCGTATCGAACAGTTGTTCCGCCAGGCGGGCTTCGACGTCGCCACCGGCCCCGAGATCGAAGACGATTTCCACAATTTCGAAGCGCTGAACATCCCGGCCGACCACCCGGCGCGCGCGATGCATGACACCTTCTACTTTCCGGATGGAAGGTTGCTGCGCACGCATACTTCTCCGGTGCAGATCCGCGCCATGCTCGCGGGCAAGCCGCCGTTCGCGCTGATCGCACCCGGACGCGTCTATCGCAACGATCACGACGTCACGCACTCGCCGATGTTTCACCAGGTCGAAGGACTGGTGGTGGGCGAGGGTGTCACCTTCGCGAACATGAAGGCCATGCTGCATGGCTTCCTCGAATCGTTCTTCGAACGCGACCTGAAGATGCGCCTGCGTCCGTCCTATTTTCCGTTCACCGAGCCTTCGGCCGAAGTCGACATGTCCTGCGTGCTGTGCGCCGGCGCGGGCTGCCGCGTTTGCAAGCACACCGGCTGGCTCGAGATTTCCGGCTGCGGCATGGTGCACCCCAAGGTGCTCGAGGCCGGTGGCGTCGATCCCGAGAAATACACCGGCTATGCGTTCGGCATGGGTATCGATCGGCTCACCATGCTTCGGTACGGCGTGAACGACCTGCGCCTGTTCTTCGAAAACGATCTGCGATTCCTCGCGCAGTTCAGGGCGGGTTAGCCGATGCGCGTTCCGATGGCATGGCTCGCAGAGCTCGTCGACAACTCCTGGAGCGGTCATGAGCTCGGTGCGCGTCTGACCATGTGCGGCTTCGAGCTCGAAGCGCTGGAAACCGCGGCGCCGCCGTTCACGGGTGTCATCGTCGGCGAGATCATCGCCGCCGAGCGCCACCCCCAGGCCGACAAACTGCAGGTATGTCAGGTGATGGGCGCAAGTCCCACGCCGCTGCAGATCGTGTGCGGCGCGGCGAATGCCCGCGTCGGCCTCAAGACGGCCCTCGCCACGATCGGCGCCAAACTACCGGGCGGGCTCGAGATCAAAGCCGCCAAACTCCGCGGCGTGGACTCCTCCGGCATGTTGTGTTCCGCGAAAGAGCTCGGCATGGCGGATCAGTCCGAGGGCATCCTCGAGCTGCCGGCCGATAGCCCGGTGGGCAAGCATTTGCGGGTAGCGCTGATGCTCGATGAACCCATCCTCGAGCTCAATGTCACGCCAAACCGCGGCGATGCGATGTCGGTCCTGGGCATCGCGCGGGAAGTGGCGGCGCTGACGCGCACGGCCGTGCGCGATTCGCAGGACAAGTTCGCGAACAGCATCAGCGATACCTTCACGGTGAAACTCACGGCGCCGACGGCCTGTCCGAAGCTCGTGAGCCGCGTCGTGCGCGGCATCGACAACAGCAAATCATCCCCGTGGTGGCTCCGAGAGCGCCTGCGGCGGGCGGGTCTGCGCCCGATCAGCCCGGTTGTCGACGTCACCAACTACCTCTTGCTCGAACTGGGGCAGCCGATGCATGCCTATGATCTCGGCAAGCTCGAAGGTTCGCTCGACGCGCGATTCGCGACAGCGGACGAGGCCATCACGCTGCTCGATGGCAAGGAAATCAAGCTCACGCCCGATGTGCTGGTGATCGCCGACGCCAGTGGCGCCGTCGGCATGGCCGGTGTCATGGGCGGTATGCGTACCGCGTGCAGCGCAGACACTGTCGACATCCTCTTCGAGGCGGCATTCTTCACGCCGTCAGCCATCGCCGGCCGCGGACGCCGCTATGGCCTGGTGACGGATGCCGGGCAGCGTTTTGAGCGGGGTGTCGATCCCGCCAATCAGGAACGCGCAATCGAAAGGGCGACGAAACTGCTGGTCGAGATCGCTGGCGGCAAAGCCGGCCCAGTGCACGTCGTTCAGGACACCGCGCAGTTGCCCAGGCGCGCCGAAGTTGCGCTGCGACGCGATCGAATCAGCAAACTGCTGGGCACGACGATTGCCGACAACGACGTCAAGGCGACGCTCGAGTCGTTGGGCATGCAGGTGCGCGCCGATGGGGCTGGGTGGCTCGTCACTCCGCCGTCACACCGCTTCGACATCACCATCGAGCCGGACCTCATCGAAGAACTCGCACGCATCGTCGGATTCGAAGCCATCGCCGAGATTCATGCGCCCGGACTTCAGCGAGTGAAGCCGCTCTCGGAGCAGGCGCCGGTGGAGACGCAGGCGATCGAGATACTGGCGACGCGCGGCTACCAGGAAGCCATCACCTACGCGTTCGTCGATCCCGCGTTGCAGGGAAAACTGTTCCCCGGCAGTTCTACACCGGTCCTCAGCAATCCCATCTCGAGCGACATGGCGGTCATGCGGACGTCGTTGTGGCCCGGCCTCATCAAGGCTGCGCTCGACAATCAGCGGCGCCAGCAGGATCGCATTCGTCTGTTCGAACATGGCGCAAGATTTGAAGCAGGCGCGGAAATCGATCTGCTCGCCGGCATCGCCATCGGCTCGCGCAAACCCGAGCAGTGGGGCGCAGAGGTTACGCCTGTGGATTTCTTCGACGTGAAGCAGGATCTCGATGCGCTCTTTGCGCGCACCGGTGCCATGGACGAATTCGGCTACATCGCCGACACGTTGCCTTGTCTGCATCCGGGCCGAAGCGCGCGGGTGACGCGAGCGGGCAAGACCATGGGCTGGATAGGCGAGCTGCATCCACAATTGGTGCAAGAATTCGATTTCACATATGCACCCATTCTGTTCGAAGTGGAGTACCTCCCGGCTCTGGCGGCAAAAATGCCGCGTTTTGAGGAGATCTCCCGGTTCCCGCGCGTGCGTCGCGACCTCGCAGTCGTCGTGGACGAGAAAGTTTCTTTAAGACAGCTACATGAACGTGTAACCTTCGCCGCTTCGAGCTTACTTCGCGACATCCGGGTCTTCGACGTGTTTCGGGGCCCCGGCATAGAAACAGGTAGAAAAAGCGTCGCTTTAGGCTTGATATTTCAGGACAATTCTCGCACCCTCGCGGACGAGGACGCGGACCGTTTGTTAGCCGCGATTCGTGCCGATCTGAGTGCAACGTTGGGCGCAGGATTTCGAGAATAAAAGCATGGCTCTGACGAAAGCGGAGATGGCTGAGGCGCTGTTCAATCAGCTGGGTCTCAACAAACGCGAGGCGCGCGAGCTGGTAGACCTGTTTTTCGAGGAAGTGCGCCATGCGCTCTCCAACGGCGAACAGGTCAAGCTTTCGGGTTTCGGCAACTTCGATTTACGCGACAAGAATCAGCGGCCAGGACGTAATCCGAAAACGGGAGAGGAGATTCCCATCAGCGCGCGACGCGTGGTGACGTTCCGTCCAGGTCAGAAATTGAAGGCGCGAGTCGAAGCTTATGCTGGAACCAAAGAATAACGACGAACTGCCGGCGATCCCTGGCAAGCGCTATTTCACGATCGGCGAAGTGAGCGAGCTGTGTGGCGTGAAGCCGCACGTGCTGCGCTACTGGGAACAGGAATTTCCGCAGCTCAAGCCGGTGAAGCGCCGCGGCAACCGCCGCTACTACCAGCGGCAGGACGTCATCATCATTCGCCAGATCCGCAGCCTGCTGTACGAGCAGGGCTTCACGATCGGCGGTGCGCGCAACAAGCTGGCCGGCGAAGAAGCCCGCGTCGACGTCAGCCAGAGTCAGCAGATCGTCAAGCAGATGCGCATGGAACTCGAAGAGCTCCTGCGGCTGCTGCGACGCTGAACTTCAGTTTGCAGGGACCGTCGCTGTCCCTGTCACGGTGATCTCCGGCACTTCCTCGCGCTTCCAGGGCGCCACCGGATCGAACGAATCGACCGCCATGGCGAGCTTCGCCGTTTCGGGGCCCAGGTCTTTCGAGTAGACCACCCCATCGTGGCTCACCATGAAAGTCATGACACCGGAATTGCCATAGTCGGCGGGAAATGCGATCGCCGCGAATCCTCCTAACCACTGGTCATTGACGACGTAGTCATAAGCACCGCCGGGAGCGTTCGGCCCCTGCTTGGACAGCAACCGGTAGATGTAGCCGTGGAAGGGCTCGCCTGTCATCGTGCCTTCCTTCGCGTAACCCTCGGCGCGCGCTTTGGCGAAGCCTTCACCGAGGGGACTCTGTTCTTCGTTCTCGCCCGCGGGCCAGTACAGGCCATCCTTCTTGCCTTCGGTGCTGATGAGCCGGCCGGCGTAGTGCAGTAAGGCCGAACTTTCCGGATTACGCATGTAGTACTCGCGCTGCGCGTCGGCGTAGGCCAGGCAGGACTGAATGGTCGCCAGTTCATTGGCGCCGACACGGCGGTTGATCAGTTCATCGATGCCGGTCGGGCTGTCGAAATGCCACTTGCCGCCTTCCGGGACGATCGGAACGGGGAAGGGCCATTTGTCTTCACCCACTTCGACAACGATGGAGTCGGGGACGCTCTTGTCGAGCGAATTCGCCACTGCGTAGAGTTCCACGAATCGCTCGCGCGCATTCTTGTCCGCGACTTCGTCGCCTGAATCCACGAGCGGCTTGCTGTCTTTGCCGAGCAGCTTGAGCAAGGCGCCGTTGCCATCGGACTTTGCCGCCTCGACCAGTGCCAGTGACGCGGCCTCGGGCGTATCGAATTCCTGGGGCTTGCGCGCGCAGGCCGAAAGGGCCACGACGCTCGCGATCACTACCAAAATTGTTGCACGCATGTTCGTTGTCCTTCCGTTCATCGCCGACGTCCGCCACCACCACGCGACATCCCGCCACCGCGAGAACTGCCGCCACGACTGCTGGAAGCGCGTGCGCTCGACCCGCCACCGGCGCCGCCGAATGCGCTCGAAGAGCGGGAGCTCGACCGGTTTGACGAACCGCCCGTATTCCGCGACGAGGTGTCCCGCGAACCGCCGAGGTCACGGTTCGAACTGCCGCCCAGGTCGCGCGTGGAAGCGCCGCCCATGTCACGGGTGCCGGCGTTGTTGCCGCCGAGATCGCGAGTGCCGCTGTTCAGATCACGCGTCGAGGCGCCGCCCATGTCGCGCGAGCCGACATTGTTGCCGGCCATGTCACGCTGGTTGCCCACGCCTTCGCGCGAGATCTGTTGGCGTCCCTGTTCCGCGCGACCGCGGTACTGCTCGCGAGCTTGTGTGGCTTGCTGAGTCGAGCCCCTGTTGAATTTCTGCTGGGTGGCCGAGTCCTTGTAACCAACACCCTTGCGGTGTTCGGAGTTGTGCTGCCAGCTCTGCTTGTTGCCGGCGCGGTTGCTCGCCGTGTTGCCGGCGCGATCACCCGTGCGGTTACCGCTGTTGTTGCTGTTGCGGGTGCGATCACCCGTATTGATCTCGTTGCGGTTGAAATTGTTCTGGCGGTTGATGTCGATGTCGACGTCGTTGCCGCCCCAGTTGCAGTTGCCCCAGATCGCGCCGCCGACGATGACGCCGGCGGTGAATCCCCAGAACGCTCCGGCGTACGCGTAGCCCGGCGGGTAGTAGGAATACGGCGGGTAGTACGGATAGCCCCAGGCGCCGTACACCACGGAGGTGTTGTACGTCGGCACGTAGACCACTTCCGGATCCGGCGACTCGATGATGATGGTCTGCGGCGTGGCTGCGCCGGCCGGTGCCGGCTCTTCCTTGACGGTGACTTCCTTGGTGCTCTTGAGATTGCCGGTAGCCTTGGCCTTGTCGCGCAGGATCTGCACGGCCTGCATGACTTCCTTCTGCTGCGCCAGGAACGCGTCGCCGAGCTTCTGCGTCCAGTCGATCTTCTCGTTCATCTTCTCGAGCACGGTCGGGAAGGCGCACAGCGACTTCACGCTGGGGTCCCAGGTCTCCTTTTGCACGGCCCCGGCGACGGCATCGCCCTTGACGTCGGGGTGGGCCTTGGACCAGCGCGCGGCCTCGACGATTTCCAGCGGATACGTCGACGCCATGAAGATCTGCGCGAGCAGGGCGTCGGGGTACAGCGCGATGGGCGCGAGGATGGATTCGAGCTCCTCCTTCTTGAAGGGAGGCGTCTTGTTGGCGGTCCCTTCTGCCACGGGTGGCGGGGTGGACGATGGCGTCTGGGCGTTCACCGCAGCCAGGCCGGACATGAATACCGTGACAACCACGGTCCCGCAGATCGCAAGTGCGCGCTTCATCTTGTATACCTCGCGCTTATGCCGGGTCCGGCAAGCGCTCTTCGCTCAATACTGGGGCAGTCGCAAACACTGCTGCCATGGTACGAAGTGCTTACACATCGCCCCTTGCGCAAGCGGGCCTGCTTCCTGAACGAAATCCCGCTCCCCTTAATCAAGGACATACGGTTCCCGGGGCTCGCCATACCCCGGGGCGCTTCACCATCGGCTTTTCGCACACTAAGCTCGACCCCCACGCGGCGCAGGGGAAGCCGCGGCCGGTGTCCATCCACCCGGCACCTGGCGGCGCTGATGCGGACGGCGCCTCTCGTAGTTAGATGACACCTGCCGGCGAACAACGGCGGGACCTGTAGCTTGTTGCTCGAGGGGAGATCATGACGGGAACCGCAGTTACCTTCTCGGCACGCTCGACTGGGCGATCGTCGCCCTGTACTTCGTCGCCAACACGGCCATCTGCATCTGGTGCGCGCTGCAGAAAGAGAAGGACACGACCGACTACTTCCTCGCCAGCCGCAGCGCCGGCTGGTTCCTGATCGGCTCTTCGATCTTCGCGTCCAACATCGGCGCCGAGCATCTGATCGGCCTCGCCGGTTCCGGCGCGGACTCCGGCATGGCATTCGCGCACTGGGAACTGCATTCCTACCTGGTGCTGGTGCTCGGCTGGGTGTTCGCGCCGTTCTACCTGCGCGCCAATGTCTTCACGACGCCGGAGTTCCTCGAGCGCCGCTACACGCCCGGCCACGCGCACGTTCCTCTCGTTCATCTTCCTCGTCAGCTACATCCTCACCAAGGCGTCGGTGACGATCTTCGCCGGCGCGTTCGCCATCCAGACCATCCTCGGTTACGAGAGCCGTCAATCTGCCGTTGCTCGGCGAGACGGACTTCTTCTGGTTCGCCGCGTTCTTCCTGGTGATCATCACCGGCGTGTTCGTGGTGCTCGGCGGCATGAAGTCGGTGCTGTGGACCGAAGCCATGCACGTGCCGGTGCTGCTCGCCGGTTCGACCGTGCTGCTGTTCGTCGGTCTCGGCGAGATCGGTGGTCTCGATGCGCTGCAAGGCCGCCAATCCCGAGACGATTCACCTGTGGCGGCCGTTGTCGACCACGCCCGAGACGCAGGGCTTTCCGGGGTTCCTGTTCGACCCGAGCAACACTCCGTGGCTCGGCGTGCTGCTGTGCTCACCGATCATCGGGCTCTGGTACTGGTGCACGGATCAATACATCGTGCAGCGCGTGCTCACCGCTCGCGGCCTGCAAGGAAGCACGTCGCGGCACGATCTTCGCCGCGTACCTGAAGCTCGCGCCGGTGTTCATCTTCCTGCTGCCCGGCATGATCGCCGTCGCGTTGTACAAGCAGGGCTTCCCGGGCTTCGAAGGCATCGGCGAGAACCCGCAGAGCGCCTTCCCCGTGCTGGTGTCGAACCTGCTGCCCGTGGGACTGCGCGGTCTCGTGCTCGCCGGCATGTTGTCCGCGCTCATGAGCGCGCTCGCGTCGCTGTTCAATTCCACGGCCACGCTGTTCACCGTCGATTTCTACAAGCGCCTGAAGCCGCAATCGAGCGAGCAACACCTCGTGACCGTCGGCCGCGTCGCCACCGTCGGCGTCGATCGTGCTAGGCATGTTGTGGATTCCGTTCCTGCAGGACCTTGGCAAGGGCCAGCTCTACACCTACCTGCAGCTCGTGCAGTCGTTGTTCGCCCCGTCGATTGCCGCCGTGTTCATGCTCGGAATCTTCGCGCACGGCGTGACGCCGAAGTCCGGCCTGATACGGCATCGTGGCGGGATTCGTGATCGGCATGGGGCGCCTCGTGCTGCAGGCGACTGCATGAGAGGCAGGGCATCGAGTGGCCGGCCTGGATCCAGGCGTTCGTCGACATCAACTGGCTGTACTTCAGCTTCCTGCTGTTCGCGTTCACCTGCGCGCTCATCTTCACTGTGAGCCAGTTCACGACCGAAGGCGCCGGACCGAGCAACTGGCCGGGCTGACCTACAGCTCGGTCAGCGCCGCCGCAGAACGCCGCAGACCGCGCTGAGCTACGGGTTCTGGGAGATCTTCCACACCTGCGTGATCGTCGGAATCATCGCCAGCATCTACATCTACTTCTGGTAGTTGCGGCATTCACTTAGGCATTTTTGAGTTTGTTAGGACATAACGGTGGGACCGGTCGCCAGGACGTGACACCTATTAGGTGGGACCCGTCACTTGTGACCCGGATGGTGAGGCATGGCAGCGACTCTTGTCGCTGGGCTGGCCACCCGGGTCACACACCACCAAAAAGGATGTCCGGCCAATGGCGCACTATTTTGTCGATAACCGACCCCAGTCCGACGGCGCCCACGCCGTGCACTCCAAGGGCTGTAAACACATGGCCAGCGACAAGGCATACCTCGGGGAATTCTTCAGCCTGCTCCACGCGATCATGGAGGCCAGGAAGGCCTATTGGGCCACCAGCGGGTGTACCCATTGCTCACGGGGGGCGAGCAGCGTGTCCAGCCTGGAAGATACGGCCATCCGCGCGGTCGGCTGAGCAACTAGTTCTGTAAATTCCCACTGGTCCGGTATGATTCGGCCCCCGCGAAGCCCCCGTTCGCGGGGGTCTTCTGGTTTCTCGGGCGGGACGTGGCGCAGCCTGGTAGCGCACTTGCATGGGGTGCAAGGGGTCCCGAGTTCAAATCTCGGCGTCCCGACCAATTCCTCTGCTCTTTTTCGAGGCGTACCATCGGGCGGACCACGGCTGAAGGGTAGGTAGCCATGATTCTTCGCGCGCTGTTGGCCGGACTGATTGCCGCGCTGTTTGCCGCAGGTGCACACGCCGCGGACGACCCGCTCGACACCGTGGTGGTCACCGCGTCGCCTGAGAAAATGCGGCGAGAGATCCTGACATTCGTTCACAAGGTCACTCGCCTGGAAGGTGAGTTCGTCGGCCGATGGGGCGGATTTGTCTGCCCGATGGTCGTGGGCCTCTCGGATGCGCAGGCGCAGTTCGTCCAGCGCCGCATCGTCGAAGTGCAGAATAAGGTTCGCAGGAAACCGGCAAAAGCTGATGCGAAATGCCAGCCGAACCTCTTCATCATTGTCACGGATGAAGCCGACCAGGTGCTCGCGGACTGGAAAGAACGCGACCCGGGAATGTTCCGCTGGAAGAGCCGCGAGGGAGTGTCGCGGTCGGTTGGAACGGGGCCGGTACGGACCTGGCACAACGCCATCCTGGTAGGCGCAGACAATGAGGCCATCAATCAGGTTTCCCCTCTCAATCAGGTTTCCGCGCTCAATCAGGTTTCCACCGGGAGTCGTCTCGACCTCAACGTGAAGAGCTGCCCGCTGTTGGGGCGCATCGAGGCCGGCTGCTGGGAGCACATCAACGCGGTGGTGGTGCTTGTCGATACCCGCGCGGCGGGGAAAGTGACCCTGACCCAGGTCGCGGATTTCGTCAGCGTGGTGAGCTTGTCGCAGATCGATCTCACGGCGAACCTCGGCGGCGTTGACAGCATCCTCCGGCTGTTCGCACAACCGCGACCGGAGATCCTGCCCGCGGGTCTCACCGATTGGGACTACGCCTTTCTCAAGGGAATCTATCGCGCAAGCTACTCGCCGAAGAACCAGCAACGCGATATTGCAGCGCGGATGGTGCGTGAGCTGGCGCCGCGTTGACGATGAGCGCGGCCTGGCTGGGAAAGTTTCGACTCCGCGCGAAACCTGCGGCATGATGCCCGCCATGAGACGCAGTGTTGCCACGGCCGTCTTGTCGATTTCGTGCGTGTTCGGGCACGCGCAGGACGTTGCGAATCCCACGGACTCCAACCTCGACACCATCCGGGTCGAGGCGTCGCGCGCTGCGTTGCGCAAGGAGATTTCTTCCTTCGTCTCCGCGGTCACACGTCTCGATGGCGAGCTCATTTCCCGTTGGAGCAAGGACACCCCCATCTGTCCACTCGTCATCGCCGATAATCCGGCGATCGGAGAATTCATCCGGAAGCGGCTGCTCGAGATCGCCGCGCAGGTGCCGATCCGCGCAGAAACCGACCCCAAATGCCTCGCCAACCTGTTCGTGATCGTGAGCGAACAGGCGCCCGAGTTCGCGGCGAAGTGGGAGAAGGGCGCGAACTGGGAGAAGCTGGATGACGGCAACCCGAGGCCGGGAAGGGCCCGATGGAAGCCGCGCCCCGGCGCTACGCGTTCGGCAGAATCGCTGCCCGTGCGCACCTGGCACAACATGCGCATCGAACAGTCCGATGGGGCGCCCATGCTTTCCGTCAGCCTCACGCCTGGTATCAGAGAGGCACGGAGCGCCAAGGACCTGGGTTCACGCATCACGAGCAATGTCGCGGAAAACCTTACCGGCGTGGTCGTGCTGGTCGATACGCGCGCGGCCGCCGGCGTTACCGTGACGCAACTCGCGGACTACATCGCCATGACCAGTTTCGCGAAGCCAGACCTCGAGGCTGATCTCGCCAACACGGATTCCATTCTGCAGCTGTTTGCCGTGGAGCCCGCGAACCGCCCACCCGGCCTCACAGAATGGGACCACGCATTTTTGCGCGGCCTCTACCGCATCAGCTTCACGCCTAAACATCAGCGGATGTCCATTGCTACCCGGATGGTCGGGGAGCTCGCCCCTCGCTGATGATCCGCCGCTGGCACGGGTGCTTCGTGATCGTGATAGCGCTCCTGGCGCCATGGAGCACGTCACCTGCGCATTCCGCTAACGAACCCCTCGACACGGTAGTGGTGACCGGCTCGCGCGAAGCGGTGCGTCAAGAGGTGCGGGCTTTCGTTGAAAACGTGACCCGCATGGACGGGGACCTGGTTGGCCGTTGGCGTGATTACGTCTGTCCGCTGGTCGCGGGTGTAAGCGATCCGCAGGCAGATTTCGTGCGCCAGCGAATCATCGAAATTTACAACGCCGCCCGAAAGTGGAAGCGCAAGCCTGAACAGGCATGCACTCCGAATCTGTTCGTGATCATCGCGGAGGAAGCTGACCAGGTTATCGCGGACTGGAAACAGCGCGATCCAGGAATGTTTCGCTGGAAGGCACGCGAGGGAGTGTCGCGCTCGACGGGTCCGGGCGCGGTGCGCACCTGGCACAACGCCACCGAATCGCCCTCCGATGGTGGTCCGACCATCGAGGATGATACGGGGCCGCCGCGCGTGAAGCTTTCGGCGGGTTCGCCGCGCATCGTGTCGCCCGTGGCCGAAGGCATCACCGCGGTGGTCGTGCTGGTGGACGCGCGCGCCACTGACAAGGTGACTCTGGCGCAACTCACGGACTACATCGCGATGGTCAGCCTGGCGCAACTCGATCTCACCGCGGACCTGGGGAGTATCAACAGCATCCTGAGATTGTTTGCGGACCCGCTGCCCGCTGTGCCGCCAACCGCACTCACGGACTGGGACTACGCCTTCCTCCATGCGCTGTACCGTACGAGTTATGAGCCGCTGCATCAGCGACGCGACATTCGCGCACGCATGGTGCGTGAGCTTGCGCCGCGTTGACAATCAGCGCGGCTGAACCTCCAGCTTGATCTGCTGAATGCGCGCGGGCGTCGTCGGTGCGAGCAACACGCTGCCGGTCACTCTGCCATGCGTGCACCGCCACTTGAATTCGCCGGCCATGGCGCCGGTGGCCTTGATGCCGGCGGTTGTCTCGCATTCACCAACCGCCTTCTTCAACTTCGCAAGGTCGCGGCTCCATCCGGCCGCATCGCGATCCATGAGGAAATTCATCGCCAGCACGTCTTTGGCGGCCGTGACTTTGCCCGCCTTGTAGATAGCGCCCACCGCGCGATACGCACGCGCGAGGTCGTCGCTGACCGCCGGCGTTCGATCCTTGTACAACTCCGCCTTGGTCAGCACGGCAGCGGCGTCCCACACGGCGCCGGAAGGGCCGCCATAAGTCCGGTTCGTGAGCGCAAATACGCCAAGGCCTTTCTGCGGGATGAGCAGCACATGCGAGCCGTAGCCCGGATATCCACCGCCGTGGTTCAGTGTGACTCCGAAATCACAGCCCATCGACACGTTGAAACCCATGCCGTAGCTGCTGGCGAGCGCGCAGGCGCCTTGTCCGGGACGACCGATTCGCTGCGGAAAGGCTCGCGGAAAGCTTGCGCCCTGCGCGAGCTCGCGCACGGTGGCACGACTCACGGGGCCGGAATTCGCCTCGTCGCGAGGCGGCCATGCGGACAGTAGATAGGCGACCCATTTTGCGTAGTCGTTGGCGCTCGTCTGGATGCCGCCCATGGCGCCGAACGCGCCGTGCGCCATGTCGGGCTCACGGCGCCAGGCGTCATCTTCCCAGCGGTAACCGAGCGCGCGTCGCTCGCGTGGACCGGCTTCGACGATGAATCCCGAGGAATCCATGCCCAACGGCTTCAACAACGTCTGCGTGATCGTGTCGGCGTACGGTTGCCCGGACACCTTGGTGATGATCCGGCCGAGCAGGGCATAGCCCAGGTTCGAATATTCCCAGGCGGTGGCCGGCGGACGTGTGAAAGGCACGCCTTCGCGCAGCAGCCTCGTGAACTCGGCTTCGGACAGCGGCGTCTGGCGATCGCCCCAGGGATCATCGGTGACGAATCCGGCGGTGTGGTTCAGCAGATCTCGTACGCGAATGCGCGGCGAATCCTGCGTCGGATATTTCCAGCTGCGCATCTCTTCGACGTAGTTCTCGGCCGGCGCGTCGAGCTGCAGTTTGCCTTCGTCGCGAAGCTTGAGGATGGTGAGCGCGGTGAAGGCCTTGGTCATCGACGCGATGCGAAACAGCGTATCCGCCGTCACGGGTCGTCTGGACTCCAGGTCCTGGACACCGATGCCGCGCACGTAAACGAGCTTGCCGTCGGCAACGACGCCGTAGACGACACCCGGAATGTGGTTGTCGAGCGCGTAGTCCGCGAAGATCTCGTCGATCTTCGAGAAGGCCTTTGCGTCATCCGCTGCCCGCGCGCCGGGTGAATGAATCAGCAGCGTGGCCGCCGCGGCAACGAGGGTCGCGCAAAGTCGGGACATACGAAGATCCTCTGAGGCCGTAGCGTAGAAAGATGTCTGGCACCGACCGCGGGTTTAAAAGCCGCCGCTGGTGTACACGCGTTCGATCTTCAACTCTTGCCCGGCAACCGCCATATCCACGACATCGACCATGCCGGTGGACTTGTCGATCGTGACGTTGGCGGTCATGGCGCCGGCGGTCAGCAATGCCTTGAACTGCTTGTCTCCGGCCTTGGCCAGCACCTTGGTTTTCGCGGCGGTGAGCCTGGCCGGATCCTCCGACAGCCACTGCGGCATGCTGTGCTCGGCACCCACCGGGTTGTCGGTGGCCAGTAGTTTGCGCAGCGCCAGGGCCTGCGCCACCCAGGTGCCTGGCGGCACGGTGGCTTTCAACGTCTCGGAGAATTTCTTGCCGTCCAGGTTGCCATCGATGACCCAGTCAGCGTCGGCAAGCTTGAGAGCAAGGCTGGTCTCGAGTTCGCCGTCCGTGGCGATGAAATGGGTGGCGTTGATCAACGAGGCATCCGGACGGATCCACTGCTGGTGGATCGAGTCCTTCGAATGCAGCGCGCCCGAGGGGCCGGGGATCAGCATTGACGACGATTCCTCCGCCTTCGTGTCCCCATCCTCGTCGCGCAGGAGCGTGGCGGTCGCAACTCCCATCTTCATCCCGTTCAACGTGACCACCGCGATGTCCTTGTAGTAAGGCGCCGGAGCGGGCGAGGTGCTCGTGAACGTCTCCGCGAAGCTCCTGGCGACGGCCGTGAAACTCTGCGCATAACCGAGATCCATGTGCATGCAGTAGATGCCCTGGCCGTCCTTCGCCATCGCTATCTGCTTCACGCCGCCGAGACGCTGCGCCGTGCCGTCGTTCACGCGATAGATCCACTGGGTCTGTAGATAGGGCGTGCTGCCCCAGGCGCCGGCGTCGACGGACTCGAGGCTTCGGAGTTCGATCTTGCCCTGGATCTTTTCGACCTGCGGCATCGTGAGCTCGAGCGACCGGCGAATCATGTCGGCCATGTCGAATCCGTCGGGCACGATCTCGCAGTACGCGGGCTGCACGCTGCCGATATCGAGCTGGACGGTGTACGACCCTTCGCCTTTCTCGATGGGACTCAGGAGTTTTGCCGGTACCTTCGCCTTGAACCAGTTGTCCTTGCTCCTGAGCTCGACGGCTTTGCCAGGTTTTCCCTCACGCGCCCGCGCGTCCTTGAGCCACTGAGGTTCCTCCGCAACTGCAGCAAGACTGAACAGGGAAACGGACATCGCCAGTACTACACACTTGCTCATCGAGCCTCCGCAGCCGCCGGGCGAGGAGCCCGGTCACAGAAATGTAAAGCCTCGATACGAGGACGCCAAATCCTTAACGCATTCACGGAGCGCGGCAGGGTTTTGCCGCAAGGTCTGGCTCAACTTAAGGAACCCGAAGGCTGACCGATATCCGGTACGGGCGTACCGCGCCCGTGCTTCTTGCGGACACATCGCCATGCTTCAGATCCTGGGTTCCATCGTCGTTCTCGGTTGCGTGTTCGGCGGATTCGTCCTCGAGGGCGGAAACATCCTCTCCCTGTGGCACCCGACCGAAATCCTCATCATCGTGGGCGCCGCGCTCGGCGCGTTCATGACCAGCAACCCGCCGAAGGTGTCGAAGGCGGCGTTCATCCAGGCGCTCACGCTGCCCAAGGGCGCGCGCTACAAGCGCGACGACTACGTCACGCTGCTCAAGCTCGTCTACGACATCCTGATGAAGATCCGCAAGGACGGCTTGCTGGCCATCGAAGGCGACATCGAGGCGCCGGAGAAGAGCCCGCTGTTCCAGAAGTACCCGGTCATCCTCGCGGATCACCACATGGTGGTGTTCATCACCGACTGCCTGCGCCTGATCATCGGCGGCTACACTCGATCCGCACGAGCTCGAGAGCCTGCTCGAATACGAGCTCGAGACGCATCACAAGGAAGCGCACGAGCCCGCGCATGCCGTGCAGAAGGTGGCCGACGCGCTGCCCGGCTTCGGCATCGTGGCGGCGGTGCTCGGCATCGTGAACACCATGAGCGCGCATCGAAGGCGCGGACACGGCGACCATCGGCCACAAGGTCGGCGCGGCGCTGGTCGGCACGTTCCTCGGCATTCTGGTCGCCTACGGCTTCGTCGGGCCGATCGCCTCCGCGATGGAGCATCGTGCGCAACGAAGAAGGCAAGGCCTTCGAAGTGGTGAAGATGGCGCTGGTCGCGAGCGTGCGCGGTTACGCGCCGCACGGTCGCCGTCGAGTTCGCGCGCAAGCTGCTGTTCAGCGAAGTGCGTCCGACGTTCGCCGACCTCGAAGCGCACCTCAAGAACAAGCCGCCGCCGGGTAACGGCGGCGAACTGAGCCATGGCCAAAGCCGCCGAAGCGAAGAGCCCGGCCGATCTACGTCAAGCGCGTCAAGAAGGTTGCCGGCCGGCCATCACGGCGGCGCGTGGAAAGTGGCGTACGCGGACTTCGTGACCGCGATGATGGCGTTCTTCCTGGTGATGTGGCTCGTCGACCGCGGTGTCGAAGGAACAGCGCGCGGCGATCTTCGACTACTTCAAGAACCCCAGCATGGAGCCGGGCAAGAGCGTGAAGCCGGCGCCGGGCCAGATGGGACCGGGCGGCGCGAGCACCGCAGCCCATCAACCTGGGCGGCGGACTCGATGCGCCCAAGACCTCGCAGCAGCAAACCGACAGCCATCGGCGCCACGGTCATGACCGTCGCCGGCGACGCCCATCGACCTCAAGAGCGATGAAGAGAGGGCCGCGGAAGCCGAAGAGGCCAAGAAGCTGCTCGAGAAGAAGCAGCTCGATGCGCTCATGCAGGACCTGAAGGAAGCCATCGCCAAGAGCCAGGCGCTTGCAGCCGTTCAAGGATCAGCTGCTGCTCGACATCACGCCCGAAGGCCTGCGCATCCAGATCCTCGATGCGCAGAACCGGCCGATGTTCGATCTCGGCAGCTGCGCGTCTGAAGCCCTATACGAACGACATCCTGCGCGAAGTCACCAGCTACCTGCGCACGGTGCCGAACCGCCTGAGCGTGACCGGCCACACCGACACCACGCCGTACGCCGGCATCACCGGCTACACGAACTGGGATCTATCTACCGACCGCGCCAACGCCGCGCGCCGCTCGATGGAGTCGGCGGGCCTTCCAACCGAACGCATCGCGCGCGTGGTGGGACTGGCGTCTTCGGTGCTGTTCGACAAGGAAAATCCGCGCAGCGCCGTGAATCGCCGCATCAGCATCGTGGTGATGACGCAGCAGGCCGAGCAGGATGCGCAGAAGACGGACCTGCCGGCCGTGACGGTGACTCCGACCGCGGACACGCCGGTGGCGGACGAAGCGTCGGCCACGCCGCCGGGCTAGCGGCCGTGCCATCAGACCCAGTTGCGGGCGCTCGCCAGCGCGTCTTCCGGATAGCTCACGCGGTCGAGAAAGTCGCCGCGCAGAATTCGCAGCGCGATGATCTCGTTGTGAATCTCGGCGGAAGTGCGAATGCCCAGCCGGCGCAGCAGCGGCAAGGGAGGGCACCAGCCTTGCAAGCGCGTGCTGGAGCAGGAAGGTGGCGACGGCAGCCGGTATCAGCAGAAATCGGCGGTCGACGAACAGGCCAAGCCCGAGGCCAAGCAGCGATACCGAAGCCGCGTTCGCTTCGAGGGTGCGCTCGATGTCCCATTCGCGGTGCAGCTGCGGCAATCCGTTCGTCGATGAACACGGGATCGGCGCCGATGAACCGCGACACATCGTGCAGCGTCCGGGCCTGAATGCGATGGTTGACGGAAGCGCGCGTGGCGCGCGGTACGCGTTCGTCTGTGGACGGTAACACTGCGTCGTTCATACGCGGATGATCACCCGACGCCGCGGGCGCGACTGTCAGAACCCGCCGCACACTTCATTCAGCAATACGGAAGGTGCTTCAGCAATCCGGCAGGCTGAAGAAGAATGACGCGCCCTGGTCCTGCTCGCCGTCGACCCAGACCTTGCCTCCGTGGCGCTCGACGATCCGGCGCACGATGGACAGCCCGACACCCGTGCCTTCGAACTGGTCGGCACTGTGCAGGCGCTGGAACACGCCAAACAACTTGTTCATGTACTTCATGTTGAAGCCGACGCCGTTGTCCTTGACGAAGCACACCAGCGCGCTGCCATCCATGCGATAGCCGACCTCGATGCGCGCCTTCGCGCGTTCGCGCGTGAACTTGATGGCGTTGGAAATCAGGTTCACGAACACCTGCTGTATCAGGCCGGGATCGACCTGCCAGGTGGGAAAGTCGGCGATCACGAACTCGATGTCGCGACCCGCGCGTTCGTTGACCATCTCATCGATGACTGCGACGCGCGAGGTCGCCGAACCGCACGGGCTGCTTGTGCAGCGCCTGGCGGTTGAGCTGCGAAAGACGCAGCAGGTCGGTGATGAGCCGGTCCATGTGCGCCGCGCCGGCGTTCACGTTCTGCAGGAGGCGGCGGCCTTCGTCGGTGAGCCCGCCGACGTGGTCGGACAGCAGTGATTGCGTGAACACCGAGACCGCGCGCAGCGGCGCGCGCAGATCGTGTGAGACCGAATAGGAGAAAGCTTCCAGCTCGCGATTGGCGATCTTCAGTTCTTCGGTGCGTTCGCGAACGCTTTCCTCGAGACGTTTCTTCTCGATGCGCAACTGACGTACGGCCAGGGCGCGTTCGAGCACCGGCAGGGTGGTGGCGAGCTTGATCGGCTTCTGGATGTAATCGAGCGCGCCGGCTTTCATCGCGGCGATCGCGGTTTCGAGCGCACCGTGCCCGGTCATGATGACCGCTACCAGCGTGGGGTCGATGAGCTGCGCGGACTTCATGAGATCGATGCCGTTGGTGCCCGGCATCTGCAGGTCGGCAAGCAGCAGGTCGTAGCTTCGCTCGCGCATCGCGGCCAGCGCCTCGGCGGGCGCGGTGAACCCATATGTCTTGTAACCCTCGTACTCGAGGGTGTCGCAGAGGGCGCGCATGGATGCGGGCTCATCGTCGACGATGAGCAAAGTCTGCTTATGTTCAGACTCGACCTGGGCGATGTTCCTGTTCACTTCTGCAATACCTGTAGCTGAGAAAGACTCGCGCCGCGGTACGTAGTTTCCGCGTAGGTGATTCCCCTGTTCCAGTACCTACGGCCTAGTTTCCGCCTCCTTTAGGCCTTCTGCCAAATACCTAGGGTTATCTCTCAATTTCAGCTGTCAGACGGTTCCCACGGAATCGGCGCGGGGAAATACTATGACTAATACTACGACTAACTACTGAGCGACCCTGATATTTGTCTGCCGGTTGCGTCAGGCGCGCAATAGGAGTAACTGGAACAAGTTGCCTGAAGCTGCGGTGGACGGGGGAAAAGCCCTCGCAGCGTATGAAGCAGCGTTTGGACCGGCCTTAGGGGGAGCGCTGGCACTAACGAGTGGCGGGGAAGAAAATTAAATGTTGCCAGTAAGACTGGTTCTTGTAGAAGACATGCCGATGGAGGCGGAGATCGCCGTCCGTCAGCTCGAAGCGAATGGAATCTCATGCACCTGGAAGCGAGTGGACACGGAAGCCGCGCTCCGGGTCGTGCTGCGTGAGCTGAAACCGGACGTCATCCTTTCCGACTTCACGGTTCCCGGATTCGACGGCCTGTCGGCGCTGAAGATCTCGCGGGAGATCGCGCCGGAAACACCGTTCATTTTTCTGTCGGGCACGATCGGCGAAGAACGCGCCATCGATGCCCTGCAACGCGGCGCCAGTGACTACGTGCTGAAGATCCAGCATGGCGCGGCTGGTACCCGCCGTACGGCGCGCGCTCAGCGATGCGTCCGTGCGCCGCGGACGCGTTGCGCTCGAACAGCAGTTGCGCGACATCGTCGCCACTTCGCAGGACTGGATCTGGGAGCACGACCGCGCCGGCAAGTTCACGTTCAGCAGTGACTCGGTGCGCACCACGCTCGGTTATTCGCCAGAAGAGATTCTCGGCACCAACGCTTCGCAGTATGTGCACCCGGAAGATCTCGCCGCGCTCGATTTCGCCATGCATACGCTCGGGCCGAATCAGCGCACGGCCACCAATCTTCAGGCGCGCTGGCGGCACCGCAACGGCAGCTATCGCTGGCTCGAGCGCAACATGCTGGCCTTGCTGGGTGAGGGCGGCCAGGTCACCGGTTATCGCGGCAGCGAGCGCGACTTCACCGAACGCCGTCGCCAGGAAAAACACATCAGCCGCCTCACGCGCGTGCTGAAGATGCTCTCGGGCGTCAACAGCGCCGTCGTGCGCATCCGCCAGCGACGCGAGATCCTGGCCGAGGCGTGCCGGCTCGCAACTTCGGTAGGTGGTTACGCCAGCGCCATGGTGGCATTGATCGAACCGGGAACACGCACCGCTCGTCCCACCGCCTGGTCGGGCAGCGTCGACAACCTGACGCCCCAGCATCTCACCTTCAGCATCGGCGAAGCCGCGTCGGAAGATTCGAGCGTCGTCGGCCGCGTCCTGCGCACCGGCGCGCCGCTGATCTGCAACGACCTGCAGTCGCTGGAGATGGGGCTCGCGGCGCGCGCCTCGTTGATGGACTCCGGATTCCGCAGCGTCGTCGCCTATCCACTGCTGGTGGATCGCACGCCCGTTGGCGCGATGATGCTCACCTCCTACGACGTGGGCGCCGTGGGTGACGAGGAGTCGCGCATGCTACGCGAGCTGGTGGCCAACCTCTCGTTCGCCCTGCAGTACCTCCACAAGGAAGACGAAGTCCGCTTCCTCTCGTATTTCGATCCGCTGACCGGCCTCGCCAAGCGCGGGCTGTTCTGCGAACGGCTGGTGCGCGCACTCGAGCCACGCATCGGCCGGCGCGGCACTCCGGCAGTGGCGGTGCTCGACATCGAGCATCTATCTACCATCAACGATTCCTTCGGCCGCCATGCGGGGGATCTGCTGCTGCAGCAGGTCGCCGACCGGCTCAAGCGCCACCAGGATTCGACCGAGCACCTGGCGCACTTCGGTGGCGGAACCTTCGGGCTCATCATGGAAGCCGCGGGCGACGAAGACGAAGCCATGCACTGGATGCAGGAACAGCTGGTGGAAGTTTTCCGCGCTCCCTTCAACGTGGACGGACGTGGAATTCCCGTCGACGTCAAATCCGGATTCGCGCGTTATCCCGACAACGGCAATGACGCCAACGCGCTCGTGCAGAATGCCGAAGCGGCCTTGCGCAGCGCCAAGAGCACGGGCGAAAAATATCTGCACCATCGTCTCGAACTGAGTTCGGCGGTGGTCTCGCGCATGACCATGGAACACCGCCTGCGCGGTGCGGTCGAGCGCCAGGAATTCGAGCTGCACTACCAGACCAAGATCGATGTGAAGACGCGGACAATCCGCGGGCTCGAGGCGCTGGTTCGCTGGCGAGACCCGGAAGCCGGACTGGTAATGCCGGGCGCGTTCCTGCCACTGATGGAAACCAGCGGCCTCATCGTCCCGTTAGGTGACTGGATTCTCCGGCAGGCCGCGGCGGATCTGCGCCGCTGGCAGGGTGCGGGTCTCATGCCGGGCCGTGTCGCCGTCAACATCTCGCCCGTGCAGTTACGCCGCCGGGCGTTCGCCGATCATCTGCTCGACATCGTCGGTGAATGGCGCAACGAGAATGTCGGCGTCGACATCGAGATCACCGAGGGCGTACTGATCGACGATGTGAGCTCAGCCGTTTCACAGCTGCGCGTCCTGCGGCGATCGGGAATCCGCGTGGCGATCGATGACTTCGGCACCGGCTATTCATCGCTGAGCCGGTTGGCCGAGTTGCCAGTGGACATGCTGAAGATCGATCGCAGCTTCATCAGCGGCCTCACTTCCAGCGGTCCCGGGCGCACGGTGGCGGAGACCATCATCGCGCTGGGCAGGGCCTTCGATATGACGACGGTGGCCGAAGGTGTCGAGACCCCCGAGCAGTTCGAAATGCTGGCGCACCTGGGTTGCGACCAGTCGCAGGGGTATCTGCACAGCCGGCCCCTGGCCGCGCCCGACATCGAACCCTTGTTGAAAAGCGGCGTTGCCACGCCCTTTCACAACGGACAGAAGGGTGGTCGCGAGGTAACGTCGATCGCCCGCCAGGGTTGACAGCCAATCATGGTTTTTTAGGGATAATTTTTTAGGGGAACGCAGAAGGCCCTGACTGATCTACACTGATGCGTGAAGAGCGCGCCAGTCAGATCGGATACGAACTTGCTCAAACAACTTTCCCGCGGTCGCCTCATAGGGCTGGTCGCGATCGTTCTCCTCATCCTCTACTTCGTATATCGATACACGGCTGGTAGCGATGACGCACCGGAATACCAGACCGCGGTTGCCGAGCGCGGCAACGTCGTCTCGCGCGTCAGCACTTCGGGCAGTCTGCAGGCGGTGGTCACCGTCGAAGTCGGTAGTCAGGTGTCCGGCCGCATCCAGGAGCTGTTCGCCGACTTCAACTCGCCGGTGAAGAAGGGTCAGAAGATCGCCAAGATCGATCCCGCGCTGTTCGGCGCCGCGGTGGTCCAGGCCGAGGCCAATGTCATGGCCGCCCGCGCCAACGTCACACGGCTCACCATCACCGCTGAAGACGCGGAACGCCAGGCGAAGCGTGCGTCCGAGGTCTACGGTCTGCGGCTCATCTCCGAGACTGAACGCGACAACTCCGTCGCCACGGCGCGGTCCGCGCGCGCTGCGGTCGATCAGGCCCAGGCGCAGCTCGCGCAGTCGCGTGCGCAGCTCGAGCAGGCGGCGACCAACCTGCGTTACACCGACATCCTCTCGCCGACCGATGGCGTGGTGATCTCGCGCGCCGTCAATGTCGGGCAGACCGTTGCGGCCTCGTTGTCGGCGCCCGTCATCTTCACCATCGCGCAGGACCTGCGGAAGATGGAAGTGCATACCAACGTGGCCGAATCCGATATCGGCCGCCTGAAGCCGGGCATGCGCGTCAGTTTCACCGTCGACGCCTATCCAGGCGAACCTTTCCGCGGCTCCATCCGCGACATCCGCAACGCGGCCCAGGTGGTGCAGAACGTCGTCACTTATGACGCCGTCATCGATGTAGCCAATGACGACCTCAAGCTCAAGCCCGGCATGACCGCCACGGTCAGCATCATCACCGACCGTCGCCGTGATGTGCTGGCAGTGCCTAACACGGCGCTGCGCTTCCGGCCGGAAGGTCTTCCTCCTCCTGGCGCAGCGCCTGCGCCCGGCACGGCGCAAGCCGCGGCGGGACAGCGCCGGGGTGGCGCGGAAGGCGGGCGTAGACAGGACGACGGCGATTCCGATGATGACGCTCGCGCCCCGGTGGTGGTCAGGCGCACGGTCTATGTGCTCGCTTCCGGAAAACCCGTGCCGCGCGAAGTCGTCACGGGACTAACCGATGGTCGCGTAACCGAAGTCACCGGTGGCCAACTCCAGGACGGCGAAGCGGTCATCGTGGGCGTGGCAGGGCAGAACGCCCAGGGCCAGCGCGGGGGACAGCAGCAGCGCGGCCCCAGAATTCTTTGATGGCCCTCATCGAACTGCGCAACCTGGGAAAGATCTACCAGTCCGGCGACACGGAATTCGCCGCTCTGCACGACGTGAACCTGTCCATCGAGCGTGGCGAATTCGTGGCGATCACGGGATCGTCCGGCTCCGGCAAGTCGACACTCATGAATATTCTCGGCTGCCTCGATTTGCCTTCGCGCGGCAGCTATTTGCTGGCTGATCGTGACGTGGCGAAGCTGTCGCGCATCGAGCTCGCGAAGGTGCGCAACGAATTCATCGGCTTCGTGTTCCAGAGCTTCAACCTGCTCAAGCGCACGTCGGCTGCCGAAAACGTCGAACTGCCGTTGATCTACGCGCGCGTGCCCATCGCCGAACGCCGCAAGCGCGCCAAGGAAGCGCTGGACCGCGTCGGGCTCTCGCATCGCGCCGGACACCACCCTTCCCAGTTGTCGGGCGGCCAACAGCAGCGCGTAGCCATCGCACGCGCGCTGGTCACCCAACCGCCGCTCATCCTCGCCGATGAACCCACGGGCAATCTCGATTCGGTCACCACCATCGAGATCATGAAGCTGCTGGCCGATCTGCAGGCTTCCGGCATGACGATCGTGTTCGTCACGCACGAACCGGACGTCGCCGCCTATGCCGCGCGCAAACTATTGCTCAAGGACGGCGGCGTCGTCAGCGACGAACGCCAGAAGCCCGTGCTCAAGGAGGCCTCATGATTTCGGCTGGCGAAACCCTGC
Source organism: uncultured Pseudomonadota bacterium (assembly GCA_963821745.1). Classification (GTDB taxonomy): domain Bacteria; phylum Pseudomonadota; class Gammaproteobacteria; order Steroidobacterales; family Steroidobacteraceae; genus CADEED01. The sequence goes on from CAWGEU010000002.1 coordinate 1,932,825, forward strand.
GTCTCGCGGGCATCGCGCTGACGCGCAACAAGATGCGCTCCTTCCTCACCGCGCTCGGCATCATCATCGGTGTCGGAGCCGTGATCTTCATGCAGTCGATCGGCGAGGGCGCCAAGTCCCGCGTGCGCGCGCAGATCGAAGGCGCGGGCACCAACATCGTCATGTTGTTCTCGGGTTCGAGCCAGGGTCCCGGCGGACGCGGCGGCCAGGGTTCGCAGCCCACGATCACCTGGGAAGACCTGCGCGCGATCCAGACCGAGCTGTCTTCGGTGGCGGCCGTCGCGCCGCAGATGAACGCCGGTCAGCCGGTGATTTCCGAGACCAACACCTGGAACACCCAGATCACGGGGACGACGCCCGACTTCTTCACCATCCGCAACTGGACGGTGTCGAGCGGCGCGATCTTCACGGCCTCGGATCAGGCGGGCGCGGCGAAAAACGCGGTGATCGGGCAGACGGCCGCGGAAAATCTCTTCGGGCCCGGTGTCGATCCCATCGGCCAGATCATCCGCATTCGCGACGCGCCGTTCACGATCATCGGCGTGCTCGAGCGCAAGGGTCAGAACGCCATGGGTTCCGACCAGGACGACGTCATCTTCATTCCGCTGTCCGCGTTCCAGACGCGCATGCAGCGCGGCCTGGGAAAATTTGTGCCTGGCCGCATCTTCGTGAGCGCCGTTTCGCCGGAAGCCATTCCGCGCGCGCGCCAGGAAATCGGGGCGTTGCTGCGCGAGCGGCATCGTCTCGGGCCTGATGACGAAGACGATTTTTCCACCAGCAGCATGGCGGAAATGACCAGCATGCTGACCTCGACGCAGGATACCGTCACAACGCTCTTGTTTTCGGTCGCGCTGGTCTCACTGGTCGTGGGCGGCATCGGCGTCATGAACATCATGCTGGTGTCGGTCACCGAGCGCACCCGCGAAATCGGGATCCGCATGGCCGTGGGCGCGCAGCCCGCGGACATCATGGCGCAGTTCCTGGTCGAGGCGCTGGTGCTCGCCGCTATCGGCGGGGCGCTGGGTGTCATTTTCGGCGTCGGCTGCGGCTATCTGCTGGCGCAGAAGTTCGGCTGGACCATGGTCACGCGCACCGAGATCGTGGTCGCGGCATTGGCGGTCAGCGCGGGCGTCGGCGTTCTGTTCGGACTGTATCCCGCGCGCAAGGCGTCACGGCTCGACCCGATCGAGGCCCTGCGATACGAGTGAGGGGACATTCCTGATTTGCCCGCGAAGCGGCAAAAGGGGACGTGCCTCCTGAGGCGCGTCCCCTTTTGCTAGCAAATGAGGAACGGCGCCGAAGCGGCGCCTGACCCCATTTCTTCACGCATGATTTGGTCGAATACGGTTTCGTTTTAGAGCCGCTTATACTCGGCCTCCCTTCCAGACGTACGGATTCGATCCACATGAAAACCTTGTCCGTATCGCGACGCAAAGTGCTGCTCAGCGCAGCGGTCGCACCTCTCATCATTTCTTCACGCGTGTGGGGCGCCAACAGCCGGATTCGCGTGGGGCAGATCGGTTGTGGCCGCATCGCGCAGGGGCATGACATGCCCGGCATCATCAAGTCGGACCTCGCGGACTTCGTCGCGATCTGCGAGCTCGACGCGAGGCGCCTCGCCGACGGCGTGAAGATCATCGAGAAGTCCTACACCGATCGCGGCGTGACCCCTCCGCAGATCCGCACTTTCGACAATTATCGCGAGCTGATCGCACGTCGCGACATCGACGCGGTGGTCATCAGCACGCCGGATCACTGGCACGCCGAGGTGGCGCTGGCCGCCATCGAGTCCGGCAAGGACGTCTATCTACAGAAGCCGTTCACCATGACGCATGCCGAGGGCGTGATCCTTCGGGATGCGGTGAAACGTCATGGCCGCATCCTGCAGGTGGGCAGCCAGCAGCGATCGTGGGAACAATTCCGGCGCGCCGCCGAGCTCATCCGTTCCGGCCGCATCGGCAACGTGCAGCGCGTGGAGATCGGGCTGCCGACGGACCCCACGGCGCCCGACGCGCCGCCACAGGGGATCCCGGAAGTTCTCGACTTCGGCCAGTGGTTAGGCCCCACGCCGTTCAAGTACTACACCGAGATGCGCGTGCATCCGCAGGCGGACTACAGCCGTCCCGGCTGGCTGCGTCACGAGGCACATTGCCTGGGGATGATCACGGGCTGGGGCTCGCATCACTACGACACCATGCACTGGGCGCTGCAGTACGAGAACACCGGGCCCAGCAAGGTGTCTGGCAAGGGTGATTTCCCGGATCCGGAACGCATCTGGAACGTACACGGCTCCTACGACGTCACGCTCGCGTATCCGAACAACGTCACGGTGAACGTTTCGGACAAGTACAACACCGGGCTCAAGTTCTACGGCGACGAAGGCTGGATCTGGGTGACGCGCGAAGGCACCGGCGCCACTACGAGCGATCCGAAGGCCAAAGGTCCCGAAATGCCGCCGCTTGCGGCCAGCGACGAAAAGCTGCTCGACCCGAACGGGCTCTCGCATCCGCTGCTGGTGAGCAAGTCTCATCACAAGAACTGGCTGGAGTGCGTGCAGTCGCGCAAGCGGCCGCTGGCGCCTGCCGATGTCGCCCATCGCAGCAACAGCGCCTGCATCGTCAGCTGGATCGCCATGAAGCTGGGCCGCCCGCTCGAATGGGATCCGAAGACCGAGCGCTTCAAGAACGACCCCGAGGCCAACGCCATGCTGTCGCGCAGCGAGCGTTCGCCGTACGGCGCGCTGCATCTCGCGAAGGCATAATTCCGGCCCATGATGAGAACAAGCAACAGCGCGGTCGCCCTGGTGGCGGCCGCATTCGCCTGCGTCGCGGGGTTCGCGCACGCGCAGAGCAAGGATCGCAACGTGCATTTGATCACTCTCGACCCCGGCCACTTCCATGCGGCCCTGGTTCAGAAGTTCATGCTGCCCGGGGTGTCACCGGAGGTGCTGGTGTTCGCGCCCGAGAGTGAGGACGTTGCGCTGCATCTGAAGCGCATCGAAGGGTTCAACGCTCGCGCCGGGAATCCCACGCAGTGGGTCGAGAATGTGCACACCGGGCCTGACTACCTCGAGCGTGCCCTCGAGGCGCGACGCTTCGTGATCAAGAGCGGCGTCGTGGATGCCCGGCTGGTCCCGGCACCCAGCGTGATGGTCATTTCCGGCAACAATGCACGCAAGACCGAATACATCACCAAAGCGATCGACGCCGGTTTCAACGTGCTCGCCGACAAGCCGATGGTGATCAAGCCGGAAAACTACCCGCAACTCGAGGCCGACTTCGCGGCGGCTCAGAAGAAGGGCGTGTTGTTGTACGACATCATGACCGAGCGCTTCGAGATCACCACGATGTTGCAGCGGGCACTGTCGCAACAGTCGAAGTTGTTTGGAACGATCGAGCCGGGAACGCCTGGCAATCCCGCCATCTCCAAGATCAGCGTGCACAATTTCTCGAAGGTGGTCGCTGGCGCGCAGCTCAAGCGGCCACAATGGTTCTTCGATCCCGAGCAGCAGGGCGCGGGCATCGTCGACGTCATGACGCATCTCGTGGATCTCGTGCAGTGGGAGGTCTTTCCCGAAGTCACTCTGAAGCCCGCTGATGCCAAGGTGCTGAGCGCAAGGCGCTGGGCCACCCCGCTCACGCTCGAACAGTTCGGCCGGGTGACTGGCGCGAAAGAATTTCCGGCGTTCCTCGGCGCCTACGTGAAAGACGGCGTGCTGAACGCACCAGCCAACGGCGAGTTCACGTACACGCTGAAAGGCGTGCACGCCAAGGTGTCGGTGACCTGGGAATTCGAAGCGCCGCCGGGCGCGGGCGATACGCATTTCTCCGTGATGCGCGGTACGAAGGCGTCGCTCACCATCAAGCAGGGTGCGGAGCAGGGTTACAAACCCGTGCTCTACGTGGAACGTGCCGCATCAGTCCCGGCAGCGGATCATGAGAAGGCGCTGCGCGCGGCCATCGCCTCGGTGGCGAAGACCTGGCCGGGCGTCGACCTGAAAGCCGAAGGCGATCATTTCGTGGTTTCCATTCCGGACAACTACCACAACGGTCACGAAGCGCACTTCACGCAGGTCACCGAGAACTTCCTGAAGTACCTGCGTAAAGGCTCGCTGCCCGACTGGGAAGTGCCGAACATGCTCACCAAGTACGCGACCATCATGCAGGCGTACGAGTTGAGCAAATAGAAAAAGGAGAAAAGGGGACAGATCTATTTTTCGCAGCGAAAAATAGATCTGTCCCCTTTTCTCCATTTGCACCGCCACGGCGCCGGATTTTCCGTGGCTGCTTCGCCGCGGTGCAGATCGCGATGCGATTGCGGTAAATGCACAGGGAATTCTCTGCACGAATCTTGCAAGGTCTCATCAATACCAATGTAGAGAGGGGAGCCTGCCGTGAGTCCTCCAGTAACCAGCCTCCCGAACGTCGCCGGCAATCCGCCACCGCAGATCGACGAAGACCGCGTCGCGATGAGCAAGGAGGCGCTCAAGCACGCCTTCCTCGACAATCTCTTCTATATCCAGGGCAAGTTTCCGGCGCTCGCCACCAAGACCGACTACTACATGGCGCTGGCCTACGCCGTGCGCGATCGCATGCTGCAGCGCTGGATCAGCACCGCGGCTGCCTACACCAAGCAGGGCTCGCGCACCGTCGCCTATCTGTCGGCTGAATTCCTCATGGGGCCGCATCTCGGCAACAACCTCATCAACCTCGGCATCTATGAAACCGCACGCACGGCCGTGGCCGAGCTCGGGCTCGATCTCGAAGAGTTGTTAGCGCACGAAGACGAGCCGGGCCTGGGCAACGGCGGCCTGGGCCGCCTTGCAGCCTGCTTCATCGATTCGCTGGCCTCGCTCGAAGTGCCGGCACTCGGTTATGGCATTCGCTACGAGTTCGGCATCTTCCAGCAGGAGATCGTCGACGGCTGGCAGGTGGAGAAAACCGACAAATGGCTGCGCTACGGCAATCCGTGGGAGCTCGCGCGGCCCGAGTGGTGCTGTGACGTGAAGTTCGGTGGCCACACCGAAGTCTGGTACGACGAATTCGGCCGCAAGCGCACGCGCTGGGTGCCGGGTCACATCGTCAACGGCATTCCGTATGACACACCCATCCTGGGTTATCAGGTGAACACGGCCAACACGCTGCGTTTGTGGAAAGCCGAAGCGCCAGAGTCCTTCGACTTCGGCACTTTCAATCGCGGCGACTACTACGGCGCGGTCAACCAGAAAGTGGCCAGCGAAAATCTCACCAAGGTCCTTTATCCGAACGACGAACAGGCGCGTGGCAAGGAACTTCGGCTCGAGCAGCAGTACTTCTTCGTGTCGTGTTCCCTCCAGGACATGATGCGCATCTGCCGCATTCAGAAGATTCCTCCGGAGCGCTTTCACGAGAAGTTCGCGCTGCAGATGAACGATACGCATCCGTCGATCGCCGTGGCCGAGCTCATGCGGCTGTTGGTCGACGAGATGGCCATGGACTGGGAACGCGCCTGGGCGATCACGCGCCAGACCTGCTCGTACACCAACCATACGCTGTTGCCCGAGGCGCTCGAGCGCTGGCCGTTGCCCATGTTCGGCCGGTTGTTGCCCCGCATTCTCGAGATCATCTACGAGATCAACGCGCGTCATCTCGACGAGGTGCGCATGGCTTTCTTCGGTGACGAGCAGAGCATCTCGCGACTGTCGCTCATCGATGAAGCCGGCGAACGCTACGTGCGCATGGCGCACCTGGCGAGCGTCGGCAGTCACGCCATCAACGGCGTCGCGGCGTTGCATTCCGAACTGCTCAAGAGCGACGTGCTGAACGACTTCGCGAAGTTGTGGCCGGAGAAGTTTTCGAACAAGACCAATGGCGTGACGCCACGCCGCTGGATGGTGTTGTCGAACCCGCGCCTTGCGCATTGCATCACGCAGCGTATCGGCGACGGCTGGATCCGCGACCTCTACGAGCTGCGCAAACTCGAGCCGCTGGTCGACGATCCGGATTTCCGCGCCGAGTGGCGGCAGATCAAGCACGCCAACAAGACGGCGCTCGCCGGTCTCATCGAGCAGCGAACGGGAGTCATCGTCGATCCATCCGCGATCTTCGACGTGCAGGTCAAGCGCATCCATGAATACAAGCGCCAGCACCTGAACATCCTGCACGTCATCGGGCTGTACCACCGGCTGAAGACCGATCCGAAATTCACCATGGAGCCACGCGTCTTCGTATTCGGCGGCAAGGCCGCGCCGGGCTACTACCTGGCGAAACTCATCATCCGCCTGATCACCGCCGCCGCCGAGATCATCAATCGCGACCCTGGTGTGCGCGATCTCATCAAGGTGGTGTACCTGCCGAATTTCAACGTGACCAACGGCCAGAAAATCTACCCGGCAGCCGATCTGTCCGAACAGGTTTCCACCGCCGGCAAGGAAGCGTCCGGCACGGGCAACATGAAGTTCCAGATGAATGGCGCCTTGACGATTGGAACGGTGGACGGCGCCAACATCGAGATCTGCGAAGAAGTCGGTGTGGAGAATTTCTTCCTGTTCGGTCTCGAAGCGCACGAGGTCGCCGCTCGCCGCGCCGCGGGCTACCGTCCCATGGAGTTCGTCGAGAACAACGAGGAGCTGCAGGCGATCATTCAGCTGATCCGCGATGGCTTCTTCTCGCGCGGCAACAGCACGCAATTCCAGCCACTAATCGACAACCTCATTCACCACGATCCGTACTTCGTATTCGCCGACTATCAGTCGTACGCCGACTGCCAGGCGCTGGTCGATCAGACCTACCGCGACAAGGAAGGCTGGACGCGCATGTCCATCCTCAACTCCGCGCGTTCGGGCAAGTTCTCCTCCGACCGCACCATCCGCGAATACTGCAACGAGATCTGGAAGGCGAAGCCGGTACCCGTGCAGCTGCTCTCGCAAGAAGAAGTGAAGGCCGGCCTCCTGCAGTAGGACTTGACGGACGCCGCCGCTTCGGCGGCGGCTTCCGATGTGGCCGTAAGGCCTGACAAGAATGTCCTCAATTCAGAGTCGCATGGCATCATCCACGTCGCCGTTTCCGCGGCGCTTGCCATGATGGCCGTCAGGCCTGAACAGGAGATAGGGAATGCCTAGCTTGCTTAGTCGCGCGACTTTGTTAGTCGCTGCGAATTTGATTTCCGTCGGCGCAATTGCCAAGGACGAGCCCCCGGCCGCCGATCCCAAAGCCGTCGAAGTCATCCGCGAGCTCGGCCTCATCGAGTCTCCGACTGCGCTGCGCGACCAGAAAGGCTGGCGCACGCCCAGGCGCATCGTCATGTTGGCAGGGACTCCGTATGGCGAGCTTCAAACTTCGGCGTCAGGCGTCGAACTCGTCACCGTGAAGAGCACGGAAGAGATGGTTGCCCAGTCGGCCAATGCCGACGCCATCATTGGCGGCGACAACGCAGTCTGTGACGAACGTGTGCTTGCCGCCGCGAAAAAAGCGCGCTGGATCGCCATCATGTCCGCGGGTGTCGAAGATTGCCTTGGCAAGCAAGCGCTCGAGCGGCCCGGCCTCGTCGTCACCAACATGCGCGCGGTGGCAGGTCCGGTGATGGCCGAACACACGATCGCGCTGGCATTTGCACTCTCGCGCAGCCTGCAGGTTTCGGTAGGACGGCAGGCGACGGGCGAGGGCTGGAATCGCAACTTCGCCGGTTCGCAGCCGCAGGCGCTGACCGGCAAGACCATGCTGGTCGCGGGCCTGGGCGGCATCGGCCTCGAAGTCGCCCGGCGTGCCCATGCGCTGGGCATGAAAGTCATCGCCACGCGCGGCAGCTCGCGTGAAGGACCGGACTACGTGAGCTATGTCGGGCTTTCCGATGAGCTGCCGACGCTGATCGGGCAGGCCGATGTCGTCGTGGCCTCTTTGCCGCTGGTCCCGGCAACCACGAACCTCTTCGACGCGAAAATGTTCGCGCGCATGAAGAAGACCGCCTTCTTCATCAACGTGGGCCGCGGCGGCAGCGTGGTCACCAACGACCTGGTGGCTGCGCTCAACAACGGCGTCATCGCCGGCGCCGGGCTCGATGTGACCGAGCCCGAGCCGCTGCCGAAGGATCACGCCCTGTGGAAGGCGAAGAACGTCATCATCACGCCGCACATGTCGGCGCAGTCGGACCTGGGGCAGAACAAGCGCGTGCTCATCCTGGGCGAACAGATCCGCCGCTTCATCGCCGGTGACAAGCTGCTGTCGGTGGTCGACTTCAAGAAAGGTTATTAGACGATGCGCGGGCCTACTTGCCACCCGCGTACAGCTTGGTGAGTCGATACAGAAACTCGCGACCTTCGATCAGCGTCTGCACGCGAATGCGCTCGTTGAGGCCATGCGCGTTGCTCGTCGCGCCGTCGCTCAGCATGCCCGACACGCCATAGGTGGGAATGCCAGCCGGCGTGAGGAAGCGGCCATCGGTCGCCCCCGAGCTGATCGTCGGAATCACCGCGACGCCCGGGTACATGTCGCGCGTCAGAGCCTCGATGGGTCCCATGACTTCGCGCGACAACGGTGGTCCCGCGCCGGGCTTTTCCGGCGGGGACTGAAATTCAATGCTGACACCCGCATCGCCGATGGCCGCGATGAGTTCCTGCCGGACCTCTTCGGCACTGCGGCCGGGGAACATGCGGCAATTGACGTTGGCCGTGGCCCGCTGGGGCAGGGCATTGGGCGCGTGACCTCCCGCAAGCTGCGTGGCGACGCAATTGGTGCGCAGGATGGCGTTGGTCGACGGATCCTTCTTGAGTCTTTCGATGGCCGCCGTGTCGCCGCTCTTCGCGGCCGCGATCATGTCCGCGCCTTTCTGACCACCTTCGATCACGCCAAACTTCTCGAAGTACGCGCGTGAGGTCTCGTTGAATTCGACCTTGAACTGGTGCGTCTCGACTTTCGCGAGTGCGTGCACGAGCTGGTAGATCGCGTTGTCGGGCGTCGGGCGCGACGAGTGACCACCCTGGTTGGTCGTTGTCAGCGTGAAATCCTGATAGACCTTCTCGGACGCGAGCACCGCGACATAGCGATACACGCCAGACTTCTGATCGTAGCGTCCACCACCACCCTCGTTGAGTGCGAAGCCGGCGTCGATGAGATCGCGGTGGTGCTCGATGAGGTAACTCACGCCATTGAATACGTTCGGTGTTTCCTCGCCGCAGGTGAGCACCAGCTTCAGCGTACGCCTGGGCCGGTAGCCGTCCTTCCTGAAACGCACCATCGAGTCCGCGAACACCGCGGCCATCGCCTTGTCGTCAGACGCGCCGCGGGCATAAAAGAAGCCATCTTCTTCGACGAGCTTGAATGGATCGCGCTCCCAGTCCGCGCGGTTTGCTTCGACCACGTCGATATGCGCGAGCAGCATGAGCGGCTTCAGCGACCGGTCAGTGCCTGGAAGCACCGCGACGAGATTGCCATCCTTCGGCCGCCCCGGCGGCACGACGACATGCAGTTGGTCGTCCGCGTAACCTGCGGCACTCAAACGCGCCTTCATGGCATTCGAGGCGTCCGTGCAGGACCCGCCCGACAGCGTGGTGTTGATCTCCACCAGCTCCTTGTACAGCGCGCGGAACTCCGCTTCGCCGGCGCGGGCCTGCTTCGAGGCGGCGGTCTGACGGCTGGCCGTGATGTCGGCGGCCTGCGCGCTGACAAACAACCCCATGCTCAACGCAACGGCGGCAAGATTACGAACGGACATGTGAGCTCCCGCAAAGGATGAGCCCGGATCGTAACGAGCTCACGAGCGGCGTCAATCCAGCCTCTTGTAATAGACGACCGTCGCGCATTGCCCACCATCGGGCCACAGCGCGTAGTTTGGAATCGTGCCGACACGCTGCCAGCCGCGGCGCTCATAGAGCCTTTCGGCATCAGTGCTGGCAGTGTCGAGCACCAGCAGTGTCTTGCCGGCGTCGGCCGCGGCACGCTCGGCGGCCGTAAGCACGGCCGCGCCAACACCCGCGCGCCGCGCGCGCCGATGCACCAGCATCTTGGCGATGTCCGCGCGATGCGGCTGATTCTCGGCCTCGGCCCAGACCACCTGCGCCGTGCCGATGACGCCGCCTTCGTCTTCGGCGATCAGCAGCGCGCGTTCGCCGCGCGCCAGGCTCGCGGCCACGCTGCGCCAGAAGTCCGCGGCCTTCGCGAGCGTCATGGGGTGCATGAAACTCACCGACGCGCCGCCTGCCACGCAATCGATGAGTACATCGCACAGCCCGCCGAATTCGCGCGAGCTCAGCGTGTCGAGGCGCCGCACCGTGAATGCACTCATGCCGACAGCACCACGACGTAATGCGCCGTCTTGCGCGTGCGATTGCGGAATGTCACCGGTGCGTCGAGCTGCATGGCGAGGCAGTCGTCCTCGGCGAGGCGGTACGTCACCTTCTCCACGGTGACTTCGATGGCGCCTTGCCGCACCCAAATCTGTTGCGCCACCGCGGAGTCGCGGGCGCCGGTTTCGTACGACACCCGGGCGCCCGCCGGAAACGCCACATCGACTATACGAATCGGCGAGGGGAAGTTCGGCGGCGAGATGTTCCGGCGGACGTAACCCGATTGCGGGTCTTTCCACGCGGTGCGATCGGCGGCGCGCGACACCGGACTGACGAGCGCGCTGCCGTCGTCGAACAGCGAGGCGAGGGTGCAGCCGAGCCCCGTGGCGATTTTTTCGAGGATCACCGCGGTGGGGCTGGCCTCACCTCGCTCCACCAGCGAGATCATCGAGCGGCTGACATTGCAGCGGGCGGCGAGTGCATCGAGGCTCAGCGCCGATTCAGCGCGAAGCGCGCGCACCCGGCCGGCGATCCGGGCATTGATATCCTGCATAGTGGAGGAAACATCCAGTAAGTTGGATGCGCTGTCAATTTCTCGCTGCGAGAAACCCGCAGATGCCCTGTGGTGCAAACGCGATTCGTGTCGAAGCCGCAACGGCGCAGCAACCCGACGGACGCTGCCGCTAGTCCGACGGCCGAGCGCGGCGTTTTGATATGCGACGCAGGTCGAAATTGGCGTCGAACGCATTGGTGAAAGCGCTTGAATCGTATAGTCTTGCCACCTTATGACTGAAGCTCCCACGCCTCCGGCAAAAGACTCCACCCGCTCCGATGCACGCAAGACCGTACGCGTCGCCATGCAGGAATACCTGCGTCGCGAATCGCTGGTTCCCGTGCTGCGCCTGCTCTTCGATCTCGCCTTTCTCGGGGCCTGCATCGTCGGCGCGTGCTACTTCGACGCCTTGTGGGCAAAGCTGCTGATGGTGGTGCCGGCTTCGGTATTCATCGCGCGCCTGTTCGTCATCGGCCACGACGCCTGTCATGGCAGCTACACGAAGTACGACTGGCTCAACAAGATCGTCGGTCGCATCGCATTCCTGCCGTCGCTCACGCCGTTCTCGCTGTGGGACGTTGGCCACAACGTGGCCCATCACGGCTTCACCAACCTCAAGGGGCGTGACCAGGTGTGGGTGCCGATGTCGGCCGAAGAGTGGAAGGCGGCTTCGAAATTACGTCGCGGACTCGAGCGCATCTATCGCTCGGGCTTCGGCCAGGGCCTCTACTACACGATCGAAATGTGGTGGAAGAAACTCATCCTGCCGTCGAAGAAGCATGTCGGCGTTCGTCGCGCCATTTTCCTGTGGGACAACTTGCTGGTGCTGAGCGTCGGTGCGGCCTGGATCTCGTCGCTGGTGCTCTGGGCCGTCTACGACAACCACTCGGTCACCTGGACGCTGCTCTGTGGCTTCGTGCTGCCGTTCCTGGCGTTCAACTGCATCATGGGCTGGGTCATCTACGTGCAGCACACGCATCCCGAAGTCGCCTGGTTCGACAAGCGCGAGGAGTGGCAGAAGCGTCTGGGCTTCATCACCACCACCATCAACGTGGTCGTGCCCAAGAGCATGGGCCGCATCCTGCACGACATCCTCGAGCATGGCGCTCATCACGTGAACACCGGTGTGCCGCTGTACCGCCTGCGCGCCGCGCAGGCGGCGCTGAAGACCGCTGTCCCGCAGCTTGCGCGCGTCTACGTGCTCAACTGGAAGCGTTACTGGGCCACGGTTCGCACCTGCAAGCTCTACGACTACGCCAATCATCAGTGGCTCGATTTCAAGGGTCGCGTCACCGCGGCGCCGTTGTTCCCTGACGCGGCACCCGCCGCCGGCTGATCCATCGTCGCTTGCGTCTCGCTGTTGCCGCTGCCTTGGTTCTGTGTGCCGCGGCGGCGACCGCGGCAAATCAGTCTTCGCTAAGCCCCGAATTCGACGCCCGTAACTGGGCGTCTATCGGTCGTACGGCAGGCGAGACCCACTACAGCCCGCTCTCGGAGATCAATCGCGAGACGGTCGGGCGCCTGAAGCTCGCGTGGACGCTCGATCTCGACATCGGCAACGCGCAATCCACACCTCTGGCCGTCGACGGGGTCCTCTACATCGCCGCTGGCTACAGCATGGTTTTCGCGGTCGATGCGGCAACCGGCAAAGTGCTGTGGCAATTCGATCCGGGCGTTACCAAGGTCGCAGGCAAGAAACTGCGCGCTGGCGCCGGCATTCGCGGCCTTGCCTATTCGGCGGCTCGCCTGTTCGTGGGAACGCATGACGGCCGCCTGATCGCTCTCGATGCGAAGAAGGGCACGGAGGTGTGGAGCACGCCCACGCTCGACGCCAACGACGCCACCTTCATCTCCGGTGCGCCGCGCGTGTTCAAAGGCAAGGTCGCCATTGGCTTCGGCGATTCGGGGACGACCCCCGGTCGCGCTGAGTGCGTTCGATGTGGCCACCGGCAAGCAGGTGTGGAGCTGGTCGACGCAAGGCGGTGGTGGCGCGGTCTGGAACGCCATCACTTACGACCCGGACAGCAATCGGGTGTACGCCGGCACCGGCAATGCGCGCGGCCCCGATGCTGCGAAAAATACTTTTGCCTGCAGCGTCGTGGCGCTGAATGCCGATACGGGAGTGCTGGATTGGCACTACGACGCGGCTCCTGAACACACGCAGTGCGACGGTTCCACCGACATCACGCTGGCGACGATCAACATCGACGCCCAGGCGCGCAACGTCATTCTCTACGCGCCCAAGGATGGCTCGTTCCACGTCATCGATCGCGCCAACGGCAAGGTGATCTCCGCGAAAAAGCTGGGCGTGGGCGCACACAACCACTTCGCGCAATCGTTCAGTCCGAAAACCGGCCTGGTGTATCTGCCCACTACGGAGCTGCCGTCGACCATCCCCGCCGACGCGCCAGCCGACACCGGCAAGAGCGCGCTCGTCGCCTGGGATCCCGTGAAGCAACGGCCGAATTGGGCGGTGCCGACGCCGGGTGCGTTCAGTGGCGGCGTGCTGTCGACCGCGGGCGATCTGGTTTTCCAGGGGCAGTCCGATGGCTACATCACGGCGTACTCGGCCGCTGAAGGGCGTCGTGTCTGGGCGTTTTATTCGGCGACGGCCGCGCTCGGCGCGCCCATCAGTTTCGCGATCGGCAAGCGCCAGTACATCTCGATACTCAATGGTCCGACGCAGGGCACCGCGGGCAGCCTCGGCGCGATGTCGGCGAAATTCGGCTGGGATTCACGCCTGCATCCGCGGCGGCTGCTCACGTTCGTGCTCGATGGCGCGGGCGCATTGCCGGCGACGCCGCGTCCGACTTTCGCCACGCCGGTGTATGGCACGGGTATCACGATCGACGAGGCGCTCGTTAATGAGGGCGCGCAGCAGTACGCGACGAAGTGTCAGTGGTGTCACGGCGCTGGCGCCATTGCCGGAGGCGGGGCACCGGACTTGCGCGCGTCACTCTCGCCGCTGGTTCCTGCTTCCTTCGCGTCAGTGGTACGCGGCGGAGTCGAGCCGCGTGGAATGCCGAAGTTCGAAGAGCTCTCAGAACGGGAACTCGATGCGTTGCGGCACTACCTGCGCGCGCAGGCGAGGAAAGTGGCGACTCCGGACATCCCCCCGCCCGAGCCCGAAACGGCAGCACCGCCACCGACAAAAGAAGAGGACACCGGGCCCAAAAAGCCACCCGGTTCGTTGGAGTCCGCGCCTCCACCGCCGAGTTAGCGGAGAAACCCGTTAACAATCATTGTGTTGTGTTGTTATGTGACCTGAGGCAAAGGATTGCGCATTGAGCTTGCATGCACCCCTGCAACGGCGCGCCGATTCGCGTATCTTTGCGCCCCGTTTCTAACGCGTAACCCATTGGCATGCCGGGTAAAGACAAGAGCGCACTCATCTGTGGATCGGTCGCGTACGACACCATCATGGTGTTTCCGGACAGATTCCGGGCCCACATCCTTCCCGACAAGCTGCACATGCTCAACGTCGCGTTCCTGGTCCCCCAGATGCGCCGGGAGTTCGGCGGCTGCGCCGGCAACATCGCGTACAACCTGAGGCTGCTCGGCGATACCGGCTACCCCATGGGCGGGATCGGCCGCGACTTCCAGCCGTACCGCGACTGGATGCAGAAGGTCGGGATGTCCGAGAAGTACCTCGTGACCATCCCGGAAGAGCACTGCGCGCAGGCGTTCATCACCACGGACCTCGATTCCAACCAGATCACCGCATTCCATCCGGGCGCCATGAACCATTCGTACCGCATCAAGGTGCCGGCGAATGACGGTATATCCATTGGTGTTATCGCGCCGGACAGCCGCGAAGGCATGCTGCAGCACGCCGAACAGTTCAAGGCCGCGGGAATCCCGTTCATTTTCGATCCGGGCCAGGCCATGCCGCTGTTCGCCGGCGACGATTTCAAGCGTTTCATCTCGATCTCGGACTGGCTGGCGTTGAATGACTACGAATGGGCCCTGCTGCAGGAACGCACCGGCTGGAAGGTGTCCGACGTCATGAATCACGTGAAGGCGCTGATCGTGACGCGCGGCGGCGAAGGCTCGACCATCCACGCCGATGGCCGCACTTACGAGATTCCCTGCGCCACGGCGCGGGAGGTGCTCGATCCGACAGGGTGCGGTGATGCCTATCGCGCCGGCCTGATTCACGGCATTCTTCGCGGGCTCGACTGGGAAACCACGGGGCGTATTGCTTCGCTCATGGGTGCCATCAAGATCGCCGTTCGCGGCACGCAGAACCACACATTCACTCAGGCGGAATTCGCGGACCAGTATCGCGCCGCTTTCGGCACGCCCCTTTCTTCATGAAGATTGGAGGCCGCCAGCTTCGAACACAGTCAGGACAGCAGTAAAGAGGATCGTATGTCGAACACGTTTCATTTCACGTCAGAGTCGGTTTCCGAGGGACACCCGGACAAGGTTTCGGACCAGATTTCCGACGCCGTGCTCGATGCGCTTCTCGCGCAGGACAAGTTCTCGCGCGTAGGCGCGGAGACGCTGTGCAACACCGGCCTCGTGGTCCTCGCGGGCGAGATCACTTCCAATGCGGTCGTCGACTTCCAGCAGGTCGCTCGCGACACCATCAAGAAGATCGGCTACGACAACACCGACTACGGCATCGACTACAAGGGTTGCGCCGTGCTCGTGGCCTACGACAAGCAGTCGCCCGACATCGCGCAGGGCGTCGATGAAGGCAAGGGACTCAACCTGGAGCAGGGCGCCGGCGACCAGGGCATGATGTTCGGCTACGCGTGCACCGAGACCGAAGGCCTCATGCCGCTGCCTATCTATCTCTCCCACCGCCTGGTCGAGAAGCAGGCCGAGCTGCGCAAGAACGGCAAGCTCAAGTGGCTGCGCCCCGACGCGAAGTCGCAGGTCACGGTGAAGTACGTCGACGGCAAGCCGTCGGAGATCGACACCATCGTCCTGTCGACCCAGCATCACCCGGATGTGGAGCACAAGCACATCGAACAGGCGGTGATCGAAGAGATCATCAAGCCGGTGCTCGCCGGACAGACGTTCGCCAAGAACATCAAGTACCTCGTGAATCCGACCGGACGCTTCGTCATCGGCGGACCGCAGGGCGACTGCGGTCTCACGGGCCGCAAGATCATCGTCGATACGTATGGTGGCGCGGCTCCGCACGGCGGCGGCGCGTTCTCCGGCAAGGATCCTTCGAAGGTGGACCGCTCGGCCGCGTATGCCGCGCGTTACGTCGCGAAGAACATCGTGGCCGCGGGACTTGCCAGCAAGTGCCAGGTGCAGATCTCGTACGCCATTGGCGTCGCGCGTCCCACCAGCGTCATGGTCACCACTTTCGGAACCGGCAAGGTGTCGGATGAGCGTCTCGAAGCGCTGGTCAGCCAGCATTTCGACCTGCGCCCGAAGGGCATCGTGCAGATGCTCGACCTGCTGCGACCCATCTACTTCAAGACGGCGGCGTACGGCCACTTCGGCCGCAACGAGCCGGAGTTCACCTGGGAGAAGACTGACAAGGCGGCGGCACTGGCTGCCGACGCCGGAGTGCGCAAGACGGCATAAACGGGTGGGGACAGACTTAACTCTGCCCCCACACTTTTACAAAGGTGGTTCTACCGAGGAGCGCTGCAGCGTCGAAGACGCGAGGCTCGGAGGACCGCCGATCGATTCCAACGGCGCTCTCTAACTGGAACTAACTAGAGAGGTTCATATGAATGCTGTTGTGAAGCCCGGTACGGGCGTTGATTACGTGATTGCCGACATCAAGCTCGCCGATTGGGGCCGCAAGGAACTCAACATCGCCGAGGGCGAGATGCCCGGCCTCATGGCCATCCGCGAGGAATTCGCGAAGAGCCAGCCGCTGGCCGGCGCCCGCATCACGGGCTCGCTGCACATGACCATCCAGACCGCGGTGCTCATCGAGACGCTGCAGGCGCTGGGCGCGAAGGTGCGCTGGGCGTCGTGCAACATCTTCTCGACGCAGGATCACGCGGCCGCGGCGATCGCCGTCAAGGGCACGCCGGTGTTCGCCGTGAAGGGCGAGTCGCTCAAGGACTACTGGGATTACACCCATCGCATCTTCGAATGGCCCAGTGGTGAATACTCGAACATGATCCTCGACGACGGCGGCGATGCCACGTTGCTGCTGCATCTCGGCACCAAGGCCGAGAAGGACCTGAGCCTGCTCGACAAGCCGGGCAGCGAGGAAGAGATCGAGCTGTTCAATTCCATCAAGGCCACGCTGAAGCGTGATCCGAAGTGGTATTCCACGCGCCTCAAGCAGATCAAGGGCGTGACCGAAGAGACCACCACCGGCGTGCATCGCCTGTACGACATGCACAAGCGTGGCGAACTTGCGTTCCCGGCCATCAACGTCAACGACTCGGTGACGAAGAGCAAGTTCGACAACCTCTACGGTTGCCGTGAGTCGTTGGTGGATGCCATCAAGCGCGCCACCGACGTCATGGTCGCGGGCAAGATCGCCGTGGTCGCCGGTTACGGCGACGTGGGCAAGGGCTCGGCGCAGGCGCTGCGCGCGTTGTCCGCCCAGGTGTGGGTGACGGAAATCGATCCGATCTGCGCGTTGCAGGCGGCGATGGAAGGTTATCGCGTCGTGACGATGGACTACGCGGCCGACAAGGCCGACATCTTCGTCACAGCCACGGGCAACTTCCAGGTGATCAACCACGATCACATGAAGAAAATGAAGAACAACGCCATCGTCTGCAACATCGGGCACTTCGATAACGAAATCGATTGCGCCTCGCTCAAGCAGTACAAGTGGGAGAACATCAAGCCGCAGGTCGATCACGTGATCTTCCCGGACGGCAAGCGAATCATCCTGCTGGCCGAAGGTCGCCTGGTGAACCTCGGTTGCGGCACGGGCCATCCGAGCTACGTGATGAGCTCGAGCTTCGCGAACCAGACCATCGCGCAGATCGAGTTGTTCACGCAGACGGCCAAGTATCCGCTCGGCGTGTACACGCTGCCGAAGCACCTCGATGAGAAGGTGGCGCGACTGCAGCTGAAGACGCTGAACGTCATGCTGAGTGAACTCACCGACGTGCAGGCCAAGTACATCGGCGTTTCGAAGACCGGTCCGTTCAAGACCGACCACTATCGTTATTAAGAAGAAAAGGCTTTAAGTGACGGCAAAGATCCTCGACGGAAAAGCCGTCGCAGCAAAAGAGCGAGCGAAGTCGGCGGCGAGAGCCGCCGACTTCATTTCGAAGTTTGGAAGAGCGCCGGGACTTGCGGTGGTGAAGGTGGGTGAAGACCCGGCTTCCGCGGTCTACGTGCGCAACAAGCGCAAGGCCTGCGAGGAGTGCGGCATCGCCTCGTTCGCGCATGACCTGCCGGCGAACACCGCGCGCGAGGAACTGCTGTCGCTGATCAAGACGCTGAACAACGATTTCCGCGTCGACGGCATCCTGCTGCAACTGCCACTGCCGAAGGGCCTCGACAGCACGGAGATCATGGACACCATCGACCCCGCCAAGGATGTCGACGGTTTTCATCCGACCAACACCGGCTTGTTAGCCCAGAAGCGGCCGGGCCTGCGCCCGTGTACGCCCTGGGGCGTCATACAGCTGGCGAAGGAATATCAGCTCGACCTCACCGGCCTGCGGGCCGTGGTGGTGGGGGCCTCGAATATCGTCGGCCGTCCCATGGCGCTCGAGTTGCTGCTGGCACGCTCCACTGTCACTGTGTGTCACACCGGTACACGTGACCTGCGCGGCGAAGTCGAACGCGCCGAGCTCGTGGTTGCGGCTGTCGGCAAGCCGGCCTACATCCCGGGCGAGTGGATCCGCGAGGGCGCCATCGTCATGGACGTGGGCATCAATCGCGGTGCCGACGGCAAACTGTGTGGCGACGTCGAGTTTGCAGCCGCGGCCGAGCGTGCGGCATGGATTACGCCGGTTCCTGGCGGTGTCGGGCCCATGACCATCGCGATGTTGCTGTCCAACACAGTGGACGCGGCTCTCGCACGTGCGGGAGCTGTCCGATCGTAGGCAGGAGGGCCCGGGTGTAGACTCGGGCGCATGAAAAGCCCGGCTCATCGGGATGTTCACATCGACGCGTTACGCGATGCCGGCAACGTGCATCGCGCGGATGCCATCGCGGTCGAAGAACCGCTGGAAATCCGTCTCATCCGGGACGGATCGGCCGAGAACGGCGGCACGGGTCGGCCCATCTCCATCACCATGCGCACGCCGGGCAACGATTCCGAGCTGGCGCTGGGTTTCCTGTACGGCGAGGGTTTGTTGCGCGAGCCGCGCGACATCGTCGACGTGCGGCCCTGCGGGCCGTCGGGCAACGTAGTTCGCGTCACGGTGCGTGCCGATCTGCCGCTCGATCTCGATCGCCTCAATCGCAATTTCTATACCACTTCGAGTTGCGGAGTCTGCGGCAAGGCATCCATCGAAGCGGTTACCGCGAGCGCCGGGATCCGGCGCGTGAGCAGCGACCTGGTAGTTAGGGAATCGGTGTTGCGGGTTTTGCCCGACACGCTGAGGGCCGCCCAGTCAGGATTCGCCCAGACGGGTGGCATGCATGCCGTGGGTTTGTTCACCAACGAAGGTCAGCTCCTGGCCTGTCGCGAGGACGTGGGGCGTCACAACGCCATGGACAAGCTGGTAGGCGCCGAGTTGACGAATGGGGCGTTGCCATGGAGCCAGCGCATATTGCTGCTCTCTGGCCGCGCAAGTTTCGAGCTGCTCCAGAAGGCCATGATGGCCGGAGCACCGCTGGTCGCCGCGATCGGCGCGCCTTCGACACTCGCGCTCGAGCTCGCGGAGTCCGCCGGCATCACGCTGGTCGCCTTCCTGCGCAGCGGCGGCTGCAATGTGTACTGCCATGCCGCGCGCGTACGCCCGACGCGGAGCGAGTCATGACTCGCGAGAAGGCTGCCATCGAACGGTCCGTTGACGCGGCCGTCACCAGGATGAGGCAGCAGCCCGGGCCACTGCTCGAGATCCTGCACTCGGTTCAGAACGACATCGGCTATGTGCCCCCCGAAGCGGTGCCGCTGATCGCGGATGCGCTGAACCTGTCACGCGCTGAAGTTCACGGCGTGGTGAGCTTCTATCATCATTTTCGCGAGCAGCCCGGTGGGCAGCACACCGTCAAGCTTTGCCGTGCCGAAGCGTGCCAGGCGATGAACGGCAATGCGCTCGCCGAATTTGCCAAATCGCGGCTGCAGCTCGATTTCGGTGAGACGCGGGCGGATGGCAAGGTCACCCTCGAAGCCGTGTATTGCCTCGGCAACTGCGCCTGCGCGCCGTCGGCGATGTTCGATGGCCAGCTGCGGGGCAGGGTGGATGCGCAAACTCTTGCGGAGTGCGCCACGGATTGGGGTGTGCCCGAATGAGCGCCCGCGCCATGGTCACGGTGTTCGTGCCGGGTGATGCCGGGGCGGTTTCGTTGGGCGCAGATGCGGTAGCTGCTGAGTTGGCGCGCGAATGCCGGCGGCGCGAACTGCCGATTCGAATCGTGCGGAACGGCTCACGCGGCCTTTACTGGCTCGAGCCACTCATCGAAGTGACCACCGATGCCGGCCGCGTCGCCTACGGCCCGGTGCGTGCCGCGGATGTGCCAGGTTTGTTGGACAAGGGGCTGCTGGATGCGGGGTTGCCCGACGGCGGACCACACGCGTTGCGGCTCGGGAACATCGAGAACCATGACTGGTTCCAGGGCCAGCAGCGTCTCACCGCCGCCCGCCTCGGGATCGTCGATCCAGCCGACATCGATGACTACATCGCGCATGGCGGTTACGTGGGCCTGAGCACGGCGCTGACGATGCCACCGCGCGAGATCGTGCGCGCCGTGACCGACTCCGGACTGCGCGGACGCGGTGGCGCCGCGTTCCCGACCGGCATCAAGTGGCAGACGGTGCACGATCAGACGGCGGCGCAGAAGTACATTGCCTGCAACGCCGACGAGGGCGACTCCGGTACATTTTCCGACCGGATGCTCATGGAAGGTGATCCGTTCGCGCTCATCGAAGGCATGACCATCGCCGGTCTCGCGGTCGGCGCCACCCAGGGGTTCATCTATCTGCGGGTCGAGTATCCGCATGCGGCGCGCGCACTGGCGCTGGCCCTGCGCATGGCGCGTGAACGCGGCTATCTCGGGCGCGACCTGCGTGACAGCGGTCGGGACTTCGATATCACCGTGCGGCTCGGCGCCGGCGCTTACATCTGCGGTGAAGAAACCTCGATGCTCGAAAGTCTCGAAGGCCGGCGCGGTGAAGTGCGCGTGCGGCCACCGCTGCCGGCCGTCAAGGGGTTGTTTGGCCAGCCGACGGTGGTGAACAACGTGGTCACGCTCGCCACCGTGCCGGTCATCCTGGCGCGTGGCGCGGCTTTTTACCGCGACTTCGGCGTGGGCAAATCGCGCGGCACGATTCCGCTGCAGATCGCCGGCAACGTGAAACACGGCGGACTCGTGGAACGCGCGTTCGGCCTGACCGTGCGCCAGCTGGTGTACGACTACGGCGGCGGTTCGGCCACCGGCAGGCCGGTGCGCGCCGTGCAGATCGGCGGGCCGCTGGGCGCCTATCTACCGGAGAGCCAGTTCGACACACCGCTCGAATACGAAGCGCTGGCGGCCAAAGACGGCCTGCTCGGACATGGCGGGGTCGTGGTGTTTGACGATTCTGTCGACATGGCGCGCATGGCGCGGTACGCGCTCGAGTTCTGCGCCATCGAGTCCTGCGGCAAGTGCACGCCTTGCCGCGTCGGCTCGACGCGCGGCGTCGAGCTGGTGGATCGGATTCTGGCGAGCTCCAATGGCAGTCGCGCCGGGGACATGGCGTTGCTCGATGAGCTCTGCGACACCATGGCAAACGGATCGCTGTGCGGCCTCGGCGGCTTGACGCCGTATCCGGTGCGCAGCGCGCTCAGACATTTTCGTGAGGATTTCTTGTCAGGGGCTCGCGCCCCACTTTCAAGCGCCGCCGGGGCGGCGGCGTCCGTGAAAACGAGTTAGAAACATGCACGCACAGAACTATCACGATCGTGGAACTCCGGCAGCGGGCGGTGAGCCTGTCACGCTCGAGATCGATGGCGCCACCGTCACGGTACCCGCCGGCACATCCATCATGCGTGCCGCGGCGCTGGCCGGCGGCGGCATTCCCAAGCTCTGCGCCACCGATACGCTCAAGGCCTTCGGTTCGTGCCGCGTCTGCCTGGTGGAGATCGAGGGCCGCAAAGGGTTCCCGGCCTCCTGTACCACCGAGGTGGCGGCCGGCATGAAAGTGCGCACGGCGAGCGATGCCGTGAACAGACTTCGCCGCAGCGTGCTCGAGCTCTACGTCTCCGAGCATCCGATGGGAAGTTGTCCCGACAGCAGCCGATGCGAGCTCGAGTCGCTCGCCGCCGCGCACGGCATTGCCGAGTCGCGCTTCGCGGGGGCGCACACCTCGCGCGATGTCTGCACGCCGAAGCCCGTCGACGCCAGCAATCCCTATTTCCGCTTCGACAACGACCTGTGCATCGTCTGCTCGCGCTGCGTGCGCGCCTGCGAAGACACGCAAGGCACGTTCGCGCTCACCATCGAAGGTCGTGGCCTCGAGTCGCGCGTTTCAGCATCGCAGCACCAGCCGTTCCTCGAATCCGAGTGTGTGTCCTGTGGTGCCTGTGTCGAGGCTTGCCCTACCGGTGCACTGATGGAGAAATCGGTCCTGACCGCGGGCCTGCCACAAAAGGCGATCACCACCACCTGCGCATATTGCGGTGTGGGTTGCTCACTGGTGGCCGAGGTCACCGACGGCGCTGTGTCACGCATGGTGCCCAACCGCGATGGCCGCGCGAACCAGGGCCACGCATGCATCAAAGGACGATTCGCGTACGGATATGCGACGCATACGGATCGGGTGACGCAGCCGATGATCCGCAAACGCATCACCGACGATTGGCAGGTGGTCGGCTGGGACGAAGCCATTGCCCATGCCGCCGCGGAGTTCAAGCGAATCCAGGCGGCGCATGGCCGGGATTCCATCGGTGGAATCACCTCGTCGCGCTGCACGAACGAAGAAAGCTTCCTGGTCCAGAAACTGGTGCGCGCCGCGTTCGGCACCAACAACGTGGATACCTGCGCGCGCGTCTGCCATTCGCCCACGGGTTACGGCCTCAAACATACGCTCGGTGAATCTGCCGGCACGCAGGAATTCGTGTCGGTGCAGCACGCGGATGTGATCGTCGTGATCGGCGCCAGCCCCACCGAGGCGCACCCGGTATTCGCGTCGCAGATGAAACGGCGCCTGCGCGACGGCGCGCGGCTCATCGTCATCGACCCGCGTTCGATTGCGCTCGTGAAGACGCCGCACATCGAAGCCGACTATCACCTGCGTCTGCTGCCGGGCACGAACGTGGCGGTGATCAACGCGCTGGCCCACGTGGTCGTGACCGAAGGTCTTGCCAAAGAGCAGTACATCGCCGATCGCTGCGAGGCGGCGTCGTACGAGAAGTGGAAGAAATTCGTTTCCGATCCGGTGAATTCGCCCGAAGCCATGGAGAAGGTGAGTGGCGTGCCGGCGGAATTGATCCGTGGCGCCGCCCGGCTCTACGCGCGGGGCCCGAACAGCGCTATCTACTACGGTCTCGGCGTCACCGAACACAGCCAGGGCACCACCATGGTGATGGGCATCGCCAACCTGGCGATGGCCACCGGCAACCTGGGACGCGAGGGCGTGGGTGTGAGCCCGCTTCGCGGCCAGAACAATGTACAGGGCTCCTGCGACATGGGTTCGTTCCCGCACGAGTTCAGCGGCTACCGGCATGTATCCGACGACACCACGCGCGCCTTGTTCGAATCCATGTGGAAGGTGCAGCTCGGCAGCGAGCCGGGCCTGCGCATTCCGAACATGTTCGAGGCGGCGCTCGACGGCAGCTTCCGCGGCCTCTACATCCAGGGCGAGGATTTCGCGCAGTCGGATCCCAACACCGCGCATGTCACCGCGGCGCTGTCGGCCATGGAATGCATCGTCATTCAAGATATCTTTCACAACGAAACATCGAAGTTCGCGCACGTCTTCCTGCCGGGATCCTCTTTCCTGGAGAAAGACGGCACATTCACCAATGCCGAACGGCGCATTTCCCGGGTACGCAAGGTCACTCGCCCCTTTGTCGGGGCTTGCGGACTGGGAAGTCACGGTGCGGCTGTCGAATGCCCTGGGATACCCCATGAGCTACTCGCACCCGTCGCAGATCATGGATGAGATCGCGGCGCTCACGCCTACATTCACCGGCGTCAGCTACGAGAAGTTAGACCGTCTGGGATCGATCCAGTGGCCCTGCAACGAGAAGGCGCCACAGGGCACGCCGACGATGCACGTGGGCTCGTTCGTGCGCGGCAAGGGCAAGTTCTACGTGACCGCCTACGTGCCGACCAACGAACGTACCTCCAGTCGCTTTCCGCTGCTGCTCACCACCGGCCGCGTGCTCACCCAGTACAACGTGGGGGCGCAGACGCGCCGCACCGCCAACATGGCCTGGCACAGCGAAGACCGGCTGGAACTGCATCCGCATGACGCCGAAGCGCGCGGCATCGAACACGGCGACTGGGTGGGAATCACCAGTCGCGCCGGCGACACGGTGCTGCGCGTGGAGATCACCGAGCGCGTGGCGCCGGGCGTGGTGTACACCACGTTCCACTTTCCGGAGTCGGGCGCGAACCTCATCACCACCGAGAATTCCGACTGGGCCACCAACTGTCCGGAATACAAGGTGACGGCGGTGCAGGTGGTGAAGGTCGCGCAGCCCGAGGCCTGGCAACTGCGGCGCCAGGCCGAGCAAGCCGCGCCAGTCAGCTGAATGGACCCTCTTATCTAATGGACATCGGGCGGCTCGTCGCCATGGCGAATGACATCGCCGCGTTCTTCGATTCCGAGGCTGACAAGGCCGTAGCCGCCGAAGGCGTGCGATTTCACATCACGCGCTTCTGGGACCCGCGCATGCGGCGCGAAATCATCGCGCATGCAGATGCCGGCGGAGCGGGCCTGACGCCGACCGCCCGACGTGCCGTTGAACTTCTCAAACCGGAGCACACTGGATGAGTTACCCGTACGCAACGTTTCTCGATGTGAAATTCGCGCCGCTCGAAGTGGTCGACCTGCCGCGGGTCGTCGACGCGGTGAAAGACCAGTGGTTCAACCAGACCCTGTGCAAGGTCAACGATTCGGTGCTGCGGCTCGGTGTCATGCAGGGCGAATACCACTGGCATAAGCACGACCATGACGACGAGCTCTTCTTCGTGCTGGAAGGCAGGTTCTTCGTGGACCTCGAAGATCGCAGCGTTGAACTCCATCCCTGGCAGGGATTCACCGTGCCGAAGGGAGTGGTACATCGCACGCGGGCGCCCGAACGCGCTGTCATCCTCATGATGGAGACGGCGACCATCGTTCCGACAGGAGACGGGACGGTGCCCACGGGCAACCCTTCGGCGAACTAATAGCCCAAATCAATCGAAGTGAGCGTTGTTGCGCCCCCCGCAGCCGGGGCAGCGTGTCAGTATTGCGCCCCATGATTTCAAGTCTCGCGGCCAAGCTGGCCGCCCGAAAGTTCGTCGTCACCGGCGAGCTGACTCCTCCCAAGGGCACCGACCTGTCGAAGCTGTTTGCCGCGGCCGAGCTGCTGCGCGACGCCGTCGATGCCATCAACGTCACGGAGTCGCCGCGCGCGCGCATGACGATGGACCCGCGCGCCGCGGCGCGGCTGCTGCAGGATCGCGGTTTCGAAACCATAGTGCAGGTCACCAGCCGCGACCGCAATCGCATCGCCGTGCAGTCCGACTTGTTAGGTGCCGCGGCACTGGGGCTGCGCAACTTCGTATTCATGGGCGGGGATTCCACCGCCGGCGGGGATCATCCCGAAGCCAAGCCGGTGTTCGACCTGACGGCCTCCGGCCTCCTGGCGGCCGCCGAGGCATTGCGAAATGGCCGCGATCACGCCGGCCATCCACTACACGGCACGCCGGACCTGTTCATCGGCGCCACCTGCAATCCGGGCGCAGACCGTTTCGACGCCGAGGTTGAAAATACGCGCCGCAAGATCGATGCCGGCGCAAAGATGCTGCAGACCCAGGCCGTGTATCACGGCGATCCGCTGAAAAGATTCATCGATGCCGTGAAGCCCGATGGTGTGGCCGATCCTGGCCGGCGTCATTCCGCTGAAGTCGGAAAAGAGCGGGCCGTGGTTGAACACCAATCTTCCCGGGGTCTTCGTGCCGGACGACATGATCAACGCGATGGAAGCAGCGGCCAGGGCCGGTGTTGCGCGCGAGCGAGGGGTCGAACTTGCCGCGAGCGTGGTGCGTGAAATGCAGGGCATCTGCCAGGGCGTGCACATCATGGCCATCGGTTGGGAAGCCGGTGTGCCCGAGATCCTGCGCAGCGCCGGTCTGCGTTGATCGAAGGTTCTTTAGAGGACGTCGTCCTCGCCCGTAACGCCGCCTTCGCTTTCCCAGCGATTCACTTCCCAGACTTCTTCGCGGCTGAACTTGAGGCGCGCGCCCGCGCCGCCGCCGTTCTCGGCGATGAACACCACTCCAGCGGCTTCGAGCGTCGCGCGCAGGCGCCGACGCGTGGTTTCATCGGCAGCCCGGAGGCGCTTCTCGAAGTCGGCGATGGTCTGGATGTCGATGGCGGCCGATTGCGAGAGCTGTGCCTGCGACCATTCGACGAGCGCGCGGCCGGCGCGACACTGCGCCGAGGTGAGGGCGGTCGGTGACGTCATCAACGGGCTGCTGCTGCTCATGGCGGCCAATCGTAGCAAACGCCAGCGGCGGGTCTATACCGCCTGGCGAAGCTGCTCGATCTTTTCCGTCACGTCGGTGGCCAGGAGCTTGGAGCCGAGCTTGAGCTTGTGCTGCTTGAGCTCCTTCAGGATGTCGGAGATCTCCGCTTCGGAGGGACGCAGCGGCGCCAGCGCCGTCGCGAGCGGAGGCACCGCCGACTTGAGGACATAGCGGCGCGCGCTGGTGAAGGTCTGCGACGCGATGAGGCCCACGCCCAGCGCCAGGCCGACCAATGCCCCGCGCGTGACGGCATTTTCATTGTCGGCGCCCGCCACCAGGCGTACGAGGGCACCGATGCCCCACAGGATCGGAACGAATGCGGCGAAGGCCAGCCAGACGCGCCAGTCGACCTGCGTCGACGAGAGTTTCTGTTGCACGATCGGCGCGACCACACGGAAGGGTTCACGCAAACGCGCCCTGCGCTCCGCCGGCGTAAGCAGGGAAGGCGTGTCACGCACCTTGCGTTCGCGCTCGATGAGCTCGCGGTACACGGTGTAGTAGTTGGGAAAGGTTTCGCTGATCAACTCGTTCCCGGGGCGCGATTCCTTGGCCATGCCGGCGTAGGTATCCGGAACCGCTTCGAAGGCGGTGTTGCACGCCTGGCAGGTGCGTTCGTATCCGACGAGGTCGCCTTCGCCGAAGCTGATGTAGTAGACGTGCGAAGCCGAGCCGACGCGTTTTACCTGGAAGGCGCGCAGGTCACGGCAAACGGCACAGTAGTCGGCGACGAAGCCGAGCTTCTGCCGCTTGATGGTCTTGCCCCAGACGATAAACATGGCGCGTAGTCTAGGTGAGCAGCGCTAGGCGAAAGCCATACTTGCGTCGCACTTACAGCGTGAAGTTCACTTGCGCATACTCGCGCGACCCCCTGGATGGAGCCTCACATGCGATTCCGGAAACTCGGAAACACTGGTTTGATCGTCTCGGAGATGTGCCTCGGCGCCATGACCTTTGGCAGCGGCGGTGAAGGCATGTGGGCCACGGTGGCGGGCGTGAGCCAGGAAGGGGTCACCGACCTCGTCAAGACCGCCTTCGATCGCGGCATCAACTTCATCGACACTGCGGATTTCTATTCGAACGGCCGTTCCGAAGTAGTCACGGGCAATGCGCTCAAGGAACTCGACCTGCCACGAGATTCGTATGTGCTCGCCACCAAGGTGCTGCTGCGCATGGGGGCCGGACATAACCAGATAGGCCTTTCGCGGGCGCACATAATGCAGGGCGTGGACGCGAGCCTGAAACGGTTGCAGCAGGATCACATCGACCTCTACCAGATTCATGGTCGCGACCCCTTCACGCCGATGGAGGAGACGCTCGACGCACTGGACGACTGCGTGCGCGCCGGCAAGGTGCGTTACATCGGTCTTTGCAACCTGTCCGCCTGGGAAATCATGAAATCCCAGTGGATCTCCGACAAGAAGAATCTCGCGCGTTTCGAAAGCCTGCAGATGTATTACTCGGTGGCGGGTCGTGACATCGAGCGCGAGATCGTGCCGCTCGCAAAGGACCAGAACCTGGCGATCCTGCCGTGGAGCCCGCTGGCCGGCGGATTGCTGTCGGGCAAGTTCTCTCGCGAGACCGAGAAACCGGATGGCGCCCGGCGCGCCACGCTCGACTTCCCGCCCGTGGATCGTGAGCGTGCGTTCAACGTCATCGACGTCATGCGTCCGATCGCCGCCGACAACCTTGTCTCGGTCGCGCAGGTGGCGCTCGCGTGGCTGCTGGCGCAGCCGCATGTCACCTCGGTGATCATCGGCGCCAAGAACCAGGAGCAGCTGCTCGACAACATCGCGGCCACCGAGCTCGAATTGAGCCCGGAACAGCTGACGGCCATCACCGACGCATCGGCGCTCCCGAACGAGTATCCGCAATGGATGCTCTCGCGCCAGTCCGGCGATCGCATCGGGCAGTTAGAAGGCAACAGCTAACAAGCGCCCGCGAGTTGCTGTGGTCGCTGCGCTCCCGCGTCGTCGCGCTCGATGTAGCGCCCGACGCCGCGTTCTGGACTCATCCCGCGGCGCCACAATGACGGCCGAGATTCGCCCCTTGACGTAATGCCGGGCGAGCGCCTGACTCCCCCGTGGCCGCAAAGCGTGGTAGCGTTACCGCCGCGTTTTGGACCGGCTGATTGCAAAGCCTGAGCCGGTACTCTCCGCGCGCCAAAGAAACGAGGGGTCCATGTATCTAGGCATCGATATCGGCACGTCCAGTGTCAAAGCCGTGCTCGTCGACGACAAAGACACGGTGGTCGAACAGGCGTCCGCGCCGCTCAACCTTTCCCGTCCGCATGCCGGATGGTCCGAGCAGAACCCCGCTGACTGGTGGAGCGCGACGAACGTGGCGGTCAAGGCGCTGCCGGCGCCACTGCGCAAGGCCGTGAAAGCCGTCGGCCTCTCCGGCCAGATGCACGGCGCTACGCTGCTCGATGCCGCGGACAAGCCGCTGCGCCCGGCCATTCTCTGGAACGACGGCCGCAGCGAACAGCAGTGCGCCACGCTCGAGAAGGCCGAACCGCGCGCCCGCGAGATCACCGGCAACATCGCGATGCCGGGGTTCACCGCGCCCAAACTCGTCTGGGTGCGCGAGAACGAACCTGCGGTATTCAAGGACACGCGCTGCGTGCTGCTGCCGAAGGACTACGTGCGGCTGCTCATGACCGGCGAGAAGGCCAGTGATGCCTCCGACGCCGCGGGCACGCTGTGGCTGGATGTGGGCAAGCGCCGATGGTCGCCGGAGATGCTGGCCGCCACGGGTCTTTCCGAATCGCACATGCCCCTGCTCGTCGAGGGCTCGGACATCACGGGCACTTTGCGAAAAGAGATAGCTGCCGAGTGGGGCATGGATGCGGTACCGGTGGCTGGCGGTGGCGGCGACAACGCCGCGGGCGCCGCGGGCATCGGCGTCATCAAGCCGGGCGATGCCTTCCTGTCGCTGGGCACCTCCGGCGTGCTCTTCCTGGTCACGCCGAAGTTCCTGCCGAATCCCGCCAAGGCCGTGCACGCGTTCTGTCATTGCCTGCCCGGCGTGTGGCATCAGATGAGCGTGATGCTGAGCGCTGCTTCGTGTGTCGACTGGGCCGTGAAGCTCACCGGCACGAAAGACGCCGCGGAGCTTTTGTCGAAGGTGGAGAAGCGCGCGGCCCTCGATGGCCCCGAAATTTTCCTTCCGTACCTTTCGGGCGAACGCACGCCCCACAACGATCCGCAGGCGCGCGGTGTGCTGTTCGGCCTCAACCATGACTCGGATGCGGCGGCCATTGGCCAGGCAGTGCTCGAAGGAGTCGCTTTCGCGTTCGCCGATGGTCTCGACGGCCTCATCGAAGCCGGCGCCACCATCGACAAGATTTCGGTGATCGGCGGTGGCGCGCGTTCCATGTGGTGGGGCGGCGTTCTGGCCGCGGCACTCAAGCGGCCACTCATCTACCGCGATGCCTCTGAAGTCGGGCCGGCGCTCGGCGCTGCCAGACTTGCCCGACTAGCCAAGACTTCCGAACGGGCGGAGGATGTCTGCCGTCCGCCGCCAGTGCGTGTGGTCATCGAACCCAACGCCCGCGATATCGAGCAACTGGCGCCAAAGCGCCGGGCTTTTTCCCAGATTTATCAGGACCTTCGTCCAAGATTCCGAGGAGTTTGATCATGAGCGCGCAACCCAATCTCACGCCTGCCTCCTATTTCGGCGGCGTCCAGCCCATCAAGTTCGAAGGTACCAAGTCGGACAATCCGCTGGCCTTCCGCTACTACGACAAGGACCAGATCGTCCTCGGCAAGCGCATGGAAGACCTGCTGCGGCCGGCGGTGTGCTACTGGCATTCGTTCGCGTGGAATGGCCACGACATTTTCGGCCAGGGCACGTTCGACCGTCCGTGGAACGCGGGCGTGATGGACCAGGCCGCGGCCTGGGCCAAGATGGATGCCGCATTCGATTTCTTCACCACGCTCGGCACGCCTTTCTATTGCTTCCACGACGTTGACGCGATGCCGTCGGCGTCCAACATCAAAGAGCACGTGTCGAATCTCGCCGCGACCATCGACCGCCTCGAGAAGAAGCAGGCCGAGACCGGCATCAAGCTGCTCTGGGGCACGG
Source organism: uncultured Pseudomonadota bacterium (assembly GCA_963821745.1). Classification (GTDB taxonomy): domain Bacteria; phylum Pseudomonadota; class Gammaproteobacteria; order Steroidobacterales; family Steroidobacteraceae; genus CADEED01. The sequence goes on from CAWGEU010000002.1 coordinate 1,963,502, forward strand.
CCAACCTGTTCTCGCACCCGCGCTACATGGGAGGAGCTTCGACGAACCCCGACCCGGATGTGTGGGCGTTCGCGGCCACGCAGGTGCGCCATTGCCTCGACGCCACCAAGCGTCTCGGCGGCGCTAACTACGTGCTGTGGGGTGGCCGCGAAGGCTACGACACGCTGCTCAACACCAGCCTCAAGCACGAGCTCGCCAACTTCGGCCGCTTCCTGCAGCTCGTGGTCGAGCACAAGCACAAGATCGGCTTCAAGGGCACCATCCTCATCGAGCCGAAGCCGCACGAGCCGACCAAGCACCAGTACGACTTCGACACCGCGACCGTGTATGGCTTCCTCAAGAAGAACGGTCTCGAGAACGAAGTGAAGGTGAACATCGAAGCCAACCACGCGACGCTCGCGGGCCACAGCTTCGACCACGAAATCGCGATGGCTGATGCGCTCGGCATCTTCGGCTCCATCGACATCAATCGCGGCGATCCGCAGAACGGCTGGGACACCGACCAGTTCCACAACGATCCGCTCGACATGACGCTGGCCATGTATCGCATCCTCAAGGCCGGCGGCTTCACCACCGGCGGTTTCAACTTCGACGCCAAGGTGCGGCGCCAGAGCATCGACCCGGCTGACATGTTCTACGGCCACGTCGGCGGTCTCGACTTGCTTGCGCGCACGTTGCTGTCGGCAGCGGCGCTCATCGAAAACGGCGCCATCGACAAGTTCGTCGAGCAGCGTTACGCCAGGTGGGCGGGCGAGGCGGGGCAGAAGATTTACGCCCGGGGCGCGTCGCTCGAGTCCATTTCCGATGCGGCGGTCGCGGCCAACATCAACCCGAAACCGCAGTCGGGTCGCCAGGAATATCTCGAAAACCTCGTCAACCGGTTCGTCTGAGGTGCGCTCGTCGCACACGATGTCGCGGATCTGCAAGTCGGCAGCATTTCTGACGCTTGCGCTGATGACATCGTGGGCGGCAGCTGCGCCCGCGGCGAAGTCATCGAAGACTCTTGCCGTGGGCAAGGTTTCGGTGTCCCTGGACTGGTCGTCCAGCTGGCAGTTCGATCCCGACACCGCCGCGCTGCCTGCCGAAAGCGCGGCGTTCAATACAGCGGATGCGACGAAGATGCGGGCGCTGTTGAGCACGGGACCGATGCGCAAGGAAATCAGCACCGACGAGGGCATCCGCGCCATCGCCGACGACATGGCCGTGAAGCTCGAGAGTCAGAGCGTCGAAAAGAAGATCGCAGTCCAGCGCGTCGAGGGTGAACATGCGCGCGGATACTACGTCTGTGCCACCGACCGCGCGCCGAAGGCGGGCGAGTACAAGTACCTGTGCCAGGGCCTGGTCAGTGTCGACGGAACGCCAATCGTATTCACCTTGTTGTTCAACGACTCCGGCAAGGCCGAAGCCGACAAGGTGATCGCGGCCGTGAAGACCCTGCAAATTCCCGCGAAGACCTGAAGTTTACGGGACGCTAACTGATCACCCACGCGCCGAACGCCCAGCAGATGAGCGCGTTACCCGTGGCCATCGTGAAATCGTCGGTGCCGCGCGGCGAGGCGAGCTCGAGCGCCGAGCTCGACACCGCGAGAATCACGGCGAGCGCGATGTAGCTGCCCGGCAGGCCGTTCGCCATCACGAGGCCGACGCTGAACGCCAGACCGCTGGCCAGGCCCGTCACCGTGCCCGCGATGGACTTGCGATTCACCTCGCCCACGCCGCGCACGCGAATTTTCATCGTGCCGTACAGCGAACCGCCGACCTCGGCCATCGTGTCGACGACGAGATACGTTACCCAGATCAGCGCGAACATCACTGCGAACTGCCCCGGGGCGTAGACCGTCTGCAGCTGCTCGCCGATCGGGATCATCGTGAATTTGAACAGGGCCCACAACGTGGAGATGACCATCACGTTAGCGCGCCCCAGTGATCCGTCCATGATGCGCGCTGCGGCACCGTAGAAGACGCCGCCGACGAATCCGTTGGCATAGAACAGCGCGATGAAGACCCAGTTGACGATGACCGAGTCGAGCAGTGTCTGTGCCGTGAACGCGCTCGCAAAATTGCCGCTCGGCTTCGCCGCGATGGTCGTGTACAGAAAGTAGACCACCGCCATTGCCAGCGTGATGAAGCGGCCACGCCGCCCGATCATGTCCACGATGCGAATGCGCCTTTCGGAATAGCGCGCGAGCAACGACTGCAGGTCGAAGGACCCGGACATGCGCGAGGAGAACGCCGCGCGGCGATCCTCACGCGACATTCCTACGAAAACGCGCAGCAACAGCGCCTTGACGCCGTACCAGATGACAGCCCAGACGCCATTGAAGAAGACGAGGGCGAACGCCAGGCGCCAGGCTGTCTCGGCGTTGAAGAGGAACTCACCGGCGATGCCGGCTCCGAATCCGGTGAACGCGGCGAGCAGACAGAACAGCGTCAGGGCGCCGTTGACCGCGACGACGAGGTGAAAGATGCGCGTCGCGCGACGCCGCCCCTCTTCGGGCGGTGCCATGGCGGCCATCGTGCTGGACGAAGCGAGTGTGGTGTTCATGTTGTCCTCCCACCTATACGAACGAGGGACAAGTTTCGAAGGCACTCGCACGGAAGATGACTTGCCGCGCAAGCGCGTTCAAGTGAGAACTGCCACTTCGCCGACGATTTGCGGCCGGTAGTCGTGCGCTTGAAACAATAGCTTGATCAGGCCATCCGCCGGGCTGGTCGGCGTGAGCGATCACGCAGTTCGCCACGTCAGACGATCGGGCCGCCCGCGCGTCGGCGCCACCCACACTGACGGCGATAGTTAGCGTCGCCTTCCGGCGATATCCGATAGGCCGGCCCCGGGAGCGCCGCGTAGGCTGGCAGCCTCGAGATTGGTCTCGAGATTCGTCTCGAGAGGTCTCTCAATGAAAGGTTTACGCTACGCGCTCATCGCGCTCTCGCTCGTGGGCGCAGCTCACGCCCGTCCCATCGTCCTCGAGGAGACAGCCACTCTTCCGGTGCCGCCAGGCCCCGCATGGGCTAATTTTGGTCGTTACGGCGTCGCCATCGATCAGAACTACGCAGTGGTGCTCGGCGAGCGGATCGTATCGACGGACGTCGGCGATTTCTGGGAGGCCGCCGCTCTGCTCTATCGGCGGGTGGGCCAGAATTTCGTCTACCAGGGTCAGCTCGGACCGGCCGAAGAGATCACTGAATGGACGACTCCCGGCGTTGCGATGAAGGACGGCGTGGCCATGGTGATCCTCAACGATGCTCGCGTATTCCGGCATGTCGAAGGCAGCACGGTGTGGAACGAGGAGCCTGTCGAGAACCCCTACTCGATCCAGGGCGGGGACATCGAGATCCACGCGCAGCACATCATGGTGTCGCGCAACGGCGGCCGGAACGACACACTGATATTCAGGAAATCCGGGAGCACGTGGCATGCCACAGCCGAATTCATCGGCCACTTCAACTCCTCTATTGGCGATGACACCTTCTTTGTGCCGTTCATCGATCTCGATGTGACGGCCGGCCGCGCCGTGCAATTCAATGAACAGGACTCTGTGAACGGGGACCCGCCATCCGCGTCCGTGTTTCGTCAAGTCGCCAGCACCACAAGCTGGACGAAACTGACCCAAATCGATTCGAACCAGGACACCCGATTCGGCCCCGCGATCGCCATCGGCGGGCAGCACATTGCCATCACCGGTTCGCGGCAGCGCGGCACCTCGATCTTCTACGCGGACCCCGCCACAGGTGGCGCCACCTACGCGCTGTCGCCGTATGGCCTGCAGCCGATAGATAGTTATCTGCAGCCCGGGCTCGCCAGCGGGACCGCACTCGAACGGGCCGGAGGATTTTTCTTCCAGCGCAATTGGAGCCCCGACAGGCAGACCTACGTGGTCAACGGTTTCTATTTCAACAAGGACCCCGACAACCTGGATGAGGAAGGCAACCAGGGTCCCGACCCCGCGCACAGCTTTACCCAGATGTACCAGTTGCAAGCGAAGAACGGCGCCTCGCTGGGCGACCAGATTGACACGCACTTGAACCACATCATCGTGAGCGGCCGCGCCGGTCACACCGGCGACAACACCATTCGCGTCTTCGATATCACTGGCGCCCTCTCCCAGAACCCGGTGCAGGTGCACGACTTCGAGGCCGCGTCATCCGCGGCGCAGTGGCAGCCGCTCGCGGGCAGCGCATTCACACGCGCCAAGGTGGGCTACTCCTGGGTGTATCGCCAGAGCAGTACCGCCGGAAGTCCGACGGCCATTTTGCCTCCGTATGCGGGTACGGTCCGCAGGAACAACCAGGCCATCCAGAGCGAGGTGACGCTGAGCGGCCTGGCTGGTCCGAACGCATGGGTGGGACTGGTCACGCGCTACCGCGATGCATCCAACTACTACTATGTGACGTTGCGTGCTTCCGGATCCGTTGAAGTGAAACGCATGCTGAATGGCGTGTTCACCTCGCTGGCCGTGGCGCCGGCCAGTGTGGTCGTCGGCGGGAAATACCGCTTGCGCCTGCAGTCCATCGCCACCACGCATCGTGTGTATCTGGACGACAGGCTCGTGCTCACCGCCCATGATGCTTCGCTGCGCGACGGAAGTGGGAGTGTCGGCATCATGATGAACCGTGCCGCCGCGGACTATGACAATGTGATCGTCTCGCCCAGCCCGTTCACCTCCATCTACGCCGAAGATTTCGCCGACATCGACGCGGCCGACTGGACCAGGCAGTCCGGGTCCTGGGCAGCGACCGGTGGCGTATTTCAGCAGACAAGCTTGAACGGCTACGGCCGCGCGCACACCGGCGCGCTCACCGATGACCAGGTGGTGCGCGCACGCATTCGCCCGAGGAGCTTCGCCACGCCGCAGGCCTGGGTGGGACTCACCGCGCGCTATCTCGACGATCGCAACTATCTATACGTGAGCATGCAGGGCCGCGGGGTCATCTCGCTCTGGCGGCGCACCAACGGCGTCATCCAGCAGCTGGCGACGCAGCGCCTGGCCATCACAGCGAACGCCTGGTACGACGTGCGCGTCGAGGTGGTGAACGGCGCCACGCGCGTGTTCGTGAATGATCAGCTGATACTGGCTTCGAGCGCGGACGCGGGACCTGACAACCCGGGCGTGGATTGGTCGAAGGGCCAGGTGGGGCTGATCACGCACAACGCCACTGCGGATTTCGACGACTTCCGCAGCCATCAGCCGTGAAACCAGAGTTTGAGCACGGCATGAAAGCATAGTAGGCAAACATCGCCGGCAGAACAGCCAAGTCGCATACGTATGCATCGCTTGCCGGGGCCGCGTTGCAGTAGAGTTCGCCATCTCAATCGGGAGGGGGAACGATGCGACGAAATCTCGCGTGGCTGGCGTTTTGCCTCGGCACTTCTGTTTCCCTGGCCGCGCCGGACTTCCGAGCCCGTCCTCCCGAAGACGAAATCGTCTACTTCGTATTGCCCGACCGCTTCGAGAACGGTGACTCCGCCAATGACAGCGGGAATCTCGAGGGTGGGCGGCTAACCACCGGGTTCGATCCCGCGCACAAGGGCTTCTATCACGGGGGCGACCTCAAGGGCCTGATCGCGCGCCTGGACTACATCCAGGGGTTGGGTGCCACTGCCATCTGGCTGGGGCCTATATATAAGAATAAGGCGGTGCAGGGCGGCCCAGGCCAGGAGTCCGCCGGCTATCACGGTTACTGGATCACGGACTTCCTCAGCGTCGATCCGCATTTCGGCAGTGATGCGGACATGCGCGCCTTCGTCGACGCGGCCCACGGGCGCGGCATGAAGGTGTATCTCGACATCATCACCAACCACACCGCGGACGTGATCCAGTATCGCGAGTGTATGGGTGTTGCCTGTCCGTATCGTTCGAAGGGGGATTTCCCCTATTCGCGCAAGGGCGGGGTCGAGGGGCCCGCCATCAATGCCGGATTCGCCGGTGACGGCGTGCGCACGGCCGGCAATTTCGCGAAGCTGACCCACGATGACTTCGCCTACACGCCTTTCGTAGTGCCTGCGGAAGCCAGCGTGAAGGTGCCCGCGTGGCTGAACTCCACTATCTACTACCACAATCGCGGCAATTCCGAGTGGTGGGGCGAGAGCTCGTTGTTTGGCGACTTCGTGGGCCTCGATGACCTCATGACCGAGAACCCGCGCGTGGTCCAGGGATTCATCGACATCTACGGCGAGTGGATCGACCGCTACGGCATCGACGGCTTTCGTATCGACACCGCCCGCCACGTGAATCCGGAATTCTGGCAATCCTTCGCGCCGGCGATGCTGAATCGTGCGCGCACCCGCGGCATCCCCAATTTCCATGTGTTCGGCGAGGTGGCGGCGGACGGCGTGGACGTGGCGCAGCTCGCGCGGCATACGCGCGTCGACAAGATTCCTTCGGTGCTGGACTTCGGTTTTGCCGGGGCGGTCAACAAGCTGGTGGCGGGCAACGAAGGCACCTCCGTGCTGGCGCGGCTGTACCAGGACGATGGCCTTTATGAAGGCGGGGCATCGGCGGCGTTGCGCCTGCCCACTTTCACCGGCAACCATGATTTCGGACGACTCGCGTGGATCATTCGCGCAGCGCGGCCCGGCGCGAGCGACGAGGAGATGCTCAGGCGCGTGATGTTGTCGAACGCCATGTTGTTCCTGCTGCGGGGCGTGCCGGTGGTGTACTACGGCGACGAGCAGGGTTTCGTCGGTCACGGAATCGATCAGGATTCGCGCCAGGACATGTTCGCGAGCCGGGTGCCGAGTTACAACGACCAGAGCTTGCTAGGTACGTCCAGCACCACGGCGGTCGCGAACTTCAACCCGCAGCATCCGTTGTATGCGCAGATCGCGAGCCTCGCGAAGCTGCGGCAGGAGTACGTGGCACTGCGACGTGGCAGCCAGGTGGTGCGTGCGCACGGCAAGACACCCGGACTGTTCGCGGCCTCGCGAATTGGCAAAGACGGCCGTGAAATCGTCGTGGCGTTCAACACATCCATGGAGACGGCGGTGGCGCAGATCGAAGTGGAGCGTGGGTCGAAGATGTTCAAATCCTTGCGCGGTTCGTGCGCCGCCAGCGTGAGCGCGCCCGGCAGTTTCAAAGTAGAGGTTCCACCGTTGAACTACCTCGTGTGCGAAGGCGCGGCGCAATGAGGTTGCGGGTGTGCTTGGCCCTGGCAGTGTTCGCGCTGCAGTCGGTGAACACGCAGGTGGCCTACAGCGCCACCACGGAAGCCACAGTGCGATCGCCGGCTGGCAAGTTGATCGTCACGATGCGCGTGAATGGAGAGGGCCGGCCGGAATACTCCATCCTGCGCGACGGGCGCACGATCGTCGACTGGTCGCGCCTCGGTTTCATTCTCGCCAATGCGCCGAAACTCGAGCGCAATTTCGAGCTGGCGCGCGTCGAAGAGAAGGCGATCGACGAAACCTGGGAGCAGCCCTGGGGTGAGCGTCGTTTCGTGCGCAACCGCTGCACCGAACAGCGGGTGACGCTCCGGGAAAAGACCGGCGCGCAACGCGCGCTCACCGTGGTGTTCCGCGTCTTCGACGACGGTGTGGGCTTTCGCTACGAGTTTCCGGAGCAACGAACGCTTGCGCAGGTGGACATCGTCGACGAGCTCACCGAGTTTGCCGTGGTAGAACCGGCCACTGCCTGGTGGACGCCGGGCGGCGAGTGGAACCGCTACGAATATCTCTACAACAAGACGCCGTTGGCAGAGCTCGGCCAGGCGCACACACCGGTCACGATCAGGACGGCGAGCGGATTGCACGTCGCCATCCACGAGGCGGCGCTGGTCGACTACGCCGGCATGTGGCTGCGGCGCGTGTCGGGCCAGCGTCTGAAAGCCGTCCTGTCGCCTTCGTCGAGCGGCGCGTCGGTGCGGCGCCAGGCGCCGTTTGCGACGCCGTGGCGCACCTTGCAGATCGCCGACTCGGCGGCCGGGCTGTACATGTCGGACCTCATCCTCAATCTCAACGAACCTAACAAGCTCGGCGACGTCTCGTGGGTCAAGCCGTTCAAGTACGTCGGCATCTGGTGGGGTATGCACCTGGGAACACACACCTGGAGCTCGGGCCCCAAACACGGTGCAACTACGCAGGAGACGAGGCGTTACATCGACTTTGCGGCGAAACACGGATTTCGTGGCGTGCTCGTCGAGGGCTGGAACCAGGGATGGGATGGCGACTGGTTTGCCAGGGGTGACGAGTTCAGCTTCACCGAGGCGTATCCGGACTTCGACATCGTGGCGCTGGCGGCGTACGCGAAGAAGAAAGGCGTGCGCCTCATCGGCCATCACGAAACCGCGGGCAACATCGCGAACTATGAGAAGCAGTTGGGCCCCGCGCTCGATCTGTACGCGAAGCTCGGCATCGATGCGGTGAAAACCGGCTACGTGGCGGACGCCGGCGGCGTGCAGGCGCTGGGCGACGACGGGAAAATTCACTTCGAGTGGCACGACGGTCAGGTGCAGGCACGCCACCATCTGAGCGTGGTCGAAGAAGCGGCGCGGCGACGCATCGCGGTGAACGCCCACGAGCCCATCAAGGACACCGGACTGCGGCGCACCTATCCGAACTGGGTGTCGCGCGAAGGCGCACGCGGCATGGAATACAACGCCTGGGGCGATCCACCGAATCCGCCGGAGCACGAAGTAAACCTGGTGTTCACGCGCATGCTCGCGGGACCGATGGACTACACGCCGGGAATCCTGAGCCTCACGGGGGCGGGCGGCAAACGCATTCAGTCGACGGTGGCCAGGCAGCTCGCGCTGTACGTGGTGCTCTACAGCCCTATCCAGATGGCGGCGGACCTGCCGGAGAACTACGCGAAGCATCCGAAGCCATTTCAGTTCATCAAGGACGTACCGGCGGACTGGAGCGACACGCGCGTGCTCAACGGCGAGGTCGGCGACTACGCCACGATTGCGCGCAAGGATCGCAACAGCGACAACTGGTATCTCGGCAGCATCACTGACGAAGAGCCGCGCACGTTGCATGCGTCGCTGAGTTTCCTCGATGAAGGGAAGAAGTACTACGCCACGAGTTATCGCGACGGGAAGAATGCCGGCATCGAAATCGAAACGCGTCCCGTGTCGCGTCACGACACGTTGCAGCTGATCCTTGCTGCGGGCGGCGGGCAGGCGATCCGCATCTCGACCCAGGCTGGCGGCCGCTCGTCGCCGAAGCCGCCTCCGAAGAAGCCGTCACCTGAATTCGACGTGGAATGACGAATGCCCCCTAACAAACCTCAAGTGACGTTCTGGCAGATCTGGAACATGTGTTTCGGGTTCCTCGGGCTGCAGTTCGGTTTCGCGCTGCAGAACGCCAATGTCAGCAGAATTTTCCAGACTTTGGGCGCGAAGGTCGACGACATCCCCATCCTGTGGATCGCGGCGCCGCTCACCGGGTTGTTGGTGCAGCCCATCGTCGGCTACTACTCGGACCGCACCTGGAACCGGCTCGGTCGGCGGCGGCCGTATTTCCTGGTCGGCGCCATCCTGGCGTCGCTGGCGCTCATCGCCATGCCGCGCTCGCCGGTGTTGTGGATGGCGGCCGGGCTGCTGTGGATCCTCGACGCCAGCATCAACATCGCCATGGAGCCTTTTCGCGCGCTGGTCGGTGATCAGCTGCCCGAGAAGCAGCGGCCGACGGGTTATGCGATGCAGAGCTTCTTCATCGGCGTGGGCTCGGTGGTGGCCAGCATGCTGCCATGGGTATTCGCGCAGGCGGGTGTCAGCAACGTCGGCACGGGCACGGGTTTCGCGGCGATTCCGGACACGGTGCGCTACTCCTTCGACATAGGCGCCGTCGTGCTGGCCGCCGCGATTCTCTGGACGGTCTTCACGACCCGGGAGTATCCGCCTGGAGAGCTGCACGCGTTTGCGGATGCGACGCCCGCTTCCGAGGGCGTGGATCCGGGCAGTGCGGCCCGCGCGCGCACGCGAGGTGTTGCGTGGCTGGCGGCGGGAGCGTTGGGGGCGTACGTGGTGTGGCGCTACTCGCTCGATCAGCAAGTCTATCTACTGTGCGCGGGCCTGGCGATCTGGGGCCTCGCGCTGTTGATCAACGGCGGCAGCGGCGGCACCAGCATGTTCGCGACATTGATGCGCGACATCGACAACATGCCGGGTCTCATGCGAAAGCTCGTGCCCGTGCAGTTCTTTTCGTGGCTGGCGCTCTTTGCGATGTGGATCTACAGCACGCCGGCGGTGACGCAGACGCATTTCGGCGCCACCGATAGCGTGAGCGCGGCGTACAACGACGGGGCGAACTGGGTGGGCGTGCTGTTCGGCGCGTACAACGGCTTCGCGGCGCTCGCGGCGGTGATCATTCCGGTGATGGTCCGCCGGCTCGGCATCAACGTGAGTCATCTCGTCAATCTGTGGCTCGGCGGCGCGGGACTGGCGTCGTTCGTGCTGATTCGCGATCCGCAGTGGTTGCTGGTCTCGATGGTCGGCGTGGGTTTTGCGTGGGCGTCGATCCTGTCACTGCCCTATGCGTTACTCGCGGGAAGCGTGCCGTCACGAAAGATGGGCGTGTACATGGGCATCTTCAATTTCTTCATCGTGATTCCCCAGCTCGTCGCAGCCAGTGTGCTCGGCGCCGTGCTGCACGCGCTCATGGGCGGCAGGCCGGTCAATGCGCTGGTGCTGGGTGGGGTGAGTTTCGCGATTGCCGGAGTGCTGGCACTCCGCGTTCGTTAAATGGGGTCAGACCCCATTTCCGGGAATTGGGGTCTGACCCCATTTAGCCGGACTTGCGGACCACCAGGCGCGTGGGGATCACGCTGTTGCTGGCCGCTTCACCGGCAATCTGGCGCAGCAGCGTTTCGACCAGCAATTCACCCGCGCGGCGGGTGTCCTGCATGACGGTGGTCAATGGCGGGTTGGTGAGGCTCGCCGCGGGAATATCGTCGAAGCCCACGACCGCCACCTGGCGAGGCACGTCGACGCCGGCCTCCTGCAACGCGCGCAGCGCGCCGATGGCGATGAGGTCGCTGGCGGCGACGATGGCGTCGAACGGAAGGCCGCGCGCGCGCAGTTCGACTGCCGCGTTGAAACCCGATTCCTCGAGATTGATGGCGTCGACCCGCAGCGCGGAGGAGGTGGGCAGACTCGCTTCCCTCATGGCGCGTTCATAGCCGCGGTAGCGATCGAAGAATTCTGGCGAGTGGCTGGTGGCCGTGCCGAGGAATGCAACCTGGCGGCGGCCCTGCGCCAGGAGATGGCGTGTGACGTCGAAGCCGCCCTGGGCGTTGTCTGAACCGACGGAAACACCGGGCTCGTCTTTGAGGACCGGTCCCCAGCGCACGAAGTGCGTGCCCTGTTCGACCAGCCTGTCGAGACGTGGCCGGTATTCCTCGTAGTCGCCGTAGCCTAACAAGATGATGCCGTCGGCCTTGCGGCTGTCCTCGTAATCCTGGCAGAAGTCGCTCGAGAGCTGCTGAAAGGAGATCAGCAGGTCGTAGCCCTGGCGCGCCGAGGCGCGGGTCAGCGAGCCCAGCATCGACAGGAAGAACGGATTGATCTGCGAGTCGTCGGGAGTCGGGTCTTCGAACAGCAGCAGCGCCAGCGTGTTGGAATGCTGCGAACGCAGGTTCGAGGCGTTCTTGTCGACGCGGTAGTTGAGCTGGCGCGCGATCTCCTCGATGCGCTTGCGCGTCTCGAGGCTGACCACGGGACTGCCGCGCAAAGCGCGCGAAACAGTGGGCTGCGAGACGCCCGCGAGAAACGCGATGTCAAAAGATGTCGGCTTTTCGTGCATTGAACGCAGCGCTTTTTTGAGCGCCGCCCCCTCGAGTGGCGCGATCATGCACGGGCCCATTGGGGAAAAGCTACTGCAGCGGCGAGATGTAAAACGCAGTCAGCAAAATCAAGACGCTGCGAGTGAGAAAAACGCCACACCGTGACCGGGCAGGTGCAAGGTAGCGCTAGCAAAACTCCCCTCGGGAAGACCATGCCCACCAATGACTTCGCGCACCTTGATGCCGGGCAGGGCGACGCTTGCCGCTTCCCCCGACAGATTGAACGCGACCAGCAGTGAACCTTGCGAATCGAAGCGGCGGAAGGCCAGCACCGATTCGGTGGCGGCCAGGAATTCGATGTCGCCATTGAGCAGGAGCGGCTGCTGCTTGCGCCACTCGAGCAGGCGACGGAAGCCGTGCAACGCTGACGACTTGTCACGCTCCTGCGCCTCGACCGATAGCTGCAGATGCTGTGCCGGGACCGGCAGCCATGGCTCGGCGTTCGAGAAGCCGCCGCGCGGGGTGGCATCCCAGGGCATGGGCGTGCGGCAACCGTCGCGACCCTTGAAGGTGGGCCAGAACGCGATGCCGTAGGGATCGCGCAGTGCTTCGAACGGTACGTCCGCCTCCGCGAGTCCGAGCTCCTCGCCCTGGAACACGCAGACCGAGCCGCGCAGGCTCGCCACCAGGCAGGAGAGCTGGGTCGCCATGTGAGGCGCCGACATGCTGCGGCCCCAGCGACTGACCACGCGTTCGACATCGTGGTTGGAGATCGTCCAGCAGGGCCAGCTCTGCGGCGCGCGTTGATTCAGGGTTTCCACGGTCGCACGGATGTGCGCGGGCGAACTGTCGTTGCTCAGCAGCTCGAAGCTGTAGGCCATGTGCAAGCGGCCCGGCTGCGTGTACTCGGCCACCGTCGCCGTGGAATCGTCCGAAGAGATTTCGCCGAGAGCGACCACGTCCGGATACTCATCGAGCATTCGCCGGATTTCTTCGAGGTACGGCAACATCTGCGGCTGCGTATTGTTGTGGCGGTGCCATTGGAACCCATAGGGGTTGTCGGCGCTGACACCCTTGGCCTTGCGCAGATTTTTTGGCCGCGCCGGGTTGTCACGAAGCTTTACATCGTGGAAACAGAAGTTGATGGCGTCGAGGCGCAGCCCGTCGACACCGCGGTCGAGCCAGAAGCGCATGTTGTCGATCGATGCCTGCCGCACGTCGGCATTGTGGAAATTGAGGTCCGGCTGCTCGCTCAGGAAATTGTGCAGGTAGTACTGCCCGCGGCGCGGCTCCCAGGTCCAGGCCACGCCGCCGAAGATCGACAGCCAGTTGTTAGGCGGCGTGCCGTCTTCGCGCGCATCCGCCCACACGTACCAGTCGGATTTCGGATTCGTGCGGCTCTGGCGGCTTTCCTGGAACCAGGCGTGCCGGTCGGAGGTATGGCTCAGCACCTGGTCGATGATGACCTTGAGCCCGAGCCCGTGCGCCCTGGCGATCAGGCGATCGAAATCCGCCAGCGTGCCGAAGATCGGATCCACCGCGCGGTAGTCGGCGATGTCATAACCGAAATCCGCCATCGGCGACTTGAAGAAGGGCGACACCCAGATGGCCTCGACACCGAGCGACGCCACGTAGTCCAGTTTCGCGAGTATGCCGGGCAGGTCGCCCACGCCATCGCCGTTGGTGTCGAGGAAACTGCGCGGATATATCTGGTAGATAGTCGCGCCGCGCCACCAGGGGTTGGCCGGCGCCACTTGGGGCGGGGTCACGTGTGTGGCTGCTGTGTTCATGCTCGCGGGGCGGGAGCTTAACCCAGGGCGGCGGACGATCTCGTTACTGCATACGTATTCAGCCTGAATACGTATGCAAATGGTAGGCGCGTCACGAGCCGCGGCCTACGATGAGTTGCTCTCGTAACATCGAACGTCTGGCGAAAAGCGCGTTCGTTGAGGCCTCGCCGATTGACCCCCCTCGATCGGCGAGGCTTTCTTTTTTACCTGCCGTTTTGTCGGCACGGCCGCCTCACTATGTTAGGTCCGGCCATTCGCCGGTGCATACGTATTCACACGGGAACCCTTCGGGGCGCTGCTAAGGTCGCGCACAGAAACCGCTGAGGGAGGCGGGATACCTTTGAAACCGTTCGCTTTCCTGACGTTGATCCTGGCGCTGACGCTTGCGCGCGCCGCGGCCGCAGACACGCCGCCCACGGTCGCGCGTCAGAGCCCCGACTGGCTTCGCGATGCCGTTGTATACGAAGTATTCCCACGCGCATTTTCCGCTGAAGGCAATTTCAAGGGCGTGACCGCCCAGCTCGACCGGCTGAAAGGACTCGGCGTGACCGTGCTCTGGCTCATGCCCATCCATCCCACGGGAAAGCTCAAGGCCAAGGGCACGCTCGGCAGTCCCTACGCGGTGCGCGACTACGATGCGATCAATGCCGAGTACGGCACGGGCGAAGACCTCAAGCGGCTGGTGGCCGCCGCACATCAGCGCGGCATGAAGGTGTTCATCGATATCGTTGCCAATCACACGTCGTGGGATTCGGTGCTGATCGAACAGCACGCGGACTGGTACACCCATGATGCGGCCGGGAAGATCGTGCCGCCGAATCCGGACTGGGTGGACGTCGCCGATCTCGACTGGTCCAGCGCGGCGCTGCGCCAGTACATGAGCGGCATGCTGGTACGCTGGTTGCGCGACTACGGCATCGACGGTTTCCGTTGCGACTACGCGAGCGGCGTGCCCACCGACTTCTGGGAAGCGGTGCGGCCGGAGCTCGATCGCGTGCGCCCGGGGCTTGCGTTCCTCGCCGAGTCCGATGACCCGGCGCTGCTGCACAAGGCCTTCGACATCGACTACGCCTGGGATTTCTATCACGCGATGAGCGACGCGCTTGCGGGGCGCGCACCCGCTTCGTTCGTGCGCGAGGTGTGGCAGCGAGCGGAAGCGAAGTATCCGCGCGGCGCCTTGCGCCTGCGGTTCTCGGACAACCACGACCAGCTACGCACGACCGCCGCGGCAGGCCTGCCCGCCGCGCTCGCCGCGTCGGCGGTGATGTTCACGCTGGACGGCGTGCCATTGCTCTACAACGGAATGGAGACCGGCGACAACGTCGAGTCCGCGGCTCCGGCGCTGTTCGAGCGCGCGCCGATCCAGTGGGAAATGACCGAGCGCCGTCCCCAGGTGGAGCCTTACTACCGGGCGCTCGCGGCGCTCCGGCGCGCCCATCCGGCATTCACGCGCGGCGCGGTGCGCTGGCTGCGCAACAGCGACGAACAGCGCGTGCTCAGCTACGAGCGCGCGATCGAGAGCCGGGGCAAGGGCGAATCGCTGATCGTGGTGGTCAACCTGTCAGCTCAGGGATATTCCGGCGTCGTCGAGGCGGGCGGCGCTGAATACCGGGACATCACGCCAGGCTTGAAAGAGACCGGACGCCGTGCTGTGCAGTTGCCGGCGGTGTTGCTGGGTCCCTGGGAGTTCCGTGTTTTTCGCCGGGTCTCGCCGTGAATACGTATGCATCCGATTGCCAAGAGTGTGTTGCCGCAACATTCTTGCGCGCAGGGTTTCTCGTGAAAGTTTGGGTAACCGCGCGCTGTTGTAGCCGCGTTGCAACAACCGATCAATAGTTAGGAGAGGGGTCGAATGAAGACTTTAAAGAAGAAAGGCAAGAGCACGAAGCCTGCCCAGCGACAAGGTTCAGAGGTCAAGGCGGCGACCGGTTTTGCCATCTTTCTCATGGCCGGCAGCAATGCCGCGATGGCACAGGACGCGCCAGCCGGCGCAGCAGAGGCCACCGAGATCGAAGAGGTGGTCGTCACCGGCATCCGCAAGAGCATCCAGGATTCGATCGGCGCCAAGAAGCTCGACAGTTCCATCGTCGAGGTGGTGTCAGCCGAAGACATCGGCAAACTACCGGACTCGTCCATCGCCGAGTCGATCGCGCGACTGCCGGGTATTGCCGCGCAGCGTACCAACGGCCGCGCGCAGACGCTGTCGATCCGCGGTCTCGGCCCCGACTTCACCGTCACGACGCTGAACGGCCGTGAGCAGGCAACGACCAACGACAACCGCACGGTCGAGTTCGACCAGTATCCGTCGGAGCTCGTGACCCAGGTAAAGATCTACAAGACCCCCGATGCCGGCATGGCGTACCAGGGCATCGCGGGCACCACCGACATTTCGACGGTGCATCCGCTGTCCTACGACGGCCGCCGCACGTCGGTCACGTATCGCCGCGAGCAGAACGCGCAGGACGCCAACATCCCCGGCCTCGACGACGCTGGCAATCGGGCGAATCTCACGTACATCGATCAGTTTCTCGATAACACGGTGGGCGTCGCGTTCGGCGTCGCCTACAACAAGAGCCCGTACCAGGCGCAGACCAAAGAGCCCTGGGGCTACGCGGATTCGCCAACCGGCGCTGGCCAGAGGATCCTCGGTGGCGACAAGAGCGGCGTGCAGTCGTCGTTCTATGAGCGCACCGGCTTTCTCGGCGTCCTCGAGTACCGGCCCAACGACACCCTGCACATGGTGCTCGACGCATATCACTCCGACTTCAAGGAGCTGCAGACGATCCAGCGCGTGGAGTACGGCACCATCTGGGCGAATCCTTCGACCCCGGTCAGCAATCCTGGTGAAGTCATCGACGACCGCGTGCAGTCGGGCACGTTCAACAACGTGCCGTTCACGGTCATCGAGAACTACAACAACGACCGCGACGCGAAGATCGATTCGATCGGGCTGAACACCGACTTCGTGCTGAATGACAACTGGGGCCTGAACGCCGACCTCAGCTACTCGAAGGTCAAGCGCGAAGATCTGCGTCTCGAGTCAACGGCGGGCAATGGAAAGGTCGGCGATGCGACTTTCCCGGCCGTCCCCGACAATATTCCATTCACCACCGGCCCTGATGGCCGCAGCTATTTGAATCCGACGGTCAACTACAGCGACTACGGGCTGGTGTTCCTCAGCGATCCGGGTTCGTGGGGTGGCGGAACGCGCCGCTCGGGCTTCGTCGGCAATCCGGAAATCAACGACGAGATCAAGGCGATCCGGCTCTCTGCCGCGCGCAAGTTCGAAGGTTTCCTGAGCGAAGTGAGCTTCGGCGTGAACTACGCCGATCGCACGAAAGACAAGGACCCGTTCCAGAGCCTTCTGTATTTGCCGGGCAACGTCTCGCATGTCGCAGTGCCTGAGAACTACCGCACGGGTGTCGCCAACGGCGCATTCTTCGGACTCGCGAACGGCGTCATCGGCTACGACGCCATCGGTCTGTGGAACAGCGGCTTCTGGCAGCCGATCGATGCGAGTATCGATCCGAATGCAGGTGACGGCGATCGCGTCTACGACGTGACGAACGCCTGGACGGTGAACGAGAAGCTCACCACGGTGTACGTGAAGTTCGACATCGACACACAGATCGGCGAACTGCCCCTGCGCGGCAACATCGGCGTGCAGAGCGTGACGGCCGATCAATCGGCGAATATCGGTTTCGTCGCCGGAGACATTCCGGATAACACGGTGAATCTCGACGTCGAGTACAGAACCGAGGGCGCCAAGTACACGGACATCCTGCCCAGCCTGAACCTCGCGCTGGAACTGCCGCACGATCAGAAGGTGCGCTTCGGTGCGGCGATCACGCAGGCACGTCCGCGCATGGATGACTTGGGCGGTGGTTCCGGGTACACCGTCACGAACGACAATGGAACGCCGACCCAGGGTCCGAACGGAGAGCTGTATTACTGGAGCAGCAACAACGGCGGCAACCCGGAGCTCCGGCCGTGGGAAGCCAATACGTTTGACCTGTCCTGGGAGAAATACTTCGGCGACAACCAGGGCTACTTCTCGCTGGCGGCTTACTACAAGGATCTGACGACCTACATCGTCCAGGAAACGATCATCGTGGACTACACGGGATTTGGCCTGCCATCGCCCGCAACTGACTACGACCTGGCCAATGTGAACCGCCTCGGCGCGCAGACGGCCCGCGTCAATGGCAGCGGCGGCTGGATCAAGGGCTTCGAGGCGACGTTGTCGCTGCCGTTTGCCACGTTCTCGGAGGCTCTCGACGGCTTCGGACTCATCGTTAGCGGCGCCAAGAACGACTCGGAGATCGTGATCAATGGCGAGGTGCGACCGGTGCCTGGCTTGTCGACGACCGTGATCAACTCGACGTTGTACTTCGAGAAGGCCGGCTTCTCCGCACGTGTGAGCAATCGTTCGCGCGATGAGTTCGTCGGTGAAGTGCCGGCGTTCGATGCGACGCTGACGCTCAACACCGTGGCGGCGGAGTCCATCCTCGACGCGCAGATCGGGTACGAGTTCCGCCAGGGTGCGCTGGAAGGCCTGAGCATCAACCTGCAGGGCACGAACCTCACCGATGAACGGTTCGCGCTGACCCAGATCGACCAGCCGGAGGAGGATCTGATCAAGTACCAGGAGTACGGCGCAATCTACTCGCTGGCTCTCTCTTACAGGTTCTAACCGAGTTCCGTTCCTTCGCAAGGAAATACCCGCCGGCGTCGCTGCCGGCGGGTATTTTTTTGCCGCCGTCTGCGGCCAGCGTCGTGCAAAATGCTTCACCCATGAGCATCAACCCGATGGCCAATCGCGAAATCAGATCGGTGGTGATCGCCGGCGGGGGCACCGCCGGATGGATGACCGCAGCCGCGCTCGCGCGCGTCATGGGGCCGCGCCTCACGATCACGCTGGTCGAATCCTCGGAGATCGGCATCGTCGGCGTCGGCGAGGCCACGATCCCTGCGATCGCGGGGTTCAACCGCCTCATCAAGATCGATGAAGACGATTTCCTGCGGCACACGCAGGGCACGTTCAAGCTCGGCATCGAGTTCGTCGACTGGTACGAGAAAGGTCATGCCTACATGCATGCCTTCGGGCCTGTGGGGCGCGATCTCGCGTACATCCCGTTCCATCACTATTGGCTCAGAGACCAGGCCGCAGGTACTGCGAGCTCGCTGTGGGACTACAGCCTGAACTGGCTCGCCGCCAAGCAGGGGCGATTCGCGCGGCTTGAACGCATTCCCGATACGCCGCTCGCAGGCCTCGCGTGGGCGTTCCATTTCGACGCCTCGCTGTACGCTGCCTATCTATCGAAGTTCGCGCAGGCGCTGGGTGTGCGGCGCCTGGACGCCAAGATTGCCGGTGTGCTGCAGGCTCCCGACGGCGACGTCAGCGCGCTCAAACTCGAGGACGGCCGTGAGCTCGCGGCGGACTTCTTCATCGACTGCACGGGATTCCGTGGGCTGTTGATAGAGTCCGCCCTGAAGACCGGATACGACGACTGGACGCACTGGCTGTCCTGTGATCGCGCGCAGGCGGTGCCTACCTCGAGCGTGAGTCCACTGACGCCGTACACGCGCGCAACGGCGCTCGAGGCAGGCTGGCAATGGCGCATCCCCTTGCAGCACCGCACTGGCAATGGTCACGTCTATTCGTCTGCGTTCACTACGGACGAACGCGCGCGTGAATTGCTGCTCGGGAACCTCGATGCGCCGGCTCTCGCGGAGCCACGGTTGATCAAATTCACGACCGGACGGCGCAAACAACTCTGGAATCGGAATGTGGTGTGCATGGGACTCGCAAGCGGGTTCCTGGAGCCGCTCGAATCCACGTCCATCCACCTCATCCAGGTCTCGATCCAGCGGCTGATCCTGCACTTCCCGCATCTCGGCAATGTCGAGGAGCGGCGCCGCGAATTCAATCGCGCGGCAGCGGCGGAATACGACTACATCCGCGACTTCATCATCCTGCACTACCACGCGAACAACCGCGTGGGTGAGCCGTTCTGGGACGCGTGCCGGAACATGTCGATCCCGGACTCACTGCGTCACCGCATCGAGTTGTTCCGCGAATCGGCCGGCATCTTCTGTGCGACCGACGATCTGTTCCAGCTGACGAGCTGGTTGCAGGTGCTGTGGGGGCAGGGCGTGCGGCCGCAGACCACTCACGCATTCGTCGAGGCTGTTGCACCGAACGACCGTCAGGGCTATCTACGCGATCTGCGTGGCCTCTACGCCCAGGCAGCTCAGGGGCTGCCCGGCCATGCCGAATTCATCGCAAAACATTGCGCAGCCGCGACCCCCGGCGCGCCTTGAGCCGACTTATTTCTCATTTCTGCCGGAACGCACGCAACTCCAGGCCCCATACCCCATAGGGCACTGCTAGGTTTTGGCATCCGTGGGAAAAGGATCGATTCCCACTTTACTCGTTGAACCCAGCCGCCTTCCGGTGTCACTCACCAAGGGGCTGCGACTATGGAGAATTGTTTCGATGGGAACTGCAGATATCGAGAATGCCCAGGGAACTCTCAAGAACAACCTGGAGAAGAGCGATTCGTTGGTCATGACTCAGGCCGAGTTCGACAAGGCCAATCGGCTGTTGGAGGACTACGGATCGCTACGCGATGACCTGCAGGAGAAGATGGTGTCACTGCTCGGCCAGTACGACCCTTCGAGCCTGGATCGGGACTGGGTCGATTGTTGCAGCAGGGGCAAAGACTCCTGGCAATAACCTCAACAGCTCGATGCCCGCAAACGGTCTCGCTGGTGTCGGGCTGAACGAGTTTTACCGCGGCGAATTGAGTATCTGGACCGAGAATGCCCGCGCGGAAATCGCGCTTCGCGCCAAGGAAATGAAGACGATTCATCTCGCCAACCTGAAACTGATTCAGGACTGCAACGAGGATCTCAAGAAAGTCCTCAGCGATGAAAAGGACGTTCAGAAGTACGTGGAGGGCACGCTCGGGGCAATAATCGACGTCCTCAAGAAGACGGTCGTTTTCCTCGTCGCCATCATTCAGATCGACAGATACAAGGGACAGCCGTCGATCCCGGATCAGGTCAAGACTCTGGGGGATGAACTGGCGCGAGCCTATGGGCAGGCGGTAGACGCTGCGAACAAGAAGCAGGGGCTGCTCAAGATTCTTCTCGCCAGACTCGAGCTCCTGAAGGATCTGAAAGGCAAACTCAACAAGGATTCCATCAAGGCCTCTGGCGAGACAGGCAAGAAGACGGCGGAGAGCCTCTACACCTGCGGCAGGAGCTCGCCCTACGAGGCCCGGGACTGGCAGGAGTTCGGAAAAGAGTGCAAGGAACAATTGGAAGACCAGTGTGACCGCTCGGTGACCGATGCGGATGCGCTGTTCGACGTGCTGTACAACCGGCTCGACGAGGAAACGCAGAGCTCATTCGAAGCGCTGTCCACCGATCCTTCCCAATGGGAAAGATGGGACGATGAAATCGGGAAGTCGTTCGACTCCATTCAGGGCGCCCTGGAAAAGGTGGAGAAATACACGGAGGAACTCGCCGAGAGCAACATCAAGAAGGGCCTGAGCGCAGCGCTCGATAGCTCCAGGGCAATGATCAGAACCTATGTCGACGACTGGAAAAAGACGGTTGACGATATCAAGGGCAAGCTGCGCAGGAGCTGACAAGGATGTCCTCTCCAACTACCGACTGGTTCGTTGCTGCCGACGCAAAATCCGGGGATGGCTCCCGCAACAAACCGTTCCATGATCCGTGGCTCGCTCTGCGCGCTGCCGGGCCCCGTGACGTCATTCATATCGCGAGCGGAACCTACTACGGCCGCTACGACCGCAACTCCTGGATCGTCGATTGCCCGAATCTCACGATCCTTGGCGGATACAACCGCGAGTTCTCACGGCGCACGCCGTGGGAGACGCCGTCGGTCTTTGCCGTCTTTGCCGAATGCGAAGCAGTTCAGGAGAGCAACCTCATCGCCGGCCGCGCCGACCATCCAGGACTCGTGCTCGATGGACTCTTCTTCGACGCCGCCGGGCGCAATGGATACGACGAAAAGCCCGCAGGAGGCATCCGCTCCTATCCCAACATGAGCGGACCCATCGCGTCTTTCAATGCGAAGGAAGTGACGATCAGGAATTGCGTTTTCGCCAACAGCGCGAATGGCGGCGTGGAGCTTGCGGGAGAGGGCTCGCGCTTCGAAAACAACCTGGTCATCAACATGATCGGTCTCGGTTTGCTGAACCTGCGCAATCGCCCCGATGGCGGGCAACCGATCACGGTCCTCGGCAATTCCTTTTGCTTCGCACACGACGAAGGTCCGCCGTGTGGAACCGGCGGTGACCAGGCCATCGGAATCCGGGTCGGTGGTCCAGCGGTGATTCAGGACAATGTTTTCATCTCCTGCGGCAATGCCGGTATCGCGCTGTACCGCGATCTCGACCGCGTCAGTGTCGACCGCAATCTGTTCTATCTCACCACTCGCGACGTGGTGAACAGCCGGATGAGTGGCAATACAGCTGACATCACGGAGTCGAACATCGACGAGATGGAAGATGTCGGACTCAAGTCTGTCGCCGGCAATGTCGTCCAGGACCCGGGAATGACGGGACTTCGGAACGAATGGCTGGATGCGTACAGCCGTCATCTGCTGGCGAACTACGTGAAGCCGCCACGCGACGCGGCGAATGCGGTTCGCTCGGCGGCAGGGTTGCCAGCGCTCACGAACGCCGATCTCGGGAAAGAAGAAGACAAGGGTGCCTTTGCACCGCGATTCACGCCTGCCGACGCGCTGGCGCTGCGCTTCGCGGTCAAACAGGGTTATCACCCGGTCGAGCTTGCGGCGGAAACAACCGGCGCGCCCGAACCCTCCGTCCCCACGTACCGCCTGATCGACTGGAATGTCATCGACGATCCCGATCCGTCGCTTGGCAACCAGCGCGTGGAGTTGCGAGCTGGACTTGGCTTCGAGCAGAACACCACCTTGCTCGCCGACGCGGAACCTGCGACTCACATGGGGATCCGCATCTACCGGCCGGGCTCCGATGACGGGTCGCTCTACGTGCTCGCCAGGCGCTACGCGCGCGTGAACCGGCAATTCGAGGAGGCGATCAAGTACACCAACGGCCGGGAGGTCGAAAGCACCTATCTACTCCGTGGAGTCTATCGCGTGGACATCGTCCCGACCTCGCGCCAGAAGGTCACGCTCGTCGTGGAGTCCATCGTGCCGGGGCCGGAGTTCGCGAAGGAGCAGGGTGCGCGGCCGGCGGGCCGCGACTGGTTCGTCAGGGCCGGGGCGAGTGGCGGTGATGGCTCGCGCGAGAAGCCCTTTCGCGACCCCTTCCAGGCACTCGAGAAAGCCGAGGGTGGCGATGCAGTCCACGTGGCAGGCGGCGACTACTTCGGAAAGCTTCGTTCGGGGAAGTGGAAGATCCTGATCCGGAACCTGACATTCCTCGGCGGCTACGACGCAGAATTCACCGAGCGTGATCCGTGGAAATACCCCACGCGCTTCGTTCTGAATGAAGAAGAGAAGGCCAAGGGATTACCCGAGGGCACCATTCTCGCCTCCGAGGAGAACAGCGACGGCCTGATCCTCGACGGCTTCATTTTCGATGGTTCAACGTACAACTCGTACACGCCCGGAGGTGCGCTGGACCTCAAGAAGTCGCCACTGGCGCCCCTGGTCAGCCTTCGGGGAGGTCAGTCCCCGATCACGGTTCGCAATTGTGCTTTCATCAATGGATCCAACGCGGGCGTCAGCATCAGTTGCCCCTTCGGCGTCTTCGAAAACAACCTCATCCTCAACGTCAGTGGCTGGTCGCTGAAGATCAGGGCTGACGGGCCAGGGCCCTGGGCAGTCCGGAACAACACCGTGTTGTTTGCCTGCGATCCTACTTCTCGCGCCGGGACGGGAAAGTCGAGCTCGGACGGTACGCTGTTTCATCTGGGCGGCAGGGCCGTTGTCGCGGTTGAGTCCAACATCTTCGGGTTTGCAGACAACTTCGGAGTTCGGGCGACCATTCCGCAGCAGAACGTATCCTGGGACGGAAACGTGTTTGCTGCCTGCCTCTACGTCCACCTGACGGACACGCAATACCTGTGGGCAGACGCTTCGAGCTGGAGTCGGCGTGCCGAGGCGGATTCGGCATACGCGTCGTTCAACGCAAACACGCTCGAGCTGCCCCGGCTGCCGGTCGACTCCGCCTTCGCAGATGCTGCGCTCGAACGACTGATGTCTTTGCCATCCCGGGTGTCTGCGGATCAGTGGAGCGTTTTCGCCGCCCGGATCGGCGCCACTCCTCCGGCAGCTGCTCATACCGAAGCTGCCGCCCCGGAACCGGCCAAGCCCGCAGAAGCGAAAGACAGTTCACTCGACGCTCTTCTCGCAAGTCTCGGCAGCACGAAAGACAAATTGAAGCAGGTGGAAACGAGCAAGACGGCTGCAGCCTCTGAGCCCCGGTATTGCGTCGTATTCGACTGGAAGAAAGCGCTCGCGTTGTTTCAGGAAACGCCGGGCGCAGGGCCAGGCGCACACAAGCTCAAACTGCCGGTGTCATTTGCAACGGCGCAGCCCCAGGCCGAACTGCAATATGCAAAGCTTACGCCTCAGGCGATCGACCTCGACCGCGCATCGTTTGATAACAAGGCTGTCGAACTGGAAATCACTCAGTCGCGCTCTACGGCCGGCAATTCTTCCTACATGCCTGCTGACCTGACCAGCACTGACTACGACGCGTACAGCATCACGACCGTCGGCGATGCCACCCGGACACGCATGGCCCTCATCGTTCGACGTGACACGAGCGAGGCCAAACTACTCAACCGCGCGAAGCCCACGGACAAGCTGCGAATCCGTGGCACCGCGCGAATCCCCCGCGATACAGGCGCCCTGTCGATCGTGGCCGACACCGCGGAGGCCGTGTAACGTCCTCTCCCGTATCAACGCACTCCGAAGCAGGGTTCGACGAACACCGCGGTCGTGCGCGCCGGAACCGTGAACGTGCCGGTGCTGCTCCTGAACTTCGACGTGCGTACTACGGGATCCTGCGAAACGGCCTGCACGGGATGAAGCAGCAGCGGCTGCTTCCTGAACGCAGCGTCCGTAAAGCTCTGCGCCTGCGGCGTGGCATTCACGAGCACCACCGCCTCGGCTGCACCGAAGCAGAACTTGTCGGTGTTCCTGATGCGCTCGACGATGAGCCCCGGGACCTGTTCGGGCCCCACGTTGTAGAAGCTCACGGCCTTCTTGATGTCATCGGCCGAACGCAGCCGGAATAACTTGCTGGTCTTGCGAATCACCAGCATCTCCAGCATGTGGCGGAACGTACCGCGGATGTCCTGCTCCGAGGGTTTCAGGTTGGGATCGGCGAGTGCGGGGCCGATGATGGACCAGTCGTCCTGGTTGCCTTGCGCCGGCGGCAGGCCCACGCCCCAGTTGTGTGACTTCATCGTCCAGTCGATACGGTTGAACCAGTCGCCGGAGTTGTAGCTGTTCCGGTCTGCCGACTTCGAGCGCAGGATTTCATCGCCGGCCATGAAGAAAGGCACGCCCTGCGAGAGCGCCACGACGGACAGTCCCAGCCGATGCATGCGCACGCGATCGGAACGCGGGACGGTTGAGCTCAGCTTGAGATTCATGGCATCGAACCAGTCCGGGTCGTCGTGCACGCCGATGTACTGGATCGTGTCCCGGGGCTGCTCACCGTAGGCGCCTGGCATGCCGAAATAGTCCACTTCGCTGCCGGGCAGGGTCGTGCCGTTTCGATCGACGATCTCGTAGCTGCCGATGTTGCCAGCCAGCCCGAGACGCACGAGGTCGGTGAGCCTGAAGAGCTCAGCCTTCGCGTCTGCCGCCGAGCCGCCAAAGGTTCCATTGGGTTCGGTCAGGAGTCCGGTCGCGAAGCCCTGGTCGCGGCGCGGCGAGAACGGCCCGCCGCCACGCACCGCATCGCGGATGCGATCGGAGAACGAACCGATGCCGGTGCCGGCCATGTTCACCTGGATCGCGTTCTCGCCGCGACCGTTGTTGGCCATGACGCCGAAGTTCCAGCCTTCGCCGTACACGTAGATGGATCTGCCGTCGACGCCGTCCTTGACGAGCGTGAGCGCATGCAACGCGTCACGAACCTTCAGCATGCTGGACTTCAGGTGAAAGCCCATGATGTCGAAGCGGAAGCCGTCGACCTTGTACTGCTTTGCCCACAACACGATCGAGTCGACCATGAGCTTTTCCATCATCGCGTGCTCGGTGGCCGTATCGGCGCAGCAGCTCTCGCCCAGCACGACGCCGTCGCCGTTGAGCCGGTGGTAGTAGCCGGGCACGAGCTTGTCGAGGATGGAGTTCGGGTTCTGGCCGGCCGAGTTGGTGTGGTTGTACACCACGTCCATGACCACGCGCAGGCCACTGTGGTTGAGCGACTGCACCATCTCGCGGAACTCGAGCACGCGCGCGGATCCATCGGCATTCGTGGAATAGCTGCCCTCGGGCACGTTGTAGTGCAGCGGGTCATATCCCCAGTTGAATGCGTCACGGTCCGCGGTCGCCGCAACCAGCGCCTGCTGTTCGGAGGAATCGGGCGGCAGCGCCGCGAGCGTGTCGAACGAGGGCGATTGCCAGGTCGTCTTGTCTTCGTTGGTGGTGGCGAAGTCGAACGACGGCAGCAGGTGCACGTGCGTGACACCGGCCAATCCCAGGGTTGTCAGATGCTTCATGCCATTGGAGCGTTTCTGCGTGAACGCCGCGTAAGTACCCCGCGCTTCCTCGGGCACGGATTCGTCGGTGGCGCTGAAGTCACGCACGTGAAGTTCGTACAGCACGATGTCTTCAGGGGCGGCGAGCCAGGGCTTGTGCAGTTTGTTCCAGCCGCGCGGCTGGAGCTTTGTGTCTTCGAGCGAGACGATGTGGCTGCGCGTGCTATTTCGCGCCAGCGACACTGAATACGGATCGGTGACGATGTTCGTCTCGACGCGGTTGGTGGTACGCACGAAGACCTGCGCTTCGTACAGATAGTATTTGCCGTAAACGGTGGCGGACGGCGCGGTGAAGCTCCAGACGCCGCTCGCGGGATCGAGCGTCATCGGGTGGGTCGTGAAGTTGGCGGTGCTCGAGTCCGCAAAGACCCGCAATTTCAAGTCGCGTGCCGTCGGCGCCCATACGCGCAACGTGGCCTGCCCGTGCTTGAAGCTGGGGCCCAACGTGACTGGCCCGGCGTTGCCGGAATACAGGTCATCGAGCACGCCGGGGATCTGCAGCGACGTGGCATCGACGCCCTGGGCGGGCCGCGCTGCCCCGACGGCAACCTGGCCTTTCAGGCTTTCGGCCGCGGCCGCGATGGCGCCAGCGGGTAGTTTGAATGCCGCGAGGTTCGCGAGGTGCGGAAAGCGCGCCCTGAGCCCGGGCGACAGGCCCGCCGGGTCGTGAGTGAGCGTCCATGATCTGGAATTCGGGCCGGTCACGATGCCCGGACCATCGAGCGTGAGCGCGCCGTCCGGATCCGCGAACAGCGTCACCGTGGTATCGGTGGCAACGTTCCACGCAATGGTGTCGGCCGACAGCCAGTACGCCTGCGCCTTGGTGAGGTCACCCTGGATGCCCCCCACGATGATGCGCAATTCCCGGGTGGTGGAGTTCCATTGAAACTCCACTTCCATGCCAGTGGTCGGCACCGTAAAGCCGATGTTCGGCCCGTTCTGCACGCCGCCCTGGCCGTAGTTCACATCCCAGGTGCCGTTGAGCGCCACCTTGGCTTCATAGGACCCGGCGGGAATGGCGCTGGTGCTGAAGCTGTAGATAGACGTGTCGTGGATGTCCTGCAGCCAGGAGCGGAAGCAGCCCGGATCCCAGTCGCCACTGCAACCGATCTCGCTCTGGAAATTGCCGGGCACGGTGGCGATGATGGAGCTGACGTTTTCGGTGACCCAGTGGGTCTTGTGGTCGTAGTAGAAAGTGACGCTCTGTGGCGAACTGCTCGTCGCCAGCGGAATGTTCGGGCCGTTCTGCTGGGCACCGAGGCCATAGTTCACGTCCCAGGAGCCGTTGAGCGCGACCTTGTATTCATAGGCGCCGGCCGGCGTGATGCTGAAGGTGTTCCTCCAGATGTCGCCGTTCGCGTCGTATACCAGTTGTGTGGCCGGGCAAGCCGGATCCCAGTCACCGGCGCAACCGGCTTCCGACTGATAGTTGCCCGGGATGCCGACCGAAGCCGGCGTGGTCTGCGCCAGGCTTTCAGCGGATTGGAAGCTGAGGCCGGCGAATGCGAGCAACGACATGACGGCGCGAACGCGCCTGCTTTTCGATGACATGTTCTGTCTCCCCAACAGTCCAGGGCGAGACGCTAATCGAGATGCGCGGTAGTTTGTTTAAGAATACGTATGCACAAGTGGCTGGGCCGCCGTTGTCTTACAACGAGGCGACCAATGCCCACCGTCGACCCCTCGCGGGGTCGACGGCAGGCTTCAGCATCATCGATGCGTCAACGCCATCAGAAAGCAGCGACCGCCGTCTTGTTGGCATTCGGTACCACACTGTTGTTGGCGCCGGGCTGCCAGACGATGCCGGCTGCGGCATTCGCTTCATTGCGTTTGAGGCACTTCCACTCGATTGCGGTGTTGCCCGTTGTCACGGCGAAGGTGCCGGTCCAGGTGGGGTAGGCGGTCGGGTCCAGCTTCTGGGCGTTCGCCGGAGCCCAGGTGCCGAACTGCGACGTGGCGCCGACCACATAGACGCTCTGGCCCCAAACGGTGGTGCCGTTGTTGCACTGGAACGTAATGTTGACCGTACCGCCTGTGGGTGGCTGCGAGGTACCACTGACGATTGCGTCGACGTGAATCGCAGCCGCCGTGTTTCCGGCCACGTTGAACGTCGCTTGTCCGTTCGAGACCGTGATCGTCGCGCCGGAACATGCGCCATTGGCGAAGTCACCGACGGCGATGTTGCAATACACGCCGTTGGGCAGCCCGGTGGCGAGGGTGTTATTGATGGCTCCGCTGTTCTTGTTGATCACGACGAAGCCACGGTTGCCGCGGCCGAAGGCGATCGCCAGATTGTTGATGTTGTTCCAGTTGGTGACACCCTGACCCGCGGTCGTGCGGCGGAACTGCACCATGTTCGCGATGGCGAGCGTGCGATGGTCACACTGCCAGTTGCCGGTGAAGCACGAATCGCCGGAGTTTGCTCCATTCGCTGGTGGGCCCTGGTCCCCACTGGAGAATTTGTAGCCGGACATCACTTTGGGATAACCATAGGGATAGGCCAGCATGAAGACGTTGGCCAGCACGTAACGCGCGCCGTCCTTGTAGGTCAGGTCATTGTCTGAGCTGCCGTCGCGCGGCGTATCGTGCGAGTCCGTGAAGACCACGCCCTTGTTGCTGGCCATGAGGCCCGAGGCCACATTCTGCAATCCCGCGAGCCCCGCGGTGGCGCTGCGGAAATACTGGTTCATTCGCGCGTTGTAGCCCATTTCATAGACGTCGGCAGCCGGCGTGTACTCCGATGGCTGTACCGCTTCGCCCGCTCCGAAGAGCACCTCCTGATAAACATAGGGAGCGCCGCTGAGACGGCCGAAGATGTTGACCAGATCGCCTGCCGGTATGTGCTTCGCCGCATCGATGCGGAAGCCGCCAACACCCCAGCCGACCAGGGTATTCATGTAGTTTGCGATCCGCCCGCGAACGTAGTCGGTCTCCGTGCGCAGATCATTGAGGCCGACCAGGTTGCAGTTCTGAACCTGGGCGCGGTTCTGATAGTCGATGCCCGAACAGACCCAGTTGTGAAAATCGAGTGAACCGTCGTAAGGCACGGCGGGATAGTTGATGGCAAGCCCATTGCTCGCCTGCTCCGCGGACATGTGGTTGATGACCGCATCCACGTAGATCTTTACGCCAGCCGCATTACAGCGCGAGATCATGTTCTGGAACTGCGCCTGGTTACCGCTGCGGCCGATGATGTTGTAGCTGCGCGGTTGATAGCGGGTCCACCATTGCGCGCCGCCGATGCTCTCCTGCGGTGGAGACACCTGTACGCCCGCATAACCTTTGGCCCTGAGCGTTCCTTCGCACTCGATGGCAATGTCCGCCCACTTCCATTCGAACATGTGGACGAAAGTCCCGGACTCGTCCGCGTTGCCCACCGCAGCCATCGCTGGTGTCGTGAGCGCCGCCGAAACCAGCATCAATCCTGCGCACCACGATGCGCTTTTCGTAAGGCCACTGATCATTTCGCCTCTCCTCGTAGTTGGCACTGCATGGCGCCCCCCTGCCGATATGAGTGCGTTTGATGAGACCGTGCGCGAGCGGTAGCTGCACGCACCGTCTCAGGATTCTTCAGTCCGCGGACTCAATGCTGAAGCTGTAGATAGGGAAGCAACCCCGGGGGGCAGCCGGCGAGAACGGCGAAATGGACGGCCGGATGGCGCGAGGGCGCCTGCGCTTCGATGGCATGTTCTGTCTCCCCAACAGACTCCGGGGCGAGACGCTAATCGAGATGCGCAGTAGTTTGCTTACGAATACGTATGCAATGAAAACACTGCAGCGGGTGTCAGGGCTCGGCGAGGGCGCCTGCCAGCCCGAGGAACTCCCGATGCTGCGCCGCTCCGCGCGCCACGCGCGCGATGTCTTCGCGTACCCGGCGCGTGACATTTTCGAGTTCGGGCAGTGGCAGCAGATTGGTCAGCGGATCCCACGAACCCGCCTCGATTCCGAGGTTGCCGTACATGCACAACCAGCTCGGGTCGAAGAAGCTTTCAGAGTCGAACTGCTGGATGAGACCGCGCGCGCGATACAGCGCAATCTTGCGAGTCAGAGTCTCGGGTAGAGGCATCTCGCGGCAGTAGCGCCACAACTCGCCCCGTCCGTTGTCGCTTGGGCGGCCATTGGCGCTGTAGTGCAGGATGATGAAGTCGCGAATCCGCTCGAACTCGGTGACCGACAGCCGGTTGTATTCACCCGACAGTTGGGCCGAGAGCTCCGGCGTCATGTTTTCGTCCGGCCAGAAGTGCAGTAGTTTGTCGATGCCCATCTGGATCAGCGAGATGCTGGTGGATTCCAGCGGCTCGAGAAACCCGCTCGCGAGGCCGATGGCGACGCAGTTGCCGATCCAGAAGCGTTTCACGTGCCCGGCACGGAACTTCACGAAGTTCGGTTCGCCGAGCACCTGGCCTTCCAGCTGCCCTCGCAAGGTCTCCACGGCCTGCTCGTCGCTGATGTAGTCCGAGCAATACACGTAGCCGTTGCCGACGCGATTCTGCAACGGAATGCGCCAGGTCCAGCCTGCGTCCAGTGCCCGCGAGCGCGTGTAGGGCGCGAACGAGTCTTCGGCCGCGACGCAGGGCAGGGCCACGGCGCGGTCGCACATCAGCCAGTGCCGCCAGTCGACGAAGCCGGTATTCAGCGTCCGCTCGATGAGCAAACGATGGAACCCGCTGCAGTCGACGAACAGCGCGCCCTCGAGGATGTCGCCCGAATCGAGCCGCACGCCGCGAATGTGCTCCTTTTCGCCGTCGCGCAAAACCTCGGCGACGCGCGCATCGATGCGCCGCACACCGCGTGTTTCCGCGAATCCGCGCAGAAAAGCCGCGAACCGCGAGGCGTCGAAATGCACGGCCCAGTCGAAATGTTCGAAGTCCACACGTGGACTTTCGGGCGGCATGGTGACGCGGCCGGCCCGTGCGAGTTGAGTGCCCATCGAGTATTCGTCGAGCGTTCCGGCGATCGCGGGATTGCCCTGGTCGTGGTGTCGCAACCGGTTCCAGATGTGGTGGAACGCCACGGGACCCGCTTCGAGCCCATAACGGCCGAACGGATGCATGAATGAGTGACCTTCGTGCTCGCCAGCCGTCGAATTCGATGCCGAGCTTGATGGTGCCATTGGTCGCCTTCATGACTTCGAAAGCGTTGACCCCGAGCGATTCGAAGTAGCGCCGGATCGCTGGCACCGTTGCTTCGCCGACACCGATGGTGCCGATAGATGACGATTCGACGACAGTGATCGACACCCCGAGCCGCTGCAGGCGATGAGCGAGGGAGGCGGCGGTCATCCATCCGGCGGTGCCTCCGCCGACGATGACCACGGAACGGACTGGCGCTGACTGGGCAGAGCCCTTCGATTTCAAATTCACGTCCGAGTATGACCCGCACGCGAGGTGCTCGGCGTTCGAATACGTATGCATTGACGAGCGAGGCCTAACCACGCTGCTGCAAGGCACAAGCCGTTCGAGTCTTCAGCAGTTAGATACAAGTACTGATGTAACGCTGTTAGGAGTCAGTTAAAACTCTGATCACTCAGACATGGAACCCCCGAGCGGGGTTCGTTGCAAACCTTCGCCGATGATCCCCCTCTATCGGCGAAGGTTTTTTTTTCATCGGTGTGTGCTAAACCATGGCCCATGCGAAGAAAAACCGGGATTCTGTGGCTCTTGACTTTATCGGCATCTTTGCAGTCGGCCGAGCCGCCGAAGCCACTGCCGGTGATCGCCGCCACGGTCACCAAGGTAAACGACGGCGATTCCATCGAGGTAAAGCTCGATTCCGGCCCTGCGCGCGTACGCTTCTCGGCCATCGACACCCCTGAACACGACCAGCCCTACGGCCTGCAATCCTCGGCCGCGCTGAAGGCGATGCTGCCGGTCGGCGCATCCGTCGAGCTCGAAGTGGTGACCCAGGACCAATTCAAACGCATAGTCGCCACCGTGTGGTTGCTCGCCGACGGGAAGCGCACGAACATCAATGAAGCCATGTTGCGCGAAGGGCATGCCTGGGCCTACCGCCGCTACATGAAAGAGGCGAAGTTCTGCGATATCGAATCGGATGCGCGCGATCACAAACGCGGCCTGTGGGCCCAGCCGGTGAGCGATTGGGTCTATCCGCCCGAATGGCGATTCCTGAAGAACGGCGAGATCCGGACGCTGCCAGCGCCATACGCGGAAACTCGGGAAAAATGTGTAGAGGTGCTCGGCCTCGCGGGCGCGGCCACTTACTAGGGCCGCCTCGATGAACCCCTCGTCCATGAACAATGGGCTGACCGCCATTCGCGGGCCGGTGCTGACGTACACGGGAGATGCATTCCGTGACGGTCTCGAAACCACGATGCGCTACGAGCCGGACGCGATCGTCGCCATGGCCGACGGCAAGATCACGCACTTCGGGCCCGCAAGCCAGGTGCGCGCAGAGCTGCCCAACGACACCGTGGTGAAGGAGTACGGCCGCGATACGGTGATCATGGCGGGCTTCATCGACTGCCACGTGCACTATCCACAGACGCAGATCATCGGCGCATTCGGCGAGCAGCTCATCGACTGGCTCGACAAGTACACATTCATCGCCGAGCAGCAATTTGCCGACAAGGAACATGCGCGCGAGGTGGCGAGGGTGTTCCTCCAGGAATGCCTGCGTGCCGGCACCACTTCCGCCGCGGTTTATTGCACGGTGTATCCGCAGTCGGTCGACGCGTTCTTCGAGGAATCCGCGAAGCTGGGCACGCGGATGATTGCGGGCAAGGTCCTGATGGACCGCAATGCGCCCGCGGCACTCACCGACTCTCCGCAGCAGGGCTACGACGACTCCAGGGCGCTGATCGCAAAGTGGCATGGCAAGGGGCGGCAGCTGTACGCCGTGACACCCCGATTCGCGGCGAGCAGCAGCCCGGAACAGATGGAGATGGCTGGCGCGTTGTGGAACGAGCATCCCGGCACCTACCTGCAGTCGCACGTGTCCGAGAATCGTGGCGAGGTTTCATGGGTGAAGGAACTGTACCCGGAGCGTAGCGGCTACCTGGACATCTACGATCACTACCGGCAGCTTGGCCCACGGTCTATCTACGGACACGGCATCTGGCTCACCGAGCAGGAACTCAAGCGTTGCCATGAAACGGGTACCGCAATCGCGCATTGCCCGACGTCCAACCAGTTTCTCGGCAGCGGCCTCTTCAATATGGCCAAGGCGATGGACGCGAGGCGGCCCGTGCGCGTGGGCCTCGCGACAGACATCGGCGCCGGCACCTCTTTCTCGATGCTGCAAACACTGAACGAGACCTACAAGGTGGCGCAGCTGAACGGCAACGCGCTGTCCGCAGGCCACGCCTTTTACCTCGCCACGCGCGGCACGGCGCAGGCGCTGTACCTGGAAGACAGGATCGGCAGTGTCGCGGCCGGCCTGGAAGCCGATGTCATCGTTCTCGACCTCAAATCGACGCCCATCATCGAATACCGCATGCGGTGCTGCCGCGACATCGATGAAGCCCTTTTCATCCAGATGACGATGGGCGATGACCGCGCGGTCCTGGCGACCTACATCGCCGGACGGCTTGCCTATCAGCGGCCTGCGTACGCTTCGTAGCCGAATCCGCTAGCTGATTCCCGCACTTTTTCGTCGCTCCTACGGGCGCACCAGTGGCTTGCCCCTAGGTCCCATATACCGGCCTACGGTCAATTCTTAGAGTCACCGTCGTTTTCGAGGCCGACTCGTGAAGGAAGCGATATGACGCAACGTACCGGATCCGGACCCATCATCCGCAAAGTCCTCATAGTCGATAGTGGACTTGCCGGAACTGGCGCCGCCTCGCGCCGCGTGCGCGCGCTCGCCGACGAGCTCGGAACCCGGAACATCGCTGTCACCGAGTCCACCTCCTATGACGACGGCCTTGCAACCGTCGTTTCCGATTCGGGCATTCATTGCATCCTGCTGAACTGGTCGCAGGGCGGCACCGATCAGCACGCCATCGGCGAGGCGACGGAGTTGCTGCGTACGGTGCGCAAGCGAAACGCCAAGATCCCGATCTTCCTGATGGCCAGCCGTGCGATCTCGGGAACGCTCAGCGTCGAGGTGATGACGCTGGCCGATGAATTCATCTGGATCCTCGATGACACCGCGACATTCATCAGCGGGCGGGTGCAGGGCGCGATCGAGCGTTATGCACAGACGCTGCTGCCGCCGTACATGGCGGCATTGATGCGCTACGACCGCGAGAAGGAGTATTCGTGGGCTGCGCCAGGCCACCAGGGTGGTACGGCGTTCCTCAAGTCACCCGTCGGTCGCGTGTTCTTCGACTTCTACGGCGAGAACCTGTTTCGCACCGACATGGGCATCGAGCGCGGAGCGCTCGGCTCATTGCTCGGTCACAGCGGCCCGGTGGGTGAGAGCGAGCGGTATGCCGCGCGTGTCTTCGGCGCGGGGCGTTCGTACACGGTGCTGAACGGAACCTCCGCTTCCAATCGCACCATCATGTCCGCGTGCGTCGGCGACGATGAAATCGCGCTCTGCGATCGCAACTGCCACAAGTCGATCGAGCAGGGTCTGGCGATCACGGGCGGCATTCCGGTGTTCCTGGCACCGACGCGCAATCGCTACGGCATCATCGGACTGATTCCCCCGGAACGGCTCGAGCCCGACCACATCGCGAAGATCATTGCCGCCAATCCACTGGTCAAGGCCGCGGGTGGCAAGCGCCCGGTCTATTCCGTGGTCACCAACAGCACCTACGACGGCATGTGCTACGACGCGGCCAAGGCGCAATCGATCCTTGCCAAGAGCGTGGACCGCATCCACTTCGATGAAGCGTGGTACGGCTACGCGCGCTTCAATCCGATGTACCGGGATCGCTATGCCATGCGCGGCGATTCATCGACACATCCGAAAGACGGCCCGACCGTGTTCGCGACGCATTCGACGCACAAACTACTCGCGGCGCTGTCGCAGACTTCGTGGATCCACATCCGTGACGGCAAGAGCGCCATCGATCATGGGCGTTTCAACGAGGCGTACTGCGCCCAGGCCAGCACCTCGCCGCTGTACGCGCTGATCGCCTCGAACGACGTCGCCGCCGCCATCATGGATGGGCCAGGTGGCCATTCGCTGACGCAGGAAAGCATCGACGAAGCCGTGGCCTGCCGGCTGGCGGTGGCGCGGGCGCGCCAGGAATTCCTGGCGAAGAAGGAGTGGTTCTTCGCGCCATGGAATGCTGACGAGATCACCGACGCGAAGTCCGGCAAGAAGGTGCCATTCCACAAGGCATCGGCCGAACAACTGTCCACGGATCCGAACTGCTGGGTCCTGCATCCCGGCGAGAAGTGGCATGGCTTCGACGCGCTGCCCGACGGCTGGTGCATGCTCGACCCGATCAAGTTCGGCATCGTCTGCCCGGGCATGAAGGACGATGGCCAGCTCGACGAGAAGGGCATCCCGGCCGACATCGTCACCGCCTATATCGGTCGCCACGGGATCGTCCCGTCGCGCACCACCGATCACATGGTGCTGTTCCTGTTCTCGATCGGCGTCACCAAGGGCAAGTGGGGCACGCTGCTCAACACGCTGCTCGACTTCAAGGTCGATTACGACCGCAACGCCCCGTTGTCCGAAGTGCTGCCCGGCCTCGTGGCGCAGGCGCCGCATCGATATGCCGGCAAGGGCCTCAAGGATCTCGGCGACGAGATGTGGGCCCAGCTGCGCAAGAGCAAACAGGGTCACTGGCAGACGCAGGCCTACGCCACGCTGCCCACGCCCAAGATGACGCCGCGACGCGCGTTCCAGAAGTTGATGGCCGGAGACGCCGAGAAGGTACCGCTCGACAAGATGGCCGATCGCGTCGTCACCGTCGGCGTCATTCCCTATCCACCCGGCATTCCGATCGTGATGCCCGGAGAGAGCCTCGGTGCCGCCGATGGTCCCTGGATCACCTATCTGCGCACGCTGCAGGAGTGGAGCCACATGTTCCCGGGATTCGCCAAGGAAGTGGAGGGCACCGAAGAGGTCGACGGTGTGTTCCATGTGCTCTGCGTGAAGTAAGGAGCGACCTCCACCAAGGAACAGGACCATGCAGGACTTCGCAGCGAAGATTCCGACGATTCCGATCCCCTTCCACAAGTTGCTGAAGGTGGTCGCGCTCGTCGATGGCGAGAATCCGCAGGTCGCAGCGCTGATCGCGCGCCTGCGCGCCGAAAACATCGAAGTGGAAATCAGCGACCGCTACGCACGCGACGTCCCGGAAGATACCGACGTAGGCGCGTACATCGCCTCGGTCGACGGCGATCGGCGTGAACACGCGCGCGCGCTCGGGAAAGCCATACGCGACTGCGGATTTCGAACTCCGCTGTGGGCGTTGGCGGACTCGAGCCGCATCTCCGATCTGTCGGTGCTGGGCATGGTCGGTGAAGTCGATGGTTTCATCTATCTCGGGCAGCAGACACCCGCGTTCTACGCCAAGCAGGTCTGCGCGAGCATCACCTCGTATGGCATGAGCCTGCTGCCGCCGTTCTTCGGCAGCCTCATGGGCTACGATTCCGAAGCCAAGATTTCGTTCGCCTGTCCCGGGCACCAGGGTGGCGAGTTTTACCGGAAATCTCCGGCGGGCCAGCTCTTCTTCAAGCACTTCGGCGAGCAGATCTTCCGCAACGACCTGTGCAACGCGGATGTCGAGCTCGGCGATCTGCTCATTCATGTCGGACCCGCCGTCGACGCACAGCGCCACGCGGCGCAGGTGTTCGGCGCCGATCGAACCTATTTCGTGCTGAACGGCACGTCGACGGCCAACAAGGTGGTGACGCAGGCAGTACTCAAGCGCGGCGACCTGGTGCTCTTCGATCGCAACAACCACAAGTCGCTGCACCAGGGTGCCCTCGTGAAGGCCGGGGCGACGCCGATCTTCCTGCCCACCGCGCGCAACTCCTTCGGCATGATCGGCGCGGTCGACTGGGACGCCTGGGACGAGAAGTACCTGCGCGAACAGATCCGTGCGAATCCCATGGTCAAGGACTCGGGGCTGCACAAGGCGCAACGGCCGTTCCGCATGGCGTGCATCCAGCTCGCGACCTATGACGGCACTATCTACAACGTCCGCAAGGTGATGGAGAAGATCGGCCATCTCTGCGACTACGTGCTGTGGGACGAAGCCTGGATCGGCTACAACGCGTTTCATCCGCTGTTCACCGATCACAGTCCGATGCGCCTCAAGGACCTCAAGCCCGAGATGGCCGGGTTGTTCTCGACGCAGTCGGTGCACAAGCAGGGCGCGGGATTCTCCCAGGCCTCGCAGATCCACAAGCGCGATGAACACATCAAGGGGCAGAAGCGCTTCATCGAGCACAAGCGCTTCAACGAAGCGTTCCTGATGTACTGCTCGACGTCGCCGTTCTATCCGTTGTTCGCGGCGCTCGACGTGAACGCCAAGATCCACGCCGGCAAGGCCGGCGAAATGTTGTGGGACCGCTGCATCGAGCTCGGCATCGAAGCGCGCAAGAAATTGCGCGAATACGGCCGCCATTACGCAAAGCACCGGGCGGGACGCCGAGGAGAAATGGTTCTTCGATCCGTTCGTGCCCGACGTGGTGAACATTCGGGGCTCGAAGTTCACCAGCGACGCGACCAATGTCGCCTGGGAAGACCTGCCCACCGACGTGCTGAAGCATGAGCAGCAGTGCTGGACTTTCGATCCGAAGGCGTCCTGGCACGGCTACAAGGGTTACTCCGACGGCTACGTGATGGTCGACCCCAACAAGCTCATGCTGCTGACGCCGGGCATCGATCGCAAGACGGGCGAGTACCTCGACTTTGGCGTGCCGGCCACCGTTCTCTCGAACTACCTGCGCGAGCAGCGTGTCGTCCCCGAGAAATGCGATCTCAACAGCATCCTGTTCCTGATGACGCCGGCCGAAGATGAAAGCAAGATCAATTCGCTGATCGCGCGCCTGGTCAAGTTCAAGAACCTCTGGGATCGCGACGCTTCGCTCAGCGAGGCGTTGCCGACACTGTACGCGCAGAACAGCGCGCGCTACGCCGGCTATTCGTTGCGCCAGGTCTGCAAGGAGATGCACGACTTCTATCGCCAGGCGAACGTGAAGGAGCTGCAGCGCCTGTGTTTTCGCGCCGACAGTTTTCCGGAGTTCGCCATGTCATCGAAAGACGCCTACGAGGCGCTGGTGGCCAACGAGGTGGACTACGTGCCGCTCGACGCGAGCATCAAGGGCCGCGTTGCCGCGACGCTTGCGCTCATCTATCCACCCGGCATTGGCGTGCTGGTTCCCGGCGAACGCTGGGACAACCGGGCGCAATCGATGATCGATTACTTTTTGACGTTCGAGGAATCGTTCAACCGCTTTCCTGGCTTCAACTATGAAGTGCAGGGGGTCTATCAGGAGCAGGTGAACGGTCGTATCAAGTTCCACACATACGTGGTCCGGGAATGAGCCCCGCAGCGGAGAAGGAGAAGCGGTATGGCTGAGACAAAAAAGAAGATGAACGTAGTGCAACTCACGTTCATGGTCGCGGTGAACATGATGGGCTCCGGCATCATCATGTTGCCGGCAAACATGGCGGGTGTCGGCGCGATCTCGCTGCTCTCGTGGGTGGTCACGGCCCTGGGGTCGATGGCCATCGCCTACGGCTTTGCACAAGCCGGAATATTCAACCAGAAGACCGGCGGCATGGCGGCCTACGCCGAAGATGCTTACGGCAAGTCCGGATACTTCCAGGTTTTCATGTTGTATTTCCTGTCACTCGCCATCGGCAACGTAGCCATCGCGATTTCGGCAGTGGGATACATGGCCACATTCTTCCCGGGAATGTCCGCCACGCCGATTGCGACCTGCATGAGCGTCATCCTGCTGTTGTGGCTGACTACGGTAGCCAACTTCGGCGGGCCGAGCGTCACCGGCAAGATCGGATCCGTGACCGTGTGGGGCGTCATCCTTCCCGTGGGATTGCTCTCCATCATCGGCTGGTTCTGGTTCAGCAAGGAAACGTTCGACGCAGCCTGGAATCCGCAGGGCCTGAGCATCGGCCAGGGCATGGGCTCGAGCATCTCGCTGACCTTGTGGGCCTTCCTCGGCATGGAGTCCGCGGCGCAGAACTCTGACGCGGTCGAGAATCCGAAGAAGAATGTCCCGCTGGCCTGCCTGTTCGGCACGCTGGGCGCTGCCGTCATCTACATCCTCTCGACCACCGTCATCCAGGGCATCGTGCCGAATGCCGAGTTGGCGGAGTCCACCGGTCCGTTCGGACTGGTGTACGCCAAGATGTTCGGCCCGACGGTGGGAACCATCGTCATGGCTCTCGCGGTGCTGGCCTGCCTCGGCTCGTTGTTAGGCTGGCAGTTCACGATCGCGTCGACCGGCAAGTCGGCGGCCGAGAGTCGGATGATGCCGCAGCTGTTCGCCAAGGTGAACTCGATGGGTGCGCCGATCAAGGGAATGATCGTGCTGGGAATCGTGCAGACAGGGCTTGCGCTGTCGACGATCTCGCCGACGCTCAGTGAGCAGTTCAGCGCGCTGGTCAACCTCGCGGTGGTCACCAACGTCATTCCGTACATCGTTTCGCTGTCCGCCTTGTTCGTCATGATGAAGGCCGCAAAGGTGGCCGACAACGTCTACATGCGCAACGTGGTGATCGTCGTCCTGGGCATGGGCTACAGCGTCTTCGCGCTCTACGCCTCGGGCAAAGACGCGGTGATGGGCGGCATGTTGGTACTCGGCATCGTCTACATCGTCTGGGGATTCATCGCGAACCGCTTCACGGGGCAGCTGGAAGGCAACCCCGCGCCCGCGGCGAAGGTTTGAGGAGAACAAACATGAGAATGAAATCATCGGCACTATTTGCTTTCGCCTCCATCGCGCTGATCTGCGCCATGCCGGCGTCGGCGGCCACGCTGGATCACATCAAGGAGACCGGCAAGATCCGGCTTGGCTACGTACCGGACGCTAAGCCATTCACCTCGATGGGCTCCTCGGGGCCGGAAGGCTACGGCGTGCAGGTCTGCGAGGCAATCGTGGGCCAGCTCAAGATCCAGCTTGGATTGCCGGATCTCGCCGTGGACTGGGTGGCAACGAGCATCGAGAGCCGCTTCGCGGAAGTGCAGCAGGGCACCGTCGACCTGCTGTGCCTGCCGACCAGTGAAACGCTGACCAATCGCAAGCAGGTGTCCTTCTCGCTGCCGGTCTTCGCGGGAGGCAACCGGGCGGTGATGCGCGCCGATGCCGCAGCGCCGTTGCGTCACCTGCTCGCCGGAGACCGGCCTGACAAACCCGTATGGCGCGGTTCGCCGGCCTCGAGGTTGCTGGCGGACACGACGTATGCCGTCGTCGCCGGAACGAGCACGGAAGCGTGGCTGAAGGAACGCGGTGCCGCGCTCGGCATCAAGGCGAAGGTCACCTCGGTGCCGGATTACCGCTCGGGCATCCAATCGGTACTCGACCGCAAGGTGGATGTGTTCTTCGGCGATCGCGCGGTGGTGCTGGGCGCCATCGACGCCGACAAGCGAGACCAGATCGTGGTCGTCGACCGGCTGTTCACGCACGAACAGGCGGGACTTGCACTGGCCCGCGGTGACGACGATTTCCGCCTGGCCGTGGATACGGCGCTGGCCACCATCTATCCATCGCAGAACTTCGCCGATCTCTACAAGCGCTGGTTCGGTCCGCTCGACGACCGGGCGAAGACTTTCTTCCTCTGGAGCACGCCCGCGCCGTAGGCGCGCCGGTCGGAAACTTTTTACAAGGAGTGCGAGATGATCCAGCGAGGCGTCAGTAGATTGAGCATGCGAGCACTCGTCGTCGACGACGAGCTCGGCGATGCGACCGCGGAAGGTCGCGCGGTCCGCGCGCTGGTCCAGGAGATGAAGGCGCGGGGCATCGAAGTGGTGGAAGCGAATTCCGCCGCGGACGGAACGTCGGTCATCACCTCGGATTCCGCGATCCATGTCGTGCTGATCGATTGGCGGCTGAGCGACAGCAAGACCAACGAAGACTCGCACGCGTTCATCAAGGCACTGCGCGCGCGCAACGACAAGATCCCGATCTTCCTCATGGCCGAACGACGTGAAGCGTCGGGCATTTCGATCGAAGTGATGGAAATGGTCGACGAGTTCATCTGGACTCTCGAGGATACGGCGGCATTCGTCGGCGGGCGCATCGTGGCCTCCATTCGCCGCTACCTCACCGCGATCATGCCGCCGCTGGCCGCAGCGCTGTTCCGTTTCACCCAGGAGTACGAGTACTCGTGGCATACGCCGGGCCATACCGGCGGTACCGCGTTCCTCAAGTCTCCGGTGGGCCGCGTC
Organism: uncultured Pseudomonadota bacterium; assembly: GCA_963821745.1. Classification (GTDB taxonomy): domain Bacteria; phylum Pseudomonadota; class Gammaproteobacteria; order Steroidobacterales; family Steroidobacteraceae; genus CADEED01. The sequence continues at coordinate 2,005,042 of CAWGEU010000002.1, forward strand.
TTCTTCGACTACTACGGTGAGAACCTGCTGCGTTCCGACCTGTCGATCAGCGTCGGCGCACTCGGTTCGCTGCTCGACCATTCAGGGCCGATGGGCGAACACGAGCGGTACGCGGCGCGCGTGTTCGGCGCGCATCGCACATACAGCGTCACCAACGGCACGTCGATGTCGAATCGCGTGATCTTCATGGCGGCCGTGGGTCGCGGGCAGGTCGCGTTCTGCGATCGCAACTGCCACAAGTCGATCGAGCACAGCCTGGTGATGACCGGCGGTGTTCCAAACTACCTGGTTCCGCTGCGCAATCGTTACGGCATCATCGGCCCGATTCCGCCGGAGCGGCTGCAGAAGAAGGCGCTCGAGGCGTCGATCAAGGCCAATCCGCTGGTGACCGGCGATGTGAGCCCGCGCGCCGTGTACGCGGTGGTCACGAACTCCACCTACGACGGTCTTTGCTACAACGCCAAACGCGTGCAGGAACTGCTCGACCCGAGCGTCGATCGCATCCATTTCGACGAGGCCTGGTACGCGTACGCGCGTTTCAATCCGCTGTACCGCGACCGGCATGCGATGCATGGCGATCCGAAGGACCACAAGGGCCCGACGATCTTCGCCACGCATTCCACGCACAAGTTGCTGGCGGCGCTGTCGCAGGCGTCGTTCCTGCACATCCGCGACGGCCGCGGCGCCATCCCGCATTCGCGGTTCAACGAATCTTTCATGATGCAGGCGTCGACCTCGCCGCTGTATCCCATCATCGTCTCGAACGACATCACCGCCGCCATGATGGACGGGCCCGGTGGACGCACGCTCACCGACGAATCGATCCAGGAAGCCGTGGCGTTCCGCCAGACCGTGGGCCGTGCCCACAAGCAGTTCGCCAAGAAGAAGGAATGGTTCTTCAAGACCTGGAACGCCGAGACCGTGAAGTCGAAGAAGGGCGGCAAGAAGGTCCGCTTCGAAGACGCCGACCCGCAACAGCTGGCCACCGATCCGCAATGCTGGGTGCTGCATCCGGGCGAGACCTGGCACGGCTTCGGCAAGCTGGAAGACAACTACTGCATGCTCGACCCCATCAAGGTGTCGATCGTCACGCCGGGCGTCGCCGACAAGGGCGGGCTCGACAAGCGCGGCGTGCCGGCAACGCTGGTGACGGGTTATCTGCACGTGCGCGGCGTCGAAGTCGAGAAGACCACCGACTTCACCATCCTGGTGTTGTTCTCGATCGGCATCACCAAGGGCAAGTGGGGCACGTTGCTCAACGCGCTGCTCGAGTTCAAGCGTGACTACGACCGTAACGCGCCGCTCGGTGAAGTGCTGCCGCACCTCGTTTCGAATCATCCGGCTGCCTACGGGGACATGGGCTTGCGCGATCTCGCGGACCAGATGTTCGATCAGTTGAAGAGCGCGCGGCAGACGCATTGGCTTGCCGAGGCGTTTTCGACGCTGCCCGACCTCGCCATGTCGCCGAGCGAGGCCTATCAATACCTGGTGCGCGATGAGATCGAGCACGTGCCGCTCGACCAGCTGGCCGATCGCGTGCTGGCCACCAGTGTCGTGCCTTATCCGCCTGGAATTCCGATGCTGATGCCGGGTGAAAAGACCGGTGCGGACGATGGTCCGTATCTCGGCTATTTGCGCGCGCTCTGGGAGTGGGACAAGCGCTTCCCGGGCTTCGGGCATGACACGCACGGCGTCGAGGTGCGCGACGGCGTCTACTTCGTCCAGTGCCTCAAGGCGGACGCAGGCAGCTAGTGTCCCAGCCCGGAAAGAAGATGTCGCTGTTGCAGGCCACGATGCTCGTGGCCGGCAACATGATCGGCACAGGCGTGTTCCTCCTTCCCGTCAATCTCGCGCAGGTTGGCGGCATCGCCATCTTTGGCTGGGTCATCGCCACGCTGGGTGTCGCGGCGCTGGGCCTCGCGTTCGCGAAACTGGGCCAGCTCGATCCGCAGCCGGGCGGGCCGTATGCCTACGCGCGCGACTTCCTCGGCTCGTTCGCCGGCTTCCAGACTAACTACGTCTACTGGTTCGGCAACTGGATCGGCAACATTGCGATCGCGGTCGCGGCCATCGGTTATCTCTCCGACCTCGTTCCCGGCATCGAGGGGCCAGTGGCCGGCGTGATCGCCACCGCTGCGCTCATCTGGCTGCTGACGTTCGCCAACATCCTGGGGCCACGCGTGGTCGGCGCGCTGGAGGCGTGGACCATGCTGCTGGCGATCATTCCGATCCTCGCCATCGCGCTGCTCGGCTGGTTCTGGTTCGATCCCGCCAAATTCATGAGCGGCTGGAACGTGAGCGGCGGGTCGGACATGAGCGCCGTGTCGCGCGCCGCCTCGATGGCGCTGTGGGCTTACATGGGAATCGAGAGCGCCACGGTTTCGGCGGGGGTCATCGAAAATCCGAAGCGAAACGTACCGCTGGCCACACTCATGGGCCTGGGCGGCGCCGCCGTCATCTACGTGCTGAGCTCCACGGTCATCATGGGCCTGCTGCCGAACGAAGAATTGCGCAACTCGCACGCGCCATTTGCGGAAGCGGCGCGAATCGCCGTGGGCGAGTGGGGCGCCATCATCATCGCCGTTTGCGCCGTCCTGAAATCCGTCGGCTCGCTCGGCGGATGGATGTTGCTGGTGGGGCAGTCGAGCAAGGCGGCGGCCGACGACGGCATGTTCCCGAAGATCTTCGCGCGCGTGAACAGCAACGGCGTTCCGGGCGCCGGTCTCGTCATCGTGGCGGTGCTGATGTCGGTGGTGCTGTTCGCCACGATGTCGCCGACGCTCGCCGAGCAGTTCACCCACATCGTCGACCTCGCAGTCATCCTCATCATCGTGCCGTACATCTATTCCGCGGTCGCCGTGGTGAAGGTGGTCCACGATCACGGCGTGCCGCATGGACATTTCGGGAACTACAAGCTGATCGCGCTCGCTGCAGTGACCTACTGCCTCTGGGTCGTGCTGGGCGGCGATCCGAAAACCGTGGTGCACGCCATGGTGGCGCTGCTCATCAGCGTACCGCTGTATCCATTTTTCATTCGCTCGATGCTCGAAGCAAAGCAGCGAAAGTCGGCAGACATGATCAAAGAAGGAGCCAAGTCATGAACAGTACACGAAGCAAGATTGCCGCCGCGGTGCTGCTGGCACTCTCCACAGCTGCGGCAGTGGCTGCCGACGAAGAGGCGAAGCCCGCACCGCCACCGGGTCTGCCACCGGGCGTGGACTGGACATTCAGCTTTGGCGCGACGTTCGGAGGGTTCGGTTTCGGCAATTCGCTGTATCGAAATCCACGGCCCGATCCGTCCGGCGATCTCGGTGACAACTGGACCGAGGGAACCATCAAGGCTGGACTGGCCGGCGTGCACACGACCAGTAGCGGAGCGCAGTGGTACGGAAAATTGAGCGGAGTCGGTGAGCGCACGTTCGGCGCGGCGCCGCCGCTCGTGGGTGGCGATGCCTCGTCGTTCGGCGTCGAAGATGCGTACATCGGCTGGCGCTCGAGCGGCGACAAACCCCTGTGGGACATCTCCGTCGGCCGCGAGCAGTACAAGTTAGGCCACGGAATGCTGCTGTATGACGGCGCGTCGGAAGGCGGTTCACGCGGTGGTTACTGGACCAACGCGCGCTCGGCCTTCGAACTCGCAGCGATCGGGCGCTTCAAGCCGGGCAATAGCACTATCGAGGCGTTCTACCTCGATCGCGACGAACTGCCAGAGTCTGATAGCGGCAGCAAGCTATGGGGCTTGAACTTCGAGTACGCCATCGGCGAGGACACGACGCTCGGCGCCACCTACATGAGCTGGTCCGCGAAGGAATCCATGGCACCGCAGCGCGATGGTCTCGACGTCTTCAACCTGCGCGCCTTCACGACACCCTTCCCGAATCTGAAACAACTGTCCTTCGAACTGGAGTACGCGCAGGAAGACAACGGCGAATTGCTCGACTCCATGGCGTATAACGCGCTGGCGGCCTGGCAGTTCGAAGACGCCTGGAAACTGAAGCTGTCATACCGCTATGCCTTCTTCGAAGGAGACGATCCGGACACAGTGGAGAACGAAGCGTTCGACGGCTTGTTCACCGGCTTCTACGACTGGAGCACCTGGTGGCAGGGTGAGATCGCCGGCGGCTACCTGATCTCGAACTCGAATCTCATTTCAAATCAGCTGCGCCTGAGCGCGAAGCCCACGGAGTCGATCTCCACCGGCCTCATCTTCCTCGACTTCTCGCTGGATCACGCGGAGTCGTTCGATCCGCTGGTCACATCGTCCGATATCGGCACCGAGCTCGACTGGTACACGGACTGGACCATCAACGACAACTTCGTCATGAGCTTCGTGCTCGCTGCCGCCGAACCGGGCGACGCCATCGAGCAGTCGAATGGCCGCACCGACACCTTCATCTACGGGATGATCTTCGCCTCGTACAGTTTCTGAGCGACCGGACCTCTAACCACCGAGAGCGATGGCCATCGCCACGAGTCCGAAACCGCCGGCCAGGAATATGAGGCCGGCGGTCCACGGATTGCCGAGCGTGTACCGCGCCCAGTTGTAGCCGCAGAAGAACAGGAAGGCGAGCAGGATGCCGTTCGACACGCGCAATGCGAAGCGCGCGTCATCCCAGATGAGGAACGGGATCGCCGCAGGCAAGCTGGCGATCACCACCAGCCAGAAGCTCGTGAAGGCGCCCATGAAATCCGCCCCGGTGAGGCGATTGGGCTTGATTTCTGCGGTGCGCACCTTGGCGGCAACACGCGTGTACAAGGCCTGGCGTTCCGCGTCGTCACCCACGTCTTCGAGCAAGTCGCCCAATTCCTTCTCTATCACGGCAACACCGGCGCGCTCATCGGGCGCGCTGCGCACGGCTTCGGCGACGCGCCGCCGTTTGCCTCGCGTGAACAGCTCGGTCATCAGGTACATCGCCGCGTCGATGACGCCCCAGGCGATGTTGCAGCCGATGAGCGCGATGAGGAGATCACGCGCGCCTTCGGCGCCCTCGTCCTCGATGATGATTCCGGCGCCCAGCGTGAATGTCAGCGTCATGATGAGGCCGAACATGATCTCGCCCAGGCTCGAGGCCGGGTCGAGATATCGGGACATGAGGGTCGAACGGGGTTCTGTGTTCATCCCGTAATCCTCCGTCCCAAGGCATCGCGCCGGCTATCAATCTTCCGCAGGTTTGCGGCTAGGCGAGGATGCTGCGACCTGATTCTGCAACTTTGTCCGGATCCGACGGTGGGGGAATATTGCGACCTTTCTGCGCCGCCGGGCGCGTGCCAATGAGATCCATCCAGCGATTGAGTTGCGGCAACCCTTCGACGCTCACTCCCGACCAGCCGTAACCGGCGATCCAGCTCCAGAGCGCGATATCGGCGATCGAGTAGTCAGGCCCGGCGATGTATTCGCTGGCGGCCAGCTGCCGTTCCATCACCTCTAACAACCGCCGCACTTCGCGCTGGTAGCGCTCGATGGCGTAGGGAATCTTTTCGGGCGCGTAGCGAAAGAAGACATTCGCCTGGCCCATCATGGGACCGACTCCGCCATGCTGGAACATCAGCCACTGCAGCACGCGCGAGCGCGCCTTGGGCTCCGTGGGCAGCAGCTTGCCGCTCTTCTCGGCGAGATAGATGAGGATGGCGCCGGATTCGAACACCGCGAAGCCGCCATTGTCGTGGTCGATGATGGCCGGGATGCGTCCATTGGGATTGATCTTCAGGAACCACTCTTCTTTCTGTTCGAGCTTCGACAAGGACAGCAACCGCAACGTGTAGGGCAGGCCCATCTCTTCGAGCGCGATCGAGATCTTCCAGCCATTGGGAGTTGCCGCGGTGAAAAGCTCGATCATGTGGAGACCTCGCGCAGGTGAGGGCGTGAGTATAGATTGGCAACGTGTCCTTTCTCATTGATCTCGCGGATCACTGGCGCCTGGCGGCGGTCGCCGCATTGTTCTTCGTCGGCGTCGTCCTGCGCCGCGCGGGCTGGGCTGGTGTCAGCCACGGCCGCTGGCTGCTCAACTTCGTGTTCTATGTCGCGCTGCCGATCCTGATCTTCGGCGCGCTCACCGGTGCGACGCTGGAACGCGAGCACGCCTTGCTGCCCGCAATTGCCGTGTGCATCACGCTCATTGGCTGGGCCGCGGCGGCATTCATGGCGCGCCGATTCCGCCTGCCGAAGAAGAGCGAAGGCGCCATGTCGCTGTGCGCGATGTCGATGAACGTATCGATGATCTATCCGTTTGCGTCTCTGAGCCTGAGCACGGCTGCGTTTTCGCAGCTCGTCATGTTCGACATGGGGCACGCGGTGATGGCGTGGACGGTCACCACGGTCGTGGCCTGCAAATACGGTGGACACACCGATGACATACCCGTACTGCTGCGACGCGCGCTGGCGGCTCCGCCGTTGTGGATACTGTTCCTCGCGCTCGCGCTGAACCTGGGCGGGGCGCCCATTTCCCGGGATCTGTTGCACGACATCCTCGTGACGGGCCAGGTGCTGGTGTTGCTGGTGCCATTGGCGATGGGATTGCTGGTGAGCGCGGCGGGCATGCGCCGCCGCGAAGTCATCACCAGCGTCGTGCTGCGTTCAGGGCTCGGCGGCCTCGCCGGCTTCAGCCTGGGGCTGTTGTTAGGCCTCGAAGGCACCGCCGCGGGAATCGCGGCGCTGGCAGCGTCGGCTCCCGTGGGATTCACGGCAGTGGTGCTGTCCGCGCGCGAAGGCCTCGATCTCGAACTGGCGGCGAGCGCCGCGGCGATTTCCGTTTTCCTGGGGTCGTTGTGGATTCCCGTCGCGCTGACTCTGGTATAAATACATCACCCGAGAAAGACTTCATAACTCATTGATATTATAGGGTCGCTATGCCAATCACCCACATGCAGCACTACATGGTGCTCGCCAAAGATCTCGAGAAAACCCGCGCGTTCTACTGCGACGTGCTCGGGTTACGCACCGGGCCGCGGCCGCCATTCAAGTTCAGGGGACTGTGGATCTACGCCGGTGATGTCGCCTGCATTCACGTCGGCGAACGCGCGAGTTACGACGAGACGTCCCGTACCGAGGCCAACCCCGCCGACCCGGTGGATCACGGCAGCGGAAGCGTCGATCACATCGCGTTCGCGGCCACGAACTACGACGAGCTCATCGCGAGCTTCAACCGGCATGGAATCAGGTACCGCGCCACGCAGGTGCCCGGCAAGGATCTGCGCCAGCTCTTCGTGTTCGATCCGGATGGCATCCAGATCGAAATCAACATTCGTTCACAGCCCGCCTAACAAACGCGCCAGCTCTTCCGGGTGCGACAGGAAGGGCGAATGATCCGAATCGAGCGTGAGGACCGGGTCACAGGGGAGTTCCGCCTGCATGCGCCGCTGGGCGGGCAGCGTCACCGTCCGGTCCTGGAGGCACTCGATGTACGCGCGCGGCACGCTGCCGAAGCGCTGCGCGGTCACCTTCAACGGGCTCACCAGCGGTTTCAGTGGTTCCGGCGACATGCGCGCCAGCGCGTACTCGTAGTCCGCGTCGGTGCAGTGTCCAAAGAGCGCGGCGCGAATCACCGCCGGGTCGAGGTGGCAGGTGACACCGCCTTGCGCGGGGATCATGTTGGGCGGCACCAGCGACTCGCGGTCGGCGCGCGCGGCTTCGGCCAGGGTACCGCCGGCCGGGAGTAGATAGGCAGCGAGGTAGACGAGGCGGCGCAGCCTGCCGGGAACGAGCTCCGCGGCGCGGCTGATGACGATGCCGCCACGGCTGTGGCCGACGAGCGTCACGGGTTGCGGCTGCTCTCCGAGCGTTTCAGCCACGAACCGCGCCCAGCTTTCGAGTGTTACGTCCGCGGGATCGCTCGAATCCGCGCCGGTGGCGGGCAGTTCGAGCGCGAGCGCCTGGTGCCCCTGTGCTTCGAGCAGCGGCACGACCCTCGACCAGCACCAGGCGCCATGCCACGCTCCCGCGATCAGCACGAAGCAGTGCCGCTGCATCGCGGTTCAGAACGTCAGCAGCGAGTGCACGGGGATGCCGGCCGTGCGCAGGCGGGCAGCGCCGCCGAGGTCCGGCAGGTCGATGACGAAGCACGAGGCCAGGACTTTCGCGCCCACGGATTGCAGCAGCGTCGCGGCGGCGGTGGCGGTGCCGCCGGTGGCGATGAGATCGTCCAGCAGCAGCACGTTCTCGCCGTCGCGAATGGCGTCCTTGTGCATCTCCATTTCGTCGACGCCGTATTCCAGCGAGTACGCGACACGCACCGTTGCGTGCGGAAGTTTTCCGCGCTTGCGTATCGGCACGAAGCCGCACCGCAGGCCGCGCGCCACCGCGCCGCCGAGGATGAACCCGCGCGCTTCGATGCCGGCGACCTTGTCGATCTTGCGATCGCGCCAGGGTTCGATCATCGCATCGATGGTGATTTCGAAAGCTTTTGCGTCGCGCAGCAGCGTGGTGATGTCACGGAACTGGATACCCGGCTTCGGGTAGTCCGCGATGGTGCGGATCGACTGGATCAGGTATGCGCGTTGTTCGTCATTCACGGCCGCCGAGTGTAGAGATTTGTGCAAGACTGTGTCCATAAAATGACGGTAAATAAGGTGTTGTCGATGCGATGGAAATTTCTCGCGCTGCTGGCAGGCGGCGCGGTTTGCGCGAACGCTGCGCAGTACCCGCTGGCGAATGCCGAAGCGCTCATGTTCGGCGATATCGAAACGATCACGGCGCATGGCGAAGACACTTTGCCGGATCTCGCCCGGCGATATGGCTTGGGTTACGAGGAAATCCTGCGCGCCAATCCGGGCGTCGACACCTGGTTGCCAGGCGAGGGCACGACCATCGTCATTCCGGGTCAGCGGCTCCTGCCGCCAGGCCCGCGCGAGGGCATCGTCGTCAATCTACCCGAGCATCGCCTCTACTACTTCCCCAGGCCGAAGAAAGGCGAGATACCCCAGGTCATCACTTTTCCGGTGAGCATCGGCAAGATGGATTGGGCTACGCCGCTCGGCAAGACGCGCGTCCTCAACAAGCGCAAGAACCCGACGTGGACTCCGCCCGAGTCGGTGCGCAAGGAGCACGCGGACCGTGGCGATCCGTTGCCGCCGATCGTCAAGGCTGGTCCCCAGAATCCGCTCGGTGCCTATGCCATGCGCCTCGACATCACGCCGGGCGCCTATCTGATTCACGGCACCAACAATCCCATCGCCGTGGGTATGGCCATCACTCACGGTTGCATCCGCATGTACCCCGAGGACATCGAGGACCTGTTTCCGCTGGTGCCGGTGAACACGCCGGTGTGGCTCATCAACGCGCCGGTCAAAGTGGCGCGAGTCGGCGGCCAGGTGTGGCTCGAAGTGCATCCGCCCGTGGATGCGGAAGGGCAACGCGCCGAGGTGGACCTCGATGGTTTCTATGCTCTGGCCAACGCCGCGTTGGGCGAAACGCCGACGGCGCTCCACTGGGATTTCGTGCTGTCGACATTGAAAGAGGCATCCGGCCTGCCGCAGATGATCGGCCTCGAAATCGACCTTGACCCGGTGCCTCCGCCTGCCCCCGCGCCAGCGCCAGCGCCTGAAGTTCCTGCCGAACCGGTGCCGGTGCAGGTCCCGGAAATAAAACCGCTGCCGCCCGTGCGCTGAATATTTATCAGCCCCCGGCCTTTCAGTTGCCGGACAGCGTCTTGATCTCCGCGCGCACTTCGGCGATGCGCGCCGCGTCCACGCCCGGGAGCCTGGACGTTTCCTCGAGCACCCCGCTCAACGCCTTGGCATCCCGACGTGTCGCCTCGGCGGAGTTGGCGCCGGCGCGCATCATCCCCAGCGCGAGGCGCGCGTAGTTCGACACCGACTCGATGGTCACCTCGGGCCGGCCGGCGGCGATGCCCGCGCGCGTACGCAACCCATAGAGATGCAGCGTCGGGCTCATGATGGCGAGGCGATCGATCATGAGAATGGCTTCGTCGCCGAAGCGTTTACGCTCCTTCTCGTTGGTGATGCGAATGCGCCAGTTGACGCGCAGCTCCACCGCTTCGGAATACCAGAGGTGCGTCCAGGGAATTTCCGCGAGCTGTGCGTCGGCCATGGCCACTTCGCGCCATTCGTTGCGCGCCGCGTGGCGCGCGGCGGCCAGGATGCCGGCAGCGGGCGGGTTCAATGCTTCGGCAACTTCGGCGATTTCCGGTGGAGCCTTGTCGAGGGCGAGCTCGCTGAAGCTGCCGCGCAGGAAATCGAGGCGCAGGGAGTCATCGGCCGGGTAGGCGTCGATCCCGAGGCGCATGAGTTCGGCGGAGCGTTGCGCCTGGTTGTTCATGCGGTAGTAGAAGGCACGCAGGTATTCGCCATTCGCGTCACCGGTGAGGATCTGCGCCATGCGCGCCACCCGGTCCGCAAGACTGGGATCGAGCGCCATAAAAACGCTGTTGCGCCTTGCGATGTAGGGATAGGACACGATGTTTCTGAGCGGTCCGTACGCCACGGAATCGGCGCGTTGCAACGGATCCATCGCCGCGACCAGCCGTCCGCTGGAGTCGCCGTTCATGCCGCGGCCACGCTCGTAGATGCTGGAAGTGGCGATGCGATTTTCATCGTCGGTGATCAGCGGCGCGCCAGCCGCGAGGTTTCGCGCGCCTTCGGCATCGAGTACCAGCGCCGTGAGCAGGTCCTCGACGTTGTTGATGCCGAAGCGTCCATAGTGCAGCGGGGCGCCGCGCAGCGGATTGCCGGTCTGCGCCAGTTGCAACTCCAGATTCAACGGCTGATCGCTGGCGAGGAATACCACGGTGTTCGGATCGGGCCGATAGATGCGTACTTCGCCAAACACGGAGAGCAGCGTCGCGGTCAGCGAACGCATCAGATCCTCGTCCATGAAGATCACGTTCATCCATTGCACGAACACGCCGTCCAGATTGAGGTGATCGTGCGCGAGCTGCATGAATTCGCGCGTGTACAAATGAGACGCACCGGCGGTCCAGGGATGCGAGGGCTGCGACACAATGGCGTCGTAGCGGCGATTGGTGAGCCGCAGCGCGCCGCGCGCGTCGTTGAGGATGATATTGACGCGCGGGTCGGTGAGCGGGTTGCGCTTGCGCAGCGCGCTGGTCTGCCGGTTGGCTTCGATGACCTTGGGTTCGAGCTCGATGACGTCGATGTGGCGCACCGTCGGCGGCACGCCTTCGATGACGACGCCGCCCCCGTAGCCGACGATCAGCATGTCCGTGGCGTGTGGACGCGCGATGACCGCCAGCGGCGACAGCCAGAACTCACCGCTGAATCGCTGCGCCGACCCGGGACTTTCCATGAGCGCTTCGGGCAGGCCATTGGTACGCAGACCAAGACCGCCATCCTGCGCCAGCATGATCACGCTCGCGCTGCGTCCGATGTCGTAGTACAGCACGCGATGCTGGCTGCCGACGTTGAGTGGTGAAGTCACGAGCAGCGTCATCGGCGCCTGCGGCCTGAAGAATGCGCAACCGGCAACGGCCACGACGGTGGTGGCGACCGCCAGGATGCGATTCACGGGCAACAGGAGCCACACCGCGGCGATGCCCAGCGCTGCACTGGCGAACACCGCGACCTGAATCGCGCCTTCGTACTTCAATGCCGGAATCAGGATGAATCCCGCGGCCAGCGACCCGGCAATCGCGCCCACGGTATTCCATGCGTACACACGCGCGCTCACCGGAGCGGCTTCGGACGCGTCGCTGGCCAGCACGCGCACCGCGAGGGGATAGGTCATGCCGATGGCGAGAGTCATCGGGAGCAGCAGCAGACCTGCGAACAATGTGTTGGGCACATGCAGGAAGCCGAAGTAGAGGTCCGACTTCACGAGCAAACCCGCGGTCGACGGCAGCAGGTCTTCGAGATGTAGATAGGCCATCGCCGCGGCGCCCGCGGCCACCACCAGCGCGAGGCCCAGTGCCACGGTCGCGCGCTCGCGGGTCCTGGCCACCGCGGCGCCGATGAATCCGCCGAGCGCGATGCCGGTGAGGAAGCTCGCGACCATGACGCCGAACGCGTAGATGCTGCTGCCGACGACATGCGAGAGCATGCGCGACCACAGCACCTCCTGGAAAAATGCCACGGCGCCCGCGAGCAGCATCAGCGGCAGTACCCAGGCGGGTCCGGGAAACGCCTTGAACGTGTACTTGCGGATCCGCCCCGACGCAGGCGCAGGGGCCATGGACGGATCGTCGGAATAACCTTTGGGCGGGTCCTTGTGGGGCACGCGTCGCGCGAGCGCCAGCGCAAGCAGGAAGACGACGGCATTGAGCGTGGCGCCGGCCCACACGGTGCGCGCGAGGCCGAGCGCGGGCAACAGCATGAACGCAGTGATGAGCGCACCGCCCACCGCACCCACGGTATTCATTGCATACAACAGGCCGATGCGCCGCCCGATCTGCGCTTCCTCCGCGACTGCGTATCGCGCCAGCACGGGCAAGGTGGCGCCCATGAGCGTGGTCGGCAACGCCAACGCGACGAAGGCACTGAGCAGATAGAAGAGTGTGGTACCCGCATGATCACTGTCGGGCGGCGTCGGCTGGCCGCCGAACATCGCCTGCAGCGCGCTGTTCGCGACTGACAACATGAGCGGAACGATGACAATTGCGCTGCCGGCAATGCCGAGCTCCAGCAGGCCGTAGGTCAGCACCGGCCGCGTCACGCGTGGCAGGAATCTTTCGGCAAGTGCGGCGCCCAGCGCGAGGCCTCCCATATAGGCGGCGAGCACCGTGGCGACGGCAAGCTCGGAGGTGCCAAACACTATGGCGAACTGACGCATCCACGCGGTCTGGTAGATCAGCGCCGCGACGCCGCTCAGGACGAAACACCCGCACAACAATGCCAGCGTGCCGACGGAAACTTGTGAGGGGATGTGATTGACAGCTTCGGTGGTTCGCGACATGGTCGCGAAGTGTACGTATCGCGGAGTTTTCATGGCAGCCTTTCGCGCCAACGGCATCATCACGCTAACCACCGATTTCGGGGCGCGCGAACCCTTCGTCGGCATCATGAAAGGCGTGATGCTGGGACACGCGCCGCAGCTGCGTTTCATCGACATGGCCCACGAAGTGAGTGCGTTCCAGCCGGTCGAAGCCGGGTTCTGGCTCGCGCACGCATTACGTTACTTTCCCGCGGGCACGCTGCACGTAGCCGTGGTGGACCCAGGTGTCGGCACTCCGCGCGCGTTGCTCGTGGCCTTCTCGGGCGACCAGGCGCTGCTGGCTCCGGACAACGGGCTGTTAGCGCCACTCGCGGCGCGCGGCAAGATCGATCGGGTCATCCAGGTCGACGCGGCACGGCTGGTGAAATTCGGCGTGAGTGACGTGAGTGCCACGTTTCATGGCCGCGACGTGTTCGCGCCGCTGGCGGCGGCCATCGCCGCGGGACGCTGCGATCCAGCCGACCTCGGCACGGACATCGGGTCGGTGAGCCAGGACGCGTGGCCGCCAACCAGTCGGCGCGCCGACGGCGGGGTGGCCGGCGTGATCGTCGCGGTCGATCGCTTTGGCAACCTCATTTCCAACATCGAATCGTCGGCCGTGGTCGCCTTGTCCACGCCGACCGTACATATCGCCGGGCTTCGCCTGCCGCTCAAACGCACCTACGGCGACGCCCAGGCCGGCGAATTCGTGGGCCTCATCAACTCATTTGAAGTCCTGGAGGTCGCCCAGTCACGCGGTAATGCGGCCAAGGGATTGAATGTGGCCGTGGGGGCGCCCATTTCGGCTGTTCCGGCAGTATTGGACCCCCAATTCCGTCGGGGTTGATATCGAACGCGAATCGGCTATAGTTCGCAGCCTCATTACGAGCCCTTCGGGCCCGTAACTCACTGTTTCAAATAGTTTTTCTGAAGAAAAAACGATGTCCGAACGGGATAACGAAAGCTTCGATTTAGACGAAGAGTTCCTCGCCGAAGCTGAAGACAACACGGATTACGACCGCATCCTGGATAAGGTCGACCGTCGTGTTCGTCAGCAACCTGGCGCGAAAAAAGTCGGTAAAGCAGCCTGGAGCCGTCTCGAGGAAGTCCTGGCGGACCGTCGTCTCGAGAAAGACCTGAACGACGGCTTCGAAGACGAGCAGTAGGGTCTCGTTCCTTTAACAGTGAGTGGTCGCGAGGTTTCGCGACGAGAGTAATCGTATGTCCGCGCGTTCCGCATCGCGCTGGGTGGTCGTCAAGTTCGGCGGCACCAGCGTCTCCACGCTCGTCAACTGGCGCAACATCGCGCTGGTCGTCAAACGCCGTCTCGATTCCGGGGCGCGCGTGCTGGTCGTTCACTCGGCCATCACGAAGATCACCGACATGCTGGAGAAACTGCTCGCGGCGGCGATCACCGGCAATCCCGAAGAGCCGCTCAAGGCCATCGAAGACCGCCATCTGCAGCTAGCTACCGAGCTCGGCGTCGGCGTCAGCCCGCAGCTGCAGGGCTATTTCGACGAGCTGCGGCAGATGGCCAACGGCATTGCGCTGGTCCGGGAGCTCTCGGACAAGACGCGCGCGCGCGTCATGGCCAATGGCGAGCTCATGGCCACCGAGCTCGGCGCACGCTTCCTCGCGTCGCAGGGCATCGACGTGACCTGGATGGATGCGCGCGAGATGCTGTCCGCCGAACATCGCGGGGCCTCCGCCAAGGCGTCCGTATTGTCGGCGACCTGTTCTTTCGCGCCGGATGCCAAACTCGAGCAGCGGCTGGACGAATCAACCCGCGTCGTGATCACCCAGGGCTTCATCGCGCGCGACAGCGAAGGCAACACCTGCCTCCTGGGGCGCGGCGGCTCCGACACGTCGGCCTCGTATCTCGGCGCCAAGATTCGCGCCAAGGCGATCGAGATCTGGACCGACGTGCCGGGCATGTTCAGCGCCAATCCGCGCGCCACGCCCACGGCGCGCCTGATTCGCGCGCTGCATTACGACGAAGCGCAGGAGATCGCGACCAGCGGCGCCAAGGTGCTGCATCCGCGCTGCCTGTTGCCGGCGCGCCAGTACCAGATACCTCTATATGTGTACGCCACGCAGACGCCCGATCTCGAAGGCACGCTGATCACCGGCGAGTCCGGCGCAACCGCGCAGGTGAAGGCGATCTGCAATCGCAAGGGCATCACGCTGATCTCGCTCGACAGCCCCGGCATGTGGCACCAGGTCGGCTTCCTGGCCGACGTGTTTGCGGTGTTCAAGGAACACGGCATGTCGGTGGACCTGGTGTCGACCTCGGAAACCAACGTCACCGTGTCGCTCGATCCGGCCGCCAACACGCTCGACGGCGGGTTGTTAGGCAAGCTTACGCACGACCTGTCGAAGCTGTCGAACGTGCGCGTCATCGGGCCCTGCGCCTCGGTGTCGCTGGTCGGCCGCAACATCCGCGCCATCCTGCACAAGCTCGCCGACGCCTTCGCATTGTTCGAGGAACAGAAGGTGTACCTGCTGAGCCAGGCCGCCAACGACCTCAACTTCACGTTCGTGGTGGATGAAAACCAGGGCGATCGCCTCGTCGAGCAGTTGCACGACCTGCTGATTCGCCCGCTGCCCGGCGATCCGGTCATGGGACCGACCTGGGAGCAGTTGTTTGCCAAGCCCGAGGCCGTCGCGGCGCGCGCACAGCCCTGGTGGGCCGTGAAGCGCCAGGAATTGATCGGCGCGCTGGCGCAGCGCGATTGCGCGTATGTCTACGATCTCGAGCAGGTGGACTCCGCTGCGCGCGCGGTCGGCAGCATCAAGTCCATCGGCCGCGCGTTGTTTGCGCTGAAGGCCAATCCGCATCCGGACATCCTCCGCAAGGTAGCCGCCGCGGGTCTCGGCTTCGATTGCGTGTCGCTGGCCGAGATCGAGCACGTGCTTGGCGCAGTGCCCGGCATCTCGCCCGAGCGCATCCTGTTCACGCCGAATTTCGCGCCGCGTGCCGAATACGAGCGCGCGCTTGCGCTGGGCGTACACGTCACCATCGACAACCTGTTCGTGCTGCAGCACTGGCTCGACGCCTTCAGGGGCAAGAGCGTGTTCCTGCGCATCGACACCGGCATCGGTCGCGGCCATCACCACCATGTGAAAACCGCCGGTGCCGAGTCGAAGTTCGGCATTCCCGCCGAGGAACTCGACGAGGTCGCGCGACTCGCAATCGCTGGCGGTGTCACCGTCAACGGCCTGCATGCGCACGCCGGCAGCGGCGTGTTCGATGTCGAGAACTGGACGCAGGTGGGCTCGGTGCTCGTCGGCCTCGTGAAGCGCTTCCCGCACGTGAAGTTCATCGACGTTGGCGGTGGACTCGGGGTGCCGGATCGCGTGGAAGGGCGCGAGCTCGACCTTGCGCGGCTCGATGCGGCGCTCGCGAAAGTCGCGAGTGCGATTCCTGGAGTCACGCTGTGGCTCGAGCCGGGGCGCTACCTGGTGGCGAACGCCGGCGTGTTGTTGGCGCGCGTGACCCAGACCAAGATCAAGAGCGGCATCCGTTACGTGGGCGTGGCCACCGGCATGAACTCGCTGATCCGCCCGGCGCTGTACGGCGCGCATCACGACATCGTGAATCTCAGCCGTTATGGCGAACCGGCGAACATCTCGGCGAATGTCGTGGGCCCGATCTGCGAAAGCTCGGATTTCCTGGGACACGACCGGCTGCTGCCGGAGTGCCACTCGGGTGATGTGTTGCTGATTGCGACCGCAGGCGCTTACAGCCATGCGATGTCGTCAAACTACAACCTGCGTGAGCCCGCGGAAGAGCTGCTCCTGTAGTCAGTCGACCTGCGGATCACGGCGCCACCAGGACCTCGGGGGGCGGTTCGAGCTTCGACTGGATGCGCGACATCTGCAGCTGCATCTCGCGCCTTTCGATATCGCGCTTCAGCATGGCTTCCAGTTTCCGGAGTTGCGTCGACGAAAGGATTGGGGCAGCCGACGAGCGCATCCGGCCGTAAGTCTCTTTCAATAGCGCGGTCTCGCGCTCGCTGTATTTTCGATGGGTACCCCTCGGGTCACTCTCCTGGTGCAGGGTACTGGAGTACTCCTGGAGTTCGCTCTGCATCTGCGCTCGTTCAGCGTGCATCGCGGCGATCAGCGGTTCCACTTGATCATCACGAAGGGCGTCCGCACCGGTGAGTTGTATGCGGAATTGGTCGACCTGCATCCTTGTCTGCCGGCTTTCCATGTAGGTCTGCAATTGCGCGGATTTTTCTTCGCCGAGCAGCGCGCGCAATTTGTCCTGATACGCACGCTCCGAGTTTTCGCCAGGTTCCTGCGGATTGACTCCGACTACGTTCAGCTGGCGTTCGATCGAGAGATCGATGACCGCGTCCGCCTGCTCCGGCGAGATACCGAGCAGCCGGATCAAATTGTCGCGCCGCGTCGCCAGCCGCAGGCGCTGCTGCTCGAGGAAGGCCTCGCGATACTTCGGATCGCTCATCACCTTGCGTTGACGGGCCTGCCAGTCTTCCTGCGCAACGATCGTTGACTTTGACGTCGTGATTTCCGCGGCCATGGAAACGGGAGCGGGCGCGGCAGGTACTGAGACTGGCGCGACGACGGGAGGCGGTTCAGCCGGGCGATTCGAGACCGGCTGCGGGGCGATCGGGGTTGAAGTTGCAGCAATGAGGCGCTCGCTGAGCTCGGTGTTGAGCGCGCGCTCGGCGCGCAGTTCCTGCCAGAGCCCCACCGAAACGCCGACGCTCGCCAGCGCCACGATGAGCAGGAAGACGGTCGACCTTTGCATGAGGACCTCAGGCGGCAACCTCAGAGCGGCCGATTGTACGCCCGTGGAAGCTCAGCGCGACTGGTGGCGCGACTCGAGCTGCCTGACTACCTGGGACAGGGTGACGCCACGCGCTCGCAGCAGCACCAGCATGTGGAAAAGCAGGTCGGCCGATTCTTCGATGACCTTGTCTTCACCCTGGGCGGCGCCTGCCAGCGCGAGCTCGACGCCTTCTTCTCCGACTTTCTGCGCCACTCGCTGCACGCCCTTGTCGAGCAGGCGCGCGGTGTAGCTGGCTTCGGGCTTCTCGGTGGCGCGCTGGGCGATGACGCTCTCGAGCTTCGCCAGGAACGAAATACGCGTGGCCGCGCTGCGCGGCTCGTCGCCAAAGCAGGTGAGGGTGCCGTTGTGGCAGGCCGGCCCGCGGGGGATGTGCGGTGACGAGCAAAGTGTCCTGGTCACAGTCGAGCGCGATGCCGACCACGTCGAGCGAATGCCCGGTGGTCTCGCCTTTCTCCCACAGGCGCTGCTTGCTGCGGCTGAAGAACACCGCGCGTCCGCGGGCGACGGTCTGCTCGAGCGCCTCGCGATTCATGTAGGCCATCATGAGCACGGCGCCGCTCGCGGCATCCTGCACGATGGCGGGGACCAGTCCGTCGCCCTTCTCGAAATCGACACTGGCAATATCCAACGCAGTGCTCATATGCGCATCTCGATGCCGGAAGCCGCCAGCGTGGTCTTGAGGTCGGGAATGGCGATGGCGCCGGAGTGGAACACGCTGGCCGCGAGCGCCGCATCCACGGACGCCTTTTCGAATACGTCGACGAAATGCTGGGGCGAGCCGGCGCCGCCGGAGGCCACCAGCGGCACATCGCACACGTCGCGCACAGCCTTGAGCTGCGTGACGTCGTAGCCGCGGCGTACGCCGTCGTTGGTCATGCAGTTGAGGACGATCTCGCCGGCGCCGCGGTCCTGCACTTCGCGCACCCACGACAAGGTGTCGCGGCCGGTATTGCGTGAACGGTTCGGATCCCCGGTGAACTGGAACACCCGATAACCTTCGGCGAGGCTGGCGCTGTCGATGCCGATGACCACGCACTGCGAGCCGAAGCGCGCTGCGAGCTCTTCGATGAGGTCGGGATTCGCGATGGCCGGAGAGTTGATCGATATCTTCTCCGCGCCCGCGTTGAGCACCGCCTCGGCGTCTTCCACCGAGCGGATGCCACCGGCCACGCAGAACGGTATGTCGAGGATACCGGCGACGCGCGTGACCCAGTTGCGGTCGACACTTCGACCTTCCGGGCTCGCGGTGATGTCGTAGAACACGACCTCGTCCGCGCCCTCGTTGCGATAGCGCTCGGCGAGCACCAGGATGTCGCCCACGATCTGGTGATCGCGGAAGCGGATTCCCTTTACGACCTGGCCGTCGCGGACGTCGAGGCAGGGGATGATGCGTTTGGCAAGAATGGGCCTAACTCCTCGGGGCGAATCAATTCCTCTAACAATGCTTTGCCGCTGATGGCAAACGCGGCTCCGGTGGCCGCGAGCGCCGCCAGGTCGGCTGCCGAGCGCACGCCGCCGGAGGCCTGCCAGGCGATCTGTGGATAACGCTTCACGCCTTCGGCATACAGCGCGACCGCCGGGCCCTGCAGGGCGCCGTCGAGCTCGACGTCGGTGCACAACACGTGCCTGAGCCCGTGCGGCAGGTAGGAGTCGATGGCTTCCCACAGCGTGAGCTTCGACTCCTGCGTCCAGCCACGCGTGAGCACGCGCGGAATGCCTTGCGCGTCGTGGCGAATGTCGAATGCGAGGCCTATCTTCTCGGCGCCGTAGCGCTCGAGCCAGGCCTGCACCTCCGCGGGAGACTCCACGGCAGCGCTGCCGACGATGACGCGGTCGATGCCATTGCGCAGCAGGTCGTCGACCACCGCGGTCGAACGCACGCCACCGCCCACCTGGATGTTGAGCGCGCGCTGCGAGGCGAGGCGCACGATGACACTGCGATTGGCGAGCTGGCCGTCCCTGGCGCCGTCGAGATCGACGACGTGCAGCCAGTTGGCCCCGAGCGCGCGATAACGCAGCAGCAGTTCGTGTGGCTCGAGGTCGTAGCGCGTTTCCGCGTCGAAGTTGCCCTTGAGCAGGCGCACGCAACGGCCGCCGCGCAGATCGATGGAGGGGATGAGGATCATGATTGTCAGCTCGCCTTCAGGAAATTGGCCAGGATGCGCGCACCGACCACACCCGAACGCTCGGGATGAAACTGAGTGCCGCAGAAATTGTCGCGACGGGCCACGGCGGTGAAGTTGCTGCCATATTCGGTGGTGGCCACGGTCCAGTCGCCGGCAGGCACGGCGTATCCGTGCACGAAATACACGTAGTCGAGCGCGCTCACGCCTTCGAGCAGCGGATCCGGGCGCGTCTGGCTGAGCTGGTTCCAGCCCATGTGCGGAACGGGCAGGCCAGGCGCGAACTGCAGTCGCTCCACGTTTCCGGGAATGACCGCGAGTCCGCTGGCCGGGCCTTCCTCGGAAGCGTCGAAGAGGATCTGCATGCCGAGACAGATGCCTAACAACGGTTGTTTGAGAGTCGGGATCAGCTTGTCGAGGCCGGTCGCGCGCAGGCGACCCATGGCATTGTGCGCCGAGCCCACGCCAGGCAGCAGCACGCGAGTGGAGCGCTGGATGACACCGGGGTCGCTGGTAACGAGTGAATCCGCGCCCAGACGCAACAGCGCCGCGCGCAACGAGGTGATGTTGGCCCCGCCGCTGTCGATGATGGCTACGGGCAGGCTCACAACACGCCCTTGGTCGACGGGAGTTCTTCGCCCTCGCGCCGGAGCGCCATTCGAAGCGCGCGGCCCACGCCCTTGAAGCAGGCTTCGATCATGTGGTGCGTGTTCTCGCCCACGATGGTCACGTGGATCGCGGCCTTGAGACTCTCGGCCAGCGATTTGAAGAAGTGCGGCACGAGTTCGGTGGGCAGTCCGCCGACTGCCTCGCGCGCGAACTTGCCTTCGAACACGCCATACGCGCGCCCCGAGAGATCGATGGCAACACGCACCTGCGCTTCATCCATGGGCAGGACGAAGCCGTAGCGCGCAAGGCCGAGCTTGGCGCCGAGCGCCTCGCGCAGCGCCTCGCCGACGGCGAGCGCACAGTCCTCGACGGTGTGATGCTCGTCGATCTGCAGATCTCCGTGACACTTGAGCTCGAGCGAGAAGCCGCCGTGCTTGGCGAGCTGTTCGAGCATGTGATCGAAAAAGCCGATGCCGGTCGAGATGGTGATCGGCGCGGTGGTGTCGAGGCTCACGCGTGACGTGAATGTCGGTTTCCTTGGTCGTGCGCCGGAGCGTCGCGCGGCGCTCTGTGAGCTCGCGCAGGATCGCAGGCCAGGTTTCCCACTTGTTGCCGTGGCGACGCACCAGCAACCCGCGGGTGCCGAGATTGCGCGCGAACTCCATGTCGGTCTCGCGATCACCCACCATCGCGCTGCCGGCGAGGTCGACGTCGCGTGCACGCACCCAGTCGTCTACCAGCCTGGTCTTCGGTTTGCGGCAATCGCAGCCGTCGTCCTTGCGATGCGGGCAGACGAACACTGCGTCGAATTCGATGTCCTGGGAGCTGAACGCATCGAGCATGAACTGGTGCGGGATGTCGAAGCTGGTTTGGGGAAAACTCGCGCTGCCGAGCCCGTCCTGGTTGGTCACCATGGCGAGCTGGAAGCCGGCGCGCTGCGCCTGGCGCAGGGCGGAGAACACGCCCGGCATGAAGCGGATTTTTTCGATGGAGTCGACCTGTTCGTCAGGCGGCTCCTCGATGAGAGTGCCGTCGCGATCGACGAACAGCACGCGGGTCTTGCTCATGCCAGGCTCCGGATCAATCGGTCGTTCTGTTCGGGGCTGCCCACGGAAATGCGCAGCGAATTCGGCGAAACATTGCGCATGTCGCGGATGAGCAGCTTGGCCGCGCGCGCCGCGGCGAGCACGGAGTTCGCATCGGCGAAATCCACGAGCAGGAAGTTGGCTGCACTGGGCCATATCTTCTGCACGGGTTTGCAGTTTGCAAGCGCGGCGCGCAGTCGTTCGCGTTCGGCGCGGATCTGCGCCACGCGCTCACGCTGAATCGCAAGCTGCGGCTCGGCCAGCGTCGCGAGCACGGCCTCGATGGTGAGCTGCGGTATGGAATAGGGCGGGATCACCTTGGCCAGCAACGCCACGATTTCGGGTGCGGCGATCAACGAACCCACGCGCGCGCCGGCCAACCCAAAGGCCTTGGACAAAGTTCTCAGCACCACGAGGTTCGGGAACCGCGCCAAGGCGGCCGTCAAAGACGCATCACCCGAGAATTCGATGTAGGCCTCGTCGACCACCACGAGCGTGCGGTTGGCGAGCGCCAGCAACAACTCCTCGATGGCGGCAGGGGCCATGGCGTTGCCGGTCGGGTTGTTAGGACTGCACAGGAACACGAGCTTCGTATTGGCATCGCAGGCAGCCAGCACGCGCGCCGTATCGAGCGCAAAGCCGCGCTCGGGCAGCAACGGGACTTCGCGCACGGCGGCGCCCTGGATACGCGCGGCTACTGCATACATGCCGAAGGTCGGCGGGCAGATGACGACGTTGTCGACACCGGCACGGCAGAATCCGCGCATCAGCAAATCGATGGATTCATCGCTGCCGCGGCCCGGCAGCAGTTGCTCGCCCGAAACCCCGTAGAGCGCGGCGAGGCGCTGCGCCAGGGCGTGCGGGTGCGGCTCCGGGTAGCGATTGAGCCCCGCCTGCGAGCGATCGGTTTCCGCACGCCAGGGCAATTCATTGGCATGCAGGCGCTCGAAGGCCGGATCCCAGCTCGCGTGTGAATACGCCTTGAGCGCGATGATGTCGGGACGCGCGAGCGCGAGAATGCCGGTCACGCCGCGCCTCCGGACAATGCCGCGAGCCGAACGCTCACCGCGTTGCCGTGGGCGTCGAGGCCTTCCATGCCGGAGAGCGTGACGGCCGTGGGACCGAGTGCGCGCAAGCCGTCGGCGCTGAGCTCCTGCACCGTGATTCGCTTCTGATAGTCGAGCAATGACACGCCGCTGTAGCTGCGCGCATAACCGAAAGTGGGCAGCACGTGGTTGGTGCCCGAGCAATAGTCGCCCATGGACTCCGGTGACCATGCGCCCAGGAATACCGACCCGGCGCACGTGACCCTGGCCAGCAACGCACGCGGATCGCGGGTCTGGATGATGAGGTGCTCCGGTGCGTATTCGTTGGACACGTCAACCGCGGCCGCGAGGTCCGTCACCACGATGCAACGGCTGTTGGCCATGGACTGCGTGACGATGTCGCGGCGGCTGAGCGCGCTCATCTGGCGGGCAATTTCTTCGCTGACCTGCCCCGCGACTCGCTCGGAGTCGGTGACGAGAATCACCTGGGCGATGGTGTCGTGCTCGGCCTGTGCCAGTAGATCGGCCGCGACGAACTTCGCATTCGCGGATTCATCGGCGATGACCAGGACTTCGGACGGGCCCGCGGGCAGATCGATGGCCGCACCCGCGGGATCCGCCGCAACGATCTGCTTGGCAGCCGTGACCCACGCACTGCCGGGGCCGAAGATCTTGTCCACCTTGCGGACGGATTCGGTGCCGAAGGCGAGCGCCGCAATCGCCTGAGCGCCGCCCATCTTGTACACCGTGCCCACGCCGCAGAGTTCCGCGGCCACGAGCACCGCGGCGTGCAGCTTGCCGTCGGGGCCGGGAGAACTGGCGATCGCGCGCGCCTTGCAACCTGCAATCCTTGCCGGCACGGCCAGCATGATGGCGGTGGAGGGAAGGGGAGCCGAGCCCGCGGGAACGTAGAGGCCCACGCTGTCGATGGCGCGCGTGATGCGTTCGCAACGTACCCCGGGCATGGTCTCGATCGACAACGGAGCGGAAAGTTGTGCTTCATGAAACAGCGCGACGTTGGTCACCGCGCGCTCGAGAGCCGCGATCTGCACGGACGAAAGTGCGGCGCGCGCTTCGCGAAATTCACGGTCGCTGACCCGAAGCTCGTCGGGCGAGGCACCGCCGAATTGCGCGGTGAACCGGCGCACCGCGATGTCGCCTTCGGCGCGGACCGTGGCGATGATGCTCGCGGCCTGACGGAAGACTTCGTCACGGCTCTCGGCGGCGGGGCGCGACAGCGCCGCGCGTCGCGCGTCCTTCGATGAAGTTTTCCAGTCGACAATTTTCAACATGCGCGTCAGACCAGCATCTTCTCGACGGGCAGGACGAGCAGCGAACTCGCGCCGGCTTTCTTGAGACTCTCGAGCGTCTCCCAGAACACGTTCTCGCGGCACACGGCGTGAATCGCGACTTTGTCGTTCGAACCTTCGAGCGGAATGATGGTTGGTGATTCACTGCCCGGTAACAGACGGCGAATCTCCGGCAGCGCCGAGCGCGGCGCGTGCAGCATGATGTACTTGCTCTCGCGCACCTGCTGGACGCCGTCGATGCGCAGCAACAGGCGCTCGACCCATTCCTGCTTGACAGGGGGC
The DNA here is from genome assembly GCA_963821745.1 of uncultured Pseudomonadota bacterium. Classification (GTDB taxonomy): domain Bacteria; phylum Pseudomonadota; class Gammaproteobacteria; order Steroidobacterales; family Steroidobacteraceae; genus CADEED01. The sequence continues at coordinate 2,029,196 of CAWGEU010000002.1, forward strand.
AGTGACACTGGCGTGCGAATGAGCAGTGCCTGGCTCTCGAGCACGGTCTCCACTTCCTTCAGGTGATTCGCCGAAAGGGTCGATCCCGTGGAGACGAGGTCGCAGATGAGATCGGCGCGCCCGAGGCGCGGTGCGATTTCGACCGCGCCGGACAAGGTGACGATGTCGGCCGTGATGTTGCGCTCGCGCAGGTAACGCTCGAGCGTGAACGGGTAGGTGGTTGCGATGCGCTTGCCGGCAAGCGAGCTCGCGCCTTCGTAGCTGAAACCTTCGGGCACCGCCAGCGAAAGCCGGCACCGGCCGAAGTCGAGCGTGCGCAGTTCGGTGAACGTGGCCGCGTGGCCGCGCGAGATGAGTTCCAGGCGCTTTTCTTCGAGCACGTTGCGCCCGACGAGGCCGAGATCGCAGACGTCTTCCTGCACCAGATCGGGGATGTCGTCGTCGCGCACGAACAGCACGTCCAGCGGCATGTTTTCGCCGAAGCCCATCAGTTGATCGCGGCCGCGCGAGAGCTTCAGGCCGCAGCTCTTGAGGAGCTCGAGCGATGGATCGGTGAGTCGGCCCGATTTCTGGATGGCGAGTTTGAGACGCTCTTTGTCGATGGCTGGTGTCATGGTTTCGGTGAAGTCTTTGGTGTTCAGCCCGGGCGGTGACCCGGACGAGGGGCTCAGGCGTGGCGCTGCAGGCGATTGACGGCGAGCGAATACCCGCCGTTGCCATCGGCGAGGCAACGCGCCACACGCCCGATGGTGGTGACGCTGACGCCCGTGAGGCGATGGATCTCGCGATAGGGCACGCCTTTCTGCAACCAGTCGACCACCGCCCAGCGGTCGGCGATGGCCTGGAGCTCCGCAGGCGTGCAAAGGTCGCGAAAGAACGCGCGGCACTCGTCCACAGTCTTGAGCGTCAGCACGGCGGCGAACAGGCTGCGCTCGGAGAGCGCCTCCTGGCGGGCGGTGACGTTTCGATGCTGTTTCATTGAATTAATGTAATAGCGCGTTAATACGATGGCGCATTAGACCCGCGAGACCGCACAAAAGCAAGCTCCGTGCTTGCGTACCGCGAAACCGGCTCATAGAATTCGCGCACTCATCGAGACCGGCTGAGGGATTGGGCCCGAAGAAGCCGGGGCAACCGCCGCCAACGCGGAAAGGTGCCAACTCCTGCGGGATCATCGACAACAGTGGTTCCGGCAGATGAGCAGCCTTACGCCGCCGGGGTACCCGGCAGCGCAGGTGCCGTGCATACCGCGCGGCCGCTCTCGAGTTCCACGCTGAGTAACAGCTTTGGAGCATTCGATGAGCAACGACAACACACTGCCTTCCCGCAATGAAACGATCACCACGGCGGCGTCGGGCATGCAGGTTCGCGAAGGCGTGCTGGCCGTTCCCGGCGAGCTCAAGTTGCACTTCGGTGGCGTCCTCGAATCCGTTTCCATCGCCTGGCGTCTCGCGGGTCCCGCAGGCGCGCCCGTGGTCGTCGCGCTGGGCGGCATCTCCGCCTCGCGCCGCGTGTGGTTGCCTGATGAGCCGCGCGGCGGTTGGTGGCATGAAGTGGTCGGGGCGGGCCTCGCGCTGGATACGCAGCGATTTCGCGTACTGAGTTTCGACTATCTCGGCGCCAGTGCCGATTCCACCGGACCTCGTGACGACGCTCCTTTTCCGACCGTATCGGCGTACGACCAGGCCGAACTACTGCTGCGCCTCATCAACCATCTCGGCATCGCGTCATTGCGCGCGATTGCCGGCGCTTCGTACGGCGGGATGGTGGCGCTGGCGTTCGGCGAGCGTTTTCCGGACCGCGTCGCGCGGCTCGTCGTCATCAGCGCCGCGGACCGTGCTCATCCGATGGCGAGCGCCTGGCGCGTGGTGCAGCGGCGGATCGTGAAGTTCGCCATCGAAAGCGGAAATCCGGCGCAAGGGCTGGAGCTGGCGCGTGCTCTGGCCATGGCCACCTACCGCAGCCCCGAGGAGTTCGCGGCGAGATTCGCCGGCGCCGCGCGCCGTAACAGCGAAGAGAAGTTCGTCCTGCCGGTGGAGGAGTACCTGTTTGCGCGTGGCGCGGAATACGCTCAGCGTTATCGCCCAGCCTCCTTTGTTTGTTTGTCCGAATCCATCGACCTGCATCGCGTGGACGCAGGGCGGATTTTTGCGCCGGTGACCGCCATTGCCGTGCGCGAAGACCAGCTCGTGCCACTCGGCGACATGCGCGCCATGGTCGCGCGACTGCCGAATGCCGAGCTGCACGAGATCTCCTCGGTGTATGGACACGATGCCTTCCTCAAGGAGAACCGGCGTCTCGCGCCGATCTTCGCCAACGTATTGAACGACAACCCAGGAATCTCCCCGTGACGACTTCGTTGACTGCTGACACGCGCGCGGTACGCGCCGGCCTCGAGACCTGTGATGTGACTGGCGCCGTCGTGCCACCACTGCATCTCTCGTCCACCTATGCCTTCCGCGCCTTCGGCGACAAGCGCAAGTACGACTACAGCCGTTCGGGCAATCCGACGCGCGACCTGCTGGCCGATGCGCTCAACGATCTGGAAGGCGGGGCAGGCGCCGTGATCACCGGCTCCGGCATGGGCGCCATCACGCTGGTGGGGCACATCCTGCCCGTGGGCGCACGCGTCATCGCTCCCCATGACTGCTACGGCGGCACTTTCCGCCTGCTGACCGCATGGCAGAAGCGCGGCGAACTCGCCGTGGAATTCGTCGACTTCGGCGATGCGGCCGCGGTCACCAAAGCATTGTCGAAGCCGGCGGCGCTGGTGTGGATCGAAACCCCCAGCAATCCGCTGTTGCGCATCACGGACGTCGCCGACATCGCAAAACGTGGGCACGCCATCGGCGCGCTCGTGGTGGCCGACAACACCTTCCTGTCACCCGGTTGGCAGCGACCCATCGAGCTCGGCGCCGACATCGTCGTGCACTCGACCACGAAGTACATCAACGGCCACAGCGACGTGGTCGGCGGCGCCGTCATCGCCGCGAAGAAGGAAGTCGCCGAGCAACTGGCGTGGTGGGGCAATTGCCTGGGCCTCACGGGCGGTGCTTTCGACAGCTACCTCACGCTGCGCGGCCTGCGGACGCTGCACGTGCGACTGCGCGAGCACGGCAGCAATGCCCAGGCGGTGGCGGAGTTCCTCGTCAGGCAGCCTTCAGTGAAGCGTGTCTATTTCCCGGGGCTGGCCTCGCATCCGGGTCACGACATCGCCAAGCGCCAGCAGTCCGGATTCGGCGCCATCGTCACGGTCGAAGTGCAGGGCGGTGTCGAAGGAGCGAAGCGATTCTCCGAGGCGCTCGAACTGTTCTCGCTCGCGGAATCGTTAGGCGGCGTCGAGAGCCTGGTGGCGCATCCGGCCACCATGACCCACGCCGCAATGGCGCCGGAAGCACGCGCCGCGGCCGGCCTGGTCGATGGCCTGCTGCGCCTGTCGATCGGCATCGAATCCCCCGAGGACCTGCTGCGCGACCTGCAGAAAGGCATCGACGCACTGGGTTAGTTAGTCGGCTATCTCGCCGCAGGTCACGTTGGTGACCGCGGCGGTGATGGCGCTGGCGCGATCCGACGCCAGCAGCACCGCCGCACTGGCGATCTCCGCCATGCGCGGCATGCGACGCAGCATCGTCTTCTCGGCGATGCGGGCCTCGAATACTTCGCGCGAGACGCCGGCCATGCGCGCGTGTTCGGCAATGGCGGCGGCCACGCCGGGCGCGTCCGGCGAGCCCGACGAGCGCAGCGTGATCACGCGGGTGCCCTGGGGCCCGAGCTCGATCGCGAGCTGGCGGCACAAACCTTCGATGGCTGCGCAGGCAACGCCGAAGCCGCCGCTGCCGGTGTACGGCTTGCGCGCAACCTGGGCCGTGAGCGCGAGGATGACGCCATTGCGGTGACTCGCCATGTGGCGTGCCGCCGCGGTGGCGGTGAGGTAATGCGTGCGCATGGCGTTCTGTATGGGAAGCGCAAACGACTCCGCGTTCATGGCGGTGAGCGGCATCACCCTGCATGCCGTCTATGCCGATCAGGTTGAACGAGATGTGGATGCCGCCGTGATTGCGGACCGTGTCCGCCAGATGATCTTCGATGGAGGCACGAACCAGGGCATCGACGCGCGGCAGCGGTCGCCTCAGCGCCCGCGGACCTGATTTCTCGCGCCAACGCCTCGACCTTCTCGAGCGTACGCCCGGCCAGGAACACATGCGCTCCTTCGGCCGCGAAAGCACGAGCAACCGTGCTGCCGATGGAGCCGGCCGCGCCGTAGATCACCGCGTTCTTCCCGGCTAGCAACCCTGGGTGAGTCGCATTCGCCGCCGCGTAGCGCTCCGCGTTGCCACGCGCGAGCGAGGCCGCGGCCGCGGCGGCAAGAAATTCACGGCGGGACGCGGCTTCCACGGACGTCACATGCAGCAGGAAACGGGCGGGGTGTAGCGACCGGTGGGCGCGACTTCGCCACCCTTGCCGTACATGTTGTGAGGGCGTACCCAGTCGGTCATGCCGCGCTCGGGCGATTCGTTGCGCCCCTTGGGCGTCACCTCGAGGAGGCGATAGATAGTCATGAAGTCCTCGCCACCTCGTGCGAAGCACGAGTAGGTATGGAAGATGTTGCCGGCTTCGTCGCGGTAGAACACGTTGTCGCCCGACGCATCCTCGATTCCGGGATCGCATGACTGGTAGTTGTAGACGGCACGGCCGGCCTTCATGTCTTCGGGCTTGAAGGACACGCCGAAGTCGTAGTTGAAGTCCGAGCCGTACGAAGAATAAAAGGGCACGCGCCAGCCCATGCGATCGCGCAGCGCCGTGAGCTCCGGCATGGTTGCGCGCGCCACGGCCACGTATGACACGTCGTGATTTTCGAGATGCGGCAGCAGACCTTCGATGTGATCGATGCCCAACGCGCAGCCCACACACTGCAGCGGCTGGCCGGGTCCCTGCATGACGCTTTGAACCCAGAGTTGCGAGCGGCCGCGGAACAGGTCGGCGAACCTGACGCGGCCTTCCGGCGAATCGAACTCGTAGTCCTTCTCGATCCTGACCCAGGGCAGGGCGCGGCGCTTTTCGGCCAGCGCGTCGCGGCGACGCGTAAACTCTTTTTCCTCGACCATCAGGCGCTTGCGTTCGGCGATCCACTCTTCCTGGCTCACGATCCGGTTCATGACGGCTCCTTCAGCGTGGTGATTTTTTTCCCTTGCGATTACTGGTCGAACGGCCGAACAGCAATTCGACGTAGCGATACAGGTGATCGAGGCTGTCGATCGCGGCCTTCGGATCCTGCTGGGCCTTGGCCATGACGAACGCGCCCTGGATCACCGCCTGCATGTGTACGGCCAGCGACTCCGCGCGCAACCCGGCAACCGGCTGCTCCAGCAACGCCAGATCGATCATGCCGCGCAGCATTGCGACGTGGCTGGCGATGGACTGCGCACAGGCGTCGCGAATCGCGGGATAGGTTTCGTGCGTTTCCTGGATGGTGGTGCCGGCGTAGCAGCTCCACTCCCAGATGTCGCCGGCCAGCAGTTCCTTGCGGAATTTCACGTAGCCGAGCAGCCGATCGAGCAGATTCGGCTTCGGCCAGATAGGGCGCATGAGCAAAGAGCTGCGTCGCGCGTTCGTTCCATTGACTCGCCGCGGCGATGGCCAGCTCTTCCTTGCTGGCGAAATGATGGAAGAAGCTGCCCTTGGTGACGCCGGCGGCGGCGCAGACATCCTCCACGCGCGTGGCGGCGTACCCGTTGGCGCGCACCAGGTCGATGGTGGCGGTCAGCAATCGTGTGCGGGAATTCTCGGGTGTGTCGGCCATGCGTCACCGTACCAGCTGGTATGTACGACCATACCGGCGAGTACGTAGGCCGTCAAGCGGGCGGTGCGCGGGATCAGCCCTGCAGCGCAGCCACCACGGCGTCACCCATGCGGCGCGTCGACATGGCCGGGCGGCCATGCTCGGCGATGTCCGCCGTGCGCGCGCCGTTGGCGATGCAGCGATCCACGGCCTGTTCGACCGTCGCCGCCTCGCGTTCGAGCTTCAGCGAATGCCGCAAGAGCAACGCGACGCTGAGGATGGTGCCGATGGGATTGGCGATGCCCTTGCCGGCGATGTCCGGCGCCGAGCCGTGGATCGGTTCGTAGACGCCGCGGCTGCCGTCGCCGATCGATGCCGAAGGCAACACCCCGAGCGAGCTGGCGAGCATGGCGCCTTCGTCGGTGAGGATGTCACCGAACATGTTTTCGGTGAGCATGACGTCGAAGTCGCGCGGCCGCTTCAGCAGGTGCATGGCGGCGGAGTCCACCAGCATGTGTTCCAGGTTCACATCCGGGAATTCCGAACGGATGACGTGTTCGGCGATCTCCCGCCACAGGCGCGAAGTTTCGAGCACGTTCGACTTGTCGATGGAGACGATCTTCTTGCGGCGCTGCATGGCCAGACGGCCGGCTACGCGCGTGATGCGCTCGATCTCGCTGGCGGAGTAGCTGCACAGATCCGTGGCCAGTGTCGGGGTGCGCGTCTTGGCGCCGAAATAGATGCCGCCGGTGAGTTCGCGCACGAACACGAGGTCCACGCCATCGAGGATTTCGGGTTTGAGCACCGAGGCATCGCGCAGCGCGGGGTGCAGCTTGATGGGGCGCAGGTTGGCGTAGACGCCGAGCTCGCGGCGCAGCCGCAGCAGTCCCTGCTCGGGACGCACGGGCGCTGACGGTCCCCACTTCGGGCCGCCGATCGCGCCTAACAACACCGCGTCGGCCTCGAGGCAGGCGTCGAGCGTGACTTGCGGCAGCGGATCGCCGGTGAGATCGATGGCGATGCCGCCAAAGGGTTTCTGGTCGAGCAGGAATTCGTGTCCGAAGCGCTTGCCTATCTGTTCGAGCACGCGGACGCCTTCGGCGACGACCTCGGGACCGATGCCATCGCCCGGAATGACCGCAATCCTTGCTTTCATCGGTGGTTTTTCTCGTATGCCGAGATCGCGGTGTTCTGCGACAGGAGGAAGCCGAGCTCATCGACGCCGTTCAGCAGGCAGTAGCGCGCGAAACCTTCGAGCGGGAACTTCACCTGCGTGCCGTCGGGCAGCGTGAGCGTGGAGCTTTCGACGTCGATCGACACTTCCACGCCCGGGTTGGCCAGCAGCCACGCGTGGGTGGATTCATCGATGACCACGGGCAGCAGCCCGTTCTTCAGACAGTTGGTGCGGAAGATGTCGGCGAACTCGGTGCTGATGACAGCCTGGAAGCCGAAATCCTGCAGCGCCCAGGGCGCGTGTTCACGCGACGAACCGCAGCCGATGTTGCGACCTGCAACGAGAATGGCGGCGCCGATCGTTTCGGGCTTGTTCAGCACGAAGTCGGGTTTCGGATTGCCCGCCGAGTCGTAGCGCCAATCGGCAAACAGATGTTTGCCGAATCCCGCTTTCGAAGTGGCGGTGAGAAACCGCGCGGGAATGATCTGGTCGGTGTCGACGTTGGTCGCGGGCAGCGCGACGGTACGTGAGCGGATGTTCGTTACGGCAGGCATGGGCGTCAGTTCGAGAATTCGCGAGGATCGGTCACACGTCCGCGGATGGCGGAGGCAGCGGCGGTCTCAGGACTCGCGAGCAGGGTGCGTGCACCCTGGCCCTGGCGACCTTCGAAGTTTCGATTGCTGGTGCTGATGGAGTAGTGCCCGGTGGGTACCAGGTCCCCGTTCATCCCGAGGCACATCGAGCAGCCGCTCTCGCGCCACTCGGCGCCGGCGTCGAGAAACACCTTGTCCAGGCCTTCGGCTTCGGCGGCCCGCTTGACCGCCTGGGAGCCGGGCACCACCAGCATCTTCACGCCTTGCGCGAGTTTGTGGCCGCGCAGCACGCGCGCGGCGTTGCGCAGATCAGAAAGGCGACCGTTGGTGCAGCTGCCGACGAACACGTTCTGCACAGGTACTTCGGAAATGGTTTGTCCGGCAGCGAGACCCATGTACTTCAGCGCCTTCTCGAATACCGCGTCACCCTGCGTGGGCACGGAGCCGGTGATCGGCGCCACCATGCCGGGATGCGTGCCGTAGGTGACCATGGGCACGAGTTCCGACGCGTCGATCTCGATGGAGCGATCGAAAGTTGCGCCGGCATCGCGCGGGCAATCTGCTCCAGCGTGCGACCGCGGCGTCCCAGTCCGCACCCTTGGGCGCGCGCGGCGTGGCCGCGAGGTACTCGAACGTGGTCGCGTCCGGCGCGATCATGCCCGCGCGGGCACCGGCTTCGATGGACATGTTGCAGATGGTCATGCGCTCGTCCATCGACATCGCTTCGATGGCCGGACCGCGATACTCGAGCACATGACCGGTGCCGCCGGATACGCCGATCCTGCCGATGATGGCGAGGATCAGGTCTTTGGCGGTGACGCCTGCGGGAAGCTTGCCGGTGACGTTGATGGCGAAAGTCTTGGGACGGCGCTGCAGCAGGCACTGGGTGGCCAGCACGTGGCCCACTTCGGTGGTGCCGATGCCGAAGGCGAGGGCGCCGAACGCGCCATGAGTCGAGGTGTGGGAGTCACCACAAACGATCGTCTTGCCCGGCTGCGTCAGCCCGAGCTCGGGACCGATGATGTGCACGATGCCGCGGCGGCTGTCCTGCAGATTGAACAGCTCGACGCCGAACTCCTGCGCGTTGATCTCGAGCTGCCTGACCTGCTTCGCCGCCGAGTCCACCGCGATGGGCACGCCGCCGAACACCTGTTCGGTACGCGTGGGGGTCGAGTGATCCATGGTGGCGAGCGTGAGGTCGGGACGGCGCAGCTGCAGGCCGCGCGTACGCAGTTCCGTGTAGGCCTGCGGCGTCGTCACCTCGTGCGTGAGGTGCAGGTCGATGAAGAGGACGGCGGGGGTCTCGGCGGTCTCGGGCACCACGACGTGGTCGTCCCAGACTTTCTCGAACATGGTTCTTGGTGAGGTGCTCATCAGTTCTCGCGAGGAATGGGGTCAGGCACCATTTTCCGAAGCCGAAAAATGGAGCCAGACCCCTAACTAATTAACCAGCCACTGCGGCTCGAGGAGCGTTCATGTCGACGTAGTCGAGCCAGCCGCGCTTGTCGTCGGTCTTGCCCTGCACCAGCGCGAAGTACGCGGCCTGCAGCTTGTGCGTGATGGGCCCGCGCTTGCCATTGCCGATCTGGATGGCGTCGACGGAGCGGATCGCGGCGACTTCCGTGGCGGTGCCGGTGAAGAACAGCTCGTCGGCCAGGTAAAGCATCTCGCGCGGGATGGCGATCTCGCGCACTTCGATGCCTTGCTCCTTCGCCAGCGTCATGACGGTGTGTCGCGTGATGCCGTTGAGCAGCGAATGGGCGATGCCCGGCGTGTACAGCACGCCGTCCTTGATGAGGAACAGGTTCTCGCCAGCGCCTTCGCTGACGGTTCCATCGGAGACAAGACCGATGCCCTCGACGAAGCCGAGGCGCTTGGCCTCGAGGCCGATGAGCTGGCTGGAAAGATAGTTGCCGCCGGCCTTGGCCATGGCCGGAATGGTGTTGGGCGCGACGCGCTGCCAGGACGACACGCAGACATCGACGCCTTCGTCTTCGGCGGCGCCGAGATATTTGCCCCATTCCCATGCCGCGATGGCCACTTCCACGGGCGGGTCGATCTTGGGCACCACGCCGATCTCGCCGTAACCGCGAAACGCCACCGGGCGCAGGTACGCGCCACGCGCGAGACCGTTCTGCGAAATGACTTCGCGGCAGCCGTGATTGATCTGCTCTTCGGAGAAAGGCAGGTTGATGCGATAGATCTTGGCCGAATCGAACAGACGCCGCGTGTGGTCACGCAGGCGGAAGATGGCAGGCCCGCGCGGCGTCTCGTAGGCGCGCACGCCTTCGAACACCGAAGAGCCGTAGTGCAGCGCGTGCGAGAGCACGTGCACGGTGGCCTTTTCCCAGGGGACCAGCTTGCCGTTGAACCAGATGTATTTCGTTGCGGGTATGGGCATTTGCCTGAACTCCGAAATTGTTAGACCGCGGCCTGCGCGACCCGCGTGCGCGCGAGCGTCGCGGAGGCGAGTTCGATGCGATTGATCACTTCGAGGAAGGCCTGTGTTGCGGACTCGACGATGTTGGTACTGACGCTCGAGCCGCGATAAGTGCGCTGATTGTACTCCACGTACACCAGCGCTTCGCCCTGCGCGTCTTCGCCGGCCGATACGCTGCGCACTTCGAACTTGCGCAGCACTACCTGCACTCCCGTGGCGCGTTCGATGGCTTTCAGCGCGGCATCCACCGGGCCGTCGCCCGTGGCGCGCATTTCGATCTCCCGGCCATCGCTGTTGCGCAGGCGAACGGTTGCTTCGGCGATCTTGCTGTCGGAGGCGGTGCGCAGGTTGAGGAGTGACCACGGACCGGCCGCGCTGTGCTCGGCCTGAAGCACCAGCGCTTCGATGTCGCCGTCGTAGAGCTCCTTCTTCTTGTCCGCCAGCGTCTTGAATTCCTCGAACACGCGTGCGAATTCGACGTCGTCGAGTTCGAAGCCCAGTTCCTTGATGCGATCGCGCAGCGCATGACGGCCGCTGTGTTTGCCCAGCACCAGCGAGGAGCGCGACAGGCCGACGTCCTGCGGACGCATGATTTCGTAGGTGGAGTGGTGCTTGAGCATGCCGTGCTGGTGAATGCCCGACTCGTGCGCGAACGCGTTTTCGCCGACGATCGCCTTGTTGCGCGGAATGGGCACGCCGACGATGTTCGCCAGCATGCGTGATGTCGGGTACAAGCGCGTCGTGTCGATGCCCGTGTCGAGATTGAAGAATGCGTCGCGCGTCTTGAGCGCCATCACGACTTCTTCGAGCGAGCAGTTGCCGGCGCGTTCGCCGATACCATTGATGGTGCATTCGATCTGCCGCGCACCGGCGACGACCGCGGTGAGGCTGTTGGCCACCGCCATGCCGAGATCGTCGTGGCAGTGTACCGACAGGCGAACCTTGTCGATGCCACGCACGTTCTTGCGCAGATAGCGGAACAGCTCCGCGAATTCGTCCGGAACGGTGTAACCCACCGTGTCGGGAATGTTGACCGTGGTCGCACCGGCGTCGATGACGGCTTCGACCACCTGCGTGAGGAAGTCGAGTTCGGTACGCGAAGCGTCTTCGGGCGAGAACTCGACGTCGTCGCAGTGCTCACGCGCGAACCTCACGCCTTCGACCGCGGTGCGGATGATTTCTTCCTGCGCCATGTTCAGCTTGAACTGGCGATGGATGGCGCTGGTGGCGAGGAACACGTGGATGCGGCGATTGGCGGCCGGCGCGATCGCCTTCGCCACGTGCGTGATGTCATCGCGATTGCAGCGCGCAAGGCCACAGATGATGGGTCCCTGGACCTCGCGCGCCACCGCGTTGACGCTTTCCCAGTCGCCGCGCGAGGCGGCGGGGAAGCCCGCTTCGATGACATCGACTCCAAGGTCCGCAAGCGCGCGCGCCACCCGAAGCTTTTCGGGCTGCGCCATGCTGCATCCCGGCGATTGCTCGCCGTCGCGCAGCGTCGTGTCGAAGATCATGACTCGATCGCGTTTTGCGGACATTGGAAACTCCTCGATATCCGTCGGGTTGTTAGCCGCGACCCTGTTCCAGCCACGGCATGCGGGCACGCAGCTGCGCGCCAACCTTCTCGAGCTGATGATCGAGATCGGCCTGCATCAGCGCGTTGTAGTTCGGACGGCCATTGGCGTTCTCGGCGATCCACTGCTTGGCGAACTTGCCCTTCTGGATTTCCTTGAGAATCTTGCCCATCTCTTTCTTGGTCTTGTCGTTGACGATGCGCGGGCCGCGCGTGAGATCACCGTACTTGGCCGTGTCGGAGATGAACTTGTGCATCTTGGTGAGGCCACCTTCGTGCAGCAGGTCGACGATGAGCTTCAGCTCGTGCAGGCACTCGTAGTAGGCGACTTCGGGCTGGTAGCCGGCTTCGACCAGCGTTTCGAAACCCTTGAGCACGAGATCGCTGGTGCCGCCGCAGAGCACGGCCTGTTCGCCGAACAGATCCGTTTCGGTTTCTTCCGCGAAGGTCGTCTCGAGCACGCCACCGCGGGTACCGCCGATGCCGTGACCGTAGGCGAGAGCCTTGGCAAATGCGTTGCCGGTCGCGTCCTGGTAGACGGCGATCAACGAGGGCACGCCGCGACCCTGCTGGTACTGGCGGCGCACGAGATCACCAGGGCCCTTCGGCGCGATCAGCACGACGTCGAGATCCTTGCGCGGCTTGATCTGCTTGAAGTGGATGTTGAAGCCGTGCGCGAAGAGGAGGGTGGCGCCCTTCTTCAGTGACTTCTCGACGTCCGCGTAGAGATCCTTCTGCGCGAGATCCGGCACCAGCATCGCGACCAGGTCGGCGCCTGCCGCGGCGTCGTTCGGCTCGGCGACCTTGAGGCCGTCTTTCTTGGCCTTCTTCCAGCTGACGCCGTTCTTGCGAACACCGACGACCACGTCGTGGCCGCTGTCCTTGAGGTTGAGCGCGTGCGCGCGGCCCTGGCTGCCGTAGCCCAGGATGGCGATCCGGGCTTTCTTGAGCGCCTTCTTGTCTACGTCTTTGCCCGAGTACAACTTCGTCATTGTCAGCTCCGTTAATTTCTTTTCAAAACCAGGGTCATAAGAAAAACCCCGCATCGGCTTGGTGGCCGGTGCGGGGTTTGTTGGTGTTTGCTTGTCCGTGTATTAGCGCGTCAAGCAGGCGTCCCGCACCGAGCTCCTGATAAGGAGTAGGGGAAGGGAAAGAAGTACGTACGCCTCGAGCGCGACCGACGCGCTGCTGAAAGTGACGGCGAACTTCGAGGTATGGGCCTGCATACAATGCGCGCGATAGCACCACAGCCAGTCGTCCCTTGTCAATGAACAAGGGTCGATGGGAACGCTTTGTGCATGAGCGCGTAGTACCCGCAATGGCTTAAACTTTTTGCGTGAGCTCCCATCTTTTGAATGAAGCCGAAGCCGCCGGTGCCCGACCGATCTGGCTGGTCGGCGAACAGGGTCTGGCGACCTGGCTGGAGATGCAGTCGCCCGCGGTGCGCACCTGGGCCAGGGCGCATGGCTTTGCGGCAGAGAAACAGAAGCTGCTGCTGATTCCCACCGCATCCGGCGACGGCATCGCCGGGGCCGCGCTTGGCCTTGGCGCAACTCCCGACCTGGCGCGAGCCCACGTTGTGGACCTCGGCCGGACTGCCGGATCGATTGCCGCCCGGGCGTTACCGCTTTGCCGGCACTTTCAGTGTGGTCGGAGCAACACAGCTCACGCTCGGCTGGGAGTACGGCTCCTACCGCTTCACGCGTTATCGAAAAACCGCCGCCGAAGTGCCATCGCTGGTTGCTCCGACAGGAACCGATCTCGAATACGTGCGTCTGGCGAGCGAAGCGCTCAACGAGGCGCGCGACCTCATCAACACTCCGGCGAATGACCTCGGGCCGGCCGAACTGGGCGAGGCCGTCCAGCGTCTCGCGCTGCAGCACGAAGCCGAATGCCGGATCATCGTCGGCGAAGATCTGCTGCGGCAGAACTATCCACTCATATATGAAGTGGGCAAGGGCAGCGCGCGCGAACCGCGGCTCATCGACATGCGCTGGGGGAAGAAGGGCGCGCCGCTGGTGACGCTGGTGGGCAAGGGCGTTTGCTTCGATACCGGCGGCCTGGACATCAAGCCCTCGAGCGGCATGCTCCTCATGAAGAAGGACATGGGTGGCGCCGCACTGGTCCTGGCGCTGAGCCGCATGCTCATGGGCGCGGATGCACCCGTGCAGTTGCGTCTGCTGATCCCGGCCGTGGAGAACTCCGTCTCCGGCCGCTCGTTCCGACCGAGCGACGTATTGCGCTCGCGCCAGGGACTCACGGTCGAAGTCGGCAACACGGATGCCGAAGGCCGGCTGGTGCTCGCCGACGCGCTGGCCGAAGCGGATCGGGAACAGCCCTCACTACTGGTGGACCTGGCAACGCTCACGGGCGCGGCCCGCGTCGCCCTGGGCCCCGAACTACCCGCTATCTATTCGACGCCGGCGGACCTCGCCGAGCAGCTTCGCCTCGTGGGCGAGCGCGAGGCCGACCCCATGTGGACCATGCCGCTGTGGCATGGATATGAAGAGGACCTCGCGAGCCGCGTGGCCGACCTTAATAATGTGTCGACCACGCAATTCGCCGGCTCCATCATCGGCGCACTTTTCCTCAAGCGATTCGTGACCCGCACGCGCAACTGGCTGCACGGCGACGTGTATGCCTGGAATCCCAAGGAGCGGCCGGGCAGGCCGCTCGGTGCCGATCCGCACACCGTCAGGGCGCTGTACCGGTTGATCCGGCAGCGCTTTGGCTGACGGAGCCGGGTGATGGCCGAAAGGGAGAGGCCGACGGAGTCGCCGGCCGCGGAATCCGCCTTCCGCCGCGAAATCGTCCCCTGGGCGTTGTTAGGTCTGACGCTCGGGCTGGTCGAGGGCGCCACCGCGGCGGTACTCATCAAGAAAACTTTCGCGCACGCCGCCGATCCGTGGATCGTCAATCTCGCGGTCGCCTTCGTCAGCGGCGCGCCCGCGCTTTCCAACGTGGTGAGTTTCGTCTGGGCGAACATCGCGCATGGCCGCGCGCGCATCGGCCTCATGGTGGCGCTGCAGGCGGGCTTCGCCATCCTGGTGGGGATGTTAGGCGTCGCACCCCGGGCGCTCGCCGGTCTGGCATTCGCCGTGGCGTCGATCCTGATCGCGCGAGTGGTGTGGACCGGCATCCTCACGATTCGAGCAGCCGTGTGGAGTGCCAACTACCCGCGCGCGGCCATTGGCCGCTACACCGGGCGCATCGTCATCGTGAGTTCACTGGCCGTGTCGCTGGCGGCGGCGCTGGCGGCGTGGACGCTCGACCGCCAGGTGGTGGATTCGCGCTGGCTGTTTGGCGGCGGCGCGGCCGCCGGGCTGCTGGCCGCCTGGTTGTATCGCTCGGCGCGGGTGCGGCGCGAATTCGTGCTGCTGGCGGAAGAGAACGCCGCGTCGGGGCGCTCCGAGCCGTTCAGCCTGGGCATGCTGTTCGAAATCCTGCGCAAGGATCCGCACTTCCGCGAATACATGTTCTGGATGGGCGTGTTCGGCGGCGGCAACCTGATGCTGACCTCGCAGCTCGTGGTGATCTTCAGCGAACACCTGCACCTGTCCGCGAGCACACAGATCGCATTGCTGTCGGTGGTGCCGCTCGGACTGTTGCCGCTGTTCGTGCCGTTCTGGGCACGAATGTTCGATGAAGGCCACGTGGTGGAATATCGCGCGCGCCAAAGTTGGGCACTGGTCGCGGCGGTGGCCGTCATCACCGTGGGAACCTGGCTTGCATGGATGCCGCTCCTGTGGCTGGGCGCATTGCTGCTCGCGTTCGCCTATGCCGGCTCCAATCTCGGCTGGAATCTCGGGCACAATGACTTCGCTTCGGTTGGCCGCGCGCAGCACTATATGGGAGTGCACGTCACGCTCACGGGCGTGCGCGGCGCGATAGGACCACCGGCCGGCATACTGATCTATCAGTGGCTCGAATCGATGTGGCCCGGAACCGGCATCTACTCGCTGGTGCTGCCGCTGGTTTTCGTCGCGATCGGCGCGGCGGGCTTTTCACACATGCGGCGCCAGATGCGCGCGCAGTCGATTGCAGAATGAATCAATAGAGGGACAGCAAGATGAAGCGCAAGAAGAGTGGGGCGGTGGACCAGCGCAAGTATTCACGCCTGGTGGTCGATGGCGCGAAGCAGACGCCGTCGCGCGCGATGCTCCGCGCGGTGGGATTCCAGGACGCGGATTTCCAGAAGCCGCAGATCGGCGTGGCCTCCACCTGGGCCAGCCTCACACCCTGCAACATGCACATCAACGAGCTCGCATCCGAAGCGATCGCCGGGGCCGACGCGGCGGGCGGCAAGGGTGTGCTGTTCAACACCATCACTGTTTCAGACGGCATCTCGATGGGATCACCCGGGATGCGTTATTCGCTCGTTTCAAGAGAAGTGATTGCCGACTCCATAGAAACGGTGGTCGGCGCCGAAGGGTTCGATGGCTTCGTCGCCATCGGTGGCTGCGACAAGAACATGCCGGGTTGCGCGATGGCGATCGCGCGTCTCAACCGTCCCGCGGTGTTTGCGTACGGCGGCACCATCAGGCCGGGTGCGAAGCGGCGTGACATCGTCTCGGTGTTCGAAGCCGTCGGCGGTCATGCGGCCGGCCGCGTCTCCGAGGCGGAGCTACTCGACGTCGAGCGCACCGCGATCCCGGGTCCCGGAAGCTGCGGGGGCATGTACACCGCCAACACGATGGCGTCGGCGATCGAAGCTCTCGGGCTCTCGTTGCCTAACAGCTCCGCGCAGGAAGCGGTGGGCAACGCGAAGCGCGATGACTGCCGGCGCGCGGGCACGGCGGTGGTCGAGCTCTTGAAGGCCGGAATCAAGCCGAGCGACATCCTCACGAAGAAAGCTTTCGAGAACGCGATCACCGTGACCATCGCGCTCGGCGGCAGCACCAATGCCGTTCTGCATCTGCTGGCCATCGCGCATGCGGCCAGGGTCAGACTCGGACTACAGGACTTCACGCGCATCGGCAAACGGGTCCCGCTGCTGGCTGACGTGCGTCCGAGCGGCCGCTATTTAATGTCGGAGCTCATCGCCATAGGTGGAATTCAGCCGCTGATGAAAAGGTTGTTAGATGCCGGACTGCTGCATGGCGATTGCCTCACGGTGACCGCGCGCACGCTTGCGGAGAATCTGCGCGACGTCGAGGACTATCCGTCCGGGCAGGACATCGTTCGTGACCTTGCCGATCCCATCAAGAAGGACAGCCACCTGGTCGTGATGTACGGCAATCTCGCGCCCGAAGGCGCGGTGGCGAAGATCTCCGGCAAGGAAGGCTTGCGGTTCGCAGGCACGGCGCGCGTCTTCGACGGCGAAGAGCGCGCCACGGCCGCCATCCTCGCCGGTAGGGTCAAACCAGGCGACGTGGTTGTCATCCGCAACGAAGGGCCGCGCGGCGGTCCGGGCATGCGAGAAATGCTTAGCCCCACCGGCGCCATCATGGGGCGGGGGCTGGGCGACAAAGTGGCATTGATCACCGATGGGAGATTCTCCGGTGGCAGTCACGGCTTCGTGGTTGGACATATCTCCCCGGAAGCCGCGCTCGGCGGCCCCATCGGCCTGCTTCGGGACGGTGATCGCATTGCGATCGATGCGGTGAAACGAACGCTGCAGATCGAGTTGAGTGCAGCGGAACTGCGCCGGCGCCGTGCGAAATGGAAGGCTCCAAAGCCCTATGCGACAAAAGGTGTATTGGCAAAGTACGCGCGAATGGTCTCCAGCGCATCGCTTGGCGCAGTGACGGATTGAGAGTGACGAAGGTGTTTTACCGAAGTGTTATGCCTAGTCGGTCGCAAACACAGTTGTTGTCAGGGCTAGCGGGTGCGGGTAAAGTTCGGCGGCTTTGGACCGGCGCCGAAGCTAAAAACGTAAATCGTAAATTGAATGCATGGTCTGCTCGCAAACATGGAGCAGGGCCTGGGGACGGAGCGAAGAACTGTTGCGCTGGTTGGAAACCTTGGTTACCTTCCGCCACCCGTTTTGCGCCCCGATAGTTTCACTCGCGACCACGGGAACACATGGCCGCTTACGCACAAGACTCTAGTTTCTTTACCCGCCGCGGCATTGTTGTCGTGGCGATCGTTGGGCTACACCTCTTCGTCCTGTGGGCACTGGCTTCCGGCCTCGCCCGCAAGGTGGTCGAAGTCATTGCCCCGAACATCGAGGCCGACATCGTCGAAGAGGTGAAGAACGAGGACGAGCCTCCGCCACCTCCGCCGCCGGAAATGGAGCGTCCGCCGGTAGAGGTGCCGCCGCCGGAGGTGTCGATCGACCTTCCGATGGAAACCACCACCACCGCCATTCAGGACGTGACGGACAAACCGCCACCGCCGGCACCGCCGCCGCCGCCGCGCGTTGCGGGCAGCGCTGCGAAGATGAAGAGCGCGGCGAATCCCGATGAGTTCTATCCGCCGGGAGCCAAGCGCCGCGAGGAGCAGGGCTCGCCAGTGGTTCAGGCTTGCGTAGGACCCAACGGCCGCTTGGTGCGCGAACCCGTGGTCACCGAGACGTCCGGATTTCCGGAACTCGACGGTGCCGCGGTCAAAGTTGCCAAGGCCAACCGTTACACACCTGCCACGGAAGGTGGCACGGCGCTGCCCGAGTCCTGCGTCAAGTTCAAGGTCAAGTTCGTCATTAAAGCCGAATAAAGTTTCACGGCGATGCGGCGCCACGAGCGCCGCATCGCTTTTTCGTAATCGAGGAAATCATGCAAAACGCTCCTGCTGCTGACCACGTCACTCTCGAAAACCCGTACGGCATCGAAGCTCTTTGGCTCCAAGGCGACTTCGTTGCTCGCGGCACACTGATCATCCTGCTGATCATGTCCGCGGTCTCCTGGTACATCATCTTCTCGAAACTCTGGGATCAGCGCCGCCTGAAGGCCGGTGCCAAGGTCGTCGAGAAGCAGTTCTGGAGCTCGGGCTCCCTCAAGGAAGCCGTCGATCGCCTCCCGAAGGACAACGACTTCCGCGCCGTCGCTGAAGATGGCCTGCGCGCTTCGGCGCATCATGAAGGTCGTCTGACGGACCGCATCGACCTCCACGAGTGGGTGACGATGTCGCTGCAGCGTTCGGTGGACTCCGTGAACAGCAAGATGAGCAACGGTCTCGCGTTCCTCGCAACCGTAGGTTCAACGGCTCCGTTCGTCGGACTGTTCGGCACGGTGTGGGGCATTCTGAACGCGCTGATTGCGATCACCCTCAGCGGCCAGGCCAGCATCGACAAGGTGGCCGGTCCCGTCGGTGAAGCGCTCATCATGACTGCGCTCGGTCTGTTCGTCGCCGTTCCGGCGGTCATGGGCTACAACTGGCTGCTTCGCCGCAACAAGGGCATCAGCGAGAGCCTGCGCAACTTCGCTTCCGATCTGCATGCGTACCTCGTGGGCGGTGCCCGCGTGTCGCAGGGCGCTCCCGTTGCCGGCGGCAAGAAGTAAAGACCTGGGCTTCCAGGCTTTACGTTCACCCATTCAGAGGTAACGCCAAATGTCGATGAGTGTGCAGTCAGCCGATGAAGAAGCGGGTGTGATGTCGGAGATCAATACGACTCCGCTCGTGGACATCATGCTCGTGCTGCTGATCATCTTCCTGATCACGGTGCCCGTGATCCAGAAGATGGCGAATGTCACCATTCCGAAGGCCGCGAACATTCCGACGCAGACCAAGCCCGAGAACATCACCATTTCGGTCGATGCCACGGGCCAGGTCTTCTGGAATGCCGGTCTGGTTACGGACAAGCAGGTGTTCTTCCAGAAGATCATCGTCGAAGCCCGTAAGCAGCCGCAGCCTGAATTTCACATTCGCGGCGACAGAAACGCGCGATACGAAGCGGTTGGCCGCGTGATGAACAACCTCCAGAGAGGTGGCATCGTGAAGGTCGGCTTCATCACTGAGCCGGATGCGGCCAGCATTCGCATCTCGCGCTAACACGTTCGAGGAAGCCTTACATGTCAATGTCCGTAGGAAGTTCTGGGGGCGACTCCGCACCGATGATGGAGCTCAACATGACTCCGCTCATCGACGTGATGCTGGTGCTCATCGTCGTGCTGATCATGTCGATTCCCGTGATGACCCACGCAACGAAGCTGGATATGCCGCAGACCAACAATCCGCCGCCGCCGGTTCGCCCTGAGGTCATCCAGATCGACATCGATTTCGACGGGACCATCGTCTGGAATGGCACGGTCGTTAGCGGAATTCCGCAGCTGGAGTCGTATTTCCGGTCCGCCCGCATCAACTCCGAGAGTTCGGGTGCGCCGCAGCCTGAAATCCACCTCCGGCCCGACCGTCGTTCGCGTTATGAGACCACGGCCCTGGTAATGGCCGCGGCCCAGCGCAATCGCATGAAGAAAATGGGCTTCGTGAACACGGCAGAATTCAAGGACTAGCCAAGCCCCTGAAACTCATAAGAAACTTTCAGCCGTGCGAAGCATCCAATTTCCATGGATGTGTTTGCGGTGGTTTAGATCACACGAGCCGCGGCCTTGGGACCGCGGCTCCTTTGTAAGGAGCGTCGGAAGTGTCCAATCGGAAGAGTCTCAGGGTATTGAACGTCGTTCTCGTCGGTGTGCTCGGCATTCTTGGTACTTCTGTGGCGCTCGCACAGGCGCCTGCGCCGGCGGTTGACGCCTGCGGGCCGCGCAAGATCAGCAAAAAGGTCGACAAGCCCATGAGCGCTGTCGAGAAGGCGTTCCAGAACAAGCAATGGGACGAAGTCCTGGCCAAGGTCGCAGAGGCCGAGGCAGTGGACGTCGAGAAGTCCCTGTACGACAAATTCTGGTTCAACGAATTTCGCGGCCGCGCCTATCTCAACCAGCAGAAATATCCGGAAGCCACCAAGGAGCTCGAGGCGGGACTGGCCTCGCCCTGCATGGACGAGAAGGAAAAGCCGGCGCGCCTCAAGATGCTGCTGCAGATCGCCTACCAGACCAAGGACTACGCCAAGGTCATCACGCTGGGCAACCAATACCTCGCAACGAATCCGGATCCTGAAATTGGCGCCTACGTCGGCAATGCGTACTACGCCACCGACGATTTCGCCAACACGAAGAAAGTGATGGCGGAAGTCGTCGCCAAGCAGGAAGCCAGCGGCAAGACCCCCGACGAGCTCACGTACCGCATCCTGCAGGGCGCGTGCATCAAGCTCAAGGACAACGCCTGCGTCACTGACATGCTCGAAAAGCTGGTGGTGCATTACGCGAAGCCGAACTATTGGCAGGACCTCATGGCCCTGCTCATGGCCACCACCAAGAACAACAACCAGTTGCTCAACATGTGGCGTCTCGCGGATGGCGTGAACGTCCTTTCTGATCCGGCTGAATACCTGGAGATGGCCCAGCTCGCGATCGGCCAGGGTTTGCCTGGCGAAGCGCAGACAGTCCTGGAGAAGGGCGTTCAGAAAGGCGTCTTCACCTCTGCGCGCCAGAAGGAACAGTCGACGCAGATGTTGGCCGAAGCAAAGCAGGCGGTTGCGCTCGACAAGACTACTCTCGACAAGCAGGACGTTGCCGCGCGGGCCAAACCCACCGGCGATAACGACGTGAAACTCGGGGCGGCGTACCTGAGTTACGGCCAGACCGAGAAGGCAGTCGAGGCGCTGAATCGTGGCATCGCCAAAGGCGGCGTGAAGAATCCCGACGAGGCGGCAATCCTGCTCGGAATCGCGCATTTGCGCACCGGCAACAAGCCCGAAGCCGCGAAAGCTTTCAACACAGCGAACAAGGATGCGACGATGACGCGCATCGCGAAGCTCTGGTTGCTCAATACCTGAACCCAAAATCTGAACCCACTAGATGCACGCAAACATCAAGGAGCCCCGAGTGTTGATTCGATCTGGTTTTGGAATCGCGGTCGCAGCGATAGGATTCGTGGCCCTCGGTTCCATGTCACCCGCGTTTGCGCAAGGAGCCGGCTGCACCGGTGGCGGCAAGATCTCCAAGCAGATCGCCAAGCCCATGTCAGCCGCGCAGGACGCAATGAAGACGCGCCGGTGGCAGGAAGTGCTCGCGAAGACTCGCGAAGCTGAGTCAACTGCTGGTGCCAAGACACAGACGGATCTGTACTGGATCAGCGAATTTCGTGGCTACGCGTACCACGAGCTCAAGCAGCCGGCCGAAGCCGCGCGTGAACTCGAGAATGCGCTGAACAACGCCTGCATGCCCGAAGCCAAGAAGGCGGAGCGCTATCGCAGCCTCGTCGGCCTCTACTCGTCATTGCGCAACTATCCGAAGGCCATCGACTTCGGCAATCGCGCGCTGAAGCTCAACCGCGATCCGGAAACCATGGTTGCCGTTGCGCAGGCCTATTACCAGTCCGGCAACAACAAGGAAGCCGCGCGGGTCATGAACGAGCTGCTTTCCCAATTCGATGCGAAAGGCCAGGTTCCGAAGGAAAACCAGTTGCTGCTCGTGCAGGCGGCCTGCTCGAAAGCCGGCGACAACGCCTGCGTCGCCAAGGTGTTCGAGAAGCTGGTTTCGAACTACCCGAAGCCCGACTACTGGTCGCAGCTCCTGACGTCACTGCGCAAACTCGATACCGATGACATCCAGAAATTGAATGTCATGCGCCTCTCGACGCAAGTGAACGTCATGAAGGATCCCGAGGAGTTCAAGGAAATGGCGCAGCTCGCCCTCGAGAACAAACTCGCCGGCGAAGCGCAGGCCGTCCTCGAGCAGGGCTTCACCAAGAAGGTCTTCGTCGACGAACGCATGATCAATGTGAATACTCGCCTGCTCGCCGCGGCCAAGAAGGAAGCCGAGTCCGACAAGGCGACGCTTGCCACGCGGGAAGCGGAAGCGCGCGCTGCCGCAACGGGTGATGCGGCTGTCAAAGTGGGTGCCCAGTACCTGGGTTACGGCGACGCCGCGAAGGCCGCCGATCTGCTCCAGAAGGGCATCGCCAAAGGCGGCATCGCCAAGGGCGACCCGAAGGAAAAGCAGCGCATCGACGAAGCCAGCATCCTGCTGGGCATCGCTCACCTGCGTAACAACAACAAGGCTGAAGCCGCCAAGGCCTTCCGCAGCGTCAAGCAGGACCCGACCATGGTGCGCATCGCCAAGCTCTGGCTGCTGAACACCTGAAGATTTCCGCAAGGACAGAGAGATGGGGCCGGACGCGAAATCGTCCGGCCCTTTTTCATTGGCGGTTCAAATCACGCCGCGCGTGCGGTAGCCGTCGAGCACTTCAGGCGCGAGCCCCAGCAGTTCGCCGTAGATCGTCGAGTTGTGCTCGCCGAGCGCCGGTGCCGGGGTACGAACCGCACTCGGACTCAGTGAAAGTCGTGGCGCGACGTTCTGCATACGCAGAGTGCCGAACTCCGGATGCGGGGTTTCGATAATCGCATTGCGCGCCGCGAAGTGCGGATCCTCGAGCATGTCGGAGGCACGGTAGATCAACCCCGACGGGATGCCGTGCTGTTCCAGCAACGCGAGCAACTCGCCCGTCGCAAGCGAGGCGGTCCAGCGCGCAATGATGGCGTCGAGCTCCGCCTGGTTCGCGCCGCGCGCCTGGTGATCGGCGTAGCGGGGATCCTGTGCGAGTTCCGGCGCGTTCATCGCCGCAGCGAGGCGGGCAAACACCGTGTCCTGGTTGGCACCGATCATCACGATGCCATCACGCGTCGGGTAGACGTTGGAAGGCGCGATCCGCGGCAGGATGGGTCCGCTGCGTTCCCGCACATGCCCGAGCTGGTCGTACTCCGTGACCAGCGACTCCATCATGTTGAGCACCGACTCGTAGATCGCGGCGTCGACCACCTGCCCGACGCCGGTACGGCCGCGGTAATGCAGTGCCGCCAGCGTTCCCATGCAGGCGTGTACCGCCGCCAGCGAATCGCCGATGCTGATCCCCACGCGCGACGGCGGCCGGTCCGGCTCGCCGACGATGTAACGCAGTCCGCCCATGGCCTCGCCGATGCCGCCATAACCCGCGCGCTGCGAATACGGGCCGGTCTGCCCGTAACCGGAAACACGAACCAGAACGAGGCGTGGATTGAGCGCGGAGAGTTCGGACCAGCCGCAGTTCCATTTCTCGAGCGTGCCGGGGCGAAAGTTCTCGATGACAACGTCAGCTTTACGCACCAACTCTTTGAAAAGGCTCTGGCCTTCACCTTGCCGAAGGTCGAGCGTGATGCCCTTCTTGTTGCGTCCGATCACCGGCCACCACACCGAGGGTGTACCGCGCGGCTGAGGACCCCAGTGGCGCATGGGATCGCCCTGGCCGGGCGCTTCGATCTTGATGACCTCAGCCCCCATGTCACCCAGCAACTGACCGCAGAACGGTCCTGCGATGAGCGTGCCCAACTCCAGGACTCGTATATCGGCAAGCGCGCCGGGTGGCGGGATCGTTGTGTCGTTCATGGCGCCGGGTTTGTAGCGGCCGGTTCAGGCGGTGGTCAAGCGTCATCGGGATAGAATTCGCGCCATGGAATCATCGCGCATCGAGATGGTGGAAGTGGGGCCGCGTGACGGCCTGCAGAGCGAGGCCCAGGTGCTGTCGACGGCCGCGAAAGTCGAACTGGTGCGCCGGCTCGCGGGCGCGGGACTACAGAGAATCGAAGTGGCGAGTTTCGTGAACCCGAAGAGGGTGCCGCAGATGGCGGACGCCGAGGCGGTGCTGGCGGCGTTGGCCGAAGAGCAGTCGTCCGCGAGCTTCATCGGGCTGGTCCTGAACCGCAAAGGCTTCGATCGCGCCCGCGCCGCGGGTTGTGCCGAGGTAGGCATGGCGATAGCTGCCAGTGAAACCTTCAGCCAGAAGAACCAGGGTTGCAGCGTCGATGAGGGCGTCGAAGCCTGGCTCGACATTGCCGGGGCCGCGCGTGCTGCGGGTATTCGCGCGCAGATCACGATCTCGACGGCTTTCGGCTGTCCGTTCGAAGGAGAAGTACCGCCTTCCCGCGTGCAGGCACTCGCGGAACGGCTCGCAGCCGGCAATCCCGAAGAAATCGCGATCGCCGACACCATCGGCGTGGCGGTGCCCACGCAGGTGACCGAATTGGTCGGTCTGCTGAAGAGTTCGCTGCCGGCCGTGAAACTGCGTGCCCACTTCCACAACACGCGCAACACGGGCCTGGCGAATGCGTATGCCGCCTTCGAAGCCGGCGTGCGCACGCTCGACGCAAGCTGTGGCGGAATCGGCGGCTGTCCATTTGCGCCCGCCGCAACCGGTAACATCCCCACCGAAGATCTCATCTACATGCTTCACCGCATGGGGATCGACACCGGCGTCAACCTGCCGGCGCTGGTCGAGACCAGCAAGTGGTTGCAAACGACACTCGATCACGCCGTGCCCGGCATGGTCGTCAAAGCCGGATTGTTTCCGGTGCGCAAAATTGTGGAGAACGCGTGAAATTGAACTCGCTGCGCCCGGGCGCAATCGCCCTGGTGTTCTGGACCCTGGTGACATTGACTCTGGCGGGGTGTGGAAAGGACCCGATGGAAACCGCGATCGAAAAGAACGATCGCAAGGCCGTGAGCGAAGCCATCAAGGAGGGCGCCGACGTCAACGAGAAAGTCTCGGGCGGCGATACCCCGCTGCTGCTGGCGGCAAAGAACGGGCAGAGCAGTTCCGCGCAGGCGCTCATCGAAGCCGGTGCCGACATCAAGGCCCGCGACGACACCGGCAACGGCGTCCTGCATTACGCCGCGCAAAGCGGAATGACCGGTATCTGCGGATTGCTGATCGACCGTGGAATTCCGATCGACGAGAAGGGCGTAGGCGGCGCAACGCCGCTACAGCTGTCCGTGTCGGGCGGCAGGATGGAGACGGCCAAATATCTGGTTCGCCGCGGAGCGAGCCTCGAACAGAAGAACGACGCGGCACTGAGCGCGCTCGATCTGGTGGAGCGCAGTGGCGACACTCGCTTCAAGAACGATCTCGTGTCTGCGGCAAAACTGCGCAGCAACTGATTCACTGAAGGAGTTATCAAATATGGCGATCAAGGCTGGCGACAAGATGCCCATGGGCACATTCAAGACGATGACCAAGGACGGTGCGCAGGACATCACGACCGATCAGTTGTTCAAGGGCAAGACGGTGGTGCTGTTCTCGGTGCCGGGTGCATTCACGCCGACCTGCGATGCCAAGCATCTGCCGGGATTCGTGGGACAGGCTGCCGCGATCAAGGCCAAGGGCGTCGACACCATCGCGTGCATGGCGGTCAACGACGTGTTCGTGATGGGTGCCTGGGGCAAACACTCGAACGTCGGTGACAACGTGCTGATGCTGGCCGACGGCAACGGCGACTATGCCAAGGCGCTGGGCCTCGAGATGGACGGCCGCGGCTTCGGCATGGGCACGCGCGGCCAGCGTTTCGCGCTCATCGTGAAGGACGGCGTCGCCACTGCGGTGGAAGTGGAAGCCCCGAAGGAATTCAAGGTTTCAACCGCCGAGAACATCCTTTCGAAGTTGTAAGGACTATTTCCTGCTGGAGTCGATGAGCTTTTCCAGCTCCGGCACGATGGTGAAGAGGTCGCCGACGATTCCGATGTCGGCGACCTCGAAGATCGGCGCCTCGCCATCCTTGTTGATGGCAACGATGGTGCGCGCATCCTTGATGCCGGTGAGATGCTGAATGGCGCCGGAAATGCCGATGGCCACGTACAGCTCGGGCGCGATGATCTTGCCGGTCTGTCCGACCTGCATGTCGCTCGGCACGTAACCGGCATCGACCGCGGCGCGCGAAGCGCCGACGGCCGCCCCCAGTTTGTCGGCCAGCGAGTAGATGAGCTTGAATGCATCGCTGCTCGCCAGTGCGCGGCCACCCGAGACCACCTTGCCCGCGCTTTGCAGGTCGGGACGATCGCCGCCGGCCGCGGCCAGCGACACGAACCGCGTGTGCGTGGGTAACGCCACCGCGGGTGACGCGGCTTCGACGGCCGCGCTGCCGCCCGTAGCCGCGGCTTCGAACGAGGCGATGCGGATGGTGGCGACGATCTTGTCCGCGGTCACTTCGACGGTGGTGATCGCGTTGCCCGCGTAGATAGGCCTGCGAAAGCGCGTGGCGCTTTCGATCGACATGACGTCCGACACCTGGGGCGCACCGAGCAGCGCGGCGACGCGCGGCATCAGGTCCTTGCCGAAAGTGGTCGAGGGTCCGAAGACGTGTGAGAACGGCGCCGCAAGTTCAGCCGACCTGCGGGGCGATGGTGGCGGCCAGCGCGTGTTCGTGCACGGGGTTCGCCACTTCGATGACGCGGGCGACGCCTGCAATCTGCGCTGCCTGCGCCGCGACCTGCGATCCGGGCGCGGTGAACACGGCAACTGCGATCTCGCTGCCGGCGAGCGCGGAAGCTGCCTTCACACACTTGGCGGTGGCTGCATTGAGCTTGCCGCCGGCGTGCTCGGCGATGATGAGTACCTTGCTCATACCAGACCCCGCTTTGAAAGCTCGGCAAACAACTCGGCGGTGTCCTTGACCATGATGCCGCGCTGGCGCCCCGGAGGCGGCTCGGTTTTCTGCACCTTGGCGCGCGCAGTGCCGGGGCCACCGATTTCGCCTGACGGAATGGTGGTGAGCGGCTTGGTCTTGGCCTTCATGATTTCCGGCAGCTTCACGAAGCGCGGCTCGTTGAGTCGCAGATCGGTGGTGATCACGGCCGGCAGATCCACTTCGATGGTCTCGAGCCCGGCATCGACTTCGCGCGTGACCCTGGCCGACCGAGTCGGTGAGCTCGACCTTCGATGCGAAGGTTGCCTGCGGCCGGTTCCACAGTGCCGCCAGCATCTGGCCCGTCTGGTTGTTGTCGTCGTCGATCGCCTGCTTGCCGAGGATGACGAGGAAAGGCTGCTCGCGTTCGACGAGATTGAGCAGCACGCGCGCCAGGTCGAGCGGCTCGAGCGCCGCATCCGCGACCACGTGCAACGCGCGTTGCGCGCCCATGGCGAGCGCGTTGCGCAGTGTGGCCTGGCAATCCGCGGGGCCGATGGTGGCGACCACGACCTCGTCGGCGCGGCCGCGTTCCTTGATACGCAGTGCTTCCTCGATGGCGATGGCATCGAAGGGATTGATGCTCAGCTTGACGCCGTCGAGCGCGACACCCGAGCCATCGGGCTTCACGCGGATGCGTACGTTGTAGTCGACGACGCGTTTGATTGCGACGAGAATCCGTCGGGGTTGAGGACTGTTCCATCGTTTGCAGTGTAGCGGGAGTCGATGAGGTGATCGAGAGCTCAGGCGAGAGGTTCTCCGGCTGATGCTGGCCTACACGCTGCGGCGCATTGCCGGCCTCATCCCCACGCTGTTCGTACTCGCCACGCTGTCGTTCTTCATCATCCGGCTTGCACCCGGCGGACCTTTCGACCAGGAACAGGCTCTGCCGCCGGCGATCCGCGCCAATCTCGAGGCCGCCTACGGCTTCGATCGTCCGCTGATCGTGCAATACGCGCGTTATCTCGCCGGAGTGGCGCAGGGCGACCTCGGGCCTTCGCTGCGCTACAAGGACTTCACCGTCACCGAGCTGATTGCGCGCGGCCTGCCGCTCAGTCTAACTATCGGCCTGGCGGCGGCGGTGCTGGCGTTCCTCACGGGCGTGCCGCTCGGCGCTTATGCGGCGTGGCGCGCCAATTCCGTGGCCGACCACGCGATCATGAGTTTCTCCATGATGGGCGTGGTGTTGCCGGGATTCGTCGTCGGGCCGTTGCTGGCGCTGATGTTCGGCATCTACTGGCCGATATTCCGCGTCGGCGGTTACGAGCCGGGCGAGCTGAGTTTCCTCGTGCTGCCGGTGATCACGCTGGCGCTGCCCGTGTCGGCCTACATCGCGCGCCTCATGCGCAACAGCCTGCGAAGAGGTCCTGCGCGCGAACTACATTCGCACCGCGCGCGCCAAGGGGCTCCCGGCCGGCGCCGTGTTCCTGCGGCATGCGTTGCGTCCGGCGCTGGTTCCCGTGGTCAGCTACCTCGGTCCCGCCGTGGCATTCGTGGTCACGGGTTCACTGGTGGTCGAATCGGTGTTTGGCCTGCCCGGGTCTGGCCGCTTCCTGGTCCAGGGCGCAGTCGATCGCGACTACCCGCTGGTCATGGGAATGATCCTGGTCTACGGCGTGTTGACGCTGGTGTGCAATCTCATCGCGGACCTGCTCTACGCCTGGATGGATCCGCGCGTGCGCCTCGCATGAGCCCCATATGAGCAATCGCACGCGCACCGCGCTCATCGGTATCGCGCTGCTGGCCGCGCTGGCATTACTCGCGCCGTGGATCACGCCTTACAGCCATGAACACATCGATTGGGAACGGCAGGCGGCGCCGCCACAGCTCGAAGCCGCGCACTGGCTGGGCACTGATCGCCTCGGTCGGGATCTGTTTGCACGCAGCATGCAGGCGCTGCGCGTCTCGCTGCTCATTGGTGTTCTCGCGGCGCTGGTCAGCGTGTGCATTGGCGTCGCCTGGGGTGCGACCGCCGGCTACCTGGGTGGCCGTGTGGACGCATTCATGATGCGGTTCGTCGACATCATCTACGCGCTGCCCTATGTGTTCATCGTCATCATCCTGTCGACGATGTTCGAGCGCGGCAGCATCGCGGCGCTGTTCATCGCCATCGGCGCGGTCGGCTGGCTGACCATGGCGCGCATCGTGCGCGGACAGACGCTGAGCCTGCGTCGCCGCGAATTCATCGAAGCCGCCATCGCGAGCGGCGTGCGCACACCACAGATCCTCTGGCGGCACATCGTGCCCAACGTCGCAGGTCCCGTGATCGCATACGCGACGCTCGCCATTCCGCAGATGATCCTGTTCGAAAGTTTTCTGAGCTTCCTCGGCCTCGGAGTGCAGGAGCCGTTCGCCAGTCTCGGCAGCCTGATCAACGAGGGTGCGCAGGAAATGGAATCCTCGCCCTGGATGCTGCTGGTGCCGGCGACCTTGCTCACGGTCCTCCTGATCGCCTTCAACCTGCTCGGCGATGGATTGCGTTCGGCACTCGGGTCCCGCGATGACTGAAGTGTTGTTGACGGTGGAAGATCTTTCGGTGAGCTACGGCTCCATAGCAGCCGTCGAATCGGTGTCGCTCGAGATTTCGCGGGGCCGCTGCCTCGGTGTCATCGGCGAATCGGGGGCAGGAAAGACCCAGGCATTCCTCGCCATGATGGGGCTGCTGCCGGCGCAGGCCCGCATCGCGGGCCGCGCGAGTCTGGAAGGCCATGACCTTCTCGGGCCCGCCGCGGCCACGCTGCGCGGGCGTCGCGTGGCGATGATCTTCCAGGATCCGATGACCTCTCTCACGCCCCATATGCGCATTGGCGACCAGATCGCCGAACCGCTGGTCACGCACCAGGGCTTGAGCTGGCGCGACGCACGGCTGCAGGCCGCGACGCTGCTCGAGCAGGTTCGCATGAACGACGTGCCGCGCCGGCTGCGCCAGTACCCACACGAGTTGTCCGGAGGCATGCGGCAGCGGGCCATGATCGCGATGGCGCTGGCCTGCGATCCGCAACTGCTGATCGCCGATGAACCGACCACGGCGCTCGACGTGTCGGTGCAGGCGCAGATCCTCGCGCTGCTGCGGCAGCTCGTGGCCGAGCGCGGCATGTCGCTGGCGGTGGTCACGCACGACATGGGCGTCATTGCCGCGCTGGCCGACGACGTGATCGTGATGCGCGAGGGCCGCGTCGTCGAACGTGGGCCCGTCGCACGCATCCTGGCCGCACCGGAACATGCGTACACGCGCGCACTGCTGGCCGCGACCCCGCGCATGGAAACGCCGGGAGCCGGCAGCGGAAGAACTGTCGCTGCTGAAACGCCCGCAGCGCACCCACTCACGATTCATGACCTGCACGTCGACCACCGCTTGCGAGGTGGCTGGCTACGCCGGCCGGTGACGCTCGCCGCCGTGGATGGCGTGTCGCTGCGTATCGAGGCGGGCGAGGCATTGGGCATCGTGGGCGAGTCGGGTTGCGGAAAATCGACGCTCAGCCGTGCGCTGCTGCGGCTGAGTCCGGTCACCTCCGGCGAAATCGTCTGGTTAGGCCGCCCGATCCAGGACCTGGCGGGAGAAGAGTTGCGGGTGCTGCGCGCCGGCATGCAGATCGTGTTCCAGGATCCGTTCGCCAGTCTCGATCCGACCATGCGCGTCGACGAGATCATCGCCGAGCCCGTGCGTGCGCTGCGCCCGGGCATGAATGCCGAACAACGTGCGGCGCGTGTAGCGGCCATGCTGGCGAGCGTCGGGCTCGGACCTGAATACGTGAACCGCCGCAGTCGCGAGCTCTCCGGCGGACAGTGCCAGCGTGTGGCGATCGCGCGGGCGATGATTCTCGAACCCCGGCTGCTGGTCTGCGACGAGGCCGTCAGTGCGCTCGACGTGTCGATCCAGGCGCAGTTGCTGGAGCTTTTCGCGGCGATCAAGCGCGAGCATGGAACCAGCATACTTTTCGTGAGCCACAATCTCGCGGTGGTGCGGCAGCTCTGCGAGCGGGTGCTGGTGATGTACCTCGGGCGGGTGGTCGAAGAGGGGCCTGCCGAAGAAGTGTTCCTGCGGCCGCGGCATCCCTACACGCGCATGTTGTTAGAGTCCGTGCCGCTGCTCGATCCTCTGCGCGAACGCGCGCGGCTGGCCTCGCTCGCGGTGCAGGGAGAAACACCCTCGGCCGTGGATCGCCCCAGCGGTTGCCATTTCCACACGCGTTGTCCGGTGGCGCTTCCCATGTGCGCGACGCGCAGTCCAGAGCCGGAAGCGGTCGGGGAATCGCACCAGGTGGCCTGCCTGCGGTGGCGCGAGATCGCCGGCAATACCGTGAAATGAGCCGGAATCCCGGCTGATTCACGGGCGCCCGGATGCGCAAGGACCCTGCGTTCGCGTTATTCTCCGGCATCGTTTTTTACGGTAGCCCCATGTCCCAGGAAAACCAGATCCGTCCGAGCGAAGGCCTGCGTCACGTCAAGTACGAGATTCGCGGCCGCCTCGCCCGCAGGGCCCAGGAACTCGAGCGCCAGGGCTACGAGATCGTGCCGCTGAATATCGGCAATCCCGGCTGCCTTCGGCTTTCGCACACCGGAGACCATGCGTCTGGCGATGATCGAGAACATGTCGGCCGCGGAAGGTTACTGCCATCAGAAGGGCATCTTCCCGGCACGCGAAGCGGTGGTCATGCAGCAGCAGGCGCGCGGCGTCACCGGCATCAGCGCCGAAGAGGTGTTCATCGGCAACGGTGTCAGCGAGCTCATCGACCTCAGCCTGCGCGCGCTGCTCAACCCCGGCGACGAAGTCCTGATCCCGAGCCCTGACTACCCACTGTGGTCGGCCGCGGTGATGCTCAATGGCGGCAAGGCGGTGTACTACCCCTGCCGGCCCGAGAACGAATTCGTCCCCGATCCCGAAGAAATCGCGGCGCTGATCACGCGCAAGACGCGCGCCATCGTCGTCATCAACCCTAACAACCCGACGGGCGCGGTATATCCGCGGGCGGTCTGCGAAGCCATCGCGCGCCTGGCCGAAGCAAACAAACTCGTGGTGTTCAGCGACGAGATCTACGACCAGATGACCTACGACGGCGCCGAGTTCGTGCCGATGGCGACGCTGGTGCGCGACTCGCTGTGCTGCACGATGTCGGGACTGTCGAAGATCTATCGCGCCTGTGGCTACCGCGTGGGTTGGGCGGCTTTTTCGGGAAACCTGCGTGGCGCCGGCGACTATCTCGCCGCCCTCGAACTGCTGAGCTCGCTGCGCCTGTGCGCGAACGTGACCGCCCAGTGGGCGGTGCAGACCGCCATCGGCGGGTATCAGAGCATCAAGGAACTCATCGCGCCCGGCGGCCGGCTGTACGAATCGAGGCGCGCGATCATCGACGCCACTTCTTCGAGCCGCTTCCTGCATCTCGCGCCGCCGAAGGGTTCGATGTACGCCTTCGTGCGCGTGAAGACGGACGAGTTGCCGGACTTCGACGATCAGACTTTCGCGCTCGATCTGCTGGAGCAGAAACACGTGCTGCTCGCGCCGGGCACCAGCTTCAACGTTCCGTACCGCGATCACTTCCGTACCACCTGGCTGCCCGATGCGGCGCTGCTCAGGAAGGTATTCGTGCGAATCGACGAACTGCTGTCGACGTACGCCAGCCAGCCGGCAGGGGTGGGCGCCTCGCGTCGTGCGTGCGGAATCTCGCTTTAAGTAGCTGCCGTAAGTTATTGAATAGCAAGCGACTCCCCGGCCCGATTCTGGATGGCCTTGCGGCGGGTGCGACGCTCGTCGTCCCGAGCCCCCAGCGTCAGGCGGCAGTTCGCGCCGCGTGGGTGCTCGCGCAGCGCGACGCGGGCCGCGCGTGGTGGAACACACCGCGCATCCTGACGTTCGGGCAATTCGCCGACGGCGTTCTCCAGGAGCAATGGGCGCGCGCCAATCTACCGGACCGGTTGCTGCCGCCGGGAGCGGAGTGGGCCTGCCTTCGTGAATCGCGCCGCGAGGCGGGTGGGCCAGCCGAGGCGCGCGCGCTGCTCAACGCCGTGCGCACGCTCGCCGACTGGCGCATCGCCGCTACTCCTCGCGTTCTCGGCATCTCCCCGGAATCGGAATTGCTCATCGAAGCGCTGGCTACGCTCGAGCGTCTATCCACCGAGACCCATCGCAGGCCCATGCGCGCCTGGCTGGACGAGCTTCAGCCAACGCCCGACAAGTTGCTGGCGGCGGGCGTCGCCAATCTTCCTGCCGCGCAAGCCGACACGCTGCGCCGGCTCGGCGCGCTCGAGGCACCAGCGTTTCCCGGAACCGCCGCCGTGGTTCGGCGCCTGTTTCAATCGCGACCGCGCAGGATGATGAGCATGAACTCGAACTGATCGCCGCCTGGTGCCGCACCGAGCTCGAACGCGATCCCTCGCAGCGTCTGCTGATCGTCGATGCGAAGTTGCGCCAGCGGCGCGGACTCTACGAACGCCTGTTGTCGCAGACCATGACTCCTTCCGAATGGATCGCGCCGGCGGCGCGCACTGCCTCGTCGGTGTTCGCCATCGAAGGGGGACGGCCGCTGGCCGAATTCCCGCTCATCGCGCATGCGTTGCTGACGTTACGGCTGCTGACCGGGCGCTTGCGATTCGACGAGGTCCTGCGCTGGTTGCGGCTGCCATTCCTCGACGCCGGCGACGTCATGGCCGGCGCGGCGATCGAGGCCTGCCTGCGCGAGGGCAGAAAACTCGAATTCCACGCCGAGGATCTCGCGGCTTTTCTCGACCATGCAGGTGGCGCTGCGCCTGCCGCGCTCGCCGCGCGTCTGCGGCAGGCATTGGCCACGCTCGCGGGCCCCAGGCGCACACCCGCCGAGTGGGCGCCGCGCCTGCTCGCAGCGCTGCGTCAGCTTGGGCTGGCACGGTGCGCGCGCGCTGCGCAGTGACGAACAGCAGACCGTGAACCGCTGGCTTGCGTTGCTGGACGAGTACTCGGCGCTCGGACCGTGGCTCAAGGCGGCGACGGCGTCCGATGCGGTGTCGACGCTTGCGGATCTCGCCGGCGAGCGGAACTTCGACCCTGCGAGCGTCGAGGCGCCGATCACCCTCACCGAATCCCACGATGACCCGGTGGTTCGTTACGACGGCATCTGGGTGGCCGGGCTCGATGCTGCGCAGTGGCCGGCGGCGCCACGACCCGACGTCTTCATTCCGCTGCGCCTGCAAGTGGCCGCGGGCGTGCCCTGGGCCAGCGCCGCCGCGCAGACGCGCGCGGCGAGGCAATCGCTCGCCGCCTGGGCGTCGAGCACCGACCGGCTCATTTGCTCCTGGGCACGCCTCGAAGGCGACGCGCACCGAACCCTGAGCCCCTTGCTCATTCACCTGCAACAGCGCAGTGAGTATTCGCCGACACGGGTGGCCTCGCTCGCGGCAGCGCTGCATCGCCCGGAAATGGAGACGATCGAAGACGAGCAGGGCGTGAAGGTGGACACCACCCGCCCCGTGGCCGGTGGCGTCAAACCACTGGCGTTGCAGGCGGAGTGCGGATTCCGTGCGTACGCCGAGATGCGGCTCGCCGCCGACGTGCTCGAGACTCCGGCGCCCGGCCTGGACGCGCGCGAACGCGGCATGCTGCTGCACAAGGCGCTCGAGCTGGTCTGGATCAAGCTCGACAACCATTTCCTGCTCTCGGCCACGGACACGCCGGTGTTGCGCCCGACGATCGCCGACTCGGTCGCCGCCGCCATAGTCGCGGTGTTCCGCGGATACGTGCCCGTCGAGTTGCGGCCTGCGGTCGAGCGCGAAACCCTGCGACTCGAAAAGCTCATCGAAAGCCTGCTCGAACTCGAGCGCACGCGCGCGCCCTTCACCGTGGAGAAGCTCGAAGCTCGCCGCGAAGTCAGTATCGCCGGCGGCCAGTTCGAGTTGCGCATCGACCGCATCGATTCCATCGAAGGCGGCGGCTACGCCATTCTCGATTACAAGTCGGGCGAGCCACGCTCGCTGCGCTGGCAGGGCGAGGTGATACGCGATCCACAGCTGCTCGCCTACCTGATGGCCGAACGCGGGCGCAACGTGCAGGCGCTGGCCAATGTTTCGCTGGTCAACGGTCGCGCGAAATTCACCGGCAAGAGCTCCCACAAGGGACTGCTGCCGCAGGTGAGTGGATTGCCGGGCATGGACCCTAACAAGGTGCCGGCAGAGCAGATCGCCGCGGCCTGGGCGGCAGAGACCGGACGCTGGCTGCACGGCCTGCAAATGCTGGCAGCAGCCTATATCGCGGGCCACGCGCCCGTGCAGCCGGCTCCGGACGTCTGCCGCAACTGCCACCTGACGACGCTCTGCCGGCGCGTGGAACTCGCCAGCAGTGCCACCGACGAGGGGGACGCATGAGCGAGCTCGAAGTCGCCGATGCGCTCGCGCGTGAACGTGCGCTGGAGGTGACGGACTCCTTCATCGTCCAGGCGCCTGCCGGTTCCGGCAAGACCACCGTTCTCACGCAGCGATACCTGCGGCTGCTGGCGACCGTCGATGAGCCCGAGCAGGTGCTGGCCATCACCTTTACCCGCAAGGCTGCCGGCGAAATGCGCGAGCGCGTGCAGAAAGCGCTCGAAGGCGACATCGAAGTGAAGTCGCCCGCCGATGCGCTGACGCTCGACCTCGCGACCGCGGTGCGCGCGCATGCGACACGGCGGCAGTGGGGCATCGAAGACAGCGCGGCCCGGCTGCGCATCCAGACCATCGACGCGTTCAACGGCTATCTCGCCAACTCGCTGCCGATCACCTCGCAGAACGGCTTCGGGCGCAGCATTGCCGACGCTCCCGACGATCTGTACGCCATTGCCGCGCGCGAGACGCTGCGACACGCCGAGAGCGATCCGGAACTGCGCAAGGATTTCGAGCTCATCCTGCGGCGGCTCGACGACAGCTGGCTGCGGCTCGAGATGCTGATCGCCGGAATGCTGTCGAAGCGCGCGGAATGGTTGCCGAACCTGCCGCAGCTTTCCGGCGAAGCGTTGGTGCCGAAAATCGAAGCCAGCCTCGCGGCCATCGTGAGTGAGGAACTCGCGAAGGCAACGACCTCGTTCGCGGACAGCTTCATCGAACTGGCGAGCGCGCTGGCGCGCTTCGCCGGGCAACACGTGGACCCCGCCAGACAACCCGACGTCGCCAGCTGGCGTGAGGCGTCTGCCGCGTTATCCGGCACGCTGCCCGATCTGCCGCGTTGGCGCGGCATTGCGAGACTGGCGCTGACGCTCGAAGGCAAGGCGCGCAAGACGCTCAACAAGAACGACGGGATCCCCGCCGACAACGTACACGGCAAAACGCTGCGCGATGACTGGCTCAAGCGGCTGATGATGATCGACGATCTGCAGCTGGCCGCGCTGAATGCGATCGGCTCGTTGCCCGATCCGGTGATGCCGGAAAAAGCGCGCGGCGCGCTCGAAGCGCTCGCGAAACTCTTGTTGCTCGCCGCGACCCACCTCACGCGATTGTTCAACCTGCACGGCGAATGTGATCACATCGAGATCGCCGGCGCCGCGCGGCGCGCCCTGACCGAGGACAGCAGTCCGACGCCACTTGCCGAGCGCATCGGCACGCGGCTGATGCACATCCTGGTCGACGAGTTCCAGGACACGTCGCGCGATCAGTACGAACTGTTGCGCACGCTCACGCAGGATTGGTCGGCTGGTGATGGACGGACGCTGTTCCTCGTCGGCGACCCGATGCAGTCCATCTACGGCTTTCGCAACGCCGAAGTGGGGCGCTTCTCGACGGTACGCGCCGCCGGGCTCGATGGCCTGAGACTGACGACGCTGGAGTTGCGCCGCAATTTCCGCTCGGCGCCGGCGCTCGTGCACTGGTGCAACGAGGTGTTCTCGCGCGTGTTTCCGGACGCCGACGACGTGCGCAAGAGCGTCGTGCGGCACCTGGCCAGCGTCGCCGCGCGCACCAATCTCAGCGGCGAGCCGCGAATGTATCGCGTGGACGGCGATTGCGGACCGGCCGCCGAAGCCGAGCATGCCGCGGACCTGATCGCCGGGCTGAAAAGCAAGCGGCCGGCCGAATCCATCGCGGTGCTGGCGAGTGCACGCCCTCACTTGCGCGCCATCCGCGAGAGCCTCGAGAAGCGCAAGGTGCCGTTCATCGGCGTGAAGCTCGAGCCGCTGGCCGATGTTGCGGTGGTGCGGGACCTGGAAGCGCTGGTTCGCGCCATCGAATCGCCACTCGATCGCGTGGCATGGCTTGCAGTGTTGCGCGCTCCGTTCGTCGGACTCGCGCTCGCCGATCTCACCGTGGTCAGTGAAGCGGCGGGCAACGCCACGATCCCGTCCGCGTTGCTCGGCGACATTCACGGTCTGTCGCCGGACGCGGTCGAGCGGCTGCTGCGCGCGAAGCCGCTGCTGCTCGGCCGCGTGGGCAGAACGCGAGCGCGAGCCGCGCGCCCACATGGCCGAACGCGTCTGGCTGGCACTGGGTGGCGCATCCGCGGCGCCTGCGGGCGAGCTGGCGCATGCGCGCCGGTTCCTGGCGGCGCTCGACGAAGAAGACCGCAAACGCATGCGTGGCCGCGAGCTCGATCTCGACCGGTTGATGACCCGACTGTACGCCGAAGACCCGGCGCAGCCGGATGCAGTCTCGCTGATGACGATTCACGGCGCGAAGGGTCTCGAGTTCGACCACGTGTTCGTGGTCGGCGTGGGATTGCGTGGACGTCCCGATGAATCGCGCCTGCTGAACTGGCTCGAGATCCCGCGCGAGCAGGGCGGCGATCACCTGGTGATGGCGCCCATCCGTGTCCGCGGTGACGACGAAGACGCCGGCGATGACGCAATCAATCTCTATCTCAAACAGCTGCATCGCGAACGGACCCGCGCGGAGCGCGCCCGCCAGGCGTATGTCGCGCTGACCCGTGCGAAGCGCTCGCTGCACGTGTTCGTGCATCCGCGCGTGAAAGAGACCGATGGCGTGCTCGAATTCGGCGCCGAGGCCAACTCCCTGCTTGCATAGCCTCTGGCCGGCCATCGGCGCCGACGCCGCCAGCTTTCACGCGCTCGGCGGCGATCCGGATCCGAATGCCGGGATCGCACCGGCGGTCACGCGAAAGCGGCAGCGCCTGCGTCGCAGACCCGCGCCTCTCGCTGCGCCGGCCGATGTCGTGGCGCACGGCGAGATCCTGCCCTCGAGTTCGGAGCAGGACGAAATCGAATTCAGCTGGGTGCGACAGACGGCGCGGCGTGTGGGCACCGTGGTGCACGAGGCGCTCGAAAGATTCGGGCGCGCGGGCCTGCCGCCAGTCGCCGAATTGGCGCACATGCGCGCTCGTCTCGAATCACGGCTTCAGGCGCTCGGCATCGAAGCAGCGCGGGCGAAGGAAGGCGCCGAGTTCGCGCTCAAGGCGCTCAATGCCACTCTCGCCGATGAGCGGGGCCGCTGGCTGTTCGATCCACGGCACACCGAGGCGCAGTCAGAGCTGGCGCTTTCCGGCGTGCGCGGCACGCACATCATCAATGCGGTGATCGATCGCACGTTCGTCGCGGCGGATGGCACGCGCTGGGTGGTGGATTTCAAGACCAGTCCGCACGAAGGCGGTGACGTGGCTGCATTCCTGGAAGCGGAAGCCCTGCGTTACACGCCGCAGCTCGCGCGTTACGTCCATCTGGCACGTCAGCTCGGCCCTCAACCCGTTCGCGCCGGTCTGTACTACCCGCTGCTCGCAGCCTGGCGCGAGGTCTGACGGTCGGTTAGTAGGAACCTTCAAAGCTGAACGCGCTGCGCCCCGACGCATCGGGCGGGGCGCCCAGCGTGATCTCGCGCACCAGGCGTTCGGCCTCTGCCGAGCGTCCGGTGATGAATCCCTGCACGAGGTACGAACGCGGCGCGGGAAGGGCAACCGTGCCGTTCACCGCGAACGGTCCGCCGACGTCGCGCAATTGACCGGTGATCGCGCCATCCGGCTGCACGGCGCCGTCGAAGGCAAGCTCGTAGGAGCCCAGCGCAAGCGGACGCGCACCCACCTGGCGGAAGTCGCGCAGCTGAACTTTGCCATCGAGAAGCCGCGGAGAACCGCCGGCGGCGAGCTCCACGCGCTTGAACGCGGCGATGACGGTGCCGCGCTGATCGCGGGGAAACTGTGTGAGCAACGCCGGATCCATCTGGATCTGTCCGCTGAGGTTGTGCAGCGAGCCTGCGCCATCGCGGCCCATGTCGAGTTCCGCGGTCAACGACTGGGTATCGCCCGTCAGCGCAAAGTTGCCCACGAACCGGCCGGTGAGCGCGCGCGTTGGCGCCAGGTTCCACGTCACATCGCCGAGCTTCGCGTTCTGGAACGTGAGGCCCAGGCATTCTCCCTGCCAGATGGAACCGCCGAGCTCGGCGCATTTCACCTGCGCCGGCAGGGCAGAGGCGAACCAGCTCGCCGGTAGATAGAGCACCAGCACGCCGAGGAACACGACGAGCCCGGCGATGATGGTGAGCACCAGGGTGGTGCGGCGGTTCACTGGTGTTCAACCCGCCTTGAGCACCAGGCCGGCGTTCACGAGCCCGGCCTCTCCGGCGGCTTCGATTTCCGCCGATTCCACGCGCACGCCGTGACTCTGCGAGAGCCGCGCCAGCCAGGCGACGAGCCCGTCGAAGGCGACATGCTCGAAGCGGACACGCAGTCCCTTGTCGGGAGTGGGCTGGCTGCTGGAGAGTGATTTGCCGAGGCCGCTCTCACGCGCGGAGCTGTCGATGAGCACGACCAGCGATTCACCGCGTGGCGGCCGCGCCGATACCGGGCCCGGCAGCCGCGAGCTGCGGCACGGCGCTCTGGATGAACGCGAGGTCGCCCTGCTTGGTGGTGACGCGCTGTCGGGCCTGGGCGATGTTGCGGTTGAGCGGCAGCACGATGGCTAACAACAGCAGCACCGCGGCGGCGATGCCGCCCGAGCAGGACGATGCGACGCTCGCGCTCGGCGAGGTTGGCGTACCAGGCGCGCATCAGGCACCCGCCTTGCGGATCTGCAGACGTCCGCGGTAGCTGTCACCGCTGGCGCTGCCGCCCATGATGTCCGCCTGCCAGCTCGCCGCGCGCAGCTGCTGGCCGATGGCGTCGAGACTCGCCGCGTCGGGCGCGTTGATGCGCAGGTCGAGCGTGCCGTCGCGGAAGGTGATGCCTTCGATCCTGGCGTTCGGCGCCGCATTGCGTGCGTTGGCCAGCGCCGACAGCGCCGGCAGCAAGGCGCCGTCCGCCGCCACCGCGAACTGATCTCGCCGAGACGTTGTTCGACACGCCGGCGCGCATTGGTGGCGTTCTGCTGGCCGGGCATGGCGGCGCGGAACGCCTCCTCGATGCTGGCGTCGAGCGACGCTTCGCTCTTGTGCAGTCGATTCAGTTCGAAAAAGCGCGCCCCGAGATGCAGGCAGAGCAGGGACGCGGCCAGCACCGCGGCGATTCGCCAGGAGCGCCAGCCGAGCTCGAGCGGTGAAGCCACCGCCAGCGCGCCCTGCAGGATGTTCACGGCATCGTCGGCGGCGGCGGCCGGCGCAAGCACGCCCAGCGAGCCGCGCGGCAGCAGCTGCACCTTCACGCCCGTGAAGCGATCGCGGAAGGCATCGACCTGGAGCTGATGCGCTTCCCATTCCTCGTGGCCCGCGTACAGCAGCATGCCCGAGCATCGGCGGCTCCAGGCCCGCGACCGCCGACGTTTGCATCGCCAGCGCCATCTCGAAGGCATCGGTGATGGACAGCGCCGGCAGCACCAGCGGCGGCGCGTCGGCCGTGCGCAGCGTCAGCGTGTCGCCTTCGAGCAGCGCGATCATCTGCCCGGGCATGGCGGGCAGCAGTGTCGCTTCCGAGTAGATAGCCTGGGGATACAGGCCCGCGGCGCGCAGCTCGGCCAGCCGCGCGTCGATGCGCGCGCGCGCGATCACCACCACCGGAACGCGGCCGGTGGTCGCATCACGATCGCCGATGGCGAAGTGCAGGTTTTCGATTTCGTCGGCAACGCGTTCTTCGAGCGCGTAGGGAACGACTTGCGCGAGCTTGGCCGCGCCCTTGGCGGGCGCATCGCTTTCGGTGGCCAGCGCTTCGCTGGCCGGAAGGATGACTGCGACCCGGCGTCCGGTAGCCATGGCGCGTGGCCTGCGCGAGCTCTCCGGAGACCGCGTTCGACCACGACCTGGCCGTCTCCGTTGCACACCATC
This sequence comes from uncultured Pseudomonadota bacterium, assembly GCA_963821745.1. Lineage (GTDB taxonomy): Bacteria > Pseudomonadota > Gammaproteobacteria > Steroidobacterales > Steroidobacteraceae > CADEED01. Next base: position 2,070,309 of record CAWGEU010000002.1, read on the forward strand.
CACTGGGGCGCCGCGCCATCGCGCAGTTGAATGATCAGCGACTCGTTCATCTGATTATTCACTTCCAAAGCTGCGCTGCACAGGTACGGACCCGATTGTTGGGCTCGCGGAATAGAACACTGTACAAAACGAACTCCGCAGTGCCAATACGAATGTTGGTGCGCAGCCGGAACCACGAGGATTTCTCCTCGCACGCCGATTGTCAGCCAGTGCTTTCAGCGCCGGGTCGCCGATGCTGCCGGTGTAGTACGCTCTTGATGGGACAGCAGCCGTTCTTTCGCAGGGTCGTCATATCCTGGATCTGGTACTCCTGCTCGTTCAGCGGGTCGTTGGCGATCACGTCGAGCACCAGGCCACTCGCCGTGCAGGTATTCACCTTCACGTCATTGGGCAGCGCGGTGACGTAGGGCGCAATCAGCGCATAGTTCTCGGCGCCGAACCCCGGCAGCGCGAGCAGCTCCGAGGGATGGACGATGAAGGTGTTGGGCGGCCGGTAGGGCGGCACCTGCGTGAGGTACAGGGTGTCTTCGCCACCCTGCGTCGCCTGCGGCGCGATGTCGGTGTCTATCCAGTCCACCAGCAGGTCCGCGTAGCGCGGGTCGATCTTCAGTGACTCCAGCAGTTTGCGGAACACCTGCACCTGCTCGCGGGTTGGCGACGAAGAGGTTGTCTGCGGCGCTGCCATTTCACCAGCGAATTGAGATTGAATCGCGCGGTGAGGTCTTCGAGCTGCGCCTGGATCCAGATGCCGGTGCCTTCGATTTCCACCGGTCCCAGCGGCTCGTGCCCAGTCCTCGTGGATTTCCGTCTTCGAATTGCTTGCCGTCGTCTTCGAGCGCGATGCCCGCGAGCGCTTCGGCGGCCATGCCCGCCTGCAAAGCCTGCTCCAGCGTGAACGTCGCGGCGGCGCGTCGCGCTGCCATCGCCTTGTTGTAGGTGATCGCGGCGGCGACGGTCGTCGCGATCGCGAACATCACGATGGCCACCAGCAGCGCGATGCCGCGTTCGACGCGCGTGTTTCACGTGGGTATCTCGAACAGGCGCTGGACGCGACCCCAGTCCTCGAACACCACCGTGAACTCGATGGCGAGCGGGCGGGTGATCAACTGGTCGACGTTCGCCGGGCTGGCCTGGCTCCGTGCGCCGCTCATCGGCCACTCGGTGCGCCACTGGCGCGACATCGGATCGAGGAAGCGGACCTCCACGGCCGTGATCCTCGTGAGCAGGATGCGCTGTCGCGGTTCGGCATTGAGCGCCGGATCGACCGACAACCAGTGTTCGCGCACCAGCGCGCCTTCGATGAAGCGGTAGCGCACGCGTTGCTCGGCGGGACGCTGAACGCCGGCGGGGTTGCTCCAGCCGGCGCGCGTGAACGTGAGGATCGAATCGCTGCTTCCGTCTGGCGAGCATCGCCGGCATCAGCTCGCCCGGTACCCGACGGTGTCGCGCGCGCCGCGCGGCACGACCTGCGCGAAATCCTGCGCGACCACGCGCATGCCGCGCTGGATTTCCGTGACCCGCTCCTGCGAAACGTTGAGCGCATCCCGATCGAGCAGCGCCTGGTTGATCGCGCCGTAACCAATCGCGAACATGATGGCCGCGATGAACATCGCGATCACCACTTCGATGAGCGTGAAGCCGCGCGTGCGCATCAGCTTCCCGGTACCGATGTCTTGGGCGCGGCAGGTGCACCCGGTGATCCGGGTTGCGGAGCGCCTTGTGGATTGCCCTGCGGATTGCCGGACTGCAGGTTGCCCACGATCTGCGCGGCCGACGGCGTCGCGCATGTCGGAGCGCGCGCTGCCGACGACACCGAGTGACGGTGGTGGTCCAGGCGATCTTGTCGCGCCGATGAGCCGCTCGCAGTGCTGGGCGTGAGCGCCTGCGCGGTCGGTTTGCGTAGCGGCTCGCGTGTCATCGACGAATTCGCCGGTGGCATGGGCGCGCACTTCGATGCGGAACAGCCCTTCGACCGTGGGCAGCTCGACGACTTCCTCCTCCCACTCCCAGCGCATGCCGGCCATGACGGTGTTGCCGGTGCGTTTGCCTTCGGTGGGCATGCTGCTGGTCGATGCGGATTTCGGTGAGGCGATTGAGCGCCACCCATTCGGCCAGCGTCTTGTCCTTGAGATAGATGACGTTGCTGGCCGAGGAGGTGACGGTGCCCAGCAAGGCGCCGACCGACATCGCGACGATGGCGAGCGCGATCAGCACCTCGAGCAGCGTGAATCCGCTGGATTGCCGTGCGTGTTTCATCGTCGTCGGGCCGGCGCGCACTGGCGGCTTCTGCGGCTTCGATCTCGCCCGGCAGCAGCAGTCACGATGTTGGTCTGTTCGTCGGTGTAGATGCGCGCACGGTCACGCTCGCTGGTGGCCTCGCGCTGCAGGAACATTTCGAAGGACGACAGGTCGCCGTTCGCGAAAATCATGACCTGCGGCTTGAAGTCTTCGATCTTCGCGTTCTCTTCGCTTCGCTCGAGCACGATGGGTCGGCCTTCGACCACGACCGCCGGCCGATGCCCTCGGGAAATTCGCGCTCGCGCAGCGCGTCGTCTTCGTCGACGGTCCGCCACTGGTTCTGCATCACGTCGAACACCACGAAGGAATAGCCGACGTGCGTTGATGCGAAAACCGTAGTCGCGCGTCTGCAGCTCGGCCTGTTCGCGCACGTAGTCGAACAGTGCGTCGAGCCGCTCGGCTTCCCGGTCGAGCTCGGTGTCGCGCCGGTCACCGCCGAAGGTGATGACCGCCGCGGCGGTGACGAGGCCGATGATGAACACCACGACCATGAGCTCGAGCAGCGTGAAGCCCGGCAGGCCGGGCCCGCGAGGCACGCATGGTAACTACTGCCCGAGGTTCCAGTTGCCAATGTCGGCATTCGGACCTTCACCGCCTTCCTGGCCGTCGGCTCCGAAAGAGTAGAGGTCGTATTCCTGACCGCGCGTGCCCGGGATACACGTATTGATAGGGTTGCCCCAGGGATCCTTGCTGATGCGCTTGATGTAGCCGCCTTCGCGCCAGTTGCGCACCGTGGGGTCGTTCGGCCGCTGCGACAGCGCCGTGAGGCCGAGATCGGTGCTCGGATACTTGTAGTTGTCGAGCTTGTACATCGTCAGCGCGGTTTCGATGGCCTGGATGTCGCTCTTGGCCTTGTTGACCTGCGCTCGCTCGACGTTTCCGAAGACATTCGGCAGGATCACGGCCGCCAGCAGACCGATGATGACCACGACCACCATGATTTCGATGAGCGTGAAGCCGCGGGCGGAGCGAAGAGTGCGAGAATCATGAATACCCCATGGTAATCCAATGGCGGACCAATTCGGGTGCGCAATAGTACCAAATGAACGCTGACACCCCCGCCACACGGGTTAGGCGGCGTCCTCCGGTCGCTCAATTGCGACCGCGGCTACGGAATCGCCTTGCTGGGCGTCTGCGCTGCTGCTGGCGGTGCCCGAACTCATCGGGGAACCGGCCCGCCAGGCCTTGAGCTTCGATCGCGACCGCGCTGGCCGACGGGCAGTGGTGGCGGCTGCTGTCGGCGCATTTCGTCCACCTGGATCTCGAACACGCCGTGCTCAACGGCCTGGGCGTGGTGCTCATGTGGGCGCTGTTCGCGCGCGACTATTCGCCGGGGCGCTGGGCGGCTATCTATTGCGGCTCGGCGCTCGCGGTGAGCGCCGGACTGTGGTTCGCCAACCCCGAATTGCAGTGGTACGTCGGCGCCTCCGGCGCGCTGCACGGCGTCATGACGGCCGGCACGCTCGCGCACCTGCGGCGTCGCGATCTCGACGGCTGGATTCTCGCGGTCTTCATCGTCGGCGAAACTTGCCTACGAGCAGTTCGCGGGCGCGCTGCCATTCGCCGGATCGCCGGACACCATCGTCGATGCGCATCTGTACGGCGCCATCGGCGGTGTCGTCCTGGCGCTGCTCCTGAAATCGCGCCGCGAGCCGCCCTGAACGGCAGTCGCTATACTCCGCGCCCATGTCGAACAGCCCAAACAACTCGCTTTCGTATTTCCCGGCCAGGGATCCCAGTCGGTCGGCATGCTCGCGAAGCTCGCCGGCGATTTCGCCAGTCGTGCGCGCCACCTTCGATGAAGCCTCCGGCGTACTCGGTTACGACCTGTGGCAGCTTGTGCAGCGAAGGACCCGTCGAGGAACTCAACGAGACCGAGCGCACGCAGCCGGCCATGCTGGTCGCCGGCATCGCCACCTGGCGCCTGTGGCAGGAACGCGATGGGCGCGAGCCCGCGGTGGTCACGGGCCACAGCCTCGGTGAATTCACCGCGCTGGTCGCCGCCGGCGCCATCGACTTCGGCAGCTGCGTGGACCTCGTGCGCTTTCGCGGCAAGGCGATGCAGGAGGCGGTGCCGAAAGGCACCGGCGCGATGGCCGCCTTGTTAGGTCTCGAGGATGCCGACGTCGAAGCCGCGTGCGCGCGAGGCGGCCGCAGGGCTCGGTGGTCGAGGCCGTGAACTTCAATGCGCCGGGGCAGGTGGTGATCGCCGGCGAGAAGGCCGCGGTGCTGCGCGCCATCGAAGCGGCAAAGGCGCGCGGCGCCAAGCGCGCCATCGAATTGCCGGTCAGCGTGCCTTCGCACAGCAGTCTCATGAAATCCGCGGGCGCGCGGCTCGGCGAGCGACTCGCCGCCACGGAAATCCGCGCGCCGCGCATTCGCTATCTGAGCGCCGTGGATGCCGCCGAGCACGCGGAGCCCGGATGACATCCGCGCGCTGCTCGTGCGCCAGTTGTCGAGCCCGGTTCGCTGGACCGCGACCGTCACGGCGCTGAGCAGCGGCGGCGTCACGCACATGGTCGAATGCGGACCGGGTGGCGTGCTCGCGGGTCTCGTCAAACGAATCGAGCGGCGCCGCGAAACCCAGATCTTCACGCTCGAGGAACCCGAATCTTTTCAGGCCGCGCTCGCCGCGGCCGCAGCCTGAACGGAATCACATTCACATGCTTGCAGAACGACATCGCGCTGGTCACCGGCGCATCCCGTGGAATCGGCCAGGCCATCGCCAAGGCGCTGGCCGGAGCCGGCGCGCAAAGTCATCGGCACGGCGACCTCGGAGGCGGGCGCCGCCGGGCATTTCCGTCGTGGCTCGGAGACAACGGGCCGTGGCGCGGTGCTCGACGTGGGCAACGCCGCGTCGATCGACGCGTTGTTAGGCGATCTCGATTCGCGCGGCGAGATGCCGACCATCCTGGTGAACAATGCGGCGATCACGCGCGACACCTTGCTGCTGCGCATGAAGCCCGAGGACTGGGACGCGGTCATCGCGACCAATCTCACCAGCGTGTTCCGCCTGTCGAAGGGCGTGCTCAAGCGCATGATGAAAGAGCGTCGCGGACGCATCGTTTCGCTGACCTCGATCGTCGGACTCACGGGCAACCCGGGACAGGCAAACTACGCGGCGGCCAAGGCCGGCATCCTCGGCTTCACCAAGTCGCTGGCGAAGGAAATCGCCTCGCGCGGCATCACCGTGAACGCGGTCGCGCCGGGCTTCATCGACACCGACATGACGCGCACGCTCAGCGACGAGCAGCGCACCGCGCTGACGGCACAGGTGCCGATGGCGCGCCTCGGGTCGGTCGACGACATCGCCGCCGCGGTGCTGTTCCTGTGTTCGCCGGGCGCCAGCTACATCACGGGGGAGACCCTGCACGTGAACGGCGGCATGTACATGGCTAGCTAGGACGCCCTCGAGGCGTTGTTTGGACCCCGAAATCGGCCCTAATTGGGGCATGGCTGCAACAGCCAAAACACCGAAACACAAACAAAAACAAGTACTCACGATTTGACAGCGTGGCAGCGCGCGTGCGGTGTTGCCCTAGAATACGCGCCCGCTGCGGCTCCCCCTGGGAGTCGCGGCGAATACACATCTATTGAGGGCGAATCAGAAATGAGCACGGTTGAACAGCAGGTCAAGGCGATTGTCGCCGAACAGTTGGGCGTCAAGGCTGAGCAGGTTGTGAATGACGCTTCGTTCGTCGATGACCTCGGCGCCGATTCGCTCGATACGGTCGAGTTGGTAATGGCTCTCGAAGAAGAGTTCGAGATCGAAATTCCCGACGAAGACGCCGAGAAGATCACGACCGTGAGCCAGGCCATCAGCTACATCTCTGATCGCCGCAAGTCCTGAGATTTGTTCCGCGGCCGTGTGCGCAGGTAGAAACCGGCGCCACCGCCGCCTTCCATCCGCTCTCACTTCAACGAGGATAGTGTGTCCAAGCGACGTGTCGTCGTTACCGGGCTCGGTATCGTTTCGCCAGTCGGCAGTGATCGTGGCCACTGCCTGGTCGGCGATTCTCGCGGGCAAGAGCGGCATCAAGCCGATCACGCGAATCGACGTGACCGCCTTTCGCCACGAAGTTCGCGGGCGAAGTGGAAGGCTTCGACGTGGCCCAGTACATCTCGCCCAAGGAAGCGCGGCGCATGGATCCGTTCATGCACTACGGCATGGGCGCGGGCATCCAGGCGGTGGCGGATTCGGGTCTCGACTTCGCCAAGGAAAACGGCGATCGCTGCGGCGCCATCATGGGTTCCGGCATCGGTGGCCTCGCGGGCATCGAAGACGAGGCCATCACCTGGGAACGGACTCACAACCCGAAGAAGACTTCGCCGTTCTACATCCCGAGCACCATCGGCAACATGGTCGCGGGCCACCTGAGCATCCGCTTCGGGCTGCGCGGTCCGAACCTGGGCGTGGTCAGCGCCTGCACGACGTCCACGCACGCCATCGGGCTCGCGATGCGCTGCATCCAGTACGGCGACGCGGACATCATCATCGCCGGTGGCTCGGAGTGCGCCACCACGCCGACGGCGCTGGCGGGCTTCAGCCAGGCGAAGGCGCTCTCGGAACGCAACGACGATCCGCAGGCAGCCAGCCGTCCCTGGGACAAGGATCGCGACGGTTTCGTCATGGGTGACGGCGGCGGCGCGATGATTCTCGAGGAGCTCGAACACGCCAGGGCGCGCGGCGCGCGCATCTACGCCGAGTGCGTCGGCTTCGGCATGAGCGGCGACGCGTACCACATCACCGCGCCGCCGGAAGACGGCGCGGGCGCGAGGCTCGCCATGGTGAATGCGCTGCGCGATGCGCAGATGAATCCCACCGACATCCAGTACCTGAACGCGCACGCCACCTCGACGCCGCTCGGCGACAAGGCCGAGACCGTGGCGATCAAGCATGCCTTCGGCGACTACGCCTACAAGCTGTCCGATCAGCTCGACCAAGTCGATGACCGGGCCACCTGCTGGGCGCGGCCGGCGTCGTCGAGGCGATCTTCTCGATCCTGGCGATTCGCGACAACGTGGCGCCGCCGACGACCAACTACCACACGCCGGATCCGGACTGCGATCTCGACTACACGCCGAACACGGCGCGCAAGCTCGCGATCGACGCCGCGCTGTCGAACTCCTTCGGGTTCGGCGGCACCAACGGCTCGCTGATCTTCCGCCGCTTCAAGGGCTGAAGCCCGGCGTGGAGCCGCGCGCTCATCACCGCGGTTCCGGTCTCGGGCACGACGCTGCGCACGCTCGCAGCGACGCAGCCCGCACGCTATCCCGTGTTCTTCGACAGCGCCGCCAGGGTCCGCTGGCGCGCTACAGCGTGCTGGCTGCCGAGCCCGGCGCCGCACTGTTCCGCGATGCCGACGGGCAAGTTGAGCGCGCGAGGGCGTGCACGCCGGTCGCTGGCGGCTTTCTCGACAACCTCGAAGCCTGGTATCGCGCGCGAAGCCGGCAACCACCGTCCGCAGATGCTCGCAAAGCCGCTGCCGTTCCTCGGCGGCTGGTTCGTGTACCTCGGTTACGAGGTGGCGGCGGAGATCGAACCGCGATCTGCAATTGCCGCCCGCGGACGCGCCGTACTCCGCGTTCGCGCTGCGCGTCGAACACCTTCATCGTTCACGAGCTCGCCACCGACACGGTGTACGCGGTCTCGGAAGACTGGCGACGCCCGCGCACACGCGCGGCTCATCGCGGACCTGCAGCAGGCCGTCGAGCATGCCGTTCGCCGCGGCCGACTCCGCCGCCGCTCGCGTCGCTGCGACGAGGAGCCCGCGGAGCTTGTTCCTCGCGCGCGTGCGCGCCGCGCAGGAACACATCGCCGCCGGTGACATCTACCAGGCGAATCTCTCGCGGCGCTGGCGGCTCGAACTGCGCGATCGCGAGAACGCCGCGCCAGGTGTACGCGGCATTGCGCCGCGCGAATCCGGCGCCGTTCGCCGCCAGCGTGCAGCTGCCCGGCATGACCATCTTCTCGTCATCGCCCGAGCGGCTGATGCGCATCGCAGGATCGCGACATTTCGACGCGGCCCATCGCCGGCACGCGCCCGCGCCACGGCTCGGCGCGAACAGGACCGGCGCGATACCGCCGAGCTGGTGGCGCATCCCAAGGAACGCGCCGAGCACATCATGTTGATCGATCTCGAGCGCAACGATCTCGGCCGCGTCTGCGAAGCCGGCAGCGTGATCGGTGGACGAGTACATGGTCACCGAGTCCTATGCACACGTGCATCACATCGTCTCCAACGTGCGCGGGCGGCTGCGCGCCGAATGCGATCGCCGGTGGACGCGCTGCGCGCGTTGTTCCCCGGCGGCACGATTACCGGGTGTCCGAAGGTGCGCTGCATGCAGATCATCGCGGCACTCGAAGGCGAGGGGCGCGGCGCCTACACCGGTTCGCTCGGCTGGCTCGGCACCGACGGCGACGCGGACTTCAACATCCTGATCCGCACGTTGACGCTGCGCGGCGACCACGATCGAGCTGCGCGCGGGCGCCGGCATCGTCGCCGATTCGGTTCCCGAACGGGAGCTCGAAGAGACGCGCGCCAAGGCGCGCGGCCTGTTGCGCGCATTTCGGCGCTGGCGCGCGATGAGCGCAGCGCTCGGCATGCTGGATCGACGGCGTACCCGGCGATGCGCTGCCGGCCGACGATCGCGGACTGCACTACGGCGACGGGGTGTTCGAGACCATCGCGCGTGCGCGCCGGCATCGCGCGCTTTCTCGAAGCGCATCTGGCGCGGCTTGTCGCTCGGGCTGCGCGCGGCTCGCGATTCCGTTCACGGCGCTGGCCGCGCTGCGCGCGGAGATCGCCGCGGCATGCGCACAGGCGCCGCCGCTGGCCATTGCTCAAGATCATCGTGACGCGCGGCAGCGCGTCGCGCCGCGGTTACGCGCCGCAAGGAACGGAGTCGGCCCGGCGCCTGCTGTCGTTGTGGCCCGGCACGCCGCCGCCGATTTCGCCGGCGGGCGTGGATCTGCGCGTCGCCACGCTCGCGGCTCGGCGGACAATCCCGCGCTCGCCGGCATCAAACATCTGAACCGGCTCGAGAACGTGCTGGCCGCCGCGGAGGCGGTCGCAGCCGAGCGCCTTCGAGTCGCTGCTGCTCGATGCTTCGGGACACCTGGTCTGCGGACGCGATGAGCAACGTGTTCCTCGTGCGCGGCGGCCGCGGTGACTGACGCCGCGCCTCGATCGCTGCGGCGTCGCCGGCGTGATGCGCGGCGTCGTGCTGCGCGAATGCGCCGTGCTCGGCATCGTCGCCACGGAGAGCACGGCTCACGCTCGACGAACCTGTTCGCGCGCCGATGAGGTCTTCATCACCAATGCGCGAATCGGGGTTGTGCCGGTGCGGCGCGTGGGCGAGCATTCCTTCCACATGAATACCCTCGCATCGCGCCTCGCGGCGCACATCGAGGCCGCTCGATGCGTAAGCTGCTCGCTGATCCTTGGCCTCGCCGTCGTACTCGCGGCGCGGCCGCGGCTATCTACTGGCAGCGCGCCAGCGCGGTGATGCGCGCGCCCGGACCGCACCTGCAAGCCGCTGGAGCTCGATGGTCAAGTCCGGCGCCACGGTGCGCGGCGTGCTCGCCGAGCTCGACGCACGCGGCGCCCTCGGCGACCGGCGCGCCGTCGAACTCTATCTGCGCGTGCGCGGCTGGCCGCAGATCAAGACCGGGCGCTACGAGATTCCGGCGCAGGCGAGTCCGCAGGAAATCCTGCGCCAGCTCGCCGAAGGGCGCGTGGTGCTCGAGGCGCTCACGGTCATCGAAGGCTGGACGTTCGCGGACATGCGCCGTGCCATCGAAGGCACATCCGCAGATCAAGGTGACGCTGCGCGGCAAGGACGTCGCCGAGCGTCATGAGCGCCATCGGGCATCCGGGCGAACATCCCGAAGGGCGCTTCTTCCCCGACACCTATCGCTTCGCGGCCGGCACCACCGATCGCGAGTCTGCTACGCGCTGGCGTATCGCAAGATGGCCGAGGCGCTCGAGGCCGCGTGGAACGCGCGCGCGGCGGCGCTGCCAATCAACACCGCCTATGAAGCACTGACGCTGGCTTCGATCGTCGAGAAGGAGACCGGGCTCGCCAGCGAACGGCCGCGCATCGCCGGCGTGTTCACCACGCGCCTGCGGCGAAACATGCGCCTGCAGACCGATCCCACCGTGATCTACGGCCTTGGCGCCTCCTACGACGGCAACATCCGCGAGCGCGACCTGCGCACCGACACGCCGTACAACACCTACACGCGCGCGGGCCTGCCGCCGACGCCCATCGCGTTGCCGTCGCGCGAAGCCATCGAAGCGGTGACGCGTCCGCTCGAAACCGGCGACATCTTCTTCGTCGCCACCGGAATCGGCGACGGGTCGCATGTGTTCTCGGCTACGCTCGAAGCGCACAATGCCGCCGTGCGCGCTATCTGGCACGCCTGCGAGGAAACCGCCGATGATGCCGGCCAAATTCATCACGCTCGAAGGAATCGAAGGCGCCGGCAAGACCACGGTCGCCGATCGCCTCACGCAGTCGTTGCGCGCCCGCGGCATCACCGTGCATGCGACGCGCGAACCCGGCGGAACCAAGGTCGCCGAACGCGTTCGCGCGCTGGTGCTCGAACGCGGTGACGAGCACATCAGCGCCACGGCGGAAACGCTGCTCATGTTCGGCGCGCGCCAGGTGCACATCGACAATCTCATCCGGCCGTCGCTGACGCGCGGCGAATGGGTGCTGTGCGATCGCTTCACGGACGCGACTCACGCCTACCAGGGCGGCGGGCGCGGCGTCGATCGCAAGCTCATCGACCAGCATCGCGCAGGCGGTGCACGGCGATCTCAATCCCGACTGCACGATCCTGCTCGACGTGCCGGTGCGCGTCGGTCTCGAACGCATGCAGGCACGACGCGGCGCCGTCGATCGCTTCGAAATCGAGTCGCCGCAATTCTTCGACCGCGTGCGCAATCGTTACCTCGAACTGGCGCGCGCCCATCCGCGCGTTTCCGCGTCGTCGATGCCACGGCGAAACTCGACGAGGTCTGCGACGCGGCGCTCGCCGCACTCGAAGACTGCTCTGGAGCTCGCGCCCGCGGCCGCAACTTGAGCAAGCTTGCACGCTGCCACCCTGGTTCGACAGCGCCTTGCGGCGAAGTGAATGCCGCGCTCGCCGCCGATCGGCTTGCGCATGGCCTGCTGATTCACGAAGACCCGGGCGCCGGCGGACTCGAGTTCGCGCGCTGGATCGCGCAGCGGGTGAATTGCCGCGAACCCGCGCGCGCGCCTTGCGGCGAATGCCAGGAGTGCCGCTGGATCGCGGCCGATCAGCATCCGGACGTCACGCGCCTGTCGCCGGAAGAGGATTCCACGCAGATCGTCATCCAGCCAGGTACGCGATCTTTCGGCCGATCTGGCGCTGACCGCACATGGCCGCGGTTACAAGGTCGCGATCATCGCGCCGGCCGAGGCGATGAATCATTTCGCAGCGAACGCGCTGCTCAAGACTCTCGAGGAACCGCCGAAGCGCACGCTGGTGCTGCTCGTCACCAGCCAGCCGTCGCGGCTGCTGCCCACGCTGCGCAGCCGTTGCTCGCGACTGCGCCTGCCGGGGCCGACGCGCGAAGATTGCCGCGCGCTATCTGGAAGCCGCGCGCGGGGCAGGGCCGTGGGCCGAAGCGCTGGCCGCCACCGGGGCAGGGCCATTTGCACTGCTCGATGCCGATCCGTCGGCGCTCGCGCAGCTGCGCAACGACACCATTACCACGCTTGCGGACATCGATAGCGGCAATCTTCAGCCGCCCGCGGTGGCCGAGCGCTGGGCGCAGAAAGCGACCTCGCGATACGCCTCTCGTGCCTTGAGAGCTGGGTCACAGATCGCATCCTCGAAACCGCGTCAATCCGCGACGTAACGCACTTGTCAGGGGCGGCATTGCCACCCAAGATATGTCGCCTATTCGAGTTCTCGGACGCCATTCGCGACATGCGCAAGCTTGCCCACACCTCGATCAACAAGACCATGGCGGTTGAAGCGCTGCTGTGGCGCTGGGCACGTCCATGAGCGAAGGTCGAACAGGCCGCACCGGCGCCAACAAACCGGGACTGCTGACGCTCACCATCAAGGACAAGAGCGCGCTGTATCTCGCCTACATGCCGTTCGTGAAGAATGGCGGGCTGTTCATCCCGACCAACAGCAATTACCGCCTCGGCGACGAAGTGTTCATGCTGTTGAACCTCATGGGCGAAGACGAGAAGCTGCCCGTCGCCGGTCGAGTGATCTGGCTGACGCCCGAAAGGCGCGCAGGGCAAACGCACCGCCGGCATCGGCGTGCAGTTCTCCGACCAGGATCGCGGCCAGACGCAGAAGAAGATCGAGACCTATCTCGCCGGCGCGCTCGCCGGCGACAAAGCCACGCACACGATGTAGCCCTGGGCCTGTCGTGCCCTTGCCGTTTGCAACGCGTTGGCCCAAGGGCCCATTGCAATCGATAACATCTCAATGAGACTCGAACGCCATCGGAATCACCGGAGGCGTCGTGCAAACACATTGGTTCCTAACTGTTTGGCCGTTCATCGGAGTGGGCGGGGCCATTGTGATGCTCGCCATCCTGCTGATGACCGATACGTTCCGGGCCAACACCAAGGTATCGCGCTGGCGTGATCCGATGTGGCTGGCATGGCTTGCCGTGCCGCTCTACTGGCTCCATCAGTTTGAGGAATACAGCCTGCCGGTAATCGGTCTCGACTACTCAATCCAAGAGATGATCTGCCAGAAGATAGGCTTTCCGCCGTATCCGGACTGCCCGATTCCGCTGGCCTTCTACCCAGTGGTGAACATCGCTCTCATGTGGTTCGGGTCACCCCTGGCGGCGTACCTCTTCCGGCGCAACGTTCTCATCGGCCTCAGTTTCTGGGGATTGCTCTTCGCCAATGGACTAGTGCACACCGCGGGGGGCATCGCGGCGGGTGCTTACAACACCGGCCTGTGGACCGCTGCCTTCTTGTTTGTTCCGCTGTCCATCTGGGTGATCTACATCTGTGCGATTCGAGGGCCCTACAGCGGCAAAGTTGTGGGCGTAGCGTATGCCGCCGGAGCCCTGACCCATGTCTTGCTGTTCACGGGCTACGGGCTTTTCAAGAACGGGGTGTTTGGCAATACCGGCCTGCTGGTCTATGCCGCCGTGATCGGATTCACGCCGATCATCTTGGCGGCCATTGCGAGCCGGCTTTTCAAGCCTGAGTTGTTGCGGCCGATTCCAGAGCGTTAGCCTTGCTCACGCGTTGCTGCGATTGAGACCGCTGGCGGGTACAAATGGCTACAAATCATCGGAAAGTCGCTGCAATTCCACCTTCGCCCACTCACACGATGTAGCGCGGCCCGCAAGGCCCGGCTGTTGATGAACTGGCTGGTGTGACGTCCCGCAAAGCGTGAAATTCCTGGAACTCTAGCTACCGGACGTGGTTCACGTTCGAGATCCCGGCATTTTCCATTTTCTTAGGACTTGCCCGCCACCACGCTTTTTTCGTGACATCGTTCGCAGTCGCGTGGCGGATTTTGATGATTCGGTGCCCGCGAATGGCGCACCGGCCATGTGACGATCGCTACATGCGTTTCTGGTCGCCATTCCTGCTCCTGACAGGTTTTCCGCTGCTCGCTTCGGCAGCGAATCCGTGCGCGACCGTCGGCGCGCGCGCCTGGCACTCCGATCGACGCGCCGCATGCGGTCTTCGAGGCTTACGTGGTCGAGGTGCATGCGCCGCGCGATTCGGGTTCCGCGTTCGGCGTGCAGCGGACACAGCGTGCGCTGGTCGAAGTGAGCCGGTCGTTTCACGGACCGTACAGCCCTGGCCAACAGGTCGAAACACTCACGGCAGTCGGCGCATTCGTCTGCGGCAAAACCGTCGAATCGGGCGGGCGCGTGATCGTCGCGTCGGAGTCGGGCGGTCCTTTCGAAATCGTAAAGGTGTTGCCGAAAGCACTGGTGGTTCCCGACGATCCGTTCGCCGCGCTCGGCGTTCGCTGCCGGTGAATCTCGCCGCAGCCTGCGCCCGTCGTTGAAAAATGCACGGTTGCGCGGCGATATCGACGACCTCTCTCGCGGCGCAGCTGCATGCGCGCGCGCGCGCACGAGCCGGCGCGAGCACTGCGAAATCAGCGGCAACGGCAACTATGCGCAGGTGAGCTGGGGCAAGGCTTTCGGTGGCAATGACGCCCGATACAAAGTGATCTTCGAGCGCGCTCATGGCGGGTGGGTCGAGATCCTTCGCTACAAGGCGCCCGAACCTACACCGGCGCGCAACCGCACCAAGCGATCGAAGCGAACGTTGTGGGCGTGAAGGGGTCCGAATGAGGTCCGGCCCAATTTGCTAGGAATTGGGGACTGTCCCCATTTCTTCAGGCGCCCGGCCGACGCATCGGCAGCGTCGACGTCGTGATGCCGCCCTTCAACACGTAGGCGTCGAACCCGCGCTCCGAGAGGATGAACGCTGCGGCTGAACTGCGCCGCCCGGTATCGCACACCACCACGTAGGGCATCTTGCGATCGAGCGCGTTCAACTTCAGCCGCACGAAATACAGCGGGATGTTGATGGAGCCTTCGATGGCGAGGTTCTGGTATTCCGACGGCAGCCGCACGTCGAGCCACTGGCCGCGGTTCTGGATGATCTTGAGCGCCTGTTGCTCGTCGACCCAGCGCAGCAGCGGCTCGTGCATCAGGTCGCGGAAGTCCTGCTTGTTGAGGCGCATGAGCACGCCGTCGGTCAGCATGGTGACGGTGGCATTGCGCTTCGCTTCGGCGATCAGCGCTTCTTCGCCGAAAGTTTCACCGACACCGAGCTCGGCGAGCTTGATGCCTTTCTGGTTGAGCGGCGATTCGCGCGTCACCAGGCAGCGACCGCTGCACGATGGCGTAGAAGTAGTCGCCTTCGTCACCTTGCTTGATGACCACTTCGCCGGCGCGATAGGGCGTGCGGTTCATGCGCATGAAGATGGCCTGCAGGTTGGCCGGCGGAATGCGGTGGAACGCCTTGGTCTGCAGCAGCGTGGTCATCCAGTCGCTGTCTTCGTTGCCGCCGCCGAACTGCGCCTGCAGCTCGCCGACTTCGTAGTTGCCGGTCTGATCCCAGGTGATCATGACGTCGAGCAGATCGGCGTCGATGGCCAGGTAGTCCACGTCTTCGACGGCGCGCGCGGTGACCTTGCGCGGCACGCTCTGGTTGAGCGGCGCGCGCGCATCGGCGCTGCCGCCTTCGATCATGGCGATGGTGCGGCCCTGTTCGGAGAGCTCGACCAGGCCCTTGATGATCCAGATGGTGCGCTTGTCCGCGTCGCCTTCCTTGAACAGCAGGCGGCCGGCCGTCATCTGCTTGACGGTGACCTTCTTCGCGAGCGCGTGCAGGTTCTCCCGCTTCATTCCTTCGAGCGGGGTCAATGTTCGCAGCAGTTCTACGCTGACTTCACGGGCGATTCGGCCATGCGGAAATGCTAGCACGCCAGACGAGGCGGCTTAAGGAACGCTGCGCAAGGAACTGACCATCCCTCGTCGGGCGTGAAGCGCGATCCGTACGCTTTCGGTGAGTTCCGCGAGGCGCGCAACGACTGCGTCGACACCGCGTTTGCGCGCGTAGGTGAGCGGACCGCCGCGGAACGGCGCGAAACCCGAGCCGAAAATCACGCCGGCGTCGATGAGATCCGCGTCCGCGACGATTCCTTCGCGCAAGACGGCTGCGCATTCGTTGGCGAGCGCGAGCACCAGGCGATCTTCGAGATCCGCCGGCGGCTCGGCGTGCGGGCCCTTCGATTTGACGGCCTTGCCGTCGCGCCACACGTAGAAACCTTCACCGCTCTTGCGTCCGAGTTTCTTCGCGGCGATCAGCGCATCGAGCGCGACGTATCGGGTTGTCTGCTTGTTCAGCGCCTTCGACACGATGTCACCGACGTGTTTGCAGACATCGAGTCCCACGACATCGGCGAGTTCGACCGGCCCCATCGGCATGCCATAGCGCAGCGCCGCTTCGTCGATGACTTCGATGGGAATGCCGTCCTGCAGCGCGAACATCGCTTCGTACAGGTATGGCACCAGCACGCGATTGACGAGAAAGCCCGGCGCGCTCTTGCAGGGCAGCGGCAGCTTGTCGATCTTGCGCGTGAAGGCGATGGCCTTCTGGATGGATTCTTCGCTGCTGTTCTCGCCGCGCACGATTTCCACCAGCGGCATCTGCGCCACCGGGTTGAAGAAGTGCAGGCCGACGAGCCGCGCCGGGATCGGGCAGCCGGTCGTCGAGCTGCTCGAGCATGATCGACGAAGTATTCGACGCGAGGATGGCGCTCGCTTTCATGCGCGGCTCGAGGCGGGCGAACAGTTCGTGCTTCGCCTCGGCGTTTTCGAAGATGGCTTCGATGATCACGTCGGCACCCGGCACGCCGTCGCCGGCGACGTCCGGCCGTCAAACGCGTCATGAGCACCGCGGCCTTGTCCTGCGTCCTTCAGCCGCTTTTCGAAAGCCTCGCGCGCGCGTTGCAGCGCGGGTTCGATGAACTTGAGCTCGCGATCCTGCAGCGTCACGTTGAGGCCGCGCTGTGCGCACCAGGCGGCGATGTCGCCGCCCATGACGCCGGCGCCCACGACGTGACACGCGTGCCAGCGGCACCTTGGCCTTGCCGCCGAGATTCTTGAGCCGGTCCTGAAGCAGGAAAACCCGCACCAGATTGCGAGACGTGTCGCTGACCATGAGCTCGCGCGATGGAGCGGGCCTCGGCTTCGTATGCGGCCTCACCACGCGCGCCATGCGTCGCCCAGAGGTCGATGATGGCGTAGGGGGCAGGGTAGTGCTCCGGGCGGGCCTTGGCGCGCACCTGGGCGATGAGCTGCTTCTTGACCAGGCTTCGCGCCAACGGCCATGACAGCACGCGGTCGAGCAACCGCGGTCGGCGTTGCGTCGGGCTGCCGGTTGATCAGCTCACGCGCGGTTGCTTCGGCATCCGCGGGATACACCAGCCGGTCGAGGAAGCCTGCGCTCTTCGCCTTGTCGGCGCGCAGCGTCTTGCCGGTCAGCATCATTTCCATGGCGGTGCGAACACCGGCGCGCCGCACGGCGCGCACCGTGCCGCCAAAACCCGGGTGAATGCCGAGCATCACTTCGGGCAGGCCGATGGAGAAGTTGTCGCTGCGGACACCGACGCGATAACGGCAGGCGAGCGCGAGCTCGAGGCCGCCGCCGAGCGCGAAACCATGAATGATGGCGACGGTCGGGCAAGGCAAGCGACTCGAGGTGATCGAGGATGCGCTTGCGCGGCGCGCACCAGTTCGAAGGCCTGTTCGGCGACTCGTGAGTTGCGCGAATTCGCGCACGTCGGCGCCGGCGATGAACCCGGACGTCTTCGCCGAGCGGATCACGACGCCACGGGGCGGCGACGCCATCGAACGTCTTCAGATGAGCGTCGAGCTCGGCCAGCGTGTCGCGCGACAGCACGTTGGTGGAACTGCCCGGCTTGTCGAAGCTGAGCCAGGCGATGCCATCGGCATCGCGTCTCGAGCGCGCCAGGCGGCCGTAGCGGTGAGTTGTCATGGACGCGAGATCTAGGCGACGGCGGTTGCGAAGCGACTGCGCCGCGCACGTTGAAGTCGCAGAGCACGGGGCGATGATCCGACCAGCGCACGTCCGGAACTTCGAAGTGCGTGATCTCGATTTCCTTGCTCACCAGCACGAAGTCGAGCTCGATGCGCGGAATGCGCGCCGGGAACGAAGGCACGTTCTTCTCATTGGCGCTGCGCAGCCCGGCGGCGCGCATGAACAGGTAGATCTCGTGCGTGCCCCAGAAGGTATTGAAGTCACCGGTGACGATCACCGGCTTGTGCGACTTGATGATGAGGTCGTGCAGGTAGCGCAAGCTGGTACTGGCGCTGGCGATACTTCAGCGCGAGGTGCACGAGGAAGATGCAGACGTCGTCGAGCTCGAGCTCGATGATCAGCCGCTTGATGCCGGTGTCGAAATAGTGGAAGCGTTCGCCCTCGACGCGCGGCGCGGCCAGGAACGCGTTGCCCTGCTTGCGCACGATGGGCATGAGGTTGTTGATCGAGCTCTTGCCGTACTTGCACTCGTAGGTGGTGTAGTGCCCGAGCGCGTCGGCAATGTGTTCGGCCTGGTTGACCATGCCGCTGGCGCACCGAGCCGATGTCGACCTCGATGAGGCCGACGATGTCGGGGTCCTGCGCCTTGACGAAGCCGGTGATGCCATCGAGCACCTTGCGGCTGGATCGCAGGTAGCCGGCGCCCGGGAACGGCAAATGGAAGGCTGGTCCAATGCCCGTGGCGTAGCGGATGTTGTAGACGAGCAGGCGCAAGCGGATCGATGCTAACGTTGCGACGCACAAAAGGGGAGAGGGCGCGCAACTTAGGCGTCTAAACTACACTCAAGCCCGGGCTTTGGATCGGTCTACATGTCACAAAACAATCCAATTCGATTGTTCATCACCCATGCGTGGGACACATCCGACGAATATCTGCGGATATTCGAGTACCTCGAGAGCGCCCGGAACTTCTTCTACAAGAACCTGTCGGCGCCCGACAAGGCGCCGCCTGGCGGTGGCAAGGAAGCGGATCGCGAAGAATTGCGCCGCCAGATGGCGCAGGCCGAATGCGTGATCGCGCTGCCCGGGATGTACCGGCAGCAGAGCGATCTGCTGCTGTTCGAGCTGACGTTCGCCAAGGCCTCGGACAAACCCGTGATTCTCATGCGGCCTTTCGGCGCGAACGCCATGCTGCCGAAGGAGATCACCTCGCTGTCGGATCAGATCGTCGACTGGGATGGCCGGGCGCTGGTCGACGCCATCAAGGCGCAGGCTCGCCACGAAGAATCGAATCGCTGGGACACCATCGAGTTCAAGCTCGACTAACTAGTTCGCCTTCAGCCTTCGGCGGCGAACAGCTGCACGACGGCGGCGCTGGCCTGCGCGGGCACCGGCAGTTCGAGCTCCTGCTGGCGCGTCATGCGGCAGAACATGCGCACGATGAGCGCGGCATGGCGCTCCGCTTCCTCGTTGGACATCTTGCGGATGGTGGCGCGCACGGCGTCTTCGCCGCGCAGCGGGCGTTCGCGCTGCATGGCCGAGGTCAGCTCGAGGAACTGAAGTCGCAGTTCGCGCGGCACGTCGTCGGGTTCGATGTTGGCGAGGCACTGACGCCACGCTCCGTTCAGCCGGTCCTTGATGGCGCCCGCGCGGGCAAGCAGCAGCGTGGCTGATTCGAGCCGATCGTAAACACGCGACATGAGTTTTTCGTTATCGCTCGGCCGCGACGCGAGTCCCTAGCTGCGTCGCAAACCTGACGTAACGCCTTTAGTTGTTGTTGTAACGGAGACCCTGATCCGTCAATGGCGTACGGCGCGAATATAGCGCGACACCTATCAATTGCAACGGGAAATACGCATCGCGCGGCGGCGCCGGCCGCTCGTGAGGCGACAACGCACCTAGCAAGATGAGGGTCATGAGCTCGAGCGAACCGCCGCCACCGCCGCTGCCGAGGCGGAGTCGGAGCCGGCGTGGGTGTCGGTGTCGGGGTGGGCGTCGGAGTCGGTTCTACCGGTGTGGGTCCCGAAGTCACCGGAGCCGCACAGGCCGTAACACCCGCGCTGGCGCTGGCGTTGCTCGACACGCTGTTCGGGCCGACCACCACGTCAGCGGTATCGGTCCGGCCCTGATCGTCGGTCACGGTGACACGAACGGTGATGGACCCTGAAGTCGGGGCAATCACGGTGGCGGTCGAAGTGTTGGCGTCGACGATAACCGGCGGATTGGTGACCGGGTCGACCACCGACCATGCGAACGCAGCCAGCGTCCGACCGCAGGCAGCGGCGCTGCGCGGATGCGTTCAGCGATACGTTCTGACCCGAGCAACGATGGTCGGGCAAGGGCAATGGCCGCGATCGGCCGATCGGCGGCGTCCACGGAGTTGGCCGCGTTGGCCATGCCGGCACCGCAGGTACTCGTCGTGCACAGGCATTGCACGACCTGGAAATCCTGATCGTTTACCGGCACATGGCAGGTCTGGAATGTTCGGCTCATCGGCAATCGTGGTGGGGAAGGGGCGTGCGCCTTCGCGAAGGCGCGCGAGCATCTGGGCGGTCGAAAGGTTCGCATTGCGCGACAGCATGAGCGCGGCGATTCCCGAGACGATCGGCGCCGAGAAACTGGTGCCGAGGTTGCTGTTGATCTGGTCGTGAAGAGGTGGGTGGCCGGCACGGTGGTTCCACTGTTCGAAGTCGTATCCAGCGAAAACAGGCAAGGGCCGCCGTTGATGTTGACGCAGTTGCCGCCCGGCGCGGCCATCGTCACTTCAGGACCCAGGCTGCTGAAACCCACCTTGCTTCCGGCGTGGCGAATCGCGGCCATGGCCGCAACGCCCGGGCAGTTTCCGGGCGACGAGACCATCGTGCCTTCATTGCCCGCTGAAATCGACCAGCAGGATCTTCCGCGCATTGAGTTCCTCGATGACATCGAGATAGGACGGCTTCGCAGGCGCCGTCACTGCCCAGACTCGCGTTCAGGACGCGCGCCGGCGTCGGATTGTCGGGAACGCCAGGCACGTGCAGGCCGGCCGCCCAGCGCATGCCGGCGAGTACGTCGCTGTCGACGCCGCCGCACTTGCCGAGCACGCGCACCGGCAGGATGAACGAATTCCAGGCGAGGCCGGCAACACCGGTGGAATTGTTAGTCAGCGCACCGATCATCCCGGCCACCCGCGTGCCATGCCAGGAGCTGCGCCACGATTTCGCAATTGGTGAATGCCGTATCTGCCTTGTCGGTCGAATTGACCCAGTCGCCCGGGTCGGACGGGTTCGCGTCGCGGCCATCGCCGTCATTGGTCATGTGTTGCAGGCTGACGAAGTCGATACCCCGGCAGCAGCTTCCCGCCACGGTCGCCGCGGCCGAGATCCGGATGGTCATAAAGGACTCCGGTATCGAGCACGGCGACGACCACGCCCGCAGAGCCGACGTCGCGATCCCAGGCGGTGATCGCATTCACCGCCGAGGGCTCGGTGTCTCTTCAGGTACCACTGGTTGAGGAACAATGGATCGTTGGGGTTCGTAGCGTGCGGGTAGCGCCGGCGATCGATGGACACGTATTCGACGGCAGCGTCCGCGCGCAGACGCTGCAACACCTGCGTGGCGCTCGCATCCTCGAGCTCGACGGTGCTCGCGAGCATCACATCGGAAATCTCGCGCCTGAGCGCGAGTGCGAGTCCCGTGCGTTTGGCGAGCGCCGCGGTGCGCTCCGTGCCGGTCGCCAGTTTCGCTATGGTCGCGCCAGCACCATCCTTGCGAAGCTTCACGATGACGCCGAGGGTCGTCGCTTGCGCGTTGCGAATCTCGCGCGCCACCGGGTTGTACTCGCTGTCCGCCAACGCGGTCGGCGACTGGACGATGGCAATCGAAAGCAGAACCGCGGCCATCAACTTGAGCTTGCGCATGGCATTTCCTGGCGGCCACCACGTGGCTTGTGCAATTTTGTGGTCGTTCAGGGTCGAAAGGGTTCCGCACGTTAGCTGGTGGGCGCGAGATTCATACCTTCCGCTCGAAATAACCGTTGAATTGCAAAGAATGACGATGGGAGGTCGCGTTATTGCTCGCCAATTTTTAGGCAATAAAAGTGCGACATTCCCTGCAAAGGTCTCAAAAGGCGAACATTTCTGCAGATCGGGGTGAAAAGCAGAGCCACCGGCAGGGGACAGCCTGAATCAGGCGGCTGGGAAGCGAGAGAGCGGGGGCCGGCCGGGGATCCCCCTTCGCCGGGTCCTCAGACGCGAGGTCGATGACGACTCGCTCGCTGCGGCCGAGCGGGAAGACCTGCGGCGGCCCAATAGATACATCAACTGAACTTCGAAGAACAATTCTGTGCGAATAGATTGATCAGAAGTAGGCCGTGGTGAGAGGAATCGCACCGACGTGACACATGGACTATTGGTGCCCGTGCACTAACAGGGAGGTTCATGTGTTTCAAATTCCTTTCAAACGTCGATGGGTAATGTGCGCCGCACTACTCGCGGCATTTCTATCACCAATTCATGCACTTGCTGAGCCAGGCACTCAACGAGACTTGGCAAAGGAAGCTCTGAAGGGTCACTTGCGCACAAGCAACGAGGCCCGTCTAACCACCGCTACCGAACAAAGTCGCGCAAACATCGAATCAAAAAAGGAGCGTGCACCCAATCAGCGGGTTCGAGCGACAATCTTCTTTGCAAATGGGGTGTCTAGCGACCGGCTCGCTGCTCTATCGCAGGAATATTCGCTGGATGTCGCCCGCACGGATGCAAAGCTCCTGGATCCAACAAGCGGAGAGGCGTACACGGTTTTGACTAACCATGCGAAGGAGTCGCCCAAAGCGCTGGCAGCGCGGTTCCGCGCGTCGGAGAGTAACGCACGTCCGGCAATTGTTGAGTCTGTAAATAGAAATGTGCGGGAGGCGACCCGGGACTTCGTTCAGATTCCGAGCGACTCATCGATCCCCGAAATGCGGTACTACGCGGCGACTGTGATCTGCACAGTGAAACAACTCGATGCTTTACGTCGCGTCTCAGAGGTGATGACCGTCGTCATCGACGATGATTCCGTGGAGTCCGTTGCTGCAATAGAGCGGCACCGTGTCGACTCCTCGTTTGATCCTATGAGGAGTCAACGCGTACGAAATTACGCGACTAGCGTGGAAACCAGCTCTCGCACGACTGGCCCAGCTTCGCGCATGTCCGCCGGCAGGTCGGGCGCGACAGCAACGGTGAACAGCGGAGATCCACCCACACCGCCAGGATGGGTTGGACCATCCGAGACAGGACTTTCGGATAGCGGCGATCCCGACGCATACAAGATCGACCTGTGGCCTGATTCCCATTACACAAACTGCCTGGGGGCGGATTGTCCGAACAATTGGACCTGGGTACCTCGAAACAACCGGATTTGGACCATCGGAATTGCGCGATACCAAGGTGGTTGCTATCTAGTGCCTAGCTTCTACTACGAGTGGGAAAGTGGCGATGACGTCATAGGTGGCGGCTTGAGTTGGTATTGGGTGGAGGTCTGCTATTCACCGGCAACCATCGGCGCCATCACGTCGATCTTCAGTTTTGGCTTTCAACTAAAAATGCTTCCGATCCAGGGATTGGGAAATATTCATACTGCGGCGTATCACGCAAGCAGTTCCATACATTGCAACACGACCGGAATCGAAGGCGGAATCCCTGGACTTGAATGGCCGTGCAATTCGAGTGATATCAATGCGGTCTACGTCGAGAATTCGACACTCGAGGACGAAACGAAAATTCCGAACCCCAACTGCCCAGGGACTCTGAGAGGTCCGAGCGGTGTCATGAACCACTCATCTTGCTTCGAGGTCTACCAAGCCTTCAGCAACATGCCCGCTGCGTACTACGACACGATGCTTGCAGATCCCGTCCAGATGTTCAGTCCCACAATTGGATCGGCAGATGCGGAATTGTTTACTCCAGGGGTGATCTATCAAAACGTCATCTATTTTGCGGCCAATAGCGTTCAGCCTTTTGCCGGCCACGTGGCGAACCACGAGTTCGAAATAGGGACGTACTGGTTGACCCCCTCGTGCGGATCATTGTGTGTTTTCAAAGTGAAGGAAGCTCCAGTCGCAAACCGTCCAATTCTCCCGCTTGCGCCTGGCATTGTCGGTGTCATCGACATCGGCCCGAGCCTGGCAAAGGTACTCTGGAACAACTATGGCGGCGAAGATGAAGTCCAGGCCTTTCAATGGCAAAAGAATGGCGGCCCATGGACATCGACTAGTGCGTCTCCCCTGGTGTTGACAGGGCTCACCCCGAGTACCACCTACACGATACTAGTTCGTGCGGTGGATTCCTCGGGGGCGGTTGGACCTGCTTCGACAACGCAATTTACTACTGCTCCCGGCTCAATTCAGATAACTGGTTCAAACGGCGCAATCCTTCCTTCGGCAGCAAGCTTGTACAACGTGAGCAACAGTTGCTCGAGCGGGCAGTGGCACACGGCGTGTACCTGGATGGTGAGAAAGTCATACGGTGATTTCGGCGCCGTCGCTGTGACTGTGCGCGCGCCAGACGGCACTATCCCTTCCTGCACCAATGGAACTACTCAGCACTTGAGCAGCGGTTACGTCAGATCCGGTTGCTCGCTGTCCGTCCAATCAACGGTTTACGGAAACTGACCTTCCATTAGCGCAGACCATGCAATTCCACGTGATAGCAAATGCTTACGTGGTCTCGGCTTCTTACTGAACTGGACGATATTGGCTCTGTGGTGAGGTGGGTTGGTTGCGTTCAAGCACTAGCTCACCGATCCACAGAGCCAGCAGATAACACGCTCCTGCAAGCAATACTGCGATAGCAACCGGACCCGGCATTTCCCGCACTTGCGTGATAACAATGTAAATGGCGTTGCAGACCAGTGCAGTAAAGAAGTGGCCGAACGAACCTAATAAGGTCATGCCGAGCAAGTAGGAGCTTTGCTTGTCGCCGATCGGGTGCGATAACAATAGTCGGCCACGAAACTTCCTGGTAATAGCCCTGCCGCATAAAATCAAAAATCCAAATGCGCATCCGGCAACCAACAGCCAACTCTTGGCGCTCCAACCTGCAATTCCCTTCACTGCAAGAAACGCAGCATAAGACGCAACGATTGCCGAAACGGCAACAACCAATGCGTAGCACAGTCGAGCGTAAGCAAGGTAAATTTTCATTGCGCATCTTCCATGGTGCTGACGATTGCGATTGACCGGACCAGCCCGCGAGACTGTGCGTGTGCGGCTCTGACGTGAGCCAATCATAGGGGCGCGGTGCTCTAAGGTAGTCGCCGGAGCGAGCATTCAAGCCGACTAATTGAAAGTGTCAGTTAGCGAGCGTTCTCCGACTGCGCTCGGTAGAGGCCACGGGTATTTGCGACCAGCAAAGCAGCTGGACGCAGGACACATATCCTCTAAGTACGCATAATGTATATTATGGTGAATTCGGTACTTATATGCGGCGTGCACCAAGGCTGCGAGTTTCACCGGTAGCCCTACGTCCCATGTCACCTACCGCGTAACAACTGCTATCAACCGACTCACCGACGTTTGCTCGTCTGGCATGGAGTCGCCAATGAAGCTGCAGTTTCGATTCTTTGCATTAATGGTTGGTGTGGCGCTGACGATGCCGGCCATCGAAGCGCCGGCGGCCACCAAGACCGCCAAGTTCAACGTCACGGCCAGCGTCGAGAGTGATTGCACGATCGCTGCCACCAACCTGGCTTTCGGCACCATGGGCATGCTCGCAGGAAACCTCGACGCCACTTCGTCGATCACGGTGACCTGCACGCCGACGACGCCATACGCCATCAGCCTCGACGAAGGTGACGTTCCCGGTTCCACCGTCGACGCCCGCATGATGGCGAGCGGCGCGTCATCGATGTTGTTCCAGATCTATCGCGACGCCGCGCGTACCCAGGTCTGGGGCAAGACCAGCGGCGTGGACACCGTCGGGGGCACGGGCAACGGCAACGCCGTGGAGCTCATCGTCTACGGACGGATTCCGCCGCAGGCACCGCCTACCGTGGGCGCCTACATCGCGCAGATCACCGCCACGATCACCTACTGAGGCAATCATGAAACTCCGCGCGATAGTTGGATTGAGCCTGTGGTGCGCGATGACGGCAGTTCAGGCGGCGTCGCTGCTCCTGCGGCCCACCACGTTGCTGCTCTCGGGCAAGGAATCCGCCACCACGATCACGCTGACCAACAGCGGCGAGCAACCCGTCACCGCGCAATTGCGGCTGTATTCCTGGGACCAGAAGGACAACAACGAACTGTTCGTGGAAACCACGACGCTGGTGGCCAGTCCACCCATGGTCAATATCCCCGCGGGCAAGTCGCAGACCGTACGCGTGGTGCGCGTGGGCGCCGAGCCGGCCGCGGCCCAGGAGTCGTACCGGCTGATCGTCGACGAAATCGTCGATCGCAGCCTGCAAAGCGAAGATTCTGGCGTGGTGATGCAATTGCGTTACTCGGTGCCGATTTTCGTCATGCCGAAGTCGGGGGCGAAGGCGAATGCCACCGTGAGTGCCACCGTCACTGGCGATTCGTTGTCGTTCGACGTCACCAATCGCGGCAAGGCCCACGCGCTGGTCAGCAAAATCACGGTCGCGTATTCCGATGGCTCCTCGCGCACGGTGAACGCCGGACTCGTGGGTTACGTGTTACCGGACAAGCAACGTCAGTGGGTTCTCAAGATTCCAGCAGGCGAAAACGCCAGTAGTTCGGCGCGCCAGGTACGTGCCGTGATCAATGGCAAGGAACTCGCCGTCGCTCTCTGAGACGGGCGCGGGATGAACGCGTTCATCCCCACCACCCTGCTCCTCTTCATCGTCGCGCAGCAAGCGGCCGGTGCGACGCCACCCACCGACCTCTATCTACAGGCATTCGTGAACGGCGTGGACAAGGATTACGTCGTTCACGTCCAGCAGGACGCGGCGGCCCTGCGCATGTCGGCCGACGATCTCGTCACGCTCGGGCTGGCGCGCGAAGCGCTGCCAGCGGGTGCCACGATCGTACTGGCGGAAATCCGTGGTGTGCAGGCCTTGTACGTCGAAGCCGAACAGCGGCTGGACCTCTGGGTTCCCGACAACGCGCTCGCGCCGCAGTTGCTCGGGGCTCCGCCGGCCAATGAAACCTCACCGCGGTCCGATACAGGCCTGGTGTTCGACTATTCATTGCATGTGCGAGGTGATCAGCCCGCGAATGGCGCCTATCCCACCAGGACCTTCGCACCCCACGTATTTGCGGGATTTGGCCGCGCTCCGCTGGTGCGCGCTGAAGATTTCGCCCGCTCCGAGGACAAGGTCATTCGCAGCGCTTCGCTGGGCACCGACCTGCGGCTGTTCGCGCCCTGGGGCTTGATCTTCAATCGAGGCCTGACCACCGCGAGCCCGGACGCATCGAACTACGTCCGGGAAGACACCTTCTGGACCTATACGGGCATCGAGTCGATGCGCACCCATGTGATTGGCGACTTCATCGGCGTTCCACTCACCTGGACGCGCGCACTTCGCCTGGGAGGCTTGCGCACTGCGCGCAATTTCGATGTACAGCCAGACCTGATCACATTTCCCGTGCCAACGCTGGGCGGGACGGCGCTCGTACCGACTACGGTGGATGTCCTGGTCAACGGTGCCCGGCAATTCAGCGCCGAAGCACAGGCTGGCCCGTTCCTGTTCGCCGAGCCGCCAGCGCTTACCGGTGCAGGCGAGATCGCCATCGTGTATCGCGATGCCCAGGGCCGCGATGTCCGCGTCACGCGTCCGCTGTACGTGGATACGCGGTTGCTGGGCGAGGGACTGCTCGATTACGACGTGGAACTCGGATACCCGCGCCGCGACTACGGCTGGCGTTCGTTCGAGTACGGCTCGGATCCGGCGGCCATCGGGTCGCTACGCTACGGCGTGAACAATTCAGTCACGCTCGAGGCTCACACCGAACTCAGCGAAACGCTGCGCAACCTCGGCGTGGGTGTTCTTCTGGGCTTGTCGCGGTTCGGCGTATTCAGTGCCTCTCTGTCGCGCAGCACCGGTGCGGGCAGCGGCCTGCAGGCCAGCGTCGGCTACCAGTACATCGCGCACAGTTGGAGCATCGATCTCTATGACCGGCGGACGCGGGACGACTTCCGCGACCTGGGTTCGTTCGAAGGAATTCCGGTACCGCTGCGCCTTTCGCGGGCCAGCATGAACTTGTGGGTGGCGGGCCAACACGGCCTCTCGCTGAACTACGTCGATCAGCAGGACACCGCAGTCAGCCGATCGCGCATCGCATCGTTCGGCTACAACGCGAGCTGGTTCAACGGGCGTGTCACCACCTATCTGAGTGTGTTTCGCGACTACGAGAACGCCGATTCCGATGGCGCCTATTTCACCGTCACCATGGGATTCGGCAGGGGCGGAAGCGCTTATGGCGGCGCCAGTCAGTTTGGTGACGAAAAGACGCGGTTGTACGGCATGAGCCGTCCGGCGGACTACGACGTCGGCGGGTTCGGCTGGAACGTCGCTGTCGAGAACGGCAACGACGACTATCAACGCGCCAACGCCCGGCTGGAATATCGGGGGAAACGCATGGAAATCGCGGCGAGCGCCAGCTCCACCGGCAGCGATAACTCGCAGACCAGCGGTGCCTTCGACGCGATTGGCGCACTGGTATGGATGCGCGGCAACCTGATAGCGACGCGCGCCATCGACGACGGCTTCGCGCTCGTGTCGACGCGCGGACTGCCGGGGATTCCGGTGTTGCGCGAGAACCGGTTGTTCGGCCACACCAACCGCCGCGGCTATCTACTCGTGCCCGACCTGCCCGCGTATCGCACCAGCCGCCTTTCCATCGACCTGCTCGAGGCGCCGGTGAACGTGGTCTCTGCCGAGGACCGGCTGCTCGCCAATCCGCGCGGGTTCTCCGGGGTGCTCGTGGAATTTCCCCTCGAACGCATGCAGGGCGCCACGATCGTACTGGTCGGCGAAGACCAGCGGCCGCTGCCCGTCGGCACGCGGGTCACGTTGATCGAGACGGGGGCCGAAGCGCTCGTGGGTTACGACGGGCGCGTGTTTTTCGCATCGTTGCTGGCCGACAATCACCTGAGCGCCGAGACTCCCGACACCGTCTGCAGCGCCTCCGTGAAATTCGATGCCGCGAAATCGATGCAGACGCTCGGCCCGGTTGTTTGCCACGTTCTGGCGGCCCCATGATCCGCACCAGCGCCATTGCAGCCCTGCTGTCGATGCTGATGTGCCTGGCTCCCGGTGTCGCGCAAGCGCAGGTTGGTTGCTGGGTCGGCATGGGCAGCATCCATTTTGGCAACGTCAATCAGATCGGCGCGCCGGCCACGACGATAAACGGCGTCATGAGCCTGAGCTGCAGTGGCGCAAGGCAGCCGCATGTGCGCGTGTGCATCGCGCTCGGTACGCCGGAGGGTTCGTCCTCCGATCCGCGCTACCTCAACGGCGAGGACCGTGCGCAGCTCGCATACAACATCTACAAGGATCCCGGCCACACGCAGATCTGGGGCAACGAATTCACTCTGGCTGCTTCGCCACGAGCAGTGGACCTGCCCATCAATTACGGCGCTGGATACATCACGGTACCGTTCTACGCACGCGTGCCGGTACAGGACGACGCGCACGCGGGCACGTACAACACCACGTTTTCCTACGCGAGAGACGCCACCGTGCGCGCCGTCGAATACACGGGCAGTCCACCGAATTGCAGTGCAATCCTGCCCGTCGTGTCGCGGTTCGAGTTTGGCGTCTGGGCCAATGTGGTGGCGGACTGCGCGCTCTCTGCCTCCACGCTGGATTTCGGTGTCGCGGACACTGTCACGCGCAGGCCTTCGCGCGCGACGAGCACCATCAGCCTGCGCTGCACTTCGGGCGTGAGTTATTCGATCGCGCTCGACGCGGGAACCGCCAGCGGCGCCACCGTTGCGCAACGACGCATGACGCGCGACGGAGGCGCCGAAACTCTCGCTTATGGCCTCTACACCGACGTGGCCCGCAGGCGGATCTGGGGAGATGGATCGGCCGGCTCGGAGACGGAGTCGGGGGTTGGCAGCGGAACGCATCGCACCGAGAGTCATACGGTGTACGGGGAATTGGCATTGGAGCGCGAGGACGAGCCGACTTCCGGGAATTATCGGGACACCATCACCGTCACTGTCACGTTTTGAAATGCCGGCGGCGCCTGCGCTGGCGCCGCCGGTCAAATGGCTCTAACTAATAACTGAAGCGCACACCCAGCGTGTACTGCCGGCCGAAGTTCCGGAAGTACTCGTTCCGTTGCGCGCGTCGTGTCGTTGTACAGATGCTCGAAGGTATCGGTGAGGTTCTGCGCCTCGAACGAGACCTGGAAGTGCTCGTTGATCGCGTAACTCATCGTCGCATCGATATAGGTGCTGCCCTCGGTCGCATCGGCGTCCTGGCCGTTCAGGCCCGGCACGATGCGCAGGTAGTCATCGCGGTACGACGCCGATACACGACCCTCGAACCCGGCCTTCGCGTAGTACAGCGTGGCGTTGGCAGTCTCCTTCGACAGGTTGATCAACGGCAGCACGGCCGTGCGGCCCGGTGTTCCTTCGGCCAAGCGCCGGATTCACGATGTACGTGATGTCGGAGCTCGTGTGCGTGTAGTTGGCCAGCAGGCCGAAGTCCTTGAGGAACCCCGGCAGGAACGTCAGCGGCATCTGCAGATTCACCTCGAAACCCTCGAGCGGGCCACCGTCGCTGTTGACCGGCCGTGAGTAGATGAAATCGTCCGTGGGCAGCACTCCGGTTCCGATCAGCACGCTGTCGGGAATTCCAAGCGTGTTGAACGGCTGCGTGGTGCGCAGCGTGGCGATGTAGGTCTTCACGTCCTTGTAGAACACGCTCAGTGACACCAGCGACTCGGGCGCGAAGTACCACTCGACACCGGCATCGAACGCATCCGCCTTGATCGGATCGAGGTTCGGATTGCCCTGGGTCACCGTGCGCGTGCCGCCGGCGACGTTCACCGCGCCGCCGGGAGTCAGTTGCGCGAGCGGCGGGCGCGTCATCACGCGCGAAGCCGCCGAAGCGCACCATCACTTCGTCGGTCACGTCCGCGACCACGTTCAACGCCGGAAGCCAGTCGTCATAGGTGCGCGACGTGTGCAGCTGCTGCGTGTTGGCGCCCGCCTCGGCGAATCCCACGGCGTCCTGCTCGGTACGCACGTACCGCACGCCGATGTCACCGCGGGTTTCGAGGCCGAAAACCGTTGCGTTGAAATCGGCCTGCAGGAATGCCGCCGTGTCTTTCTCGTCGATCGAGTAGATGCTGCTGCGCGCCGAGGGCACGTCGCGGCGCAACTGGAAGACCCCGGTGTTGCTGTAGATGTCGAACGTGTCGATGAACGCCTGCTCGACCGGCACCACCCAGGCGGTCGCGGTTTCGGCCGGCACGCCGAATCCTTCGAAGCCCGAGAACTGCTGAACCAGGTCCGCGACCGTCACACCGGCTGGCAGCGGCGGAATGTTCCGCTCGTTGGTCAGACGCTGCGCATCCGAATCGAACGTGTACTTGCGCACATTGATGCCCGTCTTGAGCTTCCAGTTGTCGTTGAGCGTGTACTCGCACATCGAACGCCGCCTGGCCAAAGGTGTTGTGGACGGCCTGCGGACGCAGCCGGATCTCCGGGCCCGTGGAGCCGCCGGTGAAGCCGGGTACCGCCGGGCCGTAGTAGTAGTTAGCAGGGTCGGTGGTGTCGAAGCCCCAGACGATGCGCGGGCGCGTCATGCTGTCGCGAAAGTCGTAGATGAATCCGTCGGTGTTGAGCCGGTCCACCTGCAGCGTGGTTTCGCGCGGTTCTTCGAACTGCGAATCCGAGTAGCCGAGTTGCAGGTTGCCGCGCCAGCGTTCACTGAACTCATGCTCGACGGTGAACCCGGCCTGCTGGAACTCGGTGCTGAAGTCGAAGATCGACAATTCCGCACGCAGGTCGACGTTGTCGAGCCGCGCATAGACGAGGTCGTTATCGCGGACCTCGGCATCGACGAACGATGGTTTCCGGCTTTCCCTGCTGCGACTGCGCGCGAAAGATACCGATGGGCGTCAGCAGGTTCTCGGTGCGCAGACCGTTGTGTTTCGAGTACAGCAGATCGAGCGTCATCGTCGTCGAGTCGGCTGGCCTCCATTGCACGGCGCCGGTGAGGCCGAGCCGCTCGTTGTCGACGCCGAACTGCGCCAGCCGCGGGATGCGCGGATGGTAGATGGCTCGAGGAGCGCAGCTGCTGCGTAGGTGATGCCGGTGGGATATTGGTTGAAGCACACGCCCGCGGCATTCGCCGGATCGCACCAGCCACCGTTCTCGGTCATGCGATCCCAGTTGAGGTTGTGGCTCGCCTGGCTGATCTTGTGACTCTCCGAATACGCCGCCGAGAACAGCACGCCGAAGCTGTCGTCGAGAAACGTCTTCGACGCCAGCATGGCGAATCGCGGATCGTTGTCTTCGCTGAGATCGTTGTGGCTGACCTTGGTCGAGACCGCGAACTGCGTGCCCGGCGTGTCGAAAGGCCGCCCGGTCTGCAGATCCACCGTGGCGCCCAAAGAGCCCTCTTCCGTTTCCGCCGACGGCGTCTTGCGCACCGTCAGACTGCTGAAGAGCTCGGAAGCGAACACGTTGAAGTCGAAGCCACGCGTGCGATTGATGCCCTCGAAACCATTCGACGTGGTCTGCGATTCGAGTCCGTTCAAGCGCACGCGCGTGTATTCCGGCCCGAGACCGCGCACGGAAATGCTCCGTCCTTCGCCGCCGTCGCGGGCCACGGCGACGCCAGGCAACCGCTGCAGGGATTCGGCGAGGTTCGAATCCGGAAACTTGGCCACGTCCTCGGCCTTGATGATGTCCACGACTCCGGTCTGCATGCGCTTGTCTTCGAGAGCGCTGGCAAGGCTGCCGCGAAATCCCGTCACCACGACCTCTTCGAGCGCGCCGGTGTTCCCTTGCGTCTCATCCACCACCTGCTGCGCGGTTGCGGCTAACGACCAGGACATGGCCGTCAGGGAAAGTAATCCGATTGCTGGTTTCATGACTTCATCCTGAAATTGAGACGCGAGCTGGCGAGGAGCCCTCTCCCGGGCCCCGAAACCTGCGTCGTTCATTGCTTCATGCAACGCTTTTTTCGCCGCGAACGCGGCGAAAAGACCCGTTACCCCTCCACTGGCAAATCGCTGATCCATCGCGATGATACCGGTGTCATTTCGAGGATGGAGTTGGAGCGCTTTGGTGTCAAGTTGGATATCGCTCACATCGTCCGGCGAGCGGGTGTTGTTGCCTCGAACAATGGCCTCACGCATCCTCGCAGCCCATCTCGAGGGGGATCGGATCAATGGGTAATTTGCGACGCCCGCTGGCATCGATTGCGGCGGTGGTTCTCGGGGGGATCGTCAGTTTGAACGCCAATGCCGCGGAGTCGCCCTATGGGCGGCTCGAATCGCTCGACAAGCGCTTCGATGCGCTGATTGCACCGAATACCAAGATCGACAAGATCGCCGACGACCTGCAGTGGTCCGAAGGGCCGCTGTGGGATGCACGCACCAAGTCCCTGCTCTTCTCCGACATCCCGCAACAACGTGATCATGAAGTGGCACGCCGAGAAGGGCGTCTCGCGCTTCCTGGAGCGAAGCGGCTACACCGGTGCCGCCCCCTTCACCGGACGTGAGCCCGGCTCCAATGGCCTTACGTTCGATCCGCAGGGACGCCTGACGCTGTGCCAGCACGGCGACCGACGCATCTCCCGGCGCGAGGCCGACGGCACCATGGTCCCCATCGCCACGAGCTACGACGGCAAGAAGCTCAACAGCCCCAACGACCTCGTGTTCGACAACCAGGGCGCACTGTATTTCACCGATCCGCCTTTCGGGCTGCCGAAGCAATTCAACGATCCGGGCAAGGAACTGTCATTCAACGCCGTGTTCCGCGTCGCCCCGGACGGCAAGATCACCGCCGTCGCCACCGAACTCGAGGCGCCGAACGGCCTCGGCTTCTCGCCGGACTTCAAGACGCTGTACGTCGCCAACGCGCGCGCCAGCTCGCCAATCTGGAAAGCCTACGCGGTGCGGCCGACGGCAGCCTCGACAAAGGTCGCGTGTTCGCCGATTCCGCTGCGCTGTACAAGGAAGGCGATGGAGTACCTGACGGACTCAAGGTCGATATCCACGGCAACGTGTTCGCCACCGGGCCGGGCGGCGTGCTCGTGTATTCGCCGGAGGGCACCCTGCTCGGCCGGATCCTCACCGGCGTACCGACGGCCAACGTCGCGTTTGGCGAGGATGGCTCCACGCTCTTCATCACCGCCAATCATCGCGTGCTGCGCATGCGCACGTTGACGCGCGGCATGCCGCTGCCGGTCAGCAAATAAGGTTTCATTCACGAAGGGGATTCCATGCATTCACGCCGACCGTTGATCGGTCTGCTGACCATCCTTGCGCTCGAGCATGACGGCCAGCGTCATCGCCGCCGAACAAGGGCCGCGTGCTGGTGTATTCCGGCAGCACCGGCTTTCGCCACGATTCCATTCCCGCGGCCGTCGAGGCGCTGAAGTCGATCGGCACCAAGGCGGCTACACCATCGACACCAGCGAGGATCCGGAGGTGTTCACGGCCGAGAAACTCAAGCCCTACAAGGCCATCGTGTTCGTCAGCAGCACCACGGATCCCAAGAAGCCGGAGTCCGAGTGGTTCGTCGGGCCCAAGCGCGACGCGCTGCAGGGATTCCTCAAGGACGGCAAGGGCGTCGTCGGGCCTGCACGCCGCCGGCGATTCGCACTACCACTGGCGGCTGGTACGGCCAGATGATCGGCGGCTACTTCGAACGCCACCCGAAGGGCACGCCCAAGGCAGTCGTGACCGTCGTCGACGCCAAACATCCCGCCACCGCCAAACTACCGAAGACGCATCGCGCGCAGTGGACGAGTGGTACTACTACAAGGACTTCGATCCCACGGTGCGCGTGCTGGTCACCGTCGACCCGGCAACCATCGGCGAGGGCGAGGCGGACGTGAATCCGAATCCGCTGGTCTGGTGCCACGACTTCGGCGGCGGCCGAGTGTTCTACAGCGGTCTCGGTCATACGTCCGAGAACTACAGCGAGCCGTACATCGTCGACCTGATCACGGGCGCTCTCGCCTACGCCGTCGGCAAGTAGATCCGTTCAAAGAAAACGCCCGCGAGCTGATAGGGCTCGCGGGCGTTCTTGTTTCCAGCCCAGGCTTCAGGAATCGAAGTTCTGGTCCCAGTATTTCTCCATGCGCGCGCGCATCGCGGCGTCGGGCATGCGGCCACGCAGGGCCTCGAGGTTGTCCTCGAGATGCGCAACCTTGGTCATGCCCGGAATCGCCACGGTGACCGCCGGGTGCGACACCACGTACTTGAGGAACAACTGGCTCCAGGTCCTCGCGCCGATCTCCGCGGCCCACTCCGGCAGATCGCGGCCCGCGACGCGCGAGAACAGGTTGCCGTCGCGACGGCCGCCGAACGGCAGATTGATCAGCACACCGACCCGCTTGGCGAGCGCCGCCGGCAGCACGGTGTCGCCGGCGGCGCGATTCGCCAGCGAATAGTCCACCTGCACGAAGTCGATGCGGCTGTGAATTGATGATCTGCGACCATCTGCTCGTGCTGGCTGCCACTCGAAGTGGTGATGCCGACGTAACGTACATCGCCCTTTCTTCTTGAGCTCGAACATGTGCGGGAACAGCACTTCGACGCCATTCAGGCTGTGGATCTGCACGAGGTCGATGCACGTTGGTCTTCAGGCGCCGCCTCGACTCCTCGATCATCGCGATGCCCTTGGCGAGATCGCCCTCGGGCGCCGTCACCTTGGTCGCGATGAAGGCCTGCTTGCGATTGCCGATGTCGGCGAGCAATTCGCCGATCACTTCTTCCGACTGCCGGTAGGCCGGCGCGGTGTCGATGACCGACGCTCCCGCGGCCGTGAGCCCCGCGAGCACTTCGCGGCGCGCGGCGCGTTCTTCCGCCGTCGTCGGACTGTAGTTGTTAGTACCGACACCGATCGCGGCGAGCCGTTCGCCGGTCGACGGAACCGGCTTGGTCATGAGCGGAGCCGAGGGCGGCGGCTTCGGTTTGTCCTTGTCCTTGTCCTTTTCAGCCGCCCATGCGCTGAGCGCCTGCGTTCCCGCAAGCGTCGCCAACCCGGCCTTGATGACGTCTCGACGTCCTGTCATTTCTTCCTCCGCGCGACCTTCGTTTTCCTGGCCTTCGAAACCCTGGCTTTCGATTTCTTGAAGGACTTCATGAACTTCGCGACCTTCTTGCCGGCCTTTTTGGCAGCTGCCCGCACCGACTTCGTGGCCGACTTGCCTTGCCGCCACAACCTGCTTCCTCGCCGCTTTCGCTCTGACCGCGAGCGTTGCCTTTGGTTTCGCCTTGGCCTTCGCTTTCGGCTTGGCTTTCGCTTTGGGTTTCGCTGTGGCTTTGGGCTTGGCTTTCGCCTTGGCCTTCGATTTCGCTTTGGGCTTGGACGCCGGCGCCGTTGCCGCCTGGGCCGGGTAGGAATTGAGCGCAAACGCGGCGCCCGCCGGATCGATGAGCGAGGCGATGCGGCTGCCGCCCGGAACTTCCATGGGTGGGGTCAGGATCTTCGCGCCCAGCGCTCTCGAGCTCGCCGGCGCTGTCATCGACGCTCGGCACGTGGCCATAGGGCAGCCAGTGCGGAGGCGCCGGCCAGTCTGGCGGCTTGATGTACATGCCGCCGCGCTGAACACCATTCGTGCCGAAGATCAGGTAGACACCCGCCGGCCCCATGTCCATGCGCGAGATGGCGTCCCAGCCGAACAACCCGCTGTAGAACGCGAATGCAGCTTCGTTGTCGCTGGTCGCAAGTTCGTGCCAGGAGAATGCACCGAGCGGCGGAATGCCATCGTGCTCGGGACGCGCATTCTCGGGATCGATGATGGCGAACAACGCGCCCTGCGGATCCTTGAGCACCGCGTAACGACCCGCGCCCTGCATGTCGCTCGGCGCCTTGACGACCGAACCGCCGGCACGCACCGCTGCATCGGCGGTGCCATCGACGTCACGCGTGCCGATGTACTCCAGCCAGTGCGACGGAGTTTCGGCCGGAAGATCCGTGGGAATTTCCACGATGCCAGCCACCGGAACGTCCGCCGCGAGGCAGACCGTGTAGGAAGGATCGAGTGGCCAGGGCTGCGTTTTCCAGCCCATGAGCCGCGAGTAGAACTTTTTGGCGCCTGGCACATCGCGCGTCATCAGCTGTTGCCAGACAAATCGGCCACGCACATCGACAGCTTCCATGGACGGATCTCCGTTGAGTGTGGACGCAGTATGAATGGAGATGATAGCGCCGCGACGGGAGATTTTGTCTCAAGGTGCCGGCGATGTTTTCTCGGCAGCCTTCTTTTTTGGATAGATGCCGATGACGGTGCCATCGTCCTGGCGTCGGGCGAATCCAAGTCCATTGGCGAGCGCAACGGAGCCTTCGCACAGGGTGAGTTCGGGTCGCGCGGGAATCTGCACATCGACTTCCGGAATATCGATCTCGATGCGCGTGACGAGCACGCCCGAGCGCACCGACGATGCCGCGCAGATAGGTTTCCAGTTCTTCTTTGAAGTGCTCGCTCAAGCCCGCGTCGCTGCGAAGAAAATATGCCGGTGAGATGTCGCGCCAGCGGCGTGGCCTTCTGCATCTCGCGCATGACGATCGCCTGCTCGCTTTCGAGCGTCCAGAACGAGGTCTGCGCCATGTATTCGCCGAACTCCGAAGGCACGGAAGGATCGTCGGCGCGGATGGGTGGTGTGCTCACGCGCAGGACGCCGTCCGGAGCTCAGCGACAGCTTGGTCTCCGCCAGGTCGAGCTCGTAATTGAGCTTCGCCGGCCAGATCACCATGACCTGCGGGTTGATGCCCTTGACCTCGGGGCAGGCCTTGTACCAGACCGTCACATTGCGCTCGTGCTCGATGATGGCGCGCGTGCGCATCTGCGTCACCATCACGGTGAGCGGACTCTCCTCGGCATCCTTGTTCGTCCAGTAGGAATAGCCGATGGCGCCGACGGCCACCGCGATGATCAGCGCGATCACGTTCTTGAGCACGGCAACTCCTTCAAAAGATCTCGAAGAGGCCCGCGGCGCCCATGCCGCCGCCGATGCACATGGTGACCACCGCGAGTTTCGCGCCGCGGCGTTTGCCTTCGAGCAGCGCATGCCCGACCAGGCGCGCGCCCGTCATGCCGTACGGATGGCCGACGGCGATCGCGCCCCCGTTCACATTGAGCCGATCGTTGGGAATGCCGAGCTTGTCGCGCACAATAGAGCACCTGCACGGCGAACGCTTCGTTGAGTTCCCACAGGTCGATGTCGGCGATGGTCTTGCCGGCGCGCTCCAGCAGCTTCGGAATCGCGAATACCGGGCCGATTCCCATTTCATCCGGTTCGCATCCTGCCACGGCGAAGCCGCGGAACACGCCGAGCGGCGCGAGCCCGGCGCTGGCCGGCGCGCGCGGCGCTCATGACGACGCAGGCCGACGCGCCATCGGAGAACTGGCTGGCGTTGCCGGCCGCGATCACTCCGCCCGGCGTGGCCGTCCGTATCTTCGAGACCGCCTCGTAGTTGGTGTCAGGCCGGATGCCCTCGTCCGCGCTCACCGTGACCTTGCTGCGTCATGAGCCGACCGCGTGTCGCGATCCGCAACGCCCATGACCACGTCGATGGGAACGATTTCCTCGGTGAAGCGGCCCGCGGCCAGCGCCGCCGCGGCGCGCTGCTGGCTCTGCACGCCATAACGATCCTGCGCCTCGCGCGAAATCTTGTAGCGGCTCGCCACGGTTTCCGCGGTCTGCAGCATGGTCCAGTAGATCGCAGGCTTGTTCTTCTCGAGCCAGGCTTCCTTCGCCATGAAGGTGTTCAGATGCTCGTTCTGCACGCAGGAGATGGATTCGACACCACCGGCGACGTACACCTCGCCCTCGCCCGCCATGATCCGTTGCGCGGCGAGCGCGATGGTCTGCAGGCCCGACGAGCAGTAACGATTCACCGTCATGCCGGAGGTCGTGACCGGGCATCCGGCGCGCAGCGCAATCTGGCGCGCGATGTTGAAGCCGGTGGCGCCTTCGGGATTGGCGCAGCCCATGAGCACGTCTTCGACGTCCGCGGGATCGACCTTCGCGCGCTCCATGGCGTGTTTGACCACGTGAGCACCGAGCGTGGCGCCATGCGTGAGATTGAAGGCGCCGCGCCAGGACTTGGCGAGCGCGGTGCGCGCCGTGGAAACGATGACGGCATCAACCACGGCGACCCCCTTTCTTCTTTGCGGACGGCGCGTCGTCGAAAGTCTTTCCCGCGGCGGCGAGCTGCATGAGGAGCTTCGCCGGCTTCCAGAAATCCGGTTGCGCGTGTTTGTTCGCCGCGAATTCCTTCATGCGCCTGACTACCCTGCCCAGGCCGACACGGCTGGCGTGAAACATCGGACCGCCTCGCTGTACGGGAAAACCATAACCCGCGAGGTACACCACGTCGATGTCGGACGCGCGCTGCGCGATGCCTTCTTCGAGAATGTGCGCGCCTTCGTTGACCAGCGCATACAGCAGGCGGTCGACGATCTCGGCATCGGGAATCTTGCGCGGCGCGATCTTCAGGGCCTTGCGCTCCTCGTCGATGATCTGGTCGATGACCGGATCGGGAATTGCATCGCGCTTGCCGGATTCGTAGCGGTACCAGCCGAGGCCGGACTTCTGTCCGAAGCGCCCGAGCTCGCAGACACGATCGGCGATGCGCATCTTTCGCTGCTTCGGGTGCTCGGCGTAGTGACGCTTGCGGATGTGCCAGCTGATGTCATTGCCAGCGAGATCCGACATGCGGAACGGCCCCATGGCGAAGCCGAACTTTTCGATGGCGCGGTCCACCTGCTGCGGCGACGCGCCCTCCTCCAGCAGCAGCAATGCCTGCTGCGAATACGCATTGATCATGCGATTGCCGATGAATCCGTCGCACACACCGGCCACCACCGCGGTCTTGCCGATGCGTCGCGCCAGCGCCAGCACCGTGGCGAGCACGTCGGGGCGCGTCTTCTTCGCGCGCACCACTTCCAGCAGCTTCATGATGTTCGCGGGGCTGAAGAAATGCGTGCCGAGCACATCGCCCGGCCGCTGCGTGAACGCGGCGATCTTGTCGACGTCGAGCGTCGAGGTGTTGGTGGCGAGAATCGCACCGCGCTTCATCACCTGGTCGAGCGCGCGAAACACGGACTTCTTGACCTCGAGATCTTCGAACACGGCCTCGATGACCAGGTCCGCCTTCGACGCCGCGGCGTAGTCGAGCGACGGCGTGATCAGCGCGGCGCGTTTCGCGGCGTCGTCGGGTTTCAACTTGCCCTTGGCCACCGCGCCTTCGTATTGCTTGCGGATACCCGCGATGCCGCGATCGAGCGCTTCCTGCTTCGCCTCGAGAATGGTGACGGGAATGCCGGCATTCGCGAAATTCATGGCGATGCCGCCGCCCATGGTGCCGGCGCCCACGATCGCAACCTCGGCGATCTTTCGTTGCGGCGTCTTGTCGGTGAGGCCGGCCACTTTGGACGCCGCGCGTTCCGCGAAGAACGCGTGACGCAGCGCCCTGGACTCCTCGCTCACCATGAGTTCGCTGAACACCTTCTGCTCCGTCGCGATACCTGCTTCGAACTTCTGCGCGACGGCGGCGCCGACCGCCTCGAGCGCGCGCGTCGGCGCAGCGAGACCGCGCGACACGGACGCCACGCCGGATCTTCGCGAATTGCAGGAAAGCTTCTGCCTGTGGATGTTTGCAGGGCAGATCGCGCACGCGCCGGATCGGTTGCGCGTCCTTGATGAGCTTCAGGGCAAAGTCGCGCGCCGCAGTTTCGAGCGATTCGCTCGTCAATCGCATCGAACAGCGCGGTGCCATTGAAGGTGGACGCGGGAACGGTGGCGCCCGAGACGATCATGTTGACCGCCGCCTCGAGGCCCACGAGACGCGGGAAACGCTGAGTGCCGCCGGCGCCGGGAATGAGGCCCAGCTTGACCTCCGGAAACGCGATCTTGGCGTTCGCCAGCGCCACGCGGTAGTGGCAACCCAGCGCCAGCTCGAGACC
Organism: uncultured Pseudomonadota bacterium; assembly: GCA_963821745.1. Taxonomy (GTDB): domain Bacteria; phylum Pseudomonadota; class Gammaproteobacteria; order Steroidobacterales; family Steroidobacteraceae; genus CADEED01. Next base: position 2,111,247 of record CAWGEU010000002.1, read on the forward strand.
CCCGCCCATGCAGGCGCCGCCGATGGCGGCGATCACCGGCTTCGCCGCGGCCTCGACGATATCGACGACCGCCGGCAGGAAAGGCTCGGCGTAGAACGCGTCGCCGGCGAACTCCTTGATGTCGGCGCCGCTCGAGAACGCGCGATCGTTGCCGATGATGCACCACGGCGCGCACCTTGGGATCCGCGACGCGCGCGATCGAGCGCGCTCACGAGTCCCGAGCGCAACGCGTGCGACAGTGCGTTCAGCGGTGGATTGTTCATCGCGAGCCACGCGATGCCCTTATCGACTTTGTAGCGGACGACGTCATGGGCCGATCATAAGCACGGCGGCGCGCGCGCGTCGATCAGGCAAACCCGCAACGCGCCGTCTACAGTTTGACGCGGCGCCAAGCGCCGTGCCGCCAGCGCCAGAACATGCTGCAGCCTAACAACGTGCAGTAGATCATCAGGGCGATCCAGCCGCCCTTGGCACCGAGGCCGTACTGTGGCAGGCCATCTATCCAGCCCTCGGCCGGGCGCGAATATCAGGGTGTGCGCCAGCGGCACGAACAGGAACCAGGACAGGCACAGCGCGGTTAGCGCGGGCACCTGCGTATCGCCCGCGCCGCGCAGGCAGAAACTGCGACCGCAGTACAGACCGTCGAAGATCTGGTACGCCGCCGCCGGCCACAGCAGCACCAGGCCGAGCGCCACCACGTCGGCAGCGCTCGGGCCGCCGCTGCTGACGAACAGCGGCAGCAGCCACGGACCGACCACCAGCAGCAGTATCGCCACCATGGCCATCAGCGCCGCGCACATGACGATGATGACGTTCCCCATGCGATTCGCCCATTCGCGGTCGCCGGCGCCGATGGATTGGCCGACGAGCGTGGTGCCCGCGAGCGCGATGCCGATGGTGGGCATGTAGGCCATCGAGGTCAGCGCCATGACGATCTGCGTGGCTGCGGCGCCGGTGGCGCCGGTCTGCGCGATCATCATCTGCGACAGCGCGAGCCCGAGCACGTCGGCGCCGTACATCACGCCGATGGGCAGTCCCACCATGAGCTGCGCGCGTATCACCGACCAGCGCGGACGCCACATGAGCTTCGAACGATAGCGGCGGCCCACCTCGCCGCGCAGGAACAGCATCATGCGCCAGCGTCACGCCGATGACCTGCGCGACGTTCGTTCCCCAGGCGGAACCCTTCATGCCCATGCCGAGCTCGAAGATGAAGATCTGGTTGAGGATGGCATTGGCGACCGTGGTGACCACCACCACCGCCATCGTGAACCGCACCGCGGAAATGCCGTTGAAGAACCCCATGGCGGCCCAGGCCATCGATCCGATGAACGCGCCGCCCATGCGCGGCTTCCAGTACTCGAGCGCCAGCGCCTCGATCTGCGGATCGAGTCCGAAGGGATGCAGCAGCGCCGGCCCGGCGAATGCCAGCCCGAGGAACAACGGCACGAGAGCGACGGAAGCCCATAACGCATTCCACAACGCGCGCGAGGCGCGTGCGCCGCGCCGGCTGCCGTAGGCCTGCGCCACGAAGGTCTGCACCGCGAGACCCACGCCGCCGAACAGCAGGATGGCGCAGGTCATGATCCAGTAGATAGCGCCCATCGCCGCCACCGCATCGGTGGAGAGCCGGCCGATGAACCACAGGTCGGTGAGGTTGAGCAGCGCCTGCACGGCGTTGGTGACCATGAGCGGCGCGGCGAGCCTGAACACCTCGCGCGAGCTTGACGTGCGGCTTGCCCGCGGCGTCGAGGCGCTGCGCGGGCAGCATCGAGCCGCTGCATGTTCATTGGGACGCGGCCGTGGTCGCCGGTTCTGCTGGCGCGTTTCGAAACCCTTGCCCAGCGAACGGATGATTGCCATGAGCAATGACGCACAAACCCGCGCACATCCACGCGATGCCCGACAGGCCGATACCGGCGATCAGCAGATAGAGCCATTGCGCGACCGCGTCCGAGCCTCGGTGCAGCACCGTGTCGATGAGGCTCTTGCTCTTGAACTTGCTCTCCGGGTTGACGCACCGTGAACAGCATTTCGCGCGGCGGCTTGCCGAGCCCGTAGTCGGCCGCGCGCCGCAACACCTGGGTGCCGAGGAACATCGTTGCCGACGGATACAGCGCCATCGCCACGAAACTGCCGCCGATCACCACGGGCATCGCCGAGAGGCTGAGAAGCGACGCTGCCCCGGCGCGTGAGCCAGGTGACCACCACCGCCTGGAAAACCAGCGACAGCACGTTGACGTAGAACTCCATGCGCGCGAACAGCGCGGCGCGATCGGCCAGCGAGTGATAGTTCTCGGCGACGAGCTTGCCCTGCTCGTTGTACATGAAGCCGCCGATGATCTGCCCGGCGACGATGATGCCGGCGATGCCGAGTAGATAGGGCGTGCTGACGAGCCGCCGGAGATCGTCGACGGCGCGGCCGCCGACCGGAATGGCGGCATCGGGCACTCGCGCGCCGTCCGGCGCGCGACGCAGTGAACGGCGCGCGAACGACGCGAACAGCGCCGACGCCATGATGAACGCGCAGGCCATGACGATGAGCGGCGCCGGCCCGGTCTCGTGCACCAGGCCGGAAACGAGGTGCGGACCGAGGATCGCGCCGGCGCTGCCGCCCGCTGCCACGTAACCGTAGAAGCGCTTGGCGAGATCAGGCCGCCACACGTCCGCCATCGCGCTCCAGAAGATCGAGATCAGGTACAGGTTGGCCGAGGTCAGCGCGACGAAATACACGAAGGCCACGGTGCGATTGCCCGGATACCAGCGTGAGACCCGCGGCCAGCGCGAGGAACACCACCACGAACGGCGTCGACACGAGCCACGGCAGCCGGCCGCGCGGCGTACGGGCGACCAGCCACCAGTAGATGGGCAGCAGCGCCGCGGAACACACCAGCACGGTCGAGAACAGGATGGAGTTGTATTGCACGCCCACTTCGAGCGCGAGCGCTTCGCGCATCGGACGCAGCGTGTAGTAGCCGCACATCAGGCAGAAGAAGCCCGCGGCCGCCATCAGCAATGCGCGCCGCTCCTCCCGGCCGACCGGGACTGTCGGCAGCGGGCGCGATTCACCGCAATGATTTCAACGTTCCGGTGAGATGCGGCTTTTCGCCCTGCGCGTCGCGCAGCGCGAACGCCGCGCCGTTCTCGATTTCCCAGCGTTGCAGCATCAGCCAGGCCGGCATGTAGATGGGTAGTTTGAACGTGACGTTGAGCTCGCAGCCGCCGTCGAATTGCGCGGCTTCGAAGTCGGACGCCAGGCGCCCGAGCGACCACATGCCATGGGCGATCGCCTGCGGAAAACCGAAGGCGCGCGCGGTGAGATCACTCATGTGGATGGGATTCACGTCGCCGGAGATGAATCCGTAACGGCGGCCGAGACCGGCCGGCGCGCGAAAGCTGCTCGACTTGATCGCTGCGCCGTCGGCGCCGTTCTCGACGGCGCGGCTGACGGCGGAGGTCTTGGCGGCGCCTGCCGGCAGGCCGCTTGCGCGCGAGAAACGTGCAGGTCTCGTCCCAGCGCGGCTCGCCCGCCACCACGTATTCGGTGTGCAGATCGAATTCCTGGCCGCGTTCGGTGTCGCGATGGCCTTCGATCCAGCAGCGGATCTCCGCGGCTTCGTCGGCCGACAGCGGCTGGCGCATGGCGATGCGGTTCTGCACGTGCACCAGCCCGAAGAATTTCACCGGAAAGGCTTCGGCGCCGAGCATCGCCAGGTGCAGCGGCATCGCGAGGACGTGCGGATAGGCGATGGGCAAGCGTGGCGCCGGCGGCGGCGCCGCAGATCTCGCGAATACTGCGCGAGGTGCTTGCGGTCGATGATCACCTTCGCGAGGCGCGACTCGATGCGCGGCACTTCGCCGCCCTCGCGGCACCAGCGACGGCTTGCGCGACACCATGATCTTCGGATACATCGACCAGACCGCCGGCGCGCGCGCGAACTCGAGCGAATGCTTGGCCTGCATGAATACCCCGAAGTTTCGTTCGACCGCCCTGAGGATGAGATCAGGGCGCGAGTCGATCGATGACGATGTTCAGCTTTCCGTCTTTGCCGACATGATAGCTAACTTGTCCAAACGGGTCGCCGCTGGTCGCGGTCGGGGTTCCTCCCAGCGCGACGCGCGCGACGATCTCGAGTTGCTGTCCGGCGGTGATGCGCCGCGTCTCGAGCATGGCGTCGGCCGCCGACAACTCGACGTCGACCGGAAATGATCGCGGGAAGCCGCTTGACCGCAAACGGCGGGCCCGGCGACTTCGGGTCGCGCGCCGCGACGAACAGCGAGCGCGCCGGCGGGCACCTTGCTTGCAAGCGAAGGCGCCAGCGTGACGTGCACCGCCACGGTCGGCGCTGGACCTGCGGGTGACGCCCCCGCCGATGAAGGATCCTGGGGCGCCGCCGCCGCGCTGTCGAGCGCAGCCAGCTGCTTGCTCGACGATGTCGCGGATCTGCGGCGGCGGATTCAGCGTGAGCAGGTGCCGGAAACGCTCGCGCGCTGTCGCCTGTTCGCCGCGGCTCAGGGCCGCGAATGCGCTGTAGAGCAGCGCCTTGGGATTGTCCGGCTCGAGTTCCAGCGCGCGATCGAACAGCTGGCCCGCGGCACCGCGCATCTGCTCGAAGTCCTGCGCCAGCAGCGATTCGGCGACGCCGATGATGGCTTCGGCGTTCTGGCCATTGGCGAGGCGATCGGCACGCTGATAGGCGCGCACGGCGAGCGGGAATTGCTCGAGCGTGGTGTAGGTGCGGCCGAGCATGCAGCCAGCCTTCGAGGTCGTCCGGTTCCTTCGCCAGCCGCGTCGCGAGCCTCGCCGCCATCGCCGCCGGCGAATCAGCCGCGTGACCGGCGTTTCCACCCAGGAGTAGTTGCTGAACGCCGCATACAGGCCGCCACCGCCTAACAACAGCACGATGAGCACGCCGCCGGCGGCAAGCGCGGCCACCGGCCGCGCATCCGCGCGCGGGCGCATCAGCGGCAACAGCAGCAGAACGGCCGCGCCGGTGGCCAGCGATCCGGCGATCAGTACGAAGGCCAACATCATCGCGCGGTCTTCGTCCGTGTCGATCGACGCTGTCATCGCTCGCCACCAGCGACGTGCGCTTGCGCACGATGCGCACGCGCGACGAACACGCCGAACGAGCAGCAACAGGAAAGGCGCGATCCACACCCAGGCCGTCGACGCGCTCGAATGGCGGACGGAACAGGATGACGTTGCCGTAGCGCGCAACCATCGACGCGCGAATTTCCTCGTCGGTCTTGCCAGCGATGATCTGCTCACGCACGTCGCGGCGCAGATCTTCCGCCAGTCCCACGGGCGAATCGGCGATGCTCTGGTTCTGGCATTGCATGCAGCGCAGCTCGTGTGTGAGGCCGTCGTATCGCTTCTGCATTTCCGGGGTCGGCATCGCCTCGATGTCGAACGCCCTCGATGGAAGCGACAAGGCCATCAGCAAGACGCCGAACGCCGCGATCACACCCGCATGGATCCTTGCCTTCACGGCAGGCCTCCCTGCGGCATCCGCGAAAGGAACTCGCGCTCCCAGACTTCGGCGGTCATGGGACCCACGTGGCGGTACTGCACGCGCCCGTCGGCATCGATGAAGAAGGTTTCCGGCGCGCCGTACACACCGAAGTCGATGGCCGTGCGCCCGTCGCGATCGACGGCGACCACCGAATAGGGATTGCCGAGCTGCTTCAGCCAGTCGAGCGCCGCATCGTCTTCGTCCTTCCAGTTGAGACCGATCAGCGGCAGCGCGTTCTGCTGCGCGATCGCGAGCAGCACTTCGTGCTCGTCACGGCATGCCACGCACCAGGTGCCCCAGACGTTCAGGACCCAGGGACGCCCGGCGAGCTGCGTGTTCGACAGCGTGGTGCCGGGGCTGCCGAGCACCGGCAGGGTGAACGCCGGCACGGGCTTGCCGAGCAGCGCCGATTGCATCGTGCTCTTGTTGGGCGAATGGACGACGCCCACGTACAGCACGCCCGCGAGCGCGAGGAAAATCACGCGCGGGAATCAGGAATCGGCTCACGTCGCTTCCGCCGCCGATCCTTGCGCCACAGCGGGTTCAGCTGGCCGTCGGCGCGCGCGCGATAACGGCGATCCGTCGCGGCCAGCACGCCGCCGAGCGCCATGAGCCCGGCCGCGAGCCAGACCCAGTCGATGAGCGGCCGCAGCTGCGCGCGCACGCTCCAGCGCCCTCCGCCCACGTTCCTCGCTGCAGCGCCACGAACAGGTCCATGTTCCAGCGGCTGGCGATGCCGGCCTCGGTCAGCGTCGAGCGCTGCACCCAGTAGTGGCGCTGCTCCGGATGCAGCATGGCCACCGGCGCGCCGTCGCGCAACACGGTGACCTACGGCGCGCACGCCGTCGTAGTTAGGACCTTCGATCTCCTTGATGCTGTCGAAGCGGTAGGCATAGTCGCCCAGCGCCAGCGTTTCGCCCGGCGCGATGGCCGCGTCGCGTTCCACCGTGTACGACTCCACGGTCGAAATGGCCAGCACGCCGACGCCGAGGCCGATGTGCGCGATCGTCATGCCGATGATGGCGCGCGGCAGCGTGAGGCGGCGCCGCAGGCGGTCGATGGGATCGAACAGCGACGACAGGATGATCCAGATGCCGAGCACCATGCCGATCGGCGTGAGCAACTTGCCGGGTCCGTAACCCAGGAAGACGAGCGCCAGTCCGACCACCAGCGCGGCGCCGAACCCCAGCAGGATGCGCTTGCGACTGTTGCCGAGTTGCCCGCGCTTCCAGGCGGCGTGAATGCCGATGGCGACCAGCGCCACCAGCGGCAGCATGAGCATCGGGAACAGCATGTCGAAGTACGGCGAGCCCACCGACAGCGGCGGCATGCTCCAATGGCATCGGCGATCAGCGGCGCCAGCGTGCCCACGAGCACCATGGCGGCGGCGACCACCAGGAAGATGTTGTTGTAGAGCAGGAAGGCTTCGCGCGCGGTGCCTTCGAATCCCGCCGGCGACTTCAGCAGCGGCGCGCGCCAGGCGTACAGCGCGAGCGCGCCACCGACCACGATGATGAGGAACGCGAGGATGAACAGGCCGCGCGTGGGATCGGCCGCGAAGGAATGCACCGAGGTCAGCACGCCCGAACGCACCAGGAAGGTGCCTAACAAACTCAGGGAAAACGCGAGGATGGCGAGCAGCAGCGTCCAGCTCTTGAACACGCCGCGCTTTTCCGTGGCGGCGAGCGAATGGATGAGCGCCGTGCCGACGAGCCAGGGCATGAACGAGGCGTTCTCCACCGGATCCCAGAACCAGTAACCGCCCCAGCCGAGCTCGTAGTACGCCCACCAGCTGCCGAGCGCGATGCCCACCGACAGAAACGCCCAGGCCATCGTCGTCCACGGCCGCGTCCAGCGCGCCCACACCTGGTCGAGCTTGCCTTCGAGCATCGCCGCGCAGGCGAACGCGAAGGCCACGGACGAAACCGACGTAGCCCATGTAGAGCAGCGGCGGATGGATCGCGAGCGCCGGATCCTGCAGCACGGGGTTCAGGTCGCGCCCGTCGGCGGGCGCCGGAAGCATGCGCTCGAACGGATTCGACGTGGCGACGGTGAACAGCAGGAAGCCGAAGCTCACGAAGCCGAGCACGCCCATGACGCGGCTCGCGAAGCTCGCCGGCAGGTTGCGGCTCGACGATCGCCACCGCCAGCGTCCAGGCCGCGAGGATCCACGCCCACAGCAGCAGCGAACCTTCGTGCGCGCCCCACAGCGCGGCCACGCGATAGAACGTGGGCAGCGCGGAATTGGAATTGCTGGCGACGTACAGCACGGAGAAATCGAAGGTGACGAAGGCGTGCACCAGCGCGCCGATCGCCGTGCTGACGAGCACGAACTGCCCGGCCACCGCCGGCCTGCACGACGGCCTGCCAGCGCGCATCGCCGCGCGCGGCGCCGAAGATGCCGAAGAATGTCTGCGCGCCGGCGAGCACCAGCGCGAGGATCAGGGCGAAATGTCCGAGCTCGGGAATCATCAGGTGCCCACGCTGCGGGCACGTTCGGGTGGCGGCGGATTGTCCTTGAGCGATTCGGCCACTTCGGGCGGCATGTATTTCTCGTCGTGCTTGGCGAGGATTTCATCGGCGACGAACGTGTCCGCTCTGCATGCGGCCGTGCGCCACCACGCCCTGCCCCTCGCGGAACAGGTCCGGCAGGATGCCTGAATATTTCACCGGCACCGTGTGTTTGAAGTCGGTGACGAGGAACTGGATGTCGAGCGTGCCGGCCGTCTTCTCGACGCTGCCCTTCTCGACCATGCCGCCGAGCCGAAAACGTTCGCCGGCGGCGGCAGCTTCGCCCGCGACGATCTGCGACGGATCGAAGAAGAACATGACGTTGGCTTGCGAAACGCCTGCAGTGCCGAGCCACGCGGCGACGCTGACGCCGGCGACGATGCCGGCAACCGAGCACCATGCGTTGCTGCCGCGGTGTCATTGCGACATCTCCATGCGCCGTGCGCGCTTCCTGCTTGGCGCTGGTCAGCGAGTTCGAGCGCCAGCACCAGGTTGAGCACGACGATGCCGAAGCCGAGCGCGAACGCCGGCCAGAGGTATTTTCCGTAGCCACCCATGTCGAGAAATTCGCTCATGCCAGCACCTCGCGAATCCAGCTCGCATTGCGTTCGCGGCGCAGCAGTTCGGCGCGCAGCCGGATGAGCAGCACGGCGACGAAGTACAACGCGAACGCGAGGAACATCAGCAGCAGCGGCCACAACATGTCGAAGTCCATCTTCGGCTTGCCCATCTGCATGACCGTCGCGCGTCTGGTGCAGCGAGTTCCACCACTCCACCGAGAACTTGATGATAGGCACGTTGATTACACCCGACGACCGCCAGCACGGCGCTCGCCTTGTCGGCCTTGACCGGATCTTCGATGCCGGCGCGCAGCCCCATGTAGCCGAAATACAGGAACAGCAGCACCAGCTCGGCGGTGAGCCGCGGGTCCCAGACCCAGTAGGCGCCCCACATCGGCTTGCCCCACAGCATGCCCGGTGCCGAGCGCGGCCACGGTGAACCAGGCGCCGATCGGCGCGCACGCGGCGGCGGCGGCATGCGCCACCTTCATGCGCCAGATGAGGCCCACCGCGGCGGCGACCGCCATGGTGGTGTAGATCATGAGCGACAGCCAGGCGGTCGGCGCGTGCACGTACACCATGCGGAAGGCGTCCTTCTGCTGGTAGTCCTCGGGCGCGAGCACCAGGCCGCCGTACAGCGCGACCACACATCGCGAGCGCCGCGAATCCTCCGAACCACGGCGTCCAGCGCCGCGCGAACGCATACACATGCGGCGGCGATGCCAGGCGATGAAACCAGGTCCAGGTAGCCATTATTGAATGCCTACTCCAGTCCGATACGCACCGCGGCGGCCGCGGCCAGCGGCGCGAGCGTCACGCCGAGCACGGCGATCGCGCCTAACAAATACATCGGCGGCGCGATGTCACCGCCGGTGATCGCGAGCTGCGTGGCGCGCGCGCCGAAAATCAGGATGGGCACCGCCAGCGGCAGCGTCAACAACGACAGCAGCACGCCGCCGCGCCGCGCGCCCAGCGTGAGGCCCGCGCCGATCGCGCCCACCAGGCTCATGGCGAAGCTGCCGAGCGCCAGCGAAGCCACCACGCCGCCCATCGCCTCCATCGGACACGCCGAGCGCGGCGGCCGCGATGGGCGCGGACAACGCCAGCGGGAGCCCCGTGAGCATCCAGTGCGTGCAGGTCTTCGCAAACAACATCCATGTCAGCGATTGTCCCGATAAGGCGAACTGCTCGAGCGTCCCATCTACCGCGTCGTCGCGGAACAGGAACTCGAGCGCCAGCAGCGAGGATAACAACGCGCCGATCCACAAGACACCCGGCGCGGCGTCTCGCAGTCGCGACATTTCCGGGGTTAATGTCAGCGGGAACAACGTGGCCACGATCATGAAGAACATGAGCGGCTGAATGACCTGGGAAGGCTTGCGGAAAGCGAGACGCAGGTCACGCACGGCCACCAGCCGGGCCGCTGCCAGGGCGCGACGGTTTTCATGATTGGCCAAGCTCCAGGGCACACCAGCTGCTCGGCCGGCAGCGGCAGCGAATGATGGACGGCCGCCACCACGAGCCCGTCGCGGGCCAGTTGCTCGCCGATCAGGTCGCGCACCAGCTGTTGCCCGTCGGCATCAAGATTGGTGGTGGGTTCGTCCAGAAGCCACAACACGGCGTTGGCCAGCAACACACCGGCCAGGGCCACGCGGCGCTTCTGGCCCGCCGACAGCATGCGCATGGCGCGATCGGCGAACGCGCTGGGCGCCGGTCCGCGTGAGTGCGGCGTCGATTTCAGCGGCGGTGACGGCGCGGCGGATGCCGATGGAATAGCGTCAGGTTCTCGCGCGCCGACAGATCGCCCTTGAGCGGCGGCTCATGGCCCAGATAGGCGAGATCGGAATGGAATTCGTCGCGCCGCGTCGCGCGCCGGCGCGCCACGCCAGAACACCTGCCCTTCCTCGGGGTCGAGCAGCCCGGCGATGGCGCGGATCAGCGTGGTCTTGCCCGCGCCGTTCTTGCCGGTGAGCAGCACGCATTTGCCGGGATTGCCCTCGAAGCTCACGCCGCGCAGCACGTGACGATCGCCGCGCCACAGGTGAACGCCTGAACGGTCAGCATTTCATGCGGCATTTGAATGGTGCCCCGGGCCGGAATCGAACCGGCATGGCCTTGCGGCCGACGGATTTTAAGTCCGTTGCGTCTACCAATTCCGCCACCGGGGCTTGGGACACGGGTGTTGGAGGCTAGGGTCGGAATCGAACCGGCATAGACGGCTTTGCAGGCCGCTGCATAACCATTCTGCCACCTAGCCACGGGCCCGAATGATGAGGACCTGCGGATTTGGAGCGGGAAACGAGACTCGAACTCGCGACCCCGACCTTGGCAAGGTCGTGCTCTACCAACTGAGCTATTCCCGCTTCCTGGAGAGGGCGCAAATTCTAGGGCCGCCGCCCGGCAAGTCAAGGAATTCCCTCTCCGGTAAGCCCTTCTTTCGAAGGATTTGCATGACCGACGTCACCGAATCGGCATTGCGCCAGCGCGCACGGCTTTCGGCGGTGACGAATCCTTCCTGCACGGCGTGATCGAGCATGCCGTACATCGGCTCGAAGTAGTTCTCGATGTTGGCGAGGATCACCGGCTTGGCGTGCAGCCCGAGCTGCGCCCAGGTGACGATTTCGACGAGTTCGTCGAACGTGCCCATGCCGCCCGGCAGGCCGACGAAGGCGTCGGACATGTCGGCCATGAGCGTCTTGCGCTCATGCATCGTCGTCGACGACGTGCTGCGTCGTGAGGTTCGGATGCGCGCACTCGCGCTCGATGAGCATGCGCGGAATCACGCCCACCACGCGCCCGCCCGCCTCGAGCACGGCATCGGCGACGATGCCCATGAGCCCGAGCTTGCCGCCGCCGTACACCAGCGTGAGGCCCGGCGTTCGCCAGCGCCACGCCCATCTCTTCGGCGGCGCGCGAGTAGCTAGGCCGCGCGCCCGGCGCGGAGCCGCAGAATACGCAGACCGAGCGGATCATGTCGGTGCCCCGCAGGTCGGGCCACGCGGCCCGCAGGTACGAGATCGCCGACATCAGCGTGAGGAACGCGGCGATGACCGTGAGCACCAGGCCGATCTCGAATATCGGCAGGAATCCGACAGAGGTTCCAGCGGAACAACATGCAGGACAGACCGACGATCTGCAGGATGGTCTTGTACTTGGCGAGCTGGCTCACCTTGACCTTGCCGCGCTGGCCGATCTCGGCCATCCATTCGCGCAGCGCGGAGATGGCGATTTCGCGGCCGATGATGACGATGGCGCTGAGCACGAGGATCACGCGGACCGTCTCCGATCGCAGCGTGGCGTGGCCGCCGTCCATGCCTTCGAGCCCGGGCACGATGACGATGGGCATGTCCTTGCTGACCAGCAGCACCAGCGCGACCGCCACGATGAGCTTGTCGGCCACCGGATCGAGGAATGCGCCGAGCCGCGAGGTCTGGCCCATGCGGCGCGCGAAATAGCCGTCGAGCGAATCGGTGATGCCGGCCAGCGCGAACAGCAGGCCCGCGGCCGGATCGGCCCACTTGAACGGTAGATAGAACAGCACGATGACCAGCGGGATCGCGAAGATCCGCAGCCAGGTCAGCGTGTTTGGAAGGTTCCAGATCATCCGTGGGAAGCTCTCAGGCTCCAGGGTGCAGATGATCATAAAGGGTGCGCGCCAGTGTTGTCCCGATTCCGCTCACCGCCTCGAAGTCAGTGACTCCCGCGCGCAGCAGTCCCTGCATGCCCGCCGAAGTGCCGCAGCAGTGCGCGGCGCTTCGCCGGTCCCAGCCCCGGCACGGTCTCCAGCACCGACTCGTTGTGACGGCGCGCGCGCCGCTTGCGATGGCCGGTGATGGCGAAACGATGTGCTTCGTCGCGAATTCGCTGGACCACGCGCAGACCCTGGCGAATCCGGACCGGGAATGATGGCGCGGCGTCGCCGTGCACGAACAACCGTTCCTGTCCTGCCTTGCGATCCGGGCCTTTCGCCACGCCCACGAGCTTCAGGCTGGCGAATCCCAGCTGCTCGAGCTCCGCGTACACCTCGTTGATCTGCCCGAGACCGCCATCGATCAGCAGCACGTCAGGCGCAGGCACTTCGCCGGCCTTGACGCGTTCGTAACGCCGCCGCAGCGCCTGGCGCAGCGCTCCGTAGTCATCGCCCGGCGTGACGCCCGTGATGTTGAAGCGCCGGTATTCCTTCTTGATCGGGCCTTCCGGCCCATACACCACGCAAGAGGCGACCGTGCCCTCGCCCGCCGTGTGGCTGATGTCGAAACACTCCAGCCGTCGCGGGGCCGTCGGCAGGCCTAGCAAGGCGCGCCAGATCCTGACAGCATGGCTTCGATGTCCGCGCGCCGCGCGCGTCGCATGCGCAATGCCTGCGTGGCGTTCTCCACCGTCATGGCGATCCAGCGCGCGGGCAATGCGCGCGACGGTCGCCACACGCGTGTGGCGGTGCCCGCGCGCTGCGCGAGCGCCGCATTCAGCGCTTCAGATTCGCCGAGCTCGAGATTCACGAGCACTTCCGCGGGCGGTGGCGTCTCGGCGTAGTACTGCATAAGGAACGACGCCAGCGCTTCGTTGGGCTCGGCCAGCGTGCCCTTGGGAAAGTAGCTCGTGGCACCGAGATTGCGTCCGCCGCGGATGATCATCACGGTGATCGCGAACTCTCCGGGCTCGCCCACCAGCGCGAATACGTCGATGTCGCGATCACCCTCGGCGGTGACGATCTGCTGGGCCTGCACCTGCTTGAGCGCCGCGAGCTGGTCGCGCAACGCCGCCGCGCGTTCGTACTGCAGGCTTTCCGCGGCCTGCTCCATGGCGCGCGCCAGCTCGGCATTGACCTCGTCGTTGCGCCCTTCGAGCACCTTGACGGCCGCGGCGATATCGCGCGCATAGTCTTCGCGCGAGATCAGCTTCACGCAGGGCGCCGAACAACGGCCGATCTGGTGCTGCAGGCACGGACGGCTGCGGTTCTCGAAGAAGGTGTCGCGGCAGTTCCGGATGCGAAAGATCTTCTGCACGCTCTGCAGTGTTTCCTTGACGGCGCCGGCGCTCGGAAACGGCCCGAAGTACCGTCCGGGCAGGTTGCGCGGTCCGCGGTAGAACACCAGCCGCGGATATTCGTGCCCCGCCGGTAGATAGATGTACGGAAAACTCTTGTCGTCGCGCAACACGATGTTGTAGCGCGGCTTGTGCTCCTTGATGAGGTTGTACTCGAGCAGCAGCGCCTCGGTCTCGGAGTTCGTCAGCGTGACTTCGATGCGCGCGATGTGGCTCACCAGCGCCTGCACCTTGGGATCGACGTTGCTGGCCAGGAAGTAGTTGCCGACGCGGTCACGCAGGGCGCGCGCCTTGCCGACGTACAGCAGTTCGACCGCTTTCCCGAGTACATGCGATACACGCCCGGGCGGCGCGGCAGGTTGGCGATGAAGTCCTTGTGATCGAAACTCACGGGCCGGCGCTCGAGCGCTTCTCTCAAGTCGCGACCGGAATTCCGGCAAGCGTTCGCCGCGCGTGTCAGCACCGTGCGGAACATCTCGGGGGTGAGACGTCGCGTCTGCGTGTTGTAGCGGCTGCAATGATAGGAATCGACCATGTGGCGATTCTCCGGCAGCGCGTGCTCATTGCCGTGGCCGAACTTCGCGGCCGAGCGCTTCTGACCCACCGCGACGAGCACCGCATCGTGAGCCACCGTGCCGAGGGCCAGTATGGTGGTGACCGAACGAAGATTCACGAGCTCGGCGGCGAGATACTGGTTGCAGGTCTTGATCTCGATCGGCAGCGGTTTGTTCTCGGGCGGCAGGCACTTCACCGCGTTGGTGATCCGTACGCCGTGCAGCGTCAGGCCATCGCTGCGGTCCACGGACTTGGGGGCGCTCGACAGTCCCGAGTGCATGCAGGGATTCATATAAAAGTATCCCCGCGTAGTCGCCGGTGAACGGCCGCCCGGTGCGGTTTGCGCCGTGCATACCCGGAGCCAGCCCGACGATCAGCAGTTTGGGCGCCGCTTCGCCGAAAGGCGCCACCGGCTTGCAGTGATAGTCGGGATTCTCATGCGCGGTGACGCTGAGAAAACGCGCGAGCCGCGGGCAGAGCATGCAATCGGAGCGAAAGGTGTCGGACATCGGCCGAAGACTAACGCGTTGGCGGTCAACTCCGCATGCGCTTGATGATGGCGTCGCCAAATCCCGAGCAGGTCAGCAAGGTGGCCCCCGGAATCAGGCGCTGCAGGTCTTCCTCGACGTTCTTGCGCGCCGCGATGTCGCGCTTGGTGGCGCGAATGGCCTCGCGCAGCCGCGCGAGGTCGTAGGTCATTTCCTTGGCGGCGATGGTGTCGGCCACGCCGTGGATGATGAGATCCGCGGCTTCCTTCCAGCCGATGTAACGCAGCATCATCTCGGCCGAGAGGATCAGCGAACCCGGGTTCACGCGATCCTTGCCGGCAAATCCCGGCGCCGTGCCATGCGTGGCTTCGAACACCGCGAGGCCGTCGCCGATGTTGCCGCCCGGCGCGATGCCGATGCCGCCCACCTGCGCCGCGAGCGCGTCGGAAATGTAGTCGCCATTCAGATTCAGCGTCGCGATGACGTCGTAGTCTTCGGGACGCAACAGCACCTGCTGCAGGAAGTTGTCGGCAATGACGTCCTTGATGACGATTTCCTTGCCGTTGACCGGGCTCTTGAACGACAGCCACGGACCCGCGCCGATCGGCTTGGCGCCGTACTCCTCTTTCGCCGAGTAGATAGCCCCACTGCATGAAGGCACCTTCGGTGTACTTCATGATGTTGCCCTTGTGCACCAGCGTGACCGACACGCGGTCGTTCTCGATGGCGTACTGGATGGCCTTGCGCACCAGGCGCTGGCTGCCTTCCTTCGACACGGGCTTGATGCCGAGGCCCGAGCTCGCCGGGAAACGGATGCCACTGACCTTGAGCTCGGTCTGCAGGAAGTGGATCAGTTTGTGGACTTCTTCCGATCCCGTCGGCCACTCGATGCCGGCGTAGATGTCCTCGGTGTTCTCGCGAAAGACCACCATGTCGGTCAGCGATGCATCGGCCATCGGCGTCGAGACGCCGGGGAAATAGCGAATGGGCCGCACGCAGGCGTAGAGATCGAGGTTCTGGCGCATCGCCACGTTCAGCGACCGCATGCCCCCACCTACCGGTGTACCGAGCGGGCCTTTGATGCTGACCACGAAATCGCGCAGCGCGAGCAGCGTCTCGTCCGGAAAACCTGTGCCGTAAACTTTTTGCGCCTTCTCGCCGGCGAAGACCTCGACCCAGGAGATCTTGCGTTTGGCGCCATAGGCTTTGGATACCGCGGCGTCGACCACCTTCAACATCACCGGGGTGATGTCGATGCCGATGCCATCACCTTCGACGAAGGCGATAAGAGGCACGTCGGGCACGTTGAGCGACGCGTCCGGATTGATGGTGATGCGCTGGCCGTCCTTCGGAACCGCTATTTTTTCGTACTGCATGTTCCGTAGATCAGCAATTAGCGTGCCGGACCGTGCCGGCCGATCAGCATCGCCATTTCCAGCGCCTGCTCGTAGTTGAGGCGCGGATCGACCGTGGACTTGTATGCACGCGCGAGGTCCGCATCGGTGAGACCACGCGCTCCGCCGGTGCATTCGGTGACGTCTTCGCCCGTGAGCTCGATGTGCACGCCACCCAGGAACGATCCATTGGCTTCGTGAACCTGGAATGACAGTTCGAGTTCCTTGAGGATGTTCTCGAAGCGACGCGTCTTGAGACCACCCGAGCTGGTCTCGGTGTTGCCGTGCATGGGGTCGCAGACCCACAGCACTTGCTGGCCCGTTTCACGAACGGCCTTGATCATCTGCGGCAGACCCTTTTCGACATCCTTCGCACCGAAGCGATGGATGATGGTGAGGCGGCCCGGCGTGTTCTGCGGGTTCAGCGTGGTGACGAGACCCTGCAGCCATTCGGCGGTCATCGCCGGTCCGATCTTCACGCCCATCGGGTTGGCGATGCCGCGGAAGAATTCCACGTGCGCGCCGTCGAGCGACGCCGTGCGCATGCCGATCCACGGCATGTGCGTGGCCAGGTTGTACCAGCGCTTCTGACGCTCGATGTAACGCGTCTGCGCCTGCTCGTAGGGCATGAGCAGCCCTTCGTGCGCGGCGAAGAAATCGACCGAGGTGACTTCGTGCGGCGCGCGGCCGCCGCTCACCCGTTCGAAGAAGTCGAGCGAGTCGCCGATGGAGTCGACGATCTTCTGGTACTGCTCGATCAGCGGCGAATGCTTCATGAAGCCGAGATCCCAATATCTCGGGTGATGCAGATCGGCGAAGCCGCCGTCACACAGCGCGCGCACGAAATTGAGCGTGAGCGCGGCGCGTTCGTAACCGCGCAGCAGCAGCGTGGGATCGGGCTCACGCGCTTCGGCGGTGAACTCGGAACGATTCACGAGATCGCCACGGAACGCGGGCAGCGTGACGCCGTTGCGCGTCTCGGTGTCAGCCGATCGAGGCTTGGCGTACTGGCCCGCCATGCGGCCGACGCGAATGATGGGTTTCTTGAGTCCGTGCAGGAGCACCAGGCTCATCTGCAGCAGGATCTTGAGCTTCTTGGCGATCTTGTCGGACTCGCACTCCTCGAAGGTCTCGGCGCAGTCGCCACCCATGAGCAGGAACTTGCGACCGATCTGCGCTTCGGCCAGACGCTCGCGCAGCTGTTCGATTTCCCAGGACACCACCAGCGGCGGCAGGCGCGAGAGCGCGGCCACGTTGCTTTCGAGCGCGGCGAGGTCGTTGTAACGCGGCTGCTGAGCGGCGGTGCGGGAGGTCCAGCTTGCTGGATGCCAGGAGGCAGTGTCGGGGGTACGCATGGTGCGAAGTATTCTAATTCAGCAGGTTACGGCACACTACCGCCAATACGAGGTATTCATGCACAAAGTTTTGATCCTGGGGGCCGGCAAGATCGGCGCCCTCATCTCTGGCCTGCTGGCGGAGTCGGGTGATTATGACGTCACCCTGGGCGACGTCGATGCATCGGCGGCCGAAGCGGTGGTGAAAGCTCACGGTTCGGCAAACCTCCGGGCCGTTGCCCTTGACGCAAGCGAGCCCAAGGCGCTCGACAGCCACTTCTCGGCAAACAAACCACAGGCCGTCATCTCCAGCCTTCCCTACTACTGCAATCCGGCAGTGGCCAAGGCGGCGCGCAAGGGCAATGCGCATTATTTCGATCTCACCGAAGACGTGGCGGTCACCCAGACAGTGCGCCGCATCGCGCGTGGTGCATCGAAGGCGTTCGTGCCGCAGTGTGGACTCGCGCCGGGCTTCATCAGCATCGCGGCCAACGAGCTCACCAAGCACTTCGACGAGCTGCGCTCCATCAAGCTGCGCGTCGGCGCCCTGCCCCAGCACCCTAACAACGTGCTCAAGTATTCGCTGACCTGGTCCACCGAGGGCCTCATCAACGAATACGGCAATCCGTGCCAGTCGGTGGTCGACGGCAAGATCGTCGACGCCGCGCCGCTCGAAGGTCTCGAGGAAATCGAAATCGATGGCACGCTGTACGAGGCCTTCAACACCTCGGGCGGCCTGGGTTCACTGGCGGAGTCGTACGGCAAGCATCTGCGAGCAGATCAACTACAAGACCATGCGGTATCCCGGCCACTGCGCGCAGATGCGCCTGCTCATGAACGACCTGAAGCTCAACTCTGATCGCGCCACGCTGAAACGCGTGCTCGAACACGCCGTGCCGCAGACGCTGCAGGACGTGGTCATCGTGTACGCCGCCGTCGCCGGCAAACAGGATGGCGAGCTGCGCGAAGAAAACTACGTCAACAAGATCTATCCGCAGATGATCGCGGGCCGGCTGTGGTCGGCGATCCA
Organism: uncultured Pseudomonadota bacterium; assembly: GCA_963821745.1. Classification (GTDB taxonomy): domain Bacteria; phylum Pseudomonadota; class Gammaproteobacteria; order Steroidobacterales; family Steroidobacteraceae; genus CADEED01. The sequence continues at coordinate 2,129,681 of CAWGEU010000002.1, forward strand.
GGTCACCACTGCGGCGGGGATCACTGCGGTGGTCGACCTCGTGCTGTCGAGCCCACGCAAGTACCAGGGCTTCGTCGCGCAGGAGCAGTTCGATCTGCCGGAGATCCTCGACAATCGTTTCGGCCAGTACTACGCGCCCGGCGGAACCAAGGATATTTCGTCCGTGGTCGTCGTCAGCGGCCAGGCCGGTCATCAGCGCAGGAGCTGCAGCGAAGGCGCGCCGCCAGGCCGCAGCGGACGAAGAAATGAGCGCCGCGAAGGTTACGGTCGACGTCGCCGGCATTCTGAAGCGGCTCGGCATCGATTCGATCAACGCCGGCGCGTGGATGGGCAATCTCGGCTGGTCGAAGGACATCGCCGGCAGCGCGATCACGTCGACCAATCCGGCCACCGGCGAAACGCTGGCGCAGGTGCGCAGCGCCACGGTCACCGACTACGAGAACATCATGCGCTGCGCGGTCGAAGCAGCCGCCGCATGGCGCAACGTGCCCGCGCCGCGCCGCGGCGAGGCCATCCGGTTGTTAGGCGACGCGTTGCGCGCTGCCAAGGACGATCTCGGCGCGCTGGTCACGCTCGAGAACGGCAAGATCAAGGCCGAGGGCCTCGGTGAAGTGCAGGAGATGATCGACATCGCCGACTTCGCGTCGGCCAGTCGCGCATGCTCTACGGCCTCACCATGCACTCGGAGCGGCCGCAGCACCGCATGTACGAGCAGTGGCATCCGCTCGGTGTCGTCGGGATCATCTCCGCGTTCAATTTTCCGGTCGCGGTGTGGGCGTGGAACGCGTTCCTCGCCGCGATCTGCGGCAATGCCTCGGTGTGGAAGCCCTCGCCGAAGACACCGCTCACCGCGATCGCGGTCCAGCACATCTGCAACAAGGTGATGCGCGAGCACAAACTACCGGCGATCTTCCAGTTGTTCATCGATGCGGGCACAGAGCTCGCCACGCGGTTCGTCGACGACCGGCGCGTCGCGCTGGTGTCGTTCACCGGTTCGACCGCCGTCGGCCGCAATGTCGCGGAACGAGTCGCGCGCCGGCTCGGCAAGATCGCTGCTCGAGCTCGGCGGCAACAACGCGATCATCGTCGACGAGACGGCGGACCTGAAACTCGCGGTGCCCGCCATCGTGTTCGGCGCCGTGGGAACCGCGGGCCAGCGCTGCACGACGACACGCCGCGTGCTCGTGCATCGCTCGCGCCTCGACGAGCTCGAGCAAGAAGCTCGCGCACGCCTACACGCAGGTGCGCATCGGCAACCCGATCGATCCGGCGACGCTCATGGGCCCGCTGATCGACAAGAGCGCCGTCGAGCGCTATTCGCAGGCGATCGCGCAGGCGAAGGCCGCCGGCGGCAAGGTGATCACCGGCGAGAAGGTCCTCGAGGGCAAGGGCAACTTCGTCGCACCTACCATTGTTCTGCGCGGAGAACGACTGGCCCATCGTGCAGCACGAAACATTCGCGCCGGTGATGTACCTGATCCCGTTCGACTCGCTCGATGAAGCCATCGAGATGCAGAACGCATCGGCGCACGGCCTTTCTTCGGCGATCTTCACCGACCGGCTGCAACACGCCGAGGCGTTCCTGTCGGCCACCGGCAGCGACTGCGGCATCGCCAACGTGAACATCGGCACCTCGGGCGCGGAGATCGGCGGCGCATTCGGCGGCGAGAAGGACACGGGCGGCGGACGCGAGTCGGGCTCGGATTCGTGGAAGGCCTACATGCGCCGCCAGACCAACACCATCAACTGGAGCCGCGAGCTGCCGCTGGCACAGGGCATCACGTTCGAGATCAAGGAAGGCCCGTAGCGCCCGTAGGGAGCAGCGGCCCCTTTCTTCCGGGCAACCTCGAGCTCGAAGCGCGCGCCGCCGAAGCTCGAGCTGTCGATGCGCAGCGATCCGCCATAGAGCGCCACGGTGTCGTGCACCATGGCGAGACCGAGCCCGTAGCCCGGCGTCGCTTCGTCGGCGCGACCGCCGCGCTCGCAGGACCTTGGCGCGATCCGCCTCGGCGATTCCGGGACCGTCGTCGTCGACGACGAGGCGCAACGCGGCGCGCGAATCCGCATCCGCATCGACCGACACCTCGATGCGCACCCGCGCACGCGCCCACTTGCAGGCGTTGTCGAGCAGGTTGCCGAGCAGCTCGGTGAGGTCGGCGCGATCGCCGATGAACTGCGCTTCGGCCGCGACCGACGTTTCGAACAGCAGGTCCTTGTTGCCGTACACCTTGAGCAAGGCGACGCGCAGCTCGCTCACGATCGGCGCCACATCCACCGGCGCCTGGCCTAACAACACGCCGCCGCTGGCCGCGGCGCGTTTCATCTGGTGCTCGATGATGCCGCTCATGCGATCGATTTCCGCGTTCAGCGCGGTCTTGCCCGGCGCATCGCCGGTGCCCAGCGACTGACGCATGACGGCCAGCGGCGTCTTCAGACTGTGCGCGAGATTGCCGAGCGTGTCGCGATAGCGCCGGATGCGCGTGCGTTCGCCATCGAGCAGCGCATTGAGATTGCTGGTGACCGCGGCGAGCTCGCGCGGCCACGCCTCGCCCAGGTGTTCGCGCGTGCCCGCCTCCACTTCCTTGATCTCGCGCTCCAGGCGCCGCACCGGCTTCAGCAGCCAGCGCAGCAGCAGCGCCAGCGTCGCGACCAGCAGCACCGCAAGGCCGACGAACCAGCCGACCATCTGCTGCCGGAAACTCGCGAGCTGCGCTTCGTAGACTTCGAGGCTGGTGGCGACGCTGAAGGTGAAGCGCGCCGGCTGGCCGTGCAGGTCGTCCCAGACGATGCCGCGGCTCGCGACCGCGAGCCGGATCGGCGTGCCGGCGATCTCGGTGTAGAAGAAGCTGCGTTCGCCGCCTTCGAGCGGCGGACCGAACTGCACGGCGGTGCCGATCGTCGATTGCGAACGCCAGATGCTCTCGCCGCTCGCCGAGCGGATTTCCGCGTACAGGCCCGAGCCCGGCGTGTCGAAGCGCGTCTCGAGCACGGCGGTGGGCGTGACCGATTCGGGTCCGTCGGGATCCGCGGCGGCGATCAGCGCCACCATCTGCGCATCGATGAGCTCGCGCAGGCTGCGTTCCGCGGCGCGCTGAAAAACCCGGTCGAGCAGGAATACCGTGAGCCCGAAGAACACCACGAGCACGATGAACACCGACAGCAGGAGCCGGCGGCTTAGGGAAGGACGCGACAAGCGCTGCGCTTCCTCAGGCGCCGTGCGTTCTGCGCGATGCGCGAAGCGGTAGCCGCGTCCGCGCAGGGTTTCGATGGGATGCAGCGTTTCGTCGGGATCGAGCTTGCGCCGCAGGCGCCCGATGAACACCTCGATGACGTTGCTGTCGCGCTCGAAGTCCTGGTCGTACAGGCGTTCGGTGAGCTCGGTCTTCGAGATCACGTCGCCGGCGCGCAGCATCATGTGCTCGAGGATGCGGTATTCGAACGTGGTGAGTTCGATCGGCGCTGCCGTTCGAGCGTCACCGCCTGCGCGCGCGTGTCGAGGCGGATCGGGCCGCATTCGAGGATCGGGACTGGCCCAGCCGCCCGCACGGCGCAGCAGCGCCTGCATGCGCGCCAGCACTTCTTCGAAGTGATAGGGCTTGGCGACGTAGTCGTCCGCGCCGGCCTGCAGTCCTTCGACCTTGTCCTGCCAGCGATCGCGCGCCGTCAGGATCAGGATCGGGAAATTTCTTGCCCGCGTCGCGCAAGGCTGCGGATGAGCTCGAGCCCGGAAAGCTTCGGCAGGCCGAGGTCGATGACGGCGATGTCGAGCGGATATTCCTTGCCGGCGAACAGGCCTTCGTCGCCATCGGCCGCCACGTCGACCGTGAAGCCCTGCTTCACCAGCTGTTCGCGCAGGCCTTCGCGCAAGCTCGCTTCGTCTTCGACCACCAGGGCTCGCATGCGGTCAGCGCATCCTTCCGGTGGCGGCGTCGATGCGCACGGTGACCACGCGCCCGTCTTCGGACAGCAGCTTGAGCACGTACACCTTGCGACCGTCTTCGTCCTGCACGTCGGTGCGCACCACGCGCGCGCGGTACTGCGCCTCGGCGCGCCGCACGGCTTCGTCGAGCGAAATGCCGTCGCGCAATCTCGGCCACGACGCCTGGACGCTCTTCGGCGCTGCCGCCCGCCGATCACCTGCCCCGGCATGCTGTGGGCCTGCGTGAACGGCGCGAAGCCGACCGCGAACAACGTGACGGGCACCAGACCCTGGCGGATCTTCTTCATGACGGGCAGGAGTTTAATGGCTGCGATCCGAAAAGGTGAGGAAGGCGATGCGGGCGTTCATCGCAATGGAATAGGCGCCCACATCGCCATGGCAAACAACTCGTTCACTACTCCGCCGGGCTCACGTCGACCCGCACGCGGATGCGGTCGCCGGGGCGGTTCGGCATCTCGGTCACCTGGCGGCGGCCGTTGTACACATAAGTCACGCGGTAGCCGTCGGTACGCTCCTGCCACTCATCGCGGTAACGCGTCTCACAACGCTGCACCGTGTATGCGCTGGGGCGGCGCCGCGGCGTAGGCAGCGCGACGCTGCGCCTGCTGTGCACCGACCGCGGCACCGATCACCACACCCGCGGCAGTCGCGGCATCACGCCCACGGCCGCTGCCGATCTGGTGGCCGAGCACGCCGCCGATCACGGCACCGAGCACCGCGCCACCAGCCGTGCTGCGCGGCAGAGGACGCCGTAGCCATTGCCCGCGCTGGTCGACGCGGGTTTCATCCCAGCATTCGCGCTGCGGAGTGGTGACTCGTACGCGCGTGATCAGCGGCTGAACGTCGACGACGCGGGCATAGTCGTAAGCAGCATCGCCCGTCGTACTGACCCTGGTCATACGGGCCCTGGTCATGCGGAGCCTGGTCATATCGACCGTCACTGATCCTGCGCCGATACGCCGGCACTCGCCGCCGTCACCGCCGCGGCCACCAGGCTCACCACGAACTTTCTGCTGCTGCTCGACATAAAGCCTCCGTCGATCGAGGGGTTTCCCGACCGTGGCGCCACTGTACGAAGCGGTCGATGAATCCTTACTGAACGTCGGCCTTGCCGGTCTTTTCCGCGGTTTTCACCTCGTTCCAGAGCCCGTCCCACTCCGCGGGCGTGAGTGTCTTGAGAACCAGCGCACGTTCCGCCGCGAGCCTTTCCATGGCGCGGAATCGGCGTTCGAACTTGGCATTGGCGAGTCGCAGCGCTTCCTCGGGATCGACCTCGAGGTGCCGCGCCCAGTTCGCCACCGCGAACAGCAGGTCACCGAGTTCCTCGGCTCGATGCGCGTGATGACCCTCGGCCACCTCGTCGATTTCGCGCAGCTCCTCGTCGATCTTGGCGCGCACACCGGCTGCATCCGGCCAGTCGAAGCCCACGCGTCCGGCGCGTTTGCCGAGCTTCGCGGCGCGCGCCAGCGCCGGCAGCGCCAGCGGCACATCGTCGAGCTCACCGCGCGACTCGCCGCGCGCCGCGCGCTCGCGCGCCTTGTGTTCTTCCCAGGCGCGATTCTGCTCGGCCACCGACCCGATGCGCGCGTCGGCGAACACGTGCGGGTGCCGTTCGGTGAGTTTGCTGGCGATGGATTCGGCGACGCTCGCGAAATCGAACCACTGCCGCTCGGCGCCCATCTGCGCGTGGAACACCACCTGGAACAACAGGTCGCCGAGCTCGCCTTCGAGCGCACGCGGTTCGCCGCGCGCGATGGCCTCCGCCACTTCGTAGGCTTCTTCGATGGTGTACGGCGCGATGCTCGCGAAGTCCTGCTCGCGATCCCAGGGGCAGCCGTTCGCCGGATCGCGCAGCCGGCGCATGATGTCGAGCAGCCGCGCCAGCGATCGCTGCGCCTTCGCGTCGGACCCGTCGCTCACGCGCTCCTCCTGAACCATGCGCACGAACGTGAGCAACATGCCGGCGGTCGCGCCCCAGATGTTCTGGCCTTGCCAGGGGATGTCGTACAGCAGCATGTCTTCGTCGCCCACGCGCCGCAGGCGCGCCTTGTGATTGCCCGGCGTCGAACACGTGGCTCACCGGCACCTCGAACACTTCGGCGACCTCCGCGGGATTGAGCGTGAGTCGAAAACGGCGGCGTCACCAGCGACAGCACCGGCGTCACGCGAAAGCCGCTGATGACCAGGTGATCCGGTAGATAGCCGAAGACGCTCACGCGCGCCGGATCGAGGCCGATCTCCTCCTGCGCTTCGCGCAACGCGGCGCTCGCGACGTCGGCATCCGACGGCGTCGAGACGTCCGCCGGGAAAGGAAATCTGCGCCGCGTGCCGCGTCGAGTTGCGAGGCGCGCTGCGTGAGCAGGACCGTCAGTCCTTCGGGCCGGTCCACCAGCGGCACGAGCACCGCGGCCGGCACCGGGTCGGCGGGAAAGTGCCGCTGCAGCCGGCGGCTGCGTTCCGCATCGACTCCGAGCAGCCGCCAGTCGGCAAGCTCGTGGAGGGGCTGCGAGCCTTCGAAGCGCCGCAGGATCCGCGCTGCGCAGCTCGTCTGCGCTCAACCCGCCTCCTCAACCCTGGCCTCCGCCGCCGTGCAGGCCGCCGCGCGTGAGCGCCGCCGGATCGAGCAGACGTGCGCAACTCGTCTTCCTTCGAGTCCGGACATTTCCAGCGCCACGTCGAATACCGGCGCGACCTTCGGCGTACGCGCGCTTGGCGATCGCCGCCGCGCGTTCGTAGCCGATCACCGGATTGAGCGCGGTCACGAGAATGGGATTGCGCGCCAGCGCCTCGTCGAGCCGCGCGATATTCGGCTCGCGCGCCCGGCGAGGCACTGCGTTCGCGAGCGCCGCGGCCGCGTTGGCGAGCAGGTCGATGGATTCGCAGCAGATTGTTGGCGATGAGCGGCAACATCACGTTGAGCTGGAAGTTGCCCGATTGCCCGGCGATCGCGATGGCCGCGTCGAGATCCCATGACCTGCGCCGCCACCATGGCCACGGCTTCGGGAATCACGGGATTCACCTTGCCCGGCATGATGCTGCTGCCCGGCTGCAGCGCCGGCAGCTGTGAGCTCGGCGAGACCCGCGAGCGGCCCGCTGTTCATCCAGCGCAGGTCGTTGGCGATCTTCATGAGCGCGACCGCCAGCGTGCGCAGCTGGCCGGAGAATTCCACCGCCGCATCCTGCGAGCCCATGGCCGCGAAGTAGTTCGGCGCCAGCGTGAGCGGAAGCCGGGTGGCCGCGCGCAGCTCTTCGATGAACAGTCGCGGCGAATTTCTCGTGCGCGTTGATGCCGGTGCCGATGGCCGTACCACCCTGCGCCAGCGCCAGCAGCCGCGGTTCGCTCGCCTTGCAGCCGCTCGATCGCGTTGTCGATCTGCGCGCGCCAGCCGGAGGCTTCCTGGCCGAGCGTCATCGGCATCGCATCCATGAGATGCGTGCGGCCGGTCTTGAGACATCGCGCCCAGTCGCGCTCCTTCTGCCGCAGCACGCGCGCGAAGCTGCTTCGAGCGCCGGGTAGCAGCTCGGCGCTGCCTCGCTCAGCGCGCTCAGGTGGATCGCGCTCGGAATCACGTCATTGCTGCTCTGGCACATGTTGACGTGATCGTTCGGATGCACCGGCTTGCCGAGCGCCTTGCTCGCGAGGTGCGCGATCACCTCGTTGACGTTCATGTTGGTGCTGGTGCCGCTGCCCGTCTGGAACACGTCGAGCGGAAACTGGTCCTGGTGCTCGCCGCCGGCGATGTCGTTCACCGCATCCTGGATCGCCCCGGCCATGTCCGCCGGCAGCAGGCCGAGTCTCGCATTGGCGCGCGCGGCCGCGGCCTTGATCAGCGCGACCGCGGCGATGAAATCCCGCGGCAGCGGACCGCCACCGATCTTGCTGCGAAATTGCGCCGCGCCCGCTCGGTCTGCGCGCCCCACAACGCACCGGCGGGCACTTCGATCTCGCCGAAGCTGTCGTGCTCTTTGCGGCCAGGATTGCTCTCGCCTTGGGATATCATGCGCGGCCAGTTTAGCCCCCGATTCGAGGCATGTCTTTCATGGATTCCGCAGCACTCTTGGCGCTTTCTCCCGTCGACGGCCGTTATCGCAAGGGCGCCGACCCGCTTGCGCGCCGTGTTGTCGGAAAGCGGGCTGATCCGCGAGCGCGTGCGCATCGAAGCCGCCTGGTTGCTGTCGCTGGCGGAGTCCGTGCCGCAAATGCTGGCGCAGCCGCTGCAGCGACTCCGTCAAGCAGGCTCGCCGCGAGCCTCGCGCTCGAGCCCGGCGACGACGCGCCGGCCGCGGTGAAGGCCATCGAGAGCCGCATCAACCACGACGTGAAGGCGGTGGAATACTTCGTGCGCGACAAGCTCGGCCAGGGCGGCGCCACGCCCGCCGTAGCTCGAGCTCGTGCACTTCGGCTGCACCTCCGAGGACATCAACAATCTCGCCTACGCACGCATGCTGCGCGCGGCGCGCGCGGTGCTGTCGGCCGAGCTCGAAAAGGTCATCGAAAAACTGCGCGCAGCTTCGCGCATGAACACGCCGCGCTCGCCATGTTGTCGCGCACCCACGGCCAGACCGCGAGCCCGACCACGCTCGGCAAGGAGTTCGCGAACGTGGTCGCGCGCCTGCGCCGCGCACGCAGCGCGGCTCGACAAGGTCGAGATCCTCGCCAAGTGGAACGGCGCGGTCGGCAACTACAACGCGCACGTCGCCGCGCTGCCCAAGGTCGACTGGCCGACGGTGAGCCGGAAGTTCATCGAGTCGCAGGGGCTCGCGTGGAACGAATACTCCACGCAGATCGAGCCGCACGACTGGATCGGCGAGTACTGCGACGCGCTCGCCGCCATCAACACCATCCTCATCGACTTCGCGCGCGACACCTGGGGCTACATCTCGCTCGGCTACCTGCGCCAGCGCGCCGTCGCCGGCGAGGTGGGCTCATCGACCATGCCCCACAAGGTCAACCCGATCGACTTCGAGAATGCCGAAGGCAATCTCGGCGTCGCCAACGCGCTGCTGCACCACTTCGCCGCCAAACTACCCATCTCGCGCTGGCAGCGCGATCTCACCGACTCCACGGTGCTGCGCAACGTCGGCGTCGCGCTGGCGCACAGCCTGATCGCCTGGAACGCGCTGCAGCGCGGCCTCGGCAAGATCGCCGCCGATCCCGGAGACGATCGCCAATGACATCGAGCGCGCCCACGAAGTGCTGGGCGAAGCGCTGCAGACGGCGTTGCGCGCGGCCGGCGTGCCCAACGGCTACGAGCTGCTCAAGGATTTCACGCGCGGCACGCAGGTCGATGCCGGCCGGGCTCGCGGCCTTCATCGACAAACTACCGCTGCCGCCGGCCGAACGCGCGCGGCTCAAGGCTCTTGCACCGCAGCAGTACCTGGGCCTCGCCGCGGAGATGGCGCGGTCTATCTAGAATTCGCCTGCGCCGGCATCCGCCTCGTGCCGCATAACGGTATGTGCTGATGCCACTCCGCATATGTGACGCGTAAAGTGCGAACCAGCACACGTTTTGCTGTCGGTTTCGCGCGAAAGCGCGATGAAAGCGTGACGCATTTGGCACAGAAATGGAGATGTGCCACCTAGGCTTCATCGGGCACAGGTCACAATCCGATTCAGGTCTTTGATCCGGGGAGTAGTCGTCATCCATGACGACCGGGGAACTCGATTTCAACAATTTCTCGCAGCGCAATTCGGCGCCGGGCGTCTCTTTGCCCGCAGTTTCCGGAGCGCAACCGAGCAGAACCAGATCCGCGTGATCAGCTCGCTCGAAGAAATGCGCGCCGCCGTGGACGCCGTGGCGGCCAGCGCCCAGCGCCTCATGTCTATCTACACGCCGGACCTCGAGCCCGACCTGTACGACCAGAACGGCTTCCTCGAGATCGTCAAACGTTTCGTGCTGGCGCGCCGCTTCGCCAAGGCGCGCGTGCTGTTGTCCGACTCCAGGCCGGCTGCTGCGCGACAACAACCGCTTCATCGCGATGGGGCGCCGGCTCACCAGCTGCATCGACATCCGGCCCGCTGGCCGGCACCGCCAAGCAACGCGCCTGCGCGCTACCTGATCGCCGACGACCGCGCCATCGTCTACCGCGTGCACCAGGATCGCTGGGACGGCGTCGCCGATCTCAACAATCCGCCGGTGGCGCGCCAGTATCTCGACGAGTTCGACGAGATCTGGCACGCAAGCTCGCCCGACGAGCTCGCGCCGCCAGTCCCTGCGTTGAGAATTGTCGTGCGCTGGAATCCCGAAGTGACCGTCGCCGCGATCGTCGAGCGTCGACGGCCGCTTTCTCATGGTCGAGGAACGCATCGACGGCCGCCTGGTGCTCAACCAGCCCGCCGGCCACCTCGAAGATCGCGAAACCCTGGTCGAAGCCGTGATCCGCGAAACCCGCGAGGAAACCGCGTGGCGGTTCCATCCCGAGGCGCTGGTGGGCGTCTACCTGTGGCGCAACCCGGTCAACGAGCGCACCTTCCTGCGCTTCGCGTTCTGCGGCACCGTCGACGACCATCACGCGCCAAGCAACCGCTCGACATCGGCATCGTGCGCGCCGTGTGGATGACGCACGAACAATTGCTGGCGCAGCCCGCGCGCCTGCGCTCGCCGCTGGTCCTGCGTTGCCTCGAGGACTTCCTGCTCGGCAAGCGCCAGCCACTCGACTCGGTGGCCTCGCTGGGGCTCGACACCGCCCTGCACATGGACGCCGTCGTCAACCTGTAGCGGCTGCAGGCCGGCGTACAATCCGCGCCGTGTCAAACAGCATCCGAAAGAATCGTCGTCGGCATGTCCGGCGGCGTCGACTCCGCCGTTTCCGCGCTGCTGCTGAAACGCGCCGGCTTCGACGTGCACGGGCTCTACATGAGCAACTGGGAGGACGACGACTCCTACTGCACCGGCGCGCAGGATTTCCAGGACGCGCGAGCGGTGGCCGTCGAGCTCGGCATCCCGCTGCATCGCGTGAGCTTCGCCGAGCAGTACCGCGCACGCGTGTTCGAATACTTCCTGACCGAGTATCGCGCCGGCCGCACGCCCAATCCCGACGTGCTCTGCAATCGCGAGATCAAGTTCGGCATCTGCCTCGACTACGCCACGCGGCTCGGCGCGCAGCGCTTCGCCACCGGGCATTACGCGCGCCTTGCACACAGACCGCGCGGGCCCCGTGCTGCTCAAGGCGCGCGACGCCGACAAGGACCAGTCCTACTTCCTCCACGCGGTGGCGCGCGAACATTTCGCGCGCGTGATGTTTCCGCTCGGCGAGCTCACCAAGACCGAAGTGCGCGACGCTGGCGCGCGAGGCCGGACTGCCGGTGTTCGACAAGCCCGACAGCACCGGCATCTGCTTCATCGGTGAACGGCCGTTCCGCGAATTCCTGGCGCGATACATCCCGACGACGCCCGGCGACATCGTCACCGAACGCGGCGAGGTTGTTGGACGTCACCGGGGCCTGGCGTTCTACACGCTGGGCCAGCGCGGCGGCCTCGAGATCGGCGGTCGCGCGGGGCAACGCGAGGACGCCTGGTACGTGGCGGCGAAGAATCTCGCGCGCAACGAACTGCTCGCCGTGCAGGGGCACGATCACCCGTTGCTCGTCAGTCGTGCGCTGGCCACGGGCCCCTGCAACTGGCTGGTGCAGCCCGGAACGCCCGGAATTCGATTCGCAGATCAAGGTGCGCTATCGCCAGGCCGATCAGGCCTGTCATGCGACGGTGCGACGACGGCTGGCGCGCTCGAAGTCCGTTTCACCGAACCGCAACGCGCGGTGACACCCGGACAATTCGCGGTGCTGTACGACGGCGAACGCTGCCTCGGCGGCGGCGTCATCGAGCACACGACTGCCTCAATGAGCGCGGTGAGTTAGAATGCGTGGCTTGTTTTCAGCGAGACTTCTGGAGAATTTTTCATGACTGGCAGTTCCAACACCCGTTCGACCCTGCAAGTGGGTTCACGCTCCTATGACTACTGGAGCTTTGCGAAACTTCCCGCCGACAAGGTCGCCCGACTGCCCTTCTCGCTCAAGATCCTGCTCGAGAACCTGCTGCGCTTCGAAGACGGCGTCAACGTCACCGCGGCCGACATCCAGGCCGTGCTCGACTGGGACGCCAAGGCCACCCCCTCCTACGAAATCGATTTCACGCCCGCGCGCGTCATCATGCAGGACTTCACCGGCGTGCCCTGCGTGGTCGATCTCGCCGCCATGCGCGAGGCCGTGAAGAAGCTCGGCGGCGATCCGCAGCAGATCAATCCGATCAACCCCGCCGAACTCGTCATCGACCATTCGGTGCAGGTGGACAACTACGGCAGCGTCGGCGCGCTCGCGGCTAACAACAAGATCGAATTCGAGCGCAACGGCGAACGCTACGCGTTCCTGCGCTGGGGCCAGACGGCGTTCCGCAATTTCAAGGTCGTGCCGCCGAACACCGGCATCGTCCACCAGGTCAATCTCGAATACCTCGGCCGCGTGGTGTTCCACAACGACACCGAAGGCAGCAACTGCGCGTATCCGGACACCGTCGTCGGCACGGACTCGCACACCACCATGATCAACGGCCTGGGCGTGCTCGGCTGGGGCGTCGGCGGCATCGAAGCGGAAGCCGCCATGCTGGGTCAGCCGATCCCGATGCTCATTCCGCAGGTCATCGGCTTCAAGATGACCGGCGCAATGAAGCCCGGCTGCACGGCCACCGATCTCGTGCTCACCGTCACCGAGATGCTGCGCAAGAAAGGCGTGGTGGACAAATTCGTCGAGTTTTTCGGCGACGGCCTCGCCAATCTGCCGCTCGCGGATCGCGCCACGATCGCCAACATGGCGCCCGAGTACGGCAGCACCTGCGGCATCTTCCCCATCGACGAAGAGACGCTGCGTTATCTCGAGTTGTCAGGTCGCCCGCCCGAGCAGATCGCGCTCGTCGAGGCATACGCCAAGGCCCAGGGCATGTGGCGCGTGAACGGCGCCAAGCCCGCCGACTACACCGACGTGCTCGAGCTCGATCTCGCCACCGTCGAGCCCAGCCTCGCCGGCCCCAAGCGCCCGCAGGATCGCGTGCCGCTGTCGAAGGCGAAGAGCGTCTACCAGGCTGCGCTCAAGCTCATGGCCGATGAGCGCAAGAAGAAATCGCCCGACGCCACCGGCTGCGCCGAAATTCTGCTGGACGGCAACCAGGTGGAGATCCGCGATGGCGCGGTGACCATCGCCGCCATCACCAGCTGCACCAACACCTCGAATCCCTACGTGCTCATGGCCGCGGGCCTGCTGGCGCGCAATGCGGCGAAGCTCGGTCTCAAGTCCAAGCCATGGGTCAAGACCAGCCTCGCGCCGGGTTCGCGCGTGGTCACGGACTACCTGACCAAGGCCGGGTTGTTAGCGCCGCTCGAGTCCATCGGTTTCAACGTCGTCGGCTACGGCTGCACCACCTGCATCGGCAACTCCGGCCCGTTGAAGCCGGAGATTTCCGCGGGCATCAAGGCGGGCGACATCGTCGCCACGTCGGTGCTCTCGGGCAACCGCAACTTCGAAGGCCGCGTGCATCCGGAAATCAAGATGAACTTCCTCGCGTCACCGCCGCTCGTGGTGGCTTACGCGCTCGCCGGCACCATGAACGTCGACCTTCAGACGGACGTGCTCGGCACCGGCCCCGATGGCAAACCCGTGCTGCTCGCCAACATCTGGCCTTCCGACAAGGAAGTCGCCGATGCGGTGCATGCCACGCTCGACTCGGGCATGTTCCGCAAGAGCTACGCCAACGTGTTCGCGGGCGAAGCCAACTGGCAGTCCATCGAGATTCCGCTGGGCAAGATCTACGACTGGAAAGAAGAATCGACCTACGTGCGCAACCCGCCCTACTTCGAAGGCATGACGATGACGCCGCGTCCGGTCACCGACGTCACTGGCGCGCGCTGCCTCGCCTTGTTAGGCGACTCGGTGACCACCGATCACATCTCGCCCGCCGGCGACATCGCCAGGACGAGCCCGGCCGCGAAGTACCTGGTATCGAAGGGCGTGCAGCCCATCGACTTCAATTCCTACGGCGCGCGCCGCGGCAACCACGAAGTCATGATGCGCGGCACGTTCGCCAACATCCGCCTGCGCAACCTGCTGGCGCCCGGCACCGAGGGTGGAGTCACCGTGCACGTCCCCACGGGCGAGCAGATGTCCATCTTCGATGCCGCGATGCGCTACAAGCAGGAAGGCACGCCGCTGGTCATTCTCGCCGGCAAGGAATACGGCACCGGCTCGTCGCGCGACTGGGCCGCCAAGGGCACCATGTTGTTAGGCGTGCGCGCCGTCATCGCCGAGAGCTTCGAACGCATCCATCGCTCCAACCTCATCGGCATGGGCGTGTTGCCGCTGATGTTCCCGGCCGGCAAGGGCGCCGTGTCGCTCGGCCTCACGGGCAACGAGGTGTTCGAGATCACCGGCCTCGAACAATGCCGAGGCCAAGACCGTGCAGGTGGTGGCCACGCCGCCGAAGGGTTCGCCCATCAAGTTCGAGGCGCGCGTGCGCATCGACACGCCGAAGGAGCGCGACTACTACCGCCACGGCGGCATCCTGCAGTACGTGCTGCGCCAGCTGGCTTCAAAAGCAGCTTGATTGGACGCCGTCGCTTCGACGGCGTTTTCCGACGTGGGGCGCAGCCCCTGAAAAGTGCACGCCGGGACGGCGTCTGGCAGGCACGTCGGGACATCGTCCTCGGCCTCAACATTCCCGGCTATCCACAGCGCTAGGAATCGGTGCCTGACCCCATTCCCCTCAATGCCGTCGGCGGCCGGCCGAACAGACTGACGAACGCACGCCGCATGCGCTCCGGATCTCCGAAGCCGCAGTCGCGCGCGATTTCCTGCACCGAGGCACCACCGCTTTCGATCTGGGCACGCGCAGTCTCGGCGCGCAGCCGCATCACCGCCCTCGCGGGACTGGTTCCCGTCTCGGCCTGAAACAGTCGCGCGAAATTGCGCGGACTCATGCAGGCCTGCGCCGCGAGCTCTTCCACCGAGAGCCGCTCGCGCAGGTTGCTGCGCACGTGATCGAGCAGCGGCGCGAAGCGCCCGTCGGCGCGTTCGAGCTCGAGCAACGTCGAGAACTGCGACTGCCCGCCCGGCCGGCGGTAGTAGACGACGAGCTGCTGCGCCACCTTGCGCGCCACGGCTTCGCCCACGTCTTCGGCGATGAGCGCCAGCGACAGATCGATGCCCGCGGTGATGCCGGCCGAGCTCCAGAACTTTCCGGCCTTCACGAAGATGCGATCGGCGTCGAGCTTCACGCGCGGAAACTTCTGCGCGAAGTCGTTGCTGCGCGTCCAGTGCGTGGTGGCGGCGCGCCCGTCGAGCAAACCGGTGGCGGCGAGGATGTACGCACCCGAGCACACGCTGGCCACGCGTCGCGCCTGCGCGCCGCAGGCGGCCGACGAACTTCACGATACGCGGATCCTTCGACGGCGGCGCGCGTGCCCTCGCCGCCCACGACGATGAGCGTGTCGATCGACGCCGGCCGGGCCATCGACACCGCGTTCATGCTCGCGCCGGAGGTGCTCATCGACCGGCGCCCGGCTGCTTCGCGATCACGCGCAGCTCATAACTTCCCGGCACATACCGCTCGGCGATTTCAAACGCCGATATCGGCCCCGCCGCATCGAGCAGCTGGAAGTCGGGAAAGATCAGGAAGGCGACGCGCCGCTTCATCGGACACCTTGGCATAAAACGAGGGAACAATGGCATTTCCGCCACGAGGCTATGGGCTCACCATTGCGCCGTCAATCACCGCTACCCGCAGGAGCACCTCATGGCCGCCCCCTTCCACGTCGTCTTCGCCCTCTTTCCCCGCATCACCCAGCTCGACTTCACCGGACCCTACGAGGTGCTCACTCGCCTGCCCGGCGCGCGCTGCGTGCTCGCTTCGGTCGAGGGTGGCGAGCTCGAAGTGGATTCCGTCATGCGCTTCTCCGGGCTTCGCCGCCTGGACAGCGTCGATGAGTGCGACCTGCTCTGCGTGCCCGGCGGCTTCGGCACGGTGGCCGCCGTCGAAGACCAGGCCTATCTCGCCGCCATCCGCCGGCTCGGTGCGAAGGCGCGCTACATCACCTCGGTGTGCACCGGCTCGCTGTTGCTCGCGGCGGCGGGCCTGTTGCGTGGCAAACGCGCCGCCTGCCACTGGGCCTGGCGCGACAAGCTCGCCGACTTCGGCGTAACGCCAGGATCCGGCTCGCGTCGTGCGCGACGGCATCATCTTCACCGGCGGCGGCGTCACCGCGGGAATCGACATGGCACTCGAGGTCATGGCGGAGATCGGCGGCCGCGACCTCGCCGAGACCGTGCAGCTCGCCATCGAATACGCGCCCGGCGCCGCCGTTCGATTCCGGCCGTCCGGAGCTGGCGCGCGAGCCGATGGTTCGCGCGGCGCGTGCGCGCCTCGATTCGATGCGCACCGAGCGCGACGCGGCCATCGGACGGGCCGCCGCCGCGCTCGGCGACCGCCTGACTACTACGACCGTCCCTCCTCTGCGCGTTTGCGTCCGCGCGACGTTCGTCCAGTCGATGCGCCGCGTGGCGATCATCAGCGTCGGCGAGCACGCCGAACAGCAGCAGCGCACCCATGAGCAGCGAGTAGTCCTCGGAGCGCAGGATCCAGTACAGCATGGTGTACAGCGTCGCGAGCCCGGCGCCCGCGCCGAGCGCGAGACCGAGGCGCCGCAGCACGCCGGTGAGGTAGATGGTGATCAAGCCGACCAGCGCGCCCGCGGACGCCGCATACGCGCGATCGAAGGTCATGTGCTCCGACAGCGCCAGCAGCAATAGATAGAACAGCGCGAGCGCCAGGCCGACCATCAGGTATTGCATGCCGTGGATGGCGATGCCGCTCATGTGCTCCCAGAGGAAGAACGTGAGGAAGGTGATGACGATGAGCAGCACCGCGTAGTGCACCGCGCGATAGTTGCGCTGATAGATGTCGACGGGCTCGTAGAAGGTCACGCCGACGCCGCTCTGCGCGAACGACGATCTCGGCCGGCTCGCCCGGCCGCACCTGGTCGTCGTACCAGCTCTGGCCGAAGTTGCGGTTGATCTCCAGCACCGACCATCGGGCGCTGAACCCCTTGTCGGTGATCTGCGCTGTCGAGCGGCGCCGGCGCGCCTTCGAACTTCGGATGCGGCCACGCCGACTTGAGGGCGATCTCCGCCTTGCGCGCCAGCGGCAGGAAATTGAGCTGGCTGCTGCCGACCAGCGTGAGCTTCATGCGAAACGGAATCGTCGCGCTCTCGCGCAGCGCCGCCACGGGATCACCGCGCTGAAATGCCCGCGGAACCCGCGTATCCGTCGGCCGCTACCGGCAGGCGTTCACCGGCCACCTCGAGGTCATCGACTGCGCGCAGCGCGCGCGATTCGGAGTTGAGCACCAGCAGCCGCGCCTCGCCCCATTTCACTTCGCGACCCTGGCTGTCTCCTGCAGTAGTTGGGCGAAGTCGCGATTCACGAATTCGCCGTCGATCTGCACCTGCGCCGTGTACACCGGCGTCTCGTAGAGGCCCACCGCGCGGTAGTCAGGCTCGGCGTTGGCGTTCACCTTGAGCGTGTCCGGCAGCACGTAGAGCACGTTGCGTGTCGACCTCCGTGCGCTGCGTTTCGCGTCCGGCCGCCGATCTGCTCGATGACGACGCGCGTCGTCTCGACCGGAATCGCCAGCAGCACTCCGGCGGTCGTCTGCACGCCGCCCCAGGATTCGGCCACGCGCATCGCGGCCGTCTGCCGCATGCCGACGCGCTCGCCGACCAGGTTTTCCACCTGGCCGAGCGGCACCAGCAGCAATGACGATGAGGAAGCCGATCACCAGGGCCTTGCCCACCAGTGGTGGAATGAATCTGAATCGTTCGGACATCGCACTCTCCCTTCCGTTGTTGCGTTGGCCGGGAGTCTCGCAGCAATGTGGCCAATCGGCGCGGCGCAATTGTGGCGAATCGTGGCAGCGGCTTCTGCTAACATTGCGCGCGCATGCCCATCGCCATCTTCGATCTCGACGGCACGATCACGCATCGCGACACGCTGTTTCCGCTGGTGTTGCGGCAGCTCGCGCGGCCGGCCCGTGGCACCTGCTGCGGCTGTTGCGCGTGGTGCCGGCCGCCAGTTCGCTTCGTGTTCGATCGCGATCGCGCCGCGCTCAAGCAATCGCTGCTGCGCGCCACGCTGCGCGGCACGCCGCGCGGCGAGCTGCACGCGGCCTGCCAGAGCCTTCGTGACGCGACACCATCGCGCGACCGCTGTTTCGCGGATGCGCTGGCCACGATCCGCCGTCATCGCGAGGCGGGACACTCACCTGGTGCTGATGTCGGCGAGCGTCGACTTCTACGTGCCCGAGTTCGGCCGCCAGCTCGGCTTCGACCAGGTGATCTCGACCGGCGTCGCGTGGAATGGCGAATTGCTCGACGGCACGCTGACCACTCCCAATCGGCGCGGTGACGAGAAGGCCCGCTGCCTGCGCGCACTGGTCGCCGAACGCAACGACGAGCGAAATCTTCGCGTACGGCAACGCCGCTTCGGATCTGCCGCACCTGCGACTCGCGCGACACGGCCTGCTGGTGAACGGCAGTCTCACCGCGCGCCGCGCAGCAGCCGAGATCGGCGTGCCCCGCGCCGAATGGACTTAAACCCCACCTAGGCCTGCGGGCCGTGTGATCCGCATCACAGTTATCGCGTGGTAACGCTCCAACGCAGGGCGCACGCCGTGGCGCATTCGACTCCAGTCACATAGCGCCTGCGGCCCCCGGCCACTACGATGTCGGCCGGAGTAGTCCGTTGCTTCAGGACAATGTCAAAAACACGGGGAAAAAACCGGCCGTTCAGTACGCTCGCGCGCATCGCAGCCGCTGCGCTTGCCTGTGCCTTTTCGTGCGCCGCCCTCGCGACTCCTCCACTCAGCGTGCAGCGCTACAGCCTCGAGGAAGGCCTGTCGCAGCAGGCCGTGAATGCCATCGTGCAGGACAGCGAAGGCTTCATGTGGTTCGGCACCGAAGACGGTCTCAACCGATTCGACGGTTACGAATTCCGCCAGCTGCGCCATGATCGCGGCGACAGCGAGACGCTTGCCCAACGGCTGGATCTCCTCGCTGGTCGCGAGCGACGATGGATTGTGGATCGCCACCGATGGCGGCGGCGTGGTGTTCCGCAGCGCGCTGACCGGCAAGCTCGAGGCGCCTGCGGCACTGCGCGACGCGCCCGACCTGCAGCGCGTGCGCACGCTGGCGCGCGACCGGCTCGGCCGGTTGTGGATCGCGTCGCGCGATGCCGGCGTCGCGATCTTCGATGCGCGCAGCAGTGAGCTTCACCGCCTTCGCCATTCGCCCACCGATGCCGAATTCGCTCTCTGACAACTCCATCTTCAGCATCGTTCACCTGCGCAACGGCGACACGCTGGTCGGCACCGCACGCGGACTCGATCGCCTGTCCGCCGCCAATTTCGACGTCACGCACGTTCGCGCTTCCGCCGGAACTCGTTCCCGCGGGCCAGCCGCTGCGCGTGCGCGCACTCACCGAATCTCCCGACGGCATGGTCTGGGTGGGAACCGATGCCGGCCTCGGCCGATTCGATCCGCGCAACAACCGCTGGCGCGTCTATCGCGAAGTCCCAGCGGACGCACCGGCCACAGTACCGCGCTGCCGGACAATCGCGTGCAGTCGCTGCTCATCGACAGCCAGGGTCGCCTGTGGGTCGGCCTGATCCGCGGACTGTCCTGGTTCGATTCCGCCACTGAAACGTTCTCCAGCTACCATCGCGACGAGGCCGAAGCCGCGTTCACTGCCCGACGACTACGTCGTCAGTCGCTGTTCGAGGACCGCGGCGGCTCGCTGTGGATCGGCACCAAGTCCGGCGGCCTCGCCAAGTGGAATCCGCGCACCTGGTCGTTCGGCCACGTCCGCGCCGAGCGCCGAGGAAGGCTTCACCGATCGCAACATCACCTCGTTCGCCGAAGACAAGCTCGGCCGACTCGTGGATCGGCACGTTCGGCAGCGGCATCAACCTGCTCGATCGCGGCACCGGCCGGGTGACCCCGGTGCGCCACGTGAATGGCGTGCGCACGTAGCTTGAGCGACGATCGCGTCATGGCGATGCTCGAAGGCAGCGATGGCGACGTCTGGGTGGGCACGATGGGCGGCGGCCTCAACCGCTTCGATCCGCGCGACGCTGAAGGCCGAAGTCTTCGCAGCACGATCCCGCGCGTACCCACCACGCTCGGCCGCCGCCGGCGTGATGAGCCTGCTCGAGGTCGACAAACAACTGTGGGTCGGCACCTTCGGCGGCGGCATCTCGCGCTTCGACGCCCGCACGCGCCGCTTCGACAATCTGCGGCCGGGCCCCGAAGACGGCCTGCACCTGTCGAGCGGCCGGGTGACCGCGCTGGCGCGCGATCGCGCCGGCCACGTGTGGATCGGCACCGATGGCGGCGGCCTCAACGTCTGGGACCAGAAGACCCGCCGTCTCTACTATTACAAGCGCGACGCCAAGCAGCTCGACACGCTCAGCGCCGACACCATCTATTCGATCCTGGTCGACGACACCGGCGGCGTGTGGATCGGCACGCGCGGCGGCGGCCTCGACCGCGTGCTCAACCCGGCCGACGCGCCGCACGGCCTGCGCTTCGCCAACATTCTCCGAGGCACAGGGCCTGCCTAACAACACGGTCTACGGCCTGCGCGCCGACGGCACCGGCAATATCTGGATCAGCACCAACTTCGGACTGGCGCGCCTCGATCCGCAGGACCAGCGTCAGTCCAGCGCTTCCACCGGCTGCACGGTCTGCAGGCCGAGGAATTCAATTTCGGCGCGCACTATCGCGACCGCAGCGGCAAGCTGTTCTTCGGCGGCGCCGCCGGCTTCAACACGTTCTACCCGGAAGTGCTCGAGTTCAACGAGCGTCCGCCGCGCGTGGTGCTCACGCAGTTCCTCAAGCTCAACTACGCCGGGCATCGTCGGCGTGCCCGAGGAACGCATCGAGCGGCTCGAGCTCGGCCACAAGGAAGACGTCATCACGCTGAAGTTCGCCGCGCTCGACTTCGCCGATCCGCGCGCGAACCGCTACGAATACAAGCTCGACGGCTTCGACAGCGACTGGGTGCGCGCCGACGAACGTCGCGCCGCGACCTACACCAACCTGCCCGGCGGGCAATACGTGTTCCGCGTGCGCGCCAGCAACAGCGACGGCGTCTGGAGCACGCAGGACCTCGCGCTGCCGATCGACGTCGCGCCCTCGCCGTGGCTGTCGCCCTTCGCGCTTCGTCGGCTACGCGCTGCTCGCCGCGTTCATGCTGCTCGCCGTCTGGTACGCGCAGCAGCGTCGCATCGCGCGCGCCGCCACGCACCGGCTGGAACTCGAACAGCAGGTCAGCGACCGCACCTACGAGCTCGCGGAGCGCAACCGCGAGCTCGAAGACGCGAATCGCCGTCTCGAGATGGCGAGCCTCACCGACACGCTCACGGGCCTTGCGAACCGCCGCTATCTCATGCAGCAGTTCCCGCGGCTGATCGCCGACCGCAAGGCGAATTCCGGCCTCGCGATCATGATCATCGATCTCGATGCGCTGAAGCCCATCAACGACCAGCACGGTCACGCCGCGGGCGACGAAGTCATCGTCGAGATCGCCAAGACGCTGCGCCAGGCCATCCGGCCCGACGACGTGCTGGCGCGCTGGGGCGGCGACGAATTCGTCGTGGTCGCGCAGGCCCAGCACGTCGAACACGCCTGCATGCTGGCCGAGCGCGTGCGCGAGCGCATCGCCAAGATGAAGTGTGTGCTGCCCCGCGGCGCCGTGGTGCGCACCAGCTGTTCGATCGGCCTCACCTGCCTGCCATTCGTTCCGGGAAACCCTGATGCGGTGAGCTGGGAACACGCCATCAAGATCGCCGACCTCGCGCTGTATCGCGCCAAGCGCGGCCGCAATGCCTGGCGCGGCTGGTTCGGCACGGAGCGCGTCGCCACATTGCAATCGGTGATCTCCGCGGTCGAATCGAATGTCGACGGCCTGATCGCCAACGGTGTCATCATCGAACACATGTCGACGCGCGGCAACGACGACACGGTGAATGCGCTGCGCGTACTGCGCGAAGCGCGTTGAGGACAACGCCGCAGACGTAGTCAGCAGAGAGCATGGACAGCGACATTCGAGACGCACTGGCCCGATCCCTCCCCGACCTCGCGCTGATCGTGCGCCGCGACGGCGTCATCCTGTCGTGCGTCGGCGGCACGCGGTGCGCGGCCTCAATCGCCGGCGAAGAAGAAATCCCCGGCCGCACCATCGACATCGCTGTGGCCCGAATCCATCGCCTCGCACGTACTGCAGACCGTGCGCCGGATTCTCAAGACCCGCAAGCCCGCGCAGCAGCGCTACCAGGACGGCGATCTCAAGCTCGAGATGCGCTTCCAGGTGCAGGGCTTCGATCGCGTGCTGGTCGTCTGCCGCGATCTCGGCGATGGCGCCACCGCCAACGACTCGGGCCTGTATCCGCAGGGCGCCAGCGACATGCTGCCGCATCGCGACGGCTTCGAAAAATCCCTGCGCATGGCGCTCGACATGGCCGCGCTGCGCGAAGACACCGTCGGGCGTCGTCGCTCGTCCACATCGGCGGCTACGTCACCTACCAGCGCGTGTTCGACTCCGCGCTCGCCAATCGCCTGCTCGAATCCGCCGCCAAGCTGATCGCCGACAATCTTCCCGAAGCGCGCACCAGCCTGCCGCGCATCGCGCGCGTTTCCGACGATGTCATCGGCGTCGTGCTGACCGACATTCGTTCACGCGCCGACGCGGATGCGGTCGTCGAAGGCATCGTCACGGCGCTGCGTCACCCGGTCGATCTCGACGGGCAGATCTTCCAGCTCGCACCGCAGGCCGGCGTGACGCTCTCGGGCACCGACGGCGAGCGCGCCACTCGAACTCATCGAACGCGCACTCACCACGCTCGATTCCGGCCGGCGCCAGGGCAAAGACCAGCGCGGTCACTTTCTATTCCGACACGCTGCGCCTCGCGTCGCTCACGCGCCTCGACTGGCAGCCAGGAACTCACCCAGGCCATCCAGAACGACGAACTCGAACTGCATTACCAGCCGCGCCTGCTGCTCTCGACGCGCGAGATCGTCGCGGTCGAAGCCTTCCTGCGCTGGCCTCACAAGATTCGCGGCATCGTGCCCACTTCCGAATTCCTGCCGATCGCCGAGCTGTCCGGACTGTCGGTGCAGCTCGGCCGCTGGGTGCTGCGCCGCGCCTGCCGCGACCTCGCCACTCTGGCCGAGCGCGGCTATCCGCAACGTGCGCGTGTCGGTGAATGTCGGGCGCCAGTACCTGTCCGCCGAAAGTCTTGCCGAAGACGTCACCAACTCCGCGCGCGAAGCCGGCATCGAGCCTTCGCAACTCGATCTCGAGATCACCGAACAGATGTTGTCCACCGGCCGCTCGCGGCCTCGCAGCGCTGCACCAGTCTGCGCGGCCAGGGCGTGCGCGTGCTCATCGACGACTTCGGCACCGGCTACGTGTCGCTCGGCAAGCTGCGCAGCTCGCCGCTCGACGGCATCATGATCGACCGTTCGTTCGTCGAGGAAGTCGGCCACGATCACGAGGCGCGCGCCGTGTGCCGCGCGGCGATCGCGCTCGGCCATTGGCATTCGGTTTGCGCATCGTCGCCGAAGGCATCGAGACCGAGGCGCAGGCACAGTTCCTCATCGCCGAACAGTGCCACGAAGGCCAGGGCCATCTTTTCTGTGCGGCGACACCACTTCCGAACCTGTTGGACAAGATCTTGCCGGCCGGCAAGGAAGCGCCAGCTTCTGTTCAACGCGCTTCCCAGCGCTGACAATTGTTGACATAGCGCACGGATTTAACCGGCCCTTATCAGACGGCCGTCACACTTTTCCCGAGATCCGCGTCACACACGCACGCTGCCTGAATTGCCGTTCCCACCTCTAATGGGCCCTGTCCGCAAAAGCGGACTGGGGCCAACTGAAGAGGCGTTGATGACTTTACGATGCTAGTCAATGAATTTGCCGCTCGAATCGCTGGAGCGGTCGCCCTGGCGATGCTGGTGTCGTGCTCCGCGGCGACCTCGGGCACGCCCAGGGCCGCTGACGTGGCCGACGACGGCGCAGGCGCACAGCTACATCGTCGAGGCCGACAGCACCGACAACGCTGCGCGCGCGGTGAAGGCCGCCGGCGGCAAGGTCGTCTCGCGACTGGGCGTCATCGACGCCGTCGAAGCCACCCTGACCAGCTCCCAGCACGCAGACCGTGCTCGCCATCCAGGGCGTCAAGCAGGTCACTCCGAACGCGCCGGTCACCACGCAGGCCGCCGCCAACGTGCGCGACAATTTCGAAGTCGGCTCGTTCGCCAACAACAACGGTACGCACCGCTGGTATGGCGACTGGGTCGAGCAGAACGACAACAATTCGCCTTTCAACGGCAAGGTATCCATCGGCTGGCTCGAGCGCGGTGGCAACCGCATGATCGTCGGCGGCAATGGCGCCATCTATCGCCGCGCAGCGACGCCTTCGAGCGCGAGCACCGTCACGCTCAAGTTCAACTATTCACGCGTCAGCCTCGAGGCCGGCGAATACCTCTCCGTGCAGGCCAGCGGCAACGGCGGCACTACGTGGACCGAAGTCGGCCGCATCACCGGCGCCGGCAACGACACGGGCTTCACGTCCAGGAGCTACAACATCACGGCCTATCGCGGCCGCAATACCGCGATCCGTTTCGTGAGCTCGATGAACGAATCGTTCCCCGGCGACTACGTCGATATCGACGACGTCGAGATCACCTACAACACGACCTACGGCGAAGGCGACCCGGTGCCGGTCGACGTCAACGCGCAGCGACCTGCACGCCACCGGCATCCGTGGCCGCGAGATCGGTGTGGCCATCATCGACACGGGTTACTGGAAAGCTCGAACTCGCTCGACCTGGACTCGCAGGGTCTTGGCCGCGTCGCCGTGCAGTACGACGCCGTCACCAACACCGTGGTCAGCAACTGGGCGCCGGTTTCGACCGACACCACCGGTCACGGCACGCACGTGACCAGCCTCATCGCCAGCAGCCGCGCCAAGAGCAACGGCGAATACTTCGGCGTCGCGCCCGACGCGCGCATCATTTCGATCAAGGCCTTCGGCGAAGATGGCTCGAGCAACTACGCCACGGTGATCCGCGCCATCGACTGGGTCATCACCAACAAGAATCCGCAGGCGATCCGAATTCTCAATTTGTCGCTAGGGGCCCCGGCGCGATCGCGCTATTGGGACGATCCGCTCAATAAAGCCGTGATGCGCGCCTGGCAATCCGGCATTGTCGTTGTCGTGTCAGCGGGCAATAGCGGACCGCTGCCGCAGACCGTGGGTGTACCGGGCAACGTGCCCTACGTCATCACGGTCGGCGCGATGACCGACAACTACACGACCAACAAGAACGACGACCGTCTGGCGTCGTTCTCCGTCGACCGGCCCGACTTTCGAAGGGTTCGTGAAGCCCGACCTCGTCGCGCCCGGCGGTCACGTCTGGGGCTTCATGGGCACGTACATGAAGATCGCGGTCGATCATCCGACCTACATGAACAACGGCGACTTCTTCACCATGTCCGGCACGTCGCAGGCCGCCGCGGTGGTCTCGGGTGTGGCGGCGCTGGTGCTCGCCGACGACCCCGAGCCTCACGCCCGACCAGGTGAAGTGCCGCATCATCGCGAGCGGCAAGCCCGCCGTGAACGCCGACGGCACACTCGCCTACAGCGTGCTGCAGCAGGGCACGGGCCTCGTGGACGCGGAGCGCGCCGTGTACGGCACGGCCAACAACTGCGCCAACCAGGGGCTGAACATCAACGCCGATCTCGCCGGCACGCAGCACTACATGGGAAGCGTGCGCAGCGCGCCGACGGCACCTTCACGGTGTCTGGTCCGAATGGCGCGCTGCTCGAACAAGGGCTACATCTGGGACCGACGGCTACGTCTGGACCGACGGCTACTGTCTGGACCGATGGCTACCTCTGGACCGACGGCATACCTCTGGACCGACGGCTACGTCCGAGCCGCACGTGGCTTCGACATCCCCTGGGTGGGCGGCTATCCCGCCGATCATCGGCACCTCGGTGGGCACCGCCACCAGCATGTCGATCAACTCCTGGGTGACACCCGAGTAGTGAGGCGGCGCCCGCAGACGGGAGGCCGCACTCGCTTGTCGTTCTCCCGCTCTTTCGCTTCTCAGGGTTGGTGCCTCGGCACCTCAACCTGCACCGACTTCACCACCGTGTTTCCGGAACGCGTCGAATGCCTTCGACGTCGATCGTGTAGACGCGACCGGCTTCCGTGCGGATCGCGCTCGGCGCGCAACAGCACGGTCAGGTCGTCGACGATCACGATGTCCGGGCCGTGGGGCGGCAGCGATTCCGGCTCGTTGCTCGTGACATTCACGATGCGCGCGAACGGCCAGTGATCGAGAAGATCCACGAGCTCGCGTCGATGGTCACCTCCTCGAGCTGATTGTCAGGCGGCCAGAGCTGGCTCTTCGACGGCGCCAGCTTGTAGAACGCCGGCGCCCCCGTGTCCTGGTGCCACACGTTCGGGAACGTGCGCAGCCCGCCATGCCATCGCCGATGAAGAACGACGGATGCGGCGGCTGGTTGTAGCCGACGTTCTGCCAGGCGATGGCCGTCGCGGTACTGCGTGATCGTGCATCAGCGTGAACAGTGCGACCGGTTGCCGGAATGGTCGTGGAGTAGATCCGCAACGAGAGGTTGTCCGCCGAACGGAAGATCACCTCTTCGCGCCAGTCACCCAGGATGTCGCCGGTCAGCGCGGCATTCTGCTTGGTGCCATTGTTCGACGCCGCGCCATCCGCCGTGAGCAGCCGCGTCAGCGTGCTGACGTGTTCCAGTCCCACTTGCTGATCCAGTTGGCGTCTTCGATTTCACGCAGCGGATCCGCGTCCCACCACACGGCGTGATTCACCGAAGCAGGCGCATCGGCGATCGCGATTGCCCTGCCCGTCCAGCAGGCCCACCGCGGTCGCGCCCCAGAACTCGTAGCCGGGCGTGCGCGGATCGATGTCCGCGGCCATGCCGCGGCCCACGTCCTGCCCCGGCACGAAGCTCCAGATGATCTGGCCGTCAGCGCGTCGTACAGCGCCATGCCCGGCGTGCCCAGCGTCAGCGTGTTGCCTTCGCTCTCGTGCACGCCAAACACCTCGAGGCCCGGACGCGAGGGCACCATGTCGCCCACGTGCAGCGCATCGCCGTGGCGCAGGCCGGTCGAGAACAGCCCCATGCCGTTGTCGTCGACGACCATCGAGCCGTAGACGATTTCGTCCTTGCCGTCGCCGTCGACGTCGGCCACCGACAGGTTGTGGTTGCCCTGGCCCGAGAACGGCGAGGAGCCCGTCCACGGGAAACCGACCGCCGACCACCGCGCCGGAGTCGAACACCCAGCGCGATGTCAGCTGGCCGTCGCGGAAGTCCCAGGCGGCGAGCACCGAGCGACCGTAGTAGCCGCGCGCCATGATCACGCTCGGCAGATCACCGTCGAGGTAGGCGACGGCCGGCGAGGAAGCGATCGCCGCGATTGCCGTTGTTGTCGTTGTTGCCATTGCCACCGATGCCACCCCAGCCGTCGATCGGATCGCGGCTGGCGATGTAGTTAGTCGTGGCGAGCGCGCGCGCCGGTGAGGCCGTCGAACACCGTGAAGTATTCCGGGCCCGCCAGCACCTTGCCGTAACGCGCATCGTTCGTGGCCGGCACCTGGATGCCGTCGTTGGCGACCAGCAGCGAGCGATAGTCCTTGCTGGCGTCGCCGATGACGGTGCCCACGCCGTCGACCGTGCCGTCGGCGGTCTTGCAGGCCACTTCGGCGCGTCCGTCGCCGTCCAGGTCGTACGACCATGAACTGCGTGTAGTGCGCGCCGGCGCGGATGTTGCGCCCGAGATCGATGCGCCACAGCAGCGTGCCGTCGAGCTTGTATGCGTCGATGAGCTGGCGACCCGACAGACCCGCCGATGCGTTGTCACGCGCATTCGACGGATCCCACTTGAGCACGATTTCGTATTCGCCGTCGCCGTCGAGATCCGCGACGCTGGCGTCATTGGGGCTGTAGGTCACGGCCTGGGTGGGATTGCCCGCCGGCACTTCGACGTTGCCGCCCGCCGGCCGCTGCAGCGGCACCGTCAGGTACGGCAGGATCGCGGAATTCGCCGGCACCGTGAAGGCGTCGCTGGCGTCGAGCTCCACACCCTTGATGACCGGACGTACGCTGTACGCATTCGATTGCGCGAGATCCGCCGTCGTGTCGATGAAATCCGTGGTGACCTTGAGCGGCTCGTCGTTGAGACGCACCGGCGCTGCGCCACCGGTCGAGCGATACAGATTGAACCTCAGGCCTGATGGATCGCTGCCTAACAATCTCCAGCCTACGTAGACCGAGTTGTCAGAGGTCCGCAGTGCGACGACACCCCGCCCCAGGTTCTCGACGGCATGCCGACCCGGGGGCGGCGATGCGAAACTGAACGTAGATATGAGCAGGCACGCGAAAGCCGCGGCTGCAGTGATTCCCCTCTTCATCGGAGCCTTCCTTTTCTATTGGTTTGGTCCGCGCGCGACCGAGCATATCCGCGCACGATTCGCGCAGCAACGCTCAGGATCGATCATTTTCGGTAACTACTGACGTAGCCGAGCTAGTGGGCGGGCTTGTTCCGACGCTCTCTGGGGAGAAATCGCAGCGGAAGTCTCGGCCGCAAGTCGATGATTTCTCGGGACTCCGCCTGGTGATGAATATCGAACAGGACTTCGCACCCCGGCTCAACCGACACGACGCCAGCCTCCACCAGCGAACTCAGCGCCTGGGAAAGGCCACCATTCTCCGGAAGATGGAGCGTGAAGCCGGTGATTGGCCCGATCTTCACTCCACCCGGCAATGGCGATACTTCTTCGACCACCGCCGGCCGCGCAAAGGGTAGATAGATCAGCAAGCGGCTCGTTGGCGGGAATGTCGCGCGCGATCTCGATGGAAAAGCCGGCGGGAAAATACTTCGGCCCGTAGGTCCAGGAGGGAAACGGGGTCGGCGAACCGTTGGGCCCCGGCCGAAACACGAGGCCGATCGGACAACCGCCATTGGCGCGATTCACCCATCGTTCCCAGAGCCCGGTTCGCTGCACTTCCGGCTGTCTGGCCTCTTCGAAGTTCTCGAACCAGACCAGTTCGAGGTACACGTTGCGAAAGAAGAAGCGTCGATTGACCGTGCCCTGCCCCGGATGTGCGTTGCCGGGGCCTTCGTGCAGACCCGCGTTCGAGCAATGCGTCCGCTTCCGGAGCGCCGGGCGTCGCAGAAAATCATGATGTGATCGAGCTCACCCCAGGCGTCGGCCATCTCCGCCTCACATCGACGTGCGCACTTGCCAGAGCTCCGGGAAGAACTTGAGCTCGAGTGCCTTGGCCAGATAGGAAACGCCGCCGGTACCGCCGGTGCCCGGCTTGTAGCCGATGACGCGCTCCACGGTCTTCAGGTGATGGAAACGCCACAGCTGGAATTTCTGGTCGAGATCGGTGAGCCGCTCGGCCATCTCGTACAGATCCCAGTCCTTTTCCGCGTTGTGATAGACGCCCAGCCACGCGGCCGTGACCGCCTTGGAGGCCGACGTACGGTTCCGAGAAATCACGCTCGATGAGCTCTTCGGGAATGCCGTAGCCGCGGCGGGACAGCAGGCGCAGCACTTCGTCGTAGATGGAAGGCGCGTTCAGCGCGAGCTCCAGCTTCTCGAAGCCGGCCGGGTCGCGCTTGTGAACGGCGATCACGTCGCGATTCTTGTTGCCGAGCTTGAACTCGAGCAGCCGGTACTGCAGCGACTGGAATCCGGAGGAGCGACCGAGGGTGTTTCTGAACGACGAGTATTCGAACGGCGTGAGCGTCGACAGCACGCTCCAGGCGCCGAGCAACTCTTCCTGCAGCCGCGAGATGCGCGCCAGCATCTTGAACGAGGGATCGAGGTTGTCGCGGCGCACGCACTCGAACACGTGGTCGAGCTCGTGCAGGAACAGCCGCATCCACAGTTCCGACACCTGGTGGACGATGATGAACAACATCTCGTCCTGCTCGATGGAGTTGGGTTTCTGCGCGTCCAGCAGCTTGTCGAGCTGCAGGTATTCGCCATAGGACTGGGAAGTGCCCGAGGTCCCAGTGCACGCCTTCGTTCTTCAGATCGACCTTGTTGTCGGCCATTGGTTCGCTTCTGATTCACTCTTCCGAGAAGACCCAGCGCGGCACGTGACGCCAGCCCTGCACCAGCTCGCGATCGAGCGCGCGCCAGTCGGCGCAATGCCGTTCCACCGCCTGCCAGAAGCGCGCCGAATGGTTCATGTGTTTCACGTGCATCAGCTCATGCACGATGAGGTAGTCCACGACTTCCGGGCGCTGGAACAGCAGGCAGCAGTTGAGGCTGATGGTACCCCGCGCCGAACAACTTCCCCAGCGCGAACGCTGGCGGCGGACGGAAACCCGCGAATAACTGACGCCCGATCGCCGCGGCCAGCGCCGCCACGCGCGGCGCGAGCCGGTCGCGCGCGGCGCGCATCAGCCAGGCGCGCAGGGCGGCGCGCAATCTGCCGTTCGTGGCCGCACCCGTGACGCGCAGCACACCCTCGTCCGGCATCTCGACCAGCCGCAGCGGGCCCGCACCGCCCACCACGTGCAGGCGCCAGACTTCGCCGACAGCGCCGCAAGTCGAGCGTCGCCGGCGGAAACGGCTGCGGCTCCGGACGATTGCGCAGCGCGATGGCGCGCTTGCTGTCTATCCATTCGCGGTGCGTGGTGATGAAGAGTTCGACCTCGCGCGGCCGCGCGCGCGGCGGCACGACCACTTCGACGCGCGCATCCGGATACACGCGGATCGACAGGCGTCGCGCGCGCGCGCTGACGCGGATGCGGGAAGGGGACTGTCCCCATTTCGTCCGCCGTCATTGCTCGCTCAGAAAAGTCCATCTCGAAAATGGGGACTGTCCCCATTCTTGTTGCCGTCTGATCGCCAGCTCATAGCCTCGCCGCCAGCGTCACGCCTTCGCGGATCGCGCGTTCCGCATCGAGCTCGGCGGCCAGCAACGCGCCGCCGATCACGTGCACGGGCTTGCCGGCAGGCGGCAAGCTCGGTCGCCAGCGCATTGACCGACTCCTGGCCCGCACAGATGATCACGTGCTCGACGGCCAGCACTTCAGGTCCCGTCTCGGTCGCGATGTGCAGCCCGGCGTCGTCGATGCGCTGATAACTCACGCCGTTGCGCATCACCACGCCGCGCTGCTTGAGCGCCGTGCGATGGATCCAGCCGGTGGTCTTGCCCAGCGTCTGCGCCGAGCCTCCCGGCCTTGCGCTGCAGTAGATAGACACGGCGCGGCGACGCCACCGGCCGTGGCGGCACGAGGCCGCCGCGCTGCGTGAGCGTGCGGTCGATGCCCCACTCCTCGAAGTAGTCCTTGCCCGCGCTGATGCGTGAGGAAGGTCGCCACGTCGAAGCCGATGCCGCCCGCTCCGATGATGGCCACCGACTCGCCCGGCCTGACGTTTGCCCGACAGCAGATCGGGATAGGTGATGACTTTCGGATGATCGATGCCGGCGATCTGCGGCACGCGCGCCGCGACGCCACTCGAGATGATGAAGTCATCGAAGCCGTCGGCGGTGAGGCGTGGCCGCATCCGCGGTGGTGTTGAGCCGCAGGTCGACGCCGGTCAGCTCGATGCGCCGCGCGAAATAACGCAGCGTGTCGCGGAAGTCCTCCTTGCCCGGCACTTCGCGCGCGTAGCGGAATTGTCCGCCGATCTCATGCGCGCGCTCGAACAGCGTCACGCGATGGCCGCGTTCGGCGAGCGTGGTGGCGCAGGCCAGGCCCGCGGGCCCCGCGCCCACCACGGCGATGCGCTTCGATGGTGTGCGCGCGCTCGATGCGCAGCTCTGTCTCGTAGGCCGCGCAGCGGATTCACCAGGCAGGTGGCGCGCTGGTTCTCGAACACCTTGTCGAGGCAGCCCTGGTTGCAGGCGATGCAGGTGTTGATTTCGTCCTCGCGTCCTTCGGACGCCTTGCGCGGCAGTTCCGGATCGGCGAGCAGCGGTCGCGCCATCGACACCAGGTCCGCGTCGCCCGCGGCGAGCAGCGCTTCGGCATCCTCGGGCGCATTGAACCGGTTGGTGGCGATCACCGGCAGGCGCGTCGCCGCCTTGATGCGCGCCGACACCCAGCCGAATGCACCGCGCGGCACCATGCCGGCGATGGTCGGAATGCGCGCCTCGTGCCAGCCGATGCCGGTGTTGAGCATGGTGGCGCCGGCGCCTTCCATCTGCGAGGCAAGCCACTCCACTTCCGCGCCCGTGCCGCCGCCTTCGACGAGGTCGAGACCCGAGATGCGGAAGATGATGATGAAGTTCGGGCCCACCGCCGCGCGCGTCTGCCGCACGATTTCGAGCGCGAGCCGCGCGCGGTCCCACGAGATCGCCGCCCCACTCGTCGGTGCGCTGGTTGGTGCGCGGCGCCAGGAACTCGTTGATGAAGTACCCCTCCGAGCCCATGATCTCGACGCCGTCGTAGTTGAGCCTCGCTGCGCCAGCACGCGCGCAATTGACGAAGTCGGCGATCTGGTCGCGCACGCCGTCGGACGACAACTCGCGCGGCTTGAAGCGGTTGATCGGCGCGCGCACCGCGCTCGGCGCCACCGGAAACGGATGGTAGCCATAGCGCCCGGTGTGCAGGATCTGCATGCAGATCTTGCCGCCCTCGGCATGCACGGCCTCGGTCACGAGGCGATGACGCGCCACTTCGCGCGGCGCGGACAGCTTGCCGGCGAACGGCTTGGCCCAGCCGGCGCGGTTCGGCGCGATGCCGCCGGACACCAGCAGCCCGGCGCCGCCGCGCGCCCGCGCGGCGAAATACGCCGCGAGCTTCGGGAAATCACGCGCGCGATCTTCCAGCCCGGTGTGCATCGAACCCATGACGATGCGATTCGGCAGGCGCGTGAAGCCCAGATCGAGCGGGGCAAAAAGCCGCGGGTAGTTCATGACGCCGTGATACTAACAGGCAGCCACGCAGCTGATGTTCGGCGCCGCTTCGGCGCCGTTTTCCGTTGTGGCGCGCAGCGCCTTTTAACGCGTGATCTGCGCCATCAACTTGCGCGCAAACGCGTACTCCGGCGCGATCAGCAGCGATCGTTCGAGCGCTTCGCGCGCGCCGACCACGTCACGCTGGTCGAACAGCGCGCGGCCGAGGAAGGCATAGGCTTCGGCCGCGCCCCACTCCGGCGTGCTCGAGGCGCGGCGCGCGCCTGCTTCGAACATGACGGTGACCGCGCGCAGATTCTTGAGCGCGGCGGCCTTCTCGATCGGCGTCTTTGCCGGCGCGTTCGAACATGGCCAGCGCTTCCACCAGCCGCACGCGCGGATTCTTCGGCTCGAGCTTCACCGCCTCGTCGATGCGCGAGCCGATGCGCCCACCGCCGAAAGGCAGCGAGCTCATCTCGCGGCCCGCGAGCGTGCAGGCCGTGCCCAGCGCGTAGGCCTCGGCGCGCTGCTTGCGGTTCTCGTCGGTTTCATCGAGTCCCAGCGGCACCTTCGGCAGCGCGTCGACGAGCTCGTCGATCTCGTCGCCGCAGTCGTCGATGGCGTCCTTGGCCTGCGGACTTCTTGACGGCGGTGAGCACCTGCGCCAGCCGGTAGTGCGTCAGCGCGCGGAAATACGCAGCGCGTGACCGCATCTTCGCCGCGGCTCCGCTTCACCCTCGCCCGCCTTCGGCTTGAGCGAAATTGAGCACGCTGTTCAAGCGCGCGCGCGTCGTTGGTGTAGTACGCATACTGGATGCGCCCTTCGACGTCCGCCCAATCGATGGCCGAGCGCTGCGCAAGCCCGGCGATGAGGCGCCGGCCCACATCGAAGACCAGCGCGCCAGGCGTATCGCAACCCGGCGGAATCGCATCACAACTCGCGCAGACCCGCTGGTGATGGGCATGCGCGCCGCGCGGATGCCCGGCAGCACGCCGGCGATGAAGGTGAGCACCAGGCCGTAGATGATGCCCGTGACCATGAGCTGCGGCGTCACGGTGAACGCGTAGGTGATCTGGCTGAACGTCTGGAAGTTCATCGTCGAGCTCTGCATGCCGTTCAGGAAGATAAAGGCCAGCACGCCACCCAGCAAGCCCACCCGCGGCGCCCAGCAGCATCGCCTCGAACAGCACCGAGAACGACCACCGGCGCCGCACCGAAACCCATGGCGCGCAGCGTCGCGATCTCGCGCACGCGGCTCGCCACCGCGTTGAACATGGTGTTCACCGCCGCGAAGATGGCCGCGAGGCCCATCATGATCGCGAAGAACACAGCCGGCGCCGTTGATGAGCGTCGACATCATCGCCTGCTGTTCGGCGTAGAACTCCGGCTCGCGCTTCACGGCCACCTGCAGCGCGGATCCTTGGTCAGCGAGTCCTTGAGCTTCTTGAGCGTGGCGTCGGATTCGTCAGTGAGGCGCGCGCGCACCGACTGGAAGCTCGCGCCGCGATTCCAGACCTGCTGCACCAGGCGCACATCGCGCCCAGGCTTCGGATTCGGCGATGCCGCCATCGTCGGTGAAGACGTCCGACGATCTTCCAGTCCGCGTTGCCCCAGCGCACGGTCTTGCCGACCTCGAGTCCTCGTAGTTGGTCGACCACACCATTGCCGACGATGATCTCGTTGGTGCCCTCGCGCATCATCGTGCCCTTCTCGATCTTGAAGGACTTGCGCAGCATCGGCGCCGTGGACGACACGCCGCGGAACGGCAGATTGCCGCTCGCGTCGTCCTTGCCCTTGAGCTTGCCCTCGGTGAGCACGTAGAGCTCGGCGGAAACGATCGGCTTGCTCTTGTCCATCACGCTTGATGCCCGGCGCGTCGCGATGAGCGTGACCTGGTTCTGGCCGAAGCCCGAGCTCATCTCGTTGGTCGAGCCCGAGCGCAGGATGATGGCCACGTCCTGCGAACCGGACAGCTCGAGCGCCTGGCGGAACCCCGCCGCGATCGACAGCACGGCGATCAGCACCAGCGTGACGCCGCCGATGCCGACCACGGCCACCAGCGACGACGCCCAGCGCTCCGGGATGTTGCGCACGTTCATCGCGGTGACGGCGCCGATCTGTGAGAAATGTATTTGCCATTGTGACCTCAACCCTGCCGCAGCGCGTCGGTGATCTTGAGCCGCATCGCCGACACCGCCGGCCACAGCCCGGTGATGACGCCGAGCGCGACCATGAGCACGAGCGAGATGATGATCGTGCTGCTGTCGATCTCGAAGACCGGGAAATACTTCTTCATGTCGGCTGCCAGCCCGCCCACTGCGAGGTACGCCAGTCCGAAGCCGATGAGCCCGCCCAGCGATGGTGAGGAACAAGCGCCTCGCCGATCACGAGGCGCAGCACCGCGCCGGCGCTGAAGCCCAGCGTCTTCAGTACGCCGATCTCGTTGGTGCGTTCGCGCACCGACTGCGCCATGCGTGTTGGCGGTCACCAGCAGCATGGTGAAGAACACGGCGAACACCACCGAGACGAGGATCTTGCCGATGTTGCCGATCTGCTCCATGAACTGCTTGGTGAACGCCTTTTCCGTGCGCCGTCTTGGTTTCATCCGACGGAGTTCGCGAACAGCGTGTCGATGCGCTTGGCCACGGCCTCGGACTGGTTCGGGATCGTCGACCTTGACCGTCATCCAGCCGATCTGGTCCGGCCGAACAGCAGCGACTCGTTGTAGTAGTCGTAGTGGAACATGGCGCTCTGGTTGTCCCAGCCGGCGCTGTTCTCCACCTTGTAGATCGCGACGATGTTGAATTCCCAGGTGTCGCTGTTGTTGGCCTTGCGGAAGATGGACGACTTGATCGGCACGCGATCGCCCTTCTTCCAGCCGTAGGTTCGGCCAGCACCTGGCCGATCACCATGCCCTGGCGGTCCGCCTTCCACGCCGCGAATTCCTCGGGCGTGATCTTCACTTCCGGATACACCTTGAAGAATTCCTCGACGTTCATCGGGAACACCGGGATCTGCATCTTGCCGTCCTTGTAGACGCCGCCGAACCAGTTGAGGTGCACCACCGAGTTCGACGCCCTGCACGGCGCTGCACCTTCTCGTAGTGCGACAGCGGGAACGAATCGATGATCGACACCTTGCTGATGCGAGATGAGCCGGTCGGCGCCCGTGAGGTTCACGGCCTCGGTCAAGCGAGGTGCGCAGCGCGTCCAGCATGCCGAACATCAGGAACGCGAGGATGATGGATAGCAGCGTGAACACGAGCCGCAGCTTGCGCCGCGTGAGATTCGCCCAGATGAATGATAGCCAGGACATTTACTTGACCTCCCGCTCGAGGCGCCCCTTCTCGAGGTGCAGCGTGCGATTGGCGCGCTCGGCGGCGCGCGGATCGTGCGTGACCATGACGATGGTCTTGCCGTGTTGCTTGTTCAACGCCTGCAGCAGGTCGAGCACTTCGTCGCCCGACTTGCGGTCGAGGTCGCCCGTGGGCTCGTCGCACAGCAGCAGCGTGGGATCCGTGACGATGGCGCGCGCGATGCCCACGCGCTGCTCCTGGCCGCCCGACAGTTCGCGCGGCTTGTGTTTCATGCGATCGCCGAGGCCGACGAGGCTCAGCGCCGTGTGCACGCGCTTCAGGCGATCCGCGCGGCCGAGCTTGGTGAGCAGCAGCGGCAGCTCCACGTTGCGCTCCGCGGTGAGCACCGGCAGCAGGTTGTACATCTGGAACACGAAGCCGACGTTGTCGGCGCGCCAGCGCCCGAGCGCGGCGTTCGACAGCTTGTCGATGGAGACGCCGTCGACGTCGATGCTGCCCGTGGTCGGGCGGTCGAGGCCGCCGATGAGATTGAGCAGCGTGGTCTTGCCGGAACCCGACGGTCCCATCAGCGCGACGAAATCGCCGCGCGGCAGATCGAGGTCCAGCTTCTCGAGCACCGGCACCACTTCGGCGCCGCGCTGGTACTGCTTGGCCACGCCACGCAGCTTGACGACCACCGGATCCACACTCTTCACGCTCTGTTCCACTGCCGCCATGACAATCCTCTCCTGTTAGCTCGCCTTGAGCTTGATCTTGCCGCCGTCTTCGAGACCCTGAACCACCGGTGAGACGAGCTCTTCGCCATCGTTGACGCCCGCGCGCACTTCCACTGAGCCTTCGCTTTCCGCGCCCACCGTGACCGCGCGCCGCTCGACGCGACCGTCACTGACCACCCACACATAGGATTCGCCGCCCTCGCGCTGCACCGCGCCGGCAGGCACGCGAATGCGCGGGCCGGCGCTCGCCGGCTGCACCGGCGCGTCGTCGAGGAAGCGCACCTTGATGCCCATGTCGGGCAGGATGCGCGGCTCGAGTTTGTCGAAGCCGATGCGCACACGCACCGTCGCCTTGGTGCGATCGGCGGTGGGCACGATGTTGACCACGCGCGCCGCGAGCGGCGCGTCCGGATAGGCGTCGAGCGTGGCTTCGACGCGCTGATCGGGTTTCACGCGATTGATGTACGCCTCGTTGACGTCCACTTCGATTTCGCGCGAGTCCATGTCGACGATGGTCGCGATGCCGGTGCGCGTGAATCCGCCGCTCGACAT
Organism: uncultured Pseudomonadota bacterium; assembly: GCA_963821745.1. GTDB lineage: Bacteria > Pseudomonadota > Gammaproteobacteria > Steroidobacterales > Steroidobacteraceae > CADEED01. The sequence goes on from CAWGEU010000002.1 coordinate 2,167,221, forward strand.
CGGCGAGATCATTTCGCCGGGCTGCGCGTTCTTGGAGATCACCACGCCCGCGAACGGCGCACGCACTTCCAGGTCGTTGAAATCGATCTGCCGCATCTGCAATCCGCTTTCGGCGACCTTCACCTGCGCCTGCGAAGCCGCGAGGCGCGCCGCCAGCGCGTTCACTTCGGCGTTCGAAGCATCGAGCGCCGTCTGGCTGATCAGCTGCTGCTCCACCAGCGATTCGTTGCGCTCGAGAGTTGCGTTGCGCTTCGGCCAGACGCACTTCGATCTCCGCGAGGTTGCGTCTGGAGGCTTCCAGCTCACGCTGCGCCATCGTCAGCATGGTCGCGCGAATTCTCCGGCTCGAGACGCGCCAGCACCTGGCCTTCCTTCACCGCCATGCCCTCTTCGACGAAGATCTCGGCAATCTTGCCGGTGACCTTCGATGAAACTGTCGAAATGCGTCGCGCGACGACGTAACCCGAGGCATTGAGCACGGCGTTGCCCAGACTCGGGCCACTGCTCTCGGCGCTCGGCAACGACCGTGGTCACTTCGGTCGGTTTCGGCCGCAACCACACGAATGCCAGCGCCGGCAACCACGATGATCACACCGGCCGCAACGCTGAACAGGACCTTGCGATTCATCCCGCCTCTCGGAAGACGGATTCGACCGTTCGATTCGCAGCGAACTCAAGGACTCGGTATCGAGAGGCATGCTGCTTTAAGTTCCTGAAATTGTTGGCGTGCTTTCGAGAGGCGTGAAGATTAATGGAAATCGCTTTTCGGACACATCTGTCATGTGTCATGTCCAGTAGTTGACGAATGTCGCCACTGTAAATCGACGTTGCCGCAAGAATTGTTTGTGTTTTGTTGCGGGGTAGAATGCGCGCGCCCTGAGGCGGTTTGAATGAATCCAACAACAACGCCAACTCGCTGGGACGCTCTCGACGTGCTTCGAGGCCTCACCATCATGCTGATGCTGCTCAACCTGAGCCCCGGCTCCTGGGAGCACAATTTTCCTTTCCTGGTGCATGCCAGATGGGAAGGCTGGACGCTCATCGACATGGTCGCGCCGGCGTTCCTGTTCTGCGTCGGCGCTGCAATGCCGCTGTCCCTGGAACGTCGTTCGGCGAAAGGTGCTGCACGGGCAACACTGTTGCGCCACGTACTCACGCGCGGCCTGTTGCTGATCGCCATCGGCCTGTTTCTCAACCTGTATCCGCGTTTCGACTTCGCCACGTTCCGCATCCCCGGAGTCCTGCAACGCATCGGGCTCTGCTACCTGCTCACCGGCGTCTTCTTGCTCCTGACGGCGCAGGTTGACGGCGCGCGCCTGCGGTTTCGCTTCAAACCACTGGCCATTGCTGCAGTCGTGGTGCTCGTGAGCTACTGGTTGCTGCTCTATTTCGTACCCGTGCCCGGCTTCGGTGCGCAACGGTTCGATGCGGTGGGTAGTTGGCCTTCGGTCATCGACCGTGCGGTGATCGGAGTGGAGCACTTCTTCCCCTATTGGCCCGTGGATGGGAAGGTCGTCTTCGATCCGGAAGGAATCCTTTCCACCTGGCCGTCCTGCTTCAACGTGTTGCTCGGCGCCCTCGCTGGACTGGCCTACATGCGCGGCGTGCTCAAGCAGCCTGCCGCGTCATTGGCAGTTGCAGGCGTGGTGATGATGGTGCTCGCCACGCTGCTCGTCGGCGTGTGTCCCATGATCAAGAACATCTGGACCAGCACGTTTGCGCTGTTCAGCGGCGGGTTTTGTATCGCGCTGCTGGGACTGCTGATGCCCGTGACGCAAGTGACGGGCGTGCGCCAGGCGCTGTGGCCGGCGAGGATTTTTGGTGAAAACCCCCTGCTCGCCTACATCATCGTGTTCCTGATTGCGCCGCTCATCGACTACAACTGGTTTGGCGATGCGACCGTGTCGCTATCGCTGCGGGGATTGGGGCAGGCGTGGTTCGAGTACTTCGTGGCGCCGAACACGGCGTCACTGTTGTTCGGGCTGTGCGGGCTGGCGGTAATCTTCGCGGTGCTGGTGGTGTGTCATCGCAACCGGTGGATCCTCAAGCTGTAGCGCGTTTTTTCGCAGCCTCCGAGAGCTCATGAACCTGATCGACATCGGCGTCAACCTCGCGCACGACAGCTTCGACGTCGACCGCGAGGCGGTCATGCAACGCGCCGCGCAGGCCGGCGTCGCGCAGATGATCGTCACCGGATCGAGCGAGGAAAGCACGCGCAAGGCGATCGATCTTTCGCGCCGCGCATCCCGGCGTGCTGTTCGCCACCGCCGGCGTGCATCCGCACCACGCCACGGATCTCACCCCCGACAGCCCTGCCCGCCCTCGCAGGCACTGGCGCGCGACGCCCGACGTCGTCGCGGTCGGCGAATGCGGGCTCGACTATTTCCGCGACTTGTCGCCGCGCGATCTGCAGCGCCGCGCCTTCGGCTGGCAGCTCGAGATCGCCGCGCCAGTCGGCAAGCCCGTGTTCCTGCACCAGCGCGACGCGCACGACGACTTCATCGCCATCCTGCGCGAGCACGGCGTGACGCGCGGCGTGGCGCATTGCTTCACGGGCGCGGAGAAAGAGCGCGATGCCTATCTCGAGCTCGGCCTGCACATCGGCATCACCGGCTGGATCAACGACGAGCGGCGCGGCCTGCACCTGCGCGAAGTGGTGAAGGGAATTCCCGCCGACCGCCTGCATGCTCGAAACCGACGCTCCCTATCTACTGCCGCGCGATATCAGGCCGGCGCCGAAGACACGCCGCAACGAGCCCGCTTACCTGCCGTACGTGGTGCGCGCGATCGCGGCGGCGCGTGGTGAAACTCCGGAAGCGGTGGCGACGGCCAGTACCGGCAGCGGCGCGAAAATTCTTCGGTCTGCCGGCTGCGTGATTGACGCTCGTGCGCGGACGGCCAGCGATTCGCCGATGCCACCGGCGGAATCTTCGTGGCCATCGCAGCGCGCGCCTCGCGCCGGTAGCGCGCCGGCGGCACGGAGAAACGCCGCTTGAAGGCGCGATTGAACGCCGCCTCGGATTCGTAACCCGAATCGAGCGCCACGCGTTGCACGCTGCGGCTGGTGGAGCGCAGCGCCTCGGCGCCAAGCTCGAGCCGCCAGTCGGTGAGATAGGCCATGGGCGCCTGGCCGATGAAACGCGTGAACTTCTCGGTCAACGCGGAACGCGAAATGCCCGCCTCCTGCGCCAGCAGGTCCAGCGTCCAGTCGAACGCGGGATCGCGGTGCAAGTGCCGCGAGCGCGCGTCCTATGGCCGGATCTCCCGCGCCTGCCAGCCAGCCCGTGCGGCCCTCGGGCAGCGTGAGCAGATAGCGACGCAACACTTCGGTGAACAACACCTCGGCCAGGTGCGCGAGGATCACGTCGCTGCCCGGCGTCGAGGCCGCGGCCTGCGACACCGCGTGCCGCAGCATGTTGTCCAGCCATTCGCCGGAAGGATCCGTGCGGATGTTCACGCGCACCACGCGCGGCAGGCCCGCGAGCACCGGCTTGAGCAACTCGCCGTCGCAGGCGAGATAGCCACACACCAGGCCGGTCGTCTCACCACCGCCGCCAAAGCTCGCGAGCTTGATGCTGGCCGCGTCCACAACGCGGGCAGCGCGTCTTCGCCGCTGATCGGTTTGCCGCCCACGCCCGCGCCCATTTCGTGCGCATCGCCGTGCGGCATCATCACGATGTCACCCGCGGCCAGCGGCGTGGTCTCGTGACCCACGCGCACGTACGCGGTGCCCTCGGTGATGTGATGGAACTCGATGACCCGCGTGGCCTGCGCGCGAATGTAGGGCAGGAAGGCGCTCGACTGCGGCGCCTGCAGGCACCACGGAGACGTGCAACTCGAGTTGTAGAACAGCGCGCCGGAGAGTTTTACGGCGCGCAGAAGTTCCGAAAGTGCATCCATGGGCAAATTCTGCGGCAGATCGATCAAGTCCGCGAGCCGCTTTGGTCAATCGATCAAGAACGACGGCCGGGCTGCAAATCTCCTCGCCGGTGCGTCGCATGCAGGATGCGCGCCACACCAACACTGGAGCAACATCATGCAGAAACAAGCCCCCGCCCTGATCAACGAAGAAACCTTGAACGGCCTGCTGGGCCGCGCCATCACCGACTTCGGCGCCACTTCGCTGGCGGCACTGGTGGTCATCGGCGACCGCCTCGGGCTGTACCGCGTGCTCGCCACGAACGGCGCGCTCACCGCCGCCGAGCTCGCCGACGAAGAGCGGCACTCACGAGCGCTACGTGCGCGAATGGCTCAATGCGCATGCCGCGTCCGGCTACGTGAACTACCTCGCCGACAGCGGCCGTTACCAGCTGTCACCCGAACAGGCGATGTTGTTCGCCCAGGAGGAAAGTCCGGCGTTCATCGTCGGGGGCTTTCAGACCGCGCTGGCCGCTGGCCGCATCGTGGATCGGCTCACGGACGCCTTCAAATCCGGAGCACGGCATCGGCTGGCACGAACATCACCCCGACATGTTTCCGGGCTGCGCACGGTTCTTCAAAGTGGGATATCTCAATCACCTGGTGCAGGAGTGGATCCCCTCGCTCGACGGCGTCGAAGCCAAGCTCAAGGCCGGCATCCGCGTCGCCGACGTGGGCTGCGGTGTGGGTTACTCGACGCTGATCATGGCCAAGGCCTATCCGAATTCGCAGTTCACCGGATTCGACTATCCACGACGAGTCGATCGCCGCCGCCAGATCGGGCATGCGCGCGAGGCCGGTCTCACCAATGTGAGCTTCGAGATCGGCAGGGCCGACAACTATCGCGGTCACTCCTACGAGTTCGTCACGGTGTTCGATGCCCTGCACGACATGGGCGACCCGGCTGGCCGCTTCGCGTCACGTGTTGAAGACGCTGGCGCCCAACGGCACCTGGATGATCGTCGAGCCGTACGCGGGTGATCGCATCGAGGAGAATCTCAACCCGATCGGTCGCGCCTACTACGCGGCATCCACGCTGCTGTGCACGCCCTGCTCGCTGTCGCAGGAAGGTCGCATGGGTCTGGGTGCGCAGGCCGGCGAGGCGCGGCTGCGTTCAGTGGTGTCGGGCGCGGGCTTCAAGCGTTTCCGGCGCGCGGCGCATTCGCCGGTGAACCTGATCCTCGAAGCGAGGCCGTGAGCCAGCGAGTGAACCAGAGCCGCGCCCGGACACGCGCGGCTCTGACTCGGTCAACGGTACTGGCTCACTTGCCGCCGGCGGTCTCCACCACCGGGGCCTGCTTGATGCTGAGCTCGAGGTCCTCGAGATCGGTGCTCATCCAGTTGCGCTTGCGCGCGTAGGCGATCATGCGTTCGGCGCGTTGAGTGCGCTTGGCGTCTTTGGCAGCCAGTTCGGTTCGCACTGCGACGGAGTAGTGCTCGATGAGCCGTTCCTTCAGCGTCGGCAGTCCCGGCGCCATCGGCACGAGCGACGCAGCCAGGTCATATTGTTTGGTGGCGGCGTCTGCCGCCTTCAGGTCGAATGGTTTCTTGCTCAGCAGCTCATAGGACCTGGCGATGTGCCTGGAAACCTTCTCCAGGTCCGCCGCTTCACGACGGGTCCGTCCGCTCGGCGAAGATTCCACCGCCGCCAGGGCAACCTCCAGCTCCGGAAGTTGTCGATGGTCCGGCTGCAGGCGCGCGATTTCCGTAGTCGCCTTGCGCAGGGCCACGGGATCGCCCACCGATTGCGCGTGCCTCGCTTCGGTGACGAACACATTGACGATGCGCTCCATCCCCTGCCGTGCTTCCGCGTTATCGGGTCGCAATTTCAGTACTGCGCGGTAAAAATCCGCCGCGCACTCGCCGGCTGGATACGTCACCGCTCCGACTTTATAAGCGGACCTGGCAGAGGCGAGCAGATTGCGAACCTCCTCCTCCTGCTGACGAAGCGCCGTAGCTTCGCGCTCGAGGGCGATTTCCTTCAACCGCTGCTGGGCCGCGAGGCGCTGTTTGCGCTGCTCGGCGAGCTGCTTTTTGCGCAAGGCTTCGGCCGCGGGATCTGGCGCTGGTGCAGCCGCGTCCGCCGGCGTGGTGCCATCCGGCGTTGTCGCGGCGAGCAGTTCCTGCCCGTCGGCGGCAACGGCCTCTTCCGAGGTCGGCAGCGATGCGTCCGGCGCGGGTTCAGCCGCGGGAACACTGGGTTGCACCGGCGGTGCTGCGGCGACTGCGGCTGCGTCGTTGGCGATTACATCGGCCGATGACGGCGATGCGCCGCCACCTCGCAGCGCCACCGTCGTGCCGACCGCGGCCACCACCACGAGCAAACTCGCAGCGCCCGCCCAGCGGACGGCGGGCCGGCTCCAGTCGATCTTGGGAATGCTGGGGACTTTTTCCCACAGGGTGCGCAGCGGAGGCATGCGCGGCCTCGCCTGCCAGCCTCTCGAGACAGCTGCGGACGCTTGGGCGGCTGCGGCCCGAACCGACGCCACCGCTGGCGCCAGGATGGGGCGACGCGGCGGCTTCCTGAGCTGCTCGGTGATCTCGCGCGGCATGGGCCGCAGCATCGTGGCCTCGGACGTATTCGCCCGGCCATGCAGCGCGCGCAGCGCCTGCGCCGCCTCGGCTCCGCTCGAGAAGCGCTCGTTGCGATCCCGGGCCGTCAGTGAATTCACGAATGACTGGTACACCGCGAGATCGCCAGGCAGTGGCGGTATCGCCTCACTGAGATGCTTGAGCGCGACCGACATGCTCGAGTCGGCGCGGAACGGTACGGTGCCGGTCAGCATCTCGTAGCAGACGATGCCCAGTGAATACAGATCGCTGCGCCCGTCGAGTTCGACACCCTTGACCTGCTCGGGACTCATGTAACTCGGCGTGCCGACCAGCATGCCGGCCACGGTGAGCGAAGCACCGCGGTCCACCGCACGTGCGATGCCGAAATCGGTGAGAACGGGTGTGCCGTCCTCGCGGAACAGGATGTTCTCGGGCTTGATGTCGCGATGCACGAAGCCCTTGCGATGGGCGACGTCCAGTGCACCGCACAGCGCGATGCAGACGTCCATGACCTGTTCCGTGCTGCAGCGCCCGCGCAGGATGCGCTGCTTGAGGTCGCCGCCAGGCAGGTATTCCATCGACAGGTAGTGGTACGGCTGATGCTCGCCGACGTCGAACACCGGAACGATGGACGCGTGATGAATGTGCGCAACGATGCGCGCTTCGCGGATGAAGCGGGTCGTGAAACTCGGGTCCGAATTCAGCAGCGGCGACATGATCTTCAGCGCGACTTCGCGCTCGAAACTCTGCTGGATCGCTAGATAGACGGCCGCCATGCCGCCTTGCCCGAGCTTGCGCTCGATTCGATACCCCGGAATTTTGATGGTCTCGGACATTGCCGCGTCCTGCGGTCTGGTGTTCTGGGCGCCCAGTGTAGACCGTTTTTTGCCATGCAACCTCGCCAAGGGAGGGTGCCGGCGAGTAGTGTGAAATCCTCGATTTAGGCGAGCAGCGTGCCAAAGGACATAATGATGACGACGGACCAGGATCAGGACCCCACCCGTCTGCGAATTGCGCCATCGCCGGATGGCCTGACCTCAGTACGTACCCCCGACACGGCCCGCAGGTTCCCCGAAACCACCGGCCAGCTCCAGCCGGGCGAAACGTTGCGCCGCCGCTACCTACTGGAAGAAGAGATCGGCCGCGGCAGCATGGGCCAGGTCTGGCGGGCCCGGGACCTGCTGGCCGAAGAGGCTCGCGACCGGCATCCCTATGTCGCGGTCAAGGTGCTCAATCACGACTTCGAGGGGCATCCCGACGCGCCTGGCGGGACTGCATCGCGAAGCGCTTCGGGCGCAGCAGCTCGCGCATCCGAACATCGCGACGGTCCACATCTTCGATCGCGACGAGAGCACCGGACGCGTCTTCATCGCGATGGAGTTGCTCGAGGGCCGGACCCTCGATTCGATCATCCGCGATTCCCACGGCAACGGACTGTCGCCGGCCGAGGCGCTGCCCATCATTCGCGGCCTGGCCGACGGGCTGGCGTACGCGCACCGCAAAGGCATCGTGCACTCGGATTTCAAGCCCGCCAATGTGTTCGTAGTTCGGGACGGCACGCCCAAGATCCTCGACTTCGGCATCGCGCGCGGTATCCACACCACGGATGACAGCGTGTTCCAGGGCTTCACGCCGGCCTATGCGGCACCGGAACTGTTCAGTGGCGCCGACCCGCATCCTGCGGACGATGTGTTTTCGCTCGGAATCGTCGCCTACGAGCTGCTGTCGGGCCGTCATCCATATCCAGGCCAGGAGGCGCCCGATGCCCGTCAACAGGGACTGCGGCCCAAACCACTGAAGGGCCTCTCGCGCTGGGATGCGCGGACCATCGACAGGGCGCTGGCGTTCGATCGTGCCGAACGCTTCGCCGATGCCGCCGCTTTCCGCAAGGCACTGCAAGTCGTGGCACCCGTGCAGAAATGGATGACCGCGGCAGGCGTCGTGCTCGCACTCGCCACCGGCATCCTGTGGTATCGCAACTATCTGGCCAGCGGACCCGAGATTCCCTTCGACGAACTGCCCGCGCAAGTGCAGCGCAATGTCCGCAAGGGCCTCGATGACGGCATGGACGCATTGCGGTACGTCGAGCAAACGCGCCAGATGAGCGTGACCGAGGATGCCGTGGCGGGTTTTGATTCCGCCTACAGACTGCATCCACGCAATCGCGAGGCGGTTGTCGGCCTCGAGCTCACCGCCGATCTCGCGATCGATTGGTATCTCGCGCGGCCCGATCGCCGCGACTCGCTGCAGCAGTTACAGAATTTCCAGCGCAAGAGCGAGTTCTATCAAACCTATGAACCGCTGCAGGACGCCATCGACTCACTGCAGGCGCAGCGCTGACGCTGCCTGCAGCCGCACGAGGATGTCCGGCCACTGCTCGATCCAGCAACAGGCGTGGTCCATCTCCGGATAAACCCAGACGCGATCCTTGTGATACGCGTTCCCAGTACCTGGAATTGAGATCGGGCGGCGTATTGCGATCGCGCGCGCCGACGAGATGCCATTCCTGCAAGCGCGATGGCAGTGGCGGCTCATTCACCGGACTGAGACTGCCTTCGAGCGGTAGATAGCCGTGCAACGTGGTCCACGCCGCGACGTCCAGATTGGCGGCAATCGTCACCACGGTGCGCACCGCGGGGACGCGCGGCGCCACCAGCACGGCCAGCGTGCCTCCTCCGCTGTAGCCAATCAGCGTCACCTCGCGGAAATGGTGCGCAGCCAGAAAGGCGTTCAGCGCGGCGGCCATGCTGTCCACGACCACCGGCGAATAGCGTTTCGACGTCCACAGGTCCGACGAACACTGCTGATCGCCCGTGGCGCCCGCGACACTGAAATAGCAAGGCCTGCCGAGGTACAGCACCGATGCTCGCGTGCGCGCGGCCAATTGCAGCGCCAGCGGAACGCGTGGCGTTGGATCCAAAGCAACGCGGCTGCCGTAATTCACCCAGGGCGAGCCGTCGCCATCCAGGAACACGAGCAAACTATCCGTTCCCGGGGCTATCGTGTAATACGCTTGATGCGCAAAGCCGGCGCCGCGCAGTATTTGCGGGTTGAAGCCGGCGGCTCGCGCAATCGAATCCGCCCTCGCGACAGGTGTTGATTGACAGGAAGTCAGAAGCAGCCATGACATCAGCGAAACCAGGATGGCCCGCAGGCGCACTAACGGGGAGATGATGACCACCACGAAAGGCATCCCAGGGTTCGCGCGCGCGCGTGCTCGTCGGGCAATCAGGTTCTCCTGGGTCCTTGCATGCGGCGGACTGTGTACACCCGCGCTGGCGGATCTGACCGCGTTGCAGTTTAGCAATCCGATCGAGCAGGCGGCGGCGCTGGCCAATCAGGCCACGTACAACGACCTGACCGGCGGCGAAGTCCCGCTTTGCGACCCGGAACTCTCCGGGCCTGCCGGCAACTGTACCGGCGCCGTGTTCGAAATGTTCTCCAACGTGCGCGAGCTCGTGGAAACGGCGAACGAACTCACCGACTCAGGATCGACGCGATACAGCCTGCGACTGGACCAGGAGAATCTCGGGTTCGCGCTGCGCTGGACCGCGGCCGAAGAGATGGCCGCGCAAGGCAGCTCCGCCACGCAATTCACCAACAGTCAGCTCAACAGTCTGGCCAGCCGCATCTCGGCGCTGCGCGTCAGCGCGCTTGGGGCCAGCGGCGGCGGAGCGAGCGCCGACGACGGCATCGCGAAGCGCTGGGGTGGATTCCTGAACGGCGCATTCGGCTATGGGCGCAAGGACGATACGACGGATCCGTTCAACACGACGGGCACCTCGGGTGCCGAAGACGCCTTCGATTTCGACGGCTCGGAGATCACGCTCGGCGCCGACTATCGCCTGGGCGAGAGCACGGTCCTCGGTGCGTTGCTGGGTTTCTCCCAGCGTCGGGTCGATTTCGATTCAGCCGTGAGCATCGTCGATGGAACCATCGATACGGACGGCTCGAGCCTCCTCTTCTTCGCGCTACGGGAAAGCGACCGGTTCTATGTGTCCGGCTCGCTCGGCGGACAGTGGCTCGAATACGACTTCACGCGGCGCATCACCTATCCATCGCTGAATCCGCTGGTCGCGGCGGTGGATGTCACCACCACCAGCAATACCGACAGCAACACGCTGATGGGCAACCTGAGCGGTGGCGCCAATTTCCGCTTCGGCGGTTTCTCGCTCGCGCCGTATGCGAAGGCCGAATATCAGAAGGTGAGCGTCGACGAATTCGTCGAGCAGGGTGCGAGCGGTTTCGAGTTCGGTTACGGCGAACAGGACATCAAATCCTTTCAGCTGGCGGCAGGCGCCACGCTGCAGTATGTGTTCACGCCGCGCTTCGGCGTCATCGTGCCGTACGCGCGCGCGGAGTTCCGCCAGGAATTCGAGAACGACCCGCGCAACATTTCCGCGACCTACGCGAGCATGCCCGCCAGCAGCGTCACGGCAGCCCAGGACTTCAACCTGGCCACTGATGAGCACGACGATCAGTTCTATGTCGTAGCCGGCGGATTCTCGGTCGTCTTGAAAGGCGGTCTGCAGGGCTTCCTGCAATTCCAGGAGGTTCTGGATCTGGACACGTTCAGCGATAGCGTCATCGCCGGAGGCATACGCCTTGAGTTCTGATCGCGCCACAGCGGGACGCACCGCCCTCACCCTGTGCCTGTGCGCGGCCCTGGCTGCGTGCGGAAATAGTTTGAGCGACGTGGGCGATCAGGAGGAAGGATCGCCGACAGCAATCGCCGGTGTCGTTGGTTATACGGCTGCGGATGCCGGCGGCGACGTCACCACGGATGTACGCGCCGGGGCCCAACTACTGCTCACCGGCAAGGACAGCGTGGAATTCGACAAACCGATCCTCAGCTACCTGTGGGAGCCGGCGAATGCCGCCGCGAATGCTGCCACCATCGTCGTGCGCGCGACCGACACCATCGCCGTCAACGTTCCATCGGTTGCGCAGGTTACCGAGATGCAGTTTCGTCTCACGGTGCGCGACTCCGATGGCGACACGGATACCGCCGTTGTCAGTCTGCGCGTGCAGCCGCGCCTCGATTCCGATCGCTTCCTGCAGTACGTGCGCAATGTGCCGAAGTTGCGCGTGGTCGCGGGCACGGCGCAGCCAGGCGCGGCGGGGTCGTTCGACGTGACGATCACCGGTCACCTCACCTACACCGCCCGCTCCGGCGCCAGTGAAGACGATCGACTATCCCATCGGCACGCGTGTGCAGGGAAGCTGGTTGCCGAGCAGTCAGCCGACGACCGATCAGGGTGCCGTCGATTTCCGCAATCCGCTGCTCGAATTTCCCATCCCGGCCATCGATCAGGACATCGTCACGCGCCGTTTTCAGCAAGGCCTGCCCGGCAGCGCACCCGACATGGCGGATCCCGGCTTCATCGACGATGCAAGCCTCGCCCTCACGATCCGGCTGGCAGCCACGAGCGCCACGTCCACGGCCACTCTTTATGTACTTGACGCAAACGACCAGGTCGTCGCGCAGGGCTCCAACGGCGGCAGCGGTGCGGCGGTCGACGTCGCCGTCTCCGCCGCGGCGCTCGAAGAGTTGCGCATCGCGGGCGGCGGCCTCGAGAACAAGGACACCGCACAGTCTTACTACGATGCGATCGATCCGCAGCGCGCGAAGCTGACGCTGCGCCAGTGGCTCATCGCCAATTGCTTCGACCCGGCGGCCCGCGACTACGCCGCGGACTCGCATGCGCTGTACGTGAACGACTTCGATCTTGGTTTCGGCCGCGACATGTACTTTCGCACCACTCGTCCCGCGGGCTGCACCAGCAGCACCTTCGCGGCCGGCGACATGGCGTCGATCGTCATCAACTACCCCACGCTCGAAGCGGCTGCCAAGAAGATAGGCCCGATCATCGCCGTGGGCATGGAATATGAAGCGGTCGACGCGAATCATTCGGCGCCAGGGCTCGTCACGTTCTATGCCTTTGCGCCCGACGAAGGCACGGGTGAATTTCGCCGCGTGAAAAGCGCGAACTTCGACGGCCGGGGAGAGAAATATCTGCCTGGCGCCTGCACGACCTGTCACGGTGGGCGGCCCAGGGCACCGCAGCCGAACCGCCTGCTTACCTACGCGAGCGCGGCCGATGCGCAGGTCGGCGCCACGTTCATGCCCTGGGATCTCGAGTCATTCCTGTTCTCGGACACCGACAGCAATTTTCCGCGGGACCCGAGCAATGCAGCTCTGCGCGATTCGCTGACGCGCAGCCAGCAGGAAGCGCAACTCAAGAGACTCAACCTCGCCGCATACAGCACGTATGGCAGCGGCAGTGGACCCGCGTTCGCGTGCCATGCTTCGTTTGCCGGGCCGTGTCAGCTCATCGAGATGTGGTACGGCGGCGCTGGCACTCCGAGCGCGAACTTCCGCGATCGCCAGGTCGCACCGGGTTGGCAACCGGGCGGCGCGAATCCGGATACGGCGGACGATATCTACCTCGATGTATTCGCGCGCAATTGCCGGGCGTGCCACACGCAGCGCGTGATCCCGCTGAACGCCACATCGGATCCGCAATTCCTCACGTACGGCGAATTCACGCAGACCATCGTCCCCGCCTGGCGCGATCAGGTGGTCGAACAGGTGTTCCGGGTCGGCGGCATGCCCGCCGCCCGCCTGACCATGGACCGCTTCTGGACCGCGGCTCCCGGCGCCACGCGATCGGCGGGCGAAATTCTGGCGCAACACCTCTCGGTAGCCGGTGCATTGCGTCCCGGCGTCGCGAACACCTGTTTCAACTCGACAGGCACGTCACCGCAACTCGCGACATCGCCGGCGAACCGGCGACGCATCGATCGGCACGTCGAAGTCCCCGTGGACGCGGGGTGCAGCACCTTCGCGAATTCATTCAATTGGCAGCTCTCCGTTCCGAGTGGCAGCAGCACACGTCTCGCTGCGAATGGCGGCACACGCTCGGCATTCACACCCGACCGCGTGGGAAACTACGACCTCACGTTGCAGATCAACGGGCCGCAAGGCGACATCGCAACGCTCACCCGTTATGGGTTCGTGGAAAACCGGGTGCCCGTGGCAGCTGATCTCGCGCGTACGATCGACCTCAACGCGGAGTTAGAGGTGAACGTTCTCGCGGTCGCCGGACTCGGCGATCCACCCGTCGCGGTTTCCATCGACGGCGCTTCTCCCGGCTTGACGGTGTCAGTCGACGCAAATCAGCGCGTCCTGGTGACACCGACGACACTGCAGGGCGGCACTGCCACCTACCGGATCACCGACGTGGACGGCGGCGTGGAGAATTCGGACACCGGCACCATCACGGTGACGGTCAACGCGACGATCACGGCAAACGACTTTGCAGAGCCAGTCGATGCGAACACCACGAACAATCTGATCGTGCTGAGCAGCGCCATAGCGGCGCAGTCTCAGCCTTTCACGGTCAGCCTCGTCGGAAACGGCACCACGCCCGTCGGCGGCACAGTCGCCGTCATCGACTGCGGCAGCAATCGCTGCGCGCGATACACGCCTCCGGCAGCGACCATTACGGTTTTCGGAACCACGCGCATCGTCGACCCGGATACGTTCGTGTATCGCGCCTGCTTCGCCGATCAGCCTGCAACCTGCGACGACGGCACGGTGACGGTCGAAATCAGGGGCACGGCCGCATTTTTACCGGTGGCCGATTTGATGCGGGGACTTTGCAGCGGCTGCCATGGAGGCACGACGCCGCCGCTCGGCGCGGTATGGAGCCTGCCGGATGCCGCCAATGCCACCGACAAACGAGCCTGGTGCGCAGTGCGCTTTCAGAACGGGCTCGACGAACCGGTCGCAGATACACCGCTGGTCAATACCGCCAATCCGGAGGCGAGCCTGCTCTATCGCAAACCACAGACTTTGGATCTGCACCCGGACATCGGTTTGACTGCGATCGATGTGGCGCCGATTCTCGAGTGGATCCGCGAAGGCGGGGCGTTCACAAGCGACATTGACAATGGCCAGACCTGTCCATGAGAAACGCCCCAGCGGGTTGGTTGTACTGCAGTCTGTACGGAATTCTTGCGCTGGCACCTACAGTGGCGCAGTCGGCAGCGGCGCCCGCTTCGTCCAAGGCCACCGAAGGCATGGTGGCCCGCGGCGATCTCGAGGTGGTCGAGTGCCTGCTGCCCGGCAGGGTCCACCAGTTGGGCGGCACGTCATTCATATCGCAGCGCCGACCGGTACGCACCACCACCGCCGATTGCCGCATTCGCGGCGGCGAATACGTGTCCTACGATCGCGCGGACTACAAGTCCGCACTGCGCATCTGGATGGATGCCGCGCAGGCGGGAGACGCCGAGGCACAGAACAACGTCGGCGAGATCTATGAGCGCGGGCTGGGCGGCGAGCCCAACTACCCGGCCGCCATCATCTGGTATCAGAAGGCGGCCGATCAGGACTATTCGCGCGCCCTGTTCAACCTGGGCACGCTCACCGAACAGGGCTTCGGCGTCGAGAAGGACCGCCTGAAGGCGCTGAATCTCTACCGCCGTGCCTGGGGAGTTGGCGAAGACGACCTCATGTACGCCTCGGCCGCGCGACGCGAGCAGGATCAGATACGCGCCGAGCTCGAAAAGTCGCTCGCCGAAAAAGACCAGCAGCTGCAGTTGTTGCGCAAGCAGCTGCAGCAGTTGCAGGAGAATGCACGCAAGCAGGCCGCGGGTGGCTCCGCGCAGGCAGCCCAGGAAATCGAGACGATGCGGACGTTGCTGGCGAGCCTCGAAGCGCTGCGCCGCGACGATGCCGGCCGGCTCGAGACCCTGCCCTCGCAGCAGACTCGCGAGCCGGTCGCGCGTGAACCGGTCAAGCCGCTCGACGCGGTGGTGGCCCCGCGCCTGGTCAAGGGAATGGATTTTGGCCGCTACTACGCGCTGATCATCGGCAACCAGAACTACCAGATCCTCGAAAGCCTGCAGACGCCGCGCACCGACGCGGAACGGACCGCCAAAGCTACTGCGCGAGAAGTACGGCTTCTCCGTGCAGATGATCGAGGACGCCAACGACGTCACGATGCTGCGCGCGCTGAACGAGCTCAACAAGGTGCTGCGGCCGACCGACAACGTGCTCATCTACTACGCCGGCCATGGCACGCGCCTGAAGACCGGTACGGGCGAAGCCGGCTATTGGCTGCCGGTGAACGCCGAGCGTCCGCCCAACGACACCTTCTGGGTTCCGAACGAGCAGATCACCGCGCACCTCGCGCGTCTGCCCGCGCGGCGCGTGCTGGTGGTGGCGGATTCCTGTTATGCGGGCCTGCTGTCCAGCGATCCCGGCATCAACATTTTCGGCACGGAGAACGAGCTCGGCGCCGAGTACGTGAAGTTCAAGCTCGCCAAGCGCGCGCGCCTGCTGCTGGCGTCGGGCGGCGATCAGCCGGTGCTCGACCAGGGCGGCCAGGGCAACTCGGTGTTCGCGCGCGCCTTCCTGGATGTGTTGGGCGGCAACGATGGCGTGTTGCCGACGCCCACGCTGTTCACCCGGGTGCAGGCGCGCGTGAAGATCGGCGCGGCGCGCAGCAACTTCACGCAGGTGCCCGAGTTCAAGGCCATCAAGTCCGCGGGTCACGAGATGGGTGACTTCTTCTTCGTGCCGCGTCAGTCGAAGCCGAATCAGTCGAATGAGTAGCTGAAATCGCCGTCCGAGACACCGATGGCGATCCGCGAGGCCTGCGTGCCCGCCATCATGCGCGTCAGCATCTCCTGGCTGATGCGCGGCAACACGGTGTTGGTCAGGATGGCGTCGATCATGCGACCGCCGCTTTCCAGCTCCGAACATCGGCTCGCCACCAGCTTCAGCACCTCGTCGGTATACGTGAACGGCAGCTTGTGATTCCGCGCGATGCGTTTCTGGATGCGGCCGAGCTGCAGCCGGATGATCTCGTGCAGCATCGAATCGGAGAGCGGGAAGAACGGAATCGTGACGATGCGGCCGAGCAACGCGGCCGGGAAACACCTTGAGCAGTCGGCGCGCGCAGCGCCTTGGCGATGCCCTCGACCTCCGGCATCAGCTCCGGATCCTTGCACAGGTTCATGATGAGATCGCTGCCGACGTTGGTGGTGAGCAGGATCAGCGTGTTCTTGAAATCGATGAGGCGTCCTTCGCCGTCTTCCATGACGCCCTTGTCGAACACCTGGAAGAAGATTTCGTGCACGTCGGGGTGCGCCTTCTCGACTTCGTCGAGCAGCACGACGCTGTACGGCTTGCGGCGCACCGCTTCGGTCAGCACGCCGCCTTCGCCGTAGCCGACGTAGCCCGGCGGCGCGCCCTTGAGCGTCGAGACGGTGTGCGCCTCCTGGAACTCGCTCATGTTGATGGTGACGACGTTCTGCTCGCCGCCGTACAGCGCCTCGGCGAGCGCCAGCGCGGTTTCGGTCTTGCCGACGCCGGAGGGCCCGGCCAGCATGAACACGCCGATGGGCTTGCCCGGATTGTCGAGGCCGGCGCGCGAGGTCTGCACGCGCTTGGCGATCATCTCGTGCGCGTGTTTCTGGCCGATGACGCGCTGGCTCAGGATGTCGGCGAGCCGCATCACGGTGTCGATTTCGTTGCGCGCCATGCGGCCGACGCGGAATGCCGGTCCAGTCGGCGACCACTGAAGCGACTGCCTGGTAGTCGACGCTCGGCAGGATCAGCGGCCGCTCGCCCTGGGCAGCCGCGAGTTGTCCCTGCAATTCCTTGAGCTCGGCCAAGCAGCGTGGCGCGCTCGGCCTCCGACAGCGGCGGCGGGTGCGACAGCTTCGGCCTGCGCCTCGAGTTTGCTGCCCGTGCCTTCGACCTTCGCCACGTCGCCACGCAACTTCGCGCGCATGCTCGAGGATGCGGTCGACCAGGCCTTTTTCCTTCTGCCACGCGGCATCGAGGCCTCTCGAGCGATTGCTTGCTCACGCTCGAGCTTGGCCGCTGGCGTCGTTCTCGCGCGCCGCGACGTCCACGCCGACGAGTTTCTCGCGCTCGATGATGCCGAGCTCGGTTTCGCAGGGCTTCGATGCGCTTGCGCGTATCGTCGACTTCCGCCGGCACCGCGTGCTGGCTGATGGCCACGCGCGCGCAGGCCGTGTCGAGCAGGCTGACCGACTTGTCGGGCAGTTGGCGCGCCGGAATGTAGCGATGCGACAGCTTCACCGCGGCTTCCAGCGCCTCGTCCAGCACCTGCACGCGATGATGCTTTTCCATCGTCGACGCGACTGCCGCGCATCATCAGGATCGCCTTCTCTTCGCTGGGCTCGTCGATCTGCACGACCTGGAAGCGGCGTGTCAGCGCCGGATCCTTCTCGATGTACTTCTTGTATTCCGCCCAGGTCGTCGCGCCGATGGTGCGCAGATTGCCGCGCGCCAGCGCGGGCTTGAGCAGGTTCGCCGCATCGCCGGTGCCCGCGGCGCCGCCGGCGCCGACCAGCGTATGCGCTTCGTCGATGAACAGGATGATGGGCTTGGGCGACGCCTGCACTTCTTCGATCACCTGGCGCAGGCGGTTCTCGAACTCTCCCTTCATGCTGGCGCCCGCCTGCAGCAGGCCGACGTCGAGCGTGCGCAGGCTGACGTCCTTGAGCGGCGGCGGCACGTCGCCGCGCGCGATGCGCAGCGCAAATCCTTCGACCACCGCCGTCTTGCCGACGCCCGCTTCGCCGGTGAGGATCGGATTGTTCTGCCGACGGCGCATGAGGATGTCGATGACCTGGCGAATCTCGTCGTCGCGCCCGACGATCGGATCGATCTTGCCCTGAGCGCGCCTGCTCGGTGAGATCGATGGTGAATTGCTTGAGGGCTTCCTGTTTGCCGAGTTGCGCGGGCGGAATGGCGCCGCTCACCTCACCCGGCGCCGGCGCCGCCGGCGCTGAATCCGTCGGTCGCCGTGAGCGCATCTTCCGGTGAGCCGGCGATGATGCGTGCGAAAGTCGTCGGTCAGCGCTTCGAGCTTGATCTTGTCGAACTCCGGCGAGATCTGCAGCAGCGCATGCTTGAGATTGCGGGTCGCGAGCATGCCGACGACCAGATAGCCGGTGCGCACCTGCGATTCGCCGAACATCAGCGTGGCGTACACCCAGCCGCGCTCCACCGCCTCTTCGACGTTCGACGACAGGTCGACCGCGGTGGCACCGCGCGGCAGCCGCTCGAGCGCCGTCGGTGATGCCTTCGGCGATACGCGCCGGATCGCAGGCGAACTGCCGGAGGATGCGGTGCAGGTCCGAGTCCTGCAGCTGCAGCATCTGGTGGATCCAGTGCGCCAGCTCGACGTTGGGATTGCCGCGCAACTTGCAGAACACGGTCGCGCTGTCGATCGCGCGATACGCGAGCTTGTTGAGCTTGCCGAACAATGCGGCGCGGGAAATCTCGACCATGTCTGCTCCTCAGTCTCGTTCCGAGGCCATCTATTGCGCGTGCATCGCGTATTCGCGACAGGCGTCGATGATCACGTCGCCGACGTCGGCGCCTTCACGCGCCGGCGCCGCCCAGGTCGTCCAGCCCAGGTGGCCGAACTCGTCCCAGCTTCACGCCGGGCACGCGCTCGCGGTGCACGATGAACTGCATGTCCCAGGCGTACTCGAACCCGAGGTAGTTCAATGACCGCGGCGCGCAGCCGCGCGAGACTCGGACTGCCCGGCAGGTATTGCAGCAGGCTGCCGATCTCGACCGGGCCGATCACGAGGCGGAACTTGTGCTGGGTGCTCCAGACGCGCTCGCCGAGCACGCTGCGTCCCAGCGTCGCGGTGGCCGGATCGCCGAGCCGCAGACATTCGCTCCGACTCCACGCGGCGAGCCATTCGCCCACGCATTCCTCGACGTGCACGCGGCAAGCTCGAGATACTCGCGCAGCAGCGACTCGAGGCCGTCGCGCGTTTTCGTGCCGGCGCGCGAGCGGCCTGCGAAGATACAGCTTGGCGCGATCCGGCCATTCATCGCGGTTGCGCAGCGCCGGGCGATGCCAGCCCCACCAGTGCGGCGACGTAGAACCGGCGAAGCGATCGCTCGTGCGGCCGGTCGAAATGCACCGTCGGCCGCACATTCGCCCAGGCGCGATAGAACAGCTCCAGCATCCGGTGATGGAAGATGTCGGTGAAGCCGGCGAGCGTGCTGTCGCGCGCGTTGGTGATGCGGTCGTGCACGTATTCGGTGAGGTGCAGCGGCAGCGGGCCATGCGGACCGTACAGGCCGAGGAAATAGCCCAGGATCTTCAGCCGCCGATCGGCCATGCGCCTCGACGTCGGCGAGCATCGAAGGCGCGAAATCGAGCGACGGCTTGCTGGCCCAGCCGTACCGGCTCGTCGGCCGGACGCGTCGCCGTGCCCAGCCGGGGCAGCAACGGCCACGCGCACTCGACGCGCCGCATCGCCTCGAAGAAGTCGTAGGCGTACGGGCGCTCCTGCAGCGCGCGCAAGCTGCCGCTAGAGGATCTGGCGCTGACCCAGTCTCGCCGGCCATCGCATCACCTCGCCGCGCTCCACCGTCTTGAGCACGGTGCGCGTAAAGCTGTTGAGTGAAACATAGCGGCGGAAGAATTCCTCCAGCACCGCGCCCAGCAGGAAGACACCGCGTCCCATGGAATGCCGAGTCGTCGCAGGTCAGCTGGATCTCGAGTCCACGCACGTACGAGACCTGATCGTCGACGGGCAGCCGCCCGGTGATGGGACGCGCGCTGATCTCGCGCACGCCTTCGATCTGCCGCTGCGTGCTGCTGTCGTTGGCGTCGCTGTACAGCAGCAGCAGCTCACGCAGCGCCGACCGCGCCTTCCTTCGCCGACGATTCGAGCAGCGACAGATAGTTCAGCGACAGGTGGCTCAGCAGCCGCCACGCAAACTCGCCGTGCACGGCCGAGGACCGCGGCTTGGTCGGGCCGGCGACGCAGCGGATGGCAGTCAGCGGCGCGCCGATGTCGGCAGTGAAGTCCGTGGATCCCTTGCCCATCGGCATGTGCAGCGGCAGATCGCGATTGGTGCACGCACTTGCAGCGCGAGCTGGCGCAAGCTGCTCGAATACGGCGCCTGGTCTGCGTCGACCAGCGACATGAATACTTCGCTGCCGATGTAGCTGGATCGCGGCCCGGCGCGCGCTGCCTCGCCGACAGCAGCCGCGGTTCGCGCCGCAGCATGAAGAACGCCTTGTGCCTGCCGTGCCAGGTGGCTTCGTGTGCTGGCGTAGAAAGGCTCGAACACCGTTTCGGGCTCGGTGCCCGAGCCGAAACCCTTCCGCGCGCGGCGACATCGTGGATCTCGAAGTCGAGCGGCCGCGTGCGGTCGGCGATGATCTGGTATTCGTGCTGGACGCCATCGAGGTGGATTCGATCGGCGCGCTTCTCGGTGAGATTGATCGCCGGCGTGCAGAACAGCCTGAACTGCTCCGCCGATATCGCGCCTTCCAGCGACGGCGCCGCGCGATTCAGCAGCAGCACGATCTCGAATTCGCTGCCTCGCAGCCGGCTCACCGCCGAGCGCAGACTGGCCGCAGGCGAAAGAACAGCAGGCGTTCGGGAAACGCGAAATATTCCTGCAGCAGCCGATAGCCCTGGAATGAGCGACGCCCGCACGGCAACAGCGCTTCGTCGTCGCTGAAACCGCAGCGCTCGATGCAGTCGCGATCACGCGCTGAAATTGTCGCGTGCGCATGCCGGGCGGACGCACCATGAATCCGGTGCCCGACGGCGAAGATGGTTTCGTACAACGCTCCCGGCAATTCATCCGCGCCGCTCAGGTGAACTGTCAGCTCGTTCATCTGCAGGCCCGACAGCGGCACGCCGGCAGTGGTGCGCAAGGTCAGGCGAATTCCCGCCTTGACCGATTCGGGCGCGGCGATGCCGATCGATGCCAGCGCCGGCGGTCGAGCCGAAATATTTCGCCTCCTTGATTTCCAGCGGCCACAGATGCGTCTCGTGCGCTGTGCGGTATTCGCAGGGCGTGCGATCGTCCTGCCCGACCGTCGAACGCAGCATGGTGCCGCGCGCGATCGAGTAGCCCTGCGCCAGGCCTGCTTCGTTGAGGTCGGGCTGGAACTGCACCACCGCCATGGATGGCGTCGGCGCAAGGTAGTGTGGATAGACGATCTGCAGCAGATGCTGCGTGAACGCCGGAAATTCCGCGTCCACCTTGAGCTGCACGCGCGCGCTCAGGTACGCGAACCCTTCCAGCAGCCGCTCCACGTACGGGTCGGCGCACTCGATTCCCTCGAGTCCGAGACGGCCGGCGATCTTCGGATACTCGCGCGCGAACTCGGCGCCCATCTCGCGCACGTGCTGCAGTTCGCGGTTGTAGTACCGAAGAATTTTCGGATCCATCGCAGCTACCTCGCGCCTTCTGCGACCGTCACCGTCCCGGTCTCGAGATCCAGCTCGGTCTTGAGATAGACGCTGAGCGGCACTGGCTGCGCCCACAGCTTGCCTTCGATGATGAACACCATCGCGTGGCGGTTCATGTGTTCGGGATCGATGCGGACCGTGACGTTCAGACTCTCGGGAAGGATCCGCGGCTCGAAATGCAGGATGGCATCGCGCACGCGCGCGCTCCAGGGCCTGGGTGTTCCTGCCCGCCGCCGCGGCGCCCGCAAGATCGGGAATTCCGAAGTTCACGGTCGAACTCTGCACCGACGGATATGCGCGCAAGTCCTGCGTGGCCTGCAGATGCACCGTGTTGAGCAGCCAGGCGATGTCGCGCATGACGCTGATGCGCAGCTGGCGTCAGGTTGAGGACCCGCTTCTCGCGCGCCTCCACTTTCGATTCCGGCGCATCGTCCGTCAGCCGGTCGAGCAGCGAGGGCTGTAATCTTTCCTGCGGGAGAAGCTCAGCCACGATGATCGAGGTCGGCTCAGGGAGCCGCGGTGGTCGACGCGTCGAATACGACTTCGCGGATTTCGAACAACGGGTATTCACCGCCGTCGGTCGCCAGCATCCGTTGGCCGGATCCGAGATACGTGCCGGCGATGGGTTCGTGCCACTCCGTGCGACGAGACAGCCGTGTCGTGTCATCGTCGGACTCGCTGGGCGGATAACGTGCGGGAATCAATGCCGGGGCTCTGCCCACCGTTCGTCCAGGTGACGATGGCCTGAGTCCATACGGCATCACGCAGGTCCGTGGGCGGTTCCATCTTCAGCGAGCGCACGCGGTCGAACGGCGCCCACAGGTATCGGCCGTCGACGATCAGTTCCAGGCAGGGACCGAGACGCGAATCCATGTCCGCGATCCATTCGAAGGGTTCGCCGTTGATGGTACCGGCGCAGGCTGGCGCCTGTGCCAGCGCCTGCTCACGCAGCTCGACCGCCGGTTCATGACGCCCTGCGCCCGTCAGCCGCAGCGCTTCGAGCAGCGGCGCGGTCCAGGAAGAAGGCTCGCCGATCAATACCGGCGCGGCTTCGCCTGCAAACACCTTTGCACGCACGCCTTCCGCTTCGATGGCATGACGATAGAGCTCGACGAGTATCAGGAGACTCGCATCGAGCTGCCCGGCCACCTTCAGTTGATTGGCCGAACGTTCCCACTGCCCCAACACGGCCAGTAGCTGGAACAGGAACAGTCGCTCTTTCGCATCCGACGGGTTGGATTTCACCCGCTTCTGCAATGCCTCGAGCGCCTCGGTGGCCTTGCCTTCGCGCAGACTTTGTTCAGCGGACATGATGGCGACCCGGAAGTCCGGTGACCCTCGCACAGGGCACGAGGGTTGCCGATGACAAGGTAACGCGAGGTTTGGACGTCAGGCGTTCTTGGCGATGTCGTACTTGATCTCGACCGCTCCGCCCTTCTTGGCGCCCTTGTTGTCCTGGGGCTGGTAGGCCACTTCGAACGCCGCAAAATTGAGCGTGACGTTTTCCGTGAGCTGGTCTTCGCCGCCAGATGCCACCATTGGAAACCGACGTGACGATGATGTCCTTGAGCTTGATGGTCAGGAACGGCAGGGGATTGCCGCCCGCCTTGCGCATCGTGAGGGTTGCTTCCGTGATGTGCGTGCCTCTGCAGCACGCGTCCATGAGTTTCGGAGTCGCCGAATCCACGTAGTGCGTGAAGCTCAGGTCCTGCACGTTGACCTTGCCGGCGCCGCCACCGGAACCGGTGTGCGTGGTACCTGTCTGGCTCATGCCCCAGCTCCAGGCGAGTACCTGGATCTGATCCTCGAAGCCCTTGACCTGCGAATCGCCCTTGAATGGATCCGATCTTCAAGAAGGTATCTATCGCCATCTGCCTACTCCCTTTGCGTTATTTCCAGGTGATTACGAATTCGATTACTTTCCACCCGACAGGCGCGAAACCAGGCGCAGTGAAACCGTGAGCCCTTCGAGCTGGTAGTGAGGCCGCAGGCGGAAGACGGCTGAGTAGTATCCAGGCTTCCCTTCGACATCCTTGACCTCGACTTCCGCGCCGGCCAGCGGCTTGCGCGCCTTGATCTCATCGGACGAATTGACCGGATCACCGTCGACGTAGTTCAGGATCCAGTCCGACAGCCAGCGCTCCATCGTAGGCGCGCTCTTTGAACGAGCCGATCTTGTCGCGCACGATGCACTTGAGATAGTGCGCGAACCGCGAGCACGCGAACATGTACGGCAGGCGCGCGGCGAGCGCCGCATTGGCCGTCGCTTCGGCCTGCTCGAACTCGGCGGGCTTCTGCAACGACTGCGCGCCGATGAAAACCGCCATGTCGGAGTTCTTTCGATGCAGCACCGGCATCAAGCCGTTCTTCGCGAGCTCCGCTTCGCGGCGATCGGTGATCGAAATTTCGGTGGGGCACTTCATGTCCACGCCGCCGTCATCGGACGGGAACGTGTGGCACGGCAGGCCCTCGACCGAACCACCAGACTCGACGCCACGGATGCGCGTGCACCAGCCGTACATCGCGAATGCCTTGTTGATGTTGGTCGCCATGGCGTAAGCGGCGTTGGACCAGGTGTACTTGGACGAATCCGCCGCCGCGGTATCTTCCTCGAACGCGAACTCCTCGACCGGCTCGGTCTTCGCGCCATATGGCAGGCGCGACAGGAAGCGCGGCATGGTAAGCCCGACGTAGCGGGCATCGTCCGATTCGCGCAGCGAGCGCCACGCGGCGTACTCCGCCGTGGTGAAAATCTTGGTGAGGTCGCGCGGATTGCTGAGCTCGCCCCAGGTGTCCATTCCCATGAGCGTGGGTGAGGCCGCAGAGATGAACGGCGCGTGCGCCGCGGCAGCGATCTGCGAAATGCCACGCAACAACTCGACGTCCTGCGGCGAGTGGTCGAAGTAGTAGTCGCCCACGAGGCATCCGAATGGATCGCCACCGATGGTGCCGTACTCTTCTTCGTAGACCTTCTTGAAGACCGGGCTCTGATCCCAGGACGTTCCCGGATAACGCTTCAGCGTCTTGCCGAGCTCCTTCTTCGAAACGTTGAAGATCTTGATCTTGAGCGTCTCGCTCGACTCGGTGTTGAACACCAGGTGCTTGAGACCGCGCCAGGTGCCTTCCATCTGCTGGAAGTCCGCGTGATGCAGCATCTGCATTGATCTGGTCGGTAAGCTTCTTGTCGATCTCCGCGATGATGGCGTTGATCGAATTCACGGCGTCATCGGCGATCAGGTCCTTGTCCTGAAGCACCTGTTCCGCAAGAGTCTTGACGGCGGCTTCGACCTGCTCGCGCGCGCGATCGGTTTTCGGCCTGAATTCCTTTTTCAGCAACGACTGAAAATCGCCAGCCTCCAGAGTTGCCCCGGATTGTTGCTGGTCGGCGGTCTTGGCTTCAGCCATTTATTGGCTCCTGAAATTTCTTGTCGGATCTGGTCTGAGCGTATCGGAAGGAGGCGACTACTCGGCGGGTTTTGGCGCCGAGGCCAGCGTCTGCAGTAGTGCGGGATCCTGCAGTGCCTTGGTGATCAGCTTTTCCGCACCCGCTTTGCCATCCATGTAAGTGACGAGATTCGACAGCTGCGTGCGCGCTTCGAGCAGCTTGGCCAGCGGCTCGATCTTCTTCGCGATGGCTGCCGGGGAAAAGTCGTCCATGCTTTCGAAGGTGACATCGACTGCCAGTTGGCCTTCACCGGTCAGCTTGTTCGGAACCGCGAAAGTGACGCGCGGCTTCATGGCCTTGAGCCTGCTGTCGAAATTGTCCATGTCGATTTCCAGCGCCTTGCGCTGTTCGATTTCCGGCAGTTCATCCGCCGACTTTCCGGACAGGTCCGCCAGCACACCCATGACGAATGGAATGTGCTTCTTTTCCATCGCGCCGTTGGTTTCCAGGTCGTATTCGATCTGCACGCGCGGGGCGCGATTTCGCGCGATGAACTTCTGACTACTTTCCTTACCCACACCAACCTCCTGGAATGCTTCGGCTTAGTCGACAGTTACTCTACGCCTTAGCTTTCTCTTTTCTCAAGCCCGCCAATAACTTCCGCCTCCGAGACTCCGCCGGGCGTCAGATCTCGCACTATTTCCATGAAATCTTTGTTAACGAGCCGCTTCGCACGTTGTAGTAGTAGCGGAACGGGGCTAGAAGGTTCCGCACGAACATAGTACTCGCAGACTCGATCGATGGCCGCCAGGACGTCGGATCGATTGCGGATGGCGCCGCTTGGCCCCTGGTTTCCTGCGGCGTCCTGCCCGGACTCGCCGGTGGTCGCGGAATCCAATGCGCCGGAATCCACCCCGCGCCGGGCAAGCTGTGCATCGATGACCGACTTCATGTCGCGCAGATCCACTGTTAGCGGCTTCAGATCCTCTGGAATCCCTCCTGCCTTGTCCAGAAGTACGTGCTGGATAGTAGTCAGATGCGCTATCGCTCCATTCACGAGATCGGCGACTGACTTTACGGAATCGAGAGATACGTCCGAAAAAGCTGCCTCGATCCGGCCCACCTCGAGTTTCTGATCCGAATCGGGGGACTCCGCGTCGGCCTTGAGGGCCCCTGTGGCCAGTCGATAGCTGCGCAATGAGTGTTTACCGAACTGTCGGGATTCCACGAGAGGGGCGAGGCGCAGGGCGTTCAGCGCGTCATCGCTTACCAGGGCCGACATCAGCGAATTGACTCGAAACGTCGAATCATTGTTGTCTTCCGCGTCCAGCAGTGGATAGAGGTGATCCCAGTACCGCTGGAACATGCCCCCGATCAGGGCCAAACCACCCTCGCACCCCGCGACACCCGACGTCTTCAACAGCGCCAAGTACAGGGTTCCGGCGACGCGCAGGTCTTTGGTGGAACTGAACAGCGCCTCCGCTGCCTCGCGCACCTTTGGCCACGCCGGCTCCTGCGCCGGCTTGACCTTGTCGCCCATGGCCTGTTCCGGCTTGCCCCTGGCCAGTTCCTGCAGCGCGAGGAAAGCCGGCTCGTATTCCATGTCACGGCCGCAGGGTGCGTCGCCCGCGACCGGTTCTAGAAGGCTGTCGAGGGAAAGCAATGCCATCTCCATTCTCTTGTGGAATGCTCGATCAATTCGCGCCTAAGACTATCTCAAGAGAGCGGGAACGTGCCTAGATTGCGACTTCCTTCCGATTTGCACGCCCCAAGGACGAGCCAGATGACGAGGGACCGCGATGTCCGACCACCTTGCGACTTTAGCCAACGCGATCGCTGATCATCAGGCGGGTAGGTGGACCGAGGCAGAGACTGCCTATCGGTCGATACTCATGGAGCGGCCCGACGATCCCGATGCCCTGCACTTCTACGGGTTGCTGAAATTCCATCACGGCGAAGGTGTAGAGGCGGTCCGGTTCATCATGCAGTCGCTGGGGCATGCACCCGGCAATGCTCACGCCTGGAACAATCTCGGCAATGTGCTCATGACCCTGGACAAGCGAGTCGAAGCGAAGGAAGCCTACCGACGCGCAAGCGCGCTGGCCCCTGGGCTCGCAGTAGCCTGGTTCAACCTGGGCATCTGCACACGGGATGAAGGCGCCTTTGATGAAGCCGCCGTCCACTTTCGCACCGCAATAAAGCATCAACCCCGATTTCTACGCGCCCACGAGATGCTGGGCCGGATGTTGTTCCGGCGCGGCGAGATTTCGCAGGCGGCTGAGGTGTACGCGGCATGGGTGGCCGAAGACCCCGAAAATCCGGGCGCGGCACGTGGCCGCGGCCTTGTCGGGAACGCAGGTGCCGAAGCGCGCCGACGACCGCTATATCGCGAGCGTCTTCGACCACTATGCAGCCACCTTCGATGAGCACCTGAAACACCTGGAATATCGCGCGCCGGAGCTGGTGGCTGCCAACCTCGCACCGCAACTCGAAACTGGAGGCGCCGCCGTCCTCCTCGACGCCGGGTGCGGAACCGGTTTGTGTGGCCCCCTGTTGCGTCCGTTCTGCAGTCGGTTGATCGGCGTCGACCTGTCGCCCCGAATGATCGAGCACGCGCGCCGCCGCGGTGACTACGAGGAACTCGTGGTGGCAGAGCTGGTTGCCTTCATGCGCGATCGGCCGGGAGCATTCGACGCAATCGTTTCCGCTGATACGCTGGTCTACTTTGGTGCGCTTGAGGAAGTTTGTCAGGCCGCCCACGATTCGTTGCGGTCCGGCGGCTTGTTCGTTTTCACGGTCGAGGCGTTGCTGACCGGTGACGCGCCACACCAGCTCCTGGTGCACGGGCGCTACGCCCATCGGGACACCTATCTGCGCTCGGTGCTCGAACAGCATGGCTTTGCGGTCCTGGAGCTCCGCCGCGAGGCACTGCGCATGGAGCGGCTGCAGGACGTGATCGGCTACCTCGTGATGGCGCGCCTGGTTCAGCCCTGAGCTACGACATCGACGATCACCGCGGTGATGTTGTCGCGCGACCCGGCCTCGATGGCGGCGCCTAACAACTCGTGAACGGTAGCGTCCGCGTCCGTGGGCGCCTTGAGCAATTCGCATAGCCGGCGATGCGCGACGACACCGTGCAATCCGTCGCTGCACAGCAGGAACCGGTCGCCCGGATGCAACTGGCCGGTGCAGCGATCGAGCACCAATTCTTCGTGACCGCCGGCCGCGCGCGTGATCTCTCCCGAGCTCGGCGGCGGGGAGTCCGCATTGAACTCACCAGCGTCGGCGGCCGTCGAATGATCGCGGGTCAGAGCCTTGACCACGCCGTCACGCAGCAGGTAGGCCCTGCTGTCTCCGGCCCACAAGACACCCCATTCGTATTGCCGAATGCTCAGCAGCACCACGGTGCTGCCGCTGCGCGTCTCTTCGGTACTCAGCGAAGAGCGCACCAGGTCGTCGTTGACACGCTCGAGTCCGATGCGGGCGCTTTCCAGCGCGGCGCTGATGTTGGCGGCCGGTTCGACCGAGGCGATCACATCGACCACCAGCTGGCTCGCATACTCACCGCGGCTGTGACCGCCCATGCCATCGGCCACCACCCACAGTCCGGCATCGGCGCGATTCAGGAATCGGTCCTGGTTGCTCGAGCGCACGACGCCCGTATCGGTGATGGCCGCGGATGCGATGGAGTAGTCGAACGTGACGGGCGATGCGCGCACGAAATCGCCGAACTCTCCCCGCCATCCGCGCGATTCCCACTGGCCGTCGAGCATGGCGCAGTACTGGTTAGTCGCGGGCAGGCCCTGCACCAGCAGGCAGGCCGAGCTGACCTGTTCGGACCCATCGGTCCACCACACCGTCAACGGTTGCAATGACCGTCCCGCGAGGCTCGTCAGCGGATCGATCAGGGCCGCGGCAACGCGATCGACCGACACCATCGGCAAGCGCCAGTGACGGCTGGCGATCGGGAATTCTTCATTCAACTCGACGCCGTAGTGTTTTTCGACCTGCGTCAGGCAGTCGCCGCTGGCGCGCAGCGCCTCGTCGAACTCCTCGAGATTGAAATCGTCGCTGCGCAACGCCTGCAATGCCAGCTCTTCCACTTTGGTGAGCCATTCGCGACCGTGAATCGCCACCGCCATGACGGGCAGGTCTGACGGCAACTCCGCGAGCACGGTGAGCGGGAAATAGCGCCCCACGCGATCGACGCTGGGCAGGACGATGCCGGCGAACGTCGATGCGCCGATCACGCCGCGACTCAGGAAGAACCGCCAGACCGGGCTCGTGAGGTAGGTGGAAAGCCACGTATCACCGAGATGCTCACGACTCTGCGCCACGCACGCCTGCAGCCATGAATCCCAGGTCCTGAGGAAATTGTCCGGAACACGCCGCTGCAGGAAGTCGCCGTGGCTCGGTAGTTTGCCGAACCAGCCAATGGGAATGCCTTCGGTCTTGCGGTGACCGATGAGCGTGGTTTCGGGCATGGCACTCATCGGTACTAACCTCGGCAACGAAAGCCGTGCAGCAGATCGCGTGCAAACGGATTACGCGAAGAGTTCGCCTGGAATATCAGGCGCACGGTTCGCCCACCCAGTGTGAAAGTGGCGAGAAACCGGGTTTCTCCCTGTGCCCGAAATTCCGCCTTGCCCATGAGGCGATACATCGCCCATGGACCCTGCTCGACGATGTTCGGCCGTCCGCCGCCACTCGCCTCCAGGCTGATCGCGGCCTGGCCGGGAGTAGGACCAGGCCAGGTCATCGGGACGGCACGCTGCGGCCCGTGTCGATACTCCAGCGTCTGGCCATCGATCTCCAGCACCACCCTGGAAGCCGCGGCATCGAGAAAATCCGGCGTGACGGTGAAGCGAACTTCCGGCATCGCCGAACCGGGAGGGAAATAAGTCAGTGCAATGCGTGAGGCACGCTGAAACTGCAGCGGAATCGATGCGCTGCCGCCGATCGCGGTGGCTTCGGGTTTCCAGCGCCACGTCGGCCGATTCGAATCGACGAAAGTCTGCATCGTGGTGCGGAAAAAACCATCGAACGTACCGTTGGGCGCGAAGATCCTGCCGAAGTCGGCGAGCGGCAGATCGACAGTGCTGTTAGCCGCGAGTGGATAGCGCCCGGCAGCCAGTTCCTGGCATTCGCTGACCACCTGCTGTTGATATCGCGCCGAAAAATCGCCACCGATGCTGGCCGACGCCACTGATGCGCCGGCGCCGGATGCGCGTGCGATGAGCCCGCCGACCGGTGCCGGCAGCGTTTTTGAATGCGCCTGCAGATCCTGCACCGCGAGCGACAGTTGTGTGGCCTTCTCGAGCGGCGGCGCGCCGCCGAGCGCGTTGATGTCGGCCATGACGCTTTGAATGGAGCCGAATTTCTTCAGCGTCTCGTCGATGGGAGCCGGAGTCCCCGCGACCAGCTTGTGCAGCAATTCGAAGTGCTTCGTCACCTTGGTGCCCGGTGGCGCAACCGGCTTCTTGTCGCTGCCGAACACCTTGCCCAGAGAACCCACCGTGCTGTCCACGGCCGCCTTGGCCTTTGCGCTCACGGCATCGGGCTTGGCGGGTTCCACGAGCTGCGTGTTCACCTGCACCAGCGTCAGCAGCCGTTTGAGCGGCGACGTCGGAGCCGCGAGCAATCCCCACATCTGCGCGGCATCGCGCGTGTTGCTGGCGCCCACGACCGTGACGTCCGCGAGTAGTTCGTCCCAGGCGCGGATGTAGTCGTCCTCATACAGCTGCATCAGTTGCGCGCTGAGCAGCGGCGATTTCGCCAGATCGCCGATATCGCTGCCGAGCAACCATTTGTCGGAGACGAACTGCTTCACCAGCTGGATCTGGCCGGTGGCGGCGATCTCCTTGAATACCGGCTTGGTATACAGCGCAGATATGGGCTGGGATAGGCTCGTGCCGCTCTTGCGGACAAAAACGCTCTCGCCCCCCAGGCCAATCTCGCGGCTGACGTCGATCGCGCGTTCGGTGTCGTCCGCGTAACTCAACTTCAGGCGGCTGTACATCAACACGGGCAACGACGCCTGCTTGAGCGAATTGCGCGCCTGCTCGACCACCACCTTGTCCTCCTGTGCCGGCTGCACGCGGTCGGGATCCGAGATCAACGCGTTGAAATGCGTGCTGACTCTTTCGAGAGTCACCGGATCGTTGGCGAAGACGCGTTCCCACTCGATCTTGCCGATGTAGCCGAGCTGCGCCGGTTCGAGATGCTCGGGCAGCACGAGCATCAGGTAGGCCTTGAGGTACTCGTAGAGTTTGTCGGGTTCGCCGGCGAGCGGCCCCAGCCGGTCGCGAAAATGCGCGGCCACCACCGGCAGCATGTTGGCATTGAGCTCGCGTAGATAGGCGTCCTCGGCGGCATTGGCGACTGAATTGCCCTGGTACAGGCCCCAGCGCATGGCCATGGGAACCGACTCCGCATGCTGTCGCGCCACACCCAGCACCTGCGCGAATGCGTCCATGCGGTCGAGACCGGTGATGAGCGGATCCGACGCATCGGCCGGCGGCACCGTTTCCAGCAGGTCGGTGGCCTCGGCCACGCTCGCGAGATATACGCGATTGCGGCTGTAGCTCATCGAAAAGGCGACGAAGCTCAGGACGATCAGCAGGCACACGCCGGCGTACGCCCCGATGTTGAGCGCCAGCTGCCGCAGCTCCACCTGTTTGTTGACGCCGGCGAGGCCCGACTCCTTGAAGAGGATCTCTTTCAACAGGCGCTGGATGAAATACGCCCGGCCCTCTCGCGGCGGCGCGAGCGCGCTTTTCATGTTCAGCGAGAATGCGCGCGCCAGCGCACCCAGCATGCGGTCGATGGGCGTCCCTTCCTGGGTTCCGCTCGTGAAATAGACGCCGCGCAATTGGGTTTTCGGTTCGCTCCCTTCGACCGAAAACGCCTCGGTCGTGAACTCGATCAACGCTCGGCGCAGCGCGGCAAACTGCTGGGGAAAAGTGAACATGACCGCGCGCCGTCGCACGTCGCGCTCCGCCTGCAGGCGCGTCATGAGCCGCGCATTGAGACGCTCGACCAGCTGGTCGAATTCCTCGGCCAGCTTGGTCGCGGCCGCGCCGCTGCGCGACAGCTCCAGCGCAAACGTCGTACCCCAGACCTGCGCGCGACCCTCGTGCGTGAGGTCGTCGAAGAATTCGCTGAAGCCGGCGATCAGATCGAGCTTGGTCAGCAGGAAGTACACCGGCAACGTGATCTTGAGCTCGCGACCGAGTTCATCCAGGCGATTGCGCACCGCTTCCACATGCCGGCGACGCTCGCTATCGGGCAGCGACAGCAGATCGATCGCGCTCATCGCAACGATCACGCCGTTGATCGGCCGGCGCCCGCGATGCTTGCGCAGCAGCCCGAGAAACTCCGTCCAGCCGGCACTGTCGGACTCGCTGTCGGAATCCTGCGTCGTGTAGCGCCCCGCGGTATCGAGCAGCACCGCTTCGTCGGTGAACCACCAGTCGCAATTGCGCGTGCCACCGACTCCGCGCAGCGCGGCCTTGCCGAACTTCTTCGACAGCGGAAAATTCAAACCGCTGTTGGCGATGACCGTGGTCTTACCCGCGCCGGGCGGACCGATGATGATGTACCACGGCAGCTGGTACAGATTGATGGTCTTGCCCTGGCTGCTGCGCAGCGCCCCCACCGCCTCCTCGAAACGTGCGCGCAACTGCGCGGCTTCGGCAGAACCCTTCGCCGGCTGCTTCGCCACGGCCTGTGCGGACACATCATTCGCCAGTCGATTGCCGGCCCGCTTGGCGCGATATTGTCGCCACTGCAATCGCCCGAACCACAACACGACCAGCGCGCAGATCGCGAGCAGCCGGCTGAAGTCAGACTCCAGCGGCTTCCACTCTCCCAGGGCCAGGTAGGGGCCGCCATACCAGATGGCCAACGCCACCAACAACCACGCCACCAGCAGCAGGAACCATTTGCTCGTGATGAGTTTGAGGAGCGACTTCATGGTTTCGCCCCTTCATCGACGTTGACGATCTCCACGCGGCGGTTGCGTGCCCGGTTCTCCGAAGAGTTCGCCGGTAGATAGCGCGGCTGGGTCGAGCCGACGCCCACCCATTCGACGCGGCCGAAATTTTCCAGGCTGACCCGCAGCACGCCCGCCACGGCAACCGCGCGTTCCCGGGACAGCTCGAAGTTGTCGGCGAACTGCAGCGAACGCACCGGCTGATCGTCGGTGTGTCCCACGATCATCACCTTGCCGGGCACCTGGTTGAGCGCCAGCGCAATGGCTTGCAAGGTGTCCTCGTGCTGCCGATTCACGTCGGCCCTGCCGGAACGGAACAGATTGCTGGCAATCAGCGTCACCACGGTCTTGTCGCCGAAATCCTCCACCGTCAATTGACCGGCTTGTTCCTGCGGCGCGAGCAATTCTTTCAGCCGCGTGGGTTGCGGCGGCGCCGGCGCGGTGTATTCCAGCTGCACGCTGGGCTTGCGACAACGCGGCCTTGATGGGCGCCGCGGCTGCGTTGAGCCGGCTGTTGTAGATCACGAAGGCGATGACGATCACCGCGAGCCCCGCGCAACCCACGATCCACCACGGCACGTAGCGGAAGATCGGATTGCGCTTGTCCTCGACGCCGTGCCAATGAGGCGACAGTTCTTCGTCGCGCAACTGTCGCGCGTCACGGATGATGCGGAACAGGCCGTGCTGCAACTCCGCGAGCCGCGTCTGGCCGCGCTCGTCGATGCGATACATGCCTTCGTAGCCGAGCAGCAGGCAGACGTACTGCAGCTCGATCACATCGATGTAGCGCGCGGGTTGCGCCGAGACGCGCTCCAGGATCTGGAAAAACTTTTCGCCGCCGGATTTTTCCTTGTGAAACACGACCAGCAGCGATTGCCCCGACCAGTCGCTCTGCGCACCCCAGGGAGTGTTGAGCACCGCGGAATCGAAAAACGTGCACAGTAGATAGCGCGCGACGAGCGCATCGTCGGGAGCGATGCCGGCCGATCGCAGGCGATCATCGAAGGCGCGCACTTCGTGCATGGCCTGGTTGCGCAACGCCGGCACATCGGCGTGAGCCACGGCGGATTGCAGCCGCGAGGCAATGGTCAGCAGGGGTGTTGCAGCCCGCAGGATGGGATTGCGGCCGCCGGCAAGAAAGTCGGCGACGTTGAGATCGCCACCGGCCGCAGGACCGCGATCGGCGCCTGCGCGTGGCGGTGGCGCACGCATCGAATCCGGTTGCGTTTCCACGCCCTGCCGGCGGGCCCCGCCAGGACGGGGCCGCAGAATCGTCCCCTCTGCGGGCGCGAACGGATCGTCTACGTCATTCGCCATCGATGCTCGCCTCTGGCTTCATCCGTGCACTGGGCTCATCCGTGCACCGGGCTCAACCGCGCACCGCCCACAATTCCAGGCCGAGGCCCGGAAAACTATCGGGGATGTGCAGCGCGATTCCGCCGCCGGACTTCAGCTCCCTGAACAACGGACTGTTTCTATCAAGCTCGAAATACGTGAAGCCCGCATGAAACGGGATCTGCCGCGGCGCAACCGACAGTGCCTGCAGTGGTACCCCCGGGAAGGTGCTCGTTCACGAGCTTCGCGATCTTGTCGACCGCCGCGATCGTCACCTGCGCCGGAAAGTCGCGGCGCACCGACTCGCTGGGAATATCCGCGCGGGCAGCCAGGACGAACACGGCTTCTTCGAACAACGCGCGGTCGGCAACCACTCCCACCGAAATGTTGAAGCGCTTCTTCTCCAGCGGAATCTGGATCGCGTTCTGCTTGAGCACGACGCTGAAGCAGGCGCGCATCGCCGCCATGAGCGGTTCGTACGTGGCGCGCAGATTCTCGTGCAGGTAGACGGGCAGCTTCGGCGGACGGCGCGACTCGGTGGTGAGCGTGGACAGATCACCCACGATCTCCAGGCAAAGCCGATAGAGATCTTCCGGATGCACCAGCGCGCTTTGTGCCCAGTGAGTCATCAGCGGCTCGTAGCGGTTGATGGCCTGCAGCATGAGGAAATCGGCGATTTCTGCCGAACCGCTGCGGCCGCTCGCCACGGCGCGCGCCGCCAGCGCATCGCCACGCTGGCGCAGCAGGCCCTGCACCTCGGACATGAAGCTGGCCAGGTTTCCGGCATGCCGGGAGTTGAGCACGGTGGGGATGAAACGTTCGTCGAGCGCGATCGCCCGGTCGGCGCGGCATTCCAGGATGTGCGCCATGGGGATGCAGGCGTAGTCCTCGCGCGGGTCGTCCGCGGTCAGCAACCGCGAACGCAGGCAGGCGACTTCGAGCGGCTGCAGCGCGTTGGCGTCGCTCGTGACGTCGCGCGCGTCGACATCGCGCACGCGGTAACGCATCACGCCGTCCACGACGTCACGGCGATCCGATTGGCGAGTGCCTTCCTTGCGCACCGGGATGGCCAGCAATACGGCCTTGTCGCGCACCTGCGCGGTGAGCTCGAGCGGCGCGGGCAACGGCTCATCGTCGGGCATCGAAAACGGCGTGCCATCCGGGAAAACGCCGCTGGCGCGCTTCAGGCTCAGCTTGCCGACCGCGAGCAGCTCGCGCTCGATCTGAAAGCTCGGTGAATCCCCACGAATGGCTGCGCAGCGCGGCGCTGCGTCCTTCGATGATCCGTTCGAAATAGCGATCGTGCTGCTGGAAATGTTGTGGGCGAAGAAACAGCCCTTCTGACCATACGATCTTGTTGTTTGATGACATGGCTGTTGGGCCGCCTCTTGGAAAATTCAGTCGCCGACCGTGATCGTGGCTTTGTCCTTGCCGATCTCGATCGACACGCGATCCTTCTTGACGATGTCCATGAGCGACTTGTTAGGCGCTTGCGTGACGACCCGCCATTCCGCATTGCGATAGTCGGCGAACTCGGCCATGACGGCGAGGACGCGCGCCTCCGGGGAGATCTTCAATGGAAACTCCTTGGACTCACCGGGGACCAGGTCGTATTCGAGGCGCTGCACCAGGCTCGCGCCGAGAGTGGCCTGCTCCTTGTCGACCAGGCTCCAGAAGTCCGCGCCCATGAAAGCGCCGTCTTCCTTGAGCTGGAAAATGCGCACGTGGATGGGCGAAGGACGGCCGGCAGAATTTGGATTCACCTGCGCCGTGGCGGATATGCGCCCCTTCGCCTCGGCCGGCTTGGCAGGAGCTGAACCACATCCGCCCGACAGCACGGCCAGCGGAAGGACCAACGCCAGCATCACGCTCAAATGCATCCGCCCCACTCTCATTGTTTTCTCCGCCCGTTGATCTGCCAGCCGCGATGGATTCATTTGCCGGCACGCATGCGCGCCGCCACCTTCAATCGCTCCATTTGTTCTTCGTACGCCTGCGCAAAGTATTCACCAAACAACTTCCGGAAGCTTTCGTCGGCATCCCGCGTCAGGCTCGCGTACTCCTCGGCATAGGCGTCCTGGAAGCGCCACTTGGCGCCGAGCTTGCGCAAGGCGCTGCCGCTCTTGGCCTTGTTGTCGAACTCCTCGCTCAGGCGCTCCGGGTCAAAATGCTCCAGCATCGAGTTGAAGGCCGTGCGAATCCCCTGCAGGACGGCGATCTGGTGATTGCGGATGTCGCTCAATGCCTCTTCGAAAGCGCGCGTCGTGGGTAGATAGCCGCGGTTGCGCTCCACCAGCAGCGTGTGCAGCGCGGCTTCGACATTCGGCGAGAATTTCAGTGGATTGTTCTCGGCGGCCTGCATGCGCGTCATGTTCATGCGCAGCTGCGATTTGATCTCCGCGCGCGACTGCAGCACTTCCATGAGGCCCTGCACGACGATGCGCAGGACCTGGCCGAGTTCCTTCGCCAGCTCGGGCGACATGTCCTTGGCCGTCAGGCCGGCAGCACGCAGCAGTTCTTCCAGGTCGATGCTGCCGGTGGAGGCTGCGGGAGTCGGGGCCGGCATCGACAGTGCCGGTCGCCGCTCGGTCGGTGGGTCGACCGCGGCAACGGCTGCGTCCATCGGACGGCGCTGCGTGAGCTCGGGCGCATGCGAACTCGCTGCAGGGGTCGGCACCGCGGGCCTCGCGGGCGGCGCGGATTCCACCGGCGCACTCGCGGGTGCCTTGGCTGGCGCGGACGGCGGCGAAGACGCAACGCGCGGTTGCTCCAGATGCGTGATCCGCGATCTGTCCCACGCATCCGGGATGGAATTCTCCTGCGCCGCGGTCGGCTTCGCCGCAGCGGGTGCTCCGGGCGTTGGCACGCCCTTCTTCGGAGGTGCCGCCTGTGGCTGACCGAGATGCGTGAATCCCGAGCGATCCCAAGCGTCAGGAATCTTGCTCGGAGTGGCCGGTGCGCTCACCGCTTGTGGCGGGCGGTAGTGATCATCCAGCACCGATGCCTGGTGGATATTGAGCGCCGGCAGCGGCGTCTCCTCCGTCGCGGGTGACATCCCGAGTGCCGCCAGCGGATCGAGGCTGGCCGATTCACTCGCGCCGGCATCCACGATTCCGATGTCCCAGGATCGAGCGGAATTGCCCGGCGCGGAGAACGGATCCGCAGCGCGCGGCGGACTCGCCGGCGCGGCGGCGCTGTCGGACACCGTGACTTTGACTTCGTACTCGTCGAGGAAGAAGCGATCGCCCGTGCGCAGCAGTTGCGGTTCGTTGTTCGGGACGGTCTGCGTCGGGCTGTTGAGCGCTATAGGGTTCCGGCCCATCCCCTCGATGTAGAACGCGCCGTTCACGTAGCGCACCTGCGCATGAGTCCTCGAGAGGTATTGGTTCGAGATGACCCAGTCGTTCTCGCGCGCGCGCCCAATCCTCGCGCCTTCCGGGCCGACGATCTTGCGACGATTGCCGCCCAGCGATTCGCCATTCGGACTGATGACTTCGAGAGTGAGCTGCATCAGGGGAGTTTATCCATGTGAAACAATGACCTGCACATGTTCCTCTTCGTCCCGGGATGTACAGATCTCCTTCGAGCCATCAATGGCTTTGGTCGGATAGCGCAGATCATAGACCAGAGTCAGCCGCCCTAGTGCGCGGCAGCGAAACCGGCCCACCTACTGCGTCGTCACCAGCCAGACACCCACCGCCGCGAAGATTCCGGCAATGAGCAGCCAGGTTCGGGATTGGGGATGCAGCCGCCCCTGGTCGCGCGTCAGGCGGACGATGGCGGCGATGAGGAACATCGCGCCGACGACGAGAAGTATGTATGCCGCCACCATCGCGATCAGCTCATCTGCGCCAGCTCGCGCTGCTGGCGCCAGGCTGGTGCCCGCCATTCGAACAACGGCGTGCCAGGATTCAGCAGGCAGAGGTGATAGGCCGCGGCGATGCGCTGGCGTTGATAACCGTGCTTCAAGACGTCGATGCAGTGTGCCCGGCTCGGTGGTGCACCCATGAAGTGACGCACGCCGGTCGTGAAGCGTGCGCCGTTCTGGTCCCACCAGGCTTGCACCTTGGCCTGATCAGGCCACGGCAGACCATCGTCTTCGTCCATATCGACGTTTTCATCTTCGGGCTCGTCGGTCGGACCGGATTCAAAATCCGGCGGCTGCTCGCGGAAGAATGGCGGCCGCGAAAGATCGACGCCGGTGATCATGCTGATCGACTCGCCGGCCAGACGCGCGAGTTTGTCATCGGCCATGAGATTGATGAGCCAGCGTGCATAACGCGGGTCACCAATGTAACCCGCCCCCCTCATACGCGTTCGCAACGCAGTCGCATCGGATGCGCCGGCCTGCAACTGCGCATGTCCACGCTCAGGCGTCGCTGCGCAAAGAGACAACTCCAGTGCGCGTACCCGGTGCGGCCCCTCGCTGAACGCTCGAGCTTGCAGAATATCGAGCCCGCTCTCACGGTCACCGACCAGAACTGCAGACCATGCAGCCCAGAATCTGCATTCTTCATCTGCATCGTCATCATTGAGGCGACCACACAGAGAAACAAACTCCTGTTTGCCGAGCTCGCCGATCGAACGCAACACGCGAGCGCGCACCGCGTTTTCTTCATCTCGCAACAGCGCTGCAGCGCCCGCATCGACGCGGTGCATTGCGCAGGCCGCCACACCGGCCCGGCGACGCGTGGCATCGGCGGAAGCCAGCAATCCACTGACTACTCCGCGCAAACTCTCGCGCCCGACCCATCCCAGTCCGGCGCGCAAACCGGCAGCGAGGCCGGGAGCGTCGGCCACCAACTGGAATACCGCGTCGAGATGTTCATGGCGATTCGCCACCAGCGACTGCGCCGTGACGACAAAAATTTCGTCGATGCCAGGCTCCTCCATCAATGCCTGGCAGGCCAGCCACGCGCCGTCCCCGGCGACCAACAACCCGTCCAGATGCGCGGCAATGCGCATGTCCAGGCGATGGAGATCGTCGAGGCGTATGTCAGGCGCGGTCAGGAGTCGGCGACGGCTCGTCTGCAGGGCCGCGGCTTCGGTCGCATGTTCTGCAATGACATGGTCGAGTACGACCGCTGCGCCGCTGACATCGTGTGATTGCGATTGCATTGCCGGAGGTCGCGAGTCGTCAGGCCATCGGGGCGAATTCAGACCGCGCCCACAATCGACCAGCGCCGGATGTAATCCATCGTGTTCTCGTCAGTCCAACGGTCTCCGCCAAGAGCTGCGTGCTCCTGTATCTGCAATGGTTCCAGGGCACGAGCCACCTGTTGGTATCCAGGCAGGACCTCCTGCTTGTGCCGGTCGCCGAACGCCGGCCGCGGCTGCGCTTCGATGACAGTTCCATGGCGCGATTGATGCGCGAAGCTACCGGCTCCTTGCGCGGCGGCCACGGCCCCGGGATTCTTCTGCGCCAGACCCTCACCGATGAGCGTGAGCCAGTTGACGCACTTGAAGCCTTCCAGCACGTAGTCGACGGTTACATCGAGGTTGTGCGCTTCGATGCCCCAATAGCGATGCGCGATCGGAAAGATGCGATCGTAAGACTCGACCAGGTAGTGAAGGTCCGCCCGCCCCTGCAGAAAATACCCGCAGAATCCGGAAAGGAAAGGTGTGAGCTCGCTGATCTCGACGGTGAATTGCCGCAGGAAATCCAGGTCCGCCTGCCAATCGAAGTCGAACCGGAAAAAGCTGGCCTTGCCGGGTTCGGATT
The DNA here is from genome assembly GCA_963821745.1 of uncultured Pseudomonadota bacterium. Taxonomy (GTDB): domain Bacteria; phylum Pseudomonadota; class Gammaproteobacteria; order Steroidobacterales; family Steroidobacteraceae; genus CADEED01. The sequence goes on from CAWGEU010000002.1 coordinate 2,207,415, forward strand.
TGGGTCGAAAACCGTGGAACATGAACATCCAGGAATCTACGTCTTCGTCGTCGGAAAGCGCGTAGCCCCAGTCCAGCTTTGTGTACAGGTTCGGCAGCTTCGTCGACTCAAAGGTCCTGCGCTCCTCGGCATCCCACGTCTGCGGCAAATTTCCGGGAGCAGTGGATCGATACGCCTTCATGCGAGATCCGCAGCGCTTCATGTAGTGCCCATACACATCACTTGCGACTGACAAGAGCGGCGGCTGCGCAAGATAGAGGACGAGGCCCAGCTTCAGCTCATACAGGGGCGTGCCATCGTCCGCCATCTCGCAAAATGGATTGGCCGGCATGCCTCTACCTCACGCCTGCGCGATCGGCTTCCTCGCGATCTGCGGCAGCGCGCAGCGCATCCAGGTATTTCTCCATGAACACGAGCAGGTTCGGATGCCGTTCCTGCGATCCATCGGAGTTGAGTATCACGACCTCCAACTCCCCGTCTCGAGGCGGGACCCGATGATCGAAGGCGAAGAACATATCGTAGTCGCCTCCCACAAACACCGTGCGTACCAGGTCCCGGTCGATATCTTCGACGACGTACCATTCGTAAGGCGGGTGAATGACGTCGTGCACCGGGAGAAGCGGCGCCTTGTAGCAGAAGTTGCGGGCCCCGTTGTGCAATGACATGAGGGCACGATACGAAACCGGCAGCGGAAAACCCCAGTGGCGCTCGAGCCCGTCGAGTTCGCTTTCGGTGGCGGGTGGTCCGCCCTCCGGCCGCATCACTTCGTCCGTCAGGTAGGCGTATCGCCTCTGCATGGCGACGTCGATGTCGACCCATAACTTCGCAAGTTTTTCTTTCATCAGCTGCAGCATGAGCTCGTTACCTTTAGTTTCTTGTCGGCGTCGTAGTTCTGCATGGACGCGCCGACCGTGGTGTTGACCCGCCCATTCACCCACTTCATCGCCGTCGCATCGTTGAACGGACCGCCGAGCCCGACATCATGTACGTGGTCGGGATGTGCTGCACCTTTACCGGAGCGCGGCGGATTGGGATTGCGTGCCGGCGGAGGATCTCCGGCATTCCACTTGTCGTATCGACACTTCGAACCGAATTGTTTGCGAATTTTTGCTTCGTTCCTGGCACTCGGCGGTTTCTTGTTCACCAGCGCCGCGAAACTGCTGGCAAATGTGTCCTTGGTGGAGTCGTAGGTGGCTTTGTCGGGAGAACCGGACTGTGACGGGCTCGGCGACACTCGCTTGATCTTGTTGCGCGGCACCGCGTTGAAACCCTTCACCATGTCGCATAGTTCCTCGACCATGCAATCGTCCCATTTGCTGTTTTTCTTCTTGTCATCGCAGTCGATGCCGAGATCGAAAACCACCACGCCCGAGGGCAGCTGAACTTCGCCTCCGAGATTGACCGTGTTCTGATGATTCTGAAATTTCTTGTCGCTGAGCCGGCACGCGTTCTTGCCGTCCATCTTCACGTCGAAGGAATAGAGGATCCAGGTGGATTCCTTCATGAACGTGCTGGACTTCACTCCGCCGGCGACGCCTGCGTTGTCGCCATTGGAAAGCGAAAATTCCGAACCCTTGATCGCGGCCATCATGCCGCTATCCGCTTTTACCGTGGTCGTGCCCTTCGCCAAGGTCATCGACTGAGAGATGTTGGGATAGGGAATCGGCACCGGTCCGCCCGGCGAAGGCGTCTTGCACACGTCGGGAATCGTTGCCATGGAAATTCCGTTGCTGCCCTTGTGCACCAACGAATTCGTGGTTCCGTTCACCTTGATGCTAACCGGCACTGAAATGTCCCTCGGAAACGCGCAACGAGGCTGCCCCTCTATTCCCGTCCTCCGAACTGGCCCACACGAATGCGGTCGGGCCATTCGCGTAGCCCTTGGCTCCGGCGATGGAAGCGAGCGCCACGTGCAACGGCATTCCCGCAGCGCCCACATCGCCCCAGCAATCGGCCGGCGCGACGAAGTCCGACGCCGACTCGAAGTGCTCGCGCGTCCGCAGGCAAGTGAACCCGTATTCATCGGCGCGATACGGTTCACCATTCATGTCGCAGTAGATGTCGGTCACTTTCTCTTCAGGCGAGAGCGGCGCCAACGCCCCGCGAAACGCTTCCGTCAGACCTTCGCCGATGCAGACGGTCTCCGTCTTGATGCGCTTCGATTCGACAGCACGGCCCACCGCCACCACCTGGGCAAAAGCCGTCGCCGAAACCCGCGCGGCCGTGTCCGCGCGCATCAGCAGCAAGGCGCCGGCGGCTTCACCGGGAATGAAGCCCCATGCGTTGTTCTGCGGACCCGCTCCATGCAGTTGATCGCAGGTTTCCAACCACTCGAGCGTCTCGGGCGACAGATAGGAATCGACACACGCAATCAGGCAGGCATCGAGCGCACCCTCGCCGAGCTTGCGACACACGACTTCGAGTGCGAGCAATCCCGCGGCATGTCCATTGGGAAAGGCTGCGAATGCCGAAAAGGTCCCGGCATGTCGATTCCTGGTTTGCTCGATCAGTGCATCGCGGATCGGCGCATCGAAGCCGGGTCGCTCCGTTCCGATGCCTAGCGCAAGCGGCATCCTCAGGCCACTCAGCGCATCTTCCAGCGGCTGCAGGCATTGTCCGATCGCAGGCAACAAGAGTGCGGCAAGACGCTCCTGCATGGGCGTGCCTGCATCGAGCCATTGAGCTGCCGCGATACGAATCGGTTCACCGGCGGTATCCATCAAAAACGGGTGCTGGGAGAACCCGGCGATTCCGGCCCGGACCGCAGCCGCACTGGCCCACGCGTCTCTGCCTACTGGCGTCGATGCGCCGAGACCCACGACATGGATGGCCGAATCGTGGTTCATGCGGCGTCCATCTGGCTGTTCACGCCGTCCACGCCGTCGCCCACGTCTCGCTTCAGACGAATTGCCGTGCGCTCGAGCTTCTGAACCTTGAAGTGGCAGGGCAAAGCGGAATGCCAGACGAGCGTCACGCGGGGATACTCGGGTTCGAGGATCACCGTGTGCAACGAGCGATCGCGGTGCACTTCCCGACTTCCATCGAAAAAACGAGTCTCGAACCCGGGAAACAGGCGCGGCAGGCGACAATGAACATCACCACGGCCCGGCGTCATCCCTCGCATCACGACATCTTCACCGCCGCGCAGAAATTCCGGGGTTTGTTGGTCGGGAGGCACCGACTGGAAGTGACGGTCATCGAAATCCTCCGGCAGCAACGGCTGGCGCGTCTTCATCCATCGATCATCGTAGGTGCCGGCAAAACCTGCGCGCGGCTGCCAATGACTCGCGATCGGACCGAATCCGGCCGGCGGCGGTCGATCGCTCCACAATCCCAGCAATTCACCGGGATATTCGATGTTGGGTACAGGAGTGCCGTGCGCGTTCTCACGTGAAACCGCGAATCCGGTGCCGACGGGGTTGCGCCATTCCCAATCTTTGTCAGGATCAGAGGATCTTCCATCTACGCCACCGAACGCCCGCTCGTATACGAGCGGCATCATGACGAAGGGTTCAGGCGCCGTCGGTCCCAACGTGCCCCACTTCCGATCGCCGTAGACGCGCAGCAGCTTTTTTATCGACCCCACGCGAATCCCGACATCCATTTGCGTAGTCGGTACGCCGCCCGGCGCGTGTGCGTTCCCCACGACGATGATGTCGGTCGTCCTCTTGGTCCTCACGAGATCCGATTCCAGTTTGATGCTGCTCTTGCCCGGCTCTCCGTAGTGCTCGGGAGCATGCAGCACGGGCAGTTGCTCCTTGCTGATGACCGTGACGCCGTCGGGAAGAATATCGAACGTGCATTTCAGCGCTACGAGCCAGACCTCTGCGCCGTCCTTGTCACGCACCCAGATGCGATCGGCGGCGAAGGGGGTGCGGTTGTCGACTTGCCACATCGGGGTATCGATTCAATTGATATCGACAGCCGCGCCCTTGATCTTGTTGTAGCCGCTGGAACGACTGAGGATGTACTTCCCCTTGATCAGGACTTTGCCGGCGCGCGTCAGCGTGATGCTCGATTCACCGCAGCGCAGGACGATTTCACGTTCGGCATCGACGACGTAGCGTTCGCCATCGGCCTGTATCACCGTGCGATTCGCCGGGACCTCCTCCCGAGCCACGTCGCGCGCCTGTTCGATGACGCCCACGATGATAGGCAGACGCGGATCACCGTTCTCGAACAGCACAACCACACTGGCTCCGAGGTGCGAGCGCCTGCACGGCACAGTTGCACGCGCCACGACCCGCTCCGAACCCAACAATGCCTTTGAGCGGATCACCGGACGGTCCAGGGAATCGAACTCGACCAGCGTCGCCACCATCGGTGTGCTCAGCAGTTCGCGGTCCTGCTTCTGTTGGCGGGCGCGCGGCAGCAGGGAAGTAAAAACTTCTTCGGTCTGCGCGACGGGCTCGAGAACTGCGCCTTCGTGCGTTGACATGTCAATTCTCTCCTATCTTGCTGCCCTTGATGACCACGTTGCTGGACGCCTTGACGTTGACCTTGCCGCTGCCGACGATCTTGATGTCCTTGCCCTTGATCTGAATGGAGCCGTCTTTCTTCATCGTGATGCTTGCGTCACCGGTCTTGATCGTGACCGAGTCACCGGCATCGATAACGAGGTTGGTGGCGACCTTGAGGTTGTCGGCCTTGCCGACACTTGAGCTGCGACCACCGCCAATCTTGTGCGACTCGTCGCCACCGGCGCTCGTCGACAAACTGCCGCCGGCCTTCGTCGATATGTTGCCGCCGGCACTCGTCGACTGATTCGCGCCAATATTGGTTGTTTGGCTCGCGCCGACGCTGATCGTCTGCGCTGCGCCCACAGTCACCATCTGCAGCGCGCCGATGGTGATTTCCTGCGCAGCGCCGATGGTGATCGTCTCGTTGACGCCCACCGAGTGCGTGCGCTGCGTCGCCACCGTCTTGGTTTCGCTCGCACCCACCGTAACGCTGCGGGCGGCACCGATGTTGATGGTTTCGGTGGCGCCGACGTTCTCCGACCGGGCGGCGCCGATCGTGATGGTCTCGTTGACGCCCACGTTCTCGGTGCGGTTGGCACCGATGGTGATCTTTTCGTTGGCGCCCACATTCTCGGTGCGATCGACGCCCACCTTGACCGTCTCGTTGTTGCCGATCGTCTTGCTGCGGTCGTGACCGACCGAATGCGATTCATCGGCTTCAACGGAAATGTCCTGATTCAGCTCCGCATGTATGTAGAGCTGCTCGGCGCCCTTCTTGTCCTCGAACCGGATCTCATTGCAGGTCTCGGGGCTGCCGCCCATCGTGCTGCGCGTCCTCACACCCGACTGGGTCTTGTTGGCCGGCAGGTCGAACGGCGGCAGGTTGTCCTGGTTGTACACGCGGCCGGTGATCAACGGCTGATCGGGATCACCTTCCAGAAAGTCGACCACGCATTCCTGCCCGATGCGCGGGATGCTCATCCAGCCCCAGTTCTTGCCGGCCCAGATCTGCGACACGCGCACCCAGCAGGAGCTCTTGTCGTCGCGCTTGCCATAGCGGTCCCAGTGGAACTGTACTTTCACGCGGCCGTATTTATCCGTGTAGATCTCTTCGCCGCCCGGACCCACGACGGTGGCGGTCTGCGGACCGCCGACCATCGGTTTGCGCGTCGTGATGGGCGCGCGGAACGGCACCTTTACGTCGATTGCCTCGAAGCTGCAGGTGAAATCCTTGGGCGCGTTGGTGCCTGATTCATATTCACCGGCGTGCAGCTCATAGGTCGCGCTGACGGCGAGGTACTGCTTGTTCTGGTCCTTGCGCGGATATCCCGCGAGCTTGAACAGGCTGCCGACGGCCTGGCCGCGCGCATTGCCGACGCCGTTGAAGCGCTCGAACTGCGCCTGCAGCGACTCGAGGCGGGTGCGCGCGTAGTGATCGCCTTCGGCGGTGAGCGCGTAGCCGCCGGGGTAGTCGAACATCTCGTAATCGGTCTTGGGGAACTCGTGCTTCTGCACGCACTGCGTCTCGAGCTTGGCGCGTGGCTTGGTGAAATCGTAGTCGGTGACCACGCACTTGCCCGGCTGGATGTTGCGCGACTGGTGCCAGTCGTAGATGTGGTCCTTCTCGCGCGACTCGTTGGTTGTCGGCGGGAAGTATTCGATGGTCTCGTAGTTAGACACCGGCTCGTGGCCGCTGGACGAATCGCTCAGCACCAGCGTGTGCGCTGCCCTCGGCGTGCGTGAAGAAGTAGTAGATGCCTTCCTCTTCCATCAAACGCTGCACGAAATTGAAATCCGTCTCGCGGTATTGCACGCAGTAGTCGCGCGTCCGGTAACTCTTGGTGAGGGTGTCCTTGAAGTCGGTGAACCCGAGATCGCGGAACACGTCCTTGATGATGTCCGGAGCAGTCTTGGTCTGGAAAATCCGGCAGTCGGCGGTACGTGTCAGGAACCACAGCCACGGAACCAGGCGCATCTGATAGGTGGCGTAGGTTCCCAGGCGGCCGAGTTGCGCAAACTCGACGATGTGGCCGTGGAAATAGCGCGAGCCACCGTCGTCGAGCGCGACGGCGATGTGCGCTTCCTTGCCCAGCAATTTGTTGAAATCGATCGCCTCGTCGGGACTCAGCAGGTCGATCTGAATATCAAAGAGCTGGCCTAGTTGCTCGGTGATCCTGGCGGAGCGAATCAGCAACTGATCGCTGTCCACCGGGCTCTTGAGCGTTATCTTCCTTGGTGTCGCCATCGAACATGGACCGCGTGAATTGGACTGTAGGTCGTCGCTGCGAGGCCTCGTCGTTGTATCACAATTTAACTCAACCCGCGGAATGCCCCCGAATGCCGGGCAGCGTCACGGGGCGCGCAAGCGACTGTCATGCGCCCGCCTCCGGGCGGCGCCATCGCAACACCACTTCTTCGGCCGGCGACCACAGGAAATAACCGCCCCAGGTGCCCGGCTCGTCGATGATCAGGGCATCGAGAGAGTCATACATCCCGCGCGCGTACGCCTTGAAATTGGTTTCCCGGATGTCGTGCGTGCTGACATAAGCCGCCCAGCGGGCGCCTTCCGTGGGCAAAATTCGCGTGCCGGCCGCAAGCGCCTTCTCCAGCGCGCGCTTGAACTCCTGGAAATTCAGCTCTTCGACAATCGGTCGCGACATGGAGACGTCCGGAGGAGCGGCAAATGGGCTGAAAGTGTGCAAGTTTCCCGCGGGCACGTCCAGCGGAACGGTACCGCCACCGGGACAGCTATCTACTGTGTACCCGGAGCGGCTGCAGCGGTTTCAGGCCACCGCGATCGGCGTCGAGCGGAAATGCGGGCTTGGCTTGGCGGCTTCCTTGAGCTTCGCCCAGCCCGGGCGATATTTCGCCACGGCGATCTCGAGCTCGGCGGCGCCGAGCCTGGGAAATTCCGCGGCGACCGATTCGAGCATCACCGTGAAACGCGGCAGACCTTTCGGAAACTTCGCGCGCCTGGTGAACACGATGCGGCCTTCGACCGGCGTGTCGGTGGTCGATGGCCTTGACGCTGGCGATGCGGTCGTAGAGACCCGCCTGCGGATTCACGAAGGTGGTGCGGCTCGGTCCGCTCATGAGCGTCCACGCCGTCATCTGGTCGCCGCCGAACACGTTGCCGATGATGTCGCGCATGTCGATGACCACGACTCCGCGGCTGGTCAGCAGCACGAAGTCGAGGTGGTAGTCGCCGCCGTTGCCGTCGGGTACGAGCACATTGCGCAGGTAGTCCGCGGCGCCGGCGGTGACCCGCGCGACGCGGCGCGCGTCGCGGCGACGGAGCATCCAGGCACGACCGCCCAGCAGCGCGAGCAACGCCACGACCACCACGCCGAGGACGATCGGCGACAAACTGAACTTGCGTGAGTCCGAAAGGCGGATTCAATTCTTGCTCACTGTTTTCTTTCCCCAAGCGCGGCGGTCAGCGCGGCGAGCGTCGAGGACTCGAGATCGGCGCAGGACACGGGACGCGAGAAGAGTTTACCAAGGCTTTCCGGCATTTCGATTCGTTGCCCTATGAGCGGCTCCACGATTTCGCGAAATTTCGCCGGATGCGCGGTCGAGACCAGCACCCAGCGCCCGCCGCGCGCTCGGAATCGGGCAGCCGCGCATGGACTTCCGCGGCGGTCGCGGTATGCGGACACCAGGGCTTCCCGTACTGGCCGGCGAACTGACGGAAATCCGTCGCAATACGTGCCCGGATTTCGTCGTCGCTGACGCTTTCGGCGCGCACCGCGCCGCGCACGGCGTCGATGTCCGGAAACAGTGCACGCAGGCGCTCCATGTTGCTAGGCGAGCCCACGTCCATGGCCGAGGCCAGCGTCGGAACGCTGGCGCGCGGCTGCCACTCGCCGCTGCGCAGGAAATCCGGCACGGCGCGGTTGGCGTTGTGCGCCAGGACGATGCGACCGATCGGCAGCCCGATCTTGCGCGCCCAGACGCAGGCGACCGAATTGCCGAGATTGCCGCTCGGGATCAGGAAGTTAGGCGTCACACCGTGCGCGCGATGCACCGCGAGGCTGGTGGCGGCGTAATACACGGCCTGCGGCAGCAGGCGCCCGAGATTGATGCTGTTGGCGCTCGACAGTTCGAAGCGTTCCTTCGGAGCGCCGGATCGACGAACGCCTGCTTCACCAGGCGCTGGCAGTCGTCGAAGGTGCCGTTGACGCGGTACGACAGCACGTTGTCGCCCCAGCAGGTGAGCTGCCGCTCCTGCGTCGGCGAGACCAGGCCCTTCGGGAAACAGCACGGAAACGACGACGCCGGGCCGGCGATGAAACGCCGCGGCCACTGCACCGCCGGTGTCGCCGGAGGTGGCCACCAGGATGTTGAGCGGCTTGTCGGCATTGCCCGGCTTGCGGATGCGCGTCAGCGAGGCCGCGAGGAAACGCGCGCCGAAATCCTTGAACGCCGCGGTGGGCCCGTGGAACAGCTCGAGCACCGACAGTTTGCCGCCATCGGCCACCGGCACCAGCGGCGCCGGAAAATCGAAGGCTTCGCGCACGATGCTGCCGATCTCGGCGGCGATCGGGATCGCCTTCGACGAACGGCCGCAGCATGACCTCGGCCACTTCCGGCAGCGTGGTCGCGCCATCGAACGCGGACAGCGGAATGCTCGGCCAGGATTCCGGCATGTACAGGCCGCCATCGGGCGCGAGCCCCTGCGCAAGCGCGGTGCCGAAACTGACGGAACCTGGTGCAGACTGGCCACGAGTGCTGACGAATTTCATCGCGCTCAGCCCGGGAGAACGTGCGCGCCCGCGGTCTTGATGGGCACGATCCAGTGATCCACTTTCATGTTCGCCGCGCCGAACGCGCACACCATCGCGTCGCGCACCTTCTCGGCGTCGCCTTCGAGCGCCCAGGCGAACATCGTGGGGCCGGCGCCGGAGATCGTGCAGCCGAGCGCGCCAGCGGCGATCGCGCCCTTGCGCACCGTGTCGAAACCCGGAATGAGCTGCGAGCGCTGTTTCTCGATGACCACGTCTTCGAACGACGCGCGGATCATGTCGAGATCGTTGGTGTAGCAGCCGGAGATGAATCCGGCGAGGTTCGCCGTCTGCCAGATGAAGTCCGACATCGTGACTTCGCGCTTGAGGATTCCGCGCGCCTGCTTCGTCGACAGGAACAGGTGCGGATGCACGAGCACGGCGCGAATGCCTTCGGGCACGGGAATCTGTTTCACGCGCGGATTGTCGATGCCCACGGTGAGCACCAGGCCGCCGAACAGGCTGGGCGAGATGTTGTCGACGTGCAGCGAGCCGCTCGAAACTTTCTCGCCCTGCATGGCGAACTGCAGCAGCTCGATCTTGGACAGCGGCTTGTCGAGCAGCGCATTGGCCGCGACCACCGCCGCCACCGCGGACGCGGCCGAACCACCGAGCCCGCTGCCGAGCGGAATGCCCTTGTCGATGAATGACTTCGAATCCGAAGCCCGGGCTTGAGCGCTTCCTGCATGGCGAGCAATGCACGACCGGCGGTGTTGCGTTCCGGATCGCGCGGAATTTCCTTCACGACGCCCGACAGAACCGCGTGATGACCACGCCCGGCTTGTCGGTGCGCGTGACCGTGCACCTTGTCGCCGAGCACGTCGACCGAGAAACCCAGGATGTCGAAGCCGATGGCGACGTTCGCCGCCGAGGCCGGCGCGAACGCCGTGGCCTGGTCGCGTCCCGCACTCACAGGCGCGCTCCGAGATACGAACACACGCGCAGCAGATCGGCGAACACGCCGGCGGCCGTGACCGCGGGACCCGCGCCCGGACCCTGCACGATCAGCGGATTGGAGTTGTAACGCGCGGTGGCGTAACGCACGACGTTGTCGGTGAGCGCGATGTTCGCGAACGCATGCGACTTGTCGAGCTCGGACGACGCCGACCGCGGCCTTGCCGTCGGCGGTGAGCCGGCCCATGTAGCGCAGCACCTTGCCGCGCGCGGCCGCCTCGTCGAAACGCTTCTTCATTTCGCCGTCGTACTTCGACAGGCCGTTGAGGAAATCGTCGATGGTGCCCTTCTCGAGGCCCGGCGGGAATCAGGCTTTCCACCTGCACGTCCTTCATCTCGAGCTTCAGGCCCATCTCGCGGCCGAGGATGATGACCTTGCGCACGAAGTCGGTGCCCGACAGGTCGTCGCGCGGATCGGGCTCGGTGTAACCCTTGGCCTTGGCGTCCTTGACGATCTCGCGAGAACGGCGTCTTGCCGTCGTACACGTTGAATAGATAGGCCAGCGTGCCGGAGAAGATGCCCTCGACGCTGGTGATCTTGTCGCCGGTCTCGCGCAGGTCGCGCAGCGTCTGGATCACGGGCAGGCCGGCGCCCACGGTCGCTTCATATAGATAGGAGGAGCCGCCCACGCCGGCGCGCTTCCTTGAGCGATTCGTAGTAGCTGAGCGGGCCGCTGTTGGCCTTCTTGTTCGGCGTCACCACGTGGATGCCGGCCTCGAGCCACTCCGCATAGTGCTTCGCGACGCTCTCGTCCGCGGTGCAGTCGATGATCACGGTGTGCGGCAGGTGGTCGACGTGCAGGTGCTCGACGAACTTCGCCGATATCCGCGGCGCGTCGTGCTCGCATCCAGCGCCGCCTTCCAGCCCTCGATGGCAATGCCCTGCTCGGCCAGCAGCATCTTCTTGCTGGCCATGATGCCGCGCAGCGCGCAGGTCCAGCTTGAATTCGTCGCGCAGGCGCGCGCTCTCGGCGGCGATCTGCTCGAGCAGCGCGCGGCCCGACGGCGCCAGGACCGATGAGGCCGATGGAGATGGTGTGCGGCGACAGATAGAAGCCGGCATGCACGGCGCGCAGCGCGCGCGTCGCGTCCTTGCCGTCGACGACCACGGAAATGTTGCGCTCCGAAGCGCCCTGCGCGATGGCGTGCACGTTCACGCTCGCCGAGCCGAGCGCGTTGAACACCTTGCCCGACACGCCGGGCAGGCCGGCCATGCCGTCGCCGACCACGGCGAGGATCGCGAGGTCCGTGTCGACCTGCGATGCTCTGGATCTGGCCTTCCTTGATCTCGCGATCGAAGGCGGCGGCGACCACGCGCGCGGCGCGCTCGGCTTCGACGCCCGGGAATCGCGCAGCAGATCGAGTGCTCCGAGCTGCCCTGCGAAATGAGGATGACCGAGATGCCTTCTTCGCGCAGCGCGCCGAACAGGCGATGCGCGGTGCCGGGCACGCCGATCATGCCGGCGCCTTCGACGTTCACCATCGCGATGTTCTCGATGCTGGTGATGCCCTTGACCGGTAGTTTGGAATCGGGCTTCGCGCAGATCAGCGAGCCCTGCTTCTGCGGCGCGAAGGTGTTGCGGATCCAGATCGGAATGCCGCGGCCGACGGCCGGCGCCATCGTCTGCGGGTGGATCACCTTGGCGCCGAAGTACGCGAGCTCCATGGCTTCGTTGTACGACAGCGAGTCGATGACCTTGGCGTCCGGCACGCGGCGCGGATCGGCCGACAACACGCCATCGACGTCGGTCCAGATGTGGATTTCGGCCGCGTCGAGCAGCGAACCGAAGATCGAGCCCGAGAAGTCGCTGCCGTTGCGCCCCAGAGTCGTCTGCACGCCGCGGCGGTCGCGAGGCGATGAAGCCGGTGATGATCAGCGTGCCGTTGAAAGTCGGCACCGACCAGCGCCGCAAGCTTGGCGCGCGATTCTTCCCACTGCACGGCCGGACCCAGCGGACCCCACTCGACGACCACGACGGCCTGGCGCGCATCGATCCACCGCACTTCGCCCGGGACGTTTGCCGCGGGCGCCGAAGAATTCGCGGAACAGCTTGGTGGACCAGATCTCGCCGTAGCCGGCGATCAGGTCGCGCACGTTGCTGCGCGGCGGAGCGCGTGAGCTTCACCGTGTGCAGGATGCCTTCGATGTCGTGCCGGTCGCGATCGAAGCCGGCCATGTAGAGCTGGCGCGCGTCGGCCGCCAGCAAGGCTTCGGCGATGGTGTCGTGGCGCGCGCGCAAGCGCGTCGAGCTCACCGCGCCAGGCATCGTCCTGCGCTTCGGCGCGCGCCACCAGGCCGAGCAGCGCGTCCGTGACGCCGCGACAGGCCGAGAGCACCACGCCCAGCCGACCGGGCGGCAGCGTTTCGAGGATGTTGGCGACGCGCTTGAAACACTCGGCGTCCGCGACCGAAGAACCGCCGAATTTATGTACGACCCAGGCGGAGGGGTCAGAGGCTGGCATTGAAACTTACGACCTGGAAGGGAGGTGCAAAAAAAGCCCGGCAAATCTACTGGTTGGACCCCTCCACGCGCAAGCGGAAGCCCCACAAACTGGCATATATTTCCGCACCACATGACGCTTGCACCGCCTCCTGTCCGCTGTACGACCGCGCACGCCTGTCCAACGAGCCCCTGGTTCTCGCCACGGTCATCAGGACCGGCGGTTCGACCTATGCCAAACCCGGCGCGCAGATGCTCATCGCCGCCGACGGCGAATACGCCGGACTCTTGTCCGGTGGTTGTCTCGAAGGTGACCTGCGCGAACACGCGCGCGAGGTCGCGGCCAGCGGCCAGGCGCGCATCGTGAGCTACGACCTGCGCAGCACCACGGACCAGCTGTTTGGGCTCGGCGCCGGGTGCGAAGGCGCCATGGACGTCCTGCTCACGCGGGTGTCGGCGGCCGAGCAATGGCAACCGCTCGCGACATGGCCGAAAGCCATCGCGCTGCACCGCGAGCAGCGCATTTGCCTTCGTCATCGCGAGCACGCGACACCGGCGTTTCCGCTCGGGTCCATGGTCGCTTCCGGCGACATCCGCCGCACCCGGCTCCGCCCCGGGCGTCGAACTGTTCGTCGCCGCGGTCGCACCCGCCCCCGCATCTGCTGTTGTTAGGCGGCGGACCGGATGCGCGGCCGGTCGCCACGCTCGCGGACTTTCTCGGCTGGCGCAGTCACGGTGGTGGAACATCGCGCGGCCTATCTGTTGCCCGGATCGCTTTCCGCCATCGACGAAATTGATCGAAGTCGCGCGCCGCCGAGCTCGCCGGCGCCGTGAAGCTCGCCGACCATGCCGCGGCCATCGTCATGAGCCACCACCTGGAATCCGACCTGCACTACCTGCGCGCGCTCGCCGCGAGCTCCGTGCCCTACGTCGGCTTGTTAGGGCCCGCCGCGCGGCGTGAAAAACTCTGAGCGATCTCGGCGCCGATGCCGCCGCGCTGCGCGCCCGGCTGCGCGCGCCCGTCGGGCTCGACATCGGCGGCCGCACGCCCGAATCCATCGCGCTCGTCCATCGTCGGCGAAGTGCACGCCGCGCTCGACGGGTCGCGCCGGCCGTCCATTCACCGAGACCGCGAACCGATTGAACGCCAGCATGTCGTGAGCGCGTCGCTGGACGACTGCTGCCGCTCATCGCCATCCTCGCGGTGTCCGGCCTCGTCGCCGGATTCGCCGCCGGCCTGCTCGGCGTGGGCGGCGGCATCGTCACCGTGCCCGTGCTCGAATTTTCGCTGCGCTTCGCCGGCGTGCCCGAGGAATATCGCATGCACGTCGCGGTGGCGACTTCGCTCGCGGCCATCATTCCCACCTCGATCAGCTCGGCGCGCTCGCATCACGCGCGCGGCGCGGTCGACTGGGATCTCGCGAAGCGCTGGGCCATTCCGATGGTCATCGCCGCGTTCGTCGGCAGCCTGCTCGCCTCGCACGCGCCGCTCGCAGTGCTCGCCGGCGTGTTCGGAACCGTGGCGCTGCTCATCGCGCTCAAGATGCTGCTGCCGCTCGATCACTGGCGCGCCAGCGATCACGTGCCGCGCGGCGTCGGCGGCGCCGCGCATGGCCGTCGCTGATCGGCGCGGTCTCGGCGGTCATGGGCATCGGCGGCGGCACACTCGCCGTGCCCACGCTCAACCTGTGCGGCTATCCGATCCATCGCGCGGTCGGCACGGCCGCGTTCTTCGGCCTGCTGATCAGCGTTCCCGGCACCATCGGCTATCTACTCGCCGAGCCGCCGACGTGGCGCTGCCCGTGGCTCACCGTCGGATTCGTGAGCCTGAGCGGACTCGCCGTCATCGGCGCCGGGATCCATGCTCACCGCGACGCTCGGCGCGCGCGTCGCGCATGCGTTGAGCCGCCGGCACCTGTCGCAGGCGTTCGGCGTGTTCCTGCTGTTCGTGGGTTCGCGAATGCTCTATCGCGCGCTGGCCTGAGCTGCCAGCGGCGCCATCGCCTGGGCGCCAGCACGTCGGCTTCTTCGAAGACCACGTCGATGGGAATGAGCGGCACCGGGCAATCGACCAGCATGCAGACGCCGCGCAGCAGATCGACCTGCGGCACGGTCAGGCGTCCACCCACCGCGATGACGCGCGCCATGCCTTCGGACAGCGAACGCTTGCCGGTCGGATGAATCTGCGCGAGCCGCCGCCAGCGCGACGTCGAGCGCGGCCGGCGCGATGAGCGCTTCCGGATACGGCGCCCACTTCTGCGGCGTCAGCATGCCCATGAGACCGGCGCGATAGGCGTTCTGCCCCTGCTTGCCCGCGCCGAAGCGGCACTGCGCCAGCGCCGCATACAGTTCGCAAACTGCCGCCGCACGTTCCGGCAGCGGCACCGGCGGCGACTCTTCGCGCGGCCTTGGCGAGACGCTTCTCGAGCATGCGCGTGAGCGAGTAACGCAGCATGTCGCCGGTCGCCACGGTGGGCGCGAACGCGCGCGCCACCGCGCGCAGACGCTTGCGATCCGCCGGTTCCATGCCGTCGAGCAGCGGCGAGCAGATCGCTCAGCAGCGGCAGACGCGACGCCGGCGCCAGCTCCGCGATGCGCGCGATCTGCGCCTGGGTTTCCTTGAATAGTTCGATGCCGAGCAGCGGCGCGAGGCGCGTCAGCTGCGTGCGCCACTTGGCCGGCTTCCGAGGCCAGCATGGCTGGCGACGAACGTGGCCTGCACCGCGATCGTGGACTTCTCCACGCGCGCAACGAACATCGTCGATGGCCGCCTGCTGATCCTGCGCTCAGGCGATTGCGCAGCACGTCCGGCGGCAACGCTCGACCGGCGATCATGCGCACACCCGTCGGCATCGTCTCCGCGAGCGCCATCGGTCTCGTCGAGCGTCAGCGTGGATGCCGCTGTCGCTGCCGATGCTGGCCAGGTTCGATGCGGGTACCGCAGCGACGCGCGCAGACGGCAGCGATGGCCGGACGCAACCATCGGCGCCACCGGCGAGAACTGCAGTGCAGTCGGGACTTCCATCGCGGCGCCGGCCTCGTCCGTGGACGGCGCTTCCGGCGGCGACGCCGCCGCTGCGGCAGCCGCTCGCGACGTGATCTTGCGCGCTCGTCACTGACCAGCGTGCGGAACTTGAGCGGCGTCACGCGCGCGTCGATGGCGCGCACGCGTTCTTCGAGCGGCGGATGCGTGGCGAACCACGAGCCGCCGATCTTGTTGATCCAGGCAGGGTCGACTGCCGGCGAAGAACATGTGCGCCACATCCGATGGCGTGTTCGTGCTCGAGCCGCGTGCCGGCAAGCGCTGGCCGCCATGACGATGAAGGCGCTCTGCAGCGCCTGCGGATTGCGCGTGAACTGCACCGCCGACGCGTCGGCGAGATGCTCGCGGCGCCGCGAGACCGCCGCCTGCAACAGGCGGCCGGCGAACAGCCCGGCGCTGCCGGCGAGAAAGACTCCGAACGCGATGAGCTTCACGCGTGCGGCACCCTTGCCACCGCCGCGCTTGTTCATGAAGCGCCGCGCGAGATCGGTGATCACGCACAGCCCGAAGATCCACGCCGTCAGGCGCATGTTGATCTTCATGTCGCCGTTGAGGATGTGGCTGAACTCGTGGCCGATCACGGCCTGCAACTGATCGCGGTCGAACGCATCGAGCGCACCCTGCGTGACCGCCACGGCGGCCTCGTCGGGCGAGTGACCCGCGGCGAACGCGTTGATGCCCGCCTCGTCGGGCAGCACGAACACCTGCGGCTTGCGGATGCGCGCCGCGATGGCCATCTCTTCGACGATGTTCACCAGGCGCTGGCGCTTGAGGTCACCATCACTGCCATTGACCTGGCACGCCGCCCAGCGCGCGCGCCACCGCGGCACCGCCGGCGCGCAGCTGCGAGCTTCGATGCCAGGACGCGAGCAGGATGGTTCCGAATACGATCAGCCGTGATCCAGACGACGATCGAGGGCTCCTCGCGCAGCACCTGCATCGGATGACCGCCGAGGCCAATGATGACCACCAGGTTGATGACCAGCACCACCAGCAGGATGGCGGCGATGAACGCCGCCTACCAGCCAGAGCGTGTACTTTCGCTGGGCTTCCTGCCGTTCGAAAAACTGTGTCTCACAGTCGTCAACTCGTTGAACTGACAACGCACAAATTAACGTCAAATCTGATAGATCGGGCCGTGCGCTGGCGCACGGCCGACCGCAAAAAAGCCGCCAAATGCGACCCGTTTAACGGTTGCGGCCGACGCCTGCGCGGCGGCCCGCCGGAACCGGAGTAATATCGCCAGCCATGAACCTCGAACCGCAGAAAACGGACTCCGAAATCCGCAACAACAGCGGCGTGGCGCGCGTACTCGCCAGCCTCACCATCCTGGCGCTGGGCGCCATCACGATTCTCGTGGTGCTCGAAGTCATTCCCCGCTCGGCGTTCACCGAAATGGCCGGCAAGACCGCGATGATCGCCGGCGTCTGCGTGGTGTCCGCGCTCGCCATCGGGCTTCTCTCCGCGACGGTGACCGACACCGGGGCCAGCGAGGCGAGCCACATCCACGTCGTGGTGCTGGCCGCCGGCGGCTCCTCGCGATTCGGTTCTCACCAAACAACTGGTGCGCGTCAACGGACGCCCGCTCATGCACACCGTGGTCAGCCGCGCGGTGGAACTCGCCGGCCATTCCGTCACCGTGGTGCTGGGCGCCAACGCCGCCGAACTTGCGCCGCTGTTGCGCCACAGCCCGGCCGGCATCGCCGTGAATCGCGACTGGGCGGAAGGAATCGCGAGCTCGATTCGCGAAGGCATTGCGCACGCGCCGGCGACGGCCGATGGCGTGCTCATCGCACTCGCCGACCAGGCGGCCGTGACCACCGAAGATCTTCGCCGGCTCGCCGGCGTATGGCGGCGCGCTCCAGCGTCGATTGCCGCCGCGCAATACGCGGGCAACGTCGGCGTGCCGGCCATTTTTCCGCGCTGGTGTTTTCGCGAGTTGAACGAGCTGCGCGGCGATCGTGGCGCCCAACTACTGCTGAACCGGCATGTCGACCGGCTTGATACGACTGCCCATGCCGAGCGCCGAGCTCGACATCGACCGGCCCGAAGACCTGCTGGCGCTCGAAGAAAACACCCAGCTCAAACGCCGCGAAATCTCCGGAGAGTTAATCCACGACGCGCGCCAGCAGGCGCGCCACCGGAAACGCCAGCACGACGAATGTGCACGGAGCGATGGCCAGCACCAGCGCCGCCCAGAGGCGCAGCGGCGCAGCACGCGCACGGCGCTCAGCGCGCGCGAAGCGCTGAGCCGCCGATTGCCGGGCGCGATCGCGCAAGCACCTGGACGAAGTCGGCATTCGAGCGCTCCGCCGAACGCAATGCGTTCACGACGGACGTGAGCGGCTTCAGACCCACGCGTTGCTCCAGCGCGCGCAGCGCCTCGAGAGGTTCCGTACCTGCGTGGATCTCGAGGATGACTCGGCTCCACGCACGGCGCAGCGCGCCTTCGGGCGCGCGATGCGCACAGGCAGCCAGCGCCGTGGAAAGCGTCCAGCCCGCTTCCATGGCGAGCGCGATGAGATCGAGATGCACCGGCAGATCGTCGAGCAGTTCGTTTTCCGCGCGCCGCCGCGCGGCGGCGAGAAACTGCGGCGCCACCCAGTAGCCGAGACCGCCCACCGCCGCGGCGGCCAGCCATGCGCCACCCTCGAGCGCCGACGCGGCGAACAACACCGGCACCGCCGCTGCCGCGCCCAGCCACGCGCGCGTGGCCTGCCAGTGCAGGGGCGAGTCCAGCCGGCTGAGTTCCGCGACTGCGCAATGCCTCGCGGATGTCGAGCAGGCCGCGCAAGCCGAACACGCTGAGGCCGAACATGACGGTGGCGAGCGCGAAGAGAACGAACAGTGGCACTCGATCTCCGCTCTCAAATTTCCCGTCTCAGATTTCAACGTGGGCCACGCGCCACAGCAGCCAGCAGCCAAAGGCTTCGATGGCCACGACGAACAGCAGCGCGGCCGAGCGGAATCTGCGATGCCACCGGCGTGCAGCGCAACCAGCACCAGCGGCGGAATGGACGCCGCCACCGCGCCGCGCCGCCGCCCGGACGCGGTGCGCGCCAGCATCTTGCGTTCGAAGGCCACGCGACGCTTGAGCCGCAACGCAAGGCGCTGCGCGGTGTCGGCCAGCAACTCCGGACTGGCGCGCGGCAGTTCGTGCGCCAGCAACAACGAGGTGAACTCGGGCGCGTGCAGACGCCGTGCGCGCTGCCACAACGACACATCGAGCGGCGGGCACGTGGCGCTCTTGCGAACGACCGTGGCCAAAGTGGACAGCGCCACCGCGACCTCGCTGGCTTCGCGCATCAGGCGTCGCCGGCACGCGGCGGCGAGTGCCGGCAGCGCGATGAGCGCGGCGAACACCGCCATGGACGCGAGCAGCAGCGACGTCAGGCGGACATGAGCGCCTCCGCCGCCGAGCAGCCACTGCGCCGTAGCCCTGCCACAGCCCGACGCCCAGAACGACAGCGAGCCACGCAACGACGAGGCGAAAGACGAGTGGTCGACGATTGGCAAGCGCGAATCGCGCTTGGTCTCGAGTTCTGGTTCAGGCGCATCCATGCGCGTTCTCCGCCCGGAAGGTGCGGAGTATTGAAGCGCGAATCGGCGGCGCCGTCAGCGCGGCAATCGCCTGCAAATGAAGAGGTTTGCGTCTTGCGCGCGCCTCGGACAGCTTCTAGGCCTTCACCACCGACGACCCGCTTCGCCTTGATCGCTTCCTGATTCGCATCCACGAACACGTTGAGATAGTCCGGATTGGTGAATGCCAGCTTCATGAAGCCCACCTGCCCTTCACCGTCCATCAGCCCCGAGAACTGCAGACGTCGCGTTCCTGATGCGCACCGGTTGATAGAAGCTGGTCTGCGGTGGCTTCGGGCGGCGCAGGCGGTAGAACACGAACGTCAGCATCACGCCGAGCACCACGCTGCCACCGTAGAAATATCCGATCCACAGCGGCAACGCGACCGTGGAACCGGCCGCGAGGCAGGCGCCGAAAATCACGCCGGTGATCAGCACGCAGCACCGCCAGCGCGCGAGAAGAAGCTCGCCGGCCTGCGCCGGATGCTCCGCCGGCATCCCGCGCACACCGGCACGGCCAGTTTGAAGATCGTATCGGTGCGGCCGAATCCGAAAAAGCGCGAGACCCGCGTCTCCTGGATCTCGCTCGCGCATTCGGTAGCGCCGCAGTTGCAGCAGAACGACGACGGAAAACCGAGCTGCGGATTTTCGACCTGCATCCGATTCTTAGTCTTATTTCATCGTCGGCATGACGAATTCTGCGGAACCTTTGCCTTCGGGCCAGCGGCTCGTCACGGTCTTCAGCCGCGTGTAGAAACGCACGCCTTCCATGCCGTGCATGGCATGGTCGGAGAAAATCGAGCGGCGCCAGCCGCCGAAACTGAAGAACGCCATGGGCACGGGAATCGGCACGTTGACGCCCACCATGCCGACTTCGATGCCCTGCACGAAGGCGCGCGCCGCGCCGCCGTCGCGCGTGAACACCGCGGTGCCATTGGCGAACTCGTGCGAGTTCACCAGCTTGACCGCGTCCGCCGCGCGTCGGCACACGCACCACCACCAGCACCGGCCCGAAGATTTCTTCGCGATAGATCTTCATCGTCGGCGACACGCCGTCGAACAGGCTGCCGCCCAGGAAGAATCCGTTCTCGTAGCCCGGCACTTTGAGGCCGCGCCCATCGACCACCAGCCGCGCGCCTTCCGCCACGCCCGCGGCGATGTAGTCGGTGACCTTCGCGCGATGCGCGGCGGTGATCAGCGGCCCCATGTCGGCAGCGCCGTTCTGCGAATGATCGACGCGCAGGCCGCGAACGCGCTCCGCGAGCGCGCCCACCAGCCGGTCGGCGGTGGCATCACCCACGGCAACGGCCACCGAGATCGCCATGCAGCGCTCGCCCGCGGAACCGTAGGCCGCGCCTAACAAGGCGTCGCAGACCTGGGTCGTCGTCGGCGTCGGGCAGCATCACCAGGTGATTCTTGGCGCCGCCCAGCGCCTGCACGCGCTTGCCGTGCGCCACGCCTTCACGCTGCACGTATTCGGCGATGGGCGTGGAGCCGACGAAACTCACGGCGTTGACTTCCGGGTGACGCAGCAGCGCATCGACGGCGACCTTGTCGCCATTGACCACGTTGAACACACCGGGCGGCAGCCCGGCTTCCGTCGAGCCACTGCGCTAACAACAATCCCGGGCCCGGATCGCGCTCCGAGGGCTTGAGGATGAAACTGTTGCCGCAGGCGAGCGCCACGGGAAACATCCACAGCGGCACCATGGCGGGAAAATTGAACGGCGTGATGCCGGCGGCGACGCCCAGCGGCTGGCGCAGCGAATAGCTGTCGACGCCGGTGCCGACGTTGTCGGCGAACTCGCCCTTGAGCAGGTGCGGAGCGCCGCAGGCGAACTCCACCACTTCGAGGCCGCGCGTCACTTCGCCGGCCGCGTCGCTCACCAGCTTGCCGTGCTCCGAGGCGATGAGCGTCGCCAGCTCGCCGCGCCGCTGCTCGATGATTTCCTTGAACTTGAACAGCACGCGCGCGCGCTTGAGCGCCGGCGTGGCGGCCCAGGCCGGAAATGCCGCGCGCGCCGCACGCACCGCAGCGTCGACTTCGGCCTCGCTCGCAAGCGCCACACGCGCGGCCACGACGCCGAGCGACGGATTGAATACGTCGCCGGCGCGGCCCGAGGTGCCGGCCACCATGCGTCCGCCGATCCAGTGTGAGTAACTGCTTACGCGCTCGTGTGTCATGGGCGGCGAGTGTAGCGCTCTATACATGCGCGCATGGAGAAAGACGCCCACCGGACACCAGAAGGTGCTGCAGGACATCGATCGCCTGCTGACGGAAGCGCCCGACGAAGCCAGCCGCCACGACCTCGACCGGCTGCGCGACTCCCTGAACTCGCCGCAGATGCTCGACATGGCGCGCGAAGTCATGAGCAAGCCCCGCTCGCCCGGCACGATCTGGTGCTCGAATTCCACGACCCGCTGCTGCCGTCGGTCGTGACCGCGCACCGGCTGCGTCATCGCCGCCGCGATCTGCCTGTACGCCGTGGTGCTCGGCTTCGAGCCAGCCGGCGATCCGTCGGCGGCAGCATGATCAATCCGTGGATCGTCGCGGCCTTCGCCGGCGCGGTGTCGGCCTCGTTCACCGCCCTGTCGTTGACGCGCACGTTCTCCGTCCGCTTCGACACCGAGGGCATGGTGTCGCGCACCAGCGGTTCACGCTGGCAGCGCCTCTATATCGGCGCCATGCCCTGGAAGAGACATCCGCTCGCTGCAGGAACGCCCGGATCGCGTGCTCGAAGTGCGCGGCGGCCAGCGGCGAGGTGTTCGAGATTCCGATGCGCGTGGTGAACTACCGGATCCTGCGCGAGCACCTCGACAACATGGTGATGTTGTACGGCGAGCGACCGCGCATCGGGACGCCTGAGTCGATGCTCACGCCCGCGACACCATCATCACGCCCACGATGGCAATGGCGCCGCCGATCAGCATCGACGGCAGCAGCGCCTCGCCCAGCACCAGCACGCTGATGACCACGCCGAACACCGGCACGAGGTTGTTGAAGATGCTGGCGACGCCGCGCCCACCTTCTTGACCGACATGTAGTACCAGACGAAGGCCAGCGCGGTGCCGCAGCACGCCGAGGTACAACAGCGAGACGATCATGCGCCAGTCGAACTGCGCCATCGTGAGCGTGTCGAAGGAAACGCGGCGCCGCCACGCAGGCCAGCAACAGCGTTCCCCAGAGCGCCGCGTAGTTCGTGGCCGCCAGCGGCGAAAGGCCGCCGAGCACCTTGCGCCCGAGGATGGTGTACAGCGCCCACGAGATCACGGCCGCGAACATGAAGAGCTCGCCGACACCGACGCCCGCCGAGGCGATGCTGGCGAAATCGCCGCGCGAAACCACGATCGCCACGCCGAGCAGCGCCAGCGCCACTCCCGCCCAGCGCCGCACGCTGAGGCGCTCCTTGAGCACGCAGCGAGAAAACGCGATGGTGATGGCGGGGTTGAGCGCGATGATCAGCGCCGCGCGGCTGGCCGGCAGTTTCTCAGCGCGCCATGAAGAACAGGTTGTAGGCGAACACGCCGAACAAGCCGAGCACGAAGGTGGCGATCCACTGCTGGCGCGTGAGCTCGCGGCAGTCCGCCTTCGACCAGCGCAAACGCCGCCACCAGCAGCGCCACACAGGCGATCGACGTATCGCGCGAACGAACCCATCAGCGGCGACAGCACCGCGACCACGATCTTGCCGGCGACGAAAGTGCCGCCCCAGATCGCGGGCACGGCGACCAGCCGTGCGTAGTCGGTGGTGCGCGCGGCAGGCGGGCTCACTACGGCTTTCCCCGCGCGAGGCCCTGCGCCAGAAAGTTGCCGTTGCGGAATCCCGGCTTGCCGTAGCGGAACGGCTCGCCCGCGAGGCCGGTGACGCGGCCGCCCGCGGCCTTGAGCACGGCGTGCCCGGCCGCGGTGTCCCATTCCATGGTGGTGCCGATGCGCGGATAGATGTCCGCCTCGCCGGCCGCCACCAGGCAGAACTTGAGCGACGAGCCGATGGAGCGGAACTCGACCACCGGGTAGTTAGCGAGGAAGGCGTCGGTCTCGGGCGTGCGATGCGAACGCGAGGCGACGGCGGTCAGACCGTCGGCGGGCGGCCGTCGCGCGCTGATGGCGCTGCCCATCGACGGCATGGTGCCGTCGGGATCGGCGTCGATGTGGCCGGCCTTGCCGGCCCTCACGTCGCCCCAGTACAGCTCGCGCCGCGCCGGCGCGAACACCACGCCCAGCATCGGCTCGCCGTTTTCGATGAGCGCGATGTTCACGGTGAACTCGTCGCGATGGCCGACGAACTCGCGCGTGCCATCGAGCGGATCGACCAGGAAGAAGCGATCGGCGATCGCCGGCACTCTTCCCGCCGCCACGGATTCTTCGGCGATCACCGGCACGCCGGGCGCGATCACCGCGAGATCGGCGAGGATGATTTTCTCGGCGGCTTCGTCGGCGACGGTGACCGGCGAGGCATCCAGCCTTGTCGCGCACGCGCGAAATCCGTGGCATAGACCGCCATGATGGCGCCACCGGCGCGCTGCGCGGTGTAGATCAGGGATTGCAGGAGATCGCTCATGGTGCCGCCATCTTACGACTCGGCCGTCATGGCGGCGCACAACTCGCGCACGTCGGAGCGCGCGAAGATTTCGCGCGCGCTCGCGGTCACGCGACGCGTCCAGTTGGAGTATTCGCTGCTGGTGCCGGGCACGTTCACGGGCTCGAGCATGCCGATCATGTCCTCGAGCTGCACGGTGACCAGCGCCGTGGGGCTCTTGCCGAGATACACGTGCACGGCGCGGCCGAGCTCGGCGGAATATTCGGGCACGCGGCGCCGATCGTTCATCGCCCGGGCCAGAGTTTCTCGCGCGCAGTGCGCGCAGCAGCCGCTGCGCGGTCCGTCTGGCGTTCGGCGCGCACGCGTTCGCCCACCGACGAGTCGGCGTAGAAACCCAGCTTCTCCCACAGATCGATGTCGTGCCCGCTCCACCAGCCGTGCAGGGTCGGCAGATCGTGCGTGGTGACCGCGGCGAGCGCATGGCGCGTGTAGCCGGCCGGCGCGACGAACTCGCCGTTCTTCTGCTCGAACAGCACCACCTTGTAGTGATAGACGCCGAACTGCGGCAGCGCGCGCCGGATCTCGTCCGGCACCACGCCCAGGTCCTCGCCCACGACCAGGCACTGGTTGCGATGGCTCTCGAGCGCCACGACGCCCAGCAGGTCCTCGAGTGGATAGTGCACGTAGGCGCCATCCACGGACTTGAAGCCACGCGGCACCCACCACTGGCGAAACAGCGCCATCACGTGATCGAGGCGCAGCGCGCCGCAGGTGCGCATGCTGGCGCGCACCAGCGCCACGAACGGCGCGTACGCCGTGCGCCGCAATTGCCGCGGATCCTGCGGCGGAATGCCCCATTCCTGCCCGCCCGGCCCGATGGGATCGGGCGGCGCGCCGATGGCGGCGCCGGTGCAGTACAGCGATTGATCGGACCAGGTCTCGGAGCCCGAAGCGTTCACGCCCACGGCGTAGTCACCGTAGATGCCCACCTCGAGGCCCAGCTCGCGCGCGAGCTGTCGCACCGCGCCTAACTGCTCGGCCGCGATCCATTGCAGGTAGCCGTGAAAGTCCACCTCGTCGGCATGATCCTGCGCGAAGCGCCGCACGGCCTCACTACCGGGCGAGCGATATTCCTCCGGCCAGTTGTGCCAGCCCGCGCCGGTGCCGTGATGACGGCGCAGATGGCCGTCGATCGCATCGAACACGGTGTGCAGGCGCATGGCTTCGCCGCGTTCGCGCAGGAATGCGCGACAGGCCGCGGCGCGCGCCGTGTGCCGCGCGAGATGTTCGGTGCGAAAACGCTCGAACGCCGCGTGCAGCACCGACATCTTGAGACTGGCGACCGCGGAGTAATCCACCTGCGTGGCGGCACGCACCTGCGTGAGCCGCGTGCGGAAGCCCGGATCGCCCATGATGGCCTGCGCGCGCCGCGAGCCCTGCACTTCGAGCACCGTCGCCACGTCGATGAACATGACGTTCAACGCGTGCCGGCTCGATGCCGAGTACGGCGAGTACAGCGTGGGATCGGACGGAAACAGCGCGTGCACCGGGCTGATGCCGACGAAGCCGGCACCGGCTGCGGCGGCCAGGCGCAGTAGTTCGGCCAGGTCCGAGAAATCACCGATGCCCCAGTTGCTTTCGGAGCGCAGCGCGTAGAGCTGCACGGCGACGCCCCAGATGCCTGGCGCCGGCCGCGATGTCCTTGGGCTCGCGACACTTGTCCGGCGTCACGATGAGCGGGCTGCTCTCCTGCCCCGCGAATTCGAGGTCGATCTCGAGCCGGTGATACCCCAGCGGCAGATCCGCCGGCAGCGGCAGGTCGCGCAGCACGAACCACTTGCCGTCCTGCTGGTGTGAGCCGCGCTCCGGCAGATCCCAGGCGCGCACTTCGCCGGAACGCGCGGCGCCGCCACCCCCTTCGAGCTTCACCGTCCAGCGCAGCAAGGCGTTCTGTTCGATGGCCGGCGTGTTCACGCGCGCCGCGCGCGCGCCATTGCGCAGCACCACGACGTCGCCTAACAAACCCACCGGGTGCGCCGCTTCGGACTCGCGGATCTGCTCGTCCAGGACGGCCGCATCGTCGAGGCGGCAATGCATGGCGCGCAGGATCGCCGCCTTGGTGGTCAGCGTGAAATGCTTGAGCTCGCCCTTGTACGAGTGATACGCGTCGCCGATACCGCGCGCGCGGGCGAGTCTCTCGATCAGCGGGGCGAGTTCGTCAGGGGACACGCAGCAACGCCAGGGTTTGATAGGGACCCACCTTCACCGGCCCTGCAGGCAATTTGAATCCGGACAACACGCCGACGGGATGCGCCGTGTCGAGCACCACGTCCCAGCCATTGCCGCCGGGCAATGACGGCAGGTGGAACTCGCACTCCGCCTCGGTGGGATTCAGCAGCAACATCATCTCCGGCGACGACCGCCGTGCCGCCGAAACCCACGCCGAGACAGCGCTGGTCCGGGTTGTTCCATTCCTGATCCGCCATTTCGTGACCGGCAGGATGCCACCAGCAGACGTCGCGCGAATGACTGGCGTGCAGCGCGCCCTTGAGAAAGGTGTCGCGCCGCAGCTCGGGGCGCGCGCGGCGCGCCGCGGTGAGCGCCGCGCACGAACTGGCAGCAGCGAGTCGTCGGACTTGAGGCCGTCCCAGTCCACCCAGCTGATCTCGTTGTCCTGGCAGTACGCGTTGTTGTTGCCGTTCTGCGTGCGATACAACTCGTCGCCGGCCAGCAGCATCGGCACTCCCTGCGAGAAGAACAGCGTGGTCAGCATGTTGCGCACCTGGCGGCGGCGCAGCGCGATCACGTGCACATCGTCGGTGGGGCCTTCGACGCCGCAGTTCCAGCTGTGATTGTTCGAGTGACCGTCGCGATTGTTTTCGAGATTGGCCTCGTTGTGACGCTCGTTGTACGACACGGTGTCGCGCAGCGTGAAGCCATCGTGCGCGGCGACGAGATTGATGCTGGCCGTGGGCTTGCGGCCATTGCGCCGGAACAGGTCCGACGAGCCGGCGAAACGCTCCGCGAATCCGCCAAGCATGCGACGGCCGCCATGCCAGAACGCGCGCATGGTGTCGCGGTAGCGATCGTTCCACTCGGCCCAGCCCGGCGGAAAATTCCCGAGTTGATAGCCGCCGAGCCCCACGTCCCAGGGCTCGGCGATGAGCTTCACGTACGCCAGCACCGGGTCGGCGCTGAGCATCGCGAAGAACGGCGAATTGGCGTTGAAGCCCGACCGGTCGCGCCCGAGCACCGTGGCGAGATCGAAGCGAAAGCCGTCGATGCGGAATTCCTCGGCGAAGTACCGCAGGCTGCCGATGATGTCGGACTGCACGATGGGGTGGTCGCAGGCGACGGTGTTGCCGCAGCCGGTGACATCGTCGTAGAAGCGCCGGTCGTTGGCGCGGTGAAAGTAATACGCACGATTGTCGATGCCGCGGAAGTTCAGCGTCGGCCCCAGGTGATTGCCCTCGGCGGTGTGGTTGTAGACGACGTCGAGGATCACCTCGATGCCCGCCTTGTGCAGCGCCTTGACCGCCTGCTTGAGCTCGAGCACCGGGTCTTCGACCGCGTAACGACTGGTGGGCGCATACCACGACAGCGTGTTGTAGCCCCAGTAGTTAGTGAGGCCGCGATCGTGCAGGAAGCCTTCGCTGGTCATCGCGTGCACCGGCATGAGCTCGACCGCGGTCACCCCGAGCGCTTTCAGGTGATCGATGACCGCGGGCACCGTGAGGCCCAGGTATTTGCCGCGCCATTCGGGCGGAACCTGCGGATGGAGCTGCGTGAATCCCTTGACGTGCAGTTCGTAGATGAATGAGTCGCGCCACGGCACCGCCGGTTGCCGGTCGCCGTCCCAGTCGAACCGGCTGTCGATCACGCGACAACGCGGCATGGCGGCAGCGCTGTCCACGAGGCTCGGCTTGAGCCCGTCGCCCTCGTTCGGGTCGTACCCGAGGATCGACGGGTGCCATTTGACGTCGCCGACGATGTCGCGCGCCCAGGGATCGACCAGGAGTTTGTTGGCGTTGAAGCGGTAGCCCTCGCGCGGATCGTAGACGCCGTGCACGCGGATGCCGTACAGCGTGCCCACCCGCGCCAGCTCCTTCTCGACGAAGCCGTGATGCACGGCGCCCGTGCGCCCCGGCAGCGTCAGCCGTGCCATCTCGCGCTCACCGCTTGCGTCGTACAGGCACACGTCCACACGCGTCGCGGCCCGCGAGCGTATGGCGAAGTTCACACCGTCACCGGTGAATGTCGCTCCGAGGATGTCGGGTGATCCGTCTTTCATACCTGCCGTATCAGGAAAACGGCCGCGAGCGGTGGAAGCCTGATGCGCAGCGCATGTGGAAAGCCGTGCACCGTGTGCGCGAACGAATCGTATCCGGATACGCCCGCGAATCCGGCGCCGCCGTAGCCCGGGTCGTCGGAATCGAACACCACCGCGTAGCGGCCCGGATCGGGAACGCCTAACCAGTAGTCGTCGCGCGGCACCGGCGTGGCATTGAACAGGCAGACGATGGGCGAGTGCCCGTGCTCCTGGCGCAGGAATACGAACACGCTTTCGTCGGCGTTGTGCAGGTCGCTCCAGCGGAAGCCGCCGGCGTCGCAATCGCTGGCGTGGAACTGGGGATGCGCCCGGTAGAATTTCGCCAGGTCCCGATTGAGGTTCTGCAGTCCGCGATGTCCGGGGTTCTGCAGCAGCGGCCAGTCGAGCTGCTCGTGTTCGCGCCACTCGTGCCACTGGCCGAACTCCGATCCCATGAACATGAGTTTCTTGCCGGGATGCGCGGTCATGTACGCGAGGAACAGGCGGTAGTTGGCACGCTTCTGCCATTCGTCGCCGGGCATCTTGTCGAGCAGCGACTTCTTGCCGTGCACGACTTCATCGTGCGAGATCGGCAGGATGAAGTTCTCGCTCCAGGCGTACATGAACGAGAACGTGATCTTGTTGTGTTCGTGGCGGCGGTAGACCGGGTCCTTCTCGAAGTAATGCAGGGTGTCGTTCATCCACCCCATGTTCCACTTGAAGGAAAAGCCGACGCCCCCGAGATGCACCGGGCGCGAGACGCCGGGGAATGCCGTGGACTCTTCGGCGATGGTCAGCACGCCGGGGTGATTGCCGTGAGCCACGGTGTTGAACTCGCGCAGGAACTCCAGCGCCTCGAGATTTTCGCGGCCGCCATACTTGTTAGGCAGCCACTCGCCGGCCTTGCGGCTGTAGTCGAGGTACAGCATCGATGCCACCGCATCGACCCGCAATCCATCGATGTGGTACCGCTCCATCCAGTACAGCGCATTGGCGACGAGGAAGTTCTTCACCTCGTGGCGCCCGTAATTGAAGATTTTCGTGCCCCAGTCGCTGTGCTCGCCCAGGCGCGGATCGGCGTGCTCATAGAGCGACGAGCCGTCGAACTCGGCAAGCCCATGCGCGTCCTTCGGAAAATGCGCGGGAACCCAGTCGAGGATCACGCCGATTCCGGCCTGGTGGCACTTGTCGACGAAGGCCATGAAATCCTTCGGAGTGCCATAACGCGAGGTCGGCGCGTAATAACCCACCACCTGGTAGCCCCAGGACCCATCGAAAGGATGCTCGGCCACGCCCATGAGCTCGATGTGCGTGTAGCCCATGTCGACCACGTAGGGAATGAGCCGCTCGACGGCCTCGGCCCAGGTGAAGAACGGCGGCTGACGATCCCAGGAGTGTTGCCAACTCGACAGGTGCACTTCGTAGATGTTGACCGGCGAACGCCGCCAGTCGCGGTTGGCGCGATCGCGGAGCCAGTCGGCGTCATGCCATTCGTAACCGTCGAGCGAAGTCACGACCGACGCGGTTTCCGGACGCCGCTGCATGAAGAAGGCGAACGGGTCGGATTTGAGAATCAGCGAACCGTGCCTGGTGTGGATTTCGTATTTGTATTGAGCGCCTTCGGCCACACCCGGAACGAACAGCTCCCACACACCCGATCCACCGCGCGCCTGCATGGCGTGCTTGCGGCCGTCCCAGTGATTGAAACTGCCAACCACGCTCACGCGCCGCGCGTTCGGCGCCCAGACGGCGAAGTTCGTGCCGGCCACGCCTTCGCGCACGCGCGGGTGCGCGCCGAACTTGTGATAGAGGCCGTAGTGCCGGCCTTCGCCGAATAGATAGAGGTCGAACTCCGAGAGCTCGTGCGAAAAGAAATAGGTGTCGTGCTTGATGACCACGTGGTCGAACGGAAATCGCACGCGCAGCCGGTATGGCACCACCGGGCGGCGCTGCGGGATGTTGCCTTCGAAGAGGCCCGCGTCGTGAATGCGCTTCAGCTCGTGCAGCTCGCCGGGAGTGTCCTCCCAGTACACCTCGATCGTCTCGGCGCCGGGTTCGAGTACGCGCACCACGCACAGCGGCACGTCGCCGGAGCGTGGAAACTCGTGGTACCCCAGCAGCGATCGCGGCTCGTGATGAGTCACGTTCACCAGGGCGGTGATCTCGGCTTTTGTCAGCTTTCCTTTAATGGGGACATTCCTGATTTGCTAGCAAATGGGGACGGGCCTCGCTCCTGATGAGCCTATTGTCAGCATTTCGTCGGGGAGGCGCGTCCCCATTTGCTGCAAATCAGGAATGTCCCCATTAAATCACCGATCGGATGTTCCAGATGCGTTCCGCGTATTCGCGCACGCTGCGGTCGCTGGAAAACGGCCCCATGCCGACGGTGTTGAGCACGGCGCGGCGACTCCACTCTTCCGGTTGCCGATACAGTGCATCGACGCGGTCCTGCGCCTCACAATAGGCCGCGAAATCGGCGAGCACGAGAAACGGTTCGCCATCGGACGTCAGCCGGTCCACGAGCAGTCGCGCATCGTCCGAGCCGCCGCGGCTGAACGCACCACCACGGATCAACTCGAGCGTCGCCGCGAGCTCCGGATTGGCCGCCACGATTTCGCGCGGTCGATATCCATCCGCCTGCCGTTGCGCGGCCTCATCCGCGGTCATGCCGAAGATGAAGATGTTGTCAGGACCCACGGAATCGCGGATCTCGATGTTCGCGCCGTCGAGCGTGCCGATGGTCAACGCCCCATTCAACGCGAGTTTCATGTTGCCCGTGCCCGATGCCTCCATGCCCGCCGTGGAGATCTGCTGCGACAGATCCGCCGCCGGCATGATGGTCTGCGCCAGCGAGACGTCGTAGTCCGGCAGGAACACGCACTTCAGCTTGGTCAGCGTGAGCGGATCCTGGTTGATGGTGGTCGATACATTATTGATGAGCCGGATGATGGCCTTGGCCAGCACATAACCCGGCGCCGACTTGCCGGCGAACATCACGGTGCGCGGCACCCAATGATCATCGGGCCTGGCCTTGATGCGGTTGTAGCGCGTGATCACGTAGAGGATGTTGAGCAGCTGGCGCTTGTATTCGTGAATGCGCTTCACGTGCACGTCGAACAGCGAATCGACGCTGACGTCGATGCCGGTGCGCCGGTCCACCTCCTCCGCCAGCGCAAGTTTGTTGGTCCGCTTGATATCGCGGAACTGCTTGCGGAAATGCGGATCGTCCGCCGCCCAGCGCAGCCGCTCGATTTCCTCGAGGTCGTTCTCCCACGCTGAACCGAGCCGCTCGGTCAGCAGCCGCGACAACAACGGGTTCGACTGTTTCAACCAGCGCCGCACGGTGATGCCGTTGGTCACGTTGGTGAAGCGTTCGGGAAACATCCGCGCAAATCCCGAGAAGATGGTCTTCTTCATGAGATCGGAATGCAGCTTGGCGACGCCGTTCACCTTGTGGCTGCCGACCACCGCGAGGTGCGACATGCGCACGCGCCGCCCGTGGTTCTCCGCGATGATGGACAGCGTGGTCTTGGCGGCGTCGTCGCCCTTGAATTTCTTTTCGACTTCGAGAAGAAATTCTTCGTTGATGCGGTAGACGATCTCGAGATGCCGCGGCAGCAGGCGCTCGAAGAAATTCACCGGCCAGGTCTCCAGCGCTTCGGGCATCAGCGTGTGATTGGTGTAGCCGAACACCCGGCGACAGATGGCCCAGGCGTCGGCCCATGGCATGTCGTATTGATCGACCAGCAGGCGCATGAGCTCCGGGATGGCGAGCGTCGGATGCGTATCGTTCATCTGCACGGCGAGCGCGTCCGGAAGATCCTCGAGCGCGCGTTCCTCGCCGAGATGCGTGGCGAGGATGTCCTGGATGCTCGCGCTCACGAAGAAATACTGCTGTTTGAAACGCAGCTCCTTGCCCTGCGGCGTGGAATCGTCCGGGTACAACACGCGCGAAAGATTCTTGGCGTCGATCTGGTCTTCGACGGCATCTGAATAGTTGCCGGCGTTGAAGTCTTCGATGTGGAACGGCTGCAGCGCGCGACCCGACCACAGGCGCAGATGATTCACGGTCGGGCTGCGATTACCGGGCACGAGCTGGTCGAAGCCCACCGCGAGAATGTCCCGGGTTTCGACCCAGCGCGAACGATGCACCCCGCCGGCATCCTGGGTGTTCAGCACGCGGCCACCGAATCGCACGATGTAACGCGCATCCGAGCGCGGGGTTTCCCAGACGTTGTGCAGTCGCAACCAAGTGCTCGCGGATTCGCGTTGCGCGCCGTCCGTATCGATGGATTGCGTGAAAATGCCGTAGTCGTAGCGGATGCCGTAACCCGTGGCCGGATACTGCAAAGTCGCCAGCGAATCGAGAAAACACGCGGCGAGGCGGCCGAGACCACCGTTCCCGAGGCCCGGATCCACTTCGAGCGCGATGACGGCATCGAGGTCGTGACCCATGCTGGCTACCGCGGCCCGCGCCTCGTCGATCAACTCCGAATCGAGGCTGGACAGCGCGTTTACCAGGGAGCGACCGGGTAAGAATTCCACTGACAGGTAACACAGCCTTTTTACGCGGGCGCGCGCAACACGTCGTTGGGTCGCGAGCCAACGGGCGGACAATTCCTCTCGCACCGCGAGCGATAGTGCATCGTATATGTCACGCGGAGTCGCGGTTTCAGGCTCTTTGCCCAACGAACGCGTCAGACGGTCATAAATCGCCGCGCGCAACGATCCACGTCTGAGGATCGCGCCGGTCACCAGCGTCGGCTCATTCAGCACTCGAACTACCTTTCAGTTGCTTTCGAGACATTTCAGGACAATTTTCTTGGCGTCAGACATTGCATGCAAAGTCCTTGTCGGCGCCTTTGTATCGGTATCATATGCACCCTCGCGGGGACGGGCACAGGTTTGCAAGACCGATGGGTGAAACTTCTTCGCGCTGCACCACAATGGCTTCGAGTTAACTCGGAATGCACCGACACGCAATTGGTATTGATATCGGGGGCTCGTCTATCAAGGCGGCCATCGTTGACCTGCACAAGGGATCCTTGGTAGGTGAACGCCACTCCGTGCCCTCGCCCGCCATGTCGGCGGTGAGCGAGATGCTGCACGCGATGGTTGCTGCTGTGCCGGAAGACACCGCCCACCTCGCTGCGGGAGTCACGTTTCCCGGGGTCGTCGTCGGCGGCACCGTCTACTCCGCCGCCAACGTGGCGAAGAGCTGGATTGGCCAGCCACTGGCGGATCCCGCTGCCCTGAAGTTGAAGCGCAAAGTGGTCGCCATCAACGACGCCGATGCGGCCGGCCTCGCCGAAGTTCACTTCGGTGCTGCGCGCGACGTTTGCGGCACCGTGCTCGTGTTGAGCCTGGGCACCGGTATCGGCAGCGCGTTGTTCCTCGACGGCAAGCTCCTGCCCAACACCGAGTTCGGACATCTCGAGTTCGACGGGATGGAAGCCGAGACTCGCGCCTCCGGCCGCGCCCGCATGGAACGCAAGCTCGACTGGGCCGCATACGTGACCGAACTCAACTACGTGCTGAACCGAATGCACGCGTTGTTCTGGCCGGACCTCTTCGTGCTCTGCGGCGGAATCACCGCCGATCATCCGAATCTCTGCGATGACCTTCGTGTCCCCACCAAGATCAAGCTCGGCGCGTTGCGCGCCGACGCAGGCATCGTCGGCGCCGCGTTTGCCACCACGCTTGCGCAGGGCGTGTGGATCGAACAGGCGAAGGAAGTCGTCGCCGCCAAGTAAATGGGGACACTTCCCATTTGCTAGCAAAAGGGGCCGCACTTCGTTAGCGAGGATCGAGCGAGGCGCGCCCACGCGGGTGATGAGTTCGCTTTTCGCCGGGCCCTTCGCTTAGTTGGGCGTCGCAAGATTCAGGCCGCCGACACACGCGAAGACATCTTGTCGGTGGATGAGTCGGGCGTTAGCAAAGAGTCCTGAAGGCGCAGAGATCGGCTTCGTGCCTAACGAGGTCACGTACCCGGCCCGCTCTCTCATCACCTGCATGGACACGCCTCGCTCGAACTTCTCCAACCATCCGCGACTCCGTTCCCAAGAGAAATGCGGCGTGCGCCCTGGGCTTTGGGAAGAGAAGACCTGGCGCCATACGCCGCTTCTCTTTTCAAAGCTTGCGGGGAAAGGGGACGCGGTTCGGTGACGGTTGCGCCCCAGCGAGCGTACATGCCCAGGGGATTCGAGAGCGGGCCGGGACTACGTGACCTCGTTAGGCACGAAGCCGGCCCCTGCGTCATCCGGACTCTTTGCTAACGTCCAACCCATCCGCGCCAAGATGTCTTCGTGTGAGCGGCGGTCCAATATCTTGCGATGTGACACTGAACGAAGGGCCCGGCAAAAAGCGAACGAATCTCCTGGGCGTGTGCGCTCGCTGGGGCACCGCCCATCCTCCCCAAACCGCGTCTCCATTTCCGCGATTTGCCACAATTGCGGCACCCCATTCGGCAGGATCCAGCGTTGAACTGACGCTGCGTCGATCCACCCCTCCCGTCGGAGCTTCCATGATTCGAATTCGCGTCCCCGCCCTGGCTGTCACGGCGGCGGCATTCCTGTTTGCGGCCTGCAGCGGCGGCAACAGCGTCGCCACCAAACCGCATGTGACGGCACCCGATCCGCAGTGGGTGACTTCGATCAGCCAGCACAGCAACGGCGCCATCTCGCGCCACTCGCCGGTGCGCGTGTTGTTCACCAACGACGTGGTGCCGCAGGAGCGCGTCGGCTCCGACGCCTCGGCCAACATCGGCATCACGCCGGCCGTGAAGGTGCGCGCCACGTTCGCGAGCCGCCGCGAAATCGTGCTGCGCGCCGAACCGGAATTCGCGCCGGCCACGGAGTACCGCGTGCAGCGTGCTCGCGCAAGGACTCACGGGCGTCGACCGCCGACACCAAACCCTTCGAGTTCATGGTGAAAACGCTGGGCGTGAACTTCGATGTGCAGACGCTACGGGCTCGACGTCGAGCACGATCGCAACGAGCTGATGATGCTGCGCGGCGCCGTGCTCACCGCCGACACCGAGAATCGCGAGCGCATCGAGAAGATCGTCACCGCCACGCTCGACGGCAAGCCGCTGCCCATCACCTGGACCGCGGGCGAACACCAGCATGGCTTCACCATCAGCGACATCGTGCGCAAGACGCGAAGAGCAGGAAGTGCTGCTCGCGCTGGGATGGCGCGCCGCTGAACGTCAGGAACACCGGCTCGCAGAGCTGGCGCGTGCCGGCGCTGGATGAATTCGCGGTCACGCAGACCGAGGCCGTTCAGGTCAACGACCAGCGGCAGATCCAGGTGCGGTTCTCCGACGCGCTCGATGCGCGCCAGGATCTGAAGGGCCTTGTCCGCCTGTCGCAGGGCGAATTCACGACCTCCATCAGCGGCAACCTGCTCACGCTGTACGTCAACGAAGACGTGGTGGGCGAAGTCACGCTGACGCTCGAGCCCGCGATCCGCAGCCGCTCCGGACAGCCGCTGATCGGCACGCGCGAGTTCAAGCTCGAGTTCACCAACACCAAGCCGCAGGTGCGCTTCGTCGGCAAGCGGCGTGATCCTGCCGGACGCCACCACGCTCAGCGTGCCGTTCGAGGCGGTGAGCGCGCGCGCCGTGCGCGTCACCGCGCTGCAGGTGTTCGAAGCCAACATCCCGCAATTCCTGCAGGTGAATCCGCTCGGCGGCTCGCAGCGAGCTGGGCCGCGTGGGCCGCGTGTTGTGGCGCAAGACCATTCCGCTCGCCTCGCCGGTGCCCGGCAAGTGGACGCGCTACGACCTCGATGTCACCGAGCTCATGCGCAAGCACCCCGGCGGCCTGTTCCAGCTCACGCTGTCGCTGGCGCCGGGGGACGCGCTCTACGACTGTCCCGGCGAGCGCCGAAACCGCGGCCGACGCCGCGAACCCGTACCCGACGAGCCAGGAAGACGGCGACAGCGAACGACCACTCGAACTGGGACTACTACGAAGAGGATATTACGACGGCGAGATCAACTGGAGACGAACGCGACGATCCCTGCAAGCCGGCTTACTACCGCTACGGCCGCAACATCCGCGCGCAGCGCAACCTGCTCGCGTCGAACATCGGCCTGATCGCCAAGCGCGCGCAACGCGGCAAACTACTCGCGGTTGCCACGGCGCTCGACACGCGCGAAGCCGCTCTCCGGCGTGAAGATCGACGCCATGAGCTACCAGAACCAGGTCATGGCCAGCGGCCGCACCGACAGCGACGGCATGCTGGAGCTCGATCCGCGCGGCACAGCCTGTTCGCGCTGATCGCCGACGACGGCGGCCGCAAGGGCTACCTGCGCGTGGCGCAATGGCGTCGCGCTGCCCGTCAGCCACTTCGACGTGGGCGGCGAAACCGTGGTCGCGGGACTCAAGGGATATCTCTACGGCGACCGCGGCGTCTGGCGTCCGGGCGACTCCATCTACCTCACCTTCGCGCTGCAGGACCGGACCAGGACGCTGCCGCCGGATCACCCGGTCACCGTCGAGCTGCGCAATCCGCGCGGCCAGCTGGTGCAGACGCTGACCAACTCCACGCCCGTCGGGCAGTTCTACGCTTTCGAGCTCAAGACCGCGCCGATGCACCCACCGGCGACTGGAACGCGCTGGCGCATCGTCGGCGGCGCGACTTTCGGCAAGACGCTGAAGGTGGAGACCGTGATGCCCAACCGGCTCAAGATCGAGCTCGATCTCGGCGACAAGCCGGTCATCGAAAGCTCTCCGCTCAAGGGCACTGTCAACGCGCAGTGGCTCACCGGCGCCACCGCGGCCAGCCTGCGCGCCGCGATCGAAGTGCGGCTGTCGACGCGCGCGCCACGCGCTTCACGCGCAACGCCGACTACGTGTTCGACGATCCGGCGCGCGGCTTCAGCGGCGCACCGATCACGGTCTACGACGGCGAGCTCGACGCCGACGGCAAGGCGAAGATCGAAAAGGATCTCGACCTGCCGCGCGACGTGCCGGGCATGCTCAATGCCACGTTCATCACGCGCGTGTTCGAGCGCGGCGGCGCATTCAGCATCAACCGCGAAACGCGCACCGTCGCCGCGTTCGACCGCTACGTCGGGCTGCAAGCTGCCCAAGGGCGACGCGGCGCGCGACATGCTGCTCACCGACACCAAGCACGTGGTGGAACTCGCCACGCTGGACGCTCGATGGCACGCCGGTGTCCGTCCCGCGCCTGCAGGTCTCGCTCTACAAGGTGCAGTGGCGCTGGTGGTGGGACTCGAGCGGCGATTCGCTGGCGCAGTACGCGCAGGGCGAAAGCACCTCCATGATCAAGCAGGAAACCATCGCCTCGAGGGATGGCCGCGCGCCAGTGGAAGTTCGAGATCAAGTATCCCGGAATGGGGCCGATACCTGGTGCGCGCCTGCGATCTCGACGGCGGCCATTGCACCGGCCGCGTGTTCTACATCGACTGGCCGTCCTGGGCCGGCGCTGCAGCGCGACCAGTCCGGCCCCGCCGCCAACATCCTCATGCTCACTTCCGACAAGCAGGAGTACCGCGTCGGCGAAACCGCGGTGGTGCAGCTGCCCGAGGCCTCGCAGGGCCGCGCGCTGCTCACGCTCGAGAGCGGCAGCGCCATTCTCGAGCAGCGCTGGCTCGAGGCGAAGCCAGGCGCGAACCGGATCTCGATTCCGATCACCGCCGGCATGGCGCCCGGCGTCTACGCCGCGGTCACCATGGTCCAGCCGCATGCCGGCAAGGACCAACGACCGGCCGATCCGGCTCTACGGCGTCATCCCGCTCAAGGTCACCGATCCGCAGATCACAGCTCGCGCCGCGTGGTGACGGCCGCCTCCGAATGGGCGCCGCAGTCGAAGGCCAGCGTCACGGTCAGCGAAAAGCCGGCCGCGCCATGGACTACACGCTCGCCGTGGTCGACGAAGGATTGTTAGGCCTCACCGGCTTCAGGACGCCGAACCTGCATGCGGAGTTCTACAAGCGCGAGGCGCTCGGGCGTCTCCACCTGGGACCTGTTCGACGAAGTCGCCGGCGCCTACGGCGGCCAGCTCGATCGCCTGCTCGCGCTCGGCGGCAGCGACGCCTCCGCCGCCACCAATCCCGACGAGGCAAGTCGCGCTTCCCGCCGGTGGTGCGTTTCCTCGGGCCCTTCTCGCTCAAGGCCGGCGAGAAACGCGCGCACACCGTGGAGCTGCCGCAGTACGTGGGCGCGGTGCGCGTCATGGTGGTGGCCGGCGATGGCAGCGCCTATGGCTCGGCCGACAAGTCGGTGTTCGTGCGCCAGGCGCTGATGATCCTGCCGACGCTGCCGCGCGTCATCGGACCGGACGAGCAGTTCTCGCTGCCGGTGTCGGTGTTCACCAGCGAGGCGTCGATCAAGACGGTGAAACTCGAAGTGCAGACCGACGCGCGCTTCAGCGCCGTGGGCAACGCCGGCGACCACGATCGCGTTCACGCGACCGGAGGAGAAGCTCGGCTTCCTGACGCTGCGCTCGGGCACGACGCTGGGCAAAGGCAAGATCCACGTGATCGCCACCAGCGGCAAGTTCCGCGCCGAACAGCGACGTGTGGCTCGAGGTGCGCACGCCGAACGCGCCCTCCTCGCGCTTCCAGCGCGCCACGCTCGCGCCCGGGTGAATCCTGGAAGGGAGACCTCACGGCGTTCGGACTCGCCGGGCACCCAGGTGGCCAACCTGGAAGTGTCGGCGCTGCCGCCCATCAACCTCGATGGCCGGCTGGAATATCTCATCCACTATCCGTACGGCTGCCTCGAACAGACCACGTCGAGCGTGTTCCCGCAGCTCTATCTACCGGCGCTGATCAAGCTCGACCAGAACCGGCGGCTCGAGGTGGAGAACAACATCCGCGCGGGACTCGCGCGCCTGCGCAGCCTGCAGCACCCGAGCGGCGGCTTCGCCTACTGGCCGGGCATCTGGAACATCGATGGCGACCGCGACTGGCGCAACAACTGGGGCACCACCTACGCCGGGCACTTCTTCCTCGAAGCGGAGAAAGCGGGATACACGCTGCCCGGCGACATGAAGTCCTCGTGGCTGCGTTACCAGAAGGACGCCGCGCAGCAGTGGAACCCGCGCCAGGGCGAGCCCGGCAAGTACGCGCCCGACCTGGTGCACGCCGAGCGCTACGCGCAGGCCTACCGCCTGTACACGCTGGCGCTCGCCGGACACGCCGGAGATCGGCGCGATGAACCGCCTGCGCGAAAACGCGTCGCTGTCGCTGCGCCGAACGCTGGTTGCTGGCCTCGGCCTATCACCTCGCCGGCAAGCCCGACGTGGCCAGGGCGCTGGTCGAGACAGGACCGCCTGCAGGCCTTCGTGTTCGCCGACGCGAATCCGTACACCTTCGGATCGCTGCTGCGCGATCGCGCCGTGGTGCTCATGGGACTGACGCTGCTCGGCCGCGAGGCGGAGACCGGACCGCTGCTCGAGGACGTGGCCGCGCAGCTGTCGGATGGCAGCTGGTACAGCACGCAGTCGGTGGCCTTCGCGCTGGTGGCGGTGGCGCAGAACACGGGCACGAAGCCGTTCACCGGCTTCAGCTTCGACTACGCGGTCTGGCGGCGCGCGCAAGCAGTCCGTCAAGGGCGAGGCGCCGGTGGCCAACATCAAACTACCGCCGCCGCCCGCGAGCGGAGCGCCGCTCGACGCTCACCAACACCTCGGATCGCAAGCTGTACGCCACGGTCGGCGTGCGCGCGATTCCGCGCAGCGGCGAGGAGGACGCCTCGGCCAACGGCTTGAGCATCGCCGTCGAATACAGCGATGCCGACGGCAAGGCTGTCGACGTGCGGCGCGTCGCCGCAGGGCAGCGATCTCATCGCGCAGCTCACGGTGAAGAACGTCAGCCGGCGCCAGCTCGACAACCTGGCGCTGTCGCAGCTCGTGCCCGCGGGCTGGGAGATCCGCAACGACCGCCTGGAAGGCGTCGACACGCAGGGTGAGCGCAGCAACGAGCAGCAGCCGCTCGGCCAGTTCTGGTGGGTGCCGGCGCGAGTGGCGCAACCAGGCGATGCGCACCGCCGAATACGTGGACATCCGCGACGATCGGGTGCAGCGCTTCTTCAGCCTCAAGCCAGGCGAGTCGATCTTCTTCGAGACGCGGCTCAACGCCGCCTATCTCGGCAAGTTCTATCTACCGGGCGCCGGTGTCGAAGCCATGTACGACGCCACCCAGCATGCGAGGGTCAAGGGACAATGGGTCGAAGTGGTCTCGCCGCAGCGTTGAGGCGCGTGCGCGCCACCGGCCGCCGCGGCGTCGTCGCGGCGGCGCTGGCGGCTGCGCGGTCGCCGCGGCGTTCGGGTTCTGGGCGATGCTGCCGGACGCCCTGTTCTCCGCGCCCGAGTCCTACGTGCTCGAAGCGCGCGACGGCACGTTGCTCAGCGCGCGCATCGCCAGCGATGGCCAATGGCGCTTTCCGCCGCAGGTCCACGGTGCCGGCAAAATTCCGCCGCGCGCTGCTGGTGTTCGAGGACAAGCGCTTCGAGCAGCACTCCGGCATCGACGGCCTGGCGATCGCGCGCGCCATGCGCCTGAATCTGCGCGCCGGCCGCGTGGTGAGTGGCGGCAGCACGCTGACCATGCAGCTGGCGCGCCTGTCGCGTGGCGGCGAGCAACGGAGTCTCGCCAACAAGCTCGCCGAGGCTGCTGCTGGCCTTGCGCATCGAGGCCTCGTACGACAAGGACGAGATCCTCGCGCTGTACGCGGCGCATGCGCCGTTCGGCGGCAATGTCGTGGGTCTCGAAGCCGCCTCCTGGCGCTACTTCGGCCGTGATCCCGCGACGCTGTCCTGGGCCGAGGCCGCGACGCTCGCCGTGCTGCCTAACAACCCTGCGCTGGTGCACCTCACGCGCAACCGCGAACGCCTGCGCGCCAGGCGCGACTTCCTGCTGCGGCGCCTGCATGAAGCCGGCGACCTGACGAGCGCTCGATCTCGAGCTGGCGCTGAGCGAGCCGCTGGCCGCCGAACCGCACGACCTGCCCGATCTCGCGCCGCACCTGCTCGATACCCTGCGCGCGCAGGATCCGGCGCGGCATCGCATGGTGACCACGCTCGACGCGCAGCTGCAGCGTGACGCCACGCAGCTCACGCGCGAGCACTCGGCCGTCGCTCGCGCGCCAGAACGTGCACAACGCCGCGGCGCTGATCGTCGACAACACCACGTTCGAGGTGCTCGCCTATGTCGGCAACTCCAGCGACGCAATCGACCCCGCGCGGGGTCACGCCGTGGACATCATCCGCCGGCCGCGCAGCACCGGCAGCATCCTCAAGCCGCTGCTGTACGCCGCCATGCTCGAGGACGGCACGCTGACACCGCGCATGCTGCTGCCCGACGTGCCGACGCACTACGAAGGCTTCGCGCCCGAGAATTTCGATCGCCAGTATCGCGGCGCGGTGCCGCGCGGACGAAGCGCTGGCGCACTCGCTCAACGTGCCGGCGGTGCGCATGCTCAAGACCTACGGCGTCGCGCGCTTCGCCGATCTGCTGCGCGCCGCCGGCATGACGCACCCTCACGCGTCCGGCCGATGACTACGGCCTCACGCTGGTCCTCGGCGGCGCGGAAGGCAATCTCTGGGACGTGTCGGGCCTGTACGCCAGCCTGGCCGGCATCGCGCGCGCCGGCGCGGCGGATGCGGCGCCGCGCATTCCGCGAGCTCACGGTCGCTGCGCGGCACGCCAGCGCCGCACCCGCGCCGGCACCGCCATCGGCACCGGCGCCGCCTGGCTCACGCTCGACACCTTGTTAGAGGTGCCGCGGCCCGGCGAAGAAGGTCACTGGCGCAATTTCGCCTCCAGCCGCAGCATCGCCTGGAAGACCGGCACGAGCTGGGGACTGCGCGATGGCTGGGCGGTCGGCAACACCAGCCGCCACACGGTAGCGGTGTGGGTGGGCAATGCCAGTGGCGAAGGACGTCCCGGGCTCACCGGCTCCGTCGATGGCCGCGCCGCTCATGTTCGCGCTGTTCAACTCGCTGCCCGCGAGCCCATGGTTCGAGCTGCCCACGCACGCGCTGCGGCGCATCGACACCTGCGAGAACGACGGTTTCCTCGCGGCCGCCGCCTGCGTCACCACGAGCACCTGGATACCGCGCGACAGCCATTTC
Organism: uncultured Pseudomonadota bacterium; assembly: GCA_963821745.1. GTDB lineage: Bacteria > Pseudomonadota > Gammaproteobacteria > Steroidobacterales > Steroidobacteraceae > CADEED01. The sequence continues at coordinate 2,249,632 of CAWGEU010000002.1, forward strand.
GATGCGCAGAGTCCTCACAACCTGCGCGTCAATCTCGCGCCCGATGGCAAGCAACGCGTCGACAGCGATTGTGAGTCCCCCGGCCGCATGCTGCAGGCGAGCTGGTTCGTGTTGCCGCCGGCCGAGGAGTTCTACTTTCGTCGCGTGCACGCCGAGTACCGACCGCTGCCCGCGATGCGCGCGGACTGCGTGGCCACGCGCGCCTTTGGCCGTCCCGCGCTGGCGCTGCTGTACCCCGATGCGAACGCGCGAGTGCTGATCCCGCGCGAGCTCGACGGACAGCGTGGCCGCACGGTCTTCGAGGCCGTGCACCGGCGCCGGGAGGCCACGATTTATTGGCATCTCGATGACCGATACCTTGGGGAAACGCACACTTTTCACCAGCAGTCGTTGGACATCGACCCCGGCGAGCACATACTGACCGTGGTGGATGACGAAGGGGAACGCGTCGCCCGGCGCTTCCAGGTCATCGCCACGCGGAAAGGCCTGTAACGAGGGTGTCGTGTTCGATGGATTCACGCTAACAACTGTCGAGACCGACGAAGTCACCATCCGCCTGCGCCACGGCGGATCCGGGCCCACCTCTCCTGCTCCTGCACGGATTTCCCCAGACCCACGCGATGTGGTCGAAGATCGCGCCGCGCCTGGCCGAAAACTACACGGTCGTTTGTCCCGACCTGCGCGGCTATGGCGGCAGCAGCAAGCCCGAATCGAGCGCCAACCACGAAACCTATTCGAAGCGCGCGATGGCGCGCGATCAGCTCGAAGTCATGAAGAAGCTCGGCTTCGACAAGTTTCACGTCGCCGGCCACGATCGCGGCGGACGCTGCGCCTATCGCCTGGCGCTCGATTCACCGGCATCGGTGAGCAAGCTCGCGGTGCTCGACATCGTGCCGACCGGCGACACGTTGCGCCGCGCCGACTGGCGCTTCGGCATGGGCTACTGGCACTGGTTCTTCCTCGCGCAGGCGCATCCGCTGCCCGAGCGCATGATCAGCGCGGATCCCATCGCCTTCCTGTTCCGCCACGGCCAGGGCTCTTCGGATTTCGAGGCCTACGAAGATTTCCTGCAGAACGCCCGCGACCCGGCGGCCATCCACGCCATGTGCGAGGACTATCGCGCGGCGGTGAGCGTCGATTTCCAGCAGGACCAGGCCGATCGCGGCACGCGCAAGATCGAATGCCCCACGCTCGTCCTCTGGGGCAACCAGCGGCGTCATCCCGAAATGGTACGACGCCGTCGGGCATCTGGAAGGACTGGGCCAGCGACGTGCGCGGCGAGGAAGTCGAGAGCGGCCACATGCTGGCCGAGGAAGCGCCCGACGCCACCTACCAGGCGCTCCGCAATTTCTTCGGCTGACAGAGTCCTCTGCCTGACTAACTAGTGCCGCGAGGTCTTGCCGCGCGTCGACGGCTCGTCGCGTGGCGCCGTCCGCCGCCGCATCGCCGGGTCCTCGCCCTTCGCGCGACGCTTGCCCGCCGCCTCGGCCGCCTTCAGGTCTTCGGCCTCCTGCGCCGACTTCCGGCGCCGCTCGAACCGCCGCCTTCTCCACGTCGTTGTTCTTCAGATACTCCTCGGTGCGCTTGCGATAACGGCGCGTGGCTTCGTAGTCGCCTTCGCCCTGAATCTTCTGCTTGGTCATGGGATTCCTCCTCTGGGACACCCATTAGACCCAATTTTTCGAGCGGCAATGGCGCGCTGCGGCACCGTCCTACGCCACAATCAGCACACGCGCAGCTTCCCCGGATTGGCCGGTTTGCGACACTTGGCTCCATCAAGGACCGATTCCGGAGCCACCGACATGGCAAGCGTTCATACCGCCTCGGCGGGGCGATTTCGTACCTGGAGCATGCCGCCGCGGCGGGCACCGAGCCCCCCAACCTGGCGCGCCACAAGCTCGACCGCCTGCGCGAGCTGCGCGCGGTCATCGACACGCTGCGCAGCGAACGGGAATGCGCGGGATCCGCTGTACGCCTGGATCATCGAGCGGGAGAGGGCCGAACAGCCACCGCCGCGATTGAATGCGGAGTCGTCCGGCTGCGACAATGCGCGCCGGTTCGGCTTTCGCAGGTATCTTCACGCGTCATGAACGCGCCACCCCTTCGAGTCCTGATCGCCGAAGACAACGACGACCTGCGCGACCTGCTGGTCACGCTGGTCTCCGCCGAGGCCGATCTCAGATGCGTGGGCACTGCAGCCGACGTGGAATCGGTGATCGCCAGCACCGCCGAAAACAAGGCCGACGTGCTGGTGCTCGACCTCGAGCTGCAGGGCCGCTCGAGCATCGACCTGCTGCAAGACCGTGCGCGCGCAACGGCAGCAAGATCACCATCGTCGTTTTTTCCGGGCATTCGCACCCGGAAATGATTCGCCACACGCTGGCGGCCGGTGCCGACGCGTACGTGCCGAAGAGCGGCGACTACGAGCTGCTGCTCGACGCCATCCGCGACCGCCGCGCGACCGTCTGACGCCGGAGCCAGTGCGCTCCGGCGCCAGCGTGCCATCTACCGTGTTAGAAACGCCAGGCGGCGGTCAGCCACAGCGAATCGGCGTCATCCAGCCCTTCGAGATCGAACTTCTCGTACTCGAAGCGGATGTTGAGCTTCTCGCCGATGTTGGCGCCGACGCCCGCGCCGTAGACGAGGTCTTCGGACTCTTCGTCGAACTCGACGCGATCGTCGAGCTCGTTCTCCACGCCGACCGTGGCGTCGTAGAAGAAGTAGCCGAGCCGGCCATAGACCTCGAAGCAATGACCGAGCGGGCAAGGTGCCGACGACGTACGGCGCGAATCCGTCCACCGACGCAGTCCACGTTGAATCCCGGCACGACGGCGCCCGACGGCTCACCGAGATTGATGTAGTCGAGCTCGAACGCCAGGCACCTTGTTCAGGCGATAACCGCCGAACAACTTGTACGCGGTGTCGTCCTCATCCCAGTCGATCCACGGTGTCGTCGACTTCGTCGACGTCGTCGATCTGGGCGTTGAACTGACCAACGCCACCGCCGAGGTACCAGCCGGCATTCTCGTCGGCAAAGGCAGCGGGCACCGTCGCAACCGACAATGCGGCGATTGCCGCGGCGAGTTTGAGCTTCATGATTATGTCCTTGAGTTGGTTGAACCGAGCGCGAAGTTAGAGAACCGCCCGATGCACCACACTCAGGCATGACCATCCATGACTGTCGGCTCTCTCCGTCGGCGCGCGTCGCATCGGAGGAGTCTTACCACAGCCCTCGCTGAGCGACGATTCGCCAGCCGGCGCGCGGCGCGCATGCTTGCCTGACCTAGCTATTCACCAGGAGAATCCCGTGCCCGCCGACGTCTCCCGTCAGACCTATCCATTCGGCCTGCCCGACCTGCCCTACGCGTACGACGCGCTCGAACCGCACATCGACGCAGCCACGATGCGCATCCACCATCGCGAGCATCACGCGACCTACGTGAAGAAACTCAACGAAGCGCTGGCGAAGGATCCGGATCTGCAGAAGCGCACGCTCGCGCAACTGCTGCGCGACATCGACAAACTACCGGAAGCGATGCGCACCGCGGTGAAGAACAATGGCGGCGGTCATTTGAATCACGATCTTTTCTGGAACGCATGGCACCTGCGCAATCGTCGGCAGCAACCGCGCGGCGCAGCTCGGCGATGCGCTGAAGACGCGAGTTCGGCTCAGTCGAAGAATTTCCGCAAGAAATTCACGGACGCGGCCGCCAAACATTTCGCGAGCGGCTGGGTCGCGCTCGTCGCTCGAGCACGCATCGAGAAAACTCGCGATCGTGGATCTCAAGGATCACGAGGTGCTGCACGGCGGCGAGGCCACCGCCATCCTGATTCTCGACGTCTGGGAACACGCTTATTACCTGAAATACCAGAATCGGCGGCCGGAATTCATCGAGGCGTTCTGGAACGTCGTCGACTGGGCGCACGCCGAGCGAAAGGTTCGACGCACGGCGCAGCCGCATTCGGGCGTGTAGGATACATCTGACTGAGGTACCGCCCGTCTGCCGGACAGGCGCGTGAACCTCACAAATGTAGACTTCAGCAATGCACGAGATAACTCAACAAGTTGTGGAGACCTCCCGGCCCATGAATCGCACCAGAGTCATGATTGTCGACGACCACCAGGTCGTTCGCGCCGGCCTGAAAACCCTGATCAACGGACAACCGGATCTCGCGGTGGTGACCGAAGCGAGTTCCGGCCGTGAAGCGATGGAACAACTCAGACAGCACACGATCGATGTGTTGCTGCTCGATCTGTCGCTGCCGGACGTGTCCGGCCTCGACGTGCTCAAGCACGCCAAGGCCCATTACGAATCGGTTGGCGTGCTCATCCTGCTCGGCCTTCCCGGAAGCGCAATACGGACTCAACGTGCTGCGTGGCGGCGCCAGCGGATTCGTCGGCAAGGGCACGGAGGAATCCGAGCTGTTCCGCGCCATCCGCACCGTCGCGCGCGGCGGCCGTTACGTCGGACCCGAACTGGCGGACCTGCTGGTCGCCGGCGTGCGCGGCGATCCGAATGCCCCGCTGCACAGCATCCTGTCGGAACGCGAGTTCCAGATCTTCTGCAAGCTGGCGCAGGGCGAGTCGGTGTCGGAGATCGCGAATCGGCTGTTCCTCAGCGTCAAGACGGTGAGCACCTACCGCAGCCGTATCCTCGAGAAGATGTCGATGAAGAGCAATGCTGACATCACCACCTATGCCCTGCGGAATAATCTCGTCCAGTAGTTAGTCTCAGTTTTCACTTTGCCGTGGCGCCACGGACGAGGCGATGCCTCCAACATTGCAACCGGCTTCCGGCACATCGGCGGACAGCAAACGCCCGAAGCACCAGCGACACGGTCCGGCCCAACGGCGCCCCCGGCAAGCCGCTGCGCATCCTGCTGGTCGAGGATTCGCCGCTGCTGCGCAGCCGCCTGGAAAACATGCTGTCGCAGTACGCGGCGTTCAAGGTCACCGGCCTCGCCTCCGCCGAAGCCGAGGCCGTGGAAAAGCTGGATACAGTGCCCTACGACGCCATCGTGGTCGACGTCGAGCTGCGGCCCGGCAGCGGCATCGGCGTCATCCGGGAGGCACGCGCCCGCAACCCCGACACGGGCGACGGGAATCACGTGTGGATCATCGTGCTGACGAACTACGACCTGCCCACGGTGCGCGAGCGCTGCATGGCGGCCGGCGCCGATCACTTCCTCGACAAGATGCGCGAGATCGACCAGCTCATGCCGATCCTGCTGCAGATCGCGGGACGTAAACCCTGATCTGATTGCCCTGCGCGCGCGCCTCGGCGGCCACGCTGCCGCCCGCGCCTTGCATCCGATGACGCGCACTGGGCATGGATCGCGCCAGATCCGTTTCCATGGGCGCGCCGTCATCGCCGATGGTCATCACGTAGCCGTCCTGCCGTCCTCCGTGTCGGGCTCGATCACCACCTCGACGTTCTTCGCGCCACCGCGCGCGATGACGTTCGCCAGCGCCTCCTGCGCGACGCGAAACAGGCTGAGCTGGGTGATCGGCATCGAGCTCGAGCGCCTCGTCGGGCAGCGTCGCCACGCATTCGATCCCGGCGCGCGCGCAGTGCTCGTCGAAATGGCTGCGCAGCGCCACCGCCAGGCCGAAGTGATCGAGCAGCGACGGCCGCAGGTTTTCGACCACGCGCCGCTTGAGCATCATCGCCTGGTTGAGCATCTGCATCACCGAGTCGAATTTCTCGCGGCTCTCGCGCGTCGAGCGCGCCGCCGAGGCGCGCGGACAGCCATGACATGTCCATCTTGGCGGCGGTGATCAGGCCGCCGAGCTCGTCGTGCAGCTCCTTGGCGAGCGCCGAGCGCTCCATCTCCGTCTTGCGCAACAGGTGCGTGGAGAGGGTGGACAGCTCTTCGGTGCGCGCAGACGACGCGCGCCTCGAGCTCTCGCTCGAGCTTGTTCATCGCCTTCATGCATGTCAATCCTTCGGCAAGTCCTCGAGCAGGTCGACCAGGTCTTCGGCGTGTTCTTCTTCCTGCGCGAGTATGGACTCGAGCAGGCGGCGCGAGGTCGGATCGCGCGGACCGATGAAGGTGATCATTTCCCGATAGCTCTCGATGGCGATGCGCTCGGCGATGAGGTCGGCCTCGAGCATCTGGCGCAGCGAGGTGGCTTCGTCGTATTCCGAGTGCGAACGCGACAGCAGCGTCGCCGGATTCAGATCCGGATCTTCGCCGAGCTGCACGATGCGCTCGGCGATCTGGTCGGCATGCGCCTGTTCCTCGTTGGCGTGTTCGAGGAACTCCGCCGATACGAATTTCGCGCGAATGCCGTGGGTCGCGTAGTAGTGGCGCTTGTAGCGCAGCACGCAGACGATCTCCGTGGCCAGCGCCGTGTTCAGCAATTCGACGATGGCCTTGCGGTCCGCCTCGGGGTAGCTCGGCGTGACGGCGCCTTTCATCATCTGGTCGCGCGCGCGCGCGCGCAGTGCGCTGAGGTCGGAAATGAACGCGTTGTCCCCGGCGGCGGCTCGGTTCGCGGTTTGAGATTGGCTTTCATGTTCATTTCTCCTTGTTCGCGTGACGCCGGTAGAAATTGACCAGCAGGCTGACGGCCGCCAGCCACAGCGATCGATGCTTCAGAAAGCGACAGTCCCATCATGCCGAGCTTCAGCGGCGCGCCCAGGGCGACCCGCGCGCGGCGGTCGACAACTCGCGCAAGGAAAGCTCGAGCCAGGCGCGCTGCAGCCGCATTTCGGCGTCGAGCAACCGCGCCCGTTCAAGCGGCGAGATCATTGGGATCACTCCGTGTGGGCTCGTTCGCTGCTGCGGGCGGCGCGGTGGCGGCGCCTGCGCTGCCGCGCGGACTGCGCCAGGCTGCGCGACAGCACGTCGACGTCCTGTTTCAGGTTGTCGAGGAACCAGCGTCATCGAGCCCACGTCGCGCGAGGACACCGCGCGCTTCGCGGCGAAGAGCGCCCAGACGCCGGCTATCACGAACGCCGACGATGACCGCGGCCAGCACGGGAATGCGCAGGTGTGGCGGCAAGGCGATCGCCAGCAACACGATGCCGCCCCACATCGCGAGGAAGAAGGTCGCGGCCGCCAGCAGCCGCAGCTGCAGTCGCGATGAGAACACCTGGATTTCCGACTGCAGCGCGATGCCCGCCGCGTCCATGCGCGTTTCCAGCATGCGCAAGAGATGAAGCGTGAGTGCGCGCTGGCCGTGCCAGGTTCGTCGTCTGCTTCGCCGGCTGCTTCCGCCGGTACGTCAGTCGGCTCTTCCATCACGTGCGGTTCGACGACTTGGTGACCAGCAGCGTGACGACGCCGCCTAACAACGCCGCGATGGCGACGGCCTGCCAGGGATTGCTGCGCACGTAGTCGTCGGCGCGTTCTGCGCCAGGGACTCGACCACCTCTTCGGCGTTGCTGGCGGTGGCCGCGAGCTTGGTCTTGGCCTGGTTCAGCGTCTGGCTGACCCGCTCGCGCACGGCCTCGGCAGCTTCTCCGCCCTGCGTTCCCAGCGAACGTCAGCAGCGCTTCGGCCTGCTCGACGATGCGATTCAGTTCTTCGACGGCGGGCTCCACGATGTTTCGGCTCCGGTTTCTCGGCGGTGTTCAGGCATTGTTGCTCCTTTGCATCACACAATGGACCCTGTCTCGCCGGGTCACATTCGGATTTGCTGCGTACGGGTTGTAGGACCTCACCGACGCGCACGATGGCACACCTGCCGGGCGCGCCGCAACGCGGGGCCCGGGAGATACTGCCATCCGTCTAGTGGAGAAGTGGAAGAGTGACGCGACGAGCCCTCCCCTCGAAATGAATTCGCGTCATGCGACCACCGGGCCATCCGTCCACCGGCCTCGCCGCCGGTGGACGGGATGGCTCGCAATATCCGCTCTGTGCGCCGCACTCACCGGCTGCCACGTTCTTCCCGAAATGCAATTCGCGCGCACGCTGCCGTTGTCGCGTTCGACGCACACCCGTCGACATCGAAAGTGCGGATGGCATGGTCGAGCCGCGCGGAGCGCGTGCGCGTGACGCCGCCAGCTCGCCACCACGGGCGACACCAACGCTGCTCGACTACCATCTCGCGGCGATGCAGCGATATCGGCGCGCCGCCGTTGATCGTCGGCAACCAGGTGGAGCTGCTCGTCGATGGCCCGCGCACCTATGGCGCGATGTTTGCGGCCATCGAAAAAGCGCGGCACTACGTCCTGGTCGAGAGCTTCATCTTCGAGGAGGCGGCCGCAGGCGATCGGCAAACTGAGCGCCTGCTGGCGAGCGCGGCTGGTCGCGGCGTGCGCGTCGCGGTGCTCTACGATGCAGTGGGGTCAATGACGACCGACGCAGCAGTTTCTCACCGGTCTCGCCGACGCCGGCATCGCGCTGTGCGCGTTCAACCCGCTGAATCCGCTCGATGAACGATTCTCCGGAGTCAACCACCGCGACCATCGGAAGATAGTCGTGGTGGATGGCGAACAGGCATTCGCCGGCGGGGTGAACTTCAGCCAGGCGTACCACATCGCCTCCAAGCAGGCCCGGCGCCGCGGTTTGTCGAAACAGAAGGCGCTCGACCAGGGATGGCGCGACACTCACATCGCCATTCGCGGGCACCGCCGCGCGGCATCTCGAAGATCTCTTTCACGCAGACCTGGCGCGACGCCGAGTGCGCAGACGGAGACGCCCTTGGTGGCGACGCCCGCCCCGAACGCCGGCAATACGCTGGTGCAGATCGTCGCCAGCACGCCCGACGACGACACCAACGAGATCTACGCCACGCTGCTCTCGGTCATCGCGTACGCGCAGAACGCAGGGTCGACGTCACCATGGCCTACTTCGTACCCGATGACACGCTCGAGAAGGCGCTCAAGGACGCGGCGCGGCGTGGCGTGGAGGTGCGCATCATCCTGCCCTCGTACAGCGATTTCTCCGGCGTGTTCTACGCAGGGCGCGCGCACTACGACGAGCTGCTGGAGAGCGGCGTCAAACTCTACGAGCTGGAGGATGCATTCCTGCATTCGAAGAGCATCGTCGTCGATGGGGTGTGGTCGTCGATCGGCTCCACCAATTTCGACTGGCGCAGTTTCGTGCACAACAATGAGATCAGCGTCTGCGTGATCGGCGAGGAGTTCGCCGGCGAGATGTCCAGCATGTTCGCGACCGATCTCGCCGACTCCAGGGAAATCACGCTGGCCGCCTGGAAAAAGCGCGGATTTCGTGAGCGCTTCAAGGAGTGGATGTGGCTGCCAATTCAGTACTGGCTGTGAAGTGGGGGCGGTGATTGAGGGGCGTGCCGTGCCCCAGCGAGCGTACACGCCCAGGAGATTCGTTCGCTTTTCGCCGGGCCCTTCGTTCAGTGTCACATCGCAAGATATTGGACCGCCGCTCACACGAAGACATCTTGGCGCGGATGGGTTGGACGTTAGCAAAGAGTCTGGATGACGCAGGGGCCGGCGAAAAGCGAACTCATCACCTGCGCGGGCGCGCCTCGCTCGATCCTCGCTAACGAAGTGCGGCCCCTTTTGCTAAGAAATGGGAGTGTCCCCATCAACGAGGCGCGTCCCCTTTTGCTAGCAAAACGAGTGGGGACAGACTTAAGTCTGTCCCCACACATCCATGTCCCCATTTATCGCCCGTCGCGATCGAGGTCACCCGGGAGAACGCGCTCGACGCTGTCCCACGCCGAGCGGATGGCTTCCTTGGCGTCGACCCACGCGAGCTTCGACTTGCCTTTCGCGATGTCCCAGCCGGCTTCCAGGCGCGTCTCCAGATCCTCGAAGCGCGTGTGCGGATTCTCTTCGTACGACTTGTACGCGTACCGGTACGCCGGATCGAAGTCGTCCCACGAATACTTCGAGCTGTAGTAAGGCTCGTCCTTGAAGGACTTCTGCCAGTGGGTGGTGAATCGTTCAATGCGATTCTCGGGTTTCATGAGCATCTCCTGTTGATGGAAGGCCGCGGCATCGCGGGAGACTCACTGTGCAATTGCCGCATTCGCGTCGAAGTCGGCGTGCGTCGCGTATGCCTGTAGGTCTAAATAAAACGGGGCCGGAGTGTCGCCACTCCGGCCCCGCGTCTCACCCGGAACCCCGGGCCTCGCTTACTCTTGGCGCTTACTTCTTGACGTCGAGCTCGTTGTCCACGGACTTGACGTTGTCGACTGCGCGGGCCAGTTCCTCAGCCGTCGACTTCGCTTCCGAAGTGTCGACGAAGCCCGAGAGCTGCACCGCGCCTTCGCGCGTCTCTACGTTGATCTGATGCGCCTTGGTGCGCGGATCGCCGGCGAGTGCGCTCTTCACCTTGGTGGTGATGGCGCCGTCGTCGACAACCTGCTCGCCGCTGCGTTCAGTCGTCTTCACCGTGAGGTTGTTGCGAACTGCGGTCACGCCCTTGGTGCTCTTGGCAACAGTCGTGGCGCGTTCCTTGCTGGCCGCAGTATCGACGAAGCCGTTCAGCTGAACGGTGCCCTTGAAGGTTTCTACGTCGATCTGGTGCGCCTTGGTGACCGGATCGGCAATCAAGGCCGACTTCACGCTGGCGGTTGTCACCGTGTCGTCCACCTGCTCACCCGCGGACTTGGTGCGTCCGCGTGGACGCGCAAGCGACCATCGCCAGGGTGACGACCATCACGACCGCACTGAAAAAGCCTTTCGATTTCTGCATATAAACCTCTTATCTCCGAGCCGTATTGGCAATGAAACTGACTATCGCGAGGATCAGGAAAACGAAGAACAGGATCTTCGCAATTCCCGCTGCGCCCGCGGCGATGCCGGCAAAGCCGAACACGGCTGCGATGAGCGCGATGACAAAAAAGATGACTGCATAGTGAAGCATCGACTTCTCCGCTGTTTTTGACACCTTCACTCGGTGCCGGCGGTGAGCATCATTGCTGTTATGCAATTTGCGCGATGCAGGGTTGCGGGCCGATGCCGCGTAGGCGCAAGACCACAGGGCTGTGGTCTTTCGAGACTACAACGGTGAGAAATGGGGACATTCCTCGTTTGCAGCAAAAGGGGACGCGCCTCAAGGAGGCACTTCCCCTTTTGCTGCAAACGAGGAACGTCCCGCTAGTCGTCGGCGAGCTCGACAACCTCGTCGCACTGGCGTGCGAGCTTCGGATCGATGTGCCTGGTGTCCTCGGCTCCTAACAACACGACCCCGTCATACGATTCGATGCGCTGGCGCAGGTGGGCGACGTCCAGGCTCGGAAAGCGGCCCGAATCGTCGAACAGATGCTCGGAATCGTCGAGCAACAGCACCGCGTCGGACGCCTCGGCGGCCTCGAACAATGCGTCGAGATTCTTCTCGGTCTCGGCAACATGCTTGCTGACGATGTGGTTGAGATCGATCTGGAACAGGTCTACCGACAGCTCGCGCGCAAACAACTGCGCCGCGAGCAATTTGTTCTTGCCGGAATGGCAGGCGAACAGCACCCGCAACCCCTTGCGCAGGCGGCCCTGGGTGTCCTCGACCTGGGCGCGGCGTGTCGCCAGCAGGCGATCGATCACAGGACGCAGTTCTTCGTCGTGCATCAGTCGAAGCCGCGGCCGGGAAACTGCGCCTTGAGCAAGGGACGCCAGAAGTCTTGCGCCAGCCGGCGAAAACCCGTGCCACTCGGATGGATTTCGTCGGCCCAGTGGACATCGTCCACGGGCAGCGCGGCACGCATGTCCACGACGTGGAATCGCGCGCGCGCCGCGGCCAGCGCGCTGAGCCTGGCGTGCAGTTCGTCGACCAGGTAACGAGCGAGGTCGCGGCCCTCGGAATCGGGATCGATGCCCCTGGAAACGAGCACCGGACGCATCCAGGGACCGGCCTTGCCAAGCCCAAAGGGGCCGGTGGCCTTGCGCCCGGTCGGCTGGAAATAGCAATAGCTGTGCGCCAGCACCACGCACCCGGGGCGCAGCGCATCGCGCGCATCGAGCAGGCGCGTGTAGCCGGCGACGATGTCATCGAGCACGGTAGTTAGTGAAGCGAGCTTCACCGCGCTCTGCCAGACCGCACCGTTCACCTTCTTGTTGAGGACCTTGGCGAGATCGCCGGCCACCAGGTCGTTGCCGCCGGCGCTCATGAGCAGCGCGTCCACGGGATAGTTCTTGAGGTAGTACTTGATCTTCTTGAGCTGCTCGCTGCCCGCGCCGAGGATGTCCCGTGCATCGTCGCCGTTGTGCTCGAGCCGCAGTATCGAGAAGTCGCTCATCATTTCGATGTAGTCGGCGATATTGGAATTCAGCGGATAGCTGAACCAGGAATCGCCTTCGGTGAGCATGACCAGCCGCCTGGGAAACTGCCTGACGCTGGCGGCGAACACCGCCTGCTTCGGACGCACATCGGAAACCCGGCTCACTGGTTTCGGCATGTCATCACTCTCCCTCTTGTTTTCGACGAGGCACTATACGCCCGCGCGCGGAGCCGAAGAACGGGCGACGCACGCCCGCTCGCCATGCTCTGGCCCCCATACTCCAGTTTCATCGGGCACTTCAATACATCGCGTTCGTGCAGTTGCGAAAACCTTGAGAAAAGTCCTAACAACAAGGCGCGGGGAAATCAGCTCCTGGGCGAGAGCCTGAGCACGAGTACATCGTGACCCGGCACGTCGACCGACAACGCCTTCGAAGTATTGCCGGCGGCGCGACCGGTCCACAGGTTGTGCAATGCGTAGCGCGTCTTGCCGAAGGCCGCGTCACGTTTCGAAAGCTCGTCGTTGACGTTCTCCGCTTTCCAGTCGAAGCCGACCTTGCGCGCCTCCTTGTTGCGATTGAGTGCCATGAAGCCCCAGTCACCGCCTTCGAGCGGCTTGAACCAGTACTCCAGGCCATCGCGCACGGCGTAACGGAACGCCTGCACACCGAGCGGATCCTGGTTGAGCGCGATCACGGCCTTGTTGGTGAGGATCGCCGCGGTTTCCTTCGACATGTTGCGGATGTCGTTGCCGGCGATCAGCGGTGAGGCGAGCATGGCCCAGATCGAGAAGTGCGCGCGATCTTCATTGACGGTCATGCCGCCATTGCCGACTTCCATCATGTCGGCATCGTTCCAGTGGTCCGGCCCGGCGTGAACGCGCAGGCCATCCTGCAGGTCGAGGATCTGCAACACCCCGCGCGATTTCCACGTGCCATGGTCGACGATGCAGTCGAAACAGTCCCAGATGTCGCCGGTGGTGCGCCATGAATGGCCGATGGGCTTGCCCCACTCCCAGGGCTGGTTGTCGCCCCACTCGCACAGCGAAAACAGCACGGGCCGGCCCGCCTTGCGCAGGGCTTCACGCATGGTGAGGTACGCGCCCTCGGCCTTGAGCCCCTGCGTTTCGCACCAGTCGTACTTGAGGTAGTCGATGCCCCACTCCGCGTAGGTCAGCGCGTCCTGGTACTCGTAGCCGCGGCTTCCCGGTCTGCCCCCGCAGGTTTTCCAGCCCGCATCCGAGTAGATGCCTAACTTCAGGCCCTTCGAATGCACGTAGTCCGCCAGCGCTTTCATGCCGGAAGGGAAATGTTGCGGATGCGCCTGGATGAAGCCTTTGGCGTCCCGCTCACCATGCCAGCAGTCGTCTATGTTCACGTAGAGATAACCGGCGTCCTTCATGCCGCTCGAGACCATGGCGTCGGCGGTCTCGCGGATCATCTGCTCGTTCACGTTGCAGGCGAACTTGTTCCAGCTGTTCCAGCCCATCTGCGGCGTCTTCGCCAGGCCCTCGAACTTCTGCGCAAGCGACGCGGACGCGGCCAGCGCCAGGCACAGGCCGAATACGTACTTCTTCATGTATGACCCCTCGCGAGCCCACCCCGGGCGGCGCGGATTCTACCAGCCGAAGGTCCTGCGCAGCGCCGTCATCGGTTCATCCCAGGGCTCGTATTCGCCCTTGAGCGTCCTGACCGCGGTCTGCGCGATGGCCATGCCGAGCTCCCGATAGGCCTCGAGCTGTTCCTCGTCGAAGAACTGGTCGGCGGTAGTTTGATTCGGGAAGTCGACGTTGCGCCGCCAGTAGGACACCGTGTCGGCGTTCATGCTGGCGATCGGTGACGCCTGCAGGTACAGCAGGATCCCCTGCAGCTCCGTGCCCGGATATTTGATGGTGCCGACTGCCCAGCCGCGCTTGACGACCGCGCCGAGCTCCGCCGGCCGGATGGCATCGAGTGGATAGGTCTCGCTGGTGAAACGGATGTGCACGCCGAAATCCACGCGCACACGCTGGATGACGTTGGCGAGATCGTCCATCGAGTAGCCGAGATCCTGGCTGCCCTGCGACAGCACGATGATCTTCACTCGGCGGCGTATCAGCTCGTACAGGCCGGTGTTGTCGAAGTGCCCGCCATCGGTCAGCTCGATGAAGAACGCATTTTCCGTGGTGCCGCTGCCGAACAGCCCCTGGCGGATGCCGGGCATCAGCAGGTTCGGCGGAAACCACCTGTGCCAGTCCTTCGGCTCCTGCGACGCCCGCGGATTACGGATCCAGTATCCAAGCCGCACGTTGGTGAGCGAGAGCAGCAGCGATACCAGCGGGTTGCGCGTGATGCCACGGCCGGCAACGCCCGCATGCGGACTCGCGGCGGCACCGGAAGACGCAATGGCTGTCGCCAACGTGAAGTGTCCATCGCCGAGCTTGCTGGTATCTATCCACCCGGTGGCGCTGCTGCCGCTGAACCGCGGGCTCAGCACGAAGCTGTCGCCGCCACGGCCGCGGAACCGGTCCTGGCGCGCGCCCACCATCACCACGTTGCAGTTGACGAGGTGCATCGGCCGCTGAGGATTGCCCTCCTCGTCGACCAGCTTCACCAGCGCGAACTGGTCGGCGTTTCCCGCACGGCGCCACTGGTTGTCGCGGATCGCTTCCTTGTCGGGCATGAACAGCTCCATCAGCCGGTCGCGATACATGCGACCGATGCCGATGTAGTTGGCGTTCACGATGAAGCCGGCGATCACACCCGCGAGGCCGATGATGGCGAGCAGCGGAATGTCGAGCCCGAACAGCGGCACGGGATGGCCCTCGCCAGCCTGCACGATCGAATAGGCCACCAGCAGGATGCCGTACACCAGCAGGATGGAGGTGATCAGGATGCGCAGCGTGGAGAAAGTCGACGAACTGGATTTCTTGTCGCGGCCGACGATGAACTGATAGACGGCGCCGGCGACGCCGAGCAGCGAACTCGACAGGCCCGCCGACAGCGCACCGCCGACCTTCGTGAAGATGACTTGATAGACGTGCGGAACACTCCACACGGCCACCACCAGCGTGAGGCCCGTGAGCAGCGGTCCCAGCACCTGCTGGTAGAGGATGCGCACGCGGTATTGCCACTTGTGCACGACGTGCGTCCCGCTGCGCGCCTGGTCAAAGTCATCCTTCGCCCACCACAACAGGACCAGGCAGGCAGCGGCCGCCACCAGGAAACCCACGCCGACCGGCCAGCGCCAATGCAGTCCTTCGGGATTGACCGAAAAGCTGCCATCCGGATTGCGCAGCAGCCACGCACCGGCCAGCACGAACAGCAACGGCGGCACCATGCCGATGCGCACTGCCGCCTTGGTGGGGATGCTGCCTAACCAGCTGGCGATGCCAAACAACAGGAACGCGCCGCCGGCAATGAGCCCGAGGAACATCAGCAGCGATTCGATGCGTTGCGGGTGGTCCTGCCACCGCGTGGCGCCCGTGGGCGGTGGAAGCACGCCGCCCACCTGCATGGCCCACAACATGGCAGCGAGGATTGCCGTGTACACCGACAACGTGATCAGCATGCCGCGCAACGCCACGCCGATCAGCGACATCGTCGACATGCTCGAAGGCTTCAGGTAGTTGCCATGCTGGCGGAAGAAGTCGAGCCAGGTAAAGCTGCTGCCGTCCACACCTTCGACCTTGTCGGCGCGGAATTCGGCGCTGCGGGCGCCGAGATTGCTGGTGCCGAGGTACATGCGCCAGTTGCCGCCCTTGCCGAAATGGTGTTTGAGCCAGGAGATCGCGCTGCCGATGTATCCGCCCCCGGACACCGTCGACATGTAGTCGAATCGATCGAAACAGGTCTCGCCTGAGTCGGACGGCGCATTGCCGGGCTTTTCGTTCAGGAAAGTCTGGATGACCCCGAGCGCGAAAGACGCCGAGCGAATGCCGCCACCGGATATCGCCAGCGCCGAACCGCAAGGGTCGGCGAGCTGCGCCTTGCCACAAGGCAACTGCAGCGCTTCACGTTCTTTCAGCAGGAAATCATCGAAGACATTGACCAGGCCGCCATCGTCCTTCGGACTCGGTTTACCCGTCATGCGGGATTCCAGGGCTCGCCTTCGAGTAGTTCGGTCTCGCGCGTGCAAGGATCCGGCGGGTTCACGTGCCTGGCGCGCGTTCCCACCGTGTAGTGAAACCGGTCGTCGGCCTTGGGCTCGCGCGGCCGATTGCGGATGGGATCGAAGTTGTCGCCGACCTTGCCGTCGACGTTGGCGCGCGTGCAGGTGATGCCGACACAGTCGGCCTTCATCGGCAGGCCACTGGCCAATGCCTTGCGCAACATCCAGCGCAGCGTGATGTCATTGAGCGCGTGATTGTTGTTGCCGCCGCCGACATCGGAATGCACGCCGCGGAACCAGACCTCGCAGCCACCATGCACGCGCGTGGGACGAAATGCCTGGCGCGCGTCGTCGAGGGCCAGCGCGTGATAGCAGAACTTCACGCCCTTCGAGAGGCCGAGCTTGTAGCCGAGGTTGATGCGATTGAAATTGAAACCCAGGTTGATGGGTATGCCGAACGCGGCCACCACATCCCACACGCCGAGGAATCGCACCGAGGGGCGCTCGAGCACGCCGTTGACCCGGACCCCCTCGTCAGCGATCACATTGGCGAAGTGCACCGCCAATGCTGCGCCGCGGCTGAACCCCGTGATGTCGATGTCGCGGTCGCCGGCGGCGAACTGCTTGGCTATGTCCCGCCGCGCGTCTTCGATGCGGTCGTGACCACCGACACCGAAGGCGCCACCGAGAAACTTGCCGAAAGTGCCGTGTTTGGTGCCGACGCCTTTATAGAAGAACTTCGTTCCGGCGTAGAGATCCTTGAACCGCACCACGTTGGTGTTCCGGTCGTACTCTCCGGCATCCTTTTCCGAATTCCATGTACCGTCGAACGCGTATAGCGCCATGGTGTCCGCCTCCCAGCTGAGGCGACCACGATAACCTGAGTCAAGTTCGATTGGTCAATGCGGGACGACTGCCGCGATCACGGAGTGTGAAGAACTCCCGAAACTTCGTCAGGCCTGCGGCCACTTCGGAAAACGCCGCCGAGGCGGCGGCGTCCGTGAATAGTTCGTAGCTCTACTGGGTTACAAGCATGTCGCAAATCGTGGCGGGATCCACGGGTTTCACCAGGTGCATGTCGAAGCCCGCTTCGCGCGAACGGCGACGATCGACATCCTGACCCCAGCCGGTGAGAGCCACCAGCACGGCGCCGCGCCCCCAGCTCTCCGCGCGAATTCGGCGGGCGACCTCGCAGCCGTCGAGCTTCGGCATGCCGACATCGAGCACCACGATCTCGGGCTTGCGCAGCCCCGCGAGCGCCAGCGCCTCCTCGCCATCGGACGCACAATGAACCTCGTGTCCTTCGAGACGCAGCATGAGTGCGAGACTTTCGAGCGCGTCCTGGTTGTCGTCGGCGATCAGGATGTTGCGACGCACCTGCACCACGGGCTCGGGCACCGGGGTAGTTTGGGCGGCATCGCGCGCCACCTCTTCGCTGGCGAACAGCGGCAGGCGGACCGTGAATTCGCTGCCCCGCTCGAGGCCCAGGCTCGACGCGTTGATGTCGCCGCCATGCAGTTCGACCAGCGCGCGTACCAGTGCCAGCCCGATGCCGAGCCCGCCGCCGGTGTTCACGCGTTCACTCGGAATCTGCGTGAACAGTTCGAAGATGTGCGGCATGGATTCGGCGGAGATGCCTATGCCGCTGTCGCGAACGCTGACCTCGGCCTGGCCTCCATTGGCGCGCGTGACCAGAACGATGTTTCCGCCCTCACCCGTGTACTTCGCCGCGTTGTGCAGCAGGTTGCCCACGACCTGCGAGAGCCGCACCGGGTCACCGCGCACCGTGAGCTCGGCGTCGTCGTGGTTGACCTCGAGTTGCTGCTTCTTTTGTTCCAGCAGGGGCTGCACGGTTTCGACCGCCGCGGCGACGATCTCCGCCACGTTCACGCGCTCGGACACGAGCACGATCTTGCCGCGGGCAATGCGCGACACATCGAGCAGGTCGTCGACCAGGCGGATCATGTGCTTCAACTGCCGTTCGATGACGCCGCGCGACCAGAGGATCTTCGGATCCTGCGACTCGCACTGCATGAGCATGTGCGAAGCGTTGCGCAACGGGGACAGGGGATTGCGCAGCTCATGCGACAACATCGCCAGGAACTCATCGCGCTTGACCAGCGCTTCCTTGAGCATGTCCTCGGCGCGCGTGCGTTCGCGGATTTCGGTTTCGAGAGATTCGTTGGATCGTGACAGCTCGTCGTTGGCGCGCCGCAGATGGCCGTTGAGCTCTTCGAGCTCGCGCGTCTTTTCCGACTGCAACGCGAAATTGGCGTCCGCCAGGGCCTTGTTGGACTCGGCCAGTTCCTTGTTGACGCCCTGCAGCTCGCGCCGCTTGGTGTACAGCTCCACCAGCACGGCGACCTTGCTGCGCAGGATCTCCGGGATGACCGGGATGTACACGTAGTCGATGGCGCCGGCCTTGTAGCCCTTGAGCCGGTCGAACTCGGTGACGTGCACGCCGGTCACGAAGATGATGGGGATGGTTTCGAATCGCGGGTGGTCGTGGATGAGCTCGGCGGTTTCGAAGCCGTCCATCCCCGGCATCTTCACGTCGAGCAGCACCACCGCGAATTCCTGCCTCATCAGCGCATCGAGCGCTTCGAGGCCGGAGTTGACCGCGACCAGGTTGTGGCCCAGCGGCTCGAGGATCGCCCGGTAGGTCAGCAGGCGCGCCGGCTGGTCGTCCACCATCAGGATATTCGCCGAGGAACGATTGTTCATGGCTGCAACCACATCCGCACCAGTGACAGGAGCTGTCCCGTATTCACAGGCTTCGCAACGTAATCGGAAGCGCCGGCCTGCAGGCATTTCTCGCGGTCGCCCTTCATGGCCTTGGCGGTGAGCGCGATGATGGGCAGCATCCGGAACGCGGGAATCTCGCGGATGCGTCGCATGGTTTCGTAGCCGTCCATCTCCGGCATCATCACATCGGTCAGGATCAGCGAGAGGTCCGGGTTGCTGTCCAGTAGTTTGATGGCGTCCTGCCCGTTGGTCGCCGTGATCACGTTCATCCCGTGACGTTCGAGCAGGCTGTTGAGCGCGAAGATGTTGCGCACGTCGTCGTCGACCACCAGCACCTTGCGGTTGCGCAGCGGCTCGTCGCTCTGGTGCAGGTTTTCGATCATGCGCTGCTTGGCTTCGGGCAGATCGCTGACCTTGCGATGCAGGAACAGCGCGGTTTCGTCGAGCAGGCGCTCGGGGCTCTGGACTCCCTTCAGCACGATGCTCTTGGCGCGCTGGCGAAGCTCGGTTTCTTCCTCGTGCGTGAGCTCACGTCCCGTGAACACCACGATCGGAACATCCCGCAGGCGTTCATCGCGCTGGATCTCGGACAGCAACTCGAACCCGGAGATGTCCGGCAGCTTGAGATCGAGGATCACGCAGTCGAACTTGCGCTCGCGCAGCAGCTCGAGCGCGCGGGCGCCACTCTCGGCCGTGGAGATACGGATGTCGGAGGCTTCGATGAGCGCCGCGACGCTCATGCGTTCGGCCGAATCGTCCTCGATCACCAGGAGCTCGCGCACGCGGGGCTCGATGAACTCCTGGATGCGGGTGAACACCGATTGCAGACCTTCGATGCTCGACGGTTTGGTCATGAACGAGAACGCGCCGCGCTCCAGTCCATACTGACGCTCTTCTTCGACCGTGAGCACCTGCACGGGGATATGCCGCGTGGCCGGATCGTGCTTGAGCTGGTTCAGCACGGTCCACCCCAGCATGTCCGGCAGGAACACATCGAGCGTGATGGCGTCCGGACTGAACTTGCGCGCGAGCGACAGCGCGTCCGCGCCATTCTGCGCGACCAGCACCTTGAATCCCTTGCCGTGCGCGGCCTCGAGCAGCATCCGCGCGTACCGGGGCTCGTCTTCGACGATCAGCACGGTGCTGTCCTCTTCCCCGATGGAATCGCGATCGTCGTCGACGCGTTCGATGGGCGGCGCCGCCAGCACCGGGCTCGGCAGCACCGCGGACGGCTGCTTGATGAACGTGGAAGTGGCGCCGCGCCCGTATGCCGCGCCCTGGTAGGTGTGCGGTAGATAGAGCGTGAAAGTGCTGCCCGACCCGGGCGAGCTCTTGAGGCGAATCTCGCCGCCCAGCAGATGCGCGAGCTCGCGGCTGATCGCGAGCCCGAGTCCCGTACCGCCGTACTTGCGCGCCGTGCCGGCATCCGCCTGCTGGAAGGCCTCGAAGATGATCTTCTGCTTCTCCGGCGAGATGCCGATGCCGGTGTCGGTCACCGCGAACTCGACCACCTGTTTCGCCTGCGACAGCACCGGGTGATCCGCGCTCCAGCCGAGCAGCGCCGGACCCACGTGCAGGCGCACGCTGCCCTGCGCCGTGAACTTCATGGCGTTCGACAGCAGGTTCTTCACGATCTGCATGAGGCGCTTCGCGTCGGTGACCATGTTCCGGCCCAGGCGCGGATCGAAGTCAGTGGTGAATGTGAGATGCCTGCTTTCCGCCTCGTGGCGGAAGTTGCGATCGATGGTCTCGCGCAGTTGCGAGAACGCCAGCTCTTCGCTCTCGACCGTGACCGTGCCGGATTCGATCTTCGACAGATCGAGGATGTCGCTGATGAGATTCAGCAGGTCGGTGCCGGCCGCGTGAATGGTCTTGGCGAATTCCACCTGGCGCGCCGACAGGTTGCTCTCCGGATTCTCGGACAACTGCTGCCCGAGGATGAGGATGCTGTTGAGCGGCGTGCGCAGCTCGTGCGACATGTTCGCGAGGAACTCGGTCTTGTACCGCGAGGTGAGCGCGAGCTCCGCGGCCTTTTCTTCGAGCGCCTTGCGCGCCTGCTCGATTTCCTGGTTCTTGCGTTCCACTTCGGCGTTCTGCTCGGCGAGCAGCCGCGCTTTCGTGGCCATTTCCTCGTTGGTCTGCTGCAGCTCGACCTGCTGCGTCTGCAGTTCGCCGGCGAGTTCCTGCGACTGCTTGAGCAGACCTTCGGTGCGCATCGTGGCTTCGATGGTGTTCAGCACCACGCCGATGGACCCGGTGAGCTGCTCGAGGAACGCGAGGTGCGACGCGGTGAACTCGTACAACGATGCGAGCTCGATGACCGCCTTCACTTCGCCTTCGTACAGCACGGGCAGCACGATGACGTTGCGCGGCTGGGTTTCCACCAGGCCGCTGTTGAGACGCACGGCATCCTGCGGTATGCGCGCGAGCAGCAGTCGCTGGCGTTGCACGGCGCACTCGCCGACGAAGCCTTCACCAAAACGGAAGCGCCGCGGTTCGGCGGTATCACGCACGTCGGCATAACTGGCGAGCTGCTTGAGATATCGCTGCCCGTCTTCGTAGCCGACGATATAGATGACGCCCTGGTGCGCACTGACCAGCGGCGCGAACTCGGCGAGCAGCGTTTCGCCCAGCGTGACCAGGTCGCGCTGGCCCTGCATCATGCGGCTGAACTTGGCGAGGTTGGTCTTCAGCCAGTCCTGCTCGGTGTTGCGCTCCGTCGTGTGACGGAGGTTGTGGATCATCGCGTTGATGTTGTCCTTGAGCTCGGACACTTCGCCGCGCGCTTCGACCTGGATCGACCGGGTCAGGTCGCCCTTGGTCACGGCCGTGGCCACTTCGGCGATGGCGCGCACCTGGGTAGTGAGATTGGCAGCCAGCATGTTCACGTTGGCCACCAGGTCTTTCCAGGTGCCGGACGCGCCGGCCACGTGTGCCTGGCCGCCCAGGCGGCCTTCCACGCCTACTTCGCGCGCCACCGAGGTCACCTGGTCGGCAAAGATCGCGAGCGTGCCGGTCATGGAGTTGATGGTCTCGCCGAGCGCGGCCACTTCGCCCTTCGATTCGACGGTGAGTCGCTGGCGAAGGTCGCCGTTGGCGACCGCGGTGACCACCTTGACGATGCCGCGCACCTGCTCGGTGAGGTTGTTGGCCATCACGTTGACGTTTTCGGTGAGCTCTTTCCACACGCCCGAGACGTCGCGCACGTTCGCCTGGCCGCCGAGCTTGCCCTCGGTGCCTACTTCGCGCGCCACGCGCGTCACTTCGGCCGCGAAGCTGTTCAGCTGGTCCACCATCGTGTTGATGGTTTCCTTGAGCTGCAGGATTTCGCCGCGCACTTCCACCGTGATCTTGCGGGAGAGGTCGCCGCGCGCCACGGCCGTGGTCACCTCGGCGATGTTGCGCACCTGGCCCGTGAGGTTGGTGGCCATGGCGTTCACCGAGTCGGTGAGATCCTTCCACGTGCCGGCGACGCCGGTCACCGTTGCCTGGCCGCCGAGTTTTCCTTCGGTGCCCACTTCGCGCGCCACGCGGGTCACTTCGGCCGCGAAACCGTTCAACTGGTCCACCATCGTGTTGATGGTTTCCTTGAGCAGCAGGATTTCGCCGCGCACGTCCACCGTGATCTTGCGCGAGAGGTCGCCCTTGGCGACCGCGGTGGTCACTTCTGCGATGTTGCGCACCTGGTTCGTGAGGTTGGACGCCATCGAATTCACGTTGTCGGTGAGTTCCTTCCACACGCCCGACACGCCGGTCACTTCGGCCTGGCCGCCCAGCTTTCCGTCCGTACCCACTTCGCGCGCCACGCGCGTCACTTCGGAGGCGAACGATCGCAGCTGGTCCACCATCGTGTTGATGGCTTCCTTGAGCTGCAGGATTTCGCCGCGCACGTCCACCGTGATCTTGCGTGACAGGTCGCCGTTGGCGACCGCGGTGGTCACTTCCGCAATGTTGCGCACCTGGCCGGTGAGGTTGCCGGCCATGCTGTTGACGTTGTCGGTGAGATCTTTCCAGGTGCCGGCGATGCCGGGCACGATGGCCTGGCCACCGAGCTTTCCTTCGGTGCCTACTTCGCGCGCCACGCGCGTCACTTCGGAGGCGAAGGATCGCAGCTGGTCCACCATCGTGTTGATGGTTTCCTTGAGCTGCAGGATCTCGCCGCGCACGTCCACCGTGATCTTGCGCGACAGGTCGCCGCTCGCCACGGCGATGGTCACTTCGGAGATGTTGCGCACCTGACCCGTCAGGTTGGACGCCATCGAATTCACGTTGTCGGTGAGATCTTTCCAGGTGCCGGCGATGCCGGGCACGATGGCCTGGCCACCCAGCTTTCCTTCGGTGCCTACTTCGCGCGCCACGCGCGTCACTTCGGAGGCGAACGATCGCAGCTGGTCCACCATCGTGTTGATGGTTTCCTTGAGCTGCAGGATTTCGCCGCGCACGTCCACCGTGATCTTGCGCGACAGGTCGCCGTTGGCCACGGCGGTGGTCACTTCGGCGATGTTGCGCACCTGGCCGGTGAGGTTGCCGGCCATGCTGTTGACGTTGTCGGTGAGATCTTTCCAGGTGCCGGCGATGCCGGGCACGATGGCCTGGCCGCCTAGCTTTCCTTCGGTGCCTACTTCGCGCGCCACGCGCGTCACTTCCGAGGCGAACGAGCGCAGCTGGTCCACCATCGTGTTGATGGCTTCCTTGAGCTGCAGGATCTCGCCGCGCACGTCCACCGAGATCTTGCGCGACAGGTCGCCGTTCGCGACGGCGATCGTCACTTCGGAGATGTTGCGCACCTGGCCGGTCAGATTCGCGGCCATGGAATTCACGTTGTCGGTGAGGTCTTTCCACACGCCGCTGGCGCCGAGCACCGCGGCCTGGCCGCCTAACTTTCCTTCAGTGCCCACCTCGCGCGCCACGCGCGTCACTTCGGAAGTGAACACGCCCATCTGCGTGATCATCTCGTTGACCACGTTCGCGGATCGCAGGAATTCGCCTTTGAGCGGACGCCCGTCGGCTTCGAGGCGCATGCTCTGCGTGAGATCGCCTTTCGCGACCGCGGTAATGGTGCGGGTCACTTCGGCCGTCGGCCACAGCAGATCGTCGATGAGCGTGTTGACCGACGATTCCATCGCGCCCCACGCACCCGTGCGACGCTCGCTCGAGACGCGAATGCGCGTCTTGCCTTCCTTGCCGACCATCTGGCCGGCGCGTTCGAGCTCCGTGGCAAAGCCGCTGATTCGCGCTCACCATTTCGTTGAACGCGTCGGCGATCTTGCCGGCGAGCCCCGTCTGATCTGCGGCGAGGCGCACGCTGAAATCACCGTCACGCACCGCCTGCAGCGCCCTCAGCAATTTCTTCAGATCAAGCTCGGCGGACGCATGACCGCTCACCATTGCCGTTGGTGATCTTGTTCTTTGCGACCGGCGTGCGACGGCGCGCCGCCGTCGTACGTCCACGTGCGGAGATTTCCATGGATTGCCTGAGTTCCTGCGAGTGCGTCAGAGTCTAAATCGCGTCCCTGCGGGACTGCTCCGCACTCTGGTGTAGGAGGAGCCTTACAGGCTCCGTGTGAGACAGCGCACGGTTCTCGATCGAATGCCTGGCAATTTGTTAGGCGCGCCGTCCCGTCAGCTCCGGATCACCAGGTCCACCTTCCCCTCTCTCCTTTCCACGCTCACACTCACCGACCCACCATGACGCCGCACCGTGAAATCCACCGACGCGTCCTGCACCGTCGAGATTCTTCACGCAGATTTCATCGAACCCATCCGGCACGACGGGATGCGCTAGCACGATCTGGCGATCGAGCGCGTCGATGCAGATGCCGAGCACGCTCTGGAGCAGCAGGAAGGTGGCGCCCGCGGACCCGGCTTGCGGCGAACAGGCGACCGGGAAACTGCAGCGGCGCCTCGCGTCCCTTGCGCCGGAAGCCGCAGAACAGCTCCGGCAGGCGCATCAGGTCGAAGTGACGCGCGGCTTCGAACTGCGCATTGAGGATGCGCAGCGCGAACGCCTTGTCGTCGTAGCGCGCGGCGCCGGCGGCGATCAGGGCGTTGTCGTGCGGCCAGACCGAGCCGTTGTGATACGACATCGGGTTGTAGCGCAGCTCGCTCTCGCCGACCGAGCGCACGCCCCAGCCCGAGAAGAAATGCTCGTCGCCGAGCCCGGCGATGATCTGCCGCGCGCGTTCGGCATGCGCGATGCCGGTGAACAGGCAGTGCCCCGGGTTCGAGGTGCGCACGCGACAGGGTTGTTTGTCGCCGTCGAGCGCCAGCGCGTAGGTTTCGATGTCCGCGCACCAGAACGCGGTGTTGAAGCGCGACTGCAGCGCCTGCGCGGCTTCGACCAGCGCGATGGCGCGCGGCGCTTCACCGAGCGAGCGGGCGATGCGCGCGGCGCCGAGGCTGGGCGCCGTAGACGTAGCCCTGCACTTCGCACAGCGCCAGGGGTCCAGTGCGCGAGGCGTCCGTCGGCGTGGAACACCGCATCCGGCGAACTCTTCCAGCCGTGTTGCGCCGGCCCGGCGCCGCGCGGGCGCGTCTCGACGAAGCCGTCGCCATCGACGTCGCCGTACACGTCGATCCAGCGCAGCGCCGCGGTGATCGACGGCCACAGCTCGGCCATGAGTTCGAGGTCGGCGGTGCGCGTGTAGTACGCGCCCGCCAGCATCACGAACAGCGGCGTGGTGTCGACGCCGTAGTAGTCGGGCGGAGATGCCGCCACCGCGCGACTCGTTGAGAATCTTGCCGGCCTCGGCGCCATTGCCGGCAGAGCTGTCGGCGCACTGCGTGGCCGCGAGGTGCAGCAGTACGTTGCGCGCGATTTCCGGCCACAACCACAGGGTCTGCGAGCGCCGTGATGATGGCGTCGCGGCCGAAGACCGCGTCGAGCCACGGCAGGCCCGCCGCCGGAACGCGCCCTTGCGGAGTCGCCGTCAGCATCATGCCGATGTCGGCGGCGGCGCGACGCACCCAGCCGTTGAACGGACCGTCGCTGGATTGCACCTGGCAGGGAGGCCGGCCGCTCGCTGCGCGCCATCTCCTCGGCCGCGGCCAGCGAGCGCGTGAACGTGGCGATCTGCACCGGGTGATTCGCCGAGCGGCACCCGATGGCGAGCGAGATGGTCTTCTCGCCGCGGCTGCCGATCTGCAACCGGTACCTCAGACTGTCGGCAGAAATCGCTTCCGGCGCCGGTGTGGCAGTCGACCACGGTCTCGCGCACGACGTCGTCCGCGCCGAGGCAACCCTGCGTGACGCTGTCGCGTTCGACGCGCTCGAAGCGCGAGCGCGCCGCATCGACGCGTCGCTGCGCGCGCACGTCGACGATGTTCTCGAAATCGGAACCGAAGCGGATCGACGAGCTCCACCGAGACCGTGCTCAGCGCGAAATTGCGCACGCGGATCATCTCGTGGCAGACGCCGTCCCAGATGTAAGCGCGAGCGCGTGATGTGCAGCGTGCCGCGCGGCAGCACGACGCGCCCGCCCTCGCCGCGCACATCGCGGATTGGTGAGGTTCACCGTGAGCAGCACGTTGTCGTCGCGCGGCGTCGCGGCGAGCAGCAGCGGCCGCAGGCCGGCGATGGTCAGCGTGAGGCGCGACAGGTGGCGCACACCGCCGCGATACAGGCCGGCTTCGCTGCGCGTCTCGGCGTCGATGTCGCCGATCTCGTTGAAGAGCCCGAAGCAGTCGTCGTGGCGCAGCGACGTGCGTGCGCTCGCCGCTCGGCACGTCGGCGGTCACGACCTGGTGCAGCTCGACTTCGGAGATGACGGGCTCAGAGGCCAACGGCGCGCGCCCTCGTGTAGGAAATGCGCGTGCGCAGCACCGTGACACCCGCGACGCGCGAATACCAGTGCACCTGGTGCTCGGCTGTTTGCGCCCGAAGCTGCGCGACACCCAGCCGCCCTGGGTCGCGCTTCCGCCGCGATGCAGCTTGTACGCTGTCGAGCTCTTCGCGCGGCTTCGAAAAACACCTGCGTGAGCCCGGCGGTGACCTTGAGGCCGGTTCCCGACGCTCTCGACCTGGCAATCTTCGGCGAAATGCCACGAGCGGCGCGCGCGATGCTCGCGGTCACAGCGGATCATGTCGGTGACTTCGATGATCTGGCGGCGCGTGTCGCGACACGATTTCGCGCCGGTGGACCACGGGATCGGCCAGACCGCTGATAGCCGTAGTGCTCGCCGACGAAGCGCTGCCGCTCGGTGGCCGACCTCGAATTCGATGCAGCGCGCCTGCGCGTGATCCGTCCACATGAAGTTTCCGGCCTGCACCGACTGATCCTGGCCATCGATGCCCACGGTGTTGTGCGCGAGCGTGCTGCGGAAGTAGCGGCGCCACGCGGGCTCGGTGTGATACGCGTAGGTGCCCGGGTCGACCAGGATTTCGCGGTCGCCGATGCTGAGCACGAACGACAACGCATCCGCGTGCCCGTGCGCGGCGAGGCTGAGATATCCGAGCGGGCCGGCGTCCGCGATCAGGCGCACTTCGTCGGGAGTGTCGAAGGACGAGCCCAGCAGGTAATAACCCGATTCGGAAAACTGCAGCCGCGGACGGAACCCGCGCCGGCCGCGCTGCTTGAGCTGCGCCAGCCGCCGCACGGCGTCGACGCCTAGCAAGGTGACGGTCTTGCCGTCGAGCGCGCCGGCCTTGGCCGGCCAGATCCGCGCGACCGAACAGCACCGCGCCCGTGGCGATCAGCGATGCGTGCGCCGAAAAACCCGGTTCGGCGCGAGGCTGACCACCTGGCCATCGTCGGCGTCGCCGATCATGGGCAACTGTCCGGCCACGCTGGTCATCGACGCGAGGAAGTCGATCATCACTTCGATGCGCCGCCAGTAGAGCGGGCGAAAACTCCTCGCCGCGCGCACGCGCGCCGCAAGACCCGCGAGCAACAGGAAATCGAGCACGAAAGTCTGGTACGCAAATGCCTGTTCGCGATTGCCGCCATCGGGCGCATTCTGCCGATGGCATTCTTCCTCGAGGACCTCGCGGCAGCGCTCGCCCCAGGCAGTCATCTGCGGCCAGAACGGCCAGGTGGACGCCGCCACGTACACACCGGCCGCTTCGCCGATCAGGTGGTTGTTGGCTGACGAGAAGCGCGACAGGTTGCCCGCGATCATGCGCGTTTGCCGGAAGATGGAATTCAGCCAGCGGTCGCGGAAGGCCGCGCCTTCGGCGCTGGCGAACATCTTCGCGCGCAGACCGCCGAGCAGCTGCCAGGTGATGCTCCAGTTGATGAGGCGGATGCCGAGCTCGAGCGGACTGATCCAGTTGGGGCCCCAACCCTCCGGGCACTGCTCGATCCACGAATCGATCTGCGCCTGGATGGCGAGTGCGTAGCGCGCATCGCCCGTGAGCGCGTGCGCCTGCGCGAGCACCGGCAGGTGCAGGTGGCGATTCGGTTCCCACAGGTACTTGATGTTGCCGACCTCGCGCTCGTCGCGATAGTCGATGGCGGTGGCGCGGCGATCGCCGGCGACACGCTGGGTCAGCGGGTCGCGATTCCACTGCGGCGGATCGCCGAGCTCGCAGTCCGCGAGATCGAAGAAGCTGTACTTGCCCGCGAGAATGCGCTCGGCCGCGGCAGTCAGGTGTGCGGGCGCGATGGCGATGCACGGCGGCAGGAAACGCAGATCGCGCGCCGACAGATCGGCGCGGCGGCGTTTCGTGCGACGTGAACTTCTGCGACAGCAGGCGCAGGCTGCGCGCCACGCCGGTGCGCCACCTCGGCGCCCGACATCACCCGAAGGCGCTGCAGATACCATCCCGGTTGCTGCATGCATCACCGCGTGAACAGCGGTTCGACACCATGCCGACGCAACGCGTCGTGGACGGGCGGACGGTGCACGATGAGCGGAGTCTTGCCGCGCGGAGTACGTTCGAGCCGCGTCGCTATCTCCACGCTCACGTTCACATCCGATGGAATGCGCGCGCGCGCGTTGGCGAGCAGCAGCTCGGCATCGTCTTTGGAAAAGTCTTCGGTGGGCAGCACCAGGATGCGCGCGTCACCGATGTCCTCCTGCACGAGCTGGAAGCGGATGACGTTGCGGACGTCGCGCGGAACGCAGCCGATGCCGGTGATGCGAACCGCCTGCGGGCACACCATGAGTTCCTGCTGCCGGCCGAGCACACCGGCGAAGGTGCGCAGGCCCAGCGAAAGCTCTTCGAGTTCCCGTTCGCCCCAGCTCGCCGGCAATCGCACGAGATCTCCCGTTCGATAACGCACGATGGGCAGCAGGCTGTTCCAGAATGAAGTGCCGACGATTTCGTACAGCCGATACTGGCTGTCGCGCGGCGTGTTCTGGCCGTCGTAAGGAATGAATTCGACATGCGAGTAGCCAGGCTGGAAGCGGTACTCGCCCGGCGCAGTCGCGGTACGCGAACGCAATGCGCTCGGCCTGCCCGTAGTAGTCCGCCAGGCGGCAGCCGAGCATCCGTTCCACCAGCGCCCACGCCTCCGGCCGGAATACTTCCGATGAGGTGACGACCGCGGGAATCGACAGCGTGCGACCGTTGTCGCGCAGGTAGCGCGCCAGGGTCTCGAGCGCGCTCGGATAGGCGCACAGCAATTGCGGACCAAACGATTCGAGCGAGTTGGCGATGAACTCGACGCTCGTGTGCGTCACCGCATTCGCGCTCATGGTCATGATGCGGCCGGCGTTGATGACCTCACAGTCGGGATTGGGCGACACCTCGATGTCGCGAGGATTGTCACCGCGCAGCACCGCCGTGCGAGCCGTGCGTGCGTCGATGCCGACCGACTTGATCACGCGATCGATGGTCGCCTGCTCGAACACGATGGCCTCGAGCGAGCGCAGGACCTTCAGCGGCACACCGCTGGTGCCGCCGGTCGTCGCTGGCGCCGAAAACCATTTGTAGCCGGTGGTGAATGACTGCAAGCCATGGCGCAGGCACTCCTTGTCGAGCAGCGGCCAGCTCGCAAGCTCGTCGCCGCCGCGCACCGTGCGTCCGTACTCGGTACGCTTCGCGAGCTGCAGGGTCTGTCGCAACTGCCGCGCGACCCACGCGCGTCGCTGCTCGTAGTCCCAGCCCTCGCCCTGCGCGAGCACGGCCCAGGACCGGTCGTAATAGAAAGGATTGCGCCGGATCAGCGTCTGCCCGAGCACATGCTTTTTCATGTAGCCGGCGAAGGAGGTGACCGCGTTCATGCCGTCTCCCTCAATTCCGCCACCGGCGCGATGCGCTGGTAGATATCCGCGAGTCGTCGCGCATAGGCGTGCACGTCGAAGGCGCGCGCACTTTCATAGGCGCGCTTGCCGGCCGCAAGACGCGCCGGTTCATCGCTGATGAAGCTGCGACATCGCCGCGCGCAGTTGCCCCGCATCACCGGGCGCGACCATCATTCCTTCGACGCCGTGAGTGAACACATCGGGAATGCCGCCAACCGGCGTCGTGATGCTGGGCAGTCCCGCCGCCATGGCTTCGAGCAGGGACATCGGCACACCTTCGGCATACGACGGCAATACGAACACATCGCTTTCGGCGAGCAGTCGATCGCGCTCGTGCGCATCGATCCACGACAACACGCGTACCCGGTCGCCAAGAGGCGCCGCCAGCTTGCTGCATGCCTTCGACATCGCCATCGCCGGCGAGCACCAGCCGCGCACGCGCGCGCACGGCATCCGGCAACGCGGCGAAGGCGTTCACCAGGTCGTAGCCGCCCTTGCGCTTGCCAAGACGACCGAGATGCAGGAACTGCACCTGCGTTCGCCCGGCGCGATCGGGAACGCGCGAAGGCACGCGCACCGGATTCGGCAACACCACGACCTGCGACGGCGACAGCTCGCATTCTTGCACGTAGAAGTCGCGCCACTGGCTCGACAACGCGATCAGCACGTTGGCCTGCTGCAACGTGCGGCTCACGAAGTTGCGCACCGGCACGGGCAGACCGCGATGAAACTGGTCGAAGCCCGCGCCATGCGCGTGCAGGATCAGCGGCCGTCCGCGCGCGCAGCACCATGTTCGCGAGAATCAGCTTGCGCAGCGTGCTGCCGCGCGAGGCGAAGTGGATGTGCACGATGGTCGGGCTCGATGCCTTCGAGCGTGCGCGACAGCGTGAACACCGCGCGCGCGAACACCAGTGGCGCGTCGCGAACTTCGCCCCCTCGTTCATGGTGGCGACGTGGCGAATGGAAACGTACGGCGGTAGATAGTCACAGATGAGTTGTTCGACCGTAGCTGATGCCGCCGCGGACGTCGAGCGCCGGCCCGAACTGCAATACCTTGACCCGCGCTTCGGCGGCACGGCGCGCACTGGCGCAGCGCGGCGGCACGGCGACTGCTCGGCACGGCAGAACGGTGGTGGGATCGGCGCTCATTCACGACACCTCGCCCTGCAGCAGGGCGCGATACGCCGCCACCATGGCCGCCACCGAGAACCGGCTCACGGCGCGCGCGCGGGCTGCCGCGCCCATCTGCTGCCGCTTGCGCTGGTCGGCATACAACGCCGCGATCAGCGCCGGCAGCCGCGCGCGGGAGCTCGGTCGGCGACACCACGTAGCCTTCGACGCCGTCGTCGATCATCTCGCGCGCGCCGCCGATGTCGCGACAGGATCACCGGGCGGCCCATGGACATGGCCTCGAGCGCGGCATTCGAGAATGATTCGACGGCCGATCGACGGCAGCACGAACACATCGATGCGCGGCCAGCACCGGGCGCACGTCGTCGAGCTCGCCGATGAGACTCACGCGGTCGGCGACCTCCAGCGCCGCGGCGCGGCGCAGCAGCTGTTCGCGCAGCGGCCCGTCTGCCGGCAATCACCAGGTGCGCATCGACGCGCGCCACGCGCAGGCGGCGCAGCGTCGTCAGCAGCACTTCCTGGTTCTTCTCGGGCGCCATCCGTCCGACGCGTGCCGATGCAGCAGTGCACCGGGCTTCACGCCGAGCGACGCGCGCAGCCGCTTGGCGGCTTCGAAGGCGACGACGCGGCTCGAAGTGCGCGGAGTCCACGCCGTTGTAGATGACCGATGGAGTTGTCCTGGCGCGCGTGCGATCGTGCATCGACCCAGAAGCGGCGTTGCGCCTGCGAGCCATGCACGGTCAGATCGAAGCGCGACAGCACCGATTGGTAGAGCCGCTTGCGCAGACGGCGGCCGCGGAACGTCGAGGTGTTGACCAGCGCCACGGTGCGCGGCCGATGCGACATCAGCGCCGTGGCGCAGGCCACGTACAGCGCCTGGTAGAGATTCACCGCGATCACGGTCGCCGGCCGTTCGCGCAGGATCATCCTGCGCAGGCGCAACACGGTGGCCAGCGAGAACTTGCCGCGGCGCTCGAGCTTGTGCAGCGGCACGTCGCGGCGCAGCTGGACTCGAGCGTGTACGGCGCCGTTGAGGCAGGCCAGGTCACGGCCACGCCCTCTTCCTTGAGGCGGTTCGCCATGCGCGCGATCTTGCGCTCCGATCCACCGACGGCGAGGTTGCTGAGCACGAACAGCACGTCGCTGCGCGGCGGCAATGCGCCGCCGCGTGTGCTCACGCGAACTCACGAGTGCGCAGCGCGGTCGGCGTCGATCGGAACATCGAGGCATGTCGGGGTGGTCATGGCAGATCGGCTCCCTGCATTGACGCGCTGATTCGCGTTGGCTTCGTCCAGCGGGCGGTGCCGAGCCGCATCTGCGGCGACTTGCTGATCCAGTAGTTCGAGGTAACGGGCGGCGACGCCGCGTGGTGAATTCGCGCGTGGCGAATTCGCGCGCGCGGCGCCCGGTCAGCTGCGCGGTCGACGTCATCTTCGAGCAGGCCGCGAATGGCTTCGCGCATGTCGTCGACCGAGTTGGCGATGTGGCCGAGCGGCAGGCGTTGCACCAGCGAATCCGGATCGAAGAACGACACCACCGGAACGCCGCGAATCCAGGCCTGCAGGAACGTGTTGGGAAATCCCTCGATGCTCGAGGTGTTGAGGAATATCTTCGCGCGATCGAACAGCGCTCCGCTATCCGCGTAACGCACCGCGCCGAGCATGGTGACGTTGGGCAGGCGCGCGGCAGCAGCGCAGCACGTCTTCGTAATAGGTCTCACCACCCGGCATCGGGCCGCCGGCCAGCGTGAACTTCACCTGCGGCAACTGCCGTGCGAGCTCCAGCGCGAGCTCGGGCCGCTTGAGCGCGCGCAGATTGCTGACCCACAGCACGTCGATGTCTTTTTCGGCGCCGCGCGCCATTGCGCGGCGGCTCGACCATCATGTTGACCACGGCGCTTTCGATTCCGTGGTTCTCGCGCAGCATCTGCGCCTGGTACTCGGTTTGCGCCGCGACCAGGTCGGCGCGCCGCAGTCCGTAGTTGTAGAGCTTGCGATCGCGCCAGAACTGGATGCGGCCATGTTCCTTTTCGCAATCGCTGTCGGAGGCGATGCGGAAGATGAAACGCCGGCCGGTGGCGCGGCAGAACCAGCCGGTGATGCCGGTGTAAGCGCCGGCGGGAGACTGGTAGTAGATGTCGGCGTCCGCGCGCGATCAGCGCGGACAGCAGCCGCGTGGCGCGCGGATGGAAGAAGCGCAGATCCGCGAATGCCGCCGTGGCGCGTAGTGCGCGGCGATCGCGGTGATGCCATCGTGCTCGCGGCGCGCACCCTGCCCTTCGTCGTGCACGATCATCGACACGTCGTGGCCGAGATCGCGCCAGGCGCGCGCCAGCAACACGTGCTGGATGGATTCGCCGCCGATGTACTTCGGATTCTCCTCGCCCGACAACATGCCGTACGAATCGAGGCCGACGATGCAGATCCGGCGCGCGCTCATGATCGCGACCCGCGGCTGCGCCCAGCCGTACGGATCGCGCCGCACCGCCGGTCGGCGCACGGCGCGGCGCCGCGCGCCGGTCACGGCGACCGCGCAGCCTGCGTCCACGCACAACACCAGGCGCATCGACCACGCCGGCGTACATCCAGAAGTAGTACCACGGGTTGTGCAGGTCGACGAAGAACACGGCGGTGGCGACACCGACGGTGCCGAGCACGAAGGCGATGAGCTGGCCGCGCAGCGGCGGCGCGGCGCTGCAGGCTGGCGCGACGCGCGCGACCGATGGCCGAGAACAGCAGATAGGTGCCGCACAACAGCCCCACCAGGCCGAGGTTGAACCACAGCGCGAGGTAGTGGTTGTGCGGCGAGAACTGGAACGGCATGGACGCGTACGACATCCCAGCCGAAGCCGGTGATGAAGGTGATGGATGCGCGAACATCGCCGCCGAGCGCGGTGCGCCCAGATGTCGCTGCGGCCCGAAGACGCGGTGTTCGCGTCGATGGACCCGGACGTCCCGATCATGCGCTCGGCCAGCAGGTTGCCGTATTGCGAGAACGACACCACCAGCACCAGCAGGATCAGCGAGCCGAACACCCAGCCGGCGATGCGGCTGTAGGAAATGAGATGGCGGTATAGATAGGCGCCCACCGCGCACGTCATGGCGAGGCCGACGAAGCCGCCGCGCGACGCGGTCATCACCAGCGTCATGCAGCCGACCAGCGTGGCGCCGAACCAGAACAGCCGCTGCAGGCCACTGCGACGCCACGGCGGCGGCGATGGTCGCCGGCAGGAACAGGATGATGAACGCCGCGTACTGGTTGGATTCACCGATGGCGCCCGCCGTGCGGCCGTCCTCGCGGATGCGGAAGCCCAGGCTGATGATGCCGGCGGCGTCGAGAATCGTGATGATGTTGGCGAACAGCGCGCCGAGCAGCAGGCCCTTGATGACCTTCATGCGCGTCCTCGGTGGTCTGCACGCCGAACAGGAACACGAGGAAGAAGATGTAGTGGTCGATCAGCCCGCTCTTGAGCCTGATGGCCGCTCGCGATCACGTCGTAGTGCGGATACTCGATGAGCAGCGCCGCGATGAGCCAGGTGACGATGGCGTAGCCGATCAGCGATGATGAATGCGCCCTGCATCTGGCCCGCGACCATGATCGAGCTGCGGCTGACCACCATGCGCAGCGCCAGCATCACCGCGATCAGGTAGATGATGAGGTTCTTCGCCGACACGCCGGGCAGGAGACTGAGGTCCATGTTCAGCGCGTCGGTCGCCAGCAGGAACAGTGCGGCGAATCCGAGAATTGTCGGCATGCGTCAGATCGTGGACACGATGAAAGCGGAATGGCGTTGTTCCTTGGATCTTCAGTACGCGCGTCGGTCTGATCACGGCGACAGCCGTGGCCAGGATGATTTCGATAGTCCAGCATCGGTGACCACCGACGCATGTATTCGAGATCGAACAACACGCGCGCTTCCATGTGCTCCACCCGGGCGGTTTCGCCGCGGCAACCGCGCACCTGCGCCAGTCCCGTGATGCCCGGCAGAACCTTGTGGCGCACCATGTACCGTTTGATGAGCTTGCGGTATTCCTCGTTGTGTGCGACCGCATGTGGGCGCGGTCCTACGATGCTCATCGTGCCTTGCAATACGTTGATCAGCTGCGGCAGTTCGTCGAGCGACCAGCGCCGCAGATGCTTGCCGATGGGCGTCACGCGCGCGTCATTGCGCGACGCCTGGGTCACGTGCGCGCCGTTTTCACACACCGTCATGCGTGCGGAACTTGTAGACCATGATCTCGCGGCCATCGAGGCCGTAGCGGCGCTGCCGGAACAGCACCGGTCCCGGCGAGCTGCGCTTCACCGCGATGGCGATGCCCAGCAACAGCGGCGACGAGCACGACCAGTGCGCAGCATCGCGATGGTCACGTCCATGAGGCGCTTGACGAGGCCGCGGTAGCCGTGGAACGGCGTCTCGCACATGGCCACCACCGGCATGCCGAGGATCTCGCTGGCGCGCTGCTGGATGCAGTCGAAGCCCGACACGTCGGGCAGGAAGTAGATGGACGCGGTGGTGTCGCCCAGCTCGTGCACCAGCTCGCGCACGCGCGCCACCTGGCCCGGCGCGATGCGCGATGAAGATCACGTCGATGTTGCGGCTGTTCACGAATGCCGCGACGTCCTCGAAGCGGCCGAGCAGCTGCGCATGCTTCGGCGCAGCCCAGCCGGTCGCTGCCGCGATCGTCGAAGAAGCCGGCCACCGAGATGCCGAGCTCGACGTGCAGCGCCAGGCGCTTCGACGAGCTCCATGCTCGCCTGCGTGCAGCCGACGATCGACGGCGCGGCGCGCCTGCGCGGCGTCGCGCAGCAGCGCGCGCGTCACGCCCTGCAGGATCAGCGAGAGCATCACCAGCAACACCGGCGTCACCAGCACCCAGGTGACCACGACGCGGCGCGAGAAGTCTTCGGAGAACTTGGTGATGTAGCCGAGCGCCAGCAGCGCGGCCACCAGCACCGCCCAGCGCAACAGCAGATTGGTGGCGAGCTCGAGGCGGCCGGAGATGATCTGCCGTGTGGGATTGCGCGACGGCAGGATGGCCAGCGTGAACGTGGCCGCGAGTATCGACAGCACCAGGAACGGGCCGGTCGAACTCGACGTCGTAGATGCGCGTGAGTGGATAGAACATCACGCCGGCGAGCACCGCGGGCAATGCGTCGATGAGCCACAGCAGCACGGGCGCGGCCAACGACGTGCCGCGCTTGAAGATAGATCGGCTGACTTACCTGGTCGTGATATTCGGTATTCAATCGGACGCGTCCCTTCCCTGCACGCGCGCCAGAATAGAAAAAGGCTGGTCGTTTGGACGCCAGCCCTTGTCCTCGTTGCCCTATCGTCGAACGATTACACGCCCGGCGAATTGTCCTGCGCTACGTCATCATTGCACTGACAGCGCCGGCGGCGATGTCGGACTCTGCGCCGGCTACAACGCCAGCGACAGTTCAGGTCCATCGAGTGCAGCCAGTTCTCGAGATTGCTGTAGCCGTTCGACGCGATCGATGTTCGTGATTCGCGGGCAGCGTCAGCGTGCGCACGATTCTGCGCGCAGCGTCGGCCAGCCACCGGCGTTCTTGTTGCAACGCGTGGTGCCATTGGACGACGACGCAGTTGATGATCTGCCCATTGCGACTGCTTGCACGCTCGGCACGATGCGCCGGTCGACCGAGTCGCGATCGGTGGGACGCGCACCGGCGTACTTGAGCACGCGGTTGTAGACCGCGTTGTTCGCCGTCGGGCGCGCCACGAGGCCGGTGTTCCAGACCGGTGCAGTGGTCTGCGACATCAGGCCCGACAATCACATCGCCGCCGGTGAGCGTCACCAGCTGCGAATAGGTGCTGCCGCTCTCCGGTGCATTGTTGTCATGGACGTAGACGCGGCTGCCGGGAACCAGCGACAGGCTGCCGCTGGTGCGCACGAAGATCGGCCTGCGATGTCGCGGTCGAAGCTCGGGCCACGCAGGAACACGTTGCCGACCACCGAACTCCTGGTCGATGCGCCCGTCCTGGCTCTGCAGGTCGACGTCCATGGTGCCGCGGTTATAGACCACGTTGTTGACGAACACGAACTCCGCGGCGCGCGACAGCGGATTGCGCTCCACCTGGTGCGCCATGAGGTTGCCGACCATGGTGACGCTGCTGTTGGCGGCGGTGCCGAACAACACGCCGTAGCCGTGTTTCATCACGCCCGAGCCGTCGTATTGCGGATGCATGGACTCGTTGAGCGGCTCGGCGAAGATGTTGTTGCTGAACGTGATGTTGTCGTGCGGACCCCAGACGCTGGCGATCTCGTCGATGCGCCCAGCTGAACGAGCAATGGTCGATGACGATGTTGCGCACCGGCTTCGCGGTCGATGCCTTCGATCTTGAGCGAGTCGCGGTTTTCCGGATCCGGACCGTTGGCGTCGTCACCGGCGCGCACGCGCAGGTGCTGGATGAGCACGTCGGACGCCTGGATCTTGATGCGCCGCGCCGCGAATCATGATGCCCGGCGACGGCGCCGTCTGGCCGGCGATGGTGATGATAGCTGTTGCGGATGATGAGATCGGCAGGTCAGGCGGATGACGCCCGACACTTCGAACACGCAGGTGCGCGCCGTGGTGCCGTCGACGCAGGCCTTCAGCGAACCCGCTGCCGCTCGCGTTGAGGTTGGTCACCTTGTACACCGTGCCGCCGCGGCCCGCCGCGGTGTCCATGCCGTAACCGGCAGCGCCGGGAATGACCGGCAACGCCTGGGCGGTGGTAGCGCCAATGGCAGTCAAGCCGACTAACAAGGCAAGGGACTTCAAGGTGCGGCGCGTGGCGCATGATGGCCGTGCACACTAGCAAGCTTCATTGCTCGGATCCTCTCGGAAAATCGGAAATTGGTTGTCAGACGGCGGCGTCAGATGGACTTGGTGGCGACGGTGGTCGGCGGCCCTTCGAGTCCGCTGGCATTCACGGCGACCACCGCGAAGTACCAGACCCCGCTCGGCAGCGAGGTGAACTCGTAGCGAGGTGGCAGCCGGGTCGTCGATGAGCACGCTGCTGGTCGAGGTCATCGCTGTTGCGGCCATAGAGAATGCGATAGCCCGCCAGATCGTCGAGCGGCGAGCCGTCCACCTTCGATGGCGGCACTTCCCATTGCAGCGAAGCCACGCCGCGTGCCGCCGACATCGCCGGTCACCGTGATCGAGAACGGCGGGGTCGCGGTCCGGTGAGCGGCGTCCGCGACCGTGATCGTGATCGACTCGTAGACGCCGACGTCGTTCTGCTCCCGGCGTACCGGAGATGCGCCCGTTGGTCGGATCGATGCTCGCCCAGGGCGGAAGATTCGTGGCGCTGAAATTGCAGCACATCGCCATCGGGATCGGCGGCGACGGGTTGCCAGTTGTAGGTCGCACCCACGCTGCGCGGTGGCGATCGCCTCGCCGGAAATGGTGGGTGGCGCGATTCACGACCGCCGGCGCGGTGACGGGCGGGCGGCGAAGCCGCAGCCGCCGGTGCGGTAGCCGAAGCTGATCCACCACCTCCGCCGCATCCGTGGCAGAAGGCCAAGGGCACCAAGGGTAGGAGCGCGCTTACAAGACCGCGATTCTGGCGAATCATTTGTCGGAGTCCTCTGGCAGCCCTAATGGGCTGGCGACAGATTTACGACTCCTAAGGCAATGGATTCAACGCAACGGGCGAAATTCTGCCCGACTCCTCCTACGTCGTTAGTCGGCGACAAAGGCAGCATATTCAATGGCTTAAGTGAAATTGAAAGATTTACAGGTGCACGAAAATGTGACGCAACTCAAAAGCGGTTTCGAGCGCGTCTCTCTTATATATGTAGGTAAAGGCTGGCCTGCGCGCCAGCCGCACTACCAGCAGATGCCCTCGTATCGGCAACGCAGCAGGTCCCGATTCGGCAGGTTCACCAGATCGACGAGGTAGTGCTCCGGACGCACGCGCGCCTGCAGCGCATCGTTGAGCGCGGATTGCTGCAGCCCCACCAGGATGACGTCGGAAGGATCGATCATGCTCTCGATGTTCGGCGCACAGCAGCGATCCCGAGATGCGGAATGTTGGCATCGATGTAGCTGCGGTTGGCGCCTAACAATCGCGACAGCTGCACTTCCGGATCGAAGATGCGCAGCTCGCAGCCCTCGCCGAGCAGGCGCTTGGCCACCAGCACCAGCGGCGATTCACGCAGGTCGTCGGTGCCGGTCTTGAACGACAGGCCGAGCATGCCGACCTTCGGCCGGCCGAGCTTCAGGATCTTGTCGACGGCGTGATCGATGTGCACGCGATTGCTGACCAGCAGGCTCGACAGCATCGGCAGCTCGATGTCGTTCTGCTTCGCGATGTTGGTCAGCGCGCGCAGGTCCTTCGGCAGGCAGGAGCCGCCGAAGGCGAAGCCCGGCTTCAGGTAGGCGGGCGAAATGTTCAGGCGCTTGTCGGCGCACACCAGGCGCATGACTTCGTGCGAATCGATGCCCAGCGCCTGCGACACGCGGCCGATCTCGTTGGCGAAGGTGATCTTGAGCGCGTGAAAGGCGTTGCAGCTCATCTTGAGCGTTTCGGCCACGCGGATGTTCGTGACCAGGAAGCGCGCATCGAGATGCTGGAACAGCTCGCGCACCGCGTTCACCGCCGCTTCGCAGTTGCCGCCCACGATGGTGTACGGCGGATGATCGTAGTCGCGGATCGAGGAACCTTCGCGCAGGAACTCCGGCTGAAAGCACAAGCCGAAGTCGACGCCCGACTTCTTGCCGCTGGCGCGCTCGAGGATGGGCTCGATCTTCTCTTCCACCGTTCCCGGCTGCACCGTCGAGCGAATCACGATGGTGTGGAATTCGTCCTTGAGCTTCGAGCGCCGCGCCGATCTGCTCGGCGAGCCGCAGGATGGCGGTGAGGTCCTGGCTGCCGTTCGACGCCGACGGCGTGCCCACGCAGACGAACGAGACCTCCGATATCGCGCATGGCCTGCATGGCGTCGTTGGTCACCGACACGCGACCGGAATTCGACCACGTCACGCATGAGCTCCTGGATGCCCTCCTCGAGGATCGGCGACTTGCGGTTGCGGATCAGCTCGAGCTTCACGGGATCGATGTCGACGCCGATGACCGGTGACCGTCGCGCGCCAGGCACGCCAGCGACACCGCGCCGACGTACCCGAGCCCGAAGATGCTGATGCGCCTGCGTGACCGCAGGCTTCGTTCGCAAGGGGTCTGGCTCCATTTTCGTCCGCGAAAATGGTGCCTGACCCCATCTCTTCGCCCGCGACCTCTGGCGAACCCGCCGTCAGATCTTTAGTAGTAAGCACTTTCGTTGCGTTCCTTCGAGCGGTTGAGCGCCACGCCGAGCAGGTTCATCTCGCTCAGGACTTCCTTCGCGCCGCGCAGCATGGCGCGGCCGCTCTTGCCCTCGGACACCACCAGCAGCAGCGAATCGAACTGCGGCGCGAACGCCAGCACGTCGTCCGACGCCAGCAGCGGCGGCATGTCGAAGATCACGATGCGGCGCGGCATCTCGCGCTCGAGCGCCGCGGTGAACTCACCCATGCGCGGTGAATTCAGGAACTCCGAGGAATGCTGGAAGGCGCGCGCATTCGGAATGACGCCGAGCCGTTCCGACTGCAGGTTGTAGACCACGTCCTCGAGTTCGGCCTTGCCGAGCAGATAGTCGGACAGGCCCTTCTCGAAGCTCATGCCGAGATAGTTGGCGATCTGCGGGCGCTGCAGGTCGAGGTCGACCAGGAACACCCAGGTGTTCACGTCCTGCGAAAGCGCGAGCGCGAGGTTGATCGCGGTCATGGTCTTGCCTTCGCCCACCGACATGCCGGACACCGCGATGGAGTTCCACTTGTGCATGTCGAGGCGGCGCAGCACGCGCGTGCGCAGGATCTTGAACGCGCGCAGCGCCGCGACATCGGACACCGCGGGCAGGATGCACTGGCGCTCCATGGCGCGTGCATCGACGCTGGCCTGGCGGAAGCGGCGGGCCTGCTGCAGCTCGGCGGGCGCCGCCGGACGCGGCGCGAACGCGCTGCCGCAGGTTCGTGGACTCGATGGCGTTCGGCCGCTCGCCGGCACCCGCTTTCGGCGAAATTCCGGCGGATCGCATCTTCCATGGTCGTACTCATTGATGTGTCTCTCATTGGGTCACAGGTAGTTCTTGATGGCGGTGAACACGATCCACACGCCGACCACGCCACTGGCGCTGGCGGTCACGAACCGCCAGGCGTTGCGCCGGCGCGAACGCGAATTGCGAATCGCCGGAATGGCCACCAGCGGCGACACCGACAGCAGCTCGCGGATGTCGCGTGCGCCGCGCACTTTCGGATCGAGCGCTTCGGCGGCCACGGTGACGGTCAGGCCGAGCACCACCGAGGCGACCAGGCCGATCAGCAGGATGGCGAGTCGCTTCGGGCTTGGCCGGCGCACCGGGCAGCATCGGCGCCTGGATGAGCCGGAACTCGTCCGCGCGGCCACCGACGATCGCCGCTTCGCTCACCTCGGCATCCATCTGCCGGTTGAGCAACTGCTCGTACTTCTCGCGCGCGATGGTGAGGTCGCGCGTGGCGTTCGCGTATTCGCGCTCCACCTGCGGCGCGGCCGTCACGTTCCGCTCGAGGCCCGACGATCTTGGCGCGCAGTTCCGCGCTGCGCGCCATGAGGCTGCCGAGCTGGCTGTCGATGGCGTTGATCTGCGTGCGCAGCTGCATGCCCACCGGCGTGCCGTCGGACATTTCGACGTCGCCGCGCTCGCCGTTCTTGATGCGCGTCTCGAGCGTCGCGATGTCGCGCTGCAGCCGCTTGATGTCGGGATGCTCCGCGCCGTAACGCTGGCGCGCTTCGGCCAGCGTCGCGCGCTTGGAGTTCAGCTGCGAGCGCAGCGACGTGCCGGCGCCGGCGCTGGTGCCGAACTTCATGCTGTCGATCTGGCGGCGCAGCGCGACCATGTCCGGATGGCTCTCGTCATAGCGTCGAACGCATGCGCGCGTACTGATCCTCGAGCTGCCGCACGCTGCCGGCATCCGGTCCCGCGGCGCGCGACTGCTCGAGCTGCGCGGCGAGGAACACGCGCTCCTGGCGCAGCGAGCTCATCTGCTGGTCGATCTGCTGCGAGCTGGCTCTCGGTGCGATCCATGATCGACATGTTCACTTCGGTCAGCTCGGGCAGCTGCCCGGCATTGGCGCGCTTGAAGTCGGCGAGCTTCGACTCGAGCCCGGACACCTGCGTACGAATGCGCTCGGCTTCCTTGGCATAGAACTGCGCGGCGTTCGACGCGCGGCCCTGGCGCTGGCGGCGGTGCTCGGCGAGGAACGCGCTCACCAGCCACTCGCGCGCCCTTCTGCGCCTTCGCGGGATCGCGATGGTCGAACGACAGCGTGAAGGCGTCGACGACTTCGCGCTCGCGGCCGGTGCGCGGATCGAGGATCGGCGTGGTCACGATGTTGACGCTGATGTCCCGCTTGAGCGCGATTGAGCATCGCCGCCGGCGTCGTCCGCCAGGCCGGGATACAGGTCGTGCTCCTTGATCATCTTGCGCAGGTTGCTGTCGGTCAGCACGATGCCCTTGAGATTGGTCACGT
Organism: uncultured Pseudomonadota bacterium; assembly: GCA_963821745.1. GTDB lineage: Bacteria > Pseudomonadota > Gammaproteobacteria > Steroidobacterales > Steroidobacteraceae > CADEED01. Next base: position 2,292,486 of record CAWGEU010000002.1, read on the forward strand.
ACTGGTCGGCATAACTGGCGCCGCCCGAGGTTTCGGCCAGCGACTGTCGCGCTCGACGGTTCGTCGATTTCGACGAGCGCCGACGAGGTGTAGATGTCCGGCAAGCGCGACCGACAGCAGTATGGCGAGCACCGCGATGGGAATCGCGACGACCGAACAGCAACGCCTTGCGGCGCGCGATCGCGTGGATGTAACCAGAAAATTCCGGATTGTTATCGGAGTCCATTGTCAGTCGTTCCTTGCGCGGCGACGTTGCAGGGGTTGATAGAGAAACGAAATCATGGCGCCGCTCGACGTGGCGTCGTCCACGGCGTCCTCGAATTCCTGCCAGGTGTAGTCCAGGGCGGCGCGCAGCGAGAATTCCTCCTGCCAGCGCCATTGCAGACCGAGATCGCCGGTGGCGTACGAGCGCGGGCGATAGGTGGATCGTGTCGCCCAGGTCGTCGTCATGGGTGCCGCGCAAACCGCCGAGCAGGCTCAGGCGCGGCGTCATGGCGCGCGTCCAGCGCACGCGCAACTGATCGCGCGCGACCAGCTCGCCCACCGACGACGGGCCGACGTTGCGCGACAGGTCGGCGAACAATTCGTTGCGGCCGATCAGGAAGCTCGACGCCGGCGCCGACGATCCAGGTGAGCTCGTCGTCGCCACCCGGCACCTCGACGTTCTGCGCGCCGCCGCGCAGATAGGTGCGCGTATCCGCGGCCGTTCGCCGGTCCCATTGCAGCTCGGCGCCGTAACCGTCCGACGGCTCGCTGGTGGAGATGTCGTAATGTGAGCCGCGCATGCGCGTCGTCAGCGTCGAGGTTTCATTGCATGCGCGCGACCAGCGCCGCGGAAACGTCGGCGGTGGTGTAGTCCACCTGCGCGCCTAGAACCTGTTCCTCGAAGCTGACGTCGGTGTAGCCCGCATCGAAAGCAGCTCGCGCCGTGGCGACAGTTCGAAGTTCATCGACGGCCGCAGCGTTGAAGCGCGTGCGGCGGTTGTCGACCAGCACCAGGCCACGCATCGCCCAGGTCCGGATCGCCGAGGTCACCGCCATCGTCGACTCCGGGCTGCTCGCTGTTGACGATGTCCTGCATGCGCAAACTCGCCGCGTATGCGGGTACGCGTCGCGCTGACCGCGTATGCAGCCAGTTGACGTTCGCGAAGTAGTCGACGGCGTCGAGATCGGTTTCGTCGGGGAAATAGGTGGCACGGATGCGCGGCGTGAAGCGTGAATTCGCTCTGTCTGCGTCAGCGTGCGCAATTCGAGCTCGGCGTCGACCATCGGCCCCTGCACGTCGATCTCGTCGCCCGGAGTCGAGAGACGGTAGTTGTCGTCGAACAGGTAGCCGGCCTCGATGCTCGGATGCCATTCCCACGGCGCGGCGGCCGGCGGGCAGAGCCCAGCGCCAATGTCACCGCAGCAGTGAGCCAGTTTGAATTTGAATGTTCGGATTCTTCATGACGCACCTCACGGCACGACTACGACGTCGCCGCTTTGCAGAGTCGATGTTCTGATCCAGCCGCTTGCCGCGCACTACGTCGTTGTAACGGAATGGCAGCGATTGTTTGCCGGTCGGCGTCCGGCGCAGGATGGTGATGTCGCCAAGCGCGGCGAACGGCGTGGTGCCGCCGGCCATCGACAATGCCTGCATCACGTCGACGGTGGGATTCATGATGAACTCACCGGGCTTGTTGACCTGCCCGATGACGTACACCTTGTTGCCCTTGATCTCCTGGATCGACACGGTGACCACCGGGTCGGAGATGTACTTGGCGAGCTTGCAGGCTCACGGCCTTGTTGAGATCGGCCACGGTCTTGCCCTTGGCATCGATCTCGCCGACCAGCGGAAACGAGAAACGAGCCGTCGGGCCGCACCAGCGCCGGCCGCTGCAGATCAGGCTCTTTCCACACGCTGATGGACAGCAGGTCGCCCGGCTTCACCGTGTAGTTAGCGTCCTGCGCCATCGCGCCGGTGGCCCACGGCCAGCGCGACGATGATGCAGCAGGCCATCAGAAACTTCTTCATGATCGATCTCCAGTCAGATGTTCGTAGGCCGCGAGCAGGCGCGGCGCCTCGTGTTGCCACGACAGCACGCGTTCGACGCGCTCGCGGCCGATGGCGCCCATGTGGATGCGCTGGTTCTCGTCGGCGAGCAGCGCGACCATCTTCTGCGCGAGATCGGCGACGTCGTTGGGTCGCGCGTACCAGGACGCGTCTCCGGCCGACACGCGTCCTTCGGTCAGGTCGAACTGCACGACCGGCTTGCCGAGCGCCATGTACTCCATGATCTTGTTCATCGTCGAACGGTCGTTCATGTCGTTGGCGCGGTCCGGGTTCACGCAGATGTCCGCGGTGTTGAGCATTTCGAGCAGTTCGGCATCGGGCGCGCGGCCCGGTGAAGGTCACGTACTCCGCCGACGCCCAACTGCTTCGCCAGCTCGCGCATCGCGGCGAGCTCGGTGCCGCCGCCGACCAGCCCGAAGTGAATGTCGGTGCGCTTCAGGTGATGCACGATGAGCTGCACGGCCTGCAGCAGCAGGTCGATGCCTTCCTGCTTGCCCATGACGCCGACATAACCCACGAGATATTTGCGGCCATGCTTGAGCGCGGGATTGGGCGGCACCAGCTTGATGCGCGAGAGATCGGGACCCGAGCGCACCACGTACACGTCTTGCGGATTCTTGCGGCCGCGCTCGATGGCGATGGATGCGATATGACTCGTTGGTCGAGATCACCATGTCCGCCGTGTTGAAGCTCATGCGCTCGAGCGCCACCAGCAGGCTGCGGCCGAATCCGCGCTTGCCGAACTTCGCTTCGTACAGCTCCGGATTGATGTCGTGGTGATCGAACACGTACTTCTTGCCGAACAGCTTGTAGAAGGCGCCGATGAGAAAGATCGTGTCCGGCGGATTGCAGGCGTGGATCACGTCGAAGCCGCGACCGAAGAGGATCTTCAGCGACAGCCAGAATTCCATGGCGAGCGCGACGCTGTACTCGAGCGCGTAACCCAGCACGCCGTCCGCTTCCGCGGGCAGGCTGTGGCGATGGATGTCGATGTCATCGATGCGCTCGAAGCTCTTTTCGTAGCCGGGCGCCTTCGGGCAGATGATCGAGACGACGTAGCCGGCCGCCGCAAGCGTGCGCGCCTCCTGCCACACGCGCCGGTCGAACGGACACGGCAGGTTCTCGACGATGATGAGCACGCGGCGGCCCTTGCGGACCTGCTCGATGGAGCGCGTATCGCCTTGCAATGTGGCGCCGCTTAAGGATTCGGACACTCGACCTCCCGATATGGATGGATGAATTACTTGAGTGCGAGGATGAGGCGGCGCAGGTTGCGGTCGCGCGGCAGGGGCTCGACGCGGAACCCCATCGACATCGCCAGCATCTGCATCGGACGGTTCGACCACGCCATCTCGCCCATGAGGCAGCGGCACGCCGACGCGCTTCGCCTGGCGAACCAGGGTAGATAGAAGGATGCGGCCCACCTGCTCCTCGCGGTACGACTTCGCCACGGCAATGCTGAAACGGGCGCCACTCGGCGCTCGGCGGGCGCATACGCGCAGGCGCCGATCACGCGGTCACCGCCGCCGGTGCTTTCCAGCGCCGCGAAGCCCACCGCCATGTCGCTGCCGCCGGCGAGCACGCGCTCGAAGAGCATGTCGGTGATGGTCGCGAACGCTGGCGAGGTCGCGATCGGCCGTATCGTCGCCGAGGCCAGCGCAAACTCCGTCGAGCAGGCGCCGGTCACCCGAGGAGATCTGGCGAACGCTGTAGGCGCGATGCGTGCGCGGCGTGTAGTACCAGCGCCGCGCGAGCCAGCTGACCCGCCAGCGCAACGGGCAGGCGCGCTTGAAACGGGGCGATTGCGGATTTGTGCATGGGCGGGAAGCCTCGCGCATCGCGAACCATCTCGCCGTCGGACTCCACGCCATGCTGTGATGGAAAATGACCTCATCCTCGGCGTGCGCTGACAACGGCAATGCGGTGCTGTCCGACACGCTACTCAGAGTTTCAGTTGAAGCAGCAGGTCGAGGTTCTGTTGATATCCGGGAAGCGATTCGCGAAGTGCACGTCGCAACTCCGCGTCGCTCTTGCCATTCATCTGCGCGCGAAACTGCGCGACGGTGGTTTCGTGAAAGGAAATCTGCTGGACGATGAAGTTCGCGCCCATGCGCGCTTCGCCCGCGGACGGCAGCCCGGACTGCACGATCCGGATTCTGCTCGGGCAGCTCGCCATCCCTTGCGTTTCGCCAATGCCTCGAGCTTCAGCGCGCGTCGATTCGTTCTGCCGGACGATCCTGCGACGCCGCTTCTCGCAGCTCCGGCTTGCGCAGCACCTCGGCGGCTCCGCGCGCATCGAGCTCACCCTGCCGCGCGGCTCTCGATGGCGCTGCGCACGAACGCCGGTTCGTCGCTCGCGATGAGCTGGCCGGTCGAACAGCGGATCGGTGGGCGTGCCCTGCTGCGCCGGCGTTTGCTCGGCGCGCGCGTCGCGTGACGGCGGCATCGTCGGTGTCTCCTGTGCTGCATTGGCAAACAGCAGCACTAGCGCCAACGGTTGCATTCATCGATGTCTCCCGAAGTCCGCGGCGCCGGCCGATGCCGTGCGCCGCGGAATTCGGTTGGCTACTCGCGGCGCAACAGCGCCGTGGCAATCAGCGCCACGGCAGCGCCGGCGGCTGCACCGTAGGCAATCGACTTCCACGGGTTGTCGTGGACGTAGCGGTCGGTCCCTTCGGCGGCTTCGTTGGCGGCGCCACGCACGCGTGTTCCGGCGTCCGCCAGTTTCACCTTGGCCTGGCTCACGGTGCGCAGCACGCGCTGCCGGACGGCTTCGACGGCCGCTCCGCCCTCTTCGCCGAGCGTCTTCAGCAGCTCTTCGGCCTGCGCGACGATGCGGTTGAGTTCGATCACGGTGGATTCGGCGCTGCGAGCGCCGTTCTCGAAATTCTTTGCCTGGGCGGTCATGTATCTCCTCCTAACGGAAGATTCAGGGTGATGGTGATGTACCGCGATCACCTTAAATCGCGGGCACGTGCGTCACTGTCAGGAGATGCACGCCATATAGGGTCGGCGACTCAGCGAAGCCTGTGGGCCGACGCTGACAGCCCGGATGTATTGGCGCTGTCGCCGGGCGGCGTCGCTTGCAGGAGATGTCGCTGCGCGGTCGGTCACGTCTGACGCGGTTTCCGCTCCTAGTCCGCCTGCCCGGCGCCGTTATGCGGGCGCAGGATGCGTCGCGACGAATGATTGCCATTCGAACCTTCAGGAGATGAAACAGTGACGAAGATCAAACAGCAGCTGGACATTGGCAGTGGCCGCAGCGGTGGGCATTTGCGCGCTCGCCGGCTGCAATCAAGCGTGAGTCGGCCAACGAGACGGCGAAGGACGTGGCCGAGGAGCGCCAGGACGCGCAGGCGAACGTGGCCGAGGAGCGCCGTGAAGCGGGCCAGGTAGCGATGGAAGGCGCTGAAGATCGCGCCGCCGCCGAGTACGACGTGGCCGTAGCGCAGGCCGATGGCCAGCGCAAGGTCGCCAAGGAAAAGTGCGAGACGCTGGGCAGCGATGCGCAGGAGGCTTGCAAGGACCAGGCGGAAGCCACGTACGAGTCCGCGAAGGCGCAGGCCCAGGCGACGCTCGATGCCGCGAAGCGCTCGGGCTCGGCTGAGCCGGCTCCTGCTCCGACCAACTGAGGGCACAACACGCAATCGCGCCAGGGTGATGCCCACCTGCGAGACCTGAGAGATCGTGATTGCGTGGCAGGCCGTCCGGCGGAGACTAACTACTCCGCCGGACGGTCGACTTCGATACGGAGGAAACATGAAACGCGCACCGTTGAAACTGCTGGCAGCGATCGGCATCGCCGTCGCCGCGGCGGTGATATCCGTGCCGGCGTGGGCGGTCAGTCTTCCGGCGACAGCGCCATCACAGCCGCTGCCGGAAGACACCGCGACTCCTGTCTCGCTGGTGCCCGGCCGAGAGCTGGACCGCGGGCAGCGCCTCGCTCGTGCCGCTCATGGCGGCGGACATGCAGGCGAACCAGGTGACGCACGGTCGAGACACCGTCGACCAGCACGGGCGCCGCGCCCGGCAAACCGCTCGACGACATCGCATTCGTGAAGCAGGCCACGCGAAAGTGGCCGCAAGGAAGTGAATTCCGCGCGCGAGGCGCTGCTGCAGTTGCAGCGACCCGAATTGAAACGCATCGCCGAGATGCTGGTGAGCGACCACAGCGGCGCGAATGCGCGCCTCGCGAAGATCGCCGAAGCCAAGGGCTGGCCGCTGCCGGCGCCCGCAGATCGCCCGCACCGCCCCCCGTCGGGCACCGCGAGCGGCGATTTCGACGCGAAGTGGACCGCCGAAATGATCGCCGGCCACGAGCGATCGATCGCGTTGTACCGCGCCCAGGCCCAGGGCGGCGAGGACCAGGATGTGCGCAAGTTCGCGCGCGACACCCTGCCCACGATCGAACGGCACCTGACCGAACTCAGGAGATTGCAGAAATGACCCGCACGGAGAACAGCATGCTGACCATGAAGATCATCAAACTACTGGGTATTGCCGGCATCGCGATCCTGGTCGCCTCATTCATGGCCGCGCGCGTGCAGCGCCGCGACGAGGAACAGCGTCGCCGCCTCAACGAGCGCCTCGAAAAGGAGCGTTGGGAAAGCGAAGGTGGCGCGAGCCGCTCCGGCCCAGCCACGCCAGAGCGCTGTCACCGCCCACTAAGCACATGAGCAAGTGGGGTCAGGACGCCCATTTCGCTCAGGAAATGCGGGTCCCCCTTTTCAAGCCGCAGCGAACGGGCGCATTGACGCTCACGCCACGACGCGAGAGTGGGCGGATCCCGGCTTCGCGGCGCCCCTTATCGGGACGCTTGAACGTCGACCGCCGATTCTCGGAAATGGGGCTGTCCCCTCGATGCCATCGCTACTGCGGCGGGCCTTCGGGGCGGGGCACGCCGGTCGCCCGCGCCCCGTCTCGATGATCGTCACCGTCGACCGCGGCTGCTGAATGTCCGCCTTGTCGAACGCGTGCTTGAGCCGCAGCAGGTATTCGCGTTTCACGTTCGACTGCTCGAGCGCGCGCACCTTCATGCGCGCGCGCAGCGTGATGCCGCGCTCGTTCCACGCTTCGATGCCGGCGATGTCGAGGTCTTCGAGGATCTTCTCGCCGAACACCGAGTTGGCGCGCAACTGCACGCCCGTCTCGCGCATCACTTCGATGACCGGCGCGATGTCCTGTTCGAGCGCGATGGTCACGTCCACCACCGCATAGGCGAACGTGCGGCTCGAGCTCGTCACCACGCCGATCTCGCCATTCGGCACGTAGTGCACGTTGCCTTCGTAGTCGCGCAGCTGCACGTAGCGCAGCGTCAGGTCTTCGACCAGGCCGCTCTTGCCGGCCACCTCGACCACGTCACCCTGGCGGATCTGGTTCTCCGCCAGCAGGAAGAAACCCGCGAAAGAAATCCTTCACCAGCGACTGCGCGCCGAACGCGATGGCGATACCGGCCACGCCGGCGGTGGCCAGGAACGGCAGGATGGAAATGCCCAGCGTGTTGAAGATGGCCAGCATCGCGATAGCCGGTGATGAGGATGGTCGCAAGCTTGCGCAGCACGTTGCTCACGGTGGCGGCGCGTCTCTGCGCTTCGACATCGTGCGCATGCGTGGCCGTGAACTTCTCGAGCCCGGAGATCAGCCGCCGCGCGATGAACACCAGCAGGAAGGAGACCGCCAGGATCGCCGCAATGCGCGAGCCCGCCTGGATCCAGTCCACCGCGTTGAACCATTGAACGACTTTTTCTTCGTGATCCATCATCGGCTCCGTGACCCATCCGGCGCGGGGCCAGCAAGGTAGCGTAAATTCGTCCCGTCCGCGCATGCGGCACCTTCCTACACGGTCCGCCGCCTGCGGTCCGAACGGCAGTGCGCCTGCCGGAATTCATGCTCGGTGCGTGAATTCAGGGAATCGAACGGTCACTCTCGTTTCGTTGACGCTTCTCGGCTGCACTGGCCGCGGATGCCGGCCGCGTGGGCGAGGACGGCACAGGCGCCATGTGGATCGCGCCAGAGTTGGTGGAACTGGTCGAGCCCGCTACGCAGTCCGGCTGCATTGGCGACGCCGTGATCAAGGTGGCCGACCTGGCCTCGGCCGGCAGGTGAACTTCGAATGGCATCCGGAGACCGGTGAGTTGTCCTTCGACGCTCACGGAGTCATGCCGCAGGTCGACCTCCCGGAAGATTGTCTGCCGGACTCCCGGACTCTGGCGCTGACGACGCTGAGTTGCGAATCACGCTGATCTGCCCGTCGCCTTCCAGATAGGCGGCCTTCACCTCCGCGATCTTCTCGATGCCCTGCTCGCGCAGCTTTTCGTAGAGCTCGTCCATGGTGATGAACTCGCGCCGCAGGTTGCGTCGCTGCGGCACGCCGCTGCTTGAATCAGCGTGAGGCGTCCGGGCGAGGCGAATCGGCGCACGAGCGCGAAACGGAACGAGAGCACGTCGAGCAGCCAGTTCCAGGCGACGATGGTGCGACACGAGGATGGCGCCTTCGGCGAAGGTGTCGTAGCCGCCGGACATGGCGTTCTGCGCCGCATCGGCCACGATGACCAGCAGCAGGATGTCGGCGATACCTACCGCGCCGACATCGCGGCGCAGCACGAATCGGAAGATCAGGAACAGCAGCCAGTAGACCAGCGTGCCGCGCAGCATGAGCTCGGGCACCGGAACGTGGATTTCGAAGAGGTCCGCGATCAAGCACCCGCGCTCACGCCGCGCACGCATCAGCGCACGCGGTTACGCGAGATCAGGTTGACGATCGCCAGCAGGATCACCGCACCGAGGAACGACACCAGCAGGCTGCCGATGCTGATGACCCCGGAGTTGATGCGACGGTGCGCCGAGCATCGGGCCCATGAGCCAGCCACCCAGCATCGCACCGACGATGCCCACGACGATGTTCAGGAAGATGCCCTGACTGCCGTCGCGCTTCATGACGATGCTCGCGAGCCAGCCAACCACACCACCGATTACCAACCACAGAATGATTCCCATCGCCTTCTCCTTTTGCGCACGGTCGCGCGTTCAGTTCATGCCTGCATGCCGCTCGCGCGTTGATACGCGTGCAGCTTGTTGTAGAGCGTCTTGAGGCTGCAGCCGAGCACGTCGGCCGCGCGGCGCTTGTCGCCTTCGAAATGTTTGAGCGTGGCGAGAATGAAGGTGCGCTCGATCTCGTCGAGCGTCGCGCCGATCGCCACGCGGATCCCGTCGCCATCGCCGCGCACGCCATCCGCGGCGTCGCGCAGCGTCGGCATGTCCTGTTCGCTCAGGTTCGAGCTCGCCGTCGCACAGGATGTACGCGCGCTCCACGGCGTTGCGCAGTTCGCGCACGTTGCCCGGCCAGCGATGGCGCAGGAAGCGCGCGCGCAGCTCCTCGGACAGTCGCTTGCGCGTGCCATTGCGCAGGTTGAGCTCGCCGAGGAAGAACTCCGCGAGCACCAGGATGTCTTCGCCGCGCTCGCGCAGCGGCGGCAGCTCGATGGTCACCACCGCCAGCCGGTAGTAGATGTCCTCGCGCAGCCGGCCTTCCTCGAACGCGCGCGCCGGCAGCCGGTTGGTGGACGCGATCACGCGCACGTCCACCGGCAGGTCCGCGGAGCCGCCGACGCGGCTCAGTCGTTTGGTTTCGAGCACGCGCAGCAGGCGCGACTGCAGATCGAGCGGCATTTCCGTGATCTCGTCGAGCAGCAGTGTCCCGCCGTTCGCGCGCTCGAAGACTCCTTCACGCGTGCGCAGCGCGCCCGTGAAGCTGCCGCGCTCATGGCCGAACAGTTCGGCCTCGATGAGCGTCGCCGGAATCGCGGCGCAGTTGATGGCGACGAACGGCTTGTCTGGCCCGCGGGCTCATGGCGTGCACGGACTCGGCGACGAGCTCCTTGCCGCAGCCGCTTTCGCCGCAGATGAGCACGGTCGAATCGGTGGGCGCCACGCGCGAGATGAGCTCGCGCACCTTCTGCATGCCCGGCGAATGGCCGATGAGGCGCAGCGCGCAATCCTCGAGCCCTCGCGCGCCGAGTGCGACCTGTCGGCTCGCAGTCCCGCGCCAAAATCCCCCGGAAGAACTCTCCCTTCACGGCGCTCCGGCCGTGCGGCCGGGAATCGCGGCGTCGCCGTTCGAGACGATGATCTCCACGCGACGGTTCAGCTGGCGGCTGCCGGCGTTGGCGTTGCTGGCCACCGGGAATCCTTCGCCGTAACCCAGCGCGCGCACGCGCTGCGCGTCGATGCCGCGCTGGATGATGGCCATGGCCACCGCGTCCGCGCGGCTCTGCGAAAGCTCGAGGTTGTAGTCGTTGGTGCCCTGGCTGTCGGTGAAGCCTTCGACCTGCACGCGCCGCTCCGGGATTCTCGTTGAGGAACGCGGCGATCTGTTCGATCGAGCGCTGCGCGCCGGGCTTCAGCTGCGCCTTGCCGGTGTCGAACAACACGTCATCGAGCGTCAGCACGATGCCGCGCGAGGTCTGCGAGGCCTGCATGTTTTCCAGCAGCGCCGCGAGCCGCTGCGATTCGCCTGCGCCTGCTGCGCCTGCGCCTTGGCGCGCTCTGCGCCTCGCCTGCGCGGCCTGCTGCGCCTGCGCCACCGCCTGGTCGGCTTCGCTCTCGCGCGCCGTCAGCAGGATCTTCTGGCGCTCGGTCTCACCGGCCTTGATGCGCGCGATGGCCACCTGCTCCTGCGCACGCTGCTGCGCGATGCGCGCCATCTGCGTGGCGAGGTAGGCGTAGTGCGACGCGGTCTTGTCCTTCGCGCCCTTCTCCTTCGCCGACGCCTTCGGCGTTGATCAGCAGCTTGCGCGCACGATCGAGTTCGGTGGGCGCGTACTTGGTGACGTTCGGATCGGCTTCGGCCTGGGCTGACGGCGCTGCGCGCCTGTTCGAGCAACGCCGCTGGAATCGGGCGCGGTTTCACAAGCCGCGAGGCCTAACAAGGCGGACGAGCCACGGCAACGGCGATCCAGGTAGCGTTAGTGCGCTTCATGGCGTGCTCTCCTCACGGCTGCGGCGGTGTGGTGACGGGCTGCGGCGTCTGCGGCGCCGCGCCGAGTTGTCACGGCGCAGCGTCTCGTTGCGCAGGTCGCGCAGGCGCGCATCCATCTCGGTCACCAGCTGCTCCTGCTGCTTGGCGCGCGCGGTGGATTCGGCGAGCTGCGCGTCGATGTCGGCCTGGTCGGCCAGGCGCGCCGCCACTTCGGCGTCGTGTCTTGTCCGCGGCGGCCTGCGCGGCGGCGTACTTGTTGCGCGCGCTGTTGAGCTCGATCTGCGCGAACTGCGCGGCCTGCGCCTGCTCGGCGCGTTCGATCGAGCTCTTGGCGACCGCGAGCTTTTCGACCGGCATGCGGCGTCGACGCGCAGGCGACGATGCCGAACGCGATCGCGCACCAGAATGCCATTGCGAATTCCATTCATGGTAATCATGGCTCTACCTCTGTCCGTTGATTGCGGTGGATCGCGTCGTCGTCGTCATCGATCGACGAGATCCGCTTCGTCGTACTCGACCGCGAGATTGCGTTCCCAATTGCGGAGCTGCCGTTCGGTCTCGTCCTGCGAGAGGCCGTAAGCTTCCTGGATGCGGCCGGACGAGCTGATCGCGACGTCCGGCGATGACGTCGAGCTGATCGTCGGTCAGCTTGCCCCAGCGCTCCCGAACGCGGCCTTTCCACTGCGTCCAGTTGCCCGAAATGCGTTCCCAGTTCATGGGCATAATTCTGGAATTCCTGCCGCACTGCGCACAGCGGCCGGTACCGGCTATGTCGTGGGAACGCGGCGTCGCCCCTGTCATCGTTTGTCCGACAACGCGACTTCCCGCCGGCCCGCGCCCGCGGCGCGCGCGCCGCGATGATAGATCTCCATGAGCGGCGTCGCCGAGATCCCGTGCAGGACGATGGATGCGGCGATCACGGTGAATACCGCCGACAGCAGCTCCTCGGCGACCGCATCGCGCAGTTCGATAGCCGGCGAAGATACACCGCGTAGTAGACCGAGCCGATGCCGCGGATGCCGAACCACGCCAGCAGGCGGCGCGGCGCGCCGCCGGCATCCGCGCCACGCACGCCTATCCACACCGACAGCGGGCGGATCACGACGAACAGCATCGCCGGCGAGCAGCAGGCCCGCCGATCGACCAGTAGCCGGTGGAGATCATGGCGCCCACCAGCAGCACGATCGGCCACTTCGACGATGCGTTCCAGCTGCTCGTTGACGTTCAGCATGCTCGGCGTCAGCGGCGGCTTGTCCGCCGCGCTACGTCGCAGTCGGCGTGAATGTCGTCGGCGCGGCGCAGCGCGAGCCCGGCGGCGAACACCGCGAGGAATCCGAGCGCGTGAGCCGCCAGCGCGACGCCGTAGCTCAGCGCGATCACGCCGAGCAGCAGGAACTCGTCGAAGATCACCGCGTCGCGGCCGCCAGGCGCGCAGCAGCCGCACGCCGCGCGCCAGCGCCGTGCCGACGACGAAGCCGATGCCCAGCCCGCCGACCGTTCCCCAGATGCAGGTCGACCGTGAACCAGCGCCAGGCCCAACCACCGATCTCGTGCAGCCCCATCAGCGCCGAGCCCTAACAAGCACGAACGGAAACGCGGTGCCGTCGTTGAGGCCGCCCTCGCCCGTGAGTCCGAAGCGCAGGCTGTCGCGATCCTGCGCGCTGCGCAGCTGCACGTCCGAGGCCAGCACCGGATCGGTGGGCGCCAGCACCGCGCCGAGCACCAGCGCCAGCCGCCAGTCGAAATCGAGCAGCACCACGGCCACGATGGCGACACCCAGGATGGTCACCACCATGGAGATGGTCGCGAGCCGCAGCGGCAGGCTCCAGCGCCAGTCGCCGATCGGCACGCGCATCTTGATGCCCACGGTGAACAGCGCGATCAGCAGCGCGATCTCGGTGATGGTCTCGAGCATCGTGAGCTCGCGCAGCGGATGCAGCTCGAGCACGTTGAAGACCGCCGGCCCGAGCGGAAGCCGACCACGCAGGTAGATCATGGCCGGGCTGACCGGCAGACGATCGAGAAATCGCCCGAGCAGCGCGATCGACCACCAGCAATGCGCCGACGAGCACGAACCAGAATGCGGCCATGCCGCACCTTGCGAGTTGCAGGCGGGCGGCGCCCCCGGACGGCTCTGACATCGGCGTCGGACAGGACAGCGGCTCGGCGTCGGCGCATTCCGCCTGTCATCGTCTTGTCACCGATCGCCGACCTGCAAGTGCCTGTTTGTAGTTAGATTGGCAACCGCTGTCGCCATCCGCCGTCGCCCGGCTCGCCGATTGTCGCCGCGCACCATCATTTGCCGTCGCGATCACGCAGCGGCGCAACCTGCCATGTGCCTGGCAAGTGATTGATCACCATCATCGACGCCCGGACTGGCATGGAGAGTGCATCGTTCGCTGCCACGAGGCGCCAAGACCGCCTGACACGTCAGCCACAGGAGATTCGCAATGACCAGCAAACTGCTCGCAGCGGCCGTGATCGCCTCTGATCCCGCTCGCCGGCATCGCCGCCGAAGGCGAAAAGACGCAGCCCGCGACTCCCGCCGGCCAGAGCGGCTCGTTCGACACGCTCGATTCCAACAAGGATGGGCGCATCTCGATGCCCGAGGCATCCGCCGATCCGAAGCTGGTCGAGAGCTTCTCCACCACCGACAAGAACGGTGATGGCTATCTCGACAACGACGAGTACGACAAGCGCACGGACGCGGCAACAGTAGTTGGAAGGCGAGTGCTCCGAGCCCGCGCGGTGTCTGAAGCCGCGCGGGGTTTCGTCGTGGGTCTTCCTGTCGCCGGCGGGATCAGCGCTATATTAGGCGACGCCGCGTGGCAGAGGGGAGATTCGACAGGGCATGGATGAATCACTCGAGAAGGCGCTTCTCGACATGGAAGCGCACGACCAGAGCGTGCGCAACGAACTGACCGCCGCCGGCGAGTCTCAACGACAAATATCATCCGCGACTCGAAGAGGTGCATCGCGCCAATGCCAGCCGGCTGCGGCAGATCATCGCGGTGTTCGGCTGGCCGGGCATCGACGCTGGTCGGCGAGAAAGGCGCCAAGGCCGCCTGGCGCATCGCGCTGCATTCGATCAGCGAGCCGCGCGTTCATGCGTCAGTGCCGCGATCTCATCGACGCGCGCCTCGCAGAACGGCGACGCGCCGCGCTGGCAGTTCGCCATCATCGACGACCGCATCCGCGTCTATGAGGGGCGTCCGCAGCGTTACGGCACGCAACTGCGCGTCGGGCCGAACGGCCTCGAGCCGCTACCCACTCGAAAACGAAGGGCGCGTGAATTCCATGCGCCAGCAGGCGGGTCTGCCGCCGCTGGCCAGGACGCTGGCGCAGGCACGCGCGCAGCCGCAGCCCACCGGCGGAACAACAGGCCGCGCGCGACGCGGCGGAGCTGGAGTTCCGCCGCACGGTCGGCTGGGTCTGAGAGCGGTGCCGAGCTGAGAACCGGATACTCGTCGATGAGCCCTTGCAGAGTTATCCCGGTTCCTGGCCCGGCATCGACGGCTCGGCTGGCTTTCGCGGCGCCACAGCGCTGCGAGCCGCTCGCTGTCCACGCCTTTCGTCTCGGGCACGAACCGCAGCACGACGAACGCCGCCAGCAAGCCGAAGCCGCCGTAGATCCAGAACGCGAATCCGCCGTTCGACGTGCGTTGAGCGCGCATGCCGAACAGCAGCGGAAACGTGACCGAGACCAGGAAGTTCGCGCCCCATTGCGCGGCGATGGCCATCGACATGGCCTGGCCGCGAATCGCGGCGCGGGATAGATCTCGGACATCATGATCCACACGATGGGGCCGAACGACATGCCGAGCCCCACCAGGTAACAGCACATCGCCACCAGGCCGAAGGCGCCGGTGCTCTGCGGTCTCGAACAGCGAGCCCAGCGCCATCATCGACACGCCCATGATCAGCGCGCCGAAGATCAGCAGTGGTTTGCGCCCCACGCGATCGACGATGAGCACGACCACCATGGTCGCGAGCAGATTGAGCGAGCGCGCGACCAGCACGCCGAGCAGCGCCGCGTCCATGTGATAGCCCATGCGCTGCAGGATCTGCGGGCCGTAGTAGGAAATGGCGTTGAGGCCCATGAGCTGCTGCAGCACGCTCAGCGCGACGCCGACCAGCACCACGCGCACGCCGAAGGCCAGCAGCGGCGCCGGCTTTTCTTGCGTCCTGCCGTTGCGCGAGATCCTCGAGCATCGCCTCGACTTCTCGGGCTCCGCCGAGCGCAGCAACGCGCGTCGCGCTTCCTCGATGCGACCGTGTCTTCACCAGCCAGCTCGGGATCTCCGGCACCTGAAGCTCAGCCAGAAAAACGCCAGCGCCGGCACCGCCAGCGACACCATCATGTAGCGCCAGCCGGTCTCGAGCACCCAGACGTCATCGCCCTGCAGCGCGATGCCCCAGTTGACGAACAGCACGATGGCGATGCCGCCGGCGATCGCGATCTGCTGGTACGCGCCCGAGCTGGCCACGCACCGCGCTGCGGCGCGAACTCGCCCACGTACATCGGCGCGATCACCGACGCGAGGCCGACGGCCACGCCGCCGATGCACGCGATAGAAGATGAAGGGCCAGATGGCATCCGGGCCCATGCCGCCGATCGGCGCGAAGCCCGAATTCCGGGAACGCCGAACCGAAGGCCGACACCAGGAACAGCACCGAGGCGAGGATCATCGGCCGCTTGCGGCCTAACAACTCGGCGGTGCGTCGTGCCAGCAGCGCGCCGATGATGGTGCCGCCCAGCGACCGCGCACACCGTGAAGCCGAGCAGCGCGTTCGCGGCCGTTTCGCCGCATGCCGCGCGGCGCGATGAAATTGTGATCGATGGCGCCGACGACGCCGGAGATCACCGCCGTGCAATAACCGAACAGCAGCGAGCTCAGCGTCGACACGAAGGTCGTGCCGGTGACGGCCTGGATGTGGCTGGTGGAGACCTTGGCGAGTTTCATGATGTCCTTCAGGCCGCGGCCGAGGCCGTCGCCGGCTCCTCGATCGGGCAGGCGGATAAAGAACGTGGTGCCCCTGCCCGACTTCGGTTTCGAAGTGCAGCGTGCCGCCGTGTTTGTCGACCACCACGGCGCGGGCGATCGCCAGGCCCTGGCCCGTGCCCTTGCCGACTTCCTTGGTGGTGAAGAACGGATCGAAGATGCGCGAACGCACTTCGACCGGAATGCCCTTGCCGGTGTCGCCGATGGCGATCTCGATCGATCCGTCGAGCACCCGGGTGCTGACGGTGATCAGCCCCTTCTGCGGCGTGCCGTCTGAAGCGTGTCCCTTGACCACATCGCCGATGGCGTGCGCCGCGTTGACGATGAGGTTCAACACCACCTGGTTGATCTCGCCCGCGTAACAGTTCACGAGCGGCAATCTCGGCGAAGCGCGGTTTCGACTTCGGCGACGTACTTGTATTCATTGGACGCGATCACCAGCGTGCTCGGCGATCGCCTGGTTGAGATCGGTCTGCGCCATCTCCTTGCGATCGGGATGCGCGAATTCCTTCATGGAGCGCACGATGGTCGCCACGCGGCCGAGACCGTCGCGCGCGCGATCGAGCGCCACCGGCGCGTTCTCGAGGATGTAGTCGAGATCGGCATCGTCCTCGGCTTCTTCGGCGGCTTTGGCGGCCGCCTCGACGTCGGCGCCGCTCTCCATGGCGCTGCGCAGCTCGCGATACTTGTCGACGATCGCGGACAGGTCGTCCATGGCCTCGCGCACGAAGCTGCACGCTGTCGGAGACGAACTGCACCGGCGTGTTGATTTCGTGCGCCACGCCCGCGGCGAGCCGGCCGACGCTCTCGAGTTTCTGCGCCTGCGCGAGATCGTTCTCCAGCCGGCGCTGATCGGTGACGTCGAGCATCATGCCGCGCAGCACCTTGTGCTGGCCGGTGCTTGTCGCTCTGCTCGCAGCTCGCCACCCAGCGCAGGTCGACGCGCTTCTCGTCCTGCGTGAGCACCGTGGTCTCGATCTCGAAGTTGCCGCGTCTGGCTCTCGTCGATGCGCTGGCGCACCGCGCCATTGCGATCGCGCGGCATGAGCCGGTCGAGGAAGCCGATCTGCTTCCAGAGATCTTCGCTGAAGCCCAGGCGCTGCGGCCCCTGCGGCCCGATGTATTCGAAGTGCCCGTCTTCGACATCGAGCGCGAACGGAATGGCCTGCGTGCCTTCGACCACCAGTCGAAACTGCTCGCGACCGCGCTCGAGTTCGCGCGTGCGCTCGGACACCAGTCGTTCGAGGCGCTCCTTCTCGGTGCGCTCCATCTGGCGGCGCTCTTCGAACATGCGCACGACTTCCGACATCATCACGCTGAAGGAATGCGCGAGCGCCAGCAGGATGGCGAACAGCAGCACCACCGCCGTGGTCATCGCCGGGAACTGCGCGGCGCGCATGCGCGCCGACTCGATGTGTTCGGTAGACAGGGCGAGCACCAGGTATCCCGAGGCGCCGTAGTTCGATCGGCACTTCGCGCACGGTGAGCAGCACGCGATCGTCGCTCAGTATTCCGCGTCGGACTTGCGGGTCATCGTCGGCGGAAACTGCCCATGGCCAGCGAGACAGCTGACCGCGCGGTGCCGTACACCGCGACACCGTAGACATTGCGATCGCTGCGCAGCGGCCCGATGACCGCTTCGGCGAACGCCGGATCTTCGGCGGCGACCGCGTTGTAGACCTGCGAGCTCAGCGTCGACGCGTAGACGCCGGCCTTCGCCTGCGACGCTGTTCTCGAGCGTGCTGCTGTCAAAGGTGAAGTAGCCGACGAGGCCGGCGACGACGCTCAGAATGAACACGAGCGCCAGGCTTCCCATGAGCTGGGCTTGCAATGGCAGATCTGTGGTGGCGTGTTCGGCCGCCGTGGGCTCTTCGCGGACGTCGTTCATAACTCCCCGTCCCCGCCTTATCGGTAAGGGATGGGTTTCCCTTGAAGGGAACGGGTGTCATCCGGGGCCCCGGTGGGCGACAGGAAATCGCCGTGTGACAGCCTGTGACAAACGTCTCATCCAATCTGAGATCGATTCTTAATGCACTGACGGAGCTCGCACCTCTTCATGGTGCGGCCCCTTTTGCTAGGAAATGGGGTCTGACCCCATTTCAGAGCTTGCGCAGCCAGATGTTGCGGTACCGCACCAGGTGGCCGTGATCCTGCAGGCGCAGCGGCATGTCGCCGTGCGGTCGGTAGCTAGGTGCACCGATGTACGTGGTGCCGCCCTTGAGCACGGAATTGTTCTGCACCAGCACGCCGTTGAGCAGCACGGTGAGTCGCGCGGG
Source organism: uncultured Pseudomonadota bacterium (assembly GCA_963821745.1). Classification (GTDB taxonomy): domain Bacteria; phylum Pseudomonadota; class Gammaproteobacteria; order Steroidobacterales; family Steroidobacteraceae; genus CADEED01. Next base: position 2,310,795 of record CAWGEU010000002.1, read on the forward strand.
TGACGTCACCGACCCGTCCGCCGCGAAACGCGGCGCGGTGTAGATGATGTCGTAGGTGTTCCAGGTCTCGGCGGGCAGCGTGGCATTCACCAGCGGCGGATACTGCTTGTAGATGGAACCCACCATGCCGTTGACGTAGGTGGGGTTCTCGAAGTTGTCGAGCACCTGCACTTCGTAGACGTCCTGCAGGAAGATGCCGCTGTTGCCGCGATCCTGGTTCACCTTGTCAGGCGGCAACTGCGGGTCGCGCCACTCCACGTGCAGCTGCACGTCGCCGAACGCCGCCTTTGTCTGGATGTCGCCCGTGCCCGGACCCACCACCATCTCGCCGTTGTCTATCTTCCAGCCGGCGGCTGCGCCGGTGCTGGCGTTCTTCCACGCGTCGAGGCTCTTGCCGTCGAACAGCACGATGGCATCGGACGGCGCCGCGCCAGGCTTCGCGCCCGGCGTCACCTTCGGCGGCACCGGGAACCACACTTCCGTCAGTTTCGGTTCGGGCGGCATGTCGTCGTCTTTCGTGAGCGCGCGTACCTTGATGTTGCGATAGAAAATCTCGGCGCTCTCGGCCTGCAGCGCAATCCTGCCGTGATCGAGTTTCATCCAGCTGTTGGAACTGGCGTCCCAGGACTTCAGATCGCTGACCCGCATGTTCACGACGCCGTTGACGATGTGCGTGGCGCGATCACCGCGCACGATCACTTCGACCGTGTTCCAGCCCGGGTACTCGTTGACGCGTCCATGGCGCGTACGCTGAAAGTCATCGTTCTTGCCGACGGTCACCGGCACGCCACCGTTTTCCGGCAACGCGTACCGGCCGGTTTTCGGATCGACAAAGCTCGACACCTGCGACGACACCGCCCATGAATCGCCCGTGTCACCTTCCTGGATCTGCGCTTCGGTGCAGGCCGGCCAGTCGGACGGACGCGCGCGATGCACGTGGTACAGCAGCCCGGCGTCGCGCACGAGGTCGAGCCGCGGCGCAAACTTCTTCTCGCCCCACTTGTACTCGAGGCTGATCACGTAGTCCTTGAAGTCACCGTCGGTGACGATGTACGCATTCGGCTGTTCGCTGCCGGCCTTCTGCGTGGGATAGGCGTGGATCTCGCCGTTCTTCACCGCGAAGATGCTCGACGCCGGCGGAGCGCCGGCGGAGGTCTTCGATGCGTAATGCACCGACCAGCCGCCGAGGTCCTTGCCATTGAAGATGGGTTTCCATCCCGTGGTGTCGGCCGCCATGGCGGCGCTGGCAAACAAACACAGACTGGCCAGAACCAGCGTCGTCGACTGTTGCATTCCCATCCCCTCGAAGAGCTTGCGTCAAAGACTGGGCCCAAACACTGGACCGAATTCAAATGGCGCGGCAGTGTAGCAACACGCCGCACCGGCTTCGACCCGGATGGAATCGCCGGTCACCGGCGTGGATGTCCCGGCCGAGACAGCCGCCTGACTTCGCTGGACATCGACACGCTTGCGCGCATTTATTAGTTCCCTGTATTGACGCCGCGCGAATTCCGGATCAGCGTGCGTTCGCGCGGGCTCCTTCCAACCTTCTATTGGCCCGCTGGAGGCTCTATGACCAATGGACTGGTTCGGGTCGCGGCGTGCCGCACCCATCGTGGATTTCCGGGGGGACTCCTTCTCACGCTGCTGATCTTGTTAGGCGCACTGGCGCTCAGCGCAGGCGCACGCGCCGCGGGTGCGGGCTACTGGCACACCAGCGGCAACCAGATCCTCGACGCGAACAATCAGCCGGTGCGTATCGCCGCGATCAACTGGTACGGCTTCGAAACCACCACTTTCGTGGCACACGGGCTGTGGATTGCCGACTACAAGGCCATCCTCGACCGCATCAAGAGCACAGGTTTCAACACCGTGCGCATTCCGTACTCCGACCAGATGATGACGCAGAACCCGGTGCTCGGCACGTTGAACATCAACCGCAACGGCATCAACACCGACATCGCGGCGAACGCCACGGCGCTCGACGTGCTCGACAAGATCATCGCCTACTGCGGCCAGATCGGCTTGCGCGTGATGCTCGACAACCACCGGTCGAACGCCGGCAACTCCGCGCAGGAAAACGGCCTCTGGTACACGAACGAGTTCCCCGAGTCCACGTGGCTCGCGAACTGGCGCGCGCTGACGACGCGTTATCTCGGCAACACCACCGTCGTTGCCATGGATTTGCGTAATGAACCGCATGCCAGCGCCTGCTGGGGCGGCGACCCCGCCGGCTGCAGCGCCGCGAACGACTGGCATGCCGCAGCCACGCGCGCGGGCAACGCCATCCTCGCGATCAACCCGAATCTGCTGATCGTCGTCGAGGGCCACGATCGCTACAACAACTCGTTCACGTGGTGGGGCGGCATGCTGCGCGGTGTCGCGACGCGGCCTGTCGTGCTCAGCGTGCCGAACCGCCTGGTTTATTCGGCGCACGATTACGGCCCGGTGGAGGCGAACCAGCCGTGGTTCAACGGCAGCGCGACGCCCGCCTCGCTCAACGCCATCAAGGATCAGAACTGGGGCTTCATCTACAACAACAACACCGCGCCGATGTTCGTCGGCGAGTTCGGCACGCTGAACGGCAACGCCGACATCCAGAGCACGACACCAGGCTCGCAGGGCCAGTGGTTCTCGGCCACGGTCTCGTACTTCCAGGGCAAGCCGTGGATGGGCCACGCGTACTGGGCGATGAACGGCAACGACCGCTACGCGCTGTTCAACGAAAGTTTCAACGGCATCGTCAACCCGTCGAAGCTCACGCTGCTGCAGACCATCCAGTTCCCGCTGGATCAGCAGCCGGGCAACGTGCCGGCGATCACCAGCGTCACACCGATCACCGTGCTGCCCGGCAGCGCGGTCACGATCAACGGCAGCAACTTCGGCACGACACAGGGCACGAGCACCGTGCGCTTCGGCGCCATCACGGTCGTCACGGTGACATCGTGGAGCGCCTCGCAGATCGCAGTGACGGCACCGACGAACCTGCCGCCCGGCGCGTACGCCGTCGTCGTCACGGTGAACGGCGTGGCGAGCAATGCCGCCACGATCAACGTGCCGGTGGTCGATCAGTTCCCGCAGGTCAGCAGCCTGAGCCCGACCAGCGGCGGAGCTGGCCAATTGGTCAACGTCGTTGGCGCTGGCTTCGGCACTACGCAAGGCACGAGCACGGTGCGCTTCGGCACCACGGTTGCGACTGTGCAGCTGTGGGCCAACTCGAATGTCCTCGTCTCGGTGCCGAACCTCACGCCGGGCACCTATCCAGTCACCGTGACGGTCGGCGGCCGGGTCAGCAACGCGTCTAACTTCCTCGTGACGGTGCACCGACTCAATACGGTCACGCCCAACACCGGCAACCCCGGCGCGAGCGTCACACTCGCCGGCACCGGCTTCGGCGCGACGCAGGGCGCGAACACGGTGCGATTCGGCACGACCGAACGTGGCCGTGACCTCGTGGAGCAACACGCAGATCGTCGCGACGGTACCGAACCTGACGGGCGACACCGCAGTGGGGGTCGCCGTGGTCGTGGCGGGCGTGGCCAGCAATGAGGTGAACTTCCTGGTGACCTCGCCGGTGCCGCCCGCGATCACGACGCTCAGTCCGACGAGCGGCGCGGCCGGCAGCGCTCGTGACGATCACCGGCAGCAACTTCGGCGTGTTCCCGAACTCGAGCACGGTGCGCTTCGGCACGACCAACGCCACGATCTCCTCGTGGAGCAATACGCAGGTCGTTGCAGTGGTGCCCAGCCTCGCGGCGGGCACCGTGCCCGTGAACGGTCATCGTGAACGGCAACGTCAGCAACTGCGGTCCAACTTCACCGTGACCACGGTGACGCAGCCGAACTACACGTTCGCGTGCCCGGCCACCCTCTCGGTGAACCGCAGCGCGAATGGCGCCATCACGTGCACGCTCACGCGCACCAACTTCACGGGCGCGGTGTCATTCTCGGTGACTGGACTACCTACCGGCGTCACCGCGGCGTTCAATCCGGCCTCGACCACGGGCAACTCGACCGCGGTGACATTCACGGCCGGCGCAAACGCCACGCTGGGCATTGCCAACGTGACGATCTCGGCCGCGGCCATGGGCCTCACCACGCGCACCGCGCCAGTGGCATTGACGGTGGCGAGCGCGCCGACCGGCGGCGTGGTGACGGCGACGGGCGCCGTGGCCAGCAACAGTCCGTGGTTCGCGGAGGAGCAGGTGCGGTTCGGCAACACCGCGCCATTGACGGCGATGACCGTCACGATCTCGGTGGCACGCAATCCCGCATCGTTGGCTTCGAGCGGCCAGTACAACACCATCGGCGGCTCGGCGATCACGCAGTCGGTGACGACGACCGCGGCGCAGGTCACGTACACGTGGACGCTCGCCGCCGGTCAGACACTGGCCGCCGGTACCGGTCGCACGTTCGCGGCGCAGATGAGTCCGCAAGGCACGGCGCATCCAACTACTGGCGACAGCTGGACGGTGACGTACACCAGCGGGGGCGCGAGCACCACGACCAGCGGGACGTTCTGAGGATTTCCTGAAGAATTGCGCCGGGCGGCAGCATCCAACTGCCGCCCGGCGCGATGGATCTGGCCCATTCGGGCTGATGGGTAGCAGATCATTCCGGACACATAGGTAACACTTTCCGGCATTTGGGGGAGACCCATATGCCGTGGCGGGAGTGTTGCAAGATGGATGAGCGCCTGCGGTTTGTGGCTCGCCTGCTGGAGGGCGAGAAGATGGCCGAGCTGTGCCGGGAGTTCGATATCTCCCGTAAGACCGGCTACAAGATATTCACCCGGTACAAGGATTGTGGGCTGGAAGGGCTCACCGATCGCAGCCGCCGGCCGTACCGGCAGGCCAACCGCCTGCCATTCCAGGTCGAGACGCTGATCCTGGCCTTGAAGCGCGAGCACCCGAGTTGGGGCGCGCCGAAGATCCGGGCCAAGTTGCGCCGCCGCTTCCCCGATATCAAGCCGCCGGCCATCAGCACCGTGCATGCGGTGCTCGATCGCAACGGACTTGTGAGCCGCGGACGTGAGCGTCATCACTACGCTCAAGGCACAACGCTCTCGTCTCCCACCTCGCCGAACGATCTTTGGTGTGCGGATTACAAGGGTGAGTTCATGCTCGCGGACAAGCGCTACTGCTATCCACTCACCATTACCGACTTCGCAAGTCGCTACCTGATCTGTTGCGATGCGCTCGCCAGCACGCAGGCAAAGTCTGCATTTACCGTCTTTGAGCGCGCTTTTAAGGACTTTGGGCTCCCGCGCGCCATCCGTACCGACAACGGCTCGCCCTTCGCAAGCGCCAGCGCCATCTTCGGCCTCTCGAGACTGTCGGTGTGGTGGTTGCGACTCGGCATCGGCATCGAGCGCATCCAGCCTGGCAAGCCGCAGCAGAACGGCCGTCATGAACGGATGCATCTGACGCTCAAGAAGGAGACCACCAAGCCTGCGGCTAACAACTTCCTGCAACAGCAGGAGAAGTTCGATCGGTTCATCGACTGCTACAACCAGCAGCGCCCGCACCAGGCGATCGGCATGCACTACCCGGCGGAGCTCTACCAGCGATCAGCGCGCGAGTATCACGGCCTCACCGAGCTCGAGTATCCGTTCCATGACCGCACCATCGCCGTCACCATGTGTGGCCGGGTCTGCGTCGGCTCGCGCAAGATCAACCTGAGCACGGTGTTCGCTGGTCAGAACGTCGGCATCAAAGAGGTCGAGGAAAAGATCTGGGTAATCAGCTTCATGCACTACGACTTGGGGTTCTTCGACCATGAGAGCTCACGGTTCGAATGCGCAGAGAATCCGTTCGCTGCTAAGGTGTTACCTATGTGCTCGGTATAAAACGTTACCGATGTGTCCGGAACGGACCCTCTTCGGGATGGTGGGTCGGGTGGGACTCGAACCCACGACTAACGCCTTAAAAGGGCGCTGCTCTACCAACTGAGCTACCGACCCCCGGAAGGGCGCGAAGTCTACACGATCTTTTCGTCGCCAAGGCCTGCTTCAGGGCGATACCGCGTTGGGTCGGAAATCCCAGCGGAAACAAAGCCTTCGCGACGTAACCTGCACGAGTCGCAACGTCCGCAGGCGAGTCCCTGGTCATCGGCCTGGTAACAGGAGACGGTCAGCGAATAGTCGACGCCCAGACGGAGTCCTTCGCGCACGATTTGCGCCTTGCTGAGGTCGATCAACGGTGCGCGCACGAGCAGCTTCGTACCCGTGACTCCCGCCTTGGTCGCAAGCTGCGCGAGCTGCTGAAACGCCGCTACGAATTCCGGCCGGCAGTCCGGATATCCGGAATAGTCCACGGCGTTCACGCCGATGTGGATTTCGGTCGCCCCCAACACTTCGGCCCAGGCCATCGCCAAAGACAACATGATGGTGTTGCGCGCAGGAACGTACGTGACCGGGATGCCCTCGCCCGGCGTTGTGGGAACGTCGATGGAATTGTCGGTGAGCGCCGAGCCGCCGATGCGTCCCAGGTCCACGTGCATGATGCGGTGCTCGCGTGCGCCGAGCGCACGCGCGACACGCGCCGCGGCGCTGATCTCCGCCTGGTGCCGCTGACCATAAGACACCGACAGCGCGTAACACTCGAGAGCGGCCTCGCGCGCGAGTGCCAGCACGGTGGCCGAATCCAGGCCGCCCGACAACAACACGACAGCGCGCATCGTCATTTCATTGCCTTGTTCATTTCCCTGGCACGTTGCCCCAGAGCACTTTGTGCAGCTGCATCTGGAAGCGAACGGGCAACCGGTCGGCGAGTATCCAGTCCGCCAGATCGCGCGCCGGGAGTTGTTCGGCACTGGGCGAAAACAGCACCTGGCAACGTTGCGTGAGGCCGAGCGCGCGGATCTTCTCGCGGCTCCACTCGTAGTCGGCGCGATCACAGATCACGAACTTGATCTGCTCGTCGGGGCGCAGCAGCGCCAGGTCGTCGTAGCGATTACGGCGTTCCTCGCCCGAACCCGGTGTCTTCACGTCCACCACGCGCACCACGCGCGCATCCACGCCGGCCAGCGGCATGGCGCCGCTGGTCTCGATGGATACGCGGTAGCCGGCATCACAGAGCTGGGTCAGCAGCGGCAGGCAGTTCTTTTGCGCCAGCGGTTCACCTCCGGTGACGCAGACGTAGCGCGGCCCGTATTCGGCGACCGCGGCCAGCACCTGTTCTACGCTGCGCCACTCGCCACCGTGGAAGGCGTAGGCGGTATCGCAGAACTGGCAGCGCAACGGACAACCCGTCAGCCGCACGAACACCGTCGGAAATCCTACGGTGTCGGCTTCGCCCTGCAGGGAATAAAAGACTTCAGTGATCTTGAGGCGGCGTTCGCTGCCTGACTCGAGCTCGCCTGCGGGCGCGTTCATTCATTTTCCGAGGCGCTTCAGGCGATCCGTGGCGAGCTGCGCGGCGTTGGTCCCCGGATATTTGCGCACGACCTCTTCGAGCGTGCTGCGCGCCTCGCCGGTTCGCCGGAGGTCCGACAGCGAGAAGCCCAGCTTGACCATCGCATCGGGCGCCTTGCGCGAGTTGGGCCAGTCACCCAGCACCTTGCGATAGGCCACGACGGCGCCTTCGAGATCGCCCTTGGTGTAGTAGCTCTCACCGATCCAGAACTGCGCGTTGGCGGCCAGGTCCCCGTTCGGGTAGTTAGTGACCACTTCCTGGAACGTGGCGATCGCCTTGTCGTAGTTGCCGCTGCGCAAGCTGGCCATGGCGGCATCGTAGGTTGCCTGCTCGGACGCGCCCGCCGCGGGCGCCGGCGTCGCCCCGAGGGACGACGCAGCGCCCACACCGCCGAGTGTTTCCAGCGCGGCCAGGCGTTTCTCGAGATCGCCGTACAGGTTGCGCGACTGCGTCTTGCCGCCCTCGGTCTGGTTCTGCAGCATCTCGACTTCGCCGCGGATGGTGCGAACTTCACCCTGCAGGGCATCGAGGCGCTGCGCCAGCTCGAGCAGGCTCTGGTTGGTCAACACACGCTCGATACGCTGCACGCGCGAGTCGAGGTCGTTCATGCGGATCATCACCGGATCTTCCTCCGGCGAAACCGCGCAGCCGCCGAGAGCGAGCGCCCCCACGGCCACTGCCAACAAACGTAGTGTGTTCACGAGCACCTCAGGCATTGCTTACTTCAGGCTTACTTCAGGTAGATGATCTCGACGCGACGATTCGACGCATACGCCTGTTCGTCGCTGCCCGCGACGGCAGGACGTTCTTCGCCGTAGCTGACGGTCGTGAGCTGCGTCTCCGCGACACCCTGGAGTGCCAGTGCCCGGCGCACGGCCTGCCCGCGGCGTTCACCGAGACCGATGTTGTATTCGCGTGAGCCGCGCTCGTCGGCGTGCCCTTCGAGGCGCACCTTCTGGTTCGGGTTCTTCGCGAGATAGGCCGAGTGCGCAGCCACGACGCTCTGCGAATCGGCACGGATGTCGGCGCGATCGAAGTCGAAGAAGACGATGCGCTTGGACAGCAGTTCGCCCGACGGACCCATCGTTGCGCTGGTGTCGCCCGCGAGGGCATCCGCATTCTCGACACCGGTGGTGTCGGTGGTCGGGGTGGGCGGTGCCGGCGGCACTTCTGCTTTTTTCGGACCGCAGCCCGCGAGCAGCGCAACGGTCACCAGCAGAACCGAAATCGACGTCAGATTTTTCATTTTCATTCCTCTCCTCAATTCAAAAATGGTCACGGCAAAAAGGGTCCCCACACGGGTTCGCGCACTTCACCGGCGTCGGCATCGAGCCGCGCCGAGATCTGGCCATCCACGGAGACGGTCTGCAACACGCCCTGGCCGCGTTCACGGCCCGCGAAAATGAGCATCGCGCCATTCGGCGCGAAGCTCGGGGATTCTTCCTGGAGGCCCTTGGACAGCACCTGCACGGTTCCGCTGGCCAGGTCCTGGATGGCGATGCGAAACGACCCGTTGTCCTGCGTCAGCATCGCGAGTTGTTTGCCATCGGGCGAGATGCGCGGCCGCGCGTTGTAGCTGCCGGTGAACGTGACCCGCTTGGGGCGCTCGCTGCCGCCCACCGCTACGCGGTAGACCTGCGGACTGCCGGAGCGATCCGAGGTGAAGTAGATGCTGCCGTCATCGCCGGGAACGAAGACGGCTTCGGTGTCGATGCCCGGATCTTCGGTGACGCGCGTGAGCTTGCTGGTGGCGAGCTCCAGTAGATAGACATCGAGGTTGCCGGTGCTGCCCGACAGCGTGAGCGCCAGCTTCTTGCCGTCCGACGAGAATGACGGCGCGCCGTTGATGCCGGCCCGCGCCGACACCATGGTCTTCGTGCCGCTGCGCCGGTGCTGCACGAACACCGCCGAGACGCGGCGCTCGAACGACACGTAGGCGAGCCACTCGCCATCCGGCGACCAGGCGGGCGACATGATGGGCAGAGGCGACTCCGCGATGCGCGTGCGGTTGGCGCCATCGGCGTCCGCCACGTACAGCTCATAACGTTGCTTGGGTGCCTTGCCATCCACCGACACATAGGCGATGCGCGTGGCGAACGCGCCGCGCACGCCGAGCATCTTTTCGTACAGCGCATCGGCGATGCGATGGGCGGTGTTGCGCAGGTTGGCCGCCTGCCCGGTGAAATAAGGCCCGGCCACGCGCTGGCCGGTGAGCACATTGACCAGTTCCGCATCGATGCGCACCTGTCCGTCGGGCTGGGCGCTGACGCGACCCACCACGACGTAGTCCACGCGCTGCTGTTTCCACCCGGCCGCGTCCACCTCGGCGGAGGTGGTCGGCGTGAACACCATGTCTTTGCGGTCCATGCCCTTGAAGCGGCCGCTGCCGTCGAGGTCATGCTGGATCACCTGCGCGACGTCGAGGCCGCCGTCTGCCGGCACCGCGCGCGCGAAGGGCACGATGGCAATCGGAATGGGGTCGGTGACGCCATGGGTGATGGTGAGGCGAAGCTGGGCCAATGCGGGTGAGGCCGCGCCGAAGCTGGTCAACAACAGTACAAGCAGTAGACGGATGACTGGTTTTTTCATGCGCTCGTTCATTGCGGTGCGAATGTTAGCTCCAAATTGCGCTCGAACAGCGCCGGATCCGGAGGCGAAGGCAGCGGCGATGCTCGAAGGACTGCAGCTCTCAACCGATTCACGCAGCGCGGCATCGTCGATGCTGCAGCTGATCACACGGACGTCTGTGACCTCGCCGCCCGGAACCTGAGAGACCGACACAATACAAGAGATGCCGGGCTGTGCCGAGGGTGGTTTGATCCAGGCCCGCGTCACGCGCGCGACGATCTGCGCATGCCAGCGCGCCGCCTCGTCACTGTTACGAATGGCATTGCCGCGTTGTTCGGCCTCGATACTGCGCCGAAGTTCCGCTTCGCGGGCAGCCCTCGCCTTTTCTTCGGCCGCTTTCTTCGCGGCGGCAGCATCTTCGGCGCGCTTCTTCTCGAGGGCCTTCTTGTCTGCGGCGGCCTTTTCGACAGCAGCTTTCTCGGCCGCCGCTTTCGCCACGGCCTGCTTTTCCGCCTCGATCCGCTCGGCGTCTTCGCGTTCCTTCAGGTCCTGCGCGGCCTTCTCGTCCTGCTCGCGCTTCTGCTGCTCGAGCTTTTCCTGCTCGGCCTTTTCGATGGCGAGGCGTTCCTCTTCCTTGCGCTCGACTTCGGCCGGATCGGGTTTGGGCGGCCCCTGCTCTTCGGGTGGCGGGATCGGCTCGGGTGGAGGTTCAGGCTCTGGCGGCTTGGGGTCGGGCATTGACGCAATGCCCTTCAGCGAGCGCTCGTCGACCACCGACGCTTCGATGGCCATCGTCTCCACCGGCGGCGGACGATGTTTCCACGTGAACCAGCCATAGACCGCAGCCGCGACGATCGCGGAATGCAGCAGGAAGGAGAGCGCGAACGCTCGCCATTTGCCTTGCTTCGGTTTCTTGCCAGGGGGCGGCGGCATTCTTTCAGCGGGCTCGCTTCTGTTCCGGCGGCTGCGTGATGAAGCCGACTTTGCTTGCACCGGCGCGCTGCAGGATGGTCATTGCCCCGACTACTTCTCCATAGGCCACGCGGTAGTCCCCGCGCACCAGCACGGCGGTTTCGGGAGCACGGCGAAGCACCGCACCCGGCAGCCGCTTCGACCGCGGCCGCGTCGAGGGGTTGATCCTGCTTCGCGCCGTAGTTGAGGAACAGCCTTCCGGCTTCATCGATGGTGAGCACGATGGGTTTGGAGTCCTTGAGCATCTCCGGGGGAATCGGCCGCGCACCGGCTTTCGGGAGTTCGACCTTGATGCCTTCGGCGAGCAGCGGCGCGGTGATCATGAAGATGATGAGCAGCACCAGCATCACGTCGATGTACGGCACCACGTTGATCTCGCCCATGAGGCGGCGGCGACGGCGGGGTTGTGCGGAGGCCATGAAACTTCTCCCGGCTAGGCCGCGCGGCCGGCGTAGCGCTGCAGGATGGTGGAGAACTCTTCCATGAAGGCGTCATAGCGCAACTCGAGCCGGCTCACCTGGTCGGCGTAGCGGTTGTAGGCGATGACCGCGGGAATGGCGGCGAACAAGCCGATGGCGGTGGCGATGAGCGCCTCGGCGATGCCGGGCGCGACCATCTGCAGCGTGGCCTGTTGCACGCTACCCAGCGCCACGAAGGAATTGAGGATGCCCCACACCGTGCCGAACAAACCCACGTAGGGGCTGGTGGAACCGATGGTGGCCAGGCTCGCGAGGCTCTCCTCGAGGCGCTCCAGCTCCTTGAGCTGGCCCACGCGCATGGCACGCCGCGCGCCCTCTAACAACTGTTCCGGCGGAATGCCACCCTGCTTCAGGCGCGCGAACTCGCGAAAGCCGAATTCGAAGATGCTGGACATGCCCGTAGCCCCGCCGCGGCTTTCGATCTGCCGGTACAGCGCGGTGAGGTCGCCGCCCTTCCAGAAGCTGTTCTCGAAATTCTCGGCTTCATCGTGGGCTCGCGACAGCAAGGCGCGTTTGCGGAAGATGATGGTCCAGGAGAACAGCGACGCCATCAGCAGCAGCGCCATGACACCCTGCACGATGGGGCTCGCCTGCAGCACCAGCCGCACTATCGAGAGTTCATTGTCCATCTTTAACCTACGGGTACTTTCAGGGTGATGAATTCCGGCAACCGCCGGGGACGAAACGTCTTCGCGTCGACGCAGGCGACACGAATGTCGCCCTCGGTGAGCAGCACCTCGGCGCGCCAGATCTTCTGCTGGAAACGGATCGACGCCTTGCCTTCGGGGACCGGCAGGCAGGTGATGCGCAGTTCGTCGTCGAGCCGCGCGGGCCTGTGGTAGTTCACCTTCACCTCGGCCACGGCGAAGACATAGCCATAGGTGCTGGCGAGTTCGCTCTGCGAATGGCCCATGGACCGCAGCCACTCGGTGCGGGCGCGCTCCATGAACTTGAGGTAGTTGGCGTAATAGACCACTCCACCGCCGTCGGTATCTTCCCAATAGACGCGCGCGCGCCAGGAGAATTCCATCGATCCTTCAGCTGTCACTTCTCGGCCTCGAAAAGCGGCATCGACGTCTGGACGCGCTCCGGCACGCGCAGGCCGAAATGCAGGTAGGCATTGCGCGTGGCCATGCGGCCGCGCGAGGTGCGCATGAGAAACCCCTGCTGGATGAGGAATGGCTCGATGACGTCCTCGAGTGTGCCGCGCTCCTCACCCACCGCGGCGGACAGGCTCTCGATGCCCACCGGGCCGCCATCGAACTTTTCAATGATGGTCGACAGCAGTTTGCGGTCCAGCGCGTCGAAGCCCTGCGGGTCCACCTCTAACAAATCGAGTGCGGCGCGCGCCACGGCCTCGTCGATGCGGCCGGCGGCCTTGACCTCGGCGAAGTCGCGCACGCGGCGCAGGAGCCGGTTGGCGATACGCGGAGTGCCGCGCGAACGCTGGGCGATGCGCGCGGCGCCTTCGGTATCGATGGGTACACCCAGGATGCCGGCCGAACGCGTCACGATCTTCTGCAGCTCGTCGACGGTATAGAACTCGAGGCGCTGCACGATGCCGAAGCGGTCGCGCAACGGCGAGGTGAGCAGGCCGGCCCGCGTGGTGGCGCCGATCAAGGTGAATGGCTGAAGGGCGAGCTTGATGGAACGCGCCGCCGGACCTTCGCCGATCATGATGTCGAGCTGGTAGTCCTCCATCGCCGGATAGAGCACTTCCTCGACCACGGGTGATAGCCGGTGGATCTCATCGATGAACAACACATCGCGCGGCTGCAGGTTGGTCAGCAGCGCAGCGAGGTCGCCTGGACGTTCGAGCACCGGACCGGAAGTCTGACGCAGATTCACGCCCAGTTCGCTCGCGAGAATGTTGGCGAGCGTGGTCTTGCCGAGACCGGGAGGGCCGAAGATGAGCGCGTGGTCGAGCGCTTCGCCGCGCATCACCGCGGCCTTCACGAAGATCTCGAGCTGCGCCTTGACCTGTTCCTGCCCGACGTAGTCCGCGAGACGCTTCGGCCGGATGGCGCGATCGACTGCCTCTTCACCGGCTTCGCCGACGGCCTGAACGATGCGCTCGGGAACCATGCTTTCGGTAGGGCTCACTGCGGGCGCACCGTGCCCTGCAGCGCGCGGCGGATGAGATCTTCCGTGGAGCTGGCTTCGCCTGCGTACGGCTTGAGCATCTGCGTGACTTCGGCGGGTTTGTAACCGAGCGCCACCAGCGCGCTCCAGGCCTCGCCTTCGACCTTGTTTTCGCCGTTCGGCACCGGCGCGCCGGCGGCCACTGCGGCGCCGAGCGCATCGAGGCGATCGGGCATTTCGACTAACAACCGCTCGGCGGTCTTGCGGCCGACGCCGGGAATTTTGGTCAGCGCAGCCGCATCCTTGTGCTTCACGCAGGTGGCGAATCCTTCGACGCTGACGCCCGAGAGGATGGCCAGCGCGATCTTCGGGCCGACACCGGACACCTTCAGAAGATTGCGAAACAGCACGCGCTCGTCTGCCGAGCCGAAGCCGTAGAGGATGTGCGCGTCTTCGCGCACCGTCAGGTGCGTGAGCAGCCGGATCTCGCTGCCAAGCGCCGGCAATGTGTAGAAGGTGGACATCGGCGCTTCGATGTCATAGCCCACGCCGCCCACGTCCACCGTGAGGTGGGGCGGCGCTTTCATCACGAGTTTGCCGCGTACGAAACCGATCACGCGCCAAGTCCATCGAACAAAGGCTCGAGCCGACGAGTATTCGCGTGACAGATGGCGATGGCGAGCGCATCGGCTGCATCCGCGCCGAGCTTCATTTCGAGTCGCAGCAGTTGTTTGACCATGTGCGCGACCTGCGCCTTCTCCGCGCCGCCTACCCCCACCACCGCGAGCTTGATGGCACGAGGCGCATATTCGTGAACACCGAGCGCGGCGGGCACGGCCGCAAGCGCGGCGCCCCGCGCCTGTCCGAGCTTGAGCGCGCTGTCGGCATTCTTGGAGAGGAACACGCGCTCCACGGCAACTTCCTGCGGGTTATGCAGCCGTATGAGCTCCGTGACCTTGGCGTGGATGATTCGCAGGCGATCAGCGAGTGCGCCGCCGGCGGTGGCGATGCAACCCTGCGCGACGATGGTGAGAGTGCCGGCCGCGCAATCGATGACGCCATAGCCGGTGCGCAGCGAACCGGGATCGAGACCCAGGATGCGCGCGGGAGCGCCCGGTAACATCCGCGCGACCGCCGTTGGCTCCGGCCGATTTTCGTCGGGCCGGTATGCGCGCCAGGATGATCTCATCGGGTATCGCGCCAAGTTGGTAAAGCCCTGCGCCCGCTTAAAAAACTGCGCGTATCATAGCCGCAAATCCGCCGCGCCTCACGCGCCGGTTACCGTCCAATCCCGTGCACAACCTTCACACCTGTTCCGCCGAGCTGCGGAGTTCAATCGACGCGCACGCCGTAAGGCTCGACGGCTGGGGAGTGCCGCAACTGGCCATCGAGCGGGCCGTGGAAGCGGCCGTCATCGTCGCGGCGATGACCGACGACGCGCTGCTTGCAGCGGCGCCGATGGCGCAGGCGGGATTTGCACATGCGCCCACCGAAGCACGCGACATCGAGCTGCATTTCGGGCCGGGTGTGAGCAAGCTGGCGCGCGAGCTCACACACTTCGGCGACATCCGGCTGACGCCCGTGGCGGCGGCCGCTCATCACCTCGAGCCCGCGCAAGCCGAAGCGCTGCGCAAGATGTTGCTGTCGGTGGTGAGCGATCCGCGCCTGGTGCTGGCGCGCCTCGCGCGACAGCTCGTGGAACTCAACGCCTCGAAAGACGGCCACGCCACCACGCGCGAGCGCCTGGCGCTCGAGACGCGCGAGGTGTTCGCGCCGCTCGCCAACCGCCTCGGGCTCTGGCAGCTCAAATGGGAGCTGGAAGACCTGGCGTTCCGTTTCCTGCAACCCGACGACTATCGTCGCATCGCCTCGGCACTTGCGGAAAAGCGTACCGACCGCGAGCGCTACATCACCGAGTTGTGCCGCACGCTCGAGATGTTGATGCGGGCGGCTGGCATCGACGGCGAGGTCTACGGCCGCCCCAAACACATCTACAGCATCCACCGGAAGATGGAGCGCAAGCAGCTGTCGTTCGAACAGGTGTTCGACCTGCGGGCGGTGCGCATCGTGACTGCGCGCATCGAAGACTGCTACGCCGTGCTCGGCCTGGTTCATGGGCGCTACCCCTACATCCCGGGTGAGTTCGACGACTACATCGCCACCCCGAAGGACAACCTCTACCGCTCCATCCACACCGCGGTGTTCGGTCCCGAGGGCAAGGCCGTGGAGGTGCAGATCCGCACACGCGAGATGCACGACCAGGCCGAGCTCGGCCTCGCCGCGCACTGGCGCTACAAGGAGAGTCGCGCGCTCGATGTCTCGTACGACCGCAAGATCGAATGGGTCCGCAAGCTGCTCGATCCTGCGCCAGCGACGAATGGCACGGACGCGCGACCCGGGATTTCCTCGACGAGGTCCGCGCCGAGCTGTTCGAAGACCGCGTCTACGCGCTCACGCCCAAAGGCGAAGTGGTGGATCTGCCACCGGGAGCCACGCCGCTCGACTTCGCGTACCACGTGCATACCGACCTGGGGCACCGCTGCCGCGGCGCGCGCGTGAACGGACGCATCGTGCCGCTGACCCGCGCGCTCGCGAATGGCGAGATCGTCGAAATCATCACCCACAAATACCCGCAGCCGAGTCGCGACTGGTTATCGGAGACTTCCGGCTTCCTGGTCTCGCCGCGCAGCCGCTCCAAGGTGCGCGCCTGGTTCCGGAAGTTAGACGAGGACGCCGAAGCGGCGCCCGTGGCAGCACCCGCACCTGCGCCGGTGCCCGCCCCGGCACCTGCCCGGCGCCTGCGTTCGTCACGCAAACCGAGCCGCTCGCCGGTCGTACTCGGAGACGTCGCAGACCTGCCGACGAGTTTTGCGCGCTGCTGCGTGCCCATGAAACCCGAGCCCATCGCCGGGTACGCGACCGTGGGCCGAGGTGTGACCATTCATCGTGCAGACTGCCCCGGGTTGACGCGCATGAGTGCAAGCCATCCGGATAGATTGATGGCCGCTGCCTGGGCCGACGTGGCGACTAGTCAGCCAGTCACCCTCACGATTGTCGCCATAGACCGACAGGGACTGGTCCGGGATATCGGCGATCTGCTGGCAAGCGAAAAAATCAGCATCGAGATGATGCACACCACTACCGATCAGACGCAGTCGACGGCTACCATCGACGTGCGCTTAGGCGTTGCTGACGCGCAGCACCTGACACGGTTGTTGCAACGTATCAGGAAGGTCACGAGTGTCCTCACGGTCCGTCGTTCCGGTTAACTTAAGCTCGGAATACGGCCCCGGCGGGGCCTCGAAACGTGACGTGCTGCGACGCCGAACATCGTTTAATCGCGTTTACTCATAACGATTTTTTGGATTAATCCGGGGTTTCAGAACGCTCATGCGCGTCCTGCTGGTCGATCATGACTCAGAGGGTCTCGAGACCATTGCGCGTGCAATACGCGGAGTGCTCGAGCTCGACTGCGTCACCAGTAAAGGTGATGCGCTGCTGCTGCTGCGCCAGAACACCTATGACGTGCTCATCGCCTGCGAACGCGCGGTCGATGGCTCGGGCCTCGACCTGCTCGGCCGAACTACCCGCACCGCCGTTCCGCTCAAGCGAATCTTCGCCGCCGCTCCCGAACGCCTGCAGTTGCTGGGCCCACGGCTCGCGCCGTTCAAGGTGCAGCGGACCATCAACTATCCGATCGACCTCGAAGAATTGTGGCTCGCCATCGCCCAGGTGACGGGCGGACCCAACGACGAAACCGACGGCACCATCGAGCGTGTCGTGCTCGACGAGCGCGGCATCCCGGCGAGCGGCACGACGCCGCGTGCGCCCATTCCGCCGCGTCCGCCCGCGCCGCTCGGCGGCATGCGTTCCGCGCCGACACCCGCGCCGTCGGCTCACGTGGCTTCGATGGGCGCGTCGGGCGGCGCCCGGACCGCCGCCGCGCGGGTCGCCCAACCTGTTCCCGAGCCGCCGTTGCGTGCTCCGCCTCCGCCACGCGCGCCGCCACCTGCCATGCGCCCACCCACGGCGACGGCGCAAATGCGTGCGTCCGCGCCACCGATGCGGCCGATTCCGCCGATGCCCATGCCGCAGCCGGCCGCTGCGCCCGCGCCGCGTGATCTGCTCCAGGACTGGACTCCCGAAAATCAGCCCGAAGAAGATTTCGCGCAGATTGCCGAACAGGCGCGCCTGGGCGTGCACCGCAAGGTGGTCGACGAGGAGTCGCGCCTCAAGAGACAGCGCCTGCTCAAGACGGGTGGAATTGCGGTGGCCGTGGCCGGCGCCCTCGTGTTCCTGTTCACGAAGTTCTACGACCCGGAAGCCCGCGCCCGCGAGAAGGCCATCGCCGTGGACATCGCACGCATGGTCGAACAGCAGAAGGTCACGGAAAGCCTGATGCTGATCGAAGTCGACATCGAAGACGCGATCATGAACAACGATCTCGACCGGGCTCGCGCCGAATTCGACAGGCTCATGGCGCAGGCGCCCGACCATCCCCGCCGCGACTTCCTGAAGGATTCCATCGATCGGGCCGATGAGCTGCGGAAATTGGGAGGTCAGTCCGCGCAACCCCAGGCGGCCGCTCCGGCCCCGGCCAACCGCACCGCCGCCCCGCGACCGCGTCCGGCAGAGCGCGCACCGGCGCGGCCGGCTCAGCAACGCTCCACCACGCGCCCTCCGGACCGCCCGGTCGCGCAGCGCAAGACGCCCGCGGCACCGGCCTCGAAGCCACGTACCTTTGGCACGCCCATAGGCGAGCCACTTCAGGCGAAGGTCACTCCGCCCGCGCCCATCAGTTCGCCGCCCACGACGCCGTCTGCCACGACACCCGCGGCACGCACCGAAACATTCAGTGGCCGCACGCTCGAAGCCAGTGACACCGCCAGCCACACCCCGGCGGTGCCCGCTCCGGGTAGTTCGACTGCGTCAGGCTCCGCAACCGTCATGCCTCCCGTGGCGTCTGCGCCCGCGCCGACGCCACCCGCACCGGTCGACGTGGTTCCGGCCAAGATCCTCAAACGCGTTACCCCGGTGGTTTCCAGCGACGTGCCGCGCAAGACCACGGGTTTCGTCGTCGTGAAATTCGAAATCGGCGAAAACGGTCGCGTCAGCAACGTCGCCGTACTCGAGTCGACACCCGCCGGCATATTCGACGAAGCCGCCACCACGGCCGTGCGCAAGTGGGTTTACGAACCGCGCAAGGAAAATGGCGTGGCGGTCGCCTCGCAGGCGAAAGCGCGCCTGGTTTTCGACGAGGGCTAGACACCCGTCCTCGCGATTCGCGACTATTGGTCGATGTCCCAGGCGATGTCGCAGTGCCACCGGTCGCTTCTAACTTTCGCTCCGCTCGCTCTGCTGTGTTTGTTCACGGGCAGCGCACTCGCCGCACCCGCCACGATGCGTGACGGCTTTGAAGTCGCCGAGCCCGCGGAAGTTTCCCTGCACGCAGGGCCCCTCGTGGCGTTGAACGCCAAGGTGATCGCCGAACAATTTCCCGACACCACGAGCGTGCTGGTGTACCGGAATGGCAAGCTGGTGTTCGAACGTTATTTCGGAACGGGCGGCATCAACGTCCTCAACGACACCCGTTCGGCGACCAAGACCCTGACCGCGCTCGTCGTGGGCCAGGCGATTTCCGAAGGAGCACTGCGATCCTCTGATCAACCGGCCTTCGAGCTGATCCCGCAGCTTGCGCCGTTCAAGAACGATGGCGAGGTCAAGCGCGGCATCACGCTCATGGATCTGCTCACGATGTCGTCGGCGCTCGATTGCAACGACTTCGATGAGCGCAATGTCGGCAACGAAGAGAACATGTACCCGCTCACGAACTGGGCCCGCTGGGTGGTGGACCTGCCGGTCAAGGCAGACTACTCGCGCACCACGAGTGGCCGCGGTCCTTTCTCCTACTGCACGGGCGGCACGTTGTTGCTCGGGCAGATCGTGCAACGCGCCGCGGGCCAGCCGCTCGACCGGTATTTCGACCAGAAACTGTTCCTGCCGCTCGGTATCCGCGAGCGGCAATGGGTGCGCTCACCGGGCGGCGAATACCAGTCCGGCGGCGGCCTTCGGCTGCGCAGCCGCGACCTCCTCAAGCTCGGCATCCTGCTGAAGGACGACGGCCAGTGGTTAGGCCACCAGATCGTGCCGGCGGCCTGGGTGCGGCGCATGCAGACCCTGAGCAATATCGTCAATGAACAACAGAGCTACGGCATGCTCACCTGGCAGCGCCAGTACGCGTCGCCGTGTGGGCCCATCAATGGCTGGTACATGGCAGGAAATGGCGGCAATGCCGTGGTCAACGCGCCGCTCAAGGATATCGTCGCCGTCGTGACGCGCACCCACTACGGCCAGCGCGGCATGCACGACGAGACGGTGCGGCTGCTGGAGAAACACGTGTTCGCGACGCTGCCGTGCGTGCGGGAGTAGCGAAGGCCGGCCAGCCAGGCCGGCCCGCACGAGCTACTTGTTGATGTTGTCGATCGCGCGCTTGTCGGCCGCAAGCGCGGCTTCATGCAGCGCTTCGGACAACGTGGGATGCGCGTGGATCGTGCGCTGCAGGTCTTCGCTGCTCGCCGAGTATTCCATCGCCAGCACGGCTTCGGCGATGAGCTCGCCGGCCATGGGGCCGATGATGTGCACGCCGAGGATCTCGTCGTCATCCTGCGCGGCGATCAGCTTTACGAAGCCGGCGGTCGATTCCATGGCGCGCGCGCGACCACTTGCCGCGAACGGGAACTGACCGATCTTGTAGGCGCGGCCGCTGGCCTTCACCTGCTCTTCGGTCTGCCCCACCCAGGCGATTTCCGGATGCGTGTAGATCACCGACGGAACGGTGTTGTAGTTCATGTGGCCGTAACGGCCGGCGATCATGTCGCCCACCATCACGCCTTCGTCCTTGGCCTTGTGCGCGAGCATGGCGCCGCGCACGCAGTCGCCCACGGCCCAGACGTTTTCCACGCCGGTCTTGCAGTGGTCATCGACCTTGATGAAGCCGCGTTCGTCGACCGTCACGCCGGTGCCGTCGGCGAGCAGATTCTTGCTGAACGGCTTGCGGCCGATTGCGACGATGACCTTGTCGACGGTGACGGTCTGACTACCCGAAGCATCGGTGTAGCTGACTTCGACCGAACTACCGGAAACTTTGGCGCCCGACACTTTGGCGCCGAGCTTGATGTCGAGGCCCTGCTTCTTGAAATGACGCGCGGCCTCCTTCGCCAGCCCCTGGTCGGCGATGGCGAGGAAAGTGTCCAGCGCTTCGAGCACCACGACTTCGGCGCCGAGACGGCGCCAGACGCTGCCGAGCTCGAGTCCGATGACGCCGGCACCCACCACGGCGAGTTTCTTCGGGACGCTGTCGAAATCGAGCGCGCCCCAGGAGTCGACGATGTTCTTGCCGTCGAACGGCATGCTCTTGAGCTCGGTGGGAATCGAGCCCGATGCGAGCACCACATGTTTGGCCGACAGCGTTTCTTTCTTGCCGTCGTGCGCGGTGTATTCCACCTTTCGGCCGGCAAGCAGCTTGCCGTGGCCCTGCAATGCCGTGACGCCCGCGCTCTTGAGCAGCATGGCGATGCCCGTGGTGCTGGCCTTCACGATGCCGGTCTTGCGCTTCTGCATCTGCGCGATGTCGAACTGCACGTCGCCGACCTTGATGCCGTGGACGCCGAGCTCTTCTTTCGTCTTGTGGTACAGCTCGCTGGATTCGAGCAGCGCCTTGGAGGGGATGCAGCCCGCGTTCGTGCAGGTGCCGCCGAACACGGCGGTGCCGTCCTTGTTCTTCCATTCGTCGATGCAGGCCACTTTCAGCTTGTTCTGCGCGGCGCGAATGGCGGCGGGATAGCCCGCCGGACCGCCACCAATGACGATGACGTCGTACTCGTTGCTCATAGAACCCCTAACTATTATTTCTTCAGACGCTCAGCAGGAGCCGAGCCGGATCTTCGAGGCAGTCCTTGATGGTGACCAGGAACTGCACGGCCTCGCGACCGTCGATGATGCGGTGATCGTACGACAGCGCCACGTACATCATGGGCCGGATCTCGATCTGGCCGTTGACCACCATCGGACGATCCTTCGTGGCGTGCATGCCCAGGATCGCACTCTGCGGCATGTTGACGATGGGCGTGGACAGCAGCGACCCGAAGGTGCCGCCATTGGTGATGGAGAACGTGCCGCCGGTCAGATCTTCGAGGGTGATCTTGCCTTCGCGCGCCTTCACCGCGAAGGATCCGATGTTCTTCTCGATGTCGGCGTATCCCTGTAGATCCACGTCGCGCAATACCGGGACCATGAGGCCCTTCTCGGTCGAGACCGCGACGCCGATGTCGTAGTACTCGTGGTAGACGATGTCGTTGCCTTCTATGGACGCATTGACTGTCGGGAATTTCTTGAGCGCCTCGACCGCGGCCTTGATGAAGAACGACATGAAACCCAGCTTCACGCCATGTTTCTTCTCGAAACCGTCCTTGTATTTCGCACGCAGGTCCATCACGGCCTTGAGATCGATCTCGTTGAACGTGGTGAGCTGAGCCTGCGTGTGCTGCGCTTCGAGCAGACGCTCGGCGATACGCGCGCGCAGGCGCGTCATCGGCACGCGCTGGTCCTGTCTGCCAGCGGCGCCGGTGGCCACCGGCGCCACGGATTTCGCAGCAGCCGGCGCGGCTTTCGCGGCGGGCTTGTCCAGATATTCCACGACATCACCCTTGGTGATGCGTCCATCGCGGCCGGTGGCCGGGATCTTCGAAGGATCGAGCTGCTTCTCTTCGACCATGCGGCGCACTGAAGGCGCGAGTTTGCCGCTGTCGTTCGCCGCAGCGACAGTCGCGGCCGGAGCGGCTTTCGCCGCGGCGGCGACTGGTGCGGCGGCCTTCGCACCACTTGCGGCAGAGGTCGCAGCGTTCGCAGCGACGTTTGAAGGCGGGACTCCAACAGCGCCTTCTTCGAGCACGGCCAGGACCTGTCCGCTGGTGACCGAGGTGCCGGCGACGATGCGCAGTTCTTTCAGCACGCCGCTGACGGGCGCCGGCACTTCGAGCACGACCTTGTCGGTCTCGAGATCGGCGAGATTCTCATCGCGCGCGACGGCCTGGCCAGCCTGCTTGTGCCAGGTCACCAGGGTTGCATCGGCGACGGACTCGGGCAATTGCGGAACTTTGATTTCGATGGACATGATTATTCCTTAGCGCGACGTCGCCGCGGCTGCTGCAGGCGGCGGTGTCGCCCCCGAAACGGGCAGCAAGCGCTTGGTTTCGCGCGCCCCGTCTTCGGTGTTGGTTGCACTCAACGCGGCCTCGATGAGCCCGCGCTGTTCGGTTTCGTGGATCTTGGTGATACCCGTGGACGGCGCGGCGGCCGGAGCGCGACCTGCGTACAGCAGCTCGCGCTTGCCCACGAGCGTGGCCAGCCGGTGGCGGATCTGGTACCAGGCGCCCTGGTTCTGCGGCTCTTCCTGGCACCACACCACTTCGCGCGCGTTGGGATACTTCGCGAGCACCGCTTCCGTTTCCGGCACCGGGAACGGATACAGCTGTTCCACTCTCACGAGGGCCACTTCATTGTTATTAGTGGCACGTCGCGCCTTGAGCAGATCGAAGTAGACCTTGCCCGAGCACATGACCACGCGACGCACATTGGCCGGGGTCAGCTTGTCCACTTCGTCGATGACCGTGGCGAACTCGCCGTTGGCCAGGTCCTCGAGCGACGACACCGACAGCTCGTGACGCAGCAGGCTCTTCGGCGTCATGACGATGAGCGGCTTGCGCAACGAGCGCAGGATCTGCCGGCGGATCATGTGATACATCTGCGCGGGCGTCGAAGGCACGCACACCTGCATGTTGTTCTCGGCGCAGAGTTGCAGGAAGCGCTCGAGGCGCGCGGAGGAATGCTCCGGCCCCTGGCCTTCGTAACCGTGCGGCAGGAACAGCGTGAGACCGCAGAGTCTGCCCCACTTGGCTTCGCCCGAACTGATGAACTGGTCGATGATGACCTGCGCACCGTTCACGAAGTCGCCGAACTGACCTTCCCAGATGACGAGCGCCGACGGGTCGGTGGTCGAGTAGCCATATTCGAAACCGAGCACGGCTTCTTCGGACAACACCGAGTCGATGATCTGGAACGAAGGCTGGCGCTCGGCGATGTGCTGCAGCGGGACGTAGTTCTTGCCCGTGGCCTGGTCGTGCAGCACGGCGTGTCGATGGAAGAACGTGCCGCGACCGGCGTCCTGTCCCGTGAAGCGGATGGCGTTGCCTTCTTCGAGGATGCTGGCGTACGCCAGCGTTTCGGCACAGCCCCAGTCGAGCGGCAATTCGCCCGCGAGCATCTTCACGCGGTTGGCCATGACCTGTGCGACGCGCGGATGCAGCGCCATTTCCGGCGGGAAACTCACGATGCGCGCACCGAGCGCCTTGAGCCGCGCCATGTCGCCGCCGCCTTTCACGCGCTCGGACCAGTCGTTGCCCAGGTACTTGCCCCAGTCGACCGTGTACTTGTTGCCGATCATGCCGAGCGACGCGCGCGCCTGCGGGCGGCCCTCGTCTAGCCCCTGCCGATACGACTCGGTCATCGCCGCGACATCGGCGTCGGTGATCACGCCCTGCGCGACCAGCTTGTCGGCGTAGATCTTGCGCGTGGTCGAATGCTTGCGGATGACCTGGTACATCATCGGCTGCGTGGCCGATGGTTCATCCGCTTCGTTGTGGCCATGGCGCCGATAACAGACGAGATCGATGACCACGTCCTTGTGGAAGCGCTGGCGATAGGCGAGCGCGAGCCGCGTGACGAAAATCACCGCCTCCGGATCGTCCGCGTTCACGTGGAAGATCGGCGTCTCGAGCATCTTCGCGACATCCGAGCAGTACATCGTCGAACGCGCATCGCGCGGATCGGATGTGGTGAACCCGACCTGGTTGTTGATGATGATGTGGATGCTGCCGCCGGTGAAGAACGCGCGCGCCTGCGACAACTGCAGCGTTTCCATGACCACGCCCTGGCCCGCGAAGGCCGCGTCGCCATGAACCAGGATCGGCAATACGCGGGTGCCGGTGACGTCGCCACGCCGTTCCTGGCGGGCGCGCACCGAGCCTTCGACCACGGGATTCACGACCTCGAGGTGCGAAGGATTGAAGGCCAGCGCCACGTGCACGTTGCCGCCCGGGGTGCGCAGATCCGACGAGAAGCCCTTGTGGTACTTCACGTCGCCCGAGCCCTGCATGTGCGCGGTGTCGTACTTGCCTTCGAATTCGTTGAACAGCACCGACGGAGATTTGCCGAGCACGTTGACCAGCACGTTCAGCCGGCCGCGATGCGCCATGCCGATGACACACTCTTCCACGCCCTGCTCTCCGCCGCGCTGGATGAGATCGTCCATGAGCGGGATCAGCGTGTCGCCACCTTCGAGCGAGAAGCGCTTCTGGCCGACGTACTTGGTGTGCAGGTAACGCTCGAGGCCCTCGGCGGCCGCGAGCTGCCACAGGATGTTCTTCTGCTCTTCTGTAGTTAGCTTGCCGCGCAGGCGGCCGACCAGGTATTGATCCTGCAGCCACAGGCGCTCGTCGGTATTCGACACGTGCGCGAACTCGGCGCCGATGGTGCTGCAGTAGGCGTACTCGAGCTGGGCGATGAGCTCGCGCAGCTTGAGCCTGGGCGCGAGGTCGTTGGGGCGCGAGCCGGTGAGGAATTCGGTGTCGAGATCGGCATCGGTCAGGCCGAAGTAACCGAGCTCGAGGACTCTCGGGCGCGCGCGCTTCTCGAGACCCAGCGGGTCGAGATTGGCGACGAGGTGGCCGCGGTTGGCGTAGATCTGTACGAGGCGCGACACCGCGCCCTGCTTGGCGGCGGAATCCGGCGCCGTGCTGACTGCGCCCGTGGCCACGCGAGGTTTGCTGGCACGCTGCACGATGCCCGCCTGCACAGTGGAGTGAATCTGCTCGGCGCCGGCGCCGTCCCGCAGTTTCAATCCGTCCTGAAGGTGGTGAAAGTAGTCGCGCCAGGCCGGCTCGACACTCTGGGGATCGGCGAGGAACTGCTCATAGAGAGCTTCGACGTAAGGAGCGTTGCCACCAGACAGCGGTGTGGAAGCCGTAAGCTCGCGAAGGCTGGGGGCCATACGAGAAAAAATCCTATGGACTCAAGGTCCTGGAGCGATAAGGGGGCGGTATGTTAGCGGAGTCCGTAAGCAGCCGAAAGGCGACCAGTGCCTAATCTAGGGGGATGTTACGTAAAAGAAATAGCTCGTACGCCACGAGGACGGCATATGCCCCCAGAACCACGTAAAGGATCGTTCCGACCCCCCTGCCCCATAAACGAACACGGGCCAGCAAGGTGAGCACCAGCACACCCATCGAGGTCAGCCCGATCTTCCAGTAGGCGAAGCTGTGGCCCGAGCCACTCACCAGCGGATCCATCAGCGGATTGATCTCGGAAGCGCCGCGCGCGATGAGCGTCAGTGTGAGCAGAGCGTCCGCGGCGCACAGAAGCAGGATTCCGATGCCCACCGCGAGCCATTGAGCATGAAACCAGTCGGTGACCGCAAAATGACGTTCTTCGCTGCGGCGAGGCGCATGGCGACGGCGGGCGAAATTTCCGTGCCACAGGGCGCGGAAGACGGAACGACGCCGATCGAGTTTGGCGCGCCGTTCCTGGAGTTGTGCTGACATCTGCCAATCATTCTATGGGCACGCGACGACGGTACACGCCGATACGCCGCGATCGCGTGTGAGCCAAGTCCCATTTCTCTCAGTAGTTGTAACGCAGCTCCGCCATGACGCTGCGGCGGATCGCGAATCCCGCCGGCTCCGGATATTCGAGGTGTGTTTCGTTAAGTAGATTGAAGCCCTTGACAGCGAGCTCGAGTCGCTCGCTGGCGCGCCAGGCGAAGCGCGCGTTCAGTTCCGAGTAGTCGGAGAGTGCGGGATCCGGCAGACCACCCACCTTGCGAACCATGACGTCGAGGGTGAAGCGTTGCAGATCCATCGATGACTTTATGTAGTATCGAGAGGATGGGTCGTTGCCAGCCTGGCGCACACTCACGATCTCGGACGCGCCCTCGCTGAACTCGAGGTTCTTGTGCAGCGTGCGAACGCCCGGCGACAGACGCCACCAGGATGTGAGCTGGATGTCTGCCCACGCTTCGAAGCCGTAAGCGCTGCCCTTCCATGAGATTGCCCCAGCGCAGCGGCAGGAAGACCGTCGGCGTCACTTCGATGGTGCGCAGATCGTCGTACTCGTTGTAGAAAACGCTAGCCGACAGCGACAGCGTGGCGTCGGGGTTGCCGCGATAACCCAGCTCGTATGCCGTGACCTTCTCCGACTTGAAATCAGGGTCGCCGAGCACGAAGAGCTGGCCGCCAACGAATTCCTGCACGTCGGTGTCGAAGGGTGTGGGCGCGCGAATGGCGCGCGAGCCGGCGAGCCAGAACAGTGTCTTGTCGTTCGGCGCCCACGAGAGGCGCAGATCCGGCAACGCGGTCCAGTCCGAATAGCTGTTGTCCTCGAACTTGAGGCCCGCGGTCAGTTTCAATTCTTCGTTGAGCGTGATGGAGTCCTGCAGGAAAACATTGGTGAGCTTGAGCGTGCGGTGGTTCGGCACGAATGCAAGGTTGTTGTTCACCGTGTGATAGTCGTTGTATCGCTGGCCCACGCCCCACACCAGGTGGTGGCGTGCGCCCACGATCGCGCTCTGCTGCAGATCGAAATCGTAAGTGTCGATGTCGAATGCGAGGCCGGCCGGCGGCCGCTCGCGATCCACGCGATCGAAGAACACCTGGACGCGCGTCGCCACCCGGTCGCCCGCGTGTTCCCAGCGGCCTAACAAGTTGGCGCCGGAGAAAGGCAGATCGCTGACTCCGGGGAAAGATTGATCAGCGCTCTGGTAGTCACCCTGCACGGTCAGGCGATGCCGCCCTGTGCCGCCGTCCATGCGAAAGCCCGCCTGCCACTTGGTCCAGTCGTCCTCGGCGTCCGTGCCATCCGCAAATTCGGAGGCGCCGCGATCGAACCACTTGGCGTACACGCGGAAGGTCGCCTCCTCGCTCAAGTCGCCGCCATAACGCAGCGCCGCTGCCTGTTCTTCGGGACCCGCGTCGAGCCGTACGAGGGTTCCGTGTGTCTCGGATGACTTGCGCGTGATGATGTTGATGACGCCGTTCATGGCGTTGGCGCCCCACAGCGTTGCGCCCGGGCCGGAGATGACCTCGATGCGATCGATGTCGTCCATGACCACGTCCAGCATGTCGTACGACACGCCGGAGAACAGCGGCGAATAGACGCTGCGACCGTCGATGAGGATGAGGATCTTGTTGGAGAAATTCTGCACGTCGGGTGCACCCGCGAAGCCGCGCGCGCCGTTGGAGTATTCGCTCGAGGTGAGCTGGGTGATCTGGAGGTTCGGCGCCAGGCGCAAAGCCTCCGGAATGCTGAGCACGCCCGAACGCAGGATTTCTTCGCGCGTGATGACGTAGATGGACGCCGCGGCGCTCGAGAGCGCTTGCGCGGATTTCGAAACCGAGGTGACCTCGACGTTTGCGAGCTGCTCGAGCGACATGCGGCTGAGCTCGGTCAGCGGATCGCTGTTGGCGGCCAGAAGCTGCGCGCCTGCCGGCGGGCCGCCCGCCAGCAAGGCAATGAACACACCGACGCGTCGTGACAAGACCTTCACGCCCCTCTCCTGAAATTGACGCTCGCCATCCTGATTCCACACATATCCGTCCGATGTCGGCGGGGATAACCGTCGATGCAGTTGAGCGCGCCCCGCGCCCGGCGTTCGACGCGCGCGGCCACCGACAACAGCGCGGAATTGATGCGAAGCCCGCTGCGATCGGCCGCGATCAATGAAATCTCGAAACGCAGGTTGCGGTTCACCTCGATGAAGTTGATGACCGCACCGCCGTCGATGCCGTTCTCGTCTTCGGTGACGATCAGAATGGGTCTCTCGACGGCGCGTGCGCGAAGCGTGCGCGAGCGGCTGTAGGCGCTCTCGCCGATGAACAGCATGTGAACGCCATCGAGTTCCTGAACGCGGGTCACGCGCCGGACCATCACGTGCCGGCCATTCACGGTCATGCCAGGCAACAGGCGCTCGAGGTGCACGGCAACTTCTTCGGCGCCACTGATGGCGATGACGAATGGTGTGTCGGCCGCTGGCGACGGC
Source organism: uncultured Pseudomonadota bacterium (assembly GCA_963821745.1). Classification (GTDB taxonomy): domain Bacteria; phylum Pseudomonadota; class Gammaproteobacteria; order Steroidobacterales; family Steroidobacteraceae; genus CADEED01. The sequence continues at coordinate 2,339,459 of CAWGEU010000002.1, forward strand.
AGGCCACTCGACGTACTGCGCGAAACGGAACAGATAGGCCGCCTTGACCGCGTCGACCGAAAACTGCGCGGCGTGTGCGAGCGAAGCGAACGACGCGCTGATGCCCGCGAAAGCGAACATCAACATCGCGCGAACCAGCATTGACTGCGTACGGCCCAAGCGCGCCTGCGGCACTTCCATGGCCCTTGATTTGTTCTTGTAGGACAAAGCTGATTGCAGTGGAACGTATTTCCGATATGAAGGCAAGATGCGCAGGCATGCCGTCGATGGATAGTAAAGTTTTCAAAACAGAGCGCCGTCCGTGGCGATCATTGCTGTCCATCGGCAACGCGCGCCGCAGTGTCGCCGGCAAACTCATGGTGGTCATGCTGGTCACCACGGCGATCGCGCTCGCTTCCGCGGGCGCCGCGCTTTTGTACACCGACCTGCGCGACAACCGTGCCGCGTGGGCCGAGGACCTGCGCACCGAGGCCGCGATTCTCGCGCTGGGCGTCATGCCCGCGCTGTCGTTCAACGATCGCGAATATGCGCAGCGCAGCCTGAGCGCGCTGCAGGCGCGCGAATCCATTCACGCGGCGGCGCTCTACGCCGCCGACGGCAGCCTGTTTGCGCAGTACACGCGTGCCGATCAGCCCGCGCCGCCCGCGTACCGTCCGCGAATGCCGGGCAACAGCGGCCTGCACATCGACGGCGGACGCGTGCTGGTCATGAAGCCCGTGATCCAGGGCGGCGAAGTGCTGGGCACTATCTACCTGCGCGCGCAGTACGACGTGAGCGGGCGCGTGCAGCGCGTACCTGAACGTGCTCGGCGCGGTGATGATCATCGGCCTCATCGCCGCGCTGCTCGCGTCGAGCTGGCTGCAGCGCGTGGTCACCCGCCCGATGGAGTCCATGGCCAAGGTGGCGCAGGCCATCATCGAAAAGCGCGACTACTCGTTCCGCGCCGAGAAGATGACCGACGACGAGGTCGGCGTGGTCATCGACGCGTTCAACAAGATGCTCGACGAAGTGCAGTCGCACGCGCGCGCGCTCGAGACCAGCGAAAAGCTGTATCGCGCGATCGGCGAGTCCATCAACTATGGCGTGTGGGTCACCGACGCCGATGGGCGCTGCATCTACGCCAGCGATTCGTTCCTGCAGACTCATCGGCCTCACGATGCAGCAGGCGGCGAACGACGGCTGGGGCAGCGTCCTGCATCCCGATGACATCGAGGAAACGCATGGCCGCGTGGAAGGAATGCGCGCGCACCGGCAACAACTGGTACCGCGAGCACCGCATGATGGGCGTCGACGGGAAATACCACTCCATCCTCGCGCAGGGCGTGCCCATCCGCGACGAGGCCGGGCGCATCCAGCGCTGGGCCGGCATCAACCTCGACATCAGCCGGCTCAAGAACACCGAGCGTGCGCTGCTCGAGGCCGACCGCCGCAAGGACGAGTTCCTGGCCACGCTGGCGCACGAGCTGCGCAATCCGCTCGCGCCCATCCGCAACGCCGTGCGCATCCTCGATTCGGACGCCGCGGACGAGCGGCAGCGCAAATGGGGCCGCGAAGTCATCGCGCGCCAGGTGCAGCGCATGTCGCTGCTGCTCGATGACCTGCTCGACGTTTCGCGCATCACGCGCGGACAGCTCGAGCTCAAGAAGGACTACGTCGATCTGAAGTCCGTCGATCGGCATTGCGGTGGAAACCGCGCGCCCGCTGCTCGATGCCAAGCAGCACCAGCTCGCCGTCAAGCTGCCAGCGGAGAACATCAAGCTCGAAGCCGATCCGCTGCGACTGTCGCAGGTGATCGGCAATCTGCTCACGAACGCCGCCAAGTACACCGATCCCGAAGGCCAGATCGCGCTGTGGGCGCGCATCGAGAACGGCGAGCTCGTCATCGGCATTCGCGACAACGGCATCGGTCTCACCCAGGAAGTCGCTGCCGGGTCTCTTCACCATGTTCTCGCAGGTGAACTCCGCCATCGATCGCGCCGAGGGTGGTCTCGGCATCGGCCTCGCGCTGGTGAAAGGTCTCGTGGCGCTGCACGGCGGACGCGTCGAAGCGCGCAGCGAAGGCCTCGGACGCGGTAGTGAGTTCATCGTGCACCTGCCACACCGCGTGCTCGCGCCGTCGAGCGCGGTGACCGCGAGGAAGACACCGGCGCCGCGAATGCCAGCGTGCGTGCGTCGTGGACGCATCCTGGTCGCCGACGACAATCGCGATGCCGCCGAATCGCTGGCGCTGGTGCTGCGCTTTTCCGGCTACGAAGTTTCGATCGCGTTCAACGGCACGGAAGCCCTCGAGGTCGGCCAGCGCGACCGCCCGCGTGCCGCCATCATCGACATCGGCATGCCGGGCATGAGCGGGCACGAAGTCGCACGGCGCATGCGCCTCGAAGCGTGGGGACGCAACGCCGTGCTCATCGCGCTCACCGGCTGGGGGCAGGAGCAGGACAAACAAGCGGCCAAGGCCGCCGGGTTTGATGAACACCTGACCAAACCCGTGGATCCCGATGATGTCGAACGCGTGCTCGACGAACTATTGCGCGATGCGCCGCGTGAGCCCGGCGCGGATGACGTCGCCGATTCCGCGCGCAACGCCTGAGCCTTCGGAATTGTTTGTCAGCTGCTCCGCCTGGCGGTACTGGTAGCGCGTGTTTGGGGCTCCTCGGCGACGATCTGCAGAAGGCGACGCGGATCCACCGGCTTCGCGAGGTGCCCGTCGAACCCGACCTTGAGCGCCGCGCTACGATCATCGTCGCGTCCGTAGCCGGTGAGCGCCAACAGCTTCGGACGTCGCGCCGCAAGTGCGAAGCGCTCGCGGATGGCGTGCGCCACCATGTAGCCGTCCATGCGCGGTAATCCGATGTCGAGGAACACGATGTCGGCGCGAAAGTCTTCGAGCTTCGCGAGGCCCGCGGCGCCGTCGTATACGACTTCCACTTCGTGATGATCGGTGCGCAACACGGCACGCATCGATTCGGCAGCATCGGCATTGTCTTCGACGACGAGAATGCGTCGCGGACGCACCGTCCTGTGCTCGTCATGCGGCGAAGGTGCGGACACGGGTCGCGGCGCCTGCACTCGCGGCAGGCGAATCCGGAACTCGCTGCCCTTGCCGAGACCCGCGCTGTACGCGGACACGCTGCCGCCATGCATCTCGACCAGCAGCTTCACGATGGTCAGGCCCACGCCGAGACCACCCTGCGCACGATCGAGCGTGCGATCGCCCTGCAGGAAAGGATCGAACAGCAGCGGCAGCAGTTGCGCGTCGATGCCGACGCCCGGATCGTGCACGCTGATGAACGCGTCGGCCTCGGAGCCGTCGACGGCGATTTCGATGCGCGAGCGCTCGGGCGAATACTTGATGGCGTTGGTCAGCAGGTTCGCGACCACCTGGCAGAGGCGCACGCTGTCCCCGTCGACGAAGACCTGCTCCGCCGGGCCGACGCAGGCTCACCGTCTGACTGCGCGCATCGAGCAGCGGCTGCACGGTTTCGAGCGCCGACTCGGCCACGGTGTCGAGGCTCAACGATTCGCGTTTCAGCACCACGCGGCCGCGCGTGATCCGCGCCACGTCGAGCAGATCGTCGACGAGATGCGTGAGGTGGCTGGCCTGGCGCTCGATCATCTGCCCCGAGCGGCGGACCGTGGCCGGATCGGCGACGCCTTTCGCGAGCACATAGGCGACGTTGCGGATGGGCGCCAGCGGATTGCGCAACTCGTGCGCCAGCATGGCCAGGAACTCGTCCTTGCGCCGGTCGGCTTCGCGCAGCGCCTGCGCGTGGCTCGGCGGCGATCGCGAGCGCCTCGCGCTCGGTGCGCGAGCGCTTCTGCAGTTCATGCATGAGCTGGCTGGACAGCGCCGCGATCAGCAGGAAGAACACGACGTGCGAGATCCACTGCATCGGCGGCGCGTCCTGCGGCCAGTTCGTGAACCACCAGGTGGCCAGCAGCGGCGTGAGCACGCTGGCCAGCAGCGCGGGCCCGCGACCCCCGAGATACGCGGCCGCGAACACGCCCAGCACGAACGGCAGCAGCGGTGCCTGCGTGCCTAACAAGGGTGCCAGTAGCGCGCGGACGCCGGCGATGACGAGCACCACGACGATGGCGGCGCCGTAACGCAGCGCCACCGCGTCGGCGCGAAACAGCGGACCGATGTACGCAGGTGCGTGTGAAACCGGCAAAACAGGCGGAAGGGTGCGATCCTCGGTCATCAATTCCTTGCTGAGCGCGTACGCGCGATTCCGCGCGTGACCGTCGCAAGAACTTTAGCGCCGTCGTGATTAGGAGTCGCTCTCAGCGAAATGTAGGAATTTTCCGGCTGGCGCGAGGGTATCAAAGCTGCTGAACCAGCTTGTCGTTGACCCGCACCTTCTCCAGGTTCACCGCCCGCGTGTGCTTGATGATGGACGGCTGCGTCACGCCGTCGAACGAGCAGTCACGCAGCGTGATGTCGTTGACCGGCGCCTTCGGCAGCCCCTGCGAATCCAGCACGCGGATCGCGTTCTTCACGCGCAGTCGTTCGACGACCACGTTGCGCAGTTGCGGCGTGAAGGCGCCGTTCGGCGCCTTCCTCGTAGTTGAAGTCGCAGGTGATGGCGGCGCGGCCCACCTGCCCCACGTCGATGTCGCGGTAGTAGAAGTTCTCGAGCAGCCCGCCGCGCAGCGCGTTGTTCTTGAAGCGGATGGCGTACCAGAGGTTGGGGCTGTCCATGTGGCAGTTCTCGGCGAACAGCCAGCGCACGCCGCCCGAGATCATGCTGCCGACCACCACGCCACCATGGCCTTCCTTCATGCGGCAGTTGCGCACCAGGATGTTCTGCGAGGGCGTCGCGAGCCGCCGGCCATCGGCGTTGCGGCCGGAGTTCACCGCGATGCAGTCGTCGCCCGTGTCGAAGGAGCAATCCTCGATCAGCATGTGGTCCACGGATTCCGGATCCACGCCGTCGTTGTTAGGCCCGTGGCCGTACACGTCGACGCCGCGCATCGTGACGTTCCTGCACAGCACCGGATGGATGTTCCAGAACGGCGAGTTGCGCAGCCGCACTCCTTCGATGAGCACGTTCTCGCAGTCGTAAGGCTGGATGAACGGCGGACGCAGGCGCGAGCCATCGCCGAACACGCGTTGCTCGACCGGCACATCGGTCTTCGGCCATCTGGAAAAGCTTGGCGCGCGCCGGCCGCTGGTCGGGCATGCCCTCTTTCCAGCCGTACGGCACCGTGCCGCCCCAGCGCCCCTTCCAGGGCCACCAGTTCTGCTCGCTGCCCTGGCCGTCGAGCGTGCCCTTGCCGGTGATGCCGATGTTCTTCTGTTTCCTCGCATATATAAGAGGCGAGTAGTTCATGCATTCCATGCCCTCCCAGCGCGTGAACACGATGGGATAACTCGCCGGGTTGGGGTCGAACAGCAGCGTGGCGCCTTCGCTCACATGCAGTTCGACGTTGCTCAGCAGATGAATGGCGCCCGTCAGGAATCTGCCCGCCGGCACGAGCACGCGGCCGCCGCCGGCTTTCGCGCAGGCTTCGATGGCGTCGGCGATGGCCTTCGTGTTGAGCGTCGTCGCATCAGGCTTGGCGCCGAACTTCGTGATGTCGAACAGGCGATCGGGGAACGTGGGTGCGCGCACGTTGCGCGCAATGTCGGCGGCGCGTTGCCAGGCGTCCGCGGAATTGGTGTTCGCAGCCGCGCTGCGCACCGCCAGCAGCGAGGCTGCAGACGTCGCGCCGTAGATGAAATTTCCGTCTGTCGGTTCGCATGTTCCCCTCTACTTGCCGCTGGTCTCCAGAAAATTCTCGACCACTTCGGTGAATGCTCCTGGATTTTCGCGCGGCGATCCATGCCCTGCGGCTGGGATCGTGGCCGATCTTGCGCGTGGAATCGACCGTGTGAGTTCTTCGTCGATGCGTCGGTGGATCTCGGTCGTTTTCTCGCCGGTGATCACCAGCACCGGCATTCGCAACTGCCACAGCGCGCCCCTGGCGAGATCCGGATAAGGATTCTCGCTGCGCGTCATCATCCTGAAGAACGCCGCGTTCTGCATGACCCCGAGCCGGGCCTCGGGCGATAGTTTGTCGAAGCGCCCCGGCGTCGCGAAGCCGTCAACGAAGAAACGCATGGCAGCGGCGTCGTCACCCGCCGCAAAAGCCTCGCGTGCGGGGTTCTGGATTCGCTGCATGAAATCTTCGTACAGCCTGGGGCCGTCCGGGAAACGCTTCGCCCATCCGAGAAGCGGTGGTTCGGCCAGCACCAGGCTGCGAATCGAACCCGGATGCTGGGTCGCCAGCATCAACGCCGTCGCCGCGCCCATCGAGGTGCCTACGAGGTTCACGCGCTTGAGACGCAAGGCCTTGATGAGAGCTGCAAGATCGGCGGCGTCGACCACCACCGAATGATCGGTCGCGGTCTGCGGATTCTGATTGGGGTAGTTGTAGCGACGGCTATAAGAGATGACATGGTAGTAGCGCGAGAGCGCCGCCATCTGCGGTTCCCACGATCGGTAGTCGCCCTGCCCGCCGTGCAGGAGGATGACGGGTTTGCCGGCACCGGCACTGATGTAGTGAAGTTCGACGCCGTTGACGACGATCTTCGTGGGTTCTGGCGTCGCGGCGTGCGCTGCGGCAGCTAACAAGCTCAGGGAACAGGCCAAAAATACTCGCAAGTCAGCTCCCCGCCAGATGTAACACGATCTCACGTTGTGAGGGCTGCTCGCGGTGCTCGAAGAGATAGATGCCCTGCCAGGTGCCTAACATGAGCTTGCCGTCCATGACCGGCACCGAGAGCTGCACCTGCGTGAGCGCGGTCTTGAGATGCGCCGGCATGTCGTCGGGACCTTCGTCATCGTGTTCATAGTGGCTGCCTTCGGGCGCGAGTTCGTCGAAGAACTTCTCCATGTCACGCCGGACCGCCGGCGCGGCGTTCTCCTGAATGAGCAGCGAGGCCGAGGTGTGGCGACAGAACAGGGTGAGCAGGCCCGAAGCGATCGGTTGTTGTTCCACCCAGCGGCGGACATCACTGGTGATTTCCGTCAGACCCCGGCGGCTCGCCCGCGCGCGCAGAACATGCATGGCCAACTTCATCGGGGACGTGCCCTGGCCACCTGGCCCGACACGATGATCCAGCCCTTGTCGTCGACTGCGACGAACTGATTGTTACCGCGCGAGACGGAAGGCGCGCCGCCAGCTTCGCCAGGAGTCGTGATCTCCCATTCAAAGAGAACGATCGCCGTCTTGTTGTTCAGGGGACGCACGTGGATGTTCATCACCTGCATGGTCGTGGATTTCGCCCAGGTGCCGTGCTCTTCGGCAAGGAATGCCTGAATCCGGTCGCGGCCGCGAAGGCGAATGCCGGAAGCCGTCACCCAGTCGGCATCTGTCGCCATCAACGCGCCGAAGCTGATGGGGTCATGCGCATTCCAGGCTGCGGCAAAACGGGTTGCCAGATCACCCGCATCTCGTTCGGCAGCTTCAGCCGCAACGGACGCACCCGCCCAGGTGCAGATGAGCAACGCGAGCAGTTTGGTTATCGCTGGTACTTGTGGCATGCGCGGATATTATGATCCCCGTGGGCGCCGGGGGAACCTTGAACAACAAACAAAGGAATGTGCTCAGCCGCCGTGCTTTCGTAGCGGCCTCGGGCGCCATGGCACTAACTCCGCGAGCTTTCGGCGCCACCGCCCGAACCGAGCTGCCAGTCACCACGCCCATGCCGGCGCCGGAATGGGCTCTGCTTCAGCGCGAATTGCTCCGCGCGCACACCGAGGCCTGCGAAATCTTTCATGCGAAGTATTTCGACGAGCGCCAGCACCTGCTCTGCTTCCCGCGCTGGGGCACGAACGACGGTCCCGATGACGCCATCGAGCATGTGAATGACTGGCCGTTGCTGCATGCCGTCGGTGGATCTGATCGGATCCTCGAGTTGTATCGCGCTGTCTACGAGGGGCACATCGAGCAGTACAGCGCATTGCGTACGAAGGATGTGCCGATGGGTCGCCAGGGCATGTACGTGCGCGAGTTCCCGCCGCAGTTGGACTGGCAGCACATCAGCGAGGGCTTGTCTGTCTTCAATCTCATGGGGCTGTCGACCCCGGGCGATGCCAGGCTCATCGAACGCACGCGCCGCTTCGCGGGGTTCTACGACGGCAGTGACCCGGCCGCGCCCAACTACGACAAGAAGCATCGCGTCATACGCAGCATGTTCAATGGCAGCCTGGGCCCCCTGCTCCGGCCGACCACCGCACTTGACTGGGCGGGAGACCCCTTCGACGCTTCGCGTTTCAAGCTCGAGCACGGTGAGCGCAACTTCGATGAGTTCCTGGCGCACTTCCAGGAGTACACCGACACGGTCTGCGACAGCCCGCTCAACCTGCAGTCCACCACGCTCGCGCTCAATGCCTGGGCTTTGACGGGCGAGAAACGCTGGCGCGACTGGCTGCTGACGTACGTGGACGCGTGGGTGAAACGCGCGGGCGCCAATGACGACATCCTGCCTAGCAAGGTCGGGCTGGATGGACGCATCGGCGGCAAGGGCGGCAAGTGGTACGAAGGCGTCTATGGATGGAGCTTCAGCCCCGTCGTACCGCAAACCGGCAAACGCGAGGACCGCAATCGTGTACCGCGCTCCATCGTCGCCTTCATGAACGCGACACTGCTCACGGGCGATGATCGCTACATGAACGTCTGGCGCCGGCAGAACGCCGCCATCAACGCGCATGCGAAGGAAATCGACGGCAAGCTGCAGACGCCGCGCATGTGCGGCCCGAAGGGCTGGTACAGCTACGCGCCGGGCCCATATCGATTGAACGGATTCGAGATCTGGTACATGTCTATGAAACGCGAAGATCGCGCGCTCGCCGGCGAACATCCGTGGATCGAATATCTCGAGGGCCGCAATCCAGACTATCCAGTCACTGCGCTGCGCGCCTCGCTCGAGCGCGTGCGAACACGCGTCGCGAAAGTACACGCCGACCAGTCGACGCCCGAGACTCGCCTCGCCGACAACGCGCTCGAATTCAACCCCGCGAGCGTCGCCTCGTTGCTGCAGCTCACCCAAGGCGCCCTGCACATCGCGCGCCCGCCCTGGTCGCCCACTTCGCCCGCCCAAGGTGGCGCGCCTTTGCACGCGCGGCTGCGTTACTTCGATCCGGTTCGCCGCCGGGCTGGGTTACCGGAAGACGTGGCGGCATTGGTCGACACACTCGAAGACGGACGCGCCTGCGTCACGCTGGTGAACCTGAGTCCGAGCCGCGAGCGCCTCGTCACCGTGCAGGGTGGCGCGTATGGAGAACATCTGATCGAGTCGGTGAGCGACGGTCAGCGATCACAGGTTGTCGGCGGGCGCAGCTTCGATGTGAAGTTAGGACCCGGTTGCGGCGCACGCTTCGAGCTTGCGATGCGGCGATACTCAGCGGCGCCGTCGCTGGCGTTTCCCTGGGTCGCCGCTTAGATCAGGCCAGCGACTCCGCGCGTTTGATGAGCGCACGAAGGTCATCCAGATCCTTCGGCGCGAGCTCCGTCAGCGGCGAACGCACGTGGCCCGCGGGCTTGCCCACGATGCGGCAGCCCGCCTTGACGATGGACACGGCATAACCCCTGGCGCGATTGCGGATCGCGATATACGGCATCACGAAATCCTTCAGGTGATGCTGCACGGTGGCGCGATCACCGGCCTGCACGGCGCCGTAGAACCTCAACGCCCACACCGGCATGAAGTTGAAGATGGCCGAGGAATAGGTGTCGATGCCGATGTCGCGATACGGCAGCGCGAACGTTTCCGCCGTGGGCATGCCGCCAATGTAGGTGAGGCGATTGCCCATCCGGAGCCGGATGCGCGAGAGCAGCTCGATGTCGCCGACGCCGTCCTTGAAGCCCACGAGGTTGGGGTTGCTTTCACAAAGCTTTGCCAACGTCTCGTCGTTGAGAATGGCGTTGTCGCGGTTGTAGACGATGACGCCGATCGACACCGCCTTGCAGACCTTCTCGATGTGCGCGGCGAGACCCTGCTGCTCGGAGTTGACCAGGTAGGGAGGAAGCAGCAGCACGCCATCGGCGCCCCGCTTCTCGACGTCACGTGCGAGTTCGACGGCCATCACCGTGCCATAGCCGCAGCCTGCGATCACCGGCACGCGGCCCTTCGCCTCCGCGACGGCGGCGCTAACAACCGCGCCAACTTCGGATGGCTTCAGCGAAAAGAACTCGCCGGTGCCGCCCGCGGCGAAGACGCCCGCCACCTTGTGCTCGAGCAGCCACGAACAATGTTGCCGGTACGCAGTTTCGTGGAAGCGATCTTCCGCATCGAAGTGCGTGACCGGAAACGACAGCAGGCCGCTTCCGATGCGACTGGCCATGTCGGCAGGTTTCATGCCCATGGCCCGGGACTCTAGAGGAAGCCAGTCACCCGTGCCAGAGCGTCCCCGCGGGCTGCGAGCGAAACACCGCCCGCAGCCTCCGGCGCATCAAGGGACCCTACTTCATCGAGGCGACAACGCCAGGTATGACTCTGCCCTTCGCGACAGTCGTGTTCTGGAGTGTGAGCACTTCCCCGCTCAAATTGGCAACACAACGCGCCGTCACCAATTCATTTCCGGTCGCACCCACGTGCGCGCTGAGATCCAGCGTGTACTGCCGCGAGTAGATGCGCAGAGGACTCGCTGAGGGTCCCACTTTACGCACATGGATATTGCTGTCCTTCGGCAGATAGGTGTCGACGAATGCCTGGATGCAGGCGTCATTAGCCCGCGCCTGGCCACCCGCGTTGGCCGCAAACGGCGCAGCGGTGAGCAGGGCCAGGCCGGAAATTGCGACCACTTTACGAATGTTCATGGGACCGATCCTCCGTCATCGTTTGATGGCGTCAGTATCGGTCGGCCACCACACGGACCCATTGATCCAGGTCAATCCGCGATGTTATTGACCACTCAGCACTGAAGGTGCGCGATCTATCAGCGGTTCACTTGATCCAGGTCATTTTCGAGAGCCTTGGCGCACTCGTATAAGGTGATGGTGAGTACCGGCAATTCCACCTCCTCGGCCGGTGATGGCCTCGGACCCATCGCCTGCCGCTCCTGCGATCTGCATGAAATCTGTCGCCTGTCCGGCCTGATTGCATTCAATGGCGGTCGCGGCCACCCGCAGACCGGCGGACTACGGACATTGCAGGCGGGCGAGGTTTTGTTCAGGGCGGGCGATTCCGCTCACTGTCTCTATGCGGTGCGCCAGGGCCTGCTCAAGACTATCCATCTGGACGCCGACGGCAACGAAGAAGTCCTCGCACTCAACACGCCGGGCGAAGTCCTGGGCCTGGAAGCACTCGGCAACGGCACCTTTGCCAACGATGTGATCGCGCTACGAACTGTCGTCTGCTGCGAAATGCCGTTGAGTCAGCTCGACGAACATGGCAAACGTTTCCGGGAACTCGGCTCCGCGCTGGTAAGACTGTTGAGCAAGGTCATTGCGCCGCGCCGCCATCCAGCGCGCGGCTCCGTGCGCCACCGCCTCACTACTTTTCTGCTCGACCTCGGCGGCCGCCTTGAGAACCGTGGGCTCGATGGACGACAGTTCGCGCTCGGATTGAGCCGTCAGGACATCGCCGATCTGCTCGATACGCGCATCGAGACGATCAGCCGCATGATGCAACGATTGAACCGCGAACAGGCAATCCGCGTCCGCGGCAACAAGGTGAAGCTGCTGGGACTGGCACCAGAGCGCGAATCGTCTGTCAGCATCTGCGACGCAGGTCATGAGCGGGGCTTGACCCAGATCAAGTGATCCAACGGACCGCGGGGTGTAATGACTTCATGTACACCACATCTGCAGTCTCGAGCGAAAGCGCGGCTTCTGAGACAGAGACGCGCTCTCGATGTCCCGTGGCTCACAGGCATGCCGATGTAAGTCGAGCGTTGCTCGATCCGGCAACCTTCAGCAGCGCAGTGTCCGCACACCTGGCCGTTCCGAGTGGCATCGACCCGCCCGATCACACCGAATATCGGCGCATCATCGATCGCTATTTCTCACCCGACCGCATGGCGGCCGTCGAGCCGAAGTTGCGCGAGATCACGGTGGAGATGCTCGCCGACCTACCCGAGAGCGGGATAGTCGATTTCATGTCGCAGATCGCCGAGAGCTTTGCACTGCGTGCGCAATGCGCGTTCCTGGGCTGGCCCGCGGACCTGCACGAGCCGTTGCGGCATTGGATGCGCAGGAATCGCTCCGCGACACGCCGCAAAGACCGCGCGGCCATGGCTTCAGTGGCCTACGAATTCGATCGCCACATTCGTGAAGTGCTGGCCCGTCGTCGCAATACCGACGAGACGGACGTGGCGAGCCAGCTCTTGCGCGAACAGATCCGCGGCCGGCTTCTCACCGATGAGGAAATCGTAAGCATCCTGCGCAACTGGACTGTTGGCGAGCTCGCGACCATCGCTGCGTGCGTGGGCATCGTCACGCACTTCGTGGCTACGGTGGGTCCGCTCCAGTCGCAATTGCGCGCGAACCCGGCGCTGATGCCCGCGGCGATCGACGAGATTCTGCGAATTCACGCCCCGCTGCGGAGTTCCCGCCGCGTCACGACGGCTGCCGTCGCGCTCGAGGGTTGCAAGCTCGCGGCGGGCGAACGCGTCACGCTCGATTGGGCCTCTGCGAATCGCGACGAACGCGTCTTTGATAGTCCACTCGCGTTTCGATTCGATAGGGACCCTGGCCTGAATCTGCTGTACGGCGCCGGTATCCATGTTTGTCCGGGCGCGCCTCTCGCCCGATTGGAATTGCGGGTGCTGATGGAAGAACTGCTCGCACGGACCGAAATCGCGCCCGCCCCTGGCCGGCAACCCATCGAGGCCCTCTATCCGTCGAGCGGCTTCGCTTCCTGTCCGCTGCAGGTTCGAAAGCGCTGACGATGCATGTAAGGTGCGTGCCTCGTACCTTTTCGGATTCGGTCAGCGTGCTCGATCGTCTCAAACACTGGGCCAAGGCACTCAAGCGCGATGTGCATGCCCTCTATCTCGCAGCGCGCGATCCGCGCGTACCGTGGTACGCAAAGGCCGTGGCAGTTTTCGTGGCGGGCTACGCGCTCTCGCCCATCGATCTCATTCCCGATTTCATCCCCGTCCTCGGCTATCTAGACGACCTCATCATCGTGCCGCTCGGCATCTGGCTCGCGGTGCGCCTGATCCCGCCGGAAATTCTCGCCGAGCATCGCGCGACGGCAGAAACGTCGGCACGAAGACCCGTCAGCAAGGCGGGCGCAGTCGCCATCATCGCGATATGGATCCTGCTGGCAGTCGTTGCCATGTGGATCACCTGGCGCCTGCTTTCCCAATAGGCCGCAATCTGTCAAATGGCCGCAGTTCAGCGGGCCTTAAGCCGCGGGCCAGTAGATTGGCTACCCATGGACCACGGAGGACTGAACATGGGAACGCTGAACGAAAGCAAGATTGCGGAATCGCGCCGGGTTTTCGATCTGTGCGACCTGAACGGCGACGGCTTCATCGACCACGACGAATTCCACGTCCTGCTGAAGGTGCTCGATGGCGACGTCTCGCGCGCCGAATGCCTGCTCGACTTCGAAGTGGCCGACACTGCCGGTGATGGCTACATCGAGTTCAAGGAATTCGTCGCGTGGTGGACGAACTAACAATCCAGCAAGAGCCAGATGTTGACCAGTCGCCGCAGCAACGAGGTTCTTCGCGCTATCGAATTCTCGCGCGCTGAAGCCGACGCCCCAGGGCGATGTCCAAGACAAGAAGAACGCCGAATATTTCAAGACCCACTTCGTCGACAAGAGCAAGCTGGGGATGAAAACCGGGGAAGGCTATTACAAGTATCCGAACCCGGCCTATCAGAAACCCGAGTTTCTGAAGTAGGAGAGGCACAAGATGACACGCAAGATGAACAAGAGACTCTCGATTGCCTGTGCGCTGGGGGTTGCCACCCTGACAGCGCAGCCTCTCCACGCACAGGAAGCCACGGACTCTGGCTGGGAATTCGCGGCGACTATCTACGGATGGTTCCCGGACATCGGCGGCCATACCGAATTTGCATCCGGCGCCGGCAGCACCATCGATGTCGAAATAAGCACGATCCTCGATCACCTGAAGATGACGGCGCAGGGGTCCTTCGAATTTCGCAAAGGGAAATGGGGAGGATTCACCGACGTCGTCTATCTGGACGTCGGTGAAGCAGGTTCGCGCACGCGGGACATCGCGATTGGCGGCGTGCCGATTCCGGCCAGTGTCACGGTGTCAGCGGATTTCGACCTGAAGTCCACGTTCTGGACTCTCGCCGCGAGTTATCGGGTTGGCGACAGCGACACCTCGACGTTCGACGTGTTGGCCGGCGCGCGTCTTGCCCACCTGAACCAGGAGCTCGACTGGACGTTCAGCGGAAACTTCGGCCCGATCACCCCGCCTCCCCTCACGGGCAACAGGCGTGAATCCATCGATCAATGGGACGCGATCGTCGGTGGCAGGGGACGCATCACTTTCGGTACCGACGACAAATGGGCGGTGCCTTACTACTTCGATCTCGGCGCCGGCGACTCCGACCTCACCTGGCAGGCGGTAGTTGGACTCGCGTACTCATTTGGCTGGGGAGATATGGGCGTGGTCTGGCGCCACCTGGACTATGCCCTCGGGTCGAGCGGGCCCATCCAGGACATCAACTTCAGCGGGCCGGCAGCGGGAGTGGCGTTCCGTTGGTGATACGTCACTCGCCGAAGATGAGGAAGTCGGTCACGAGTTGACAGACCTGGCCGTCGGCATCGAAGCCGAAGAAAGACGGGTACGAGCCGTCGCCGTAGCCGGTCGTGAAGCAGATGATGTTCCCCTCGCTTCTTTCGATCGGCCGGATGTCGGCCCAACTGCGCGTAGGTTGATAGGTCTGCTCCGCTTCTTCCTCGATCACATCCCCGAAAGTGAAGTAAGGCCCCTCCTCCTGATAGCGCTGTCCCATGAGCTTTGCGGCGGCGATATCCATGAAGCAACCGATACCGGCATCCACGCCGTAGCCGACGAATTGCCCGGGGCCGAGCGCATCCGGATCTTTGTCCTTGTCCGTGACCGCCATCTTCCACGAGACGGCCGGAAGCAGCGAAAACTGTATGCGCGCAAACGCGATGCGCTCATCGCCATCCAGATCCGCAATGGCGAGCGTGACCGGATGCCGCCCGTTCGGAACTGGCTGGGTGAAGGGGTCAAGATGCGGCGTGACGATCAGGTCCATCGCCAGGATGGCCTGCGTCGTCACGACGAGCTTGCCGACCTCGACGGCCTTCATGGGGATGAGGCCCCTGGGATGGGGCACGCGGCCCGAGGCGAAAGCTTCAGCGACGTGTGATTCGTTGAGCTTGTAAGGCATGCGGTACTCCGCGTCCCAGCCCGGAAAGTT
>CAWGEU010000003.1:0-1823629 GCA_963821745.1 uncultured Pseudomonadota bacterium
TGAGACCCGAGCCGGGAGTCACTGCATCGAGTGCCGGCTTGCGGTATTCGTATCGATCGATCGTTCCGAGGAAGCCTGTGCTGATCTCCGACTTCGCGTAACGTCCAGGCTTGAGAATGGCGAGTCGCGCGAGACTCTTGTCGGTCCACGCGCCGTGATAGGCGCTGGCCATCAGCTCGAGATTCTTTTCGTGGAACTTGATGGCCTTCTCCTCGAAGGGGAACGCCTCTTCCTCGAGCTGATCGTTGTACTTCTGGAGCGTGGCCTCCTTGAGTCCCGCCGGCCGCTCGGACTCGAGCAACGAGCGCCCAAAGTCCGCGTAGACCTCGGCCATGTAGTAGGTCGCGGCGGCGGTGACCTCTCCGACCTCGTAACTCACGAGCTTGCCGAATGCTTCCAGTGCCACGTTCATCCCGCGCTGTTTTTCTTTCAGGGTCTTCTCGAAAGGCTGGCGCAGTTTCACGGCGACAAAGCTGTCATAGAGCGGCTCGGTGAGAACCAGCGCCGAGCGCGCAGCGAGGTTGCGGGTCCGCCCCGTTCGCTCGCCCGCGGCGGCCGCGTCGATGCGCACGAGCTCCGTGAGCTCCTTTCGATAGAGCGCGTCGTCGCCGCGGCCCTTGTGTATTTCCGCGATCTTGAAGCGCGTTTCCACCGCTGCTTCGATCGGCTTGGGGAACTGCTCGACGTAGCGTGAATACGCATCGAGTGCGCGATCCATGCTCTGCGATTGCTCGTACAGGTTTCCTGCCAGGAGCAGCGCTTCGGCACGCAGCGCCGGATCGGTCGATTCATTGGCGACACGCTCATACTCGCCCGCCGACTGCGCAAGCTCGCCTGCCTGGCGATAGACGAATGCAATCTGCTTCGTGGCTTCCTTCTGCAGTTCGTGCGCGGGATAGGTCTGGCGGAACGCATTCAGCACATCGGCTGCCGCCTTCCAGTCCTGCAGCCGGATCAATGCCGCGCCGGCGTCGTATTCGGCGCCCGCCCGAATCTTCGAGGTCGGCGCGCTCTGCTTGATGCGCAGGAAGTGATTGGCCGCCGCGCGGAAATCGCCCGCCTGGCTGGACTGCTCACCCTGCTTGTAGATCGAAGCCGCCAGATTCTCGACGAGTGCGGCGTGTGCTCCATCGCTTGCCGGTGTTGCATCGAGCACGTGTGCGTACCCGACTTCGGCGTCGGGGAACTCCGCGAGCTCGATCGACGAGTGTGCGATCACGAGCCACGCGGTGCGCTGGAGCTGCGCGGTCGCCTTCGGGAACTGCTCGAGCAGCTTGCGAGCGGAGCTCCGCGCGAGCGCGAAATCCTTCATCTCGAAGAGGTCCTGCGCGGCGGCGACCAGCACTGCGGGTGCGTTCTCGTGCTCGGGGAACCTGTCCGCGAACTTCAGCGAACTGTTCACGGTGGCGCTGCGGGCGGCTTCCTTCGCATCGGGGCTCACGAGCTTCAGGAATTCGCGATGAGCGAAGATCGCCGCATAGCCGGCGGCCGACGCTTTCGGGTGCGTGCCGTAGTCGTACGCCGTGTGCTCGTATTCCAGCGCCGCGCCCGCAAAATCCTTGTTCTCCATCACGAGGTCGGCGAGCTGATAGTGGATCGGCGACGCTTCCGGATCGGCACGGAACGAGGCCAGGAACTCGCGATACCAGCGGGAGGCCTCGGCGAAGTTGGCCGGCTTCTCCTTCTCCTGTTCCTTGTCCTGATACTGCGCGTGATAGTGGTTCGCGAGATCCTTCAGGTTCGCCTTGAGGAAGCCGAGCACTTCGGGCGACTTCGCCGCGGCGAAGTGACGCCAGTATTCGCCCTGAAGCCCGTAGTGGCTTGCGAAGGTCTTCTTCGAGTCGAGCACCAGTTTCGGGAACCCGCCGAGCTCGTAGATCTCGATCGCCCGCATGCTGAAGTGCGGCGCGACTGCGTGGAGCGGATAGAGCTCGACAAACGCGCCGTAGACCTTGGCCGCATCCTGATAGCGCAGCTTCTTGAGATAGAACTCGCCGAAGTAGCGATAGACGCGATCCTCGTAGGCGCGGTGCCCGTTCGTCGCGAAGTATTCGCCGATGACCTCCGGTCCACCGAGGTTGGACAGGCTGAGGCTCGTGACCTGGAAGGTGTCCTCGACTCGACGCTCCTCTGCGGGCTCGTGCTTCGCATCGAAGTCGTAGCCGCGCGATACCTTGTAGTCGAGCAGTGCGAAATACCTGTGCAGGGCCTCCTCGTAGAAGTCCTGCTTGTACAGCGACCAGCCGAGCTTGTAGAGCGCGAGCTCGTAGTATTCGGATGCTGATCCGATGGTGACGATGGCTGCGTAGGCAGTCTCGGCGTCATGGAATTTCTTGTGGGCGAAGAAGTGCTCGGCGCGTCGGAACTGGACTTCATCGATGTAGCGCGAGCCGGGATTGGCTGCGATCAACTGCTCCATGACTTTCATGGCTTCGGCCGTGCGTCCGAGCTCGTCATACGCGCGGGCCTTCTGGTAAAGCACCTGGTCGCGATTGGCGTAGTGCGGATACTTCTCGAGCAGTGCGTCGTACAGTTTGATGGCCTCGAGGGGACCCGCCTTCTCGAGATCTCCGCCAACACCTCCCGGTACGTCGAGAGCCACCGCGGACTCTTCCGGAACGCCGGGATGCTGGGCCATCGCGCGCTGTTCGAGTGCGCGCTCGGATTCCGCCGCTGCAGCGGGCTGAATCGCGTTGCGGCGCGCTTTGCCTGCGGCTCGCGCGTCGATTTTTGTGCGCACCGGTGCAACCAGCGCCGGCGCGCGGGTAGTCTGGCGCGCGGCGACCTTCGGATCGGCGATCTTCGGATCGCCTTTGGCCTCGACCTCGACGATCTTGCCATCGCCGAGAATGCCGTACTCCTTCTCCAGCTTAAGATCCGCAAGGCGCCGCATCGCTTCCGGCGTCATTGCACCTTCGGGCGTTTCATCCAGGAAGCGGCGGTAGCTTTGCATCGCCTTGTCGAGGCCGTCTTCGACCTTCACTTCCGACGTGTCGGCTGGCATCCGATGCAGACTCGCGAGCGTGTGCTTGTCCGGATGGCCCGCGCAGGCGACCAGCACGAGCTGGGGTATCACGATCGCGGCCAGGCGGACTCGTCGGTGAAGAACTGGGCGCTTCACTGCGGTGCTCCGGCGGTTTCAGCCTGTGCCTTCGTCGCGCGGTCGTAGCTATCCGCGACGGCATAACGTGCCTGGGACTGATACGCCTCGAGCCGCTCGGCGCGCGCCTTGAGCTCGTCGATCGCGACCTTTTCGATGAGCGCGCCCTGTCGCGCCTTCAGCATGTCCACTTGCTCGAGCGCCGAGCCGACGTGTGTGCGCAGTCTGCTGATCGGCGCGTCATAGCCGACATAGCTGTGCACGGCGGCTTGTCTCGTGCGGACGAAGGCATCGTATTGCGCGGTGAGAACTTCGATGTGCTGCTGCAGCTCCCGCAGGTTCCTGTGAGCCTGCGTCAGACGCGCTGGATATTCGGTCCGCAAGGTCCAGATCAGGACGCCCTTCAGGTGCTGCACGCGTTCCTGCAATTCCGCTCTCTGTTCCTCGGGAACGCCGGCAATGGCCTTTTCCACGCGACGAATGCGCTCGAGGGCGATGCGCTCGTCCGTCGTGGCCAGGAGCTCGGGCCGCGGTGCCGTAAGGATGTCCTGAAGGCGCTTGCGAAGGTGGTCGCGCTGCTCGACTCGCAGCTTCATCTGCGAGTCGAGCTCGTGGAACTGCGCGTCGATCTCCGGCAGCAGCGGCTCGTAGTTCGCGCGGCGCAGGCGAATCAGATCGTCGAAGGCGTCGAACCTGCCCTGCCACGTCACCAGTTTCCGGTGCAGATCCTCGAGATCCAGGTAGTTATGCAGGGCGGTCTGGAAATCGTGGGACGCCATGAGCGCCGTGAGATAGAACGTCTCCGGCGCATCGGGCAGCATGCGCAGGCGCACGACCCAGTTCTGATCCTGGCGGAACTCTTCTCGCACCAGCGCCTGCAGGAAAATCCCGTCGCGGATGCTGCGAATGGACGCATCCACCTTCTCGATCTCCCCGCCGAAGGAATCGAGCGCCTGGCCGTAGAACAATGCTGCGCGGCCGTGCACGTTCAACTTCCCATACGCAAAGGGCAGAGCGAGCCGCGCTTCCTGCACGGCGCTATCGGTGATGTCGCGATCGATCAGGATGCGCCACGGAACGAGCGCTCTCTCGTAATTGCCGGCGGAAGCGTCGGCCCATCCGGCGCTGAGCAACGCCTGGTTCGAATAGGGACCGTCGAGCCGCACGCGATCGAACGATTGCTGCGCGCGATCGAAGCGGGCGGACTCGAGCATCATCCGGCCGAGCACCATGTTCGACTTGTCGCGGATGGCTGCGGTCGCAGGATCGCGGCTCGCGATCTGGCCCGCCTGCTCGAGCTGTTGCAGGGCCTCGGGCGAGTGACCTGCCTGCAGGAGCGCGATGCCAAGGTTGTAGGCGGCGAAGCCTCTCAGGCCTTGCGCGCCCTGCAGCTTCGAGAGTACCGGCACGGCATCTGCCGGGCGCCCGAGAGCCAGGTAGACGTTCGCGCGCAGGAACTCGAGGTCGTCGCGAATCGCTTCGGGGACCTTGCCGTGGATTCGCTCCAGGGCATGCAACGCGTCCTCCGGCTGGTCTTTCTGGAAATGGATGCGCGCGAGACGGAACGCGGCTTCATTGCGGATGACCTCGTCGACGTTCGCTTCCAGCACCGCCTTGATGGCGCGGCCGGCGCGATGGTGCATGCGGTAGTCGAGCTCGAAGTCGCCGACATCGAACTCCGCGGTGGCGCGGTGGTAATGGAGCGTGTCGCGCTCCGGCTCGTCGACTCGCCGATGCTGCGCCAGTTCCGCGTCCAGCCGCTCGAGCGCTTCGAAGTAGCGGCCCTGCGCCGCCTCGAAGATCGCTTCCCCGAAATACAGGTCCTTGAGGTCAGCCGCCGACACGGCAGGCGCAGTCAGCGACGCGGCCAGCGCCATCGAGAGCAGCATGTGACGCGAACGGGCCACGCTCACCAGTCCCCGATGCTGACCGCGGGCTGGCCCGAGTCGGGCCCGGCAAGTGTCACGCCCATCAGTTTGGGTTTGACGGCTTTGGTGAAAGCGAAGTGCTCGCTGTAGGTGTGGTCCTTGCCATTCGCGAGCTTGCCGTTCAGCGAAATCTCGATGTCATGCTCGCCGGTGGCGATGTTGCCGGTGTAGATGCGCTGGACGCCGCCCTTCTGCAGTGCCTCGAGCTCCTTGAAGCTGTAAAGGTAGTTAGCGACGGGCTGGCCATCGATCTGGATCTGCACGGCGTCGAGCCGCAGTGTCTCGCCCTTGGCGAGCGCCACGAAGACGGCGAGGTGTGTATCCGACGGATACAGCAGCCGCTCCTGGAGCTGGTTCAGCTCCGCGGCAATCGACAGCACATCCGATTTGACTTCCTGGACCTGCTCGTCCAGACCTTTCATCTGCTGCCGATAAGTGTCTTGCGGCCCGCGCAGGCGCGAGAACGCCAGCAAGCAGACACAGCAGCACACTCAACATCGCTCTCGACATGCGCTCGACCTCCCTGACCCACGAGGTGACGAACGCGCACCGAGTCAGCCCGCAGGCTGGATTCCGGCAGTCCCGCTGTCTTGAAGGCCCGAGGCTTCGTTAGACCGGTGACTTTGCGTCGCCACCTTTCGGTGGGTTTGCCCTTGTCTGAAATTCGATACGTACGAAAACTGAGACGTCCGAAAACCGAGACGTCTGAAATCCGAGACGGGCGAAGAAATAGCACGAGGCATTTGCGAGCTGATCTGCGACTTATGTTGCCAAACGCAGACATCGTCTGCAGATGTGACGCTCGTCTCACTTGCGGCGCGTTATGTAATTAGTTAGTCGGGGAATGCACCGTCCGCGGCGCGTTATGTAATTAGTTAGCCCGGGAATGCACCGTCCGAAACGAAAAAACCCCGCCGGTTTCCCGGCGGGGATCTTCTATCTACCTTTCGACAGGCATCCACCTCAGGCAGATTCTTCATCGGACTGCCCACCCGCGGCGAGCCGACCTGCCTGCATCGCGTCAATCCCTAGTAGAGATAAACGGCCCCCGCGTCGTATGACTCGTTGTTCGTGCGGTCGCCATCGATGCCGCGCGCATTGCTGTCTTCGTACAGCGCTCCGACGGCGAGATGATGGGCGTTGCCGCTCATGGACACCGACACACCAAAGCCGTCCTCCCGTCCTTCCTCGGCATTCGGGGCCTTGAGCACCGAACGCAGCCGCCAGATCGGGCGATCCGCCGCGCGCCTGTAGATGAACACCGCACCCTGGGCAGTCGTGCCGCGGGCTATCGTTTTCAACACGCCAACGCCGGCTACGCGGGAGGACAAATCTGCAATCGCAACCACCCGACCGTCACGACTGAACTCGACCGGGAATCCCCACGAGTCCTTGGTTCCCCGCGATTTGGCGGCCGTTAGTTGCAGTTCGTGAGCGAGTTGACCCAGTTGGTGAGCAACGCTGCTCCCGCAGCATCCACCTGCGCTGATCCGAGAGGCGGCATGCCGTGTGCGTCGCGCCGGCTCATGCGTTCAATCAGCACAGAGCGTGCAGCGGCGCCCGGCGCGATGAGCCGCGCGTTGGTGATGCCGAGATCGCCGGCCCCGGGCGCGACGTCGCAGGTATTGGTATTCGCGAGTGTGGTCGAGTAGCGCAGATCCATGTTGACGGGCGTCGGCCCGGTCGGGCGATGGCACTGCGAGCAGTTAGTGTGCAGGTACGCGCGCGCACGCTCGCCGAGCGTGCCCGCCGTTCCCGGTCGGATTGGGATACGGGACCTGGGCCGTGGGATTGGCGATAGGCGACACCAGGGCATTGATCGAGTTGAGCGTCACGAGCTGGTGAGCATCGCGGCCGGTCTGCGGATACGTCATGTTGAACGCGAGTTGTCGTGTCTCGAGGCCAAGGGAGCGGCCCGCTGCCTCGGTGTGACACTGCACGCACTGGCCGTTACTCGGATAGATCCATGGCTGCCCGTCGACCGTCACTTGCTTGCCGCCGCGCACCAGGGTCGCATCGGTTTGCTGCGCGTTCCATTCGTAGCTGTAGCCTGCCCAGACGCCGTCGGGGTGACGCATGAAGAGGCGCGTCTCGATCAGGCGATTGGCGAGACGGAAGTTCTTCATCAGCACCGTACCGTTCGGGAAATCCCAGTCACCGTCGGCGCCGACGGTGATGTTCCGTCCGTCCGGCAATCCGATCCAGCGTTCCTTCACCGCGCCGTCGGACCAGAATGCCGCATTCGGTGTGTAGGGAATCAGCCCGCTCGCGGGTAGCGTCGCGTTCGACGCGTTCACGCAGCCGGTGGCGGAGAGTTGCGTGGCCACGCCGGTGCCGCCGCCACCCGAGCCGGTGATGCGATGCAGATCTTGGTAAATGTTCGTGAGATAGAGCTCGCCGTCGTTGTCCTCGCCGAACGACGAGATGTTGAAGCCCGTATCGAGCCCATCCGTCATCGTCATCGTGGGCTGCGTGTCATTCGGAATGTCCCAGAGGCGCCCGGTCGGAAAGTCACCGAAGATGTAGCGGCCGACGAGAGCCGGAAACGCTCTGCCACGGTAGACGTAGCCGCCCGTGACGGCATTGCCGACAGTGTGTGAGTACTCAGCGATCGGTGGCAGCAGATTCGTCTTCGTGGCGCAGGCCGCGCCCGTTGCGGCTGGAAACAGCGGGCTAGAGGAGTTGTCGCGCGTGCCCTCGAAGCAGCGCCAGCCGTAGTTGCCGCCGCGCTGGACGCGACTCACTTCCTCGATATCGCTCTCCCCGACGTCGCCAACCCAGATCTCACCTGGTCTCGCGATCGAAGCTCCAGCTCCAGGGATTGCGAAAGCCCCAGGCGTAGATCTCGGGACAGTTCTGCGTGCCGTAGCCGTTCACGTTGCAGAGCATGGTGCTCGCGGCGAACGGATTGTCGGCCGGGATCCGATAGAGCGCGGTGCCGGTTGTGCCGTTGACGTCGATGCGAATGATCTTCCCGAGCATCGTCGTCAAGCGCTGGCCGTTGTCGTTCCTCCATGAGTTGCCGTCACCAGTGCTCGCATAGAGAAAACCGTCGGGGCCGAAGGCAATGCGGCCAGCGTGGTGATGGACGGACTCTTTATGGAGCGTGAACAAGATGCGCTCGGAATCGGGATCGAGCGTAAGGCCGCCGTCGCGCGAGGTGAATTCCGAGAGGTGTGAATTCGGCCCTTTATTCGACCCTTCCATTGACCGCTCCATGCTGGTGTAAAACAGATACACGCGCGGGGTCGCGGGGAAATCGGGGTGAAACGCCATGCCGAGCAGGCCGCATTCGGTGCACGTTGAATCGACGCGCGCGTCGATGTTGAGGAAATCCGAGGTAGTCGTCACCGCCGGGTTGTTGGCGAACACGCGCACGGTGCCGAACCGCTCCACCACGAACCAGCGGCTCGAATCGCCCTTCAACTGCAGCAGGAAGACGGGTTGACCCTGGAACCTGAGGTTTGGAAACACCCGCTGCGTGCCGATGGTGGCGCTGCCCGTGGCGCGAGTGGGCGCGATGCAGGTCGTGTTGCTAGGCCGCGCGTCCAGGCCACTGGGGTTCGGCGGCGGAGGCGGCGGCGGAGCCGGCGGTGGCGCGGGCGGCGGTCCGGCGGTGGGCGGCGGAGCCGGCGGCGGTGCGGGCGGCGGAGTCGGCGGCGGTTCCGGCGGCGGCGCCGGCGGGGAGCCGGCGGCGGCGCCGGTGGCGCGGGCGGCGGAGACGGCGGCGGCGCGGGCGGCGGCGTCGGCGGCGCGGGCGGCGGAGACGGCGGCGGCAGCGGAGCTGCCGGTGGCGGAGGGTTCTGCGTAGGGTCCGGCGGAGGGTTCTGCGGACCTCCTTCGCCGTTGGAGCAGCCGGCAATCAGCATCACAATGGCGATGGCGAATCCGCAGCGCATCAAGGTTGCGCCGCGCTTGCAAAATGACCGGCTGACTTGCCGCGTCGCGGGATTCGGAATTCATTGTTAGGGCAAGCCTTCCTGATTTGCCCCGAGAATAGAAAAGGGCTGGTAGTTTGAACGCCAGCCCTTTCCCTCTTCGCATATCGCCGAACGATTACACCCGTGGCGACTTACCCAGCGCGCGTCGTCATTGCACTGACAAGGCGGGTGGAGCTGCGGGACTCTCGGCCTGCACCACTCCACCCAGGGACCGATCCATCGAATTCAGCCAGTTCTCGAGATTGCTGTAGCCGTTGGAGGCGATCGACGCCTGATTGCTCGGCAGAGTTAACGTCCGACGATTCTGGGCGTATGTCGGCCAACCACCGCCATTCTTCCTGCATCGCGTGCTGCCATCGGAAGATACACAGTTGATGACCTGTCCGGTGCCCTGGCGCACGTTCGACACCACGCGCTTGTCGACGGAGTCGCGATCGGTGGGACGCGCACCCGCGTAGCTCAGCACTCGGTTGTACACCGCATTATCGGCCGTCCTGCGGACAACGAGCCCCGTATTCCACACCGGAGCGGTGGTCTGGGTCATCAGGTTCGAGATCACGTCGCCGCCGGTGAGCGTCACCAGCGCCGAGTAGCTGCTGCCGCGCTCCGAATCGCGGTTGTCGTGGACATACACGCGACTGCCGGAATTCACCGAATACGTGCCCGTGGTGTGCACCATGATCGGCTTGGAATCTCGGCTGAAGCTGGGGCCGCGCTTGAACACGTTGCCGACGACGGAACTCCTGGAGGTATAGCTATCCTCGCTCTGCAGATCGAGGTCCATGGTCCCGCGGTTATAGACCAGATTGTTGACCATGACGAACTGGGAGGCGCGCGACAGCGGATTGCGCTCGACGATGTGCGCCATGAGATTGCCCACGAAGGTGATGCTGCTGTTGTCGGCTTGACCGAACAGCACGCCGTAACCATGTGGCATCGTGCCCGTGCCGTCGTATTGCGGATGCCGCGACTCGTTGAGAGGTTCGGCGAATATGTTGTTGGTGAAAGAGATGTTGTCGTGGGGACCCCAGGTGCTCGCGATTTCATCGATGGACCAGCTGAACGAACAATGATCGATGACCACGTTGCGCACCGGCTTCGCGGTGGTGCCTGTGATCTTGAGCGAATCGCGATTCTCGGGATCCGGACCGGTGGTGGCGTCTCCCGGGCGAACACGGATGTGCTGGATGAGAACGTCGGAGGCGGTGACCTTGATCCCGGCGCCACGGATCATGATGCCGGGTGAAGGCGCGGTCTGACCGGCGATGCGAAGCTGGCCCTCGCGGATGATGAGGTCGGAAGTGAGCCGTATCGCGCCTGACACTTCGAACACACAGGTGCGCGGACCGGTCGCGTCGATGCAGGCCTTGAGCGAACCCGATCCGCTGGCGCTGAGGTTGGTCACTTTGTAGACCTTGCCGCCGCGGCCGGCTTTCGTCTCCATGCCAAATCCGGCAGAGCCCGGGATCACCGGAAGTGCCTGCACGCTGGCTGCGCCGCACAGGGCCAGTGCGGTGGCTAACAAAGTCGTGGGCCTCATGGTGCGACGGAGGGATGCATGGGTATGCGAATAGCTAGCAGGCTTCATTGCGGACGATCCTAAAAAAATTGAAAAGTAGTGTCGGATGGCAATCACGATACTCAGCGGCGCATTGTTGGAGATCGAGGGCACCTCGATGCTGGCCGCCGTTGCGGCTGTCACGGATCCACTGCTGGCACCACGTGTCCGGCGTAAGCAAAGCGGCACAGCGGCAAAACTGCTGTTACGCGACTGTGTGATCGACGCTGCATTTGTCGGAATCCTCTGGCACCGTCAGCGGCCATGCAAAATTAGGACTCCCACGGAAGTCATTCAACGCGATGGCCGAAAACTGCCCGAGACTTCCTCGTCGCCATAGGCAGACATAGAACGAATTCAATAGGTTATGTCGTCAGCGGAAACCCGAGGCGCTGAAACGGTGACCCGTCCCCACTCTCTATATGTGTCGGAACGCACCGTCGCGACGTTTGCCAGCACGCACGGGCAGCCCGCGGAGCCGGAGAACCTGATGTGGATTAGCGTGCGGAAACCCCGCCTGGTTGCCGACAGAAAAGAAAAGGGCTGGTCGTCTGAACGCCAGCCCTTCCCTCTTCGCATATCGCCGAACGGTTACACCCGTGGCGATTTACCCAGCGCGCGTTGTCATTGCACGATCAAGGCGAGTGGCGCTGAAGGACTCAATGCCTGCACCACGCCTGCCAAGGACTGATCCAATGAATTCAGCCAGTTCTCGAGATTGCTGTAACCGTTGGACGCGATTGATGCCTGGTTGGCCGGCAGCGTCAATGTCCGACGATTCTCAGCGTATGTCGGCCAGCCGCCTGCATTCTTGTTGCAACGCGTGGTGCCATCGGGAGACACGCAGTTGATGATCTGCCCGGTTCCAGCGCGCACGTTCTGGACCACGCGCTTGTCGACGGAGTCGCGATCGGTGGGACGCGCACCCGCGTAGCTCAGTACGCGACTGTACACCGCGCTATGCGCCGACTCGCGGGCGACGAGCCCCGTATTCCACACCGGAGCGGTGGTCTGGGTCATCAGGTTCGGGATCACGTCGCCGCCGGTGAGCGTCACCAGCTCCGAGTAGCTGCTGCCGCTGTCCGGCGCGCGGTTGTCATGGACATACACGCGACTGCCGGATACCAGCGAATACGTGCCGGTGGTGTGCACGAGGATCGGCGTAGTGTTTCGGCTGAAGCTGGGGCCGCGCATGAACACGTTGCCGACGACGGAACTATTGGAGACGCGGCCACCCTCGCCCTGCAGATCGAGGTCCATGGTCCCGCGGTTGTAGACCAGATTGTTGACCATGACGAGTTCGGTGGCGCGCGACAGCGGATTGCGCTCGACGATGTGTGCCATGAGATTGCCCACGAAAGTGATGCTGCTGTTGTCGGCCTGGCCGAACAGCACGCCGAAACCATGTGGCATCACGCTCGTGCCGTCGTATTGCGGATGCAGCGACTCGTTCAGAGGTTCGGCGAATATGTTGTTGGTGAAAGTGATGTTGTCGTGGGGACCCCAGGTGCTCGCGATTTCGTCGATGGACCAGCTGAACGAGCAGTGATCGATGACCACGTTGCGCACCGGCTTCGCGGTGGTGCCTGTGATCTTGAGCGAATCGCGATTGTCGGGATTCGGGCCGGTGGTGTCGTCTCCGGCGCGTACGCGGATGTGCTGGATGAGCACGTCGGAAGCGGTGATCAGGATGGCGGCACCGCGGATCATGATGCCGGGTGAAGGAGCGGTCTGGCCGGCGATGCGGATCTGGTTGTTGCGGATGATGAGATCGGAAGTGAGCCGTATCGCGCCTGACACTTCGAACACGCAGGTCCGCGGGCCGGTCGCGTCGATGCAGGCCTTGAGCGAACCCGATCCGCTGGCGCTGAGGTTGGTCACTTTGTAGACCGTGCCACCGCGGCCGGCATTCGTGTCCATGCCGAATCCGGCAGAGCCCGGGATCACGGGAAGTGCCTGCACGCTGGCTGCGCCGCACAGAGCCAGTGCGGTGGCTAACAAAGTCGCGGGCCTCATGCCGCGACGGAAGGGTTTATGGGTATGCGAATAGCTAGCAGGCTTCATTACGGACGATCCTCAGAAGAAGTGGATAAAAGGTGGGATGGGAAGACGATCAGATCAACTTGGTGGCGAGAGTGGTCGGCGGACCTTCGAGTCCGCTGGAATTGACCGCAACCACTGCGAAGTACCAGACACCGGAAGTGAGAGTTGCGAACTGATAACTGGTGGTGGCCGGATCCGTGATCAGGACGCTGTGGTCGAGATCCGAACTGCTGCGGCCGTAAAGGATGCGATACCCGGCGAGATCTTCGAGCGGCTCGCCACTCACTTTCGACGGCGGCATTTCCCACTGTAGTGAGGCAACCCCGCCGCTCGATTCCAGCGCGGGGTTCACGGCCGGGTTGACAACGATAGAAAACGGCGCGGTGACGACCAAGTGCGTCGCGTCGGCAACGGTGATCGAAATGGATTCGTACAGTCCCGCATCATCGGGACCTGGCGTTCCGCTGATGTGCCCGCTCGCGGGGTCGAGACTCGCCCAGGTGGGTAGATTGACGGACGTGAATCGCAGCGTGTCGCTCTCGGGATCCTGCGCCGCCGGTTGATAGTCGAACGTAGCGCCGACCTGCGCATCCACGATCTCGGCGACCGTGATAATGGGCGGCGCATTCCGCGACACCGCCGATACCGCGAGACCGGATGTGGTCGCGGCAACATCGGCTTTGTCATGACTGCCTCCACCACTTGCATGGCACAGGCAGAGCGGAAGCAACGGTAAGAACGCTCTTACGAAAGCGCGCGAACGACCGTGCATTTTTGTCGGAATCCTCTGGCAAACCCTCAGCGGGTGAGCAGAAATCTAGGATCCCGAGTGACGATCTTTTAGCCCAAAATCAAAACTGCGAGAAAACTCCTACGTCGTAATACGCAGACAACAGAAGGAGTTCAATCACTTATGTCGTGCTCGGGGTTATCCCGATGTGCTGGAACTGTGACGCGTCGCTAATTCTTGTGTAGATAGGGAAGCGGCCTTCGAGGCGCTGAAACTGTGACGCGTGTCTAACTTTATGTAGATAGGAAACGGCCCGCGGGGCTCTTACCGGCAGATTCCTGCGTAGTGGCAACGAAGCGGCGGAATATTGGCATCGATGTAGCTACGGTTGGCTCCTAACAACCGCGACAGTTCTTGCGGCCGATGCAGCTGCCGTTGCTGTCTTCGTCGGTGAAGCGGTACCAGCCAGGCGAATCGGACTCGACGAAATACACGGCAATCTCCGACACGATTTCTCTGCCACTCCCGGCGTGTCGCCGCCGCCTCACGTGTTCCACTGCCCTGAGGCAACTATGGCAGACACACAGATATGAAGGCGAAGGTGAAGAAGAGGACGAGAAAGACCAATGGCATGGCGAAGTCAGCTGCCTTTTCCAAAGCCAAGAGGGTTGCGCCCGCAGCGGCGATCCATATCGGAAGCACGCCGGCCACGAAGTTTCGCGGAAATACTGCCATCTTCGGCCGTCTAGTCGAAGATCACGACAAGCATCGCGCGTTGTTCTCGATGATCGAGGCGACAGAAATCACCTTCGGTGAGCGAGACAAACTGTTCCGCGAGCTGGTCCACGAAATCAAAGGCCACGCCGCAGCCGAGGAGCAGGCGTTGTGGTCCACGGTACTACGCCATCCTGAAAGCACCGACGCCGGCCGTCATGCCGTGGCGGAACACAAGAAGATAGATGACTTGTTCGCCGACCTCGCTGCCCGGAACATGAAGCTGAAAGGCTGGCTACGTCGCTTCGGCGAGGCGAAGAAGTTTTACCTCCATCACATCCGCGAGGAGGAACAGGAACAATTTGTCGAATCCGAAAAGGTCCTGACCGTTGCGGATCAAGCCTACATGCGCCGCGTCTTCATCCGGCGCAAGCGCGAGGAAAAGGCAAGGGCCAGGGTCTCTCCGAAGATCAGGCTGAAATGAAACCCCCGGCAGTTTCCCGCCGGGGGCCTTCTATCTAAAGCTCAGGCCACCAGGCGTTTTACACGTGACGCGATGGCGTCGTCCTGACAGTTTGCAAAGAACAATTCCTTGAACTTCTCGCCAGCGACGGCGGCTTTGAGCAGATCCTGATCGACGCTCTCGAGCACCGCCACCATGTCCTTGCAGGAAGCGGCTTTGAGTTGCTTCAGGATGCCGCGGTTCTTGGCCATGATCGCCGCGCGCTCCTTGGGATAACCGACGCCGCGCTCGTGCTCGAACAACTTGCGGTAGCAATCCTGCAGGTTGAGCTCGGCCGCCCAGCCGAAGCCCTTGGCGTAAGGCATGGCCAGGCAATTGCCGTCATTGATCTGGCCGAACAGGAAGGCATCGGTGGGATCGGCGACCAACCCGCAGAACACGCCGGGCATGGAGTTGCAGGCCAGCATGGATCCCATGCCGGTGCCGCAGCCGGTGACGACGAAGTCGGCAGCCTTGGAATTCAGCAGGATGCCGGCCAGAAGACCGTTCATGACATACGTGAGCGAGGCTTTGTCCTCGGGCGTGTACATGCCGTAGTGGTGCACGCTATGACCCTGAGGTTCGGCAACGCTCTTCAATGCGTTGTGGACGATCTCCGACTTTGCGGCCTGACTGTTCTCGATGATGAGTGCGATCTTCATGGTGACTACTTTTGTGGCGAGGATGGGGCGAGCGCGATTGTGCCGCACCTCGACGAGCGAGCGCCAACACGCTTTGGGAAGCGCGGCGCCCGCCTGAACACGGAGTCCGAGACTAGGTGTTTCGCCGGTGTCAGGACGCTAGCGGTTTCCGGCGGCGCCGCATCACCGCGAGCATCAGCCCCGAGGAAAGCATCAAACCGAGCGTCCCGGGCTCCGGCACGCCAACCACTGGCGCGGTGCTGGAAAGACTGAACGTGAGGCTGTAGTCCCAGAAGGCAGACGCAGTGTCCGGATCGCCAGGAAGAAGGTCCCGGTGGTCTCCCACCGCGGCTCTCTATCTACTGGTCGACGGTGAACGTCGAACTGTAACGGACGTTGCCGCTCCTTACACGTCCCTGCCGCCCATTCCGCCCATGCCTACTCCACCTTCTTCGCCGTCGAGTCCTGGCAGGTCCCCAGCCGCAGTACCAGTTGGGCGACTTTTCCTTCGGACCCTTTCACGAAGGTGAACTCGGCGTCGCTCTCTTCGGCGTAAAACCGGTTGTCGGACACCGGCACTAAAGTGACGGTGGGGCGTTCGCCTCCGCGCCAACGCAGGCGGTCGCCCTCCTTCGAGACCACTCCCGAGCGACCGGGGGAGAACTCGTACTTGCCGAGGTAGTTGTCGGTCGCGGTCGCCGGGAGCTGGATGGGCTTTCGCTCCGGCGGTTTGCGCGTGCCCTGGACCTGGAGGATCTGCCAACCGCCGCCTCGGCGCACGTAGAGGTTGGTCCCGTACATGGGGCCGTCCGAGGTCCGCAGCATCGCGATGTCACCGTAGACCTGCACGCCCTCGAACGAGTGCACGGGAATCGAGTATCCCGAGGCGTCGGACATGATCCGATCGATCTGCTCCGCCTTCTGAACCGCCTTGCCGGTGGAATGTACGAACAGGAAATCATCGGCGTAGATGCGCTCGAGCGCGACGCGGTCTTTCCTGGCTCCGGCTTCGTTGAGGTCAGCGATCAACGCTTTCAGTTCGTCCGTCACGGAGGGCGGAGACTTCGGCTCTGCCGCGGAACCGATCGGCGCTCCAGCGATCAGCGAAAAGAGCAGAGCCAGGGCAGTTCGTGGGATTCGCATGCGGTAAAAAATACGGCGACGCCGGGCCGCCGTCAAACGCCCCATGCCACCGCCCGGAGCGCCGTGCGGGTGTCGTCTTCCTTCGGAACTTCCGCGATCTTGCCGCCGGCAACCAAAAGTTTGCCTTAGGCTATGACTCGGTTTTTCTGCTGGTCAACGGAACCATGCCGCGTCGATGATCGCCGGCATGAACACGAACCGGAAGTCCGCCATCTGCTCCCGCGCGTCGGGCGGACCGCAAGCTCCCATGCGCACGACGTTTCTCCTCGCCGCGCTCCTGCTCGCCGTGCCTGCGTCCTCGACCGGTGTCGATATCTCCGGTGATGCGCGCGAGTTCGCGCCCGACATCATCTCGACCCGGTATGCCGACGTGAGACTCACTGTCTCACCGGATGGAAGGACCGCATTGTGGTTCAGCCGCAATCGTCCCGGCGGGCCCGGCGGCTATGACATCTGGATGTCACGCCGCAAAGTCACCGACTGGGCAGAGGCCGTCCCCGTCTCCTTCAATACGGCTTCCAGGGAGTTCGATCCGGCATTTTCACGCGATGGGCGATTCGTCTACTTCGCATCGGATCGCACCGGCGGCATCGGTGGCGATGATCTTTATCGCGTAGCCGTCACGAAGGACGGCTTCGGCGCGGCCGAACACCTGGGCGACGACGTGAACACCGCGCGCAACGAATGGGCGCCGATGATGTTCGGCAATACCCTGCTGTTTGCGAGTGACGGCCACGGCGGCGCGGGCCGCATGGACCTATTCACCGCGAATTTGCGCAACGCACGCTTCAACGCGGTGGAGGCATTGCCCGGCGCCGTGAACACACCCGCGGACGAATTCGACGCCACGTTCC
This sequence comes from uncultured Pseudomonadota bacterium, assembly GCA_963821745.1. Classification (GTDB taxonomy): domain Bacteria; phylum Pseudomonadota; class Gammaproteobacteria; order Steroidobacterales; family Steroidobacteraceae; genus CADEED01. Next base: position 17,155 of record CAWGEU010000003.1, read on the forward strand.
TGAGCGACGGCATCTCAATCATATTCACGCGTGCGGACAATCTGGAGAAAGATCCGGTTGCGCTCTTTTTCTCCGATCGCATCGACGGCCGCTACCTCGCCGGCAAACGCCTGTTCGACGCAATCAATACGCCGCGCAGCGACACCTACGCGCCGATGCTCGATTGGTCGGATCCTGATTACATCACCTTCGCGACGCGCCGCCCGGCGGCCAGCCTGCGCGGCGCTGATCTCTACCGCGTCGAGGTGCGTGTGCACAAATGAAAAACCCCTGGCAGTTTCCCACCGAGGGGCTTCCCCGGTCGTCACTAGTTTGCTAGCCGCCTACGCCGGATGACTCACAGCGCTACCAAGACTGGCCAGCCTTCAACACGCGCTGCGACTTCGCCCCATCTAACGGATGCGCCCGAAAGGGGCTAGCCTAGCGCCATGGCATCTGGTGGACCCGCCGCGTGACTCAGCCGGATTTCGAACGGCAGCTCAAGCTGCAGCCTCACCGCCTGCGCATTGCCCTGGTGGCGCTGGCGAACTTTGCGCTGCTGACCTTCGTCATCGCCTTGTACGCCTGGATCGGCGAGGCGCCGTGGCCCGCGGTGTGGCAATTCGGCGCGGCCGGCATTGGCCTGTCGTCGCTGTTCGCGCTGGTCATCGCGTGCCGCTGGAATCTGCGCTTCGCGGACAAGGATCTGATGGTGGCGCAGTTCTGCGTCGCCATGGGAGTGATCCTGGGCGGCCTGCTCCTCCTGCCGCAGCTGTGGGTGCTGTTCCTGATCGGCGTGATCGACATCTTCATCTTCGGCATGATGCGGTTCGGGCCGCGTCAGTTCATCGTGGCGTGGCTGCTGGTGGGCGTGCTCACCGCCGCGGCCGTGTACGCGGTGCGTGGACAGTTGGGCCAGATGGCTGTCAGCGGCGCGTCGTTATTCATACTTATGCTGTACCTCTTCATGGTGCTGGGGCAGCTCACGGTGTTCGGCGCCGGCATCACCGCGCTGCGCAACCGGCTGTCCGAGCAGAACCGGCAGCTGGCCGAGTCGCTGCAGCGTATCCAGGAGCTCGCCAACCACGACGACCTGACCGGCGTATTGAACCGTCGCGCCTTCATGCAGTTGCTGGCCGACGAACGCGCCCGCGTCCTGCGCTATGGCGGGCTGTTCGCCGTCGTCCTGCTGGACATCGACCACTTCAAGCGCGTCAACGATGGCTTCGGCCATCAGGCCGGCGACGCCGTGCTCAAGGCGTTCTGCCAGGTCGCGAACACTGGCATCCGAACTACCGATCGGCTGGGCCGTCTGGGCGGCGAGGAATTCATCGTGCTGCTGATCTCGCTGGCCGGGGTCGATGCCGCGCGCATCGCGGCCGAGCGCATTCGCACAGCGGTCGCGGCGCACGACTGGAACCGCGTCGTGTCAGGCCTGTCACTCACCACCTCGCTCGGCGTGGCGGTGTTCGAGCGCGACGAAACTGTCGAGATCCTGATCGCGCGCGCCGACCGCGCGCTGTACGCGGCCAAGGACTCCGGGCGCAACCGCACGGTGATGGCGTAGCCTCTAGCCGGAGAACCCGCCGCGGAATCTGAGCAGGCCGAGCTTGCCCAGATCGGTGTCAGACACACAGGGCCGCAACCGCGTGATCGTCGCGGTAGAGGCAGACCTTGGTTAGCCGCGCGGCAGCTGGATTCTTGTTAGTGCCGGCACCCTTTATTTTCGACGAGCGACTCAACTGCCACTGCCGGTTTATGTCACCTGGTTGCGCTCCAGCGGGTAGCGACTGGTACGATCCCGTCCAGTCGCAAAATAAGAAGAACACCATGCGCATCTCCTGGACGAGTTTCCTGGCCGCGGTCACCCTGACGGCGATCGCAATTCCCGCGAGCGCGATTCCGATCACGTTCGACCTCGGCGGCACGATCAACCGGCGCGAAGTGTTCGACTTCGACACGGGCCAGCGCACGATCGACAACTCGCAGTCCGGGCTGGCCTTCGCCGCGCAGTTCATCGTCGAGACCGACGCGTTGCGCGTAACCCAGCGCATCAACGACGTGAGTACAGATTTCCTCTTGATCCGGGATTCGGGAGCCACGCCCGGCGTGCAGGCGTTCCTGTCGATTGGCGGCACGGCCATCGACGTCTCGCCGTTCCTGCCCGATGCCAGCATCGCGCAGTTCTCCGACTCGCATGGACCGATGCCGGTCTGCGAAGACGATCCCACTTGCGGGATGATGTTCTCCCCGGACACTTGGCTGGTCGGCCTGCGCTCGGGCATTTTGAGTCCGCCAGGCGTTGCGACGCCGCGCAGCTCGTTCTTCTTCGTGCTGCAGGAGCCAGTCGACTTCGCCAACCCGACAGTAGGGATTTCGTGGCTCGATTTCTCGCAGCCCACAGGTCCTGAATTGCTCGCCACTCTACCGATCGGCGAATTCGCGAACTCACTACGATTCACTCAGGATGTCGACAGGATCCAGACGACGTTCGGCTTCAACGTCACGTCGTTCTCGCGCGCGGTGAGCTCCGTGCCCGAACCCGCGTCGCTGGGCTTGCTCGCGGTGGGATTGTTTGGCGCGTTCGCCGCGCGACGGCGGCGCGTGATCGCGGAAAAGGCCGGCTGCAACTAGTCGTCAGCGCGGGTCCGGCGGCGAACCAAATCAGGTATTGGGAAGCATGACGCTGATCGCGTAACTGCCCGTGCAGTAGACGCTGTCGCGAGCGACGAGATCCAGGGTTTTCACTCCCGTGAGGAACCACGTTCGCGAGATTGTTGCGTTCACCTTGTTGATCAAGCCATCCGGCACTGCAGCGCCGTTGCGGACCAATTCCACCCTGACGGCGCCTGTCGGTGGAGACGGGTTTAAGACGGTCACGGTCAGCACGATCATTTCTTCCTGTCCCGAGTAGATTCGAGTTTCCTTCTCCTTGGGTGGGGTAAGAGTCCAATCAACTTTGTTCTCGGTGTGTGTCGCTGTGTACATATTGTTCTCCTTTATTCTAGTTAGCCCAGCGTGTCCATCTGGCTCTAATTCTTCTTCCACGTCAACTGACGCGAGGACAAGAGCATTCGGGAATCATCCCCATAAAACTCGCTTCGCGAACTATGTCCGAGCAAAGAATGAATTCCTCCCGCCGTAACCGGGCGGATCGAGAACGGCGGCGCACGCAGTCGCCGCACTCGGGCGGCAACGGACATGGCGAGCTTGTCCCTGTGACAGGCGGGGACGCCCGAAACAAAAAACCCCCGGCAGTTTCCCGCCGGGGGCTTTCTATCTTCTCTAGCTAGACGTCGAGCGTCTGGACAGTAACGAGCGTTGCCGCTCCTTACATGTCCATCCCGCCCATTCCGCCCATGCCACCGCCCGGAGCGCCGTGCGCGTGGTCATCTTCCTTCGGCGCTTCCGCGATCATGACTTCCGTCGTGAGCAGCAGGCCCGCAACCGAGGCTGCGTTCTGCAGCGCCAGGCGCGTGACCTTGGCCGGATCGAGGATGCCCTCTTCCAGCATGTCGCCGTACTCGCCGGTGCCCGCGTTGTAGCCATAGGCGCCCTTGCCCGCCTTGACGGCGTTCAGGACCACTGCGGCATCTTCACCCGCGTTCTCGACGATCTGACGCAGCGGCTCTTCGATCGCGCGCGACAGGATGCGAATGCCGACCGTCTGGTCTTCGTTCGCGCCTTCGAGCTTGTCGAGGGCCTTCTGCGCGCGGATCAGCGCTACGCCGCCGCCCGGGACCACGCCTTCTTCAACGGCGGCACGCGTCGCGTGCAGCGCGTCTTCGACGCGGGCCTTCTTCTCTTTCATTTCGATCTCGGTGGCAGCGCCGACCTTGATCACGGCAACACCGCCGGAGAGCTTGGCAACACGCTCCTGGAGCTTCTCCTTGTCGTAGTCCGAAGTGGCTTCTTCAGCCTGCTGACGGATCGACTCGATGCGCGCCTTGATGTCCGACGCCTTGCCGGCGCCGTCGATGATCGTGGTGTTCTCTTTCTCCACGACAACTTTCTTGGCATCGCCGAGATCGTTGATCGTGGCCTTCTCGAGCTGCAGACCGACTTCATCGGAGATGACCGTGCCGCCCGTGAGGACCGCGATGTCCTGCAGCATGGCCTTGCGACGATCGCCGAAGCCCGGGGCCTTCACGGCAGCAACCTTGAGGATGCCGCGGATGTTGTTGACCACGAGCGTCGCGAGAGCTTCGCCTTCGACGTCTTCGGAGATCACGAGCAAGGGACGGCCCTGCTTCGCGACCGCCTCGAGCAGCGGCAGCATTTCGCGGATGTTCGAGATCTTCTTGTCCGCCAGGAGGATCAGCGGCTTTTCGAGCTCAACGGTCTGGCTCGCCTGCTGGTTGATGAAATACGGCGAGAGATAGCCGCGGTCGAACTGCATGCCCTCGACCACGTCGAGTTCGTTCTGCAGGCCCGAGCCTTCTTCAACCGTGATCACGCCTTCCTTGCCAACCTTTTCCATCGCTTCGGCAATGGTCTTGCCGATCGACTCGTCGGAGTTGGCGGAGATCGTGCCGACCTGCGCGATCGCCTTGTTGTCCTTGCAGGGCTTGGCGAGCTTGCGCACTTCTTCGACGGCGGCGGTAACCGCCTTGTCGATGCCGCGCTTGATGTCCATCGGATTGCGTCCGGCGGAAACGGCCTTGAGGCCTTCGCGGATGATCGCTTGCGCGAGCACGGTGGCGGTGGTGGTGCCGTCGCCGGCTTCGTCAGACGTGTTGGAAGCAACTTCCTTCACCATCTGCGCGCCCATATTCTCGAACTTGTCCTTGAGCTCGATTTCCTTCGCGACCGACACGCCGTCTTTGGTGACGGTGGGGGCGCCGAAGCTCTTGTCGAGCACCGCGTTGCGGCCCTTGGGGCCGAGCGTCGCCTTGACGGCGTTGGCGAGGATGTTGACGCCGCGGAACATCTTCACGCGCGCGTCGTCGCCAAATCGTACTTCTTTAGCTGCCATGATTATTTGCCCTCGATGACGGCCATGACGTCTTCTTCACGCATGACCACGAGATCATCTCCATCCACCTTCACTTCGGTGCCGGAGTACTTGCCAAACAGGATCTTGTCGCCGACTTTGACGTCGAGCGGACGGACGTTGCCGTCCTCAAGAATCTTGCCCTTGCCTACCGCTACTACCTTGCCCTGAACGGGCTTCTCGGCGGCCGAGTCCGGAATCACGATGCCGCCGGCGGAAACGCGCTCTTCTTCGAGACGCTTCACGATCACGCGGTCATGAAGGGGACGAATCTTCATGGGTTCGCTCCTTAAATTGAGTGTTGAGTGGAATCTGGTTGAGTCGCCTGGGAAGCAGCTGTTAGCACTCTCCCCTGGCGGCTGCTAATTGTATTGGCGGAACCTGGCTTTTCAAGCTCGATCTGCGATTTCGGACCCGAAAGTCGGCAAAAGGGTGCCAGGCACCGATTCCTGGAAAACGGTGCCTGGCACCCTTTTTGGCCAAACGGCCGAACTGGGGGCCTGTTCAAGGCGTCCTACGTCCGGGCCAGCCATGATTCGCAGGCTCGCCCGGTCTATATGTCGAATAGCATTGCCGGCCTTCGAAGCCTTTGAGGTGTTTGGTGCGCGCCAGGAAATCACTGTTTTCGGTTCTGGGACTCTTCGCCCTGCTGGCGGGAGGCCAGGCGCTTGCGCTGGGTGAAGACGAATATCTCCTGCCCGAAGACGCGTTCAAGTACACCGCCACCGCCGACGAACGCAGTGTCACGGTCGAGTGGCAGGTCACGAAGGGCTACTACCTCTATAAGAAGCGCATGGGTCTTTCCGCTGCCACGCCCGGAGTCTCGGCGGGCGAATCGGTGTACCCGAAGGGCGAGATTCACAAGGACGAGTACTTCGGCGAGCAGGAAGTCTTTCGCGGCACCTTCAAGGTGACTGCCCCATTGTCCGGTGCGAAGCCTGGCGACACCGTCGCGCTCAAACTGAAGTTGCAGGGCTGCGCCGATGCCGGGCTTTGTTATCCACCGAGCGTCTGGGATGCGAACGTCAAAGTGGCAGCTGCCACCGCGGACGTGGAGCCCTCGATGACCGGCGAGGAGGAATACCTCGAGGTCGATCAGGCATTCGCGCTCACCGGCGATGCGCTGGCGGCTAACAACATCCAGCTCAACTGGCGCATCGCCGACGGCTACTACCTGTACAAGGAGCGCATCAAGGTCGAGCCCGTGGGCATCACCAGGACCATCGGCGCGCTGGTACTGCCCAAGGGCGAATCGCACAGCGACGAGTATTTTGGCGAGCAGGAAGTCTATCGGCAGACTGTCGACGCGAACTTCTCCCTGCCACCGTCGGATGCCAAAGACGTCGAAGTGAAAGTGACTTACCAGGGCTGCGCGGACGCCGGCCTTTGCTATCCGCCTGAAACCAAGACCATTTCGATTTCGCTGGAAAACGCTCCGCCGGCGATTGCCGGTGCAACGCCCGCCGCCGGCGAGTTCGTTTCGGAGCAGGACAGCTACGCGGAGAAGATCAAGCACGGCAACCTCGCGCTCGTGCTGCTCTCGTTCTTCGGTGCCGGCCTGCTGCTCGCCTTCACGCCCTGCGTACTGCCGATGGTCCCGATCCTTTCCGGCATCATCGCGGGCAGCGGCGAAAACGTGACGACACGCCGCTCGTTCATGCTGTCACTCGCCTACGTGCTCGGCATGGCGTTCACGTACACGGCGGCTGGCATTGCCGCCGGCGCGATCGGCCAGGGCTTCAACCTGCAGGCTACGTTCAACCAGCCGTGGATCGTCGTGCTCTTCAGCCTGCTGTTCGTAGTGCTTGCGGCGTCGATGCTCGGTCTCTTCACCATCGAAATGCCGGGCTTCATCCAGACGAGACTGAGCAACACCAGCAACCAGCAACAGGCAGGCACGTATCTCGGTGTCGGCGTGATGGGATCGCTGTCCGCGCTCATCGTCTCCGCCTGCGTGGCTCCCCCGCTCATCGCGGCGCTGACCGTGATCAGCCAGACCGGCGACGTGGTGCGCGGTGGCGCGGCATTGTTCGTCATGAGCATCGGCATGGGCACGCCGTTGTTGTTAGTAGGTGCGTCGGCCGGAAAACTCCTGCCGCGCGCCGGTGCGTGGATGGATACCGTCAAGAATCTGTTCGGCGTGCTCTTTCTCGGCGTCGCGGCCTGGATGCTGGCGCGCATCGTGCCGGGCTGGGCCAGCATGATCATCTGGGCGATTCCCGCGGTGGTACTGGCCTGGGTGCTCTGGAGTTCGCGCGCAAAATCGGCTCCCGGCAGGAACCTGTCGCGCGCACTCGCGGTGGCTTCGGGTATTTACGGCGTGGTGTTGTTAGCCGGCGCGGGCCTGGGCAGCACCAATCCGCTGGCGCCGATTCCGCAGTTCGCGGAAAAGCAGACGCACCTCGATTTCAAACGGTTCAAGACCGTGGCCGATCTCGAACGTGAAGTCGCTGCCGCCGCGGCATCCGGTCGCGGCGTGATGGTCGACTTCTACGCCGACTGGTGCGTGAGCTGCATCGAGATGGAACACAAGACGTTCACTCAGCCGGACGTGCAGGCAGCGCTCGCGAACGTGGTGCTCCTGCAGGCTGATGTCACCAGGAACGATGACGAAGACAAGGCGCTGTACGTGCACTTCGGCATCGTGGGTCCGCCCACCATCGCCTTCTATGGCGCGGACGGAAAAGAACGGCGAAACTTCCGCGTCGTCGGATTCATGAAGGCAGCGGAGTTCGCGGCCGTGGTCCGGCAAGCGGTCGCTCCGGCGGCTCAACCCGCACCGTGAATTCATCTGGATCTGCGACACCGCGTCTGCTCGGCGCGGTGCTCGTCGCTGTTGCGGCGGGCGCCGTAGGCTTCATTGCCTATCGCTTGTATCAACCCGCACCGGCCCTCGTTGAAGCAGGCCCTGACCTCAGTGAGCCAGCCGACCTGCCCGTGGTCGAAACCCCTGCGCCGCCGAAGAAAACCATCCCCCACACCCTGCCCGACTTCACCCTGGCTGATCGCGCCGGAAAGCCGACGAAGCTTTCGAGCTTTGGCGGCCGGCCGCTGATGGTGAATTTCTGGGCGACCTGGTGTGCGCCCTGCCGCCGCGAGATCCCGTTGCTCAATAAGATAAGAATGCAGCGTCAGGCCCAAAATGCCGAGATCGTGGGAGTTGCCGTCGATTTCAGGGAGGATGTCCTCAAATTTGCAGCCAAAGTACCCATTAGCTATCCGCTGCTGATCGGTGAGGAGGACGGTTTGGCTGCCGCGGAGGCTTTTGGGATGGGCATGGCTTTTCCGTTTTCGGTCTTCGCGGACAGCCAGGGCCGCATCCTGACCGTCAAAGTTGGTGAGTTACACGAAGATGAGGCCAACTTCGCGTTTGATCGCCTCGGGGACATCGACAAAGGCGTCATGACACACGAAGCTGCCCAGGCGGCGGTTGGTGATGCTTTCCGGGAGATGGCTGCCGAACGTTCCCGAGCGGAGGCAGCTGCAGAACCGAAATCGGTCAATTAAGGCCGGATCGCGGCAGATTGACGAAAACCGCGCACGTTACCCGCCGATTACGGTAAATTCGCCGCCTTCACGAAGGGGAAGGTCTTCCGACTGCCGTATGGCGCGACTCTTATTACTTAACGGGCCGAACCTGAACCTGCTGGGGCAGCGAGAGCCCGAAGTCTACGGCTCGGACACGCTGGCATCCATCGAAGAGCGGGCGAAGATCGCTGCAAACAAACTTGGCCATGAGCTGGTCGCCTTTCAAAGCAACGCGGAGCACGAGCTCATCGATCGCGTTCAGACAGCCAAAGCCAACGGCATCGCATTCGCCATCATCAATCCCGGCGGTTTCACCCACACCAGCGTCGCGCTGCGCGATTCGCTGCTCGGCGTGAAGCTGCCGTTCATCGAACTGCATCTGTCGAACACATTCGCGCGCGAGAAATTCCGCCACCACTCGTATTTCTCGGACATCGCCGTGGGCTGCATCGTCGGCCTCGGCGCGCAAGGGTATGAACTCGCCGTGCAGGCCGCCGCCGCGCGGCTTGCCAAATAAAGTTTCAAAGAAGGGAGTCCACATTGGACATTCGGAAAGTAAAAAAGCTCATCGAACTACTCGAAGAATCGGGGATCGCCGAAATCGAGATCAAGGAAGGTGAGGAAGCGGTGCGAATCAGCCGCATGCCGACCGGTGGGTACCTGACGCACATGCAGCCGCAGATGATGCAGGCGCCTGTCGCCACCATCGCCGCTCCCGTTACCGCTTCTTCTGCGGGCAGCGCTCCGGCTGCCCCTGCCGCCCGCCATGCGAACGAACACGTCGTGGCCGCGCCGATGGTCGGAACGTTTTATGCCTCCGCGTCTCCCGGCGCGAAGGCATTCGTCGAGATCGGCAGCGAGGTCAAGGAAGGCCAGGTTCTCTGCATCATCGAAGCGATGAAAATGATGAACCAGATCGAGAGCGACAAGAGCGGCAAGGTCACCGCGATCATGGCGACGAACGGCGATCCCGTGGAATTCGGTCAGCCGCTGTTCGTTATCGAATAGTCGCGCAAGCCATGCTCGACAAAATCGTAATCGCCAATCGGGGCGAGATCGCGCTCCGGATACTGCGCGCCTGCCGCGAGCTCGGCATCAAGACCGTGGCCGTGCACTCCACCGCCGACTACAACCTGAAGCACGTGCTGCTCGCCGACGAATCGGTGTGCATCGGTCCGCCGCAATCGCAGAAGAGCTATCTCAACATGCCGGCCATCATCAGCGCGGCCGAGGTCACCGACGCCGTGGGCATCCACCCCGGCTACGGATTCCTTTCCGAGAACGCGGACTTTGCCGAGCGCGTGGAGAAAAGCGGCTTCACGTTCATCGGCCCGCGCGCCGACGTGATCCGCATGATGGGCGACAAGGTTTCGGCCATCAACGTCATGAAAAAGGCCGGCGTGCCCTGCGTGCCGGGCTCGGGCGGCCCGTTGGGCGAGGTGCCGGAAGAGAACCACCGCATCGCGCGCGACATCGGCTACCCGGTGATCATCAAGGCGTCCGGCGGCGGCGGCGGCCGCGGCATGCGCGTCGTGCACACCGAAGCGTCGCTTCTCAATGCCATCGCGGTGACGAAGTCGGAGGCGCTCGCCGCCTTCAACAACGACCAGGTGTACATGGAGAAATTCCTGGAGCGGCCGCGGCACATCGAGTTCCAGGTGCTGGCCGACAACTACGGCAATGTCATCCACCTCGGCGAGCGCGACTGCTCCATGCAACGCCGCCACCAGAAGGTGATCGAAGAAGCTCCCGGCCCCGGCATCACGCCCGCGCAGCGCGAGATGATGGGCGAACGGGTGGTCGAAGCCTGCAAGGCCGTCGGCTACCGCAGCGCCGGCACGCTGGAATTCCTCTACCAGGACGACGAGTTCTACTTCATCGAGATGAACACGCGCATCCAGGTCGAGCATCCCGTGACCGAGCTCATCACGGGGATCGACCTCGTGAAAGCTCAGCTGATGATCGCCTCGGGCCAGAAGCTGCAGTACTCGCAGAAGGACATCAAGCTCACCGGCCATGCGATCGAATGCCGCATCAACGCCGAGGACGCCAAGACCTTCATGCCCTCGCCGGGCCCGATCAAGCTGTGGCACGCGCCGGGCGGGCCTGGCATCCGGGTAGATAGTCACATCTATTCGGGTTACAACGTGCCGCCGCACTACGATTCGCTGATCGCCAAGGTCATCGCCTACGGCGACACGCGCGAAACCGCCATCGCGCGCATGCGCAACGCGCTCGCCGAGATGGTCGTCGAAGGCATCAAGACGAACACGGCGCTGCACCAGGAAATCTTCACGCACCAGGCCTTCCGCACGGGCGGCCAGGACATCCATTACCTGGAGCGCCGCCTGGGCCTCAAGTAAGAAGCGGTCAGTCCGTAAGAATTCCGTGCCGCATCTTGCCCTCACCCTGGCTCTGGATGGACTCGATGCCGAGCGTGTCGAGGAAGCCTGCCTGGAGTTCGGCGCAGTTGCCGTCTCGTACACCGACCAGCGCGACGATCCGATACTGGAACCCGCGCCCGGTGAATTCCGGTTGTGGCCGCATTCGCGCCTGCAGGCGCTGTTTCCATTCGATACCTCGCCGGAAGAACTGATCGCCGGCCTTTCGCATGTACTGCGGGTCGAACCGGAGCGCCTCGCGCTCGAAACGCTCGCCGACCGAGTCTGGGAGCGTGAATGGCTGCGCGACTTCCATCCGATGTGCTTCGGACGGCGACTGTGGGTGGCGCCCCACCACGCTCACGTGCACACGCAGGATGCGGTCATCGTGCGCCTGGATCCCGGCCTCGCCTTCGGCACCGGCACGCATGCCACGACGGCCATGTGCCTCGCCTGGCTCGATGAGAACGCGGCAGACGGGCAAGTGGCTATCGACTACGGCTGCGGCTCCGGCGTGCTGGCAGTGGCCGCGGTGAAGCTCGGTGCGCGCGAAGCCCACGCCTTCGACATCGATCCTCAGGCGTTGACGGCGACCCACGACAACGCGATTGCCAATGGCGTGGAAGACAAAGTGCACGTGATCGATGCGGACACGAAGCTGCCCGCAGGCGCCGACATTCTGCTGGCTAACATCCTGTGTGGGCCGCTGTGCGACCTGGCGCCACGATTCGCCGCCCTGACCCGCCCTGGCGGGAAAATCGTGCTCGCCGGATTGCTGAACGCGCAGGCGGACGAGGTGACACGCGCGCACGCACCGTGGTTTCATATTGCGCCCTTTGCGTCCCGCGACGGCTGGACGGCACTCACCGGCAGTCGTCGCGCCTAAGACTTGCCTCGAGGAGTATTCGCTTGTTCACCGTCTGCCCGAAATGCACGCTGACACTGGTCGTTACGACCGTGGATCTGCGCGCCGGGCAGGGATACGTGCGCTGCGGACGTTGCGCGAACGTGTTCAACGCGCTCATCGCGCTACGCGAGGGTGAACCCGGCGCCACCGATGATCCCGCCAAGCGTCGCCTGCTCGAAACCGCACCCGCACCATCGATAGAGCCCGCCGTCGGATCCGGCGTGGAGATGGAGCCTGAACCGGAGCCGGAACCGGAGCCGGAACCCGAGCCGGAACCCGAGCCCGAGCCAGAGCCCGAACCAGAACCAGAACCAGAACCAGAACTGGTCTTCGACTCTGAACTTCCGCCAGCGACCGAAGAGGAGTCGCTCGAGTTCGATGCCGCCGCAACCGATGTCACGGAAATCTTCATCTCCCCTGAGGAGACGGAGCACGACACCAGCTCCGGCACCTACGAAGAAGTCGTGCTCGCCGAGGAATCGCCGTCCGAATCAGAACCAGAAACAGAATCGGAACCAGAATCCGACGCGTTGCCCGAGGGGTACGCCCGCACCGACTCGTTCGCCGCGGATGAATGGTCGCTGCTCGACGACACGCCTGCTGACGCAGAGTCCGTGATCGAAGAATCACCGTTTGCCACCGAAGCTGCGGCCAACGAACCGAACGCGCCCGATCCGCCGTGGGTGGAAGAGATGTTCGCGGAAGCCGAGGCCGAAGCCGAGCGTGTTCGCACCGCCGAGCATTCGATTTTCGAAGCCGTCGGTGAAAGCGAACCCGAACCGAGCTCGAAAGCGAACCTGAAACCCAAACTCTCGACGATGAGCCGGTGGCGGTGCACGCGGCCCGCGCCAGCACGGGCTCAGCGGCACCGAGCGACACCATGCTCGCGCCCCTGCTCGATTCACCTGTGAAAGCTCGGCCGAACTGGCAGTACGTCAGCGGCGTCGCCGTGTTGGCGTTCGTACTATTGCTTCAGGTTTTGCACTACAACCGGCAGAGCCTCGCGCTCGACACCACCTTCGGACCCGCGGCGAGCAAGGTCTATGGATGGTTCGGCGTCACGCTGATGCCTCGCTGGGATCTCACCGCGTATTCGGTAAAACAGCTCGGCGCCGAAGCCGAAGGCAGCGGCTCGCAACTGCGTGTGCGCCTCTCGGTACAGAACGAAAGCTCGCGAGTTCAACCGCTGCCGTTGTTGCGACTCACACTTCAGGATCGATTCGGCAACGCCGTGGCCACGCGCGATCTGGAGCCTGCTGATTACCTGCCCAAGCGGGTCACGAATCAGCGCCTGCTCGAGCCCGACCAGCGAATCGACGTGGAGTTGAACGTCGTCGACTCGAACAAGTCCGCGATCGGATTCGAGATCGACGCCTGCCTGCGCGGAGAAGGCGGCGCCATCGGCTGCGCCAACGAAGCGCGGCGTCGCGCCGCCGCCGCCGGCTGAGCACGCACACTTCTCATGCGCATTGGTCCCTATGAGCTGAGCTCGACAGTGGTGCTCGCGCCGATGGCCGGCGTAACTGATCGTCCATTCCGACAGATCGCTCGCCACTTTGGCGCGGGCCTCGCGGCGTCGGAAATGATCACCAGTGACGTACGACTCTGGACCACGAAAAAAACGCAGCGACGCATGGACCACGTGGGCGAACCGGAACCGCGCGTGGTGCAACTCGCAGGAGCCGATCCGGAGCCGCTCGCCGAAGCCGCACGCCGCAATATCGATCTCGGCGCGCAGATCATCGACATCAACATGGGCTGCCCTGCCAAGAAAGTGTGCAACCGGCTCTGTGGCTCGGCGTTGCTCACTGATGAAAAACTCGTCGCAAATATTCTTTCGGCGGTCGTTGCCGCATCCAGCGTTCCGGTGACACTGAAAACGCGCACGGGGTGGAGTCGTGATTTACGCAACGGTGTGCGTATCGCGCAACTCGCTGAATCGTGTGGCGTCGCAGCGCTCGCCATTCACGGGCGCACACGCGAAGATTTTTATGACGGAGCAGCGGAGTACGACACCATTCGCGAAATCAGATCGCGTGTGCGCATTCCATTATTCGCAAATGGCGATATCGATTCGCCACAAAAAGCGCGCGACGTGCTTGATTTCACGGGCGCATCAGGAGTAATGCTCGGTCGCGGCGCACATGGCTCGCCGTGGATTTTCCGTGATGTCAATTATTTTTTGTCTCACGGAAAAATTGCGCCCGCACTTCCAATCTCCGAAGTGAGTGCTACCATCCTCGCGCATCTCGAATCCCTCTACGCTTTTTACGGTGAAGAGACAGGACTTCGAGTCGCGCGCAAACACCTCGGTTGGTATTTCGAAAAGTTGCAGGACGCGCCCGATGTTCATCGGGAGTTGATGGCAGCGTCGACGTCCCTGTCGCAGTTTGCGCTGACGAAGCAGAGTCTGGATCTCTGGATGCAGACCAGAGTCGAGACCACACCCGGGACCTGGGGAGGTATCGCGGCGTGTGTCTAAGGTAGAAAGTGTTCAGGCTCGGACACAGACGATGGGGCTCGGAATGACGGCGAAAACTTCTCGGACAAGAAAAGACTCCGGTCGCAATGGCGCGCTCGAAGTGCCCTTGCGCAACCACGCTGAACGCGCGCTCTCCGACTACTTCTCCAATCTCAACGGTCATAAGCCGGCGCACCTCTACGACCTCGTGCTTCGCGAAGTCGAAGAGCCGCTGTTCCGCGCGGTGCTCGATTACTCCTCGGGCAACCAGTGCCGGGCTGCCGCGATCCTGGGAATCAACCGGGGTACGCTGCGCAAGAAACTGCGCCAGTTCGGCTTGTCGGGCTGACACAGCCCGGCTAATTCCAGACCCATAATGCTCGTCACGATTCGCCGCGCCCTGCTGTCGGTCTCCGACAAGACGGGGCTCGTGGATCTTGCCCGTGCGCTCAGCGCCCGCAAGGTCGAGCTCCTGAGCACGGGTGGCACTGCCCGCACTCTTCGGGATGCGGGCCTCTCGGTGATCGACGTCGGCGCTTACACCGGCTTCCCTGAAATCATGGACGGGCGCGTCAAGACGCTGCACCCGCGGGTGCATGGGGGCCTCCTCGGCCGGCGCGGCGTCGACGATGCCGTCATGGCCGAGCACAACATCCCACCAATCGATCTGCTGGTGGTGAACCTGTATCCATTCGCGCAGACCGTCGCCAAACCGGACTGTACGTACGCGGACGCCATCGAAAACATCGACATCGGCGGCCCGGCGATGGTGCGTGCCGCGTCCAAAAATCATGAATCGGTGACGGTCGTCGTCGATCCGGCCGATTACGGCCAGGTGCTCGGCGAGCTCGACGCCAACGATGGCGCGACCAGCATCGACACACGATCGAGTCTCGCCGCGAAGGCGTTCGCGCACACCGCGAAGTACGACACCATGGTGTCGAATTATCTGCTGGGTCGCGAAAGCGACGACGCCGCGTCATTCCCGGCCACGCTGCCGCTGGTGTACGAGAAGATCCAGGATCTGCGTTACGGCGAGAACCCGCATCAGAAGGCGGCGTTCTATCGCGAACTCGGACTCACCGGTTCCTGCGTCGCCGGCGCCTCCATGCTTCAGGGCAAGGAATTGTCGTTCAACAATATCGCGGACACCGACACCGCCGTGGAATGCGTGCGCGTGTTCAGCGAACCGGCCTGCGTCATCGTCAAGCATGCCAACCCCTGCGGAGTCGCCACGGCGGTCTCGCTGGCAGATGCTTATGACCGCGCGTATCGCACGGATCCCACTTCGGCGTTCGGCGGCATCATCGCGTTCAATCGCGAGCTCGATGGCGAAACGGCCAGCGCCATCACCAGCCGCCAGTTCGTCGAAGTGATCGCCGCGCCGTCGGTCTCCGCGGAAGCCGCCGCAGTGCTCGCGGGCAAGGCGAATGTGCGCGTGCTGGTGCTCGGGTCGCTGGCCAAAAAGACGCCGACGCGAGTTCGAATATCGCAGCGTGGTCGGCGGTCTCCTGGTGCAGAGCCGCGATACCGCCTTGGCGCAGCCGGACAACTTCAAGATCGTCACCGAAAAGCGTCCGACGCCGACGCAGTACGCGGACCTGTGGTTCGCGTGGCGCGTGTGCAAGTACGTGAAATCGAACGCTATCGTGTTTGCGCGCGATGGCATGACCATCGGCGTCGGCGCCGGGCAGATGTCGCGCGTGTACTCCACGCGACGTGGCCGCGCTCAAGGCCAAGGACGAAGGCCTGGAAGTCGAAGGCAGCTCCATGGCATCGGATGCCTTCTTTCCGTTCCGCGATGGCATCGACGTCGCCGCCGAATACGGCATCAAGGCCATCGTGCAACCAGGTGGCAGCAAGCGCGACGATGAAGTCATCGCCGCGGCCAATGAACACGGCATGACCATGGTGTTCACTGGCATGCGCCACTTCCGGCACTAAGCCCACGTTATGAAAATCCTGATCGTGGGTTCCGGCGGGCGCGAACATGCGCTCGCGTGGAAGTGCGCGCAGTCGGCCAGAGTTTCCGAAGTGCTGGTGGCGCCCGGCAATGGCGGCACCGCTACCGAACCGCGCGTGCGCAACGTGAACGTCGCTGCCGATGACGTTCCCGGCCTGGTGGCGCTCGCGAAATCCGAAAAGGTCGGGCTCACCATCATCGGGCCCGAAGGTCCGCTGGTGATCGGCGTGGTCGATGCCTTCGCCGCCGCCGGCCTGCGTTGCTTCGGTCCACGCAAAGCCGCTGCGCAGCTCGAAGGCTCCAAGGCCTACACGAAAGAATTCCTGAGACGCCACGGCATTCCCACCGCGGCCTATGCCACTTTCACACGTGAAACTTTCGACGCCGGCTGGGTGCGCCAGCAGCGCGCGCCGATCGTCGTGAAGGCGAGCGGCCTGGCGGCCGGCAAAGGCGTGGTCATCGTCGACACCGCGGAAGAAGCCATCGCGGTCGCGCAGTCGATGTTCAGCGGCCAGTTCGGCTCGGCGGGCGACCAGGTGGTCATCGAAGAATTCCTGCCGGGCGAGGAAGCCAGCTTCATCGTCATGGCCGATGGCAAGAACGTCCTGGCGTTCGCCACCTCGCAGGATCACAAGCGATTGCGCGACGCCGACGCCGGGCCCAACACCGGTGGCATGGGCGCATATTCGCCCGCGCCGGTGGTCGACCGCGCGATGCACGAACGCATCATGCGCGAGGTCATCGAGCCCACCATCCGCGGTCTCGCGAAAGACGGCACGCCGTTCACCGGATTTCTCTACGCCGGCATCATGGTGCATCCCGACGGCACGCCGAACGTCATCGAATACAACTGCCGGTTCGGCGATCCGGAGGCGCAGCCCATCATGATGCGGCTGAAGAGCGACCTGGTGGAGCTGTGCGAAGCGGCGCTGGATCACCGGCTGGACACCATGCACGCCGATTGGGATTCGCGCGCCGCGCTGGGCGTGGTTCTCGCGGCGGAAGGGTATCCGGACCACGTGCGCAAGGGCGACGACATCGCCGGGCTCGCGGCCGCGGCCAAACTACCCGGCAAGGTGTTCCACGCGGGCACGCGGGCGGAAGGCGGCAAGGTACTGACGCACGGCGGCCGCGTGTTGTGCGCCGTGGGCCTCGGTAACAACGTGTCGACGGCGCAGGCCCAGGCTTACGCGCTGGTCGATGCAATCAGCTGGCAGGGCATGCAGTGCCGGCGCGATATCGGCTATCGCGCCATCGAAAGAGAGCGGCTGGCGAAGCGCTGACCGCCTGGCTTTGATGGGCCGCGTATCCGGCATCCGCGGCCGCGTCAGGCGTCCCGGGGTGGACGCGATCTGCCACCGGGCATAGAGTGCCCCACGAATCTTGCCCGACGTGAATTTGCGGGCACTCCGGTGGTCATAAAAACATGCAAAAGAACACCGAGCAGGAATGGCAATTTACGGCGCTCCGGCCTGGACGCAGCGCGTGCGTGGCTCGCCGCGCAGCCCCAGGAAGTCACCGATCGTCGCCTGACGCCGAAGGCCTACGCTCGAGCTCACCGACACCTACTACGATTCGCCGGACTGGATGATTTTTCGCGCCGGCTTTGCGCTGCGCATGCGCAGCGAGCGAGCCGGCGAGGACGACGAACAGACCGAGGTCACGCTGAAGTCCCTGAACGCCGCGCATAACGGCCTTGCGCACCGTACGGAATTTTCGCAGCGTATCGAAGGCGCGGACATGAACGCGGTCGTTGCCTCGGCGGACGGGATCGGCGAACGCATCCGGGAACTCATCGGCGAACGCGCGTTGACGCCGCTGTTCAAGGCCAATACGCGCCGCGAGCGCCAGCAACTGCTCGAAGCGGGCTCAGACCTGGCGCTCGCGGAGGTCGACCTCGACGAGACCTCCATCGAGGCACCCTCGGGCATCTCGCAGCAGCTGAAACGAGTCGAAGTCGAGTGCATCAATGCGACACCCGCGGCTCTCGAGCCCTTCGTGAAGCAGCTGCGCGAGGCGGCCCAGCTCGAGCCTGTCGAGATGTCCAAGTTTCGTGCCGGTCTGCAGGCAGCGGGCCTCCACCCCGCAGCGCAGCTCGAACCTGCGAATCTCGAAATCTCTGCAACACAGCCGTTCGCCGAGACCCAGTTTGCATTACTGCGCCGCTACTTCGCCGCGGTTCTCGAAAAGGAACCACTGGTGCGGGCCGGTTCCTCGACCGCCGTACACGAGATGCGGGTCGCGGCGCGTCATCTCGACGTGTTGTTGCGTCTCTTTTCCGGCTACGGCCCGCGCTGGGCGACAGCGTCGCGCGGAACGTTGCGCGCGCTCACCAGATCGCTGGGCGCCGTGCGTGATTGCGACGTGCAGCTCGAATATCTGCACAGGTCGTCCGCCACGTTCACCGGCGCTGATCGCGCAGCGATCGAGCCCATGCGCGAGCGCCTCACGCAACAGCGAGTCCAGGCGCGAGCGCGTCTGCTGCACATGCTCGACTCGCACCGCACCCGGTCCTGGGTTACGCACTGGCTGGACCAGTTGCGCCTGGGCACTGCCAGCGGTGCCCGCGCGCGCGAGGCGAAGACCGCCGTAGTCGCACGTGATCTCGTTCGAATGGCTGCCAGCAAGTTGCGCAAACACGGCGACCGCCTCAATCAGGCCTCGAGTGCCGACGACTACCATCGCGTGCGCATTCGCGCCAAGCGGTTGCGCTATGCGCTCGATGCATTCGGCAGCCTGTATGGCGATGCGGCGCGCGAATATCTGGAAGCGCTCGCAAAACTGCAACATGTGTTAGGCGAATATCACGACTCCGCGGTACGCGCGGGGCTGTTCGCGGATCTCGTCACACGCGGACGACGCGTGCCGGCAGCGACATCGTTTCTCGTGGGGCGCCTGGTCGAACGTGATCAAACAGATATCAACAAGTGCCGGCGCAAGTTCCTGAAGGCCTATCAGCGAACCAAACGCCGTCGCTGGCGCGCGCTCCTGGCCTCAATGCGCGCAAAGGCGCGCGCGCCGGGTGGGCCTGGAGTCTCGTGATGGACGTCTATCTCGTCAGGCACGCCATTGCCCATGAGCGCAATTCAACGCGCTGGCCGGACGACGCATTGCGTCCGCTGACCACGCAGGGGATGCGCAAATTTCGCAAGGCTGCGGCTGGCCTGGCGCGGTGCGTGCCGAAGACTGCGGCGATATTCACGAGCCCATTCGTCCGCGCGCGCGAGACGGCCGCGATGCTGACCGAACATGGCAAGTTCAGAGCCGCGGTCGAATCGACCGAACTCATACCCGGCAAAACGGCGCGCGCGGTTTTCGACCTGCTGCGCGCCCGGCGCCGTAACGCCGTCGTGCTCGTCGGACACGAACCGGACCTGAGTGCCTGGATGTCGACGGCGCTCGCCGTCGAACCATCGCGTATCAAGAGTGAATTCAAGAAAGGCGCGGCAGCGTGCATACGCTTCGAGAAGACCATCGGTCCCGGATCCGCGACGCTGATATGGCTGCTGCCGCCACGCGTCCTGCGCGCGATGAGATAACTATTCGGTCAGACGATGGTCGTAGCTCAGCACCCGGGCGAGCTTCCAACCGCCCTCGTCCTTTTTCCAGACGTGCGTGAACTGCGAAACCTCGACCAGCTTTTCGGGCTTGCCGGGCAACAGCTGGTAGAACCGATGCACGCCGGTTTCCACGGCACCGTAGTTGTTGAGTGGATAGACCTTGAGCGTGCCAGCCACCAGCTCGCGACGCGCGCGATAGTCTTCACCGGTCTTCTGCCGCGCGCAGGTTCCGGTGATCGCGTCGAGAAATTCCTTGCCGGACCTCGCCATATGGCCGTTCTTGTCGTGAAACATCTCGAAGTCGTCGGTCACCATTTTCGCGAGGGCTGCCGTATCGCAGCGGTCGAAGAACGCCGAGAACAGCGCCAGGTCGGCGGCGGCGACCTCGTCGAACTGCTGCCGGGTTTGCTCGGGCCCGGCCGTTTGCGCAGCAACCGGCCCGGCAGCCGCCACGAACAGCACCGTCAGCCATGCTGTGAGTTTCATGGCAGCGTCACTCCGATGGCAGGCGCGTATACGAGGTCACACTAGCCGGCAGCACATCGTAGCTGTAGGGCACGAAGATGGTCAGCTCGAGCATTCCATCGCGCACCCACTGGATAGGCGCGTCGATGCCGTGCACCACGACCTTGTAGTCGGCGCCGAGCGCGGACGTGACCTTCCTGACGTCGGCGGCAAACAACTCGACGACGCGGTCGCGATACTGCGCGGGCTTCACGATGCTGATTTCGAAATCTCCGTCGTCGTCGATGATGGTTCGGCCTACGGGCTTGATGCTGCTGGCGAAATCCTTGAGCTTCGCCACCAGCGCCGAGCTGTTGCCCACGGTTTGCGGGATACGCGTCTTCACGCTGATCGTGGCCTCGGAAGTATCGGCCCGCTTGCCACCGACGAGATTGAGAGTTGCCGAATCCAGTTTGAGCGGCAGCACGAGGTTGTTGTCACCGATGACCGACAGCTCGATGGACTTGTCCTTGGCGGCAGCGGCGAGCATGGCGCGCAGTGTCGCTTCGATTTCACTTTGGCGCGTCTTTGCGTCCCGCGAGTCGTTGCTCACCACGACCATGAGCAGGATGAAATCGCCAGGGCGCTTGAGACTCGTGCCCGGAACCGCGGAGCTTTCGGCGCGAGTTCCCGTGACCACGACCTCTTCGAGATCCTGCCCGACGGCGACTCCCCATCCGAGCAATGACGATGCGAGCAATGCTGTTCTTATTTTCACGTCTTGGTCTTCGCAAAAACTTTTCCGACCAGGGTGCCGATATCGGCATGTGCCGCCACGAGATCTTTGACCGCGAGCTTCGATTCGCTCATGTAGACGGCGACGAAAACCGGCCGTCGATTGGGTGGATAGGCGATGACGAGATCGTTGACTGCGCCGTTCTCTCCGGTACCGGTCTTGTCGCCGGGATTCCAGGACTTCGGCAATCCGGCGCGCACCCGGTCGACGCCCGTGCGCGAGGCGATCATCCAGTCGATGAGCAGCGCCCGCGACGGCAGTGTCAGCACGTCCTGCGTGAATATCCGGAGCATTGAGTCGACCATGGCGCGCGGCGTAGTGGTGTCGCGCGGATCGCCCGTCAGATTGGTGTTGAGATCGGGCTCGCGGCGATCGAGCCGCGAACTCTCGTCGCCGAGCGTGCGAAAGAAAGCGGTGAGCGCGCTCGGCCCGCCAATGCCGTTGAGGAGCACGTTGGCGGCGGCATTGTCACTCTCGATGAGAATGGCGCCGCACAGGTCGCGAATGGTCATCGCATCCGCGCCGGCGCCGATCTTGGCTTCCACCACGGGTGAGTGCGGGACGAGGACCTGTCGCCCGACGACCAGCGTGTGATCGAGCGTGAACGCCTTGCGATCCACCTGCCACAGGATGGCCGCCGCCAGCGGTAGTTTGAACGTGGACGTCATAGCGTAGCGCGAATTCTCGTCGATCCCCCAGCGCTTGCCGCTCTGCGAATCGAGTGCGTGGACGCCGAGGCGCCCGCCGACGCGTTCGCGAATGCGCTTCAATGCCGCGTCGGCTTTTTCGGCTGCACCGGCAGCCGACGCCATTGCCGCGAGACGGCCACCGCGATCGCGCTGGCCAGCAATTTGCGCCGCGCGATCATCAATTCTCCGCGAGCACGACGATCTGGTCGCGCTCGGTGAAGGCGTGCTTCTCGGACTTCTTCGGGTTCACGTTGACGCCGTATCCCCGGTCCTTGTCGTCCGCGTATTTCATGAGCCGATAGCCTATCGCGGTTTCGCCCCTCTGGGCGGCGGCTTCGAGCACCGTGTAGAAATCCACCGTGCTTCCGAGCCTGATGTAGTCGGTCATGGGCCGGATGTAGATTTCCGAACCTTCCGAGCTGAACAGCACGTTGAAGACCTTCTCGAGGTTCCGGTTCTCGGACAGCTGCGACATCATCAGGCTGACGAGCTTGTCGCTCACAATGTAGTCATCGGCGCGCGCAATCTGCGCCAGGGCGCGATTGCGCAGATCCATCATCTCGCTGACGATCGACAGCCGCACGCCGGCCGCGTCGGCGAGATTGCGCAGGTGGAGCAACGTGATCAGCGTCTTGGCGTCGGCCTCCTGGATGGGCAGGTCGCTGTAGCTCAACAGGATCACATGTTCGAAGGTTGCGGCCTTCACGGCGGCGAGCGTCGCCGAGTGGGTGATGTCGCCATCCGCGAAACGAACCTTCTGTCGGCGCATGCGCCTGGCGACACTGACAAGCAGGTCGCGCACACCTTCCTGGCGGCAGATCACGATGGTCTCGGAGCCTTGAGCGACGTAGTTGTCCAGCTCTTCGATGATGGCCTGGCCCTTGCCGTTCCAGCCCAGAATCAGGATGCGTTCCGGGGCCGCCGGCAGACGCTCGCGGTGCGACAGCGTGCTCACGTCGGGCAAACCACCGCCGGCGGTCGGCGAGAGCACCAGCGTGTCGTCGTCCTCGGAGATGGCGATGACCTGGTCGCCGCTGGCAAACGTAGTGTCCATCGGCGGATTGAGCAGTACCTCCCCGTTCGCGCGCATCAGGCCCATGATGGTGGAGTCCTCGTAGGCGGAAATCACCTCGCGATAAGTGCCCCCCGCCAGGCCCGGCTCGGCCTTGAAGTAGATCTCGGCGCCATCGAAGTCGAGCAGTTCGGTGTAGACCACCGATAGCCCGGATTGCCGGCAGGTCTGCGCGGTCACGCGTGCAATGAGGTCTTCGCCCTGCACGTAGATGGCTTCCTTGCCGCCGACCAGCGCCGCGGCCTCGAGATTTCGCGGCTCGCGGATCTCGGCCACGATGTGATACGCCTCGGACTTGCGCGCCGGGTTGTTGGTTATGGCAAGCACGGACTTTATAACGTGGATATCGGGGTTTTCGGTCTCGGGCGCGAGCACGATGATGGAGCGCGCCGAGTGGGGGTCCACCACCGCGAGATCGTCGAGATCGAGCGGATTGCCACTGCGGCAGATCACGCGTGTGTTCGCCGTGCTCGGGAACTTCGCGCGAATCTCATCTTCCATTTCGATCTTGTCACGCCCGGAGAGGATCACGATGCACGGATCCTTCAGGTTCGAGTTCGCGATCAAGCAGCTCACCGACGATGGAATAGACCTTGCTCGACCAGCCAAGGATGAGCGTGAAATCCTTTTCGATGACGCGCGAGCGGCCTTTTCGCAGTTCTGCGAGGCGGGCCTCGAGGCCCGAGGTGATGGTGCCGATGAGAATGCTGACGATGAAGATGCCACCGATCGTCACGATCATCATGAGCAGCCGCAGCTGCCAGCCGTTGTCGCCGGCCACCACACCCGGGTCGAGCGTGCGCAGCATGCTCTGCCACATGCCCTCGAAGAAGCCGAAGGGATGTTCGTGGTCGGCGGGGTCCTGACCCACGCGCATCACCGCGAGGATGAGCGCGGCTAACATCACGATGGCCGTGGACAGCAGCGCCAGCCAGCCGATGATGGCAATGGTGCCCCTGGAAAGAGTGTTCTCGAACCGGTAGCGCAACTTGTCGCGCCACGTCACTTCCCGTTCCGCCATGAAACCTCGCCTCCCGTAGCAGGCGAGTTTATATGTTCAATGGACGATTCAGTCAGGAACGTGCCGCAGGCGGCCTAACAGCCGCGGCCCCGAACTATTGCGCGCGACCGCAAATTCGCCGCGGGGCGCGGAAATCAGCGGCGGATGCGCGCGCCCGTCTCGGGCACGATGCCGACGGTCTCACTGGCCGGGTCGAAGACGATGGTCGCCTCGCCGGTTTCGAGCTGGCGCCGGACCTGGGCGACCTTGGATTCGAAGGGAACGTCTCGTTCGCCATAGTCCGTGCCTTCGCGCAGGACATATGACTCGATCACGCCCTGCAGAGCACTGGCGCTCAGATCCTTGTAGGACACTTTTACAGGCGGACCCGGTGGGGCATCGGCGTCATCAGACATAGGTTAGCGACAGCAACTTTAGTGGGATGCGAATCAAGGAATTCGCCTTTCCTGATCTCGTTCGGGCGTGGATCGCGTCTTTGCATTGTAGGTTAGCGCGGTTCCTGGGCGCCTGGCGCTCGCGCCCCCGAGCAAGAGCTTCAATGACGAACAAAACCAGAATACCTCCAGGTCTCAAGATCTTTCTTGCGGCATTTTCGCTGACCCTCATCGTCTACAACACCGTGCATCAGGGCGCGCACAGCCTGCTGTACTTCTGCAACGTGGCGCTGTTCTTCGCAACCTTCGGAATCTGCGTCGAACGTGCACTTCCGGTGTCGATGGCCGCGGTGGGCGTGATATTGATCCAGCTGCTCTGGAGCCTCGACCTGGTGCTGACGGTCGCGGACGTCTCGCCGTTGCGCATGACCGAGTTCATGCTCAGCGACAACCTCTCGGCGTTCAAAAAGTTCCTGGCGCTGTTTCATGTCTGGTTGCCTTTCGTGCTGCTCTTCGCGGTGTCGCGCATCGGTTACGACCAACGCGCGCTTGCCTGGTGGACGCTGTTCACCTGCGGATTGCTGCTGGTGAGTTACCTGTTCCTCCCTCGCCCCCCGGCGCCGGCTGATGACCCGACGATGTCGGTGAACGTCAATTTCGTGTTCGGACTGAACATGTCCGGCCCGCAGCAGCGCGTACCGGAGCTCGTCTGGCTCGCGGCCATGATGATCGCGCTGCCGCTGATCGCGTTCCTGCCCACGCACCTCGCATTCAGACGCTGGCTCGCCGGCTCGCCGAAAACCGGCACAGCCGCCACGCCCTGATCGGAAATCGTCCCGGGTCTTCGTCCGGTTTCAGAATACGTATTTCCGCAGCAGCCATGCAGAACCGGTCAGGGCGCTCGAGATCGCCAGCATGATCCATTCGGCGTGCACTTCGGGCTGGGCGATCACGCGCGGGATGTGCAGCAACACAACGAACGAACCCATCATGCCGGCTAACAAGGTGGCAGCCAGACGCGCCTGGATGCCGCTCACGAACGCCAATCCTGCCGCCAGGTGTCCTGCACCCGTGGCCCAGGCGAAGAACACCTTCCCGGGAATCCATGCGGGAATGAAACTGGCGGTGAATTCGATGTAGTTGAAGTGTGCGAAGCCGAACACCATGGCGCTGGCGCCCGCGAGCAACCGCGCCACCAGGTTCAACGAGGCGCGCAGCGAACCCGCGCCGGTTGCAAACAAGGCCAGCCCGCCCATGGTGAGGAAGGTGATTTCCGCCGGCGCGTTCCATGCGCCGATGTGCGTCAGGGACGCGAACGCATTGGGCAGATGGAACGCGACCACCCACGAGCCGTAGAACACGGTGAGCAGCACTGCACCCGCGCGCTCGTACTTGCGCGAGAGGATCGCGCCGCCACCGATGATGAGGAGCACGGCGCTCACGTGCGCGAACAGCGTGCGCGCGGGAATTCCCGCGGGCACTGCCTGCCACTGCAGCGCGAAGTCGTGGAAGTACAGGCCGATGGCGCCGAGCAGCAGCGCGCCGAGGCCGTAGAGGGCGGCGTTGTAGTTCATGTTGTTCCCGCGCGGAAGTGGAGAAGTGAGCTACTTTATCCACCAGCGAAGCAACAAGCTAACTACTCCAAGCACGGTGACGCTCGCGGCCCAGATGAGGGCCATCCAGCCGAGACGCCGCGCGAGTGGCGCACTTTCGGGACTGTCGCGCCTCAATGGTAACCCTCGTGCGCCACCTTGCCGCGGAACACCCAGTACGACCACGCCGTGTACGCGAGGATCAGCGGCACCAGCACTCCCGCACCCACCAGCATGAACGCCTGGCTGCTCTCCGGAGCCGCCGCCATCTGCAGCGTGATGCTGTTGGGAATCAGATAGGGATACATGCTGATGCCGAGGCCGACGAACGACAGGCCGAATACCACGAGCGTGAGCACGAAAGGCGCGAGCTCGTGGTTCCCGCGCAGGCTGCGCGCGAAGCGCCAGGTGAGGATGACGATGATGAGTGGCACCTGCGCGGTCACGAGTACGGCGGGCATCGCGAACCAGCGCTCGATGTATTCACCGCCGAGGAACAGCGTGGCCACGCTCACGGCGACGATGGCCGCCAGTGTGACTGGCGCCAGCATGCGCATCAGCCGGCGCGCATGCGCCTGCGTGTGACCATCGGTTTTCCAGTTGAGCCAGCAGGCGCCTAACAAGGAGTAGCCGGCGACCACGCTCACGCCGGTGAGCAGGCTGAAGGGGGTCAGCCAGTCCCACCAGCCACCGCCGTAGGCGCGGCCGTCGACATCGATACCCTGCAGCAGAGCGCCCAGCATGATTCCCTGCATCAGCGCGGCGACGATCGAGCCCGCCGTGAATGCGAAGTCCCAGATGGCCCGATGCGCGGGATCGCGCCAGCGGAACTCGAACGCGACGCCGCGAAACACCAGCGCCAGCAGCATGGCGATCAGCGGCGCGTACAGCGCCGACATCACGATGGCATACGCCAGCGGAAATGCCGCCATCAGCCCGCCTCCGCCGAGCACCAGCCAGGTCTCGTTGCCGTCCCACACGGGCGCAATGGAGTTCATGGCGGTGTCGCGCTCGCGGCCCACGCCGAAGATCGGAAACAGGATGCCGATGCCGAGATCGAAGCCGTCCATCACCACGTACATGAAGACGGCAAACGCGAGGATGCCGGCCCAGATGTTGGTGAGTACAGTGCTTTCAGCCATGCGGCGCCTCCTTGGGTACGCCGGCGGCGGCCATCGCCGGCCCGGGCGTGATACCCGCGGCATGCGCAGGCGCATTCGGCAGATCGGGTTCATGCGGTTGCGGCGCATGCGACATGAGTTTGAGCAGGTACCACGTGCCCATGCCGAATACCGCGAAGTAGACGATGACGAACGCGATGAGCGAGACGGCGACGGCCGGTGCAGCCAGCGGCGACACCGAGTCCGCGGTGCGCAACACGCCATAGATGGTGAACGGCTGGCGGCCGACTTCAGTCGTCATCCATCCGGCGATGACGGCGATGAAACCCGAGGGCCCCATGACGAGCGCGAAGCGCAGGAGCCAGCGCCAGTCATAGAGCTTGCGGGTGGCGCGCGCCAGCAGGCTGCACGCGCCTAACAAGAGCATGAGAGTCCCCAGTCCCACCATCACGCGGAATGTCCAGAAGACGACTTCCACCGGCGGACGGTTTTCCGGCGCCACGGTGTCGAGACCATCCAGGGGCGCGTCGAGATCGTGTTTGAGGATCAGTGAGGACAGGCGCGGAATCTCGATGGCGTGCTCCATGCGCTGCTCTTCATCGTTCGGGATCCCGAAGAGGATGAGCGGCGCGCCATCGGGATGACTCTGGTAGTGCCCCTCCATCGCCATCACCTTCGGGGGCTGGTGTTCGAGCGTGTTCAGGCCGTGCAGGTCGCCGACGAAGATCTGCACCGGGGCCACCAGCGCGGCCATCCACATGGCCATGGAGAACATCTTGCGCGCGTGTTCCTGGCGCGAATTCCTGAGCAGATGCCAGGCGCCAACCGCGCCAACGGCCAGCGCGGTGGTCAGATAGGCGGCGATGACGGTGTGGACGAGCCGGTAAGGAAAGCTCGGGTTGAAGATGATGGCCGCCCAGCCCGCAGCGGGCACGAACTGGCCTTCGGGGTTCATGGCATATCCCGTCGGCGTCTGCATCCAGCTGTTGACGCTGAGGATCCAGAACGCGGAGATGAAGGTGCCGACGGCCACCATGAGCGTGGCGAAGAAATGCAGGCGCCTGCCTACCTTCTGCATGCCGAACAGCATCACGCCGAGAAAGCCCGCCTCGAGGAAGAACGCCGTGAGCACTTCGTAGGCCATCAGCGGTCCGATGACCGGGCCGGCCTTATCGGAGAACACTGCCCAGTTGCTGCCGAACTGGTACGACATGACGATGCCGGACACGACGCCCATGGCGAATACGACGGCGAAGATCTTCAGCCAGTACTTGAACAGGTCGAGATACAGCGCCTTGCCGGTCTTCAGCCACAAGGCCTCGAGCACCGCCAGGAAACTGGCGAGGCCGATCGAGAACGACGGGAAGATGAAATGGAAACTGACGGTGAATCCGAACTGGATTCGCGCGAGCAGAAGTGCGTCGGCGTCGTGAAACATGCGCGTATTTTAGACGAGTGGGTGAGGCGAACGGCGTTCAAATCAATCGACCCGCTGCCCGGCGGGTCGATATGGTTTTCTTTTCGGTGCCTGCGGTTGCCGCAGCTTTAACCGCGCATACTGGCTGGATGAAAAAACACATCGATGCGGCAGTGGACGCGGGAAACTTCAAGAGCCTGCTCAGCGCATTCAAGTCGGCTTCGCTGATCGACATGCT
The DNA here is from genome assembly GCA_963821745.1 of uncultured Pseudomonadota bacterium. GTDB lineage: Bacteria > Pseudomonadota > Gammaproteobacteria > Steroidobacterales > Steroidobacteraceae > CADEED01. The sequence continues at coordinate 45,691 of CAWGEU010000003.1, forward strand.
GCGTTCCCCCGGCCAGCACACCATTTCTGCGCCCGCTGACGCCGCCTTCCGGCGCCTCCCGGCAGGATCGCTCGATGCGCTGTTCAAGGACGCGCGCACGCTCAAGCCACTTTTTTTCAATCGCATGATGGCGAGCGTCAACGCCGCCAACGACATCACGCTTGCCGCATTGGCGTAGTTCACCGGGAACATCGCCTATCTACCGCGGCAGCTCCGCGCGCAGCCGCACGACTTCCTCTTCGAGATCGCGCACGCGCTCCAGCAGCCGCAGCGCCACGGACAGGCCGCGCGTATCCAGCTCGAAATCGTTGCGCAGGCGGCAGGCGGTACGCGCCACGGAGATGACTTGCGCGCCGAAACTGTAGCCCGCGCCACGCAATTCGCTCGCGGGAAGCGCGCCGCTGTGCACCAGCTCGAGCAACTCGCTTTCGCCCAAGCCGGACAGCTCGACCAGTTCGCTCAGGCTGACGACGCGATGTTCATCGAGCCACAACACTTCCGTTTCGATGCTCATGCATTCTCCTCGGCGAAATGCCGCCGTGGATTGAAGCCGCTGGCCAGGGCGAGTTGCCTGTAGAGCTCGCGCTCACGCTCGCCCGTCTCCTCTGGCACCACGATCTGCGCCACCGCGATGAGATCGCCGGCGCCGCCGCGCGGCTTCGGCAACCCGCGCCCCCCGAGCCGCAGCTTTCGCGCGGCTGAGGTTCCGGGCGGGACCTTGAGGCTGACGGTCCCGGACAGCGTCGGAATCTCCACGGTGGCGCCGAGCGCGGCTTCCCATGGCGCCAGCGGCAGGTCCAGGAACAGGTCGTGGCCCGTGGCGCGGTAGAGCCGATGGGGCGCAAGCGTGATGTCGAGGTACAGGTCGCCGTCGCGACCGCCGTGGAACCCTTTGCCACCCTTGCCCGGCAGGCGCAGGCGCTGACCGTCGATCGCACCGGGAGCGATGCGCGCCTTCACGTGGTGCGGAACGCGCCGCAGGACTCCTGTGGCGTCGTACTCCGGCATCGACAGTGACAACGACAACGTCGTGCCGCGGAACGCGTCTTCGAGGCTGATTTCAGCCGGCACTTCGAAGTCCTGGCCCGGCAGCGGCCCGCCGCCGCGACGACCCGCACCGCCACCACCGAATCGCGAGAACAGATCGGCGAAATCCAGGTCGTCGTAGGAAAATTTTTCGGGTCCCGAGCCACCGTGCTCCTGTGCCCAGTCCGGCGGAGGCCGGAACTCCTCGCCTTGCGGACGGCTCCCCAGCGCGTCGTAGGCTGCGCGCTTTTCGGGATCCTTCAGGGTCTGGTACGCCTCGGCGATTTCCTTGAACCGCTCTTCCGTACCCGGCTCTTTGGAGACATCGGGATGATATTTCTGCGCCAGGCGCCGATAGGCCTTCCGGATCTCATCGGCTGAAGCACCGCGCTCGACACCCAGCGCGGCGTAGTAGTCGGAGTATTTCATTGCACCCCGATCACTCGCCTCCCATCGGCATCTGTTTCTGCTTGTAGCCGGCGGGAACACTGAACATCGAGGCGGGGATCGCTTCTTCACGCCACTCGCGCAGGAGATTCTCGTCATCGCCGAGCCTGCCGTTCTCATACGAGCGCGAGCGCACCGGGAAGCCGTTCACCTTTGCCTGCGCGTCAAACTCGTTGGACATCATGCCGGACAACATGGGGACGGTTTTCGCCATTTCCTCGAACACCTTGGCGAAACTCGCGAACACCGCGGAGAAGTCTTCCTTGCCCGGCAACGCCGAGTACGGCACCACGCACCACTGATCGTCGAGCTCGCCTTCGCGCTTGATGTCCCAGAGCCGGCAGCTGCGCCCATCTACCTTGTCGGACTTTCCCGTGTCGATGGTTTCCACCGTCCAGGTTCGCTCTTTCTCCGACATGCCAGGGATCATCTGTTCCATCTGCGCACGCTGTTCCGGCGGCAATTTGGCGAGTTGTTCCTTGACCTGCTCCATCTGCTCGGCGAGCTTTTTGGCCAGAAGTTCCAGCGTTGCCTTGTCGACCAGCACGTAGCTCTTGTCCGTTTCGTCGAGTATGTACAGCGTGCCGCCCTTGATCAGCGTGATGCGACCCTCCGGGTCGACGAAACGGCCCGCGCCGTCCTGGACGTACATCTTCTGCGCAAGTTCCGTCTTGCCGGATTTGATGTCGTGATTCACGAGCTCGACGTAAACGCCTGCGCTGGCGACTTGTACGCCGAGCGCCCCAAGAACGACTATAAGAGTGCGTTTCATGAAACCCCTCATGGTTTTGTGCTGGGACTCTACACCGCACGTTATAGACTGAAAACCGCATGGAAGAGCGCCGCAAGCCAGTCCTGGGACGCGTGGTTCCGGGCGTAACGCCCACCCTCCAGCGCCGATTGCGGCGCTTGTTCTCCATCCTGCAGGCGCTCAGCGCATCACTCGCGGGCCGCCTCGCCTTTCGCATGTTTCTCACGCCGCCACGACGCGAGGTGGAGGCCGGCGATGCCCCCATCGTCGCGCAGGCCGAAAGAGTGCTGCTTCGCTGCGGCACGAATGAATTCATCATCTGGCGCTGGGGACGCGAAGGGCCCGTGGTGGTCATGCTGCACGGCTGGGGAAGTCACGCGGCGCGCTTTGGCAATTTCATCGCGCCGCTGCGGGCGGCCGGCTTTTCCGTGATCGGCATCGATGCGCCGGCGCACGGCGAATCGCCTGGGCGAATTTCCGATCTACCGAGATTCCGCGACTGCCTGGCCGAAGTTCTGCGACAGCACGCGCCCGTACACGCGGTCGTAGGGCATTCCCTGGGCGGGGGCGCCGTGCTCACGGTGCTCGCGGAAATTCCCGACCATCATCCGGAAAAAATCTGCCTGTTCGGCGTGCCATCGGACATGGACTACATCCTGGAGTCCTTCGCGATGATGTTAGGCCTCGAGGAAAAAGCGCGCGCCAATCTGCGGGAGCGTTTCACGGCCCACTTCGGACGGCCCGCAAAAGCCATTTCGGTGGCGGCCGCCGCGCCGTCGGTACGCATTCCGGTGCTGGTGGTGCACGACGAGGAAGACAATGTCGCACCATTCGCGCAAGGTCAGGCGCTGGCGACGGCCATTCCGCACGCGTCGCTCTGGCGCACGCAGGGATTAGGTCACAGCGGTGCGCTGCGCGACCCCGCGACCATCGAGCGTGTGGTTCACTTCCTCACCGAGTGAGGCGGAAGCTCAGAAGCTCGCGCGGAAGAACAGCTCCGGACCGCTGGTGTTCATCTGAAAGAGGAACGGCTGGTCGGCTTCCGTCACTTCGAGATCGATGTCGATCTCGGTGTAACCGAGACCGATGGCGAAATTCTTGCGCCAGCGGTACTGCACGTCGATGTGATAGTCGGACAGCGCGCCATCGAAACCTTCTTCGTCGTCGGCGTACGAGAACGACTGGCCGCGCGCCGTCACCGCCCAGCGCTTGGAGATGCGGTACGCGCCGTTCAACGCGATGGTGGGGAAGACGCCAGCTTCCGAATCCCGCTCGCGTCTGAGTGTGCCGGGTTCGCCGCCTTCGGCGCTCATCTCGAGGATGTGCAGGCCCAGTCCGAGGCCGGCCTCGAATCGCTCCGACCGGAACAGCGAATAGGTATAGGTGAGGCCCAACATTCGGTAGTCGATCTTGGCGCGGAACATGTCGCCTTCCTCGAATTCGAAATCACCCATGCTCGATGTCGCGCGGCAACGCCTGCTCGCTGAAGCGATTCAGCTTGAAGTAGTCGATGCGCATGTGATTGCGCTCGCCCATCCGGATATCGAATTCCATGCGGGCCTGGTCGACGACGTCGTCGAGACCCAGGTCGTCTTCGCCGCTGACGACCGTGCCGTTCGGTGCGGTGGCGCCGGTGGTGTCGATGCGCAGAAAGGTTTCCACGGTGCCCTGGAAATAGCTGCCGCGCATGTAGAAGTGATCGGAAACGGGGCTGGCAATGTCGAGCGTATCGGGTTTGAGCGCCTCACTCGGCTTGAGCACCGGTTCGGCCTTTTGTTCGCCGGGTCCGTTCTCGACCGGCTCTGCACGATCGCGACGCCACAGCGCGCATCCCGTATTCAGAAGGCACAGAAGCAGGATCAACCCAAGGCGCATTCGCAGCTCCGCAATGAGCCCTGGAAACAGGGCCGCGCCATGATCTAACAGCCGGGAAAGCCGCGCCAGCGTCGGCTTAAGGAGACGGGCCCGGTGTGACGTAGCGCACACCGTGGAAGGGTGGGGACAGGCTTAAGCCTGTCCCCACTCGTCTATCTCTTCATCGCCTCGAAGAATTCCGAATTCGTCTTCGTATCCTTCATCTTGTCGAGCAGGAATTCGACCGCCGCGAGTTCGTCCATGGGATGCAGCAGCTTGCGCAGGATCCAGATCTTGGCGAGTTCGCCCGGATCGGTGATCAGCTCTTCCTTGCGCGTGCCGGAACGGTTGATGTTCATGGCCGGGAACACCCGCTTCTCGGCGATGCGCCGATCCAGGTGGATTTCGCAGTTGCCCGTGCCCTTGAACTCTTCGTAGATCACGTCGTCCATCTTCGAGCCGGTGTCGATGAGGGCCGTGGCCAGGATAGTTAGGCTGCCACCCTCCTCGATGTTGCGCGCCGCGCCGAAGAAACGCTTCGGACGCTGCAACGCGTTCGCGTCCACGCCACCGGTGAGCACCTTGCCGGAGCTCGGCACGACGGTGTTGTAGGCGCGCGCCAGGCGCGTGATGGAGTCGAGCAGGATGACCACGTCTTTCTTGTGCTCGACGAGGCGCTTGGCCTTTTCGATCACCATTTCCGCGACCTGCACGTGGCGGGCGGCGGGTTCGTCGAACGTGGACGACACCACCTCGCCCTTCACGGTGCGCTGCATCTCGGTCACTTCTTCCGGGCGTTCATCAATCAGCAGAACGATCAGATGCACTTCGGGATGGTTTGCGGTTATGGACGTGGCGATGTTCTGCAGCAGCATGGTCTTGCCGGCTTTCGGCGGCGAGACGATGAGACCGCGCTGGCCCTTGCCGATGGGCGAGACCAGGTCGATGGCGCGTGCGGTGAGATCTTCGGTCGAACCATTGCCCCGCTGCAGCTTGAGCCGCTTGGTGGGATGGAACGGCGTCAGGTTCTCGAACAGCACCTTGTTGCGCGAGGAATCGGGCGAATCGAAATTGATTTCGCCGACCTTGAGCAACGCGAAGTAGCGTTCGCCGTCCTTGGGCGGGCGGATGAGGCCCGAGATGGTGTCGCCGGTGCGCAGGTTGAAGCGGCGGATCTGGCTGGGCGATACGTAGATATCGTCCGGGCCGGCGAGATATGAGCCGTCGGAAGACCGCAGGAAGCCGAAGCCGTCCTGCAGGATTTCCAGCACGCCGTCGCCGTAGATGTTTTCGCCGTTGCGCGAGTGGGCCTTGAGGATGCCGAAGATGATGTCCTGCTTGCGCGAGCGGGCCAGGCCCTCTACGCCCATGGACTCGGCCATCTTGACCAGCTCGTAGATCGGCTTGGCCTTGAGCACCGACAGGTTCATCGAGCTCTTGGTGGCCGCGAGCTCGGCCTGGCTGATGATTTCCGATGCGTCTACCTCGAACACTTCCTGCGGCTGCTCATCGGGACGAGCGCCGCCGTTGTTCGGACGATAGTTCGGATCGCGGTTGCCGTCGCGGTCGCGCTGATGGCCACCGCCACCGCCGCCTTGACGACCACCACCCTCGTGACGCGGGCCTTTGTTAGGGCGATTGCGGCCTTGATTACCCAAGTAGCCCCTCACAGGTGCGCATCCAGGAAGGACTTGAGGTCGGGCTTGCGTACCGAGCCGACCTTCTGTGCTTCCACGGTGCCGTTCTTGAAAAGAATGAGCGTGGGGATGTTGCGGATGCCGAATTTCGGCGGCGTCTGCGGGTTCGATTCGATGTCGATCTTGGCGACGCGGAGCTTGTCTTTGTACTCCGTGGCGATCTCGTCGAGGATCGGCGCGATCATCTTGCAGGGCCCACACCACTCGGCCCAGAAGTCGAGAAGAACGGGCTTGTCGGACTTGAGCACGTCCTGGGTGAACGTTGCGTCCGTAGTGTGGACGATGTCCGGGTTACTCACGTGGAAGGACCTCCATAGGGAAACAGAAATGCATTGAGACTCGTGGTTGAGGTGTTTTTTTGAAGAGCTGGCGCTTCGCGGAGCGGCAGGAAGCCGTGCTCAGGACGCGATCAAACGGTTAGACTGCTGTTGCGCAGTCGAATTGCCTGTTGAAGAGAACCCAGTGTTTGGTTTGGAAGCTTTGGATTTGCGGTTCGGAGAGCTCGGTCACGAGCAGGTCCGCATCTTGGGAGCATTTTTTAACTGGTCCGACTGCCATTTGCAAGCGCCACTTGCGCCCAACGCGCATCCAATGTCCCCAATACATAAGTAAATCAATTCAATGACAGAGACTGAGACACACCTTTCCGAGCTTGCATTTGCTTCGCTCGATCTCGTTCCGGCGGTGGCCCAGGGCATTCGTGACGCCGGATTCGTCCGTGCGACCCCCGTCCAGGCGATGACCCTGCCCATAGCCCTCACCGGCAAAGACGTCGCCGGACAGGCGCAAACCGGGACGGGCAAGACCGCCGCGTTCCTGGTGGCCCTGTATCAGAGGCTGCTGACGAATCCACCGGGGCCGGGGCGCAGCGCCTCGGGCATCCGTGCGCTGATCCTCGCGCCTACGCGCGAGCTTGCGGTGCAGATATTCAACGACGCCGAGGTGCTGGGTAAGCACACGGGATTGAAGATTGGCGTGGTTTATGGGGGTGTCGACTACGAAAAACAACGCAAGAGCCTGCAGGATGGCATCGACGTTCTGATCGGCACGCCCGGCCGCGTCATCGACTACTTCAAGCAACACGTGTTCGATATGCGTCACGCGCAGGCGGTGGTGCTCGACGAAGCCGACCGCATGTTCGACCTCGGGTTCATCGCGGACATCCGCTTCATCCTGCGCCGGTTGCCGAAGCCCGAAGCGCGCCAGTCGATGTTGTTCTCAGCCACGCTTTCGCAGCGCGTGCTCGAGCTCGCCTACGAGCACATGAACAACCCGGAGCTCGTGCGCATCGAGCCCGATCGCGTCACCGCCGACAAGGTCCGGCAGATGATCTACTTCCCGGCGATGGAAGAAAAAGTGCCGTTGCTCATCGGCTTGCTGCGACAGTACGAAGCGCGTCGCACCATGGTCTTCGTGAACACCAAGCGCGTCGCGGAGAAACTCGAGGCGTACCTGATCGCCAACGGTTTCAAGGCGCAGGCCCTCTCGGGTGACGTGCCGCAGAAGAAACGCCTGCGATTCATGAAAGAATTTCACAGTGGCGAGCTCGCGGTGCTGATCTGCACGGATGTCGCCTCGCGCGGACTGCACATCGCGGACGTCAGCCACGTGTTCAACTACGACCTGCCGCAGGATGCCGCGGACTACGTGCATCGCATCGGCCGCACCGCGCGCGCCGGCGCCGAAGGCGACGCCATCAGCTTCGGCTGCGAGGAATACGCGGTGTCGCTGCCGGAAATCGAGGCGTACATCACGCACAAGATCCCGGTGTTCCCGGTGAAGCTCGAGTTGTTAGCCAAGGACCTCAAGCCGCCTGTCTACAAGGAATGGGATCCCGAAGACGGACCCAAACCCATGCGTCGCTCGGGCGGCGGTGGCGGCGGACGCGGTGGTCCGCGTCGCGGCGGACCCGGCGGTGGACGTGGCGGTCCGCCACGTCGCAGCGGTGGTGGTGGTGGTGGCGGCGGTCGAGGCGGTCCGCGCCGCGGCGGAAGATAGGACACACGGGCCTGGCGGTGCCGGGCACCAAAAGTCGTAATTGAGCGGACGCCGGATCACCGCGCGAACGCACACTCAGTTACGACTTTTGGTGCCCGGCACCGCCAGTCCCGGCACGCGCTCTTACAGGTCGACGACCGCGTCGACCGCCGGGTGGTCCGTGTGCTCGCGGCGCGAACCCTTCGTGTCCCAGTGGCGCACGCCATACACCCAGCGGATTCCCGCCGCGCGCGCTGCCTCGAGCATCTTCGAATTGTCGTCGGCGAACAGGCTGCGCGCCGGATCGAAGGCGAACCGCGCCACCGCCGCGCGCCAGAACCGTTCGTCTTCCTTCGGCGCTCCGAAGTCGTGTGACGTGACGGCTGCGTCGAGATAGTCGAGCACACCGGTCTGCTCGTGTTTCACGGCGAGCGCGATCGGGTGTGAGTTGGTGAGCAGCACCAGCCGTTTGCGCATCGCGCGCATGCGCGCGAGGAACTCGCGCGCTCCCGGCAGCCAGGCGACGTGCGAGCGCACCTCGCGATGCAGCGCCCCGATGTCGACCCCGAGCGTGCGCGACCAGTAGTCGATGCAATACCAGTCGAGCGTGCCGCTGCGTTCGGCGAAAGCGCCGCGCGATCTCGGCGTACGCGGCGTGCAGATCCATGGACGTGCACCACCGCAAAACGCTGCGGCACCAGGTCGCGCCAGATGTGGTTGTCGTAGGCCTGGTCGAGCAGCGTGCCGTCGAGGTCGAGCAGTACCGTGTCAATGTTCGGCCAATCGGGCCGGGAATGCGGGTTCAAGGACATACGGGGCGTATCATACGGACCCCCGATGGACGCCAGCACCGAAACCCTCGTCGACTTTCACACCCACAGCCACTATTCGGATGGCGTGCTGGCGCCTGATGCCCTGGTGGCAGCGCGCGCGCACGCGCCGCGTCGGCACACTGGCGCTCACCGACCACGACACCATCGCCGGACTCGCCGAAGCGCGCACCGCGTGTGACGCATCCGGCATCCGCTTCGTGCCGGGTGTCGAGCTCTCCGCGCAATGGCGCGGCCAAACTATTCACATCGTCGGCCTGCAGGTCGACGAGGCGCATGCCGGCTTCAATTCGCATCTCGACCGGCGTGCTGCAACGGCGCCAGGCGCGCCTAAGGGAAATTGGCGAAAGGCTCGAGAAGCGCGCGCGACTGCCGGGCCGCGAGCTCGCCGCCTGCTGCCGCGAGCGCCACCGCACCCACACGCTTGCACCTGGCGCGGCTGCTGGTGGAACGCGGCCACGCGCGCGACACCCAGGAGGCTTTCGATCGCTGGCTCAATCGCGACAAGGCGGGCCACGTGCCCGCCGAATGGCCCGCTCTCGCCGCGGCCATGGCGGTATTGCGCGACAGCGGCGCCATCGCCGTGCTCGCGCATCCGCATCGCTACCGGCTTTCCTCCGGCCAACTGCGCGAGCTGACCGCGGCATTCGCGCAGGAGGGAGGCATGGCACTCGAAGCCAGCATGGCTGGAATGAGCCCCAACGACGCTGACCGCATCGCCTCGCTGTGCCGCCGCTTCAAGCTGCACGCCTCGATGGGTTCCGATTTCCACGATCCGGCCGTCCCGTGGAATCCCCTTGGCCGGTGGCTTAAGCTTGCGAGCGGTCTCGACCCGGTCACCAATTGTTTACCCGAACCTCGCAGATGAGCGAAATCGAAGATCAGGACAACGTCGACCGCGAGCTTTTCAAGAATGTGGAAAAGCTGCGCGAGCTGCGCATCGCGCATCGCGATCTCGACGAGGTCATCTCGCGGCTGTCGCTCGATTTCCAGACCGACCAGCTCCAGTTGAAGCGCCTGAAGAAGCGCAAGCTGATACTCAAGGATCAGATCACGCGGCTCGAAAGCGAGCTCATCCCGGACCTCAACGCTTGAAGAAGCTCTTCGAGCAACTGACCACTCCGGAAGTGATGGCCGAGGTGCTCGCGCTGCTCATGTCGGCGCTGCTGGCCACCGCGCTCGCGCACTACATCAAGAACTGGCTGCGGCCGCTCGCGGCGCGCGACAACCTGCCGCGCTGGCAAAAGCGGTTCGTGGTCGCCGGCATGGTGCTGGCGCCGGCGCTGATCGGGCTGCTGCTCATCCTCGGGCTGCGCGTGCTGTTCGCCAGTTTCGATCTGCACACCGCGCTCATCGACATCGCCATGGACCTCGCCACCGTGCTGGTGCTGGTGCGCTTCGCGGTGCACGTGTTGAGCGTATCGCTCGGGCCGAACAGCTGGATCCGCACCTGGGAACTGAAGATCACCTTCGTGCTCTGGACGCTCATTTCCTTCCAGGTGCTCGGCTGGTTTTCGGGTCTCGAACGCACGCTCGACAGCATCGACCTCGTCCCCGGCAAAACCACCTTCAGTCTCTGGGCGTTGCTCAAGAGCATCGTCGTCATCGTCGGCTTCCTGGTCGCCACGAGCCTGATCGCCCGCACCATCGAACGGCGCGTCATGAAGCTCGAGGGCCTGGCGATCTCGACGCGCATCGGCATCTCCAAGTTCTCCACGTTCATGCTGGTCGGCCTCGGCATCCTGCTGGGCATCAACGCCTCGGGCGTCGATCTCACCGTGCTCGGCCTGTTCACGGGCGCCATCGGCCTGGGTTTGGGTTTCGGCCTGCAGGCCATCGCCAGCAATTTCGTCTCCGGCTTCGTGCTGCTGCTCGACAAATCCATCAAGCCTGGCGACGTCATCAGCTTCACCGGCACCACCGGCACCAGCACCGAGAACTTCGGCTGGGTGCAGGAGCTGCGCGGCCGCTACATCGTCGTGCGCGACCGGGACGGCGTCGAAACGCTGGTGCCGAACCAGAACCTCATCACCAACTCGGTGATCAACTGGAGCTACTCCGACCAGCGCGTGCGCATTCGCCTGCCGGTCATGATCAGCTTCGCAGACGATCCGGAGATCGCGCTGCAGGTCCTGCTCGACGCCGCCGCGCACCATCCGCGCATCCTCAAGGAGCCGGGGCCGGTTTCGCGGCTCATGAGCTTCGAGAACTACGGCATGCGCGTCGAAGTGCGGTTCTGGATCCGCGATCCCATGAACGGCGTCAACAACGTGCGCTCGGACGTCAACCGCGAAATCTGGCGGCTGTTCAAGAAACACGGCATCACGATACCCGTGCAGCAGCACGACGTGCGCGTCATCCAGGCATGAGCATCGCCGTTCGACCGGGACTCGAGATTCCCGACAGCGATCTCGAAGTGGCCTTCATCCGTTCCGCCGGACCCGGCGGGCAGAACGTCAACAAAGTGGCGTCGGCCGTGCAGCTCCGTTTTTCACTGGCACGCAATTCGACGCTGCGCGACGACGTGAAGGCACGGCTGCGCGTGCTCGCCGGCCAGCGCATGACCGACGCCGACGACCTGCTCATCGTGGCGCGCTCGCACCGCAGCCAGGAGCAGAACCGTCGCGAGGCCGAAGAGCGCCTGTGCGACCTGGTGCGGCGCGCGCTGATCGCACCCAAGAAACGTCATGCCACCAAGCCCACGCGCGCCTCGAAGGAACGGCGGCTGGAGGGCAAGGCGCGTTCGCAGCGCACGAAGCGCATGCGCGGCAAGGTCAAGTTCGACGACTGAGGGCAAGACGCATGATCGTGTGGCGAGAAAAGTTCCTGGCGACGGCGATCCACTTCCTGGCGACGCTGTCCGTGGCGGCCATCGCAGCGGCGCTCATTTTCCTGGTGTGGTTCCCCGATCCCTTGCAGACGATGATCGGCGGCACCGAGCTGTTCATGCTGGTGGTGGGCTGCGACCTCGCGCTCGGTCCGCTGCTGTCGCTGGTGGTCTACAACAGCCGCAAATCGCGTCGCAAGCTCATCTTCGACTACACCGTCGTCGGCGTCCTGCAGATCGCCGCGATGGTCTACGGCGTGACCATCGTCGCGGGAACGCGCCCGGTGTACGTGGCCTTCAGCTCCGATCGGCTCGAGATCGTCACCGCGCGCGACATCGAAGACAAGGAACTGGCCGCCGCGCGCGACCCGGCATACGGCACGCTGCCGCTCACCGGCCCACGCTACGTCGGCATCGCGGTGCCCAACGCAGAGCACAACGACGCGTTGTTCCAGGCCCTGTCGGGAAACGAAGAGCACATGCGGCCGAAATTCTACGTTCCCTACGAATCGCAGCTGGCGAGAATTCGCTCGCAGGCGAAGCCCATCGAGGCGCTCACGCAGAAGAAACCGGGCAGCAAACCGCTGCTGGAAGCCGCGATGCGCGGAGTGTCCATTCCCGCGGCGCGCGTCCGCTGGCTGCCGGTTCACCATCGCGAGGGGTTCTGGACCGCGCTGATCGACATCGACGACGGCAAACCCGTCGCGTATTTCGACTTCGATCCGTACTAGTGGTTAGACGCCGGGCTCGTCCGGACCGGGCTTGTCGGGATCGTTCTTGCCGGAATCGGCCTGGCTGAGCCAGCTGCCGATGCGCGCCAGCAGATCAGGGCCCGACCACGTCTGGCCGTCGCTGAAGATGATGCGCAGCGTCGACGCGTCCGGAATCAGACCCGAGGTAGCCCTCGAGCACCAGCCGGTCGAGACCGTCCTGCGTGCGCATCAACAATGAATCGTTGACGCGCGCCAGGGTGATGTCGCCGGGAGCGATGCCCGGACCGATGAGCAGCGAAACGCGTCCGGACGTCCACCAGTCCTGGATCGAGACGCTGCCGGAGCCGCGGCCCCACCCGTAGTCGTTCCCGGCCGACGAATCGCCGACTTCGGCGTCTTCGATCTCCGCTTCGACACCGACGCGAAACTGTCCGCTGCGTTCGAGCTCATCGAGATACTGCTCGGCCTCGGGCGCGTACGGCAGGTCTAACAACTTCTTCGCGGTGGTCCTGGAATCTTTCATGCCTCTCTCGGGCGCAGAGAAATATTGCGCCATCACTTTTTACCAGTCCGGAACGTACTGTCTATAGCCGTATGCCACGGGTGGCATGGCGAACTGAGCGAAAAGCCCGTGCGATCGTGCGTTATGTTGCACCGATTCGGCGCGTAAGACGATGCGCATAGGGGATACCCGGAGACCTGGCGCCATCCAAACGCTGCGCGGCCCGGCCTGCCTACTTCTTCCTGCGCTTCTCCAGCGCTATCTTCTGGTCGACGTACGCGCGGCCTATCCACTGCGCCGCGTTGAAATTGGCCCCGCCGTATTTTTCCTCGAACTCTTTCGTCGGGCGCGCGGTGACCACGTCATCCTGGCTCTTGCCGGCCTTGACCAGCTTCGCCACGCGATCGCGGACCACCACCAGCATGTCGTGGTACGCCGAAAGCTCCGCCTTGTTCCCGAGCGGACCGTGCCCGCGGATGATCTTCGTGTTGTCGTCGACCGTCGCCAGCACCGCTTCGTGCCCGCGGATCAGGCCATCGAGCGTGCCGCCGGTATTGCCGTCGATGAACGGGAACGTGCCGGTGAAGCAGTCGCCCATGTGCAGCACATTGGCCTTGCGGAAGCGGATCACGATGTCCGTTTCCGTGTGCGCGTTCGGCAGATGCGTGAACTGCAGATCGTCGTCGTTGAAATGCAGCGTGGCCGAGTTGGCGAACGTGATCACGGGCAACGCCTCGCGCGCCCGCGCCTCGATGGGCGCATTGGTCGAGGGATTCACCTGCGGCGTGCCGAGGCGCTTGCGCACGTTTTCGTGCGCGATGATCGTGGCGCCCGCCTTGCCGAAGGCATCGTTGCCGCCGGTGTGATCGCCGTGCAGGTGGGTGTTGATCAGGAAGCTCACCGGCTGATCCGACAGCATCGCGACCGCGGCGCGGATCTTCGGCGCCATGTCGGCGAACTGGTCGTCGATGATGGCGGCGCCATCGACGCCCACCGTGAGGCCGATGTTGCCGCCGCGGCCCATCAGCATGTAGATGCCCGGCGCGACGTTGATGGTTTCGATCTTCACATCCGGCGGCGCCGGCATGGGCGGCGGCGGGGTCTGCGCGGGCGTTGTCTGCGCGAGCACGTGCGAGGCAGCGCCGCACCCAAAGCTGCGACGGCCGCAATCAGGATCTTCGTTTTCATGGTTGAGTTGCTCCTTATGAGTTACAGGCGCGATGCGGTTGCATGCTGCATGAGTCGCCACAGGTCGACGACGTGTTCGTGTTCGGTGGCGGCGGCGCCGAACGATACGCGTACCGCCCAGCGTCCGTCGACGACGGCGGGCGTGAGGTACGCCTCGCCCGAGGCATTCACTGCGTCGGCCCAGGCGCGCGTATGCGCATCCAGGGCGTCCGCGTCGAGTCCCGGCGGCTCGTGCCGCAACACCAGCGTCTGCAGGCGCACGGGCGCGAGGCGCCGCCAGCCCGGGGCGCGCGCAACTTCCGCGGCCAGCCACTGCGCGTGCGCGAGATCGCGCCGCAGCCGCGCCGACAGGCCGCTCACGCCCTGTTCGCGGATCACGAACCACAGCTTCAGCGCCCGCATGCGGCGGCCGAGCGGCAGGCCCCAGTCGCGGTAGTTCTTCACGGCACCGTCGTGCGCGGACTGCAGGAAACTCGGGTTGGTCGACATGACGCGCACCAGGAACTGCGGATCGCGCACGTAGTAGGTGGAGCAGTCGAACGAGACTCCTAACCACTTGTGCGGGTTGACCACCAGCGAGTCCGCGTTTTCCACGCCGTCCCACAGCGCGCGGCATTCCGGCAGGATCATGGCCGAGCCGGCCATGGCCGCATCGACGTGCAGCCAGATATCCTCGCGCGCGGCGACGGGCGCGATGGCCGCGACCGGATCGAAGGCGGTCGTCGCGGTGCTTCCGCAGGTGGCGACCACGGCGCAGGGATGCGCTGCCGGCAGCGCGATCCGCGGTGATCGCCGCCGCCAGCGCGTCGGCGCGCAGGTCGAAATTCTCATCGACCGGCAACACGCGAACGTTCTCTCGGCCGAATCCGGCGAGCAGCGCGGCCTTTTCCACCGAGCTGTGCGCCTGCGACGAAACATAGACGATGAGCGGCATGCGCTCGGCCTGCATGCCGGCACGCGTGGCGCTGTATCCGGTGCAGCGTTCGCGCGCGCACACCAGCGCCACGAACGTGGCCGTCGACGCCGTGTCCTGGATGACGCCCGACCACTTGCCCGACAGACCGAGCATCTGTCGCCACCAGTCGAGACAGACCTCTTCGAGCTCGGTGAGCGCCGGGCTCGACTGCCAGGCGAGACCGAGCTGACCGAGCCCCGTGCTCACGAGGTCGCCGAGCACGGAGACCGGCAAACCGTTGGCAGGGAAGTAGCCGTGAAAACGTGGATCCTGCCAATGTGTGCAGGCCGGCAGGATCAGCGCATCGAGATCGCGGCGGATGGCGGCGAAATCCTCGGGTTCCTGCGGTGGCGCCTTGGGCAGCGCGTCGCGCAGGCTGCCGGGCGAAGTGCGCGCCATCACGGGGAATTCGCCGCGCGCAACGCGCTCCCGATAGTCCGCGATCCAGTCGATGAGCTCGTGCCCTGCCCGCCGGAATTCCTCGGGAGTCATGGTCGGGGTCAGGCACCGTTTCCTGGCAAAAGGGGCCGGACCTCGAACGTGGTAGGTTGGCGTCCGTGGGCGTCAATTCAGAGGTCCGGCCCCTTCTGCTGGGAAACGGTGCCTGACCCCTCACGGTTTCACCAGCCACGCCGCCAGCGCCGGCAGCAGGATGATCGCGCCCAGCATGTTCACGAAGAACATGAACGTGAGCATGATGCCGATGTCCGCCTGGAACTGCAGCGGCGAGAACACCCAGGTGACCACGCCGATCGCCAGCGTGATGCCGGTGAAGATGATGCTGGCGCCGGTGACGCGCATGGTCTTCTCGAACGCCTGGTGCACGGTGTCGCCGGCGCGCAGGTATTCCTGCATGCGGCTCCACAGATAGATGCCGTAGTCGACGCCGATGCCGGCGCCGAGCGCCACCATGGGCAGCGTGTTGACCTTGAGGCCGATGCCGACGATGGCCATGACGGCGTAGACCAGGATGGACACCAGCGCGAGCGGCAGGAACACCAGCACGGTGCCTAACAGGCTGCGGAAGGTGAGCAGGCACATCAGGATGACGGCGGCGAACACCCAGCCGAGGATGGGATATTCCTTGGCCTTCACTTCCTCGTTGGTGGCGGCCATGACGCCGACGTTGCCGGTGGCGAGGTTGAAGGTGGCGCCGGCCGTCGCATTCTGCTCCCGCCACGCCTTCACCTCGGTCACCACGCGCTCGATGGTCGCCGCCTTGTGATCGCGCAGGAACAGCATGACCGGAATGACGTTGCAGTCGGCGTTCAGCAGGCCGGTGCTGGTTTCGATGTAGCGGGTCGACTGCGTGAGCTGGTTCGGCTCGCGCGGGATGTTGCGCCACTTGAGGCTGCCTTCGTTCCAGCCCGCGATCGCGATCTTCGCGACAATGGGCAGCGCCATCACTTCCTGCACGCCATCGACGTTGCGCATCTTCCACGCGAAGGTGTCGATGGCCGTCATGAGCTCGTGGCTGGTGCAGGCGGGCTCCTTCGTCTCCACGATGACGGTGAGGATGTCGACGCCGATCGAGAACTTGTTGGTGATGATGTTGCTGTCGCGGTTGTAGCGCGAATCGGCGCGCAGCTCGGGCACGCCCGACTGCGTGTCGCCGATGGGCGTCTCGCGGCCCTTCCACACGCCGAAGATGCCTAGCAACACGGCGATGCCGATGATGATGGCCGCGGGCTTGCGTTCGGTGATGCGGGCCAGCGATTTCCAGTGGCGCGCGAGCTTTGCCTGGCGCAGCTCCACGCGCACCTTGTATTCGTCGTCCCACCTGACCC
The DNA here is from genome assembly GCA_963821745.1 of uncultured Pseudomonadota bacterium. Lineage (GTDB taxonomy): Bacteria > Pseudomonadota > Gammaproteobacteria > Steroidobacterales > Steroidobacteraceae > CADEED01. Next base: position 62,245 of record CAWGEU010000003.1, read on the forward strand.
AGGACACGAGCACGGGCAGCAGGATGAGGTCGGTGAGGATGACGATGGCCACGCCGATGCTCGCGGTGATCGCCATCTCCTGCACCACCTGCACCGGGATCAGCAGGATGGTGATGAAGCCGACGAGATCCGCGAGCAGCGCGATGATGGCCGGCATCAGGAGCTGGCGGAACGTCTGGCGCGCGGCATCCATGCTGCCGAGGCCGGCGACCGCGGCCTCCTTCACGGCGCTGATCTTCTGCACGCCGTGCGACACGCCGATGGCGAAGATGAGGAACGGCACGAGGAGCCCGAGCGGATCGATGCCGTAGCCGAGCAGCACCAGCGTGCCGAGCTGCCACGTCACCGCGACGATGGAGCAGACGATCGGCACCACCGCCACCTTCAGCGACTGCACGTAGTACCAGACGGCGAGCAGCGTGAGCAGGATGGTGGCGATGGCAAAGACGATGACCGACATCGCGCCGTCGGCGATGTCGCCCGACCACCTTGGCGAAGCCGATCATGTGCACGTCGACGCCCGAGCTCTGGGCCTGCACCAGCACGTCGCTGCCCTGGATGAGATCGCGCACGCGGCTTTCGAGCGTGCGCGCCACTTCGATTGGGTCAACGAGTCGGCCGGTGGCGTCCTTCTCGAGCACGATCGCCGACACCAGCGCCCCGGAGAAATCGTTGGCGACCAGCCGGCCGCGGATTCCGGCCTTGAGGATGTTCTCGCGCACCTTGGCCAGCGCCTCGGCGGTCGGGACGAACTCCGAGTCGACCACGTTGCCGGCCTCGATGCCGTCTTCGACCACCTCCATGTAGCGCACGTTGGGCGTGAACAGCGACTGCACGCGGCCGCGGTCGATGCCGTCCATGACCAGCACTTCGTCGGTCGCCTTCTTCAGCGCGTCGAAGAAGCCCGCGCGTGAACATGTTGCCGTCGCGCGCCACCAGCGCGATCAGCACGCGATTGGCGCCGCCGAACTCGCGCCTGGTGCTTCACGAAGGTCTGCATGTACTCGTGCTTGAGCGGCAGCTGCTTGGTGAACGAGGCGTCGATGTGCAGGCCGCGCACCGCCACCGCCGTGAGGCCGGCGGTCAGCAGCGCGAACACGATGACGATGAGGACGCGGTGACCGAAGATCAGCTTCTCGAGCGTGGCCGCAACCGTCGAGGTTTCCTTCCCGGCCATCCTAGCTACCCTCGTGCACGCGGATGGTGCGTACGCCACCCTCGCCGGCCACGACGACCGTGCCCGCGGGCCCCGGCAGCAGCGCCGCCATGCCCTTGCGATCGTCCTGCTGCGTGAGCTTGAAGGTCTCGCCGGCGTCCGCTGACACCAGCAGCACGCCGCTCAAGCCGCCGATGACCACGCGCAGGTCGTTCACGGCGACCCCGTCGGTGAGCATGGCGGTGGTGTGGGAATCGAGCTCGTGCCAGGTCTCGCCGGCGTCGGCCGAGCGGAACAGGTGGCCGCGCAGCCCGAAGGCGAGCAGGCCTTCGCCACGGATCGGCACCAGTCCGAAGAAACTGCCTTCGTACGGCGAAGGCAACATGCGCCAGCTGGCGCCGCGATCGTCGGAGCGGTAGAGCTTCCCGCCTTCGGCCGCGACGTACAGACGATTGCCGACGCCCACGATGCGATTGAGGTGGTAGTCCGGTGGCAGCTCTTCATCCGCGGCCGGCGCGGCCGATGCGCGCCGAGGCGGGCGGCGCCGAGAACTTCGCGCGAGGACCAGTGGCGGCCGCCATCGTTGGTGGTGAAGTAGGCGCCGTAGGCGCCCACGGCAATGCCGCTGACGCGGTTGGCGAACCAGAGGTCGAGCAGCGGCTGCTGCGCTTCGGGCGCGAAGTGCGAGCGCGTCCAGGTTTCACCGCCATCGGCGGTATTGAGGATGGTTTCGTCGTGGCCGACGGCCCAGCCGTACTCCGAATCGACGAAGAACACCGCGGTGAGCATGACGCGCGTGGGCACGCTCTTCGCCTGGCGCCAGGTGACGCCCTGGTCGTCGGAGAGCAGCACGTGGCCGCGCTCGCCCACCGCGACGAGGCGTTCGCCCGCGAACGCGAGGTCGAGCAGCAGCGAGGTTGCAGCCAGCGGCACGATCTCCGCCGGCTTGTTCGCGAAGTCGTTGGGATCGAGCTGGGCCCAGCGTAACGCCCGGGGCGATGCCACACGCCGCCAGCGTTGCGACCACTGCGAGGCCAATTCCACGCCTCATGCCCGACTCCCGAAGGTTCTTCTGTTGTTCTGCAAAACGTAAACGCGGCCGGGTCGATCGCAGTCTATCAACCGGCCCGTTCGTCGCGTTACTAACTAACCTTCAGCGAACGCCGCGGCGCTGCAGGGCCGCGGGCTGGTAGTCGGCAGTCGTGCGCTTCTGCGAGAAGTCCCGGCTGCGCGGCTCCTCGTTGTCGAGGCCCAGCGCGAGATAGCGGCCGTTGGACAGGTCGTACACGGTCTCGAGCACGGTCCACAGGGCCGGCACGTCGTAGTACTGAATGACGTGGGCTTCCTGCACGCGGTAGAGCTCGCCGCGACTGTCGTAGCAGTCGACCGCGAGGATGTGCCAGCTGTCTTCGTCCACGTACAGCGTGCGGCGGCTGTAGAGATGGCTCTGGCCCTGCTTCAGCTTCGAATCCACCACCCACACGCGATGCAGCTCATAACGCGTCAGGTCGGGGTTGATGTGGTTCTTCTTCAGGATGTCGGCGTACTTGAGCGTGTTCGAGCCCAGCTTGTAGCTGTTGTACGGCACCAGGATTTCTTTCTTGCCGACCAGCGTCCAGTCGTAACGCTGCGGCGAGCCGTTGTAGATGTCGAACTGGTCGGAGGTACGCAGGTTGTCGGAGTTGGTGCCCGGATTGTCGAACGCGACGTTCGGCGCGCGGCGCACGCGGCGCTGGCCGGGGTTGTAGACCCAGGCGCGGCGATTCTCGATCGACTGGTCGAGCGTCTCCTGCACCAGCAGCACTTCGCCCGCAAGACGCGCCGGCGCCACGGTTTCCTGGATGAAGTACGCGATGGTGTTGTCGAGGTTCTCCGACTTCGCGCCCGGCAGGCTGTAGGCCACCATGGTCTCGTCGTGGAACTTGACCATGTTGTACGAGCCGCCCGCCGTGACCGGCGCCTGGCCGATCTGCCGGACGATGACGTCGCCGCGATAACGCAGCACGTGGTTCCAGAAGATTTCGACGCCTTCCTTCGGGATCGCGAAAGGAATGCCCTCGCCCGCGTTGGTGACGCCGTTGCCGCCCTTGGCCAGTTGCGCGGTGGTCGCGATGCGCTTGGTGGCGTCGTAGATGCGCTGCGGAGCGGCGGCGCTGCGATGCGTGGGATACACGGGCATCTTGAAGGTGCCGCGATAGGTGGTCAGCAGCTTCTTGTGGCCTTCGGTGAGCTTGCGCGCCGTACTGGGCCATGTTCGCCGGCGGTCACCGTGTACAGCGGCTTGTCGCTGGCGTACGGGTCGGGGTGATGCTGGCCGGGCCGGAAGTTGGCGAAACCCGCCTGGGCCGCGGAGGTGAGCCCGCCCTCCCACGCCGGGATCGAGCCGTCGGCGTTGCCCGCCTTCACGCGCGCCGAGCGGCGTGAGTTCGGCGCCGAGCTTCGCCGCTTCGGCCGGCGACACCGCGGCCATCGCCTGCGCGCCGATCGCGATGCCTGCAACGGTTGCAACAATGGAAGGAACAAGTTTTTTCAGCATGGAAATTCCCCTCGTCGCGATCAGAACGAGAACTTGATCGTGGCCGCGACGAAGTCGCGATCGTTGATGTCGTTGAATCGTCCGGCGCCGCCGAACTTGGTCCACGCCATGTCGAGTTCCCACTTGGCCAGCAGGTTCGCGGCGACACCCAGCGTGAGGCCGTAACGGCCTTCGACGAAGTTGCCGCCCGGTCCGGGCGTGGTGCCACTGACGTCGTGCTGCCAGTTGAAGCGCGGCAGGATGTTCCAGGGACCCATGAGGCCCGGGTATTCCAGCCGTCCCGCGACACGATATCCATACGACGTCGCATCGGCGAATCGGTTCTGCGGCTCGACCAGATTCGAGCGCGAGGCAGGCCGCCGCCGTCAGCGTCGGGCAGTGGCGGCCGCGCAGTTCGTAGTTGCCGCTGACGTTGGTGCCCGGACCATTGAAGCGCAGGCCGCGGTCGTTCGGACCGCCCGTGAGCTTGTCGGGCATGTCCTCGACATGCGTGAGACCGGCTTCGGCGACGATCACCATCTGCGACGCCGCGAGCACGTTGGAGAAGGTCTTGGTGGCGGTGAACTGCACCTGGTAGGTGTCGTACAGGTCCCAGCCCGCGCACCTTCTGGCCGAGACCGAAGCCGCCGAGCTGACCGCAATGCGTGAGCGTGGATGCCGCCGGCACGCCCACGGGGCAGGTGGTGGGCAGCGGCGTGTTGCGCAGCGTGGCGAGGCCCTGCTCGAACGGCGTGAGCGCGGCGAACAGCAGCTCGACGTCGTCGAACTGCAGCGGCACGTCCTGGCGATAGGCGACTTCGCCCTGCAGGGCGATGCCGCTCCGCTGCAGCTGCGTGTTGAACGACAGGCCGATCAGCTTGATGTCTTCGGGATACTCGGTGAAGTAGCCGGACGGTGAGCGCGTACTCGTGCGTGGCGATGTTGCTGGCCTGCGCGGCCACATCGCCCTGCGCGAGCTGCGTGTTCGCGCCGATGGTGGCGTACTGCGTGGCCTGTCGCCAGCGAGAGGTTGCCGCCCGCGGCCGCTGAACGCTGCACGCCGAGGTTGGCGGCCGTGGCGATGGCGGCCGGAACCGAAAGGCCCGCGCCCAGCGCCTGGGCGGCCGCGCCGACGGCGTTCAGCGCGCCGAACGCATTGCCCACGCCCTGCTGCGTGCCGGTCATGCCGGAGATCAGCGGCAGGCGGCTGTGGTAGTTCAGGAAGAACAGGCCGAACTCGGTGCCGTTGTTGAAGTCGGGCGCGAAGTACTTGAGGTTGAAGCCGTACTGGCCGTCGTCTTCGGCCTTGATCGTCGCCAGGCGATTCACGGTCTGGAAGTTGGTGATGTACGGGCCGCCGAGCGGGCGGAAATCGACGCCCTGGTCGGAGAACGAACCGAAGCCCAGGACCACCTTGCTGCCGCCGGTGGGCGCGAAGTCGTTGGCGCTGTAGTAGGAACCGGCGGGCTCGGGCACCGTCGCGTTCCAGTCGGTGATGTAGATAGCCTGCGCCGACCAGTTGTCGTTGAACTGCAGGCTGAAGTTGACCAGCTCCTGCGGCAGGAAGCCTTCCTTGAGCTCCGAGCCCGGCACGCGCAGCGCCGAGACGTCGAAGTGGTTGATGACGTTGAGGCCGTTCTGGATGAAGGTGCTTTCGCCCCAGCTCACCACCTGCCGGCCGAGGCGCAGTTCCGCGCCCATCTGCCCCAGGTCGAACTTGGCGTAGACGAACGCATCGAGCAGCCGCGTGTAGCTCACGACCAGGTCTTCGGACTTGTCGGACAGCGTCGGTTCGCTGCGTGTCCCCGGCGGCATCGTCATACAGGCCGGAGGCGCGCACGAAGGCGCCGACGCCGCGGTAGTTCAGGGACAACTCGGTCAGCACCTTGAAGGCGCTGCGAGTACAAGTCCGTGTCGTAGTTGAGGTTGCCGTCGTCGATGTTCGGCGAACGGCCGCAACCGCCGTCGGCGATGGCGATGAGCCGGCAATCGCGCGATTCGATGCGCCAGGCCTGGCCGTACGTCAGCGTGGTGTCCCAGCTACCCGAGAAGGTGCCCGATTCGTTCTGGAAGTCCCAGGCATAGGCCGCGGGTGACGCCAAGGCAAGCGCTGCGACGATCGGAAGCGAACGCGATACGTATCGCCGGATCAGATCGTTACTCATTAATTTCCCCTGAGACCGCGGAATGGGCTGCGAGTCGCGAGGAGGGAGCAGCAGTACCGCTTGGCCTTATCGTCTATTAGTGTTCCGCCGCGCTGCTGCCTCCCCTCGCGGACGCGTAGGCGCGGACGTGTTGCGCGCGAGTATAGCAGCGGGTTCACGCTCCAAGGCTAGGGCGGTCGATCCGACGGGGATTCCCTAGCACGCCGGGGAACCTCTGCAAGATTCAAACCTGCGTCACTTGAAGGATGCTGTGCCTGATCTGCTCGGACAGCACCAGCTGCGCGTCGGCGGCCACTCGGCCCAGCACTTCGTCGAACTCGAGGTTGCCGCCCTCGCCCGCTTTCAGGACGCCACGTTCGCGCAGCAGGTCGATGAAGTTCTCGAACAACGCGCGGTCGAAGAACTCCGGCGAATTGAATCCGTAGAGCATGTTGATCCGCTGAGCCGCCAGGTGACATTGCTGCTCGAGCGTCTTCTGATTCATGACGCCGGAACCGGCCTTGAGCAGCAGCGCGATCGCCAGGTAGTAGCGCTCGATGGTCTGGATCGTGGCCTGCGAGAGCATCGACAATTGCAGCGCGGCCGGTGAATCGGGCGGCGGCCGCATCCAGACGGTGCGATCTTCGTTAGACCGCAGCACACCCAGCTCCGCCAGCGCAGCAAGGATGCCATCGACCACCTTCGCCAGCTCGTCTTCGCGCCAGCGCAGGAAAAGCTCGGAAGCAACATAAGGATAGATGCGCCACGCCAGGCGCTGGATGTCGGAGGTCTGCAACATGGCGTTGCCGATGAACGCACAGGCGACGAGCGACGGCAGCGCGAACAGATGCAGGACGTTGTTGCGGTAGTAGGCGATGAGCTGCGCGCTTTCGTCGCTCATCTTCACGATGTCACCGAGCTTGTGAGGCACCCGCGAGATGATCTTGAGCGACTCGCCATAGACCACGATCTCGGCGGGGTTTGCGTCGGTGACCGTGACGCGCGGTCCGTACGGCGAGGCGCGCAACAGCTTGAGGTACAGCTCGAGCTGGCGAAGCAGCGCGCTCTCGGGCAAGGCGCCGCGCGGTGAGGCGAGCAGGCAGGTCGCGAGCAGGTTGATCGGCGTGACCGCCGCGGCGGCGTTGATTCCGCGCATGATGGTGACGGCCAGTTCGCCGACGAGCACGTTCATCCCCGGCGAGCGCGTGTCGTCGTCGAAGCGCCGCTCACGCCAGTCGGGTACCTGGGCGTCGAGCATGTCGTTGAGCCGGATGGGCTCGCCGATGTTGACGTGGACGGTGCCGAAGCGCTCGCGCAGCACGCGCAGGGAAAGCAGCAGGTCGAGCCAGCTCTCTTTCTTCTTTGGCGCCCCCGACAGTTCCGAGATGTAGGTGTTGGCCTCGACGATGCGCTCGTAGCCGAAGTACACCGGCACGAACACCACCGGCCGGACCGGGTCGCGCAGGAAACTGCGCACCGTCATCGACAACATGCCGGTCTTCGGCTGCATCAGCCTTCCGGTGCGCGACCGCCCTCCCTCGATGAAGTATTCGATGGAGTGACCGCGCGCCATGATCGCGGCGAGGTACTTCAGGAAGACGACGGTGTACAACGCGTTGCCGCCGAAACTGCGGCGGATGAAGAACGCGCCACCCTTGCGCAGGTAGCGGCCCACCACCGGGATGTTCAGGTTGATGCCCGCGGCGATGTGCGGCAGCGCGTAACCCTGGTGGTAGATGATGTACGACATCAGCAGGTAGTCCATGTGGCTGCGATGGCAGGGCACATAGACCACCTCGTTGCCCTCCGACACGTCCTTCAGCGTGCCGGCGTGGTTGATCCGCACGCCGTCGTACACGCGGTTCCACACGCGCCCCAGCAACTTCTCGGCGATCTGCACGAACGCGTGCGAGTAGTTAGCGGCGATTTCGAACGCGTACTTGCGCGCCTGCAGCAGGCCCGGGCGGAAATCACCGTCCTTTTCGCGCGCATCGGCCGCGACCACGGCGCGCACCGCCCGCGCACGCAGCACCTGCGCCACGATCGTGCGGCGGTGGGAAAGGTCCGGACCGATGCGGATGGCGCGCTGGCGCCTGAGGATGCCGCGCAGGATGCGGGTCACGCGCCGCGCCTGGTCGTTGACGGGTGTGGCGTCGAGCAGCGAGCGCAGGCTGATCGGCTCGCCCATCTCCACCATGACGTTGCGGCCGTTGACCAGCACGGAGAAGAACTTGCGCACCCGCGACGTCAGCGCCCAGTTCTCGGCGAACAGCAGGCGCAGCCACGAGCCCTCTTTCTGCGGAGCGCGGCCCCAGTACACGGCGGTGGGCACCAGCAGCACGTCGCGCACGGAGTCGGCGCTCAGGGCCGCGACCAGCGCCAGCAGATGCGGCGGCGGCCGGCGCGTCTGCGTGGCATCCCAGAAACGGCGCCGGCGGGCCACGTCGAAATACGAACGGCGCTCTTCGACGGGCAGGCTGCTGCCGCGTTTCTCGGGATACGGCAGCCCCGCTTTGCTGGTCACGTTGCACAACACCGCGAGGTCGGCCATCGAATTGCTTTCGAGCACGTAACTGACGGGCACGCGCGGCTCGATCAGCGCCGGCGGCGCTTCCGCGGGCTGAACGGCGGCCCGGACCCAGAGCTTCAGGAATCGTCGCAGCAACCAGCTCATGCGTATACGCGCGCCACCAGCCGTATGATGTTAGGCGGCGGAGTGTAGCCGAGAGCGAAAGGCATGACCGAGATCGCAAGACTTAAGGTGATTCTGACGGGCGCATCCGAAGGTATCGGCCGCGCGCTGGCCCTGGCCCTGGCCGCGCGGGGGGCCCGCCTGGCGCTCGCAGCGCGGGACCGGCAACGCCTGGAAACGCTGGCGCAGGAGTGCCGCGCGCTTGGCGGCGAGGCGCGGGCGCTACCCACCGACGTCACCAACGAGCAGGACTGCGAGTGGCTGGTGGCGGAAACCGTGAAAGCCTTCGGCGGCATCGACGTGGTGGTGCACAACGCCGGCATCACCATGTGGAGCCGGTTCGATGCGCTGCAGGACCTGTCGATCTTCGAGCGGATCATGGAGGTGAACTACCTCGCGCCGGTTCGACTTACCGCGCTCTCCCTGCCGCATCTCAAGCAATCGAAGGGCTTGCTGGTGGCGGTGGCGAGTCTCGCGGGGCTCACCGGCGTGCCCGAGCGTTCAGCCTACGCCGCGAGCAAACACGCGATGATCGGCTTCTTCGATTCACTGCGCATCGAATTGCGGGGCAGCGGCGTCGACGTGAGCGTGGTCGCGCCGGACTTCGTGGTCAGCGAGATTCACAAGCGCGCCATCGGGCCGGACGGCGAGCCGCTCGGCGCGTCGCCGATGATGCAGGCGAAGATCATGACCGCCGAGGATTGCGCGGCACGCATCGTGCGCGCCATCGGCAAGCGCGAGCGGCTGGTGCTGATGTCGGCGCGCGGCCGGCTCGGGCGCTGGCTCAAACTATTCGCGCCTTCGTTGATCGACCGCATCGCCGAGCGCGCCATCCGTCAGCGGCATTAATGGGGACATACCTGATTTGCTGCAAAAGGGGACGCGGCTCGGCGCCAGGTGCGTCAGGTGCGATTCAAGCCTTCTGAGCGCGAGCATGTCGGGCGGCGGGGAGGAAGCGCGCGCCAGCGTGAGCGATCAGAAGGTTTGAACCAACACCTGGCGCTCCTGCCGATGAGGCCCGTCCCCTTTTGCAGCAAATCAGGAATGTCCCCATTACGGCAAACGCAGCGAAGCCTGCCCGAACGCGTAGCGCCAACCCTCTCGCGTGCGCACGTAGGTGTCGCTGAACCAGAGCTTGTACTCGAAGGTGCTCTGGTCTTTCTTGCGCCTGCCCTTGAGCCAGAGCAGCGCGGTGACGGTGGCGGTGTCGTTGCCAAACATGCGCACGGCCTGAGTGCCGGGCATCTCCACCTGTTTCTCGTATTCGATGTGTTCGTCACGCGCGGACTCGATGAGCTCGGCGCGCGAGTAGACCTTGCCGTTGCCGAGCACCAGCGTGAAGTCCTGATGAAGGATGCGATCCATCACCTGCCAGTCGTTGCGCTCGACGGCGGCCTGGTACTCGGTGTCGAGCGCGGCGATGATCTTCGCGGGATCGTCCGTAGCCGCGGACGCTTTCGATACAAGCGCTATGGCCAGCGCGAGCGGAGCCAGGAGTGTGCGGTTCGTGTTCACAGCCTGCTCCCTACTGCCCGCCGAGTCGCGCGGTGTGGACGACGTGCGGGACCGTGCGATGCGCGAGCGAGTTCTTCGCGTAGGCCAGTAGTTCGGCGGCCCAGTCGGCGAACATGTCGAACACCTGGAAGGCGAGATCGAGACAACGCGCGCGTTCGGACGCGGTGAGCGGGATCGCTTCGAGCAGGCGATGATCGTGCCCGTGCATCGCATGCCCGGTCTCGCGGCTGAAATGAAACTGCCCGAGGTAGCGCAGCTCCGGACCGCCTTCTGCCTGGATGCGCGCGGCGATCTTCGCCGTCAGACCGAAGAGCACGTTGCCGGTCTCCTCGATGGCTTCGACGATCACCAGCTTCTCGGTGGGCGTGGTGCCGTACAGAAGCTGCGCCAGGCGCGATCCCAGCATGCGGTTCTGCTGCGCATCGTCCTTCATGTACGAGCGCAGCGTCTGCGTGACGCTGGCGGTGCGATCGTGCCCGAGCTTCGAGAAGTCCTCGAGGTACCACGGCCAGTGGTGGTCGTCCTCGTAGGTGTGCTCGTTGATCAGCAACTGGTGCGGATCTCTGGATTCCTCATCGCGCAGCACGAAGCGGTTGAGGTCCGAGAACGCCAGGATGAAGGGCGCCATGCAGGGATAGAACGCCAGCCGATCGCGCGGCGGGATCGATTCGTTGCGCAGGAATTCGAACAGCGGCAACTTGGAATAATGTCGCTTGGCTTGCGCCAGCTCTCGCATCACGGCCTTCATCAGTTCTCCAGGGGGAAATGGGTTCTCCTGGAATACGGACGCGGGCGGACTTCAATTCAGGACATGTTCAATGGCCATTCTTTGTCGCCGCCGATATGCGCGCGATGCCGGCTCTCGCTCGCAACGTATCCGGGTGCGTATCACCGAGCGCGCCGGCGAACTGCACGGCCGCCGTTGCGAATGCGTCGCGCGCCTCGCGGACCTCGCCGCGCGCTTCGAAGACCAGCGCGCTCGCGTACCAGGCGCTGCCCGTGAAACGCGAGAACGAATCCGCCTCGGGCGGCGGCGCGAGTTCACGCGCGCGCGCGGCATCGGCGCCTGCGGTGTCGGGATCGCCAAGCCCGAGCATGGCGCGCTCCGCCAGCGCGAGCGAGCGGGTCGCGCGACAACAGTTCTGCGATTCGTACTGCGCAACGACCCTGGTCAGCGCATCGCGCGCCGCGACCGCGTCACCGCGCGCGGCGAGCCACTCCGCCCGCGTCATCGCGTACCGCACGACTGATGAGGCTGGTCGGCGGCAGCCGCGCCTGCCGCAGTGTCGCCTCCGCGGCGTCGAGATCGAGCCCCGCCTGCGCGAGGCGTCCTGTCTGTGTTCGCACATCGGCTTCGCCGATCTGAATCGTCGCGAGATTGGCGAGATTGCCGCGCGGTGCCGCGAGCTCGGCAGCCCGCCGGAATTCCACCAGCGCCGCCTCGAAATTGCCGAGCTGCGCGAGGATGCGGGCGCGGCGCGACAACCGCTTGTCGGTGTCCTGCGCGGCTGGCGCGAGCTCGCGCATGATCTTCCAGCCGAGGTCGATCTCCTCGAGCGCGCGGCGCGGATTGCCGGAATTCATCCAGACCGTGGCCCAGTCATCGCGCAGGTTGGCGGCGGCCCGGCTGTTGTGTCGGCCGGTCGCCGCGAACAGACGCAGCGCCTCGCTGTATCGGTCATGCGCGACATCGAAGTTCCCCATGATGCTGTAGGCGCCGCCGATCGCCACCAGGATGTCCGTGCGCTCGAACACCGATTCGACGCCGGTCGAGTCGTAGCGTCGTTGCGCCTCCAGCGCGAACTCGAGGGCGCCCGGCGCGTCGGCGTTCGATGCCGCCACCGAAGATCGATCGAGCAGGCAGCGCGAGGCGATGGCGTCGTCGGCATCTGCACGGGCGATCAGATCGTCGAGAACCGCAACCGCGTCCTCGCGATCACCGAGTTCGTCCCACAACCTCGCGCGGCGACAGCGGAGCGTCGCCCCGACGAGCGGCCCATCCTCAGGCAATGAATCGATGGTGCGCGTGAGGATCAACTCCGCGTTGCGATACAGTCCGTTCGCGCTGTACCAGGCGGAGAGGAAATCCGTCGCGAAGATGCGGGTGCGCAGATCGTTCGAGCCCGTGTCCTGCGCAATCTGCTCGCTGCGCGCGATCAGCTGTTCGAACGTCAACGATCTGTCCGGGCTGGATGTTCTCGATGAGCACGGTGGCGGTGAATTCCTCCGCGGCGCGCGAATCGGCGAGCCGTTCGACGGCCATGACGCTCTGCCGCTCGGCATCGTTCCACTGCCACAGCGGCGAAACCGAGCGCGCCCGCCAGCAGCAATACCACGCCGGCACCTATCGACAACGACCAGGCGTTACGCCGCAGGAATTTTCTCGCGACGTAGGCGAACGAGCGCGGCCGCGCGGCGATGGGCTGCGCGGCGAGATGCCTTTCGATGTCGGCGGCAAACGCTTCGACCGAGGGGTACCGGTCCTCGGGCTTTTTCTCGAGCGCCTTGGCGACGATCGCGTCGAGATCGCCGCGCAGCGCGCCCGCTTCGGCGGGACGCGCGGTGCGACTCATGAGCGGCGGCTCGATGTATCGCACCTCGTGTTCGTAGGCGCCGAGCGAACGGCCTTTCGGCGAGTACGGACTGCAGCCGGTGAGCAGCTCGAACAGGATCACGCCGAGCGAGTACACGTCGGTGGCGACGGTCACGGCCTGCCCGATGAATTGCTCGGGCGCGGCGTATGCCGGCGTGAGCGCAGCCGCGCCAGCTATCGTGTGATTGGCGGCCTGCGGACGCAGGCTGGTGTCCGGCTGCAGCAGGCGCGCGATGCCGAAGTCCAGCAGCCGCACGTCGCTGCCTTCGGCGATCAGGATGTTGTTGGGCTTGAGGTCGCGGTGCACGATGAGGCGTGCATGCGCGAATGCCACGGCGCGCAGGATGTTGAGGAACAGCGCGAGCTTGTCGCGCAGGCCAAGACGTTGGGCACGGCAGTATTCGTCCGGCGGCACGCCGTCGACGTATTCGAGCGCCAGGTACGGCCGGCCGCGCTCATCTACGCCGGCGTCGTAGAGCCGCGCGATGTGCGGGTGCTCGAGTCCGGCGAGGATCTCGCGTTCGCGCGCGATGCGTTGCTCGATGCCTCGGTCGACGAGTCCCAGGTGCGGCAGCTTGAGCGCCACGCTGCGCTTGATGGATCCGTCGGCGAGTTCGGCGAGCCATACCGACGAGGTACCTCCCTGGCCGAGCTCGCGCAGCAACCGGTAAGGTCCCACGACCGAATCCGGCCCGAGATTGAGCGCCACCGGTGCCGCGCTGAACTCGGGAAGGCGATTGAGGAAATCATCGGTTTCCACCAGGCGCCGGGAGAGCATCTCGGTCAGCGACTCGCGCAGGTCGGCATGTTCGGCCGGCAGCGCCGCGAGCCAGGCAGCGCGCTCGGCCGGCGACAGATCGAGCGCCACATCGAGCAGCGGGCTCAGCCTTTTCCAGTCGGTCACGGTAATCGGCATGTCGTTGATCTCGCGCGCGTGGGCTCCCTGAGGTTACGGACGCGAAGCAGCGTTCGAACCGGACATTCAGCGCAGCATGGCGGCCAGCAATAGTCGCGCCTTCTCCCAGTCGCGGCGCACGGTGCGGTCGGTGACGCCCAGTACGTTGGCTATCTCCTGCTCGGTCATGCCGGCGAAATAGCGCATCTCGACCACCTGCACCAGGCGCGGGTCTTCGGCCTGCAGCGCCTCGATGGCTTCGTTGATCTGGATGACTTCGTCTTCGCCGGCGCGCAGATTCTCGGCGAACTGGGCGTCGAGCGGCACGTGCACGGCGTCGCCGCCGCGGCGCTCCGCCTGGCGTTGGCGGGCGAAGTCGACGATGACCGAACGCATGACGCGCGCGGCGTACGCGAAAAAGTGTCCGCGTTCCGCGCCGGCCAGCTTGCCGGCGCGCTGGAATCGCAGAAAGCTCTCGTGCAGCAGCACGGTGGTGTTCAGCAGGGTGTTTCGCCCGCCATCGCGCAGTTGCCGGCGTGCCTGGCCGCGCAGGTCTTCGTAGGCGACCGCGAACAGCCGTTCGCGTGCCGCTTCGTCGCCGTCGTGCGCGCGCTGAATCAGGAGTGAGAGCTCGTCCATGAGCGCACCAGTCAACCTCACGTCCTGGGGTAGATCGAGCGAGATCAGGAAGTACTCGAACAGATACTTGAGGAAGCGCACTTCATCCTGCAGCCGGTGGTCGCTGTTGAGGATGTGCAGCGCGCAGCCATGGCGGCGCGCGAAATCGATGCTCTGCTCCACCGGCACCACGTCGTCTTTCCAGCCATGGACGATGGTGGTCGGGCAATCGAGCAGCTTTTCGCGAAGCGGCGGCAGGCCGGGCATCGTCAGCGCCGGCGCCATCAGGAACACCCCGCGCGCATGCAGCAGCGATGCCGCCGCCACCGACACATAGCCGCCGAGGCTCGAGCCGCAGAGCACCAGGTCGCCCTTGAGCTCCTTGCAGTACTCCACCAGTTTATTGACCCTTTCACGCGGGTCGTCGGTGCCGCGGTAGTCGACCGACTCCACTTCATATCCTTCGCTGCGCGCATTGCCGGCGAGCGCGGTGATCTTCACGCCCCAGGGCCCGGCGTCCTTGCCATGGGAGAAAACGACGTAGCGTTCAGTCATTGGTTCCTCAGATTTTCCAGAGCAGCGCGTCGAGACTGCGTTTGGCGCCCCTGGCGGGCGCCGCCAGCGCGCGATTGCCGCGAATCTTCACACCTTCCCTGGCCAGCAAACGTAATTGTTTGTGCGCGTTGGACGAACCCGCTGGAAAGGCAATGCGTCCTTCCGCACCAGTGACACGATGCCAGGGCAGCCGCGCATCGTCTGAATCGCGCAGCACCTGGCCTACCAATCGCGCCCGGCCCGGCAGGCCCGCGCGGCGCGCGACTTCGCCGTAACTTGCGAATGTGCCGCGCTTGATGGCGCGCACCGCTTTGCGAATGGAGGCGGCGCGTGCTTCGACTGGATCTGCCGGTTTTTCTTTCATTCCACTCTATACAGATTGCGACTGTCGCTGCGCTGCGATTACAGTCCAAGCCCCGCGGCGACAAGATTCGATCACGCGATGGCCCGAGTAGCAACCGACGTACAGCCCGCTCGTCCACAGATGGACTGGTTGACCATGACCACCACCACCACCGCAGGGCCCACGCTTCGAGCATGGGCGCGCGCGCGGAGTTCCGCGTTCGGGCGCTGGCTGTTTGCGCGCGCGGTTTCGAAGCGCGCGCCGTACTTCGGCACCATCCGTCCGAGGTTCCTCGATCTCGAACCGAAGCTGTGCCGCGTGACGATGAAAAAACGCCGCGCCGTCGAAAATCACATCGGGACGGTGCACGCGCTGGCGATGGGAAATCTGTGTGAGCTCGCCGCGGGCATGTGCACCGAAGTCACCATTCCGGTCGGCATGCGCTGGATCCCGCGGGGCATGACCATCGAATACCTGGCGAAAGCCGAATCCGATGTCGTCGCCACCGCCCGGCTCGACAAGACTGAATGGGCCGGGCCCGAGAATGTCGGTGTGCCCGTCACCGTCACGGACAGCGCCGGCAAGGAAGTCGTGCGCGCGGTCATCAGCATGTACGTCTCTCCCAGGCGCGAGACCACGGGCTGACCACCTCGAACCTGGTTGATCGGCGCCGATGGCGCCCTTCGCGAGCCGTCCCGGAACCTCGGCGGACATCGCAAGACGAAAATCTATGGCCGCTCGATTGCCGCCGCGCGGCAGGCCATTGCGCGCGGCGGCTACGTGAAGAACGCGTGTTCTTCCTCGATGAGCGGCGCGAGCAGCGGGCTTCGCCCTGCGCGGTGTGCATGCCGGAATACGCGCGGTGGAAGGAACTCAAGCCGCGTCGTGAAAGATGACACCGAGCGTGTGTCGCCGTCCGCTTCGAAGCTCGCTGACACCGTGTCGCATGTTCACCCGATATGAACCTCGCGCGCCCTGAACCGGGCGGTGATGAACCGCGAAGATCACCGCATCGCCCCGCCGCAATGGACAGACTTCAACGCGAGTCTGCCGGCGCGGCCGTTGCTCGGTGAGCACGAACTCGCCGCCACAGAAGTCCTCCCCGGGCTGCGACAACAACACCGCTACCTGCAGCGGAAACACATGCTCACCGTAGAGATCCTGGTGCAGGCAGTTGTAGTCACCCGGTCCGTATTGCAGCAGCAGCGGTGTCGGCCGCGATTGCCCGCCGGTGTGACAGCGCGCGAGGAAATCGGCATGCCGGGCCGGAAAGCGCGCTTCACATCCCAGCCGTGCGTTCCAGCGATTGGCGATCGGTGCAAGCTGCGGGTAGAAAGCCTCACGCAGCGCGGCGACGAGCGGCGGCAACGGGTACGCAAAGTAGCGGTACTCACCACGACCGAAACCATGTTTCGCCATGATGACGCGGCTGCGGAAGTTGTCCTCTTTCGCATACATCGTGGCCAGCGCGCGACAGTCCTGCACGTCGAGCAATCGCTCGACGATGGCGCTGCCGCGCGCATCCAGCGCCGCGTGCAGCGCGGTCCACTCGAGCGAGTTCACGCGCGTGGCCAGCGCGTACCCCGCTGATCCTTCGTCAAAAATAGTACTCGTCATGCCTGCTCCTGCGGATGGCGCGCGCTAACGCGACAACTTAATGAGCGGCGGCGCACATAGCATTCCGAAACTTGCTGACCTTCTCCGCCCGAAGGGCGCAGAATCGGCTATGAACTCTGGTATTCCCCGCGAGCAACGCGAATCGCTCGCGCGCCTCGCTAAAGCCTCCACCCCTCGCGCCCTCTGGCAACTCGCCAACACGCTGCTGCCTTTCCTCGCCCTGTGGGGATGCATGGCGTGGACTGCGCTCGCAGGTGCGAGTTACTTCTGGACATTGCTGCTGGCGCCGCCCACCGCGGCGCTGTACGTGCGGCTCTTCATCCTCCAGCACGACTGCAGCCACGGCTCGTTCTTCGCAAGCTCGCGCGCCAACCGCTGGCTGGGCGCCTGCCTCGGATTGCTCACGCTGTTCCCGTTCGCGTACTGGAAAAAGACGCACGGCGTGCATCACGCCACCTCGGGCAACCTCGACCAGCGCGAACTCGGCGACATCCGCACGCTGACCGTCAGTGAATACCGCGCGAGCTCGAAGTGGATGCGCTTCTGCTATCGCTTCTATCGCAGCATGCCGGTCATGCTCGGCATCGGGCCGTTCTACCAGTTCGTGGCCAAGCACCGCTTCCCGCTCGGCATGCCCTGGAGCTGGAAGAAAGAGTGGCGCAGCGTGGTGCTCAACAACATCTCGCTGCTTGCGCTGGGCGTGGGCCTGAGCGTCTGGCTCGGCTGGGGCGTCGTGCTGGCGGTGCATCTGCCGGTGGTGGCGATCGCGGGCGCGCTCGGCGTCTGGCTGTTCTACGTGCAGCACAGTTTCGAAGGCAGCTACTGGGTACGTCGTGAAGAGTGGGACCCGCGCGCCGCGGCCGTCGACGGCAGCTCGTTCTACGACCTGCCAGTGGTGCTGCGCTGGATCACCGGCAACATCGGTTACCACCACATCCACCACCTGGCGCCACGCATTCCTAACTACAACCTGCGCGCGGCGCACGATGCGGCGCCTTCGCTCAAGCCCGCGGTGCGGCTGCGGCTGCGCGACAGCCTGGCGTGCGCGCGCATGAAGCTCTGGGACGAGAGCCTCGGCAGGATGGTGGGATTTCCGCGATTCGGCTCGCGCGGCGCCTGAAGCGCGCCGCGCCGGAATCACGCCTCGCAGGCTGGCGCTAGCGGCGCCAGCGCGGGTTCCGGCAACTCGGGCACTGCGGCAAGCGGGGCGACCACAGGTGCCGGTACCAGGCCGCGCAGGATGCTCGACTCGATCTCCAGGTCCACGCTCGGCGAATAGGTCGCGAAGCGGTTCACGCTGATGACCTTGCCGCGCGAGCTGCCCGCCTGGTGCGTGACGATGTAGGCGTGGTACTCGCCCGCCTTGGTGGCCGCAAAGCCAAACGCCAGGTTGATCTTGCCGGCACGCATCGTTTCGAGCGTGTTGATGCGTTCATCACACACCACGAAGTAACTGAGCTCACCACTGCGGCTCGTGAAGGCGCCTTCGGCATACAGCGAATCGAGGAAGGCTTCGACCTGCGCGCGCGCGAGGGTCCAGGTGGACTGGGCATTGCGTTCGAACAGCATCCAGCGCGTGCCGCGCTCGATGGACGTCAGCACGAACAACGCCAGGCGGCGCGCGGACAGGTAACGCCAGTCGCTGACCGCGGCGGAGCCGCTGGCTAGCGTGCGCGGGCTGGTCGCGAGCTTCGGCGGCACGCGCACCGCCTGCAGCAGGTTGATGCCGGCCGTGGTGAGGCGCGCGCGATCGGAGTTGTTCACGTTCCACGCCGGGCGCATGCCGTGACGCAGGATGGGCGCATCACCTTCCGCCGCCGACCAGACGGGGGCGCTCTCGTCGCACCGCGCGATGATGCCCGCGGCCACGCCGCAGGGTGCGAACAGCTCGAAGCGGCCACGCAGGCGATCGAAAGCCACCACACGCGGGAAGAACATGGTCGCGTCTTCGCTGCGGAACGGCCAATGGCGCATGCCATCGAGCGCCGCGGCGCTCGATGCCCACGAAGATGGCGGGTCCACGATCAGCATGGCGCGCCGCTCGCGGCAGAACCGCCCGGCCACCAGCAGCGTGGACAGGCCGACGTCGGTGTCGCGCGTCAAAGGCGGGATGCACAGCAGGTTGATGTCGGGCGCCGCGTGTAGCGCAAAGAGCCCGGTGCCCGACTGCGCCGAGCCGATGATGTCGTAGTCGGAAATCGGCCCGCCGTCATCGCCGTCGGGATTGGATGGCGTATAGCCAATGGACGCGCCAGCCGCTGAAGCCGGCGTGCGGGTGGGCCGCGCCGCGGGAACACCGCCCTGCACTCGCACCAGGCGCGATTCGAGCAGCACGTCGGCCACGAATCGGTCGGCACCCGGCGTGACCGTCAGGCGGCGGAAGATTTCCTGGTCTTCGATCTGCTCGGAGCCGGCGGTGCGCACTCGCTGCACGACGAGGTTGAAGCGGTCCTGCTCCTTGGCGTCGATGCCGTCGTAGTCGACGGAGGCGCGCAGGAATTCGCGCGAACCGGCGCCGACACCCCGCAGGATGAGCTTGCCCGACGCGCAGGGCAGCGACAGAGTCGGCGGGCGGGCGCCGTTGACGACGCGCACGATGATCGCGCAGCGACCACCGTTCTCGAAAAACTGCTCGACCGCGTAACTCAGCGTGGAAGGCTGCCAGAGGCCGCCGAAAACGCGTGTGTAGTCGGCGAAGCTGCGGACCGGAACCGGTTCGTTGACCGGACCCTTCAGCGCGCGGCCGACGAAGGCCGCGATGTTGGTCGCGGCACGCGCGATGACACGTATAGAGCCGGGTTGTTCGGCTGTTTGGACTTGCGAGTCAAACGGCTCGGCCAATCAACTCCCCAAAACATGAGCCCGAAAAATTCGAGCTCCGCAACGTGCGCGGAATGTAGCAGCGTCTCAGTAGCGCCGCCACAGCGGAACGTGGCGTCGCTTGAAAATTGCGACGAAGGCGAGTCCGGCGATGAAGCCGCCGATGTGCGCACCGAAAGCAATTCCTCCCTGGGATTCGCCGGGAGGCTGCATCGACGCGAGGCCTCCCAGGATGAGTTGCAATCCGAACCATGCCGCCAGCACCCAGATTGCCGGGAATCGTC
This sequence comes from uncultured Pseudomonadota bacterium, assembly GCA_963821745.1. GTDB lineage: Bacteria > Pseudomonadota > Gammaproteobacteria > Steroidobacterales > Steroidobacteraceae > CADEED01. Next base: position 81,992 of record CAWGEU010000003.1, read on the forward strand.
CGAGCTGAACGATGAGGAAGCCGATCGGCAACCCTAACAACACGCGCGCGCGCGGAAACAGCAGCAGGTAACCGCCGAGCACGCCGGAAATGGCGCCACTCGCGCCGACCATGGGCACGATCGATCCGGGATTTGGCAGTACCTGCGCGAACACCGCCGCGGTACCGCACAGGACATAAAACAGGAAGTAGCGCGTGTGGCCCATGGCGTCTTCGAGGTTGTTCCCGAAAATCCACAGGTAGAGCATGTTGCCGGCCAGGTGCCAGAAGCCGCCATGCATGAACATGGAAGTGAGCACCGAGCCCCAGGGCGGGATCACGGCGATCTCGGCCGGCAGGAACTCGCGGCCGGTGAGCACCGCGGGAACCAGCCCGTAGGCGTACAACGCCTGTTGCGCACCGACATCCGACAGCAGCAGGTGCTGCCACACGTACACCAGCACGCAGGCGATGATGATGCCGACGGTGACGTAGGGCCTGGTGGTGGTCGGATTGTCGTCGTGCAGCGGGATGACCATCGTTCAGCGCGGCAGAACGATGGGGTCGAGCGTGGCGACAGCGATGGAATGGTAGTTAGGGCGTGCCCGGGTGTAGATGGCGCGCGCGCGGGCCGCGCCGGCTGGCGTCTTCATGAGGTCTTCGTACAGCGGCTTGATCAGCTTGCGCCGGCCGATGGTGGTGAGGTAGCTGTCGAGCTTCGGATACGCGGGCTCATAGTCGTTGCGGATGGCGATGCGCAGCCAGCTGAAGGCGATTTCGCTGTTGCCGGTGCTGGTGAGCGCAAAGGCGGCGTCGAGCTCCGCAAGCTTCGCCGCCGGCACCTTGCCGGTGAACGCATCGAGGAAGTGCACCCATTCGTGCGTGGTCCACTGCTTCGCCGGCAGCTGCGCGGCCGTCACCGTGCCCGCCAGGAAGGCCAGGCGCTCGGCGTCGACGCGCGCGAAGGCATCGGAGTGCGGCAACACGGCGTACTTCGGCAGCCCCGGCGCCGTCATCCATTCGTCGATCTCCGCGGGCTTCACCGCATCCGGTTTCTGCGACAGCAGGTTGGCTTCGAGATAGGCGCGGAAGTCTTCGGTGGAAATGCTCTGGAACGCGAACTTGTCGAAGTAGTCGCGCAGGAACTGATCCATCTTGTCGTCACCGTAGCGCGACGCCAGCCAGCTGATGAACAAGGCGCCTTTGATGTAGGGCACCTGGGTGAACACGTCGTCGGGATCGCGGCCGCGCAGATCGATGGCCAGCACCTGGTCGGAAGGCGGCAGCGTGGCGAGTTCTCGCCGAAGCGTCATGAGGTCGAGCATCTCCTCCATGTCCTCGCGCTGCTTGCCGTACACCGCCAGCATGATGCGGCCCTGCAGGAAGACCGTGAATCCTTCGTTGAGCCACAGGTCGCGCCAGGTGGCATTGGTGACGAGATTGCCCGACCAGGAATGCGCGAGCTCATGGGCGATGAGCGCGGTCAGACTTCGATCGCCGGCAATGACCGTCGGCGTGATGAACGACAGGCGCGGATTTTCCATGCCGCCGAACGGGAACGACGGCGGCAGGATCAGCAGGTCGTAGCGGCCCCAGCGGTATGGGCCGAACAACTTTTCACTGACCTGGATCATCTGCTCGGTTTCCGCGAACTCCTTCGCGGCTGCGTCGACCAGCGCGCTTTCGGCGAATACGCCGGTGCGCGGCCCGGTGGCGCGAAACTCGAGGCGGCCCACGCCGAGTGCGATCAGGTAGGACGGAATAGCCTGCGGCATGGCGAACTTGTAGATGCCGTTCGGGCTCAGCGCGCCGGGATCACTGCCCTCGCCCTGCGCGCTCATCACGGCCCGCATGCCGGGCGGCACATGAATCGTGGCGCTGTACGTCATGCGCACTTGCGGTGAGTCCTGCAGCGGAATCCAGCTGCGCGCGTGGATGGCCTGGGATTGCGTGAACAGCAGCGGATCGGTCTTGTTGGCGGTCTGCGCGGCGGCAACCCATTGCAGGCCGCTGGCTTCGGGGCGCGTCTGGTACGAGATGCGGATCCTGAATTCCGGCGTGGACACCTCCGCGGGAAGGTCGATGGCAAGCGGCGAGCCGAGCATGGGATCGCGTACGCCGAGCGTGAAACGCAGCGGCACCAGGTCGGTGGGGCCGCGCATCCACCAGATGCGCCGGATGGTGAGATCGCGGGTGTCGAGCACCAGCTTGCGGGCGGCGGAGTCGACGCGCGCAATCGTGAGATCGGCCACACCCGACAGCCGTTTCTCTTCGAAGGCCGCTTGCAGGTCGAGGTCCAGATGCTTCACGCGGAATGCGGAAGTCTCGGCGTACGAGTGGTAGTCGCGACCGGAGACGATGGTGTCGGCAGATGCGGCGGAATGCGCGGCGAACGAGGCGCTCAGCAAGAGCGCGGCGACGAAGGTCTTAATGGGGACATTCCTGATTTGCTGCAAAAGGGGACGCGGCTCAACGGGTGTGTCATCACGTGATAGCCCAGGTGCGGCCCCGTTTGCTAGGAAATGGGGAGTGTCCCCATTAATCATCAATTGGCGACGGGCTTCGGCGCAGGCGCCGCGGCGGCGGCTGCGGACTCCACTGACGACTCGCGGTCGGAGACCAGCTCCTGGAAAGTTTCCTCATCCACCGGCAGATCGGAGATGCCGTCCCAGGTGGCGCCCGGCGCAACCTTGTTCTGCACCACCGTCGCGGTCGCGACTATCTGATCGAGCTGATCGGGACCGCCGGTGACGGACACCGGAATGCCGCGCGGTTCATGCGACAGCTTCGCGACCGCGTCCCAGTCGATCTTTTCCTGCCGGGCCTTGAGCTCCTGCCGGATGCGATCCGCCATCGCCTTGTTCAGCAGCTTGGCCTGAGCCTTCTTCCAGTCGCGCGGATCGTCCTCGAGAACGTCGAACGCCTGGATGTGCAACTCGCTGGCATGCCAGCCGAATACGAAGGGCTGGTTCACCACGCGCACGCTGGTGCCGATGGGCGCGAGTTCGAACAGCTGCGCGATGTCTTCCGGATAGAGCCGGATGCAGCCGTGACTGGACCTCAGGCCCACGCCCGCAGGCTTGTTAGTGCCGTGGATCATGTACGTGGGCCAGCCGAGGTAGAACGCGAAGCGGCCCAGTGGATTGTCCGGGCCCGCGGGCACGACAGCCGGAAGCGGATCGTCGTTCTTCTTGTGCTCGGCGAGGATCGAAGCCGTCGGCCGCCAGACCGGATCTTTCGTGCGGCGAACGATGGTCGTTGCGCCTTCGGGAGTTTTCCAGCCGACCTTGCCGATGCCGATGGGGTACGTGTGCACCACCTGCTGCTCGCCCTTCTTCACCTTCGGGTAATAGAAGAGCCGCATCGCGGCGGCATTGATGACGATGCCCTGGCGCGGCGCGTTCGGAAGAATGAACTGCGAGGGAATGACGATCTCGCGATTCTCACCAGGAAGCCAGGGATCGACGCCCGGGTTGGCGCGCACGATTTCTTCGTAGCCGATGTTGAATCGGCGCGCGATGTCGGTGAGCGTGTCTTCCTTGGTGGCCTTCGTCTTCTGCACGACACCGATGATGTCGGTGGTGTCGTCGATATTGAAAAGATGGGTGGGCACGGGCTCCGGCAGCGCCGGCACTACCTTCGCGGCCTTTTCGGCATCGCGCTTGGCTCCCCACTTCGGGCCGTCGCCGAACAACGAGCAGCCGGAAAGTAATGCCAGGACGAGCGCCGTGACGACAGTCGACCGCAGTGCGGCATGAGTTTTCATTGGCAAATTATGACACCGCGGTAAAGGTTCGTGCTGTCGGCATTCTGCTACAGAAGGGTTGGCTGGTTCGGAAGCTCGTCACGGTCGCGTCCCCGGGCGGGAAATTCACGCACTAACAATTCGCCCACGGCCTCGACTCCTGCGACAGCGCCTTCCTTGAAGCGGCCGGCGCGAAAGTGTTCTTCGATCAGTTTGCAGGCCGCTTCCCACTCTATCGGGGAAATCCTGATGGCGGCGCGGTCCACGACGATCTCCACGTCCCGGTCAGCCGACAGTACATAGATGAGTACGCCGTTGCGAAGTTCTGTGTCCCAGACACGGAGCTCCGAAAAAACCTGATGCGCGCGCTCCCGCGGCGTGACGCCGGCCCACAACTCGGGGATGTCGAGGGCGGTTTCGATCACGAAGCGGATCTCCGCGGATGAGCGCGATTCCGCGGCCGCGATTGCCGCCGCGATGCTGGCGTCGACCTCATCGGAGAATCGCCGGCGCGTGCCCGCGCGCGTGGCGCACAGGTGGCGGAGCATGCGCATGATATCCACCGGCTAACTACCAGCGGCCGGACGCACCGCCGCCCCCGAAGCTGCCGCCGCCACCGCTGAAGCCGCCGCCACGACCGCCGCCGAATCCACCCGAACGTCCGGCGTCGCGAAACACACGGCCGCTCCCTCCCCCGAAGCCCGAACCGCCGCCGAGGCCGAAGAACAGCACGAGCAGGAAAACTCCCGCGCCCGCGCCAATCGCTTCCACGAGACGCGACGTGATCCAGTACGCGAGTCCAGCGCTGCCGATGCCGGCGATCGCCGCGGCCGGCGCGCGCCCGACCAACGGCCGCAGGAAGAGTGCCACCACGATTCCGCCGCCGATGAGCAACTGCCAGGGCACGCCGCGGCCCTGATCACGCTTCCACGCCTGGTCGGGAGCGGGCAATGGCTCGCCGTCGATCACGCGAATCATCTGGTCGAGTCCGGCGTTCACGCCGCCGTGGAAGTCGCCCTGCTTGAACAGCGGCGCGATGGTGTCGTTGACGATGCGGCTGCTCGTAACATCGGTGAGCGCGCCCTCGAGGCCGCGGCCCACCTCGATGCGCATGGCCCGATCGTCCTTGGCGACGATGAGGATGGCGCCGTCGTCGGGTGCGCTACGGCCGAGCTTCCAGGCGTCGCCGAGACGGATGCCGAACTGCGCGATGTCCTCGGGCTGCGTCGTCGGGAGGATGAGCACCGCAATCTGCGCACCTTTGCGCCGCTCGAACGCCGCGAGTTTCTCATCCAGCGCGGACTGCTGCGCCGCGGTGAGCGTGCCGGTGAGGTCGGTGACGCGCGCCTCGAGCGGCGGCAGCGGCACTTGCGCTCGCACCGCCGACGCATGGCCGGCGAGCAGCAGCGCCAGTGTGAACAGCGCGGCTTTCATCCTGCCGATCAGTTCGCCGGCGGAGGTGCGGCGGGTGCCGATTCGACGGGTGCTGCCGACTGCGAGGGCGTCGAGGTATCGAAAGTCACCGTCGGCGCCGTGGAGATGGCCGCTTCGTTCTCCACGGTGAAATTGTTCTTCACCTCGAAGTCGAACATCTTCGCGGTGAGATTCGTGGGGAACTCACGCACGGTCACGTTGTATTGCTTCACCGCGTCGATGTAGCGGTTGCGCGCCACGGTGATCCGGTTCTCCGTTCCTTCGAGCTGGACCTGCAGATCACGGAAGTTCGCGTCGGACTTGAGCTCGGGATAACGTTCCACCGTGACCAGCAGGCTTTTCAATGCCTGCGTGAGTTCACCCTGCGCCGCCTGGAATTTGGCGAACGCGGCCGGATCGTTGATGAGCTCGGGCGTGAGTTGAATGGAAGTCGCCTTCGCGCGCGCTTCCGTCACACCCACCAGCACGCGCTCTTCCTGCGCGGCGAAGCCCTTGACCGCGGCGACGAGATTCGGAATGAGGTCCGCGCGCCGCTGGTATTGGTTGACGACTTCCGACCAGGCGGCCTTCACCGACTCGTCCTCGTTCTGCAGCTTGTTGTAACCGCAGCCCGTGAGATTGGCGGCCGCGAACACGACGATCAGGCTCAGCATCAGTTTGCGCATAAGGTCCCCTTTCACCAGATCTTCACACGCTCACCGGGCGCGCGGTACATGAGATCGCCGGGCTTTACTTTAAAGGCATCGTAGAACGCGTCGATATTGGTCGCCGGCCCATTGGCGCGAAATTCGCTCGGGCTGTGCGGATCGGTGACCAGGCGCTTGAGCAGTTCTTCATTGCGGTAATTGCGCCGCCATACCTGCGCCCAGCCGAGAAAGAAGCGCTGATCTCCCGTGAAACCGTCGATCTCGGGCGCCGGATTGCCGCCCAGCGAGAGTTTGTAGGCCTTGAACGCCACCGCCATGCCGGACAAGTCCCCGATGTTCTCGCCGAGCGTGAGCTCGCCGTTGATGCGCCGTCCATCGAGCACGGAATAGCCGGAGTACTGCTTCACCAGCTCGCCCGCGCGCTGCTTGAATTTCGCGCCATCCTCTTCCGTCCACCAGTCGCGCAAATTTCCGTCACCGTCGTACTGGCGTCCCGAATCGTCGAAACCATGGCTGATCTCGTGGCCGATCACGGAGCCGATGCCGCCGTAGTTCACGGCGGGATCCGCGGCCTTGTCGAAGAACGGCCAGCGAAGGATGGCGGCCGGGAAGGTGATCTCGTTGGTGGTGGAGTTGTAATAGGCGTTCACGGTCTGCGGCGTCATCAGCCACTCGCCCTTGTCCACGGGGCCGCCGGTGCGCGTCACGTACCGGTTGTGCTGAAACTCGGCTGCGCGCAGCAGGTTGCCGATGAGGTCGTCACGACGCACGGTCAACGCGCTGTAGTCTCGCCACTTGTCGGGGTAGCCGATTTTCACGGTGATCTTCGACAGTTTCTTCTTCGCTTCGGCACGCGTGGGCGGGCTCATCCACTCAAGGCCGTCGATCGAGCTGTCGAACGCCTTGAGCAGGTTGCCCACCAGCTCGAGCATGCTGGCCTTGGCATCCGCGCCGAAATGCGACTCGACGAACATTCGACCGATGAGCTCACCCATGCTGCTGTCCATGGAATCCACCGCGCGACGCCAGCGCGGCCGCGGCTCGGGCACTCCGTTCAGCGTTTTCTGATGGAACGCGAACTCGAGATCGGAGAACTGCGCAGGCAGCGCCGGTGCGTAATCGTCGAGCAGCTGAAACTTGAAATAGACGCGCCAGTCGGACACCGGCACCGTCTTCACCAGCTGGGCGATGCCCGTGATGAACGCAGGCTGGTTCACGTCGAGACGCTGCGCGGGCGCGCCCATGCCCTCGAAGAACGCCAGCCAGTCGAAGCCCGGCGCCAGTTTCTGGTAGTCGGGCAGAGACATCGGGTTGTAGGTCTTCACCGGATCGCGGTTCTGAACCTTGGTCCACTGGTAGTTGGCGATGCGGGTCTCGAGCGCCGCGATACGCGCGGCAGCGGATCGGGCACCACGCTCACCGGCGCGCGCCAGCATCTGCTCGACGTACTCGGCGAACTTCGCGCGGAAGTTCGCGTACTTTTCATCGGGAGATAGATAGTAGTCGCGGTCGGGCATCGTGAGCCCGTTCTGGTACAGCGCGCCGAGGTAGACCGTGGAATTCCCGTTGTCAGGCGACGAGAACCAGGCGAACGGCTGGGCGAGCCCGATGCGCTGTGAATGCCCGATGTATCGGGCCACGTCGCGCGCGGTCGAGATCGCGTCGATGCGCGCCAGTTCTTCCTTGAGAGGCGCGAGCCCCAGGCTCTCGACTCTCGAGGTATCCATGTAGGCGAGATAGAAGTCGCCCACCTTCTGCGCATCGGAGCCGGTCGGGCGATTCGCCTGAGTGGATGCCGCAACGATGAGCTGCTTCACCTCTTCCTGCGCCTGGTCATCGAGGATGATGAACGAGCCGTAATTGGAGCGATCCGCGGGGATCGGAGTTTTGGCGAGCCAGGTACCGCCGGCGAACCGGTACAAGTCGTCCTGCGGGCGGATGTCACGATCGAAGCCGGTGAGGTCGAGTCCGGACTTGAGTACCGGTGCAGGTGCCACCGTTACGACGGGCGGCGTCGACGACTTCGGCGTGGAAGCAGCGCAGCCGGCAAGCACCGCAACTGCTGCCATGACGACGAGACGATCCATACAAAACCCCGGGGTCAAAATGCGATGGGGCCGAGTATAAAAAAAAGCCCCAAGCTTTGTAGGCTTGGGGCTTGAGAAGGCGGACTTTCGATGAAGGGAAAGATAAGTCCGCTAGGGGATTCGCAAAAAAATCGAAAAATCGTCAGTGCAGTCTCGCGACCTGCAGGATCTTGATGTCCTCCGCATCGATCTCGAAGTTCGCGGCCAGCAGTCGGCGCAGTTCCTTCGAATCGCGGCGTTCGCCCAACGGGTGCGTCAGCTCGATGACCCCGCTCCATTCGCTCGAATGCGCGGGCTCTGCGCTCGTGACAAAGTGCGTGTAGTAACGGGCTGCCATGGGTAGAAAGCGTAGATTGACCACCCCGAAACGGCTGTGAGCCGCTGCACAGAACCCCCCGGCAGTGTCGGGCCGTCTGAGACACCCATCACATATGTTTTGAAAGCATGAGCCGCTACCGACAGACAGAGAAACCCGGATCGCAATTCATCACGCCCGCAGGTGCAGCACGCCTCAAACAAGAGCTCGATGAGTTGTGGAAAGTCGAACGCCCGCGCGTCACGCAGGCGGTTTCCGAGGCCGCGGCGCAAGGCGACCGCTCGGAAAATGCCGAATACACCTACGGCAAGCGCCGCCTGCGGGAAATCGACCGGCGCGTGCGTTTCCTGCGCAAGCGCCTCGATGGAATGACCGTTGTCGACAGCGTGCCTTCAGACCGCAAGCGCGTGTTTTTCGGTGCCTGGGTGACACTCGAGGACGACGACGGCAAACAAACAAAGTACCGGATCGTCGGACCCGACGAATTCGACCAGGCGCCGGGCTACATCAGCATGGACGCGCCTCTGGCACGCGCGCTCATGCGCAAGGCGCTGGATGACGAGGTGAAAGTGGCCCTGCCGGGCGGCGAACGGACCTATGTAATCGTCGAGATCGGCTACGAGGTCGCGCCAGGCTGAATTTTGCCGCCGTTTCCGCGCGCCGCGCGTAGAACCCGAGCACGACATCGGCGAAATTTCCGACGAGCAGGTCGGCCACCGGGCCGGCATACCAGTTGAACTGCGTACTCACCCGATAGCTCATGCGGATCCGCAGCCGGGTCTGGCCGCCGCTTTCGCTCAGGATGTACTGCGTCTCCGCGACATCGAAATAGTGGCCGCCAATGCGCACGTGGTCGTCGAGCGTGCCGGCGGCAAACGAGTCGGGCGAGAAGGCAGTTTGTCTTCGAGCGCGTTCATGCGACGTGCCCCGCGGGTTCGAAGGCGGGCCGAACTTCGGGTCGCGGCGGAAGATCAGCAGGCAGCCGGATTGCCCAGACCAGGCCAAGACGCTCGAGGCCTGACAACACCCACCATCCCGGATCCCATTCGCCGGGCCGCAGCCCCAGCCGCGCCGAGCCGGGAAACGCGTGGTGATTGTTGTGCCAGCACTCGCCCATCGTGAGCAGCGAAGTGAAGCGTACGTTGCGTCCCTGGACCGCGGCACCGACGACGACGCGATCGATGTCGCCATGATTGTGCGCGAGGTAGCCGATGATCCAGTGACCGAACACACCCGCCGTGACGCGGGCGCAGACGCCCCAGCAAACAAACTCCCAGCCACCCCAGCAATAGAAAAGGATCGCCCACGGAAGGTGCTGCGCCATCCAGGTCCGCTCGAGCCAGCGATAGAACAGATCGCCGGCGACGCGCTCTTCGATCAGGATTTCCGGGGCGTGTTTCAACCGCAATTCGCAGCACAGCTGCCACCACGCGTCGATCCAGAACACGCGGCCATGACGCAGATAGTCGTGGCACACCGGCAGGCGCTGCGCGTAGTCGCGCAATTCGTGCTGGCGCAGAAGGCCGATGGGCCCGGCGATGCCCACCTGCACACCGAGGTAAACGAAGGTGTATTCCAGCCAGCGCGGACAGCGATAACTGTCGTGCACCAGCTTTCGGTGGCTGCCGAGCGAATGACCTAACAGCAGTACGATGGCCGTGCTGACGATGAACAACAGCAGCGCGGAGAAGCTGAAGAAGAACACCGCTCCGGCAATGGCGCCGGTGAGCATCCCCAGGAACCAGAAGCCTTTCACCGGCTGAAAGGCCACGTCGCCGATCACCACCTCGCGGGTGGCGCGATGACGGACGCGATGCGCCGCCAGGCTCGCCGGCAGCGGAGACGCTTCTTCTTGTCGTTCGGTCATGGAAAAGCCGCCGAATATGTAATTACCCGCTTGCGGTCATGATCGATGCGCCTATAATTTCTGTCAAGACAGAAATAACAGGCAAGACAATATGCACCTCACCGACACCATGCAGCGCTACATCGTCCACTGGGGCGAAATGGGCAGCCGCTGGGGCATGAACCGCTCCGTCGCGCAGATCCATGCACTGCTCTATCTCTCCGAGAAGCCCCTCAATGCCGATGAGATCGGCGAGACGCTCGGGATCGCACGCTCCAATGTCAGCACCGGGCTCAAGGAACTCGCGACCTGGGAGCTGGTACAGATCACGCACGTGCTCGGCGACCGGCGCGATTTCTTCACGGCCCAGCACGACACCTGGGAAGTCATCCGCGTGATCATCGAAGGGCGCAAGCGCCGCGAAATCGATCCCACGCTCGCCGCGCTGCGCGAATGCGTGGCGCAGCTCAAGAGCGACAAGGAGACGCCGGAAGCCGTGCGCGAGCGCATCGTCACCCAGCTCGAGTTCCTCGAGACGGTCACGCGCTGGTACGACTCCGTGAAGCGCATGCCGCGCAAGACGCTGCTGAAGATGATGCGCATGGGAGAACGCATCGCCAAGGTCATTGGCGACTGAGATCAATCTCATGACGCACACCAGCACACTGACGCCTCCGCTGACGCATGACCGCGTCGGAACCGGCATCCGTCACGGTCTGCGCGATGTCCTCGGCAAGGAAGCCTGGAACCGTCTGCCCGATGCGGTGCGCGAGCGTTTTGCCGATTCCACCGAGGCGGTGAGTTATGCGGGCGCTTTCGAAATCGTCCGCGCCAACGCACTCGGGCGCGTGATCGCGTGGCTTGGCACGCTGTTCGGCACCCCGGTGGCGCCACGGGCGGAGCTCAACGTGGAAGCGCTCGTGCTGGTCCGGCCCAACGCCGAAGGCGTCGCCTGGGATCGTGAGTATCGATGGGCGGACGGCACGCACCACCTCGTGAGATCCACAAAGGTGGTGACGGACGACGGGAATCTCATCGAAAAACTGCCGGCGCGGCTGTGCATGCCCCTGGATACGTATGAAGACGGCGGCGTCTTGCACTTCGTGAGCCGCGGCTATTATTTTGATCTCGCGCTGGGGCTCAGATTGTGGCTGCCCCGCCTGCTGTCCCCCGGCATCACCCATGTCGAGCACATCGACCTCGGCCATGGATGGTTCCGCTTCACGATGACGGTGATGCATCCGCTGTTCGGCGAGATCTTCTTCCAGACCGGGCGCTTCTGCGCCGCCGAGGAGTTGCCATGACGCTGGTATTTTCGCTGCTCACGGTCCAGACCTTGTTAGGTGCGCTGGATACCGTCTGGAATCACGAGATCGCCGAGCGCCTGCCTGGCCGCCGCTCCGCGCGCCACGAGCTGGCACTGCACGCCGTGCGCGAATTCATCTATGCGTTCCTGTTCCTGGCGCTCGCCTGGCGAGAGTGGCACGGCGCCTGGGGCGTGCTCATTGCCGCGGCGCTGCTGCTCGAAGTGGTCGTAACCGTCGCCGACTTCGTGGTCGAGGATCGGACGCGCCGCCTGCCCGCGTTCGAGCGCGTGCTGCACACGGTTCTTACCCTGTTGTTTGGCGTGCTGCTCATGGCGATCGCGCCGGTACTGCTCGACTGGTGGCGTCAGCCTTCTGCGCTGCTCGCCGTCGACCATGGTGCGTTTTCGGTGCTGCTCTCGCTGTTCGCCGTCGCGATGACCGCCTGGGGCGTGCGCGACGCGGTCGCCGCGCTCAGGCATTTCCGGCCGGCCGAATGGCTGCGCAATCCGATCGAGAGCGCCGCGCAGGTTTCCGGCCGCGGCGTGCTCGTCACTGGCGCCACCGGCTTCATCGGCGGGCACGTGGTGCGCGCGCTGCGCAAACGCGGCGATGCCGTGTGGGTGTGGACCCGCGATGCCGATCGGGCGCTGGCGCGATTCGGCCCGCACGTGCACGTGGTCACCCGTCTCGCGGACATTCCTGCCGGGGCTCGCGTCGACTCCATCGTGAACCTGGCCGGCGCGCCGGTCATCGGTCCGCCGTGGACGCGCGCACGGCGTCAGTTGCTGATCGACAGTCGCGTGAAGACCACCCAGGCAGTGCTCGACTGGTGCGCCACGCGCACACAACCGCCGCGTGTGCTGGTCAGCGCCAGCGCGATCGGATTCTATGGGCCCGCGGAAGATGAGTGGCTCACCGAAGACTCTCCCGCGACGGACGCGTTCCAGTCACGGCTGTGCGTCGAACGCGAAACGGCCGCGAACGCGGCGGAGGGACAAGGCATTCGCGCCGTGAATCTGCGCATCGGGCTGGTGCTCGGCAATGACGGAGGAATCTTTGCGCAACTCGCGCGGCCCGCGCGGCTCGGGCTGGCCGCGAAGATCGGCGACGGCCGGCAGTGGATGTCCTGGATTCACATCTTCGATCTGCTGCGCATCATCGAACTGGCCATCGACGATCCTTCTTTCCGTGGCCCGGTCAACGCCGTGGCACCCGCACCCGAGCGCCAGGGTGATTTTCAGCGCGCGCTGGCGCTGAGTCTGCGCCGGCCCTGCTTCATGCGTATCCCCGCGGTGGGCCTGCGTATCGCGCTCGGCGAAATGGCAGAGTTGTTAGTGAAGGGGCAGCGCGTGGCGCCGCGCCGCCTGCTGAACGCCGGCTTCGAGTTCCGCCACTTCACGCTGGCGAGCGCGCTGCGCGATCTCGTGCCGGATTCAACCAGGCCGCCGGTGGTGCGCGCGGCAGACAGCAACTGCGAAGTGTGGTTCAACGGCGACTGCCCGGTCTGCTCCCTGGAGATTGGCAGCTACGAGAAACTGGCCAGGCGCCGCGACCTGCCGGTGCGCTTCCACGATTCGATGCGGGTGGCGCAACCGCTCGCCGCCTACGGCCTGCGCCGCGAGCACCTTGCGCGCCGCCTCTACCTGCGCGACGAACAAGGCCGCATTCAGAGCGGCTTTCGCGCGGTGCTTGCACTCTGGGCGCGACTGCCCGGATACCGCCGCCTCGTCGGCGTGTTTTCCTGGCCGCCGCTGCTCGCGCTGTGCGAAACCCTTTACGACCACATCGTTGCACCAGGACTCGCGCATTGGGCCCGGGTCCGCCAGACAGGAGTTCGAACATGAGCGAGTTTTTCCCCCTCATCATCGCCCTCGCAATCACCCTCGCACTGAGCAGTGCCACGGTGTATGCGATCTACCAGCCGCTTCACAAACTGCTCGAGGCAGTCTGCCCGGTCGGCGTGACGGCGGAATTCTGGACCCGTGCCGCGGTGACGGTGATCTACCTGCTGCCGCTGTGGGTGGTCCTGGTGTTCGGCTTGCCGGATCTGCAGCGGGCGGACTACGTCTCCCCGGGCGAGATCGCACGCCGCGCGCTGGCGGCAGCGTCGTTCGCACTGGTCGTAATCGTCGTGGCCACGGGCTTCAGGCTTGCCGGCCTGGGTGCGCCGTCTAACTACACTTCCGCAGACTTCGGACGGCCGGTACGCTGACCGGCCGGCTCACACCCGCACGTTCTTGAACTGCCAGGGATCAGTCTTGTCGAGATCTTCCGGGAACAGCCGCTCGCGATCGTGCAGCGGCGTCCAGTCGGAGTACGTGCCGGCCACCGTCCCGAGATAGGGCATGCAGATCTCGAGATTGCGCTGGTAGTCGATCTCGTCGGGCTCCACGAGGCCCGCGTTCGGGTTCTCCATCGCCCAGATCATTCCGGAAAGGCACGACACCGTGACCTGCAGGCTGGTGGCGTTGTTGTGCGGCGCCAGCTTGCGGGCTTCGTCGATCGACAGCTGCGAGCCGAACCAGTACGCGTTTTTCTTGTGGCCGGCGAGCAGCACGCCGAGCTCGTCGATGCCACTGGTGATCTCGTCGAGCAGGATGCGCTGACGGTCCTGCAGGTGCCAGTTGCGACCGGCGAACTCGTGCAGCGAGACGATGGCCGAATCGCTCGGGTGATAGGAGTAGTGCACGGTTGGCCGATACACGGCCTCGGAACTCTGGCGCACCGTCAGGTAGTCGGCGATGGAAATGGCTTCGCCGTGCGTGATGAGGAAGCCGAAGAAATGACCCGCCTTGGGCGTCCAGGTGCGCACCCGCGTGGCCGCGCCCGGCTGCATGAGGTAGATAGCCGCGCCGCAGCCGAAGTCGAAGCGCTTGCCGTCGCGCGGAAAATTCTTCTCGTGGGTGCCCCAGCCAAGTTCACTGGGCTGCTGGCCCTCGCTCACGAATCCGTCCACCGACCAGGTGTTGACGAACTCGTTGAACTCCTTCGGCTTCGACGACAGCTGCGTGTCGCGTTCGGCGATGTGGATCGCCTTGATGCCGAGCGTGCGCGAAAGCTGCGCCCAGTCGTCCTTCGACTTGGGCGAGCCGGCGTCGACGCCGATGTCGGCGGCAACGTTGAGCAGCGCCTGCTTGACGAAGTGCGACACCAGGCCCGGATTGGCGCCGTGCGTGATCACCGCCGTGGGCGCGCGCGCATTGCTCGCGCGCAGCGCCAGCGCCTCTTCACGCAGCGCGTAGTTGGTGCGCCTGGCGTGCGGAATGGTGGCGTCGGTGTAACCGCCCGGCCACGGTTCGATGCAGGTGTCCAGGTACATCGCGCCCTTGGCCCAGCAGAGCTTGATCAGCGCAATCGACGAAACATCGACCGACACATTGAGCACGAAGTCGCCACGGCCGATGTATTGATCGAGCTCGCGGCGGAAGTTGTCGCGCGTCAGCGGCAGCACCACGAATTTCACGCCATGGGATTCCGCGACTTTCCTGCCGCGATCGTCACCGGTGATGATCGTGACGCGCTCTTTCGGTATGCCGATGTGGCGCAAAACGAGCGGCAGCGTGCCCTGGCCGATGCTGCCGAAACCGATGAAAACGATGCGACCCGGAAATTCGATGTGAATCTTGGCTGTAGTCATGATTACCCCGTGCAAATCAGGGCGTGAGGGTATCAACCATCATCCGGTGTTGCCACCCGACGAGTGGCGCCAATCAGGTGTCAGTAAGTGGCGTCACGCCAGTGCGGCGGAAAGGTTCGCTCGAAACCGGGCAAGGATTCGACTCGGTGCAGCCAGCGTCCGAGCGCGGGGTAATTGGATTCGAGCGGCAGGAAGCGCGATGACAATTCACGCGCCTCCGGAAGAGCGAGCGCGCGCAACAGCAGTTTGATGCCGGGATAAATCATGTAGTCGGAAGCCCCTGGCCGCTCACCGACGATCCACGGACCTTTGGACAGACGGCCTTCGATGGTGCGCGCTTCGCTCGCGATCATGTGCATGGCGTACGTGCTCTCGTCGGAATGCGGATCGCCGATCCGGTTGAGTAATGCGCGCGTAATACGCATGACATGCGGCTCGATGTACGCCTGGTACTCGCAGCACACCCGCATGATGACCGCGCCTTCTTCCGGTGAATCGCCAAACAAGGGCTTCGCCGGATACTTGCGCTCGAGGTAGTAGAGAACGGCCAGCGATTCGAACACGACGTAGTCGCCGTCCTTGAGGACGGGCACTCGGCCACGCGGGTTCACCGCCATCATGTGCGGGGTCTTGTGCTCCTGCATCGCGAGCGACAGCAGGTGGCTGCGGTATTCGAGCCCCTTGTGTTCGAGCGCGAGCAGGACGCGCCACGAATATGGACTGCCACTACCCCAGTAAACGTCGATGGCCATGAGTGATCCGGATTGTAAAATGCGGCATGCGCCATTTCACCACGCTCATCGACGCGAACACACTCTCCGAACAACTTTCGCGTGACGATCTCACGCTATTCGATTGCCGCTTCGACCTCGGCAACGCGCAGTGGGGAGAGGCGGAATTCGCTCGCGCACATCTCCCCGGTGCAAGCTACCTGCATCTCGATCGCGACCTTTCCAGTCCGATTACCGCCGAGCAGCGGCCGCCATCCGCTGCCGGACCCGGAGCGCTTCGCAAGCCGGCTCGCCGCACTCGGCGTGAGCCCGCATTCCCAGCTCATCGCCTACGACCAGGGAAACGCCGCGTACGCGGCGCGGCTTTGGTGGCTGGCACGCTGGATCGGTTTGCGCAGTGTCGCGGTGCTCGACGGCGGCATCGCCGCCTGGCGCGCCGCCGGGCTGCCGCTCGAAACCGAAGTGAGCGCGCCGCCACCGCGCGCACTCACCGTGTCGCTCGCGCCCGATGCCTGGGTGAGCAGCGAGACCGTCGATGAACTGCGGCAGCGTCCGGGCAACCTGCTCGTGGACGCGCGTGGCGCAGAGCGATTTGCGGGAAAAAACGAAACCATCGACAAGGTGGCCGGCCATGTGCCCGGCGCCCGAAATCGTCCCTTCCTGGACAATCTCGGCGCCGACGGACGATTCCTGCCCGCCGAGGTGCTGCGGCTTCGCTTTGGCACGCTGCTCGGTTCCGTGGCTCCATCCGCAGTGATCGCCATGTGCGGGTCGGGCGTCACCGCCTGCCATAACCTGCTCGCTCTCGAACACGCCGGACTTGCCGGCGGTCGTCTTTATGCCGGTTCCTGGAGCGAGTGGATCCGCGATCCGCGGCGGCCCGTCGCCACCGGTGCCTACTAGAGGTCGCAGTAAAGGCAATATCTGGCGTTTACTTGCAAACCCTATTTGCTATCGTGCGCGCCACCGTGTCAGCCGAACCCAACTCTTCCGCGAGCGCAACCGAAACGATTGCGCGCCGCTCCGAACGACCCATCACCTGGTCGGTCGACGACTCCGCTGAGCTCTACCAGGTCAACGCCTGGGGCAAGGGCTACTTCTGCGTGAACCCGTCCGGCCACCTGGTGGTGCGTCCCGACATGAATGCCGAGCGCGAGATCGACCTGTTCGACGTGGTGCAGGGGCTCAAGGAGCGCGAGCTGACCGCACCGGTCGTCGTCCGTTTCTCCGACATCCTCGCGCACCGCCTCAAACATCTGCACGACGCATTCGCGCAGGCCATCGCCGAAAACGACTACCAGAATCGCTACGCCGCAGTGTTCCCCATCAAGGTGAATCAGCAACGCCTGGTGGTCGAAGAGGTGTACCGCTACGGCAAGCCATTCGGCTTCGGCCTCGAAGTGGGCAGCAAGCCGGAACTGCTGAGCGTGATGGGCATGACGGCCGATGCGCCGGACCGACTCATCATCTGCAACGGGTTCAAGGACGACAGCTACCTCGAAGCCGCGATCATCGCCACCAAGCTTGGTCGCACGATCATCCCGGTGGTCGAGAACTTCAGCGAGCTGCCGGCCATCCTGCGCATCGCCGAGAAATACAACGTGCGGCCACGCATCGGCGTGCGCGTGAAACTCGCGAGTGAAGGCTCGGGCAAGTGGCGCGACTCGGCCGGCGACAAGTCCAAGTTCGGCCTGTTCATCACCGAGATCCTCGAAGCGGTGGAAATCCTGCGCGAGAAAGGCATGCTCGACTGCCTGCAGCTCGTGCACTGCCACCCGGGCAGCCAGCTGCAGGACATCCGCCGCGTGAAGGACGCCATCAACGAGCTCGCGCACGTCTACGCGGAGCTCAAGTTGTTAGGCGCCGGCCTGCAGTACATCGACGTGGGTGGCGGCCTCGGCGTCGACTACGACGGCAGCGGCACCAATTTCTCCTCGTCGATGAACTACACGCTCAACGAATACGCCAACGACGTGGTGTATCGCATCGCCAACGTGTGCAATACGCGCAAGATCGCCCACCCGATGATCGTCAGCGAGTCGGGGCGCGCGATCGCGGCGCACCACAGCGTGCTCATCTTCAACACGCTCGGCAGTTCGGCGCTCGACCAGTTCCGCGTCACCGGCAAGGAAGACCAGCAGCACGGGCGCGAGCTGCCGCAGCCGGTGCGCGACCTGCTGGACGCGTTCCGCACGGTGACCGAGCGGCGCGTGGTCGAGTGTTACCACGACGCCCAGACCGCGCGCGACCAGGTGCTGCAGATGTTCAACCTCGGCCTGCTGTCGCTCGAACAGCGCGGGCTGGCGGAACGCCTGTACTGGGCCACCTGCGCCAAGGTGCGCGATCTCACGCGCAAGCTGGACGAGGTGCCGGAAGAGCTCGAGGAGCTCGAATCCATCCTCTCGGACATCTACTTCTGCAATTTCTCGGTGTTCCAGTCGCTGCCCGACAGCTGGGCCATCGACCAGCTGTTCCCGATCATGCCCATCCACCGGCTCAACGAGCGGCCGACGCGCAAGGCCGTGCTGGCGGACATCACCTGCGACTCGGACGGCAAGATCGACCGTTTCGTGAGCCAGCGGGACGTCAAGAAGACGCTGGAGCTGCACGCCATCACCGCGCAGGACGAGTACTACCTCGCCGCCTTCCTGGTCGGCGCCTACCAGGAAACTCTCGGCGACCTGCACAACCTCTTTGGCGATACCCACGTGGTGCACGTGCGCTTCCATGACGACGGCGGCTGGTGGATAGAGGAAATCGTCAAGGGCGACACCGCAAACAAGGTGCTGGAGTACATGGAGTACGACGTCGCCGACCTGCACCCGGCGCTGGCCCGCGACTGCGAGCGGGCGGTGCGCGAAGGACGGATGTCGGTGGCCGAGTCACAGGGCATCAAGCGGTTCTACGAAGGCGAGCTCAACGGCTACGCCTATCTAGAGTAGACGCCGGCGCTATAGACATAAGAGAGGCGCTGTCGGACGGGAGCGGTAACAAAGGCTTGAAAACGCCTGCAATTACCCGCGGCCTCGGCCTGGCCGCATCACCTCTCCCGCCGCATGTTTACAGCTTCTCAAATCGAGGAGTAGCATCGTCCGCGTTCGATGCGTCTAACGGTTTTATCCCCTGAAGTCCACGAACTACGGTGCAGGCCGCCTCGACCTGTTTTTTTTATTTGTCCGCGGTACATGCAGGGGACCGCATCTCCTGCCGCTGTCCGCTTTTGAGCGAGAAGTCTGGGATGACGACGATCTACGTGGGCAATCTGCCCTTCTCCGCGACCGAGCAAGACATCAAGGTGCTCTTCGAGCGCCATGGCAAGGTTGATTCCGTCAAGCTGATCAACGACCGCGAAACGGGCAAGCCCCGTGGCTTTGGTTTCGTTGAGATGGGTTCCGGCGAAGCACAAGCCGCGATCCAGGGTCTCAATGGATACCAGATGAATGGGCGTCCGCTGCGCGTCAATGAAGCGCAGGAACGTCCGCCGCGCCCGCGTCAGGGCGGTGGCGGTCCGTTCCGCCGCTGAACCGGATGAGGGAAATGGGGTCAGGCCCCATTTCCAGGCAAACGGGGCCAGAGTCGCGTCAGGAATGCAGAACGGCGCGGCTGAGGCATCGTTTTAGAAAAACAGATCTGAAAAAGGGGACAGATCTATTTTCCGCAGCGGAAAATAGATCTGTCCCCTTTTTTCACCACATCTGCTTGAGGCGGGACGCCACGTCGATGGTGCCCGACTCCGCCGGCGTCTCGTCGATCTTCACTTCGATGTTCGTGCCCTGGAAGGTCTGTTCGTCGAAACACTTGACGACCTTCTCGGTGAGGAAGCGGCTGCGGCCACCGTAGACGTGCCCATCGGAAGTCTTCGGCTGGCTGGTGATCTGGAAGCGCAGCGGCACGACGCAGGTGAGCTCATTGCGCGCGCGCGTCATGGCCACGTACAGCACGCGGCGTTCTTCTTCGACGAGCTCGGCCTTGTTGGCGAACTCGTTGGGAAAGCTGCCGTCGACGACGTTGAGCACGAAGACGTTGTCCCATTCCATGCCCTTGGCGGAATGGACGGTGGAGATGACGAGGTAATCCTCGTCCATCACCGGCTGGCCGGCCAGGTCGCTGGTGGCGTACGGCGGATCGAGCGTGATCTCGGTGCAGAATCGTTCGCGGTTCTGATACTGCGTGGACAGCAGCTCGAGCTGGTCGAGGTCGCCGATGCGCGTGTGCACGTGGTCGTACAGCCGCTCCATGTGCGGCTTGTACCACTCACGCACGAGGTGGATCTGTCCGCGCCATTCGCGGTTCGGGTCGGCCAGGTTCGTGAACAACTCGACGAATTTCTTCCACGCCACGCGTGCGTCGGTTGGCGGTTCGAACTTGTCGAACGAGTTCCACTGATAGTTGGCGGCCACGAAGTGATCGAGCGCGCGCTTGGCGTTCGCCGGGCCCATGCCGGGCATGAACTGCAGCACGCGGAAGCCAGCGATCTGGTTGTGCGGATTGTCCGCCCAGCGCAGCACCGCCAGCAGGTCCTTGACATGCGCGGCTTCCAGGAACTTGAGGCCGCCGTACTTCACGAAAGGAATCTTGCGCTTCGCGAGCTCGATCTCGAGCACGTCGCTGTGCGAGCCGGTGCGGAACAGCACCGCCTGGCGCTTGAGCGGGATGCCGGCTTCGCGCGAGGCGAGCACCCGGGTCGCGATGAATTCCGCCTGCGTGGGCAGATCGTCGACCGTCACCATCTTCGGCCGCGGACCCTGGCCGCGCATCGACAGCAGGTGCTTGCGATGCTGGCGCGGCGCGTCCGCCATGAGCGCGTTCGCCGAGTCGAGGATGCTCTGGCTCGAACGGAAATTCTGCGCGAGCGTGACGACCTCGGCTTTCGGGCGGAACCGGTCCGGGAATCCGAGGATGTTCTCGACCGCCGCGGCGCGGAACGAGTAGATAGCCTGCGCGTCGTCGCCGACCACCGTGACACCCTGCCCGTCCGGCTTGAGCGCGGCGAGGATGTCGCCCTGCAGCTTGTTGGTGTCCTGGTATTCGTCGACCAGCACGTGATCGAAGTGCGCGGAGACGGACTTGGCGATCCGCTCTTCGCTCATCATCGCGTGCCAGTAGAGCAGCAGGTCGTCGAAATCGAGCACCCGTGACTGGGACTTGCGCTCCACGTAGGCGCGCAGCAGCTTGGCGATGTCCTCTTCCCAGTGCGCGCACCAGGAGTACTGCGTCTCGAGCGTTTCCTTGAGCGACTTCTGGGTGTTGACGCGATAGGAATAGATCGCGAGGCAGGTGTCCTTTCGCGGGAAGCGCTGGCCCTTGCCCGAATAACCGAGCTCGGTGCGCACGGTGTCGATCATGTCCGCGGAGTCGGCGCGATCGATGACGCTGAAAGAAGGATCGAGGCCCACGTGCTTGGCGTAGTGGCGCAGCAGGCGGTTGCCGATGGAATGGAACGTGCCGGCCCAGGTGAGCCGTTGCGCTATCGCCTGCGCCTTGCTGCCAAGCTTGTCGTCGAAAGCTTCGCGCATGATCTCGTTGGCGCGGCGCTTCATTTCGAGCGCGGCGCGGCGCGTGAACGTGAGCATCAGGATGCGCGCCGGATCGACGCCGCTGATGGCCAGGTGCGCCACGCGATGCGCGAGCGTGTTGGTCTTGCCCGTGCCGGCGCCGGCAACGATCAGCAACGGACCCGCGCGAAAGCCTTTCCCTCCGGGAAGAGGCTCACCGTACGTGACCGCCTTGCGTTGCGGACCGTTCAGACTTCCGAGTTTTTCGGCCGTGGACATCAATACAACAATATATGAAAGGCGGTTGATATTAGGCCCGGCTCCCCGTGAGCCGTGACGCCCGTCACGCCCGAATGTGCCCGGAATGTGACGCCTTTTTGATCTCGGTTTGCGCAGCGTTTCACATGACGTCTGCGTGCGCTGATTATGGGCACGAGCCCTCGGCCGGTACAAGCATCAGGACGGCTGTTGCATGGACGCATCGGCAAACAATTCTTCCGCCATCGTCTTACTACTGTGGGAGCCGTCGTACCCGAGACGCGCGCCTTGCTCATGCAGGTACACTCGCCCGATGCTCGTAGACCGAAAAGTCATCTTCGAAGGGCGTGTCATCAAGGTGAGCGTCGACACCGTGGACCTGCCCAACGGCGTGCGTTTGCCGCTCGAAATCGTCCGTCATCCGGGTGGCGCAGCGGCCGTGGCCATCGATGCCGACAACCGGATCTGCCTGCTGCGCCAGTATCGTCACGCCGCCGGCGGCTTCATCTACGAGCTTCCGGCGGGCAAGCTCGAGCCCGATGAGCCGCCCGAGGTCACCGTCCAGCGGGAGCTCGCGGAGGAAGGAGCCGTGCTGGCTGCTTCCTGGAAGTCGCTCGGCACCTATTTCAGCTCGCCCGGCGTGTTCACCGAGGTCATCCATCTCTACCTGGCGACGGAATTGTCTCCCGCGGTCGCCGCACCGGAAACCGGCGAAGTTTTCGAGATCGAGTGGTGGCCGCTCGAGGTGGCCGTCGAGAAAGCCCGCAGCGGCGAACTCACCGATGGCAAAACCATCATCGGCATTTTGCGAGCCGCTTCACACCGAAAAATTGCGTGAAACGCCTCACAGCCCGCGATTCGAACAGGCTCGAATTGTCGCTATGTAAAACAACGAAATCGGCGCGCAAGTCATACTGGGGCCGTGTCAGAAAACAATTCAAACGGCAAACCTCCGCAGGGCGCCAACCGGCGCCGTGCGTCGCAGATCGTGCACGATGAACGTGGTAACGCTCGTGTCGAATGGATCGACGCGGGCTACGCCGGCGTGCCGCTCGAGCGCGCGCCGCTGTCCATAGAGCAGACTCCGCCACGCGGTGATGGCGCCAGGCTCTCCGTCGAGCGCGCCCGCGCCGGTGGTTTCGATCCGTACGCCCGCGTCGGCGCAGCGCACATCCCCGAAGCCAGGAAGGCGCCGGTGAAGCGCG
Source organism: uncultured Pseudomonadota bacterium (assembly GCA_963821745.1). Taxonomy (GTDB): domain Bacteria; phylum Pseudomonadota; class Gammaproteobacteria; order Steroidobacterales; family Steroidobacteraceae; genus CADEED01. The sequence goes on from CAWGEU010000003.1 coordinate 104,678, forward strand.
ACCTGCGCAAGCTCAGCGAGTGGATCAAGTTGAAGCGCGAGCTGGACGCACGAAAATCCCAGGACGACCACGACGTCGATTGAGCAGCGTCGCGAGCGCTACGCGTAGCGTTCGATGTGCCGCAGCTTGCGGACGTTTCCCCAGCGATAGAACCTGCGCAGTTCGGCCATGAGGTCACGAGTGACGCCGTGCCGTTTGCGCTCGAGCAGCGCAGCCACGCGGCGGCAGAACCGCGCGCCGTAGCTGGACGCCATGTGATAAAGGCCGACGCGCCCGGCGGCAGCCACGGCGTCGACCCGCGCCCGCTCGAACAGCGTCCGGTGCAGTTCTCGCGGAAAGCGTCCGCTGCCCTGCTCACGCAGCAGCCAGACGCACAACACGTACTTGTCGACTTCGGCCTGCAGCTCGAGTTCGAGCAGCGTAACCGGCTTGTCATAGCCGGTATTCCAGGCCACGTAGACGAAATGACTGACTCCCTCGGCGACGGTGAGATAGTCGGCAAGATTGTCCTGGGTAAGGCCGATGAACGGATCGCAACGCTCCAGCCGCTCGAGCACGGCGGCGTCGATGTACAGCGCCATCGACAGCGTATCTCCGTCCTCCGCGACGATGAGCTGCTCATCGCTGGCGCGCGCATCGTCGACGGACCCGAGCCCGATGCGATCAGTCATCAGGAAATCGCGCACGTCCGGGGTCACCGGCAGATCGTAGATTTCGGTGAGCGCACCCTGCAGCGAAGCGAGCGCGGCGTGAGTCACGGTCAGTGCGCCAGCAGGCTTCGTGCGGCGGGGGCGGGCTCGAGCCCGAGCTTGCGCAACAGCTGGCGCGAGCGCTCGCTGCCCGTCTTCACCCACAACTCGTACAGGCGCAGGCGATCCTGGTCCGTATGCTGATAGGCGCTTTCGCTGATCTCGTTGAGCGCGTCGACCATCGGCTGGAACTTCGCGGCGAGCTCCGCGAAAACCTGGCGCAGGGTTCGCGCACGCGCCGGGGGACAACTCTCCGCCAATGCGCTGTAGGCGTGCCCGCCCATGGCGATGTGATAGTCGACATCGACCAATTTGCGCGCGAACCCGGCCGAAAAGAATCCGGCGATGAACAACGAAACGTCGCCGAGGCGCTGCAGGCCGCGGAACCTCGCCTCGTGGGTCGGCGCCTCGAGGGCTTCGCCTAACATCATGGCCAGTGGTTTGAGGCGCGTGCGCTGGTCGGTTTGCCGCGACTCGTGGTGCGAATGGCGGTCATAGAGCGCGTCGGCGTCGGAGAACAGCGTGAGCACGTTCACCACGTAGTGCTCGGTCTCACCTTCGACCGCAACGTGTTGATGCGAAAGCGCGTCGTGCAACGCGTCGCGGAAGAATTCCTTGAGACTCGCAACCGGCTGGATGGTCATCGTTCACCCCGATCGAATGACTGCACTCAATTCATCGGCGCCAGGCGACCATCAGTTGAGCGCGTTGGCAGCGCGGGTTCCGTGACGCAGGAACCGGTTCTACGCTACCAGCCGCGCACCCGCTGGCAGCCAACGGTGCACACTGCTAACTACGACGGACCAACGGTGCACGGTTCACGGTTCTCAACTGAACAGTGCCGCCAGCCCGGCGAGGTCGGTGACGCTGGCATCCGCCGCGGGCACCGCGTCGGGCCAAACAACACCTGTTCTATTCATCCATACAGTTTGCATGCCAGCTGTCCGTGGACCGTCCACATCCGCATGAGGTTCGTCGCCTACAAACAGTATTTGCGCAGGTTTGAGTGTCAGCGCATCCGCGAGCGCGGCGTAGGCGCGCGGATCCGGCTTGGCGTATCCCAGTGCACCGGCGCTCAAGGTGACTTCAAAATGGTGCGCGAGTCCGATCACGGCGAGGTCCGCATTGCCGTTGCTCAGCGTGGCGAGCCGAAACCGGGCCTTCAGGTTTTCGAGTGCGGCAACCACTTCTCCATACGGCTCGACCTGGTTGCGCGCGGCAAGCCATACCGCGAACGCTTCCTGTGCCATGTCCCGCTTGTAGCCCACTTCCGCCGCGCATCGCGCGATGGTTTCGCGACGCAGGAATGACAGGTCGTGCGACTGGTGAGGTTGTTCGGTGAGCAGCGCGGCGCGCACCTCGAGCATCGCGGCGGGTGAGAAACGTTGCGGAATGCGTGGGTATCGGCTTGCGAGCCAATCGGCGAGAATGCGCTCCGCGCGATTCAGCACGGGCTCGATTTCCCAGAGCGTGTTGTCGAGGTCGAAGCAGATCGCGCGGACCGCGCCTATGAGCATGCGGGCATATTACCGGGGGGATTCGCTTGGACGAAATGCTGCTCACCATGGGCAACAAGAACTATTCATCGTGGTCGTTGCGCCCGTGGCTGCTCATGAAACATCTGGACCTCGCGTTTGCCGAACGCGTCATTCCGCTCGATACGCCGGAATTCGCGCGTGATGTGGCGTCCACCAGCCCTACGCGGCGCGTGCCGGTATTGCGGCATGGCGGCCTGCTGATATGGGACTCGCTGGCCATCTGCGAGTACGCATGCGAGCTCGCCGGCGGCGGCTGGCCCACGGAGCGCGAGGCACGCGCCGTAGCGCGCGCTGCATGCGCCGAAATGCATTCGGGGTTCTCGATCCTGCGTTCACAATGGCCCATGAATGCACGCGCCACCGGTCGAAGGACCGCTCCGAATCCCGAACGCTCGGCGGAAATCGCGCGCATCGAAAGTCTCTGGGCCGAATGTCGATCGCGCTTCGGCGCGGGTGGCCCCTGGCTGTTCGGCAAATTCAGCGTGGCCGATGCCATGTACGCGCCGGTGGCGCTGCGTCTGCGGACCTACGGCGCCACGGTGCGCGAAGCCACCGCGGCTTACATGGCCACCGTGCTCGACGATGCGCACATGCGCGAATGGGTGGCGGCCGCTGCCGCCGAAAGCTGGATCATCGAAACGTCCGAGATCGGACGCTAACTAGTGGAGATCGTCATGAAGTCCTGGCTGCGCATTGCAACCGCGTTGGCGTGTGGAATCTGCGTGGAGGCCGCGGGCGCCGACAACGTTTCGCGCGCCTTCACCGCCAAAGACCTGAACATGCTGGCCCGGATCAGCGATCCGCAAGTGTCGCCGGATGGTCGATACGTGGTGTACGTGCAGCGCGAGACCGACCTCGATTCCAATCGCGGCCGCACCGATCTGTGGGTGCTGGACCTGGCGAGCTCGAAGCCGAAGCCGCGGCGCCTGACCCAGCATTCGTCCAACGACACTCATCCCCGCTGGGAAGTGGACGGCACCAGCATCTATTTCCTCTCTTCGCGCACCGGCACTCAGCAGGTGTGGCGACTGCCGCTGACCGGCGGCGAGGCCGTGCAGATCACCGACTACCCGCTCGACGTGGGCACGTTCCGGTTCTCGGGCGGCGGCGGGCGTATCGCGCTCAGCATGGAGGTGTACCGCGACTGCGCTGATCTCAAGTGCTCCAGGGAAAAACTCGACGCCCTGGGCAAGAAAAAGGAGACGGGACGCACCTTCGACAGCCTGTTCGTGCGCCACTGGGACACCTGGAACGGAGGCACGCGCTCGAATCTGTTCGTGGCGCCCGTGAATCCTGACGGTCGCGCCGGCGTGCCGGTGAACGTGAGCCAGAAACTGGATGCCGACGTTCCGTCCAAGCCCGATGGTGGCGACGAGGAATACACGTTCAGTCCCGACGGTGCCCACGTGGTGTTCAGCGCACGAGTGGCCGGGCGTGAGGAAGCCTGGTCGACGAATTTCGATCTGTACGAAGCGCCGGCGGACGGCAGCTCCGCCCCGCGAAACCTCACCAGCAACAATCCCGCCTGGGACACGCAACCCGTGTACCTGCGCAATGGCGACCTGGCATGGCTCGCGATGAGCCGCCCCGGCTTCGAAGCCGACCGTTTTCGCATCAAGGTCATGCATGACGGTGAGGTGCGCGAGGTCGCGCCGAACTGGGACCGCTCGGTGCTGCATCTCGACGTGGCCAACGACGGCCGTACGCTGCTGGCCACCGCCAATGATCTCGGGCAGACACCGCTGTTCCGGGTGGATGTCGACAGCGGCCGCGCGACGCCGATCTCGGGCAAAGGTTACGTCGGCGATTTCGCCACCACCCGGCGCGCCACGGTGGTGCTGTGGCACGATCTCGCCTCGCCCCCCGATCTCTATCTACTGCCGAACAGCGGCGAACGGCGCCGGTTGACGAACGTGAACGAGGAAATCCTCGCCAATCGCACGCTGGGCGCATTCGAGCAGTTCAGCTTTCCGGGCTGGAACAACGAAACGGTCCATGGCTACATCGTGAACCCGCCCGGACTCACCAAAGACCGCAAGTACCCGGTGGCGTTCATCGTGCACGGCGGCCCGCAGGTGAGCTTCCAGAACCACTGGAACTGGCGCTGGAATGCGCAGACCTTCGCGGCCCGCGGCTACGCGACAGTGTTTATCGACTTTCACGGGTCACCGGGTTACGGCCAGGCATTCACCGATTCGATCAGCCAGCACTGGGGCGATCGGCCGTTCGAGGATCTGCAGAAAGGCTTCGCGGCAGCGCTGCAGAAATTCCCCTGGCTCGACGGCGAGCGCGCCTGCTCGCTGGGCGCGTCGTATGGCGGCTACATGCAGAACTGGATCGCCGGCAACTGGCCCGACGGTTTCCGCTGCATCGTCAATCACGACGGCATCTTCGACACCCGCTCCATGTATTACACCACCGAGGAACTGTGGTTCACGGAATGGGAGAACGGCGGCCCTTACTACCAGGCGCCCGAGGTTCACGAGCGCTTCAATCCGGCGCACCACGTGAAGAAGTGGCGCACACCCATGCTGGTGATCCACGGCGAGCAGGATTTCCGCGTGCCCGACACGCAGGGCATCGCCACATTCACCGCCTTGCAGCGGCTAGGGGTCGAAAGCAGGTTGTTGTACTTCCCGGACGAGAATCATTGGGTGCTGAAGCCTAACAACAGCATCCAGTGGTATGGCACGGTCCTCGACTGGCTGGACGCGCACACGAAATGATCACTGGCGCTTGAAGAGCTCCGCGGGCGACCCGCCGCAGGAGTAGGTCACCGAGTTGAGATCCTCGGACGGCTGGATGTCGCAGCTTCCCGCGGGCTTCACGTCCTTCGGCAGCAACGCCGTGAAGAGCTCCGGGTTTTCACGGAGGTTTCGCCACTGGCCTTCCTGCGTGAACGTCAGCGCGGCCTGGACCACCTTTTCGCCATCCTCGGAAACCCGCAGATCGAGCAGCCGGCCGAAGATCGTGCCATTCGGGTCATGGCGTTCGATGTACATCGACTCGTCGGTCACCATGCGCGACCGCACCGGCACTATGTAGAGCATCGCCCCACTCTCGCTTCGATACTGACCGGAGGTATTCCGCTGGAAGTCCGCGATGGTCTGAATGTCCCTTTGCTGCTGGTTGACGCAGCCAGCTGACAGGAAGGTCAGTGCGAGTACGCCGGCGACGCGGTGCGCAGTGTTCATGACAATCCTCTCATCCGTAATAGGCGCGCCACTCTGCCTGATAACCCGCGCCGAGCGTAAGCAGTTTCTCGAGCAGCTCGGGATAACTCACGCCCGCCGCGAGTGCTGACTGCGCGAAGTCTTCGTCCGCAGCGAGGTTGGGGTTGGGATTCGCTTCGATGACGTAGATCTGGCCTTCGGCGTTCATGCGGTAGTCGATGCGCGCGCATCCCGAAAGCCCGAGGCTGCGATAAACGCGCCGCGACAACTTGTCGAGCCGCGCGACCACGGCCGGTGAAAGCTCTTTCGCCTCGTACGTGTCGATGCCGTGCTTCTTCTGATATTTCTTGTCCCACTTCACGCGGCGCGTCGCTATGCCCGCCGAGTTCTCGGACAGCGAACCGAACTTCATTTCCCACACCGGCAACCGCGTGAGGCGATCGTTGCCCATCACGCCGACGTACAACTCGCGGCCCTCGATGTATTCCTCGACCAGCGCATCGGTCTGCACCTGGTCGTGCACGAACTGGATGCGCTGCTTGAGCTGCGTCTTGTCGGTGACGATCGAGGCCTGCGAAATGCCGAGCGACGCATCCTCGGTCGTGGACTTCACGAACAGCGGATACTTGATCTTGCGCGGCAGCCGCAGCTTGATGCCGCGCCGAAACACGGCAAATTGGGGCGAGGGAATGCGGTGATAGGACAGCAGTTGCTTCGACAGCGGCTTGTCGCGCGAGAGCAGCAGTCCGCGCGGATTGCAGCCGGTGTATGGCTGACGCAGCAGTTCGAGAAACGCTACCACGTGCTGGTCATAGGTGACGATGCCGTCGAATTCCTCGAGCAGATTGAAGACGATCTCGGGCTTCCACTCCGTGATCACGCTGCGCAGCTCTTCGAGCGAATCGGAGATGCCGAGGCAGCGCACTTCGTGGCCGGACTTCTTCAGCGTCGAGACGACGTCATACTCGGTACGCCATTCTTCGATTTCTTTTTCGCTGTGCCCTTCGAGCGTGTCGGGCGGAACGAGTGTGGAATGAACGACGACCAGCGTCCGCAGTCGCTTCATAGTGAAAGACGCGGACTTTCACCCTGCGCATAGAGACGCGTCAGGTAGACGAGCATCCAGCGTGCGTGGCGCAGCGCGTCGCGCCGACTGCCGCGCACCCACACGCCGAGCTTGTCGGCGCGTTCCACGACGATGCGCAGGATCTGCTCCACGCTGTACCGCTCGGCGTGCAGCTCGCGCATCGTGGCGTTCACCAGGTGCAGGCTGTGCGCGCGCAGGAAAGTGCTCGCGCGCGGCGCGCGACGCAGGCGCTCGGCGGTGAATACGCGCTCGAGCAGGTGATCGGTGACCGTGCGCCGGTACATGCTGTAGCGGCGCAGCTTGCGGCGATAGTGATCGGCCAGCGTGTGCGTGTTTTCGCGCAGCGGCTCGACCACCTCGCGATTGCGCACCGGCGGACGCGTGCCACGCACGTTCTCCAGTAGTTCGTCGACGAACTCGAGCTTGTGGAACGCCGGCCACTGGGCATAGGTGCGGCGCCAGGAGGAGTTCGGCTTGAGCCAGACGGCGAAGGTTTCCGCGAAGTCTTCGCAGGGGTGCGCCTGCGCGTACCACTCGCCGAGATGTTGTACGTATCGGCGGCTGCCGGGCCGCGCACGATAGGTCTCGGGATAGGGCAACGAAGCGGGCCCAAAAATTTCGCGCCAGCGTTTACGGCGGCGGAGCCGGTACGCAGTGTCGATCGCATGACCCGCTTCGTGCCGCAGGATGCGCATCGCGCTTTCGGCGCTGCCGCCTTCGACGTTGCGCATCATGCGGCGTTCGAGGCGTTCGAGCCGCGGATGCGCGAGATAGAACGGCACGGCGATGCCGGGTACGCCATCGGGAGAAAACCATTCTTCCGACAGCCACACGTGCGGACGAAATGAAATCTGTCGCTTGTCGAGTTCGCTATAGAGGCGGCGCACACGCTTGGCCACCGGAGATCGTTCGATCTTGAGCTTCAGGTCGCAGAACCGCAGACCCAGCAATTGCTCGTCGGACAGCCGCGTCCACGAGCGCTTGGCAAGGTTTCCGCGGGAAGGACGCGTGGACGGCATGCCCTGCACTTTAAGCGAGACGATTCACTTGCGGAATCACGTTCCGAGGGTCACGAGCGCGTGAGTGAGAAGCCGGTCCGCGCTGTCGATGACCACTTCTTGCTTCATCAGGCTGTTACGCCAGATTCCCGGAATCGCACTCACACCATGATAGGCACCGGCCAGCTGGCCATAGGCCGCTGAAACCACGTCCGAGTCGCGTCCGAGATTGGCGGCGAGCAACGCACCCTCGCGAAAGGTCTCCGAACGCTGGAATGCCCAGAGCGCCGCCTCCAGCGCCTGGAGGATTCCGCCGCCCGCCGTGATTTCCGGCGGCATGCGATGCGAATAGGAGCCTTCGTAAAGCGCCAGCACCTCGGGCCGGGTGCTGGTGGTGGTCCACAGCTCACGCGGCGGGCGCAGGACGGCGGCCTTGTCGCGGCCTGACAAGGCCAGATGGATCATGCTGGCCAGCATCCGCACACAATCGAGCACCATCGGTGCCTGCGCAGTCAGGCGAGCCGCTTCGGCGGCCTTGGCCACCGCGGCCGGCGCGTCGGCGAAGAAGTACATGACTGCCGGAGCAACCCGGGACAGGGGATCTTTGTCGAGTTGGTCCGGGTCGTGCGAACCGGCGAACGGCTGGCGCTTGTAGAGCGCCGTCGCCAGCGCACGCGCCACGCTGGCCGAGATGCCCACGCACTGCCCGGTCGCGCTGCCGTAACCCTCGCGCTGCCAGCGCACGTAACGTTGCACCTGGTCGTGCGCGTCGAAGCCTTCGCGTTCGAGCAGGCTTTCGGCGAGCAGCAGCGCCATGGCGGTGTCGTCAGTCCAGGCACCGCGCGGCTGGTCGAAGGGCCCACCGCCCAGGAGGTCGCCCACGACGGCAAAGGTGCCCGGCTTGCGGAACTGCGTGTGCGCGGCCAGTGCGTCGCCCACCGCCAGCCCGACCAGCGCTCCCTGGAATCGCTCGCGCAGCGTGCGCGCCGCATCCATGACGTCGGGCGAACGGGTGGGATCCACGGCGGGCGACCAGGCGAGGATGTAGTCGCGCTGTTCCTCGGTCTCGGGGACGTCATGCCAGGTGGCCGCGCGGTCATTGTCCTGCCACAGCTCGTTGAGCCGGATCAGCGCGGCATCGGGAGTCAGTCCCTGCTCGATGAGATGGCAGGCGACGACGGTGCCGGTGCGGCCTATCCCTGCGCGGCAGTGCACGTACACGCGGCGCCCGCGGGCCAGGGCCCCTTCCAGCTCCGCCTGGATCTCCGCCATGTGCTCCGGCGCCCGCGGCACGCCATGGTCAGGGATCGGCTTGCGCACGTACAGCGTGCTGCCAGGTAGATAGATGTCGTACGGCGGGAGCTCGCCCGCCTCGGTCAGGTCGATGAAGGCGTTGAAGCCCGCTGCCAGCAGCGACTGCACGCGGCGTTCGGCTTCCTTGGGCGTCTTGCCGCCCGGATATCTTCCGGCCAGCAGGCGATCCTCGATCACCCAATAAGACTCGCCGATGGGTTTATTCCGGGATTTGGTCGCGTTCGGCATCCAGCCCCGAAAAATCGAAAGTCCGCGGATCGGCAAGGTGGGCCGGCTCGACGTTGCGCAATGCGGAGAAGATCGACTCGGTGCGCCCGGGATACTGTCGCTCCCACTCGGCCAGCATGCGCTTGACCTCCTTGCGCTGCGCGTTGTCCTGCGACCCGCACAACTTGCAGGGGATGATCGGGAACTGCCGCGCGCGCGCATAACGTTCGATCAATGACTCGGCGACGTACGCCAGCGGCCGGATCACGATGTGACGGCCGTCGTCGGACTTGAGCTTGGGCGCCATGGCCTTGAGCCGGCCACCGTGGAACATGTTGAGGAACAGCGTCTCGACGATGTCGTCGCGGTGATGTCCCAGGGCAATTCTGGTGATGCCGTTCTCGGCCGCGTAGCGGTACAGGGCACCGCGGCGCATGCGCGAGCACAGCCCGCACATCGTCTTGCCTTCCGGGATCACGCGTTTGACCACGCTGTAGGTGTCCTGCTCGATCACGTGGAACGGCACGCCCATCTCGCGCAGGTAGTTGGGCAGCACCTCGGCCGGGAAGTCCGGCTGTTTCTGGTCGAGGTTGACGGCGATGATCTCGAAGTCGATGGGCGCGGCACGCTTCAACGAGAGCAGCACGTCCAGCAACGTGTACGAATCCTTGCCGCCCGAGAGGCACACCATCACGCGATCGCCGTCGGCGATCATCCGGTAGTCCTCGATGGCCTTGCCCACGAGCCCGCGCAGGTGCGCGCCGAGCTTCTTCGCGGTCTGCGAAGGCCACTCGGGCGAGTTCTCGACGACGGTATCCGGGCGGGCGTTCATGCGGCCGGGATTCTATTCCGCAGCCGCAACTGGCGCACGATGGCAAACACCGCGAACGACGCCAGGACGTGTTTGATGGTGTGGCCGCTTAAGGTTCCACCCAGCATCCGGTAAATCTGCAGGTCGAATGTCTCGAATACCTTGGCCAGGCCGTACCAGCCCGCGGCCCAGGCCAGCAAGCCGCCATGGGTGTAGCGGCGCGCGGGGTAGACCAGCAACATCACCACGATGATGACGATCGCCCAGGCCTGGTATGCGGCGTACGGAACCAGGTCGCCCCGGCCCAGCCGTTCAGTGGCGTACCAGTAGAGGACGGTCACCACACCGAACAGCAGCAGCGGCCACAGCGCCCTCGAGCCCAGCCTCAGATCGACGCGCTCGGCCACCGCCGCTGCAACCAGGCCCGCGAAGCCGAGCGTCATGGGCAGCCGGTCCCACACCAGGCGCGGGTTGTCAGGCGCCGCGTGGTACCAGGCCGAGCCGAAACAGGTGAGCAATGCGCCGAGGAAGAACACCAGGTATGGCAGTTGCTCGCTCGCGTCGATGAAGCTCACGCGACCGGTCCAGATGAGGCCCAGGCCGAGCGCGCCGGCGATCAGGAACGGGATGTTGGACACCACGTTGAAAAAGTTGGCGATGCCAAAGATCGAGCGGCAATCGGCGAACGCGTGGTACGAGAGCGGTTGCGGCATCGCCGGCACCAGCAAGGCGGCGAGCAGGAAGACGGCACTGATCGCGCCGATCAGCCCACCGCGCCAGGACTTCATGCAGCGGCGCTGCCGACTACCGATTCGCTGCCGAGATACTTCGCTTCCAGATACCGCAGCGCCGACGTGGCCGACAGCGGTTTGCCCGTGGACAGTTTGAGGAGTTCCTGGGTGGTGATTCGCGCGCCGTGCCCGTGCACGTTCTCGCGCAGCCAGCCGATGAGTCCGGCAAATTCGCCGCGTGCGATCTGCGCCTCGATGTCGGGCACGGATTCGCGCAACGCCTCGAAGAACTGCGCGGCCATCACCGCCCCCAGGCCATACGAGGGAAAGTAGCCAAACGATCCGACCGCCCAGTGCACGTCCTGCAATACGCCTTCGAGATCGTTCTGCGGCTTCACGCCCAGCCGCTGTTCCATGCTGGAATTCCAGGCGTCACGCAGGTTGCGCACCGCGAGCTCGCCGGACAGCAGCTGGTTCTCGAGCTCGTAGCGCAACTGGATATGCAGCGTGTACGTGAGCTCGTCGGCGTCGACGCGGATCGGACCGCGCTTCACACGGGTCAGGTGCGCGTAGAGGTTTTCTTCGGACCACTCGGCACCCGACACTCCGAAGTGTTTTTCCAGCAGCGGCTTGAGGTAGCTGACGAAACCGCGGCTGCGGCACACGATCATCTCCATGAGCAGCGACTGGCTCTCTTCCAGCGCCATACCGCGATCCCGGCCCACGGGCTGGTCGGCATACTCGGCCGGCAGGCCCACGTCATACATCGCATGCCCGGTCTCATGCATCGCGCCCAGCAGGCCGGAGAACGGTTCAGTGGTGTCGAAGCGCGTAGTGACGCGCACGTCACCCGGAACGCCTTCGGTGAACGGGTGTTCGCTCTCGTCCAGGCGCCCGCGATCGAACGGGAAGCCCACCGCCTTCATGACTTCCACCGCCAGCGCCCGCTGCTTGCCGGCGCTGAACTTGCCGACGATGGGCAGCACCGGTCGCTGCTCCTGGCGCGCGAGCACTTCACGGATGAGGCCCGGCAGGCGGCGCGCCAACGCCTTGAACATGGCGTCGATCTCGCCGGAGGTGAGCCCAGGACTGAACTCGTCCACCAGCGCGTCATAGGGCGCGAGGTTGCGTGCCTGTCCCAGCAGCTGCGCCTTGTCGCGCACGAGGTGGACGACTTCTTCGAGGTGCGGCGCGAAATCTTCGAACTTGCCGGTCTCGCGCGCGTGCAGCCACTTCGCTTCAGCCTTGGACGCGGCCTTCGCCAGGCGCGATACCAGCGCCACTGGCGTCGCGATCGCGAAATCGCGCTGACGGCGCATCTCGCGCAGGTTGGAAACCTGCCAGTCCTCGAGGCCGCCCGTGTTGGCCTGGGCGCGATCGAGAAGACGCGTGATCTTCGGAGCGGTGACCAGCGAGTGGTACTCGGTCTCCAGCGCCGCGAGTTGCTCGCCGCGTACATCGGCGCTGCCGCGCGGCATCATGACCGCCGCATCCCATCGCAGGATCGCCATTGCGCCACGGAAGGCATGCAGGCGTTTCCATTCCTGCTCGAGCTGTTTGTACGGGGTCAGAGCCATGGGAATCGTCACGGGGCGGGAAAGCGGTCGGGCGCCAGTCTACCAGCGACCCTCGTTACAACAGCCTCGGCAAGCCCCGAATCCAATCAGGATCAACAACTTAAGAGGTCACGTTTGGGTTGACAGCGCTGGCCGTTGTTACGGCCAAATGTCAGTTTTATGTAAACCGGCTTGTGGCGTTTTCCGCTCTACGGGCGGTCGGGCGAAGGCGCGCCCGTGGATTCGGCTGTTGCCGGACTACCACGTGGAGCGGAACGACCGCCCAGCAACGTCTCGATGAGTCGAGTCATGTATTCCGGCGAACGCGTGTTCCGCGCGATGAGAAGGTAGAGCGCGGGAACGACGTACAGGGTCATGCCGAGGGAGACGATCGTGCCGAAGAACACCGTGGCGCCGATCGACTCGCGGCTCTCGGCGCCGGCGCCATGCGCCAGCATGAGCGGCATCGCACCGAACGCCGTGCACAGGCTGGTCATGAGCACGGGGCGCAGGCGGGTAGCCGAGGACTGGATGATGGCGTCCACGAATTCCACGCCGCGATCGCGAAGCTGGTTGGCGAACTCGACGATGAGGATGCCGTTCTTGCAGGCGATGCCGATCAGCATGATGCAGCCGATCTGGCTGAAGATGTTGATGGTGGAGTTGAACAGGAAGATGCCGAGCAACGCGCCGGTGAGCGCGAGCGGCACGGTGACGAGGATCACGATGGGGTGGATGAAACTCTCGAACTGCGCCGCGAGCACGAGGTAGACGATGAGCAGCGCGAACGCGAACGTGATCCACAACGCGTCGCCGGACTTCTTGAGCTGGTACGTCTCACCGTTGTAGATGATCTGGGCATTCGGCGCTTCTTCGCGGATCACCCGCTCCATGTAAGCCACCGCCTCGCCGAGCGTGTAGCCCGGCGCCAGTGAGCCGGCGAGCTCGATTGCGCGCATGCGATCCGTGCGACGCAGCTCGGTCGGCCCTGCCCGTTCGTCGATACGCACCAGGGCCGAAAGCGGCACCAGCTCGTTGTTCTTGTCGGAACGCACATAGAGATTGTCGAGGTCGCCGACCGAAGCGCGCTGCGTGTCCCGCGCCTGCAGGACGACGTCGTATTCCTCACCGGCACGTTCGAACGTGGTGACGATGCGCGATCCCATCATGGTTTCGAGCGTGCGGCCTACGGTCTGCAACGAGACGCCGAGGTCCGCCGCCTTGTTGCGGTCGATCTGCACGATCACGCGTGGCTGACGCTCGAGGTAGTCGGACTCGAGGTTCAGGATGCGCGGGTTCTCGGCAGCGACCCGCTGCATGACCTTGTCGCGCCACTGCACGATTTCTTCGTATTCGCCACCACCCATCGCGATCGCGAGCGGCCGGGTGCTGTTGCGGTTGATGGGACTGCCCATCTGGTTGGCGTTGACGCGCGCGCCGGAGATGTTCTGGGTGCGCTGGCGAATGCGGTTGGTGATCTCGGCCGCGCTCTCGTCGCGCTCATCCCACATGTTGAGCGGGACCATCACGCGGCCAATGTTCACTTCGGCGCTGCGCCCGAAGCCGCCCGAACGGGTGAGCACGCGCCGCGCGTTGCCGTTGTCGACCTCATCCATCGCGACTTGCTCGACTTCGCGCAACTGTCGGTCGAGGTACTGGATGCTCGAACCTTCCGGTGCCGTGATGAAGATCTGCACCATGCCACGATCTTCCTGCGGCGCGAGCTCGGTGGGCAATCGCAGTCCCTGGAACGGGATGCCGACGACGAACAGCAGCAGCATCACGACGAACAAAGCCAGCGCGCTGCCGACGATCCACAGGGGCTTGCGGCCTTCCATCGCACGGCGCAAGCCCTCGGCGTAACGGTCGTCGAGATTGTGAAACACGCGATCGATGCCGCCGACCATGCGGGACTTCGGCATGCCGTTTGCGAACAGTTTCGACGCCATCATCGGCGTGAGCGAGAGCGCGACGAAAGCGGAAAAGCCTACGGCCGCCGCCACCGTCACGCCGAACTCGCCGAACAACCGGCCGGTGTCACCGGTCATGAACGACACGGGCACGAACACGGCCATCAGCACCAACGTGGTCGCGACGACGGCAAATCCGATTTCGCGCGAGCCGCTGATGGATGCAAGCACAGGCGGCTCGCCTCCCTCGATGCGTCGCACGATGTTCTCGAGCACGACGATGGCGTCATCGACGACGAGGCCGATGGCGAGCACCGCGCCGAGCAACGTCAGTGTGTTGATCGAGTAGTCCAGCGCCGCCATGACCAGCGCCGCGGCGATGATGGACACCGGGATCGTGACCGCGGGGATGAGCGTGGCACGCAGGGTGCCCAGAAACAGGAAGATGACGATGAGCACCAGGATCAGCGTCTCGGTCAACGCGAACACCACGTTCTTGAGCGACGCCGCGATGAACACGCCGTTGTCGATGTTGACCTCGACGAGCATGTCCTTGGGCAGCGTGGACTGGATTTCCGCGAGGCGCTTCTTGACCGCACCCGAGGTCGCCAGCACGTTCGCCTTGGATTGCGGAATGACCGCCATCGACAGGCCGATCGCGCCGTTCGAGCGCGAGAGGCTGCGGTCGTCATCGGAGGCAAGGCGCACCTCGGCCACTTCGCCGAGACGGACGAGGTAACCATCGGGACCACGGCCCACGACGAGATTCCGGAAGTCCTCCTCGCTGCGCAGGTTCGTGTCCGTGCGTAGCGAGAACTCGCGCTCGCGCGATTCGAGACGGCCGGCCGGCAAGTTCCACGTTCTCGCGCAGCAGGGAGTTCTCGACGTCGGCGACGGTGAGTTGCCGCGCCGCGAGATTCTCGCGCGACAGCCAGACGCGCATCGCGTAGCGGCGGGCGCCGTTCATGCGAACCGAGGCCACACCTTCGAGCGTCGCGAACTGATCGACGAGATAACGCTCCATGAAATCCGTGATCTCGAGCATGTTGCGCTGGGTGCTCGCGACGTTCAGGAAGATGATCGGATCCTGTCCGCTATCTACCTTGGTGATCTGCGACGGGTCGGCTTCTTCGGGCAGCCGCGAGGCAACGCGGGACAGCCGCTCGCGGACGTCATTCGCCGCGCTGTCGAGATCGCGCTCGAGCGTGAACTCGACGTTGATCTGCGAGCGTTCGTCGCGGCTCGCGGAGTTGAGACGCTCGACGCCTTCGATGCCCGAGATCTCGTTCTCGATGATCTGCGTGATGCGCGATTCGACGACGTCCGAGCCGGCGCCGCGGTATCGCGTCTCGATGCTGACCACGGGGCGATCGACGTCCGGGAATTCACGCAGTGACAGGCGAGTGACCGCGCCGATGCCCAGGATGAACAGCAGCAGCGACATGACCGTCGCGAAGACGGGGCGCCGCACCGACAGGTCGGAGATCATCATGGGGCCATGCTCATGGGGCCATCCTCATTGAGCGATGCGCGCCGGGCTGGCGCTCGCCTCATGCGACTGGCCGGCATTTTCTTCGGGCAGCGTGTCGACGATGCGATCGGTGGCCATGACGCTGGCGCCGTCACGAATCTTCTGCGTGCCTTCGACCACCACGCGTTCACCGGCGGACAGGCCTGCGATTATTTCCACGGTGCCGGGCCGGCGCCCGCCGATGCGCACTTCGCGGCGCACCGCCTTGCCGTCGGCAACCACGAATACGAACTGCCGCTCCGCTTCGGGGGTGAGCGCTTCTTCCGGTATTACCAGCGCCTCGCGCTCGTCATTGGCGAGCGAGACGTTGAGGAACATGCCGGCCTTGAGCGCGCCGTCTTCGTTGGCCAGCAACGCACGTACCGTCACCGAACGGGTGGCGATGTCGACGCGGGAGTCGATGCTGGACACCGAACCCGTGAAACTGCGCCCGGGGAATGCCGGGGCGGTGGCCCGAATAGTCAGTCCCTCGCGCAGCGACGCGACAAAGTTCTCGGGCACGGAGAAATCGAGTTTGATGACGCTGGTGTCATCGAGCGTGGTGATGACATCGCCGGGACTGACGAGGGTGCCAACGCTTACGCGCCGCAAACCGACGCGGCCCGAGAACGGCGCGCGAATGACGGTGTCCTCGAGGCGGGCGGCCGCGGCGCTCAGCCTGGCGCGGTTCGCCTTGAGCGTGGCCTCGAGCTGGTCGAAGCTGGACTTCGACAGCGCCTGCGTGTGCATCAGCTCGGCGCTGCGGTTGTACAGGCTTTCGCTCTCGGTCACTGCCGCCTGTGCGGCGGCCACATCGGCGCGCGCCTGCGCGTTGTCGAGTTGCACCAACACCTGGCCGCGCCTCACGCGCTCGCCGTCGCGAAACGTCACCGCGGTGACGATGTTCGAAGTCTTGGTGCTGATGTCGACCGATTCGTTCGCTCGCGCGTTGCCGAGCGCTTCGAGTTTCTGGCTCACGCGCTCCGCGCGTACTTGCACCAGTGTGACCGAGGCTGGCGCGCCGCGCCGCTCGCCGCCGGCCGGCGGACCACCAACGTTCGCCACGGGTTTGTGCTGCGTCGCGTAGATGGCCCATGCCGCGCAGATCACTGCCACGGCAATGCTGATGGGGGTAGCGAGGCTGCGCTTTTCTGACATCGTGTGCGGTTTTCAATCGGTCGTTGGCGGAATACAAGTATGGCACCGCTAACACGCCGACACACGAGGGGAATCAAAACGTTATGAGGCCCCAGTACGCCATTCTTCCCAGCGGCGAATCATCTGTTTGCGCGCGACGCCCCAACGGTAGCCGCCGAGTTGCCCGCCTGCTCGCAGCACGCGATGACAGGGGATGACCCAGGCGATGGGATTCGCGCCAACTGCATTGCCAACGGCTCGGGCGCCATTCGGTTGACCCAGCTGTCGTGCCAACGCGCTGTATGTGACCGTCTCGCCCGGATCTAGTTCGAGCAGGGCACGCCAAACCTGCACCTGGAAGTTGGTGCCGCATACCGCGAGCGGCAAGGTTGCGGATTTGTGACCCCAGATGATATCGACCAAAGTCTTGGCCTTCGCATCGTCGCGCGTGATTGCGGCCTTGGGCCACTGCGCGCGCAACGCCCGAAGTTCAGCCGTCTCGCTGGCGCCGTCGAGAAACGACAGGCGACACAAACCGCGATCCGTTTCGGCGATGAACGCGGTGCCGAACGGAGTGTCGGCCACGCCGTGGCGAATGTTCACGCCCGCTCCTCCTGAGCGAATCTCGCCGGGCGTCATGGCCTCGAGCGACACCGTCAGATCGTGCAACCGCCCACCTCCCGAAAGTCCTACGGAGTGCGCGGCATCCAGCACGGAGGGCTCGCTGCGCAATGCCGTACTCGCGGCGCGGCTGGTGACCTCGGCGAGATATTGCTTGGGAGTCAGGCCGGTCCAGCGACGGAACAGGCGATTGAAGTGGAATTCGGAGAGCCCGACGAACCTGGCGATTTCGGCGAGCTTCGGCTGACGCTGATACTCCCGCTCGATGAATTCGATCGCGCGGGTCATGCGCGCGAATTCGCGGCTGTCGAGGAATCCTTCGGTAATCGAAACTACTTTCATGTCCATGCGCAGCATCTTGCCCGCCGGCTTGCCTGGCTTCGACCCGATCCTTGCGGCTTTCACTGTTCTGCGGGCGCGTCGATTCCCTTGAGCAGCATCGCCGGCAGATCCGCGACCGCGCTGCCTCCGGGATTCGTGATGTTGAGTATGGCGAGCTGACGTTGCGGAATGATCCAGGACGCGCTGCCGTTGTCGTCCGTGATCATGAGAACCTCCGCGCCTTCGACGGTCAGGCGCGTCACCTGCATGCCGGTCCCGGCGCTGACGCGTGATGCCTGGGCCATCTCACGCGCCCAACCGGCCGGTAATACCGCGCGCCCCTCGTGGATTCCGTCGGTTCCGAGCAGGGCGAGAACACGCAACATGTCGCGTGCCGTCGCGCGCCAGCAGCAATGCGCGGCCGGCATTCCCGCGCGGCGGTCGAGCTGCAACTCGGCGATCCCACCGCCCACCGGCTGCCACAATTTCCGATCCACGAAAGTTTCGTAGGGCTCACGGGTCGCCCGCTCGATGATGACCGCGGCGAGCTGGGTGTTGGCCGGCGAAAGGTTGTAGAAGCCGCCCGGCTCGTGTTCGAGCTGGAAGCCGAGGGCGCTCGATTCGAAGTCGTTGCCTAACAACATGCGAACGCCGCGCGAAGTGGCGAAGGCCGGCAAGGTCTCCGGGTCGCGCCATGGCGATCGATACGGCAGCCCGCGGGTGTCGCCGCCGGTCTCGAGCCCGCTGGTTTCTTCGAGCAGCTGCCGCAGCGTGATGCGCCCCCGCGCTTCGTCGTCCCACTCGGGGAGATGTCGCGAGACCGGTTCATCGAGGCTGGTGATGCGACCTTCGGCAAGCGCGACGCCGATCGCCATGGCGGCGAGCGGGCGCGCTACCAGCGCGGCGGGCAGCAAGGTGCTGGCGTCGTCGGTCAGGAAATAACGTTCGACGACCAGCGTGCCGCGATGCATGACTAACAAGGCGCGCGACCCGGCGGCGCCCGCACGACTGGCAGCTTCTTCGACCACCAGCGCGTCGATCGCCGGGGGGGCAGGATTCGTCACCTGCGCGGGTGGCGCCACTGAATTGCCGATGGTGGCCACGGGTAGGTAGGCACCGTCGGGGGGCAACGGCAGCTGGAAGGCGCGACGCCAGAACGGCAGGTCGGCCGTGAACACGCCGACGCCCAGAGACACCAGCAACAGCACGATGGCCGTGAGGAAAGTGAGTATTCGGCGCATTGAATTTAAAGACCTGCCGACATGCTACCAGCGGGAATCAACCGCTAGAATGCCCGCCGCCGTGAAACTATCAATCTGCGCCATCGCATCCGAAGTGGTGCCGCTCGCCAAGAGCGGCGGGCTTGCCGACGTCGCGAGCGCGCTTTCGCGGCAATTGACGCTCGCCGGGCACGACGTGCGGCTGTTCATGCCGTTCTATTCGCAGATCAAGCGGGACCCTCTCGGCGCCACCCGTGTCGAGGGCCTGCAGGGACTCGCCCTGCCCATCGGTCCCCGTGAATACCGCGTCGATGTCTGGCGCGCAGACCTCCCGGGATCGGCCTCCCCGGTGTACCTGGTGGAGAACGACGCGCTCTACGCGCGTCCGCGGCTGTACACCGGCGACGCCGACGAACACCGCCGCTTCCTCGTGCTGACTCGCGCGGCGCTCGAATGCTGCCGGCGCATGGATTTCCGCCCGCACATCGTGCACTCGCACGACTGGCACACGGCGTTCGCGCCGCTGTGGCTCAAGTCCAGTTACAGGAACGACCCGGTGTTCACCGCCACGAAGTCGGTGCTGACCATCCACAACATCGGCTACCAGGGCGACTTCAGCGCCACCGACGTCGCCGATCTCGGCCTGGGCGTCGACACCTATCTACTGCACCAGGACGACCTCAAGGCGGGGCGCATCAATGCGCTCAAACACGGCATCCTGCATGCCGACGCGGTGACCACCGTGAGCCCGACCTATGCACGCGAAATCACCACGCCACGTTACGGCATGGGAATGGAGCAGGCGCTGGCCTCGCGCGGCAGCGCGGTGCACGGCATCCTCAACGGCGTCGACTACGAGGAATGGGATCCGGCGCGCGACAAACACCTGCCGATCCACTTCGGTCCCGGCAACGTCGAGCGCAAGGCGGAGCTGAAGCGCAATTTCCTGCTTCGCCAGAACATGAAAGCCACGCAGGGGCGCGTGCCGCTGTTCGGCATCGTGAGCCGGCTGGCATCGCAGAAGGGTTTCGACCTGCTCACCGACACACTGCCAAAACTGCTGCACGACCATGACGTGCGCCTGGCGGTGGTCGGCACGGGCGACCCGGCGTACGAAAAGTTTTTCACGGGACTGGCCGAGAAATACCGCGGCCGCGCATGGTTTTTCGGCGGTTATGACGACGCACTAGCGCACTGGATCGAAGGCGCGAGTGATGCGTTCCTGATGCCCTCGCAGTACGAACCCTGCGGGCTCAACCAGATGTACTCGCTGCGTTACGGCACCATACCCATCGTGCGCCGCACGGGCGGGCTCGCCGATTCGGTGGCGCATTTCGATCCGGTCACAGGCGTTGGCACGGGCATCGTGTTCAACGATTTCGACGCGATAGCGATGAGCTGGGCGCTCGACACGGCGATGAAGTGGTACGCGGATCCGGCGCTCTGGCGGCGCATCGT
Organism: uncultured Pseudomonadota bacterium; assembly: GCA_963821745.1. Taxonomy (GTDB): domain Bacteria; phylum Pseudomonadota; class Gammaproteobacteria; order Steroidobacterales; family Steroidobacteraceae; genus CADEED01. Next base: position 125,019 of record CAWGEU010000003.1, read on the forward strand.
GCAGAACGCCATGCGCTGTGATTTTTCCTGGGAAACCCAGGCCAACGAATATCTGAGGCTCTTCGCCGAGTTACTTCAGATTGACGCTGCCGCGCTCGTCAAACGGGATCCGGCGCAGAAAACCGCTGGATAGATTGACGTTCCCGCGCAGCCGGTAGTCGAGCGCCTCGGAAGAATTTTTCCGTGACAGCAGCTTCAGGATCGCGCCCGCGAGATTGGCGGTGATGTTCATGTCGAACTCGGCTTCACCCATGGCCGGCACGGTGAACGGCGCGGCGGTGGCGCCATTGCCGAGCTCGGTCTCGTTGACCTCGATGTTGTAGGTGATGCCCGAGATCGGCAGTTCCCGTGTATTCGGATTGAACACGCGCATGCGCACCTGCACGCGCTGCGAAAAAATGTCGCCGCCGGCCATCTTGAGCGACACCACCGTCAGTTTCGGCGCCTCGAGCTTCGGCAGCGCGGCACAGCCCCCGAGTACCGAAACGAGCGGCAGGCAGAGCAGCGCCACCAGGGTCAGGCGGCGCGCGCGACTTTGCTCACACATGCGACAGCATGTCCTGCGTCACCAGCACCACGCCCTTTTCCGTCACCAGGAAACGCTTGGAGTCTTCGCCCCGGTCGACGCCGATGCGCATGCCGCTGGCGATTTCACAGCCCGCGTCGATGATGGCGTTGCGCACTTCGCAGTTCTGGCCAATGCGCACGTCCGGCAGGATCACCGAACGTTCCACCAGCGAACGCTCTTCGACGCGCACCCCGGAGAACAGCAGCGACTCGCGCACCGTGGCGCCCGAGATGATGGCGCCGCCAGAGACCAGCGAGTTGATCGCCACGCCGCGGCGGCCGTCCTCATCGAGCACGAACTTTGCTGGTGGGGTCTGCGCCTGGTAGGTCCAGATGGGCCAGTCCTCGTCATAGATATTGAGTTCGGGTGCGACCCAGACGAGCTCGAGATTGGCCTCGTAGAATGCGTCGATTGTTCCAACATCGCGCCAATATGACTGCGCCCGCGTCTTTACGTCCCGAAAAGGATACGCAAAGACCTGCAACTTCTCGATCGCCTTGGGGATGATGTCCTTGCCGAAATCGTGCTTGGACTTCTCGTCCGCGGCGTCCTCGAGCAGCAACTTCTCGAGCAGGTCCGGGTTGAAAACGTAGATACCCATCGAGGCGAGCGCGACGTCGGTGCGCCCGGGCATCGGGTCCGGGGTCGGCGACTTCTCGACGAAGCGCGTCACCCGATTCCACTCCGTCACCGTGAGCACGCCGAAGTCCTTGGCCTCCACGATCGGGACTTCGACCACACCCACGGTGATGTCTGCGCCCTTCTCCACGTGATAGGCAATCATCGGACCGTAGTCCATCTTGTAGATGTGATCGCCCGCCAGGACCAGGACGTGCTTGGGGCGATGCGAATGCATCACGTCGATGTTCTGGTAGACCGCGTCGGCGGTACCGCGATACCAATGCGTGCCGGTCTTCTGCTGCGCGGGAATGACCTCGACGAATTCGCCGAACTCGCCCCGCATGTAACCCCAGCCGCGATGGATGTGCTGGATCAGCGACTGCGCCTTGTACTGCGTCAGTACGGTGATCTGGCGGATGCCGGAATTCACGCAATTGGACAGCACGAAGTCGATGATGCGGAACTTGCCGCCGAAAGGCGTCGCGGGTTTTGCGCGATGTTCGGTAAGGCCCTTGAGGCGTTCGCCCCGGCCGCCCGCCATGATGACGGCGAGCGTGCCGCTCGTGAGCCGGCTGACGTAACGACCGGAAGTTGCGCGTGCTGGGCGTTTGGCCATTGGTCCCTCGGTTTTTTTGAAGTATAGGGCCCGTGCTACCGTAGACGCATGCCTCATCGCGCATCCGCTGCAGCAGGTGTTGCTGTGCTTGGCGTGGCGCTCTTGCACGTTGCGTGCGCCGCTCCTCCTACAAGTTCAGCGACCGGATCCCCTCCCACGACAGGCTGTTTCGCCACCGGCGACGGCTATTTGCGGGCACGCCTGCGCGGGGCGGTCGACCTGGATCTCGACTGGAAGGACGCGCAGATGGAATGCGAAGGCGGTCCACGTCCATCGGGCAACGGGGTGCGCGTCAGTATCGGCGGGCCCGAGCGTGGCGATGGTCGGCGCATCCGGCTCGTCTTCGGCATCGCCGGCATCAGCGAAGGGCGCGGCGGAGAGACCCTGCGCACCAACGTCACGATCCTGTTTGAAGGCGAAAAGCGCGTCTTCGCGACGATGGGCGATGACAAATGCACCGTCGATTCGTTGACCCAGCAGCGAGTGGAAACGCTGGGAGACGACCGCGCTATCTATCGCGTCGAGGCACGCGGTTTCTGTCTCGGGCCCGCGACCAGCCTCTCGAAAGGAGAACGGCTGCTGCTCACCAGCTTCGACTTTGCAGGTCGAGTGGAATTCGACGACGATGACCGCCATGCGCTCAAACCGACACCGCCCTGATTTCCTGCGCCGCCTGGCAACAGTGCTCGCGGCTACGCTCGCCATGGCGGGCAACATGGCTTCTGCCCAGGACGGCCAGCTCGAGGATCTGGCGGCATTCCCGCGCGGCCAGCTCGAGATAAACGATGGCAAAAAGGTCAAACTCACTTTCGATGTCTGGCTGGCGGACAGCCCGCGCCGCATGCAACAGGGCCTGATGTTCGTCCGGGCGCTGCCCGACATGCGCGGAATGCTGTTTGTGCACGAAAGCCCTAAGCCCATCGGCATGTGGATGAAGAACACCTACATTCCGCTCGACATGGTGTTCATCGATGCCCAGGCCCGAATCCAGCAGATCATCGAGCAGACGACGCCGCACTCCCTCGCCGTCATTCGCAGCGACGAGCCGGCCCTGGCGGTCCTCGAAATCGCCGGTGGTGAGGCCAAACGACTCGGCCTTCGGCCGGGCCAGCGAGTGGTGCATCCGGCGCTCGCGAAGCGCTGATATCATCGCCGCCACTTGCTAGGACCAGTTTGCAGGGAGAATCCATGAAAAGAATTACAAGACTCGTGCTCGCGGCCATTTCGACCGCGGCATTCACGACGGGAACGGCATACGGCGGGGCGGCGGAAGGCAGCTGGTACATCGCGCCGCAGGTGAATGCGTTATGGCTGGACGACGGCCGGGTCGCCGACGATGACGCGGGCGTGACGCTCGCCTTCGGCCGGACGATGGCCGCGAGTTGGGATGCGCAGATTTCCTTTTTTGGGTCCGAACATCAGCGTGCCGGCGACACTTCACTGGAGCTGCAGGGCTTCGGGTTTTCCGTCAACCGCGTGTTTTTTCGCGAGGGCCGCGTAAATCCCTTCCTCAGCTTCGGCCTGGCGGCCAGCAATACCATCCTCAAGCCGGGTGTGGATGAAAACAATTTGACCGCCCTCTACGGCGCCGGCCTGCTGATCACGCTCGGGGCGGAACGCACCGACGGCAGCGCCATGCAGTTGCGCGCGGATCTGGGAGCGCGTCGCGGGCTCGACGACGAAACCGGCGCCGGCAATGAAAAACCCATCGACTACGTCGCGGGCATCGGCGTGCAGTACTCCTGGGGCGGCTCCTCGCGGCGTTCCCTCGACAGCGATGGCGATGGCGTCACCGACGAGCTGGACCAGTGCCCGGGCACTCCGGCCGGCAGGGCCGTGGACTCGAGCGGCTGCCCGCTGCCGCTCGACGACGACGCCGACGGCGTCAACAACGACTTCGACAAGTGCCCTGGCACGCCGGCGGGCGCCAAGGTTGACGCCAGCGGTTGCGAGCTCGACAGCGACGGTGACGGCGTCGCCGACAGTCTCGACCAGTGCCCGAACACGCCCACCGGAGCCAGGGTCGACGAGAAGGGCTGTGAGCTCGACAGCGACGGCGACGGCGTCGTCGACAGCCAGGACAAGTGCCCCGACACGCCCAAGGGCGATCGCGTGGACTCCGTCGGCTGCTCGTTCAAGGAGGAGATCAAACTACCCGGAGTCGAGTTCGAGACCGGCAAGGCTGAACTCAAGCCTGAAAGCCTCTCGGCACTGAACATGGCCATCGCAACACTGAAGCGATATCCCGAGCTCAACGTCGAAGTCGCCGGTCATACCGACAGCCGCGGTTCGGACGCCCTGAATCTCGACCTGTCCTCCCGCCGCGCAGATACGGTTCTCAAGTATCTGACGGAAGGCGGCGTGACCAACGCCATCACCTCGCGTGGATACGGAGAGCGTCAGCCCGTGGCGAGCAACAACACCGACGATGGCCGGCAGCAAAACCGGCGCGTGGTGTTGCGCGTCCTGAACTGACCCTCTCCCAAGAACGAGATTGTCAGCGAACGAAGAAACGCTGATCAAAGGACTGATCCAGCAGGCGGAAAAGGCGGCCGCCTCGGGTCAGCGTGATGAAGCGCAGAGGCTGTTGGCGCAGGCGTCGAAGCTCGCGCCCGAGCACCCGCTGGTGCTCAACGCACGCGCCATCGACCTGCTGCAGTCGGGCGACGCCGCCGGCGCGCGTACGCTTCTGGAACGCGCGGCTGCCCGTGACGCCGGAAGCCCGGCGTTGTGGATGAATCTCGCGACAGCGCTGCGCGCCCTCGATCTGCGCGACGAGGAAGAGAAGGCGCTGCAGTCAGTGCTCGCGATCGAGCCGCGCCACCTGCTCGCGCTGCTGCAGAAGGCCGACCTTCTGGTCCGCCGCGGGAAGCCCAAGGCCGCCGCCACCGTTTATCAGCACGCATTGCAGGTACTGTCACCGAACGCGCGGCTGCCGATGGCGTTACGCGAACCACTGCAGCGAGCCTTCGAGGTGGTCCGCAACAACGACCTCGCCCTGGCCGCTCGTCTCGACCAGACACTCGTCAACACGCGTGCGAACCATTCCGGCTCCGAGCTGGATCGCGCCGAGCACGGGCTTGCCGCATTGCTTGGCAAACGGCGCATCTACCACGCGCAACCCACATTCCTGCACATCCCCAAACTGCCCGAGCACGAGTTCTACGCTCGCGAGGATTTTCCCTGGCTTGCCGAATTCGAAGCGGCTACAGCTGAGATCCGCGCGGAATGCGAGCGGGCGTTGCGCGAGGACGCGGGCGGTGTCGTGCCGTACATCGCCTACCCGGAGGGTGTGCCGCTCGACCAGTGGGCCGAGCTCAACCGCTCGCGAAAGTGGAGCGCGTTCTTCCTCTGGCGCGACGGTGCGCGCATCGACGCGCATGCGGACCGCTGCCCCAGGACCGCCGCGCTGCTTGCGAAAGCGCCGTATGCGGATGTGCCGGGATATGCACCCTCGGCGTTCTTTTCCGTTCTCGATCGCAAATCGCACATACCTCCCCACTCCGGCGTGACCAACTCGCGGCTGATCGTGCATCTGCCACTGGTGGTTCCACCCCAGTGCCGGTTTCGCGTGGGTTCGGACACTCGCGAATGGGAGGTCGGCAAGGCCTGGGTGTTCGACGACACGATCGAACACGAGGCATGGAACGATAGTGACGTTCCCAGGGCCATACTCATATTCGATACATGGCATCCGGCGCTGACCCGCGGGGAACGCGAGCTGATCCGAACTGCAGTGCCGGCTATCAAAGATTATTATCGCGACGAAGTTTCCATTACTGGCAGCGAGTCTTGAAGTTACTGACCCCCATCGCCTCGGCCATCGCTTTGCTCATGGCATATCCGGCGCCGGCAGATGACCTTCCAGGGCATCTGAAACCATGCGTTTCACTGCGCCGTGACGCGGAGCGGCTGGCCTGCTTCGACAAGGCCGTTGCGCAGCTACAAAACGGCACAGATATGCCCCCACCCTCGGCAGAGAATATGTTCGGTGCGAGTACCGGGCTTCCTGCGGGGAAGGGGAACCGTGAAGTCGAACGTAAAGAGCTGCAGGAAATCCAGGGTGTCGTCACTTCCCTCCGCCGTGTCGACGATGGGATGATCGTGGTCGAGTTGGATAACGGTCAGGCGTGGCGTCAACAGGACGCCGATGCCACGCTCACGATCGAAACCGGTGATGCGGTGACGATCATGCGTGCCAGCATGGGTACGTTCCGGATAGCCGACAAGAGGGGTCGTTCAGCACGCTTCAAGCGTGTCCGTTAGGAGGTTTTTTACCGTCATGCCAATCAACAAGTTTTACCCGTCAGTGGCCCTCGGCGTCTGCGTTGCGCTGTTGGCGGCCTGTGCATCCCAGCCCGCCGCCGAGGCAAACGTCACTGCGGCCGCCCCGGCACCGGCCGTGGCAGCCCCGGCAGCGGCGTCCGCAGCTAAAGCTGCTCCGGCTGCGCAAACCGAAGCCGACACGGCAGATGCCCTCGAAAAGAAATTCCAGGATGCGGCGAAGGGCTACAAGGTCGTGCAGCGCGACGGCCAGACCCTGTACTGCAAACGGGAGAAGCTCATTGGCAGCACCATTCCGACGTTGCAGTGCATGACCGAATCGCAGTTGCGCAACCGGGTCGAAAACATGGATGAGTATCGTGAGCGCATGCGCAACAGCTCGAAGTGCACCCTCGGTGCAGGCTGTGGCGCTGGCGGCTGATTGCTCGCAGGCGCCGGCTCCAGGGAGGATCCACATGGCGTACAAGGCGTTGATGGCGGGTGCGGTGGCGCTGCTGCTGGCTGCGTGCGGAACGCAGCAGCCAGCCGCCGACCAGGCGACGATCTCGCGGTCCGGCGGCAAAGCCCACGACTGGAAGAACGTCACCGAAGCGGAGGTGGCGGCGGAGATCGACGCGAACCTGGTCGCGGCCGCGAAAGATTTCGTGAAGCTGCGTAAAGACGGTGAAATTGTCTTCTGCAAGAAAGTACGCGAGATCGGCAGCAACATCCCCACGCTGAAGTGCATCACCCAGGCCCAGCTGCGCACGCAGGTCGAAGACATGGATCAGTACCGCGATCGCATGCGCAACATCGGCAAATGCCCGCGCGGGCCGCAGGGTTGCTCCGGGCAATAAAGACAGGGGCAGCGCTCAGCCCGGAGCTGGCTCGTCTTTCAGTGAGAACCAGCAGTTGAAGGCTACGGTGATCCTTTCGCCTTCGCCTTCATAGGCCTTCACGTCGTGCAGGATCCATGAGGGAAACAGCACGAGCTGTCCGGGCTCGAAACTCACATTGCGAATCCCGAAGCCGAATGGGCCGAATAGGTTCGCATTGGCGGCATCCATGAACATCGCGCTGGTGGTTGCCGGATTCACGAAGCTCAGGAGCCCGCTATCGGGCTTGTCGGCGTCGTGTTTGCCCGGGTCCACGCAATACACCCCCGACCAGCTCGCCATCGCATGGTTGTGGATGCCGAAAAAGCCGCCCCGGCGCGTGATGTGAAACCAGGAGTCCGAGTAGATCAGCAACCGGCGAGTGGTGGCGTCGTCGTACTTGTTGAGCTCGGCGACCATGCCGAGCAGGCTGCTCCAGCAGAACTGCTTCAGCTGCTGTACGGCGGGCTCCGTGGCGCGGAACAGCTGGAAGTCGCTCTCGAATACCTGCCGGTTACGCTGCGTCAGCGGCCGCGGATTGGCGTATTTCGCGCCCTCCGAAGCTCGCTGCAGGAAAAAGGCGCGCAGGTCGGCGTTCAGCTTTGCGCAGTTCTCCAACTGTGCGAAGCCGAAAGGCACTGAAAAAAAGGGTTGAACCTGGAGCATTCTGCGGGCGCAACGATCGCGCAACGCGTGCCGCCCTGTCCACCAAAAAAAACGGCGGGCTCGAAGCCCGCCGTTTTCATCAAGCATCCAACCTTTCGATCAGAAGTCGATCGTCAGCGTCGCGAAGATCTGGCGACCCAGGGCGTCGTAAACCTGCGCCCAGGTGTTGCCATTGCAAGGACCCGAGGGGCAGTCCGTCACGCCACCCGACGGAATGATCGGCGGGGTCTTGTCGAACAGGTTGTTGGCGCCCACCCGGAACGTGACCTTCTCGGCAAACGTCATGCTCGCCGTCAGATCGACGTAGCTGTACGCCGGAACGTCGTTGCTGATGCCGTTCGCATTCACCGGACCGGACAACTGGGGGTTATCGCTCAGGCGCTCGGTCTTCGCATCACCGAAGTAACGCCACGTGGCCGCCACGTCGAGACCGCTCCACGGCGTACGCCAGTTGGTACGGAACGAATGACGCCACTCTGGCGCAGGTACACCACAAGTGTTGCCGTAGAGACCGACGCAGTCATACGACGGGAAGCCTGGCAGAGGGGCATTGCTCAGCTGGTCGAGCAGCGTGCCCACCAGGTTGAAGCCCAGGCGGTGCTCGCCGAGGTTCAGCGTGTAGCTGGACTGCAGGTCGAAGCCCTTCGTCTGCAACGTGCCGAGGTTCAGGCTCGTGTCGGTGATGAAGCCGGCCGGCGAACGCCAGAGCGAACCCGACGAGTCACGATTGATCAGGTCGCAGAAGTCGGCGAGACCCGTCGTGAGGCAGTTGTTGATGTACGTATCGGCGTTGCCACCGACCGTGCTGCTGATTGTCTCTTCGATCTTGATATCAAAGTAGTCGATCGCGATGCTCAGGTCGCCCAGGTTCGGACGGAACACCAGGCCGAAGGAAATCGTATCCGACTCTTCGGGGGTCAGGTTCGGGTTGCCACCCAGCAGGCCGTTGTACTGGTTTGCCAGGTTCGGGGCGATGTTGCCGTACTGATTGGCAGTGACACCCGTGAGGGCGCACTCAGCCGCGGTGAAGTCAAGGTCAGCAGCCGGACCCGCGCAAGGATCGGTGTTACCGTCGAGTGCCACGCCCGCCGTTGAGAACAGCTCACCGACGTTCGGCGCGCGTACCGCGTGCTGGAAGCTGCCGCGGAAGCGCAGTGCGTCGATGGGAGCCCAGTCGAGACCCGCCTTGTACGTGTCAGTGGTGAAACCCGTGCTGTAGTCCGAGTAGCGGTAACCCGCTTCGACTGACATGGTCTGCGCAAAGCTCTTGCCCTCGAGCAGCGGCAAACGCGCTTCCATGAACGCTTCGGCCACGTCGAAGCGACCGGCTACCGGCAACGTCGCGCCACCCTGGCCGGCGAGGTCGCCGGTGCGGAACGCTTCATCTACCGTGAAGTTTGTCTTTTCGTCGCGGTATTCGGCACCGAAGTTGACCACCAGGCCCGTCTCGGTGCCCGGCAGCTTCACGGAACCGCCTAAGTCGGCCGTCATGTCGAAGTGGAACACTTCCTGGCGCGCGGTGGCGCGTTGGAAGCCTGGGGTCTGCAAGTAGGCGAGCGCTTCGGGAGTCACGCCACCGATTGCCCAGATGTTCCACGGCACGCAATTCGCGTCATCGTTCGCCGGATCGGCGTCCGCGTTCACGAGGCAGACGATTTGACCGGCGCCATTCGTGACCGCATTCAGCGCGAGGCCAGTACGACGAATCGAGAAGTCGTTCTGGTAGGTGCTGTTGCGCTTGGTTTCGCCGGTCTGGAAGTAGCCGTCGTAGCTCAGCCATTCGCTGAGCTCACCACGGACGCCCGCGACCACGCGGTATGACGTGTGGCCGATATCGTCCTGGCGACCGCCTCCTTCCGTGTTGCGGCGGCCAACCTGGATGAGGCCGAAATCGGTCGAAGTCAGACTCGGGTCGAGCCCGAATTCGCCCATCGGAAACGCGGGAGTGACCTGGCCGCGGCAGAACTGCTCGGCCTGTGTGTTGGCACCACCGCGCGACATGTACGGGTTGTTGCAATTGACCGCGAACGTGCCGAAGAACGAACCCGAAGGTGCGATCTGGGCGACAGAACGGTCGTCCATGAACATGAGTTCGCCGTACACGTCGGCCTTGTCGCTCAACTTGAAGTTGGCGAACGCGCCGGCGGTGTAACGCTCATCTGGACGCTGGAAGTAGTTCACCGGACCGAAGTTGTACTGGTCAGCCGCCACATATGGGCGGAGCACGCCGTCCGCGCCGAACGTACAACCGGCGAGCGACGGGCAAGCACCCGGATTCGGATCCGGAGGCGGGTTATCCGGGTCCGGCGGCGGAAGCGGATTGAGGATGAAGAAGTGCGCCGGGTCCGAGGTGCCCGAACCACCGCAGGTGTAATTCGTGCCACCCGCCGCCAGGTTGAGCGTGCAGGAGCTGTAGTCGAACTGGTCTTGCAGCACCGCGTCCACTTCGCGATAGGTCGCGTAGAAGGTCGCGTGGCCTCGGCCTTCGGCGCCGCCGATACCGACAGCGATCGAGAAGTCGCGGCTGTAACCCACGTTCACGGAGCTTTCCGGCAGCGGGAAGTTGCGTGCGTCGACGATGTCGGAGATGCGCTCCTGGTCGTTCGTGTGGTTGTAGAAGCTGTAGTTAGTGTCGATGCGGACGCCTTCGAACTCCGTGTCCATCACGAAGTTGACGACGCCCGCGACGGCGTCAGCGCCGTACACCGACGAAGCACCGCCCGTGAGGATGTCGACACGCTTCACGAGGGTGAGGGGAATCTGGTTCACGTCAGCCGCGCTGCCGCCGTCCGGGTCGCCGGGCATCAGGCGCCGGTTGTTGACCAGGACCAGGGTGCGCTGCGTGCCGAGACCACGAAGGTCGATCGACGCGGTGCCGTCAGAAGCATTGGAGATGTTCGAGCCCTGCGCGGCAAAAACCTGCGGGAGCTGGTTGAGAACGTCTTCGATGCGCGCCTTGCCGGCGAGATTCAGTTCTTCGGCGCCGATCGCGGTGATCGGGCTGATGCTCTGGAGGTTCGGCGACGTAATGCGCGAACCGGTAACGACGACTTCGTCCATCGTTTCGCTTGCGTCCTGATCCTGCTCTTGCGCGAACGCGGCGGGCGAAAGAAGCACCGCCGGCGCCGCACTTGCGAGGAGAGCAAGTCGAACGGCCTGCCGCACTGATAGGTGTTTAGCCATGACTGATCCCTTATAGGTTTATGAATTTGGTGCGCCCACCCTTATCGACGGATGAGCAACAGGGACCAGTCTCGAAACGAAAAACAAAAGAAAAACACGCAGCCAGGTTTCTTGATGAACCCTTTGGCAGCACTCGCATCTCTCTTACGCTCTTCTATCGCTCCAATCCCTGCAGTGCGGCGAAGACTACTACAGCGTCTACGCAACAAACAACAGTAGATTCGACGAGCCGTTTAGAGGCCTGAATGGAACGCCATGCTCATAGATATCAATGACTTGTGTTTTTTGCCCTAATAGCGGGCCCCAAAACGTTGTACATAGGCCACAGCCGTCTCAAAAAGTGGCACCGCATTCTGACGCCGCGATGGGAGGTTTTGGCGGACCGCCCTACGTCGAACCAGCAGCAATGGAACTTCCGCAGCCGGCCGTTTGATTGCCGGAGGGAATTCCGGATGCAGGTCTGTCGATAGAATGACTGCGCACCATGGTTGCGCAACCGCCAGCAGAATCCCGGCCCGCGCCTCAACTCACCGACGGCTCCGATGCGCGGCTGCGAGCGCTCACCGAACACGCGCTCGAGATCATCACCGTGCAGAGCGCCGATGGCACGTTCACCTACGCCAATGAAGCGGTGGTGCGTTATCTCGGCTACTCGGTCCGGGAGTTGTTAGGCCGCAATGCCAGCGAGTTCCTGCATCCGGACGACGTCGAGGCGATGCGTGAGCGCTTTCGCAGCCTGCTCTCCAGTCGCGAATCCCAGCCCGAGCTCAATCGTTTCGAATACCGCTTCCATCATCGCGATGGCAGCTGGGTCTGGCTCGAGAGCGTTGCAGTCAACGCGCTCGACAACCCCATGGTCCTCGGCATCATCGCCCACTCGCGCGATATCAATCGCCGCAAGGCCAACGAACTCGTCCTCCTGCTGCATCACGCGCGGTATCGCACGGTGGCGGACCTCTCCGAAGGAGTGGTGCACGAGTACCTGCTGAATGCGCAGGGCATGTACGAGCTCGAGTGGACGCTGGGCGCCGAGCGCGTGTACGGCTGCTCCGATGAGGAGTATCGCCGCCGCGGCTGGCAGAGTTTTCTCATCGGCGAGGGTTGTCACGCGCAAAGCAAGGCGCGCACCGAGCACTACCTGCGCGGCGACACCGTCGAATTCACCACGCAGATCCGCCGGCCCGACGGCGCAATCCGCTGGATCGAGGCGAAGAATCGCCCCATCGCCGATCCGGTCACCGGGAAGTTCACGCGGGTGGTAGGGGTCGCGATCGACGTCACCGAACGCAAGCAGGCCGCCGACGCGCTGCGCGAAAGCGAATTCCGCTACCGCACGGTCGCGGAGCTCACTTCCGGCTTCGTATACGAATCGACGGTCGATGAGAACGGCGACGCCCAAGGAGTCTGGGCGAGTCCCGGGCTGGGACCAGTTCTTCGGCGGCTCGATCGAGGAACTCAACCGGCTCGGTTGGCGGCACGTGTTCTTCCCGGTCGATCACGCCGCGCGCCATCCAGCGCCGGCAGAAGTTGCGCCGCGGCGAGCGCACGGAGATGGAACTGGCGCTGAAAACGCTGCGCGGCGAGACTCGCTGGGTTCACCTCGCCAACCAGCCGCTCATCGACGCCGACGGCAAGGTGAACCGATTCATCGGCGTGGTCCACGACATCACCGACCGCAAGAACAACGAAGAAGTGCTGCGCAGCCAGGCGCTGGCCATCGAAGTCATGCATGAAGGTGTGGTGCTGTCCGACAGCGGCGGCATCATTCGCATGACCAACCCGGCGTTCGATCGCATGTTCCGCATTCTCGCCGGTTCGTTCATCGGCAAACATCTCGACCAGTTGCCATGCGATCCGCCGCTCGACCGGCAGATCGCCGAATCCGCCGACGAAGCCGCGGCACGCGCCGGGACTCCGCTCGTGAGTGAACTGACGGTGCACGGAGCGCGCGACGGCGACACCGCCTTGTTCGTGGAGGCGGCCATCACTTCACTGGTACTGCGTGGCGAACGCTTCTGGCTCACCATGCTGCAGGACGCCACCGCGCGACGTCAGCTCGAGCGCGAGGTGCTCGAAGTCAGCAACCGCGAGCAGCAACGCATCGGCAGCGATCTGCATGACGGACTGGGCCAGGAACTCACCGGCATCGCGTTGCTGCTGCGCGGACTCGAGAACCGGGCCGAACGCGAAGCGCCGGCGCTTTCGCCATCGATCGAGGAAGTGGCGCTGCTCGTCAACGACGCCATATTCACCACTCGCGCGCTGGCGCGCGGCCTGTCGCCCGTAACCTTCGATCGCGGCGGACTCTCGCTGGCGCTCGAGGAGCTCGCGCGCCGCCTCTCGGCGATGTTCCACATCGATGTGCGTTGCGTGGCGAACGACGCCATGGATCACGGCCTCGAGTCGGTGAATGCGCTGCATCTCTACCGGATCGCGCAGGAAGCGGTGACCAACGCCGCGCAACACGGGCAGGCGGAACAGGTGCGGATCTCGCTGTGCCTGGACGGCAGCCGCGGATTGCTGCGCATCGAGGACAACGGCGCCGGATTCAATCCGTCGACACAGATGTCGAAAGGCCTCGGCCTGCGCATCATGCATTACCGCGCGCAGATGATGGCCGGCTCGCTGCGCATCGAGAGCGCGCGAGGGCGCGGGACGATCGTCAGCTGTTGGTTTAGTTTTCAGGCCTAACGGCCACGTCGGAAACCGCCGCCGAGGCGGCGGCGTCCGTGATTATCTGGCGCGAATAGATATGCCGGCGGCGATCTTCTGGCTCCATTCTGCGGGGCCGGTCTGGTGGACAGACGTGCCAGCGGCATCGACGGCGACGGTGACCGGCATGTCCGCCACCGTGAACTCGTAAATGGCTTCCATGCCGAGATCCTCGAACGCCACGACGCGCGACGCCTTGATGGCCTTCGACACGAGGTAAGCGGCGCCGCCCACCGCCATCAGGTAGGCCGCGCGATGTTTGCGGATGGCCTCGATGCCTGCGGGACCTCGCTCGGCCTTGCCCACCATGGCGATGAGACCGGTCTTCTCCAGCATCATCTCCGTGAATTTGTCCATGCGCGTTGCGGTCGTCGGCCCCGCGGGACCCACGACCTCGCCGCCGACCGGATCGACCGGGCCGACGTAGTAGATGACGCGGTTACGGAAGTCGACACCGGGTGGTAAACCCTTCCCGCTGGCAAACAGGTCGGCGATGCGTTTGTGTGCGGCATCGCGGCCGGTGAGCATCCTGCCGTTGAGCAACAGTTGCTCGCCCGGCTTCCAGCTCGCCACTTCCGCGGGCGTGAGCGTATCGAGATTCACGCGCCGCGCGTCGGCCGCTGGCGCCCAGTCGATCTTCGGCCAGTCCGAGAGCTTCGGCGGCGTGAGGATCGCCGGACCGCTGCCGTCGAGCGCGAAGTGCACGTGGCGCGTCGCGGCGCAGTTCGGGATCATGGCCACGGGCTTCGACGCCGCGTGCGTCGGGTATTCGAAGATCTTCACGTCGAGCACGGTAGATAGTCCGCCGAGCCCCTGCGCGCCGATGCCGAGCGCGTTCACCTTCTCATAGAGCTCGATGCGCAGCTCCTCGGTCTTCGATTGCGGACCGCGGGCCTTGAGCTCGGCCATGTCGATGGGTTCCATGAGCGCTTCCTTGGCGAGCAGCATGGCTTTCTCGGCCGAGCCGCCGATGCCGATGCCCAACATGCCGGGCGGGCACCATCCCGCGCCCATGAGCGGCACCGTCTTGAGCACCCAGTCGGTGAGCGAGTCCGACGGATTCAGCATCACGAACTTCGATTTGTTCTCCGAGCCGCCACCCTTGGCCGCCACCGTGATCTCGAGCTCATCGCCGGGCACGAGCTGCGTGTGGATGACGGCCGGCGTGTTGTCCCTGGTGTTCTTGCGCGAAAAATTGGGATCCGCGACGATCGACGCACGCAGCTTGTTGTCCGGATGTAGATAGGCGCGGCGCACGCCCTCGTTGATCATGTCCTCGAAGCTCATCGAGGCATCCCACCGCACATTCATGCCGACCTTGGCGAACACCATGACGATGCCGGTGTCCTGGCAGATGGGCCGGCGCCCTTCGGCGCACATGCGCGAGTTGGTGAGGATCTGCGCGATGGCGTCACGCGCGGCCGGCGACTGCTCGAGCTCGTAAGCACGGCCCAACGCGCGGATGTAATCCGGCGGATGGAAGTACGAGATGTACTGCAAGGCGTCGGCGACGCTGTCGATGAGGTCCTGCTGTTTGATCGATTTCATGTCTTCACACTCAGAGCTGAAAAGATTTTAGCGCGGCACGCACGCTGCGTTTCAGTTAAGTTTTCCGTATATGACAGAAGCAAAGAAAGTAGTCGTAATCGGCGGCGGGTTCGCCGGCCTCTGGGCCGTTCGCCAGCTCAAGCGAGCACCCGTCGAGATCACGCTGATCGATCGGCGCAATCATCATCTCTTTCAGCCATTGCTCTACCAGGTGGCCACTGCCGGACTCGCAGCGCCCTCGATCGCCGCGCCGCTGCGCCACATCGTGCGAGGTCAGCGCAACGTCACGGTGCAAATGGGAGAGGTGGTCGGCATCGACACCGCCACGCGCCAGGTGTCGCTGCCCGATCGTCAGATTCCCTACGACTACCTGCTGGTTGCGAGCGGCGCCACGCATGCCTATTTCGGCAACGACCACTGGGAGCAGTTTGCGCCCGGGCTCAAGACTCTCGACGACGCCTTCCTGATCCGGCGTCGCGTGTTGTCCGCCTTCGAACGGGCCGAGGGCGCGACCAGCGCGGCCGAGCGAGATGCCTGCCTCACATTCGCCGTGATTGGCGCCGGGCCCACGGGCGCGGAGCTCGCGGGTACGCTGGCGGAGATCGCGCGGCACACGCTGGCCCGCGACTTCCGCCACATCGATACACGCAAGGCGCGCATCCTGCTCATCGAAGCCGGGCCGCGCGTGTTGCCCTCCTTCACTGAAGCGCTGGCTGTCAAAGCCCGCCGCCAACTCGAGCACCTCGGCGTCGAAGTGCACGCCGGAAAGCCCGTCACCGAAATCGGCGCAGACTTCCTCGTGTTCGGCGATCAGCGCCTTGCGGCGCGCACCATCCTCTGGGCAGCCGGTGTCGCCGCCTCGCCGCTCGGCAAACAACTCGGCACCGAGCTCGATCGGGCAGGCCGCGTGCGCGTGCAACCAGACCTGAGTCTCGCGGCGCATCCGGAAGTTTTCGTGGCGGGAGATCTGGCGAGCATCGAGCAGAACGGCAAGCCCGTGCCCGGCGTGGCGCCGGCCGCGAAGCAAATGGGCGCACGCGTGGCGAAAAACATCCTCGCGCGCATCGGCGGCAGCAAGACGACGCCGTTCCACTACATGGACTTCGGTGCGCTGGCCACGATCGGCCGCCATTCGGCGATCGCGCAACTGCCGAATCTGCGCTTCTCCGGAATACTGGCGTGGTGGTTCTGGCTCGCGCTCCACATATATTTCCTGATCGGGTTTCGCAGCCGGCTCATCGTGCTCATCAACTGGGCCTGGGCCTATTTCACGTACGCGCGCGGGGCGCGCATCATTCTCGGCAACGAAGTGGGGAAAGATCATGGCCGCGAAGAAAAAAGCAGCAGCGCCTAAGGCGAAGGCAAAGCGCGCGAGCAAATCCAGGCTCGCACCTAACGCCGTCAAGCGCGGCCTGTCCGCCACCGAAGTGGCGTTGGCTCTCGACCACCCGGACATCGCCGCCGTGGTCGAGCTGGTGCGCGCAGCCGGAGGCGCGCCACTCGGCGCCTACCGTGAACCGTTGGGTGGCCGGCCGCTGCTGCTCGCATCACTGCCTTTCAGCGCGGTGCAGCCCACGCCCTTCCAGCGCGATCTGTCGCCCACGCACGCCAAGCGCCTGGCGGGCGCCATCGAAGCCACGGCCGCGTTTCTCGATCCGCTGATCGTCGTGCGCGGCGAAGACGGCCGCTTCTGGACGCCGAACGGCCGCCATCGCCTGGCCGCCGCGAAGGTACTCGGACTCAAACAGATCACGGTGCTCATTTCGCCGGATGAGACGCTCTCGTACCGCATCCTCGCGTTGAACACCGAAAAGGCTCACAACCTCAAGGACAAGAGCCTCGAAGTGGTTCGCATGGCGCGCAATCTCGCCAAACGCTCCCCTGAGCGTACCGAAGCCTCGCTCGCGGCGGAGTTCGAAGCCGCGGAACTGTTGACACTCGGGCTCGTCTACGAACAGAACCTGCGCTTCGGCGGCGGCGCATACAGCCCGGTACTCAAGAAGGTAGATAGGCTGACCACCAGGGCGCTGCCGGTTGCGCTGCGGGAACGTGCGGCCTACGCCTCACGCCTGCAGGAGATAGATTCGGAAGTGAAGCGGATCGTCGCGGAGCTGCAGGCGCGTGGCATGAAGTCGCCCTACCTGCGCAGCTATGTCGTGGCGCGCATCAACCCGGTGCGTTTTCACAAGGTGAAGGCCGGAGACAAGAAACCCGTCATGCCCATCGCGCAGGCGCTGCTGCGCATGGTGGCATCCGCGAAGAAGTTCGACCTCGGCAAGGTGAACATGAGCGATCTCGCGTTCGTCGCCGCCGGCGCGGAATCCGCGGAATAGGGGCAGCCCCCTTTTTCACCCCTCAGTCACGTCTGCCGAGGCCTAGCGCCTTGGCAACCTTCTTCCAGTCCACGAAGCGAAACTGGGTGGAGCCGTCGTATTCGAAGCCGTTGATGTCGTCCGTGTTCGGCGGGTCTTCCGCCTCACCGTTCTGAATCGCGACGATGCCGGCCGGGAATGAGCGACCCAGCGGCGTACTCGTAATCGCGACCCCATCGCTGTCGCCCGTGTTCTCCACCATGAACGCACCGAGATGCTCGTTCGACCGACGCTCGAAGACGTGAAACGTATCGTCGCCCTGGCTCGACACGATCAGATAGCCGCTCTTTCCGCCGGTGTCGTAGACCGCGAGACCCTCGACATCCACCTCGAGGTTGTCGCCGGCGAAGGCATCGCTGCCGGCAGCAACGATGGTTTCGGCTTCGGGATCACCCGCGGGCGCGTAGTCGCACTCGAATTCATCGTCATCCGGAATCGCCCAGTACGGCCGGCCGAAGCTCTTCACCGGCTCGAACAGGAATTCACGGCCGACACGCATCGCGAGCGGTAGTTTGTTCGACAGCGGAATGCGGTACACGCCGACCGTCTCGAACGCGACGTACAGCCGCTGGTTTTCGGCGTCGATGAAGATGCCTTCGGACTGCGGGTCCTCGTTGGCATTCTCCCGGCACGGCGTCCAGCGGATCGAAGCTTCGCCGCGCTCTTGAAGGCTGAAATGCGCGTTGAACAGGAACGCGCGCACGGGCACGTAGCTCACCTTGCCGCCAGCGGCAGCCACCAGCTTGAACTGCTGCACGGCGCTGCGATTGCGCTGGGAAACGAACGCGTACAGGTCCTTGCCGTCATGCCACAGACCCACCCCATATCCGGTGTCCTGCTCATCGAGCGGATTCTCCTGAAATCCCGCCGACACTTCGGCGGGCTGCAGCGGCGACGGCTGAATCACGCGCCATGGGAATAAACGAGGTGCGCGTTGCGCAGTGATGTCCACCAACGGCGCGTCGGGTCGCGCCGGATCGATCGCATAAATTCGCAGACGATCGCAACCGCGATCCGTGACCACGGCGAGGTCGCGGCGCTCGCGTCCTAGTTTGACGCCGTACGCCACATCGACATTGTTGAAGCGCCCGAAGGTTTCGCCTTCGCTTTCAGGACAGGGATCGGCAGGCAGCAGGTTCACGCCCGCGGGTGTCGGCGGATCCTGCGGCAGGATGGTGGGCAGGTTCGACGGCGCAATGAGCTGCACGACGCGACCGCGCAGGTCATAAACCACCAGGCCCGCATCCTTGAGCGTTCCGATGATCAGACTGTCGCCCGAACGCTCCGGATGCACCCAGATCGCCGGGTCATCGGCATCGACGGTCGCCGGCGCTTCGTCGTAACTCGCGAACGGGCGCGTGTCTACCGCGCTCGGGATCACTGGTGGCTCCGCGAACGCGAGTGCGGAAACCATGAGGGTGACTAACAGCCATACTGAACGCATTCGACGCTCCACTGATCGCACGCAACGAAGCGCAGCATCAAAGCGCGATTTCATGACATGCCAGTGAAAGGGGGCTGCCCCATGTGTCCGCTGCGGACACCGTGCGGACACATTTTCTTTTCGGCGCCAGCCGTCATCGCTATGGCGCAATTCGCCAATTTTCTTTGCAACCGTTTCGCCTGGTCGCGCGTCTATATCAGCGTTCAGATTGACACGTTTCGAACTCGCCTCTCACGCCGGCAAGCGATGAGTCGGCACGCGTCATCGCAGGTTTTCCGATCTACTTAACCGGAGGATTAGCCATGACTCGCCAGAATTCCGACTTCGTGCTGCGTCGCACCTCGGAGCGCCTGACCGCAGGTGCCGCCGCAATCGGCGCCACGTTTCTCATGTTGCTCACTGTGGATGTGCGCGCCGCGGAAACGGAAACCAACCCGCCCCGCGTCACGGTGAGCTACCAGCAGACCGATCTCGCCACCGAGCAAGGCAGTGCGAAGGTGTATCGCAAGCTCAGGCTCGCGGCGCACAAGGTCTGCGGACTGGGCCTCGACGCCCGGTTGACGCTCGAAGAACGAGGTCGCGCTACCAAATGTGTCGAGGTGGCGCTGGAGGATGTCGTGCAGCGCATCGGCCGTCCGATGCTGACGTCGGTGCACGTGGCCTCCTCGCGCGACCTGGGTTGATCGCAAAAGTGGTCGGCGAGCTCAGCGGTAGAGCAGCAGGTCCGAACGCTGCTCTTCCCAGGCCGCTTCATCAGCGGCGGCCAGGCTGTCGAGATCGGCCGGTGTCGCCGCCGGATCGTCGACCCACTGCCGCAGCAGTTCGCTGCCGTTGATGAGGTCGATGGCGAGACGCGTGTGCTCGTACTCGTACGGGAAGTCACGCCACAGCGGGTATTCACCACCGCGCAGGCGCCGGATGCACTTGAACGCTCCGGCGATGAGGCGCCAGGGCCGGAACTCGCCATGTGCGTACGCGCCATCTTCGACGTGAATCTGGAACCCCGAGCACAACTTGCCGGAGTGTTTCTGAAATGTCGGCTCGAACCAGCAGGGCCGCAGGCGGCAGCCACGGATCCACGCCGGTACGATGCGATCCATCGCCGTCAGGAGCGTGCGCGGATCGAGCCCCGGCGCACCTAACAACTCCAGCGGTCGGGTGGTGCCGCGACCCTCCGACAGCGTGGTCCCCTCGAGCATCACCGTGCCCGCATAGGCGCGCACCATGGAAAGATTCGCTGCGTTCGGGCTGGGGTTTACCCAGTTGCGCTCACCGAGCGGCCAGCCAAAGCCCGGCGCCTCGTCGGGCTTCCAGCCGCGCATCGGGATGACGCGGTAATCCACTGCGAGCTTGAAATGACTCACGAACCACATGCCGAGCTCACCCAGCGTGAGACCGTGGCGCATCGGAATGGGGCCCGCTCCCACGAAGCTCTCCCACCCTTCGCGAAGACTCAAGCCCTCGATCGGGCGGCCAGCCGGATTGGGGCGGTCGAGCACCCACACCGTCTTGCCATGTTTGGCGGCCGCTTCCAGCACATATAGAAGAGTGGTGATGAAGGTGTAGATGCGGCAGCCGACGTCCTGCAGGTCGACCAGCAGCACGTCGAAGTGATCCAGCATGTCATCGGTCGGCCGGCGGACCTCGCCGTACAGACTGAAAACCGGGATGCCATGCACCGGATCGCGAAAGTCCGGCGACTCCATCATGTTGTCCTGCTTGTCGCCGCGCAGCCCGTGCTGCGGACCGAAAGCCGCCGTGATGTCGAGACCGCGAATGGCGCGCAGCGCGTCCAGCGAATGTTCGAATTCCGCCGTCATCGACGCCGGATGCGCCAGCAGTGCCACTCGCCGGCCTTCCAGCTCACGCTGAAGTTTCATGTCAACCAGCAGACGGTCGATTCCGAACTGGATCACGAGCGGTCCTTACAACTCGACCACAAAGCTGTCTGCGTGATGGAAATCGGGTTTCTCCGCGGGATGTTTGAGCGCCCAGTATGACAGCACTCGCGCCCTGTCTTCGATGACGGCTGCCAGGCCGAGACGCAGACCGGCAACGGCGGACGACCGCGCCAGCCAGGAAAGATCGAGCAGCACCGAAACCTCCACCGACTCATTGCCGATGCGCGGCGAGACCGAGGGTGGCGCGCCCGTGAGCAACGGCGCCATGCCTTCACGATACGCACTGAAGTGATAGGCCGCCCACGCACCCGATGGCGAGAAGTTGAATTCCCAGTAGTCGTGCCCGCCGGCGTGCCCGATGAAAGCCTCGAAGCAGGTGTGGCGCCAGAGACCGTCAGTTCGCACCGGCGTCCGGGGCTCGGGAAGCTGCAGTGCGTCGAGGTCGCCCGTCACGCGGTAGTGAAGCTTCAGTTGATCCGCTTGCGTGCGAACCACCGATACCGACAGCTCATGGACCAGGTCCTGCGACGCGCCCGGCTCGGAGATGGGATGGGGCAGCAGGACGTGGCGTCCGAGCGTGGTGTCCGGGTTCATGCAGGCGCGGAAGCATACGCTACAGTCGGTCGGCCAGGGAGAGGAGGAACTCGCGCAGGCTCTCGAGTTCGGTGGTAGTTAGTGGTGCGCGCCTGAGGCGTGGATCCGCCGCCGGATCCTGCGCCATGCGCTCGTAATGATCGAGGACCTGGTCGAGCGCCGGGAAGCGCCCGTCATGCATGTAGGGCGCGGTTGCAGGCAGGTTGCGCAGCGTCGGCACGCGAACGGCTACGCCCGTGCCGGTGTCCGCGAAAATGGACTCGGCATCCGGATGGTCGCGGTCGACCCAGGCGCCCGTGAAGTTCACGCCGCCATGACAGCGGGCGCACCCGGTACGCTCGGAGTAGAACAGCTGCATACCGGCTTTCTGCCGGTCGCTCAGCGCCCGGTGATCGCCGCGAAACACGTAACGATCGAACGCCGAGTTGCCGGCGAACAGCGTGCGTTCGTAGGCGGCGATGGCGCGGATGACGTTGTCGATGCTGACCGGCCGGTCTTCGCCCGGAAACGCGGCCGCGAACTCGTGCCCCATCGCGCTGTCCGCTGACAATTCACGCTCGACCAGCGCCTCGCGCCCGGCAAGCCCGAGTTCGTGCGGATGCTCGTTGAACAACGGGCCGCGCATCTGCTGCTCGAGGGAACGCAGGTTGGCGTCGCGCCAGCCCAGCGAAGAGTTGTAGGCGACGTTCAGCAACGTCGGCGCATTCAGCGGCAACGCTGCTCCGGTGGCGCCACGCGAACGCGCGAGGCCGTCGGTGAACGCGCGTTCCGGTGAATGGCAGCTCGCGCATGAATGCTGCCCGGTCACCGAGAGCCGAGGATCGGCGAACAACTTCGCGCCGAGTGCAACCTTGGCCGTGCTCATGGGATTTTCAGCGGGCACGGCCGGCACGGGAAATCCCGCTGGCAACTGCCAGCGGAATTCCTCGGTGCCCGCGCTCGCGCCGACCGCCAGCGCCGCTGCTGCGGCAATGGCGGCGACGCGCGTCGCGAATCTTGAGGCTCGCCTGGCCATCCCGGCATCAATGCCAGGCAGATGCGGCGCCCTCGCGCGTGAGCGCGGCGGTCTGGCTCGCAATCGTGCTGCGCTCGCTGACCCACGAAGCAAATGATTCGATCGTGCGACCATCGATGCCCTCGACGCCGCTGCGGTGTTTGCCCACCCATTCCTGCATGGCAGCGAGCAGGCTGGCCGCAAGTTTGCGGTTGCCGGCAAATAGCGCCAGGTACGCGTCTTTCGCTTCGGGCAGGCGATTCAGCCCGAGATATGCCTGGCCGCGATATTCGATGGCCTCGGCATAGTCGGGCTTGAGCTTGAGCGCGCGGTCATACGCTGCGAGGGCCGCATCGTATTGACCCAGCTTGCGATTGATGTAGCCGACGTAGTTCCATGCCTGGTAGTTCGATGGCTGCAGGTCGGTGACCATGCTCATTTTCCGCATCGCGGTGGTGTAGGCCTTTTGCGCCTTGGCGCTCGCCTTGGCCTGCTTGCTCTCGTCGGTTTGACGCGCCGCGGCAGCCTGGAGCTCATCGGCCTTTTCCACCGAGCGCACAGCCGAGTTGTAATCGTCGCGTGCCTGCTCCTCGGGCGACTTGGGCTGATCGAGCCTCGATGCGGACCCGCCTCCGGCAGCCGTACCGGGCATTTCGCCGCCGCCCGCCCCGAAAGCGGTACATGTCGCGGCCAGCATGAGAGTCAAGGCGATGTGTGTGAATGTCTTGCGCATGAGATCCCCCGGAATTTCCATTTCAGTTCGCCAGAATGAGTAACCGGCGCGATGGGCGAAGTTCCATTGCCAGCGCCGGGATTCGCATAATGCACGCAAGGAGAACCTCATGAAAACACTGTTTCTTAGCGCCCTGCTCTGCCTCGCCGCACCTGCATTCGCCGCGGCTGCCACGCCGATCGAAACCGCCATCGCCAATCCCGAACGCACGGCCAAGGACCGTGAGCGCGATGCGCGCGAAAAGCCCGCCGAGGTTCTGGCTTTCGCGGGCGTGAAACCCGGCATGACCGTGGCCGACTTGTTCGCCGGCGGCGGGTACTACTCCGAGTTGTTAGCCGGCGTGGTGGGACCAAGTGGCAAGGTGCTGTCGGTCAACAATGTGCCCTACCAGGCCTACTCGAAGGACGCCACCGCGGCGCGCTTCACCGAGGGCCGGCTCAAGAACGTCGAAAGGCGCCTGGTCGAAGCCAGCTACATGAATCTGCCGCCGAAGAGCGTCGACCTCATCGTCATCTGCATGTCCTATCACGACGCGTTCTGGATCGACGAGAAGGAAGGCTGGCCCGAGATCAGCATCGACGGTTTCGTCGAGTCGATGAAACGCATGTTGAAGCCGGGCGGCAAACTACTGATCATCGACCACAATGCGCCGGCCGGAACCGGCCGCGAGATGGCGGGCAAGGCCCATCGCCTCAACGAGGATTTCGCGAAGCAGAGCCTGACCTCGCGCGGCTTCGTGCTCGAGAAGACTTACGACGGCTTGCGCAACAAGAGCGATCAGCTCGACAAGCTGGTGTTCGACCCGGCCGTGCAGGGCAAGACCGATCGCTACGTGCATCTCTACAAGGTGAAATAAGAATGGGGTCAGACCCCATTTTCAGGAAAAGGGGCCAGAGTTCCGACTCTGGCCCCTTTTGCTAGAAATTGGGGACTGACCCCATACTCCTCAGCGACCCCCGCGCCTCCGCAATTTCCGCCGCCGTCACCGGCGACGCTCCGTCGCCGAACTTCTGCCGGATGTAGGTCAGGATTTCGGCGAGGTCCGCATCGGTCAGCTGGCTGAACGGCGGCATGACGTTGCCTTCCGCGCTGTCCTTGCGCGCGGCGGAGTCGAAGCCGCCCGTCATCACGAACAGCGCCAGCGCCCGTGCGTCGCCTTTGACCCAGGTACCACCGGCGATGGCTGGCTGCATGTTAGGCACGCCACCGCCATCGGCCTGGTGACAGGTCAGGCAATGTTTTGCGTAGAGGCGCTGCCCCGGCGGACGGGTGTCGGCCACGACAGGCGCTGCCGCTGGTGTTTCGCCGCGAACTGCGACGACCGCGCAGGCCAGCCACACGCTGCTGACCATCGCCGCCAGGTGGATTGCCCGCGGCATCATTTTCCGGTGTAGGTGATGCGCCAGATGCGACCCTTTCTGCGAGTCGGAAACCAGCAGCGAGCCATCGGGCGCGACCGCGAGGCCAACCGGGCGATATGCGGCGTTGCGCGGACTGTTGTCCTTCATCTCGCCGGCGAATCCATCGGCGAAGACTTCATACGCGCCGCTCGGCTTGCCGTCTTTCATGGGCTGGAAGACGACCTTGTAACCGGCTTGCGGCTCTGGCGCGCGATTCCAGCTACCGTGGAACGCGATGAAGGCGCCGCCGCTGTAGCGGGCCGGGAAGTTCTTGCCCGAATAGAACTTGAGGTCGTTAGGCGCCCAGTGCGCCGGATACGCCACCAGCGGGTCCGGGTACTTGCCCGCCTCCGGCTCCTTCTTCGCATCGCCGCCGTACTCCGGCGCGAGCACGCGCAAGCCCCGCTTCGTGTCGAAGAATGTGTACGGCCAGCCATAGTCGCCGCCATCGACGATCTGGTGAAACTCTTCAGCCTGGCGCGTCGCATTGTCTTCCGCGTTGTAGAGCGCGGGGAAAAGCGTGTCGATCGCGTCGCGGCCGTGGATCACCGAAAACAATGCGCCCTGCGCCGCATTCCATTCGATGGCCACCGCATTGCGCATGCCCGTAGCGAAACGCCGGCCGTTCGCCGGCGTCTGGTTGAGCTTCGTGCCGTCGAACACCCAGACGCCGCCGTATTTCTCGAGGATGGGACAGGGATTCAACCCGGGCGAACCCTCCTGCCGGTCCTTCTCCTGGCAGGAATTCGAGGGCGCACCGACGTTCACATAAAGCGTGCCTTTCGCATCGAGCGCAAAAGTCTTGTCCGAATGCTGCCGCTCTTTCGGAAATTCGCTGACCACGGTCTCCCGCTTCCCGGTGGGCGCGAGCTGGCCCTTCTTGAGCGGATAGCGATATACGCCGACGTCGTCGGAGACGTACAGCCAGTTCTTGAATACGCGCACGCCCGTGCCCTTCACGTCGCCAAACGACGCGACGATATCGGCCTTGCCATCGCGATTGGTGTCGCGCATCGCCGAAAGGCCACTGCGGCTGCCAACGTAGATATCGCCGTTGGCTGCCACATCGAGATGGCGGGCGGTGCCCTGCCCCTCGTGCACCACCACCGCGGAGAATCCTTCCGCGAGTGTCAGGCCGTCATTGCCGGCGGCGAACACCGCTGGAGCGGCGAAAGCCGCGCAGCCCATGCCGACGATACTAACTACTCTGGCGAGCAACACATTGTGCATCTTCGATTCCTTGCTACCTGGTTGTTTCGACGAAAGTCCGGACGAAGAATAGTGCGGGCGATTTTTCCGCAACGCAACGGCGGGCCGGCGAATGACGGCGCACCGCCGGGCAATACGCATTCCGGAATGATGTCATTCCAAAAGCGTCATGACGTCCTACAAACCCGGCTGTACGCCGGCAAACCTTCTCGCCAACCCGCGGGCAACCATGCACTATTCGAACAGAGGACCCCGAAATGCCCCTGGTCGATCCTGTCATCGAACGCGTGCTGGCGGAGTTCGAGCACCGCGCAGAAGACGAGCAGCGCCGCGCGGCGTCGCCCGAAGCCAACCGCGACGAACTGCTGCTGTCGGTGGGGCGCGAGGCCGGCATCCTGCTCTATCTACTGGCGACCGGGGCGCAGGGCGCGGCGCATCCTCGAGCTCGGCAGTTCGTATGGTTACTCCACCGTGTGGCTGGGTGCGGCGGCACGCGCCACCGGCGGCAAGGTCACATCGCTCGAGCTCAAGGAATACAAGATCGAGCACGCGCGGCAGGCGCTGACGCGGGCCGGCCTCTCCACGCGCGTCGAGTTCCACGCCGGCGACTGCCTGGATTCGCTGCGCACGTTGCCCGGCCCCTTCGACTTCGTGCTGCTCGACGTGTGGAAGGACATGTACCTGCCCTGCTTCGATCTCGTGCATCCGAAACTCGAGCGAGGCGGCATCATTGCCGCGGACAACATGCTGTTGCCCGAGAGCACCCGCGTGCACGCCGATGCCTATCGAAAGCGCGTGCGCGCCGCGGGCGACATGGACTCGGTGCTGGTCGAAGTCGGCAACGGCATCGAGATCAGCAAGAAGCGCTGAAAGAACAGCGACCGGATCACAAGAACGACCGCGTCACCAGCGCCACGAAGAACCCGTAGAACAGCGCCATGCCCACCAGCGCCGCGCGACGCCACATCGGCGGACGCAACGCCTCGGGCAGGACGCGCGTGTTCAGGTACAGCAAGTGTAGCGACGCGATCACGAAGACGGCGCCGGCGATGTTGGCGCCGATCTGCAGCAGCATCACCGGTGCCGCCAGCTTGAGCGCAATGATTCCCCAGAGCACCACCACCGCCAGCACGGTGTAGTACACCGCGCGTATATCGCCGCCACGCCAGGCGCGCACACGTTCGTTGCCGGTCCACAGGATGTCGGTGATTGAGCGGGTCATTCCTTCCACGACGTCGAGCTGCGTCTTGAAGAGGATCCACACGCCGAGCAGCGCCACGAGCATGCCGAGCCACGGCCCCCCGGTCGCGCCAATGGCCTGTGCCAGCACGGCGCTGATGGCCAGCCCCTTGATGTCGGTGCCCGGCTCGACGAAGGTTACGTAGAGCAATGCCGGCAGCATCATGCCTAACAAGGCGCCGACGAAGAAGATGCCCCATTGATCGACGCGCACGATGCGCCACCAGCCACGCCAGCGCGCGAGATTGGGGACGTCGGGATTGAACATGAATCCCGTATCGGCGAACCGCACCTTTTCACCGCCGACGGCGCCAGCGATGTGCCCCACGCGGCTGCCCATGCCGTATCCCTTGTCGCGCGCCCAGTTCGAGAGCGTGAGGTTGAGTACACCGCCGCCACCCGAGTAGCCCACCAGCGCACCGAGCAGCAGGATGTCGAGGTTGTCAGGCAGGAAGTTGAATACTCCGCGCGCCGTGTCGAAACCCGCAAAACCGGCTGCCGCCGATGCCCAGGTGCCTATCGGCACGTAGATGATGCCCAGCACCAGGAAGCTGCCGAGAATGCAGGCCACCAGCACCCAGTTGAGGATCTCGAGCGTGCGCGCGATGCGCTTGCCGACCATGAGCACGGCGATGCACGCGAGGAACGTGGCGATGCCGATCATGTAGATAGTGGCGGAATCTGCCGGCGGCTGCGCGAGCCGATCGGCGAACAGGAAGAAGACGGCGCCGGCGGCGGTGGCCGCCCACGCCGGCCAGCCTATCTGCAGGAAATACAACGCGGCATAGAACCAGGCCCAGAAGGTCTTGCCGGGGCGTGTGCGCATGAAACCCGTGACCACCGGTTCACCGGTGGCGACGGTGTATCTCATGAGCTCGGTGTTGAAGACGGTCTGGAAGAACACGGCGACCAGGGTCACCCAGAGCAGCGACAGGCCGTGTTTCACGAAGGTGGCAGGGCCTAACAGGAACTCGCCGCTGCCGATCGACATGCCGAGCACGATGACACCGGGCCCGCAGACCCCTATCCACGACAAGCCGCGCGGCATGGGAGGATCCGGAAGGTCCGCTTTTTCCCAGGGCGCCATTGCGTTCTTGTTCTTCATCGACCCCCTCCTGCGCCAGAGCATACACTGCGGCGCATGATCGAATTCCAGCAGCTCACGCGAACCTACGGGGACTTCACCGCCGTTCGGCCCCTCTCGCTGCAGGTTCGCAGCGGTGAGGTCTTCGGTTTCCTCGGGCCGAACGGCGCGGGCAAGACCACCACCATTCGCATGATGATGGGCATCCTGGTGCCGAGCGGCGGCCGCGCGCTGATCAACGGGCTCGACTGCCACGCGCAGCGCGCCGAGGTGCAGCGCCACGTCGGCTATCTACCCGACAATCCCATCTACTACGACTTCCTGCGTGGCCGCGAAATCCTGCAGTTCGTCGCGGAGATGCACGGCATGGAGCGCCACGAAGCCGCCGCGCACGCGGTGCGCATGCTGGCCGAGTTCGGCCTCGAGGAAGTGGTGGACGAATTCGCGGTCAACTACTCGATGGGCATGAAGAAGAAGCTCGGCCTGGCGTGCGCCCTGATCCACGACCCGCAGGTGCTGATCCTCGATGAGCCCATCAACGGCCTCGACCCGCGCGCCGCGCGCGAGGTCCAGGACCGGCTGCGGCAGGCGGCAGCGTCCGGCAAGACCATCTTCATGTCCACGCACCTGCTGGACATGGCGGAAAAGGTCTGCACGCGAGTCGGCATCATCCATCGCGGCGAGCTCACGGCCACCGGCACGCTCGAAGAGTTGCGCGCGCGCGTGCATCAGAACGCCACGCTCGAAGAAGTGTTCCTCAAGGTTACCGACGAGGAACCCGCGAAGGCCGCGGCACCGTGATCGGGCCCGCGAGAAGTGGAGCAGCGCCACTGCTTCGCAGCACCGGTCTGCTGATCCGCCTGCGGCTGCGGAGGCTCGCCAACCAGATGACCGCGTTTTCGCAGGGCAAGAAGAAGCCCGGCGACAAGATGCGCACCGGCAATCCCGGCAAGAAGAGCAGCAAGCTGATCCTGTATCTCGCCTCGCCGCTGATGCTGTTCCTCTTCGGCTCGATTTCCTTCAACGCCGTATTCAACCTGCATGGCGCGCTCGATCCGCCGGACTCGTTCTGGGTCACCGTGGAATTCAGCACGGCGCTGAGTGTCGGCGTCGCCTACCTGCTCATGGTGCTGTGGAGCGCTACGCTGCTGGTGACCGTGGCGTCCGGTGAGCTCGCCAAACCCGAATGGGACCTCGAGTGGCTGATCACGCTTCCGGTGCGCTCCGACACGCTGCTCTGGGCGCGCATCGCCGAGCGCAGCGTGGTCAATCCGACCGGCGTGATGGCGCTGCTGCCAGCCTGCACGGCCATTGCCTGGTTCTCGGGATTCCGCTGGGGCGCGCCGGTGGTTGGCGTGCTGGCCGCGTGGCCGCTGCTGCTGCTCGCGGCGCTGGTACGCACGCTCATCGACACCGGTCTTCGCCTGCGCCTGCGTTCCGCGCAGTTGCGCAACCTGCACGCCGTGTTCTCCGTGCTCTCCATCATCCTGATGTACCTCGCCTTCTCCATCGGGTTGAAGGGCAAATCGGAATTCATGCTCGGGTTCGCCGCGTCGATGCCCGACTGGCTGCTCTACACCCCCATGGGACTCACGGTGCGCATGATCAACGAGCGCACCTTCTCCGACGCGCTCCTGTTGTCGTTGGCGCTACTCGCCGAGGTGGGCGTCATCACCTGGCTAGGCGTGCGACTGCTTCGGCACGTCTTGCGCCACGGTGTCGTGGCCGGTGGCGCACGCGAAGGCGCGCGCAATGCGCCGGGCGCCGACGTCACCGCGTCCGCACCCGGCGCGCCGGCACCGGCGCTCTTCCGAATGATCACGATGAGCGCGGTGCAACGACGCGAGTTGACCCTGCTGCGCCGGGATCGCAATTTTCTCGTTCAGAGCCTGGTCCTGCCGCTGCTCATCGTCGGCGGCCAAATGCTGCTCGGCACGTCCGGCGCGGCCAGCACGATGTGGACGAACCCCGATGTGCTCGCCTCGGTGGCCTTTGGTCTCGCGGCCTATTCGCTGAGCATGTCGGCGTTCCAGACGCTGAACAGCGAAGGCCAGGCGCTGTGGCTGCTGTACACGTTCCCATGCTCCATCGAGGACGTCCTCAAGGACAAGGCGAAACTCTGGGGCGTGCTCACGCTCGCCTATCCACTCGGCCTGTTCGCGGTGGGCGCGCTGCTGACGCCATCGCTCGACTGGAAATTTCTGGGCGCAATGCTCACGGCGCTGCTCGGCATCCCGATCTATGCCTTCATCGCGGTGGCGCTAGGTGTGTTCGGCAGCAACCCTCTCGAACAGCAACAGAACCAGAAGGTGAAGCCCGCCTACGTCTATCTTTACATGTCGCTGTCTGCCCTCTACGTCTACGCCATCGTCACGCCGAAGCCGGCGCAGCGCCTCATTTTCATGGTGCTGTCGGTCCTGCTGGCCGCCGCCCTGTGGCAGAAGGCGCGCGACCAGCTCGGCTTCCTGCTCGACCCCGATGCATCGCCGCCGCCCCGCGTCTCCACTTCGGATGGTCTCATCGCCGCCATGCTGTTTTTCGTGGCGCAGGCCGTGGCGGCCGCCTTCGTCATCGGCGGCGGACGCGTGACGGGCGCGGCGGTGCTCATAGCCTTCTCGATCGGCGGCGCCGTCACCTACGCGCTGATGCGCTGGGTCTACGCCCGCGCGAAGACTGAAGGCGTGCCGCGCATGCTCGGCGAAGGCACCAATCAGCCTCTGCTGGGCATCATCGCCGGTCTCGCGGCCGGGGCCGCCGGCGTGCTCTATCTATTCAGCCTCGATGCGCTGGATCTGCTCCAAAGTGCGTTGCAGGCGAACAAGCACCAGGTGAATCTCGGATTGTGGGTGTTGTTGCCGCTGGCACTCATCGCGGCGCCGCTGTTCGAAGAGTTCATTTTTCGCGGTCTCATATTCGGCGGCCTGCGCCGCAGTTTTGGCGTGTGGCCGGCCACGCTCGCGAGCGCGGCCATTTTTGCCATCGTGCATCCCGCTTTTTCATTCATTCCCGTGTTCATCCTGGGCGCCTGCGCGGCGCTGGTCTACGAACGCAGCCGCAGCCTCCTCGCGCCCATGATCGTGCACGCCGTGTATAACGCGTGTGTCATCGGCGGACAGGCGTTCGTGCTTTGAGGAAATCGCCCTCCGGGACGTAGGCATTCGTCCGACGTCCCCAGACGCCGACGCGCAAGTGCCTGTTTGTAGTTAGGTCCTGCGGCGCCGTCGCGAATCGCCGTCGCCCGCACCGCCGATTGTCGCGGTGCGGAGACCGCAGGATTTGCGTTTCGACGATTCACGCGCGCGTATCGCGAGTTGAACTCTGGCACATCGATTGCAGTCTCAATCATGCGTGGCACGACGCCGAATTCATCCTTCTGGCGTCACCGCTGCACACTCGTTCCAACGACCTTCCATCGAGTTCGATCAAGGAGAAATCATGAAGACTTCCAGGACAGTAATTGCAGTTGCGATCGCAGCGCTGATTCCCATGGGCGCGGCGGTTGCCGGCGACAAGGACAAGACGGGTTACGGCGCGAACTTCGATACGCTCGACGTCAATCGCGACGGCAGGGTTTCACAGGCCGAAGCCAGTGCGGACACGACCATCGTGTTCACCACCGCGGACGCCAACGGCGACGGCTATCTGGACAAGGCCGAGTGGAAGAATCGCGCCAAGGGCGAGAGCAAGCCCATGCCGCAATCCACTCCGGAACCGTCGGCTGACCCGGCCGTACCTCCGGCCGACCAGTCCGCCAGCGAGCCGATGCCCGATACGGAAACTCCGCGGCAGTAATTTGCCGTCAAGTGGGGCCGCTGCATCGGCCCCCGATGAAAGATCCGCGCGACGCCCACGGGCCGCGCGGATCTTTCATTTGGGGGCCCGCCTGACCCCGAAGACGTGACGACGTTCTCACCTGCCCCGCCAAAACTTCAGTTTCAACCCGGATCGCCGTTACGCGGGGGTAGAGACACAGGAGCGCTCGGTGGCTGATAGACCCAAAAATGGTGCCGACGACGGCGGCACAGCGCTGATCCGCATCAGCGCCGCCCTTCAGGCTGCGGACTCGCAACGCCAGGACCTGGCCACGGCGTTAGCGCACGAGCGCACGCTGCTGCGCACGATGATCGACCTCATTCCTGCGTACATCTATGCCAAGGATACGGAGAGCCGTTTCATCGCGATGAATACCGCGCTGGCGCGCAACATGGTTACGGATCCGGCCGACGCGATCGGCAAATCGGACTTCGATTTCTATCCGCCGGAACTCGCGACAAAGTTCTATACCGACGAACAGCAGCTGCTCAAATCCGGATCCGCGATCATCGACCTGGAAGAGCCGGGGTTCGACAAGGTGACGGGCACGATGCGCACCGTCCGTACGTCCAAGGTTCCGCTGCGCGATGAGAACGGCGAGGTCATCGGCATCATCGGCGTCGGCTTCGACATCACCGAACGCAAGGTCGCCGAGCAGCGCCTCGCGTCGAGTGAACATCTCGAATCCATCGGCCGGCTTGCCGCCGGCGTCGCTCACGAAATCAACACGCCTATCCAGTATCTGAACGACAGTGTCTCTTTCATTCGCGAGGCCATGCAGGATCTGCTCGCGCACAACGCGAAACTCACCGCGGCGCTGCCCGTACCGCCCGAGGCGGACGAAGACATCGACGAGCTGAAGCGCGAGCTGCCGCCGGCTCTGGACCGCGTGGTCGACGGCCTGGCGCGCATCGCGGAGATCGTCCGCTCGATGAAGGAGTTCTCACACGTCGATCAGCGTGAGATGAGCCGCGTCGACCTGAATCGCGCGATCAACAGCACGCTCGTCATCGCGCGCAGCGAATACAAGTACATCGCGGACCTGCGCACCGATTTCCAGGAACTGCCGCCGGTGATCTGTCATGGCGGACAGGTCAACCAGGTAGTGCTGAACCTGGTCGTCAACGCAGCACATGCCATCGCCGACAAGAACAAGGGCACTCTCTCACCCGAGATGGGACTGATCACCGTCACGACCCGCATCGAAGACGGGTTCGCCGTCATCAGCATTGGCGACACCGGCGGTGGGATTCCCGAAGCGATCCGCAAACGGATCTTCGAGCCGTTCTTCACGACCAAGGAAGTCGGGCGAGGGACAGGCCAGGGCCTGTCCATCGCGCACAGCGTCATCAAAGCTCACGGCGGCAAGCTCGACTTCGTGACCGAGATCGGCAAGGGCACGACATTCAACGTGCGCCTGCCGCTGACCGCGGACGAAAGCGAAGCCGCCGTAGCGTAATCAGGTTATCCGCGAGAAGCCGCCGCCCGAGTTTCCGCCGCTGCTGCCGCCGCTCGACTGACCACCGCCACTGCGGCCGCCGCTCGAACGTGCACCGCGCGCAAAACCACCGCGGTTGCCACCGCCACTGCTGCGACCAGGCGCGCCACCGTGACCGCCGCGGCGTCCGCCGCCACCGCCTGCGCGCTGACCACCATGACCGCCACTACGCTGGCCGCCGCCGTGCGGGCGTGAGCCCGGCTGCGCATCGCTGCGCGGCGCGTCTGAACGCGGAGCATCGGCGCGCGGGGCGTCGGTGCCCTGCATGTACGCCGCGTGATCGGCGCGTCCCGCGCCGCGGTTTCCACCGCCGTGACGTCCACCCCCATTGCGACCGCCACCTGAGTGGTTAGGCCGTCCGCCGCCACCACCACCACGACGATGCTCGGGGCGGCGTCGCGGGTCCTGGTGCGGCTGGTGTTCGCCGGTTGAATTCTGCGGCACGTGGTTCGGCGCATGCGCCGAACCCTCTTTGATCTCGAACTTCGGCGGTTCGACGAAATCGATCTTCCGCTTGAGCAGCTTCTCGATGTCGCGCAGGTAGCTGAGCTCATCCGGCGAGACCAGCGAGATCGCCGCGCCCGTGGATCCGGCGCGCGCCGTGCGGCCGATGCGATGCACGTAGTCTTCCGGCACGTTCGGCAACTCGTAGTTCACGACGTGCGGCAGCTCCTTGATGTCGAGGCCGCGAGCCGCGACTTCGGTGGCCACCAGCGCCG
This sequence comes from uncultured Pseudomonadota bacterium, assembly GCA_963821745.1. Classification (GTDB taxonomy): domain Bacteria; phylum Pseudomonadota; class Gammaproteobacteria; order Steroidobacterales; family Steroidobacteraceae; genus CADEED01. Next base: position 159,071 of record CAWGEU010000003.1, read on the forward strand.
TGATGCGGTTTTCCTTGAAGTCCTGCAGGGCCTTCACGCGCGCGTTCTGGCTCTTGTTGCCATGGATGGCCATGGCGTTGATGCCGGAGCGTTCGAGCTGTTGCGTGAGTCGATTGGCGCCGTGCTTGGTGCGCGTGAACACCAGCACCTGGTGCCAGTTGCCCTCGATGATGAGGTGCGCGAGCAGATGGCGTTTGTGGTCCTTCGGCACGCGATAGGCGCTCTGCTCGACCTTGTCGGCCGTGGCGTTGCGGGGCGTGACCTGCAGCGCGGTCGGGCTGCGCAGGAACTGGTTCGCGAGCTGGCGGATGTCGTCCGAGTAGGTGGCCGAGAACATGAGGTTCTGGCGCTGCTGCGGGAGCATCTTGAGGATGCGCTTGATGTCGCGGATGAAGCCCATGTCGAGCATGCGGTCGGCTTCGTCGAGAATGAAGATCTGCACTTCGGAGAGCGACACCGCGCGCTGTTCGCACAGGTCGAGCAGGCGGCCGGGCGTCGCGACGAGGATGTCGCAGCCGTGGCGGGCCTTGTCGATCTGTGGCTTCTCGGAAACGCCGCCGAAGATGACCTGCGTGCGCAGGTCACCGTACTTGCCGTAATCGGTGATGCTCTGCGCGACCTGCGCGGCGAGCTCACGCGTGGGCGTCAGCACCAGCGCGCGCGGGTTGCGGCCGCCGCGGGCGCCGAGCTTCTGCAGCAGCGGCAGCGTGAATCCGGCGGTTTTGCCGGTTCCGGTCTGCGCGCCTGCGAGCACGTCGCCGCCGGCGAGGACCGCGGGAATGGCTTCACGTTGAATGGGGGTGGGTTCCGTATAGCCTTTATCGGCCACGGCACGGAGCAACTCGGGCTTGAGCCCGAGATTTTCAAATGACATTTAGTTAGATACCTTGAAAGGAAGCAGATGAGACTCGCAGTTCAGAGCGCATGCGCCTGAAGCGGTCATTAGCGAGAAGTGATTTGCGAATCGGCGTCCGGTATGCGGACCTTTGACTTGCGTGCTTTAGGGGGCGATGACCGCGCGACCCTGGATAAGCGGGGCGGACTATACAGGTTGTTGCCGCGCAGCGAAAGCCGCGATCGGGCCAGCGCCCCGTTTTCTGGCAAAAGGGGACGCGCATCTCATTTCGACAGCGATTTCAGAGTGCTCAGTGAGCGGCGTCCCCTTTGCCAGAAAACGGCTGCGCAGGCCCGCGCTGCCTAACAAAACAGAGCCCGGCAGCCACAGCAGGGTGCTGTACCGGTCAGGACCCGGAATGACTCCGGGCGTTTCGGTGGCGGACGTATAGAAGAGTGAATACCGATCACCCGCCACCACGGGCAGCTGCGACAGTCCAGACGGGCCCCGTATCAGGGGGCTCTCGCTTTCGACCACGAACGTCAGTATTTCCCCACGCGCCGTTTGCCCGCCCGCCATGGAAAAAATTACAGCGGCAAAAATCGCAAGGCGGCCCTGGATGCTCGAATGCGCTGACATCTGGCCTCCTGTGGAAGGCCGCAGTCTGAGAAATCCAGATGTGCGTTGCGTGACTGGAGCGTTAATTCGCTCCCACGCCCGTAGTTAGTTACCGAAGCATGTCAGCCATCCGTCCGTTCGTAGGCGCGAACTGACGTCGCACGGAAAAAATTTCGCGTTCGCGTCGGCGTTCCTGTCGGCATTCGCAGACTGCGCGTGTTCGTACTCTCCCCGTGAAGGAAAACTTTCACAACCGAGGGAATTTATGACTATGTATCGCGTTGGTCGCGGCCTGCTCGCGGCCGGTCTCATGCTCGCGGCGCTCAGCGCGTGTGGTGGTGGTGGCGGCGGTGATAATCCGCCGCCCGCGGCACCTAATCCTCCACCTGTAGTTAATCCGCCGCCGCCGCCGCCGCCGCCGCCGCCGCCACCGCCACCGCCGCCGCCACCGCCGCCGCCGCCGCCGCCGCCGCCACCGCCACCGCCGCCGCCTCCCGCGGTGCCAGCTCCAGGCGCGGGCGTGACCTCGGGCGATACGATTGCGGTGACCAGCACCGGGCGCCTCGTTACTTTCGATCGCGCCGATGGCGTGCTCGACACTGCAATCGCCATTTCCGGCCTGCAGTCCGGTGAAACGGTATTTGGACTCGACGTCCGCGCCGGTGGCGCCACGCCCGGTGAGTTGTACGCGTTAGGCAGCACGGGCCGCCTCTACACGATCAACACCACCAGCGGCGTTGCGACGCTCAAGTCGACGCTTGTGGCGGATCCTGCGGATAACGAGCCGTTCACCGCGCTATCCGGCACGGAGTTCGGTATCGACTTCAATCCGGTCGCGGATCGCCTGCGGGTGGTCAGCGATACCGGACAGAATCTGCGCATCGACGCCGACACCGGCGCAACGATCACGGATGCGCCATTGGCCAGCGGCGGCGCCACACGCGCCGGCGTCAACGGCGCGGCGTACACCAACGCCTTCGCGGCGGCTTGTCGCACGACGCTGTACTACGTCGACGCGACCACCGATCAACTGCTGACCACCAGCGATCCGAATGCGGGTGCGGTCACGGTGGTCGGAGCGCTCGGCGTCGACACGACGGCGATCAGCGACTTCGAGATCGCCACCGCGGCCGACGGCACGAACAGCGGTTCGGCGGTGCTGGTGGTCGGTGGAGTGCCGACGTCGTACCAGATCGATCTCACGACCGGCGTCGCGGCCACCGCGGCCGCGATAACGCGGCTCGATGCGAACGAGCTGGTGCGTGATACCGCGATTGCGCCACCTGCCACTGCTCCTGCGCAGCCGGCCGGCGATGTGTTCGCGGTCACCGAGACCAACAAGCTGGTGTCGTTCAATGCGGCTCTGCCGCAGAAGGCGTGCACCAGCGTGACGCTCAGCGGTCAGCAGGCAGGCGAGAACATCATCGGCATCGATGTGCGGCCCTACGACACCTTGATGTACGCGGTCGGCAGCACTGGCCGCGTGTACACGGTGGACACTGCCGCCGGCGTTCTGACGCTCAAGTCGACGCTTGCGCCGACACTGGGTGATGCCACGGATCCGTACACGAGCCTCACGGGCACGACGTTTGGCGTGGACTTCAATCCGGGCGCGCCGGGCAATAACCTGCTCCGCGTCGCCACCGACTCCGGCCTCAACGTCCGCATCAACGTGGATGATGGCAACACCACGACCGACATTGCCACGAATCCCGTGGGCCCGACGGTCGCCGAAGCTGCGTACAGCAACAGCTTCTGGGGTACCAACGCGGCGCTCTACTACACCATCGATTCCGCGGGTGACGGCCTGCAGATCCTGGGGCGTCCGTCGGGCACCGCCATCAACGGCGATCTGTTTACGGTTGGCGCGCTCGGCGTGGGTGACGTCACCGGTGTGGCGGGCTTCGACATCTTCGGGACTAACAACCTGGGGCTGGCGGCGCTCAACATCGGTGGTGCTGCGACTTCGGACCTGTTCACCGTGAACCTGCTCACCGGCGCCGCCACCCGTATCAACACCGTGGGCGGTGGAGAAAGGGTGCGCGGGCTCGCGTATGGACGGGTGCCAGTCGCCACGGTATTCGCGCTCACGACTGACAATCATCTCGTCAGCTTCAAGCCGTTGACTCCGGCCACCTTCGACACCGACGTCGCGATCACGGGCCTGCAAGGTGCCGAGGCCATCGTGGGTATCGACTTCCGGGCGTCGAACGGCGTGTTGTATGCGGTGACTGATGCGGGCCGGTTGTACACGGTCGACGTGGCCACGGGTGCAGTGGCAGGTGGGCTGACGCTGACCGCCAACCCGGCGGACACCACGGCGCCGTTCACGGCGTTGTCGGGTACACGCTTCGGGGTGGACTTCCATCCGCTCGACGGCCAGCTTCGCATCCAGAGCGACACCGGCCAGAACATGCGCATCGAGGTGGATACAGGCGTCGTTGTCACCGAGGGCAACCTGAATCCAGGCGCGCCGCAGGTGGTGGGCACCGCGTTCACCAACGGTTATGTGGGCGCGACCAGCACGACGCAGTACGAGCTCGACGTGGCGGCGGGGGCGCTGGTGCGGCAGACGTCGGGAGCCGTGCTGGCGGTGGTCGGTCCGTTCAACGTCGGTCCGTTCATGCTCGAAGGCGGCTTCGACATCGCCGGCGGCGAGAACGGTCTGCAGCTCGCTGCACTGCAGCCGACGGGCGCCGTGCAGTCGACGTTGTACCGCGTGAACCTCGCGACTGGCGCGCTGACCTCGATCGGTTTGTTAGGGTCCAGCGGCACGACGGTGGTCAGGGCACTGGCCATCCGTCTGCAGTAGACCTGTGACAAAGGGGCGGCGGCCACAGGGAGGCCGCCGCCCCGGGTTGGGAGAGCCAAACCGGGTATCCTCGGCCCATGAAGTGGGTCGTTATCCTGCTGATCGTCGTCGTTCTCGGCGCCGTCGGCGCGTACTGGTACGAGGGCTACAGCGCCGAATCGGCGCTGCTCGAACAGCCCGTGTATCGCGTGCTCAAGAAATACGAGCCGGCGGTCTACGAAAAACTCGTGACCGAGTACAAGACTTTCCGGCGCGATGAGACGAGCCGCGAAGCGTTCATCAATTTCGCCAACTCGGAGATCAACCTCGCGGCCACGCAGCACCTGGCGCACGCCTCGCAAAGCTCGGTGCTGGCGCTCATCAAGGACATGATGGCCACCGCGCGGCAATTGCAGAAGGCGCCGGGTGATGTCTGCTTCCGGTACTGGTTCCCGCTGGTCTCCGGCCCGCCGGATGTGGCGAACAACATCGACCCTGCGGCCCAGGCGCACACCCTCGAACTCATGGGAGAAGTGATCCGCAGCGCGGCGGAGGATCCCGTGCCGCTGCCCGAACCCGATACGGTGAAGGACAATCTCGCGAAGGTCATCAACGGGACCTACGAGCAATACGGCAGCGACGCGCAGATGATTGCGCACGCCGACGACCCGCGCGTGGATCGCGCCAAGGTGTGCACCATCACACTCTCGGTGTACGACCGCATCATGAGTCTGCCGCCCGACGACAGCAGCGCACTGCTGCGCTCGATGACGCAATTGCGATAACCGGCGTGTCGCTCACACACGCCGATCGAATCCTCAAGGTGAACCACGCCGGTGAACACGGCGCGGTGAACATCTACCGCGGACAACGGCTCGTCTGCTTCTGGCGCGATGATTCGCTCAAGCGCGAGCTCGAGCAATTCCGCGCGCACGAGGAAAAGCACCGCGCGATCTTCGCGGCCGAACTCGCGCGCCGCGGCGTGCGTCGTTGCCGCAGTTACTGGCTGTGCGGCATGGGCGGCTTTCTACTAGGTGCCACCACCGGGATCTGCGGCCGCGCGTCCATCGCCGCGGTGACCGTGGCGGTGGAGCGCGTGGTGTTGCGTCACCTGGAGCGGCAGCTGCTCGAGCTGGACGGAGTGGATCAGGCCGCGTATGCCGCGGTGGCTTCGATTCTCGAGGACGAACGCGCCCATCATGATCGCGCCGCGCAGGAACCGCGCCAGGGCGTATTCTGGCCACGAATCCTCAAACCCACGGTCAGCGCGGTTACGGAGTTCGTCATCTGGACCGGCATGAAGCTGTAGCGACGCGCTGTCATAAATCCTTCACCCGTACCCGGTGCAACGCCAAGGAATTGGCGCCAAGGACGAACAAACTGACGGCCCGTCAATTGTGCATGCCGAATAAGAACATGCACTTACGTAATTGTCGCCGGTGGCACGCACCTTGCTTTACTCCAGGCATCGCAGCTTTTTCGCTGAGTCTCCGGGTTATCCAATGGAATGCGTACACCGTCGCTGAAGGCCATCAAGACCTTTCAGATCGCCGCCAAACACTCGAGTTTCGCCGTCGCCGCCGAGGTGCTCTGCATCACGCCGTCGGCGGTGAGCCATCAGATCAAGACGCTGGAAACGCAGCTGGGCCTGCCGCTGTTTTCACGTAGTGCTCGGGCGCTGGCGCTCACCGATGCCGGTTCACGCTATCTGGAGCAGATAGATGAACTGTTCATGCGGCTGGAATCCGTCACCGAACAGCTTCGCGCCCGTTACGGCCGCAAGAGCGTGCGCCTGCACGTTCCGGCGTATTTCGCGAACGAGATGCTGCTGCCGCGGCTTTCGGAATTTTCGAAGCTGCACGACGGCATCGACCTGCGCATCGAAACGCAGGGCGTACACGGCCGCACGCACGCCGCCGAAGCTGACATATCCGTGGTGGTCGGCAGTGGCCCGTGGAACGGCCTGGTGGCTCACAAGATGTTTGCGCAGACCATGGTGCCTGCGTGTTCGCCGGAGCTTTTGTCAGAACGTCCGGTGGTGCGCTACGAAGATCTGAACCAGCACACGCTGCTGGTGCACGAGGCGCGGCGCGATGACTGGGATCGCTGGGCATCGGCTGTCGGCATGAAACCGCTGCAGCCCGCGCAGATCGTCCGCATCGACTCGATGTCTGCGGCGACGCGCGCCGCCGAGAAAAGTATTGGTATTGCGCTGCTGCCCGCGGAACTCTCGCGTCGCAAATTTGCCGCCGGCCGGCTGAAGCGCGTGTTCAATGAAGAACTGGTGACGCAGGAAGATTACACACTCCTGGTGCGCGCCGAGGACGAAAATCGTGACGCCATTCGCGCTTTGTGCAAATGGCTCATCGAGTCATGCAGCACGGTTGAGGAAAACTGATGCTCGCGCCGAATCTTCTCGTTTGTTGATGCACTCCCGTGCGAGTAGTTTGACGATCGTGGATTTCAAACATTGTCAGGAGTGCAACATGATTCGTCGAACTTCAAAGTATTTCGTAATGGCCGCGCTGGTGAGCTTCGCTTCGTACGCGAACGCCGCCGGCACCGTCGTCACCCCGTCGCTGGCCGCCTGCAGCAAGGCGCTCATCGAGAGCATGACCAAGAACGAAACGGCGCCGACCTACAAGGTCAAGGCACCCAGCCCTTTCGTCTCCGATCTCGTCGACCCGAACGCCTTCACGGTGATCGCGCGTCACACCAGGACCAACCAGGTGCTCGCCAAGGCTTCGTGCAAGGCGACGTCGGCCGGTGAGATCGTTTCGTTCCGTTCGATTCCGGTGAAGAGCTAAAACAACACCGAGGAGCTAACTATCGAAGGCACTCCAGAACACGGCGAGGCGCGGGCACCGGTTCCCCCATCCCCCCTCTAGCGGGGACCCGGTGTCCGCCTCTCGGCCGCTTCTTCGAGTTCTTCGAGAGAGTGCGATTTTCGGCAATGCGCGATCGGTAAGCATATCGGCTACCATCGCGCGGCATGCCAGGCCCTGCCAACCCTTCCTCGTCTCCCCCTCCGTCTTCCGATCCGGCTCCTGCCGATCCGGGCTTCCCCACGCTTCCGCCGCTGGCTCCACAGAGTCCGGCGCGCTGGCGGCGCCATCTCGGCGTCCTGCTCATGCGCCTCTCCGGCTGGCGCATCGCCGGCAATATCCCCAACGTCCCGAAGTACGTGCTCATCGTCGCGCCGCACACGTCCAACTGGGATTTCTTCCACGGTTTCTGCGCTTTCCTGGTCCTGCGGCTCGACAACACCTGGCTCGCCAAGCACACGGTCTTCTTCTGGCCGCTCGGCATCCTGGCGCGGCGGTTCGGCGGCATGCCCATCGACCGCACCAAGGGCGGCAACGTGGTTCGCGTATGCGTCGCGGAGTTCGCCAGGCGCGAGAAGATCTCGATCACCATCACCCCCGAAGGGACCCGCGGCAAGGTGAAGGAGTGGAAGCTCGGCTTCTACTACATCGCCACGGAGGCCGGCGTTCCCATCGTTCCCGTGGCGCTGAACTATTCGAAGAAGCGGGTGCAGATCATGGCGCCGTTTTATCCCACGGGTGACGCGACGGTCGACATCCCGAAGATCAAGGCTCTGTACTCGGCCGATATGGCGAGACACCCGCAAAGTTTTTGACGTGAAACTATTGATCCTTTCGGTGTCTGCGGGCGCCGGCCACGTGCGCGCTGCGGACGCCATCGTCAAGGCCGCGGAAGCGGCGCATCCGCCGCTCGCCGCCACGCACATCGACCTGCTGTCGCTGGTGCCGAAGGAGTTCAGGACGTTTTACGGCGAGCAGTACATCAAGCTGGTGGAGAAGCTGCCGCAGCTCTGGTCCTACCTGTATTCGAAGTCCGATCGGCCGAGCCGCGATTCGCTGGTCGGCAAACTCAAACGCGCCGCCGAGAAACTCAACACGCGCAAGTTGAATGCCGAGATCGAGCGGCTCGCCCCGGACGTCATTCTCTGTACTCACTTCCTGCCCGCTGAATTACTCTCGCGCCAGCGCGCCAGGGGCAGGCAGCTACCGCCACTGTGGGTGCAGGTGACGGACTTCGACGTGCACGCGCTGTGGGTGCACCCGCACGTGGATCGCTATTGCGTCGCCAACGAGGAGGTCGCGTTCAGGCTCGCTGATCGCGGGATCCCCCGGGAAAGGATTTTCATCACGGGCATTCCGGTGATGCCGCAATTCAGCACGCCGCTCGAGCGCGCGGTGTGTGCGCGTGAGCTCGGACTGGCGCCCGAAAAATTCACCGTGTTGATGATGGCCGGAGGCGCGGGCGTCGGCAGTCTCGATGAACTCGCCGAACGACTGCTGCGGCTGCCGGATGAAATGCAGCTCGTCGCGCTCGCCGGCCGAAACGCGGAACTGTTGAAACGGTTGCAGGCGCTGGCGCTGCGGCATCCGGGAAGGCTCTTTCCGCTGGGCTTCACCACCACCGTCGAGCGCCTGATGACCGCCGCCGACCTGGTGGTGACCAAGCCCGGCGGGCTGTCGGTGTCGGAATGCCTGGCAAAGCGCCGGCCGATGCTGCTCGTGTCGCCCATCCCCGGCCAGGAAGAACGCAACGCGGACTATCTACTCGAGGCCGGCGCGGCCCTCAAGGCCGTTGACGGCGCGACGCTCGGCTTCAAGCTCCAGCGCCTGCTCGCCGATCGTCCGCTGCTCGCGGCCATGAGCGCGGCGGCGGAGCGCATCAGCCGCCCGCAGGCTGGCGCCGAAGTGGTGGCGTTGATTTCATCGTCCGGAGGGTCCCCATGAAAATCTTCCACGCTCTCCTGCTGTTCACCACGTTCGCCGCGCCGGTGTCGGCGCAGGACGCCGCTACGCAGACACCGCCCGCGGCCGTGCAGCGGCCCGCGAATTGGGCGGAGCCCATCGCGCTCGACGGCGTGCCCAACCTCCATCGCATCACGCCCACGCTCTATCGCAGCGAGCAGCCGAGCGCGCTCGGCATGAAGAACCTGGAGAAGCTGGGTATTCGCACGGTCATCAACCTGCGCTATTTCAACAGTGACGACGATGAGGTCGAGGGCACCTCACTGCGTACCGAACGCACGAAGATCCTCACCTGGCGCATCGGCGACAAACACGTCGTCGAAGTCATGAGCATGCTGAAGAAATCGGAGAATGCGCCGTTCCTCATCCACTGCCAGCACGGCGCGGATCGCACCGGCCTGATGACCGCCATGTACCGGATCCTCGAGCAGGGCTGGAGCCCCGAGGACGCGTTGCAGGAGCTTACGGATGGTGGCTTCGGCTACCACTCGATGTGGAAGAACATCATCGATTACGTGCGTTCGGCGGACGTCGACAAGCTGAAGGTCGAGATCGCCGCGTTGGGTAGCTAGCCCAAGGGCTCTCCTTCGGGCTCGACGCGGACCGTCACCGACAACTGGTGATCGGCGCCGCCGAGGATCACGCCGCGCAGCGGCGAGACGTCGCCGAAATCGCGCCCCCAGGCGACCGCGATGTGATCAGTCCCCGCGAAGCAGCCGTTGGTGGGGTCGAACTCGATCCACCCATAGGGCGGGCTCCACACCGACACCCAGGCATGTGATGCCGCGTCACCGACCAGCTTCTCGCCACCCTCACTCTGCGTGGCGTTGGTACGCAGGTAGCCACTGACGTAACGCGCCGGCAAGCCGCGTGATCGCAGGCAGGAAATCATGAAGTGCGCGAAGTCCTGGCACACGCCACGGCGCGTTTCGAGCACTTCGGTAGGCGACGTGCCGATGGTGGTCACGCCCGGGCTCGTACTTGATGTCCGCGTGAATCTTGGTGCTCAGCGCTTCGGCACAGGCGAGGATCGGCCGCCCTTCGGGAAAACACGCCGCCGAATAGTCCGTGAAAGCCTGCTTCACGCGCACGTGCGGCGATTCATGGCGGAAACGGGCCGCGTCGAGTTGATCGCGCGCCGGCCACGCGCCGCGAAAGGCGAAGGCGTCGCGGACCTTTTCCCACGCGTCAGTGGTCTCGGGCGACACGGCGGGGCGAGCATGCACTTCGATCTGCATCCGCGAGATCACGGTGAGCTCGCGATGCGGCTGCGCGAGTTCGAGACGGACCAGCGGGTTGCCGAAGGCGTCCACCTGGTCCACGCGGCGATGGCTCGCCGGCTCGATCTGGATTTCATGTTCCAGGCACTGCTGGTAAGGCGCAGGGCGTGGCACCAGGTGCAGCAGGTGATGCGAGTGCATCACGTCCGCGGCGTACTTGTAGCTGGTTTCGTGAAGGACGCGGTATTTTCGGGTCATGCTGGCCTCAGGTGGCGAGCGCGTGCGCATCGGGTTCGATGAGCGCGAAGTAGCGGCGTGACACGCGGTCGGAGAGTTCGCCGGCGCGAACCGCAAGATCGCCTAGTTCCCCGGCGAGTCCGGCACGCGCCGCATCCCCCTCTTCGCCTTGTGCATCCAGCAGCTCGGCCGAACCCTGCGGCAGCAGTGGAACGTCGGGCACTCCGCGTTCACGCTCGCCTCCCAGGCTGCGCGCGAGATCGTCGAGGTCGCGGTCGATGGACCGCCGGTGGAAAACCAGCGCCATCGGGTGGCCATCGTCGTAGAGCAGCAGGTTCAGCATCTGCGACAGACGCGGGAATGCCCAGGTAGCGCGCGCGGTAGATCGGTGTGCTGTCGCAGACATCGAGCAGCCACTCGACGGTCTCGGGCCGCGTGGCGTGGCGGCTCTGGAGCTGGCGCACCAGGATGCTGGCGACGAACTGCATGCGCTCGATGCGCCTGCCGAGGCGCATCACGCGCCAGCCTTCGTCGTGCATCATGTCTTCTTCGGAGAATCCGGTGAGCGCGGCGAGCGACAGCAGCACCCGCTCGTAGACCTCGCGGCTGCTGCCGCGCGTGGCCATCGCCTCCTGCATCTGCCGTTGCAGCCCGACGACGCCGCGCCAGTAACGCGCCGAAAGGCGGTTGCGCACCTGCGATGCGCACCAGGCGAGATGCTTGATGTCGGCCTGCAGGCCCTGTGAGTCGCGCGTGCGCAGCGCGTCGTACACCTCGGCCTCGGGCGACACAGCGCCCAGGTCGCGGCAGATCTGTCGCGCATGTGTCCACACTCGCGCGTCACTGCGCGCGCCCAACGTGCGCAGGAGCAGCCGCGCGGTGTTTTCACACCGCACGGTGTAACGGCCCAGCCAGAAGAGGTTCTCGACGAGCCGCGAGGGGATGTAGTCCTGGCGCTGCAGATTCGCCCACTTGCCGGACTGAGCCGAGGTGAGCGTGTCTTCGTGCGGATCGTCGCTCAGCACCCAGATGTCCTTGGCGCCGCCGCCGCGCTGCGTCGACACCACGTCGGCCGCCGCTTCGTTGGCAACTCGCGCGAGGCCGCCGGGCATCACGCGAACTCCATCCGGCGTGTTCACGGCATAAACGCGCATGGTGAGCGCACGCGAGCCGAGGTCGGAAGACGCCGCGGATTTCCACACCGGCGCCTGCGACAGCCGCACGTGCTCCTGCGCGACGTATGCATAGGGGCGATTGCGCAGGCGCTCGACCAGCAGATCGCGCGCCTTGCCTTCGAACTCGCGGCCGAACATGGGTTCGAAGCGCTGGTTCGGATAGGTCGGCTTGATGACCAGTCGATCGAGGTTGGCGAGCACGTATTCGAGCGCCGGTTTCTCGCCTAACCACCAGGTGGCGACCTCCGGCAGCGTCAGTGTTTCGCCGATGAGCCTTTCGGCGATCGGCGGCAGGAAGCCGAGCCACGCCGCGGACTCGAGCACGCCGGTGCCGAGCGCGTTCGACACGACGACACGGCCGGCGCGTAAGGCGCCGATGAGGCCGGGCACACCGAGCGCCGAGTCGCCGCGCAGTTCGAGCGGGTCGCAGAAGTCGTCGTCGAGGCGACGCAGGATGGAGTGCACGCGGCGCAGGCCACCGAGCGTCTTCAGATAGACGGTGTCGCCGCGCACGGTGAGATCGTGCCCTTCGACGAGCGGCATGCCGAGCTGGCGCGCGAGATAGGCGTGCTCGAAATAGGTTTCGTTGTACGGGCCGGGCGTGAGGATGACTGCGAGCGGCGACTCATCGCCCGCGGCGTCCAACATGCGCTCACGCAGGTGCCCGAAGAAGCCGCGCACGCGGCGCACCGCCATGTCGGGAATGGCCTCGGGATGAACCTGCTCGAGGATTTCGCGATTCTCGAGCGCGTAACCGGCGCCGCTCGGCGCCTGGGTGCGGTCGGCCAGCAGCCACCAGCGGCCATCGGGCGCGCGCGCGAGATCCGCGGCGTAGACGTGCAGCCAGGTGCCGTCAGCGGGGCGCAGGTCGTGGCAGGGCCAGAGGTAGTTAGGATGTCCGAACGGCAGCTCGGCCGGCAGGTGCCCTTCGGCCAGCAGCCGTTGCGGACCATAGAGATCGGCCAAAAGGGCATTCAACATGCGGGCGCGCTGCGCCACGCCGGCTTCGATGGCTTTCCATTCGGCGGCCGGCAACACGAACGGCAATGGATCGAGCGCCCAGGGACGATCGGCGCCCTGCGGGTCGGCATAGACGTTGTAGGTGACGCCGTTCTCGACGATGAGACGGCGCGTGAGTTCGAGTGAACGGCGCACCGCGTCGGGCGATTCGTCGGCGCGCAGCCGGTCGATGAGCGGCCGCCAGTGCGCGCGCATCGCGCCCTGGGAATCGTTCAGCTCGTTGTATCGCTCAAGATCAGCGGGCTCGAGAACCGCGCGCATGTCATTTACAACCACGCATCAGACTTTACGCAGGTCGAGGGTGAACGGGAACTCGATGTTTGGCGTATCCGGCGCCGGCGTAATCCGTTTTGGTGTGTGACCCATTCTGACAAATCGCGCCAGACGCCGGCTTTCGGACTCGAAGGCGTTCACCGGGAAGGTGTCGTAGCTGCGCCCGCCGGGATGCGCCACGTGGTACTGCGCACCGCCCATCGACCGATTCATCCAGGTGTCGACGAGGTCGAAGATCAGCGGCGAATGTGCCGGGATTAGCGGATGCAGCGCGGATGGCGGCGCCCAGGCCTTGTAACGCACACCGGCGACGAACTCACCCACCGTGCCGGTGGACCGCAACGGGATTCGTCGTCCATTGCAGGTGAGCACGTAACGATCGGGCGCCAGGCCGGTGACCAGCACCTGCAGGCGCTCCACCGACGAATCCACGTAGCGCACCGCGCCGCCGGCCGCGCCCTCTTCGCCCATGACGTGCCAGGGTTCGAGCGCCTGCCGCAATTCCACTTCCGTGCCGAAGGTCGAGAAGTCGCCGTACTTGGGGAAGCGGAATTCCGTATGCGGCGCGAACCATTCGTTTTTCAGCCCGAAGCCTGCGGCGTTCTGCTCGGCGATGACGTCCCGGAGATCCTGCTGGATGAAATACGGCAGCATGAACCGGTCGTGCAACTCGGTGCCCCAGCGCGCGAGGCGCGCGGGTTGATAGGGCTCGCGCCAGAACCTCGCGATCAGTGAACGCAGCATGAGCTGTTGCGTGAGGCTCATTCGCTCATGCGGCGGCATCTCGAACGCGCGCATCTCGAGAAGACCCAGCCGGCCGGTGTTGCCGTCGGGCGAGAACATCTTGTCGATGCAGAATTCGGAGCGATGTGTATTGCCGGTGGAGTCGATGAGCAGGTTGCGGAACAGGCGATCCACGACCCACGGCGCCACGGGCTGCCCCACCGGCGGCAGTTGTTTGAACGCGAGCTCGAGTTCGTACAGCGAATCGTTGCGCGCTTCGTCCATGCGCGGCGCCTGCGAGGTGGGCCCGACGAACAATCCGCTGAATAGATAGGAAAGCGCCGGATGGTTGTGCCAGTAGGCCAGCAGGCTGCGCAGCAGATCCGGACGGCGCAGGAACGGCGAATCCGCAGGCTGCGCACCGCCCAGCACGAAATGGTTGCCACCACCGGTGCCGGTGTGACGTCCGTCGACCATGAATTTTTCGGTAGTGAGCCGGCTCTCGCGCGCGGCGGCGTAGAGGTGCGTGGTGCGATCCACCAGCTCATCCCAACTACCCGACGGATGGATGTTCACCTCGATGACGCCCGGGTCCGGCGTCACGCTGAACCGGTTGAGCCGCGGATCCTTCGGTGGCTCGTATCCCTCGAGCACCACCGGCGTGTCGAGAGCTTCCGCGGTAGCTTCGACGGCCGCGACCAGTTCCAGGTAATCCTCGAGCTTGTCCGTGGGCGGCATGAAAACGTAGAGAACGCCGTTGCGCGGCTCGGCGCACATCGCGGTGCGCGTAATTTCCGTCGCGGACTTTTGTGCGAGCGGCTCCATGTCCGGCGAAACGACGCCATCGCGCGCGGCGGCGCCGGCAAGTTCTCGAGGTCGGGAACCATCGACGGGCGATTCAGGCGTTGTGTGCTCCCGATCCCGCGAACTCCTGCCCGGCACCACTTCCGTTTCGCGCAACTGGCGCCGGATTTCCGCTGGCGTTGCGATGGGGGTCGACGGCGCCATGGGATCGGGCGTGCTCGTGTACGGATAGTCCTCTTTCTTGACCCACGGCATGGAGTCGAGCGGCAATCGGAGGCCGAGCGGCGAATCACCCGGAACCAGGTAACAGCGCTCGCGCCGCAGGTACCAGTCGCCGGTCTGCCAGCGATCGCCGGACACGTGTCGCGATACCGGCAGAACGTGGCCGACCACGGCGTCGAGACCCTGTTCGAAAATTCGCGCCAGGCGCGTGCGCTCGACCGAGTCTTCGAGCTTCGACTTGAAAGGATCGACGTTCGCGGGCAACCGGCGTTCGCGCCACATGTAATAGAAAGCGTCTTCGAACGCGGCGAACACGTATTCGGGCGGCAATCCCAGGCGTTCGGCGACACCGACGAGGAATACGCCGGCGATGTCCGCGGTGATGCCGCGGTCGCTTGTCTCGTCATCGAGCAGCGCCGGGTTCTGCCAGATGGGTTCGCCGTCGCGGCGCCAGAAGCAGTTGAGCGACCAGCGCGGCAGCTGTTCGCCGGGATACCACTTGCCCTGACCGAAGTGCGACAGTCCCTGCGGCGCGTATTTCTGCTTCAGCCGGTTGTACACCTCGATGGCGAGCTTCCGCTTGTCGGGCCCCATCGCCGTGGTGTTCCATTCCGCGCCATCCGGATCGTCGATCGAAACGAACGTGGGCTCACCGCCCATGGTCAGACGCACGTCGCCCGCGAGCAGTTGCGCGTCGATGGCGTGGCCCAGCTTTTCGATCTCGAGCCACTGCGCCTCGGTGTAAGGCTTGGTGACGCGCGGCGCTTCCCAGATGCGCTCCACCTTCATGTGGTGTTCGAACTCGACCTCGGCCTTGTCGACCGCGCCGGTGACCGGCGCGGCGGCTCCGGGCTCGGGCGTACACGCCAGCGGGATGTGGCCTTCGCCCGCGAGCAGGCCCGAGGTGGGATCGAGCCCGACCCAGCCGGCGCCCGGTAGATAGACCTCGCACCAGGCGTGCAGATCGGTGAAATCCTTCTCCGGCCCCGAAGGGCCGTCCAGCGACTTCATGTCGGCGGTCAGCTGGATCAGGTAGCCGGAGACGAAGCGCGCGGCGAGACCCATGTGGCGCAGCAACTGCACCAGCAGCCAGGCCGAATCGCGGCACGAGCCCGAACACTTGGTGAGCGTGAGCTCGGGCGTCTGCACGCCCGGCTCCATGCGGATGAGGTACTTGATGTCGTTCGCGAGCTTCGCGTTGAGCTCGACGAGGAAATCGATCGTGCGCTTCCGGTCGCGCGGGATCGTGCCGAGGTAGGCCTTGAACTTCGGCTCGCCGCGGAACATCACCAGGTACGGCGCGAGGTCACGTTTGTCCACGCCCTGGTAGGCGAACGGATAGGTTTCGGCGTACGGTTCGAGGAAGAAATCGAATGGATTCAGCACCGCCATCTCGGCGACCAGGTCCACCTCGATGCGCAGCTCTTTCGTCTTCTCGGCGAACACGTAACGCGCGAGGTAGTTAGCCTCCGGATCCTGCTGCCAGTTGATGAAGTGTTTCGAAGGCGTGACCTTCAGCGAATAGGAGATGATGCGTGTGCGGCAGTGGGGCGCGGGCCGCAGCCGCACGACCTGTGGCCCGAGCGCCACGAGGCGGTCGTAGCGATAGTGCGTGACGTGATTGAGCGCGACATGTATGGACACGTCTTCATTCTACACAGGCCCCCTGTTAGAGATTGCGCACCAAATTGCGCCAAAAACAGCCCCGCGGCACCATCGCGATGCGCGCACACTGCGGCCACGCACTTTTTTGAACGTCGCCAGTTGGCTCTGGTATTTTTGGATCGAGCCCATCCGCAAACAATGAAAACCGACTGGACGTCATACCCTTCCCCTGGATTCCACGACGAGCTCGTGGGCCCCGGCGGTGGCGCACGCGCAGCCGGGCGCCAGCTGATGCGTTGTTTGACGGAAATGGACGGCAACGAGATCGCCGTGCGCCAGCAGGCGGCCGAACTGGCCATCAAGGCCATGGGCATAACGTTCACGGTCTACCACGAGCAGGACGGCTCCATCGACCGCGCCTGGCCGCTGGACATCATCCCGCGCACCATCACCCGCAAGGAATGGCAGAAGATCGAGGCGGGCCTCATCCAGCGCGCCGCGGCCCTGAACCTTTTCATCGACGACGTCTACCACGAGCAGAAATTCATCAAGGACGGCCTGATGCCGGCCTCGATCATCGCGACGTCGAAGAATTTCCGCGCCAACGTCCGCGGCATCAAACCACCGCTCGGCACCTGGGCGCACATCTGCGGCTCGGATCTCATCCGTGACAAGGACGGCACGGTCTACGTGCTCGAAGACAACCTGCGCGTTCCCTCCGGCGTGTCCTACATGCTCGAAAACCGGCAGGTGGTCAAACGAGTGTTCCCGGAGCTGTTCGAGAGCGCCGCCATCCTGCCGGTGGACGACTATCCGTCGCAGCTCTACGACATGTTGGCTGCGTTGAGCCCACGCAAGGAGACACGGCCCGAGGTCGTCGTCCTCACACCGGGCATCTACAACTCGGCGTACTTCGAACACGCCTACCTCGCGCGCCAGATGGGCTGCGAGCTGGTCGAGGGCCGCGATCTCGCGGTAGATAGCGACGACGTCGTCTACATGCAGACGGTCCGCGGCTGGGAGCGCGTCGACGTCATCTACCGGCGCATCGACGACGACTTCCTCGACCCCGAGGTGTTCCGCAATGACTCCTCGCTCGGTGTACCGGGGCTCATGCGCGCCTGGGCAGCCGGCAAGGTGGCGCTGGCCAACGCGCCGGGCGCGGGCGTGGCCGACGACAAGCTCGTCTATACCTACGTGCCTGACATGATCAAGTACTACCTCGATGAGGACGCGATCCTCCCCAACGTGCCCTCGTGGCGTTGCGGTGAGGCCAAACAACTCGAACACGTGCTCGGCAATCTCGACCAGCTGGTCGTGAAGCCGGTCGACGGCTCCGGCGGCTACGGCATGCTCATGGGCCCCATGTCGACCAAGGCCGAGCGCGGCAAGTTTGCCGATTCTCTCAAGGCTGATCCGCGCAGCTTCATCGCGCAGCCCGTGGTTACGCTATCTACTGTGCCGACGCTGGTGAACGACCGGCTCGAGGCGCGCCACGTGGACCTGCGGCCATTCATCCTCTCCGGCCCGCATACCTCGGTGACCACCGGCGGTCTCACGCGCGTGGCGCTGCGCAAGGGTTCGCTGGTCGTGAACTCGTCGCAGGGCGGTGGCAGCAAAGATACCTGGATCGTCGACACGGATAACTGATGCTCGCACGCGTCGTCGAAAACGTTTATTGGCTCTCGCGCTATCTCGAGCGCGCGGAGAACACCGCGCGCATCATCGGCGTGAACACCAATCTGCTGCTCGATCTTCCGGGGGGCATCGCGCCGGGCTGGCTGCCGCTGGTCGACATCTCCGGCAACCGCGCCGAGTTCGACGCCCAGTTCAAGGACAAGGCCACGAAGGGCGAAGAGCGCGAGGTAGTCCACTTCCTGATCGCCGACAAGGAAAACCCCGGTTCCATCTGCTCGTCGTTGACGGCGGCGAGAGAGAACGCGCGCACGCTGCGCGAGATCCTGCCCACCGAAGCCTGGGAGCTGCTCAACGAATTCTTCGCCGAGTTCAACCGGGATCTCGCTACCGGCATCAACAAGCGCACGCGCTTCGACTTCCTGAAGCGCATCGTCGTCACGCTGCAGACGCTGGCCGGCATGCTCGACGGCACCATGAACCGGAACGACGCGCACACCTTCGGCATGCTGGGCCGCAACCTCGAGCGCGCCGACATGACCAGCCGCATCGTCGACGTGCGTTCGGCGCAGTTGCTGCCCGCGGAGACGCCCGAGCTTCGGCCCTTCGAGACGGTGCAGTGGATGAGCGTGCTCAAATCGCTGTCGGGTTATCAGATGTATCGCCTCAAGATGCGCACGCGCGTCAAGCGCACCGAGGTTCTCCAGTTCCTGCTGCGCGACGACGAGTTTCCGCGTTCCTGCCAGTTCTGCCTGACGCAGCTCGAAAGCGCGCTCACGCCGTTGCCACGCAGCGAGAGCGTGCTCGAAGTGCTCGAAGGCGCCGCCAAGTTCATCCAGCGCGCGCCGCTGGTGACGCTCGATCAGCCCGGGCTGCACGAACTCATCGACGACATCCAGCTGCGCATTTCAAACGTGCACTCGCGCCTCGCCGAGATCTACTTCCCCTCGGGTGAAATCAGCGGCGTGCAGCGCATGACGGGCCAGAGCCAGTCGCAGGGCCAGTCGCAACGCCAGACATCACTGTCCTTCGGAGAGCCCGCCAAGGCCTGAAATGGGGTCAGACCCCATTTCCTAGCAAAAGGGGCCGGACCTGGTTCCGGTACGCTCGCGCGAGATGAAGCAGAAGGTCGTCATCCTTTCCGGCTCCGGGCTGTCCGCCGAAAGCGGCCTGCCTACTTTCCGCGACGCGGCCGGCCTCTGGCGCGAGCATTCCTGGCAGGATCTGGCTAGTCCCGAAGGCTGGCGGAAGAATCCCGCGCTGGTGCTCGAGTTCTACAACGAAAGACGCAGCAAGGCCTGGAACGCGGTGCCGAATGCGGGGCATCACGCCATCGCGGCACTCGAGGCGGCCTGCGACGTCATCGTGGTTACTCAAAACGTCGATGCGCTGCACGAGCGCGCCGGCTCGACCAGGGTGTTGCACGTGCATGGTGAGCTGGCATTCGCTCGCGGCACGGGTCCTTCGCGCCGCCGCTATCGCATCGACGGCGCGCCGATCAACCTCGGGCAGCAGTGCGACGAAGGCACGCAATTGCGCCCCGACATCGTCTGGTTTGGCGAAGAAACCCGGCACATGGAGACCGCGCGTGAACATGTCGCGGCGGCCGACAAGGTCCTGGTAGTTGGGACGTCGCTCAGCGTCTATCCCGCGGCCTCGCTGGTGGATGCGGCGCGCGACGATGCAGTCAAGGTGCTGAACTCGCTGGAAATGGATGAAGTACCTGCGGGCTTCATTTTCCATCCGGGTCCGGCAACGCGCGTGTTGCCTCGCATCATCGGAGAATGGCTCGGCTAGACGAGGCTGGAATCTCGGCATATATAAGGGTCCATGCGCATGGCCCTCGTCGCCCTTTCGTTGACCACGGTGGCTTTCGCCTCATCCACGGCGTATTTCGCGTACCAGCTTCACGCAGAACGTACGCGCTCCGAGCGCCGAACCGCGCATGCCGCAAGCTGCATCCGCGCCACCGCTACCCGCACCCGAATCGCGGCCCGCTTCGGCACCCGTGAACACACCCGTAAAGGCGACTTCGACCGCAACGCTTGCAATGGTGGCGACCACCAGGGCGCTGCCGATGACGGAAGCGCAATTACAAACAGAAGTAGAAGCGCAGCAGCGCAAGTACATGGAAGAGATGCTGGCGCGGCTGCAGGATCCGGAACAGCGCGAGGAAATTCTGGCCGAGTACAAGATGGTCTCGCGCAATTCGAATCCTCGCCTCGCGCAGGTTTTGCAATTGACGAGCGAAGAATACGAGCGACTCATCGAGCTGATGGCCATCGGCCAGGTCAACTCCATCGAAGCCTCCTCGCACTGCTCTCTCGATCCGCAGTGTCATGCTCACGGCATCGGCGCCCGCCAGTCCGACTGGAAGGCGCAGGAGATCGCGGACCTGCTGGGTCCCGAGCGTCAGCAGCAATTCAACGAGTACCGGAACAGCCTCTCGGAGCGCGAATCCGTGGCACAACTGCGCGAGCGGCTGGACGATGCGGGCTATCTGGCTGACAGCCAGGCCGAGTCACTCATCCGCGCTCTCGCGGACGAACGCCAGCGAATCACAGCCGACGCGAGCGGCTCGCTCATGGGCATCGGCAATGGCTCGGGCATGGCATTCGTCACCGTGCAGACCGAATCCCCGGAGGAGCGGTTCAGGTCGGCCAGGGAGAACAGCCAGCGGTTGCGGGCGCGCGCCGCCGAGGTCCTCACCCCGGAACAACTTCGGGTATTCAATGACATGCAGGACGAGGTAGTGCTTTCGGCGCGCCAGCAATTACGCCAGAAGCAGAACTACACTGCGGTCGCCGCGCCAGTGCCTGACTGATCGGTCGAGTGGTTAGTCAGGTCATTGTGCGTGCGCGCGCCCGCCTGCTATCTTCCCGAGGCGCGGGTGGAGGCTGTCTTGAGCAAATTGGTCGCGTGCCTGGCGCTCACCACGAGCGCGTTCGGGATATCCGCTTACTACTTCCACGGCGAGCTCTCCGCCGCGCGTGATCGGCATGAAGTGCAACCCGTGGCCGGAATTGCCTCGATGGGAACATCCGCGCCTGTTTCGACACGGCGGGTTGAAGCAGTCCCGACTAGTTTGACGAGCGCGCTTCCGCCGGATGCAACCCCGGCGATCGCCGCCGGCGCCGCGACGTCGCCCATGCAGTCGACGGCCGATGCGGCAATCAAGGTCCAGTCAGCGGCCTGGTCGGCCGACTTCATCAAACGGTACGACGACCCTGCGGCTCGCGCCGACATGCGCGCCCTGGAGTTGTCACGGCTCACAAACTCGCTCGCAGGCCTGGATCGCAGGTTGAAGCTCGATGCCGCCCAATGGGCAGAGCTTCGTGAAATGCTGATCGACTACGAAATGGAAAAGCGCGTGGTGATCGCGCGGTGCGCAGTCGACCCTGCCTGCGTCCGACCGGGCACGGCGGAGCGGGAGGCACTGAACGCCCGCGTGCAGGCCATCCGCGATCTTCTGGGTGACGAAAATTACCAGGCCATGGAGGAATTTCGTTCGCTTGGGGAAGGGCGCGCTGCCGTCAGCCAGCCTGCAAGGCCGGTTGCCGGCGAACCTTGCACTGTCGGCGAAGCAATCCGATGTGCTGGCGATGGCCATGCGTGAAGAGCGCGGCGCGCAGACTCGTGAATTGGCGTCCCGCGGCCACAAGGCAGGCTCGTACGGCGCGGATGGAATGTACATTGTGTACGCAAGCGATGGCGCTACGCCAGAACAAGCCATGGAGTCGGCGCAGCAGTACGTGCAAAGAGTTCGTGATCGCGCAGCATTGGTGCTCAGCACTGGCCAGCTCGCGGTGTTCAACCAGATGCAGGACGACCTGATGATCGGCTTTCGGCGTCTTCAACGCCAGCAACTCGCCCGCCAGACCAGTCCCGACAAACAACCCTGAACCAAAGCAGGAAGAGTCATGAACAAGCTCGTCATCGTTCTGGGCACCAGCACCATCGCCCTCGCGGCGCTCACCGGCTACTACGTCTACGAACTCGCACAAGAAAACGCTCGCGTGATTCCGGAGTCAGGTGAGGCCGTAGCTCCGCCTGCTCCACAGCTTGCGGCCGAGAGCGCGCCGCAAAGCTCGCCGGTGGTCGCGGAAGCCCCGGCGGCCAGCGCGAAGCCTGAGGCGCAGACACCAGCGCAGAGCCAGGTCCGGACGAGTTCACCCGCGAAACCGGCGCCGGGCGTCGCCAAGGCCCCGAGGAAACTGGGTGCGGTCGATGCGGACTTCCTCGCGATGTATGCCGACCCGCGCGGCCGGCGCACGCTCATTGACGAGGCGATTGTCGACCAGCGCAACGTGATGCGCGGCGTCCAGCAGCACGTGGGCTTCACCGACGAAGAGTGGCAGCGCCTCCTGGAAGTGAAGGCCGAACAGCAAGTGGAGAGGCGCGCCGCCGCCTTGCGTTGCCGCGCAGATCCCGACTGCCAATCGCCGCTCTCTCCCGAACAAATGGCAAGCAATCAGCAGGCGGTAAGCGACGCCGTCGGCGAGGACAAATACGCCGCCTACGACCAGTACATGAAATCGATGCTGGAACGGCGCGCCGTCGCGGAATTGCAAAAGAACCTCATGGGTGACCTCGCCCTGCCACAGCAGCGCGCCGAAGAACTGATCGCCGCGCTCGCGGATGAACGTGCGCAGGTATTCAAGGACTTTTCGGTCGACGGCAACCGGGTGGCCGGCATTGGCGTCCCGAACGGAATGGCATATTACGTCGAGAACGCACCGACGCTCGAAGCGCGCATCGAGTCAGCGAATCAGATTTCGCTCCGCATGCGGAATCGCGCCGCAACCATCCTGAGCGACAACCAGCTCACGACGTTCAACCAGATGCAGGACCAGGTACTCGCAAGCCTGCGCGCCTTTCTCGCGCGCAGGGAAGCGGAGGAGCCCGAGCCGCAAAACGCCGAGCCGCAGTCCCCGAAGCCCAACAAGGGCACGCCAACATTGTTGGGCGACATCAGGCCTGAGACGACTAGATAGTCGCCATGAGCAAGGCCGTTGTGAAAGGCTGACGCCGCGGGTTCGCGGCGAGCGTCATACGGGAAGTTGCTAACGCTTCTTCGCGGGATATCTTTTCTTGCAGGTCTCGGCAAGATGGTCGTAGGGCGGTACCACCGCCGGACCACTGCCCATGCTGACCGGATTCGGGATCCTGCCGCGTCCGGACTGGCTAGACACCTGGCTTGCCAGCTCATGAGCCTTGTATTGGCGCCAGTCGCGCTCGCTCTCTCCCCCCTCGATGCCCTCGACGCCGTTGTCGCAATAGACCTCATGATTTGCCTTGCAGCGCTTCACGATCTCATCGTTGCGCTTTTTCTCGTCGGCCGCGCGCTGCGCGCACTTGGCTTTGAGCTCGAGTTAGGTGTCATGTTCGGAATCTGAGTCTGGCATCGCCAGATCGCAAGCCGGGCTTCGCACTTATGGGAGACGTGTCGCATTCCATCCGGTCATTGGACGAGCTAACAAGAAGAAGCGGGCTCATGCCGATGCCTTGCGACCGCCGCGCTCGATGGTCGCGTGGGCGATCTCGCGCTCGAGCAGGCACTGGGACATCTCCGACGCACGCGTCACCAGCTCGCGCGCGCCGGCGCGCAGGCCTTCACTCGATTGCACGAAATCCACGTTCCGCTCCATCTCCTCGAACTCCCAGCCGAGCGAGTGGGCGATGAACGGAAACTGCGGCAGTAGATAGCCGATCTCGCTGAAGAAACCCATCATCTGTCCGGCCACTGCCTGGATGCCGTCCTGGCCGCCGGTGATGATGAAGGCCGCCACCTTGTTGCGGATCAGCACCTTGTTGTTGATGGTGATCTGGTTCTGGATGCAGTTCATGCGCTCGACCATCTTGTAGTAGAGCGAACTGGCCGCGCCCCAGCGGATGGGCGTGGCGATCAGCAGGATGTCGGCCCAGTGCACGGCCATCTCGTACACCTGGTCGAGCTGGTCAGTCTTGTCCATGGAGGTGACCGAACAAGGCCAGGTGCAGGCCTTCGCCGCCTTGGAGTAATAGCCCTCGCAGTTGCGGAAGTTGAGATCGTTGAGCTTGATCAGTTTCGTCTCGGCGCCCAACGCCTGTGCCGCGTGTTCGAGCGCGACGCCCAGCAAATGCTCGGACGTCGAAAATCGCGGGTTTTTCGCATCCATCGCGGTAGTGGAGATGCCACCCACGCGCAACCCGCCCGGCGCGCGGACGGTGGGGCGCGTGAGCGGATGCGGGTCGTGCGGCAGGTGACCGCGCTTGCTGGTCGGCCTGGCAGTGACTAACAACCGGCCGTTTTCCTCGCGCACGCCGTAACCGGGAACCTTGTCGGCCTCGTAGCCCGGTTCACCTTCGCCCGTGCAGCGGTGAAACTTGTACTGGTGCCAGGGGCAGACGACGAATTCCCCATCGAGCCGGCCTTTGCCGAGCGGCCCACCGACGTGGTTGCAGACGTTGGAGATCACGCCGAACTTGCCGTCTTTGAAAGAGACCGCCACCAGCCGCTCGCCGAGTTTCGCCTCGCGCAAGGTTTCGCGCTTGAAGTCTTCCGCGGCGCCGACGTCGATCCACTCCCCTGCTGGCTCGTTCATTTTCCACCACACAAACTACAAACCAGGCGCAATCATATCCCCTACACTCGCGCGATGACGGAACTCGAACGCTCGACCATGGCGCGCGTGACCTGGCGCCTGCTGCCTTTCCTGCTGCTGCTGTACATCATCTCGTGGCTCGATCGCGTCAACGTCGGCTTCGCCAAGCTGCAGATGAACAGCGACCTGGGCATGAGCGACACCGCATATGGTTTTGGCGCCGGGATCTTCTTCCTGGCCTATGCGGCCTGCGAGATTCCCAGCAATCTCATGCTGGTGCGCTTCGGAGCGCGGCGCTGGATCGCACGCATCATGATCACCTGGGGCCTGATCTCCGCCGGCATGATGTTCGTGCAGGGCGAGATGAGTTTCTACGTCATGCGGTTGCTGCTCGGCGCCGCGGAAGCCGGTTTCCTGCCCGGCATCGTCTATTACCTGAGCCAATGGTTCCCGCGCCCGCAACGCGCCAAGGCGGTGTCGTGGTTCATGATCGGCATCCCGCTGTCCATCGTGTTCGGCGGGCCGTTGTCGGGATGGTTGTTAGGCTTCGAGGGCCACCTCGGCCTGCATGGCTGGCAGTGGATGTTCCTGCTGGAAGGCCTTCCCGCGGTGTTTCTCGGCTTCGTGGTGTTGGGCTATCTCACCGAGCGACCCAGCGATGCGAAGTGGCTCACCGCCGAGCAACGCGAATGGCTGGGGCGCACGATGGAAGCCGAACACCTGGCAGCGCAGGCGCGTCATCGCGTGAGCGTGCGTGAAGTGCTCGAACATCCGACGGTGTGGCTGCTCGCCGCCATCAT
The DNA here is from genome assembly GCA_963821745.1 of uncultured Pseudomonadota bacterium. GTDB lineage: Bacteria > Pseudomonadota > Gammaproteobacteria > Steroidobacterales > Steroidobacteraceae > CADEED01. The sequence continues at coordinate 184,400 of CAWGEU010000003.1, forward strand.
GTTCTGCTGCCAGACCGGCAGTTATGGGCTCACGCTCTGGGTTCCTACGATCGTGAAGGGCCTGTCCGGTTTCACGAACTTCGAGGTAGGCCTGATCTCGGCGTTGCCGTACATCGCGGCTGCGTTCGGCATGGTGCTGATCGGGCGCAGTTCCGATCGCACGGGTGAGCGGTTCATGCACGTCGCCATTCCCACCGCCATCGGCGCTATCGGGTTCGTCTTCACCGCGATCCTGAAGTCACCGATTCCCGCGATGATCGCGCTGACCGTGGCCGCGGTCGGCGACTACGGCACACGCGGTCCGTTCTGGGCACTACCGGGAAAATTCCTGACCGGCAGTGCCGCCGCCGCGGGCATCGCGCTGATCAACGCCATGGGCGCCGTAGGTGGATTCATCGGGCCATACGCGGTGGGCTACCTGAAGGACACGTCCGGAAATTTCGAAAGCGGGCTGTTCATGCTCGCGGGCATCCTGCTGGCCGGATCCATCCTCACGCTGTTCCTTCGCAAGTCCGCCACCCTCGCCGACTGAAATGGAGTCTCGGCGCATGAGAGTCACTATCTACGGCATTAAAAACTGCGACACCATGAAGAAGGCCCGTGCCTGGCTCGAAACGCAGGGTGTTGACCACGAGTTCCACGACTACAAGGTCGCGGGCATCGACCGCGCGAAACTCGAAGCGTGGGTGAAACAAGTGAGCTGGGAAGTGCTGCTCAATCGCGCCGGCACCACGTTCCGCAAGCTGCCGGAGGCCGCCAAGACCGGATTGACGGAAGCCAAGGCCATCAAGCTCATGCTCGAGCAGCCGTCGATGATCAAACGGCCCGTGCTCGAACGCGGCAAGACCCTGTTGGTGGGCTTCAGCCCGGAGAAGTACTCGGTGGTGCGGTGACCGCGGGCACCGTGTGCTCGTACTTTCACCGTTCAGAAACTTGCCGATGAACCTCCAATACGAAAAAGGCGCCGCCCGGATTATTTCCGGACGGCGCCCGATTCAAAGGAGACTCGTGCTGGATTCCGCTGAAATCCGCCGTACCCGTCTCCAGTCCCCCCTCGACTTCTAGTTAGTACTGATTCCGGTCAGAACCCGAACTTGGCCGTCACCGCCCAGAAGGTGCCGGGCAGGTCGTAGGTACCTGCGTCGTAACCGTTGAGCGAGCAGCTGTAGCAGATCGGTGGATCCTCACCGAAGATGTTGTTGACCGAAAGCGCCAGCTTGAAGTTGTCCACGCCAAATGCCTTGTTCCAGCCCACCTGCGCATCGTTGTAGATGGCGGAGCCCAGCGTGTGGAACTCCTGGTCTTCACTGCAGCCCGGCACGTTCGTGGTCAAAGCATTGCCGCAGAACTCGTCCACCGAATCGATGAAGCGAGTGAGGAAGCTGACTTCCCAGGGGCCCCGGTCCCAGCCGATCTGCATATTGGCCTGCAGTTCCGGGATGGCGCTGTCGCTCACTTCGATGCCGACGGTGCGCTGCGAGACGATGCCGTCGGTGTCCGTGGCGGTGTAGTCGTTGACGAACGTGGTCTGCACAGCCACGCTCAACGTGCCCCAGGACTTTTCGGTGCCCCGCCAGTCGATCTTGAAATCGAAGCCGTCGGTTTCGATGGAACCCAGGTTGTCGAGGAAGTTGTTAGGTGGGTTCAGGTTGCCGCTGGGCGCGCGCGTGAACGGCGAGCACAGCGTCGGGTCGCCTCCTCCGGTCGCGAGGCAGGCGTCGAGCAGCGCGGCGAGATCGCGGGCCTGGATGCCGTTTTCGATCTCGTGGCTGAAGTAGGTCAGCTCGAACGTCAGCCGCGAGCTCCAGCTCTCCGCCCAGGTGGCGTCGTGCACGATGCCGGCCGTGTAGCTGTCCGAGTTCTCGGGCTGCAGATCCGGGTTGCCGCCGGTGAACGTGGTGATCTGCGTGTTCGCCTGTTCGAAGCCCGACGGTACGCCCTGCGCGCGGCAGGCGGTTTCGAGCGGCGTGGTGTTCGGACCATCCGCATCGTTCACCACCACCGTACCGGTGGGTCCGCAAGGATCGGTGAGCGTGGCCGCGAACTGCGTGAGGCCGAACAACTCACCGAGATTCGGTGCGCGGAAGCCCTTGGAGTAGGTTCCGCGGAACCCGAGCGCCTCGATGGGCTGCCAGCGCAGTCCCGCCTTGCCCGTGGTCTCGCTGCCGAACGTGGAGTAGTCGGACCAGCGCACCGCGGCGCTGAGGTCGAGGGTCTCGAGCAGTGGCACGCTGAACTCGGCGTACACCTCGCTGACGTCGTATTCCTCGGCCACCGGTGAAGCGAACGAGTCCTGCGACTCGCCCGTCGCACGCAGCGGATCGGGCTGGAACTCGCCCTCGTACTTGCGATATTCGGCGCCCGCCGCGAAGCCCGCGGTTCGATCACCGATGTCGAACAGGTCGCCGGTGATATTGGCGCTCACCAGCTCCAGGGTCTGCTTCGACGAGTCGATTTGCGTCGTACGGATGTAGTCGATCATCTGCTGCGTGAACGGCCGGCCCTGGCCGCCAAACAGGTCGAGCGGTGTGCAGCCGGGGATCAGCGCGCAGACCGCCGGATCGCCGAGTGCGATCTGGATCTTGCCGATGTTGTAGCCGTTGGTGAACCTCTGGTCGGCGTTGTTTTCCGAATTGACGAAGTTCACGTCCCACTTGTAGCGGCGTTCGGAACCGAAGTGTCCTTCGAGCCCGAGGTTGAAGTACCAGGTGTCGACGTCCTGCTCGAACAGGCGCGGCCCCACTTCGATCGGCCGGCGCGTCACGAAGCCGAAGTTGCTGGCGGCATCCAGGTCGATGCCGAACGGATTGAACGGATTGAGCGCCGAAATGGAGATGGTGTCGGCGAGACCGCCCGTACCGGCAAACGGACCGACGAAGATCGGCTCGGGAGCGGCGCGGTTGTTCGACCGACGATTGTTGAACAGGCCTTTGACGTTGAGGGTGACCATGTCGCTGACTTCGAACGACATGCGCGCGAACATCGACTTGCGCTGCGACGGTGTGAGCAGCAGGTTGAACGGCGCGTAGTTGAACCGATCGGCGCCGCTGAAGTCGTGGTACGTACCCGCCGACGGATTGGCGGGGATCCACACTGGCGTCGTCGTGCCGTTGTTGAGTGTCAGGTCATAGAAATTGTCGGGCGTCGTGCATGACCCGTAGGAATTCGCGGGACGCGCCGGATCGCAGAACGTGTAACGTCCTTGCGGGATACCGGAGCTACCGGCCGCGAGGCCCGCATTCGGCTGGGGAAAAGACGACTGCTCCCACTCGCCGGAATCGATGCCCTCCTGGTCGTAGTAGCTGGCGACGAACAAGCCGGAGAAGCGCTCGCCTTCACCGCCGAGGGTGATGCTGGCGTCATTGGTCGCCCCGCCCATCTCGTACTCGCCGAAATAGCCGTTGAGCTCCACGCCTTCGAACGACTTGCGCGTGATGATGTTGACCACGCCGGCGATCGCGTCTGAACCGTAGATGGCCGACGCGCCGTCCTCGAGCACTTCGATGCGTTCGATGATGCTCATGGGAATGGTGTTGAGGTCGGCGGCGCCAGATACGCCGGAAGCCGAAGATTCGTTCACCCAGCGGATGCCGTCGACGAGCACCAGCACGCGTTTGCTGCCCAGATTTCGCAGGTCCACCTGCGCGGAACCGGCGCCGATACCGCCGCCGTCGGCGGGATATCCGAAGTTGCCGGAAGAATTGAATTTCGCGTTGAGCGCCTTGCCGCCCGCAGTCACCTGCTGCAACAACTCGCCGATGCTGGCGAGGCCAGTCTTGTCGATCGTGGCGCGGTCGATGATGGAAATGGGTTGTTGGGAGTTGGCGCTCGACTGGATGATGCGTGAGCCAGTGACGACGACTTCCTGGAGTTGATCGTCGGGCGGCGCATCCTGGGCCGACGCCGTGGCGGCGACCAGAAGAGAGGGGAGCAGAGCGGTAAACGCGGGTCGATTCTTGATTGGCTTTTTCATGCGGACCTTCCTGGTTGTTGGATCGCCGTCCCCTCCCTCCGGCGAAGTGGTGGCATAAATACGCTTCGCGGCGACAAAAGAAAAGCCCCGCTGTGGCGAATGTGCGACCGGCAACCCCCTCCTGCGACAGCCCGAACACCTGTTTGTGGACTTCTGGCAACGAAATCATCCACGCATACGTTATCGCTGTTGTCCGATTGCCCGGCGGCTCGCCCGCTGGTAAATCTGGCGTCGCGAGGGGAATGGAGTCTGGATGAAGAAGAAACTGGCCACGGTGGCCGCGTGTTGTCTCGCAGTGGCCGCGGCGTGCACGGTTCCCGCGCATGCGGATGAAGGTGGTCGCTTCTACGGCATGCTGCGCTCCCGCGATCTGTCGCCTTTCGGGTTCCTGCGCCTGGACATGCGTCCCGCGCACGCCATCAACATCGAGGAGCACACCTTCGCGTTCGAAGCCGAACTCGGTTACCAGAACACCTGGGCGCTGAGTGAGAACGTCGAGAAGTACCTCAAGTCGATCGAACCCTCGGGCCGTCGCGAAATCGGCCCGGCGGAAATCGCCGCCATCCGCGCGCTGCCCGGCGAAAACTATCTGTTCGATCTCGAGTCCGCCACGCTCGACATGGCTGTGCACTACAGGCTCTCGAGCGTGTGGACCGCATACGCCTTCGCCACCGCGGTGTCGTACCAGGGTGGCTTCCTCGATTCGACCATCGAAGGTTTCCACGGGACGCTGGGCCTGAACAGCTACGGCCGCAAGGCCATCGCGCGCAACGGCACTCACCTCATCTACGACCTCAAGCAGGCGAACGCGGTGATATCCGAAGCGCCGAAGAGCCCGGGGTTCCTCGACCCGACATTCGGGCTTCGTTACAGCGGTTTCAAACTACCCGGCCGATGGCAGATGTCGGTGGAGACCGCCGTGAAAATTCCGTACGACGGCGCGCGGCCGCTGCTGTCGACGGGGCACACGGATTACGGCATGCAGGTGTCGGTGCGGCGGCTCGGTGAGCGCAACGCGTTGCACATGGACTTCGCCGGGGTGTACTACGCCGGCGAAGAAATGCCCTCCGAACACGAGGCGCAGATAATCCCGACCATCGTGGTCGGCTGGGAACGGCAGTTGACCGCGCGCACCAACCTGAATCTGCAGGGTTATGCGAGCAAGAGTGTTTACAAGCCCGCGCAGACCGATCTCGAAGAATTGTTGAGCGACAAGTTCCAGCTCAGCATCGGCGTGCGCCATCGCTTCGACTGCTGCCTCGTCTCGTTCGGCGTGACCGAGAACCTGCAGAATCTCAACAACACGCCCGACATCGGGTTCCAGATGGGATTCGCCTGGGTCCCGCGAATAAAGCCGTAAGCGGTGCCGGGCCGGGACCGCGTAAGCGGTGCCGGGCCGGGAAACCGGGAAAACTCGGACTGAAGTTGATGCCGCGAGTTTTCCCGGTCCGGCACCGATCAGGTTCCGCATCAGGCGGTGCGCGATTCGAAGTCGTCCTGATCGTCGCGGCGCGCGGCGCGAGAACGCAGCGTCGTGGTCACGTCGGCGTCTCCCAGCGTCAGCATCGCGGTGGCGTTGAACTCGACGATCCACGCCAGGCACTTGTCGGCTGGCAGGGCGCGGCTGTAGCGGAAGCCCTGCGCATAGTCGAAGCCCGCGGCCGCCAGGAATTGCGCATCCCATTCGGTTTCGACGCCTTCGGCGACCAGCTTCAGCTTCAGCGCATGCGCCATCTGCGCCGTGGATTCCACGATGATGCGATCGTCGGTGTTGTCGCGCATGCCCATGACGAAGGACTTGTCGAGCTTGAGCGAGTGCACCGGCAGGTCGCGCAGGTAACCCAGCGATGAATACCCGGTGCCGAAGTCATCGATGGAAATGAGTACGCCCAGCCGGGCGATTTCCTGGATGACGCGCAGCGCGCGCGCCGGGTCGAGCATCATGGCGCTCTCGGTGATCTCGAGCTCGAGCGAGGCGCCCGCAACGCCGGACGCTTCCAGCAACTGCCGCAGCCGCGCAGGGAATGCCGTGTCCTGCAGCAGCCGCGCGGAGAGATTCACGGCGATGCGCACATGCACGCCGCGCTCGCGCCAGTCGCGTACCTGCGCCAATGCGACGGTCAGCGTCCATTCGGTCAGCGGTCGGATGAGGTCCGTGGCCTCGGCAATGGCGACGAACTCCGCCGGGCGGATCGCGCCCTGGGTGGGATGAAGCCAGCGCAGCAAGCGCTTCGGCGCTTTCCACCATGCCGGTGCGCAGATTCACCTGCGGCTGGAAATTCAGTTCGAGCGCGCCGTTGGCGATGGCGGATCGCAGCTCGCCGCCGATCGCGAGCTTGCGCACGGTGTTCTCGTCGTGCGCGGGGTCGTAGTACTCGAAGACGGAACCGCGGCGCTTGGCCACGTACATGGCCACGTCCGCATGGCGCAGCAGGATCTGCGCATCGCTCGCGTCGTGCGGATAACGCGCGACGCCGATGCTCACGCCCACTTCGATGGCGATACCCACGACATCGATGGGCGTGCGCAGGCAGTCCGCAAGCAGTTGCGCCGTCGTTGCGACTGCCTCGTTGCTGTCCGCGCCATCGAGCACCACGGTGAATTCGTCACCGCCGATGCGCGCGATGAGTCCGCGATCGCCGAGCGCAGTCGCAAAGCGCTGCGCCACGTCGCACAGCACGCGATCGCCGACATTGTGTCCCAGGGTGTCGTTGACTTCCTTGAAGCGGCACAGGTCGAGCATGAGCAGCGCCAGCGGTGCACGCGCCGACTCGGGCGCGAGCGCAGTCTCGAGATGCGAGAGCAAGGCCGCCCGGTTCGGGAGGCCGGTCAGCGAATCGTGCGTCGCCTGGTGCTGCAGGCGGCGCTGCTGCGTGCGCCGCTCGCGTATGTCGCGCACGATGGCGGTGTACAGCCTTTCGGTGTTGAGCCGCACGCGGCTCACGGAGATCTCGACCGGAAACACTTCGCCGTCCAGCGTGCGGGCATCGCATTCGCGGATCACGCCATGCAGCGCGCCGAGGCGTGCGCCGGCGCCATCGCCCGCCAGGAGCGTGATGAACTTGGCGATGGGCTCATCGATGAGCTCGTAGGCCGCGCAGTCGAACAGGCGTGACGCCGCGGGATTCGCCGTCTTGATGATGCCGGCTTCGTCGATGCAGACGATGCAGTCGGTCGACGACTGCACCACGCTCTTCAGCAATGCATCGCGCCTGCGCATGCCGAGCGCATAGGACAGCGCACGCCAGGTCTGCTTCTCGAGCGCGCGCACCGTGACCGCGATGAACAGCAGCGTGACCGCGAGCATGGGCGCGGCAGTATCGAGCAGCAGGCGATCGTAGACGAACGCGCCCAGGGAAATTGCGCCGATGGTCGCCAGCGACAGCGACCAGCACCGCAAGATTTCGATACCACCGCGTACCTGCCTTCGCCGCGTAGAGCAGCGCCGCGAGCGCGATCCACATCGCGAGCTGTGCGATCCACATCCAGGTGGGCGTCACGCGCGGCGCGCCCTGGGTCACGCTCTCGGTCGCCAGCGCCTGCACCACGATGCCGGGCAGCAAGCGGTGCACCGGCACGGCCAGCATGTCCCCGAGTTCGACGGCCGTTGCGCCCACGAATATGGTCTTGCCGGCGAGTGCTGCGCGCGGCACCCGGCCTTCAATGACGTCGACATAGGAGACATACGTCAGCGAGGCCGGCGAAATCGAAAAGTCGATGGGCACGTCCCGATCGTCGGGCAACACGCGGCGAGGATCGATGACGCTGCGCAGGCGTGAACCGTCGACGATCCAGGAATTGCGCCAGTCTCGCGTGAGTCCGTCCGGCCCGGCTTCGCCGTTGACGACCACGCGTTCGGTACGACGCGCGAAGCGTCGCAGCGGCCTGGCCGATGATCAGCGATTCGTCGGTGCCGCTGGCATTCTGATAGTAGATGGGCAGCAGGACCGGGAAGTCTCGCGGCTTCGCCAGCGCCGCTTCGAGCAACGCATCGTCGAGGGCGTTCGACTGCGAGCTGAAATCGATGTCCAGGAACACGCTGCCGGGGTCGGCACGCGAGAGCGCATCGAGCAGTTTCGCGTGATGGCGGCGCGGCCATGGCCACTCGTCAAGCGCCGCGAGACTCGCCGCATCGATTCCGACGATGACGATGTCGGAGCGAACTTCGCGCATCAGCATGCGGGCGCGTGCGTCCACCACTGCGTTCTCGAGCGGCTGGAGCAAGCCGAAGACGCGCAATCCGCCGATCAGCACGAAGACGGCGAGCGCGATCAGCCACCAGCTGTAACGGCGGCCGAAGCGGCTCATTTTTTATTCGACCGGCGCGTCAGGTCGTCCAGTAGTCCACCGACATCGACAACAGTCGCGTCATTCTTGTTTCCGTTGCCGGAATTGTTCGAACCCGAGTTGGCGCTGCCCCGGCCGCTGTTGTCGACGTCGTTGCCGTCGCTGTTGCCGTGGCCACTGTTGTCGTCGTCGAGCCCGAGGTCGACGCCGACATCGACTTCGGCGCCAGCGATTTCGAGTCCGATGTTCACGGTGCCTGCGACCGCATCGGCGGCCACCTCGGTGCCCACATTGACTTCGACCTGCGTTGCGCTCGCGCCGACGATCACGCCGGTGTCGACATCGGCGGTGCCGGAAGGCAGGTCCACTGCAGCACCGGCCGAAACGTCAGTAGTTAGCGGCCCGGCATCCACGGTGACGCTGGTCGATGTATCGACCGTGCCGGCGCCGAGATCGACGCTGGCGCCGGTATCCACGCCGACAGCGATCGGGCCCGCGTCCACGATGACGCTCGCTGGGACATCGACCGTACCGGCGGCAACATCGACCGCGGCTCCCAGGGCAATGTCGGTGCCGACAGGCACGGCGTCCATGGTAACGACAGGAGCTACATCAGGGCCGGACGGCGTGACGATGTCGACAGGATTCGCGACCACCTGGAAGCTGTTGTCCACACCGACCGGGCCTAAGTCGACAGCGACTCCAGCGGTGCCGGTGTCAACGTCGTTGCCGACGTTGGCGGCTGGAACGGCGCTCGCGCCCGGATCAACTGACAGTCCGCTGCCGCGCAGGTCCGAGCCGTTCACCACGCGATCGGTCGGCAGTGAATCATTGCCGTCGTCGGCAGGAGCATTTCGCGGATTGACGGGGCTTGGCGCGCGGTTGTTCGAGCCGCTGCCCGACGGCGCGCGCGGTGCGGAGGGCGGCTTGCCGGCGTCCATCTTGATGGTGGTGATCGAGTCGTCGCCGCGCATGCGCGAGGCGATCTCGCCTGCCTTGAGATCGACTACATCGCTGTCGTCGCTGGCACGCACTTCGAGCAGACCTTCGAACAGCGAGATCGTCGTCGCTTCGTCGCGGGCCGCGACGTTGAACTGCGTTCCCTTGATGACCGCGACCAGGTACGGAGTTTCCACGCGCAGCTTGCGTCCTTCGCGCTTGCCGATGTTGTAGAAGGCGTTGCCGCGCGGCTGCTGGATGCGATCGATGGGTGCGCCGCGTTTTTCGAGCGCCGGAAATTCGAGCAGCGTCTCGGGCCCGACATTCACGCTGGTCGCGCCCTGTCGGAGCTCGATGTTGCCGTCACGCCCGGTGCGCACGGTGGCGGGCAGTTTCGAGCACGCCGCCGGCGGGCAGGTTGCGCGGCGCGCCGTTCACGGTGATGTGCACTTCGCCCTTCGAGGCTCACGACGACGATGTCGCCGGAATCGAGGGCGTACGCCGCCGGCGCGGCCAGCAGCAGGACGCAGGCAAGCAGCAGCACCGGGCGGTGTCTAACTACATTGCGCGTGAGCTCAGGGCTCAATCTTGGCGCATGACATAAGCGGAATTCCCCTTCATCGTTTCCCCGCATCGTACTAAGCGATGCCCTGTCGCAATGTGAGTCGCATCTCATCATCGCGCGCGGTCATCAGAGAAGAATGCCGCCGTCGATGCCGGGTGCGGCCCGTTGCGGGGATATGCAGGGACAAGTGACAATAAGTGCCGCCACGCTGCGCTTCACGCGCTGCGCGGGAGTAAGGGCCATGGGCCTTGTCATAATCGTCACCGGCATTTCCGGCCTGCCGCGCACGACGCTCGCCGCCACTCCGGCACTAACTACTGCGGCGAAGACCACATCGCCGCCGGCCACCGCGGCTGCCGCACTCACCACGGTCATCGTCAACGGCTCGACCGTCTATTCGCCGCCGCAATTGTTCGCCGCGTACCGCGACCAGCTCGGGCAACCGGTTTCAGCGCGAGACCGCGCGCGCCATCGCGGGCGCGCTCGCGGACATGTACGTGCGCGACGGATACGTGAAGCCCGAGTTCACGCTCGACGACGCGCTGACCGCGCACGGTGTGCTGCGATTGCAGGTGTACGAAGCACAGGTCACCCACGTGATCTACGAAGGTGACGGCGGGAAGTTCGACGACGCGCTCGACGACATCGGCACACGGCTCGAGAACGCGCGCCCGTTGCGCAAGGAAGACGTGCAGCAGGCTCTGCGCGCCATGCGGCAGATCGCCGGCCTTGCGGTCACGGCGACCACGCGACGCGACCCGGAGATTCGCAATGCGTTCGAGCTCCTGGTGCAGGCGGACTTTTCGCCGGTCGATGGCGTGGTCCGCATGAACAATCGCGGCACCGACCAGGTCGGCCCGGCATTCCTGATGGGCCAGTTGTTTGCGAACGGACTGTTCGGGCGTCAGGAAAAGATCGGGCTCATCTACGCGGCCGCCACCGATCATGACGAATACCTGGGCGGCGGCTTGTACTGTCGACACGGCACTCGGCACCGGCGGCACGCGCGGCAATGCCCTGCTCTTCCGGTCGCATTCCGCGCCCAACGAAGAACCCTTCAATCTCGACGATGAGTACACGCGCGAGCGCCTCACGTTTCGCCTCTCGAAACCGTTCCAGCAGCGACCCGAGCTGTCGCTGAGCGGATCGCTGGGCTTCGAAGCCGATGACCTGGTCATCGACCGCGCGGGGGACATCATCCGCGACGACCGCCTGCGAATCGTGGAAGGCATCCTGCGCGCGGGCTGGCGCGCGGGGACAACGCAGTTGACGACAAACCTTCAGTTGCGACACGGGCTCGACGCGTTCGGCAGCGGCCTCAATGCCAGCGATCTCGCCGACGATCCGCGACGCGCCGATTTCATCGTCACGCTGATGCAAGCCAGCGCGTACCGGCGATTCGCCGACCGCTGGTCGCTTCGCCTCGACATGTTTTCGCAGATCAGCGGCTACGTGCTGCCCGACAGCGAGCGATTCAAGATCGGCGGCGATCGGCTCGGCCGCGGCTTCGAAGTCGCGGAGATCGCCGGCGACAGCGGCCTCGGCGGCAAGCTCGAGCTGCGCCGCGATCTCATGAACACCGACACGTTCATCGGCCGACTCTCGGCGTATGGCTTCTATGACATCGGCGCCACCTGGAAGCAGGATCTGCCCGGGCGCGAGTCCGCGGCGACGGCGGGTACGGGCTTCGCGCTCCAGGGCGCAGCGCTCACCGGTTATCTCGAGGTGGCCGCGCCGCTCACGGGTACCGACATCGAGGGCAAACAGCGTGCATCCGTGTTTGCGGAGCTCAGCTATCGCTTCTAATTGGTGCACGCAGTAGAGGATGGGACGGAATTGGTGACTGACCCCATTCACTTACATTGGAAATCGTCACATCGCACGGCTATAACATCGTCCTCCCAAACAACTATGAATACGGGGACGTTGCATGACCAGTCTGTGTAAAGAGGAATTTCTCGAGAGCGCCGGCGGACTTCGCATCTTCACGCGCTCCTGGCGGCCCGAGGGTCCGCCGCGCGGTGTCATCATCCTCGTGCACGGTTTCAATTCGCACAGCGGCTACTACCTGTGGGCAGCGGAACAGTTGTTAGCCAGCGGCCTTGCGGTGTACGCGCTCGATCTGCGCGGTCGCGGCAAATCCGACGGCGAGCGTTACTACATCGACAAGTTCGCGGAGTACCAGAGTGACGTCGACGCGCTGGTGAAACTGGCGCGCACGCGCGACGCCGGACTGCCGCTGTTCATGCTCGGTCACAGCGCCGGCGGCGTCATCGCCTGCAACTACGTGCTCGATCACCAGGCCGATTTCGCCGGTCTCGTCTGCGAGAGCTTCGCCTACCAGGTGCCGGCACCGGACTTCGCGCTGGCAGTGCTCAAGGGGCTATCGCACCTCGCGCCGCATGCGCATGTGCTCAAGCTCAAGAAGGAAGACTTCTCGCGGGATCCGAAAGTGACGCAGGCGCTGCTCGACGATCCGTTGCTCGCCGACGAGGTGCAGCCCACCAAGACCGTCGCTGAAATGGTACGCGCCGATGAAAGACTCAAACGCGACTTCAGGCTGTTCACGCTGCCGCTGCTCATCATCCACGGCACCAAGGACACGGTGACGCGCCCAGAAGGCAGCAGCGAGTTCCAGGCAAACGCCGGCTCGAAGGACAAGACGCTGAAGCTCTACGAGGGCTACTTTCACGATCCTTTGAACGACATCGGCAAGGAAGCGGTGATGGACGACATCCGCGCCTGGCTCGTGGCTCACTTGCCCGGATAAGAGTGTTGCTCGAACGTCTCGATCCGCTCGACCGTGTGCTCGACGAGCACGCGGTCGAGCTGGGCGATGACCTCACCGCATATCGCAATCACGCTTACCGCGTGGTCAATCTCTTCGCCGCGCTTGCTCCCTGCGCCGACGCTTCGCTCGAGAAGGTGGCTCTGGCAGCCGCGTTCCACGACCTCGGCATCTGGACCGCGCACACTTTCGATTATCTGGAGCCATCGATCACGCTGGCCTGCAACCACCTGGACTGCGCGGGCCACACCGATTGGCGCGACCCGGTTGCCGGCATGATTCGCGAGCATCACAAGATCCGGACGTTTCGCGGCGCCGATGCCGGGTTCGTCGAGCCGTTTCGGCGCGCGGACTGGATCGACGTGTCGCTCGGCGTGTTGTCTTTCGGGGTGCCACGAGACCGATTGCGCGAGATTTTCGCGCGCTGGCCGAATGCGGGCTTTCACCAGCGGCTCGCGCAGCTCACCTTGAAGCGTTTACGGACACATCCTTTGAGCCCGATACCGGTTCTGAAGTGGTAGTTCCGCGCTGAATCCGGATCACGCCGGCTGCGCGGCCACGGCGCGCTTGATGAACAGCGCCACGACGATCACTCCGAGGCACGCAAGGCTTGCCCACATCTCCGGTTGTTTGCTGGGCATCACGGTCATGGCCACCATGACGGCGATCATGGCCAGCGCAGCGCCGCCGGCGATGAACTTCGCGCCACCGGAGTCGCGCAACTCGGGGCGCGAGTACGGAAAACGGAAATGCGCCACCGCGACGAACAGATAGGTGAACATCATCAGCGCGCCGCAGGAGTTCAGCAGGAAAGTGAACAGCTTTTCCGGCGCGATCCAGTTGAGCGCCATCACCAGGAAGCCAAAGGCGCTGCCAAGCAGGATGGCGCGCGCCGGAACCTGGCGTTTATTGACCTCCGTGAGCCAGCGCGGCGCGTCGCCCTTGTCGGCCATGGCAAAGAGCACGCGCGCGGTGACGTAGACGCCGGAGTTGAGGCAGGACAGCACCGCGGTCAACACGATGACGTTCATGATGGTCGCCGCGCTCGGGATGCCGATGCGCTCCAGCGCCAGCGCGAAGGACGAATCGCCGGACTTGAATTGCGTCCACGGCACGATGCACAGGATCAGCAGGATCGACAGCACGTAGAACAACAGGATGCGCAGCACGACCGTGGCCGCGAGGCGCGACATGGTGCGGTTCGACTCCGCGGATTCCGCCGCGGCGACGGTGACGATTTCCGCGCCGACCATCGAAAAGATCACGGTGGTGATGCCGGCGAAGATGGCGCTCCAGCCGTAGGGCGCGAAGCCGCCCTGGGTGGTCAGGTTCGAGAAGCCCGGGGTGGCCGGGTTGCCCACACCTAACAACCAAGATGCCGCGACGACGATGAACACGATGATGGCGGCGACCTTGATCGACGCGAACCAGAACTCGAACTCGCCGTAGGAACGCGCCGAGGCGAGGTTCACGGCCGTCAGCACCGCCATGAGCGCGAGCCCTATCTGCCAGGGTTCGAAGTCTGGCAGCCACACGTGAATCGTCTTCGCCCCTGCCAGCGCCTCGATGGCCACGACCACGACCCAGAACCACCAGTACAGCCAGCCAGCGACGAATCCGGCACCGTCGCCCAGGCCTGCGCGCACGTATTCGGTGAACGATCCAAGGCCCGGCTGATCGAGCGCCATGCGCGCGAGGATGCGGATCACCGCATAGACGACGATGCCGGCCGAGATGTAACTCAGGATGACCGCAGGGCCGATGCTCTGGATCGCGGCGCTGCTACCGACGAATACACCGGCACCGATGATCCCGCCGATGGAGATCATGATGAGGTGGCGCGCGCGCAGGGACTTCGAGAGTTTTTCGGTAGCCGGTACGGAGACGTCGCTGGCGTTCATTCGTTCGCTCTTGTTGTCGTGGCGGAGCGAACCATACGCCGAGGAGGCGAGAAATGAAAAGGGTGCCAGCGATCGATCCCTGGCGCTCTCTTTGTCAGCGTTTCCTCAGATCAGAACTTGTACGTTGCACCCATGGTGAACGTGCGGCCGATCTCCGTCTGGACCAGCCTGTCCTGCGCTGGATATCGGTGTGCATCCGCGAATGTGTTCGCCTTGTTGGCGCGAACGTCACTTCTAGGGAGGCCGGGATCTGACGGATGTAGCTGGCAAGGGGAAACCCAAGGTTTCGCGAGGCTTGCGCGTCGGATAGAGGCATCGGTCCACAGCCATTACGGACACGGCCTTGTCGCATCCACCCGTTTTCGTTTCAAGCGGCGCTTGTTGGCTGCGTTACTTAATCGTTGTCAGGAAAACCGACAGTAGAACCTTATTTCATGGCGTATAGACTGCTCTCTTTGAAGCGATGGTCTAACTAAAGGAATAACAATGAATAAGGCCAGGCTATCTCTGTGCGCTTCGCTTGCGATCATGTCGGTCTCAGCAAGAGCAACCGTCATAGTTTCCGGGGATTATTTGGAGATCACCGACAGAGTGAGCGAACCAATTGTCATTGCTGACGGCGGCTGGGTCACGGTTCGCGACGGAGAAATCATTGCGCCGGGCCAAGGATTGCCGAACACGGGCACCGTGACCTTGGCGGTGCCTTCCGGAAGCCTGCGCAGCACATTCGAAATGAAAGGACGCAGCTTCCTGACATCAACGAACTCCGTCCCCATCCTGTACAACTACCTATCCACATTGCGGCTCTCGGACGATGCACTTGTCGTCGCAACGCATGGCAACAATGCGATTCAAGCCCGCGGTGGCAACGGCTCCAACTTCATATATCTGGAAGATCGCGCCACCGTTGTCGGCGACGTTGTTGTGGACGCATTCGTCAATATCGCGGACGAGGCACGAATTACCGGGCGGCTTACGTATGTGTACGGAAACATCACGCTGGCAATGTCGGGTGGTTCCATCAATGGGGGAGTCTATTTCGCCGGCGGGGGTGACTATGCCGCCGACATTAGTGGTGGTCGTATCGACAATGGCTTCTGGTTTGGACCCCAAACGAGTGTTTCGCGCTTCAATATGTCGGGCGGAGAGATCTACGGCGGGTTCACAGCACTTGGTTCAATTTTTGAAGGGAACATCTTCGACGGCTCGATTTACGGCGGTCTGAGACTGAACCATTACGCGCCACTGTCAATTTGGGGAGGCATTATCAATGCAAGCGAGGATGGTTGGCTGATCGACATGTCCAGTGGTTCTCCGTACGCCGAAGTCGGACAGTTCATGTCGATCTGGGGCGGTCAGATCGGTCAGCTCGATGCCGGTCGAGGCATCCGCCTGTCCGGAGTCGGCGGAATCGACGTCTACGGCTTCGATTTGAGCCTGACCGATGGCCTTCTCTCTGGCTATTTATCGGATGGCAACTGGCTCAGCGTCAGCATCTCCACCGCCAGCGACTGGACCGGTGCTATCAATCTTCACGACGTACGGAAGACAGTACCCGAACCTTCGACGGCCTTGTTATTCCTCACCGCGGTGGCTGGGTTGTTTGGATGTCGGCGGCGCAAGCCGGCAGCACTCTGAGCGGCGACCCTTAATACTGAGTTCGACGTCGGCGAATCTAGCTAGACGACGCACACGAACTTGCGCGCAACTTGTTCACTGTCAGGAGAACCGACAGTGGATACCGTTTGCAGCAGCAGTAGACTGATCACGCCGACGCGTCGATCCAACTCGAGGGATAACAATGAAAACGACCAGGGCATTCGTCTGCGCCGCACTTCTCGTCACGTCTGCCTCAGCGAAGGCAACCATCATCGTCGATGGTGAATCCCTGGAACTCACCGGCCGAGTGAGTGAACCAGTAGTGATACTTCACGGCGGCAGGGTCACGCTCAATGACGGCGAGATCATTGCCCCTGCCGCTGACCCCGACCCTGAGAACTACCTGGGGCGTACTGGGACAGTCTCGCTCGCCCAGCCGAGCTCCTTTGAGATGTTAGGCCACAGTTTCCTTACTTCGACAAATTCCGTACCCCTCCTTCTCAGCCAATTCACTACAGCGCGCCTGGCAGACCACGCCGTTATCGTTGCAGGCACCAACGGTACTGCAATTGAAAGCAGAGATAACGCGATAGGTTCTGCGATTTATCTCGAGGATCACGCTACCGTCGTTGGAAACATCTTCGCGGATACCAACCTATTCATTGCCGATGACGCACGAATCACGGGTCGCCTCAACGCGCCCGGATCAAAATCGAATCTGAATATGTCCGGGGGATCCATCAATGGCGGCGTATCGCTCGTCTTTGGTGGCAGTTACTCCGCCGAAATCAGCGGTGGCCGTATCGACAATGGTTTTCACTTTGGCTTTGTAACAGGAATTCCCCGCTTCACCATGTCGGGTGGCGAGATCTACGGCGGGTTTTCATCACAAGGATCTTTCAGGGAAGCCAACATCTTTGGTGGATCGATCTACGGCGGCTTGGAGATCGGCTATACACGTGAGCCATTGTCGATCTGGGGTGGAACCTTCAACGCCGATGCCGATGGTTGGCTGATCGACGCACACGAATCCCCCTATCCGGAATTCGCCACACGCCGGAGTTTGGCCATCTACGGCGGCCAGTTCGGCTCACTGGAAGCGGGACTGGGAATTCGTCTCACAGGAACGGGGGCCATTGACGTCTACGGCTACGACCTGTCGCTGACCAATGGCCTGCTCTCCGGATATCTCTCGGATGGCAATTGGATCAGCCTTTCGGTCTCCACGAACTCTGACTGGCTTGGCTCAGTAAACCTTTTCGACGTACGCAAAACCGTCCCTGAGCCTTCCTCAATCGCACTATTCCTCACTGCTCTGGCCGCCGGCGGATTCGGGTGGCGTCAACGGAGAGCAACCGGGGCCAGATCAGTCGGACTCAGCCGTACCGCAGCTTGAACGCGAGCACGGCGCCCGCCAGCCCGAGAGTGACGACGTTGGCGAAGATCATCGGCCCGGAGTCGAGAAGGATTCCGTACGCGAGCCAGAGCGCGACACCGATGGTGAAGATGATGTACATGCCGCGCGAGATCCCGCGCGTATCGCGCGTGCGGATGGTCATGATCACCTGGGGAATGAAGGAGACCGTGGTGAGCACCGCGGCGGCGTAACCAAACCATTCTGGATTCATTTGATTCTCACTGTGGCAGGACATCGATCCACTGTGTTCTTCACTGACGAAGCGGTTCTGGATCGTTCGCACCATGTCATCAACACAAAGGTTGCCTGAGGTTCGTACGAAGGCTCGCGAGGATGGAACCGCAACACCACCGGATCACTGGCACGTGCCGCATCTTCCGTGACTGCCACGGAACAAGCGAAGCGGGCCCATTCGGGCTGATGGGTAGCAGATCATTCCGGACACATAGGTAACACTTTCCGGCATTTGGGGGAGACCCATATGCCGTGGCGGGAGTGTTGCAAGATGGATGAGCGCCTGCGGTTTGTGGCTCGCCTGCTGGAGGGCGAGAAGATGGCCGAGCTGTGCCGGGAGTTCGATATCTCCCGTAAGACCGGCTACAAGATCTTCACCCGGTACAAGGATTGTGGGCTGGAAGGGCTCACCGATCGCAGCCGCCGGCCGTACCGGCAGGCCAACCGCCTGCCATTCCAGGTCGAGACGCTGATCCTGGCCTTGAAGCGCGAGCACCCGAGTTGGGGCGCGCCGAAGATCCGGGCCAAGTTGCGCCGCCGCTTCCCCGATATCAAGCCGCCGGCCATCAGCACCGTGCATGCGGTGCTCGATCGCAACGGACTTGTGAGCCGCGGACGTGAGCGTCATCACTACGCTCAAGGCACAACGCTCTCGTCTCCCACCTCGCCGAACGATCTTTGGTGTGCGGATTACAAGGGTGAGTTCATGCTCGCGGACAAGCGCTACTGCTATCCACTCACCATTACCGACTTCGCAAGTCGCTACCTGATCTGTTGCGATGCGCTCGCCAGCACGCAGGCAAAGTCTGCATTTACCGTCTTTGAGCGCGCTTTTAAGGACTTTGGGCTCCCGCGCGCCATCCGTACCGACAACGGCTCGCCCTTCGCAAGCGCCAGCGCCATCTTCGGCCTCTCGAGACTGTCGGTGTGGTGGTTGCGACTCGGCATCGGCATCGAGCGCATCCAGCCTGGCAAGCCGCAGCAGAACGGCCGTCATGAACGGATGCATCTGACGCTCAAGAAGGAGACCACCAAGCCTGCGGCTAACAACTTCCTGCAACAGCAGGAGAAGTTCGATCGGTTCATCGACTGCTACAACCAGCAGCGCCCGCACCAGGCGATCGGCATGCACTACCCGGCGGAGCTCTACCAGCGATCAGCGCGCGAGTATCACGGCCTCACCGAGCTCGAGTATCCGTTCCATGACCGCACCATCGCCGTCACCATGTGTGGCCGGGTCTGCGTCGGCTCGCGCAAGATCAACCTGAGCACGGTGTTCGCTGGTCAGAACGTCGGCATCAAAGAGGTCGAGGAAAAGATCTGGGTAATCAGCTTCATGCACTACGACTTGGGGTTCTTCGACCATGAGAGCTCACGGTTCGAATGCGCAGAGAATCCGTTCGCTGCTAAGGTGTTACCTATGTGCTCGGTATAAAACGTTACCGATGTGTCCGGAACGGACCCGAATGGAGTGGTGGCCGGGGTCGGAATCGAACCAACGACACGCGGATTTTCAATCCGCTGCTCTACCAACTGAGCTACCCGGCCACTTGGGATTATCCACCGATCGAGGGCTCAATCGGGGGCGCGTATTAGAACGGCCGGCCCGAGAGGCGTCAAGCAAGGCCGATCCCAAAGCCTTGATTTGTGTGACGGAATGCCCGAGGACCGCACCTGGACGGCGCAATCGGTAGACGTCGAGATCGCGCCCACCACGGCCGGGCCCTCGTAGCCCGCCATCCTGGCGAGCAATCCGGCCGGGCTGGAGTGTTCAGCGCCGACCGCGAGCCGCCTGGACTGAGCCTTGGTACAGCACCAGCTCTGCCGCCTTGTTCAAACTCGACGATCCGCGAGGTCGTGCGTGACGGCGCGCGGCGTAGACATGGAAGTCCGGACGCTTCGCGAGCCCATGCGTGCGAGTGCAGTTCGTGAATCAGCACGCGGCAGCCATCAAGCGTCGATGGCTGCCTGGTCGCGCTTGGAGCTCCCCCCTCTATCTACTGCAGGCTGTGGCGACCTCCGTCATCCCGGATTCGCGGCGCCTGGAAGGCCACCTCGCCGAGACTAGCTAGCCTGATGCAATGCACAACGAACGACTTGCTACGTGGCTTGTGCCGATTGACAGCGCCACGGAGATTGCTCAACATCAATGTAAGCGCTTTCATGCGCTGAAAAAGGCAAGACACAACTACCGGGCACCGCCCGGAATCAAGGAGGGGGTATGGTCTGTTCGACAAGGACGAGTCGTGCGTCCGCGATTTTTGCGGGCATCCTGTTTGCGGTCTTCGGTCAAGTTTCCGTCTGGGCGTTCCCCGGAGAGGTATTCGTCGGTCAGGGCAGCTACTCCACCGTGCTTCCGCCGGGTGCGGTCGACGTACAGCCGACCATCTACAAGACGCCCGCTGTCGGCAAGATGCAGACCAACGACTGGTGGAGCTCCACGGCCTGGATGCAATACTCCGAGCGGCAATATCCGCATCCGCTGGCCGTGCAGAACCAGGCCAATGGGCTGCGCATCTATTATCCCGGCCCTGGCATCACTGCCAATTCCGCCTGCGTCTGCGCCTGGATGCCAGCGGAACCCGAGGGCAATAGCGATCTCGTCATCGGCCACAGCGCGACCAGCAATTTTGCCGACACGCGCGTCGAGGGCTTCAACGACTGGTTCGTAACCAACCTGTCCGCGAGCGGCGCCAGCACGCTCCGGGTGACGTACGGTCACGGTTCACCGTACGTGTTCGCCGAATACGGCGGCGGCACGCCGAGAATCGTGTTCTCAGCTGCACCCACCATCTGGTCCGGAAATGCCGGCACACCCGTGCTCGGCATAACCATCAACGGCCGGCACTACGCACTATTCGGCTCCACGGGTTCGACCTGGACGGGCATCGGCACGGCCACGCTCACCAACAACCCGTCCGGCCGAAATTACTTCTCCGTCGCGGTTCTGCCGGACAACTCGGCCGCGACGCTCGCCAAGTTCCAGCAGTACGCCTACGCCTTCGTGACCAACACCCAGGTGAGCTGGAGCTACGACCGGCCCACCTCCGACGTGATCACCGACTACACGTACTCTACGACTGCGAAGGAAGGATCCCAGACCGGGACCTTGTTTGCCCTGTACCCGCACCAGTGGAAGAACACCACCAAGGCGCTGCTGGGATTCAGCTACGCGTCGGTACGCGGCACCATGCGGGTGGCGGAAGGTACTTCGTTCTCCACGCGCATGCGTTATCACGGCGTCCTGCCCGCGCTGCCCGACCGCGGCACTTACAATCGCTCGACGCTGGCTAACTACGTCAACGAGGCCGAAGCGCAGACCTACTCCGGCGGACCGGACACCTATTGGTACGGCAAGCAGCTCGGCAAGCTCGCGTCGCTCGCGCCCATCGCCGATCAGATCGGCGATCCGACGGCGGCGGCGAAGTTCCGCAACGACATGAAGGCCGGCCTGGAAGGCTGGCTCAAGGCGAGCGACGCCCAGGGCACGCTGCAATCGAGCCAGGTCTTCTACTACAACTCCAATTGGGGAACGCTGTTTGGCTATCCGGACAGCTTCGGCAGCGTCTCCGAACTCAACGACCATCACTTTCACTACGGCTACTTCATCAAGGCCGCCGCCGAAATCGCGCGCCTCGACAAGGCCTGGGCGAGCGACGCCAACTGGGGCGGGATGGTGAAGCTCCTGATCCGCGACTTCGCCAGCCCCAACCGCAGTGATTCGCTGTTCCCGTTCCTGCGCAATTTCGACGTCTACGCCGGCCATACCTGGGCCTCGGGCCATGGGCGCTTCGGCGACGGCAACAACAACGAGTCGTCCTCGGAAGCGATGAACGCGTGGACGGGCGTGATCCTGTTCGCCGAGGCGATCGGCGACACGGCGTTGCGCGACCTGGGGATTTATCTCTACACCACGGAAATGAACGCGGTGAACGAGTACTGGTTCGACGTCACGGGCCAGAACCATCACCCGAACTTCACGCGCGCGACCGCCAGCATGATCTGGGGCGGCAAGACGGTGGGCGACGGCGTGTGGTGGACGGCCAACCCCGAGGAGGTGCACGGCATCAACTGGCTGCCGTTCCAGAGCGGCTCGCTGTACCTCACACAGTACCCGGCCTACACCAACCAGAACTACCAGGCCCTGATCTCCGAAAACGGCGGAACGAACTGGGATGTCTGGCCGGATCTGATCTGGATGTACCGCGCGATATTCGATCCACTCGACGCGATCAATCAGATGAATACCGGCATCGCCTCGATACCGATCGAGGCCGGCAACTCGCGCGCGAATCTCTATCACTGGATCCACAACCTGAACGCGCTCGGCACCACGGATCGCACTGTCACGGCCAATCATCCGTTGTATGCCGTGCTCAACAAACAAGGTACGCGCACCTACATCGCTTACAACATGACCAACGCGCCCATCACCGTGAGTTTCTCCGATGGCGCGGTGGTGACGGTGCCGGCTAACAGCTTCAATACCGGCAACGGCACAGGCGGCGATACGCAGGCGCCGAGCGCACCGGGCGGCCTCAACTCCCCCAGCAAGACGGCCACCAGCGTCACGCTTGCGTGGACGGGTTCGACCGACAACGTGGGTGTGGCCGGATATCGCGTGTATCGCGGTGGCGCCAGCGTGGGTACGAGCACCACCACGGGATTCACCAATTCCGGGTTGTCGGCCAGCACTGCCTACACGTTCACGGTCAGGGCCTACGACGCGGCCGGCAATGAATCGGCGAACAGCAATAGTCTGACGGTGACCACCGATGCCAGCGGAGGAGATACGCAACCGCCGAGTGCACCGAGCGGACTCAACTCGCCCAGCAAGACGACCACCAGCGTCACACTTGCGTGGACGGGGTCTACCGACAATGTCGGCGTGACCGGCTATCGCGTTTATCGCGGTGGTACCAGCGTGGGTACGAGCACCACCACGGGGTTCACCAATTCTGGTTTGTCGGCCAACACGGCCTACACGTTCACGGTCAGGGCCTACGACGCGGCCGGAAACGAATCGGCGGCCAGCAACAGCCTGGCGGTGACTACCAACGCCAACGGTGGTGGCAACGGCCACACGACCTCCGGCACCACCGTACAGTTCTTCGTGAACAACGCGCCTTGGGCAGACGTGCACTACACGCTCAACAACGGGCCACAGCAGAACATCCGCATGACTGCCAGTGGCGGCAACAACACGTACACGCTGCCTAACGTCGCCGTGGGCACATCGGTGCGCTACCGATTCACCATCGGTCTCGCTGCGGGCGGCCAGACCGAAACTGCCTGGGTAACTTTCACGATGGGCGGCGGCGACACGCAGGCACCGACCGCGCCCGGCGGACTCAATTCGCCCAGCAAGACGGCCACCAGCGTCACGCTCGCGTGGACGGGTTCGACCGACAACGTGGGCGTAACCGGATATCGCGTGTATCGCGGTGGCGTGAGCGTTGGGACGAGCACCACCACGGGGTTCACCAATTCCGGACTGTCGGCGAATACTGCTTACACATTCACGGTCAGGGCGTACGACGCCGCCGGGAATGAATCGACAGCGAGCAACAGCCTGACGGTGACCACCAATGCAAACGGCGGCGGCTCCGGCCACACGATCGCAGGCGCCAATGTGCAGTTCTTCGCCAACAACGCGCCCTGGGCGGACGTGCACTACACGCTCAACAATGGACCACAGCAGAACATTCGCATGACGCACAGCGGCGGCAACAACACGTACACGCTGCCGAACGTCGCGGCCGGTACTGCGGTGCGCTACCGGTTCACCATCGGCCTCGCGGCAGGGGGCGCCACCGAAACCGCCTGGGTCACGTTCACCAAGTAGTCCCGGGCAGCGAACGCGCATGCCGGTCAGCGATGGCCGGCATGCGCGGGGTGACCCTGGAATACCCGGCTTGATTCGGTGTCTTTTGCCACCATTTCCGGCCGACCATGAATACTGCAGCCAAACTCGCCACCACCCCGCGGGCGGTCATCCAGACGCTTCGCGGTCAGCCCGCCTCCGACGGCGCGGGCGTCAAGCTCACGCGCGTCATCGGCCAGCCCCGGCTGCCCGATCTCGACCCCTTCCTGTTGCTCGACGAATTCGGCACGGACAAGGCCGAGGACTACATCGCCGGCTTTCCGGAGCATCCGCACCGGGGCTTCGAGACGGTCACGTACATGCTCGACGGTCGCATGCGCCACAAGGACAACCACGGCAACGAAGGCGTGCTCGAGCCGGGTGCCGTGCAGTGGATGACCGCGGGTCGCGGCATCGTGCACTCCGAAATGCCGGAACAGCGTGAAGGTCGCATGCGCGGGTTCCAGCTGTGGATGAACCTGCCGGCCAAGGACAAGATGACCGCGCCTAACTATCAGGAATTCGGCAGCGACAAGTTGCCGGTGGTGGAGCGCGCCGGAGTGCAGGTGAAGGTCATCGCCGGCACGCTGGACGGAGTAAGCGGCCCGGTGCGCCAGCCGGCCACGGCCCCGGTCTACCTGGACATCCGCCTGGATGCGGGCGTGGACTTCGCGCTGCCGCTGCCGGTGGGCCACTCGGCTTTCGTCTACGTGTACGAGGGTGGCGTGTCGGTGGGCGTGTCGCGCGAGGCGGCGACCATCCATGCGCAAGAGCTCGCGGTACTCGGCGATGGCAGCGAAGTGATCCTGCAGGGCCGCGAGGCGCAAAGCAGGCTGATTCTCGTGGCGGGCCGCCCGCTGCGTGAGCCAGTCGCGCGTTATGGCCCGTTCGTCATGAACACCCGCGAAGAGCTTCACCAGGCATTCGCGGACTTCCAGGCGGGCAAGTTCTGACGGGTGGTGCCGGAAGTGTGGTGCCGGGTCGGGAAACCGGGATAACTTGGCGCAGCCACCCAAAGCCGCGTTCACTGGCAAGTTATCCCGGTTTCCCGACCCGGCACCACTCTTCGGCACCGCCTCGATCATTCGGGCTTCACGAATTCCTTCGGCGCTTCCGAACCCTCGCCGAAGAAGAATTTCTCCATCTCGAACTCCAGGCGCTTGCGGTGCGCGGGCTCGATCGGCGTCAGCCGGTATTCGTTGATGAGCATGACCTGGTGCTTCACCCACTGCTGCCAGGCCTCCTTCGACACGTTCTCGAAGATCCGCTTGCCGAGCTCGCCCGGATAAGGCGGGCGATCGAGGCCAGGAGCCTCCTTCTTCAGCAGCACGCAATTCACCATTCTCGTCATGATTCTTTTCTCTCTAACAAGGTTCCAAGCAGAGTCTTGATCGGCGCCGGCAGGCCGACGCGCGCCGGCTGCTTCAGGTCGTACCACAGTGCATTGCCGTCGCGCACCCGCGATTCGCCGCGACAGCTCGCCAACACCGGAGTGATGACCAGGTCGAAATGCGTGAAGCTGTGTTCGATATCGGGCAACGCCGCGCGCGCCAGTGTCGCACTGGTGAGCGTGTTCTGCGCGAAAGCTTCCGCCGCATCGCGATGCTCGAACTCAGGCAGGCACCAGAGCCCGCCCCAGATCCCGCTCGGCGGACGCTGGACCAGCAATACTTCCGAAGCGCGGCGCGCCACCAGCATCACCGCAGTTTTTCGCCGGCGCGCGGCACGCTTGCGCTTCGCCGCGGGCAATTCGCCCTGGCGATTTTCGATGCGCGCACGACAGCCATCGGCAATCGGGCAGGCCTCGCAGCGCGGCCTGGGATACCTGCACACCATCGCGCCGAGATCCATGATGGCCTGTGTATAGGTCGCAACATCCGTGGCCGGAGTGTTGTCGTCGGCCAGCTTCCACAGTTGCGCGAGCGTGGTGGCGTCATCGGCCGCGCCCTCGACGGCGTAGTAACGCGCGAGTACGCGCTTCACATTGGCGTCGAGAATGGAATGACGCGCACCGCCGGAGATCGCGAGAATGGCGCCGGCCGTCGAGCGCCCCACTCCGGGCAACTCCATGACAGCCTCGAGCGACTGAGGAAATTCTCCGCTGGTGCTGCTCGCGAATCGACCTGCGCGGCGCGATGCAGGTTGCGCGCGCGTGCGTAGTAGCCAAGCCCCGTCCACAGATGCAGCACTTCGTCGGCCGGCGCATTCGCCAGTGCGTTCACGTCCGGAAAGCGCTGTATGAAGCGTTCGAAGTACGGAATGACGGTGGCGACCTGCGTCTGCTGCAACATGATTTCGGAGACCCACACGCGATAGGCGCTGCCTTTCTTCTGCAGATCCTTCTGCCAGGGCAGGTCGTGACGCCCCGCTTTCGCATGCCAGGCCAGCAGCCGCGGCGCGATGCTCTTCTTGGCGCGCGCGTTCATGGCGTTACCGGCCTGGTCACGCTGCGCAGGCCCTGCTCGTCGAGCAGCAGCCGCAGCGTCACCTCTTTCATGTCGATGTCGTCGAGCGTCGCGTGTTCGAGCCGGACTACGCCGCGGAAGCGCAACGCCTTCAATGCAGCCGTGGGCAGGATGAACGGCTCGCTCGCCGGATCGGTCGGCGGAATGTAGCGGGCGATGTCGATGGAGCTGCCGGCCAGCAGGAATTCGCCGAGCGCGTCGGCGCCCGCCGTGCGGCTGAATGATCCGGTGAAATGTGTTTCGTCGAGGTCGAGCGAGAACGGATCGATGCGGATCGCGCCATCGTTGAAAGCCCAGGTGCCGCTGAACTGCACCTTGCCGAGCGCCTGCGTATCGGTGGTCTTCGGCGGCGCGATGCCGACTGACGTGAGCAATGCGCGCGGATCGAACTGGTGGGTTTCGAGGCTGCCACCGATCGTCGGCTTTTCGCCGAGAGTACCGCCGATCTTGCCTTCGGCCTCGAATCCACCGAAGACGATGGAAAACTCCTGCACCTCGATCGACGGAAAAGTCTCGCCGGCAGCTTCACCTCGGGAACCTCGACCCTGAATGGCACACCTTCGGCGGACGAACCCTTCCATGTGCAACACGCCGGCGATCTCCGTGTCGGTGAACGGCTCGCCCAGCGAGATCTCGTCGGTAGTTAGATTGAAGGCGGTGATTTCGATGCGCCGGGGAACGCCCTCATCGATGAACGACAGGTGGCTGTTCTCGATCTCGAGGCCGTCGACATTCAACTGCGTGGTCTTCGCTCCGGGATCGGCCGGCTCATCGCCGCCCAACCCGAGCCAGTTCGCGCTGCCGTCCGCATGCCTGACCAGTCGCAGGTCGGCGCCGCTCAGGAAGACGCGGTCAGCAATCACGTCACCCCGCAGCAGCGGTATGAGCTTCACGCCGAGACGCGCGCTTTTCCATGAGACCAGCGGCTCCGGCCCGAAGCCCGGGGACTCCCGAATCGGCCCTCGCCGGTGCTCAAACTGAGCCACGGAAAGAAGCCGAGTTCGATGTCGCCCACCAGGGCGAATTCGCGGCCGGTGCGATCACGCACCGCCGTTTCGATCTGCGACTTGAAGCTGTTTGGGTCGACCAGCCAGACGATCACCAGCACGCCGAGCACGACGAGGGCGACCAGCGCACCGAGACCCAGCGAAACCCATTTGATGAGACGCACGCGGCCGACATTGTAGCGAGGTCGGCCGCGAGGGTTTCGCCCCCGTTACTTGTCGCAGATCTCGATGTCGCCCGACAGCGTCTTCGCTCGAACGCGCGCGCCCGCCTCGACCGTGCGGATATTCAGCCGTTTGCCGGGTCCGTACTTGCTGACCCGCTCCACGTTGGTGGCCAGGCAGCCATTGATGTCGCCGCTGAAAGACTCGATCTCCGTGGACAGCCCGTCCGCCGCCGAGAGCCGCAGCGTGATGTCCCCGCTGACACCCTCAACGTCGACGCGTCCAGTGCGGGTGAGCGTTCCGCGCACTTCGAGATCGCCGGAGGTGGTGCGCCCGCGCACATCGCTGGTATCGCCCATCTGCACGCGCGCATCGCCGCTGACAGTGACCATGTCGAGCGATCCTGCGGTGTTGGTCAGGTCGAGACTGCCGCTCACCGAAGCCACGCGCAGGCGAACAGGCTTGCCGTTGCCGCGCACCGTCACGTCGCCGCTGACCGAGCGGACTTCGGATTCGTCGCCCGCGATATCGGCAGTCAGCTCACCGCTCACGGTCTTGAGGCGCTGCGAACCGAGCACACCGCGCGACGACACATCGGCACTCACAGCCGACACCTCCACGCTGACTGTTCCTCGGCACCGACACCTCTATTTCAGCGCTCGCCGTCGTTCGAGTTGCCGCGCGGCAGTACCACCTTCACCACGGTGCGCCCGCCGCTCGTTTCCACGTCGAGCCGTTCGACATCGCTGACCCAGGTGCCCCGTGACCTGCACTTCATTGCGGTCCCAGCCGCGCACGTCGACGGTGCCCGATACGTTGGAGATCACGACTTCGCCGTTGGCGTCGGCCGCGACCTTGCGTTCGACGGAGCCGCCGCCGGCCATCGCTGCAATCGGCAGCGCGCAGGCGATCAGCAGACAAGGCGGCGTGATTCAAATGCTTGGACTCACTCATTTCTCAAGTCTCCTGGCTGCCGGAGTCGCGCACCGCGGTCAGCGCGCGCATTTCTTCCTGGCAGGAATTCACTAACAACTCTTGCAACAACGCATTGGCCGGATCGCGTCCGAGCGCCGCTTCGATTTCGCCGATCGAACGGCGCAAGGTCTTGAGGCTCGCCCCCACCTTCTCGCGGTCGGCCGCCGGCATGGCGGCCAGCCGGACCTCGACTTCAGCCAGCAGCGCGTCGCGCTGCTTGCGGTAATTCGCGTCGCGCAGCGCGGCGGGCAGTATGTCGGGCGAGCCCTGCGTGGCGGGCGTGCTCGCGGTCGTCCCCGTGGTGGCCGGACCCATGAATCGGCCGATGAAAACACCGAACGTCACCAGCGCGACAGCCGCAGCCATGCCAAACGCGGGCAGCCAGCGCGTGCGGCGCGAGGTGCTTTCTGCCGGCGCGCCGGCACGATCGGCTTCGATGGCCGCGGCAATGGCCGGCCACAGGTCGCGCGGCGGCGGCAGGCTTTGCGCCAGCTCGTCGATTCGATTCACGCGTCGCCCGGTGGATTGATAAGTCATCGCACACCTCGTTCCAGTCTGTCCCGCAACAGGCCGCGCGCCCGATGCAGCTGCGCCTTGCAGGTTCCCACGGCGATACCGAGCATCGACGCGGCTTCCGAATGTTCGTAACCGTACACACCACACAGCACCAGCGCGTCGCGGGCGCCCTGCGGCAGCGATTGGATCGCCGCCTCGAGCTCTTCCTCTTCCACCGGCGTATCGAATGTCAGCACCGGCTCCTGGTAATCGGTCGGGTCCTCGACCGCGATCTCCGCGTTCGAGGGGCGGCGCCGCTTCTCGAGCACGGTGTTCACCGCGATACGGTGCAACCAGGTGGAGAAGCTGCTCCGCGCCTCGAATCTCGGCAGCGCCTTCCAGGCCTTGATGAAAGCGTCCTGGGCACAGTCGGCGGCGAGATCCGGATTGCGCGTCATGCGCAGGCAAAGCCCGTGCACGCGACCCACGTGATCGCGGTAGAGACGTTCGAAGGCTCGTGAATCGCCCTTCCGTGCGCGCTCGATGAGCGCCACGTCGAAATCGACGACCGTGTCGGTATTCGTCATCCGGGCTGTTGCACCATCCGCCAAACGTCTCTCCCTCGTACGTACCTTAGAGGGAGTTTAGGCATGGCGGGTTTGAACCGCGGTTCGGGAGGGGGTCAGACCCAATTCCCGGCAAATGGGGCCAGAGCCCGCTGATTTCGCTGATGTACCGCTTCACCGAGGGCTCTGGCCCCATTTGCTAGGAATTGGGGTCTGACCCCATTCTTAGCTGCGCTGCGTCCCGCCCGAAAACCACTTCATGGCGTACTGCAGGAGCTGGCTGTTGGTGGCCAGGCCGAGTTTATGTTTGATGGTCTGGCGATGGGATTCGATGGTCTTGACCGACAGGGTGAACTCCTGCGCGATCTCGCGCGAGCTCATGCCGCGGCCGATCATGTTGAGAATCTGCACTTCGCGGTTCGACAAACGCGCGACCGGGTCGTTGGTCTCCGAGCGGCTTTCGCCGGCGCGCTGGTCGAGCGAGCGCTGCACGGTTTCGCTGACATACGTCCGGCCATCGAGCACCCGCCGCACGGCGATGAGCAGCTGATCGGAAGCGGCCTGCTTCATGATGTAACCCATGGCGCCGGCGGCCAGCAGGCGTTCTGCATAAATGGTTTCGTCATGCATCGACAGCACGAGCATGCGCAGCTCGGGCATCTCGGCGTGCATCTGTCTAACAAGTTCGATGCCGTCGCCTCGCTCGAGCGACAGGTCGACGACGACGATGTCCGGCTTGCGGGCGCGAATGGCTTCGCGCGCGGCGGGTTCGCTGTCGGCCTCACCGCACACGGTGAGATCCGGTTCCGCCTCGAACATGCGTCGAAGCCCCTGCCGCACGATCGGATGGTCGTCGACAATGAGAATCTGGCGCTTCGCGGCCATCGCTGCGGTCATGATCGCTCCCCTACGGCCATTTATTAGGTATGGATCGTGACGCGGATACTGCGGAGCGTCAATGCTTCGACATAGGTATACGCCACTATAGTTAGACCCAATTTAATTGTGGCTTTCAGTCCTTGAGCGGAAATCCGCCACGCGGAACCTTGTCCCCGCCGAGGGGCGCGCGATGCGGACACGTGCAGCGGACGATCACGCCGCCATCCGCGTCGTTCTCGACGGTGACGTCACCGCCCAACATTTGTGCGCGATAACGCATGAGCTTCATGCCCATGCCGTTCTTGCTCGCGTTTCGCTCATCGAAACCCCTACCGTTGTCCTGAACGCTGAGGGTCAGCGTGCTTTCTGCCGTGGCGAGATCGATGGTGACCTGGGTAACGCGCCCGTGCCGGATGGCGTTGGTGAACGCCTCCTGGGCTATGCGATAAAGGTGCGTCGCAGCACCATCATCGAGCGTCAGTGGCTCCTTCAACGACGTGTTGAAGTGGGCCCGGACCCCGTAACGTTCCCTGCCCCGCACGGCCATCGACTGCAAGCCGGCGATGAGGCCGCCGCGATCGGCACCCACCGGCGCGAGACCGCGTGCCATCGCGCGCGTACTTTCGATAGCGCCATTCACCAGGCTGATGATGTCTTCGACGTCGGTACGCGCCGTGGAGTTCTCCTTGCGAAGCTGCGCGACGACACTGCGCAGCATCAGCGCAACACCGGTCAAATCCTGTCCCAAACCGTCATGCAGATCCGAGCCGATGCGCAACTGCTCGCGGCCGGCGATTTCGAGGATCTCGCGCTCGAGCACCCGCCGTTCGGTGACGTCGGTGATGACCGCGAGCCGATGCGTCGCGCCATCGACATGCGTGAGCGTGGCGACGCAGGCCGCATCGAAGGTGGAACCATCGCGGCGCCGGCACCTGAACTCCACCGGCGCCGGGCCTGGCATCTCGGCGATGTTTCCAAGCAACTGCTGGTCGAGCCGTTCGCGGAGCAATCCCGGCGGCTGCGCGATGAGATCGTTGACCGAGGTGTCGACGGCAGCGCCTGCGGTGAATCCGAACATGCGTTCGAACGCGGGATTCGCCATGCGAATCATATTGTTGACGTCTATGACCACGACGCCTTCGTGCAACAGCTCGAACATGCGCGCCTGGGTTTCGCGCAAATGCATGGCCGCCTGGCGATCGGTGATCTCGGTGATGTTGATCACCGCGCCGGTGATGCCGTTCGGCGAACGCACCGCGCGCACGCGCGAGTCGAAAATGCGCCCGTCCTTGCCGTTGCTCGCCAGGTGCAGGTCCACCGGTTCGCCGGTCTCCAGGACCTGGGTGAGTGCCGCCATGACGTTCGGGCGGTCCTCGGGCTCGGCGATCTCGTCGACCCGCCGGCCGATGATGCTGTCGCGCGAATGCGAGCGGATATCGCGATTGATGAACTGCACGCAACGCTGCGCATCGACCAGGATCAGCCAGTCGCCCGTGCCGGCGGCGACGATCTGCAGCAATTCTTGCGACGCGCGCAGCGCCTCCTGGGCACGGGCCTGCTCGCTGATATCGATGGCCACGCCGACGATGCGCACCACTCTTCCGGCGGCATCGCGTACCACGCAGGGC
Source organism: uncultured Pseudomonadota bacterium (assembly GCA_963821745.1). Classification (GTDB taxonomy): domain Bacteria; phylum Pseudomonadota; class Gammaproteobacteria; order Steroidobacterales; family Steroidobacteraceae; genus CADEED01. Next base: position 216,143 of record CAWGEU010000003.1, read on the forward strand.
GAATCGAGCAGCGTGATGTAGTGACCGTCGCGATGCCGGATGCGGTACTGGAGCGCGACCATGGATTCGGCACCGCGGTCGAACCATTGACGCAGCAGCGACTGGTCATCGGGGTGCACGAGCGCTGCCCAGTCGCCGGGACGCGGCAGATCCGCGCTGGCATAGCCGAGCACACGCTCGTAACCCTCGCCAGAAGAGAGCCCGGTCTCCGCGTCGATCTCGTAGACCACGCAACGCAGTTCCCGCGCGACCGCCCTGAACCGCTGGTCGGCCGCGGAAAGTCCGGTCTCGCGGATCTTGCGTGCCGTGATGTCGACCACCAGCCCCATGACGCGGCGCGTCGAGCCGTCGGGTGCCCGGTCCACGACGTGGGCGCGGTCGAGCGCCCAGTGCCAGCTGCCGTCGGTGTGCCGGAATCGATACTCGGTCTCCAGCACCTGCGCCGCGGAATCGACGTGCAGCAGGCGTTCGCGGAACCTTTCGATCTCCTGGTCCGGGTCGGTGCCGAGCACCTGCCGCCAGGTGTGGATGTTGGCGCGCGCAAAAGCGGGGTCCACGCCGAACACGCGGTAGTAGCCGTCGGTGTCATTGGTGATGCCGTGTTCGACGTCCCAGTCCCAGACACCCGCGGTAGTTAGTTGCAGCGCCGCCTCGACGCGCTCGTTGCGCGCGTTCGCGCGGCGCTCGGCGACCTTGGTCTCGTCGAGGTCCATGCACACGCCGAGCATGCGCACTGCCTTGCCCTGGGAGTCGCGCTCGACCACGCGGCCGCGCTCGAACACCCAGCGCCAGGCGCCGCTGCGGGTCATGATGCGGTATTCGGCGTCGTAGTACTCCGCCTTGCCGGCGATGTGTTCGTTGAAGCGCCGCGTCGCCTCCGGGCCTTCTTCCGGATGCAGATATGAATCCCAGCGCTCGACGTGATCCTCACCATCGCAGGGATAGATGTCGTGCCGGTCGCACCAGTCGTTGAACCAGCGCGTCTTGTCGGTGATGAAATTGGTTTCCCACAGGCCGATGCCGGCGCCCCAGGCGGCCGTCTCGAGCATCGATTCGCTGGAACGAAGGTGGGCTTCGGCATGTTTCGCGGCGTCGATGTCGAGCGTGACGCCGATGACCAGCACCGGGCGTCCCTGCAGGTCCCATTCGACGGCGCGACCGCGATCCTGCATCCAGCGGTACTCGCCGCCGGCGGTCTTGAAGCGATATTCGAATTCCACCGAATCGCGCTCGCCGTGCGCGTGTTCCTTCAACTGCCGGTCGACGCGATCGCGATCATCGGGATGCAGATTGCTGACCCAGGGGTTCGGCATCGTGTCCCATTGCGCACGCGAGTATCCGGTCATCGCCAGCCACAGCGGGCTCGAGGTGCGCGCATTGCTGGGCACGTGCCATTGCCAGAACGCCGCGCGCGCGCCCCACAATGCCGTGGCCAGCCGCGACTCGCTGTCGCTGCGCGCCACTTCCTCGCTCTTGCGTCGATCGATGTCGAGCAGCAGCCCGGCGATGCGCGTTGCTGCGCCATCGCGCTCGCGCTGCACGACGCGGCCGCGATGCAGTACCCACAGCCAGCGATGACCCGCGGCTAACAACCTGTATTCGCACTCGAAGCGGTCGCCGCCGTGATGGCAGGAGTCCGCCGCGGCGATGAACGCGCCGAGATCATCGGGATGGATGCGCCGCTTCCATTCGGCGCAGGGCATGGCGTTCGTCGGAACGTCGATGCCGAGCGCGCGCAGCCAGGCTTCATCGACCTGAAAATGATCCGCGGAAATCTGCCAGTCCCATACCGCCGCCTGCGCGAGCTCGAGCGCCGAACGGAATTCCTCGGGCAGAAAGTCGGCAGGAGCCAGCGTGGATTCGGGACGTGCGTTCATGACCAATTATTGTTATCTGCGGGGCAAGTGCGCACCTTGATCTATCTCCAGCTTTAGGCAGACCAGCGTACCGAAACTCGAATTTGTCCTGCGTTGCATGCCCGATGCCTCGCGAAACCTGCGGTTTAGGTATTCCTGTAAGGGTCGTACGGCTACTGCACCACGTTGGTGGTAAGTATCCTCTGACATAAGGTTTTGACAAATTTTGGGGGCGACATAGTGGTAGACAGAGGCACGACGCGGAATCCCATGGTCGCCGACTACTCCGAGTGGAAAGCGCGCGACTACTTTCAGACTTACTACAGCGAGGTCGTGCTTCCCGATGAGCAGGCCGTTCTCGCCTACCAGATCGAGGTGCTGCGTGCGGCGCGCGCGCGCTTCGGCCGGGGGCTCGAGTACGGTTGCGGACCCGACCATGCACCGCGCAATCGCGGCATCGAAGTATGCCTTCCGCATCGACATGGCCGACTGGCTGGCCGACAACCTGTCGGCGGCGCGTGAATGGCTGTGCGCTGATGACAGTGCTCCCGAATGGAAGCGGTTCACGCGTTACGTGCTGGCCTGCGAAGGCCATGCGCGGCCTAACAACGCACGCGTCGTGCAGCGCGAGGCGCAGGCCCGCAAGGTGGTGCGCGGCCTGTACGTGAGCGACGCGCGCCTGCGCCAGCCCCTGGGCCCGACGCGCGAAGGTTTCTACGACCTCGTCATCACCGGCTTCTGCATCGACGCGATTTCCAGCGACCGCGCGGTCTGGCGCCGCTGCATGCGCAACGTGACGTCGATGCTGCAGCCCGGCGGCACTTTCATCATCCATGCGCTTCATCAATGCAAGGCGTACAAGTGCGGTGACCGCATGTTCCCGGGTTCCAACCTCACCATCGACGACATGCGCGAGGCGATGCTGGAAAACGGCTTCACGCCTTCGAGCATCGACGCGCAGGTGATTCCCTGCCGCGAGAATGCGTCGTATGGCTACTCCGGCATCCTCACCGCGTCGGGCCGCAAGGCACCGGCAAAAGTGCGCAGGAACTGATCAGACCCTTTGCAGGAACCAGACTACTCCGGCCATGCCCAGCGCGCATGAGCCGAGTGGCAGCACGGCGCTCGCATACCAGCGGGTGGCGCGCATGGTGTAGATGACTGGCAGCACCAGCGCCACGATACCAAGCTGCGCCAGCTCGACTCCGATGTTGAATCCGGCGAGCAGCGGCAGCAGCGTGCTGCCCTCCGCGTCGATCTCGCTGAGCGCGTTTGCGAAACCAAAGCCGTGCACGAGACCAAAGCCGAAAGCCAGCGGCAGCCGCAGCTTCGACAGGCGCGGCAGCAGGTTGACCACGCCGGCCACGGCGATGGAAGCGGCGATGGCGATTTCGATCGGCTGCGCCGGCACTTTTACCGCGCCGGTCACCGCCAGCGCGAGCGTGATCGAATGCGCGATCGTGAAGGCGGTGATGATGGTCACCATGTCGCGCGCCACCTGTGAAAGGCCCGAGGCGCCCTGCCATTTGCCATCCACCGGACGCATCACCGACGGCAGCAGCAGCAACAGCACGAACGCGATGTGGTCGTAGCCGATGAGGACGTGCCAGACACCCTCGCCGATGAAACGCGCAAAGCTGCGCCAGGCGGACGCCTCCGCGGGCTCCTGCCACGTGGGAGCGGCGGCACTCAGCACGCCGGTGAACTGCTCCCCGCCGCGCCCGGCGCTCAGCAACACCCGCTGCGACGCGTCGCCGCTCATGAACAACGCGCCGCCGACGGTTGTGAGGCCGCGTTGCGGGCAGTCCGCGTTCAACGCCACCGAGAGGAAATTCTCCTCGCCCCGGCGGGCCAGCGCGAAGTCGCTCACGGAAAGGACGCAGGGTGCGCCGCCACGCTGCACGGAAATTTGCGCGAGCACGGCCGAGCTCAGCGCCACCCTGGCGTTCTGCAATTCCTGCCACGTGACGTCGCCGTCGTAGTCGGCGTCGATGAACACCGTCCAGACGATGTCCACCACCGACAGATCCCAGCGAACCGCCACGGACTCATCGTCCTCGGGGAGCTGCAGGATCAGATAGCTGGTGCCCGCCGCATGCGCGAACGCGGACTGGGGCGAGCTGAACGTCGCAAACAGGCACAACAGCAGCGCGGCGGACAATCGTTTCACGAGAGGACTCTAACCGCGCCGGCGTTCATCGAGAATGGCTTCGGTGACGGAATCGCGATACCCGGTCTCGCGCAGCCACGACTGCAGCTCGGACAATGCCGCAGCGTCGTTCGCCGCGAGCGCGGCCCGCGCCAGCACCCGCACATCCGCGAGCTCCTTCTGCATTTCGAAGTTCCGGCGTGCGGCCGCCAGGGCGCGCGCGGAATCAGCATTGGCCAGCGCAAGCATTGCCACTTCGCGCAGGTGTGGCTCATCTCCGCGTGCCGCTTCGAGCGCAATCCAGGAATCTGCACGCGCGACGAGCGCCGTGCGCTTGGCGCCTTCGAGCAGTGCGGCGCTGCGCACCAGCAGCGCGAGGCTGGGCTTGTCGATTGCCAGCAGATCACGCGCCTCGCCGGTATTCCCGTTCGCAACCAGCACGTCCGCGAGCGACGCGCGTATCGAATCGTCGTTCGGCGCCAGCTTCAACGCTTCACGGTAGTCGAGGATGGCGCCGGCGATGTCGCGCCCGCGTTCGCGCAGTTCGGCGCGCGTCGCCAGCAGATAGGCGCGGGTGGATGCATCGTGGTCGCCTTCGCCGGTCGGCAAAGCCTCGAGCACCCCTCGTCCGCGCTCGAGGTACCCACCGCCGGCGAGCGCCTGCGCGAAACAGGCAAATCCGTGCGCCGCGGCATCACCTCCGCCCGCGGCGAGCTGCGCGCAATCAGCCCGCGCGCCGGCGAAGTCCCCGCGTACCAGCCGCACTGACGCGCGCAGCAGGCGCGCCTCTTCGTCGTGAGACGAGTCGCGCAGTACCCCATCGAGCAGCGTTTCGGCCGCGACGAATTCGTGACGATGCTGCAGCACCTGCGCGTACAACCGGCGCAAGGTCGCACTGGCAGCAGGTTTGGCCGCAAGCGGTGCGAGCACGGCTTCGGCGCGTCCGAAATACATAGGTTCGCGCAGTGTGCGCGCACGTTCGATGAATGCAGAAGCAAGCGCAACGGCGGTTGGTTCCCCGGAAGGCTCCGCGCGCCACGCGGCGATCAGCGGCTGCAGTTGCTCGTCAGGAAGTACCTGGCGGACGCTGGCCACCACGAAGCCGGGATCGGTGGGCACGAACCTTTCGGCGGCCGCCGCGACAGCCCCTTGGGCGTGTGTCGCGGCGGCGACCACCAGCATCGCCACCAGACGTGCTGGACTCAACATCACTCTGCACCCGCGCCCGCGGCGATCAGCGGCTCGAAGATCGCCGGATCGTCGACGTCCTGCGTAAACGTGAATCCGTTCACCACCGTGGCTTCGTCCGTCACTCCCTTGGCGAAGGTAGATAGCGAGGTGTCGCGCAGGGATGCGTTGCGCGCGTTCACCGTCACGCCGAACGAACGCATGCTGGCTACGCCCTGCGGGTCAGTCACGGTGAGCGTGACGTTCACCGTGCCGGTGGCAGCCTCGAGCGGCGTCAGCGTGATGTTGCGCACCGCGCCGCTGCCGCCGAGCACCACGCCATCGGCCGGAACCACCGCGGTTCCGTCGGCCGTGGCGGTGACCATCAGCGACGCCGCATCGGACTCGCGATCGCCAACGCCGAACTCGATCGGCCCGACTACCGTGTCCTGGTTGCTGATCTTGTCGGTGATGCCGGAGAGCGCCGGCGCCGTGTTGGCCGGGGGCGGCGGCGGTTCCATGTAGTCGTTGTCACTGCTGCTGCAGGCGGCGACCACCAGTGTGGCCGCCGCGAGCAGCACAAGACGCACGTTGTTTGTCTTGCGAGAAGCCATTTCAGTACCCTCCCGCGCCGGGCAGCGGAGTCGTCAGGTACGGGAACGTCGTGTCGAAGTCCGCGGCCGACACCGGCGCACCGTCCGTGAACGGCACGTTGCCCACGGGAGCATTCGCCGCCGCGCACAGGCCGAGGTCGACGTTGTTGCCGCCGATCGTCAGCGGATAACACAGCCGGCCCATGACCACGCGAAGCGCGATGTCCACCGTGTCGTCACCGGGACGGCGGCCGTTCGGGAAGCCCGCGAGATCACCGCCGGCAACGCCGAAGTTGCTCTGGCTGGCAGCCGGTGCCGCAGCGATGGCGGTGTTGAGGCGCGTCATTTCCGACGCGGTCACGGTCGACATCTGGTTGACACCCGGGAACCCCGTCAGGAACGCGGTCACCAGATCGTTGCGCGGCAGGTTGTTAGGCGCAAGATTCGGGATGTTCGCGCCCAGAGTCTGGTTGACCGCCCCGCGGAAGAGAGCGTCCAACAGCGCCGGCAGCGTCGGATTCGTCACGTAGGTGGCGAACTGGCCGTCGAAGCGTGGCTCGCTGGAACTGAAACGATCCTTATCCGGCAGGCCGATGACGAGTTCGTTGACGAGCGGCATGCCCAGGCGCGAGATCTGGATCCACGGACCGCCATCCACTTCCGGACGCGAGAACGTCGGCAGCGGATTCAGCAGACGAGCCTGGCGCAGCGATGCGCTGGTCCAGCCGCCGATGACTCCGTTGCCGCTGCCTTTGAGGCAGTCCTTGTGCAACTCGAGCGCGATCGTCGTGACGTTCGCGTCGTCCACCTGGTTGTTGGCACGCGATTGCTTGATGCCGCCCGGGAAGCCGCCGCCATCGTTGGCGCCCGGAGCGCTGTCACCCTCGACCGGAACGAAGTTCACGAGGTCGAACACGGGGCCGAGATTCACCGCGAATCCTTCCTTGCGCTGCCCGACGAACACGCGACCCGGCATGGTGCAACCCGGGACAGTCACCGTATAGATGAACGAGTCCGCGTACGCCTTGTAGCCCGCGACGCTGCCGAAGGTCTTGGTGCCGACGAAGTCGTAGGGTTTGCCGAACACCGTGCCACCATTCGCTCCCGTGACCGGCGAGGCATTGCCGCGACGGCGATCACCGCGAACCAGCGTGACCTTGTAGCTCTCGCGGAAGTTCAGCCCGGAAGTGTCGGCCGCGCTGATGGGAGCCGACGTTCTTCAGCGGCACCGCGACCTGCGGACCACCGATGTTCAGCCTGATGCCGCGGTTGTCGTTGGGGAGGCGGTTCGTGAACTGGAACTGGAACGTGAGGTTCTCCCGCGCGTCGCCGTCGTTGTCGACGTGGATCTCGTACAACCCCGCCGGGTCCATGGCGAAATAGTTAGGACCGCCGTAGGGCTGCTGGAGAGGGATGTAGTTGGCGAGCAGCGTGACGTAGCCGTCGCGACCCGGTTCGTAGCTGTTGAAGAGATAGAAATCCGTCGAGTCCAGCGTCGGATGGCGCGTGATGTTCGGCGCTTCGCGATGGCTCGAGCCCGAAGCCGCGCAATGGCAGCAGGCCCGCGACTGCGGCCGCCACCAGGCAGTGTTTCTTGAATGACATGTGAGTCCCCTTTGTTGAATAGAGATAAAGACGTGGGGAATACGTCGAATGCGCGGGCTGGATGCGTGCCCGTCGCATCCATGGACGATATTTTTCGCTCCTGCATCCAGTGAGCCCGAGGATGCGTAAGGTAAGATTCGGCCGCATGCCCGCGCCGCTCCCCACGCCCAAACTCACCGCCTTGGCGCGGCTCATCGGCGGCACGCCCCTGCTCGAAATCCACTGCCGCTACCGCGGCCGCGAACACCGCATCTACGCCAAGCACGAGGCGTACAACTTCACGGGCAGCATCAAGGACCGCATGGCGCTGTACATCCTGCAGCGCGCCTACGCGAGCGGTGAGATCGCGCCCGGCGACGTGATCGCCGAGGCCACCAGCGGCAACACCGGCATTTCCTTCGCGGCGATCGGCCGCGCGCTCGGTCATCCGGTGCGCATCTACATGCCCGACTGGATGTCGCGAGAGCGTGTCCTCGTCATCCAGAGTCTCGGCGCGGCGGTCATTCCGGTGTCGGCGGAGCTCGGCGGTTTCCTCGGCTCCATCCGCATGGCGGATGATTTCGCGCGTGAAGCCGGACGCGTGTTTCGCCCGCAGCAGTTCGACAACGCCGCGAATGTGCAGGCGCACTACGAAACCACGGGGCCCGAGATCACCGCGCAGTTGCAGACGATCGGCCGCACTCCCTCGGCCTTCGTCGCCGGCGTGGGCACGGGCGGCACCGTCATGGGCGTCGCGCAGCATCTGCGCGAACGGTTCGGCAAGGACATCGCGGCATATCCGCTCGAGCCCGCCAACTCACCCACGCTGCGCACCGGCCACAAGGTGGGCCGTCATCGCATCCAGGGCATCAGCGACGAGTTCGTTCCGTCCATCGTGAAGGTGGGCGAGCTCGGCCGAATCCTCGACATCTGGGACGGCGACGCCATCGTGATGTCGCAGCGGCTCGCGAGCGAGCTCGGGATCGCGGTCGGCATCAGCTCCGGCGCCAACCTGCTCGGCGCGCTGGAAATCGCGCATGAGCAGGGTGACGACGCCTGCGTGGCCACCGTGTTCTGCGATGACAACAAGAAGTATCTGTCGACCGACCTGTGCAGCGACGAAGAGTGCAAGGAGCACTACCGCTGCAACGATGTGGAGCTCGTCGACTTCCGCGTCATCCCGACCTGTGCATCCGGGACGCCCCCGCGTTCGTAAAGTCGCTCAGTCACATGAGCGCAACGTGGGGCGTCGTAGGATATGCACCGCTTCGGGGTAACAAAAATGAAATCGACGAATTGCCTGGGCGCCATTGTGCTCGGCTTGGCCGCATCTTCCACTTTTGCCGCTGGTGTACCCACCGATGACCTCGCCGAGGTCGTCGTCACGGCGCGGCAACATAAACTCATTGGTCACGTGGAATCCGCGAGCCAGGGTACGGTCACGCGCGCGCAGCTCGAAACCCGACCGGTGCTGCGCACCGGGGAGCTGCTGGAAACGGTGCCGGGCCTGGTCGTCACGCAGCACAGCGGCGACGGCAAGGCCAACCAGTTTTTCCTGCGCGGCTTCAACCTCGATCATGGTACGGACCTCGCGACCAGCGTCGACGGCATCCCGGTCAACATGCACACGCATGGCCACGGCCAGGGGTACACCGACATCAATTTCGTGATTCCGGAGCTGCTCGACCGCATCGAGTACAAGAAAGGCACGTACTACGCCGACGAAGGAAATTTCTCCGCGGCCGGCGCCGTCGATCTCCGGTATCGCGCAAGCCTCGACGACACCTTGCTGTCGCTCACCGTGGGCGAGGATTCCTTTGCGCGCGCGCTGTTCGCGGGCTCGGAAAAACTCGCGAGTGGCGACCTGCTCTGGGGTGTCGACTACGGCGTCACCGACGGGCCGTGGCAGCTCGAAGAAGACCTGCGCCGCGTCAACGCGCTGGTGAAATATTCGCGCGGCGAACCCGGGGACGGTTACTCGCTGACCGCTTCCGTGTACGACGGCGAGTGGACCTCCACCGACCAGATCCCGGAGCGCGCCGTCGATGCCGGGGTGTTAGACCGCTTCGGCTTCATCGACCCCACCGACGGCGGCGAGTCACATCGCTACGCGCTCAACTTCGACATCGCGAAGCGGCTGGGTGAGTGGGACCTGGAAGCGAATGCGTACGCGCTCGACTACCAGCTCGACCTGTTCTCCAACTTCACTTACGGCATCGACACCGCCAACGGCGACCAGTTCGAGCAGTTCGACGACCGACAGGCTTATGGCGTTCACGCCGAGGTGCGCCGCGAGAGCAACGTCGGCAGCCTGCCCGGCCAGTTGCGCATGGGCGTCGAGTCCCGCTTCGACGACATCGGCAAGGTGGGCCTGTACCTCACCGACGATCGCGCGCGTCTTTCGACGATCCGCGAAGACGCCGTGCAGCGCCTGGGACTCGGCTGTCTTCGTCGAGCAGCAGGTTCAGGCCACCGACTGGCTGCGGGTGGTCGCCGGACTTGCGCTTCGACCACGCCGAGTTCGAGGTCGACAGCGATCTTGCCGTCAACAGCGGCAGCGCCGACGACAACATCACCAGCCCGAAGCTGTCGCTGGTGTTCGGGCCCTGGGCGGACACGGAGTTCTTCATCAACGCCGGCCGCGGCTTCCACGAGAACGATGCGCGCGGCACCACTATCACCGTGGATCCCGCCGACGGCGTCACCACGGCGGATCGCGTGAATCCGATGGTGCGCGCCAGCGGCGCCGAGGTCGGCATGCGCACCGCCATCCTGCCGTACACGCAGCTCGCGCTCACGGCCTGGGCGCTGGATCTCGACTCCGAACTACTCTATGTCGGCGATGCCGGCGCCACCGAAGCCAATCGCGCCAGCGAACGCCATGGCGTCGAGCTCGGCGTGTACGTGACGCCGCGCGAATGGCTCACGCTCGATGCCGACCTCGCCTGGTCGCACGCGCGCTTCAGCGAGTTCGATCCGGCGGGGGACTTTCATTCCCGGCGCCGTGGAGGGCGTGGCCTCGGTCGGCGTCGCCGTGCAGCACCCGGCCGGTTGGTTCGGCGGAGCGCGCTTCCGCCACTTTGGCGCCGCGCCGCTCATCGAAGACGACAGCGTCCGTTCCGATCCCACGACGCTGGTCAATCTCGAGGTGGGTTACCGCTTCGAGCAAACGCTTCTCGGTCTCGCTCGCCGCCTACAACCTGTTCGACTCGGACGACAACGACATCACATATTTCTACGAGAGCCAGTTGCCCGGTGAAGGTGCACCGGTCGAAGACCGTCATTTCCACCCGGTGGAGCCGCGCACGCTGCGCCTGACCGTCGAAACGCGTTGGTAGTCCGCGTTTACTAATAAGCATTGTGAGCGGAGGCGCGGGCCCGCGTAGAATCCGCGGCCATGCTTGCTATGTCTTCGCGCGCCTTGAAGCTGGCCGCCGCCCTGGTCGCGGCGTGCCTGCTTGCGCCGGTGTCTTCCGCACAGTCGCCTGCGCCCACCAAACCGGCGCCACGACCAAGAAGCCGGCCACCACGACCAAGAAGCCGGCGACGACCAGCTCGAAACCCAAGCCGAAGCCCGGGACTTCCGCCACGAAGAAGAAACCGGCGAAGCCCGCACCGCCTCCTCCGCCACCACCGCCTCCGGCCGTCGAGCTCATCGGCCTCATCGTCATGCCGCCGGACGCCATCCGCGCAGGTCCACCGTCCGGTCAGTTCGACGGCGAAGGCCGGCGCGCAGCCGCGCCGCGTTTCGATGCCCAGCCCGTGCAGGGCGTGAGCTCGATCAAGCCCGGCACCACCGCCGGCGCGTGGTGGGCGCTTTCGGACAACGGCTTCGGCGGCAAGTGGAACAGCTCCGACTACCGGCTGTGCATCTATCTATTCGACGTGCGCCCGCGCACCGAGGCCGGCGGCGACTCGCGCAACGCGCTGCAGGCCGTCATCGAGCTTTCCGATCCGGCAAAGTTCTTCCCGTGGCGGCTGGCGGACGAAAACTCGCCGGAACGGCTGCTCACCGGCATCGACGCCGACCCGGAGTCGCTGGTCACCATGCCCGACGACTCGTTCTGGATCGGCGACGAGTTCGGCCCCTGGCTGCTGCATTTCTCGGTGGACGGCGAGTTGTTAGCGCCGCCGGTCGAGCTGCCGGACAACGTGCGGTCGGCGGACCATCCGCTGGTCATCACGCACACCGACATCCCCCGCCTGGCACATTCACGCGGACTCGAAGCCATGGATCTCGCGGGCGACAGCAAGACGCTGGTGTCCATCCTCGAAGGCACGGTCGGAGGCGACGCAGCAGACACGCTGCGCGTGCAGCGGTATGACACGGCCGCCGGAAAGTGGCTGGGCGGCACTCTTATATATGAGCTCGATCCGGACACCACTTCGGTCACCGACATGTCGCTGCGTCGAAGGCAATCGCTTCGTCGTCATCGAACGCGACAACTTGCAGGGCGACGTCGGCGCGCGCCAAGCGCGTGTATTCCATCGACCTCGATCGCGCGGTGCCCGGCAAGCCGTTGCAGAAGAAGCTGGTCATCGACCTGCTCGCCATCGGCAATGCGCGCGGTCTCGCCGTGACGGCCGCCGGGCGCTCCATTCCGCTTTCCGTACCTGACTACCGAATCCATCCAGGTGCTGGATCGCAAGCACGTCGTGATCGTGAACGACAACAACTACCCGGCCATCGGGCGGCCGTGGCTCTGGCGTGAAAGACGCCACGGAATGGATCTGGCTCGAACTCGCCAATCCGTTATAAGTTGACGCCGTGACATTGATCGCCCTCAAGAACGCGGAACTCGCGTTCGGTCTCACTCCTTTGCTCGACGGCGCTTCGATGGCCATCCAGGCGGGCGACCGTGTCGGGCTCATCGGTCGCAACGGCACGGGCAAGTCATCCTTGCTGGGCGCGCTGCTCGGCAAGATCCCGCTCGACGCTGGCGAAGTACAGCGCCGCCCGGGCCTGAGCATCGCGAGCGTGGAACAGGAACCGGTGCTGCCAGCCGCGGAAACCCTGCGCGAGTCGCTGGTGCTGCGCGGCGATTTCGCCGGCATGCACGACGACCGCGCGCAGTGGGCGCGCGAAGCGCGGCTCAACGAATTCCTGCAGCGATTCTCGGTGAATCCGGACGCCGCGCCCGCTTCGGTCTCCGGTGGCGAGCGCAAGCGCGCCGCGCTCGCGCTGGCGTTCGCGATGAATCCGGACCTGATGCTGCTCGATGAGCCCACCAACCATCTCGACGTCGAAGGCATCGAGACGCTCGAGGAGTTGCTGCAGACGGAACGTCACCTGCATCGTCATCACGCACGACCGGCGCTTCCTCGACCAGGTGGCGAACTCCATCGCCGAGCTCGATCGCGGCATCCTGCGCACCTTCCCCGGCAACTATTCCGTGTACGAGGAACGAAAGGCGGAGATCAACATCGCCGAAGACCTCGCGCACCGCCGCTTCGAGAAATTCTGGGCGCAGGAAGAAGTGTGGATCCGCAAGGGCGTCGAGGCGCGGCGCACGCGCAACGAAGGGCGCGTGAAGCGCCTCGAGCATCTGCGCGAGGAACGCGCGGCCAGGCGCGAGCGCATCGGCCAGATCAAGCTCACCGTGGATACCGGCGAGCGCTCCGGCAAGCTGGTCGCCGAGCTCGAGAACGTCAGCAAGAGTTTCGGCGGGCGGCCGATCCTCGACGACGTCAGCCTGCGCGTGATGCGCGGCGACCGCGTCGGATTGTTAGGCCCGAACGGCGCCGGCAAGACCACCATGATCCGCCTGATCGTCGGCACGCTCGAGCCGGACAGCGGCCGCGTGCGGCGCGGCACCAACCTGCAGGTGGCCTACTTCGACCAGCTGCGCGATCAGCTCGACCCCGAGCGCACGCTGGCGGAAACCGTGAGCCCGGGTTCCGACTGGGTGCAGATCGGCGAGAACCGCAAACACATCTCCAGCTACCTGCAGGAATTCCTGTTCGACAGCCGCCGCGCCAATGCGCCGATCCGCATGCTTGTCGGGCGGCGAGCGCAACCGCCTGCTGCTGGCGCGCCTGTTCGCGCGCCCGGCCAACATGCTGGTGCTCGACGAACCCACCAACGATCTCGACATCGACTCGCTCGAGCTGCTCGAAACCATGCTGGTCGATTACACCGGCACGTTGCTGCTGGTGAGCCACGACCGCACGTTCCTCGACAACGTGGTCACGCAGACCATCGCCTCCGAAGGCAGCGGCCGCTGGGGCGAATACGTGGGCGGCTACAGCGACTGGCTGCGGCAGCGATCCCTGCCGCGCGCTGTCGAACAACACGCGCGCCAGTGTCGCGCCCGCGACGGTCGCCAGCCCGCTCCCAAGCGCAAGCTCAGTTTCAAGGAACAGCGCGAGCTCGATTCACTGCCCGGCGACATCGAGAAGCTGGAGAGCGAGCAACTGGCGCTGACGCAGCGCATCTGCGAGCCCGACTATCACCGCGTCGGCGCCGAGCAGATGCGGCGTCGACCGCGATCGCGTCGACCGAGCTCGCGACGCTCATCGCCGCGCGCATGGAACGCTGGGAAGCACTCGAAGCGCTGGCATCGCAGGTAGCCGGCGGCAAATCATGAAGCCCGCCAAACCACCCGCCATCCGCATCTGGAAGGAAACCGCGCATCGCGGCGGCAAGGGCGTGAGCGCCATTCACGGCATTCCGCTTCCCGGTCCGGCGCTCGAAGAGATCTGCAGCCAGCTCAAGAAGAAGTGCGGCACCGGCGGCACCGTCAAGAACGGCGTCATCGAGATCCAGGGCGACCACCGCGACCGGCTGGTCGAAGAACTCAAGAAGCTCGGCTACAGCGACGTGAAAAAGGCCGGCGGATAATGGGGACACTCCCCATTTGCTAGCAAAAGGGGCCGCACCTGAGGTGACACCGTCCTGAAATAAAAGCTTCTCGAAACTGAAAGCTTCGGCTGGCGAAATCGCCGGCATGACTGCCGCCAACCATTCTGCCGAAACTCGCGCCACGCCAACCATCGGCGTGGTGTTCACCACCTACAACCGCCCGCACGATCTGGAACGCGTGCTCGCCGGCTATGCGCGGCAGACCTATGCACGCTTCGAGATCGTGATCGCCGATGACGGCTCGGGCGACGAGACCCGCGAGTGCATCGAGCGCGCTCGCAAGGCCTGGGGCCTCAACATCCGCCACGTGTGGCAGGAAGACATCGGCTTTCGCAAATGCCGCATCCTCAATCGCGCGATCGCGGAAACGTCGGCCGAATACCTGATCTTTACCGACGGCGATTGCATTCCACATCCGGAATTCGTTGCGGGTCACCTGAGCCTCGCGCGCCCGGGATACTTCGTGTCCGGCGGATGCGTGCGCCTTGGCGAAATCGCATCGCGCGCAATCGCGCCGGACGACGTGCTCAACGGCAGCGTGTTCGACACACGCTGGCTCGGCGGCCACGGCGAATCCAGCGTCAACCTGCGCAAGTTGCTGTTGTCAGCCCCACCCTGGCACGGCGTCATGAACTCGATCACCACCACGCGCCCGACCTGGAATGGCCACAACTCGTCGACCTGGCGCGAGGAAGTGCTGGCGGTGAACGGCTTCGACGAGCGCCTGGGTTATGGCGGTCTCGATCGCGAGTTCGGTGAACGCCTGGAACGGTGTGGCATGCATGGAATCCAGGCGCGCTACTCGCTGATCTGCCTGCACCTCGATCACCCGCGGCCCTATCGAGAACAGCGAAATCATGGCGGCGAACCTCAAGATCCGACGCGACAACGCGCGACAGAATGTACGCCGCACGCGTTTTGGTCTTGGCCTCACCCCGCAGGTTCCGGTTGAGCATCACGTCCGTTAGCGGGGACAGTCACTCGCCCTTCGGCCACTTCTCGCCGCGCGGCGGCTACCGGCGGCTGCATCGAATTCGCGCAACGCGCGCCACACAACGCGCTTGGCAAACAACTCGCGCATGCGGCGCGCAGCCTCTATCTCATGCGTGCGCCCTCGCCGGTGGATGTCACAGTCGGCGGGATCCGGCTGCGCAGCTACCTGCGCGAGAACACCTGCGAGCGGAAGTTCGTGTTCACGCCATGGCGCTTCGACCCGCTGGAACTGGAGGCGATGGCCGAGTCGCTGCCAGCCGATGGCGTGTTCGTCGACGTCGGCGCGAATGTCGGCATCTACACACTGACGGCAGCGCTGCTGCTCGGCACGCACGGCCGGATCATCGCGCTCGAGCCCAATGCGCTCGCGCACCACCGATTGCTGTTCAATATCGACGCCACGCGCGCGGGCCGCGCCGACTGGCCACGAATCGACGTCCTGCAATTGGGCATCGCGGATCGCGACGAGGTGCGCGAGTTGCGCATCGATCGCGGAAATCTGGGCGGCGCCAGCATTGCCGCTGGTGCGGCGCGGTTTTCGGATCGCGGCTCCCAGGAATCACTGACGATCCATTGCAAGCCGCTGCTGCAGGTGCTCGACGACTGCGGCATCGAACGCGCCGACGTACTCAAGATCGACATCGAAGGTGCCGAAGATCTGGCGCTCCTGCCCTTTCTCGCGCAATCGCCCGAAGCACGATTGCCGCGTCGGCTGATCGTGGAGAACTCCGACCACCTGTGGAAAGGTGATCTTCGCGCAGCGTTTGCCGAACGCGGCTACGTTGCGCGGCGGCGCTCGCGGCTCAACACCGTCTACGCCAGGTAGGCGCCGCCAAGAGGTGCCGGGCCGGGAAACCGGGAAAACTCGCTCTCGGGGAGCGGCGCAAACACCAACCAGGTTGCAGAGTTTTCCCGGTTTCCCGGCCCGGCACCTCTTACCCTTACCGCCCGCGCACTCCGCCCGTCAGCACGATGCGCATGGCCTGCTCCACCGTGAGATCGGTTTCGACGACGCGGCTGCGCGGCAGGTAGACGGTGTAGCCGCCGATCTGGTAGCTCATGGGTAGATAGACGGCGACGAGGTCGTCGCCGCCGCCTATCCCGAGCGTGTTGGCATGTTCCTGGGTCACGAAGCCGATGAGCCTGCCGAAGCCGAAGTCGAGCGTGACCACGCGGTCGAGATGATCGCCCTTCTTCTGATCGGTGTTCACCAGCCGCGTCATGTCGCGGATGGCGGCGTACACGGTCTTGACCACCGGTACGCGCAACAGCAGGTCTTCGCCCACGCCGAGCAGCGCGGCGAACGATGAACGCGTTCACCGCCAGGCCGACCAGGAACAGGATGAGGAAGCCGGTGATCAGGCCCATGCCGGGCCAGTAGTTAGCGTCGTCGACCACCCACTTGATGGGCTTCGACAGCAGAGTCTCGGTGGTGACACCCATCCAGTAGACGAAATAGAGCGTGAGACCAATCGGCAGGATGGTCAGCAGCCCCTTCAGCAGGATGTTTCCGAGTTGCTTCATCGCTTCCTTCTCGGCTTATTTCTTCGGTTTCACGAAGCGCAGCGTCATGCGGTCCGACTCGCCGATCGCGTCGTACTTGGCGCGATCGAACGCCGGATCCACCGGCTTGCCGCCCTCCGAGGACTGGCGCGTCGGCGGCAGGGTCCACACGCCGAACGGATGGTCCTTGGTGTCCTTCGGGTTCGCGTTGACCTCGGACTTGCCGTCGAACTTGAAGCCCGCCTTGGTGGCGGCGTCGATCACCGCCTGCTCCGTGGCGTAGCCCTTGTTCACCGCCGGCTCCTGGCCGGGGTTGCCACGATGCTGCTCGACGCCGAGCACACCGCCCGGCTTGAGGCTGTTGTAGATGTTGGCGAGATTGACGTCGACGCGGCCCTGGTTCGACCAGCCATGGAACACGCGCGCAGCCAGCACGAAGTCGAACTTGTTAGCCGGCAGCGGCGCCGCGTTCGGACCCCAGTTCACGAGATTCACCTTGCCGTAGGTGGCAGTGTCCGCGAACTTGGCTTCGAAATCCGCGCGGGCCTTGCGCGCATTCTCGGACATGCCCGGGTCCGCGGAGTCGGCGGCCGTTGCGTAGAACTCGCCCTTGTTCGCCTTGGCGTATGGCGCGAGGATTTCCGTCCACCAGCCGCCGCCGGGCTGCAGTTCCAGGATGGTCATCTTGGGCTTGAGGCCCCAGAACGCGAGCGCATCGGTGGGATGGCGTTCGCCATCGCGCGCCTTGGATTCGGGTTTGCGCCAATCGCCGGCAACGGCCTTCTCGATGGTCTGGACATCTTTCTTGTCCGCGGCGGCAAGGCTGACAGTGGTTACGGCGGCGAGCGCTGCGAACGCCACGCCGGCGGCAAGTTTCCTGAGATTCATGGAGTACCCCTCTCGATTCGATTTGCGGGGCAGGAATCCTACAAGAAAAGCGCGCCGCAGCGGCCTGGCCTTTTGCCAGAACCGGCAGGAACTTATCTACGGCCTGAACCAGGCGTTGCCGATCTGGAAGTAAATCGCCGTCGTGCCCTCGCTGAAGCCCACATCCATGCCGGCATGCAGCCCGAACTTGCGCGCCAGCTCGTACCGAAAGCCGACAGCGCCGCTCACGATGTCGCGAGTGGCCGAGTACAACTGGCGTTCCGTACGCGCGCTGCCGTAGCCCGCCGCGCCGATGAGACTCCATCGGCCGTGCACCTGCCAGCGCGCTTCGGCCTCGACCGACGCCATCTCATCGCCCTGGTAGCGCATGGCTTCGACGCCGCGCAGCTTGATGTAGGGCCGCAGGAAAAATGGTGTGCCGTCGGAAGCCCACTGGTAGTCGCCGCGCAGACCCAGCGTCCATCGATCCGCGATCGGCAACCAGCCCATCACCACCTGCTGAAAGCGTTCGAATTCTTCGCTGGCGCCGAGATCTTCGCGCGACGCCAGGTACACCGACTCGGCAAACAGGCCGCTCGTGGGCGTGAACAGATTGTTGCGGCTGTCGAACTCGAGTACGGCCGCGGGCGCCGAGATCTTCATGTCGACGTTATCGGCGAGGCCCGGAAATTGCGGCTCGTCTCGCAGCTTCGGCTCGACCTGAGAATAGATGTATCGCAGGCCGATGGACCACGGCGACTTGGGCTTGATCTTCCACGAGCCCTGGAGCATGGCGAGACTGAAGTCGAGCGAATAACTTACCGGCTCGTCCAGCGAATCACTGGCGTCGCCCAGGCCGTAGAAATCGAGATTGATTTCGCCAGTGCCTCCTCCGGCAAGGCTCTGCACACGATCGTCGAACCAGTGGCTCGAGTCGCCGGCGAATGCAGCCCACGTGCCGTTCTCGGTGGCGATCCCGGCGACGATCGATATGTTAGGCCGTGCAAAACCTTCGCTGCCTGCGTCCTTTCGCGGCCGCAGGAACATGGCGGCCAGGCCACCGCCGTAACCCACCGCAGGTTCGGTAACCACCAGCGGGATGGGCATGAAACGGCGGGGCGTCGCGAGAAATGTACTTAGATCGATCTGCCCGTCGTCAGGATCGCGGAATTTGGAGGTCGTGGGTGTCGGTTCGGCCACCGGCGCGGCACTTACGGGTTTTTCCGCAAGGCACTGCGCGGAATACGCGCAGACGATTGCACCCATCAGCATCGAAGCTGCGATTTTCATCGACAGCATGCTCGCGTGGACGGGGCCGTCTCTCAATAAGCCCATCGACCCACAGACGTTCTCGCAACAAGGTGGTGCACGAAGCGTCACGCGCTCGTCATGCATCCTGCAAACGCGAATGACTCCCAACTACCAGCGCTGCGGAATGCAGATAGTTGCGGCGAATTCCATTTGTTACAAGCGCTTCAACTGAGTCGAGACCCCGCGCGAGATCGCGTCTACGTCAGGATGCAAAGGAGCAACATCATGAGGACCCCGTTGATTTCGATCGTCGCGCTTTTCGCCGCGCTGGCAATTGCCGGACAAAGCAACGCGCAAGGTGCAGCGGCACCACCAGTGATGAAGAAGAGCGGCTGCGCGAATTGCCACTCGCTCGACAAGAAGAAGGTCGGGCCGTCGTACAAGGAGACTTCGGCGAAATACAAGGGCGATGCCGGCGCCGAGGCGAAGCTGGTCACTCATCTAACTACGAACCCCAAGGTGATGGTCGACGGCAAGGAAGAACCACACTCCTCCCTGAAGACCACCAACGAAGCGGATGTGAAGGCCGTCGTGCAGTGGATCCTCGCGCAATAAGGCCGTTGCCATGCTCAAGGAAAAGTGGAACGCCCTGAAGGCACGTTGTCAGACCTGCTCGAGGGTGACGCTGATCCTCGTCGTGGGTTTCGGTTCCTTGTTGGTGGCAGGCGGGTTGCTCGCTGCAGGTGCAGCCGGCCTTGCCTGGACCAATACCGAGGGGTTCTGCATTTCCTGCCACGAGATGCGCGACAACGTCTACGCCGAATTCCAGGGCACGATCCACGCCTCCAATCGCAGTGGCGTGCGTGCCATTTGTTCCGATTGCCACGTGCCGCGCGATCCCGGACCCCTGCTCATGGCCAAGATCCGCGCAACCAAGGATGTGTATTACCACCTGCTGGGCTCGATCAACACACCTGAGAAGTTCGAGGCCAAGCGTCACGAACTTGCGACGAACGTCTGGCGAAAGATGAAGCAGGACGATTCGCTTCCCTGCCGCAACTGCCATGTCCAAAGCGCCATGAGCTCGGATCTGCAGTCGGAGCGGGCGCAGTCGCAACACGCCAAGGCCAAGGCTGAAAAGCTGACCTGCATCGACTGCCACTACGGCATCGCGCACAACGAACCGTCTGGCCCGGGCCCCCAGGAAATGGACTTGTCGAATTAGCGACGCATCGGATTATTGCGCGCCGAAGGAGTATGGGATGAACACGCACGATCGTCTGCTCGCCGCTGTCGCGTGGCTGGCGCTTCTGGCCTTCGCGCCCGCGCTCGCCAGCGCCGCTGAAGAAGCGCCGAAGGATGGCGTACTGCGCGGCGATGCAGCCTGCACGCGATGTCATGACGAGGAGTCGGACTTCCCGGTGTTTGCCATCGGCAAGACCCGCCATGGCGTGACCGCCGATGGGCGCACTCCCACCTGCACGAGCTGCCATGGTCCCAGCGACACTCACATGAACATTCCGGAGGGCGCGAAAGAACGTCCAACACCGACTCGACTGTTCAGCGCGAAAGCGATGACTCCGATCGTCGAACGCAACGGCGCGTGCCTGACCTGTCACAACGATGGCGCTCGCATCCACTGGCAAACCGGGCCGCATGCCGCAGCAGATGTGGCATGCACCTCCTGTCATCAGGTGCACACGGGACACGACAAGGTGCGCGACAAGGCCACGCAGACTGAAGTGTGCGTCACCTGCCACAAGGAGGTGCGTCCGCAAATCGCGCGCACGTCGCACCATCCCATCCTCGAAGGGCTGATGAGCTGCTCGGACTGCCACAATCCGCACGGCACCGCCGGCGAGAAGATGCTGGTGCGCGATAACGTGAACGACACCTGCTACTCCTGCCACATGGAAAAGCGCGGACCCTTTGTCCGCACGCACCAGCCAGTGCAGGAGAACTGCGCGATCTGCCACAACCCGCATGGCACGACGCTTCCCAACATGCTGAAGCATCGTGCGCCCTTCCTGTGCCAGGAGTGCCATGAGCCGACCAGCCATCGCGGCAACATGGCCAGCACCACGGTGACCGGTTTCGGCACCAATCAGAACACCGTCGCGCGGGGCTGCCTGAATTGCCACACCAATATTCACGGCACCAACAATCCGCGCGACATCTCCAACGAGCGCACGTTCCGGCGTTGAGGGAGGCTATTTATGAACGGCAAACGCAACGCCCTGAACATCCGATTCGCGCTTCTGTCCGCGGGGTTCGTCGCGGCGACGAACAGCGCAATGGCGGCGGAAACTCCCGAGGTTGACGTCACGGGGTCTGAAAATCCTGCGGTCACGGCACTGACGGAACCCGACAGCGAAATCGAAATCGGCCTCGGCTACATCTCCGAGGACAACTTTCACTACGGGCAATACCGCGACCTCGGCGATGAAGGTGCTTACGGCCTCCTGAACGTGGATTTCGTGAATCGCGACGACTCCAATGGAACGTGGCTGACTCTCGATGGGCGCAACCTCGGCCTCGACAGCCGCTCGCTCGAGTTCGAGCACGAACGCCAGGGCAACTGGGGCTACTTCCTGGACTATGCGCAGCTGCCGCGCGCGAATCCGTTCACGCACATCACCGGGCTCGAAGGCATCGGCAGCGCGGATCTCACCGTGAGCGGCATTCCATTGCGTGACACGCAGCTCGAGCTCGAGCGCAAGCGTGTCACGCTGGGCGGCCGGAAGTGGTTCGGCGAAGCTTTCAGCGTCGAGCTCTCGGCGCGCGACGAAGCCAAGGAAGGCGCACGCATGTTCGGCCGCGGCACCGGTGGTGCCATGGAGTTCCTGGCCGATCCCATCGACCAGCACATCCGCCAGATCGAAGCGCGGGTCAACTACTCGGGTGCAAAGTTCGCGCTTTCGGGCGGCTACTACGGCACTGATTTCGACAACGAAGACACGGCCCTCAACATCACGGGCGGCGCTCCGGAGCTCGCAAGCGGCACGGGTGCTTTCACTCCGATCGCGCTGCCGCCGGACAATCAGTCACAGCAGCTGTACCTCGAGGGTAACTATCGTTTTACTCCGACCTTTTCCAGCAACTTCAAGGCGGCGTACACCGAGGCCACCCAGGACGACACATTCATTCTCCCGAGCGCGGCCGGCAACACGAACCTCGACGGCAAGGTCGAGACCACGCTGCTGCAGGTTGGTCTCACCGCACGCCCCCTGCCGAAGCTGACGCTGCTCGCTAACTACCGCTACGACGATCGCGACGACCAGACCCCGGTGCTCGACTACTTCCTGGTGACGACCGGCTCGACCACCACGGGCGAGAACGAACCGCGCAGCATCAGGACCGAGACCGGCAAGCTCGAAGCGTCTTACTACCTGCCCGCCGGATTCCGGCTCACCGCCGGCTTCGACGATGAGCGCAAGACGCGCAACACCTCGCCCGTTCGCGTGGTGAGTTTCCGCCGCGAAACCGATGAGCAGACGTATCGATTTGCGGTGCGGCGCTCGATCTCCGCGACCATCACCGGCGAGCTGACATACGCGCACAGCGATCGCGGCGGCAGCGATTTCGAGACCAACACGGTGGTCGGTGGTGCGTTGGGCAGCAACCTGATTGCACCGATCCATCTGGCCGATCGCACCCGGGACAAGACGCGACTCCTCGTTGACTGGACTCCGACCGACGCGCTGAGCTTCCAGTTCGTTGCCAACTTTGCCGACGACGACTATGACGCCGCGCGCACGACGACCGACGTCGGCGTGCGCACTGGCGAATACGAGTTCTATTCCGTGGATGCCTCTTACACGTTCTCGGACAGCTGGCAGGCCAACTTGTGGCTGTCCACCGGCAGCAATCAGCTCGAGCAGGGCGTTTGCGTGGGCGCCAGCAGCGCCGGAGTGTGCTTCAACAGCACTTCGAGTCCGACCTGGGCTGCGCAGCTGGGCAACGAAGAGGACACGGTCGGGTTCAGCCTGCAGGGAAAATTCGGCGAGAAGCTCTCTCTCGGCGCCGACGTCCAGTACTCGAGCATGCTCGATGAGTTCGAGCAGACCGCGATAACGCCAAACGTGGTTGCCAACGTGATTCCGGACATCGAGACCCGTTCGACGACCGCGACACTGTTCGGGCGTTATGAGCTGAATTCGCGCTCGTCAGTTCGCGTCGACCTCGCTTACGACCTCTATCGCACCGACGACTGGACCTGGAGCACGTTCACGTATCGCGACGGGACTCAGGTCTTGAATGATCCGCACGATGATGTGTACTTCGTCGGCGTGTCCTATGCGTATCGCTGGCAATAGCTAGCGGCGCTGCCGCCGATTCACGCCGCCCAAAGCGGGCCCTTCAAGGTGAATTGGCCCTATACAGGGTCGTTGGTGCTTCCGCACCCTTGCCGATGAACTTTGTTCAGCCTTCGTGGTCGGCAACGATAGGTGTTCGCCGATTCCGGCGGTAGGCAAGTTCTTTCGCGACGCGAACCAACGGAGCTGATGTCATGCGTATGCGTGCAGCGTTGCTGGCTATCTCGCTGGGACTTCCGTGCGGCGCGCTCGCCACGGAACCAGCGCCGAAGCCCGAGCCTCGAGCTCAAACATCGAACGAAGTCGAGCCGGCCGCATCAGGCGAGCGCGCGGACTGGCGGATCGAGGGACACATTGTCCGGGATGGAAATATGAAGATCGCGGAGTTGGAGAGTTCAGACGCGGAGAGTCGAATTGTCTTTGTGCCGTTCGGCGAACATTCGCAATCCACGGTGGAGATGCG
Source organism: uncultured Pseudomonadota bacterium (assembly GCA_963821745.1). Lineage (GTDB taxonomy): Bacteria > Pseudomonadota > Gammaproteobacteria > Steroidobacterales > Steroidobacteraceae > CADEED01. Next base: position 239,747 of record CAWGEU010000003.1, read on the forward strand.
CGCGCGCCTCGCCGACCCGGAGCAGCGCAAGGCCATGCGCACCGAGCATCGCGCCGGCCTCGAGCAGACCTATCCGGATATCGAAGAAGTCTTGAATCTCGACTCGGCGACGCATGAGGCGTTGATGGAGCTCCTCACCGACCAGCACATGGCATCGCTCGACGCGATGTTCGGCGATCATCCACCTGAAGCCTTTTTCGCCATGCACCGCCTGGCCGAGGCAGAGAACAGAAAGCTCGATCAGCTGCGCGAAATTCTCGGCGACGACGGCCTTGTGCGCTACCAGGAGTACACCACCACCGTGCATGAGCGTCGTCAGGTACGACAAGTCGACGCGTATCTTGGCGCGACCGACAAACTATCGCCGGAACAGAAGGCCCGCCTCGTCAAGCTGTTCCAGGAGAAGAACCGGATGGGCATTCCGCCTCCAACTCCAATGCGGATGTCGGAACTCCTGCGCTCGCGCGACCCTGGCTCGCCGAGCTTCCAGGAAGATATGCAACGGGAGTCACAGCTGGCGACGATCGAGGGCAATCAGCAAATTCTGCGGCTCAGGGAGACGTCCGATCGCTGGATGGCCCAGCGAGCGTCCGAGTTCCTGAGGCCGGTGCAGAACGCCGCGCTGGCGAAGGTGAACGAATCGGACATGACAAGGCAGCGCAAGTGGATCGAGCAGGCGCGCACAAAAGCGGGCCTCGATCCCGCCATTCCCGCGCGCGGCAGCGATGAGAGCACTCCTCCCCGTAAACCTGCCACAGGCGAAGTGACGCTCGAGCTGATGGTCCGCATCAACGGTGGCGAGCCCGTACACGTCACTCACACCGGACCGAACGGCGAGCCGTTTGAATTCAAGGCCAGCGAAGACTTGTTAGCCGAAGTCGAGTGGACGCTGTTCGACGACAACTGGGTCGATGTGCGCCTGACCTACTCCGAGGAGGGCCCGAATGGACTTCGTCGCCTGCAGGGCGGTACGGGCTTAGGAACGATGGCCCGCGTTTCCGGCGGCACCTCGCCTGGCGACAACGCCTTCGGGGCACGCGGCAGCAGCGGCTCGATTGTCACGGGACGGAAAGCCTATTCAGTCGAGCTCAGCGCCAGTGCGGCGGCGAGATAGGGCGCCAGGGGATTGATGGAGCGGGTGATGGGAATCGAACCCACGTTAGTAGCTTGGGAAGCTACAGTTCTACCATTGAACTACACCCGCGCCCGGGGCGGCGAGAATAACAGGCAGCATGCATCCTTCGAAACTGTTGATCGTCATGGCCCTGCCGCAGGAATCCCGCGGCCTGCTCGAGCAGGCCGGCGCGAATATCCTGTACACCGGCGTGGGCAAGGTGAACGCCGCGGTGGCCCTCGCGCGGAGGCTGGCGGAAATGCGGTGCACCGGCGCCGAGCAGCCGCTGGTGGTGAACCTGGGCAGCGCCGGCAGCCGGAAGATTCCCGCGCACACGCTGGTGGCCTGCAATCGCTTCGCGCAGCGGGACATGGACGTGAGCGGGCTCGGGTTCGCGCCCGGTGTCACGCCGTTCGACGCAACACCCGCGGTTATTGAATTCCCGGGAGTCGTCGCGCACCTCCCGCAGGTGCTGTGCTCCACGGCGGATTCATTCGCCACGCACCTGCACGAGGTCGCGGGCGACGTGGTCGACATGGAGGCGTTCGCGCTGGCGCGCGTGTGCGTGGCAGAGAACGCGCGCTTCGCCTGCGTGAAGTACATCACCGACGGCGCCGACAGCGATTCCGCCACACACTGGGAAGAGGCGCTGGATAATGCGGCTCGCGCCTTTCGTCACCGTCTATGAATCTCTCAATACCGCTGAATGAACGAACTTCGCAATCGCCCCATCCGCAGCTTCGTGATGCGCGCGGGCCGCATGACGGTCGGCCAGACGCGCGCGCTCGAAGAGCTCTGGCCGAAATACGGCGTGGAATTCTCGCCGCAGGTACTGGCACTGGATGAGATTTTCGGCCGCGCCGCGCCGCGCACGCTCGAGATCGGCTTCGGCAACGGTGAACATCTGGCCGCGCTCGCGACCGTGCATCCGGAACGCGACTACTTCGGTATCGAGGTTCATCGACCGGGTGTCGGCCACCTGCTGCTGCTGGCGGCGACTAACAATCTCACCAACGTGCGCGCCAGCTCGCATGACGCCGTCGAGGTGTTGCGCGAGCAGATCCAGCCTGCGTCGCTCGACGAGGTGCTGGTGCTGTTCCCCGATCCCTGGCACAAGAAGCGTCATCACAAGCGGCGGTTGATCCAGCCGCCGTTCGTGGAGCTCATCGCCTCGCGCCTGCGCCCGGGCGGTGTCCTGCGACTAGCTACTGACTGGGAAGAGTACGCGGTGCAGATGCTGGAGGTGCTGGGCGCGGCAAAGACGCTGTTCGTCAACCTCTCGCCCACCGGGGACTGGATGCCACGGCCCGATGAACGGGCGCCGACGCGCTTCGAAAAGCGCGGCGAGCGGCTCGGGCATGGAGTGTGGGATCTCGCGTTCCGTCGTAATTAGAAGGGGCCGGACCCTCTTCAGGTCCGGCCCCTTTTGCTAGGAAATGGGGAGTGTCCCCATTTTCACGGGCGGAGGAGGATCTTGCGTTCCTCGATCAGGCCGTGGTCGCCCGAAACGCGCAGCGTGTATGCGCCGGCCGGCATGTCGGCGGTGCTCAGCGTATGCGCCGCACCCTTGAAGACGCCTTCCGCCCACACGAGTCCGTTACGGTCGGCGATGCTCACGCGCTTCTCGCCGCTCACGGCAGACAGTGTGATGCTGAGTTCGCGCGCCGGTGTGTTGATCAACACCTGAGTCGCGGGCGCTGTCCCGGTCGTACTCGCAAGCACGCCCGATGTCGCGCCGCTGGCTGCGGCACTGGTCGCGGTAAGCGCCGTCGACGAGCTCACGAACTCGAACGTCCACTGCTGGTTGTTGCTCGGGTTGTCGAACCACATCTGCATGAACGTTCCGTCGGCCGTCTGCCCGCCCGTGTCGATCGCCTTGCCGTTGGCGCGGTTGATCACCTTGTAGTAGGTGCCCACGGGCACCACGGTCCACTGCTGGTTCGGGCTGCTGCCGTTTGCCCACTGTCCCACGATGGAGCCGTCGGCCGTACGCCCGATGCTGTCGAGGTACTTGCCACCCGTGACCGCCCGCAGCTTGGAGAAGCCGCCGGAGGTAGTTAGCACCCAGCGCTGGTTCAGGCTCGAGCCCGAGGCCCACTGCGCGACGTTGGCGCCATCTGCCGTCGCGCCGAGATTGTCGAGGTACTTGCCGCTGGCGCGATTGCGCAGCTTGTAGGTGCCATTCGCCGGTGGTTGTCCCGTCGGTGGCGTTGGCGTCGTCACTCCGCCCGCGACTGGCCATCCATTGCTGAACGACATCGTGGTGACGCGCAGCTTGGGTGCGCCGTTGTCGTTGCCGTCGTAGAAATGATAGGTGAGCCTGCCTTCGCCGTAGCCGACGTGGCCCGGGCCGATGTAGCGACCGTCGCGGTTCGGCAGGAAAACACTGCCGGCGCCGCTGCCACCCGTGAGCACGCTGACGCCGTTCTTGTCGAGATACGGTCCCGTCACGCTCGTCGAGCGCGCGACCATCGCGGTGTAGCCGCTGTTCACGCCCTGGCAGCACAGTCCGCGCTGGAAGAACAGGTAGTAGAAGCTGCCGTCCTTGTGCAGGTACGGCGCTTCGACCTGGCCGGGCACGAGATCCCAGCGCGAAGAGTTCAGCGCCTTGCCCGTTGAGGTATTCAATTGCAGCAGGTCGATGCCCGTCTGCCAGTTGCCCCAGGTGAGCCACTGGTTGCTGCCATCGACGAGCGGCGCCGGGTCGATGGCGTTGTTGCCGGCGACCACGAGCCCCTGGTCCGTCCAGGGCCCGGCGAGGTTGTTAGCCGTGGCGAGGCCGATGGCAGCCGGCGCACCCTGGCCCGCGCAGGAATAGTAGAGGCGGTACTGGCTGCCCACCTTGATGACATCCGGCGCCCAGAAGAAGCCGCCGAAGCCCGTGACGTAGTTGTTGATCCAGCTCGGCCAGGTGCCGACCGGAAAAACCGGCGCTTCCGCGCGCCAGCCGGTGAAATCGGCGTTGGGCGACGACATTGCGAAGACGCCATCGCCGGTGGTGAAGATCCAGTAGCGGCCGTCGTTGTTGCGGATCATTCGCGACGGGTCGTGGCTCGGAGCCACCTGTGCGTTCGCGGTATGAACCAGCGCAAACAAGGTCGCGATGGCGAAACATATCCCTATGAGACTCTTGCGCATGACGTACTCCCTGTAGCGTCTTGAGTTGCGCGCGCGAGTCTACGCCGCGAATTGGCGCGGCACACCCAACATACCCAAAGTCATAACAATCGCTGTCGATTGCGATATGGCAGGCGTCTACAGAGAGCTGGACCGCAACTAACTATCCGCTAGCGCCGCGGAGTGCGGTAGAAATTCACCTGTACCAGGCTGCGAAAATTCTGCGTGCGAGACGGGGCATCGGCGCGACGGAACCACTTCCATTTCACTTCTGGTGAATGCTCGTAAGTCTCCAGCTCATGGCGGATGCGTTTCTCCAATCGACGCGCGGCCCAATTGCCGAGCCCGCGCGTCATGCGATCGCGCGTACCCTGCCTCAGTGCGGGCTGGTCGCTTCCGGCTCCGACGACGACCAATCCTGTTTGTCCTTTTTTTTTCCGTCCTCGGCGTCGTTTGCCGCCGGCTCATCGAGCGCGTTGCGGAATGCGGTTACCGCTTCGCCGAACGCGAACGACAGGCGAGCCGTGTTGCGCGCCATGATTTCCCGCGCATCGACCGCTCCCTTCTTGACCTTGCCGCGCACCCGGTCACGGGTCTCGGGGTCGGCATGTTTGTATGCGAAGACACCGATGGCGGCGGTGAGCGCCTGGGCGATCAACACGCGTCCCGTCGTCGAGTTGACGAAGTCCATGATCGGACCTTTGCGAACCGACTTCGGAATCTTGACGCCGACGACCTGCTTGGGAACTTTGATCCTGGACTTGGCCATGACTCACCTCGACGCGGTACGAATGAGGTGTCATTACACGCTGATGAAACCGATCTGGCTTTCAGGGTGACATGGCGTGTTGGTGTCAGCCGATGAAGGAGGCGCCGTAGTCCATCGACGACCGCCATTCAGATATTCGCGAAACTGGCGCGTAGGCCGTCGACGACAAATTGAACCGCCAGTGCTCCCAGCACCACGCCAAACAGGCGGTTCGCCACGTTCGTGCCGGTGACGCCGATAACGCGCATCAATGGCCCGGACACCCACATGGCGAAGAGGCACAACGCGAGCACCGCCAGGGCGCAGGCAAACATCACCAGGAACTGCACCGGATGTTCGGTCACGGGAATGGGTCCAAACCAGAGCAGCAGAGTGGTCAGCGCACCAGGACCAGCCATGAAGGGGAATGCAAGAGGGAAAACCGAAATGTCTGCCCGCTTTTTGCTCTCGACTTTCTCGTCGTCCGAGGTGCGCGTCCCGGATTCACGCGCGAAGACCATCTCCAGTGCGATGAGGAACAGCAACAAGCCGCCAAAAATCCTGAACGAGTCGATGGCGATGCCCATGGACGCCAGAAATCCGGCGCCAACTACCGCGAAGAGCAGCAGTATTCCGCTTGCGACTAACACCGACTTCAGGGCCATCTTGTGTTTGTACGAGTCGCTCGCACCTTCGGTGAGCCCCGAAAACACCGGGATCAGCGAGATCGGCTCGACCACCACGAAGAACACGATGAAAAACTTGATGGCCTGTTCGAGCATGATGCTTTGCGCAAGAAATTCGTTCTTGTAAGTGTCAACTTTCGGGAGCAACATGAAGTCACTCTTCGCGCAGGCAGCATAGCAGCATCACGATTCGGAGGGATTCGATGAAACCCACCATCGGTAACTGGTACCGCATTCAAGGAAGCGATTCGTTCGAGGTCGTCGCTCTCGATGAGGACGATGGAACGATAGAGCTGCAGTACTTCGATGGCACCGTGGAAGAGATGGATCTCGAAGACTGGCAGGCAGCGCACGAAGGCGGCGCCCTCGAAGAAATCGAACCCCCCGAAGACTGGACCGGCTCGGTGGATGTCGACCCCGAAGAAGACGATGCGCGCGGCACCGTGGGCTACGACAAGGAAGACGACCGTCGCCAGAGCGCCGGCAAGCTGGAAGGCCTCGACCTGTTCGAGTAGACCTCCCTAATAATCTTTCCTAGTGGCACTTTCTAACTAGAGCGGCGCGTTCGCCAGCCGCTCGACGTCGACTCCTTCCGCCAGCAGCACATATCCGTTCAACACCTCGACCGGCACCGGCGTCAGCGATTGTCCCGGGCATGGTCCGGCGATGCACAGCCCGTTGTCGCGCGCGAACAGCGCGCCGTGCGACGCGCACATGATGAGGTTGCGATCCGGCGTCAGGAATTTGTGCGGCCGGAAGTTGAGCGGATGCCCGGCGTGCGGGCAGTAATTCACGTAGGCGGCGATGCCGTCCGCGGTCCTGACGATGAATCCGCGCAGCGGCCAGTCGCCCTCGCCTACCGCGAATCCGCGGCTCCCGGTTTCGTCGAGCTCGGAGAGGGAACAGAGCACGCGCGCGAGATCAATTTCTTGCGTCGATGATGTCACGGCGCGATAGCCACATGAGCAGCAGTAACCCGGGAACGCTCAACAGCGCGGTGTACAGGAAGAAGTCGCCGTATCCGAGCGCGTCGACCATGAAGCCCGATGTTCCCATCAGCAGTTTGCCCGGCAGCGAATACAACGAGGACAACACGGCGTACTGCGTCGCGGTGTATTTCGCGCTGGTGAGACTCGACATGAAAGCAATGAGCGCGGTGCCGTGCACGCCGAGCGCGAGATTGTCGAAACTCACGATTGCGGCAAGTCCGAGGTCGGTCGCGGGGCCACGCATCGTGATCTGCTCGACCCAGAAGCCGAAGAAGCCGGTGCGCGCGCACTCGAGAGGTACATGGCAGGCGTAGGCGCCATAGGTGGCATAAAGGACATTCGAGATGATCACCAGCACGCTGCCTAACAACAGGCCCTTGATTCGCCCCACCTTGGCGACGATGACGCCGCCCAACACCGCGCCCACGAGCGTCGAAGGCCAGCCGAAGAATTTCGCGACGACGCCAACCTCGGTAACCGTAAAGCCCATGTCGATGTAGAACGGATTGGTCATCGTTCCCATGACGTAATCGGTCAGGCGATACGTGCTGATGAACGCAAAGATCAACAACCCGAGCCCCAGGCCATAACGGCCGAAGAAATCCATGACGGGCCCCGCGACGGCACCGATGAACCAGGCACCGGTCGCGCGCAGCCAACGTGGCCAGTGCGCTCGCGATGCAAGCCAACCGACCACGCGCGCTTCGCGTTGCATGACCGACTCGGTGATGGCGCGTACGGGCTCGTGCACCAGCAAGGTCGTCACCACGCCGATCGACATCAACGCGGCCATGGTCAGATAGCTGGTGCGGAACCCGGATTCGCCGGCAATGATCAGCGCGCCCGCCGACGCCACCATGAGCGCCGTTCGATAGCCGATCTGATAGGCGGCGGCCATTGCGCCCTGCTTGTCGGCCGACGCCGATTCGATGCGCCACGCATCGATGGCGATGTCCTGAGTGGCCGCGAAGAACGCAACACCGAGTGCGAACATGGCGACGCGCAACACCCCTTCACCGGGATCGCTGAGCGCGAGATTCGCGAGACATATGGCGACCCCGATCTGCGCCAGCAGCATCCACGAGCGCCGTCGGCCTAATAATCTGTCGATGGCCGGCAGCGCGAACCGGTCGACGATGGGGGCCCACATCCACTTGAAGGAATACATCAGCCCCACCCACGCGAGCATGCCGATGGTGGCGCGTTCGATGTGTTCCGTGCGCAGCCAGGCCGACAGCGTGGAGAACACCAGGTAGAAAGGCAGGCCCGCGGAGAAACCGAGGAACAACATCGAAAGGACGGGGCGCTCGGCGTAGACGAGCAGTGCCTGTCCCCAGCTGCGGCGCGCCGGCGTTTCAGCGGCCATGTTTGTGACGGATCAGGCGACGGTTCGGCGGTATCATGCGCACCGCCGCATCATACGGAAGACGCTGACCGTGCAGGAATATCAACGAACCTTCATCGAGCTCGCCATGTCGCGCACCGCGCTGCGCTTCGGTTCGTTCAAGCTCAAGTCCGGCCGCGAGAGCCCGTACTTTTTCAACGCCGGCCTGTTCAACGACGGCGAAGCCATCGCGGTCCTTGGCCAGTGCTACGCCGCGGCGCTCGCGCGTTCGCAACTCGGGTTCGACATGTTGTTCGGGCCGGCCTACAAGGGCATCCCGCTCGCCACCACCACCGCCGTGGCTCTCGCCGAACATCATCATCGCAGTGTGCCGTGGGCGTTCAATCGCAAGGAAGCCAAGGATCACGGGGAAGGCGGCAATATCGTGGGCGCGAAACTGGCGGGCCGCGTGGTGATCGTCGATGACGTCATCACGGCCGGCACGGCGATCCGCGAGTCGGTGGAAATCATCCGTGCCGCGGGCGCCACACCGGTCGGCGTCGCGCTTGCCCTGGATCGCCAGGAACGTGGCCAGGGCACGCAGTCGGCGGTACAGGAAGTGTCAGCGCAGTTTGGATTGCAGTGCGTCAGCATCCTGACCCTGGCGGATCTCATCGAAACCTTTACCCAGGGCCCTGGTGATGCAGTTCTCATTTCTCGCGAACAGATCGCCGCTTTGCGGACCTATCAGCGGGATTGGGGCGTCGGCTCGGTATCCCCCGGCACGAATGCTGTAGCAGAATAGCCCGCATGCGCAAAGCCACCTTCCTTTTGGCGACAGTGCTTTCCGGCCTGATGGCGGGTTCCGCCGTGGCTGAAAACAAATCCACGACCTACAAGTGGGTCGACGAGAAAGGTGTAACGCACTACGGCGACCATGTCCCGTCCGAATATTCGCAGCGTGAACAGACGGTGCTGAATAACCAGGGGCTCGAGATTCAGAAGCGCCAGGCGGAAATGTCGCCGAAGGAAGCTGCTGCCTACGCCGAGAAACAGAAGGAAGAGTCGCGGCGCAAGCAACACGACATGTTCCTGATCTCCACTTACCCGTCGGTGAAGGAAATCGAGAACGTGCGCGACGTGCGGCTCGACCAGATCAACGCGCAGATCGTCGCCGCCGAGGCGTACATCACGAGCCTCACTACCCGCGTCGAGGGACTCAAGGCCCGTGCGCTCAACTTCGCGCCTTACAACACCAAGCCCAACGCGCGCCGCATGCCCGACGATCTCGCCGAGGAAATGGTCCGCGCCATGAGCGAGTTGCGCACGCAGAATTCAGCGCTGAGCACCAAGAAGACCGAGCATCAGAACGTCGTCGCGTCGTTCGACGCCGACATCAAGCGGTTCAAGGAACTGCGGACGTCCGCCGCCGCGCGCGTCAACCAGGCGAATTCGCCGAAGCAATAGCTTCAGCGCGTGCCAGTGTGGCCGAAGCCGCCGGCGCCGCGAGTGGACGCGGCAAAATCTTCCACTACTTCCAGACGTACCTGCACCACGGGGACGATGATCATCTGCGCGATGCGCTCGCCCGGCTGCACGACAAACTCCGTTGCCGAACGATTCCAGCACGACACCATGAGCTGTCCCTGGTAATCGGAATCGATGAGCCCGACGAGATTGCCCAGCACCACACCGTGTTTGTGCCCAAGACCGGAGCGCGGCAGGATCACCGCGGCAAGACCCGGATCGTCGAGATGGATCGCAAGACCCGTCGGGATCAGCTCGGCCTTGCCGGGCGGCAGCGCCAGCGGCGCATCCAGGCAGGCGCGAAGATCGAGGCCCGCGGAACCCGCCGTGGCATACGCCGGCAGCGGAAAATCTTTGCCGATACGCGCATCGAGAATGCGGACCTTGAGCGCGCGATCCGCGCTCAACTGCGAAACCTGCGCGTTCATGCCGACACGCTGGTGAGGCGCGGCCCGACCTTGCGCTCCGCATAACGCTCGGCGACGAGCGCGACGAGATCACGCGCCAGGGTCACTTTCGGAGCTTGCGGCAGCGAACGGCGATCCTTCGCGCCACAACACCAGCAATGCGTTGTCGTCTTTCTCGAACACCTTGTCGTGTCCGACTTCATTCGCGGCAATCATGTCGAGATTCTTCTTGAGGAGTTTCTGTCGCGCGTATTGTTCCACGGAATCCGTCTCCGCCGCGAACCCGACGACGAACGGCCGCGCCGCGCCGACGCGTGCTGCCACGGTCGCGAGGATGTCGACGGTGCGCTCCATCTTGAGATCCATCGACTCGGAAGTTTTCTTGATCTTGCTTTCGACGGGATACGCCGGCCGGTAATCGGCCACGGCCGCGGTGGCAATGAAGATGTCGACACCGTCGATATTCCTCATCACGGCGTTGAGCATGTCGGCGGCACTCTCGACATCGATGCGTTTCACGCCGGGGGGCGTTGCCAGCGAGACCGGCCCGCAGATGAGGGTCACTTCGGCGCCCGCCTCGTGCGCGGCGGCCGCGAGCGCGAAGCCCATCTTGCCGGAACTGCGATTGCTGATGAAACGCACGGGGTCGATGCGTTCGCGCGTCGGACCGGCGGTGAGCAGCACGCGCTTGCCGGCCAGCGGACCGGTGGGCGCGATGGAATTGGCGACGTTGCCGGCGAGTTCCAGAGGCTCGAGCATGCGTCCGGCGCCGACTTCACCGCAGGCCTGGTCGCCCTCGCCGGGTCCCCAGACATGTACGCCACGCGATTTCAGCGTGGCGACGTTGGTCTGGGTGGCCGCATTGGCCCACATCAGGCGGTTCATGGCGGGCGCCAGCGCGATCGGCGCCGACGTCGCCAGGCACAGGGTAGTTAGGAGATCGTCCGCCTGGCCGGTGGCGAGGCGGGCGATGAAGTCGGCGGTGGCCGGCGCGATGATGACGAAGTCGGCCCAGCGCGCGAGCTCGATGTGCGACATCGCCTTCTCGGCTTCCGGATCCCACAGGTCGCTGCGCACCTCGCGGCCGGACACGGCCTGGAAGGTCATCGGCGTGACGAACTCGCGCGCGCCGGCGGTGAGCACCACCTGCACCTCCGCGCCCTGTTCACGCAGGCGACGGACGAGATCGGGGCTCTTGTAAGCCGCGATTCCGCCTGTGACGCCGAGAAGGACGCGTTTGCCGTGCATGGGCCGGCATTATCGGCAGTCGCGCCGAGGCTTTGCCAGTTCGCTTTGGTTCCGCCAATAGTTCCTGCAGTTATTAGTGATTCACGGCGCATTGCACGCTTAGGGCAATGGCGGACCGCCCGGCAATATCACGCCATGGATCAGCAACTTAGCGGAGCCGGCGACTCCGGCAACATCAGCACCTGGCCGCGCGGCGAGCGGCCGCGGGAACGCTTGATCACGCGTGGCGCCCAGGCCTTGTCCGACGCCGAGCTGCTCGCGGTGGTGCTGGGCACTGGCAGTGGCGGCGCCAACGCATTGGACATAGCGCGTCAGCTCCTTGCGCACTTCGGCGGCAGCCTGCGCCGCCTGCTCACCTGCGAGGCGGAAAATCTGCTCGCGCTCCGCGGGCTCGGTCCCGCGCGTTACGCCACGCTCATGGCGGCGCTCGAGCTTGCCCGCCGCCACTACTGCGAGGCGCTGCGCGCAGGTCCCGCCATGAACGCCCCCGCAGCCACGCGTCAGTTCCTTACCGCGCAACTGCGCGACCGGCCATACGAGGTGTTCTGCTGCCTGCATCTCGACAACCGCCACCGGCTCATCCATTTCGAAGAGATTTTCCGCGGCACCATCGACGGCGCCAGCGTTCATCCGCGTGAAGTCGTGCGCCAGGCGCTGCAGTACAACGCGGCGGCGCTCATCTTCGCGCACAACCACCCCTCCGGAGTCGCGGAGGCCAGCCAGGCGGACGAACTCATCACGCGCCGCCTGCGTGACGCGCTCGCGCTCGTGGACATCCGCGTGCTCGATCACCTCATCGTCGGCGACAACAACTGCCTGTCGTTCGCGGAGCGCGGATTGCTTTGACGCACCCTGCGGCTTGCGGATGCGCGCGTCACCGTGCAACGCTCAGTGACAGAAGAACAATCAGCACGTTGCCGGGGGAGTCCCGCATTTCGTCGAAGCATTGGGTGCGCACCGCGCTGCGCGGGCAACGCGTTGCTCGCCATCGATGTGGTGTCTGGCGAACGCGTGCTCGTCACCCGATGAGCGCCGAGGTCGGAGCTACGTAGAACTACTCACCCCCCTCCACACCACGGCCCGGCCATACTCCGCCGGTGCCGAAGCGCGGAAAACTTCGGCATGAACGTTTCATTCATCGTCGATACGAAGGGGAAATAAAATGGCGAAAGGATTTGCGCCGGCGGCAGCTGTTGCCGCCTGGTTTGTTGCTGCTGCAACATTGTTAGGAACACAGACCGCTACCGCGGCATCACTCGTCGAGATCTCGGGCTTCGGCCAGAATCCAACCAACCTGCGAATGCACGTCTACGCGCCCGACACCCTCGTGTCGCCACCGCCGATTCTCGTGGCCATCCACTACTGCACAGGCACGGGTCCGGCATTCTTTTCGGGCACGGAATTCAGAACCCTCGCCGACCGTTATGGATTCATCGTCATCTATCCATCGGCCACGCGCAGCGGCCAGTGCTTCGACGTCTCGTCGGCACAGGCTCTGCGACGCAACGGCGGCAGCGATCCGGTGGGCATCATGTCGATGGTCACTTACGTCATTCAAAGTTACGGAGCCAACGCCAACCGGGTGTATGCCACCGGGGCTTCCTCCGGCGCGATGATGACCAATGTGATGATCGGGAATTACCCCGACGTGTTCAAAGCAGGCGCAGCGTTCATGGGTGTGCCGCACTCCTGTTTTGCGACCACGGATGGGTCCATGTGGAACAGCCAGTGCTCCAGCGGCCAGCGAATCATGACTGCGCAGCAATGGGGTGATCTCGCGCGCGGCGCATTTCCGGGCTATACCGGAGCGCGCCCGCGCATGCAGCTATGGCACGGCACCAACGACACCACGTTGCAGTACCCGAACTTTGGCGAGGAGATCAAACAATGGACGAACGTCCTTGGATTGAGCCAGACGCCGTCATTCACCGACATGCCGCAGTCCGGCTGGACTCGCACGCGATACGGTGGCACCGGCGTTGGTGCACCCGTCGAGGCGATCAGCCTTTCGGGAGTGGGACACAATCTCCCGCTTGGCGGACAGGCCGCCATGGCTATCCAGTTCTTCGGGCTCGATACCAGCGGTCCGGGGCCCGACACCCAGGCGCCGAGCGTCCCCGCCAACCTCGCGTCGACTGCACAGACCGGTAGTTCGATATCGCTCGCGTGGAGCGCATCGACCGACAACGTGGCCGTAACGGCTTATCAAGTGTTGCGAGCACCCGGCGCGAGTGGTGGCACGTTTGCGCAGATCGCAACGTCGCCATCCAACTCCTTCGTCAACACGGGGCTCGCCGCCAATACTACATTCCGCTACCAGGTGCGCGCCGTCGACGCGGCGGGCAATGCGTCAGCGGTGTCGAACGCAGTGACCGCGACCACCCAGGCCGGTGGCGGGGATGTTCAGCCGCCGAGCGCGCCTTCGAACCTGACCGCACCCGCAACGACCGCCAGCTCGATATCACTCGCGTGGAGCGCATCGACCGACAACACAGGCGTCACTGGCTACCAAATCCTGCGGGCTCCAGGAACGAGCGGCGGCACGTTCACACAGGTGGGAACCTCGACGACCACTTCCTTCACCAACTCGGGTCTGACCGCGAACACCACCTTCCGTTATCAGGTGCGTGCCGTCGATGCCGCTGCCAACGCTTCGGCGGTGTCGAATTCAGTCACTGCTAGCACCCTCACGGGCGGAACTCCGGGCGGCGGTTGTTCGGTGGCGGCCACCGTGCAGACGCAGTGGCAGACGGGCTACGTCATCGAGCCAACCCGGGTGACCAACACGGGAACGGCGACGATCAATAGCTGGACGGTCACCTTTACGTTGCCGGCGGGCCATACCGTGACCGGATCCTGGAACACCGTACTTGGCGTCAGCGGACAGACCGTCACGGCGCGCAATGCCTCCCATAACGGGACGGTCGCCGCAGGGGGAAATACTGCGTTCGGATTTCAGGTGAGCCGCCCGAACGGCAATACTCAGGTCCCCACGGGTTACGCCTGCTCATCGCCGTGATGTGACGGCTGCCATGACGAACGCGTCTCTCGCTTCATGGACGAAGCGAGAGACGCGACGCTTCGTTTACTTCGTCGCGTCAACCATGCGACGCTCGCGACAGATAGATTCAGATACCAAGAACAAGAAGGCAGGGGCAGGGGTTATGTCGTCATCGTTTTCGGGCCGTTGGCCCGCTTTGTGTTGCGCACTCGTTTTGTCGGCCTGCGGAGGTGGTGGCGGCGACAGCCCGCCCCCCTCCCGCTCTCCGCCACCGGTCGATACCACGCCGCCGGATACGACGCTGACGGCAACTCCCGCGGCGGTCAGCACTTCTGCAGCCGGCACTTTCACCGCGTCGTCCAGAGGCCGGCTCGGTGTTCGAGGCCAGCGTCGACGGCGGCGCCTACGCAACGGTGGTGGCTACCTTCACGCTGAACAATCTCACGCAGGGCGCTCACTCGATCAACGTGCGCGCGCGCGATGCAGCCGGAAATACGGACGCGACGCCTGCCGCATTCGGCTGGACCGTCGACACGCAGGCGCCGGAAACCACCATCGCGAGCTCACCGGCCGCGAACAGCAACTCCGCGACGGCGACCTTCACCTTTTCATCCGAAGCAAACGCCACGTTCCACGTGAGCGTCGATGGCGCGGCATACGCGGCCGCGAGCACTCCGTTTCAGCTCAACGGAGTTGCGCCCGGCGCGCACACCCTCAACGTTCGCGCGATCGACGCGGCGGGCAACGTCGATGCGACGCCCGCTTCGTTCAGCTGGCAGGTCGACACTTCACAACCGTCCGCGCAGATCGTTTTTCCATCGCCGGTCTCATACACGGACGCAAGCCAGCTGCACGTGCGCGGTACCACCAGTGACGCGCACACCATCACCAGCGTCACCGTGAATGGAGTCGCCGCCACTTCGAACGATGCGTTCGCGCACTGGTCTGCGCTGGTGCCGATTGCGCCGGGTGAAAACAATCTCGTCGTTCGCGTCTCCGACAGCTTCGGCAACACGAATACCAATGCGGCGCAGGCTTTGGTCGCCAACCGCGGCGTGGTGCTCAGCAGGACTCAGCGGCTTCGCCCTGGATACGGCACACGATCGCGTGCTCGTGGCCGACGATCGAGCTCGACGCGATCGTGGCGCTGCGCGCGTCGGACGGCTACGCCACGATATTCTCGGATGCGACGCACGGCACCGGACCGTCCGGCATTTTCTCCGTCGTTGCGGTAGACGCCGTGAGCAACCGCGCCATTGCCCTTGGCGGCGGCGAGGTGTTGTCGGTTGATCTAACCACTGGAAACCGCACGGTCATACCGACGGCTCCCTACACTCCGGAAACGTCTTTTTGCTGGCGGAGCCACCTGCAACACTCCCTGCACGCGCCTCTATTCGATCTCGTACGGCAGCTCACCCGGCGCGGTGGGTGTGTTCTCGGTGGATCTTGTCAGCGGCGTGCGCACTGTCATCTCCGGCGGCATCCATGGTCAGGGCAGCGGCGTCTCGCTCGTGGGGCCGAGCGGCATGGTCTTCGATACCTCGCAAGCGGCGCCGCGCCTTCTGATCACAGACACCTATTTCGATGCCGTATTCACCGTTGACGTCGTCACCGGAGAGCGCAGGGTGCTTTCGTCCGCGCTACCTCCATATACCGCAGGCAGCGGCCCGGAAATTCAGACGCCAAACGGACTCGTGCTGGATGCGTCCAACAATCGGCGTGTTGGTCAGCAACTACGTGACCGGCGCGCCGAACCAGGTGGTGGCCGTAGACCTGATCACAGGCAATCGCACCGTCGCTCCGCTCACCGGCACCAGCAGCGACTACCAGGTCGTAGGCGAAGTGGCGCTGGACGCCGCCAATCAGCGGCTGTTTCTCAGCGCCTATCCACGCGCGAACGTCGTGCAGGTGAATCTCGCCACCAATCAGCAGACGCGTTTCGCGGACAGCAACGTGGGCACCGGGCCGATGAGTCGGCGTCGAGTCGGTCCTGCTCGACAGGTATCACGCCTTCGCCGTCCCTGCTCTCCACGCATCCTGCGGCGGTGTCGTGCGCATCGATCTCGCCACCGGCGTGCGCAGCGTGATCGCGACGACGAACTTTCCGAACGGTCGGCCCGCCCTTCAGGCCGAGCTATCTGCAGTACGACACGCGTCCGGGCATTCCCGCGAATCGGTTGTTCTATACGGACGCTGTCGCGAGCTCCACGACGCTGTACTCACTCGACGTCGCCACGGGCGTCAGCGCGACGCTCTCGACGACCACCGCGATTCCGTACAGCCCACAACCGGAGCTGCCGCTCGATGCCGGCGAACGGACGCCTGCTGATCAGCGTGGCGCCAGCGTTCGGGCAGATCGCAGATCCAGCAGGTCAACGTGGCGACGGGCGCGGCCGGCCCGGTGATCGCGGACTCCACGATCGGCACTCCGTCCTTCGGCCGTTTGAACGCGATGGCGCTCGGAGAGCGCGCCCGGGCATCCTCAACGCATCATCGCGATGGACGACCAGATCCATCCTGTACGCAATCAACACCGCCAACGGCAATCGCACCATCGTGTCGTCGAACGCCTCCGTGGGTTCAGGACCGCCGCTGGCGTACGCGGATTCGATCGCCATCAATCCGGCGACGCGACGCGCGCTCCTCGTCAGCGGATCTCACAATTCCATCCTCGAGGTGGACCTGCTGACGGGCAACCGAACCATGGTCAGCGGACGCAACCTGGACGATCAGGTCATCCGGGGCACCGGCCCCTTGATCACCCCGCTCTGGAGCCGGATTGCGCGCCGATTTCTCCGACGCAGGTCGCCTACGTGACCTCGAATTCCGATTCCATCCTGGCGGTCGACCTGGTGTCCGGAGACAGGGTGATCACAGCCCGGTGATGGCGAAGTTGCTCGTCTCCGGGCCGGCTGGTATAAAGGCGGCCCTTTCGACGGCCGCAATCCGGTCGCCCGTTAGTTAACCAACTGATTTTCTGGGATATTTATGAGCCGCGTCTGCGAAGTCACGGGCAAGAGCGTTGCTGTCGGCAACCGCGTCTCCCACGCCAACAACAAGAAGCGTCGCCGCTTCCTGCCGAATCTGCACACCCAGCGCTTCTGGCTGGAGGGTGAGCGTCGCTGGGTCAGCCTGCGAATCTCCACCAACGGCCTGCGCACCATCGAGAAGAACGGCATCGAGTCCGTCATCGCTGGCATGCGCGCCAAAGGCAAGAAGGTCTAAGCCATGCGTGAAAAAGTGAAACTGCTGTCGACCGCCGGCACGGGCCATTTCTACGTGGCCACGAAGAACAAGCGCCTGCACCCCGACAAGATGAACGTGAAGAAGTACGACCCGGTCGTACGCAAGCACGTTGATTACAAGGAATCGAAGATCAAGTAATCGCTCGTTGCCGAGCGACCCGGTCACGAAAAAGGCCCCGGCGGTTCTCCCGCCGGGGCCTTTTTCTTTGCCTACTCAACACTCACCAACAAGCAGTCGCTGCAAAGCGCGCGGCTTTGACCGTCAAACTGGGGCGGCGGCGGGATAGTGCAAAGCTCTGGGTAAAGCTCGGACACTGGGTTCTCTTGCAGGAGGGTCCCGCCGCCACCCACAATCGTTCGTACCCATATAGACGCATGAGTCGCCCGAAACGTTGCAACGTAAAGCGACCAGTCGTTGTGATTTTGCGTTGAGCTGACCGACTCCACCGTGCCCGAACTACCCGAAGTCGAAACCACCCGCCGCGGCATCGAACCGCACGTCGTCGGCCGGCGCATCACCACGCTGCGTGTGCATGAATTCAGGCTGCGATGGCCAGTCGACCCGCAAATGGTTGCGGCCGTTGCCGGCAGCGCAATCCGCCGTGCGGGCCGCCGCGCGAAGTACCTGCTGCTCGAAACCGATGCAGGCACTTTGATCCTGCATCTCGGCATGTCGGGCAGCCTGCGCGTGATGTCCGCGTTGACGCCACGCATCACGCACGATCACGTCGATATCGAACTCGACTCGGGTCAGACGTTGCGCTTCAACGATCCGCGCCGATTCGGCAGCCTGTTGTTCACCACCGGCGATCCATCGAGCCACCCGTTGCTCAAGAGCCTCGCACCCGAACCGCTCGAAGACGGGTTCGATGGCGAATATCTCTGGAACATCACGCGGCGACGCGCAGTCGCCATCAAGCAGCTCATCATGAACTCGAGGCTCGTGGTCGGCGTGGGAAACATCTACGCGAGTGAGGCGTTGTTTCGCGCGCGCGTGCGACCGCGGCGACAGGCGCGAAAATTGAGCCGCGCCGAGTGCACGAAGCTGGCGCGCGCGATCAAGGATACGCTCGCGATGGCCGTGAAAGTGGGTGGCACGACGCTGCGCGACTACGTCGGCGCCGACGGCAACCCGGGATATTTTCGCCAGAAGCTGTACGTGTATGAACGTGCAGGCAAGGCGTGCCGCGTCTGCGGCAAACCCGTCAAACAATTCACGCAGGGCGGCCGCTCTACTTATTGGTGTGCGAATTGCCAGAAGTGATTGTTGTCAGGGGCTGCGCCCCACGTCGGAAACCGCCGCCGATGCGGCGGCGTAATAAATCTGCCAAAGGTGCACGCCTTACAATCCACGCATGATATACGCGCGCTTCCATCTGCACTCCGGTCGAGCTCACGGCTTTCAAGCGGCGTATCGCCAGGGTCGACCCGATCCTTGCGAATGTCATTCGCGCCGCGGGCAAATTCACGCACACCACCAGCACGCAACATTCGCCGTTTCATGCGCTGGCTCGAGCCATCGCGCATCAGCAGCTGAATGGCATCGCGGCGGAAAGCATCTTCGGCCGATTCGTCGGCTTGTATGTAATCGATGGAAAGGAGGCGGCGCTGCTCGAAGCGGAGCTGGTGCTCGCCACTCCCGATGAAAAGATGCGCGCGGTGGGCCTTTCGTTCGCCAAGATCGCGAGCATCAAGGACCTCGCGCGCAAGACCCTCGACGGTGTCGTGCCGCCGTCGGAGATCCTGCACACGCTCGACGACGAGCAAATCATCGAGCGGCTCACGCAGGTGCGCGGCATCGGTCGCTGGACGGTCGAGATGATGCTCATGTCGCGCCTCGGCCGTCCCGACGTTCTGCCCATCGACGACTTCGGCGTGCGCAACGGTTTTCGCCTCGCCTACGGCTTGCGTGGCATGCCGACGCCGCGTGCGCTCGCAGAATTCGGCACGCGCTGGGCGCCATTTCGCTCGGTGGCCGCGTGGTACCTGTGGCGAGCGGTGGACCTGCATCGCTCGGGCAAACTGCCAGCGCCGGCGACGCCCACGCGTATCAAAGTCGTGAAGAAGAAGAAAACGAAGAAAAAGGTGCCGAGCCTGGCCCGTAAACGCGCCGCGCCCAAACGCAGCAAGAGGCGTGCAACCCGCCGATAGCCAGCCGAGTCTCAAGCCGGCATCGTTCCAATTGCGGGTGAGAAATGGCCTTTCGAAGATGGTTGTTCGTTGCGCTCCTGGCAGTCGCTTGCGCAGTCACGCCGATGGCTGCGGCGGCCGCCGACTGCCGCGTGGGTCTGTACCGGCTCGATCGCGGTGGTTTCGTCGATATCGCGCCGACCGGGAAATCGACGCTGCGATGGCGGCGCCCCGATGGCACGTCGGGCGAACTCACGCCCGGCCCCGATGGGACCTGGAGCAGCACCCTCGGCTGGACTGGCAAGGATGATGGACGGCGCGTGTCATTCCAGGACTGCTCCACTCCCGGCATCCGATTCGATGGTGTCGCGGGCCGCCGTGTCGCGCTCGAAACGCAAGATTTGAAATTCGATAGTGGCGGAGCCGCGCTGGCCGGCCGCCTCGTCATGCCCGAGGGAAATGCCAGGGTCCCGCTCGTCGTGCTGGTCCATGGATCCGAACAGATCTCGGCGCTCGATTTCTATTCGCTGCAGCGCTTGTTGCCATCCGCCGGCATCGGCGTCTTCGTCTACGACAAGCGCGGCGCCGGTGCATCGACCGGCACGTTTACCCACGACTATCACGTGCTCGCCGCGGACGCGGCCGAAGCGGTCCGCACCGCGCGCAAACTGGCGGGAAAGCGTGCAACGCGCGTTGGCTTTCAGGGCAGCAGCCAGGGAGGCTGGGTTGCGCCACTGGCGGCGACGATGACGCCCGTCGACTTTGTCGTCGTCGGTTACGGGCTCGCAGTCTCGCCGTTCGAGGAAGACGAGGAAGCCGTGGCGCTCGACATGACACGACATGGCTTTGGCGAACCCGAGATCCGCAAGGCACTGGAGATCGCGCACGCCGCGCAGGCAATCGCGCTCAGTTATTTCCAGTCCGGCTACGAGGAACTGGACGCCGTTCGTGCGCGTTATGCGCAGGAGCCATGGCTGAAGTTCGTGCGCGGCAATATCACGAACGTGGTGCTCTCGACTCCGCGCGAAGTTCTGCGTGAGCAGGGCCCGATCCTGTTTGCCGGCGGCCTGCCCCATTACGATTCCATGCCCGTACTGCGACGGCTCGACACTCCGCAGTTGTGGATTCTCGCTGCGGACGATATCGATGCGCCGGTGGCGGAGACAGTGCGCCGCTTGAACGGCCTGGCAAAAGAAGGCCGGCCGATCACGACGGTGGTCTACCCGCGCACCGAACATGGCATGTTCGAGTTCGAGCTGGATGCAGCGGGTGAACGCCAGTCGACGCGCCAGCCCGAGACCTACCTGCCGTTGATGGCGGATTTCATCCGGCGCGGCGCAATCCGCGCACGCTACGGCAACAGCACTATCTACCGCTAGTAGACCAGGCCGACGCCCGCGCCGCGCGGATCGGAAGCGGCTTCGACTTTGCCGGACTTGTAGTCCCAGACGACGACCTGCACGTTGCCCCACTTGCGCGTGCCCTCGCGCAGCTTGTGGCCGCGTTCTTCGAGCGCCTTGCGTTCATCAGGCGTCAGCGCGTCGGTCTCGAACTGCAGCACATCGGGCGAGAACTGGTGGTGGAAACGCGGCGCGGCGACGATTTCCGGTGCGCTCTTGCCTTCCAGGAAATGGAGCGTGCCGAGGAGGACCATGCCCGGGATGTAGCTGCCACCGGGCGAGCCGATGATCATGAGCCCCTGCGGCCCTTCGACGAACGTGGGCGTGGACGACGACAGCGGGCGCTTCCCGGAAGCGATGGCGTTGGCGTCTCCGCCGATGAGCTGGAAGCCATTGGGAACGCCCGGCTTCACCGAGAAATCGTCCATCTGGTTGTTCAGCAGGATGCCGGTGCCGGGAATCATCAGCCCTGAACCGAAGAAGAAATTGAGCGTGATGGTGGCGGCAACCATGTTGCCTTTCGCGTCGATGACGGAGAAATGCGTGGTCGACGGTCCGGGCGACGGCGCATCCACTCCGGGCAACATGGCGCTCGGCGTGGCCTGATCCATGCGGATGGAAGCGCGCTGGCCGGCGGCGTAGTACTCATTGACGAGGCGCGCCACCGGCACCTCGACGAAATCCGGATCACCGAGATACACGGCGCGATCGCGATGCACGCGGCGCATGGCTTCCACGACCAGGTGCGTGCGCGTGACCTTGTCGACTTTCGACAGATCGAAACCGTCGAGGATGTTCAGCGCGTTTATCAACGCGATGCCGCCCGAAGTCGGCGGCGAGCCGGAGACGATGCGCGCCCCGCGGTAATGGCCCACCACGGGTGGCCGCTCGACGACCTTGTAGTTAGCCAGGTCCGCTTCGGTCCAGTTGCCGCCGAGCGTCTGCACACCGGCGACCAGCTTCTTCGCGAACGCGCCCTTGTAGAAGCCTTCCGCGCCCTGGTTGGCCAGCAGCTCGAGACTGGCGGCGAGCTCGGGCTGCCTGATGACGTAGCCAAGCGCAGGCACCTCGCCGTTCACGAGAAACACGCGGGTGGCGTCGGGAGTCTTGAGGAAGGCAGCCTTCTTGAACTCCATGCCGCCGCGCAGACGCGTGTACAGCGGGAATCCGTCGCGCGCGAGCCTGATGGCCGGGCCCAGGCTCACCGTCAGCGGCAACTTGCCGTATTTCTTCGCCAGGTGGGCGATGCCCGCCGGCTCGCCAGGGATACCGGCCGCGAGGGCCGATTCACGCGACAGGCCGGCGACGACGTTACCGTCCTTGTCGAGATACATGTCGCGCGTGGCGGCGCCCGGCGCCATCTCGCGCAGGTCGATCATGATTTCGAGACCGTCTTTGGCGCGACGGAGCAGGAAGAATCCGCCGCCTCCCAGGCCCGAGCTCGAAGGTTCGACCACCGCGAGCGCGGCCGCGACGGCCACGGCGGCATCGAAAGCATTGCCGCCCTTCGCAAGAATCTCCTTGCCGGCATCGCTCGCGAGTGGATAGGCGCTGGCGATCGCCGATTTGCCAGGGCCTCCGACCGGGATTTTCGTGGCCGGAGCGGCCGCCTGCAGCGGCAGCGCGACGAGAAACAAGGCGAGTAGAGCGAATGCTCGCAAGATCAGACCCGCTTCATCTTCTTCAGTTCGATGGCGACCAGCGGATGCACGAATTCCTTGACGTCTCCGCCGAGGATGGCGATCTCGCGCACCAGGGTGGAGGATATGAACGTGAACTGCTCCTGCGGCGTCAGGAACACCGTTTCCAGCTCGCGGTGCAGGTGGCGACTCATGTTGGCGAGCTGAAACTCGAATTCGAAATCCGACACCGCGCGAAGCCCGCGCACCACGACCTGCACACCCAGTTCGCGGGCGAGATCCACGGTGAGCCCCTTGTAACCCATGACTTCGACGCCCGGGATGTCGCTGAGTACGGCGCGCGCCAACTCCACGCGCTGCTCGAGGGGGAACATCGGCGCCTTGTTAGGGTTCGAGGCGATCGCGACGATGACGCGTTCGAACACGCTCGCGGCACGGCGCACCAGGTCCTGGTGTCCATTGGTGATGGGATCGAAGGTCCCCGGATAGACGGCACTACGTTTCATGCGGCGTACAGATGATACCCGACCTCGCCGGCGCGTCCCGCGCGAAGCTCTTTCCAGCTCGCGGGCAACGCCGGCAGCGATTCCCGGGCGCGTCTTTCGAGATAGACACGCGCGTCGGGCGCGAGTCGACCGGCAAGTGCCGCCGCCGCCGCGGCCAGGAGATCCGAATCGTAAGGCGGGTCGAGAAACACTATGTCGTACGGTGGCTCGGTGGCTGGCGCCGCAAGCCACGTGAGTGCGCTCTCACACACCACGCGCGCATTCGCCGCCTGCCATTCGCGGGTCACCGCCTCGATGGCGGCCGCGGCGCGTCGATCCTTTTCGATGAAAGTGACTTGCGCCGCGCCCCGCGACAGCGCTTCGAGACCCAGTGCGCCGGAGCCGGCAAACAAGTCGAGAACGCGCGCCTGGTCCATGCGCGGTTGCAGCCAGTTGAATAGGGTTTCCCGCACACGATCCGGCGTCGGGCGAATATCGACTCCCGCGGGAAAACGCAGGCGCCGGCCACGATGCCGGCCCGCGATGATGCGCAGGACTCGCGAGTGGCCGCTGGCCGCTCGTGCACCACCGCCTGCGTCATTGCCCCTCGGCGGGACGCGATCCTTTCCACTATTTTTTTCTTTTGCCAAATGCCAGTGCCCGCGCGCCCGCTGCTTGCCACCTTTTGGGGCCCAAGCGTACGCTACGGCCCCAATACGACAAGTTCGGCGCATCGTTCTGCACGGCGAGGGAATGCGACCGAACTGATTCTCGCAAACAGAATTCCGAGGAGCGAACTCATGAAGAGGCTTATTGCAGCCGTTGCCCTGGCTGCCATCGTCACGGCCGGTTGTTCGAGTTCCGTCGACAACCCACCTGACGTCCTTCCGACAAACCCGACGACTGGCAATCTCGCTCCGCCCAGCACCGCTACGCTGTCGGCCAACCGCGTATTGTTCTCGCCAAACCAGGGCATCCTGCCCTACCCGCACGACGCGTATTTCACACCTACGCCTGGCGTCGCCACCGACGGCACGCTGAACCTGCCTTCGAGCGCCTTCTTCCCGGCGACCGTTGCGAATTCCCACCGCGCCAGGCGCCGCAGTCGTCACTGAACCCGTGGTCAACGCGCTCGACGGATTCTCCACGCAGGCGCCGATCAAGCTGCGCTTCTCCACGCCGATCAATCTCGCCACGACGGCAGCCGGCATTCGCGTTTTCCAGGTGGACATCCGTCCCACCGACAAGGCTGTATTCCGGACTCCGTCCGGAAGTCCGGTGCGCAGCACTGCTCGTGCAGGGAGTGGACTACATCGTCGAAACCGCCCCTAACATCGACGCCGGAGGCACGCTGGTGCAGATCGTGCCGCTGCGTCCGCTGCTCCCCAACAACGACGCGCCCGGGCGCCACCCGCCCGAACGACGTCGGTTACCTTGTGCTCGTCACCAATGCGCTGCGCTCGGCGGCCGGCGCGCCCATCGACGCGGATGTGGACTACGCCACCATCAAGATCGGCGGCGCTCGCGAATCCGCCGAATGGCAATTGCGCTTCCATCACCGATGCGCGTCTCCAGGCGCTGTGCGGGTTGGCACGTTCGCACTTCGGCGCCGCAGGCGCCGCGGGCGTGAGCCCGACG
The DNA here is from genome assembly GCA_963821745.1 of uncultured Pseudomonadota bacterium. Classification (GTDB taxonomy): domain Bacteria; phylum Pseudomonadota; class Gammaproteobacteria; order Steroidobacterales; family Steroidobacteraceae; genus CADEED01. The sequence continues at coordinate 264,446 of CAWGEU010000003.1, forward strand.
ACCATCGTTGTCTCCACGAGCTTCACCACGCAGTCGGTGGACAGGGTGATGCGCGTTATTTCCGACACCGCGACCGCTCCAGGGAGTCCGCCGCCCGCCACTGCCGTGTTGCCGGCACCGGTCATTCCCACCGGCTTGATCGTGACCGGCGGCCGGAACCTGTCGGACCTTCACTTCGCCACTATCACGGTGCCTTACTACCTGAGCAGGCCAATTGCGCCGCCCGCGGGCACGGGCACCGAGCCGATCAACACCTGGTGGCGCGCGGCGAATCCGCCGCCGGCCGCTGCCGGCCTCGCGGATCCGAAGGGTGAATTCAACCTCACACGCTTCAATCCGGTTCCCCGAGTCACCGAGCAACTCATCGTGCCAATGCTGGTTGGCGTACCGAGAACACCCAAGCCCACCGCAGGCTGGCCGGTACTCATCTATCAGCACGGCATCACTGAAGATCGCGGCACACTCGCGCTCATCGCAGACACAGCGGCGGCAGCAGGCTTCGTCATCGTGGGCATCGATCTGCCTCTGCACGGAATCATGCCGAACGATCCGCTCTATGCGCTTTCGCCCACGAACCCGATGGGTCCGGCGTACGCCGGCATTCCCGAGGCGTATCGCCGTCCCGAGCCCACGTTCAACGTGGACTACGTGAACAACACCACCACGGCTCCGGGGCCGGATGGGATTCCCGATGCATCCGGACAGCACTTCATCAACCTCGCGAGCGTGCTGACTGCGCGCGACAACCTGCGCCAGGGCGCCGCGAATCTCATCGCGCTGACGCGCGCCGCGCCGTTCCTCGACCTCGATGGCGATACCGCGGCGGACATCGATCCCGCGCGCATTCACTTCTTCGGCTGGTCGCTCGGCGGCATCATCGGCAGCGCCTACATGGGTACGCCGATCGCGGTGGCCAACGTCAAATCGGTGTCGCTGTTCGCGGCCGGCTGCGGAATCATGGAGACCCTGCGCCAGTCGCCGGGTTATTCACCGGTGCTCAACAATGGCCTCGCGGCCGCGGGCTTCCCGCCCGGTACCTCCATCTACTGGGAGTTCGTGCACGCCGCGCAGGCCGCCGTGGAATCCGGTGACGGCTGCAACTACGCGGCGAACTGGATCGCCAAGCCGACGCTCATGCAGATGATCCAGGGCACGCCGGGTGATGCCACGAAGCCGACCGATCGAGCGGTGCCGAACTCCTCGACGCTGCGCCTGGCGGATCTGCTGGGACTGCCGACGATCACGGCGACGCAGACCAATCCCGCCGGGCGCGCGCGCGCTCACGCGATTCACCGAGGGCGGACACGGCACGATCGCGTTGCCCGCCACCGGCACTCCGGCGAGCCCCGGCCCGGAAACCATGGCGTCCTACGTCGAAGCCAACACGGAACTCGCAACGTTCCTCGGCTCCGGCGGCGCGCAGATTACAATCGCCAACCCGGCGATACTCGCGCCGCAATAAGCCTCGCGGCAGTTTCCGAACAAGGAGCGGCCCAACGGGGCCGCTCTTTTTTTCGGAAGGCACACTTCACGATGGCAGAGACACTCGTCCAAGACCAGCTTCATCGCGCGCATGCGCGCGAAGATCAACCGACCGGGCTCGTGGCTTTCCTATGACCTCGCGAATCTCGTCCCCGGCCGGAAGATCGACGCCGAAGTGCTCGATGAGCTCGAGACGCGGCTGCTCAGCGCGGACGTCGGCGTCGATGCCACGGAGCACATCCTCGAAGAGCTGCGCAAGAAAGTGGCGCGCAAGGAACTCGGCGACGTCGACGCGCTCATCGCCGCGCTGACGGATGCGATCACGACGATCCTGCTGCCTTCGCAGAAATCGCTCGAACTCAACGCCAAACCCTTCGTGCTGCTGGTGGTCGGCGTGAACGGCTCCGGCAAGACCACCACCATCGGCAAACTCGCGCGCCGTTTCGCCGATGCGCGCAAACACGTGGTCCTGGCGGCGGGCGACACGTTTCGCGCCGCGGCCATCGAGCAGCTCGGTGTCTGGGCGGATCGCGCGGGCGCCGACATCATCCAGCAGCAGGCCGGCGCGGACCCGGGCGCGGTCGTGTTCGATGCCGTGCAGGCGGCGCGCTCGCGGCGCGCCGACGTGGTCATCATCGACACCGCTGGCCGCCTGCACAGCCAGTCGCATCTCATGGACGAACTGAAGAAAGTGAAGCGCGTGATCCAGCGCGTCGAACCTTCCGCGCCGCACGAGGTCCTGTTGGTGCTCGATGCCAACCAGGGACAGAATGCGCTCACCCAGGCCACGCAGTTTCACGAAGCCGTGGGCGTCACGGGTCTGGTGCTCACCAAGCTCGACGGCACTGCCAAGGGCGGCATCGTGATCGCCATCGCGCGCAAGCTGGGCCTGCCCATCCGCTTCATCGGCGTCGGCGAACAAGCCGAGGATTTCGGCGAGTTCGACGCGCGCGCCTTCGCCAGTGCGCTGGTTTCCGGCAACAACGTGGCCGCAGGCTAGACTCCGCTGCCATGATCACTTTCGACAACGTCGCGAAGCGCTATCCGAATGGCCGCGAAGGCCTGGCGGGCGTGACGTTCACCATTCAACCGGGCGAGTTCGTGTTCCTCACCGGCCGTTCCGGCGCGGGCAAGAGCAGCGTGCTCAAGCTGATCGCGCTGCTCGAGCGCCCCAGCCGCGGCACGGTCACCGTCAGCGGCCAGAACACAGGCAAGCTCAAGGCCGGCAGGATTCCGGCATTTCGCCGCGCCATCGGCGTGGTGTTCCAGGATCACAAGCTGCTGGTGGACCGGCCCATCTACGACAACGTGGCGCTGCCGCTGGTGGTTGCCGGGACACCGCATGAAAGAAGTCGACCGGCGCGTGCGCGCGGCGCTCGACCAGGTCGGGTTGTTAGGCCGGGAGCGCTCATCGCCGCTCGAGCTCTCGGTGGGCGAGCAGCAGCGCGTCGGCATCGCGCGCGCGGTGATCAGCAAGCCGCAACTGCTGATCGCCGATGAGCCCACGGGCAATCTCGACCCGGGTCTCAGCGTGGAAGTCATGCGCGTGTTCAAGCGCTTCCAGGAAGTCGGCGTCACCGTGGTCATCGCCTCGCACGACCCGCACCTGGTGGATCAGTTCGGCGAGCGCGAGATCGTGCTCGATGCCGGTCACATCGCCTCGGACACCTTCCGGGCCGGGCACGCCGCGCGCATGACGGCGCAGGCCCCGCAGCTCTCCGACCTGCCCGACATTCATACGTGAAGAGGGGTACATGAGCGGCGCAGTCTCCTCATACGGCACCCGGCATCTGCAGGCGCTGTTCGGCGCGCTGGGCCGGCTGGTACGCGCGCCGCTCGCGACCCTGCTCACGCTCATGGTCATCGGTGTCGCGCTCGCACTGCCGGCGGGCCTGGCGCTCATCGTCGACAATCTGCGAACCGCCACCGGCGATTTCAGCAACGCCGTCGATTTCACCGTGCATTTCAAGCACGGCACATCCATCGAGCGCGTGGAGCAGCTCGCCAAGGGCGCGCGCGATCGTGCGGGCATCGAGTCCATCACCGTGAAGAACGCCACGCAGGCGCTCGAAGAATTCAAGCAGGCCTCGGGTTTCGGCGACGCTTTGTCGGCCCTCGAGGACAATCCGCTGCCGCATCACCTCGTGGTTCGGCCGAAGAAAGACGCCAGCGGCCCCACCGACGTGGAATCGCTGCGGCGTTACTTCGCGGCGTTTCCCGAGGTCGATATCGTGCAGCTCGACCTCGACTGGGTGCGCCGCCTGCACTCGCTGCTCGATGTGCTGAGGCGGGTCATGTGGGTGGTGGTCACGGTGCTCGGATTGGGGGTACTGGCCGTGATCGGCAACACCATCCGGCTCGAGATCCAGCAGCGTCGCCCGGAAATCGAAGTCACCAAGCTGGTGGGCGGTTCCAACGCGTTCGTCCGCCGGCCCTTCCTGTACACCGGCATCTTCTACGGCCTCGGCGGGGCCATGCTGGCGGCGCTCATCGTGGTCGGCAGCCTCACCTACCTTGACCAGGCCGTGGGCGAGTTGTCCGCCCAATACGGCAGCCGCTTCCATCTGACGGGCCTCGGCAGCCGGGGCTTAGGCATCCTGGCGGGGGTCGGCGCGGCCCTCGGCTGGGTTGGCGCCCTCATCTCGACGGGCAGACACCTGCGGGCCATCGAGCCGCGCGCATGAGCCTGGACTTATAAAACAATAACTTAACGTTCTGGTCCCTCCTTCGAGGGATGGAACTGATGGGCGCCTTAGCACTCTAATCGCTCGACTGCTAATATCCCGGCACATCGAGATAAGCAGATCGCCCCAGGAGGTTTCGTCCAGATGACCGCCATCGCGCCCGCTGCCACTGCACCCTTGCTGCCAACGCATTAGTCGCCCGCAAGAACGATTTCGTCCTCTCCGGCCCCGTCGGAAGTTTCGACGCGTACATGGACAAGGTAAGCCGCATTCCCGTGCTGTCGCGCGAGGATGAAGCTGCTCTCGCCGCTCGCTTCCGAAACGACGGAGACCTCGAGGCTGCCCGCCAGCTCGTGTTGTCGCACCTCAGGTTCGTCGTGCACATCGCGCGCGGCTATTCGGGTTACGGCCTGCCGCTCGGCGACGTCGTGCAGGAAGGCAACGTCGGTCTCATGAAGGCCGTGAAGCGCTTCGACCCCACGGTCGGCGTTCGCCTGGTGTCGTTCGCGGTTCACTGGATCCGCGCCGAAATTCACGAATACGTGCTGCGCAACTGGCGCCTCGTGAAGGTCGCCACCACCAAGGCGCAGCGCAAGCTGTTCTTCAATCTGCGCAAGATGAAGAAGAACCTGGCGTGGCTGTCGCACGAGGAAACCCAGGCCGTGGCCCGCGACCTCAAGGTGACGCCCGCGGAAGTCACCGAGATGGAAAAGCGCCTCTCGGCGCGCGACCTCTCGTTCGACCCGGTTCCGGACGCCGGCAGCGAAGACGGCGACGAGACCTACTCGCCCGCTGCCTATCTACCGGCGCCGGATGCCGATCCGGCCGCGCAGATCGAGAATGCCGAGTGGGAAGACACCACGGGCGATCGCCTGGCGCAGGCCATGAAGACGCTGGATCCGCGCGCGCAGGACATCGTGGTCAGCCGCTGGACCGGCGAAGGCAAGGTCACGCTGCACGACCTCGCCGGAGAAATACGGCGTGTCGGCGGAACGCGTACGCCAGATCGAAGCGAATGCCATCAAGAAACTGCGAGGCCTGATGACGGCCTGAGTGGCCCGTTCAGACTCCACTCCTTCCAAATCTGGAATTGGGCCCCGGCCACAAGCCGGGGCTTTTTCTTTTCCGATGCTAAGTTTTTGTATTGTTGCGACCCCTGGTCCCGTGGATTAATCCGTCTTCATGACGAAATCAGCACTCAATCCCCAGGGCGAGCAGATGGCGGACGAATCCATGATTCGCACGCTGGCTGCGCAGATCGAGGCGATCTGGCCGCAGGAAAAATCGCTCATCAACTTTTACCGGCTGCCGCGCAACGCGCGCGTCCTCGACGTCGGCGCGGGCACGGGCGAGTTCAGCGCACGCGTCGCCGAGCTGCTGCCCGAGGCCCAGGTGCTGGGCGTGGAGCTGCTGGCGGCTTCGGTGGAGTTCGCGCGTGAGCGCCACAGCGCCCTGGCGCCCGCGCCTCCAGTTCGAAACCGGCGATGCGTTCCACCTGCAACAGCCGGACAACACCTTCGACCTGGTCGCCAACCGCCACATGATCCAGTCGGTTCCCCACGTGGACCGGATCCTCGCCGAGCTGGTCCGCGTCGCCAAGCCCGGTGGGCGCGTGCACGTGCTCGCCGAGGACTACCTCATGCTGCACATGATGTCGGGTCCGCTCGACCCGGATGTTTTCTGGCGCAAGGCGCCCGTGGACTTCGCCGAACGCACGGGCACCGATGCCCGAATTGGCCGCAAGGCCTGGAAGCTGCTGCGCGATGCAGGGCTCGTCGACGTGCGCGTGGACTATGTGGTGGTGGACACGCTGCGCGTGCCACGGCGCGTGTTCGCCGACATCATCACGGCCTGGCGCGATGGCTACGTGAACGCGCTGTCGACGCCGGAATTCCCGCCTGCGTTGGTGCGCCAGCACTTCAACGAAATCATCGCGAGCATATTGAATCCGGATCACTACGCGGTCTGGCATGTCCCTATTGTTTCAGGCGTGAAACCAAAATAGGGGTCAGACGCCATTTCCTAGAATCAGGGCCAATGACGACCGTTGCCCAAAGAAAAAGGCGACGGACTTTCGTCCGCCGCCCTCTATTTCAGCTTGGGAAAATCAGCCCTGCGTGATGGGCTGCAGCTTGAGCTCCACGCGGCGATTCTGCTGGCGACCATCGGCATTGTCGTTCGAAGCAACCGGACGGCTTTCGCCCGCGCCGACCGTGACGATGCGCTGGCTGTTCACACCATGTGACTGCAGGTAGCTGCCCACCGACGTGGCGCGCTGCACCGACAGGTTCTGGTTGTAGGAGTCGTCACCCACGTTGTCCGTGTGGCCTTCGACGTCGATGAGCGTCTTGTCGAATTCCTTGAGGACCAGCGTCACCGAATCGAGGACCTTGTAGAAGCCCGCGTTCAGATCCGAGCTCGCGGTCTTGAAGGTGATGTTGCCGGGCATGTTGAGGATGAGGTCATTGCCGTTACGCGTGACCGACACTCCCGTGCCCTGAAGCTGCGCGCGCAGCTTGGCTTCCTGCTTGTCCATGTATGCGCCAACGCCAGCGCCCGTGAGTGCACCCACGCCCGCGCCGATCAACGCGCGTTCACGGCGTTCCTTGGAGTTGTCGCCGGTGAGTGCTCCGAGAACGGCACCCGCAGCCGCGCCAATGCCGGCGCCCTTGGTGGTGTTGTTGACCTTCTTCTCGCCGGTGTAGGCGTCGGTGGTCTGACAACCCGCGACAGTGAAGGCCGCGACGACGGCTAACAATGTGGTGCGTACAAAAATCGTTTTCATGCAGTTCTCCTGAATCTTCAACAAACAATAGCGGCACGCATCTGAACGCCGAATGAACCGGTTTTCTGTGAGCTGGTTCTCATTCGACCGCTCTATTCCACATTCTCAGGTGAAGCAGGCGGTGAGGAGGCCCGCTTGTAGCCGCGCGGTCGTATCGCAACCGTATTGCGAATTACCGTGCAGCGCACACCATCACTGCGGACGTAGCCGTATTCGAATGTCGGTGTGGCGCGACCCTTGGTTTCGAGCTGCATCCTAATGTCTTTCTCCTGCTCCGGCGTAAGCGAAAACCTCATCTCGAGGTCGGAATTCCCGCCGTGATCGAAGGAAATCGTCATGGACCGCGTCCACACCGAGTAACCCGGGAAGATCCGCGCGCAGGCGAGCGCCGCGATCGGATCGGCGAGCGCGGCTTGATAGCCGCCGAACATGACGCCACCGGGATTTCTCGATCGCGCGTTCAGCGGCAGCAGTATCCGGACTGTTCGCCAGTTGCTCGGTGATCTCCAGCACCTTGATGCGCATCGGCATGAACGGCGGATACAGCTCTAACAGGCGCGCGTCGGGAAGGATGCCGCTGCCCGCGACATATTTCATGATTCGTTGCATCAGCGGCATGCCGCCTCCCTCTCCGATTCTTGCGAACCAGTGTGATGCAGCGTAGCGTTCCGCGCCATGCGCACCGTCGAGCAATGGTTCGGGGAATACGGCGAGAGTCACAGCAACCCCCGCAACGAGTTGCTGCACATCATCTGCGTGCCGCCCATCGTGCTCACGGTCATCGGCTTCATCTGGTCGATCCCCGTGCCCGCGGCATTCGCGCAAATCTCGCCCTGGCTCAACTGGGCCACGATCACCATCGCGCTGGCCGTCATCTACTACTTCACGCTGTCGGTGACGCTCGGCATCGGCGCCGCCATCGCGCTCGGCGTGCTCGCGTATATCGTGCGCTGGCTCGACACCCTCGCCTGGCCGCTGTGGCTCACGTGCCTCGTCATCTTCGCCATCGGCTGGATCGGCCAGTTCATCGGCCATGCCATCGAAGGCAAGCGTCCGTCGTTCTTCAAAGACCTGCAGTTCCTGCTCATCGGGCCGCTGTGGTTGCTCGGGCATCTCTATCGCAGGCTCGGCATCTCGTACTGAGTATCATCGCGCGATGCTGAATCCTCTCGATCTCTACGACGTCCGCGGTCTGCTGACCGAGGATGAACGCATGGTGCAGGACTCGGTCGGCCGGTTCGTCGACGAAAAGGTGCTGCCCGTCATCCAGGAATGCTTCGAGAATCACACGTTTCCGAAAGAGCTCGTGCCGGAGCTCGCCGAGCTCGGGTTATTAGGCTCGTCCATCCAGGGTTACGACTGCGCCGGCCTGAACGCCATCAGCTACGGCCTCATCTGCCAGGAACTCGAGCGCGGCGACTCGGGCATCCGCAGCTTCGTCTCCGTGCAGAGCTCGCTGTGCATGTATCCGATCTACGCGTTCGGCAGCGAAGAGCAGAAACAGAAGTGGCTGCCCGACATGGCGCGCGGCCGGAAGATCGGCTGCTTCGGCCTCACCGAACCGCACGGCGGATCGGATCCGTCGAACATGAAGACCCACGCGAAGAAGAAGGGCGGCGACTGGGTCATCAACGGCTCGAAGATGTGGATCACCAACGGCGCCATCGCCGACCTGTGCATCTGCTGGGCGATGACGGATGACGGCATCCGCGGATTCATCATCGAGAAAGGCATGAAGGGTTTCGCGGCGCCGGAAATCGAGCGCAAGTTCTCGCTGCGCGCTTCGGTGACGTCGGCGCTGTTCTTCGACAATGTCGTGGTGCCGGAGGCCAACCTGCTCCCCGGCGTGAAGGGGCTCAAAGGACCGCTGTCCTGCCTCACGCAGGCGCGATACGGCATCACCTGGGGCGTCATCGGCGCTGCCCAGGCCTGCCTCGCGCAGTTGCTCGACTACACGAAGACGCGCGAGATGTTCGGCAGGCCGCTCGCGGCCACGCAGGCCATACAACTGCGGCTCGCGGAAATGGCGCGCAAGATCACCACGGCCCAGCTCATGTGCCACCGGCTCGGCACGCTCAAGGATCAGGGCAACATGCAACCGGCGCAGGTGTCACTGGCCAAGTGGAACAACTGCCGCATCGCGCTCGACATCGCGCGCGACTGCCGCGACATGCTCGGCGGCTCGGGGATCAGCGCGGAGTTCGTGCCGATACGGCATGCGCTCAATCTCGAGAGCGTGATCACCTACGAAGGCACGGAAACCATCCACCAGCTCACGATCGGCCGCGAGCTGACGGGGATCAACGCGTTCTAGCAGCTACCGGCGCAGCGGGGCGGACGCCCACGCAAGAGCGCTCGCCGCAGCATCGCCAACAGTAGATAGTCGAGGCCGCCGCCACCTCCACACCGCTGCCGCCAGGGGCGGGCGGAGGCGTGGGCGCGCTTACCGTCGACCAGCGTCGGTGTTGTCGACCAGCGTTGTCATCCGGTTCATAGGCGCAACCGTGGCAGACCAGGTACCCGCGGTCGATCGGCGTGTAACCCACGGTCACCGTCGTCATGGGCACTGGCACGCGAGGACGCCGAAGTCGCAGTTCAGCGCCACCGCGTGCGACCGCGCACGTGCCGGACGCCGACTGAACGCTGTGCGGCGTCAGATGAGGCCGGCAACGTGGCGGTGAGCTGCACCGCGCTGGCGGCAATGACGCCGCGATTGGCTGACGGCTGAACACTGAAGTGGAGGCGGGGCATTCACAGTGACGCGCTGCGGGCGAAACGTCGACAGCGAGCCAGCTGCGGCATGACCTCGATCTCGCGCATGAGCCGCCCGAGCGCGCGGCGATGATCTTGGTGCGCGTGCCCGGCACGAGCGCGATGCTGCCGAACGTGCTCCAGCGAGCCGCTCGCGGGCAATCAGCATCCCAGCTGGCGCCGCCGTTGACGGACCGCGCGATCCACGGCTGTCCGGAACGCCGACTGCGTAGAGGATGTCCGGCGACTGTGGATCGATGATCAGATCGACGGCGCCACCGGAAATCCGGTTAGTCGTTGAACAGCGGCAGATGCGTCCACGTCGGGCCGCCGTCGGTGGTCTTGTACACGCCGAAATAGGCGCTCAGGTAGACGATGTTGGTGCGCGACGGGGTCATGCACCAGCCGCCACACGATGCTCGGCATTGTGGGTGGCGCTCCACGGGGTCGGCGCGAAGTTCGAGCCACCGTCTACGCTCTTGTAAACCGCGGTTGCGCGCGGGCGCGACGTAGTTGTCCACCGCGGCGTAGACCACGTTGGTGTTGACGGGATCGAACGCGAAGCTTCGAGCCCCGAAGGCAGTCCGTGACTGGCCGAGACTCGTCCAGCTCACGCCTCCGTTGACGCTGCGAATGGCCGGCTGGTGACACACTCCCCATGCAAGACGTGCCTGATCGTTGGCCGGCGACACTTCGATGGTCTGCATGTCGAGCAACCGCCGAGCGCACGGCCCACGTCACGCCGCCGTCGTTCGACACGCCAAACTCTGCATCGCGCGACCATGTAGAGCAGCAGCGGATTCTGCGGCGAGGCTCCGAGCGCGGTGTACCCCGGAAGCTGGACATGCGATGCCGAGGCCGGCCCGAGCAGTGGCGCCGAGGCGCGCGCCGACGGACTCCCACGCTCCGGTGTCCGCATGCGCGCCGGTACACGCGATGCCAGATCCCAGCTCTGTAGATAGGTGGCACCCGTGCACCGCCGCGACTGGCCACCACGACGCGCGCGTTGCCTTCGCGCAGGCCGCGGGTTGCGCTCCGTCCAGGTCGCGCCGTCGTCGGTGGATTCGAAGACACCGCCGAAGGTGGCCGCAAGATGTGCCTGGGATCGGCGGGATGGAACGCGAGGCTGTAGATCTGCCCATTCGGCGCGAAGCCCGAGCTCAGTCCCAGTGCTGACCGTTATCGAGCGTGCGCAGCATCTGGAACCGGTAGTCCATGGCGATCACCTTGCCGGCGTGCCTGGCACGTACTGCACGAGGTGTCACGCTGGCGGCCAGGAGCAGGCTGCGTCGCGGTCGGCGCCCAGCTCGCACCGCCGTTGGTCGACAGATAGAAGCGATAATCGTCGAAGCTCGTCGCGAGCACTGTGTTCGACGTCGTGCGCGAAGCCGCGAACATTCCCACGAAACGCGCGAACGCGAGCGGTGTCAGACGTCGTCCCGCCGTCGGAGGAAACGAAGCGCCGTCGCGCGTCAGGACATACAGCAGTCTGTGGATTCAGCGGGATCGACGGCGATCGAGAATAGATGGCATGTGCCGCCGGTGTCGATCGCGGTCCAGTTCGCACCCAGCATCGCGTGCTGCGATACAAGGTACCGCCGTTCTGCGGCGCCATCCACGCGACGGAGCCGTCGCGGCGAAACTCGATGAGGCCGACGCTCAGATACGTCTGCAGCAGCCGGAAACTCGGGACCGACGCCCAGGTCACGCCGCCGTCGATGCTGCGCGCCAGACCGAATCGACGCGAACCAAACAAAACCTGATTGCGATTGGCGGGATTGACGGCGAGGTGCCGGGAACGCCCAGTTTTCGATCGCCCGTACGGACGCGCGTCCAGTTCGCGCCGCCATCCGTGGAGCGGTAGATAGCGCGCGGCGTCGTCGCCAGCAGGGCGCCGCCGCCGGCGAACGCGACATCGTAAGTGACGCCGCCGTCCGGGCCGATTGGGGTGAATGCTGTTGATGCCGGCCACGCAGCCGGCAAGGTCGAGCGCCAGAAGGGCGACGCGCGGCAGTATGCGGAGAAATCGCATTTTTTCAGCTCTTCTTTGTTGTCGCCGTCCACCGCGTTCGCGTCTACTGCAGCCGGTGCGTCGCGGATCCGCCGACGCCAATGCGTGACATGGCTAGCTATTAACCGCTCGGGGCGAGGAAGGCTACCCGGGTTTCCTGGAACACCGGCATGGCCTCGCAACGCGACGCGAGCGTCGCCAGCGAATGGAACATGACGTGATCGGCAGCCACGCGCAGTGCGTCGTTGAGGAATGTGAACATGCACACCGCGGTGATATCCGCCTGCGTCATGCGTTTGCCGACCAGCCATTGAGACACCCCGCGTTCGCCGACGTAACGATCGATGGCAGCGAGCGAGCTGCTCATCTGCGTGCGGCAGCGGTCCAGCCAGGGCTGATGGCGCTTCTCTTCGGGCCGGAAGACGCGTTCATAGATTTGCAGCAACCCTTTCTCGGCCGCACCCGTGGCCATGGCCATGAGGTTCAGCGCCTGGCGGCGCTCGGCGCCGGCGCGCGGCAGCAAGGCGCGTTCGGGACCTGCGAGTTCGTCGAGATAGTCGAGGATCGCGCTCGACTCCATCAGCGTTTCGCCCTCGCCGGTCACCAGCGTGGGCACGCGGCCGAGCGGGTTGTAGTTGCGAATGCGGTCGAAGTCCTTGCCCACCGACCAGTTGCCGTGCTCGAACGGCAAGCCTAACAACTTCATGGAAATGGCCACGCGACGCACGAAGGGAGAATCGAACATTCCGATCAGGAGCATCAGGAACCCCGGTAGAAGAGCCAATAGATGACGCCGGCCGTGATCGCGAGATCCACGAGCACGAACCAGAAGAAGAATCGTCGGCGCGCGGCGCGCTGCTGCGTTTCGATCTGCACGCGCAACAGCGGCTCTTGCGCGAGATGCGCATCGACGCGGCGCCGGGCATCCCGGCGGCCCACGCCTTCGGCGCGGCGCAAGGCTTCGACAGCTTCGGCAAGCTTGCCTTCGCCGAGCAGCGCGGCGGCCTCGAGCGGCAATGGCCTGAACCTCGGCTCCGCCCTCATGACGTACCTGCGGCGAAACCCCGAGAGGTGCCGCCGCGCGTTAGGCCATACAAGAGGTGGAACATGTCGGGTGAATCCTCAATTGCCGAGCCGCAGCTCAACGCCACGCCGCTGATCGACGTGATGCTCGTGCTGCTGGTGATCGTGATCATCACGTTGCCGGTGGCGACGCATGCCGTGAAACTCAATTTGCCACACGGTCACACCAGCGCGCCACAGCCATCCATTCGCGTGGACATAGTCGCTGACGGGGCGATCTACTGGAATGGCGAGGAACTGGCCTCGCTCGATCAGCTCCACGCGAAATTCATCGCGGCGGCGCGCAATTCCCATGCGCCGCGAATCAATGTCGTGCCGGAAAGGCGCACCCGTTATGAACTCGTGGCCCAGGTCCTGGCGCTGGCTCAGCGCTCGGGAGTGACCGCGTTAGGCATCGCGCCCGTGGAAGATCGACACTTTCTAAAAGCCCCGATCCGCGCACATCGACGCTTCGGCGATCCAGCAGAACAGCAGCACACCAATCGCGAACCAGTGCCAGAACACGGGTTGTGAGTGCTCGTCGGTCTCTGCACCGCTTTCGTCGCGACGTTCCGGCTCGCGAGCTTTCGTCTTCTCGTCCATGAAGTATCCGGGTACCGCGCTCACAGCGGTAACCAGTGCGTAGCGGTGTCGCGCCGGTGCAGGTACACGAATCGCGCGCGGGACAGCCGCGTGGCGAAGTCATTGCTGCGCGTGCCGACCCGTTCGAGGAATCGGCGCCAACGCTCCCCCGGCTGCGCGCCGAACTGTCCGGCGGCATATGTCAGATGGCTTGAATCGCTGTGGTTGGTGTCGTGAATCATCGGGGCGGTCCTCGGTCTCGGTTCTTTGGAACACGGGGACCATTTCGCGCCCGCCCGCCGCCCAACCCGTGATGCCTTGATGGCGCTCCGGCGACCGAAAGTGACCAAATGTGGCCACGCCACCGGCGCCAGTTCCGGTCGCTTACACTTCGAACCCATGAAGAAAACGATCGCCATCGTCGAAGACGAGCGCGCCATCCGCGACAACTATGCCGCCGCGTTCTCGCGCGAGGGTTATGCCGTGCGCGGTTATCCGAACCGCCGCGACGCGATGGCGGCGTTCGCCGCAAGGCTGCCGGACCTGGCGGTCATCGACATCTCGCTGGAAGACGAACCCGAAGGCGGCTTCGAGTTGTGCCGCGAACTGCGCGGCCTGTCGCCCGAACTGCCGATCATTTTCCTGACCGCGCGTGACAGCGAGCTCGACGCCGTGTCGGGCTTGCGGCTCGGTGCGGACGACTTCCTGACCAAGGATCTGTCGCTCGCGCATCTCATCGCACGCGTGAACGCGCTGTTCCGCCGCGTCGACGCGCTGCGCCGGCCCACCGAAGAGAAGCAGGTTATCCGCCGCGGCGCGCTCACGCTCGACAGCGAACGCATGTCCGTGGAGTGGAACGGCCAGGTGGTGCTCCTGTCGCTGACGGAATTCTGGATCGTCTACGCGCTCACCAAACATCCCGGGCACGTGAAGAACCGGCAGCAGCTCATGGACGCGGCCAACGTGGTGCTCGACGACAACACCATCACCTCGCACATCAAGCGCATCCGCCGCAAATTCCAGGTGGTCGACGAAAAGTTCGACGCCGTGCACACCGTGTACGGCATGGGTTACCGCTGGGTCGAATGACCCGGGAAGAATCTGTGGGACGCATCTCCGAGCTGATCAGGATCGGCCCGATTTCCGGGTTCCGGCTGCGGACCAAACTACTGTTGCTGGCGCTCACCACGCTCGCCCTGCCCTGGGCCGGTTGCCAGTACGCGCGCGAAATGGAGACGGTGCTGCGCGAGAGCGAACAGCAATCGCTGCTGGCCGTGGCCACCACGATCGCCGGATCGCTCAAGGGCCGGCAGGAATGGTTGTTCCGCGCCGGTTCGCTGCCGGGATTGAGCAATGGCAGCGCGCGCGACATCACGCCCGTGGTGCTCTCGGGTGTGCCGCTCATCGACGGACGCGCGGACGAGTGGGACACCGATTCGCGCAACCTCATTCGCGTTGCCGGGCCGGGTGGCGACTCATTGCAGCTGATGGCGGCCATTCACGAGCGCCGGCTGTACCTGGCGCTGCTGGTGCGCGACGCCAAGGTTATCTACGACGCTTCAACGCTGACGCCGCTCGAATCCGCCAGCATCGGCGATCGCATCTGGCTCGCCTTCGACGACAGTCGTGGCGGGCAACAGAAACTGTTCTTCGCCGGTACCGGCGCCGGCAAGGTTCGCGGACGCCGCATCGAAACCCGCGAATACGGCCGCGAAGAGGCCGTCGAAGAACCGCGCATCGACGCGGTCTGGCAGCGTTCGCGCGACGGCTACATTCTCGAGCTGGGGATACCGCTTTCGCTGGTCGGGCAACACATCGGCGTAGCCGTGGACGATCGCGACCGGCGCGGCGCGACGCGTTCGAGCTATGGCACGCTCGATGTGGCAGACCTTCGCGCCACCGGCCGGCTCATCGCCGCCTCGCCAAACCTCACCGACCACTTGCGGCAGTTCGCGCAGCCCGGCGTCGAACTCACGGTGGCCTCGTCGACCGGCGCAGTCCTCACGCGCATCGACGCTCCCGCGCTGCCGGGCGATTACACGCGCATGCGCGGGTTCCTGCCGCGCATGTATCGCCTGTTCCTCGACGGCGATGCCATTCCGCGCGGCGTTTCCCAGGCGGAACGCCAGCGCTCCGCCGAAGGCCTCACCGCGCGCGTCGCCAAGGGCAAGCCGGAAACGGCCCTGTTCGCCGGCCGATACGAAAACAGTGTCATCGTCGCCGCGGCCGCACCCATCTATTCGGCCGACGGCAAGTACGTTTTTGGCGTCATACAGCTGGCCCAGACCGCCGATCGCTGGCTCACGCTGCGTGACCGCGCGCTCACGCGACTGCTGAATCTCACGCTGTTCGTCACGTTGTTCGCCGTGGTCGCGGCCTTCTGGTTCGCCGGCCGCATGACACTGCGCATCTCACGCCTGGGCACGGCCAGTGAAACCGCGCTGGGTCGCGAAGGCAACCTGTCGCGAGTGCTGCCCGAAGCCGACGCGCGCGACGAGCTCGGCGACCTGTCGCGCAGCTTCTCGTCGCTGCTCGGACGGCTCGACGAATACACCGGATACCTCCGGACGCTCGCGGGCAAGCTCGCGCACGAAATCCGGACCCCGCTGACCATCATTCGCTCCTCGCTCGAGAACCTGGAATCGGAGCCCAACTCCGAGAACGCCAAGGTGTACATCTCGCGCGCCCGGGAAGGCAGCGAGCGGCTCGGCGCCATCCTGACCGCCATGGGCGCTGCCACGCGCGTCGAGGAAGCCATCGCCCACAGCGATCGGCAGCGCTTCGACCTGGCGGCGCTGGTGCGGGAAGCGGCCGGCGCGTACGGCGGTGCGTTCCCGGCGAAACGTTTTTCGGCCCAAGTCCCCGACGAAGCCGTCGAGATCACGGGCGCGCCAGACCTCATCGTCCAGATGCTCGACAAGCTTATCGACAATGCCGTGGACTTCAGCGCTGATGGCGCCACGATCTCGATCATTCTGCGCGCGGACGCCGGGCATGCCGAGCTTTCGGTGGCCAACCCGGGCCCGTCGTTACCCCCCGAAACCGCCAATCGGCTGTTCGAGTCGTTGTGGCAGTCGCGCGTCGAGAGCGACAAGCGCCCCCACTTTGGCCTCGGGCTCTACATCGTGAGGCTGATTGCCGAGTTTCATGGCGGAACTGCCCGTGCCGAGAACCTCCCGGACAGCTCCGGCGCGGTTTTCACGGTCCGACTGGCCCGCTGACCGCATGCGGCGCTGCGATTTTGCGCATCCGGTCTCCTCCAGCCCTCGTAACTTCTGTCGATACAGGTCACAGGAACGCCCGATGTCGCGCGATTGAGACATTGTGGCGGGAAGGATTCGGCGTATGATCCCGTCTCGCACAGTCTCGAAACACCCGCTAAGTACCTGAATACAAGGTTGTTAGCCGGGCCGGAAGGACTATCAAGGTTTCGATGTTCTGCACTGCAACAGTTTCTGATGCGCGGAGAACACAACGGTTTAGTGATACAGAAAAACTCGGGATTTGCTCACGGGCACGGGTTCAGTCGGTAGCTATGTTTTGGCTACTGGCGAGGACGACCAAAGCGTGGATTGACACGCGGGCTTATATGTTTAGCCGGAGGCCGAAAGGTCGCCAACGTCCCAGCCGAAAATATAGCAGTCCGTGTAGTCGACGCGATCGACTGACAGCGATTACCTAAGTCGACGAAGACCAACTAACAAGCCCCGCTCTGCGGGGCTTTTTTTTTTGACAAATCGATATGAGAAATGCGGGCAGTCCGCATTTCTGCGCGGCGGCCATGCGCCGGTCAGTGCCATCGCATAGTGTTTGCAATTGTTACAAGAACAACATGAGGAATGACCCCTTTTCCATGCGCATCGCCCCGCTCCTCACAATCTTGTTAGCGGTGTTACCGCTCACCGCTTGTCAGCGCAGCCTGGACGAACGCGAAGTGCTCGAGTTCATCGACAAGGCTGACAACGCCGCGCGCAAACGCTTCGCGCCGGAGATCTGCGGGCTGCGCGGCAAGGACTTCGAGCTGCACCTGACGTTCCAGGGCCACGACCAGCGGCACGAACCGACCGAGCTCACCCTGGATCGCAAACTCTTCTGCAAGGAAGCGGGAGAATTTTCGCGGTTACGGCAGTATCGGCTGGAGCGAAACTCCATCGACATCGACGTGGCCCGCGATGGCAAGACTGCGCGTGTCACGTCGGAGTACGTCGAAACGATGCCCTATTACGACCCGGACATGATTCCGGCCACGCCCGATGACTTCCGGCATTTCCAGATAGTCGAGGTCACTGACGAGTCCGTGGTCGGAATCGAAAGCGGTGACATCGTATTCCTGCGCATCGACAGCACCGCGAGCCAGTCGCTCGTCCCCAAGAGTTCCCTGTCCCTTCCTTACGATTGATGCGCGCTCTCGCAGGTCCCGCAATGCTTTTGGTGATGGTGGGAGGTTTCCTGGTCTACCGCCTCACCTCGAAAGAAGACGCGCCATCGCGAAAGTTCACGGCGCTGGAATTCGCCGGCGCGGACGCCGATCACACTGGTTCGTGTTACTCGCTCGACACCGTGCTGATCACCAATCGTGAAGGCGACGCAGTGCGCACCTGGACGTCGGCGCGCGATGATGTCTGGACCTTGAAAGTCGAGAATGTCATTGGCGGGACCGGCGGGCCCGTCCACGTTTTCCAGGAATTCACGTTCGAAAAGGTTGGCGAGAAGGTGCAGCTGACCTCGGTGGACGCATCCGAGGGATATCCCACGGAAGTTGATCGGAACATCGACATGTTGCTCGAGGCCCCCAAGGTCCGGGGCTCGACGCCGATCGATCGATGCCGTGAACCAGGCGCGACCGGCTATCTCTTCAGGCCGCGACGGTGAAGCAACACTTGTGGCATGGTTCGCCGTCACGTCCACAGCAGCTGGCGGAGCGACTGCTGGACCGCGGATACACCAGGGCAAATTGATCAAATGAACTTCGACACGACTCCGGGCTCGATGCTGATCCTCGGCGCCATCCTCGTGATGAGCGCGCTCGCGTTGTGAGTCGCCCCCGCGATACTGGAGCGGAATCTGCTACGGCCATACTGGCTGCTGAAGAAGCGCCAGTACGACACCATCATCACCAGCGGATTCATTCATGGCGATTTCGGCCACCTGCTGTTCAATTCGCTGACGTTCTATTTCTTCGCGCCGGCGCTCGAGCGCCGCATCGGCACAGCGCGCTTCGTCGCGCTTGTATTTCATCGGCCTGGTCCTGAGCAGCCTCGGCACGGTCTACAAGCAGCGCAATAACCCCGATTACGCGGCGCTCGGCGCATCGGGCGCCATTCTCGCCGTGCTGTTTGCGTACATCGTCTACTACCCGAAGCAGATGCTGTACCTGTACTTCGCGATTCCGATTCCGGCGGTGTTGTTCGCATTCGGCTACGTCGCGTACAGCATGTGGGCTTCGAAGCACAAGCGCGACAACATCAACCACGACGCGCACCTCGACGGCGCAATCACCGGCCTGATCTTCGTGGGACTCACCGACTTCCCGGCGTGGAGTCGGGCGATTCACCAGGTCTTCGGCTGAAAAAGGGGACAGATCTATTTTTCCGCAGCGGAAAAATAGATCTGTCCCCTTTTTCATGTCCCCTTTTTCAGAACCACGAGTAGTTGAAGCTGATGGAGATGCGCTCGGCCTCGGTGGGATTCGGCGCCACCTCGTGCCGCAGCCAGCTTTCGAACAGCACCAGGTTTCCCTGCTCGGCGGGCACCGTGACCCAGACCTGATTTTCGCGGCGCGCACGCGCCTTGCGCGGCGGCGCCGCCATGAAGCGATCGAGCCTCGGATCCTCGAACTTGAGACCCGAGCAGCCGCGCGGCGTACGCACGTAGTAAGTGCCGCTCAAGCTCGCCAGCGGATGCAGGTGCAGGCCGTGCACCACCTGGCGGGTCATCACGTTCACCCAGCAATCCGTCATCACGAGCTTGCGGCCGGCGAGGTCGAAATCGAGCGTGCGGGCGAAGGCGCGCACGTGCGGGTCGATGCGCTTCTCCAGCGCCGCGAACGTCGGTGACATCTGATGCATGCGCGACAGCGAGCTGTACGAGGTGTAGCCGCCCGGATAGTTAGCCGCGGACCAGCGCATGCCGGCGGTGTCTTCGAGGCTGAGCTGCCGGCATTCGCGCAGCAGCCGCGCATTGAGCGCGTCCGACGGACCGCGCTGCAGACTTTTGGTGTAGACACGAGTGGCAAACAAGGCGCTCACGGGCATGCGTCGAGCATAACGCGCAACTATACTTTCCGTCCCTTCCATCAAGGACGTGACCACATGAAGAAGACGTTTGCACTGCGGTCGCGATGAGCTTCGCTGCCGCCGCGCAAGCCCAGGCTCAAACGACTCACAAACTCACCAGGCTCTGGGAATCCGAAGCCACGCTCAAGGTGCCCGAAGGCGTGCGCCTCGACGCGAAGCGCAAGGTGCTGTACGTCTCGAACATCGACGGTCAACCCTGGGAAGCGGACGGCAAGGGCTCCATCGCCAAGGTCGGGCTGGACGGCAAGGTCATCGCCGCCGAGTGGATCACGGGACTCGATTGCCCGAAGGGCCTGGCGCTCTCGGCGGACGGCAAGTGGCTGTACGCGGCCGATGCCGGCGGCATCGTGGTCATCGACATCAAGGCCGGCAAGGTCAGGAACAAGATCGCCATTCCCGATGGGGTGCAGCTCAACGACCTCGCCATCGACGGCAAGGACACGCTGTACGTCTCCGACTCCAAGGGCAAGAAGGTGTACATCGTGAAAGACGGCAAGGCCGCCGTGCACCTCGACGAGACGGTGCTCAAGGGTCCCGAACGGGTTGTTAGTCCATGACGGCATGCTGTACGTGCTCGACAACAACAGCCTGAATCGCGTGGAGCCCGACAAGTCGCTCAAGGTGCTCGCCGATGGCATGCCCGGCGGCGTCGACGGCCTCGAGAACGTCAAGGGCGACGACTTCATCGTGTCCGTCTGGAGCGGTGCTCTGTGGTTCGTGAGCAGCAACGGTTCCAAGGAGCTGCTGTTCGACGGCAAGGCCGTGCAAACCAGCACCGCCGACATCGGCTGGGACCCCGGAACCAGGACGGTCTACGTGCCCACGTTTTTCAAGAACTCGATCATCGCCTTCAAGGTCGAATGACAATATATCCGCCCGCTGTGATCGGTTGCACACTCCGGCCGGGACAAGCCTGATGCCGCTCGCTGCCGAACCTCAGTAATCTGTCCCGCTGCCGACATCGTCAGCAGGAGTGGAGCGTCCGAGGTTGCGCCTTGCGCGCGTGTATCAGGTGAACCCCGAATTGCAAGAAACAACTGGCGCAGGCCTTCGGTGTCGGCTCGGAAGCCGAACTCGAAGCCCTGATCGCGAAACTGCGCGCCGGCGATGCCGTGGACACGCAGGTCCTGCGCACGGGTTTCCTGGCGTTGTTCGACAACGTGCGCGAATCACCCGCGCCCCGACGACCAGCGCCTGAAAGTTGCGCTGGAAGCTTCGAACCTCGGGTTGTGGGAATGGGATGTCACGACTGACAGCCTGTTCGTCGATCGCACCTACTTCGGTTTCCTCGGCATCGATCGCGAAGGCCACTGGATGCCGATGAGCGAGCTCGCAAGCCTGGTGCACCCGGACGATATCGAGATGTTCAGCAACGCCGTGCGCGACGCGGTGCGCGGCAAGAATCCGGTGCTCCAGGTGCAGCATCGCATGCGCCACGCCGATGGCCGGTGGGTCTGGCTCGAGACCCGCGGCAGTGTCAGCAGCCGCGATGAACTCGGCCGCGCCACGCACCTGACGGGCACGCACTCCAACATCACCGAACGCAAACAACTCGAACGCGCGCTGTCCAACACGTTGCGCGTCATGCGTGCGCTTCTCGAAACGCTGCCGCTGCCGGTGATCCTGCGCGATACCGAACGTCGCGTCACGCTGGTCAACGCCGCGTTCGAGAACATGTTCGGTGTGCCGCGCGACGAAATCGTCGGCAAGCAGCTCGACCACAACTCCGAACCGCATGCCGGTCAGGAATCACCGTGAGACCGACGACGAGTTGCTCGCCGAGCGCAAGTCGTTGCGTTACGAGACCTCGCTGCAGGCACGGGACGGAACGCCCTTCGACGTCATCATCGCCAAGACACCGCTGATGGCCGAGGACGGCACCATCACCGGCATCGCTTCGGTGATCACCGACATCTCCGAACAGAAGCGCACTGCCGAAGTGCTCGAGAAGGCTCGCGTGGCGGCGGAGGCTGCCGTGCAGGCGAAGTCGCGTTTCCTCGCCAACATGAGCCACGAGCTGCGCACACCGCTCAATGGTGTGGTGGGCATGGCCTCGCTGCTCGAGAACACCGCGCTCGACGCCAAGCAGCGCCGCTTCGTGCGCACGCTGAAGTCTTCGGCCGAGGCGCTCATCACGCTCATCAACGACGTGCTCGATCTCTCCAAGGCCGAGGCGGGCAAACTGACGCTCGCCAATGGTCCGTTCGAGCTGCGTCGCGAGCTCGAGCAGGTAGTGGGGCTCTTCGGCGCCCGCGCTCACGACAAGGGCATCGAAATCGCCGCGCACATTGCGCGCGGCGTACCGGCCGTCGTACATGGCGATGCGATCCGCCTGCGCCAGATACTCGGCAACCTGGTCAACAACGCGGTGAAGTTCACCGACGCGGGCGCGGTGTTGTTAGCCGTGACGGTGGCGCCGTCCGACGCGCGGACCGATGCTCGAATTCTCCGTCACCGACACTGGCGTCGGCATCGCGCCAGCCGAACAGCAGCGAATTTTCGATGCGTTCGAGCAGGCCGACGGCAGCGTCACGCGCAAGTTCGGCGGCACGGGACTGGGGCTCGCCATCAGCCGCCAGCTCGTCGACCTCATGCACGGCGCGATGGAAGTCGACAGCGAGCCGGGCCGAGGCAGCCGTTTTTCGTTCCGTATTCCGATGGGCGTGCCACCGCTGGAACTTTCGCCGGTCGCGCCGGCTGCCGATCTCGGCGCGATCGTCATCGGCCTGCACCCGGTCATCCGCAGCGCGGTGTGCGACACATTGTCGATCGAGACCTCGCATGTCATCAGCGTCGACTCGCTGATCAGCGCCATCGAGGCCATGCGGGATTTCGGCTCGCGCATCACCCGCGTGCGCATCGTCATCGACCACAATGTCGTCGCGAAGCTGGAACACGCGGTCAGCGGGCTGCGCGCCGCAGCCGCTCCGCGTCAGCTCGAGGTGGTGGCACTGATGCCACCGGACGCCGACGCCGCACCGCCAACCGGCATCAACCGCGTGCTGGTCAAGCCGCTGTGCACCGCCGATCTCGCCGCGGCGCCGGTCGCCGACAACACGACGAGCACGCGGATTCGCGCGCTGCCCCAGTCCGGTTCGCGCGGCCGCGCGCTGGTGGTGGAAGACAATGCGGTGAATCAGGAGATGGCGCGCGCCATGCTCGACATGCTCGGCTTCCACGTCACCACGGCATCGAATGGCCACGAAGGCGTGCTGGCCGCGGCTGCGGACCCCGACCTCGATCTCATTCTCATGGACTGCCAGATGCCGGTGATGGACGGCCTCGCCGCCGCGCGCACCATCCGCGCCGCAGAATCGCCCGGCGTGCGCGTGCCTATCGTCGCGCTCACTGGCAATGCGATGCCCGGAGATCGTGAAGCCTGCGTAGCCGCGGGAATGGATGACTATCTGGCCAAGCCGTTTTCGCTCACGGCGCTTCGGAACATGCTCGACCGCTGGACGGGCGCCAGCGCTTCGGACGCCAGCGCCTCCCGCAAGAACTAGCGGATGCCACTCATCTGGCGTGCATGCGCCGAGATGATGTTGATCGTCGAGACATCTGAGTCGAACACGCAGTAGAGGCCCTGCGGTTCCTGCGGCGGATCGCCCACGAACCCATCACCCGCCTTCCACATGAAATCCGCATTCTGCGTGCGGCCGACTCCGCCCCACGCCCAGAAGTTGGAACCCGCGATCGAGTCGCCGGCCGCGGCACGGCGCGCCAGCAGTCCAAAGATCGCCGTGTAGAACTTGTCGCGGTAGACCGTGGTGGCGGTCGGGCGGAACGACCCCTCGTCGCGGTTGATGCCGAATTCCTCGAGCACGATGGGTTTGGCCAGCGTGTTGGCCGTGTCGATGTGCCAGTTCAGGTATTCCTGCATCTTCGCCCACGCGCCGTCGTACGTGGCCGCAGCTTTCTTCGGATCGAACCAGCTCCAGTTGGGCGCCCACATGTGGAAGGTGAGGTAATCCACGTTGCGGCTCTTGTGCGACCTGATGAACAGCTCCTTGTTTCCGGCAGTGCCCATCCAGCCTTCGTTGCCCGTACTAACAAGCTGCTTCGGCGCCAGCGCCTTGATGAAGCCGGCGGTCTGATCGATCCACTCGATGAACGCTTCGAAGTGCGGCCGCGCATTGGCGTCGCTGCCAGGCCGAGGCTCGTTGGCGAGTTGCCAGGACATGACCGTGGGGTCCTGGTTGTAGATCCGGCCGTTCACCGAGTTCTTGCGCGTGATGAGTTGTTTGACGGAGAAGATGAACGCGTCCTGCGCCTTGGGCTCCCGGTAGAACGCGGCCGAGTTGTCCATGAACTCGTTCCAGTTGCCGGTGACATCCGGATCGACCACCGGCTTGCCGTTGAACCAGGCGACGTACTGCGACATGCCACCCGACCACTGCCAGAAGTTGTTGAGGTACAGCACCGCCTTCATGTCGCGTTTCGCCATTTCGGCGAGCAGGAAGTCGAGGCCCTGCCACAGCGTCTCGTCGATGTGATTGGGCCGCAGGATCACCGCGGGAGTGACCGAGCGCTTCAGCGTGCTGGATTCCGAAATGGCCAGCACGCGCAGATTGGTGATGCCCTGCGCGACAAGTTGGTCGAGTTCCTTGACCAGGCGCGCGCGATTGCCGGTCTTGCCGGGCGAACCGAGATACATGCCGTACCAGAGATTGGCGCCAGCGAAGTAGTAAGGCTTGCCGTCGAGCTGGAAGTGTCTGCCATCGACGGCGACGAACCCGGATTGGGCGGCAACGGCATTGGCGGTTTGGGCGCTGAGGCTGGCGCCCAGCAATACGAACAACGCGGCAATGAGACGGCGATTCAGCATGGACGCGACCCTCGTAAACGGAACCGCGCGATACTAACGTGCCGTTCGAGGTGCGCGTCAATCGCGCGTGGCTTTTGTCCGCTTGTCGAGGGGGTCGCCCAGCTCGAGCTTCATACCGAACTGCCTGGAGAGCTCGGCCGCCTCGGCCGGACTATGCGCGACGATGGATTCGACTGCGGCTCTGACGCTGGCCTGCTGCTCGTCTTCCGGCAGGGTCTTCATCCATCGGACCGCTGCGTCCGGATCCCTGGCAATCCACTGTCGCGTCACTTCGGTACGCAGCGTATTGCGTGCTTCGCCGGGCTCGAGGTTCTCGACCATGGCGACAACCCGGTCCGGATCCACCTGGACCAGTTCGGGCAACACGAACGT
The DNA here is from genome assembly GCA_963821745.1 of uncultured Pseudomonadota bacterium. GTDB lineage: Bacteria > Pseudomonadota > Gammaproteobacteria > Steroidobacterales > Steroidobacteraceae > CADEED01. Next base: position 289,296 of record CAWGEU010000003.1, read on the forward strand.
AAAAGCGGCTTCGCGCTGCGCGGCGTCCTTCGCGTACAGCGCCCGCCCGAGCGTATCCTCGAGACGCTGATTATGGTCACGTGCCATCTCGACGATCTCCGCCTCGCTGGGCGCAGTTTCGTTCGACGGCGTGTAGATAGGCGACGGGGGTGGTGGCGGCGTGGCTTTGGGCCAGGGCTTGCGGGGTTCCTTCGCATCGAGCCAAAAGGCGGCGCCCACGCCTATCAGCGTGACCAGGAGCAACGGAACGATGGAGGTTAGCCGCATAAAAAAAGACGGGCAGCGTTTGATCGCTGCCCGTGAGTTTACTCAGGCCCGGAGCGGGTGGTCAGTTGCCTGCCGTCCGTCCGCGCCTGACGGGGTATCGCTACTACTCGTCAGATAAATCCTATGCAGGCGTATTTACATGGTGTCCTGTTGCGCACCGTCGCGTTATACGTACCTGCCGCAGTCAGCGCGCTGTCACGAGATCGATGCGCGCGCGCAGCTGCACGTTGCGTGGATCCGTAGGCGATTGGCTATCGATCCAGCGCTGCGCTTCATCCGGTTTTTCGGTGGCCCAGATCTGTACCAGGTGCTCCAGCGTCCCGTCATCGCGGCCGATGCCGAACTTGTCGGCCACCTCGATTGCGTCCGCCGGCGAGGTCGCCGCGAGCGTTCGCATCGCGAGCGTGGCGCTGGCCTCGCGCTCGGTTTTGTCTTCGAGCGAACCCATCCATGCGACCGCGCCGTCACGATCGCGGACGATCCATTGGCGCACTACTTCGTCACGCAACGCGTCGCGCGTCTCTCCCGGCTCCTGTTTCGCCATCATCACAACCACCCGTTCGGGGTAAAGCTCGATGAGCTCGGGCAGCAGGAACGCGAAAGCGGTTTCTCGTTGCCTGGGATCGCGCGCTACCAGAGCGCGCTCGATCCCGAAGGCGATCTGCTGAGCGCGCGCGTGGTCTGCGGCGGAAAGCTCCGCCACCGTTGCCGGCAGTTCGACGACCGCCATTTCCGGTGATCGTGCGCCGGCGAATGCAGGCGACGACGCTGAACCCGGGGCGTCTGGATCTTGTGCGCCAGACCAATAACCGGCAGACATCGCGCCACCGGCCAGCGCAGCGAAAATCAGGATGACGGAACTTCTCTTCACAAGGAAATGCTCTTCATAAAAGAGCGGGCAGCGTTGTTAGCGCTGCCCGCAAGCTACATGCGTCCTTGCATGTTCACGGCGTCGTGCATGTGTACCCGCTCGGCAATGATGTGTTGCCGTTCGGGCGACTTACCTGGAAGCCAAACGCGGTATTCCCCCCCGCGCCGACCGTTCCGTTGTAAGACGCATTGCGCGCCGTGACCGTCTGTCCACTGACGGTGAGTACTGCATTCCATGATCCGGTAATCGCGTGACCCGCGGGCAGCGTGAACGTCACCGCCCAACTGTTGATCGTCGCGGTTCCCGTGTTGGTCACGCGGGCCGGCTCGACGACATAGCCCGACTGCCACTGTGTCTGCACGGTGGCTGCCACCGAACATCCACCGCCGGTTCCGCCAGTCTGGGTGGTCGCGGTTACCGTGTTGGACACCGCCGACACCAGTCCCGCCGCGTCCGTGGCGCGGACCTGGTAGCGGAACGAAGTGCTCGCCGCCAGTCCCGTGTTGACGTAGGAATTGGTCGGCGAAGTCGCGATCTGCGTGAAGGTGCCACCGGTGGTTCCCGGTGCTCGCAGGATTTGATAGCCGGTGACACCCACGTTGTCAGTCGAGGCGGTCCACGCGAGCGAAATCGAACTGGCGGTCGTCGACGGTGCCGTCAGGTTCGCAGGAATGCTGGGCGGCGTGACGTCGCCTCCGCCACCTGTCTGCGTCGTCACCGTGAACGTGTTCGAAAACGCGGACATGTTGCCCGCGGCGTCGACTGCACGAACCTGGTAACGGTACGTGGTGTTAGCCGTGAGACCGGTGTTGACGTAGTTGTTGGCCGGCACGCTCGCGACCTGCACGAACGTGTTACCGCTGACCCCCGGCGCACGCCACACCTGGTAGGCGGTTACGCCCACATTGTCCGTCGACGCGGTCCAGGCCAGCGAGACCGAACTACTGGTGGTTGCGGTGGAAGTCAGGCCAGCCGGCACACTGGGCGCCTGGGTATCGCCTCCCGGAGTTCCCGACACGAAGCCCTTGAGCCACACCATGGCGGGACGTTCCTGGCCACCCGTGGTGACGAGGCCCGTGCCATCGCGCCAGGTCTGCCCGACGATGTAACCCCACAGCGTGATGCCCTTGACGCTCGCGTGATTCCAGAGGGCCGGAAAGATTTCCTGGTACTTCGCGAGCTGGGCGGCATCGCTGCCGCCGGCAATGATGTCGAGCTCCGACGCGTAGATGTCGAGGCTCAGTGTCGCGTAGTCGTTGAGCATCGTATTCATCGCGGCGGCATTCATGTTGTCCACGTTGAAGTGGTGGACCTGGATGCCGATGGCGTCGACGAGACCGCGCGCCTTCAGCAGGTTGATGATGGTCTTGTAGGTTGCGCGGACCGGCGGATCATTCTCCGTGCCGTACTCGTTGATCATCAGCAATGCATTCGGGCAGTACTGCCGGGCGAGCTGGAACGACGTGATGACCCAGTCCCAGCCCGTGGCGCCATCGCCGCCGAGCGCGGCCTTGAATGGCATAGCCGTCTTGATGGGCTCGTTGACCACGTCGATCCCCCAGGTGGCGGGATAACGCTGGCAGGCGAGCTGCATCCATTGTTCGATCTCGGCGCGCTGCTGCGCAGCCGTGAGATTCGTGCTCGTGAGCCAGCCTGGGAACTGCGAGCCCCAGACGAACGTGTGGAATTTGAACTTGTAGCCGTTGGTCTGCGCGTGGTTATACGCCGCGTCGGCCGCGGCCCAGTTCATGCTGTTGCGCGTGCCTTCGACCGAGCCCCACTTCGTGGCGTTCTCGGGCGTGATCTGGTTCCAGTACGTATTGAAGTCGGCCGGCACGCTGTTGCCCGTGACGTTGCCGACGAATTTCGCCTTGCCCTGCGCCATCTGCGCCGCTGCTGGCTGGGCCACGAGCGCTGCAGCGCCCAAAACCAAGGCAACAGAAATGAATCGGCCGAGTACGGCCGTACGAATGGTCATTGGAAGTCCCCCTCGTGAAACGAGTTTTCGAAAAGTCCCTTTTGCGCCCGCTCAGTGCGTCGTCCCGGACGCCGGGCGAACATACGCCCGTTGTTAGCGTTAACGCAACTTCGGAAAACCGGGGCGGAAATTTGCTGCTATGCGGCGAGATTCTGCAGCGCCGACGCCAGATTGGCGCGCGCTGGGGCTTCGTATTTTTTTCGAAAGCGATCGAGCTGGTAGATAGTCGATCGTCCGAGGAATCCTTCGAGCACTTTTCGCCGGCCATCCACGTAGCGTGCGCGGGGCACCCACCAGTATTCGCGCCGGATCGCGCGTTCGAACTGCGCGTAGATCGCCGGTGTCTCACCCAGGATCGAGAGGTCGACGTCGGTGACCAGCGCGGTATCGCCGCGAAGGTCCAGGGTGTGATGCATGGTGGCCATGATCATCTGGCGAATGCGCTCCACCGAGTCGGCGGAGGCGGAGCGCAGAACGCGCGCTGCGAGTTCGGCGCTGCGTTGCTCGTTGTCGCGGCGCCAGCTTCGATACACGGCGTCGTGAAACCACAGCGCCATTTCGACTTCCGCGGGCCGCACCGCGAGGCCTTGGGAGTCATCGAGTTCGCGCAGGCACGCATCGAGGTGCGTCAGCGTGTGGTAGTGACGGCTCATGCCGCTCCACGCCCGGCGCACGCGGCGGTATTCGCTGGCGTGAGGCGTAATGCCTAGATCGATGCAGGCGCGACTCCAGCGCTCGTAAGTGACGCGTGGAGTAGCGGGCTGCATGTACCGGCTACTGGATGTAACCCAGCAGGAGTCCGGCGGCGAGAATGAAAAGGGTGGTGAAAGTTGCAGGCAAATACGAAATCGACGTCACTTCATGAGTCCCCGTGTTCACTGGATTTTGCGGCCCGGCGCTTCTTGCGAGCGTTTCGGACAGCGGCTGATTCGATTGCGGAGGCCAGTGTGCTTGCACAGGCACCCCGCGGCAATCGGGCGATCCGGTAGGGAAACCCGAACCGAGACTTCTTACCGTTTTGGCTGCACTGCGATCGGCACGTGTAAGCCATTGAACGGCAAGAAGTCTCACCAGGTGTCACGCCCGCTTCTGCTGCTTGGCGCCAGCCGCTTCACGCAGCTTGGTAGCGCATTCTTCGCAACAGACTTCGACGGTCTTGCCACCAATTTTCACTTTGATGGTCGAGTCCGGCTGGAGCGGGTAGTCGCAGGCCGCACAGGTTTTCTTGGTCATGGCTGATCCTCACGGTCGCCCTCGTATCGGGGCGTGCTCAGGAGACCATCAGGACACGCTGGTCGCTGTCGAAATCTTTAGCGAAATGGAAATGGGGACATTCCTGATTTGCTAGCAAAAAGGGACGCGCCTCATTTGCGCGCGCGAGCCGCGTCCCTTTTTGCTAGCAAATCAGGAATGTCCCCATTTCGCGCGGAACTCCGTCGGGGTCATGCCGTAGTGCTGCTTGAACGCCGCCGAGAAATGGCTGTGGCTGGAGAAGCCGAGGTCCTGCGCGAGGCCCGACAGGTCGTCACGACCGGCGATGAGATCGAGAGCGCGCGCCAGACGCAGCCGCAGGTGATAGCGATAGAGCGGCAGACCTTCCACCTGCTGGAACACCTGCGTGAGGTACACGGGTGACCCACCGATCTCTCGCGCGATTCCCGCCAGCGTCCAGCGCTGCGACAGATCGCCCGCCAACAGCACCTTCGCCCTATCTACCAGCCGGCGACGCGCATGACTCGCGCCCGGAATGCGCGCAGTACGCGGGCCCAGGGCGCGCGCCACCAGCGTGAGCGCCAGGCCCTCGGCCTCCAGTGGCTCGATGCTGCCGTTGTGCAGCGAATGCCGCAGCAGCATCACCAGCGCCTGCGCGCGCGCATCGATGCGCAGCGATTGCTGGTTGAAAGCGAACCCGCCACCCGCGCACACGAGGCTTGCGGGCGCGAGCTCGCGCAGCGTGGATTCGTCGACGCTCAGCACCAGGCTGGCATCGCCGCCGATCACGGGGTGGCTCACCTGATACCCCTGCCCGCGATTGAAGAACAACACGTGATTGGCATCCGCCACGGCCTGATCGCCACCCACATGGCGCAGATACACACCTCGAAACGGAAACACGAAGTGCGTGTGCGAAGCGCACTCCTCCGCGCTGCGATGCCGGCAGGTCCCGCGACAATCCACGCTGCGCACCGCCACGAGCCCGGAGTCGAGCAGGCGACTCACCGTGAATTCGTTTCCCGGCGTGTCGAGGGGATTGGGCCGCGCGGACATGCCGCCGAGTATGACCCGCCTCTGCGGAAGGTGCTCCCGGTCAGCGACTTCCCGACCTGTAGGCGACCGGCGTGCAGATCACGTTGATGTCGCCGATGTCCGAGGATCCCACCGTTCCCGAGCCCTCAGTCACCTTGCAGGACTGGGAATTTGGCGGCACTGCGACCGTCACGTTGTACAAGGCGCTCGACACCATCGGTGTCCCGAAAGTGAACCGGCCATCCCGGGACACGATGAGATTGGTGCCATTGGAGTTCTGTAGCGCGATGGGGCCCGTCGCACCCGCGACCGTGCCGCCGATGGTGAACATGGCGATCGGGGCGTCGTCCTCGGCCATGAGCAAAGATGCCGGCTCATCTTCATCCCCATCGAGAATGCAGGAGCCGAGGCCAAAGCACAGCAGGCTGCCGGCAAGCAGATTGATGACGGTTCGATGCCACATGGGACGCTCCGCAAGAACGGGGCGCGAAAGGCCGCTACCCGGTATTCCTAAAGGCGGAATTTCCGGGTGAAACGGCTCATCGAAAACCCGTCAGATGCACCTTTTCTTGAGCGCACGCGAGGCCACCAGCCGCGGGTCCGTGGGCAGGGCGTTGGCCGAGCGCAGCGCAATGGCCGCATCCAGCGCTGCGCAGGCCGTGGTCCTGTTGCCCGCGGCCAGTTCGGCAGCAGCGACCCGCCGCTGCGCCAGTTCCTCGATATTCCACAGTTCAGCGCGCCGCTTCGCCGCCTGGATCCGGCCCAGCGCTTCGGCGGCACCCGCGCGCGCATCGTCCACCCGCTTGTCGGCCAGGTCCGCGCTCACGCGCGCCAGCCGCGCAATCTGCGTGTCCACTCTGTCCGGATCCTGGTCGAATTTCTCGAGCAGGATTTCTGCTTCTGCGAGTGCGCTTCGCGCCTCGTCCACGCGTCCGAGCCCCGCAAGCGCCTCGGCGCGATACGTGAAAATAGGATATGTGACCGCGCTTCGGGCGTAGGGTCCCCTGGCGTTCTCCGCCATGGCACGGTCAATCGATGACAGCGCATCCGCGTATCGGGATTCCTCGAGCGCGAGTACTGCACGCTGGCGATGCGTCGCCACGACCGAACGAGCATTGTGTTTTTCACGAAGCGCAATATTGCAGGCGTCCAGCAGCTGGTGTGTACGCGCAAAATCACCAATACCCAACGTCGCGTTCGCGAGTACCAGACGGGCCTGCTGTGCCTGGAAAAAGTATTGGACGGAGTCGCGATTCCAGGTTGCCAGCAACCGTTCCAATCCTTCGGCCGCCGATCGATGCCGGCCGCGATACACCTGTATTCGGCCAAGGTCGATCGCGGCGCCCACGGTAGCCCCGTGATCGGTACCGTGCGCAAACTTGAAGAGTTCCGTCGCCTGCGCGAGGCGTTGCTCCGCTTCGTCGAACCGGTACACCCGGAGCAAGGCGCGCGACAGTAGTTGGTATCCGTCGGCAACCGCGGCGGATTGCGGGCTATTCGCTTCGATGGCCAATGCAATACCGCGTTTGATGGCAGCGATGGCGTCTTCGTAGCGCAGCGTCACCTCGTGAGTGCGCGCGATTCCGAACCATGCGCGCGCGAGCTGTTGATCGAGCGGAAGCTTTTCCAGGATGCGGATGGCTGCCCGGTAGTGGCCGACACTCTCGCCCGGGTCGCCGTCGAACGTTGCCAAGGCGATGTACCCGAGCTGCACTTCGCAGCGTCCGCGCAGCAGCGAATCACGATCTCCCTGCGCGTCGAGAAGTTCGATGGCTTTCAGCGTCGCGGCCCGCGCCTCGTCGTATCGCTGCCGGGAGAGCAGGAATTCCGAATGATCAGCCCAGGCCCTCGCCAGGCGCATATCGGTCGCGCCGAATTTTTCTTCTGCCACGCGGATGCGCGCTTTCCCCAGCGCCTCGACCTCGGGGCAATTTTCCATCTGGCCATTGATGTCTTGCAGCACGGACATGAGCTCCATGCGCACCTCCGGGTCCTGCGATTCGTCGTCGATGATTTCGGTGGTGGCGATGTACATCAGCTCTTCGGCGGTGGTCTTGCGCGCGGCCGCGCCATCCGGGTGGCGTTCGCTGTTCATCTCGAAAATCTTCAGTAGATAGTCCTTGACCGAAGTTGCCTTCGCGGCCTCGAGCTTCGCGATGCGCGCCTGCTCGCGCGTCTCGCTGTGCCTGGTAGAGCACGCCGGCGACGCCGATCGCGGTGGCGAGCAACACGCTCGCGGCGACGGCGACTCCCACGCGATGCCGGCGCACGAAGCGATTCATGCGGTATGCGCGCGAGCCGGCGCGGGCCGCGACTGGCTCGTGGCGGCTGTATCGCGCCAGGTCTTCGGCAAGCGCCTGCACCGAGCCGTAGCGTTCGCGCGGTGCCTTGCGCAAGGCCCGATGGACGATGTCTTCGAGATCGTTGCCGAGCAACCGCTGCAGTCGCTGTGGCGAAACGCCGCGCAGCGCCGCGGTTTTCTCGTCCACCCGGCCGGCCGCGCGACTCAGGGGTTCGGGTTCATCGTGGAGTACGGCGTGCTCCACCTTTGCCCCCGCTGTCTCGTCGCCGAAGGGCCGCCTGCCCGCGAGCAATAGATAGAGAAGCGTGCCCAGCAGGTACACATCGGTGGCGGTTGTGACCGGCTCTCCCAGGATCTGCTCCGGTGCGGCAAATGCAGGCGTGAACACGCGGCCCGTGAGGCGCGTGAGCTCGGTGCGTTCGACGCCGACAGCATCGGGCTCGAGGATCTTGCCGATGCCGAAATCGAGCAGCTTCACTTCGCCCGCGGAGGTCACGAGGATGTTGGAGGGCTTGATGTCCCGGTGAACGATCAGGTTGCGAATGCGCGTTCGCCACCGCCGCGCACACGCCGGCAAACAACTCGAGCCGCGCGGCCACGTCGAGCGAGCGCGCATCGCAATAGACGTCGATGGCTTCGCCACGCACGTACTCGAGCACGATGAACACCATGCCATTGTCGATGCCCGCGTCGAGCAGGCGCGCGATGTTGGGATGTGCAAGTTTGCCGAGCAGTTGCGCTTCGCGCAGAAAGCGGTCACGCATGACACCGTGCGCAAAGAACGGATGCAGCGACTTGATCGCGACCTCACCTTCGTAGAGGCCATCGTCACGGCGCGCGAGCCACACCTCGCCCATGCCGCCCTTGCCGAGCTCGCGCATGATTCGATAGGGCCCGAGCTTCATGTCCGGCGACAGCGAGGTGTGGCTATCCGGCTCGCGGCGCACCTTCATGAATCCAAGCCGGGTCGCCTCTGCATCCGCATCCAGCAAGGCGCGCACGCGCGCGTGCAGCTCCGGCCGTGCTTTTGCGAGGTCCGAAAGCAGCTGCTCGCGGCCTTCCTGCGGAGTCGACAGCAGGATGTCGATGAGCCCCAGCGCTTCGCGCCAGCGACCCGTGGATTGCTCGTTGGTATCACCCATCGCGCCTCGACGCTACAAGGTCCCCGAACATGCGGCACCGCATGAACGGCCGCTGTTTCGACTATCTGCGACTTATTTCCGCCGGTACCATACGCGCCCGAACTTTTCCGGTGTCCGACGCTCCTAAACGGAGCATCAACAAGAACCGGTCCATCGCGGAGAACAGGTCATCAGCGCTTCCTTACTACTGCGCTTGCTCGCATTGAGCCTGCTTTGCAACGTTGCTAGCGCGCAGACGCCTCCGGCCGCGTCATCGGAACGCGTCGTCTACGAGGCGGCGTTCTATGCCCCGTTCGCGCCGCGCACCGCCCTCGACATGGTCAATCAGACCCCGGGCTTCACGCTCGATAGCGGTGACGACGAGACGCGCGGCTTCTCCGGCGCCGTGGGGAATGTGCTGATCGATGGCGAACGCCTGGGCGCCAAGAGTCAGTCACTCGAGGACGTCCTGCTGCGCGTACCTTCCAGCGAAGTGCTGCGCATCGAAATCCTGCGTGGCGCCGATGTGGCCGGCGATGCCTCCAACGCCGCGGTGCTGGCAAATGTCATACGAACGCGCACGGCCGGTGGCGGCACCTGGATGGCCGGTTTCGAAATGACCAACGAGGAAAAGCCCAAGCCCACCGGTCGCCTGGCCTGGAGCGGCCGCAGCGAAGACCGCGAATATTCCATCGGCGCCAACACCTACAGCCATGACCACAATTCCGAAGGACCGCGTGAAGTCACCGACGGCGACGGCGCGCTGGTGGCGCGGCGCCGCGGCGGTTTCCCGCACGAACAGTCCGAATACGCGCTCAACGGCCAATATTCGCAGCGCCTCGGTGAGGGGAGGCTCGTGGCCACCGGGCAGGCGTTCTACGCACGTTTCACCGAGGATTTCTGGTTGCGCACCACGACTCCCGAGGGAGTGCAGACCGAACGCGAGATCGATCCTTACGAAGAGGACACACGCAGCGGCGAAGCCGGCGTGACCTATCAACTCCCGTTCGATGTCTGGGAGATGACGCTGACCGCGCTCGCGACGCGCAAACACTTCGAGAGCGATGTCATCTCCACGCACTTCGATGCCGACGATGTGCAGGACGCGGAGTTCACGCAGGCCCTGCGGCCAGCAAAGCGGCGAGACCATCGCGCGCGCCACATTCGTCCGTGCACTGACGCAGGGCCGCCTCGAGGCTGGTGCTGAAGTTGCGGTGAACACGCTCGACGGCGAGTCGGAGCTTACGAGCGACCTGGGCGGCGGACCTGTACCGGTGGAGGTGCCCAACGCCAACTTGAGCGTCAAGGAGAATCGCGGCGAGGCATTCGTCAGCCACGCCTGGCAGATCAACCCGCTGTGGTCGCTCGACTCGCGCCTCGCCGCTGAAACCTCGCAACTGAGTTTCACCGGCGACACCGAACAATCGGTTTCATTGACCTACGTGAAGCCGCGCGTGCAGCTCACGCGAAAGTTTGGCCAGCACCAGTTGCAGATGCGCGTGTTCCGCGATGTGGGCCAGCTCGATTTCACCGACTTCGTTTCCACCGCCAGTCTCACCGACGACATCATCAACGGCGGCAATCCGGATCTGCGGCCGCAGACGGAATGGGCGGCGCAGGTCGAAGGCGATCTGCGTTTCGCGAGCGACGCGGCGTTGCGCGTGCGCCTGTTCCACCACTGGCTCGACGACGTGGTGGATCTCGTCCCCGTGGGCCCGCCCGGTGTGCCCATCGATGCGCCCGGCAATATCGGCCAGGGCACCATGGACGGCGTCGAGCTTTCGCTTCGCTTGCCGCTTGCGGGCATGCTTGCCCGGCGGAACACTCACCGTCGGCGGCACCTGGCGCGACACCGACGTGGTGGATCCACTCACTGGCGAACATCGGCGCATCAGCGACTTCATCGAAAGCGAGCTCAAGGTGGAGCTGCGCCAGGATCTCAATGCCGCGAAACTCGCGTGGGGGCTGACGTTCGAGGGCTTTTCGCCCGACTACGACTACCGCTCGGCCGAGATCGACAGCTTCCGCCAGTTGCGCCGCCTCGATGCGTTCATCGAAACCACGTGGATCGCCGACACCAAGATCCGCCTGTTCCTGCAGAACGTGCTCGACGATTCGGAACTGCGCGACCGACGCATCTACACGCCCGATCGCAACGGAACCTTGAGTCTGCGCGAGACCAGTCATTTCTTTCCCGAGATGTGGTGGATGCTCACCATCTCCGGCAACTTTTAATGGGGACACTCCCCATTTCCTAGCAACAGGGGACGCACCTCATGAATCGCTTGATCATTCTCGCAGCCGTCGTGCTCACGTCCGCTCGCCGCCGCCGCCGACAAATACCCGCTCAAGCTACCGACTCCCGGCGGCGAAGTGATATTGCCCGATGAGGGTGCAAAGAGCGCGCACGACAATTGGCGCTACGCAGCCGCGCGCCGCGTTGGCGATACGGTCTATGTCTCCGGCGTCGTCGTACATCGCATGCCCAACGAAGGCAAGGACGTCGCGGCGTTCAAAGTGCAGACGCGCCGCGCGCTCGAGCGTCTGCGCACGATCCTCGTGGCGGCCGGTACCGACTTCCAGCACGTGGTCATGATCAACAGCTTCCACGTGTGGCAGGGGCCCGACTTCGCCGGCACGCGCGATGAGCAGTTCGCGGCCTTCGAAGCGGTGATCGATGAGTTCATGAAGCCGCCCTACCCCGCGTGGACCGCCGTAGGAACTACGGGCCTGCTCGGGACGAACGGCATCGTCGAGGTGCAACTCATCGCACGCGTCGCCGATCGGAAGTGATGCGCTCAGGCGCGTCCCCTTTTGCAGCAAATCAGGAATGTCCCCATTCTGAAGTAGCGGCGGACGCCGACATATTCCCGCAGTACAGGTCATGCAATTTGCGTAGCCATGACACAACCACTAGCTATCGACAGCCGCGGCGCAGGCGGCATTCCCGTCCTGTTCGCGCATTCCTTCGCCGGCGATCTGACGCACTGGACGACCACACTCGAGCATCTGCAGCCGCATCGCCGTGTGGTCGCATTCGATTTCCACGGGCACGGCCAAATCACCCGCTGCACCCGGACGCTATTCCTACGACGAACTCGCGAAGGACATCGGCGCAGTTGCCGATGCGACGCAACTCGAACGCTTCGTGCTCGTGGGCCACAGCATGGGCGCCGCCATCGCTGCCGAGTACGCCGCCATGAATGCCCAGCGCGTGTCAGCGCTGGTGCTCGTCGATCCTCCACTGCGTCCGGGCGCGATTCCGCCGGAGCAGGTCCAGCAGATTCACGACGCGCTCGAAAAGGATCCTTATGCGGTGGTCGAGCAGTTCTGGACGCAGCAGATGTTCATCGACGCGCGTCCCGAAGTGCGGCAGCGCCTGCTTGCGAGCCTGCGCAAGTTATCCCGGAATGCCACCATCGAGCTCACCAGGGAAGCTTTCGCAGTCGACTCATCACTCGCGCTGGGGCGATACCCAGGCCCGAAATTCGCGATCGTCACGCCGCGCAATGACACTCCGCTGAGCCTGCACAACACCGTGCCGGAGGTGAAACACGCCATTGTCAAAGGCACCGGGCACTGGATTCATCTCGACGATCCGGATGCATTCAACCGCACCCTCGACGAATTCCTGAAGCGAATCACCGTTTCCCCGTGATATAGGTAGTTCTCGCGAGGGGGAACTACGGTTTGAACGCAACACAGCGCCCGACGCACGCCCGCTACGCGGTCGTCACCTTCATGGTGACGCTGGCCATGGTCACTTACCTGGATCGCGCCTGCATCGGCGCGATGAAGCAACACATCGCCGGCGACTTCGGCCTCGATGACGCGCAGATGGGCTGGGTCTTCACCTCGTTCATCCTCGCTTACGCCATCTTCGAAATCCCCACCGCGCGCTGGGCCGACCGCACCGGCGCCGGCGCGGTGCTCACGCGCATCGTGAGCTGGTGGTCCATCTTCACGCTGCTGACCGCCGGCGCGTTCAACTACGTGTCGCTGCTGGTCACGCGATTCCTGTTCGGCGCGGGTGAAGCCGGCGCCTTCCCCTGCGTCGCGCGCGTGTTGTCGCGCTGGATGCCGCTGCGCGAGCGCGGTACCGCCAAGGGCATTTTCTTCGCGGGCGCCTACGCCTCCGCCGCGCTCACCACCTTCACCGTCAACGAGCTGCTGCCGTTCATGAGCTGGCGCACCATCCTCATTGCCTTCGGCTGCGTCGGCTTCGTGTGGGTTTTCGCCTGGCATCGGTGGTTCCGCGACGAGCCCACCGACCATCCCGCCGCTAACGACGCCGAGCGCGCACTCATCATCGCGGACCGTGCGCCGGTCGTGGCCCATCCTTCGGGCCTTGCCTACTGGGGCGGGCTGCTCAAGCAACGCAACGTAGCTGCTGCTGTGCCTTTCGTACATGCCGAACTGCGCCACGTTCTATTTCTGCATCACCTGGCTGCCTAGCTACCTGCGCGAGCATCACGGCTTCGAGAGCACGCAGCTCGGCGTCGTCGCGGCGCTACCGCTGACGCTGGCCATCGGCACGCAGTTCCTCGGCGGCTTCTGGTCGGACAAGATCGTTCGTCGATTCGGACTGGTTGCCGGCCGGCGCACGCCCGGCATCTTTGGTTACGGAGTTGCGGCGTTGTTCGTCGTCGCAGCCACGCTGATCCCCGACCCGAAGACCGCCGCCGTGTTATTCGCACTCACCGTCGCCACCTGCATGCTGACCACCGCATCGTCGTGGAGCACCTGCGTCGACATCGGCCGCGAACACTCCGCGACCGTGAGCGCCACCATGAACACTTCCGGGCAGATCGCGGCCATCATCATGCCGCCCGTGGTGGGCTATTCGCTGCTGTGGTTCGACAACTGGAACGTGCCGTTCTACTTGTTAGCCGGCCTGTACGTGATGGGCGCGTTGTGCTGGATTTTCATCGACCCGAAGAAGCCGGTGTTCGAGGGCGAGGAAGCGCGCGGGGCGTTGCCCGCAGCGGCCTGATCAGCACTCATTGTTTTTTTGAAGGCGCGGCCATCAACCCGAGGATGGCTTCGTACACCTGATCGAATTGACGGCGCGTATCCGCGTCCAGCGTCGCGACGGAACGCTTGAGCAATTCGAGCTCGCGAGCCAGTTCGGTCTGTGTCGCGAGCGACTTGCGGAAACGCACGAACGCGCGCACGACATAGACACTCATTTGAATTGCGCGCGGGCTGTTCAGAATAGTCGCCGCCATGATCGCGCCGTGTTCGGTGAAGGCGAGCGGCAGGTATTTCCGATGTCGACCATGGCCCAATCTTAAGATCACAAATTGTGATCTTAAGATTTCCCACTCTTCAGACCTCAACTCAATCAGAAAATCTGGAGGAAAGCGATCACGGTTGCGACGGACGGCCTGATTGAAGGCGCTCGTCGTAACGCCATAAAGACTTGCAAGCGTTGCGTCAAGCAGTACGCGCTGATCACGGACCAACAAGATCTGATGTGCAATCTCGAGAGCCGATTCCGCTGGCAGTTTGGACATACCAAGACACTGACAGGCTCGTGTCTATAAACAGAGCCGGCAATCGAATGCGTTCACACGGAAATGGTCCAACCCAAAATCTGAAAATCACAAGATATTGATTCAACGAGCAATCGCGCATTCTTTAAGGTCACAAATTGTGACCTTAAAGAATGACTTTCCCGCCCCGCCTCAGTCGAGCCGCTTGCCTTCGAAATCCCCTCCGCCCCACCCCGTGAAGCCGCTGACTTTCCCCGCCGCATCGCGCTCGAAGAACACGCGTACGTTCACCAGCGTCACGTAGAAGTTGGTCTCGCTTTCGGGGATGAGCTCGCTGACGTTCCCATTGCCACGAACCATGAGCTTGCCTCCCTCCAGGTAAATCTCGAGCGGCGGGCCGCCGCCGATCTGGTAGCGGCCGACGTAACTCGCAAGCACCTTGGGGTCGATCTTCAGGTTCTTGTCGGGACGACGCAGCGTGCGGCCCTTCGCGCGCACCTCCGCGTCGCCGGCAAAACTCAGTGCCGCCGAATAGCGCCAGTTGTAGTCGAATGACCCCGACACGACCCGCGTCTTCTCGGCAGAGGCGGATTGTTTGAACGCGGGGATATGGCCGTCCGTAATCGTGTAGTCCCAGTCGTAGACGCGCAGCGGACTCGGCTCCGTGAAATACATTCCACCCGTCGACGTGCCCGCGAATATCCAGACATAGCGCGAGGCGTTCAACGGATGCGGATAGATCACCTGCACCGCGGCATCTTTGGCCTTGAACTCCTTGCCGTCGATTCGCACGCTGTTCGCAGCGATGCGCAGCGGCAGCCTGGCAGCCAGCTTTGCCGACACGAGATTCGCGTCCGCCCCACCGATGAGAATCAACGAGTAGCGGGCAATGTCGGCCTGCCCGATCTCACTGTCGAGGAACACGCGCGGCTCCACTTTCTGCCAGTCACGCCACGCAGCGACGAAGCCCTGCGCCTTCTCCTTGCACAGTGCCACCATGTCCGGGTCCTTCGACGACGTGCCGATGACGATGGCGAACGGCGTCATGAGGAAGTCGCTGGTCATGCCCGGCAGATCCGGCGTCTTGTGGAGCTTTGCCGGCTGGTAAGCGCTGTTCGTCAGGCGCAGAGCGCCGTCCGTCACGCGCATGTCGTGCGCTACGCCGTTCCACACGACGCGAACGGGCTTCGAAGCATCGATCAACGCCGCACCAGGCTTCAGCACGATGTCGAGTACGTTGTCGGTGTCGAGCCGGATCACATTGCGGTCCACCACTTCGGCATCCACCACCATGAAGGCCAGCGGACTTGCCGCCTGGTGTACCCGCACCCACCACGCACCGGCGTTGCGCAACTCGGCCGAGCGGACGCGAACCTGACGCGGATTCGGGTCGCGTCGATGTTTCAGGAACCACTCGCCGCTCAGCACGGCATTGCTGATCGCCAGCGCCTCGTGCCCCTTGCCGGGGTATTCGTGGTAACGCACATCGTAGCCCCAGCGCTGCAGTAGTTTGACACCCCAGCGCGACCACTCCACGTTTACCGCCTGATCAACGTCACCGTGATGAACCAGGATCGGCGTGTTGACGAGGCTTTCCGCCATCGCCCATGAGCTCTCCTTCTCGGCGAAGAACCGGTCGACCGGCCCGAGCTTCGCCAGTTCCTCTTCCGACATCTGCGAGTGGTAATCCACACCACCGAACACCGGCGCGATGGCCGCAAACAACTCCGGGTGGCGCGTCGACACGTTCCACGTGCCCCAGCCACCCATGGAATCGCCGGTGAGATACATCCGATCGTCGTCCACGCTGAACAGGCGCTTCGCTTCGGCGATGCCGCGCAGGATGTCGGCATCGGCAAAGCCGCGGTACTGCACGTTGCCGCGGCCATGCGGCTCGATATAGATCACGCCCTGGTGGTTGGAAAACTCGGTACCCGGGCCATGCCGGTTGTCCACGCTCCACCAGCGCCAGTACACCGGGTTCGCCGGGTTGAAGCCGTGCATCTGGATGATCATCGGCCACTTCTTCGCGGGGTCGTAGTTAGCCGGCAGGTAGGCGCGCGCAAATTGCGGGCTGCCGTCCGTCTCGTCGACCCACGCCATGCGCACGAACCCGTTGGCGCGGATGCGTCCAACCTTGCCAGCGCGCTCGAGCATCAGCTCGTCGAATTCCATCAGGGGCGAGTGAATCTTTCCCCACGGATTGCCCTTGGCGTCGGCGACCTTTCCGCCGAGGCGATCGTCCACCATGCTGGCGAGCATCCGGAGCGTGAAGCCTTCGGGCCTGGATGTATCGGCTTTCGCGGCTTCGGTGGCCAGATCGCGCGCTTTCGCCAGCGCGTCGCCCTTGTACCAGGGCAGATGCGTGACGCTCAGCAGCCCTTGCAAGTTGGTGGTGCTGCACCGGGCTTCGTAAGGACCGTCCGGCCAGGACTTGCCGTCGATGTACAACTGCTCGCCGCGTAGCGCGGTCGCTGTGAACATCACCGCGCCGCCTGGCGCAATCACTTCCACTTTCACGGGCGGCGCATCGGCGCGTTTACCGTTCACGTCCGTGTTCAGCGAAAAGCCGGCTGGCATGAAGCCGACGATCGACGGCCCGATTTCCGCGGCGCGCGTCAGCACCGTTCCCTTCTCGAGCACACGCAAAAGGAATACGCCGTCGGCAGCGAGCTTCACCAGCACCGCGTTCGCACCCGCGGCGAGATCGACCTCGACCTGGTCCTCATCGGCCGTGAGCGAGCGCATCCCATCCCAGGTGTGAACGCGTTTGCCGTTGACCCAGACGCGCGCGGCGCCCTGGCTGCCGAACGAGAGCAACGCCTTGCCCGCGCTGGCGCGGTTTACCGTGGTGAACGCATAACCCACGGCGCCATCGCGCGAGCCTTCAAAGTCCACGAAGTTCACGGCATCGCCCCAGCTCTTGAACGGGCGCCACTTGCCGCCGCCGTCTTCGTCGGGCCGCGCCGCGGCCTCGGGCTGGCCTTCACCGAGACATTCTGCTTCCAGCGTGCACTGGATAGGCCCAGCCACCGTCCATTCGCGGATGAAGCGGGTATCGCCGCGCTCCCAGGGTTGGCGCATTTCATCTTTGAGGCTGGGAGCGGGCGGTGCTTGCTGTGCGCCCACGTTCGCAAACACGCCCAACAGGAACGCCGCGACCGGCATGCCAATCCGTATGAATTTGATCAATGGACTCCCCTCGATTGCCAGTGGTTCAGACGTCTGCACTTCGCATCTGGTTGCAATGGCTACCAGCCGCCGCCCCCACCGCCACCTCCACCACCACCCGACGAGCCGCTTCCTCCGCCACCGGAACTCGAGCCCGGCGCGGTGGCCGACGAAGAGATCGCGCTGCCGAGCGACGAACCCAACTCGCGCGAGAAGCCGCCGATGTCGCGGACGTTCCAGCCCGGCCCCGCATACCACGCCGGCGCGTAATCAGGCGCCTGCACGTTCAGCACGCTGGCGAAACGCTCTGCCCAGCGCTGCTCCACTTCGAGTGCCAGCGCTGCCGGCAGATAGGACTCGAACAGGTGCGGCGTCATCGGCGGCGGCAGCCCTTTCATCTTCTTGAGGTCCTCGCCCTCGGCCACTTCCAGGTACATCTTGAATCCCCGGATGTGGTCCATGATCGCCTGTCCCGCCACCGTCGGCGCTCTCAGCAAGGCGCCGAAGACTCCGTTGGCCACCAGCATCGCGAGCACCATGACAAGCGTGAACCAGCCACCGACCGTCGTGAAATGCCATTCCGGCCAGACATCGGCCCTGCCTGGCAGCAACAACGCGGGCGCCGCAAGGATCAGGCTCAACACGATGCCGAGAAAGTGCCAGCCGCCATTGATGTCGAAGAACCCCGAGGTGTAGCGCTCCTTGAGGGAAAGCCGGTGATTCGTGCGCGCTTCGCTGACGCGCTCGTGATTTTCGTCCTTGAGGACGAGTGTGTCGCCCTCGGCGAACAGGTTGACCAGCAACTGTTGTTCGTCGGCCGACAGTGCCTTGCTGCTGGCCGAGTGCTCCTTGATGAGCGTGAAGGTCTTGCCGATTCCCAGCACGCCCGAGTCCTGGTGAATGGTCAGATGGCCCTTCACCGCGAGGCTCAGCACCGCAGCGGCGAAGCACTCGTCGTCGTAAGCCATGCGCAGTAGATAGCGCATCGATGCGGGCGATTGACCCTTGGGTGATTCATATTCGGGAATCGCGATGCGCCCCGGCGGATCCCGGCCAACACGCGCCCAGACGAGGTAGTAGTAAGTGAGCAGCAGGGCGAGACCGATCAGGCCGAGGACTGCTGGCAGTCCGTTGTTGGGCAGGTCCACATTGAACAGGTGCTCGGCCGGCGACCAGCCGGAACGCCCGGTCTCCGCCATGTAGTTGGAGTTTGCAGGGGACCAGGGTTCGGGAGCCGAAGCCGGGGACTCCACCGCGGGCATGATGAAGCCCTTCGGCAACATGACCACGATGGTGAGACCCTCGCGCGGGCTCAACCTGCGCGTGGTCGTGAACAGCGGCACACCGTTGTCCATGCGCGCCGTGTAGTCCTGACCCTTCGAGCCCTGTGACCCGGTGTAACCCTCGAGCTTTATCTCGCTCGCGGGAATGCCAGGCGGCAGCTCCACACGCGCCGTGGCGCGATCGATGGGAAAATCCCAGCCGTTGCCGGTGACGTTCCAATACAGCTCGTCGTGACTGGCAAAGAAACCCATCTGCCGGTCGGTGCGGAACACGATCTCGTAAGTGTGCTCGCCGTGCGAAACCGACGAGGACGGATTGCCGAGATACACACGAACGCCATTGTCGCGATTCTCGACGCGCGATTGCTCGGGCTGCCCGTCGCGCGAGGCGCCCTGGAGCGAAAAATCCACCACGTACTGCTGGCCATCGCTGCCGCGGTAGATAGTGGGGAAGTCGCGATAGATGCCCCGACGGATCTTGTTGCCTTCAGCGCGCACGCGAATCACCTCGCGCACGTACAGCGATCCATCGGCATTCACCGTGATGGTTTCATCGAACGACAGGATGCGCTCATCGGCAATGACGGTCGTTGCGCCTGCCATCCAGGCCAGCAGCGCCAGAAAGGCACTCTTATATATGTGTCGCCAGCTGCTCATTGCAGGGCCACAGCCGGTGCGGCTGCCGCCTTCGAATCTTCGAGCTCGAAGAATTCCGCTGCCTTGAAGCCAAAGAAGTTGGCGATGAGCATGTCGGGAAACTTCTGGATGCGGTTATTGAACAGGTTCACCGCGCCGTTGTAGTACCGCCGCGCGAACTGGATCTGGTTTTCCGTATCGACCAGCTTGTTCTGCAGGTCGCGGAAGTTCTCGCTGGCCTTGAGATCCGGATACGCCTCCACCAGCGCCACCAGCTTGTTCACACCGGTACTCACGGACTTTTCCACCTCGCTTCGCGCACCCGGCGATGGCGTCGCCGTGCTCTGGCCACGCAGTTCCGCAAGACTGGTAAGCAACGCGCGTTCGTACCCCGAGTAGCCTTTCACCATCTCCACCAGCCGCGGAATGAGGTCGTGGCGCCGAAGCAGCTGCACGTCGACGTCGCTCCATGCCTGAGCAACACGGTTGCGATCGCGAATCAGGAGGTTGAAGACGATGGCGGCCCATACGAGGAGCGCCAGGACAAGGGCTAGCAGGATGGTGAACATTGGCGCCATGCTAATAGGCGCACGCGCAAAACGCCTAATCCAACCCCGGGGGAACGCTAGTCAGACGTACGCAACTTCTTCGCCGGTGGGCACTATCGAATGCGGCTCGTAGCCCTTCGCGTAGCGCAGCGGCTGGCCCGCGATATCCGCGCGCACTTCGGGGCGCTGCGCGATGTTCACCTTGTTTTCGATCGAGAACGTCACGCCTTCTTTCGTGAGCTCGATGGACTTCACACCGGACAACGGCAACGGAATCCGCTGCGCGCGGCAGTAGCTGATGATGGCCGCGGCGATGGCGTCGAAATCGAATCGGCGCCACTCGATGTCGTTTCCCGGCATGCGCACCGCGACTTCGATGGCGTCGCTGCTGCTCTTGTCCGACACGAAATCCGCCTGCAGAACATCGCCGCGTGACAGCGGCCCGTTCGACCGGCGGTCGAAATGCACCAGCGCCTCGAGCACGGTATCCAGCGGCAACTGCAGTCGCCGGCTTTCCTTGATGGTCACAGCGGACATGGGGTCAGCGTCAGTCATGCTCAGGAGAACTCCTAGTACGGGTCTACAATAATCCGCATGTAAAATCCGGCCTGCCGCGAAGTTGTGAGGTGCATCACGCTGCGCATCTTAAACACAACGGAGGCATCTTGGCGCTCGGCGCAACCATTTACACATTCGACATCGACCTCGCCGACGCCGACCGCGCGGTTTACGAGACCCTGAACCTGCGGGTGGCGCAGCACCCGAGCGAAACGCCGGACTATTTGTTAACTCGCGTGTTCGCGTACTGCCTGGAGTTTGCCGAAGGCGTCGGATTCTCGAAGGGGCTGTCCGATCCCGACGAGCCGGCGATCTTCGTGCGCGATCTCACCGGCGCGCTGCAGGTGTGGGTGGACATCGGTCTGCCCGAGCCGGAGCGATTGCATCGCGCCAGCAAGGCGGCACCACGTGTCGCCGTGTACTCGCACAAGGACGCTGCGCAGTGGGCCGTTCGCGTCCGCGAATCGAAGATCCATCGCGCGGAAAAATTGGAATCGTTCGCATTCGACCGTGCGTGGCTCGCCGCGGTCGTCGCGCGGCTCGAACGACGCATGAAGATTTCGCTGGCGCGGTCGGAAGGCGAGATCTATCTCACGCTGGGCACCGACACACTGCAGACAGTGCTGGAACGTCCGCTCACATAACGCTGCACTCCTGTTAGGCGAATCACAGTCCGCGCACAAGCGCAGGGCAGACCGCACAGAATTCCGGGGTTTCGATTGCGGGGATCCCTCGCGCGAAATAATTTCGAGCCATGAAAAATTCAAGCGTTCGTCGAATGGTCGGTCTGCTTGGTTATGTTTCATGCCTCGCAGCCATGCCGCTTGCCGCCCAGGTGGGCCCCATCCAGCCCGTAATGGTGCTGTCCGATGGAAAGCTCGAAACCACGCACGATCGTCCGAGCTTCGACGAAGACTATTCAGTCCCCGTGGATGTCTTCGTAGCCGCGGATGGCACCGTGACCAACGTGGTGGTGACGGACTCTTCGAAAAACCTCAACGCCGATGCCGTCGCTGCCGACTACATGCGCGGCCGCAAGTTTCTTCCGGCGCTCGATGAGAAGGGCCAGGCCGTCGAAGGCATGGCCAAGGTCAACGTGAACATGTTCAAGCGCGGCACCAAGAAAGTTGTGCGCGTGACTCTCAAGCCGCCGCCGTTGGCAGTCGAGACCGACCGCTTGCGCAAGATGATGTGTGCGGACTTCGTGTGGGAAGTAACCCGCATGCAGGAACAGGCCGGCGTGCGCGATGCGAGCGTCGAAACGATGCCCTACATCTCGGCGCACATGTATGCGGAGGGCAAGGACATGGGAGGTGACGTCGCAGAGAAGTTCTGGGACACCTGGCCCAAGACCCTGAGCAAGGTGATCGACCGCTGCGAGAAAGCGCCCGAGAAGATGTATTTCACCGAAGTCCTGGTGCCCGCGCTCGACGGCACGATGCCGACCCGCGACACGGCGACCGCCGCCGCCAAGTAGATTTCCGCGCACGTGTCCCGCTCAGGGGACGCGTCTTGAGTTGCCGCGACTGATTCGCGCAAGATCCTCGCCATGTTCATCCACTTCGACGCCGACCGCGCATCGGACTCACCGTTCGTCGAGCGCGTGTGGCGCTGTCATAGCGAGCGTGGTGGCCCTTTCATCGCCGTCGCCTCCAGTCACTGGGAGCTCGTGGTCACGCGGCTCGCAGGCGCCACCACGGTCACGCTGCACGGTCCCGAGACGCGCGCGCGCGAGGTGCACTGCCCCGCGAACGGTGAGTGGTTTGCCATCCGCTTCAAGGCCGGCACGTTCATGCCGCGCCTGCCCGTTGCAAACCTGCTCAACGGTCAGGATGTAGATCTGCCTTCCGCGTTTCGCGGACGCTTCCGGCTCGAAGGCGATGCGTGGGAGATTCCCGATTTCGAGAATGCCGAAACCTTCGTCGCGCGGCTCGCGCGGCGCGGCGTTATCGCGCGCGACTCCGCGGTTGAAGCTGCGCTCGAGGGCGACGAGCTTGCCTTGACGCGTCGCTCAGCACAGCGGCACTTCCTGCGTGCCACCGGAATGAGTTTCACGCGCCTCAGGAATATCGAAAGGGCGCGCAAGGCCACACAGCTGCTGCGCTCCGGCGTGAGTCTCAGCGACGCCACGTTCGAAGCCGGATTCTTCGATCAGCCACATCTCACGCGTTCACTGCGCAATCTCATCGGCCTCACTCCGGCGCGCATCGCGCGCGAGGAACGCCAGCTGTCGTTTCTGTACAAGACCTGCGCCTACCGCCGCCTCTAGCATTCTCACCCCGAATGGAGGGTGGCAATGAACAAGCGAGGCAAGATGTGGTGGTTAGGCTGGTCGATGAGCGGGCTCGTGATCCTGTTCCTGCTGTTGGACTCTGGCATGAAGCTCGCGGCCGTGCGCCCGGTGCTCGAAGCCGGCGCGCAGATCGGATTTCCCGGCGAAGTCATGGCCCGCAGGCTCGGGCTGCTGCTCCTGCTGTGCACTGCGCTGTATGTCTGGCCAGCCACGGCGGTGTTAGGCGCGATTCTCGTTACAGGATTTCTCGGTGGCGCGGTGGCCACGCACGTGCGCCTCGGCAATCCGCTGTTCTCGCACGTGCTCTTCGGTGTTTACGTCGGCATGCTGATGTGGGGCGGACTGTTCCTGCGCGAAGAGCGGCTGCGCGCATTGCTGCCGATGATGAAACCCATCAGCGCGGGCTAACACCTACATGGGCGATTGCTGACGAAGATACTGGTCGCGCTTCATGGCGATGTAGTCGTCGTGCTCCACTTCGCGGAGCTGGCGCGCGAAGCGTTCCGTGTCGGCAAACCAGATCTCGAGGCTCTGCTCGAATCGCTGCGGCGCCGGGCTGCTCAGGGAGCGTAGATAAGCATCGAAGGCGAGGTAGTAGCGCATGGTGTTTCTTTCCAGCGCACCGCGTGTGCCGCGCACGAGTTGCGGCGCATCGTCGCCTTCGTGAATCCACGTGAATCCCACCTTGTCGCGCCCCGTGGTCGAGAAGTAGACGCTGCTCGCGGAGCGTGCGAGCACGCCCTGGGCATACGAATACTGGATGTGCATGAAGGCGCGCTGATCCGGGAGCGCAATCAGTTCCAGCGAAATGCGGTAGTCGCTGGTACCCAGCGGACCATCCTTCGCCACGAGCTCAACGCCCAGGAAGTCCGCGGTCGACGCCGTGACTCGATAGGCGAAGTCGATGTGATGCGTGTCGTCGAGCGGCTGGTTGGTGTTCTTGCCCACCGCCGCCGAAAGCCGGGGTTGTTCGTCGCTGGTATTCGCGCGGCAATACTGCACGTTGAGATGCAGGATCATCGACTCACACCAGTTTTCAGGCTTTGCGAATGCGGCGGCAACCTTGGCGAAAGGATATTGGATCACCGCATACGCATCGCCACGTGGCGTGCTCGTGCTTTCGTTGGATTCCACGTGCAGCCCGCGTTGGATCGGGCTTTCCTCCAGTTGCTGGCTCAAGCCTGCGTAGCGCGCTCGCAATGCCGCAGCGGGGTCGATGGGGATGTTGTCCGCCAGCGATCCCGGAGCACACATTACCCACGCGGCAAACGGCGCCAGAACTTTCAGGTGAACGGTAAACGCCATGGTGGTGGAGAGTGTCCGCGCAAGGGCGCGCGTGGGATATAGGCGCAAGCCGCCTACCCTGAACTTTCGTCGCCGTCTGCGCGCAGGCCCCAACATAGATGTCAGCCGTCGTCGCGTCGCGGTTCAGGCAGATTCCCACAGTGCAACATCGGTAAGGTCGCGGTGAACTTCGTTCAGCCGGCGTTCAGTACAAGACCCGCCCCTACTTCGGCCTGCCCGAAAACCCCGCCGCGGTGCGCAACGCATCCGCATCGAGTAGTTTGCCCTCGAGCATGATCACGCGGGTATTGCGCAAGTCGCCGATGCGCTGCGAAGGATCGCCCTCGACGAGCACCAGGTCCGCGACCTTGCCCGGCTTGATCGAGCCGGTGCGCTTGTCCTGGCCGACGAGCTTCGCGGGAACGATCGTGGCCGAGGCCAGCGCCTCGGCGGGCGTGAATCCAGCCTCCAGGTAGATCTCGAGCTCGCGCACCAGCTCGATGCCCGCGCCATCCGTGCCCGTGACGATCGGCACGCCGGCCTTGTGCATCTTGCCGAGCAGCTGGACCATCTTCGCCCAGCTCGCGCGATAGTCCGCGCGCGTCAGGTCTTTCGGCACCGCGAAACCGCCGGTGCGGAACTGGCGCTCGGTGGCCGGCGGCAGCGTGCCGACGAACGGCGCGTAGGCCGGCGACAGATCGCCGTTCTCCGGCACGTACAAGCCTTCGAACGCCACCATGGTCGGATCGCTGTAGGTGCCCTTGGCCGCCATCGTCTTGACGATGTCCGTGATCGGCTTGCCGTTGAGGTCGAGTCCCTTCGCGAAGCGGCCCGGCCCTTCGAAACGCATGATGCCGTTCGATTCCTTGATCACGCTGTCGGGCATCGCCTGCATCACGATCCAGTTGATGTGCGTGACTTCGTCGTAGCCGGCATTGATCGCGTCGAGCGGTCGCATGCCGACGGGAATGTGCCCGTGCACGTGCAGGCCCTGCTTGCGCGCTTCGGCAGCCGCGGCCGGCAGCCAGTCCTTGTTCAACGTGCCGTAGAACTTCACGCCGATGAAGCCATTGGCCTTCGCCTTGGCGACGAGCGCGACCGCCTCGGCCTCGCTGGTCGCCACGTTCGCGACCTGCGCCGTGTACGTGCCTTTGCCGTCGATGAGCGACGACGCGTAGACATGCGGCATCAGCAGTTCGCCGCGCGCCGCGCGTTCGCGCCGGTCGATGGTCTGCGAGTCATCGTTGCCGGGGTCGCGCACCGAGGTGACGCCCATCGACAGTTCCTGCAGGCCCGTGTAGTCAGACGCCGACGTGCATGTGGCAATCCCACAGGCCCGGAAGCAGCGTCTTGCCGCGGCCGTCGATGAGCTGCGCGCCAGCGGGGATTTTCGTGTCCTTCGACGGGAACACCGCGGCGATGAGCCCCTTGTCGACGATGACCGTCTGATCGCTGAGGAACACCTTGGCGTCCGCGTCGAACACGCGCACGTTGGTGAAGGCTACGGCGCCGGCGGGCGTTTTCACCAGCGTCTTTGCCAGAGCCGGCGCCTGTGCGGCCATCGCTTTCGACTGCGCTTCGGTCATGCGCACGTGCTCGGAGGCGTACTGCTCCGGCAGCCAGCTCAGGAAGAACACGAAGCCGAAGAACTTGCCCTTGGCGTCGGCCCAGATCGGAATCGGCTGGTTGCTGATTCCCGTGACGCCCAGGCCGTCACTTCCTGGCGTGCCGCGCCCGCGCCCACCGTCAGGGTAGTTAGTTTCTCGGCCTTCGCCCTGCCGCCAGGCAGCAACGCGAGCGTGTGATCGGGACTGGCGAGCAGCCGCTCGATCGTCCACGCCGACAGGTCGATGGGACCGCCCTGCGACAAATAGAACGCCGGTTTCGCATAAGCCGCGCTGCCGGCATCCACCGGGCTCTTCCAGCTCGCCTTGCCACCGGCAATCGT
Source organism: uncultured Pseudomonadota bacterium (assembly GCA_963821745.1). GTDB lineage: Bacteria > Pseudomonadota > Gammaproteobacteria > Steroidobacterales > Steroidobacteraceae > CADEED01. The sequence goes on from CAWGEU010000003.1 coordinate 315,298, forward strand.
GAATGTTTCGGCCGCGTCGCCCTGCGGCGTGACACCGCGGATCGGTGACCGACATCGGCATGCCGTCCGCGCCCTGCCTTGCCGCTCGAGTCCAGTTCGAAGACCTGGCCGCGCAGATTCATGCTTTCGCGGCCCATGCGCGTGCCGTCGGCGCCGGTCCAGATCCACGAGTCGCCGTGTTTGCCGCCCGTGGACTGGATGATGTAGTGCGTGGCGGTTGCGGGCGGCTTGTTGAGATCAGCGACCGGCACTTGCGCGACTGCGGCCGAACCGAGCGCCAGCGTCAGGCTGGCGAGGAGGAATGTGCGGAACACAGGGTTTCTCCCAAGAGTTGATTGGCCCCGAGGATAACCGCCCAAGCGCACACTTTCACAACTTCTCTCTGCCGGGCGGCGCGAAATCATTTCGTTTCGTCTCGAAGTCTTTGCAGGGAACCCGTCACAGTTGCCGTCAGGCACGAGGGCAGCGTGCTTGTAAGCGCAGCGCACGCAAGTCTAGCCTCGTGACGGCCTGACTAACTACCAACGCGGCGACAGCTCGGATATGGATATTCGGCGCACATTCCTGGTGATCGCCCTGGTTCTCGGGTCGGGCATCAATGTGCACGCCACCGGGCAGGCGCCGCCCCCCGGGCCGGCGGGCAAGCCTGTTACTCCTGCCCAGGTGGATGCGAACAGCAGCCTGTCGAGGTTGTATCCGCAGGCAGGAAGCATCGGCATGGCCGTGGCCATCGTGCCGGATCCGAATGTCCCGCGATACCGAAGGCTTTTCGACCTCGAGATCCAGGCGATCACGCTCGGCATGCTGAACGATGGGTACGTGCTCGATCGCTACGTGTTCCCGTGGAACACAGGCAATGGCGAAAAGGACGGCCGGCCACCGCCTGGCAGTGACCCGAATCCAGGAGCGTTCGGACTGCTCGTTTTTCGTTGTGACGGATGGCGTGAGCATGTTTGCCAGGATCCCGCCACTCTGCCGGCGGAAAGCGCCGCCGTCTCCGGCCAAACTACCCGCGTTCGCGCCATCTACATCGTGACCGACACCGCGACCTGGGGCGTGGCGACGCGACCGCTCACCTGTGCAACCAAGAGAATCCGTGCACAGCTGGCGGGTACCGAACCTGTCCCTGACGCGGATCTCTGCCCGGTGGAGGCGCCCGCGGCCGCCAGGTCTCTGGGCCCACCGGGAAAGGCGGTCGTCGAACTACTGCAGTATCCCGGCAGTTGTGAGTCCGGTCGCGGGCAAAAGCCGCTGGTGCTGCTCGGCCCCAACTTCTCCGGCGGCATGGACTCCGTCGGCCAGAACGTCGCGAGACTCCTGGGCCCGGAGATCACCGACTTCTGCCTGGTGTCGAGCTCGGCGACCAACAGCTCCAATCCGCTCGCCGAGGACGCGTACGACCACATGAAGTACGTACAACTTGCCGCGGACGATGGCGTCAAACTATTGCGACTCGCGGATCTCGCCGAGGCGTTCGGCTACTTCGACCCTGCCGGAAAGAAAATTCGTGGGAAGCCGGGCGATCCACGCTATGACGTTGCGTTTCTGACCGAGGCGTCCACGTTTGGTTATGGCGTCTGCAATCCATGGGGGGAGAAGGACTCCAAAAAGATCGATCGCATCAGGGAATTCTGTCGGCGAGCCTTCATGCTGAGTTTTCCGGCGGCAGTCGCCGACATTCGCTACGGCATCGAACAGCAGCGCGAAAAGCAGCAGAACGAGGTGCAGATCGGCGGTGAAGGTCGTCCTGCCGAGCGAACACCTGACGCTCGAAGTGGGCGCGGAGAACGGCAGCGAGTTCCCCGAGAACCGGCAATCGAAGCTCACGGCAGCGAGTCAGCAGCTGGCGCTCGATCACGTGCTCGAGCAGCTCGAGCAATACGCTCCGAAGATGGTGGTCGTCGTCGCTACCGATGTCCGCGATCGCCTGTTCCTGTTCGATCAACTTCGCCAACGCCTGCCGAGCGCCATGCTCATCGACCTGGAAACGGACATCCTGCTCGCGCACCCGGATTTTCTGCATGCCAGTCGCGGCGCGGTCACGGTCGCCTCGGCGAATCTCTTCGTGCGCCGGGGACGACTCTTCGGCTGTGAACCGCGCCCCTCGGAAGACAGTCCCAAAAAGCGCGTGCCGCTGTCGTCCTGGTCGCTGGATGGCCAGGGCATTCTCGCGGACGCCGTCAGTCGGCTGTTCGATGCCGGCCAGACGCGCACGAAGCCGCCCTGCATCCTGCAGGCTGGCCCGGGAACCCAATACGGTTCCCGCGCGCCGATCCTGCACGTGGTCACTCTCAAAGGATTGCGCCGGATCAGTCGCGTTGCCGATCTCGATCGCAAATCCGATTTCTCCGCAGACACGGAAACGCCAGCAGAAACTCGTCGATATCGGCCAGTGGTTGTCGGTGGCGTGCTGCCTCGTGATCGTGTTGCCCTGGCTGTGGATCGGTCCGCTGCGCAAGAGGGACAAGCCTGCGCTTGCGCACGATCCGTGGAAGATCACGCTGGTTGCCGCGGCTGCCGGCGCGATTGTCTGGACGTTCGCCATGCACGCGGCATACCTCGGAGAAGATCCCGAGAGCGGGTTCGCGCTCTTCTATTGGTCAGTCGGAATACTGTCGCTCGCGCTCGCCGGGCTCTATCAATGTCTGAAGCGCGTGCACGAGGCCGGACAGATCATCGGCGAACTTCCGCGACGCCATCGCATCGCCATTGCGGCGGTTGGCTTGTTTGCCTGCGCACTGGCGACGGCGCCACTGATTTCCTGTTACCGCCATGCGAAGCCGCCGCCGCTTTCTGATGGTCCGCCGACGGATGTCTCACTGATGACGCGGCTGGCTTTCGACATCGGTCAGGGGCTGGCGTTCGAGGTCGTCATCGCGCTCGGCGTGGTGATGGTGCTCGCCATCATGGTCGGGCTCGCCACCGGCCTTTGCATCCTGGTGCGCAACAACCGCCTGCTCGAAATCGCCAATGGCTGCCGCGAAATCGAGGTGGGCGCGCGCGCACCCAGATTCTCGACGGCGCCTGTCGTCGGTATCGTGCTGCTCATCGCGCTCATCGCGGTGCCGAGCCTGGTCCCCGAACTCGGCGGCCCACGGCTGACCATCTTCGGACCGAGGGCGTCGCTGCTCGCGACCGTGGTGCTCGTCGTCACCACGCTTGGCGCGAGCATTTTCACGGTGGTCGCCATCCACTCCAGCCGCCGCGTGCGAACCATCTCCGGGCATATCAGCCGATGTGTTGCGCCTCAGCCGAAGTCCGGCGGCACCGAACCTCCGCCGGGTGAATACCCCGGACTTTGGCGAGCGAACGACTGGCAACCGGACTTCTTCGCCACGACCCCGGTGGTCGCGCACGTGAGCTCCGAAATCGTCGAGGGCCTCAACGCGGACAAGGACCATCCCTGGAAGATGCTCATCAACGAGTTCCTCGGCAAGTGCGATGGCGGCCAGCGCAACGACGACGGCCGGCACCGCCGCGCCGTCTACGCCCTGCTCGCGAGCGAAATTTCGCTCTATCGCTGGCTCGTCGGCGGCGCCGTGTTGTGCGCCAGCGCGAGCGTCTGCGCCGCCTATCTATTTCCGCTCGAAGCGGACGCCTTGCTGATGTGGAACCTGCTGGTGCTCGTCGTGCACGCGCTGCTCGCCGGCTACGTGGCCACCGCATTCGAACGCGACGGCGTGCTCAGCAACATCCTGTGCAACCGGCCGAAGAGAGGCCAAGTTCTCCGCCTCACTATTCACGTACACCGCGCTGCCGTTCTTCGCGCTCGGCTTCGCCATCGCCGTCTCCCAGGTGCCCGGCGTGGTCGACTGGGGCGGCGGCTTGCTGATGCTGCTCGGCGTGTTCGGCCTCGGGCCCTAGAATTTCAGGTTGAGAAGTTAGACGTTCCACGGTAGCCTGCCGGAAAATAATAATAAGGAGTGGGCAATGGCAGGGATGTGGCAACGCGCGTTGACCATGGTCTTCGTCGCGGTTTTCCTGGTGACGTCGTGCACTTCCATGCAGTCCGTGTCGATACCGAGCGGCGAGACTCCACCGACATTGCCTGCAGTCAAGGTCGGCGACACCGTGGCCATCCTCACGAAGGACCTGAAGAAAAAGAGCTTCAAGGTTCATGCGGTCGAGGCAGACGCCCTCGTCGGGGAATCCGACCGAGTGGCTTATGCCGACATGGCCACCTTGAGCGTCAAGCAAATTCACAAGGGCGCCACGACCGTGGCGGTGGTGCTTGGCGTCCTGCTTGTCTGGGTATTGGTCGCGGCTGCGGAATTGGGCGACGAGTGGGGCGGGGGCGACTGAGTCGGAAACTGCTGCCCGGCTTGAAAGGAAACATCAGGCGCTGCGCTTCTTGGCCAGCGCCTGCTTTCGGCTTCGTTCCCTACTGCGCCTGCTGCCGTTCCAGTTCCGCACGCAGCCGCGCGTCCTGCTCCAGCACTTGCGGCGTAGCGGCCTCGCCAAAATCTTCCATCTCGTAAAAGGGACGGATCTCGAGCGTCGACTCTTCGCCGGGCATCGGATCCGGGCAGCGCCTCGCCCAGGCCACCGCTTCTTCCATCGACTTCACCTTCCAGATCCAGAAGCCCGCGATGAGCTCCTTGGTCTCCGCGAACGGACCGTCGATGACGCTCTGCTTGCCGCCGGCAAACTGGATGCGCTTGCCGTTCTTGCTCGGCTTGAGGCCATCACCCGTCTGCATGATGCCGGCCTTGACCAGCTCCTCGTTGAATTTGCCCATTTCCAGGAACAGCTTCTCGCTGGGCATGATTCCGGCTTCGCTGTTCTTCGTGGCCTTCACGATCACCATGACTCTCATTTCGTGCTCCTTTAAGTGGGTGTTCGCAAGGTAGTCGAACGGGGATTCGCCAATTCGACATGCAACCCCTTCACGATAACCTGCATCATAAGTCCGCGATTCCATTCACTTGCGAGGTCCTCGATGCAGCTTTCGCGCCGCGCCCTGCTGTTCACCAGCGCAGCCCTGGCCACCGCGGCCCATGCCGCCCCGAAGAAGCAACTGGAGTCCGCCCGAGGCGTCGTGCAGGAAATACTAGCCGCGAATGCCGTTCCGGCGTTATCCATCGCCGTCATGCGCGGCGATGAGCTGCTGTGGGCCGAGGCCTTCGGCAAGGTGGATCTCGAGCTCGATGTGGCGGCAACGCCTGCGCATCGCTTCCGGCTCGGCAGCGTATCCAAGGTCTTCGCCGCGACACTCGCCGCCGGAGCTTGCCGCGCGCGGCGTCGTCGATCTCGACGCACCCATCGCAAACTACATGCCCGATCTACCCGCGCAGCACCGCACCACTACGCTGCGCCAGCTCCTCACTCATCGCGGCGGCATTCGTCACTACGCCGCGAAGGATGAGTCTGCCGAAGCGCCCGGACCCATCGACCGCCGCCTGTATCTGAACAACGCCGACATACTCGCCGTGTTCGTCAACGACCCGTTGATCGCGAAACCTGGTGAACGCGTGTCGTACAGCACTTTCGGCTACACGCTGGCTTCCATCGTGCTCGAGACCGCCGCCAAACTACCGTTCCTCGACCTCGTGCAGCGCGACATCGCGGCGCCACTCGGGTTGCAGTCGTTGAGCGGCGATGCACCCGTGCGCGTCGTGCCCAACCGCGTGAGCGGCTATCACCCCGGCGAGTACTTTCGCAAGGCGTTCCCCACCTTCGATGGCAAGTGGGCCAACATCGCCCAGAACAATCCCGCCTACAAATGGGCCGGCGGCGGTTTGTTAGCCAGCCCCACCGATCTCGCACGCTTCGGCGCCGCGCATCTGGCGCCGGGCGAGTTGTCGAAGACCGCGCTGGATACACTTTTTACCGTGTACACCAAGCGCAACGACCGCTCGCCGCCGCTCGGCCTCGGCTGGCGCATCGATGAAGATTCCGCGAAGCGCCTGCGCTGGCATCACGCCGGCGGCCAGGATGGCGCGCGCGCCAGCCTGGTCGTGTACCCCAAGGAAAAGCTGTCCATCGCGTTCGCCACCAATGTGACCCAGACGCCAGGCGACGTGAACGGTCCCAGCGCGAAAATCGCGGACGCCTTCGCAGCCTGAACGTCGCCGAATGGCGCCAGTCCGGTGAGCAAGGCCCGCCTAGCAGCCCTTATTAGCCGAATGCCGCAATTGCCGGCGCTTTGCCCGCGATTTTGGGTCGATGTCCTACGCGGAGGCGGTCGCCCTCTCGCATACCCTAGCAACACGCAGGCTCCGTGCAGCCTGCCTGAAGGAGTGATCCATGCAAATTTCAAAAGCGTTCGTAGCGCTTGCCGCCGCCTCGTTGCTCTTTACCGGCGGCTGCGCCAAACAGAGAGCTCCCGCCACCAAGGCGCTGGAGTCCGTCGAAACTTCACTCAACGCGGTGAAGGAAGATGCGAAGAAGTACGCGCCCGAAGGCCTGAAGGGCGTCGAAGCCCAATTCGCCCGGCTCAAGGAAAGCCTCGACAAGAAGGAGTACGACAACGTGCTCGCCGGCGCACCGCAGCTCGAGAAGGCTGTGGCCTCGCTCAAGGATGCGGTCGTTGCAGGTGAGAAACACGCCAAGGCCGCACTTGCTGCCGCCAAAAGCGAGTGGGCGGCGCTGAACACCGAAGTGCCGAAGATGATCGAGACCATTCAAACGACCGTCGACGAGCAGTCGAAGAAGAAAATCCGCTTCAAGGTCAGCAAGGAAGAACTCGAATCCGCCAAGTCGGGGCTCGAGTGGATGAAGAGTGAGTGGGCTGAAGCCACTGCCGCACTCGATTCCGGCAACCAGATCAAGGCTGCCGACAAGGGCAAGGCCGTGAAGGCCAAGGGTGAGGAAGTGAAGAAGACGCTCGGCATGAAGGAGGCGTGATGCACCTATCGAAAGCACTTGTCGCGCTCGCGGCGACCACCTTCGTCGTCACGGGTTGCGCCAGCCAGGAAGAGCCCGCCGCGCAGGCCGTGATATCCGCCGAAGCGTCACTCGCTGAAGTCAGAGTCGACGCCGCGAAGTTCGCGCCCGAGGAGCTGAAGGCGGCCGAAGCCAAGCTCACGGACCTCAAGAGCGAACTGGCGAAGGACGAGTTCAAGGACGTGCTCAGCGGCTCGTCGCAGCTCACGCAGGAGGTCGCCACGCTCAAGGAAGTGGTCGTCTCGAAGCAGACCCAGGATGCGGCCGCCACGCACGAGTGGGAGTCCCTGAGCTCCGAAGTGCCCAAGATGGTTGAAGCCATCGAAAGCCGTGTCGATACGCTCTCCGAATCGCGCAAGCTGCCGGCAGAAGTGAACAAGGAAGCTTTCGAATCCGCGAAGGCCGCGCTCGAGACCATGAAGACCACGTGGGCCGAAGCCAGCGCCGCATTTGATGCGGGCAATGCCACCGAAGCCGCCGACAAGGGCCGGCTGGTTCAGGCAAAGGCCGAGGAAGTCGCGGGTCAGCTCGGCATCAGCCCGGTCTGAACCGATTGACTAGTTAGATGGCGGCGCCCGGGAGGGCAACTTCCCGGGCGCCGCGTCGCACCGGGCGGACAGCCGCTCCACCAGCATGTCGGTGAACACGCGCACCTTGCGCGACGGGTGGTCACCCGGCGGCCTCACCACATAGAGACCCGCTTCCGGCATTGGATACTGCGGCAAGAGAGTCACGAGCGCGCCCGACGCGATGTACTCGTCGATCAGGAAGTCGGGCAGCATCGCGATACCGAGCCCGGCCAGCACCGCGCACACCAGCGCCTGGCCGTTGTCCGACTTGAATCGCCCCTGCGGATGCAGCGTGACGATCTGGTCGCCGTCACGCACGCGCCAGATCTCGGTGCCTTGCATGATCGCCTGATGTTTCGCGAGGTCATCGAGCGAAGCTGGCGCGCCGTGTCTGTCGATGTAGTCCGGAGTCGCGACCAGCCGGCCCGTCACTGGTCCGATGCGTCGCGCGACCAGCGTCGAGTCCGGCAGCCAACCAATCCGAATTGCGACGTCGAAACCTTCGGCAACCAGGTCCACGAACCGATCGCCGTACGCGCGTCGTGATCTGCAGCTGCGGATGCTGGCGCGCGAACTCCGCGAGCAACGGCGCAAGATGCGACGTGCCGAAAGACAGCGGCGCCGCGACGCGCAACAGGCCGCGCAATTCACCTTCGGGGGAAAGACTGTCGCGCGCTGCTTCCAGCTCCGCGACCACGCGCGCAGCGTGTTCGCGAAAGGTCGCACCCGCCTCGGTAAGTGCTGCGCCTCGCGTGGTTCGGGTCAGTAGCTGAGTCTTGAGTTCGGCCTCCAGCCGCGCGAGTCGGCGGCTGACGATCGATTTCGGCAACCCCAGCCGGCGGGCCGCCCCGGACACACCTCCAGCGTCCGCGACAGCCACAAAAGTCTCCAAATCAGCCAGTTCGGTCACTTGCGTTCCACTTTGAGCAACACAGAAGGTCGAATTGCACGGCTAGTGTGCCGTTATCTGGAACGAGAAGATGGCGACCAAGGGAAAAGGAGTCAAGACCATGTCGAACATTCTGGTTATCAACAGCAGCGCCGCCGGCCGGGATTCCGTGTCGCGCGTGCTCGTCGCGGACGCCGTCAGCAAGCTTCTCGAGGCGAATCCACACGCCAAGGTCACGCATCGCGACCTCGGCGAAAATCCGCCGCCGCACCTGGTTTCGCAGAGCCTCAACGGCGTGCGCGGAACCGCGGTGACCGAAGTCGAATTCGCCGCCCGCCGGCTTTCCGACGAGCTCATCGACGAGCTGAAGGCAGCGGACACCGTCGTCATCGGTGCGCCCATGTACAACTTCAGCGTCCCTACCACGCTGCGCGCCTGGTTTGACCATGTGCTGCGTGCCGGCGTCACGTTCAAGTACACCGACGGCGCCGTACGCGGGTTGTTAGGCGGGAAGCGCGTGATCGTCATCGAATCGCGCGGTGGGCTCTACAGCGAAGGACCGGCCCAGGCCATCGACTTCCAGGAACCGTACCTGCGGCACCTGCTCGGGTTCATCGGCATCACGGATGTGACTTTCGTACTTGCCGAGAAGATCGGTTATGGACCGGAAGCGCGCACCGCGTCGCTCGAGGCGGCGAAGGCCAGGATCTCGGAAATTGTTGGTGTGGAGCTTGTAAGGGCGGCGTGAAGTCCCTGGGCGCGCAGGCAGAGACCTGCTGTTTTACCTGGCTCTAAGGTCGCAATTTGCGCCCTTAGAGCCGCAAGCTCTTGATTTGGAAGCTGCAAGACGCAGTTGTCGAGCTACCTACACCGACTTGCGGCGACTACTGATCGTACTGCAACAGTACGCGTGTCTAATGTGTGCCATGCCTGAAGAACCCCAGCCTGATCCCGTGCCCGTTGACGATCCGCCGCCCCACCCCGCGGAGCCGCTGCAGATCGACACTCCGGTCATCGATATCCAGGATCTCGAGCACAAGCCAGGCCCCGACACGCGCGTGCCTAACAAGGGCGTGAAGATCATTCCCAAAATGGACAGCGCCGAAGTGCGCGACTTCGCGAGGGAAGACGAAGACGCACTCGTGGCGCTCGAGCAGATCGAGAAATCGATGCGAGGACAGCTGCCAGGCTGAACCTCCTCCGCGACCTCACGCGCTTGTTAGTGGACCACCAGCCTTACGCATAGGTGGCAGCCGACGCTCGCAGCGGGCGCATCAGCCAGCGGTCATTGTGCTCATGACCCGTGCGGCCGATCGGCGCCTGCAGATCGCGAAAGCCGTGCCGCCCGTAGAACTCGAGAGCCGCCTGCATCTGCGTGATCGTCTCGAGGTAGCAGCGCACGTAGAGGAACTGCCTGGCAGCCGCGAGGCAGCGATCGAGCAGCGCGTCCCCGATCCCGCGGCCGCGTGCGTCGGGTCGCAGGTACATGCGCTGCAGCTCGCAGGTCAGCGGATCCGCGCCCGCGAGCGGTGCCACGCCTGCTCCACCGACGATCTCGGTGCCCAACAAGGCGACGAAGTAGAGCGTGCGCTGCTGCTGATAGGTCGCGTAGAGCGCGTGATCCGCGGGTTCGAGCAATTCGACGCCGCGCTCGGCAATGCCGTATTCGGCGCGCGAATCGGCAATGATTCCGAGCAACGCTGGCACGTCGGCGAGCTCAATTGGCCGTATTTCGAGTCTGTCTGTCTTTGGCATGGGTCGCGTCCTTGGGTAGCCCTCCCCGGCGGACGCGAACAAAAAAACGCCTCCGCTAGGGAGGCTGGTTTCGGTTGAGCTGAATTGTCAGTTTCGTGCGCTCAATCACCGGCCTCCACGTTGAGTGGTTGCCACGAATAAGATTTGCAGAAGTGATTGAGCACGCAGCGAAGTTACGTGAGCGGAGGTTGGGCTGTCAACGCGCGTATTGAGATCGTTTGGTTATGTCGCCGAGCCGGAGTTGATCCTGGGGTCACTCGTCATCTGTGAGATGGGGATCTGCTGCGATTCTTCGCCGCCGACCTTGATCATGGCCACCACGAGAATCACAACGATTCCGAGGAGAATGAAGAACCACGCGAGCGGGTATCCCATCCCGGATTTAATTTTGATGCTCCCTGCCTGCACACGCCTGGCGAGATTCATGTCCCGCAGGTCGCATGAAGCTTCCCGATACCTGTGATCCTTAGCTTCCGCGGTTTTCGTTTCAATAGTTAGATTGATGACAGCGCTGCTCCGGCGCCGACGCGACGCGTCATGTGCTCCTACAATCCTGTGCGCAGGCTTGATGCGCCGCATTTCTGATGCTCGAGCGCCACAGGTGACCAAATCCTCGCGCCGCTCCTACGCACTGTCCGTAATTGCCGAGAGCCGCGTACGGTGATGTCCGGGTTCGCGCGCGGCCCGACTCAGTAGAGTGGCTCGTATGAAAAAGCCAAAAGCTCCTGATATCGACGCTCTTCTCGACGAGACCGGACTCGACATTCCGAAGGGCCATGACATTCGCTCGCTGGGCCCCAGCGACAGCTCCGACACGGGTGCCGACATGATCGGCACCGGCGGCGCGCTCGACAGCACCAGCGACCGTAACGGCACCGGCGAGCGTTCCAGCGTCAACATGGAATCCGACGTGAACAACGACGCTGACATCGCGGCCGATCGCATAGTCAAGGCGCGGGACGTGGGCCTGGGCGGCGGTCTCGATCAGGCCGAAGAAGCGCAGCTGGGTATCACGGACGAAGACATAGAGGCCGCGGTCCGGGAAGAGCTCGGCCTGGAATCCAATAGTTAGAGCTACCGCCGGCTCTTCTCGCAGTTGCTCAGGTCGCCGGTGTAACTGCCCGCCTTGGCGCTGGAAGTATCAAACCGGCCGACGCGGCCGTGAAAACGACCGGGGATCGTGACGTTGAACGTCTGGGAAAACATCCTGTCGCCCAACTCGTAATTGCAGCGAACGTTGCAGTTCATGACGTCGTCGGTCTGGCTATCAACCTCGGCTTCGAGAATTCCTTGCGGGTCGACGACGCAGGTCAGCAGCCTGATGGGACCGTCTGATTCAGAGGGTGGTGTCAAGCCGTAAACGGCTGCCTGCAGCATCACCACCGCAGCGAGAGCGATCAGCTGATGTTTTGTTTTCATGCTCGCCTCCTGACACCTCGCCTGTTTCGACATTGCCGATGCGCAAGGTTCAACGTGCATCGTGTTGTCGCGACGCGGCGACGGCCTCACACACCGCGGCGACCGCCGCCTATGGGATATGCGCTCTTGTCCTACGGAGCGGCTCATCAAGACTGCCGTATGGTGGCCCTAACAACATAGAGCTGAAGCAAGGAGAGAACGATGAAGTTTTACCAGGCACTGCTGCCGCTTGCGGCGGCCATGATGATCGCTGGCTGCGGAAATCGTGGCACGGCTGAGAGTGTGATCGGCCAGTCCGAAGGCATCCTCAACAACGTCAGGGCCGATGCGGAGACCAACGCTCCGGCAGAGCTGAAGGCCGCCGAGGCCACGCTCGCGCACATGAAGCAGAACTTCGAGCAGCGCGAATACGAAGTGGTGGTAGCCGACGTGCCGCAGTTCAATGCGCAGGTCGACACGCTGAAGCAGGCCGTGGCGACGAAGCAGGACGCCGCCGCAGCGGCCACCCAGGAATGGTCCACGCTCAATACTGAAGTGCCGAAGTCCGTGGAAGCCATCCAGGCCCGCGTGGACAGTCTCAAACCGGCGGCACTGCCGAAAGACGTGACCAAGGAAGAGCTCGACACCGCGAAGACAGAACTCGAGACTCTGAAGACCACGTGGTCGGAAGCCACCGCGGCGGCGAACGCCGGCAACACGGTCGAGGCTACGGAAAAGGGCCGCGTCGTCCAGGCGAAGGCGGAAGAGCTGAAGAATTCGCTCGGGATGAACGAGACGCTCGCGAGCGCGGGTTAGTCGCTTCGGCGCGAAGGTGAGAGACTCCGTGCGCAAAGGCGCGGAGTCTCTCATTCCGAAAACTCCGACGGTTTGGATACTACGTAGGGGTTACTTCCCGATCAGGCTGAAGCGGGACGCCACAACGGCAGCGACTCGTCAGACATCCGCCACAGCCACACGCCGATGAGCACGCGGCCCAGCGGCTGGATCGCGGGATAACTCCAGCTCGCCAGCGGCTCGGGCAGCGAGAACCATCCCAGCTCGCGGGTGATCAGCGTGAGCGTCAGCAGGACGGCGGTGAACATGAACACGCCCACCACGCGCGAGAGGCCGGGCAGATGAAAGAGCACGATACTCAGGCAGAAATTGCCGATCGCGAATCCGACCAGGATCAGGAAGTACATCCCGTCCCACAGGCCGTCGTACATCATTGTCAGGGTGCGGATATCGGCGCGGGTCGCCTCATCGGCCGTAGCGAATGCCGCGCGCCACTTGTCGAAGGCGAAGAGCGTCATCGTTTGCTGCGCGGCTTCGGTGAATCCCCAGAGCACGAAGCCCAGAAGCCCCACTACCGCGAAAGAAGCGGCGACAGTCCGGATGCGCACGGCGATCGCGAGCCCCGCCATCATCACGAGGAAGGGGTGGATGAAGTAGACCCAGGAGCGCAGCGTGTACGCCGGGTCGTGAACCCGCGCCATGCGCTCTTCGAAGCCGTCCACTGGTGTGAAGAAGTTGGGCAGGAAGATCAGCCCCAGCGTCGTCACGGCCGAGAGCACCGAGCAGATGGCGGCTGTGCGGTAGAAGGTAGGGCCGAAATGCATCGACGCATTCTTCCCGAGATGCGGCGGCGAGGCCAGCGAGCGTTTAGCGGCTCGTCGCGTTGCGCGTCATATTCGTCGCAATCGCGCGCGACACTTCACGCGAGGGTTGCCATTTGAAGTACGTGAGCGCGCGCCACAGCCATTCCACCGGACCCATGCTGAAGCGCGACATCCACCATCGCGCGAACAGGAGTTGCACCAGGTAGAACACGATCGCGCACCCCGCCGCCGCGGCCACGCCCATGTGGCCCAGACGCCCAAGGCCGATCCCATAGAAGAGGAGTACGCCGAAGACGGTTTGCGTGAGGTAGACCGTGAGGCCCATTTTTCCGGCCGGCGCGAGCTTCGCCAGCAGTCCCGTTACCGGACTGCGCCAATAGAGCAGCGTGACCAGCGCCACGTAAAACGCCGACAGAGTCAGCTGCTGGACCGTGAACGAGAATGAAGCCAGCAGATCCGTGAGAGTGCGCACCTGGTAGGTCACGGGTTTCAGCAGCGCGAATACCGTCGTCGCCACCGCCAACGTGCCAGCCACCCACAGCACTTTGCGAAAGAAGCGGCGGCTGGAATCGCTTTCACGGAATATCGCAAGCCTTCCCGCGGCCACGCCTAACAAGAAGAGACCAAAAGTAACCCACAGCCGGCCGGTGAAGATCTGGAAACGCCACTTGCCGACGAAGCCGTGGCGCAGGTTCTCGCGCACCACGTCCGCCACCGTGCCTGATTGCTTGGCGTCGTAGTGCTCGCGGATACGCTGCGTCGCTTGTGGCTGAGCCGCCGCCGCGGCTGCCTGCTGTTCGGCGGTGGGCGGCGGCGCGTTGATCTGCATGGCGTTGAACGCGAGCACGGGAAGGTTCAAGACCAGCACCAGGCCCGTCACCACCAGCCATTTCGTGGCGACGTTGCGGAAGGGAATCAGGAAGAAGCCGAGGATGGCGTAGATGATGAGGATGTCGCCGCTGAAGAAAGCGTTGTGCACCAGCGCGATCAGCGCCAGCACCAGCAGCCGCCACGCGAAGCGGCCGACGAACCCACTGCCCTTCGCCTCCGCGCTGCGCATCTGCAGCGCGAAGCTCAGGCCGAAGAGGAAGGAGAAGATGGTGAAGAACTTGCCGAAGATCAGCATGCGGTCGGCAAGTGCGACGAATTGGTCCAGCGGCGTGAAGGTCATGAAGTCTGGCGCTGGGGGACGGGCGGCGAGAAATCCCATGCCGGAGTGCGTGATGACGATGCCGAACAGCGCAAAGGCGCGCAGCACGTCGACTACGGCGATGCGGTCCGTGACGGATGACTTGGAATCGGTCTGCATACTCGATACAGACGCAGCGGCCACCGATTACCGGACATGAGAAATCAGTGGCGTTGGTAGTTGAAGGTCACCTCAGTCGCGGGGGCGTCTTTCTGGTCCTTGCGTTCGATGGCCAGGTAGATTGTCAGCGCGTCGGGCCGCGGTTCGAGCGTGAGGCCTTCGAAGTAATACCTGCCGGCCTCGGCCTTGATGAACGGCATTCGCACGGTGTCATCACGCTCCTCCCAGCCGCGCAGATCCGGATGAAAATGCCTGAGCGTCAACAGCAAACTGCCAGCCGATTCGCCGAGCGTGAGCAACTCGTAGAACACGACGCGCTCGTCCTTGAGCAGCCGGTACATGCCCATCATCGCGCCGCCGGCGGGAGCGCTCCAATGCTCCTCGTTCATGCCGCCAAGTCCCGCACCACGCCAGGTGCCCGCGAGCCAGGCGAGGTCGGCGATCTTCGCGGCCGCTCCGGGCTCGCCCGCCGCGAGGCGCCGCGTATTCGCCGTCCATGGGCTGTCCGCGAGCGCAGGTGCGCATGCCAGTAGTTGCAAACCCAGCCACGCGAGGCTTCGAAGAATCATGGTGCTACCTCCATGGATCGCTCCACGGGTAGATAGATGTGAGTTCGCAGTTCGGCTTCCGGAGTGGCCTCGGGATCGTTCAGGTATTCGTGCAGGATCGGCGTCTCGCGCAGCTTCCACTCCGGGCGGGCAAACAACTCGCGAAGCAGCGCTTCGTGGACCTCCTCGAATCGCTCATAGGAGCCGACGTGCAGGTGGCGCAGGAATTCGCCCCCGCCGAGGTCGCCCGGCAACACCCCTTCGGCCGCATGCAGCTCTGCCGAAGTCGCCAGACAGCAGTCGAACAGACAGTCCTCCGCTGGAGTCTCGCGGCCGTCGTGATGCGGCACCCCCCAGATTCCGTCGATGGATTCGAGCGCCCCTCGCGCGGCCATCCACGCATACAGTCGGCCGTAGGCCTCGTCGAGTTTCGAATACGCGCCCTGGTTGCGGAGCACGACGACGCGAAACGGCTTGAGCGTCACCACGTCCACGCGGATCGCCGGCTGCGGTCGCAGCGGTTCGTGCGGCGCCGCGCCTCGCGGCTCACCCGCCAGATCCACGGCTCGCGCCTCACTCGGCGCCACGCCGAAGTGTTGACGGAAAGCGCGTGCGAACGCCTGCGGCGTCTCGAAACCGACGCGGCCGGCGATTTCCGAGATCGGCGCGGAACCGCGTGCCAGCAGATGTGCCGCACGCGTCAGGCGCAGGCGCTGCACCGTCGCGCCGAGCGACTCGCCGGCCAGCGCCCGGTACACGCGCATGAAATGAAACGGCGAGAAGTTTGCGATGCCGGCGAGCGTGGCGGTCGATGGCAGTTCCTGCTCCTGCTCGAGGCTCGCCGCTACTGCGGCGATCACCCGCTCGATGCGTTTGGTGTAGTCCGATTGGCTCGTGGGTTTCATGCGGCTCTTCCAGCGTGGCGAGCGAAGCATGAACGATCTCTCACCGGCGCGCGGTTCCGATCGTGCTCAATTGCGAGTGATGTGCTGCTGGTTCAGGTCAAACCGCGTCGCCTGCACCGAGCGGCCCTAGGTCGCGGATGCGCGTACGAAGCGCGGCTCAGGGCTCACGGACCCCGCGCCATGAGCGTCGGGCTTCGCTGCCGCAGATATTGACGGCGCTTCATCGCGACGTAGTCGTCGTGCGTCACTTCGCGAAGCTGGTGCGCGAAGCGCTCGGTATCGGCAAACCAGCGCTCGAGACTCGCGTCGAAGCGTTGCGCTGGCGGGACGGCGAGCGCGTGTAGATAGGCATCGAAGGCCAGGTAGTAGCGCATGGTGTTGCGTTCCAGCACGCCACGAATACCGCGCACCAGTTGTGGTGCGTAGCTCCTGGCATCTGGCACCCGCGTGAAACCGACCTTCTCGCTGCCGTTCGTGGCGAAGTAGACGCTGGTCGCGACGCGCGCCATGAAACCCTGCGTGTATGCGTACTGGATGTGCATGAACGCACGCTGGTCATCGAGCGCGACCAGCTCCATGGCGATCAGATAGTTGCCCGTGTCGAGCGGACCGTCTTTGGCCGTGAGCTCGACCCGCATGAAGTCCGCGCTCGCCTCGGCTTTGAAATCCAGGTTGATGTGATACGCGTCTTCCAGCGGCTGCCAGGTCTTCTTGCCAAGCGCCACCGACAGCGTGAGTGGCTCAACACCGCTTGCGGCGCGGCAGTACTGCACGTTGATGTGCAGGATCAGCGATTCGCACAGGACAGCAGGTGTGGTGAAGGCGCCCGCCACCGTGGCGAATGGATAGTTGACGACCGCGTACGCATCACCGCGCGGCGCACGCGAACTGTCGGCGGACTCTACGTACAGACCTTTCTGAATCGTGCTGGTCTCGAGCGCGTCCGTCATCTTGAGGTAGCGTGCGCGCAAGGCGGCGGCCGGATCGGCCGGCTGCTGAGAAAACGCACGCGAAGCACAGGCGAGCACCAGGGCTACGCCCAAGATTCTCAAGCACTTGCTGCGGATAGTTTGTGCCACGGCGCAATCTGACACCGAATGTTTACGAACTCGTGATGGTTTTCTGTACGGCACGGGAAGATTGCGCCGACCGCCAGACCTACTTCACGACCTCCAATACCCCGGTTCCCTCGCCAGACGAGCCACGGCCAGTATCAGAATGAAGTCATGTTCTACGGTGTAGAAAACGCCGTATGGAAACACACGCGCCAAGCATCGGCGCACATCTTCATCAGCTGGCGCCCACGCGAAAGGCTCATGCGCAATCCGCTCGCAAGCTTCCGCGATCGCGTCGAGAAATCGATTACCAAGCCCTGATTGGCGCGACTCGTAATATTCGGCGGCGCTTTGTAACTCCGCGAGAGCGTTCGAGTGAAACTCGAGTCTCATCGCTTGAGCGCGTCGCGGACCTGCCTGATAGCTTCAGTTGCGGGGAGAGTTGCGCTGGTGCCGGCCCTAACCTCATCGCGACGGCGCTTTGCCTCGGCGAGCCACGCGTGATCAATCCTGCTGAGCTCCGCGGCATCCAGGCTCTCGACAAGCAGGTCCGCCAACTCCGCACGACCTTCCGCTGGCAATTCCATCGCCTTTTGCGCCAGCTCTTCTGGTGTAACGGGCATGCTTCGCACGATAGCCCCTCGCATCCGACTGTCAAGTGAACGGCCGCCATCGTTCGCATGGTCGAAGACGGCTGCAGATTCCTCTAGCCGAGAATGTTTCGACTTCGCGCTGAATCGTCTTAATTGAGGCGCACTTGAATATCCCGACCACGCCCAGACAGACGTGCAAGCGTGGATTCTCCAATCTCTCCCTCCCCGATCGATTCCGCTGGCGACGGCGAGCTGCTCGACGCCTATTCGCAGGCCGTCAGTACGGCGGCCGAGCTCGTGGCGCCCGCCGTCGTGCACATCGACATCAATGCGACGCGTGATGGACGAGAGCGTCGCGGCAGTGGCTCCGGCTTCTTCTTCACGCCCGATGGATTGCTGCTGACCAACAGTCACGTGGTGCACGGCGCGCGCGAGATTCGCGTGTCCACCCAGGACGGCGAGAAATTCGCGGCCGACATTGTTGGCGACGACCCCGACTCGGATCTTGCCGTGATCCGCGTGGCCAGCCGCGGCTTCCCGCACGTGCGCTTCGGACGGTCCGCCAAACTCAAGATGGGACAGATTGCGATCGCCATCGGCAATCCGCTGGGCTTCGAGCACACCGTCACCGCGGGCGTCGTGAGTGCGCTCGGTCGATCCTTGCGGGCCAGCACCGGCCGGCTCATCGACGATGTCATCCAGACCGATGCCGCGCTGAATCCCGGCAACTCCGGCGGACCGCTGGTGAGCGCGCGCGGCGAGGTAATCGGCGTGAATACCGCCATCATTCCCGGCGCGCAGGGAATCTGCTTCGCCACCGCGAGCGACAGCGCCCAATGGGTGCTCGGGCAGTTGTTGGCCCATGGGCGCGTGCGGCGCGGCTGGCTCGGCATTGCCGGTGTCAACGCGCCACTTGCACGGCGCATCGCGCGGCATCATGAGATCGAGAATGCGTCGGGCGTGCGTGTGCGCAGCATCGAGCCCGGCAGCCCGGCGAGCGTCGCGGGCATCGAGCCAGGCGATCTCGTCGTGCGTTTCGACGGCGAAATCATCACCGGAATCGATCGATTGCAGCAGGTGCTCAATGCCCAGCGTATCGGGCGGAGCTGCGAAGTGGTGGTGCTGAGGCACACGCGCAAGGTGGCGTTGTGGGCGACGGCTATCGAGAGGCCGCAGCCATAGACAGGTTCGCGTATTGCCTAGAGCCCGATCCAGCGGGCTGGATCGGGCTTTAGCGTTGCGTTGTCAGATACCGGATGCGTTCGCGTACAACGTGACGATGAACAGGACAATGGCGGATGTAATGATCCAGACCCATTTGACCTCACCGTCCATGTGGGACTTCATATTCGTGCCTCCGTGCATGCGTGGTTGGTACAGACTAGTTAGCGACCCCTGAAAATCCATTCCGGGGGAATCAACGCGGGTGGATTCTTCTCCTGCTGCGCGTGCGGTTGCAAGCGATTAGTTTTCGCCCCTTAGGTGTGGCGCGCCCAAACTCACTGTCGCGTCACCGTCACATTGTCGAAGCCCGCTTCGATGATGCTGCCCGCCGCGGCGTCGGCCACTTCGAATCGCAGCTGCACGGTCTGCCCGGCGAATGCGCTCAGGTTCACCGATTGCGTCGTCCACACCCCCGCGACGACGTTCGAACTACCCGCGCGCGTGAACACGGTTTGCGGCTGGCCATTGTTTCCCACCACGCGGACGCGGAAGTAGTCCGCGCTGGTCGTGTTGTCGTTGTGTCCCAGGAAGTATCGGAAGCGCAGGGTCACGACGCCACCGGCCGGCAGCACGATTGCCGGTGATTGCACCGAAGTCTGACCTTCGTCCACATCGCCAGAGCCCACGGCCGAACCCGCCAGGAGGCCGGTGACGAAGCAGTTGACCGAACCATCGCAGGTGCCCAACTGCAGCGTCACGCCATTGAAGGTCGTGGGCTGCGGGTCGCCTCGCTGCCACTGGCCACGAGGTGCGGTGTTTGTGCCGGCCGTCAGCACCCAGCCACGAGCCGCTTCGAAGTTGTCGCTGAACAGCGTGGTGGTTGCCGCCGGCTGGAACAGCGCGGTGAAGGTCGTGTTGTCGTTAGGCGTCGTGATCTCGTGGGTCGCCTGGCCGCCATCGGACCAGGACACGAACTCATAGCTGGTGCCGCCGGAGGTCTGCGGCGTCACCACACCCAGCGTGCGGATCACACCTTCAACGCCGGTGAACTCGAACGGCGCCGTGATCGGCGCGCCATCCAGCGTGAGCTGCGCGTTCGCGATATTGCTTTCGATGCGGACCACGGATGTCCGCGGCCGCACATCGACGGTCGAAGTCTGCGTCAGGCCCGCGGAATCCCGCACCGTCAGGTAGACGCGATAGAACACGTTCGCCGACGTCTCACCGCGATTGGCGATGGTGAACGTGCCCGCCGTGATGCCGCTCGTGGCCGGCATGAACGGATGCGTGTGAGTGTCGTGATGGAAGTCCACGCGCCAGGTGAAGGCGCTCGGCGGCAGGTTGCCATCCTCGTTGTCGGTGCCCGTTCCCGCGAAACTGATCACCTCTCCGCCGCGGTACAGGGCGCCGTTGGCCGGCGCGGTGATCGTGCCCATCGGCGCGTTGTTGGCGAGCACGGTCAGCGTCGCCGAGTTGCTGAGCACCGAGCCGGCGGAGTTGCTGACCAGCACGCGGAACATCGCTCCGCTGTCCGCAGCGCTGGTGGTTAGCGTGTAAGTGCGTGACGTCGCGCCCGCGATGTTCGCGCCATTCCTCTGCCACTGATACGCGAGCGGCGCCGAGCCCGAAGCCGTCACCGCGAAGGTTGCGGACTGGCCGGCGCCCACCGTGACGTTTGTCGGGTGCGAGGAAATGCTCGGCGCGGTGTTCGCCGTGAACCGCACGCGGAACAGATCGCCCCCACCCCCGCGCGCGAGATAGTAGAGAGAGCCGTCGGGATGCACCTGGATGTCCGCCAGCGAGCTGACGCCTGTGGCGAAGGCCGTCGGTGTCGTGTAGTTGGGCGGGCTCAACGTGCGAATGAACCCGGCGCAGAAGTCGCCGAAGAAATAGCGCCCGGCGTACTCGGCGGGAAAGTTGGCCGTGGTCGGCCGGTAAAACGCTCCGCCGGTGATCGCGCAGACGCCGCCGCTGTGTTGAAAGGCATGAATCGGATAACGCACGCCCGCGACGCCGGCCGGATTCGGCCCCTCCGTTTGCGGCCATCCATAGTTCGCACCTGCGACCCCCAGATTCACTTCCTCCCACGTGCCCTCGCCCACATCGTTGATATGGATGCGGCCGTTTGTCGGGTCTACGCCAAAAGTAAACGGATTACGCAAGCCGCGCGCCCAGATCGCCTGGTTGATGCCCGTCGTCTGGCTGACGAACGGATTGTCGGAAGGAATAGAGCCATCGGGATTGATGCGCAGGATCTTGCCCAGCGTCGTGTTCAGGGAAGGCGCGTTGCTGCCGTTGGCATTTTCGCCGACCGCGATGTAGAGCTTGCCGTCGGTGCCGAAGTGGATGGCGCCACCGTTGTGATTGGTCGCCGAGCTCAGGTTCGGAAGATTCAGCAGCTGCACTTCGCTGCCGGCAGCCGCAACGTCGGGGTTGGCGGCGCTCGCGGTGAAGCGGCTCAGGCGATTGTGCACGGGCGATGACGAGGTCGTGTAGTACACGTATACGAAATTGTTGGAGGCGAAGTTCGGGTCGAAGGCGACGCCGAGCAAGCCGCGCTCGCCGATGCTGCTCACGCTCACCGTGAGGAACGGCTGCGCCAGCAATGCGCCGTTCCTGACGACGCGCAACGAACCGCCCTGCTGGGTTACGAAAATGCGGCCGTCGGGCGCGATGGCCATCGCCGTCGGGCTCGTAATGCCCGTGGCGACGCGCGTCTCGGCGAAGCCGCTCGGCAAGGTTGCGCCGTGCGCGACGGGTGTCGCGCACAACGAGCACAGGAGTGTCAGGAGAACGAACCGCGAGAGAACCAGAAACATAGACCCCTCCTTGACCCTTGGCACTTTTCGGGAGACGCGAGCGCCTTAGGGAGGAGAAGGTATAGACCTCCGAGAAAGCGTTATCTGTCAGCGCTGGCGGACACCGATACGCGCCGCACGCTGCTGCAACGAAGCAGGGCCGCCGCTGACGCGTTGGGTGCCGTAGGACTCGGCTAACGTGCGAGACGGGAGGTTTGGAGTTTCGGGAACGCAGCTGGCGGCCTAGCGTCGAATGAATGACATGGAGGTGTCCTATGCCGCGCAGCTTCGATGAATCGATACCGGTCTGGCGGGAAAACGCCACCAGCGAAAGTCCCGCCGAACCCGCCGGGCGTGCGACGGTACTCCCCGCCTCCACGCAGGTCTGCGTCATCGGCGCCGGCATCAGCGGACTCACTACCGCCTATCTATTGCAGCGTGCGGGACTTCAGGTCCTGGTGCTGGACGCATACGGCGTCGCGGCGGGCGAGACGGGCCGCACCTCCGCACACCTGACGGCCGCCCTCGACGATCGCTACTACCATCTCGAGAACCTGTTCGGTGCCGAAAATGCGCGGCTTGCGGCCGAAAGCCACCGCGCGGCGATCGATCGCGTCGAGACCATCGTCAACGAAGAATCCATCGACTGCGATTTCGAGCGGCTCGACGGCTATCTGGTGTGTACCGATGCGACGCCTCTCGAGAAGTTCGATGACGAGAGCGAGGCTGCGTTGCGCGCCGGATTCACCGACCTCGAAATGCTGGACTCCGTACGCGCGCTCGGCGTTTTGCTTCCGGGCCCGGCCTTGCGCTTTCCGCGCCAGGCCGCCTTCCACGCTGGCAGGTACATGGACGGACTCGCGCGCGCGTTCCGTCAACACGGCGGCACGCTGATAACCGGGGCGCGCGTGGTTTCGGTGACCGGCGGCGGCGCCGCGCACGTAGACCTTGCCAACGGCAAGACCGTCGCAGCCAACCACATCGTCGTCGCCACCAACACACCGTTCAACGACCGCGTGGCCATGCACACCAAGCAGGCGGCCTACCGCACCTACACCATCGGCTTCGAGGTGGCCAAAGACAGCTTCCCCGCGATCTTGTTGTGGGACATGCAGGATCCCTATCACTACGTGCGTCGCGTGCGCGGCATCGAGCGTGATGTCGTGATCATCGGCGGTGAAGACCACAAGACCGGTGAAGAGAACGATGCCGCCGTCCGTTACGACCGTCTCGAAACGTGGGCGCGTTCCAACTTCCAGGCGCTCGGCGAGGTGGTGTACCGCTGGTCGGGGCAGGTCATGGAACCCGTCGACAGCCTCGCGTTCATCGGCCGCAATCCTCTCGACGACGACAACGTGTACATCGTCACCGGCGACTCGGGAAATGGAATCACGCATGGCACGCTGGGCGGAATGCTGATCGCTGACCTGATCACCGGCCGGCCCAATCCTTTCGAAAAGCTCTACGACCCCACGCGCAAGACCTTGAAGGCCGCGCCCACGTTTGTCGCGGAAACTGCCGATATGGTCGCGCGCATGGTCGGGGATCACGTCAAGGGCGGTGACGTGTCCGACCGCGAGGACATCGCGCCCGGCGAAGGCGCCATCATCCGCGACGGCATGAAGCATGTTGCGGTCTATCGCGATCCGCACGGCAACCTTCAGGAGATGTCCGCCGTGTGCACGCACCTGGGTTGCGTCGTGCAATGGAACGGCGGCGAGAAGAGCTGGGACTGCCCGTGTCACGGCTCGCGCTTCGCCCTCGATGGCTCCGTGCTCAACGGTCCTGCCGTGTCGGCGTTAAAGGCGTTGGACCCGGAAGACGACGTTCCACCCGCAGAGCCGATCGGCGATTCGTTGCGGACCTGAGCGCACTCGATCCCAAGTTCAGTTTCGCGGCTGTTGCTATTTTTTTGACTTGGCGCGCGCCGCTGGGCGCTTCGCCATGCGGTTGGCCTTTTTCTTGGCAGACGCTTTCTTCGCCTGCTTTGCTGGCTTCACCTTCACCTTCGGCTTCTGCTGGCGCTTGACCTGCTTGCGCAGCCGCTTTTCCTGATCGAATTGTTCCTTCGGCACCAGCGTCTCGATCTCTTCGAGCGTGTATGCCGGGCGAATCTCCAGCACGCCTTCTTCGCCTGGCATCGGGTTCGGGCAGCGCTTCGCCCATTCGACCGCCTCGTCCATCGACTTCACGTTCCAGATCCAGTAGCCCGCCACCAGCTCTTTCGTCTCGGCGAAAGGACCGTCGATCACCGACGTGTGTCCCTGATCGGAGAACTTGATGCGCTTGCCCGCGCTGCTGGGCTTGAGACCATCCGCCTCCTGCATGATGCCGGCCTTGACCAGTGCCTCGTTGAAATTGCCCATGTCCGCGAACATCTTGGACACATGTTCATCGGTGGGCATGATGCCCTGCTCGCTGTTCGATGTGGCTTTGACGAAGACGAGAACTTTCATGACGGCTCCTGCGTGTGGGTGACTAGAGAATAGTCGAACGGGATTGGCGATTTTCGACATCCCGGCAGGCCGTCGAGCGCGGGGAATACAGCGGTCGAGGCTGAGACTCGACCGCTGTGCGTACCTTCAATCTGGCGGCAGGCGCGTCAGCGTCTCGTCGAGCTTTGCCACTTCTTCATCGTCCTCTTCGTCGTAGTCCTCGTGGTCATCTACGTCCTCGCCTTCGCCCGCTTCGTCTTGTCCTTCCGGTCCGGCATCGCGTTCGACATCCTGGCTCTCGATGACCAGCGTGTATTCCTCGTCTCCGTCATCCGGAATGTTTGCTGGCGCAAGTGCCGGATCGCGGTGCGGTTGCTGTTGTTCAGGCATTGGGCATCTCCTTGGTGACTGCCGGGAAGCTTCCCCGCCTGCAGTCCCGAGAGATGGAGGCAACGGCCGACGAACCGTGTCAGGAAACGCTGCGGCCACGAAATACAAGTGAATGCTTCATTCACGACACGCCGAGAGCCGGCCAGCGGCACTGACGCTCAGACGATGCGGCAAGGAATCCAGGTGTCTTCGTTCACTTCATAGACGGCGCAAAGCCGGTGATATCCATCGGCAACCACGACCTTGCCGAGACGTTCGTCTCTCACCAGCAGTATCGGCGACAGCAACTTGCCCATCTTGATCTTCTTGCGATAGCCGACGACGCGCAGGTTGCTCACACCCAACTTTGATAGTTGTGAGGCGCGAAAGATGTCCTTCGCCTTGAAGCGCGCGGGTTTCGCGCGTCGCAGTGCGGCGACGAGCCGCGCGCTTTTGGTCGGCGAGTAGACCAGGGTGAGGTATGACAACGACGCTTCGAAGTCGTCCTCCTCCACGGTCTTGTGCCATTTGGGTTCTTTTCGCATGAGGGGAGTGTAGCGCGGTTGGTGCCGTAGATATTTTTGGTCGAGCCGGTCGGCCATGACAGTTCTCTCAACAGCGTTGAGAGTTTCAGGACTCGTCTTTGAGCGCCGCGATCGCTTCGTCCGCGGCCCGCACACCGCTGTCGTGAGCACCGTGCACCGTGGAGAAGTCACCCGCGCTGGTCGCCTCACCCGCGAAGAACAGGCGATCCTCGAACGGCCGCGCGAGCTCACGCCGCGCCGAGGCGTATCCGGGCAACGCGTAGCTATAAGCGCCACCGATGTATTGCATCTGAGTCCAGTTGGATGCACCGAGCGGACGCAGTGAGCTGCGGATGTCTGCACCGAACAATGCGCACAGCTGCTCCATGGCGAAATCGAATCCGGCGGCGGGTCCGCCCTCTTCGACGAAACGGGCGCCCTCTCCGCCGAAGAAGCACTCGATCAGTGGCGATCCCATCGGCCGGATGTAGTACGAGGCGGTGCGCATCGGCGCGAGGATCGCCTAACAACTGCGTCTCCTTTTCAAACGGTCCGCCCTCTACTCGAAGGAAACACTTCTCGTTGCGGCCCAGTGGCAGCCTGCCCGCGGCTTCGCGCCAGGGCGCGAGTTGCGCGGGGAGCTGCAAAACGTCGCCAGCCAGCACAGCGGTGGAAACTGTGAGTATCGCGGCCCGCGCGCGGATTTCCCCCGCCGGCGTGCGAACTGATACTCCCTCGGGCGTGAGGGCGATCGATTGCACTGGGGTTGCCAGACTCAATTCCACTTTCGGCGGAAAACTGCGGGCGACCAACGAGCCCAGGCCCGTCGGCGTGCGCCAATTGTTATCGGACGAGGCTTCGTCGTACGCCAGATAGTCCGCCACCGAGAGCTGCTCCAGGTTGCCGCCGCTGATGAAGCTGACGATGGTGCGGATGAAATTGTTCCACTCGCCGTCAGACGGGAGCGCATCCGCCGCGCAATCACTGGGCGGGGGTGAGCTTTCGAGCCGCTGCATCCAGGTCCCAAAAGCTCGTCCCGCATCCTCATGCTCCGCTTTCGGGAAACCAAGATCGCGATACTGCACGCCCCATTGCGCGCGGCTGCGGTCGATGGGCACGCCGGCGGCCTCGGCGACCCCGACCCATGCGTTGCGTTCCGCGGAATGAAGCCATCCGCAGCCGAGATCGATGTTCAGTCCCTGCGACCTCGTGGGTCCAGGCACGGCCGCCCAGCCGCGAGCTCGCCTCGAGCAGCATGGTGGATAGGCCGGAGCGCGCGAGGCGCCGCGCAGCACCAATGCCTGCGGCGCCTCCGCCAATGATTACGACGTCGGTGGTCAACTTTGTAGGCGTATGCCGACGTTACGGATAAGTCGTTCGTCTTGTGACGCGGAACGTTAAACCCGCGCGCGGCTTGTCGCCAGTAGGGAGTGACGATTTTTGAATGGTTAGTCGCTCTACGGATTGCAATGCCACTCAACCCGGTGCAAATTCGCTCGCCCGCAATCACCCGCACGTACGAGGAAGGATCCATGTACAAGGCAAAACGAAACTGGATGTTCACCGCGTGCTGCGTCGCAGCCATGCTGCCGATCACCGCCATCGCGCATGACGGCGACGACAATTCTCCGCGTGCAAGGCAGGCAGAGTTCCTGGACCGCGGCGTACTCGCTGTGCAGACGGACGCCGGCGTGTTCGTGAGCTGGCGGCTGCTCGGGGATGAATCCTATCGCGCCGACTTCAACGTGTTCCGCGATGGCAGAAAGGTGAATCGCCGGCCGTTGAGCGACACCACGAACTATCTCGATGCCGGCGGACAGCCCGATTCCATCTACACCGTTCGCCGTGCGGATGACGGGCGCGGCCGCGGCTGCTCGAATCACAACGACCGTCGCCGCAAGCACAAGGACTGCGCCGGTGACTCCGCCGAAGTCTGGCCGGGATCCTATCTATCTATTCCGCTGGTTCGGCCCGTCGATGGCGTGACACCGGCCGGCGAGGCGTACACGTATCGCGCCAACGACGCGAGCGTCGGTGATCTCGACGGCGATGGCGAGTATGAAATCGTGCTCAAGTGGGATCCCACGAACTCGAAGGACAACTCGCAGGGTGGCTACACGGGCGAAGTGTTTGTCGACGCATTAAAGCTCGACGGCACGCTGCTATGGCGCGTCGCACTCGGTCGCAACATTCGCGCCGGCGCGCACTACACCCAGTTCATGGTCTATGACTTCGACGGCGACGGCAAAGCCGAAGTCGCCATGAAGACCGCCGACGGCACGACCGACGCGCGCGGCACCGTGATCGGCGACCCCGCTGCGGACTACCGCAACACCGCGGGATACGTGCTCGCGGGGCCAGAGTTCCTCACCATGTTCGACGGCAAGACCGGCAAGGCGCTGGCGACCATCGACTACATCCCGGCGCGCGGTCTCGTCACCGATTGGGGCGACAACTATGGCAATCGCGTCGACCGGTTCCTCGGCGGCGTGGCCTATCTGGACGGCCGGCGTCCGAGTCTCATCATGAGTCGCGGCTACTACACGCGCACCGTCATCGCCGCGTGGGACTGGAAGAACGGCGCATTCCAGGAGCGCTGGGTGTTCGACACCAATGTTGCGGGCACGCAGTACACGGGCCAGGGGAATCATCAACTGGCGGTGGCCGACGTCGACAGCGATGGCAAGGATGAGATCGTGTTCGGCGCCATGACGATCGACGACAACGGCGCCATCTTGTACACGACGAATCTCGGCCACGGCGACGCGTTGCACGTCGGTGAACTCGATCCCTCGCGCGCCGGGCTCGAGGTGTTCAAGGTCCAGGAGAACCGTGCGGCGCCGTACGGCCTCGCCGCCTGGGATGCCGCCACCGGCGAAATCCTGTGGGGGAAATTCACGGGCAGGGATACCGGTCGCGGGATGTCCGCGGATATCGACCCGCGGCACGTGGGCGAGGAGATGTGGTCCAGCGGCGGCGGCGGCCTCCACACTGCGCAGGGCCTCGAGCTCAGCCTGACGACGCCCTCCTCCATCAACAATGGCATCTGGTGGGACGGCGATCTTTCGCGTGAGTTGTTAGATCACAATTTCGATGCGGTGCCGCGCGCGGGAGCTGGACGCATCGACAAGTGGGACTACGAGGCCGGCGTGGCCGTGCCGATCTTTACGGCCGAGGGCACGTTCTCCAACAACGACACCAAGGGAAATCCGGCGCTCCAGGCCGACATCCTCGGCGACTGGCGCGAGGAAGTGATCTGGCGTTCGCAGGACAGCAGCGAGTTGCGGCTGTATACGACGACCGATGCGACGTCCGTCAAGCTGCGAACGTTGATGCATGACCCGACGTATCGACTGAGCATCGCCTGGCAGAACGTTGCGTACAACCAGCCGCCGCATCCCGGGTTCTTCCTCGGGACGGGGATGGAGGCGCCGGCGAAGCCGGATATTTACTTCCCGCGCAGGTAGGTCGACCGCCGTCGATGATCGCTTGCAGCCCTTTCGTAATCTGAGTGTCCGCATTCGATCACAGTTCTCGTTACCACCTCTGAACCCCCCAATCTCGGCGTCGTATCGCGATGGCCGACGAGGGGGCCATACACGCCACCCGTGGAAGCGGGCAGCCTGCCAGAGGAAATTTGCGATGAACATCAAGCCGCTTTTCGTTCTCTCCGCACTGTTCAGTTCGTTCGCTTTCACTGTCGCGGCGTGGGGCCATCAGTACACGTGGGACCCCGGATGCGAATGCTGGGTACCCGACACGTCAGGTCCCAGCGTGCCCGACGACGACTCGGGTTCGGATTTCCCGCCAGACCCTGAGCCCAGCAAATTCGCGCTGACGGGAACAGGCGTCGACGCCGCGGGCTTGCGCGCGCTGTCTTCGATCGTGAGCTTCAATCATCATCAACCCGATGGCGTGGTGGAAACCCGCGAGTTCCAATATTCGACGCCGGGCAACTTCGGCAATCGTGCCGACAGCAGCGTCAATTTGTGGCTGGTGTTCCATGGCAAGAATGGCAACACATCGACGATGCACCGCTTCTTCAAACAGATCGCGCATAGCGCGCCGACGGTGCTTGTCTACCCCGAAGCGTTGCGCGTGACGCCGGAGAACGTGGTCACGACAGATCCGAATGAAGACATCGTGTGGCGCGGCTTGAAGACACCAGGCAGCGGTGCCGATGTCGACGCTTACCGCGACATCACGTTCGTCGAGCGACTGGTCGGGCGACTTCTGATCAACAATCCCCAGTTGAATGGCAACAAGGTCTACGTATCCGGTTTCTCGAGCGGCGGCTCGATGACGTGGATGCTGCTGTGTTACCGATCGTCGATGTTTGCCGGGTTCGGAATCTATTCACGCCAGCTCGGCCTGTTTCGCGAAACCGAGGGCTGCGGGGATGGCGAGCTGAGCGGGAACGTGGATTCGCGCACCGGTTACGAACGTCTCACCGGCTTTCTTCCGGACAAATACGGCAGGTACGGCAACATCATCGCGCTCAGGTCAGCGTTCGGCGTCGCACCGACGAAGCCAGTCCTCTACATTCACGGCACGGCAGACGACAACCTCGACCACCTGGGCCAGCCAGGTTGCTGGCAAGGCGGACCTCCCGTCGCGCCGGGGATTGCACGCTGGACCAGGATCCGCTGTATTCGATGGACTACGATGGACCGCTGGAGCAACGAGACGACATCTCCAGCGTGAACTGGCTGCTCGATCGGCATCAGCTTCCGTCGGAGCCAGTGTCTGACTGCACCGTGCTCGATGCGAATTCAAGCAGTGCTGACAACGTGGTCACTCATCGCTTCAGATACGACACCGACGCGAAGCAACCTGTGACCTGGTACGAAATGCAGGGTGCAGGACATGCTGTCGCCTCGCTGAGCAACTCGAACGATTTCGAGGCCTCGCTGCACACGCAGATGTATTTCGAGGATTACGCCGGCATGCTGGAAGGCTCGAGCGCCATTCCGAGCGTGTTCGCGTTTCGCTGTCTTACAGGGGCCTTGGGGATCGATGAATGGATTCCCGACCCGACGAAACCGTGAATGCGTTCGGTTGCAGGTGATCGTATTGGAAAGTTAATCGACGTCCTCCTCCGCCAGCGCCTTGCAAATCGCCGCCGTCGCATCGTCCTCCGGAAAAACGCACTCGATGCGCAGCTCTTCGAGCGTCACGTCGCGCGGCGTGGCGAACGTGGTGATGGTGGAGAAGAACCGCAATTCCTGGTCGCCGCGACGCATCACGGTGGTCAGCAACGGCGACGGCGTAGTGTCGACGTCGCGCAGGCGCCAGCGCGTGGGCACGCCGGGGTAACGCAGGAGCTCCTCTAACAAGTCGCGATTCGCCTGGTCCGTCGGCGACGCCACCATGTCCGCATGTAGATAGCGGATGAGCTCGCCCGCCACTTCTTCCCAGTTGGCGATGCCGGCGCGCAGATCGTTCGGGTCGAAGAACTGGCGCATCACGTTGGTGTGAATGCTGTCCTTGCCCAGTACAAAACGGATTACACGCGCCGCCGCCTTGTTGAGCATGAGCACGTCCCAGTGCCGGTTCATGAGAAACGCCGGGTAAGGTTCCTGCAGCTCCAGCATGAAGTCGATGGCGCGTTTCACGCGCGCCAGCGCCGGCGTGCTCAAGCTTGTTTCGCGGTAGCGAGGCGCGTAACCCGCGGCCATCAGCAGCGCATTGCGTTCGCGCAGCGGCATCTCGAGCACGTCCGCCAGGCGACCCACCATGTCGCGACTGGGCTGGGACCTGCCGTTTTCCACGTAACTCAGATGGCGCGCGGAGACACCGACATCGAGCGCCAGGTCGAGCTGGCTCAGGCGCCGCGCCGCGCGCCATTCACGCAGCAATGCGCCCAGGGGAGCGTTGGACATGGCGGCACCCTAGCCGCGGGCGCAGCTGAAGACAATGACCTCGGAGGTTATGCAGCCATGACCTCGCAGGGAATTGAGACCATGACGCCGCGGTAACAGCATGCGCAGCACATACACACGAGGTGTTCCCATGCAACGCAGAGAATTTGTCAGCACCGCCGGTGCGTCGATCATCGGGTCCGCGCTGGTTCCGTCCCTGTCTGGGGCCGCGGCTTCACGCTTCACCGCCGCTGACTTCCATGCGGCGCGGCGCTTCGCCACCACGCGCTTCGGGCGCATCGCGTATGTGGAGCGCGGCCGTGGCGACGCCGTGTTGTTCCTGCACGGCTTTCCGCTGAATGGATTTCAGTGGCGGGATTCGTTGAAGGCGCTCTCCGTCGACCGCCGCTGCATCGCGCCTGACTTCCTCGGGCTCGGGTTCACCGAGGTGACCGCCGGCCAGGGCGTGGCGCCGCTGGACCAGGTCGCCATGCTGGTTGCGTTGTTGGACGAGCTGAAAGTGCCCGTGACCGACGTCATCGCGAACGACAGCGGCGGCGCCGTCGCTCAACTGCTCGTCACGCGGCATCCCGAGCGCGTGCGCAGCCTGCTGCTCACGAACTGTGATGCCGAGTTCGACTATCCACTGAAGGCGCTGCAGCCAATCATCGAGGCGTCGAAGGCCGGCAAGTTTGCCGACGACTTAATCGGTGCCTGGCTCGCGGACAAGACGCTGGCGCGATCGGCGCAAGGTATTGGCGGTATGTGTTATTCGAGTCCCGCGCAGCCATCGGATGAGGCCATCGAGACGTACTTCGCGCCGCTGGTGAGTTCGCCGGAACGCAAGGCTTTGCTGCACGCGTATGCCGTTGCGCTCGAGGCCAATCCGCTGGCGGGTGTTGAAGCGCAGCTCAAGCGCTGCCGTGTGCCCACGCGAATTGTCTGGGGCATGGCTGATGACATTTTCTCGACGGAAAGCCCGGACTATCTGGCGAGAACTTTCGGTAACGCGCGCGGGGTGCGCAAACTCAAGGGCAGCAAGCTGTTCTGGCAGGAAGAGCGGCCGGAGGTCGTAGTGGAAGAGGCGCGGGCGTTGTGGAAGCAGGTTGATGGGAAGTAGCGCCGAGCTTCAGAGTCGACTAGCGAGCGAACTGCAAATTCGCTCGACCTCTGCAACGGCCAACGTTTCAGAGGCCTTGAGCCCGGCCGCGATGTCGTTGCAGCAGGAGCCGTCGACATCACCCAAAATCCACTCTGGCCGCGACATGAGATCGGCTATTACTTCTTCGGTCAGGAAGGACCGAATGCGTGAGCAGTCAACATGTGAGTCGTGTTCCATGAAGACGTGTTGCGCGGCTTGCAAGAGCACTTGGCAACGCAACAAGGCGGGCCGAGCTCGTATGAACTGACTGATTTCCGAGTTGATCACGCAGGTGACGGTGTGGTCGTCGACATGCAGCACGATGAAGCGCTTCTCATGTAGCCGGCCGTCATCCATCTTTCGAAAGAGTTTGATCACCACACCAGGCCGCAGTCGACGCCGGACCTGCGCGACGCGAAAGTCCTCAGGGAAGCCAGAGCCCAGGGACATCCGCGGCTACTGGCTATGTAGCTGCGCGACGACTTCTTCTGCGTTTGGCAGTGTCTTGGCGATGGTCTCTACGGAGATTGGGCTTTGGCCTACCTCATCTTCAGCCGCCAGTTCCCACGCTGCACGCCACGCCGCGTCATGGCTGAGTTCTGTACGGGCGCCAAATGGCATGCCCGAGTACAAGTTCAGCGCTTCGTCGAGGCAGGCGACATATGCAGGGGACAGTTGCGCCAGATTGGAACTGCGCAGCAAGTTGATAGATCTCTTGTCGTCGGCAATCTCCAGTGCACCACGGACCAACCGATAGAAGTCCGGATGGATCCAGCCGGACTCATCACCGCGCGCGGCCTTCAACAGGTTGTAGGCGCCCGAGCCGACGGGCCCGAATTTCATGGCCACATAGTCATCACCACTGGCAAGCCAGCCGTACTTGCCGAGGTGGATCTTGTCCGCGAAGTAGAGAAGTTTGAGCACCTCGTGGATCGCCGGCTTCGCCAGGCGACCAGCGACGAGCAGCACCGCTTCAAGGCTGCGTTCCGGGGAAAAGGTGACTTCTGTGGCGGCCATGGCGTGCGGGTGGCGCGGAAACGGAACGGAGGCTATCAGTTGGATAGGTGGCATGGCAAAGACGCCCGCGTCAAGAGTGACGTGAGTTGAAATTCTGGCCGAACTCGAGGGAGTTTCCGAGTCGCCTGCCCTCTGCAATCACGCAGAAACTGACATGGAGCCTTGGTCAGACATGCAACGCCGATGACCAGCCACGGCTGAGACGCCACGCCCGATCCAGCGGATGCTGGATCGGGCCTTGGCAATCTATTCGGCTGTCACTGCGAGAACGAGAACATGAACGTCTTGTAGATCGTGTCGACGTAGACGAACAGCGTCGATGGACCGCCGTACGGCGCGTTCGGCAGCGACATCACGAACTGACTCGAACTGTTGCTGCCGGTTCGGTTCGAAGCAGTCGATGACTGAGTGAAAGTCAGCGTGTTCGTATTTTTCAGGATACCGACGTTGCCGCCAGCGCTGACCGTGAAGCTGACGCTCTTTCTCCGTGCATTGGTGAACGTCGAGCTGTTGCTCAGATTGTAGGTGTAGGTGGACGTCGTTGGATCCGGCAAAAAGTTGACCGCGTCTATCATCACGTACCGATCGGGGTCCGGCGATGCCGGCGCACCCGGCTGAGCGAAGGGATGAACCTTGAGGATCTCCGCAAAATCCGCGGACGTAATGTTGTTCGTGGCCAGGAAACTCAGGATGTCCACGCACAGCACCGCCGGCACCGTGCTGTTAGGTCGCAGGCAACCGATGGAAATCGGATAGCCGCTGGCGGCGAAACCCTGGTTCGCAACCTGGGAAAAGTCGATGTCCCAGACCACGTTGCCCAGATAGTCCACCGTCGCGTTGAGTTTCACGCCAAGGTAGAGAACCACCTGGTCGTAATCGTGATTGATGGCATTGGAAGCCTGGCCACGATAAGTGCGACTCGCTGACGATGAGATCTGCATGTCTGTCGACGTGGTCGTCGAACCACCGAAGGCATTGCCGAAAGAAATCGAACTGTTGCCGATACCAAAACCGAAGTTGGCCGACACATTCCAGCTTTCCTCTGTCGACAACGTGGTGCCGGTCACCGTGCCCGCGCCGTAGGTGATCGACGAAGGGCCTTGTCCCGGCGGCATGTAGATCACCGAGCCAATGTAGTACTTCGGCGAAAGCCCGTATCGCACCAGCGGCGGCTGCAGATACACATACCCGATGAAAGATGCGAACGGCTTGGTCGCATCCGACGTCGTGTACCAGCGGTTCAGGCAACTCGGCGGCGCTCGCGGAGAGGATGTGTCGAGCACGCACGCGATGTAGCGCGGAACCGTATCCGGGATCTGCGATGCATACGCGTAGCCGATGAAGCTGTCGTACTGCGAGTACGGTGTGCGGCTGATGAACCAGCGGCCGTCGCATTCCGGCTGCGCTCGCGGAGTGGGGCGCACCGCCTTGCAGGTCAGATAGGCGGGCGTCGTCCCGGGTACCTGAGTCTGTTCGACATAGCCGATGAAAGATTCGATGGGCGCGCCTGGCGCGTATTTGACTTTCCAGATGCCCGAGCAGTTCACCGGAGGCTGGGGTCTGGGCGGCACCGAGGTGCAAGCGATGTAGGTCGGCGACAGCATCGCAAAGCTGGATGGAGCCATCAGCAGCAGGAGTGCTGATACGGATGAGATGAATGCCAGCTTGCGCAGTAAAGGCGACCAGCAAGCAAAATAGTTAGACGCGAATATTCTTCTCATGGCACCTTCCCTGTGCTGTTAGCTCACCAATGAAGGGAGACCGTCCCTGAATTCTGTTTCGTCGCGCGGGAGAGTGTATAGCTCAGATGCATGGAATTAAAAGGGCCGGCCTAACGGCTCCGCAATGATTCGCGGATGTTAGTCGTTGCACCAAGTTGGCGCCCCAGACCCCGGGAAGCATCGTCATCGCGCCGTGAGCGTGAGGGGCAGAGAAAAGGCCGCGATGACCCGCGGCCCTTCCTGTTCTCGCACCGGCTTACTCCCGCAGGAATTTGAGCAAATCGTTGTTCACCTGGTCCTTGTGCGTGTCCGTGATGCCGTGCGGGCCACCCACGTAGATGATGAGCTTGCTGCCCTTGATCCGCGCGTGTGAGGCCCGCGCGTTGTTGTCGACCGACACCAGTTGATCGTCATCGCCGTGCAGGATGAGCGTCGGTACGTCGAACTTCGCGAGGTCCGGGCGAAAATCCGTCTCCGAGAACGCCTTGATGGAGTCGAAGGTGTTCTTGTGGCCGGCCTGCAGACCCTGCAGCACGAACGAGTCGATCAGTCCCTGCGACACTTTTGCGCCCGGCCGGTTGAGGCCGAAGAACGGACCCGAGGCAATGTCGATGTACTGCTGCGCGCGGTTGGTGGCAGCGCCCTTGCGGATATCGTCGTACACCTCGATTGGCGTGCCTTTGAGGTTGTCAGGCGTCTTCAGCATCAGCGGCGGGACCGCGCCGATCAGCACGGCCTTCTTCACGCGCGACGTTCCATGTCGGCCGATGTAACGCGCCACTTCACCGCCGCCCGTCGAGAAGCCAACTACCGTTACGTCCTTGAGATTCAGCGTTTCGATCACCGTGGCCAGGTCATCCGCATAGTGGTTCATGTCGTTGCCGTCCCACGGCTGGCTCGAGCGACCGTGGCCTCGGCGGTCATGCGCCACCACGCGAAAGCCTTTGTCAGCCAGGAAGATCATCTGCGATTCGAAGCTGTCGGAGCTCAGCGGCCAGCCATGGCTGAACGTGACCACCGGGCCGGTTTTCGGACCCCAGTCCTTGAAGTAGAGCTGCACGCCGTCCGGCGTCGTGATGTAGCTGCCGTTGAGTTTGCCTGGCGCCGCTTCGGCGGCGGTTGCGAGAGACAGGGCGGCCACGATGCCCGAAGCCGCGATTCTGAGTGACTTGTTCAATTTTGTTCTCCGAGTGCGTAGTTAGAGTTCAGATCACGACCAGCGCGACATCGATGTTGCCGCGCGTGGCGTTGGAATACGGGCAGACCCGGTGCGCGGCTTCGACGAACTGCTGCACCTGCTCCCTGGGAAGGCCGGGGACCGAGATCTCCAGCTGAACCTTGAGTGCGAAGCCCGTCGGGATGGGACCGATGCCCACCGTGCCGGTGATGCGCGATTCCGCGGGCAGCGCAACTTTCGCTTTGCCGGCCACGAACTTGAGTGCGCTCAGGAAGCAGGCCGAGTAGCCCGCGGCGAAGAGCTGTTCCGGGTTCGTGCCGGTGCCGCCCGCGCCGCCCAGTTCGCGCGGTGTGGCGAGCGCTACGTCGAGCACCTGGTCAGAGGAAACGGCGCGGCCATCGCGGCCGCCGGTGGCAGTGGACTTGGCGGTGTAGAGGATCTTTTCGGGGGACATGTTCGACTCCTTGAGGTGGGTTGGTTGCTTGCGTGGAGCGAACTTTGCGCCCGGAACCTGGACTATTTGCTACCTTTAGTCCCAATAACTTGATCCGGAGTACATTTCATGGCCGATCGACTCCAGGCATTGCTTGCGCACTTCTCCGTGAGCGCACGCACCTTCCAGGCCGGCGCGCTCTGCGGCATCAACGCGCTCGATGGCAGCGGCACCGACGGCCAGCTTCACCTTGTTAGACGCGGCGAAGTGGAGGTGCGGCATGGGAAGACGTCGCTGAAAATCAGCGAGCCCAGCCTGCTGCTGTATCCGCGGCCCATGGCGCATCGCTTCATTACCGACGCCGAGCGCGGCGCGGATTTCGT
Source organism: uncultured Pseudomonadota bacterium (assembly GCA_963821745.1). Classification (GTDB taxonomy): domain Bacteria; phylum Pseudomonadota; class Gammaproteobacteria; order Steroidobacterales; family Steroidobacteraceae; genus CADEED01. The sequence goes on from CAWGEU010000003.1 coordinate 351,846, forward strand.
GTGCGCGAACTTGAGTTTCGAAGGCGGTGCTGCGAACCCGATCGCCGCCGCCCTACCGCCGTTTGTTTGTTTGCCGCTGGCGCAGATGAAAGGCAGCGAGGCCGTGCTCGAGATGTTGTTCGAGGAGGCGTCGGCGCAGTACTGCGGGCGCCAGGGCATGCTCGACAGGTTGTTTGAAGTAGTGCTCATCCAGGTGCTGCGCCAGCTCATGGAGCGAAAACAGACGCAGGTCGGGATGATGGCCGGGCTCGCGCACAAGCAATTGCGGCTGGCCATCGTCGCGATGCACGACGAGCCGCAGACAGAATGGTCGCTCGAGGATCTGGCGCGCGTGTGCGGCATGAGCCGCAGCGCGTTTGCGAATGGGTTTCGCGAGACTGTCGGTACGACGCCCGGTGCCTATCTACAGAGGTGGAGAGTAGGCCTTGCGCAGAAGGCGCTGCTGCAGGGCAAGAGTTTGAAGCTGATTGCGCAGGATGTGGGGTATGGGAGTGAGGCGGCGTTGTCGCGCGCGTTCAAGGCGCAGAGCGGGAAGAGCCCGCGGGAGTGGCGCACCGCTACTGTCGTTTCGATGGCGACTTGAGACCGCCTTCCCGCGCACTAAATGTCGGCCGCACCGCAGACAACGCGTCTGCGAGCAGATCGGCGAGCAGCTTTCCGGCGCGTCGCTCCGGATCGAGCAGCGGATTGTAGATAGTGACCTCCAATCCCACTGCCCGGCCGCTGGCGAGCGCCGCCGTTAGTGTGGTGTGGAGCTCGTCGGGTGACAGACCGCCTGGAAGCCTGAAATCCACGGCGGGCATCACCGCATCGTCGAGACAATCCGCATCGACGTGGATCCAGAACCCGTCCAGCTCGTCGCGCGAGAGGTGGCGGACGGCTTCGTCCGCGGCTACATCGATGCCCCTCCGTTGAATCGAAGGCAGATCGAACGCGCGCAGTTCCGCGGGCAGCGGCTGGCTGCCGTAGTCGACCTGGTCTTTCGCGTCACGATATCCGAACGCGACCGCATCCCCGGGCCGAATCAAGGGCGCGCGATCGTCGAAATGCGTGAGCGACTTGGGACCAAAGCCTGTGACGAGCGCCAGGTCCATCGAGGCCGCTTCGCCATGGGGCTCCGCCTCCGGCTGGAAGAAGTCGGCCTGCCCGTCGATGAACAGCAATCCGTAGCGACCGCGGCGTCGCAGCGCCAGCGCTGAACCGAGCAGGATGGAGCAGTCGCCGCCTAACACAATGGGAAATCCGCCCGTATCGAGCAGCGGGCCCACGGCATCCGCAAGACTGTACGTATAGTCGGCAATCTCGCTGCCGTTCAAGACGGTAGTTTGGGGATCGCGCTGGCCACCGCGCGATGCGGGGGCGACTCGGCCGGCATGGGATGCCGACAGGCGCTCGGCGAGGCCGTGGTCCAGCAAACTCCTGGGTAGCTGTTCGACGCCGTCGGAACTCAAGCCCAGCGTGGAAGGCGCTTCGAGAATGACGTATTGGCGATCTGGAATTTCGTGCTTCATTGCGATTCCATTCGGTTCTATGCGATTTCGTCATGCTCTTCAGCTGCCTGATTCACGTCAATCAGACATCGACTCTCTTGCTCAACGTCAGACAGTAGACCGGTGACTCGCCGCCCTGACAGTCGACGCCGCTGTCGCCCACTTGCGACCGCCGATTCGGCGCGCTCGCGCTTTCCGCAGTTTTGTGCGGCACACCGAAGCTCCTTGAGCTGGCGCCGGGCGCCCGCGTCCATGATTGCCAGTGATTTCTCCAGCGCGGCGAGCTTGCTACTTCTCCGGCAATGTAACCTTCGGCGCCGTCGTAAACGGTTCGATCCCGAACTTCGGATACGCTTCGCCCGGGTAATAGAAAACGCCATCCTTGACCACCATCGCGATCGTCTTGATCGCTTTCAGGTCTTTCGTCGGGTCGCCAGGCACGAGGAAGAAGTCGGCGCGTTTTCCTTTCTCGATCGAACCGGCGCTTTGCTCCTGGCCGACGTAGCGCGCGCTGTCCCAGGTCGCTCGCTTGAGGATCTCGGGAGCGGTCATGCCGGCCGATTGGTAGAGCTCCAGCTCGCGATGGTATGTGAACGAGCCGCCGGTATCGGTGCCGAAGACGATGAACACGCCCCGATCGTGCAGTTGCCTGACAACGTCCACCAGTTTTTCAAACGCCTGGCGGTAGGCCAGATCGTCGCCCGGCGCCGATGTATCGGTCCAGGCTTTCATCGCGTCGCGGCGCGTACCGATCGGCATGTGCGCCAGGTAATCGGTTGCGCCGGGCGGCACTTGTCCATCGCGGTTGAATGCCAGGTTCTCGTGGATGCCTAGAGTCGGGTCTATGACCTTGTTGCCTTTCGCCATCAGATCAATCGTGTGTTGCACCTTGGCGCTGTTCAGATCCAGCGCAGGCAGGCGCTTCAGCGCCGTGAGGCGAAACAGCGTACGCGTGTCTTCGCCCGGTGCGATCACCCAACCCAGCACGAACTGGTTGATGTGAGTCACTTCGTCATAGCCGGCTTCGATCATCTGATCGGCGCTTGCGAAAGCGGGCACGTGCCCGGCGACGCGCATCCCTAAGCGATGCGCCTCATCGATCATCGCGGGCACCCACGCAGGATTCATGCTGTTGTAAACCTTGATCTGCCAGTAGCCTCGCGCGCCGTACCAGCGAACCGCGTCGAGCGCCTTCTCCTGGCTGTCGACCACGATGCCGTTATTGGAGTTGAAAGGGCTGCGACCCTCGATGAACCCGGACCGGATGACGTGAGGCCCACCGATCTCGCCGGATTGGATCCTTCGCACCAGCGCATCGAGTACCGCATTGTCGCTGCCCATATCACGCACGCTGGTAATGCCGGCCAGCAGATTGAGAAGCGCGCCATTCTGGCCCAAATGCGCGTGCATCTCGTACATGCCGGCGATCAGCGTACCGCCGGCCCCGTCGATCGTGACCTCGCCCGGACTGGCCGGACTATCTACCGGCTCCACCGCGGCAATCTGCTTGCCATTGACCATCACGCTGACCGGTGCGGTCAGCGCGCTGGTCCCGGGATCGAACAAACGCACATTGCGAATACGCGTCGGCCCGCCGTAATCGTGCGCGATTTCGCGCTGAATCGCGGCGAAGCGCTCGGTGCTCCAATCTGCGGCGAGCTCGCGCAACCTGACTTGTTCGCCTTCGTAGCCTTCGCGCACCACCACTGCCGACGGCGACAACGACGCGAACAGGTCTCCGTGTGCGTCGAGCAACATGGTCTCGGGCACCGTGCGAATACCGGAAAGCACATAGCGCGTGACCTCAATCGGTCCGCCAGCACCCTGGACGGTCAGGCTGTCGCCTTTCTCTAACTTCAGCGTTCCACCTGGAAGCGCACGCATCGTCATGCCCGGCTGCTTGAGCAGGGCTCGCGCGTAGATTTGCAGCGACCATGGGCTGCCGCTCTGCGCGATGTAGACAGCCGGATCGGTGATCGAGGCGTGACCTTTGCCGGTCGAGTCGAGCCAGTTCGCGCGCGACTTGTCGCGGTTGAAGCGCTCGTTCACCTTGCTGCCAAAAGTGGAGGTGCCCGTGATCGTCCACACGTTCGGCAAGCCGTCGGCACCAAACGTGATCGTCTCGGCCATGGTCGGCCCGCGTCCATTGTTCTTGATGTTGAAATCGATCGTCGTGCGATTGGCGGTCGTGTCGACAAACACATGACCGACTTTTTGACCGCCGGAGATAACGGTGTAGCGCGCGGAGTCGGCGGCGAGGGCGCCGGTGGAGATAGTGGACAGAGCCAGCGTGAGAGCGAGGAGTCGGGTCATGATTTGTATCCGGAGAATGCTTATTAGGCGCAGAATGCTGCGGGATCATCCAACACTTCGACATCGAGCGAAAGGAATCAAGCAATGTTCAACACCGGATACAACGGCATTCTGGGCCTGCTGATACTGATCGGCGACGTCTGGGCGATCATCAATATTTTCCAGAGCTCCGCATCGAACGAGAAGAAGCTGCTTTGGACACTCGTGGTGATACTGCTGCCGCTGCTGGGCCTGATCCTGTGGTTTTTCCTCGGGCCGCGGGGCGGCCGGACGTAAGGCACGCCACTCCACCGTCTGGCTTTACTGAAGGCGGGCATTGGCTTCCCTCGCCACGTCAGACAGACGGCTGGACGCGTGAGGATAACTAGCCCCCCTGACAGTGGGCGCCCCTTTCCACTGCCTGCGACCGCCGATGCGTTGCGCTCTCCCCATCTGGTAGTTTGACCCGCACAACCGCATTTCAGGGATCAGCATCAAACTACCAGGGATCAATCATGAAAAACTTTGGCATCGCCTGCGCGTGGGTTTGCCGCGTCCTGGCCGGCACGCTGGCGTCGTTGCTTCTGCTCGGCCCGGCATGGGCGGACGTCCAGGCCCCGTCTCCCCCCGCCGCCCCGGTCGTGACCGCCGGCGCGAATCTCAAGCAACTCACCTTCGACTGGGACCCGGTGCCGGGGGCTGATACCTACCGACTCCTCGAGAGGAAGAGCCCCGGGGAGGCTTTCACCCGTATTGGCGACCCCATTCCCGCTTCCCGCACACGCGCGAACGCGTTCGTCGTGGCACATCTCTTCAACTGGGATGCGACGCGGTTCGCCATCGCCGCCTGCAATTCCGCGGGATGCACGCGATCTGCGCCCGTCGATCCCAAACCCTTCATGCTGGACGTCATCGGCTACCTGAAGGCGTCCAATACCGAGCCGGTCTCGCCGCCAGAACCCCAATTCGACAATTTCGGCCACCGCACCGCCATGAGCACGGACGGCAGCACGCTCGCGATTGCGGCGCCGGGCGAGAGCAGCAGCGCCAGCGGGGTCAACGGAGACCAGTTCAACAACGACTCGCCAAATTCCGGCGCGGTATATGTATTTCGCCGTGACGGCCGGCGATGGCGCCAGGAGGCATATCTCAAGGATCTCGTGGACGCGCCGTTCATGGCGTTCGGGGGCGGGGGCGGCGGTGGGAAGGGCGCGCTCGCGATCAGCGGCGATGGCACATGGCTCGCCGTGGGCGCGCAGGGCGAGACGGTGAATGAGGTCGTTGTTGCGGGACGTGTCTATCTATTCTTTCGCGACGCGAGCGGCACCTGGACCGTGCATTCGGTGCACAACGCGCCTGCTCTCGAAGGACGCATCTTCTTCGGCGGTTCACTCGACATGTCCGAGGACGGGACGCTGCTCAAGGTCTCCGTCCTCATCCCCGGGGTCGGTACGGGAGGGCAGTTGACCAGCGAAATCCACTTCTTCGAGCGCAGCGGCATGACCTGGACACTCGTAGACTCGCTGCCCACGCTCTTCCCGGAATGGGACTGCAGGCAATCCGGTATGAGTGGCGATGGCCTCACGCTTATTGTTGTGTGCCACAGCGAACTGATACTCGGTGATCGCTTGGTGACGCTCAAACGCATCGGTGGCGAATGGGTGCGCGTGAACGAGCTCGCGTTGGGCCCGAGTAACGTCAATCAGCCCGTCGCGCTCGACCATCACGCTACGCGCATGGCCACGGTGGAAGCTACCCAGTCGAATTTCGTGTTCCTGCATAGCTGGAGCGGCAGCGAATGGGTGCGCGAGGTGGCGCTGCCCGCCCCGGCCGCGGTGCCTGGCGAAGGCGATACCTGGGGATTTCCGGTCGTGTTCAGTCGCGACGGCCGGGTGGCTGCGATTGCAGATCTGTTCTCTCGCGTCGCCGGCGTTGGCGTGATGAAAACCGTCAGGCGGAACGCGACGGACTGGCCCGAGGGCGCGGTGCTCGTGTACCGGCGCGCGCCGGATTGCCCGACCTGGCGGCTGCGTTCGGTGCTCAAGGCTCCGAATGCCAACGAAACACAGGCGTACGGATTCGGTGCGTCGGTGGCCATGAGTGGCAACGCCAAATATCTCGCCATCGGAGCGCCGTGGGAAGACAGCAATGCGCGCGGCATCGATGGAGATCGCACGAACCACGACTCGAACGATGCAGGCGCGGTCTATGTCTACTAGGAAGACACTTCAATGCCGGAGCGTGCGGCGGTTTGGCTTTATTGAGTAAGCCGCGGGGCTATGGCGGGGGCCGCAGCCTGAGGTTTTCGAGCGCCGAGTGCAGTTCGTCGAGCTGCACCGGTTTGACCAGGTGACGGTCGAACCCTTCGACGCTCGTGCGTCGCCGGTCTTCGTCCTGGCTCCAGCCCGTCAATGCGACGACGTGCGTTCCCGCGAACGCAGGGTCGGCGCGGACGCGGCGGATCACCTCGAAACCGTCCATGCCCGGCATCCCGAGATCAAGAAAAATCACCGCGGGCTGCCAGTTGGCCAAGGCCAGCGCGGAGGGTCCATCGTGGGCGATGCGCACGTCGGCGCCGAGTGCATTCAACAGCATTCCGAGGCTTTCGGCCGCGTCGCGATTGTCGTCGACGACGAGCACTCGCTGGCGGTAGCTAGGTTTGGGTCCCGGCGGATTCATCCCCGATCCGACTCGAGCGAGCACCAATGGGAGCCGCACCGTGAATTCGCTGCCACACCCGTTGCCGTCGCTGCTGGCGGCAATGGAGCCCCCGTGCATATCGACAATCCTGCGCGCAAGGCTCAACCCTATTCCCAAGCCACCCTGTGACCGCCCGTGCCCGTGGTCGAGCTGCACGAACATCTCGAACACGCGGGTGAGATGCTGCTGCTCGATTCCGATCCCCGTGTCCTGGACGGAGACCTTCACATCCTTTGCGTCCCGGATGACGGTGAGATTGATCAGTCCACCGTTAGGGGTGTACTTGGCCGCGTTGTTCAACAGATTGGCGAACACCTGCGCCAGCCGGACAGCGTCACCGTGCACCGGAAGCTCGTCTTCGGGCAGCGCCACATGGAGCACGTGCTGGCTGCGCTCGATGGCGGGCCTGGCAGTTTCGACCGCTGCGCGCACCGCGTCGCGCAGATCGATGATGTCGCGCTTGAGCTCGAGTTTTCCGCGCGTGATGCGCGACGCCTCCATGAGGTCGTCGACGAGGCGAACCATGTGGTTCACCTGGCGGCCGAGCATCTCGCGCACGCGCTCCAGATGCGCGGAACCTCCCGGCGTATTCAGCAGGTGCAGCGCATTGCTGATGGGCGCGAGGGGATTGCGCAGTTCGTGCGCCAGCAACGCCAGGAACTCATCCTTGCGGCGGTCGGCTTCGCGCAGTGAATCGCGGGCCTGGATGGTCTCGTGGATGTCGATGACTGTGCCGATGTAACCGAGCCACGTGCCGTCTTCGGCGATCCGCGGACGGCCGGCATCCAGAGCCCATCGATAGCCGCCATCCCGCCGACGCAGCGATACTCGAGCTCGAAGGGAACGCGTTTCTCCGAGGCCGACATGAACGCCACCGTGGCCACCTCGCGGTCGTCGGGATGGACCATGCGCGTCCAGCCGATGCCGTCTGCGTAGGCCTCCGTTTCGGTCTGACCAGTGTGGTCGAACCACCCGCGACTGATAAAGGAGAGGAAGTTAGACTCATCGGTCAGCCAGAGCATCGCGGGCGCAGCATCAGCAAGCTCCCTGAAACGCTCCTCGCTGGCCCGCAGTTCCGCTACCTGCTGCGCCTGCGCCAATTCCACCTTCCGGCGTTCGCTGATGTCGGTGACGAAGACGTAGAACCCATCCACGCGGCCATCCGCGCGAATGTCCGGCACGTAGTCCACGTGCACGTACCGGGTGCCCCCGAAGCGATACTTGAGCTCACTTTCGAAGCTGGTTCGTTCGCCCGACAGTACCAGGTCCAGCTTGGGCTTCAGGCGCTCGAGCGCCGCCTCACCGAGCGCATCGCGCATCGACATGCCGACGAAGTGATTACGCGCGACGCCGAACCATTCCTCGTAAGCCTGATTGTTGAATCTGTAGCGGAGGTCGGGGCCCACGTATGAGATGAGCGCGGGTACCGCATCCATGACGAGGCGCAATCGTTCGTCGCTCTGGCGACGCTCGGTGACATCGAGCGTGATGCCGAGCACGCGTCCGTCCGCTGTTCGGCGGCCCCGTGTCTCATGCCAGCGCACGCCGCGCGTGGGGTGCAGCACACGATACTCGATGTCGATGTCATCGCCGCGCGCGAGCTGTTCGTGGCGGCGCGCGATCACTATCGCCACATCGTCGGGATGCACATGGGCCAGCGCCGTCTCGGTCGACAACACCGTGGTCGGATCGATGCCCATGAGCTCGAAGACTTCCTTCGACCATTGCATCTCACCCGTCGTCGGATCCAGGCTCCAGATCCCGGCCGACGCCGCTGCCAATGCCGCGCGAATTTCTTCCGTCACCTCGCCCAGAGCGGGTGATCGAGCGGGCATGTCGTCGGTTTGCTGCCTCATGGATACGAGCAGATCTGGGCCACGCGGGATGTTAGTCGGAAGCGCGAGGTTGGCGCGAATGTGCGTGAGTTGGTTGGCTCGATGTAAGCTCAGTCTTACAGCCAGCGCTCCTCAATTCGGCTCGCTAATCGAGGGTCCGTCTGCCTTTTGTGCGGCGGATATGTCGGCGCCGCAAACGGTGGTGCGTCCACGATCTGGGAGTGGCTTCGGTATACCGCGCCGTAGATCCGCCCACTTCTGAGCTACAGAAGCTCGGACGAGCTCGCGCGCATCAGGATTTCCTGCTGACGGAAACGCTTGCCTAACTGCTCTCGATAGTTGCGCCACCAATCGCGATCCAGCGTTTCGGCCATTACTTCGAAGCTGACAAGATCATCCCTGCGAACCTGACCGGCGTCGTCCTCCCAAAGTCCCATTGCCGGAGATCGCATGAAAGCGGTGACGCCGCCGAAGCGTTCGGTAAGCTCGCGGCGAACGCGGTCGAATTCATACTTTGGAAAGCGCGCACCGTCGTTGTCGAAAGTGGGAAGAAAAAATTCAACCAGGAACACGGTCTTCTTCCAGGATGCTGCGCGTGCGCGCTGCCGTCTTCTTCGGGCGCACTTCGGCTCTGCGCTGGAGGATCACCGTTTCGTAACTCGCGCAGCTCTATCAGGCGGGAAAGACTTGTTCGATTCACGCGCTTTGCGTTCCGCCTCCGACTCGAGGAGCGCGTCTTCGGACTTGGGGAGCTCCTCCTGCGGAATTTGCGGATCCATCTGCTGGCCGGAATGCTCGCGGGCGTTATAGGTTCGTTAGGACGTTTGGGTGTCATCTGGCGCTCCTGTGCTGTTTTGGAAGCATGGAAGCGTGCGGACATCGTGTATGTCAGTGCGTTCCGAAGTTGCGCGTAGGTTGCGCTCAAATACGCGGCAATGCCTTCTCACATTGCACCGATGGCGATACCGGATCAGAGCAACGCACAGTACTGATCTATCATCGGAGCTGAAATCAGTTTCGACGAGGCGTCGGGACCAATTCTCGTGTGTTCACCGAGAATGAACGGAGTCCGACAATCAACCGCAGACAGCCGGCGGCGCGAACGCGATGTTGCCGTCCCAGCCGAGTTCTTTCATGCCGACCTCGCTCGTGAAGTAAGTCTCGGCGACGGCGCCCTTGACGCTGTCGAACGCTTGCCGCGTCGCATCGCTGTCCGGCTGCGCGGAAATCTTCGTGAGCAGCGCGGTGGCCTGCGCCGCAGTCAGCGATTTCCACGGCGGCCGTGCGCGTCGCGCGCCTCACGCTCGAAGGCTCCGAGCGCCTGCGTGAAGCGCTTCTGCGTCTCTATCGATTCGACGGCGAGCAGTCGGTCGAGGAACTCGGGCACCTTGGCGGCGCGCGAGCCGGGGACGATCTGCTCACTCAAGAACGCGAGCGTGTCGAAGGAATGGCGATCGAGGAAGTGCAGTGCTGGCTCCGCAGTGCTCGTCGTTGCGGAGTCTGCGGGCTTCGCTGCCGCTGCCATCGTCTCATGCACGTGCGCCGCCGATGCGCGTGACGCGAAGACGGCCACGCCAACGCCGGTCGCGAGTGACTGCAGTACGGCGCGACGACCGGCGCGAAAATGACGAAGCGGTCCGTCCGCTGAATCGGAAGCCACTGCCAAGGGTTCGTCGCGCACGTCGTTGCTCATCACGATCTCCTTCTCGGTCGCGTTGTCGCGAGTATAGTCCGCGACAGCCCAACGCCAAGAGAGTAAGGAGTGCGCATGACCACACTGCCCCGGCCTCAGGAGTACGACGCCATCGTCGTCGGTTCCGGCGCATCCGGTGGGTGGGCGGCCAAGCGCATGAGCGAAGCGGGAATGCGCGTCGCGCTGGTCTGCGCCGGCCGGCCGCTGAGCGACGGCGACTACCGCGAACACGTCCAGCCCTACGAGCTGAAGTACCAGGCTCGCGCCAACGATCTCATCCGGCGCACGCGGCCCGTGCAGAAGGACTGCTACGCCTGCACCGAATTCAACGAAAGCTGGTTCTGCAATGACATCGACGAGCCGTACACCACGCCGCAGGGCAAGCCGTTTTCGTGGCAAGGCCGCATGCGCGTCACCGGTGGGCGCACCAATGTCTGGGGCCGGCACAGCTACCGCTTCTCGCAGCAGGATCTGAAGGGTTATTCCTTCGACGGCGCCGGCGTTGACTGGCCGCTCGACTACAAGGACCTCGTCAAGTATTACGAGCTGGTCGAGGACTATGTCGGCATCTCGGGCATGGTCGAGAACAACCCTGAGCTGCCCGACAGCAAGTTCCAGCCGTCGATGCCGCTCACTTGTGTCGAGCAAAAGGTCCGCGGCGCGATCAAGACGAAGTTTGGCCGCACGTTGACGATGGGTCGGCTGGCCAACATCACCAAGGCGATCAATGGGCGCGCGCCCTGTCACTACTGCGGGCCGTGCGAGCGCGGGTGCGTCACGCATTCCTATTTCAACTCGGCATTCACTACCGTCGCCGACGCGCTCAAGACGGGCAAGTGCACGCACATCCCGAACGCCATGGTCTACCAGGTGCTGATGGACAAGGCGACTAACAAGGCGCGTGGCGTCACCTACGTGGATCGCGTTACGCGCGAGACGCGCGAGGTCCGCGCCAAGACCGTGGTGCTGTGCGCGCAGGCGCTCGAGTCCACGCGCATCCTGATGAATTCGGCGAAGGATGGGCTTGGCAATTCGAGCGGGGTTCTCGGCGAGTATCTGATGGACCACATGTGGGTCGCGGGCGGCGCCGCCGGTGAGTTCCCCGATATGCCGGGCACGCCGAGCCTCAACGCTGCACGTCGGCCGGGTGGGCCGTACGTGATTCGGTTTCGCAACACCGCCAAAGGCGAGCGGCACAAGGACTTCGTGCGCGGCTACGGTTTTCAGGGCGGCAGCCAGCTCGCCTTCACGATGGGCGCGCCAGGCTTCGGCCAGGCGTACAAGGACGCCGTGAAGAATGGGCAGTGGACGATGAATCTCGTCGGCTTCGGCGAGTGCCTGCCGTACAAGCACAATCGCATCACGTTGAACAAGAACGTCACCGACGTCTTCGGCATTCCCGTGCTGCACATCGACGTCGGCTGGGGCGAGAACGAGAAGAAGATGATTCGCGACATGGCGGTCACCGCCGGCGAGATGCTCGAGGCGTCAGGCGCGAAGAACGTCAGCACGTTTGCGCATGAGGATCGCATCCCGGGGTATGGGATTCATGAGATGGGGTCGGCGCGGATGGGGAGTGATCCGAAGCAGTCGGTGTTGAATCAGTTTCAGCAGTCGCATGACGTGAAGAATTTGTTTGTGATGGATGCGGCCGGGTTTCCGTCGGGGGCGTGTCAGAACCCGACGCTCACGATCATGGCGATGGCGGTGAGGTCGACGGACTATCTGATGGAGCAGTTCAAGAAGCGCACTCAACGGCGCGGGACCAACTTGGCGGATCTCGTCGTGCTCGGCCGCGTCAGACGATGGACCGACGCGGCCCCGCCCGCGCAGTCACCCTGACGAGCGCCCATCCCCTGGTGGCTCTGATCAAACGCTGATACGTCCCTGTTGAAGACCTGAGCTAGGTTGGCCGCACAACAAACAAAATGGCCAACTCCGAGGGATTCATGAAGACCGCCTTTTTTGCAGTCGCCGCGCTCGCGTTCGCACCCGTGACACTTGCCGCCCCGCCCGCTGCGCCGGTCGTCACGGTGGGCGCCCACAGCATCAAGCGGCTGCAGTTCGACTGGCCTTCCGTGCCAGGCGTTGGCAGGTACGAGTTGCGGTTCCGCGCGGCGCCCGGAGCACAGTGGGTGAAATATGCCGAGACCATCGCGCAGCGCCCGATCATCCGCATCACTGTGTCCGTCCATTTGTCCGACCTGGCGCGTCGCGCGCTACCGGGTGGCCGCCTGCAATCCGTCAGGCTGCACCAACAGCGCCGAGGTACGCGTCAACGAGATCGCGCTCGACGCCGTGGGATATCTCAAGCAGAACTCTGCCGCAGAAGGCAGATGGTTCGGCCAGGTCGTTGCCATGAGCGCGGACGGCTACACCGCCGCCGCCACTGCTCAATCGGCCGGCAACAACGCCGACAACGGCATCGTTTACCTGTATCGCAAGACCAGTTCGTCGGCGCGCTGGCGTCTCGAATCGCGACTCATACCGAGCCTGTTTCGGCGAGCAGCTCGCAACCCTTTTCCGCGAGTACCTCGCTCGCGGTGAATGGTGATGGCAGCCTGGTCGCATTCGGTCGGTACACCGAAGGCATCGGCGGCCAGTCCGCGAATGGCGCCGTCTATCTATTCCGTCGCAACGGCACCACCTGGAGTCAGGAAAAGCGGCTGGCCGGCGGCGGCGCCAACGACCGGTTCGGCAACGCCGTGGATCTCGACGATTCCGGCAATACGCTCTCGGTTCGGTGTTGCGCCGACACCGCCGCCGGGTCACGGGTGTCACCGAGATCTACAACCGCACCAGCGCCGGTTGGCAGCCGACGGCGACCCTTCCCGTGCCTCTGCCCCCTTTCGGCATCACGAATTGTGAAGCTCACCACGCGCTGAGCGGCGATGGAAAGACGCTGCTGCGCACCTGCGGTGTTGCCGGCACGCCGGTCGTGCTCGTGCACAATGCCCTGGGCTGGGCGAGTCCGCGCGCATCAATGCCGGTGACAACGCGGGAATCGATACCAACTTCGACGGCACGCTCTTCGCGACGCGAAGGGGTTACGCCTTCGCCGACGTCTATCAACTGCAACAGCATGTGTGGAGCCCGGATATCGGCAGTCCACTCGACATGAACAACGATTCGGAAGTCGTTTCACCGGTGTACACCAGCATCGCCCTGAGCCGCGATGGAAAGTTCATCGCCGCCGGCGATGCCGAGGATGGTCACGGCGAGATTGGCCCGAACTACCCGCCGATTCCGGAGGCTGTTAGCCGAGAGCGTGGAGCGTTTCTACACGTGTTCGAGCGCAAACCCTCCGGCTGGAAACTGCGCCGCCTGATGAAGCCCAGCGTGGCCGCTCGACCCCCTCTATAGCTTTCCATCCCTCTATGGCGATCCCGTAGCGATCGGCGCCAACGGTCGCGCCCTGATCGTTGGCGCGGTGGATGACCGGAGCGCGGCGACGGGGATCAATGGGGATCCGGCGAATATTTCGTTGCCGCAAAATCTTGGCGCGGCGTGGTTGTACTGAACTAAACCGTTGGAATCCAGGGAGTCATGAAAACCATCGCAGCCTTTTTGGCACTGGCCTATGCGTCCATGGCGTGGGCAGATGTCCACACCATCAGGCCTTCGCAGATCCTGGAACCACCGCCGGGCCAGACCTTCACGCACTTCGCGCGTAACGTGGCAATCGACGGTGCATCCATCATCGTGCTCGCCACGCACGCCGGCGGGCAGTCCGCGTTGCTCTATCAACGCAGCAGTGGCTCCAGCAGATTCACTTATCGAAAGACGCTGCTCACGTTCGTCTACCCGCGCGAGCGCATGCAGGTGCGCATGAAGAACGGCATCGCCGTGGTTCACTTTGGCGATCGCGCCTGGATCTTCGAGCGAATTGGAACTCGACGTGGTGGCGCAACTGCCATGCCACTCCGTCACCCGGGTGGCGTCTCCACCTCCGATCACAGCATCCTCTTCGGCGGTGACGATTGCGACTACGACGCGGTCGTGTACGAAAAGCGCACGGATGGTATTTGGGCCATCACCGGTCGCCTGGACGACAACCAGGGCCAGTGTCATCCCGAAGGGCGCGGCGTGGAGCTCCACTACGGCTATGCGCTGCTGCAAGAGCCAGGGGATCGCCGGGTGAATGCCTGGCGCCGCAACGATCGGCGTTGACTGGCTCCCGGCCGGAGCCCTGTTCGCGAACGTGAGCGATGGGTGGTGCGCCGAATCGCGTTGCAACGTTACACCGCAGTGACGCCCGGCTCCCAGGTGAATGTGCGCGAAGGCAATTCGTGGCCCGTAAAAAGTTATGCCTTTCCGCTCGACTTCGGCGCCGCTGGTCTCGCCCACGACGTCACCTGGCGCGATGGCGTTCTGATCACGACGCACACGTGGCCTCCATCCCAGTTCGCGAAGCCGTATGCCTTCATCGAAACGGCACCGGGCTTCTTCGAGCACGTCGCGATCCTCTACACCGCGTACGGGACCATCGACCACGACATCTCCGGCCGCACCGTCGTCGCTGCCGTTCTTTAGGGAGCTCCTCCTGGGGGCTGCATCAGGCTGCCGTGTTCGCACTACCCGAGCCACTCGCCGCTCCTGCTCCGATCCCCGATGACTTCGAGGATCGCGACACCAGCGATTTCACGTTCGCCAGCGGCCAGTTCGCGCTCGCGACCCGCGGCAGCAACGACGTGCTGGCCCAGACGGCGACGAGCGGCCTGAGCCTCGCGCTGGTGAACGACAGCGACTGGAATTACTACCAGCGCATCGAGGCCGAGATCGCACCCACATTCGGCGCTGCCGATGCAGATGGTGTTCGTGGCCCGATATGTCGATGCCAACAACTACTACTACGTGGCCGTGCGCAACAACGGCACGTTCGGCATCTATCGCCGGTTGAACGGAGTGGAAACGCTGATTCGGGAAGGCACATCGGCCGGCCCGCTGCCCTCGCGAACAACTCATCGTGGATGACGACGAGATCAGCGTGTACATCAACCAGCAGTTTGCAGTGGTCCGATCCCCATCGACAGGTCACTGCCGTACGGACGCGCGGGGCTTGCGACCTTCCGGGCTACCGCGGATTTCGACGACGTCCATGTCGCTGCGACCCTCCACGCCAGCTTCTCAGGAACCTGTATTCCCGGACGGCGATTTCGTCATCACGGATGTCACCCCGTTCACCAACACGATCGGTGGAGACTGGCAGTTGCAGCGCGACTCCAATGGGTTCATCAACGCACTCCAGCAACTCGATTCCAGCCGCACCGCGTATGCCACCATCGGCGGGCAGGCGAGGAGTCAGGAGATCGATGTTTTCTCGCAAATCAATTCGGTCTCCTCGGAGACGGCGGCATGGGTCGGCGTGTTGCTCGGCATGTCGACCAATCCACTCACTACCAGGCGATCCTGCGCGTCACGAACCGCGTCGAGATCCGCAAGACCGTGAATGGAGTGGTCACCGTGCTCGCCGCGGCGAACTACCCGCTGGCGCGTGACCGTTACCAATCGGTGCGATTCCGGCTCGTGGAAGACCAGCTGCAGCTGTTCGTCAATCGGACGCTGGTGCTGAGTGCGCGCGACGACGAAATCCCGCAAGGCCAGTTCGCGGTATCGCCACGCATCGCGCGACGGCGACGTGGAGCCAGGTATTCGTCAAGCAGCCGTGAACGTGGGTTGACAGTCAACGCACCCCGCTATCGGCGTGACCTCCGATATCAAGCGCCCACATCCGGCGCTAGCTCATCTTGGCGGTTCCGCCAACAAAAGGCAGGTCTGGTCATGAGAGAGTCTTCCGTCTCGCGCTTGTCTACATCTGCGTCTAGGTCCTCACGGACGTCCGGTCGTCATCGAGAATGTAGTCGCTCTCAGCCCTCCTCCTGACCCGAGCTGGGAATTTTTCGGCGGGTTTGGCGTAGCCATCGACGGCGACTACGCGCTGGTGTCCGGCGAGCGCTACGTCGCCGATGCTTCAGCGCAGTACGGCGTGCGGCACGAGGGCGCCGCCTTCCTCTATAAACGCACGGGTGCGGCATGGAACTACGCCGGCCGTCTTGGCCCCATCGCCACCATCGCGCCCGGCGGCTACACCGGCCGGCGTGCCGGGCTCGCCATGAAGGACGGCGTGGCCATGACCATCACGGACCGCTGGCGGATCTGGGGGCGCTCCGGCGACACCTGGACGCCGCAACCTGGCGCTCGCATCCCACCCACCGCGCTCAACGGGCCGGATATCGAGATCGATGGCGGCCGAATTTTGGCCGCCCGCTACGGCTGCACGTTCGACGCCGTGGTCCTGCGCAAGTTCGGCACTGCGTGGATGCCGGAGGGCAACTACCCGGGCACGGGAATGGTTGCAATCCGGACACGCGGCCCACATCGCTGGACATCCAGGGCGAACGCGTTGCCGTCGTGAACTCGAGCAACGGTTTTTATCCGTACTGGGGGCAGGTGCGCATATTCCGTCCGAATACCACTGGCGTTGGCTGGCACGAATACGCGCAGATCGGGCTCTCGGAATACATCAACGAGCACAAGGTAGCGCTGTCAACGCCGTTCGTCGCCACCGGCGGCAACCGCGTCGGCATAACGGAGGAACTCGATGGCTACTGGCGTGGCGTGGGCGGCCCCAGCCGGTAGACAGTGCTTACGATCCCGTTGACGAAGTGTCGACCGTCGTCGAGCGCGTCGCGCCGGGCACGTTCGCAATGCGCAATTTCAGCATCGACCGCGGCGCGTACGTCATCAACCTGTTCCGCGCGACTGCACCGCAGGAGTTCGGGGTCATCCCGCACATTGCCACGCTGCAGAGCCGCTCGGGCGCATCGCTAGGTTCCTGGCTGAAGGTCAGCGGCAATCGCGTCATCGTGAGTGGCCGCTCGCCCGGCGGCGGTGACAACTCCGTGCGCATCTTCGAGCTCCCCGCGGGCTTGAGACGCCCCCCGTGCAGGCACACGATTTCGAGAACGTGGCCGACGGCGCGCTCTGGCAACCCGCGCCCGGTAGCACGTTCAGCATCGTCAAAGCTGGCAACACCAAGGTGTATCGCCAGTTGAACAACGTTGACAGCGCCTCCCGCCTGGCTACCGGGGAGCGTGACCACCAACCAGGGAATTCAAGCCGAAGTGGACGGTGCGCAACAACAACGGTGCCAACGCCTGGGCCGGACTTGTCACGCGCCGCACCGACCAGAACAACTATTACTACGTGACGCTGGGTCCCTTCGGCGGAGTGGAGCTCAAGCGCATCGTCGGGGGCGTGTTCGCCACGCTGGGCACCGCCACCGTCCCGATCGCCACCGGACAGAAGTACTGGCTGCGGCTCGAGTCCATGGGCGCCACGCATCGCGTGTATCTCGATGACCGGCTGTTGCTCGAGGCGCGCGACGCCATGCTCCGCGCTGGCGCCGCCGGCGTGATAACGACTCGCATTTCCAGGCGGATTACGACAATGTGATCGTGTCGCCAGCCCCGTTCACGACCATCTACTCCGACGACTTCAACAGCGGCGAGCTGGGCGGCGGCGGCAGGCGGGGGCGGCGGCACTGGCAAGTCGCCGACGGTGTATTGCGGCACATCGAGGCCCGACCGCTTCTCGCACATATCCACGGGCCCCGGCACCGATGACCAGGTCGTTCGCGCTCGCATCAAGCCAACGAGCTTCGCGGCCGACAACCACTGGGTGGGGCTGTTCGGGGCGGTCCATCGTGGACAATTTCTACCTCTTTACGTGACCCTGCACCCGCGCGACGTGATCGCCTTGTGGACGCGCGCGGGGGCACCCCGGACGCAACTGCCCACGGCACGCCTGCCGGTCAGCGTGGGCACCTGGTACGACGTGCGGCTCGAGGTCGTGAACGATCTCACGCGCGTGTTCGTCGACGATCAGCTGATTCTCACTTCACACGTAGATCCGGCGCCGGTCCCGCACGGCGCGCGGCGGGCAAAGGCCACGTGGGGATGATCACGTATCAGGCGACCGCGGAATACGACGATTTCATTGCGTACCAGCCTTGAGGGAGCGCTGCGCGCACGAAAACCATCGCCGTTGGATTGCTGGCACTACTGCTGGCGCCTGCCGCATACGTGACACCGCCGGCCGCGCCGTCGGCATAACGCGCGCGAAGGAATTGTTTGCCAGGCTAGTTGGAGAACAACGGCGAATGTCGTCGGAGTCAGCCGGGGGTCGGGGATGGCAGCCGTGGGTAGCCGACTGCCCGCACCACGGGTGAGAGTCGCTCCAGTCCCGCGCCAAGCCGTGCGCCAGAGCGACGCCCGTTGCATTGACTTCGCATCGGCAACCCACAACCCTGCTTGCCCATGATCACCCCGCCTTCCGAGCGCATAGCCATCATCGACGTCCTGCGCGCTTTCGCCTTGCTGGGAATCATCATCACGCACGCGGAAATGGGCTTTCTCGCCGGACCCGTCCCGAGCCAGGACTTCATGCATTTCAGCGCGCTCGATGGCAGCGTGCATCGGTGGATAGGCACCCTCGTCGAGAGCAAGTTTTTCTCTATCTTCTCGTTTCTGTTTGGGCTGAGCTTCGCCATCCAGCTCGACAACGCCGCACGCAAAGGCACCGCTTTCGCCGGGCGATTCGCCTGGCGACTCGTCGTGCTGTTCGTCATCGGCCTTGCCCACCAACTGCTATTCAACGGCGACATACTGATGATCTACGCCGCGCTCGGACTGCTGCTCATTCCATTGGGCAAGGTGAAGAGCGGTGTGCTGCTGGTCGTGGCGCTGCTGTTGCTTCTGAACGTTCCCGGACTGGTGCAAGGCCTCGCGAGCATCGGCGCACCGCCGCTCACAGCGGAGCAACAACAGGCAAACGCGCGGATCGGCGAACTCTTCACCGTGGGCGGCAAGGCGCTATATGACGCCACCAAGTCCGGGTCCTTGGCCGACATCGCACGAGTCAACTTTGGTTACGGCCTGGAGATGAAGTGGCTATTCCAGCTGTTCAGCGGCCGGTTCTGGATCACGTTCGGTTGCTTCCTGCTCGGCATGTGCGCAGGCCGCGCCAACCTTTTTCGGGAGTCCGACGCCAGCCGAACATTTTTCAGGTGGCTGCTCATCGGCGCCGGCAGTGTTGCCGTATTGAGCACCGTTCTTACGCTGACATACAGCGCGCCGAGCGCGCTGGCCAGTGCTTTGATGCGATTCGTGTCCGACCTGCAGAAGGCATCGCTCGCCGCCACATATGTTGCCGGCATTACCTTGATGTTCTGGAATTACTCGCGCGGCGCGCTCTCGCAGCTCGCCCCGCTTGGCAAGATGGGGCTCACTACCTATCTGATGCAGAGCGTATTCCTGGCGGCTCTGTTCTACGGTGTCGGCTTCGGAATGATGGGTGAAATCGGCTCGGCGATGGCTGTTGGACTGGGAGCGGTGTTTTTCGTCGTGCAGGTATTCATGGCGCGCTGGTGGTTGCAGCGCTTTTCGATGGGGCCAGTGGAGTGGCTGTGGAGATCGGCTACCTACCTGAGATGGCAGCCGCTGGCGACGCGCACGGCGGTACGTCCAGAAAGCATGGCGCAAGGGTCGAACCCGTAAGGAAGTGGATCAGGACTTGTAACGGATGAATGGGCAAGGGCTCGTTCACTTCACCCCTGACGCTCGAACATCCCTTCGGCGCCGCTGGCCAGGGCCGGCGCCTATTGCCCCGACTCTATCGATGGGCAATCGTGGTTCGCCGATGCCTCACTCGACGTTCCAGCGGAGAAGCCAATGCTTTCGAGATCAGGACTGTTGCTCACCATTCTCCTCGCCGGCCTCACTGCGAGCTGCGCCCATGTCGCAGAACCGCGCGACAAGACGGCCACGAAGGCGCCGAAGTTGAGCAAGGAGCGACAGGTGCTCAGCGAGGGCTACAGCATCCTGTACCAGGATGCCCGGAAGTTCGACGCGTCCGACCTGGTGCTGCTCGTGAAGGCCGAATCGGATTCGATGAAGAAGCTGGTGAACTCCGTCGGCGAAATGGGCGATCAGTTGAAGGCGGATCTCGAGCGGATCGCGAAGGACTACCCGGGCGTGCGGATCGATCTCGATCCGCTGCCCGAGATGGAGAAGCGCAAACGCATGGCGGTCGGCATGACGCGCGCGAAGGAATTCGCGCCGGTGGTCGGCAAGGGCGGCCGCGAATACGAGCGCACGGTCTTGCTGAGTTTCGCGAATGGCCTGAATCACGAGCGACATTTGTGCAAGGTGATGGCCGAAGCGGAGACGGACGCCAGCCTCAAGAAGTTCCTGCTCGACACGGAAACGAAATACGACGCGCTCTACGAAGCCGCCATGAACTTGCTGAAGAAGGAATACTTCGCGGGAGGGTGACCGGCACCCGGCTATCGCTTGCTGGCGCGCGTCTGCGTCCTCCGGAGGTTCAGTACATCCAGACTGCCCCTGATTGGAGCGCGTCCTCGCTGGCCCAAGCCCCGCCAATGCCCTGCGCCGGACTGTTCTCGTATCTATGGCCCACGATGAGTGTCTGGCCATTGCCGCTGAGCGCCACCGCATTCGCGAAACGATCGTAAGTACCAGGTATCACCGGTAGATAGTTGGGCTTCACCATGTTAGCGAGCCGCCAGGTATTGTTCTTCAGGCGGTAAACATAGACGGCGCCGCTAACAGCTCCGTCTGGATTCAACGGTGGGGCCTGGGGGCCCGTGCCCAACCCGTGATCTGAGGGGTGCCCCACGGCGATCGTGCTGCCGTCATCGCTGATGGCCACACTTGCGCCAAAGCCGGTGCGGTAGTCGGTGCCCAGCCACGCACCTGGGGTGAGTTTCGCGACCCTCGAGTACGCACCGTCGCGATGGAACACGTGAACTTCCGCAGGTCCATCGCCAGCGTGCGCATCCACATAGATTTTCGCCGCAATGGTACTGCCCGTGCGATCGACTGCGAGGGCTCCCGCATACACACCTTCGCCGTCCAAGGCGCCGGCCAGCTCCAGCGCCATCTCCTCCCGGATCGTCCAGTTCGGGCCGGAGTAGGTGCGCACGTAGTTGCGCAATATTCGGCTCCCCGTCTCGCTCGCCATGACCTGGCGGCAGCCCTGCACCAGTGTCGAACCATCTGCGCTCAGCGCGCCAGTGTCACAATAATCCTTGCCGGGAATTTCCTGGATGTCACGGACGATCTTCCAGGTATCGCCGACTTTGCGATAGATGAAGGCGTGCCTCGGAATTGAAGCATTCACCGACCTACCGCTCCCCACCGCGATGAGATCGCCCGTGTCGTTGACGCTCACCCAGCGGCCGAAGCTGCCACGTAAACCGGCGCCGACGTTCAGGCGCGAACGTACCCACGAAGTGCCGTTGAAGTGGAACACGAACACCTCGCCGCTGACATCGTCGAGCGGTCCCTCTTCGACGGCTTGGCGCAAGTAGTTCGGCATGCCGGCCACCACCGTATTGCCGTCGGCGCTGGTCCCCACTCTCATGTGGGAGTCATCGAAGCTACGGACCGGCGGCACCGGAGGAAGCAGCCGCCTGCGCTGCACCCACTCGCCAGCGGTGCCTCGGCGGAATACGTGCACGGCGGGCGGGAAGCCTGAAGTAGTCGACATCTCGCCGGGCGCAGCTGCCACGAAGTTCAGGCCGTCCGGAGTTATGTCGGTGTCGCTGCCAAACCCCAGATAACTCGTGGACACGGCCGCTTTGAAGTATCCGACCGCATCACGCCGCAGATTCGACACCGAGATTTCCGCGGAGCGCGCACACCCTGCGGCATTGCAGGCCGCGAGGCGGTAACGCGCGTAGGTCCAGTCGAACAGGTGCAACGGGAAGCGGTACCGGTACGAGGTGGCCGATGCAGCCAGGTTGCTTCCCTTCTTCGCGAACGCGGCGCGCTGATTCGCCTTGTATTCGAGCTCGTACCAGGTTGCGCCAGCGACCGGCTCCCAGTCGAAGCGCAGGCCTTTGAACTCCGCACCGGCTGTGAGCGCTGGAGCCTGAGGAATGGTTTGCGCGTAAACCGGCGACGTCATCACGAGCGCTATTGCGCAGATAACCAGATTACGCATAGGTCCATCCCTGATAGTTAGTTATTGCGGTGTCGGGCATCTTCCCGGAGCGCGAAAAACCTGTAAGTCAGCCAAGCGGAGGACTGCGCGTCTCGTCGCATGCAAATCAGCGCACTTCCAGTGGTCGCCATACGCCGCGTAAGACACCGAGCTATCGATACAGTCGCAGCGCGAGACCCTGACGGCGCGTTCGGCGCGGAACCGCGGGCTCGCCTGGGGACTTCGGTGTCATATGGCCTCACCGGTGTGGAGAATTCGCAAGCGCGCGCGCTGAGGCGCTACATCGCCGCCGGCTGCGAGATGTGCTCGTGGGTGACGAGCCACTCGCCGCCGCGTCGTTCGAAGCCGGTGGTGCCGCGAACCCAGTAGCCCGAGATGCCGCCGCCCGGCCGTGCGCCCGTGATGAGGGCCAGGTAGTGACAGAAGGCGGTCGGCTCACCCAGCGCGATGCGCAGGTTGTGGAGATCGAAGCCGAGCGGACCTTCGAATGAGCCGAACCACTGTTCGAGGTTGTTGCGATAGGCGCCGGCGCCAACGACGTTGAGTGATGCGCGCAGGTCGAAGACTTCGACGTCGCGGTCGTAGAACGTCATCAGTTGGCCCAGGTCTTTGTCGCGGATGGCTTGGGCAAGGGCTTCGATGCGTCGGCGGAGGACGGCTTCGATGGAATCGCCCGGCTGGCCGGCGGGAGTCATGCTGAGGATGCGTTGCTCGGACGGCTCGCGCGCGCGGTCATCGGCGGCGCGGTTTTCCAGGTCGGTGATGGGACTCATGCGGGGACGTTAGTCGCAGGGCCCAGTGTTGGTCTGTCAGTGCATCGCCGGGAGGGGTGTAGCCTGACGTGCACTTACGGAGAGTTCTCGCGCATCGAACTCGGCAGCCGTGAATTGCCTCCCGCTTCGGCGGTGAGTCGCGGGGCGGCGTGGTTGTGCCAGCCGCGAAGGCGCGACGGATTGCGCCGACGCCGCGCATACCCGCCTAACACGATCGCCGATAGCAGCCAGAGCTCTGAGCCGAACGATCCGCCGCCGCTGACGCCAGAGCTGGCGCCAGAGCTGGCGCCGTCACCCGAACTACTCGCAGGCGGTGACGTTGCCCGATTCAGATCGGCCACGCTCAATGGCAGGCTCATGGGTCCGGCAATCAGGATCGTCAAGCTAGAGCTCTCGTGATTGGCTGTAGCGAGGTCAGGCCTTCCATCGTTGTTGAAATCGGCGACGACGAGCGACGCCGTGCCGTTTTCAGTCGCGAACTCCTGCGCGGGCTCGAACGTGCCATCGCCTCGGCCTAACAGGATGGATACACCGCTCCCTATCGGTGGATCCGAGGGCCTCCTGTTCGCCGTGGCCAAATCCTGACGTCCATCGCCATTGAAGTCGGCGACCTTGATTGCCATTGGTTGCACCAGGCAACCCTGGCAAGGAAGCACTCCGGGGGAAATGGTTTGAGCGGGTTGGAAGGTGCCGTCACCGTTGCCCAGCACCACTGACACCACATCGGTGTTGGGATCGGCAGTAGCGACGTCCTGACGGCCGTCGCTATCAAAATCACCCAACGCGAGTGTTCGTGCTTCCGCTGACACAGCGGTCTGCCGGGAGACGGGTTTGAAGGTTCCATTGCCCTGCCCCAGCGCGATGAGCATACGACTGACGGGGGTATTGCCTTCGAACATGAGATCGATGGTAGCCAAGTCCGGCGCACCATCGCCATTGAAGTCGCCCACGGCGAGTGCTGTCGGATTTCCCTGCACAATCTCCATGCATCGCCGGAAAGTGCCATCCCCGTTTCCCAAGTAAATGCGTACGTTGCTCGCGACGAAATCGGCGACCGAGATGGCCAGATCCTGCGCGCCATCGCGATTGAAATCGCCTGTTACGACTCCGTCTGACCTGGGGATCCCGCCATGGATATCCGGCGCCGGCCGGAAGGTGCCATCTCCATTGCCCAGCCGGATGGCGACCACGTCATCCACGCCGGCAGCCAGATCCTGCCGGCCGTCGTTGTCGAAGTCGGCCACGGCAGTCGAAAAGGATATGCCCGTGATCGCGCTTTGAGCGGGTTGAAAGCTGCCGTCGCCGTTGCCGAGCACGACGTACACCTGTGCGGACGAGAGTGCGGCGATGACCAGGTCCACGTGGCCATCGCCGTTGAAGTCGCCCGAATCGCTGTGCTCGAGGGAGAGGATGTTTTCTCCCAGTGAAATGTCTTCCCGGGTGAACGACAACACGTCCTGGGCCCATGCCCTGTGGGGCAAGAAGAGGACGGCGGGGATGATGGACGCGAGGACTGTCAGATAACGCATAAGTCCGCCCTGGTTTTTGGTGTACCTGCATATTCGCTTGCGCGCGCGCGAACGCGCAGTCAGAAGAGCGGAGGTTCGCATGGGCAAATGAGCGGACCGCGCATGGTGACCGTCGCCACGTCAGGCAGCTGCACGTGAAATGCGGGACGACTGGCCGCCCTGACGGCGCCATCCTGCCCGGCTAGTTAGGGAACGACGGCGTGGAAGTCGTCGAAGACTGCCGCGGTGCGATAGGTCACCAGGCCCACACGCCCGATCGCCGGCTGCGGATCCGTAGCTTCGAGGACCAGCCGCCCGTTCACATAGGTACGCAGGCGCGAGCCCACGGCCTCGAGCCTCACGGTGTACCAGGTGTTGGGCGTCACGGTCAGCACTGCGCTGCCGAGCTGCACGATGCTGCCGTTCACCAGCTTGCGCAGCGTCACGGTGTTGGAGCTCCGAAGCGACACGTACACGTAGTTGTTCGGGTCCCAGTATCTGGCCATGACCCCGAACCACGGACTGCCGGCCGCATTGAACGCGCGCGGCCGCGCACGCGCTTGCACGATCTGATCGGTGTTGATGATCTGTTCCGGCCCGACCACCGCGCGCGTGATGTCCGCGGTCGACGCCTGATTGAAATGGAGATCGCCGGGGCCTCCGGACTGCCACGACCACTGGCCGGTGCCCGAATAGGTCCAGGGCTCGGGCTGCAGTTGCGGCGGTTCCTGTAGCTCCCCGTCGCTCGCGGCGTAGATAGTCTGCGAGAGGAACGGGCTGACGATCACGTTGTCGTAGTCTGCGGCCGCGCGGTACGTGAGCAGCGCGGCACGCCCATGTGACAACGCGTCGTCCCAGGCCTCGAGCACGAGACTGCCATCCACGTAGACGCGATGCAGCGTGCCGACGGACTCGAGTCGCAACCGGTACGTGCGGTTGAGCGCCCACGGCACACTCGCGCTGTCGATCGTTGCAAACACCCCGCCCTGCATGCGCTTGAGCTGAATGATCCCGGAGCTGCGCAGCGTGACGTAGTAGTAGTTGGACGCGTCGGTGAGGCGCGTGGCGAGACCCACCCAGCGATCGTTGCCGTTGACAGCGATTGGCTTCACGTCCGCCTGAATCGACTGGCTGGTCCAGTCGTAGGCGTCGAGGACCGCGCCTGCATCGCCGGCCATGCTGGCTTGGCGGAACACGCGGGTATCACCGCTCTGAACCACCGAGAACTGGCTGCCCGGCAGTGAAGTCCATCCCAGGCCGTTGCCGGAAGCGAACGTATCCTGGAACAGCGCCGGCTGCGCGAAGCTTTCCGGCAGCTCGAAGTAGTAAGGGCCGTTCCCACCGTCCACGAGCACACCGCGTCCGCTCACCGAAATCGCTCCGCCCAGGTCGTAGCCGTCCTTGGCGACGAGGATCGCGACGTGCTGGTAGAAGCCGTTCACGTTCGGCTGGAAGACGTTCACCACGGCCGCGCCGCGATCGGCGTTCCAGCCCGTCACGAACACGTACTGGTCAGATTTGACGAGCGCCTTGCCGGGGCTCAAGTCGCCGATGAATCCCCGAGGGGTGAAGTCGCCGGCAGTACGCAGACTGTCGGCGCGATACCACTCGTTCGAACTACTGCGGCGCCACACGCCGACGCCGAAGCGCGCGTAGTCGCCGATGAACAGGGCGTCGTCGCGGATGGCCACGCCGCCGAAGGCGTGACCCGACTCGGGCACGAGCCGCGCGTGCAGCGGCCAGGTCGTGCCCATGCGGCGGAACACGTGCATCGCCGGGGCGGGCAGTTGGTCAACGTTGTACGGACTGTCCACGACCGCCCAGTTCGGCGAGATATCGACGGGGCCACCGCGGGCGTTGTCGTTGTCGCCGCTGTAGTCGGCGTTGAGCGTGGCGCGAGCCATCCAGTTGCCGGTGACGGAATCCTTCTCGAAGACGGTGCCGCCCCAGCTCCCGCTGCCGTTGAATATTCGCCCCCCGTCAATTTCGACATCGGTGACGGGCTCGTGGAATGCGACCAGTTTCTGCACCCAATTGCCGTTTTCGCGCTCCAGGATGTACAAGGGCTCGAACGCCAGGGCCAGCACACCGTTCTTCATCGCGACCGTACTGCGGTTGGTGGCATCGTCAATACTGTTGTCGTCGCTCTCGCCCACCTTGCGCATGAGCGTCCACGTCGTGCCAGAGCGGCGGTACAGCCAGGCGCTGGTGATCGTTATGAAGTTCTCACCGCTTTCATCGGGATAGGAATAGAAGCTGAGAGCGACTGCTTCGTTACCGTCGAGGGCCACGTCGCCCCAGAGTCCGTCAGTACCCGGCGGCGGCGGGATTCTTGACGATTCTTCGATGACCAACGGGTGTGCGTGGACGAGTCCGGCCACGCCGAGAGCGGCAATGCCGGCGAGGAGAGTTTTCATGGTGAGGCCTGGAAGGGCTCTTGACGCGCTACCTATTGCATCATTGCAAGGCGCGCGCCATACGCACTACTCGCGAACCCGCGCGTCGCGGGGCGCGGCAGCGACGGCGCGCAGGCAACACGAGTAATCTTTGCCGCATTCGAGTGAACGATTTTCAGAGACGCGCACGTCGTCTACGGCATGCCCGCAGCGGTGCGGCTGGGAATTGCGCCCTCCCCATGCGAAACGATGATCTCGACACGGCGATTAAGCTGCCGACTGCCCGAGTTTTCATTGCTAGCAACGGGGAACTCCTCGCCATATCCGAGCGCCCGCACACGCTGCGCGCCGACGCCACGCTGCATGATCGCCCGCGCCACGGCATCGGCGCGCCTTTGCGACAAACTGAGGTTGTAGTCATCAGTGCCCTGACTGTCGGTGAATCCTTCAACCTGCACACGGCGCTCGGGATTCTCGGCCAAAAAGGCAGCAATCTGATCGAGGGAGCGATTTGCTCCGGACTTGAGCTGCGCCTCGCCGGTATCGAACAACACATCATCGAGCGTTAGCACGATGCCACGTGGGGTCTGCGATGCCTGCATGTTCTCGAGCTGCACGGCAAGGCGCTGAACCTCCGCCTGTGCCTGGGCGACCTGATCGCGTGCGCTCTGGGCCTCGATTCGAGCCTGCTCGGCCTGCGCCTGCGCCTGGTTCGCTTCGTTCTCACGCGCTGATAGAAGGATCTTCTGGCGCTCGGTTTCTCCAGCCTTGACGCGCGCGGTGGCAAATTGCTCCTCGGCACGTTGCTGTGCGATGCGCGCCATTTGCGTGGTGAGATACGCGTAGTGAGCGGTGTTCGGGTCCTTCGCGCCGTTCTCGTTGTGGGCACTCTCGGCGTTGATGAGGAGTTTGCGCGCGCGATCGAGCTCGGTAGGCGCGTACTTGCTGACATTCGGATCGCTCTCAGCCTGGGCAACGGCAGTTCGCGCCTGTTCAAGGATTGCGCTCGTTTCGGGCGCCGTTTGGCAGCCTGCGACCCCTAGCAAAGCGGATGCTGTGGCAACGGCGAGCCAAATGCGGATTGGCGTGACGCTTTTCATGACACTTCTCCTTACGGTCGCGGGGGTGTGGTGGGGGGCTGCGGCGTCTGTGCGCCGGCACCCGAGTCGCCACGACGCAAAGTTTCTTTCTCCAGATCGCGTAGCGACGCATCCATCTCAGCCACCAACTGCTGCTGTTGTTTGGCGCGCGCCGTGGCTTCGGCAAGCTGAGCATCGACCTCGGCCTGATCGGCCAAACGAGCCGCGACATCGGCTTCATTCCTGTCGGCTGCCTGCTGAGCGGCGGCATACTTGTTGCGGGCGCTAGTGAGTTCCACCTGCGCGAATTGAGCAGCCTGAGCCTGTTCGGCGCGATCCAAGGAGTTCTTCGCCACCGCGAGCTTCTCGACTGGCATGGGGGTCGACGCACAGCCGACCATGCCGAAAACGATGGCGCACAAAATGCTGTTACGAGTTCCGTTCAATGTGATCATGATTGCTCCCCGTGAGTTCAGAAGTGGATTCGCTGCTGAGCGCCAGACACAATCGGCAAGGCATGCGAACGCTGAGATTCCAGTGGGAATTCTGGTATCGCTGATGCAGCGCGAATATCGTCGAACACCCGTTGTGTCGTCGGATCGCGACGACTTGATGGTGCGGCGCGTCCGACACCGCCCTCTCAGTTCGCGGCTTGCCGTGTTCGACTAGGCGGCTCGCCTAGGTAGTGTGGATTCATGGTCGAGCCGACTCCGAAGAATTGAACCAGCACCCTGATGCAAATCGGGTACGGGCTTTTACTAACTACATCGATATAGAGACGGGGAAATATTGTGCGGATGGAGTTCGACGACTTCGCAGCGCACTCGCCTTCATCGACGGGCCGGTGAGGAACCAGGAGATCGACGTTGCCGTGATGATCAACTCCGTTTCCTCGGAGACGGCGGCGTGGGTCGGAGTGCTCGGCCGGTATGTCGACACATAGATTTGGGCTATTGCCTCCGGATCGGCACCATCATCAAGCCGAGAATTGCTTCATATACCAGGTCGAACTGGCGCCGGGTATCCGCGTCGAGTGATGCCACCGAACGCTTGAGTGCATCAAGTTCTTTCGCGAGATCCTTGCTGCTGGAAAGCGACACGCGGAACCGAACGAAAGCTCGTACGACATAGACGCTCATCTGGACTGCCCGCGGACTGTTGAGGATTGTCGCGGCCATGATGGCGCCATGCTCTGTAAAGGCGAGTGGAGCGTATTTACGATAGCGGCCGCGACCCATGTCTAAGGTCACAATTTGTGACCTTAGAGATTTCCATTCCTCATCGCCAAGTTCGAGCAAGAAATCGGTAGGAAAGCGGTCGCGATTTCGGCGCACGGCCTGATTGAAGACCTTGGTCGGCACGCCGTATAAGTCGGCCAGAGTTTCATCCAGCATCACGCGTTGGCCGCGGAGCTCGACGACCTGCGGCTCGAAGTCTAGCGGTGACTTTGGGAGTTGCTTCGGCATGTAGCCGACATTGCAGCCGCCCGTATATGCGCGCCATCGGCAAATCTCATGTGATCGTGCATGTACTGCGGCGCGCATCGTTTCGCAGGATAGAGGCTCCGACTAACGAGAACTCTTGCTTCTGCTGACCAGCACACCCTTCTCGGTTCGATCAAGAATTTGTTTGTTATGGATGTGGCGGGGTTTCCGTCGGGGCGTGTCCGAACCCGACGCTCACGATCATCGCGATGGTGGTGAGATCGACAGGCTATCTGATGGAGCAGTTCAGGAAGGGCAACTTGTAGGCGTTGTGGTGACAGCTACGTCTAATGAGACCTCTTGCCTCGGAGTGGCCGTACGCGCAAATACGTCGCGAATACTGGCTACGTGAAACGCGGCAACTCGATCTCACGAAGCCGACGCTGCAGCTCTAGGCTCCAGCAGCGCCGCTCTGGATTTGGAAGCGTACCGATCGCACCTAACAGGTCTCTGACTACGTCATCATCCTGAACCAAACGTGGAGCCAGCTCGCGGTAGAAGTAGACACTCCAGAGTTTGTCCGGGCTATCGGGCCATCCGTTGAATAGGTCGCCCTGCTGCGGATGGTCGTACATCTTTACGCAGCGTTCCCAAAGCACGGAAGCCGCTTCCCGAAGCCAACTCACCTCGACTCGCGCTTCGACAGCAAGCTTCTCGAGCGTCGAGATTACTGATGGGTCACACACGACGAGCCGGCCTGCAGAAGTAAACTTCCGGCTGCAGAGGATCGCCAGGTGTGCGAAATCCTGCTGAAAGTTGTCCGCCTGCGTCTGGCGTAGGCTCTGGACAAGTGAGCGCAGAGAATTTTGGACGCTGAACATCCATGTGCAGTACCTGTCATCGTATGGCCTCATCTCCGGATAGTTGCCCCATCCCACGGCAGCTGAACCCTCAAACAGAATGCAGAAGATGCGGAACTCACGGCTGCAACAGCCGGGCGGGAACCAAATTTTTGCCGCGTCGATAATCTCCGTGAGGTAGTTCTTAAAGCCGCCCATTCGCTCGATCAGCCAGCTCTTGATTCCTTGGCCATGAGCCAGAATTGCCGGATGCCGGTGGCCGCCTTTGGGGTATCTGTAGTTCGGATGAGTCGCAACGTATTCCGCGATCAACTGGTCAAACCGGACCGCGGCGGACACAACCGCGTGTCGCATCTCGCCATCTTCGTCCTCACAGTCTTCGGCCAAGTCCCATTCTTGCGAGCCCGCGCTTGAGCGCTTGTTGTTGGCGAAAGGTGTGGTACTGGCTTCTCCAGTCTTCGTTGCCCCCGATTTTGCATAGCGCCTGGACTGGCTGATAGCTGTGGCCACCTCGTCCTGGCTGACCGGTTCGTCCGTCCAGTGCTCGGCCGCACTTAGATTGGCAAGAAACTCCCGTCCCCAATCACTGAGTGAAAGTTGTTGGTACAGGTACATCGTCAGTTGACGACGAGTCTTGATGTCGTTGGGGATCATTGAATCACTGAAAGCGGCTAGTCGAAGGGCGAGTCGTCGTCTTTTCGTTGCGGAGGAAACACCAGGCCAAGAAAGCGTTCCTCTCCAGAATCCGATCCGGCGCGTCCAGGCATTGCACGCTTTTTCCCTGGCGCCGTATCCACGTCAACGGCAACGCACTGCCCTCGCTTCACCGCGCGAGCAAGCTCCGCATCGGTAGCGCAGTAAATGACCTCCTTCGAACAATCGTTGCAGAACCGGACGCTGGACTTTCGTGTGGGCGTGAGTTCCTGCCACTGCCTGTTACAGCGGAACGCAAATTGGCAATTTCTTATCTTGACTGTGGACATGTCGGGTTGGCCGGATGAGTCGAATCGCTGATTTCATGTAAGCACCGCAATTCGCGCGGCTGCCTTCGGTAAGGACGCTAACGAAGGGACGGGTCGAAATGTCGCTCGAGTGAACGTTCACGCCTGCGCATTCATCGACGCACAAAGCGCGCCTTGAACTCTTCGACGCCGATCAACGGTTTAGTCTTGTGAATCGCACGGTGACAGTTGGCGCAAAGTATTGCCAAGTCTTCCAAACGAGTCTCGACAGACGTCATGGCGTCGGC
The DNA here is from genome assembly GCA_963821745.1 of uncultured Pseudomonadota bacterium. Classification (GTDB taxonomy): domain Bacteria; phylum Pseudomonadota; class Gammaproteobacteria; order Steroidobacterales; family Steroidobacteraceae; genus CADEED01. The sequence continues at coordinate 383,172 of CAWGEU010000003.1, forward strand.
AAGAGACAGCCGATGATGTACTTCGAAAACATCTGCGGAGACACCGTGATAGACCTGGTTCGACACAAAGCTACAAGCTTCGCACCTCAATTCACCGACCGATGCCAACGCATGCTCGCGTTTGGCCACCACGATCGATCGACTGCGCTCCCGCCTCAAGTGAAATAGGAGGCGCGGCTCCCCTTCGATCGCGACGATGTCGACATCAGGGATTGCACCCCGACGCCCCTCGGCGATCGCCCTATAGGAATAGGAGCTTCCTGCCTTCTTTCGATAGAGGACATCACGCCAAGGTGAACGTCCAACAGTGATTTGCTGGGAAAACCAGGCCACCATGTTGGATGCAACGCCGCGCTCGCCTCCTTTGAGGCGCGAAGTTGCCGATGCCGACACAATTATCTCCCTCGCGATCGCGTCTTCCAGAAGAGAGGAAACAATCGTGTCATGCGAAACAAAGCCGATCTCGTCCGGGGATGAGGCCAAGATGATCCTCGCAATAATTGGCGAGGTCTCGCTTTGAGAGAACGTGGTCTTCATTGGTTCAGGCCGCGACAGCAACTGCGTCGCTGTCTTCTTCATCAGCTTCATCCGTCACCGGGTCAGCCAACATCTGATGCGTCAGCCAATGCTCCCGCGCCTGTGGGTCGCTCTTGATCCGCTCATCAATCGCGAGACTTTCACGATACTCGGCAGCGTCAGCAGCCAGCGTCCAGTTGCACTGCAATCCCAGAACTCCGACCGATTCCTTAAGCTCGGCAATCGTGACGCGAAAGAATTCCTTGCGCGGGTTGGTCTTGTTGACTTGATTCAACAGGAACTTTCGATGCAGCTCCCTCTCGAGCTTCGGCGCGTCCTCCGCGTAAATCATCGCATGCACATCGAAACCAAAAGGAACGCTGGCGTCCCCCAGTTCGCGTATTCGATCCAGCGGTTCAAGCCGGCGCGTCATGCCAACTTTGTACACGTTCTCGCCAAACGAACCGAGATTGGAAACGATGTAGACGTGGCCGGTCTTGGTCTGCTGCGCCATCGACAGCGCCCGCTGACCCTTTGATTCCGCCTCCTGCAATCGAGAATTCAACTCCGCAAGCTGCAACTCGTATTTGGCGCGCTGCTCGTCGTTCGCCTTCGCGATCAAACCTTGCATTCTCTCCATTGCCTTGCGAACTGCGCCCTCTTCCTTCTCCGCGTCGCGCTTGGCCTTCTCGAATTCTCTCTGGGCGCGTTCCTCCTCGCGAATCTTTGCCTTGATCAGGCGCTGCTCCTCGCGATCCTTCTCGCGAAGCTCGGCGACGGCGACACCCCACTTTAGTTCCTCCATGCGTGCGCCCAGGAATTCTTCGATGATCTGGGCATCGCGAAATGCCGCTCCGTTGTGATTCACGAGCGAAAACGCGTCACGAACCTGCTGTTGCAGCGTGCCAATATTGTCGGACTTCGTCCGAGAAAGTATCGAATCGACCTTGCCGTTAAATGCATCTAGGACGAAGGCGATCGCCGTATTGCGTCGATTCTCTTCGACGTAGTTGCAGGTTGCGGCTCGACCCTGTTTCACCATGATCTGCGAATTATCGCGAGCGAACTTCAGCCGCTTACCCGCGTCCGCAAAGCTGTAGGCGTCCGCAAGCTCATCCAGCAGACTGTAGCTCGGCACGAGATATCGATCGCCATAGCCTTCGATCTTGTTGTACATCGCGTTGACGACACCCTTGAGGTGGTCTGCTTCCTTGAGCGCCTTGTAAGCGTCACCCGCGATTTCTTCTGCTCGACGCTGCGCATCAGCAATGATTTCTTGTGCTCGGGTTCCTGCGAGTTCGAGTTGCTCTTCCGCACGGCCCACTTTTTCACGCGCCTGATCGCGTGATTCCTTCTTAAGCGACTCAACTGCGGTTGCTGCATCTGCTCGGATTCGTTCCGACTCTGCCACTGCATCGGCAACATTGAGAAAGGGACGCGCCCGTGTCACTTCCTCTCGAAGAGCTGAATTTTCTCGCTGTGCCGCCTGAAGATCATCATGATTTCTCGAAGCCACCTGGTGCGCGGTCTCGAGTTGCTCTTGCAGCCGCGCGGCGCGGCTATTTGCCTGCTTCCACAGGACGATAAAGACGACGAGGCCGAGAATTGCGGCTGTCACGCAAAGTTCCATACGATATTTCCTCTAAACGATGCAGCGACGTGCTTAAAGTTGTTTGCGGGCTGCTCGACCGCCAATCGCAGTACATTGCTTGTTGATTCGCGTACTTGCGTTGATTCGAGTCGCAGACGAGTGACGACCTAGGTCTCAATTGTCTTTCTCTGCTGCCGAATAGGAAATGTAGTACTCGTTCGTCGGCCGCTCTTTTGTCGATTACGGAGTGCTATTTGCGCAGCCTCACGAACAAGCGCCCCGTCCTCGCGCTTGTGCCGCGCAGGTTCGGGAGCACTTAAAGACAGGAAATCCGATTTCCACCAAGTAGTCGAAAGTCGAATCGTAGAATTCGGGCGGATCCACCTGGCGCGCGCTAACTACGCGGCCGCCGGTTATTCCGTGCGATATCGCTTTACTTCGCCTTTTTGCGCGCTTGGACTCTTGCTTGGCGTATTTCTCGCGAACTGAGGCGCCGTCGCCGCAAACCGGAACGATCGACCCCTAATCTTCTTGCCGAGTCTTTCGAAAAACTCATCCGTAACCTTCCGCAACCCGCACTCCCACACAACAATCAAACGCCACCCAGACGACCTCAATCTGGCTGCATTCCGCCGGTCTCTGGTCCTATTCGCGGCGACCTTTTCCTCCCAAAACGTCTGCCGTGTCGCCGGAAGTCGGGCGAATTTGCAGCCCTGGTGGCCATGCCAAAAGCACCCCCTCACTTCCACTGCCACTCGCCATTTGGGAAGCACAATATCGGGTCGTCCCGGTAGAGAAGAGACATGAAGCCGATATCTAAACCCGCGCTGCCACAACGCTCGTCGCACCTTCATCTCTGGGAGAGTGTGCGCCTGCCGCACCGAAGCCATCATCCGCGATCGTGTGGCCTTGCTAACTATGTCCAATGTTCGATCTCCGCACTTGCAACCGGCAACCCGTCAAGCAATGACATGTGAGCCGGTCAATAGCGAAACATCATGCTTCCGGATAGTCTCCGACGTCTTTCCGCAAGTCAGCTTTGGCCGACATCCATGGAGAAATAGCGTGTTTGATACTGAAAGTGCAAAACCGAGGACCACACTCGATCAACTCGGCGAGCATACGGACTCTACTCTCAAGCCATACAACGTATTGGTCAGCCGGAATCTCGGCAACATGACGGTCACGCTTGCGATTCCGATGTATCAGTTCTTTGGCATGTCCGCGGTAGCAAATCAAAGCGGCCTTCAAGAGCAAGACATTAACGATCCGAGCGAGATATCGCAGCGCAAATTGGACCCGGCGCACGCGAAGAAACTGGCTCTGTATCTTCTCCGAGCGCTCGTGGACCATGTTAGGGTGGACCTGACAAACAACAACCGCGAATCTCCGCCCAGCCTTCAACAAATTCAATCACGTCTCGGGCGGCAGCCATATTTCGCGACTCAACCAATCGTCGCAAATCTTCGCAAGGCCGGTGTTGGCGGCCACGACTTGCGCGCCGAATCAATCGCGCCCGGATTTGCCCGCATTTTTTTGTCCGACGCCGACGTGCTATGGGTTATCGACGGGCAACATCGCCGATTTGCGATGGATTTCCTATTCGACTTCTTGGGCAGTATCCAGACGACTCGCAAGTATCCGAAGCGCGGAAGCTTGTATCCCGACGCTGACGGCTCGGACGTCACGCCGGAGGAAATGGCTGTATGGTCTGAAGCCTTTAAAGCTGCACGTCAGAGCTGCAATGTGATTGTCGATGTGCATCTTGGGCTCGATCCGAACCAAGAGCGACAGATATTCCATGACTTGAACAACCTGGGAAAAACTGTCTCCTCAAGTTTGGCGTATCAGTTCGACAGCTCAAATCCCGTCAATGCATTCGTTAAAGACGAACTCATTTCGGGTGGCGCCATCTCTTGCAAGGTTTCAGAAGGCGACACTTCCAGTTGGTCGGACGACGATGGATCCATTACCTACAAGGATTTGGTTGCGGTTAATGCGCGCCTATTCTTAAACAAGACCAATGTCTCTTCAGCAACTCCGAAAGATGTCGCAGAGCGAAGCGCACAATGTCTTCGATTCTGGAAAGCGATCGACAGCATTCCGGGTTGGGGCCGGCCCCAAGCGAAACAACGCACGGTCGCCGCACAGCCGGTCGTACTCAAGGCGCTGGCGAAAGTTGTTTACGATTTCTCCTTTGGAAAGGAGTCCGATCCGAACACTGCAGAGAAAATTATCGAGGAGCTGCCTCAACTCGATTTGTCTCATACAAACCCATGTTGGCAGTACTACTCGTCTACGGCCCACGAGCCAACTTTGGCGAGTCTTTCCGACTACTTACCGCCAACCGGTGACGGAGCCAATCGCGATCTCGGTGGTTGGGATCCAGCAGAACATGTATTTCGCTTTGGCGCCAAACATAACGACATTTTTCCAGTGGTTGCCGACATGATTCGATGGATGCTTAAACTTCCAAGTCGCCAAAAGAAGGCATAGCGATGAGTAATGGCGACAAGACCGGAATCGCTGTCTATCCAAGCGTAAGAGAGCCGGAACAAATGGCGATTAACACTAGCGGGCCGACTCTCCTCAACACAGTCCAGGCGCTTCTCGATGACACCGGGGATGCTCGTATGGATTTGAGAGACCGGGACGTCGCGGTTGCAGAAGCAACTCGATTTGCAGAGGAAATCCTTAGAGCGCACCTAGCACATCCTCGCGTGGCAGATTCTGGCGTGGTGTCGGCAGGTACCTCGCCCTTCCCTACCGGGCTTCTTTATGGATGTGTTCAAAGTGGCAAGACGCGTGCAATAACACTCACCTCAGCAATTCTGTTCGACAACGGCGTCCGGCTAGTGGTTGTGCTGACCTCCAACAATGTGGAACTTGTTGAACAGACGTCGAATCGACTCGGCATGGTTGCTGACGTGCAGTTCATTACGTCGCTCGAGAGGGACAGCGAGCGCTGGGACAGAGACGCCGGACATATTGCCCGATACGTAGAAAGGACTGGACTTCTTGTGGTCTGCCAAAAGGAGCGACACCATCAACGCCAGCTTATCGATTTCCTGGGCGCGATAGGCGCCAACTCACTACCTACTGTGATTTTCGATGACGAAGCGGATCAAGCCACGCCAGATACAACACTTTCCGCCCGATCTGCAGGCAGACCATCTGCGCCCCAGCATGGAAGCACCACGTACCGACTTACGATTCAGAACGATCGCGCCCAAGAGCTTGGCGAGTCCCTAGTTGAGACGCTTGCTCAATGTACTTTTGTTCAGGTAACTGCAACTCCATATGCGCTGCTATTGCAGCACACAGAACATCCGCTGCGACCGCAATTCACGTGCCTCATAGAGCCCGGTGAAGCTTACATGGGCGGAGATTGGTTTTTCCCCATAACATTGCTCGACGGGCCAGCGGCTCCCCCGATTGTTGAAGTGCCAGCAGAAGAGGCTAATCGCCTCTCAGCGGTAGCGGTTCAAACCGTGCCAGAAATGCTGGCTCGAAGCATCGCTTACTTTTGTCTTTCTTCTGCCGCCCACGCGCTTCACACACGCGCCCGTTCGCGCGACGGTTACAGCTTTCTTTGTCACACAAGTGTTAAGCGTACGGACCATGCGCATCTTGAGCGTTTGATATCTTCATTCCTGGAACAAGTGGGTCAAGATCTCGAACGCGAAGTTGCCGGAGACGTTACCCAGGCGTTTTCATGGGCCGATGGTGAGCTCCGAAAAACAGGAACACGCTTCCTTGACGGACTGACCTACTCTCAACTCAAACAATGGGTCCTGGCGAAATTGCCTTTGAGAGCGATGCGAGTGATTAACGCCGAAAGCGACACGCTGAGCTTTACTCCAGGCCTGAACTTTTTCATTGGCGGAAATATTCTCGGTCGCGGACTCACTATCAAACGGCTATTGGTGACGTACTACATGCGAGCATCTAAGACCACCCAGATGGACACGATGCTTCAGCATGCAAGAATGTTCGGATATAGACAGGACATTCGCGAGCTGATCCGCGTCTTTCTGCCGCAGACATCAATCCGACGATTCGTTGAGATTGTACGAGCGGAAAGGACTCTGCGAGCCTTGCTTCGAGACGGTCCCGCCGGCGCGATTCCGGTGCGTATTGTCCAGAACCTGAATGCTACTCGCCGAAATATCCTTGACGTGGGTAACTTGGACGCTTATGACGCTGGCGCACAAATCTATCCCCACGAGCCGGAGCACGAAGCTTCTGCGTTGGGTGGTCTGACGGAACGTATCACCGCACTCCTCAAGACAAAGGCTTTCGGTGGTGAAATTCAGGAACGAACACCCATTGAGATTTCCTGGGAATTCTACGAGGAGCTGATTACTAGTATCCGGCTCAGAACATCAGATGAGAGCCGATGGCTTGGAAGCGCATTAGTTAACGTCGCCCACTCTATCAGGCGCCCGTCAGACGGCACTCCCGCTGCTCCACCAATACTGTGGGTACGTCAGACAAAACGAAGCGGCCCCACGTTTGAAAATGGCGTCGCGGGCGGTGATGACCCTTCTCGAGCTGACCCAGAGTACGCGGAAAGATTAGTGCTAATGATGTTCTTGCATTCCGGCGACACCACACTTGGACTCTCTGGATCGCCCTTTTGGTACCCCACCGTTCTCCTTCCCAGTCGGCTAGGTACATTCTTGTTTAGCGCATCGGAATGACCATGGTGCTAGATTTGAATTCGCTCACACGTCCGTCCAACGTGGATCGCAACGAGACATGGATCTATGCGAGCCTCGACTACGGATATCTGGGCATCGATCCCGCACGTCGATTGGTCGGAATATTTCCAGTGACAGGACCTATTCCGCTATTGGGACGAGTGAGCGGCCTACTAAGCATAGAATACCGAAGCAAAGTCCTAATCAGACTGCCCGAGCACGACGCGACCCACAATTGTTGCATTCTCTGCCTTGATGACAGAGAAGCCTGTCGCAGTTTCGAATCACTCACGCGATCTCTGTCTGCAGCGCTATCCGGACGCCCGGAAGTCACAGCAAGAGATTTCGGAATTGAACTCGCCAATTGGGAGCGTCTCTTTCAGAAACGTCGCCGCCTCACGCCTTCCGAAGAACGAGGCCTGTGGGGGGAGCTGCATTTCATCTGTCGCTCGCCCGAGCCAGACAAGATGGTCGCTCATTGGCAAGGACCGAGCGCCGAAGACTTCGATTTTCTGTTTGGCGATACAGCGCTCGAAGTGAAGACTTCATCAAGAAGGGGGCGCCACACCCTCAGTCATCGGCAGTCAGCGCAATCAAACAGTCCGGATCAGGTATACCTTGTTTCGATTTGGGCGGCGCAAGATTCAAACGTCGGATTGACCCTGCCAGCGGTGATCGCTGATCTTTCTAGTAGATTGACTGACACCGATGCGTTTGAGCGCAAGCTACTCGAAACTGGATACTCGCACGCCGACAGAAACGCATACACCGAGTCGCTGCACGCGATGTGTGAGCCCGAGTTCTTCGATATGTTTGATGTCCCGCGGATTCGGGAGATGGATCCCGGAGTAACGAATGTGGTGTATGACGTTCAGCTGGACTGGAATCTGCGCATCGCTGATGAACGGAAGGCAGCACTAATGTCTAAACTGCCCTAAATTGAGTCGCTCCGCGACTTAAGCTCGGAAGCAATTTCGGAAACAAACCGATTCTCTTGGAATTCGCAATCTGCGTCGGCGGAATGAGGACTGCAATACCGTTCATTGTCAAAGTCCATTGGCAGGAAGAGAAGTCTCCCTTCCGGAAAAATAGAATCCAGTTTCTGACTTAGCTTCTTGGTGAAAACTTTTCCATCCTCTGGATGCTGACGGTTCGGTCCTGGCAGATTCAATGGGCTAGTGAAACTTGACGCGTAGTTAACGGCCACCAAGGCAAATAGAGGAATACCCGCCTGCGCCGCAGCATCGGAGCTCGCGACAAGTTCGGCCGCGAGACGACCGACTGCCTTTGCATGTGCAGTCATACACGCCTTCGTTTCTATTGCCACTAGGGCGCGGCCGTCCTTCGGATGGTGGATAACCAAATCTATTCTTCTGCTCCGGACGCCTTTGCCTATCAGCACTCGCTGTCCACAGACAAGTCCGGAACTTTGAATGCCCGACAGATTGTCGCAGCACCATACAGCCAATTGCTTTATGACCTGCGTAGTAACAATGTCGCCGAGGCCATTGCGCGGATGATACGGCCACGGCACGTTGGGATCGCGACACCGGTCTTGCAATGCCAAGCAGGTTTGCAAAGTGATTGGGCCTACTGATTGCGTCAATCGCAACCCTCTGCCTCATCGATCAAATTGCGGATGCAACTACTCATCTGCCAGAGAGTCAAGATAACGCTTCACAGCCGGCAAGAAGCCGTCCTCGAACTTCAGCTTAGCGACTTTGGCGCGACTGTAGAACCCGGCGGTGGCTTTCTTAGAAAGAGGGCGTAGCGGATGCTTCAAGAATTTTTCCGCAGAGTCCCCGATTCGAACGAGCGGCCATTCGCTCGCATCGACTGACGTCCGGCCCTCTCCGACATTCCACGCCGCTCGCGGCCACTTGTCGTTGGCGCTCAGCCCACGCAGTCGATATTCAAGAACACGGCCGGGCGATTTCAAACGTCGTCCTATCCATGCTGCTGCGGGAACGCTCACTGCATTGCCGACCAACTTCCATCTAAGCGAAGGCCGACCTGCCCGCTCGGCAATTCGCGTCCAATTCTCAGGGAACCCCTGCAGTCTCTCGGCATCCCGAATGTCCGGAGTTCCAAATCTCCCTCTGATCATTAGAGCAGGCGGTGAGGGAATTCCCAGCGTCGAACCGCCCTTTAGAGTGGGAATTGCACCCTTGGCCCATCCAAGCCCCCTGGTACCTTCAGTCCAGTAGAACCCGCGCGAGGATCCTGGATATTCGGGAGGGGCTTCCAAATCGCCAAGGCCCTCATCCGCGAACAAGACCTCTCTAGGATCAGCCATATGCGAAGCAACGAGGAATACTCTGCGTCGGCGTTGAGGCAAGCCGAAAGCCCTGGTGTCGACCACTCTGTACGCCCAGGAATAGCCGAGGTTTTCAAGAGTGGAAGTGATAACTCTCATCGCGCTTCCGGCGTCCAACTGGAGCATGAACGGTACATTCTCAAGGAGAACCCACGGAACTCGTTGCCGCGTCAAAAGTCGGAAGACTTCTGCAATAAGGCCCGACCGAGGTCCGACAATACCGACCGTCTTGCCGGCTTGAGATAGATCTTGGCAAGGGAAGCCTGCGGTGAGGAGAGTTGTGCCATTTGGCAACTCAGCCAGGGTCTTTACGTCATCATGGATCGGCACACTCGCAAAATGTTGTCGCAGGACGGCCGCGGCAGTGGGATCGTTCTCGCACAGCAAAACAGTCTCGTGCCCGGCACGATGAAGGCCGTGCTCAAGACCACCAATCCCAGCAAACAGCCCTGCAACACTTAGCAATCTTTCGGTCAATTTATCTCCGCTATTTCAAGATTCGATCGTAGAACAGAAGTAAGACCGCTCGAAGAGTCGAGAACGAAAATTGAGTCAACTGACCCAATACTACTCGTCTGGAAAATAAACTTGCTCATGGTAGCGACCCCTATAAGCTGCGATCCCTGGTGAGCATCGTGATGAATCCTGGCGGTTGCTGGAAGGCAAATGGAGCAGGCAATTTCCGCGGCGCCAAGATATGTGCCAGAGCTAGTCTTCAAATTCATCTAGGTACTCGGTAGGAGGCTCGGCCACATGAAGGCGCGGGACCATTCGCGTTGCCTTCCCGGTCGTCGATCGCAAGCGGTTCGCCAAAAGCGGATCCGCACAATAAACGTAGCAGCCTTTCATACCGCGTGTCATGAGCGTGCGATAAGTGTTCCTGATGATCGCATCCGCTTTTTGAGTCGCTTCTGCCGGATTTTGCTTGTGGAGCTTTTTGAACCCCTTGATCGACTGGTCGTGCTTCGAGCGTTTATCCGGCTGCGCCAGAATTCTTCCATCATGCATGACCATGTCGGGGCCAATGATCACGCCGACGTAGTCGAGCTCAAGACCCTGGCATGTGTGGATGCATCCTGCCTGCTCGACTGAGTGTGCGGCGGTAATCCACAGCCCCTCGTCTTCCGCAAAATTCCACTGCATCGAAAAGCCGTGCTCCGGAATCACGATGTCCATTGCGGATTGATCAGACTTGCTCCTCCAGTCCCAACAATAGCCCGCGACGATCCGGGCTCTGTTGTTGCCCTTATTGAGTTTCTCGATTCTGCGTCGAAGTTCGTTCGGGGAATCGAAGACCTGAAAGTCGAACTCCGCGGTATCGAGCATTTCGTTGGCTGTCTTACGGATTTCCAGCACATTGTCCAGCCACGCAAGGTAGCCATCAGATCCGTTACACCGGAACTGCGACTCAAGCCTGAGATTGTGAATTTCTGCCCCGACTCGACCCGCCCATGTCTCGATATCCTTTTTGCGCCCGATATCTTTCCACGTCACGCGCTGATCTTCATCAATGAAGAACACCGCGCATTTGGCCGCACGAATGGCTTCTTCGATCTGATTGTTTCCAAGATTGGAAAAGATTCCTGACTTGGCGTTAAGGCGGTGCGCTTCGTCCACGATCAGCGCATCGAATTCGTTGGCTGGCGTATCTATGAACTCACCGGACCCCGCGAACAAGCTTTGGATGATCGAGCGGCGATGGGTTCCGGACAGCTTAGTTTCAAACACCTGTCGTGGCGCGCGGTTCTTAGTCACGTACTTCGCCAATTTCTTCTGCGCGATCAGCGAGACCATGAGATTGATCGCAACGACGGACTTACCTGTTCCTGGCCCCCCTTCGACGATCACGACACGCTTGCCAGGGCTGGCATCTTTCGCCAGCGCGAAGCATGTCTCATAGACGACTTTCTGATCATCCACGAGCACGAACTCCCTGTTTCCGGCAACATGCCGCTTAGCGCGTCGACCAGCCGCTTGCATGGTCGAATCCTTCCATTCTCGACGCGGTAGATCAGGTTCCCGCGATCACCGCGACGGACGTGATGCGCAATGAATCTGCGCAGACGTTCACGTTCGCAGTCGCCGGACAGGAAAATGGGCGCGGACTCGACGTACCTCGAGTAGAAGGGATCATTGAGCGTCGTGCCATCGTTGAAGTTATGGAGATATGCGCACGCCTGAAGTGGCACTTCTTCCGTGTAGACGATCTCATTGAAGTTGCGCAGCAGCTCAGTGTAGGCCCACGCCTGATAGGAAGGATGGCTCGTATCTGCTTCACCACCGGCGAATCGAGTTCTGACAATGCCGTCCTTGTTCGTCTTGGTCGCGCTCTGCCACTGCTTCAACTCGACAATGATCAGCTTCTCGCGATCCGTCGCATCGAGGCCCGACAAGAGGATGTCGATCCGTTTTGATGTTTGCGGAATACCATATTCGATCGCAACGCCGCAGTCGTCGGGAATGGAGACGTGGTTCAGCACTTTCGCAATCGCTAAAAGCGATTCTTTCCATGAGCGAACCTCTGCCGCGGAGGCGCCACGTCCGACGCGCCGTCGGTAGTGGTCAAGCACTATGACTTCGATGTCATTCTTGAAGGCGTTGTTGAGAAACTCAGCCTTAGTCGATTGATAGACGATCAACGTGCGTTTCCTTCGGTGACGAGACTGTCACACCTTGAATCTCGTTTCGTTATGCCATGCCAGAAACTCCGCACCCAGCATCCACGCCTTCTCCCCCGGCTGATACTGCAGCGCTTTCCCGTGATGTGCATAGTACTCGCGCCCGTTCTGCCACTTGGCGACCAGGAGGACAACTCCTCCCCGGATTCCGGAGCGGTCTACGTGTTTCGCCGCATCGGCGCTGGCTGGCGGCAGGAGGCGTACCTGAAGTCTGACGCGGCAGCGCTGTACTTCGGCCTCAGCTTTGGAGTTGGCCTGCGGGCGATCAGCGTCTCGGCGGACGGCTCGGTGGTCGCGGTGGGAGCTCCGGGGGAAAGCGTCGACAGGGTGTCGGTCGCCGGCATGGTCTATCTATTCACGCGCGCCGCGGATGGGACCTGGAGCCAGACTCAGAAAGTCCCGCCGCGCTTCCCACAGTTCTTCGGAGAATTTGGCGCCTCGGTGGACTTGAGCGACGACGCGAGCGTGCTCAAGGTGATACAGCTGGATCGCGAGGATCCGGATGGACTGACCGGTCGCACTACGTACATCTTCCGCAACACGGGCACCGGCTGGGTGTTCGACACTACGTTGCCGAGGGATGAGAACGCGAATGAGGAATGCGCGTCCCAGATGAGCGGCAATGCCACGGTCATCATCGAGCTCTGTTCCGGCGAGACGAGGTCGCACCTGCTGACACACCGGCGTAGCGGTGCCAATTGGGCCCCCATGAGCGACATTCGCGTGTCCCGCTTTTCGCATACGTCGGCGGTGAGCGGCAATGGCGCACGAGCGGCCATTGCCAGCAATGATCGCACCGCCGGAGTGGCTCGCGTGCAGGTGTTCGCAAGGGTCGGCAATCAATGGGTAGTAGAGCAGTACATCGCCCCGCCGCCGGACGCGATCACCAATCTACATTCCTGGGGCAGATCGCTGGCGTTCAATCGCAATGGCACGATGCTCGCGATCGGCGATCCCTCGAGCACCATTGTTGGCGCTGGCGTGAGCGACACCGTGCCGCCGGCATCTTCACCGCTGCCGAGCTACGACGGCGCGGTGTACGTTTACCAGCGCGGCGAGTCCGGCTGGAGCTTGCGCAAGGTGGTGAAGGCGCCGAACCCGCAGGATGGCGACGCTTTCGGGGAAGCCGTTGCGCTGAGTGGCAGCGGTCTCACGCTGGCAGTGGGAGCACAAGCCGAAGACAGCGCGGCGCGCGGCATCGACGGAGATCAGGCCGATAACAGCAAGCAAGGCGCGGGCGCCGTTTATCTGTATTGAATGACAAAGCCTCGGCAACTCTCGGTTGGCGTCGTCAACTTCCCGTGTTCACAAACTTGATGCACTCGCCCTGATTTCTGAACGCTCTTGGTATGGTGAACCTCCGCCACCCACCGTGTTTGCATTGCTCCTTGCTGGTAGGTGGACCCACACCTGGCATTGGCGCGGACAAATAGCGCGCCAACGCGATGTCGAACGCTCCTTCGTTGCCCGTAGTGCTGAACGAACCCGCCACCACCAGGCGTCCATCGGCCTGAATGACGAGCCCCACTCCACCGAAGTCGGTCACGATGCCATCGCCGCTGAAGGTCGTATCCAGCGTGCCGTCAGGCAAGTAGCGCGCGAGACCACCCGCGCCGGCCGCGACAATTTTGTCGTCCGCTTGCAGACTCACGCCGGCTGCCTGACTGACGCCGCCGAAGTCCGTGATCACCAAACCATCGCTGCCAAAAGTCGCATCCAGCGCGCCGTCGGACAGGTACCGCGCAAGCGTAAAGTTCTGACCCGGACTGAGGCTGCCGCCGGCGGCAATGATCTTGCCATCCGGTTGCAGCGTGACGGCCTGGATACTCCCATCTTCCCCAACGTCAGTGTTCACCCGGCCATCTGTGCCGAAAGTAGTATCGAGGCTGCCGTCAGGCAGAAATCTTGCCAGCGCAAACCCGCGCTGAAATGGATCGACGTCGAGAAACGATCCGGCCGTGACAATCTTGCCGTCCGATTGCAGTACGGCGGCGAACTGGTCGAAATCGATTTGAACGAGGCCGCCGGTGCCGAAGGTGGTGTCGAGGGTGCCATCCGCATTGAAGCGCACCGAGCCCCCGGTGCCGATCGCGACAATCTTCGTGTCCGGTTGCAACACGAGGTCGTTGACCTGCCCAAACCCGACATCCAGTGTCGACTTGCCATCACCGCTGAAGGTCGTATCCAAGGTGCCGTCAGGCAGGTAGCGCGCGAGGGCGAAGCCCCCGGCGCCGCTGTTATCGACGGTGAAACCGGCGGCGATGATTCCGCCGTCCGGTTGCAGCGCAACGGTGTGCGCCACCGCATTGATGCTCCCGAAGCTGGTGAGCACCACGCCGCCATCGCCGAAACCCGGATCCAGGCTGCCATCGGGCAGATAGCGCACCACGGCAAACTGGACGAAGCCTTCTGCACCGAGTGGGGAGTAGCCGGCTACGACAATCTTGCCGTCCGGTTGCAGAACGACGTCCTGGCCCTCGTCGTTGTTGCCGCTGATGTCGGTCAGCACTTTGCCGCCGACACCGAAGGTGGCGTCGAGATCTCCGGCTTGTTGAGCCATGACGTTGAGAGGCAGCAGCAACAGCAGTCCTGCCAGTATCAGGAATCGCTGGCCGTTTTCGCGCGGGCCATCCTTGCGTGGGTATGTCATGGCGTTTCCTCCTGAGACTACGACGATGCCTGTAATTTTCATTCCACTCTGCGCGTCTTCCTGACGCGCGTCTTCCTGACGACGGAAGCCCGCCTTCGCTGGATCATTTCACACTAGTTAGATGTACGGTCTCACCGGGAGGCGGATAACAACACGAAGGGATCCATCATGCGCGCCATTTCTCTTGCTGTGCTGGCGGGACTACTCCTACATGCCGCTGCTCCCGTTTTGGGACCCCGGTACGGGGAGGGTGCATGGACGCACGGCGTGTGAGCCGGCCGGATGCTTCGAGAGTAGCTGACGAAAGACTGCGTTAGCCCGGCGGCAAGCGCGTGACCGCCTGATCGAAAGCCTTCTCCGACTCCCGCGCCTGCCGTTCTTCTTCCGACTCCTCGTGCTCGTCACGTTCCTCGTCGCGCTCGGGGGTCTCGTCATCCGGAATCTTCGGATCCAGGGGCTCACCCGGAATGGTCGTGGGCGCAATGGGCTCGCGGGGGCGTTTGCGTGGCATACGGCGCTCCTTAGGCATGTGTGCAACATAGGCGCGTGCCGATGCCATGTACGTCAGCCCGTGCCGATTACGCACGTAAGAACGGTGCCTGGCACCGATTTCTAGGAAACGGTGCCTGGCACCATTTCCGCTTCTACCGCGCACTCTTACGCGCCTTGATCCACAAAGCGACCGCAACACCAGCACCACGCCACGGAAAACCCCGACATGAAGCCGGCAGCCGCGCCGAAGAACTGCACGTTGTAGGGCCGACGGGCATAGGGCAACCACTCGAGCAGTCCGACGAGCAGCGAACACGCCAACACAAACCACAGCGCACCGATTCGCGCGCGCTCGCTGATCCTGTAGGGCCGGATGAGTGACTTCGCGGGCAAGCGATGCAGCCCGCGCGCCCAGATGATCAACAACACCAACCCCACCACCGAGCTCAGGGCATGCAACAGATGGTAGATAGGCAACCAGCTGAAGCCTGGCGTCGGGCCGCGCAACACCGGCCAGGCGTCGGTCACGAAAGTCCCGCGATGCGTGAAGGCGTCCCATATCAAATGAGTGGCGGCGCCTAGTACGACAGCGATGGCCGCGCGCCCGATGAGCGGCATCGTCAACGCATCCGTATGCGCGAACCGCGTGTGCCAGCGGTCGGACAGCAATGTAATGGTCGCCTTCTCGAGAACGGCGACGTAGAAGAGCCACGCGGCGAGCCCCGCGGGCAACGCGAATATGAACAGCCCGGAAATGCTGTGCGTCAACGCTCGACTGAAGTCATGAGAAAAGAAGTACCCGAAGTCGGGCGCCATGCTGCCGATCATCAGCGCGGTCAGCGGCAGCTTGTGTTTGCTGAGGCTGTGCAGCGGCAGGACGGCGGCTGCATGCGAAACGGTGAAGGGCACTGATGCCTCAAACAGTGGAATGGGTAACCAGCCTAGGTCTCAACTCCCGCCCGGGGCAATCAGACGGTCACGGGAGACTCGCCGAATCCTCTCCTCCTCCCAGTTCCGCCTCCAACTCTTCAACGGTCGGCAGACTTCCTGCAAATGCCGCCGGAAGTTCCTTCCCGAGCTTGGTTTCCCAGGCGGCAACGCCAATGGGCTTCTTGAGATCCCGCAAGGCGTACTCGACAACCAGCTGCCGCTTCGAACGGCAAAGCAGAAGGCCAATCGTGGGCTGATCTTGCGCGTGCCGCATTTGGTCATCGACCGCGGAAAGATAGAGATTGATCTGGCCCACGAAGGCAGGCTCGAACGGCACCGCCTTCAACTCGATCACCACGAAGCAACGCAACTTGAGGTGGTAGAAAAGCAGATCGAGAAAGAACTCTTCACCATCCACGGACAGCTGCACCTGCCTGCCGACGAAAGCAAAACCACTACCGAGTTCCAGCATGAAACGTTGAATGTGATCGACTAGCGCTTGTTCAACTTGGCGTTCGCGGACCAAGTCGGTATTGCCAAGAAAATCGAACAAGTAGGGATCCTTGAAGACTTCTGCGGCTCTGCGTGACTCCGCCAGCGGGAGTGCGGTCTCGAAGTTGGTAATAGCCTTGCCGCGGCGCTGATAGGCATTTCCCAGCAATTGAATCTCGAGGACGCTGCGGCTCCAACCCTGCTTTATCGCCTCGCGCATGTACCACACGCGTTCTTCCGGATCCTTCACATTCTGGATGAGCCGAACCACGTGCCACCAAGGCAATTGTGAAGCAAGCTGCTTCACAATTGCGGCATCGCGAAATTCTTCGGCAAAACGGCGCATGAACTGCAGATTGCGGGTCGAGAAACCGTGCATGTCCGGAAAGCTCAGCCGCAGGTCACGCCCCAGGCGGTCAATGACCTTGGCGCCCCAACCTTCACCTGTCTGGCGTTCAAGAATCAAACGGCCAATATCCCAGTACAGCAACACCATCGCGGAGTTGGCCGCCAGAACTACGCGGACGCGTTCACGCAGGACGCGCTGCTTGATGGTCTTGAGTGTCGCGCCGTAGTCGGCAGGTACTGAATGTTTGGCACTGGGCATTTCTGAGACACCTCGAAAGGTGTTCCAGTAATCCCGTTTTATCCCCGCAGGTGACAGCGGCATTTCTACTGGCATGTGCCAGAAATCAGCGACGCTTCGATTCCCTCTCGCCACGCAAGCGCGCGCGCCGGAACGCCGCGACGCTGCGATACCCCAGCGCGCTCGCCGTCTGCTCGGGCGACAGTCCCTCACTCATGTGCTTCTCCGCCAGCGCCAGGCGATGTCGACGCAGGTAGGTCATCGCCGGCACGCCGGCCACCTCGGTGAAGCGCTGCGCGAACGCCGAGCGCGAAAGCCCCGCACTGCGCGCCAGCGCGGCCAGCGTCCAGCGCTTTCCGGGCTGCGCATGGATGGACTCGAACGCGCGACGCAACGCCGGATCGCACTGCGCGCGCAGCGGCGCGATGCGTTCGCGGGGCAGCACGGTGGGATCGCGCAGGATGATCAGCAGCAACACTTCGCACAGTCGCGCCAGCACCTGCTCTCCGCATCGCGACGTGTCGTGGGCGCACGCGACCAGCGTGTGCACCAGCCGCGACAGCGGCGCGGGCAGCGCCGCGAAATCCGGCCACAGTAGATAGTTCGGCAGCGCCTCGACGAGCGGCGAATGTGCACCTGCGCCATCGAAGTAGCCGCACAGGAGACCCACGTGCGCCGCCGGTTCGTCGCCCGTCAGTGGGGCAATGCGGTTCGGCGCAACGACACCGACGGTCTCAGCCGAATCCACCAGCAGGTGCGATGCGATCGGCCGATAGAGCAGCAGCGCGCCCTCTCGTAGTGCAACCGGTTCGCTGACATCCGGCAGGCGCGCCCAGCACTCGCCGCGCAGCACGAAGTGAAACCCCAGCCGCCCCTGCGTGGGACCGCGCAATTCCCCAGCTCTCGCAGGCCAGCCCGCGAAAGGCGATGTGCGCACGGAAGCTGATTGTCTGCCAGCAGGTCGTCGATCAGTTCGGCGGGTGGGAGTTCGCGCATCTTCAAACGTGACCCGACGAGCGCGGGATTTATTTCGGCTCTGGATGAATTGTCCGTGGGAGTGGACGCGCGGTGCGCGTCGTAAAAATTACCTCGCGACGCCAAGCCCTTGTTGGCTCGCTCGTTTTCTCGCCGCATCGCGCGAAGCAAGAGTGCGCGAAATATTTCGCTGGCCTCATCGGTCTCCGTGCGTGCCTCTAACCACTCACAGGGGATTCTCATGAAATACGTTCCGATGCTATTCGTAACTGCTCTGTTCACGGTGACGGCCACCGCGTCAGACGATGCCTACCAGTTCCGCCAACCGTTCCAGGGCGCGCGCGCCGTCTACACAACTCGACCAATGCTGTGGACCGCAACGAAATTCTCGTTTACCGTCGAAGCGACGACGGCGACCTGCGACTCTCGCACCGCGTCGACACGCGCGGGCGCGGCACGGGAGCCGGCCTCGGCAACCAGGGAGCACTCGCACTGAGCAAGAACGGCCGGCGCCTGTATTCCGTGAATGCCGGCAGCAACGACATCTCGGTGTTCGCGCTCGGCGGCAGCCGACCGGTGCTGGTGCAGAAGGTGCCGTCCGGCGGCGAGCAGCCCATCAGCATCACGCTGCACGATGACCTGCTCTACGTGCTCAACGCAGGCGGCGCCGGCAACATCACGCGGGTTCTACGTCGGCGACGAGCGCCGCGTGCATGCGATTCCGCGCTCGACGCGACCCTTGAGCAGCAGCGCCAGCGGTCCTGCGCAGATCTCGTTCAACATCTTCGGCGACGTGCTCGTGGTCACCGAGAAGATGACTAACAAGATCGTGCTCTACGACGTGGTCGACGGCTACGCGCAGGCGCCGCAGGTGCGTGACTCGAGTCGGCATGACGCCTTTCGGATTCGCCTTCGACCGGCATGACAATCTCATCGTCTCCGAAGCCTTCGGTGGTGCCGCGGGCGCGAGCGCGACTTCGTCGTACGAGCTCGACGGGGCGGCCTATCCACTCGAGGCGGTGAGCCCGACCGTCAATGTCGGGCAGACCGCCGCCTGTTGGGTCGTGGTGACGAAGAACGGTCGCTATCGCCTACGTGACCAACACCGGCAGCAGCACGATCACCGGCTTCAGCATCGCGCGTAACGGCGCGCTGACGTCATTGAACGCGGACGGCGTGGCCGCGCGGACTGGCAGCGGCAGCATGCCCATCGACGTCGCGACGAGTTCCGACGGGCGATTCCTGTTCGCGCTGAGCGGCAACGTCGGCACCATTTCCGGATACCGCATTCGCGACGATGGCAGCCTGCGCTTCACGGCGCGCGTGGATGGCGTTCCGGCTTCGGCTTCGGGTCTGGTAGCCCACTAGTCGTTGCCGCTACGGCGGAAGCCCCGGCGACGCAAGTCGCCGGGGCTTTCATTTATTGCTTGCGGAGTACTGAAAGTGCCTGGCGTTGGAATTGACGATGGCCCACACGAATGTCGTTTCGGCCATTCGAAGACGAGGCAGGCGCTTCAAGTATGGATTTCTCCTCGGCTCCCATTCGCTGTCTTCGCGAAGGCGCGCGAGCAGATCCGCTCCCGTAGTGAAGCTTATGCCGATGTCCTTACCCGCGCGCTCGCTGCCTCCTGGACCGTAGGTGTATGCCACAGGAAACGCGGCGCGAAACTCCGCTTCCGACATGTTCTTCTGACACACCCGAATCTGGACTCTTCCATAAAGAGACGCGACCGCAATCAATCGTGCGCCTGGGTGATTTGCCTCGCAAATCACCACTTCATCGTTGACTGATGTTTCCCAATCGATGCTGTTGGAGTCGTAATGAGGGCGGCCGGCCGTTTCGGCTTCCGCAGCTTCTCGCGCACTGCTCCTCGACTCCCGGTAGGAAGTGCCGGCGGCTTTGAATGCCCGAGTCAGTCGGCGGAATGCAGTTCCGATATTCATCGCGTTGCCTGGCCTGGGTGAGCTCCTCATCAATTACACAGGTTCATACACGTGCGAATGAAAGGCCTCAATTGGCACAGATACCAGTCCCCTCTGGCCTGGTGGCGCACTAACTAAAGAAAAAGCCCCGGCGACATCATCGCCGGGGCTTTCGCTCGGACCTGCCGCGCTGCTCTCGTAGGAGCGCGCCGACGTTTCAAATCAGTTGTTAGTAGGATCGCTGAACGGCACGTAACTCGCGAACGAGGTGGCGTTCCAGCTGGCGTAGCTCGGGGGCGGCGATGACGCGCGAAGCACATCTTCTGGTGGTTCGTCACGTTCCTCGTGCCGTACCAGGCTCTCGTAGGCAAGCTGCTGAATGTATTGCACGAATCGCTGGGTGCGTGGCATGTCCGTTGCTCCTCGATTACGAGCGTGGACCTTACGCCCATACCCAAGCTGTCGCCAGTAGGAGTCAGTCCTAAATTTCTGTCGGTGTGTCGCGACGTGTAAAACTTTCCATTTCGAAAAACGAAAGCCCCGGCGACTTTCGTCACCGGGGCCTTGTTGCGTTGCGCTGTGCGCGCCGGAGCCCTTAGGTCTTGGAAGCCTGGTAGATGCTCTCGATCGCCTTGTCCAGCGAACCATTGAACTCGGCATCGCTCTGCTGCGCGGTCAGGCCTTCGCTCAACGCACGCGAGAAGCTCGCGATCATTCCGTTCTGCTTCGCGAGACGCTTGTTAGCTTCGTCACGCGAGTAACCACCCGACAGCGCCACCACCTTGAGCACGCGCGGATGCTTCACGAGGTCAGCGTACAGGTTGTCCACTTCCGGGATCGTGAGCTTGAGCATCACCTGCTTGTCGGCGGGTAGTTTGTCGAGGTTGGCGAGGATCTCGGCCTTGAGGTTCTTCTCCGCGCCAGCCTTGTCCGGGCACTTGATGTCCACTTCCGGCTCGACGATCGGCACGAGGCCATGGCCTAACACCTGCTTCGCCACTTCAAACTGCTGCGCAACCACGGCCTTGATGCCTTCCGGATTGTTCTGCTTGATGACCGAACGCTCCTTGGTGCCGAAGATGCCCTTGGACTTGGCTTTCTTCAGTAGGTCATCGAGCGTCGGCATCGGCTTCATGAGCTGCACGCCGTTGGCTTCGTCGGCGAGGCCCTTGTCGATCTTGAGGAACGGCACCACCTGCTTGCCCCACAGGTAGTCAGCCGCCGGCTTGCCACCGAACTCGCGATCCATGGTCGCTTCGAAAAGAATGGCGCCGGCGATGCGGTTGCCCGCGAAGACGGGACTGGTGACGATGCGGCTGCGCATCTGGTGGACGAGATCCATCATCTGCGCCTCACCGGAATACGTGTTCTCTTCCACGCCATAGAGCTTCAGCGCTTTCGGAGTGCTGCCGCCGCTCTGGTCCAGCGCCGCGATGAATCCCGGCTGGTTGCGGATTTTGGCTGCCTGCTGCTCGAAATTGCTCATTGAAATCGCCCTCTTCGGTTGGCTGGGTATTTTTGAGAGGCGGGCATGGTAAGGGGGTCCCAAGACACCCGCAACCGGACTAACACCGATGTCCTGTGGACATCGGCGGGGCCGCGCAACGTATTGAAATCACGGGCGGCCAGCCTCGCCGGGGCACTCTTATATATGTGCGGGACGAGGGCTTCCGGTGCGCTGCTGCAATGCCACCGGTTTCCGCGGACGCTACCTATAACTTGCCGAGCGACGCATTCAGTGCCACCGCCATCGCGGCGTCTCCGCTCACCAGGTGCTTCCACTCGATCTCGATCCCCTTGCGGCGGCCCTTTTTCGTGAGCTTGAGGCCGTCGGGGTCGATGGTCAGTACGTGCGGCTGGTTCTTGATGCGCAGTTCGCGCTTGAGCGGTTTATCGAGGCGAGTCATCGGATCCTCCAGTGGGCGATCAGCCACCCTCGGCATCATCCTCGAGTTCGTCGAGCTCTTCGTCCGTCACGCCGAGCTGCTCCTCATCGGCGCCTTCGCCCGTGCCGTTCTCGCGTCGCAGTACTTCGATGCCATCAGGGCCGGGAATATCTTCCGGCGCGGGTCGTTCCTGGTTCATCGCGACTCTCCTTCGTGACGTACAGCGTACAGATCTGCGGCTCGCGCAGATATCTCGCGCCGTAAGTCTCGCGTATAGGCGTTGTCCGGCGGGCGCCTCCTATCGCGCATCGCCCCCTCTACCTACATCTACCCGATTTCCTGCTGCGTAAGCTCAAGCGTTAAACAGGGATGACTCATGCGCCACTCTAACTATGCGGTCTCGGTTACTGCTTTCCTGACTTTGTGCGCGACTGCAGTCGCCGCGCCGCAACGCCCTGCCGCACCGCGTGTCACGGTGGGCGCGAATCTCAAGCAGTTGGAGTTCCACTGGAGCGCTGTTCCAAACGTCACCCACTACCAGCTTCTCCACAACCCCAATGGCAACACGGGCTACACGCCGCTCGGCGACAAGATCCTGGCTTCGCTCACCAGTGCGCGCGTCAATATCCCCGTGCATCTCCAGAACTGGGGCAGTGCGCGCTACATCGTAACGGCGTGCAACGCCGCGGGCTGCACCGACTCTGCGGAGATCTTCCCGAAGAATCTGATGCTCGACACGATCGGCTATTTCAAGGCGTCGAACACCGACGCTGAGGATTACTTCGGCCGAGACGTGGCCCTGAGCAACGATGGACGCACTCTCGCGGTGAGCGCGGAGCAGGAAGACAGCGCGGCCACCGGCGTCAACGGCGACCAGGCGGACAACAGCACATCCGCTTCGGGCGCTGTCTATATCTTTCGTCGCGCAAGCGCGGGCTGGCGCCAGGAGGCGTATCTCAAGGCGCCGACCCCCCGCGGCGGCATCCGGTTTGGCACCGGGGTACCAGCTCTGACCCAGCGCGCGCTCGCATTGAGCGCGGATGGCTCAATCGCTGTCGTCGGTGCGGCCGCCCAGGATTTTCAGGGTTTCGGCTTGGCCGGCGAAGTCTACGTGTTCCGCCGCGCGACCAACGGTAGTTGGAGCCTGTCCGCCACGCTTCGCGCACCCGAGCCGCAGAGTGCCGACTTCTTCGGTACGTCTGTCGATCTCTCTCTGGATGGGCGCACGCTCAAGGTGAGCGCGCTGAATCCCCGGGATAGCGAGGGAAATACGGAAGGACGAACGCACATCTTCGATTCCTCCGGAATGGCGTGGCAGCACAAGGCGACACTCGCGCCAGTCCATGCCGGCGACTCTTGCCCGAGGGTGCGCATGAGCGGCGACGGTCGCACACTGGTCGCCAATTGCGTCTCGCCAGCCGGAAACCGCGCGGTCACGCTCAAGCGCAGCGGCGACGCCTGGGTTCACGCGGGAGACCTGGGGCCATTGCCGGGTAACACCCATCAACAGCCACTGGCGCTGAATTTAAACGCGACGGCGATGGCGCTGACGCACGGCCGCTCGCCGGACACGGTCGGTGTCTATCGCTGGGAAGGATCGGCCTGGGTGCGCGAGGCACTCCTGACTGCGCCGAGCAATCTCGACCCGTACAACGCGTTTGGCCAGTCTCTGGCACTCAGCCGCGACGGCAAGCGGCTCGCCATCGGCGATTACCTGAGTTGGGCCGGCGGTGCGGGAGTGTCGCGAACCGCGGCGACTGGCAATGAGCAACAGGGCGCGGTGTTCCTCTACGACCGGAATGGCGCGCTCCCGTCGCCCTGGCGGTTGCGCTCCGTGGTGAAGGCGCCGAATCCAGGCCCAGGCCAGGATCTTTTCGGCCTCGCCGTTGCAGTGTGCGGCACGGGACAAACTCTGGCGGTCGGCGCGCCTTTCGAGGACAGCAACGCCCGCGGCATCGATGGCGATCAGTCGAATGAAAGCGCGCCGAGCGCTGGCGCCGCCTATCTCTATTGAATCAACAAGCAACCTGTATTGAGCGTTCGCTGCTCAAGTCCTGGGCATCGACACGTGCTCATGGCCGACTAACCACTGGCCGTTCGCGATCTGGAAGCAGGTGGTCACGCGAATCCAATAGTCCGCCTTCTCGCCATTCGTCTTCGTGCCTCTGATGTGGCCCAGGGCGTGGCAGAAGGCGTGGCTCTCGCTCATTGAAATGCGCAGCTCACTCATCTCGTAGTCGATCGGCCCCTGCATCGACGCAAACCATCGTTCGAAGTTTTTTCGATAGTCGGCAGCGCCCTGGACACGCGGTGGCGGCATGACGTCGTACACGACGACGTCCGGCGCGTAGTGCGTCATCAGGGCTTCGATGTCTTTGTCGCGTATCGCTTGCGCGAGCGTGGCTACGCGTTCGCGGATCGTGGTGTCGTCGGTGGCTCGTTGCAGGGTGGCGGACATGACACTCTCCGATCGCGCGACCCACGCAGCCGGCAGCCGCGTGGGTCGCATCGTTACTACTGCTTGGGCGGAGTTTCCGAAGGCGCACTGTTTGCGGAGCTCACTTCAGCCTTCTCGATGAAGCCGTCGCCGTTCTTGTCGTAGCTCGAGAACTGCTGGGTCACGTTCGCGTTGGCCGCGGCCTCCGTCTTCGAAATGCGCCCGTCACTGTTCGTGTCGAGGGATTCGAAGGTTGCGCCTTGTGATTCCTGCGCGGGCTGGGTCGTGTCGGGCGGCGTGGTGCCTTGCGCAAAGGCGCCGGCGAAGGGTAGTAATGCGGCAACGGCTCCCGCGTAGAAGTGGGCTGCTTTCATGGTGTGTTCCTCTGTTGCTGAATTCGTTTGACACACTTAAGAGGCCGTTGAGCGGCGTGGGTTCCCGAGATCAGGCAGGTCGCGACGTTATTGAATTAAGCACCGCATCATCCGCGCTTGTTGCAGCGACAGTTGCCACCGAGACGTAGGACTATCTATCACGTCGCTGAATCGCGCTGTCGGACCGCGACTTCGAGAATGTAGGCGCATCACTCACATCTATTTGATGCGGATATTTTCGAGTGCGCGCTTGATCAAATCGGCCTTGATCTCCTCCCACCGCACCTCGCCGCTCGCGGCTTTCAGTTCTGCGCTGGTGTGGCCGGTGGTGGCCAGGTCCTCAGCGTAGATGATCATCAGTTCTTTCCGCTTTGTGTCATCGAGCAGGTGCACGAGGCGCACATTCATCTGCGCCCCAGGCAGCTGATAACCCGCCTTCTCCACCAGCATCTTCACTCTCTGGAAATCCGAACCGGTCTTCGGCTTCACCGGTGTGTCACCGACCTGCGCGCGAACATCGAACTCGAGGCCCGCGTGGGTCAGCTTTTCGGTGAAAGGGTATTTGTAACTGCGCGCGTTCGTGGGCAGAAACCCCTCGAACTGAATCCAGTACAGGCGCTGCACGCGTTTCTCCGCATCTGCCTCGACGAAGACGTGGATCTCGCAGTCGGCAACGTCATAGAGATCCCATCGATCGCCACCCACGTACACGGCGGCAGTCGGAACGCTGATGCTCACGGCGGGATCGCGCGCGGACGTCACGGTGCTGCCTTGCACGATGCGTTCGGGAGCTTTTGCAGCTGCATTCGCGGCGCCAAACACGAGTAAGGCCGCCGCGTGCATGGCGAGCATTGAAATCCTGGATTTCATCGGCGTCCTCCGTTCCGGTTTTAGCTGAGACGTCACTACACGCCAATCCGTTTGAAGAGGCGTTTGGACTGCAGCGCTTTCCGCGAGGCAATCGCCTGGCGTATCTGTACTGACTCTTTCATCCCTGCCGG
The DNA here is from genome assembly GCA_963821745.1 of uncultured Pseudomonadota bacterium. Classification (GTDB taxonomy): domain Bacteria; phylum Pseudomonadota; class Gammaproteobacteria; order Steroidobacterales; family Steroidobacteraceae; genus CADEED01. The sequence continues at coordinate 408,723 of CAWGEU010000003.1, forward strand.
CGGTAGTTCGCCCCGCGCACATTCCGGCCCGCGGTCTGGTTCCGCCAATTCGTCAATCAGCGCTTCTGAAGTTGAAAGTGCCGCGCGATTCTCCGCGCGCACTTCAACACAAGAGGTAATTGCGATGATCAAATCAAAAGGAATTGCGTTGCTGCTGGCCGTGACCGCTTGCAGTGGGCTGGCCAACGCGAACGACCAGCGCTGTCGGAAGGTTGTCGCGTTGATTATCGACAAGTCGGCGCCGGAGAACTGCATGAGTCCGTATCGCTTCTGCGCCGCGGGGACGGTGGAAGGCAACCGCGGGCTGAACGGGACTACCTACTACGTCATGGACGGGCGCGGTACGCCTCCGGAGACGGCGCCCGGCTTCAATGTCAGCAGCGGGCTGCTGGTCTACACGACGGATGAAGGCACGCTCACGGTGCGCGAAACCGGCGTCGGCAAGTTGTCGGGCAGCCCGTCGAATGGCGTGCTCACGTCCATTCAGGAAATCGTGTCGGGCACGGGGAGATTTGCGGGCGCCACCGGCACGCTCTACAACACGGCTGTGGACATCAACAGTGTGTTCTACAGCGATATCACGGGCACGTTGTGCCTGGCGCCGCGCAGGCCGAGGGATTGACACGCATTGGGGAACGCGGGGAGGAATCCTCCCCGCCGTTTCTGGGAAAACTCAATGAATGCACGCCTTTATGTGCTGGTTCCAACGGACGCCGCGCCGTATCCTTTTTTTCGGAGCGACGCAATTGGGGCTTGGCCTGAGAAAAAGGTGGGTGTACTGTGGGCGGCGTGTCGGGTTCTATGAAAAAGTTTGGGTTGGATCGGCTCGATGTCGAGCAGCGGCTCGCGTTGATCGAGGAGATTTGGGACAGCATAGGCGAGGAAGAATCCGCCGCCGTGCAGTTGTCCGACGCCCAACGAGCTGAACTTCAGGCGCGCCTAGCTGAAGACGACGCCAACCCTGACGACGTGATTTCCTGGGAAGAGGTTAAGCGCCTCACCACGCCACCCGGCGGAAAGTGACTCTCAAGCCAACGTTCCGGCGGCAAGCTTTTCTCGAATACGTCAAAGCACAACGCTGGTACGAGAAGCGACGACCAGGACTCGGCGCGGAGTTCGAGCGTGAAATCGAACTCGCCATTATTCAGGCATGCGCAACGCCGCTTCGCTTTGCCGAGATCACCTCGGACGTCCGCTGCGTTCGCGCAAATCGTTTCCCGTTTGTCATCTACTTCCGAGCGCGCGGTAACAAGCTGATTGTCATCGCCGTCCTGCATGCACGACGCAACCTGTGCTTGTAGGCATAGATTGGCCGTTTGGCCATTGTTTGCTTCACCACTAGCCATATGGCCGGTCAAACATTAGATGTTCGGGACTGATGTTCCTAGTCAGATACAAACGCCCGTTAAGATCGGATTCCGGATTGGCGCCCTGGCCCCCCGCATCGCTACGTCACTTGGCCACCACGAGGAGTGGTTTGCCCTTCTCGACTATGTATGTCGCGAGCTCGGCTCCTCGCCCAGTGCCGACAATCCTTGCGGAGTGAATCGTCCCGGCCGGAATGAAGAGAACCCCGCCGGCCTTGATGATCATTGGCGGTTGCCCCTCCAGCGTGTATTCCCACGTGCCTTCGAGGACGTAGATGATCTCTTCGCCCGGATGCGAGTGTCTGGGCGCCGTCGTTCCCGGCTCAAGCTCGACGATCGTCTGGATGACTTCGCGTCCCGCGACACTCAGGTCGTGACGCTGGAGATCGGTGCGCCGAACTCCTACCTGCTGCGCCACGGCGTGCAGTGCAAGAGCGCTTGCCACCATCAGTGCCACTGCTGTGGCGATTCGGTTCGTCCTCATGTCGGTTGCTCCTTCCGTTGCTAACGTAGTGACTTGAATGCGGCCCACAGCTCCGACGCAAAAAGCGCCGGCTGCTCCCAGGCTGCGAAGTGTCCACCCTTGTCGACCTCACGGAAATAGATGAGGTTGGGGTACGCGCGTCTCGCCCACGTTTCCGGTGCGCGATAGATCTCGCCGGGAAAAACAGAGATAGCTACCGGGAGAGAGATTTCGGCGCTCTTCCACGGGCCCGAAAACGCGGGACTACCGATTGCGCGAGCTTCCCAGTACAAACGCGCCGAAGACGTCGCGGTGTTCGTCAGCCAGTAGAGCGTGACGTCGTTGAGCACTTCGTCCGGCGATTTTTCGGGATCGCTGTGCTGGTAGCTCCATCGCGAGAATCCAGGATGGCCGAGCATCCACGCCGCAAGGCCCACTGGCGAATCGGTAATGGCGTAGCCGATCGTCTGAGGGCTGTTGGCCATCATCAATGCGTAGCTCCTGCTCCCTTTCCTTGTGCTGGCGCTGAGCTGTTCGAATGTCTCGCGTTCTTTCGGCGAGAGTCCTGGCGGCGCGGGCCCGCCAGCGGCGAGTATCGCCGCCACGTCGGGAGGCACGATTGCGGGTAAGTTGATGTGAATGCCTAACAACCCTGCGGGGGCCTGCCGCGCCATTTCGGTCGAGACAGGGGAACCCCAGTCGCCGCCCTGGGCGACGTAGCGACTGTAGCCGAGGCGCCGCATCAGCTCGGCCCACGTTGCGGCGATTCGGGCCGGGCCCCACCCGGCTACCATCGGCTTGCCGGAAAAACCATAACCCGGCATCGACGGAATTACGACGTCGAACGCGTCTTCGGCGCGTCCACCATGAGCCGTTGGATCGGTCAACGGACCGACGACCTTGATCTGCTCGAACACCGAGCCCGGCCAACCATGCGTGATGATCAGCGGCAGAGCGCCCGGGTGCTTCGAGCGAACATGGATGAAATGAACGTCGACTCCGTCGATGCGGGTCACGAACTGAGGCAGGGCATTCAACTTCGCTTCCGCCTTGCGCCAGTCGTAACCGGTTCTCCAGTAGTGCGCCAGCTCCTGCAGCTTTGCGAGCTCTATGCCCTGCGAGCCGTCAGTGACCGTCTCGCGATCGGGCCACCGCGCCTGTGCAATGCGAGCGCGAAGGTCGGCGAGCGCCGTTTCGGACACCTGAACCTTGAAGGGACGGATCGCTCCGTCCTGCGCTGCCGCCGGCGTCGCGAGCATGCTGAAGAGTACGACGCTCAGCGTGGCAGCGAGGGCGGCCGCAAAGCTTCGCGCCGCGATTTTCGGTATTCCTGATGACATGGCTGGTCCCCTCAACGCGCTGCCAAGCGATATGGCGCGAGAAATGGTGTCAGCGCCGCCAACACAACGTCCGGAGCCTCTTCGGCGATCCAATGGCCGCTACCGGCAATGACGACAGACCGTACGTCGTCCGCAACGAGCTTCATTGAGTTCGCGGCCCCTTGACCGATCCCGGTTGACCCGCCGATGACGAGGACCGGCAGGCTCAGGCGCTTCAACTTGCGTTGCTGGTTCTGTGCGATCGAAGCGTCGATCGCGCGGTAGTAGCCGAAGGTGCCGCGCAGCGCGTCGGGCGACGAGGCAAGACGATCGACGTAGTACTTGACGATCTCCGCGGGAAGCGGTGTCCCGGCGGAAGCGGCGTACTCGGCGCCGAAGAAGATATCTTCGCGTCCCCTGACGAGCGCCTCGTTCACTTCGGGTCCGAGCCGATTGAAGGGGATGTGCCAGAGCCGCTTGTTGAGCGGTCCAGGAACGATGAGAGGTATGGGCGCCGACAGTCCCGGGAGAAGCGCCTCGCCCACGACGAGACGGTCGAGCCGTTCGGGATGATCGGCGGCAAGGGCGTAGCCGATGGGCATGCCGGTGTCGAGGCCAATCATGCTGAAGCGCTTGTAGCCGAGCGCGTCCATTAGCGCGACCATGTCAGTGGCTTGAGTGCCATCGTCGTAGCCAGCTCTCGGGCTTGTCCGATAGCCCGATCCCCCGCTGGTCGACGGCAATGACCGTGAATTCACGCGCCAGCGCAGGCATCACCAGTCGCCACTGGTACCAAGTCTGCGGCCAGCCATGGACTAACAACAGCGGCGGGCCTTTGCCGCCGATCACCGCATGCAGGCGCAGATTGCCGATGTCGACGTAGCGGCTGGTGAAAGTCTTTGCGAAACCTTCCGGAAGGTGGGGTGCTCCGTAGGTAGAGCCGGGGCCGTCCGGCGTTGTCGTCGGGCGATTTGACGAAGCGCCGGCGGCGAACGTTCCCGCTGGGATGATGCTTGCCGCGCCTGCGATTGCAGCGGCAACCAGTAGTTTGCGTCGGGTCGGAAATGGATGCGTAGTCATGATCAGTCTCCTCTCAGGCGTGGTGAACGGATGCGTCATCCAGGTGACGTGACCGCAAACTACAAGGCGACTGCTCGCGATTGGTGATCGAGCGGACTGCGTTCGGGGCGAATTCGGTGGGAGCTGGACGGCGTGCGAATCAATCACCGCCAGTCAACAGTGCTACGCTCCGCAGTTCGCCTGCAGCCATTGATCGGCGAGTCGGAGGTCGGCAGTCCCGGAGCCTTCACTGAATCGGGCGCGGATCGCCGCGAGGCGCTGAAGCACAGTGTCATCAGTCGGCTGCATCTGCGCTTGGGTGAGCGCAATTCGTAACTCCCAACTGAGCGCCGATTGGGCTCGTGCCAAGTCCATGGCGTGCGCAAGGCAGCTCGCGGCCTCGCGCGTTGTTTGCGGTCGTGACATGAGAAAAACGGCCTTCAGACGCAACAATTCCGGCAAGTCGAACGAGGCCCCACTGTCCTCGCGCGCAGTTATCGCTGGCTCGAGAAGCGCAAGCGCCTCGCCGACTTGCCCGGCAAGAGCCAACGCCTCCGCCAGCGCGGCATCGAAAACGGGTTTTAACAGGGCATGCCGCCACCTCGCGAGATCAGCGGATGCACGGCGCAACAGGTCGATCGATTCCGCAGGCTGCCCTTGGCGCAACACCAGTTCACCTTGCAACGCGCAGCAAAGGGCATGGTAGGGTCCCAGTGAGTGTTTTTTTGATTCGGCCAATCCGCGGGCAATGAGGCGATCAGCGGCAACCCAGTCGCCCCGCCATAGATAGACAGTTGCACTGAAGATCCGCGAAATGCAGACGTCGATGGGCTGATCGAGCACGTCAGCTTCCTCGACGGCTTGCTGGGCAACCCTTGCCGCGCGATCCGCGGCTCCGCGCAGCCATAACGTTCGCGCCATCGTGATGAGCGCACCGATGCGATAGTCATATCCGAAAATCAAGCGTCGGGTCACATCCCGCAAGTCATTTCGATCCAAAGCACGCTCGCAATGCCACTGCGCTGCCCGTTGGTCGCCAACGGCGTGTTGAGCAACTCCCTGCATGTAGTCCGCGATGACTGTCCAGTCTGCGTCCTTCAGGTTTCGCGCAATCACCGCCGCTCGATTGGCCAGACGCAAAGCGCCGTCGAAATCCCCAACCCGGAGACAGAAGATATTCAGGCCGGCCAGAAACTGTTCCTGCCGAGGCGCGTCGCCCAGATCTTCAGCGAGTTGCAGGCCACGCTCTATCGCGGCTTTTACCGTCGCGTCATTACCTCGCGTGTACATGGAGCAAGCCGTGAGCGCCTGCAGGAGGTCCAGTTCACGGGGACTTGCCTGCTCAGTCTCCGAAAGCGTCGCCAGGGCACGCTCTGTCCAACGCTGGCATTCTGCGAGGAGTGAGAGTCGCAGGAATACTGGCGCAGCGCGCAAGACCAGATCGTGGCCGATGTGCTGTTCGCTCGGCCTCGCAAAGCACCACTCCAGGGCCGCCCGGACGTTGGCAACGTAGTCGGAGTGCGGGCCTTGCGGAGTCGAATCCGTTTCGATCCGCGAGAAATATAGAGCGTGCCGCCGGCAGCTCGCTTCGAACTCACCGCGCTCCTCCAACTTCGCAAACGCGAATGCGCGCGTTACTTCGAGCAGTCGGAAGCGAGGCCGATCAGAAGCGCGCTCCTGAACGGACACGAGGGATTTCGCTACCAGGTTCGTGAGGACCTCGGCCAGGTTTCCGGGATCGGCCACAACTTCGCCCACCGCTGCCTGGGCGTCATGCAGCGAGAAGCTCCCCACGAATACTGATAGCTGGCGGAAAATCCTGCTCTCTTGTTCCTCGAGAAGGTTGTAACTCCAATCAAGCATCGCGCTCAGGGTTTGATGTCGGGGCTGTGCGGTTCGCCTTCCTTGCCAGAGCAGCTTGAAGCGCAGATCCAATAGCTGTGCAGTTCCACGCACACCGTGCGCGGCGACACGGCTGGCAGCCAGTTCCAAGGCCAGCGCGATACCGTCCAGGTGTCGACAGATGGTGGCCACCGCGCGTGCGTCCTCATCCGTCAAATTCAACCGACTGCCTGAAGCTGCCGCACGCTCTGCCAATAGCTGGACCGCCGGAAATGCGAGCGCCTCCGCGGCGGTCAAGTTTGACGTGTCATCCGGCGACCGCAGAGGTGTGAGCTGATGGACGTGCTCACCTTCGACGCGGAGCGGCTCGCGGCTCGTCGCGAGAATGCAGACCTTTGGAGCGGACAGATAAATGCGCTCCGCCAGACTGGCGGCGGCAGAAATGACGTGCTCGCAGTTGTCCAGGATCACAAGCAATCGGCGCGATTCGAGGAAAGCAACGAGGCCAGGCAAAGGATCATAGGAATGCACCGCCATTCCGACAGCGGCAGCAACCACACTCACGACCAGTGAAGTATCGGCGATCGCGGCGAGATCCACGAAAATCGCAGAGTCTGGAAATTCCCTCGCCAACGCGTGCGCTACTGAAATGGCAACCGTGGTCTTACCCATTCCACCAGGCCCAACGATCGTCACAAAGCGCTCACGTAGCAGCTCTGCCTGGAACGCAGCGACTTCGCCTTCGCGGCCGATCATGCGGTCCAGTTGCGGGGGCAGGCTGGAATGTACTGCCTCCTTTACCCCGACTGAGCGAACGCTGACGATCTCGCTTATCGGCGCGACAAACCGGTAGCCGAGCTTCGGCACGGTCTCGATGTACCTGGAGCCCTTTGCGCCATCCCCGAGAGCGTTACGCACAGCAAGCACGTGCTTTCTTACGGCTTGGGGTTCGACGATGAGGTCGGGCCATACAGCCTCGAGCAGCTCATCGTGTCGAACCAGAGAACCGGCGTGTTCCACGAGATACGCGAGCACTGAAAACGCCTTAGGCGTCATCTGGACGCGCGCTTCCTGGACGTTCTCGCGCAGTCGCCAAAGGCACTGATTCTTGGAGTCAAGACCAAAAGAGTCGAAGACTTTCACTGGGCTGGACCGCGTTGACGTGAGCTCCGTGGGTCTGCAACTCGATGCTGTGCCACGGCCCGCAGTCCAGTCAACTTTGAGAACAAATCAGGAACAGCGCAGGAACGACTCGAACGCAGCCATTCGGTAGCGTAACTCCCCGAAGGAGCCATCTCATGAAAGCTGATCCACCGGTCGTGCGACTGCGCTTCGACGGCTTTGATCTCGATGAGGCCGAGGCACGGCTGACCCGAGCCGGCAATCTCGTCATGGTTGCGCCAAAGCCCCTCGCAGTCCTCTGCGCACTGGCCCGAACTCCCGGCAGACTGGTCACGAAGGATGCGTTGCTCGATCTCGTGTGGGGTCATCGCTTTATCACCGCGGCGTCGCTCAAATCGGCCATCAAGGGACTGCGTGCGGCACTTGATGACGATCCGAAGCGGCCGCGCTACATTGAGACGGTACCGCGCCGCGGCTATCGCTTCATTGCCGCTTCGGTCAGCTCGCGCATGCAAAGCGCAGCGGGGGCGGAAGTGAAAATCTTGCGTGATCCGGGCGATCCAAGTCTGACGGCGCTCGTGACCCTCTGCCGCGAGGACGCCGCGCTCGCCGAACTCATCCGGGCGGTCGCCGCCTCGCTTGAGCGAGAGCGCCTCGTCCTCCACGATCCCCGTACGGAAGGTCACGCCTGAGGAACTCCTGCGCAGCGCTTGGGTCGCTTCCTTTCGGTATGCGAGCCGGTTCTGGATGTTTCCTCTAGCTACCATCGCCTTCGATGGTAGGTTTGAGCTCCCTCAAGGGCCCGGCCAATGTATGCCTACAAATCCGGCCAATCTTTATCTACAAGCGCACAACCCGGCGATCTGGCAAATTCGAGGGTAACCGCTAACTACCGCCCACCTTCAGCTCCGCCACCGCCTGCGCCCACGCCTCCACCTGGTAATCCGGCTTCTTCGCCTTTGTGCCTCGCACGTCGTCGTAACCACAAATCCATCGCGCCACGTGCTGCACGTTCACGGTCCAGCCGTCAGCTACATCTTCGGCGGCCCCTGCAGGGTCTTTTCGCACGCGTTCGGCGCGCACACACACGGGTTCATCAGGATCAAACAGCCCGCGCATGGTGCTCATGACTTCCTTGCGCTCGAGCACGACGAAGTCAGTTTCGGAAGCGCGTTTGAACATCGAGCTGTCCGGCATGCTGGCGACGTGGGGATTGGCAAGGCGAATGTGCGGCGCAAACATCCAGTGTGTGCCGAACCCCCCGCGCGATCGGAACGCGACGGGCAGCGGCAGATAGTGCACGTGCAGTTTCGCACCATGCGTCCCAACGAGCCCGCGCACCTCGTCTAACAACATCTGCGTGAGCCCGGCGTTGAGGCGTTCCTTGGAACCGCCGGTGGCGGCGCCGATGCCGCGGTCGTCGCTGTAGTCGTAATCGATGGCAGAGGCTTCGAACGCGAGCACGTGGATGTCCGAGATCTTCCCGCCTTCGGGCAGGTCCATGACGCTGCCGCGCAAGGCGTACAGCGCAGAGACCAGCCCCAGGTTCTCGGTGGCGCCGCCGTCGGTGACGAAGTACGAACGCGGGCAGGCTTTCTTGTCCTCGGTAGACAGTCGCACGCGCGCGTTGGAGAACACGGGCGGGAAGTTGGCCGTCAGCGCGGATGCGGCGGCGAGCGGCACGGCATCGATGTTCACGATGCTGTACGGCAGCCACATGTCAGGCGGATCGTCGGAGAGCCCGATCTCGGGCTGCTTGGGCGGCTGCGGAAAGCCGCTCACATTCTTGAGGTTGGTGAACACGAGGCGCCCGCCGGCAAGATTGGCATAGGGCCGCGCCACCTCCACGCAATCCTCCATGTTGCGCGGGCTGGCGATGCGCCCGGCCATGAGCTGCGAATCCTCGTACGGATGACCACTCACGGCGGAATTGAGGATGAGCGTGGGTCCCTTGATCGCGCCGAACGTGCGCGGGTGCGCGGCAAACGCGCGATGCTCGAGACTCTCCTGCAGCAGCGCACCGAGCGAGGTGTTGCCGGCGATGCGCAACTCGCCCATGCCTTCGAGCACGTCCTGGATGTACGGCGCGGAGACCACGGACACGTACTCATCCCAGGGATTTTCGCCGACCGCGGGCACGGGTCCACCGGGCTTCGTCGTAGTTAGCGCCTCGAAGCGGCTGGCAAACACGGCGGCAGAGACGCCGCCACCCGAAACGCCCGAGAGCAGCACGACGTCGCGCGCGCGATCGATTTTCGCAATGCCTTCGAGCGCGACGGCGGTGTACACCGCGGCGCGCGTGCCACCGCCCGACGCGGCGACGACGATGGACGGCCGGCCCTCTGCGGCCTGGGCGATGAGGCGCGCACCGAGTGCATCGACCACAGGTGCGTCCTCGCCGGGCACCACGGTCTGCTCGTTCACCATGGCCTTGACCGCCAATGGCAACGGTATCGCGGCGTCGATGGCGACGGCCATCAGCGCGACCAGTGCGATATTAATGAGACCGAAATACACCCTGACACGCCGCTCGATGTCATGCGCCATGTCGGTGCCCTCTTTCTGCTTCGCACCGAGCGCGTAGAACAGCTCGGCGAATCCGAAAGTGGTGAAGGCCACGCCTTTGTCCTTTTCTCCCTTGCGCGCCTCTTTTTTCGTGAACCATCCCAGCGCGAGGAAGCGGCCGGTGCTGTGCAGCGCGACGTATCGACCGTTACGTTCCGCCCAAGAGCGGGCTTCCGGGTTCGGGTTGAATTCGAGGCCGAGATAGCGGTTTCGCGACTGCGCCCGGTCGCCGAGCAACCCTAACAACTCATCACCGATCCAGTGATTGATCCAGAACTCGAACAGCCACGCGGCGACGTACAACATCACCATGATGATGAACAGCACGCCGGTGGGCGTCGCATCGAGCACGGTGGTGACGTACTGGAAGTTGGCGAGGCGCGCGATGCCGATCAGGATCACCAGCAAGGACACGACCATCGGCGTGCCGACCAGGAACCAGCGATCGATGTGGATGAGCATCTGCGCCCAGCGCGCCGACAGCGTGGCATACATGAGGAGCACGGCGCTGACCGCGGCGAAACCCAGCACGAGCGCGACGAGCATGGTCGATGGCGCCATGAACGCGACGAACGCGGGCAACAGCATGAAGTGCAGCAGGTGGCCGAAGACGCCGGTGACGGCGGCCGAGAACAGACGCAGCCACGACACATCGGGCAGCGGGCGCTCGTCCTGCAGCAGGTCTTCGCGGTGGAGCGCGCCTGCAAAGAGCCTGCAGGTATCCACGGGCACTTTGCGGAACATCCACCACGCGAGCACACGCGCCAGCGCGGCCACGCCGAGCAGGATGGCGAGTACCACCAGGTAGACATGCGGATAGAAGCCGCCCGCCGCCTCGCTGGGTTCTGCCGGCGTGAACTTCCACCATAGCAGCGCGATGACTGCGACTAACAACGCGGTGCTGGCGCCGAACACCAGGTTGGAGCGCTTCGCACCCCACTGTCGCCAGATCAGGAAGCCGCCCACGACCAGCAAGGCGAACGCGACGATCTGCGCATAAACCAGGTCCTTGTTGGGTTCCTGGGTGCAGCTCGCGGGATCGAGCGGGATGTAGCCCATGGTGATGCCGGTGACGAATATGGGCGCCACGAGCAGCACCGTACCGGCCATGAGCGCGAGGAACGAGACCAGGAGGCCGATGCGCTCCCACCACGACAGAAATACGCTGGCGACGCCGAGGTTCACGACGTTGCCGGTGAAGTGCTCCGCGAAGGTCCCCGCGAAGGCGCGCAGCCATTCGGATTTGAAGCCCTCGGAGTCGACCAGCTTCTCGAGCTTCTGGCGCAGCTCCTGCTTCGCCGGGTCGGAGGCGCAGATCTTGTCCGCCTGCTCCTCGGCATTGCGCGTGAGCCGCCAGGTGGTCGCGTTGAGCACGACGAAGAACGCCACCACGGCCACGGCAATGAGGAAGTAACCCGTCCACGTGCGCGCTGCTCCGGCGAAACCGAAATCCGCGACCGAGCACATGGCGTCGAGCGTTGGCCCGAACACCGCGAACAGGCTTATCAGCACATAGAGCACGAACGCCATGCACATCCAGGCGGGGCGCAGCACGAGCGCATTGGGGCTGTCGAGACTGACGCTGCCCATGCGATGGAGATCGAACTCCGAGCGACGCCAGATGCTGTCCAGGATGAATGGCACATCCTGGAACAGCGCCCGCCGGATGGGTCCCGGTCCCTGTTGCTTCTCTGTCATGGCACTTCCCTCGCCCTATTCTTCTTCTGCTGTCTGCGTTCACATTCTTACAGCGTTGGCGAGCGGGATGGTACCGCGCGATGCGGTGCGGCGATATTCCCTCGCCGCGTCAGGGAAGCATCGGAATGATCCTCGCCGCCGGGTTGAAGCTCTTTCCCACCGCCACCGGCCCCACCCATTGCAACGTGGGCTGCGCCGCGTTCCAGGTGAGATGCCGGTAGTAAGACAGGTTTCCGTCAGGCGTGACTCCATAGATCACACCATTGCCGGTGGAGAACACCTGGGCGAACCCATGCCAGCCGGTACCCACCTGCGTGGGTCCACTCCAGCGCATCTCGCCGTTCAACGGATCGAGGTGACGATAGAGCATGAGCTTGCCGTCCTGCGTGATGGCGTAGATAGCACCCTGTCCCGCTGAGAACACTTGTTTGAACGATTGCCAGCCAGTGCCGATCTTCCGGGGCCCTAGCCAGGCGCGTGCATCGCCGGTTGCGAACCCGGCGTGCCGATACCACATGAGCGTGCCATCGGGCGCGATGGCGTAGATGACTCCATTGCCGCCGCCAAATATTTTCGCGAACGACTGCCAGCCGTTGCCCACCTGCACCGGCCCGCGCCATGCGTTGGCGCCATCGCCCGCGCCATCGTGCTGGTACCAGAGCAGGTCGCCATTCTGCGCACGCGCGTAGAAGTGGTTGCCGCCGGCAGGAATGGCCTCGGTGTAGGTATTCCATCCGGCGCTCGTTGGCGCGAAGCGGTTGGGCGCAGTGCCGTTCTCGGGCAGATCGTGGCGATACTCGGAAAGCGTTCCATCGGCCTCGACGGCATAAAACATCGTCACGGCCGGCGCAGTGGTGGCGGGGACGACAGGCGCCGGCGTGGATTGCGTCGTGGACAACACGGCCGACGGGGCGCGTGCAGCAGCAACGGCCGCGGACTCCGTACTGATGGCCGGGCGAGAAGTGCGGCTGATTCCCGCCGGCTTGGCGCCCGTGGTAACCGGCTCTCGCGCCTGCGCCTGCAGGTCGCTCTGCTTGAGGCCTGTCGTCACGACGGTGTTCTGACCGAGGCAGACGACGCCGCGCTTGTCGTTGAGCTGGTGTCCGTTGAAGAAGCCACCTGCCGGATAGAACTTACGGCGGCAATACTCGGTCGCCGCGCGCCCCGCCGGGGCCCACTGCATGGTGTTGAGATCACCGACAGGTGTGCCTTGCGCGCTGAGTTCGCCCAGCGTGGCGTCTAACCAGGTGGCATGCGATTTGTTGAAGCAGAACACGCCGTTCTTCTGGTCGTAGAACCCACCCGACGGTGCCGCCTCCGTAATGGTCTCGAAACCTGTGAGGATGCCGCCCACCGACGCGGGGTCGATCACCTTGCACAGATCATTCGCGGCGCGCGCCCCCTGCGCCCACGGTATCTGTGCGCTCGCGCGAAACTTGTCGTTGATCCTGGCCATGTGCGCCAGCAGCGCGTCGTGCCAGCGGCCGGCGCCATCGCCCAGGCAGCGAAGCTGGTACCGCACGCCGGGCTGGGCATTGCCGTCGAGGAACCCGCCGGCGAACCCGCGATTCGCGCACATGCGCGTCGCCGCGCGGCGCACGTAGTCCCAGGGCAGCGTGTCGATGTGCCCTAACAACATCTCCTTCTGCACCTGGCCTTCGCTGTGCAAGGCGTGGATGGTCTGGATGGGCAGCGCCGGATTCCAGGATTGCCGGATGATTTCCTGGATGAACCCGCCGACATATCCCACGGGCGCATCAGCGCATTCCTTGATTTCGCCCACCCACGTCCACGGATCGTCCTCCGGGCATTGCTGGCCGCGGAGGCAACGCGTGTCACATAGCGCGTGCACACCGGCGAGGCGTGGGACACCGCGGGTCATTTCAAAACTCGGGCCGCCGCTGTCGCCGCCGCCGACCATCTCGAGCAGCTCACCACGCGGATACCAGAACCGCGTGGACTCGATGCGATTCACGGTGAACACGGCGCTGCGATAGAGCCCGTCACCGGAGCTCTGTACGGGTCCGGTTGCCGTGTTGGACGCGACCATGTTGATGCCGCTGCCGTACACCGCGATGTTCACGGTATCCATGTCCTGGAGAGACAGCGAGGTGAGCTCGCGCACATAACCCGTGGTCGAACCGTGCACCTGGAACGGGGTCTGCAGGTGGAACAGGGCGATGTCGTAAGTGCTGCCGCGCTTGTCGAGACCCCAGAAGCGGTAGATGTAGTCGGCGCTGCCGGCCTGCGGGATGGCCCAGGCCGTCGTGAACGAAGCGGTGCCCGGCTGGCGCACGTTGACGCCTTCGAGGCAATGCGCCGCACTAACCACCCAGCTGTTGGTGAGCAGGCTTCCGCTGCAGCCCAACGGAGTCACCATCGACACCAGGCCTAACTGCTCCTGCTGCGCGGGGGTGACCACCGTGGGCGCGATCAGCGGCGACTGGCTTCTGCCGAGGTTTTCTTCTCCGACGCTCGTGGCCTGCTGACAGACTGCGAGGGTCAGCGCACCCAGGATCCACCTGGCCATGGTCAGCTTCTTGCTCATCGTGTGTCTCCGACTTCCATTTCGTTTCAGTTGTAGTTGCGGCCCAGGTGCAGCGCGATCGAGGCGTCGAAGCCGCGCTGCCCGGCAGTGTTGAGATCGCTGCGGATGCCGAGTGAGCCGGGCCCGGTGGCCTTGTTCCCCTGCGCACCGGCAGCGCGGTTGCCGAAGATGCCGCTGGCGATGTCGAAGCCGAGCCAGTAGAAAGCATCGTTCTCCGCGAGACGCGCTTTCGCGACGATCGGATCCGCCTTGGCGATGGCCGCACCAACGTTGCTGAGCACGGAATGTTTGTTCCGCGGCAGCGAGAACATGGCGGCAACGTCGAAGCCGTAATGAGCGTCGGCTGGCAGTACGTCGCGATATCGCTGCTTGCCCGGACCCGGCGCGGTGTTACCAGCCCAGATGCCCATACCGACATCGAATCCGGAGCGCTGCGCGGCCTCGGACAAGCGTCGACGCAGCTCGGCGGCCAGTGGATCGTTGTTCGCGAGCGCCAGCCCGCGCGCCATGACCGACTGCAGGTCCACGACAGTGATCTCGGCGGGTGCTGGTGCCGACTGTGGAGTCGCGGACGGCACGGGCGGCGGCGCTGCGCGGCACTGCGCTTCGAGGTTCGGCGCGGCCGGCGAGTTGCGTGCGCGCGCATCGCGCGCGGCATCGCAGATGTGTATCGCGGGCCGTCGCGCGGACGGGCTACCTACCCGGCCGATGGATTTCGCGATCTCCGGCAGTTTTTCCGGATGGAGCCGCAGGCGGCCGCAGATGAGTCCGAACGCATCGAGCCATATTCCGGACCGCCCGGTGATACCCACGGGCACAAGCCCGCGGGGACACTGCTGGTGAGACTTCTGGATCCGGTCGATTGGATGTATTTCGGGACCATCAAACACAGCAGATGGATATTCGGTCAGCGGCTGGTTAGGCTTGGCCACGCTGCAATACAAGCGGACGTTGTTGACGATGAACGTCTGCGCTCCCTCCCCCCACATATCGATGCCGGCAATTGCCGGCGCATGGTCAGGGCAGAGCAGCGGCACGACAGTGCCTCCAGTCCCGCCAAAGCTGTTGCTGAACGGCCGACGCGGGCCGATCACATCGGGTGCGTAGGCAGCCACACAGATGGGTCGGATCGCATCTACATCGTCGCCAGTACGCAGCTCGAAGCCGTTCAGGATCTCGCCGCTTTCGCATCGCGCCACGAATCGTCCGCCACCATAACCGCCGAAGACCGGAAGGACCTGATCGGCCTGCGCAGCAGCCGGACGTGCATACAGCAGTCCACAAACCAGGGTCAGAAACAGATATAGATAGTTCATGGGTTTACGTGCTCCTCAATGAGGAATACGCAAACCGCCCGGTGGTTTGGACAAGAGCCGCATCCCGGCAAGCGCCGCGGGCGCAATGAACTGCGGGGTCTGCGGCCCGATGCGCCGGTCGCGGAGCTGGTCGACCGTGCGCGCGGCGCTGGCAAACCACTCGGCCACGGTAACGCCGGGCGTCAGGCCTTCGAGCAAGCCGTAGGTAAAAAGACCATGACGTCCCGCTTCGTATTCCTGCGACTCCTCGTCGCCTTTGGAGGCGAGGATGAACGCCAGGCGCGACGACGCGGAACGCTTGACGAGCGGATCGTCGGCGAAGTGCCCGGAGATCTGCCGTGCCTGGCAGGTGTCGACGATCAGCAGACGGCGGCCGGCGGTATTGCGCAACGCCTCGGACACGTCCAACCAGCTGACGAGCGAGGACTCCGCGGACAGCGTGCCGCCGTCGAGCAGCGTGTCGATGTCGCCGCGTTTCGCATCCCGCGGCACGAAGAAATAGTTGCCTTGTTTGTCGCTCAGGCCATGCGAGGCGAGGAACACCACGACGGTGTCCGTGCCGCGGGCGACGCTGAGCGACGCGAGTGCGCGCAGCACCGCCGACTTCGTGGGCAGCGTGCCACTGTCGCTCAGCGTTTTCACATGAACCTGACGGAACTGCCCGGAGCTCGCGGCACCGTTTGCAGAAAAGGTGCGCGCGAATTCTTCGGCGTCACGCGCGCTGTACGCCAGGGCGGTGCCGGCGTCGAGATCCGGAAAATTGTTGGCGCCCACCGCCAGCACATACAGATCACCCGGAGCCGCGGGTGCGGCAACTCCCTGCAGGTATTTCTCCGCCTCACCCAGCGATTGGCCGTTGAAGACTTCGATGCGCAGCGTGTTGTCGCTTTCATTGACGGGCACGTCGAACTCGCGCACGAACCTTCGGCTCTCGTTGGTTTTCAGTGCGCGGCCCGCCGACGGCGTGATCGGAATATCGTTGACGTACGCGGCGACGTCGCTCATCGGCAGCCCCAGGCTCTCGGCGCGCACGCGGATGCGACGCGTGCGTGCCGCCGGCGCCGCCGGCAACAGCTCCACGCTCACGCGCGGGGGCGCGTTGTCGATGAGCAGGTTGGCGGGTGCCGGCGGCGAACCGGCGAAGGGTTTGCTCAACAGATCCGGGCGATACAACGTGCGCTCGAACTGCACCGCCCGGAAGAAATCTGGTGCTGCATCTGCGCCGCGATTCAGTTGCCAGCCAACGAACCGGTCACCGTAAGGCGATGCGGTGTAGTAGCCCTGCGGCGTCCACGCGGCCCAGTCCTCGCCGTTGGCGTGCAGGAACGCGCTCGCCAGCAACGCGCCATCCTTCAGCGCGTACCAGTGGATAGTTCCATCACCCAGCACCACGAGCGCCACGCGTTCGTCGGCGCTCACGTTCACGGCGCGCACGACGGTCGGCATGCGCACCGACCAGCGTTGCACGGCATCTCGATCGAGGACGCGCAATGCCCACTCGGTACCCAGCACCAGCGCGCCGGTGCGCGGCGCCAGCGCGTAGGCATGCGGAGTCTCGAAAGGATCTAGCGGTACCGGATGTGCATTGATGGAGAGCGCGGGTGACTGCTTGATCTTCCAGCCGGCGGCCCTGGTCGTCGGACCGAGGAGCGCGGCATCGGGCGCGACGGGCCGTTCGAGCCGACCGCGCAGCAGCGAGAAACGCCGTAGCGCGCCGGGTTGATTGGCGACCGCAATTTCGATGGTGGCGCCATCTGCGGCCACGCGCAGCGTCGACTGTGCCTGCCGGTAGTCGGACACCCCCGACAGCAGCAGATAGCGACGCCGGCCGGCGGCATCGATGAGTCCGAGCGCGGGGTCTTCAGCCGCGAACAAAACCCCGTCGTTGGCGAGCACTGCGAGGTCGCCGATGCGCGCCCGCGTGAGCGGCAATTGTCGCGGCGGACGCGGGTCCGTAAGCACCCAGCGGAATACGCAGGTATTCTGCGGCGCAATGGGCTCGCCCGTGGCGGACACGGCCAGCGAATTGGCGCTCCACGCAAGCCGCGTGAGATTGCGCGGCGCCTGTTTGCCGGCGAGCTCGAGCGTACGCAGCACGGAGAGATCCGCGGCATTCAGGATCGAAATGCGCGCCACGTCGTTGAAGCCCACGGCCACGTAGCGGCCGTCGGGCGAGTAGCGCACGCCGAACGGTTCGCTCCCCGCGAGCCCGGCGTTGACGCGGCCCGCGAGTTTGAACGCGCGGTCGTAGACGCGCAGAAAGCCGTCGAGCGATGAAGTCAGCAGATCGCCGCGCGGACTGAAATCGAGCTCGAGGAGTTTGCCACGGTAGTCATGATCCTCGGCCACGCGCCTGCGATCCGCGACGCGAAACACCGCGAGCCCTGCCGTGCCCATCATGCCAGCAGCGAGGTGTTTGCCGTCTGGAGAGAAGCGCAACGCGGCGACCACTTCCGGAAGGCCGGTGATCCTGCCACGCAGCTCGCCGGTGTCCGCGTCCAGTAGATAGATGCAGGCGCTGCGCTCTGCGTCCCAGCAGGTCCAGCCGGCGGCGGCGAGCGTGTGTGAGTCCGGCGACAGCGCGAGCGCGTAGAGCTGCCCTTCCGCCTGAAATCCCGCAGGCACGCGAAATGTGTCGAGCAGGCGGCCATCGGCGATGCGCCACGCGCGGATGGTCTTGTCTTCGGATGCCGAGTAGAACTTGCCGGCGGCCTCGTCGATCGCGAGCGCGTGGATGAATGCGGTGTGCCGGCCGGTCTCGATGCGCAGCAGCGGCGTCGGGGGCAGCGGCTCGGACTGCGCCGCCGCGGCGAGGCACAAGCATAAAAGCGCGGCGCGAATGATCACATGCCGACTTGGATTCCGAAGAAGAAGCGCGCATCGCGATCGCCTTCGGCGGCCACATCGTGATCGAGTGGAATCGCGTATTCGACGAGACCTTGCCATCGCCGTGCGCTCAGGCGCAGACCGATACCGGCGGCGCTGGCGTGTTCCGTGGCCGCTTCGTTCACCGGCTCGCGGCGGCGCACGCGGCCGGCGTCGTAGAAGCTGTAGATGGAATAGCCATCGACACCGGCGGCGGGTGCGTAGCCAGCGAAGCGCAGCTCGAACTTGAATGCCTCGCCGGAATCTCCAGCGAGTTCGCTGGGATCGTAACCGCGACCGAAAGCCTCGCCTCCGAACGCGAACAGCTCCGGCGCCAGCAGCGTGTTGAATGCATGCTGCGCGCTCACCGCGGCCAGGGCCGACCACGAACCGCCCCACGAAGAACCCAGCGACTGAAGGCGCGCCAGGTAAAGATTTGCCTTGGTGAAATCGGCGCGGCCACCGGCGCGGGACAGCGGCGACTCGGGCGTGCCTTCCATACGTGCGCCGAGTGCGTCCAGGCCGCGTGAGACTTCGAGGTCGATCGAGGTTATGCCACGCGCGCCGTCGGCGCGGTCCCAGGAAGCGCCGAACCGCAAGGCGCGGATGCTGTCGTGAGACAGGTCCGCGCTCGAGAATTCGCTCTGACCGTCGAACGTGGTGAGCGCGGCGCGCAGATAGAAGTTCTGTGCGCGCGAGCGCAGCAGCGGGATGCGCAGGTCGACTTGCCCGGCCAGCGACTCCGTCTCGAGATCGGTGGTGTCGAGATTCGCTGCGCGACCGGGGCGTGAACGCACGGCGGTGGCGCCGGTGCCCCACTGGAGGCCGCGCGCAGCGGGCGTTGAACCATAGGCCAGGCCCACGAACGTGAGTTTGTCATCGAGACTCGAGCCAGCGTGCAGGCCAAAGTAATCCCATTCACTGAGCAGGCCATAACTGCCGAAGTCGAAATCCACGCGTTGCGAACCGAGCGAACGGCTGCTGCGGTTGTTGCTGGCCACGGCGACGCTGGTGTAGTCGCGCGTGACGTCGACCACGAGATCCGCAGCGCCCTGCGTGTGTACCGAGGGCACCAGCGTGCCGCGGCCGGTGACGTTGGCCAGGTCGTTGATGAGCAGCAGATAGCGTTCGAGCGCGTCGGCAGTCAGCGGCCGCGTGCGTTTGAGCGCCGCACCGTAGGCCGTGAGCAGCGCGTCGTCGGTGGCCACCGCACCGCGAAGCTGGATGGCGTCGATATAGCCTTCTACGGCGATGAGCTTGACGCGACCGGCGGTCACGCCCTGCGCGGGCACCAGTACCTGCGACAGCACGTAGCCTTCGCGGCGATAACGCGCGGTGAGTTCATTGGCAAAGGCAAAGACCTGCGCCACCGAGATCTCCTTGCCAATGGAGCTTGCGAATGTCGCTGCGAGCTCTTCGGGTGGATAGACGGTCGCGCCTTCCACCAGCACTTCGCGCAGCACGAACTTCAGCGCTGCCGTGTCGGGCGGCGCGACCTGCACGGGCGCGGCCGGCGTGACCTGCAGCGCACTGTGCCCGGGAGCACGCATTTCCTTGAGGCCGCGCTGGATCTGACCGGGCTCGAGGCCGGCAGGGATGACCACTTGGGCGCTCGCCTCTGCGGCCAACAGGCAAATCGCCAACGTGAGCATTGGTGTACGCATGTCCGGTCTCAGCGATGCATCAGGGTGATGGTGATCTGGCGCGGCGCCATGTCGCCGCCGCCGAGCTCGTTGGCGCCGATCGGGTCGAGCGCGAAGCTGGTCCCACCCTCCACCGACACCTTGCGGATGTCGCGGGTCTTGGGCCTCGCCTTGAGACCGCGTGTCGACGTGTTGCTGCAACTGTCGAAGCCCAGCTTGTTGTTAGGCGAGTAGTCGGAGAGCGCCGGGTTCTGCGCGACCTGCGCCTTGACGATGTTGCGCGTGACGGCATACGTCGCCGGCGTCGCGCAGGGCGAGAGCTTGAGGATCAGGGTTTCCTGGCCGGTGAGCAGCGTGAACTCGTAGGGGCCGAGGCTCGCGAGCTCGCCAGCGGCGACGACGCTGGAGTCGATCTGCGCTTCCTGGCCGGCGGCGTTGATGCTGAAGACGTCGACGCGGCCTGGCAACGACGGACGGTAGTAGACGCGGAACTGCTCGCCCGTGCGGAAGGTGTAGTTCAACGGGTCGACGGGCATCGTCGAGCCATCCGGCTGCAGCAGGTGGATTTCGTAGGCGATGCCGGCGTAGAGCTGGGCGGGTGGCGGTGCGGTCGCGGGTGCGGGCGTGGGGTAACCGTTGGCCGGATAACCATTGTCAGGCGGATAACCGCCGGTGCCATCGGCGGGCATCGTGGCCGGGTAGGCATTGGGGTCATTCGGCATCGGGTAGCCGCCGGCATCCGGCAACGGCGCCGGATGGTTCTGCACCGGGTAGTTTGGCGCCGGTGCGGCGTTCGGCGCGTAGGTATTACCCAGCGAGCCGTTGGTGTTCTTGCGCTGGCGGCGGTTGTCGAACCAGCCCTTGAGCGCGCCCGTGAGACCGTCCGCCACCATGACCACGGCAGCGCTGCCGGTGGCCTGCGCCACCTGGGCGAGGCTCGTGGCAAACAGCGCGCGCATCGGATGCTGTTCCGCGCCCTGCTGCTGCTGCGGGAACTGCTGCTGGGGATACTGCGGTTGTGAGAATGGCTGCTGGGGATAGGGCTGCGGCTGCGGGTATGGTTCCGCGGCGTGAGCGATGCCGGACAGCAGGCTCAAACCCATCAGGAGAAAGTTTTTGGCACTGTTCATCGAGGCACCTGTATTCACGGGCACTGACGACGATTTGCAGTGCCTCACCCATAGATACGAAGTTCGCGGACCGGATGGACACGTGGCGCGGCTGAGAATGAATCGGGGCGCATGTCCAGCGGCCCTGTGCGCGAGCGTATGTTTCTATGAGCAATCAACAGGCCAGACGTGAAACCGAGCCCGCAAACATTCCCCGACGGCGGTTCACGATGAAACGCAGTGCCGCACAGTACGCAGTGCTTTCCCCGCTGCTCGATGAGGCGTTGATCCTGGACGACGCGGCGCGTGCGGAGTGGCTGACGAAACTGCCGGAGGCATATGCGAGTTACCGGCCGGCGCTCGATCGGATACTCATGATGAACAGCGCGGGCTCTCAGCTCCGCTTGAACAACCTGGAGTTGCGGCTGCGGAGCTGCAGTCGCGGAGTCGGAGTGCTCGTGCTGACGGAGTTCGACAGAAGAAAAATGGGGACAGTCCCCAATTCCTAGCAAAAGGGGACGCACCTCGTCGAGGTGTGCCCCAGCGAGCCGCGTCCCCTTTTGCTAGCAAATCAGGAATGTCCCCATTATCTGCAGGCGTCGCCGGAGAACGGCGTCAGGCACAAGTAGTCGGATATCTGCGCGTCGTCGGCACCGCCGACAGGCGCCAACACGTGGAAGTTCACGCCGAACACATCAGGACTGGCGCCGGCCACGGCGCCGGAGCGACCGAGATCAGCGACTCGCGCGACACCCGGGCCGCCGACGACGATCAACGCAGGCGCGCCAACAGCCGCATCATTCCTGCCGGCATCGATGATGGCCTGCGTGGAATCCGTGGCACCCCGCGTCAACGCATTCGCAGCGTTCGCCGCATTCGTGGCCGTGGCCACCTGCGTCGTCACCGCCTCGCTACCGGCCGGCGGCGGCGGAGTGAAGGTCACGGGAATCGCGGCGAGCGTGTCCGCGCCCGTGGCCGCGAACGTAGTCGGTGCGCCGCCATTGGGCCGCAGCGTGCCCACCGGCGTCTCGACGCCCGCGGCACGAATCGTCGGCAGTCGATCCGGGTAGTTGGACACGCCATTGTTGACGTAGGCGTGGATCACGACGGGCTGATCGGTCTGTCGCGCTTCGAGCCCGGGGTCGGACACATAGCTGCGCGTGGTCGCACCCGGCCGTGAATCGGAGATCAGGCGATTGCTGCCCGACGGCAGGTTGCCCGCGACGTCGCTCATGTCGACGAACGCGGTCGGGGCGATATCGAACGTGTTGCCGAGAATGGCGGCAAATCCCGCAAACTGGCCTTCGCCAGTAATTCCGATGATCCGCGCCATCGCCGACATGTTGGTGACACCGGCATCGCTCACTACTTCGACCAGGCCTGCACGTCCTGTAGCTGACGACGACACGTTGAGCTCACCGCCCAGGCTCGTCGCCTGCGTCGAGAACAGCCGGATCTCGCCACCGTCCCCGGTTCCGCCCGTTCCAGTCGACGCGCACGGCGAAGTGCCGCACGCGCTCACCAGAGCGCCCTGCTCCACAGCAGTTTGCGCAGTGACGGTGGTGCCCTCGCCGGTATAACTACCGCCGATCACGATCCTGCCGCCGCCGCCCACTCCTGAAGCGTTGACACGCGAAGTCGCGGCGAGCTGCACGGAGCTGCCGATCATCGACACATCACCGGCCTGCGCTCCCGCCGCCACGGAAGACGCATCGACGCTTCCGCCGACGCGCACCACTCCCTGATTCGCCAACAGCGAGATCTCCCCGCGCTGA
The DNA here is from genome assembly GCA_963821745.1 of uncultured Pseudomonadota bacterium. Lineage (GTDB taxonomy): Bacteria > Pseudomonadota > Gammaproteobacteria > Steroidobacterales > Steroidobacteraceae > CADEED01. The sequence goes on from CAWGEU010000003.1 coordinate 431,414, forward strand.
TTCACACCCACGCTTTGCGCGCGGACGATGCCCGAAAGATTGATGGCATCGTTCACCACGCCGGCCGCGGCCGGCACCGACAGCAATACGACGCGGCCGCCGTCGGCGGACAACTGTCCGCCCGCAGTCACCTGCGCTGTGAGCGTGGCGCCCGAAGTATCAACCAGACCGGAAGCAATCGAATCCCCCACAGCCAGCCGTACGAGATCGTCGCCAAACAAGTCCAGCGTGAATCGCGTGGCCGATGCAAGCTCGATAGTGCCGAGCCGCGCCGTGATCGTGCCGGAGTTGCGCACTCCCGGCGCCACCAGCGCCACCATGCCGCCCTCCGCCACGGTGATATTTCCGGCATTCACGATCGTGCCCGCGCGCGCGGCGCTCGCAAGTTCGTCGAACGCGTACCGTCCGTTGGCCGTCGTCGCGTCGCGCATGAACCCCGCTGTCCCGATGTTGGCAGTGCTGGCCACGAAAGAACCGACGTTGATGCTGGCGCCATTGCCGATGAGGATCCCATTCGGGTTCACGAGGAACACCTGGCCATTCGCGGTGAGCGAGCCTTGCAGCGAAGAGAACTGCGAACCCGTCACGCGATTGAGCACGGCGGCCTGCGCATTCGGCTGCTGGAATGCCACCGACTCGCCAGGTGCTGTGTTGAACGACCGCCAGTCGATGACCGCGCGTTGGCTCTGCTGTGTGATGGTCGTCGCGCCGCCAGTCTGGGAGATCGTCGCGGTCCCATCGCGAACCACCCCATCGAGTGGGCCAGCCGCCGCCGCGTGCGCGAACAGAAGACCTGGCAGGCAGCAGATAACGCTGCCAAGACGAACGGATATCGATGTGCTCATGGTCGCTCCCGGGGACTCTTGTATATGCATACGAGGCCGACGCACCCTTTCGGACATGGGCTTTCTTCTCGTTTTGGTTCAGGGGCCATTCAAATTCCCGCCCGTATCGTTCGCCGGCGCCCATACTGGCGTCGGCTCGCGAGAAAACGTCATGGGGAACTTTGCGGTGATGACGGCGGATCAATCCGGCAGCGTGACCAGCATGCTCGAGGCAGCGAACCAGGGCGACAAGGCCGCCATCGGCCAGCTCTACGGCATGCTCTATCCGGAGCTGCGCAGCCTCGCGCACCAGCGTGTGCGCAGCCATAACAACCTGCAGATGCTCGACACCACTTCGCTGGTGCACGAATCCTATCTGCGGCTCGTCAAGGCGGGCCGCATCAATGTCGAGAACCGCAAGCATTTCCTGGCCTACGCGGCACATGTCATGCGCTCGGTGGTGGTGGACTTCGTGCGCCACGCGCGCACTGATCGCCGGGGCGGCGCCGAACTACACGTCACGCTGAACTCCGACGTGCTGGATGGCGTGGCCTCACCGGCCGATGAAATCCTGCGCATGCACGAGTTCCTCGAAGAGCTCGCGCAGGTGGATCAGCGCCTGGTGAGCGTGATCGAGATGCGTTACTTCGCGGCGCTCGACAACGACCAGATCGCCGAAGTCCTGGGCGTCACGGATCGCACCGTGCGCCGTGATCTCGAAAAAGCCCGCTTGCTGCTGCTCGACGCCTTGCTTTGAAGCGCGACGCGGCCGAAATCGCCGCGCTGTCGCGGCTCATCGATGCGGCGCTCGAGTTGCCTGCCGAGCAACGCCCGACCTGGATCGAACAACTGCCGTCCGAGCACGACACGCTCAAGCCGGCGCTGCGCAAGCTGCTGGCCATGCCGCCCGCGGGCAACAACACCTACACGCTGAGCGACGTGAGCCAGCAGGTGCACGTGGCCATGCAGGGCGCGGCCGGCGCCGCGGAATCGCTGGATTTCAGGGAAGGCGCGCGTGTCGGGCCGTACGAGCTCATCCGCGAGCTGGGCCGCGGCGGCATGGGCACGGTGTGGCTGGCGCGGCGTACCGAGGGACTCACGCGCCGCGTCGTGGCGCTCAAACTACCGCATCCCGGCATGCTGCACGCGGAGTTCGCGGCGCGCATGGGACGCGAACGCGACATCCTGGAGAGCCTCGCGCATCCGAACATCGCGCGGCTCTACGATGCGGGCGTGACGCCGGCCGGGCAGCCATATCTCGCGCTCGAGTACATCGAAGGCGTGCCCCTCAACGTGTACTGCGACGGCAAGCGCCTGGGGCTGCGTGAGCGCCTCCGGCTCTTCGCGCAGGTCTTGCAGGCGATCCAGCACGCGCACAGCCATCTGGTCATTCACCGGGATCTCAAGCCCGCGAATATTCTCGTGACCGACGCCGGCGTCGCGATGGTCCTCGACTTCGGCATCGCCAAGCTCACGGTGGAGGGCGCAACCGCCGAAACGGCGCTCACGCAGTTTGGCGGCCGCGCGCTGACACCGGACTACGCGTCGCCCGAGCAGATCGCCGGTCAGCCGCTGACCACGGCGTCGGATGTCTATTCACTCGCCGTCATACTCTACGAACTCGTCACCGGCGAGCGTCCGTACAAGCTCACGCGCGGATCCACCGCCGCGCTCGAAGAAGCGATCCTCGCCTCCGACGTGCGCCGGCCCAGCCAGTCGGTGAGCGACGAAGCGAAGGCGGAGCTGCGTTCGACGACGGCGAAGAAGCTGTCCCGTGAGCTGCGCGGCGATCTCGACACCATCGTGCTCACCGCCATGCGAATGAAGCTGGCGGAGCGTTATCGAACCGTTGATGCGTTGGCGCTCGACATCGAGCAGTACCTCACCGGTCGCGCCATCAGTGCACGGCCGGAGAGCTGGTGGGAAGGCGCGCGACGGTTCGTTGTGCGGCACAAACTTGCGGTGGGCGCGACGACGGCCGTGGTACTCGCGCTCAGCGTGGGCCTGGGCGGCGCGCTGTGGCAGAGGCGCATTGCGCAGCTCGAGAGCGCGAACCAGAAAGCCAGCAAGGATTTCGTCGTCGGCCTGTTCGAGTCCGTGGCGGAAAACGCGCCCGCGGGTTTGTCACCGGCGGATGCGACCGCGAAGCAAATGCTCGACATCGGGACGCGACAGCTTTTCGCGGAGCATCGCGCCGATTCGCAGGTGCGGCTCGACCTGTTGTTATTGCTGGGCGGGCTCAACAGCTCCCTGGATGAGCTCGACACCGCGCTCGAGTCCATGGACGAGGCGATCGCGGTCGCGGCGCGCCTGTATGGCGAGAACGACCTGCGCTATGCGAACGCGCTGCAATCAAAAGCCCATGTCCTGTCACGCAAGGGTGATTACGGCCAGGCGATGGAAGTCGCCGAGCGGGCGCTGAAGGTGATCGGCAAGCCAGGCGCCGAAAGTTCGGAGAACTTCGCGAAGTTGCACATCCTGCTCGGCAACCTGCACAACCTGCTGGACCCCCCGGAAAGCACCGTACCTCGCGAGCATCTCGAGCTCGCGCTCGAGACGCTCGTGGCGATTGACTCGCGGAGCGACGACCTGCCGCGCGCGAACTACTATCTCGCTCGCACCTGGGAAAGCGCCGGTGAGCACGCGCGTGCAGAACCTTACTACCTGGACGGCATCAGGACGGCCGACGCGAACTTTGGAACGGAGAGCTACATCTCCGCGTTCGGCCGTGACAACTATGGCGACATGCTGCGGCATCTGCATCGTTACGAAGAGGCCGAGAGTCTTCTGCGTGGCGCCCTGGCAACCTATCAGAAGCTGTACGGACCGCAGCACGTGAACGTGGCGATGGCGAACATGAACCTGGCGCTCGTGCTCGCGGCCAAAGGTCAACGCATCGAAGCTGACCAGACAGCGTCCACGGCCATTGCAAGTGTGGTTGCCAGCCGCGGCAACGACAACATGATGGCCGCGCAATTCCGTGCGCATCACGCGCGCATCAAGCTGGCGATGGGCAAGATCGACGAGGCGCGCGCGCTGCATGCTATTTACCTGGGTGGACCGCTCGCCAGGGATCCAGTCAATCGCCGCGGAATGTTGTTCACCAGCATGGAGCAGGCGCAGTTGTTCGTTTTCCTGAACCGCCTGGATGAAGCCGCGGCATATCTCGACAAGTCTGTCGCGGGAATTTCGGGCACGCCAGATTCGCAGACCGTCCGCGGAGTGCGTCTCGAATTGCGACAGGCGGAGCTGCTGACCGCGCGCAACGACACCGCAGGCGCGGCCCGGCACTTCAAGCGCGCGATCGACCGGGTGCTGGCGCTCGGAGAGAACGCCAGCGCCGCGGTGCCGGACACCCTGTTCTCGTTTACCCAGAAGTTGCCTTCGCCGGAAGCTGCGCGCGATACACTCGCCCGCGTGGAGCCGTTGCCGCTCATCAAAACGCTGCGATCTGGCGGTACGCTGAGCGCCGAGGAGTCGATTCAACTGCGCACGGCACTCGGGCGGCTCGAACAGGCCAGCGGCGATCTCGCAGCCGCGCAGCGGGATCTCGACGCGGCGCTGAAACTACGCGTGGCATACGACGACGCGGCAAGCCCCTGGCTCGCGCAGATCCACGGGATGATCGCCGAGCGTCATGCGCAAGCTGGCGATTTGCCGGCGGCGCGGACCGCGCTGTCCCAGGCGGAGGCCACGCTCGCAAAGAGCGGGACCGACCTGCCCTATTTCAAAAAGCCGTTGACCGAGCTTCGCGCCCGCCTCGCGAAGATCTAGCTAGAGCCGCGGCGCCGCGCTTCGACCCAACACTTCCAGCGCCTTCTTCGTCGCCGCTGGGTCGCCATCGACCAGCGCGCTCATGAAGAGAACGGCCATGCGTTCGCCGCGGCGAATACCGAGCATTGCGGAGTCGGCGAAAACGCCATGCGCCTGGTCAGCTTTCACCGCGACCACCGTCGCCTCATCGCCCAGGCCGGCGACGGCGTCGTACTGAACCTTCTCGCGCAGCGCCGGCTGCAACGGATCCAGGAAGCCGCTCATGCGACTGCGCAGCTCGTCGCTCGCAGAGGTCGTCGCCCTGAAGGTCTGTACCACCAGCGTGCTGGTGGGCAGTTCCCACTTGCAACTCGCGATGCCGTACTGGTCCGTGCTGGGGTCACGCTTGCCGGACTCCGCGCCAGGAAATGCCTTGCGCACTTCGCCTTTGCTGACCAGCGCGCAGGGATCGTCGGTGGGTCCGGTGGGTGTTGCCGCTGAAGTTTCCTGCTGCGAGCAGGCAGCAAGGCCGCAGAACAGCGCGGCGAGCACGGCAGAACGAAGCGAGGCATTCATGGGGATCTCCTTGATCTCGGGGAAAGGCGTGTTACTGACGCATACGGAATGCCGTCGCGCTTTGGACAAATGTCCGAATCGCGGCGGCAATACGTATCCATGGATGAGGCAGCCAATTTCGCTGCACCCATGGAGTGCCCCGTGTTCAAGATCCTTTCGTCCGCGCAGATCTGCGCACTGCTGATGCTGGCTGCCGGTACGACCCAGGCTGCGACTTTCACGGTGACAAACACCAACGACAGCGGCGCCGGCTCGCTGCGCCAGGCCATTCTCGATGCGGTCGCCGCGCCGACCGCGGCCCATGACCACGTGGTGGCGTTCAACATTCCGGGCGCCGGAGTTCACACGATTCGCCCCACCTCGCAACTTCCGCCGATCAAGGACCTGATGATCGACGGATACAGCCAGCCAGGCTCGCAGGCGAACAACCTCGTGCGCGGCAGCGACGCGGTGTTGACGATCGAGCTCGACGGCAGCCTCGCCGGCGCCGGCGCGCACGGGCTCGTCAACGAAGGGGCTGTTCCGGGTGCGGGTGTCCCGAACGTCACCGTTCGCGGTCTCATCATCAATCGATTCAGTGGCGCGGGAATTCGCGTCACCGGCCCGGGCGGCGCAGGTTTTCCGGGCTTCGTGACTGTGCGCGGTTGTTACATCGGTACCGACGCGAGTGGCACGCAGGCACGCGGCAATGGCGTCGGTATCGATATCGGCACGGACGCGCAAGCGATCATCGGCGAGCCGACGCCGGACTTTGGCGGCAACACCGTGCCGTGGCCAGCCTGGCGCAACCTGATCTCGGGGAATGTGGGTGCGGGCGTGAGGTTCGAATCGGCGGATCCACAGTCGCCCGCATTCGGCACGGTGCGCGGCGCGTACATCGGCACGGACGCCGCCGGAACCGCCGCGCTTGGCAACGGCGGCGACGGTGTGGCGATCGGTCCCGAAGGCGGCGTGGGCAGCGCCGGGTTCGGCAGCTTCGTCTATCTACACGACAATCTCATCGCCGCGAATGCCGGCGACGGCATCGATACGCAGGGTATCGGCACTCAGGCGGTGGGCAATACCATTGGCGCCGGCAGCGACGGCCGGTCGTTGGGGAATCAGGGCAACGGCGCGTATTTTCACGGCACCAGCGCCGGCACGCTGAATGCGGTGTTCACGCCGCCGGGAGCGATCGGGCCGGGCGTGTCCAACAACGCGGGCGCGGGTGTGCTCATCGCCGATACCGCGATCGTGGATGTGTCCGGGCGCTTCACCGGCAATGTGGGTCTCGGCGTCGACCTCGCTCCTGCAGGTCCGAACGCGAATGACAGCGGCGACATCGACACCGGCCCCAACGATGGCCTCAACTATCCGGTCATCACTTCGGCGGTGTCGAATGGTGTGAGCCCGACCAGCCGCATCCAGGGGACTATCCACTCGAAACCCAACGCGCAGATCCAGGTGCTTCTGTACCTGAATGCCACGTGCAACCCGTCGGGATTCGGTGAAGCCGCGCGTTTCCTGAGCTCCGTTCCCGGACTGACCACCGACTCCAGCGGAATTGCCAGCTTCGACGCGCAACTGACCTTTCCCATCGACACCACGGCTTTCCCGTTTGTCGTCGCGCAGGCGCGTCGATTCGCCGAGAGCACCACACCGCTGCCTTCGATGATCGAAGTGTCCGAGTTCTCGGAGTGCTTTCGATTGAATGGCAGTGCCCCTCTGCCGGCGTTGAGCATCAACGATGCCAGCGTGGGTGAAGGCAATGCGGGCGACGACGACGGCCACGTTCACGGCCACTTTGTCCGCGGCCGCCACCAGCGCGGTGACGGTGAATTACGCCACGGCGGACGACACCGCATCGGCCGGCAGCGACTACGCGGCGACGAGCGGCGCACTCACTTTCGCCGTCGGCGAGACCACCAAGACAGTGACCGTCACGATCAACGGTGACACCACCGTGGAGGCGAACGAAACGTTCGCGGTGAATCTCAGCGCCGTGAGCGGCGCCACGATTGCCGATGCCAGCGGCCAGGGAACCATCGTCAACGACGACACCGCGCCGCCGGTTTTGCCCACGCTCAGCATCGCCGATGTCGTGGTGACCGAAGGAAACGCGGCAACGACGGCAACGTTCACGGTGACGCTCTCCGCCGCGGCGGCTGGAGCGGTCACGGTGAACTACGCCACCAGCGATGGCACGGCCACGGCCGGCAGCGACTACACAACCACGAGCGGCGCGCTCAGCTTCGCGGCCGGTGAGACTACGAAGACCATCACCGTTGCGATCATCGGGCGACACCGATCGTCGAGGCCGACGAGACTTTCACCGTGAATCTGAGTGGCGCAAGCGGCGCGACTCTTGCCGACGCCAGCGCGCAGGGAACGATCACCAACGACGATGCTGTGCGCAGTGCCGGTGCTGCCGTCGCTGAGCATCGAGGGCGTCAGCGTGCAAGAGGGTGGCGAAGCGCGCACGGTGCCCGCCACATTCACGGTGACGTTGTCGGCACCTTCGGCCAGCCCGGTGACCGTGACGGTTTCCACGCTGAATTCTGCGGGCTTCAATGAAGGTACCGCAACGGACAATGGCAGCAATCGGGACTATGTGCGCAACACGGAGATGCTGACCTTTGCGCCGGGAGTGACCGCGCTGCCGTTCGTCGTCACGGTGTTCAACGATCGCGTCACCGAAAGGCCGCGCATCGAAGAGTTCACCGTGTTCCTGCGCGACCCCACCGGCGCGACCATCGGGCGCCTGCGCGGCCAGGGGAGCATTGTCGACGATGACGGGCCGGCGCCGGGCAGTGGTGGTGGTGGCGGTGCGATCGACGCGTGGCTGCTGGCGATGTTGGGGCTGTGCGTGATCAGCGCGATGACGCTTCGAACACGCGCGTCCACCAGCGCTCGCAAAGCTTCGGCCACTCGCCGACTGGCAGCGCGGCTTCCCTGAGCGCAAAGCCGTGCGGCGCATCGGCGAATACGTGCAGTTCGGCCCCGGCGCCCTTGGCGAGTAGGGCCTTGTGCAGTCGGTACGCGTTCTCTACCGGCACGACGTCATCGTTCGCCGCGTAGACGATGAAGGTTGGCGGCGGATGGTCGACTAACTGCACGTCCGGTTGCATCGTCTCGTACAGCGCCTGCTTCTCGGGTGGCGGCAGCGGTGGCTTGTCAGGGATGATGGTGCGGCCGGTGGCGTTGGTCGAGATCGGAGCGTAGCCGATGATCAGGAAGTCGGGCGTCGGGCTCACGCCGCCATGCTGCGTCGCGGGCGGCGACCAGGAGGCCGGGTAGTGAGACGCGAGGCACGCGGCCAGATGGCCGCCCGACGACAGGCCGCAGACGCCGATGCCGCGGGGATCGAGGCCAAACTCGCTCGCGCGGGCGCGGATCTGCCGCATCGCTTCGATGGCGTCGTCGACGGGCGCCTGGCTGCCGTGCGCGCGCACGGAAACCGGTGCACGAGCACGAACGCATGGAATCCGAGCGAGCACAGCCACTCGGCCACTTCGACGCCTTCCTTGCCGACGACTAGTTTGGTGTAGCCGCCGCCGGCGAGCACCAGCGCGGCGCGGCCGTTGGGAGTCCTGGGCGCGTAGGCGAACACGCGCGGGTGGAAGACGTCGCTGATGACGCGGTCGTGGCGGGCGCGGACGGATCCTCGAATACGAACTCGGCGTGATCGCTGGGCAGTGGATTGCCGTCGTGCACGGGCCACAGGGGCCAGGAGGAGGATTCGTTGAGCATCGGATGTAGCTTACCAATCAGGTGTTTTGTCGGACTGCTGCCCATTCGAGATATCGCGCATAACCAACAGGAATGCTGGTTTCCGAAAATGTGCGCCGGGCGGAGACTTTGGCGATGCAAGCAGAATCTTCGGTATCCGCTGCTATCGACAGCAGATTCAAATCATTCGCGGCCAGTGCATCATGTTCGATTCAGACTTGGCTGACCTCTACGGCGTATCGACAAAAGCCCTCCTTCAAGCGGTGCGAAGGAATCGCAAGACGATTCCCTCTCGACTTCATGTTTCAACTATCCAATCAAGAGGTTACAAACTTGAGGTCACAAATTGTTACCTCAAGTTTGGAGCGCGGGTATGGCGGAAGACGGTATCGCCCATGGGCATTCACCGAACAAGGCGTGCGCAATGCTCTCGAGCGTCCTTCGCAGCGACACCGCCGTGCGCGTGAACATCGAGATCATGCGAGCGTTCGTTCGGTTGCGGCGGGCAGCAATGGTCAGCAGCCAACTGATGTCGCTGGTCGAAGATCTCTCGAAGCGCGTCGATACGCACGACGCCGTCATCTCGGACATCGTCGAGTCTATTCGACAGTTGGTGGATCCGCCCGCACACGGACGCGCGCGCCCGATCGGCTTCACCGCCGACCTTGAAACAGGGACTAGTTAGCCGCCGGGCCCTGCACCAGTTGCGACAGCTTCTCGTAGTGTTCTTTGCACCGTCGTGCGAACTGCCAGCGCGTGATCGCGAGCGCGACCATCTTGGCCAGCGCGCCCAGGAAGAACGAGATCACGAGCACCGCAGCAAGCTCGCTCAGCGCTTGCCAGGAAAGCAGCGTGGGATTGCGGTGAAACACCTTGAACACGCCGGCGACGAGGGCCAGGAACATCACACCCGAGGCGGCGAGACTGCCGCAGCGCTCCTGCAGGCTGTTGAGCGAGTCCTGGGCAAGCGTGCTGACGTCGGATGAGATCCGCGGGATCTCGAGACGCAGCGGCTCGCGGCCGCGGAATCCGTTGACGCCGGGTTCGCGCGGCAGCTCCAGGAGTTCGTCGAGTGAATGAACGATGCGCATGTGACTGTCCCTAGTCTTCGATGTAGGGACCGTAGCGCTGAGCACCGCAAAAGGCGCTTCAGGGTTCGCCTGAAGCGCCGCGTTGTGTGACGAATTACCGCCAAAATGGGGTCAGACCCCATTTCCGGCAAATGGGGTCTGACCCCAATTGCGCTATCTGAGCCAGCGCCACAGGCCGCCGGCGCCCACGGCACCCAGAATCGGCGCGACCCAGAACAGCCAGACCTGCTGTATCGCCCAGCCGCCGACGATGAGCGCGGGCCCGGTGCTGCGCGCCGGGTTCACCGAGGTGTTGGTGATGGGGATGCTGATGAGATGGATCAGCGCGAGCGCAAGACCGATGGCGAGCGGCGCGAAACCGGCGGGTGCGCGCGGGTCGGTCACGCCGAGGATGATCAGCAGGAAGAAGAAGGTCATGAGCACTTCGGTGATGAAGGCCGTGCCCATGTTGTATCCGCCGGGCGAATGATCGGCGAATCCGTTGGCCGCGAGCCCGCCGGCGATGGCATCGGTGCCGTTGCCCGAAGCGATGGTGGCGAGCAGCCAGGCCGCGAGAATCGCGCCGATGACCTGCGCAATGATGTAGGGCAGGACGTCCTCGATCTTTACGCGTCCGCCGGCTAACAAGCCGATCGTGACCGCGGGATTGAAGTGCCCGCCGGAAATGTGGCCGACAGCGTAGGCCATGGTGACGACAGTCAGGCCGAACGCGAGTGAAACGCCGACGAGGCCGATACCGACTTCCGGAAACTTCGCGGCGAGCACGGCGCTGCCACAACCACCGAACACGAGCCAGAACGTGCCTAACAACTCGGCGACGGAACGCTTGAGAATGGGCATGAAACTCTCCCCTGGGTTGTTCTTGTAGGGCGAGGCACCTTATGCAAGCTATATATAAGAGTAAATAGGCCTATGGGGCCGCCGGACAGCCAATTTTCCGATTCGGGGGCTACGTTGCGCGCCCCACGCCCGCGTCCCGTCCATCACGAGGTGCCGCAACCATCGAGGCGCGTCCCCTTTTGCTAGCAAATCAGGTATGTCCCCATTTACACATTACGACGCCACCTTCCGGCACGTGACTTCGCCCTCGAGCTTCACGCCCGTGGCGGTCTCACCACTGAAGTTCAGGAGCACGTTGCTGCCCTGGGTCATCAGCTGGGTGGTCGCCTTGCCCGTAATACCCTTGTTGGCGCGCTCGGCCTTTTGATACGGCTTCAACGCCGAGTCCGGCCGGGTGTCGACTTCATACGTGGTGCTGGCCGTGCCCTTCATGCTGGCGCCCGCCTTCTTGTCCGCCACCACCAGCACTATCTGGATTTCGTTGGCGTGCTTCTCATCGAGGTTGGGCATGTCGAGCGAAAGCGACGAGTTCTCCGACGACAGCACCACGCTGAAGCCCCAGTGGCTGATCGCCAAACGCGGCGATGACACAGGCTTCCCGCGGCGCAAACGCGTACTTGCCGGCATGCGGGCCGGTGGCAACGCTGATGCTGGCGCTGCTGCCCAGCCCTCCGGCGGCTTGCGGCATCGCGGGCACGGCGACGAGCGCGAGCACCGCGCCAATCAATCCCGCTGTGGATGTGCACTGCATCTTCACTGTTACTGAATGTTATAGACCAGGTTGACGGTGATCAGCGTGTCGGTCGTTTCGGAAAGCGGCGGCGGATCGGTGTTGTAGCGAATCCCATAGCCCACCGCCAGAGCCAGCGTCTTCGTCATGCTCACCTGCAACGCGAGGTCGTCCTGCAGCGCGGTATTTTCCGAGCCCGGACTCCGCCAGGAACTTGTTGGTGATCTTGGTGTTCTCGGTGAAGTTGTGCTCGTAGGTCGAGCCTGCCGTGACCACCGGATCGCTTTCTTCCTCACCTTCGATTCGATCGATGACTTCGCCGGCATCGGTTCTGATCAGCACCTCGTTCTGCAATCGCCGATAACCGGCGCCGAGCGCGAACGCCAGTTTGGTGGTCGGGCTGTCGATGAACTTGTATGCCGCGCCGGTGGACACCGTGGCCTGGTAGACGAAACCGCTGAAGTAGTCTTTCTCGCCGCGCAGCGCGCGTGAACCACGACAACCGTCGTTGATCTTGTAGTCGAGCTGGTAACGCGCTTCGTAGCGCTGGGCGTTGGTGAATTCGCCGTTGTTGCCGTAGAGCGCGCCTACGTAAAACGTGTTGACCCACTTTTCCGCGTCACGCTTGAGATCGAGCTTGGCGTTGGCGGAAGTGGATTCGGCGTTGCCGCTCGAGTTCAGGAAGCCGAGCTCGGCCTTGCCGGTCCATTGCGCCTGCGCCGCAGGCGCGACGCAAGACGGCGCATAACAACATCTTCAAAATGAAACGCACGGGAAATACTCGCTGTGATTGTTAGAGTCGCGAGTCTAACGTCCGTGTACGGACGCCGGATCATGCCAATGCTAGATCGCGGAAAAGTCTGACAGAGCCGCTCCTGCGCTGCGGCGTTACCAATGGTAGTTGATGCCGATCGAAAACAGCTTCGTATCACCGACGTCGTAGCTGCCGAACTCGCCGCTCAAGTTGGCTCCAATTCCAAAGTCCAGTTGTCCGTACGAGCTGTAGTCGAGCAGGAATTGCCAGTGCTCATCGAGCTTGAGCCCCGCCCCCAGGCTGAACTGCAAACCTTCCTCGTCTTCGCTGTCCCCGAGCTCGCCACCCGGGAGTTGGTGGCTAACAGTGTTCATTTTGTATATGCCCAGACGGCCGTGCAGCGACCAGCGCTCACCCACGGGCAGGATGGCCACGAGGCTGCCCGTGTACCCGCTGAACGAGGTGCTAACACTGAAGGGGCACGGCCCGGGGTTACCGAAGGGGCAATCGTCCGGATCGAATGAATAATCGAAATCGCCGAAATCGACGTAGCCCACTTCCAGGGCGAAGAACCGTCCGAACTGGTAGCCGCCGCGCAGGTGGATTCCGTTGCTGGTACCGGTGTCTTCAGCGGTGACTTCACCGCCAATGATGTGCTCCTCGACTTTGGCGTCGGCCCCCGACCTGCCGGCATCGAGCCCGATGTACCAGCCTTTTTGAGCGTGCGCACCCAGCGGAAGGCACGCGAGCAGTGCCGCGGCCAGAAACTTGGACCGGATCATTCTTTCTCCTGACGCGGGCCTTTCGGTTCAGGCCTCTCAACTCAGATGATAGCTAACCTTTGTGCCGTCCTGGCTAACGTACTTCAGCCGGACGAGTTCATCCAGGATCAGCGCCACGGTCTTGTCGCCTAGTGCGCCGCCGTGTTGTTTGAAATATGTCGCTATGGTCTGCGTGAGCTTCTTGGAGGTGGCGGGCTTGCCGCTGAGCGAGTGCAGATGCTTGATGATGGGCGCGAGCTTTTCCGCATGCGGCCGACGCGGACTCGGCACATGCGCCGTGGGCGCATGGGTGGCGTGCCTGACCGTGGTCTTGGCCACCGGCACCCCAGGGCGTGGCGCCGCATGTTTCGGCACTTCGGCGATGGTCTTCACGCGCTTGCAGGCGCTGCCCTTGGCCCGCAGGTATTCGATGAGCGGATCGAAGTCGCTGTCCTTCGAGATTATGTGGATGACCGCACCCGGCTCCTTCTCGAGCAGGCGGCCGACGTAATACGCGATGTGCATGTCGACGGCGTTCTTGCCGGTGCGCGCGATCTTCACGTATTCGGCGTTGGCGCCCAGCATCTGCATGGAGTGCGACAGCTCGAAGGAGATGCGTCCCTTCGCCTGGGCGGCGCCGACGAATACCTTCACGCGAAACTGGCCGGTGGCCAATGCCGCGAGGCTGTCAGGCTGCACATTTTCGAAGTCGACGAGTACGTAGTTAGTTGCCATGGGCGCGATTGTGCACGTTTGCCGACACGAATGTAGGACGAGTGCGGGTATGTCCTGGACGAGCCAATAGCCCTTGATTCAGTGGCCGGAATTGGCGCACGATGTCTACCGGTGTCATACGCGTCGAAGAACGCGCTGACGCAGGGGGTTTAGGCTCGTCAATTGGGGGAAATACATGTTTCACGTAAATGCGTGCCGCACGCTTACCGCGGTTCTCTTCTGCTTTCCTGTCGTCTCGTGGGCGGATGATTCGCCGGCAACTTTACCGCTTTTGACCGAGGCCGAGGAACGCCAGCTCGGCGCGGGCTGGTATCCGCTCGGGGTTCAGGATGGCTGGGCGTCGGTATCGACTGCCGCCTTGCCCAATGGCACCACCGGCGGCTCGAACGCGGCGCCGGAGCGTCGGGTGGTCGTCACCAATCGTGCGCAGCTCGTGGCGGCGCTGGCATATCCGGATCCGACGCCCAAGGTCATCTTCGTGAAAGGGGAAATCGACGCCAATGTCGATGACGCGGGCGCCCCGCTCGCGTGTGCGAACTATTACCGCCCGGATCCGACCACCGGCGAGATGTATTCGCTCGAGGCTTTCCTCGCAGCGTTCGATCCGGCCGGTCCGTGGGGCCGCGTCAATCCCACCGGGCCGCAGGAACGCGCGCGCGTGGCTTCGGCTGCGGCGCAATCGGCACGCGTACGCATCCGCATTCCCGCGAACACCACGATTTTCGGCATCGGCGTGAAACCGACGCTGCGCGGCGCGTGGTTCGACATCCGGCCCACGTCGTCGACGGGCAATCAGCCGATGAACATCATCATCCGCAACATGCACTTCGAGGACGCGGGCGTGGACTGCTTCCCGCAATGGGCGCCCACCGACGGCGCGCTGGGCAACTGGAACTCGGCGTACGACGCGATCTCGGTGCGCAACGCCACGCATGTGTGGATCGACCACAACCGCTTCATCGATGTGGACACGGCCGACGAATCGCTGCCGGTGCTGTTCGGCCGGCTCTTCCAGGTGCATGACGGCCACGTCGATATCACCAACGAATCCGACTACGTCACGGTGTCGTGGAACCAGCTCCTGCATCACGACAAGACCATGCTGATCGGCAGCTCGGACGGTGCGACCGCGGATCGCGGCAAGCTGCGCGTAACCATCCACCACAACTGGTTCGGCGATGTGGGCCAGCGTGTGCCGCGCGTGCGCTTCGGCCAGGTGCATGTCTACAACAACTATTTCGAAGTGTCCCCGGGCGCAAGTTATGGATATAGCTGGGGCGTCGGCGTGGAATCGGCGATTTACGCCGAGAAGAACTTCTTCGAGATCGCGGCGCCGTTCCGGGCCGCGGATGTGATCGACCGGTTCAGCGGCACGCGCATCTCCGACGTGAGCAACTGCCTGCTCGCCGAAAGTGGCGAGTGCGTGATCACGGACTTCGTCGCGGCCTGGAACGCGGCGTTCGACCCGGATCTCGTGCCCGATGCGGGCTGGACGCCGACGCTGTACGGCAAGAACGGCAGCGCGGAAAAGGCGCGCGACGTGCGGCGGTTCGTGCTCGACGGCAGCGGGCCGAACGATCACCGCTCCCGGTAGATAGATACCCATTGGCCCATTGGTGCCAGGCACCGTTTCCCGGGAAACGGTGCCTGACCCTATTTAGTTAAAGATGCGGCGCGTCATTCGCGCCGAATCTGTGACCACTTTCCCATGCGCACGATGAATCTGAACAAATCCTTGCGTCCGCGGAAGAACCCTTAGAGGATGTCACCGGTGTCATTTATCCGGCCGGTCTACGGGGCCACACACTTTTAGCGGTTTTCGCGAGGGAAATGGATGTTTTTACCCTGCCTTGCTCGGGTCCTTGCATACGTCCTGTCCATCGGTTTCCTGTTGGGAACCGCCTGGGCAGCCACTCCACCTGGTGACGGCGGACGCGAAATTCTCGGCGCAAACGACGGCTGGGGCTCGGTTCCCACCGCCTCTCTGGGCTTGGGAACCACGGGCGGGTCCGCGGCTTCGGCGGCACGCACGGTCACGGTGTCGAGTCGCCGTGAACTCATCGCCGCGCTCGCCTACCCGGATCCTTCACCCAAGCTCATCTACGTCAAAGGCGTCATCGACATGAACGTGGACGACGCGGGCAGGGTGCTCACCTGCAACGACTACGTCCGCCCGGATCCGGCAACCGGCGAGATGTTCTCGATCCACGCTTTCATGGCGATGTACGACCCCGCTGGTCCCTATGGCCGCGAACACCCGTTCGGCGGGCAGGAGGAGGCGCGCAAGGCTTCCGCCGAAGCGCAGGAAGCGCGTGTACGCATCCGCATTCCGCCCAACACCACGTTGTTCGGCGTCGGCGGCGACGCGACGCTCATCGGCGCCTGGCTCGACATCCGTGGCAATACCGGCGGCAATCCAGGCGCCCTGCCCATGAACGTGATCGTCCGCAACATCAGCTTCCAGGACACCATCGATTGTTTTCCCGAGTGGTCGCCCAACGACAACGTCACCGGCAACTGGAATGCGTCGTACGACAGCATCTCGGTCGCCCACGCCACGCACGTGTGGATCGATCACAACCGTTTTGCGGATTTGAGGACGCGCGATGACACACAACCGATCTATTTCGGGCTGCGGCACCAGCTGCACGACGGTCACGTCGATATCACCAATCAATCGGACTTCGTCACAGTGTCGTGGAACCAATTCACCTCACACGACAAGACAATGCTCATCGGTAATTCCGATAGCGCGACAGAGGACCGCGAACACCTGCGCGTGACGCTGCACCACAACCTGTTCGAAGGCATCGGCCAGCGCACGCCGCGCGTGCGCTTCGGCAAGGTGCACGTCTACAACAACCTCTACCGCGCCGACCGCAACACTAACTACCGCTCCAGCTGGGGCGCCGGCCTCGAGTCGCAGATCTACGCCGAGAACAACTATTTCGAGATGAGCAACAGTTTCGGCCCCACGGAAGTCATCGACGCCAAGAAGGGGCTGGCGATGACGGTGGTGGGCAATTGCTGGCGCGAAAAGGATGGTGCCTGCGTGCCGACGGACTTCCTCGCCCTCTACAACGCCCAGTTCGATCCGGACCTGAAGCCGGATGCGGGCTGGCGCCCCACTCTCTATGGTTCGGCCAAAGGCGTCGAATCTGCGGAATCAGCACGTGAACGGGTGCTGAGCGAAAGCGGCCCAGGACGGGCCAATAACAACAAAAACTGACAGACGTCAGGGAGATGGGCATGGAGCGAGGCGCCGCGACTAAATTGGCGCCTCGCTCCATAGTTCTGATCGGTGCCGGGCCGGGAAACCGGGAAAACTCGGGGGTCGGCAATTTCAAAAGAGTTTTCCCGGTTTCCCGGCCCGGCACCGATCAGAGCTCGGAGTACTTCTTCGCGCTGCCCCGCGCCTTGTCCGCCGGGTACTTCTGCTCGTTGAGCTTCATCTTTTCGCGGGCCGCCTCGAGCAGGTTCACGTCCAGCTTGTCGGCCAGGCGCACCAGGTAATTCAGTACGTCGGCCATTTCCTCGCGCACTTTCTGCAGCTCGGTCGGCGGCAGGGCGCGCGACTGATCTTCCGTCAGCCACTGAAACCGCTCCAGCAACTCGGCCGCCTCGACTGCGAGCGCCGACGCCAGGTTCTTGGGGCTGTGGTACTGGTCCCAGTCGCGCTCGGCGGCGAATTGCCGCAAAGCATCGCGAAGCTGGGTCAGGCCGTGGGGACTGGGTGTGGACATGGCCCGGCGAGACTACAACAACCCGTGAACAAATCGAGCTTTGACCCCCTCGCGGGGCGGCTATGCTTTTGGCCGTATGCGCAAACCGTTCCGGCTTTCTGTAGCGGCGCTCATCGTCGTACTTTCCCTGCCCACCGGCGCCGCCGAGGTCTGGGATGCGCCGGCGTTCTCCGTGCCGGCGCGAGAACTCCTGCAGGCCGCCACCGCCGTCAAGCGCGAGCGCGTCACCGCCGTGGTGGTGTTGCTCGACGAACGCAGCTACTCGCTCGATGAACAGCATCGCCTGACGAGCGTCACTCGCCTCGTCTATCGCGTCGACACACCCGACGGCGTGGAGCGGTGGGCCGCGAGCACGGCGCACTGGCAGCCCTGGCATCAGGCCAGGCCCACCATCCGCGCGCGCGTCATCACGCTCGACGGTCGCGAGCATCAGATCGACCAGAAGCTGCTGACCGATGCCGCGAATCGCAGCGGCGACAACCAGGTTTACGACGATTCGCACACGCTCGAAGGACCATTGCCCGCGGTCGCAATCGGCGCGGTCATCGAGGAAGAGATCACGGTGCGCGACGAGAAGCCTTTCTTCCCGGCCGGCTCGGTGTTTCGCGAATACATCGGCAGGCCGATGCCGGTGCTGCGCACGCGCGTGAACATCGACGCGCCGGAGGCGCTGCCGCTGAAGCACCGCACGCAGTTGCTGCCGACGGCAGTTGTCCAGGAAGTGCGCGCCAACGGCCGCGTCACCTGGACGCTGGAACAAGGCGTGATCGACGAAATGGGCGTGATGGATTCAAACCTGCCGCCGGACTCGCCGGGCTGGCCCAACGTCGAGTTCACCTCGGCCAGCTCGTGGGAAGTCGTGGCCGCGACCTATCGCGAGATGACCGAGCCGCGCATCCGCAACGACGACGCCAAACCGCTGATCGCGGGACTCAAGGCGCCGCTCGCACGGAGCCCGACGCGTGAATACATCGCGAAGGTGGTGGAACGTCTGCATCGCGACGTGCGTTACACCGGCGTGGAGTTCGCCGACGCGCGCCTGATCCCGGAATTTCCTGCCGAGACGCTGCGCCGCCGGTTCGGCGACTGCAAGGACAAATCCACGTTGCTGGTGGCAGCTTTGCGCGCCTCGGGAATCGATGCGTACCTCGCGCTGCTGTCCGCCGGCGACGACCAGGACGTCTCACCCGACCTGCCCGGTCTCGGCATGTTCGACCACGCCATCGTCTACGTGCCCGGAACTCCGGACCTGTGGATAGACGCCACCGCGGAGTACACGCGCGTGGGCACGCTGCCGCCATCGACCACCGACCGGCTCGCGCTGGTGATCCGCGCCGGCGAAAAAGAACTGACGCGCACGCCCGCCATGCGCTCGGCCGACAATGCGCAGGTGGAGACACGCGATTTCTTCCTCGCCGAATACGGCCCGGCACGCGTGATCGAGACCACCGAAACGCACGGCACCGTCGAAGGCGAATTCCGCAGCTGGTACGCCGGCGCCGACAACAAGGAGCGCCTCAGCGATCTCACCAACTATGCGCGCAGCGCCTATCGCGCCAAGTCGCTGGTGAAGTACGAGCACAGCTCGAGCACGGACTTCTCGAAGCCTTATTCGATGAGCATCGAGATGAAGGATGCGCCGGTGGGTTTCACCGACCTGCATTCCTCGGCCGTCGGCGTGAACGTCGCCAACATCACCTCGCGCCTGCCCTCGTACTTCGATGACCGCCTCAAGGAGGATTCCGTCGGTGGCGAGTCGAAGAAACGCGCCGCTGATGTGGTGTTCGAACCTTTCGTCACCGAGTGGAACTACCGCATCAGGCCTCCGCCGGGCTTTCAGGCGCGCAAGCTTCCGGCGAACGAGGTGTTGAGCCTCGGTCCCGCGCAACTCGAGTCCGAATTCAAGGTCGCGGCCGATGGCGCGGTGCATGCCACGTGGCGCTTCGACACGTTGAAAAGACGTTATTCACCGGCGGAAACCGACGCGCTGCTCAAGGCGCTGCGCGAGCTCAATAGCGCCGAGACGCAGCTCATCACCTTCGACCAGGTCGGTGTCGCGCTGCGCGCCGAGGGAGATTTCAAGGGCGCGCTGCATGCCAACGATGCGTTGATCGCGGCGAATCCGCGCAAGGCGGTGCACCGGCTGCGCGCGGCTACGGCGTTGCTCGAAGCCGGGCTTGGCGCGCGCGCACAGCGCGAGGCGCAGGCGGCCACGAAGCTCGAGCCGAAATCCGCGCTCGCATGGAAGACGCTGGGCTGGATGCTGCAGCACGACGCGGTGGGGCGACGCTTCGGCGAGGGCTTCGACCGCGATGGCGCGCTGGCGGCATATCAGAAGGCGCGCGCACTCGAACCCGAGAACACCGACATCGCCGCGGACCTGGCCGTGCTGCTCGAGCACGACGCCAACGGCGTGCGTTATGCGCCCGGTTCGAACCTGGAAGCGGCCGTCAGCACCTACCGCCTGCGCCGCGAGTTGCTGAGCGAAGAAGATGCCGGGGAAGACAAGTACACGCGCAACCTTTCCTATGTGCTGTTCTATGCGCGCCGCTATCCGGAACTGCGCGAGGAACTGCGCAAGCAGTCGCCAAACGCCACGCAGCGCGCGCTGACGCTGGCCGCCATCGGGGCAGAGAGCGGCAGCGCGAAGGTGCTCGAATTTGCGCGCGGGCTTTCAATGGACGAGTCGGACCGGCGTGCCGCGCTGGCGAGCGCCGGCAACCTGCTGGTGCGCGTGCGCGAATATTCGAGCGCCGCCGATCTGATCGAAGCGAGCACGCGCGGGCAGGCCACTACAGCTGCCACCACGCAACGCATCGCGACATTGCGCAAGACCCAGCGCAACGATGGCAAGGCGATCGAGCCGACCGATCCGCGCGGCGTGGTGCTGCGCTGGTTCGCGGAGCTGCTGGCCATCGACCGCAACCAGAGCGGACTGCGCGACCTGCTCGCGCCGGGCAGCGAATCGCTGCTCGAAAGCGCGGACTTCGCGCTCGCACGGCGCGCGATCATCATGGGTCTTCGAAAGCAGGACCTGCCTTTCGACGTCGGCGCGGACATCCTGTTCAGCAACCTGCGCGTGAACGTCGAAGGTGATGATGCCGGTGGTTACCGCGTGCAGCTGCGAATGACGGGCGAAACGCAGACCTTCTACGTGGTGAAGTTCGACGGTGGCTATCGCATCCTGGCGCTGGCGGCCCAACTGGGGCCGGTGGCGGTCAAGGCGCTGGAGCGCGTGGACGCGGGCGATCTCGGCGGAGCGCGGCGCTGGCTCGACTGGGCACGCGTGGAGCAGCGCCCATCGAACTCCGACGATCCGCTGGCGGGCCCGAGTTTCGCGCGCGCCTGGACCGTGGGCGTGGAGACGGATATCGCCACGGCGCGTTCCGCCACCGCGATGTTGTTAGCCGACAGCGGGCTGGGTGAGCGCGCGGTGCCGCTGCTGGTCGCGGCGCGAAGCGCCACCACGAGCGCCACCGACAAGCTAAGCCTGGATATTGCGCTGGCGCGTGCCTGGCTGGATCTCGAGCGCTGGACGGAGCTACGCGAAGTCGCCACGCGACTGGTGGCCGCGGTGCCCGGTTCGGCTCAGGCGTTCCGCTATCAGCAGTGGGCGTCGATTCAGCTCGAGCAATGGGATCGCGGTGGAAGGCGCCTCGCGCGAACGGTTGGCGCGCCTGCCGGACGATTCACTGGCGCGCGAAATGCTCGTGCGTCGCGCCGAGGCGCGCGGCACGTACGGGGAGATCTCCGGAATCATGCAGCCGCTGATCGACAGTGGTCGCGCCACGGCATCCGACTACAACCAGTACGCGTGGACTTCGCTGATGACGCAGCCGGTGGACGAACGCGCGGTGGATGCGGCGCGCATGGCGTACGACGAGACGCAGGGCAAGAGTTTCGCCATCGCGCACACGCTGGCGTGTGTGTATGCCGCCACCGGCAAACCGCGCGAGGCGCGCGATCTGCTGCTCAAAGGGATGGAGCAGACGGGCATCGACAGCCCCGACGACGCCGCGTGGTACGGCTTTGGCCTGGTGGCCGAGGCGTATGGCGACTCGCAGTCCGCGCGCGATTACTACGCGAAAGTCACCAGGCCGAAGAAGGGAATGATCCAGCCGAGCAGTGTGTATGCGCTGTCGCAGGCGCGTATTGCAGCGTTGAAATAATGACGGTGCCGGGCCGGGAAACCGGGATAACTCTTCGACTTGAAATCAGTCGAGTTATCCCGGTTTCCCGGCCCGGCACCGTCATTTCAACGCCCCCTCCCCCAACGGCTTCTTGCGCTTCACGCGGATGCTCTCCGCCCACTCGTGCGCGAAGTCGCGCTGCATGCGGCGGTTGATCACCGCGGTGAGCGTCATCGCAATCAAGGCGCCGAGCGACGCCAGCGCCATGTCCTTGTGCGCATCCCAGACGTCGCCCTGCGTGCCAAGGTAGGCGGCGCCGAGATCTCCACCCAGGACTTCTGCCGCGGCCCACTCGATGAGCTCGTAGAGCATCGACGTGGACATGGTGAGATCGAGCGGCAGGAAATAGCCCCAGAAGCCGCGCACGTTGCCGATGCGCAGGAACATTTCGCGGATCGGATACGCCAGCAGCAGGCCGTAGAGAAAATGCACCAGCCGGTCGAAGTGATTGCGGCCGCCTTCGAACACTGGAAACCATTCGTCGTACGGCACCTTGGCGTAGGTGTAGTGCGAGCCCAGCGTGTGCAGCATCAGGAACAGGAAGATGCAGGTATACGACACGTTCGACAGCGGGAAAGACTTGTACGTGTAGAGCAGCAGTGCGATGCCCAGCACCGTCAGCACGTTCTCGAGCACCCAGTCGTCGCGATGCAGCGGCGCGATGCCCATCGCCACCCACCAGGCGGCGAACAACCCGAGCAGCACCCACAGGTAGGTCTTACGCGACAACTTTGCTCTCCGCGACGCCGTTTTTCAGGACCACGCGCTGCCAGTAGCTGGCGAGATCGGCGCGCAACTCCGGCATCAGTAGATAGATGGCGAGGATGTTCGGAATGGCCATGCAGAAGCTGCAGGCGTCGACGATGTTCACCACCTGGTCCAGCGGAAACGTGGCGGCGATCGACAGCATGGCGCACAGGAACAACCGGAACGCGACGCGGCTCGCCTTGGCCTCGGAGAACAGCCACATCCACGCCTGCTCACCGTAGTAGCCCCAGGCGAGCACGGTAGATAGGGCGAACAGCACGGCCACGACGGCGAGCACCGCGGGGAACCAGGGCACGACGGTGGCGAACGCATCGGAGGTGAGCGCGATGCCGACGTTGGCGCTGGTCTCGTTGACGCCGCTGACGACGATGACCAGCGCGGTCAGCAGGCAGATGATGATGGTGTCGAGGAAGGGCTCCATGAGCGCCGCAAAGCCCTGCGACATGGGCTCGTTGGTGCGCACCGTGGCGTGCGCCATGGGCGCGGAACCAACGCCGGCTTCGTTCGCGAACGCCGCGCGACGGAAGCCCTGGATCAGCGCGCCGACGACACCGCCCGCGACCGCGTCCGGCGCGAACGCTTCGCGCACGATGGTGGCGAGCGCCGGCAGGAGGTTGGCGTAGTTGGCGGCGAGCACGACCAGGCAGGCCACGATGTACAGCAGGCACATGAACGGCGAGAGCTTGTCGGTCCAGTACACGATGCGCTTCACGCCGCCGAACAGCACGATGCCTATCCACACCGCGACCATGAGGCCGAAGAGGAACGCCTGGTCGAAGCCCGTGACCTCGCGGACCTGCGAATAGGCCTGGCTGACCTGGAAGATGGTGACCGAGCCGCCGATGGCCGCCACGCAGAAAAAGCCCGCGAGAAACTTGCCGAGGCGCGGCATGCCGACGCGACCGCAGCGCTTCGGGCACGTAATACATCGCGCCACCTGTCACCGTGCCGTCCGCGCGCACGCGCCGGTATTTCACCGCCAGCGTCACCTCGGCGAACTTGAGGCTCATGCCGAGGAAGCCGGCGAGCATCATCCACAACGCGGCGCCCGGTCCGCCGAGTGTTACGGCCACCGCGACACCACCGATGCTCCCGAGGCCCACGGTGCCGGAGACCGCGGTGCTCAACGCCTGGAAGGGTGTGGCTTCACCCGGATGCCGGACGCTCGAATAGTCGCCGCGAATGACGCGCGCCGAGTGCCGGAAACCGCGCAGGTTCACGAAGCGGAACGCGATGGTGCAGACGACGCCGCCCATGATGAGCCACACCACGATCAGCGGCAGCTGCGCCTCGCCGACCGGCACCGCGAAGAAGACGACTTTGCCCAGCCAGTCGGCGATGGGCGCGAGTATCGAGTTGATTCTTTCGTCGATTGTCATTGCACCGCAGTGTAACGAATGACATGCGGCCGGCTCACATTTCCATGTCAATCGGGCGACACCTTCCGGGCGGAATATGGCGGCCCTGGCGGTGCCGATCAGACAATATTCACGACTTTTATCTCGAAAGCGGCGCCTGGGTGGATTCACCTATTGCGAGCGGGGAACGCCGGCTCCTAACCTGATCGCAACGGAAAAACTGGCGAGGTCGTTCGATGATCCGCGAGGGTCGCATGTTCGGGTTCGCGCATGGCTTGCTGGCGCCCTGCCTGTTGGCGATGCCTGTGCTGGCAATGGCCGGTGACGACGCGCGCAAGTCTCCGCGTCACCGCGGCGCCGCTCGAGATTCCGCACACCACCAACAACGATCTCGACGCCCGGCGCAAAAAAGAAGCGCACGCCCGGCAACATCGAGAAAACCGCGCTGCTCGATCTCGACCCCGGCCTCAAGCCGCTGACCTTCCCGAAGAACAGCGACATGCGCGCGCGCATCCTGACACCCGAGCTGCGCCGTACGCCGCTGCTGGGCTGGATCGCCGAAAACCTTTATCGCAGCAAGAGCGAAAAAGGCTGGTGCCTCGAAGCCGACCCGGGCCAGGGTGAGTACGTGGTTTTCTACCGGTTGCACCTGAAGTAAGGAAATGGGGTCAGACCCCATTTCGGCAAGCAGAGTTGGGGAAACCGCACCTCACGCGCAGGCGCGATACACCTGCGCGACCGAGTACGAACGCGCCGCCATCGCCGTCGAGCTTCGCCGCACACGCGCGCGGCGGCTTCCGCATCCGCACCGCAGATCTTCTCCGCCAGTCGCAACGCCTCGACCGGCTCGAGGCTGCGCAGGTTCTTCACCGCGTAGCATCGACCCGGCCGCAGCAACGCATCGTCGATGTCGTTGATGTTGGGCAGGTTGGTCGTGAAGATCACCTTGCGGCTCTGCGCGCGCACCACGCCATCGGCGATGCCGAGGAAGCGATGCAGCTCGAAGTTTCCGCTGGTGCGCGCCTTGAGCAGATGGTCGGCGTCTTCGATCACGAACGCGTCGTGCGATCCGGTGATGAAGTCCACGAAGATCTCGTCGTTTTCGAGCGCACGCTTGTCGGCGGTGTACATGATCTTGGCGCTCTCGCCCTTGCGCCTCGACATCGCGGCCAGGATCGCGCGCACCAGGCGCGTCTTGCCGGTGCCCGGCGGGCCCTAGCAGGATCAGCACCGTCTCGCGCGCGTTCAGGTAGCCGTCGACGAACTCGCACGACCGACTTGCCCAGCGACGGGTACGCCTCTTCCAGCAGCACGTCGTCCGCGATCTCGTCGAAGGACGTGCTGATGAGGTTGCCGCGCGAATTGCAGAAGTTCCAGTCGACCACGAACATCTGGTCGCGCAGGCGTTTGTCGCCGATCACGCGGAACAGACGCGCGCGCACTTCTTCGAGCCGCGCGAGCGAGTCCGTCCACACGCGGAACGTGCAGGAGATGTATTCGCCCTTCGAGTAGCCCTCGCCGCCGATGAAGACTCCGGGACCATCGAGCAGCAGGCTGCCGACGTCCATGCGTTGCGCGGCGCATTCCATCTGCAGCGCGAGATCGTCGAACACCGGCCCGATCTTGCGCCGCACCGCGCAGCGCACGATGCGATGGATGGGGTAGGCCTTCGCGGCGTGGTCGAACGCCTGGATCGCGCGCGTGCGCACGATGGCGTCGCTGACGTCGTAGAGCTCCTGCGTCAACGACAGCTGCACGCTCATCGGCGAGGCGCCATCGGTTTTTTCGGGCACCAACTTGTGCAGTGTCATTTGCAATCAGTCTCTGGCGCTGGGGCCTCGCCCCAAATGACGAGGCCCCGGTGGCGGCAGCCGACCGGGGCCTCGTCAGAGACTTGCCGGAGAGCAGCCGAATGCCGCCCTCCGCAATCGAAGGGCTAGCAAATCAGTGGTTCACGCACGCGATCGCGCGGCGGGGCCGCGAACGCGTGCGTAAACTGGAATTGAGGTAGTTAGGGTTCATGAGGGCGCGCATTCTAGGCGCGATTACGCGGCTGTCAAGCGCCGCGTCGAAAAAACTCAGGGCCCGATCCACTTGCGCGGCTGGCGTTCCCGCACACCGTGGCCGATGAGCCACTGATAGACGCTTTCGGTCTGGGCCTGGTCGATCCACGACTTGCCGTGGATGTAGAGCGCGGTGACGTCGTCACCGCTGAAGATCTGCACCTGGGAGTACTTGCCCATGCGCTGCAGCGCCACGCCATCCATGTTGTGCAGCTTGAGCTGCAGCTCGGACATGAGGTAGCCGTCTTCGAGGCTGAAGAGATTGAGGTCCTTCTCCGTCTGGACGTAAACACAATCGAAGAATTCGGGCGGGTCGTCGGTCTCGATGATCGCGGCCGAGCACTGCTGGCGAATCTGCGCGTCCGCCGGAGTGACGCCGGCGGTTTGCAGCATCTGGTCGTCGTTCACCGCCTTGGCCACTTCGCGATAGTTGGAGGCCGGTGCGGTGCCCCACAACAGCATCCAGAGCAGCAGCGACAGAAGAGGAGTGACGGCGTGTCTCATGGCAGTCACTGTACGAAAGCCACTGCCGGCGCGCGGTCGGAATCAATTACGAGCCATGCGGCATTCGTCCTATGAAATGGGGTCAGACCCCATTTCCCGCATTTGGGGTCTGACCCCATTTCCTTCGGGCATAAAAAAACGCGTGCAGGCCCTTCCGTTCCTGCACGCGTCTGTCCAGCAAAAAGTCTCACGAGGGGGGAGGAGAACATTCCGCAGACGAACTAGATAAAGCAATCTGCGTGCCAACTCGCCCGGGCCGAAAAAAACGTTTCAGGCGCTCAAAAACGGCTTCTGACGGCCTGTCTGGAAAGTGACATCCCAGGATGGGTGCACTTGGCGCGCAAATCGCTTCGATCCGGTGCAACGGAGGGGGTCTTTCCTAAGCAGCGGGGGCCTAGTTGATGCGAACCCGGAACTGGATGGTGAACGACGGATTCCCACCGCCCGCCGCATTCATGACACCTGCCGGCGAGACGCGTACGGCGCGCACCAGCGGATCGAAGCCGTTCACGTCGGGCACGGGCGTGTAGGTCCACGGCCCGCTCACGCCCGCCGACGAATAGGCGACGTGGCTGGCGTACGCGAAGGTGAGCCCGCTGGCGGGCGTGCCATTCACGAACACCACGGGATTGCCCGACGTCGTCGCCACGTACATCGCGGCGTCGGCCGGGATCGGATCGGTGATCACCAGCGTGCCGGCATCCACGGTGCCCGGGCCGCTGTTGGTCACGGTGACGTCATATCGAACCACGGCCAGCGGAATGCGTTTCGGATTGGTGGTGTTGTTCACCGGGTCCGACAGCACCGTCGAGGTCTTGAGGATGGTCAGCGCGGGCTGCGGGATCGCCACGATGAAATTGCCGACGCCGAAGTCGGTGACCGTGCCTTCGGTGCCTTCGTTGGCGGTGACGCGCACCGTCCAGCCGCCCAGCGCAGGCGACGCCGGCAGCGTGTACGGGTACTGGAAGATGCAGCTCGCCGCGCTGGTGGAGTTGCAGGTGGCCGGCGCGCCCTGCGCCGTCATGAGCTGGTTGTTCACCTGCGTGACGTTGGCCGGGTCGATGATGGTGATGCGCGCGCTGCTGATGTCGAAGCTGCCGAACGGATCGCTGACCTGCGCGCGCACGAACACGCTGGTGCCGGGGTAGAAGGTGCTCTGCGCCGCGCCGCCGTTGAACGCGGCGCTGTAAGTCCCGACGCTGTCGACGTTGATGACGGTGGTCGCCGGGAACTCGATGCGCGAATTGTTGCCGGCCGTGTTGTTGGCGTTCGGCCAGATCGTGATGTTGTTGGTGCCGCCGTTGCTCACGGTGAGCGTGAACGTGGTGCCCGCGGGGAAGGTGCGCGCCACCGCATTGGGCAGATTGAAGCTGAACAGCGTCGGCGTGGTAGTCGAGTTCGGCGGCGAGATGCTGGGGTTCACCGAGGTGCTGAAGCCCGTGCTCGAAGTCAGCGTCACGATGACGTTGCGCGCCGCAGGATTGTTGCTGCTGCGCGTGAGCCACAGGCGCACGGGAATCGGGTTTGCGGAGATCGAGAACGCGGTCTGCAGCGCCGGTGCGATGGTGAAACTGTCGGGCGCGCCGGTTGCCACCGGCTCGTTGGTGTCGGCGGTGGTGGGCACGACGCGCGACAGCGACCGCGCGCCAGCCACATTGCGATGCAGGTAGACGAACTTCGTCCCGGCGCTCGGGATCAGTGAGGGATTCACCACCACGGCGGGCGCGGCGGGGTTGTTCTCCGCGCCGTTGGGGTTGTTGAGCGTGGCGGTGTTGTTGATGTTGGTGCCGGGCAGCGTGCCCGCCAGCACGACTACATCGAACACCACGGTGACCGAGCCGCTCGCCGGCACGGTGATGCCGGACACGTTGACGATGCCATTGGCATTCGCGCCCGCCGGCGCGGGCGTGAACGAGCTGGTGGCGCCCGCCGGCAGCGAAACGAAGCCGCCGAAGCTCACGTCATCGGGCACATCGTCGGTCAGCGACACGTTGACCGCCTGCCCGCCGGCGGTCTCGGTCAACGTGATGGTGTAGCGCAGCGTGTCGCCCGGCGAGGCTTCGCCGCCGTTCAGGTCCACCACCGTCTTGGTCGACGTCGCGATGTTCGGATCGAGCGTGGCGGTGACGTCGGTGGCGGTGTTGTTCGACGTCGCGATTTCATAGCTGGGCGTACTCACGGTGACGCTGTTGGTTACGGAAGCCGCAGCCGCCTGGGCCACGTTCACCACCAGCGACAACGGCGGCAGCGAGGCGCCGGCGTTGATGGTCGGTGGATGCGTGCAGGTCACGATCTGCCCGGCGGCACTGCAGCTCCAGCCCGTGCCACTCGATGAGTTGTAGGTCAGGCCCGCGGGCAACGTGTCGGTGACCGTGACCGTGTTGTCTTCGCGCTCCATGCCGGCCGCGTTCGACACGGTGATGGTGTACGTGCCAGTGCCGCCGGAGACGAACGTGCCGGTGTGCGACATGGTCACGCTGAGATCGACCGCGGGATCGGAGGTGGCGCTCACGATCTGCGCCATGAGCAGCACCAGGTCCGCGCCGGCCGAGTAGGTAGTGGTGCCGCTGGTCTGACCCGGCGACAGCAGCGCGCTGATGTCGTACTGGTCGACGTCGATGCCGTAGCTGGTCTGGATGCCCTGGGTGTTGATGGTGCCGTCGAACTGCTGCTCCTGCGGGTCGCTGCCGGCGACGTCGAAGCCATCGTCGAGGAAGGTGGCGTTGTAGCGCAGCGCCTCGGCGATGCCGTTCATCGGCTCGGAGTTGGCCGGGTCGCCTTCGAGCGTGAACACGGCGATGCGGCCGTCGATGTTGGCCGGCGGCACGCGGAAGCCGTCGGGATTCAGCACCACCTGGCTGCCACGGAACGACGCGAGGCCGTCGTACAGGTTGATGGCGCGAAGCCGCTCCGTGGGCGACTCGTAGATGACGATGAGGCTCCAGCCGCTAACTACCGCGCTGACGTCGCAATGCGGCGAGCCGGTGACGACGCCGAGGCCACCGAAGGTGTAGTTGCCGTTGCGCGTCACGTTGACGATGGCGGTGACGTTGGCGAACGCGCCGAAGTACGGGAGGCTGGGCGTGACGCCGGCGTACGTGGCCGCGAAAGTCCGCGACGCCGTCACCGCGCTGCCGTTGAGCGTGACCGAGGTGTCGGCCGTGCCGCCGGATCCGCCCCAGTACAGGTAGGCGTTGCGAATCGTCGTGCCGGCGGGGATACCCGACAGTGCCGTGGTGCTGGTGGAATTGACGGTGCAGGTGTTGGTGGCGCTGTTACGCAGCGAACCGCCGGTGCTGACGAAATTGATGTTGCCGGTGTCGCGCACGAAGCGCGTGATCGCCTGCGCCTGTGCGCTGTTCGCGCCCAGCAGCATCGACAGGAATGCAAAGGCAACACATCCGCGGCTCAGAAGTGCGCGGATGCGGTCCCCGGACGGCTCTCTCATGAGCATAATTCTGGCACCCGCAGTGCAGCGCAGGCGGGAGCAGCTCTCATAATGCGGGCGCCCGTAAGTGCCCGATTGAGAACTTGTTCACAGCGGGGTCGCTCCCCAATTCCCCCGCTTCGCGGGCAAATGGGGTCAGACCTCGCGTGCAAAGTTTTCAAAACTCATGGAGCCATCGAGGTCTGACCCCATTTGCCAGGAATTGGGGAGTGACCCCCTTCGTTGGGCTACGCCTTCGCTAGCGGCGCCACCAGCAGTACCGGACCGGTCGGCGCGCCGGTCGGTGAGCCGCCCTCGGGCTCGAGGCTGACCGCGATCTGCTTCGAGCTGGCGAGCGCCGCCCGCTGGGACGCGGTGAGCACGCGATGGTGATCGCCAGTGTGCGGCATAAGGCCGAGCGACACCGGGGCGCCGCCGCCTTCGGGCAGCGCCCACAGCTCGTGCGCCTTGCCGGGCGGCAGATCGTGGACCACGTGCACGTGCAGGCTGAGCTCCTGGTTGTCACCGAGGACCTCGACGCGCCAGTAGATAGTCTGCGGATTGGCCTGCAACAGCGAACGCTGTGTCGAGGCCAGCTGCGCGGGCGGAGCGACCTGCACTCCCCCATCCGGCGCACGCAACAGGAAGACGCCCGCCATCACGAAGAAGGCCAGCGACGCGGCGAGCGCCAGCCAGCGCATGGCCGGTTGGGCGCGCGTCTTGCGCAGCTCGAGTTTGTTCTCGATGCCGGTCCAGACCTTGGTGGGCGGGGTCACCGGTTCGAGCCGCGGTTCCAGGCCCGCGAGCCTATCTTCCCAAGCTTTCACGAGTGCTCCGACCTGCGGCGACACCAGCCAGCGCTCGAAGCGCCGGCGCGCGCGGCCACGCAGTGTGCCGAGTACGTACTCCGCCGCGAGGCGGTCCACGAGCTCGCGATTGGCGCTTTTCATGTCGGCTGCCTTTCGGCGGCCAGGCATTCCTTGAGCGACAGGAGTCCGCGACGGATCCAGCTCTTCACGCTGCCCAGGGGATTGGTGGTGAGGCGTGCGATTTCATCGTGCGAGCGGCCTTCGATGAAGGCCAGCGTCAGGCACTTTCGCGTGTTGTCGTTGAGCTGCTCGATGCAGAAGTCGAAGTTGTTAGGCTTTTCGAGGCCGCCGGGTTCGTCCGCTGTTCTCATCAGCAATCTCGGCGATGGCGTCGTCGGAGACCAGCGTCATGCGCTCGCGGCGCATGAGGTCGATGGCGCAGTAGCGGGCGATGGTCACCATCCAGGCGAGGGCGCGACCCCGGTGCATTTCGAATTGCGCGGCGCGCTGCCAGATGCGCACGTACACGTCCTGCAGGACCTCTTCGGCGACCGACCGCCGCCTGAGCATGCGCAGCAGGCGCGCGAACAGGATGGGCGAGGTCTTGTCGTACAGCGTCCGGAAGGCCGCCGAGTCCTGGGCGGCGCAGCGCTGCAGAAGTTGGGCGAGTTCGATCTCCGGCGGCAGGGTATCGGTCCGGTTCATGCTTGATCTACGCGGGTCGCTCGATACTGGATGCAGTGCGGCGAAACTCTAGCACGGGACCGGACATATGCCGGAGAATGCCCGCCCGCATGCCTTCATCCCGCGCCGCCCTCACGTTCGTCCTGCTGTCTGTATTCATCGACAGCCTGGGCTTCGGAATCATCATCCCCTCGCTACCCGGCGTGATCATGGGGCTCACGGGTGAACCGGAAAGCACCGCCGCTCCCTGGAGCGGATATCTCATGGCGGTGTACGCACTCCTGCAGTTCTTCATGGCGCCCGTCTTCGGAAACCTGAGCGACCGCTTCGGCCGCCGTCCGATCCTGCTCGGCTCGCTGTTCGCGTTCGGCGTGGATTTTCTGCTGACGGGCCTCGCGACCTCCATGACGTGGCTGTTCATCGGCCGCGCCTTCGCGGGCGTGTTCGGCGCGTCATTCGCGACGGCTGGCGCCTACATCGGCGACATCAGCGACGACTCCAACCGCGCCAGGTATTTCGGGTTCGTCGGCGCCGCGTGGGGCGCCGGTTTCACCCTGGGGCCTGCGATCGGTGGCTTCGTGGCCGAACACTTCGACGTGCGGGCGACGTTTTTCGTAGCGGCCGCGCTGGCGCTGGCGAACGTGGTGTTCGGTCTGTTCGCGTTGCCAGAGTCGTTGCCGCCCGAGCGGCGACGCAAATTCGAGTGGGCGCGCGCCAATCCGTTCGGCGCGCTCAAGAGCCTCGGCCCATCTACCCATGGTCTCCGGGTTGTTGTTCGCCGGGTTTCTGTACCACGTGGCGCACGATTCGCTGCCTGCAGTCTGGTTGTACTTCACGCAGCACAAGTTCGGCTGGGGGCCGTCGGAGACCGGCTGGTCGCTCACCTTCGTCGGAATAATGACGGTGATCGTCATGGGTGGTTTGACGGGCTACGTCGTGCCGAAACTCGGTGCGCGCCGCGCGATCGTCATCGGGTTCCTGCTGATGACGATTGGATTCCTGGGTTACGCGCTCGTTCCGCAGGGCTGGATGATCTACCCGGCCATCGTGATCGGTGCATTCGGCGGCATCGCCAATCCCGCGATGCAGAGTGTGATGTCGAAGCAGGCAGGCCCGAACGCGCAGGGCGAGCTGCAGGGCGCGGTCGCGAGTCTCGCGAGTATCGCCGCCATCATCTCGCCCATCTTCATGACGCAGCTGTTCCGCTACTTCTCGGTGCCGGCCGCACCCGTACAACTGCCAGGCGCACCGTACCTCGTGTCGGGACTGCTCGTGTTCTGCTGCGTGCTGATCGCCCTGCGTACCGTCCCGAAAATGGGGACACTCCCCAATTCCTAGCAAATGGGGCCGCACCTCGTTTGCGCGCGAGCAGCCGCGTCCCCTTTTGCTAGCAAATCAGGAATGTCCCCAATCACATCTCCAGCACCTTGGGCCACAACCACCCGAAGACACCGGCGGCAAGGCACGCGTAGATCAGCCCGTCCAGCATGAGCTTCAGGGTGGTGCTCCAGGAACGCTGGTACCAGATGGATTGCGGCATTTGCGCGAGCGCGAAACCCATGAACGCCGTGCTGCCGATGAATCGGAACACGTCGTGGTAATGCGCGCCGGGTGCCAGCGCGTGGCTCGACACGTACGCCGCGAACACCAGCACTAACAACTGGAACAGGAACCAGTACGCCAGGCTCGCCGCCATTCCGCCTTCGCCGGGTGGCATCACGGTGATGATCCACTTCGGGCCGTGGCGCAACTTTTCCTTGAATTCTTCCGAGCCCATTTCCTTCATCGTCTTGCAGCGCGGCAGCATGTAATCGCCGGGCGGCACGTTGAGCGCGGCGATCGCGGCGCGCGCCCGTTCTTCATCGGGAAGCTGAGGGTATTCGTTCTTGTGCCACAGCGGCGTCATGTGAATGACGGAACTGGCGATGAAGCAGACGACGGTACCTAACAGGATGGGCAACCACAGCGCACTGAGCTCGGTCATGAGGATCTCCCCGGTCTTGTTTTCAAACGCCGGCCATTCTGCAACCGTTTGCCTTGATCAACAACCGCTTGCAGCTTCGTTGAAGTCACGGCCAAACTGCCGATCATGCGTTGCGCCCGCCTGCTGCTGCCGTGGATCCTGATCGCCGCCTCCGTGGGCGTTCACGCGGAGGACGCTGCCCAGGCGCAGCGCGACCTCATCGACGCGCAGGTGGCGCGCATCGCCACCGGGCCCGCGGACACCGGCCGCGTATTCTTCCTCGGATTCGCCGGCCACGGCGATGAGCGCGTGTTCGCCGAGGAAATCAAGCTCGCCGCGCAGCGCGTGGGCGTCAAATACGGCTCGGCGGTACGCACCGTGCTGCTGCTCAACGATCGCCGCGACCTCTCTACCTATCCGCTCGCCTCGGCGTCGTCGTTGCGTTATGCGCTCAAGGCGCTGGCGCGCGTCATGGATCTCGACGAGGACGTGCTGTTTCTCGCGCTGTCATCGCACGGCTCGAAGGACGCAACCCTCGACGTGTCGAATACCGGCATGACGCCGCAGGCACTCAGCGCCGATACGCTCGCGACGCTGCTGGAGGAGTCCGGCATCCGCTGGAAAGTGGTCATCGTTTCGGCCTGCTACTCGGGCGCCTTCGTCAGGCCGCTGGCCGACAACCACACCATCGTGCTCACGGCCGCCGCGAGGAACCGCACCTCGTTCGGCTGCTCCGATCAGCGCGACCTCACCTACTTCGGCGAAGCGTTCTATCGCGACTCCCTGCCCCGCGCCACCCATCTACGCGATGCCTTCGACGCGGCGAACCGGGAAATTCGCCGGCGCGAAAAGGAAGAGGACGTCAGGCCGTCGCAACCGCAGGCGTACTTCGGGCCGTTGATGGAAGAAAAGCTCCGCGGCATCGAGGAGAACGCGCTGCTGATTCACCACTGAGGCTGAAAAAGGGGCCAGCGCCGCAGCTCGTTTTAACGACGCCGGCCCCTCGCCGGGGAGTGCCGGCGCCAAACCATCAGGGTTCAACTGAGGTACGACGTCGGGTGGAATGCGGATGCAGGACTCGGGATACATCGCATGTATGAAAAAGCCGGAGACCTTGCGGTGCTCCGGCTTCGAATCGAGGTGCGGCCCCTTTTGCTACGGGAGCTCGGTGGCCCCCATGAGCCAGCGGTCGCACTCGCGCGCGGCACCGCGGCCCTCGTTGATGGCCCAGACGACCAGCGACTGACCACGGCGCGCGTCGCCCGCGGCGAACACGCCGGGCACGGTGGTGCCGTACTTGCCGTACTCGGCCTTCACGTTGCTGCGGGCATCGGTTTCCACCTTGAGATCCTTGAGCAGCGCCTGCTCGGGCCCCAGGAAACCCATGGCCAACAATGCGAGCTGCGCGGGATGTTCCTTCTCGCTGCCGGGCTGCTCGACGGGAATGAACTGACCCTTGTCGTTCTTCTCCCAGCGGATGTTCACGGTGACCACACCGGTGAGATTGCCGGCGGCGTCACCGACGAACTTCTTGACGGTGGTGAGGTACACGCGCGGATCGGAACCGAATTTCGCGGCGGCCTCTTCCTGGCCGTAGTCCATCTTGTAGACCTTGGGCCACTCCGGCCACGGATTGTCCTCGGCGCGATCCATCGGCGGCATCGGCATGATTTCGATTTGCGTGAGGCTCTTGCAGCCGTGACGCATCGACGTGCCGACGCAGTCCGTGCCGGTGTCGCCACCGCCTAACACGATCACGTCCTTGCCCTTCGCAAAGATCGAAGTGGACTCCGGTGCATCCTTGAGTACCGCCTGCGTGCTCACGGTGAGGAAGTCCATGGCGAAGTGCACGCCCTTGAGATCGCGGCCTTCGACCGGCAGATCGCGCGGCAACGTGGCGCCAGTGCAGATCACGGTCGCGTCAAAGTCCCTGACCAGCAGCTCCGCCTCGACGTTTTCACCGACCGTGGCATTGCACAGGAACTTGATGCCTTCCTTCTCGAGCAGCGCGACGCGGCGCGCGACCACTTCGCGCTTGTCGAGCTTCATGTTCGGAATGCCGTAGGTGAGCAGGCCGCCCGGACGATCCGCGCGCTCGAGCACGGTCACCAGGTGACCGGCCTTGTTGAGTTGCGCGGCTGCTGCGAGTCCCGCGGGACCCGAGCCGATGACGGCCACCTTCTTGCCGGTGCGCGTGGTCGGCGGTTCCGCCACGATCCAGCCTTCCTCGAAGCCTTTGTCGACGATGGCGTTTTCGATGTTCTTGATGGTGACCGGCGGTGCGTTGATGCCCAGCACGCACGAACCTTCACAAGGCGCCGGGCATACGCGGCCCGTGAACTCCGGAAAATTGTTGGTGCGGTGCAGGCGATCGAGCGCCTCGCGCCACAGCCCGCGAAACACGAGATCGTTCCACTCGGGAATGAGGTTGTTCACCGGGCAACCCGAGGCCATGCCGGAGATCAGCTTGCCCGTGTGGCAGAACGGCACGCCGCAGTCCATGCAGCGCGCGCCCTGCTGACGCAGGCGCTTCTCGTCCATGTGGTGGTGGAACTCGTTCCAGTCGCGCACGCGTTCTGCAGGTGTGCGGTCCACCGGCAGTTCGCGCAGGTACTCGATAAACCCGGTTGGCTTTCCCATCTATCTATGTTCTCTGATTTTCTTGGCTCTTAATTTCCGCCGACGCGCGAAAGGTCACGCGCGTTCTCTTCGAACGCCGCCATGATGGCCTCGTCGCCTGACAAACCCTGGTCATGTGCACGCTTCAGACAGGCCAGCGCGCGCTTGTAGTCCTTCGGGATCACGCGCACGAACTTCGGCAGCTTGGTTTCCCAGGCCGCGAGGATGCCCTTCGCATGCTCACTGCCCGTGTACTGCACGTGTTTCTCGATGAGCGCGCGCAACTCTGTGCCTTCTTTCGCATCCTCGACGCGCTCGACATCCACCATCTGTGTGTTGATGCGCGCGGGGAACTCGTTGTTCTCGTCGAGCACATAGGCAATACCGCCTGACATGCCCGCGGCGAAGTTGCGGCCCGTGGGGCCCAACACCACCACGCGTCCGCCGGTCATGTATTCGCAGCCATGGTCGCCCACGGCTTCGACGACCGTGTCCACGCCGGAGTTGCGGACCGCGAAGCGCTCGCCGGCCATGCCTCGCACGAACACCTCGCCTTTCGTCGCGCCATACAGCGCCACGTTGCCGACGATCATGTTCTGCTCGGAAGGAAAGGAAGCCAGCGGCGATGGGAACACCGCGAGCTTGCCGCCCGACAGTCCCTTGCCGAAGTAGTCGTTGGCGTCGCCTTCGAGCGAGAAGCTCATGCCATTGGGCATGAACGCGCCGAAGCTTTGTCCCGCCGACCCCTTGAACTTGATCTGGATGGTGTCCTCGGGCAGCCCCGCCGCACCCCACTTCTTCGTGACTTCACTGCCAGTGATGGTCCCCACCACGCGGTTGACGTTGCGCACCGCCAGTTCGGCCGA
Organism: uncultured Pseudomonadota bacterium; assembly: GCA_963821745.1. Taxonomy (GTDB): domain Bacteria; phylum Pseudomonadota; class Gammaproteobacteria; order Steroidobacterales; family Steroidobacteraceae; genus CADEED01. The sequence continues at coordinate 468,180 of CAWGEU010000003.1, forward strand.
CACTTTCTCGCCGCGCGCGATCGCCGGCTCGCAGAGCCCTAACAACGTGGTGACGTCCAGCGACCTGTCGATGCCGTGATCCTGGCCGATCTGCTTGAAGCGGCCGATCTCGGGGCCGGCGTCCGGTGCGTACAGGATGTTGCTGAAGTCGAAGCCCTTGGCCTTCCAATGGTCGATGGCGGCCCGCGGTTCGAGCATATCGACGCGGCCGACCATGTCTTCCAGCTTGCGGAAGCCGAGCTGCGCCATGATTTCGCGCAGGTGCGTGGCGACGAAGCGCATGAAGTTCACGGCGTGTTCGGGCTTGCCCGAGAACTTCTCGCGCAGCCGCGGATCCTGCGTGGCCACACCCGCGGGGCAGGTGTTGAGGTGGCACACGCGCATCATGATGCAGCCCACGGCCACCAGCGGCGCGGTGGCGAAACCGAATTCCTCGGCGCCCAACAACGCGGCGATGGCCACGTCGCGGCCGGTCTTCAGCTGTCCATCCGTCTCGACCACGATGCGCGAGCGAAGGTTGTTGATGACCAGCGTCTGGTGGGTCTCGGCGAGGCCGAGCTCCCAGGGCAGGCCGGCATGGGTCAGCGACGTCAGCGGCGAGGCGCCGGTGCCGCCGTCGGCGCCGGAGATCAACACCACGTCCGCGTGTGCCTTGGCGACACCCGCGGCAATCGTGCCCACACCCACTTCGGCGACCAGCTTCACGCTGATGCGCGCGTCGCGATTCGCGTTCTTGAGATCGTGGATGAGCTCGGCGAGATCTTCGATGGAATAGATGTCGTGATGCGGCGGCGGAGAAATGAGGCCGACACCCGCAGTGGTGCCGCGCGTCTTCGCGATCCACGGATACACCTTGGTGCCGGGCAGCTGTCCGCCCTCGCCGGGCTTCGCGCCCTGCGCCATCTTGATCTGCAGCTCTCTCGCGTTGACCAGGTAGTGGCTGGTGACGCCGAAGCGGCCCGACGCCACCTGCTTGATGGCCGAGTTCTTCGAGTCGCCGTTCTCCATCGGGATGTAGCGATCCGGGTCTTCGCCACCTTCGCCGGTGTTGGACTTGCCGCCCACGCGGTTCATGGCGATGGCGAGCGTCTCGTGCGCTTCCTTGGAAATGGAGCCGTAGCTCATGGCGCCGGTCTTGAAGCGCTTCATGATGCTCTCGACGGATTCCACTTCGTCGATGGAGATCGATTCGCCCTGCTTGAAGTCGAGCAGGCCGCGCAGGGTAGATAGATTCTTCGCGCGATCGTCGATGAGCTCGGCGTAGCTCTTGTACGTGGCGTAGGAACCCGTGCGCACCGACTTCTGCAGGCGGTGAATGCTTTCCGGGTTGAACAGGTGGAACTCGCCGTCCGCACGCCACTGGTACTGGCCGCCCGAAGGCAGCTCGGTCTGGCTCTGCGGCTTGCGCTCGGCGAACGCCATGGTGTGGCGCATGAGCACTTCGCGCGCGATCACGTCGAGGCCGACGCCACCGACGCGCGAGGCCGTACCGGAGAAGTATTCGTCGATGACGTCCTGTCGCAGGCCCACGGCTTCGAAAACCTGCGCGCCGTGATAACTCTGCACGGCGGAGATGCCCATCTTGGACATCACCTTCACGACGCCTTTGACCGCGGCCTTCGCGAAGTTCTTGCAGGCGAGCTTGTGCTCGACGCCCGACAGCATTTCGTCACGGATCATGCCGTCGAGAGTCTCGAACGCGAGGTACGGGTTGATGACCGAACAGCCGTAGCCGATGAGCAGCGCGAAGTGATGCACCTCGCGCGCGTCGCCCGTCTCCAGCGCCAGCGACACCTTCATGCGCAGGCCCTGGCGGATCAGGAAGTGATGCAGGCCCGAAACGGCCAGCAACGACGGGATTGCCGCGAATTCCTTGTTCACGCCACGATCGGACAGGATGAGTATGTTGACCTCGTCCTCCTCGATCATGCGCTTCGCTTCGGTGCGCACCTCTTCTATGGCTTCGATCAGGCCGTCCTCGCCGCGCTCCGCGCGGAACAGGATGCGCAGCGTGCCCACCTTGAGTCCTGGCAGCGACATGCGTCGAACCTTGGCGAACTCTTCGTTGGTCAGGACCGGCCCCGGCAGTTCGAGCCGGCGGCAATCACCGGGGCGCGGGTCTAACAAGTTGCCTTCGGAGCCGAGCCACACGTCCGACGAGGTGATGATCTCTTCGCGGATGCAGTCGATGGGCGGATTCGTGACCTGCGCGAAGAGCTGCTTGAAATAGTCGTACAACATTCGCGACTTGTACGAGAGCGCGGCCAGGGGCGTGTCGTTGCCCATGGAGCCCACGCCTTCGTTGCCATCGCGCGCCATCGGCGCCATGAGGATGCGCTGGTCTTCGAACGTATAGCCGAACGACACCTGGCGCTTCGCGAGTGCCACGGGCTCCGGCAGCGGCAGCTCGGGCGCCGCGGGAAGATCCTTGAGGTGCACCAGGTGCTGTTTCAACCAGTCGGCGTACGGCCGCTCGTTGATGATCTGCGCCTTGATCTCCTCGTCTTCGACGATGCGGCCCTGCTCGGTGTCCACGAGGAACATGCGACCGGGCTGCAAGCGACCCTTGCGCGCGATCTGGTCGGGCGGGAACTCGAGCACGCCGGCTTCGCTCGCCATGACGACGAGGTCGTCCTTGGTGACGTAGTAGCGGCCCGGGCGCAAACCGTTGCGATCGAGAATGGCGCCGATGCGCTTGCCGTCGGTGAAGGCGATGTCCGCGGGACCGTCCCACGGCTCCATCAAACTACTGTGGTACTGGTAGAACGCGCGGCGCGCCGGATCCATCGAGGCGTGTTTGGACCACGGCTCGGGGATCATCATCATGACGGCGTGCGGCATCGAGCGGCCGGAGAGCACCATGAGCTCGAGCACGTTGTCGAACATCGAGGAGTCCGAGCCGTTCGGATTGATGATGGGCGTGATCTTCTTGATGTCGTCGCCGAACAGCGGCGACTGGAACAGCGCTTCGCGGGCGCGCATCCAGTTGATATTTCCCCGCAGCGTATTGATCTCGCCGTTGTGTGCGATGCAGCGGTACGGGTGCGCCCGATCCCAGCTCGGGAATGTGTTGGTGGAGAAGCGCGAATGCACGAGCGCGATCGCGGACTCCATCAACGGGTTCTGCAGGTCGAGGAAATACTGGTCGAGCTGATTGGTGGTCAGCATGCCCTTGTAGACCAGCGTCTTGTGCGACAGCGACACGATGTACCAGAACTCCGCGCCGCCGATGGTCGACACGCGGATCTCGTTGTAGGCGCGCTTGCGGATCACGTAGAGCTTGCGCTCGAACTCTGCCTCGTCGAGCGTCTCGGGACCCCGGCCGATGAAGACCTGGCGCACGAACGGCTCGGACGCCTTCGCGGTCTCGCCCAGCATGGAGTTGTCGGTAGGGACGCTGCGCGCGCCCATGTACAACTGGCCTTCGGCCTGCACCACGCGCGCGAACACTTCTTCGATCTTGCGGCGCTGCGTCGCATTGCGCGGCATGAAGATGTTGCCGGCGGCGTACATGCCGGGCTCGGGCAGGTTGATGCGCGCGTCTTTCTTGGCCACCTTCTTGAGGAAGGCGTGCGGCATCTGCATGAGCATGCCGGCGCCGTCGCCGGTGTTGACCTCGCTGCCGCTGGCGCCGCGATGGTCGAGATTCTTGAGGATCTGGATGCCTTGTTTGACGACGGCGTTCGATTTGCGTCCCTTGATGTCCACGACGAAGCCGACGCCACAAGCGTCATGCTCGAACTGGGGGTCATAAAGGCCCTGCTTCGCGGGGGGCCCGAGTCGAATCGCGGTCATTTTTGAGTCCTCCAAACACAAACACGCGGGGCGCAACTTCCCCGCGCTATGGGCTCCGCGCCCATAACTTTCACTCTATCAATTGGTTACATCTGGAGGCGCGGCCCGCGAAGGCGCTGTCGGCAGTCAGATATATATGGAGACCGATCATACAGACCGACGCTCGTCGGTCAATCGCTGTTGCAGCCATCCATGGCCGAAAACCGCGGCGAGCACGACGCCCACGCCGAGGAAAAAGAGCCCATCGAGATCTCGCGCCTCGCCCAGGAACAGCACCGCGATGCCGATCGCGTACACCGGCTCGAGATTGATCGCGAGCTGAGCCGTGAAGGCCGAGAGATGCCTAAGCGTCGCCAGCGAGACCGCGAAAGGGATCAGGGTGCAAAGGATCGCCAGCACCAGCAACCATGCCCCGTCCTGGACGGACGGCACGATAACGCTCGCGCCGTGCGGGGCCACGAATGGACCGATTGCTGCCACCAGCAGGAAACCCGCACCAAGCTCGACCCAGGTCACCGCCATCGCATCGTGATGGCCCAGGTAGCGCTTGTTGAGCGCGTTGTAGACGGCGGCGAGAGCCGCCGAGAGCACTCCCACCCAGAAGCCCAGATGCATCGCGCCCGGAATGCCGCCGACCACCAGCGCGACCCCCGGAATCACCAGGATGCCGAGCAGAAGATTATGTCGTTCGAAGCGCGAGCCGGTGATCCACGGCTCGATGAGCGCCGTGACCACCGGGGCGAGCGCCATGGTGGTGGCCGCCACCGAGGCATTCGCCAGCTTCACCGACCCGTAGAACGCCAGCCAGTGCAGCGCCACGACGAAGCCGATGCCGGCGTAGATTCCGATGAGTCGCATCGGGATGGTCGCGATCGCCCGCCACACGCGCGGGAAGCAGGCCAGCGCCAGCGTGACTAACAACATGCGCCACCACACGAGCTGCATCGCGGTCAGCGTGATCAGCTTGCCGAGGATCGCGGTGAAGCCCCACAGCACGACGCAGATGTGCAATTCGAATAGCGCGCGGCGGTGAGGGCTCACGGGTTCGCGTCATTCAAAAGAAACAGGGATGCCGCCTGCGGTCGCGTTCCGCCCGAGCAGAACTGCGCCGACGACCTTGAGGACCTTCATGGCCGGAGGTTAACCGCCCCGCGGGGTTGCTAGATAGACCGGGCCGGCGAGTGCGCCGGGCTTAGGTCAGCGAACGTTATTTCTTCTTGCCGGTGAGCTGATCGACCACGGGGCCGTGCCGCCCTGGAGAACCGGTGATGCCGGCGCGCTTCGCCGCCTCGCCCTGGCGCTTGCCCGTGCCGCGCTGGTTGTAAGGATCGAATCCGCCGGCCTTGTCGCGCCCGGTGACTTCCAGCTTGAGTTCAGCGGGCTTGTGGTCGTCGATCTTGAGATCGGCGACCTCGAGTTTCTTCAGGGCGACCGAGGTGCTCAGCGTGTCGAATTCGCCCGACGCCACCGAGAAGTCCCAGACCGCCACGCCCCGTTCGTCGTGTCGCACGCGGCCCGAAGGTCCGCTTCGCGAAGCACCGGGTTTGTCTTCGGACGAGCGCGACGTCGCCGCCTTCACTGCCTCGGCGACTCCCTGGTTCGCTGATTTCGGAGCGGCGCAGGTTCAGTGACTTCAGGCGCATCGTGGTGGTCTCGATGCTGAATTTGCCGGTGTCGGAATCCGCAGGCAGCGTCGCGCGGTCATGCCGGCCAGTGCGGCTTTCGCTTTCCACAGGTGGTTTGCGACGATCGGGCATCGGTATCTCCTGAAGATAGTTGTCGGCGCCTTGCGTTCGGTACTTAACCGAAGACAGTGAACTACTTCACGGTACGTCGGGATATCAGGGTTTTCCGGAAATTTTTGGGCACTCAGCGCCCCAGGTGGTCTGCGCGCACCACCTGCCACGTGTCGCCAGAGCGCCGAAACTCCACCTTCACGCGCTGCCGGTCGGGATCCGTGAAGTCCACCGTCGTTATGGTGACTACCGCCTGCGCCAGCCCATCTACCGGGAACTCCAGGCTCTCGACCGTCACCAGCAACTCGAGCTTCGGATGCGCCAGGAAATATCCGCGCAGAAAGACGCGGAGCTGCGCTTTGTCCACGCCGCGCGAGTCGGTGTAGGAGTCGGCGACGTGCTCGAGCACGTCGCTGGCGTCGCGCGCTTCGGCCGCTGCCTCGACGCCGTCGATGATCGCGTGAATGCGATCTTCGTCGCTCGGCTCCGCCGCGCACGCGGCGAGAAGAGTTGCGGTGATGAGCAGCGTGAGAAATTTCATGACACGTCCTATTGCAGTTGAAGTCAGTTGGCCCTATCGTTCGCGCGCGTTGCGGGGTTGGGAACCGGTCGTGACGTCCAGAAATGGTGCTCCGGACCCAGTTGGAGGTGGACCACTTAAATGAAGAAGCAAGTTGCGTCGAACGACAGCGACCCTGGACCCCGTCTTCATACTGTTAACCAGTATCTAGAAAAGAACTTCCCCGATTTCTTTGCCGAAGCCCGTTTCCACGTTGGAAACGACGACTACTTTCTGTACGCCCGCTTCGGCAAATACCTCGCCAGCTCCATCGAGCACCGGCGTTTCAACAGCGACAAGATCTCCCGCGGCTTCACCGTGCTGAACAAGCTTGCCCGCAAGGCCGAGCATGATCCCAAGGTGCGGCACATCCTCGTGTCCGGCCCGCTGGAAGAGATCGTCGATGAGCCCAAGGCCCGCGAGCTTGCGCGCAAGCGTTTGTCGCCGGTCGCCCAGAGCTACTTCGAAGGCCTCTGCGAGTAAGGGGGCAGCCCCCTTTCCTAGCAAAAGGGGACAGTCCTCACTTCATTCGATGAGTCCTTCTGATTGAGGGCTGACTCCTTTTGCTGGGAAAGGGGGCTGCCCCCTCGCCACAACCCGTTCGTCTTCCAGGCGTTGAACGCCCAGCGCAGCCAGCGCACGAGCGCAAACGCCATCCAGCTCGCCCACGCGAAGAACAGCGCGCGATACACCCACATAGGTGCGGAGATGATGGTGGGCGTCTCGATGACCCCCTCGGTCTGATCGAGGAACCACCACATCGCGCCGCCGCCGTAGTTCAGGTCGGCGATTCCCATGTCGGGTGCCGCCAGCAATCCGTTGCGAATGCCGGAGAACACCAGCGTGGTGATGGCGAACAGCGTGAACAGCGCGAGCAGCACCTGCACGGCGTTGAAGCTCCTCCGCGAAACCTCGGCGGCCACCCACCCTTCTCGCCATTTCATGGCGATCAGCCACAGCGCGGTGATCGTGAACACCCACCAGGATTGCGTCGAGAGTCCGAGGCCCAGCAGCAACCATTCCGAGAATCGCAGCGGCGAGCGCGGCCAGCGTCCGAGCAACCACGCGATACCGATGAACACCGCGAGCTCGCCCCAATACAACACCGCGGGCCCGATGCCGGGTCCCGACACGAACAGCGGCCAGCGCGACTCCGGCAAGCTGATCTCGAACTGGACGTTGCTCGCGGGCGACTGCAGATCGACCACCGGCGGGTGGGTCCTCACGCCGACGTCCTGCGAACGCTCCCAGTGCACCTCGACGTTGTGGCTCCCGGGCATGAGCGACAGCGGCAACTCGCCCTTCTCCGGGCGTAGCTGTTGAGGCTGCGCGTCGAAGAGTACCGAGGTCACGCGCGCATCCGGCGGAAGCTTGATGACGTGACGACCACCCTGGGTGCTGCGCGCGCTGAACCTCAGCGCGGTGTTCGACGAACGCTTGCCGACGTCGATGCTTTGTTTCACCGAATCGATGGCGAGCGTGGTGCCGCTCACCGGCTTGGGTCGCGTCACCTTGAGCACGAGCTTCTCGCCGGGGCGCGGCATGTAGCGGAACACCCAGACCGACCCGTCCACGTTTTCCGGCAGCACCGGCGCGAATCCTTCGAAGGCGACGCTCCATTGAGGATTGACCAGGAAGCTCCAGACCTCGGTGCGCTGCACATCCGCCGGCATCGACAGGTCCAGCGATTCCGCGCGGGAAAGTCCCGAATGCCAGCGCGTGCTGCTTTCGACCCGTCGTGAGCCCGACCAGCGCCGCTTCGCCGTTGCGTACTTCCACGCCCGGCGTCAGCACCGACTCGCCTTTCACCAGCGGGATTTCCACCGACAGCGCCGCGCGTTGCGGAGCGATGCGCTGCACCTCGGTGTCGATCGTCCAGTCGAGATCGAGATTGAAGACGCGCTCGACGCGCACGAAGCCCGGGAATTCGCTGCCCGCTTCGAGCGTGGCGCCGGCACGCTGCTCGCTGCGCACGCGCGACAGCTCGAGCAGGCCTGCGACGAGTCGGTGCTCGTTCACGCCGCTCACCGTCCAGCCCGAGGCACGCACGTCGATGACACGCGGCGGCTGCGGAAACGCCAGTTGAACCGACTCGGCGGCAGCCAAGCCGGCCCGACAGCCGCACGCTGTGCGCGCCGGGCGTCAGCGGCATCCACAGCGACGCGTCGCGGTTGCGCGCGATGGCGACCGACGCGCGCGCATCCACGGTGACCTGGTCGAGCTGCCAGCGATCGCTGGCGTGCGGCATCGCGACCGCAATGTTGGCGAGCGCGCTCACCTGCAGCACCACCTCGAGCCGCTCGCCGTCGACGGTGACATTGGCCGCGGTGATCTCGACGCAGCGCGGCGCGCAACGCGGTGGCGCGGTCAGTCGTGACTTGAGTTCGTTGAGCAGTCCGTCGCCCGGGTTGTTCGGCGCCATGTTTGTTGGGGCCTGGGCCTTCGCCGGCGTAACTCCCGCGAATGCGACGACCAGCAACAGGGCGCTGGCCGCGGCGCCGCCCATGGCGCGCGGCATCGCCGGCAGCCGCCAGGTGCCGCCGAAACTCAGGCGCGCCAGCCAGAGGAACAACACGGTCACGGCCAGCACGCCAATGATTCGCCAGAAGAACATGACGACCGGCCCGACATAAATGAATCGCACGGTGTCGGCGGCCTCGACGGGGCCTGTCCAGAAATAGTTGTACGAGTTGTATCGCCACGCGGGAACGCCGGGGCCCGCCTGCAGCACCGTGCCGGCCGCGTAACGCGGCACTACCTGCGCGGAGTTCAGCACACTCATCTTGCTGCCCGACACAACGACTTCCTCTTCGCTGCGTGCCAGGTCATCGGCAACCGGACTGGCGGCATCGGCGGCGATGCCTTGCGGGGCATGCATCCTTTCCCTGGCGTCGAAGTGCGCTTCCGGCGGCGGCGGTGCAGGTGCCGGCGCGGAGGCGGGCATCGGCTGGTCCGACCGTCTGAACATGTCGAAGAATCCGCGACCGTAGGTTGCTCCCACCTGATCCAGGGAACTGTCCGAGTAGTTGACGACGTACTGCTGCGGCGAGAGCTGCGGGTACAGCGCATAGCGGTACTGCATGACCAGGAAGGGCAACAGCGCGAGTCCCAGCGCCGTGAAACTCAAGGTTCGCCAGGCGCGCGCGAACTTCTGGAAGCGGCCTTCCGGCGCGGCGCGCGCCACGGCCAGCGCCGCCAGCAGGTTTCCCCAGAGCCAGATGTACGCGGGCGCTTCCTGATAGGTGAGCACCAGCCCCAGCGCGGCGATCGCGGCGGGAATGAGCCCCGCGGTCCAGTACACGAAGACCACCACGATGAGCACACCGAAAACATTCCACAGGCCCCACTGTTCCCACCACGAGGCGGGAGCGGCATCGGCACCCACGGCGGCCAGCAGTCGATGACCGGTCGGCAGGTGCAAGGTGCCGACCACGCGATCGAAGCGACCATTCCAGCCGGTTGCCGGCATGGCGCCACCACCCGATTCCTTGCGTGCCACGGTGGTCAGGTTGAGCTGCGGCAGGCGCAACTCGACACCGGCGCGTCCCTGTTCGCCGGCCGTCACCAGTAGTTGGTCGCCATCCTGGCGTGCGCTGGCGAGCTGGAATGGCGCCTGCATGTCGAGCCGCCAGTCGCGGCGCATGGTGCCGTCGAGATGATCCACGGCGGTGAATCCGCCATGGTCGAAATCCAGCCAGAGGTTGCGCGTGAGCGAGAGGCGATTGGCGTCGGCATTCACGAGACCCCGGCTGCGCTCCTGCACCTCGAGTTTCGCGGTGGCATCCATGCGGAAGGCGGGGTACTGGCGCCATTCACCCGGCACGTTGGCCTGTGCGGGATCGATGCCCTCGGCGCCCTTCGGCAGCCGCGACGCGCTGCAGGTCGTTCGAGGCGAAGCTCCAGATTTCCTCGCGCGCCCATTTGCCGCCGCTCGCGTCCGGCCGCGCGAAGTTCGTGGCAACACCCGCACCGCGCGCCACCAGCGGTGACCTCGTGGCTGCCCGGGCGAACCTGGACGCGCAGGCGCCCATCACGCTCGAGGCGGGCGGGCAAGGCGCCGGTGAGACTCACGGGCGTGAAACCTTCGGGCAGCACGCGCGCCAGCACTTCCTCGCGCGCGTCACCGGCAACGTTGAGACGCAGGCGCGTGACTAGATAGACCGGGATGTCGTCGCGGATGAGGCGATAGACCTGCACCTCCATGTTCGCCGGTTGCTCGGCACTGCGGCGCTTGCCCAGCCATACGCCGCCGTCCGGCCGCTCCGGCTGTGCCACGCGCGAGCCGTCCACGGACAGGTCGACGATGGCGGTGGCATCGGGAAGCAGCAGCGCCTCCGGGCGCGAACTCCAGGAGAAACTCCCGGAAATCACGTAGCTGCCGGGCGGCAGACGCAGATTGGGAACTTCGTTGACCGCCACCACCGCGGCAGGCGCGCCATTCAGCCGCACGTCGCGCGGCCAGTGCTCGAAGCTGCCCGGCAACGCGACCCAGCTTTCCGCGTACACCTGCCAGCGTTGCGAGAAGGTGCCGCCGCGAGCGTCCACCGTGAGCGTCAACCGCTCGGGCCACACGCAACGGTATTGGCCTGGCGAGACCGGTGCGCCGGGCTGCACAAAGGAGGTAGCCAGGGGGCAGCGACGAAACTCCTCGCCGTGTAATACCCAGCCCTGCCAATCGCGCAGGGAAGGAGGTATCGCCTCCTGGGCACGCACATCCATCGAACATAAGAACGCTAGCGCGATGAACCCCGCGCGGATGAGCGTATGCATGTGATGCCCTCTTCACCTGGCTGGCTGACGGTCAGTGTAACAACGTCGTTAGACGCGGGTTCGGTCTGGCATCCTTGGCGCAAATGCACACCGCTGGTGAAGTACTCGACTTCTGGTTTGGGATCGGCCCCTCCACCCCTCCGCGCCTGGCCGAACGTTCGACATTCTGGTTTGGCGGTGACGAGGCGGCGGCGGTGGCAGCGCGTGACGTGGAGATCCGCACCAGGCTCGAGCCACTGCTCGAGCGCGCAGCGCGCGGCGAGTTCGCGAACTGGGCGGCTTCGCCCAAGCGCCGGCTGGCGTTGATCATCCTGTTCGACCAGGTGCCGCGCAATGCGTATCGCGGTACCGCGGCCGCGTTCGCCTTCGACCGCGAGGCGCTGATGCTGACCGTCGAAGGCATGCAGCTCGCCGCCGACGCCGCGCTCGAACCGCTCGAACGCCTGTTCTTCTATCTACCGCTGGAGCACGCCGAATCCATGGAAGCGCAGGATGCGGCGGTGGAGGCGCTCGAGCGGCTGGTGAGCGAATCGCCGGCGGAGCTGCGCGACTACATCGCGTATTGCGCAACCTTTGCGCACAAGCATCGCGAGGTCATCGCGAGGTTCGGGCGATTCCCGCATCGCAACGCGGTGCTGAAGCGCGAGAGCACGGCGGCGGAGATCGAGTGGCTGGCGACCGGCCACCGCTTCGGTCAGTAATGGGGACATCTGAAATGGGGACACTCCCCAATTCCCCGCTTCGCGGGCAAATGGGGTCAGACCTCACTGCGGGCTCAATTAATGGACCGCTAGCAAACGAGGTCTGACCCCATTTGCTAGGAATTGGGGAGTGTCCCCATTTCAGATGTCCCCATTTAATCGGCGACGTCGGGCTCGACGAAGCACCAGGCGACTTCGGGAAACTTGGTCTTGATGCGCTTCTCGAGCGCGTTCAGCGAATGGACCGCGGCTTCGAGCGTGAGGCCCGCACGCATGCGCACCTTGATGGCCAGCATGACCTGCGGACCCATCTGCATGGTGATCGCGTTGAGCAGGCTGTGAATGTCGGGATCGCCGGCGATTTCCGCACACAGCGCCTGCTGCAGATCGTCTTCGGCCGAACGCCCGACGATCAGCCCCTTGATGCGGATGGCGATGAACACCGACACGCAGATCAGCACGACGCCGATGACGATCGAACCCGCGGCATCGAACATCGGGTTACCGGTGACCGCCGCCAGCGAGACGAACACGAAGGCGCACACCAGGCCTAACAAGCGCGGCCAGGTCCTCGCCGAGCACCACCACCAGCTCCACATTGCGCGTGTTCCGCACCCAGTGAACCAGGGGCTTGTCCTTGCGCAGCTTGTTGATTTCGCGCAGGCAGCCCAGCGTCGACACGGTCTCGAGACCGATGGACACACCGAGCACCAGCAACGCCACCCACGCCTGGTTGAGCTCCTCGGGCGCGTGCAGCTTGTGCCAGCCTTCGTACATCGAGAACAGGCCGCCCATGGAGAACAGCAGCAGCGCGACGATGAAGCTCCAGAAATAGGTGATGCGGCCGTAGCCGAGCGGATGTTTGGCGTCGGCTGGCCTCTGCGACTGCTTGAGCCCCAGGTACAGCAACACCTGGTTGCCGCAGTCCGCGAACGAGTGGATGGCCTCGGCCAGCATGCTGCCCGAGTTCGTGTAGATGGACGCCGCGAGTTTGGAGAGCGCGATTCCCAGGTTCGCGAAGAACGCGTAGAGGATCGCCGTGGCGGATGAGCCGTGGTCGGACATCAGGGCGTCCGGGCCGGCGCGAAGTCCGGATCGGAGATCTTCATCTCGGTGACGGTGCCGTACTTCGCAGCCGTCTCGCGAATCTTCGCCGCATCGCCCACCAGCACGATGACGAGATCGGACGGACGCGGAAACGCATCGGCGGTCACCGCCGCGGTTTCCGCCAGATCCACTTTCGCGAGCGCCGGTCCGTAACCTTCGATGTAGTCCTTGGGCAAGCCGTAGAACTCCAGGTCGGCGAGCGTCGAGGCCCAGTGCGCCGCGGTTTCGAGCTGCAGCGGAAACTGGCCGAGCACATAGGAACGCGCGGACTCGAGCATCTCCGGGGCAAGGTCTCCGCGCTTCAGCGTCTCGAGTGTCTCGAGCGTGAGATCGAGCGCCTTGCCGGTGTCGTCGGTCTGCGTGAACGAGCGGATCGAGAACTCGCCCGGCACCGAACCACGCGTGAAGCGCGACGACGCGCCATACGACAGCCCCGACTTGATGCGCAGTTCCGTGTTGAGAATCGAGGTGAAGCGTCCGCCGTACAGCGTGTTGACGAGATCCAGCGCCGGCCGGCCGCTGTAGCGCCGGTCGACACCGACGTTGCCCAGCCAGAAATAGGTCTGCACCGATCCTGGCGAATCCACCAGCAGGACGCGTCGGCCGGTCACGCGCGGCGCCGGTTTGAGCCCGACCGCGGTTGGCCCTGGCTTTCGCCCAGCCGGTGAACGCCGTCGTCAGCGCCTGCCGCATCCATTTCGGATCGAGGTCACCGGCGAACACCAGCGTGGCGCGGTCAGGGCCGAAATTCGCGGCGTGAAAGCCGACGACATCCGCGTGCGTGATGCTGGCGAGCGTTCGCTCGCTGCCGCCCTGCGGACGCCCGAAGGGATGGCTGCCGAACAGCGCGGCGCGCCCGTAGATGCCGATGAGCTGCGAAGGATCGGAGTCCTTCGCCGACTTGATGAACTCGATTTCGCGGTCACGATAGGTCGAGAACTCCTGCGCTTCGAATCGCGGACGCATCAGCGCATCGGCCAGCAGCTCGATCATGAGCGCGCGATCGCGCGCCAGGAACTGGCCGCCGACCGAAATCGACTCGGCGCCCGCCCCTGCGGCGAAGCTGCCGCCCACGCCTTCGACTGCGTCGGCGAACTCGAAGGCGTTGCGTTTTCCGGCGCCGCGATCGAGCAGGCCGGCGACCAGCGAAGCGACGCCGGGCTTGCCGGCGGGATCCGCGAGTGCACCGCCGCGTACGAAGCCGCTGAACGCGATCAGCGGTACGTCTTTCCTGCGGCACGAGCACGATGGTGAGACCGTTCGACAGCACGAAACGCTGGTGGGCCGGCATCTTGACGCCCGCCACGGTGGCACTCTCGGCGCCGTTCGTTACGGACGGCAGAGCCAGGGCTCCGCCTAACAACAGTGCAGGCACCAGGGCGAGAACGGTTTTCAATGTCGGGCGCTTCATGGCTTCGCCTCCAGCACCCCAACCGTCCGGCGATTCTTCTGCAGGACCAGCGCCGCCGCCTTCTGCACGTCGTCGCGCGTGACCTTGTCGTAGACGGCGGGCGAATCGAACAGCTTCTTGTAGTCGCCCTCGAACACTTCGAACTGACCGAGCAGGTTTGCCTTGCCGTTGATGGTGGCGATCTGCTTCCAGAACGAGGAGGCATAAAGGTTCTTCGCGCGGACGAGCTCGGCATCCGTGACGCCTTGCGCCACCACCTGGTCCAGCGCCGCATCCAGCGCCTTCTCCACCTCGCCGACCTTGACGCCTTCGGGCAGCGTGAGCTGCAGCCAGGTGAGCCCGGGGTCGAACCCTTCCGCGAAATATCCGTTCACTTCGATGGCGAGCTTCTTTTCCTCGACGAGCAGCCGATGCAGGCGCGAGGAATTGCCTTCGGTCAGCACCGAAACCAGCAGGTTGATGGCGGCGCCCTGCGGGTCGTTGGCCGCCGGCGACTTGTAGGCGTAGTACAGCAACGGCGTCTGCGCATCACGCTCCACGAGCACGCGCTTCTCGCCGAGCTGCTCGGGTTCGACGGTGCGCACCGGCGGCGGCGGCTCCTGTCTCGGGATCGGCTCCAGATATTTCTTCGCGAGCGCGAAGCCTTCCGCGGCGGAGAGGTCGCCCACCAGGATCAGCGTGCAGTTGTTAGGCGCGTAGTTGGTCTTGAAGAACTTCTGCAGGTCTTCGAGCTTCCAGCCCTGGATGTCGGCCGGCCAGCCGACGGTGGGAATCTGGTAGGGATGCGCGACGAACGCCGTGGCCTGCACCTGCTCGGCGAGGAATCCGTCGTTGGCGTCTTCGGTGCGCAGGCGTCTTTCGGAATACACGACGCCGCGCTCGCTCTCGATGACCTTGGGGTCGAACGACAGGTTGGCAAGGCGATCGGCTTCGAGGTCGAACACGAGATCGAGCGCCGTGCGCGGGATCCAGTCCTGGTACACGGTGACGTCGTCGCTGGTGAACGCGTTGTTGGAGCCGCCCTGCGCTTCCATGAGCTTGTCGAACTCACCGGGTGCGCGCTTGGCGGTGCCGTTGAACATCATGTGTTCGAAGAAGTGCGCGAGCCCGGTGATGCCCGGCACTTCGTTGCGGCTGCCGACGCGCACCCAGTTGTAGAGCGCGACGTTGGGGATGTCGCGATCGGTCCAGACGATGACCTTCATGCCGTTGGCCAGCGTCGTCGACTGCACCTGGTCGAGTCCGGGAACGCGCGCGGGAGCAACTGGCTTGGCGGCCGCGATCGTGGCGGCGCTCAACGCCATCAACACGCAAGCGCTGAGCGCTCGAAGAACAGGAAGCTTCGGCATGCGGCACCTCGACGAGGAGTGCGCACTTTATACGGCTCGCGGAAAAGAAAAGCGCCGCAAACGGGGGAAGTCGTTTGCGGCGCCGAAGAAGCGAACACCGGGGAAGAGTTGTTCGCAGTTCTCGTTGAGGCGATTCCCGTTAGGGCATTACCTCGAAACCTTGACGGCGTGGATCGCAGTGAGCTGGGCCCGTGCCAGCCGCGCATCGATGGGCGCGAACATCACGCTGCCACCGCGGCGACGCTTGACCATCATTCCCGCCAGCGCCGGCCGCGTGCTCGCGACGCCCTGCGCGTGGGGAAGAATCAGCGTTACTGTGGATCTCGCCATCACGGTGTAGGACAAAGCAACGGCCGTGCCAGCCGCGTGATGCCATGAGAAATCAATGACTTGTGGACATCGCGGCGTTCCAGCTGCCCGGCGATGTGACGCTCCGCGTCAGCTTGTGACGCGTGTCATGGGCGCAAGCGGTTAGAAGCTGCCGTGCATTTGTTAACTGCTACGGACCGGAATGCGGCAGCACCGGTACACACGGCTTCTTCGCGACCTTGAGCCCACCGCAGACTGCGCGCGCCTGCACTTCGTCGCGCACTTCGGCCTGCAGTCGGTAGATCGTCTTGCCCTGCGCTTCGCCGACCACGACACGCGGCGAGAGACCGTCGAGCAGTCCCGCGGCATCCGCGTGCAGCTTTTTCCATTCCTCGTTGGCGCGTTCGGCCGAAGAGAACGCACCGAGCTGAACGCCATATCCGCCACTCGCCATCTGTGCGGGCGGCGTATCGGGCAGCGATGCGCCTGCACCGGCGGAACTCGCCGGCGAAGCTGATTCACCGGCAGATGCCGAAGCGCCGCTACCCGCGCTGCCGGCCGCACCAGCAGAAAAGTTGTCGACGCGCACCTGCGCTTCCTTCGCCCACTTGCCAGCGGGGTACTGCGCGAGGAATTGCTGGTAGGCCTCGAGTGAATCCGCGGCTGCGGCGGCGCGCCAATCCTTTTCCTCGGCGAGTTGCTGCAGTCGCTCGCGCGCCGTCGCAACGAGCGTGCTGTCGGGATGTTCGGTGATGAACTGCTCGTATGATTCGGGGGAATCCGCGGCCTGCGCCGAGCGCCAATCGCTCTTCTCGCGACTGCATGCGGCGAGAGCAAGCAACGGTATTGCGAACAGCGTCACGAGAGCGCGGGTGGACATGGCTATGATCCCCTGGAACGAACGGTTTATTGTAAACGCAGCCGTCGACCGGAGATGTACATGAGCGAAGAAGAACCGAAGCGCAGACTCGTCGACCGATTGGGCATGTCACCCACTGTCATCGCGGAAAACACCACGGTGGTGGGCGACATCGAGACGCGCGGCCCGCTCATGGTCTCCGGAAACGTGGAAGGCAACGGCAAGATCGGCGGCACTTTGAGCGTGGGCAAGAGCGCTCACTGGGTGGGAGACATCAGCGCGCGCCAGGCGGTGCTCGCGGGGAAGGTCACCGGCAAGATCGTGATCGAAGACAAGCTCGAGATCAGCGCCAGCGCGGTGATCTCGGGAGAAATCGTCGCGAAGATACTCGCCATCGCCAACGGGGCGCGTATCGAAGGTGAAGTCACCGTGACGAGCGGCAAGCCCATCCTGAAGTTCGAAGAGAAGCGCGCGGGCTAGGCGGTGCCGGGCACCAAAAGCCGTAGTTCGCGGACGGTTCGATTCGGGCAGTGCCTGACCTTCGCGCGAACTGACGGCTTTTGGTGCCCGGCACCGCCTAGTTGCAGCTAGCCAGCCCGTTCACCCAATCAGTCAGTAGCTGCACGCCCGCCGTATCGATCTGATGCCGCGCCAGCGGCGGCATGGCATCCGCCCCCACACGATTCACCCGCGCCACGGCCACCGAACGCGCTGCCGAGCCCGGCGCGATGATGCGCGCGATTGGTGAGCCCCAGGTTTCCGAACGTGGGCGTGATGTCGCAGGCGTTGGTACTCGCCAGCGCCGTGGTGTAGCGGAAGTCGAGATCCCCCTGCGCGGGCCCGCCCGGCCGATGGCAGTTCGCGCAATTGGTATGTAGATAGGCCCGCGCGCGAAGACCAGGCGCCGCGGCACCGAACGGATCGGGGATCACCGGAAGTTGCGCCGGCGTCTGCGTCAGCGCAGGCGTGAGGGTGTCGATGGCATTCAGCGTGGTGAGCTGGTTGGCGGTGCGTCCGGGAGCGGGATAACCGAAATCACCGTTGAGCTGCCCGATCTCGAGTCCCAGCGTGTGACCAGCAGCAGCCGAATGGCATTGCAGGCACTGCGCCTCGCTCGGGAATTGCCAGGTCTGTCCGGCCACCTGCACGGTTTTGCCGCCGACGACACGCGTGGCATCGTGCCGCCCGCATTCCATTCATAGGTGTAGCCGGCCCACGCGCCGTTGCTGTGGCGCATGAACAGCCGCGTCTCGACGAGCTGCGGGCCGATGCTGAAGTTCTTCACCAGCACGCTGCCATTCGGGAATTCGAAGTCGTTCTGCGCGTTGATGACGATGCGCTGGCCGTCGGGCAGCGCGAGCCAGCGCGCCTTCACCGCGTTGTCGGAGAAGAAACCGCGCGTTCGGGGCATACGGAATGAGCCCGCTCGCTGGCTGCGTCGGCGCGGTGGCATTCACGCAGCCGGTTTGCGAAAGCTGCGCGGGAATCTGGCGGCCGGCGCCCGTGCCCTGCACCAGTCGATGCAGCGTGCCGCCGAGATGGACGATGTAGACCTCGCCATCGGTGTCCTGGCCAAACGAAGCGATCTGCAGTCCGGTCGGCAGCGCCATGGCGGCCGTCAGGTTCAGCGTGGGTGGCGGCGTGTCGCGCGCGATGTGCCAGAGATTGCCGCTGACGAAATCACCGAACACGTAGCGGCCGTGCAGGCTGGGAATCGCGCTGCCGCGATAGACCACGCCGCCGGTGGTGGACTGGCCCAGTGTTCGGCCGTACTGGGCGACCGGCGGAATGGAGCTCGCGCTGTTAGGACCGCAGGTCTGTCCGGATGGCTGAGGATATGCGCTGGTGCCTTCGAAGCAGCGCCAGCCGTAGTTGCCGCCCGGGCGTCACGAGGTTCACTTCCTCGAGCGCGCCCTGCCCGACGTCGTTCAACCAGAGCTGCCCGCTGCCGCGATCGAAGCTCCAGCGCCACGGATTGCGCAGGCCGTAGGCGTAAATTTCCGGACAGTTCGCCGCTCCCGTGCCGTTGACGTTGCAGCGCGTCGTTGCCGGCGTATGGATTGCCCGGGCGGAATCGTGTAGGTAGTCGTGGTGCTCGCGGCCGAAACGTCGATGCGCAACATCTTGCCCAGCAATGTCGTCAGCAGCTGACCATTACCGATGGAGCCGTGTCCGTCGCCGCCACCACCGCCATCACCAATGCCGATGTAGAGGAATCCGTCGGGACCGAAGGCAATGTTGCCGCCGTTGTGATTGCTCTCCGGGTCGGCGACGTTGAAAAGCTCGAGTTCAGTGGTCGGATCGAGCGTGGTTCCGTTACTCGCCAGCCGGAATTGCGACACGCGATCCACGAGGCCGCCGCCCGGGGCCGAACCGGTATAGAAGAGGTATACGCGCGGATCGGTCGGATAGTTCGGATGGAAGGCCATGCCAAGCAGACCGCGCTCGTCGTTGAAGCCGGGGGAAGCGGGGTTGAGCCGCGCTGCGATGTTGATGAACTCGCGCGTCGTCGACACGTTCGGCGTGTTGTCGAATACGCGCACCGAGCCGGTTTTCTGCACCACGTACCAGCGCGCGGAATTGCCGGGCTCCTGGAGCATGGCGAGCGGTTGCGTGAAATTCGGCAGGCTGGCGAACGCGCGCTGCACGGCGATCGATACCGTGCTGCTCGGCGGATCGCCCGCGAGGCAGGAGGTGTTCGAGGGACGGGCATCGAGTCCGCCGACCGGTGGCGTGGCGCCGGTAGTTGCACTGACGGATCCGGTTTGCGCCGACGTATTCGCCGGGCTGGCCGCGTCGAGTGGCGCTCACGGTATAGGAGTAGCTGGTCGCAGCGCCGAGCCCGCTGTCGGTGTAGTTAGTGGTCTGCACCGTTGCCACGGGCGTGGTGGCGCCATTGCGGTACACGTTGTAGCCGCTGATGCCGCTGGCGTCCGTCGACGCCGTCCAGCTCACGAGGATTTGCGTGGATGATTGCGCTACGGCGGTGAGGCCGCCTGGAACAGTGGGCGGAGTGGTGTCCGCGGCAGGCGGCGGTGGTGGCGGTGGTGGCGGTGGATCGTAGTCGGAGCCGCCGCCGCAGCTGACCAGCAATACGGCGAGCGCCTGCACACCCAGGCCCGCTATCAGCCGCTGCGCATTGCGCACCATCTTGAGAGACCTCCGAGCTGCCATGACATTCGAATCCGTGGGTTGTTAGCAGCTCAGCACACTCGGTGGAGGCTGCCTAGCTGTCCGGGTTCCGCGACAGCAATTTAACCAGCTGAGTGTCCACCCAGTTGGTGCCGCCAAGATTCTCGACGAAGCCGCAATGCCCGCCGTGCGCCGTGGTCACGATGTCCAGGTGCGGCGTGCGCGCCAGCCGCGCGAGATCCGTGGCTTCGATGATGGGATCGTCCAGGGAGGTCAAGCACAGTGGCGGGCGCCGCAAGGGGCGTCAGACGATTACCCGTGATCGCGTAGCCGGCGAGATAGTCGTCCATGCTCGGGTACTCGGTGTGCCGCCGCACGAGCTCGCGTGTCATCTCGCGCAGGCTGCGAGTGCGCAGCAGGTCCCCGAAATCGTAGTGGTCCGGCCACGCCAGCTGCTTCTTCGCAAGAGAGCGCGTCCACTTGCGCACGAAGTAGCTGTGATAGATCGGTGAGCCGCGTTCGAGCGTCGTCATGGTCACCGCCGGATCGAGCACCGGCGAAACGGCGATGATGCGCTGGAGCGGCAAGTGTCGCGCTTCGGGATCCGCCGCAACCCGCAACATGAAATTGCCGCCCAGAGAGAAGCCGCAAAGAACGATTGGCAGGTTCGCAAAGCGGCTCGCCAGCGCGCGCACCGCCCCGACGACTTCGGGAAGCCGACACGAATGAAACAAATCGCGATTCAGATGGTGCGTGGCGCCGTGGTCGCGCAGGTTGAGACGCACCACCTCGAAGCCCAGGTCGAAGAAGGTCTGCGCGGCCGAGAGTGCATAGGTGGAATCGGCGCTGCCCTCCCATCCATGCAGTACTACGGCCAGGCGATTGCCGGGTTCGCGGCCGCGCTTTGCGGGACTGGCATGGAACGCCTGCAGGACGACGCCCTCACCGCAATCGAGCAGCAACTCTTCGCTCGCCGCGCACACCGGGATGGCGCGCCGCTGCACGCGTGCGCGGCGCGGTGGCAGCGTGGAGAGAATAGTCTGGAAATGCGGGCCGCGAAGCCAGCGACGAGGTCGAAACGAGGAGTCGAGCGGAAACCCGGTCACTGCGCCTGACTGGGTGGCGACTGCGCTGGTTTGACTTGCTGCTGCGCCGCTGGGGCCGGCGCAACTACGGCCGCTGGCGCTGTTGCCGGTGCCACGGCAACCGGCGCGACGGGGCCCGAAGCCTGTGTAAGCGCTGTCGCCGGCGTGGCGGCGGCATCCGTGGGCACCAGCTCGACTGCAGCGGTCGTGACGGCGGCCGCATCCGGAGCGTCGGCGGCCGGCAGGACCGCATTCGGATCGATTGCAGCGGGCTCGGCGGCGGGCTCGGCCACCACCGGCGGGCTAACTACCACGGGCCTGGCGCGCAGCGCTTCGAGCTCGGCGTAGGCGGCGGTGAGATCGGTGCGCAACGCGGCGATCTCGCTGCCCTGGTTCCACCACAACGAGGTCAAGACCGCCGCGGCAGCCACGCCGATGAGCGCCAGTGCCCAGCCGAAGATCGTGCCCCAGGCGCGTCGTTCGGGCATGACGGTGGGCAGGTCGAGTTCCGGAGTGCGCGTCGCGGGCAGCAGCGTCGCGAGATCGCCTTGCAGGCGTTCGGCATGTGAATCGAGCGTGGTGCCAATGAAGCCACGCAGCGCGGCGATTTCCCTTTGCAGGGATTGATCGAGCGCGGCGCGGATCTCGAGCGTCATCTTCGGCAGCAGCAACGCGAATTGCTGATCCGCGTTCGCCGAAGCGGTGTCGGCATTCGCCGCAGCCGTGATCACCGGTTGCGCCACGATTTCGGATTCATTGGCCGAAATGAGATCGGGCGCGTGTTCCGGCGCGGTGAACATGGATCGCTCACGAGTGCGGCGATCGGAAACCAGCTGTAGCTGAAAGAGCATTTTCGTGACGTCGGCCTGCTTGATCTGCTTGGGCAGCACGCCTTCGGCGCCGAGCGCGCGCGCCTGCCCCAGGTAGAGATCCCCTTCCTGCGAGGTGTACATGAGGATGGGAATGGCCGCGGTGCGCGGGTTGTTCTTGATGGACTGCACGGCCTGGAAACCATCCATGCCCGGCATCATGTGATCCATGAAGATCACGTCGGGGCGGTTTCGCGTGAGGTAGTCGATGGCGGCTTCGGCGGATTCAGCCGCGTCAACCGTGATTTCGTGACGCTCGAGAATGCGCGACAGGAACGCGCGTGCGGACTTCGAATCGTCGACGACCAGAGCTCGCTTGGAAGACATCAGCTCCATCCCCTTCGAACACATCAGCGGATTTAAGGAAAGTCTAGCGTCAACGGCTGCGATGTGCGCGCGTTCTTGTTCGCGTGAACAAGATTTTTTTCAGGAGGGATTTGTGACTCTCACGAGATCTGTAAACTTTTTCGGCACCCTGGTCATCGCCGGGCTGTTAGGCGCCAGCGGCTCGGCACTTGCCCGCGACAACCAGGCTGGTGGAGCGGGGCGTCATCGCGCAACCCATGCGCCGCGCACCACTCAACCGCACACGCGCACCACGGAACGACAGCGCACTGAAAACGGACACACGCGTTCCGATACGTGGACCAATACCGATGGCGGGACGGCGACACGCGATGCGTTGGTGACCAGGGATCGGGATGCCGGCACCCACACTCGCAATGTCGACTACACCGGCCCGAACGGGCAGACCGCGACACGGGATTTGACGGTCGCGAAGGACAAGGAAGCCGGCACCGTGACTCGCGATTCGAACTACACGACCGTCGATGGCCGCGAGGGATCAAAATCAGATGTGATCCAGCGCACGGAAGATGGATTTACGCGCGACACAGTGCGCACGCTGCCGAGCGGCGAAACGCATACTCGTGCCGTCGATGTCACCTGCAACAAGAACGCGGGCAAGCTGCGTCAAGCAGGTCACAGTCGATCAGCAGCCCTGAAAAGCAACAATACAAAGGGATTGCAAAGGGGGCCTTGGCGCAAACCACCCCAAACCCAGCGGCGCGGTGCGATTCACCGCGCCGCTTCTTTTCAGGAGCTTCGCTCCACGCCTAACGGGGTTCCTGCGGAACCCCGTACATCATTGATAAGAGCCGGAGCTGCGTTCGCGCGCACCTTCTCGTAGAACGCGGCGAGGCGTTGTGCCATGGCCTGCGAGGCCCAGGATTCCGCATGGGCGAGCAATTGCCCGCGGCGCGCATCGTCCTTCGGCAGCGCCAATGCCTCGGCGGTGGCCGCGGCGAAGGCTTCTTCGTTTTCGGGGACGACGAATGCTCCGCAGTCCGGCGTGAGGATGGAGCGCGTGCCGAGCTCGGCCGTGGACACCACCGGCGTGCCCTGTGCCATGGCTTCGAGCAGCACCAGGCCTTGAGTCTCGGTGCGCGAAGCGAATACGAATGCATCGCCCGCGGCGTAGCAGCCGGGCAGTTCCTTGTTGCGGTCGAGGTAGCCGATGAAACGCACCTGCGATTCGATGCCGAGCTCCCGCGCCAGCTTCTTCAGATGCGGCAGCGCCGGCCCTTCGCCGGCGATCACGAACAGGGCGTCGGGCCGCCGTGTCCGGAGTTTCACGTACATGCGCAGAAGAAAGTCGATGTTCTTTTCGAAGGCCACCCGACCCACGTACAGCAGCAGCGGGCGATCCGCAGGAAGACCGAACTGCTGACGGAAACGCGCGCCGTCGCCGCGCACGAAGCTCTCGGCCGGCAGTCCTGTCGGCAGCACTTCGATGGGGGTGGTCACACCGTAGGCCGTCAGCGCGTCGCGCATCGGCGCGCTCGGTGAAATCAGCGCGGTAACATCCGCGCATTGCGAAAGCGTGAAGCGTCGCGCGATCCAGCGGCCGATACCGCGGGGCAGGATCGGCACGTAGTGATGCAGGTAGTCCTCGAAGAAGGTGTGATAGGTGGCGACCACGGGCAGGCCATGTGCGCGCGCGAAACGCACGGCGGCGTAGTGCGCGATGAACGGCGTGTGGATATGGACGAGATCAACTTTTGCCGCGAGTCCGCGATTCAACGCCTTCTTCAGCGGCCCGCCGAGAAAACGGCGATCTTCGGGGTCGCGAGGAACACCACCCGAGGGCACACGGATGATTCCGGGCTCCGTATCCGGTGGAGCACCCGGATATTCCGGGGTCACGAGAATGGATTCGACTCCCGCCCTGGCCAGGTCGCCGCGGAAAGTCCGGATGGAAGTGGAGACGCCGTTGACCCGGGGAAAGTAGACGTCGGAGACGAATAGAACGCGCATCAAATAAACGCGGCCCCGATGGCGCCCGATGTGGCGCCTAACAAAGCGCCCACCAGCACGTCGGTGGGATAGTGCAGGCCGAGCACCACGCGCGACGCGGCAATCGCCAGTGCCAGCGGCACCAGCACGAATGAAAGCTCGGGGAATGCGGTGCAGGCCTGCCAGGTGAACGCCACCGCATGCAGCGTGTGACCCGAAGGAAAGCTGTAGCGATCGAGTGGCGCGCCGGCCAGCGAGATTCCCGAGTGACGGATGAACGGGCGCTCACGCACGAAGGTTCGCTTGAGGAATTTGTAGACCGCGAGTCCGACCGCACTGGTCGCGAGCATGATCAACGCGACCTTCAGTCCCTGATCGCCGTAGATGAATGGCAGCGCGAGCATCAGCGCATACCAGATGACGCCGTCACCGAGGCGGCTCGCGGTCTTGAAGAACACGCGGACGCCGGTGTTCGCGACTCCGCGGTTGAGTCGGCGACACAGCCGGTATTCCGCCGCGTCGAATCGAGCCAGTAGTGAGCCATGGCTAGCCATGGGGTGCACAGTCTGGGTTTCATACAAGGCGGGGCCATGACGAAGGTGTGAAGGATTTGTTGCCAAGTGCCTGAAATCACTAAACCAGACGCCCGGTTTACGGTCCGCTCCCGTGGCGCGTGACGCGCCTCACGAAACCTTCGGGGAGCTTCCTACGCGAATGGCCACCAACCCGTGCTCATCCCGTCCGACGGGGGCAGTGTTGATCGGGGGATACAATCGATTCGATGAACTGTTGTTTCCGGTTACCCGCTGCACTGATCTTCTTGTTAGGACTCGCGCCGGATGCGCGCGCCATCGACGCGATCGTGCTCGAAGTTGCCGAATTGCGCGTTGCCGGCATTTCCGTGGAAGCCGCCAGCGTCCGGCTGGACCTGCTTTCGGACAAGCAGACGCGCCTGACGGCGGGCGCGCACGCCGCCACGCTGCCCGACCCGGTGGGCAAACTCACGAGCCTGGAATACGTGTGCACAGCACCGGTCATCGCCGAGCCCCGTTTCGCTTGCGACGCCGGGCGATTCACAGGCAGTGGCGGCCCCACGGGTTCCATCGACGTGGCGATGACCGCCGAAATGCGCACCGACACCGGCGTGACCTCGTTCGGCGGACGCGGGCTGAAACTGGCAGGAACCACGGCGACGTTCGATGGACGGCTCGACGACAAAGGCTGGCAGGTCAAAGGCAAAACGGGCACGACGACGGTCGAAGCGCTGCGCAAGTTCGCCGCGCCGTGGTTTGCCTTGCCGGCGGACATCACGGGCGACGGCAAAGTGGCGATCGAAGGTAGCGCGGCTGACGCGGGCTCGGGCACGGTGGTGGATGCCACGCTGAAGCTGGACGCGGTCACGCTGACCAACGAGGCGAGCACCATCGTCACCGACAACATGGCGGCCACCGCGCGATTGCGCGCCCGCCTCGGCGACGCCGACACCGGGCTCGAAATCCAGGTGACTGGCAAGCAGGGACAGGTGCTGGTGGGTCCGGTGCTCCTCGATTTCGCCAAGAACGCGCTCGCGCTCGAGTCGCGAGGGAAACTCGCGGGCGATGTCATGACTATCGAGTCGATGCGGCTCACGCAGACCGATCTCATCGAGCTCACGGGCAGCGGCAGCGTGAACCTGGCAGGCGAGGTTCCGAGCGTCAGCGGCAACTTCGAGCTCGCGAGACTCCAGTTCCCTGCCGCGTATACCAGCTATATGCAGATCACGCTGGCGACCACGCGCGTGCTCAGCGATCTCAAGATGGGCGGTAGTTTGAACGGCGAGTTCGCGGTGCGTGACAACGGCATCACGGCGCTGCGCATTTCTCCGAAAGGCCTCAAGGTCAACGACGAGCAGGATGCCCTTCACCTCATCAACGTGAACGGAGAGGTGCACTGGCGGCCTGCGGGCGCGCCGGATGCACCCCCCTCGAAACTTTCCTGGTCGAACGGCGGCGCGTACGGATTGTCCGGCGGCGCGGCCGCTTTCGAGTTCCAGGCGCAGGGGGCTGGATTCCACCTCACGCGACCCACCCAACTACCAATATTCGATGGGGCGCTCGCCATCGACACGCTGTCGCTGGGCAATCTCGACGGCGAAAACATGGAGGTCGCGTTCAAGGGCAATGTCAAACCCATCAGCATGCCGTTGTTGACCAGGGCGTTCGGCTGGCCGGAGTTCTCGGGAACGCTCGCGGCCAGCATTCCCGGCGTCACGCTCAAGGACAATGTGCTCACGTTCCAGGGCAACGTCGAGTCGCAGGTGTTCGGCGGTCACGTAGTCGGCAGCAACATCCGCATGCAGGATCCGCTCGGACGATTCCCGCAGTTCTTCGCCGACGTGCGCGCGCGCGACCTCGACCTCGGCCTGCTCACGCAGACCTTCGAGGTCGGCAGCATCACCGGCAAACTCGAGGTCGATGTGCTTGGCCTCGAATTGTTTGCATGGACACCAACCGCCTTCGACGCGCGGCTCGCGACCCCCAAGGGTGACAAATCGCGGCGGCGCATCAGCGCGAAAGCGGTGAGCAGTCTTTCCAACGTGGGCGGCGGTGGCGGCGGCGTGGTGCAGGCGCTGCAGTCGGGCGTGTTGCGATTCTTCGACGAATACAGCTACGAGAAACTGGGCATCACCTGCAAACTGGTCGGCGACGTGTGCGAGATGTCGGGTATCGAGCCGGCCGGCGTGGGTTACTACATCGTCAAGGGCGCGGGCCTGCCGCGCATCGATATCGTCGGAAGCCAGGGGCGCGTGAACTGGAACCAGTTGTTGTCCTCGATTTCCACCGCCGAGTTCGGCGGCGCAACGGTGAATCCCTGAGATTTGGTCGATGGACTCCGCGGCCGTTCGGGCCAATAATCGCGCGCACATTTGACGTAAGACGGGTTCAGGGCGCATTCATCGACTACGCCCGATCATGTCCGCGTCCAGGCATGTGCTTGGAATAAGGAGTTATCAATGCGACGCGTATTGCCGCTGAAGATTGCACTGGCGAGTCTGCTGATCGCCGCGTGCGTCACCATCAACGTCTACTTCCCGGCGGCTGCTGCCGACAAGGCCGCCGATCAGGTGATCAACGACATCACGGGTGGTGGCTCGAAGAGTGGCAGCACCACGCCGCCGCAGTCGTACTTCGTGCCCAGGAGCGAAGAGCCGAACGTGCTGGTCGCCGCCTTCGGCAACGCGCTGAACGCGCTGGTGCCCGCCGCGAATGCGCAGGATGCCGAAGCCGCTCTCAACGTGAGCTCGCCCGCGGTCACGCGCATCAAGCAGTCCATGGGCGCCCGCTTCGGCGAGATGGAGAAGTTCTTCGCGAGCGGTGCCATCGGCCTCACCAAGGACGGCCTGGTCGACGTGCGTGACCTCAACTCGGTCGCCCTGCCCGACCGCGCCACGGTCAAGCGCCTGGTGGCGGAAGACAACGCCGATCGTGCCCAGCTCTATGCGGAGATTGCCAAGGCCAGCAATCACCCGGAATGGGAAGCCGACATCAAGAAGAGCTTCGCGAAGCGCTGGGTCGCCACCGGTGCCAAGCCGGGCTGGTACTACCAGGATGACAGCGGCGCCTGGAAACAGAAGTAATCTAGTTAGATGACCGACGCTGGGCCCGTTCCGGAAGCCGGAGCGGGCCCGGTTTTTTTCCGGCGCCGTGGATTTCTGATTGCGACCGGCATTGCGCTGGTGTCGGCGCTCGCCGCGATCTACCTCGTCACCGTGCTGCAGAAGTTCCTCACCTTTCCGGGCGCGCATCCCTCGGTGCAGCAACCGGCGGCCCTGTCGGCGGCCGCAGGCGAAGCGATCTGGTTGGACGTCGACGACCAGCGCGTCGAGGCGTGGTTTCTGCCCGCGGCCGGCGCGGCGCCGCATCCGTTGCTGATCCACGCGCACGGCAATGGCGAGCTCATCGACATCCAGACGAAATCCGTGGAGCCGCTGCGGGCTGCCGGTATCAGCGTGCTGCTGGTCGAGTACCCGGGCTACGGACGTTCGGGCGGCAGTCCGTCGGAGGAAACAGTCACCGCCACTTTCGTCGCCGCGTACGACCGCATGAAAGGCGATGCGCGTGTGGATTCCGCGCGCATCGTCGGTTACGGCCGCTCGCTTGGCGGAGGCGCTGTCGCGCAGCTCGCGGCGCGGCGTCCGCTCACGGCTCTCGTTCTCGAGTCCACGTTCACCAGCATCGCCGAGATGGTGCGAGATGCCGGCGTGCCGGCATGGCTGGTGGTCAACGATTTCGACACGCGCGCGGTGCTCGCGAAATATCCCGGGCCGGTGCTCGTCCTGCACGGCACCCGTGATCAGACGTTTGCAGTGGAGCATGGCCACGCACTGCGTGCGGCGTCGCCACATGCCGAACTACACATCGAAGTCTGCGGTCACAACGATTGTCCTTCGCAGTGGGAACTGGTGCTCGGTTTCCTCAGGCGGAACGGCGTATTAAACGAGCCACTAGCCGGAGGCACGCCATGAACAATCCCAGGATCTTCCATCTTCGCCTGAGCGCCGGCGCTGTCGCGGTTGCATGGCTACTCACCGGTTGTGGCCTCGCGGAAACGGCCGCCGTCACCGCCACGCAGGCCGAAGCGGCCGCCGCGCAGGTCAAGCAAGGCAAGGAAATGCAGGAAAAGGTGGAACGCGATATCGCGGCAGCCAACCAGGCGGCGGCGGATGCGCGCGCGCAGGTCGAAGCTGCAAACGAATAGAACGGCTCAGCGCGAGCGGGAAGAAAATTCCAGGTGCGGCCCCTTTTGCTAGGAAATGGGGAGTGTCCCCATTTTCATTCGCGCATGCCGGTGCCGCGGTTCATGAAGAACAGCGCCACCCCGAACAGCAACAGTGCCGACGCCAGCATGATGGTGAAGGCCAAGTACACATTGACGTCGCTGGTCCCCAGGAACCCGTAACGGAACGCGTTCACCATGTGCAGGATGGGGTTCGCGTACGACAGGTGCCGCGCCCACTCGGGCAGCAGCGAGATGGAATAGAACACCCCGCCGAAGTAAGTGAGCGGCGTCAGCACGAAGGTCGGAATCCAGTTCACCTGGTCGAAGTTCTTCGCGAACAGGGCATTGATGAAGCCGCCGAGCGAGAACACCACCGATGTGAGCACGACCGCCGCGAGAATGACGAACGCATGGTGCACGGTGAGTTTCGTGAAAATCAGCGATACGATGGTGACCGCGCCGCCGACCAGGAAGCCACGCACCAGGCCGCCGCCGACGTAGCCCAGGATGATGATCCAGTTTGGCAGCGGCGCGACCATCAACTCCTCGACGTGTTTGCCGAACTTGGCGCCGAAGAACGACGACACCACGTTGCCATACGAGTTGGTGATGACGGCCATCATGATGAGGCCGGGCGCGATGTACTGCATGTATGGCACGCCATCCATGAGCCCCACGCGCTGGCCGATCAAACTACCGAAGATGACGAAGTACAGCGCCGAGGTGACCGCGGAAGGCACGATGGTCTGTGCCCAGATGCGGACGATGCGGCCGTATTCGCGGATGATGATGGTCTTGAAGCCAACCCAGCGCGCCTGCCGGAGCGAGCGGACCGTGTCTGCGGCGGGAGGTTGCGCAGCAGAGTCGTTCACGACGGGCTCGCGGCGGCGCCGGGCTTGCGCTCGACCAGTTTCATGAAGAGCTCTTCGAGCCGGTTGACCTTGTTGCGCATGGAGAGCACGCCGATGCCCTGCTCGGTGAGCTTGGCGAACACTTCGTTCAGGCTCTGTTCTTTGGAGACTTCGACCTCGAGGGTGTGCTCATCGATCAGGTCGAATTCGTAGCCCGGCAACTGCGGCACGGCGCGCACCGCCTCGCGCAGGTTGAGCACGAAAGTTTCCGCCTGGAGTTTGCGCAGCAGCGTGGACATGCGATCGCGTTCGGCTATCAACCCGCCGTTGATGATGGCGATGTTGCGACACAAGGACTCCGCCTCTTCGAGATAGTGCGTGGTCAGTATGATGGTGGTGCCGCGCGCGTTGATGTCCTTGAGAAACTCCCACATCGAGCGGCGAACCTCGATGTCCACGCCCGCTGTCGGCTCGTCGAGTATCAGCAGCCGCGGCTCGTGCACCAGCGCGCGCGCGATCATCAGGCGGCGCTTCATGCCGCCGGAAAGTCCACGCGCGATCTTGTTGCGCTTGTCCGAGAGCTGCAGCAGAGACAGGTATTTCTCGGTGCGTTCGCGCGCCAGCGCACGCTCGATGCCGTAGAAGCCAGCCTGGTTGACCATGATGGTCTGCGGCGTCTCGAACTGATTGAAATTGATTTCCTGCGGCACGATGCCGATGCAGGCCTTGGCCGCCTCGAGCTCGCGGTCGAGGTCGTGACCGAACACGTTCACCGTGCCTGCCGACTTGTTCACCAGGGATGTCAGTATGCCGATGAGCGTGGTCTTGCCCGCGCCGTTGGGCCCTAACAATGCGAAGAAGTCGCCCTGTTCCACGTCGAGGTCGACGCCCTTGAGGGCCTGCACTCCGTTCTTGTAGGTCTTGGTGAGCCCGCGGATCGACAGTGCGTACATGATGCCGGCAGCTTGAAGGATCGCCGTGCGAAATCAATGATTCATTGGGGAGAGACGCGGCTACTTCGGCACGGCTTCGTCGAGGACTGTCTTGAAAACGCCTTCCCAGAACGGCGCGGTCGGGCTGTCGGCGCAACGCTCGGCGGACTCCTTGAGCGCCTTCGCCGACGCTTTCCAGACTTTCGCGTCGACGTATTCGCCAGCCGCGGTGCGCGAAGCGGCGTACATGGCGATGGCGATGCGCGGCATGAATTCGGTGGCCGCGGAATCATCGGCTTCGTCTTCGATGAACTTCCATTCCCAGACGAAATCCGAGCACTTCATCTTCTGAATGCGCACCTTCTCTTTCTCGGTGAGATGCGGATCCGGTTTTGCCGCGGTCGGCTTGGGCGCCGCACCGGTGGAAGGTCGCAACTCGACTTTCACGTCGACGCTGCTTTCCGTGGGACGGCCGCTCTCGTCGATCGCCGGGCGAAAACGCGCGCTCTGCAGCACCTTGATGAGCTGCGGTTCGAAACCATTCTCGGTGGTGTTTTCGATGACCGCGACGTCACGCACGCGCCCGTCGTCGCTGACGCGCAACGTGGCAACCATCTGTCCCGCGAGTTTCCGTGGGCCAACGTTGATCTTGGCTGTGGACGCAGCAGCGATGATCTGGGGATCGCTGGGTCCGGCTTGCGCCAGGGCAATGCCGGGGAGGGAAAGTAGACTGATCGAGATCACTGCACGCGCAGCTGAAAGCATGTGTTAGCTGACTCCATTCCTGCAAAAGTGCCGGCACCCGCCCCAGGGGGACGGGTGCCGACGGCGACTAGCTTGTCTCGAAGCTGGGGCTTGTTAGAAGCCCCGGGTTGCGCGCAGCGCCCGTTGGGCATCCACGAATCCGAACCCGGTGTCGAAATCAAACCCGTTGGCATTATCGACGCGTTGCGGGCCGATGTCGCCCCCGAAATTGCGCAGTTTCATGTCGTCGGCTGTCAGACGCATGGCCCAATAAATCAAATCGGGCGTCAATTGCCTGGGACCGATGAAACGCTTACGGGCCGCCACGTCCCGGGCCCGCTGGTCGAGGATGAGGGCTGCTACCCCCGCCACATGCGGGGCAGAGGCGGAAGTACCGAAGAAGTTGGGTATGCCGTCCGGCTCGGAAGTTCCCGGTATTTCGAAGCCCAGGTCGAAGAAGAAGGTGGAAGTGTTACCTCCGTCCGGTCCGGTGACCCCCGGCTTGAGGCGCACCACGGGGACGGGCAGCCGGCGGCCATTTGCGCCGAACAAGACCGGGGTGCCGCCCGCCGAAGAGAATGAGTTAAGACAGGCGGGGATGCACTGTGGGCGCAGGGGGCTGCCCCATTCCTCCGTCTGGTACCAGGCGGCGGCGCCAACCGCTTCCGCTCCGGCTGCATTGGCGTGGCCGTAGACCGTGCCACTGGCGGTGTCGAACTCGTCCACCGTGAACACGCCGGCGTCGAGATCGAACCACACATATTTCACGTAGTTAGGCGTCGGGCCCTCGAACAACTCGATGCCGATCTGCACTTCGATGTCTTCGTCACTGAGGTTGACCATGATGGGGGTCTCGACGGCATCGAAACCGATGTTCGCGTCGAACCCGGGGATCTGACAAACAAGCTGGGCGGGATCGTCGGTACAGGGTTCGATCGGGTCCCCGTTCACGTCGTAGAACCAGACGTCGACATCGCTCAGCGCTCCGCGAACCGCGTTGGCCGACAGCGAGGGCTGGTCCCACTGAAGCGACAACAGCGTCACGCTGCCGGCAGATGCGGTCGCGTGCTGCAATCCATCGACCGGCCTGCCCGGCGCGAAGTCGTGGCGCGGTCCGGAGATGCCGAGGTCAGCCGACAGCCGGTAACGCGATTCGTACGACAGGCGCGCATCGTTGCCGGCGGACGAGAAGTACGCGACGCCGGCGTCATGAACGTCATCCACCGCCTGCGCGATGATGCCGTCCTCGAACATCGGTTCGGCGAAATAGATGACGTCGTCGACGATGACCTGCGACCCCGCCGCGGCCAGCGCACGAATTCCCGCCGCAAAGTCTTCCTGGCTTTCGAATGCCGTGTAGAACGCCAGCGGTGATCCGGGCGCCACGTCGTGGACGAGCTGCATCATCGCCCGGCCTTCGTCGGAGCAGTCGTCGCTCGGCGCAGGCGCCAGATCCTTCAGAACCAGCACGTCCGCTGGCAGGTCTCCATTGGCAATATCCTCGGCCGCACGCGTGAACGGTGCGCCCGGCTCGAATGGCCCGGTCAGGCAGTCGTAACTGTCGGACAGCACCCCGACACGAATGCCGCGTCCCGTGACCCCGCTATCGCGGCGCGCGCGATCGGCACGAAGCGAGCGGTCGCCCTGCGAAACAATTGCGCCCTGCGAGACGACTGGATGTTTGCTCGCCATCGCCAGCGTGGGACGGAGGAACCTGAGTCCGCTGGTGCCGGCCATGTCGCGGAGGGCCGCGACCGGCGCCCTGCCTGACACCGCGGTCGGGTGCGCAACCGCGTTGATGAGGCCTTTGGCCTCGAGTTGCGCGCGCAACGCGGGCAGGTCACTGCCGTAGGCGCTGATTGAAACGTATCCCTGGCTGGCGCGCAGTGCGGGTAGTTTGCGCGTAACGCGACGAGTGACGTCGGACTGCGGCACGCGTCGGTCGGCAGCCTTCTGCAGCACGGTGAGCGTGGAGCCGAGCCGGGCCCCGGCGCCGGATTTCGCCGCATTCCTCGCGGCAATGGCTTCTTCGCGCGTTGCGGCGCTGGCGCCGGCGGAAATCAACAACGCCACGGCGGCCAACGCCGCAATGGCAGATCTCTTGGTACTCATGTTGCTCCCCGAGTCAGATGGATTGCGCGGGCTCCGCCCGCAGTGTTCGGTGGCTTCTCGCTGCACGCGCGTTTCCTCCTCGAGCGGCGCGGACAGTTAGGTCAAGGAGCATGCGCCGCGAGTGTTTCCGCGGCAAGCCGCTGGACTCCACCTAGCAGGAGTTCGTGCAGCCGACGGTCGGCGCCCGCTGACGCGGCAAGCAGCAGCTCGCGCCAGAAAACCGTCTGGTTCGCCCAGCGCGGCCGCAGCGATTCGGCATTTCGATCCGCCGCAGCCTCCAGCGACGCCAGCGAGCAGGCAGCCAGAGATTCGATGCCGGCGATGGTCGAGCCGAAGACCAGGCAAGCAACGCGCGGACGGCTGCGGGCCAGGTGCCAGCCGTAAACCAGCATGCGTCGCGTGATCGAGCGCGCCATGTCCGGCGGGAAATAGCTGGATTCGACGCGTTGCGGCAATTCGTGGACGCCGCGCGTGCGCATTTCGAGCCAGCGCGGCGCCGTGGCGAAGCCGGCGTCGAAGAGGCTGAAGGGCGCGGCGGACAGACGCCGTACGGCGTGCGCCGGCAGCGACGCCCACGGCCCACGCAGCGACAGCAATAGCGAGGGCGCCGACGCGATGGCCCCGCTTTCGCCCGCACGCAGGACTAACTGCCCGAGGCATTCCGAGTTGAGTTCCGTGAGCGGCGCCGGGTCGACACCCTGCGACGGCAACCAGTGGCGCACACCTTCCCTGGTGCGCTGACCGACCTGACTTGACATGGCATTCCTCCTGATACGCGCGAGATATCTTGCGCCGTACCCCCTTGAAAGTCAGTGCCAAATTTGGGAAATTTTTCCCAAATTTCCGATAACCATAAAACCACACCACAGCAGGGAAGAACATGCGTATCTCCGACGACCGCTACAGCCGTGACCGCCTCAGGCTCGACCTCGCGTTGCGCTTCATCCACCACGAAGCGCGGACGCACACTATTCGTGCATGGACCGGCCTGACCGACGATCGCATCCGCAAGCTCTATCGCACCTATCTCTACGAGGCGGGTGGCGCGAAGGTCACCCGGCATCGCGGCAAGTCGCCGCGCCAGGCGGCATTCTTCACGCGCTCCTTGCGCATGCGACGCGAAACCGCGGTGTTTGCCAGCGTGAGCAGCCTGTTCGGCCTCATCACGCCGCAAACCATCACCGTCATGCCGTCCGTCGTTGCGGCTTCGGCAGAGACCGCACCCACGGTCGCGCGCGGCGCGCTCCTGTGCGAAACATTCGAGGCATACACGGCCTTGATGGGCGAGTCGCAGATCTCGTTCGAGCACGCGGTGTTCCTGCTCGGCGCGCTGCTCGCCGGTGACGAACTGCGCGTCGCGCATTGCCGAGATTGCAGCGGCGTCCTGGTCACCGACCGCCTCGCGCTGCGTGTTCCGGTGTGCAACGAATGCTCGACAATCGATCCGCAACGCGCGGGCCTGGCCGACGGTAGCGACACGCCCGCCTAGACGGAGGGCAACGCCAGGGAACCTCTGATCAAGCAGAGGTTCCCGAGGCGCGGGTGCGGTAAATTCGCCGGCGTGACCATTCGACCCACGCTGTTTGCCGGGCCGTTCCTCGAGCGCCGAGCCGAGCTGCGCGACGATCCGGCGTGGATCGCCGCCGCGCGCGCAGACCCCGGCACGCGCTATCTGCTGAGCGCCGGCGCCACCGCGCTCGTGACCGGCGGTGCAGTCGCGGAAATCGCCTTCCTGCGACGGCGGTCATTCGCTGGTGGCCGGCGCGCATGACGAGGAGCTCACGCTGTTAGGCTGGTTTCGCGGCACGCGATGTGTGCTGGTCGAATCTGCGCGACTCCGGCGCGACGCTGCCCGCGGACACCGAACTTCGGGAGTTGCGCCCGCTGGCGCCCCTGCTCCCGCCGGACTCCGCCTCGCTGCTGGCGTACGCACGGGCGCTGGCGTTGTGGAAAGCGCGGCACCGCTTCTGCGGCGTATGTGGCGCACCCAATCTGCCGACGCGCGCCGGCCACGTCATGCGTTGTACGGCGGAAGGCTGCGCCACCGAATTTTTTCCGCGGCTCGATCCGGCAATCATCGTGCTCGTCACCGACGCTACCGGCGAACGCGCCTTGTTAGGTCGGCAGGCGTCGTGGGCCAAGGGTCGCTATTCCACCATCGCCGGCTTCGTCGAGCCCGGCGAAAGCCTGGAAGACGCGGTGATACGCGAGGTCGAGGAAGAAACCGGCGTACTGACCGGCGACGTCGAATACGTCGCCTCACAACCCTGGCCTTTTCCGTCATCGCTGATGCTGGGATTCCGCGCCGTGGCGCGCACTCACGACATCACGCTGCGCGACGGCGAGCTCGAAGACGCGCGCTGGTTCACGCGTGCCGAGCTCACCTCGGGCCAGGCCAGCGCTGCCACCTGCGGGCGCGATCTCCGCGCGGCTCATCGATGCGCTGGCTGGACGCGCCGCGCGGGCCGCTCCGTCGCTGGCAGTCGTAGATGTGTTTGTTAGTCCTGGCCTGGCGCACCCATCCGCAGTGTCGCCTGGTGGTCGCGGCGAATCGCGACGAATTTCACGCGCGGCCTTCCGCGCCGCTCGCACCGTGGACGGACCTCGCCGGCGTCGTCGGCGGACGCGATCTGCAGGCAGGTGGCGCGTGGTTCGCGATCGATGAAAGCCAGCGCGTCGGAATCGTCACGAATTTTCGCGAGTTCGGCCGCCAGCGGCGCAGCGCTCCGTCGCGCGGTGGCCTGATTCCCGCATATCTCGCGGGTGCGCGCCCGCCGGGTGATTACCTGCAGGCGCTCGAAAACGACGCACCCGGCTATGCCGGTTTCAATCTGCTGCTGGCCGACGGGAATTCGCTCTGGTACGCGTCGAACCGCGCGGAGCAGTTTGCACGGGAGCTGCCGCCGGGAATTTACGGGCTTTCCAACGAATTCCTGGACACACCATGGCCAAAGCTCGTGCGCGTGCGGGCGCGTTTCGAAGCCCTTCTGCAATCTGCGCCTTCGTCCGATCCCGACGTCGCTCATGGCCGAACTCTTCGCGATGCTGGCCGACCGCGAAACGGCGCCGCCCGACGCCGTGCCGGCCGGAGACCTCTCGCCCGAATGGGCGCGCAAGCTGTCGGCGCCGTTCGTGCTCGACCCGGGTTATGGCACACGCTGTTCGACAGTGCTGACAATTTCGGGCTCGGGCGCGCTGCGCATCACCGAACGCCGCTTCGATGCCGAAGGCGCTCAGACGGGACAATCTGAACACCTGCTGAACGGCGGCGACGACCGCTGACTGCGTCGCGAATGCGCGCGGAACCCGCGCGCCCGACCGGGACTCTCATTAGAATCTTGGGCCTCCCGCCCCACAGCGGTGTCATGCCGACCTTGCAGATCAAACTTTGCCCGCGCCCTGCCTTCATCTCGCTGCTCGCGCTCGCCCTGGCGCAGCTTGCGGCTCCGGTGAACGCCGGTGTGCAGGTCGAAGTGCGCGGCGTCGGCGAAGACATCCGCGCCAACGTGCTGGCCTATCTATCGTTCGAGCGCTACAAGGATTCGGACGACCTGTCGCTGGAGTTCGTCGAACGCCTGCAGGAGCGCAGCGAGCGTGAAGTGCGCGGCGCGCTGCGGCCCTTTGGCTACTACGAACCGGTGGTCACCTCGGAGGTGAAGCCCGAGGGCAGCGGCAGTGGCCAGGACTATCGCGTGGTCATCAACATCACGCCCGGCGATCCGGTGGTGGTCGACAAGGTGGACGTGCAAGGTGACCGGCCCGGGCGCCGGTGAGGCGATGTTCACCCGGATCACCGGCGACCTGCCGATCCAGACCGGCGACCGGCTCACCCACTCTAACTACGAAGCGCTCAAGGGCGGGCTGCTGCGCGCCGCGGCGACCAACGGCTACCTGGACGCGCGCATGCTGCGCAACGAAATGCGCGTGGATCCGCAGGCTCACGCGGCGCAGATAACCATCGAATTCGAAACCGGCGAGCGCTACCGCTTCGGCACGACCACCATCAGGCAGGACAGCATCGACGATGCACTGATCCGCCGCTTCGTGCGCTACAAGGAGCACGACTACTTCGACGCCACCGAGCTGCTGCGCACGCAGTTCGCGCTCGACGACAGCCAGTACTTCTCCACCGTCGAAGTCCTGCCCGAAGAACGCGATCGCGAACAGCACATCGTGCCCATCAGCATCGCCGCGGAGCCGAACCGCCGTCATCGGTACTCCTACGGCGTGGGCTACGGCACCGACACGCAGGTGCGCGGCACGGTCGCGTGGGAAGACCGGCGCGTGAACCAGCGCGGCCATCGCTTCCGCACGGAAGCGAAGGCCGCTGCGACCGCGCAGTCGATCGACGCGCGCTACATCGTGCCCATCGGCGACCCCGCCATCGAAAAATTCCAGATGCAGCTCGCCGGCGAACACGAGCGCAAGGGTGACATCGACGATCGCTCCGTGAACTTCATTCCCAGTTTCACGCACGTTCGCGGACCCTGGTTCGGCCACTGGCTGGCAGCGCGTGACGTACGTCGAGCTGCTGCATGCGGAATCCGAGTTCATCGCTTCGAACCGTACCGACACGCAGTCGCTGCTGATCCCCGGCATCAGTTTCTCGCTGGTGCCGCGCAACTACCTCGGCGAGGCGTTGTTCAGCCGCGCGCTGTACGCGGAGCTGCGTGGCTCGCACGACGCGCTGGGCTCGGATTCCAACTTCCTGCAGATCCGCATGCAGGGGGAACGCGTTTTCGACATCGCGCCGAAGTGGCACGTGCTGGTGCGCGGCGACATCGGCGCCACCGCGGTCGACACCACGAGCGATCTCGCGCCTTCACAACGCTTCTTCGCCGGCGGCGATCGCAGCGTGCGCGGCTTCGGCTTCAACGAGCTCTCGCCCGTGGCGCAGGCCACCGACGCAAACAACCAGCCGCGCTTCGATGAAGAAGGCAATCCGATCTTCGAAAAGGTCGGCGGCAAACATCTGTTCGCCGGCTCGCTGGAAGTCGTCCGCGATGTCGGTTCGAGATTCGCCGTAGCGGTGTTCGCCGACGCCGGCAACGCATTCGACAGCTTCGACGATCCGCTGATGTATTCCGTGGGCATCGGCGTGCGGCTGCGCCTGCCCGTGGTTTCGGTGGGCATAGACGTCGCGCAGGCGTTGACCACGCCCGCGGGAAGCACCGACCGGCCCGGCCCGCGCCTGCACCTCAACTTCTCGCCGAAATTGTGATCAAGCGACGGCTCAAGATCGCGGCCCTCGTCGTCGGGTTGTTGTTGCTCGTACTCCTGGCGTTCCTCGCCTGGGTGCTCTACACCGAGTCCGGCCTGCGCTTCGCCGTGGCGCGCCTGCCCGAGCGTATGGGCAAGGTCACGCTGCGCATCGAGAACATTCACGGGACGATTGCCGGCGGTTTCGGCGCCGATCTCGCCGATATCGATCACGAGCGCAGCCACGTCCGCGTGGAGAAAGGCTCGGCGCGCGTCAATTTCTGGCCGCTGCTGGTGGGTCGCATCGCCGTGCGCGAAGCGCGGGCCGATCTCGTGCAGATCGACGTGAAGCGCCGGCTCACGCCGCCACCCAAGACTCCGCCGAAGTTCCTGCCCCGCCTGCTGAGCATCAGCGCCGAGACGGCCGGAGCGACGGAGCCTCGTCATCGTCGCGCCGAGCGGCAAGCGCGTCGAATTCGACAATGTCACCGGCTCCGGCATCGTCGGCCACAAGACCATCCGGATCTTCGACAGCAATGTCGTGTTCGGCGTGCTGCGGGCGCGCGCCATCGGCGAGCTGCGCGCCGCCGAGGTCATGGAGCTCAGCGGCGAAGCCACCATGCGCATGATCATCGAAGGCCAGCCCACCTGGCGCGCCAATGCGAACTTCGGTGGCACGCTGGACAAACTGCCGCTGACGCTGCAACTGTTCGAGCCGTTCCGCGCCGACATGCGTGGCGAGCTGCTGACACTGTCCAGCAACTTTCACTGGACCGGCAAGGCCGACGTCCACAACTTCGACCTGCAGGCATTCGGCGGCGGCAGCGCGCTCGGCATCATCAAGGGCACACTCGATGTCGGCGGCGAAATGAACGAGTTCCACGCGCGCGGTCCGCTCGCGGTGCCGGGCCTGGGCAGCGGGCCGTTCGACATCGTGTTCGAGGGCAACTACGCGGATCACGTGGTCAACGCCACTCACTACGAAGTCACGCACCAGGCCACCGGCAGCCACGTCGAAGGCCAGGGAACAATCGAGCCCGCGGAGAACGGTCCCCAACTCCTTCTCTATGGCGACTGGCGCGGACTTCGCTGGCCGCTCGCGGCGCGCTTCACGGCGGAGACACCGCAGATCTTTTCGAGCCCCGAAGGCAAGTATCGTCTCGAAGGCCTGTGGCCGTACGCCATCACCGCCAGCGGCGATCTGTATGTCCCGCAGCTCGATCCCATGACGGTCGCCGTTCGCGGCGCGCTGCACAAGGATCACCTGCAGATGGACGAGCTCGACCTCGGCGCGTTGGGCGGCAAGGCGAAGTTGACTGGCGAGGCGCGCTGGAACCCCGAGGAGAGCTGGTCGCTGGAAGGCAACGTAAAGGGAATCAATCCCGGCGAGCTTGCGCCCGGGATTCGACGGATCGCTCGACTTCAACATGAAGGCGAGTGGCGCGCCCTTCGGCGGCGACGGCGCAATCGACTTCGCGTTCAACAACCTCTCCGGCAAGCTTCGCGGCAACAGTGCTACCGGCAGTGGGCGCGTCCGGCTCGAGGGCGAGAACTGGACTTTCGACAAGCTGCGATTTCGCGCCGGCAACTACCCGCCTGGCCATCGATGGCGAGACTCGGTTCGGCGCGCGCGCTGAATCTCGATTTCAGTCTCGACGCCGACAACCTGGCGCTGCTCGCCGAGGGCGCAAGCGGCGAACTGCACGCCAGCTGGCCGCATCGGCGGCACTTCGGACGCGCCCAGCATCAAGCTCACGGCTCGCGGAAGCGAGATCGAGAACGGGACGACTGAGCGTCGAGAAGCTCGCCGCCAACATCGACCTCGACTGGCGTGGCCAGCGCAATTCCCACGCCGACATCGCTGTTTCCGGTCTGAAAGTCGGCGAGCGCTCGCTGACGCAGTTCAACGCGACGCTCGATGGCACCACGGCGGAACACACGGTCAGGGCGGATGCGTTGGCCGGCGTTACCAGCCTGCACTTGTCGGGTAAAGGCGGTTTCGCCGAGGGCGTCTGGACAGGAACCATCGGCGACCTGTTCATCGACGACACCGCCAACATCAATCTGCAGCTCGATACTCCGGTCAAGGTGCGCGCCAGTGCCAAGGACTTCAAGCTCGATTCGTTGTGCATGCATGGCAAGATCGCACGGCTGTGCGGCGAAGGTGCCTGGAACGAGACTGGCTGGACCGCGCGCGCGCGCGCCGAAAATCTGCCGATCAGCACGCTGACGGCCGGGCTCACGCGCAATGTGGAATACCAGGGAACGGTAAATGCCACCGCCAGCGCGAGTTCGACCGGCGGCGCAGCGCTCGTCGGCGAAGCGCGCGTGGACCTGTCCGATGCCGCCATCCGGCACAAGCTCGCAAGTGGCCGCACCGACGTCATCACCTTCGGGTCGGGTTACGTCACGCTGAAGGCCGATCCGGCGCAGCTCAACGGTGAGTTGCGTCTCGACGCCGCGCAGCGCGGCCTGATATCCGGGCGGTTTCGCGCCGACCGCGTCACCACCAACATCATGAATTCGCCGATGCGTGGGCAACTGCAGATGGCAACCGGCGAGCTCGGCTTCCTGACGCTCTACTTCCCTGCGGTCGATCGCGCCAGCGGCCACTTCGACGCCAATATTTCGCTGGAAGGCACGCTCGGTACACCCAGCGCCAGTGGCGTCGTCAAACTATCCGGGGCTGAGCTCGATCTCTACCAGCTCAACCTCGCGCTGCGCGCACTCGAAATGGAGGCACGCATCGTCTCCAACAGACTCGAGTTCAGTTCCACGGCCAAGGCGGGCGCAGGCACGCTCGCGAGCTCGGGCGAAATCGAGTGGCGCGACAACCTGCCGTACGGCGAGATACGCGTCAAAGGTGAAAACCTGCGGGTCGTCGACGTGCCCGAGGCGCGCATCGATGCCTCGCCGGATCTGAATTTCCGCATCGCCGGTCGCGAAATCCTGGCGAAGGGGGAGGTCAGGATTCCGCTGGCGCGTATTCAGCCCGCTGACCTGACAAACGCCGTGCTTCCGTCAGCCGATGAAAGGCTGGTCGGGCCCACCGAGAAAGTGGAAAAGGATCCGTTCCACGTCACCAGCGAAATCACCATGACTCTCGGCGACAAGGTGAGCATCGACACCTACGGCCTGGTGGGATTCATCACGGGCAGCATTACCGAGCGCTCCCTGCCGGGAGAGCCCACGCGCGCCACCGGCGAGTTGCAGGTGAAAGACGGCACTTACACGGCGCTGGCACGCAAACTCGATATCGAGCGCGGGCGGCTGATCTTCAGCGGCGGGTTGTTAGCCGATCCGGCCGTCGACATCCGCGCCATCAAGGAATTTCCCGACGTGAAGGCCGGAGTGAACGTGCGCGGCAGCCTGCGCGAGCCGCGGCTCACGTTCTTCTCCGAGCCGACGATTCCGCAGGCGCAGATCGTTTCATTGTTGCTGGCGGGTGGCTCGCTGCAGTCGGTTCAGGACTCGAGGCGCGCCGGTACGCCGGGCGCATCACAGGAAGTGGCCGGTCAGGCGGCGGCCATCCTCGCCGCGCAGCTCGGTGGCAAGATCGGCATTCCCGACATCAGCGTCGAATCGACGCTGTCGAACGAAACCTCGCTGGTGCTCGGCAAATACCTGTCGCCGCGCCTGTACGTGAGTTATGGCGTGTCGCTCACCGAGTCGATCAACACCGTCAAGATGCGCTACACGATCAACGATCGCTGGACCATCAAGACCGAGGCCGGCACAGGAACAGGCCGTGGACCTCGTCTATACCGTCGAGAAATGAACACGCTGGAATTGCCATTTGCGGTTGCGACCCGTGAACGTCTCCGGCTCGGCGACGGCATCACGCTGCTGCGCGGTTTCGCCGACACCGCGCAACTCATGCCGCTCATTCATGACGTCGCGCGCGTCGCGCCATTTCGGCATCTGGTCACGCCCGGTGGACAGACCATGTCGGTGGCCATGTCCAACTGCGGGCCGCTCGGATGGGTCAGCGACCGCAGCGGCTATCGCTACAGCGCGCGCGATCCACTGAGCGACAAAGCCTGGCCGGCGATGCCGCGCGAGTTCGA
The DNA here is from genome assembly GCA_963821745.1 of uncultured Pseudomonadota bacterium. Taxonomy (GTDB): domain Bacteria; phylum Pseudomonadota; class Gammaproteobacteria; order Steroidobacterales; family Steroidobacteraceae; genus CADEED01. The sequence goes on from CAWGEU010000003.1 coordinate 510,820, forward strand.
GCAACTCGCACTCAGCGCGGCGGCAGCGTGCGGGTTTCCGGACTTCGTGCCTGACGCCTGCCTCATCAATCGGTACGCCGCGGGTGCGCGCCTCACCGCCCACCGCGACGCAGACGAACAGAACTTTGCGCAGCCCATCGTTTCGGTGTCGCTGGGGTTGCCGGCGAGCTTCGCGTTCTACGGCCTGACTCGCGGCGGCAAGGGGCAGACCGTGCCACTGATCGACGGCGACGTACTGGTGTGGGGCGGCCCATCCCGGCTGGTCTACCACGCGGTACGGCCCATCAAGCCCGGAAGCCATCCTCTGACCGGCGAGGCGCGTTACAACCTCACGTTCCGGCATGCGCGTTGAGCCACTAGCTACTTGCGCGCGTGGAGCATCTTGAAGAGCTTGTCGCCCTTGTAGCCGTTGTTCTCGCGTGCATAGGCGAACTCCCACAACAACGGCGTTGAATACAGCACGGTACCGACTCCGGTCGCAGGATCCAGTGACAACACCACGCTCGCCTTGCAGGTCGTGTGGAACGCGCGATCGCGCGCCGGGCACCAGCGCCAGATGCTGAACTTGCGCTCCTTCTGATCGGTCGTTTCGCCCTCGAGCGTTTCGATGACCACCTGGCCGCGTCGCACGAAGTTGTCCGGCTGGCCGAATTTCGCCAGCAGTTTGTCCAGCATGCGGTCGTAGTTGGTCACGTAGTCGACGGGCTTGGTGCGCAACTGTTCACGCGTGTCGCTCTGGAACATCAGTTTCACGCCGCAGAACTTGTTGATCTCGTCGAACGTGGGCGGCACTTCGCGCTTGGTCTCGTCCCAGTTCGCGCAGAACTGGTAGACGATCGGGTGCAGGACCACGCCGTCCGCTTCCTCGCCATAACGAAAGCCCTGACCCTCGATCGTGAATTCCGACAGCACATAGAAGCCGCCGCCTTCGAATTTCTTCTGCAGCCGCAGCAACGTCGCCTGGAAATCGCAACCGCCCACGGCACCGCCCATCACGGGGCCCGGTGCGGAGATCGGTACGCAGGTGAAGGTGGACTCCTTTTCCACCGGGTTCATCCACGCCGCGCCGACACCGATCGGCTCTTTCGGCAGGCGATCGAAGCTGGCGCTGGTTCGCAGGTCGCCCCAGACATGGCCGGCAAAGCCTTCGGGCGCGACGTATTTGACGCGACTCCGTTTTTCCGCCGCATCGACCGTCGCCGCAACCCCCGCCAACAGCAGAGACGCGGCCACGCCGAACGAGAGACTAACTATTGTCTTCATGAGCCGCCGGTATTGGCTGTTGACACGGTTTCCAGCAGAGGCGAGTCGAACATCGCCGCCGGGGAGATCACGCGCTCTTCGAGCGGGACGTTCGCGCCATAACGCTCGCGCATCTTCGCCTTGACCGCCGGATCGGTGAGATCGAATTCGCGCAATTTTTGCAGCTTGCCGACGTCGATTCCAAGCACTTCGTGATACATCTTCCACACCAGCTCCGAGCAGTAGATGCGCTCATCGGACCATTCGAAGTACAGGTCGTAGGGTTTGCCTTCGTAGGACTGCGGCGAGCGCATGCAAGTTCCTGATTTCGGCGGGTGTCAGCACGCGCGTGAGCCGCCTGACCACGAAGCGCCGACCGTCACCGCGCGCGATCCAGTCCTCGAGCGGCGTATAGCGCACCGTGGCAATCGCCTCGAATACGAAAGGTTTGCCGCCGCGATACAGCACCACGCCCATGTGGCTGTATGGCGAATGCGTGGCGCGCTGGATGGCGGCGCTCTGCGCGGAACGCGAGGTGTGAAAAATGATGTCGCCGTCGCGTAGTGGCGTTGCGGAAAACGCATCAGGCGCAGCGCACCAGGCGGCCAGCAGTGTGAGGGCGACGAGTGTGTGCATCGCAAGATGCTACGCGCGTCCGGCGCGCTGCACTATTATTCGCGCCCCGGCATACCGGCTGAACATCCATGCACTTCCTTCTCTTATATACATACGTTCCGGACGTCCTCGAGCGCCGGCCCCAGTTCCGCGGCGCGCACGTCAAACACGCGCGCGAATATGTGGCGCGGGGCGAACTCGTTCTGGGCGGAGCATTCGCCGATCCGGTGGACGGAGCTGTCGCTGTTTTTCGCCGCGCCTTCCAGAGACCTGGTGCGAAAACTTCGCCAGAATCGACCCTTACGTGACGGGCGGCCTGGTCACCGACTGGAAGGTCCGCGAGTGGACCACGGTCATCGGCAAGGACGCCGCGCATCCTTTGCCGCCCGGCCTGTAACACCCTCGCAACCGCCGCCCGGTAGTCAACGAGTCCCACGCCGGCAACGGGCAAAAGAATCGTTGACGGCTCTTGCATTTTTATGCACCATGCGCGCTCTTTATTCACGAGTGGATTCAGTTCCATGCTCACGGACCATCACCGCGAGGCGCGTCGCACCGCCATCGTTCGCCTGCTGCGCCACTCTCCGGTGCGCCGCCAGCAGGAGCTCGTGCGCCTGTTGAAGCGCGAAGGCCACGCGGTCACGCAGTCTTCGATCAGCCGCGACCTGCGCGAGCTCGGCGTGCTGAAGGCCAGCGACGGTTACGTGCTGCCCGACAAGGCGGAGCTTTCTTCGCGCACGCAGGACAAGTTTTCCGCGGTCGCGTCGTTCGTGCGCGAAGTGCGCACCGCCGGGCCGTCCATCACCGTGGTGAAGACCACGATCGGCTCGGCCGGCAGCGTCGCCGCCGCCATCGACAAGGCCGGCTGGAACGAAGTCGCCGGCACGGTCTCCGGTGACGACACGATTTTCATCGCCACGGCGGACGCGCGCGCGCAGGCGCGCGTGCTCGACCTGTTGCGCGAATGCTTTTGGAGTCTGAATAAAAATGAACGCCGCCCTCCGGCAAACCGATCGTCCTCGCCTATTCCGGCGGCCTGGACACTTCGTTCCTCGTGCCGTGGCTCAAGGAAAACTACAACCGCCCGATCATCACGGTCACCGTGGATACCGGCGGCATCGACGCCGCGGGCGCGAAGACGTTGCAGGAACGTTCGAAAGCGTACGGCGCCATCGAACATCACCAGATCGACGCGCGCGCGGACTACTTCGAGCAGGTGCTGCGCTTCCTGATCATGGGCAACGTGCGCCGCGGCCAGCTCTATCCACTGTGCGTGGGCGCGGAGCGCGTCATGCAGGCGCAGACCATCGCGTTGATGGCGCGCAAGCTCGGCACGAATTCCATCGCGCACGGCTGCACGGCCGCGGGCAACGACCAGGTGCGGTTCGAAGTGGCGATGCGCACGCTGGCGCCGGAGCTCGAAGTGATCGCGCCCGTGCGCGACAAGGCCTTCAAGCGCCAGGAAGAGCTCGACTATCTGAAGGCGCGCAACCTGCCGGTTCCGCCGTACGGCGCCGCCTATTCCATCAATCGCGGCCTGTGGGGCGTGACCATTGGCGGCAAGGAGACGCTGACTTCCGAAGGCAGCATTCCCGACAGCGCGTGGGTGTTGTCGAAGGACGCCTTCACGAATCCGCGACCGCCGGCGCAGCACACCCTTCATTTCGAGAAGGGAAGACCTTCGGGTATCGACGGCAAGGTCCTTTCGGCAGTCGAGGTGGTCGAACAACTCGAAACGCTCGGCGCGCCCTATGGCATCGGCCGCGGCATTCACCTGGGCGACACCATCATCGGCACCAAGGGTCGCGTCGCGTTCGAAGCGCCGGCCGCCGAGACGCTGCTCACCGCGCATCGCGAGCTGGAAAAGCTGGTGCTCACACCGCGTCAGCAGCGCATCAAGGATTCGGTCGCCGGGCCCTATGGAGACTGGGTGCACGAAGGCCAGTTGCTGGATCCGGTGTGCCGCGACATCGAGGCGCTGCTGCTGTCGTCGCAGGAGCGCGTCACCGGCAAGGTCCACGTGCTGTTCCGTCCCGGTAGTTTGTTCATCGAAGGTGTCGAGTCGCAGTACTCGCTCATGGCCGCCTCCAAGGGCGTGTATGGCGAGTCCCATGGCGAATGGACGCCGCAGGATGCTCTTGGTTTCTCAAAGATTGTTTCGCTCACGGGCATGTTCCATGCCCGTGCTGGAGGAAAGTGATGCGCACCGTAGTCATCGACAAGATTGCTTCAGTTACCCAGGCCTGCGGCCTCGGCAATGAAGTGCGCGTCGCCACCGACAACATTCCCGCCGAGGAAGGCGTGGTCGTGGTCGTGGAAGTCCTCACCAACAAGTCCACCTACAACACGATCGAGCTGACCAGCGGGCGCATGGCCAAGGTGGGCAAGGGCGACATCGTCGTGGGCGCGCTCGGCCATCGCAAGGCGCTGTTCGGCTACTCGGGCCACGTGCCCGAAAGCGTGAAGACCGGCGACATCATCCAGATGCTCAACATCGGCGGCGTGCTCGGCGTCATCGATTCGGTGAACCCCGACAAGGGCAAGCCGTTCGACTGCCGCGTCATCGGTGGCGTGCTGCATTTCCCGTACCTTGGCGAACGCATCGGCGTGCCGGCGCGTGTGGGTTATCGCCAGCTGGATTACGCCGCGAAACTCGTCACCAATGGTGTACCGGTGGTCGCACTCGCCGGCACCTGCATGGAAGCCGGCAAAACTGCCGCTGCGGCCGCCATCATCTCGCGCATGCGTCATCGTGGCCTCGTGGTCGACGCTTTCAAGGCCACGGGTGTTTCCCTGCGCCGCGACATCATGGCATTCGAAGACGCGGGCGCGCGCAATACGCTCATTTTCACCGACTTCGGCATCGTCTCGACCACGCGCAAGGTGGGCCCGGCACTGACGCGCACCATGCTCACCGAGCTGGCGGAGAAGAAACCCGACGTCATCGTGTTCGAACTCGGCGACGGCTTGTTAGGCACGTACGGCGTGGATTCCATCCTCGAGCAGGAAGACATCCGCAAGGTGTTGACCGGCGTCGTCCTCTCGGCCAACGATCCGGTGGCGGCCTATGGCGGCGTCGACATCCTGCGCAAGCGCTTCAACATCGAACCGATCGCCGTCACCGGTCCGGCCACGGACAATGACGTTGGCGTGTCCATCATCCGGGATCAGCTCAAGGTGCCGGCGTTCAACGCGCTGGCGGCCGGAGCCGCCCTCGGCGACTCCATCATCGAGTCCGTGGGTCTCACGCAAGCGCGGCCGCTCGATCGCGTCGCCAACGAATGACACCTTCAAACAAATGACTAACAAGATTCCTGCCATAGTTCTTGGTGGCACCGGCTACGTGTCCGGCGAGCTGGTGCGCCTGATCCTCGGTCATCCGGACTTCACGCTCGCGGGCGTGATGTCCGACAGCTCGCCCGGCGAACTCGCGGGGAAGTCCTTTCCGCACCTTGCGGGAGTGTTGGGCACCGCCGCGTTCAAGTCGCAGGCGGACATCTCCGCACTCATCGCGAAAGAGCCCACGTCCGCCGTGTTCTGCGCCGCGCCACACGGCGCCGCTGCGGCATTGATCGATTCACTGCTCAAGGCCGCCGAAGCCGCGGGCACGAAACCGCGCTTCGTCGACATCTCCGCGGACTTCCGCTTCGCGACGGCCGCGGGCTACGAAGCCGTGTACAAACATCCGCACGGCGCGCCGCATCGCCTGGCGCAGTTCACCTGCGCCGTGCCCGAGCATCTCAAGAAAGTGTCCACACAACATGTAGGTCACCCGGGATGCTTCTCCACGGCCATCCTTCTGGCCAGCGTGCCGCTGCTGTCTTCGGGAATTGCCGAGCCCACGCTGTTCGTCAGCGGCGTCACCGGCAGCACTGGCTCGGGCCGCAAGCCCGTGGAAGGAACGCACCATCCGACGAGGCACAGCGATCTCTATTCGTATGGCGCGCTGGGCCATCGGCATACGCCCGAGATCACTGCGCTCGCCAAGGCGGCTTCGGGTGTCGAAGCGGAGTTCGCGTTCGTACCGCACTCCGGTCCGTTTGCACGAGGCATTCACGCCACCGTGCAGGCAAAGCTCAAGTCACCGCGCGACGCAGCGAGCGCCGTCGCGCTGCTGCGTGAGTACTACGCGGGTTGCCCGTTCGTACGCGTGCTCGACCACGCGCCGCGCGTGAAAGACATCGTCGCCAGCAATTACGCGCATCTCACCGCCGTGGCCAACGGTCGCACGATCGCGGTGATGAGCGTGGTCGACAACCTCAACAAGGGTGCCGCCGGCGGCGCCGTGCAATGGATGAATCGCCTCTTCAACCTGCCCGAAACCGCGGGGCTCACCGCTCCGGCAGCCGGCTGGACCTGATCAATGAACGCCGACCTCAAACTACCTACATCTCCGGCCGACGGCCTCGCGCCGGTCTACGCGCAATATCCCATCGAAGTCGTGGGCGCCGACGGCGTCTGGCTGCATACACGCGACGGCAGAAAAGTGCTGGACCTCTACGGCGGTCACGCGGTGGCCTCGCTGGGCTACGGCCACCCGGGCTGGACAAAAGCGCTGAGCGATCAGGCCGCGCAGATGAACTTCCAGACCAACGCGGTACCGATGGAAATCCGCGCGCGCGCCGCGCACAAGCTCCTGTCGTTTTCGAAGTTGCCGTTCGACAGCGTGTTCTGGATCAACTCCGGCGCCGAAGCCAACGAGAATGCCTTCAAGCTGGCATTCAAGATGCGCCCCGGCCGCACGCACGTCGCCGCGGTCGAGCAGAGTTTTCATGGCCGTACGGCCGCATGCGCGTCGACCACGTGGCAGGCGCCGCAAAAGTGGTTCTTCCTGCCACGCGCGCCGTTCGACGTGAGCTGGATCAAGCGCCGCGACATTGCCGACATCGCCAATCACGTCACCGACAACACCGCGGCGGTCATCGTCGAGCCCGTGCAGGGCGTCGGCGGTGCATTCGACATGGGCCAGGAGTTCCTCGCGGCGCTGCGCAAGCGTTGCGACGAAACCGGCGCGCTGCTCATCTTCGACGAAGTGCAGTGCGGCGTCGGCCGCACCGGGCAGCCCTTCGCGGCTAACTATTACGGTGTGATGCCGGACATGATCACCACCGCCAAGGCGCTGGGCAACGGCTTCCCGGTGTCGGCACTGTTGCTGACGCCGCCCATCACCGCGTCGCTCAAGCTCGAGAACCTGGGCACCACGTTCGGTGGCGGCCCGATGGCCTGTGCCGTGGCCGAAGCCACCATCGACGCCATCGAGAAAGAGGACCTGCTGGCCAACGTGCGTCGCGTGTCGGCCTATCTCACGAAGACTTGCGCGGTGGGTCCGGTCGTGGGATTCCAGGGCGCGGGATTCCTGGCGGGTCTCAAGATGAACAAACCCGCCAAGGACATCCAGAAGGCGCTGCTCGCCAGAGACATCCTCGCCGGCACGGCGGGGGATCCTTCGATCCTGCGGCTGCTCCCCGCCTTCATCCTCAAAGAAGAACACGTCGACCGGCTGCGGGCCGCGTTGATCGACCTCGCATGAAAAACTTCCTCGATCTGGCGGACCTTCAGCGCGAGGAGGTCGTCGAACTGCTCGCGCTCGCCGAGCGACTGGCTCAGAAGCCCGAGCCGCACGCGCTCGCCGGCAAGATTCTCGGCCTGCTCTTCTTCAATCCTTCGTTGCGCACGCTCGCATCGTTTCAGGCTGCGATGGCGCGCCTCGGTGGAAACTCCTTCGTAATCTCCGCCGGGCAAGGCACCTGGCAGCTCGAAACCCGGCGTGGGGCGGTCATGAATGGCGCACCTGCGGAGCATGTACGTGAAGGAGTGCCGGTATTGGCCCACTATTGTGACGCTCTCGGCATCCGGGCTTTTGCCGGCGGCGTGGACCTCGACGCCGACCTGAGCGAATCGTCGTTCAAGGAAATGGCCGGTCTCGTCAGCAAACCCGTCATCAACATGGAGTCGGCGGCCAACCATCCCTGCCAGGCACTGGCGGACTGGAAGACCCTCGACGATCTCACCGTGCCGCGAAAGGCGCGGTTCGTGCTGTCGTGGGTGAACCATCCCCGTGCACTGCCGCTCGCTGTACCGGCAGCCACCGTGCACATGGCGGCCATGCGCGGCATGGAAGTGGTGGTGCTGCGGCCCGAAGGATTCGCGCTGCCCGCACCCATCATGCAGAAGGCGGCACAAGCCGCCGCCGCTGCCGGTGGTTCGGTGCGCGAAACATCGGATCGCGACGACGCCCTGACCGGCGCGCACGTGGTGTACGCCAAGGAATGGGGCTCGACATCCCATTACGGCAATGCCGAGGCCGATGCGCGAGCGCGCTCTTCCCTCGCCGACTGGTGCGTGCGCGACACCTGGTTCTCGCGCGCCTCGGTGGACTGCAAGCTCATGCATTGCCTGCCGGTGCGGCGTAATGTCGCCGTCGCCGATGAAGTGCTGGACGGCCGCCGCAGCGTCGTGCAGCGCGAAGCCTACAACCGCATGGTCGTGCAGACCGCGATATTGCACCGCCTGCTTTCGACCCCGCATCACTAACTATTCTCAACCTTTCCGAACGGAATTCACGCATGATCATGCATCGCCCCGACCCCTCCGCCGCCATCCGCAGCCTGCGCAGCGCGGCGCCCTACATCCGCATGTACAAGGGCAAGACCTTCGTCGTGAAGGCCGGCGGCGGTGTGTTTGCCGATCCGATCGCCGTGCGCGGTCTCATCGAACAGATCGCCATCCTTCATTACTTCGGTGTTCGCGTGGTGTTCGTCCATGGAGGTGGACCGCAGCTCACGGAAATCACTGAAGCTCTCGGAGTTCCCACACGCATGGTGCAGGGCCGCCGCGTGACCGACCAGAAGGCGATCGACGCCACATCGATGGTGCTGAACGGCCTCATCAACACGCGCCTGCTGGCGTACTGCCGCGAGATGGACATCGACGCGGTGGGCATCAGCGGCGTCGACGCGGGGTTGATCCGCGCGCACAAGCGGCCGCCGGTGAAGCTGCCCGACAGCGGCGAAGTCGTGGACTACGGTTTTGTCGGCGACATCGATTCGATCGACACCAACGTGATCAGGAAGCTGCTCGACAACGGCCTCATGCCGGTCATCAGCCCACTGTCCGCTGACGACCATGGCACGTTGCTCAACATCAACGGCGACACCGTGGCGGCGGCCATCGGCGCGGCGCTGTCGGCCGAGAAACTCATGCTGTGCACCGGTGCGCCGGGCATCCTCGAGCGCGTCGACGATCCCTCCTCCATCATTTCCTACACGGATCTCAACGGCCTGAAGCGCCTGCGCGAAGAGAAGAAGATCGTCGACGGCATGCTGCCGAAAGCCAAGGCCATCGAAGATGCGATCCGCGGCGGCGTACGCCGCGTGCACGTGATGTCGTACAAGTCGCCTGAAGGCATCCTGGCCGAAGTGTTCACCAACGAAGGCGCGGGCACGCTCATCGTCGCCGACATCAACGCGCTCTCGCCGGCCGAGCAGCAAGCAGACAAGTAGGAATCCAATGAGCCGGCTCTGGGACAAAGGTGTCGAACTCGATCAGCGGGTGCTCGACTTCACGGCGGGCGACGACTACGCACTCGATGAGCGCCTGGTCGAATACGACGTGCGCGCCTCCATTGCCCACGCCGAAATGCTCAACACGCAGAAACTGCTGGCGGATGCGGATCTGAACGCCATTCGCGAAGGCCTGAAGGCGATCGCGGCCGAACACGCCGGCGGCAAGTGGAAAATCGAGCTCGCCGACGAGGACGGCCAGACGGCGCTCGAGAAACGGCTTACCGAGCGCATCGGCGCCGCCGGCGGCCGCGTGCATCTCGGCCGCTCGCGCAACGACCAGGTGCTGACCGCGCTGCGTCTCTATCTACTCGACGCCAGTCGCGAGCTGGCTGCGGCCGCGGAAGGCTGCGCCGCGGCGCTGGACGCGCTCGCCACGCGGGAAGGCAGCATCCCCTTGCCGGGCTACACCCACATGCAGCAGGCCATGCCGAGCTCGGTGGCGCTGTGGGCCGGCGGTTTCGCGGCGGAATTGCGCGACGATGCGCAGGGCCTCGCTGACATCGCGCGGCGCGCATCGCGCAGCCCGCTGGGTTCGGCGGCCGGATACGGCACACCCGGTCTGCCGCTCGATCGCGAACTCACGCGCTCGAAGCTCGGTTTCGAGTCGGTGCACTCGCCGGTCACCGCCGTGCAGCTCGCACGCGGCAAAGCCGAGGCGCAACTTCTGTTCGAGTGCGCATTGCTCATGCAGGACCTGGGCAGGCTTGCCGCGGATTTGCTGCTCTTCTACACGCAGGAGTTCGCGTTCGTGACGCTGCCCGCCTCATTCACCACCGGCTCGTCGATCATGCCGCAGAAGCGCAATCCCGACGTGTTCGAGCTGGTGCGCGGCCGCAGCGCCGTGGCCCAGGCTTGTCTGATCGAAGTGCTCGGAATTTTTTCGAAGCTGCCCTCGGGTTATCAGCGAGATCTGCAGCTCATCAAGCCACCGCTGTTCCGCGGCATCGACCTTGCGCTGGCCACCGCCGGAATCATGGCCGTGGCCATCGATGGCGTGCGTTTCCGTGCCGACCAGATCACACTCGACCCCGCCATTCACGCCGCTGAAGAAGCGAATGCGCTGGTCGCGCGCGAAGGCATCCCGTTCCGCGAGGCATATCGCCGAATCGGCGAGAAATTCCGCAAGTAACGCCGCCTGGAGTGACGATGGCAATCTGGTTCGGCAATCCGACGATCGATGACGCCCGCGCCAGCCAGGTGGGACTTCTCGCGCCGCACCTCGGCATCGAGTTCACCGAGTGGGGCGATGACTTCCTGCGCGGCACGATGCCGGTGGAACCGCGCACGCGCCAGCCCATGGGCTATCTGCATGGCGGCGCTTCGCTGGTGCTGGCCGAGACCCTCGCCAGCGTGGCGGCGAATTTCGTCGTCGACAACGCGAAGTTCCGCTGCCTCGGACAGGAGATCAACGCCAATCACCTGCGCCCGGTGTCGGACGGGCTGGTCATCGGCACCGCGCGCCCGTTTCACCTCGGGTCGCGCAGCCAGGTGTGGAGCATCGAAATCCGCGATCCCCGGGAACGACTGGTTTGCATCTCGCGTCTCACCGTGGCGGTAGTGGAATGGCGTCCTCAATGAATCAACACCCTTTGACCGGTTACACCCACGTCATGTACGCATTGCACGCGCTCGCGGGCTTCATCGGTGTCACCTCGGGCGCCTCGATCGTCGGCGCGTTCGTTTTCGGGCTGCCGTCCATCGTTGCGATCCTCATGAATTACGCGCGACGCGACGCGGTGCGCGGCTCGTTCCTGGAATCGCATTTCCGGTGGCAGGCGAGCACCTTCTGGACCGCGGTCGTGCTCGGGCTCGCGCTGTTCTGCATCGCCGTCGTGATGAGCGCGTTCGGCATGGTCAGCCTCATCACCACTCCGGTCACCGGCCCCGCCGGTGCCGCCGGCGCCGGCGTAGGCTTTGGCGGCGCGCTGGTGGCCCTGACGCTCGGCGCCATGCTCGCCGGAATCTGGATCCTCTATCGCGTGGTGCGTGGCTGGATGGCGCTGCGCGACGGAAAGACCATGCATGCGTAACGCCATCGCATTGCTCATGCTCGTGGTCCTCGCGGCGTGTGGCCAGACCGGCAAGCTCTATCTACCCGATGCCGCCGGCGAAGTGGTGACCAGCCCCGCCGAGACGCCGCCCGCTTCGGAGAAAACCGGCGCGCCGAATTCCCCGCAGACTCCGGACTCGCAGCCGGCAGCGCCGGCGCCCGCCCCCGAAGTCTCGGCCCCGGAAGAAGAACCGAAGAAAGACAAAGGCGCGGAAGCGCCACCGCCCGGATAAACCCTCCCGGATCCTCGAATACGCATGAACCCCCGCCCGGATCTCGTCCTCGTCGACGGCTCGTCTTACCTTTATCGCGCGTTCCACGCGTTGCCGCCATTCAGCAATTCGCGCGGCGAACCCACCGGCGCGGTGTTCGGCGTGTTGAACATGCTCGCGAAGTTCCTCAAGGACTACGATCCCGAACGCATCGCGGTGGTGTTCGACGCTCCGGGCAAGACATTCCGCGACGAGTTGTTCGCCGAGTACAAGGCGCATCGCCCGCCCATGCCCGATGACCTGCGCTCGCAGATCGAGCCGCTGCTGGAAGCCGTGCGCGGCATGGGCCTGCCGATCCTTCGCGAGAAGGGCGTGGAAGCCGACGACGTGATCGGCACGCTGGCCTGCGCGGCCGCGAAAGAGAACCTGAGCGTGCTGATTTCGACCGGCGACAAGGACATGGCGCAGCTCGTCTCGCCGCTGATCACGCTGATCAATACCATGAGCGGTACGGTCCTCGATCGCGCAGGCGTGAAGACCAAGTTCGACGTCTTTCCCGAGCAGATCATCGACTACCTCGCGCTGGTGGGCGACAGCTCCGACAACATTCCGGGCATCGACAAGGTCGGGCCCAAGACGGCGGCCAAGTGGTTAGGCAAATACTCGACGCTCGATGCGCTGGTGGCGGACGCCGCCAATGTCGACGGGAAGGTTGGTGAGAACCTGCGTGCCGGTCTCGCCACGCTCGAGCTCGCCCGCAAGCTCGCGACCATTCGCACCGACGTGACCCTGCCGGTCACGCTGTCCGAACTCAAGCGCAACCCGCCGGATGTCGATGCATTGCGTGCGCTGTACACGCGCCTCGAACTGCGCTCGCTGCTCAAGCAGCTGGACGGCGGCGCCAGCATCGGCGACACCGACCGCGCCCAGCGCGCCGACCGCCACGGATCAGCCCGCCATCGCGGGCGCGCCGGCCGCAGCCGGCATCAATGCCGGCGCGCAGATCATCGCGGCGGCGCCGCGCCTCTACGAAACCATCACGACCGAAGCGCAGCTCGACGACTGGGTGAAGAAACTCGAAGCGGCCGAGCTCTTCGCCTTCGATACCGAGACCACCAGCCTCGAGTACATGAAGGCCGAGATCGTCGGCGTTTCATTCGCGATCGCGCCCGGCGCCGCTGCCTATCTACCGCTGCGCCACGACTACGCCGGCGCGCCCGACCAGCTCGACCGCGACACCAGCCTCGCAAGACTCAAGCCGCTGCTCGAGTCCGACAAACACGCCAAGGTCGGCCACCATCTCAAGTACGACGCACACGTGCTCGCCAACCACGGCATCCGGCTCGCCGGTATGCGGTATGACTCCATGCTCGAGTCGTACGTCTGGAACAGCGTGGCAACGCGCCACGACATGGACTCGGCCGCCGAGCGTTATCTCGGCATTCGCACCATCCACTATGAAGATGTGGCCGGCAAAGGCGCGAAGCAGATTTCCTTCAGCCAGGTGCCGGTGGACAAGGCGGCCGAATATTCGTCCGAGGACTCCGACGTAACGCTGCGCCTCCACCAGGTGTTGTGGCCGCAGATCGCCGCCGTCCCGCTGCTCAAGCGGCTCTATGAAGAATGCGAGCAGCCGCTGGTGCCGGTGCTCCTGCGCATGGAAGAACATGGAGTGCTGCTCGACCGGCAGATGCTGCGCGTGCAGAGCACCGAACTGGGCAAGCGGCTCATGGAGTTGCTGGGTGAAGCGCATCGCGAGGCAGGCGCGCCCTTCAACCTGGATTCACCCAAGCAGCTCTGCAACATCCTTTTCGAGAAGATGAACCTGCCGGTGATCCGCAAGACACCGACCGGTCAGCCATCGACCGCCGAAGACGTGCTCGAAGAGCTCGCGGAAAGTTACGTGTTGCCCAAGCTCATCCTCGAGCACCGCAGCCTCTCGAAGCTGAAGTCCACCTACACCGACAAACTACCCGAGCAGATCAATCCGCGTACCGGCCGCGTTCACACCAGCTACCACCAGGCCGTCGCCGCCACCGGCCGGCTGTCTTCGCAGGATCCCAACCTGCAGAACATTCCGATACGCACGCTCGAAGGACGGCGCATCCGCCAGGCTTTCGTCGCGCCCGAAGGGCACGTGCTGCTGGCGGCGGACTACTCGCAGATCGAGCTGCGCATCATGGCGCACCTCTCGCAGGACGACGGGCTGCTCAGCGCTTTCGCCGGCGACAAGGACATCCACCAGGCGACCGCCGCTGAAGTTTTCGGCGTCACGCTCGAAACCGTCACGGCGGATCAGCGGCGCTCCGCCAAGGCCATCAACTTCGGCCTCATCTACGGCATGAGCGCGTTCGGCCTGGCGAAGCAGTTAGGCATCCCGCGCAATGCGGCGCAGGAGTACATCGATCTGTATTTCGCGCGTTATCCCGGCGTGAAGCGTTACATGGAAGAAACGCGCGCGCAGGCCCGCGCAGCAGGGGTACGTCGAAACGGTGTTCGGCCGGCGGCTGTACCTGCCCGACATCAACGCGCGCAACAAGCAGTTCCAGCAGGCGGCGGAGCGCGCGGCCATCAACGCGCCCATGCAGGGCACCGCGGCCGACATCATCAAGCGCGCCATGATCGCCGTGGATGCCTGGTGCGCGTCAGCACGCGGGGCGCGCATCATCATGCAGGTGCACGACGAACTGGTACTGGAAGTCGAAACGGCGAAGCTCGCCGAGGTGACCGATGCTGTCCGACAGCACATGATGGCCGCCGCCGACCTGCGGGTTCCGCTGAAGGTGGATGCTGGCAGCGGACCCAACTGGGACGAGGCACACTAGGCGCACTAGTTGGGTCCTAACAGGTCCGCGTAGCGGCGGGTCTCGGGTGGATAGACGAAATGCGCACTGCGTCCCCTTCCGGGTGGACGCGAATGCGGACCACGTCACATTGCCAGTCCGAGTTCAGGAACCGTTAAGTAATCCTGCGCTCTAATCCAACGTCCTAAAACTTTGGAGAGGTCTCTCATGAACACGAAGTTCGCTGCGATCGCCGCGCTGGGTGCGCTGTCGCTCGCCGCCGTCGCCCCGCAAGCCGCCGCCGCCGACAACGGCTTCTACCTGGGCGCCGGCATCACCAAGTCCGAATTCGACGTTGACGAATTCGGCAGCGATTCGCTGGATGACAACAGCTTCAAGGTCATCGTCGGTTTCCGGCCGCTGGACTGGCTGGCCGTCGAAGCCAATTACATCGATCTGGGCGGCGATTCATTCGAAGATGACTTTCTGGGAGATGTCTCCATCGACACCACCGCCTGGACGGTGTCTGCTCTGGGCATCATCGAAATCGGCGTGATCGATCTGTACGCACGCCTCGGCATGGCGAATTCGGCAGATCGACGTCGAAATCGACGAATTAGGCGACTTTTCGGATGATGGCTGGGAGCCGACCTATGGCGTCGGCGTTGGCGCGCATTTCGGCAGCTTCGGCGTCCGTGCGGAGTACGAGACAGTTTTCCGCGGAAGACTTCGACGACTGGATCGATATCAGCACCATGTCCCTGAGCTTTACCTATACGTTTCTGTAGCGTGGGCGCGACAGGTCGCGTTGTAACCACATGATTTCGTAGCAGTACTTTTTTAAGAAATTTTTGAACCATCGCCAGGGACCCGTGTCTGATTACCCGAGCGCCTTAAAACGCTCCACGCTTCCCTCCCTGAGCGTGTAGCCCGGTTCACGAGACCTGTGCCGGGTTAGTCTGGCCCCGGTGGTTTTTCCACCGGGGCTTTCTTTTTATGGGGTGCCCTCGTTCATCGAAGGGAGCGCCTGGGGATTCAGGAGCTGAATCAACCGCTTCTGGGCCGCCGGCACCCCGATCTTGTCCGTGGCCGAAAACACCTGAACGCTCACGCCCTCGCCGAGAATTTCTTCGGCCTCCTTGAGTGCCGTCGCCCGGTCCCGCTGGTTGAGCTTGTCGGCCTTGGTCAGCAGCACATGCATCGGCCAGCCCGACGCATCGGCCCAGTTGAGCAACTGCTCGTCCTGCTCCTTGATGCCGCGCCTGATGTCGACGATCAGGACCAGACCGCTGATGCAGGTTCGCTTCGGCAGCTTCTGAATGAGCGCAATCCACTGCTTCTTCTCCACCGGGCTCGCCTCGGCGTAACCGTAACCGGGCAGGTCGATGATGCGCCGGCCCTCTTCGATCTCGAAGAAGTTCAGCAGTCGCGTGCGCCCGGGAGTCTTGCTGGCGCGCGCCAGTCCGTTGCGCACGAGGATCGTGTTGATGGCGCTCGACTTGCCCGAGTTCGATCGTCCGGCGAAGGCGACTTCGGTGCCGGCATCGACGGGAAACTGCTCCTCACTCGCCGCCGACAGCAGGAAGCGGACATTGGGAAACTGGCTCATGGGAGGCTACGTTTGAGTCGACACACGCTAGTGTACAATTCGCCGCCTTCCAGGGAGCCCGCAAGACCATGATTGAGAGCAGATTTTCGTTGAGCCTGGCCGCCGCACTCGTTTGCGTGGGTCTGGCATTCGCCAACAACGCCACTGCCGCCGATGCGATCGTCGGATCCGCCGACGCCGGCGCCACCAAGGCTGCCGTGTGCACGGCCTGCCACGGAGTGAACGGCAACAGCAGCAACCCTGAGTGGCCGAATCTCGCCGGCCAGAACGCGGCCTATACGCGTGAGCAGCTCGCGATGTTCAAGGCGCGCAAGCGCATCAACGAAATCATGTATCCGATCGTTGCGCAGATGTCCGAGCAGGACTTCGCCGATGTGGCGGCATACTTCGCGGCGCAGACGCCCGTCGGGTCTCGAAGCCGATCCTTCCTACTGGAAGGCCGGCGAAGCGCTGTACAAGTCCGGCGATCTCGCGCGCAACATCCCGTCCTGCACCGCCTGCCACGGGCCTTCCGGCCAGGGCAATTCGGGCGCCGGCTATCCCGCGCTGCGCGCGCAGCACTCGGTCTACACCGTGAAGCAGTTGCAGGACTACCTCACGAAGAATCGCTACCGTGACGCCACCGATGCGGCGGTCGTCAACCAGACGCGCAACAGCGCGATGATGACCACGATCGCCGCGCGGCTGACGCCGGAAGACATCCGCAACCTCGCCTCGTATCTGCAGGGGCTGCGCTAACTACCAAAGAGGCCGCTCGTGACGAACTACCGGGTACTCCCACTCTTCGCGGCCCTGGTGGCCGCCAGCCTTGCATGGACGGGCGGCGCGCGCGCTGCCGAAACCGCGGCCTCCGCCACGGCCGCGCTCGCCAAATGGAAGGCGGGAACCAACTACAAGCTCGTCGCCAATCCGCAGCCCACCAGCGTCCCCGCCGGCAAGGTCGAGGTCAGCGAGGTGTTCTGGTACGGCTGCGGGCACTGCTACGCGCTCGACCCGACGCTCGAGAGCTGGAAACAGACCAAGGCCCCGTACGTGGAATTCGTGCGCGTGCCGGTGATCTGGGGACCGCGAACATCGCCAGCACGCCAAGGTCTACTACACCCTGCAGGCCCTGCGTCGTCCCGATCTGCACACCAAGGTGTTCGACGCCATCCACCAGCAAGGTGTGCAGCTCATCGGTCGCAGCGAAGAGCAGGCGCGGTCGATCCATCTCGCTTTCTTCACTCGCGAAGGCGTGTCGGAGAAGGATTTCAACGCCGCTTACGACTCGATGTCCGTGGCCGCAAACATTCTGCGCGCTGAAAACCTGACGAAGAACCTCCAGGTGTCGACGGTGCCGGTGATGTACGTGAACGGCAAGTTCAGCACCAGCGTTGACGAGGCCGGTGGAACGGCCGAGATGCTCGCGCTCGTCAACGACCTCGCCGCCAGCGAGAAGAATCGCTAGCGCGCCGCCGCCAGTCGACATGCTGAGCGCCTTTATTCCGCAGCCCCAGGGCCTCGCCCGATTCGAGCTGCGTTCCGGCGCCGCCATTCCGGGCGAGTCGATCTGGCTCGACCTGGTCGAACCCACGCCGAGCGAAGAGAAACAGGTCGAGAGTTTCCTGAGCATCGACGTTCCGACTCGCGATGAAATGCGCGAGATCGAAGCTTCGAACCGCCTCTACGAAGAGGACGGCGCGCTGTACATGACGGCCACCGTGGTCACGAAGCTCGATTCCGATCTGCCGGAAAGCACGCAGATCACCTTCATCCTCTCCTCGACCAAGCTGGTCACCAATCGCTACGTGGACCCGCTGCCGTTCCGGCGCTTCATCGCCTACGCGGAACGCCATCCGAATTCCTGCAATACGCCACCGGCAGTGCTCGCGGGCCTGGTGGAGTCCATCGTCAACCGCGTCGCCGATGTCATCGAGCGTGTCGCCACCGACCTCGACGGCGCTTCGGTCGATGTGTTCAGCGCTTCGCGGCGCAAACGCGGCGTCATGCGCGACTTCCGCAAGATGCTCGAGCGGCTCGGACAGAACGGCGAACTCATCTCCAAGGCGCGCGAGAGCCTCGTCAGCCTGGGAAGGCTGCTGACCTTCGTGCAGCAGAGCACCGCCGTGCCCATGTCGCAGGACGTGCGGGGCCGTTTCCGCACGCTGACGCGCGACGTGATGGCGATGAGCGATCACGCCTCGTTCCTGGGCACCAAGGTGTCGTTCATCCTCGACGCCACGCTGGGCCTCATCAACATCGACCAGAACAACATCCTCAAGATCTTCTCGGTCGTGACGGTGTTCCTGCTGCCGCCCTCGGTCATCGGGGCGGTTTTTGGCATGAACTTCTCGAAAATGCCCTGGCTGCACCAGCCCTGGGGCTTCTGGGCGGCCATGGGCATCATGCTGCTGTCCGCCGTCGGCCCTTTTGTCTTCTTCAAGCGGAAAGGCTGGCTCTGAACAGCTAGAATCCCGCCCCCCGCGCCCGTAGCTCAGCTGGATAGAGTGACGGTTTCCGAAACCGTAGGTCACAGGTTCGAATCCTGTCGGGCGCGCCAGATTACTCAGCCACCAAGCCGACAGATATACTCCGCGCCCATGAGCAAACAAGACTCACATTTCTTCAACAATTTCAGTCTGGTTCTCGGCATTCTGGTTGCCGTCACCATCGGCCTTTTTGCATTCGCGCGACACGTCGGCGCGAACAACCAGGGCAAGCAGGTCACCACCGACCGCGTGTATCTCGAGAGCGTCGAAGAACGCCTGCAGCCCGTGGCGCGCGTGGCGGTCGCCGGCCAGGACAACTCGGCACTGAAGATCGAAAGCGTGGGTCCGCCCACCGCCGCAGCCGCCCTGCCTGCTGACGGCACGGCCGCTTATGAAACCGCCTGCTCCGCCTGTCATGGCGCGGGTATCGCCGGAGCGCCGAAGTCGGGCGACAAGGGCGCCTGGGCTCCGCGCATCGCGCAGGGCAAAGAGACTCTGTACAACCACGCCATCAACGGCTTCAACGGCAAGGCCGGTGTCATGCCCGCGAAGGGCGGCCGCGCCGACTGGCCGGACGACCTCATCAAGCAGGCCGTCGATCACATGATCGAGATGAACAAGTAGCAGGTTCGTCTCGCGCCGCTCCCTATCTCACGCGTATGACTCAAAGCGCCGGAGCTGAAGGGCTTCGGCGAGATGCGCGGCGCCCACCGGGCCCGACCGCTCTTCCAGATCAGCGGCGGTCCGCGCGATGCGTAACACCCGGTGAACCCCTCGTGCCGAAAGCGCCAGCCGGGCGCGCGCCTGGAACAGCAGCAACCGGCAACGGCGGTCGAGCTTGCAATGTTCCTCGAGCTCCGCGCCGCTCAATTCCGCGTTGAGCTTGCCCGCACGCCGGTGCTGCAGCTCGCGCGCGCGGCGCACGCGCTCGGCGGCATGCCGGCTCGACTGCGACGGACTGGCCGGCGGCGCATCACCTAACAACTCTTCGCTGGGCACCGTCGAAACCTCGACTCGCAGGTCGATGCGATCGAGCAGCGGGCCGGAAATGCGTGCGCGATACCGCGCGATTTCCGGCGGCGCGCAGCGGCATCGCCCGGACGTGTCGCCGAGATAGCCGCAGGGACAGGGGTTCATCGCCGCGACGAGCTGGAAGCGGGCCGGGTATTCCACCTGGAGCGCGGCGCGCGAAATGGCCACCGTTCCGGTTTCGAGCGGCTCCCGCAGCGATTCGAGCACGCTGCGATTGAACTCAGGCAGCTCATCGAGGAACAGCACACCCCGGTGAGCGAGACTGACTTCACCTGGCCTCGCGTGCGGACCGCCGCCGATGATCGCGCTCGCCGACGCCGTGTGATGCGGCGCCCGGAATGGCCGGCGGCCATAGTCGATGGCATTGAAACCGCGTGAGCTCACCGATGCGATCGACGCCACATCCAGTGCTTCTTCGGCCTCGAGCGATGGCAACAGGCCCGGCAA
Organism: uncultured Pseudomonadota bacterium; assembly: GCA_963821745.1. GTDB lineage: Bacteria > Pseudomonadota > Gammaproteobacteria > Steroidobacterales > Steroidobacteraceae > CADEED01. Next base: position 530,843 of record CAWGEU010000003.1, read on the forward strand.
TCGCTGCGCGAGCATGCTCTTGCCCGTGCCGGGCGGCCCGACCAGCAAGATGCTGTGCCCGCCCGCGGCCGCCACGAGGAGCGCACGTTTGGGGCCGGCCTGGCCACGCACATCGGTGAGGTCGGGAACCGGCTGATCGCAGTCCGCGAGCAACACATGCGCGGCGTCCGTGAATTCGGTGTCCGCTTGCGCACGCGCCGCGAACAGGCCGCAGACGTCTAACAAGGTTGCCGCGCCCCGCGCGCTGGACAGGCCCGCGACCCGCGCCTCGCCGAGATTTGCCGCTGGCACGATGACACTGCGTCCTTCGCGGGCTGCGTGCGCCGCCGCCAGCAGCACTCCCTTGATCGGCCGCAATTCACCGGCGAGCCCGAGTTCGCCATAGAACTCGGTGGAGTTCACCACGGCGTCGGGAAATTCGACCTGCCCGGATGCCAGCAGGATGCCAAGCGCGATCGGCAGATCGTAGCGGCAACCTTCCTTGGGCAAATCTGCCGGCGACAGATTGACGGTGATGCGCCCCGCGGGAAAATCGAACCCGCAGTTGTGCAGGGCCGCGCGAACTCGATCTTTGCTCTCTTTCACTGCCGTGGCCGGAAGCCCCACGATCGAAAAGGTGGGCAGGCCCGAACCGAGGTGGACCTCGACGGCGACTCGCGGTGCCGACAGACCCAACTGTGCGCGGCTCGCGACGCGTGCGATCCCCATGACCACTCCAGACCAACATCCATGTTGGCCGCAACCAAAGTTGACGCGATCAGCGGCCCGCTGGATTGCCGGTCTTGGCTTCGAGTTCGGCCACGCGCTGTTCAAGGGCTTCGAGACGCGCACGCGTGCGTTCCAGCACTTTGCGCTGCGCATCGAATTCGTCACGCCCGGCGAGATCGAGCTTTCCAAGATTGGCGCGCAGCACGGCCCGGAAGTTGTTCTCCAGATCTTCGCGCAGGGTTCCAGCACCGGATGCGAGCCCAGGGGGCAAACCCTGCATCAGGCTACGGAGCAATTCTTCGACCCTGGGTATCTCCACTGACGGCTCTCCTAACAAGTTGAGGGCGTTCTGCCCCGTTTTGTTGCGTGTCAACATTTGCCGCCCCAATTTTGGGCGCATTCATCGGAACTCCGGTTCTTTCGCGCCGCAGCGGCCCTCTCTTGGCCGGCTTAGGGGCTGGCATGGAACCTGCACTTTGAACACAGGCTGAAGAAGATGAACAACGGGGAGCATACGCGGGCGCACAGCGCCCGCTCCATCGGATAACGATGCCAAAGCCATGAAAATGATCACTGCAATCATTCGCCCTTGGAAGCTGGACGACCTGCAAATGGCCGTCGCGCGTCTCGGCGTGCAGGGGATCACCGTAACCGAAGTCACGGGTTACGGGCGGCAGCGGGGCCATTCAGAACACTACCGGGGTTCTGAATATCAGGTGGAGTTCGTGCCGAAGCTTCGGGTCGAGATCGTGCTCGACGAGGCTTCCGCAGAAGCCGTGATCGAAGCCATCAGCAATGTGTGTCGCACGGGAAAAACCGGTGACGGCAAGATTTTCCTGGCGCCAGTCGGTGAAGCGGTGCGGATACGTACCCGTGAATCCGGCGCGGCGGCAGCCTGAGATGTCGTTGAGGAGCTTTTACATGCATCAAGATAAGAAGAGAACGAAGGGTAGCAGCCTGATGCGCGGTCTCGGCGCAGCGCTGTTGATGATGTTGCCGGCGCTGGTTTTCGCACAGGACGCGCCGCCGCCACCGAACAAAGGTGACATTTCCTGGCTCATGACGAGCACGGTGATCGTCATCCTCATGACCATTCCGGGCCTGGCGCTGTTCTACGGCGGCATGGTTCGCAGCAAGAACGTGCTGTCGCTGCTCATGCAGGTGATGATCATCTTCTGCGTGGGCGTGCTGATGTTCGCTGTCTATGGCTACAGCGTCGCGTTCACCGAAGGCAATGCGTTCTTCGGCGGCTTCGGCAAGATGTTCCTGAAGGGCATGACCGGCGACTCGCTCACCGGCACGTTCAGCAAGGCCACCAACATCCCCGAGCTGGGCTTCTTCTGCTTCCAGGCAACTTTCGCGGCCATCACGCCCGCACTCATCGTCGGCGCCCTCGCCGAGCGCGTGAAGTTCAGCGCGATACTCGTGTTCGTGATCCTGTGGCTGACCTTCAGCTACTACCCGATCGCGCACATGGTCTGGTTCTGGTCCGGCCCGGATGCTTTCACCACGGCTGAAGCAGGTGCTGCGGCCAACGTGAACGCGGGTTTCCTCTTCAACAAGGGGGCACTCGACTTCGCGGGCGGAACGGTGGTGCACATCAACGCCGGTATCGCCGGCCTGGTCGGCGCCTTCCTGCTCGGCAAACGTGTCGGCTTCGGCACGACTGCGCTGCCGCCGCACAATCTGCCCATGGTCATGATCGGCGCCTCGCTGCTGTGGGTAGGCTGGTTCGGCTTCAACGTCGGCTCGAACCTCGAAGCGAATGGCTTCGCGACGCTGGTGTTCACCAACACGTTGCTCGCCACCGCCGCTGCAACGCTCGCCTGGATGCTGGGTGAGTGGATCATCAAGGGTTCGCCCACGATGCTCGGTGCAGCTTCCGGTGCGGTTGCGGGATTGGTCGCCATCACCCCGGCCTGCGGCTGGGTGGGAACGATGGGCTCCATCGCCATCGGCGCCATCGCCGCTCTCATCTGCCTCTGGGCCTGCTCGGGCCTGAAGAAGATCATGGGCTACGACGATTCGCTCGATGTGTTCGGCGTGCACTGCGTCGGCGGCATCGTCGGCGCGATCCTGACGGGCGTGTTCAACTCGCCCGCCCTGGGCGGCACCGACGTGTACGACTACGCCATCAATGCGTACCCGGATCCGGCTGCGTACAGCATCGGCACTCACGTGGTCTCGCAGCTCTGGGGCGTCGGCGTGACGTTGCTCTGGTCGGGTATCGTCTCCCTGGTCGCGTTCAAGCTGGTCGATCTCACCATCGGCCTGCGTGTGAACGAGGAACAGGAGCGCGAAGGCCTCGACACCGTGTCCCACGGCGAGCGCGCCTACAACGGCTGATCCCTCCTTTGGGGGCCGGGGAAACCCGGCCTGCCCGGAGATTCCGTCCGAAACACAGGGCCTCCCTCGGGAGGCCCTTTCTTTTGCCCGTTTTGCCTGTGAAAAGGGGCTTGTCTGTGATGGACATCAAGGGTTCTCATAGGCGCTCCCTGAGATACTCCACGGACCGGAGGAAGGTCATGCGTCATACAAGAATCCTTGCCGTCATTGCTGGCGTTCTCACCTGTGCCCTCGTTCAAACCGAACAGGCTCAGGCGGGCGACGTTTACAAGTACGTGGACGAAAAGGGCGCCACGCTCTACACGGACAAGCCAATTCCCGGCGCAGTGCTGGTGAGCACAGGTTCGCAGCGTCCGCGCGGAAGTTGCCGCGCGCACTAACGCGTCGAACCAGGCCGCTTCCAACACACAGCTTGCCGCCAGCAATCAGCGCATCGCCGAATCGCAGAACGATGCCCGCGTCTCCGCGACCGTCGCCAAAGATCTCGAAGAGCAGCGCAAGGAAAACTGCAAGAAGGCGCGCGAGCGGTACCAGGTTTCGGTCTCCTCGCACCCGCTTGTACAAGACAGGCGGCCGATGGCCAACGCTCAATATCTGAGCGCCGAAGAGATCGACAAGACGCGCATCGACGCCGCCAAGCAGGTGGAAGCCATCTGCGGGCCGCAAGGCTGAGTTTCCTTATCTTCGACGTTCCATGATCGCCGCCCTCGGGCGGCGATTTCCTTTGTGGCGCTTGCGCCTGATAATTCGCGCCTATGCAGCGCGTTGGCTTTGCCGGTCTTGGTGCCATGGGTGCTCCCATGGCAAGAAATCTCCATCGTGCCGGGCTTGCTCGATGCCGTCTGGAACGAAGCAGCGATAAAGCGCTCGCGCTGGGCGCCGAGCTAGCCTGCGAATCGCCCGCTTCTCTTGCCGAATTCGCCGCGCTGGTCGATGCGGTAGTGGTCTGCGTATCCGCGGATGCCGATGTCCGTTCCGTCATCGAAGGACTGGCCCCGGGCCTGCGCCAGGGCGCGCTGGTCATCGACTGCTCGACGGTGAGTGCCGAAACCGCTCGCTGGGCCGAGGAGTTCCTGGGCAAGCGCGGAGCCCGTTTCATCGATGCACCCGTCAGCGGTGGCGTCGAAGGCGCGCAGAAAGGCACGCTCGCCATCATGACCGGCGGTGATCCGGCAGCTTTCGAAGCCGCACGCCCCATCCTCGCGGCGATGGGCAAGACCATCGAACATTTCGGTCCTGCAGGCGCGGGCCAGGCCACCAAGGCCACCAACCAGATCATGTGCGCCGGCATCATCCGCGCCTGCGCCGAAGCCATGGCGTTCGCGGGGGCGCACCAGTTGCCGCTCGACCGCGTGGTGTCCACGCTCGGCGCCGGCGCCGGCTCGAGCTGGTACTTCGTGCATCGGGCGCCCAACATGATTCGCGGCGCTTATCCCGCGGGATTCCGCATCAAGCTGCACGCCAAGGATCTCGGCATCTGCCGCGACATGGCGGCGCGTTTCGGGGTCTCGCTGCCGGTGGTCGACTCAATGCTCGCCGAATACGCCGAACTGATGGACCGGGGTTACGGCGACGAAGATATCTCCGCGACGCACCGGCTCAAGCAGGCGCTGTTCGAGGAAGCCGCGAAGCGCAAGGCATGAATCGCCCGCCGCCAGCCGCACCGTCTCCCGTCGAGGAACCGCGGCAGCTCTATCTACCCAATTTCTGTTCGTCGGGCGCGGTGCTGACCATCATCGTGATCTGCGAACTGACCGCGCTGCTGCTGGCGCTGGCGCGCAACGACGCGGCGCTGGGCTTCTGGAGCGACCTGGGCCTCACCTCCATGTTCCTGCTGTGGATCGCGCTGTGCGGCGCCGGCCTGCTCTGCCTGCTGCGCGACTATCTCGCCAGCAAGAGCGTCGCAGTCAGCGCGGCCATCGTGATCACGATTACGGTGGGCCTCGTCATCATCGTATCCGCGGCGGCCTATGCTTACGGCGCCAGCACGATGACGCCCAACTTTCACTGGTCGTTCCTGCTACGCAATGCCGGCATCACCTTCGTGGTCACGGCGCTGACGCTGCGTTACTTCTACGTCACGCATGAATGGCGCCACAACGTCGAACTGCAGGCCAAGGCGCGTGTGCATGCCCTGCAGGCGCGCATCCGTCCGCACTTCCTCTTCAACAGCATGAACACCATCGCCGCGCTCACGCGCAGCAACCCGGCGCGCGCCGAAGAAGCAGTTCAGGATCTTGCCGACCTGTTCCGCGCCAATCTCAGCGAGAAACGCAACCAGATCTCGCTGGCGGAAGAAATCGACGTGGCGCGCACCTACCAGCGCATGGAGCAGCTGCGTCTCGGCGATCGCCTGCGCGTGGAGTGGAAAATCGATTCGCTGCCAAATGACGCGATCGTGCCGGGCCTCACGCTGCAGCCGCTGCTCGAGAACGCCATCTATCACGGCGTCGAGCCGCTGGCCGAAGGTGGCGTGGTCACGGTCACCGGCGAATTCAACAAGGGCATGATCACCATTGTCGTGCGCAACCCCCTGCCGGTGGCAAACCTCACGGTGCGCGAAGGCAATCGCCTGGCGTTGGCCAACATCAAGGAAAGACTCGAGCTCATGTACGGCGACCGCGCCACCGTGAAATCCGGCCGCTACGACGATCAATACATCGTGACGCTGCGATTTCCGTTTTCGGCAACGCCGGTGACGGGTACCGCATGAGCCTGCGCGTGCTCATCGTCGACGACGAGCCGCCCGCGCGCGAGCGCCTGCGCTCCATGCTCGCGGAAGCCGGCGAATTCGAAGTCGTGGGTGAAGCAGGTAATGGCGAGCAGGCGATAGACCTGGTGGATCGGCTGACACCCGACGTCGTTCTCCTCGACGTGCGCATGCCCGGCATCGACGGCCTGGAGGTGGCCCGTCACCTCGCAGCACTGCCCGTACCCCCGGCAGTCATCTTCACCACCGCTTTCGATGAATACGCGCTGCAGGCGTTCGAATCTGAAGCCGTGGCCTATCTATTGAAGCCGATTCGCGCCGAGAAACTGCGCGCCGCGCTGTCCAAGGCCGAACGGCTGTCGCGCGCGCAATTGCAGCAGGTGGCGACCGCCACCAGTACCGCCGCACATCGTTCGCACATCGGCGTGCGCGGCCGCGACGGTCTCAAGCTCATTCCCGTCGAAGAAGTGTTCTGTTTTCAGGCCGACCAGAAATACACTACGGTCAAACACCTGAAAGGCGAAGACCTGATCGAGGATTCGCTCAAGACGCTGGAAGAGGAGTTCGCGGTGAATTTCCTGCGCATTCATCGCAACGCGCTGGTGAACACGAAATTCCTGGAGCGCATCGCGCGGGACGCCAGCGGCCAGCACTTCGTGCACCTGCGCGGTCTGCCGGATGCGCTCGAGGTCAGCCGCCGGATGGCGGGCGATCTCAAGGACCGTTTCCGTATCTGACTAGCGTGGCCGGTCGAACGGCCCGGCGACGCGCAAGACGGAACCCGTCGTCGCGACCGTGTCCAACCAGGCGCGCAGCACACTGCCGTCCTGACCGCATTCCACATCGAGCCCGCCCGGCCGCGCGCCGATGACCGCCAGCCGTTCCGCATCGCCGGCGTGATTGCGCACGTCGACGAACTGGCCTGGACGCGCGTCGAGCGTACCTTCGGTGAATCGCAGCAGCACGCGCAGCGCACCCAGCGGCAACGCATCGAGCGCCATGATTTCGCACATCGCGGCATTCGACGGACGCACCGGCACACGTCGGGACTCAATGGATAGATCGCTGCGCGGCCGCGCCTGGCACAGAAGCACTTCGCCGCGCTCGACTTCGGCCGGCGTGATACCGGGCGGAGTGCCCGCGGGATATTCGATGGTGCCGGCCAGCAACTTCGCCTTGCACGAAGCGCAGCGGCCGGCGCGACAGCTGAAGGGAAGCGGAATGCCGGCGGCGAGCGCCGCTGCCAGCACGTTCTCGCCGGGCGGCACGCGAATGTCGTGGCCGCCCGGCTCGATGTGGACGTGAAAATCCGTTGGCGCGCTCCCGCTCAGGCCGCCTCGTCCTTCTTCTTGCCAAACATCCTGGCGAGAAATCCGCCGAGGGCGATGAGCCCGATGATGATGAACTTCTTGCCCACCACCAGCAGGGCGCAACAGCTTGGCGAACAGACCGGCCTTCGCGGCCAGCCCGCCGGCAATCAGGGCGCCGAGCCCGTACGCCGCCACCCGGTCCGTATCTTCGAATTGAACTCGGCGTAGCGGTAACCCTCGTTGAACTCGGCGATGTCGAGCAGCGGGCGCATGTCGGTGCGAACCTGCTGCAACTGATCCATGGTCGCGACGGCCTGCATCGACAACACGCCTTCACGGCCGAGCACGCGCACGTCGTAGTTCAGATAGTGCGTCTTGCTGTCGTCGGAACTGATTTCCTTGGCCCAGTAGAGCTTCTTCATCGCGGCATCGTAGCGCGGCGGTTCCGCCCAATTGATGAGGTGCATGGCCGGGTAGCCCGCCTGCTTTCGCGCTTCGTTGTTATCTTCAGTGCCTTCCTTCATGTCCTTGAGCATTTCGTCGTAGTCGATGTCCTTCGCGTCGGAGTCATCGACGTGGCCCTCATCGAGATAGGTGAGGAAAACCGCCCAGCCGCCCTTGCTCAGCGGATTGACGTCCGCCGGGTAGATCGCGCCCTGCGTGGTGTCGTCCGGCGGATTACCCCACATCTGCAGCAGCTGGCTGGCTTCCTCCGGCGCGAGGTAGTGATACTTCTCGCCGAGACGCAGAGTGGCCACCTTGTTAGGCAGCACGATGTCGCCGGTTGCGAACTTCAGCTCCGGGATCGCCTCTGCTTCGGTCGCCTGCTCGGGTTCCGGTGAATCCTGCGCGAATGCGGGAACGGCGATCGCAGCGCAGAGCACCCACGCAGCCGTTATATTGGCGGCTATTTTGACAAGTACTCATCACGACCCTCCCAGGTAGTTCCCGGGGGACGCTAGCACAACACGAGGCCACGCCATGTTCGACAACCCCGCGAAACCGGCAATCGACGATTTCCTGCACCGTATCCGTACCGTCGCCATCCTCGGTCTTTCCGAAACCCCAGGGCGACCTAGCCACAACGTGGCCAGGGCGCTGCAGAAATTCGGCTACCGGATCGTCCCGGTCAATCCGACCGCGACGGAAATCCTGGGCGAGCGCGCCTGGCCGGATCTCGAGTCTGCGATGAAGGGCGCCGGCCCCGTCGACGTGGTCGATGTCTTTCGCCGGCCGGAGCACGTGGCAGCGATCGTCGATGACTGCATCCGCCTGAAGGTGCCGGCCTTGTGGCTGCAGGACGGCGTCATCGACGAAGCCGCCGCGCAGAAGGCCCGCGATGCGGGCATCTTCACGGTCATGGACCGCTGCATGTTTCGCGACCGGTCCATGCTGGGTTGACTATGGGCTAACTATTGCAAGCGGCACCAGCGTCACCGGCCCGAGCAGGCCGGCCGGCTCGATCTCCCAGGCGGCAGCATCGAACGGACGGTATTTCACGCTGGCGAGATTGATGTCGCGCATGATCTTCCAGGGCACCTTGCGCACGTCGAGATCGCGGATCCGGTTTGCGGGAAGGTTCGTCACTTCGATCACGAGCATGGTTGCCGCGAGCCTTGAGCCCGTCGAGACGTATCCTGAACGGCAGGCTCCAGGCCGTGGCGACCGGCTTGCCATTGAGAGTGACGCGCGCGGTCTCACGCACGTCGCCCAGGTCGAGAGCCCAGGCGTCCGCCGGCTTCGCGGGCGCGTCGAACTCCACGCGATAACGCGCGGTACCGGCAAACCGCTTGGCCTCGGTGTCCTCGAGCGAGGTCCAGCTCGCGAGCGTACTCATGCGCGCGGGGCCCGGCAGCGCCGGACCTCCTTTGACGAACTCGATCTGCCATTCGCCCTGCAGTGCGACGCCATCGCCCGCAGCCTTTTCGTAGCGCCACGGCTGTGCCGTGTAGGGTCGCTTCGCGCCGTAAGTACGCACCAGCGCGGATTCGCCTGACGCGAGCTGCAGATAGACCTGCAGCCTGCCATCGCCGCCGCGCTTGACCGCCGCCGTACCGGCGCGGCCCGTCAGTGGATCGAGCAGCATCGCCGACTCGGCGGACACGCCTAACTGCAGCCAGCCGTCGAACGCATTCCCGCCAAGGTTCGCGAAAAAGTAGTCGTTTCCGTTGGCGCGCGCCCGCCGGATGTGCAGGAGACCCGCCTGCGCCGCCGGTTCTTGCCGCAGCCGGTGTTTCATCAGCGCCGGCACGATGTCATTTCCCGCCACGGCCAGGGTCAGTGCCGGCGCGGCTGCGAGCTTGCGGAATTCGGCGCGGCGCGCCTCGAGTTGCGCAAGGCCGGGAACGTCCTGCGGCAAGGATTCGAAGAGGACCCTTCCGGTTCGCTTCGCGAGGTCGCGCAGCTGCGTCAGTGTTTCCACCGACATGCGGCGTGTGTCGGGGATCACGATGGCGCGGTAACGGCCCCCGCCGGGAGCGATGAACTGTCGGTCATCCACTTTCAGACGCATGAGCTGCGCGTCGGAAACGAAATCGAACGAGTAGCCCGCCTGCAGCAGCTTCGCGGCCATCCGGCCGGCAGCGGCTTCGGTCAACCACTTGTTCTCATGAACACCGTAATGCTCCATGAGTCCGGCGGGGTGCTCGACCACATCGTCGAACGGCCAGTACAACAGGATGTCGTTGTCGGGAGCTCCTGCCTGCAGCACCGACTGCACGCGCGCGACGTACGCATGCATCGCGCCGAAGTCGTCCCAGAGCGGATTGGACGGCGTGAGCTGCGTCGATGCGTAGAACAGCCAGCCCGGCCACTCGGCGTCGGCCGGCGAGTACACGGTGCCGTGATAGAAGATGTGATTGATGCCGGCGGCGAACAGCCGGTCGAGTTGCGGCTTCGCCGCGGCAGGCGATTCGCGGAAATTCTCGCGCAGCCACGTCAGCGTCTCACTCGAGACCAGCGGCCTGCCCATGACGTGCGCCGCCGACGAGGCGAAACGCCCGATCGTCACCTCGGGCGGATCCGGGTCGATGCTCACGCCGACGGCATCGCCGCGCAGGCCCACGATGGGCAGCTGTGTGAGGCCGAAGGATTCGGTCTCGGGTATGTCGGCGGCGGCGTACAGGTCCAGCAGGTTGCCGGGAGCGCCGTGCGCCTGGTTGCGCGCCTTGAATCCTTCCTCGTGCGCCCAGGTCACCCATGCATTGACGTAGTCGAGGTGCAGCTTCGCCAGCGTGCGCCGGTAGTCGCCCTTGATGCGGCCGAGCGTGTCTTCGTCGAGCGGATGCTCGCCGAATTGCGCCGCGTGAGACTGGAGGTCGTAGCCGTGCATCTTCTGGAAGACTTCCGGCAACGTCGCCGTCCAGCTCGCCTGGTAGTACTCGAAGGAGTCATGGAACTGCGCGCGCACGCCCTCGCGAGGAAACCCCGCGAACGCCTTGGAGAACGGGCGCAGGTAGCGATCGAGCGCAGCCGTCGAATACGGATCGAGCACCAGGCCTTCCCCGCCAGGGGCCGGCCGCTTCACCTTCATCGCGGTCGGTTTGCCGGTCAGCTTCCCGTCGAGCAGCACCAGGCTGCTCGACGCCATCGGCCGTGCTGACGGTCGGGTCCGCCGAAAGGCCAGCCGGTGCCGGTCGCCATGTCCACGCCGAGCCCCAGCGCGCTTCGCTTCCCGCGTCGTGTGCTCGAGCATCTCCATCCACTGCGGCGAGAGGAAATCGACGTAGCGCGACTCGCTGCCGCGCGCGCCGTAGATGGGCGTGATCTCGACGCCACCGATGCCGGCCGCGGCGATGGCTTCGAGTCTGCCGGGTGAGATTCGCGCGATCCACGGCGCTGCCCGGCCACCACCAGCGTGTCCAGGGCTTCGCGCTGCGCGTGATTTCCGGCCATGCGGAGGCCGGCTCCTGCGCGACGGCCCCAGCTGAAAACAAACATGTGAACAGGAATGCGAACGCAGGCGCGAAAAACGCGACCGCCGGCAACCGTGATTTCATGATCCGTCCCCTGGAGTTTCGGCGACTCATCCCGCCGCGATCTCGACGAGGTTGCCTTCCGGGTCGCGCACCACGCATTCGTAGTAACCGTCGCCGGTGCGGCGCGGTCCGCTGTCCGGCTCGATTCCATCGGCCCTGAATCGCAGCGCCAGCGCATCCACGGTGGCTTCGTCGCCGACGCTGAGCGCCACGTGCGCGAGACCCAGCTGCTCGCCCGCGGCGCGCTGGGTCACATCTGCTCGCGTCATGACTTCGAGGCGAGCGCCCGAGCCGAAGGTCAGAAAGCGCGATTCGAAATTCTTGCGCGGGTTGCGATAGACCTCGCCCACCTGGGCGTCAAAATACTTCGCGTAGAACGCGGTCACCGTGTCGATGTCGGCCACCCACAGGCCGACGTGCTCGAGGCGCACCGTCATCGCAGGTCCTTGAGCATCACGTGGTCGTTCTGGGGATCGGTGCCCACGACGAAAATCTGGGTGCCCACCTTGCGGAAGCCGCATTTCCGGTAGAAGGCCTGCGCGCGCTCGTTGCGTTCAAAGACGCCGAGCCAGAACTCCCGCGCGCCGCGCGCACGGGCTGCCTGTTCGGCGGCATCCATGAGCGTGCGGGCCACGCCCCGGCCCTGCCACGGCTTGTCCACGTAGAAGCGTTTGAGCTCGACGGGATTCTCCGCGGCGATTCCGGCCGGTGGCTGCGCGGCGCGAACCTGGGCGAAACCCGCGAGCCGGCCGCCCTCATCGCAGGCGAGCAGCGTGTCGAGCGCCTCTTCGAGGATTTCCGCGCGCTGCAGCTCGGGACGCCAGGCCGACTCGATGTGCAGGCGCATGTCTTCGGCCGAGTTGTCGGCGGCGAAGGTTTCGGAAAAAGTGCGCGCCCCGAAATGTGTGAGCGCCTCGGCATCGGCGACCGTGGCGCGACGGATCCGCACGGCCGGAAGCTGGCTAACTACATCGGCGTTCATCATCACCCTCGTTGCGCTTTACGGTGCCGCGATGCGCGCGGACTCGGCCATCAGTATCTCGCAGGCGCCGGCTCCCGTGTCGTGGCGCGTCAGCGAGGTCCGCATGCCGCCTTCCCCGCCTTCGATGTCCACGAGTCGACCCTCGAGCGTCACCACGCTGCCGGTACGCAATCGCTCCAGGACTTTGCCGACCGCGGGATTCTCCGGAATCACATGCCAGTTGGCCGAATGGCTCTCGATGTCGGATCGGCTGATCGGCCAGTGACGCGTGCGCCAGTAATAGAAACGATTCCCCTGGCTGATTTCGACATCCGCGAGCACGGCACTGTCGGACATCGGGCCCCAGCCCACCGCGAAGTCGGTCGGCACGAGCTCCGCAAGCGGCCCGAATGAATAGTCCTCGCGGCGCAGGATTCGCACCGTGGCGCTGAACTCGGCGCGCGGCCGAAGGCGGAACTCGCCGCGCTCGATGACCGTGGCGGATTCGATCTCGCTCTGCACGGGATCCATGGCTGCCAGCACACCCGGCGCGCGCGTGATTTCGCGTCCTGAGTAGAGCTTGTAGATCCCGAAGATCGCAAGCGCGGCCAGGGCGATGGGGGCGAGACGCATGGCGCCGGATCGTAAGGTATTCTTCGGGCCATGCAGCTCGAGTTCACCAAGATGCACGGCCTCGGCAACGACTTCATCGTGTTCGACGCGCCGCGCGACGGCTGGTTGCCGAGCGCCGAGCAATGGCGCGCGCTCGTCCGCCCGCCACACCGGGATTGGCTTCGACCAGGCGCTGGTGCTCGAACCGGCACGCCGCAGCGGCACTGACGTCTACTACCGCATCTTCAACGCCGATGGCGGCGAGGTTGAGCAGTGCGGCAATGGCGTGCGCTGCCTGGCCTCCTTCCTTCACCGCCGTGGAATCGCGGCCAACGGCAAGGGCGAGATCGTGCTCGACAGCCCCGCCGGGCCGATCCACGCACGAGTTCACGACGCCAATCTCATCTCGGTCGACATGGGAGTGCCCAATTTCGACCCGAAGTCGCTGCCCTTCGAAGCATCCGCCGAAGCGCATGTCTACCCGCTCAGCGTAGCGGGCACCGAAGTGGAGATCGGCGCCGTGTCCATGGGTAACCCGCACGCGGTTCTCACGGTCACTTCGGTCGCCAGCGCGCCCGTTGATCGCCTCGGGCCCGCCATCGAACATCACCCGCGCTTTCCGAGGCGCGTCAACGTCGGATTCATGGAGATCGTCGACCGCGCGCACATCCGGCTGCGCGTTTTCGAGCGCGGCGTCGGCGAAACACTCGCCTGTGGCACCGGCGCATGCGCCGCTGTCGCGGTAGGCAGACGACACGGCCGGCTCGATTCCACCGTCGAAGTCGAACTGCCGGGCGGAAAACTCGAGATCACCTTCGCCGCACCTGGCGAACATATTTGGATGAAAGGCCCGACCGCTGTATCTTTCACCGGCCGGGTGGAAATTTAGGGGAGATGAAAAAAGCATGAGCACGCAGACCGCACGTGGAGTGACCGCGGGTCAGACGGATGAAGAACGCATCGAGCGTTTCCTCAGCCTGAATCCCGACTTCTTCGAACGTCACCAGCCGCTGCTCGCGCGCATGCGCCTGCCGCATATGCGCACCGGTTCCACCGTCTCGCTGGTCGAGCGCCAGGTGGAAGTGCTGCGCGAACAGAAAACCGACGCGGATCGCCGCCTCGCCGAGTTCATCGCGGTCGCCCGCGCCAACGACACGCTCGCCGAGCGCATCCATCGCTTCACGCGCCGGATGCTGCGCGCGCCCACGCCGATCGCGGCCATCAACACGCTCGAAGCGTCCTTGCGCGAAGACTTCGACGCATTTCATTCCGTGCTGCTGCTCACCGCGCCCATCGCCTCGCTCGTCAACGTGGAAGTCGAACCGTTCCTGCGCAAGCTTCCGGCTGACGACACCAACATCCGCACCTTCGAAGCGCTGCTCGCCACCGGCAAGCCGCGTTGCGGCCAGGTGCGCGACTCGCAGCGCGATTTCCTGTTCGGGCCCGAAGGCGCGAGCATCGGCTCGGTGGCGCTGGTGCCGCTGGGCGAAAACGGCACGGTGGGCCTGCTGGCCCTCGGCAGCGCCGAACGCGAGCGCTTCCACCCGGGCATGAGCACGGAGTTCCTCAAGCGCATGGGCGAACTGATCACGGATGCCCTGTCACGACCGTAGTCGGGTGGAGTGAGGGCGGACTGAAGTCTGTCCCCACACTACTATGCCCGATCGAAGCCTGATCGACCGCTATCTCCGGCATCTCGGCACCGAGCGGCGCCTCTCGCCGCACACCTCTTCTAACTACGCACGCGATCTGCGCGCGCTCGCGGATCACATGGAGCGCGGCAACCTCCCGGACTTCCGCACGGTCGACAGCCAGCACGTTCGAGTATTCGCGGCGCGGTCGCATGCCGGAGGCCTGAGCCCGCGCAGCGTGCAGCGCCGCCTGTCGGCGGTGCGTGGCTTCTTCAACTACTTGCTGCGCGAGAAACTCGTAGCAAGCAACCCGGCGCTCGACATTCGCGCCCCCAAGGCCGCACGGCGACTGCCCGGCACACTCGACGTCGACCAGCTCAACCAGCTTCTCGACATACCGCCGGAAGACGCGCTGGCGGTGCGCGACAAGGCGATCATGGAGTTGTTCTACTCATCCGGCCTGCGGCTCGATGAGCTCGTCGGCCTCGACATCGCACACCTCGACTTGCCCGACCGCACGGTCCGCGTGCTCGGTAAAGGGCGCAAGACCCGCGTGTTGCCCGTGGGCCGCAAGGCCGTGGAAGCGCTGCGCACCTGGTTGCGCGAGCGCGCGACGGTCGCCGACGTGGAGGAGCCTGCGCTTTTCGTGGGCCGGAATGGCGCGCGCCTCAAGCATCGAGCGGTGCAACTCCGCATCGCCTACTGGGCGCGGCGCAAAGGACTGCCGAGCCACGTTCACCCGCACCTTTTCCGGCATTCGTTCGCCACGCATCTGCTTGAATCGAGTAAGGATTTGCGCGGCGTGCAGGAGCTGCTCGGCCACGCCGACATCTCCACCACGCAGATCTACACCCACCTTGATTTCGCCCACCTGGCCCGCACCTACGACGCTTCCCACCCTCGGGCAAAACGCAAGACGTAGGTCTTAAAGGTCTCGCATGGAAAGTTTCAATCCGCACGGCACCACCATCGTGGCCGTGCGGCGCAACGGCGCCGTGTCCATTGGCGGCGACGGCCAGGTCACCCTCGGCAACACCGTGATGAAAGGGAACGCGCGCAAGGTGCGGCCCCTGGGCAACGGCAAGGTGCTCGGCGGCTTCGCCGGCGGTACCGCCGATGCCTTCACGCTGTTCGAACGTTTCGAAGGCAAGCTCGACAAGTTCGGCAACCTCACGCGCGCCGCCATCGAGCTCGCCAAGGACTGGCGCGGCGATCGTTATCTGCGCCGCCTCGAGGCGCTGCTGCTGGTGGGCGATACGAAGAACCTGTTCGTGATTTCGGGCAACGGCGACGTCATCGAGCCCGACCATGACGTGGTGGCCATCGGCTCCGGCGGACCCTTCGCCCAGGCCGCGGCACGCGCACTCATCGAGAACACCGAGCTCGATGCGCGGTCCGTCGTGGAACGCTCGCTCAACATCGCCGCCGACATCTGCATCTACACGAACCGCAACCTCGTGATCGAGGAACTCAAGTGACCCCGCGTGAAATCGTTTCCGAACTCGACAAACACATCGTGGGCCAGGGCGCCGCCAAGCGCTCGGTGGCCATTGCGCTGCGCAATCGCTGGCGCCGCATGCAGATCGAAGATCCGCTGCGCCAGGAGATCACGCCCAAGAACATCCTCATGATCGGGCCCACCGGCTGCGGCAAGACCGAGATCGCGCGAAGGCTCGCGCGGCTCGCCAAGGCACCGTTCGTGAAAGTGGAAGCCACCAAGTTCACCGAGGTCGGCTATGTGGGCCGCGAGGTGGACTCCATCATCAAGGACCTCGCCGAAGTCGCCGTGAAGATGACGCGCGATGAAGAGATCGCCAAGGTGCGCGATCGCGCGGCGGACGCGGCCGAAGAACGCGTGCTCGACGCGCTGCTGCCGCATCCCAAGATGATGGGTTTCTCCACCGATGGCGAGGCGAGCCCGCGTGATGCCGAGACACGGCAGAAATTCAGGAAGATGCTGCGCGAAGGCGCGCTGAACGAACGCGAGATCGAGCTCGACCTGCGCGCCATCCCGCCTGGCGTGCAGATCATGGCGCCGCCCGGCATGGAAGAAATGCAGGAGCAGCTCTCGAGCATGTTCGCCAACCTTGGCGGTGGACGCACCAAGCCACGCAAGCTCAAGGTGAAGGAAGCGCAGAAGCTGCTCATCGAAGAGGAGGCCGGCAAACTCGTCAACGAAGAAGAGCTGCGCGCCAGGGCGCTGACGAACGCCGAGCAGAACGGCATCGTGTTCATCGACGAGATCGACAAGATCGCGCGCCGCCAGGAAACCATGGGCGCCGACGTGTCCCGCGAAGGCGTGCAGCGCGACCTGCTGCCGCTGGTCGAAGGCAGCACCGTGTCGACGAAGTACGGGCAGATCAAGACCGATCACATCCTGTTCATCGCCTCGGGCGCATTCCACATGTCCAAGCCTTCGGACCTGATCCCGGAGCTGCAGGGCCGCTTCCCGATTCGCGTGGAGCTCAATTCGCTGGGCGTCGACGACTTCGTGCGCATCCTCACCGAGCCCGATGCGTCGCTGACCACGCAGTACAAGGCGCTGATGGGCACCGAGAAGGTCGAGGTGAATTTCGCGACGGACGGCGTGCGTCGCATCGCCGAGATCGCCTTCAGCGTGAACGAGAAAACCGAGAACATCGGCGCGCGCCGGCTGCACACCGTGATGGAGCGGCTGCTCGAAACCGTGTCGTTCGACGCGGCGGAGAACGGCGGTACGCGCGTGGAGATCGACGCAGCCTACGTGGACCAGCATCTCGGCAATCTCGCCAAGGATGAGGACCTCTCGCGCTATATCCTGTAGAGAGGCGGTGCCGGGCACCAAAAGTCGTAGTTGAGCGGACGTTCACGCGCTCGGCTACAGTCGCTCAACTACGACTTTTGGTGCCCGGCACCGCCTTACCTTCATGCGTATCGCGAAACCCATGCTTGTTAGTGCTGACGCCCATCGGCGTCGTCTGGGGCCTCGTCGAAGCGGCCCGCTTCCACTGGTGGCTGGCGGTGCTCATGGGTGCGCTGCTGTCGGTCATCAGCCTCTTCATGTGGATGACGGTGAAGCGCATCCGCGCCGAGCGCGCGCCTCCGTGACCAACGAGCTGCTGACCTCCGCCGCCGCGGAACGCAACAAGGAACCGATCCTCACCGTGCTCGAGTCGGTGCTGCCCGACTCCGCCAAGCGTGCTCGAGATCGCCTCCGGCACCGGGCAGCATGTCTGCTTCTTCGCGGCCGCATTGCCCGGCATGCGTTGGCAGCCCACCGAGCCCGACGAGTCCGCGCGCGAGGCCATTTCCATCCGCGTTCGCGAAGCCGGGCTCGAAAATGTCGCGCAGCCGATGGCGCTCGATGTGCTCGAACCCCACTGGCCCGTGCACGAAAGATATGACGCCGTGTTGTGCATCAACATGATCCACATCTCGCCGTGGCGCGCCACGCACGCACTGTTTCGCGGAGTCGCGCGGCTCCTCGACTCCCGAGGCAAGCTGATTCTCTACGGTCCGTATCTCGAGAACGGCACCGCGGTGCAGTCCAACCTGGATTTCGACGCTTCGCTCAGGCGGCGCAACGCCGAGTGGGGCCTGCGCGACCTGGACGAGGTCACGCGCGTTGCCGCAGGCCACAGCTTCGCGCGCCAGCAGATCGTGCGCATGCCGGCTAACAACCTCACCGTGGTGTTTGCGAAGACGCCTCCGGTCTAGCGCCTGGATCGCTGACTAGCTCGCCGTCTCCGGGGTCACTGGGCAGTCCCAGCCGTCGTAACGACCACAGTACTCGCCCGCCAGGCGCGCGAGTTCCAGCGTCATGCCGTTGATGGAGTGCGTGTCCACGCTGTCGACGCGCGAGACCACCAGCGTGAACGGCATTGCTTCGCCTTCATCCTCCGACATGGATTCGTCTTCGACGGACGAAATCGATGGCCTCCAGCGTCTCGCGACAGGCGGCACGCGAGGGTTCGTCGGCGAAATGCAGCCAGTGATCGACCTTGCGCGGCACCTCGTGCGCGTCGCCCTGCTCCGCCAGCGCCTCGAGCATGCGGCGGTTGCGCATGCGCTCGAGATTGGTCTCCGAGGGGTAGAGCGTGAGGTACTGCTCCCACTCGGGCTGAAACGTGCTGCCGGTCTCGTGTTTGTAATCCGGGAATGCCTTCATCGCGGTGGCAACCGAGGTCGTCAGCTCGCCAGGTTCGGCGGCATAGAAATAGAACTCGCGGCGTCCGCTGCCGGTGATGCGACCCACGAGTTGCGCACCGCAGGTGGCCGACACCAGCGAATCCAGCGCCGCGCCGATCTCGCCGCAGAACGCGTCCTTCTTCATTGGTGGCCAGGCCATCGGCCTTCGGAGCCTGCAACACCACCCATACCCACAACAGCCAGGGCCGGCTTTCGATGGGCACGTCGCCGCGGATCCCGAGATCGACGAATACCGATGAGACCGCGTCGTTGGCGCGCGCGAAGTAAAAATCCCACTCGTCAGACAATCTCGCTCTACTCCTGTGTCAATGCGGATTCATTCCGCGGGCTTGAGCCAGCGCGCCAGCCACGCGGCGATTTCCGCGTAGAACAACCGGCTGTCTTCACCCTTCTGTATCCAGTGATTCTCGTCCGGAAAGACGACCAGGCGGCTCGGGACCTGCATGCGCTGCAACGCGCTCCAGTATTCGAGCGTGTTGTTGAGCGGTACGCGGAAGTCGTTCTCACCGATCGTCACCAGCACCGGCGTGCGGAACTTCGCCGCGTAGCGAATCGGATTCTGCTCGCGCCACACCGGCGCCTGATCCCACGGCGGGCCGCCCAGGTTCACTTCGCGCGAATAGATCGTATCGCTGGTACCCCATTGTGCCTCGAGATTCACCAGGCCGGCGTGACTCACCAGACACTTGTAGCGGGTGGTCGTTCCCTGCAGCCAGTTCGAGAGGTGGCCGCCGTAACTCGCGCCGCCGGCGCATTGACGCGATGCCGTCGATGAACGGGAACTGCCTGATCGCGGCGTCCGCCGCCTCGTTGATCTCGTCGCCCGGGCCCTTGAGCGGATCGCCCTGGATGGAGCGCGCGAACTCCTCGCCGAACCCGGTCGAGCCGGAGTAGTTAGTGAGCAGCAGCACGTAGCCCGGCGCGGCCAGCAGGTGGTAGTTCCAGCGCACGAAGAACTGGTCGCGCCACATGCCATGCGGGCCGCCGTGGATGACCACGAACAGCGGATACTTCTTCGACGGATCGAAACCCGGTGGCCGCACGACGAAACTGTGGATGCGCTTGCCGCGGCTGCTGGTGAACCAGAAGTGTTCGATCGCCGGCAGGTCGAGCTGCGTGGCGCGCGGAGCGTTGAACTTGGTGAGCACCAGCGGCTTGCCGCTCTGCGGCTGCACCAGCGCAATTTCGCCGGGCGCGCTGGCGCTCTCCCAGTTGGCGTACAACACGAGTTTGTCGGCGCCGGCCGGGATGGCCAGATTGGAGTAGCTGCCCTTCTCCACGCCGAAAATCGTCTGCACGGTGCCGCCACCCACGCGCGTGGAGTACAGCTTCTCGTTGCCGCCGTCCTCCGCCGTGAAGTAGACCGCGCGCGAATCCGGGCGACACGGCAAACGCGCTCACCGAGCGATCGATGCCGTCGGTGACGATGTGGTGCTTGCCGGTGTCGGGCCAGGGAATCGCGGCGATGCGCGAGGCGTTGTAGACGCTCGTGCCTTGCGTTTCGAGAAGGGCCAGCAGCGTGCGGCCGTCCGGCGTGAAGCGCGGCTGCGCCCAGCTATGCGAACCCTGGGTGATCCGCTTCGGTTCACCGCCGGCGAGGCTCACGACGAACAACTGCGCATCGGTGAACGCGTAGGCCGCGGCGTTGCGATTGGTGGTGGCGCCGAAGACGACGGACTGGTTGTCGGGCGTGAATTCGATTTCGAGTTCCTCGCCCGTGTCTGTCTGCCGGCCGGCGAATCCGGGATTGGCCGCCAGTGCCGTACCGGCCAGCAGGTCGCGGGCGCTGCCGAGCGGCAAACCGTCGTCGTCGAGTGCCTGCACGAAGATGCGCACCTGGCGTTCATCGAGCCAGTGGTCCCAGCTGCGGATCGGAAAGCCGTCGTAGATGCGCGCGTTCGATTTGCGGGTGCGAAACTGTTCGATCAGGACCTTGTTAGCCGCGTCGTCCTGCGCCTTCGGATACATGAGCGACACGAATGCCAGGTGCCGGCCGTCGTGCGAAAACACCGGCGCCCGGGCGCCGCCGGACAGGTTGGTGACGCGCTGGGCCTCGCCTCCCGCCTGCAGATCCATGCGAGTAGATCTGCGGCACGTCGTCGTTTTCGCGCTGCGCGCTGAACACGATGCGGCGGCTGTCGGGGCTCCAGGTGACGCCGCTTTCCGGACGGCGCGTCGAGGTCAGCCTGCGGCTCGAATGGCGGGCGGCGGTGTCGACCAGCCACAGGTCGCTGAGCTGCGAGTTGTCGTCGTATGCCGGCTCGACGACGGACACGACGATCCAGCGGCCGTCGGGACTGACCTGCGGGAGCGCCCACACGCTTCATGAGCCAGATGTCTTCGTGAGTGGGGATGCGTTTGGGCGCCGTCGCGGCGATCGCGGGAATCGCAAACGTCAGACAGGCAAACAAACACGCCATAGGCCGGCGTGCGTGCCGGGTTACGAGATGTTGCATGTCCTACAACTTAGCGCAAACCGCGGTGCGATGGTGCATGACTTGCCTTGGTCGGGCGCCGACGCGAGACTACGCGCCGTGAAAAATCCGTCGATTACGCTTGCGCGGGCGCTCGCCCTCGTGGCTCTCGCGCTTGCCATATTCGGCATCGAATGGCTGCGCTTCGGCGGCGCTTTCCGGTCCGTGCAATCCGGGTTTGGAGGACGCTGCCGCGCGATCGCGCTTGGCGGCAGCAGCGAGTACCTGCAGCTCGACCGCGAGCGCGGGCTCGCCTATCTATCGTTCCTCGATCGGGACAGCCTTGCGCGCGGCGGAGCAGTGAATGGCACGGTGATGCTGCTCGATCTGAATCTCGCCGATCCGGCGCCACGCGCCGCGATGACCTTCGATCCCGGAAATTTTCGGCCGCAGGCCCTGAGCCTGTTCAAGCGCGGTTCTGCGCCTGCGAGATTGTTTGCCTTGTCGCAGCACCCTGACGGCAGCCACTCGGTGGAAATCACCGAGCAGGGATCGAGCGGCGGGTTCTTTCCCAGGGAAGTCATCCGTGATCCGGCCTTCGTCGACCCGAGCGCCATTGCCGCCACTGGTACGCGGGAGTTCTATCTCGCCAACGGCAGCACGGATTCCGGCGCATGGGCAAAGGTAAAAGAGACGCGTGTTCCGGTCGGGCAGCGGCACGCTGATCTACTACGACGGCGCCAGGGCTCGCGTCGAAGCGACGGGTCTCGATCGTGCCGCAGGAATTGCGACGAGCCCGGATGCCTCGCGGCTCTACGTCGCTGAAACTCTCGCCAAGGCACTGCGCATCTACCGCCGGAACACGGCCGATGGCGCGCTCATCCTCGAAGAAACCGTCGACCTGAACACCGCGCCCGCCGGTCTCGACGTCGATGAAGAAGGCGTCGTATGGATCGCCGCACATCCGAAATTGCATCGCTTCTACAAACACAACTCCGGCAGGCCCGCGCCGACGCAAGTGCTGAGGTTCGATCCGCGTCAAGCCGGCGACGCGCGCCTGACGCAGATGTACCTCAATGCCGGGGAAGAAATTTCCGGCGGTACCGTGGCTGCCCGCTGGCGCGATGAATTTCTCATCGGCGCCCTGTTCGACGAAAAGGTACTCATTTGCAAACCGAATCCGTGAATCCAACTCCACCGAGCCGTGGCCTGCGGCCTGGTGCGCTGCTGATCAGCGGCGTCATCAACCTGCTGGGAGCGCTGCTCGTCGTCCTGGCGATGCCGGGCGCGACCAGCGACGATCGTGTGGCGTCGGCGTGGGCATTGGTGCAGTTCCTGTCAGGAGTCTGGGCGGGCGTGCTCGGCGCCAACTCGCCGTTCCTTCACGGACTGGTGGCGGGGTTGCCGGCACTGGTGGTCGGCCTCGTGATGCCGAGTCCGCTGCCCCGGCAATTCGTCGTCGTGGCGTGGTTCGTCGCGCCCGCGGCGGCGCTGCTGGCCGCCGCGCTGATGCGCTTCATGCGCCGCCGGGAATAATGGGGACATTCCTGATTTGCTAGCAAAAGGGGACGCGCCTCGAATCGACTGAGCGCAGCGTGCTCCAGATGGAGAAGCCGTTGCACTCGCGCGCTGCGCCGCTCACACACTCGCGTGCGAGTTATTCAATTCGAATCCAGCCAGGCCGACGCGCCTTTAGGCGCGTCCCCTTTTGCTAGCAAATCAGGAATGTCCCCAATTCTGGCATCTCACTAGGGGCGACGGCGATCCGCCATGGCGTCGGCGAAGTTCTCGTCGTAGTCCGCAGCGCGACGCTTCGATGACCGCCTTGGCGTGCTCGAACCCGTACTTGCCCGAAATCACCATCTTGTTAGGCTCGCCCGGCACCATCTTGTAGGTGCTGAAGTAGTGCTCGAGCCGTTCCACCAGCACGGGCGCGAGCTGCGAGATGTCTTTCACGTGGTCCCACACGTAGTCGCCTTCGAGCACACCGATGATCTTGTCATCGGCCTCGCCGCGGTCGAGTAGCTTGATGCCGCCGATCACGCGCGCTCGCAGGATGACTTCCGAACGCTCGATGGGCCGCTCGCTGATCACGCAGATGTCGAGCGGATCGCCGTCGCCGCGCTCGGAACCGGGCGCCAGCTTTGCGATGCGCGGGCCGCAGTAGGTCTTGGGGATGAAGCCGTACAGCGCCGGCGGGTGGGAGGATGAACGCTGCGGCCGATCGACCCGCAGATAGCCCGAGACCTTGTCTATCTCGTACTTGATCATGTCGAACGGGGTGATTTCGATATAGGCATTGACGATGCGGGGAGCGTCCTCGCCTACCTCGAGGCCATGCCAGGGATGTGGACGCCAGCGGGAAAAGTTGTGTTCAGTCATGGACGTGAACTCTACCGGGGTTGGGCATATCCTCCCAGCCCATGTCCATATCAACGAGGGGGGCGGCCATCACCGGCTGGGGCAAGTGTCTGCCCCCGGGCATCCTCACGAATGCCGACATCGCCACCTTCCTCGAGACCAGCGACGAATGGATCACCTCGCGCACCGGTATCCGCGAGCGTCGCGTTTCGCATGTGCAGCTCGGCGAGCTCGGTTACGTAGCCTCGGTTCGCGCCCTGGCGGCGGCCGGCATGGATGGCAAGGATCTGCGAGCTCATCGTCTTCGGCACCACGAGTTACGACGACCAGGTGCCGAACGTCGCCTCGGGCATCCAGCGCCGCGTGGGCGCCGACGGCTGCGCGGCGATGGACATGAACACCGCCTGCACGAGCTTCCTCTATTCCCTATCTACCGCCACCGCGCTCATCAGGACCGGCGTGGTGAAGAACGCGCTGGTGATCGGCGCCGAGGTCATCTCGCCGTTCATCGACTGGAGCGACCGCAACACCGCGGTGTTGTTTGGCGACGGCGCCGCGGCCGTGGTGCTCGAGGCCACCGACCGCGAGGAAGGATTGCTGGCCGAGCGGCTCGGCTGCTACGGCGAGTCGCGCGAAATCCTGCGCGTGCATGGCATGGGCGCCGCGTACGCGCACCAGAACCGCATCATCGGCAAGACCGAGTGGCAGTTCGAAGGCCAGGATATTTTCAAGAAGGCCGTACACGGCATGGCCACGGCGTGCGACGAGGCACTCACCAAACTCGGCAAGACCGCAGACGACGTCGATCTCGTGATTCCGCACCAGGCCAACCTGCGCATCATCGAGGCGGTTGCCAAGAGAACCGGCGTGCCCATGGAACGTGTCTTCGTCAACGTCCAGCGCTACGGCAACATGTCCGCGGCCACCGTGCCCGTGGCGCTGTGCGAAGCACTGGAGGAAGGCCGCGTGAAGCCCGGCGCGCTGCTGCTCATGCCCTCGTTCGGCGGCGGTCTCACGTTCACCGGCCACGTGGTGCGCTGGGGCGAGCGGATCACACCGCTCGGGTCAGTCCGAAGTCGAGCTGCCGCCAAACAACCAGACCGCGCTCGAGATCGTCCAGCGTTTTCGCCGCATCAAAGCCGCATAACCGCAAGCAAGCTCAGAGTGTGCAGCCGCCATAGAACTGCGCGGATTCATGGTTGAGGCCGGTTCCGTGGGTGGACATGACGGCGAGATAGCGACCATCTGAGTCGAGCGCGCCGAACACCGTGGTGGCAAAGAGCTCGCCGTCTGGTTTGAAACCCGAGAAGTGCAATCCCGAGCTGGTAGCAGTGACGCGGATCTCCGTGACTCCATCGATCGTTCCCGTCACGCCAGCGTTGCCGAACAGCTGCGCGCGACTATCGGGAATATCGATGGACTGGAACTCGACCGGTCCGCCTTGCCAGGCAGCCGTATGGGGAAACAGTTTTCCCGATGGCCAGTAGGCGCCGGCGCCGCGATCGAATGTGCATCGCACCCGCATCGAGCTCAGCAGTTTGTCGAGCGAATCCGGATCATCGGAACGCGGCGCATCGAGTCCACCTCCCGGCAATTCCAGCGCGGGTGAGGGAGCAGCGTTTGCAGGCATGCCCGGGACTTGTGCCGAAGGCGCGGGTTCGTGCGGCGGCGGCGATATTGCCTCGCGCGCACCCGTCATCGCGGGCGATGTGTACGCGGACGCTTCAGCCGGCGCCGGGAGCGACGACGTGACGCCGACAGTATCTGCGGTGGAGGTACGCATCGAATGCGCCAGATCCATGCCGGTCGGCCAGACCAGCCACGCGACCGCGGCGCTTACGGCGACACCCAAGACAAATGCAGGCAGGTGCTTTTTCATTGACTGCTCCAGTCGCACGAATGCAACGCGCGCCGGATCAGCCAAGGTCTTCCGGAAAAGACAAAGCCCGCGTTGCTTGCGCTTCGCGGGCTTCGTGGACCTGTGCTAAGAACGTCTGGCTCTTGGCTTTCTTTTCTAGGCTTTCTTCTTGGCTTTAGCTTTTGCTTTTTTCTTGGCTGGATCTTTCGGGCGGGACTTTCCAAACGAGCCCGCGTACAACTTTCCGCGCTTCGTGCGACGGTCACCCTTACCCATTCGCTTCTTCCTTGTTCTGCGCAATCCACAGCAGCGCGGCTTCGATGTCGGACAGCTGCGCGGCGGTCATGCCAGGGATACGGCCACCGCCGGCTTCCTGTTTGACTCGCGCGAGCTCGGTCGACGACACCGTGCTTACCCAAGTGAGCCCACGGCGCACTTTGGAGGTGAATTTCTGGGACTTCTCTTCTTCGGCCATGTCGACTCCTGATCAACCGATCTCTATAGCGGGCCGAAACATAGCGCGGCTAACGATATCTGGCCAGAACTTTCGCTAGCGCCGTCGAGCCCGGCGACAGGTCCTTGAAGGGAATCTGATTTAACGGAATGGACGGTGTCTCATTGACATCGTGGAACTCCTTTCCTTGAGGGTCGACGTATAGAAGTCCCGTCAGGAATTCACCTTTTTTCAACCTTTCGGATATCGCAGCGGTCGCCGCCTCACGATTGGTGGGGTCGTAGCCCTCGTCGAGTTTGCGCAGGAGTATCCGGCTGCCGTCATGCAACACGACGGGCAGTACATCGCCCGCAGCGTAATCCGCCGAGATTTCGCGCTGAAACGGCACGAAGTCCGCATGTACCGCCGCGTCGTAATGCTCGCGGGTGTACTGATAACTCTTGGTGGACCCCTCGTGATCGTTGAAGGTGACGCAGGGCGACAGGACGTCTATCAACGCGAAACCCTTGTGCTTCATCGCAGCCTGGATGAGTGGCACCAATTGTTGTTTGTCGCCGGAAAAACTGCGCGCAACGAAGGTAGCGCCGAGGGTGAGCGCGAGCAGCACCGGGTCGATCGGCGGCTGTTGATTCACCTCGCCTTTCTTGGCTTTGGTGCCCACGTCGGCAGACGCGGAGAACTGGCCCTTGGTCAGGCCGTACACACCGTTGTTTTCGATGATGTAAGCCATGTTCAGGTTGCGGCGGATCGCATGACAGAACTGCCCGAGCCCGATGGACAGCGTGTCGCCGTCACCCGAGACGCCGATGTACGTGAGATTGCGGTTTGCGGCATTCGCGCCCATGGCGATGGACGGCATGCGGCCGTGCACGGAGTTGAAGCCATGTCCGCCGCTCACGAAATACGCCGTGGTCTTCGACGAACAACCGATCCCCGACAGCTTCACCATGTTCTGCGGCTCGATGTCGATGCCCCAGGACGCCTCGATGATCGCCGCGGTGATCGAGTCGTGACCGCAGCCGGCGCACAGGGTCGATAAACCGCCTTCGTAATCGCGCCGCGTCAGCCCCAGCGAATTCTTCGGCAGCGACGGGTGACGGACCTTCGGTTTGGGCAGGAATGTCATGCCACACCTGTGGTGGATATAGCTTCGAGCTTGCGGGTCTTCGGGGAGATCTCCGCCAGCACACCCTTGACGATGAACTCGGAGGAGATCGGCAGTCCGCTGTAATGCAGCAGCGAGCGCAGCTTCGACTTTTCCACGCGCGTCTCCAGCGTGAGCAGCGAGCGCATCTGCGCGTCGCGGTTCTGCTCGACCACGAACACCAGCTTCTGCTGCTCGAGGAATTTCTCCACCTCGTCGCCGAACGGGAAAGAGCGCAGCCGCATGTAGTTAGTCTTGACGCCGTGGTCGGCGAGGATATCGAGCGCCTCGCGGACCGCGCCGTCGGAGCTGCCGTACGCCACCACCGCGATGTCGATGTGCGCGTCCTGCTCGATCACCGGCTTCGGCACCAGCCGCTTCGCCGTGGCGAACTTGCGCGTGAGCCGGTCGAGCACTACCTGGTATTCCGCGGAGTCTTCGGTGTAGATGCCGTACTGCGTGTGACCGGAGCCACGCGTGAAGTAGGCGCCCTTCGGATGTACGCCGGGCAGCGTGCGGTAGGGAATACCGTCGCCGTCCACGTCGAGGTAGCGATGGAATTTCTCGAGCTTGACGATCTCGTCCTTGCTCAACACCTTGCCGCGATCGGGGACGTAGTTGTCGTCCCACTTCAGATCGGGGCACATCCAGTCGTTCATGCCGATGTCGAGATCCGACATCACCATGATGGGAGTCTGCAGCCGCTCGGCGAGATCGAAGGCGTCACGCGCGAAGTAGAAGCACTCCTCCGGATCGCGCGGGAACAGGCAGACATGCTTGGTGTCGCCGTGCGAGGCGTATGCCCCTTCGAGAATGTCGCATTGTTGCGTGCGAGTCGGCATGCCGGTCGAGGGGCCGACGCGCTGGATATCGAACAGCACCGCGGGCACCTCGGCGTAATACGCGAGCCCCAGGAATTCGTTCATGAGCGAGAGGCCGGGACCGGAGGTCGCGGTGAAAGCGCGCGCGCCGTTCCAGTTGGCGCCCAGCACCATGCCGATGGCGGCGAGTTCGTCTTCGGCCTGGATGAACGCGAAGTTCTTGTTGCCCGCCGTGTCGACCCGCATCTTGTCCGCGAACATCTTGTACGCGTCCATGAGCGAGGTGGAGGGCGTGATCGGATACCAGGCGCCCACGGTGGCGCCGGCGAACACGCACCCGAGGCCCGCCGCGGTATTGCCGTCGATGAGCACGTGCCCGGTGGTCTTCGAAGACCCGAGCAACCCGGGCGCCACGTGCATGGGCAGCGGGCATTTGAAGTTTTCGCGCGTGTAGTTGTAGCCGAGCTCGATGGCCTTCATGTTCGAGTCCACGAGCGCCGGCTTCTTCGCGTAGGTTTCGGCGAGCAGCGCGCGGATACTCGCGATATCGAGGTCGAGCAAAGCCGCGAGTACACCTGCATAGCAGATGTTCTTCATCAGGATGCGCGTGCGCACGCCGTTGAAGTTCTCGTTGCAGAGTTTTGCCAGCGGCACGCCGAGCACGGAGATGTCGTCGCGCGCCAACAAGGCGGGCCGCGGCCAGGTGGAGTCGTAGATGAGGTAGCCGCCGGAAGTGACCTCGCGTACGTCCTTCGTATAGGTCTCGGCATTCATCGCGACCATCAGGTCGATCTTTCCCGAGCGCGCCACGTAGGAGTCCTTGGTGACGCGGATTTCGTACCAGGTAGGCAGGCCCTGGATGTTCGACGGGAAATAATTCTTGCCCATCACGGGCACGCCGCTTCTGAAGATGGCCTTCATGAGCAGCGTGTTGGCGCTGGCCGAACCGGTGCCGTTTACCGTCGCGATCTTGATCGCGAAGTTATTCACTCTCTCTGGCATTTCAGGCGCCCATTCTTTATGCAATAAGGGGAAGCTTGGCCGCGTTTGCCGCCGCTTCGTCCGTGGCGTGTGGCCACTGAATGGTCGACTTCTGCATGTCCCAGGCCGCGGTCGGGCAGCGTTCGGCGCACAGACCGCAGTGCACACACAGGTCTTCGTCTTTGACCATGACGCGCCCGGTATGTTTCAGCGCGGAAGATACGTACAACGCCTGAGTGACATTCTTCGCCGGCGCCTTGAGGCGGCCGCGCAGGTCGGCCTCTTCACCGTTGTGCGTGATGGTCAGGCAATCCACCGGGCAGATGTCGATGCAGGCATCGCACTCGATGCACAGCTTGGTTTCAAACACCGTCTGCACGTCGCAATTGAGACAGCGCTGCACCTCTTTCTCTATCTGCTCGACCGTGAAGCCGAGCTCCACTTCGATGTTGAGCTTCTTGAAGCGTTCCTTGAGCGAGACATGCGGCATTAGGCGCCGCTCGGCCGGGTTGTAGTCGTTGGCGTAGGCCCACTCGTGCATGCCCATCTTCGTGGACTGCAGGTTCACGCCCGGGGCGAGCCTTTCGGTGACCGGCTTCGACTGGCAGTGATTGTGAATCGAGATCGCCGCCTGGTGGCCGTGCTCCACGGCCCAGATGATGTTCTTGGGACCGAACGCGGCGTCGCCGCCGAAGAACACGCCATCGCGCGTCGACTGAAAAGTCTTCAGGTCGACCTTGGGCACGTCCCACTTGTCGAATTCGATGCCGATATCGCGCTCGATCCAGGGGAACGAGTTTTCCTGGCCGATGGCGAGGATCACGTCGTCGGCCTCGATGAATTCCTGGCCCACGATCCGCTCGGCCGTGATGCCGCCCTTCGCGTCGAGATCGTATTCGATGACGTCGAAATTCATTCCCTTGAGCTTGCCACCTTCAATCACGAAATTTCGGGGCGAGCGGTTGATGATGATCTTGACGTGTTCTTCCTCGGCGTCTTCCAGCTCCCACGCCGACGCCTTGAAGAACTGGCGCGGCTTGCGCGCCATGACCTTCACGTCTTTCGCGCCAAGGCGCAGCGACGTGCGGCAGCAGTCCATGGCGGTGTTGCCGACACCGATGATCAGCACTTTCTCGCCGATGGACTTGATGTGTTCGAACGCCACCGACTCGAGCCAGGTGATGCCGATGTGGATGTTGGCCGCGCCTTCGGCGCGCCCCGGTAGTTTGAGTTCCTTGCCCTTCGGCGCACCGGCACCGACGAACACCGCGTCGAAGCCACCCTTGGTGAGCAATTCTTTCATCGACTTGATCGGGTGATTGAGCTTGAGGTCGACGCCCATCTCGACGATCTGCGCGATTTCGTCGTTGAGCACCTCGGCCGGGAGCCGGAACGAGGGAATGTTGGTGCGCATGAGGCCACCGGCCACGGCGAACTGCTCGAAGATGGTGACCGAATAGCCGAGCGGCATGAGGTCGTTGGCCACGGTGAGCGAGGCGCAGCCCGCGCCGATCAGCGCTATCTTCTTGCCGTTCTTGAGCTTGGGAATCTTTGGCAGCCGCCCGCGGATGTCGTCCTTGTTGTCGGCCGCAACCCGCTTGAGGCGGCAGATAGCCACCGGCTTTTCCTCGACGCGGCCACGGCGGCAGGCCGGCTCACAGGGCCGGTCGCAGACGCGCCCGAGGATTCCCGGGAAGACGTTCGAATGGCGGTTCACCATGTAGGCGTCGGTGAAGCGGCCTTGTGCAATAAGTCGAATGTATTCGGGGACGTCTGTGTGTGCTGGGCAAGCCCATTGGCAATCCACGACCTTGTGAAAGTAGTCGGGTTGCGCGGTGTCCGTCGGTTGCATATCCCCCCGGTTCAAAAACGCCGGTTTTCCCCCTCCGGCGCGTGCCCGAGTATAGGCTTGCCGCCATCCCATGAGTACGCCTACCGAAATCAAGCTGCGCAGCCGCTCGCGCGTGCTGGAAGTCGCTTTTGACGACGGAAAACGCTTCGAACTCCCCTTCGAATACCTGCGTGTGCATTCGCCGTCCGCCGAAGTGAAGGGCCACGGGCCCGGGCAGGAGGTCCTGGTCCTGGGCAAGCAGAACGTCGGGATCAAGGCCGTGGAACAGGTAGGCCAGTACGCCGTGAAGCTGGTGTTCGACGATGGCCACGATTCGGGCCTCTATTCGTGGAAATACCTGCGCGAGCTGGGCGAGACGCAGGCGCAGAAGTGGGCCGCGTATCAGGCGAGGGTCCAGGCAACCCAATAGTAAAATCCTGCGAAGCGAGCGGCTGCGAGCGGAGCAGGTAGACAACCCCAGAAACAAAGGGCTGGCTGTCGGTAGACAGCCAGCCCTTCCCAAGACCCCCGCTCGAATAGTTGGGCTTTGTAGCGAATGCAGGCCCGAAAAGCCAGCGCTTTCGGGATGCATTTGCGAGTCCGTCTATACTGGCCGCCCTGTGACCGAGCAAAAGAAGAACGCCGACACCGATTTCGGCTACCAACGCGTTCCGTGGAACGAGAAGCAGCGCCGTGTGCGCAGCGTTTTCGATTCGGTTGCCGGCAACTACGACCTCATGAACGACCTGATGTCCGGTGGCGCTCACCGGCTCTGGAAGGAATTCACGCTCTCGCTGACCAGTTTGCGTCCCGGCCAGCGCGCGCTCGATGTCGCCGGCGGCACCGGTGACCTGACTACCGGCCTCGCGAAACAGGTGGGGAAGACCGGGGTGGTGATCCTCTCGGACATCAACGCCGCCATGCTCGGCGAGGGTCGCGACCGCCTGCTGGATGCGGGCGTGGTCGGAAACGTGGCCTGCGTACTCGCCAATGCCGAGAAGCTGCCGTTCGCGGACTCCTCGTTCGACTGCGTCACCATCGGCTTCGGCCTGCGCAACGTCACCGACAAGGCAGCTGCACTCGCCGACATGCGCCGCGTGCTCAAGCCCGGTGGCCAGCTGCTCATTCTCGAGTTTTCGCAGCCGACAGTGCCGCTGCTGAAGCCGCTCTACGACCTGTATTCCTTCCGCGTGTTGCCGTTGATCGGCAAGCTGGTGGCGAAGGATGAAGACAGCTATCGCTATCTCGCCGAATCCATCCGCATGCATCCCGACCAGGAGACCTTGTTAGGTATGCTGCGCGACGCGGGCCTCGAAGACTGCCGTTACCACAATCTCTCGGGTGGCATCGTCGCCGTTCATCGCGGCTACCGTTACTAATGTTGACCCAGGCGATCGAGAATCTGCTGAACCGCAACCTGCCCCGCAGTCCGCGCGCGCTCGAACTGTGCGCGGCGCTGTCGGGCAAGCGCGTGCGCGTCGAGGCCCGGGCCCTGAACTGGGTGCTGGTCATCGAATCGATGAACACCTCGGTGAAGCTCACCAAGGATGACTCCGGTGGGCCACCGGCGGATGCGGAGATCTCCGGTACCTTGCTGAATCTCGCGGCGCTCGCCGGTTCGCACCCCGAGGAAGTCATCCAGCGCGGCGACGTGGAAATTCGCGGCGATGCGGAAGTGGCGCAGCAGTTCCGCGAGCTCGCGATGCTTCTCAAGCCGGACGTCGAAGAGGAACTCGCCAGGCTCATCGGCGATACCCCCGCGCACCAGGCGCTCAGACTCGTGCGCATGGTCACCGCCTTCGGTCGGCGTGCGGCCACGACCGGTGTGCGCAACGTCGCCGAATACCTGGCGCACGAGCGCCGCGACCTGGTGCCGCGCGCCGAAGCCGAAGATTTTTACCGGGGTGTCGAACGCCTGCGCGAAGACCTGGATCGTCTCGAAGCACGAACGCGCCTGCTCGGCGAGACGGAAGTCGAGGACGAAGTACAACGATGAAATTGCGCGTGTTGTCCCGGCTCATCGAAATCCAGCGTGTGCTGGTGCGGCATGGGCTGGACGAATTCGTCCGCGCCACACACCTCTACCGGCCGCTGCGATTCCTGTTCCTGCTCTCGCCCTGGACCTGGGCGGTGCGCCGCGGCGACGCGCCGCGCGCTGAACGCCTGCGCCTGGCACTCGAGGAACTGGGCCCCATCTTCGTGAAGTTCGGCCAGGCGCTATCTACCCGCCGCGACCTGCTGCCGGTGGACATCGCCGACGAGCTCGCGAAGCTCCAGGATCGCGTGCCGCCCTTTGACGGCAAGATAGCGCGCGCCGTCATCGAAGCGGCCTACGGACGCGCCGCCGAACAGGTGTTCTCGGAATTCGACGAAGAGCCGCTGGCCGCGGCATCCATCGCCCAGGTGCACACCGCGCAATTGCGCGCCGAAGTGCCGTTGAACGGCGCGAAGACGCGCGAAGTGGTGGTGAAGGTGCTGCGCCCGGGCATGCACGCGATCATCGCGCGCGACCTGGAGGTGCTGCGGGCGCTGGCGGCTTTCGCGGAAGCGAACTGGGAAGGCAGCCAACGGCTCAAGCCCGTGGAAGTGGTCGCCGAATACGAGAAGACCATCATCGATGAGCTCGACCTGATGCGCGAAGCGGGCAACGCCTCGCAACTGCGCCGGAATTTCGAGAATTCTCCTCTTCTATATGTCCCGGCGGTGCACTGGGATTTCTGCCGCCCGGGCGTCATGGTCATGGAGCGCATCCGCGGCGTGCAGATCTCCAACATGGCGCGGCTGCGCGAAGCCGGAACCGACATTCGCAAGCTCGCGGAGAATGGCGTGGAGATCTTCTTCACGCAGGTGTTCAAGCACAATTTCTTCCATGCCGACATGCACCCCGGCAACATCTTCGTGCTCATCGACAATCCTTCGCAGCCCAAGTATGCCGCGGTGGATTTCGGCATCGTCGGCACGCTCGATCCACGCGACCAGTACTATCTCGCGGAGAACTTCCTGGCGGTGTTCGACCGCGATTACCGCAAGGTGGCCACGCTGCACCTGGAGTCGGGCTGGGTGCCGGAGGGCTCGCGCGTCGATGAGATGGAATCGGCGATTCGCACGGTGTGCGAACCCATCTTCAACAAGCCGCTGAAGGAGATCTCCTTCGGCACCGTGCTGTTGCGATTGTTCGAGATCTCCCGCCGGTTCAACGTGTCCATCCAGCCGCAGCTCATCCTGCTGCAGAAGACGCTGCTCAATATCGAAGGTCTTGGACGCGATCTCTACCCGGACCTCGACATCTTCAAGACCGCCGGCCCGATCATGCGCGACTGGGTGCGCGAGAAGATGAGCGGTCGCGCGATCCTGGAGAACGCTCGGGCGCAGCTCCCGGAAATCCTCACCAGCCTCCAGACGCTCGCGCCACTGGTCCGCTCGGCGGTACAGCGCGCACAGGATGGACGGCTGCGGCTTGCCGTGGAAGCGCCCGAAATCAATGCGCTGCGCACTGAAATCCGCCGCACCAATCGGAGGCGCGACAAGGTGACCATCGCGGCCGTACTGCTGCTGGGCGGCATCGTGTGGACGGCGATCGGGCACGACCCGGCGTGGGTGGGCTGGCTCCTCGCCGGCGCCGGTACCGCGTGGTTGTTAGGGTTGCTTCGCCGCTGACTTCGGAAAATACCTAGGAAATTGCGGCACTGCGGGCAACGGAGTAGTTTGACCAAATATGGCCGTCCCCGAGAGCGCCGAGCCGAGTCGCAACCTGGCGCAGTTCGTCGCATTCGTCGCGTTCGTGGTCGGCCTGTTCGTGTTCTTCGGCTGGACCTTCGACATGGAGCAGATCACCAACATCGTGCCGACCTGGCCGAAGATGGTGAGGCTGACGGCCCTGGCGTTCATACTCTCAGGCATCGCCTTGTGGCTGGCGACCATCGAGGCCCGCACCGCGGCCATCATCGCCGCCGCACTCGTCACCGCGGTCGGCGCGCTGGTGCTGCTCCGCTCCGCCACCGGCTGGGACTTCTACCTGGACCAGCTGTCGTTCGCGCAGATGCCGGAGGTCATCGACGGGCACACGCCTCCCCGCATGGCTCTGGCCACGGCGCTGGCTTTCGTTTTGTTAGGCGCGTCGCTGCTGTTCGCACAGCACCCGCGCGGGGCGCTGACGCACCAGGCGCTGGCGGTGGGCGCGATGCTGACGGCCTGGCTTGGCCTGTCGCGGTACCTGTTCGGTGGCGAGCCGCTGCTGCCGTTCGCTGACATGGCGGTGCACACCACCGTGCTGATGCTGCTCCTGACCGGCGCGGCGCTCACGCTACGCCCCGACGCCGGCATCGCCCGGCTCATGGCGAGCACCGGCGTGGGTGGCGCGATGGCGCGCCGGCTGGTTCCGGCGGCCATCATCGTGCCGCTGCTCGCCGGCACCCTGACGCTGCACGTCGAGCGCCGCGGCCTCCTGAGCTTCGAAACCGCGATCGCATTGTTTGCGTTGTCGAGCGCCGTCGTGTTCCTCGCCTTCGTGTGGGTGAACGCCTGGCGCGGTGAACGCGCGGATGCCCTGCGGCGCAGTGCCGAGCACGCGCTGCGCCTCTCCGAAGAGCGCAACCAGCTCATCGTCGAAACCGCGCTCGACGGCGTGGTCACGATCAACCACCAGGGACTCATCACCGGCTGGAATTCTCATGCCGAGAGACTGTTCGGCTGGACGCGTGCGGAAGTACAGGGCCGCGAGCTCGCCGAGCTCATCATTCCCGAACGTCTTCGCGAGCAACATCGCGCGGGAATGCGGCGTTACCTGGAATCCGGCGTGGCGCGCGTGCTGAACAAGCGCATCGAGATGAACGCGTTGCATCGCAACGGCACCGAGTTTCCCGTGGAGCTGGCGATCACGCCGATCGGGTTCGGTGACGACCTGGTGTTCAGCGGTTTCATTCGCGACATCACCAGCCGCAATCGCGCCGAGGCGGCGCTGCGTGAAAGCGAACAGCGTTTCCGCACCACCGCCAACGCGGCGCCGGTGCTCATCTGGATGAGCGGCAAGGACAAGCGCTGCACCTGGTTCAACCAGCGCTGGCTGGATTTCGTCGGTCGCGACATGGAGCAGGAAATCGGTGACGGCTGGTGCGACAACCTGCATCCGGCCGATTTCGATCGCACGCTCGACACCTACCATGCCGCGTTCGACGCGCGCCGGGCCTATGAAATGGAGTACCGCCTGCAACGCGACGACGGCGCCTGGCGTTGGCTGCTCGAGCGCGGTTGCCCGCATGTCGGCCCCAGCGGCGAGTTCGTCGGGTTCATCGGCACCTGCATCGACATCACCGAACATCGCGAGACCGTGGAGCAGTTGCGCGAGAATCGCGCGCCGCTTCAAGACGCTGGCCGAGTCGCTGCCGCAGATGATCTGGACGTGCTTGCGCGACGGCAGCACCGACTATCTCAGCCGCCAATGGCTCGACTACACCGGACGCAGCGAGTCGCAGCAGTTAGGCAATGGCTGGCTCGAGCAGGTGCACCCGGACGATCGGGTCAAGGTACACGAGGAATGGAATCGCGTCGTTTCCAGCGGCGACACCTACGACATCAGCTTCCGCATCCGGCGGTTCGACGGCGTCTATCGCTGGTTCAAGACCCGCGCGGTGCCGCTGCGCGACCCGGCGGGCCGCATCCTCAAGTGGTTCGGATCGAACACCGATATCGAGGATTTCGTGGTCGCCGAGCGCAAGCTGAAAGTGCAGCTCGAACGCATGCAGCTCCTGGATCGCACCACGCACGCGATCGGCGCACACCACGAACTGCGCAAGGTCTTCGAAGTGGTGCTGCGCAGCCTCGAAGACAATCTCGACATCGATTTCGTCTGCCTGTGCGTCTACCAGTCCGAGCCGGAGCTGCTCACGGTCAATTGCGTGGGTGAGCGCGGCGCGGAGCTCGCCAGGACGATCGCCCTCGCCGAGCAGGCGCGCATCGAGGTCAGCGAGAGCGGCCTGCATCGTTGCGTGCACGGCGAAATGGTGTACGAGCCCGATATGCAGAAATCGCGGCTGCCGTTCACGACGCGCCTTGCCAGCGCCGGCCTGCGCTCGCTGGTTGCTTCGCCGCTGATGATCGAGAGCGAAGTGTTCGGCGTCCTGTTGATCGCGACGCGCCAGGTCCAGGCGTTTTCCAGTGACGACTGCGAATTCCTGCGCCAGCTGTCCAGCCACGTGGCGCTGGCCGCCCACCAGGCGCGCCTCTACGAAGCGCTGCAGGGCGCCTACCAGGACCTGCGCGAGACCCAGCAGACGGTCATGCAGCAGGAACGATTGCGCGCGCTCGGCCAGATTGCCAGCGGCATCGCCCACGACATCAACAACGCCTTGTCACCGGCCGCGCTGTACACGCAATCCATGCTGGTGCACGAGCCGAACCTGACCGACCGGTCACGCGAGCAACTCGCCGTCATCCAGCGCGCCATCGACGACGTGGCGCGCACCGTGCAGCGCATGCGGGCTTTCTACATGCCGCGCGGGCTCGAGCTCACGCTCACGCCCGTGGACCTCAACCTGAGCGTCATGCAGGTGGTCGACCTGACGCGCGCGCGCTGGAGCAACATCCCGCAGGAGCGCGGGATCGTCATGAAAGTTGAAACCACTCTGGCCTCCGATCTGCCGGAAATCCTCGGCGCGGAGCACGAGTTGCGCGATGCGTTGACCAATCTCTTGCTGAACGCCGTCGATTCAATGCCCGAGGGCGGCACCATCGCGCTGCGCACGCGCTTCGTGGCCCGCGACGACCAGGTCGTGGTCGAAGTGGAAGACAACGGCATCGGCATGAGCGAAACCACGCGCAGCCGCTGCCTCGAACCCTTCTTCACCACCAAGGGCGAGCGCGGCGCGGGCCTCGGGTTGCCCATGGTGTTCGGCATGGTGCAACGGCACGGCGGCGACCTCGAGATCGACAGCGAGCTGGGCCGCGGCACCACCGTGCGCCTCATCTTCCCGCGCGCGCCCACCGGCATGACGGTCAGCGAACGGCAGCTCGCTGACCCGCCGAGGCCGATGCGCCTGCTGCTGATCGACGACGATCCCTTGCTGCTGCGTTCGCTGCGCGACGCACTCGAGCTCGATGCGCACGAAGTCGTCACCGCCGACGGAGGCCAGGCCGGCATCGACGCCTTCGCGCTCGCCGTGAAGGCGGGTACCACCTTCGACGCGGTGATCACCGACCTCGGGATGCCCTATGTCGACGGACGCAAGGTGGCGGCGCGCATCCGCCAGCTCTCGGCACAGGTTCCCATCATCATGCTCACGGGCTGGGGACACCGGTTGATCGCCACGGACGATCACCCCGAACATGTCGATCGGGTACTCAGCAAGCCGCCGAAGATGATCGAGCTGCGAAGCGCCCTCTCGGATCTCGTGCGCCCACGCGACGCGTAATGCGGTGCCGGGCCGGGAAACCGGGATAACTCTGCGGGGAGGTCACGCCAGCGAGTTATCCCGGTTTCCCGGCCCGGCACCGGACGCCAGGGAAGTCAGGTGGCCGCAAGAACCGGCGGCTTGTGCCAGCGCCGCGCCAGGTGCCAGCACAGCGATGCCAGCGAAGTGAGCAGCAGCGACGTCCACGCGATCCACTCCAGGTGCGGCAGCACCTTCGGCGACACGATGCCGAGCGTGAATGCGGTGATCAGCAGCGCCACGAACGACTGCGCCGATGCGGCGGTGCCGCGCGCCGCGGGGAACAGGTCGAGCATGCGCAGCGTCAGCACCGGGAATGCGAACTGCGCGCCGATGGCCGACGAAGAACAGCAGCGCCTGCTGCAGCGGGATCGGCAGCCGCGTCGAGCGCGAAGTGCAGGAGCACGCGCAACGCGGAAGCGATGAACGTGATGATGAGTCCCATGTGCACCTGGCGCGTGAGATCCATGCGTCCGGCGATGCGGCGCGAAATCGTCGCGCCGAGCATGATGCCGGTGATGACCGGCAGGAACAGCGCGGCATAGGACGTTTCGCTCATGCCCCAGTGCTTCTCGACGATCGCCGGGCGCCGAGCCGATGAAGCAGGCGATCGAGCAGAAGTTGATGGCCGCGGCCAGCGCCAGCATGCAGGAACTCGGGATGGCGCAGCACCGTGACCGAAGTCGCCACGAGATTGCGCGCATTGAACGGAATGCGCGCCTGCGGCGGGTGCGTCTCCGGCAGCTTCCACCACGGCCGCAGCGAGAACACGACGCCGCAGACCACCATGACCGCGAACACCGCGCGCCAGCCGAAGGCCACGTGCACCCAGCCGCCGATGATGGGCGCCACCGCCGGCGCGAGTGCCGAAGATCATGGTGGTCAGGCTCATGAGGCGCTGCGCGCGCGGCGCCTTCGTACAGATCGCGGATGATGGCGCGGCCGATGACCACGCCGACGCCCGGCGGTCGCGCCCTGCAGCACGCGCGCCGCGATCAGCGATCTCGTAGTTAGGCGCGAGCGTGCAGGCGACCGAGCCCACGGTGTACAGCACCATGCCCCAGATCATCACCGGGCGGCGGCCGATCGCATCCGACAGCGGCCCGTGCACCAGCGAGGCGAACGCGAACGGCACCATGTAGGCCGTGATCACCTGCTGCAGCTGCCAGCGCGTCGACGTCGAGCGCCTTCTCCATCGCGTGGAACGCCGGGAAAGAACGTGTCGATGGAGAACGGGCTCACCATCGACAGCCCGCCGATGCAGCACGGCGAGCATCGCGTAGCCTGGAAGCTTGTGTTGCACGCGTCAGCTGCGTGTCGCAGCGATCTCAGGAACGCCGCCGGATCCTGGCCGCTTTCCAGCACCTCGACCAGCGCCGAGCCGACGATGACGCCGGCCACGTGGCCCTGGAGCTGCTCCACCTGCTCGCGGCTGCGGATGCCGAAGCCGGCGCACACCGGTAGTTTGGCAGCGGCGCGCACCGCGTCGAGGTAGCGCGTGACTTCGCCCGGGCACCGCGGCGGTGCGCCCGGTGGTGCCGGTCATCGTGACGGCGTACACGAAGCCCTGCGTGGCGGCGCACAGCTTCGCCATGCGCTCGGGCTGCGTCACCGGCGTCACCATCTGGATGAGCGCCAGGCCATGCGGCGCCAGCGCGGCGCGCAGGTCCTCGCCCTCGTCGTACGGCAGGTCGGGGACGATGAAGCCGCACACGCCGGCCTTGACCGCGGCGTCGGCCAGCTTCGCCGAAGCCGAAGGCCAGCAGCGGATTCAGGTAGCTCATGAGGACGAGCGGCGCCTTCGGCCGTCGTGCATGGCCGCCAGCTCGTCGAGCAGCCAGCGCAGCGTGAAGCCCTGGCGCAGCGCTTCGCGGCTCGAGCGCTGGATGGTCATGCCGTCGGCCATCGGATCGGTGAACGGCACGCCGATCTCCACGACGTCGGCCTCGTTGCCGACCTGCGTGAGGTGTTCGCGAAATTTCTCGCGCAGCGGATAACCGGCGGTGACGAAGGCGACGATGGCGGTCCCGCCGCGCGCGTCGCGAATGGCGGCGCTGATTCTTTCGCGAAGGTGTCATTTCGATCCCGCCAGCACGGTGCGTTGCAGCGTCGGCATGTCCTTGTCGCCGCGGCCGGAGAGGCCGATGAGCACTTTCTTGCCGGGATTCTCTCTCGCCCAGCGCTTGCGCACCGGCGAAGGCATGCGCGGATTCGATGGCCGGCAGGATGCCCTCGGCTGCGGCAGCACTCGGTGAGCGCGTCGAGCGATTCGTCGTCGGTGGCGGCTTCGTAGCGCACGCGCCCGGCCCACAGCAGCAGCGAATGCTCGGGACCGACGCCCGGGATAGTCGAGGCCCGCGGACACCGAATGCGTTTCCTGGATCTGGCCGTTCTCGTCCTGCAGCAGCAGCGAGTACGCGCCCTGCAGCACGCCCGGCCGGCCGTAGGCGAGCGTCGCGGCGTTCTGGCCGAGTCCCTTGCCCGTGCCGCCGGCTTCGATGCCGATGATCTCGACCGACGCGTCGCCGATGAAGGGATGGAACATGCCGATGGCGTTCGAGCCGCCGCCCACGCAGGCGATGACGGCATCCGGCAGTCTGCCGGCTGCGCTCGAGCATCTGCGCGCGCGCTTCCTTGCCGATCACGGTCTGCAGCTCGCGCACCAGGTACGGGATACGGATGCGGACCGACCGCCGAGCCGATGATGTAGAAGGTGTCGTTCGGATTGCTGACCCAGTCGCGGAACGCCTCGTCGATGGCGGCGCGCAGCGTCTGGTCGCCGTTGGTCACCGGCACCACCGTGGCGCCCAGCAACTTCATGCGGCCGACGTTCGGCGCCTGGCGCTCCATGTCGACCGCGCCCATGTACACCGTGCACGGCAGGCCGACGCGCGCGCAGGCCGCGGCGCTGGCGACGCCGTGCTGGCCGGCGCCGGTCTCCGCGACGATGCGCTGCGCGCCGAGGCGCTTCGCGAGCAGCGCCTGGCCGAGCGCGTTGTTGATCTTGTGCGCGCCGGTGTGCGCGAGGTCCTCGCGCTTGAGCCACACCTCCGCGCCCCAGGCCTTGCGAGAGCTTGTGCGCGTGCGTGAGCGCCGTGGGCCGGCCCACCCAGCTCGTCAGCTCGCGCGCGAGCTCGGCCTGGAAATCCGGCGCATGCAGGTGCTGCTTGATGCCGGCTTCGAGTTTCTCGAACGCGGCGAACAGCGTCTCGGGCACGTAGCGGCCGCCGAACGGGCCGAAGCGGCCGCGCGCGTCGGGAAATTTTCCGGCCAGCTCGTCGGCCAGTAGTTTGGCCGGGTCGACTGCGGTCGATGCATTCATGCATTCAACTCCAGCGCCGCCACGCGCGCGGCGGCCACGAACTGTTCGATCTTCTCGGCGCTCTTGACGCCGGGCTGTTCCTCGACGCCGCTCGAGACGTCGACGCCGAAGGGCCGCACGTGACGCACGGCGACGCCGACGTTCAGCGGGTTCAGCCCGCCGGCGAGGATGAGCTCGCAGCGGCGCGCCAGGTCCGCGGCCGCCTCCCAGTCGGTGGTC
This sequence comes from uncultured Pseudomonadota bacterium, assembly GCA_963821745.1. Taxonomy (GTDB): domain Bacteria; phylum Pseudomonadota; class Gammaproteobacteria; order Steroidobacterales; family Steroidobacteraceae; genus CADEED01. The sequence goes on from CAWGEU010000003.1 coordinate 572,115, forward strand.
TGGCCGCTGCCGCTCACCGGGCCTTCGAACAGCACGCGGCCGCGGCAACGCACAGGCGGCGGTCGACGCCGGGCCGCATCACCGGCAACACGCTCAAGCGTCTGCGGCAGATCGAGCGCGTCGATGTCTTCGATGTCGGTCTGCAGGATGTCGGGCCGGAAGTCGCGCAGGATCTCGTCGATCTGCTGCGCGCGTGGGATGGCGCGTCACCGCGACGCAGGCGACCTTGCGGCGCGCCGGCGCCGCCAGCTCGTTCGCGCGCTGCGGCGTCACCTTGCGCACCGAGTCGGCGAACACGAATCCGATGGCGTCCACCTCGCAGGCGAGCGCGGCGTCCACGGCCGCCGGCGTCGTCATGCCGCAGATCTTGATGTACAGCGGCTGACGCAGCTTGCTCATGCGCGTCGCTCTTGCGCCGGCGCGGCGCACGCGCCAGCATGGCGCGCGGCCAGCGCCGCCGGATCCGGCGCCGACATCAGCGCGCTGCCGACCAGCGCCAGGTCGTAGCCGCAGGCGGCCACGCGCGCGGCATCGTCGGCGGTGGCGACGCCGCTCTCGGCGACGCGCTTCACGTGCGTGGGCAGTGAGGACGCCAGCGCATCGAGCCGTCCCGGCACGACCTTCAGCGTGACGAGATCGCGCGAATTGACGCCCACCATCAGCAGCTCGCGATGGCTGCGGCGCGCATCCACGAGCGCATGCGCAAGCTCGATGTCGGGCGCATCGAAGGCTTCGAGCAGCACGAACATGTGCGAGTTCGAGCGCGGCGTCGATGAGCCGCTCGAGATCGGCCCGCGGCAGCATGCGCAGGATGGCGAGCACGCCGCCCGCGCCGGCGGCGCGGCCCTCGAGCACCTGGTACGCGTCGACCAGGAAATCCTTGCGCATCGCGGGAACGCCGAGCGGCGCCAGCGCGCGGCACCGCCGGCCAGATCGTCGAGCGAGCCGTCGAAGCGGCTGGGCTCGGTGAGAATCGACACGGCGGCGGCGCCGGCATGCGCATACAGCGCGACGCGCGCGCCCACATCTTCTTCGCCGCCGGCTTGAGCAGACCCACGGCGGGCGAACGCAGCTTCACTTCGGCGATGAGGTCGAAGTCGCCGAGCTTCAACGCGGGCGCGCGCGGCAGCTCCGCGACGCGCGCGCGCAGCTCGCGCTCGGGCAAGCTTCGCCTGCGCGGCCGCCGAACGCGCGCGGCTCGACGCCGCCATGCTTGCGAGGAAGTCGCCGCTCACAGGCCCGCCCCCGCGCCGAACGCCGCCAGCGCATCGAGCGTCTTGCGCGCGGCGCCGCTGTCGATGGCCTGCTGCGCGAGCGCACACCTTCGCGCGGATTGTCCACGCGGCCGACGATCTCCAGCGCCAGCGCCGCGCCTAGCAACAGCGCATCGCGATGCGCGCCGTGCTCGTCACCGTCGAGCACGGCGCGCAGTGCCCGCGCATTCGTCGCGGCGTCGCCGCCGGCGAGATCGCGCGCGCCGCACAGGTCGAGTCCGTAGTCCGAAGGACTGCGGATTTCCGCTTTCACCTGTCCGGGCCGCACGTCGAGCACGGTGAAGGGCCCGAGCGGCGTGGGCTCGTCCCAGCCTTCCGCGCCATGGACGACGAAGGCGCGCTCGATCGGCAGGCCCGACAGCGCCTCGGCCATGAGCTGCGCGGTCGGCAGGTTGAAGGCGCCGGTGAGCTGGAACAGCGGCGCCGCGGGATTGGTCAGCGGACCCAGGATGTTGAACACGGTGCGCACGCCCATGGCCTGGCGAATCGGCGCCACCGCCTTCATCGCCGGGTGGTAGTGAGGCGCGAACAGGAACGTGAACCGCGTCGCCGCCAGGCAGGCGCCGGCCGCGGATTCGTCGAGCGGTAGTTTGAGCCCGAGCTGCTCGAGCACGTCGGCGCTGCCGGACTTGCTCGACACCGAACGATTGCCGTGTTTGACGACGTCGACGCCGCAGGCCGCGGTGAGCAGCGCGGCGCCGGTGGATAGATTGAAGCTGCCCGAGGAATCGCCGCCCGTGCCGACGATGTCGATGGCGCGCGGCGCCGTGCGCAATCGCCGGCTGGCGCGCCAGCGCGCGCATCGCGCGCGCGAAGCCGCGCACCTCGTCGGCGGTCACGCCCTTGCGAACGCAGCGCGGCCAGCAATGCGCCCGCCAGCGCGCGGCGGCATCTCGGCGCCGGTGAGCGCGCGCAGCAGATCGCCCGCCTCGGCCTCGGTCAGCGACTTGCCGGACAGCAGGTGTTCGAGCGTGTCGCGCAGGCTCATTGCTGGCCGCCCGTCATCTTCAGGAAGTTGCCGATGAGCTGCGGGCCGTCGGGCGTGAGCACGCTCTCGGGATGGAACTGCACGCCTTCGACTTTGAGCCGCCGGTGGCGCACGCCCATGATCTCGCCTTCCGGCGTGCTGCGCCGTGACTTCGAGATCGGCGGGCAGCGTCTCCGCCTTGGCGATCAGGGAGTGGTAGCGGCCCACTTCGGCGGACTGCGGGAGGCCGGCAAACAACCCCTTGCCGTCATGCGTCACGGGCGAAGTCTTGCCGTGCATGAGCCGCGGCGCCCGTACCACCTTGCCGCCGAACACCTCGACGATGGACTGGTGCCCGAGGCACACGCCGAACACCGGCACCTGCCCGGCGAAGGCGCGGATCATGTCCATGCTGACACGCCCGCGTCGTATGGCGTGCCCGGTCCCGGCGAAATGCACAGGTGCGTGGGCGCGAGCGGCCTGCGCCTGTTCCACGGTGATCTCATCGTTGCGGCGCACGTCGACCTCGGCGCCGAGGATCATGAAAGCCTGCACCAGGTTGTAGGTGAAGGAATCGTAGTTGTCGATCAGCAGCAGTCTTACATTCGCTGGCGCGCTCATAGGCCCTCCGCCGCGAGCTTCAGCGCGCGCGCCATCGCACCGGACTTTGCGATGACTTCTTCGTACTCGGTCAGCGGCACGCTGTCGGCGACGACGCCGGCGCCCGCCTGGTAACTGTATTCGTCGCCGCGGAACACCAGCGTGCGAATGGTGATGGCCTGGTCCATGTCGCCGTGCGCGCCGAAGTATCCGACGGTGCCGCCGTACAGGCCGCGCCGCACCGGTTCCAGCTCGTCGATGATTTCCATGGCGCGCACCTTCGGCGCGCCGACCAGCGTACCCGCGGGGAACGTGGCGGCGAACAGGTCGAAGGCATCGCGCCCCGGCGCCAGCCTGCCCTTCACGCCGCTCACGATGTGCATCACGTGGCTGTAACGCTCGATCACGCGATAAGGATCCACGTGCACGCTGCCGGCGCGGGCCACGCGGCCGAGATCGTTGCGCGCGAGATCGACCAGCATCACGTGCTCGGCGTTTTCCTTCACGTCGGCGAGCAGGTCGCGCTCGTGCTGCGCATCGACGGCCAGGTCGTCAGCGCGCGGCCGCGTGCCGGCGATGGGCCGAAGCTGGGCTTCGCCGCCGGCATTCACCTTCACGAGCGCTTCGGGCGATGACCCGACCACGGTGACGTCACCGAGTTTGCAGTAGTACATGTAGGGCGAGGGGTTGATGAGCCGCAGCGCGCGATAGGCTTCGAAGGGGTCGAGCGAGTGTTGGCCCGCGAAACGCGACGACAACACCAGCTGGTAGACGTCGCCCGCGGCGATGTATTCCTGCGTGCGCTTCACGCCGGCCATGTACTCGTCGCGCGACAGCGAGCCCACCGCCGGGGAATACTGGCCGGTGACGCCGGCAATGTAGTTAGGCAGCCCGCCGCGCAGCGCCTTGATGACTTCGCGGCGCAGCGCCTGGCGCTCGGCCTCGGTGCCGGCATGCAGCAGCGCGATGCCGCGGGTCAGGTGATCGAACACCAGCAGCGACTCTGGCGCGACGTAGTGCAGATCCGGCACCGGGCTGTCGGCGCGCGCACGGGAAGGCAGGCGCTCGAAGTAGCGCACCACGTCGTACGAGGAATAACCGACCAGCCCACCCGCCAGCGGCACGCCGGCCATCTCGGGCAGCGGCTTGGGCGCGGCGGCCAGCGCCCGGCGCAGCGCCTCTAACAACTCGGCCTTGTTCGCCGGCCGCGGCAGTTTCGCCTTGCCCACCATGAGGCCGTCGGCGTCGAGCTTCACCTCGAGGCATTGGCCGAAACCGATGAATGAATAACGCGCGAGTCGCTCACCGCCCTCCACGCTTTCCAGCAGGAAGCGGGGATTGAAGGCGCCGAGTTTGGCGAACGCCGACACGGGAGTGTCGAGGTCGCCGGCGATGTCAAAGGGCGGTTTCACCGCAGTTCAACTCCCATGTAATTCATGCAGACAATAAAAAACCCATCTCGGGCTTGGTACCGGAGATGGGTTCTTTTGGAATTCGCTCTGTAATCAGCTACGCAATAACATCCCGAAGGCCCACTCCTTATTGGAGGCGCCACCACCAGACTTTGCGGATCAGGTTGCTATTCATCGGGCGGCGAGTATCGCCGTGCCCTCGCCGCGACGTCAAGGCTCCTCACGGCGATGTAACGAAATACGTCGAGGGAAACTTCTCGACTATGAGCCCGATGGGCAGTCGCCCGGCGTGGATCAGATAGGTGCGCGAAAGCAGCGCGACGTCGACGCCAAACAGGGCTGCGGTGGTGCTGTCGTGCTCGCGCCGGAAGTCGATGATCTCGCGAAAGGTTTCGAGCCGGGTCGCTCTCCAGAACTGGCCGATCGGCGTATCGGTTTGCAGGATCGTTTCCTGCATTCCACGCGGCATGCGTGACGGCACCAGCCATGAATGTGCATACAAGTATGGCCGCGTAGCGCCGCTCAGCAGGATCCGGCGGCTGAGCACCGGTTCGGTGGCTGAGACGCCGAGCGACTGCGGCGCGTCGGTCACCATCGCGTGGCCGAGCTTTTCGACACGGATCTTTTCGCTCGTATAGATCTCGAGCAGCTGCGTGACCGTACCGTCTGTAGTCAGCAGCACTTTCTGCAGCAGGCTCAGGTCCGGATCCTCGGCGATGAGGCGTTCGGGGGACAGCTGCATGAATTCGTGACCGCAGCCCTGGCTACTTTCCGCCGCATTTCGCCGCGATCTGCTCGACCGTCTGCTCCCCGAGGGCTTCGGCAGCGGGCGACAGCGTCAGATCCTTGCCCGTGACCTTGCGTCCGAGGTCCGTGCTCGAGAACTCGGAGATCTTTGCCAGTTGCGCCGCCGAGATGTCTTCCTTGCCCGGGATCTCGGGCAGCACCGAGGCATCACCCTGGCGGGTCCGCAAGCGGCGCAACAAACCTTCCACGTATTTGACGCCGGCATCCGACTGAAAGAAGGCCAGGGAAGTTTCGATTTCCGACGGGCTCAGCACGCTCTCGACGACACGTGCCCAGCCAGTGGTGAAATCCGTGTAGGGAATGCGCTTCACGCAGGCATTGTTGGTCTTGCCGTAGCGCTCGCGCAGGGAGCCGCTGAGAAAGGCCAGTTTCGCCGTGGCGACCGCAATCTCGTCCGAACGCATGGCGCGAACCAGCGCGACGGATTTCGAGTTGTCCTGGGCCTGCGCCATCACGGCGAGCAATGAAAACAGCGCCCCTGCAATTTTCTTCATGCGGCATCCCGGGTGACGAACCGTGGCAGAATTCCGGCGCGGAATATACCGCGAGGAGGACTGATGGCGCGCCGCTTGATTTCATCGGGATCGACTTTCGAGAAAAGCATTGGCTATTCGCGCGCCGTGGTCGACGGCGACTGGATCTTCGTTTCCGGCACCACCGGGTTCGACTATTCGGACATGACCATCCAGGACGACGCGGTGCCGCAGTGCGAGCAGGCGCTGAAGAACATCGAGGCGGCGCTCCGGCAGGCGAATTCACGCTTCGCGGATGTCGTACGGGTGCACTACCTCATGACCGACGCCACGGACTTCGAGCGCTGCTGGCCGGCCATGGGGAAGGCATTCGGCGACGTGCGGCCGGCGTGCACCATGATGGTCGTGGGCCTCGCGGATCCGCGCATGAAGATCGAAATCGAAGTCACCGCGCTGCGCCGCAAGGCCGCGCCGCGCAAGAAGAAAGCGAAAGTGGCACGCCGCAAGAAGTAAGGGGACTGGCTCCGTAGGGGACTGGCTCCGTTTTCCGTCCTCGGAAAACGGTGCCTGTCCCCATTCCTGAAACCGTCAGAGAAACGATGTCCGCAGACTACGAAAAGTTAGGCGCCTTCTACCTCGGCCGGGAATTCGACCCGGCGGCGAATGCGTTGAAAAGCGACCTGATCCTCTACGACTCGAAGGACCTCACTACTCACGCCGTGTGCGTGGGCATGACCGGCAGCGGCAAGACCGGCCTGTGCCTGTCGCTGCTCGAAGAAGCCGCCATCGACGGCGTTCCAGCGATCTGCATCGATCCCAAGGGTGACCTCGGCAACCTCATGCTGACGTTTCCGGATCTCGCGCCTGCCGACTTCAAACCCTGGGTGGATGCGGGAGACGCGACGCGCAAAGGAGTCAGCGTCGACGAACTCGCGGCGAAGACCGCCGAAACCTGGAGGAACGGCCTGGCGGAGTGGGATCAGACGCCCGAACGAATCAGCAAACTGCGCGCCGCCGCGGACGTCGCCATCTACACGCCCGGCGCCGAGACCGGGCTGCCGCTGTCGGTGTTGCGGTCTTTCTCGCCCACCGGCGGGTCGGAAGGGGGACAGGCCCCTTCGGGTACAGTCCCCGATCTTTCAAATGGCGCACTGCGCGACCGGGTCGGATCGGTGGTGTCGGGTCTGCTGAGCCTGATCGGCATCGAGGCAGATCCCATCGGTTCGCGCGAACACATCCTGCTCGCCAACATTCTCGAAGGTGCGTGGCGCGCGGGCCTCTCGCTCGACATGACCGGCCTCATCCAGGCGGTGCAGAAGCCGGCGTTCGACAAGCTTGGGGCTTTCGACCTCGAAACCTTCTTCCCCGCGAAGGACCGGCTCAAACTCGCGATGCAGATCAATGCGCTCTCGCTTCGCCCGGCTTCGCCAGCTGGATGCAGGGAGAGCCGCTCGACGCGCAGCGCCTGCTCTTCACACACGAAGGCAAACCGCGCATCTCGATCATCTCCATCGCGCATCTCAACGATGCCGAGCGCATGTTCATCGTCACGCTGGTGCTCAACGAAGTCATCGCGTGGATGCGCAGCCAGTCGGGCACCGGATCGTTGCGCGCCATCCTCTACATGGACGAGATCTTCGGGTTCTTTCCGCCCACCGCGAACCCGCCGTCCAAACTCCCCATGCTCACGCTGCTCAAGCAGGCGCGCGCATTCGGCCTGGGAGTGTGTGCTCGCCACGCAGAATCCCGTCGATCTCGACTACAAGGGCCTGGCCAATTGCGGCACCTGGTTCATCGGCCGGCTGCAAACCGAGCGCGACAAGATGCGTGTCATCGAGGGTTTGTTATCCAGCACGGCAGCGTCCGCGGATGGCGATCGCGGTAGCCTCGAGGCGCTGATGTCGAACCTCACGCAGCGCGTGTTCCTCATGCGCAACGTGCACGACGACGCGCCGGTGCTCATGAAAACGCGCTGGGCGCTGTCTTACCTGCGCGGGCCGCTCACCGGGCCGGAGATCGCGCGCGTGATGGCGACGAAGAAAGCGGACGCCGTCGAAGTGCGCAACGCCGTCACCGAGTTGCGCTCGTTGAGTGGGAAGCTCGAGACGATAAAGACAGGGCATGGCGGCCCTGGAGTGCCGGCTCCGTCTGCTTCACGTCCCGCGGTGGGCGCAGGTATCCGCGAATATTTTCTCCGCGCCAGCGGCGCGCCGGACGCCCTGACTACCTACAAGCCGATGATCCTCGGTTTCGCGAAGCTGCATTTCATCGACCCGAAGCTGGCGACTGGATGACTGGCAAACCGGCATGTGGCTTGCACCCATCGCCGATGGCAGCGGCGAGGTCTCGTGGGAAGACAGCCTCAAGCATCCGTTTCTGAAAGAGGAGCTGCTCGGTACACCGGCGCCCAACGCGGAGTTCGCCGATTTGCCTGGCAAGGCATTGCGCGGTGCGAGCTACGGTGATTGGGCCAAGGCGCTGCAGTCGTATTTGTACGAAACGGCCCGGACGGAAGTGATGTGGTCCGACACCTTCAAGAGCGGATCGAAGCCGGACGAAGATGAAGGCGACGTTCCGCACGCGCCTCGCGCTCGTCGCCCGCGAAAAGCGCGATGCCGCCGTGGCCGAGCTGCGCAAGCGCTGGCAGGCGAAATTGCAGCAGCTCCAGGACCAGATCCGCCGCGGCGAAGAACGTCGCGAGCGCGAGTCGAGCCAGCTTTCGCAGCAGAAGATCAACACTGCGCTGTCCATCGGCAGTTCGATCCTCGGTGCCTTGTTAGGTCGCAGGGCCATCTCCGCCACCAATGTCGGGCGTGTGGGCTCGGCGGCGCGCTCGGCCACGCGCATCGGGCGCGAATCGCAGGACGTGGAGCGCGCCGAGGAAAGCCTCGAAGTCCTGCAGCAACGGCTCGCGGATACGCGTCGCGAAGTCGAAGCCGAGGTCGCGCGGCTCGAGACGACGCTCGATGCCTTCCACCGTTTCTCTGCGCGCCGTCGAAGTGCCGGCGCGCAAATCCGACATCGCCGTCGGCGAGGTCGCATTGGTATGGACGCCGTGGCGCAAGGGCGCCGATGGTTTTCCCGCTCCGGCCTTCGACTGACGAAACCCCCCGAGGAATTCCCCATGAAAGAGCTCATCGACAACCTGACCAAGAGCCTCGGCATCAGCGGCACGCAGGCCGAAGGCGGCGCGGCGGTGCTGTTGAAGGCTGCGAAGGACAAGCTCGGCGCGGCCGAATTCGACAGCCAGCTCGGCAGCGTGCCCGGGCTCTACGACCTCCTGAAGAAGGCGCCTTCCGGCGGTGGTGGTGGCCTCGGAGGATTGTTAGGCGGGCTCGCCGGCGCCATGGGCGGCAACGCGGCTCTCATCGCCACGATCGTCGGCGGCTTCGGCAAGCTCGGCCTCAAGCCCGACGACGCGAAGAAGTTCGTGCCCGTCATCCTCGGTTTTCTGCGCACCAAGGTCGGGCCGGACGTCGTGTCCAACCTCGAGAAAACGCTGCGCGCCTGACGCAGGAATCCATCATGCCTTCCTTCGATGCCGTCTCCGAACTCGACACCCACGAACTGACCAACGCCGTGGACCAGGCGAATCGCGAGCTCCAGCAGCGCTTCGACTTCAAGGACACGGGCGCGGAGTTCGAGCTCAAGGAAAAGGAAATGACGGTGAGCCTGAAGGCGCCGGCGGAATTCCAGCTCAAGCAGATGGTCGACATCCTCGCGCAGCGCCTGAGCAAGCGCGGCATCGACGTGCGCTGCATGGAGAAGAAGGACCCGGTCAGCAATCTCGCCGAGGCGCGCCAGGACATCGTGCTGCGCCATGGCATCGACGCGGATGCCGGCCGCAAGCTGCAGAAGCTGGTGAAGGAATCGAAACTCAAGGTGCAGGCTTCGATACAGGGCGACAAGCTGCGCGTGACGGGCAAGTCTCGCGACGACCTGCAGGCCGCCATGGCGCTGCTGCGGAAGGCCGAGCTGGACCGCCCCGTCCAGTTCAACAACTTCCGGGACTAACTACGCCGCGCGCAACTTGATGGCAAAGGTGTATCGCGCGATCGGGCAGTTGCGATTCGGCGGCTTGCCGGCATGGCGGATCGCGCCATCGAACAACAGCAGGCGCGCGGCGCGCGGCGACACGGCGATCTGCGCCTCACCCGTGGCGTCGTAGAAGAGAGTTTCGCCGCCCCATTCCGTATCCCAGCGCTCGCACAGGAACCACAGTGCCGTGAGCTCCCGCAGGTTGGGCAGCGCGTCCACGTGCGTGAGCAGCACATCGCCGTACGACGAGTAGTTGGTGTAGACCCGATACGGCCGGAACGCCTCACCGGGCCGCACGACCGCGACGGCGTCTTGCGTGGCCTGCCAGAGGCTGGTGCGCGGCAGATTCTCGATCGGCATTTCGCAGACCCAATGCCGGAACTCGGCGGATTCGGGCCGTGCGGTTTCGGTTCGCGTGAACGCGGCCCGGGAAATCGCGGCGAAATAGCGAGCCGACTCTTCGGGCGGCACCAGGCCGTCGAACACGAACACGTCGCGTCCTTCGACCTGTACGTGCCGGCTCGGCGCGCTCACATCGCTTTCCCTTTTTCGGCGACAGGAGGCGCGGCGCAATGCATGCGGATGTACTCGTCGTGCAGGGGGAATGTCTGCACACGTTTCTGAACGTCACCGCTCATCAATACGAAGCGGCGTTCGAGCTCGGCGTCCGATGGAATGTCGGCGAACGGGTGATACGACGTGGGCTTGATTCCCTGCCCGTTCATGATCGCGAACCAGCTCGGCTCCCTGAAGAGGTCGCCGGCCGCGACGATGATGTTTGCGCTCCGCTCGTACATTTCCCAGCGCTGCCTTAGCGAATCGGGTTTCGGAATCGCACGGCAATGCCGCCAGAAAGGAGTGTCGTCACGGATGGTTGCCGTGTAGTGCAACACGAGCAGATCGCGGATGTCTTCGAGCTCGAGGCGCGCGAGCGCGTTGAATTTGTCGATGGTCGCCTGATCGAAGCCGCCGCGCGGCAGCATGAAGACGAGGCGCGCAACCATCGACTGGATCAGGTGAATGCTGGTCGACTCGAGCGGCTCGAGGAATCCGCTGGCGAGCCCGACGGCCACGCAATTCTTCTTCCACACTTCCTTGCGACGCCCCGCGACGAATCGCAGCGGACGCGGCGCTGCCTGCGCCGCGCCATCGAGCCGGCTGACCAGACTGCCGGCGGCCTCGTCGTCGCTGAGGAACTGGCTGCAATACACGTATCCATTGCCGGTGCGGTGTTGCAGCGGAATGCGCCATTGCCATCCCGCTTCGCGCGAGGTGGAGCGCGTGTAGGGCGTCGTGGCGGCGACGCGATCGCAAGGCACTGCCATGGCGCGATCGCAGGGCAGCCAGTGGCTCCAGTCTTCGTAGCCGGCATGTAATGTCTGTTCGATGAGCAGGCCGCGAAAACCCGAGCAATCGATGAACAGATCGCCCTCGACGACGCGCCCGTCGTCGAGTTTCACGGACTCGATGAATCCGCTCTCACCGTTCTGCTGCACGTGAACGACCTTGCCTTCGGTGCGTTTGACGCCGAGACCTTCAGCGATGCCGCGCAGGAAGCGCGCGTAGAGTCCCGCGTCGAAATGGTAGGCGTAGGACATCGGCGGCAACGGCAACCGGTCTCCGGGCAGCGGCCTCCCGTAACGGCCGGAATGGCAGGCCTGGATGTGCATGTTGAAGGCGCCGGCCTCCATCGCCCCACCCTGCATGCGATGACGCAGCCAGAAGTGATGGAAATAAATGCCGTGCATCTGCACGCCGTAGAAGCCGAAAGGGTGGATGTACGACGACCCCTTGTCGTACCAGTCCACGAACTCGATGCCGAGCTTGAAGCTCGCCTGCGTGGCGCGCATGAATTCGTTTTCGTCGATCTGCATCGTCCGGTTGAAGTCGCAGATGGGCGGAATTGTGGCTTCACCGACACCGACGGTGCCTATCTCGTCCGATTCGATGAGCTCGATCGACAGCGCCGCGCCCTGCGCCAGCCGCGCGAACGACATCGCCGTCATCCAGCCGGCGGTGCCGCCGCCCACGATTACGACTCTTCTCACCCTCGCACCGCCTGCGAAGACTGACGACGGACGAACTCCACGTGCGGCGGCATCGACGCAGCCACTTGTTGAACGCGCGCACCCAGCGTGGAAATATCCTGCGCCTTGAGCTTCGCGAGACGCTGTCGCGTCTGCAACTCGATGGCGGCGGGCACGCAAGCCGCGCCCAGCAGCACCCATGCCCAGTCGATCTCCTCGAATGTTTCGTGGTCGAGAAGATTGATGCGGCCGCTCGCGGCAAACAGATCGAGCTTGTGCGCCAGGTTCACCGGTAACGCTGCCGCACGCACCGCGGTCCAGAAATCGCCAGGGAGTGCGCGGCCGGCACGATAGTGCGCGATGGTGAAGTCGCGCAGCGCGTCGGCGTACTCTCCCATGAGGCGATTGAACTCGCGCGCTTCGATGGAACTCTCCCGATTCAGAGGAAAGAGCTCGATGAGCGTTGCGAGGCCGAGTTGCGCGAGGTGCAATCCGGCGCCCGCGAGCGGCTCGAGCTCGACTGCCGCCGGCCCGAGCGCGACGCAATTGCGCACCCAGGAATCCCGGCGGCGCCCGGATGAAAATCGCGACACGAGTTCGCCGCGCAGCCCGGGTTCGAATGCGACGAGCGTGGCGCGTGCCGCCTCGTCGTCGAGAAATGCGCTGCTGTACACGTGGCCGACCATCGAGCGATCCGCGAGCGGCGCCCGCCACAACCAGCCCGCTTGGGCTCCCACGGTCTGGGTCACGGGCGCCGGGTCGCGCAGCGCGGGTCCTGATCCTGAAAGAATGCGGTCGCAGGGCAGCCAGGCCGACCAGTCATCGCGCTCATTCGAAGAGGTGTGGCGAATGATCCGAGCGGCGGCGCCTGAACAATCGACGAACAGTTCGGCCTCGGCCCGCGTGCCATCGGCGAGACGCAACGCCTCGATGTTCCCGTTTTCCGCCAGCTCGACTTCCGCAAGCGAGGCAGGCCACGCGCGCACGCCCAGGCGCTGCGCGTGCATGCGCAGATATTGCGTGTACGGCAGTTCTTCGATGTGGAACCCGTACGTGAAACTGGCGGTGAGGCCCTCGCCCATCGGTCGTGCGAATTTCGCGAGCCGCGCAGCTGCGCCTGCCACCGAGAACGTTTCGGCCTTGAGCGGCCGGCCGGCGAGCGCTTCGCTCAGCAGGTACTTGTAATAGGGAAGACCATCGAAATCGGCGCCGATCTCGCCGTGAGCATGCAGATAGCTGCTGCCCTCGCCCTGCCATCCACGGTGTTCGCTTGCCAGCTTGAATGTGGATCCCGTGTGATGGACGAAATGCGGCTCGTTCACGCCCAGCAGCGCGTGCATGCCGCGTTGCGACGGCAGCGTCCAGCATCCGACCACCGCGCCATCCGGCTCGGTCTCGACCATGCTGACTTCCACCGCGCGCTTGCGCAGGGCTCGCGAAAGGCCGGCTGCCGCGATCCACGCGACGGGACCCGAACCTGCGACGACGATCCTGCGGATGGCCTCGCTCACGCCATGACCCCCGGCGTTTCGCTTCGCGGTGTGGCGGGACAATACTGCTGGATGAAATTCTCGTGGTGCGACATGCGCGAAGCGGCGCTCATCACCTGCGACCGCACCCGCTCGAGTTCCGCCGCGACTTTCGCGCCTTCGATTGCGTCGGCACGTCCGTCGTAACCGCGCGGCATCACGCGCTGTCCCAGGTAGACGGCGAGCCAGCTCGGTTCGAGAAACAGGCCATCCTTGTACGTGATGACATGGCCGCGCTCGCGGAACAGCTCCATCTTGTGCATGAGGCTGTCCGGAACGCTCATCGAACGGCAATATTTCCAGATGGGCGCGTCGTCACGTTCGGTGGCGTGGTAGTGCAGGATCAGGAAATCACGCACCCGGTCGTACTCCATTTCGATCCACCGGTTGTACGCGTCGACGACTCGTTCATCGAACTTGCCGCCGGTGGCCACGGCCTGATCGGTCAGGTAATCGATGAGAGTCGTGATGGCGATCTGGATCAGGTAGATGCTCGTCGACTCGAGCGGTTCGAGAAAACCTCCGGACAGCCCGATGGCAACGCAATTGCGGCTCCAGGTCTTGCGGCGCCGGCCGGCCGTAAACCTCAGGAATCGCGGGTCGGCCAGTGGCTTGCCGTCCAGTCTCGAGAGCAGCTTTGCGGCTGCTTCGTCGTCGCTGATGAAATTGCTGCTGTAGACGTAGCCGTTGCCAGTGCGATGCTGCAGTGGAATGCGCCACTGCCAGCCCGCCTCCCGCGCCGTGGCGCGCGTGTAGGGCGTCAATGTTCCGTGACTTTCGCAGGGTACGGCCGCCGCCCGATCGCAGGGTAACCAGCGCGTCCAGTCGTCGTAGCCGGTCTTCATCGCCTGTTCGATGATGAGCCCGCGGAAGCCGGAACAGTCGATGAACAGGTCGCCGGTCACCACCGTGCCGTCGGCGAGCTGCACGGACTCGACCCAGCCATCCTCGGGCCGCAGCTTCACGTCGACGATCTTGCCGTCCGTGCGCTGCACGCCGCGTTGCTCGGCGAAGCCGCGCAGGTACGCGGCGTACAACGACGCGTCGAACTGGAAGGCATAACCGAAAGTGGACATCACCGCGCTCGGATCATCGGACGGCAACGCGAACCGGTTCATTCGCGACGCGATGATGGGCAGCGAATAGTCTTCGATGGACGGTCGAGTCGCCGTTGGCGCGCTGCCGCAACCAGTAGTGATGGAATGGCACACCGGCGATCCGCGACCCATAAGCGCCGAACGGGTGGATGTAGCTGTCGCCGACGCGCGCCCAGTCGACGAACTCGATGCCGAGCTTGAACGTGGCCTGGGTGTGCGCCATCAACTCGCGCTCGTCGATGCCGATGCGGCGATTGAAAAAGCGTATGTGCGGCAGCGTCGCTTCACCGACGCCGACGATGCCGATCTCGCTCGACTCGATGAGGCGGATATTCCGGAGTTCAGGGCCGTAGACGGAGGCGAACGCCGCGGCCGTCATCCAGCCGGCAGTGCCGCCGCCAACGATCACGATCCGAAGCGGGGACGGGCACGTGCAGATTCCTCCTCGAGCTTCACCAACAAAAAGGGCGCGCCGTATCGTAATACGGCGCGCCCGGTTGCTCTGCAACGAGCCTTACTGGATGCGATACCGAACGCCGAGCTGCAGGCGCAAGTCGTTCGTGAACCACGACCGCGGCAGCGTCAGACCTTCCTGGTTGACCTGCTGACGCAGCACGGTCTCCTGTTGGGTCAGATTCTGCGCGTCGAGGAAGATGTCCCAGCTCGCGCTTGGCTTGAAGTGGACCGACGCGTCGAGCTGGCCGTACGCATCCTGCCAGACGGGCAGTTTGATACAGCAGTCCGCCTGACTGATCAGGTAGGTGTCACGCCAGTTGTACGCGAGCCGCGCCGAGTACTTCTCCTGCTCGAACATCAACACCAGGTTGTAGGCCATCGGCGAGAAGCCTTCGAGCGGCAGATCGGTCAGCGTGATCTGGTCATCCTGATTCGTTCCACCATCTCCCGAAACGATCGTAAGACCCGAGTTCTCCACGCCCTCGTTGTTGACGTAGGTGAAGTTCGTCTGGATACCCAGGCCATTCCACGGCGCCTTGAGCTTGTCGAAGAACGTCTGGTAGGCGAGCTCGAATCCCGACACGCTGGCGCCGTCGGCATTGATCGAACGCGTCACGTTGACCGTCCTGGTCACGTTGTTGTTGGTGAGCTGCTCGTCGACCGACGCCTTGATGATGTAGTCGTTGAACTTCTTGTAGAACAGGGCCGCGGTGAACGAGCCGGCGCTCGAGAAGTACCACTCGTACGTGAAGTCGAGCTGATCGGCCGTGGTCGGCTTGAGCTTCGGGTTTCCCGTATCCGCGGTGTAACGCGGCGTCCACGCGACCGGTGCGCTGCTGCAGTCACCGGGCACCGACCACGTGACCGTGCCGGACGCGCAGTTGCCTTCGTCGACACCCACCGTGTAGTAGAACTTGTAGAGACCCATGTCGGCCCGTGCCAGCGCGCGCGAGGCCGCAAAGCGCAGGAACTGCTCGTCAGTGATTCCGAAGCGCACGTTCAGGCTCGGCAGGATGTTCGTGTGCTCGTCCCCACCCGAAGCGAGATAAGACCCCTGGTCCATGAACGCGATGTCTTCCGGCGTCGCGAGAGTGCGCGGGTTGATTTCCTGATTCGGTTCGCCTTCGTCCGGCCCAGTGGGCGCCACGTACAGCGGGAACTGTGCACCACCGGTCGAGCTAACTTCCGTGGTCACGTAGCGCACGCCGATGTTGCCCTTGACGTCCATGCCAAAGAGCTGTGTGTCAGTGCCACCGAACTTCAGCATGATGTAAGCGGCGCGCGTGTCTTCAACCACGTCGAGTCTGTTCGACCGGGCAGTACAGCGCGCTCGGGCTGGTCGGGTCCACGCAACCGCGAGCCGCCAGCGCGACCCAGCTGTTGCTCCTGCCATCGCCATAGAGATCTTGCGTGGCCTGGTAGTCGTTCACGGTGTCGAAGCGCGGATGCAGGAACGTGCCGCCGCCGAACACGCCACCACCCACCTGGTTCGGACCCAGGTCCTTCGGCCTCGTACGTGCCCTGCCAGAAGCCCTGGTTGAGGAAGAACGGGACGTCGGACTGCAGGCCCCAGAGCGGCTGCACCGAACCCCAGTTGTAGGTCGTCCAGTTCACCTGCTGATCACGGTCCGCAGTGCGCACTCCGACTCGCAGCGCATCGAGCCAGCCGTCGCCGATGTCGATGTCCGCGTCGATGCGTGCCGCAATTTCTTCGCCGAAGCTGTCTTCGGCGTGCTCCATCGAAAATTCATGGAACCAGTTCTGCGGATCGGAGAAGCCGCCCGCCGTCCAGCCGTAGCCCGTGGGCTGCGTGAAGCTGAAGACCGGCTTGTCGCCGCTGATGTCGAGATGGACGTCGGCGGCCGTCTTGTTGTTGGCGCTGTTGTCGAAGTTGACGACCGATGACTCGATCTTCTGGATGTCGAAGTTGAGGCCGACGCGCTCGGTGACGTCCCAGCGCAGGTTGAGCGAAAAGTCTTCGGTGATATTGGTCTGCTTCGAGGAACGCGTTTCGGCGCTGAGGCCGGCGCCGCGCGTACTCGGGCAGTCGGGCGTGTCGCCGCTCCACGTGTAACAGACCCAGCCCGGATAACCATTCGGATGTGCAATCGTCGGGTGCGGTCGACGGCGTCAGGGCCCACCCAGCCGTCTGGCGCGTCGTTGATGATGCCGCGCACGAACACACCGCGGCTGTCGAACTCATACGCGGGAGTGCCTTCGCGGATTGCGCGAAAAATGCGAATCGAGGACGAGGCTCTGCGGCTGCTGGGAATCGCCCACGCCGGCGTTGATTGAATACTCTTCCCAGTCGTTGTCGTACTCGGAACGGTTGTACTGCAGCGTCGCGCTGCAGGGACTCTTCGGGGCTGCGCCACTGCGTGGCGAACGAGCCACCCGTGCGCGTGCGCGTGTAGGTGTTGTTGCGGATGTCGACGCCGCCGGGAATCCACTTGGTGCCGCCACCATAGGCGTCAACATTCGAGGCGTTGAAGAAGCGCGTCAGCTGCACGCCCTGCGATTCGGTGATGACTTCGGAATAGGCCGCGTTCAGCATCACGCCGAACTCGCCGATGCCCGTGTCCCAACGGTTGCTGAGCAGCATGGAGCCGGCGGGCGCCGCTTCCTCGGCCAGCGAGCCGTAGCCAAGTTCTGCGGAGAACGCGGCGACGAAGCCTTCGGAGTCGAACGGCGTGTGCGTGCGCAGATTGACCGTGCCGGCGATGCCGCCTTCGATCATGTCCGCGGTCGCGTTCTTGTACGTGTCGACGCCGGCCATCAGTTCGGGGGAGACGTCGCCGAAGGACAGGCCGCGCGAGCTGTTCGCGTTGAAGCTGTCGCGGCCGTTGAATTCGCTGCGTACCTGCGGCAGGCCGCGTACCAGCACGCCCGATGGTTCAGCGGAGAAGTGCGAGGTGTCGCCGGACGCCGCGAAACGCGTGACGGTGATACCGCTCATGCGTTGCAGGGCTTCGGCCACGCTCTTGTCCGGGAAAGAACCGATGTCGGACGCGGTGATCGAGTCGACGACCGTGTCGGATTCCTTCTTGATTTCCTGCGAGGTCTGCAGGGCCTTGCGAATGCCGGTGACGAGGATTTCGGTCAGCGCCTCGTCGGACTTCGCGGACTCATTGGTCGGCGTTGCATCCTGTTCCTGATCCTGGGCGATGGCGTACGGCGCCAGCAACGCGGCACCAACGGCAAATATGGATAATTCCTTGAGGCGCGACTTGTTCGCGCCCACGGCGATACGCCGCGACTTTTTCGATACCTTGGACACTGTAATGCCCCCCCCTGTATAGACCCTGATTACGAGCTGATTAAATTCGGTAACCGATTGTTAGTATTTTTTTGGAGTGTAGCGACATCGCGTACACAAGCAAGACCCGTTTTGCCAATAGTTGTAGCGGGGCCGCATGTCTCGCCAAGCCAAATTTTGTCGTGTCCTCATGGACGGGAAGCTGTAGTCGATGACCGCCGCCGCCGACCAGACTCAACTGCAACTGGTTGTTTCGCTTGCCTCGACGGGCAACCTTACGGCTGCCACGGCAATCGCCGCGACGATCGTGGACAAGGCCAAACGGGCCGAAGCCTGGGCTTGCGTGTCCCGCGTTAATGCAAATATGCAACGCTTCGAGGCGGCGCGGTCGGCACTCGAAACTGCACTGAACGACCAGCCCGGATCCCGCCCTCTGCGGCTGGAACGCGCCCGGCTCCTGGCCCAATGCGGGCTCGCGGATCAGTCGCTCCGTGAACTCGAATCACTGGCGCTCGAGGCGGCCGATACGCCGGAGTTGTTAGTCCAGCTGGCGCTCGCATTGCGGTTCGCGGGGCGCGATGACGAAGCGCAGGTGCGACTCGAGCAGGGCCTGGTGCGATGGCCGGCGCACCCGGCGTTGCACGAACATCTCGCGCGGCTGCGGTTCGCGCGAAATCCCGCAGAACATTTCACGCAACGGCTCGAGCAGGCGATCGACGAGTTTCCCGCGGAAATGCCGCTGCGGCTGGTGGCGGCGGGATTGCTGCGCAATGCCGGCCTCGTCGAGCGCGCGATCGAACTACTTCGTGGTGGCCTGCGGGTCGCGCCGAACTCGGCGGTGTTCCTCACCTCCGTCGGCGTGTTGTTAGACGAGCGGGACGGCTCCGACGAGGCGCTGGCTGCACTGCGCGCCGCCGCGCAGCTTGCGCCGCAGTCCGCGCAGATGAAGCGCAATCTCGTCCCGGCATTGCTGCGACGTGCGCTGAACGCGGAGGCACGAGCGCTGTGCGAGGACCTGCTGTCGCGCGATCCGGACGATCAGAAGCTGATCGCGTACTACGCGCTCACCTTGCGAGCGCTCGGCGATTCGGGTTACGCGACTCTGTATGACTATCCGCGGCTGGTACGCACCTACCAGCCCGCGCCACCGGCCGGATTCCCTTCCATCGGCGATTTCAACGCGGCATTCGCGCGCGAGCTGTCGAGCCTGCACCGCACCGACCATCATCCACTCGACCAGAGCCTGCGCGGCGGCTCGCAGACCGAGCGCAACCTGCCGCCTGACAATCCGGTGATCGCCGCATTCTTCGCGATGATCGACGAGCCGATCAGGGACTACATCGGCCGGCTGCGCGACAACGATCGCATCCATCCCACGGACCGCAGGAAATCTGCTGGATACCGCGTCAGCGGCTCGTGGTCGGTTCGGCTCATGCCCGGCGGCTTTCACGTCAATCACGTACATCCGCGCGGCTGGATCAGCTCGGCCTACTACGTGGAATTACCCGCGCCGGCGCCCGAGCCGCACGGACAGGCGGGCTGGCTCAAATTCGGCGAGCCCGTCGATCGTTACGCCGGGTGTACTGCGGACTACCTGGTGGAACCCGCCGCGGGAATGCTCGTGTTGTTTCCGTCGTACCTGTGGCACGGAACCGTGCCGTTCGACCGAGGCGGTCGCCGGTTGACGGCCGCGTTCGACGTGATCCCCGCCTGACTACTTCGCGGGCGCGCGACCCTGTCTGGCGACCACTTCGGCATCGCTGCCGAGCTGATACAGATACTCGTGATATTCGTTGCCGCCTTTCTTCAGCGTCGAAAGGTGCGCGCGCTGTTCGGCGGTCAGCGTGAATTCCTGGTATCCGCGTCCCGTCAGGCAGCCCTTGAGCGCCTCGGACCGGGCGCGTTGCGCGGCCATTTCCTGAGAACGCTGCTGGGTAGCCGCGCGCTGCGCGAAGTCGGTTGTGGCCATTCCCGAGTAGGTGCCGCCCGCGGGAACGGGCGCCGACGGAGCCGACGAGGCACTGCCGCCCGCGGGGGAGGGCGCGTTACTCGCACCCGAGCCGGACGCCCCCGGGTTGTTGGGGGGTGGCGAATTGTTGCTGCCGCTGATGCCACCGGCGGTATTGACGCCGTTGCCACCGCTCGTCTGCATTGCCGCAAGGCCGGAGCAGGTGCCAACTTCCGTGCCGTAGTCCACCCTGGATACCCCCGGCTTTCCCCACGCCGTTTGCGGGGCATTGCTCGCGCAACCACCTAGCGCGAGGCCGACTCCCGCCGCCCACATCAGAGTTTTCATCGTTTCCCCCGCCGGGTATGTGATGCCTGACTACTTCGCGGGCGCCCTGCTCTGTTTGCCCACGATCTCGGCGTCGCTGCCGAGCTTGTACATGTATTCGAGGTATTCGTTGCTGCCCTTCTGAAGCGTGGCGACGTGCGCGGCCTGCTCCGGGGTCAGCGCGAACTCCAGGTAGCCCCGCTCCACGAGGCAGGCCTTGAGAGCATCGGCGCGCGCGCGTTGCTCGGCCATTTGCTGGGTGCGTTGTTGCGTGGCTGCGCGCTGCGCGAAATCGGGCGAGGCCATTCCCGAATAGGTGCCCATGGCTGGCACGGACGCACTCGCCTGTTCTGCCCCTGTGCCCCCGCCCGCTGATGTGTTGTTCCTGCCGTTGATGCCACCGGCAGTATTCGCGGGGCCACCGCCACCCTCCTGGGACGCAAACCCCGTGCACATGCCGACATCCGTGCCGTAGTCGGTCCTGGACACGCCCGGCTTGCCCCAGGCCGTTTGCGTTGCAGTAGTTGCACAACCGCTGGCCGCGATGGCGATTCCCGCGATCAAGAATATTGCTTTCATCGAAGTCTCCCTGCCGCGAACCGATGCGGCTTTACCTGTGACCGCTCTCCAAGGCAAAAGATTCCGGTCGAAACGGGATCGCAAGATACCGTCACCTCGCAGCCGGGTACAGCCGCTTGGCGGGTTCAGCGCGCCTTGTCGATGACGGCACAGAGGTTGCCGGTTGCCGCGATGACCGAAGGGCCCATGCGATCGATGCGCTCGTCGACATATTTCACGAGCTGCCGGTCGCGCACGGCGGCCATCGCCGGAAATTTCCGCCACTCGGCCAGCCAGTCGTCTGCCGCCCCGGGTGGCGCCGAAGCGAGGATCAGCTCCGGGATTGCGCAGCACCACCGCCTCGCGCGTGACCGCGGGCGCCGCGGTTTCGAGATCGGCGAAGACGTTGACGGCGCCGCAGGTCGTCAGCGCATCGGTGATCACGTGCCGGCCGCCGATCGTGTAGATAGGCCGATCCCAGATCTGGTACAGCACGCGGATCGGCGCGCGGCTCCGGTAGCGCGCGTCGATCGCAGCGAGATCGGCGGCGAGTGCGTCGGCCTCGCGGTTGGCCGTGGCTTCGGTACCCGCCAGCGCGCCCAGGCGCCGCAGCGATTCGGGCATCTGCGCGAGCCGCGTCACGTGCACCTGGTAAACGGGAATGCCGAGCGCGCGGATGCGATCGATGCGCACACGCTGAACCACGTCCACGGCCACCACCACCACGGTGGGACGCAGCCCGATGAGTTGCTCGAAATCGAGGGTCTCGGCGTCGCCCACCACCGGAACTTTCGCCGCCTCGGCCGGTTCCTTGCTGTGCGCGATGGTGCCGACCATGCAGTGCCCTGCGCCCGCGGCGAACAGCATCGCGGTGGTGCCCGGCGCCAGCGACACGATGCGGCAGGGTGCGGGACTCAGCGCGATCGCTTCGCCCGTGTCGTCGCGCAGTTGCCGGGTGGACTCCGCGGCGCGGGTGGATCCGGCGAACAGCAACACGCCCAGCCCATAGGCCAGAAGCGCGACGCGCCCGGAAGGTTTCACCGCGGCGGGTGATGCGGCTTCACGCCGACGTTTGCCGCGCAACCGGCGCAGCCCGAACCCGCCGCACGCGTTATGCGCGGTTTCAGGGTGCGCTCGCGCCAGCCCGCGAGTCGCGGGTGGCGGGCCGCCCAGCCGTCGAGCGCCATCAACATCCGCAAACGCCGCCGCGCCGGCGCGAGTTTCCACGCGCTGACCGCGAAGGCGATGACGACGATGACTGCGACCAGGACTTGTTGTGCCATGTCTGCGACTTTACGCCCACGCCCCGACGACCCGATACGTAATGAACGAGGCCAGGTAAGCCAGCGCGAACAGATAGACGGCCATGATGATGGGATAACGCCATGAATTGGTTTCGCGCTTCACCACCGCGAGCGTCGACAGGCATTGCGGCGCAAAGACATACCAGGCGAGCAGTGAGCAGGCCGTCGCCAGGCTCCAGGTACTGGCGATCACCGGCTCGAGCTGGCCGGCGACGTCATCTCCCACGGCCGACATCGCGTATACCGTGCCGAGCGCGCCGACCGCGACTTCGCGCGCGGCAAGCCCCGGCACCAGCGCGATGGAGATCTGCCAGTTGAAGCCGATGGGCGCGAACAGGTATTCGAGCATCGCGCCGAGCCTTCCTGCGAAGCTGTACTGGATTGGCGGGCCGGTGGCGCCATCGGGCGGCGCCGGGTAGCTCGACAGGAACCACAGCACGATCATCAACGCGAGGATGATGCCGCCGACGCGGCTCAGGAAGATCTTCACGCGCTCCCACAGGCCCAGCAGCAGATTGCCGGCATGCGGCCACTGGTAGTCCGGCAGTTCGAGCATCAGCGGCGAGTACGAGCGGGCGCCGGCGAAATGTTTCATCACCCACGCCACGACCAGCGCCGAGACGATGCCGGCCACGTACAGCACGAACATGACCAGGCCCTGGAGATTGAACGGGCCCACGTCCGTGGCCGGTATCAGCGCGCTGATGAGCAGCGCATACACCGGCAGCCGCGCCGAGCAGGTCATGAGCGGCGCGATCATGATGGTGGTGAGCCGGTCGCGCCAGCTCGGGATGGTGCGCGCGGCCATGATGCCGGGGATCGCGCACGCGAAACTGGACAGCAGCGGAATGAAGGCGCGGCCCGACAGCCCGACGCCGCCCATCATCCGGTCGAGTAGATAGGCCGCGCGCGGCAGGTAGCCGGAGTCCTCGAGCGCGAGGATGAAAAAGAACAGGATGATGATCTGCGGCAGGAAGACCAGCACGGCGCCGGCGCCGCCGATGACGCCGTTGACCAGCAGGCTCGACAGCGCGCCTTCCGGCAGGCTCGCGGCGGTGATCTCCGCCAGCCACGCCATGCCGCCGTCGATCCAGTCCATCGGGCGCTTCCGCCCAGCTGAACACCGCCTGGAACATCACGAACATGACGGCGATCAGCACCAGCAGCCCGTAGAGCGGATGCAGCAGCACGGAGTCGAAGCGAGCCATCCAGTGGCTTTCCTCGGGTGCGCTGTAGCCGACGGCCGCGAGCACGCCGCGCAGATCGCTCTGCGTCTGTTCGGCGTCTTCGACGCTGGTTTCCTGCCACGCCGGCGCGGTCACGTGGCGATGGCCTTCCCATAGCGCCGGCTGAATCGCTTCGATGAGGGCATCGGCGCCACCACGCTTGACCGCGATGGTGGGCAGCACCGGCACGCCGAGCTCGGTGGCGAGGCGCGCGATGTCGATTTTCACGCCGCGGCGCGCGGCGACGTCCATGCGATTGAGGGCCAGCACCATCGGCAGCCCCAGGCGCTTCACTTCGAGTGCGAGGCGCAGGCCGATGGGCAGATGCACCGCGTCGACCACGCACACCACGAGTCCGGGAGCGGGAGCGTCCGCGACGCGGCCCAGCAGGACGTCGCGCGTGATGGCCTCATCGAGCGTGGTCGGAGTGAGGCTGTAGGTCCCGGGAAGGTCGAGGATGCGCAGCGCCCGACCGTCGTCCGCCGGCCGTTCGCCTTCGCGCCGTTCGACCGTGACGCCGGGGTAGTTAGCCACCTTCTGGCGGCTGCCCGTCAGGCGGTTGAACAGTGCGGTCTTGCCGCAATTGGGGACGCCGACCAGCGCAATGCGCAGCGACGCTTCGGAGACGATGGCGTCCAAACGGCAGCTCTAGGCGAGCGCGGCGCTGGTGTCCTTAGGCGCGAGCTGGGCTCGCGCTACGGGTTCAGCTTCCAGGCGCGTGACCCGCACGGCGGCCGCTTCGGCGCGGCGCAATGCGAACGTCGAACCACCGATGCGGACCACCAGCGGATCGCCAACCGGCCACATGCGCGCGATGACTTCGCAGCGCGCACCGGCCACGAAACCTAGATCGCGCAGCCGTGCCAGGAGGATGGCGCCGCTTCCGTGTCCGTCATCGAATCCCGCGACTTCGGCCAGCCCGGCAACGACCGCGGCTTCGCCGCGACGCAGCTCGGCGAGCGGACGCGTGGAATCGGCATTCGAATCGGGCGTTTTCACGGCCCGCAGTATGGGGTGAGGTATGTCCAGATGTAAATGCGATGGGTTCGCATTTGCGAAGAGTCCAGATATGTACAACTCTCTATTAATTGACACCACGTCAGGGTGCGGCCTAGTCTCCGCGCCCATGAATTACATCGCCGAACGCAGACTCGAGGAAAAGGAGCGCCGTCGCGCAGAGATCGTCGATGCCGCCGAAGCGGCAGGCCGCGAGGTCGGGCTCGACGCTCTCACGATGGATGACGTGGCGCGCCGCGCACGCCTGTCGCGCGCACTCTTATATGTGTACTTCCAGGACCGCTCCGATCTCATGTTCGGGCTCGCCGAGCGCGCCATGACCATGCTTCATGCGCGCTTCGTCGAAGCCGCCGAGCGGCACCGCACCGGGCTCGACCAGGTCAGCGCCATGGGGCGCGCCTACGTCGCCTTTTCGCAGGAATTTCCCGTGCTTTTCGACGCACTGGCGCGTTGCGAGCTGCAGTCGTCGGAGCCCACCCAGGGCTCGCCGTCGGAACAGGCCTGCGCGCTCGGTGGCGACCGCCTGCAGGCCAGGCTGGTCGCATCGCTCGAAACCGGTGTGCGCGACGGCAGCATCCGCGCAACTGGGTTCGCCCATGCTGATGAGCGTCACGCTGTGGGGCTTCATGCACGGAATCATCCAGCTCACCACCACCAAGGCTCACGCGCTGACGCATCACGGGGTGACGCGCGAAAGCGCTCATCGATCACGCCATCAGCATGATCACGCGGGACCTCAAGAGCTGACCTGAAGGACCCGACATGGATTTTTTGCGCCCCCGATTAGACATGCGTCCAGCGACTAAACAAATGAGAGTCGTCGGTGCCTGCTTGGGCATGGGTTTGGCGATAGTGCTTACGGCGCTGCCAGCTCAATCGCTGGCGCAGGGCGTCGTCACCGAAACAAGCCGCCCGCTGGCAGCGGTCATCGACGACTACGTGCGCGAAGGGCTGCAGGCAAATCTGTCGCTGCGCGCGCAATCGCTCGAGGTCGAACGTTCCGAAGCCGCGCTCGATGACGCGCGCGCGCGTTACTTCCCCGAATTGAGCCTGGACGCGCGCTACACCTGGGCGGAAGGCGGCCGCACTTTCGAACTGCCGCTCGGTGCCGCGCTGAACCCGGCCTACCAGACGCTCAACGAGCTGCTGATGGCGCAGGGCCAGGCGCCGCAGTTCCCGGCGGTGCAGGACGAAACCATCGCCTTCCTGCGCGAACGCGAGCAGGAGACGCGCATCACGCTGCGCATGCCGTTGCTGCACCCGGCCATACCCGCGGCGGTTCGCGCCCAGCGTGAGTTGTTAGGTGCCAGCGAGTACGCGCACGTGGCGCTGGCGCGCCAGCTTGAAGCGCGACATCACCGTGGGCTACCTGCACTGGCTCTCGGCCGTTCGCACGCGCGGCATCGTCGACGCGAGCGTGGTGCTGCTCAACGAAAACCTGCGCGTCAACGACTCCCTGCACCGCAACGGCAAGATCACCCAGGACCAGGTGCTGCGCGCGCGCGCGGAGTTGCTGGCGGTCACCCAGCAGTCGCGCGAAGCGCAGAATCTCGCCGCGCAGGCGCAGAGCAATCTCAACTTCCTGCTCAACCGCCCGCTCGACACCCCGCTCGAGAACGCCGACGTGGCGGCCGAAGTCACGGCGCGCACGCAGGCGCTGGCGGACCTGCGCGCGGCGGCACTGGCCAACCGCCCCGAGCTGGCCGAACTCACGCATCTGACCCGCGCCAGCGAGGCGCAGGTGAACATCGCGCGGGCCGACCGCTGGCCGACGTTGTCTCTGGGCGCTGACGGCGGCATCGCAGGGCGAGGAATACGAGTTCGGCCGCGGCAGCAACTACGCCACGGTGTCGCTGCTGCTCAACTGGACGTTTTTCGACGGAGGCGCGCGCCGTGCCGCCGTGCGCGAGGCCTCCGCGATCGCACGCAGGACGGCCACGCAGCTCGACGAGCTCACCCAGCAGGTGCAGCTCGAAGTGCAGCAGTCGCTCGACCGGCTCAACACCAGCGCGGATTCGCTGGCGACCGCCGATGCGCGCGCCGACGCCGCGCGGGCGGCGTTCCGCATCGCCAGCCGCAAGCGCGACGAAGGCGCGATCAGCCAGGTGGAATTCATCGACGCCCGCTCAAGTCTCACCGGCGCGGAGCTCAATCTCAACGTCACGCGTTTCCTGGTGCTCGCGCGCCAGGCCGAGCTCGACTACGCGACCGCCGCCGGCACGCTGCCGGTGCCGGCCGCGACTAACTAGATCAAGGTAACCGCCATCATGACTCCACGAAAACGGCGACACGCGCAGGCGGGCACGGGGCTCGTCCTCATCATGCTGGCTGCGCTTGCGGGTTGCGGCAAGAACGAGGCCCCCGCGGCCGACCGGCCCACGCCGGTGAGAATCCAGCGCGCGAGCAACGGCCCGGCGGTGCCGCCCATCGACACCAGCGGCACGTCGCCACGAAACATGAGATGCGGCTGTCGTTCAAGATGGGTGGCCTCGTGCGCCGCATCTACGTGCAGGAAGGCGACGTGGTGAAACAGGGTCAGCGCCTTGCCGAAATCGAACTGACGGAAGTCAGCGCGCAGATGGAGCAGGCGCGGCAGATGGCGGACAAGGCCGAACGCGACCTGAAGCGCGGCGAGAATCTCTACGCCGACCAGGTCATCAGCCTCGAGCAGCTGCAGGACCTTCGCACGCAGGCGGCCATGGCGAGCGCGCAGTTCAAGTCCGCGGAGTTCAACCTGGGCTATTCGGTGATCAGCGCGCCACGCGACGGCAAGGTGCTGCGCAAACTCGCCGAAGAACGCGAGCTGATTCCCGCCGGCACGCCGGTGCTGGTCTTCGGCGAAAGCGACCGCGGTTACGTGGTGCGCGCGGCGCTCGCCGACCGCGAGATCGTCAACGTGAAGCTCGGCGACAAGGGCGAGATTCGCATGGATGCCTTCCCCGGCCAGCCGATGACCGGCACCATCGTCGAGATCTCGAGCGCCGCCGACGAGCGCACCGGGATGTTCCCCATCGAAGTGCAGTTCGATTCACCGCCACCGCGGCTGGTGAGCGGCCTGGTCACCCGCTTGCGCCTCACGCCCACCACCGATGCGCCGCCGCTCACCTACGTGCCGATGGCCGCGCTGGTCGAAGGCGACGGCGACCGCGCCAGCGTTTTCGTCATCGACGGCGGCAAGGCCAGGCGCCGCGACGTGCGCGTCGCATTCATCACTGCCGACAGCATCGCGCTCGAAAGTGGCCTCGCCACCGGCGAGACCGTGATCACCGATGGCGCGCTGTTCCTCGAGAACGGCGAGGCGGTGGAAGTCCTGCGTGACACCACTCAGCAGGCCGTGAACACCGCACCCGCAACCACTGAAGGTTGAACGCCGGAAAGTCCGCGCCGGGAGGCAGACATGTCGTTCCTCGAGTTTCCGATCCGCCGCTACCAGTTCACGCTGGTGGCGTTCCTGTGCCTGGTCGCGCTCGGCTGGTATGCCTTCACCAGCGTGCCACGCGAGGAAGATCCGTACTTCAAGATCCCCGGCTTCACGATCGCGGCTATCTACCCTGGCGCCGATCCGAAGGACCTGGAGCGCCTCATCGCCAAGCCGCTGGAAGACCGCTTCGCCGCGCTCGACGACGTGCTCAAGATGGAGACGTCGATCCGCGACGGCGTGTCGTTCACGGCGATCGAATTTCTGGCGTCCACCGACGCGGACAAGAAATACGACGAGGTGACGCGCGAGTTGAATGCGCTGCGTCCGGAATTTCCGCCCGAAGTGCAGATCATCGTGCGCAAGTTTTCACCCGGACTGGTGAACACCGTGCAGATCGCGCTGCTGTCCGACGAGCGCACCGTATCGCGAGCTCGAGGACTACGCGCGCGAGCTCAAGGACAAGCTCAAGACCGTCGAGGGCGTGCGCACCTCGGAGAGCTGGGCATACCCCGAGCGCGAGCTGCGCGTCGCGGTGGACCTGCGCCGCATGTCAGAGCTCAATCTCTCGCCCGCGCAGCTCGTCGGCGCCGTGCAGAGCGAGAACGCGAACATACCCGCGGGTTTCGTCGACCTGGGGTCGCGCAGCTTCTCGCTGAAGACCTCGGGAAGTTACGACTCGCTCGACCAGGTGCGCGACACCGTCATTGCATCCGTCGACGGGCGCATCGTGCGCGTGCGCGACGTGGCCGATGTGACGTGGAGCACCACTGCATACAGCTATACCGGACGCTACAAGGGCCGGCGCGCGGTTTTCGTCACCGCCAACCAGAAGGACGGCTACAACATCCTCGACGTGCGCGAGCGCGTCATGGAAGCGGCGAATCAGTTCGCGGCCGATCTGCCGAAGCGCATCAAGCTCGAGGTGGGTTTCGACCAGTCCGAGAACGTGCGTTCGCGACTCAACCGGCTGTACTTCGACTTCGGCATCGCGATCGCGCTGGTGCTGCTCACGTTGCTGCCGCTCGGATTCCGCGCCGCGGGCATCGTCATGGTTTCGATCCCGCTGTCGTTGTCGTTCGGCCTCGCCTGCCTGTATTTCCTCGACTACTCGTTGAACCAGCTGTCGATTGCCGGCTTCGTGGTCGCACTGGGATTGCTGGTCGACGATTCCATCGTCGTGGTGGAAAACATCTCGCGCCACATGCGCATGGGCAAGTCTCGGATACAGGCGGCACTCGACGGCACCCGGCAGATTTTCGTAGCGATCCTCGGGTGCACGGCGACACTCATTTTTGCGTTCCTGCCATTGCTGGCGCTGCCCGGCACGGCCGGCAAGTTCATCCGCGTTCTGCCAACCGCCGTGGTGTCCACGATCCTGGGTTCGCTGTTGCTGGCGTTGTTCATCATCCCGTTCGTCGCCAGCCGCGTACTCAAGGAAGAGAAGGAAGGCGCGGAGAATCCGTTCCTGAAACGCGTGATGGGCGTCATTCATCATTACTACCGGCCCGCCCTGCACTGGTGCCTTGGCCGTCCGAAGTTCACCGTGGTGGCCGCCATCGGCGGATCGCTGCTGCTGTCGGCGGCGCTGGTGCCGGTGATCGGCTCCAGCCTGTTTCCCAAGGCCGACACTCCGCAGTTCCTCATCCAGGTCGAGTCGCCTAACGGTACCTCGTTGTCCGAGACCGATCGCGCGCTGCGCATGGTCGAAGGCGAGCTCGCGAAGATGCCCGAGGTCAAAGGCTGGTTCGCGAACCTCGGGCACGGCAACCCGCAGATCTACTACAACCACATCCCGCGCAACGACGCGGCCAACTACGCCGAAGTCTTCGTGCAGCTCCACGAATACGACACCGACGAAACACCGGTACAGCTGCAGCAATTGCGCGAACGACTCGAGCGTTATCCCGGTGCTCATATATATGTGAAGGAGTTCCAGAACGGACCGCCGATTTCGGCGCCGATTTCGGTGCGCGTCATCGGCCAGGACCTCAACACCATCGAGCTCCTGTCCCATCGCGTGGAGGACCTGGTCAAGGCCACCCCAGGGACGCGCGACGTCAAGAATCCGCTGAACGTCTCGCGCACCAACCTCAAGTTGCGCATCGACTCGCGCAAGGCCCAGCAGTTGGGCGTCCAGACCGCGGAGCTCGATCGCGCGGTGCGCCTCGCCGTAGCCGGTGTTAGCGTTGGGACGTTCAAGGACACGACCGGCGAGCAGTATCCGATCGTGGTGCGCACGCCGATCACGCAGCAGGCAGAATTTACCGCGCTCGAGCAGGTGCGCGTGCCATCGCTGGGTGGCACGACGCTGCCACTGTCGCAGCTCGCATCGCTCGAGTTCGAGAAAGCGCCCACGCTCATCCAGCGTTTCAATCGCGAACGCGCCATGACCATCGATGCGGACGCGATGCCGGGATACAACGTCGGTGAGCTGACCGCCCAGATCGCCTCGCAACTCGACCAGATGGACTGGCCGCGCGGCTACACTTACAACCTGGGCGGCGAAGATGAAGCCAGCGAGGAAGCCTTCGGCGGAATCGGCATCGCCATTATCGTGGCGATCTTCGGCATCTTCGCGATCCTCGTGCTCGAGTTCGGCAATTTCAAATCCACGCTCATCGTGCTCACGGTGGTGCCGCTCGGCGTGTTCGGTGGGCTGGTCATGCTCTTGCTGTCGGGTAACGACATCTCGTTCGTCGCATCGATCGGCTTCGTCGCGCTGGTGGGCATCGAGATCAAGAACTCCATCCTGCTGGTCGACTTCACCAACCAGTTGCGCGAGCAGGGTGTGCCGCTCGATGAGGCCATCGAGCAGGCGGGCGAGATCCGCTTCCTGCCCATCCTGCTCACATCGGCAACCGCCATCGGCGGGCTGCTGCCGCTGGCCTTGCAGAACATCGGACTGTACTCGCCGATGTCCTGGGTGATCATCGGCGGCCTCATCACTTCCACGCTGCTGGCGCGGCTCGTCACCCCGGTGATGTACAAGTTGATCCCTCCGGCCATTGCCGTGACCTCCCACAGCGGTGGTACTCTCGCAGCCCCCGCGGGCCTCGCACCGTCGCCAGCTGCCCGGGAGAACTAGCTAGGGCCCCGAGGGATTGGATGAGAGCGGTCTTTCTCGATTTCGGAACCGTCAGCCACGACGACCTCGACACCACGCAGCTCGAAAGAGTGTTGCCCGGCATCACGTTGCATGCCACTTCCACGGAGGCGGAGGTCGACGAGCGCATCGCCGGCGTGGAATTCATCCTCACCAACAAGCTGAACATCACGCGCGCCCGCATGCGCGCCGTACCCGGCCTGCGCTTCATCGGCCTGACCGCCACCGGCACCAACAACATCGATCTCGAAGCGGCACGCGAGCTCGGTATCGCCGTCTGCAACATTCGCGAGTACTGCACCGTGTCCGTGGTTCAACACGTGCTCGGAGCGATTCTGCTGCTCACCCATCGCCTGCGCGAATACGGCCAGGCCGCGGTCGACGGCACCTGGTCGCGTTCGGAGCAGTTCACCGTTCCCGGCGCGCCCATCCGCGAGCTTTCGGGCAAGGTGCTCGGCATCGTCGGTTACGGCACGCTCGGCAGCGCGGTCGCCAGGGCGGCGCGTGATGCGCTCGGAATGCGGATTCTCGTGGCCCAGCGGCAGGGTGCCTACCGATTCCGCCACCCGAGGTTCACCCGTGCGCGTCACGCTCGATGAGCTGCTGCGCACCGCGGACGTGTTGTCACTGCACTGCCCGCTCACGCCCGCCACCACCGGCCTGATCGGCAGGCGCGAACTTGCGCTCATGAAGCCGGAGGCCCTGCTCATCAACACGGCCCGGGGCGCGCTGGTGGATCTCGATGCGCTCGTCGCCGCGCTCAAGGGCGGTGACCTGGGCGGCGCGGCCATCGACGTGTTGCCGCAGGAACCGCCGATCAAAGGCAGCGTGCTGTTCGAACCCGGCATTCCGAATCTGCTCGTCACCCCGCACATCGCGTGGGCGGCCTTCGAGGCGCGCCAGCGCGCGGTGGACGAGCTGGCGCTCAACGTCGAGGACTTTCTGCGCGGGGGGCGGCGGGGGCGAGTAGTTTGAGCCGGCTACTGTCTAAGGTGGCTTGACGAGTCCGGCATCCAGGTGAGGCGGCGGCGCCGGCGTGTTCGCCGTCTGTGTCACGAGCTGGAGCAAGTCGCGGCCCCGTTTACCGGAAACCTGCGCATGTTGGGCCGCAATGCCCGCGGCATGTGCCGTCGCGATGCTCGTGCCCTCGAGGTGGCTGTACCTGAAGTTGGTGTGGTAGGCGGACCAGGTGTAGTCACCCGGCGCAACCACGTCGCCGCCGGAATTCGAGATGTTCAGCATGGTGCGGCATCTCGTGACGCCGCCCACCGCGAGGACCTCGGGAATGCTGGCCGGAAATCTTGCCGACACGACGGAATTACTGGCGCGATCGCTCATGTTGCCCGTGCAGGCGACGAGCATCGTTCCCTGGTCGAGCGCGGTCGTGAATATCTCGCGAAATCTCGTGAACTCGGCCACTTCGGGGTCCACGGCCTTGAACAACGACATCGAGACGATGTCGCACCTTTCTGACATTGCCCATTCGAGCGCGCTGATCAACGTGTCCACCGTCGTTTCGTAGGCCTTCCCGAACACGTTCGCCACGAACAACTCGACGCCTGGCGCGACTCCGTATCGCGGCGCCTTGTTGGGGGCTGGCGGACCGCAAATGAGGCCGGCGCAGTGTGTTCCGTGCCCGTAGGAATCGTCGATGACTCCACTGAGATTGAACGGCTTGACGTGCGTGGGTCCGAGCGGCCGGTTCTGGAAATCCGGGTGATCCAGCTGCAGCCCGGTGTCGACGACACACAGTTTCACTCCGAGACCATTCGCACATCCGGTGCCTTGAAGGACTTGCCGCGCCCAGGTCTCGTAGGTTTCGTCGAACACGCAGGTAGCCGGCGGCGCGTCCAGCATCTGTTGCATGTCCACAGGCGGCTTTGGCAGATCGAGCACGAAGTTCCGCACTACCCGCTCATGCCCGAATGCCGGCTTGAGGCGTTCGCGTGGAATATTGGTGAGGGCCACGCGCAGTCGCGGATAAATCACCGCGTAGGGCTCACGGCTGTCGCGTTTCGCGCGCGCATCCCGCGATCCGTCCCACTCGCTGGCATCGATGCAAACCGCGTTCGTCGCCTTGCGCACCTCTTCGGTGATGTCCGCGGGGCCTTTGCGCGGCAGGACGATCAGCGACTCGGTGGTCGGAGGGCTCTTCGACGGTGGAGATCGTTCACAGGACATGCTTGCTCACCTCAGGTTGGATCTCCGTGTCCGGTGCCGTCGGGCGCCGGACCCACGCCTCCGCCAAACAACGTTGCGCGGAAGACCACGATCAACAGATCGCGGGTCCCGCCGCACTTCACGGCATCCTTCGCAACCAGCAGCGTCACTGCAGTCGGCGTCACCACGACTTCCGTCACCGGATCCAGCCCGTTGATCTTCGGGGCCACGGCCGAGACTTCCCCCTCGAGGCGAAGTGTCGTGGCAGAGACGCGCAACAGGAATTTCTTGATTCCTTCTTTGTACAGAGTCACGACCGTGTGGTCGGCAGGATCGTAGGCCGGCAACTTGTCCTGCGGGTACCAATCGAGGTGCGCATATCCGCGACGGATGAAGCAGCAGTCCGACCAGGCCTCTTCCTCATTGCACCTGTGAAGCTTCATCGTGTAATAGGCGGCCGGCTCGCCATAGTACTTTTCCAGCGTGAACTCTGCGTCCTCGAGGCCCGCCACCGCATCGTTGATCTTCCAGGCTCTCTCCCAGGCTGACATGGACATTCTCCCCGGCGTAGTAGTTAGTGAATCGACTCGCGCACCCGCGCAACCCGTGAAATCTCGAAGACGGACCAGAGCGCGGGGTCGGGCCAGCGCCGCTGCGCCTTGCGCATCGCCTGCGACAGCGCGGCCACGGGCGACTGGCCACCACGCGACATGGATTCGTAGAAGTCGGTCATGATCTTTTCGCCGATGGTGTCGACGACGGGCCAGAGCGAGGCAACGACGGTGCGCGCCCCGGCGGCGTGCGCGGCATAGCGCAATCCGAGCAAACCTTCGCCTGACTTCGCCTGCCCCATCGCCGTATCGCAGGCGCTCAGCACGACGAGCTCGGCGTCGAGCCGTCGATAGAGCAGATCGCCGGCGAACACTTCGCCCACCTGTGGCTTGCCGCGTGCATCGACGGTGCTCAGCACCAGCGTCGACAGCTGTGGTGATTCCATGTCGGCCACAGCGTGCGTGGCGAAATGCAGGATGCGAAAGTGGCTGAGGTCGCGGCCCAACAAGGCATCGCGGTTGGCGGCGAATCCGCTGAGCACTTCGACCGGCGAAGGAGCCAGCACCGCGACGATCGCCGAAGCTTCACGGCCGGATGCGATCAGTCGCGGCCAGTCGCCGCCGTCCTTGGGC
Organism: uncultured Pseudomonadota bacterium; assembly: GCA_963821745.1. Classification (GTDB taxonomy): domain Bacteria; phylum Pseudomonadota; class Gammaproteobacteria; order Steroidobacterales; family Steroidobacteraceae; genus CADEED01. The sequence continues at coordinate 606,299 of CAWGEU010000003.1, forward strand.
CGGTCTCTCACACCGCGCAGCGTCGGCGCGAGCGATCTGCCGCCCGACGCCGGCGTGGCGGCCGAACCCGCCTTGGTCGGCGCGACCCTAAGATCAGCGCCCGAGTAGACCGGATCCGCGACCACGAGAGTGGCGAACCCGGTCGCCAGTCCCGGCCGGTCCGCATCGTCGGCGATCGAAAGAATCGAGGCGGACACGGCGATGTCGCGCTTCTGCAGCAAGTATTCCGGCGAAGCTTCATTGCCGGACGCCAGCGCGGCGAACGGCACGTTATGCAGCGCGCCATCAGGAATAAAGAAGACCCGACGTGCCTGCCGGAAGTCTTCCGGTAAAGGTGCGACCACCAGGTCGAACAGGATACGCGCCCGGAGGAAGCGCTCTTTCCGGGCGACAGACTGGAAGCCGCGCATCGCCGCGTGGAGCTCACGTGCGGCCGCTTCGATGCGATCGGTGTTGCCGAGACTTACCATCCGAACCTTTCCCCGCTGGATCAACCACGCGTAGCTGAGGTTTTCCCCCAGCCAGTATTCGACTACTGCCGTGTCGGCGCGAATCGTTTCAATCGCCGCTTGCAGCAGCTCGTGGTCACCGGCGCCGCCGGGCACGACACCGGCGTCGGTATTGAGAATGTCGATTTGTCGGAGCAGTTGTGCGATCTGCAGCTGCAGCATCTGCATGGCCTTCTCATCGGGAACCTCCCGATCGGCGAGCACTTCCAGTCGCGCGCGGCGGGCCGCTATTTCGGCAAACAATTCGCTGCGCCGCTTCCCGGCCGAGCCTGGCGAAACCGGGTCGGGCACCGCGGCGCGTTGCTGAAAGTCAGCTAGCGTCCGGTTGCGCGACTGCTCGGAGAATCGCAGGGCGGCGATCGCGTCGGTCGGCGTCGCAACCCCGCAGGCGGACTGTTCCGTGGCGAGCTGAATCCTGAAATCGAATGCGGTGCGCAAAGGCTGCCAGAGCGACGCGCGCAGCGTGGGGTTCGCACTCGTGCGACGCAGTTCCTCGGTCAACGCCACCGCCGTGTCGGCGTGTACGAGGGCGCGGGCACCATCGCCACGACGGCAGGCAGCGCGTGCCTGGATCATGACCGCGTGGAACGCCGACGACTGAAGCTCCAGCGCGCGGAACGCCTTGTTCGCTTCGGACGCGTCGCGTTCCGCCGCTTCGTAGTTGCCCGTGGCCATCGACCAGTGCGAACGTTCGAGCAGCGCTCTCGCCTGCCCGATGCGATCACTCGCGAAGCCGGTCGCAAAGACGGCACGCAGTTCTTCGCCTGCCCGTTCCAGTGCGCCCGATTCGGTGAGATCGCGCGCCAACTCCGTGCGGACCCTGGCCTTGATCACCGGGCCGCGCGCGATCTCGAGCGCAAGCCGGCGTTGCTCGATGGCTTCATTGAAGCGCCCGGTGTCGCGATACACATCGGCGATGGCACGCATCGTGGCCAGGCGCCCACTGGGATCGAGCGCCACGGAACGCATCGCGAGCGCGCGCTCGAAATAGGCCAGCGCGTCGGTGCGGTTGCCGACGGAATAGTAGGTGTTGCCGATGCCCTGCAGGCTGCGTGCCTGCTCGCGGGGCACCTGGATCTTCGTCAGTATCTCCAATGCTTCCGAATAGCCGCGCAGCGCCGCGTCGGGCTTTCCCAGCCGCAACTCCGTGAGCGACAGGTTGTTCAGGATGTCGGCGTACAGCTTCGGACTTTCCGATTGCGTTATCAGCCGCAGCGCTCGCACGAAATCTCCCCGCGCTTCGACGGGCCGTGCCATCTCGGTCAGGATCAGCGCAATGTTCTGCAGGGTCTGCGCCTGGCGAGTGGTCTCGCCTAACTTCTCGTAGAGGCTCATCGCCCGTCGATACAGGAGCAGCGTATCGTCGAACATGCGGTCGTAGGAAAACACCAGGCCCGCATTGTTGAGCGCCAGGGCCTCGTCGAAGCGTTCGCCGCGGCGGGCGTGAATCTCCACGATCTCGAGAAGCTCGCGCCGCGCGTGCGCCAGGGATTCCTTGCCTCCGTCGGCCTCGGCGCGCCCCACTTCCATCTGCGCTGCGGCCGTCATCGCGCGCGCGCGAGTCAGTCCGTACTCATCCGTGGTGAGTCTGTACGCGTCGATCGCTTCCCTGCCGGCGGCGAACGCAGCTGCCCAGTCTTCGAGTCCCTGGTAGAAAGTCGCCGCTCGCGCCAAGCGGGCGTGTGCGCGTATCGGACGTTCCGATGGCGCGACCAGCAGCGCCGACGCCGCGGCGTATGCGCGAACCGCCGCCAGATATTGCTCGCTCGCATTCCCGGGCGTGGCATCGGCGCGGGAAAACGAAATCGCCTGACCCCGGTCGTAGTGCGCGTCACCCAGCGCTAACAAGCGCAACGCGCGCAGACATTGGCCTTGCGCTTTCTCCGTGTGCACCGCGAACGCCTGCAGGATGACTTTTCCCTGCGCGCGCTCCTTGCCAGACACGTGTATTTCCATTCGCGCAGCGGACCTGGGCTCCAGCAGGATGCGCTGTGGTCCGAAGCGGCGCAGCGGGCTGTCGAATGAACGTGCGGGAGCATCCGGCACACTGGCTTCAACGCGCACGTCGACGCCTTGCTCCGAGACTTCGACGAGCACGTACGCACCGGCGGGAAGCATGAAGTTGCCCGTAACCGGCTTCTGCCCCGCCAAGTCGAGTGTCTGCCGGGTGATCGGCGTGAACGTGGTCTGATCGCAGGCGGGGCGATCCCGTGTCTGCGCATCAGCCGCAAATGCCAGCGTGCCTTGCATCCACCAGGCGATCGCCGCGACGCAGTGCATTTTCGGGATCGCAAACATTCCCTGTTTCTTTTTTCTGTTAGCGCTGGCTCGCGGGGTGAGGCTGCTCCACCGAACTACTGCGGTCAACCGGCGCTTTACGGTTCCGCGTCATTCGGCCACGATGCGCTCGTGCAAACCCCTGAATCTTCCTTCTCCGATCTGTCGCACCGCATTCGTGCGGGCGACTCGAAGGCCGAGGGCGAATTGTCGCGTCGCATCGCACCCGGCGTGACGCAGATCCTCGTCAGCATGACGGGCAACTTCGCCCAGTCCCAGGAGCTGTGCCAGGAGACACTGATCATCATCCTCTCGCGCCTGCGAAGCCAGCCGCTGGAAGACCCCGACAAACTACCGGCGTTCGTCGCCCAGGTGGCCCGCAACCTCGTCGTCGCGGAGCGCCGCAAGGAACGTCGGCGCAAGACCGACGTGGACAGCGAAGCCATCGACGAGGTGGCGGACCAGTCGCAGGGCCAGGAACAGGACGCGCAGCGTGAATCGGCGGCCGCGGCCATCCGTACGGTGTTGGCAGAAATGAAGTCCATACGCGATCGAACGCTATTGGTGCGTTATTACTTGAGGGATGAAGACAAGAAGGACATATGCAGGGAGCTCGGATTGACCGAGCCGAGCTTCAATGTCGTGCTATTTCGGGCGCGCAGCCGATTCCTCGAATTGCTTCAAAAGCGGGGGTTGAGCGGCGGTGACCTGTTTTGCCTGGTATTTCTTGCGGTCGTCGCAACGCAGCAATGCTGGAGTTGAACGTGGCCGAGAATCGAAACGCAGAGCAGTACGTGGCAGGAACCCTCTCGGACGAGGAAAGGGCCCGGTTCGAAGAGGCGATGATCGAGCGTCCGGAACTGGCTGCGGACGTAAACGTGCGGCAGCGCATCAAGGCGGGCCTTTCGCAACTCGAACAGAACAACGAACTGAAGACATTCCTCGCGCCGGACCCTGCCCGGTCGCACTACCTGCGATATGCAGCAGCCGCGGCGGTGCTGGTGGTGGTCGCGGCGGGAGTGTTGACGATCTGGAATCGCCAGGCGGCAGCGCCGCTGCAGGCGTTGTTCAACGCGAGCGAGATCGGTGCCAGACCGGTCGCGGGAAGCGTCATTCTGGCGGCCACGCGCTCGGCGAACGTCCAGGTCATCGACGCGCAGCGGAACGGAGGCCCAATCCAGCTCCAGATTCTGGTGGACGACGCCGCGGCCGCGCCATTCGCGGTGCACCTGGTTGCCGGTGGCAAATCATCCGGCGCAATGCCCTTCAACGCTCCATCGATTTCGCAGATCACGGATGGTTTCGCCGAGCTGTACCTGGATCCGCGTGAACTCGAATCGGGTGACTACACGTTATCGCTGAAATCGCCGTCGGGCGCGGAACAAACTTTCCCGTTCACGCTGAACGTCGCGCCCTGAAGAAAACGCCCGCCCGTGAGCAACTCACGGACGGGCGGACGACCGGCGTGCGATGACCGGTCGACGGGGTCAGCGGAAGTTCTCGGCCTCGTCGTACTGCAGCCAGTCGACGATGCAGTAACCGTCACTCTCGGTGCACGAAGACGAAAACTCCTCGAGTGTCGCGACCAGGCAATAGTTGCCAGCGGGCGGATTGCGGCCCGAGCCCGAGGACACGATGTTCGATGCCGTGGTGAAGTTGTAGAGCTGGCTCGTGGAGCGCGCGCCGGCGCCGGTGAAGTTCGGCGAACCGTTGAAGAGCACGTAGCCACTGATCCGGCCGCCGGTGTACGAGCGCGAAACCGCCCAGAGTCCCATGCGCAAACTACCGGTGTATGCGTTGCTGGCGAGCGCCGGGTTGTTGTAGCGCGCGCCCCAGCCCATGCTGCGCGGCGAAGTCTGGTTGGCCCCGCCGTTGGTGATGTCATAGGACGTCACACCGTAGAGCTCCAGACCGTTCGAACCCGCGCCGAATCCTGAAGGGCACGAAAGAACGGGAGGTTCTTCCGGAGGAGCGGTGGGAGAGTCGTCGCGAATGCACGTGGCGAGATCGAACGATCCATCGTCTGCGATCGTACCGGCACCAGCGAACGTGAAATCCTCTCCGGAGACCTTCGCGTACATCACGTAGGCCACGCGATTCGTGTTGCTCGTGTCCTGGAAGAACAACACCGACATCTGCGTGATCACGCCCTGCGTGGCGGAGTTGAGGAAGCCGCTCTTGTACGTGATCTCGGTCACCGACGAGCCCGCGAATGTCAGCGCGTGATCGACGACCGTCGTATCGACGAGCAGACGGCTCTGCATGCGGTCGTATCCCGCCGCGCAATTGCCACCGAGCGTCACAGCAGGTTGTCCGCCGGGTGTGGAGATGACTCGCCCGCTCGTCGAGCCCGTGAAAGCTTCGTATTTGGCGGGAATCTGCGCCGCGGTCCCCACACAAGTCATGTCGAAATCCGCGCCACTCGTCGCGACACACGAGCCCTTCGCGAAGTTGATGGCCGCAGGAGCCCCCGGGATCATGACCTGCTGGGTCGCGGCTGCGGTCGCGACGGACTTCGTATCCGACGCCGAACCACCGGTTCCCGTGCAAGTCAGCATGTATGTCGAGTTGCCGACAGTTGTCAGGTCGACGGCCTCGGAACCGCTGACGCCGCGCGACCCGGTCCACGCGCCGCTCGCCGTGCATCCGCTCGTGTTCTGCGAGTTCCACGTCAACGTCACCTTCTCGCCGACCCGTGCGGCGGTGGCGCTGGTGCTCAGCGAAACTGTCGGCGGAGGGGGCGGCTGATTGCCACCACCAGTCCCGCCGCCATCGCCTCCGCCATCACCTTCGCTGCCACCGCCACCGCCGCATCCCTGTACAGCCAACAGCGCTGCCGCGAGACAGAACGCTGCGCCTTTCTTCTTGAACATGACCTGCTCCCAGTGCATTGCGGCTCGACGGAGCCGCTTCTGAACAGACCTGTCTCCGCACCGGGAAAAATCGCAGGGCTCTTGTTTGGTGAACGGCGGGCGCGTTATGGTCCTCGCGGCGCACCCACAGCGCCGGGATGTCGATTGAACAGGGAGTCGGTCAAACAACTGTTGAGCACGGAGTACGCAGGTTTGCTCACCCTGCTTCATCGCAAGGCGCGCGATCCGGAGGTTGCCGCCGATCTGCTCAGCGATGCTCTCGTCGTCACGCTGAACAAGTTCGATTCCGGCCAGATCGCCGATCCTTCACACATCGGCGGATACGTGTTCCAGGTCGCCATGAACCTGCTGCGCAACTACCGACGCAGCTTCGCCGAGAACCCGTACAAGCGCGCTGAGCTGAACGAGGAAACGCTGGCCGATGTCCCGGCTTCGGAAAGCACGGAACGGGAATGGGGAGAACGCGTGCGGGCGCTCATCCAGGAGCTTCCCTCGAGCCGCGATCGCCTGTTGCTCAAGCGTTTCTATCTCGATGAGGAAGAGAAGGAAACGATTTGCAAGGAGCTCGCGATCTCACCGCTGATGTTCGACAAGATCATATTTCGCGCGCGCAAGCGGGCACGCGTGCTGTTCGAGTCCAAGGGGTTCCGCAAGGGGGATTTCCTGTGCCTGATGCTCGGTGCGATGCTCCTGGTGGCCTGATGTGCACGCAGTGCGACAAAACGACGCTTCGTGACAGGGCATACAAGGGCGGACGGTGAAACCATGCCGATCGATCGCCAATCCATAGACGACCAGCATTTTGTTCCGCGATATCTCGCGGACCAGCTTTCCGACGCGGACCGGGAGGCGTTCGAGGCCTATTGCCGCGAGCATCCGGAGATGTTTCGGGAGCTCGAGGCGGCGGCGCGTGTGAAAGTGGGTCTGGCTACGCTCGAGAAAACGGGGCGATTGGAGGAGCTGCTGAATGCACGGCCCGCGGGGTTCGGCGCGTTCGTGCAGCGATATGCGGCGGGGATTGCGGTGGTGGGCGTGGGCCTCGCCGTGGTCGCGGGGTTTGGGGTCCTGAGAACTCCCGCGATGGGCTCGACTCTGGCGGAGGTCAGCGGGCGATTTGGAGCGCCGTTGAACGTCGCTGCGGACTACGAGCTCCTGCGGATGCGGGATTCGGGGGAGTTCGATCTGCGGGTCGAGCTGCCGGCGACGCCGGCGGCGATCAGGTTGCGGGTGCTGCCGGATGAGGAAGAAGCGGCTAGCTACCGCGCGACGTTGAGCAGGGACGTGGAAGGTGGGGGGGCGAAGATCGTGGCGTCAGCGGAGAAGCTGGCTCCGGATGAACTGCGCTATGTGACGCTGTTCGTCAGTGCGGAGAAGCTTGCGCCGGGGGCGTATTCGCTGGTGGTGGAGCCGGAAGACGGGAAGAATACTGGCAGGCAGCCCGCGCTCAGGATCGAGGTGTCGGGTAGATAGGTGGATCTGCGGCTATCAATCACATTTCTCGCCATCGGCGACCGGCGGCAAGTGATTGCTGTCGCCGAATTTTCCGATGATATCGTCGATCCAGATCTTTTGAGCCGCAACGCTTGCGTACCAGTCCGGCGTCCCTGCCCGATTGGCGACACCAATGAGCTGCGTGGGCCCAGTCATGGCCACCGACAGCGCGCTGCCACTATCTCCATGGTTGATTCCTGCCCCACTTCCTCCGCCGGCACTCAGCACTACCTCGCTGGCACTTCCGGGCGGATGGACAGACACCTTCGCGTACACCATGCGGCCGTCACAACTCTTGAAGAAAGGAACCAACCTCAACCAAGGGTTCGCGCGCCGAAGTCGAGAGCCGCACACCCATCCCGCGACATACACCTCACCGAAAAGATGTTCCTCGGTGACGACATTGAGCCCGATCTTTTCTATGAGGTTTACCTTATCCAACTCCAAGGGTAGATGGATCAGCGCAATGTCGTACGGTTTGGGGACAGCGGAATCGGGGTCGTATTGATGCGGCACGATGGCTTTCTCGCAGACTCGGATGCGATGCTTGCTATAAGGTTGCTTCGAGCCTGCATAGACCGAAAATGGCCTCTTCAGTTTCAAGCTCGCCGTGCCGTTGATCTCCGTATCTTTGATCGACTTTCCGCGGACGCAGTGCGCCGCCGTCATGACCCAATTCTTTTCGACGATGACGCCGCCGCAATCACGGTTGGTGCGCACGAGCACCTGCCAATTGAATTGATAGTCGCCGGCCAAATTCAGCCCGCCAGGGTCGTGAATCCAGATGCTGACGAGTTCCGCGACGACTACGAGGCCAATGAGTGCCGCTAAGCTTGCTTTCGTTCGTCGCTTCATGATTTTTGCCCCGCTCGGACTATTCGCTCGATAGTGCTTTGATCGGTGCTATGAACGTGGGCTTCGGCCCTCCCACGATTGCCTTTGGACCCGCGTCATCGTCCGTGGCGCAAGTGAGCTTTATCACTAGGGTGTCACGATTTATGTTCGTGCTTCGCCATCTGAATTCATCAACAGCGCGCTTTTTTTCAGCGATTCCGATTTGCAGGCAATACCGATCCTCGATGACGCCTAATAGGTTGACGACATCGAAGTACGAGTTCGAAACGGATTTCTTGCACAGCGCGAGTGTCGTGTCGGAAGTAATCACCGGGGATTCGTCGTCGATCTTGTTGCACCTCCACCTGCCATCAAGAGAATTACGATCAGGCAGACAGTTCAATCCTTGGTTTATCAAGATCAGCTGGATAGGGCCGGTATCATTCGAGAATGTCAGGCGATCAGGGCTCAAGAAAATGTCACGCTCATACAAATACTTGTCGAACGCTTCCTCGGGAGTTTTTGCGATGTCGTCGCCCGGCAAAACGTCTTTTCCCGACAAGGTTTTGACCGCGAGTTCAGCGGGACTGAGGCAGAAGTTAGGCTTGGAGTTGCCGTTTCCATCTAACTTGAACATCGACGAAAGCGGCTTGGGCACGCCAACGTCGATTGGTGGCAAAGGCGCGGCTTTGGATACGTCTTGCATGTGGCAACGGTCGTCCGGGATTCCACCAGCGATGGCAACGACATCTGATTCGTCCGCCTTGAAGAGGGCCTGTACCACCGCGACGTCCAGTGCTTCCTCTTGATCATCGCCATCGACATCTTCCACCTGCATCCTCCACGCCTCGCCCTGGTGCCTCTGAATTCTCTTGGTCGCCGGTTCGCAGCGCAGATCGAGTGGTTTGAGCGAGGAGCAGCCAGCGGACCCCAAAGCGATTGCCGTGATGATCGCCAAACGGATTCGAAGCATCGGCTCACTCCTTACAGATTGCGTCATACAAAACTCCTGTTCGGCATCAAGTGCCGAGCAGCGAATACGCCGCCCAATTCCGTGGATGATTCCAGCGCTTACTCCGCAGCATCTCCAGCTGTGTGGATCGCAGCGCCTGGGTCATCGTTTGTTTGTTTGCTATCAGTCCAGCGTACAGCTGTTCCATTGCAACGACACTGGCCGCATCTGCAACAGGCCATAGAGTCGAGATGACATTTCGACTTCCTCTGGCGACGATGGAGAACGACAAGCCGAGGGCTCCTTCGCCGCCATACCTGCGGCCGCCAGCCGTCGAGCAGCCACTCAGCACTACTAGGTCCGCATTCAGCGGATGCTCCAGGAAATCAGCCGCCGTCAGGGCACTGGACGTTGACTTTCCCTGCGCGTCGAATGCGCTCAGGTAGATAGCCGATTGCTGTGGCGCGACCGCGTCCGCGGTGGCATGAGTCGCAAAGTGAATGTAGCGAAAACGACCGAGATCGCGTCCAAGCACGCGCTCGCGAGTTGCCTCGCAGCCTGTCAAGGTCTCGAACTTTCGCTCACCGGCGGTCAATTGCGCTTTCAACGCTTCCACTTCTCGGCCCGATGCGGGAAGTCGCCGCAATCGAACGTTTCCCAGAGACTCGGCCGCCTGGGCAGTTTCGCTGCAACGATCCCGCGCGTCGGCGAGCTCATACACCGGGTCACCGATCAGCAGGGTAGCCGGTGGATCTGGAGCCGCAATTCGCTCCTCATTTCGTAGGTAGGCGAATTGCAGTGACGGCAGATAGGTGATGGTGGCGTGTTCGACGAGATAGCGGTTTTGATCCGCATCCCACAATGCGGCGAAAGGAATCTCGTGCAAGGCGTCGTCGAGAACGATCTTCAGCGCATTGCCTTGCACACTCGCCTCGAGGGGCTTGTAAACCAGCTCGTACAGGCTCGCGAGCGATTTGCGGGTGACATCGAGCGGCGCGCCGGTCTCGAGAGCCTGGCGCGCATCCCTGGCTGCCGCGCGAATCAACGCAGCGCGAGGAAGTTCCACATGGGTGAGCGAATCGTTGCGCAGTACCCAGGCATGACTGACTTCTTCGCCCAGCAGGTACTCGATGGCCGTCGTACCCTTGTCCAGCGTAAGCTGATAGCCCCGCAGTCTGTCCATCATTTCTTGACGCGAATCCGTGGAGAAGCGGTTGGGTTTGATTCCCAGCCCGCGAGCAATATCCGAGCGCGAATCCACGCCTTCCACGGTCGCGGCATTCTCTTGCTCGGATTCGCCTTTCCTTGCGGCTTCGAGTCGTTCCCGCAATTCCTGCGTGTTCGCCGATTGACGTTGCGGAACGGTATCGCGCGCCTTCTTGCCGAGCTCGAATGGATTCGCGACTTGTAGCAAGAGTCGGTTGCGACTTCGCTCACTCAGCGCAAGCGTCGCCAGCGTGAGCGTTGCATCCATTCGGCGGGAACTCATGCTCGAAATCCAGTCGCCGTAGATCCGACGGCCGGTGGCGAACAAACTGGCGCTATAGGCTGGATCGAGGCTCAACAAGCGCACGTATTCGAGCGCTTCGTCCGCATCCGCGAAGAACTCGTCTGTGCGCGGATCCATGCGACTTGCGGCAAGCGCGGCGCGCTGTGCGAACACCGCATTTGCCGCGTCGAACTGCCATTCGTTGTGATAGGCCTCGGCTGCCACGCCGAGCCTGTCGATGGCGCCTGCAGCATCACCTGAGGACATCATCAGCAGCGCTTCGACGTCTCTTGCATGCGCTTGGTACCAGGCATGTACCGAATCGACCTTCGGTGCCAGCTCCGCGTAAGCCGTTCTCGCTTCCGAATAGCGCCCCAACGCGTCGAGGTCGCGCACACGTTCGAGTTGGATACCGAACAGCCGATTTCGCGTCGTAGCGAGACCCGCAGCAATGTCGTGACAGGCCAGTGCGGTCTGCGGATCCGACTGCGCACGAGCCAGATTTCCGATGTCCCAGGCGATCCAAGCCGCCGTCTCGCGATCTTCCGTATCGCTATCCACCGATCGGCTCGCTCGTTGGCACAGTGCTCGAATGGAGCGGGCGTCCGCCGCCGAATCGCGAACCACCGTGTCCAGAGTCGCAGCATTGCAGGATTTTCCCAATGCGAGATCGAAAAAGCGCATCGTCTGCGGGTAATCGCCGATCCGAAGCAGCGTGTAACCGAGACCGTAGTAAGACCGCGAAACGCCGCTACATTCACCGAACTTGGCAAAAGCCTTGAGTGCTTTCTGGTGATGCAAAATCGCGGCGTCGAAGTCGCCGACCAGGCCGCGCAGGAAGGCAAGATTGTCGCTGGCCATCGCAAATGCGGCGGTGTCGACGCTTTCGTCGACGAGTTCCCGCGCTACCTGTGCCGCGTCGATGGCGCGTGCGTAATCCCTCAGGTCCCTCAGCAATATGCCGGCGCTGGTGACAGACACGGCATCGCAAACGTGTTCATTGAGCTGATCACACCTTCGGCTCACGTCGATCAATTTGTCCAGCCGTGTCTGGTCGTCAAGATGATCGACATTCAGCACGTGCCGGTTGAGGTCTACTTCCGCGACACCGACTTCCGCGCCTTGCGACTCGAACAGCCTGCGCGACTCGTCAAAAAGCCGCTTCTCGCCGTCATACATTTCTTCCGGCAACTGGTCATCCTTTGCTCGGTCCTGTCGCCTCTTGCGTTCCGCGTTGGTGGCCTCTACCCGCGCCATCGCAAGCGCCATCAAGGCAGTGGCTTGCAAGAGCGGCGCGTCGGTTTTCCTGAGTGCGGCAACTGCCTTTTCGCCATGCTCAACGGCCTCTTTCGAGTCAGACGCCGTATCGTTGAGCAAGATGGTTGCCGCAAGCGCTGCGACGCCAGCTTCGCGAATGCGGCCAGAGGCAACGAATTTCGCGTGGGCGCTTTCGAATCGTTGAATGCGCTGCCCGGGCCCAACGACGTCATTCTTGCTTGAAGCTGTTGAGAAATCCGCCTCGGCAGGGTCTTCCGATTCGACGCTGGTAACGGTGAGCCGGTACCTACCGCTCACCTCAGGTGAACGCGGCGCTCCAAAAGTGAGCTTGAGCGGACGATCTTGCTCCACTTTGATCTGCACACGATCTTCACCGTAACGTTCGGTGAACGAGTCGAAGGTTCCCAGGACTCGGCCTTCCAGATCGGAAATTTTAAGCTCGAGATCCAGCCCCGACTGCTCGAGCACGATCCGAACCACATCACCCTTGCGTGGCGGCAGGTCGACGGTCTCATATTTCCCCCCCTGGATTGCGTTCTCTTCCTTGAGATCGAGGTGCTGCGTTGCGGTTGGACGAGAGCACGCTGTTAGCATGAGAGTTGCCGCCAACGACAGCGACAAACAATGCACATGCTGAGGATGCGCTCTCACGATCACGCGACACCTGTAAGATGGCCCGAACTCTTGTAGTTTGATCTGTGGCCACACCAACAAATATCACAGTGGCTGACCAAGCGGAATAAAGAATGGTTCACCGGCTGCGAGATTTGCCGGCATCGGCACAGGATAACCTTCAGGCGGCCAAGCCAGGTTGAGGGAAGGATCTCGAATCATGAATAACCGATCTGTCTTCGAGCTATTGCTGGTTGCCGCGGCAATGGTTCCGTCGCATTGCGTCGCGGCAGAGTATTTTCTGAGCTCACGCGAGCGCGCCGCGGTCATCGACGTTTACGCTGGATTGCAATGGCAGTCGCTGAATGGCGGTGGCCCGAGCGTTGGCGCATTCGTGCTCGAACCACGTGTAACTACCGCTGGCGATTGGGATCTCGGAGTTCGTCTCGAAGGACTCCACGCGGATGGGACGCAGAACGAAGCAATGGAAAGGGGGGACACGACCGTCAGCGGCGGAAAGGCATTTCGACTGTATGACGCGTGGGCGGTCGATTTTGTGTCGATCGAAGCGGGCTACGTCGACGCGGCGGAGAATCCTGACCTATCTAGCGGTGTTGAATATTTCATCACAGGGCGGTTGCATGGCGGACCCACGCTGATGGGCTTCGATCTGAGCGCCACGTACTCGAGTCTCCGGTCCGAGCATTCAAATTCGAATTCGGCCCTTACTTTCGCCGCTGGACTGCGTCATCAGATTTGTCCTGACCGTGTCAAGATCGATTTCATGAGGGAGCAACTGTGCGGTGTGCACGTCGGAGCTGACTTTCTTTATCAGGAACTCAAAGGCGGTCAGGAATCGGACAGCGCAACCCTCGTTCAGCTGGTCGTGATGAAGCGCCTGAATTCCGGCGACGAGATGTACATCTTTGCGCGGGAAGGACTCGCCAACAGTTTCGAAGATTCTTACTTGGGTTTTGGCTATCGCTTCCGTTTCGAACGCTGAAACTGCGATCAGGTGGATCCACAACTTCTCTACCCGCTAAGTCATTGTGCGCATCCGTGGTGTCGCGCGGTACAGAGGGGAAAAGTCCGCGACGTCCGGACGCATGGTGCGTCCGGACATGCACCCCTCCGCGCCCGCCTCAACGCCCGTGATGATTTCTCTTCAACCGCACCCGGATGCCATGCGCGTCGGCGCGCTCAATCCCCGCGGCATCGGCATTGGTGATCGGCGCGATCCCGCGCACGACCAGATCGGCGCCATCACGTCGCACTTCGACCACCATGAGTCCCGGCGTACTGCCCGTGGAAGCGTGCGGGTCGCCCGAAAGAGGATTCGGCCCGCGCAACGAGACGTACACGGTCTTGCCGTCAGGTGCTTCGCCCGTGAGATCCGGCGTGGGATCGGCGGAATACGGCGAAACGATGTTCTCGGTCTTGATGAAGGTCCCGGTAAAAGCGTGGTAGATCTCGACCACGTTGGCGGCGCGGTCGAAAAACCACACGAAGCGTTCGTCGCCAGTCCTGGCTCCGCCGTGCGCGTCGCGAGGGACCCGGTCGTCGTGCGATATCTCCTGCACTGGCGGCTGGTTCGGCGGATTGGCCGGCTTGTAGAGTTTGCGCCCGCCCTCGCGCACTCGATATAAGAACCAGCCGTCGGGATTCGCCACGTTGCCACCGCCGCCGTTGCCGTAGACGAAGCCGCGGGCCTGGGCGAAGCCGCATCCGTCGCGCGGGATCGTCTGCGCATCGTACTCGGCGACGATGGTCATCGGCGTCGTGTAGGGATCGACGGCCAACATGCCACCGCCGCGCAGCGATAGATAGGCTGGGTAGCCGCTGTCGGGTACGAACGGACAAATGGGCGCGTTGTCCGGGCGCAGCACCGGGTCCTGGCAAGGCAAGCCGTTCGGCGTCGTGCAATTCGCCAGATCCAGCGTCGCCACCTGCTCCTGCACGAACACGTTGCGGCGGTAATCGGTGCGGATGCGCTCGAACTTCTTGCCGTTCTGGTTGGCCACCAGCAGGTAGCGGCTGTCGGGCGTCGGCCACACCGCATGCGCCTGCCGTGCTCCGCCGGCACCGACTTCGGTCTGAAAACACGCCAGCGGATTGCGGTCGCGGGCGTTGAAGATCACCACGTGCCCGGAGGCGACGAACGCAAGCAAGGCATGCGTATGGTCGCGATTGAAGACGAGCATGTGCGGGCGAATCGGGTTGGCGCCCGTGCTGGCAAAGCATAACGCCGAGGTTGCGCCAGATAGATCGACGATCTCGCCCGGTGCCGTCGCCGCATTCCTGCGCAAGGCGGCGCCATCGAAGATATGGATCGTGCCGCCGTAGGCGAGGCCGTTGGTGTTGGACTGATCGAGCAGCCAGACTTCGTGCTCGAACGGCGGCGCCACTTTGGTGACGGCCGGGCCGGGCGGTATCGGCTCGACCGGTGGCGGCACATACGGCTCTCCCTCTCCGGGGCTGCCCTCATGGCCCAGCGTGACGGCTGCGATCAGCGTGACACAACTCAGCAATAGCTTTTTCATGCGACGACTCCTTGTCGTGAGTGGACTATCTACGCTCCTTCCTGCCTGGGACTAAATCGTTCGCTCACATCGCGCGACCACGTGTTTTTGCTATCGGTCGATGACATCCTGCGCCCAGCGCAGCACCGCAAACAATCTCTCGTTCACGAGTTGCTCCGCGGTCTCCCAATCACACCAGCGCCATTCGTGGTGCTCCGGTTTGCCGAGCACGGGGTTCACCGGCAACGAGATCGTTTCGGTGGCCGTGCGCGCGATGAAATACCGCGCCCGTTTCTTTTCCCGCCCGTACGGCTCCGTTTCCGTGAACGACTCGCCCCACGCGAATGCGAGATCGATGATAGTGGTCTCCTCGCGGACTTCCCGCTTTGCGGTAGTTAGCGCGTCCTCGCCGGCTTCGACCAGGCCCTTCGGGCAGTCCCAGTAGCCGTACGCACGCAGCAGCAGCACACGCCAGCCGTCGCCGGTCTTGCGAACCACGACCACACCCGCGGAGAGCTTCGACACTTCGGCCATACCCAGTAGTTTGATCAGCTAGCAGCTCGGGCGATCAGAACCCGGCGATCGAGACGTCGAACGCCGCCCACAGCGCCGGATCGTCCCAGCGCTTGCGCGCGTCGCGCATCGCGCGTGACATGGCCGCCACGGGCGACGCGTCGCGGCCGATGACGCCGGCATACATGTCGTCCATGAGGCTGGCCCCGGCGGCATCCATGACCGGCCACAGGGAGGCGATGACCGCACGCGCACCCGAAGCATGCGCCGCGTAGCGCAGGCCCAGCAACCCTTCGCCGGCTTCCGCGCGACCCAGCGCGGTTTCGCATCCGCTCAATACCACCAGCGCCGCGCCCAGGCGCTGGTCGGCGAGATCACCCGCGAACACTTCGCCGACGCGCGGCTTGCCCTGCGCATCGACCGTGCTGAGCACCAGCGCTGAGAGTTGCGGCGCCTCCGTATCGGCGACCGCATGCGTCGCAAAATGCAGGATGTCGTAGCGGGCGAGATTGCGTCCGAGCAAGGAGTCGCGGCTCGCGTCGAAACCCGAGAGGACCTGGACGGCATCGCGATCGAGTAGTTTCTCGATCGTCGCGGCCTCGCGCGCGGTGGCGGGCAGCCGCGACCATGAGCGTGAACCGCGCAGCGTGACTGCCTGGACCTGAGGCGCAGGAGCGGCCCCCGAAGCGAGTGCGAACCGTGCATCGTCGCGCGTGTAGACCGGATCGACGACGACGAGCGCAGCCGAGTTCTTGCGCACCGTCCTCTCGGCATCGGGTGCGATCGCAAGGAATGCAGGCGCCACCGCCACGTCGTGCGAGTCGATGAAGAAATTCGGGCGCGCGCGGCCGCCGTACGCCAGCGCCGCGAACGGCACTGCGTGCAACGCGCCGTCGGGAATGAAAAACACGGTGCGCGCGCGGGAAAGATCCGGGGGCAACGGCGCGATGATCAGTTGGTGCAGCTCTGTTGCGCGCGCGATGCGTTCATCGAGCGTTCCGTTGAGCCAGTTACGCATTGCGTCGTGCATGCGCCGCGCCGCCGCGTCGACGCGGCTCGCGGGACCCAGATCGACGAGCTGCACCCGTCCGCGTGTGAGCAGCCACGCGAATGCCTCCTCTTTGCCGATCCAGTATTCGACGACCGCCGAGTCCTTTGGAATCGCATCTATGCGGGCGCGCAATGCGGGCATCAAGTCTTCAGCGTGGAGCCGACTCGAGGCGGGCAGCCCGCCCGACAGATCGATTTCGCGACGGAGGCGGGCGGCTTCCACGCGCAGGATAGATAGTCGCGCGTCGTCCGCGGCAACTGTACTGGACAGCGTTTCCAGCTGCTGCCGAACACCGGCCAGCTGCTCGAACAGCTCGCGGCGCCGCTCGTTCTCTTTTGACTGCGCGACGGAGTCGGCCGTGGACCTGCGGCGAAAGTCTTCGAGCGCCCTGCCCCGAGACCCTTCGGCGATCGCAAGGGCCCCGAGGGCGTCAGCCGGCGCCGACCCGCCGCACGAATTCGCGCGGGCGAGCAGGCCGATCGTGAACCCGAACGCCGGTCGCAGCGACCGCCACAGGGAGGCGCGCAGCGTCGGGTTGCTGCTGAAGGTGCGAATCTCCTCGGCGCGTTGCAGGGCAGTTTCCGCGATGTCGAGCGCTTCGTCACGCGCGCCCGCGGCACACGCCGCACGCGCGCGTACGAGCAGCGCCTCGAACTCCGACGACACCATTTCGTGCGCATGGTAGTAGTCCGCGGCCGTACGGGCTTCGCGCGCAGCGCGCGCGGCATCACCTTCGGCGAGCGCGATACGCGCACTCGCGAGTGTGGCCCCGATCTGGATCCCGGGATCCGGGAGGTCGCGCGCGGCGAGCAGCGTCGCCGTCAGGGATTTCGCGATCTCGAGATCGCCGGCCTCGATGCGATCTTCGATCAGTTCGAGCGTGATTCGCGCCTTCTCAGCCGGAATCTGCGTGGTGCGCAACGCTTCTTCGCGACGCGCGATGGCCTCGCGCCGGCGGCCCGTATCGCCGAGCACATTGGCGAGGGTGCGCAACGTGATGGCGCGGTCACGTGGCCGCTGCTGCTCGGAACGAAGCTCGAGCGATCGCTCGAGATAGATCAGCGCTTCGCCGAAATTGCCGATCGCATGGTAGGTGTTGCCGAGACCGTAAAGCGACCAGGCCTGGTCCGCAAGGGACTGTATGCGCACGCCACGTGAGTAGGCATCCGAATAGTGCCGTAACGCCGCATCGTATTTGCCGAGTTTCAACTCGAGGAATCCGACGCTCCTGAGGTTGGTCTGGTAGCCGAGAGAGTCCTTGAAGTTGTCGCCCTCCGCCAAAATGGCGAGGGTAGTTTTCAGCGCTTCCCGGTATCGACCGAATTGGGATTCAAAATAAGCCAGGTTGTAGCGCATCACGAGCGCGCGATCCGGCTCCCGCAACTCGTCGAAAATCTCCAGCGCACGCTGATATCCCGCAATGGCTTCGGCGTAATGGAAAAGAAAGCCATTGGCGCATGCCACGCCGTCGAGCGCCTCCGCATGATCGCGGAGTTCGCCGCGTCGCAGATGACTGGCGGCCACCTCGAGGAAAGTGTTCTTCGCCGACTCGAACTTCCGCTTCGCGTCGGCCGCGTCCGTCGTACGCATGGCATCGTAGATCAGCGAATACGCCCAGTAGAAGCGCGCGAGATCGCGGCCGTACTCGTGGGCCAACGTCTTGAAACGCGCTTCGGCGACCAACGCCTCCTCGAGAGCTTCCTGATAACGCTCTACCGCGAACATCAACGCATACGCGTGCACGAGGCGCGTCTGCGCTTCGTCGAATCCGCCGGGTCCGAGGATTCGCGCGGCGCCGCCATACGCGGCGATGGCGGATTCATAGGCTTGCCGGGTGGTGCCGGGTGCCGCGTCGATTTCAGCTCTGAAAATCATGGCGCCGCGCGAATACGCGGCATCGCCGCTGGCCATCGCGCGCCAGAATTTCACGCAACGCTGATCGTCCTGCGATGCGAGACGGGATATCCGCACGTCCACCCTGCCGTGAGCACGATCCAGGCCTACCACAGTGACATCCACTTTGCGCGCGGGACCGTTCGCAACGATCAGGCGATGGGGCGGCCATCGGTGCAGTGCGTTTTCGGCCGCCGCGACCTCGCCACCCGCCGCGCGCACTTCGAGCCGCGAGTTGACGTTCTTTTCGAATGCTTCGATCAGGATTTCCGCATCGGCCGGAATATCCACGCTGCGCGTCACGCGCGTGGCCCCAGGCAGGTCGAGCTCGAGGCGGTGCAGCAGTCGGTTGACCGGCACGGAGCAGTCGGCAGGCTTGGTGGCCGCAGCGGCGACGCCGCACATCACCAGGCCAGTCAACGCAATTCCCGTGACGCAGCGAAATTTCATGCGCGGAGGCTGCCTGAGCGCATCAGCGCGCGTCAACAATGTGCCGCCGTGGTTAGAACAGCGTGCGTAGTTTGACGTCAGCGGCGTCGCCAGAAAGAAAAACGGCGCCCGGTATTCCGGGCGCCGCTTGTTTGGCCGTCAAGGGAGGGGGAGACGCCAATATTACGCTGCGAGCTCCGCCGAACCGGCGACGACCGGCTCGCTCTGCTCGAATTCCAACGCCACGGCCACGGCGTGGATGGTTGCCGCGATACGCACCGCGCTCTGGATCGCTTCGCGCGACACATCGTGCGAACGCAGCTTCTTTTCGTGCGAGGTCACGCACAGGCCGCAACCGTTCACCGCGGACACGGCCAGCGATATCAGCTCGAAATCGAGCTTGTCGATGCCGTGATTCGCGATCACGTTCATGCGCAAACGCGCGGGCATGGTCTGGTACTCCCCGTCTTCCACGAGATGCAGGAAACGGTAGTAGATGTTGTTCATGCCCATGATGGCCGCGGCCGCTTTCGCACCCTCGACCTCAACGCGGATCGAGGTGAGCGCGCGACTCGGCTTCGATGCTGCGCGCAAACCCGGTGTTGCGCGCAGCTACGCCTACAGCCAGCGCGATCGACCAGATCTGCTTCTCGTTGAGTCCCGGGGCGCCGTTCGTCGTGAGAACGCTGCCGAGGTTCAACTTGAGATCGCGTGCGTAGTCGGGCAACGCATCTCTTATCTGTTCAATATTCATGACTGGCTCCTTATGCCTTCACTATCTGGACTATCTGGGGCCTTCTCAGGCCGCCTTCAGCGTGTCTTCGCCCTGCTTCCAGTTGCACGGGCACAGTTCGTCGGTCTGCAGTGCGTCGAGCACGCGCAGGACTTCATCCGGGCTGCGGCCGACCGACAGGTCGGTGACGTACACGAAGCGGATCACGCCTTCCGGATCCACGATGTAAGTGGCGCGCTGTGCGACGCCGGCAGCCTGATCGAGGATGCCGAGATCGGTGCAAAGCTCACGCTTGATGTCCGACAGCATCGGGAACGGCAGCGTCTTCAGCTCATCCTTGGTGCTGCGCCAGGCGTGGTGAACGTATTCGCTGTCGGTGGATACACCCAGCAACTGCGCGTCACGCGCCCGGAACTCCTTGTCGAGCTTGCCGAATGCGGCAATCTCGGTCGGGCACACGAAGGTGAAATCCTTGGGCCAGAAAAAGACTACGCGCCATTTGCCCTTGTGGGTGTCCTGGTCGAAGGGCTGGAAAGCCTTGGCCTGGTCGTTGGAAACCACGCCGGTGAGCGAATACTGGGGAAACTTCTGGCCGATACCTAACATGTCTGCTCCTTGTTGAAACGATGGCCGGGCAACGATCTGGCTGGAGTCAATCGCCTGCCTGGCTGGATTGGGGCGCATTCTGTGGGGCAAACCCCATTACGGCCAATCGATTGATTGTATAAACTCGATAGACTTCATCTATGGCCGACCTCAAACTCAAGGACTTGCGCTACCTGGTAGCCGTCGCCGACACCCGGCACTTCGGCCGGGCGGCCGAGCGCACCTTCGTGAGCCAGCCGACGCTCTCGGCGCAGCTCAAGAAACTCGAGGAATACCTCGGCGTGCAGCTCATCGAGCGCCAGCCCAAGCGCGTGTCGCTCACCGTGGCCGGCGAAGAGATCGTCGAGCGGGCGCGCCGCATCCTCGAATCGAGCGAGGAAATCGTCGAACTCGCCAAGGGCCACCGCGACCCGCTGGCCGGCAGGCTCAAGCTGGCGTTGCTGCCCACCATCGGTCCCTATCTACTGCCGGTCGTGGCCGGCAAGCTGCGCAAGCACCTGCCGCGGCTCGAGCTCATGTTGTACGAATATCAGACCGACGTGATGCTCGAGAAACTGCATTCGGGCGAAATCGATGTCGGAATCCTGGCGCTCCCCGTGCCGCTGGACGGGCTCGATTCCTGCGAGCTGTACAAGGAGGCGTTCACGGTGGCCATGCCCGCGACTCACCGGCTCGCCGGCCGCGCCAGCATCAAGGTGGCCGACCTGCAGCATGAGACACTGCTGCTGCTGGAAGACGGCCACTGCCTGCGCGACCAGGCGCTCGAGATCTGTTCGAGCACCGATGTGCACGAAAAGCAGGATTTCCGCGCCACCAGCCTGGAAACATTGCGCCAGATGGTGGCCTCCGGAGTCGGCATCACGCTGTTGCCGGAGCTGGCGGGTCGCGGGGCCTACGGCGCGGCGCGCGGCGTCTCCATCAAGCCTTTCGTGAAACCGGTGCCAACACGCACCGTCGGCGCAGTGTGGCGCAAATCGAGCGCGCGCCGTGCGGTCATTCTTGCGCTGAGCAAGCACATCGAGGCCAACGCGCTGTGATTCCGCAGCCGTTCGAACTGCGCGCACCGGATGGGCGCGAGCTCGCGGCGCACTGGTTCGCGGCGTCGCAGCGCCACGGCGTCATCGTGATGAATGGCGCGACGGGTTTTCCGCAGGCGTTCTATTTCAAGTTGGCGCAGTACGCGGCCGAGCGGGGCTACGACGTGTTGCTGTACGACTACCGCGGCATGGGATTCTCAACGACCGGTAGTCCCGCCGCCGAAAAGGTCCGCATGAGCGATTGGGGCCTGCTCGATATGCGCGCGGCGCTGGATGCCGGCGCGGAACGCGCGCAGGGCCAGCCCGTCGTCACGTTGGGTCACAGTGTCGGCGGCCAGTTTCTCGGGCTGCTGCGCAATCACGCGCTCGCTTGCGCGCACGTGCAGATCGCAACGTCAGTCGGTTACTGGCGTTGGGAACTCGCGCCATTCAAGTATCTGGCGTGGTGGTTCTGGCGCGTGCATGGTCCGCTGATGCTCGCGCTCAAGGGCTACGTCCCCACCGGCGGCGGCTGGGCGGGGTTACCGCTGCCGCGCGGCGTATATGAAGAGTGGCGGCGCTGGTGCCTGCGCCCGGACCATTTTGGCCCCGACCTCTCTTCCTACCTGGCCGACAACTATTTCGCTGATATCCGCGCGCCCGTACTCACGGTAGGTTTCACCGATGACCCGATTGCCACGCGACGCACGGTCGAGGAGCTCAACAAGTTCTTTCCGAACGTGCAACGTGAGTCGCGCTGGTACACGCCCGCCGACGCGGGCTCGAAGCGCATCGGCCACGAAGGCTTTTTTGCGTCACGGCATCGTGACACTCTCTGGCGCCCGGTCATCGACTGGATAGACGGCAAACTGGGGCGCACCACGTGATCCACACCGAATCGGGCAGTGCGCCCGCCGATCACATCACGCCGTACGATCGACTGGCGCTCGACGAAGCCACGTTGATTTCGTTGCTCGCGGCCAGCAAGCCGAACGAGGGGCTGGTCGAATATTTCGGCGCCGAGCTGCACGCCGAGCTCGCCAGCCTCGCACGCGCCACCACCCGAAAATCCGCAAAACGCGCCGTGCCACGCCGGCGCGTCTACGTGTTGCCCGGCATCATGGGCTCGCAGCTCGGATTCATCCGCAGCGGCAAACGTCCCAACGACATCGTGTGGCTCGACCCCATCGACATCGCTTTCGGCAAGCTCACCGAGCTCACGCTGAACGGCGTGTCGCGCGTGGTCCCGCTCGGCGCGATGAGCTACAGCTACCTGAAGGTCACGCTTTCCCTGCGCAAGGCCGGCTTCGATGCCGTGCTGCTCGACTACGACTGGCGGCGTGACGTCGGCACGCTCGGCAAACTACTCGCGGACAGGCTGGCGGCCGACGGTCGAGACGACGTCGCGCTGATCGGCCACAGCATGGGCGGGCTGGTGGCGCGCGCGGCGCTCACGCATGCGGCCGGCAAACGCGTTTCGCAGCTGATCATGCTCGGTACGCCCAATTCCGGTTCGCTGGCCGCGGTGCAGGCGCTGCGCGGGACGTATTCGGTGGTACGCAAGATCGCCATGCTCGATCTGCGCCATGACGCCGAGTTCCTCGCGCGCAATGTGTTCGCCAGCTTTCCCGGGCTGCACGAATTGCTGCCGGCAAACAACAGCGTCAGCGATCTCGATCTGTTCGACGCGAGCGCATGGCCAGCCGCGGGTCCGGGGCCTGATGCGGTGTTGCTGCGCGCCGCGGCCGGACTCGGCGAGCGCATGGCTTCGGCCGACGCCCGCTTCAACATGGTGATCGGCTGCAATCGCACCACGGCCACGGGTGTGGCGATGCGCGACGGCGACTTCGAATACGAATACAGCCTGCAGGGCGACGGCACGGTGCCGATCGAGCTCGCCCGCCTTCCCGGTGCGCGCCACAGCTATGTCGAGTGCGGGCACAGCGACATGCCGCTCGCCGACCGCGTGATCGCCGGCACCCTGGATCTGCTGTCTACCGGTGCGACGCAGCGTTTCGCCGCGGCGCCGCCGCTCAAGCGAGGTTCCCTGACTCGCGTGCGCGACAGCGAATTGCGGCAGCAATATCAGGGAAAGATCGACTGGCCGCAGATGACACCGGAACAGCGCCGGCTGTTCCTCGACACGCTCAACGAGGCGCCGCGCGGTCGCGCCCACCGGCGTCCGCAACGTGCCGCTGCGGCACGGCCGCTCACCATTCGCGTGCGGGTCGGCGACGTCGCCAACGCCCGGGTCGCGGCCGCCGCCGTCGCCGTATTGCGCGGAGTTCCCGCCCCCGGCGCCGCCGCCGACATCGACCAGCGGCTGGGCGGCGTGATCGACGACTGGCTCCAGCACCGGGTAGTTAGCGGCGACGCCGGACACATCACGCCGATCCCGCGCAGCCTGTGGCGCTTGCGGCCAAAGGTGCGAACCGCCTATCTGCTGGTCGGCCTCGGGCGCTTCGACCGGCTGAGCCTGGACGTCATCGAACACGCGGCGGAGAACCTGGCGCGCTTCGCGGAGGCGCCGCAGTATCGCTCGCTCGCCACCGTCGCCTGGAGCTCGGCTGCCGGCATCGCGCCCGCGGATTCCTTCGCGGCGCAGCTGCGTGGCTTGCTGCGGGCGCGCGCGGCCGGTCAGACCGGTCTCACGCGCGTCGATTTCCACGTGCTCACGCGCGCCGACGCGAAAGCGGTGCACGCACGCCTTCGCGATTTCGTGAAGTCGCGGCCCACCGGCGCCTTGCGCTTGCAGCCGCTCGGGTCGCAGCGCGCCGGCGTTGGCACGCGTTCGCGCCGCGTGCCAGGCACCGCGCATCTCATCATGGCGGCCGAATCGCGCCGTGGAGCGCGGGAAACCTGGCGCGCATCGCTGCTCACCGGTGGAAGCTCCGCCGCGATCTACTCACAGAGCAAGGAGTTCACATCGAAGGAGCTCGATCAGCTGGACCGCGAGTTCCAGGGCGAAGGCCTGAACCCGGCGCGCGTCAAGGCGCTCGGAGCGAGGCTCGGCGCGCTGACGCTGCACCCGTCGCTGGCGCGCGCATTACTGGCGACGCGCGGGCAGTCGCTGTCGGTGGTGCACGATGCGGCGAGCAGTCGCGTGCCGTGGGAAGCTCTCAATCTGCGCGGCTGGTTCCCGGCGCTCGATGGCGGTTTGTCGCGACGCTATGCGACCGCCGACCTGGTGCCCGCGCGCTTCGATGCCGGCCGTCGCCAACAGCGCGAGCTCGCAATCCTGCTCATCGCCAATCCCACGGGCGACCTTCCAGGCGCCGAAGCAGAACGGCAGCGCATCGCGCAACTGCTCGGCCATCGCAAGAACTTCCGGCTCACCGAAGTCGTGGGTGAAGCCGCGACGTTGGCGCGAGTCACCGCGGAGTTCGAATCGGGTCGCCACGATGTCATCCACTACGCGGGACACGCCTCGTTCGACGCCGAGCGTTCCGGCGACAGCGGATTGATGCTTGCCGACGGCGAGCTCACGGGCTCCCATCTGTCCGCGCTGTCGCGCCTGCCGCCGCTGGTGATGTTCAACGCCTGCGAATCGGCGCGGCTGCGTCGCGGGCGAGGCCGCACGCGGCGCGCCCCACTGCGGGCCCAGAGCATGGCGAAGAATCTCGGCCTGGCGGAAACACTGCTGCGCGCCGGCGTCGCGCACTACGTCGGAACGCACTGGCCCGTCGACGATGCCTCCGCAACGGCATTTGCCACGGTGTTCTACCGCGAGCTCATGCGCGCAAGCATTGGCACCGCGCTCGTCAAGGCACGCCGCGCGGTTCATGCACGCCGTTCGCCCGACTGGGCGGATTACGTGCACTACGGTGACGCCGAGTTCCGCCTGAAACTTCCCTGATTTCCTCTAATATGGCGGCCACCCATGGAAGCCATTGCCGCCCTCCTGACCGATCCGCAGGTATGGATCGCCTTTTTCACGTTGACGGCGCTCGAGCTGGTGCTCGGCATCGACAACATCATCTTCATCTCCATCCTCGTGGACAAGCTGGGGCCGGACCAGCGCGAGAAGGCGCGCCGCATCGGCCTGTTCCTCGCCATGTTCATGCGCATCGGTCTGCTGATGATGCTGTCGTGGATCGTGGGTCTCACCGCGCCGCTGTTCACGATCACCGGCACGGAAATCTCCGGCCGCGATCTCATCCTCATTGCGGGCGGTGTATTCCTGGTGTGGAAATCGACCATGGAGATACACCAGCTCACCGAAGGTGAGGAAGGTCATGCGTCGAAGAGCGTGAAAGCCAGTTTCGGCGCCATCATCGTGCAGATCATCCTCATCGACATGGTGTTCTCGCTCGACTCCATCATCACCGCGGTCGGCCTGGTCGACGAGTTGGCCGTCATGATCGCCGCGGTGGTCGTTTCGGTCGGCCTCATGATGCTGTTCGCGCGCGCCATCGGCGACTTCGTTTCGTCCCACCCCTCCATCAAGATGCTGGCGCTGTCGTTCCTGCTGCTCGTCGGTGTCATGCTCATCGCCGAGGGCTTCGACCACAAAGTACCGAAGGGTTACATCTACTTCGCCATGGCGTTCTCGGTGGCGGTGGAGATGCTCAACATCCGCATGCGCAAGAAGACGGGCCCGCCCGTCAAGCTGCACGAACCCTACGAAAAGAGTTAGCCATGGTTTTCGCACTGCTGAGGGTAGTTTGAGCAACACGACTCTGCCAGCCCTGATATTCGACTGCGACGGCGTGCTCGTCGACAGCGAGTACCTGTCGAGCCGGGTCGAATCCGAGCTGGTAGCCGGGCTCGGGCTGAAACTCGGCGTCCAGGAGGCGCATGACCTGTTTCTCGGCAAGACCGTTGACGGTGTGCTGGATGCCATCGCCACACGCAGCGGTACGCGCCCCTCGAGCGCCTGGGCCTACAACTGGGCTTTCGCCACTGCGCATGCGTTCCTGCGTGAACTCAAGTCGGTCGACGGCGTTGGCGTGGCGGTGGAAGAGCTGCGCCGTCGCGGTCACCGCATGGCAGTGGCGTCGCAGTCGCCACTGGCGCGGGTGCGCCTGTCGCTCCACGTCGCGGGCCTGGCAGGGCAATTCGGCGACCACATCTACGTCACCTCGATGGTCACACGCCCCAAGCCTGCTCCAGATATCTATCTACTGGTGGCGGAAAGACTCGGCGCCGCGCCCGCGGATTGCATCGTCGTCGAAGACTCACCCGCCGGCGCGGCGGCCGCGCTCGGCGCCGGCATGCGGGTCATCGGTTACGCGCCGGGCGATACTTTCGATGCCATGAGCGCGAGCGGGGCGACGGTCATCCGCACGATGGACGAGCTGATTCGCACCATCGATTCGTGACGACCACACCCGCGCGGCGTATTCCTACGCGCTGATTCTCCTTTTTCGCCCGTGCGGCTTCCGCCGACGCGGCACCCGATGCCGTCCCCGTCTGACGGCGCAATTGCTCGCTTGGCACCAGATTGGCGCCGCTCTTGCTCCACAAAACTCAGAATCAGGAAGTGGCATGAACCGGCATTTCGTGTTCGCGGTGCTCGCGTCGTTGGCTGTGTCGTTGTCCGCATGCGGCGGTGGCGGCGGAAGCGACAGTCCGCCCCCCGCGGCGCCCGCGCCTCCGCCCCCGCCCCCGCCCCCGCCCCCGGCTGACACCACCGCCCCCACGGTACCTGCGGGCGTCACCGCCGTGGCGCAGTCGACCAGTTCGATTCTCGTCAGCTGGACGGCCTCGACCGACACCAGCGGCATCTCCGGCTACCGCGTGTTCCGCGACGGCGGCACGACGGCGGTGGCGACGGTGCAAACCACTTCGTTCACGGACACCGGACTGACCCCCGGCACCGCTTACAGCTACGCGATTGCGGCAGTAGATAGTGCCGCTACTCCGAATGCGTCTGCAGTATCAGCGTCCGCCAGCGCCACGACGCAAATCCCGCCTGACACCATCGCACCTTCGATACCGGCGGGCGTCACCGCGGTGGCACAGTCGACCAGTTCGATCCTCGTCAGCTGGACGGCCTCGACCGACGCCAGCGGCATCTCGGGCTACCGCGTCTTTCGCGCTGGCGTCGCTACGCCCGTCACCACGGTGACGACCACGTCGTTCACCGATACGGGGCTCGCTCCGAGCACCGCCTACAGCTATACGGTGGCGGCGGTCGATGCCGCGCCCGCTCCCAATGTGTCGGCTGAATCGGCGGTGGCCAGCGCCACCACGGCGGCGCTGCCGCCCGTGAGGATCACGGCGCAACGCGTTTTCTCGGGCCTCACCACGCTCGTCGCCGCCCACTCAATGTTGCGCGTGCCGAACGACACCAGTCGCTGGATAGTGGTGCAGCAGGGCGGGAGCATTCTGTCGTTCGCCGACACGCCGACGGTGACCACCACGAGCGTCGTGCTCGACATCAGTGACCGCGTGGTGTTCCGCAACGTTCATGGTTTGTTAGGCCTGGCGTTTCATCCCAACTTTCCCACTGACCCGCGCGCCTTTGTCGCCTACACCCACGAGACGAGCGCGGACGTCATCGTGCTGCGAATCTCCGAATTCACCACGGCCAACGCGGGCGTCTCGCTGAATCCAGCGTCGGAACAGATCCTGTTCGAGATGGCGCAGCCCGGCGGCCACAACAACGGCGGCCACCTGCTGTTCGGCCCGGACGGTTTCCTCTATCTCGGCGTCGGCGATGGGGGCAGCGATGACAGCCCCACGGGTGTCTCCGGCAACGGCCAGCTCACCAACAACCTGCTCGGCAAGATCCTGCGCATCGACGTGAGCGGGATGACGGGCACGCGCCGTTACCGCATACCGGCCGACAATCCGTTCGCGGCGAATCCGCTGTGCAACATGGACGGCACTGGCACACAGGATTGCCCGGAGATCTTTGCCTGGGGATTCCGCAATCCGTGGCGCTGGAGTTTCGACAGCCAGGGTGGCCAGCTGTGGCTCGGCGACGTGGGATCGCACACGCGCGAGGAAGTGAACCGCGTGGTGCTCGGCGGCAACTATGGCTGGCGCTGCTTCGAAGGCACGCTGCAGACGTCGTTGAACTGCGGCACCCCCACCACCCCGCTGCTGCCGCCCGTGGCCGAATACATCCATCCCGTCGGGCAGTCGGTGGTGGGCGGATTCGTGTACCACGGCACCGCCATTCCAGGGCTCGTGGGCCAGTATGTTTTCGCCGACTACAACCTGGGACAAATCTGGAATATCGCGACCAACACGGCTCCGACACGCACGATGGTGACGGCCGATGGATGGGAGTCGAGGCTCAACCCCGCTTCGTTCGCGCAGGATAACGACGGCGAGCTCTTCATCGTCGACGTGCGCACCGCCTCTATCTACAAGCTGGTGCCGGCGCCTTGATGGAAATGGGGACATTCCTGATTTGCTAGCAAAAGGGGACGCGCCTCACCGTCCGAGCCGCGTCCCCTTTTGCTAGCAAATCAGGAATGTCCCCATTTACGCTACCGCCGCCACGATCTGCGCGCGCTGCTTCGTGTCGGGTAATGGGCCGATGCCGGCGG
The DNA here is from genome assembly GCA_963821745.1 of uncultured Pseudomonadota bacterium. Lineage (GTDB taxonomy): Bacteria > Pseudomonadota > Gammaproteobacteria > Steroidobacterales > Steroidobacteraceae > CADEED01. The sequence goes on from CAWGEU010000003.1 coordinate 634,876, forward strand.
CCAGGTTGTCGACCAGGTTACGGAGCTTGCCCGTGGCGGGGATCACGCAGGTGACCGCCGGATGTGCCAGCACGAACTTGAGGAACACCTGCGCCCAACTCCTGGCACCGAACTCCGCCGCCCATGCCGGGAGCGCCTTGCCCTGCACCCTGCTGAACAGGCTGCCGTCCTCGAAAGCGCGGTTGATGAGCACGGCGACACCGCGGTCGGCGCACAGCGGCAGCAGCCGCTTCTCGGCTTCGCGTGTGGTCACCGAGTAGTTGAACTGCACGAAGTCGATCTTCTCGCGCTCGATGATGGCGATGAGGTCCGGATAGGAACTGGTGGTGTAGTGCGTGACACCGATGTACTTGATCTGCCCTTCGGCTTTCCAGCGCCGCAGTGTCTTCAGGTGCGCATCGAGATCGACGAGGTTGTGCACCTGCATGAGCTCGATGCTTTTGCGCTTGAGCAGCGCCATCGAGCGTTGCATCTGTTCGATGCCCTTCTGCTCGCCGTGGCCGCCCGAGCTCGGGGTCCAGACCTTGGTGGCAATGAAGGCTTTGGCCTGCTGGTCAGGCGTCAGCAGTTCGCCGAGCACGGCTTCGGCCGTGGAGTACATGGGCGAGGTGTCGATGAGCGTCGCGCCGCCATCGAAGAAACCCTGCAACACCTCGCGCAGTGGCGCACGAGCTGCTTCATCGGCTCCGACTTCGAACGGGCCCGAAGTGCCGAGCCCGACGGCCGGAATGGAATCGCCCGAGGAGGGAATGCGGCGCATGAGCAGCTTGCTGCCGGATGTGGCGGGCGCATTCGCGGCCGCGAGCGTGACGCCCGGACCCGCTACCGCCGCGACACCGCCCATTGCAAGAAAATTCCTTCTGTCCATGCCGTCCTCCAGGCTGGCGTTCTGGTCAGATCAGCGCCGCGTCGGTTCCCGACACGGCGTCGCTTCCCTGCGTGCAGATATTTTCGAGCGTCAGTACTTGCGGCAGCACTTGCGACGCGTAGAAGTGCGCGCTGGCGAGTTTCGCCTCGAAGAATTCGCGATCGCTGGTACCGGCCACGAGCCGCTGCGCGGCGATGTCCGCGGCCCGCGCCATCAACCATCCGCCGATGGTGAGACCACAGAAGGTGAGGAACGGCACCGACACGGCCATGGCCCGGTCGGGAGCCGTGGCCAGCGACTTGAGCATGGAATCGGAAGTCTTGCGCAGCCTGGTGAGCGCATCCTGCGCCGCGCTGCGCGCATGCAGGGCCGACGCATGCAGCGGAGCGAGCGCCGCGAGCGATGCTTCCATTTCATCGATGAATGACAGCAGCGCGGCGCCACGGTCTCGCCCGAATTTTCGGCCGATGAGATCGTTCGACTGAATGCCGGTGGTCCCTTCGTAGATCGACGTGATGCGCGCGTCGCGGAATGTCTGCGCGGCTCCGGTTTCCTCGATGTAGCCCATGCCGCCGTGCACCTGGATGCCGATCGAAGCGGTCTCGATGCCGCATTCCGTGCAGAAACCCTTGACGATGGGAATCAGCAGGTCGCCGCGCAACTGGAACGCGGCGCGCACGCCGTCATCCGGATGCGCGGCGCCGATGTCGAGCGCATGCGCGGTGTACAGCGCCAGTGCGCGGCACGCTTCCACCGTCGACTTCATGTCCAGCAACATGCGCTTGACGTCGGGATGGCCGATGATCGGTGCAGGCGATGAGCTGGTGCCCATCGAGGCCGAACCCGAGATCCTGGCGAGCGGCACCGGTGGCTTGCCCTGGACCCGGTTCCGCGCCCACTCCACCGCTTGCTGGAAGGCGCGTTCACCCTGCGCATAACCCTCGAGGCCCACCGACAGCCGCGCGGCGTTCATCATCACGAACATGTATTCGAGGCCGCGATTCGGCTCGCCGACCAGCAGGCCGAGCGCGCCCTTCGTTTTCGCCGTACATCATCACGCAGGTGGGACTGGCATGGATGCCGAGCTTGTGTTCGATGGACGCGCAGAACACGTCATTGCGCGCGCCCGGTGCGCCATCGGCGTTGACCCAGAACTTCGGCACGATGAACAGCGAAATGCCGCGCACGCCGGGCGGGGCTCCATCGATGCGCGCCAGCACCATGTGCACGATGTTCTCGGCCAGGTCGTGCTCGCCGTAGGTGATGAAGATCTTCTGGCCGTAGAGTCGGTAGTTAGGTCCGGCGGGCGTGGCGCGGGTGCGCACCTGCGCGAGATCGCTGCCGGCCTGGGGCTCGGTCAGGTTCATGGTGCCGGTCCACTCGCCGCTCACCATCTTCGGCAGGTACAGCTGTTTCTGCTGCGGCGAACCGAAGTGCTGGATGGCTTCGATGGCGCCCTGCGTGAGCATCGGACAAAGCTTGAACGCGAGATTGGCAGCGGCCCAGATCTCTTCGACCGCGGTGCCGAGCACCGTCGGTACGTTCTGGCCGCCGAATTCCGCCTTGCGATCGCAGCGCCGCCCAGCCGTTTTCGCAGAACTGCCGGTAGGCGTCCTTGTAGCCATCGGGCATGGTCACGCCAACCGCCGACCAAGCAGCGCCTTGCTTGTCGCCGCTCTTGCAGAGCGGATCGAGCACCACCTCGGCGAACCGGGCCGCTTCACCGAGCACGGCGTCGGCGGTCTCGCTCGAGTATTCAGCGAACTCCGGGCAGGCGCGCAGGAGGTCTTCGCCAATGAGCTCATCCAATACAAACCGGATGTCCTTGACCGGTGCGCGATACATCTCGACTCCTTAAGGTTTGACTAGCTTGCCAGCGCCGGCACGATGTTCGCGGCAGCGAATTCCACGAAGCTGCGCACGCGATGATCGTCTTCCAGCCCGGCAGGGAATACCGCATAGAGTGGCGCGGCCGACGGCGCCTGCCAATCGGCGAGCACCCGGCGCAGTTTGGCGGTGGCCACGCCCTGGCGGCACAGGAATTCGGGCAGAAGACCGATGCCGAGACCCGCGACCGTCGCGCTGTGCAGCACTGCCGGATCGTCCACCGCGAGCTTCGGTCGCACCCGCACCTCGGCGCGAGCCGACGCCTTCGTCATCTGAAAACGATACTCCGCGCCTTCACCCGCGGGCGTGAGCAAGGCGTGATCGCGCAGGCCTTCGGGTCGGTCCGGCGCGGGATGCTTCAACAGATAGGCCGGCGTCGCGCACAACACGGCGGGCGGTGCACCGAGCAACCGCGCGCCGAGCTTCGGGTCTTCGTTGACGCCGGCGCGAATCGCCACGTCCCAGTCGACGCCGACGCCGGAATCGAGCACGACATCGAGCGCGATGTCCGGGAAGCTGTCGAGGAAGCGCGGCACCAGCGGCGCCAGCAATACGCGCCCATAAGCCGGGTCGGCGATGACCCGCAGGGGTCCCTCGCGAGAGGTAGAGAAGGATTGCGCGAGCTGGCGTACCTTCTCGACCTCGCCACTGATGGCTCGCGCGTGCGGCAGGACTGCTTCACCCGCGGCGGTGAGGAAAATCCTCCGGGTCGTGCGCTTCATGAGCTGCAAGCCGACGGATTTTTCGAGGTCGGCAATGGCGCGGCTGATGGCGACCTTGGGCACGCCGTAGGCGCGGGCGGCTGCGGAAAAGCCGTTGAGCTCGACAACCCGCGCAAATACGGCGAGTTGAGCGGCGGACCATAATTCACTCATAGGCGCACCAAACGGCAGCGTGGTGGCCGCATTGTTTCACCAAAGGAATTAAAAAGGAAAGTCCTCATGAATAATTCGATGCACGCGATGAGCCACGGCGTCTTCAAGCGCGCGCTGGTGCAACTCGTCCATGTGATGGAAAAAGCTGTCGCGAACGCCAAGGCGCGCAATTTCGAACCCAGTGTGCTGGTCAATTCGCGGCTTGCGCCCGACATGCTCCCGTTCGCCCGGCAGATCCAGCTGCTCAGCGATTTCGCCAAAAACTCGATGGCGCGGCTCGCGGGCATCGATCCCCCGAAGTTCGAGGACACCGAAACCACGATGGATGAATTGTTCGCCCGCGTGAAGAAGACGGTCGAGTTCATCGACAGCGTGTCGGCCGCGGCGCTCGAGGGCAGCGAGACTCGCGACATCAAAATCGCTCTGCGCGACCGCACCATCGAATTCAAGGGGCTGGCATTCCTGCAGTACTGGGCGATCCCGAATTTCTTCTTCCACCACGTCACTGCGTACAACCTGCTGCGGCACAACGGGGTGGACATCGGCAAGCGGGACTTCCTCGGCGGCTGATGAGACGGGATGAGGCGGTGCCGGGCACCAAAAGTCGTAGTTCAGTCGACGCCCCTCCCCCGCGGAACCCCCGCACAAAAAAAGAGGGCCGGTTACCCGGCCCTCTCTCGCGATCAAACGCGAATCGACTCAGTTGCGTACCTTGCAGGGCCCGAGAGCTGCGCCTTCGCGCAGCCACTTCATGGCTTCCGCCTTCGGCACCACGTGGGTCTGGCCAAGTTTGCAGACCTGGATCTTCTTCGGAATGAACACGATCGCCGTTTCAGGGGCGCTCGTGTTCGCGCCGTCGCTCACCGTCACCAGCAGCGTGTAGCGGCTCTTGCTGAAGTCGATGTTGAGCGGCTGCGCGACACGGATCTGACCGGTCGGTCCATCCTGCACGAAGATCTCGCCAGCATCGCCCCCCACGATCGTCCAGTTCGAGAAGGTGGTGAAACCCGGCTCGTTGGCGTCGTCCGCATCGTTTGCCTTCGTACGTCCGATCCACTCGTAGGTGGCATCGATGTAGTAGGCCTGGCCCGAAAGGACCCACGGCGTGTTGTCGTTGGCATTCGTGACCTTGATGGTCACGTTGCCCGCGGCGCTGCGCACGTAGCCGTCCCACACGCTCACGGTGATCGTGTGCGAAGGCGCGGTCTCGAAGTCGAGGGAGGCCGTGGCCGCGAGACTCACGACGCCCGTAGCCGCGTCGATGACGAACTTTCCGCTCGGATCCGAGACGATCTGCCACTGCGTAAACGTCGTGCCCGCATCCGCATCGGTGGCGAGTACGGCACCCACCGGTGAGCCACCGGCGGCCGATTCGCTGACCGTCAGCGTCTGCGGACCGACCACCGCCGGCGCGTTCTGCACGTAGCGGATCAGCCATTGCAGAGCCGGACGCTCGCCCCCGTTCTGGTACAGCAGCCAGTCACCCTGCGCGTTGCGCCAGTGGAAGCCCTGCACGTAACCCCAGATGGTCACGCCCTTGACCGCCGGGTGCTCCCAGAACACCGGGAACACACGCTGGTAGTTCGCCAGCTGCACCTCGTGGTTGAGCACGCCCTGGGACACACCGTCGAGATCGAGCTCGGTGATGTAGATAGGCAGGCCGGTGGCCGCGAGACGGTTCAGGTTGTTGCGGTGATTGTTCATCGGCGCCGGCTCGGTAGTCGAGAAGGCATGCCCCTGGTCGCCGATGGCGTCGATGAGCCCGCGCTCCTTGAGCAGGTTGATGATGGTGATGTAGGTCGTCGTCGCATTCCCGTCATTGGTGATGCTGAAGTCGTTCAGGATCAGCTCGGCATCCGGGAAGTAGTGACGTGCCAGCTCGAAGGACGTGATGATCCAGTCCCAGCCGGTGACGCCGTTGCCGCCGAGGGCTTCGATGTAGTTGCCGTTGGTCGGGCCACGCGGCGGATCGTGCAGCGGCTCGTTCACGACCTCGATCTGGTCGATGTCGGGGTAACGCGCGGCCACGGCCGCGTACCACTCCTCGATCTCTTCGCGCTGCTCGGCGGTCGACAGCGATTCGATCCACGCCGGCTGCTGGTTGCCCCAGACGAACGTGTGCCACTTGAATGGATAACCGTTGGCTCTCGCCAGCGCGTAAGCCTCGTCGGCCTGCGCCCAGTTCATGACGTCGCGCGTGCCTTCGACCGTGCCCCATTTGCCGCCGTTCTCCGGCGTCACCTGGTTCCAGTAGTTAGCGAAGCTGCGCGAGGCCGTGCCCGGGCTCCAGGCGCCACCGAGGTACTTGTCGAGGCCGGTGGCGATGGCCGGCGCAGTACGGGTGAACGGTGGTGGTTCCGGCGGCGGCGGCGGCGGGCAGGTGCCCGTGGCCGGACCGCCCGTGTTCAGGTCGTTCACGGTGTAGCAGACACCGGCGCGCCCGAATGCGAACTTGTCCATGCGCATGCCGTCTTCGCGCGTTCCGAACTGGAAGATCTGCGTGAGAGCTCCGGCGGGCACGACCCAGGCCGCGGGGCCCTGACTACCCGTGATCTTCACCCACTTGAAGACGTTGCTGCCGGCAGCGCCGCCGTTGAGCACGGTGGCGGCAGGATTCGTGAAGCCGGTACCGGCTTCATTCTGCAGCGCCCACTGATTGCCGACTTCGGGAGTCTTTACGCCGAAGCCCTGACCGAAATACCAGCTGTCGTCGTTGGCGGCGTTCGGACCGACGCTGTATCGCGCGTACAGCTCGTAGTTTCCCGCCGCGGGAAACGTGACGTTGTACGAGCCGATGTGCGGTGCGGTGGGTGGGGTGACGGTGTTTACGGTGGTGGTGACAAACGTCACGTCGCCATCGACGGCGGTGGCAATGTTTGCGCCGAGTGTTCCCGACTCGGCTTCGAACACGACCGGCTCGGTCTGCGCGGACGCGCAGATGGGCACGGACGCGAGTAGACATGCGCGCAGCAGCGCGCTCGCTGAAATTCTCATTGGTTTTCCCCTTCGTTTTAGAAACGCAGTGGTTAGTCCCACTGTCTCGCGCCCCGAATCTAGCCCAAGAAAAACAAATTAGGTAGCGGTACCAGCCGCAACGAATCCCCCGTTGAATCGACTTCGACTTTGGTAGCGGTGTGAACCACTGCGCGAAGCGTCCTTCTATTGAACATAATGGTGTCAAATCCCCGCAACACCAATCTGGGGAACGGGAGCTATGTCACGGCGGCACTTGCGGTGATTTGCGACTCTGCATGCTCAGTCCGGGGAAGTTTTCACGAATGCAGGCGAGCGCAAGTGTCACAACTAGCGGCGATTCAAAGGCCGCGATTGGCGAAGCCCTGAAGCAGGCGATCGCCGGCAGCCGACTGCAATCCATTTCCCTTCACGACGAGCGCGGCGACGTGCTGTGGCTCGATGAAGGCGCGCTCGGCCCCGACGAACACAACCTGGTGGTCGACGCCGCCGCCGCGCTCGCATCCGCTCCTGACAAGACCTACGTTTTCCAGGTCATCGGTGACGGTCGCGTCGCCGCATTCCTGCCCGCGCGTTCGCCGCTCAACGATCTGCTCGGCCTCGCGATGATCATCGCCGACGCCAAGTTTCTCGACAGCAAGGTCGCGGCGAAATTCGTCTCGCCGACCACCACCAACCTGATGCGCCGGCTCGCGTTCCTGCGCAAGCCGAACGCCCCGGCCGCTCCGGTCACGCCGCCGCCGGCTTCCCCGCCGCCCGCCGCCCGGGTAGCTAGTCCGCCCGCTCAGGCACCCCGCCCCGGCGCGCCTGCTCCGGCAGGTGCCGCGCGTCCCGCCGCTCCGGCGGCAGGTGCACGGCCCGCGGCGCCCGCCGCGCCGCAACGTCCGCCGGCTCCACAGGCTCCACAGGCCAAGGCGCCGCCCCCGGCTGCTCCCGCGCGTCCTGCGATTCCTCCGAAGGCTCCGCCACCCCAGGCGAAGGCTGCGCCGCCCGCCGCGAGAGCACCGGCGCCTCCGGCTCGTCCGGCAGCGCCACCCGCAAAGCCCGCCGCTCAGCAACGTCCGAGCAGCAGCGCCGATTCGGATTCCATCGCTTTCGAAATCTCCGACATCGATCCGAAGTCGCTGCTCAAAGGCGCGGCGCGCCCGGCACAGCCTGAAGCGAAGCGCCCCGATCTGCGCGTCGTGCAGACCGATCGCCTGCCTGCGCTTGACGCTCAGGCTCGAAGGCGAGGCGATTCCCGACCTGATCCAGGATGAGCCGCCCGCGCAGGACATTGCGCTCGATCCGATGTATGCGGACGGCGTCAGCGGTGAAGCAGAAACCACTGAAGTCGAAGCGCTGGCCGAAGCCGACGCCGACATGAACGTCGAGCCGGAATTCGTCGACGAGGCGCCGGCCTTGTCCGCGGGCGCCGGACAGTTCGAGTTCTATGGCCAGATTTTCGAGCTGCACATTCAGCAGCTCGTGAAACTGAAAGGCAGCGGTGGTACGCGCCGTTTCGAAGTGCTGGTGCGTGACGCGCACGCGGACAATGAATTCGGCGTGGCTCCGGAACGCGTATTGCAGGACGTGCACGACCCGAGCGCCAATTCGGATCTCGACCGGATCGTCGTCGAGCAGTTGCTCGTCTGGATGGGCGACAACCGCGCTATCTGGGAAGGCGACCCCGCAAGTTTCTCCGTGAACGTGGGCATGGGCACGATCGCCGACCCGAAGTTCGCCGGCTTCGTCGCCACCTCGCTCAAGAATCACAAGATTTCGCCCAAGGCCATCGGCTTCGAGATCCCCGAGAAGTCCTGCGTCGAGCAGGTCCGCGACGTGGACATGTTCGTCCAGGCCTGCGAGAAGATTGGCTGCCACGTGGTCCTCGACGACTTCACACTGCATCACAACTCGATGCGTTGGTTGGGCTCACCGGCGCTCAAATTCCTCAAGATCGATACGAAGATCACCGCCGTCGCGATGAAAGATCGCGTGCCTCAGGCGCTGGTCGTGGCGATTGCGCAGGCCTCCAAGGTGCTCGGCCTGTCCTGCGTCGCCAAGCGCGTCGATACGCCGGCCGTACGCGACTGGCTCTCGGCCGTGGGGCTCGACTACGCGCAGGGCTTCCTGCTCGATCAGCCGCGCGCCCTGACCTCGCTGACCGCGACTCCCAAGAAATAACGATCAGGCGAGCGAGCCGCGCGCCAGGGCGTTTGTTCGCCATGGCCTGCTCCCGTACCTTTGCAAGGATGGTAAGCCTCGATCCGCTGCTGAAAAACCGCGCGGCGCTCTTCTGGACGCTGCACGTCGGTGGCTGGCTGGCGTATGCGTTGTCGCAGTATCTCGGCACGCTGCTGTACGACGCCAAGTACGAACACATGACCGGTCACCTCACGGTCATCATGATCGCGGCGGTCAGCGGTTTCCTGTTGAGCCTCGAGCTGCGCTACATCTACCGGAGGCTGTGGACGCGCTCGCCGCGCGTTCTCATCGTCGTCGCCCTGCTCAGTTGCTACCTGTTCGCGCTGATCTGGCGCGTGATCATCAACTCGGCGTACCTGGAGTACACGAGCGATTCGATGGAATGGGTCATGAAGTCGCCGCTCGAGTTTTTCAGCAATGCGATGCACTCGACCTATCTGCTGCTGTGCTGGACCGGCATCTACTTCGGCATCAAGTACTACCAGTCGCTGCAGCAGCAGCGTGAGGCGACGCTGCGCGCCGCGGCGCTCGCGCAGGAAGCGCAGCTCAAGATGTTGCGCTACCAGCTCAACCCCCACTTTCTCTTCAATACCCTGAACGCGATCTCGACCTTGATCCTCGACAACGAGAACCGCACCGCGAACCAGACTGTCATGCGGTTGTCCGAGTTCCTGCGCTACACACTCGATCAGGACCCCATGAAGAAGGTGACCCTGCGGCAGGAGGTCGAGGCGATGAATCTGTACCTCACTACCGAGAGACTCAGGTTCGGCGAACGCCTGCGGCTCGAATTCGCCATCGAGGAGCGCGCCCTCGAAGCGCTGGTGCCGAGCCTGCTGTTGCAGCCGCTGATCGAAAACGCGGTGAAGTACGCGGTGTCGCCGTCCGAACAGGGAGGCACGATCCGCGTCGAAGGGCGGGCTCGCGGAGTCATGCTTGAGCTCGCGGTGGCCGATGACGGCCCGGGAATCAACACGGGCGCGGCTCCGGGTGCGGGTCGCGGTGTCGGATTACGAAACATACGCGAGCGTCTCGCCGTGCTCTACGAGGATCGACACCGGTTCGCGACGCTGGACAACAAACCCGGGCTGCGCATCGAGCTTGGATTTCCGCTGGAAATGGCACCGGCCTAGACGCATGAATGCACCCCGCAAACTCCGGACCCTGCTGGTCGACGACGAAGCGCTGTCGCGGCGCGGGCTGCAATTGCGCTTGGCGCTGGCCAACGACGTCGAAGTCATCGGCGAGTGCAGCAACGGCCGCGAGGCGCTCGAGGCGATCCGCGAATTCCGGCCCGACCTCGTGTTCCTCGACATCCAGATGCCCGGGCTCTCGGGCTTCGACGTGCTCGCCCAACTGCAGCCGCACGAGCTGCCGATGATCGTCTTCGTGACGGCGTACGACCGATTCGCGGTGCAGGCGTTTGAAGCCCGTGCCATCGACTACGTCCTCAAGCCGGTCGACGATGCACGGCTGGCGGCCACGCTGACCCATGTACGCGAGCTCACCGAGCAGCGCACCGCGGTGACCGAGCGCAACCAGCTCGTGAACCTGCTGGCCGATTTGCGCGGCAGCGGCGAAATCGGCCAAGGCGATCCACCCCTCGGCAGTGACCAGACGCCGAACTGGCTGCCGATCCGCAACGGGCGCGAAACCGTGCGCGTGCCGGTGCAGGCCATCGAATGGGTGGACGCCGCCGGCGACTACCTGTGTATCCACGCCGACGGCCACACGCACATCCTGCGCGCCACCATGCGCGAGATGGAAAACCTGCTCGACCCGCGGCTGTTCCAGCGTGTGCACCGCTCCACGATCGTGAATCTCACGCGCGTGAAGAGCCTGCGCGCGCACATGAATGGCGAGTATTTCCTGCGGCTGGAGGGTGGGCAGGAACTGAAGCTCTCCCGCACCTATCGCGACAAGGTGGAATACTTCCTGAAGCGGCCGCGCGCGCACTGATCTATCCTTCCGGCGCATGCCGCGCCGCTTCGCAGTAGTTTGCCGCTTCATCCTGGGCTTCGCCGCGCTTGCCGGCTGCGATGGCAACGCCGCCGCGCCTCTTCCCGAACGAATCGAAGCGATATTTCGCGAAGCCCATGCCGACGGCCAATTCAACGGCACCGTACTCGTCACGCGCGCCGACACGCCCATCTACCAGGCCAGCTTCGGCTTCGCCGATCGCGAGCGGCAGATCGCGAATGCCGCGGAGACGAAATTCATCGCCTTCTCGGTGAACAAGCCGATGACCGCGGTGTTGGTGTTTCAACTCATCGACGGTGGAAAGCTGGCGCTGGACGACCGGCTGGAGCGCTTCTTCGTGAACCTGGTGGGTAAGCCGGCAGGCGGCATCACGGTGCGGCAACTGCTTTCGCATACTTCCGGCATCGAAGAGATCATCCAGCGGCACCCTGACCGCCGCATCACTCCGCGGGATCTCGAGGCGGCGATCGTCAGCGACGCGGGTAAGTTGCACTATTCCAGCTCAGGCTTCGTATGCCTCGCGCTGGTGCTCGAGGCCGTCACCCAGCGCAGCTATGCCCAACTACTCGAGGAATCCATCCTGCGCCCCGCGGGCATGACCGACTCGGGCCTTTTGCGCAGCGGGGTGCCGGTGGCCGGGCTTGCGACCGGTTACCGCGAAGCCGACGGAAAATCCGTGATCTCACCGCTCGGCGTCCCGCCGGAAGTCATGGAAGGCGCGGGGTCGCTTTACACCACCGCGCGTGATCTGTGGCGCTTCGACCAGGCGTTGAACCAGGAACGAATCCTTTCGCGCGCCATGCAGGACCTGATGCTCACGCGGCAAGCGGGCGATCGCAGCTTCGGCTGGTCGCTGAGTGAGCAGGACGGGAAATACTTCCCGTGGCACAAAGGATCGTATCGCGGCTACACCGCGCTTTTCGTGCGCCAGGTGCATCGCCGCGAAATGATCGCGATCCTTTCCAACGATCAGGACACCGACGTGCTCGAGCTGCGCACCAAGGTTCTGCGGCTGCTCAAGCGTTCACCTTAGGGCAGGAAAAGCGCCGCCCAATCGGCCGTGAGCGCGGCATGGCAGGCTGGGCAGCGGCACACCCCGTCGCGCGGAACCGGCGGCGGTGAGTCGACGATCTGCATGCACACCGCCGAGTCGTAGACCCAGACAGCCGTGGCCACCCGCGCCAGCTCCTCCCGGGGATCTGCGATTTCATCCGCTTTGTCTGGCGCCTTCCTTTGTGCCCGGCGACGCATATTCAGAACGGCCTACAACAATTGCACTTTCACGGTTTGCCCCGGCTCCAGCCGCTCGCCACCGCGGATGATCACGCGATCGCCGGCGCTCAACAGGCCATCGATCTGCACGTGGTTTGCCTGCCCGGGGCCGATGTTCACTGCCACGCGCTCGGCGGTGTTGTCGGGACGCACGCGCATCACGTAACTCGCGCCCTGGCGCAGGATCACGGCGTCACGCGGCACGGTGACCACCTTCCTGAGACTGCGCGGCGCGATCTCCACGCGCACCGGTGTGCCGACGCGCCAGTGATCCGTCAACGCGATGCGCAGTTCGACCATCCGCGAACGCTCGTCACCCACGGGGATGATGGCGCGCACTTTGCCGGTGGCCTTGCGCTCGCCGTCGACGAGCTGCACGTCCGCGCCGGCGGTCACGGTGTCGGCGGTAGTTAGCGGCGCGCGCGCGACGATCTCCAGGTCCCGCTCGTTCACCAGCCGCAGCAGCGGCGCTCCGCTCGCGACGAATTCGCCCGCCTGCTGCAGGCGTTCGGCAACCACGCCGTCGAACGGCGCGCGCACCGCGGCGCGGTTCACATCGAGCCGGGCGCGATCGCGCGCCACGCGCGCCTGCTCCACGTCCTGCTCGGCCATGCGCTCGCGCGACAGTGCTTCGTCGAGCTGGCTCTGCGACACGATGCTGCCCAGGGTTTCGAGTCGGGTACGCTGCGTCACTAACAAGGAGAGCTGAGCTTCGAGCCGCTTGAGCACGGCGTCGTTATCGCGCAGCGTGAGCGCCAGGCGCTCGGGGGCAATGCGGGCGATGACGTCGCCGCGCTTCACCGCGGCGCCGGGCTCGGCGATCCAGGACAGCGGGCCCCCCACTTCGCCGGAGATTCGGGCGTCGTTGCGGCTCACCACGGTGCCGGTGGCGGTGAGGCTTGCGCCGAAGTTCTCCGACCGGACCGTGGTGACGACCACGGGCACGGGAGCCGGGTCGGCGGCGTGCGCCGCCAGGACGCCGGACAGAGGGAGGGCCACGGCAAACATTCGGGCAAGCTTCATACGGCTTCCATGGTGGGTCGCTCCGGGGGTGGTCGGTCAGGTTGTGCCGACGGGACGGCTTCAGGTTTCTCGATGAGGCGCAGCAGCGTCGGCAGGAGCACCAGCGTGAACACCGAGTTCACCGCCATGCCGCCCACGAGCACCGTGCCGAGGCCGCGGTACAGCACGCTGCCGGGCCCAGGTACCAGCACCAGCGGCAACATGCCGAAGAGCGTCGTCAGTGTGGTCAGCATGATGGGCCGGGTGCGGGTCGCCAACGACGCTTCGACCGCCGCGCGTACGGTGGCGCCGGCGCGCATCTCGCTGCGCGCCTGGTCGACCAGCAGGATGGCGTTGTTGACCACCAGGCCCATGAGCACCACGAAGCCCACCATGGTCAGCAGATCGAGCGTCTGCGGGGTGAACAGGCGCAACAGCACCAGCGCCAGCACGCCCCCGAAGCTCGCCAGGGGAATCGTGAGGATCACGTACATGCTGTCTTTAACGGACCGGAACAGCGCCGCCAACAGCAGGAAAAGCGCTATCAACGCAATCGCGAGGTTCTCCGCCATGTTCGACAACGCTTCGCGCAGCGAACCTGCGTTGCCTTCGTAGTGCACGGAGCCGTCGGCAGGTAATTCAGCTCGCACCTGGGGCTCGACATCGCGCTTGAGGAGCTCGATTGCCTGACCGAGCGAGAGCTCTTTTGGCGGGCTCACATTGAGCCCGATGGTTCGGTGTCCATCGACGCGCCGAAGCCCCCCAGCGCCCACCGTGGACTCGACGCGGACCAGTTCGCCGAGCGGCATCACGCTGCCGAGCGGCGTTGCAACCGGCGTCGCCGCCAGCGCCTCGGGAGAGTCCCACTTGCTGGCACGCAGGATCATGTCCAGGCGGCGTTCGCCGTCGAAGTATTCGCCGACGAACATCCCATCGCCGAGCGCCCGCACCACCGTGCCGATGTCGGCCCGCGTCCAGCCGATCTCGTTGAGGCGGCGGTCATCGGGATTCAGGCGCAGCTCGGGTTCCGCCATCTCGAGGCCCTGGAAGGCCTGGACCTGCGCACCGGGCATCTTTTCCTGGATGAGCTTCTCGGCGAACCGGGCGGCGGCCAGCAGGGCGGGAAAGTCGGTGGCCTGGAGCTGAAAATCGATGTTGCGCCCATCGCCGAAGCCGCCGAACAGGTTGCCCTGCGCGGCGAATGACTGGGTATCGGGAAAGCCGACCAGCACTTCTTCGTTGATGAGCCTGCCGAGCTCGTCGATGTTGTCAGGATCGAGCGGACGCACGCCGATCGACGTGCCGAACGCGCCGGCGAGGATGTAGTAATTCTTGAGCGCCGGCTCCTTTTCGCCGGCCATGTAGGGCGCCAGGCGTGCGGCCACGGGCTTCACGAACTCCTGTTCGACCGTCTCGATGTTCGTACCGGGCGGAAGCTGGATGAATCCGTCGATGGCGTCGCGCTTCACCGGCGGCAGGTAGTCGAGCGGCGGCAGCAAAGCCCAGGTGAGCACCACCGGCGCGATGAACAACACGCCGACCGTGAGGTACCGGCGCTTCGGCGCGTCGGTCCATCGAACGATCCAGTTCGCGACGGCCGCGTACCTGTCGTTCGATCCCTTGTGCACGTTCTCGGCGTTCAGCCAGCGCGAAGCCGCGAGCGGCAGCGCCGTCACCGCGACTATCAACGAAGCGATCACCGCGATGGAGATGGTGAGCGCGAGGTCGGCGAAGAGCTGCGACACCGCGTCGCGCATGAACACGATGGGAAGAAAAACAATAACCGCGGTCACCGTGCTGGCGAGCAGCGCCGGCCAGACCTGACGCGCTCCTGCGAGCGTGGCCTCGATCTTCGCCAGCCCGCGCTCGCGCTGCTGGGCGATGGCCTCGAGCATGACGATGGCGGTATCGAGCGCCTGGCCCACGCCGAAAGCGAGCCCGGCGAGCGAGATGACGTTGAGCGTGCGTCCGAACGCGTAGAGCATCACCAGCGTGACGGTGAGGCAGATCGGGATCGACAGGCCGACCAGCAAGGTGGCGCGCCGGTCGCGCACGAAAAGCCACAACACGCCGACCGCGAGCAGGATGCCGGCGAACAGGTTACCGGTGACCATGTCGATGGCCTGATCGATGAACACCGACGGGTCGAATGATTGCGCGATGGACAGACCCATCTTCTCGAGCTCGTTGTCGCGCAGCGAGTTGATCTCCGCCTTGACCGCCGTCAGCGTGTCGAGAACGTTGGCGTCGTTCTCTTTCATGATCTGGATGCCGATGGCCGGATTGCCGTTCTGCAACGCGAGGTCGCTGCGATCGCCGCGCCGCACCTGCACGGTGGCGATGTCGCCGAGCCGCACCGGCCGGCCATCGCGCCACTCGATCACCAGATCGGCGAACTGCTCCATCGAATAGCGCCCCGCGAAACGCACCGTGTACTGGCGACGGCCGATATCGACGAAACCACCCGAGACGTCATCGGCGCTGCCCGCGATCTGCGCGATGCGCGGGATCTGGATGCCGAGCTCGGCCGCGCGCGCCGGGTCGAACACGATCTGCAGCTCTTCCTCCGAGCCGAAGTTGATGCGCACGTTGGACACGCCGGGAATCGATTCGATGCGGTTGCGAAACAGCTCTTCGATCTGGCGGCGGTAGTTGTCGATGGGACCGGGAGTTCCGGGCAACAGCTGCACGAAGAACCACGACAGCGTGTTGTTGGGCCCGTTGCCGCCGTCTGCGCCGAGCGAGATCTGCGGCGCCTGCGCGTCGCGTGGCAGCGGCGGCAACTGATTCATGCGGCTGATGACTTCGAGCATCGTCGCCTGCATGTCGGTGCCGACCGCAAACTGCAGATTGATGAACGCGCTGCCGGCGTTGGCGAAGGCATTCAGCGACTGCATGCCGCGCAGGCCCGTCAGCGCCCGCTCCTGCGGCTCGATGATTTCCGATTCGATCTCGGTGGGAGCCGCCGCGCGCCAGCTCGTGAAGATCGAGATCACCGGCTCGTCGATGTTCGGAAACAGCTGGATCGGTAGTTTGACGAGCGCGAATATGCCGAGCAACGCGACCATGAGGATGGCCACGAGCACGCCCGCGGGATTGCGAAGCGACGTCTCCGTCAGATTCATTACGTGCTGCCCTGCCGCGCCGAAGTTGACGCCACGATAAGGGCTTGGATGCAGCAGAAGACGCGGGGTTTACACGGCTCGGCGCGGCACGGGATCGTCTGGGCGTGAGGCTGGTGCCGGGCACCAAAAGTCGT
Source organism: uncultured Pseudomonadota bacterium (assembly GCA_963821745.1). Taxonomy (GTDB): domain Bacteria; phylum Pseudomonadota; class Gammaproteobacteria; order Steroidobacterales; family Steroidobacteraceae; genus CADEED01. The sequence goes on from CAWGEU010000003.1 coordinate 651,179, forward strand.
AGTTGGATCTACGCCCGCACGGGTGCTGAGGGCCGCTCAACTACGACTTTTGGTGCCCGGCACCGCCGATTACCAGGTGTAGCGCACCCGGTACCTGACTACCGTCTCCCCGTCCTTGGCCACCTTCACGGGAAAATTGATGGTGCGGGCGTCTTCCTTGTCGAATTTGTGCGTCTGCGTCAGGACTTTCCAGGTGCTCCAGCGATAGAGATTTTCCTTCACCACGACATCCACCGGCTGCGACTTGTGATTGCGCAGCTTCACTTCGATCTCCTCTTCCATCACCTTGCCCGTGGTGTCGACGCTGAAGTTCACCTGACGGCGTTCGCCCACGACGTCGAATGCCGAGCCGAGCTTCACGCGCACCTGCTCATCCTTCGGCGTGTGATCGATCTTGTCTTCGCCGATGAACTCGAGGCTGTCGTCGGCCTTGTCGACCTGCGACACGCGCATCCGGCCAGCCGGCAGCGGCACGCCGAGCCCGAACTGCTTGTCGTTCCTGAACTCCAGGTACACGTCCACCTTCTTGTTCATCTCCACGCCCATGTTCCGGTCGGTATACGGGCTCGGATAGAGGAACGGCTGCGGCGCGCCGTAGTACAGCAGTACTTTCTTCGCTGGAATCTGCTTCGCCTGGTCGAAGAGCTCAATCTGCTTCGTGGAATTGTTCGGCAGCGTGGTCTTGCGGCCGAGCGTGTACAGGTGGAACTCGAAGAAATCCTTCTGCACGAAACCGGCGGTGTCTTCCATCGCCGCCTTGGCCATCATCATTGCCTCGCGCCGCGCGACCTGCTGATTCTCAGGCTGCACGCGATGCACGTCACCGGCGATCAGCTTGAGCTTCGCGTCGGAATACGTGGCTCCGGATTGATTGATGATGCTCACCCACGCTGACAGATCCAGCAGGCCGCTGTTGGCATCCGCACCTTCGTTGAAAATGAGGTTGTAGTCGGCCCACCAGGTGATGCCGCCGGTCTGGTAAGTGACCCGCGACTTGTGCGTGCCGCCACCGGGCGACTGGATGTCCCACACCAGCGTCGGACGCGTGTTGAGTCCACCGGGCAGGTCCGGGAAGCGCACCGAGGTGTACGCGGGCAGCGAGTAGATAGACCCATCGTTGCCGCGCAGCACGATTCCGTCGGTGGCCGACAGCAGCGTCCCGGTGACCGTCGTCACCGAGTTGCCGTTCGACTTGTCTACCGTGATCTGCCTGTCGATGTACTTGAGCAGCAGCTTCTGCGTGCTCACGAGATCGAACTGGAAGTTCTGCTCGAGCACGCGGGTGCCAGGGTCGGTGAGCGATGCGAAGGTGACCGTGGTCGGATCGATGAGCGCCGCCACGTCCGTGAACGAGACCTGCGAGCGGCCCTGCTTGAGCTTCACCTCGCGGTCATCGCGTACCAGCGCGTAACCCGGAACGGACATTGCGCTGGGCACGCCCTGGCCGGGGATCGGCCGATAGAATTCCGGCGGGATCGCGCCGGGTTGCGCCGAGCTGTAGATGGTGATGGCGGTATTCGGAGTCGGCGCTCACCGCGGCGTTCGCGGTCAGGCCCAAACAAGCTGTGGAGACGGCAGCCGCGAGAGAACTGCGAAAATTGCGCATGAAAAGCGACCTCATTGAGATGAATACAAAACCAACGTTTGCGGTGCGATCGGCGGTCTCGGGCACACCGCCTGCGGAAAACTGCGAACTACGTCGCAGGATGGACAGTACCCGGTACTCGGAATGTGAAGCGGCGCAGCGGCTTCCGGACATAAGAATCGCAGCATAGGCACGTGCGATCCTGTAGGACCAACGGCCGATATCAGCCCGAGTGGCGCCTCGCTTTTTTGCGACGCATGCGCACCGGTTTCGGAAGCCGTGAAGTCCGCCCGTCTCTGAATTTGCGGAACTTTGAACCACGATGGAAGCTGCGAGTCGTATCGAACCCTCTGGCGTAAACCAGGCACCTGCGGCCGGCGCTCCTGCGCCCGGCTCACCTGCACCTGCAATGGATCGTGAATTCATAATCAAAAACCAGATCGTCGAGCGTTACCTCGCCGGCCGTCTGCCGCCCAAGGGCGTCACCGATTTCGAAAAACTGATTCGCTCGCGTCCGCAGCTCATCGAAGAACTCGGGCTCGCCGACAAGGTGAACGCGGGCTTGCGGCTGTTAGACGCGGCCGGCATCGCCGAACCTTGGTCCGAGAAGCCGAAAAAGGTCTGGGAGAAGCCGATCTTCACGATGGGCGCCGCGGCACTCGCCGTCGTGGCCCTGATCGGTTGCGCCGTGCTGGCGATGCAGGTGTCATCGCGCAATGACACCATCGCCAAGCAGAAACAGGAAAATATCGAGCGACCGATCGCGCCTTCCACGCGCAAGCGGACCATTGTCGTGGGTGTCGCGCGCAACGGGCCGCCAGCGGGCTCGACGCTGAGCATCAGCCACGGCGAATTCGCCGAGATGAAGGTCGATCTCTCGTGGGCGCGCTACGGCTCGTTCAAGGTGTCGATCGATCGTGTGGGCCAGGGTCGAGTCGCGGTGATCGACGGCCTGGAAAAGGATTCCAATGGGCATCTGCGCGTATCGCTGAATGCCGGCGCATTCGGTCCCGGCGACTACATGGTGACCGTCGAAGGTCTCACTCTGCGCCGCGAAAGCCTGCCCGTCGGGTGGTTCCGGATCTCCGTCAGGAACTGACGCCTCGCCTTCCCGGATCAGGGGCGGATCTCAACCCTGTCGATGAGCCGCGGCGCGCTCGCGCGTTCGTCATTCGCTTCGATTGTCGGCTGTCCGTCCCTTTGCGCCGGCTGCCAGCGCCGCGGCACCTTGTCGATCGCAATGGCGTGAATCGTGAGCACGCCGGCGGCGTCGATACGCAGGCGCAGCCATTGCTTGAAATCCTGGATGCGCAGCGAAGAAAACGCCTCATTCGCGTGGCGGCCGAACAGGCGTATCGAGACGAATAGATAGACGCCCAGGATGAAGGCGCCCACCGGCCCACCCAGCACGAAGGTGACGAGGCCCGAAAAGAGCAGCTGCGCGATGCTGCCGTACGCAAGATCGAAGACCTGCACCGTGAGCAGCAACGCCAGCCAGCCCACCATGAACGCCGCCGCGAGGTGCAGCAGCGCGTGACACGCGCCGCCCAGGATGCGCCAGGAACGGATGTGCGTGTCAGTGAAGAAGATGAAGCCGCCGACGACGCTGACCAGCCACATGCCATTCAGCGGATCGCGAATCGCGGCGTTCATCGCGGCGGCGAGCGCGGTTCGAACATCGATGACATCGGCAGCTTCGAGACTCGCCGACGCCAGCCACGCCGACATGGCATAGAGAAACGCGTAGAGCCAGCCGGACTTGGGGTTGATCAACGGGAACAGAAGGTTTCGCCACGTCAGCCTTCTCGAGGTCTTCTCGTCGGGATAAGCGGCGCGCTGCACGAAGCCATTGCGCAATTCTCTTGCACCCGGCGCATGCGTCGGATGCAAAAACGCACCGCCACCGCCCGAGGTGATCTTCTGGATTCCAGCTGCGTTTTCGTGGCGCTTGTAGTAGTGCAGATCGCCCGTGAGGAATACGCGCGCCTTGCGCCTGAAAACCTTTTCTTCGAGAAAGCGCGTGCTGGAGAGCTCTTCGTAGCTCGAATGGCTCGGATAGGCGTCCTCGAGGATCCAGCGAGGTTCCGGCACGCAGAAGATCAGCCGCGCGGCGTCGTCCATGCGTGAAGCGACTTTCTGGAAGTACTGCACCTGCGGCTCGTCCAGATCGGCGCCCAGTTGCAGGTCGATCGCCAGCAGCCACCAGTTGGCGGGTAGTTTGAGCGCGAAGTAGCTGCGCGTCTGGCGGGTGACGCAGCCGGCAAAGCCGCGCTCCGGCCGGCAGAACAGGCGCGAGAACGCCACCAGGCTGTCGTACCAGTCGTGGTTGCCGGGGATCGCGAACACGTCGGGGCGAATGCGGCCGGCAAACGCCATCCTGTAAGGCGTCTCGGTGCGCACGTCGTATTCGTTGCGCGTCGGATAGGGATAGACCGCGTCGCCGCCAAAGACGAGGACGCGGCCCGCTTCGGTCTTTTGCGGCGTGCCGTTGATCTCGAGCGTCAGGTCGGGGCGCGCGATGGCATCCGCGACGGCGTATGTGGAGTTCCAGCCATCGCCGATGTCCGCGACGTAGTCGAACCAGAAATCGCCTTGCGCGGCCGAATAGTCGAACTCGTTCTGCGGCTGGCTCGCCAGCGCTTCGATGAGACGGGTGTCGGAATGGCGGCCGAAGATGTTGGCGATGACCAGCTTGTACGCCGAGTGCGCGAGCACGCGTGGGTCGTACCAGCCCACCATCGACCGGCGCTTGACCGGCTTGCCCTCAGCCATCACCCACCCCGTAAAGTCAGCACCGGTGGCTGGTTCACCACTGATCGGGTCGCCAACCAGCCGGCGATGCAGACTAACAAGCCTCCGCCGACCAGTCCGTAGACCCACACCCACGGATCGGTGGTGTAGGGAATCTGCAGCACCTTTGTCGCGATATATACACCGGCGATCGACGCGCCGGCAGCCGCCAGCGCACCCGACAGGACCCCGAGCGCCGCGAATTCGGCCAGCAGCCCCTTGAGCACCGTGGAGCGCTGCGCACCGAGCGTGCGCAACATGGCGCTTTCGTAGCGACGTTCTTCGCGGCTCGCCTGCACCGCAGCGATGAGCACCACCAGGCCCGCCATGAGCGTGAAGAGGAATACGCTTTGCACCGCGGCCACGGCCTTGTCGATGACCGAACGCACCTGGCGCAGCAGATCGTCGACATTGAAGACGGACACGCTCGGGAAGCGACGCACGAGATCCGAAATGGTTTTCGGGTTGGTGGTCGCAAGGTGCGCCGCAGTCATCCAGGTGCCCTGCGAGCCTTCCAGCATGCCGGGCGCGAACATCAGGAAGAAGTTCGGCTGGAAGCTGTCCCACTTCACATCGCGCACGCTCGAAATCCTGGCGGTGCGCGTTTCGCCGGCGATGTCGAACTGCAGCTCGTCACCGAGCACGAGCTTCATCTCTTCCATGTACTCGGTGGAAACCGACACCAGCTGCTTGCCGAAATCCTCGGGCGTGAACCAGCGGCCGGCGGTGATCAGGTTGTCGTTGCCGAGCGTTTCCGCCCAGGTGATGTTCTGATCGCGGTTGGCGAACTCGCGACCGCGGCGCGTTGCGAACTTGATGTCGTCCACCGGCGTGCCGTTTATGTGAGTCATGCGCGCACGGACCATCGGACGCGCCCGCGCATGTTGCGCGCCGCGCTCTTCGAGAAAGGCCGTGAATGCCAGGTGTTCATCCGGTGGAATGTTGATGAAGAAGAAGTTCGGTGTGTCCGCCGGCAGGCTGCGACGCCAGTCGTTGAGCAGGTCGTTGCGCACCACCGCGAGAAGCAGCAGCATCATTATGCCGAGCGCGAACGCCGTGAGCTGCACCACGCTCTCGGTGCGCCGCCGGCCGAGGTTCGCGAGGCCGTATCGCCACGAAACCCCGACACCGCCACGGAATCGGGTAGTTAGTTTGACGAGCAGCCAGCCGGCGAGCGCCGTCACCAGGACGAACCCCGAGAGCCCGACGACGAACGCGACGAAGGTATTCTGGTCGCGCAGCACCCAGTAGATGAGGAACGCGATGGCGATGACCGCCGGGCCGAAGGCGAGCACGACCAGCGGTTGCGGCGGTCCAACGTCGCGGCGCAGGACGCGCAGCGCCGGAGTGCGCGACAACTGCAGGAGGGGCGGCAGTGCGAACCCGGCCAGCACGGCGATTGCGGTGAGGAAGCCGATGCCAAGCGGCGCGAGCCCTGGCGGCGGAAGATCGCCGCGCAGCAGACCCGCCAGCGCCTTGACGAGCCAGGCCTGGGCGCCAAAGCCCAGCAGCGAACCGAGCACCGCGGCTAACAAGCCCACCACCGTGAGCTGCAGCAGGCTGACGGCGAGCGTGAATGCCCGGGTTGCACCAAGGGTCTTGAGCAGCGCAACTGAATCGAGGTGCCGATGCACGTATCGGCGGGCCGCCATGGCCACCGCGATCGCGCACAACAACACGGCCACCAGGCTGGCGATGCTCAGGAAGCGAGCCGAACGATCGATCGCCGACTTGATCTGCGGAGCCGAGTCCTCCACGTCCTCGATCTCTTCATTTTGCTTCTTGTTGTCTTCGAGCCATGTCTTGAACGACGCGATTTCTTCGCGCGGCCCCGCGAACAGCTGGGCTCGCCGCAGGCGGCTGCCGGGTTGCACGAGTTGCGTGGACGCGAGGTCGTCCTCGTTCATGATCAGGCTCGGCGCCAGCTCGAGAAAAGTGGCGCCCTGGTCGGGGCGCGTGATGAGGATGCGCGAGACACGGAACGTGCCGGTACCAATGTTGACGTTGGTTCCTACGACCGCGCCCAGCGCCGCCGCCAGCCGCGAGTCCGGCCATACTTCGCCACGTGCCGGATTACCGATTGACGGCTGTGACGCGCCGAACGGCTCATCCGAAAGCATCACGCGCCCACGGAGCGGATATTTTTCCGATACCGCACGCAGGGAAGTCAGCTGGTTGGTGTCGCCGTTGAAAACCACGCTGAACAGGCCGGTGCTGCGGGCGATGTCCAGGCCGCGGCGACGTGCCTCCACGATGGCCTTGTCGTCCATCACCTGCCCTGATTCCAGGCGCAGGTCAGCGGCGAGCACTTCGCCTGCCTGGTTATCCACGGCGATGCTGATGCGATTGACGAGAAATCCGACTCCCGTCAGCGCCGCGACCGCAACTGTGATCGCCAGCACCAGCACGCCGAGCTCACCCGAGCGCCACTCGCGCAACAACGTTCGCATCGCGAGCGCCAGCGCAATCACGGAGCGGCCCTCACTTGAGAAGTCCTGAGTCCATCTGCAGGATGCGGCCACATCGCGCGGCCACCGTGCGATCGTGGGTCACCAGCACCAGCGTGGTATTCGACTGCGCGTTGAGATCGAACAACAGCGAGACGATGCGTTCGCCCGTGTGCGTGTCGAGGTTGCCCGTCGGTTCGTCGGCAAACAAAACGGCAGGCCGCGTCACGAACGCCCGTGCGATTGCCACGCGTTGCTGCTCACCGCCGGAGAGTTGGCGCGGGTAGTGGCCCGTGCGATGCTCGAGCCCGACGCGGCCAAGTGTTTCCGCGGCCGCCGCGCGTGCATCGCGGCGGCCTGCGAGTTCGAGCGGCAGCATCACGTTTTCGAGCGCGGTCAGCGACGGCACGAGGTGAAACGACTGGAAGACGAACCCGACGCGCTCGGCGCGCAGGCGCGCACGCCCATCTTCGCCGAGTGACGTCAAGTCGGCGCCCGCCAGCGTAATGCGTCCGGATGTCGGTGAATCGAGGCCCGCCAGGAGCGCCAGCAGCGTGGATTTACCCGCGCCGGATGCGCCGACAATGGCAACTGATTCACCTGCCGCAATGTCCAATGAAACATCGTCCACGATGGTCAGCATCCCTTCCGGGCTGGTAACCTTTTTTGTGAGGCTTTCGGCTTTGAGTACGCTCATCAGATTCATTCAGTTTGTGTTGGTCTTCGCGTGGGTCATGCCTGCCGGAGCCGAAAACGCCGCGCCTCGCACCATCGTCGTGCTTGGCGACAGTCTCAGCGCCGGATACGGCCTCAAGATTCAGGAAGGCTGGGTAAACCTGCTCGCACAGCGGCTCACCTCTGAAGGGTACGGATACAAGGTGGTCAACGCCAGCGTCAGCGGCGAGACCACGCAGGGTGGGCTCTCCCGCCTCCCGCGCGCGCTCGAATTGCACAAGCCGGAAATCGTCATCATCGAGCTCGGCGGCAACGACGGATTGCGCGGCTTACCGCTCGCTTCGAGCCGCGAGAACCTGCGACGTTCGATCGAGCTGGCCCGTGGTGCGAAGGCGCGCGTGCTGCTGGTCGGAATGATGATTCCACCTAACTACGGCCAGCGTTACGGGCAGGAGTTCCGCGACATGTTCACGACGCTCGCCACCACATATTCGCTCGCGCTGGTGCCGTTCCTGCTCGACCGGGTGGCGCTCGAGCCCGGGCTCATGCAGGCCGATGGCATCCATGCCAACGCCAAAGGGCAGCCACAGATGCTCGAAAACGTCTGGCCGAAGCTCAAGCCGCTGCTAGTTGCCCCGCGCAAACCCGCGAGCTAGCCTTCGACACCGAGTTCGAGGGGTGATCGTGGAAAAACATTGGCTCAAGTCGTATCCGCCGGGTGTTCGCCCGGAGATCGACATAAACGAGTATCCCTCGCTCAAGGAACTCATCGAACGAGGGCTTGCCATCCATTCCGTACGCGATGCGTACGTGCAGATGGGAAAGGCCATCACCTATGGCGAGCTCGACATCCTTTCGATGCAGTTCGGCGCCTTCCTGCAGCACAGCTGTGGCCTCAAGAAGGGCGATCGCGTCGCCATCATGATGCCTAACACCCTGCAGTACCCGATCGCCATCCACGGTGCGCTGCGAGCCGGGTTTACCGTAGTCAATACGAACCCGCTCTACACCACGCGCGAGCTCGAGCACCAGCTCACCGATTCCGGCGCCACCGTCATCGTGATCCTCGAGAACTTCGCGCACGTGCTGCAGGAAGTGATTGCCCACACGCCCGTCAAGCAGGTGGTCGTGACCAGCGTCGGCGAGATGCTCGGTTTCCCCAAGGGCAACATCGTCGATTTCGTCGTGCGCCACAAACGCAAGCAGGTCAAGCCGTTCAGCCTGCCCGGCTCCAAGAGCTTCAAACAGGCGTTGAAGGAAGGAAGCAAGGTCCGCCTTCAGCCCGTCACGCTCACGCATTCGGACATCGCCTTTCTGCAGTACACCGGCGGCACTACCGGCGTCGCCAAGGGGGCCATGCTCACGCACGGCAACATGGTGGCAAACGTGCTGCAGGCACTCGAGTGGATAGGCCCGTCCTTTACGCGTGACCCGGCCACACTCGTCACCGCGTTGCCGCTGTATCACATCTTCGCGCTCACCGCGAACTGCCTGCTGTTCGTCATCCTCGGCTGGCGCAACGTACTCATCACCAATCCGCGGGACTTCCCCGCGTTCGTCGCTGAACTGCGCAAACACAAGTTCTCGTATCTGAGTGGCGTGAACACGCTGTTCAACGCGTTGCTGAACACGCCCGGCTTCGACACCGTCGATTTCAGCCATCTGCGCCTCACGCTCGGCGGCGGAATGGCCGTGCAGGAAGCCGTCGCCAAACGCTGGAAGGAAGTCACCGGAAAGATACTCACGCAGGCGTGGGGTCTCACCGAAACTTCGCCAGCCGCGTGCATCAATCTTCCAGGTGAGGATTTCAACGGATCGATCGGTTTGCCGATACCGTCGACCGAGATAGTCATTTGCGATGACGACGGCAATGAACTCGGCATCAATGTCGTCGGTGAAATTTGCGTGCGTGGCCCGCAGGTCATGGCCGGCTACTGGAATCGCCCCGACGAGACCGCCAAGGTGATGATAGGCAATGACTTGCTGCGCACCGGGGATATCGGGCGCATCGATGAGCGCGGACTCGTTTTCATCGAGGATCGGAAGAAGGACATGATTCTCGTGTCCGGCTTCAACGTTTACCCGAATGAAGTCGAGAGCGTGGCCGTCACGCACCCTGGCGTACTCGAGGCTGCGGCGATCGCCCAGGCGGATGAGAAATCAGGCGAGGTCGTCGCACTGTTCATCGTGAAGAAGGATCCGAATCTCACCGAGCAGGATGTGATTGAGCACTGCCGGAAGGCGCTCACGGGCTACAAGGTGCCGAAGCACGTTTACTTCAAGACGTGATCTTCCGAAGACGAACGTGGGGAAGATATTGAGAAGGGCGCTGAGGGACGAGTTGCCGAAGTAGGAACACTTAGTTGGCCTCTGAGAAGGCAAAGACGTGAATTCCTGCTGAGACAGTGGTCTTTCGGCGAGATGAACGCTTCGTGCGTTTCGCTTGCCTGCGCGTCTCTAGCCAATCATTCATCGTCGACACGAGCGCGGCGCCTTGTTCACGAGAAAAAGCCTTGAATTCTTCAAGTTTTCGCTTTCGGCAAATCAGGGACCAGTGCGTTTCGTTCAATTAGTCGCGAGCCACTTCGTCGTTTCGTTGAAGTGTTTTCCAACAGTGTCGAGACGAGGCGATGTATTGAGAGCGCAAGGTTCGCGACCATTTCCGGCGTAAGTGTATGCAACAGGATTAGGTCATTTCGGGGAAGATACAGTTTAGATTTCGTACGCGTTATTAGGTTTGCGCTTCGCATTTGGCGTAGGCCATGTTCGAAGTCGCGCAACTTGTGTTCCGCGCGGAAAAGCGCTTCGACACTTGGCGCAGGACCCGACGCTGGTATCGGGAACGGGCGTGCTTCGTGATCCAAATACTTTGGATTTCGATTCCATCGATGAAGAATGCTGCCAAGCAATACTAGGTCCATCGATTTCGCCCGATGTGGCCTTAGTGCTCGAATTCTCTTGTTTGCTTCTGCGCGGGAGCGGTGAATCAATTTATCGAGCTCTGCTCCGCCAAAATTCCCATTGATGAGGCACAGCGTAAACACAGCCGATAGCATTTTCTGAATGTCGGAGTTTGCAATTGAGGCAGCTCTAGAATTCATTCGCTCTCTCCGGTTTGTTGTCAATCGCACCATCAGGTCCGTCGCTTAGGCTTGAGGCATCGTCTCTGATGACACGATCGTCATGATGTGCAATCGATGTGTTCGCGCGCTGCGCGATTCCTTCTTGTAGTTAGAAATTTGTTTCAGGGATGCTAGTGAGTTCAGTGTGGTTTCAATGCGGGCAAGCGATTTTCGCTGAATCAGCTTCAGCATCTTGATATCGTCTGCCGTAACGCTCAGATGGCGAGTTTGGAATGCACGACGTCCGAGATAGAAGTCAAACGGCGCGAGTTGCGTATTCAAAAAACGGAGGTCCGACAGCGCAGCAATGCTTGGCGCGCGCCTGGCCTTACTGCTGCCGATTAGTGTTAACCGCCCGCCTTTCGCGATCGCAAGCTTGTTTATTATTAGTTCATCACGTAGCGCTCGCACGCTTATGTCTCGGCCGTACTTTCGAATCAGCCTTTCAAACTGACTTGATGGGCTTCCAAATGAAAGTGGATTTGGCCGACCTCGAGAACTTGAGAATTCCGGATCATTTCGCCAAGCCGTCAGAATCCGTTCGAGACGGGACTGGGGGATTGAACTGGAAATTGTTCGCTCTTTGCGATCAAAGATTTTACGAACATCAAGGCGATTAACACCTGCAAGTAATGCGATTTGCGATTGTGTGTGTCGATACCCGGCGTTTCTTGCGATCCGCACCGCCTCCGATACAAATGCGCGTCGAAGGAGATCCTCAGCTCGGGGCGCGTCAATTCCAAGACGCAGGAGAATCGATGCGAGCTTTTCGAGAATCCGCGTGACCGCCAGTTCAGAGTCGTTCGAAATCGACTCTCCACTTACTTCTTTGTGACGCGGCATCGTCACTCTTATCTATTCACCTCGCAGCAGTTTGTCTAGTTCTCGGCGCCAAAGCGTGCGACAGCCCACTGCAGATTTGCGGATATCTGCGCATTCAGCACAAATACTCACCTGTACAAAGCGATGACCTAGAAATGTGGTTGCTGCAACCGCTACGCCCAGGTGTACTTAACCCGGATGTCGTGAACTGCATACGTCGAGAGCTGCTCACGGCATTTCACCGGCGTGACGAACAATCGGCTTTCGCTTCAGAGAGCTTCGCTGATTCCGGTTCCACCAATGCTTTGCAGTGATGCACTCTTGCCGGTGCCGCCAATGCTTTGAAGTGACGCACTCTTGCCGGTGCCGCCAATACTCTGCAGGGACACGCTCTTGCCCGTCCCGCCAATACTCTGCAGAGACGCGCTCTTGCCCGTCCCGCCAATACTGAAGAGCGACACGCTGCTTCCAGTGCCTCCAATGCTCTGGAGGTCTACATCAATTTCTGACTTTCCAGTGGTTGCCGGCTTCGGCGTCACTGCGATGCTCATACCGAGCAGCAAGCCTTGCGGTAGTGGCTGAATACCAGCGACTTCAACAAAGCTGCCGACATCAATTGTCGACAACACTTCTGGCGGTGTTGATGAAATGTCAACAACCAGGTCACCAATCCGCATCGTTCCAACTTCAAGCGCGATTTGCTTGACGCTGCCGCGCACGAGGACTTGGGAGGCTCCTGCCACGTATTGCATGTTGGAAATTACAACGGCGACGGCTTTCGAAGGAGTCGAAGACACGCTTGCTTCAACCGTGACCAGATTTCCATTGCGCAGAAGGCTTGTCCCAGAAAGAATCGAAACCTTCTTTCCGTTTGCCTCAAAAACAGTATTGGGATCAATGAGGTACGTCTGACCTAGAACGGTGACCTGCGTAGCATTCGCCGAAACACTATCGACCGGTCCAGCCACATAGCTTGTCTGCGCCAAAGCGACAGATACCGAAAGACTCCCGAACACTGCTAGAAGCGATCTCATTGTTTTTTTTGCTCGCATTGTTTCGTGCCTCCGCACAATTCCTTGCGATGGACGACACTTGACAAAATCCCGACAAAACTGCGACCTGCGTCACAAGACTAGCGCGAATGTTTTGGTTAAGTCAAAAGCAGCGAGATGACACTTTCGAGATTTTGCACAACGAAGTGCAGCGAACTATTTAGGCTCTGGTGCGACTATTTCGTGCATTGGATGCCGGTCAGCGACTCGATCGACGAACTGAAATACCGCAAGCCCAACCCGTTCAGGTGGTTCAGCCGGGTTAGCGTCGTTTGCCGAGTACGGACTCAGCCAGTTGTCGATCTCGACCAGAAGTTCGGTCACTCGTTCGCGAACATACTTTTCAAAGACTGGTAGGACGTCTTTAGGAAGGCCGCGATCCGAAATGACGGATTGTTCTAGTCTTTTCGCGGAGTTCCTCGGGTCCATATTGAACTGCAGGGTATCTGCCAATCTTGTCAGTGCGTTCCCGAAGAATTCCAACTGCGCCGGTGACATCTCTTCTACGGGAATAAGGACGCGCGACATCGCTCGTATGTGCGTGTCACCAGATAGCACCACAGCTCGCAGACGAACCAGTTCATCTAATGCGTCAGTTTCACTAACCGCGGGATTGATCGCATGAACTAAGTCTCTGAAGGATCGGCCCTTGGAAGAACTTCGCTCAAGCTCAAGTGGAATTCCGTACGGTCCGACAAACTGCGGATCCGTATGCCATTTGTGGAGTGCTTCCATCAGGGTTCGCGTCAAGCTCTTCTGAGCAATCGGTACGTCGCCTTCCTTATCAATAAAGCGATCTACGTCGCGTCGTGCGACGCCCGTTGAGATAGACACGCGAGCTCTAGTTGGGCGTGCCCCATCCCCAAGGCCATCGCGCACAGCCGTTTCAACATACACACCCCTAACAAGTTCTAAGAATTCATCGTATCTAACCCCCGACCTGACAAGGATGCGAATTAGGGGTCGCAATACTCGTCGAAACGCAGATAGCAAATGGTCGCGAGAATTCTTGACATTCAGATAACTCCGTTGTCCGAGAGCCGAACAACTACTTTGCACCAGCGCTACTTGCGTAGCCTGGAGGCCTCAACAAATGCAAACCTATCCGTCATCCCCGCCACATAGTCCGCCACGACGCGCGCACGCGCCGGCTTCCCGCCATCGCTCTCTGCGCGCGCAATCAATGACTGATGTTCCGTTGGCAAGCGAGTCGAGTCGTTCATGTACGCATCGAACAGCTCCTTGAGAGTGCTGCCCGCTTCGTCCATGACTTCCCGTACCTTGGGATGATTGTAGAGCTTGGCTCGAAGGAAGCGCTTTAATTCCTGGTGCTCTTCGAGGACACCATCGCTCAGCGAGACCAACGGTTGTGAGCGGGCGCGAACTGCCTGAATGTTTTCCACACCCGATTCGACGATGTTCTTACCGGTCTGGACGATCACATCGCTAACGAGATAGTCGACCATGCGACGAATGGTTTCGTATAGCTGCCGCCGCGGCGACGTCTGCGGATATCGCTCGGCGACCTCCGAGTAAAAACGCGCAAAAACCCGCACGTTTCGCAGCTCTTCGACGTTGATGAGTCCGGCGCGGAGACCGTCGTCCACGTCATGGTTGTTATACGCAATGGCATCGGCCAGGTTGGCAAGCTGCGCCTCGAGGCCGGGCTGCGTGCGGTTGAGGAATCGCTCGCCCACATCACCAAGCTGACGCGCGTTCTGCGCGGAGCAGTGCTTCAGCACCCCTTCGCGGCACTCGAACGTGAGATTCAGCCCCGAGAAATCGGCGTATCGCTCTTCAAGCTCATCGACGACGCGTAACGACTGAAGATTGTGCTCGAAACCACCGTATTCGCGCATGCAGTCGTTCAGCGCGTCCTGGCCGGCGTGGCCGAACGGAGTATGCCCAAGGTCGTGCGCCAGGCAGATGGCCTCTGTGAGCGTTTCGTTGATGTTGAGCGCACGTGCCACGGTGCGCCCTATCTGCGCCACTTCGAGCGAATGGGTAATCCGGGTTCGGTACAGGTCGCCTTCGTGATTCACGAACACCTGGGTCTTGTAGACCAGGCGGCGAAACGCGTTCGAATGGATGATGCGGTCGCGATCGCGTTGAAACTCGGTGCGGAATCGCGGCGGAGGTTCGGGAAATCGTCGGCCGCGACTCTGTTCGTCGATCGCGGCGTAAGACGCGAGCGCCTGGTTCATGTCCTATCCGCAACGCACGCGCAACGTCTCCCGCAGCGCTGCGTCATCGTAGTCGCCCGTAACCACCGATGTGCCGATCCCCTTGAGCAGGACGAGACGGATCCTTCCAGCGGCCACCTTCTTGTCTATCTTCATTTTCTCGGCAAGCGTCGCGGCCGCCAGCGATGTGACGTCGGTACGCAGTCCGAACAGCTGGAGCACGTGTTCGACGCGGGTAACATCGGCGGTGCTCACCCACCCAAGCCGTTGCGACATGTCGGCGGCCAGGAGCATCCCGGCGCCGACCGCCTCGCCATGCAGCCACACCGAATAGTTGGTGGCGCTTTCGATGGCGTGACCGAAAGTGTGCCCGAGATTGAGCAGCGCCCGATCGCCTCGCTCATGTTCGTCGCGCGCGACGATGTCGGCCTTGATCTCGCAAGAACGCTTGATGGCGTGCGTAAGCGCGGCGGTGTCGCGTGCAAGAAGCCGGGCGGCATTCGCTTCGAGCCAGTCAAAAAAGTCTCGATCGACGATGAGCCCATACTTGATGACTTCGGCGAGACCCGCGCGCAGCTCGCGATCAGGCAGGCTGCCCAGCGTGTCGGTGTCGGCGAAGACCGCGGCGGGCTGGTGAAAGGCGCCAATGAGGTTCTTGCCGCCTGGATGGTTCACGCCGGTCTTTCCCCCGACCGATGAATCCACCTGCGCAAGCAGCGTGGTTGGCATCTGCACGAACGAAATACCGCGCTGATAACAAGCTGCCGCGAATCCGGCCATGTCGCCGACCACGCCGCCACCCAGCGCAACCACGCAGGCGTCACGCGCGAACCGGTTGGCTACGAGCACGTCGAGCATGCGCCCAACGTTTGCCAGCGTCTTGTGCGACTCGCCGTCGGGCAGTACCACTTCCACGCAGCGCCGTGGCGCCAGCGCCGCGGTCAGCCTGGCGGCATACAGCGGTCCGACGGTGGTATTGGTGACCAGCAGGATGTCGCGGGCCGGAATGGCCTGGTCTATTTCCGCCTTGAGTTGCATCGCGCCGGATCCGATGAATATCGGATAGCTGCGCGTCCCCAGTTTTACTTCGATTCGCTGCACGCATCAGTCCATGTGACGGCCGGCGGGTACCGCCGGCGCATGCGAAGTATATGCGGCCTCAGCGCACCTCTTGGGCGGCCTTGAAGGCGGCGAGGATCGAGTCGGCAACGATATGCACCTTGCGCCCGTCCGTGGCGATGGTGAAGTCGGAGAGCGACTCATACAGCGGGGCACGCACCACCATGAGCTCCGTGAGCTTCGTCAGCGGGTCCACGTCGTGCAGCAGGGGGCGGGTTCGGCCCTGGCGCACACGCTCGGCCTGTTGTTCGAGCGACGTCGCGAGATAGACGACGAAGCCACGTTCGTGAAGCGCGACGCGATTCTCAGGCAGCAGGATGGCGCCGCCGCCGGTGGCAAGGACGATGGGGCTCTCGCGGGTAACGTCTTCGATGACTTCGCGTTCGCGTTGGCGAAAGCCATCTTCGCCTTCACGGGAAAAGATGTAAGAGATGTCCACGCCGGTGCGTGATTCGATCTCGGCATCGCTGTCGCGAAACGGAGCCCGGAGAAGCCGCGCCAGATGTTTGCCGACGGCGGTCTTTCCCGACCCCATCGGGCCTATCAAGAAGACGTTTGTGTTGCGAGTGGACATTCCGAAAACAGCATAGCGGAAAAGAAGCGGCCGCCCGAAGGCGGCCGTTTCAAGTCTCGATCGAGATTTCTGGCTACATCAACGTATCGGATACGAGAACGTCGACTGGAGTTGCGACGGCGTCGTAGTCTGAATGGTCAGAGTGCCGGTGGTGGCGCCCGCAGCCTTGATGATCGTGAATGGATAGGCAGTGGGCTCCGTCGTGCAAGGCACGGTGAATGAGGTCGGCGCCCCAAGCGAAATCCCCGTGCCCGCGACAGTTGCAGTGATCGTCGTTAGCGCCGGCAGCGGATTGTCGTTGAGATCGGCGAACAGGATCGATATCCCACCCGTTCCTGGCGCCGGGATCGCCGCTGCCGGAGCTTCCGGTAATGGCGTGCCGGGGATCGGAGCGGCATGGGAAGGAACGGAATCGGACATGACGATCACGTTCAGGGCCGAAATACCCGTGGTGGTGTTCGTCGTGCTGCACCTGCCCGTGTTGTCGAGGCAGAGCACACCGTTGAAGTCGCCATCAGCCGGGTCATAGGAAGAGCTGGTGTTGAAGTCGTAGATCGGCTCGAACGAATCGCGAACACCGTTCTCGTTTTCATCGAGGAAACGCTCTGGCAAATCGGCAAAAATTTCACCGTTATCGAACGAACCGTTGCCGTTCGTGTCGGTGAACGATTCTTCGCCGATGGCCGTCGCAAGGATCGTTGCACGACCCAGGCGTGTGTCACCCGGAGGCGCAGTAACCGGCGAAGCCGGCGGACGCGGGTTGGAGCTCGTCCAGTTCACGCTGCACGAGCCGATCGAGGCGTCAGTTCCAGTCGTGCACTGGGACACGATCGAACCACCCTCGGCCTGAAGCGTAACGGCCGTTCCTTCCGGAACCGGGTTGTTGAAGCGATCGGAGAGGCGTGCCGTAACCGGCACGATTACACCATCGCGATTCCACGCCTCGACGTTTCTGCACTGCACGGAGAGCGAGAAGCTGTCCTGGTCGGGAATACCGGTGGTGATGGTGAGATTGCTCGACTGCGTCGACAGCACCGGAGTGACGTTCTGCACGGTCGCCGTCACACGCACTGAGGTGGCGACGGTGCCGCCCTGGACGACGGTCTGAACGTTGCCATTGGCATCACTCATCGCGGTCGTGGGCGACACGGCCATTCCGCCGACTGTCGTATTCAACGCGAAGTTGACCGTAGTTCCAACGCGCGGGCCGCCGGCCTGGTCGAGGACCCGGAAGATCACCGTGGACGTTTCCGGATGGCCGGAGCTACCCGTGCCGCGCAATGCGACGTTCGTGGGCGTGGCGGACACGAAGATGATCGAGCCGATCACGCCCGGTGCAACCGTAACGGTACCGGTAGCCGTCGTGCTCGAGCCGTTGACCGTTGCCTGTGCGGTGATGACGTCTGCTCCGCTGCAACCCGTGGCGGCGTAAGTAACGTTGGCAATGCCCGAGGTGGTGGTAGCCGGATTCGGCGTGATGGTTGCGAGACCTTGGGCCGAGCAAGGTGAACTGATATTGATGGAGGCGTTCTGCGTGTACAGAGCGCCATCCGACTGCTGCAGTACAGCTTGCACGGAAGTGCTGCCGCCGGCCGAAAGGTTTGCGCTTGTGAGCGCCAGCACGCCAGCCTGGAAGTTTGCGCCGGTGCCACTGCCCAGGGCCACGGCAATCGGCGTGGTTCCGCCGCTAACGACCTGCACGGGCGTACTCACCGCGAGCGTTCCGCTGGTGGCGGTTACCGTAATCGTGCGAAGAGCGCTGTCGCCGGCCGTGCCGAGCGTCGCCACGGCCTCACCATTGGCCCCGGTGACGGGCGAGGCATTGCTAATTCCGCCCGAGCTCGCGGTGAAAGTTACCGGAACATTGGCGATCAGCGAGTTGCTCGCGTCCCGCGCGAAGGCGGTGATGGTCACGGGAGCGCTGCCATCGGACGGCATGCTCGTTGCGCTGGCAGATATAGAGAGCTGGGCGACAACTGGGTTGATAGGACCCGGTCCGGTCCCCGTGTTGACCACCTGTACATCCGCGGTCGCCGAAAGCGTGCCGCTGGTTGCGGTCACAGTGATGGTGCGAGGAGTAGCCACACCAGCCGTGACGAGCGTTGCCGTTGCGTCGCCATTCGGCCCGGTGGTCGCTGCCGCAGGCGTGATGCCACCCGTGGGTGCCGAGAAAGTGACGGGTACGTTGGCGATCAGGGCGCCGCTTGCGTCGCGGGCAAACACCGTGATGGTTGCAGGCGCGGAGCCATCCGACGGCATGGTCGGTACGCTTGAAGAAAGTGTAAGGACAGTGGCTGTGCCACCGCCTGGAGGCGGCGGCGGACGGAAGGCGTCGTTACTGTCGTCGCCACTACCACAACCCGCGAGGGCTAAACCAAACACCATCGATAAGAGAAATTTACGCATGTCTTTTTCCTGAGTCTCGGTGAAGTACGGCGGCCTTTGGGCTCGCTCAGTACACGCTGACCCCTTCACGCAAAATCTTGGGGGTGACGAAGATCAGCAACTCATCCTTGTTGTTGGTCTTGGTGGTGGTCTTGAACAGGCGCCCGAGTCCCGGCACGTCGCCCAGATAGGGAACCTTCTTTTCCGTCTCGCGACGCTCGGTCTCGAGGATGCCGCCAAGTACGACGGTCTGACCGTCGTTGACGATGACCGACGTCGTGATCTCACGCGTATCGATCGACGGAACCTGCTGGCCCGCGCCACCGACGATGACCTGGCCCACGCTGTCTTTCTTGACGTTGAGATCGAGAATGATGCGGTTGTCAGGCGTGATCTGCGGGGTGACCCGAAGCTCAAGCACAGCTTCCTTGAAGGAAATCGTGGTGGCACCCGAGGACGCCGATTCCTGGAAAGGAATTTCGACACCCTGCTGGATGCTGGCTTCGCGCTGGTTGGCAGTGATGAGGCGCGGAGTCGAGATGACTTCGCCGCGGCCTTCATTCTGGGCAGCGGAGATCTCGAGGTCGACCAGGTAGTCGGACCCCAGGATCATGAACGCGAGACTTCCGGCCGGGCTCGCAACCGGGAGGTTGACGTTGTAGCGCTGCGCGGCGTCGGCGGGAGAACCTGTCGGTATCTCGACCGGATATGGACTGGCGCTGCCACTCTGCAAGTTGTCGAGGGCGCTGGCGAGCGTCGTGTCGACAGACTGGGCGGTGCCCGAGGTCTGATAAAGACCGTCGTTGCCATTCGCGGCTGTTCCCGTGAAACCGGCGCGAATGCCGAGTTCGCGCGAGAAGTCGTCGCTGACGATGACGATGCGCGCTTCGATCTGCACCTGGCGGATCGGGATATCGAGCGTGCCGACCAGGCGACGGATGTCGTCGAGCTTGTCCGCGGAATCCTGCAGCAGCAGCGTATTGGTTCGCTCGTCGACCGCGACCGTGCCGCGCTTCGAGAGCAGGCCGCTGCCTTCGGCCTGTGCCTTGATGAGGTTGGCGAGGTCAGAAGCTTTCGCGTAGTTGACCTGCAGGTACTCGGAGCGCAGCGGCGCCAGGTCCTGGACGTCCGCGCGTGCAGCAAGCTCAGCCTTCTCGCGCGAGGCAAGTTCTTCGGTGGGCGCCACGATGATCACGTTGTCGTTGCGTCGCTTGTCCAGGCCCTTGGTGCGCAGGACGATGTCGAGCGCCTGGTCCCACGGCACGTTCTGCAGGCGCA
Source organism: uncultured Pseudomonadota bacterium (assembly GCA_963821745.1). Classification (GTDB taxonomy): domain Bacteria; phylum Pseudomonadota; class Gammaproteobacteria; order Steroidobacterales; family Steroidobacteraceae; genus CADEED01. The sequence goes on from CAWGEU010000003.1 coordinate 671,211, forward strand.
GAGTCACGCTGCCCTGGACCGAGTCGGAGACGACGATGTTCTGGCCGCTGGCATCGGCCAGCAGCTGCAATACGGCGCGGGTTTCGATGTCCTGGAAGTTCAGCGTGAGCCGCTCGCCGGTATACACGCGCTTGTCTTCGACCTTCTGCGCCGCCTTGCGAGCGGGCTGCACTTCGACGACGTACTGGTCGTCGGACTGGTACGCGAGGTGTTCGAAATCGCCGGTGGCGGTGATCGCGAGGCGGACGCCGTCGCCGGCGCGCACCACGTCGAAGCCGGTAACGGGCGTTGCAAAGTCACCGGCGTCGTAGCGACGGGCGAGATTGCTGGCCACTTCGGCGCCGGCAAAATCGACGACGATCTGGTTGCCAAGCTGGCGGAGGCTGGCAGGAGTGCGCGGATCGGAGAGACGCACGATCACGCGACCGGTGCCGCCGGTGCCGCGACGGAAATCGATGCCGCGAATGGCGCGGGGGCCCGAAGGCGCGGCGGAAGCAGAAGCTGCAGGCTGCGAGCCGGAAGCTCCGCTCGGCGCTGCGGCAACCGCCCCGTTGCTGGCTCCACCGATGAGCACGATCACGTCATTGCCGGAAACACGCGTTTGATACGGCAGCAGGCGATCGAGGTTCAACACGAGACGGGTGCGGCCGGCGGATTCGGCGGCGAGGACGGAGTCCACTCCACCCACGCGCACGTCGATGCGGCGCGACGGGATGGCCAGCGCGGTGTTCGCGAGGTCGAGAGAGATGCGGGCCGGGTTGTCGATGGTGAACGCGACCGGCTCAGCGGGCGGCGAAGAGTGACGCAGGGTCAGCTGCACCTGCTGCCCGGAGATGTTCTGCACGTCAATCGACTCGAGCTTGTTAGGCGTCCCCTGCGCGTGCGCAGCGTTCGTGGCAAAGCCAACGATGACGGCTGCGGCGAGCCACAGCAATGTCGAGGCGGTCAACTGACGGATGGTGATCTTGTTCATTCGCATCTACTCCCGGGCGTGGATCTTCAATTCAAGGCAAGCGAGGCAGGCCGTTCCATGTAGCCGCCAAGCCCGTCTGGAACTATTTCCACGACGCTAATCTTCGAAGGCGATATTTCAGTGACCCTGCCATCTGCCTGGCCCAGATAATTTCCGGGCGACACGCGGTGGACGAGGCCATCTTTGGTCTTGATCAAGCCGTACGTTCGATCCGAGAGACGTAACGTCCCGACCATGCGCAACGTATCGAGCGAGAATTGTTCGAGGAACTCGCGATTGCGGCGACTATCGGGTCGCAGCGAATTGGCGTCGCCTCCGCCCGAACCACCCGGCATGAACGGCGAGCGCTTGTTCGCCGATTCGTACGCATAGCTTTCGTAGGGCTTGAGCTCGGGAAGCGGCTCGACGCGGCCACCCGGTTCTTTCTTGGTGTCAGCGATGAACTGGTCGAGTTCATCGTCTTTGCTGGAACAACCGGATAACGCGGTGGCGAGCACGCACACTACGCCCACGAGAAGCCAAGGATTTTTCTGTTTCGAAAACATACCCATAACCTGGTTATCGCTGTCCGTTAACGCTTGTCGGCGGGCTGTTTCGCTTGCTCGGCGGCAGCCACTTCGGCGTCGTCGAGATAGCGGAAGGTCTTCGCCGTCAGCTCTAACGAAAGGTTGTCGTACATATCCTTGTTTTCCGGCTTGATCGTGATTTCGTGCAACGTGACGATGCGCGGCAGCGCGGCGATGCCACTGACGAATTCACCCATCTGGTGATACGAGCCGGTTAACCTGATCTTGATTGGCAGTTCGGCGTAGAAATCTTTCTTGTTCTCGGCGGAGGGCTGGAAGAGTTTCTCTTCGAGTCCTGCGCCAACACCCACCTGCGAGATGTCCACCAGCAGGTTCGGCACCTCGGTTCTTCCAGGCAGCTGGCGCAGCAGTGCGCCGAAAGACCGTTCGATGTCGGCGAGCTGTTGCTGGTAGACCTCGAGGTTCACCGCTTTCGAATGCTTCTGCTTGAAGGTTCCGCGCAGCGTCTGCTCTTCGGCAACGGCGAGATCGAGATTCGGCTTCTGATCGGACCAGACCAGGAAGTAGAAGAGAACCGCGGAAAGGACCACGAAGCAGAGCGCCACCGAGCCGATCCGCACGGGCAGCGGCCAGCGTCCCGGATCATTGGGGTCGAGTGACTTGATGTCGTCAAGAATGCTCATTTGCTGGCCCCCGCCGTCACACGCCGCCTGGGCTTGGTCGCCTGCTCTTCCTCGGCCGGCGTGGCGGTTCCTGTCTGGTCGGCAAACAGGATGAACGTCGCGCCCTGCACGTTGCCCTTCTTGGTCTCGACGATGTCGAGCTCGGGATTCTTGAGATAGCTGGAGCCATCGATGTTGCGCATGAAGGCGGAGACGCGCGTCGAGGACTGCGCGATGCCTTCGAACTTGAGGCGCGTGCCGTTCTGCGCGATGCCGGTGAGATAGACACCGTCCGGCAACTGCTTGGCGATCTCGTCGAAGATATGGACGATTTCCGGCCGCGAACGCTGCAACTTCTCGATGACTTCCATGCGCGCGATGAACCGCGCCTTGTCGGCTTCGAGGCTGTTGATCTTCTCGATCTGCTTGTCGAGCTCGATGATCTCCTCTTTGAGCTTCTCGTTGCGCGCTTCCTGGGCGCTGACCATCGAATCCATCATGAGGTAGCCGACGAACACCGTGAGGCATGCGCCGACCGCTGCGCCACCGAGCGCAACGAGGAACTTGAGCTTGCGCTCCTTGCGTTCTTCATCGCGCCAGGGAAGTAGGTTTATGCGAGGCATTAGTTGTCGAAGCTCCGCAGTGCGAGTCCACAGGCCGTGAGCAGGGCGGTGGCGTCACGCGCAACCGCCTGCGCCTTGGCGCGGGACGAGAGTTTCATCTGACCGAGCGGGTCACCCTTCTCGGACGAAATTCCGACGCGGCTCGAGATGACGTCGGAAACGCCGGAAATGTTCGCGCAGCCGCCGCAGATCAGGATCTTCTCCGGCTGATCGCGGCCAGAGCCCGAAGCGAGATAGAACTGCAGCGAGCGGCTCACCTGCTGCGTCATGTCGTCGATGAACGGGTCGAGCACTTCGGCCTGGAAATTGCCCGGCAAACCGCCTTCTTTCTTGGCGCGGCCGGCTTCTTCCATCGACAGCCCATACGTACGCATGATTTCTTCGGTGAGCTGCTGCCCGCCGAACGCGAAGTCACGCGTGTAAACAACCTTGAGATTGCGCAGCACGCTGAACGTGGTGCTGCTCGCGCCGAAATCGACGACCGCGATGGTGCGGTCGATGCCGCCATCGGGCATCTGGTGCGTCATGAGCCGGCAGGCGTTCTCGAGTGCGAAAGCTTCGACGTCGACGATCTTGGCGGTGAGCCCGGCCGCGTTCACGGCGGCCTGGCGCTGCTCGACGTTCTCGGTTCGCGTCGCGACCAGCAGGACGTCATTCGTCTCGGGATCTTTCTCCGAAGGGCCTAACACTTCGAAGTCGTAGCTGACTTCGTCCATCGGGAAGGGGATGTACTGATCGGCCTGCATCTCGACCTGAGCTTCGAGATCACGCTCGCGCAGACTGCGCGGCATCTGGATGACCTTGGTGATGGCGGCGTCGCCGGAGATTGCGATCGCAACTTCCTTGGCGCCGGCACCGGAACGTTTTACCGCACGACGAATCGCTTCACCGACGGCTTCTGCGTCGACGATGGCTTTCTCGTTCATGGCGTTCTGTGGGGTTGGCTCTGCCGCGTACGACTCGACGCGATAGGCACCGCCACTCGTCACGAGCTCGATCAATTTGACCGACGAAGTTGTTATGTCAAGTCCGAGCAACGGACGATACTTGCGCGTGAGGAACAGCACTTTCGCAGTCCTTTCAGTGTGTTAGAACGAGAACCATGCGAGCAATCTTAAACCCGAGACACTATATATCAGCGTGAAGTTAAATTGAACGAGACGCTGCTCACGAAACTGGCGGATTCCCGGGGATATCCCCCTGGCGCCCACACGGACGGAGACGGGCATCCCGTTTGGGGGTGAAGTTGGAACCAGTGGGCAGTTATCCGGATCAACTCAGGCATGAAACCCGAGCCGGCAACCCCGCTGTCGTAGGCCAACCTTGAGCCCTTAGACCGGAAGCTTTGCGTCCCCACCTTTCGATGAGTATGCATATCGACGGCGGTTACTATGCATACGGCCAAAAGCCTCCGCAACCGACGAGACCCGCATTCTGTGAAGTCAAACTACTTTCGATTGGCCGTCAAGGTAACCCTGGGTGTGACGGCGATCACACTCGCTGCTGTTTACGCTCTCATCTGCAGCTACATCTATCTCGAACCGACGCTGCCATCGGTCTCCGCGATGAAGAACAACGAGCTGCAGGTGCCGCTCCGCGTTTATACGAACGCCGGCGAGCTGATCGCGCAGATCGGCGAGCAACGCCGCAATCCGGTGAAGTACGAACAGATACCGCTGGTCGTGCGCCAGGCCTTCATCGCCGCCGAGGACGACCGGTTCTTCGAGCATCACGGTTTCGACTGGCAGGGCGTGTTGCGCAGCTTGTTCGTCAACCTGACGTCGCGTGAAACGCAGGGCGGAAGCACCATCACCATGCAGGCGGCGCGCAGCGCATTCCTCACGCAGGATCGCGACTGGCGGCGCAAGTTGCAGGAGACATTCGTTACCTACCGCCTGGAACGCGAATTCACCAAGCAGGAAATTCTCGCGCTTTATCTCAACGTGATCTTCTTCGGGCAGCGCGCCTATGGTGTCGCGGCCGCGGCAGAAACGTACTTTGGCAAGCAGCTCGATGATCTCACGCTCGGCGAAGCGGCGACACTCGCACGCGTGCCGCAGTCGCCCTCGCGTTTCAACCCGATCACCAATCCGTCCGGTGCCGCGGAACGCCGCGGCTACGTGCTGCGGCGCATGCGCGAGCTCGGCTACATCGATGCCACCGCCGCCGATGTCGCCTCGAAGGAAGTAGTTAGGGCGAAGGCGCATGGCGCGCTGGCCGACGTCGAGGCGCCGTATGTCGCGGAAATGGTGCGCCTCGAGATCCTCAAGCGGTTCGGGCCGGCCGCGCAGGACGCCGGATACAAGGTGTACACCACCATCGACGGCCGCTTGCAGAAGGCCGCCAATCGCGCGCTGCGCATCGGCCTGGTCGACTATTCGCGCAGGCACGGGTGGGCCGGCGCCACCAACAAGACCGAGCTCACCGGCAGCGAAACGCCCGACACCCTCGAGACGTTGCTGGACGAATATGGCAGCGTCGGCATCCTGCGGCCGGCCATCGTCATCTCGGTTGCCGAAAAGCAGGCCCGCGTCTACGTCAAGGGAGACGGCCTTGCGGCCATCGAATGGGCGGGGCTTGTGTGGGCTAAGCGGCGCGTTTCAGAACTCGCGCTGGGGCCCGATCCGAAGAGTGCCGGTGAGGTGCTCGCGCGCGGCGACGTCGTCTACGTGGTGCACGAAAAGGTGGACGGGCCGGCCGAGCTGGCGCAGCTGCCGGAGGCGGAAAGCGCGCTCGTGGCGCTCGACCCTAACAACGGAGCGATCCTGTCGCTGGTCGGTGGCTTCGATTACTTCGAGGGACAGGGCAAGTACAACCGCGTAATTCAGGCGAAGCGGCAGCCTGGCTCCGGGTTCAAACCCTTCATGTATGCGGCGGCAATGGCCGGCGAGTTCACGCCGGCATCGGTGATTCTCGATGCGCCGATCGTCATGGACGATCCCAATCTCGAAGAAGTCTGGCGCCCGGAGAATTCCGGCGGTGGATTTCGTGGACCGATGCGGCTGCGCGAGGCGCTGGTGCAGTCGCGCAACCTGGTGTCCATTCGCCTGCTCAAGGAAATTGGCATACGCCCGGCGATCGACTACGTGCAGCACTTCGGCTTCACCAAGGAGCAGTTGCCTGGCAATTTCACACTGGCTCTTGGCAGCATGGGTGCCACGCCACTGGAAGTTGCCACTGGTTTTACGGTGTTCGCGAACGACGGCTTCAAGATCGAGCCGTTCTACATCGATCGCATCGAAGGCCCCGCGGGACAAATCGTGTACTCCGCCGAGCCGCGTGCCGTGTGCGCGGAATGTGTTCAGCCGATCCTGACCGTGTCGGAAGCGGAACGCGCCAAGAATGCGGAGGTAAGCGCAACCGTCGTGCCGCCAACGCCGCTCACTCCGGGTGCGCGGCGGACGCAACCGGCCGAGCGCGTGATCTCGCCGCAGGTGTCGTTCCTGATGAACGACATGATGAGAGACGTCATCACACGTGGCACGGGCCGACGCGCGCTGGCGCTGGGTCGCGCCGATCTGCGCGGCAAGACCGGTACGACGAATGCATCCGTCGACACGTGGTTCAACGGCTTCAACGACAGCATAGTCGCCAGCGTCTGGGTGGGTGCCGACGACAACCGGCCGCTCGGCGAGCTCGAGGAAGGCGCGCGCACCGCGGTACCCATCTGGGTGGACTTCATGCGCGAAGCACTGCGCGGCGTGCCGGAAAAACCGCGCTCGATTCCCGAAGGCATCGTCGAAATGAAGATCAACGCGCGCACCGGCGGCACGCGCAACGCCGACGAAGATCCGGTGTTCGAATATTTTCGCGTTGACAAACTGCCTACCGAAGAAGGTTATATAGGCGACCCGGGACTGGGAACGCAGGACATCGACCCCGCTTCACCTGACACGCCGCAAAGTGGCGCCGATCCGATCTTCTGACACATGAAGAAATTGCCTCCACGGGCCGAGAACCTGCGGCGCGCGCTCGCGCAGGAAGCCGCGCGCATCATGTCCGAGCATGGCATCCGCGATTTCCTCACCGCCAAGCGCAAGGCAGCGGAACGCTTCGGCGTTACCGACGGATCCGTGTTGCCGAAGAATCGTGAGATAGAAGACGCGCTCGCGGAGTATCACCGGCTGTTCGGCGGTACCAAGCACGGCGAGACTCTCGCGGGCCAGCGCAGTGCCGCGCTGTCCGCCATGCAGATGCTCGCGGATTTCGAGCCGCGCCTGGTGGGTTCCGTACTCGCCGGGACAGCCACGGAACACAACGACATCCAGTTGCACCTGTTCGCCGAGCGCGCCGAATCCATCACCTTCAAGCTCATCGATCTCGGCATCGATCACGAGGTGGTGGAACGGCGGGTGCGCTACGGCGCGGATCGCGTGGTCGCCTACCCCGGCGTGCATTTCGAATTCGAAGATCACGTGGTGGATGCCACCGTGTTCCCGGTGGACGGCATCCGCCAGGCGCCAGTAAGCCCGGTCGATGGCAAACCCATGCGCCGCATCGACGCGGAAGAACTCGAAGTATTGCTGGAGACCGAGGACGCGCCGACCGCTCAGTGAGCGCGGCGCACCTGGTTCACTCTCAACGCGAACCGATTTCCTGGTAGTCGCGCTTCGTCGGCCCGGTGTAGAGCTGACGCGGACGGCCGATGCGCATGGCCGGGTCGGAGATCATTTCCTGCCAGTGCGCCACCCAGCCGACGGTGCGCGCAATAGCGAACATCACCGTGAACATCGAGCGCGGAATTCCCAGCGCGGAATAGATGATGCCCGAGTAGAAATCGACATTCGGGTAGAGCTTGCGCGCGACGAAGTATTCGTCCTTTAGCGCGGCCTCTTCCAGCCGCTGCGCCAGTTCGAGCAACGGGTTGTCCTGCTTGCCGAGCTTCTGCAGCACCTTGTGGCACATGTCGCGAATGATCTTCGCGCGCGGGTCGAAGTTCTTGTAGACGCGATGACCGAAGCCCATGAGGCGGAAGTGGCTGCTCTTGTCCTTGGCCATCGCGAGATATTTCGGAATCTGGTCGGCGGTGCCGATTTCCTCGAGCATTTCGAGCACGGCCTCATTGGCACCGCCGTGCGCCGGACCCCACAGCGCAGAGACACCCGCCGAGATCGCAGCGTAAGGATTCGCGCCGGTGGAGCCCGCAAGGCGCACGGTCGACGTGCTCGCGTTCTGCTCGTGATCGGCATGCAGGACAAACAGCAGATCGAGCGCTTCGGCAGCGACCGGATCGACCTTGTACGGTTCGCAAGGCACCGCGAAGAACATGTGCAGCATGTTCGCGCAGTAGGAGAGATCGTTGCGCGGATAGACGAACGGCTGGCCGAGCGAATGCTTGTATGCCGCGGCCGCGATCGTGGGCAGCTTGGCGACGATGCGATGCGCAAAGATCTCGCGATGGCGCGGGTTATGGATGTCCATCGAGTCGTGATAGAACGCCGACATCGACGCTACGACCGCCGACACCATGGCCATCGGGTGCGCGTTGTGGTGGAAGCCACCGAAGAATCGCAGCAGCGACTCGTTGATCATCGTGTGATTGCGGATGCTGTGCTCGAACTGCTCGAGCTGCGTCTTGTTCGGAAGATCGCCGTTCAGCAGTAGATAGCAGACCTCGATGAACGAGCTCTTCGCGGCGAGCTGCTCGATCGGATAGCCGCGATGCGTGAGCACCCCGGCATCGCCGTCGATATAGGTGATCTTGCTCTCGACCGCGGCGGTTGCACCATAACCGGGATCGAATGTGAAAGCGCCGAATTCCTTGACCATCGGGCCGATGTCGACCACTGACGGGCCCACGGTGCCGGAGCGAACGGGAAGCACGGCTTTCTTGCCAGTGGCGGGATCGAGAAGTTCGAATTTTGTATCAGGCATTACGGAGAGGCCCTGCAAGGAGCGTCGAGTGGCACGAGGGATATCGATACGAGCCTTACACGGCCCGCGAATGGAATCAAGGCAACGACCGCGCGTATGTGTGCTTGTCGAGAACGCTACTCGACTATCTTGAACAGCTGACCGGGTTGCGGCCGCTTGTTCGGATACATCGCGTTGATCAGCTCGAGCGCTTCTTTCTTGAATTTATCTTCGGGCATATCAGCAGCGTAATCAGACAGCTTGGTCGCGTCGGTGGCCTTCACCACCTTGATGCGATACGGCTCGGCAAGCGGAAATTCTGATGGCTTCAGGCCGCGCAACGTAAGCACCGTCGACTTGATCACGCCGTCGACCTCGGGCACACCTTCCAGCGCCGAGCGGCTCGCACCCGCGAACAGGAAGGCGCTCTGGTTGCGATAGATGACCGCCCAGCGCACCGGACCAGTGCCATTGTCGATTGGCGAACCGCTGCGTGCCACGATGGCGTAACCCTCTCCGTCCGCAGTGGTGAGCACCTCACCCTTGAACGTGGACTGACCTTTCAGCTTGGTGAGCAGGAATTCGCGTGGCGCTTGTTTCTCAGGCTTGGCGTCGACGAGCACCTGCATGATCGCGTCTTTCTTCGGCGTAAATGCGATCAGGCGATCGCGCGAATTTTCGATGGTCCAGCCACGCGGGAACGCCAGCGTGATGCCCATGTCCGCGTGATAGAACCGGTTGTCGCGCACGACGCCCTGTGCCTTGCTAGTTCCGTATGCGATGCCATTGATGGTCTTCAGGTATTCGTCGTGGCGCTCGAGCCAGCCTTCAGGCGGCGCGTCCTTGATGTTTGCCGCGCCCTTTGCAGCCTGCACCGCACGTTGATCGGGACTCGGGTGACTGGAGAAGACGCCGTGATATAGGCGCGGCTCGCGGCCTTCTTCCGCGGCGCGCTGGCGCTCGAATTTTTCGCCGGCCTGGAACATGGTGAACACATTGCCGATCGACTCGGGGTTGTAGCCGGCCTTCACCATGTATTTCATTCCCAGCCGATCCGCTTCCATCTCGTTCTCGCGGCCATAACCACTCATCCACGCCTGAGCGCCGATGTTGGCGAGCTGACCGATGGCATTGGATCCGGTGAGGATGGCGGCCGCCATGGCGCCGAGCGATGCAGCCATGCCGCGCGTCTGCCGGCGAGCGGGATGTCGCGCGGTGATGTGGCCGATCTCATGTCCGAGCACGCCGGCGAGCTCGGCTTCTGAATTGAGGTTCACCAGCAGACCGCGATTCACGTACACATTGCAGCAGCCGGTGGTGAACGCGTTGATGCCTTCATCGTCGATGACGAAGAATTTGAATTCCTCGTTAGGCAGGTCGCTCGCGAGCGCCAGGCGCTGCCCGACGATGGTCACGTATTCCTGTGTGGCCTGGTCGTCGTAGAGGCCCATGGCCTTGACGATTTCCTGGTGATGCTTCTGGGTGGTTTTCTTTTCACCCTCCCACGAACCCATGACCACGTTTTTTCCACCCGTGGCCGGGTTGCTTCCACATCCATCCAGAAACACGCAGGTGGCCGCGATGAGGAGGGGAAATAGCTGACTGCGCTTCATTTTGGTGTAGCTCTCCACGGACGGGCCGAGCTCGTATTTAACTACGATATGGCGCCACCACAACAAGTTCCGGGAAGCGCCCGCCGGCAACGCAAAAAGGCGCCCTAAGGCGCCTTCCTGAGTGGCACTGAATGCCCGGAAAGTTCGTTAGCGCGTCGAAGCGGCAGCGTACTTCTTGCGGAATTTGTCGACGCGGCCGGCGGTGTCCAGGATCTTCTGCTTGCCGGTATAGAACGGGTGGCAGCTGGCACAGACTTCGACCTGCAGGTCGTGTCCCAGAGTCGATCGCGTCTTGAACGCGTTCCCGCAGGTGCAGGTCACGGCGATTTCTTTGTATTCAGGATGCGTATCGGCTTTCATGAGTTCTCTCTATCCGAGCGGTCTTTGCCGGCCGGTCACAAGAAAAAGGGCGCGCAGTCTAGCGGGCCAGTTGTGGGTTCTCAAGCCCAAATACCAAGAGCGCGTTATCCACAGAATTTGTGGATAACTCTGTGAGTAGCTGCCAATCCCGGCAACGAAACCACTGCGAACTGCGCAAAACCGTTAGCTTGGTCAAATAATGACCATCCGATTAAATACATATAAATCAATGTAGTACAGTGTGTTTGTAGTGCAACAGGATTGAAACCTGCCGTAATACCTTTGTTTACGCGCCCGTAAGGGGGCATCTGTGAATAAAACTGCCCGTCGACAGGGCAGCGATGCTCAAAGAGCAGGACTTGCCTGCGCCGACGGCAGCAGTTCGACGAGTATGTCGTTGAGAAATCGGAACCCTTTCGCGGTCGCGCGCCATCGATTGGCACCGCGCTCCACCAGGCCCCGGACCACGAGTGGCGCCAGTGCCCGATCAAGCACCTCGATCGACAGCCCGGTCCGGGATTCGAACATCTCGTCGTCGAAGCCATGCACCAGGCGAAAACCATTCATGGCGAACTCGAACGGCAGTTCGGCCTCCGGAATCTGCTTTCTGACCAGGGCGCCGGGTACAGCCGCCAGATAACGCCTCGGCTCACGAGTCTGCTGGGTGCGCACGGCCAAACCACTAGCGGGAAACGAGAGCTTGCCGTGCGCTCCCGCGCCGATGCCGATGTAATCGCCGAAGGTCCAGTAGTTGAGGTTGTGAACGCATCTCGCGCCGGCGCGCGCATAGCCGGACACCTCGTATTGCTCAAACCCCGCCTCCTCGAGAGAGGCCAGGCAACGCTGCAGCATGTCCTCGACGATTTCATCGGCTGGCTGCACCGGCGGTGCGGCCGCGAACTGCGTTCCCGGCTCGATGGTGAGGTGATACTGCGACAGATGTGCCGGTGCGAGCGCGAGTGCGGCACGCAAGTCCGCTTGAGCTTCCGCTGCAGTCTGCCCCGGAAGGGCATACATCAAATCCAGGTTGAAGTTGGCGAGACCGGCGGCGTGCAGCTCTTCGGCGGCGCGGCGCGTCTCATCGACGGAATGGATGCGGCCCAGCAGTTTCAGTTGCCGCTCATCGAAACTCTGCGCACCAAGCGAAACCCTGGTCACACCGGCCGCACGATACTCGGCGAAACGACCACGCTCGATGGTGCCCGGGTTTGCTTCGAGCGTGACTTCAATGTCACCTGCAAATCCCAAACGCATGCGCGCGTGCTCGATGACCCGTCCAATCGCGGCGGGCGCGAACAGGCTGGGCGTTCCGCCACCGAGAAAGATGCTCGTCAGCGGCCGCGCTTGCAGATCGCCGATCTGGGCATCGAGATCGCGCAGCAGCGCCTCGACGTAGCGCTGTTCCGGCAGTTCATCGCGCAAGGTGTACGAATTGAAATCGCAATACGGACACTTCTGCACGCACCAGGGGAAGTGCGCGTACAACGCAAGCGGCGGCGTTTTCATCCGCGTACCCGGGCGTCGAGTTGCGCGAGAAAAGCTCGCGAGGCCTGGCCGCGATGGCTGCGCTCATTGCGGTCTTCCACCGGCAATTCGGCCGCGGTGCGTGTATCGCCGCGTGGAATGAATATGGGGTCGTAGCCGAAACCGCCGGCGCCGCGTGGAGCCGTGGCGATGGCGCCTTCCCAGACACCCTCGCCGACCAGCGGCGCCGGATCGTCAGCGTCGCGGAGAAACACGATGATGCTGCGATAACGCGCGGCGCGATTCGCGGCCGGCACGTTCTCGAGTTCCAGCAGCATCTTGCGAAGATTCTGGTCGTCGCTCGCACCCTCACCGGCGTACCGCGCGGAATAGAGACCCGGCCGGCCGTCCAGCGCGTCGACTTCGATTCCGGAGTCATCGGCGATTGCCGGCAGACCGGTGAGGCGCGCGGCATTGCGCGCTTTGAGCAGGGAATTCTCGAGGAAAGTGCTGCCGGTCTCCGGCGGTGGCTCGATGCCGAAATCCGACTGGCGCACCAGTTCCAGGCCCGACGGCGCCTAACAACTCTGAAAACTGGCGCAACTTCCCGGGATTGCCGGTGGCGAGCACCACTCGCTGAGGCCGCATGAGCGTTTGCGTCGGCCGCTTCAGGCGGCCGTCCGCACCTCTGACTGCATCTGGAAGAGCTTCGCAATCCCTTCGGAAGCGAGATTGAGCAGTGCGTCGAGCTCATGCCGGCGGAACGCGTGACCCTCCGCCGTACCCTGCAGTTCTATGAAGCCGCCGCCGTTGTTCATGACGACGTTCATGTCGGTTTCAGCGCCGGAATCTTCGGCGTAGTCGAGATCGAGCACCGGCATACCGGAGCAGATGCCCACGGACACAGCGGCCACCTGTCCGTGTAGCGGCGAAGTCGTGATCAGCCGTCTCGCGAGCAGGCCATCGCACGCATCCGCGAGCGCGACATAGCTCCCGGTGATCGCAGCGGTGCGCGTGCCGCCGTCGGCCTGCAGTACGTCGCAGTCGAGTGTGATGGTGCGCTCACCGAGCGCGGCCAGGTTGATGACCGCGCGAAGGCTGCGGCCTATCAATCTCTGGATCTCCTGCGTGCGGCCACTCTGTTTGCCCTTGGCGGCTTCACGAGGCGACCGTGTGTGCGTGGCGCGCGGCAGCATGCCGTACTCGGCGGTGACCCAGCCCTGGTTCTTGCCACGCAGGAATCCCGGAACACCTTCTTCCACGCTCGCCGTGCACAGCACGCGGGTGCTGCCGAATTCGACCAGCACAGCACCTTCGGCGTGTTGGGTGAAGCGGCGCGTGAATTTGACGGCGCGCAGCTCGTTGGGTGCGCGTCCGCTGGGCCGGCCTGCCATCAGCCGTTTCCGATCCAGCGAACGACCGCCGCCGAAGTGTTGTCGGCGCCGGCGCCAACGACGCTCACCGCGCGTTCCGCAAGGCGCACGAGCTCTTCGCGCAGCGGCGCGCGCGCCGGTGGAAATGCTCCGCCGATATCGCTGTCATCGAGACCGCCCCACACTCCGTCGGAACAGACCAGCAGGATGTCATTGGCCTCGAGCGGCTCGCGCATACCGATGGACATCTCCGGCAGGAACGGCTCGCCGCCCAGGCAGCACTCGACGAAGTTGCGCATCGGATGGCTCACCGCCTGGTCGGCCGTGATGACACCTTCGCGCAGCAGGAACTCGACATGGCTGTGGTCGCGGGTGCGTTTGAGGACCTTCCCTCGACGCAGAAGATAGACGCGGCTGTCGCCGATGTGCGCCCAGAATGCGCTGCCGTTCTGCACCAGACACACGGCGCAGGTCGCGCGCGGCCGCAGTTCGAGCGGGAGATTCGCGCCGAGCCTGGCGACTTCCTCGTGCGCGCGGCCGAGTGTCAGATGCAGGAATCCGAGCGGATCGAGAATGGGTTGTGGCGTGTGCCAGAAGGCTTCGACCAGCGCCTTGATGGCGGTTTCGGCGGCCTTGGCGCCATCGGAGTGACCACCCATGCCGTCGATGACGACGAGCAGGGCGGAATGCTCCGAGACCGCGACCGATACGCGATCCTGATTGTCGGTGCGACAACCTAGCAGACTGACTTCGGCGTATTCGATGCGCAAGGCGAGGTGGGGGGTCTGATAAACTGCCGCGCACTTTACCGCACCCCGCTCCCCTTAAGCCGAGAACTTACACGCATGATTGCCAGCATGACCGGATTCGCGCGACGCGAGCTCGCTGGCAGCTGGGGAACCCTCACCTGCGAGTTGCGCAGCGTGAATCATCGATACCTGGAGCCCGGGTTTCGCTTGCCCGAAGAGCTCCGTCCGCTCGAATCGGATCTGCGGGCGCTGCTCAGCAAGAACCTCAAACGCGGCAAGGTCGACTGCACCGTGCACCTGCGCAGCATGCAGACCGCCGAACGCGAGCTGCGCGTCGACGAAGCGGCGCTGGCGCGTGTGGCGGCGGCGGTCAATCAGGTCGCCCGCACCGTGCCCGGCAGCACCGTCGACGCAGTCGAAGTATTGCGCTGGCCCGGCGTCATCGAAACGGGCACCCAGGACTCGGAGGCTTTGTTAGGCGCCGGCCGCACGGTATTTCAGCAGACGCTGGATGAGCTCGGCGCGATGCGCCTGCGCGAAGGCAAGCGCCTGGGCGAACTCATCGAACAGCGCTGTGCCGGTCTCGCCATGCTGATCACCCAGGTGCGCGCACGCCTGCCGGAGATCCAGACTCGCGTGCGCACCAGGTTGCATGAACGCGTCGCCGAGCTGCTGGCGACGGTCGATCGCGACCGGGTGGAGCAGGAAATCGTGCTGCAGCTGCAACGTCTCGACGTCGCGGAGGAACTCGACCGGCTCACCGGGCACATCGAGGAAACCCGGCGTGTAATGAACGGCGGCGAAGCCGCCGGCCGACGCCTCGATTTCCTCATGCAGGAGCTCAACCGCGAGGCCAACACGCTGGCTTCCAAGTCGCAGGACCTGGACACCACGCGCATCACGGTCGACATGAAAGTGCTCATCGAGCAGATGCGCGAGCAGGTCCAGAACGTCGAATGAGTCGCGACGCATGCCGCGAAAACCCAGGCCCGAGCGCCGGGGTTTTTCGTTGGCGGCTACAATCCGTGCATGCAGAGTACGGAAAAGTTGCGACGCGGCTCGTTGTTCGTCATCGCCGCGCCTTCGGGAGCCGGCAAAACCAGCCTCGTCAAAGCAGTTCTCGACAGGGACCCGGCGCTGCGCGTTTCGGTGTCGCATACCACGCGCAGGCAGCGCGAGAAGGAAATCCCGGGCGTCGACTACAATTTCGTCAACGTTGAGGAGTTCAAACGGCTCATCGGCCAGGACGCGTTCCTCGAACACGCCCAGGTGTTCGACAACTTCTATGGCACCGGGCGCGCGCAGGTCGAAGCGCTGCGAAACGCCGGCCACGACGTGATCCTGGAAATCGACTGGCAGGGCGCGCAGCAGGTTCGAAAGGCTCAGCCGGACTGCAAAACGGTCTTTATCCTGCCGCCCTCACGTGTCGAACTCGAGACCCGGCTCCGGAATCGCAAGACCGACAGCGAACAGGTCATCGAGCGGCGCCTGCGGGATGCCGTCGCCGATATGTCGCATTACGCGGAGTTCGACTACCTCATCGTCAACGACGATTTCGAAACGGCCGTGGCGCAACTGCTCGGCATCCTGCGTGGTGGGGGAACGGAGTACGGCGCAAAAAGGCCGGATCTCGCGCCTCTGCTGGCCGACTTGCTCGGCTGAAGCCGGCCCGGTCTCTGGCCCCCGGCGCCATGATGGTCAAAAAACAGGCAAATCCCAGCCTGTTTCCAGTAGACTTTCGTCCCCCCGCAGCTTGCTTCTCTGGACACCATGGCCCGAATTACCGTCGAAGACTGCCTCCCGAACGTCGAAAACATCTTCCAGCTCGTGCTGCTGGCCGCCCAGCGCGCACGCCGCCTGGCCAATGGCGCTGAGCCGACGGTTCCCTGGGAGAACGACAAGCCCACGGTGGTGGCCCTGCGCGAGATCGCCGAAGGCAACATCACTCCCGAGATGCTGCGCGAGCCGGATCCGCCGCCGGTCGAAGCGCCGCTGCCCGACGCCGACAACCAATCCCTGTTCCGTGCGCCGCAATTCGGCCTGCAAGGCGATCGTGACGTACAGGAATAAATCGTCCGCCTGACGTCTCTCTAAAGGAGCTCGCGCCCCGTGGATTACGCGTCGACGCTCCTTCAGCTTCTGCCCAGTGCCCGGCGACTGCCGGGCCTGCGTGAGCTGATCAACAGCATCGAAGCCTATCTGCCGCCCGAGCAGGTCGAGCGCGTGCGCTCGGCCGCGGAATTCGGCGCCGAAGCGCATGAGGGCCAGAAGCGCCTCTCCGGCGAGCCATACATCGCGCACCCGCTCGCGGCCGCACAGATCCTCGCCGACCTGCATCTCGATCCGGACACGATCATCGCCGCGATCCTGCACGACGTCATCGAGGACACACCGATCTCGAAAGAGGAGCTGTCGCAGAAGTTCGGCGCACCCGTCGCGGAGATCGTCGACGGGGTCACCAAGCTCGACCAGATCCAGTTCAAGTCGCGCGCCGAGGCGCAGGCGGAATCCTTCCGCAAGATGGTGCTGGCGATGGTGCGCGACCTGCGCGTGATCCTGGTGAAGCTCGCGGATCGCACGCACAACATGCGCACGCTCGACGCCATGGCGCCCGGCCCGCCGTCGCGCGGTCGCGCGCGAGACCCTCGATATCTACGCGCCGATCGCGGGGCGCCTCGGCCTCTACAACATGAAGCTCGAGCTCGAAGATCTCGGCTTCAAGGCGGCGTTCCCGCATCGCTACAAGGTGCTGGATCGCGCGCTCAAGAAGGCACGCGGCAACCAGAAGCAGTTCCTCAACAAGATCGCCGAGACCATGCGCGTGGCGCTGGTGAAGGCGGATCTCAAGTCGGACGTCAGCACGCGCGAGAAGCACCTGTACAGCATCTACAGCAAGATGCTGCGCAAGGCCGCGCCGCTGTCCGAGATCGTCGACGTGTTCGGCCTGCGCATCGTGGTAGATAGAGCCGACACCTGCTACCGCGCGCTGGGCGTGGTGCACGCGGCCTACAAGCCCATGCCGGGCCGCTTCAAGGATTACATCGCGATTCCGCGCGTCAACGGCTATCAATCGCTGCACACCACGCTGTTCGGGCCCAACGGCATTCCCATCGAAGTGCAGATCCGCACCGAGGACATGCATCGCGTCGCGGAGGCGGGCATCGCCGCGCACTGGAAATACAAGGCCAGCGAGAGCGAAGGTGACCAGGACGCGCGTGCCCGTGAATGGCTCGCCAACCTCGTCGACATGCAGGAAGGCGGCAGCTCCGAGGACTTCCTCGAGAGCGTCAAGGTCGACCTGTTCCCCGACAAGGTTTACGTGTTCACGCCCAAGGGCGAGATCCTGCGCCTGCCGCGCGGCGCCACCGTGGTCGACTTCGCCTATGCCGTGCACACCGACGTGGGCAACCGCTGCGTGGCCGCCAAGGTAGATAGACGCCTGACACCGCTGCGCACGCCGCTGCGCAACGGCCAGACCGTGGAGATCATCACCGCCAAGGGCGCGATGCCGAATCCATCGTGGGTGAACTTCGTGGTCACCGCCAAGGCGCGCGCCGCCGTGCGCCACTACCTCAAGAGCCTGCGCCGCCAGGAAGCGATCGAGCTCGGCGCGCGGCTCATCAACCAGGCGCTTGGCGAGTTCCGTCTCTCGCTGGAAGAAGTGGCCGCCGACACACTCAATGCCGCGGTCGTCGAACTCGGCATGCACGACGTCGACGAGCTCTATGAGAAGGTCGGCCTCGGCGAGCGCCTTGCGCCGCTCGTGGCGCGCCGCCTTCTGCCGACCAAGGCCAGCGAGGAGTCCTTCTCGGGCGCGCCGGCACCGCTGGCCATCGCCGGCACCGAAGGCCTGCTGGTCGCCTATGCGCGCTGCTGTTTCCCGATTCCCGACGACCCGATCTTCGCGTTCCTCTCCGCGGGCCGCGGTGTCGTCGTGCATCGCGAGAACTGCGTGAACGTCGAGGACTACCGCAAGCATCCCGGAGAACTGGCTGCCGGTTGCCTGGCAGGCAACCACCGACAAGGTGTTCAGCTCGGAGATTCGCGTCGACGTCGCCAACAAGATGGGCGTGCTCGCCGCCGTGGCCGCGGCCATCTCCTCGGGCGACACCAACATCGAACGCGTGGCGGTCGAGGAAAAGGATGCCGACAGTTCTTCGCTGGTTTTCGAACTGCGCGTGCGCAATCGCGAACACCTGGCGCGCGTCGTGAAAGTCATCCGCCGCATGCCTGAAGTGCTCAAGGTCACACGTACAATCGCCAGCCACGGGCGCACGCCGCGCTCCGCCGAGTAGCGTTCACACAATTCGAGGAGTTTCGCGATGGGAAGCGATTCGCCAGGCCATTCACACCGATCAAGCGCCCGAAGGCCATCGGGCCGTATTCGCAGGCCGTCCGCGTCGGCGACACGGTGTACATGGCCGGCCAGATACCGCTCGATCCGGTCACCATGCAGATGGTGGAAGGCGATTTCGAGAAAGAAGCGACGCGCGTGTTCGAAAACATCAAGGCCGTCATCGCCGCTTCGGGCGGCACGTTCCGCCAGGTCGTCAAGGTCACCATCTTCCTCACCGATTTCGCAAACTTCGCCAAGGTCAACGAACTCATGGCGAAGTACTTCACCGAGCCTTATCCGGCGCGCTCGACGGTGGCGGTCGCAGCGCTGCCGCGCAACGCGCGCGTCGAGATCGAGTGCACGCTGCACCTGGGTTGATCTCCCGCTGAGGTGGCAACACCCGCGCCACAGGCTGCAAACGAGCAGCGTCCGGTCGCATCCATGCGCGGTGTCGGGCCGGCGCTGGCCGAAAAGCTGGAGAAGCTCGGCGTGACGCAGGTCCAGGACCTGCTGTTCGTGCTGCCCTCGCGCTACGAAGACCGCACGCAGGTCGCCGAGATCGGCAGCGTGCGTCACGGCACGCGCGTGGTGGTGGAAGGGGAGATCCAGCTCACCGAGGTGGCATATCGCCGCCGCCGCCAGCTCCTGTGCCGGATCTCCGACGGCACCGGTTCGCTGACCCTGCGCTTCTTCTACTTCTCCGGCGCGCAGCAGGCGAATCTCGCGCGCGGCACGCGCATCCGCTGTTTCGGCGAGGTGCGGCGCGGCCCGCTGGGCCTCGAGATCGTTCATCCCGAGTATCGGCGAATCGGCGCCGAAGCGGCCCCGCTCGAGGAAGTGCTGACGCCTATCTACCCGACCACGGAAGGCGTGCCGCAGGCGCGGCTGCGGTCGCTCATCGATCTCGCACTGCGCGAGACCGAAAGTTCGGGCGATACGCGACTGGATTCCGCCTGCCATGCTCGTGGACCTCGAACTACCCTCTTTGCTCGACGCCCTCGCGATGATGCATCGGCCACCGCGCGACGCACACCTGGGAGAGCTCACGAGCGGCCGTCACCCGGCGCAGCGCCGGCTGGCCTTCGAGGAACTGCTGGCCCATCAGTTGTCGCTGCGACTGCTGCGCCAGCAGATCAAGAGCGATCCGGCGTGGCGCCTCGACGATGCCAGCGGCCTGGAGCAGCGCTTCCTGGAATCGCTGCCGTTCAAGCTCACCGGTGCGCAAGCGCGCGCGCTCGCGGAAGTGGATCAGGATCTGACTGATGACCGCCCCATGGTCCGTCTGGTGCAGGGTGACGTCGGCTGCGGCAAGACCGTGGTCGCCGCCGCTGCCGCCGCACGCGCGGTGGGCGGTGGACTCCAGGCCGCACTCATGGCGCCAACGGAATTGCTGGCCGAACAGCACGCGAAAAATTTCGAACGCTGGTTCCGACCGCTGCAGATTCCCGTGGCGCTGATCACCGGATCGTTGCCGGCGCGCGCGCGACGCAGTGCTCTCGAAGCGGTCGCGAACGGCGACATCAAACTCGTGGTGGGAACGCACGCGTTGTTCCAGGAGTCGATGGAGTTCGAAAAGCTGGGCGTGGTGATCGTCGACGAGCAGCATCGCTTCGGCGTACACCAGCGCCTTTCGCTGCGCGACAAGGGCGCGCGCGGGGGCAAGCTGCCGCACCAGCTCATCATGACTGCCACGCCGATCCCGCGAACGCTGGCCATGACCGCCTACGCCGACCTCGACGTGTCGGTGATCGATGAACTGCCGCCGGGTCGCACGCCCGTGAAGACAGTGGTGCTGCCCGAGACGCGTCGCGATGAAATCGTTCAGCGCATTCACAAGGCGGTGCTCGAGGGCCGGCAGGCGTATTGGGTGTGTCCGCTCATCGATGAATCCGAAGAGCTCCGCTACCAGGCAGCGGAGGAAACGGCGGCGGCACTTGCTGAAGCATTGCCGGAGGTGCGCGTCGGCCTCGTTCACGGTCGCATGCCCTCGCGCGAGAAAGAGCGCGGGATGTACGCGTTCAAGGAAGGCAAGATCGGGTTGTTAGTTGCCACCACGGTCATCGAAGTCGGCGTCGACGTGCCTAACGCCACGCTGATGGTCATCGAAAACGCCGAACGCATGGGTCTCGCGCAGCTGCACCAGTTGCGCGGACGAGTGGGGCGCGGTGCGCACGAAAGTCACTGCGTGCTGTTGTACGGCGGCAAGCTCTCCGAGATGGCTCGCGCGCGCCTCGCCGCCATCCGCGAAACCAATGACGGGTTCGTCATCGCACGGCGTGACCTCGAGCTGCGCGGCCCCGGCGAGTTGCTCGGCACCCGGCAGACTGGCCTCGCCGAAATGCGGGTGGCCGACCTGATGCGCGATTCGGATCTGCTGCCGACGGTGCAATCCGCGGCCGAGATCCTGCTGAAGAACAATCCTCAAGCTGTCCAAGCACTTACGCGGCGCTGGGTGGGCTCCGGCGAGCGTTACGGACGCATCGGGTAAGGCCCCCGGGCCGGTGACGCGGCGCACATAGATAAGAATCGGTGATTGAGGTCCAAATGCGAATCATTTACATTCGTACCCCAACGCCATGGCCGTCCAGATCTTCAACGACATGCCCGACGCTGCGGTTCACCGCGGTGATCTCGCAGATTTTTCCGTTCGCGCGCAACAGGCGCCGCGCACCCCATTGCGCGTTTCCGGTCGCGCGGTATTCGTGGCGGCGACGATCGGCGTGCATCTCATCGTGGGCGTCGCGTTCATGAGCATTCGCCAAGAGCGAATGCTGAGTGAGCCCGAACCCATCGAGGCCACGCTGATGGAGTCGGCGAACTGCAGAAGCCGAACCACCGCGCGATTTCGCGCCGCCGCCGGTCAACGTCGTCTACTCGTTGACCGTGCCGCAGGAGCTCAGCTTCGAGAGCGAGGCGCTGCCGGAAGTCATCACCGCGACTATTTCCTCAGAGCCGTCGCATCCCGTCGCGCCACCGATGATCGAAACGGTGGAATACGTGCGCGCGCCCGCGCCCAGGTATCCCGCCGAATCCCAGCGCCACCGCGAACGGGGCACCGTACTTGCTTCGTGTGATGGTCGATGTCCTTGGCCGCCCGGCGCAAATCCAGATCGAACGATCGAGCGGCTTCGCCCGTCTCGACGACGCCGCGCGCGTCGCCGTGGAAAAGGCACTGTTCCATCCGCACGTGGTGAACGGGATCGCGCAGCCGGCGCAGGTGCTCATTCCCATCGAGTTCGCGCGTCGCTCGAGCTGAAACAACCGCGGCGCGTATATGATGCGCGCCAGTGGCAAACCAGTCCCTCACTGACCTGGATCTCACCCCGCCGCCGTCGACCGCGCGGCTGACTTACCTGCGCTACACGCGGCGCATTCGCGACCTCATCGAAGTCGCACGCCTGCACCGACCGATTGGCATCTGGCTGCTGCTCTGGCCGGTGCTGTGGGCCGTGTGGATTGCCGGCGCCTCGCATCCTAACCCCAAGGTGCTCGTCATCTTCGTGCTGGGCACGGTTGCCATGCGTTCCGCGGGCTGCGTCATCAACGATCTCGCCGATCGGGATTTCGATCCATTCGTGAAGCGCACGCGCGACCGGCCCATCGCTTCGCGCCGGATGGCGCCCTACGAAGCCATCGCGTGGTTCCTCGTGCTCATTGCTGCGCGCCCTGGCGCTGGTGCTGCAACTCGATCCGGACACCATCCGCATGTCGGTGATCGGCGCAGCGCTCGCGGTGAGTTATCCGTTCTTCAAGCGCTTCTTCCCGCTGCCGCAGTTCTACCTGGGCGTTGCCTTCAGCTGGGGTGTGCCCATGGCGTTCATGGCGCAGCTCGGCGAGATACCGCGCGTGGCGTGGATCATCTTCTTCGCCGGAATCATCTGGGCCGCGATCTACGACACGATGTACGCCATGGTCGATCGCGATGACGACCTCAAGATCGGCGTGAAATCCAGCGCCATCGTGTTCGGCGACATGGACAAGCTCATCATCGGCGTGTTGCAGGCGCTGATGCTGTACGCGCTGTATCTCGTCGGCACGAGCATGGAGTACGGCTACTGGTACAACATGGGGCTGGTTGGCGCCGCTGTGTTCTTCGTCTATCAGCAGTGGCGCATCCGTGAGCGCAAGCCGCAGTCCTGCTTCGACGCCTTTCTCAACAATCAGTACGTCGGATTGTCGGTGTTCATCGGCATCCTGCTCGAGTACGCTTTCCAGGGCTGACGCCCACGACGGAAAACGCCGGCCTAAAGGCCGGCGTCCGTGAAAATGAATTACCACGTGTAGTAAAGCGCGGCGAGGATCACGACGATCTAGCCGGCCGCGACGTTGAAGAACGGACCGGGCTGACGCCCACGACGGAAAACGCCGGCCTGAAAGGCCGGCGTCCGTGAAAATGAACTACCACCACGTCCAGTAGAGCGCCGACAAGGATCACGACGATCAGCCCGGCCGCGATATTGAAGAACGGGCCGGTCTTGAAGTCGACGTTCGTGATGTCGACGCGCATCGCGGCCTCTTTTCGCGGCGAAATCAGCGAGATCACGACCGCGATCACGATGCCCGCGACGAAGCACCAGCCCACGCGGTTCATGAACGGGTAGTCCGGCAGGAACTTGTAGAACAGGTACGACAAGACCACCGTGCCGAGCATCGACACCATGGCGGCCGTTGCCGTGGTGCGCGCCCAGAACAGGCCCAGCAGGAAGATCACGCAGATGCCCGGCGTGACGAAACCGGTGAAGTTCTGGATGTACTGGAAGCCCTGCTGGAAGTTTTCGAGGAACGGCTTGGTGATGAAGATCGCGATGACGATCGATACCACGGCCACGATGCGGCCCACCATGACCAGCGTGCGCTGCTCGGTGTTCGGCTTCGCGGCGCGATACAGATCCATCGTGAAGATGGTCGCGATCGAATTGATCTTCGAACCGGTCGACGCAACGATGGCCGCGACCAGCGCCGCGAACACCAGGCCCTTGATGCCGACGGGCAGCATGGCCATGAGGCTGGGATAGGCCTGGTCGGTCTTCTCGAGGCCAGGCACGAGCACCAGCGCCGCGATGCCGGGCAGCACGATGATCGCCGGCATCAGCAGCTTGAGGAACGCCGCGAGCACGATGCCCTTCTGCGCCTCGTTCACGCTCTTGGCCGCGAGGCCGCGCTGGATGATGTATTGATTGAAGCCCCAGTACGAGACGTTCATCATCCACATGCCGCCTAACAACACGGCGAGACCCGGCAGGTCCTTGTAGTGCGGGCTGTCCTTCGACAGGATCATGTCGAACTTCTCGGGGTACTGTGTCGTCAGGGTCTTGAAGCCCGCCAGCACGCCAGCGCCGGCGCCGACCTTGTCGAGCGACATGTACGTGATGATGATGCCGCCCAGCACCAGCAGCGACACCTGCACGATGTCCGTGAGCGCCACTGCTTTCAGGCCGCCGTACAGCGCGTACAGCAGCGCGAACAGCGCGAGCGCGGTGATCGCGACCTGCAGGTCGAGCCCGGTGATGGCATTCACCGCGAGCGCGCCCAGCCACAGGATCGAGGTGAGGTTCACGAAGATGTACAGCGCGAGCCAGAAAACGGCCATCACGTTGCGCACCGCCGGGCTGTACCGCCGCTCGAGGAACTCCGGCATCGTGTAGATGCCGTTCTTGAGGAACACCGGCAGGATCCACTTGCCGACGACGATGAGCGTGAGCGCCGCCATCCACTCGTATGACGCGATGGCCATGCCCATCACGTAGCCGGATCCGGACATGCCGACGATCTGCTCGGCGGAGATGTTCGCCGCGATCAGCGAGGTGCCGATGGCCCACCAGGGCAAGGCGCGACTAGCTAGAAAGTAGTCCTGCGCGTCTTTCTTGTGTTCGCCCTTTTCGCGCGACACCCACTGCGCCAGTACGAAAATTCCAACCGCGTAGATCGCCAGGATGGCGATATCCAGTGTTGCCAGATTCACGTAAACCCCCTGCTGCTGCGGCGTCGAAGGACGCCGTTACTTTTTTTCCATCGCAACGCGCAGTGCCAGTTGAAGCTCTTGCGCTCGTTTCGTCAGCTCCGCGAGTGTATACGCGGGCTTGAAAAGTTCACCGCCAAATCCGAAGCCGTCCGCACCTGACGCGAGCCAGGTGGCGATGTCCTGCGAGCCAATCCCACCGACCGGATAGATCTTCACGTGCCTGGGGAGCACGGATTTCAGTGCTTTGAGATGTCCTGCACCATAACTCGACGCCGGAAATAGTTTGAGCTCGGTGGCGCCATGGCGCAGCGCCGCGAATGCCTCGGTCGCGGTAGCGATACCAGGCAACACGCGCAGGTTGAGCTCGAGAGCGCGGCGGATCACATCGCCGTCGCAGTTCGGGGCGACCACCACGCGACCGCCGGCCGCGTGCACCCTATCTACCTCCGCGGGTGTCAGCACCGTTCCGGCGCCTATCAGGCAGGAGGAACCGTGCGCCTGCGCCAGCAGCCTGATGGTGTCGAAAGGGTCCGGGGAATTCAGCGGCACTTCGATGGTTCGGAAGCCCGCGCCGGTCAACGCAGCGCCCACTTCCAGCGCACGCGCGGGCGTGAGACCGCGCAGGATGGCCACGAGTTCGCAGTCAGAGTCACTCATTCGGTTCGACGCTCCAGCTCGCGAAACACATGGCCGAGTCCGGCGAGCGCCGCTTGCGCCCCATCGATCTGCACCGCCGCGCGCCCGAGGAGCGAAAGCGCAAGCGCATACGAGGCGGTCAGCTGCGGTGAACCGATGATGTACACCGGTGCGGCGGGATCGTGCTCGTTGAATAGCGACAGCGCGCCTTTCACATCCGTACCAATGAGCAAGCCCGACATCCACGATGCCGCGCCTTCCGGCGAAAGTTGCTTGTCGAGCCGCAGGCTGCGGCTCTGGAACAGGCGGTGCAACACCGACACGTCCGGGTGCTTTGCTGATTCCGCGAGGCCGCGCTCGAAATCGCGTGGATGATGTTCGATGGGCGTGGTCTTGTCGCGCACCAGCACGCTGTGCTCACAGAGCATCGCGAACAGTTCGCCCGTCGGCGCAGTGAGGAACTCCTGGACGATAGTGTCGTTCAATGACACCCACTTGGTGTGCGTTCCTGGCATGCAGACGAGCTGCTTGCCGCCTTTCATGATGTCCAGCACGCATTGCGCGCCGAACAGCTGGGTTTCCTCGCCACGCATGACGTCGGGCGCGCCCAGCGGGTTCGTGCAACTCATGCCGCGCACGATGCTGATGCCGTCGCGCGGCGTCACGATGTCGTCCGCGAGCTCGTACAGGTCGGCCGGCGAGGGTAGATAGGGCGCCTCGCGCCAGCCGAACGCCGAGCCCACCATGCCGCACAACACCGCCGGCAGCTCGCCATGGGACGTCACCCAGTCGGCGGCAAGCTCATCGAAAACTTCCGCGAAACGGCCGCGCGAGTCCGCGGCGCCTGGCCCCTTGCGGCGTTCGAGCGTCTTCCCGTCTTCGTCGCAAAGCGCGAGCGTCAGATTGCTCGTGCCCCAGTCTCCGGCGATGAAGGCGGGAGTGGTCATGGCATGTACATTCCGCCGTTGACGTGCACGATGTTGCCGGTGATGTATCCCGACAGCTCGTTGGACGCGAGGAACAGGAAGGCACCCACGCAGTCCCGCGCTTCGCCCACGCGCCCGAGGGCCGTCGCGTCGCGCATGGCGTCCATACGTGCTTGCGGCGTGCGCGCGTGGAAGGGGGTGGCGATGGCGCCGGGAGCGACGGTGTTCACGCGGATGTTTTTCGCGGCAAGGTCCGTGGCGAGATGGCGCGTGATGTTGTGTACCGCCGCCTTCGCCGTGGAATACATGCTCGAGCCGGGACCGCCACCGTCGATACCGGCGATCGACCCGACATTGACGATGTTGCCGCCGCCGCGTTTCTCGAAATGCGGGATCGCGGCCTGCGACGCGGCGATCACCGATCGAACGTTCAGGTCGTAAACGAAATCGAACAGCGCGTCGTCGACGTCGGCGATGGGTCGCCGTTCTCCCAGGCTACCGGCATTGTTGATGAGGACGTCGAGGCCGCCCAACGCAGCCGCGGCTTCATTCACGACGCGCTTCGCTTCGCCGCGCCTGGAAAGGTCCCCGTGAACCAGTGTGGGTGCAGACGCGCCCGCGATCTCGCTGGCGAGTGCACGCGCGTCTGCTTCATGCGTGTTGTAGTGCAGCGCGAGCGCCACGCCTTGCGCTGCAAATGCGCGCGCCAGTGCGGCGCCTATTCCCGAGCTCGCACCGGTGATGAGCACCGCCTTGCCGTTCAGATCGTCGATGCGTGTCATGCCGGACATGTTACTGAGAGGCGAGCACCCGCTCCATCGCCAGGGACCCATCGGGCCGAAATAGTTTGACCACCAGGCGGAACGGATCCTTTTTCTCGCGCGCGGGCACGACATGTTCGACAGACAGCGGCGCAGCCGGGTTTACGTTCGCGGTACCACTGGCGAACTCGCGACTCTCCGCGCCAAGCAACTGCCACCGCACGCGGTAGCCGTGAAGCGGGTAGTACGGCAGCTCCTGTTCTCCGTTCGGCTTCAAGGTGAACGCGAAGGCTGAAGGCGCGCCGTCGACGCTCTTCGTCCATCGCGCTTCGATGTGCGCCGGGGAATTCAGCTCGGCCCACGCGAAGTAGGAAGGTTTGCGCTGGCGGTTCGGGTCGACGACGCCGTGTTCGAGATATCCCTCTTCCTGACCCGGCCAGTAGTAGCGTCGCGACTTGTAGTCCTGGTAGCACCAGAGGATCGCGCCGGCAATCCAGTCCCGTTTCGCCAGCAGCGGCAATTGCTCGCGGATGATGGAGACCCGCGCTGCATCCGCTTCGGTTGCGTTCTTCGCGAAGATTCCGGGAAAGCCGAACTCCGAGATGATCACCATCTTGTCTGGAAACAGGCGGTCGACCTTGTCGAGCGCGGGGTCCAGCGCTTCACGCGGCCCGTGCCAGGCACCGAAATACTGGTTCATCATGAGGAAGTCGGCGTCGTTGGCCGCGGATTCCGCGGCGCGATTCAGTTTCGGCAGGTTGTCGTCGGCCAGCGTGACGAACCTTTCGGGATCCAGGCTCCTGATGTAATCGCGCATCGCACGGAAGAAGCGGATGCCGCCCGGCGTTCCGGCCGCGCTCTCGTTCAGGACACTCCAGGCGAACACGCTCGGATGATTGCCGTATTGCTCTATCAACTCGCGCATCTGCTGCTTCGCGAGCTCGAGGTACTGCGGATTCGAGAGTTGTTCCTCGCTCGCCTGCCAGATGGGTATTTCGGGGATCAGGAGAATTCCGCGGCGGTCGGCGAAGTCCGCGGCGCGCGTGCCAGGTGGATAGTGCACCGGTCGCGTCAGAGTCATGTTGAGACTCTTCATGTCTTCCCAGTCGTAGCGCATCGTACCGGGAGATTCGGCCAGGCCTTCCCACGGCGAATCGGTGTGACGCGTCATGCCGGAGAGACGCACGCGCTGACCATTGATGAGCAGATGGCGATTGCGAATGGTGATGTCGCGAAGGCCGAAGGTCTCGCTACCGAGCGAAAGTGTCCTGCCGCCGTCTTCGCGAAACTCGAGAGAGACCCGATAGAGGTTCGGATGATCGAGATCCCAGCGCTTGATGTCGCGCAGCCGGATCGTCAGCGGAACTTCGTTGGCGCCATCGATCAGCCGGGTCGCAACCTCAAGCGAAGGCAGCGCCGCGCCATTCGGGTCTTCGACCATCACCATGAGCTTGCCGCGCCGCTCGCCGCGGCTCGCGATCGAGACGCGATCGGACACCGTCGCGTTGGCATCATCGAGCTTCGAGCGAATGAAATGTTTCTCGACGCGAACCGGCCCGTGCACGGCAAGCCACACATCGCGCACGATGCCGCCGTACGCCCACCAGTCGTACCAGGCATCCGGGGAACCACGAGCGCCGAAGCCTGGAATGGTGAACATGCCCGGCCGGTTGTCGATGGCCACCACCAGCAGATTCTGCTCACGCAGATGGCGCGTGACGTCGAATGAATAAGCGCTGTAGCCGCCCTCGTGGGAGCCGACTTCCACGCCGTTGAGCCACACGCGCGCCTTGTAGAAGGTGGCGCCGAAGTGGAGCTGGGCGATGGCGTCGGCGGGTAGTTTGGGCAGGTCGAACTCGCGGAAATACCAGCCGGTGCCAAGATAGTCGTAGTCCGCGCCTTCGCGATTCCAGGTATGCGGCACGTTCACCGTGCGCGTGCCGTCGGGAATGGCTTTCGGCCAGCCGGACACCGCGCTGGCGCCCTTTTCAGTGCGGAAGTCCCAGTCACGATTCAGGTCGACGCGCGTCGCGGCGCTGGCCGCGGCTGCGCACAGTTGCAACGCGAGCAAAGCCCCAAGCCAACGTGCGGTAGCCATGTTTCAGATCTCGTGTGGAGCGACGATACGACGTTCGCCGATGAGGAAGGCGTCGGCGACGAGCTGGAATGGTCGCCAATCCACTTCCGATTTGCCCGCATCGCAAAGCGAAGCGAAGCGCTGATAGAGCCGTGGGTACTCGCCCGCCATGCTCGCATCGCTGGTGACCGATTTGCCGTCGATGCTGAGTTCCGCACCACCACTCGCAAGCTTCAGTTTGCCAGTGGTGGTCGTGAGCTCGATGTTCCAGCTCTGCTCGCCTTTCTGCCGAAAATCGAATTCGGCGCCGATGGGCACACCGCTCACGGTGCGCATTCGAACGTTGGCGGCGATCGGGGACTGCTGGTTTTCCGGAAATTCCAGCAACGCCGCTTCGACGCAGACATCCTGCGGCAGGATTTCCGTGAGCAGCGACAGCGCGTTGATGCCCGGGTCGAATACGCCGAAGCCGCCCGGCTCCCAGATCCACCGCTGGCCGGGGTGCCACTGGTGCACGTCTTCTTTCCAGACGATCCTGCCGCTCACCAGCTGACGGGTGCGCAGGAACTCGCGGGCCGCATCCACCCCGGCCGCGAAGCGTGAATGCCAGCTCTGGAACAGCGTGCGACCGAGGCGGGCGGCTTCATCGGCCAGCAAGGCGATCTGCCGCGTGCTGGCCGTCGGCGGCTTCTCCAGCATCACGTGTTTGCCGGCGCGCAACGCCGCGAGGGCCGAGTCGAAATGCGCCTGCGGCGGCGTGCAGATGGAGATGCAATGCAGGTCGGGAATCGCAGCCAGCATGGTATCGAGATCCGGAAAATTCTCCACACCATCGACCGTGGCATTGCGGCTGGCGCATGCCACGAGTTCGAAGCGCGGATTCGCCCGCAGCGAAGGAATGTGCTGATCACGCGCAATCTTGCCGATGCCTAACAACCCAACTCTCAACCGCATGTAGTCTCCCGGATGCCGAATTACTGCGCGCGAATCGCTTTTAGGAAATCCGCCGCGGGCGTCAGTTCGTTCCCGTTGCGGAAATCGAACAGCGTCGCGTTTTCCCAATGCGATCCCGTTCCCCAGCGAGTGGCGCAGCTCGTGGAAACCCAGGCAGGTTCCCAATAGACGACGCCCACTCCCCCGGCCTTCAGGGTCATTTTCACGACATCGTTCATGAAGAGCCGCTGACCCGCGGGCGTCGCAGGATAACCGCGCAGCAGCGAGTCTTCACCCAGCAGATTCGACGCTTGGTCACCGGCGTCGCGCAGGGTAAAGGGATACGAAACTTCGACGACAATGATGTCAGCCTTGAATCTCTTCCGGACCGTGGCCAGTGCCACGCCGGCCTGCTTCATGTTGAACGTGGACCACTTCGGGTAGTAGCTGACGCCGATGAAATCGAAGTCGCGCACGCCGGCCGCCGTAGCGGCTTCGAACCATGGCTCGACGTTCTCGGGCTGCGCCACGTGCAGCATCACTTTTGGCGACGACCCGTCGGCCGCCTTGGCCTCGCGTACCGCGCGGATTCCAGCGTTCAGGTATTTGGCGTTTTTCGCCCAGTCGATGGGCAAGCCCGATGTGTCGGCGGGCCGCAGCATCTGTGTATTGGTCTCATTGCCGACCTGCACCATGTACGGCAGCAGCCCCCGTGCATTCAGCCTTGCCAGCACGTCGCGCGTGTACTCATGAACGTGTGTGGCGAGCTTGTCGGCATCGTCGATGTCTTTGGCCCAGGCCTCGGGAATGGTCTGCTTCTGCGGATCGGCCCAGTCGTCGGAATAGTGGAAATCGAGCAGCACGTGCATGCCGGCCTTCTTCGATCGCTCGATGGAGCGGGTCACATCGGCCTCGGTGCTGTAGTTAGTCCACGTCGGGTTGTTCCACAGCCGCAGGCGCACGAGATTGGCGCCGCGCTCGGCGAAGATTTCGTACGGATCGCGGATTTTTCCGTCGAGCCGGTACTGTGCGCCGCAGGATTCGACTTCGTTCACATAGGAGAGGTCGACGCCGGCGAAGCGCTGTGGAGCAGTGTCAGCCGCAGGAGCGGCGAATGCCGCGGCGAACATGGCGACGCCGGCGGCGATCGCCGGGAGTGCACGAATCGGTGGATTCATCTTTCCTCCAAGAGGGGTTCCTCCACGAAAAAGGCGCGGGGAGCATCGCTCCCCGCGCCATTGTTTACGATTGCGAGTCGTTTCAGAACTTGAAGGTGAAATCGAGCAGCGCGCGCCGACCGTAGACGTCGAACGAGCCGAGTCTGCTGTCGTTGTTGTCACGCGTGATGCGCAGCGGTTCGTCGGTCAGATTGCTGATCTGCAGACGCATGCCGAACATGTCGTTTACCTGGTAGGACGTGCTGAAGTCGAGGATCCGCTCCTCGCCGAGCGAACGCACATCCGAGCCATTCCAGCCCGCGATGATCGAGAACGGTGAGTGGTACTTGTATCCCAGGCGCGCCTCGAAGCTCGACAGCTGATACCAGAGATCGATCACCGCGGTGTGCTTGGCGTATCCCTCGATGGGCAGCGGATCGGTGGACGGATAGAACTCCGTGACCCCTGTGTCGACGAAGGCATAGTTCGTATAGATGCCGAAATTCCTCAACGTACCCTCACGCGCGAATGGCGTCTGGAAGGTGAATTCCAGGCCCTGGATGGTGCCGCCGTCGCCGTTGTTCGGTCCGGTCACCTGGTAGGTGGCGCCGTCGATGACTTCCGGAAGTGTCGTGTATCCAATGTGGCTCTCCACGTCTTTGTAGAAACCAGCCATCGCGAACAAGGCTTCGGGCCCGAAATACCACTCGTATGAAATGTCGAACTGCGTCGCCAGAAGCGGGTTGAGCAGAGGATTGCCCGCCTGACCCGTGAAGGGCTGCGCGGTGTTCCAGAGCTGCCGTGAGGCGCGCAGTTCATCGAGCGGCGGACGCGAAATGACGCGGGCCGCGCCGAAGCGAAGCAACTTTTCTTCAGTGAGGCTGAACGTCAGGTTAAGGCTCGGCAGCACTTCGGTGTAGTCGTTGTCGATCGCCAGAGGCTGTCCGGCACCGCCATTCACCGCGCCGAATCCCGAACTCGTGGTTTCGGTTTTCACGAAACGCACACCTGCGTTACCGGTGACAGGAGCGCCCATATCACCGCCGAAGCGCACCATGGCATATGCCTCCGAAACGGACTCTTCCACGTTCCAGATGCTGCTCTCCACGACGGTGCTCAAATCTTCCGGCATGCCGCCATAGACGTAGTCGATGATTTCATCGAAGTCGCCATCCAGCAGCGGTGGCGCATCGAACTCCTTCACCGAGTAGCTGGTGAAGAGATCCGCCGGCAGATTCCCGGGCACGATGCCGATGAAGTCATGTTCGCGGCGGAAGAAATCCTTCTCGCGCTCGGACTGGCGCAGACCGAACGACAACGATTTCACGGAGCCTTCGAAGTTGCGCGTGACATCGAAGCGCACCGCGCTGAGTTCGTCCTTGAGAGAATCGGGTCCGTCACTCTGCCCGGGCAGCCAATCCGGCGCGGCCTGCATGGTGGGATCGGAAGGATCCGAGCTCGTGGTGACCGAGGGGCGTATGCCGCCACTCATGTCGTAGGTCATCGTCGCGGGCCACACCTCCGACATGAACGCCGCCCAGCGATTGGTCCGCTCGGCATTGGAGTACGAGAGATCGCCGCTCACGGTCCAGGATTCGGATTCGAATTTGCCGTTGATGCCGGTAACCAGCAGGTCCTTGTCTTCGGTGTACTTCGCGATCACGTTCGTGACCGGTGCGAAACAGTTGTCGAGCGTCGCCGCGACGACGCTGTCGCGCTCGACGGTGTACGAAGAGTCCGGATCGTCGTAGCACCACGCCTGGCCGTTGTCCCAGTTGCCCCAGAAGTTGCGGCCATACCAGGCCTGGTTCTGGTCTTCGTCAATGGTGAACTTCGAATACAGCGCATCGACGTTGAGTTCGAACCGGTCGGTGGGACGCCAGCCAATGGCCGCGTTCACGCCGTAACGATCTTCGGTCAGTTTCTTGACCTCGGTTTGCGCGCCCCACGGTGTCGGGTCGACGGCGCCATCACCGTCGATGTCGCCAGTGGCGTCCGTGGAGTGCATGGAAACGTCGTTATAGCCCCAGCCCTGGAACGAGGGGAACGCATTCTTCTGGCGCTGTGCACTGGCACCGATGTTGAACGCGAAATTGTCTCCGACGGCATGCGTGAAGCTCGCGCTGCCGCGATAGCCATAGGGGTCGTAGTCGGGAATGTCCGAACCGGCTTCGTAATAGACCGGTCCACCACGCAACAGGATTGCGGGGCCGGAATAGTTGAGCGGCTGGATCGTCTTGATGTCGATGGTGCCGGCGACGCCGCCCGCCACGATATCCGCCGACTGCGACTTGTACACATCGGCGCCGGAAACCACTTCCGAGGGATAGATTTCCCAGCGAACATTTCGGTTCGGCTCCGACGAGGCCACTTCACGGCCATTGACCAGGCCGAGCACGAGGCGAGGTCCGAGGCCACGTAACGTCGCCTGGCTCTGGTTGCCGCGGTCACGAGTACCGTTGACGCCGGGCAGGCGTACCAGCGATTCGGCGATGGTGACGTCCGGCAGGGCGCCGATGTCGCCGCCGGAAATGGCGTCGACCACCAGCTCGGAGTTCTTCTTTACCTCGAGCGCGCTTTGCAGGCTCGCCCGATATCCGCTGACGATGATCTCATCGACTTCTTCGGCGTCGACCTGCGGTGCCGGCGCGTTCTGGCTCATCGCGAATGGAGCCGCGCAAAGCGCCGCCACGGATGCGAGCGCACCATTAAGTGCTTTCGAGTGCATGAATTTCCCCCCAAGTTGTGCGAATGACGGGATGCACCCGTCACGATGTCTGCTGCGTCAAAACAACAACAAACTGATTAATAGTATCAGTATGTGCAGAACCGCCGTTAGGCGTCAACAACCAGGAAAGGTTGCTGCAATTGCGATGTCGCAGCTGTTATCGACCGCACGAAAACCGGAATCCCGGAGCTCAGATCCTGGCTTTGTCGGTCTTTATGACAAGCATGAGCGCTTCCTTGATGAGCTCGCGGCAGGAGCGGAAGGCGGCTTCCGAGTTGCCGTTGCGGATCGCGCGGTAGATCTTTTCGTGGGCGTCGTAATCGGGCAACGTGCCCTTCACCTTGTTCGTCAGGCGAATGGAAAAACGCAGCGCCGTTTCGATGATGGGCGTGAGCTGGTGAAAAAAGCGGTTGTGGCTGATCTCGAGGATGGTGGCGTGAAACGCTATGTCGGCAGACACCGGATCGAAGTGCCCCTCATTCGCCGCCTTCATCTTGTCGAGCTTCTGCTTGAGCAGCTCCTTGTCTTCTTCCGTGGCATTGGTAGCCGCCAGCGCCGCGGCCGCCGGCTCGATGCCGATGCGGACCTCGAGGAACTCACGCACCAGCTTGTGGGAAAAATGGCGGTCGAGAATCCATTTCAGGACCTCGGCATCCAGCAGGT
This sequence comes from uncultured Pseudomonadota bacterium, assembly GCA_963821745.1. Lineage (GTDB taxonomy): Bacteria > Pseudomonadota > Gammaproteobacteria > Steroidobacterales > Steroidobacteraceae > CADEED01. The sequence continues at coordinate 705,587 of CAWGEU010000003.1, forward strand.
CCCACTTTTCTTCGGGATGGACATAAGTCCCGACGCGCGGCCGCTGGCCGATGAGACCCTTGGTCGAGAGAATCTTCACGGCTTCGCGCATGACGGTCCGGCTTGCGCCGAACTTCTTGCCGAGCTCCGCTTCGATTGGCAACGGTTTTCCCGCCGGCAATTCGCCGCGGACGATGGACGACCCGAGCCTTTGCACGAGCGACTGGGTCAGATTGATGCTTCCGGACATGCTTCTTACGCTATCACGCGCATGCGCACTGTGCGGAATATTAATCAGATTAATTGTCCGCAGGAATCGACCGCCCCGGACAGGGGATTGTCTCGTTCAGGACAGCAGCGGGCGGTTCGACCCGTGCTGCCCCGGAGCGCGATGGGCGAAGTAGTTAGATGAACTTCAGTTGTTGGCCACCAGCTCGACGCGCCGGTTCTTCGCGCGGCCCGCTTCCTCGACGTTCGATGCCACCGGGCTCGCGTAGGCAACACCGAAGGACTGCAGGCGCTTTGCGTCGACCTTGTACTGGCTGACGAGTTGGGCCACCACGGCGTCGGCGCGCTTCTTCGACAACTCGAGATTCGCGGCAAATCCGCCGACGTTGTCGGTGTGGCCAACGACCAGCAGCTTGAGGGACTTGTTGGTCGCCAGCAGCTTGCCGATTTCCGCCATGGTGTCTTTCGATTCGGACTTCACTTCCGCCTTGCTGGAGTCGAACAGGATTCCATACAGCGCTATGCGCCCGGACGTCGTTATCGCTGCCACCATTTCATCCGCCGTCGGCGAATCCATGGTTTGCGCCATCGCCTTGGTCTCCAGCGTGTCGACCATGACGAAGGTTCGCCCGTTGAAATTCTTGCAGTCGCCGTCGGCCTTGGAAGTGAATGCGAGCACCGAGACATGCGCCTGGCTCGCTGGCACCTCGAGCGCCGCGTATCGCTGTTCGGTGAACCTTGCCTGCTGCGCGCAGTAGGCGGGGCTGTTGTACTTGTCGGTGACCTTCGACCACGGCCACAGATTCATGGCGAGGCTCTGCCGGCCACCGCCGCCGCCGGACATGCTTTGTCCACCACCACACTCGGTGTCCTTGCATTCGAACAACGTCTTGCCGCCCTTGGCGGCCGCTGCATTCTGATAGTTGCGAATCGCCGCGAGCGGCGCCGTGCCTTCCGGCAGCAGATAGACGATGTGTGTACGCCGGCCTTCCAGGTCGAGCTTTTTGGTCGGTGCGGACACCTGGTTGTTGTTGTCGTCCGTCTTCCCGGGAACGGCAGCGAGCGCGGACAATGGCAACGTGAGCGAATCGAAATCCACCGCGCTGTAGGTCAACGCCTTCGATCCGGCAAATCTCCCGAGATAGGCGGGATCCCTTGCGCCGGCGACATCCGCAGTCGGCACCGGTGTTACGGCGGCGCCCGCGCTCGTGCTGATCGCCAGGCAAGCGACGGCAATCCTTAAAAGTTTCATGTCTCTCCCTCCTGTTGGAGGGACGAGAATAGCTAGTCGGGCACACCGTGACAGGGGTCGCTACTTCCCGACACCCGATGGCAGATTGCTAGACTGATTCCGGAGCCATCACACCGTATCGGCGACGCCTAACTCCTTGAGGATCGCCACGCGCAACGCCTGCGCTTCCGGGCTCGACACCCGGCGCGGATGCGGGAGCGGCACGTCGAACGAGGCCTGGATGCGCGCCGGGCGCGGGCTGAGCACCAGGATGCGATCCGCGAGGTGAATGGCTTCTTCGACATCGTGGGTGATCAGGAGCACCGTGTGGCGTTCGATGGAAAGGATGCGCAGCAGCTCGGTCTGCATGCGCAGGCTCATGAGGGCATCGAGCGCCGAGAACGGCTCGTCCATGTAGAGGATTTCGGGCTTGACCACCAGCGCGCGCGCAATCTCGGCGCGCTTCAACATGCCGCCCGAAAGTTCGTGTGGATAGTTATTCTCGAAACCTTTGAGGCCGACCAGCGCCGCGTACTCGTCGGCGAGCGCGTCGCGATTGGCGAGGTTTTCCGGCAGGCCGAACAGCAGGTTCTGTTTCACCGTGAGCCACGGGAACACCGAGCCCTGCTGGGTGATGAGGATGCCCTTGGCGTTTGGCTCCGGACGCGGTTTGCCATCGACCATGACGACGCCCGTGTCCGGCGCGAGGAAGCCGGCCATGATGTTCATCAGCGTCGTCTTGCCGCAGCCCGATGGACCGACGATGGCCACGAACTCACCGTCACGCACATCGAAGTCGAGGCCCTCGATGACCTGCAGGTTCACCTTTTCGTTGCGAAAGGCCTTGCGGACGTTCTGCACGCCTATCTTTATTGAAGAAGAAGAATCAGTGCGCATAGCGCCACCGTACGACCTTCATGCTCTCCAACAACCTCATGATCCCGTCGAGCAACAGGCCGATGAGCCCGATGATGATCATGCCGGCGATCACCAGGTCGTAGCGATTGCCCGCGTTGCGCGAGTCGATGATGAGATAGCCCAGACCCGAGCGCAGCGCGATCATCTCGGCCGCGACCACCACCAGCCAGGCGACGCCCAAGCCTATGCGCATGCCGACGATGATCTGCGGCAACGTGGCCGGGAACACCACCTGCAGGAACAGCTTCTTGCGCGACACGCCGAAGTTTTCCGCGGCGCGCAGGAATCGCTTCTCGATGGTGTGCACGCCGGCGGTCGTCTGCACGATCATCGGGAACACCGAGGCGATGAAGATGAGGTAGATAGGCGAGGCATTGCCCACGCCGAACCACAGGATGGCGATCGGGATCCAGGCGATCGGCGAGATCGGCCGCAGGATCTGGAACACGGGATTCAGCGTGACGAAGGCGCCCCGGACCCAGCCCATCCACAACCCGAGCGGGATGGCGAACAGCACGGCGATTCCAAAGCCTGCACCCACGCGCATCAGGGATGCACCGATGTGTTCCCAGAGCGTGCCGTCCTCCACCAGTTCCATCGTGCCGGTGACCACCTGCCACGGCGTCGGAAATATCGCGCTCTGCGTGGCTACAACAATAGCCCACCAGATTCCGACCACCGCCGCGATCACGATGATCGACGGCAGTGATTGCTTGAGACCTTTCATCTTGTTCTGTTCTCCCACCACTCGCGTACACGCCAGCGAATCTTCGCCCACGGCATCACTGGTTCCGGCTCCACCAGCACCGTCATCTGCCCGCTCGCATGCGCCGTACATGCGAAGTCGTAACTGGCCGCTTTCGCAAACGGCAACCGGAAGCTCTGGCCCGGCATCATGATGGTCGGCCCGAATACCTGGGGCACATCATCCAGATTGCGCAGCAGCAGCACGTCGTTGAGCCCGAGCGTCAGGCGTATCTGCGACGGCAGGATCTCGACCTTGTCGCCCGCCATGCGGCGCGCATACGTGCCCTGCGGAATCTCGAACAGCTCGTCACGCGATGGCACGCTGACGGGCGCGAACCCCGCCCATCCCAGCACCGCCAGCACCGCGAGCGGCGGTACGTAGACCCAGGCTCTCTTTTTCCGGCTCACTGGCGCAGCAGGATCTTGAGGTCATGCACGAAGTCGTCGGCGGTGTGGCCGTAGGGCATCACGGCCTTCAGGCCGCCGGCGCGATCGATCATGTAGATTGAAGACGAATGACCGATGGTGTAGTTGCCGTCGGCGTACACCTGCTTCGTGGAGCTGACGCCATAACTCTTCTGCGCCGCGTCGATTTCGGCGCGCGATCCGACACCACCCACGAAGGTGGCGTCGAAACTCGCGAGATATTTCTTCATGCGCGCCGCGTCGTCGCGTTCCGGATCCACGGTGACGTACACCACCTGCACGTTGGCGGCGGCCTCGCCCAACTTCTTGCGCGCGCCCGCGAGTGTCGCGAGAGTGATCGGGCAAACCTCGCCGCAGGAACTGAAGCCGAACGCCAGCAACACCACCTTGCCGCGATAACGCGCGAGCGTGAGCGGCTTTCCGTCGGTACCCTCGAGCTTCAACTCGGGCGCGGCCATGACCGGGCTCAAGACGCCGGCCTTGAGCTCGTTGGCAGCGGCGTTGGCCTGCGCGGCGCCCATGCCTGACAACAGCAGGGCGGCGATGCTCAACCAGCGAAGGATCACGCGACTCACAGCGAGATTACCGCCGACTTCGCCGCGCGCACGAAGCTCTCGTCTATGTACGTCTCGTAGGCGATCGGATGCTTGATCGTCCCCGCCTGGATGGACAGCTGCATCAGGTCCTCGAACTCCTCGCGGATCATGCGCAGGTCGCCGTAGGTGACGCGATCTGTCGGGTTCTCCATTACGAACTGCAGGATGTTCGGATCCTGGTTGAAAAAGCCCTTGCCGGCGGCGATGGCCACGGCTTTGTTGCGATTTTCCTGTTTCTCGTCGAGCCACTGGCCAGCGCCCTGGATCTGGTTCACCAGGTCCTGGACCATGGGCCGGTTCTCGGCGATCAGTTCCTCGCGCACCGTGAGCACGCAGCAGATGTAGTTGCGCCACTCATCGCGCGTCATGCGCAGCACGCGCGCATAGCCGGCACGCTGCGCGGCGGCGCCGAAGGGCTCACCCGTGCAATACGCGTCGACCGCGTTCGCATACAGCGCCGCGGGCATGTCGGGCGGCGGCATCTCGACGATTTCGATGTCCTTCGGCGTCATGTTCTCGCGCGTCAGCATCTTGCGCAGGAACAGGAAGTCGACGGCGAAGCGGCTGGGGATGGCGATGCGCTTTCCCCGAAGGTCCGCGAACTTCTGATACGGCGAGTCCGTCCGCACCATGATCACCGCGCCCGAACGATGCCCGAGCGAGACGATCTTCACGGGAATCTTCTTGTCGGCGAGATCCATCACCAGCGGCGCAAGCATGTATGCGGCCTGGATGCGGTTCGACATCAGCGACTCTTTGATTTCGGGCCAGCCGCTGTACTTGCTGTATTCGAACTCGAAATCGTTGGACGCGGTGCCCGCCTTGATGCTCGCGGCCTTGGCGGTGCACGCCACGGGCAACGTCAGATTGCAGGTGACCGGCAGGCCACCGACGATCAGCGGTTCGCGCCTGGCGCCTTTGTCTCCGGCGCAGCCATACAGGCTCAGCGGCAAAGCGGCAGCCATCGCGCCTTGCAGCAGTTGTCGTCGTCCGAGGAGATGCGCGCTCACGTAAGGAATCGCTTGCCGGCTGAGCCGGTCTGGGAACAGAGTGCGGCGCAGCGTAGCCCACGACCGCATAGTTTTCGACTATGAGCGCGCAAGGCACCGCACCTACAATCCGGGCCCAATATGTCATTCATCTCAGCGGCTGAAGCCGACAAGAACACCTACGACGTCATCGTGGTTGGCTCGGGGGCCGCCGGCGGACAGACCGCCTACACGCTGACCATGGACGGCGCCCGGGTGCTCATGCTCGAAGCCGGGCGGCAACTACGAGCCCGCCACCGAAACCCCCATGATGCAGACCAGTGCCGACGCGCCCCTGCGCGGCGGCAGCACGCCGGAAAAGCCGTTCGGCTTCTGGGACGCGACCATCGACGGCGGCTGGCAGGTGCCTGGCGAGCCCTACACCAGCGCCTCGGACGACCCCGCGCGGCAATTCGTGTGGTGGCGTGCGCGCATGTTAGGCGGGCGCACCAATCACTGGGGCCGCATCAGCCTGCGCAACGGCCCCTACGACTTCAAGCCGCATTCGCGCGACGGTCTCGGCTTCGACTGGCCGATGAGCTACGAAGATCTCGCGCCGTACTACGACAAGGTCGAAATGCTGATCGGCGTCTACGGCGCGAACGACGGACCTCGAGAACACGCCGAACTCGCCGCCGGGTGTGCTGCTGCCGCCGCCGAAGCCGCTCGTCAGCGACCTGCTCTTCAAGCAGCGCGCCGCGAAACTCAACATCCCCGTGATCGCCGGGCACCGCGCCGTGCTCACGCAGCGGCTCGATCACCTGCGCCTGCCGAAGCTGCTGCATCCCGGCAACGAGAAGGCGCAGAAGATCCTCGCCGCCGACATGCAGAAACGCGCCGCCTGCATCTTCGCCACGCCCTGCGGCCGCGGCTGCTCGATCCGGGCTAACTACCAGTCGACCACCGTGCACCTGCCGCCGGCGCATGGACACCGGCAATCTCGACATCGTCACCGACGCCATGGTGCGCGCGTCACCAAGCGCCCGGACGGGCGTGCCGAAGGCGTCGTCTACATCGACCGCAAGACCGGCGCCGAGCATCGCGTGAAGGCGCGCGTCGTGGTGCTGGCGGCGAGCGCGCTCGAGTCGGTGCGCATCCTGCTCAACTCCGGCGTCGCGAATTCGCAGCGGCAAGGTCGGCAAGTACATCATGGACACCGTGGGTGCCGGCTTCGGCGGCCAGGTGCCGCTGCTCGAGAACCTGCCGCTGCACAACGAGGACGGCGTCGACGGCGTGCACCTGTACACGCCGTGGTGGCTGTACAAGGAGCAGCTCGCGGGCAAGCTCGGTTTCGCGCGCGGCTATCACATCGAGTTCGGCGGCGGCCGTCACATGCCCGGCATGGGCACCGCGGCCGGGCTCGAATGGCTCAACGGCGGCAACTACGGCAAGAAGTTCAAGGAGGACGCGCGCCGCTACTACGGCTCGTTCATGTGCTTCTCCGGCCGCGGCGAGATGATCCCGAACGACGACTGCTACGCCGAGCTCGATCCGAAGGTGAAGGACAAGTTCGGCATTCCGGTGCTGCGATTCCACTGGAAGTGGTCATCACACGAGATCGGCCAGGCCGCGCACATGCAAAAGACCGTTGCCGAAATGATCGATGCGATGGGTGGCCGTTACTTCGCGCAAGCCGCAGAGCGGAGAAAAGGCCATCAAGCAGGGCGGCATCATCATCCACGAAGTGGGCGGCGCGATGATGGGCAACGATCCCGCAAGAATCCGTGACCAACAGCTTCGGCCAGTGCTGGGACATGAAGAACCTCTTCATCACCGACGGCGCCACCTTGTGTTCCAACGCCGACAAGAATCCCACGCTCACCATCATGGCGCTGGCCTGGCGCTCTTCCGATCACATGCTGGGCCTCATGAAGAGGAAGGAACTATGAGCCTCGACCGCCGCACCACCATCAAGTGGATGTTCGCCGCCGCCGCGACGGTTCCGTCCCTGCACGCGCTCGGTTACGCACCGCAGCCGCAGGCGCGCGACGTCGCCGCCAACCAGGCCGGTTATGGCACCGATCCGGACCTGACGAAGGAATGGAGACCGGGCGGGCCCTGGCCGCTCACGCTCGGCGTCGCCGCCAGACTAACTACCGCGGCGCTCTGCGATCTCATCATTCCGGCCGACGAGCGTCTCGCCCGCGGCGTCGGCCGTGGGCGTGGTGGACTTCATCGACGAATGGATCAGCGCGCCGTATCCGCAACAACGCTCGGATCGCGAGCTGATCCTTCCGGGCCTCACGTGGATCGACGCCGAATCGCAGGGTCGTTTCACCAAGGCATTCGCGGCGCTCGACCAGCCGCAGAAAGAGGCCATCGCCAACGACATCTGCAGTGCCGCGAAGGCCGCGCCGCAGTTCGCAACGGCCGCGAAGTTCTTCGCGAAGTTTCGCGATCTCACGGCGGGCGGGTTCTACACCACGCCCGTCGGCATGAAAGACATCGGCTACGTGGGCAACGTGCCGCTCACCAAATTCGACGGGCCGCCGGTCGCAGTCCTGAAGAAGGTCGGCCTCGCCTGAACAGGGCGCGAAAAAAGCTGCCGTTGCTGCGGGTGCTTGCAGGCGCTTTCAAGATACCGTGGGACCAACGCAAGCCGCTCGCGCGCGCGATCATCGTCCCGCTGCTGGTCATGGTTGGCGTCGAGCTGATCGCCGAACTCGAGCTGTTGACGCTGCCGGAAACCCTCGAGTGGGTGTGGATGTTCATCTATTGCGTGCCAACCGCGTGGCTCGCGGTATACGTCCATCGGTTTCTGCTTCGTGATCTTTCAGGCGCTCACACAGGTCTCGAATCGGGCATCGGGAAGCGCGTGGCTCTCTATGCGTTGCTGGTGATCGCATTCTGGGCATTGTTCTTTGGCGCGACGTTTTTCGCCGAGCAGTTCGGCACCCCGGAAATTCCGCCCGACGATGCCGAGGACCTGGAACAGCCAATGGCTGGCGCGCTTCAGACCGCCACTCTCATCTTCGCGTCAGCGGTGATTTCAGCATTGATAGGTAGTCGTTTGTGTCTCGTCTTGCCCGCCGTCGCGGTGGGAGGGGACGTGCGCGCCGCTGTGCATGCCGCGCGCGGTAACACGCTGCGCCTCACGGTCGTATTCGCGCTGCTTCCAATCCTGCTGATCGTGATCACACTGCTACTCTTTCGGGATGATGCATCCGCCGTAGAGTCGGGCTTGCTGGTGGTTCTCGGAGCGATCTTCACCATCGTGGAAGTCGCGGCGCTGTCGCTGGCGTATCGCGAACTCACGCAACCCGCGCCACCGCCCACAGATCCACCTGCCTGACTCCGGCCGCGAGCAGCACGGCATTTCACTTCGACAAGTGTGCTGCCCGTGGTCATGACGTCGTCGACCACGGCGACGTGCCCCGCCTCTAACAACCTGCGCAGCGCCCATGCGCCATTCACGGCGAAAGCACCACGCACATTGCGGTGACGCTCCGCCTCGCTCAGCGAAGTCTGCGACGGTGTGTCGCGCACCCGCTTCACGGTGCGCGGCACGATCGGAATACCCAGCATGTAACCCGCGTAGCGCGCAATTGCCGCGGCCTGGTTGAACCCGCGTTCGCGCAGCCGCGCATCATGCAGCGGCACCGGCACGAGCAACCGGGGGAGGGCGCGGGCGTACTCATCGACGGCCTGCGCCAGCAAGACGCCGAGCACACGCGCGTTCGGCGTGATGCCGCGGTACTTGAGATCACGTATGAGGTCATCGACTGGCGGCAGGAAGCCGAACGCGACCAGCGCTCCCGGCGACGGCTCGCGGTTCCATGGCAGATCGTCTCGACAGATACCGCACAGGTCGAGGTCGAGCGACGCGCCCGGAAACCCGCAAAGACAGCATTGCGGCGGAAACAGCGTGGCGGCCAGCGCCCTCGACCAGCGGCGCGCCATCGTCAACCGCAGGCGCCCGAGACGGTTGACAATGGAATCGTCGCTCTCGAACATGCCGGCTAGTTTCGGTGCCTGCCCAACGTGGAGAGCAGTCGAAAAACTAACGCAATCAACGATTAAAGGGACTGGAATGACCGCGGTACGCCACGACTGGACGATCGCCGAAGTCGAAGCACTGTTCGCGCTTCCATTCGCCGATCTCATGTTCCGCGCGCAGGAGACCCACCGCGCGAATCACGCACCGAACGCTGTGCAGATGAGCACGCTGCTGTCGATCAAGACCGGCGCCTGCCCCGAAGACTGCGCCTACTGTCCGCAGTCCGTCCGCTACGACACCGGGCTCGAGCGCGAAAAGCTCGTGCCGCTCGAAGAAGTGCGCTCACGCGCGCTCGCCGCCAGGGAAGCCGGCGCCACGCGCTTCTGCATGGGCGCCGCATGGCGTTCGCCGAAGAAGCGCGACGTAGAAGCGGTGTCGGCGATGATTCGCGAAGTACGCGCGCTCGGCATGGAAACCTGCGCAACGCTCGGCATGCTCACGCCTGCGCAGGCGCACGAGCTCAAGGACGCCGGCCTCGACTACTACAACCACAACGTGGACACGTCGCCGGAGTTCTACGGCGAGATCATCACCACGCGCACCTACCAGGATCGCCTCGACACGCTGGCCGCGGTTCGCGACGCAGGCCTCAACGTGTGCTGCGGCGGCATCGTCGGCATGGGCGAGACGGTGCGCGACCGCGCCTCGATGCTCGCGACGCTGGCGAACCTGCCCCAGCATCCGGAAAGCGTGCCCATCAACCAGCTGGTACGCGTGCCCGGCACACCGCTCGCGGGTAAAGAACCCGTGGATCCGTTCGACTTCGTACGCACGATTGCCGTCGCCCGCGTCGTCATGCCGAAAGCCTTCGTGCGGCTTTCGGCCGGTCGCGAAGCGATGGGCGACGAACTGCAGGCGCTGTGCTTCCTGGCCGGCGCGAATTCCATCTTCTACGGCGAGAAGCTGCTGACGACAGGCAATCCCGATGTCGCGCGCGATCGCGCGCTGCTCACGCGGCTCGGCATCGAACCGCTGGTGCCGGCGACGCTCACCGCGTCAGCGGATCATCAAGACGCCGAGCATGTGCACGGCCCGGAGTGTTCGCACGCAGCGCCGCGCCCGAGCGCCACATGCAACACAACCCGACAGCGCTGAAAGCGGCGCTCGCCGAGATCGACCAGCGGCATCTGCGCCGCACGCGGCGCGTGGGTGTGCGCACGGGCGTCATCAACTTCTGCAGCAACGACTACCTCGGCCTGGCAAAGCATCCCTCGGTGCTCGGGGCATTCCAGGACGCGGCTGCGAAGTACGGCGTAGGAAGCGGAGCGTCGCACCTGGTCACCGGCCACGGGCCGGAACACGAGGCGCTCGAGGAAGCACTCGCCGCCTTCACGGGTCGCGCGAAAGCGCTGGTTTTCTCCACCGGCTACATGGCCAACATGGGCGTCATTGGAGCGCTGGCGGATCAAAACGCTACTCTGGTCTCGGACAAGCTCAACCATGCATCACTGATCGATGGCTGCCGATTGAGCGGCGCCACCTCGCTGCGTTACCGGCACAGCGATGCCGCGCATGCCTTCGAGCTCCTGGCCGCGGTCGATCCGGCGATCGACACCCGGCTGCTCATCACCGATGGCGTGTTCAGCATGGATGGGGACCTGGCCCCGCTGCCGGAGCTCGCGCGCGCGGCGCGGCAGACCGGCGCGTGGCTGATGGTCGATGACGCTCATGGACTTGGAGTCGTCGGATCTACGGGTCGCGGCACCTGTGAACATTTCGGTCTCAGCCCCGGCGACGTGCCGGTGCTGGTCGGCACGTTCGGCAAGGCCTTCGGCACGTTTGGTGCGTTCGTCGCCGGCGATACGGATCTCATCGACTTCCTGATGCAGAAGTCGCGCACGTACATCTATACGACCGCGCTGCCGCCGGCGCTGGCAGCAGCCACGCGCGCGGCGCTGGAAGTGAGCCAGCGCGAATCGTGGCGGCGCGAGAAGGTCCTGGCCCTCGTGGAACGGTTTCGGCGTGGCTTGCCCGAACTTTTTCCCGAATTACGCAATCTGGTGCCCGGCACCACCATCGTGCCGGTGGTGGTTGGCGACGCGCAGCGCGCGCTCGCGATCAGTAAAGCGCTCGAAAGCAAAGGTTTCCTGGTCACCGCGATCCGCCCGCCGACAGTGCCAGCGGGCACCTCGCGGCTGCGCGTAACGCTGTCCGCGGCACATGAAGAATCGCAGGTGGACGGCCTGATCGCGGCGCTTCGCGAGGCGCTGGCGATATGAACCGGCCCGATCCTGCCGGGACCTTTTCGCTCGATCGCCGCGCCGTGTTGCACGCGTTCGATCGCGCCAGCGCCAGTTATGACGCGGCGGCTGCGCTCCAGGAACGCGTGCGCAACGAGCTCATCGACCGGCTCGCGGAACTCAAGGTCTCGCCCCAGGCCATTCTCGATCTCGGCGCCGGCACCGCACATTCCTCGCGCGCGCTGAAGCGTGCGCACCCACGCGCCATCGTCATTGCCGCCGATATCGCGCCGGGAATGCTGGCGCGCGCCAAGGCGCAGTCGCGCTGGCTCCGCAGGTTCGAAAGAGTGCGCGCCGATGCCTATTCACTGCCGTTTCGCGATGCTTCCTTCGATCTCGTCTACAGCAGCCTGATGCTGCAGTGGTGTGACGATCTCGACACCGCGTTCGGCGAGATCGCACGCGTGCTCAAGCCCGGCGGGTTGCTGCTGTTCAGCACCTTTGGTCCGGGCACGCTGGCCGAATTGCGCGATGCATGGGCGGCGAGCGGCGCCGCCGGCAACCATGTGAATCATTTCTTCGATCCGCAAGCACTGGGCAGCGCGCTGATGCATGCAGGTCTCGCCGAACCCGTGCTCGACGTCGACCGGATCGTGATGCGTTATCCGGATGTGCTGTCGCTGATGCACGAGCTGAAAGCCATCGGCGCGCACAATGTGACCGCCGGCCGTTCGCGCGGACTCACGGGCCGCAAGCGGCTCGCAGCGATGACGCAGGCCTATGAACTCTTGCGCCGCGATGGCGCATTGCCGGCCACTTACGAAGTCATTCACGCGATCTGCTGGGGCGGCGAACACCGCGCGCAGCAGAGCGGCGATTTTCCGCGCGAGACTTTCATTGCGCCCGGCGCCATTCGCCGCCGCGGGCAAACGTGACGTCAGGCGCGGCAAAACAAGGCTTTTTCGTCACGGGCACCGACACGGGCGTCGGCAAGACGCTGGTGACGGTGGCGCTGACGCGCGCCTTCGTCGCGCGCGGATTGCGCACGGCGGTGATGAAACCGGTGGCCGCCGGCATCGTGCAGACGCCCGAAGGCCCGCGCAACGAAGATGCGCTCGAGTTGTTAGCCGCGAGCAACGTCAGCGCGCCTTATGAAGACGTGAATCCCTGGCTGCTGACGACGCCGTCCTCGCCGCATCTCGCCGCGCGACACGACGGCATCACCATCGGTCACGAACGAATCCTCGCCGCACATCGGCGGCTGGCGCCGCGCGCGGATCTGGTGCTGGTCGAAGGCGCCGGCGGCTGGCTCGCGCCGATCTCGAGCATCGCGACGATGGCCGACATCGCACAGAAGATGCAGCTGCCGGTTATTTTCGTCGTTGGCCTGCGCCTCGGATGCCTCAACCACGCGCTGCTCACTCGGGAAGCCATCCGTTCGTGCGAATTGCCCTTCGCGGGATGGATTGCCAACAAAATGACGGCGGAAATGGAGCTGGCGAACGCCAACATCGAGACGCTGGCGTGCCGCTTTGGAATGGCTCCGCTCGCAGTCGTCCCGGCGCGTGCCGCACCGGGGGCTGCCCCTGCAGCAGAGGCTGCGCCCCACGTGGGCAATTGAGGCCGCAAACAAGCTCGTAAGTGCTTGAGTAAGCCAGCAAAGTCGCTGGTATAGTCGCCGCCGTGTTTGATGCCCCCACCCACATCGACCTGGCCCCGCACTGCTCGCTCAGTGTTCGCGGCGCGGTGCTGTTTTTCGCAAGCGTGGCGCTGGTCACTTTCGGCGTCGCCGGCGTCGCGACCGTCTTGGGGTTTTGGCCAGTGCTGCCGTTCGCGGGCGCCGAGATGCTGCTGCTCGCCTGGGCGCTACACTCGAATATGCAAAGACGCTTCGAGCGCGAGGCCATCGACATCTCCGACGCCGAAGTGGTCATCACCTACGCGCGGGGAAACCCTGCTCGTGTCGTGTTCCCGCGCCACTGGGCGCGGGTTAAAATCCGCCGCCCAAATTCGCCCCTCCACCGCAGCCGCCTCGTCATCGAGTCGCACGGCCGGGCTTACGAGGTAGGCAAGTTTCTGACAGAAGAGGAGCGTCGCCAGCTGGCAGCCGCCTTGCGGTTGCGGATTGGCGGCATGAATCAGTCGCCGGCATTGCCCGCGGCCGATTCACCGGATCAGTTTTCTTGAGGTCATCGATGAGCTTTCACATGAAGAACGCCTACGCGCGCCGTGGAATACAGGCCGCCGCCATCTCCCTGTTCGCCTTGCTGGCGTCCGTTGCGCACGCCGACTGGGGCGGGCTCAACATGACCGAGGGTGTCTCCATCCTCAGCAAGGAAATCTACGGCCTGCACATGGAGATCTTCTACTGGTGCGTCGGCATCGGTGTGGTGGTCTTCGGCGTCATGATCTATTCGCTGGTGAAGTTCCGTAAGTCGCAGGGTGCGCAGGCCGACACCACACTGGTCCACAGCACCAAGGTGGAAATCATCTGGACGGTGATTCCCATCCTGATCCTGGTGGCCATGGCTGTGCCCACCGCGCGTGGCCTCATCAAGATCGAGGACATGGAAGGCGCCACGCTCGACATCAAGGTCACCGGCTACCAGTGGAAGTGGGAATACGAATACCTGGGCCAGGACGTGAGCTTCTTCTCGACTCTCAAACGCGACAGCAACGTCGCCCGCCAGCTCGGCTCCGGCATCAAGCCCGAATCCGTTCCTAACTACCTGCTCGACGTGGACAACCCGCTGGTCATCCCCGCGGGCACCAAGATCCGCTTCCTGCTCACCGCGCAGGACGTCATCCACGCGTGGTGGGTGCCGGCGTTCGGCATGAAGAAGGATGCCATCCCCGGCTACCTCGCCCCGATCTGGGTGCAGGTGGATGCCGACAAGGTCGGCACCTATCGCGGCCAGTGCGCTGAACTCTGCGGCCAGGATCACGGCTTCATGCCCATCGTGGTCGAGGTGAAGTCACCCGCGGACTACGACGTGTGGCTGCGCGCCAAGCAGGCCGAACAGAAAGTCGCCGGTGAGCCTTCGCCCACCGCCGTCGCGCCGCCGCCGTCGCCCAGTCACGCAATAAGTTTTCGACGAGATACTGCACATGGCATACGAACACACCGCTTCTGATTCACATTCTGGCGCTCACGACGACCACGCCGATCACGGCCCGGCTCACGGCTGGCGCCGCTGGGTCTACGCGACGAATCACAAGGACATCGGCACGATGTACCTGATCTTCGCCTGCGTGATGTTCTTCGTCGGCGGCTTCATGGCGATGATCATCCGCGCCGAGCTGTTCCAGCCCGGCCTGCAGCTCGTCGAGCCGCAGTTCTTCAACTCCATGACCACCATGCACGCGCTCATCATGATCTTCGGCGCGGTCATGCCGGCGTGGACAGGTCTCGCGAACTGGATGATCCCGATGCAGGTGGGCGCGCCCGACATGGCGCTGCCGCGTCTCAACAACTTCTCGTTCTGGATCCTGCCGTTCGCGTTCACGTTGCTGCTGTCGACGCTGTTCGTGCCGGGCGGCGCGCCGGCCGGCGGCTGGACGCTGTATCCGCCGCTGTCGCTGCAGGGTGGTGACGGCTTCCCGATGGCGATCTTCGCCATCCACCTCATGGGCGCGTCATCCATCCTCGGCTCCATCAACGTGGTCGTCACGATCATGAACATGCGCGCGCCGGGAGTGGGCCTGCTCAACATGCCGCTGTTCTGCTGGAGCTGGCTGATCACCGCCTATCTGCTCATCGCCACCATGCCGGTGCTCGCGGGCGCGGTCACCATGCTGCTCACCGACCACTTCTTCGGCACCAGCTTCTTCTCCGCGTCGGGCGGCGGCGACCCGGTGATGTTCCAGCACATCTTCTGGTTCTTCGGTCACCCCGAGGTATACATCCTGATCCTGCCGGCGTTCGGCATCATCTCGCAGATCGTGCCGACGTTCTCGCGCAAGCCGCTGTTCGGCTATGACGCCATGGTGTACGCCACCGCGGCCATTGCCTTCCTGTCGTTCATCGTCTGGGCGCACCACATGTTCACGGTGAACATGCCGCTCGCGGGGCAACTCTTCTTCACGCTCTCCACGATGATGATCGCCATCCCCACGGGCGTGAAGGTGTTCAACTGGACCGCGACGATGTGGAAGGGCTCGTTGTCGTTCGAAACACCCATGCTGTTCGCGCTGGCGTTCCTGTTCCTGTTCACCATCGGTGGCTTCTCGGGACTCATGCTCGCGATCGTGCCGGCCGACTTCCAGTATCACGACACCTACTTCGTCGTGGCGCACTTCCATTACGTGCTCGTGCCCGGCGCCATCTTCGCGATCATGGGCGGGGTGTACTACTGGCTGCCGAAGTGGACCGGCCGCATGTACGACGAGAAGCTCGGAAAGATCCACTTCTGGCTGTCTGCCATTTTCGTGAACGTGCTGTTCTTCCCGCAGCACTTCCTGGGACTCGCCGGCATGCCGCGCCGCATCCCCGACTACGCCGTGCAGTTCGCCGACTGGAACATGGTGTCGTCGCGTCGGCGCGTTCGGCTTCGGTCTGTCGCAGCTGCTGTTCCCGTGGATCATCTACAAGTGCATCAAGAGCGGTTCGAAGGCCGAAGGGCGTTCCTGGGAAGGCGCGCATGGCCTGGAATGGGAACTGTCGTCGCCGCCGCCGTACCACAGCTGGGATCCGCCGCCGTCGCGTGAAATCGTCGCTCGCGGTGTGGAGCACTGATCGATGGCTGAAATGACTCCCGCGGAACTGGGTGAACGGCGCGCGAAGGCGCGCCGCACCGCCATCCTGTTGGGGCTGGTCGCGCTGTCGTTCTACGTGGCCTTCATCATCATGTCGGTGGCGCGTTCGTAATGAACGAGAACAAGAAGCTCACGCTCAAGCTCGGCGCATTCGCGCTCGGCAGCTTTGCGTTCGGCTTCGCGCTCGTTCCGCTTGTACGACGTCATCTGCGACATCACCGGCTTCGGTAACCAGAAGTCACTCGCCGAGCAGCGCCTGTCGGTCGAAAACCCGGACGACTCGCGCACGATTACCGTGGATTTCATGACCGACCTGCCGTCGGTAGGCAGTTGGGAATTCCGTCCGGTAGTCGCTTCGATGCAGATCAACCCCGGCCGTCTCTACAAGGCCGAGTTCCTGGCGCACAACCTCACCGGTCATGCGACCACCGCGCAGGCGGTGCCGAACATCATGCCCGGCCAGGCCGCGGGATATTTCCGCAAGACCGAGTGCTTCTGCTTCGTGCCGCAGCACTTCGCGATCAACGAGGAGCGGCCGATGACCGTGCGCTTCGTGGTCGATCCCGCGATTCCGCGCTCGGTCGATCGCATCACGCTTTCGTACACTTTCTATGACGAGTCCACGCGAGTGGGCTCATTGAACTAGCACTCAGGGATTCACTAATGTCACAGGCACACGCCCCCGCAGGCGAAAAGTATTACGTCCCCCACTCGAGCAAGTGGCCGATCATCGCGTCAGCAGGGTTTTTCACGCTGCTGCTCGGTGCCGTCGCACTGCTGAATCACTGGTTGCCGGCCTGGGCGCTGTTGCCCGGCTTCGCGCTCGTGGTCTACATGTTCATCGGCTGGTTCGGCGACGTCATCAGCGAGAACAACCAGGGCATCTATGGCCTCGATGTCGACCGCTCGTTCCGCATGGGAATGATGTGGTTCATCTTCTCCGAGGTGATGTTCTTCGCGGCCTTCTTCGGCGCGTTGTTCTATGCACGCTCCCTGTCGGTGCCGTGGCTGGGCGGCGAGGGCACCAAGGTCATCGGCAACGAACTGCTGTATCCGCTGTTCGAGAACGCCTGGCCCACGAACGGCCCGGATCGACTGGGGCCGCGTACCGACGGCAGTTTCGAGATCATCCCGGCGTTCGGCCTGCCGGCGCTCAACACCATCATCCTGTTGTTGTCAGGCGTCACCGTCACCATCGCGCACCACGCTCTGCGCGCCGGCAACCGCGTCGTGCTCAACGTGTTCCTGGCTGCCACCTTCCTGCTCGGCTTCCTGTTCGTCTACCTGCAGGCGACCGAGTACGCCGAGGCCTACCAGCACCTCGGCCTCACGATGTCGACCGGCATCTACGGCTCGACGTTCTTCATGCTCACCGGCTTCCACGGGTTCCACGTGACGCTGGGCGCCATCATGCTGGTGTGCATCTGGCTGCGGACCATGTCCGGTCACTTCACGCCTCAACGGCATTTCGCATTCGAGGCCGTGGCCTGGTACTGGCACTTCGTCGACGTGGTCTGGTTAGGACTGTTCATCTTCGTCTACTGGATCTGATCCGGACGCCCGCCAACGGGCAATCAGGTACAAAAGGCGCGCCTTCGAGCGCGCCTTTTTCTTTGATTGATACGTGCGCCAGCGTTACGCATCTTCCCTAACTACAGCGCGGCCACTGACGGGCGTAGACTCCGTCCACCTACAGCCTCGGTGGCACCGAATCGATGCGAACGATTGAGAATTGGCTGAAGAGTCTGGGTAGAAAGCATCAGAAGCATTTTGAGTGTCCTATCTGGCCTGCCGATCTCTTCGCGGTCGCCGGCGCGCTGCTCAGGCTGAGTGGCGCATACATCGAGATCTTCGCGCGCAAGCCCAGATCCGGGTTGACTCGTGAGCAGGCCATTGAAGTCGGGAGATTGTGGCGAGAGAAGATCGACGCGATGAAGCGACCGTCACCCTCGTTGCTCAAGGGAGCTCTGCCCCCTGCGGTCAAACAAGTTTGGGGTCGCTTGATCGACGAAAAATCAACGTCGATCCGCGCCATCAACGGGAATGTTCCCCTCGCGCGAAGCCTGATCTCGCTGGTGGCCATTGCGGATGAAGCGTGCGGCGGAATAGGGATTGATATTCCGACCAGGGACACACGATTCCTCGCGATTGCAGATGCGATTCGCATCTCGAATGACCGTCAAAGTTTTGGATGGGACATTCCCACCGATGCGATTGGCGTACTTCCAAAGCAACATACGCCGCAGCGCGGTGCGACGCTCAGGTCGCTCACTCACCACCTCGCACTGTACCTTCCGAACGATATTCAGGCGCTTTGGGTAGGTCCGTTCGAGAATCTGGAGAACCAGAAGACTGCGGATACGCTGAATTTTCTGCTGGTGCCCTCGCCGTTCGTCGTCGAAAGCGAGGACTTTCGGCTCGTCCATCCGCCGAACAGCACCGGAGTATATTTTGAGTACAACCCAAGCCGGCGAACAAGAAGAGGGGTCGTCGCCCGGTGGCTCAATCAAGCTTTCCGGGTTGCCCGCAAGCAGGCGGCCAGCATCGACGTCGTCGTGTATCCGGAGCTGGCCCTCACGGTCGAAGAGTATTTCGAAGTCGAAGCGGCATGCATCGCGCAAGGTGCCATGCTGATAGCTGGTGTACGTGCTTCGGCGGCGAAAGGAGGCCGCGGCCTGAACATGTGCTTTCTTCAGCCTGCAGGACTACTCCTGCGCGATGGAAGCAAACCTTCGAAAAAGGAACGAGATCTCCTGATCAGGGACAATCGGCTTTATCAATTCAAACATCACAGATGGTGTCTCGATCGCACGCAAATCATTGACTATCAACTCGCTGGCAACGTGCCGCCGGCGAAATCGGTCTGGGAAAACATCGAAATTCATCCGCGGCGGCTCAACTTTTTGACCTTGGGAAATTGGATGACCTGGACCGCGCTCGTCTGTGAAGACCTTGCCCGCCAAGACCCGGCAGCAGACTTGATTCGTTCCGTTGGGCCGAACCTCCTGGTGGCGCTGCTCATGGACGGTCCTCAAATCCATGGCCGTTGGTCGTCCAGGTACGCGTCGGTGCTTGCCGATGATCCTGGCACTTCCGTTCTTACGCTGACTAGTCTTGGGATGGCAGAGCGAAGCCGACCAAAGCTTTTGACCACCGGAAGGCGGGCGGACAAGAATCGGACGATCGGTCTCTGGAAAGATATTGATAGTGGCGAGCACGAAATCGTTCTCGACGCAGGCGACAACGCCTGTGTTCTTACGGTTGCCGTTGAAACGAAAGCCGAAATTTCCGCGGACGGCCGGGAAGACGGAACAAATTCGATTTATCCTGTCTTTGCGGGCTACAAATCGATTCGAGTTGTGACAAAGGGCATTTGATTTTGCCATTCCGGCCTTACAATGTGCCCACAGGTAAGGGAGTTGCTGTGGTTCCCAAAGAAACCAAGAAGCTTTTGGAAAATCAGTCCATTGAAATTGATGCCCAGGTTTCGGCGTATCGCTTGAAACAAGCTGGCGTCACGGTCAGGCAAATGGGCTTGAAGAACACGCCCCTCAAGCAGAGCTCCAAGATTTCTCGAGCACTGGTCAAGCGTCTGGCAGGCGACTGATCGCCACCCGTCGCTTTCCTGGCAGCAACCGCCGCTGAGCTACAGAGCAAAAGGTTTTTAAGAGAGGGCGCCTTCGGGCGCCCTTTGCTTTGGCCGCTGGTCGCGCAGCAGAGCTGAACAGAACAAGGCGGCACATCCGCGGGAAGGATGCGCCGCCGTTGCGGTCAGATAATCAGAACTTGCCGCGCAGGCCCACCATGATCGTGCGGCCGGAATCGAACTCGGTGAACGTCGCATTCGTGAACTGCGAGTACGACTGCCGCACCTCTCCGGTGAGGTTCGTCGCGTCGATCGTCAGCTGCGGGATGAACTCGTTCCAGCCAAACATCTCGCCGAAGTCGAAGCTCGACGAGAAGTCCACCTGCTTGTAGTCCACGCCAAACAACTCCGCGCCCGTCACACCCTGCTGGTTGCTGTTGGGACCGGAGTTCTGCGAGCCCAACGCCTTGGTCAACGACACGCGTGCACTCACGCCATGAGCTTCGTAGTACAGCGTCGCGTTGACGGTCTCGGGCGGAACACCTGTGGCGATCGCCGGCGCCGCACCTTCACCCTTCTGGTCGATGATCGTGAAGTTCGCCGTGAAGCCGAGGCCCGGCAGCTTGATGAAGTCGAGAGGCTGGACCCAATTGAACTCGAGACCGTTGATCGTGAGTTTGCCGCTGGCATTGATCGTCTCGTCCAGTCGCACGATCGCGGCGTTTGGATCACCGTTGCCGCGCGTGATCAGCGCCTGCTGCTGGCCGGCGCCGAGCGACGCGAACGTCACGCCGTATTGCGCCAGCGCGCTGAACGGCACGAATGTCTGCCGCGTCTGCGTGAAACCCTCGAGCTCCTTGCGGAACGCTGCCACTCCGAAGTAACCCTCGTTACCCGTGTAGTACTCGAAACCGATGTCCAGGTTGTCCGAGAGATATGGAGCCAGTTCCGGATTGCCCAGTGAAGCCGAGCTCACATCCGCGTTCGGAATGCTGATGCCGGCGCGCAGCAGCGAAGGGTTCGGACGCGTCATGGTGCGCGACAGACCCGTGCGCACGATGGCGTTTTCCGTGACGTTCCAGGCCAGGTTGCCCGACGGAAGCACGTTGTCGTACTTGGAATCACGCGTCGAAATGGTTATGACGTCCGGATATCGGCTGCCATCGTCGGCCGCGGCTGCCGGCGCGGGATTGCGCGGATCGGGACCGGTGATACGCGAGGTCACGCTCTGGTCGGTCTCCACGTAGCGCAAGCCGATGTTGTAACGCAGGCGGTTTTCACCCACCTCCGCATCGCCGCTCAATTGGGCGAAGGCACCGGTAGTTTGTTCGGTGATCGACGCCCAGTTCGCCGTCGTCGGCGTGGCGCCGGCTTCACCGATCTGGTCGTGAATGGCGTCGTAGTTGGACGCCGCGCGGAACGCGGGCCAATCCACACTCACGAAGCCGTATCGCGTCGGGCGCAGCAGTCCGGGTATTGCGGTGCTGGGAACCAGCGATCCACCGTAGGTCAACGGGCCGAGGCCGGCCGAATAGCCGGTCCCGAGGCCTAAATACGCCGGGTAATTGTTTGCTCCGGCCGTGATTCCCGTCGCTTCGCCGCGGCAGGCAGGCTGAGAATTCGGGCCCGGCACAAAGACGCTCGGGTTACCGCCACACGCGGCGTTCTGCCACTGCTGCGAATTGGCGAGCGGACGGATGTCGCGCGAGACTTCATCCCAGGCGCCGCCTACCTTGAGGTTCAGAGCATCTTCTCCCCAGGTGACGGCAAAGCGTCCGCCCATCGTTTCAGTCCTGCGACTCTCGTCCACCATATCGGTTCGACCGACTTCATTGCCGCCGCCACGATTCGTGGTCATCCAGCCGAAGTTCGCCGGGTCGTTGATGTCGACGTTCGACACGATGCTCGGAATACCGCCGTCGTTGGTGTACGTCACCGTGGCAGGCTGCGACAAGAGCAGTACTGTCGGGCTCTCGCGATAGAAGTCGCTTTCCGTGTAGTTGCCTTGTACTTCGAGTTTCCACTTGTCGGCGATCTGCCATTCCATGCCGGGGTTCGTACCCCAGAACTCGAGTTCTTCCGTGTACGGCCGATACTCGAGCATGAACAGCGAATTGGCGTAGGTGGCGCTGGTGACCACGCAACCCGTGGTGCAATCCGCGCGATCCACTTCCATGTTCTGCGGAATGACCAGGCCGCCCTGGCTCGTGCGGCGGATGCCCCACATCATGTCTACACGTTCGAGCTCGTTGGTCTTTTTTCCGTACATCGAATCGAGGAAGAACTTCAGATCGTCGCTGGGACGGAACTCCAGGCTTACGACGCTGTTGTAACGATCCTTGCTGCCTTCGTCGAACATCGGGCGGCCGAGACGCGGGATGAGTGCGTTGTCGATCTGCTGAATCGTGCGGCCGGGGTTCTGCGCCAGCAGGAACGCGTTGTCGACGGTCGCGCCCGGCGTGAGTCCGGCGCCCACCGTGCTCGGGTTGTTAGGTACGGTCAGGAGCTGCCCCGGACCAGCGCCCGTGCCGCCTGTCGTGTTGCATGGCAGGGTTCCGCCGCCGCACTGCGCCTGCGTGAGATTCAGGCTGGTCCAGCCGACGGTTTCGAAGCCCGACGTCGCCACATTGTTCTGCACGCCGGCGAAGCCGACGAGGATGCCGAATTTCTCTCCGGTCCAGCTGCCCACCAGCGAGCCGCGCGCTCCGAGATCCGCGCCATCATTGTCGATGCCTTGCACCGAATAGCTCAACTGGTTGCCTTCGCGATCGAAGGGGCGCGCCATGCGCATGTTCACGGTGCCCGCGGCGCCGCCTTCGATGAGTTCGGGGGTGGGCGACTTTGCAACCGTCAGCTGCGAGAACAACTCGCCGGGAAACAGATCCAGATCGACTTCGCGGTTCTGACTGGCGCTGTCCTGGCCGGTGGACGCGATGGCGACGGGCGCGTTGTTCAGCAACACGCGGGTGAAGTTGGTGTTCAGGCCGCGAATGGCGACGTTGAGTCCTTCGCCGGTGATTTCGCGGCTGATGTTCACGCCGGGAATGCGGTTGAAGGATTCAGCCAGGTTCGTGTCCGGGAACTTGCCGATGTCTTCCGCGAAGACCGAATCGACGAAGCCCACCGACTCCTTCTTCGCTGCCGTCGCATCTGCGAGGCTGCGTCGAAATCCGGTGACGACGACTTCGTCAATTTGCTCTCCCTCCACGGCGACGCCTTGGTCCGCGGTCTGCGCGAACGCATTCGGCGAAATGAAGCTGGCAGCACCGACGCACCCCAGCAATGAATAACGATACGAAGAATTTGGCTTTTGCATTTGTCGCCCCCTAGGCCATGAATGAATCCGCACGATGTGCGGCGACCTCGACATCCGTCCTTCAACAGGTTCCGCCTGTTGCGAGGACGCCGCTGTTACCGATAACAGCGCGGGAAAATCGTAGCCAGCGTTAGGCGCGCACGCAACGCCGATGGCGTGTCTTTTGGTCGAACATAGACTTTAGGATGAGACGCTTTCGCAACAACCACATGTGCGTCTGGCCATGTGTAGATAGCTAGATGCACACCGAAAACGCTTACAAACGGGCGTCAGAGGTAGGTTGATACGCACGCACCGGTCGCCCGGATCAAGCGGTGAAGCTGACCTTACCGGCCGGAATTCATTTTCGTGGAATCTTTCTCTGCCGCGGATGGCAGAGATTCGGCTTTCACGGGTCGGTCAGCGTTCGCCCCCGGACCCCGTTGTTGTGCGGTAGATATGCGTGCGTAGTACGCAATCAGCAGCGCAGCAATCACGGCAACCGCGCCGATGAAGACCCGGACCTTCCTGATATCCATCGACGACCTCCCTATCTACCGCAGGGGCATTCCAGCACATCGAAGCGTCATCGCGAAGAAGCAAATTTTTGAAGCGCGGCGCCCGGAACGTGGCAGGAATCTTCGGCACATGACAGATAATTCCCTTGGGGACGGTTTCCTGCCGCGGCCCTTGGGAGGGCGGAAAACGTCGGGTTCGAGCCCGCGGAGCTGCTCTGAATGCCGGGCGCCGACGCCGGCTGAGCGAACTTCGGGCAGATTCGTTGTTTCTCGAATGAGAGTGCGGTAGCGTCACCCCGTGCTCAAGGTGAAGCCTATCCATTTAGACGCCCCGCTCCGGCCATTCGCGCTGCTGGCGGTGCTGTCGCTCGCGCTTCTCCTTCTTCTTGCGCCCTAGGCGCAAACACACACGCGCTACCAGTCGGCGCATACAAGACTGGAACCCCGAAGAGCCACCCCGATGCGGGGAAGCCTCGTCCGTAAACCGGAAAGCTGAAGTGTCACCATGCTGAAAGATCCGTCGAAGAAATACCGCCCATTCGCTGCCATCGACCTGCCCAACCGGCAATGGCCGACGCGGCAACTCACCCAGGTTCCGGTGTGGTGCAGCACCGACCTGCGCGATGGCAACCAGGCGCTGTTCGAGCCCATGAGCCGCGACACCAAGAAGCGGTTGTTCAAGACGCTGTGCGCGGTGGGCATCAAGGAGATCGAAGTGGGATTTCCCTCGGCCTCCGAGACGGACTTCCAGACGGTGCGCGATCTCATCGAACAGAAGCTCGTGCCGGATGACGTGACGCTCATGGTCATCACCCAGGCACGCGAGGAATTGATTCGCCGCACGATCGAGTCGCTGCGCGGCGCACGCCGCGCCATCGTGCACGTCTACAACGCGACGGCGCCCGTCTGGCGCCGTGTCGTTTTCGGCATGACGGTGCCCGAGGTCATGCAGCTCATCACGAAGCAGGTGAGCCTCATCAAACAACTCACCGACGCGCAGCCCGAAACCGAGTGGGTGCTCGAGTATTCCCCCGAAACTTTCAGCATGACCGAGCTGCCCGTGGCACTCGAGGCCTGCAACGCCGCGACGCGCGCGTGGGACGCCGGGGCCCGTCGGCCCATCATCGTCAATCTGCCCACCACGGTCGAAAACGCCACGCCGAACATTTTTGCCGATCAGATCGAGTGGATGTCGACGCGCCTCGAACGCCGCGAACACGTGGTGTTGTCGGTTCACACGCATAACGATCGCGGCACCGGTGTCGCGGCAGCCGAGCTCGGCATGCTCGCCGGCGCGCAACGCGTCGAAGGTTGTTTGTTCGGCAACGGTGAGCGGTCGGGCAACGTGGACCTGGTGACGCTGGCGCTCAATTTCTATTCGCAGGGCATCTACCCCGGCCTGGATTTCTCCGACATCAACTCCGTGGCGCGCGAAGTGGAACAGGCGACGCGGCTGCCGATTCATCCGCGACACCCGTACGTCGGCGATCTCGTGTTCACCGCGTTTTCCGGCTCGCACCAGGACGCCATCAGGAAAGGCATGGCGGCACAGAAGTCCGATGCTCTCTGGGAAGTGCCGTACATCCCGGTGGATCCGGCGGACCTGGGGCGTACCTACGACAGCGTGATCCGCGTGAACAGCCAGTCTGGCAAGGGTGGCATCGCCTATCTACTGGAACGCGACTATGGCGTCGTGATGCCGCGCCGCATGCAGGTGGAGTTCAGCGCGCTGGTACAGCGCGAGATGGACTCCTCGGAGACCGAGATGACGTCACAGCAGCTCTGGGCGTTGTTCGAGGCCACCTATCTCACCGCGGATTTCGAGGTGACGTATCACGCGCATCACCTGTTCGAGGAGGGCGACAAGCAGGGCATCGAGCTCGAAGTCACAGTCGCGGGTTCGCGCCGCAAACTGCGTGGCGTGGGATCCGGCCCCATCGCCGCAACGGTGAGCGCGCTCGCGCTGCCGATTCGCATCGACAACTACGAAGAACGCGCACTGCGCTCGGGCGCCGACGCTTCGGCGTTGGCCATCGTCGAAGCGGCACGCGAAGGCGTAGCCGGCATTCGTTATGGCGCGGGCCGCCACGCAAACATCGCGACGGCGTCGGTGCTGGCGGTGTTATCCGCAGCGCGGCGGCTGGGTGTCAGCGCGAAAGATCTTCGCGGTTAAGCGAGGAAGTCTTTCCTGGTGATTTGCAGCGCGGACAGCCGCCTGTGCAGGTACAGGTGTGCAGGAAAGCGTGCCGCTTCATGCGGAGATCGTTCACATCGCCTACGCCGCGTGGCGCGGTATCGGATCCAGGTTCGGCTCGACGAATTCCGCGCGCGCCTGATCCGAGAACAGCAGATCGGCCGAGTAATGCGTCAGCATGATCTTGCTGTCGAGCAACATCGGGTTGCGGTCGATGAAATCGTCCGCCGAGGAGGCCTCGGGCGATCGATGCATGAAGTGATCGACGGCCAGAATCCACGCGCGCGTGAGCGTGGCGTGGTACTTCGAGGCGGGAATTCCGTGATGGCAGATGAAGGTGAGCAGCGCGGCGCGCATGCGCTCGAGCGCGAGGTTCACGTCGCTCTCGGCGAGATAGACGTAGGCCAGGCGCACGTGGGCGCGATGGGAAAAATCCGCGGGCGCAAATGCGCCCGCTTCAAAAGCCGCACGAAATTCACGATCACTGGTCGACAAGTCGTGTTTCAACATAACGGCAGACCTCGCTAACTATCTCTCTCATCCCCCCATCGAAATCGTCTCAGGCGAGCAGGCGCTCCGCGATCTGCACCGCGTTCAGCGCCGCGCCCTTGCGCAGCTGATCGCCGGCCACGAACAGCGCGAGCGTGCGACCCGTGGGATCGCTCACGTCGCGGCGGATGCGCCCGACCAGCACTTCGTCCTTGCCACTGGCGTCGTGCGGCATCGGAAAATAGTTGCGCTCCATGTCGTCGACCAGGCGCACTCCCGGCGCGGCGGCAAGGATAGCGCGTGCTTCGGCGACTGATAGCGGTTCTTCGCACTCGATGTTCAACGCAATGCAATGTGCACGCAAAACGGGCACGCGAACGCAGGTGGCCGTGACGCGCAGGTCGGGCTCGCCGAAGATCTTGCGCGTCTCCTGCATCACCTTGGTCTCTTCCTCGTTGTATCCGGTCTCCGGATCCACCTTGGTGTTGTGCGAGAACACGTTGAACGCATACGGATGCGGCAGCACCTTCGGCGTGAACGCGCGGCCTTCGAGGTGCGCGCGCGTGGATTCGCTGAGCTCTTCCATGGCGGCAGCGCCGGCGCCCGAGGCAGCCTGGTAGGTGGACATGGTGATGCGCTTGATGCGGCGCTTCTGGTGCAGCGGCCACAGCGGTGTGGCGGCGACGATGGCCACGCAGTTCGGGTTCGCGATGATGCCGTTGTGTTTGGCCATGGCGCCCGCGTTGATCTCGGGGACCACGAGCGGCACGTCGGTATTCATGCGGAAGAACGACGAGTTGTCGACGACCACCGCGCCCGCGCGCACGGCCGCCGGAGCGAAGCGCTTCGATTGCGCGCCGCCGGCGGAGAACAGCGCGATGTCCACGCCTTCGAGGCTTGCATCGGTGAGCTCCTGCACGCGCAGGTCATCGCCGCGGAACTTCATCGATCTTGCCGACCGAGCGCGCCGAGGCCAGCAGGCGCAGCTCCGACCAGCGGGAATTTGCGCTGCTCGAGGCACTGCATGAGCTCGACGCCCACGGCGCCGGTGGCCCCCGCGATGGCGACGACGGGATTCTTGATGTTGCGTTCGGTCTGGTCGTTCGATGACATTCTTGTGCTCCAAATGAAAAGGCCCCGCGGAGTTTCCTCGCGGGGCCTTTGGTGTTCCTTTGCTGCTTCGAATCAGCGAGCGCAAATCCCTAAGGCCCCCGCGGGCTTGGTCTTGAGCGCTTTTTTCGTCGTGATGCGAATCATGGGGGGCGGAATGTAGCGGAGTGGCAGCCCGTCGTAAAGCGAAAGTGTGGGGACGGACTTAAGTCCGGATCCCCACCCGTTTACTACCTACCGGGTGGGATGCCGTGCGGGGTGATGAGCCCGTTGTACCAGGCCAGCATTAACAGAATGAACAGCGCGACCGACAGGCCAACCCGGATCGTCAGGGCGCGGGCCATCTTCTTCGAGTCGCCCTTGCCCTTGGACAGGTGAAACAGCGCGCTGCCAAGGCTGAAAACGATGGCGAACAGCGTGACGATGATGAGGATTTTGATCACGTCCATGAGGGGCGCACTTTATACTCCCCGCCCCCATGCCGACCCGTCTTTCCGCGTTCGGAAGGGTCTTCGCGCCCTCCTGGCCGATGACCCTCATCACCCTCGTCCTGCTGACGCTGTTCGTTAGCCTGGGCCGTTGGCAGTGGCAGCGTGGCGAGGCAAAGCAGGCGGTCTGGAATGCAGTTCGAACGTAACGACTCGACACCCGTTCTCAATGCCCGAGTGGATCTCGACGCCGCAGATCGATTCCGGCGCATCGCGGTGAGTGGTCGCTTCGAGCCATCGCGGCAGTTCCTGCTCGACAACCGTTCGCACGCCGGCAAGCCTGGATATGAAGTGCTGACTCCATTCGTGCTCGACGATGGCCAACGCATTCTCGTGAATCGCGGCTGGGTACCTTTCCGTGGCTATCGCGATCAGTTGCCGGATGTGTCGATGACCGGCATCGCGTTCGACGACGGTGAGCGGACGACTCGACGAACTGCCGACGTCAGGGCTCGCGAGCGGCCGCGCGCCACCGGCCGCCGGCGAAGCGTGGCCGAAGGTCACGCGTTTCCCGACGCACGAGGAACTCGAGTCAGCGCTCGGCGAGAAACTGGCGCGCCGCAATCCTGCTGCTTGATCCGCAAGCGCCCGAAGGCTACGTCCGTGAGTGGTCGCCGCCCGGCATGCCACCGTCGCGACACTTCTCTTATGCAATCCAGTGGTGGGGTTTTGCGGGTGTGCTGCTCGTGCTCTACTTCGGCCTCAATTTTCGCAAGGTGTCCTGATGCAAGATTCCCGCGCGCCGCGGCCGGCGCACTCTGCTGATCGTCGCGGCCGTTTTTCTGCTGCCCGTGGTGGTGGCGTTCACTCTCTACTACGGCAAGTTGTGGCGTCCCGCGGAATCGTCGAGCAAGGGCGAGCTCATCGACCCGGCGCGACCACTCGTGGTGACGGGCTTGCGTAACGCCGGACGGCACTCCTGCCGATCCCCAGGCGCTCACGGGCAAGTGGACACTCCTTTATATAGGTGACGGCCGCTGTGACGACGCCTGCCGCACCGCGCTGGTTTTCGGCCGCCAGACGCGACTGGCGCTCAACAACGAGATGACGCGCGTGCAGCGCGTGTTCCTCGCCACCGGCAACTGCTGCGACACGGATTATTTCGCGCGCGAACAGGCCGGGCTCGTCGCGCTCGATGCGTCCGCGCCCGAAGCGGCCGCATTGCTGGCGCAGTTTCCCGAAGCGCGCGAGCACACGCTGTTCATCGTCGATCCGCTCGGCAACCTCATGATGCGCCACGACTCGAGCGTACACGACCAAGGATCTGCTGAGCGACCTCAAGAAGCTGCTCAAGCTGTCGCACATCGGTTGAGATGCCTCCGGACATGCGGGAGATAATCTGGATCCGGCGGCTCGCGCTCATCGGCGCGATCCTGTGTTTTGGTGTCGTGGTGCTCGGCGGCTACACGCGGCTGTCGAACTCCGGCCTCGGCTGCCCGGACTGGCCCGGCTGCTTCGGGCACATCGCGCCCACGGGCAGCGCGGAGCACTACGCGAGCGCCGCCGATGTGCGCAAGGCGTGGATCGAGATGATCCATCGCTACTTCGCGAGCACGCTCGGTCTCATCATCGTCGTGATCGCCGCGCTGTCGATTCGCGCGCGACACGAGCGCGGCGTGAGCGTGGGTTCGCGCTGGTGCTGCTGGTCCTGGTGGTGTTGCAGGGCATGCTCGGCATGCTCACCGTCACCTGGCTGCTCAAGCCGCTGATCGTCACCGGCCACCTGGTCGGCGGACTAACTACCTTCGCGCTGCTGCTGTGGCTGTGGTTGACGAAGCTTGCGCGCAGGATCGGCCCGTGGACGGTCGCTCGGTGCTCGCCGGCAATCGCCTGGTGGAGGGCGGCTGCGCGCGCGCGCCTGTGGGCCGGACTCGCGCTCGCCGCGCTGGCCGTGCAGGTGGCGCTCGGCGGCTGGACCAGCAGCAACTACGCCGCGCGTCGCCTGTCCGGACGTACCGAAATGCCAGGCGCAGTGGATACCAGAGGCGGACTACAAGGACGCCTTCGTGTTGTGGCGCGGCCTCGGCATCAACTACGCCGGGCGGTGTGCTCGACCATCCGGCGCGCGTGGCCATCCATTTCACGCATCGCGTGGGCGCGGTGCTGGCCACAGTCCTGCTGCTGCTGTGCCGCTTTTTACGCGTTTCGCGGCCTGGGGAACGGTCCTCGCTGGGCTGGCGCTGGCGGTGATCGCGGCCCTGGCAGCGCAGATTTCCATCGGGGTTTTCATGGTGTTGCGCGCTTTCCCGCTGGAGCTCGCGGCCGCCCATAACGCCGGCGCCGCGCTGCTGGTCGCGGCCACGGTGCTGCTGAACCGGAAGCTCCGGCCCATTGCCGATTTTCACTAGGGCCGATTTCCGCCAGTTGATGGGCTAAACTCTCGCGCCCCACAGGAAGCGAGCTTCTTGGCCTCCACCGAACCCGTCATCCTCGCCAGCTCACGCTGGCGCAGCTTCTATGAGCTGACCAAGCCGCGCGTGGTCATGCTCATCGTGTTCACGTCCATCGTGGGCACGCTGCTGGCCGTTCCGGGCATGCCGCCGCTCGATGCGTTGATCTTCGGCAACCTGGGCGTGGGCCTTGCCGCCGCGAGCGCCGCCGTCATCAACCACGTGCTCGACGAGCGCATCGACGCCGTCGATGTCGCGCACCAAGCGACGTCCGCTGCCCACGGGCAAGATGTCGGCGCGCGCGGCGTTGCTGTTCGCCGGCGTGTTGTGCGCGCTGTCGATGGCGATCCTGGTGTTGCTGGTGAACACGCTGACCGCGCGTGCTCACGTTCGCCTCGCTCATCGGCTACGCCGTGATCTACACCGTGTGGCTCAAGCGCGCGACCTCGCAGAACATCGTCATCGGTGGCGCGGCCGGCGCCGCGCCTCCCGTGCTGGGCTGGGCCGCGGTCACGAACTCCGTCGACCCGAACGCGCTGCTGCTGTTCCTCATCGTGTTCGTGTGGACGCCGCCGCACTTCTGGGCGCTGGCCATCGCGCGCAAGGACGAATACGCCAAGGTCGGCATACCGATGCTGCCGGTGACGCACGGCGTCGCATTCACGCGGCTGCAGGTGCTGCTCTACACCGTGCTGCTCACCGCCGTCACCTCATGCCCTTCGTCACCGGCATGAGCGGGCTGATCTACCTGGCCGCCGCGCTGGTGTTGAACGGCATGTTCATCTTCTACGCGCTGCAGATGAAGCTCACCGAGCGCGCGCACCTGCCGATGAAGGTGTTCCGCTTCTCGATCACCTATCTCATGTGGCTGTTCGCGGCGCTGCTCGTCGACCACTATCTACCCACGACGCAGGCGGTATTGCCCGCCGCGGGCTTCAGCGTTTCCTGAGCCGCCTCTTGCCCGAACCGCTGACACTCCCCGCACGTTTCAACGGCCAGTTCGGCGTCGTGCTGTTCCACCAGCATCACGGCGTCCTGCTGCTGCGCTCGGGTGACCGCGACGATGGCGGACCGAAGCGCATCGATCTGCTGTTTCGCGGCGTGGTGTGGATTTCGCTGCCCTCCTGGTTCAGCGACTTCACCATCGAGCAGTGCCTGCTCGACGAAGTGCTCGACTACATTCCGCCGAGCCACCGTCCTAAGGCGGAGTCGCGCAAAGTGTTCCGCGTGGACATCGACCGCACGCCGCACTACATCATCGCCGGCAGCGTATTCGCGTGGAGCGATGAGGGACACTATTTCGACCCGTCGCCGCTGCTGCCGGAGATCGAGGTGAATCTCAGGTTCGACACCGAGTAGCGCACCCGGACCTGATCGCTGTTTTGCAGCGCAGCGGTGGAAAACACCTAGCTACGTTGGACGGTGCCGGCGGCCCCCGTGATGCGACGCGGCGTAGATAGGCCGTGCAATTGCCCCATGGTCTGATGACTCTGGCCGAGTTTAGGGGGATTATTCGCCCACAGACATCCTGGGAACTCCGCCCAGGGAGGGCACGAACATGG
Source organism: uncultured Pseudomonadota bacterium (assembly GCA_963821745.1). Classification (GTDB taxonomy): domain Bacteria; phylum Pseudomonadota; class Gammaproteobacteria; order Steroidobacterales; family Steroidobacteraceae; genus CADEED01. The sequence continues at coordinate 737,304 of CAWGEU010000003.1, forward strand.
GCCTGGTGACGAACGATCTCACAGATTGGCTGACCGATCCGAAAGACGTGCCCCAGAAAAAACCTTTCGGAGCCGGCATCTCGCAATCAATTCGAGAGCCAATGCACACAGGCTGGGAACGCGCCGTGGGCCGACTCCGGAAATGGCTGAGGACCGATCTGGAGCATCATGGCGAACACGGGGACGGCCTCACGCGCTGAGGTCCGCCCCCGTGTCTTTTGCCTAACAAGGCTGCGCGTGTCAGGCGATGACCACACCACCGTGTGCCCGCGATAGATGCCGCCTATCAAACCGATCGGATACATCCATTAGCAGCCCCTAACAACGGGTAGCAGACTCCCCCGCGTCATCCAGTCACGGGGGAATAACAATGTACAGCCAGCCCAGGACGTCGCGCGCCCGCGCGATGTTGCTAGCCACGATGATGCTCAGCGGAGCCCTCTCTTTCGGCACGGCCCAGGCCGCCGAACCCATCGAAGACTTCGATGCGCTCGTCAAACGCCTGCAGGCGGAAAAGCCTGTCTTTGCCGATCGGCAGAAGAAGTTGCTCAATGAACGGTATGACCTCTCGGACCGGCCGGCAGCGGGCGTCGTCATGGCACGCGGAAAGCCGGTACAGGATGGAGTCCGGGTGAAGTTGCCCAAAGGCGTGACCTGGGAACAGCTCGCCGGCATGACTCCAGACCAGATCAAACAGCGCGGACTGTGGCCCGCGGGTTTCCATGCCATGCCCCATCCGCATCACGAAGCGGGTGGCATGATCTTTCCCCACGTGTTGATCGCCGAAACCAAGCGCCAGACGCTGCGGGATCTCACCCGATTCGACCTGGACTTCGATCTTCCACAACATTTCCTGCCCGAGATTCCGGCGCCGATCTATCTGACCACGCGCCCGGATCTGGGCGACGTCTCGAAAGGTCAGCTGGTGACGCTGGCCAACTTCCACGAGTTGTTCAAGGACATCCTCAATCCCAAGCAGCTCGAGGGCCTCCGGCTGCTGGTGACGCCGTTTCCCCAGGCGCAATTCAATGCCACCGACGACCGCCGTGCCCTGACGGCGACACAGGGCGTCGCGTGTCTCGACTGTCACGCCAATGGCCACACGACGGCGGCCACGCATACCGTCGGAGACATCCGCCCGAATGAGCATCGCCATCGCATCGATACACCGAGCTTGCGCGGCCTGAACATCCAGCGCCTGTTCGGTTCGCAGCGCGCCTTGAAAACCGTGGAGGACTTTACCGAGTTCGAGCAGCGCGCCGCGTATTTCGACGGCGATCCGGTGCAGGCGCAGAAGAAGGGCGTGAACATCCTGGAGCGCGGAAGCCAGGTGCACTTCATGGCGGAAATGGAGTCGTTGTTCGACTTTCCGCCCGCACCCAAGCTCGATGTATTCGGCAGGCTGGATCCGGCAAAAGCCACCGCCGCGGAACTGCGCGGCGAGCAGGTGTTCTTCGGCAAAGGCAAGTGCGCGACCTGCCACACGCCGCCGTACTACACCGACAACCTGATGCACAACCTGCAGGTGGAGCGCTTCTTCAAGGAAGTCATGATCAACGGACGCAAGGCGTCCGCCGACGGCCCGATCAAGACTTTCCCGCTGCGCGGCGTGAAGGACTCACCGCCCTATCTGCACGACGACCGCCTGATGACGCTCGACGACTCAGTGGAATTCTTCAACCTGGTGCTGGCGCTCAAGCTCGGCTCGCAGGAGAAGAAGGACCTGGTGTCGTTCTTGCGAACCTTGTAGCGCTGGAACGGGGACGCGCCTCTTGCTGGAGGCGCGTCCCTGTTTGATTACATCTTGCGAACGATGCGGTTGAGGCGCGCCGCGGGCTTCGATACCCACAAGCTTCCGTCTTCTTCCGTCTCGAACGACGCCTTGGACAGGCGCGAGTCCGACACGCCACTCGGCGGCACCGGACAAGTCTGGTTGTTGCTGGCGATGTATTGCAGCGCGGCCGCGATGCGCGCTTCGCCCACATCGCCGAGCGCGTGATTGAAGTCATCCGCGACCGCGCAGCCCGGCACGCTGGTGCCAGGATTCGTGGGGGTATTTGCCGGCGAGAAACCGTCGGTGTAGTCGCCGAAGTTCGCGGCATTCTCGCCACGGAACTGGATGGAGAAGTAGGTAGTCCCGCAGTTGTCGGTCGGGTAAAAGCCATATGGCTTGCCGCAGGTCGTGGAGCCGATGAGATGCACTCGCACCCCGACACCCCGCAAGCTGTTGATGATGGACTCGCTCGCCGAACAAGTGCCCGGTGCCGGTGATGATGTACACGTCTTGCAGATCGAGCGAGGGGAGCTGCACGTTGGCGGGGCCGGCACCCGTGAAGCCCTGGGTCCGGCTATGAAATGGCGTCGGTGCCAGCGTGTCACCGGTGATCGGATTGCGGTTCGGGTTCTTGTCGTTGAAGACGATCTTCTCGAACGTGCGGCCCGCGGTCATCGAACGGTTGCCGATCATGTAGGCGACCTCGCTGGCAAGATCCAGGTAGCCGCCACCGTTGTAGCGCAGGTCGAGGATGAGAGCCGTGACGTTGGCGTTGTCGAGGAACGTGATCGCGTTCATGAGCGGCGTTTCCGCCGTCGCGATGTGGTCGTTGAACTGGATGTAGCCGACGAGCTGGCCCGAAGTCGTGTTGAACGTGGTGACGATGGGCACCGGCAGGTGGGTGATGGTGGCGGACGTGAGCGTCACCGTGCGGCTGGTGCCATTGGTACCGCGTACCAGGAAGGTGTGCGACTGCCCGGTGGCCGAGGGAAACAGGCCGGCGTTGAGCGTGTCGACTATCGCCGCGGTGTCTGCCATTGACGGCATCCACACCATCCACTTGCAGGATTTCATCGCCGCGCAACAGCTGGTTTAGTGCAGGAGTATTTGCCTCGGTGAAAGCGACCACGATTCGCCGTGGAGTCCGCGCGTTATTGGGGGGGTAAAAAATTGCGAATTCAGCGCCGTAGCCCGCTTCCACGCCGCCCTGCGACAGCGACCGCCACACCTCGGTGTCGTAAGTGAAGTGGAATTTGTCCTTGGCCTGCCCGGATGGGGTGGTGGCGTTGGTCTTCAGCAGCCCTGAAATAGTCGACGGTGTTCGAAAGCGACGGATCGCGATCCGTGACTTCGCTGTACCAGAGGTACAGCTCGTTGGTCCACGAGCGCAGCCAGTTGTTCTGGTCGGTGGCGGTACCGGCACGGTCAGCCGTTCCGGCGCGTGGGGCCACGCACATGGCGTCGAAATTGCTCGAAGGCAGGTAAACCCCGGGCTGCCAGGTGGTGGTATTGCCCGTACCCCCGCCACTGCTGCTCGAACTGCCCCCGCCATCGCCATCGCCACCACCGCCGCAGGCGGCCAGCGTACCCAGCAATGGAAACAGCAACACCCTGAATTTATAGCGGCTTTTCACCAGGCGACCCCCTCGTCGCGGATTCTGGACTGAGACATGACTCGCAATATGCACCGAGCCGAGCAAACAACAAAGAGTCGCCATGGGGCTACGCTCCAGGTCTCGTTCTATGATGGCGGCAGCCATGAATCGGCTACTTCGACCATTCGGACTGAAGTTAGGTCCCCTCCAGGCGGGAGCGATCTACTTTCCGTTGCATTTTTTCGCCGTAGGGATCGGCCTGACCCTGCTGACGGGCCCCCAGGGCGTGGGCGTCTTCTGGCCGGCCGCCGGCAGCCTGTTCGCCTTTCTGCTGCTGTACCCGGCGCGGTTCTGGCCGGTTCTGTTCATCACCACCTACGTCGCCGAGATGCTCGCGAACACCCTGTTCGCACCCCAGCTGCCGTTCTCCGCGGCCGGGCTGCTGTTTCCGGTGAAGTTCGCGGCCGCGCTGATTGGCGTGGGCCTGATGCACGTCAGCGTGCGCGGACCCATTTCGTTCGCGCGCCTGCGGGACGTGCTCCTCTTTTCGGTGGCCGCGCTGTTGTCCACGCTGCTTTGCGCCGTCGTCGCCATCGCATTGCGCGGCGATACGTCCTTCGGCGAGCACGCCTACTGGCTGAGCGTGCAGAGCTGGTGGATCGGCGATTTCCTCGGTGCGCTCATCGTCACGCCGCTGGTGCTCACGGTGGGCTTCCACGGCTTCGCGCTCTCGAAGCATTCGCGCGGCGGACGCGCCGCCACGCTGTCGGCCTTTGCCGTTCTGTTGCTGATGCTGCTCGCGGTGTTCCTGCGCAAGCCCGGGGCGCTGAGCTCGCCGCTGGACGTGCCATACATCGTCTATCCGGTGCTGGTGTGGATCGCGATGTTGAGCGGCCCGCGGCGCACCGCGCTGGCCGCGGGCATCACCGTGGCCATCGCGGCGCTTGCAACCACGCGCGGCTTCGGTCCTTTCGACAGCCCTTATCAACTGCAGACGTTCGTCGCGCTGTGCGTGTTGCCGGTGTTGCTGCTGCAGGCGGTGATGGCCGAGCGCGATGCGGCGATCGCGCAGGCGCGTACCAGCGACGAACGTTATCGCGCATTCGTCGCCAACAGCTCCGAGGCGATCTTCCGCACCGAGCTCGCGGAGCCCATGCCGATCACGCTGTCGCCCGACGAGCAGGTCGCCTGGGTGCGCAAACACGGCTACGTGGCCGAGTGCAACACCGCGTTCATGGTGGCGCTCGGCCTCAAGGATGCGCAGAGCCCGGTGGTCGGCACGCGCCTCGGTGATCACCCCACGTGGTCGAAGATCTACATCGAGCGAATTCGCGAAGCCATCCGCAACGGCTACCAGGTGCGCAACATCGAACACGTGGTGCACGGTCCGTACGGCCTCGATCGCGTGCTGCTCATCTCGATGATCGGCATCGTCGAGAACGACCGCGTGCTGCGCTTCTGGGGAAGCGGCCGCGACGTGACTGCGATGCGCGAGGCCGAATCCGCGCTCGCCCAGCACGACGGGCAATTGCGTGCGCTCGCCACCGAGATCACGCTGGCCGAAGAGCGCGCGCGCCGCAAGCTGGCGAGCGAGCTGCACGATGGGCCGGCGCAGAATCTCATGGGCCTGGGGATGCAGCTCGCCGAGATCAAGCGCGGCATCGACGATCGCGAACTGCTGCAGCGCATGGATGAAGCGGAGCAGGTGCTGGCCGACGCCACTCTGCAGACGCGTACGCTGATGCTCGAGCTGGCGCCTCCCGGGTTGCACGAAAGCGGTCTCCTCGAAGCGCTGCGCTGGCTGGCCGACCGCGTTTCGAAGCAGCAGCGGCTCCTGGTCTCCGTCGAGGACGATGGGAACCCCAAGCCACTGGAAGACCAGGTCACCGTGCTGCTGTTCCAGACCGTGCGCGAGCTGCTGCAGAACGTGGTCAAGCACGCGCGCTCCAAGCGCGCCACCGTGCGCTGCGCCGTGAACAACGACGCGCTGTCGCTCGACGTGATCGACCCGGGTGTCGGGTTCGAAGTGCATTCCATCAATCGGCTGCCGACGCGCCAGGGCGGATTCGGGCTGTTCAACATTCGCGAGCGGCTGAAACTCATGGGCGGCAGCATCGACATTCATTCCATCGTCGGCGAAGGCACCACGGTGCGCATCCGCGTGCCGCTCAAGTCGCAGCACGGGTTGTTCGATGAGGCGCTTCGGGCCTGAGCGGAGGAGCACACCCGCATGCTCGTCGAACGAATCTGGGCTGCGAACCCGCTGCGGAATTTCCACTACCTCATCGCCTGCGCCGAAACCGGCGAGGCGCTGATCGTCGATCCGCTCGACGCCGGGCGATGCCTTGCGGCGGCGCGAGCGAGCGGGCTCAGCATCACGCAGATCCTGAACACCCATGAACATCGCGACCACACCGACGGCAACGCCGGAGTCGTCGCCGCCACGCGCGCACGTGTGAGCGCGCATGCAGGCGCGGCCGGTCGCATCGGCGGAGTGGATCGAGGGCTCGCCCGCGGCGACGTCATCAAGGTGGGTCGCACCGTGGAGCTCGAGGTGCTCGATACGCCGGGCCACACTCGCTCGCATGTCTGCCTGCTGGCGCATGGCGAAACGCCCGGCGCTGTTCTGCGGCGATACGCTGTTCAATGCCGGCGCCGGCAATTGCCACAACGGCGGCGATCCTGGCTTGCTCTACGAGACCTTCGTGAACCAGCTCGCGCAGCCTGCCGGATGCGACGCGCGTGTATCCCGGGCATGAGTACATGGCGCGCAATCTGGCGTTCACGCTGGATCGCGAGCCGGGAAATACCGAAGCGGCCAAGGCGCTCGAGATGCGCGAAGGATCAGGATCCCGCGAACGCGCGCGTGACGACGCTGGGCGAAGAGAAACGCGTGAATGCGTTTCTGCGGTTGCAGAACCCGGAGATCATCGCGCGGCTGCGCGAGAAGTTTCCGGAGATCGGCGAGAAGCCCGACGCGCGCACGGTGTTCGTGAAGCTGCGCGAGCTGCGCAACAGCTGGTAGCTAGCCGACGCGCCGCGCGCCTTGCGATGATGGCGGCCGAGTTCAGGATCGAGCGGCATGGGGCGCACCGGGCTCACGTTCGCGCCGCCGGTATTGCCTGCCGGGCACCAGGCCGATGAACGTCTTCGTGGCCGCGCCGACGATGCGAAACACCTGGCCGAACGAACTCGCGCGCATCGCGATGCCGCCAGGCCCAGCAGCAGCATGCGCCAGTGCACGCGCACGTGTTCGCGCGTGGAGGCCTGCCCGAGCACGTGCGCGCGTTCGAGATGCGCGAACTCGTGCTCGGCGTCTGCCCGGGCCGCACGCAGTTCGGCGTCGACATACGGGCGGATGTTTTCGGCAAAACGGCTCATGCATTGCCCCTCACGCGGTGAACTCACCGCGGCCCGCCGGATATTGCTTCTCCCAGTTGCGGCCGTCGATGGGCGTGATCTTCATTGCCGGTGACAGTAGGTGAATCGATGCAGCGTGCGTTCACGCTGAATCCGTCGGGATGCGAGCGCGGCACGTAGAACGGCTTGATGCCGCAGGTCGCGCAGAACAGATGTTTCGCGGTGCCGGTGTTGAACGTGTAGGTGGTCAGCGCATCCGCGCCTTTGGTGATGCGGAACCGGTCGGCGGTGACGATGAGGTGCAGATAGCCGGTGCGCGAGCACATGGAGCAGTTGCATTCGTCGATGGAAAGCTCCGCCGGCGCGTCGACCTCGAAGCGGACGCGGCCGCAGTGGCAACCACCCGTGTGCGTGATCATGATTTCGCGGCCTCGTGATCCAGCGTCCATTGCAGCGCATCCGCCGCGCCGGCATCGGTGGGGCGCGCGCGTTTACGCAGTTCCGCGATGATCTTCTCGCGCTCGGCCCGACTGCGGTTCTGCGCCAGCTTCCACTTCACCTTGCGTGCGCGCACGTGCAGCGTGAGCGCGGAAATTTGCTTGAACGGCGCCGCGATACATCGCGTGTTCGGTGCTCACCGGCGTGTGCCCGTCGGGCTGATAGTGGGCCATGAGCCGTCGTTGCTGCGCGGCCAGCACCTCCGCATCTTCGGACACCTCCGCTTCGCACTCGAAGATCACCGTGCGGTGATAGGCGGTGGCGAACATGGCGTTGCTGGGGTGAACCCAGTGCGACGGGAATGGTGCCGAGCATCTCATCCACCTCGAACACGCACTTCCTGTTCGTGAGCAGGTCTTTCAGTTGCTCGTCGGAACGATGCAGGTGGATCTCGATGGTCTCGCCGAGGAACAGAAAGGGATACAGCCCGATGTGCGGCTGGCCTTCGGCGCTCACCGTGACGAAGTGGCCAAGCTCCTGCTTGCTGACGAAGTCGCGCAGCGTGTCTTCGGGGACGTCGGCGTAGTAGTCGTAGAAAATCATGCCCGCATTTTAGTGGCCGCGCCCCACGCGAGACAGAGCCACCCGGCCAGAAACGCCAGGCCACCTAGCGGCGTGATCGCACCGAGCCAGCGCATTTCGGTGAGCGCCAGCAGGTAGAGGCTGCCCGAGAAGACGACGATGCCGGCGACAAACAACCCTCCGGCGATCGCGAACGGCCGCGACTGCCAGCGCGCGCTGCCCCAGGCGGCCGCACACAGCGCGAACGCGTGATACATCTGGTAGCGCACGCCGGTTTCGAACACGGCGAGCATGTCGGCCGGCAGTGAGGCCTTGAGCGCATGCGCACCAAACGCTCCGAACGCCACGCCCAGGAAGCCGGCGACGCCGGCGCATATATAGAGGAGTCGGTCCAGGTCAGGCCTTCCTGCCATCGTAGTGGTGCACGGGCACCTTCTCGAACTCGAAGTTTTCGAGGCAACGGATATTGATGGCGGCTGTCGCAACGCCCTTGGGATCGGTGCCTTCACCGAACGGCAGGATGCCGCAGTGTTTGCAGAAGCGGTGCTTGATGACGTGCTTGTTGAACGTGTAAGTGCTGAGCTCGGATTCGCCGGTGAGTTTCACCTGGTCGCGCTGCACGAACCACAGCAGCGAACCGCGCTTCGAGCAGATGGAGCAGTTGCAGGACACGGCGCCGGTGATGTCACCTTCGATCTCGATGGTGACCTTGCCGCAATGACAGCCTCCGCGATATTTCATGTTCCCTCCGTGGATTAGTTAGACGCTGACCGGGGCCAGCATATTGGCATCACGCGCGAGCTGCCAGCGGCCCGCGGTCTTGCGAAAGACGGACAGCGTGTGCCCGGCGCGCTGCGTGGTCTTGCCGTCCGGCATCGTCATTTCGACGTTGAGCCTGCTCCACATGTAGGCAAAGTGGCCGGAGACCTGGACTTCCTGGATTTCGCTGTGCCCGTCGATCTTCGGCAGGGGAAGGCCGCCGGCCTGCGGCTTCATGACCGCGGCGAAATGATCTTTCCCGAAGGGCTGCTGCCCCGCCACGAGGAACACCACGTCGTCCGTCATGAGCGACAACACCGTGGCGATGTCGCCCGCCTTGGTCGCCGACATCCAGGTGGCGACCAGCTCGCGGATCTGCTGTTCGTCGGAACTCATGCCAGGCTACTGGGCCTTGCGGGGTTTTTCATCGGGTGCAGGCGCGATCATCACGGCTTCACCGGCAATGGTCGCTGTCGCAACCGAGAATTCGACGGTGTTGCCGCCGGTGTGCGCTGGCCGCGGCTCATCCGCCGAACGGTTGCCTGTTCGCGCATTTCCTTCTGCCACTGCTGGTAGTCGCTGAAGGAAGTGAGTTGTTCGGTGTTGAGAATGCCCTGCGCATGCGCGTTGACGCGTTCGTTGTAGGCGCTCTGCCATTCCGCGTATGCCTTGGAATAGTCTTCGTCGCTGGTGCTTTCGTCCATCTTCGGCATGGGGATGCGTTTGCGCTCTTCGACGAGCGCGGTCAGCAGACGCTTCTGCTGGTCTTCGCTGAGCGCGGGGGCGTCGGAGCCTTCGAGCTGGCGCGAGAGCGCGTCCAGTTCCTGTCGTGCCGGGATGGTCTGCCTGATAATCCCGAAGCGTCTTCCACTTTGGATGGTCCGAGAAAAGCTTCGAGTTCTGCCTGATGTTCGCGGGCCGCATCGTCGAGTCGGCGTTTGATCTCGGCCTGTTCCATGGGACCACTCTCACGCATGCGTGCGAAGCCGGCGACCTGCTGATCGGTGAGCATGTCGATGAGTTTGCTGGTGTCTTCCTTGTTGAGGCCGAGTTGCTCGCCCGAGGTCCGCATAGATGCGCTTGTTGTTGGCGCGAACCTGGGCTCGCATCATTTTCTGGAAAGCCTCGGTGCGTGCCGGCGGGGGCAGGTTGGGGACCGGCGGAGTCGGGGCGCGCTCGACGGTAGCGTCGAGTTTCTCTTCGGGCGGTGGCAGACCAACCGACACGGAACCCTGCCCGGGCGCGTGCATGCCAAAAGTGCCGCTGATGACGTGTTGCTCGCGCGCCTTTTCGAGGTCGGCGATACGGGCGTTGAGCGCACGCGTGGCTTCAGCGAATTTTTCGGCCTGTGCCCGCTCCTCCCTGAGCTGCACCGACAGATAGATGGTGCTGGCACCGAATGCCAGGGCGGCCACGAGCAGACCCCATACGGATGCTTTCATTGTTATCTCCCTGCGGTGCCGGGCCGGGAAACCGGGAAAACTTCTGAGTCCGAGAGCATGTCGAAGTTTTCCCGGTTTCCCGGCCCGGCACCTTAACTCTTCTGCGCCAGCAGCAGGTCGAGATAGGCGCCTTCGATCAACTGCTCGGGCTGAATTCCGAGGCGATCCATGAGCTCACTCGCTTCGCGAACTCCCGATTCCGGGGGTTCGTCGTCCACCAGCATGACTTCGAGCTCGAGAAAATGGCCCAGGTCCTCGACGCGGTCCAGGTGAACGCGGGTACGTCCAACCAGGAAGAGAGTGCGGTATTTCCGGATGCGACCGATTTGTCCGTAGGCCAGCGAAAGCGATTCACGAAGAGTCTCGGGTGATGAGGTGGGGGACCGTAAATAGAAGGACTCTTTCGGTCCCGGCTGGTTCACTCGCCGATAGAAAATCAGCTCGCCGAAATCGTTGGACAGGGCGCGGAGCTTGAGTCGGCCGGTGTCGCAGTTGAAAAAGGTATCGTCCTGGGCGATCTCGAGCGGCCCTTCGCTCGCCAGTTCCGCCACTTTCGGGACAAGCAGCGCGACGTTCTCGACGCGTGCCTTGATCTCGATGTTGCGAGCCATGCTGGCAGCCCGTCAGTTCCTGAAACGCACGCCGCCGTTGGCCCGCGGCAACTCATTGGCCTTGAGCACCGCATCGACCGAGAGGCCACCGGCCCCGTAGGTCGCCAGATACAGGCCAATGACGAACAGGCAGCCCGAAGGGAAGGTGCCCCGCATGCCGTTGAGGTGATCGACCATCACAATGGCGATTGCGAAGTGGATGACGCAGAAGATTCCCGCCCAACGCGTGAACAGGCCGAACACGAACCCCAGCCCGATGGCGAACTGCAGGTAAACCGAGACGGGGGCGAGGATTTTTGGGGTCGGGAACCCGAATTTGTCGAGAAACGCCACGAACTCCTGCATGCGCGCGCTATCGGTGATGTTGTCCCAGACGCCCCAGATCAGGAACAGGCCGACGAACAGGCGCATCAGCAGGAGAGCGAAGTCGGAAAAGCGCTGTGCGGAATTCAGGAACAGAAACTTCCGCATGAGTCGCCTCGAGCCCGGAAAGGATGATCGGGCCCGGAAGACTAACGGTACGGGGCGCGACAACCAATAGTCGCCGGCCTCGTGGGAGTTGCGTAGACGTCGCCGGGTGGCGACGTTTAAGTGGCCTGCGGACCGCTATAGGCCCGTTCGACCCGGGCCACCCGCGTTTCGAAATGTTCGTACCACTTCCGATGGCCCGTTGCCTGGGCCACACGGTGCTCGGCGTTGGCCTTCCAGGCCGCGATCGCCTCGAGCGACGACCAGTAGGAAACGGTGATGCCGAGCCCATCGGCACCGCGCGTGCTTTCGACCCCGAGGAACCCCGGCTGCTGCGAGGCGAGCTCGACCATGCGATCGGCCATGGCGCCGTAGCCCTCATCCACCGCTGTGCGCGTGGAGGTGAAGATGACCGCGTAGTACGGCGGTTCCGGGGTCGCTGGCGAAACTCGCGGCGCTCATTTCGGCCTCGCGAACAGTGACACGTAGTTCGGCTGCGCGGCCACGCGCCCTAACCACTCGCGCAGGTTGGGATACGGCTTCAGGTCGTGACCGCCCTCGTCGGCCACGTGCGTGTACGCGTACAGCGCGATGTCCGCGATGCTGTAGCGTTCGTTCACGAAAAACTGCCGCGACGACAGGTGCTGTTCCATCACCGCGAGCGCGGCGCGGCCCTTCGCCAGGCGGTCCGGCAACTCCGCGCGGCGCGGATGATCGGCCGGAAAATGCCGGCAGATGTAGCGCGGCGTGGCGACGTAGGGTTCGTGGCTGTACTGCTCGAAGAACATCCACTGCAGCACCTGCGCGCGGCCGAGCTGCGTCGCCGGAACGAAGCGTGAGCCTTCCGCCAGATACCAGAGGATGGCATTGGACTCGGGCAGGTTCGTGCCGTCATCGAGCTCGAGCGTGGGGATGCGGCCGTTGGGATTGCGCTTGAGGAACTCCGGCGTGCGGGTCTGGCCCTTGTCGATGTCCACATCGGTCCAGTCGTATTTCTGGCCGAGTTGCGCCAGCAGCAGGCGCACCTTGTAGCCATTGCCGGAGTCGAGATAGTCGTAGAGATGCATGGCCGTTTCCGTAGTCCGCGGCAGCAAAGTATCCCGCCGCCGGTCGCATCGCGCGACAGCCAAGGCTTTTCCCTGAGGCTAAGTTATTCTTGCTCTGGCATGGCAAGACGGCTTCCACCTCTCAACGCACTGCGCGCCTTCGAGGCTTCGGCGCGGCTCGGCAGCTTTGTCGCGGCTGCGTCGGAGCTGCGCGTATCACCCGCGGCCGTCAGCCAGCAGGTCCGGCGACTCGAGGAATACCTCGACACCACGCTGTTCCAGCGGCTGGCGCGCGGCCTCACGCTCACCGACCAGGGCCGCGACTATCTACCCGAGTTGTCGGCGGGTTTCGACCTGCTGGGTGAATCCACGGCGCGCGTGCGCGCCAAACGCGCCGATGGCGTGCTCACGCTGACCACGCTGGCGGCGTTCGCCAACGGCTGGCTGTTGCCGCGCCTGCACCGGTTTCGCGAGCGGGCGCCGCGCATCGACGTGGTGCTGCGCACTTCGCGGCAGGTCATGGATTTCCGCCGCGACGCCATCGACCTCGCCATCCGCTTTGCCCCGTCGCCGGGACGCGGACTGCACGGCGAGTTGCTGAGCCGCGAGGAACTGTTTCCGGTGGCGAGCCCGCAGCTTTTTCGCGGCGGCTGCATTCCCGACACACTTTCCGCGCTGACCGAGTATCCGTTGCTGCATGACACCGACGCCGGCACCGAACAGCCCTGGCTCGGCTGGCGCGGCTGGTTCGAACGCGCGGGGCTTTCCACGGCGGCAACCGGCCGCGGGCCGCAGTTCAGCGACTCCATCGTGTTGATTGGCGCCGCGGTGGCCGGTCTCGGCATCGCCATCGGCCGCGCGCCGCATGTCGCCCCGCTGTTGTCGCGGGGCCAGCTCGTGCGCGTGACCCAGGAAACCTGGATGGCGCCCTGGAATTACTACCTCATGGCGCCCGCGGCGCATTTCCGCCGCCCGCTGGTGCGCACCTTCGTGGATTGGGCGCTCGAGGAAGCACGCTCGGGCTGATCGATAAGTTTTCATTGTGCCAGCCCAAGCTCTGCTTGCTAACGGGTCGAGTCGGGCTTCTCTACAATCCCGCGATGTCAAAACGCGGCTGGATCCTGTTTCTTTCGCTGGGCCTGCTCTGGGGCATGCCCTACCTGCTGATTCGCATCGCCGTCGGCGAGTTCGATCCTGTGGTGGTGGCCGGCGCCCGCACGCTGATGGGTTCGCTGCTGCTGCTGCCCCTGGCGTTGTATCGCAAGGCTCTGGTGCCCGCGTTTCGCCAATGGAAGTGGCTGCTCGCCTTCACACTCATCGAGATCACGGTGCCCTGGGTGCTGCTCGGTCACGCGGAGACGCGGCTCAACAGCTCCACGGCCGGTTTGCTCATCGCGGTAGTCCCGCTGTTCACCGCCATCATCGTCACGAAGCTCGGGCACGAGCGGCTCGATGCGCGGCGCATGTTCGGCCTGGGGCTTGGATTCACGGGCGTTGCGCTGCTCGTGGGCCTCGACATCCACTTCTCGGATCTGCCAGCCGTGGCGGCCACCATCGTTGTCTCACTCTGTTATGCCATCGGCCCCATCATCATCGACCGCAAGCTCAGCGAGGTCCCGGCCATGGGCGTCGTCACTGCATCGATGATCGTCGCCACGGTGATCTACGCGCCGTTCGTGCCGTTCCTGTGGCCCGAGACGTTCAGCGCGCCGGCCGTCATGTCCGTCATCGGCCTCGGTGTCCTGTGTACCGCCGTGGCGTTCATCGTGTTCTTCGCGCTGATCGCGGAAGTGGGCCCGGCGCGCGCCACCGTCGTTACCTATGTGAATCCAGCGGTTGCCATCCTGTTAGGGGCGCTGGTGCTGAAAGAACCGTTGACCATCGGCATGGCCATCGGTTTTCCGCTGGTGATCGTGGGATCGTTGCTGGGAACACAGCGATCGCGAGAGCCGGTGTCCGCGAGACCGGTCACCGAATCCTGAGTGGCTACTCTTCCTCGCGAAACCACTTCTCGAGGTGCACGCCGTCTTTGATCCCCCGGTACATCTTCTTCGCGATGTCGAGTTCATGATAGCCGTGCTCGCAATAGAAGTTGCGCGCCGCGTCGTTCTCTCTCAGACATTCGACGCGGATGCGCTTTGCGCCCGCGGCGCGGGCGACATCCTCGAGCCAGCGCAGGATGGCGCTGCCGACACCGCGGCGCTGTGTTTCACGCCTGACCGCAAACAACAGCAGGTGCGCGTCGTCGCTGGCGTAGTACATGATGCCGAAGCCCTGGAGAACGCTGCCATCACGGACCAGCACCACGTTGGTTTCGGGATCGCGAATGGCGTGCGCAACCCGTTGTTCCGTCCAGGTCCACGGCAGGCCGCGCTCGATGTAATCGCGCGACATCGCGGCGATGCTCGCGGCATCTGCCAGCGTGGCGAGACGGACGGAAGCGTTCGTGATCACGAGGGAATTGATACTCCAATCGCCCGCGTTCGTGAAGGTGTAATCACGGCGAACTAGGCTGTGCGTCGCATGTATCGAAAACTCCTGTCAATTGGAGTCCTCGCGTGGCTGGCGAATCCCGCCGTGCAGGCAGACCCGATCCACGTCATCGCCGATGGTGCGTACTGGCATCACGAGAGTCATTGGGTGTTTCCGGAAAGGATCGGCGCGTTTGTGCGCGTCGGGATCCCGCAAGACGTCGCCGGATCGCAAGACGCCGTGGCGCACTATGCATACGTCGAGAATGGCGTGCGCAATACTGCGTCCGTGGATGTGTACCGGGTTGACTCTGCCGCCGCGGCTGAACACGAAACGCGACCGGCAGCGCGCGCGACGATGCAAGGCGAGTTGCCCCTGGGCCCGGCGCGCGCGTTCTCCGCGTCGCGGCAGATCTACGCGCGCGACGATGCGGAAGCGCCCGCTTTCGCCGGCGTCTATTTCATCGTCGCCGGCGAATGGCGCGTCACGATTCGCGTCTCGGGATCAAAGCTCGAAGTGATGGACGCTTTCGTGCGCGATCAGCGTTGGGAAACCCTCAACGACCACTGAGCTGCTGCGATTCCTCGATGACCTCGAGCGTTTCCTGCAAGGCGTCGGCCTTGGTGAAATCGTCGCCGTGATAGATCGCGTGGCGAACCGCCTCACGGATTGCGCCATCGGCATCACCCTGGTTCAGCGCAAGTTCGCGTAACGAGCGCAGCGCCAAAGGCCGGTCGATCTCGGGCTCGCCGTCCGTGAGGATCCGGCCCAGCACCGGAAGCGCTTCGGCGCGCGGCGCCTGGGCCAATGCTGCGATTGCCGCCGCACGCCTCGCTGCGTCACCGCTCATCGTCTCCACGACCAGCATTGATACGGGCAGTGGACCCCCGACCGTGACGAGTTCGACAGTGGGCGCTGTATCCACGAGCGGTGCCGGGACCGGCGGCGGCACTTTCCTGTCGGGCTCGCCGGTGGATCCCGTGCTGACCACCTCGGGATTGCGCACCAGGCTCCAGCCGACGATCACCACCGCGACCAGCGCGGCGAGTCCCACAAACAAAGAGATGCGTCGTTCCATGTCGTGTCCTAAATGAAAATGGCCGTGACGCGCTGCAATGACCAGAACGCCGCCAGCGTACCAATGCCGTAGAGCAATGGAACGCGGCCGAGTTCCGCGAGCCGCCAGTTACGCACGACGCGCCAGACGGACCCACGACCACGGCCACCGCCATCAACTGCCCAATCTCCACACCTACGTTGAACGTAAGCAGTGCCGTGGCGAGGTGATTCTGCGGCAATCCAATTTCACTGCAGGGCACCCGCGAAACCGAGCCCGTGCACGAGACCGAACAGGAACGCGACCATCGCCGGGAGGCGGCGCGCCAGGGTTTCGCGCGGCTGCAACGCTTCGCTGGCGACCAGCACGATGGACAGCGCGATCGTGGCTTCCACCGGCGCCGAGCGCAATGTGAGCCAGCCGAGTGCGGCGCTGGCAAGCGTGAGACTGTGGGCGAGCGTAAACGCGGTGATGGTCCATATCAGCTTGCGCTGAAAGCCCACGAGGAACAGCAACGCGGCAACGAACAGCAGGTGATCGATACCGCTCAGGATGTGTTCGACGCCCAACACCAGGTAGGCGCGCGCGATCTCGCCCATGCCGCGCTGGTCGTCAGCCGATCCATAGAGATGCACGGTGGGCTGGCGCTCGGTGAGCGTGTAGACGCGCTTTGGCCGTCGCGCCAGAAAATCTTCACCAGCGCGGCGGAATAACGTTCGCCGACACCGTCGATCGACAGCACGCCGCTCAGGCCCGCTTCTCCACAGCGCAACATGTTTTCTTCGCTGCGGCAGCCGTCGGGCCACGACGGCGTGAGCTCATCGGCCACGGGCCGGCTGCCACTGGCGCCCCATTGCCACAGGAACTCTCCGGGCCGCGTCTCGCGCAACTCCATCTCGGCCATGGTCATTTCGTGCGCCTGGGCGTAGTTAGCCGCCAGCGCCAGCAACAGGAACGAGACTATGCGCATCAAGCCGTTCATTGCTCACCGGGCTCACTTTCACGGTGTATTTCGTCGCCAGCGCGCGCACGGCGACGCTGCGCTGTTCGGCCAGCACCGAATCTGTCCAATCCTGCAATACAACACCCGTCAGTTCTTCGAAAGTGGCGGGAACTCCCGCGGTCGTCGATTTCGAGTCGCACCACCCGCAAGCCGGAACTGCTGGCCAGCGCTTGCCACTCGCCGGCAGGCGCTGCCGCCAATGCGGTGGCGAAGTCGGCGCCATAACTCTGCACGATGTTGTCGTGCGGCCGGCCGGTGAACACGCGCAGGTCGGCTTCGATCTCACCGGGTGCGCCGGCATTCAATGCCTGCGCGAACGCGCGCACCGCGGCTTCCGAGCGGTCGCCCGTGACGATGGCTTCCTCGAAGTCATGACGCGCGGGCTTGTCGTATTTCTGGCGATTGGCCTCGAACCAGGTGCGCAGCACGTTTTCGTCGACCGTGGGTAGTTTGACACCCGCGTCGACCATGCTCAGCGCCTTGAAGATGACGCGCTCGCGAATCGCCTTGTCGCCGCGATCGAGGCCCAGCGCCATGCCTTCGCGGTACAGCACCTCGTTGTCGAGCCACACCTTGCGCAGCGCGTAGAGCTCGTCCTTGTTGGGATCGCGGCCACGCGCGTTCTTGAAGACCTGGATGGCGTGGGCGTCGACGTCCGCGTCGATGACGATGATGCGTGGATCTTCTTCGCGACTCGCGATCGCATGATCGATGCCGAACAACAGCGCGCCGAGGACGATGAAGTGCAGCAACGGCTCGCGCATCCATGCGGGTACCGTGAACTTGCGGCGTTTGACGGACGAGGTGTCAGCGCCTGATTCAGCAAGAGTGGTGGACATATGTCTTACGCTTCAGATGAGAGAAAGCGCCGCGCGTTTCCGCGCGGCGCTCTGGGGTCGCTCGAGTTGTTAGAGGATTACTTGACGCCGGCCACCAGCGTCGAGCCCTGCACTTCGACGAACACCGGGTTGCTGTAGAACCACAGGTCCGACCAGGCCGCCACGTCGTAGGCCGAGTACTTCACGCCGTTGACTACCGGCAGGTGCGCCGGGCAGCCATCGATGGTCGTGCCGGTGTACGTCACGCCGTTCTCCGGAATGTTCGTTCCGACCGTGGTGCACGGAATGCGCAGGTTCGCATTCGCCGGAGCACCGTCCGTGCCGCCCGGGAGCGTCGGGTTGATGCCCGTGGCGTTGGTCCACAGGTCCGCCAGCGGATTGCCATCAGCATCGGTTTCAAAGGGCACCGATTCCGGCAGGTTCGTGCCGCGCAGGCGCAGGTACTGCGAGCTGTCCACGCCGCGAACGCGGTAGGACATCGTGCGGAAGTCGCTGTTCGCGACTTTCCAGTTGCTCCAGCTGAACGTGCGCTGCACTGACGTGCTCGTGTTCTTCGCACCCGCCGGCACCGTCGCCATGTCGGGGTTGTCGATCCACGTCGCTCGGCCACTGGCCGGAGTAGTCAGGCGAGCCGGGCTGCTTGTAGCCGGTGACCGCACCGCCGATCACGTGGATGCGATGGAGCACCGGCTTGTTGAGCGGCCTCGTTCATGCCGATCTGCACCAGCGACGGATTCGGGAAGCTGTACGGCGCGTAGTTGCGGCCCGAGGGGTCGCGCACGGCGATTGCCACGACCAGGTCCGCGCCCGGCTTCACGTTGAGCTTTTCGCCCATCGTGGCGCAGTTTCCGTCGAGATCGACGTCGTCGTTCGCCTTCGCCGCTTTCAGTGCCGCGCTTTCCGCTTTCGCCGGGGTGAGGCCCGGGGCTGCTTCGCAGACCACGAACGCCAGGCGGTCGATGAGCTGGCCCGATCGCCGACCAGCTGTTGCCGGTCCGCAGGCCGTCGACGATCTCGGCCGGCGTCATCACGCCCGAAGGGTTCGTCTTGTTCGACTCGACCTTGACGTAGTCGCGCTGATATTCGCCAGGATAGAAGTCCTGCGTCGAGCGGCGGTCGTCCGGGCCGAAGCTGCCGCGGTTGTGCCAGTCGGAGCTCGCGAAGAACCAGAAGTTGCGGCCTTCGCCGAGCAGTGCGTCCCACACGCCACCGACCTGCGCGCCGTAGATGCCGGTGCCGCCCCAGGTGGTGCCGCCGACGCTGTCGACGTTGCCGATCGTTCCGCCGAAGTTGTTGCGGTTGACGGTGTATTCACCGCGCGCATCCGAGGCGCCGTGGCCAGGCTGCGTTTCCATGCCGAACGCCACTCGTCGGCGCGGCATTGTTGAGGTTGCGCAGGTGTTCGATGTTGAAGCCGTTGTTGCCGTTCGGGTTGAACGGACCGGCACGCTCGAGATGCGCCGGAACGTAGTAGCTGCCGTCGGGATGCTTCTGCGCCATCCACTTCATGGCTTCGACGGTCTTCACGTGCCCGCGTTCACCGACGCCGGCGCCGGCGAGCCGGGACCAGTTTCTGCGCGACGACGTTCCAGCTCGGATCGGCTTCGTTGGCGCTGCCCGGCCACCGAGCAGTTCCAGTTGTTGCCTACGGTGCCGCCGACCGTGGTGTTGCCACGGCTGGTGTCCGTGTCACCGCGATCGAAGCAGTACGACCACTCGGCCAGCGCCGTGGCGTTGCCGAGCGGCGTGT
This sequence comes from uncultured Pseudomonadota bacterium, assembly GCA_963821745.1. GTDB lineage: Bacteria > Pseudomonadota > Gammaproteobacteria > Steroidobacterales > Steroidobacteraceae > CADEED01. Next base: position 756,500 of record CAWGEU010000003.1, read on the forward strand.
AGCCCGCGCTCGTGGGCAGGCTCTGCGTGTAGGTAGCCGCCGGCAACTGGCCCGTGATGACGGCCATCGATGTGTGCTCGTGTCCGGCCACCACCGACTCGAGACCGATGAAGATCGGCTGGTTCTTCAGCGCGGCGAGATATTCGGTGATCGGATACTGGAATTCCTGGATCGACTGCCAGCGCCACATCACCTGATTGGGCGGGGTGCCTTGCACGCGGCCCTTGGGGTTGATCGCGGGATTCGTGTTCTGCCAGCTGGTGTTCGGTCCCTGGATGGTGGTGCCATCGGTGGCGAACACGAGCGGATAAGCGGGCGTCGCAAGCGTCGCGTCTTCGGCGAGCGTGCAGTTGCGATTGCCGTTGCCGCCGTGACCGGCCTGGACGAACCAGTCGAGACCCCAGGGAGTGTCGACAGTGTCGGTCGACTTCTTGATGAGCTTCTGCATCGAAATCGAGCCGTCGGAACACGTCGTGTGATTGTGGATATCACCCGTGACGTAAGTACCTTCGGTCTTCGGCTGCGCCACCGGCGCTCCGGCATAGGCTGCACTCATTGCCGCGGCGCCGAGCGCGCTGGCCACCGCAATTGCGATTTGCGTGTTCTTGAACTCGATTTTCATTGAAGTATTCCCCGGTTGGACGTTCGAATCAGGGGAAGAACCCTAGGCTTTGCATATGACCGTGCGATTAAGCATCCGCGACGCGTTGCGGCCATTTTTGCGGGATTCCCGCCGTCATAAATCTGTCGCACAACTGTCACTAGAATCTGTGCCCCCTCCGTGCCGGCTAACAACATCGATGCAGGAAGTCATTGGGCTCTTTCCCACGCCCTTCATGAGGGCGACACGTGTGCTCGGTGGGGACCTGGTCGACGGCCTGATCGACCACTTCAGCAAGAACGTCAGCCAGGCCAACAGCTCGTCGCCGAATCTCGTGCACACGGCGTTGTTGCGCCCCAGCGATTCGCCGCTGCTCGTTGAAGTGGCGGAGCTGCTGAACCCGTTGCTTCCGGAGTACGGCGCGCTGCTGTTCGGCGAGCGCCTGGGGTGGTCGCTGAAGGAAATGTGGGTGAACGTGCTCGACACGGGCGGGCGCCAGGCGATGCACAACCACGCGAACAGCTTCATCTCCGGCGTCGTGTATCTCACGCGCACGCATGCGGACGCGCGCACGGTGTTCATGAAGTCGCCCGGCGGCACGGACTTCGCTTTCAAGAACGATCACGCCGGCATCACCACCGGCGCCTTCAACGCGGACAAGTGGATCAGCCCGCCGCCCGAGCCCGGCGACGTCGTGCTGTTCCCCAGCTACCTCATGCACGCGGTGCCGATGAATCCCGGCGAGCGGCGAATCTCGCTGGCGTTCAACGCCATTCCGACGCACCTCGATTCCTGGGGTTATCGCGTTTCTTTCAGCGGATGAACCACGTGCGGTCCTCGAGCCTCGTGCTCATGACCGCGTCGGGCTTCGCGGGGCTTGGGCTGCAGATCGTCTGGACGCAGCAGAGCTCGTTGTGGCTGGGGCACGAGACCGCGGCCGTGCTCGCGGTAATAGCCGCGTTCTTCGGCGGCCTGGCCGTGGGTGCGCTGAGCCTGGGGTCGCGCATAGAGAAGAGTGAGCGCCCGGCGCATTGGTATGCCGGTTGCGAGGCCCTCATCGGACTGTGGAGCCTCGCTCTGTTGTTCCTGATGGCGCCAGTGTCGAACTGGCTACTGGGCGTCATCGGTGCCCAACCTTCGCCGCTCGCTCAATGGACCATCGTGTTCTGCGGCACGTTTGCGCTGCTGCTTCCGGCTACCGCGGCGATGGGCGCGACACTACCGGCGATGGAACGCGTCGTGCGGATGGTTCACAACGACCGTACTCCGATCGCCATGTTGTACGCCGCCAATACGTTTGGCGCGGTGCTCGGAGTGCTCGCGGCAGCGTTCGTGCTCGTACCTCGCTTCGGCCTGTCGCTCACCGCCGTGTTCTGCATCGCGGCCAATTTCTTCTGTGCGGTGCTTTCGCTGAAGTTGTTTGCGGCACGCGTGGCGACGACACCCGCCGCCCCTGTCGAGGCGCGATCGCATCTGACGATACTGACGATCACCGGGCTTCTGGGCATCGGCTACGAAGTGCTGGTGGTTCGAGTGCTGAGCCAGGTCGCGGAGAACACGGTGTACACGTTCGCGATCCTGCTCGCGGTGTATCTCGTCGGGACGACGCTCGGCGCCGCGGCGTACGGCAGGTGGGCGAACTCGTTTGCTCCTGAGCGAATGCGTGACCGGCTGCTGCAAATGCTGGCGGCGGCGTGTCTGATTGGAGTTGCTTGCCTGGCGTTCGCGGGCGAGATCAGAGGCGCATTGCTACGCGCCATCGGCCCCGGCATGCCCTCCGCGCTGCTTGCCGAAGCGATGCTGGCGATTGCGGCCTTTCTGCTGCCCACATTCGCGATGGGTGCGCTGTTCAGTCATCTCGCCGGAGTTGCGCGCACGGTGGGTGTGGGTTTCGGACGCGCGATCGGCTTCAATACGCTCGGCGCCGCATTCGCACCCATCATTTTTGGGGTGTGGCTGCTGCCGGGACTTGGATCCACCTATGCACTGCTCGCGGTGGCCGCCGGATACCTGGTTTTGTCGTCGCGACGCGCATGGCTCGCGCCCGCGCAATGGTCCGCGGCGGCGGCTGTCGTCGCGTTCGCCGTCTGGGCGCCATCGCTCGCGCTCATCGAACTACCTGCTGGTGGCCGAGTCCTCAGTTACACGGAAGGCGCTGCCGCCACCGTCAGCGTGATCGAGGACGCGCGCGGCGTCGCCACGCTGCACATCAACAACCGCCAGCAGGAAGGCAGCAGCGCCACGCTGCTCGCCGATGCGCGCCAGGGTTTGTTGCCCATTCTTCTGCACCCCGCGCCCCACCGCGCGCTGTTCCTCGGCGTTGGGACCGGCGTGACCGCGCGGTCGGCCGCAGAAGATCCGTCGTTGCAGGTGGACGCGGTCGAGTTGCTTCCGGACGTCGTCGACGCATCCCGGTATTTCACCAAGGCGTTCGGTGAACCCACGAATCCACGGCTACGCGTGTTGACCGCGGATGCGCGCAGATTCGTGAGGACGGCGCCCGACCTCTACGACGTGATCGTGGCCGACAACTTTCATCCCGCGCGCAGCGGATCCGGCGCGCTCTACACCGTGGAGCACTTCGCCGCAGTGCGCGAGCGGCTCGCGGCGGGCGGCCTGTTCTGCCAGTGGCTGCCGCTGCACCAGCTCGATCTCGACACGCTGCGCAGCATCGTGCGGTCCTATCTGATGGTGTATCCACAAGGGTTTGGCCTCATCGCCACCAACAGCCTCGAAACTCCTGTGCTCGGTCTCGTCGGCATGCGTGATGGCGCGCGGCTGGATCTCGACGGCGTACGCCGTCGACTTGCCAGCGCCAATTTTCCGCGGCCGCTCGCGGAGTTCGGACTGGCGGATGACTTCGCGGTGCTCGGTAGTTTTGTCGCCGGACCGAGCTCACTGGTGCGGTTCGCGACCGGTGCGCCACTCAACACCGACGATCATCCCGTGGTCACCTACCTGGCGCCGCGAATAACGTATGCACCGGATTCCGCGCCGCGTGATCGGCTGCTCGAATTCCTGGGTTTCGTGGACGCCGACCCAGCCGAACTACTCGCGACGCGCGATGCGAGCTGGGAGCCGCGCCTGGCCGCCTACTGGCAGGCGCGCAATCGCTACCTCGAGTTGGGCCGCGCTGTGCGTCCAACTGCGGACGTACAGGAGATGCTGGCGCAGGTGCGCGACCCGCTGTTGTCGGTGCTGCACATCAGCCCGGACTTTCGCCCGGCCTACGATCCTTTGTTACGCATGGCATACGGCATCGCGCAGCGGGATTCCGGCACCGCAAGAGAGCTGCTGGCGCAGCTGGTGCGCGAGCAACCCGCGAGGCCCGAAGCCGCCGAAGCACTGCGCGTGCTGGCGGCAACGCCGTGAATTAGCGGGATCGGGTCACTCGAACCAGATCTCGATCTCGTAGCCATCGGGATCGCGGGCATAGGCGAAGGGAAAGCCTGCGGCAAACTCGCCGCGCGAAGTGATCGAACCACCCGCCTTTTCGACCGCTGCGACTGCCGCATCGATATCTTCAGGGCGAGTGAGCCGGAACCCGAAGTGGATGATGCCGCCAGCAATTCCGGCGATGTCCGGGCGGCGCTCAAAGGCGATGACATCGTTGGGGCCAGGACCTTGAACCTGAATCGTGTCGGCGTCCCGGTAGTACTCCTTGACGCCAAACGCCGCGCTGTAGAACGCCAGCGAGCGGTCCGGATCCCGAACGGCGAGCGCGATGTGTGAGAGTCCGTGGGTGTGAACCATGGTGATTCCCTCGAGTGACCTGTCTATTGCGTGTAACTCTCGCGCGTAGTCCGTGCGTGCGTCATAACACCAGTTGCCAGTAGGCGACGTCCACCCACCGGTCGTGCTTGAAGCCAACCTGGCGAAACGTGGCGACCTTTTCGAAGCCCAGCTTTTCATGAAGCGCGACGCTCGCTTCGTTAGGCAGGGCAACGCCACCAATGACTACATGGATGCCGCGCTCTCGCAGCAGCGGCAGGAGTGCGGAATAGAGCGTCTTGCCGATGCCGCGGCCTTCGTGCCCGTGTTCCAGATAGATAGTGATCTCGCGCGAGTAGCGGTATGCGCTCCGCTCCCGCCATTTCCTCGCGTAGGCGTAGCCGACGATGGCGCCATCAATCTCTGCGACGAGCCACGGCAGGGAGAGGGCTTCAGTGTCTGCGATGCGTGTTGCCATCATCTGGGCAGACAACGGCTCCTCTTCAAAGGTGATGACCGTGTTCTGAATGTAATAGTTGTAGATGCGCGCAAGCGCTTCCGCATCGGATGCCACCACGGGCCGCACGTTGATGCTGGTCATGTTCACCCTAGCGCCACAAACCGAGAATGAGGCCGTAAATGCCGAACTGCACCGTGTGGTAGCCACCATCGATAAGCCACATCACCGTGCTTCGATTGGCGAATTGATAGTTGATGCCGAAGGACGCCGCGACGAAGCCTGCGCCGATCAGCACGCCCTGGACTGCAGCGGCGAGCGGAGTTGCTGCGGTTGGAACCAGATGGGCGTATGCAATTGCCGCGATCAGGGCGAACACAAAGCTCAGCCCGAACACTCTCGCTGGATGACCGCCGTCTTGCTTGCCCGAGATGCCGGCGGCACGCTGCCAGGCTGTGCCGAATAGCTTTGGTGAGTACCAGAGGCCACCAAGCAAAAAGCTCGATAGGGCAGCGACGAGGACGGCGAGATAGTTGACGTGCATAGGGTTCTCCTTGCGTTGGCCGCCTATCTTCTACGCGTACGGCGCTTAGGTTTGCCCGATCGCGATCCGGGTCTCGGATAAACGTGAAATACAAATGACGATCCGTCGGCAGCAGCTTCGTCAAAATACTTTGCGTTCGGGCTACCGGCGTAGTCAACGCGACTCGGATGCCTGTGCTCCTGGACGAGGCGTACCCGCCAACCAGATTCTCGAATGTAGTGTTTGGCAAGCACCAGGGCGCCTTCCCCGTGGGGATAATTGACCCAACACGAGATATACGCACCGCCGTAGCTGGCGTGCTTCGATCCACGCGCGGGACTCGCTTGAATGAGAAAGTAGTGGAGTCTAGCGGCGCTACGTCGCCTCGTTCGCCGCGAAGCCGGTTTTTTTGGAGAGGGCATGTCGCTACCAGACTACCGAATGAAGTGGTATTCCGGCCTGGCATTGAGGACAGCGCTCCGGTTCCCACATGGAGACCTCCTTAGATCCTAGCGCCACAACCGGTATGCCGAGTTGCGTCAAATGACTTACGGCCGTGCGGCCAAGAGTCAGGAGGGCTCCGACTACCAGGGTCGGCGCACCAAGAGTGGATAGTTCACTCACGGTGGCGCGCACGGCGGAGCCGGCGCCAATGACGTCGTCAACAACGGCGAAACGCTCCGCCGCCGCGCGCTCGCGCTGCGAATTCGGCAGCCGATATGCAGCCTTGAACAGTCCCTCGGCGGGATTGGATTGGACCCGCTCGGCGAAGTAGAACCGGACACGGAGCTGAAGTGCGACCGCCTGGGCAACGAAAGCGCCGCCTAGCAAGGGACCGCACACCGCCGAAATCTGATGCCTGGAAACGAGCGCAGCGAGCGCGGCGATCTGCGGCGCCAGTATCCCGGGGTCAACAAACAAAGTATCGAGATCGAGCCAGGTTGCGGTGTGAAGTCCCGACTCGAGCAGGAAGTGGCCGTTGCGAGCGCCCAGTCCTTCGAAAGGCGTGCCACCTGGAGGTTGGATCATTCGTCACCAATGGAGTGGGGCCCAGCGTCCAGTCGCCGCTCCAGCTCCCTTTGCGCTGCCACTCGGGATTCCTTCCAACCGCGCCGGGCCTTTCCGTCAATTCGCGGCCATTGTTCCATCTTGAGACAGCCGTCGATCCAGTCACGCAACTGGGCGTTGTCCATGTCCGTGATCTTCCGGCCGCGCAGGCGGTGCTGAGAACGAGACAGCGGTTGATCGGACAGCAGCGTACCCAGTTTGTCTAACGGTTGAGCTGAGCGCCGCGGCGATTCGGGCCTGGCATTTTACCCCTCATGCGTACGCTCAAACACCACGGGCGAGAACGAATCGATCGCAAACTGCATTTTCAATTCCACCTTGGCGCCGGAATATGCGTCAAAGCAGGCGCGGTGCGCCACGAGCGACATGTCACCGCTGCGTGTGTAGTACTCCCGGACCCATATCAAAAGGAACGCCAGGCGTTCATCTTGCTCGGTCTTTGACGAGTACTTGTGCGCCTCCCACGGCCGAGCGCGACAGTTTGCGCGGCACTGGTCCACGCCAGGGTTCAAAAAAGAGCGTCGGCGAGTAGCGCAGCGCTTCGTCTACGAGAGATGCGTAGCAGCCTTCGACTACCCACGACTCGTGGCCGGCGCAAAATGCCTGGACATCTGCTTTCGCGGCATCTGACGATCTAGCTACCGCAATCTGGCCTGGCTCCCACATGACGGTATCCAGGTCGAGCAGCGCTGCGCCCGACTGGCTTGCGAGCATTCTGGTGAACGTGGACTTGCCGGAGCCGGAGTTGCCAAGGACAGCGCTGCGCATATCTCATGGCGCCTTGCAGGCCGGGCCATACGACACGCGGACGAGTGGTTGGCCTTCGGCAGATTTCACCAGCTCGCCGTGTTCCGCGGCACTGCGCTTCTTGATGTCGATCCACTCCTGGTCAGCCAGAAATGCCTTCCAGCGACTGTCCATTTCGGCCTGGCTTGGCCAGGCGAGGATGTAGATGAACTGAAGCCTGGCGCCCGTATCGCTTTCCCACATGTCGACGACGTTGAAGCCATGCCTCTTCATGATCCGAAGTGCGTGATCCTGGAATCGCTGATGGAAGTTGTCCCGGTTGTCGCGGTTCACTTCATAGATGCGTAGCTGCTGGATCGGAGTGCCGTTGTTCTTGCACAAGAATGTCGTGTTCGCCGTTGCCGCGAGTGGCAGGAAGGCCAGCGTAGTTAGCAGGGTACCGATCGTAGTCTTCACCTGGTTCCTCCAGCGATGGAAATGGGGGCGGCCTAACCGACTCGCGTTGCAATCCACCAGGTTGTACCGCCGGCATCCTTGACTCCACCACGCTTGTCTTCGTCGCCCTTCTGCTCAGGCAGTTGCACCGAGGCCGCACCCTCAGCAAGGGCTCGTTTGTAAGTTGAATCGACGTCCTCGACATAGACATGGGCGTAAGCCGGAACTGGCGGCCAATCGGGTGCCGAGTCAGCGAGCATTATTACGGTGTCGTCGATCCGCACTTCTGCGTGCATGAGGCGACCGCGTTCATCCGGAAAGCTTCTGAGCAGCTTTCCGCCCAGAGCGCGCTCGAGGAATTGAATGGTCGCGGCCGCGTCGGTCACGATCAGGTAGGGAGAAACCGTGCTGTAGCCAGTTGGTTTGAATTGCGGCATTTGCGACTCCTTCGCGCTCATCGGGTGACCCGTCACATGTGCTGGTGTATTACGACAATGGGGACACCAGCGGCGGCCCGGAGTTCCGCCAAGACACATTCACGCGAATGGCTGACCGTTGTACAAGATGCGCGTCACGTTTGGATTGGCCTCCAGCTCAGGAAGCTCTATCTTTTCAAAGACAGTATTTGCATAGCTCCCGGTGCAGTACTTGTGTCTGAACTCCGACAGCGGACGATCGCTGACGAGACGTGCTGGGCCGAATACGTTGACAACTCCACTGGCTGCGCGCGCGAGCCGCCAGGAAAGCTCCCACCACACCTCCTCAACATCGGACCAGGACCGACGAAGCGGCACCAGTGCATCCCAAAGTTGCCTTCCGCTGGGAGTCGCTTGCAGGAGTTCATCGAGCCGCGCATGCCCCGGGTGGGTTTTCATGAAGGCCGCGGCAGCAGCGGTGCCTGCGTCTTCCGCATACAGAACGGTTCTGTCTCGCGAAGCTATCAACGGTACGGATCTTGCGAGCTTCAACAATTCCTTGTCGGTCGTGAAGCGCTTACGACTCTGAGGGCTACCCGCCATTGTTCATGCTCCTTACGTCTGGTCACTCGATGCCCATTCTCTTGCTGTTTCGAAGTCGGAAAAGAACTTTGGCCTGTACCCTGTCCATACTTCCTCGAAAATCAGAAAAATCTTGTCCCTGTTGGCAAACAAATCTGGTTGCCCAACTCTGGCGGTCCTCATGCCTGGATTGATTGCTGAAGCAGTGATGTCCTGCACCGAGATGTTGCGTAGATCGTCAACGGTGAGGTCGAGGCGAGAGACTTTCGAAAAGTCCCTTTGGTACCTATTTCATGCGGCATGTCGGCCTCCTGCCAATACGAGCCACCTGGCCGATGAGCTTGGCGCCACCACGGCAGTGGTTTGAACCTGGCACCTCATCCCCCACGCCGTGCCTCCAGCGATTTGTCAGCGGCACTGAACGTATCAATCGCCCGCGTCGCCAGCTGAATCACTTCCACCGAGGCTGCGCCCACCATCGCGCCATCCCGAGTAGTTGTGGATATCGCCTGGCACGGACGATCGAACCGGCGGCGCATAAGCCGAGGATGTGTTCTCGATTTCTCGCTCCGACTTCAGGAGCCGATCTGTGAGCAGGAGCACCAGTCCCACGATGACGAGCACGACAGCGACGGCCCAGAGCATACGGCTGAAGTACCACCCCAGGGGAACCAGTGCCACTCCAGCTATGGCAATGACCAAGCCAGCTACTTCCCGGATGCGTTCGTTCACGTCAGATCCTTGTGGTGACTGTGGGTCTTCAATGCCGTCTAACGGTTGAGCTGAGCGCCGCGCGCTCTGCTGTATGAACTTGGCACTTTATCCTTCACGCGTCCGCTCCAGCGATTTGTTAGGCGGCGGGAACTGGCCACTCCATCTCCCTTAGAGCTTCCCTTGCGGCCGTACGCACAGCACTCCAACGCTCATCGCTCTTCACAGCTTCTTCAGTCCAAAGAGTCGCAAGGTGTTCGCCACTCATTTCATCCAGCAGCACATCGATTTTCCGAAGCGCTGCCAACTGCGCAGGCAGCATCTCCGACGCGAAATTACCAACAAAGGCGCGGTGGAAGTTGTCGAAATCAAGGGCAAGCTCATCCGCCTTCGCTACATCGTCCAGCTTAGTGCGCAAAGCCTTATCACCAGGCATGGCCAGCGCCTCTAGCGAGGTGCGAAGAGATTGTTCGAGCCACTTTCGGTCAGCTGACATGAAACGCAAGCCGACTAACGGTTGAGCTGAGCGGCGCGCACGCCGGTGCATGAGCTTGGCACTTTATCCTTCACGCGTCCGCTCCAGCGATTTGTTAGGCGGCACCGCGTTCCACTCCCGTTGCGATTGTGAATAGCGTGCGGACTAGTTTCGTGCCATGAACATCCATCGATGTCCTTCTAGATCCTCAACTCGATATCGTCGCGCTGGCGGTCCATCCTCCGGTTCAGACAAGACAACCGCTCCTGCGGCCCTAGCCCGAGCATAGTGCTCATCGACGTCCTCAACATAGACGAGAACACCGTCAATGATCCACGGGAGAGCGGACCATGAGGCGGCAATCTCGCAGTTTTCGCGATGTCGCTTGGGACCTTCATAGTCCGGCGACGGACTGGCCAACATGACTAGTCCATCTCCAATCGACATTTCTCCGTGAAAAAGCCTCCCATCGGAAGACGTTAAGCGAGCTGTCTCCGTGAATCCAAAAACTTCGGCCAGCCATTCTAGGGCGGCAATGCCGTCCTCATAGGTCAAAAACGGAACGACGTCTGGCATCTTGTTCTCCTTTCGCTATGCCACGAAGGTTTCGAACACCAAATACGCACGATGGCACTGCCGAGCCGGCCGTGCCGCCTAACGGTTGAGCTGAGCGGCGCGCACGCCGATGTATGAGCTTGGCACTTTATCCCTCACGCGTGCGCTCCAGCGAGGTGTTAGCCCGCGCCCCGGCCTCTAGCTCTGAGGCAGCAATACCGAACTCCTCAAACACTGACTCGACGCCAGATCGCTGCAATTCTTCAAGATTGCGACGCTGTGCGGACACTTCGGTCGGCGTGTACTTTTCGTGGCCCGTCATGCGTTGCTCTGAGGATTTGTTGAGAACCGCCTTGAGGCGTCGGACGCGGGCGGACAATACCGCCTCAGCGAGCGACCTGACGTTCTTGGCCTTGGTAGGACGATGCGCCTCGTCTGCGCCACGAAGCGCGGCGATCGCAAGGCGCAGCGAATTCTCTGCTTCTACGACACGGCCGTCTTGCGTTCTCCCCGACGACATTCCAGCCCACTGCGCCATCTGGTTTCCTTGCGCGGTCTAACGGTTGAGTTGAGCGGCGCGCACGCCGATGTGTGGGCTTGGCACTTTATCTTTCACGCGTCCGCTCCAACGATTTGTTAGACCGCACCACTGTGCTGCGGCGCCATGGAATCGGCTGCCTCGTAACGCTCTATGATGTTACGACAGGCCGCTAGGACCTCAGTTCGAGCCGCTCGGGTCAGTCTCTCAATTTCAGCATCAGCACGCGCAAGCGCATCGGCGCTCCATTGGCTGCGAACGGAGCCAAACGGCAGATGGTCGATCTCAGAGGCCAAGGAACCGAAAACAACAAAATCGGGGTCGGCCACCCAGTTCGGTACCACTGCGTGTGCAAGCGAAGCGAGTGGAATGCAACCCTCGAGCACGCCAAGTTCGCCCGCAAGGATGGCACGCGCATTTCGTACCGCTTCGCTTCGGGACCAGGCGTTTGATTCGTGTGCTGCCATTGCGTGCGGTCTAACTCTGAATTAGGCGACCAAAAAGTCGCAATGAAACAGGACAAATGGGTCGCATAACGTTCTATCACTCCCTGCACATGCTTGTTTTTACTACAGCACCGTTCTGTTTCGTCGTCAAACTACTCAATCCTGTTATTCGACAGGTCGTATAACAGGATCCCCTCATCAAACCGCTCTCAACCCGCCATCCAGCCCAGTCTCCATTACCTCGCCAAGCACCCAAACAGCTTCTCCTGTCCGGCTATAGACCCGCCTCTCCCGACACATATATAAGTACGGCCATTCAGGTCTCCGTTCTTAAGGGTGCACGTGGAGTTCTACTCAAAAGCCTTCTTCGTCGCGCTCGCCGCACTGGTGGCGTACGGCATGGTGCTGGTGCTCCAGCCCTTCGCCGGCGCCATGGCCTGGGCAATCTTCCTCGCCTTCCTGCTCCACCCGCTGCACCGCTGGCTGACGCGCAAGCTGGGCGGCAAACCGAGCTCCTCGGCGGGACTGATCACGGGCCTCACACCCTTCGCACTGCTCACGCCGCTCGTATTGCTCGCCTTCGAGTTCGTGGACCAGGCGCGCACGCTTGTGCAATTCGTCCGCGGCAGCAACTTCAAGCTGGATGGCAGCATCCTCCTGCGACTCGAGCAGGTTCCGCTGATCGGACCGTTAGCGCGGCTGGCCCGCGAGGAACTGCTGGTGTCGGCGGCGGACATCCAGGAATGGATCGGGCGCGCGACGGAAACGGCGCTGCGCAGCGTGGCCTCGATCGGCAGCGGCGTGGTGCTGGGTGCGCTCGGCACGGTGGTGGCATTCTTCTTCATGCTGTTCCTGCTGTTCTTCTTCCTGCGCGACGGCACGCAGATGTTCGACAAGCTGCAGCGGCTTATCCCGGTTCCCGAGGAGCATCGCGAGCAACTCTTCGCGCACCTTTCGAGCGTCACGCGCGGCGTGTTCTACGGAATTGGGCTGACGGCGATTTGCCAAGGCGTGCTGGTCGGCATCGGCTTTGCGATCGCGGGTATGCCGTCTCCGGTGGTGTTCGGAGTAATGGCCGGCATCCTTGCGTTGCTACCAGCGGGTGGCGCGGCCATCGTGTGGATTCCCGCGGTGTTGTACCTGGCGGCCGCCGGCGAGTGGGGAATGTTCGTTTTCATGTTGATCTGGGGCGTCATCGTTTCGACGTCCGACAATTTCCTGCGACCCATCCTCGTGTCGCGCTACGCGCCGGTGTCGGCGTTCATGGTGTTTGTGGGTGTCGTAGGCGGCATCGGCGCGTTCGGCGCCATCGGCATCGTGGTCGGGCCGGTGTTCCTCGCGCTGGTGGCGGCGATCCTGGAATATTTCGACGAGAAGGTCATCGCGCCGAACAAGCGCCGTCTCGACGCGCAGGCGGATGACGAGCGTCCGCCGCCGATGGCGTAACGAATCGTCCTCACTGGTGGACGCCTATGGCTCGAGCGGCGTCACGCGCCGAGTCCACAAATCGTACTTGCCGATCGGAAAGCCCGCGTCTGTTATGGCATCAAGAAGCGGCGCGCGACGGGGACTATAGAAGCGTACGTCGCCGTACCCGTTCTTCCTGTGGTGGATCCGCACTCCCTCCCAAAGTAACGGAATCCAGCCGAAAGGCTCGACAACGATCACTTCGTCGAGCGTGAAGGTGACGCGCTTGAGCGCGCTCACCGTCAGCGAACCCGCGGACACGGTGACGCTTCCAAAAGGCCATGAGTTATAAAAGCCGCCGATTTCGCCGCCGCCGCGCTGCCTGAACGTGTTCATTCGCTGCGCTTCAAGCCTGCGACGAATAACCGCCGTCCACGGGTATTGCGACGCCCGTGATGAAGTCCGATGCCGCGCTCGCGAGGAATACGGCGATGCCGGCGAAATCCGCGGCCTCGCCCCAACGTCCCGCCGGCGTGCGCGCGAGCACGCGATCATGCAGGCCTTCGACTTCCACGCGCGCTTTTTTCGTGAGATCGGTGTTCACCCATCCGGGCAGCACCGCGTTCACCTGAATGTTGTCCGGGGCCCAACCGGCGGCAAGGGATTTCGTCAGCTGCACGATTCCGCCCTTGCTCGCGCCGTATGCCGGCGCAAAACCGGCGCCGAAAATGGAGAGCATGGAACCGATGTTGATGATCTTGCCGCCACCGGCGCTCTTCATGTGTGGATGCGCGGCGCGGCAGCACAGGAATGCGCTGTCGAGATTGGTCGAGACAACCTTCTGCCATTCCTCGAACGCGAGCTCCTGAACGGGTTTGCGAATGTTGATGCCGGCGTTGTTGATGAGGATGTCGACGCGGCCGCAGCGAAACTGCGTTTGCTCGAAGAGGCGCGTCACGGAACCTTCGTTCGTCACGTCCACTTCGATCGCCACGGCGTCAGCGCCGCCAGATTTGAGCAGCTCCACGGCCGCGGCGGATTTGGCGGCGTTGCGCGCGGCGATGACGATGCGCGCGCCCGCCGTAGCGAGCCCCAGCGCCATGCCGTAGCCGATGCCTCCATTGCCACCCGTAACGATGGCCACCTTGTTCCGCAAGTCGAACATTGGTGAATCCCCGCTGTTTTGCGCGCTTCGTGCACGCGATTGAATTGACTACAACACGCCTTCCCGTGGCCGTCAAAACACGCGGCCACGAGCCCGCGCGCGTCGCCTATAATCCGCGCCCTCCATGGACCTCTCCCCCATTTTAGATTCGCTGAACGAGGCGCAACGCGCCGCGGTTACGGCACCCGTTGGCCCCGTGCTGGTGTTGGCCGGCGCGGGCTCCGGCAAGACGCGCGTGCTCACGCATCGCATCGCCTGGGTCATCGAGACCTGCGGCGCGTCTCCGCATTCCATCCTCGCGGTCACGTTCACCAACAAGGCCGCGCACGAGATGCGCGGGCGCATCGAGAAGTTGTTAGGCGTTCCGGGAGGTGCGATGTGGGTGGGCACATTCCACGGCATCGCGCACCGGTTGCTGCGCCTGCACTGGCGTGACGCGAAGTTGCCGCAGAGCTTCCAGATTCTCGACGGCGAAGATCAGTTGCGGCTGATCAAGAAGATCGTGAAGGCCATGGAGCTCGACGAGGCCCGCTGGGTGCCGCGCGAGATCCAGTGGTTCATCAATCACAACAAGGATGAAGGGCATCGACCTGCGACGCTGAAGGATGGCAACGATCCGACGCGTCGCCAGCTCATCAAGCTCTACACGGAATATGAAGCGCAGTGTCAGCGCGCCGGCGTCGTGGATTTCGCCGAGCTGCTGCTGCGCGCGTACGAGCTATGGTTGTACAACCCCGAGATTCTGAAGCACTACCAGCATCGCTTCCGGCACGTGCTGATCGATGAGTTCCAGGACACGAACGCCATTCAGTACGCGTGGTCGCTGCTGGTGGCGGGTCAGGATGGCGCGCCGTTCGTGGTGGGTGACGACGATCAGTCCATCTACCGCTGGCGCGGCGCGCGCGTGGAGAACCTCACGCGCTTCTCCAAGGATTATCCAGCGGCGAAGCTGTATCGCCTGGAGCAGAACTACCGCTCCACGGGCAACATCCTGAAGGCAGCGAATGCGCTGATCTCCAACAACACGGGACGTCTGGGGAAAAATCTCTGGACCGAAGGCAAGGACGGAGAGCGCATCAAGCTGTACGCGGCCTTCAACGAGCGCGACGAAGCCGAGTTCGTGATGCATCGCATCCGCGACTGGACCAACCAGGGCGGCGCGCGGCGCGACGTGGCGATCCTGTATCGATCGAACGCGCAGTCGCGCGTGTTCGAAGAAATCTTCATGGCGGCGCGCATTCCCTACAAGGTGTACGGCGGCCTGCGATTCTTCGAGCGCGCGGAAATCAAGGATGCGCTGGCGTATTTACGCGTCATCACCAATCACGCCGACGATGCGTCGTTCGAGCGCGTCGTGAACCTGCCGACGCGCGGCATCGGCAACAAGTCGCTGGACGTGGTGCGCGAGCAGGCGAAAGCGGCAACTTCCTCGTTGTGGGATGCGGCCGCGCATTGCGTGGCCAATGGCGTGCTGGGCCCGAAGGCCGAAGCCGCGGTGAATGGCTTCCTGAAGCTGGTCGAGCAGTTAGGCAGTGATATCGCCGGGCTCGAGTTGCACGAGCAGGTCGATCACGTGATCAACAACTCCGGCTTGGTCGAGCACCACAAGAAAGAGAAGGCCGATCGTGGCGAAGCGCGCGTCGAGAACCTGAATGAACTGGTGTCGGCCGCGCGCGGCTTCGAGCCCGATGGCAAGAATACGGATGAGGAAGCGCTGCCTCCGCTGGACGCTTTCCTGTCGCATGCGGTGCTGGAGTCGGGTGAAGGTCAGGCCGAAGCCTGGGAAGACTGCATCCAGATGATGACGTTGCACACGGCCAAGGGGCTCGAATTCCCGGTGGTGTTTCTCTGCGGCCTGGAAGACGGCCTGTTCCCGCATCAGCGTTCGCTGAATGATGAGGAAGGGTTGGAAGAAGAGCGCCGGCTTTGCTACGTCGGCACGACGCGCGCGATGAAGCAGCTTTACATGACATACGCCGAGCAGCGGCGGCTGCACGGCCAGGACAACTACGGCACGCCGTCGCGGTTCATCTCGGAGATTCCCGAAGATTTGATCGAAGAGGTTCGGCCGCGCATCCAGATTTCGCGGCCGGTGGCGGCGGGCAGGTTCCGTCCACCCGTGGAAGAGCTGGCGCCGGGCGTGAAGCTGGGCGCGCGCGTGCGGCACAAGAAGTTTGGCGAAGGCGTGATCCTGAAAGTGGAAGGTCAGGGGCCGCAGGCCAACATCCAGGTGAACTTCGCGTCGCTGGGCGTCAAGATCATGATGCTGGAATATCTCGAGGTGGTCAGGTGAGCTTTGCGGATAAATTGGCTGCGGCGTGGAAGGCCACGAACTCGCTGTTGTGCGTCGGGCTCGATCCGGAGCCGAAGAAATTTCCGGACCAGTTCCGCGATGCGCCCGGCGGAATCTTTCAGTTCAATCGCGCCATCATCGACGCGACGCGCGACCTCGCATGCGCATACAAGCCGCAGTTCGCGCATTACGCGGCGCATGCCGCGGAGAACCAGCTCGAACACACCATCGACTACATCAAGTCGACGTGTCCGAATGCCGTGGTGATCCTCGATTCCAAGCGTGGGGACATCGGCAGCACCGCCGAGCAGTACGCGCAAGAGGCCTTCGAGCGGTACGGCGCGGACGCGGTGACGGTGAATCCGTATCTCGGGCGCGACTCCGTGGAGCCGTTCCTCAAGCACGGCGACAAGGGCGTGATCATCCTTTGCCGGACGAGCAATCCGGGCGCGAAGGATTTTCAGGATCTGGACGTGGGCGGCAAGAAGCTGTTCCAGCACGTGGCCGAGCAGGTCGCGAAGGAATGGAACACGGCTGACAACTGCATGCTGGTGGTGGGCGCGACGTATCCGGAAGAGCTCGCGGATATCCGCAAGCGCGTCGGCGATCTGCCGTTCCTGGTACCGGGCGTCGGTGCGCAGGGTGGCGATGTCGCGAAGGTGATGGCGGCGGGAAAGACTGCGGCCGGGACCGGACTCGTGATCAGTTCGTCACGCGCGATCCTGTACGCGAGTTCGGGCGATGACTTCGCGAGCGCCGCGCGCAAGGCGGCTCTGGAGCTGCGCGACAGCATCAACGCGCATCGTTGAAAAAGGGGACAGATCTATTTATTGATCGTTCAGGGAACGCGTTATTGATCGCGCTCATCACGATCAATAAATAGATCTGTCCCCTTTTCATGTCCCCTTTTTCAGGGGCCCCAGCGGAAGATAGGCGGCGGCACCACGTCGGGCGGGCCATCGGCCGGCCGGTTGAGATCGGGCAGGAAAATCCGCCAGCTCTGCGTGGGATGTGTGAGCCCCCACCACAGCGGCATCAACGGCCCGACGGGAATGGGCTTCTCGTATTCCACCGGCAGCAGTTCGCGCCTGGCCTCGACCACCACCGTATTCTTTTCGGCGTCGGGCGCGCCCAGCACCGCGCGATATTCGCTCGGCATCATGTAGCGGCGAACGTCGCCCACGCGCAGATCGAGTGGCTTGGTGAGCACGGGTTTCGCCGTCGCATCCGGGACGGCAGTAGCGGCTGGGGCAGGAGCCGCGGTGGTGGGCGGCACATCCGCAGGATTCGGCGACGTAGCCGCAGGCTCGGCGGCTTTGGCCGCCGCACACATCGCTAACGTCAGACCCAGACCCACACGACGCTTCATGTCACCGCCTCCTCACCAGAGTGCGACCTCGCCCGCACGCCTTAGTTCGGCAATGTCGGAGGTCCGGCCCCTTTTTGCTAGGAATAACGAGTCCATGTCCCCATTAATCCAGCTCGTTGAGCCGCTTCAAGGTTTCACCGACACGGGCGTCGGCCGCCATCGCAAGCTTATGATCTGCAGGGTCGCCGCTATCCAGCGCCATTGACTGCAGCTCCAGGGCGCGCTCGCGGGCCCGCAGGTAATCGCGAATGGCCGCTTGTCGTCGAGCGGCGCGCGACCCGTCCTGCTCCAGCGTGTTGGACTGCAGCAGCGGCCGCGACGCGGCACGCCATGGTTCCAGCACTTCTTTGCGCAGCCGCTGGGCAATCTCCAGCCGATTCACGCGCACGTTTGGCGGAAACGTCAGGATCTCGGCCTGCTTGCGCACCAGCTCCCCTTCGACGCGGCCGAAATCTTCGAGCTCACGTTCGAAACGAAGGCTGGCGGACTGATTGCCACCGTCGGCCATCAGCGGCTGAACAATCCACGCGAGCGGCAGCAGAACCACCAGCACCGCGATGGCAAGCTTCACGGGCTGTGCCTCCGCACGTGCCTCTGGCTGAAAAGGCCGCGCGAGGATCACGCCCGAGACGAATCCGCCTAACAACCCGCCGACATGACAGGCGTTGTCGATCAGCGGGTGCGCGGCGCCGATCACCAGCGAATACAGGCAGAACAGCAGCGCGCTGCTGCTGATGCTCTTCAGCATGCTGGGTGGGATGTCGACGCGGCGCACGGCCAGGAACGCCAGCAACGCGCCGTACACCCCGAAGATCGCGCCCGACGCGCCGGCGCTGTTGCGAAGCGGATCCCACCACCCGCTCGCGACGCTGCCCGAAAGCGCCGAGAGCAGGTAGATCACGGCGAAGCGCGTGCTGCCAAACAACCTCTCGACGAGCGCGCCGCCCTGGTAGAGCGCGTACATGTTCAACGCGATGTGGATGAGGCCAAAGTGCAGAAAAGCCGAGGTCAGCAGCCGCCACTCCTGGCCGGTCCAGGTCAGCGGGCCGAAATTCGAGCCGAAGCGGATGTGGACGGCGGGGTTGGGGTTCATGAGATCCGCGCCCGCGAAAATCATGACGATGAACACCGCGACGTTGATGGCGATGATCGTCGGCGTGACCAGCGATCGCGCGCCGAGCACGTTCATCGCCTTGCCGAAGCGCTCGTGCGCCGCCTGGTCCGCGAGGAACTCCGGCGTCTTCTCCTGCGGGAGCATCGCCCACAGGGCTTCGGCGTCTTCGCGCGTCGCCAGCCACATGATCACGTAGTGCCGGCCGTCACGCGTGCGGATCAGGAACGCACGACTTTGCGCGTTGTAGTCGACATTGGCGACGTCGGCCAGCGCGATGCGCGGTGGTCCGGCAAGAGTGAAGCCGCTGCGCTGGCCTTCGAAAACCAGCGCGCCATCGACGATGACCAGCTTGCCCTCGCCTGACAACCCGAATGTGTTGTTGAGCGGCTGGTCGGAGCTCGTGGGCTGGCCGGTGCTGTAGTGCACCTTGAATTCGCGCACGGCGCGCTCGTCCGGATTGTTCAAGCGCGTTTTTCCAGCAGTTTGGCGGGCTCTAGCCAGACGGGCAGTGCCCGGATGCGAGCCACCCACCGGTACTGGAACGGCTTGCCCAGGAGCGCGAGGCTCATGGCTACCTTGTATGTGTGCCCCGATTCGGGGTGTCCGTAGAGAATGATCATGAGGTGGTGGATTTACCGGTTTCCCGGCGCTGCACCACCCGTACAATAGCGCCCCCATGAAGATCGTGATACTCGGCGCCGGCCAAGTCGGGCGCACAGCGGCATACCACCTGTCGCGCGAAGAGGCCAATGAAGTCACGGTCGTCGACACCAATGAAGAAGTGCTGCGCGACCTGCAGGACCGCCTCGACATCCGCACGGTCGCCGGCAACGCGGCCTATCCGTCCGTTCTCGAATCGGCCGGATGCGCCACCGCCGACATCGTGGTGGCGCTGACCTCGAGCGACGAGGTCAACATGATGGCCTGCGAGGTGGCTTACACGCTGTATCGCACGCGCACGAAGATCGCGCGCATCCGCTCGTCCGAATACACGCGCCACCCGAAGTTGTTTGCCGACGAAGCGTTGTCGGTGGACGTGTGGATCAGCCCCGAGCAACTGGTCACCGAATACATCGGCGAGCTCATCAAGTTTCCAGGTGCGCTGCAGGTCCTGGACTTCGCCGATGGCCGCGTGCGGCTGGTCGGCATACGCGCGCGCAAGGGTGGCCTGCTGGTCACGCAGAAGCTGCGGGCGCTGAAGGAGCATCACCCGAACACCGAAGCGCGCGTGGTGGCTATCTACCGCGGCGGGCGCAGCATCATTCCCGATGGCGAAACGGTCATCGAGGAAAACGACGAAGTGTTCTTCATCGCCGCGCGCGACGACATCCGCAAGTTCATGGGCGAGATCCGCAAGGAAGAAGCGCCGGCGAAACGCGTGGTGATCGCCGGCGGCGGCAACATCGGGCTCTCGCTGGCGCGCAAACTCGAAGAGCTGCACCACGTGAAGCTCATCGAGCGCGATCCGAAACGCGCGCGCCGCATCTCCGAGCTGCTGCTCAACACCATCGTGCTCAATGGCGACGCCGCCGATGAAGAGCTGCTGATCGAGGAGAATATCGACAGCTGCGACGTGTTCGCCGCGCTGACGAATTCCGAGGAAGCCAACATTCTCTCGGCGATGTTGGCGAAGCGTCTGGGCGCGAAGAAGGTGATGGCATTGATCAACAAGCCTTCCTACGCCGACCTCATGGAAAGCGGCAGCATCGACATCGCCATTTCGCCGCAGACCATCACCATCGGCTCGCTGCTGGCGCATGTGCGCCGCGGCGACGTGGTGCGCGTCCACTCGCTGCGCCGCGGCGCCGCCGAGGCACTCGAGGCCGTGGTCCACGGCACCGACAAGACTTCGCGCGTGGTGGGCCGGAAGGTGGCGGAGATTCCGCTGCCCGAAGGCGCGGCCATCGGCGCGGTGGTGCGCGGTGATGTGGTGATGATTGCGCACCACGACACCCAGATAAACAACGACGACCACGTGATCGTGTTCCTGTCGGACCGGCGGCACGTCGAGCAGGTCGAGCGCCTGTTCTCCGGGCCCGGCGGCAGTTGATCATCGCGGAGCCTTAAGTCCTTGTTAGCCGTCGCGCATCTGCTCGGGCTCATGATGGCCTTCTTCGGCCTGCTCTACCTGCTGCCCATCGCCTGGTCGCTGGGCGTGCAGGACGGGGCGGTCATGGACTTCGTGATCGCCGCCGGCATCAATGCCGTCGCGGGCCTGGCCGTGGCACTCGCCACGCGGCGTTTCCGCCGGGAGCTCAAACCGCGCGACGGATTCCTGCTGGTGACGCTGTCCTGGGTGCTGATGTCCGCCTCGGGCTCCATTCCGCTGATGATCGCGCTGCCGGACCTGAGTTTCACCGACGCCTATTTCGAAAGCATGTCGGGACTCACCACAACCGGCTCGACCGTGCTCAATCACCTCGACGATTTGCCGCAGTCGATCAATATCTGGCGCCACACGCTGCACTGGATCGGTGGCATCGGCATCATCGTGCTGGTGGTGGCCGTGCTGCCTTTGTTAGGCGTCGGCGGCATGCAGCTCTACAAGGCGGAAACTCCCGGCCCGGTCAAGGATGAAAAGCTGACGCCGCGCATCACCGAGACCGCCAAGGCGCTGTGGTTCACGTATCTCGCCATCACCGCCGCTGGCGTCATCGGCCTGCGCATCACGGGCATGAGCTGGTTCGACGCGATCTGCCACGGGTTCTCGGCAATCGCGCTCGGCGGTTTTTCCTCGCACGACGTGAGCGTGGGCTACTTCGATTCGGCCGCCGTCGAGCTGGTGCTGATCGCCATCATGGTGGTCGCGGCGCTGAATTTTTCGCGGCACTTCCTCGCGTTCCGCAGCCTGTCGTTCAAACCTTACCGGAAGGATTCCGAGGGCAAGGCCGTGCTCATTGTGCTCGGTTGTTCCGTGGTGCTGGTGTCGGCGGTGCTCGCGATTGATGGAACATACCCAACGATGATGGAAGGCTTTCGCCACTCCGTGTTCAACGTGGTGTCCATCGCCACCACCACCGGATTCGTCACCGAAGACTACGAAAAATGGCCGGCATTCCTGCCGGTGTGGCTGCTGTTCCTGAGCAGCATCACCTGCAGCACTGGTTCCACGGGCGGCGGCATCAAGATGTTCCGCACGCTGCTGCTGGTACGGCAGGCGCGGCGCGAGCTCAAACTACTCGTGCACCCCAGCGCGATGATCCCGATCCGCATTGGCGGCCATGCCATCCCGGATCGCGTGGCGTACTCCGTGCTTGCATTCATCTTTCTCTATTTCGGCACGAGCCTGGTTCTCACGTTCGCATTGCTCGCTACCGGGCTCGACCTGGTGTCGGCGCTTTCCGCGGCCGTGGGCTCGATGAACAACCTGGGCCCTGGGCTCGGCGCGGTCGGCCCGTCGACCAATTTCTCGGGGCTGACGGATTCGCAGACCTGGATCTGCACGCTCGCCATGCTCATCGGCCGCCTGGAAATCTTCAGCGTGCTGGTGTTGTTCACCGCGCACTTCTGGCGGAAGTAGCGAAAATGGGGACACTCCCCATTTAAATTTCAGCTGCGGATGTAGCTCTCGAGATCCGCGATGGTGCGCTCCTGCTCCTCGATGACGGCGCGCACCAGGTCGCCGATGGAGAGCACGCCGACGACGCGATCGCCGGAGACCACCGGCAGATGGCGGATGCGCATGTCGGTCATGAGCCGCATGCAGTCATGCGCATCCTGCTTGGCCGTCACGGAAATGACCTTCGAGGTCATGATCGCGGAGACGAGCGTCTCTTCCGACGAGCGGCCCAACAGGACGACTTTGCGCGCGTAGTCGCGCTCGGAGACGATGCCGACGAGCTTGTCGCCCGACATCACCAGCAGTGCGCCCACGTGGTGCTCGGCCATCTTCTTGATGGCGGCGAGCACGGGTTCATCCGGCCCTACCGAGTAGATAGCCTTGGGTTTGTGATCCAGCAGTTGCTGCACGGAAAGCATCGCGACCTCCGTATCTTCCAGAATCTCAGACGGGAATCACCGTAAGGATCGTGCCGTTGACGCCCGTGACACGCACGCGCGCGCCGGCGGGCAGCTCGGGACCTGAAACCTTCCACACCCCATCGCCCAGTTTCGCCTTGCCCGAGCCCTGCTCGATGGCTTCGACGAGCACGAGTTCGCTGCCGACGTATTGCAACCCGCGCTGATTGAGGTTGGGCTGTTCGAAGGTGCCGGGATTCTTCTTGCGATAGGAGCGGTAGAGCAGCAATGCCGCCATGCCCAGCACGCCAAAGCCGATGAGCTGGTACTGCCATGGAATATCGAAGGCGACCATCACCAGACCGATGACCGACGCGGATGCCGCGAACCAGATGACGACCGCGCCCGGAACGAGCGTCTCCGCGGCGGCAAGCAGCACCGCCAGCACCATCCAGTGCCACCACTGGAGATTCTGCAGAAATTCGCTCATGACTGCGGCCCTCGCGGCGGTGTGCGCACCGAGCCGGGCGAACCCGGGGGCAGGCTGCTCGGCTGGCGCTGCATGGCATCCTTGGCGAGCTCGGCGATTCCGCCCAGCGCGCCTAACAAGCCGGCGGATTCCATCGGCATCATGAACACTTTCTGGTTCGGCGAAGCGGCGAACTCCTTGAGTGCTTCGACGTATTTCTGCGCCACGAAGTAGTTGATGGCCTGCACGTCACCCTGGGCGATGGCCTGCGACACCATCTGCGGTGGCGCGTGCTTCGGCCTGGGCCAGGCGCTCGCGGGCTTCGGCTTCGCGGAACGCGGCTTCCTTGTTGCCTTCGGCGGCAAGCACCACGGCCTGCTTTTCGCCTTCGGCCTTGAGGATGGCGGCCTGGCGGAAGCCTTCGGCGTCGAGGATGTTGGCGCGCTTCTCTCGTTCGGCTTTCATCTGCCGGCCCATCGCTTCGATGAGATTCGCCGGCGGTGTGATGTCCTTGATTTCGATGCGCGTGCACTTCACGCCCCAGGGAGTCGTCGCGTCGTCGACCACCTTGAGCAGGCGATGATTGATCTCGTCGCGCTTGGAGAGCGTCTCGTCGAGATCCATCGAGCCGACGACCGTGCGAATGTTCGTCATGGTCAGGTTCACCATGGCGAGCCGCAGGTTGGCCACTTCATAGGCGGCTTTCGGAGCGTCCAGCACCTGGTAGAAAACCACGGCGTCGATGGCGACCATGGCGTTGTCCTTGGTGATGACCTCCTGACGGGGTACGTCGAGCACCTGCTCCATCATGTTGATCTTCTGGCCCACGTTGTCGAAGAACGGA
The DNA here is from genome assembly GCA_963821745.1 of uncultured Pseudomonadota bacterium. Taxonomy (GTDB): domain Bacteria; phylum Pseudomonadota; class Gammaproteobacteria; order Steroidobacterales; family Steroidobacteraceae; genus CADEED01. The sequence goes on from CAWGEU010000003.1 coordinate 780,383, forward strand.
ATGAGCCAGTGCGGACCCGGCGGCATGGCGTGGTCGAACTTGCCCAGGCGTTCGCGCGTGTACTCGAAACCCTGAGGCACGATGACCAGCGTCTTGATTGCAACGACGATGATGCCGATGACGACCAGAACGACCCAGATGGTGCCGGAATCAAACATGTGTCCTTCCCCTCTAACGATGCGCGCTCGAACCGCCGGAATCATACGCTCCGGGTCGCCTTTTCCGCACGTAGCCGCCCTGCGACATGGGAATGGGGGGCTGACTCTGCGATGATCTGCACTCCAGGGAAGCCAGCGAAACGCCAGCCGCCAGAAGCTGACGCGCCGCTTCGGGGATAACGTCTTAGTATCAGGTCGCCGTGTCAGAAGCCCCCGTTCCGGAAATCCAAGTCGATCCAGATCACTTCGATGTGGTGAGCAGCGATGTCGTGCTGGTCGCACGGCTCGAATCCACGTTCGCGTTATGTCTGTACGACGCAGTGCTCGAATCCGGGGCATTGGTGCACCTGCGCGTGGGGCCGCCCGGTCGTGTTCAGGATCCGGAGCTGACCGACACCACGCTGTCGACCGACCTGTTGCTGCTCGATCGCTGTTTCATCGAGCTGCGCAAGAGCGAGCCGCGTGCGCAGCACTGGCAGGCGAAAGTCGTAGGCCAGGTCCAGGACCTGCCCGGAGCGCGCGAGCGCTTTGACGGAGTCCGCAGTTTTCTCTCGGCGTTTCTGGCCGACACCAATGTGAAGCTGGTTTCCTGCGATACACATGTGGACCACGTGCAATTGCTGAAGTTTCGTCCCGCAATGGGTCACGTTCGCAGCGAACCTCTTGCCGCTCAGCGCCTCGGTAGCTGAAAATCGGCGCCATGCGCCGAAAAATCGTTGCCTTGCTGGTCCCCCTCGTGGGGTTGCTCACCGTTGATGCCGCTCTCGCCGCCAAGAAGGCCGCGAACGCGCCGTTACTGAAGTTGTTCGAAACCGCGTGGCAGGAGGACCTCGCCGATGACCCCATCGGTGCGACGGCGCTCGGCGACCATCGCTACGACCACCTGCTCACCGACATGTCGGTGGAAGCGATCGCGAAACGGAACCAGCGCGCGTTCACGCGCCTGGCCGCGCTGCGCAAGATCCCGAAAGAGAAACTCGAGAAGGCCGACCAGCTCAACTACGACCTGTTCGAACGCCAGACCCGCGTCGTCATCGACGACGGACAGTTCAAGCCGTACCTGTACGCCACGCGCACCTTCGACGGCCCGCAGCTCCTGCCGGAACTCGCCGAAGTTCATCCGTTCCAGACCGTCAAGGATTACGACAACTGGATCGCGCGCATCAACGCGAGCGGCGTGCACATCGACCAGTGGATCGTGTTGTTAGGCCAGGGCGCCACCGAGCGCCGCACCCAACCGCGCGTCACCGTGCAGAAGGTGCTCGAGCAGATCAAGCCGCAGCTCGTCACGAATCCGGAAGAGAGCGGTTTCTACGCGCCGTTCAGGAAGATGCCCGCCAGCTTCGACGCGGCCACCAAGGACCGGCTCACCGCCGCCGCCAAGACCGCGATCCAGACCGTGGCGGTGCCGGCGTTCCAGCGCTTCGACAAGTTCTTCCGTGACGTCTATCTACCCGCGTCGCGCGACACGGTCGGCGTCTACGACACGCCCGATGGCGACCTGTACTACAAGAACCGCATGAAGTTCTACACGACCATCGACAACCCCGATGCGACGCGTATTCACAACATCGGTCTCGAGGAAGTGAAGCGCATCCGCGCGGAGATGGAGAAGACGCTCGAGGGCATCAACTTCCTGGGCACACTCGACCAGTTCCTGTCGTTCATCCGCAACGACCCGCGGTTCTATTACAAGACGCCCGAAGAGCTGTTAGCGGCGTACGAGAAAACCGCGCGCGGCATCGAGCCGCAGCTGCCGAAGTTGTTCGGCCGCCTGCCGAAGGCGGGCTTTGGTATCCGCGCGATTCCGGCGGCGAGCGCGCCCACCACGACCACGGCGTATTACCAGCCGCCGTCGCTCGATGGTTCGCGACCGGGCAACTACTACGTGAATCTCTACAAGCCCGAGATCACGCCCGATCTGGGAGATCGAGGCGCTGACCGCGCACGAGTCCGTGCCGGGTCATCACCTGCAGATCGCGCTGTCGTACGAGCTCACGGGGCTGCCGGAATTCCGCCGCAATGCGAATTACACGGCGTTCGTCGAAGGCTGGGCGCTGTATTCGGAGAGCCTTGGTTACGAGCTCGGGCTCTACAAGGATGATTTCTCGAAGTTCGGCCAGCTCAATTACGACATGTGGCGTGCCGTGCGCCTCGTCGTCGACACCGGTATGCACCAGTTCAAGTGGACGTCGCGACCAGGCGATCTACTACTTCAGGCAAAACACCGGCAAGAGCCAGCAGGACATCGAAAACGAAGTCGACCGCTACATTTCCTGGCCGGGCCAGGCGCTGGCGTACAAGTTAGGTCAGCTCAGGATCCAGACGCTGCGCGCGGAAGCCGAGAAGGCGCTGGGCGCACGCTTCGATATCCGCGCATTCCACGACCAGCTCCTCGGAATGGGCGCGTTGCCCCTGTCGCGTGCTCGACGTTGAAATGCGTGCCTGGATCGCGGCGCAGAGCGCGCGGCGGTAATCGTCGATAGTGCGTCGGCGCATCACTCATTCTCCAATCGTTCTTCGAGAGCTTCGATCGCGCTGAGCAGCCGCGTGCAGCGGGTTTCCGCTGCCGCGCGCTGCCGCCTGGCGTGCGCGAGCACGTGTGCGGCAATGTCGTCGCGCTTCTCGAGCAGCTCGATTTCGAAGCGGGCGCGAGACGCAGCGCGGCTGGCGGTGGCGTAGTGACGTTGTAGCTGTTCGAGCTGTTCGTCGAGCGCGCATTCCGCGACGTCGACGTCGTCCTGAAACTGAGTGGGACGCATGGGCTGTGGTCCCGTATCCCTGACTGACTGCTGTGTGTCTCACGACCGCTCCTGTTCCCCGGCCGTCTGTAAAACCGGGGTGGCGCAATCATCGCGAAGCCATGTTGCTCCTGAATGTCGGCGCCGATGCGTCCGGCTACGGATGAGCGCCCATTGGCTTGTCAGATAGCGCCGAGTGACGCGTGGGAGCGTCTGCCGACAACGACAGCGCGGTCAATTCCGCGCTGCGAGCTCGAGATCCTGCGAATAGACGACGTTCATGACGTTGTCGTACCAGCCCTGGAGCTCGGGCTTCACCAGGTGCTTGTTCACATAAAAGTAGAGCGGAATCATCGGATGGTCCGCGAGCATGGTGCGCTCTGCCTGCTCCAGCAGCGTGCGGCGCTTTGCGGCGTCGGATTGGCGGGAAGCTTCTTCCAGCAGCGCGTCGTAGGCGGCGCTCGAGTAGTGCGGCAGGTTGATACCGAAACCGCTCTTGAAATACTGCAGGAAGGTGTACGGATCGTTGTAATCGCCCACCCAGGACAAGCGATACATGTCGATGTTGCGGCGATCGATGTCATCGAACAGCGATTTGAACTCCACTGCCGACGAGCTGCGCTTCGACTCCCAGCGCTTCCTTCCACATCGAAGCCACGGCCACGGCCACCTTGGTGTGCACTTCACCGGTGTTGTAGCGCAGCTCGAAACGCAGCGGTTTTTCGCGCGTGAATCCCGCTTCGGCCAGCAGCTTGCGCGCGGTTTCGATGCGCGCCGGCAAGGGCGTCGCGGCGTAGTCGAATGACTGGGCGGTGTAGTTGTACATGCCGGGCGGCACCCAGCCGTAGGCCGGCAGCTCGCCCATGCGCAGCACGGAAGTCGCCAGCCGCTCGCGATCGATGCGCCATCGACAGCGCCTGGCGCAACTTGCGGATGTTTCGCGAACAGCGCGCGATCGAGATTGAAGCCGTAGTAATAGGTGCTGAGTCTGCGGCGTGACGTGCAGCTCCGCGGCCAGGTTTTCCTTGATCCAGTCGAACTGCCCGCGCGGCAACACGTAGGTGCAGTGCAGTTCTCCGGCGCGATACGCGCGCAGCTCGGCGTTCTCATCCGCGATCTGCAGGAACTTCACGCCGTCGATCTTGTTGGCGGCGTTGCCCCAGTAGTGCGGGTTGCGCTCCACGCGGATGTAGCTGCCCTGCAGCCATTCCTTCAGCACGAAAGCGCCGTTCGACACCTGGTCGCCCGGGCGCGAGAACCGCTCGCCGAGCTGCGCGAGCGACGGGCGATGCAGCGGCGCGGTGGACGGGTGCGCCATGAGGCCCGGTAGATAGGGAGCCGGACCGGCTGAGCGTGATCACCACGGTGCCAGCATCGGGTGCGCGACACCGAGCGAATCCACCGGCTTCTTGCCCGCGACGATGTCGGGCGCGTTGAGGATGACGTCGACGACCTGCGCGTACTGCGAAGCGGTGGCCGGATCCACGAGCCGGCGCAGGCCCGCGGCGAAATCTTCCGCCACCACCGGCTCGCCGCTGGACCAGCGCAGATTGGGCGCGCAGTTTGAAGGTGTAGACGCGACCGTCTTCGCTGACCGTCCAGCTTTCGGCGGCCGCGGGAACGGTGACCGCATTCTTGTCGAGCCGCGTGAGACCTTCGAACAGATCGCGCAGCACCACCATGGCTTCGGTGGAGCGCGCCTTGTGCGGATCGAGCGAGTCGGGATCCGGGCCATTGCCGCGCAGCAGGATTGCTGTCGGTTTACCCGGCTCGTCTCCCTTCTTGCCGCAGGCGGTGACTCCCAGAGTGGCAAGCGATGCGGCCAGGAGTTCGCGTCGGGTAACCGCCTTCGCCATCAGGCCGCGCGCGACTTCTTGAGATGGACGAGCAGGATGGAGACCGCCGCGGGCGTGACGCCGGCGACGCGCGCCGCCTGTCCCACCGTGGCCGGGCGAATCTGCTCGAGCTTCTGCCGCACTTCGTTGGAGAGCCCGCTGACGCGCGCGTAGTCGAGATCCGCGGGCAGGCGCGTTTCCTCGTTGCGCCGCTGACGTGCGATCTCTTCTTCCTGGCGCTCGATGTAGCCCGAGTATTTCGCCGCCACTTCGAGCTGCGCGCGGATCTGCGCCGCGAGCCGATCGTCGTCCGCGGCGGTCATCGGGCCGATGAGCTCGACCACGTGCTCGTACGACACTTCGGGCCGGCGCAGCAGATCGAAGGCCGACAAGCGCATCGCGCGTCGTGGTCTCGCCGAGAACTCGCGTCGCCCACTCCGCGGGAATGTCAGCCGCCTTGATGCGCGTGTTTTCGAATCGCGCGAGTTCGCGATCGCTGCCGTCGCGCTTGGCTTCGAAGAATGCCCAGCGCTCGTCGTCGACGAGTCCGAGGTCACGGCCGATCGGCGTGAGGCGCAGATCGGCGTTGTCTTCGCGCAGCAGCAGGCGATGCTCCGCGCGGCTGGTGAACATGCGATAGGGCTCGCGCGTGCCGCTGCGTCACCAGGTCGTCGATGAGCACGCCCACGTAGCTTTCGCTGCGCTTCGGGATGAAGGCTTCCTTGTCGGCGGCCGCGCGCGCGGCATTGATGCCGGCGATGAGACCCTGCGCCGCGGCTTCTTCGTATCCGGTGGTGCCGTTGATCTGGCCCGCGAAAAAGAGGCCCGCGGAGCACCTTGGTCTCGAGCGAGGACTTGAGATCGCGCGGATCGAAGAAGTCGTATTCGATGGCGTAGCCCGGACGCGTGATGTGCGCGTTCTCGAAGCCCTTGATGGTGCGCACGAACTCGTATTGCACGTCATACGGCAGGCTGGTGGAGATGCCGTTCGGGTACACCTCGTGCGTGTTCAGGCCTTCGGGCTCGATGAAGATCTGGTGCGAGGTCTTGTCGGCGAACCGAACTACCTTGTCTTCGACGCTTGGGCAGTAGCGCGGACCGACGCCTTCGATCTTGCCGGTGAACATGGGCGAGCGATCGGTGGCCGCGCGAATGATCTCGTGCGTGCGTTCCGTCGTCGCCGTGATGTGGCAGGGCAACTGCGCGGGATGATCGCTCTGCCGTCCCAGGTAGCTGAACACCGGGCGCGGATCGTCGGAATGCTGCGTGGCCAGCTGCGAGTAGTCGATGGTGCGGCCGTCGATGCGCGGTGGCGTGCCGGTCTTGAGACGCGCGGTACGAAACGGCAGCGCGCGCAGGCGTTCGGCAAGTTTGTTAGACGGCGGATCGCCGGCGCGGCCGCCGGAATAGTTGTCGAGCCCCACGTGGATGCGGCCCGCCGAGGAACGTGCCGACGGTGAGCACCACCGCGCGCGCGCGAAATTCGATGCCGGTGACGGTGACCACGCCGCGCACCACGCCGTTCGAGCCCATTCTTTTCGACGATCAGATCGCCACACTCCTGCTGGAACAGCGTGAGGTTCGGCTGGTTCTCGAGCGTGCGGCGGATGAATGCCTTGTAGAGCATGCGATCGGCCTGCACGCGCGTCGCGCGCACCGCCGGACCCTTGCTGGCGTTCAGCGTGCGCGACTGGATCGCGGCCGCATCGGCGCCGCGCGCCATGACGCCGCCCAGCGCGTCGATCTCCTTGACGAGGTGACCCTTGCCGATGCCGCCGATGGCGGGGTTGCAGCTCATCTGGCCCAGCGTCTCGATGGACTGCGTCAGCAGCAACGTGCGCGCGCCCATGCGCGCAGCCGCCAGCGCCGCTTCGGTGCCCGCGTGCCCGCCGCCCACGATGATTACGTCAAAAGACGCCGGTCGAACCCACGGAATTGCCGCCAGATCAAAGAGTTAAGGTCCCAAGAGGCGGCGAATAGTAGCTCGCCCGGGGTGTCAACGCCACCGGTCAGCGCCCGTTGTATACGGCAACAGCACCGAATTCCGGTCACAGGAGATGAACATGAAGAAGTCGACCCTCTTGGCCGGAATTGGTCTGGCCCTTTCGATGGCGATGGTGGGCTCCGCGAAGCGGATACCCCGCGCATACGACGCGCGCCAGCAGAACCAGCGCGAGCGCATCCACAACGGCGTCGGCAGCGGTGAATTGACCATGCGCGAAACCCGCCGTCTCGCCGGCGGCCAGGTGCACCTGCAATCGCGTCGAACGCCGCGCCAAGGCCGATGGTGTGGTGACCGGGCGCGAACGCGCCCACCTGCAGCACGAAGCGAATCAGCAGTCGCGCCGCATCTATCGCCAGAAGCACGACGCCCAGGACCGCAACTGAGCGAAGAACTGCGAGGCGAAAGGGCACGTATCGCAGGGTACGTGCCCTTTTCATTCACGGACCTCAGCCGGACCCGGGCGCAGCCCGTGACATGTATCCTGCGCGCCGCATGATGCGACTTTGCGCACTGGCAGGATTTCTCGGCTTCGCCGCAGCGCAGGCCGCGACCAGCGCCGCGTCGACAGTTCCGCTCAAGCCGTGCCGGCTCGAACATCCGGCGCGCATGCTGGCGCTGACCGCCGAGTGCGGCGCGCTGCGGGTCCCCGAAAATCCCGACAAGCCGGGCGGCCGCTCCATCGAGCTCTTCGTCGCGCGCGTGCCGGCCATCAGCCTCAACAAGAAACCCGATCCGCTGTTTCTGATCGCGGGCGGCCCGGGCACTTCCGCCGTGGACCTCTACACCTCGTCGGCCGGGCCGTTCGAGCGCGTGCGCCGCGATCGCGACATCATCCTCGTGGACCAGCGCGGCACCGGGCGATCGCATCGGCTGGATTGCGACTACGGCGACGACAATGTCTTCGAGCGCATCGACGAAATCAAAGTGGGCGCCATCAACATCGAATGCCGCGACGAGCTGTCGAAGAAAGTCCGATCTGCGCATGTACACCACCAGCGTCGCGGTGCGCGATCTCGACAAGGTGCGGCAAGCGCTGGGATACGAGCACATCAATCTCTATGGCAACTCGTACGGCACGCGCGTGGCGCAGCACTACGCGCGCCGCTATCCCGAAGTCCACGCGCACCGTGATCCTCGACGGCGTGGTGAATCCGGAAGTGGTGCTGGGACCGGCGATCGCCATCGATGCGGAACGCGCGCTCGAGCGCATCCTGGCGCGCTGCGCCGGCGACACGCGACTGCGCCAAGGCCTTCACCGATCCCTCCGCCGACTACCGCGCGCTGCGCGCGCAGCTCACGGCCAAGCCCGTGAAGATCGATGGTCAGCGATGCCGCCACGGGCAGGCCGATCCACTTCGATTTCACCGCGCGGCATCTTTCCGCCGTGTCTGAGATTCGCCAGTTACAACGACGATCAGGCGGCGCTGTTGCCGCTGTCGCTGCACCTGGCGACGCACGAGGAGAACTTCACGCCGCTCGCCAGCCAGTTCCGCGTGTTCGCGAATTCACTCGAGGCCGCATTCGCGTACGGCATGCACAACAGCGTGGCCTGCAGCGAAGACGCGCCGCTCATCGATGCGGCCAAGCTCGATCGTGTCCGCGCTCGAGGCCACGCACATGGGAGCCGAGCAGGTGCAGCAGCTCATCGAAGCCTGCAAGGAATGGCCGCAGGGCGTGGTCGATGCCGACCTGCACGCAGCCTTTCAAGAGTAGCGCGGCCGCCCTGCTGCTGTCGGGCGCCGACGATCCCGGTGACGCCGCCCAAGTACGCCACCGTCGCACAGCGCGCGTTCGCGGACAGCAAACACGTGATCGTCGCCGGGCATGGACACGGCCAGCTCGGTGCGCCCTGCGTCGATCGCATCATCGCGAATTTCGTGACGGCGGGTACGGCCGCCGGCACTCGACACGAGCTGCATCGACAAGCTCAAGCCCATGCCGTTCTTCATCACGCTGGCCGGACCGGCCCCTGATGAAGCCATGTTAGAAGCCCGCGGTCTGTTCAAGTCTTTCGGCAAGGTCGCGGCGGTGCGCGGCGTCAGCTTCGCCGCGCGCGACGGGCAGATCACCGGGTTGTTAGGCCCGAACGGCGCCGGCAAGTCCACCACGCTGCGCATGCTGTACACCGTGCTGAAGCCCGACCAGGGCGATGCGTTCATCGACGGCACCAGCGTGACGGCGGATCCGCTGGCGGCGCGGCGCTCGATCGGCGTGCTCTCGCATGGCGCCGGCGTCTACAACAATCTCACCGCGCGCGAGAACATCGTCTACTTCGGCGAGCTGCACGGCCTGGACGCGCGCGGACCGCGACGCGCGCGCCACCGAGCTCATCGAGATGCTCGAAATGCAGTCTTTCGCCGACCGGCTGGCGAAAGGTTTCTCGCAGGGCCAGAAGCTCAAGACCGCGCTGGCGCGCGCGCTGGTGCACCGGCCGCGCAACGTGCTGCTCGACGAGCCCACCAACGGCCTCGACGTGATGGCGGTGCGCAACCTGCGCAAGTTGTTAGGCCAGTTGCGCGATGCCGGTCATTGCGTGCTGTTCTCGAGCCACGTCATGCAGGAAGTCGAGCAGCTCTGCGACGAAGTGGTGGTGATCAACGGCGGTCAGGTGGTGGCCGCGGGCACGCTGGCGGACATCCGCGCGCGCGCCGCCAACAGCCATCTCGAAGACGCCTTCGTGAGCCTCATGCACGGCGACGACGCCGGCAACGGTGACGCCCAAGTGAACCTGCGCGGCATCTGGGCGGTGTTCCGCAAGGAGTTCCGCGAGAACCTGCGTGACAAGCGCACGCTGCTGTCGGCGCTGGTGTTCGGCCCGGTGATCAGCCCCATCCTCGTCGCGGGGCTGGTGCAGTTCGGCATTTCGCATGCGGAAACGCAGTCCGACGAAAACATTTCGGTGGCGGTGACGCATGCCGAAAGCGCGCCCAACCTCATCGACTACCTGAGCGCGCGCGGCGTCAACATCGAGAAGGTGAATTTCGACGAGGCAGCCGCGCGCAATGCCGTGGCGACCCAGACTCACAAGATCATCCTGGAGATTCCCGACGGATTTCGGCACACGCCTGCAGGCAGGGTCAGCCGGCGCCGGTCGTGCTCTATTCCGACAGCTCGCGCGCCTTCGAGCGCCGTGGCGTTGGACGTGTACGCGCGCTGGTGTCGCAGTACGGCATCGAGATCGCGCAGCTGCGCTTCCTGGCGCGCGGCATCGATCCGATTTCGGTGCTGCCGATTTCCGTGCAGGAGATCGACGTGTCGACGCCCACCGGCCGTTCGGTGCTGGTGCTCAACATGATGACCTACCTGGTCCTGCTGTCGATGTTGTTCGGCGGCCTGTACCTCGCCATCGACGCCACCGCCGGCGAGCGCGAGCGCGGATCGCTCGAGGTGCTGCTGACCTCCCCGGTGCCTCGCGAGCAGCTGATCTACGGCAAGATCGGCGCCGCCGCGTCGTACATGCTGATCTCGCTGGTGCTCACGGTGGCGATGTTCGCGGTGGCCATGAGTTTCGTCGGCCTCGAGCAGCTCGGCATCACCACCAACCTGGGGCCGGCCGCCGCCGCGCAGATGGTGGCCTGCTGCGCGCCGCTGATTCTCTTCGGCTCCGCGTATCTGACGATCATCTCGGCGTTCGCCAAGAGCTATCGCGAAGCGCAGACCTACTGCAGCTGATGATCACCATTCCGACGATGCCGCTGATCTTTGCCGGCATGCTGGGACTGCAGCCCAAACTCGGGCTCATGTTCGTGCCGTTCCTGAGCCAGCACCTGCTGATGACCTCCGTCGTGCGCGCGGAGGAGATCGTGCCGCTGCACATGCTGGTGTCGGTCGGCAGCACGCTGGTCTTCGGAGCGATGCTCACGTACATCGCCGGCCGGCTCTACCGGCGCGAAGCGCTGCTGGGCTGAAGGAGTGCGTTAAAAATCAGGCGGATTTCTTGCGGATCGGATGCACGCCCGGCGGCAGTGTCTGCCGTGCGGTGCTGCGCCAGCAGCGCGCGGTAACGGAAGATTTCCGTGTCCGTGTATTCGCGCGCTTCCACTTCGAAGCGATTGTCCCAGTAGCCGCGGCGGAAACATTCCAGCAGGTAGCGCGGGATGGTGAGGTCGCCCGTCGCCCACTGGCGGATGACATGGAAGTACTCATGCAGCACCAGCGGACCGTCGGCGAAGAATTCCTTGCCGCTGCCGCGCAGGTAGATGCGATTGGGTCGCGTGGTGGCGATGGCGCGCCAGTGAAAGCGCACGAAGATGCTGTACTGGATGACCTTGATGTGGCCCACGGATTCGCCGAACAGGCTCTCCAGCGCCAGCTGGACGTCTTTCGGGGGATAGCAGCGATTACCTACCCACATGTCACTTCCCTATGCAGAACGAGCCGAAGATACGTCCTAACAAATCATCGGCGGTAAAGATGCCGGTGATTTCCTCGAGCGCCTGTCTGACCCTGGCGAAGTTCTTCGGCCACCAGCTCGCCGGCGCGTGCTCTGGGTCGAGCGTGCGGGCCGCGGTCTCGACGCAGTCCCGCGCGCGCGCCAGCGCTTCGAGATGTCGGCGCCGGGCCGACACGCTTCCGCTACCCGGCGGTCCGAAAGCTGACGCTGTCCTTCAGGTGGGCGCGCAGTAGATCGAGCCCCTGGCCCGTGACCGCCGACACGTGCAGGCGCGGCGGACCGGAGACGGTGTCCGACAGCGGCAGGCCTGCCGCCAGGTCGATCTTGTTGAACACCAGCGTCACGGGAACGTCGGGGGGCAGGCGCGCGCGCTCGAGCTTCGAAAGCGCGGCCCTGCGGATCGTCGAGGTGTCGATGACGAACAGCACGCGGTCCGCGCGCGACATTTCCGCGGCGGCTCGCCGGACGCCTTCGCGCTCGACCACGTCGTCCGAATCGCGCAGCCCCGCGGTATCGAGCACGTGCAGCGGCAGGCCGTCGATGTCGATGCGCTCGCGCAGCACGTCGCGCGTGGTGCCGGGAATCGGCGGTGACGATCGCCGCCTCGTAACCGGCCAGCCGGTTGAGCAGGCTGGACTTGCCGGAGTTCGGCCGGCCCGCGAGCACCACGGTGATGCCGTCGCGCAGCAGCCGGCCCTGGCGCGCAGCCGACGACACGGCGTCGAAGTGGCCGCGCACGGTAGCTAGCCGCTCCTGCAGCTCGGCGTCGCCCAGGAAATCGACCTCCTCTTCGGGAAAGTCGATGGCGGCTTCCACGTAAGTGCGCAGGTCGATCAGCGAATCGGTGAGCCCCTGCACCATGCTCGAGAACTCACCCTGCAGCGAGCGCATGGCGGCGCGCGCAGCTTCGCGTGAGCCGGCGTCGATGAGATCGGCGACCGCTTCCGCCTGCGCGAGATCGATCTTGTCGTTGTGAAACGCGCGCTCGGTGAATTCGCCGGGGCGCGCGCGGCGCGCGCCGAGCTCGAGGCAGCGTTCGATGAGCTGTTCCACGATCACCGGTCCACCATGACCCTGAAGCTCGAGCACGTGCTCGCCGGTGTATGACAGCGGCCCGGGAAAGAACAGCGCAATGCCGATGTCGATCGGATTGCCGGCGCGGTCGAGCAAAGCGCGTCAGGGTTGCGTGGCGGGGCTTCGGCAGCTCACCGACCAGCGTCGCGGCGATCTCCGGCGTCTTCGGACCCGAGACGCGCACGACGCCGACGCCGCCGCGTCCGGGCGGAGATGCCGCTGCCACTATGGTGTCGGGGTGACTCATGCATGCAGCGGCACTCGTGCCGCCGCGGAGAAGTCTACGCCCGTTGCCGCACGCTGCAGCGCCACGGGTCGACGCGGATTCCCGGGCGACGCGCTATCTCTTGCGCGCCAGGCGCACTTCAGCCTATTTCTTGCGCGCCGTGTCCTCGGCCGCGATTTTCCGATTGATATTCCACTGCTGCAGGATGGACAGTCCGGTGTTCGTCACCCAGTACAGCACCAGGCCCGCGGGGAACAGCGCGAACATCACCGAGAACACGATGGGCATGAGCTGGAAGATCCGCGCCTGCACCGGATCCGGCGGCGGCGGGTTCAGCTTGGACTGGCCCCACATCGCAAGGCCGTTGAGGACCGGCAGGATGAAGTACGGATCGCGCGACGACAGATCGTTGATCCAGCCGAAGAACGGCGCCTGGCGCATTTCCACGCTCTCGAGCAGCACCCAGTAGAACGCCAGGAACACCGGCATCTGGATGAGCATCGGCAGGCAGCCGGCGAGCGGATTCACCTTCTCCGTCTTGTACATCTCCATCGTCGCCTGGCCGAGCTTGGTGCGATCGTCCTTGTAGGTTTCCTGCAGCGACCTTCATGCGCGGCGCAAGCGCGCGCATGCGCGCCATCGAGCGTCCGGACTTTTCGGACAGCGGATAGAACAGGAGCTTGAGCAGGAACGTGACGAGGATGATGGCGAGGCCCCAGTTCTTGACCAGCGAATGCGCGTGATCGAGCAACCAGAACAGCGGCTTCGAAAGCAGCGTGAGCACGCCGTAGTCGGCGACGCGGCTCAACTCCGGGTGCATGCGTTTCCAGCTGCGTCTGCAACTTCGGACCGACGAAGAGACCTTCCTTCAGCGTCTTCCGGGTGCCGGGCGGAATGGTTTCCGCCGGTCGCGCTCACGGTCGTCAGGTAATACTCGCGGCCGGTCACGGCCATGGTGACTGTTTTACGGAACGCTCGGAGATTCGGAACGACGCGCTCACGAAGTGATGCTGCATGCCGCCGATCCAGCCCTTGGTGACGTCGATCGACAGCGCCGTGTCGTCCTTGCTCTCGATGTCGAGCTTGCTGGTACTTGGTGCCGTCGTAGATCACCGGACCGCGGACGCATAACTTTCGACTTTGAACATCGAGCGTTCGACGGGCGGATCGGCACGCTGAATGCGCGCGTACGAGTGCCGCCTGCCACGGAGCCTGACTGGTGTTGTCGATCTCGTACTCGAGATCGATGATGAATCTGCCGCGCCTGGAAGACGAACGTCTTGGTGACGGTGATGCCCTTGCCGTCGGTCCACGTGAGCGGCACGCGCAATTCTTCCTGGCCGGACGCGAGGGTGTAGCTGTCGGCGGCTGCGGTGAAGTTCGCCAGGTGCGTCGGCGCATCGGCTCCCGTCGGATTCGAGAGCCCGGTCCGGATCACGTAGTTAGTGGACGGCTGATCCGTGTTGAACAGCACCACGGGCGCGGCTTCACCTTTGACGATGGGGTATCCCGGCAATTCGGCGCGAACCAGGGTTCCGCCCGTCAGCGAGATGTCGAGGACCAGGACGTCAGTCGTTACGCGAATCTTGCGCGTTGCGGAGCTTTCGACAGCCGTCGCAGGGGCGGTGCCTGGTGTTGCGACCGCCGGTACGGCGTCCGTGGACGGTGTGCTCTCGGCTGACGGTTGAGCCACCTGCGGGACAGTGTCGTCAATATCAGCCGGTTTAGTCGCGCCGGTGCTATCAGTGGCGCCGGTGGCTCGCGACCGCCGGCTTCGCGCCGTAGTCGATCTGCCACTGCGAATAGTTGAGCCAGAGGGCGAGCAGCAGGCTCAGCCACAGGAAGACGCGAATGTTATTTGTCATGCGAATGATTGAGGCAGGCCGGGACCGGATCGAATCCGCCTTCGTGCCAGGGGTGACAACGGGAAATTCTCTTGGCGGTGAGCCACACACCGCGCGCGGCGCCGTGCGTTTCGATGGCTTCGAGTCGCGTAGTGCGAGCACGACGGATAGAAACGGCAGCGCGGCCCGAAGAACGGGCTGATGGCGAGTTGATACCCGCGAATCAGATATTTCAGGACGTAGCGCATGTTGTTGCGACGCGTTGCCAAAGGGTCGCGAGGCTAGCACGCAGCGTCGACGCCGGAGCTTCGCGCGCGGGAAATTTTGCCGCCACCACGATGTCGACCGCTGGCAGTTCGTGCTGTACGAGGCGAAAACCTTCGCGCACCAGGCGCCGCAGCCGATTTCGCGCAACGGCGTTGCCGGCGGTTTTCACCGCGACCGCGAGACCGACGCGAGGATGCGTAAGCCCGTTGGGCTTCACGCGCAGTGCGAAGAATCGATCGTCGATGCGACGTCCACCGGCGTAGATCGCATCGAACTGCAGCTTGCTGCGCAGGCGCAGTTCTGCGCCAAAACCTAAACGACGTGGAGTGGGCTGCATTGCGGCCCGCTGAAGACGAGCTCCCGTGTGTTTAGGGAACGATCTTCTTGCGTCCCTTGGAACGGCGACGTGCAAGAACTTTCTTCCCGCCGGTGGTTTTCATGCGGGCGCGAAAACCCGTGGCGCGTTTGCGCTTGATTTTGCTCGGCTGATAAGTGCGTTTCATGATGATCGGCCCAAAGCCGCTGATATCCCGGAAAAAAGGGCGGGAAGGTTACGCAGCGGGCCGTCCGGGTGTCAATACAATCCGGTCAGGAAAGGCTAGACTTCGCCCCCCTTTTTCCCAGCCAGAGTCTCCAACGGATCCATCAGTGACAGCAACGCCCCGCGAAACTTCACAGATGGACGGCAGTTCGCTCTGGACACGCTGCGTACGCGCCCTTGAGGACGAACTCCCGGGCGAACACTTCAATACGTGGGTGCGACCCCTCCAGGCGGTGGAGAGCAGCGGTGCGCTGAAGCTGCTCGCACCTAATCGCTTCGCCGTGGATTGGGTCAACGCCAACTTATTGTCGCGTCTCGGCGAGATCGTGCGCCGCTTCGTCGAGGGTGATGCCCCGATCGTCACGGTGGAAGTTGGCTCCCGCGGTCCCGAGCAGGTTCTGCGGCCTGCCCAGGGCGACGCGAATGGCTTCGCGCCTCGACCGAAGCGCAGCGAAGGCATCGTCGTCGGCGTCCGGCTGAACCCGGATTTCACGTTCAACGGTTTCGTCGAGGGCAAGAGCAATCAGCTTGCGAAAGCTGCAGCGGTTCAGGTCGCCGAGAATCCCGGCCGCGCTTACAACCCGCTGTTCATCTATGGCGGTGTGGGTCTCGGCAAGACGCATCTGATGCAGGCGGTCGGCCACACCATCAAGGCACGCGATCCGGAAGCGCGAGTCGCCTACATTCACTCCGAGCGATTCGTGAGCGACATGGTCATCGCGCTTCAGCACAACAAGATGAACGAGTTCAAGACAGCGTATCGATCGCTCGACGCGCTGCTCATCGACGACATCCAGTTTTTCGCGAACAAGGATCGTTCACAGGAAGAGTTTTTTCACACGTTCAACGCATTGCTCGAAGGTCAGCAGCAGGTGATCGTCACCGCTGACCGTTATCCGAAGGAAGTGTCGGGCCTCGAAGAACGCTTGAAATCCCGCTTCGGATGGGGCTTGACGGTGGCCATCGAACCGCCCGAGCTCGAGACATGCGTGGCGATTCTCATCGGCAAGGCGCAAGCCGCGAACGTGATGCTGCCCGAGGAAGTCGCGTTCTTCATCGCGAAACGCATTCGCTCGAACGTGCGCGAGCTCGAAGGTGCGCTGAAACGCGTGATCGCGAATTCGCGCTTCACCGGCAAAGCGATCACGCTCGAATTCACCAAGGACGCGTTGAAAGACCTGCTGACATTGCAGGCGAAATTGATCACTATCGAAAATATTCAGAAGACGGTGGCCGACTACTACAAAGTTCGCGTGGCGGATCTGCTTTCAAAACGCCGTAGTCGTTCCATCGCGCGACCGCGCCAGGTTGCAATGGCGCTCGCGAAAGAATTGACGACGCACAGTCTTCCGGAGATCGGTGACGCATTCGGCGGGCGAGATCACACCACGGTGCTGCACGCCTGCGGACGCATTCGGGAATTGCGCGTGGCTGAACAGCGCGTCGGTGAGGATTATCAAAACCTGTTGAGAACCCTGACCGGATGACTGTGGGAAGCCTGTGGATAATTTTGTGGACAAAACTGTCCACAGATCGCACACAGGGGATCAGCAGGCTGTGAGTAAGTTGGTTAGACAGGAAAAGACGGGCAAGGGACTGATCAAGAGATGGTTTTGGAGTAATCCCCATCGTCCACAGGCTCTACTGCTGCTACTACTGGCTTTAAATCATTAAGAACAGAAGGCAATCGCATGAAGCTCTCCGCGACTCGCGAGCAAATCCTCGCTCCCCTCCAAAGTGTCATTGGCGTCGTCGAACGTCGGCAAACGATGCCCGTTCTTTCCAATGTGCTGCTGGCAGCGCGGAATAATCGCGTCAGCATTACCGGCACCGATCTCGAGGTCGAACTGGTCGCTACCAGCGAAGCCAGCGTGCAACAGCCTGGAGACATCACGGTTCCTGGCCGTAAGTTGCTGGATATCTTCCGCGCGTTGCCGGAAAAAACGGCAGTAACGGTTGCGACTGACGGCGAACGTGTATCGATCAAGGCGGGAAAATCGCGCTTCACGCTTTCGACGTCTGCCAGCTGCCGAATTTCCCGTTGTCGAAGACATCAATGCCCAGCAAACGCTGACTCTTTCCCAGGGAGATTTCAGACGTTTGATCGATAAGACGCACTTTTCGATGGCACAGCAAGACGTTCGCTACTATTTGAACGGACTTCTGCTCGAAACCGATGGCAAGATCCTGCGAGC
Source organism: uncultured Pseudomonadota bacterium (assembly GCA_963821745.1). Classification (GTDB taxonomy): domain Bacteria; phylum Pseudomonadota; class Gammaproteobacteria; order Steroidobacterales; family Steroidobacteraceae; genus CADEED01. Next base: position 797,662 of record CAWGEU010000003.1, read on the forward strand.
GGTCGCGACGGACGGTCATCGGCTTGCGCTTTGCGAGGCCGAACTCGAGACGAAGGCAAAGACAAACCAGCAAGTCATCCTGCCGCGAAAGGGGGTCCTGGAACTTCAGCGCATTTTAGGCGGAGATGGGAGCGTAGACCTCGCCATCGGAACTAGCCACGTTCGTGCCCAGATCGGCGATATTCGATTCACTTCGAAGCTTATTGACGGCCGTTTCCCGGAATATGGTCGCGTAATTCCGGCGAATCCGACGAAGCAGGTCGAAGCCGATCGCGAAGGGTTGCGCCAGGCGCTGCAACGGACAGCGATTCTCTCGAACGAGAAGTATCGCGGAGTTCGCATCAATTTGAAGTCAGATCTCGTCACGATCCAGGCACATAACCCCGAACAGGAAGAAGCAGAGGATCAGGTTGAGGTCGTTTACAAGGGTGATGAGGTCGAGATCGGCTTCAATGTCACCTATCTCCTCGATGCATTGGCTGCGGTCGACTCGGAAACTGTGGTCCTTGGGCTGACCGATGGAAATAGCAGCTGCCTGGTCCGCGCCGCTGGAAACACAAATTCCAAGTACGTCGTGATGCCGATGCGGCTGTAAGCCGCCGGGCCTCAAGTCGCAGCTTCCATGTCTCTCGCTGAGCTGCGCATCGATAACCTGCGCTGCATCGAATCTGCGGTGCTGGAGTTTTCGCCCGAGCTCAACCTGATTGCCGGCGAGAACGGCGCCGGCAAGACGTCGATCCTCGAGGCAATCTTCCTTCTCGGTCGTGGTCGATCATTTCGGACGCGAAGCAGCGAGAGGCTCATTCGCTACCACCAACCGAAGCTCACGGTATTTGGCCGCAGTGACGACTCGCCACCCAAGCAGGCTGGGATCGAAGTCGCTTCAGACGGTGGCACTCGGGCGAGGATCAATGGTGAGGCGGCAACGTCGTTGCTCGAACTGTCGGCCGTGTTCCCGGTTCAGGCCATCGACCCTGAAATCCACAAACTCGTAGATCAGGGGCCGGAGCGTCGCCGTCGTTGGCTCGACTGGCTGGTGTTCCACGTGGAACCAAGTTTCGGCGCCCACTGGGCCCGCTACAACCGGGCGCTGAAGCAACGGAACGCCGCACTCCGCGGCGGCGTGGGAGAGATCGCAGTCTGGGACGCGGAGCTGATCAGCAACGGCAGTGCCATCACTGAGGCCAGGCAGCGAGCGCTCAGTCGTCTGATTCCATGTTTGGATCAGACCTTTGAACGCTTCGGCGGACTGGGAGTGTCGGTCGGGTTCACCACAGGGTGGCTGGCGGGTACTTCACTCGAGGACGCTCTCCGAACCCACGTGGAACGGGATCGAGCGCGGGGCACGACCACGGCCGGACCCCACCGGGCGGACGTGACGCTCCGCCGAAGCCAGCGCATCGCCCGGGAGACGCTTTCGCGAGGGCAGCAGAAACTCACGGCGGTGGCGATGATCGTTTCGCAGCTTCGGTTGCTGAAGGACGAACTCAACCTTCGTGCGGTGTTGCTTCTGGACGATCCCTCGGCCGAGCTCGACGACAAAAATCTGCATCGTCTCTTCGACGAATTGTCCGCACTTCGATGCCAAATGATTGCCACGTCATTGACTCAAGAAACTGCGCTTTTTCAAGCACCTAAAGCGACGTTTCACGTGGAACAAGGGAGGGTAATCCGGCTATAATTCGCGCCCGTTTTCCCGAGTCAGTCATGGCCAACGACGACGTCTACGACTCCAGCAAAATCAAGGTCTTAAAGGGTCTTGATGCAGTGCGCAAAAGACCCGGCATGTACATCGGTGACACCGATGACGGCACCGGTCTTCACCACATGGTTTTCGAGGTTGTGGATAACGCCATCGACGAGGCGTTGGCGGGCCATTGCGACCGTATCGTCGTAACCATCCATGCCGACGAATCGGTCACCGTTTCGGACAACGGCCGCGGCATTCCGACCGACATCCATCCCGAAGAGGGCCGCTCTGCAGCCGAAGTCATCATGACCGTGCTGCATGCCGGCGGTAAGTTCGATGACAGCTCGTACAAGGTCTCGGGCGGTTTACACGGCGTCGGCGTCTCGGTCGTCAATGCGCTCTCGGACAACCTGTGGCTGACCATCAACCGTGATGGCAAAGCCCACAAGATGGAATTCCGCCTGGGTGATCCCGTGGCGCCCCTGGCCATCGCCGGTGACACCACCGAGAAGGGCACGGTCGTGCGCTTCAAGGCCAGCCCGACCATCTTCACGAACATCACCTTCGACTACGAGATCCTCGCCAAGCGGCTTCGCGAGCTCTCGTTCCTGAACTCGGGCGTCCGCATCGAGCTCATCGACGAGCGCGAAGCCAAGAGCGATGTGTTCCAGCACGAAGGCGGGCTGCAGGAGTTCGTCAAACACCTGAACCGGTCGCGCACCGGCATCCACCCGTCGGTGTTCTGGTTCCGCACGCAGGAAGGCCCCATCGGCGTCGAAGTGGCCATGCAGTGGAACGACTCATACACCGAGTCGATGTTCTGCTACACGAACAACATTCCGCAGAAGGACGGCGGCACCCATCTCTCCGGTTTCCGCGCCGCGCTCACGCGCACGCTGAACGACTACATCGAAAAAGAGATGGCGGCGAAGAAGGAAAAGGTCCCGACCACCGGCGACGATTCTCGCGAAGGCCTCACGGCCATTCTCTCCGTCAAACTACCCGATCCGAAATTCTCATCGCAGACCAAGGAAAAGCTGGTCTCGTCGGAAGTGAAGGGCGTGGTCGAATCCGCCGTCGCCGAGAAGCTGTCCGAGTTCCTGCTCGAACATCCGAACGAGGCGAAAGCCATCGTCGGCAAGATCATCGACGCGGCGCGCGCACGCGAAGCAGCGAGAAAAGCCCGTGAAATGACGCGTCGAAAGGGCGCGCTCGACATCGCGGGCCTGCCCGGCAAACTCGCCGACTGCCAGGAAAAAGATCCGGCGCTCTGCGAAATCTTCATCGTCGAGGGTGACTCGGCAGGTGGATCCGCCAAGCAGGGTCGCGATCGCCGCACCCAGGCCATCCTGCCGCTCAAGGGCAAGATCCTGAACGTCGAGAAGGCGCGCTTCGACAAGATGATTCAGTCGGCCGAAGTCGGCACGCTGATCACCGCGCTCGGCTGCGGCATCGGCCGCGACGAGTTCGACATCAACAAGCTGCGCTACCACCGCATCATCATCATGACGGACGCGGACGTCGACGGTTCGCACATCCGCACGCTGCTGCTCACGTTCTTCTATCGGCAGATTCCGCTGCTCATCGAGCGCGGCCACATCTACATCGCGCAGCCGCCGCTCTACAAAGTGAAGCGCGGCAAGCAAGAGGTCTACGTCAAGGACGACCTCGAGCTCAACACCATGTTGCTGGCTTCAGCGCTCGACGATGCAGAGCTGCACGTGAACAGCGCGGCGCCGCCGCTGTCGGGTCCCGGCCTCGAGGCGCTCGCGCGCCAGTACATGGAAGTGCAGGCCATCATCAAACGTTGGGCGCGCCGCTACGACGAACGCCTGCTCGACCAGCTCATCTACATGCCGTCGGTCAGCGCCGCGGAGTTCGAGCGCGCCGACTGGATGCGCGACTGGACCCGCGACCTTGCGCTGCATCTGAATGGTCTGTCCGACAGCCCGCGCAGCTATCGCGTGGATTGCGCCAGGTGGACGGTCATCCCGCCCGTGTAACAGTAAGCAAGACAGAGCACGGGTCTGTCACGGAAAAGGCGCTTCCGAAGGAGTTCTTCGAGTCGGCCGAGTACCGCCGCATCGTCGAGCTCGGCAAGACACTGGCGGGTCTCATCGGCGACGGCGCGTACATCAAGCGCGGCGAAGTGCGCGAAGACATCGGATCCTTCAAGCAGGTCATGCAGTGGCTGCTCGACCAGGCGCGCAAGGGTCAGTCCATCCAGCGCTACAAGGGCCTGGGCGAAATGAACCCCGATCAGCTCTGGGACACCACCATCAATCCCGGCGACACGCCGGCTCATGCAGGTGCGCATCGAGGACATCCTGGCGTCGGACGAGATCTTCACCACGCTCATGGGCGACCAGGTGGAGCCGCGACGCGAGTTCATCGAGAAGAACGCGCTGGCGGTGGCGAACCTCGACGTCTAACTACCCGTGGGATATTTCCTACCCTGGGTCGAACATCAGCTGGCAATAGCCGCCGGCTAACCCGATACACTGGATGCTCAGGCAGCCGACTCCCAAGGCACGAGGCATCCATGACTCCGAGCGCCAAGTTCTCTGTGATCGATACAGCCACAGGCGTATCCCAGCTCACGCGCCGCTCCCAACAGCTTCCGTTGAGCGAACTCGCAACCGCCACTCGCCAGCGAGACGCTCTCTATCTATTGAGCGAACAACTGCATCAAGCCGGCTCGGTCGAGGAGGTTTACGCCGCAGCCATGGATTCGATCGAATCGGCGCTCAATTGCGGGCGATCTGCCATCCTGCTGCTCGATGCTTCAGGTGTCATGCAGTTCGTTGCATCGCGAGGCCTCTCCGATGGTTACCGAGCGGCCGTAGCCGGCCATTCTCCGTGGCGCGTGGATGAAGCGAACGCACTGCCGATCACGATATCCGACGTCGCGAGATCAGACCTGGACGAGAAGCTCAAGGCCGTGGTGATGAATGAAGGCATCCGCGCCGTGGCATTTATTCCGCTGGTCGCCGAAGGCGCATTGATCGGCAAGTTCATGGCCTATTTTGGCGAGCCCTTCGATTTCACGAGCGACGATACCGCCGTCAGCATGACGATCGCACGCCAGCTAGCGCACTCGATTCAGCGCCAACGCACCAATGCACGTCTGCTCGAGCGTGACACGGAACTCGCCGATGAGCTCCAGGCAACGCGGATGCTGCAGGAACTCAGCATTGAAATGGCGCACGAAGTCGACGTGGAGGCGCTTTACGCCAAGCTCGTCGATGTCGCCAGAACCATCATGCGTTCCGATTTCGCGAGCATGCAGCAGTACTATCCGCATCTCGGGGCACGCGGCGAATTGAAGCTGATTGGCCACTACAACTTCACCGAAACCGCGGCAAAGTTCTGGGCATGGGTGCGAGCGGACTCTTCCTGCACCTGTGGCGTTGCCATCCGCCGGCGTGAACGAGTGATCGCCGCGGACGTCGAGAATACGGAGTTCATGGCGGGCACGGCGGACCAGGCGCAGCTCCTGGCTGCCGGCATTCGCGCAGCTCAGACCACGCCTCTACTGTCGCGTCGCGACGAACTCGTCGGGATGATCACCACGCACTGGAAGACTCCCCACATGCCGTCGGAGCGCGATCTTCGATTGCTCGACATCCTTGCGCGACTGGCTGCCGATCTCATCGAACGGAAATCCCACGACGAAGAGCAGCGCAGGCGCGAAGAACGCTTGCGTACCCTCACGCAGTTGTTGGTCGACGTGCCCTGGCAGGCGCGCAATGACGGCGCATTTGCGGAGCTGCAGCCAGCCTGGGAAAACTACACCGGGCAAACGTGGGACGCGCACGCAGGCCATGGATGGTTCGACGCGATTCATCCGGATGATCGCAGCGAAGTTCAGGAGTCATGGTCGGCCGCGTGTTTCTCCGCGGCAGGCTACTCGCAAGTCGCCAGGTTGTGGCACGCCGAAAGCCAGCAGTATCGACGTTGTGCGATTCGTGCAACTGCAATCCGCAACGAAGACGGTTCAGTGCGCGAGTGGGTAGGAGCGTGTACCGAAGCAAAAAGTGAGTCGAAGTAGCGGAGCCCGAAAAGTGCTCGGGTCGAAGGCGGTGAGCGATTGAAGACCAGCTCGCGTCACGCCACCTGATTCCTTCCTGCCCGCTTGGCCGTGTACAACCGCGCGTCGGCCGTATGCACCAGCTCGTCGAGTTCGGCGGAGCCGTCCCACTGCGCGACGCCGATACTTATGGAGATGGCGAGTTCCGGATGTGTCGCCTGCCAGTCGTGCGCCGCAACGGTTGAACGCAGCACGTCGCAGAATGCGATCGCATCCGCGCGCGTCATGCCGGGCAGTATCAATGCGAACTCTTCGCCGCCGATGCGCGCGACCAGGTCGCTTTGCCGGCAACTACGACGCATCAACGCCGCGCACTGCCGCAGCGCCAGGTCGCCCACCGGGTGGCCGAGCTCATCGTTCACGACCTTGAAGTGATCGAGATCGGCGATCGCGATGCTGAGCGGACGGCCGACGGCGAGTGCCACGTCGATCTCGGCCGCGAGCCGCTGCGTGAAACAGCGCCGGTTGGCGACTCCGGTCAGCGCATCCTCCTGCGTCTCGCGCTCCAGCCGCTGGCTGCGCTCACGCAGCACCGAAATCAGGCGCTCCTTCTCCGCGTTCGCCTTCTCGAGTTCCTCGGTTCGCTCCGTAACGCGTTCCTCGAGATGCCGGCGATAGTTCTCCAGGTCCTCGAACGCGCGCGCATCGGCGAGCGCGCCGGCGACCTGCTCGCCCAGCTGCCGAATCAGATGCAGATCGGCCGGCGCATAGATGCCGGTCTGCGTGTGCTGCACGCTCAGCAAGCCGAGCACGATGCCGTCGTTGACGAGCGGCATGGCTAACAATGAGCCGGTGGCTTTCTCTGTCGCCTCCGCTCGCTGCAACAACTCCGGCGGCGCGTGCCGCCAATCCTTGACGAGCAGCGGCTCGGCGCGCGCGATCAGCCAGCCGAACAGCCCGGTATCGATAGGCTTCAGCCGCGCGGGCATGCGGACCTGCTGCCGTTCGTGCAAACGGATATCCAGCAGGCGACGCTCGCGATCGACGAGCACGAGATACAGCTCATCGAAGCGGAACAACGCACGCGTCTCCGCCAGGATGCGCTCGGCGAGATCGTCCACCCGTCGCGCACCCTGTAGCTTGAGGCCGGCTTCGAACACGCGCGTCAGCGGCCCACGCTCGGCTTGCACCGGTTCGCGCTGCGATCCGATGCTGTTGAAACTCAGCACGAACAGGAGCATCAGTCCCGCAAACAGCCAGAACACTGCCGTGTTGCCGGTGTTGTAGAGCACGGCCGCAAGAACGCCGGCCGGCACGAAGATCAGGTCCGAGAGCGCATAGCTAGGCGTGACGATGCGCCGCACCTCGCGTCCGTCGAAGTGGAAGAACAACATCATCAGGCAGATGTTGACCGCTTGTGCGGTCAGGGCCATCGCGACGAGCGGCATCACGTCCGTCGTGAGAAGCCCCGTGAGCGGATGCCGGCCGCCACAGGCGAGATAGGCCTGACCAGCGAGCATCAACATCAGCGCGGTCATCGAGGCATTGTGGATCGCGCGCAGCGAGGCCACCTTGAGTGAGCCCTGGCTGTAGCTGCGGCTGACCAGCGGCCAGGTCAGCGACGCGGCGGCGCAGATGCTCGCGGCGACCGCGGGTTCGAATACCAGCAACAGGCCGATGTGCGGAAGACGCTCCATCGAGATCAGGCCGAGACGCGGGGCGCGCAAGTCCGAACTGCCACACGAACAGGCAGGCGCCAATGCAGAGCAGCACGACCCACCACGCCGGAAAATCGACACCGCGCAATGCGAACACAAGCGTGCCGACTGCTACGCACGCGAGCAGCATCGAGTAGATGGCCAGTGCGCCGTATCGCGAGCGCATGCGGTAAGGCTTCAATTGCGCGGTGACGCCGCGACCGGGCCACTGTGGCATGAGGCGGAAAAAGGGGGAAGTGGCTACGGCCGAACCGGGCGTTCGGGCCTCCGATTTACAGGAGGCGTGGTGCCAAGCACACTGATTGCCGTGCAATGCCGGGCGGGCGACTTCGTAGGTTCATGGAACCGCCATCGCCCGGCGAGCTACCAACTACCGCGAGAATGAACATGAAGCTCAACGGAATATTGCCGCTCATGCTGTTGTTGGTTGCCTGCGACCGGCAAGTTACACCCGCATCCCCTGAACCGGGGAAACCCGTCGCGACACCGGAACAGGCTGCTTCTGAGGCGGCGACGCAAAGCCCACAGGAATTCTGGTCGAGCTTTCGCGTTGCGGCACTGGCTGAGGACGGCGCTGCCTTGAAAGGCATCGCACGCTTTCCCTTCCTCACGCGCGGCACGACGGACGACGAATCGAGCATTTCTCACGACGAGCCTGCTTTTGCCGAGTTGCTGCCGAAGATCCTCGCGCAGGATACGGGGCTGAGCAGCGAGGGAGAGACGGTGCGTCAGTACATCGAGCGTCACCCGGAATTACCGCCAATCGCGACCGGAGGCGGGCAGTCCGCTCCCGTTGAGGTGAATGCAACGCAGTTCACCGCTGGCCCGCTGAGCTTCGAGAAGATCGGCGATCGGTGGTACTGGGTGTCGGCGTATCTGGAATAAGGAAGTTAGTCATGCTGAAACTCGGTAGTAGGGGCGCTGATGTCGCACGCATGCAGACGCTGCTGAATTCGCTGTTGAAGCCATCACCAAAATTGACGGTCGATGGTGACTTCGGCAAGAAGAGCCACGACGCGTTGGTTCTATTCCAGGCGAGCCGTCGCCTGACGGCGGACGGTGTGGTTGGCCCAAAGACCTGGCAAGCACTCGGGCAGCAGTCGCAACCTGTCGCAACAGTGGCCACGGTGCCTGCGTCGACGCCGGCAAAGCCGTGGATGGCGCTCGCCGAGGCCGAGGTCGGCGTGCGTGAAAACGCGGCGGCCGGTCAGCACAACAAGCGCATCCTGGAATTCCACAAGTCCACCACGCTGCGTGCAACCGAGGACGAGGTGCCCTGGTGCTCATCGTTCGTCAATTGGGTAATCGCCCAATCGGGCCGCACCGGTACCAAGAGTGCGGCGGCCAAGAGCTGGTTGAATTGGGGCACCGAGCTCGACACGCCACGGCTCGGAGCCGTCACCGTGATCAAGAAAAAGACGGGCGGTGCCGACAAGGCGACCGGCTCGAGTTCGGGTTTTCACGTGGGTTTCTACGTCAGCGCGACCGATACCCACTTGCGCCTGCTCGGCGGCAATCAAAGCGACTCGGTCAAGTACTCGAACTTTCAGCTGAGCAAGTACGACGTCAAAGGATATCGCTGGCCGAAATGAGCCGGCGCGGAGAGAGGCTCCTAGCAACCAGCGCTGCAACCGATTGTTAGGCGGTCGGACGTTCAAGGCGCCCGCCGCGATGCGGCGCACCAATCACCAGCCATGGCCCATCCCCTCGCGGACGTGTTACTGTCGGCTTGACACCGGTGTCATGCAGGGGATTTCCACGAGGAGAACCCGGCGAGGATGCCAGCTGCTGACGCAGAACCGGTCGACAAGGGAACTGCAGTCAAACCAGGGGGAATTCTCATGATTCGCAAGGCGTTATACGGCGCAGCGTTGGTTGTGTTCGCAACCGGCGCATACGCGGCAACCGACTATCCATCCGGCTATACGAAATGCGCCAAAGACGGAGCAACGTGCACCTTCACCGGCACTCGGTCTGTGGCGTACGGCAAAGCGGGCACCTTCGTGTACGCGACGCTGACCGGGCCGATCAACTGTACGGCTTCGCTGTTTCCGGCAACCAGCGTGGCTACGCCGCGTTACTGCTCGTACGGCGCCGCCGGCTCGAGCTCTTCAGAGCTCCAGCTCGGGCGGTAGTACTTCCTCCAGTTCGAGTTCAGGAGGTTCCACGTCATCAAGTTCCAGCTCAGGCGGCTCTACATCGTCGAGTTCGAGCTCGGGCGGCACGCCCGGAAATACCGCCGGAGTGAGCGGTTTCGCCGCCTTGAACCGCGACGGGCGAAACGGCACGAACGGTGGTGCGGGCGGAACCACTGCCGACGTCAGCACCTTTGCCGCAGCTCGTTGCCGCGGTGGGCGACAACACACCGCGCATCGTGCAAATCCACGGCACCATTTCCGGCTCCGGCATGGTCAAGGTGGGCTCCAACAAGACGATCTTCGGGATCGGCGCCAATGCGACCATCTCCGGGTTCGGCCTGGACGTGAACAGCTGGACGCAGCCGTTCATCGATCAGTACGGCGACACCTGCGATGCGAACGAGCGCAGCGTCGCGCAGCCGGTGCAGAACGTGATCATCCGCAACATCTCGTTCCGGAATGCAAACGACGACTCGATCAACGTGCAGTGCTGGGCGCACCACGTCTGGATAGACCACAACACGTTTTATCCGGCCGCCGACGGTTCGGTCGACATCAAGCGTGGCTCCGACTGGGCCACGGTGTCGTGGAACCGATTCGTCGGTACGGACAAGTCCATGTTGTTAGGCCACAGCGACGACGTGGGCACGCTCGACCGCGGGCACTTGCACGCCACCTACCACCACAACTGGTTCGATCACAGCAACACGCGCCACCCGCGTGTGCGTTTCGGCCAGGCGCACGTGTACAACAACTACGCCAACGGCATCACCGACTACTTCATGGGCAAGGGCGTGGAATGCAGCATCTACGCCGACGGCAACTACGTCGACGCCATCAAGCGGATATTCACGCCGTTCGACGGCACGAATGCGACCTGGACGAACACGAACATGATCGCCGGCGAGTGCCGCGCGCCTGATTGCCTCGTGTTCAACAACGGCGCATTCAATCCGGCGACCTACTACTCATGGAGTCCCGACAACGCCGCAAACGTCCCATCCATCGTCATGAATGGCGCCGGAGCAGGCAAGCTGTAGCAGAGTTGTTATCGCAGACGGACATGCCCGGGGAAGCCGTTTCTCGGGCATGTCTTGCGCGTCAGGCGCCGCAGGACTCGCGAATGATCAGCTCGGTGGACAACATCTCCGGACGCGTGTCGCCGGTCCATTCGAGGAGCTTCGAGACCAGCATGCGGCCGGCCTTCGGTATGTCCTGCTGCACGGTGCTCAAGGTGGGTGTGCTCAAACGGCTCAGCAGGTTGTTGTCGTAGCCGACCACCGAGACATCCCGCGGAACCTCTATCGAAGAACGATGCAGTGCGCGTATCGCGCCGAGCGCGATGAGATCGCTCGCGGCCACGATCCCATCGAACCGGACCTTGCGTCGGACGAGCGCGTCGACCGCCGCTTCAGCGGACTCGGCCTCAAACTCCACGCGACCGATCAGCGCGTCATCGATCGCGATTCCGGCTTCCTGCAGCGCTTCGGCGTAGCCGCGATAACGCTGCGTGGCTTCCGGATCGCTGCCCCCCAGGAACAGGATCCGCTTGCGTCCGAGCTTGAGCAGATGCTGAGTGGCGCGCTTGCCGCCCAGCATGTTGTCCGTGCCGACCGTGCAATATTTCTGACCGGGAATTTGCGCTCCCCAGACGACGAAGCGGCTCTCGGTTCTCGCGAGCCGATTGAATTCCTCGTGCAACGTGCCTTGCCCCAGGAAGATCACGCCGTTCGCGCGCCCGGTCGTCGTGGCATGCACCAGGTCCTCGTAGTTAGCCGGCGTCAGATGGCTGACGGTGAAGTCGCAGCCGCGATCGCGCGCGGCTTCACCGATGCTCGCGAGCAACTCGAGGAAGAACGGATGTGACAGCGGCAGAGGCCGTCCGCGCACTCGCGGCGTCACGATGGTGATCGCACCTTCGGCGCCAATCGGACTCGCCGGCATGTGGCGGCGGAACTCGTAGCCGTGTTTGCGCGCCAGCGCCCATAGCTGCTTCTTCGTCGAACTGCTGATCGAAGGATGATCGTTGAGCGCACGCGAGACGGTGGAGACCGACACCTTGGCGAGACGCGCCAGCTTCTCGAGCGTGACTGAGCCGTTGCCTTCTTCTTTTGAGTTGACCCATAGCCTTCTGAATCCCCGCCCATCTGATTGTTAACGGTAACGCGCCCTGTTAGTCGCGCCGCGCCACCATACCGATTCACGCAAATTTACGCAAAACCGCCCCCAGCTATTGCGCAATTTTTCGCAACGCGCGTAGTGTATGCCCGCTGTTTCGCTGAAAGCGCGCAATCAATAAGCGCAAATCTACGCAAACTGCTCAGGGGGCTCATGAAAATTCTCAAACATTCGCCGTGCCAACGGCTGCGGATCACAACCAACCAGCAGAGGAGACGCGGTCATGAGGCCCATTCCGAACTGGGTCGCGGGTCCTGTTCACGCTCGTCGGTGGCAGCGTCCTGATCAATCCTGCATTCGCACAGGAGCCGGCGGCAGACGTAGTGCCGGAGGTGATCGTCACCGGAATGCGCGCATCGCTCGAGTCGGCGCAGAGCATCAAGCTGCAGTCCGACACCTTCGTCGATTCGATCACCGCGCAGGACATCGGCGCATTTCCCGACAAGTCGGTCGCCGAAGCGTTGCAGCGCGTGCCCGGCATCACGGTCTCGCGCCTGCAGTCGAACGACGACAGCAATCACTTCTCGGCGGAGCCCGCCACGGTATTGATTCGCGGCCTCACGTTCGTGAGGACGCAGTTCAACGGCCGCGACAGCTTCTCCGCCGACGGTTATCGCGGTCTCAACTTCAACGACGTGTCGCCGGAGCTCATGGCGGGCGTCGACTCTTACAAGAATCAGACCGCGGAGATGATCGAAGGCGGCATCGCGGGCACCGTCAACCTGCGCACGCGCATGCCGTTCGACGCGCAGACCGCAGACGATCGCGCTGACCGGGCGCGTGAACTACGGCTCGCTTTCGGAAGAGCCGACGTACGAAGCGTCGGGCGTCTACAGCAACAACTGGGAGACGGACTCGGGCCGCTTCGGCGTGCTGGTGAACGCCGCGTACTCGAACATCGTGACGCGCACCGAAGCGGTCAACATGACGCGCATCACCACGTTCTGCTCCGACTATCCGCAGGTCGGCGGCGCATTTCCCGATGCGGTGCTCGACGCGGACGGCAACGTCCAGTGCAACAACAATCCGTATGGCGGCACGGGCTGGCGTTACGCGCCGGGCCAGGTGAACTTCTCGCAGGTCGACTACGACCGCACGCGCTACGGCGCCGCGCTGGCGCTGCAGTACGAAAACGACGCCAAGACTCTGCAGCTGACGCTGACCGGCATCGACTCCCGCTACGACAACCCGTGGCTCGAGCGCAGCGCGAACATCAGCTGGCCGACGGGCGCAGGCTTCGGCACGCCCGTGTGGGCGCCGTTCGGCGCTCCCGCCTGGCGGCCGATCGACGGCAATTTCAGCTTCGCTCCGAACGGCATGTTCCAGTCCGGCAGCATTGGCCAGGGCGCGGATGTCGTGGGCTTCTACGAAGGGACGAACGCCGCGAACATCAATCATGGCTCGGCGGTTGCCGGGCTGCCGTTCGTGAACGGCAGCGAAGCCTGCGGCGGCACACCTTGCCTGACCGGCTCGAACGTGAGCAACGAAGCGCGCATCTTCGATCATGAGGAAGAGACGCGCGATCTGTCGTTCAACATCAAATGGGACATCACCGAAAACCTGCACACGAGCTTCGACTTCCAGTACATCAAGGCGGAGACCAACAACTACGACATCCTGGTCGCGGCAAACAGCATCGCGCGCGTCGACTACACGACCGACAGCAACGGCACGCCGAAGGTCGCGCTGTCCGAAGCACCCAACGTCAACTACGCGTCGGGCTTCCTCGCCAATCCGCATAACTACTGGATGCAGTTCATCCAGGACCACTGGGAACACAACGACGCGGACGAGAAGGCGGCGCGCGCCGATGTGGAATACGACCTGGGCGGCGGCGGCTGGCTCAACTCGCTGAAGGCGGGCGTACGCTTCGCCGATCGCGAGCAGAAGGTTCGCTACTCGTCATACAACTGGGCGCCGATCGCGCCGTCCTGGAGCTGCAATGGCCCAGGCTTCAACGTCGACAACACCACGCCCGCGCCGTATCCGGCGGCCTGCGGCAACGCCGAATCCGTTCAACGGCTATCCCGCGGGCATCTGGGAAGCCAGCGACATGTCGGGCCACTACGACGGCAGCGTGTTCCCGAACTACGCCGATGGTGTTCCTCAACCGCGCGACGCTGCGCGACTACGACCTGCACACCGAAGGCCTCGCGGATCGCAATGTGAACGCGCCGCAGGGTTGGAACCCGCTGTGCGATCGCACCGCCAATGTCGAGGAGTGCTACACGGCGCCCGAAATTCTCGACGTGCGCGAGAAGAGTGAGGCGGCCTACCTGATGCTGCACTTCGGCGGCGAGGAATCGAAGCTCGGCAACGTCAACGTCGCAGGGCAACGTCGGTGTCCGCTTCGTGAAGACGACGATCGACGAGCCACGGCAACGTCGGTTATCCGACCGCGCAGTGGTACAACGATGCGCTCGCATCGGGCCAGGGCGCCTGCAACCCGGCCAACAACGGCGCCAACCAGGCAACCGACATCCAGTGCTGGCTCACGCCGGCGTTGCTGGCGTTCAGCACCGGCACGGGCGAAGCGAACACGCTCGAGAAGGACTACACGAACGTGTTGCCGAGCTTCAACGTGCGCTTCGGCTTCACGGACAGGCAGTTCATGCGCTTCGGATATTCGAAAGGCATCTCGCGCCCGGACTTCGGACTGCTGCGCAACTCGGTGGCCATCAATGCACCGCCGATCGATACGAGCACCAGCTCGCCGTATCTGATCCGGGATGCGCAGGGCAACGTCACCGGCTACAACTTCGTGTTCGCGGCGGAAGCCGGATACGCCGGTCTCGAACCGGTCGAAGCGGACAACTTCGATCTGTCGTACGAAGCCTATCTGTCTCCGAGCACCTCGTTCACGCTCGGCCTGTTCTACAAGAGGCTGGAGAACACCATCGCGTACGGACGCGCCGTGCGCGAGCATCGACCAACAATGGATCGACGCAGGACGTGACGATTCGCGGACCCTCCAACGACCCGGGCAGCGGCGGCACGCTGAAGGGCTTCGAAATCGCGTACCAGACGTTCTTCGACATTCCTGCCCGGTGCCTGGGCGGGTCTCGGCCTGCAGGTGAACTACACGTTCACCGACCAGGACGACATCAACAACAGCAACCTGGCGGTGCAGGCGGGCTATCTACCGGGCAGCACTACGGCCTTCGGTGGTGGCAACAACACTTCCACGGGCGGTCAGGGCAATTCCGGAAATCCGCTTTCGTTCACGAGCAACGTGATCGACTCGCACCGTCTCGCGGGCATCTCCGACGACTCGTTCAACGTGGTGGGTCTGTACGAGTTCGGCAAGATCGGCGCACGACTCGCCTACAGCTGGCGCTCGGAATTCCTCACGGCGAATCTCGACTGCTGCATCGGCCTTCCGGTGTGGCAGAAGGCGAGCGGCTACCTCGATGGTTCGGTCCGCTACGGCGTCAACGACAACCTGGAGCTGTCGCTCGATGTGTCGAACATGCTGAACACCACTGCGGTCACGCAGCAGCAGGTGTTCGGCGACTCGACGCTGACGCCTGGCGCGAACCCGGTGATGCTCGATTCGGGTTGGGTCAGGAACGATCGCCGCTATCAGCTCGGCGTGCGTTTCAAGTACTGACCGCGATTCGTGGGCGCCGTGCCCCCCACGGCGCCCACGATTTTCAGCCCAGGAGATAAGGAATCCACGTGGCGCACTCGCCTCTGCACATCGTCATCGTCGGCGGTGGCTCCGCCGGCTGGATGTGCGCCGCTGCCTGTGCGCAGGTGCTGCATCCGGAGCGCTATCGCCTGACGCTCATCGAATCCGATGACATCGGCACGGTGGGCGTGGGCGAAGCGACGCTGCCCGCATTGCGTGACTTCAACACGCTGCTGCGCATCGACGAAGCGCAGTTCATGCGCGAGACGCAGGCCACGTTCAAGCTCGGCATCGAGTTTCGCAACTGGGACTGGCCGGGCGAACACTACGTGCATCCCTTCGGCTCGTTCGGGCAGCTCTGGGGCGGCGTGGAGTTTCAGCATCACTGGATGCGCGCGCGCCAGCGCGGACTCAATCCCGCGCCGCTCGAGGAATACTCCTGCGCGGTGCGCGCCTGCCGTCGCAACGCGTTCGACTTTCCGGATCTCAAGGCGCCGCGCTCGACCTTCTACGGCTACGCCTATCACTTCGACGCCGGGCTCTACGCGCAATTCCTGCGGCGACTGGGCGCTCGCCCGTGGTGTGAAACGCATCGAGGGCCAGGTGGTCGATGTCGCGCTGGACGGCGAGTCGCGGCGACATCACCGGCGCTCACGCTCAAGTCGGGACAGAAGATCGAAGGTGACTTCTTCGTCGACGCCAGCGGCTTCCGCTCGCTGCTGCTCGGCGACAAGCTCGGCAGCGCCTGGGAGGACTGGAGCCACTGGCTGCCCTGCGATCGCGCCTGGGCGGTGCCCTGCGAGCGCAGCGCCGACTTCACGCCGTTCACGCGCTCGATCGCGCAACGCGGCGGGTGGATCTGGCGCATTCCGTTGCAGCATCGCACCGGCAATGGCCACGTGTTCGCAAGCCGCTTCGTCAGCGAGGACGAGGCGCGCGCCACCTTGTTAGGCCAGCTCGACGGCCGCGCTCTGGACGAGCCGAGGCTGCTGCGCTTCCGCGCCGGCCGGCGTGCCGAAGCGTGGAAGCGCAATTGCGTCGGGCATCGGCCTCGCGAGCGGCTTCCTCGAGCCGCTGGAGTCGACCAGCCTGTTCCTCATCCAGCAGGGCATCCAGGACATGCTGCGGCTGCTGCCCGCGCCGGAAACCGGCGGCATCGACGAACGCCTGTCGGACGAATTCAATCGGCTCTCCGATGCCCTCTACGAGCGCATCCGCGATTTCCTGATCCTGCACTACGTCGCCAACCGGCGGCACGGCGAGCCGTTGTGGGATCACGTGCGCAGCTACTCCGCTCCCGGAAAGTCTCGCGCACAAGCTCGAACTGTTCGCGTCGCGCGGCCATGTACCCTACTTCAAGGACGGGTTCTTCTCGCGCGACAGCTGGCTCGCGGTGCTGTTCGGACAGGGACTCATGCCGCGCGCCTACGACCGGCTCGCCGACTTCATTCCGCTCGACGAGCTCGACGCGAAGCTGCGCGTGCTGCACGCGCGCGTCGCGACGCACGTCGACGAGCATGCCTTCGCACGCGGAAGTCATCGCACGCTACTGCGGTCGAAGCCGAACCTCTGCGCCAGGTGGCAATGACATGAGCCTTCAAGACCTGATACTCGTCGGACGCGACGCGCCCGTGTGGCTCGCGGCCTGTGTCATGCAATCGGCGCTCGGTCCCGCGGGCTTGCGCGTGACCGTGGTCGAGTTGCCGGGCCTCATGGGTCCGGCCGACACCTACGCCACCTTGCCCGCGCTCGAGCCTTTGCACGCGCGGCTGCGCATCGACGAGGGCCGGCTCATGGCGGCGACGCGCGGCGCCTTCACGCTCGGCAAATATTTCCACGATACGACGGGACAGGCCGCGCCGTTCTTTCACGCTTATGGCTCGACAGGCGCGCGCATCGACAACACCGATTTCCTGCCGAACTGGATCAAGGCGCGGCATTTCGGGCTGCCCGTGGCGTTCGAGGACTTCTGTCTGACGGCTGCCGCCGCGCGCCATGGCCGCATGCTGGTTCCGGACGCGGAGATCGAGCGCTACGGTTTCACCGACTACGGCTATCACCTGCCCGCGTTTCCCTACGGCGCGTGGCTCAAGCAGCTGGCGCTGCGCCGAGGCGTGTCGATGCACGAGACGCAGGAGCTCGGCGTCCTGATGAAGGCCGGACTCGTCTGACATTGCCGGTGTCGTGCTGGATGACGGGACGGCGCGTCATGGGCGACTTCTTCATCGATGCCACGGGCGAAGCCGCGCTGCTGCTGGCCGGCAAACTGGGTGTACAGCGCGAGAGCTGGCGCGACTCGTTCCCTGCCGATCGCGTGCTCGTCGCTCACGCACCGCCAATCCCGTCACTGCCGGTGTACGCCGACGTCCGTGCCGGCGAATCGGGCTGGCTGGCGGTGCATCCGAACCAGGCCTGCACGCATGTGATTCACGCGTACTCGAGCGAGACCTCGGATCACGCGGCGATCGTGAACGCCGAGCGCCTGGCACGGCTTGAACTGAGTGGCGCCGAGATTCGTGCGCGCGAGCCGGGCCGACGCGTCGTCGCCTGGCAGGGCAATTGTGTCGCCATCGGCGAAGCCGCCTGCGTCTTCGATCCGATTCACGGCGTGGATCTGCAGGCGGTGCAGCTCGGCCTGGTTCACCTGCTGCCGCTCTTTCCCGTCGAGGCCGACTACGTGGTCGAACGCAACGAATACAACAGGAATCTGCAGGCCGCGTTCGAGCGAATCCGCGACTTCCAGTCCGCGCACTACGTGCTGAACCGCTACGGCGGCGACTTTCTGGGCGCGTGCGCGACTCACGCCGGTGAGCGGCGACCTCTTGCGCAGGATCGGCGTGTTCCGCGCGCGTGGCGATGTCGTCCACTACGAAGATGAATCCTTCTCCATCGACGACTGGCAGGCGCTGCTGTTAGGCCATGGTGTCATGCCCGAGACCTGGGACCCGGCCGCGGATCGCACGCCGCCCGAGCTCGTGAAGGAGGAGCTGCGCCGGATCCTCGGTTTCATTCGCCGGAAGGTCGAAGAACAGCGGCCGCACGCGCAGTACCTGCAGAGCGCGTGCGCTTCATCGACGATGCCAGCGTCGCATCGACTAGCCACACGAATTCAACCGTTCAGACCAGGAAATGATCATGTCGAAGTTGTTTGCGGCCGTCGTTTCGGGCCTCGGGTTTACCGCACTGGCGCCGCAGGTATCGGCCGCGGCGATCGCGCCGGTACCTGCGTCGACTCGCCGCAGGCGGTACTCACGGTATGCGTGGCGGCCGATGCTCGCGGGCCTTACTACGAGGTGCATCGAGGCGACCGAACCGTGATCGCCCACGCGAAGCTGGGGCTCGTGCTCGACGGCTTCGGTAACACGCCTGCGAGTCGCGTCAACAACACGCAACGCACCGCACGGTGGACCGACGCTGGGAACAGCCATGGGGTGAACAACGCGTCATCCACGGACCGGCATGCCGAGCTGCGCGTGACCTTCTCGGGCGAAGACGCGGTGCTCACCGAGCCCTTCGACCTCACGGTGCGCGTGTTCGACGACGGCTTCGGCTTCCGTTATGAGTTCAATGGCATAGCGGCCTCCCGCGAAAGCGCGATCGTCGATGAACTCACCGAATTCCGGCTCGCCGGCGACTGGGATGCCTGGTGGTATCCGGCACGCCACCCTGATCGCGATGAGTACCTCTACCGTCGCGCGCATCTGCACGAGGTGCATCTCGCGGAAACGCCGCTGACACTGCAGTCGCCCGGACTCTATCTATCCATCCACGAAGCCGCGCTCGTGGACTACGCCAGCATGAACCTGCGTCGCACCGCGGAGCGCACGCTCAAGGCCGATCTCATGCCATGGTCCGACGGCGTGCTCGTTCGCAAGCGCGGACCTTTCGTCACGCCGTGGCGCATGGTGCTGGTCGGCGACACGCCCATGTCGCTTGCGGATTCGCGCATCGAGCTGAACCTCAACGAGCCTTCCCGCCTGCGCGACACATCGTGGATCCACACCGGCAAGTACGTCGGGGTCTGGTGGGAAATGCATCTGAACCGCTCGACCTGGGCGAGCGGCGCGAAGCACGGCGCAACCAACGCGCAACGTGAAGCGCTACATCGATTTCGCGGCGAAAAATGGTTTCGGCGGCGTGCTCGTCGAAGGCTGGAATCGCGGCTGGGACGGCGACTGGATCGCCAACGGCAAGCACTTCAGCTTCACCGAGTCATATCCGGATTTCGATCTGCCGCAGCTCTCGGCGTACGCGCGTGAGCGCGGCGTACGCCTCATCGGCCACCACGAAACCGCGGGCGCAGTGGAGAACTACGAAAGCCAGCTCGACGCGGCAATGTCGTTGTACGCGGCGAATGGCGTCAGCGTGGTCAAGACCGGCTACGTGAAGCCCAACGGCTCCATCGAACGCACGCTGGACGATGGCACCGTGGGCCACGAATGGTTTGCCGGACAGTACCGCGTGAACCACGAGGCGAAAGTGGCCGAGGTCGCGGCGAAATACCGGATCTCGATCGACGCTCACGAACCCGTGAAGGACACCGGCTTGCGGCGCACCTGGCCTAACATGCTGAGCCGCGAAGGGGCTCGAGGGCAGGAGTTCAATGCATGGGGACGCCCCACCAATCCGCCCGAACATCTGACGATCCTGCCGTTCACGCGGCTGCTCGCCGGGCCGATGGACTTCACGCCGGGCATCTTCGACATCACGCTCGGCAAGGCCGACGTGAACGAACGCGTGCAGTCGACGCTCGCGACACAGCTTGCGCTGTACGTGCTCGTGTACAGCCCGGTGCAGATGGCCGCGGACCTGCCCGAGAACTACGAGAAGCGGCCAGACGCTTTCCAGTTCATCCGCGACGTGCCCACCGACTGGGAAATTTCACGGACGCTGCAGGGAGAAATCGGCGACTACGTGGTGATCGCGCGTCAGCAGCGCGGTGCCGCCGACTGGTACCTCGGCGCCACCACCGATGAGAACGCGCGCACGCTGACCATCCCGCTCGACTTCCTGGAGCGCGGACGGAAATACGAAGCGCAGATCTATCGCGATGCGCCGGAAGCTGACTATCTCAAGAATCCGACTGCGCTGGTGATCGAGAAGCGCGCGCGTGACGTCGAAAGACCGCATCGAAGCATCGCTGGCGCCGGGCGGCGGTCTGGCCGTGCGATTCCGCGCGCTGTAACTAACGTACGCTGCCTTCTCTGAATCGCAGCACCACCAGCCCGGCCAGAAACCAGCCGATGGCGCCGATGACCAGCGCGTAGGAAGGGTCTCCATCGGCAAAGACGTCGAGCAGCATGGCGAGCACGCTCACGGCGAGCAGTTGCGGGATCACGATGAAGATGTTGAAGATGCCGATGTTGACGCCCATCTTCCGCGACGGAAGATTGTTGGCGAGCATCGCGTAGGGCAGCGAGACGATGGACGCCCACGCGAATCCAAGGCCGATCATCGAAACCAGCAACCAGTCGGGGTCGCGAATCAGCATCATCGACAGCAGGCCTGCGGCTCCCATCCACAGATTGATTCGATGCGCCACGCGCACGCCGAAGCGCCTGACGAAATACGGAATGATCAGCGCCGCCACCGTGGCCAGGCCGTTGTAGGTCGCGAACAGCACGCCGACCCAGTTTCCCGCGGCTTCATACGCCTGCCGATCCGGCGCTGCTGGTCCCGAAGTGCAGCTTCGCGACGGCGGGAGTCGTGTACACAAAGATCGTGAACAACGTGAACCACGAGCAGAACTGCACGAGCGCGAGCCTGCGCATGGTCGCGGACATGGAATCCAGCTCGCCGAGAATGGTCGTGAACGCGTTTTCGCTTGCGCAGGCGGCTGGCGGTCAGCAGGAACACTCCATATAAAAGTGAGCCGATCACGAGCACGTAGAGCGCTGCGCGCACATTGGCGAGGTACGCGGCGAGCAACCCTGCGAATCCCACCGCGAGCCAGACCCAGGCATGACGGCGCATCTTCTCAGGGGATCGGTCGGACGGAGGCTCGAGCTCGGGACCATCGAACTTGTCGAGCATCTCAGGCGGATACTCGCGTGTCGTGAAGGCGGACCAGCAGACCGCGCAGATCAGCAGCGTTGCGCCGACGTAGAACGCGTACTTCACCGAGTCGCTGACTTCACCCGACGCGGCGAGTGCCGACACTCCGAGCTGCGCCATCAACCAGGGCAACAGGCTTCCGACCACCGCGCCCACGCTCGCGAAGAACATGTACATGAGATAGCCGCTCGATCGCTGCTCGGCCGACATCTGGTCGGCAACGAACGCGCGAAACGGCCCCATCGTGAGATTGAGCGACGCGTCGAGGATCCACAGCGAGAGCGCCGCCATCCACAGCGTCATCGCATTCGGCATGGCGATGAGCGTTGCCGCCGCAAGCGCCGCGCCGACCAGAAAATAGGGGCGGCGGCGACCGAAGCGCGTCCAGGTCCGATCCGAGTAGTAGCCCACGAGCGGCTGGACCAGTAAGCCCGGTGATCGGTCCCGCCAGCCAAAGCAGCGGGACGTTATCGAGGCTCGCGCCCAGGTTCTGAAAGATGCGCGTCGCATTGGCCTGCGGCAGCGCGAACCCGAACTGGATACCGAACGCTCCCAGGCAGATCTTGCAGACTTGCCACGCGGACAGATGGGGCTTTGAAATCACGTGCGCGGATGCTAGGTCGCGCGAGCCCGCGTCTCAACGACGTGCATACGTATTCACCGCGCAGCGTGCTACTGCAGCCGCGTGACGAAATCCTGCAGGAAACCCGCGATGTTCACATCGAGAGCCACTTCGGAATTCGGCTTGGCTCCTTTGATGGGGCGAGTGAGGCCATCGTCCGCGACTTCGACATGCAGCGACACGAGCTTGTAGGCCGTACGCGGATTCACCAGCTCCACCGCCAGAACATCGAACAAGGTGGGATCGTTGCCCTTCCAGTGGTTGGTGTAACGCCAGATCTGGTCGAGCGAGGCCAGCGTGTCGTTGAGCGGCGTACCGCGCGCAAAGATCTGTACGCGCATTTCAGGCGTGAGCTTCAGGTCCGCGGTGGAGTCGAGTGGCGCCACGAGCAGCGGGACGCCGGAAGTGAACACGGTGCGCGCGGCCGCCGCGTTCGATTTGATGTTCCACTCGGGTTCGGGTTTTGACCCGCTCGCGTAGCCGCGATAGATGGCGCCGCCCATGAGCGAAATGGCGCGGATCTTCTGGCCGATGCCAGGCTCCGACTTCAGCAGGGCCGCAATGTTGGTGAGCTCGCCCACCGCGATGAGCGTGATCTCCCCGGGACGCGCATTGATCTGCCGGCGCATGAAGTCCACACCGCCTTCGGTGTGCAGGCTCGGCGACGAGAACCGTTCCGCCCATTCGACCTGCTTCATGTATTGCGTGGCCGTGGAGATGCCGGCATACACTGGCACGCCAGCCCATTTCGCCCCGGCAACCTGCAGTAGTTTGGCGGCGAGCCGCGCCCTGGCCACCGCATCGCTCGAAACCGTGGTGACGCCCACCAGTTCGAGCTCCGGCCGCCGGATCAGCGCTATCAAGGCGTACGCGTCATCGATGTCGGTACCGATGTCGGTGTCGAATATCACCGGCGCCGGTTTGCCAGCCGGCGCGGCGTTCGCGACTGCTCCTGCGAGGAGCAGCAGAAACAAACTGATTCGCATGGCCGCCGAGTATAGGCGAGGCCTTTAGCGGAGTGCGGAGCTCGATTCCCAGAGGATCCGTGCCTGTGCGGCGATGATGTCCGGACGCTCTTCGGGCCAGAACAACTTTGCTTCGGCAAGCTTGCGGACACCGAACGAGTTGCCAAAGCTTCGATGCAGGTAATCCGCGTTGGACGCATCGAAGATCGTGTCGTCGATGCCCCAGACGATGCGTACCGGCGCACGGCATTCCCGTAGCGCGGGCTGAATGCCGAGCAACGCGTTGCGTCCGAGCGAGACCGCATATCGGTGCAGGGCGGTTTTGCGCTCCGCCGAGTTCATCAGCGGCCCGAAGTACATCTCCAGCGCTTCGTCGGTGGGATGTGCCGGGTTGGCGTAGCACAGGCCCCCGATACCGCCTTTCGAACGCGCCAGCGTGTGATCCGCGTGCCACGGCGCCAGCCACTCATCCACGAACCGCCCCTGCCGGGCCAGATCGATCACCGGCTGCATCGCCGCCGGCGGACTTTGCATTTCCGTATCCCCATTGGTCAGCAGCAGGCTGCGAACGCGCATGGGTTGCCGCACGGTGAAAAGCTGGGCCACGGCACTGCCGCTGTCGTTGGCAATCACGTCGACGACCCGGATACCGAGTGCATCGAGCAGCGAGACCAGCATCGATACTTGCGATTCGGGTCCAACGTCCTGATCCGCGGTAATGCGTGTGTGTCCCATGCCGAGAAAATCCGGCGCGATGCAATGCGCGTGCGGCGCGAGCCGATCGATGACTCCACGCCACTGAAAGCTGTTGAGCGGAAAGCCGTGCAGCAGCAGCACTGCGCGCCCTTCTCCACGAGCCACATAAGCAATTTCACCGAAAGGCGTGCGCGCAAACCTGCGCGCCATCGCAAACCGCGCGGCATCGAGTGCAGCGGGAATCGCCTCCGACGAGGGTTTGTTGTCGCGCATCGCGCACGACGACAGCGCCTGAGCTACGAGCAAATTCCCGCCCAAACCCAGCAGATCTCTGCGTGTGTACGTTTCCATGGCGCGCATTCAGCCATCGTCCACCGAGCCACCGCTGTCGAAATCTTTAGCGATTGGAGCTAAAGATTTCGACAGCATGCGCGGCCTGCTCGTGGCGTACTTCGCGCCATGAAAAAGTGCTGCCCGGAAAATCTGCTGCTCGCCTGTTCCAGCGTCGTATTGCTGGCCGTCACACTCTCGCCCGCTGAAGCATCAGATCATCTGGATACGGCGGCCGTCATTGCCGATCCCGCGAGTGACATCGGCGACCTGTATGCCTGGACGTCGGGCGATGGAAAAAAACTCAATCTCGTGCTGACCATTGTTGGAGGAAAATTCTCGGATCATGTTCGCTATGAGTTCCACGTCGATAGTGGTGAGTCGCTTGGAAAAACCACCGCGGCAGTCGCAATTTCCTGCGAATTCGACTCCGCATTCGCTCCGGACTGTCGCTTGGGCGACGTGGATCGTGCGCGCGGCGACGCCAGCAACGAATCGGGTCTTGAAAGTGAACAGCGTCGCTTCCGCGTGTTCGCCGGGCTGCGCGATGACCCGTTCTTCAACAATGTGCGCGGTACCCGCGCTGCACTCAACGTCGCCGGCGCCGCGATGGCGACCTCGCCGAAGAATGCCGGCTGTCCGCGCCTCGATGCGGCGACATCCGCGCGAATTCTCGATGAGTGGCGGCACACAGAAGGCCATGCGGGCGCCAACTTGCTGGCGGGCTGGAAGACCGCGGCGCTCGTAGTCGAAGTCGACCTGCAATCGGTCAACGGTGGCGGCCCGCTGTTAGGTGTCTGGGCGACAACGACGGTTCGCGGCATCACGCCTGGTCACAAACACAAGCTCGAGGACGGCATTCCGATCGATCGTGCGGGTCGCGCGCTGACCGGCAATGCGTTGCTGGGCCTCTTCGATACCGAAGACGCCAGCAACGCGCTCAAAAGTGAGTACAACCGGGCGTCGCGTGATGCGTGGTCGTCGTTCGCACCGAACATCGGCGCCGCGCTCGCGCTTTACGACGCTTTCGACGGCATATGCGGTAACCAATGGCTTACCCGGTACGAATCTCTCGCCGGGCTCCTGGCGGACGATCGGCTCTGGGTCAACAGCGAGGTGCGCACCTGCAGGCAATACTTCGCTGCGGAGTTCAATCACCTGGGCGCCGCCAATCATGATTGTGGTGGGCGCACGCCAAACTACGATGCCGCCGACGTCTTCCGTTCGCTGCTGGTCTGCGGACGTATCAACGGCATCGACGACGGTGTTGCGCGCGACGACGCGCAACACTCGGATTCAAGATTCCCGTTTCTCGCTCCGCCCGTCCTTCAGAGCGCATACGAGTCCTTCGGCGAAGACAAAGCCCAGAGCCGAGACCACGCCCTCCTGATCGAGGCCCGCAGTGCTGATGGCCTCCCCGAGCGGAGCGCCCGCTCGAAGCGCCGATAGATAAGAGAAGGCTCCCGGCGCGAGTACGCCGGACTTCGAGTCCATCGATGCGTATTCGGACCATGCCGCACTCTCCACCCACTGATTGTTCCACGGGCGGCGCATTAGCGATCTGATTTGCCTGCCAGACCGTGAACACTGGGAAATCGGAAGCCAGCAGGGACAGTGAAGGTTGCAGCGAAAACACGAGGTGTTCGAGCTGGTCCGGAGCAAAGCTGGCGAGCACTTCGGCAGTGAGCGCAGCCTCGATTCTCGAGATCGAGGCTTGCTCGCGCGACCACTCGAGGCGGGCAAGGTCCGCCAGCCACGCGTAGTCGCTGCCGTGGAGTTGTTCGAGCAGAAACGCGGGAAAGTCGCGGCCCGTCCAGTGAAGGTCGCCGCTGCGGGACGGATAACGCGCCTGGTACTGCATGCAGAGCTGGCGGAAGTAGTCATCGCCAACGCGTTTGCGAACCACCGGAAAACTGCTCTCGAGTGCGGCACGAAACGAATGCGCGCTGTTGTTGCGGTAGATGGAAAGGTTGCCGGCCGGCCTCACCGGACACGGCGCCGACGGATCGCGCAAGGCGGCGGCAAACGCGCTCTGCATTTCACGCAGCGAGGCCACGCGCTTCTCCCAGGATCAGATCCGCGCGCCGGCTCTCCGCGACCAGCGTCGCGAGCGCCGGGCATGTTGGTGTCCCATTCAACGAGAGTGGGCAAGGCACCAAATCGGTTGACCGCCTGTCGATACAGCCGCCAGACCTCTTCGCAAACCTGCGAGCCGTGATCGTCGATGAGCACGCTGCCGTTGCGCGCGTGGCCGGCCAGGTGGATCTCACCCACGCTGCCGACGGGAATGCCGTTGATGAACGCGTGCGCGTCGATTCCAAGATTCTGCGAGCTCACGTAAATGTTGTTCACGTCGAGCAGCAGACCACAGCCGGAAGTGGCGGCGACGGCGGAGAGGAATTCCCACTCGTGCAGGGGCGAGTGTTCGAACGTCACGTAGGCCGACACGTTTTCGATCAGCAGCCGCGTTCCCAGGAAATCCTGGGCTTCGCCGACCTGGCGCGCGAGCAGCAGGGCGGCTTCCTCGGTATAGGGCAGTGGCAGCAGGTCGTTGAAGAACTCGCCGCCGGCGTGACCCCAGCAGGCGTGTTCGGATACCAGTGCCGGTTCGAATCGGGCGATGGCGCGCTTCACGCGCGACAGATGCTCGCGATCGACGCCGTCGGCGGAACCCAGCCCCAGGCCGACACCATGCAGGCTGAGCGGGTAGTTAGCGCGGGCGCGTTCGAGCGCGCGCACTGCCGCGCCGCCTTCGTGGAAATAGTTTTCGGTATGCGCTTCTATCCAGCCGACCGACGGGCGATCGGCGACTAGCGCGTCATGGTGAACAGCCCGAAGGCCGATTCCGGCGCGTGCCGGAATCGGCTCTCGCACACCTCGTGCTTCGAGGCGTGACATGGGCAATTACATCGCCTTTTTTTCAGAGACTTTGCCGCCCATCTTTTCGCACTCGCCTTTCGGCACGTACTTCCACTCGTCAGGTTCCTTGTCGGCCTTGGCCTGGCCGGCGCAGGAATGTTTCCCGGTCGAGCAATCGTTCATGCCAGCTTCGGCGACACCCAGGCATTTTTCCTTGGCGCCTTCCTCGGCGGAAGCGGTCGCGGCGCCGAGCGCCAGCAGGCTGCCGACGGCCGAAGCAATGGCGATGGTCTTCAGATTCATGAGACTCCTCCGGAGTTGTTGTACTTGGAAATGCTTGATCACCCGGGTAAAGACCCGACGGCAATCGGCTTTATTTCGTTGCAAGGGCGGCCGGCAAAAATAATAACCCCATACGGCTGAACGGCATATTCCCCGCCCGCGGTTCCAAGGGCAACCATTTGCATTTCCGCGACAGGGTGAAGAGTCGGTTATTGAACTTCCACGCGCGGAAGAGCGTCGAAAGCCACCGACAATCGCGCCGCGTCACCCTGAAGTGGATTGGTGCCGTGCCACAGATATGACGGGAACAACACGAGCCGTCCCGGCACAGGTTGCACGAACGCGAGTGGCGCAAGCCCCTCGACCGGAAATCTCGGCTCGCCGAATTTGAGCCAACCGGCCCGCGTATCCGCATTCGCTACTTCGTCGGGCACACTCACGTAATACGCCGAGCTCAACCATCCTTCCGGGTGAATGTGATTGACGTGAAAACCTCCGCGGCGCAACCGCACCGACCAGCAGCCGACGAGCGTTGCCTGCGAGGTGTTCCTGGACAACAGCGGGTGGTCGGGCTTGCAGCCAATTCCGACCTGATACTCCGCCAGCACATCGTCAAAAGAGGCAAACAATTGTGCGACTGCCGGCTCCGGCCTGACCAGCAGATTGCGGGAGGTCTGCGTGCCCTGTCGCAGGCTCTGTTCGAGCGGATGATTCTTCTGACGATGACGCGCAACCAGTGCCGCCTCGAGTGCTTCGTGGAACTCCCGAACGTTCCTGTATCCCGGGGGCGCGGGTAGCTCGAAATTTCGCGTGACGATCCGCGGATCGAACCAGTCGTCGAAATCGTGTTCGCCGCGCAGGCGCGCAATGTCGATGCGATAGGTAATCCAGCGCTGATCGCGTGGCAGGACGGTGCGGAATTGTTCGACCACGGGCAGTGCCTCGGCAGTGTTGCCCGTGGCAATCGCCGTTGCGACGAAGTTCTCGGCAACTGCGGCATTGCCTGGAGCCAGCGCATGACCTTCGCGGGAATAGCCGAAAGCCTCGATCAAGCGGCCGCTTTCCTGCAAGACCGCGGCGAGTGACCCCAGCAACTGTGGCAAGCGGCCGCATTCAGTGACCAACCGGTGCAATTCCTCCTCGGCCGCAGCGAAGTCTCCGCTGCGCCGGAGCGCATCGCCCAACGCCAGACGCACGGCGGGAGGCGCGGCACCCGAGCGAGCGGCCAGACGCAGGTCGCGTAGCGGATCCTCGTCGCCACGCAGCTGCCGCAGCTGGGTCAGGAGTTTCAGGCCGTCGACGTCGGCGGAGTTTTCCGCGAGCAGCCGGGCGAGCATGCTCTCGGCCTCCTCGAGCCGATCGAGCTGTATCAGCGCCCGCGCTCTAACTAGTGAGGTACCGCGGCTGCGCGCACCAAGCCGGGCGGCCTCCTCCGCCTCTGCCAGGGCTTCCTCCGAATAATCGAAATCGCAGAGCACCGAGGCAAGGTTGTAGCGCGCGGCGGCATAACCGGGCGACAGGGCGACCGCCTTTTGAAATGCATCGCGAGCCGCGTGCCGGTGGCCGAGTCCGAATTCAGCGAACCCGAGCGCGGACCAGGCCTCGCTGTCGCGCGGATTTCCAGCCGTGAGCAGACGCGCGTGATGCGCGGCCAGGGCAGCCTGACCAAGTTCGTTCGCGAGACGTGCGAGCAGCAGGCGCGCCGCGCGCGCGTCGGGCGCATGTTCGACCGCCAGCTTCAGGTCCGCAATCGCGTCTTGCTTGCGGCCGCGCGATGCCAGCAGCTGCGCCAGCATGGCGCGCAGCGGCGCGTCGCGTGGCGAGCGTTCGAGATGCGCGCGCAGAACGGCTTCGGCCTGCTCAGGCCGGCCGGCATTCATATGTAGTCGCGCTTCCTGGTCTGCAGAAGACATGTGAAGCGAGCTTACGACACGCGAGCTCGCGCCGAAAAAAAACCGCCGCTCCACCTCGCGGTGAAACGGCGGTCAGTTCGATCAGACGGCAGTCTTTAGAACTTCATGCCCACCGTCAGGAACGCGCGCCGGCCCAACACGTCGTACGTGCTCGGATCGGTATTCGACTGAATACCGACCTGGGCGTCGGTCGTGTAGGTCGGCGGCGCCTTGTCGGCGATGTTGTTGACACCGAGCTGCACTTCCCACGTGTCGTTCGGCGTCCAGCGTGCCGTGACGTCGTGATAGAAGTAGTTCGGCACCCAGGGCTTGATGCCCACGGTCGGCGTGCTCAGGGTCGCATCGTTGTTGACCACGCGCATCGCGTCGATCCAGCGCAGGTTGTAACGGAACAGGAAGCTCTTGACGCTGTAGCTGCTGGTCAGGATTGCCTTCCATTCCGGGAACGCGCTCGCCACGGTCTGGCCGATCGAGCCTTCACGCTTGATGAACGGATCCGACCCGATCTCCTGCTGTTCCACTTCCATGGTGTTGGTTGCGAGCAGCTTGAAGCCGAGCGCGCTGCCGTTTTCCCCGATCGGAATCTTCCAGTCGACCGACAGGTCCACGCCCTTCAGGTTGAGCGCCGACAGGTTCATCGACGCGGTCTGCACACCCGTGATTCCGAAATTGCCCGGATTGCGGCCGAACAACTGGCAATACGAGTTATTGGGGTCGAACGTGGGATTCGCATCCAGCTGGTTGAAGCACCGGCCGATGATCGAGCTCGAGGTCAGGGACGAGATCACGTCCTCGATCTTGTAGTCGAAGTAGTCGAGCGACACCTGCAGGTTGTTGGCCCAATCGCTCTCGGCATTCGAGTTCCACACCAGGCCGACAGTGATCGTGTCGGCGGTTTCCGGATCGAGATCCGGGTTGCCGCCGACGATCGACTGCGCCTGCGCATTCGGCTGCGCGAATCCCGCGAGGTTTGCCGCCGGAATACCCTGCGCGGCGCACAGGGCAGTAACCTGTGCCGCGCTCGCGCCCGTACGGAACGAGCCGGTCGCGTTGCAGGGGTCGGTGTACTGCGGGAAGCTTTCCTGCTGCGGCAGGAACAGCTCCAGGATGTTAGGCGCACGGATTGCGCGGTTGTACGACGCACGCACCGACAGAGACTCGACGGGATTCCACTTCAACGCGGCCTTGTAGGTATCCGTGCTCTCGGACAGGTTGTAGTCCGAGAAGCGGTAACCCAGTTCCAGGTCCAGCGCCTCGATCCCGGTGATGTCTTTCAGCAGCGGCACCGCGAACTCGGCGAAGTATTCCGTGCTGGTGATCTCGCCTTCCACTGGCTGTGACGCGTTGAATCCCACGACGTCGCCGCTCGACAGGTACGAGTCCGGGCGGAAATCGGCCGAATTGCTGCGATATTCAACGCCCGCCGCGAACTGGAACGGACCCGCCGGCATCTCGAAGAGATCGCCGGTGATCGAGCCAACCATATTTTTTTGTTCGGTTTCGAGGACGTTCGTGGTCTTGATCGCAATGGCGTTTCCGCAGGCCTCGGACAGGTTGCCTTCGCCGAACGGATTGAACAGCGCGCAACCCGAGGAGGCGTAGACCGCGGCATTGGTGTATGCCGCCTGCAGGCGTTGCCGCGAGACGTTGCCATCCTGAAGCTGGACACCTTTGGTGGATCCCCAGCTTCCATACACGTCCCAGGCCCACTCATTCGGCAGCTTGCCTTTCACGCCGATGATGCCCTGCACGACGTCGTAACTGTTCTCCTGGATGCGCTCGCCGATGTCGGTGAATCGCTTGGTGAACTGGAACGGCGCTCCCGGTCCCGTGGTAGTCGGCGCCATGGGGTTCACCACGCGCGAGTCCAGCAAGGCTCTGAGCTGAGGCGTGATCGCCGCGTTGTTCGCCGGCATCGAGCAACCCAGCGCGGCTCCCGAGCAGGTCACGGGCGTCGCCGCCAGCTGCTGATCGGAGCTGTAAGTGGTGAAGCTCAGTCGCGTGTACAGCTCGGCAACCTCCGGCACCATCTCGTAGCGCGCAGATCCGGAGATCTGTTTGCGCGTCAGAGGAAGCTGCAGGTAGTTGAGCGGACCGAAGTTGTAGCTGTAGGCATTCGGGTTGTAGCCGGGATTTTCGGTGTCGCCCTGGAAGTTCTGAACCGTCTGTCCGCCACCACCCATCGAGAACATCGAACTGTCGCCGTTGAAACCGATTGCGCGAGCCGGGCTCACGGTACCTGGGCTGAACACCGCGTTCAGTGCCGGCTGGCTCGGCGCATTGGAGCCCCAGTCGATGCGGCCTTCGGGAATCGTGCCCGAGCCCGAGGGCGTGAGCAGAGGACCCTTCGCATAGATGCCGAAGTCACGCGCGCCCGCGAGCACCGCATCGCGGCGGTCGTAGGAGAACGAAACCACGGCATTGCCGCGATCGTCGCCAAAGTTGCCGCCGACTACACCGTCGAACACGGTGGATTCGCCGTCACCTTCGGCCGTCATGCCCTGCTGTGCGCGAATCTCGATGCCGTTGAAGGTGCGCTTGAGCTTCACGTTCACGACGCCGGCGATGGCATCGGAACCGTACGTGGCCGAGGAACCGCCGGTGAGAATCTCGACGCTTTCGATCAGTGCCGCGGGAATCGTGTTGAGGTCAACGACGCCGTTGACGTTCGAGGGCGTCACGCGCGCGCCGTCCACGAGGACGAGCGTGCGGACCGTACCGAGTCCGCGCAGGTCGACGTTGGCCTGGCCGCCGTTTGACGGGTTGTTAGACGTGGTCGTGATCGACGGGACGAGCTGTGGCAGCGTATTGAGCACCTGCTCGATCTGCGGCTCGCCTGACAACCTGAACGTGTCCTCGCTTACGGTGACGACCGGGCTGGTAGCCTCGTAATCTTTCTTGGCAATGCGTGTGCCGACGACAGTGATCTCGGTCAGCTCCGGATTTGGTGCTGCCGCCTCCTGCGCCAGTGCCGGTAGAGCAGTGGAAACGGCTGCCGCTGCAATTGCATAGCGCACAGCCTGCCTGATGAGACAATTTCGATTCATTGAAATCTCCTGCAAGAGAGTTTTCTTGGTTTGACGTGAGGGCAATACTTGCGCGTTGCTCCCATGCAACGAGTAACCACGTACGGCAGCGCATTGACTTCGCACATTCCGGTCTTGGCCGGTTTCCCAAGTGCGAACGCACCGTCACGGGTGTCGTTTCATGCCCTGAGGCTACTGCTATCAGGGTTTGCCTACAACTAAAATGTAGTTCTCGAGCAACGCGAATATCTGAGCGTGGGCTCGAAACAATTCACTTGCTGGCTGACCCGACGTCGTTTTCCGGCCACAAAAGGCCAGCGTCACGTGGGCGGGCAAGCCAAATTATGTCCGGCGGGGCTGATCTGCGCACGGCGACGGGCTTGCGTCCGGGCGTGATATAACGAGCCGTTCGCGCCGGTTGCCACGTCAACATCGAACGCAGAATATCCCGCAACACATCGACGACGCTCGCGCCCGGACTAACTACAAAGTTTCACACGCCCTCTGCGGCAAAAAGGCCTGCCGCCTCGCTGCCGGGGTCCAAGGGCCGGGTTTACACCCGGCCCCTTTTTCCCCGCATTCCTTATATTGCCTGCGGCGACTCAGCCCGAAGTGTTGGCGTCCGGCGGGATCACGTGGCTCTCGATCCACGCCTGCACTTCTGCGTTCACTTCGCGCACATCGCGCCCGGCAGCGTCGATCGGCGGTCCGATGATTACGCGGATCGTGCCGCGTCTCTTGAGCACACCGCGACGCGGCCAGAAATATCCGGCGTTGTGCGCCACCGGCACGATCTTCCGGTTCTCCTGCGCGGCTAACAAAGTGCCGCTGGAGCCATAGCGGCGCGTTTCACCGGCTGCCATGCGCGTGCCTTCGGGAAACACCAGGATCCAGGCGCCTCGCGCCATTCGCTCTTTGCCCTGAACCAGCACCTGGTTCACCGCCGACGCGCCAGCCTTGCGATCGATGGCGATGCAGCTCGCCAGCACGCAGCCCCAGCCGACGAAGGGAATCCACAGGATCTCGCGCTTCATGACCCACACCAGCGGCGGGAACAGGATCATGATTCCGAAGGTCTCCCAGGTCGACGAGTGCTTCATGAAGATGACGTGATTGCCTTCCGGAAGATTCTCGCGGCCTTCGACGGTGTAACGGATGCCGCAAAGCACGCGCGCGGCGAAGAACACCACGCGCGTCATGATGCCGGCCATCCAGAAGCGGCCGCGGAACGACAGAAACGGGCACACGACACAGTAGGTGAACGCAAAGACCAGCATCCACGCGTACAGAAAGAAGTTGAAGATGAGCGACCCGAGCATCTGCATGGATGTTTTCCGGCAGCGGCTCAGCCCGGCAGGCAGGACAGGTCGGCAATGCGCGCGAACTGTTGACGCACCTGCGCCAGCAGCGCGAGGCGATTGCGACGCAACGCCGGATCTTCCGCGTTGACCATCACGCCGTCGAAGAATCCGTCGACCGCCGGACGCAACGTTGCGAGGCGCGTCAACGCCGCGCTGTAGTCTCGTTTTGCCACCGTGCGCTCGACTTCCGGGACGACACCCGCCAGGGCTTCGTGCAGGGCTTTCTCGGCCGGCTCGAGCAATGCGGTGACATCGACCGTGCCCGCCGCGCCAATGTCGGCCTTCTTCAGGATGTTGGAGATGCGCTTGTTGGCCGCGGTAAGGCTTGCCGCCTCGGGAAGACCCAGGAATTTCCCGAGCGCCGCGAGTCTCGCAGCGAAATCGAGCGGCGACACCGGCGCGCTCGCGCGCACGGCGTCGAACATCTCGGTCGTGACGTCGGCGACGCCGCCGGCGCTGTCCGCTGTCGAGAAAATACGCGCGCAGGCGTTCGATCATGTAGTCCCACACTTCGCCCGGCGCTGCCGCGTTCTGCACGGGCTGCAACGCGCAGGCGCGCGTCACGAGCGCGCGAAGGTCGAGGTCGATCCGCTTTTCGACGAGGATCCGCAGCGCGCCAATGGCGGCGCGCCGGAGACCAAAAGGATCCTTGGTGCCGCTCGGCTTCTGACCGATGGCGAAGATTCCGGCCAGCGTGTCGAGCTTGTCGGCCAGCGCCACGGCGACACCGGCGCCCGGTGGCCGGCAGCGCGCCACCGGCGCCGCGCGGTAGATAGTGCTCGTCGATGGCCGCGGCGACCTCGGCGGGCTCGCCATCGGCCGCGGCGTAGTACCGGCCCATGATTCCCTGCAGCTCGGGGAATTCCCCGACCATGGACGACAGCAGGTCGCACTTGGCGAGGCTGGCGGCGCGCTCGGCCTTCGCGCGATCGGCGTCGATGAGCAGGGCGATTTCGCCAGCCAGCGTCACCACGCGACGCACCTTGTCGCCGACCGAACCGAGCTTGACCTGAAAAGTGACCGCGTCGAGACCGGCGAGGCGCGCCGCGAGCGTCTGCTTGCGATCCTGGCTCCAGAAGAAGGCCGCGTCGGACAGGCGCGGCCGCACCACACGTTCGTTGCCGGCGCGCACCTTGGCGGGCTCGCGGCTCTCGATGTTGCTGACGGTGATGAAATGCGGCAGTAGTTTGGCGCCGTGCTCTGCGACGGGAAAGTACCGCTGGTGCTGCTGCAGCGTCGAGATGAGCACTTCCCGCGGCAGCTCGAGGAAACGCGCTTCGAATGAACCCGCGATGGCGGTCGGCCATTCCACGAGCGCGGTGACTTCATCGAGCAGCGAATCGCTGAGCAGCGCATCGCCTGACAGGGACTCGGCGGCCGCGACGACCTGCGTGCCGATGCGCGCGCGGCGTTCGCCGAAGTCCGGAATCACCTTGCCCTGCTCGCGCAGCACGGTTTCGTAGTCGGCAGCGCTGCGCCAGCGCGAACTCCTGCGGCGCCATGAAACGGTGCCCGCGCGTCGCGCGTCCTGAATCGGTGTCGAGAATGCGCGCGGGAATCACATCCGCGCCGAACAGCATGCACCAGCCAGTGCACCGGGCGCACGAATTCTGCGCTCGAGGATCCCCAGCGCATGCGCTTCGGGATCGGCAGCGCATCGAGCGAGCGCTGCACGATGGCCGGCAGCAGCCCCACGGTCGCGAGACCCGGCTTCGATCCCGCAAAAAACAGGAACTCACCTTTGCCTTCGGTGACGCGCGTGAGATCAGCAACATTCGCACCGCATTTCTCGGCGAACTTGGTTGCGGCCGCGGTGGGTTTGCCGTCCTTGTCGAATGCGGCGCTGACCGGCGGACCCTTGAGCTTTATGGCCTGGGCGGGCTGCATCGTGGCGAGGTCACGAACCAGCACCGCGAGCCGGCGCGGCGTGGCGAATGAACGAAGCTCGCCGTGCGGCAATCCGGCTTCGTTCAGTCCTGTTCGAACGCCGGCGGCGAAAGCCCTCTCGAGTTCGGGCAGCGCCAGCGGCGGCAGCTCTTCCGTGCCCAATTCCACGAGGAAGTCGCGGGTGGAGTCGTTCATGACGACGCTCCGCCTTCAGCGACGCCGCCCAGCATCGGGAAGCCAAGCGCCTCGCGGCTGTCGTAGTAAGCCTGCGCTACCGCGCGCGCCAGTGTGCGCACGCGCAGGATGTATCGCTGGCGTTCGGTCACGGAGATCGCCTTGCGCGCATCCAGCAGGTTGAACGTGTGCGAGGCCTTCATCACCTGCTCGTACGCCGGCAACGCGAGCTTCGCCTCTAACAACTTGCCGCAGGCGGCTTCGTGATCGTCGAAGTGGCGCAGCAGCACGGCGGTGTCGGCGTGCTCGAAGTTGTAGGCCGATTGTTCCACTTCGTTCTGGTGAAAGACGTCGCGATAGGTGACGCGGCCCAGAGGTCCGTCGGTCCAGACGATGTCGAAGATGCTCTCGACGCCCTGCAGGTACATCGCGAGGCGCTCGAGCCCGTAGGTGATCTCGCCGGTAACGGGCTTGCAGTCGAGTCCGCCCACCTGCTGGAAGTAGGTGAACTGCGTTACTTCCATGCCGTTCAGCCACACCTCCCAACCGAGTCCCCAGGCGCCGAGAGTGGGCGACTCCCAGTTGTCCTCGACGAAGCGGATGTCGTGCACCAGCGTGTCGAAGCCGAGCGCGCGCAGGGAACCGAGATACAGGTCGAGGATGGGCAGCGGCGACGGCTTGATGACGACCTGAAACTGGTAGTAGTGCTGCAGGCGAAACGGATTGTCGCCGTAACGGCCGTCGGTGGGCCGGCGCGAAGGCTGAACGTATGCCGCCGACCAGGGCTCGGGACCGATGGATCTGAGAAACGTCGCCGTGTGAAACGTTCCGGCGCCCATTTCCATGTCGTACGGCTGCAGGATGACGCAGCCCTGTTCCGCCCAGTATTTCTGCAGCGCGAAAATCAGGTCCTGAAAAGTGCGGGGCGGCGTGCCCAGCGGCATGTCGGCAAGTGTCGAGGGCATTGTTCAGGTGCGCGTTTTGGCCGGCGCGCAGTATAGCGGGGGACCCTCGAAAACTACTGCAAATTCAGCGACTCTGGTTCACCGGGGCGCTACAGGCTGACGACGCGAATCTCGTAGACCTCGGAAATGGCGTTGCCGTCCCACGCGTATCGGAGATGCACGCTCTGGCGCACGTTCTGAACCAGCCGCGGCCGGAATATCGCGACGCATTCGCCGCCGTTGCGCCGCACGCTGTCGAAGGCGATCCCGTTCGAACCCGCGTCGCGCAATTCACGCCCTAGCTTCTGCGATGCCACGTAGCTCGCCGGATCGTAGACGTCCGGCATCTGCATGCGCCGTCCGCGCAGGTCGTGCAGATCGCAGGCGACGTCGGCGAGATAGCAGCGCATCTCGAGCTCGATCGACGGCTGGCTGGTGGCACGCAGAAAATTTTCGCGATGAAAGCGCGTTTCGGCGATCGCGGTGTCGATCGATTCGGCGGCGTAGTACGCGCCGAAATGCCCATCGGTGAAGCGCGTGCCGGGCGGCGACAGATGCGTGAACGGCGCCATGACGATGGAGGCGTTCGGTCCGCTCACGCGGTCGGCCACGGGCACCAGGTGCAGCTCGCCGACTTGATTGCGAATGCGCGGATTCGTCATGGATTCGAGCTCGTACAGCGCATCCCAGTCCGCCGGATCCGCGACGCGCTCGAACAGATGAATCGTCGGCAGCCGGCTCGCGACGATGCGATGGCACGGCGCGAACCTCACCGCCCGCGCGGTGTGAGTGATATCCACCATCCCTGGTTCCTCTGGCGTCAGCTGCCTTTATCCACGCTCGGCGTCGAGGTATTGCCGCACGACGTAGAGGTCGGCAACCTGCCCGGACAACATGCGTTCGAGCGCCGATCGGCCGCCGAAGGGCGCGGCGGTATTGGGCTTGCGAATCCACGCGTCGGCGAGCTTCGGGTCGGGCAGCAGGATCTGCAGCGACTTGTAGATGCCGAGCAGATAGGAAAGGCGTTCGAGCGTGTCGCGCGGCAGGCGGGGATTGCGTTCCCGCCGCCACTTGAAAAAGGTGGATCGCGAAGCGATGCCTAACAAGGTGAGCTGGTCGGCGACGGTCAGCCCCCACGCCTCGGCGATGTTCGCGAATGCTCGCAGACCTGCTCCGCCGAGTGAGCTGACGTCTGATCTGCCGGAACTGGGAATTGCGAACCGTGTTGGCGACGGTAAGATTCATACGGCTCTCCTGAAGTTCATATATGGACTATACACGCCATACATCCATATGGACACATTTTGCCGCTTCATGGCGAGTGCGGCGAACAAAGCTAGGGCATATTTCCGGGCCAAAAAAGCGCAATATCGCCCGCGATCGCACCAAAGATGTGCATGCATCGAGTCGCAAATGCATCTAAATCATTGATTTAGAAAGGAATCAGCGGCTGGCACAGCGAATGCATTGAGACCGAGGCTTAAACCCTTCCCAGAGGATCTCTAACAATGAAACCCGCAGATGTAATCAAGTTGATCAAGGACAAGGAGGTCAAGTACGCCGATCTCCGCTTCACCGACACGCGCGGCAAAGAACAACACGTAACGATCCCCGCGAACCTCGTCGACGAAGACCTGTTTCGTGACGGCAAGATGTTCGACGGCTCGTCCATTGCGGGTTGGAAGGGCATCAACGAGTCGGACATGATCCTGGCGCTCGATCCGACGCACCGCGGTCGTCGATCCGTTCTTCGAGCAGACCACGGTCAACATTCGCTGCGACATCATCGAACCGGCAACCATGCAGGGCTACGAGCGCGATCCGCGCTCGCTCGGCGGCGCGCCGAGGCCTATCTCAAGTCCACCGGCATCGCCGATGGCGCGTTGTTCGGTCCCGAAAACGAATTCTTCATCTTCGACAGCGTGCGCTGGAACAGCGGCATCAACGAATCTTCGTACGCCATCGACTCCGTGCAAGGCGCATGGAACAGCAACACTGTTCTCGCTGACGGCAACAAGGGCCATCGCCCCACGCGTCAAGGGCGGCTACTTCCCGGTTCCCCCCGTCGACGCGTTCCAGGACATCCGCTCGGCGATGTGCGATGCGCTCGAAGAAATGGGCCTCAAGGTCGAAGTGCATCACCACGAAGTCGCCACCGGCGGCCAGTGCGAAATCGGTGTCGGTCCCGGCGGCCTGGTGAAAAAGGCCGACGAAGTGCAGATCCTGAAGTACGCCATCCACAACGTGGCGCACAGCTACGGCAAGACGGCCACCTTCATGCCGAAGCCGCTGGTGGGCGACAACGGCTCGGGCATGCACGTGCACCAGTCGCTGCAAAAGGCCGGCACGGCGCTGTTCGCGGGTGACAAGTACGGCGGCCTGTCCGACACGGCGCTCTACTACATCGGCGGCATCATCAAGCACGCCAAGGCCATCAACGCGTTCACGAACCCGGGCACCAACAGCTACAAGCGCCTGGTCCCCGGCTTCGAAGCGCCGGTGATGCTCGCGTACTCCGCGCGCAACCGTTCGGCGTCGATCCGCATTCCGTGGGTGTCGAATCCGAAGGCGCGCCGCATCGAAGTGCGTTTCCCGGATTCGGCCGCGAATCCGTACTTCGCGTTCGCCGCCATGATGATGGCCGGCCTCGACGGCATTCAGAACAAGATCCATCCGGGCGAACCGGCCGACAAGGATCTCTACGACCTCGAGCCGGAAGAAGCGAAGCACATTCCGACGGTGTGCCATTCGCTCGACATGGCTCTCGAACACCTCGACAAGGACCGCGAGTTCCTGACCCGGGGTGGCGTGTTCACCAACGACGTGATCGATGCTTACATCGGATTGAAGACACAGGAAGTCACGCGCTTCCGCATGTCCACTCATCCGATCGAGTTCGACATGTACTACAGCTGCTGAGGCGGCGCGTGAGGCGGAAGCTGGCCTCGGGATCGGAAGAATCGGGAAAACTCCCGACGACCCCGCCCGCCAGCGTTCCGGCCTCGCGATTGATTGATCGAAGGGCGGCGGCGGCCTCTTGGGGGCGCCGCCGCCCGCTTTTGCGAGGCGGCGTTTTGGCCCGGTTCAGCTCCAGGGTTTATGCTCCAGCCTCATGAAGCGCTCGTGCCTGTTCGTTCTGCTCGGTTCGCTGTGCGCAGTGTCCACTGCGCTGGCCACGACCTATGTGCGCGTGGAGAAGGACGGCACGAAGACCTATTCCGACCGGCCCATGCCCGGCGGACAGCCGGTCGACCTGCAGCCGGCCCAGACCTATTCGGCGCCGACCGTGACTGCGTCGCCGAACACCAGTTCGGCGAACTCGCAGGAAGCGGACTTTCGCTACGAGAGCTGCTCGGTCACGCCGGCAAACGAAAGCACAATCATGAATCCGGAATCCGTTTCGATCAGGGCGGACACGAGCCCGCCGTTGCGCGGCGGCGATTTCATCTCGATGACCGTCGACGGTCAGCAGGCGAACGGGTCCGATTCCCGATCCCACGTCATGACGCCCGTGAGTCGCGGAACGCATGTCGTCGCGGTGACGGTGACCTCGTCGGACGGCCAGGTCCTTTGTTCGACGACCTCGTCGTTCCACGTTCAGCAACCCAGTCTGAATTCGCCGGCGCGCCAGACTCCGCCGCCAAGGCCCCGACCTCGCAGCTAACTACCGC
This sequence comes from uncultured Pseudomonadota bacterium, assembly GCA_963821745.1. Classification (GTDB taxonomy): domain Bacteria; phylum Pseudomonadota; class Gammaproteobacteria; order Steroidobacterales; family Steroidobacteraceae; genus CADEED01. Next base: position 837,831 of record CAWGEU010000003.1, read on the forward strand.
AGTGCATGGCCGGAGGCCTGCATGGCGGTTGAACACTTCCTTCCCTCCGCGATCGCGCACTTCGAGCCCGCCGATCTCATCGGCGCGCTCACGACCGGCATCGTCATGCTCGATTCGGATCTGTGCGTGGTGTATGCCAACGTCGCCGCGCAGGATCTGCTGGCCGTCAGCGTCAACCAGGCGCGCGGCAAACCATTTCTCTCGCTGGTGCTCGAAGCCGAGTCGCTGGGCGTGCTCATGCGTCGCGCGGTCGAAACCGGTGAAACGCTGTCCGAGCGCGAGACTGTCCGTGCAGGCCGGTCCGCTCGGGCCGCGAGCATCGCGTCATCGACGTGACGATGACGCCGCTCGACAGCGAGTTCGACCGCAAATACCTGCTGCTGGAGATCGCCGACGCCACGCAGCGCCAGCGCATCACGCGCGAGAACGAACTGATCTCGCGTCTCGACAGCAGCCGCCAGATGGTTCGGCAGCTGGCGCACGAGATCAAGAATCCGCTCGGTGGCCTGCGCGGCGCCGCGCAGCTGCTCGAACGCGAGTTGCACGAACATCTGCGCGAATACACCGGCGTCATCATCAGCGAAGCGGATCGCCTGACGGCGCTCGTCGATTCGATGATCGGCCCGGCGCGCGCGCCGCAGAAGGCGCTGATCAACGTGCACGAGCTCTGCGAACACGTGTACCGGCTGTTGCGCAGCGAAGCACGCGGCGGCGTTCTCGTCGAGCGCGATTACGATCCCAGCCTGCCGAACGCCGAGGTCGACGCGAACCAGATCATCCAGGCACTGCTCAACATCGGCCGCAATGCCCTGCTGGCGATCGGCGAACGCGGCCGCATCATCATCCGCACGCGCATCGCCGCGAACGTGAACATCGGCACGACCCGTCACAAACTCGCGGCCAGCCTGTCGGTCGAGGACAACGGCCCGGGTGTGCCACCTGACATCGCCGACACAATTTTCTTCCCGCTGGTTACCGGCCGCGCCAACGGCACGGGACTTGGCCTCGCGGTTTCGCAGGACCTCGTGACGCGCCACGGCGGTCTCATCGAATTTGAAAGCAAGCCCGGGCGCACGGTGTTCACCATCCTGCTGCCCTTACCGGAGAACGCATGAGCGTCGACCCTACGTATATGCATACCATCGCCACCGCCCACCGCAACCCAGCCCGCCCTGCGGGTCTGGCTGGTGGAAGATGACGCCTCCATCCGCTGGGTCCTCGAGCGCGCACTGCGCGCCAGCGGCATGGTGCCGCGCGCGTTCGACTCCGCCGAACCCGCACTGGCAGCTCTGCGCGCCGACGCGCCCGATGTGCTGCTCACGGACATCCGCATGCCGGGCAGCTCGGGCATCGACCTGCTGCGCGAAGTGCGCGTCGCGCATCCGACACTGCCAGTGATCGTCATGACGGCGCACTCGGATCTGCCGAGCGCTGTTTCCGCCTACGAAGGCGGCGCATTCGAATATCTGCCCAAGCCTTTCGACATCGACCAGGCCGTGGAGCTGGTGCGCCGCGCCGGCCAGACCGCGCGCCGCGGTGACGAGAGCGCCGGCGCAGACGCCGGAAATTCCGGAGTTGTTAGGCAAGGCGCCGGCGATGCAGCAGGTGTTCCGCGCCATCGGCCGCCTGTCGCGCTCGAGCGTCGCGGTGCTGATCACCGGCGAATCCGGTACGGGCAAGGAGCTGGTCGCGCGCGCACTGCACGAGCACAGCCCGCGCGCCAGCCAAGCCGTTCGTCGCGCTGAACACCTCGGCCATTCCCGCCGAGCTGCTCGAGTCGGAACTGTTCGGCCACGAGAAGGGCTCGTTCACGGGCGCGGACACGCAGCGTCGCGGCCGCTTCGAGCAGGCCAACATGGGCACGCTGTTCCTCGACGAAATCGGCGACATGTCGACGCCGTTGCAGACGCGCCTGCTGCGCGTTCTCGCCGAAGGCGAGTTCTACCGCGTCGGCGGCCAGACCCCAATCAAGGTCGACGTGCGCGTGATCGCCGCCACGCACCAGAATCTCGAAGAGCGCGTCGAACGCGGCATCTTCCGCGAAGATCTCTATCACCGCCTCAACGTGATCCGAATCGAGTTGCCGCCGCTGCGTTCGCGAACCGAAGACGTGCCCGACCTGCTGGCACACTACCTGCGCCAGGCGGCAAATGAACTCGGCACCGAGACAAAGTCACTGGCGTCGATCACGCTCGAACGCCTGCAGGCTTATCGCTGGCCGGGCAACGTGCGCGAGCTGGTGAACCTCTGCCGGCGGCTCACGGCGCTGGCACCGGGCAGTGAGATCCACCTGGAAGATCTGCCTTCGGAAATGCACATCGTCACGCCGGCGGCGCAGACCGACTGGGCGGCTGCCCTGACGCTCTGGGCCAAGGCCCAGCCGCACGACGGCACCGTGGCCTGGCTCGACCAGGCGCTGCCGGAGTTCGAGCGCGTGCTGATTCGCGTGGCGCTCAATCGCACGCACGGCCATCGCCAGGAAGCCGCGCGCGTGCTCGGCTGGGGCCGCAACACGCTGACCCGCAAGCTCAAGGAACTCGGGATGGCGGACGACGAATCACTGCCGTAGACGTCGTCACCTGTCCCACTCGAGCGCTGGGGACAGGTTTCTTCAACCTGTCCCCACTCAAGAAGCGTGGCAGGACCGGTTGCCTGGCCCTGCCCTGCCATTAGGATCACCCCCAATTGCGCTCTGACCCGAGGGACAAGAATTCGCGGCGAGGGACATGACGCTTCGCGGCTGTTGATGCGAGATTGATAGCGCTATCTTCCGGTCACTTTGCACCGCTTTTTTCCCGGGTTTTGCCTTAAAGGGTGACATAACCGAACTGGCGCGTGATTGCCGTCGCGAATCGGGAACGCCTTTGTTTCCAGTGTCCCGGGCTTGTTCCATTCTTTGTCCCTATCAGGGTTCCGGACAAAATTTCTTCGGTCCGGCGAAGAGAGGAAACATGCAAGAAATCGTCGTTCAAGCTACGAAGTACCCCGAGATCGTGGTTCAGGGACAGCGCTACGACTACACGTCGGACATCGTTCTGATCGTCGTGGGAGTCGTCGCTGCCGCTGCATTCATCTGGCGCTATTCGGTAGCGCGCCGGGGCAAGGATTGATTCCTGTCAATCACTCGCTGCGTGCGGACTGAATGTCCCGTCAGTCCGTGCGCAGCGAGCCAACCAGCTCGCTGATTCCGCGCAGGTTGTTGAGTTTGAGATAGTCCGCCACGCCCGCGTTGATCTTGCGGCACAGAAGCGGATCGTAAAAAAGCGCTGTCCCGAGGCCCACGGTCGTGGCGCCCGCAATCATGAACTCGAGCGCATCGTTGACCGTCGTGATGCCACCCTGCCCGATGATCGGCACGTTGTGCTTTCGCGCCACTTCGTACACCTGGTGAACTTTCAGCAGCGCGATCGGCTTGATCGCGGGGCCCGACAATCCGCCCTGGATGATTGCCGATGACTGGCCGCCGCGACATTTACGTCGATGGCCATGCCCATGATGGTGTTGATCACCGCGAGGCCGTTCGAACCCGCTTCGATGCAGCGTCGCGCGTTCTCCCTGATGTCGGTCTGGTTCGGCGACAGCTTGGTGATGATGGGTTTGTTAGTCGCCTTGCGGCAGGCCTCGACCACCTTCGCCGACATGTCCGGGTAGTTGCCGAAGGCGACGCCGCCTTCCTTGACGTTCGGACAGGAAATGTTGATCTCGATGGCGTCGATGGGCGAGTCGTCGAAGCGCCGCGTGACCTCGGCATATTCCTCGATGGTCGAGCCCGACACGTTTGCGAAGAAACGCGTCTCGCTGAAATCGAGCGTCGGCAGGATCTTCTTCACCACGTGTTCAGCGCCGGGATTCTGCAACCCGATCGCGTTCAGCATCCCGGACGGTGTTTCGTACACGCGGTGCGGACGGTTGCCGAGCCTCGGGCTGCCCGTCGTCCCCTTGAGCACGATGGCGCCCACGTCGCGATTCGAGAAGCCCTCGACGCGCGTGTACTCCTCGCCAAAGCCCACGCAGCCCGACAGCAACACGATGGGGGAATTGAGCTGCATGCCGCAGAAGTCGGTCAGCAGCGGGTTGGTCGACGTTTTCAGCGACGGCGGCCATGGCGCGCATTGTACGACGCACTCCGCCGCACTCTGAAAAAAACCGGCCCAAAAAGAGCGGCCCCGCTTTCGCGGGGCCGCAATTGCATCTCAACAGGCGTGAACTACTCGATATCGGTCGGATCGTTGAAGATCGTCGTCAGTCGGATGCTGCCGTGACCGCGCTGCGGGAAGCCAATTGCCTGGCGATTTCCCGGATCGAGATTCGAGGCCGTATCGTCCGGCGGGAACAGCACGAGCTCGTTCAGGAACGCGAAGATCGAGTTCTTCTGACTCTCGGACAATGAGTTGAAGGCGTTGCGCGATGCAGCCGCTTCGCCACCATGACGCAGGATGACTTCGCGCAGGTTGATGCTGCGTCCGTCATGCCCGTATGTCGGTGAGCTGCCCACGCCCCACAACGCTTCCGTCATGAAGTGTGTGGTCAACGTACCGTCAAAGTTGCGCTCATGGAACCCCGGCCCGATGTCGTGTCGTTTCATGTCCGCGTAGAAGTTGCGGATAAAGAACGAATTGGCGATTCGGGATCTTGATGGTGGGATGTCCGGAGCCATCGTCATTCTCACTGACCAGCAGCGACGCCACCGAATACAGCTGGTTGAAGATGCCGCGTTGCGGATCGTATGTAGTCTCCACGTCCGCAATGCGGCGATCACGGGTGATCACCATGTTCGGAATGTGGCAAGCCGTGCAGCCGATCTGGATTCAGCAGGTTCTGGCCTATCTGCGCATTGTTCGTGTGCTGATAGGTGCCCGCCTTGAAGTAGTTGAATAGATAGAACTCCATGAAATCCACGATCGACGTGGGAATCTCGTTGAACTTCCCATCGAGGTCGGGATCGTCATTGACGGTGTTGGGAACGGCTCTCTTGAAGGTATCTTTCGTGCCATCCAGCACCATGCCCGTGGGTGTCACGACGCGTTGACCTGCCGCAGCCGCGATCGTGATCGGATCCACGGCCTGCAGACCCATCTCGTCATTGAACGCGCCCACCACGAACTCGCGAATCGAGATGGTGTCGCCCTGAGCGAAGAATGGCTTGACCCGCAGATCCGGATTCACGCCGACGACGCCGCGAGGTGTCCACGCTGCCGTCCTGGAATGCGCGAATGGATCCGAAGTTGACACCCTTGGTCGACAGGGTGCGCGTGACGGTCTGCCGCCTGCTTCGTGCTTCATTGATCGCGTTCTGGCGCTGATCACGCAGTTCCGTGGTCATTTCATCCGCCAGCATTTCCTGCAGACCGAGCCCGAACAGATGCGGTGCATCGCGGCTGTCTGGCTTCGTGAACACGTCGCCACCGAATCCCGCCGAGCCGCGTGGCCTGCCATGGCAGCCCGCGCAACTGTCGACGAGACCGGCGCCGATCGCCGGATTGGCGTGGATGTTTCCGACGCCGTCCTGTGCACGCGGGCCGAGGCCCTGAGCGTCCGTGAATTTTCTCTGGAACAACTGGCGTCCGCGTCGGATTGCCCGGGCCGGATCGCGCAGCATGATGTAAGTCGAAGATCCTGGCGTCATCGAATTTCCGACGCCTGCACCGATCTGCTGTTGAAAAGATTTGAATATTCCTGCGTTCTCCGATTTGGTGTTTGTGTGTTATCAGTAAGTTGTGCTTGAGCGCTCTCCATGCAGCAGACAGCCGCAGCGAAGACCGCAAGCACCGGAAGGTGCTTCCTGGTATTCCCGAACATTTGATTAGCTCCCCAACGCCACTACCTTGTGGCGGTTGCTGTTAAACCGATGACCAACAACGACGTTCATCCAATGAACAAAACTGAGCAGGGACAATTTGAGCGGGGAGAAGACTACTCCTGCTCCGATGAGACTGCATCTATTCTTCTTACAGAAGAATCAGACTTGTCAATCGTGATGCGGCCTATAATGCAGCGAGGGACGAATATGTTCCCGAAATCCAAATTGGGCCCTGCGATGCGCTCCTTGTAGGATGCGCGCCCCCATGCAGATCACATCATTTGCCTATTTTCTGACCGCCCTCGCGGCTGCATCGGCGCCGCTGCGGCTGACCTCGCCACCACCCAGGTCGCTGCACGCACACCGCAATTCAACGCCTCGGACGAGGTTCCCGATCGCACCGGGCGACGAAGACGCCTACGCACTCTACGAAGTGAAAGTGGGCGGCAAGCCGATGAGCGAAGCCCGAACAGATCGCTCGCTGGCAGGACGAACTCAAGGCCGGCCGCGCACGAGCCGGCACTCTGGTCGGCAGCCATCTCGCCTATCTAGCGCTGACTCCCACCGACTGCGCCGCGGCGCGCGACGCGCTGACTCGGCCGACGAGCTCGGCAGCGACCAGGCCGCCCTGGAAGCTCGCGCAGCTGGCCAGCAACCCGAGCTGCGGTGAAGCCGACGTCGCCGCGCTGGAACGCTGGCTCAAGAAGGCGGTGACGCTCGACTATCTGGTCGCCGCGCAGCGGCTGATCGAACTGTATTCACCGACCGGATCGCGCAGCGATCCCGTGCAGCGGTACGTGTATGCGCGCGTCGCGGGCGGATACTGGGAAGCGGTCTATCCGCAAGACAGGGCAACCCAGACAGCCGCGCCGGATTCGACGCGGCCGACGCTGCAGGAAATGGAAAAAGCGCTGTCCGCGGCCGATCGCAAGCGCGCGGAAACCGAGGCGGCGCACGATCCTCGCGCAGATGCTGAAGCGACACGAACGATTTACGCCGCAGCGTCCGCAGGAATTCAGCCGCGGCGGCCAGGACGGCGAAGGCATCGAAGGGCTGGGGCTTCGCCGCGCTTCACGATCGACTATCACCACGAGTGCGCGTGGAATCTCGTCGGCCAACTGCCGCGGCGCGCAGCGCCTGGCGTTCGTCGACGTGTCGAACAACGAACAGGAATTCATGTCCTGCAAGGCGCGAACTGCGCGCCAAGGATTTCGTCACCGCGCAAGGCCGACAATCTTTCCCGCGAGGTGCTCGTCGGACCCAAGGTCACGCGCCGCCTGATGCTGGGCGATGTGTACGAGCCGCCGGACAAGGCCGCGATGGCGGTGGAGTGCAAGGTCGTTCCGAAACTCGCCGAGAACGCCGCGGCCGGCAAATGCCGCGCGCGCCTCGAAGGCACCATCGACGCGCAGCAGTTCTATCCGGCGTCCGCGAAGACGGCGGGAATCGAGGGCGACGCCGTCGTGCGCTACTGGGTTCCGTCGGGCAGCGAAGCAGCCCGTCGGATGCCGAAATCGCGCGCTCCAGCGGCCATCCGGCGCTCGACGCCGCGGCGATCGATACGATTCGCAGCGGCAAATTCAAGAAGCGACTGCGACTACGGCCTGAGCAGCATCCGCATCGCTTTCAAACTGCAGGACTGACGTACGCTTCGATGTTCCACGTCGTCATCTTCGAGCCGGAGATCCCGCCCAATACCGGCAACCTGATCCGCCTGTCCGCCAACACCGGCGCCGAGCTGCATCTCATCAAGCCGATCGGCTTCCGGCTCGATCGCAAATCCGTGCGCCGCGCCGGACTCGACTACGACGAGCTCGCCACCGTTCACGTGCACGAGAACTACGCGGCGGCGCGCGCCGCGATCTGCCGGGAAACTGGTTCGCGATCGAAACCGGCAGCGCACGGCGCCACGTCGACGCGCAATTCGCGGCCGGCGATGTGCTGCTGTTCGGTTCGGAACGGCGCGGTTTGCCGCCGGAAGTGCTGGGCGCCGATCGCGCCCGGGAATGTGCTGTCGCTGCCCATGCTCGCCGGCAATCGCAGCCTCAATCTCGCGAATGCCGCCGCCATCGCCGTGTACGAAGCCTGGCGCCAGATCGACTTCGCGGGTAGCTAGGGCCTGCTCACTCCACCTCGGGGCGGATCGGTCGCGTCATGAGGTCCTTCACCACGTCCTTCGCCGGCTCGTTTTCGTAGAGGACGCGATAGATGCCGGCGACGATCGGCATGTCGACCTTCTCGCGCAGCGCGACTTCGTGCACGGCGCGCGCCGCGCTGTAGCCCTCGACCACCTGGCCGATTTCCTTCAGCGCCTCCTCGACGCTCTTGCCGCGCGCCAGCGCGAGGCCGAAACGCCGGTTGCGCGACTGATTGTCGGTGCTGGTGAGCACCAGGTCGCCCAGGCCCGCGAGGCCCATGAAGGTTTCCGGCTGCGCGCCGAGCGCCACGCCCGAGGCGCGTCACTTCGGTCAGACCGCGCGTGATCAGCGCGATGCGCGTGTTGGCGCCGAAGCCCAAGTCCATCGGAGAGACCGGCGCCGACGGCGAGCACGTTCTTCACCGCGCCGCCGACCTCCACGCCGACGATGTCGGTGGAGGTGTAGGCACGGAAGTTGGAGGCGTGCAGGCTCTTGGCGAGCTGCGCGGCGAAGTCGGCGTCGGGCGAGGCGATGGTCATCGCGGTCGGCAGTCCCATGCCCACTTCGCGCGCGAACGTCGGCCCCGAGAGCACGGCCACCGGGTAGCGGTCGCCGAGCACTTCGTACGCCACCTGGTGCGGTAGTTTGCCGGTGTCGAGCTCGAAACCCTTGGTCGCCCAGGCCAGGCGCGCGTCGCGCGCCAGCAGTGGCTTGAGCTGCGTGAGCAGCGCGCGCAGCGAGTGGCTGGGCACGGCGACGATGATGGCGACCGCGTCCGCTCACGGCCGCGGCGAGCTCGCGTGTGGATTTCGATGGCGTCGGGAAACCGCGCGTCGGGTAGATAGCGGCGGTTGTGCCGCTCGGCGCTCATCTGCGCGGCGTCGGCGGCGTTGCGGCACCACAGTCGCGTCGGATGACCGGCGCGCGCGAACTGGATGGCGAGCGCCGTGCCCCAGGAACCAGCGCCGAGGACGGCGACCGGTTCCTGCGCGATGTCGTTGCTGGGACTGTTCACGGCGATGCGCGCAGGCGTGGACGCCACGCCTGCGCGCTCGCGCGATCAGTTCGCCGGACCTTGCGCGGCGCCTGGGCCGCCTGCTGCTGCGAGTCCACGCGCGAACAGCTGGTCGAAGTCCACCGGCGGCAGCACGAAATTCGGGAAGCCACCCTGCGTCACGAGCTGCGAAACGGCGACGCGCGCGTACGGGAACAGCACGTTCGGGCAGATGGTGCCGATGGCGCGGCGCGTGTCGTCGGCGGTGAGGCCGCGCATCGCGAACAGGCCGGCCTGCTTCACCTCGACGAGGAACGCCGTGGCCTCGCCCTGCTTGGCGCCGACCGTCACGGTCAGCACGACTTCGTTGAGCTCGGGCGCGACGACGCTCGCCGTGGTGTTGATGTCGAGCGAGATCTGCGGGCTCCAGTTGCCGTCGATACGCGGACCCTTCGGCGCTTCGTACGAGCAGTCCTTGAGATAGACGGACTGGATCGGCGAGCATCGGGCCGGTCTGGTTTTCGGTTGCCGCGGGTGCGGTCTGGTTTTCCATGATGCATTTCCTTGGCTTGAATCTGGCTGGGTTGAAAGGGCTCAGCGGCCTAACAAGCGCGTCGAGTTTGCCCGCTTCCTCGAGGGCCATGCAGATCGTCGCTGCCGCCCACGTGGTGGTCGCCGATGAAAATCTGCGGCACGGAACGTCCGGCCGCTGCGGTTGCGCATCTCGGCGCGCTTCTCGGGCGCCGATTCGACGTCGATTTCCTCGATCGTCACGTTCTTGCGCGCGAACAGCTTGCGCGCGCGCTCGCAGTACGGACACCAGCTCGTGGTGTACATGACCACCGCATGGCGGACTCATCACGCGGCCTTGGTGACCGGCAGGTTTTCCGCGCGCCAGCCGGCGAAGCCGCCGCGCAGCGAGAATGCCTTGGTGAAACCCTGGAGGTTGAGCTGGCGCACCGCGGCGGCCGCGAGCGAGCCCGATTCGTCAGTACACGACGACCGGTTTTTCCTTGAAGCGCTTGAAGTTGTCGCCGGCGGTGAGGATCTGGTCGGACGGCAGCTGCTTGGCGCCGTTCACGTGGCCGGCGGCGAACTCCTCGGGCTTGCGGATGTCGAGCACGAGGGCGCCCTGGTTCATGAGCCGGATGAGGTCCTGCGACGAGATCGCCGCGAACGCGGAGGCGCGGACGCGCGATTCGTAGGTGACCACCACCACCAGCGCCAGCACCGCGGCCGCCGCCATGCAGAGGGTGATTCGTCACGTATTCGATCAGTCGTTCCATGAGTCCTTGGAGTCCGGGGGTCGCGAAAAAGGGAGCGCATTATAGCGGCAGTCGCTCTTTTCGCCGATTTTCGCGAGGCGGCCTCCCTAGAATATGCCCATGACGATTTCCCTCAGCCGGCTCCGCCGGGCCCTGTTCGGCGGACCTGGTCGCTGCTCATCCTGACGCTGTGCCTTGGCCATGCCGCCGCGCCGGCGGCCGACGACCCGAATCCGGCCAAGGCCGAGGCCGATCTCAAGGCGGTGCGCTCGCAGATCGACAAGGTGCGCGCGGAGATGGAGCGCGACGCCGGCCGGCGCGACAAGCTCACGCGCGAACTCGAGGAATCCGAGAAGACCGTGAGCGGCGCGCGCGGCGAGCTCGACAAGCTGCGGCGCGAACGCGCGCGTGCACACCGCGCGCCGTGCCGAGCTCGCGGCCGCAGCGCCGCGTCGAGGAATCCGCGCTCGGCGAGCGCCGCGCGGCGCTCGCCGGCCAGATCCGCGCCGCGTCCATGATCGGCCAGGAGGAGCCGCTCAAACTACTGCTCAACCAGCGCGACCCGGCGCAGACCGGCCGCGTGCTCACGTACTACCAGTATTTCGGCCGCGCGCGCGCCGGCCAGATCGCGGCCATCAACTCGCACATCGCCGAGCTCGCCGACGCTCGACGCGGCGCTGGCCGAGGAGGAAGCGCGGCTCGCGGCGCTCGAGGAGCAGCAGAAAGGCGAGTTGTCGCGGCTGCAGACGGCGCGCGAACGCCGCGGACGCGCGCTGGTGTCGCTCGAAGCCGAATCGAAGAACCGCGCGCGGGAGCTGGAGCGGCTCAAGGATCAGCAGGGCGGCCTCGAAAAGCTGGTGCGCGAGCTGCGGCGCGCGCTCGAGCGCATCGACAAGTTTCCGACCGACAGCAAGGACGCCTTCGCGAAGCTGCGCGGCAAGCTGGCCTGGCCGGTGGCGGGCAAGCTGCTGGCTTCGTTCGGGCAGACCCGCGCCGGCGGCGTGAAATGGGATGGCGTGCTGCTCGTCCGGGTCCCAGGGCTCCGCGTGCGCGCGGTCTATCACGGCCGCGTGGTGTACGCGGACTGGCTCTCGGGCCTGGGGTTGCTGACCATCATCGACCACGGTGACGGGTACCTGAGCCTCTACGGCCACAACGAGCGGCTCTACAAGGAAGTCGGTGAACGGGTGACCGCCGGGGACACCATCGCGACGGTCGGGGACTCGGGCGGCCGGTCGACGCCCGCGCTGTATTTCGAGATCCGCAAGGCGGGCCGGCCGGTCGATCCGCGACCCTGGTTCAAGAGCGCATCGCCCTAGGGGCAGACGGAAAAAACGCCAACTGCATCAACGCCATGCGGCCGCTATTGGGCGATGGTCCGCGCCGATGACCTTCGAAAACTCCATGGAGCCCTACGCGCAGCTGGTGCGCTCGCTGCTGCCGCGCGCCGCTTCGGTGAGCCTGTTCGACAACACCGGCAAGCTGCTGTGGAGCAGCGCGGCCAGCACCAACCCGGACCTGTTCGCGCTGGTGCTTGCAGGCCATCGCGCAGCTCGAGGGCACACCTGGAAAAAGGGCGACGGCGTCGGCCAGCACTGCGCGCTGCCGGATGACGGACCGGCCTATCTATTCTGGCTGCGCGACGCGACCGGCAACGTCGCCGCCATCGTCGCCGTGGTCTGCAACCGGCTCAAGGTCGACGCCGACGTGCTGCCGTTTTCCTACGTGCACGATCACCTGAAGCCGGCGCTCGAGCTGCTGCGCCGCGACCTGCTGGCGCGCGCCGACATCGACATGCTCAACGAGTCGCTGAACGCGCGCGACAAGGACCTGGAGCTGCTGCTGTCGGTGACCGGCAGCCATCCGCAGGCGAGCGGCGCCGACGATCTGCAAAGTCTGCTAGCCAACGCGGCCGGGCACCTCAAGTGCGTGCTCGCCGGCATCGTCGTGCCCGACAAGGGCCTGGTGCTCACGCATCCCGGAAAACGGCGACGTCAGCATCCTCACGCGCACGCAGAAGCAGTTGCTGGCCATCACGCAGACGCGCCGCGATCCGCTGGTCATCAACCGGATCGCGACGCAGGCCGGACAGGTGGCGATTCCCTATCGCATCCTCGCCTGCCCGCTGCGCCAGGGCAGCGGCCGCACCTCCGGCGTGCTCGCGCTGTTCCGCAAGCTCGAAGCGCCGGAATTCATCGGCCGCGACGTGCACCTCGCCGACCTGCTGGCGCGGCGCGTCGCCGCCAGCATCGAGACCAGCTACGACACGCTCTCGGGCCTGCTGACGCGCGCCGCGCTCGAGCAGCGCGTGAAGCTCATGTTCAGTCGAAGGCGATCCGCGCGGGCAGCGCTGGAGCCTGCTGTACGTCGACATCGACGAGCTGCACGTCATCAACGAAAACTTCGGCATGCACGTGGGCGACCAGGCCATCGCGCAGATCGGCGACCTGCTGCGCAAGCATCTGCCGCCGAACTCGGTGGCGGCGCGCATCTCCGGCGATCGTTTCGCGGTCGTCATGCCCTCGGAGATCGACGAGGCCGCGATGTTCGGCGAAGGCCTGCGCGAAGGCGTCACGCGCCTGCATACCGTCGGCGTCGACGCGCGCTTCCGCCTGTCGATCAGCCTCGGCGTCACGCCGTTCAGCGGCCGCGACAGCGATCTCGGCCGTTCGCTCGCCGAGGCCGAATCCGCCTGCAAGGCGGCCAAGGATCGCGGCCGCAATCGCCTCGAGACCTTCCAGGAAAACGACGTCAGCATCATTCGCCGGTTCACCGACATCAACGTCGCCACCGACGTGCGCGCCGCGCTCGCCGAGAATCGCCTGCGCCTCGAAGCGCAGATGATCCTGCCGTTCGTCGATGACGGGCATGCCAAGCCGCATTACGAGCTGCTGCTGCGCATGCTCGATCCGGAGGGCAACACCATCGGGCCGGATCGGTTCCTGTCCGCCGCGCTGCGCTACCAGATGATGCCCACCATCGATCGCTGGGTGATCTCGAGCGTCATCGAGCTGCTGCGCCCGCGCCGCGAGCTGCTGGTCGAACGCGCCGGTGGTTTTCACCATCAACTTCTCCGGCCAGTCGCTCACCGACGAGGAATTCCCGGACTACGTGATCCGCAGCATCGAGAACAGCCGCATCAATCCGGCGGTGTTCTGCTTCGAGCTCACCGAAAGCGCCGCGGTCGCCAGCATGAAGGACGCGCGAGGAACTGATGTCCGCGGCTGCGCAAGCTCGGCTGCGGCGTGGCGCTGGACGATTTCGGCACCGGCCTGTCGTCGCTGTCCTACCTGCGGTCCATGCCGGTGTCGATGCTCAAGATCGACGGCAGTTTCGTGCGCGACATCCTGCGCGACGAACGCGCCGAGTCGATGGTGCGCGCCATCGCGCAGCTCGCGCGCGCCATGAACATCACCACGGTGGCCGAATACGTCGAGACCGAGGAAATCCGCACGCGCGTGCGCATGCTCGGCGTCGACTACGGCCAGGGATTCGCGATCGCCAGGCCCGTGCCCGTGCAGGAAGTGCTCGACGTGCTGCCGGTGCTCGCGCCGCCACTCCCGGCGCCTTCCTGCTCGATGAACCCGCGGCCAACGCCGGCTGAGCTAACTCCTTAATTTGAGTTAGGATTCACGCCCATGAAGCTCTTGGCTTACGGGGTGTTGATCGGCTTTCTGATCGCTCTCGGCGGCGACGTGTTCTCGCGTCGCGACGACGCGCCCGCAACCGACGGTTCGAGCCGCAAAGCCGGCCGAACGCCAAATCGCCGCTCTCACCCGCCGAAGCCGCACAGCTCGCCGAAGTCCTCGAACGCGTGCAGCGCGAATACGTCGACACGGTTTCGCATCCCGAGCTCGATCGACGACGCGCTGCGCGGCCTGGTCGGCGGGCTCGATCCCTATTCTTCTTATCTCGACGCCGAGGAATACGCCGACCTGCGCGTGAGCACCGCGGGCACCTACGCGGGCATCGGCATCGAAGTGTCGACGGCGGACCGCGCGCTGCGCGTGGTGCGGCCGTTCCGCGACTCGCCCGCGGCGACCGCGGGAATCCAGAGCGGCGACATGATCTCCGCGATCGACGGAACGCCGGTGGGCGCCGATCTCGACGCGGCCATGGCGCGCATGCGCGGGCCGCGCGGCTCCACCGTGAAGCTCGCGGTCATGCGCACCGGCCAGAGCGCTGCCGCTGGAGTTCACCGTCGAACGCGCGCAGGTCGACGTGCACAGCGTGGCCATGGTGAAGCTCGACGACGGCTATCTCTACGCGCGCATCACGATGTTCAGCGAGACGACGGCCGAGGACTTCTCCGCCAGCATCGCGCGCCTGCGCCGCGACATGAACGCCAAGCCGCGCGGCATCGTTCTCGACCTGCGCAACAACCCCGGCGGCGTGCTCGAGTCCGCGGTGGAAGTCGCCGACCAGCTCCTCGAGACGGGCGTCATCGTCACCGCCGACGGCCGCACGCCGGCGGCGCGCTTCACCATGGACGCGACTCCGGGCGAAATACTGCCGGGCGTGCCGGTCGTGGTGCTGGTGAACGGTTCCACCGCCTCGGCGGCCGAGATCCTCGCCGGCGCGCTGCAGGATCACCATCGCGCCGTGTTGTTAGGCCGGCGCACTTTCGGCAAGGGTTCGGTGCAGACCGTCATGCCGCTCACCGAGGGCCGCGCCATCAAGCTCACCACTTCGCGATACTTCACGCCTTCGGGACGATCCATCCAGGGCCGGGGCATCGACCCCGATCACGCGTTCGAGAACATCGACGGCGTGCCGCTCGATCTCGACGACCCGCGCGTGCGGCAGACGCTGGAAAACGCATGATGCGGGCGTACACGCCGCGCTCGATCTGCTGAAGGGGCGCAAGCCCAAGGCGGCCTCGGGCATGACGGCGAGCGCCGGCAGCGCGCCGTGGAAATGACGCGCGCATGGAAATGATCCTGGAGCTCGTCCACTGGTTCGTCGACGTCATCCTGCATCTCGACTGCGCACCTGGTCGAGCTGCTGCGCGACTACGGCTTCTGGGTCTACCTGATCCTCTTCGCCATCGTGTTCGCCGAGACCGGCTTCGTGGTCACGCCGTTCCTGCCCGGCGATTCGCTGCTGTTCGCCGCCGGTGCGCTGGCCGCGGTGGATACGAGCGGCACGCTGTCCGCGCCGCTGCTGTCGCTGACGCTCATCGTCGCGGCGGTCGCCGGCAACACGACTAACTACCACATCGGGAGGTGGATAGGCCCGCCGGCGTTCAGCGGCAAGATCCGTTTCCTCAAGGTGGAATACCTGCAGGCGCACCGAGGCGTTCTTCGTGAAGCACGGCTCGATGACCATCGTGCTGTCGCGCTTCGTGCCCATCATCCGCACCTGCGCACCGTTCGTGGCGGGCGTGGCGCGCATGCCGTACGCGCGCTTCCAGGCGTACAACGTGTTCGGCGGCCTGGCCTGGGTGCTGCTGCTGGTCTGGGCGGGCTACTTCTTCGGCAACATTCCCATCATCAAGGAAAATTTCGGCGTGGTGACCATCGGGATCATCGTGCGTTTCCCTGATGCCGCTGGCGTGGGTGGCGCTCAAGAAGTGAGCAGCCAGTAC
Source organism: uncultured Pseudomonadota bacterium (assembly GCA_963821745.1). Classification (GTDB taxonomy): domain Bacteria; phylum Pseudomonadota; class Gammaproteobacteria; order Steroidobacterales; family Steroidobacteraceae; genus CADEED01. The sequence continues at coordinate 853,615 of CAWGEU010000003.1, forward strand.
CGCAGCTTCGCCCATCGCGTCGACATCGGCGCGCCGGTCGAACGCGTCTGGCGGGCCTTCACCGACAGCCGGGTGCTCGAGCGCTGGACCACCGCGGGCGCAACGCGTCACGCCGCGCGAAAAGGGCCGCATGCACGTGCTGTTCGGCGAGCGACATGGAGCTCGACGCGCACATCGACGTGCTGGTGACCCCCAGCGCATACGACTGATCCTGCTGCCGACGCGCGGCATGCCCGGCACCGACGCCGTCATCGTCGAGGACTTCCTGTTCGAACGCGCCTCGCCGTCGACTGACCGTGGTGCGGTTGCTGAGCAGCGGAGTACCCTCGACGCAGGCCTGGGTGACGTACTATTTGTCCAAGCGCCGCTACTGGGAGCTGGCGCTGACCCGTCTCAAGGTATTTCTCGAAAAGGGTCTCGACCAGGAACAGCCGACAACCGAGGTATTGACTCATGGTGGGTTTCATTCTTCGCGGTCTCGTCGCCGCGCTCGGCCTCTGGGCCGCGACCGAAATGCTGAGCGGCTTCATCATCGACTCGGCGACGACGCTGATCCTCGCCGGTCTGTTGTTAGGCGTCGTGAACGCGATCGTGCGGCCATTCGCGCTGCTGCTGTCGCTGCCGGCGCTGATCTTCACGCTCGGGTTGTTCCTGCTGGTCGTGAATGCCGCGATGCTCGGGCTGGTCGCGCTGATGCTGCCGGGGTTTCACATCGCCGGATTCTGGACCGCGGTGGGCGGCGCCATCATCGTCAGCATCGTGAGCTGGATCGGTTCGTGGTTCATCGGCTCGCGCGGCCGCGTCGAGGTCATCCGCCCCACCAACCATGACTAGAGAATGGGGACATTCCTGATTTGCTAGCAAAAGGGGACGCGCCTCGAATTGCTACCCGCACCCCGCCGTCGACGGATCCTTCTGCTGGTCCTCATCCATCCTCTTCACGTCCTTCTGCGGCCAGCTCACCAGCGCCACTCCCACGAACATCACCGCCATTCCGGTGATCTGGCTGGCACCCAGGTGCTCATCGAGGAGCCACCAGCCGAGGACCGCGGCGATCGCCGGGTTCACGTAGCTGTAGGTGCCGACCATGGCCGGCGTGGTGTTCTTGGCGAGCCAGGCGAACGCGGTATACGCGAGACACGAGCTGAGCAGCGTGAGATAGACCATCGCGAGCACGCCCGGCTTCGACCAATGCCACTGCGCGACTTCGCCGGCTGCGACGCCGAACGCCGTCAGCATGACGCCGCCTAACAACATCTGAATCGGCGGTGAACGACAGCACGTCGAGCTTCGAGTGCACGTTGCGGATGTACACCGTGGCGACCGACCAGCTGAAGACGGCGACGAGGATCAGCATCTGGTAGCCGAAGTGGCTGTCCTCGATCCTGCCGCGCGGCCAGATGATGAGCGTCGTGCCGGCAAAGCCGATGATGAGCCCGATGAGCGTCCGGCGGTCGAGCGCATGGGCGCGCCGCCCGCGCGTCGCGAGCAGCGCGATCCACAACGCGGCCGAGGCATTGAGGATGGCTGTCTGGTTGGACGCGACGTGCTGCATGGCGATGTTGGTCGCGCCATTGGCAATCACCACGCTGCCCAGCGACACGACGAACATGTGACGCCATTCGGCCGCGTCGAGCTCGAAGCGGCGACCGAGCGCGAGCGCCGTCAGGCCCGAGCAGGATGCCGGCGCAGACGAAGCGGATGCCACCGAACAGCAGCGGCGGCAGCGCATGCACGCCGATGCTGGCGACCAGGTAAGTGGATCCCCAGACGAGATAGACGGTGGCGAAGCAAACGATGAGCTTCGCCCGATGCGAGCGATCCTCGGGAGTCATGGTGGCGAGCGGGGAAAAGGGGACAGATCTATTTATCAGCCCGGCGCATCGAGCGCACTACCTTCTGATAAATAGATCTGTCCCCGTTATCTCAAGCCGGACCGCGCTTCCCCGCCCGGTACAGCCAGTAGCCGACGACGCCCAGGACCAGGAGCCCGGCCCACTCGCCGATCGAGCCGCCGAGCTGCATGCCCGCCGGCAGCGCGAACACGTCCGCGCTCTTCGTGCCGTAGATCGCGAACCCGATGAAGATTCCGATCAGCGCCTCGCCGGTGATCAGGCCCGCCGCGAACAGCGTGCCGATGCGATTGCGCTTCTCGACTTCCTCGTCGGACAGATTCTTGCCGAAGGTGCGCGTCACGAGGTGATTGAGCAGGCCGCCGAGGAAAATCGGCACCATCGTCTCGAGCGGCAGGTAGATGCCGATGGCCGCGGCCAGCACGGGCACGCGGAACTTTGCACCGCGCGCCTTGAGCGTCTGATCGAGAATGATGACGGCGATGCCGATGCCGGCGCCGATCATGATCATCGTCCACGGCAGATGCCCGCCAAACAATCCTTTCGCTACCGACGCCATCAGGTTGGCCTGGGCGGCTTCGAGCGAACGCGGGTGCTCGGCGGTGCGCGGGCCGATGCCGTAACTCTCCGCGAGCATGTTCAGCACCGGCGCCATCACCAGCGCGCAGCACACCGAACCGATGGCCAGCATCACCTGCTGCCGCCAGGGCGTCGCGCCGACGAGGTAGCCGGCCTTGAGATCCTGCAGGTTGTCGCCGGCGACGCAGGCTGCGCAGCACACCACGGCGCCGATCATCACCGCAGCGACGGGACCGATGCGTCGAGTCCTTGCCGAGGAAGCCCAGCAACACCAGTGCCGCGAACAGGATGGTCGCGATCGTGATGCCCGACACGGGGTTGTTGGACGAGCCGACCAGGCCCGCCATGTACGCCGACACCGAGCAGAACAGGAAGCCGGCCACCACCATGATGACCGACATCGCGAGGCCGACCCCGACGCTTCCTACGATATTGGTGTAGAGAACGGCCAGCGGAAGCGTGAACGCCACAATGCCGACCAGCACCCACTTCATCGGCAGATCGCGATCGGTGTGCGCCACGACGGCGTCGCTGCCGGCGCGCGCCGCGGCGAGACCGCTCTTGACGCCCGAGACGATCGACTTGCGCAGTGTGATCAGTGCCCACAGGCCGCCGACGAGCATGGCGCCGACGCCGAGGTAACGGATCTGCGCGCCACGCAGGATCTGCGCGGTGGTCTCGGCGCACTCGGCGCTGCCGAGCGCCGCGCAGGCGCCGGCGACCGTCGCCGCGAGCTCGGGGTTATCCGCGAGGAAATAGGCGTGGTACAGCGGGATCGCGATGTTGAACGACAGGATGCTGCCCGACACGACCACGATGCCGATGTTGAGCCCGACGATGTAGCCCACGCCTAACAACGCGGGCGAGATGTTGGTGCCGATGTAGCCGAGATACTTGCCGACGAAACCGCTGGCGAGCGCGCTGTCGGGCACCAGGCGCATGCCGCTCGCGGCGATCATCTTGCCGACGCCGCCGATGAGCGCGGAAAGGCCCAGCACCTTCACGCCTTCCTTGGGGTTCTCGCCGGCGCGCAGCACTTCGGCGGCAGCCTTGCCCTCGGGGAAGGCCATCTGCTGATCGACGATCAATGAACGCCGCAGGGGCACCGAGAACAACACGCCCAACAAACCACCGAGGCCGGCGATCGCGCAGACCCACCAGTACTTGAAGTCGGGCCAGTAGCCCATGATCACCAGCGCCGGCACGGTGAAGATCACGCCCGAGGCGATCGAGGTGGCCGCGGACGCGCCGGTCTGCACGATGTTGTTCTCGAGGATGCCGCCGCCGCCGAGTGCGCGCAGCACCGCCATCGACACCACCGCGGCGGGGATCGCCGAGGCGATGGTCATGCCGGCGAACAGGCCGAGATAGGTGTTGGCCGCGGCGAGGATCACCGCCAGCACGATCGACAGGATGATGGCGCGCGCAGTGAGCTGCGGCGCCGGTGCCACGTTCACGTTCATCTAGCTACTCCTCAGTCCCAGCCGCAGGATTGACCCTTGTTCTGTTCTTCCAGCCACGCTTCGAGCGGCTTGAAGTAGTCGATGATGGCGGACGCATCCATTTCGCGCCCCCCGGTCAGCTCCTGCAGTGTGTCCTGCCACGGCTTGCTCGCGCCCTGCGCAAGCATCGCGCCGTATCTCCTGCCGGCCTCGGTGCTGCCGAAGATCGAGCACTCGTTCAGCGGACCCTTGTAGCCCGACGCGTCGCACAGCGCCTTGTGGAACTGGAACTGCAGGATGAACGACAGGAAGTAACGCGTGTACGGGGTATTGCCCGGGATGTGGTACTTCGCGCCCGGATCGAAATCCTCTTCGCTGCGCGCCAGCGGCGCCGAGACGCCCTGGTATTTCTCGCGCAGCTCCCACCAGGCCTTGTTGTAGTCGGCGGGCTTGATGCGGCCGTCGAACACGCCCCAGCGCCATTCGTCGATGAGCTTGCCGAACGGCAGGAACGCGATCTTGTCGAGCGCCATCTTCATCTGCTGATTGATGATGGCTTCCTTCGACGGGACCACGTCGCCGACCAGGCCGATCTTGCGTAGATAGCCCGGAGTGACCGACAGGTTGATGGCATCGCCGATGGCTTCGTGGAAGCCGTCGTGCGCGCCGTCCTGGAAGAGCATCGGCTGATCCTTGTACCAGATGTAGTAATAGACGTGACCGAGCTCGTGGTAGACCGTGAACAGGTCTTCCTCGATGGGCTTGATGCACATCTTGATGCGGACGTCGTCCTTGTCGTCGATGTCCCAGGCGCTGGCGTGACACACCACTTCGCGGTCGCGCGGGCGCGTGAGCATCGAACGCTCCCAGAAAGTCTGCGGGAGCGCGGGGAAACCGATCGACGTGTAGAAATTCTCCGCCGACTTGGTCATCTTGACCGCGTCCCACTTGTCCCGCTTGAGCAGGCGGTCCGCGGACTCGATGCTCGCCGCCGGGTAAGGCTTCAGCAGATCGTCATAGATGCGGTTCCACTGCTGGGCCCACATGTTGCCAAACAAGTGCGCCGGGATCGGCTTGCCGTCGGGAACATTGTCTTTGCCGTAGCGCTGCTGCAGGCGCTTGCGCGCGTAGCAGTGCAGGCCCTCGTAGAGCGGCTCGACCTGTTTATAGAGCCTTGCGGCTTCCTTCTCGAAATCTTTGGCGGGCATGTCGTAACGCGAGCGCCACAACACACCGAGGTCGTCGTACCCGAGTTCACGCGCGCCTTCGTTCGCCAATTCGACGAAGCGCTGGTACTTCGGCCGCATCGGCTTCGAGATGGTGTGCCAGCCCGCCCACGCCTCGGTGAGCTCCTGGTAATTGCGGCTGGTGGCGATGGTCTCGCCCAGTTCATCGAGGTTCTTGCAGTCGGTCTTCCTGCCGTCCTTGTTGGTGCCCGGCGGGCAGTACTTGCCTTCGCCGTACATCGCGTCGAGCTCGGTGCTGATCGTTGCGAGCTCCGCGCGCTTGGCAGGGTCGGCCGGTGCCGGCGCGCTCACGCCGAGTTTCAGCAGCGTCAGCGATCGCGTCGTGGACGCATCGAGCTGATCCTTGTCGTACGCCCTGGCCTCACCGGCCTTGCGGCTGAAGTATTCGAGATAACGCTCGGTGACTTTGGAGTTGAGGTACTGCGTGTCGACGGTGATGTTGGTGGCCTGCGTCCAGCCGGCCGCGTTCCCTTCGCGGCCGATGTCGATGAGATCCTTGTTCAACTGCTCGACGAACGCCGTCGCTTCGAGTTTCGGCGGCGGCTTGGGTCCCGGCGGCCCGTTGCACGAAGCAAGCATGCAGGCGCTCAGGGTGAGAGCAAAGGCCGGCGCGTTGCGCAAGAGTTGGGACGCGCTCATTTTCTGTCTCCGATCCAGCCGCGCAGCGCGCGCGATATGAGAAGAATGAACACTCCGGCGCCGCCACCGATGAGGGTCATGACGAGGAACTGGTGAGGAAGTTCGTCCGCGCGCAGCGAAGCAGAGTGCCCACCTACCAGGCCGGCGACCGTGTTGCCGATGGCGCTGCCGAGGAACCAGGTGCCCATGAGACTGCTGACGAACTTCGCGGGTGCGAGCTTGGTGACGTTGGAGAGACCGACAGGCGACAGGCAAAGCTCGCCGAACGTGTGAATCATGTAGGCGAGCAGCAGCCACGTCGGCCCCACCTTGCCGCCACTCGATACCACCAGCTGCGCGGCCCACATCATGATGAGGAAGCCGACGCCTAACAACACGAGGCCGAGACCCATCTTGGCGGGCGCTGAAGGATCGAGGTTCCGGGCACCGAGGTAGACCCAGATCCACGCGAAGAACGGCGCGAAGACGATGATGCAGACCGGATTGATGGACTGGTACCAGGACGCGGGATGCGCATTGTCCGGGAACATTCCGCCGAGCCACGAGCGGTCGGTGTAATCGAGCGCGAACGTGTTGAACGTGGTGGCCTGCTGCTCGAAGCCGCCCCAGAAGAGCGCCGCGCACAGGAAGAAGATGATGATGACGCCGACGCGCTTCTTTTCGATGGTAGTGAGGCCGCCGAAGATGAGCATGTAGCCGAAGAATCCGAAGGCGATGGCGACCTGCGTGATGAACAGGCCTTGCGCGAGCGAGGTTTCCGACGGGACGTTCTCTCCCATGAACAGCATGGCGGCGCCGATCAGTACCGCGATGCCCACCGCCGCGACGATGGTCCACGTGCGCTTGCGCTGCTCGGGCGGCACCTGCGGCGCAAAGCCCGCGGTGCCCAGATATTTTTCGGTGAGCTTGAATTGCGCGAGACCGATGAGCATGGCCAGGCCGCAGGTGAAAAACCCGAGTCGCCAGTTCCAGCCTTCACCCAGGCCGCCGGCGATGAAGGGGCCCGCAGCCGCGCCGAGGTTGATGCCCATGTAGAAGATGGAGAAGCCGGCGTCGCGCCGGGCGCCCGCCTGCCCCTCGTACAGCGCGCCCACCACGCTCGAGACGTTGGGCTTCAGCAGGCCGATGCCGAGCACCACCACGCCGAGGCCGAGATAGAAAATGGCGGGGGAGCCGGGAATCGCGAGGATGAAATTGCCGATGGCGATGAACACGCCGCCGGTGAACACCGCATTTCGCTGGCCGATGAGCCGGTCGGCAATCCAGCCTCCCGGTATCGAGCACAGGTATGCCGCGCCCGTGAACAGCGCGTACACCGCGCCGGCCGTCGCGCCGTCGACGCCGAACCCCGGGTTTGCACCCGTCGCCGATGCCGCGAGGAACAGCACGAGCATCGCCCGCAGACCGTAGTAGGTGAACCGCTCGAAGAACTCGGTCATGAACAGCGTCGCGAGCCCACGCGGGTGACCGAAAAAGCTGCGGCTATAGTCGGGCGGCACAGCGGCCGTCGCGGTCGGATCGTTCATTTTTTACCCTGAATTATTGTGGGCGCTGTTGCGCCGCGATGGCGCCGAGTCTGACTCAAGCGCTGTGGCGCCAGCAAGGGCCGGGCGAACCGCGCCGCGCCGCTCAACTCGCTTTGGCTTCGTTCTTCTCGGCCGCTTCGTCCGCTTCGCGGCGCATCTTCTGCATGACGCGTGCCATCGCGAGCCCGCCTTCGTAGAGCAGGTACATGGGCACGGCCATGATGGTCTGGGAAATGGCGTCCGGCGGTGTGAGGAAAGCCGCCACCACGAAGATGCCGATGACGACGTAGCCGCGATTCTTGCCGAGTGAGTCCACGCTCACGAGGCCGGTGAGCACCAGCAGCACGACCGCCACCGGCATCTCGAACGCGACGCCGAACGCGAAGAACAGCGTGATCACGAAGTCGAGATAGCTGCTCATGTCGGGCATGTACGAGACGCCCGTGGGCGCGGTGCCGACGAGGAACGTGAACATCACCGGGAACACGGCGAAGTAGGCGAACACCGCGCCCGCGTAGAACAGCAGCACCGAGGAAACGAGCAGCGGCACGGCGAAGCGCTTTTCACGCCGGTACAGGCCCGGCGCGACGAAGGCCCAGATCTGGTAGAGCACGACCGGCATCGCCAGGAACAACGCCACGTAGAACGCCACCTTGAAAGGCGTCATGAACGGTGAAACCACGTTGGTCGCGATCAGCGATGCGCCCTTCGGTAGTTTGTCGATCAGCGGCTGCGCGATGAGCGTGAACAGCTTGTTGGCGTACACCGCGCAGGGCACGAAGACCACGAGTATGCCGAGCATCGCCTTCAGGAGCCGGTTGCGCAGCTCGAGCAGGTGCGACATCAGCGTACCTTCGGCCAGGTCTTCCGCCTTCTTGTCGTCGCGCTCGCTCACGCTCAGGGGGCGTGGCGCGATTCTTCGTCGCGCGGGGTAGTTAGGTCGAGCTCGGTCTGCGCGTCCGCCTGCTGCGCCGATTGCTGGTCCGCCGGGCGGCTCCGCCGCGCGCTGCGAGGGATGCATGTGGTGATCCGGCGGATAGAACTCCTCTTCCGGTTCAGGCTCGACGACGGCAGCCGGCGGGGGCGTGGGCACCATCGAGGTGGAAGACGATGTTGCCGGCGTCGGCTGCGCGGCCGGTTTTGGATCGAGCGAGGTGTCGATGCCGGGATCGATGTTCACCTTGGTCTCGAGGTTGTGAGCTTCTTCCTCGAGCTGGTCGCGGAACTGTCGCGCCATGGCGCGCGCGCGCCCGACCCACCGGCCCACCTGCTGGGCGAGCTTGGGCAGCCGCTCCGGCCCCAGCACGACGAGTGCGAGCGCGAAGATCAGCAGCAGTTCTGTGAATCCAACCTCGAACATGGAAATGCTCCGCCGCGCGGCGGTCGGTCAGGATCGATGAGCGAAAGCGATGCGCTGGGCCTAAGCCTTGTGCTCGCTCTTTTCCGCCGTCTGGGATTTCGCGGGTTCGGAAAATTCAGCATCGGCCTTGAGCTGCTTGACCGACTCTTCGCTGTCACCGTCATTCATCGACTTCTTGAAGCCGCGCACCGCGGAGCCGAGATCTGAACCGATGGTCTTCAGCTTCTTCGCCCCGAAGATCAGCAAAACGACGACCAGAATGACTAGAAGTTCTTTGAAACCAATGGGGCCCATGAGCCGCTCCTGTGGGGGTCGCGTCGCCCCCGACCAATGTCATAGATAAGTGCCGGAATGATAAGTCAACAGAGGTGCCAAACCTAAGAAAGTTCGGCGGGCCCGAGACCCCCATCACGCCCCTTCGTCATCCGGGGCGGTTCTGAGCCAGAAGGTCACCGGTCCGTCATTCACCAGCGAGACCCGCATGTGGGCGCCGAATTCGCCCGCCGCGACCTCCGCATGGCGCGCGCGCGCCGATGCCACACATTGCGCGAACATCGTTCGCGCGAGTTCGGGCGCCGCCGCGGTGCTGAATCCCGGCCGCGTGCCCTTTTGAGTGTCCGCGGCCAGCGTGAACTGCGGAACGAGCAGCAGCCCGCCGCCCGTGTCCGCGAGCGAGAGATTCATGCGTCCGGCGTCGTCGGCGAAGATTCGATAGGTGAGCACGCGCGCGAGCAGTCTGCTCGATCTGCTCCATTTCGTCGCCGCGCTCGAATCCGATGAGGGCGAGGATGCCGCGCGCCGATCTTGCCCACGATCCGCGTCTCGACCGTCGACCGCCGCCTCGCTGACCCTCTGGATGAGTGCTATCAACCCGTTCGGATTGTGCCCGGTGGCAATTGCGCGCCCAAGTCCTTAATATCGCGGCCTGTTTTTCGGGAGCCACGGGGCAACAATTCAGTCATGGCATTGCGCATTCCGGTCATCGTTTCTCTCATGGTTTTCGCCTGCTTCGCGCCGCTCACGGCCCAAGCCCAGGTTCCCCCGGTCGCCGGCGACACCAAGCGTGGCCACGACCTGGCCTACACCTGCAGCGGCTGCCACGCCATCCCTAACTACAAGAACGTGTACCCCACGTACTCGGTGCCCAAGCTGCACGGCCAGCGCCCGGAATACCTGGTGGCCGCGCTGAAGGCGTACAAGAGCGGCGAACGGTCGCACGGCACCATGCATTCGCACGCGGCTTCGATGAGCGAGCAGGACATGGCCGACGTGGCCGTCTACCTCGCCGGCCCCGAAGTGCTCACCGTGTCCAAGACCGACGTGCCCGCCGATCAGCGTCCGAAGGCGACGCGAAGTCTGCCTCGCCTGCCACGGCACCAATGGCGTCGGCATCACCCCCGACTACCCGACCATCTCCGGCCAGCATCGCGACTACATCGAGCGCGCGCTGCTCGACTACCAGAAAGGCGGACGCAAGAACGCCGTCATGGCGGGCATGACCGCCACGCTCACGAAGCAGGACATCGAGCAGCTCGCGGCTTACTACTCGAGCCAGAAGCCGGCGCTGTCGGTTGTTCCGAAGAAGACTTCTTCCTCGTCGAACTAGCAACTAGACTACTTTCGCGGCGAGCTGCTTCTCGAGGAACGTGACGATGGTCTTCTGGTAGAAGTCGCGATTCGGCTTTCTTGCGGAAGCCGTGGCCTTCGTCCTTCGCCGCGAGGTACCAGACCTCGCCGCCGCGCGCGCGGATCTTCGCCACCATCTGCTGCGATTCGCTGGCCGGCACGCGCGGATCGTTGAGTCCCTGCACCACCAGCAGCGGCTTGGAGATGCGCGCCGCGTTGGTGAGCGGCGAAATCCTCTGTAGATAGGCGCGCATGCGCGGCAGGCGCTCGTCGCCGTATTCCGGGCGGCGCAGGTCGCGGCGGTACGGCCGAGGTGCTCTCGAGGAACGTGACGAAGTTGGAGATGCCGACCACGTCGATGCCGCCGCGCAGGCGGTCGCCGAAATGCACCATCGACGCCAGCGACATGTAGCCGCCGTACGATCCGCCGGCGACGAACACCTTCTTCGCGTCCAGGTCCTTCTGCAGCCCGATCCAGACGAGCAGCGCGCCGATGTCGAGCACCGAATCCTCGCGGTCTTCGCCGTTGTCGAGGTTCATGTAGGTCTTGCCGTAGCCGGTGGAACCGCGCACGTTGGGCGCGATGACGGTGAAGCCGAGCTCGCGCACCAGGAACTGTGTGAACGGATTGAACGACGGGCGTGAACTGCGCTTCCGGGCCTCCGTGGATGTCGATGTAGACCGGGCGCGGCCCGGGACTGGGCGAGCGATAGATGAACGCCGGAATCTGGCGGCTCTTGCCGTTGTCGCGGTCGAAGGTGGGATAACGCATGAGCTGCCGCGGGCACGAACTGCAGCGGATCGATGGGACCCGCCTCGCTCTTCGTGTAGCGCACCAGCGCATTGCGTTCGACTTCGAGCACGAACACGTCGCGCGGCGACTGCGCGCTCTCGATCGACAGCCCGAGCTTCTTGCCGGCGCGGTCGAAGGCGATGCGGCCGATCTGGCCGTCGGGCAGCGGCGGCAGGCTTTCGGTGCGATTCGCGACATTCACCACGGTGAGCTGGCTCTGGCCGTCGACGTTCGCCACCCAGGCGAGATAGCGGCCGTCGTCGGTGCGCGCGAAGGTGTCGATATCCCAGGGGATGTGCGACGTCAGTATCTCCACCGCGCCGCTGACGAGATCCACGCGCCGCAGCTGCTGAAATTCGCTGTCGCGGTTGGTGACGAGATAGACGCCGCGACCATCCGGCGTGAACTTCGCCTGCGTGACGCCGGGCAGGATCCTTGCCTTCGCTCACCGGCGTCAGCGCGGCGGTGGCGATGTCCAGCACGTAGAGATGCGATTCGTTCGCCGATACGAAGTTGTTGATGAGCAGCCTGGTGTCGTCGGGCGACCAGTCCTGCACCGACCAGTTCTTCTGAAAGCCGTTGAACACGAGGCGAGGCTGGGCGAACTTGTTAGCCGGCTCGGCGATGTAGAGGTCGTAACTGACGCCGTCGCGGCCCGTGCCGTGGTAAGGCGACGCGGTTGCCGTCGTGGCTCCAGGCGATGCCGCCGTACAGGCCCTTGCCGTCGGTCAGCATGCGCACCGCGCGCGTCGCGTTGTCGTACCAGTACACCTGCGCGTTTTCGTTGCCGCCCTGGTCCCTGAGGAACACGAACCCCGACGCCACCGCGGATTGCGGCGACCGCGCGTTGGTCACCGGCTCGCGATAGAACGTGAGCTGCTCGCGCGCGCCGAGCGGCGCCGCCACGCGATGCAGCTGTTCCACGTCGCCGAAGCGGGTGGCGATGAGCATTCCGCCGTCGGGCAGCCAGTCGACGAAGCTGGCGCCGCGCGAGTTCATGTAGTCGTCGAGCTTCGCCGTCAGCGGCGTGTCCACCGGACGGAATGTTGTCGAGCACGAGAGTTGCCGCGTTCTTCGACCGCACCGTGTGAGGAACTGCATGCGACGGCCATGACTAGTGGCAGGAGTATTTTCCGATTCATGCTGCTATGTTGCCGCAAGCCATGAATGCAGTCATGCCACGACTGACGACATTCGCCGACGGGATCACCGCCGTCGACACGGAATATGTGCGGCCGCAGATGGACGCCTCGCACATCGTGGTCGCCGGCGACGTGGCGGCGATCGTCGACACGGGACCCAATACGGCCGTTCCGCTGATACTCGCGGCGCTCGAAAAACTGCAGCATCGCGCCCGATCGCGGTGGACTGCTGTTTCTCACGCACGTGCACCTCGACCATGCGGGCGGCGCAGGCGCGCTGATGCGCGCGCTGCCGCGCGCCACCTGCGTGGTGCATCCGCGCGGCGCGCCGCACATGATCGACCCCGCCAAGCTCATCGCCGGCACCCGCGCGGTGTACGGCGACGAGCTCTATTCGAGGCTGTACGGCGAGATTCTGCCCATCGATCGCGAACGCCTCGCGATCACCCAGGACGGCCAGCGTTTCGAGCTGCCCGGTCGCGTGTTCGAATGCGTGCACACGCCCGGGACACGCGCTGCATCACCAGGCCATCGTCGATCACGGCGCCACCAGCATCTTCACCGGCGACACCTTCGGCATTTCCTACCGCGAGTTCGACACGGCGCGTGGCGCGTGGATCATGCCCACCACCACGCCCACGCAGTTCGATCCCGGGCAGCTCAAGGCCTCGATCGTCCGGCTCATGCAGTTCCGGCCGCGCCGGCTCTATCTCACGCACTACAGCGAGGTGAGCGATTGCGCGCGGCTCGCCAACGACATGGTCGACGCCATCGACGAATTCGTGAAGATCGCGCGCGCCGCCGGTCCCGACGACATGCCGCGCATGCGCGGCGACCTGCGCCGGCTGGCGCACGAGTCGCTGCGCGAGCACGGCTGCACCATGAGCGACGCGCAGATCGACGCCATCCTCGGCAAGGATTTCGAACTCAATGCGGCCGGGCTGATCGCCTGGCTGAAACGCGAGGCTAACTGACATGCTCTACCTGGCATTGAAGTCGCTGCACGTCGATCAGCGTGGTGCTGTTCCTCGGCAACATCATCACCGGCGTGTTCTGGAAAGTGCATGCCGATCTCAGCGGCGACCTGCGCGCGCGCGCGCAGGCGCTCGACGGGCATCATCAGCAGCGACCGCATGCTTCACCGTGCCCGGCGTGTTGCTCATCATCGCCACCGGCGTGGCCTGGCGCTGCTGGCGCGACTTGCCGATGCTGCGCACGTTCTGGATCGGCTGGTCGCTGGCGTTGTTCGGCATTTCGGGACTGGCGTTCGCGCTTCAAGGTCGGGCCGCTGCAGAAGAAGCTGCTGGCCAACGCGCGCGCCGGCCTCGCGGGCACCTGGAACGAGACTGAGTACGACAGCGCTGTCGAAGTCGTGGGGTGTCTGGGGAACGGTCGCGACTGCTGCACCGCTCATCGCGGTGTTCCTGATGGTGATGAAGCCGATGTAGGAGGCTGGCTCCCGGTACCGATCAGTTTCAGCTGAAACTAATCAGCGCCGCATGGTTGCTGACGGCCTGTCAGGCGCTGCCTTCCCTCACTTCCCGCCCGCGCTATCATCCGCGCCATGCCAAGACTTCACGTACCGCAACCGCCCACTCGTCCGGGCGACAAGCCGGACTTCAGCTACGTCGAGCTGTCACCCGCCGGCGCCATCAACATGCCCGACGTCAACGCGCGCGCCCGCGACATGGAAGAAGTGTCGGTGGGCCTGGTGCGCGTGCTCGACGACAAGCACGAAGCCGTGGGCCAGTGGAATCCGCGCCTCGAAGCCGAAGACCTGCAGGTCGGGCCTGCGCCACATGCTGCTCACGCGCATCTTCGACGACCGCATGCAGCGCACGCAGCGCCAGGGAAAGATCTCCTTCTATATGCGCAGCTTCGGCGAGGAGGCCGTGGCCGTCGCGCAGGCCATGGCGCTGCAGCCCGGCGACATGCTGTTTCCGTCGTACCGGCAGCAGGGCATCTACATGGTGCGCGGCAAGCCGCTGGTCGAGCTCATGTGCCAGCTGCTCTCGAACACGCGCGACATGTGCAAGGGCCGGCAGCTGCCGGTCATGTATCACTGGAATGCCGGGCCGCATCTTCTCGATCTCCGGCAACCTAACTACCCAGTTCCCGCAGGCCGTGGGCTGGGCCATGGCCGCGGCCATCCGCAACGAAGACCACATCGCCTGCACCTGGATCGGTGAAGGCTCGAGCGCCGAGGCCGATTTCCACCACGGCATCATCTTCGCCGCCGTGCACCAGGCGCCGGTCATCATGAACATCGTCAACAACCAGTGGGCCATCTCCACGTTCCAGGGAACGGCCGGCGGCGAGCAGCGCTCGTTCGCGGCGCGCGGCCCGGGTTACGGCATCGCGGGCATCCGCGTCGACGGCAACGATTTCCTCGCGGTGTACTCGGTCACGCAATGGGCGGCGCAACGCGCGCGCACCGGCGGCGGCCCGACGTTGATCGAGCTCGTCACCTATCGCGCGTCCGCGCATTCGACCAGCGACGACCCCTCGCGCTACCGGCCCAAGGACGACTACGAGCACTGGCCGCTCGGCGACCCGGTAGATAGATTGAAGAATCACCTGATCGCGCGCGGCGAGTGGAGCGAGAAGCAGCACAAGGAACTGCACGCCGAGCTCGACGCCCAGGTGGTCACGGCCTGGAAGGAGGCCGTGTCGTTCGGCGCGCTCAACGAAGGCCCGCGCCTCGACCGCCACCTCATGTTCGAAGACGTCTACAAGGAGTTCCCGGAAAACCTGCGCCGGCAGAGCGAGCAGCTCGCCGAGGAGATCAAACTCAACGCCGAGCTCGGGCTCGTGGCGAAGGTGGATTGATCATGGCGCAGATGAACATGATCCAGGCCCTGAACTCCGCCATGGACGTGATGATGGCGCGCGATCCTTCCGTCGTCGTCATGGGCGAAGACGTTGGCTATTTTGGCGGCGTGTTCCGCGTCACCGACGGCCTGCAGAGAAAATACGGCGAGCATCGCGTGCTCGACTCGCCGATCTCCGAAGGCGGCATCGTCGCCACGGCCATCGGCATGGCGGTGAATGGTCTGAAGCCCGTCGCCGAGATCCAGTTCGCCGACTACATCTATCCGGCCGTGGACCAGATCGCGAGCGAGCTCGCGCGCATCCGTTATCGCAGCGCCGGCGATTTCTCCTCGCCGGTCGTGATCCGCGCGCCCTGCGGCGGCGGCATCCGCGGCGGCCAGACGCACTCGCAGAGCCCCGAAGCCATCTTCACGCACATCTGCGGCGTGAAAGTGGTGATGCCCAGCAATCCGTACGACGCCAAGGGCCTGCTCATCGCGGCCATCGAAGACGACGACCCGATCATCTTCTTCGAGCCCAAGCGCATCTACAACGGCCCCTTCGACGGCGACCCTAACAAGCCCGCGGTGCCCTGGAGCACGCACGCGAAGGGCAACGTGCCCGAGGGCCACTACAAGGTGCCCATCGGCAAGTGCGACATCGTGCGGCCCGGCGAGCAGGTCACCATCGTCACCTACGGCACCATGGTGTACGTGTGCGAAGCGGCCGCGAAGAAGCTCGAACATCGACGCCGAGATCATCGACGTGCGCACGATGTCGCCGCTCGACATCGACCCGATCTGTTCTTCCGTCAAGAAGACCGGCCGTTGCGTGGTCGCGCACGAAGCCACGCGCTTCTCCGGCTTCGGCGCGGAGCTCTCGGCCAGCATCCAGGAAGAATGCTTCTGGTATCTCGAAGCGCCGATCCAGCGCGTCGCCGGCTGGGACACGCCATACCCGCACGCCTTCGAATGGGAGTATTTTCCCGGGCAGGCACGAGTGGCGCTCGCACTGCGCGCGCCATGGGCCAGGATGGGGGAGTCATGAGCCGCTACGTTTTCAAGATGCCGGATCTCGGCGAAGGCACGGTTTCCGCGGAAGTCGTCGCCTGGCATGTGAAGCCCGGCGATCTGGTGCAGGAAGACCAGGTCATGTGCGAAGTCATGACCGAGAAGGCCGCGGTGGAAATGCCGGCGCCGGTCACGGGCCGCATTCTTTCCATCCAGGGCGAGCCGGGCGACATGGTGGCCGTGGGCTCGGAGCTCGTGGTGTTCGACACCGACGCCACGTCCGCCGCCGCGGGCGATGCGCCCGCCGCCAAAACTCCGCCGCCGGCGCCAGCCGAGCCGCTGACGCCGCAACGCCGCGCGACGGACAAGGCGCCCGGCGAAAGCAGGCCAGTGAAAAACAAGCCGAGATAGCCGCGGCCGCCGCCGCCGCCAACGGCGCCAACGGCAACGGCGAGAACAAATCTTCGCGCGTCATGGTCTCGCCGGCATCGCGCCGCCGCGCCGCCGAGGCCGGGCTCGATCTGTCTACCGTCACGGGCACCGGCCCCGCGGGCCGCATCGAGCCGGGTGACATCGATTCCGCGCTGGCCGCGGGCGCGGCGCGCGGTGCGCCGCCGTCCATCAATGCGCGCGCCAACGCGCCGCACGCGCCGCGCAACGGCACCGAAGAAGTGAAGATCATCGGCCTGCGGCGCGTGATCGCCGAGCGCCTCACCGAGTCCGCGCGCAGCATCCCGCAGTACTCCTATGTAGAAGAGTGCGATCTCACGCGCCTCGAAGGCCTGCGCAAACATCTCAACGACCGGCGCCCGCCGGCCGCTCCGCCGCTCACGTTCCTGCCGTTCATCGTGGCCGCGCTGGCACGAGTGCTCGACAAATTCCCGCAGTGCAATGCGCTGTACGACTCCGCGCGCGGCGTGCTCGTGAAGCACAAGGCCGTGCACGTGGGCATCGCCACGCAGACGCCGCAGGGCCTGAAGGTGCCCGTGGTGCGCAACGTCGAGTCGCGCGCGCTGCACGATCTCGCCGCCGAGATCCGCCGCGTCGCCGAAGCCGCGCGCAACAACAAGTCGCCGCGCGAAGAGCTCACCGGCTCCACGATCACGATCACCAGCCTCGGGAAGTTAGGCGGCATCGCCTCGACGCCGATGATCAACATGCCCGAGGTGTCCATCATCGGCATCAACAAGGCCATCGAACGCGCCGTGGTGGTCGACGGCCAGATCCGCGTGCGTCTCATGATGAATCTGTCGTCGTCGTTCGATCATCGCTTCGTCGACGGCTTCGACGCCGCCTCGATGATCCAGGCGCTCAAGGATTCGCTCGAGCAGCCGGCGACGATCTTCATCGACTGACGCGCGATGCGCAGCCTCTGCTTCGCGTTGCTGTGGTTTGCCGTCTGGCGGGCAAGCCTGCGCGCAAAGCCCGGCGTCGCCCGGCACGGCGCAGGTCCGCGTCGAGGTCACGCGCAGTGGCAACGACTGGACGGTGGAATACCAGTTCGATCGCGAATTTCCCGTGTGGGTTTTTCCGCGCACGGACGTCACGCGCGGCGATCGGCAGCAGTGGCGGCCGCTCAGCTGGACGGTCGAAACCCGTGGCGTGCGCCTCGAGCGCCGCGGCTGGTACGACGTGCTCATCGCGAGGGGCAAAGTGCCGCGGCGCGTGCGAATTCACTTCACGCCATTCACGCATGGGTTGCAGGCCGATTACGCGCCAGCGCTCGAGTTCTCCGACGAGTCGGTCGCGCTGTACATCGCGCAGTTCGAAATGTTTCCGATGGAATCGGCCGGCGCGGTCAAGGCGTTGCCCAGCGACCTGAACAATCAGCTGGTGCCGGACGCGAAGCTCACATACGTATTCCGCGATCGCGCCGGGCCGGTGTGGCTGCGCGGCCGGCGGCTGGCGGTGGCGGAGACGGACGACAAGAACACCTACGTGTTCTTCGGCGCGATGAAGCCCATCGAAACCCGCGACATGGTGGGCTTCATCGATCCGCAGTTGCCGGAGTGGATTCGCGGGTCGCTCGTCGAGACCGTGCCCGACATGCTGGCGCGCTTCACGCGCGAGCTCGGTGCACCGCCCGGCATGAAGCCCACCATCATGCTGAGCTGGGCCGGTCCGACGCCGGGCCTCGTCAGCCGCGCGGGCAGCGTGCTGCCCGGCCTCATCACGCTCACCTACGAAGGGTCCGGCGTTCTCGCGGAAGATGAAGCAGCGCGTATCGAAGGGCTGCAGTTCATCGCGCACGAGGCCGCGCATTTCTGGCTGGGGCAAACGGTGGCATACGAATACGCGAAGGACGCCTGGATCACCGAAGGCGGCGCCGACCTGCTGGCCATGCGGCTCATGCAATCGGCAGAAGTCGGCTACGACTGGCGCACCGACGTCAATACTTCCATCGAGGAGTGCGTGAACCTTACGCGGCGGCGCGGCATCGAGACCGCGCGCGACCGAAACGAGTCCCGCGCTTACTACGCCTGCGGCGCGGTGTTCGGGCTCATCGCCGAAAGCGCATCCGGCAGGTCCTTCTTCATTTTCGTGAAGAAAATCATCGATTCCAACCGGGTGGACGGCGTCGTGACCCGCGCCGAATGGCTGGCGGCGCTCGACGCCGCGTCCCGGAAGCCTGACCTGAGCCGCGACATCGCCCGGCTGCTCGACCGCGGGGTGGCCGATCCCAAGGAGTTCATCGCGGCGTTGTTCACGCGGGCCGGCATTTCCCACAGCCTCGATGCGCAGGGCATGCCACGTTTGCCCTAGAGGACTTGCCCCGGAGGCATGGCGCGACCTACAAAAAACTGCGAACGGGTTCCGCCTCGCAGTTTGCGCCGGTGGCACATTTCCTCCATGCACTCGCGCTGCAAATCCTGCCTGTATTGCGGGCTCGTCAACTACATGACGGCCGGTGACCCTCCGCCCATCACCAAGTGGAAGCGGCCGGTACTGCTGGTGGCCGGAATCGCGCTCACGATCTGCACGGTGCTCGCGCTGCGTTTCGCCTGGGAACGCACCGACGGAATGTTCTTCGCCTCGGTGTCCGCTCTGCTCAACATCATCGCGCTGCTCGGCGTCGCGATTTCCGTTCGCGGCTGTGACGCCTGCGTGGCGCGTTACCTCGGCAAGACGTTGTGACGACGCGCCCGCTCACCGCCTGCAATCCCAAGAGCCGCCGCAAGGTCACGAAGCGTCCGCTCGGGCTTCGTGCGCCGCTTCGCTCGTCGTGCCGCTACGCGTCGATCTGGCAATGCCAGTATTCGTCGCCGCGTCAGCGCCCGGCCGCGGCTGCTAGCCCCGACGTCTGAGTGAACGCGCTTCTGATGCGCTGACTTCAGGCCCCGCTGCCGGGCGCCGCGATCTTCTCGCGCATCAGCACCAGCTCTTCGGCGGCCGTGGGGTGCAGCGCCATGGTGCTGTCCCACTGCTTCTTGGTGAGGCCGGCCTTCACCGCGACCGCCGCGAGCTGGATCATCTCCGGCGCATCCTCACCCGCGATGTGCACGCCTAACAACTTGCCGGACTTGCCGTCCGACCACGATCTTCATGAGCGTGCGTTCCTGGTTGCCCGAGAGCATGTTGCGCATGGGCCGGAAGCTCGTGCGGTAGATGTCGACCGACTCGTAGGCTGCGACGCGCGTCGGCTTCGGTGAGGCCCACCGAGCCGATCGGCGGGCGGCCGAACACCGCGCTCGGCACCGAGCTGTGGTCGATCGGCGTCGGTCGCTTGTTGTAGATGGTGTCGGCGAATGCATGGCCGTCGCGAATCGCCACCGGCGTGAGATTCATGCGATTGGTCACGTCGCCGATGGCGTAGATGGATTCGACGCAGCTCTGCGAATACTCATCGACGATCACCGCGCCGGCGTCGTCGAGCTTCACGCCCGCGCGATCGAGACCCAGACCTGCGGTGTGCGGATCGCGGCCGATCGCGAACAGCACCACGTCGGTTTCCACTTTCTCGCCGGTCGACAGCGTGGCGCGAATGGCGCCGCCGGCCTTTTCCAGCTTCGTCAGCGTGGTTTTCATCGTGAGCTGCGTGCCGCCGCGCTCCACTTCTATGTGCATGTGCGCGCGCAGGTCGTCGTCGAAGCCGCGCAGCAGCTTGTCGCCGCGGTGCAGGATGCGGGTCTTCGCGCCGAGCCCGTGGAAAATGTTCGCGAATTCGAGCGCGACGTAGCCGCCGCCGACGATGAGTACGCGCTCGGGAAACTTCTCGAGCAGGAACGCCTCGTTCGAGGTGATGCCGAGCTCGAGTCCCGGCAGCCCCTCGGGTAGATAGGGACGGCCGCCGGTCGCGATCAGGATGCGCTCGGCGGTGATCTCGCTGCCGGACTTTCCGAGCCGCACGGTGTGCGCATCGACGACTTCGGCGCGCTCCTCGAACGCGGTGACTCCGGCCTTCGCGAGATTGCGTGGTGTAGATGCCCGACAGCCGCGTGACTTCCTTCTGCACGTTGTCGCGCAGCGTCGGCCAGTCGAAGGTGGCCGGGCCCACCGTCCAGCCGTATCCCGGCGCATCGGCAAGCATCTGCGAGAACTCGGCGCCGTAGACCAGGAATTTCTTGGGCACGCAGCCGCGGATCACGCAGGTGCCGCCGATGCGGTATTCCTCGGCCATCGCCACTTTCGCGCCGGCCAGAGAGGCAATGCGCGCCGCGCGCACGCCACCGGAGCCCGCGCCGATCACGAACAGGTCGTAGTCGTATTTCATGGCAGGATACTAGCCGACGTCGGCGGAGTGAGGCTCGACTTCATGAATACATTCAAGGCATTTCGCATCCACGATACGGGCGGAAAGATCTCCGCGCGCTTCGAAGACCTGACACTCGACGCGCTCACGCCCGGCGAGGTGGTGATCGACGTCGAGTACTCCGACATCAACTACAAGGACGCGCTCGCCGCCACCGGCGCGGGCAGAATCCTGCGCCGCTATCCACTGGTCGGCGGCATCGATCTCGCGGGCCGCGTGAAGTCCTCCGACGATGCGCGCTTCGCGCCTGGTGACGCGGTGCTGGTCACCGGCTGCGGACTGTCGGAAAACGTCGACGGCGGATACTGCGGAGATCGCACGCGTCAAAGCCGAGAGCGTCATCGCGATGCCGCGGGTCTCGATGCGTTTCGCGCGATGGCGCTGGGCACGGCGGGCTTCACGGCGGCGCTTGTCCATTCACCGCATGGAGCGCAACGGCCAGGAGCCATCGCGCGGGCCCATCGTCGTCACGGGCGCCACCGGCGGCGTCGGCAGCCTCGCCATCGACATGTTGTCGGCGCGCGGCTACGAAGTCATCGCGGTCACCGGCAAGCCTGAGTCCGCCGACTATCTGAAATCGCTGGGCGCCAGCCAGGTCGTGTTGCGCGGCGAATTCTCGCTGGGCAGCAAGCCACTCGAGCCCACGCGTTACGCGGGCGCCATCGACAGTGTCGGCGGCGATGTGCTCGCCGGGCTCACGCGCCAGGTCGATTTCTGGGGGAACATCGCAAGCGTGGGCCTCGCGGGCGGCGCGCACACTCAAGACCACCGTTCTGCCGTTCATCCTGCGCGGCGTGAACCTGCTCGGCATCAATTCCTCGGCCACGCCGCGCGCGGAACGGCTGGAGGTGTGGCAGCGAATCGCCACCGACCTTGCGCCGCGCCATCTCGCACGAATCGCGCAGCGAACCATCGCGTTCGCGGAGTTGCCCGGGGCATTCCAGGCTTACATCGACGGGAAAGTTACCGGTCGCACTGTAGTTAAGATCGGCTCACAGCCGTAAACTTCGCGGCCATGAATCAACCCCGCCCGCGCCCAGCTTTCCGCGGGCGCCAAGTTCCGTGCGGCCATCGCGGCCGAAAAACCCCTGCAGGTGGTCGGCGCCATCAACGCCTACGTGGCGCGCATGGCCGAAGCCACCGGATTCCGCGCGCTCTATCTATCCGGCGGCGGTGTCGCCGCGAACTCGCTCGGGCTTCCGGATCTCGGCATCAGCACCATGGACGACGTGCTCATCGACATCCGGCGCATCACCGAGGCCAGCACGCTGCCCTTGTTAGTCGATGCGGATACCGGCTGGGGCGGCGCGTTCAACATCGCGCGCACGGTGAAGTCTTTCACCAAGGCCGGCGCCGCCGGCATGCACATCGAAGACCAGGTGCAGTCGAAACGTTGCGGTCATCGGCCCGGGAAAGAAGTGGTGCCGGCGCAGGAGATGGTCGATCGCGTGAAGGCCGCGGTGGATGCGCGCACCGATGAGAGCTTCGTGATCATGGCGCGCAGCGACGCACTGGCGAGCGAGGGGCTGGAACGCACCATCGAGCGCCTGGTGAAATGCGTGGAAGCGGGCGCCGATGCCATCTTCCCCGAGGCGATCACCGACCTGCCGATGTATCGCAAGGTGCGCGACGCGGTGCGCGTGCCGGTGCTGGCCAACATCACCGAGTTCGGCAAGACACCTCTATATACGCGCGAGGAACTGGGCGGCGTCGGCGTCGACATCGTGCTGCACTGCTGCTCGGCGTATCGCGCCATGAATCTCGCGGCGCTCAAGGTGTACCAGGCCATCCGCCGCGACGGCACGCAGAAGAACGTCGTCGGCCGCATGCAGACGCGCGACGACCTCTACAAGTTTCTCGACTATCACGCCTACGAACAGAAGCTCGACCAGCTGTTCTTGTCTGAAAGAAGTGGGGCGGAGAAGGAGAAGAAATGAGCACGCCGGAATCGAACATCGGCAAACCGAAGAAGTCCGTGGCGCTCTCCGGGCGTCGCCGCCGGCAACACCGCGCTGTGCAGCGTGGGCCAGACCGGCAACGACCTGCACTACCGCGGCTACGACATCCTCGAGGTGGCCGAGACCTGCGAGTTCGAAGAGATCGCCTATCTACTGATCCACGGCAAGCTGCCGAACGCCGCACGAGCTCGCCGGCTACAAGACCAAGCTCAAGAACCTGCGCGGCATCCCGGCGCCCGTGCGCGCCATCCTCGAGCAGTTGCCGCCGGCCACGCACCCGATGGACGTCATGCGCACCGGCGCGTCGGCGCTGGGCTGCGTGCTGCCCGAAGCCAATGACCACAACGCCGCGGGCGCGCGCGAGATCGCCGATCACCTGGTGGCGAGCTTCGGATCGATGCTCTGCTACTGGTATCACTTCTCGCACAGCAGCCGCCGCATCCATGTCGAGACCGACGACGACTCCGTGGGCGGACATTTCCTGCACCTGCTGCATCGCCGGCCGCCGGCGCCCAGCTGGGTGCGCGCCATGCACACCTCGCTCAATCTCTACGCCGAACACGAATTCAATTCGTCCACGTTCACGGCGCGCGTGATTGCCGGCACTGGATCCGACATCTACTCCTGCATCACCGGCGCCATCGGCGCGCTGCGCGGTCCCAAACACGGCGGCGCCAACGAAGTCGCGCTCGAGATCCAGGAGCGTTACGACACGCCGGACGAGGCCGAGGCCGACATCCGCCGGCGCGTGGCCAACAAGGAGATCGTCATCGGCTTCGGGCATCCGGTGTACACGGTGTCCGATCCGCGCAATGTGATCATCAAGCGCGTGGCGGAGAAGTTAGCCCGCGAAGCCGGCGACCTGAAGCTGTACGACATCGCCGAGCGCATCGAAACGCTCATGGCGGACCTCAAGAAGATGTTCCCGAATCTCGACTGGTACAGCGCCGTCAGTTACCACCTCATGGGCGTGCCCACCGCCATGTTCACGCCGCTGTTCGTCATGTCACGCGTGACCGGCTGGAGCGCGCACGTCATCGAGCAGCGCGAGGACGGCAAGATCATCCGCCCGGCGGCCAACTACGTCGGGCCGGAAAACCGCAAGTTCGTTCCCATCGAGCAGCGCCCGTAATGTCATCACACGATTACAAATCCGCGCAGCGGCCGAACCCCGACGACCTGCTGGTCACCATCGCCGACTACACGAAGAACTACCAGGTAGATAGCGCGCAGGCCTACGAGACGGCGCGTTACTGCCTCATGGACACGCTGGCCTGCGGCTTCCAGGCCCTGAAGTACCCGGCGTGCACACGGTTGTTAGGTCCCGTGGTGCCGGGCGCCACCATGCCCGGCGGTTCACGGGTGCCGGGCACGAGTTACGAGCTCGATCCGGTCATGGGCGCATTCAGCATCGGCGCCATGGTGCGCTGGCTCGACTTCAACGACACCTGGCTGGCGGCGGAGTGGGGTCATCCTTCCGACAATCTCGGCGCCATCCTCGCGGTGTCCGACTATCTATCGCGCCGCGCCATCCTGCTGGGCGAGAAGCCGCTGACGGTGCGCGACGTCTTGACCGCCATGATCAAGGCGCACGAGATCCAGGGCGTGCTGGCGCTGGAGAACAGCTTCAACCGCGTGGGTCTCGACCACGTGCTGCTGGTGCGCGTCGCATCGACGGCGGTGGCCACGGCGATGCTCGGCGGCTCGCTCGAGCAGATCGTGAATGCGCTGTCGAACGCGTGGATCGACGGCGGCGCGCTGCGCACCTATCGCCACGCGCCCAACACCGGCTCGCGCAAGAGCTGGGCCGCGGGTGACGCCACGAGCCGCGCGGTGCGCCATGCATTGTTCGCGCTCAAGAACGAAATGGGCTATCCGTCGGCGTTGAGCGCGAAAACCTGGGGTTTCCAGGACGTGCTGTTCAAGGGCAAGACGCTGACGCTCGCGCAGCCGCTCGGCAGCTACGTCATGGAAAACGTGCTGTTCAAGATCAGCTTCCCGGCGGAGTTCCACGCGCAGACGGCGGTGGAGTGCGCGATGGCGCTGCATCCGCAGGTCAAGGACAAGCTGGCGCTCATCGAACGCATCGTCATCGAAACGCAGGAGCCCGGCGTGCGCATCATCGACAAGACCGGGCCGCTGGCGAATCCCGCGGATCGCGATCACTGCATCCAGTACATGGTGGCGGTGCCGCTGATCTTCGGCCGGCTCACCGCGGCGGATTACGAAGACGCGATCGCGCACGATCCGCGCATCGACGTGCTGCGCGCGAAGATGGAAGTGCGCGAGAACACCACGTTCACCAAGGAATATTACGAGCGCGACAAGCGCCACATCGGCAATGCGCTGCACATCTTCTTCAGCGACGGCAGTCCGAAGCTCGAGCTGCGCGTCGACTTCCCGGTCGGCCATCGCAAGCGCCGCGCCGAAGGCATGCCGCTGCTGGTGCAGAAGTTCGAGGCCTCGGTGGCCGCGCATTTCCCGGCCAGGCAAACCGAAGCCATCAAGGCCGCTGTTCGCGCGCAAGGACTCTCGACGCCATGCCGGTGAACGAGTTCATGGCTGCGATGGTCGCGAACTGACGTGCCCGATGCACTAACAACTTCGACGAAGCGCGGCTGGAAGGCGCAACTGGCCGCGGGCGCCGCCGAGCTCGGAGGCGCCGCTCGACGACGCGCAGCTCGACAAGCTCTGGCGCCTGGGCGCGCTGCTGCGCGAACGCAACGAGCAGGTGAACCTCACATCCATCGTCTCGCCCGAAGGCATCCTCACGCTGCACATGCTCGACAGCCTGTCGATCGTGCCGGACCTGCTCGATGCGGCGACGATCCTCGACGTCGGCACGGGCGGCGGCTTTCCCGGCCTGCCGCTGGCGGTCGCCTGTCCGCAGCGCGAGTTCATGCTCATCGACGGCACGCAGAAGAAGATCCGCTTCGTGAACGAAGCCATCGAGACGCTCGGCATCCCGAACGCCAAGGCGGTCGCGGTGCGCGCCGAAGATCTCGACGAGCCGAAGTACGACGCAGTCATCGTGCGCGCCGTCGGCAGTCTCGTCGATGTACTACATAACGCCGGGCACCTGGTCGCGCCCGAGGGCCGGCTGATCGCAATGAAGGGGCGACATCCGGCCGAGGAGCTGCGCGCGGTGCCGCGCGGCTGGCGTGCAAAAGTTTCCGTGCTGCGCGTCCCAGGCCTCGATGCCGAGCGCCACGTTGTCGCACTCACGCGTCAGAAACGGCCCGGATAAGTTCTGGATTCGCGGAGTAAGATGCCCTCCATGAAGCGGATCATCGCGGTGGCGAACCAGAAGGGCGGCGTCGGCAAGACGACCACCGCCGTGAATCTCGCGGCGTCGTTCGCCGCGACGCGCCGCCGCGTGCTGTTGATCGACATCGACCCGCAGGGCAACGCCACCATGGGCTGCGGCGTGGAGAAGTCGCAGATCACGCGCGGCACCGGCGACGTGTTGTTAGGCGAGGCCGACGCCGCGTCCGTCATCATCAACCTCGAGTCCACTCCCGGCCTTGCGCTCATGCCGTCGAACCAGGACCTCACCGCCGCCGAGGTCCGCCTGCTAACTACCATGGCGGGCCGCGAGCTCAAGCTGCGCAACGCGCTCAAGCCCATCTACGACCAGTACGAAGTCATCCTCATCGACTGTCCGCCGGCGCTCAACATGCTCACGCTGAACGCGCTGGTGGCGGCGCAGAGCGTGCTGATCCCCATGCAGTGCGAGTACTACGCGCTCGAGGGTCTCTCGGCGCTGGTCGGCACCATCGAGCAGATCAAGGCGTCGGTGAGTCCGAACCTCGAGATCGAAGGCATCCTGCGCACGATGTTCGATCCGCGAAACAATCTCGCCAACGAAGTGTCGAGCCAGCTCATCGCGCACTTCGGCGACAAGGTGTTCCGCACCATCGTGCCGCGCAACGTGCGGCTCGCCGAAGCGCCGTCTTTCGGCAAGCCGGCGCTGCAGCACGACAAGGATTCGCGCGGCGCGCTGGCCTACCTGGCGCTCGCCGGCGAGATGCTCCGCAAGGAAGACGACGCCGCCAACGAAGCGGCCAACGATGCGCAGGCGGTGCCGCAGGCGGAAGCGGCCGCCGATGGCGAGCACCCGCTGAACTAGGGGTCTGGCGGGGTCTGGCTCCAATTTACGTCCGTAAATTGGTGCCTGACCCCATTCTTCACCGCACACACTAACTACCGCGATGCCCGACATCCGCGAGTTCCACGAATCCGACTGGCCCGCCGTGTGGCCGATGCTGCACGCCACCTTCGCCGCAGGCGACACCTACACGTTCCCGCCGGACACCCCGGAAGCCGAGATCCGCAAGATCTGGGTGGAGATGCCGCGCGCCACCTTCGTCGCCTGCGATGCCGGCACGATTCTCGGCACGTATTTCATCAAGGCAAACCAGCCTGGCCTTGGCGATCACGTCTGCAACTGCGGCTACGTGGTATTGCCGGCGGCCCAGGGACGCGGAATTGCCGCTGCCATGTGTGAGCACTCGCAACGCATCGCCGTGGAATTCGGCTTCCGCGCCATGCAGTTCAACTTCGTCGTCGCGAGCAACCACCGGGCGGTCCGGCTGTGGGAAAGGCTGGGTTTTGCCGTGGTCGGCAGGCTGCCGGGCGCATTTCGCCACCAAAAGCTCGGGTTCGTGGACGCGCTGGTCATGTTCAAGACGCTGGTTCCCGCAGACGTCGTTTATCATCCGCCGCCATGAGCCAGAAGAAACCGGTGATGGGACGTGGACTCGAGGCCCTGCTCGGCCAGATGTCCAAGCGTCCGGAGCCTGCGCCGGCCGCTGGCGCGGCCGCGCCGCCACCGGCAAAGCTGGCCGGTGACGAGCTCGCCAATCTTCCGCTCGACCTGCTGCAGCGTGGCAAATACCAGCCGCGCGTCGACATGCGCCAGGAATCGCTCGAGGAACTGGCCTCGTCGATCAAGTCGCAGGGAATCATCCAGCCCATCGTCGTGCGCGCCGTCGATGGCGCTGCGCCGGGCGCATCACAGCGCTATGAAATCATCGCCGGCGAACGCCGCTGGCGCGCCGCGCAGATCGCCGGCCTCGCCACGATTCCGGCCGTCATCCGCAAGGTGCCCGACGAAGCCGCCATCGCCATGGCGCTCATCGAGAACATCCAGCGCGAGAACCTGAATCCGCTGGAAGAGGCGCGCGCGCTCGAGCGCCTCATCAGCGAGTTCGGCATCACGCATCAACAGGCCGCGGATGCCGTGGGCCGTTCACGCGCCGCGGTGTCCAACCTGCTGCGCCTCCTCGAGCTGGCTCCCGAAATCACCGCGTTCGTCGAGCGGCGCGAGCTCGAGATGGGACATGCGCGCGCGCTGTTGGCGCTGACCCAGCGCCGCCAGCAGGTGGAGGTGGGCACGCTGGTCGCCAAGCGTGGATTGTCGGTGCGCGATACCGAAGGCATGGTGCGCGGGCTCCTCGCGCGCGCATCGGGCGGCGCCGCGCCGAAAGACGGCAAGGCACTCGATCCGAATGTGCAGCGCCTGCAGGACGAGCTGACGGAAAAACTCGGCGCAACCGTGCAGATCCAGCACACCGGTTCGGGCAAGGGCAAAGTCGTCGTCACCTACCACTCATTAGATGAGCTCGACGGCATCCTGGCGCACATTCGCTAGCTCAGTCGGGCTGGCGCTGCTCGGCGCTCTTTCCGCCGGGTGCGGCGAGCGCAACGCCCAACCACAGCCTGTCTCCGAAGCTGCGTCGCCGCCGGCGTCTCCAGCGGATCCGTCACTCTTGTTCCACGACGACTTCGACTCGGGACTCACGCAGTGGCACATCGAGGCCGAGAAACCGGGCGTCATTTCCGCGGCGCGTGGCGTGCTCGACATCGACGTTCCGGCCGGCGCGACCGTCTGGTTCAAGCAGAAGCTGCAAGGTCCCATCGCCATCGAGTTCGATGCAACCGCCGTGTCCGCGGGTGGTGCCAATGACAAGGTCAGCGACCTCAACGTTTTCTGGATGGCACGGAATGTCGACGGGAGCGAACCGGTCTACGCGCTGGTGCGAAGCGGCAAGTTCGAGGAATACAACGCGTTGCTGACGTATTACGTGGGACTCGGTGGCAACCGGAACACGACCACGCGTTTCCGCCGGTACATCGGCGATCCGGTCCTCCGCCCGCTGCGCCCGGGCTACGATCTCGCGGGCCCTTCCTACATGCTCGTGCCGAACGAGCGCCAAACAATCCGGCTCGTCGCCAACGGCAAGATCATCGAATACTGGCGCAACGGAACACGCATCTTTCACATGGAAGATGCCGATCCTTACGAGAAAGGCTGGTTCGCATTCCGCACCACGTACAGCCATCTGCGTATCGAACGCTTCCGGGTCCATCGAGCGACGCCATAGACATAAAACCCAGGAAAAAGACGGGCTTTTCTGTTGAAGGGCTGAAGGTCGGCGTATATAATGCGCGCCCCTGGCCAAGGCACACGTAAGTCGTTGCCAAGCCAAACAATTTTCGAACATCGCTAAACAAGCCTGCGCACTTCGCGGGCCCGTTGTTGTGTTCGCGGATTGTCGACTTGCAGTAGGAGTGTCGTGGTCACCCTTGAGTTGCCCCAAGCGAGGCGACTGGCCGGAAGCGTAGTGCTTGGCCAAGTCGTCGTTACCGTTGTGGCCGCGGCAATTTGCTTCGCGGTGTGGGGCCGTATCGCCGGTTTGAGCGCGCTCGTGGGCGGAGGCATTTCCTGTGCCGCCAGCGCAGTGCTGGCGCTCATCGGTTTCGCCGCGCCGGCAGGGGCCGCCGCCGAGCGGGTGGCGCGCGCGTTCTACGTGGGTGAAGCCGCGAAGCTCGGCGTGACAGTCGCGCTGTTCGTGTTGGTTTTCGTGACGATGAAGGTTTCGTTTGCCGCCCTGTTCGGCACCTACATCGCCACATTGTTCGTTTACTGGATCGCCCTCGCGAATGCGCTGCCTCCTCTGGCCGGCACCGCGACTGCGGCGAAGCGCTAGGAACAACGCATAGATGTCAGCAGCAGTCGAAACCGCGGGTCATGAGCAGACGTCGAACGAATACATCGTTCACCACCTGGCCAATCTGCAGACGGGTGAAGGGTTCTTCACCTACAACCTCGACAGCATCTTCTTCTCGGTGTTGCTTGCCGTGGTGTTCGTCGGTTTCTTCCTCTGGGTAGCACGCAGAGCCACGTCGGGCGTGCCAGGCAAAGCCCAGCTCTTCGTCGAAGTACTCGTCGATTTCGTCGACACCCAGGTGCGTGACACCTTCCACGGCGACAGCAAGCTCATCGCCCCGCTCGCGCTCACCATTTTCTGCTGGGTGCTGCTGTTCAATTTCATGGACCTGCTGCCCGTCGACCTGCTGCCGCAGATCGCGCACCAGGCCGGCATCGAACACCTCAAGGTCGTGCCCAGCACCGACCTCAACATCACGCTCGGCATGTCCATCACCGTGTTCCTGCTGGTGATGTTCTACAGCGTGAAAATCAAGGGCGCGGGCGGCTTCGTCAAGGAACTGCTGACGCATCCCTTCGGGGCGTACATGGCCCCGTTCAACCTGCTGCTGAACATCATCGAACACCTGGCGCGCCCGATGTCGCTCGGCCTGCGTCTCTTCGGCAACCTCTTCGCGGGCGAGATGATCTTCCTGCTGCTCGCCGTGCTCGGCGGCAGCTTTGCGATCAACACGTTCGGCGGCATCGGTGGCGCAATCGGCCAGCTGATCATGGGAACCGCGTGGGGCCTCTTCCACATCCTGGTGATCCCGCTGCAGGCATTCATTTTCATGGTGTTGACGATCGTGTACCTCGCACAGGCGCACGAGACTCATCACTGATCTTTTCGTTAACAAGGTTTGGTTGGAGGAAAAATGGAACACATTGCTGAATACGCTCACGTTCAAGGTCTCACCGCTCTCGCCGTCGGCATCATCTTCGGCATGGGCGCGCTCGGTACCGCCATCGGCTTCGGTCTTCTCGGCGGCAAGTTCCTGGAAGGCGCCGCGCGCCAGCCGGAACTGACCCCGGCGCTGCAGGTGAAGATGTTCATCGTCGCCGGCCTGCTCGACGCGGTCGCGATGATCGGCATCGGCTTCGCGCTGTTCTTCACGTTCGCGAATCCGTTCCTGGGCCCGCTCGCTCCGGCTGCCCAGTAAGAAGTCGCCGGGCAATCAGTTAGTCCGTCGAGGAGACGCTAGTGAATATCACAGTCACGCTCATCATCCAGATGCTGGTGTTCGCCATCGTCATCTGGGTCGTGATGAAGTTCATCTGGCCGATCATTCTCGGCGCCATGAACGAGCGCGAGAAGAAGATCGCCGCGGGCCTCTCCGCTGCGGAGCAGGGTCAGAAAGACCTCTCCGAAGCCAAGAGCCGCGCCGACGAAGTGATCAAGGAAGCACGCACCCGAGCCCTGACCATCGAGTCACAGGCACAGACGCGCGCCAACCAGATCCTCGAAGAAGCGCGCAAGGCGGCGGCCCTCGAGGGTGAAAAGGCCCTGGCGGCTGCCCAGTCCCAGATCACGCTCGAGAGCAATCGCGCGCGTGACCAGCTTCGCGGCCAGGTGGTAAGCCTCGCCGTCGCCGGCGCAAAGCGCGTGCTCGAGAAAGAGATCGACGCGAAGACGCATGGCGAGCTGCTGGATCAACTGGCAGCGAAGCTCTAATCGTCTGAAGGAAAGGGCATGGCAGAACGCATCACCACCGCACGACCCTACGCGAAGGCCATCTTCGCGCTGGCTCGCAAGGGCAACAAGCTGGCGGAAACGTCGGCAGGGCTCCTGCGCGCGGCTGAAACCGTGGCCGACCCTCGCGTGCATGCCTTGTTAGGCAGTCCGCAGGTGACCGCGGCGCAGCTCGCGGAGCTCGTCACCGGCGTTGCCGGTGCGGCCCTCGACGAGAACAGCCGCAACTTCATCGCGCTGCTGGCGCAAAACCGCCGTCTCGGATTCCTCCCCGAGATCGCGGCGTTGTTCGAGCAGATGAAGGCCGAGGTGGAGAACGCGGTGGATGTCGAAGTGATCGCGGCGTCGAAGCTCACGCCCGACCAGGAAAGCCGTTACGCGGCCGCCCTGCAGAAGAAGCTCGGGCGCCAGGTGCGCCTGCATACCAGGGTCGACGGCAGCCTCATTGGCGGCGCCGTCCTCAAGACCGGCGATCTCGTGATCGACGGTTCCATCAAGGGCCGGCTCGATCGCCTGGCCGTTGAGATGACCGCCTAAAGTATTTTTCGAGGATTGAACCATGTCCGTGAAAGCATCCGAAATCAGTGACCTCATCAAGTCACGCATCGAGAACTTCAAGTCCGCGAGCGAAGCGCGCAACGTCGGCACCGTCGTCACGGTGACGGACGGCATCTGCCGCATCCACGGACTCGCGGACGTTCGCTACGGCGAAATGATCGAGTTCCCGGGCAACCTCTTCGGCCTCGCGATGAACCTCGAGCAGGACTCGGTGGGCGCCGTGGTGCTGGGCGACTACAAGGGCATCCGCGAAGGCGACACCGTGAAGACCACGGGCCGCATCCTCGAAGTGCCGGTGGGCCGCGAGTTGTTAGGCCGCGTGGTCGACGCGCTGGGCCAGCCGCTCGACGGCAAGGGCCCGATCAAGTCGAAGGAGTCGGCTCCCATCGAGCGCGTGGCGCCGGGCGTCATCTACCGCAAGTCGGTTAGCCAGCCGGTGCAGACCGGTTACAAGGCCGTCGACTCCATGGTCCCGATCGGCCGCGGTCAGCGCGAGCTCATCATCGGCGACCGCCAGACCGGCAAGACCGCGATGGCCATCGACACCATCATCAACCAGAAGGCTTCCGGCATTAAGTGCGTGTATGTCGCCATCGGCCAGAAGCAGTCGACCATCGCCAACGTCGTGCGCAAGCTCGAAGAGCACGGCGCCATGGGCCACACCATCATCGTGGCCGCGTCGGCGTCCACGCCGGCCGCCATGCAGTACATCAGCGCGTACTCGGGCTGCACGATGGGCGAATATTTCATGGATCGCGGTGAAGACGCGCTCATCATTTACGACGATCTGTCGAAGCAGGCCGTGGCCTATCGCCAGCTCGCGCTGCTGCTGCGCCGTCCCCCGGGTCGCGAAGCGTATCCCGGCGACGTGTTCTACCTGCACAGCCGCCTGCTCGAGCGCAGCGCTCGCGTGAACGAGGAGTACGTCGAGGAATTCACCAAGGGCGCCGTGAAGGGCAAGACAGGTTCGCTCACGGGCCTGCCGATCATCGAGACCCAGGCCGGTGACGTGACCGCGTTCGTTCCGACCAACGTCATCTCCATCACCGACGGCCAGATCTTCCTCGAGACCGACCTGTTCAACGCCGGCATCCGCCCGGCCATGAACGCCGGCATCTCGGTGTCGCGCGTCGGTGGCGCCGCGCAGACGGACATCATCAAGCGACTGGGCGGTGGCATTCGCCTGGCCCTCGCACAGTACCGCGAGCTCGCGGCCTTCTCGCAGTTCGCGTCCGACCTCGACGAGGCGACCCGTCGCCAGCTCGAGCGCGGCGTGCGCACGACCGAGCTCATGAAGCAGAAGCAGTACGCGCCGATGTCGGTGGCCGAAATGGCGCTGTCCATCTACGCGGTGAACAACGGCTATTTCGACAAGGTCGACCGCAAGAAGGTCGTCGACGCCGAAGTCGCGCTGCAGAATTTCGCGCGCAGCTCGCACAAGGCGACGCTCGATGCCGTCAACGCCGAGCCCGTGCTCAAGAAGCACGAAGCGGCGATCAAGGGCATTTGCGATGAATTCGTGAAGAACAGCCTCGCCTGACGGAATAGTTAGATGCCTGGAACAAAAGAAATCCGCGTCAAGATCGCCAGCGTGAAGAGCACGCAGAAGATCACCAAGGCGATGCAGATGGTGGCGACGAGCAAGATGCGCCGCGCGCAGGAGCGCATGCGCCTGGCTCGTCCCTATGCCGCGAAGATCCGCTCGGTCATCGGCAACCTGACCCAGGCCAACCCCGACTACCACCACCCGTTCCTGCAGGAACGGCAAGAGGTGAAAAACGTCGGCGTCATCGTGATCTCGTCGGACCGCGGCCTGTGCGGCTCGCTCAACATCAACATCTTCAAGCAGGCGCTGACCGCGATCCGCGACTGGCAGGCCAAGGGCGCCAGCATTTCCATGTGCGTGGTCGGCGGCAAGGCCACGGCCTTCTTCCGCCGCCTGCCCAATCCTATTCTCGCGAACACGCAGGGTCTCGGCGACTTCCCGCACATCAAGGACCTCATCGGCACGGTGAAGGTCATGCTGGATGCCTACAAGGAAGGCAAGATCGACCGCCTGCTGCTGGTGCACACGACCTTCGTCAACACCATGACGCAGAAGCCGGTCTCCATCCAGCTGCTGCCCGTCGAGCCGATCGACGGCGCGGAACTCCAGGAACACTGGGATTACATCTACGAGCCGTCGGCCGACGAAATCCTCGAAGGCCTGCTCATGCGCTACATCGAATCGACGGTGTATCGCGCCGTCGTGGAAAACGTGGCCAGCGAAATGGCCGCGCGCATGGTGGCGATGAAAGCGGCCACCGACAACGCCGGCAAGCTCATCGGCGAGCTCCAGCTCATTTACAACAAGGCCCGCCAGGCTGCGATCACCAAGGAATTGGCAGAGATCGTCGGCGGCGCGGCAGCAGTTTAGAAAGATTAGTTAGAGGTTTAGCATCATGGCCACAGGCAAGATTACCCAGATCATCGGCGCCGTCATCGACGTGGAGTTCCCGCGCGAATCGATTCCGAACATCTACGAAGCGCTCAAGCTCAAGGACGTGGATCTCACGCTCGAAGTGCAGCAGCAGCTCGGCGACGGTGTCGTTCGCACGATCGCCATGGGCAGCTCCGGCGGCTTGAAGCGCGGCATCGCCGTGGAATCCACCGGCAAGCCGATCAACGTGCCCGTGGGCCAGGCCACGCTCGGCCGCATCATGGACGTGCTGGGCACTCCCCAGGACAACCGCGGCCCGGTCGCCGCGAAAGAGACGCTGCCGATTCACCGTCCGGCGCCCAGCTACGACGAACAGGCGGGCGGCCAGGACCTGCTGGTCACGGGCATCAAGGTCATCGACCTGCTGGCGCCATTCGCCAAGGGCGGCAAGGTAGGCCTCTTCGGCGGCGCCGGCGTGGGCAAGACCGTGAACATGCTCGAGCTCATCAACAACATCGCCAAGCAGTACTCGGGTCTGTCCGTGTTCGCGGGCGTGGGTGAGCGTACCCGCGAAGGCAACGATTTCTATCACGAGATGGCCGAGTCGGGCGTCATCGATCTCAAGAACCTCGAGAACTCGAAGGTGGCGATGGTGTACGGCCAGATGAACGAGCCGCCGGGCAACCGCCTGCGCGTCGCGCTCACCGGCCTCACCATGGCCGAATACTTCCGTGACGAAATCCAGCCAAACGGCAAGGGCCGCGACGTGCTGTTCTTCGTCGACAACATCTACCGCTACACGCTCGCCGGCACCGAAGTGTCGGCGTTGTTAGGCCGCATGCCGTCGGCGGTGGGATATCAACCTACTTTGGCCGAAGAAATGGGCGTGCTGCAGGAGCGCATCACTTCGACCAAGACCGGCTCGATCACTTCGATCCAGGCTGTTTACGTGCCTGCCGACGACTTGACCGACCCGTCACCCGCCACGACGTTCGCGCATCTGGACGCGACCATCGTGTTGTCGCGCCAGGTCGCGGCGCTCGGCATCTATCCCGCGGTCGACCCGCTCGACTCCACCAGCCGCCAGCTCGATCCGCTGGTCGTCGGCGACGACCACTACAACACCGCGCGCGGCGTCCAGGCCGTGCTGCAGCGTTACAAGGAACTGCAGGACATCATCGCCATCCTCGGCATGGACGAGCTCAGCGAAGAAGACAAGCAGACCGTGTTCCGCGCGCGCAAGGTGCGCAACTTCCTGTCGCAGCCGTTCAACGTCGCGAAGATCTTCACGGGCCAGGACGGCAAGATCGTCCCGCTGGCCGACACCATCCGCGGCTTCAAGGGCATTCTCGCCGGCGAGTACGACCACCTGCCCGAGCAGGCGTTCTACATGGTCGGTGCGATCGAAGAAGCGATCGAGAAGGCGAAGACGCTCAACTAAGGTAGATAGAAATGGCCACTGCAAACACCATTCACGTCGACATCGTCAGCGCCGAGGGAGAAATCTTCTCGGGCGCGGCGTCCATGGTGTTCGCGCCCGGTTCGCAGGGCGAGCTGGGCATCGCCCCCCGCCATGCGCCGCTGCTCACGATGCTCAAGGCCGGCGAAGTGCGCGTGCAGACGCCGGATGGGGCCGAGCAGCATTTCTTCGTCGGTGGTGGTGCGCTGGAAATCCAGCCAAACAAGATCACCGTGCTCGCCGATACCGCGCTGCGCGCCAAGGACCTCGACGAAGCCGCGGCCCTGAGCGCCCGCCAACGCGCCGAAGAAGCCTTGCGTGGCGCCACCGACAAGCTCGAACAGGCCGAAGCGATCAGAGAGCTCTCGCGCATGAACGAGCAGCTCAAGATGATCCAGAAACTGCGCAAGGGTAAGTAACCCGCAGCCTTTCGACCGCGGTGCTTTGCACCGCCGGACACACCGAAGTTTCCCTGATGTCCTCCGCGCCGTGCGCGGCGGTAGAGTGTTGACGAATTCCATGATCACGCTAAAACATTTCGAGCAGGTGGGCCGGCGCGGCTTCTTCCGGCCGGTGGGCGTGATGTCCTTCGATCAGGCGGTGGAAATCGTCGGCGAGGCCATGCGGCATGCGCGTTCGCTCGAGCTGGTGGACCTGCTGGTGAACACCGGCGGTTTGTCCGGCTTCCCGACGCCGGATGTCTTCGCCCGCTATGCACTGGCCGGCAAATGGGCGGAGAGTGCCGGCCAGTGGCTGCCCGTGGCGGTGGTCGCCCGCGCCGAGCTCATCGATCCGGAGAAGATCGGCGTGTTGATGGCCCAGAACCGCGGCTTCGTCGGCGATGTGTTCACCACCGAAGCAGCCGCAATCGCCTGGCTCGACGCGCGAAACGGCCTGGCTGCGACTAATCCCTAAGCCCGCGCAGTAGCGCGACGCATAAGTACTTTCCCCGCGGGCGCCCGTACGCGCCGGTCCCGGCGTACATTAGTTAGCCGGGTAGCGGGGAAAAATCATGGAAGCAATCAACCAGCTCGAACGAAGTTACTTCCTGTTGAAGTCTGGCGGTGGCGACTACCGCGAATGCATCGAGTGGGCACTCGAGCGGCTGCGCCGCGACGAGGAAGACGACGACACCGACATCGCCCTGCTGGCGGCATCTCACACCCCCGTCGAAGCGCTGACTCTCGCCGAGCTGGTCATCGAGCGATACAGCGGTTACCAGGCGCTGGATGCACAGCTCGCTGCGGGAAAATATCTCGTGACGCTCAGGCACGACTATCTTCGCGGCATCGAGACAGTGCCAACACTCGAGACCAAGCTGCACGCGCTCTCCGAGCGACTGCGATTTCCGGCCTGGCTCATAGTCCTGTGCCGCAACTGCCGGTATGCCAACGAAGCGAACCACTATCGCGATCTGTTCGACAAGGAATTCGCCTACCTTACGCGCCTCTGGGCCGTAGCCACGAGCCGCCTGCAGTTCGAATCGCGTTATAACCGGGCCATCTCCGCGCGCCACGACGCGTTGTAGGTCACGATTCGTTGCGCCGCCGCGCCCGACGCGCGAGCATGCGGCCATGGCGTCGCGTAGCGAAACAATTCCCGCCGGACCATTCTCCGCCTGGCTGCGCGCCATGCGTGCTGCGCTCGCGGGCAACACGGGCATGGATGTCGCCTGCGGAGACTGCCGCGGCTGCTGCACGTCGTCCTACTTCATCAAGGTGCGCGCGCATGAGAAAGCTGCGCTCGAGCAGATCGGCGCTGAGAACCTGCGCCCCGTGCCGGGCGTCACCGACGGCAGCATGCTCATGGGGTTCGACACCCGAGGCCATTGCTTCATGTTCGCAGGCGGCGGTTGTTCTATCTACTCGAACCGGCCCGAGACCTGCCGCACCTACGATTGCCGCGTATTCACCGCCGCCGGCATGAACGCCGGGCCGGACAGGAGCGAAATCAACGACCGCATTGCGAGCTGGCGCTTCGAGTACCCGAGCGCACGCGATCTCGACGAACATCGCGCCGTCACCGCGGCGGCCAACTACATTCGCCAGCACGTGATCCGCTTTCCTGGCGGCCGCGTCCCGTCGCGTCCCGCCGAGGTCGCAGTGCTGGCGGTGAAGAGCTACCAGGTGTTCCTCGACCCACCACCTTCGGATGCGGAAATCGCCGCGGCCATCATCGCCGCCAGCCGCGATTTCGACCGGCAAGCCCATCGACAGGAGAAAGCCGAATGTATGGATTGATAGGCAAGATGACTGCCGTCTCCGGCAAGCGTGATGAGCTGCTGTGGATCCTGCTCGGAGGTGTGGCCGAAATGCCCGGTTGCCTGAGTTACGTGGTGGCGCGCGATCCGGCCGATGCGGATGCGATCTGGATCACCGAAGTGTGGGACAGCGAGGCGAGCCACAAGGCGTCGTTGTCGTTGTCGGCCGTGCAGACCTCGATCAGGAGCGCGATGCCGCTCATCGCCAAATTCAACGAACACATCCGGACCGAGCCAGTGGGCGGGCACGGATTCAAGGCGCCACGATGAAGTACTCATATATATGGAACGGCGCCGGGCGGGCCCTCGGGGATCGACACGGCTGGCTGAAATTTCTCGCCATCGTTCTCATCGGGTTGGCGGCAGGTCCCGAGATCGGTCTTGCCATGGAAATGACCGCGCTGCTCGAGATCCTCGGCACCGCGGGGTTCTTCCTGTCCTTTCACGTCGGCGCGAAAATGCTGTTTATGGATCTCGCACGCGCGATCCACAACTTCGTCGTTCCACCTGTCGTCTACGCCATGAGCCTCCCGGGCAGGCTGGTGTGCGCGGCCGCGCGAGCGTCCTGGCTGGGTGTGCTGGCATTCGTCGCGGGGTCCTACGGAGTGGAGTTATGCAGCGGCGGACTGTAATAGGCGACTGCGCTTTCCCGGCAGATCTGGACCAGTGACCCGTTACGTCGCACTCTTTCGCGGCATCAACGTCGGCAAGGCCAAGCGCATCGCCATGGCTGATCTGCGCGCGTTGCTGGGCAAGCTCGGATACACCGACGTGCAGACGCTGCTCAACAGCGGCAATGCCGTGTTCACCGGCGCCGCCGAACCTGCCGGCACACACGCGGAACGCATCCGGCGGGCCGTGCTCAAAAAGGTTGGCGTCGACGCCCTGGTCATCATCAAGTCCGGGAAAGACGTGGCGGGAATCATCAAGGGCAACGAGCTTGGGGCTGTCGCAGATGATCCTTCACGCCTGCTCGTCGCCATGTCCAACGACGGCAAGGTGCTTACGTCCGTCAAGGCGCTGGCGCGCGCCGATTGGGGCAAGGAGCGGATTCACGTCGGCAAACATGCCGCTTACGTGTGGTGCGCCAACGGTATTCTCGAAAGCAAGGCGCTGGATGGGTTGCTGAAAGTCATCTGGGCTTCCTCCACCACGCGCAACTGGGCCACGCTCAACAAGATTCACGCGCTTATGGGTGAGGGCGACTGATGGTAGTAGCTAGGCACGCGCTCGCGGTGCTGGCCCTGGTTTCGCTTCCTGCGCGGGGCGAAGAAGTCTTCCGCGTCGAATACTTCGACATCAGCGGCTCGAGCGCGCAGGAGTGGCGCGCGGATTTGAACCGTCTCGGCCCGGCCGCCGACAACGGAGTACGTGGCGACGCCTACACCCGCTGGCGCATCGCCTGGAAGTTCGATCTCACGGAGCGTGGCAAGGTGTGCATCGCCGGCAATTTCGCGGTCGACCTGACGGTGACGATGATCCTGCCGCGCTGGACACCCCCGGCTGGGGTATCCGCCGACCTGGTTGCGCTCTGGGATCGGTACAGCACGGCGCTCCGGAATCACGAAGACGGGCATCACCGGATCGCCACTGCCGCTGCCGACGAGATCATGCGCCGGTTGCGGGCCACGGCGCGGGGTGAGGGCTGCAAAGCCCTGGAAAACCAGCTGAAAGCGCTGGTCGACGAGGCCCTCGCCGAATACCGGGTCACGCAGTCCGACTACGACCGCGAAACGGATTCCGGGCGGGCGCAGGGCACGCGGGTCCTCTAGCAAGCCCGTCGACGAGCGGTAGATAGCGCCCGACGACCGGGCACTTCCCGACGAGCGGCCGTGGACGGCCGACAACCGACATGCCACTGCAAAGATTCCGCGCGTATATTCCCGTCCCATGAGCCCCGGAAACGACAATCAGGTCGACTGGACTGCTGCCGCAACCCCCGCAGGCGAGGGCGTCCTTCCCAGCCTGCCGCGCAAGGCGAAGGCGCGGGAAGTACCCCAGACCAGGCGCAATGTCATGGACACGCTGCTGGGCGAGAACAATCTCGCGGCTTTCGACGCCGGCGGTAACGATCCCTACAACGCAACCGGCAGGCAGTTCCGCCGCTGAGTTGACCGCTGAGCTGGCAATTGTTCATTGTCGATGAGGCCGCTTAAACTCGCAGCCTCATGAAACTCGCCGTTGTGATCCTCGCTGCCGGCCAAGGCAAGCGAATGAAGTCCGATCTCCCCAAGGTCCTGCAACCGCTCGCCGGCGTTCCGCTGCTCGGACATGTGGTTAGCCGCGCGCGCACGCTGAATCCCTCATCCATACACGTGGTGTATGGGCACGGCGGTGACGCCGTTCGCCAGTCGCTGGCGAAGGAAGACCTTCAATGGGCACTGCAGTCCGAACAGCTCGGCACCGGCCACGCGGTCATGCAGGCCATGCCCAATGTCGCCGATGACGAGTTGGTGCTGGTGTTGTACGGCGATGTGCCGCTGATCCGCGCTGAAACCCTGCGCCAGCTCATGGACGCTGCCGGGACTAAGGCCATGAGCCTGCTCACGGTGCTGCTCGAGAATCCCGCCGGCTACGGCCGCATCGTGCGGAATGCGCGCGGCGCCATCCAGAAGATCGTCGAGCAGAAAGACGCCAGCAAGGCACAGCTGAAGATCCGCGAAGGCAATAGCGGCATCATGGCCGTGCCGGCCAAACTACTGCGCAGGTGGCTCGGCAAGCTCAGGAACGCCAACGCGCAGGGCGAGTACTACCTCACCGACGTCATCGCCATGGCGGTGAAAGACAAGGTGAAGGTGACGCCGCTCATCGCGCCCACCGTGGCCGAAGTGCTCGGTGTCAACGACAAGGCGCAGCTTGCCGAGCTCGAAGGCATGTATCGCGCCGCGCGCGCCAAGGAACTCATGGTCGCGGGCGCAACTCTCGCGGACCCGGCACGCATCGATGTTCGCGGCGACGTCAGCCTGGGGCGCGATGTTTTCATCGACGCGAATGTGCTGCTCGAAGGGAAGGTCACGCTCGGCGACCGCGTGCGCATCGGCCCGAACACCGTGCTGCGCGACGTCTCCATCGGTGCAGACACGGTCATTCACCCGAATTCCGTGCTCGAGCAGAGCGAGCTCGGTGCCGGTTGCATCATCGGGCCGTATGCGCGTGTGCGGCCGGGTTCGAAACTCGGGCAGAACGTACACGTCGGCAATTTCGTGGAGCTGAAGAAAACCGTCATCGCCGATGGCAGCAAGGCCAATCACCTCACATACCTGGGTGACGCGGTCATCGGCAAAGGCGTGAACATCGGTGCGGGCACCATCACCTGCAATTACGACGGCGTGAACAAATCCACCACCACCATCGAAGACGGCGCGTTCATCGGCTCCGGCAACATGCTGGTGGCGCCGGTGCGCATCGGCAAGGACGCGACCACGGGCGCGGGCAGCACCATCACCAAAGATGCACCCGACGGCCAGCTCACGCTCGCGCGCGGCAAGCAGATGTCGCTCGAAGGCTGGAAACGCCCGCAGAAAAAGCTTAGGTGAGCGAAAAAGAGCTCGCCACGTTCGTCGCGTTGCACGAACTCGGAGAGTCGGACTGCGCCACATTGGCCGAGCCCACGTTCGCAGTGATGCTTGCCCGCAGTCCGCAGGGCATCGTGCTGGTGTTCAATCGCTATCGAAAAGTGTGGGAATTGCCGGGCGGGTTCATCGACCCCGGAGAGTCGGCGCGCGACGCGGCCGTGCGCGAACTCGCCGAAGAAGCGGGGTGCGCCGCTCACAACACCCGTTGGATCGGTCTCGTGCAGGTGACCGATGGAAACCCGCATTTCGGTGCCGTGTTTGCCTGCGAGGTCGACGCGCCTCCCGCGGATTTCAAAAACGAGGAAATCGGCGCTGTCTGCGCGACACCACGCGACAGCCGCCCGCGGCCCTTGGGCGATTGCGACGTGGCACTGCTGAACAGATTTGGCTGAGGGCTGGCACAATGCCGCTCATGAAGTGCGTTCTCTTCGCCGCCTGCGCGGCAGTCGCAGCCACGGCCACGGCGGCTTCGAGCTGGTGCCTGGGGCTGGATGGCCTAGGACCCATCCGGGCGGGCATGACCGTGGAGCAGGTGATGCGGCTCGCCGATTTCTCCGGGATGGAGCGCAAGACTCCCGCCGGTGAATGCTGGTACCTGAACTATCGCGGCGGTAGTTCGGCCTTCGACCTCATGATCATCGGCGGTGTGGTCGTGCGCCTCGAGCTGAAGGGCGA
This sequence comes from uncultured Pseudomonadota bacterium, assembly GCA_963821745.1. GTDB lineage: Bacteria > Pseudomonadota > Gammaproteobacteria > Steroidobacterales > Steroidobacteraceae > CADEED01. The sequence goes on from CAWGEU010000003.1 coordinate 895,978, forward strand.
AAGCAAGCTGCATACTTTTACGGGTGCCCGCATCGGCACGAGCGAAGACGAGCTGAAAGCCATGTACGGCGCGCGGCTCGACGTTCAGCCGCACAAGTACGACACCAACGGACACACCATCACGCTGAAGTCTTCGGGCGGCGGACATGGATTGCGTTTCGAAACCTCGGGCGGCCGCGTCACCGCGATCCAGTCGGGCCCGTGGGAACATCTCAACTACGTGGAAGGTTGTGGTTGACGATTTACAGGAGCTCCGCATGCTGCAACTGAGACCCAACTGCGAATGCTGCAACACCGACCTCGCCGGCGATGCGAACGATGCATACATCTGCTCGTTCGAATGCACGTTCTGCGAAAGGTGCACTACCGAGAAACTGCAGGGCAAATGCCCCAACTGCGGCGGTGAACTGTTGCGGCGGCCGCCGCGCGCGGCGGACAAGCTCCTGAAATATCCGGCTTCCGCGGAACGCATCTACAAACCTGAAGGTTGCGGTAAGCGCGTTGCCTGAAACCGCGCTCATCTGCCGCGTTCCCGAGGCGGAACGCTACATCGCGCACCATCGCCAGAGGTTCGATCCTTCCGCGCGCCGCAACGTGCCGGCGCACGTCACGATTCTCTATCCTTTCATGGCGCCGTCGCTCATCGATGCCGAGGTGCTGGGCGCGCTCGCGGGAATCGCGAGTTCCGTGCCGTGTTTCAGCTATCGCCTCGCGAAAACCGAACGTTTTCCGGTGGCGTTATACCTGGCACCGGAACCGGCCGGGCCATTCTCCGCGCTCACCGACGGTGTCTTCGGCGCGTTTCCAGACTATCCGCCGTTCGACGGCAAGTTCGACACCGTGGTGCCGCACGTCACGGTGGCGCACGGAGATGAGCCACTGCTATGCGAAATAGAAGTGGAGTTGCGCATTGCACTGCCCGGGTCAGGTCTGCAGGCGCGCTGCTCCGAACTGGTGCTCATCGAGAACTCCAGTGGACGCTGGGAACAGATGCACGTGTTTGCCCTCGGCGGGTCATAAAAGTCCGACAGTGCGCGGCGATGTCAGGCGGCAGTGCGCATGCGTGCAAAATGCTTCACTGCGTGCATGATCAGGAAACTCGCCAGCGGCAAGTTCCGGCTCTACTCGCGCAAGCTCGACCGCAAGACAGGCAGGCGCCGCAACCTCGGCACGTTCGGAACTCGCGCGGCCGCAGAGCGCCATGAGCGCGCAGTGCAGTACTTCAAGCGTCACTGAGGCACCGCTCTAACAAACGCGGTGTAAACTCGTTGCGTGAAAATCGAGATCACCGAACGACCGCCGGTCAAGGTCGCCTACCTTCGTTACACCGGTCCGCCGGGTGAACCACTCGGACGTTTCTGGCGTGGCCCCGTCGCGACCTGGCTTGCGGAGCTTGGGATGCTCGACTGTCCGCGCTATGGCGTGGCACTCGACAACCCCATGAATACGCCGCCGGAAAAGTGCCGGTACGATGCCTGCGTGGAAGTGCCGCGAGGCATGACGCTGCCAGGTGCCGGTGAGGCCACGATTCCCGGGGGCCGCCACGCCGTCGCGCATTTCAAGGGAACCGCTGCGGAGATCGGCGCGGCCTGGGGTGCGTTCATCGGCGCCACCCTCGGTGACCCGGCGAACCGCATCGATCCCGCACGCCATCCGTTCGAACACTACCCGCGCGGCGCGGGGTTCGACGCGAAGACCGGCGTGTTCGCCTGTGAACTGCTGCTGCCGCTCGCCAGCTGATCGCATGGTAGTTAGTACGGCGGCGCCGGGATTCCGACTGCGACGGGCGACGATGGCCGATCTGCCGTCCCTGGGCCCGCTCATCGCCGCATCCGCGCGCGAGCTCAGCCGCGGCGATTACACTGCCGAGCAGGTGGAAGGTGCATTGCGCGGCGCTTTCGGTACCGATACGCAGCTCATTCGCGATGGCAGTTACTTCGTCATCGAAGCCGAAGGGCGCCTCGCCGGCTGCGGTGGCTGGAGCCGGCGCCGCACCTTGTTCGGCAGCGACGCACGCGCTGGCCGCGACGCCACGGAACTGGATCCCGCCAGGGATGCCGCAAAGATCCGTGCCTTCTTCATCCACCCGGATTTCGCGCGCCGGGGCCTGGGGTCCGTGATGCTTGCGCGCTGCGAACAGGATGCGATGGCGCACGGCTTCACGCGCTTCGAGCTCATGGGCACCTTGCCGGGCGTGCGCCTCTACGCCGCGCGCGGTTATCGCGCCGGTGAACGCATCGACTGGCCGCTCGGCGACGGCCTTGCAATCCCCTTCATACCCATGAGCAAGGACGCAGACCCGCCGCCCTATCGAATCGTGCGCGCCACACCCGAAGACGCCGAGGCCATCCTCGACCTGCAGAAGCTCGCTTACGAATCCGAAGCCCGGCTGTATGACGACTGGACGCTGCCACCACTCCGGCAGACTTTGCCGGACCTGCGCGATGAACTTTCGGCTTCGGTGGTGCTGAAAGCGATGGAACCAGATCGGCTGGTGGGGTCGGTACGCGCGCGGGCGGTGGCCGGGCGGTGCGAGATCGGACGGCTGATCGTGCGGCCAGAACTTCAGGGTCGCGGCATCGGCACGATGCTCATGCGTCACATCGAAATCGAATTTCCGCAGGCAGGCGCTTTCGAGTTGTTCACCGGCAACCGCAGCGAAGGAAACATCCGGCTCTACGAACGTCTCGGCTACCACCGCAGTCGCGAAAAAGTGCTTTCCTCCGCGGTCACGCTGGTCTTTCTCGAGAAGCTGCGATGAGCGTGCGCATAGTGCGTCTCGGCAAGCCGCGGGTGGCGAATGAAGGCACGCGACTCGGCACCGTGCGCAGGCCGCCGCGTGGCGTGCCGAGGAAAGATTTTTCGCGCCTCGACTGGTACGACGTCTGGTTCCCGGTCCTGGCGCCCAGCGCAGCCATCATGAAGCTCGGCCTGTCGGCAGAGTCGGACAAAGCGTGGAAGGAATTTTCAAGAAAGTATCGCGCGGAAATGGCCGCGCCCGCCGCCAGCCAGTCGCTCGACGTGCTGGCGGCCCTGTCGCATCACGCGGACTTCTCGGTGGGTTGTTATTGCGAGGACCAGGCCCGCTGCCATCGCTCGCTGCTGCGCGAGCTGCTGGTTGAAAGGGGCGCGAAACTGGAGTAGCTAGCAGGGATGAATAAGGTGATTCTGGTGGTCGTCATAGCCGCATTTGCCCTGCACGCGTATCAACGAGTCCAGGCGCCGGAGTCGGAACCGGTCATGAACGAGGTTCCGGTCCACGACCTGCAGGTTGAGCGGAATGACTCTCGTCCTCCTGCCAGCAACAGCTCGCAGTTTCGCTGCGATGGGCGAACGCGTTGCCCCGAGATGAAATCCTGTGCAGAGGCGCAGTTTTTCCTGGAGAAATGCCCAGGTACGAAAATGGACGGCGACCGGGACGGGATTCCCTGCGAAGACCAGCACTGCGGGAATTGAGTGCTAACATTCGGCGCCATGAAAGCCTCGATCGTCATGGTTGCAGCGTTGCTGTATCCGTTGGCCGCCTCCGCCGACGACACCTTTCGCTGCGGAAAATGGATCGCCTCGAGTCAGATGTCGGTCGGGGAGCTCAAATCAAAATGCGGTGAGCCCACCGCGCGCGAGTCGCGCACGGAAGACGTGCAGGCCCGCAATCAGTTTGGGGCGATGGTCAGAGTCGGCGAAACCGTGGTGGAAACCTGGACTTACGATCGCGGCGCGAATCCCGCCATGGTGGTCACCATCGTCGACGGTCGCATCAAGAAGATAGAGAGACAGAAGTAGTCCGCACCCATGCCACTCCGGGTCCTGGGCAGAAAGTCGTCGATCAACGTGCGCAAGGTGCTGTGGACCTGCGCTGAGCTCGACCTGCACTTCGAACACGTCGAATCCGACCCGAAGCTGTTGGCGCGCAATCCCAACGCGATGGTCCCGGTGATCCAGGACGGCGATTTCGTCATGTGGGAGTCGAACGCCATCTGCCGATATCTCGCGAGCCTTCAACCCCGCTCCGCGTTGTGGCCCGAAGACCGCCAGGCGCGCGCTCTCGTCGAGCAGTGGATGGACTGGCAGGCCACCGAGCTCAACATGGCGTGGCGTTATGCGTTCCTGGGCCTGGCACGCAAGAGCGCCGCACATGCGGATCCAGCGGCCATCGCCGCCGGCGTCGAAAGCTGGAACGCGCACATGCGCATTCTCGACGACCACTTCGCGCAGGGCGGGCAGTTCATCACCGGCGAGTTCTTCACGCTGGCCGACGTGGTGCTCGGGCTATCTACCCAGCGGTGGCTGCTCACGCCCATGGAGCGGCCGCATCTCGACGCGGTTCATGGCTACTACCAGCGCCTGTCGGTGCGCCCCGCGTTTCGCTCCCAGATCGATCCGAATGTTCCCTGAGGGCGCGCAAACGCCGCCGACCCATACGCACCCGTTGTGGTTTGCCGGGCTCGTGTTCTGCCTGGTCGCGGGCATCCCCTTCAGGCGGACATCGCCATGATGGTCGGTGCCGGCGCCTGTCCTGGCGGTCGCCTGGCTGCTCCATCTGCTTGAGACCACCCGTAAGGTGTTGATTCGTAATACCTGGCGGCGCATTTAGCGACCGTTTGTGAGCGGGGTATCAGAAGTACCTTTAAGGGTGGGTTTGCTACTGCGATCCGTTGGCCCACTCAGGCACACTAGCCGCCCCATTTTTCCCGGACACATCTAAATGTGCGGCATCGTCGGAGCCATCGCTGAGCGAAACGTCGTCCCAATCCTCATGGAGGGACTGCGCCGGCTCGAATATCGTGGCTACGACTCCGCCGGCATCGCGGTGCTCAACGGCACGTCGAAGCTCAAGCGCCTGCGCACGGTAGGCAAGGTCAAGATGCTCGAGGAAGCCATCACGGCGGATCCGACGCACGGCCAGGTCGGCATCGCGCACACGCGCTGGGCCACGCACGGCGTGCCCTCCGAGCGCAACGCGCATCCGCACATCTCGCACGATGGCCTGGCCATCGTCCACAACGGCATCATCGAAAATCACGAAGAGCTCCGCGAAGAGCTGACGAAAGCCGGTTACACGTTCACTTCCGAGACGGACACCGAAGTCATCGCGCATCGCGTGCACTTCCATCTTGCCGCGCAGAAAGACCTCTTCAAGGCCGTGCGCGCCACCGTCTCCGAACTCGAAGGCGCTTACGCGCTGGCGGTAGTTAGCGAAGCCGAGCCCGAGCGCATCATCCTGGCGCGCGAAGGCTGCCCGGTGGTCGTGGGCCTCGGAGTCGGCGAAAATTTCGTGGCCTCCGACGTCGCCGCGCTGCTGCCCGTCACCCGCCGCTTCATGTTCCTGGAAGAAGGCGACGTTGCCGACATCCACCGCACTTCGATCAGGGTGCTGGACAAGAACGGCGACACCGCCGAGCGGCCGATTCGCGAGAGCGAACTGTCGGCCGACGCGGCCGAGAAGGGCCAGTACCGCCACTTCATGCTCAAGGAAATCCACGAGCAGCCACGCGCCGTCGCCGACACGCTGGCCGAGCGCGTGGCCAATGGCCGATTGTTAGAGGCCGCGTTCGGCCCCGCCGCCACGGAAATCTTCAAACGCACGGAACACGTGCACATCATCGCCTGCGGCACCAGCTACCATTCCGGTGTCGTCGCGCGCTATTTCATCGAGCAGATCTGCAAGATCCCCTGCACGGTGGAAATCGCCAGCGAGTACCGCTACCGAAACCCGGTGGTGCCCAAGAATTCGCTGTTCGTCACGATCTCGCAGTCGGGTGAAACCGCTGACACGCTGGCCGCGCTGCGGCTCGCGAAGCAGGCGGGCTACCTGTCGTCGCTGGCCATCTGCAACGTGCCCGAGAGCTCCCTGGTGCGCGAATCCGAGCTGGTGATGCTCACGCGCGCCGGCCCCGAGATCGGCGTGGCGTCGACCAAGGCCTTCACCACGCAGCTGACCGCGCTCAGCATGCTCGTCATCGCGCTTGCCAAGCAGCGCACGGCCGATGCCGAGCGCGAGCGCAGCCTCGTGCAACGGCTCATCGAAATCCCATCGGTCATCGAGAAGACGCTGGCGCTGGACCCGGTCATCTACAACCTCGCCAAGCGGTTTGCCGACAAGCACCACGCGTTGTTCCTGGGCCGCGGTGCCCTGCATCCGATCGCGATGGAAGGCGCGCTCAAGCTCAAGGAAATTTCCTACATCCACGCCGAGGCGTATCCCGCCGGCGAGCTGAAACACGGGCCGCTGGCGCTCGTGGATGCGGACATGCCCGTCATCACCGTTGCGCCTAACAACGATCTGCTCGAGAAGCTCAAGAGCAACCTCATGGAAGTGCGCGCGCGCGGCGGCGAGCTCATCGTGTTCGCCGATCCGGATTCGGGCTTCGTCTCGTCGGATGGCGTGACCGTCATCCAGATGCCCAAGCACGTGAGCTACTTCCAGGCCCCGGCCGTGTACACCGTGCCGCTGCAGCTGCTGGCGTACCACGTCGCCATCCTCAAGGGCACCGACGTCGACCAGCCGCGCAACCTCGCGAAGTCCGTCACCGTCGAATAGAAAATGGGGTCAGACCCCATTTGCTAGCAAAAGGGGCCGGACCTCATGGAACGCAAGCTGGCTGAACAGATAGTCGCGTTGGTCAACGCACACATCGACCAACTGATCTCGTCGCTGGAACCCGTCGAAGCGGAAATGTCAGCCGACGAGTTCGCGGGCTACAAGCGCGGAGTTGCCAGGGTGATCAGCGCTTACGACGTCGAAATCATCGACCGCGTGACGCGCGAATATCCGGATCTGAAGCCCAGCGACGAAGATTCCGGCCCGTCTGACACCGCCGAGCCCAATCCCTCGCACAATTGACCTTCGAATTGCTGGCCTGCAGCGCGCGGCCAGCCGGCAACGCACTTGCCTGGCCGTATTTCTACGGGCTTCGTCCGTCTCCCGGCTTCTGGTACAAAGGCCCTGCGGCACGATAGATGCGGGTAGATCGGGCCGCGGCGGACACCAGACATCAATCCCGCACACGATACGTCGAAGGGGAAAATCAATGTTTCGCAAGATGCGCATCACCGCGATGGTGCTGCCGATCATTCTGGTCGGCTGCCTGTATCCCTACGTGCCCACTGCCGATGCCGGTGCGGATCAGTCCGTCACCGAAGGTCGCGTCGTCCACCTGAAAGGCACAGGCACGGACGAAGACGGCAAGGTAGTGAGTTACCTGTGGAGCCAGGTCGCGGGCCCGGCCGTGAGGCTGAGCAATGCCAAGGCGAAGAACGTGACGTTCAAGGCGCCGGACGTCGACGTCCAGACCGAACTACAGTTCTCGCTCATCGTCACCGACAACTACGGTGCGCCGAGCCTGCCGGACGTGGTCACGGTGACGGTGAACCAGATCAGGTTCTTCGGTTCCGCCACGGACGGCCCGACGGACCACGAAAATCTCCTCGCCTACTTCGATCAAGTCACGCCCGGCAACGCCGGCAAATGGGGCAGCGTCGAGGCGACGCGCGACGTCATGAACTGGACCGCGCTCGACACGGCCTACCAGCTCGCCGTCGATAACGGCCTGGTCTTCAAGTTCCACACGCTGGTGTGGGGTCAGCAGCAACCGGGCTGGATTGCCGCCCTGCCCGCGGCCGAGCAGCTCGAGGAGATCGAAGAGTGGATGGCCGCGGTCGCGGCGCGATACCCGGATCTCACACTCATGGACGTGGTCAACGAGCCGCTCAATGCGCCTCCGTCGTACCGCGAAGCCCTGGGTGGCGCTGGCGCCACTGGCTATCGACTGGGTCATCAAGTCCTTCGAGCTCGCGCGCAAGCATTTCCCGAAGGCCAAACTGCTCCTCAACGAGTACAACGTGATCGTCGAGAACGGCATCACGACGAACTACCTCGGCCTCATCAACCTGTTGCACGAGCGCAAGCTCATAGACGGCATCGGCGAACAGGCGCACTTCTACGAGCGCGCCAGCCCCGAGGTGCTTGGCGCAAATCTCGACAGGCTCGCCGCGGTCGGCCTGCCTATCTACATCTCGGAGTTCGACCTGAACCTGGCCAACGACGCCGACCAGGCCAATGTCATGAAGAAGCTGTTCCCGATCTTCTGGGACCACCCGCAAGTCGCCGGCGTAACGCACTGGGGTCACCAGCAGGGCAGCGTGTGGCGCGTGAATGCCTATCTGATCCGCTCGGACGGCACGACGCGGCCGGCGCTCGACTGGATCAACTGCTACCGGGATGGTGGTGGTGATACCTGCACGGTCCCTGTGTACGTTCCGCCCGGCTGGCAGGGAGACGAGTTCGGAATCACGCTGGAAGCCATCAACCACGACGAAGGGCAGGGCGTGGTTTCCGGTGGTGTCATCGCCTACACGGATGACGGCGACTGGATCGCATTCCAGGACGTCGCGTTTGAAAGCGACTGGGACACGGTCTGGGTCACCTACGCGAAGGGCAATACCACCGCGGGCAGCGTCTCGGTGCATCTCGACAGCCTCGCCAATCCGGCGCTGGTCACGGTCGATCTGCCACCGACGTCGGGCTGGGGCAGCTCGGCCACCGTCGACGAGGCGCTGTCGTCGGTCACCGGTACGCACGACGTGTACATCCGCTTCAACGGAGCCCCAGGTGTCGCAAACCTGAGCAGCGTCAGGTTCGGCAAGCCGGTTCCGCCGTCCGGAATCAACCTGCGTCACCAATGGCGGCTTCGAGGCGGGTATCGCCGGCTGGAGCAACTGGGGCAATGGCACGCTGAGCGCCAGCACCCTGCAAGCCCGCAGCGGCGCGCAGAGCCTGCAATCGACGGCGCGCGCCGGCACCGGAGGCTTTGCGGCCTACTCACTGACCAGCGTCGTGCAGCGCGGTACCACGTATCGCCGTCAGCGCCTGGCTGTTGCACACGGGTGCAGCGGCCAACACGGGGCGCCTGGTGGCCAAGGTGGAATGCACCGCGGCCACGGCGCCTGCCGGCCACAACACCTTTTCGTGGCTGCAGAACAATGGCGCGGTGGCACCGAACACCTGGACGCAGCTGTCGGGCAATCTCGTCATTCCGAACTGCGACCTCGTCGACGTGGCTATCTACTTCGAGGGCACGGCCACGGGGGTCGATGTGTACGTGGATGACGTGAGCGTGGTGCCGCCGGACAACAACCTGGTCACCGGCGGTGGCTTCGAGTCGGGCATCGCCGGCTGGCAGTCATGGAACGGTTCGACGCTGAGCGCGAGCACGGCGCAGGCGCATGCCGGCGTACAGAGTCTGCTGGCGAGCAATCGGCCGAACGCCAATCAGTTCGCGGTCTACAACCTCACCAGCCGCGTCGCGGCCGGCACGACGTACGCGGTCAGCGCCTGGGTGTTCCACACCGGGGCGGCTAACAGCACGGTGCGGCTGGCCTCGAAAGTTGGATGCTCGAGCGGCGACACCTTTCCCTGGCTGCAGAACAATACGGCGGTGGTGCCCAACACCTGGACGCAGCTTTCGGGGAATCTGGCGATTCCCGCGGGCTGCACGGTCGTCGACGTGGCCATCTTCCTGGAGGGCACGCCGGTGGGAGCAGACGTCTACGTGGATGACGTGTCGGTGACTGCACCGTAATCGTCGCCGATCAGCGGACGATCAAGAGGGGGCTGCTATGCAGCCCCTTCTTCTTTGGCGCGCATGATGCGAGCTGACGATCTAACTACTTAATGGGGTCAGACCCCATTTCCCGGAAACGGGGCCAGACCTCACGGCTCCGCTCTTCGCTCCTCCAGCCGATGTACTTTTTACCCGTGCCCTGCTGATTGCAGTAATGAGTGACACCGATTACCTTCGGCATGACACCGGGTGACAGCCGGTGATAACGAATCGGTTATCAAGCGATCACTCTTTGGCACGGCCTGGGATAGAAGAGGGAAACTCATGCAGGAGCACCATCACACCGGCGGTGTCGCGCGCGGCTACGTCTCGTTGCTGACTGTTGGCCTGAGCGCCTTCGGCGTTTCACCGGCTTTCGCGCAAGAGCCCACATCCGAGCCCGCCGCCATTGCCGAAGAAACCGAAGAAATCACGGTTACGGGTTATCGCGCTGCATTGCGCGGAGCTCTCGACGTCAAGCGACAGTCCGGCGTGATGGTCGACGCCATCAACTCCGACGACATCGCGGACTTCCCCGACGCGAATCTCGCCGAAGCGCTGCAGCGTATTCCCGGTATCTCCATCGACCGTGACCAGGGCGAGGGCCGCACGATCACCGTGCGCGGCCTGCCCGGCGATTTCACGCGCGTGCGCATCAACGGCCTCGAAGCGCTCTCGACCGCGGGAGCCAACGACGCGGGCTCGAGCCCGAATCGCAGCCGCTCCTTCGACTTCAACACCTTCGCGTCCGAGCTCTTCAGCTCGCTCAAGGTGCAGAAAACTTCATCGGCTGAAACCGACGAAGGCTCGCTAGGCGCCACCGTCGATCTCACCACCGGTCGTCCGATGGAGTTCAAGGAATTCCAGCTCGGCTTCTCGGCCGAAGATTCCTATTACGAGAACGGCGAATTCCACAATCCGAAACTGGCCGGCCTCGTGTCCTGGCACAACGAAAAATTTGGTGTGTTGCTGTCCGCCGCCTATTCCGAACGCCAGACGGAAATAGACCAGTTCCGGCGCGGCCCGGGCGTTTCCGACTTCACCTATCGCCAGACCGACTTTCTCGGCAACGAAGCTCCGCAGCGCTCGGGCTTTTCCGCTCCCGTGGGTACGAACTTCGGCACGGTCATCACCAACCCGGCGGCCATTGCCGCGCAGACCGGCTCCGACCCGACCGCTTACGCCAACCTCTACCCGGGCGCTCCCTACAACACGCCGGGTCGCTTCGACGACTCGACGGTGAAGTTCCCGGCGCTCGGTTCGATCGAGCAGTCGAACGTGAAGTACAACCGCCTCGGCGTCACCAACTCCTACCAGTGGGCGCCGGGTGACCGCACGCAGGTCAATCTCGACTTGCTGTATTCCGAATACGATTACGAAAACATCATCAACCAGGTGTCGACGGTGGGTCTCAACCGCAACAACACCAACGCCACCTACAACACGGCGACCGAAACGACGACCGTGGCGAATCGTCGTGGCTTGTATCCGGGCCTGTGCACGTTCAACGACGGCACCGGCACGGCGCCGCCGCAGGACTGCGGCCAGGCGATGTTCGGCACGACGCCAGTCGCGGGGTACACGTACAGCCTCAATCCTAACAACCTCGATCCCTACGAGTACTACAACAACACGCTGTCGCCGGGCGTCGTCGCCGACCCCAGCAACCGTGGCTTGGGCTTCCGCGACGCTCTCATAGGGCGCCCCGCGGTGGACGTGCTCGACTCCAACGTTTCCGAAGGTGTCGCCGACTACCTGGTCCTGCGCAACGTCGACATGCGCTCTGCCGCCGACGCGTCGTTCTACACCACCACCTTCAAGCAGGCGTCACTCAACGTGACGCACGAGTTCGCCGACGATTTCCGCATGAACCTCATCTACGGCCAGTCCGAGTCGCTCAACGAATCCACGGGCCAGCTCGTGGAATTCAATTCCATGGATACGCCCGGCCCGTTCGTGTACGACGAGCGCGGCGGCGGTCCGATGCCGGTGTTCGACCTGGGTTTCGCCGCCGAGAATCCGCAGAACTGGGGCATTGTCAAAGGCTTCTCGGCGATGCGTCACTTCAAGCGCATCGTCGAGAACACCTACGACGGCGGCCGCATCGACTTCACGCTCGACATCAATGACAAGCTGAATCTCGGGTTTGGCTACAGCGATCGCCAGTATTCGTTCAAGACCCAGCAGCGCGAGCGCAATACCGACACGATCAATCCCACCGAGATCGAAGCCGGTGTCACGTCCGCGTCACTGGGCCGCGTCTTCGAGTTCGGCCAGGGGCTCGACGCGCCGGCGGGTGCACCCTCGCAGTTCTTCGCGCCGGACCTCGAAGCGTTCGATCGCACGTTCGGATTCGCCTGCGACTGCGTCAATGAATATGGAGACTTCCGGGCGATTCGTCGCAACAACGGCCGGGACGATTTCGCAGTGATCGAGAACGATCACTCCGTGTGGATGCAGCTCAATTTCAATAGCGAGATGTTCGGTCGCCGCTTGTACGGCAACGTCGGTATTCGCGAAGCGTTCACCGCGCTCGATTCGATCGGCAACTCGAATGGCGCGGGCGGCCTGCCGATCCGCGCGAGCAACGACTACACCGACACACTGCCGGCGCTGAACATCGCCTACGAAGCCGCGGAAGATTTCATCGTCCGGATTGGCGCGGCCAAGGTGATGGCGCGTCCGCTGCTCGGCAACCTGGCGCCGACGATCACCGCGCTCTCGGTGCCGAACACGCCGGGCGCCACCGACGGCGGCAGCCTCACGATCGGCAACCCCTATCTATCGCCGTTCCGCGGTGTTAACTACGACCTGAGCCTCGAGTGGTACTTCACGGAAGGCGGCTTGCTGTCGGGCGCGTACTTCACGAAGGATATCGACAGTTTCCCGCAGACGGTGATCTTCGACGCGCCCCTCTCGACGTTCCTCGATCCGGCAGGCATCGCCCAGGTGCGCGCGGGTTTCACGAATCCGAACCAACTGGCGTATATCGACGCGGACAACGTGTTCCGCGCACGTCAGTTTCGCGACGCGCCGGGCGGTGAGCTCTCCGGTTACGAGCTGTCGTATCAACAGGACTTCACGTTCCTGCCGGGTTTCCTCAAGAACTTCGGTGCGCAGATCAACTACACGCACATCGACTCGGAGCTCAACTACATCCTCGATCCGGGCAACGGCGGCACGATTCCGCAGACGACGGCCAAGGGTCCATGGCTGGGCTCTTCGCCCAATGCGATCAACTTCACGCTGTACTACGAGGTGTCGAATTTCAGCGCCCGCGTGTCCCTCGCACAGCGCGAGGGTTATTTCACGACCTATCCGCTCGCCAGCGGCACCTGCTCGCCGGGCATCATCCCGCCGATTCCTGCGTCGCCCGATACGGTGCCGCCGAGTGGCTATTGCAACTCCCCACTCGTCAACGATTTCGCGGGCAGCGAAGACACCTCGAACGTCGACGCGTCCGTCCGCTGGAACGTGCTCGAAAATCTGTCGCTGACGCTCGAGGCGCTGAACCTGACTAACCAGACTACCGATCGCTACGCCTACGTCGACAACCCGATGGTTACGCAGTACGGCAGCACCGGCCGGCAGTACACTTTCGGGATCCGGTACCGCTATTGACCAGCCCATGAAGAAAACCAGCAGACGCGATGCATTGAAGTCATTCCTCGTCGGCGGCGCAGCCGCCGCGACCGGCGCCGCCGCAGCGGACAAGCCCAAGGGTGAAGCGCAGCTCGCCTGCGGATCACCGTTGCGCACCGACTGGTCGGGACTGCGTTGGGGCAAGGGATTCGAAGGACAACGCATCGCCGATCTCGGCGACGGCACGTTTCTCAATCCCGTGTTCTCGGGCGATCGTCCCGATCCCACCATCCTCAAGGATGGCGACGACTACTGGATGACGTTCTCGTCGTTCGACTCCTATCCGGGCATCGTCGTCTGGCATTCACGCGATCTCGTGAACTGGAATCCCGTGGGGCCGGCGCTGACCAGGCCCGTGGGTTCGGTGTGGGCCTGCGACATCGCCAAGCACGGCGGCCGTTACTTCATCTACTTCCCGGCGCGCACCGCGGCGAAGCGCTCTAACTACGTGGTCCACGCCGACGTCGATGCGCGGCCCGTGGAGCGAGCCCATCGATCTCAATCTGCCGGCGCACATCGATCCGGGGCACATCGTCGGCGAAGACGGCAAGCGTTACCTGTTCCTGTCCGGCGGCGACCGCGTGAAGCTCGAGGACGATGGGTTGTCTACCGATGGCGCCGTCGAACACGTCTACGATCCATGGCGCTATCCCGACGATTGGGTGGTGGAGAGCTTTTCGCCCGAGGGTCCGAAGGTCCTCAAACACGGCAAGTATTTCTACATGGTGACCGCGGTCGGTGGCACGGCGGGCCCTCCCACCGGGCACATGGTGATCGCCGCGCGCTCGAAGTCGATCAACGGACCCTGGGAAAACTGCCCGGCCAATCCGCTGGTGCGCACCACCGACGTTCGCGAGAAATGGTGGTCGCGCGGCCATGCCACCCTGGTCGAAGGTCCGGCGGGCGACTGGTGGAGCGTCTATCACGGCTACGAAAACGCCTACTGGACGCTCGGGCGCCAGACGCTGCTCGACCGCATCGAGTGGACCGACGACGGCTGGTTCCGATTCCTGGGCAAGGATCTTTCGCAGGCCATTCCGAAACCCGCAAAGCTCAAGAACCAGTCGCATGGCATCGCGTTGTCGGACGACTTCAGCAAGGACAAGTTCGGCATCCAGTGGGCGTTCTACGCGCCTGGCGAAAACGAGCGTGCGCGCGTGGGCTACGACAACGGCGCGCTGGTGCTCACGGGCAAGGGCGACAGCCCGTCCAACTGCTCGCCGATCACCTGCATCACCGGCGACCAGGCTTACCGCTGCGAGGTGGAGATCGAAGTGGAGGGCGCGGCCACCGGCGGCGTACTCTTCTTCTATAACAAACGCATGTACTGCGGACTCGGCTTCAACGAGCGCCAGATGGTGCGCCATCGCACCGCCATCGACGCGACGCGAGCGAAGCCGAAGGGCATAGACCGGCGCCTTTTCATCCGCTTCGAGAACAACAAACACATCGTGACCTTCCACACTTCGACCGACGGTGTGGCGTGGACCAAGTACGACGTGCAGATGGAAGTGTCCGGCTATCACCACAATGTCGCCTACGACTTCCTGAGCCTGCGACCCGGCCTTTATGCGTCGGGCGACGGGAAGGTTCGCTTCAGGAACTTCAGATACCAGGCCATCTGAAATGGGGACAGTCCCCCCAAGTCTTTCGAAGATGGCTAGCAAAAGGGGCCGGACCTCGATTCCATCGTGACGCTACAAACCTACCTCCCATTCCTGCTGCTCCTCATTGCCGTCATCGGCCTGTGGATCCATCGCACTGTCTGGATCGCGGCACTCGCCGTCGCGGTCCTTGCCGGCATCTTCACCGGCGCGCTGCACTGGCTGACGGTTGTCTGGATTGCACTGCTCGCGGCCCTCGCCATCGCCTACACCCGCGCGCGCGACTCGGCGTCGCCTAACAAGCGCATATGGCACGGGCTCGCCGGCCTCGCCTTTGCCATCTACGCTCTCGCCATGGCCCTCGCGCTGCTCCCGGGCTTTCATCGCATCGTGCTCGTACAGCCGCAGGTCTTGTCCGAGGGCGCCACACCCTACGGCATCTCCGTCGGCTTCCCGAAAGTCGTCACCGGCATCATCATCCTGGGGCTCATAAACCCCTTGCTCGTGACTTCCTGGCGCGAACTCGGCCGCGTCCTGGCGCGCGCATTTCCCGTGTACGTGGTCACCGCCATCGTGGGAATGATCGCTGTCCTCGCGATGGGCTACGCAAGCTTCGCACCCAAGTGGACGACGCTCTTCCTGCTCTTCGCACCGGTCAATCTGTTCTTCACCTGCCTTTCGGAGGAAGCCTTCTTCCGCGGCTTCATCCAGCACGAACTGTCGCGCCTCGGATCCCGCCGGGCGCTGGCCGCCGGCGTCGCGCTCACGGTCGCCGCCATCCTGTTTGGTCTCGCACACTTCGGCGGCGGCTGGACCTATGTGTTCCTCGCAGCGGTTGCCGGCCTGGGTTACGGCTGGGCCTTCATGCGCACCCAACGAATCGAAGCTGCCATGGCCGTGCATTTCGGGCTGAACGCCACGCACTTTCTGTTGTTCACCTACCCGGCGCTCGCCTGATGCGCTTCTGGCGCCGTATTGCAGCCCCGGCGCTGGTTCTGTGTGTGGCGGGTGCGCTGGCGAACGCCGCGCCTTACACCATCGCTCCCGGGTTGTTCGATCAGGGCAAGCCCGATCTCGGCCTGCGCTCCGCCCCCGATAGCCAGACTGTCCCGATCTTCAAACCCCGCGCCGACACCGACAAGTTCAGCAACGGCGTCGTGCTGATGCCATTCAAAGGCCGGCTGTATGCGCAGTGGCAGAGTTCTCCGAAAGACGAGGACTCGCAGGACACCTGGGTGGCCTACAGCGTCAGCGACGACGGTCTGCGGTGGTCGCCACCCACCGTGCTTCGGGCGGCGGGCACAGCGCCGCAGATGCACTCGAGCGGCGGTTGGTGGACGGACGGCAAGACGCTCGTCGCATACGTCAATGTGTGGCCCACCGGATTTCAATCGGGCGAGGGCGGCTACACCGACTATCTACTGAGCACCGATGGCCGGCGCTGGTCGACGCCGCGGCGCGTGACGGGCCACGACGGCAAACCCGTCGCCGGCATCATCGAGCAGGATCCGCACACGCTGCCCGGCGGCCGGATCGTCACGGCGTTCCACACGCGCCCCGGCATGATCGTCGCGCCGTTCTTCACGGACGATGCGCTCGGCATTCGCGACTGGCGCCGCGGCCACATGCAGAACCTTCCCAACGACGGCGAAGTAAGCCGCGAGCTCGAGCCCAGCCTGTTCGCGCGCGGATCCTGCGCGGTCATGGTGTTCCGCGATCAGGCGGAAAGCTTTCACCAGCTGGCTTCGCAAAGCTGTGACGCCGGCGAAACCTGGACCACGCCCACGCTCACCGGCATGCCGGATTCGCGCGCCAAACAAAGTGCCGGGAATCTCCCGGATGGCACCGCGTTTCTCGTGAACGCGCCGCGGCGGGACAAGCTGCGCATACCGCTGGCGATCACGCTGAGCCGGGACGGCAAGCTCTTCGATCGCGCGTGGCTGTTACGGGGTCCCGCCGATCTGCAGCCGCTGCGGTTCGAAGGCTTGTACAAGCGGCCGGGGTACCACTATCCCAAGAGCGTGATCTGGAAAGACCATCTCTACGTGGGCTACGCGACGAACAAGGAAGATGTCGAGCTCACACGCGTGCCGCTGTCGGGTCTCTGAAATGGGGACAGTCCCCCCAAGTCTTTCGAAGATGGCTAGCAAAAGGGGCCGGACCTCAGTGGGCCTTGACGACCTTCGCGTCCAGGTCGTGATCGCTCGATCCCGTGATCTCGACTTCCACGAACTCGCCGATCGGTAGTTTGCCGCCCTTGGCGATGCGAACCACGCCGTCGATCTCCGGCGCATCGGCCATGCTGCGCGCGATCGCGGCCGTACCGTCGATCGCCGTCCACGAGCACCGTCATGCGCTGTCCGACCTTCGCCGCCAGCTTCGCCGGCGCTGATCGCCGCCGACTTCTGCATGAAACGCGCGAGCCGCTCTTCCTGGATCTCCGGGCGCCACGTGCGGCGCCACGTCGTTCGCCGCCGCGCCTTCCACCGGCGAATACTTGAACGCGCCCACGCGATCGAGCTGCGCCTCATCCAGCCAGGCTAACAACTCTTCGAACTCTGCCTCGGTCTCGCCGGGGAAGCCGACGATGAACGTCGAACGAATCGTCAGATCCGGACAGACCTCGCGCCACGCCTTGATGCGCGACAGCGTCTTCTCCACCTGCCCCGGACGGCGCATGCGCTTCAGCACCGTGGGGCTGCCGTGCTGGAACGGAATGTCGAGGTAGGGCAGAACCTTGCGCTCGGCCATCAGCGGGATCACGTCGTCCACGTGCGGATACGGATACACGTAGTGCATGCGCACCCAGATGCCGAGCTCGCCCAGGCCGCGCGCCAGATCGAGAAAACGCGTTTCGTACTTCTGCCCGCGCCACTCGCCTTCGCGATAGCGGATGTCCACGCCATACGCCGACGTGTCCTGCGAAATCACCAGCAGCTCGCGCACTCCCGCGCGCGCCAGTTTCTCGCCTTCGCGCAGCACGTCGTCGATGGGCCGGCTGGCTAACAACCCGCGCATCGACGGGATGATGCAGAAGCTGCACTTGTTGTTGCAGCCTTCGGAGATCTTGAGATACGCGTAGTGCCGCGGCGTCAGGCGAATGCCCTGCGGCGGCACCAGGTCGATGAACGGATCGTGCTTCGGCGGCAGGTGCTCGTGCACCGCGTTCATCACATCTTCATAGGCCTGCGGTCCCGTGACCTTCAGCACCCGCGGATGCCGGTCGAGAATCTTCTCCGGCCGCGCGCCGAGACAGCCGGTGACGATCACCTTGCCGTTCTGCTCCAGCGCCTCGCCGATCGCGTCGAGCGACTCATCCACCGCCGAGTCGATGAAGCCGCAGGTGTTCACCACCACGACATCAGCGGAGTCGTAGCTCGGCGCAACCTGGTAACCCTCGGCGCGAAGCTGGGTGATGATGCGTTCGGAATCCACCAGGGCCTTGGGGCACCCGAGGCTGACGAACCCGACTTTTGGCTGGCGGCGACTCATGAGGGGGCGCAATGGTACACGCGCGCGGCGCGCCGGGCGACGCGGCGCTGACATATGGCGTATTGGGCGGAAAATGCCCTTACTTCGGGCTCTTACGAGGTTTTCGGGCTGGAACGGGCGCTGTCTATGGCGCCTATTTGCCTTCCAGGTCGGCGGTGAAACCGATTCCGCGTCGCTTCTGCAGGAGGCGGATTCATGAGTTGCGCGAATCAGGCCATAGATCTCCTTGAGCTGCCGCTGGGTCTTGAGATCGAGGTGCACTCAGCGAGTGTTCCAGCTCGAGCAATTTTCGCGCGAGGATCTTGTTAGTTACCAGGACTTCTCGCAACCGAACGAAAGCGCGCACAACATAGACGCTCATCGCGACGGCGCGAGGTGAATTCAGGACGTTCGCGGCCTGGATTGCACCGTGCTCCGTGAAGGCACGTGGCAGATATTTGATGTTCCCACCACGGCCTTTGTTCAAGGTCGCAATTTGCGACCTTGAAGCCTCGGCTTCCGCAGCTGTAAGTTCAAACATGAAATCTTGGGGAAAACGCTCGACGTTGCGCTTTACCTGCTCGTTGAGGCGCTTGGTGGAAACGCCGTAGAGTACGGCGAGCTCGCGATCGAGGATTACGCGCTGACCTCGCAGAACGAGTATCGCGCGCGAAATATTTTCTTGGTGCATTACCGCCAAATCGGAAGTCAGGTTGAAGTCTCCGCCGTTTGCGATGGCTCAAATTCAACTTTGTCCGATCCAGGATTTCTGCGGTATTCCCAAATTCAGTGGATTCATCACCGAATTCGCCCGATCGCGAACGTGGCGCTAACCCGCTGACGTTTTCCGCCACGTTCACCTCTCAAGCCACCCTCAACGGGTGCATGCGGAGGTCGTCATGGCTGCTGTTGCTGCGCAGAGGCGCCCATTAGGCGCATTAGGTCGAATGAGTCTGGTCGCGGCACTTCACGTCGTTGTGCTGTTCGCCATCATGAAAAGCCTGGGAATCGGCAGCGCGCCGGTGGAAGAGCGAATCGAGGCCACGTTCGTCGAAAAGGTCCAACCGCCCGTAGTCGTACCGCCGCCGATCGCCGTTCCGGTGGTGCGTTACGACAGCGCGGTGACTCCGGAGTACATCCCGGACACCGCATTCGAACAGCCCGACATCATTACGCAGCCGCCGGTGCCCGACAGCTACGTCGAGCAGCCCCCGTCCGGCGACAACACGCCGCAACCCGTCATCGAAAGGGCGCGCCAGGACCCGCGTTACCCGCTGACGAAGCCGCCGTACTCCGCGCGCATGATCCGCGAGGGCAGCCAGGGAGCCATCGATCTCGAGGTTTATGTGTTACCGAACGGCCGCGTGGGTGATGCGCGCGTGGTCAAGAGCACGGGCTTCGAAGAGCTGGATCTTGCGGCGCTGGCCGAAGCGAAGCGCCGCTGGCGCCTGCTGCCGGCGACGCGCGACGGCGTGGCCATCGCGCAGTGGCATCGACTGCGCGTGACCTTCAAGCTGAACGAGCAGTAAGAAGCGGGCTTATTGCGGCGCCGAGGCTTCCGGCGCCGCATGTTCGGCGGCCGGCAGCCGGTGCTGGCATTCGCGCAAGCCGAAGAAAATGCTGAACGCGGCAACGGGTACCAGAATCCACGGCCACTTGGACCCTTTCTTCTCCGGCTCGATCATCGTGCTCCCCACATCGAATAGACTGGGAATCTATTGTGATTCCCTGAATCGTGCAAATGGCGTTTCGAATACTCGATCTCGCGGCGCGGCTGCTGCTTGCGCTGGGCGTCGGCTGCCTGCTGCTGGCGGCGTTCCTCGCCTGGCGCACGCTGTCCTTCACCGCTGACACCCGGACGGCCACCGGCGAGGTGGTTAGCTATCACGAGCTTCGCGACGGAGACACTACACGCTACCGTCCTCGTGTTCGCTTCAGGACCGCCACGGGCGAAATCGTCACGATCAATGGCCAGCTCTCATCCACTTCGAAGCGCTTCGAGATCGGAACGCAGGTGCCCATGGTTTACAAAGTGGGCGATCCCATGCAGGCGCGCGTCGCGCTGTTCGTCGACAACTGGTTAGGCCCGAGCATCGCGACGGTGATCGGCCTGGTCGGCCTCGCCGGCGGGTTCCTGGTGCGCCGCTCCGTACGCCGCGAACTTGCGAAGTTGCCCGCATGAGCACGCAGTTCGACAAGGCCTACTACCAGCGTTTCTATTTCGATTCGCGCACGGCCGTGGTTTCGCGTGCCGAGATGAAGGCGCGCGCGAATCTGATCGCGGCCTATGCCAACCACATCGGCCTGCCGGTGCGCCGCATGCTGGATGCGGGTTGCGGCATCGGCCTGCTGCGCACCCCGCTCGTGCAGTCCTTTCCTCGCGCCGAATACACGGGGCTGGAATACAGCGAATACCTTTGCGAACGCTTCGGCTGGACGCAGGGGTCGCTCGCGACCTGGTCGGCCGACCCGTTCGATCTCACGGTCTGTTACGACGTCCTGCAGTATCTCGACGACCGCACGGCAGCGCGCGCCATCGCCAATCTCGGGCGGCTCACGCGCGGCGTGCTGTACCTGTCGGCGCTGACGACGCGTGACTGGCGCGAAAACTGCGACCGCACGCGCACGGATCGCGATGTCTTCCTGCGCGACGCGGCGTGGTACTCGCAGCGGCTGCGCAAGGATTTCAAACCCAGTGGCGTGGGTTTCTGGGTGCGGCGAGGCGCACCGCTGACTACCTGGGAAATGGAAACCGCTGCAATCTGACCGGCGCGAGGTATCCTGCGCGCCATGTCCGACCTCCTGCCCGTCGATGCCACTTCCGGCGATGCCCGCCATCGCGACGTGCGCGACGCCGTGTTCGCGGTCGTGCCGCAGCGGCGTGCATCCATCGGCAAACGCGCGTTCTGGCGCATCGTGCTGTTCGTGGCGCAGTTCCCGGCAGGCCTGCGCCTGCTCAAGCGCCTCCGAGGTAGTTAGCACATGAAGGCCCTCGCCTGTCTCCTCGGGATCGCCTCGGGCCTGGGACTCACGCTGCAGATCGGCATGAACTCGAAACTGCGCACGGTGATGCAGAGCGCCAACGCGGCGGCATTCGTCAGCTTCCTGCTCGGCACGGTGGCGCTCCTGGCGCTGTTGATCGCGACACGCACTTCGATGCCCGACCGCGACACGCTGGCGTCGGTGCCGGTGTGGGCCTGGTTCGGCGGTCTCCTGGGCGCTTTCAACGTCGCCGTTGCCACGGTGGTGGCTTCGGAGCTCGGCACGGTCAGCCTGCTCGGGCTCGCGCTGCTCGGGCAACTCGCCATGGCCGTGGTTGCCGACCACTTCGGGTGGATGGGCCTGCCCGAACATCCAATAACCCTTACTCGACTTGCCGGGGTGGCCCTGCTCGGCGCGGGCGTGTGGCTCATCACACGTTGAGCACCGCCGTGCGAACTAAAGTGCCTGTTCGGACCACTAACTCCCGTTAGGAGGGCCTATGCGAGCTCACAACCTGTCCTGGAAAATGATCGCGTTGTGCGTGGTGCCGGCCGCCGTGCTGCTGCCCGCCGCCATCGTCTACGGCCATCCCGATGCGGTGGGAACGCGCTTCGTGTCGCCCGCGACCGGTACGGATACCGGCGACTGCAACAACAACCATCGCCCCTGCCAGACGCTGGCCTATGCGCTGACGCAGTCGCTACCGGGCAATGCCATCAAGCTCGCGGCGGGCAGCTACGACGTCTCGAGCATCGACGTCGACAATCTGCTGGTGGGCAAGGAAGGCGTGCGCGGCGGGTATTCGGCGGAAGATCACTTCGCCATCCAGAACGCCGAGACCAACCCCACCCGCATGTCGGGCGTGCCCGATGCATACCGCAACAATTTCATTGCGCATGGATTCATCGTGGTGGACGCCAACGGCGACCCGCAGCCGCGCATCATCATGCCGAAAATCCTGGTGCCAACCGCGTGCACCGGCGGGCGCGCGGGCACCTTCCCCTGCCACAACATCGACTACCTGGCGCAGGTGCAACTGCAGGAGATTCCGGGTGCGCCCGTCAGTGCGAGCGAGATCTGGGGCCTCGTCGACATGGACGACCAGCGCGAATACGCCATCCTCGGCCATCGCACGGGCACGGCGTTCTATGACGTGACCAACCCCGGCGCCCCCGTGCTCGTCGCCAACATTCCGGGCAATGCTTCGCCGTGGCGCGAAGTGAAGGCGTACCAGTTCTTCGACGCCGCGCTCGGCCGGCATCGCGCCTACGCCTACGCGACCACCGAAGCGCCGGGCGGTGGCCTGCAGATCTTCGATCTCACCAATCTGCCGAACACCGTGACGCTGGCCAACACCATCACGGCGTTCAGCACGTCGCACACGCTGTACATCACGAACATCAACTACTCGACCAACGCGGCGTTGCCCGGCGCCACGCCCTATCTAGTGATCGCCGGCGCCAACATCAACGCCGGAGCGTTCCGCATCTACGACCTGTCGAATCCCACCTCGCCCACGCTGGTCACGGCGCCGCCCACGGGCACCGGATACATGCACGACTCCACCTCGATGCTGATCACCGACAGCCGCACCACGCAGTGCGCGAATGGCCACAACCCCTGCCAGGTGCTGGTGGACTTCAACGAGTTGTCCGTGGACCTGTGGGACGTCACGGATAAGGCCGCACCCGTGCGTCTCAGCACCACGAGTTATCCGACGGCCACCTACGTGCACTCTGGCTGGCCCACGGCGGACAACATGCACATCGTGGTTCACGACGAGCTCGATGAACTGCAGCGCGGCCTCACCACTCATATCTATACGCTCGACGTCGGCAACCTGCAGGCACCGACGCTGGTCACTTCATACATAGGCGGCACGACGGCCACGGATCACAACGGTTATACGATCGGCAATCGTTACTACGTCTCGCACTACAAGCGCGGCCTGGTGATCTTCGACGTCACCAATCCGCGGGCGCTCACGGAAGTCGGCTCGTTCGACACTTATCTATCGCCAACAGCCAACAGCGCGGGTACCGATGGTGCATGGGGCGTCTATCCGTTCCTCCCGTCCGGCACCTTGCTGGTCAGCGACATCGAAAACGGCATGTTCCTGCTGCGCAAGAACGAGACGCTGCCGCCTCCGGTGGTCACCAATCCGCCCCCGGCTGCGCCGCCCAGTCGGGTGGTGGCGGTGGCGGCGGCGGTGGCGCGCTCGACGGCCTGGTCTTGATTTTGTTGGCGGGGTTCGCGATGTTACGCGCCCGCCGACAAAGCCAGCCAGACGAAGAGGCCGAGCGACATGGATTATCTAGCCGCAGACGCGCGTTACCAGTCGATGAAGTACCGGCGCGTCGGACGCAGCGGCTTGCGCCTGCCCGCGGTGTCGCTCGGGCTGTGGCACAACTTCGGCGACGTTGACGTCTTCCAGAACGGCCGCAACATTGCGCGCCGTGCGTTCGATCTCGGCATCACGCATTTCGACCTGGCTAACAACTACGGTCCGTCGCCGGGATCGGCCGAAGAAACCTTCGGCGCGCTCATGCGCAAGGACTTCCATCGCTATCGCGACGAGATGATCATCTCGTCGAAGGCCGGCTACCTCATGTGGCCGGGTCCGTACGGCGAGTGGGGCTCGCGCAAATACCTGGTGGCGAGCTGCGATCAGTCGCTGGCGCGCATGGGCCTCAAGTACGTCGACATCTTCTACAGCCACCGCTTCGATCCCGAGACGCCGCTGGAAGAGACCATGGGCGCGCTCGACTACATCGTGCGGTCGGGACGCGCGCTGTACGCCGGCATCTCGAGCTACAACCCGGAGCAGACGGCGCGGGCGGCCGCGATACTCAAACAACTTGGCACGCCCTGCCTCATCCACCAGCCGAGTTACAGCATGTTCAACCGCTGGATCGAAGACGGCCTGCTCGCCGAGCTCGACAAACAGCAGATGGGTTGCATCGTGTTCTCGCCGCTGGCCCAGGGGTTGTTGAGCAGCAAGTACCTGAACGGCATTCCCGAAGGTTCACGCGCCGCGAAGCACACCTCGCTCGATCCCGAGGCCATCACACCGGCGAAAGTCGAAAAGGTGAAGAAGCTCGACGAGATCGCGAAGTCGCGGCGTCAGTCGCTGGCGCAGCTGGCCGTCGCCTGGACGCTGCGGCACCAGCAGGTGACGTCTTCGCTGATCGGTGCGAGCAAGGTGTCGCACGTGGAAGAGGCCGTGGGCGCGCTCGACAATCTCGCGTTTTCGGCGAGTGAGCTTTCGGCTATCGAGGCGATCCTGAAATAGGGCGCCGCCGGCGCATCGCAATACCGAGGAACATCGCCGCTCCCATCAGCCCAAGTGAGGCGGGCTCGGGTACGGAGCGGGCACCCACGCCGCGGCTTACCGTATCGACGCGAAATCCAACAGATACGAGATCGTTATCGAATACCTCCGTACATTCGCCGGCGACGCAGTCCAAGACGGATTCGTAATAGACGCCGACAAGGTCCGCCAGCGCCATCGAAACTATGTCGAGCGGCGCTGCAGTGGCGCCATCGAACCCGTCGTATATGTCGTAGTACGGAAAGTCCGGCAGCCGGTTCCAATAGGTGTTGTACAGAGAGATGTCCGACCTGCGCCGCTGGCCGGTGTAGCCCTCACTGTATGGATCCATCGTCCCCGCATACACGGTGATGTTCTCGGTGTAGCCCGGGTCGCAGAGTGGCCTGCAAGCGTCTGAGAACGCTACAGCGGCGAAGCTGAACGCTCTGCTGGGAACTTCCCGGTGCATGCCGGCGAAGTCTATGAAGGCGAACGGCTCGGTGAGGCCGGTGGGATCCAGGTCGAAAAAGTCGGACTGGTTGTCGACCACCGGGGGGATGAGCTTTATTAGCCGGTCTGTCTCGAGAGTGAATCCTCCCGACACCGCGGTGCCGAGCCCGACGGTCGGACTCCCGCTCGTGACGGTGCCCGTGAAATCAAAGTAGATGGGTACGGCCTGCGCAGGGCCGCCAAATCCAATCGCCAGCATGACCGCTGCGGCATGCGCCAGATTCATCTTCATTATTGTTCTCCGACAATTTCCCCGATGCGCGGCGACTCTACTCCCATGAGCGCGGGGAATAGTCAGGCAGCGGACATAATCCGCAGCTAGGCAGCGCGCGGCTTGCGGTCCCCGCGCACG
Organism: uncultured Pseudomonadota bacterium; assembly: GCA_963821745.1. GTDB lineage: Bacteria > Pseudomonadota > Gammaproteobacteria > Steroidobacterales > Steroidobacteraceae > CADEED01. The sequence continues at coordinate 921,451 of CAWGEU010000003.1, forward strand.
CGATCGATCGCAGCCCGAAGCGCGGCAACGGTGACGGGCTTCGTGAGGTAGTCGTTCATGCCGGCCGCGAGGCAACGTTCGCGGTCACCATCCATGGCATTCGCCGTCAGCGCGATCACTGGCACATTCACGTCGCGCACGCCGGAGGCACCCGCGCGCAGGAACTGCGTGGCTTCGAGCCCGTCCATCCCCGGCATGTTGCAGTCCATGAGCACCAGGTCGAACGATTCCTGCGCCAGGATCTTGAGCGCGTCACGGCCATTTCCAACCAGCGTGATGCTGTGTCCCAGCTGCTTCAGCATCGCTTCGATGATGACCTGGTTCACCGCGTTGTCTTCGGCGACGAGAACCGACAGACCAACCTGAAGTTGCGGCACGCGAGCCGTGGTGGCCTTGGCCGCCACTTCGGCGACGGGTAGTTCGAGAGTGAAGGTGAACCATGATCCCTTCCCGGGCTCGCTCGTCACCCGGATTTCACCGCCCATGAGGTTCACGAGCTTTTGCGTGATCACCAGCCCGAGGCCGGTGCCGCCGCGATGCTGCCGCGCATCGGCCACCTGCGTGAAGGGTGTGAACAGGCGCGTGAGGTCTTCGCTGCTCATGCCGATGCCGGTATCACGCATCGTGAATTCGATACGCGCCATTCCTTCGGCGCCGTCGAGCGCGCGCAGCATCAGCCGCACCTCACCGCGATCGGTGAATTTCACGGCGTTGGTACCGAGGTTGAGCAGAATCTGCGAGAGCCGCTGGCGATCGCCATTGAGTGCGGCGGGCAGGCGTGGATCGGCGTCGATCACGAATGCCACCTGCTTGGGTCGCGCCTGGGCATTCAGCAGCATGTCGAGCTCATCGAGCAGGCCGCGAAGTTCGAAAGGCCTTGGCCGCAGCTCGAGCCTCTCCGCTTCGATCTTCGAGAAGTCGAGGATGTCGTTGATGATTCGCAGCAGCGACTCGCCGCTGCTGCCGAGAATGTCGAGCAGCTTTCTCTGCGCGGGATCCGGCGACATGCTGCGCAGGAGATCCGCCACGCCCAGCATGCCGTTCATGGGCGTGCGTATCTCATGACTCATCATCGCGAGGAACGCGGCCTTGGCACGGCTCGCGGATTCGGCCGCCGCCGCATTCTCCTCGGCGCGCGCCCGCGCGGCGCGCAGCTTGGCCACGATCATTGCGCTGAACTTGCGGATGCGCAGCGCGACGTAGCCGGCCGCTGCCGAGAGAATCGTCACGACCAGCAACGCGACCGCCGACGCGCGTTTCAACGAAGCCATGCGTGCGTCGAGATCATCGAGCACCATGTCGACGCCGAGCGTGGCCACGAATTTTCCCTTGCTGTCGAAGACCGGCGCGAATGCGCTCAGATACGAGTGCCGCGGTGCGCGTACCGGCAGAATGTTGGCGATCGCGATGTGTTCGGTGAGCGCGCGCATGAGCTCGGGATCCTTGACCGTGTACTCCTTCATGAACGCGTCGGGCGGTGTGTCGTTACCCGGGATCTGGTACTCGTGCGATGTGTCGAGTACCCAGTTCACGCGGCCATCACGCAGGACGCCGGTATACACGTAGATCACATCCTTCGCGGCGCGATGCATGCGCAGCAGCGGCGCGAGTGCGCGCAGATGTTCCGGACTCCCTTCCTGCGTGGGCGAAACGATGGTGCGATGGAGATCGCCATCGACCTGCGCCGCGGTAGTACGCGCCAGATTCAGCAACTCGCTGCGTACTGCCGCGAGCTGCGCGTCACGCGCCTGGAAATAGATGATGGACAGCCCGATGACCGACGTCGCAAAGGTGATGAGCGTCGCGTACAGCGCATCGCGCAGCGGATACACCTTTCTGTTGGCGGTGACGGGAGGGGCAGACATGCAGCGATCATGCCCATAACGCCGGAAAACGTCGGTGAGCGCCGTCGCAGGGGGTGGCCCGGTGGCAGCGTGTCTGGTAAGGGAAAGGCGGGAGTCGCCTGCGCAAAGTAAAACCGCGTCACAAATTCCGTTCGCGTGACACAGCAGTTTTGGCGGCCAGCGTGGTGCGATGTTGTGGCACGATCACTTCTGCCCGCCTACAACAACTCAGATACTCCGGGACCCATCTTGATGAAACTCAGTTCTTTCGGCGTGTTTGCCGGCGCCATGCTTCTCTGTACCCTCGCGCATGCGGGCACGAATTCATGGACCTTGACCGGGCCTGGCGGTGGCCCCGTCAGCGCGGTGGCGATTCATCCCACCAACGTTTCAGTGGTGCTCGCTTCCGCCGGAAACGGCATGTACCGCTCCACTGACGGCGGAGTCACCTGGACGCGCACGGGCGACTCCTCCTCCGCCACCGACATCATTTTCGATCCGGCCAATCCGAGTCGAGTCTTCGTGGTGGCAGGAGGGATCAGCTTGTATCGCAGCGACGATGCAGGTCTGACCTTCGCCGCGACGACGGGTCCTGCGGACTCCACTCCCCAACTACTGGGGATGTCGGGCAACAGCACGATGTACGCGTTGGGCCACCAGGGGCGGCTTCATCGCAGTGTCGATCTCGGTCTCACCTGGACCGAGCTTTCGCACGCGTGGCCAATCTCGGACCTCGGCGTGGACGGGTTGGCCGTGGATCGTGGGAATGCCAACGTGTTGTATGTGGCTGTGCGCGGGCTTGGAGTCTTCAAGAGCACCGACGGCGGAACGAGCTGGGCTACACCAGTAGCGAATGGTCCTGGGACCGACCCGCCGTTCCGCGTGTTGCATCTCGTCATCAAACCCGACGATTCCAGCCGGATCCTGGCCGGTACCAACAACGGCTTGTATATCTCGGACGATGGCGGAACGTCGTGGTCGCAATTCATACCAGGATCGACCTGGCAGGCATTCGCCTTCGACTCCACGGCTAACAACAATGTCGTCGCCGTCGGTTGGGCGGGGCAGATCTTTCGCAGCAGCGACGGCGGCCTCACCTGGCCGATCGGCCTGTATGGCCCGAACCTTCAGGTCGCGGAGTCACCGCGAGTGATCTTCGCTCCGGGCAACAAGGTGATCGTCGCGACCTCGGATGGACCCATGGTGAGCACTGACGGTGGCACCAGCTTCACGCGAAACGTGAGCGGCATGCACGTGGAGTCTGCCCGTTCCATTACGACGTCGGACAATGGTGCCACCTACGCGGCATTCTCACCCGGGCCTTTCGGCATATACCGGCGCGAGAGCACTGGCTGGGAACCCGTCGACAATGACGAGCTCCGTACGCGTATCGGCGGATACTTTTCCTTGTTGCATGTCGCTGTCGCGCCCAGCAATTCGCTGCGTTTGTTTGCCTTGAGTCATTCGAACCAGCTGGTTTCGTCTTTCGACGGTGGCCAATCCTGGTCGGCGCCTCATCCGCAGTTCACCAGCGGTAATCCTTCGCTCATGGGAGTGGTCGTCGATCCGCTCGATGATCAGGTGGTCTATGTGCTGACGCAGCTCGCCGGCTTGTGGAAATCGGAAAACAGTGGCGCCACTTTCATGCAGCGCACGAATGGATTTCCCAATGGCGTCGGCGCCCTGGCGATCGACCGCACCAACACACAGGTTCTCTATGCAAGTGGCTACATCACCACTCCCGGCATGGGCGGTGTCTTCAAGTCCACTAACGGTGGAAACAGTTGGACTCAGACCGGGACCTTGCCCGACGAGGCGGTCAACAGAATCGTCATAGATCCGACGAATTCGAACGTGGTCTATGCGTTGGGCTACGGCATTTACAAATCCATCAATGGTGGCGCCAGCTGGACGCTGATGGATTTCGGCACGCCGACCTCGCGGTTCGGTGCGAATGGGCTGTTCTTCGACCATGCCACGCCGACAACCATGTTCATCGCCGGGACCACCCAGGGATACGGATTCCTGCGTTCGGTCGACGCAGGTGTGACCTGGCAACGCGCGGCTTGGGAAGCCGCGACAGGGATCCTCCCGAACATCGGCGGCATGGGTACCGTGACTCTCGACAGACTCTTCGACGGCAACATCATCGCCGGTGGTTATAAGTCGGGCCTTTACCAGTACCAGGTCGCGAATGACCTGCGCCTGAACCCCACGTCGTCGCTCAACATTGCGCTGGGCGCCACGGGCTCGCTGACGATTCCGGTGGAAAATGTCGGACCCTTCCACGCGGCGGCTCCCGAGTTGCGGGTCGTCGTTCCTTCGAATCTGACGATTTCCGTGCCCGCCGGCTGCATGTACACCGCGCCCAATCTGCGTTGCGTGCTGGCCGCGCTGCGCTCGGGAGAAACCAGGAACTTCGCGATCGCGTATTCGTCCTCGGATACGGCTGCGAACGGAGGGCTGTCGGCGAACGTCGTTGGCCGCGAGCTCGACCTCGTGCCCGGCAACAACGGCATCGGTTTCACCGTGTCTGTCAGGGCACTGGCCGACCTCGGTGTGGCGACGACTGGAACCGCATCGGTGCAGCGCGACGCGGCGGTCACCTATACGGCCACGGTCACTAACAACGGGCCTAATCCTTCGGCCACCACCACGCTTGTGGTCCAGGTTCCTTCCGGCATCACCGTGCAGACGAGCACGCCGTCCGCGGGCACCTGCAGCGCGAGCGGCGCGTCGACCGCCTGCGAACTGGGCATGCTCGCCTCCGGCGCCACCGCCACCGTCGCCGTGTCAGGCACGGCGACAGTCGTCGGAGCTCAGAACTGGTCGAGCAGTGTATCGACCAGTGCCCAGGACTCGATCGCGGGAAACAACACCGCATTGCTGACCACGACCATCACGGCGCCACCGCCGCCGCCGCCGCCAAGCGGTGGTGGAAGCAGCAGCGGCGGCGGAAGCAGCAGCGGAGGAGGCGGCGGCGGCCGCTTCGACTGGCTGGCGTTGGTACTGCTGGGCGGAGTGCTCAGTAGATCACGGCTTCGAGCACCAGCACGCCGATGATGCCGACGACGCCCACGATGCCTTCCATGAGCGTCCAGCTCATGATGGTTTCCTTCAACGTGAGGTTGAAGTATTCCTTGGCCATCCAGAAGCCGGAGTCGTTGACGTGCGAGAACATCAAACTACCGGCGCCCACGGCCAGCACCATGAGGTTCGGGTCGACATGAGCATTGGCCACCACCGGCGCCATGAGGCCGGCGGCGGTCATGCCGGCGACGGTCGCTGAGCCCAGCGAAACGCGGATGATGCCGGCGATCAGCCAGCCGAGCACCAGCGGGTTGATGCTGACGCCGGTGAGCACCTGCGAAATGTCCTTGTCCACGCCGGTGGCGATGAACACCTCTTTCAGCGTGCCCGCGCCGGCGATGATCAGCAGGATCACCGCGATGTCCTTCACCGAGTTGCCGTAGCCGTCCATCAGCGGCTGCATCTTCATGCCGCGCGACAGACCCAGCGTCCAGGTGGCGACGGCCAGCGACAGCAACATGACGATCAGCGGGCTGGTGAAGAACCGGAACGTGGGCAGGATGCCCTCGGGGATTACGTGGAACAGGCTGTCGAGCAGCGACAGCGCAATCAGCACCACGGGCAGCAGCGCGGTGGCGAAGCAGTTGAAAGCGCCGGGCAGTTCGCTCTCCGGCCGCATCGGCGCCATGAACAAAGTGATGGGGTTGGACTTTACGTTGCGGAACAGTTTCGCGAACACCGGTCCGGCGATGATCATGGCCGGCAGCGCCACGATGATGCCGTAGAACAGCGTGGTCGCCATGTCGGCGCCGAACTGCGGCAGCATCGCGGTGGGTGCCGGGTGCGGTGGCAGGAAGCCGTGTGTCACCGACAGCGACGCGAACATGGGGATGCCGAGATAGATAGGTGGCACCTTGGTCTGCTGCACGACCGAGAACACCAGCGGCACCAGCAGCACGAAGCCCACGTTGTAGAACAGCGGGATGCCCACCAGGAAGCCGGTGAACATCAGCGCCCAGGTGGCGTTCTTCTCGCCGAAGGCGCGCATCAGCACCATCGCGATCTTCTGCGCCGCACCGCTGTCGGCCACCAGCTTGCCGAACATGGCGCCGATGCAGACGATGCCGAGCAGGCCGCCGAGCAGGTTGCCGACGCCGCGGTCGAGCACTCCCGGGATCTTGTCGATGTCGAGGCCGAGCAGCACGCCGGCCACGGCCGAGGCCACCAGGAATGCCAGGAACGGCTGCACCTTGCCCCAGCTGATGAGCAGCACCAGCAAGACGATCGACGCGAGTACGTACGCGATTTCCACGGCCTTTTCCTTTTTTGTCGGCCCTATCTACCAGCGCGGTGATCCGCGTTCTTAGAATCCGGCCCCGGTGACGTTCAGCCGGATGCGCGCCAGCATGTCGTGCGAGGTGAGATACAGCGTCTTGCCGTCATCGCCGAACTTGCAGTTGGCCGTCGCCTTGCCGTCGTTGATGCGGCCCAGGCGCTTGCCGTCCTTCGACAGCACGAACACGCCGCCGGGGCCGGTGGCGAAGATCGTGCCGTCCGTGGCCACCGCGATGCCATCGGGTAGTCCGGGCGCTTTGTCGCCGATCAGAGCCGTGAAGTCCTGGAACAGCTTCTTGCCGGTGACGTTGCCATCGGCGTCGAGCGCATACGCCATGATGATGGCCTTGGTCGGTACCGACTGCGCGACGTACAACGTGCGCTCGTCGGGTGACAGCGCAACGCCATTCGGACGATGCAGCTCCTTCTCGACGACGCTGACGCTGCCGTCCTTTGCCACGCGATACACGCCGTTGAACTTCTGCTCTTTCTCGGGTGCGTCGTCGCCCTTCTGGAAACCGTAAGGCGGGTCGGTGAGAAACACCACGCCGGACTTCATGCGCACCACGTCGTTCGGGCTGGAGAACTTCTTGCCGTCGAACTGCGACGCGAAAGGAGTCTTCTTCTTCGTCGCGAGGTCGAGGCGCTGAACCATGCGGCTGCCGGTGTCGGCCAGCAGGATGCTCTTCTCATCGAGAATGGCGAGACCGTTGGCGCCGGCTTCGCGCCAGACTTTCGGGTCGGGGTCCGCGGCGCCGGAAGGATCGAGGAATTTTTCGAGGCCGCCTTTCTCGGACCACTTCCACATCTTGTTGCCGGGCACGTCGGTGAACAGCAGATAGGAGCCGGACTTCACCCAGATCGGGCCTTCGGCCCAGCCAAAGCCTTCCGCGAGCTTCTCTATCTTCCAGTCCTTGGGGACGATGGCGTCCATCGCGGGGTCCCAGCGATCGATGGTGGCTCCTTCGATCTTCGTCGGCGCCGCGGGCGCTGCGACACATGCCGCGGACGCGGCAGCTGACAACACCAATGCCGTGACAGACAACAAACGCATGCAATTCCCCTTCGTCAATTTGTATTTGAAACGATGACCCGGGTAGGCAGCGCTGCCGCCGGCGCCGTCCCGGTATGTGTTTTCGTGATGTCGAAGGCGCCATTGGCGCGCAAATCCGCCGAAGATGCACCTATCCAGAAGTCGATGCGTCCCGCTTCGATGAGCCATTGGCCGCGCGGGCTCCAGAACGCGAGCTGCTCGGGCGTGAGGCTGAAGGTGACGCGTTTGCGCGTGCCCGCCGCAAGCTCGAGGCGCTTGAAGCCGCGAAGCTCGAGCACGGGTCTCGCGATGCTCGCAACTGGATCGCGCACGTACAGCTGCACCACTTCATCGCTGGTCACCGCGCCTAAGTTCTCGACGGTGATGGAGATGTCGATGCGCTCACCGGGACCGACGGTCGACGTGCTCTGGGCGAGATCGCCGTAGCGAAACTCGCTGTACGAAAGCCCGTGCCCGAAAGCGAACAGCGGCGTGATGGGCAGGTCGTGATAACGCACCGTGTCTTTCTTGAGATCCGGATCGGCGGGGCGACCGGTGGCGTTGGCGGAGTAGTTGAATGGCACGGCGCCAGTCGCACGTGGAAACGCCGTCGGTAGACGGCCGGCCGGCGAATACTTGCCGAACAACACGTCGGCCACTGCGTTGCCGCCTTCGACGCCCAGCATCCAGGTTTCGAGAATCACCGGCGCGTTCTCCGCCAGCCACGGCAGCGCGAGCGGTCGTCCGTTGGCGAGCACCACGACGACGGGCTTGCCCGTGGCCAACACGCGTCGTGCGAGCTCCAGCTGGCTCGCGGGCAATTCCAGGTCCGCACGGCTGCGGGCTTCGCCCGAGAGGTCGTAGTCTTCGCCTATCACCAGCACCGTGACGTCGGCGGACTTGGCGAGCTTCACCGCAGCAGAAATGCCCTGGAGATCCGTGGTACGCGGATCCGCGCCGGGCGCTGACCGCACCTTCAGCGTGTCTGGCACCGCGGCCGTGATGCCGGCGAGGATCGTCACGACTTCCTCCGCCTTGCCCTGCGCACGCCAGGACCCCAGTGCCGACAGGCCGTCGGTGGACAGCGCGCCGATCACTGCGATGCTGCGCAATTTCCCGGGATTCAGCGGCAGCAGCTTGCTGTCGTTCTTGAGCAGCACCATGGACTGGCGCGCGATGGCGCGGGCCGCCTCGCGATGCTCGGGCGCCAGCAGTTCGCGCGCTTCGCGTTCGGTGTCGTGGTACTGCATCGGGTTGACGAACAAACCGAGTTGTTCCTTCACGCGCAGGATGCGCAGCACCGCTTCGTCCAGTAGTTTGAGCCGGGCCGGATCCCTGGCGATCGCGGCCTTCAGGTCGTCGGCGAACACGCCGCCCACCATGTCCATGTCCACCGATGCATCCAGCGCAAGCGTGGCCGCGGCTGCGCGATCCGCGGCCACGCCGTGGTTGAGCAGTTCGCCGATGGAGCCCCAGTCGCTGACCATCAATCCCTGCCAGCCCCAGCGTTCACGGAGCAGGCCGCGCAGCAGATCCCGGTTCGCCGTGGTCGGCACGCCGCCGATGTCATTGAACGCCGCCATGAACGAACCGGCTCCGGCCCGCGCCGCCGCGTAGAACGGCGGTAGATAGACCTCGTGCAGCGTGCGCTCGGAGATGTCGGCGCTGTTGTAGTCGCGGCCGCCGATGGCGGCGCCGTAGGCGCCGAAGTGCTTGGCGGTGGCCATGAGCGAGCCGGGCCGCAGCAGATTGCCGCCCTGGTAGCCGTTGACCTGGGCCACGGCCATGCGCGCGCCGAGGTAGGGATCCTCACCCGCGCCTTCGACGATGCGGCCCCAGCGCGGATCGCGCGCGATGTCGATCATGGGCGCGAACGTCCAGTGCAGGCCCGCGGAAGTGGCTTCCTCGGCTGCCAGGCGCGCTGCGCGCTCCTGGCTTTCGGGCGCCCAGGTCGACGCCAGCGCGAGCGGCACTGGAAAGATGGTGCGATAGCCATGGACCACATCCATGGCAAACAACAACGGGATGCCCAGGCGTGATTCCTCGACGGCCACCTTCTGCAGCCTGGCCAGCGGCTCGGCGCCCGCCACATGCAGATAGGAGCCCACGGCGCCGGCGCGCACGCGATCGAGCTCGGCGTCATCCAGTCGCGAATTGAGCGCCTTGCTGCGGCCACCGGCGCGCTGCACGAGCTGGCCGATCTTCTCGTCCAGCGTCATCTTTTTCAGCAGTGCTTCGGGACGTGGGCTCTGCGCCATGGCATGGCCGGCGCAGGCCAGGAAGACGGCGACGAAACAGGCCAACGCGGGACGGCGCGTGTGCGACAAGTTGACGATCTCCCCCTCCCGATGCGGAAGTTCTGGAATCTACCCGAAGCCATTGCCGCCGTCCCGCCCGGAAAGGGCCGCAGGCAGAGTAATCTTGGCGTGCATGAGACATATACAAATCTGCGCCGTGGCCGTTTGCACCGCGCTGGTGAGCGGGCTGTCCCTGGCCGCGGAGCCAGTCGCGCCCGCAAGCCCCCCGGCGCCGAGCGCCTATCTGACGCGCCTCGCGAGCGCGCGCATCCCCGCCGATGCCGCGGCCGTGGTCGTCAAACCACTGGATGGCGGCCTGCTCGCCTGGTCGGCCAACGAGAAAAAGCCGATGAACCCGGCGAGCACCATGAAGCTCGTCACCACCTACTCGGCGCTGCACTTGTTAGGGCCGGCGTTCACGTTCCGCACCGAAGTGCTGTCCGAGGCGCCGGTGCTCGGCGAAGCGTTGCGCGGCGATCTGTACGTGCGCGGCGGCGGCGACCCGAAACTCGTGATCGAGCAGCTGTGGCTGCTGGTCAGCCGGTTGCGCGGCTTCGGCATCCGCGAGATCCGCGGCGACGTGGTGCTCGACAAGACCTTCTTCGAGGCGCTCAGGCACGACCCGGCGGAATTCGATGGCGAGGAAGGCCGCGCCTACAACGTCGGACCCGATCCCCTGCTGGTGAACTTCAAGTCGATCGCCATCACCTTCGTGCCGGACCCGGTGTCGAAGGTGGCGCGCGTGATCGTGGTGCCCGAAGTCGCCGGGCTTCGGGTGCCGGCAACGGTTCCGGCGATCGAAGGTGGCTGTGGCGACTGGCGCGGTCGTCTGCAGGCCGACATCAACGATCCGATGAACATCCGCCTGCGCGGCGTGTATCCGCTGGCCTGCGGCGAGCGGGCTATCTACCTGGGCGCGCTCGAGCACACCAGCTACTTCGCCGCCGTGTTCCGCGCGTTGTGGGAGCGGCAGGGCGGCACGTGGAGCGGCCGGGTGCGCGAAGGCGTGGTGCACGTCCGCCGCGCGGCTCATCGCCGTGCAGGACTCGCCGCCGCTCGCGATGCTCATCCGCGACATCAACAAGTTCTCGAACAACGTCATGACCCAGCAGCTCTACCTCACCATGGGTGCGGCCGGCGGCGAGCCGGGCAATCCGGCGCGCGGCGGCGCCGCGATACGCAATCTGCTGTCGGCGCGTGGCCTCGACATGCCCGAGCTCGTGCTGGAAAACGGTTGCGGGTTGTCGCGCATCGAGCGCATTTCCGCGGCCTCACTGGGCAACCTGTTGGGCGACGCCTGGAAGAGCCAGTGGATGCCGGAACTCATGGCCTCGCTGCCGATTTCGGGCGTCGACGGCACGATGAAGGCCCGTAACGTTCCCTCCGGCGTGGCCCACATGAAGACCGGCCTGCTCGGGGACACGCGCGCCGTGGCCGGTTATGTACTGGCGGCCAGTGGCCGGCGGTATGTGGTGGTGGCCATCATCAACCACCCTAACGCAAGCCGCGGAACTGGGGCCCACGACGCATTAATCGAGTGGGTTTACAGGGTGGGTTAACGGCGCCCAGCCCCTATAATTCCGCCCCATGTCAGTCACTCCATCACGTGTGCCGGTCACGGTACTCACGGGCTTTCTTGGCTCCGGTAAAACCACGCTCCTGAACCGCATCCTCAGCGAGAAGCACGGCAAGCGGATCGCGGTCATCGAGAACGAATTCGGCGAAGTCGGCGTCGACCACCAGCTGGTCATCGGCGCGGAAGAGGAGCTGTTCGAGACCAACAACGGCTGCATCTGCTGCACGGTGCGCGGCGATCTCATCCGCATCCTCGGCCAGCTCATGAAGCGGCGCGATCGTTTCGACTACATCATCATCGAGACCACCGGCATGGCCGATCCGGGTCCGGTGGCGCAGACCTTCTTCCTCGACGACGAGCTCAAGAACCAGTTTTCGCTCGACGCCATCGTGACGATGGTGGACGCCAAACACTTCGAACAGCACGTCGATGAGCTCAACGAGCCGGGCGAGCAGGTGGCGTTCGCCGACCTGGTGCTGCTCAACAAGACGGACCTGGTCGAGCCCGCCGCGCTCGAACGCATCGAGCGCCGCATCCGCGGCATCAACGGCACGGCGAAGATCCACCGCACGAAGAACGCCGATGTGGCGATCGACCAGGTGCTCAATGTCGGCGCCTTCGACCTGCAGCGCGCGTTGTCGGTGGACGGCGCTTTCCTCGAGCCCGAGTATCCCTTCGAGTGGGGCGGTGCGTACCAGCTCACGCCCGGCGACTATCTACTCAAGACGCCGGGCGAGCACGATCATTCCGCTCACGGGCATCATGATCACGAGCATGAGCATCACCACGATCATGACCATGCTCACGATCACGCGGGGCACACGCACCAGGATCTCGATGTGGTCGTGCTGCCGCTCGCGGCGGCGACGGCGGAGGCTCTCGAAGCGGCCATCGAGCCGGCGGTGCGCGCGTTTGCGGAAGCCGCCACCGTCGTTCCCTGCCACGGAACACTGGATGCGGCGCCCTCGCACAACGCCATCGACATCTCGCATGCGGGTGCCGACTTCAAGCTGACGATCGACAAGGCCGGCGCCTATGCGCTGTTCTGCGAGCATCATCCGCTGGAGTTCGGCCTGCACCTCGTCGGGCAGCGGCCCGCGGCTGAACGCAAGTTCGCCTCGCATCACCATGATGACGAGATCAGCTCCATCGGCATCAGCGATCCGCGCGCGCTCGACCCGGTGAAGGTCAACCAGTGGTTCGACTATCTGCTCAAGACGCGGGGCCAGGACATCTTCCGCATGAAAGGCGTGCTGAACGTGAAGGGCGAAGACCGTCGCCAGGTATTTCACGGCGTGCACATGATGTTCGATGCGCAGGCGGAACGTCCCTGGGGTTCGACGCCGCGCATGAACAGCCTGGTGTTCATCGGCCGCGGGCTCGATCGCGCCGAGCTCGAAGCCGGATTCGAATCCGCCGTCGCGAAGTAGTCATGGCCGCGAAGCAGTCTCTCTCTTTTGCGCTGGAGCCGCGCGCGAGCGCCACCATCGACGACTACGTTGCCGATTGCGCGTGGGCAGCCGACAGCAAGTCGTTCGCGATCGCCGGTGGCGAAGGCAAGGTGGCGCTGGCCCGCGCGGATGCCGATGCAGCTCGCCATCGAGGTGATCGGCGAGCACCTGTTAGGCACGCTCGCCATCGCGTGGCGTCCGCGCGCGAACGTGTTCGCCACGTCCGGCCAGGACGGCGCGGTGGCCTTGTGGGATGGCGCGACCGGCAAGGAAATCAGGCGCTGGAAGCCCGCGCCCACGGCCACGCAGGCCTTGGGCTTTTCGCCCGACGGCGAAATGCTGGCGAGCGCCGCCGGCAAGGTCGTGACGCTCTGGTCGGCGCTCGGCGAAAAGATCCATGCGTTTGCGCCTGCGGCCAGCACCGCGGTCGCGCTGCAGTTCGATCGGCCAGGCACCGATCTCGGGGTTGCCCTGAATGGCGAGCTCGCGGTGCATCGCATCGAGAAATCGCGCTATGAAACCCGGCGCTACAAGTGGCCGGCCGCCTGTCTCACGGTAAACTTCAGCGGCAATGGAAGGTTCCTCGCAAGTGGCATGGCGGATGGCACGCTGCACTTCTGGAATCGCTCTACGGGCAAGGATTCACAGATGCGCGGCTATGACGGCAAGCTCGAGCTGGTGGGATGGAGCGACAACAGCCGCTATCTCGCTTCGAGCGCCGGCAACGATGTCGTGCTGTGGGATTTCGGCGGCAAGGGCCCGGAAGGCACGCGTCCCATCGTGTTGAGCGGTCACACCGAGCGCGTCGACAGCTTCGCCTGGCAGCCGGGCAGCGACCACCTTGTTAGCGCGGGGCGCGACTGGCGGCTCACGCTGTGGCGGCCCGCCAAGGCCAGGCAACCCATCGACGTGCAGATGCTCGATTCGGAAATCAGCGTGGTGCGGTGGTCGCCCGACGGCAAGCGAGTGCGTCGCCGGTGAAAAGAATGGCCGCGTTACCGTGTTCGAGCTGATATCGCGATGATGGTCGAGTTGCGCGATCTCGCTCCCGATGAGCGCAAGGAAGTGCAGCAGCGCTTCGAGACGCTTGCCAGCAAGCGCTTCGCGCCCCTGTCGAAGAAGCCGCGCCATGAGGTGTGGTGGCCCAAGGCGCCGATCGATGGGCGGGCATTTCCCGATGGCATCTACCCGCCCGAAGACGACGACAGCTTCAACGAGTCGACGCGGTTGATCGGCTTTCTCAACGGCGTCTGCGGCGGCGAATTCTTCATCGCGAACCTGAGCGCACCCAAGCCCAGCTTTCGGCACTCGGGAAAACTCGACTCCGAGCTCGTGCGCTGGATCCGCACGCGCCTGGTGTCGAATCCCACCTGCCTGCTCGCGTCCACTGTCGACGTGTTCCTGATCGTCGACTCGCAGATGAACTACTCCGTGGTCGGCGGACCCCCGGAAATCATCGAACGTTTCGAGAAGCGTTTCGGCGGCGCCGAGGCGCTGCAGCGCACGTTCACAAGCTACGTCGACCAGTTTCGCGTGGGCTCGGGACTCGATGACGTGAAGTGGGCGCAGGATTACCTGCAGAAGTGGTCGGGCTGGTTCTAATTGGCGGTGCCCGGCACCGTCGCTAACTAGTGGGTGGTGGTCTCGGCGCCCGCGAGGCCGTTGGCGAGCGCCGGCAGGCGACGCGGGCCGACCGCCACCTGGTAGCGGGTCATGAGCGCCTGCAGGGTCCGCGACCAGCTGTAGTTAGCCAGCACGTGGCGGCGCGCGGCGGCGCCGAGCAGGTCGACACCGCGCTCGTAGGCGTTGACGATGGCGTCGGCGAGGTGCGCAGCGGCCACCGCCGGATCCGCGTGCGGTTCGGCGAGATTTCCCGCGGCGGGGTCGACGAGCTCCGGCAGCGCGCCGGCGCGCATGCCCACCACCGGGCGGCCGCAGGCCATGGCTTCGAGCACCACGAGGCCGAAAGTTTCATGAGTGCCGGCGTGCACGAAAGCATCGGCCGAAGCGAAGTAGCTGGCCAGCGTACGGTTGTCGCGGCAGTAGGGAATGCGCGTGACGTTGCCTTCACGGCCCGCTTCGCCGCCGCCTATCATCAGCAGGTGATAGGGGCTGCCGAGCCGGCGGAAAGCCTCCAGCAGCACGGGAATGTTCTTCTCCTTCGAGAAGCGCCCGGCAAACACGAGGATGCGCGTGCCGCGCGGCAGGTTGAGCTCGGCGGTGAGGTCGCGAGTGCGCTTGTCAGGGCTGAAGGTGTCGACGTCCACGCCCAGCGGGTGGCAGGTGGCATGTTTGACGCCGATGCTGTGCAGGTAGTCGCACATGTAGCGGCTGGGTGCCAGCACCTGTTCGCAACGCTCATAGGTGAGCTTCACATACCACTCGATGAACCGTTGCACGGCCCTGCCGAGCCGACGGCCGGCGAGCTGCGGAAAATTGGAATGGTAGAAGGCGATGAGCGGAATACCGCGGCGATTCGCGACGTTTGCGGCGGCCCAGGCCGGATGGAATGCGTCGCCGACCTCGATGAGATCAGGCTCGAGCGCGTCGATGGCGCGCGACCAGCGCACGGGGTTCAGTGGCAGACGATAGTTGAACGCGCCGGGCACGAGGCCGCCGGCAATCGTCGAGATGTCGCCGGGAACGTGCGTGCGGCTCTCTCCGGGAACGACGAGGCTGTGACGCCAGCCGGTGTGAGCGCGCATCCACTCGTGCTTCGCGAGCAGGTATCGCTTTACTCCACCGCTGGTGGGTGAATAGAAAAGAGTGGCATCGACTACGTGCATGAGATTCTTCTTGCTCTTGCGAAGTATCCGGGCGTTGCAGTACTGCGACCAGTCAGCGCAGACTCGGTTCCCTATGTCGACTTACACCTACAAATCGCTACCGTGGGTAGCACTGACCGCGCTCTGGGTGACACCAGCCTACTCCAAAGATGTCGAAGCCGAAATCAAGGCGGTTGATAGCAAGGTCATCACGTGGCGGCGCGACTTTCACCAGAACCCGGAACTTTCCAACCGCGAAGTGCGCACATCAGGGATCGTCGCGGAACATTTGAAGAAGCTCGGCCTCGAAGTGGAGACGGGTATCGCCAGGACCGGCGTGGTGGCGTTGCTGAAGACCGGCAAGCCGGGACCCACCATCGCCCTGCGTGCCGACATGGACGCGCTGCCGGTCACCGAACGCACGGATGTGCCCTTCAAGTCGGCTGCGAAGTCTAGCTACCGCGGCGAAGAAGTGGGCGTCATGCACGCCTGCGGGCACGACGCACACACCGCAATTCTCATGGGTGTGGCCGAGGCGCTCACCAGGGCGAAGGCCACGTTGCGCGGCAATATCCTGTTCGTGTTCCAGCCCGCCGAGGAGGGCGCACCGCCCGGCGAAGTGGGTGGCGCGTCGGAAATGCTCAAGGCCGGCGTCTTCGAGAAGTACAAACCCGAAGTCGCATTTGGCCTGCACATGTGGGCCTCGCTGAACACCGGAATCATCGGCTATCGCGGTGGCCCGTTCATGGCCGGCTCCCAGGCGTGGACACTGGTGGTGAACGGCAAACAAACCCACGGCTCGCGGCCCTGGCAGGGCGTCGATCCCATCGTCGTCACCGCGCAGATCATCAACGCGATGCAGACGGTGGTGAGCCGGCAGATCGACATCACGCAGAACCCCGCGGTCGTGTCCGCGGGCATCATCAAGGGCGGTGTCCGCAACAACATCATCCCGGACTCGGTCGAGGTGATCGGCACGATCCGCACCTTCGACCCCAAACAGAAGCAGCAGATCTACGACGCCATGAAGCGGCTCGTGGAGAACACCGCCGAGGCGAACGGCGCCACGGCCACGTTCGCGTTCGACACTTACGCGAACCCGGTGACCTACAACAATCCCGAGCTCACGGCGCGCGTGCTGCCCAGCCTGCAGAAGGTGGCGGGCGCGGATCAGGTGAAGGAGATCCCGCTGATCACCGGCTCTGAAGACTTCGCCTACTTTCGGCGAGAAGGTGCCCAGCTTCTTCTTCATGGTGGGCATCACGCCGAAGGGCACCAACGTGCTCACCGCCCCGGCTAACCACTCGCCGTTGTTCTATCTCGACGAGACGTCGATTCCGCTGGCGACGCGGGCCATGACGGCGGTTGCCGTGGATTACCTGACGAAGCTGTAACACCACCGGGGCGCGGGCGATGCCTAGCCGCCTGACCATTGGTCGCGGCCGCGGTCCCGTACGATGCGTTCCTCAGCCGAGGTTCTTCGCGATCGGCAGCTTGCGCACGCGCTTGCCGGTCGCAGCAAAGATCGCATTGGCCACCGCAGGCGCGATCGGCGGCGTGCCGGGCTCACCCGCACCGCCCATGGCCTCACCCGAGTTCACGATGGTCACGAAAATCTCCGGCGCCTCGTTCATGCGCAGGATCTGGTAGTCGTGGAAGTTGCTCTGCTCCACCTTGCCATCGGCGAACGTGATCTCGCCATACAGCGCTGCCGTGAGCCCGTAGTTGATCCCGCTTTCCATCTGCAGGATGACGCCGCTGGGGTTTGCGGCGAAACCGCAATCGATGGCGCACCACACCTTGTGCACGCGCACGCTGCCGTCCTCTACCGAGACCTCCGCCACCTCGGCAACGATGCTGCCGAAGGACTCGTGCAGCGCCACCCCGCGGCCGCGACCCGCGGGAGCTCCGCCGGCCCAGTTGCAGGATTCGGCCACGGCATTCAGCACCGCGAGCTGGCGCGGATGCTTGCCTAACAACTTGCGGCGCATCTCCACCGGGTCCTGGCCGCCGAGAACCGCCAGCTCGTCGAGCGCGCAATTCACGGTGAAGCCGGTGTGCGAATGGCCAACCGAACGCCACCACAACACGGGCACCTTGCTGGTGCCCTCGTGCGTGTCGACGAGCACGTTGGGAATGTCGTAGGGCATGTCGGAAGCGCCTTCGACGCTCGACTGATCGAACGCCTGGCCTTTCGGGATGAAGGCGTCGGTCCAGCCGCCGCGCAACACGCCCTGGCTCACGATGGTCTGCTGCCATGCCACGGGCATTCCCGCAGCGTCCACACCGCCGCGCACGCGCGACAGCACATGCGGACGGTATGAAAGCCCGCGCACATCGTCCTCGCGCGTATAGACACTCATTACCGGTTTGCCGACGGCCTTCGACAACTGCACTGCCTCCAGGACCACGTCGGAATTTCGCTGCGCGCGTCGCCCGAATCCACCGCCGAGAAACGCGTTGTGCAGGACGACCTTCGACGGATCGAGACCCAGCTCGCGGGCCGCGGCATCGCGATCCGGTGACTGCATCTGCGTGCCCAGCCAGAGGTCGCAGCCGTCGGCGCGCACATCGGCAAGGCAATTGAGCGGTTCCATGGGCGAGTGCGACAGATAGGGCAATTCGTATTCCACGTCCATGCGCTTCGCTGCCGAACCCAGGGCGGCTTTCACGTCGCCGGTATTGCGCGCAACCGCCCCGGGCCTGGTGAGCAGACGCTGGTATTCACGTCGCTGGCCTGCGGTGGAATAACTGCCCTGCGGACCTTCGTCCCAGACCAGCTCGAGCGCATCGCGACCGCGCTTGGCGGCCCAGGTGTTAGTGCCGTAAACCGCCACGCCCGCCGGAATCACTTTCACGTCGACGACGCCGGCCACCGCGCGCGCGGCGGTGTCGTTCACCGTGCCGAGCTTTGCACCGACCACGGGCGGTCGGGCGATGACCGCGAACCACATGCCCGGCACGCGCATGTCGATGCCGAACTTCGCGCTGCCGTCCACTTTCATCGGCGCGTCGAGGCGCTTTTGCGGCTTGCCGAGATAAAGGAAATTCGCCGGATCCTTGAGCGCGACCTTCTCCGGCACAGGAAGCTGCGAAGCCGCGTCGGCCAGCGCGCCGTACGTGAGGCTCTTCGAGCCCCGATTCACCTTGCCGTCCGAGGTGGTGAGTTCGGCCACGTCCACATTCCACTTCTGAGCCGCCGCGGCTAACAACATGGCCCGTGCGCGGGCGCCGGCCTCACGCAGCTGCATGTAGGTGGTGCTGGTGCTCATGCTGCCGCCGGTGAACTGGATGGGCATGAATGGCACGTTGAACGCGGGATCCGCGCCCGCGAATTCCACCTTCACGCGGGCCGGGTCGACGTCCAGTTCTTCGGCCAGCGCCATCGCGAGACCGGTGTAGATGCCCTGACCCATCTCCGATTTGCCGATCACCACCGTGATCGTGTCGTCCGGCGCCACTCGAACGAAGGCATTCGGGGCCAGTGTGCGCCCGGATGCGCGGGCGCCCGCGGCTTCTTCGCGCCGATTGGCGTAGCGGATGCCGAGGACCAGGCCACCACCGATGACGCCGACCGCGACGGTGGCGCCGAGAAAGGTGCGGCGGTCGAAACCCGTGGATGTCTTGGTGTCCATGGCGCGCTCGGGAGTTGTTCGGGATGCCGCGATGTTAAGGTATGGCCCGCATGCAATTGGAATTTTTCGGAGCCGCGGGTGAGGTGACCGGTTCCTGCCACATCCTGCGTGTGGCGGGCCGGCAGCTGCTGCTGGACTGCGGCATGATCCAGGGCGGACGGGACGCCCCTGCGCGCAACCGACAGCCGTTTCCTTTCGATGCCGCAGGCGTAGACGCCGTGGTGCTCAGCCATGCCCACATCGACCACTGCGGGCGCCTGCCGCTGCTGGTGAAACGCGGCTACCGTGGGCCTATCTACACCAACAAGGCGTGCGCTGACCTCGTGCCCATCCTGCTGCGCGATTCGGCGAGCCTCGCGCTGCGCGATGCGCAACGCAATGAAGAAGGGGTCGAGCCGCTGTACGACCTCGAAGACGTGGAAACCACGCTGACGCAGCTGCGGCCCATTCCCTACGACGCGCAGCAAGAGCTGTTTCCGGGAGTCGTCGTGCGCGTGCGCGACGCGGGGCACATCCTCGGTTCGTCGAGCGTGGAGCTGTGGGCCACTGAAGCCGGTGTGCGACGCAAGCTCGTGTTCTCCGGCGATCTCGGGCAGTACGACACGCCGATCCTGCAGGACCCGTACAAATTCGAATCCGCGGACCTGGTGCTCATCGAGAGCACCTATGGGGATCGACTGCATCGCGGCCGCGAAGACACCGAGCGCGAGCTCGGCGGCATTCTCGCCCAGGCGGCGCGCGACGGCGGCAACGTCATCGTGCCCGCGTTCGCCATCGGCCGCAGCCAGGAGCTGCTCTATCTATTGGCGAAGCACTACGGCGAATGGCACCTGACGCGCTGGAAGATCTTCCTCGACAGCCCCATGGCCATCGCTGCCAGCCGCGTGTACTGGAACAACCCGGATCGCTTCGATGAAGAGACCACGCGCCTGCGCGAGACGTTCCGCGGCATGCCACCACTGCCGAATCTCGTGTTGTCGGAATCATCCGAGGATTCCCGCGCCATCAATCACGTGCGCAGCGGCGCGCTGATCATCGCCGGGTCCGGCATGGCCAACGGCGGTCGTGTCCTTCATCACCTCAAGCACAACCTCGAAAGGCCCGAATGCCACGTGGTCATCGTCGGATTCCAGGCGCCGGGAACGCTGGGCCGGCAGCTCGTCGATCGCAATCCCGAGGTGCGTATCCACGGGCAACGGGTGCGCTGTCTCGCACAGGTACACACGCTCGGCGGTCTGTCAGCGCATGGCGACCAGGACGACCTGCTACGTTGGTATGACAGCTTCGCGGGCCGCCCTCCGGTATATCTCGTGCATGGTGAAGTGCCCTCGGCCGAAGCGCTGGCCGTAAAGTTGCGCGAGCACGGTGCAGTTGCGACTGTCAGCCGACCGGGTCTGACGATCGATCTGGCGAATTTAGCCGCCTTGTCGCGGGACTAATGCCTAGAATCGGCAACTAACAACCGGTCGCGGAACACCAGGCATGAGCCAGAAGTTCGAAGTTTTCCTCGCGCGTTTCGTGCGCATCGAGCCCAGCGAGAAACGCGCGGTGTTCACCGCGTTCGCGCTGATGTTCTGCGTGATGGGTGGCTATTTCGCCGTGCGGCCCATCCGCGAAACCGTCGGCACCATCCTCGGGGAGGCGATCACCAGCGATACCTGGATCTGGACCGCGGTTTTCGCGATCGCGATCATTCCGGTGTACGGATTCCTCGTAGCGCGCGTGAGCCGCGCGACGTTGGTGCCCGCCATCTATGGCACCGTGGCCCTGGCACTCGCGGCCGCTGGGCTGGTGTTCAACGCCGACCCGCAGAACATGGTGGCGGGACGCGTCTTCTACGTCGGCATCAGCGTCATCAACCTGTTCCTCATCTCGGTGTTCTGGAGCTTCCTGCTCGAGTTCTTCCAGAGCGAGCAGACCAAGAGGCTGTTCGGATTCATCGCGGCGGGCGGCACTACCGGCGCGCTGGTCGGGCCTTTCATCACCGAGCGAATCGTCAATCACGTCGGCATCTCGGGCATCCTGTATTTCGGTGCGGCCTTGTTCGTGGTCGCCATTTTCTGCCAGCGCGCGCTGGTCGCGGAAATGCGCACCAGCAACATGCGCACCGCTGCGGGCGCTGCGATCGAGGCTGCCCGCGCCACTCGCGGTGTGGGCGGCAATCCCTTCGCGGGTGTGGCCATCGTACTGAAGTCGCCCTATCTGCTCGGTATCGCGCTGTTCGTCATCATGATCTCGACGGCGAACACCATCCTGTACTTCGAGCAGCTGCGCCTCGTGAAGGACATGTTCGAAAACCCCGAGCAACGCGCGCAGATGTTCGCGCGCATCGATTTCATCGTGCAGGCGCTGACGGTGGTGTCGCAGTTGCTCATCACCGGAAGAGTGGCGCAGAAGCTCGGCGTGACCGCGCTGCTGGTGATACTGCCGCTGCTCATCATGGGCGGCTTCCTGTTGCTGGCGAGCATGGGCACATTCCTGATCCTGGCCGGCGTCATGATCCTGCGGCGCTGGGGTGAGTACGCTTTCATACGTCCGGGTCGCGAGATGTTGTGGAGCCGGCTCGACACTGAAACCAAGTACAAGGCGAAGAACTTCATCGACGTCACGGTGTACCGCTTCTCCGATGCCGTCGTGGCGCAGGTGCAGGATGCGTTGAAGGCCGGTGGCATGAATCCGGCGCAGGGTGCCTTGTTAGGTGCCGGTGTATGTGCGGCGTGGGCCATCAACGGCTGGTGGCTCGGGCGCAAGTTCGACCGGGAAAAGCAGCAGCCGTAGGAACCGTCTGGCAGCCGGGGAACTTCATGGCCGCAGCTTTCGTCTGCCGCTCATGCCCTCGAGTGTCATCCGTTCGTACCACTACGATCCGCTGCAGCGCCGCCTGGAGCTGCAGTTTGTCTCCGGCCGGCGCTACCATTATCACGACGTGCCCGCGGAAACCTGGCGCGGCATGCGCCAGGCTTTTTCGAAGGGCGAGTTCTTCAACGCGCACATCCGCGATCACTACCGTTTCACGCGGGAGAGCTGACGCATGATCGCGACTGTGATCAACGGCGGATGCGCCTGCGGCGGCGTGCGTTACCGCCTGGCCACCGCGCCTTTCGATGCCGGCTACTGTCACTGCACGATCTGCCGGCGATCGAGCGGAGCGCCCGTGTTGGCGTTCGCAACGGTGCCGCGCGCAAGCTTCGTGCTGGTCGCGGGCGAGCCGCGACGACGCCGGTCATCGGCTTTCGGTGAACGCTGGTTTTGCGGCGACTGCGGTACGCAGCTCGCCATGCATGTTGATCATCAACCGGACACCATCGACTTCACGATCGCGTCTCTCGATGAGCCGGGGGTCATTCGACCCGCCTTTCATCTTTTCTGCGCCGAGAGAATCGCCTGGTTTCAGACCGCCGATACATTTCCACGGCACGACGGTTTTCGCCCCGACACCCGCGGCCTATGAAATGGGGACATTCCTGATTTGCTAGCAAAAGGGGACGAGGCTCGACGTCAGGAGCACCGGGATGCGGGGCAAGTCGTCGTAGCGCGAACATGTCGAGCGGCGAGGGGGGCCGCCACGCGCGCAGGGAACAAAAGAAGGATCTCAACAGAATTGAGGAAGCGAGGCGCGTCCCTCTTTGCTAGCAAATCAGGAATGTCCCCATTTCCTACGCTACTGCGGCGTCCGAAGCCTTCTTCTCATGGGGCAACGTGATGCGGAAGCGGGTGTATTCACCTTGCTTGGTCGCGATACCGACGCGGCCACCTGCCTTGGTGACGAGATCGCGGACCAAGTCCATGCCGATGCCGCGCGCGCCGTCATCGCCGACAGTGGTGAAACCCGGTCGGAAGATGAGGCTGGCGAGCTTGCGCGAGTCGATCTTGGCGGCGACTTCCGGGGTGAGCATCCCCTGGCGCACGGCCTCCGCGCGGATCTTGTCGTGATCCAGCCCGCGGCCATCGTCCTGCACGCTGAGCTGGTAGCCGTCCTCGCCCATGCGCAGGAATTGCACGGCGACGGTGCCGGTTTCCGGCTTGTCGAGAACCACGCGATCGGCCGGGTTTTCGACGCCGTGGCGGATCGCGTTGTGGATGAGCTGCCCGAGGATCTTTTCGATGGAGCGCCGGTAGTGACGCGGCACTTCCTCGAGTCCGACGACCACGAGCGACACGCGCTTGGAATACATGTCGGCGAGGAAGATGGACATTTCCTCGAGGCTTTCCTGCGAAAGATCGGAGAGCCGCGCGGCTTTGGTAATGCCGGTGGCTGAAGGCGCGGCATCGCGCAGCTTCGGCTGGCGGATAGTCGTGCCCGTGGCCGTCGCCGACCGTTGTGTGGCATCGATGGGCGGCGTGCCGGCTTCACCATTCTGCGTACGCCAATCGCGCAAGCGCGTCACCACTTCGCCCTGGATCGCCAGATGGCTCAGCAGATCGTCGAGCTTCACCGCGAGCGGCAGGAAATCGTTGCCGGACAGCGTCTGCTTGTCGCGCAAACCGTTGAGCGCGGCAGAGAACCGGTCGGCGCGTTCACAGACCGAGGCCAGCGGCAGACGCTCGGCGCGCGAGTGAATGGCGCGGATCAGTTCGAGGATCAATACCAGTTTTTCACGGAAGGCCTGCGGTTCGCGCGCGGGCAGTTTCATGATGGCGCGCAGCTGGCCGGCTTTTTCCCGCGCTTCGCTGAGGAATTGCTCGAGCCGTCCGGCTTCGATGTGCATGACCTCCTTGAGCACTTCGTTGAGGCGCGGATCCGGGGGATCGATGATCGCCGACGGATCGAACGCCGCCGCGGGTTTGGGCGCTTCGCTATCCATCGCTGACGTGGCCACGTCGGTCGCAGTGATCGTGGTCGCGAGATGATTCTCTTCTTCCATGCTGCGTATCGTCGCCGTGGCGGCGTCGGGCGCGGGCGCAGGTTTCCGCGGCTTGTCGGAGTTGACCGCTTCGCGCTTCATGACGTTCAAGACCGCTTCGTTCAACGCGGGGACCGACGGAATCGAATCTTCGGTGACGTCCATGGGACCGAGCTCGAATTCACCGGTGCTCATGGGCGCAAGCGGCGCGGGGGTTCCGGTCGCTGTCGCCACGGGAGTGACCGCTGGAGCGACTTCTGGCGCATTCGTTGGCGTGATCGGGGCTGGTGCGACCGCAGGCACGGCGACCACCAGCGGCTCCGGGCTCGCGACCATGGCGGCCACGTTGAGCGCCGGACGCGAGCCGGTTTCACCGGCGAGTCGCTTGGCAAAGGTTTCTTCGTCGAGCACCGGCACTTCGATGGTGAGCGGCATCACGCGCGGTGCGGAGATGCGTTCGATGGAAACGATGATGTGGTGGACTCGGCCGTCGACCACCAGGCGCGCGAAGCGAATCGCCAGATGCCGGGTGCCCGAGTGCACCCTGGCGAGCGGATTCTGCGTGGCGTCGACCACCGCACTGGCATCGGCCTTCCACATCGACTCGAGGAAGGCGACGGTCTCACGACGTACGTGCACATCGACGAGATCGGCGATGACCTGGACGAATGCCGTGCCAGCGCCGCAGGTGTGGCCTAACAACTCCGGGGCGGCGGAGGACGCCTCGCCCATGAGCTTGTGTTCGCGATCGAGGAACAACACCCCGGCCTGGGACAGCTCGAGCATGGCGTAGGCCTGGGCGCGCGCCACTACGAGTTGCTCGTCGCGCGAACGCAGACTGCCGCGCTGCGTGATGGCGTAGATGGTGACGCCGATCAGGCAGATGAGCGCCGTGCCGAGCGCGACGATTGGGAAGTTTAGGAATTCCATTCCGCCTCCTCAGGTCGCGGCGCCGGCCGAGACCAGGGTTTCCGGGTCGATGATGCCGCTATCGCCCATGGCGTGCGACATCTCATCGAGCGCGGACAGTAATTCATCGCAGGAGGCGATGCGTTGCTCGCGCGATTTCGACATCAGGCGTTCGAGCAGGGGTTGATAGCCGAGGTGATGGACCGGGAGTTCTGGCACCGGCGCCATGACGTGTTGTTGCAGCACATCAATGGCCGACGCGCCGAGATAGGGCTTCTTGCCCGCCAGCATTTCATAAAGGATCACGCCGAGGCTGTAGAGGTCGGTGCGGGCATCGAGCGATTCGCCCTGCGCCTGTTCGGGGCTCATATAGTAAGGAGAGCCACGCAACACGCCGGTGCGCGTGCTGCCATCGCCGGAGAGCAGGCTGCGCGCGAGGCCGAAATCGATGAGCACCACGCTGCCGTTATCGCGCAGCATGACGTTGGGCGGCTTGAGATCGCGGTGAATGATGCCCGCCTCGTGCACCACCTTCAGCGATCGCGCGATTTCCTTGAGGAAGGCGATGGCCTCGTCCGAGGTCAGCGGATTCTGCAGGCGCGCCTTGAGGTCGCCGCAGGGGAAATATTCCATCGCGAGGTATTCGACGCCTTCGTGGATGCCGTAGTCGAACAGGTCGATGATGGAGGGATGGTCGAGCGCGGCGATGGCCTCGAACTCACGCTGGAACATGATGGAGCGCTGCCCCGTGTCGGAGGCCGCGGTGTCGATGATGCCGGAGTGTTTGCGCTTTGAGATCTTGAGCGCCACGTTGTGGCCGAGATCTTCGGCAATCGCGAGATAGACGGCGGCGGCTTCGGACTCACCGATCTTTTGCAGAATGGTGTAGCCGGGAATCTGGTGATTTTCCGGGGCAACCGGTTTGCGTTCCTTCACGATGGGCATCGAGAGGGCCGCAGGGTCTTTGGCCGAGGCTTCCACCGTGGGCGTCGCGGCTGGCGTGGCGGCTGGTGTTGCAGCTGGCGTCGCGGCGGGCGTGGCGGCGGGCGTCGCAGCAGGTGCATGCGCGGCCAGCGCAGCTTTGGCCGCCTCGGCCAGGCTCGCACCGGTATGCGTGGCGATATGTGGGCGCGGGACCGCGGGGATGACTGCTGCTTGCGGCGCGGCAGCCGGTTTCGGTGCCGGGATGACCTGCGCGGCCGCGCTGGCGAGGCTGGCGCCGGTATGCGGCGAAATGTGCGGCGGCGGGGTCGTCGCGGCGCGGGTAAGAGTTTCGGCGTGCTTGTCGGTTTCCGGTTTGAAGCCTGCCTGGGCGCTGCGTTCCGCGCGACGCTGTGCATCCTTCTCGATGGCGCGCAGCGTGAGCTTGAGGGAGCGCTGCAGGCGCGGCGGCGTCAGCAGCCGCTTGGGTAGATAGTCGGCGGCGCCGAGACGCAGCGTGCGGATCGCGGCCAGCTCGCTGCCGCCTTCGGCGAGGATGATCATCTCCGGAAAGCCCGGCTGGGAGCGCAGCCTGCGGATCCAGTCGAAACTGTCGGTGGTCGGGTCTTCGATACCTTCATCGAAGGCCATCGACAGCATGACGATGTCGTAGTCGCGCACCGTCATCGCCGTGCGCACGCGGCCGAACGATGTCCAGTCCATGATGACGATGGAATCGTTGGGCCAGCCGGCGCTCACCGTGTGCTGCAGCCACTGCGCGTACTTGGCGTCGGTCTCGACGATCAGGAAGCGTTGTGTGCGCGGCGCGTCCATCTACTCATCCGCGAATCTGATGCGAACGGCGACGCGCTGTTCGACGGGCTTGCCGTCCTTCGACATGACGGGTTTGTAACGCCACTGGCTCACCGCCGTGGTGGCTGACGCGTCGAAGGTCTTGCGCGGATTGGAATTGGTCACGACGATGTCGCTGGTGGAGCCGTCGGTGCGCACCGTGAATTCCATTTCGACCCAGCCGCCCGCGCCGCGATTGCGGCTCGAGACGGGAAATTTCGGCGCGACGTATTCGATGCGCTCCAGTGATTTCTCGCCGACCACCGACTTGCGCTGCGCAGCCTGCTCACGCGCGGCGGCCAGGCTGGCTTCGGCGGTCTTCAGGTTTTCGCCGCTGAAGCCGATGGTTCGGGATTCGTTCAGCCAGGTGTCGGCCGCGGCGAAATCGCCGCGCGCCAATGCGCCGCGCGCTTCGTTGAGATAGGCGTTACCGAGACCCTGGCGCGCGCTGGCCACCGCGGAACTGCCCGGATCGAGGTTGATGAGCGCCAGCAGATGAGCCTTGGCGTTGTCACCCGGAGGCTGCAGCAAACGGTTCGCGGACAGCGCGGCCGTGAATGACTGGGTGAGGGTCATCGCCTTGCTGGCGCGTGCATTATTGACGGTGTCGTGCAGCGAGCGGCGAATGCTGGCCATGTCCTGGCGCGCGGCGCCGGCGCTGTCGGAGTTCGCCAGCCAGCGCTCGGTCTCGGTGGCGTTGCCGGCGTTGGCCGCGACCGATGCGCGATCGAGCAGTGCCTTCTGCAGCGCGCGCTCGGTCTCGCGAAGCGCAGGGTCGTCGTCGGGCATGAGCTGGCGCGCGGCGTCCACGTAGAACCGCGCGTTGTCCCCGGAAGGTTCGATGAGCGCGCGGCTCGACAGGCGTGCTTGTGCGAGCCGCAGATACGTGGCGGCCTTTTCCAGCTTGTCCTGCGCGTCGCTGTCCTTGGCGCGCGTGAGTGCGGCGCGTTCGTTCTCGCGCTCGATCTGCATCATCAGGAAAGCGCCACGCGCCGTTGCGGGCGTGAGGGTCTCGGCGACCGCCACCATTTTCTTCGCGTCCTCGACGCTGCCGGCGGTGATCGCACGCTCGGCGGCGCTCAGGAGCCTGTCGGCAACCCGCACCAGTCCCGCCTTGGCGAGCGTGTTGCTGGGATCGAGACTGAGTGCGCCACGGAACAATTCGACCGCGTTGCGTCCCGGCGGGGATGCGAGTTCACCGCGCTGCAGCGCAGCTTCTGCCTGCACGAGCTGTTCGCTCAGACGGTCCTCGAAGCTGAGCACCGGCGGTGGCGTCTCGCGCGGCGCGACTTCCTCGGGCGCCTGCACGACCGCTGGACGCGAAGCCGCCGGGCGCAGAGTGTCGCGCACGGATTCATCCGTTGCGGCGGGCGCAGGCGCACGCGCGGGCGCAGGCGCAGGCGTGGGCGTGGAAACAGGTTCTGGTGCGACCGCTTCCGGTTCCGGCGGCTGCGGCGGAGGGACTGCGACGTCCTCGGCCGGCGGAGCCGCGGCCGGAGTCGATTCGATGGGTGTGGCGTCTTCGGCCGGGCTAACTACTTGCGCGGTCGATCCGGGTTCGGCTTGCGGGTTGCCACCGGACGAGAGCGCGTACCAGGTACCGGCGGCGGCGGCGATCACCACCGCGCCGATGATGCCCGGCAGCACTGCGCGGATCGAGCTCGGGCCGCCCGTTTTGGCGGCCTTCTCGAAACGCGAGAAGTCCGGGCGAGTCTGCTCGAGTGTGCGCTCGACGTTCTCGACTTCGTGACGGCGCAGCGCGGCATCGACGAACAAACGCACGCGCGGCGCGGAAACCGGGCGATGCAGGAAGCGATACACCACGCCGGAGGTGATTTGCCCGGCGACCTTCGATTGTTCTTCCGCTGTACCGACCACGACGAGCACGAGATCCGGCCAGGTCTCCCGCATGCGTTCCGCCATCGTGGCGAGATCGCCTTCGATGAACATGCTGTCGAGCAGCGCCACGGAGACGCGGCGGCTATTGAGATGCGGAGTGAGCTCGGCTTCGGAGGTGACGAGAATGAGATCGTTGGACGGATCGACGACGCTGCGTAGCAGCCCGATCAGGGCGCGATCCTGGGTAATTGCGGCAATGGCCACCGGCGCCGCGGCGTTGGCGAGCATAGGCGAATCGTATTCCGACTGCGGCAACATGACGGTGGTGGCAGACCCGCGAAAAACAGCAAAAACAAAGGGTGCGAAAGCACTTTAACAAGATATGTAAGTTTAACGAGGAAGCCCGTCCCAAGGCCCAGCGCACGGGTAATCCGTGAACTGCGTCCCTCCACCAATGTCTCGTAACGAGACTGCTTTCACAGTTGGGGCGGCCATTGCCTGCCCGGTTATGATCGCCGCCGCCGTAATCGAATGGAGTGCCAAATGCGCGTTAGAGCCCTGATTTTGACGGTGTTGTTGGCTTGCGTCGCTCATGCGGCGTCCGCCGCCGGCCCGAATGGTGCCCAGCAGCGTGGCGCGGAGGCATTTCTGGCGGCGCTGGCCGGCGGTAACGTCATGGCCGTCGCGCAGGAGCTGCATCCCGACGAAGTCGAGAAACTTCGCACCCGGCTGCTCACGTTGTTTCGCGCCGAAGCCTCGCGTTCCGACAACACCTACCGCTCACGGTTGTTTGGGCCCGGGCGGACGCTCGCCGAACTCGAGCGCATGACCCCGGTGGCGTTTTATGCCGCGTTGTCGGACCGCGTGCGCTTTCGCGCGCGCGAGTACGAGAAGGTCGATTGGCTGGGTCTCGTTCAGGACGGCAAGGTGGTGTACGTCGTCGGCAAGGGCGTGCAACCCAAGGAGCGCGGCTCGGTAAAAGTCCTGGTGACAGTGGCGCTCGCCCAATACGGCGCGCAATGGCGCGCCATCATCCCCACCGAAGTCGAAGCCCAGCTCGACGATCTCATCGAAGGACGCGCGGGCGCAGCGCCGCCGCCGTCGGGCGGAGCGCCTGGCCGGTCGCTGGTCGAGGAACGCGCCCAGCCGCTGGCGCCGGGCATCAGCGAACTGCTGGCACGTGCCGAAGCCAGCCTCGCCGATGGGCGCTGCGAGGAGTACTACAGCCAGTTCATGAGCCCTAACTTCAACCGGGCGACATCGAAATCCGCGCGCAAGACGCTGGTGACCGCATGCACCAACAATGAAAGCACGCGTGAGACCATGATCACCACGCTGCGTGTCGTGCAGGAACTCACCCCGAAATACGACCAGGGCGGAGCACGCGCGATCTACGACGTGAGCGGGCAAGGGCTGCCCTATCAACGCTTCGTGCTCGAGCGTGACAAGGACAATCGCTGGTACATCGCGGAGTGATGCAACGAATGCTGAACATTCGACCCGCGACGCGCGCAGACGCGCCGATCATCGCGAACCTCGTGCGCGAGCTTGCCGACTACGAAAAGCTGCTCGACGAGGCGAAAGCGACTCCTGAAGACTTCCTGCGCGAGCTCGAGTCGCCCAACCCGGTCATTCACGTGCTGATCGCCGAATGGCAGGGCGAACCCGTGGGTTTCGCGTTGTATTTCTTCAACTTTTCGACGTTTGTCGGCCGTCCGGGCCTGTACCTCGAAGACCTGTTCGTGAGGCCGGCGCAGCGCAGCCACGGCATCGGGCGCGCGCTGCTGCGGGCGCTGGCGCGAATCGCGGAAGAGCGCGGTTGCGGACGCATGGAGTGGGCAGTGCTCGACTGGAATGAGCCCGCGCTGCGGTTCTACAAATCGCTGGATGCGCGCCAGATGAAGGAATGGATCGTCCACCGCCTCACGCCGGTCGAGATCGCCCGCCTGGCAGCGGAAGCCTGAACGGAGGATACGCCCATGAACCGCTTCACCACTTTGTTAGTCAGCGCCCTGGTTTTCGCCGCTGTCCCGGTCTTCGCCGGTGAACCCGCCGCGCCGCTCATCACGCAGGCCGAGCTGCTCGAGCGCCTCGCGCGACAGGATCCCGACCTGGTGGTGCTCGATGTGCGCACCGCCGCCGAGTTCGCCGCCGGCCACGTGCCCGGCGCACGTAACGTGTCGCATGACCTGCTGGCCTCGCGCATCGACGAGCTCGCGCCCGCCCGCGACAAGCAGGTGGTGCTCTACTGCCGAAGCGGACGCCGCACCTTGTTAGCCGAAGACATCCTGCGCAAGGCCGGCTTCAGGAAGCTGGCGCACCTCGAAGGCGACTATCTCGCGTGGGAAGCTGAAAAGCAGCCAACAGAAACGGGGGACTGACTCCCTGCTTCAGTTCGCGTCCAGCGAGAACTGCGTGCCCCGGTAGGAAAGCTTCGCCCCGTTCTGCGTGATCTGAATGAGCTGCACGCCTTCGGGCAAAGATTCGCCTTCGCGCAGCTTGCGCATGTTGAGGAAGATGAATCTCTTCGAGGGATCCGCGTCATAGACGTGCAGGTCGAGCCGCAGATCCGGAAGCTGCGCGCCTTGCGCCAGCACCTCGTCGCGTGAAGGCAGAGAGCCCGAGCGCCGTGCGGCCGCCACGGCGTTCGCCTGATCGGGCGTGATGGCCGGTCGGTAATCGCGCGCGTCGTAGTCCGGCGGTACCGATGATTCCTGCGCCGACAGCATGGGTTCCTCCACCAGCGGCGGTGTGGTGCTCGGGGCCACTACACCCGCGTCCGGTCCAATGCTCGCGGACGACGGGGCATTACCCGGAATGTAGGTGGACGTGGCTGGAACCGTGACCATGCCGGGTGGCGCGGCCGCGGCCGGAGTCTGTGCAGCTACATCCGCGGATGAGGCTGACGGCGCGGGAGCCGTGGGCTCGCGCAGGACGAACCACAGCAACACGAGGATGTTTGCGCCCAACAACACGGCGAGCCCGCCCGCCCACAGCGGAAAGCGGCGCCGCGGCTGGGCGACCTTGACCTCGAACAGCGCCGGCGCCGACTGCCGCTGCCGGTCGTTCTCCGATTTCTTGAGCGCATCGAGGATGAACGACATGTCAGCTACCGCCGCTGTTGCGCAGGAAGGGGGTGGCGGCATCGTTGAGCGCGGCATCGAGTGCGACCTGGGTCTGCACGCCGGCGATGCCGTCGACCGCAAGGCGGCTTCTACGCTGGAAATCCTCGACCAAGGTTGCGAGCTCCATGTCAAAACGATCGTTCGGGACCTGCTCGGCGGGCATGCCATTGACGCGGCGCAGGCTGTCGCGCAGCCAGCGCACGCGCGTATTGCGCGCGCCCAGCGCCAGCGGCTGCGAGCCACCGGCGGCGGGCCGCCACAACAGCACGTAGTCGCCGAACCAGCTTCGCGAAAGATCGCCGATGCCGATTTCACGCTGCGCACCGCCCAGGTCAACCTGCGCGCGTTCGTCGTCGAGCCCGGCGAGCACCACCTGGTGAGCATGGCCCGTGGAGTCGATGACATTGAGCACGGCCGGGCGATTGAACAGCCGCAGCTGCGCGAGCGATCCGCGCTGTGTCAGGCACTCGAGTCCCGCCTGCAGCGCCTGGCTGCAGGGGTCGACACTGCCGGCAACGTAACGCAAGCCCCACAGCGCGAACAGCTTGTTGAAGGCATTGTCAGGATCGGTTTCCGTCGGGTACTGACCTAACAACTTGTCGAGATCCGGCTTTGGCGCCGCGGGGACGGGGGCGGGAGTGGCTGCAGGCGGGGCGGCGGCGACAACCGGTGCCGGTGCACGCATCGCCAGCAGTCGCGGCAACAGCAGCGCCGCGCTGGTGATTGCAATCGCAGCCACGCTCGCAGCCGTGGCCCACGGCACCCAGCGGGGCTGGATGTGTTTGTCGAAGACCTCGCTCGCGGCACGCCGCACGACACCGGCGCTGACCAGGTGGCGGTCTTCGGTGAACGCGCCGAGCAAGGCTCGATCGCAGATGATGTTGATGAGCCGCGGCACTCCACCCGAAAGCCGCTGCACCTCGCTCAGCGCGCCGGCCGAGAACACCTCGCGCGTGGCGCCCGCGACCCGCAGGCGATGGCGCACGTAGGCGGCGGTTTCGTCGCCCGACAGCGGATCGAGGTGATAACGCCCGGTGATGCGCTGCGCGAGCTGGCGCAGCTCGACGCGGCCTAACAACTCACGCAGCTCGGGCTGGCCGATCAGGATGATCTGCAGGAGCTTCTGTGTTTCGGTCTCGAGATTGGTGAGCAGCCGCACCTGTTCGAGCACTTCGGGGGCGAGGTTCTGCGCCTCGTCGACCACCAGCACGATGCGCTTGCCATCGGCGTGCGAGTTGAGCAGGTGCAGGCTCAGCAGATCGACCAGGTCCTTGAGGCTGTTTTCGGACCCATCCGGCACGCCGATTCCCAGCTCCTCGCAGATGGCCAGCAGGAATTCCGCCGGCGTCATGCGCGGGTTGAGGATGAGCGCGATCTCGGCGTGTTTCGGCGCCTGGGTCAGCAGCGAGCGAACTACCGTGGTCTTGCCCGTGCCGACCTCACCGGTGAGCTGGATGAAGCCGCCGGCCTCGTTGATGCCGTACACCAGGTGCGCCAGGGCCTCCGCGTGCCGTCCCGACAGGAACAGATAGTGCGGATCGGGGGTGATCGAGAAAGGCTTCTCGTTGAGTCCGAAAAATGACGCGTACATGGGTTGGTCTTGGATATTAAACGGACGCCGCGCTTTGGCGGCGTTAAGAGTGGCCGTGGGCCTGAAAAAACCCGGCTACCGGCAGGCCTACCCCCGGCCGGAGGTCGGAGAGTGCCCACGGGGCCTGCCTCTACCGGGGGCCTTTTCGGACATGTCTTCGGGCGGTTCGTCCTCGCCGCGAGCCTCCGGAAGCGCGCTCCCGCGGCGCACGGCCAGGGTGCCGAACCGCTCGCGGATGAGGTCCACGGCTGCATCCAGCGCGGTGGCCCCGGGGTGTGCGGCACCTGCGCCGGTGGGGGCGGCGAACAGGTCCATCTGGTCGGCCGCGTGCAGGTGATTCACGCCCACGCCTAACAACCGTACCTTCGCATGCGGCTGCTCGGCCAGCCACGCGTTGAGCAGCTCGGCGGCAATTTTTGCGATCGTGCGCGAATCGGTGGTGGACGGTTCGAAGCGCTTCTGCCGCGTGAAGGTGGTGAAGTCGTCGCGACGGATCTTGACCGCGACGCAGCCGGCGGCGAGGTTCTGCGCGCGCATGCGCGTGCCGGCGCGATCGGCGAGACGCAGCACTTCCGAGTGCATCCGCGAGTGGTCGGCCAGGTCGGTGAAGAAGGTTTCTTCGGCGCTGATGGATTTCTCGTCCCACTCCGACATCACTGCCCGTTCGTCGATGCCCGACGCGCGCTCG
Source organism: uncultured Pseudomonadota bacterium (assembly GCA_963821745.1). Taxonomy (GTDB): domain Bacteria; phylum Pseudomonadota; class Gammaproteobacteria; order Steroidobacterales; family Steroidobacteraceae; genus CADEED01. Next base: position 955,186 of record CAWGEU010000003.1, read on the forward strand.
CGCATGCGTTGCGAGTCACGGCCGAAGATCGGCCACAACACCGCATCCGGGGCGCTGCGCAGCTGGCCGAACGTGGCGAGGCCAGCCGCCTCGACGCGTTCGCCCAACTTCCGGCCGAGGCCGGGCAGGCGGCGCACCGACAGCGGATCCAGCACCGCGCGCATGTTGTCGGCATTGATCACGGTGAGGCCGTCGGGTTTCTCGAGATCGGAGGCTATCTTCGCGACCAGCTTGTTAGGCGCTACGCCCACCGACGCCGCGAGCTGCGTCTCGGCGCGAATCCGCTGCTTGATGCCGCGCGCGATGTTCACCGCGTCGCCCTTGAGTGCCAGGCTCGCGGTCACGTCGAGGAACGCCTCGTCGAGCGAGAGCCCCTCGACCACCGGTGTGTACTCGTGAAAGACCGCGAACACCTGGTGCGAGACTTCGCGGTACACGGACATGCGCGGCTTGACACAGATGGCGTGCGGGCAACGGCGCAGCGCCTCGCGGATCGGCATCGCCGAGCGCACGCCGAACTTGCGTACCTCGTAGCTGGCCGCCGCGACCACGCCGCGATTGCTGGTGCCGCCGACGATGAGCGGCTGGCCGCGCAATTCGGGGCGATCGCGCTGCTCGACCGACGCGTAGAACGCGTCCATGTCGACGTGCAGGATGGCGCGCGCGGAACTCATGCCGCCGTTTTACAACGTTCGGGTCAGCCAGTGCAGCAGATTCAGCGTGAAGCGGAAATTCGCCTCTGCGCCGGGAGCGTTCATGCCCATGGGCTGTTTGTCGGGCCCGGCGAGTTGAGCCGAGAACATCGCGGCTTCGCCGAAGAAAGCCGCCCGTCCCTTGCCGGCATCCAGAACCGCGCCTTGCAGCCACCCCTCGATGGGAATACGGCGCGTGTCGGGGCCAAACTCCCAGGCTTTCAGCGGCATGAGGCCGATGTAGCCGGCGGGAATGACCAGCAGCGGCTCGGCGTGCGGCGCACGAAACGCCTGGCCGGTGAATGTCCGGATGCTGGCGACGGATTCCTGGGCGATTGCGCCCGCGCACGATGACGTGGTCGCGCAACGTGCGATCGTCGGTGCCAAAAATGTCCGGGTCCCGGCTCTTGCGGATCGCGAACCGCGAAGCCATCCATGAACTCGACATGGAACGCCGCCGCGAGCTTCGCTGCCGCGCCGGCGTTCGGCATGTGATCCGCGATCAGCAACAATGCGCCACCCTTCTCGACCCAGCGGTGCACCGCGGCGATCTCCGCATCCGTGAACGCGGAAGGCGTGGGGTATGGGTATTGATCCCACTCGGCATCACTCGGCAGCGCGTTCGAGATCACCAGCACCGCGCATCGTTTCAGCGCGGCAGCGGTGAACGCCGACTTGTTCGGCGAGACCTGGAACCCGTCCTGCCGCAACAGATCGCCGAACGCCCAGAACCTTTCTGCCAGCGTGTGGAAGTTGTGGTGGGCCTCGTCCACGCAAACTACCGGGCCCCGACCCTTCGCGTATTCAGGACTTGCGTGATGGCGGGTCGATAGTCGCGATCCGGCACCTGCTGCGCAGCCGCCGGGGCGGCTGCGAGCAGGGCCAGAGCGACCGCGCCGCAGATGTAGCGCCAGTTCATGGCTTCAATGATGAGCCAACGGGCGCGCAAGTCGCAGGTCCCGCCACCGGAGGCCTATTCGACGATGATCGTGATCTTCTTCGAGATCACCGCCGGGCTCGTGCGGCGTATGCAGCGAGTCCGCCAGGAGCAGCTGCAGCGTGTGTTTGCCGGGCGGCAGCGTCAGCGTGGTTTCGGTCTGTCCCTTGCCGAAATGGATGTTGTGTTCGTCGGCGGGCAGCGGCTTCGAAAGATCGGCCGGCGCATCGGCGTCGACCAGCAGGTGATGGTGCCCCGTGTTGTCGAACTTGATGCCGGCTGGCGCGATGCCCATGCCCTTCAGGCCGAACACCACGGTCACCGGTCCCTTCACTTTCGCGCCGTCCTTCGGCGAAACGATGTAGACCTCGGCACCGGCGGGTGATGGGGTGCGATCGGCGAGCGCGACGCCGTTGGCGGCGAGGATGAGTGCGGCGCCGAGCGCGATGCGCGGCAGGAATCGGATTTTCATCGGGGTCCTCCTTGGACGTGGGGGTGCAACTTAGACCCGCGGGAACAGGCCGCGCAAGCGGCGCGAGGATCTAACCCATGGCGACAGCGCTGTACATCGCGAGCAGCACCAGCACCGTCACCGCTGCCGAGAAGTACGACAGGCCGATCATCAGGTACTTCGAGATCGTGAGCACCCGGCCCTGACTGTAGTAGTTGCGCATGCCGCGGAACAGGTACCAGATCATGTAGACCCACGCGGCAAACTTGACGAACTGAGGTGGTTGCCCACGACGGGAATCATCTCGAGCAGCGCGAGCAGCGTCAGCACCAGGAACACGAAGGCGTGGTTGTGAATCAGGAACAACAGGTGCTCGACGTAGTAACGCTTTGGCCGCCAGTACAGCGGCTTCATGACCAGCGCGAGCAGCGGCAGGAAAACGAACATGGCGCGTGGGATGTTTTGCACGACGTTCGCGCGAGTTCCTTGCCGCCGTCCTCGGCGATCTTGGCGCAGGCCGGTGGAGCTTGGCGTAGTTCTTGTTGGCGGTGCGATCCGGATTCTTGAACTCATCGCAGAATTCGGTCATTGCGTTCTGGTCCTGGAGCCCGCCTTTCGGCTCGACGACAGATTCGGGAGCAGCGTCTTCGGTGCCAGACTCTTCGGCCTTCAGCGCCGCATCTTCTTGATCGGCTTGTTGCTTGATCTTGGCCGCCGCCAGTCTGAGTTTTTCGCTTACCTGGCCGGTCACCTTTTCGCGGGCCGCGGCTGCCGCCTCCGTTTCCTCGACGCGCTCGGCCGTGGGTTCGGGGTCGTCGCCGATTTCGATCGCCACACCCTCGGGCAGGCCGGCGACCAGGAAGAACACCACGCTGATCACGAGGTAGAGTCGGAACGGCGGCAGGTAACTCACCCGCTGGCCGGCGGAAAAACTCGCGCGTGAGAAAGCCCGGGCGTGCGAGCAGGTACCAGAGCGTGCGCCACAGCCGCGAGTCGGCGTGCGAGATGCTCTCGAAGGCCTCACTCGCGAAATGCGCGACGGTGTGCACGTGCGGCTCGTGCCGCTGCCCGCAGGCCGCGCAATATTCGCCGACGAGATCGGCGTGGCAATTGGCGCACACCAGCGTCAGCGGCCGGGGCGGCTCTGGCGCGCTAACTACCGGAACGGGAGGTGAGCTCATCGTCTCCCGTTCACGCGACCTGGCCGGAAGGAAACAGGTCGCTGACGCTTCCTTTGGCGTTGTCCGCCGGCTGCTCCGCCTGCGCCGCCAGCTCATGCGACTCGAAGTCGTCGACGCTGATCAGTTCCATGATCTTGCGGTCGTAGTCGCGCAGCATCGCCGCCTCGGTGTCGGAGATGATGCCGACACTCAGCGCCTGGGTGATCTGCCCCGGCACGTCGAGCGCCGTCACCTTGCCGGTCTTGACGCCGTCGACGCGGATGCGCTTCTCGATGGGCTCGGCGGTTTGCGACAACACCAGCGCTTCCTGCAGCAGGCCGAGCGGATTGCCCGGCTCGAGCGTGCGGTAGACGAAGCGGCACAGGCGATCGCGGGCTTCGCTCGGGGTCAGCACCGCGTCGGCGAGCTTGCGGCCGAGCCGGTCGCTGGGCGCCGAATAGGCACGGCCGCCCGGGAAGATGAGCGCGCGCATGACCCAGCCGAGGAAGCGGTTGGGGAAGTTGCGCAGGAAATCATGAAGCTGCTCCTGCGCCTTGTAGAGCTGATTGCGGCACGCCCATTCGACCACCGGCAGGTCGTCGGCCGGCCGGCCCTGGTTTTCGTGATGCTTGAGCACCATCGATGCGAGGTACATCGCCGAGAGCACGTCGCCCAACCGCGCGGAGAGGTTTTCCTTCTTCTTGAGGTAGCCGCCGAGCGTGAGCATGGCGACGTCCACGGCGAAGGCGAACGAGGCCGAGAAACGCACGATGTGCTGGTAGTAGCGCTTGGTGTCGCCCACCTCGGGCACGTGCGTGAAGCGCGCATGCGTCAGCGCCATCACGAACGAGCGCACCGCATTGCTGATGGTGAATCCGATGTGGCCGAACAGCGCGGAGTCGAACTCGTCGACACCCTGCTTGCGGTCCGGATTGCGCGCCGCATTCATTTCCCTGAGCACGAACGGATGGCAACGCACCGCGCCCTGGCCAAAGATGATGAGCGAGCGGGTGAGGATGTTGGCGCCCTCGACCGTGATGGCCACCGGCACCACTTGGTAGCTGCGGCCCAGGTAGTTGCGAGGGCCTAACTGAATGCCCTTGCCACCGTGCACGTCCATGGCGTCGTTGGCGACCTGCCGGCCCATCTCGGTGACGTGATACTTCAGCATCGCGGATGGCACCGACGGCTTTTCACCGCCATCGATGGCGCCCGCGGTCACTGAGCGAGCCGCATCCATGGTGTAGGTGTAGCCGGCCATGCGCGCGATGACGGCTTCGACGCCCTCGAATTTGCCCACCGACATGTTGAACTGGCGGCGAATGCGCGTGTACGCGCCCGAGGCGAATACGCCCGCCTTGGCGCCGCCGGTGGCGTTCGAAGGCAGCGAGATGCAGCGGCCGACCGACAGCTGCTCGACCAGCATGCGCCAGCCCTGGCCGGCCATTTTTGGCCCGCCGATAATGGTGTCGAGAGGGACGAACACGTCCTTGCCCGACAACGGACCATTCTGGAACGGCACGTTGAGCGGAAAGTGGCGCCGGCCGATGCTGAGGCCCGCCGAGCCGCGCGGGATCAGCGCGCAGGTGATGCCGTAGTCGATCGTGTCGCCGCCTAACAACTTGTCCGGATCGTAGAGGCGGAACGCCAGGCCAACGACGGTCGCGATGGGCGCGAGCGTGATGTAGCGCTTCGAGAAGTTGAGCTTCAGCCCGACGATCTCCTTGCCCTGGTACATACCCTTGCAGACGACGCCCGTGTCCGGCAGCGACGCCGCGTCGGAGCCGGCGCGAGGATGAGTCAACGCAAAGCAGGGGACTTCCTCGCCGCGCGCCAGGCGAGGCAGGTAGTGGTTCTTCTGCTCATCGGTGCCGTAGTGGTTCAGCAGTTCCGCCGGACCGAGCGAGTTCGGCACGGCGGTGGTGGCCGCCAGCAGGCCCGAACGGCTGGCGAGTTTGACCAGCACGCACGAGTGCGCATACGCCGAGAACTCGAGGCCGCCGTATTTCTTCGGGATGATCATCGCGAAGAAACCCTTGTGCTTGAGGTAGTCCCAGACCTTGGGTGGCAGGTCGCCGCGCTTGTGCGTGACATCCCAGTCGTCGTACATGCGGCACAGCTCTTCGCACGGGCCGTCGATGAACGCCTGTTCCTCGGCGGTGAGTTGCGGCGCCTTGCTGGCCAGCAATTTTTCGAACCTGGGCTTGCCGGTGAACAGTTCGCCATCCCACCAGACCGTGCCTGCCTCGAGTGCTTCCTTCTCGGTCTGCGACATCGAGGGCAACATGCGCATGTAAGCCTTGAGGAACGGCCGCGAGATGATGGCCTTGCGCAGCGGACGCAGGTTGAACAGCCAGAGCGCGGCCAGCAGAACCCACAGGAAACCTTTCCAGATGCCCGCGGGCGGCGCGATGTAGGTGTAGCCGGCCAGCAGCAGCGTGAACACCACGGTGAAGGCGATGAGCGGCAGGCGCTTGTACGCCATGAACACGATGGCGCCGATGAACAGCAGCGTGAAGCCCGTGCCGACCTTGGCCACGTACGTGGCGCCGGCGATCAGGGTAAGGATGACTAGGATTGCGCCGAGCATAAAAAGCCCCTCGATTCGCGATGGCGAAACTATAGTCGTTTCCGCACCGCATCGCGCGAGGGTGACTTTATGTCTGCCGTTTGACGCCCCGTCGCGCGGCGTAACAATAGCGGCATGTCGAATGCCGAGTTGTTCTCCACGGTGGCCCGTGCGTACGCGGCCTTCAGGCCGGGTTATCCACCCGAGCTGTTCGCGTGGCTCGCGCGCAATTCGCCATCACGCGAGGCGGTCTGGGATTGCGGTTGCGGCAGCGGCCAGGCGAGCGTGCCGCTCGCGGGACACTTTGCGGTGGTGCATGCCACCGACGTGGCGCCCGAACAGATAGCCGCGGCGAAGCCGCATCCCCGCGTGCGCTATTCGGTCACAGCGGCCGAACGCAGCGGCCTTCCGGAGCAGTCAGTGGATCTCGTGACCGTCGCGCAGGCCCTGCACTGGTTCGACGTGACGGCGTTCTTTGCGGAAGCCAGGCGCGTCGCCCGCCCGGGCGCGCTGCTGGCGGTGTGGAACTACCCGCGGCCGCAATTCGTGGATGCGGAACTCGACCGCCGATTCTTCGCCTTTTATTCGCAGGTGGTGGGACCCTACTGGCCGCCGGAGCGGCGGCACATCGAGGACGGCTACAAAACGCTGCCGTTTCCCCTGGAGGAAATCGAAACGCCGGAATTCGGCTTTGAGCTCCACTGGAACCTCGAGCAGATCGCGGGCTACGCGAGCAGCTGGTCCGCCACCGCGCGTTACCGCCAGGCGCTGGGCACGGATCCCGTGCCCTTGCTGCGCGAATCGCTCGAGGCCGCCTGGCCGGCCGGGGCCACCGGCGTGCCGCTCCGCATGCCTCTCAAATTACGAGTGGGCAGGCTGCGGGTCGGACGCCCACGTAGTTAGATGAGTTCTCTGACGCCGTCGCGCTCTTCGCGCAGTTCCTTGTCGGTGGCTTCCATGCGTTTGCGCGAGAACTCGTCGACGGTGAGGCCCTGGACGATCTTGTAGTCGCCGTTGGCGCAAGTGACCGGGTACGAATAGACCACGCCTTCCGGAATGCCGTAGCTGCCGTCCGACGGCACGGACATGCTGATGAAGTTGTCGGCGGCGGTGCCGAGATGCCAGTCGCGCATGTGGTCGATGGCAGCCGACGCGGCCGAGGCGGCCGAGGAAGCGCCACGCGCCTTGATGATGGCGGCGCCACGCTGCTGCACGGTGGGAATGAAGGTGTCTTCGTACCACTTGCGGTCCACCAGCGAGTGCGCTGCCTTGCCGTCGACCGTGCAGAAGTTGAGGTCCGGATACTGCGTCGAGGAGTGGTTGCCCCAGATCAGCATCTTGCGGATGCCGGTCACGTGGCTGCCGGTCTTTTCCGCGAGCTGTGACACGGCGCGGTTGTGATCGAGGCGCGTCATCGCGGTGAAGTTGCGGGGATTCAGGTCCTTCGCGTTGGCGCGCGCGATCATGGCGTTGGTGTTTGCCGGGTTGCCGACCACCAGCACGCGGATGTTGCGATCCGCAACTTCGTTCATGGCCTTGCCCTGTGCGGAGAAGATCTGCGCATTGGCCATGAGCAGGTCCTTGCGCTCCATGCCGGGGCCGCGCGGACGCGCGCCGACCAGCAGCGCGGCGTTGCAGTCCTTGAACGCAACGCGTGCATCATCGGTGGCCACGATCTTGTTGAGCGTGGGAAAAGCGCAGTCGTTGAGTTCCATCACCACGCCCGCGAGCTGCGGCAGCGCCGGCGTGACCTCGAGCAGGTGAAGGTTGACGGGCGTGTCGGCCCCTAACATCTGTCCGGAAGCGACGCGGAAGGCCAGGGCATAGCCGATCTGACCGGCTGCACCGGTGATGGCGACATTGACTGCGGGTTTCATCATTACTCCGGACGGCCCCAAAAATATGGGTAGTTAAGCGGGCCGGAATCTTAGCAGGAGAGCCTGGATCGGGGGTCTGAAGGCGCCTTCAGCGATCAGGCGCGACCGCGTACGCGCGCTGCTGGCGCTTGAATTCCGCGTATTCCGCGTCGGCGGCAGCGGCGTTGCCCACTTTGCGCAATCGTTCGATCTCCGCCATCCAGGTATTGGTGTCGCGACGCCAGGCTGGAACTTCGGCGGGACTGGCCGTGGCCGGTGAATCCATCGAAGGGCCCGCCATGCCGCGTTCCCGGCTCGCGGCTTCCACGACGGCACTGCGGGCGGCCATCGGCGCCGCGGGTGAGGCGGTTTCGTTCTGCGGCTGTGGGCCAGCGACCTCCTCGGCCACGTTCTGCACTGTGACTTCGGGTTGCGGTGCCTTCTTCGCCGGCATTCCTGCCTGGAAAATGACCGTGAAGGCGAGCACCAGGGTCGCCGCCAGCGCGACTGGCACGGACCAGCGCGGCGCACTGAACACCTTCATCGGTTCGTCGGCCTTGATGGCCTCGCGCGCCTGGCGCAGCACCACGCGGTCGAGCTCGGCGGGCGGCTCGAACAGATCGTCCTGCGGACGCTCGAACACCGGCTTGCGCTTCTTGAGGAAGTCTTCGAATTCGTCGTCGGGGCCGGTCATCACGCCTCCGCCACGGACAGCGCCGCCTTCAGCTTCGCGACTGCGTAACGCAACCGGCTCTTCGCCGTTTCGGCGCCGACTCCGGTGACACGGGCGATTTCCTCCAGCGACAAATCCGACTCCTCGTGCAGTAGATAGACGTCGCGCTGCTCCGCCGGCAGTGTCGCCAGGGCCGCGCGATAGCGGCGCGTGGCCTCCTCGCGCGACAGCGCCGAATCGGGCTGCGATTCTTCCGCGGCCGGCAGCAGGTCCGCGGCATCGGCATCTTCGATCACCATCCCCGCGGGCCTGGCCTTCGTCCGGCGACAGTGATCGATGAAACAGTTGTGTGCAAGCGTGAAGAGAAACGTGCGGAATTTTGCGCGCGGTTCGTAGCGCGCGCGATTCACGATGACGCGGCTCCACACCTCCTGGAACAGATCGTTGGCGACTTCGCCATCGCGCGCCTGGCGCGTGAGATAGCGATAGAGAGCGCCTCGATGACGCGAATAGAGCGTCTCGAAGGCACGCATCTCGCCGCGCGCGTAGGCGAGCATCAGCTGCGCGTCTTCGTCGTCACTCACGACGTCGACTCTACGCGTGCGCGCAGGTCGCGCGAAGGGCACTGGTTCATCGTGAGTAGTGAGACCGTCCATGGGGATGGTGGCCGCGTTCACGGCTGCTGCACCCGTAGTTCGGCGATGGGTATGTCCGTCATGGCCAGCAACTCGCGCGGCGCCTCGAAGTGCGGGTTCGTGGCCGGCGCCTGCACGCAGGTGGCGATCGAAGTGCGCTGCGTTGAAGGCTCCTGGGTCACCCAACCCGCTGCCAGCGCACCGTGAGCGACGATAATTCCCACAAGAAACAGTAGCTTAGGGCCCATGTTCGCTCCCGGCTGCGGATCGTCCGCCTCTAGGCTTGCAACGCGGCAGAAACATTTTTGGGGTTAGGGCTTGTTTCTGAGTTGGTGTTGTAGTTATATATAACACCAACACGAAGGGCGAATCGCAAAGGCGGGACGCCCCGAAACGCAGACAACCAAGAGACAAGGAGACGACCATGATGACCCTGAACCTGAAAGCCGTTGCGAGCGCCTTCGCCGCACTCGCCGTGACTTTCGTACTGAGCTGGACATTTGTCGACGCCACCAGCGTTGCCCGAGTGCACACGACAGGCGGCGCCGCCTTCGTGGCCGCCGTCAGTGCTCTGGTACGCTAGGTCACCGGAGCACTTTGATGGACCCGCAGTGGGACGACAGCCAGCCGATCTACAGGCAGCTGCGCGATCGAGTGGTAGCGATGATCCTCGAGGGTGTCCTCAAAGAGGGTGACCCGCTCCCCTCGGTCCGCGCTGTCGCGGCCGAGTTTCGTCTCAACCCGCTCACTGTTCTCAAGGGATACCAGCAGCTCGTCGATGAGCAACTGGTCGAGAAGAAGCGGGGCCGGGGCATGTTCGTCAATGAGGGGGCCCGCGCGGCGCTCATGAAAGACGAGCGTGTGTACTTCCTCGAAACGGAGTGGCCGAAGATCTACGCGACGATTACGCGGCTCGGCCTCACCACACCCGAACTCATGAAAATAGGCGCGAAATCGGCCCCGGCATCCCAGCCGTTCCCGACGCAAGCCAAAACAGGTCAGGACGATGACAGCAATAATTGAAGCCCGCGGTCTCACCAAGAGCTACGGCCGCACGCCGGTGGTTCGTGGAGTGGACCTCAACGTGGAAGCCGGCCGGATCGTCGGCCTGATCGGCCCCAACGGCGCCGGCAAGACCACCGTGATCAAGTCCATCCTCGGGCTCACCTCTTTCTCCGGGGAGCTCAAGGTGCTCGGGCTCGACCCGCGCACGCAGCGCGACGCGCTCATGAATGAGGTGTGTTTCATCGCCGACGTCGCGGTGTTGCCGCGCTGGATGAAAGTCTCGCAGGCCGTCGACTTCGTCGGTGGCGTGCATCCGCGCTTCGATCGCCAGCGCGCACTGGATTTCCTCGCGAGAACCGACATCAAGAAGGACAGCCGGGTTCGCCAGCTCTCCAAGGGCATGGTCACGCAGCTGCACCTGGCGCTGATCCTCGCGATCGACGCGAAGCTGCTGGTGCTCGACGAGCCCACGCTCGGGCTCGATCTGCTGTTCCGCCGTTCGTTCTACGACAACCTGCTGAACGACTACTTCAACAAGGAACGCACCATTCTCGTGACCACCCACCAGGTGGAGGAGATCGAAAACATCCTCACCGACGTGCTGTTCATCGAGCGCGGGCAGATCGTGCTGAATTCGCCGATGGAAAGCCTGGGTGAGCGATTTGCCCAGCTCATTCCCGCCGCCGGCAATGTCGATCGCGCCCGCGCGCTCAAACCTTTCTGGGAACGCGAAATATTCGGCCGCGTCGCCATGCTGTTCGACGGCGGCAACCAGCAGGAGCTCGCCGCGCTGGGTGAGATCCGCGCGCCCTCGGTCGCGGATCTGTTCGTCGCCATGATGCAGCCGGTTGGCACGGCGTCGGCGCCGTCGAAGGAGGCCGCGTGAACAACATGCTCTGGCTCATTCGCCGCGAGCTCTGGGAAAACCGCTCGCTGTGGATCGCACCGCTGGTCATCGCCGGCGTCATCCTGGTCGTTGCCGCGTTCGGTGGCATACACGTGGGCGATGGCGGCATCAACATGGGGCATTCCGATTCCGGCATCGACATTTCGGAGAGCGATCGCGAGAAAATCCGCAGCGCGCTGGCGACGGCGCCGATCGACAAGAAGCAGATCGTCTACGCCATCACGCTGGCCACGTTCACCGCCGTGCAGCTGTTCTCGATGGTCATCGTGATCTTCTTCTATCTACTCGATTCACTGCTGGCCGAACGCAAGGACCGCAGCATCCTGTTCTGGAAGTCCCTGCCGGTGTCTGACTCCGCGGTGGTGCTGTCCAAGTTGCTCACCGCGGCGCTGGTGTTGCCGCTGTTCGTCCTGGTCGTGAGCTCGGTGCTACAGGTGTTGTTTGCGCTCGTCTGGTCGGTGCGCTTCAGCGGATCCTACCTGGGTGATGCGCTGATGGCGTGGGACGGCGAAGTCTGGCTCAAGTTGCAGGCGTCGTTCATCCTGGTCATCGTCACGTCGATCCTCTGGTACCTGCCCGTGCTCGCGTACCTCATGCTGGTCTCGGTGTGGGCGCGCCGGAATGCCTTCCTGTGGGCGATGTTGCCCCCGGTGGCAATCCTCGCGATCGAAGGCATGATCCTGCGTTCGAATCATTTCGGTCACTTCCTGGGGCACCGGTTCATAGGAGTCTTCGAGCTCCTCGAACAGTCCGTCGGCAGTGTCCATGGAAGCGGCATGGTGACTGTGTCCGAAGTGGCCAGGGCCGTGTCGGGCGTACTCACCAGCTACGAAACCTGGCTCGGGGTTCTCACGGCCGTCGCGATGATCCTGGTGGTCATCCGCATCCGCCGCTATCGCGACGACAGTTGATGACATGGTGCGGGCGGCTCGCGGGTTACACTTCGGGCCGCCATGCATCTAACCCAGCAGCGGGACGGCGCCAATCTAGAAGTCGAACTGGCGGGCAGTTGGCGCGGTGCTGAGCTGCCCGCCATCGATGCCGAGCTCGCGGCCCTGTCGCTCGCCGATATCCGCACGCTGCGCATCACCGTTCCCGAATCGTTCGATCTCGATCTTGCGGGCGCGTGGACCTTGCGCGAGTGGGTGAAGGCTGCGGAGACCGCCGGCACAAACGTGGAGTTCGCGGGGTCCGCACCAAGTCAGTTCGAGCTCATCGACTCCACGCTGGGCGGCAAACTCCATCTCACGCCGCCTTCATCGTCGGAACCCGACTTCGAACCCGTGAGCGCCCTTGGCCGGCACGTCACCCGGCGCTGGCTCAGCGTCAAGCAGGCGCTGGATTTCCTCGGACGGGCGACGATCACTTTCGCTCGAGCATGTACGAGCTGGCGCCGGTTGCGCCCCACGTCGATCGCGCGCCACGTCTACGAGACTGGCCTCACGGCGATTCCCATCGCCTCGCTGATCGCCTTCCTGATCACCCTGATCATCGCGTACATCGCCGCGCAATACATGCGCACGTACGGCGCCGAGATCTATGTCGTCGACCTCATCACCATCAGCGTGCTGCGCGAGCTCGGGGTATTGCTGACGGCCATCATCGTCGCCGGCCGCTCGGGCAGCGCCTTCGCGGCCGAGATCGGCGCGATGAAACTCAACGAGGAAGTCGATGCGCTGCATGCGATTGGCGTCGACCCGCAGGAAGTGCTGGTGCTTCCGCGCGTGATCGGCCTCGTCATCGCATTGCCGCTGTTGACAGTAGTCGCGGACCTCGTCGGAATGACCGGCGGCGCGCTGCTGTGCAAGTTGCTGCTCGACATGCCGCTGGTCGTGTTCATGGAGCGGGCCCAGGACTCCATCGCGAGCACCACGTTCTGGGTGGGCATCATCAAGGCGCCGGTGTTCGCGTTGCTCATCGCGCTCACCGGCACTTACCGCGGGCTGCAGGTGCGCGACTCGTCGCGCGAGCTCGGCCGCCTGACTACCACGGCGGTCGTGCAATCGATCTTCCTCGTGCTGTTCGCGGACGCGTTGTTCGCGGTGGCCTTCTGGCTGCTGGATATCTGATGGCCGAATCACTCATAGAAGTTCGTGGGCTGGTGAACCGCTTCGGCGCGCAGGTCGTGCACAGTGGGCTCGACATGACCGTCGAGCAGGGCGAGGTTTTCGGAATCGTCGGCGGTTCCGGCTCCGGCAAATCCGTCCTGCTGCGCTCCATTCTCGGCCTGCAGCGCCCGAAATCCGGTGAAGTGCTCATGCTCGGCCGCGACCTCACTCGCATGGCGCCCGCCGCGCTCAAGGAAATCAAGGCAACTTACGGCGTGACCTTCCAGCAAGGCGCGTTGTTCTCCTCGCTCACCGTATTGCAAAACGTTCAATTGCCGATGCTAGAGCACCTGCACCTCGCGCCACGCGCGCTCGGCGAGCTCGCCATGCTCAAGCTGCGGCTGGTCGGCCTCAAGGACGAAGCGGCTGCCAAGTACCCCGCGCAGCTTTCGGGCGGCATGGTCAAGCGCGCGGCGCTGGCCCGGGCGCTGGCGCTCGATCCGCGGTTGCTCATGCTGGACGAGCCCACTGCCGGCCTGGATCCGATCAGCGCCGCCGCCTTCGACGAACTGCTCATGGACCTGCGCAAACAGCTAGGGCTCACGGTGATCATGATCACGCACGACCTGGACACCATCTTCCGAACTTGCGATCGCGTCGGGGTTATCATCGACCGCAAGATGACGAGCGACACCCTCGAGGGCATCACGAGCAATCCACACCCGTGGATTCAGGCCTATTTCCACGGCGAGCGCGCCCTGCGCTTTGGCCAGGGAAAGTCGCAGTAATGGAGCGCGAAGCTAACTACACAGCCGTGGGCGCCTTCGTGCTGCTCATCGTCACGATGGCCGCCCTGTTCGTGTACTGGTACGCGGCCAGCGGTGACGCGCGTGACTACCGGCGATACGAAATCTACTTCGAAGGCAGCGTCTCGGGCCTGAATCGCGGCAGCACGGTGCGCTATCTCGGCGTCGAAGTGGGCAGGGTGGTGACCATCCGCATCGACAAGCGCGCGGCGGATCGCGTGCAGGTCATTGCCGACATCGATTCGCAAACGCCCATTTCCCAGGACACCCTCGCGTCGTTGTCGCTGCAGGGCATAACCGGTCTGCTGTACATCGACTTGCTGGCCAACGCAGATGAGAAGCGCCGACAGAATTCCGTACCGAGCGAGCAATATCCGGTCATCGATTCGGTGCAGTCCAACTTCGACCGGCTGCTCGCCAGTCTTCCGGATCTCGTGGGGCGCGCCACGGAGGTCGTCGACCGCGCTTCGCGCGTCCTGTCGGACGACAACATCATGGCGTTCTCGAAGACCATGCAGAACATTGAAAAAACTTCCGCGACATTGCCGGGCGCCGCGCGCGATGCCGCGGTGGTGATCGCGGACCTCAAGGCCACGCTCGTCGATGTCCGCGCGGCCGCCGCGAACGTGCGACAGCTCATGGACACTTCGGGACCGAATCTGGCCGCCGTGTCCGAGCGCTTTCGCAAGATCTCCGAACATCTGGACAGCACGACCGCGAACCTGGACCGACTCATGGCCGATCATCGTGAAGACCTCGGACTCTTCCTGCGCGACAGCCTGCCGGAAATCGAGCGGCTGCTGCGCGACGGCCGCAACGCCGCGCAGGAGTTCAGCGAGTTGTCGCGCAGCCTGAAAGCAGATCCGTCGCAGCTGTTGTACGAGCCGAGTTACAAAGGCGTGGAGATTCCACGATGAAGTGGCAGCCATTGCTGGTCGTCCCGATGGCGCTTGCGCTCACTTCGTGCGGCAGCGTGTTCGAAAGCGACCTGGACGCCCCGCAGTCTTACGTACTGCGCTTGCCACCGGCGACCGCGCCGGAGATCAACCGCGACGCGGGCAGGGTCGTGGTGCAGCGGCCGGAAGCGAGTCCCGGACTCGAATCCGAGCGCATCGCGCTGATTCGAAGTGAGCAACGCTTCGACTTCTACGCCGCGAGCCGCTGGGCGGCCCCCGCCCCCGATGTCGTCGGGAGCGTGATGATCGACACGTTGCGTGCCACTGGCACGTTCTCCGCCGTGCTCGATGACTCCGCCCCTTTCGCCGCGCGCTACAGCCTGCGCTGCACGCTGCGCCGCTTCGAGGCGGACTACACGAAAGGCGGGGGCGCACCCACGGTCTTCGTGGCGCTCGACTGTACGCTCGGTCGTCGTCGCGACCGCGAATTGCTGGCGAGTTTTACCGCCCAGGGCTCCGCCAGGGCCGCCGACGATCGTCTCAATGCGGTGGTGGCCGCATTCGAATCCGCCACGGCAGCCGCAATGGCCGAGCTCGGAAGCGCCACTTCCGCTGCCGTTGCCAGTGAAAAGCCGCCCAGCGACCCGCCGCCGTCAGAAGGTAGATAGCCCGGTCGCTTCCATCATGCGATAGAGCCAGTAGCTGCCCTGCGAGGGATCGGCGTAGGCGCCGAACTCCGCGGTGTACTCGAGCTCGGGCGGGCCACGGTTCGTCCATAGCGAATCGAACCAGGCGCTGATCTGCGTGGCGATCTGCGCGTTCAGGGGAACGCTGGCCGCCACATTGGCCTCGAGGTTGAAGTCTTCGAGGTTCCGCCGCGTGAGATTGGCGCTGCCGAGCGTGAACCAGAACTCCGTGGCCGAGCGCATGGTGATGACCTTGCTGTGGAACTGCTCGCCGTGCGTGCGGAACCAGCGCACCTGGATCGCGCCGTCGGAAGCCGCCGCGAGTTCGGTGGCCACCGAACGGTTGGGGATGCCGTTCTTGGTGCGGCCGAACGCGTCCTTGTTGGGGTCGAGCAGCACGCGCACCGCTACGCCGCGCTTGGCCGCGTCCAGCAGCGCCTGGATCACATCGCGATCCGACAGGTAGAACATCGCGATGTCGATGCTGTCGCCAACGCGCGCGCCGGCGAAGTTGCGCACGATGGCCGCACGGATTTCGCCCTCGGTGAGCACCTGCACGCGTGCCGTGTTTTCCGGCGCCAGGATGGGCGGCGGCCGGCGCGTCTGGGATCTTCCAGCCGCCATTCCAGCCCGCGTCGGCGGCTATCGCCAGCTCGCTTTCGACGAGCGGTGTGAGCGCCGCTCCGCTCAGCTTCACCGCTACGTTCGAATGCCGGCTGCTCGCATCGTGGGGGTTGGCGGAGGTGATGATTCCCACGATGCCGCCTTTGCCGTCGTCGCCGATGATCACCTTGCGATGGTTCGCCTTGAAGTTGAGCAGCCGGGCCCACGCGCCGAAAGTAACCCGGTCGGGGCCCGCGTCGAGCGGGTTCGGAAGATTGGCTTCTCCCGAACCGTTTCCCGACCACCACCTCACGGTCAGGCGCCAGAAGGCGGAGTAGATAGGATTGGAATCCCGCAGGCCGTCGAGATCGGGCGCCACCACCTCGATGCCCGCGCCGCGCAGCGCCGCGAGGTCGCGCGATGGGAGGCCGCCGTACACGTCATTGATGGGGTCGGCGATCACCAGGATGCGCATCTGCGGCATTTCGCGCTTGCGTTTCAGCAGCGCGTCGCGCAGCTCGATGGACAGCTCGCGATGCGGCGTCGCTCCGAGAGTCGCACCGCGCTGTCCATTGAACAGGAAGAAATCGAGGATGAGATATTCGTGCGCCTGGCCGACCAGGCCGATCACGGCGTCGAAGATCTGCTGGCGCACCACCGGGGCGCCGAAGACATCGGCGCCGGTCACGTCATTGAGGAACTGGAGCTGGTTGAGCGGTGTCTCGACGATGGATCCGCGAACCCGGACGCCGTCAGGCAACGGTTTGTACAGATTCCACAGAGCGGTCAACGCCCACAGCGTGAGAAAACCGTAGAAAAACAGCCGTCCCAGGCGCCGCTTTCGTCGAGGCACCGTCTGTGGGGGAGACGTATCGATCGATGTCTCGTCAGGCCCTTCAGCCATTCAGGGATTCTAGCCGCTCCGACAGCTCCAACCAGCGTGTCTCGAGCTGTTCCACTTCGCGGATGAGAACCGCGTGGCGTTCCGTGACCTTTCGTGCGTGAGCCGGATCACGGGAATAGTCGACTTCGGCGAGCTCTTTCTCGAGCTTCGCGCGCTCCTGCCCGAGCTTCTCGAGCGTTGTCTCGATCGACTTGATTTCCTGCCTCTTGGGCGCGACGTCGTTGCGCGCGTCGGCCTTCTCGCGTTTTTGTCCGCGCCCCTTTTCACCGCGGGTGTCGCCACGCACTTTCGGCGTGGACGGTGTGGAAGCGGAGCTGCCGCGCTTCTCCAGCCAGTTGGAGTAGTCCTCGAGGTCTCCCTCGAAGTCGGTGACCGCGCCATCGGCCACCAGCCAGAACTGGTCGCAGACGCTGCGCAGCAGGCCGCGGTCATGCGAGACGACGATCACCGCGCCCGCGAAATCCTGCAGCGCAGTGATCAGCGAATGACGCATCTCGAAGTCGAGATGGTTGGTGGGCTCATCGAGCAGCAACAGGTTGGGGCGCTCGGCCACCAGGATCGCCAGCGCCAGGCGTGCGCGTTCGCCGCCGGAGAAATGCACCACCGGTTCGAAGACGCGGTCGCCGCGAAAGCCGAAACCACCGAGATGATTGCGGCGCCGCTGTTCGTCCCACTGCGAGCGCGCGCCGATTTCATCGATGCGATTGGTCAGCGCGATCAATGCGGTGTCGCGCGAGTCGAGCCGGTCGACTTCGAGCTGCGCGAAATTTCCGACGATCAGATCCGGCGAGGCGACGCGATCGCCGTTCACGGGTGGCAATGCGCCCGAGATGAGCTTCATGAGCGTGGACTTGCCCGCGCCGTTGCGCCCGAGGATGCCGATGCGTTCACCCGGATTCACCGAGCGTCCGACGCCCGAGATCACCACGCGATCGCCGTAGCCCGCCGAGGCGCCATCGAGGGTGACCAGCGGCTGCGGCAACTTGTTAGCGGCGGCGAACTCCCACTCGAACGTGTCGAGCTCGGTATAGGTGGCGATGGTCTCGAGCTTGCCCAACGCCTTGATGCGGCTCTGCACCTGGCGTGCCTTGCTGGCCTGCGCACGGAAACGGTCGATGAATGAATGCAGCCGCGCCACTTCGCGCTCCTGGCGCGCGGCCATGGCCGCTGACTGCTGGATGCTGGCGGCGTGCTGGCGCTGGAAGTCCGTGTAGTTTCCGGTCCAGTGCGTGAGCTGGCCGTTTTCCAGATTGACGATCCGGTTGACGATGTCGTCGAGGAACTCGCGGTCGTGCGAGACCAGCAGCAGGGTTCCGGCGAATCGCTGCAGCCAGCCCTCGAGCCACAACACGGCGTCGAGATCCAGGTGGTTGGTCGGCTCGTCGAGCATGAGCACGTCGGCGCGCGACATCAGCGCCCGGGCCATGTTGGCGCGCATCTGCAGTCCGCCTGACAACTCCTTCACCTTGCGTTCGATGTCGGAAGGCGCGAAACCCAGGCCGTCGGCCAGTTCCGCGGCCCGCGCGGCCGAGGTGTAACCACCGGCGAGATCGTAGTCGCCTAACAGGTGGGCTTCCTGCATGCCGTCGTCGTCGGCGCGCGCCTTCTCGAGTTCGGCTTCGATGGCCATGAGCCGCGCATCGCCGCTGCGCACGTATTCGAGCACCGTCGATTCCGTACTCGGCAGCTCCTGCGACACCGAGACGAAATTGAGCTTGCCGGGCACTGAATAGTCGCCGGAATCGGCGCCCAAGTCGCCGCGCAGCAACGCGAGGAGGCTCGACTTGCCACACCCGTTGCGTCCGACGATACCGATCTTGTCGCCGCGGAAGATCGTGAGGTTCGCGCGGTCGAAAAGCACCGCGGCGCCCCTTCGCAGGCGCAGTTCCCGAAGTTCAAGCATGAATGGGTTCCAGCATGGGGGCGCGATTCTAGGGGAGCGGGCCCATCCTGTCGTCGGTGTTTGGATGGTCATATTCGAAAGCGAGCGCTGCGGCAACGTCATACGCGCGCGGGGCGGCCTCGTGAGCGCCGCGGACCTTCCCCCAGAGACCCTGACCCCAAACCCGGGCGTCGAGCGTTGATGTCTCAGGAGCGCGATCCAGTGTCAATTCAGGGGAGAAGATAGACATGAAAACGTATCGTCCGTGGGCACTGGCAGTGGTGCTGGCATTGCCCGCCGTGGTGTCGGCTGCGGAGCCAACGAGCACGCCATGCACCGCATCCGCGAGCGCGTCCGGTTCCGACATCGAGATGGCTGACCTCATCGCCAAAGTGGCAAAACGCACCGGCAAGCAATTCATCATCGACCCGCGGGTGCGCGCCCAGGTTTCGAGTGTCGGGCTCGATTTCGAAAAGGTGGACTATGCGAAGTTGCTCGCCATCCTCGCGATCCACCAGTTCGCTGCCTACGAATCGAACGGCGTCGTCAAAGTCCTGCCCGACGCGGTCGCGCGGCAATTGCCGATCCCGGTCACCAGCGAGGTCCCGACGAAAGCACTGGACGACGAATACGTGACGGTGATGTTCCAGGCGAAAAACATGTGTACGGCGCATGCCGTGCCCGTGCTGCGTCCGCTCATGCCGCAAGCCGCTCACCTGGCGGCGTCACCGCAGGCCAACACGCTCCTGATATCCGACCGCGCGGGCAATGCGCGCCGCATCGTCGACTTGGCCGAGCGTCTCGACAGGACGACGCCGAGTGGCCAGAAGTGCGTGGACCTGCCGCCCAGGAGCGACAGCAAGTAGTTAGTGTCACCGCCCCGGCGTGAGTAGATAGACACGCAGGCGCGGGCAGGGCGTCGATTCGACGTGGTTGGTGCCCGATTCCGGATCGAAGATGAGCCGCGGGCACAGCCGCAGCGGCTCGTCATTCCTGAAGCCGGTTGCGAGGATCTGCCCGTGACGGTTGATCGAACTCGCCGACACCAGCGTCACCCGCAGTCCGCGCGGGATGGTGTCGTTCAGATCGATCGCCCTGTTGCCACGCCACAGCGTGGCCCGCTCGTTCGCTCCGTTGATGAACACGCAATAGTCGCCCGGGCCGGAATCACCGACGGTGTCGTCGTCATAACCGGCGGCCGCGGCGCGGCTCGAAACTGCTCCGGGCAGGTGCGGCAGCACACGCTCGATTCCGGCTCGGTCCCAGCGCAATGCGGTGTCGCGCTGGCAAGTGACATCGCCGGTCGGATAGGTGAATGAGTAGCCCGCGCTCTCGCCCAGATCGTTGACGTCTTTCGCGATGGCGCCGTTCGTGGACGCGGTGCTCGCGTGCAGTACCCGGATCTGCCCGCTGGGCACGTGCATGCGCACGGCTGCGTTGTCGACCGTGCCGACTGCCAGGTCGAATCCGTTGATGTCGTAGGCGGAGCCGTTGAGCGGCCCGGGAGTCACCACGCCGGCAGCGTCCCGGATGAGCCAGCGACTGATGATGCACAACGTGGGGAAATCAGGGCTGCTCCGCAGGCCCCAGCCGACGACGTAACGCGCGTTACCGGCGGCTGCGCCGCCAATGTTGAGTCCCTCGCAGGCGGGTTCGTCGAAGATGCGTTCGGACCCGCCGGCGATGGTCCAGCGCACGCCGTAGAGCGCACCGCTTACGTTCGACGCGTCGCCACCGAACGCCTGGCCGCGATTGTTCACTCCGTAGGTGAATGCCGACGCACCGATTTGCGGGAGCTGGATGGACGGGAACCAGGTGGTGCCAAGAAATACGCCATGGAATGACGCCAGTTCAAGATCCGGGCTTTCGGGGTTGAATTGCGTCTGGCAGCCGAAGTTGGCGCTGACCAGGCCGAAATCGTTGACCGTGGCGCTGATCGCAGTGTTGTAAAGACCGGGAAGACAGGGCGCCAGCAGTTCCGCGGGCGGCACGATCTCATCGACCTTGAAGCGAGGCGCGGCTCCAGGGCCGTGGGCGAAAACTGCAACGGACCCGAGGAGTGCGGCCGAAGCGACCAGGACACTGGAAGGTTTCATCCTGAAATCCCCTGTTTTATTTTTTTTCGAAAGGGCATCGTTGCACGGGCGCGGTGCGCCTGTCACGCGGATTCAGACTGGCTAACTAGGTGAATGCATCCTCAGACGCTGCGTGGCTTTGCGATCTTGTCGAGGCCGGCGGACTGCGCGATCAGGCCGGCGAAGGCCGGCCCGGTCTCCTGCTGGCGTGCCAGCAGCAGGCGCAACTCTTCGAGCGTCACGGGCTCGCCGAACAGTTTCCCCTGGCCGAAGCCGCAATGGTGACGGCGCAGGAAATTCAGGTGACCCAGGGTCTCCACGCCCTCGGCGATCACGTTCATCTTGAGGCTGCGGCCCATCTCGATGACGGTGCGCACGATGGTCGCGTCGCTCTCGTCGTCGTCCACATCGCGTACGAACGACTGGTCGACCTTGAGCGTGCCGATGGGGAACTGCTGCAGCGCGGACAGCGACGAATAGCCGGTGCCGAAGTCGTCGATGGACAGGTGCAGGCCCATGGCATAGAGCTCATCGAGCAGGTGCAGCGTGCGCTTGGAGTCGGCCATCAACGTGGTTTCGGTGATCTCGAGCTCGAAGCAGGTGGGCGAGACGCCATGCTTGCGGAATACCGACCTGAAACGAAGGATGAAACTCGCCTGGCGCAGCTGCTTGAGCGAGAGATTGAGCGAGATGCGGCCGGGCGTCGTCACGGTCTGCTGCAGGTCGCGATAGTCCTGGCAGACGCGGTTCAGGACCCATTCGCCGACTTCGAGGATCAGGTTGGTCTCTTCCGCGAGGGGAATGAACTGTGATGGCGGGATGTCGCCGTGTCCCGGCAGCCGCCAGCGCAGCAGCGCCTCGGCGCCCACGATGCGCCCGTCGCGCAGGTCCACCTTGGGCTGGTAGTGCATGAGGAACTCGTCGCGCTCCAGCGAGCGGCGCAACTTGCTCTTCAGCATCAGCCGCTCGACCGCGGCGGCATTCATCTCCGGCGAATAGAACGCGAACGAATTTCCGCCGTTCTGCTTGGAGTGGTACATGGCCGCGTCCGCGTTGCGGATGAGGTCGATGACGTTCTCGGCATCGCGCGTGCAGAACGCCACGCCGATGCTCGCGGTGAGGAACACCTCGTGTTCCTGCAGCTGGAATGCGCGACCCACTTCGGCGAGCACCGAGCGCGCGAGCTGGGCAACCGTGCCGCGGTTGTCGGCGTCGGCGGCCAGGTCGTCGACGAACATCGCGAACTCATCGCCCGCGAGGCGGCCGATGGTCGTCTCCTGCGGCAGCGAGCGCGTCAGGCGTTCGGTGAGGATCTCCAGCGTGCGGTCGCCTGCGGCGTGACCGAACGTGTCGTTGATCTCCTTGAACCGGTCCATGTCGAGGTACAGCAGTGCAAGGCTGGTCTTGTTGCGGATGGCGCGCGCGATCGCCTGCTGCAGCAGATGCTGGAACTGCATGCGATTCGGGACTTTGGTCAGCGCATCGTAACGCGCGAGATAGCGGATGCGGCGTTCGGCGCGCTTGCGTTCGGTGACGTTGCGGACGACGAAGATGGTGCCCTGGTACTGCGGATCGTCGGTGGTGATCTGCGAGCCGGTGATGGCCACGGGAATCGTCTGCCCCTGGCGCGTCTTCACCACGGTTTCGCGCGTGTCCTGCGAAGCGCGCAGCATGTCGAACTCACCGCGTTCGCGTTCGTCGAAGATCGACAGGATGGTCCGGCCGACCAGTTCTTCCTCACCCCAGGCGAGCAGCTTGCAGGCCGACTGGTTGGCCATGCGGATCACGCCGTCGGGCGAGGTCACGAACACCGCGTCGGTCATGCTGCCGAGCACGTTGGTGAGGTAATTCTTGTTGATCGTGGTCTGGCGCAGCTTCTGGCGCATGCGCTCGAGCGCCGCCTGCAGCTCGCCGAGTTCGTCGCGCCGCCCGACTTCCATGGGCCGCGAGTAGTCGCCCTGCGCGATGCGATCGGCGCTCTTGATGAGCGTGGTGATGGGCGCATGGACCCGGCGGCCGGCCCACCACGCGAGCGTCAGGCCCAGCATCAGTGCCACCACGCCGAGCGCGCCGGCCAGCAACAGGGCCTTGCGTATCTGCGAGCGTTCCACGGCATCGAACTGCGTGCGCGCCGCCATCGGATTCCGGCGCGCCATCGACGGAGCGGATCTCCACTTCGATTTCGCCAACGGTCTGTGGGGCCACCACTCCCGGCATCGCTTCCACATCGGCACGTACCGGCATGACGACGCTTCGGGTAATTCCACCGGCGGTATCGCCGGGACGGCGCCATGCATAGAGACTGTTGCCCGCGGTATCGCGCAGGGTCACTCCAAGCAGGGTTTCGTCGCGCTGGAAGGTTTCGAGCGCACCGGCGAACTGGTCGCGCTCGTTGCGCAGGACCCCGTCCGCTACGCGCTCGGCCATGTGTCGTGCCAGTTCCCCGGCGCGCAGGTTGAGCTCGCCCTGCACCCGGCCGCGGGTATCGGCGGCGGCCGTGTCGAGCAGGGTGGTGTGCTGGGACTGGTTCTCGTAGACCATCACCGCGCCCACCGCCAGCGACACCGCAATGGCGGCCACCACGGCGACGGCGATGTACTTGCTCTTGAAGCTGGCGATAGTCACGGAATCCCGATACTTCTAATTAGATTTGCGGGCAATCTTAACCGCCGGTTTCCGGCATGGGCCACCTTCGCCAGGTACCGACAGGGGCGCAATGTCGATTTGTTCCGCAGAAAGACGGGTCCCAGGCTCCGGTAGGATAGCCAGCGCATGGTAGGACCTCTGGAATTCTCGCTGGATCAGCTCACTGGGCGCTCCCGAACTCACTTGTCGGAGCTTTCCGGCCCGCCCTGCACCCTGCACATGGAGGCAATTGCCCCGTTCCTGACCCTGCGGGCGGCAGCAGCGGCCGATGGGATCGACCTCACGGCGTTCTCCAGCTTCCGGGATTTCGACCGGCAACTCGGCATCTGGAACGGCAAGTTTCGCGGCGAACGCCCGATGCAGGACCGCTCGGGCCAACCGCTCGACGCGCTCTCCCTGGCGCCCGAGGCGCGCGTGAGCGCCATTCTCTGGTGGTCGGCATTACCGGGTGCGAGCCGGCACCATTGGGGAACGGATTTCGACGTCCTGGACGCGAACGCGATGCCGGCGGGCTACAAGCTGCAGGTGGTACCGGCCGAATACGGACCTGCCGGGCCATTCCATCGTCTAACCACCTGGCTCGATGCGCACATGCACGCTTTCGGCTTCTTCCGGCCCTACACCACCGACCGGGGCGGCGTTTCACCCGAGCCGTGGCACCTGTCCTACGCGCCCGTCGCGAAGCGCGCGCAAGCCGCATTTTCGGCGGACAAGCTGCGCACCGTCCTTACGGCCTGCGCGATTGACGGCAAGGAGGAAGTGCTCGCGGCGCTTGACCGCAATTACGCGACCTACGTGGTCAACGTGGACGCGGCGCCGGAGGTGGCGCTGCTCGCGCCCAGGCTCGCGTGACGGCGAGCCTTTCGTCTGGTCCTTCCATGGTGAGCCTCTCGGCTCAACCCCAGACTTTCTTGATGGCTCCGAGCATGAGCGTGCGCGTCGTGGCCATGGAGTCTTCGACGCCGGTGAACACCGGCGGCTGACGCCGCAACAGGCGCCAGTTTTCGCTGCGCAGGATGCGCTGCAGGTATTCGAGATTGCGGTCGATGGATTCCATGTACGGGTTGCGGCCCTTGTACAGGACTTCCAGGTAGCGATACGCGCGGTTGAACTCGCCGTCGAGCCGCTTGGCGCGCATGTCGAACACGAACTTCGGAGTCTGGCGCAGCAGGTCGAGCCCGGAGGCGTAACGCACCTTCACGTGCCCGTTCTCCCCTATCGGCAGGGCAACTCCGGCAAGTACGAACTCGGCATATAACCGGTCGCGGCACTTTTCGAGATAACAGCGATCGGCCATCTGCGCCATGAGATCGGCGGTGCCGACCAGGTGCCCGAGCTTGTGGTCGCGCGGGTCGGGCGCGTCGATGTTCTTGAAAGGCCGCTCGTAACCCGTGTAGTGGATGATCTCGGCGGCGACCCTGGCCCACCGGCCCATGCCGATCTTGGGTAGATAGTCGTCGAGGAAGGCCGCGCCGCGCGAGACGTGCACGGTGGTGAATTCGGCGCCGTTCGGCACGTCGGTGTCGTTGGTCGTGCGCAGATATCCGACGTCGTGGAACAGGGCCACCACGATGCCGAGCATGGCGCGCTCCGCGCCGAACTTCTGCGCGTCCGGCACCTGCATCTCGTGGCCGACGATGAGCCGCGCGGTGGCGAGCGTGATGTCGAGCGTGTGCTGCTGGTCGTGGTAGACCGTGTCGACGCCGAAGTAGCCGGGCATGCGCCCGGAGAACATGCGTTCGAAGTCACCGAACACATGCGCGAATGCGGGGAATTTCTGGCCCGGCCAGACCTTGTCGAACAGCTCTTCGATCGCCGCACGCACGTCGGGAGCCGAGCTCACGAGCACGGTATCGGTAACGTCGTAGTCACTGCGGCGGGATTCGGCGATCACGTCCGTGCTAAGCCTTCGCGCACTAACAACATTCAGGGAGTCTAGGCAGGGGGTACCTAAAAGACCAGCAGGCAAAATCTGAGTCTGAAGCCAGCGTGACGTGCATCACGGTGGGGCCAATCCACAGTCGCTACGGTGAGTTGATTACTGTAAAGCGGCAATGTCGAAGGATGCGGGACGGTCCCCATTTCGCCGCATTGGAGTCCAACGGCCCGACAGGGTGCGTTGGGTGGCACCGCAGGTCTGACCCCTTTTGCTACGAAATGGGGACTGTCCCCATTTCGAATCTCGCTACCACCGGCGTGTGGTCCGACGCCCGCTCCACGCGCCTCGGCTCCACGTCGATGCGGCAGCTGGCCAGTCGTGGCAGCAGCATCTGATGCACCAGGACGAGATCGATGCGCAAGCCATTGTTCCGGCGGAATGCGCCCTGTCGATAGTCCCACCAGCTGAACGACTTCTCCGGTTGCTCGAAGTGCCGGAAGGCGTCCACGAGGCCGAGGTCGGTGATCCGTGCGAGCGCGGCGCGTTCCTCCGGACTCACGTGGACGCATCCCACCCAGGCCGCGGGATCGTGCACGTCGCGATCTTCGGGTGCGACATTGAAATCACCCAGCACCACCAGCCCGGGATGCTTCTCTACCTCCCGTTTCAACCAGCGCGTGAGCGCCTCGAGCCACTGGAGCTTGTAGGCGAATTTCTCCGAGCCCGGCGCCTGCCCGTTGGGTACGTAGAGATTGATGACGCGGAAGCCACCAATGGTGGCGGCGAGGACGCGGCGCGGCGGATCGTCGAAGTCCGGGATGTCACGCACGAGGTCCGTCATCGGATGGCGCGAAAGCAGTGCAACGCCGTTGTAGGACTTCTGGCCGCTGAAGACGCTGTGATATCCGGCGGCAGTGAATTCCGGATGCGGAAAATCCGGGTCCTGCATCTTGGTCTCCTGCAGCGCCACGACATCCGGGGAATTCGCGCGCAACCACTCGAGCAACTGCTCGCCGCGCACGCGCAGGCTGTTCACGTTCCAGGTGGCGATCGAGAACTCACCGGTCTGGACTGGACCACCGCCGCCGGCGGTGGCGTTCACTGGACCAGGCCCTGCCGGCGCAGCAGCGCGTTCACGTCCGGCGGGCGGCCGCGAAAGTCGATGAACGCATCGAGCGCTTTTTTCGCTCCGCCCTGCGACAGGATGGAATCGAGGAAACGCTGGGCGATCCGCTTGTCGAACACGCCCTGTTCTTCGAACGCCGCGAACACATCGGCGCTGAGCACCTCGGCCCACTTGTAGCTGTAGTAACCCGCGGCGTAACCGCCAGCGAAGATGTGGCCGAAGTTGTGCGGGAAACGATTCCATTCGGGTACGGCGAACACGGCCACCTCGTCGCGCACCTCGGCGAGGATCTCGTGGACGCGCGCGCCACGGGGCGGGTCGTATTCCGCATGCAGCCGGAAGTCGAACAGCGCGAACTCGAGCTGCCGCATCGTCGCGAGCCCCGCGTGGAATGTGCGCGTGCCTAACAACTGCGACTGCTTGTCCGCGGGCAGCGGCGTTCCGGTTTCGTAATGTCGGGCCATCGCCGCGAGCACCTCGGGGCGCCACGCGAAGTTCTCCATGAACTGGCTGGGCAGCTCGACCGCGTCCCACGACACGCCGTTGATGCCGGCGATGCTCGGATAACCCACGCGGGTCAGCATGTGATGCAGCCCATGGCCGAATTCGTGGAACATGGTCACCACGTCGTCGTGCGTGAGCAACGGCGGTTTGCCAGGCGCTGCCGGGAGGAAATTGCACACCAGGTAGGCCACCGGCACGGTGTGTTCCGCGCCGAAATCCTTGCGGCCGACGCAATCGTCCATCCACGCCCCGGCACGTTTCTTCGCACGCGCGCAGGCGTCCAGATAGAAGCCGGCACGGGCTTCGCCTTTCGCATCGACGATCTCGAAGAACCGCGCGTCGGGATGGTAGACGGGCACGCCCGTGCGCTCGACGATCTTCACGCCAAACAACTGCTCGGCCACGCCGAACAGTCCTTCGAGCACGCGCGGCAACGGGAAGTAGGGACGCAGCTCTTCTTGCGAGATCGAAAACAGCTTCTGTTGCAGCTTGTCGGCGTAGTAGCCCACGTCCCAGGCGTTCAGGCTGCGGCCTGCGAACGCCTCGAGCTTTTCGAACTCGCGCTTCGCCGCCGGGCGGGCGACCTGCACGAGCTGACGAAGGAAATCGAACACCGCCTGGTTCGACGGCGCCATGCGCGTCGCGAGCGCATATGCCGCGTAGTTGGGGAAGTCGAGCAGCTGCGCCGCTTCGTGGCGCAGCGCGAGGATCCGGTTCATGACCGGGGTGTTGTCGAACTTGCCGGCGGTCGGGCCGCGCTCCGACGCCCGCGTCGACCACGCTTCGTAGAAGTCGCGGCGCAGGGTCTCGGAGTGCGCGTCGGTCATGACGGCCACATAGGCGGGTTGCTCGAGCGCGAACAGCCAGCCCTTCACGTTTTTCTCGGCGGCGCGTACGCGCGCCTGTTCGACGATACCCAGGTTGACGCCGGCCAGCTCTTTTTCGTCGGTGACCAGGCGCGTCCACGCGTTCATCGCGTCGAGCACGTTTTCCTCGAATTTCGCGGCGAGCGTGGCCAGTTCCTGCACCACGGCCTTGTAACGCGCCTTCCTGTCGGGCGGGAGGCCGACGCCGGCGAGCCGGAAATCTTCGAGCGCGCGTTCGATGACGCGGCGCTGCGCGGCGTCGAGCGAGCCGGATTCGTTGGCGGCGATCGCCGTGTAGGCGCGGAACAGCGGCTCGCTCTGCGCCAGGTCGGTCCAGTAGTTAGACAGCAGCGGCAGGCAGGCGTTGTAGCTGGCGCGCAGTGCGTCGGAATTGAGCACGCCGTTCAGGTGGCTGATGGGCGACCAGGTGCGCGACAGCCGGTGCGACAGCTGTTCGAGCGGCAACACCGTGTTGGCGAACGTCGGCTGCGGCTGGGATTCGAGCGTGGCGACTTCGCCGCGATTGCGCTGCAGCAGCTCGCGGATCGTGGGTTCGACGCCGGAGGCAGTGATTCGATCGAAGGCGGGAAGCGTGGTCCCGCTGATGTTTGCGTCGGTCATTTGGTTCCAAGGACGGCGAGGACGGGCTCGGTGTCGGGGCGCACGCCGCGCCACAAGGTGAACGATTCGGCGGCCTGCTCCACCAGCATGCCCCAGCCTTTATGGGCTCGGGCACAGCCCTGTTCAATGGCCCAGGTCACGAAAGGCGTTGATGCCTTGCTGTAGCTCATGTCGTAGCAGACGGTGTGGCTGGCGATGACGGCACCGTCCACGTTCGGCACGGCGCCCGCGAGTCCGGCGGCTGTTGCGTTGATGACGATGTCGAAGGGTTCGTCGCCCAGGTCTTCGAACCCGCAGCCGCGTATGGCTCCCAGATCGGAGAACAGCGAAGCCAGGTTGACCGCGCGATCCGGTGACCGGTTGGCGACGACGAGCTCGCTCGGTCCGAATTCGAGCAGCGGTTCGAGCACGCCGCGCGTGGCCCCGCCCGCGCCGAGGATCAGCACTCGCTGGTTTTCGAGGGTCAGCCCGAGGTTCTTGCGCAGGTCGGTGACCAGCCCGTGACCGTCGGTGTTGTCGCCGAGCAGATTGTCACTCGTCATCATCAGCGTGTTGACGGCGCCGGCCCGGTCGGCGCGGACGGTGAGCTCGTTGGCAAGTTCGGCCGCGGCTTCCTTGTGTGGTACGGTCACATTGAGCCCACGGCCGCCGCGCGTGAAGAATTCCAGCACCTGCGCGCGGAAGTCCCCCGGGGCTATGTCATACAGCCGATAGACGAGAGTCTGCTCGGTCTGTTTCGCAAAGAGCCCGTGGATGAAAGGCGACCAGCTGTGATTGATCGGATGACCGACCACTCCGTACTGATCCGGCGCGTTCATTTCCAAGGCATCACTGAAAGGGAAAATGGCTGAAATAAGCTATTCACTCGGCCGGTCTTATACATGAACCCACGTCCCCGCGGAACGTCAGAGCCGTCCGCGTTCACGCGATTGCTGGAGACATTGCGCCCGGACCTCGTGCGTTTTGCCTTCTGGCTGGCACGCGACCGGGCCGTGGCGGAGGACGTGGTGCAGGAGACACTCATCAGGGCCTGGAAATCCCGCGACGAGCTCAAGGATTCGGCGGCCGCGCGTCCCTGGCTGCTGACCATCGTTCGTCGCGAACATGCGCGGCTGTACGAGCGCAAGCGGCTGCCGACCGTGGACGTGGACCAGGTCGAGGCCCTGGGCGACCCGGCGCTCGCCAGCGACGGTGACGCCGGTCTCGAAGACCTGCGGCGCGCCATCATGCAGTTGCCGGACGAGTATCGGGAGCCCCTGGTGTTGCAGGTGTTAGGTGGTTTGAGCACGAGCGAGATTGCCGCGGAGCTCAAGCTGACGCAGGCGGCGGTGTTGACGCGGTTGTTTCGCGCGCGCAACCGGCTGCGAACTATCTACGGCCTTACGCCCGCGGAGGACGCGGAATGAGCAACGAATTCGATTGCCGGCGAGCGCGGCTGGAAATAGGCGGCGACCCACACGGCCAGTCGCCCGGGCTCAGTGCGCATCTGGCGACGTGCGCCGCCTGCACGCGGTTTCGCTCCGAGACACTGGCGCTCGACGCGCGGCTGCGTGCCGCGTTCGAATTGCCGTTGACGGAATTTCGCAAGCCGGCGCGGACTGCGGCTCCGGCACGCCGCTTCGCCGTCGCGGCGTCCGTGATTCTCGCGATGCTCGCTGGCGCCGGTTTATGGCTGTTGAAGCCGCAACCAGCACTGGCTGGTGAGGTGCTCGAGCACGTGAAATACGAGTCCGCCAGTTGGGATGCGCACGAGATACTGACGCCGGCGCAACTCGCCGAGGTATTGCGGCAGGCGGGCGTGCAGTTCGACAGTTCGATGCCCGTGCTCTACGCCATGGCGTGTCCATTTCGTGGGCGGCGCGTGCCGCATCTCGTCGTGCAGACCACCGATGGCCCGTTGACGGTGATGTTGCTGGCGCACGAGAAGGTGGGCGGACGTGTGGAATTTGCCGAGGGCGGATATCGCGGAATCCTGCTGCCGGTAGGCGAGGGCAGCGTCGCCGTCCTGGCGCGCGGCGGAGAAGTTTCGGATGCGGTGGCCGCGAAACTGGTCAGCGGGGTTCGCTGGTAGCCAGCACTTCGAATCCCGACTGCGGGCCGCCGAGCAGCGCTTGCAGCTCCGGCAGCCACTCGCGCATGCCCTCTTCAACTAGATAGGGTGGATTGATCAGCACCAGCGCCGAACCGTTGAGCGCCGCGCGCGAATCACACGGATGCATCCACAGCAGCGAAGCAAGCTTTGGCCGCGCGATGGCGACGCCCAGGTTCGCAAACCACAGGTCGAAGTCGGTGCGCAGCTTCACCGGCAGCCACAGCATCAGCACCGCGTTTTCGAATCGCGTCAATGCGTCCTGCACGGCGGCGAGCGCGCGGGCGAGATCCTCGCGTTCTTCGTACGGCGGATCGATCAGTACACAACCGCGCCGCTCGGGTGGCGGCAGCAGCGCGCGCAGCCCGGCGAAGCCGTCGGCGACTTCGATGCGCGTGCGTTCGCGTTCCTGCAGGGCTTTGCGCAGGTGACCGGCTTCTTCCCGCTGGGTTTCGAAGAACACCGCGCGATCCACGGGCCGCAGCACACCCGTGGCGAGCAGCGGCGACCCCGCGTAGCGCAGGCTGGCGCCATGCATCCCGCGCCCGACGATTTCGCGGTAGCGAACGAGCGCCGCGTGCCGCGGCGTGGCCGCCAGCAGCCGCGCAACACCGGCCTGCCATTCGGCCGGATGCTCGCGGTCGCCCGGGTGCAGGTCATAGTCACCACGGCCCGCGTGCGTATCGACGAACAGCAGGCCCTTGTCCTTGCGCGTGAGCGCGTGCAGGACTTCGAGCAGGGCCACGTGCTTGTGGACGTCAGCGAAGTTGCCGGCGTGATATTGGTGGCGATATTTCATGGAACCCCGGCATTGCGCCGCCCGCGTTTATACACTGTCTGGCACGGAGAAAATGATGTCGAAGTGGTTGCGTCGGTCTGTTGTGTTCGGTGTGGCCATGGCCGTTGCGATAGCAGTCGTGCCCGGGCACGCGGCCGACAAGCCATCGACGCCGCGAGGAATCGCGCCGCCGACACGCATACCGGACGTTGTCGCTGCCCAGCCCGCGGGTGAGCGCGTGGATATCGCCAGCGTGCCGCGCGCCGTGCGCCGGGCCGTGGCGGCCGATGCCGCCAGGCGATTCACGGTCAGTGAAAACGAAGTCGTGCTCGTCGATGCCGAGCGGCTGACCTGGAGCGACGGAGCCATGGGTTGTCCCGAGCCCGGCCAGGTGTACACGCAGATGCTGGTCCCTGGATTTCGCGTGACCGCAAAGACCATCGCCGGGCAGATGCTCTATCACACGGATTCGCGCGGCAATGCGGTTACCTGCGCCGCTACGCATTTTCAGCCCGGGCCCAAACAGCTCCCTGCCCATCCTGCAGACAGTGCCGCCGGCACCGGCGCTACGCCGCGCACTTACCCGCCGAAGCCCGCCACACCTGATCGCTGAAGGCCCGCAACCTTCGCAAGTTTCGGGTCGCCTGCCTCTAACCACTGAGGCATCGTGCGCGCATGCAATACGTCATCCGTGGAATTTCCCAGCAAGTGGCCGATGAAGTCCGGCGTACGCGCCTGTCGCCGGGCTACGGTCATCCCGCACATCTCGAGACGGCCAGCGGCACCGGCCCTTGCCGCTGCTGTCTGCGAACGTTCGTGCCGGGGAAGGATCGCCGGCTGCTCTTCACCTACCGTCCGCCCACCGACTCAGCCAGCCTGATGGCGCCCGGGCCGGTCTTCATTCACGCCGAGCATTGCGAGGCATTCAGCGGCGAAGGGTTTCCGGAGGGCCTGCGCGAGTTGCCGCTGGCGTTCGAGGCGCGCGCCAGCGGCAGTCGCGTCATCGAGCTCTCCGCGCGACGCGACGTGCCCGCGGAAGCGCAGATGTCCGTGCTGTTCGAAGAGTTGTTCGCCGAGTGGCTGCACGTGCGGCACGCCGAGGCCGGTTGCTACATCGCGCGCGTCGAGCGCGCCAAATAAAAAGGCCCCCGCGGTTTCCCGCGGGGGCCCTATCTACTCGTCTCTCAGGTCACGGAGCTGGTGTCAGCAGCAACGTTTCCGTTTCCGGCGTCGAGCCACCACGATTCGTGGCGCCGAAGTCGGAGTTGGTCACGACCATGAGGCCGGCGTGCGGCGACGTGTTCGGGAACAGCGGCCATTGCTGAACCGTCAGGTTGCCGGTCTGCTGGTAGGTGAGCACATCACCCAGCGCAGTCGGCACCGAGGCCGTGAACTCTTCACCGCCGGGGGTGATCAGGAACGGGCCCAGGATGTCCGACGATCCGCCGAAGTACCACGACGTGGCGAAGAACGCGGCTCCGACCGGCTGACCGAGCGTGGCCAGGCTCAACCCCATGTCGCTGCCGCAGACGCGCAGGATGGTGTTGCCGGTGTTGGTCGCGTGTTCCGCGAAGAAGCGCACGGTCGTGGACAGGATGGCACCGGCCGGCGAGAGGCGCAGGAGCGCCGTCACCTGTCGACCATCGCTGAGCGCCGTGAGGCCTCCGAGATCCTGGTTGAGCACTGCGTAGTCGAACGTGCCGTCATTGTTGACGTCGAGATCGACTTCCAGCCAGGTGCCAACAGGCGAGGCCTTGCGCTCCCAGGTGTTGATCGCGAATTCCCAGACGATTGCCGTGCCGGTCGTTCCGCAGGTGGCGCCAGCCACCAGGAACGAATTGACACCCACCGCGCGGAAGTCCGGATTCGGCAAGCCTTCACCGCGACCGCCCGACGGACGATCCGGGCTCGTGGCCAGCAGCGAGAAGTACTGCAGCTGGGCGTCGCCGATGCCGTAGTTGGTGAGCTCCGCGCCCGCCTGGCCCGTGGTGTCGTCGAACACGAGGCCGCTCTGCGCGGCTCTGTTCACCACCACTTGCGAGGACTTGCGCGGCAGCACGTGCCAGGGGATCGACAGCCGGTGATCCTTGGCGACGAAATTGACGTAGCCGTCATATTCGTTGGCCGTCAAAGGACCGATCGCATTGCCCAGCGAACCTGCGTTCATCTGGTTGTTGCGCAGCTTGTCACCCTTGATCGTGAGCCACAGTGTGACGTCGGCCGAGCCGCCAGCCGGTACGTTCACCGTCGACGGGTTCCAGCTCATCACCACCGCGCCAGTGTCGACGTCGTCCTGGTAGCGCTGGGTCGGCGACGACGTTGTATCGCTGTGCGCGACTGGACTTGTTGACGATGCGCAGCTTGCGGGTCTTGAGGATGCTCGGGTTCGAGGCCTCCACCAGGCCGTAGCTCACGGCGCCATGCGCCTCCGAAGCTTCGTCACCGGTGACGTCGAAGACCACCGAGGGCGAGAGCAGTGCCCGATCGACTCGCACTTCGCCACCACCGATGCGCGTGATGGGCGCGAGCTGATCCGGGAACACGGAGCCGGCAGCCGACGGCTGGTACACGTTCTGGTTCGCCGTGTTCACCAGCAGCTGCTTGATCTCGGCGTTCGAGAGTGTCGGACGTGCGGCCTTGAGGATCGCCGCGGAGCCCGTGACCATCGGCGCGGCTCCCGAGGTGCCGCCGAACGCGGCGGTGCCCGTGAAGCTGCCCGACATTGCGGACACCGACGCACCCGGCGCGCCGATTTCCGGCTTGACGATGTTGTCGTCGAAGCGCGGGCCGCGCGAGGAGGTCGAAGCCAGCGATCCGGCGAGCGACACGTTGCCAGTCGGCGAGAAACGCACGACGGCCGTGTTGGTACGCAGGATGTTCGCATCCGCCTGGCTGATCATGTAGGCCGGAATCGTCTGCACACCGCCGCCGAAAGCGCCACCGAACGGAGCGTCCGGGGTGATCAGGCCGATGATGCCGAGGATGCCGCCCGCCGCTGCGATGTTGGCGATCTTGAGGCTGAACGAGCAGGTGCCACGATCGACCAGCACGATGCGGCCAGCGAGCTCGCCGGCAACGTACGGGTTGGTGCCGACCGCGTCGGCGCAACCGATGCGCTTGCCGCCCGTGACCGCCGGATAGAACACCGGCCCTTCGATGGTGGTAGTTAGCGGAACCGACCACGGCTGGAACACCGCGCCGCGCTCGCCGGTGACCGGCGCGAGCAGCGTCATGAGTTGCAGCGTGGCCGACGGCACCGCGGTTTGCGCGACGCTCAGGGCAGACGTGGCAGCGGCCGGCGAACCGGTGATGAACTGCTTGTCGGCGCTGTTGCCGGCGGAAGCCACCGTGAGGATGCCCGCGAGCGATGGCGTTGTCGACCGCGGCGGACAGATCGTCATCGAACGGCTGACCGTACGGAGAACCGAGCGACATGTTGATGATGTCGACATGGTCGCTCAGGTCGCCGTCGCCGTTCGGATCGAGGGCGAAGTCGATGGACTGGAGCAACGCGATGCCGCTGCACGAAGTCGCGGGCGCGGAACACGCCTTGATCGCGTAGAACGTGACGCCGGGAGCCACGCCGCCGGTGCCGCCGATGATGTCGGCCACATGCGTGCCGTGACCACCGAACGTGGTCGCGTCAGGAGCGCCGATCGGATCGGGATCGGGCAGCAGAGCGGTGTTAGGCCAGCTTTCGCCGACGAAGTCGTAACCACCGACGACCTTGGCGCTGGGGAACAGCCCGTCGTCCGCAGCGGTGCCCGGATCATTGGCCACCAGATAGCCGGTGCCCGCGGGAACCACGGGGATGAACGGTGCGGCGGCGGGCAGCGGCGCCCACGCGGCTTCGTACGCGGCTTGCGTGCCGGGTCCGCCGAGATTCGCATGCGTGTAGTCGACGCCGCTGTCGATCACGGCGACGCGAACACCCTGGCCGGTAGCGCCGAGCGCGTGCGCGGCAGTCGCGCCGATGTACGGCACGGTTTCGGAGAGATCGTGCACGTAGTCGGACACACCGACCACGCGAGTGATCGCGGTGTCACGCGCGAGCTCGGCAAGATCGGCACCGTCGACGTTCATGACGATGGCGTTGAGCGCGAGTTGCACGCTCGCGATGACTTCGGCACTCGGTGCGCGCGCGACCAGGCGGCTGATCAGCGCGGCCTGTTCCGCTTCGACCTGCGTGCGCGAGAGGGTGCCGTTCGATTCGGCGACGCTGGGCGTTCGCAGGCGGATCAGCACTAGCTGCTGACCAGAAACGTTCGCGAGGCTCGGATGCAGTACGAGACTTTCGTAGCTGGCATCGACGATGGGTGATTGGAGTGAAATTGAAGCGAGATGCGCGCCGTCATTCAGCGTCAACGTGCGCGGCCCTGCAGCCGCAAGCGTCGTCGCCGACAACAACGCGCTGCACACGGCCCACTTCAAGTGGCCGTGACCAACACGTTTGCTCTTCATGTGATTAATCCCCTGAGAGAACCTGTTATTCCGGACACACGCCGAGCCCAAGTCTTTTTAGACAAGGGCCTCGGGAGCGCGGCATGTTCTTCTTAGATGCCGCGAGCAGTGCGTTCCTTCTTTCCTCGAAGGTTACGCACCGTGTTATCCAGGACCCGCTGGCGACGCTACTCCGCGTCCTGACTTAATTCAATTGTGTTGCCACGAAATTGAACATAAGCGCCTCAGGTTCTGCTCTCTTTTTTCTTGGGCTTCGATGAAGTTTTCTTGGGAACCGCGGTAGCGCTCTTCACATTTGCGCGCGCCGCGCTTTTCTTTTTCGCAGGTGTCGATTTTCTTTCCGCTTTCACGACACTCACGTCGGCGCCGTCCGACTTTTGTGCAGCCTTCGCTGCGGACTTTCTCTTAGGCTTCGCTTCTGACGCAGCGTCAGGCGCCGCCGCTGCGTCTTTCGCTGGCGATTTCTCTTTCGCGTTCGCGGTTTTCTTGCGGCCAAAGCGGCTGCCGCGCAGCGGCGCAACGGCCAGCAATTCCCGACAGACCTCGAGCGTGATCGCCTTGGGGTCCGTGTCCTTCGGAATGCGCGCATTGCGCTTGCCGTCGGTGATGTACGGACCGTAGCGGCCGTTCAGCACCTGGATGTTGTCGACGGCGAAGTCCTGGATGATGCGATTGGCATCCGCTTCCTTCTTGAGCCGGATGACTTCGAGCGCGCGTTCGAGCTCGACGGTGTACGGGTCGTCCGGCACTTTCAGCGAAACGTACTTGGCGCCGTACTTGATGTAGGGCCCGAAGCGGCCGATGTTGGCCTGCACCGGTTCGCCTTCGGCCGTCACGCCGAGATTGCGCGGTAGTTTGAAGAGCTCGAGCGCCTCGGGCAGCTTGATGAGATCCATCTTCTGCCCGGGACGAAGGCCCGCGAACTTGGGCTTTTCTTCGTCGTCCTTGGTGCCGACCTGCACGAAGGGGCCGTAACGACCCATGCGCACCGTGACCGGTTTGCCGCTCTCGGGATGTTTGCCGAGCTCGCGCGCCTGCGCGACTTCTTCGCGCGAGACGTTCTTCTCGATGTGCTCGACCTGCGTGATGAACGGCTTCCAGAATTTCTTGAGCGGCTCGGTCCAGTCTTCTTCGCCGCGCGACACCGCGTCGAGCTCGTCTTCGAGCGAGGCGGTGAAGCCGTATTCCACGTACTTGTGAAAATGCTTGGACAGGAAACTTCCGACGATCTTGCCGATGTCCGTTGGAATGAACCTGCGGTTGTCCATGTCGACGTACTCGCGATCCTTGAGCGTCGAGATGATGGTGGCGTACGTCGAGGGACGGCCGATGCCGTGTTCTTCGAGAGCCTTCACCAGCGACGCCTCGGAAAAACGCGGCGGCGGTTCGGTGAAGTGCTGGTCGCCATGCAGCTTGAGCAGGGTGACTACGTCACCGTCTTTCATCGCCGGCAGGATGCGGTCGTTCTCGTTTTCCGGTTTACCGTCGTCGACGTCTTCCTGGTAGACGGCCATGTAGCCCGGCTTCACCAGCGTTGAGCCGTTCGCGCGCATGACATGGCGGCCCGGAACTTCGGCGCCGTTGCCGCCAGCGGCTTCGGCTTGTTTGCTGGGCAGCATGTCCACCGCCACGGTGTCGAACAGCGCGTGCGCCATCTGCGAGGCGACTGCGCGCTTCCAGATGAGCGCGTACAGCTTGTACTGATCGGGGTCGACCTTGCCCTCGAGCTTCGAAGGCAGGACGGCCGCGGAGGTGGGGCGAATGGCCTCGTGCGCTTCCTGCGCGTTGCGCGACTTGGTCTTGTAGATGCGCGGCTCTTCGGCCACCGCTTCCTTGCCGTATTCCTGCGCGATGACTTCACGCATCTCGCGCACGGCGTCGACCGCCAGGCTCAGCGAGTCGGTACGCATGTAGGTGATGAGGCCGATGGCGCCTTCGCCGAAATCGACACCTTCATATAGCTGCTGCGCCAGGCGCATGGTGCGCTGGGCCGAGTAGCCGAGTTTGCGTGCCGCTTCCTGCTGCAACGTGGAGGTGGTGAAAGGCGGCGACGGATTGCGGCGGCGCTGTTTGCGGTCGATGGAGAGCACGTGCAGGAAGCCTTGCGACGTCTCGTTGAGCGCCTGCTCGACGCCGCGTGCCTGGTCCTCGTTGGTGAAGCTGAACTGCTCCACCTTCTGGCCGTTGAATTCGACGAGCTTGAGCGGAAAGGTCTGCGCGCTATGTTCGCCTTCGGCTTCCAGCGTCCAGTATTCCTGCGGTACGAAGATGCTGATCTCGTGTTCGCGCTCGCAGATCATGCGCAGGGCCGGACTCTGTACGCGGCCGGCGGACAACCCGCGGCGCACTTTCTTCCACAGCAGCGGCGAGAGATTGAAACCGACGAGGTAGTCGAGCGCGCGCCGCGCCTGCTGCGCATTCACCAGGTCGAGCGAAAGGTCGCGAGGCTCGGCAACCGCGCGCTGCACTTCGCCCTTGGTGATTTCGTAGAAGACGACGCGTTTGACTTCCTTGCCCTTGAGATCGCCGCGCTCTTCGAGCAGCTCACGCAGGTGCCAGGAAATGGCTTCGCCCTCGCGATCGGGGTCAGTCGCCAGATAGAGGTTCTTGGATTTCTTCAACGCGCGCGAGATGGCATCGACGTGCTTTTCGTTGCGCTCGATGGAGCGATAGCTCATCGCGAATTGTTTGTCGGGATCGACCGCGCCTTCCTTGGGGATGAGGTCGCGAACGTGGCCATAGCTGGCCAGCACCTCGAAATCCTTGCCGAGGTACTTCTTGATGGTTTTTGCTTTCGCCGGTGATTCGACGATGACTAGATTTTCAGCCATCAGTTCGGCAACGAGTCCGTTTCGTCGAACAGCAGGTCTTCCATGCGCGCGCAGGCCTGTTCCTGGCCGGGCTGGCTCGACAGCACCATGAGCACCAGCCACTTGAGCCGGTCGATGTCGACATCGTCGCCGTCGAGTGCGACCAGGCGGTCGATGACGATTTCACGCTGCAGCGGCGAGAGGATGCCTTCATGCTCGAGCTGCAGCAGGTAACCGCGGCAGCTGGTGGAGATGCGCTCGAGCTCGTCGGCCGAAAAGACGCGCAACGAAGGCTGCGTGGAGTCGATGTCGGGACGCGAACGTTCGCCGGCGAGATCCGCCAGCCAGTCGAGCGCGCGCTCGACGTTGTGACGGCCGAATCCGGCGCGTTCGAGATCGGCGGCGAGGGTTTCGCGTTCGGGCACTTCCGGGGCTTCAGCCAGCATGTACTGGTCGAACACGTATATAAGAATGTCTAAAACACTTCCGGTCATGCTGTCGCCGGTTGTTGTCGTTGGCTTCATTGTCCCGCCATGCGGCTGTAACGGCCGCCGGGGTGCGGCGCCACGTGCCCGTCGAGCTCCAGAATCAGCAGCATCGAAGCGATCGATTCGCTGTTCATACCCGTGCGTTCGATCAAGCTATCGACGCTTGCTGGCTCGAAGGCGAGCGCATCTAACAGGATTTTGTATTCCTTGTCCAACACGGGCACCGCCTCCGCGGGGTGAGGGGGCTGTCCCGGCTCAGCTGCAACTAGTTGGGCCGAAAGGGAAATCTTGAGCTCGCAGAGAACGTCCTCGGGGCGTTCCACCAGCTTGGCTCCTTGCCGGATCAGCTCGTGGCAGCCCTGGGCGAGGGGATTGTGGATGGATCCGGGGATGGCAAAGACTTCCCGGCCCGCAACGCCTGCCAACCGGGCGGTGATCAGCGACCCCGATTTCTGCGCCGCTTCGACCACCAGCGTGCCGTGACTCAGGCCCGCGATGATGCGATTTCGCTGCGGAAAGCAGGCGGGCAACGGCTTGGTGCCCGGCGGGAATTCCGAGACCAGCGCGCCGCTGGCGGCGATGCGTTCCGCCAGCGCTTCGTGATTGCGCGGATAGATCTGGTCGAGCCCGCAGCCAAGGACGGCGATCGTGGGGCCGTCCGCAGCCAGCGCGCCCTCGTGACAGGCGGCGTCGATGCCGAGTGCGAGGCCACTGGTGATGGTGAGGCCGGCGCGCGCGAAGAATGACGCGAACGCGCGCGCCGTGGCGCGGCCGCCGGCTGTGGGATTGCGGCTGCCCACCATGGCGAGTTGCGGCTCGTTCAATACCTGCGGCTTGCCCTGCACGTAGAGCACCGCAGGTGCATCCGGTGACTCGCGCAGCAGCGCTGGATATTCGGCGGACGTGGCCGGCACCAGCGCGACGCCGCGCGTCTTCGAGCCAGCGAAGGTCCGCGTCGACGCGCGCCTCGTCGGGCCTGGCCAGCCAGGCGGCTGTCCTGGTAGTTAGCCCGAGCTGCACGAGGTCGCCCGGGCTGGACCACTCGAGACCGGCGATTCGAACGAGCTCCGCCGCGCTCAACGACGGCGCGCGCGCCGCGATGGCCAGCCACCGACGCGTGGTTGCTGTGACTGCATTCATCACGGCAGCCTAAAACGAAAGGGCCAGCGCGATGGCTGGCCCTAACTCGTCTGAATGAAGAGAAATGCGTTACGGGTTGTAGACCCGATCCGCAACGCGCATCGGTGCCCGTGCGCCGATCACCAGGCCATAGCTGATGCTGCTCGTAAACCTTGAACACGATGAGCGAGCCGGCGCGCTCGTAGGGCAGGCGCACTTCTTTCGCGAACGCTTTCGATTTCCACGGATAACCGCCCTTCCGGTCGACGACCAGCGCACCCTGCTGATCGACGGCGAGCACGGCACCCTGTGCGAGCCCGGCATTCGCACCGCGGTTCAACACCACCACCTGATAAGGGCCGACCTGCGTGGCGTTGTCCGCCACCGCGATGATCTGGCCGTCGATGGGCGTGGTTGGCGCATGCGGCTGGAAATTGAGGGATCTTTCGCCTTCTTCGATGATCAGGCGATCCCCTTCGAGCGCCTCGCGCGCACCGTCGGTGAGCCTGGTCTTGGACACTTCCGCCGGCACTTCCACCACCGCGGTGGCGACGTAGTAGGCCTGGTATCCGAGGATCTCTCGCGAGTCGATGTCACGAATCGGGTCGCCGACGTGCATGACGAGGAATCGCTGCTCGGCCGCGGCGTTCAGGTTCTGCACATACGCGTCGTGTCCCGTGCCACCGATCATGTGATCGTCGCGGAACGCGAGGATGTGCGGAGCTGCGAGCGCCTGGTCCTTGGTGAGGACGCTGGGCCGGCTGAGAAACGCGGCGATCGCCGAGAATGGAATCGTGTCGACCGGACCGTCGAGAGCTTCGCTGCGCAGACGCGGTTGCAGGCGAGCGCCGCTGTACTGCGAAATGCTGACGCTCGCATCGCCGTTGGCGCCATACGCCAGCGACAGCACGTCACCCGGATAGATGAGGTGTGGGTTTTCGACCTGCGGATTGATCTGCCAGATCTCGGGCCAGAACCACGGATCCTTGAGGAACACCGCGGCGATGTCCCACAGCGTGTCACCACGCTTCACGGTGTAGTTCATGGGCGCATCGGGACGGATGAGCTGTGCGGTAGGCACAGTGGAGTCCGCGACCGGCGCTTCGTTCAGGGCGGCGACCGCCGCTTCAGTGGCGGTCAGGTCTTCGGCCGTCGCCATCGGCGCTTCGGCGGCCGGTGGCGGGGTGGAAATAGGCTGGCTCACTGGCGGAGGCGCGGATTGGCATCCGGCGGCGACTACCGTGGCAGCGATGAAGGCCGTAAGGGCAATGACCCGCGGGTTCAGAATTGCGAGCACACGCGGCTCCCTAAGTTGTTGATTAAGAGACATCCTCCACTCCTCAATCCCGGGTGGGGCAAGCGGACCCCACTGTTATAATCCGCCGCAGCACGAGGGCCTACGATCTATTGTCAAGTTTGTGCGCTGGATCACGGGATCGCTCCCGAACCCCAGCCTCGCCATCCTTGCCTGCAGTCGAATCGCCCAAACATTAGCAGCAATCGAGCGGAACATCATGGCGCGCCTGAATATTCTTGAGTACCCGGACCCCCGTCTTCGCACCAAGGCCAAGCCGGTCGAGGTGTTCGATGCCGCGCTCGCCCGCCTCGCGCAGGACATGCTCGAAACCATGTATGAAGCGCCGGGAGTAGGGTTGGCGGCCACCCAGGTGGACGTTCATAAACGATTGATCGTTATGGATGTTTCCGAGGGGAAGAAGAATCCCCAGGTGTTCTGCAACCCGGAAATTCTCGCCCAGGAAGGCGTGGGGATCACCGAGGAAGGCTGTCTGTCGGTGCCCGGCATTTTCGATGAGGTCAAGCGCGCCGCCACTATCCGCGCGCGGGCCCAGGACGTGAACGGCAAGGTCTTCGAAGTCGATCTCGAAGGGCTCGCAGCCGTCTGCCTGCAGCACGAGATGGACCACCTCGAGGGGAAACTCTTCGTCGACTATCTGTCCGACCTCAAGCGTGAACGCATTCGCAAGAAGCTGGATAAGGATCGAAAAGAACGTGCCGGCAAGGCGCGTGAATCCACGTCCGCACGCGCGTACTGATCCGACGACGCACTCAAGCCTTCGGGCGCGCCCATGAACTCGCTACGCATTGCCTTCGCGGGCACACCGCAATTTGCGTTGCCCGCTCTGCGCGCGCTGCTCGGCTCCGCGCATCGCGTCGTGGGCGTGCTGACGCAGCCGGATCGTCCCGCGGGCCGCGGGCAGCATCTGCGCTCGTCGCCGGTCAAACTACTCGCCGCCGAACATGGCCTG
Organism: uncultured Pseudomonadota bacterium; assembly: GCA_963821745.1. Taxonomy (GTDB): domain Bacteria; phylum Pseudomonadota; class Gammaproteobacteria; order Steroidobacterales; family Steroidobacteraceae; genus CADEED01. The sequence goes on from CAWGEU010000003.1 coordinate 997,625, forward strand.
GCCGTGGCGCAACCGCCAACACTCAAGACAGCCGAGGGCCGCGCGGAGCTCGCGCAGTGGGCGCCGGATGTGCTCGTGGTCGTCGCCTACGGGCTCATCCTCCCGCAGGCAGCACTCGATTTGCCGCGTCTCGGCTGCGTGAACATTCACGGTTCGCTGCTGCCACGCTGGCGCGGCGCCGCGCCCATCCAGCGGGCGCTGCTCGCCGGTGATGCGGAAACCGGCGTGACCATCATGCAGCTCGATGCGGGGCTCGACACGGGGCCGATGCTGCTCGAACGCAGCCGCCCGATCGGTGCGCATGACACGGCGGGAGACCTGCACGACGCGCTGTCCGGGCTCGGGGCCGAAGCGCTCATCGAGGCGCTCGATGGCCTCGCTGTAGGAACACTTCGGCCACGCGCGCAGCCCACGGAGGGCGCGAGCTACGCGCCCAAGATCGAAAAGGCCGAAGCGATTCTCGACTGGTCGGCGAGCTCCATCGCGCTCGACCGAAAGGTGCGCGCATTCAATCCCTGGCCCATCGCCGAGACCCACCTCGGCAACGAGACGTTGCGCATCCTGCGCGCGCGCGTGGCGGAATCGGGCCGGCGTCCACGCCGAGCCCGGCACATTGTTAGGTATCGCCGATGACTGCTTGCGCGTCGCCTGCGGCGAAGGCGTGCTCGCCATCGGTGAGCTGCAGCGCGCCGGCAAGCGGCCGATCACCGCGCGTGATTTCGCCAACGCCGTGCGCGTCGCCGGCCTGAAGTTCGGCAAGTGAAGGCCCCATGAAGAAATCAATAGTTCGTCGCAATCCGCCGCCCGCGCCCCGCCGAACGCGGCATGCACCCGGCGCGGAAACGCTGGCGGCGGCGGCACTTGCCGTCCACGACGTGGTTTTCGAGGGGCGATCCGCCGACGCGACGCTCGAAGCCGCGCGCGAGCGCCAGGATCGCGCGGCCGTCCGCGCCATCGCGCTGGGCACGTTGCGCTGGTACCTGCGGTTGAAGCCTGCGCTCGCGCCGCTGATCAGCCGTCCGTTCGACGAACTCTCGCCACGCCTGGCGGCGCTGCTGGTCACCACGGCGCACCAGGTCGAATACTCGCGCGGGGCAGCCGAGGCGCAGGTTCACCTCTCGGTCGACGCCAGCCGCGTGCTGGGTGAAGGCCGCGCCAGTGGCGTTGTCAACGCCGTGTTACGCAAATTCGTCGCGCAGCGTGCAGAGTTGTTAGCGGCGGCCGACGCCGACCCGGCCCAGCGGCACGCGCATCCGCAATGGCTGGTCGCGGCGCTGCGCAAGGCGTGGGGCGAGCGCGCCGAAGAGATTCTCGAGGCCAACAACCGGCATCCACCCATGGTGCTCAGGCTCGATTCCGCGCTCATTTCCACCGACGATTTCCTCCGCTCGCTGCGTGCGCTCGGCCGTGAAGCGAGTGTGGTCGAGTGGAACCGCGACGCGGTCGTACTAGACCGGCCGGCCGCCGTGCAGATCCTGCCGGGTTTCGAAACCGGCGCGGTCTCCGTGCAGGATGGCGGCGCGCAACTCGCCGCACCGTTGCTCGATGCGCAGCCCGGGATGCGCGTGCTCGACGCCTGCGCGGCGCCGGGTGGCAAGACCTTGCACATTGCGCAGCGCACGCCGGCGCTCGCCGAGCTCATTGCCATCGATGACGATCCGCTGCGCCTGGCTCGCGTACGCGAAAATCTCGAGCGCGCGGGGCGTGATGCGTTGTTGATCACCGCCGACCTGCGCTCGATGCCGCCGTCGCTCGCAGCTGGGCACTTCGATCGCGTGCTGGTGGACGCGCCGTGTTCCGCCACGGGCGTCATCCGCCGACATCCCGACATCAAGCTCCTGCGCCGTCCGGGCGACATCGAGTCGTTCGCGGCCACCCAGCGGCAGATTCTCGCTACCGCTTTCGAACTACTGAAGCCCGGCGGACGTCTGACCTACTGCACATGTTCGGTGATACCGGCGGAGAACGAAGGGGTGGTCGGCAATTTCCTGGGCTCGCAGCCGCGTGCGGCCAGCGCGCCGTGGCCGGAAGGCCTTGCGCGGCCGCCGGGTTTGCTCGATCGGACGGTCGGCTGGCAGTTGCTGCCCGGCGGGAGCGCAGGCACGGATGGCTTCTACTATGCCTGTCTCACTAAGCTATCCTGACAACCCATCCAGAGGAACCGATGCAGTTCCGGCGCGCGAATAACCTCATCACTCTGTTGCTGGCCTCGCTCGTGAGCGTGGGTACGGCCGGAGCCGCGCGTGCTGATGTGCTCGATGGCGTGCTGGAGGTGCGTTCGGCATACGTCGCCGAAGGCCAGGGCGTGTTCCAGCTGTTCGCGCGGGTTGCTTACCCGGTCAACGACGACATTCGCGCGGCGCTCAAGGACGGCCTGATGCTGATATTCGACCTCGACGTGGTCGTATCGCGCGAACGCCGCTTCTGGGTCAACGAAACGGTGGCGGAATACACGCTGCGGCGCGAACTTCTTTATCACGCAGTCAGCGATCGTTACGTGGCGCGCGACGTCGACTCCCGCAACAACGAACAACACAGCTACTCGACGCTCGAAGAAGCCCTCGAAGCGCTCGGCACTGTCGAAGCGTGGCCATTCCTGCTGTCGCCGCAGCTCTCTCCCAACCGGCAATACCGCGTCTCCCTGCGAGCCGGGGTGCGCCGCGGTCGGCTGTCCGATACCTTGCGCGTGCTCTTGTTCTGGACCGACGACTGGCACCGCGAGAGTGAGTGGTTCTCATGGTCCCTGCAGCGCTGAAGCGCTTCGGTACCCTGGGGCTGATCGCCCTCTGGGTGCTGGTCAGCGGTGGTCTGCTGCTGCTGCTGGCGCTGTCGGTACAGAATTCGGTGCAGTTCAGCCGCATGCAGGCGTGGATCCTGCTGGCCAACGTCATCGCGCTGATCGCCGTCAGCGTGCTGCTGGCGCGCAAGATCATCGAACTGGTGCGCGCGTTCCGCGCCGGAGTGCCGGGATCTCGGCTGACGGCGCGAACGGTGGCCATATTCGGCTCGCTGGTCGTCGCGCCGCTCATCATCGTCTATCTATTCTCACTCGAGTTCCTGAACCAGGGCATCGACAGCTGGTTCAAGGTGGAGATCAAGCAGGGCCTCACCGACGCGCTCGAGCTTTCCAGGTCGGCGATCAACGTGCGCATGCGCGAATACGCGCGCAGCACGCAATTGTTCGCCAACCGCCTGGCCGACAGCCCGCCGGCGAACTGGGCCGAGGCCACCGATGAGCATCGCGTCGAGAGCGGAGCGCTGGAAGTCGTGGTGTACGGCACGCTGGGCCAGGTACTGGCGGCAAGCAGCGCCGGCGCGACGTCCACCAGCCTGCCGCGCGCATCGGCCGAAGTGACTACCGCCATTGCCGGAGGCAGCCTGTACTGGAGCCTGGAGCCGCTGTCGGAAGACGATTACCTCATTAATACGGCCGCGCCTATCGCGACGGGCCCGGGTTCGAGTCAAGGTCGCTTCGTGGTGGCCCAGTATCCGGTGCCGCCGCAGCTCTCGCGCGTTTCGGAGGCGGTGCAGCACTCCTACTCGCAGCACTACAACCTCACCCAGCAGCGCGAGGGCGTGAAGAACCTGTTTGGCATGACCCTTACACTCGTACTCCTGCTGGCGATGCTCACGGCTATTTATGGTGCTATCTACTCGGCCGAGAAGCTCACGCGGCCGGTCCAGGATCTCATCGCCGGCACGCGCGCGGTCGGCAAAGGCGACTTCGGCACGCGGTTGCCGCTGCCGTCGCGCGACGAAATGGGATTCCTGGTGCACTCGTTCAACGACATGACCAAGCGCCTGCGCCGGGCCCGCGAGGAAACCACGCGCAGCCAGATGGCGGTGGAACGCGAGCGCGAGCGGTTGTCGATCATCCTGGCGCGCCTGTCGACGGGCGTCATCGCCATAGGCCGCGACCTGGTGCTGCGCAGCGCCAACCAGGCGGCCGGCAATATTCTCGGCGCCAGTCTCGAACAGGCAGTGGGCCAGCCGCTCTCCGCGCTCGCTTCCGGAAACGCGCGTTACGAGCGGTTCGTCGGTGAAGTCACGATGCGCCTGGCCAGGGGCGAGGAAGAATGGCGCGAGCAGCTCGACCTGAAACCGGAAGCGGCTGGCGCACGCGTGCTGGTATGCGCCTGCACACCGTTGCCCGGCGATGAGCACGTCGAGGACGACGCTGACGCCTCGGCCCAGGGTGGCTACGTCATCGTGTTCGACGACATCAGCGCGTTGCTGCAGGCGCAGCGCGATGCGGCCTGGGGCGAGGTGGCGCGCCGCCTCGCGCACGAGATCAAGAATCCGCTCACGCCCATCCAGTTGTCCGCCGAACGCATGCGGCGCCGCTACCTCCACCAGATGACCGGCGAAGACGCGCAGATCCTCGATCGCGCCACCTACACCATCGTGCAGCAGGTGGAGGCGATGAAGGCGATGGTCAATGCGTTCAGCGAATACGCGCGCGCACCGGACATGAAGGTCACGAAGTTTCCGCTCAACGCTCTGGTCACCGAGGTCGCCGATCTGCACCGTGTGCAGGAATCGGGCCTGAAAATCGATCTCGACCTCGACCCGCGCATCGAAAACGTCGAAGCGGACCGCGGCCGCGTGCGCCAGATCCTGAACAACCTCATCGTCAACGGGGCCGAGGCCGTGGAACACCGGCCCGACGGGCACGTCGTGACGGCCACGCGGCTGGAAAGCGTGGGTAGCGCCGAATACGCCACGATTACGGTAACCGACAACGGGCCAGGCTTTTCGCGCGACGTATTGGGGCGTGTGTTCGATCCCTATGTCACCAGCAAGCCGAAAGGCACAGGATTGGGGCTCGCAATCGTTAAAAAGATTGTCGAGGAGCACGGCGGCCGCGTGGAGGCCGACAATCGGCCGGAAGGTGGTGGTCGCGTGCGTGTATCCTTGCCGGTCACAGATGGGTCCCGACAGATGATCGCGCGCGATCGGCGCGCTGAACCCAGGAAGGAGCGAGCATGAGCGCCGCGCACATTCTGGTTGTCGACGATGAAGCCGACATCCGAGGCCTCCTCAAGGAAATCCTTTCCGAGGAGGGTTATGACGTGGACGTCGCCGGAGACGCCGGTCAGGCGCGTGCCTCACGCGCACGACAGTTGCCCGACCTCGTACTGCTCGACATCTGGATGCCGGACACCGATGGCATCACGCTGCTGCGCGAGTGGCAGGGTGCGTCCGCCGATGTTTCCTGTCCCGTCGTCATGATGTCCGGGCACGGCACGGTCGAGACCGCCGTCGAGGCCACCCGCCTCGGCGCGTTCGATTTCGTCGAGAAGCCACTGTCGCTGCAGAAGCTGCTGCGCACGGTCGAGCGCGCCCTGGAGGCCGGCAAGCGCAAGCGCCACGCCGGCAAGTTGTTAGCCGCGTCGCCCGGCGTGCCCGTGGGCCGCAGCCGCGTCATGCAGCAGTTGCGCGCCGACCTCGCGCAGATCGCCACCAACGATTCTCCGGTGTTGCTGGTCGGTGAGACCGGCACGGGTCGCGAAGCTTTCGCGCGCTTCATCCATGACGCCAGCCCGCGCGCGGCGCGGCCGTTCGTCACGCTCATTTCCAGCACGCTGCGCGGCGAAGGCGCGGAGCAGGTGCTGTTCGGCACCGAGGCCGGCGGGCAGGTCGCCCCCGGCGTGCTCGAACGCGCTGGGGCCGGCACGCTGTTCATCAACGAGATCGAAGACCTGCCGCCGCAATCGCAGCGCGCACTGCTCGGCACGCTCGAGAGCGGCCAGTACACGCGCGTCGGCGGCAACACGCCGGTGCAGTTCAAGGCGCGCATGCTCTCGTCGTCGCGCCCGGGCATCGAGAGCCGTGTCGAGGAATTCCGCCGCGATCTGCTGGCACACATGAACACGCTCATCGTGCGTGTGCCGCCGCTGCGTGAATACACCGAAGACGTGCCCGACCTGCTGCGTCACTACGTGGACCGCATGGTGGACGGCGAGGGCCTGCAGTTCCGCAAATTCAGCGTCGCCGCCCAGAACCGGCTGCGCAATTACCCCTGGCCCGACAACGTGCGCGAGCTCAAGAATCTCGTGCAGCGCCTGCTCCTGCAGGGCGGCGGCGAAGAAATCCGGCTCGAGGAAATCGAACGCGAACTCGCGGCGCAGGCGCCGAGCGTCGAACCGCTGGTCAAGCAGGACCTGCTGGCGCTGCCGCTGCGTGAAGCCCGCGAGCAGTTCGAACGCGCTTATCTGCAGCAGCAGCTGTTGCTGTGCAACGGCAAGGTGGGGCAGCTCGCCAAGCGCGTCGGCATGGAACGCACCCACCTCTACCGCAAGCTGCGGTCGCTGGGCGTCGACTTCCGCAACATCACGGACGACGCGGAGTAGCTCCAGCAGACGGTACCGCTGGCTGTTTCAAGCGCGAGAGCACGAGAAGCTTGGCGTTGAAGATGCGCGGGCCATGTGCGCGGATGAATCCCTGCAGTGCCTCGGTGCTCGCGCTCAGCTCCACGCCGGATGTGTGCCGGTCCTCGAGCGGTTTGCCGGCGATCTGCTTTCGACTCACGGCATCCATCAGCAGATCTTCGTCCGCCAGGTACAGCTCAACGTGGTCGGCGTCGCGAAATCGATAACGCGTGAGTATGTACTTGCGGGGATGATTTCCTGCCGCGAGTTCCGCGTCGGTAAAACTGGCGTAGCGCTGATCCCCGAGCCGCGCGACGATCACCCGAAAATCACCAGGTGACGGGCCCCCGCCTTCGGAACTTTCACCGGTCACCAGCAACTCGCCATCGACCTTCTTGATGAAGATCGTTTCGGTCTCGTCTTCGAGCGTGTATTGCCAGCGGCCTAGCAACGCTTCGTCAGATTGCTTTCCATCTGGCGAGGTGATCGGCACAGGACTCGTCGTGCAGGCAGCCAGCAGCAGCAGCCCAAGGGCGACGAGCGTGCGGATCACGGCTGTGCCGTTCTCATCAACGTGCCGTCGTCAGCGATCGAGAGACTCCTCCGGGAAACGCCGTGGTCGTCAGCGTCTGCAGCAGCTTGATCACGCCCTTCGCGGGATCCGGGGCCGGACCCGCCGGACGAATCTGGATGGTCGGTTCGACGCGACCGGAAACGAACTTGCCTTCGTCATCCAGCGTCACCAGCAATATCGGCGCGAGGCCGCGGATGCCTTCCACGCTGATGCCGTAATAGGTCGCGAAATTTCCCAGGCTGTAGGCGATCAGCCGGTCCTTGTAGATCTCCAGCGGCCGCACCACATGCGGCCCATGGCCGAGCACGATATCGGCGCCGGCGTCGATCATGGCGCGCGCGAACTCGACCACGTTGCCGCGATCCTCCCCGGCGAAGATCTCGCGCGCGAACGGCAGCACTTCAGCGCCGTTGCCTTCGGCACCGCCGTGAAACGACACGATGACGATGTCGTGTTTCGCTGCCAGTTCCGTCACCTGCGGCAGCCCGATCTGCGGATCGTTGAGCGAGTTCGAGCCCACGTTGGGAGCAAAGGCCACCATCGCGATGCGCCGCCCGTTCGCAATGAAGCTCGCGGCAGTGCCCTCGCGACCCGAATGGTGGATGCCCGCCGCATCGAGCGCCGCCATGCTCGACGACCGGCCTTCCTCGCCGAAGTCGCGCGCATGGTTGTTAGCCAGGCTCAGGACGTCGAATCCGGCGAGTTTGAAATACGTGGCGTAGCGCGCCGGCGTGCGGAACAGGAAGCAGATCTTCTTGTTCTTGCACTGCTTCACCGGTTCGCCGCCATCCTGCAACACGCCTTCGAGATTTCCGAAGGTCACGTCGGGCTTCTCGAGGATCGGCGTCACGGCGTCGAAGAACGACACACCATCGTCATCGGGAAGGATGTTCTCGGGAAAATCCGTGCCCAGCATCATGTCGCCGACGGCGGCGAGCGTGAGCCCGGGATGCGTGGGTGGCGGGATCGGCGGCGCTGCCGATGCCGCTGCGGGCGGGGCCGCTGGCGAGGTTTCGGGCGCAGCCGCGGGTGGCTGCGTGGCGCAGGCGACCAGCAGCGTCAGCGATGCCGCACCCGCCAGAACCCCCAGGCGTGGCGTCCATCGCATCTGACTAATCTCCCACCCGGATGACCAGCGCATCGTCGAAATCCGCGGCGCGCAGCCGCGCGCGCATCCGATTGAGTTCGGTGAGATCGGTGATGGGGCCGATGCGCACGCGATGCCAGACGTCTTCGTCCACCGCCACGCGCTGCACGTTGGCATCGATGCCCTGCATCTTGAGCTGCGCGCGGATCCGATCGGCCTCCGACTGCTGGCGATAGGAACCGGCTTGCAGGACATAGACTCCGGGGCGCTCGATATTCGCGGGTGTGGCGCCGCGATCGCTGGCCACCTCGCGCTCCTTCTCCGGCACCACCACCTCGAACTTGGGCAGCATGTCGTAGAAGTCGTAGTTCTTGGTTCCTTCCTCGGCATCACCGGCGGCCACCTTGTCGGCGCGCGGCTCGGGCTTCGGAATGGCGGCGACTTCGGCGTCGGCATTCTTCTCGCGGTAGTTCTGCCAGATCAGCACGAACAGCGACAGCGACAGGCCCACCGCGACACCGACGCCGAACTCCCGCCAACGGCTGACATCGAACTTGAGACCGCCAGGGCGGGCGCGCTTGAAATCGCGGCTGGTGATTTTCGCGACCAGGATGGCGCTCCTACATCGTCTCGGGTGCGGAGACACCGAGAATGCCGAGCCCGTTGCGAACCACCTGCTGTACGGCCAGCACCAGCGTCAGGCGCGCGTTGCGCAAGGGCGCTTCCTCGACGATGAACTGTTCGGCGTTGTAATAGGTGTGCAGCGTGTTCGCAAGATCGCGCAGGAAATGGACCAGCGCATGCGGCGCGCGCGCTAGCGCGGCGTGTTCGATGATCTCCGGATACTTCGACACGGCGGTGAGCACCGCCTGCTCGTACACATTGGTGAGCCGCGACAGATCGGCGGTGCCGGCATCGTAGGTATAGCCCTTCGAGGCGAGCTGCTTCATGACCGAAGCCACGCGCGCATGCGCGTACTGGATGTAGTACACGGGGTTTTCGTTGGAGCGCGACTTTGCCAGCTCGAGATCGAAGTCCAGCGCCTGGTCGTGGCTGCGCAGCAGGTAGAAGAACCGGCAGGCGTCGTTGCCGACGTCGTTGCGCAACTCGCGCAGCGTGACGAAGTTGCCTTCGCGCTTGCCCATGGCGAGCTTCTCGCCGCCGCGGAACAGGCTCACCAGCTGCATGAGGCACACTTCGAAACATTCGCCGGGGTTCCCCAGGGCCACCAACGCGCCGCGCACTCGCGACACATAGCCATGATGGTCCGCGCCCCAGACGTCGATGAGCAGTTCGTGGCCGCGCTGGCGCTTGTCGAAGTGATAGGCGATGTCGGAGGCGAAGTAGGTTTTTTCGCCATTGGCGCGAACCACCACGCGGTCTTCGTCGTCACCGAACTCGGTGGACTTGAACCACTCGGCGCCGTCTTTCGTGTACACGCGGCCGCTGGCGCGCAATACGGCCAGTGCCGCGTCGATCGCGCCGCTCTTGTTGAGGTCGCGTTCCGAATACCAGCAGTCGTACCGCACGCCGAACTCTTCGAGATCGTTGCGGATGTCGGCCATCATCTGGTCGCGCGCGAAGATCACGATGGAATCGAACTCGGCAGCGCCCAGCAGACGACGCGAATTCTCGATGAGCCCGTCGATGTGCTTGTCCTTGTCGCCGGCCGGTGCATCGGGCGGCGCGCCTTCGGCGATGTCCGCCGCGGGACGCTTCAATGCATCGCCGTGCTGCGCGTGAAGTCCGCGCGCGATGGGCAGGATGTACTCGGCGCGATAGCCGTTCGACGGGAAAGTCACTTTCTCGCCGGCGAGTTCCAGGTATCTCAGGTAGACGCTGACCGCGAGGATGTCGACCTGCCGGCCGGCATCGTTGATGTAGTACTCGCGAAACACGGCGTGCCCGGTGGCCTCGAGCAGGTTGCCGAGCGTCGCCCCATAGGCCGCGCCGCGACCGTGACCCACATGCATGGGGCCGGTGGGATTGGCCGAGACGAACTCGACCATCACCTTGCGGCCGGCACCGATGTCGCTGCGTCCGTAGGCCGCGCCCTGCGCAGCCACGGTCTCGAGCGCGGTGAACCACGCATCTTTCGCCAGCCGGAAATTGATGAACCCGGCGCCCGCGACCTCCGCACTCGCGATCAGCGAGTTCGACGGCAGCGCCGCAACCAGCGCCTGCGCCAGCTCACGCGGATTCTTGCGTGCCGCCTTGGCAATGCGCATGGCGATGTTGCTCTGGAAGTCGCCGTGCTGCGCATCGCGCGCACGCTCGACCACGACCAGGGCGGAATCCGCCGGCTCGGACAAAACCAAGGGAACAAGTGATCGCAGCGCCTCACGAAGCAGGCACTCAAGCTCGGATTTCACGGGGGGGACCTGTCTGGAACTCGCTAAAGCCGGCGCGATCTTAACAAGTCTCGAACCTGTAGACCCCGCCTGTAAACCAATGGCCGGCGAGGGCGTTTATCCCCGTGCAGGCCTCATTTTCCACAGGAGACTCTCCCGATGAAGACCCCTTTTTACGTCCTCGGCCTGGCCGTGCTGTTCGCGGGCTCGGCCATGGCGGGCGATACGCCCAAGGCCGATGCGCCGCGTGGAATGCAATCCGATAAAGACGGCGACGGACGCGTGTCGCGCGCCGAGGCCACGACTGCCGGCGCTGAACGTTCCGGCGAATGGTTCGACAAGCTCGACCTGGACAAGGACGGCTATGTCACGCAGGAAGAAATGAAGCAGGCGCGCGAGACGCGTAGCGCGAAGCACGGCGACATGAAGGAAAAAATGGAAGCCCGCTTCAAGGAAGCGGACGCCAACAGCGATGGCCAGCTTTCGCTCGACGAAACCCAGGCGAAGATGCCCCGCGTGGCGGAGAAATTCAGCACGCTGGACACCGACAAGAACGGATTGCTGAGCAAGGATGAACTGAAGCACGGCGCGCACCGCCGGCAGCCGCAGCCCCAGAGCTGATCCTGCTACTGATAAAAATGACCTGAAAATGAAAGCGGCGGGACCTCATGGCCCCGCCGCTTTTTCCTGCGACTTTCTCGCGGAGATTTACCGTGGGCGACTGGCGCTCACCGACGCGTCGCCATTGGCGTCCGCATTCGCGTTGGCCGAGACCGGCGCATCGAAGTTGAGCGGTTGAGCTCCGGTCAACGAACCCGATCCATTCGCGTCACCCTTTCCCGCGACCTCAGGCAGTGCCGGCACAGCCGATGGCTCACTGGGCGTTGCAGGCGCGACGTCCTTTGCCGAATCGAGCGAGCCCGTGAGATCGCCGGCCACATTGCCGTTCGCGGCACCGCTGGCGCCTGACAGCGCACCGTTGGCTGAACCCGCGGCATTGCCCGCGGTGTTCACGCCGCCGGCAATTCCGTTCGACGTGGAGGAAGCGGTGTTCTGGACGGTGTCGCGCGTCGCCCCGACTCGATCTCGGACACGACCGGTCGATTCACGCGTGCGCTCCACGGCGCCGGCCGCATGACGGCTCAAGGTTCCGGTGCGCTCGATGCTGCCTCCAAGAGCGCCGTTCATGCCGCCTTGGCCCATGCCGCCAACGGAACCCATGCCGCTGCCGAGCGTGCCGCCCAGCGAACCGCCAAGTCCGCCGCCCGCGCCGCCGCCGAGGATCTGGGCCTGCAGCACCGGGGCGCCGCAGATCACCGCGAGCACCGCGACCGGCTTGATCAAGTGTTTGATATTCATGTCTTTGCTCCTGAATGGCTGGTTTGCGTGCCGCGGAAAATCCGCAGCTCTCAGGAGGTACTACGCCCGGGGTCGTCGATTTCTTCCCAAGCTCGGAAAACAATCTGTTTAACTTAACGCACTCTATTTATGGGTCCCTTGGGGGTCATCGGGCAGGTTCGCAGCGACCAGGCCGGCCCCATAGATGTCGTCGCGCCCGCGCGGGCCGAGATCGAGAGCCTGCGACGTCAGTGCTGCCAGCTGCGTTGGCGCCGGCGACCGGATCCGGCTCGGCCAGCGTCCGCGCGAGCAGGCCGGCCACCAGCGGAGCAGCGAACGAAGTGCCGCGCACTTCCTTGTAACCCGTGGCGTCGGCGGCGTCCGCCGCGCGCAGGTCCGCACCTGGCGCCGCGAGCGCGAGATGCTTGCCGCGGCAGGCCTCTAACAACACGCGATGTTTGTCGTCGACCGCGGTGACGCCGATGACTCCAGCGTACGCGGCGGGATAAAGCGGTGGCGCTGCCGGACCGTCATTGCCCACGGCCGCCACGATGAGGTGACCGCGCGCGCTCAGGACCTTCACGGCACGCTCGAGCAACGCATTGCGCGGGCCCACGAGGCTCACGTTGATGACCGGCACGCGCTCCTTCGCCATCCAGCCGAGCGCCGCCGCCACCGCTTCCACCGCGCCGCCTGTCGGCAAGCCGCAGTACACGTCCGCGGCAAACAACTCCGCGTGCGGCGCGGCGCCCTGAAAATCCGCCGTGGATCCGGCGATCAGCGAGGCCACTGCCGTGCCGTGCGCGCTCGGAACAGGGTTACCGTCGCAGCCGAACTGGTGAACCACGCCGGCGCGCAACGCCGCGTGGGTCGCCTCGACTCCGCCATCGACGAGCCCGACGCGATTGCGCACGACGCCGCCTGGTGCGGGTGTCGCGGCCGTATTTGCCGCCGTGGCGGCGCCGACTTCCCCCACATCCAGGTAGATATGGTTGTAGTCATACGTGCCTTCCGGATCGAGCTTGCGCAGGCGTTTCAGTCCGCGAGACGCGCTCCACCCTTCGGGCGTCTGCAACACCGTGATCTTCACGCCGAGGTCCGCGATCTCCCGCGTGCGCAGGACGTTGAATCGCGCCTGGCGAGCATTGGCCAGCGCGGCGTCGCTCATGTCGATGGCGATGACTTCGGCACGCACCACCAGTTCGCCGCGCGGGTCACGGTCGAGTTGGGCGCGATGCTGGTTCAGGAGCCGCTCGGCGCGCAGCGCGCGCGCACCGGTGATCTCGCGCAAGGTGCCGCCGACGCCGCGCGTGATCTCGGGCAATACTCCGCCCGGTAGCTGCACGGGTGGCACCTGCACAGGCGGAAGCTGCACCTGCGGCAACTGCGCCGATGCGGAGAGCGCGATCAGACCCGTGAAAATGAGGGCTCGTGCACGCACGGAAGGATTTCACCTCGCCAGACGTATCATTCAACATGAAACCATGACGAATATGCCGGAGGAAATCGGTGAACGCATCGTCGAGCTGCTGCCGCGGCTGCGCCGCTTCGCGCGCTCGTTGTCGCGCAACCAGCACGACGCCGACGATCTCGTGCAGTCGGTGGTGGAACGCGCGTGGCGACATCTCGGGCAGCTCAAGCCGGGTGCGAGTCTCGCGAGCTGGATGTTCGGCATCATGAAGAATGCGTGGGTGGACAATCTGCGGGCGAGGAAGCGGCGCGGTGAAGTCGCGTTGCCCGAGGACAGCGGTGAACATCCGGCGGTTTCGCCGGTCGATACCAATACGAGTCTCTGGGCGGTGTCGGAAGCGATGAGCAAACTACCCGAGGAGCAGCGGCTCGCGGTGGCGCTGGTGCTGGTGGAAGGCATGTCGTACAAGGAAGCGGCGCAAGTGCTGGAGATTCCGATGGGCACGCTCACCAGCCGCCTGGCGCGCGGGCGCTCGGCGCTCGCCGCGACCCTCGAAGGCGATGACCGGGGAATTCCCGCGTGAAATACGACGATGAAACCCTGATGGCCTACGCCGATGGCGAGCTCGATGCGAAGTTGCGCGCCGAAATCTCCGCGGCCATCGACAACGACCCGGCGCTGGCGCGCCGCGTCGAGCAACAGCGCGCGATGCGCGCCAGGGTCGCCAGCGCGTTCGCAAAGGTTCTGGACGAGCCCCTTCCGGAGCGGCTCATGCACGCGGCGCGCGGCAAACCCGCGCCGACATCCCCGGCGGATCGCGGCAAGGTGCTTCAATTTCCCGCGCGCGCTTCGCGCCCGCCAGCCGCGCCCTGGCGCGCGCGTGAATGGGCGGCCATGGCCGCGAGCCTCATCCTCGGCGTGCTGCTTTCCTGGCGGATGTTTTCGCCCTCGGGTTCGGAAGTCCTGGTCGCGAGCGGGGACGCGCTGGTCGCGCGTGGCGCGCTCGCGAGCGCGCTCGATACCCAGCTCGCCAGCGAACAGCGCAGTGAAGTGCCGGTGCTGATCGGTCTCACCTTCAAGACGCGTGACGGCAATTTCTGCCGCAGCTTTACGATGCGTGACACGCGAACCGCCGGGCTCGCGTGTCGCGTGGGCGGCGATTGGCAGGTAAGTGCCACCGACACCGTGTCCACATCCGGACAGATGCAGCAGGCGAGTTCGGCGTTGCCGCCGGCAATCCTGAGCGCCGTCGAATCGCGCATCGACGGCGTGGCCCTGGACGCCGAGGCCGAGCGCGACGCTCAACGCAGCGGCTGGAAATAGCCTGCTAGAAGAGGTCGAGGGGGTCCACGTCCAGCGACCAGCGCAGCTCGCGCGGCGTTTTGAGCGCTTCCACGCGCGGCAGCCATTCCGCGAGCATGCGATGCAGCGGTCCGCGGTCGCGCGCCTCGATGAGCAACTGCGCGTGGTATCGCGCGGCACGCTTGGTCATCGCCGCGGGCGCCGGCCCTAACAACTTGAGCTCCCGCTGACGCCCGACGAGTTCGCGCGCATTGCGCAGGAACTCGATTGCCGGAGCGAGCGCGGTGGCCGAGGCGCGCAACGCGGCCACGTGCGCGAACGGCGGCCAGTTCGCTGCCGCGCGTTCGGCGAGTGCGGCCCGCGCGAAGCCGTCGTAGCCCTCGTTGAGCAGGCTCTGCAGCAGCGGATGATCCGGGTATTCGGTCTGGATCAGCACTTCGCCCGGTTTGGTGCCGCGCCCGGCCCGGCCCGCCACCTGGATGATGGTCTGCGCGACGCGCTCCGGCGCGCGAAAGTCGGTGCTGAACAATCCCTGGTCGGCATTCAGCACGACTACCAGTGTGACATTCGGAAAGTCGTGTCCCTTGGTCACCATCTGCGTGCCGACCAGGATGCGCGCCTCGCCGCTGGCAATGCGGTTGACGACCGATTCGAGGTCGCCACGTTTGCGCACCACGTCGCGATCGAGCCGGGCGATGGGCATGTCCGGAAACAATTTCGCCAGCGTCTCCTCCACGCGCTCCGTGCCCTGGCCCACGTGTTTGACGGAGTATCCGCATTGCGGGCATTTCTCGGGCAGCGGCGCGTCCGCGCCGCAGTGGTGGCAGCGCAGGCGTGCGGCGCCGAGGTGCACAGTGAGCCGCGCATCGCAGTCGCGGCACGGCGCGATCCAGCCGCAGCCCGTGCAGGCGAGCGTGGGCGAGTACCCGCGCCGGTTGATGTACACCAGGACCTGGCCGTCATCGGCGAGATGGCGCTGCATGGCCTCGACTGCCGGCGTGGCGATCCCCGCGCGCACCGAGTGCGCGCGCAGATCGATGACGGCCGCGCGCGGCGGCAGCGCCTGGCCGGCGCGCCTGGGCAGCGACAGCCGCGTGAATTTCCCGCTCAGCACGTTCTGCAGCGTTTCCAGCGAAGGAGTCGCGGAGCCGAGCACTACCGGAGCGCTGGCACGCTGCGCACGGAGGATGGCGAGGTCGCGTGCCGAGTAGCGAAAGCCGCTTTCGTGCTGCTTGAACGACGAGTCATGTTCCTCATCGACGATGATGAGCCCGAGATCCCTGATCGGCGCGAAGACCGCGGAGCGGGTGCCGAGCACGATGCGGGCCTCACCGGACACGCATTGGCGCCACGCGGCAAGGCGCTCGGTGTCGGTGAGCGCTGAGTGCAGCAACGCCACGGGAACCGCGAAGCGCTCGCGGAAACGGCCGACGAGCTGTGGCGTGAGGCCGATCTCCGGCACCAGCACCAGTGCGCGCTGGCCGCGGCGCAAAGTTCGTTCCACCGTGTGCAGGTAGACCTCGGTCTTGCCGCTCCCAGTGATGCCGTACAGCAGGAACGGCGCGAAGCGCGAGTGCGCGGCGTCGATAGCCTCCACTGCCGTGGATTGTTCTTCACTCAGTGGGGGTCCGGTCCCGCGCAGCAGCTCCGCAGGCGTTTCGATCGGGGCTTCGGCATCTTCCGCCGACGAAGCGTAGCCGCGGGCCACAAGCGCGCGCATGGGCACGCGCCAGTCGCTGAATCTCTCCGCCAGGGCATCGCTCGTCACCCCTTCGGTGGCGCGCAGGGCGTCAAGCAGTGCTCGCTGGCGTGGCGCGCGCTTCAGCGAGTCGAATGCCGCCAGGCCAGCCTCGGTGGCGAACCAGCGCTCGGTCAGCGCGCGCGCCGAAGCGCCTTCGCGGGCGAGCTTGGGCAGGGCGGCGGCAATCACTTCGCCGAGGGGATGGTGGTAGTACTGGGCCGCCCATTCGAGCAACTCCATCACCTGGTGCTCGATGACCGGGGTGGCGTCGATGACTTCGAGCACCGCCTTGAGTTTTTCCGCCGGCAGTTCGGAAGTGGCGGCGATCGAGCGAACGACGCCGATCAGGCGCTGTCGCCCGAAGGGTACGCGCACGCGCATGCCGGGTTCGATACTGACGTTGGATCCGGCCGCGGGCAGGTAATCGAACAGCCGCCGAAGCGGGGTATCGAGCGCGACTCGCAGGATGGTCGCGTTCGTCAAAACGCCACGCTTAAGGTTTTCCACAGTGCGTGTGGATAAGTCTGTGGATGAAGTAGGTTGAAACTTACAAAAATGCCTTGTTTTTGCAGTTTCGTGTTTCCCTGATCGAATCGTGAGCACATATGAGCGAATTCAAGAAAAACAATCACTTACAAAATCCGAGTGGTTAGACGGCGTCCTTCATTGCACAGACATGACATCGATTCTTCAGGAGTGTTCGTAAGTTCCTGATTCACGGAATCGCAATGTGCGGGACGAGCCGGTCAACGAGTCGTGTTCGGGTGCGTTACACCCACCATGACCGCGTTTGTTACGCTCGGGGGCGTTTATAGCACGCCCGATTTCTCTTCTAATTTCGGGGTCGAGCGGAGCCGGAACCAGGACTTAATGACGACGAGTCGCGCCCTCGATCAGTTTCTCGCAAGCGTCGAGCGGCGAGCATTCAAAATCGCACAGTTGGGTCTCCGCAACGACGACGATGCCCTCGATGCCGTTCAGGACGCGATGATGAAGCTGGTGCAGTCCTATGCCTCGCGGCCGGTCGACGAGTGGCGGCCCCTGTTTTATCGGATCCTGGCGAACGGCATTCGCGACGTGCAGCGGCGGCGCACGGTGCGCGGCCGGATCATGGCCTGGCTCCCCGGTCGGGATTCGGACGACGACGAGGACTTCGATCCGATCGCGCAGGCGCCGAGCCATGACGCCGGGCCGGCGAAACGCCTGGAGCTCGACCAGGCCATCGGTGTGCTGGAGACCGCCGTGGCGGAATTGCCGCCGCGCCAGCAGCAGGCTTTCCTGCTGCGCAATTTCGAAGGGCTCGATGTAAATGAGACGGCGAGCGCCATGGGCTGCTCCGAAGGCAGCGTGAAGACGCATTACTTTCGCGCGCTGGAAAGCCTGCGCGCCAAACTGGGCGACGTGTTCTAGAGGATGTATGACTGATCCCACCGATTTCGAAAAACGCTCGCGCGAGGTCCTCGAGGAAAGCACGGCACGTCTCGCCGGCCACACACGTTCGCGGCTGACCCAGGCCCGCCATGCGGCGTTGGCGCAGCTCGAGAATCCCGCGCGGAACTGGTGGCGTTCGTATGTGCCCGCGGGCGCCGCCGCGGCGGTCGCAATACTGGCGGTGGTGATCTGGTCGGGGCCGACCCAGCCGGTTGCGAGCCCCGTCGAAGACTTGGAGATTCTTGCCGATGCGGAAGCGCCCGATTTCGCGGAAGACGCTGAGGATCTCGAGTTCTACGAATGGGCAGCCGGCGAGGTGGAGACGTGAGCGATCCGAAGCAGGCGGAGCCCGACGACGACCTGCTCGAGTTCCTCGGGGGCATCGACGAAGTGAATGATGAATCGCAGGACGGCGATTTTTCCGAGTTCCTCGCCAAAACCGATATCGACAAGCTCGCGCCCAAACCGCCCAAGCCGCCAGCGAAGGAAGACGAGAGTGAGTAACGCCGGCTATACGCGCCGCGCCGCGCTTGCCGCGATATTCGCAGCCGGCATTCATTTTGCCGCCTCGGGGCGGGCGCGTGCGGCTGAGCCGCTGCTGGTGGAAGCAGCCTGCGCCCACACCCTGGGTCTCGTTGTCGCCCGAAGAACAGAAGGCGCTGAATCGGTACGGCGAGAAATGGAACTCGCTGCCGGTAGAACAGCAGCAGCGCTTGCTGCGCGGCACGCGCCGCTGGCTGGCGATGACACCCGAACAGCGGCAGAAGGCGCAGGAGCGGTATTCGCGCTGGAAGGACCTGTCGCCCGAGCAGAAGGAACTGGCGCGCAAGCGCTGGCACAAATACCGCGATCTGCCGCCGGAGCAGCAGGCGCGCGTGCGCGAGAACTATCACCGCTTCAAGAAGCTCACGCCCGAGCAGCGGCAACGCCTGCGCGAGCGCTGGCAGAACGCCACGCCGGAGGAGCGCCAGCGGATGCTCGAGCGGCGCCGGCAACGCCTGGAACGCCAGGGTCGTCCGCCACAGTAGCTAACTACTGGGCGGTCGACGGCGCCGGCGTCGGCGGAATCTTCTTCGTCCTGGTGCCGGGGCTCGCCCAGTTGATCACGTAGTAGGTCGCGGGCGTGTCGCCGATGTTCTTCACGCCATGCGGCTGCATCGAGGCGTAGAACAGTACGCCGCCCGCGTTTACCACGACTTCTTTACCGTTGACGTGCGCCTGCAGCGTGCCTTCCCTGACGATCACCATTTCTTCGTTGGGATGTGTGTGCGGTGGGTGCGAGGTGGTGTGCGGATTCAGCGTGGTGATGTGCATTTCCAGCTCATCGAGGGTGCGCGTCGGCTGGCGCACCACGTCGCGCAGCTCGCCCACGGCGGTTTTCTTCGCGGCAAGATCGCTCCAGTTCCACGCGGTGGAATCCAGCAGCTTGCCCGGCGTTTCGGCGAGTGACACGCAGGCCAGGGTGCAGCTGGCGGCGATGACGGCCGTGGCGAGATCTCGCTTGGTGATCATGGAAATCCTCCGCGAAGGGAGCGGCAGACTACCAAGCGCCTTTCTTTGGCTACAATACGCGCGGCCTCATACCTTCGGAGTAGATACGTGGGATCCAAGCTGGAAGCAGTTCATCGAGAAGCGTTGTTCGCTTCGCGCTGGATACTGGCACCGATTTTCCTCGGTCTCTCGCTCGCCCTGATGGCGCTCGGTATCAAGTTCTTCCAGGAGGCCTATCACCTGATCGCCGAAGTTCTGATCAAGGAGGAGTCCGATATCGTGCTCGCGGTGCTCGCGTTGATCGACATCTCACTGGTGGGCAGCCTGATCGTCATGGTGATGTTTTCGGGCTACGAGAATTTCGTTTCGACCATCGATACCAAGGGGACCGACACCCTGGGTTTCGGCAAGCTGGATGCCGGCACGCTCAAGCTCAAGGTTGCCGCCAGCATCGTCGCGATCTCCTCGATCCACCTGTTGCGCATCTTCATGCAGGTCGGCAAGAAGGGCGAGGAAGCGCTCACGAACGATCAGATCATGTGGTACGTGATACTCCACATGACTTTCGTATTCTCTGCCTTGCTGCTCGGCGTGCTCGACAAGATGTCGTTCGCCAAGCACCGCGACCATTCACCAACCGCCTGAGGATCTAACCCGCGGCCTTGATCGCGTTGACGAGCTCCGCCACGGCCTTCTGGCCGTCGCCGTACAACATGCGCGTGTTGTCGAGGAAGAACAGGCCGTTCTCGATGCCCGAGAAGCCCGCGCCCTGGCCACGCTTGATGACGATGACGTTCTTCGCCTTGTCGGCGTTGAGGATCGGCATGCCGTAGATGGGGCTGCTCTTGTCCGTACGCGCGACCGGGTTCACCACGTCGTTGGCGCCGATGACCAGCGCAACGTCCGCCGTTTCGAACTCCGCGTTGATCTCTTCCAGATCGGAGATGAGGTCGTAGGGCACACCGGCCTCGGCCAGCAGCACGTTCATGTGGCCGGGCATGCGGCCGGCCACCGGGTGGATGGCGAACTTCACCTGCACGCCTTTCTCGATCAGCAGCTGGCACATCTCCCAGACCTTGTGCTGAGCCTGCGCCACCGCCATGCCGTAGCCGGGCACCACGATGACCTTCTGCGCGAAGGCCATCATCACGCCGACGTCCGACGCTTCGATGGGCTTCATCGAACCAGTCACAGCGGTGGCGGCTGCTCCGCCGCCGGAACCAAAGTCCGAGAACAGCACGTTGGCCAGCGAGCGGTTCATGGCCTTGGCCATGAGCTGCGTGAGCAGCGTGCCGGCCGAACCGACGACGGTGCCGGCGATGATCATCGCGGCGTTGTCGAGCACGAAGCCTTCGAAGGCCACGGCGAGGCCGGTGAGCGCGTTGTACAGCGAGATGACCACGGGCATGTCGGCGCCGCCGATGGGCAGCGTCATGGCGATGCCGAACAGCAGCGCCAGCCCGAAGATCAGCGAGACATGCAGCGGATCGGCGCCGTGGTGAAGTACGACGATGACGCCCACCGCCGAGCGAACCCAGGAACAGCAGGCCGTTGACGAACTTCTGGCCGCCGAAGCGCAGCGTCTTGTTGATGACGCCCTGCAGCTTGGCCCAGGCGATCAAACTACCGCTGAACGAGATGGCGCCGATGATGCCGCCGACCACGGCCAGCGACATCACCACATTGCTGTGCGCCGCCGGCGCACCTGCCACGTTCGCATACGCCGCGCGATACAGCTCCACCGCGGCGATGGCCGCGGCCGCGCCGCCACCCATGCCGTTGTACAGCGCGATCATCTGCGGCATGTCGGTCATTGCGACCTTCTTGCCGCTCCACCACGCGACGATCGATCCGACGACAATCGCCGCGATGATCAGCTCGTAGTTGGACATCCCCGGGTACAGGAACGAGACCAGCGTGGCCACCACCATGCCGGCACCGGCCCAGACGATGCCGCTGCGCGCCGTGACCGGCGAGCTCATGCGCTTGAGGCCCAGGATGAACAGGCAGGCCGTGAGGAAGTAGCTGATGTCGATCAGCAGCCGCGGCGAGAAGAAGCCGGGCGTATTCAAGGCTGAAGCGTCCATCAGTGACCGCCCCCGGTCTTCTTGCGGGCGCCGGAAGACTTGAACATTTCGAGCATGCGCTCGGTGACCACGTAGCCGCCGACCGCGTTGCCGGCCGCCAGCAGCACGCCGACGAAGCCGATGATTTTCTCGAGCGGCGTCACCGCGCCGCCGAGCGCCACCATGGCGCCCACGAGCACGATGCCGTGCACGAAGTTCGAACCCGACATGAGCGGGGTGTGCAGGATCACCGGCACCTTGGCGATGATTTCGTAGCCGGTGAAGGCCGCGAGCATGAAGATGTAGAGAGCAACGATTCCGGTCATGTCTTAACCCTCCACCGCTTTACGGGTGGCTTCGTGTTTGATGGCGCCGTCGTGCGTGAGCACGGCGCCGGCGAATACTTCGTCCGCCCAGTCGATTTTCAGATCACCGGCCTTGTCGATGGCGGGCTTCAGGAAATTGAGCAGGTTGCGGGCGTACATCTCGCTGGCGTTGTAGGCGAGGGTGCCCGCCACGTTCACCGGCCCGAGGATCTTCACGCCCTGATGCACGACGGTTTCACCCGCCCTGGTGAGCTCGCAGTTGCCGCCCTGTTCGGCGGCTATGTCGACGATGACCGAGCCGGCGCGCATGCGCTCCACGGCGGCCTTCGAGATGATGATCGGCGCCTTGCGGCCGGGAACCGAGGCCGTGGAGATCACGGCATCCGCGGCGGCAATGCGCGCGTCGAGCGCTTCCTGCTGCTTGGCCTTCTCCTCGGCGGTGAGCTCGCGGGCATAGCCGCCGACGCCGTCGGCGCTGACTCCGGTCTCGACGAACTTGGCTCCGAGCGATTTCACCTGTTCACGGGTCGCGCTACGGACGTCATACGCTTCGACCACCGCGCCGAGCCGTCGGGCGGTGGCGATCGCCTGCAGGCCCGCGACCCCGGCGCCGATGATCAGCGCCTGCGAGGGACGGATAGTCCCGGCGGCCGTGGTCAGCATGGGCATGAATTTTTCGAGAGTGTTGGCGGCGATCAGCACTGCCTTGTAGCCCGCCAGCGAGGCCTGCGAAGACAGGCCGTCCATCGACTGGGCTCGCGAAATGCGCGGAATCAGCTCGACGGCGAAGCTGGTGACCTTGCGGTCACGCAGTGCCTTGACCTCGGCATGTTTGGTGTGGGCCTGCAGGAAACCGACCACCACGGCGCCTGGCTTGAGCTGGGCAATCTGTTCCAGGCTGAGCGGCGCCACGGTCAACAACACGTCTGCCTGCGCAATCACGGCCGCGGAACTAGCTAACCATTCACCCTTCTTGTACAGCGCATCCGGAAACTGAGCCCGAATCCCGGCCCCGGGCTCGAGCACTACCCGTGCGCCAGCGGCTATGAATTTATCGACAACCTCGGGTACGAGGCTGACGCGCGTTTCACCGGGCGCGCTCTCGCGCAGCGCGCCTATCGTAATCGGCATTTGGCTTGACTCCCCTGGTCGACAAGATGCCTGTGGCAGTCCCGCCAAAGGCCTTTATTTTCCCGTGTTAAATGAATGTCTTGCGGCGTTGAATTCTCGCACACGACTGGTCTATCTTACATGCCTCATGTTGGGCATCGATCTTGAAAAGGCAGATCGAGGTGACGGCTCGGATCTGCGCCTGCTTGCGAGTGACCTGGGTCGCGCGCTCTCCCAGCTCGTCCTGCGTACGGACGTGTCGGGAATGCCGCTCGAATGGATCGACTACAAGGAAGCAGCGCGCCTCTATCACCAGGAGCAGGTCGCTTATACCTGCGGCAGCCCGTTGTTCAAGCTTTACGGTGGTGTCAGCGCTCGCACGGGATTCCGGACGGTGCTCGAGGTCAACTCCATCGTCGCGACCGTCGGCCACACCGGCAATCCCGGCAACACGCGCCACGACTACGTGCCACCGCTGAACAACCAGACGTTGTTCCGGCGCGATGCGCACTTCTGCCTGTACTGCGCGCAGCGGTTTCCGGTGCGCGAGCTGTCGCGCGATCACATCCGGCCGTTCAGCCAGGGTGGACGTGACGTGTGGACGAACGTGGTTGCGGCCTGCCGCCGCTGCAACAACCTCAAGGCGTCGCGAACGCCCGAGCAGGCGAAGATGCAGCTCATCGCGGTGCCGTTCACACCGACCTACGCCGAATACATCTTCCTGAAAGGACGGCGCGTGCTCGCCGACCAGATGGAATACCTGCGCGCGCATTTCCCGCGGCACTCGCCGCTGCACGCGCGCATCAAAAGGTATCTTAGTTAAGAGAATGGGGTCAGCCCCTTTTCTGACAAGAAGGGCCTAACAAAAGGGGCCAGACTTCTGAAGTCTGGCCCCTTTTGTCAGCGAAGCTGGGAATTGGGGACCGACCCCATCCTTCTAGCTACTTGACCCGCAGCCAGAATCGCGCGACCACTTCCGCGTGGTCGGCCGAATGCCCGCGCACGATCACGTCGTAGTCGCCGGCGTCGAGACTTCCCGGATCGCGCAGCGTGAATGAAAGCTGGGTGCGCGCCACCGGCGCCTGGCGCTGTGAGCGCCACGCGAGCGTCGAGCCACGGCGATTCACCACATCCATCTCGTACTCGGCGTACTGCGGCTGCTGCGGGCTGTGGCCGCCAGCGCATTCGAGCTCGATGGCGCCGTCTTCGCAGGTCAGCACCACCACATCAGGTTCGATCGTCAGCGCGCCGGGAGCCTCGGCAAGTGAGAAGCTGACATCGGGAATGCTTCCCGCGCTGCGAACGCTGCTGAGGCGGACGGTGCGCATGGTCGATGCGCGTTGTCCGGAGGCGGCACTGCGGCTCGTGCCCGGAGATGCGGGCTCACGCGGCGCCAGGATGCTGAGCGCAAGACCTACGGACACCAGGACACTGGCGGCCAGCGCAACCTGCCAGTGACGCTCGCGCCCCTTTTCCTTTTCGACGGGTACGCCTCGCTTGAGCCAGCCACGGCGCGCAGCGCTCGCGATGCCGCGCCGCAAGCGGCGTTCCATCTCGACGTCGGCGGCAAGCTCGGGGGACGCGACCAGCCATGCTTCGAACTCCGAGCGTTCGGAGCGGGACAGGTCCCCCGCGACATAACGCGATACCAGCCGGGTCTGCTCTTCGAGAGAGTTGCGATCGAGAGACTTCATGTCTGACTTGTGTCACCAGGAGCCAAAATGCCTCACCCAAAATGTGAAAGTCATTGCCAGCGGCAACAAAATTGATGAGATTCGCGGAAAAAGGGCCAGGTGCGGCGCACGCCGCTCGATGATAGTGCGCAAACGGGTGCGTGCACGCATCAAGACTCGGTCGAAATGCTTAGGGGAAAGTCCGAGTTCGCTGCACAGCAGATGTTTGTCGGTGCCGTCTAGATAGAACCTGGTCAGGAGCTGACGGTCACGTTCGGTTGGCAACTCGTCGAGTAGTTCTGCGACCGCCTGTGCCAGCTGGCGGTCGTCCGAGTCCGACAAATCGCTCTGCTCCATCTCGAGGTTCTGCGCGAGCTCGTCGATGAGCTCCGAATCAACCACGGTCTGATGTCTGAGCATCTTGCGCGCCGCGTTGAGCGCGAGGTTGCGCGCCGTGGCGGCGGCGAACGCGAACACTTTGCGCGGATCGTCGATGGTCTTCGCGCGCACGCGCTCGACGACGATGTGCAGCGTCTCCTGGGTCAGGTCTTCGGCATCGATCCAGCGATGAAAGGCGCCAAAACGCAGCACCGCAAGCACACCGGGCCGCAGTGCCATCAGCATGCGGCTCTCGGCGGCGCGGTCGCCGGTCAGCGCGGCGGCGACGATCCGTTCGATTTCGTCGAGCGGCAGCGTGCTCATGTCACCCCGGTGCCGCTGCAGTAGTTAGTTACAGCCGAGCGCTTCCATCGCGGCGGGACAGTCCGCAGTCGGATCGAGTTTTGCGAGTTCACGAAGGAATTCGACATTGATCCATGGATACCGCGTGGAATTGCCGTTCTTGCTCCTGCAGAACAGCAGTTGTTTTATCTGCTGGGCGTCGCATGTGTTCAGCGGCGGGCTGCCCCAGGCGAGCGCTACCGCACCGGAAACATAAGCCGCGGCGCTCGACGCGCCCGCGGACCCGGACAATGCATAGCCTCGCTCGGAATTCTCTGTCGTCGTCACCACGATGTCCACGCCAGGTGCCTGAATTCGGCCGTCCGTCGCATCTGGCCGGCCCTTAGGATTGAACAATTCGTGACCGCGCATATCGGTCGGGACCGCGGCAATGACCCCGGGCAGGCAACGGTACTGGGACGGGAAGTACTCACGGACGGTGTCGTCGCGGTCCAGGCTGGTGGCGTATCCGGTGACCACGAGGCGCTGGAAAGCCGCCGCCCCGCCAACCGCGGCCACGATGGATTCGGAAATCGCCCGGCTGTCGACCGGCCATTTCGCGCTTATGTTGATGATTTCCGCGCCATCTTCGACGGCGGCGTCGATGCCTGCGGCAATGGTCGAGATGCGTGCGAGCAGGCCGTGTTCGACCCGGCTGATGACGATCGGCAGGAGACGGCTGTTCGGCGCCACGCCTGCCACCCCGATGCCGTTGTCCATCCGGCCGCCGATGGTGCCGGCCATTTCGGTTCCGTGCGGGTAGCAACGCCCGCTCGTCGCACATCGCGCGTTCAATTTGCCGCCCTGTGAGCGCGGCGATTCCGGTGCCTTCAGGTGCAGCACCACGTTCCTGGCGAGGTCCTCGTGGCTTGCGTCGATGCCCGAGTCGAGCACGGCAACCATGCGCGGCAGCGAACGGGCCGCGACGCCCGAATCCCAGCCGATTTTCTGGTGGCCCCACAACTCGTCGAGGCACGGGTCGTTGGGGAACGTGGCGCGGGCCGCGCGCTGCCAGCAGTTCAGACTCGACGCGACCGCAGGAGCGAAGGTCCATCGAAGTCGTGAGGTAGTCGGGGCCGTCGCAGTCGGGCTCGACGTATCCGACTTCGGGTGACGTTGAAGAACGCGATGAGGCGCTCGGTCGGCACATGCCTCGAAAAAGTCGCGACGACGAAATTGCGTGTTCGTTCGACCTGGCGGACATACCCGGTCTGTTTGAGCCAGTCGTACAGCTGGCGCGGGTTGCTGCCTTCGGCTGGAAACACGATCAGGCGCGCGGCCAGTTTCCGCGCCGTTTGGCCGTGTGCCGCCGCCGACTGGTGACGCTTCGAAAACGTGCCTGCCCACTGGGCACAGGCGGCGCGCAGATCGAAGCGGTCGTCACCGAGCGAGTCCAGATAGGTGATCACCGCCGCGGGCGCGCGTGCCGCTGTCGCAGTCCATCGGCCGCCGTGATCACAGAGATTGGGCGCCGCGAGCGCAAACGACGCCCCGAACGTTGTTGCCGCAATGAACGGCAGCAACGTGTCGAGGAGTCGTCGCGCAAGCGGGCGCAATAGTCTCAGCGGATACCGCCGACGATGACGACCGAACCGTCGTCGGTCACGCGCGCGGGCGAGTCCACGAGGATCGACATGGTCCGTTTGCCATTCTCTCCTTGCACCAGGAAGGCGATCATGTCGTTGAGCTCGACAGCACCCTTGACTCTCGAAGGACGCATCGCGACGTCGCGCGTGCGCAGGCGATGGCAGGAAGAGAGCACTTCGGCATTGCCCGTCTTGACGTCTTCGAGCGTGCAATAACGCGTGCCGCGCGTGAACAACATGCGTGACACCGCAGGACGTGGCGAAGTCCATGCGCCACGGGATCCGCTGCCTGCTGGTGTTCCGCGTGCAGATGCGCACCACGTTCTCTTCGGGGTCGAAAATGAACGTGAGCTTGCCGCCGATCGGCATATGGTCGTTGAGCGTCGAGGATTCGACGGTGAATTCGCTGCCCAGCCAGCCCGTCAACGCCTTGTCCGGAACGGCGTTCCTGCGCCGCGGCAAGTGCCGAGCCGAGCAGCAGAGCTGCCGCCGACATCCGCGATCCCGAGTTTCTTTCCGCCAGTAGTCTGTTTGCCGTACATGAGCCACTCCTCATTCAATACAGCTCATGTTGATTGATTCATTCCCTCGGGCGTCACGGAAATTCGTTAGCCCTGACAACGAAACTCGACCACACCGCGGTCGCCGCGCTGCCGCGAGTGCGCAACTGCGCGACGCGCAACGCGTCCGCTGCGCTTCCGGACTTCGCGATAGGCTCGTAAAACTCTTTCATGAACCGCGCCGTCGAGGCGTCTTCGATCGGCCACAGCGCTGCCACGACCGAACGCGACCCGTTGGCGAGAAATCCATAGGTGAGCCCGAGCACGCCTTCGCCGCGCAGTGCGCTGCCATCGCCGGTGGCGCAGCCCGAGAGAACCACGACGTCGGCGCGCAGGCCGCTGCGTGCGATGTCGTTCGCAGTCAGGCGGCTGGACGGCAAGCAGCACGCCATCCGGCGGTGTATTCGCTCAGGTACAGCGCGGATTGCTCCGGGGAATCCTGGCGCGCGACGGCGTGGGTGGCGAAGTGCAGCACCGCGAGCTCGCTCGAGGGCAGCTGCAGCACGCGCGGCGGCAGTGGCGTCGAAGCCGGCCAGCTGGATCGTGCCTTCCGACCCGAACGTCCTGGTGACCGCACTCGCCTCGAGCGCCGAATACGGAAGCCGCGTCAGCTTGTTTGTCGAAGGCGGCGGGGCACTGCGCAGCGTGCCGGAGCCGCTGCTCCTGCGCAGCACTCAGCCGGCGATCGTCGGCGGCATACACCGGGTCGGACACCACGGCGACGCGCGTGTTGCGCGTTTTCGCCGGCCGCGCGTTGCCCATCGCGAGCGCCAGCGATGGCGCATATCCCAATACGAACCGATCGATGAGCAGTTGACCGCCGGCTCCCGGCACCGGGAGCGACGCGAACGGCACGCCGTTGAGCGGCCCGTCGGCCAGCACCAGCATGCGGGTCTCGGGGATGCCGTCGAGCAGATGACCTAACAACATCGAGCTCAGTGCGCGTTCACCAGCAGGCGTCCGGTGAGCGGCCACTTCGCGCGGGCCATTGCCGCGCCGATGGCTTGTTGCAGGCGGTCGCGGCCGGGGATAGCGACATGCCGCAGTTCGCGGCGCGTGAGCAGCCAGGCGTGCGTACTGCCGTCACCGACAAAATAGGCGAGCACCGCCGTGTCCGGTGGCAACTGACGCTGCACTTGCGCCAGCGAGTCCGGAAGCGAGGTCTGCTGTGCGGCTACTCCGCCCCGACGGATGCGAATGGTGTCGAGTTGCGCGCGCGTCTCCTCGATGGAGTGCCGCAACGCGAGAGTTCCTGCCTCGTCGGCTTCCTGTCGCTGCATTCGGGCTTCCAGGCGCAATTGCTGAGAGGTCAGCCGCGCACGGAGTTCTTCCTCCTGCGGATCGACCTGACGCAGGGCCCCGGACGAGCTCAGTGCAAGCTCGTCGGCGAGCGATCTGCCGCGCACGTCTTCGGCGGTGACGGAATGCACGCCACATGGCGCCTTCGTCCGCACGGGCAAGGTCCGCGGCAATGCGCGCCTCGTAGGGGGCGTACCGCGCGGAAAGAAAACGCGCACGCCATTCCGGATTCGCGGAATTCACGCGGATGCGCGTCACGATCGCAATGGCCTCGTCGGCCGCGGCCGCCGCGCCCGTCACGTCCCGTTTGCCGAGCAACGCCTGCGAAAGCGCCGTATTCGTGTCGATGCGATTGAATTCCAGGCCGAGCGCGGCGTACTGACGGTCCGCGGCACGCAGATCTTCGATCGCGTCGTCTGGCCGGTTCTGGGCGAGGCGCAGATGCGCGCGTTCTTCGAGCGCTGCCGCGCGTACCAGGGCATTGGGAGATTTCATGCGGCTCGGACAGCTCTGCTTCCGCTTCGACGAGCTTCCCGGCGGCGCGCAATTCCGCCGCGATGAGCACCCGCGTTCGCGCAACGCCGTGAGGATTCGCATCGATCTGCGTGGACTTGCGCAGGTACCCGATGGCCGTGTCATGCTGACCCAGCATCGACGCCGCATTGGCGGCCACGCGAAGCGTGCTCAGCCAGTCTGCCGTTGTCCGCGAGGCGCTCCTGTTCGACGATCGCAGCCCGCAAGGTCTGGAGCGCGCGCTCGGCGTCTCCCATGCGCAGATAGAGGCCGCCCAGCGCGGCCAGTTCGACGGCGCGCTCGGCCTGCTCGCCGAGCCTCGGTGTAGAGCCTGAGTGCCTCGGTGTGCAAGGTCAGGGCCCGGTCGAAATCGCCGAGGGCAATCAACGTGAAACCGTAGTTGCCCAGCAGTACCGCGTATTGATAGGGCTGGGTCCGCGGATCGATGAGCGGCAGCAACGCCTCGTATTCCTTTGCGGCCTGCGCAATGAATCCGCGATAGATGTGCACGGCCGCGAGGTTGCCGAGTGATCTCGCCTGCTCGGCGACGTCGTTGTTGGCTCGGGCCATTTCGACCGAACGCGCCAGCAGCGTTGCTGCTGCGGCGTAGTCGGCGGTGGTCACGGCCAGCACGCCGCGCATGTTGGTCGCGTACTGCGCGCGTACCGGCAACGCGTGCGTCTCGAAAAAACTCGGCCGCTTCCGCGAGGCGCCGATCGGCGCTGGCGTACAACGCACGTTGCTCGGCGCGCTGTGTTCCGGCGTTCATGGCGCCGGCGAGTTCGATTTCCGCGGCGGAGCGCAGCGTCGCCGCGTTGTGAATGCCTGCTTCGTCGTCCGCGGCCTCGATACGCTTCCGTTGCGATTTCCGTGGCGCGAACCGCTGCCGCCCATTGATCGCGCGGGCCGTACTGCACGTAGGCGAGCGAATAGGCCGCCTGCGCGCGCATCGGCTCGTCGTCCGCCGCCTCGAAGTGCGTGACGGCTTCGTGCAGTTTGTCGGCGGCGCGCGTCGCAGGATTCGGGGTGCCAGTGCGATCTGTTCGCCGGCCTGCGCCGAACGCGCTGAATCCGAGTTTGCGCTCGCTGGCACGTTCGCGCCGACGCTCCGCTCCAGCGCGCGATCCGCAACGCGACGCGCCCGCTGCTTGGTGCGGTGATCGGCGCTGCGCAACTGCAGATCGCAGCGTCGCCGGGCGCCGTGCAGACTAACTACCTGGTAGATGCGTTCCGTGGCGCGGGACCTGGTCTTCGAGCTCGGTGCGCACGCCGCCGGCATTCACGGTCAGGTGCACGTCGATTTCCTGTTCGCGAACCTCGATCAGATAGTCGCCGCGTTGCAGCGTGCGCGAGACGCGCGGCTGCCGTCGTCGCCAGTGACGATCAGTTCTGCCGAATACTCCGGGAGCAGATCGGTCCTGGATCCGTCCGTGCACGCGCTGACGCACAACACGCCGGCGATTGCGATCAACCCAAGAGCGCGCAACCGCGGAATCTTTCGGAGATAGGGTAGCGAGGTGATCGCGCACGGACATTTGAAGCGAATCCCACGCGGCGGGCGCTAATGTTTACAGGCACATGCATTGTGCCGCAAACGACGGCGGAATTAGTAGGCAGGGTTTGTAGTAAGCCGTCCTGAAAATATTTTCTGCGCAATGCCCGCGCAGGTGGGAGAAATCGCAAAGTCGTGACACTTAATACAAATGGGTCACGCGCTTTGCCGCCGATCGACCTTGATCGAGCGCGGCTCGCGCCTGGCTCTCGGTTCGTCTGGTAGTTAGCTCGTCCCGGCCGCGAAGCTCACGGCAACTGGTTGGCGCGCACCACGAAACTCGACCATACCGGCGGAGCCGACGCGTGCCGCGGGTGCGCAACTGCGCGATGCGCAGCGCGTCGGCGGCGCGGCCCGAGGTGCGGTAGGCGGCGTAGAACTCTTCCATGAAGCGCGCGGTCAGCGCGTCTTCGACCGGCCACAGCGATGCGACCACGGTGCGCGAGCCGTTGGCCAGGAAGCCGTAGGTGAGGCCGAGCACGCCTTCGCCGCGCAGTTCGCGGCCGTCGCCGGTGGCGCAGCCGCTCAGCACCACCACGTCGGCTCGCAGCCCGCTGCGGGCGATGTCGTCCGTGGTCAGCCGGTCGCCTGGCGAGCGGCGAACCATCGGCCGCGAACTCGCTGAGAAACAGGGCCGATTGTTCCGGAGCATCCCGGCGCGCAACGGCGTGGGTGGCGAAGTGCAACACTCCGAGGTCTGCGGATGGCAGTTCGATCACGAGTCGCGCGGTGGCGTTGAATCCGGCGAGATCGATGACGTCCGTGCCGCCGAACGCCCGCATCACGGCGCGGGCTTCGATCGCCGAATAGGGCAGTCGCGCGAGCCGCTCTGACATGTGGTCGCCGCCGCGGTAGTTCATCGCGTCGCTCGCGGCCACCGTCAGTCGTCGATCGTCGGGCGTGTAGACCGGATCGGAGATCACGGCGACCCGCGTCTGCGCCGCCGGTGCGCGCGCGGCCGGGTGCAGGGCCAGCGCCAGCGACGGCGCGGCGCTCATCACGAATCGATCGATCAGCAGTTCGCGCGCGTGGCCGTGTGGCAGCGGCAGGGCGGCGAATGGCAGGCCGTTGAGCGGACCGTCCGGCAGCACCAGCAGGCGCCGCGCGGTCACGCCGCGCAGCAGGTTGCCTAACAAGGGTGCGAATGCCGCGTTCGTCCAGGGTCCTTGCGCCGTCGCGCTGGCGCCGCACGAATGCGTTCGACGAGCTCGCCAAGCTCGCGTCGGCCGGGCAGCACGGCGTGTCGCAGCTCGGAACGCGACAGCAGCCAGGCATGCGAACGCCGGTCGCCGACGAAGTAGGCCAGCACCGCCGTGTCCGCCGGCAGTGCGGCCTGCACCTCATCGAGAGACTCGGCGATGGCCAGGCCGCTCGCGGGCCGGACGCCGCGCTGGCGCAGCACCCGCGTTTCGAGTTGCGCGCTGACCTCATCGATGAGGCGCCGCGTCTCGTAGATCTCGGCGTCGTCGACCTGCTCCTTGCGCATCCGGTGTTCGAGCTCCACCTGCAGCGCCGTCAGCCGTTCGCGCAACCGCTCCGCGGCTTCATCACGCGGCTCCGTGTTGACGCTGCGCGTATGCGCCAGCCGGTCGGCCAGCGAGCGTGCACGGATCGCTTCGGCGATCCGGAATGCTTTCCAGCTCGCCGCGGAATCCTGCGGCGCGGCGCCGGCCAGGTCCGCCTCGATGCGCGCTTCGTACGGGCGCATAACTCGCCGAGAGGAAGCGCGCGCGCAGCTCGGGATTCGCGGAATTCACACGGATGCGGGTTTCGATTGCCACGGCCGTGTCCGCGGCGTGGCGCGCGCGCCGGCACATCGCCGGCGGCGAGCAGGGCCATGGCGAGCGCCGAGCTCGTGTCGATGCGATTGAAGTCGAGCTTGAGGCGCGCGTAGATCGCGTCGGCCTCGCGCAGGTCCGCGAGCGCTTCTGCGTCGCGGCGCTGCAGCTCGCGCAGCCGCGCGCGTTCGGCGAGCGCGTCGGCGCGCGTCGGTTCGCTCCGGGTCAGCAGCACCTGCGCCAGCAGGCGTTCAGCGCCGCGCAGGTCGCCCAGCGCGCGCAACTCACCGGCGATGAGCACGCGCGTCCGATCGATGGCGATGCCGTTCCTGTCCTGGCGTTCGGCGCGCCGCAGGTAGTCGAGCGCGGTGTCGTGCTGGCCGAGCTCGGCCGCCGCGTTGCCCGCGAGGTGCAATGCCGACATGAGATCGGCCTGGTCGTTGCGCGCGTTCGTACAGCGGCAGCGCGCTCTCGATCGTGTCCAGCGCGCGCTCGACGTTGCCGCTGCGGAACTGGATGGCCGCCAGCGCCGCGAGCTCGCGCGCCGTCTGGCTCTCGTCGCCGCGCGCGGAAAACAGTTCCAGCGCGTCAGTGTGCAGCATCAGCGCGCGGTCGAATTCGCCGAGCGCGATGAGCCCGGAGCCGAGATTGCCGATCAGCGTCGCGTACAGGTCCGGGTTGCGTTCACGCTCGATCAGCGGCAACACCTCGTCGAGCATCGCCACGGACTGCGCGACATTTCCCTGGCGCGCGGCGATGGCCGCCAGGTTCTGGGTTGCGCGCACTTCGAAGAGCTTGTCGCCACGGGCCCGCGCGCGTGCGCGAACGGCGCGGTAGACGGGCGCGGCCCGCTCGTAGTCGCCGAGCACCTGCTCGCGAATGCAGCTCGCAAGCATAGCGCGCGATCGCGTCGGTGTGCAGCTCGTGCGCTTCGAAATACACCTGTGCCTGCTGCGCGCGCAGCAACGGCAGCATCGAGCAGCGCTCGCTGCTCGGCGCGCGGAACCTCGGCGCCCATCGCCGAAGCGATGCTGAATTCGTTGAGTGCGCGCAGGACGGCCGCGCGCGCCGCGCCCGTCGCGTCGTCCGGCGGCCGCGAAATGCGCCTGCGCGGATTCGGCCGTCCTGCGGCCATTCGTCGAATTCGAACAGCAGGTTGAACTCCACCGCAGCTGCGCTGATATTCGGCTTCCGCCAGCGCCTGCATGTCGTTCGCCGCCGCGAAATGCGCGGCCGCCTGGCGCAGCGGCATGAATGGCGGCGCGCCAGGAGGCGCTGTCGGCTGCGCGCGATCAGCTCGTTGGCTTTGCCGAGCGCCATGTAGCCGAGCAGCCGCTCGTCGGGAGGAGCATCCGGCGGCGGCTTGCGGCCAGCGCAGGATGCGCACCGCGGCGGCGCCGCGCCAGTCTCGCTGGTCGACGCTCGCGAGCGTGACGCTGCACCGACGGCCGGCTGCGCCAGGCTAACTACCGTGCGGTGCAGGCCGTGGCGCAGGTACGCGTCGGCGAGTTCGGTGTGCTGCTCGCCGGCGTCGATCCTGATGCGCAGGTCGATGTCGCGCTCGCGGATCTCGACCAGGTACGTGCCCGGCCCGCAACTGGCGGCTGAACGACATGCGGCTTGGCGCCCTCGACGTCGCACTTCGGTGGAATATTCGACCAGGGGCTCGGCTTCGAAGCCGCCGGTACAGCGCGGAAAGGCCAAGGACCCAAAGGGCGCAGAGGCCCGAGAAGAGCGCTCGCGTGAATTATTCTTGCTCGTGGCCGCGGCGCTGCGTGCGTACGCGCATTCTGACGAGTCCCCCTGCCTTGCAGCGCCAATGTTTACAGGCACCTGCGCCGCACCGCAATCAAGAATAGAAAAAGTAGGCAGGGTTTGTAGTAAGTCCTTGATTGAAAATAACTTTGTCGTTATGACAGCGCGAGGTGAGAGAAACCCTGAAGTCGTGACACTACATAGTGACCGGAGCCAAAACGCCCGGGATGAACAGGCTCAGGATGAACAGCGCCGACGTTTTTTCGCTCGAGTTCGACATGCTGACGCGTACGTCGTCAGCTCGCAAAAATCCTGGAGCGGTTCCGCGCCACCGAGATTGGCGCCGGCACACACCGCCAGCTGCTGCTCGAGCTCAATCATGTGATCAACGTGCATTCGCGGCTTGCGTGAAGTCGCGGCGGATGTCGTGCCGCCCGACGACTGGACTTCCTGGCAGGACCTGCTCGCCGTTCCAGCGCTGGCATTCGAGCAAGGACGCTCCTTTCTCGACGATCTGCGCGCGCTCGGACTCAACTCCATGGACAGCGTGTCGCTGACTCCGTTGCCGCAGACCATCGCCCTGGCGGCGTACGCGCACTACCAGCTGGTCGAACGCGCCACGGTGGGCCTGGTCGGCTACCTGTGGTTCTTCGAGCGCATGCCTCGGCTGTTCTATCCGCTGTGGAGCGACGCGTGCCGGCGTGGCGGTGTCCCGGAAAAGGCACTGCGCGCGCTGGCGGAAGGCGCGGTCGTCGACGCCGGCGCGCGATCAGCAGGTGGCGAACTGCTGCCGGCAGCTCGTGCGCCGGCCGCGCGATCTCGGTCTCGCGACCCAGAGCCTGCACGACACCGCGGAGTTGTTCGCCACCATGGTCGATGCCGCGCTGCAGCGCGCCGAGCGGCGGCATCCGCTGGCACTGGAGAGCGTGGTGGCCGCCGGCGGCGGGATCGGCCGCGTCGCCTGAGTGAGAAAATGGGGTCAGACCCCATTTCCTAGGAAATGGGGTCTGACCCCATTTACCATCCGCGCGTGATTTATCTCATCGACGCGTCGGTCTACGTTTTCCGCGCCTATTACTCCATGCCGCCCGACATGGTCGACGGCGACGGCAATCCCGCGCACGCCACATTCGGCTTCGCGCGATTTCTCGGCGATCTCATCGAGCGCGCGCAGCCGCGCTACATCGCGGTGGCCTTCGACGAGAGCCTCACGACGTCGTTTCGCAACCAGATCTATCCCGCCTACAAGGCGAATCGCGATCCGGCGCCCGCCGATCTCAAGCTGCAGTTCGAGCGATGCCGCGAGTTCTGCCGGCACGCCGGCATTCCGGCCTTCAGCCACGCCGAGTACGAAGCCGACGACATCGTCGGCACGCTGATGACGCGTTGCCGGAGCGAAGGCCTGCGCGCCACGCTGGTGACGCGCGACAAGGACTACGCGCAGTTGATCCGCGCCGGCGACGTGTACTGGGACTACGCCGACAACGTGCGGTATCGCTACGACGAGATCGAAGACCGCTTCGGCGTGGCGCCCGAACGCTTCGCGGATTTCCTCGCGCTCATGGGCGACAGCGTCGACAACATCAAGGGCGTGCCCGGGCGTCGGCGCGAAGACCGCGGCGGCGCTCATGAAGGAATTCGTGTCACTCGAGGAGATCTACGACAACCTCGATCGCATCGCGGATATCCCGGTGCGCGGCGCCGGCAAACTCGCCGCGAAGCTCATCGAGCACCGGGAAGCCGCGTTCTTCGCGCGCCGCCTCACCGAGATCGCCTGCAACATGCCGCTGGAAACGACGCGTACCGACCTGGTGCGACGCGCGCCCGACGTGGCGGCGCTCACCGCACTTCTTCGACCGCCACAACTTCGGTCCGATGCTGCGCCGGCAGGCCGAGCGGCTCGCGCTGCTGCCGCTGGCTGCCGCGGCTTGAGCTCACTCCACGTCGTCGCGCTTGTTGCCGGGCACCGTGACGCTGCCGCCGATCGACTCATGTTCGATGGAGCCGGAGCTGTCGTCGCTCACCGTGAAGTCGCCGCTGACGCGGCCCGGCGTAGATATCGCCGGAGCTGTCGGAGTCCACGTCGACGCTGCCTTTGACGTCTTCGACGCGGATGCTCGCCGGAGCTGTCCTGCTGCACCTTCACGTTGCCGTCGACCTTGCGCGATCTCGATGTCACCCGAGCTGTCGAGCGACACCTCGACGTCGCCGTGCACGTCGTCGATTTCGACGTCGCCGGAGCTGTCGCGCACGCGCACGCTGCCCGCGCTCAGTCGATTTCGATGTCGCCGGAACTGTCGCCGACGTCGACCAGGCCGGCGATGCGGTCGAGATTCAGGTCGCCGGAGCTGTCCTGCAGCGTGAGGGCCTTCAGATCCTCGAAGGTCGGCATCGCCGCTCGAGTCGGTGGCCTCCACCGGAATGCTCGACGGCAGCGCGATGCCGATGTCGATGTACGCGTAGTCATTGTTGCCCCACGACCAGCTGTCCTCGTTCTGCGGCAGCGTGGTTTCGACGTAGACGACATTGCCTTCGCGGCGCACGCTGATCTGCGTCGCATCCAGCATTTCCTGCTTGCCGGCGCAGGCCATGCCGCGCGCTTCGATGCGCACGGCGTTGCCGCGACCGACCACTTTCATGTCGCCGGCGCCGCTGCGGATGACGACCTTTTCGACGCCCCTGGCGTCGACGCCCGCGGCGCGATCCGCGCGAACTTGCACCCATCGCCCCAGGCAAGGGCGGTGGCGGGGCCAGGGCAAGCAATAACAACCAGTACAGGCTGAAACGCATGATTCTTCTCCCGGAAAGCATGGCGGCTATGGTTAAGACTGCCGAGAAGGCATTTCGGTTTACAGGCCCGAACAATTCATACGGTATCCTTCGGGCCGCCCCGGAAGCAGCCAAAACATGAGCAGCCAAAACATCAAATCCGTTCTCGTCGAAGAACGACGCTTTCCCCCTTCCGCCGAGTTCACCGCCAAGGCCCGCCTCAAACCCGCGGATCTCGACGGCGCTGCGCGCCGAGGCCGCCGCCGACCACGAGGGCTTCTGGGCACGCCAGGCGCAGACCGAGCTGCGCTGGCACAAGCCGTTCACCGTCACGCTGGACGATTCGCAGGCGCCGAACTACCGCTGGTTCACCGACGGCGAGCTCAACGTCTCGTACAACTGCCTCGACGTGCATCTCGAGGAGCGCGGCCACAAGACCGCGGTCACCTTCGTCGGCGAGCCGGGCGACGTGCGCCACGTGTCCTACCGCGAGCTGCATGCCGACGTGTGCCGCTTCGCCAATGCGCTGCTGGCGCAGGGCGTCAAGACCGGCGATCGCGTGGTCATCTACATGCCGATGACCCCCGAGGCCATCGTCGCGATGCACGCCTGCGCGCGCATCGGCGCCATCCACTCCGTGGTGTTCGGCGGTTTCTCGGCGCTGTCGCTGCAAGGACCGCATCGAGGACGCCGGGGCGGTCGTGCTCATCACCGCCGATGGCGGCTGGCGCGGCGGCAAGGTCGTCGAGCTCAAGGAAGCCGCCGACAAGGCGCTGTCGCCAGGGTTGCCCGAGCATCCGCAAGCGTCATCGTGCTCAAGCGCACCGGCCAGGACGTGCCGATGAAAGCCGGGCGCGACCTCTGGTGGCACGACGTCATCGAAGGCCAGCCGCCGGTGTGCGAGCCGGTCTGGGTCGACGCCGAGCATCCGCTGTTCCTGCTGTACACCTCCGGCTCCACCGGCAAGCCCAAGGGCATCCAGCATTCGAGCGCCGGCTATCTACTCGGCGCCAAGCTCACCAGCAAGTGGGTGTTCGATCTCAACGACGACGACGTGTTCTGGTGCACGGCCGACATCGGCTGGGTCACCGGCCACAGCTACGTGGCCTACGGGCCGCTGGCCGCGGGCGCCACCATCGTGATCTACGAAGGCGCACCGACGACCCCGCATCCGGGCCGCTTCTGGCAGATCTGCGAGTCGCAGGGCGTCACGATCTTCTACACCGCGCCGACCGCGATCCGCGCGCTCATGAAACTCGGCGACGACATTCCGGCGCGCTACGACCTCACGAAGCTGCGGTTGCTGGGCTCGGTGGGCGAGCCCATCAATCCCGAAGCCTGGATGTGGTACCACGAGACACGTCGGGCGCATGCGCTGCCCGATCGTCGACACGTGGTGGCAGACGGAAACCGGCGCCATCATGATTTCGCCGCTGCCCGGCATCACCGCCACCAAGCCGGGTTCGTGCACGCAGCCGCTGCCCGGCATCGACGCGACCATCGTCGATGCGCGCGGCGAGCGAGGTGCAGGGCGCCGACGCCGGCGGATACCTCGTCGATCAGAAAACCCTGGCCGTCGATGTTGCGCACGATCTGGGGCGACAACGAGCGCTACCTCAAGACCTACTGGGAAACCTTCCAGAACCGCTACTACGTGGCGGGCGATTCCGCGCATCGCGACAAGGATGGCTACTTCTGGATCATGGGCCGCATCGACGACGTGCTGAACGTCGCGGGTCACCGGCTCGGCACCATGGAAATCGAATCCGCGCTGGTGGCGCATCCGAAGGTCGCCGAAGCGGCGGTGGTCGGCAAGCAGCACGAGATCAAGGGTGAATCGGTGTTCGCGTTCGTGGTGCTGCGCGGCGAGCGTCCCACCGGCGACAAGGTCGAGGCGTTCGCGAAGACGCTGCGCGACTGGGTGACCGAGCAGTTGGGCGCCATCGCGCGCCCGGACGACATCCTCTTCGCCGAGAACCTGCCGAAGACCCGCTCCGGCAAGATCATGCGCCGGCTGCTGCGCGCCATCGCGCGCAACGAGGACATCACGCAGGATCTGTCGACGCTCGAGAATCCGGCGATCATCGATCAGCTGCGCGGCGGCGAGACGCCGAAAAAGACTCCCGCCGCGCCGACAGCGCCGAAGAAAACCGCGCCAAAGAAGAAAGCCGCCGCGAAGACGAAACGCGTGCCGGCGAAGGCTGCACCCGCCAGGAAAGCGGCGCCGAAAAAGAAAGCCGCGCGCGAAGAAGAAGCGCGCGCCTAAAAAGAAAGTCGTCGCGAAGAAGAAAGCTGCAGCGAAGAAGAAGCGCCCGCGCGGCGAAGAAAGCTTCGCGCAAGCCGCGGCGCAAAGAAGTAGCGCGTCAGTCGCGTCCGCTGACCAGGCTCAGCACCGCGACGAAGTGGCAGGCGACGCCGCCGAGCACGAACAGGTGCCACACGGCGTGTGTGTAGCGCTTCGATCTTCCAGATGTAGAACGGCACGCCGCCGGTGTACAGCAGGCCGCCCGCGGCTATCCAGGCGATCTCGCTCGGGCGTGAGGTTTTCGCGCAGCGGCTTGATCGCGACGACGATGAGCCATCCCATGCCGAGGTAGAGCGCGGTCGACAGGCGCGGATAACGGAAACCCACCGTGGTCTTCGCCACGACGCCGAGCACCGCCAGCGTCCACACCACGCCGAACAGCGACCAGCCCCAGGCGCCCTGCATGGCCACCAGCGTGAACGGCGTGTACGTGCCGGCGATGAGTAGATAGATGGCGGAGTGGTCCAGCTTGCGCAGCGTCTGCTTGCGCTCGGGCGATCGTTCCCAGTGGTAGATCACCGAGGTCGCGAACATCGCGAGCGCGGTGATGCCGAACACCATCGCGCCCGGCGAGCCGCAACGCATCGCCCGCGGCCGCCCACGCGAGCCAGGGAATGGCGATGGCGCAGGCCACGATGCCAAGACCCGCGGTCAGCGTGTGCGCGAGTTCTTCGGGCCGGGAGTAGGGCGCGGTGACGGTCGACACGCGCCCGAGCTTAACAGCTCGGATTGCGTCTACCGGCTCGCCGTCTGCCCGCTGTCGGGGAATTCGGCCTTCGGCAACTGCACTTCGCCGATCAGGATGCGCTTCAGGTAATCCGGCGCGATCAGGTGGCAGTACTGGCGGCCATTGGCGGCATTGGCCTTGGAACTCACGCGCATGCTGCCGTCGCCGCGCAGGCTCTTGGCGCGAATGCGCAGCGTGCCGCCGGCGTCGGTCTGCACCATGGTGAAGGCTTCGAGCCACTGCGCTTCGCTGGTCGCCTGTTCATCCGGATCGAGCAACACGGCGATGCGTGCCCTTGAACGGCATCTTCTTTTTCTGGCGGTCGGTCAGCGTGAGCATCACCGCATCGAGCGTGCGGCGATTGAGCCGCGCGCAGGTGGTCGATTCACCCGCGGCGGTGGCGCCGTATTCGGCGCGAATGCGCTCCGCGCTGTGCAAGCTTGCAGGAAATCATGCGCGCCTTGGTGTGCTGCGGATCGGCGTAGCCGATGTACTGCAGCGTCTCGAGCGGCTTCACCGGACGGCGACGCGCGCGAGAACGCCTGGTAGTCGCCGACCAGCACGTTGCGCGCCGGCACGCGGGACGTGGCGATTTCCTTCTGCGCGATGGCGCAGTAGTCGTTGAGGGCAGGCACGGTCATCGACTGACCCACCACCACCGGGCGCGGATCACTCGCGCATCCGGCGAGCAGCAAGGCCCAGCGGCAGAGACAAGCCACACTGCGGACGTTAAGCTTCGGCAAGCCGCGGATGATGGGTTTCATGGGCGCCATTCCCCCGTTGGAAAAACCGGTTGAGAGAAACAATCCCCGATGCAGTTTCGCGGGTCATTCTGGCGTTACGTCATGTCGGGAATCGTGGGCGCAGTTCTCATGACGGAAACCTCGCTGGCCGCCAGCGCCCGTCCATTTGTCATAGCGCATCGCGGCGCCAGCGGGTATGTGCCCGAACACACGCTGGCCGGGTACTTCATCGCGATTCAGCAGGGTGCGGACTACGTCGAACCCGACCTCGTGATCTCCAGGGACGGCGCGCTGCTCGCGCGGCACGAGAACGAGATCGGCGGCACCACGGATGTGGCGTCGCATCCCGAATTCGCCGCGCGCAAGGCCACCAAGAACATCGACGGCGAATCCGTCACCGGCTGGTTCACCGAGGACTTCACGCTCGCGGAACTGAAGACGCTGCGTGCGCGCGAACGCCTGCCCGAGCTGCGCAAGGCGAATGCGCGTTACGACGGCGTGTTTTCCATTCCGACCTTCGACGAAGTGCTGGACCTCGTGGCCGCCGCGGACGCGCAGCGCGCCGGAAACTGCGCGCGCCGCCGGCTTGCCGCCGCCGCCACGCATCGGCGTCTATCCGGAAACCAAGCATCCGAGCTACTTCGCGAAGCTCGGGCTTGCACTTCGACGATCGGATGCTCGAAGCGCTGAGCGCGTCATGGCTACAGCAAACGCGTCGGATCCCATCTGCCTGCAGTCATTCGAAGTCGCGAATCTCAAGGTGCTGCGCCGCCGCACGGATCTGCCGCTGGTGCAACTCGTCGCGCCCACGGGCCAGCCTTTCGATTTCACGCTGGCGCGGCGACCCACGCACCTACCTCGATCTCATGACCGATGCCGGGCTTCGCGAGATCGCCACGTACGCCGATGCCATCGGCCCTCACAAGTGGATGGTGGTTCAGTTCGTCGAGGAAGGCGTTCGGGATACGGGGCTGGCGCGGCGCGCCCGGGCAGCCGGCCTCGGCATCCACGTCTGGACGCTGCGCGCCGAGAACGAATTCCTGCCGGCTGTTCTGAGATCATCGGGCGACGCGGCGGCGCATGGTGATCTGCAGGCGAGAAATCCACGCGCTGCTCGACGCCGGAATCACCGGTTTCTTTTCCGATCACCCCGACCTCGCCGTGCGTGCGCGCGACGAATGGTGGGGCAGGCAACAACCGAAGGGAGACTGATGCCACAGCCATTTCATCTGGCGATCGCCGTGCATTCGACTGAGCCGCGGCGCGCGATTTCTACGGCGAGTTGTTCGGCTGCGCGGAAGGCCGCAGCAGCGACGAGTGGGTGGACTTCGATTTCTTCGGCCACCAGGTGGTCGCGCACCTCGATCCCGGCAAGACGAAGCACGTCCATCACAATGAAGTCGACGGGCACGACGTGCCCGTGCCGCACTTCGGCGTGGTGCTCGAGTGGCAGGCCTGGCACTCGCTCGCCGAGCGCCTGCGCGGCTCGGGCACGCGCTTCGAGATCGAACCGGGTATTCGCTTCGCCGGCCAGGTGGGCGAGCAGGCGACGATGTTTCTCTACGACCCTTCCGGCAACGCGCTCGAGTTCAAGGCGTTCAAGGATCCTTCGCGGCTGTTCGCGAAGTAGCGAGATGCCGCGCGTCGCGTGGCGCGCAGTCCAAGGCGCACCAGCTTCGCGGTCAGTCGCGCCGAGAAGTTGCCGCGGCGAGTCGAGCTGCAGACGCGCGAGATAGGGCGCGTTCACCCTCGCGCGGCCGCGTGAACAACGCCCGCGCGATGGTTCGCACGCGTCGCGCCGGTGGTCGCCGTGTTTTCCTTGAGCCAGCGCAGCGCGCGCGCCAGGTCGATTTCCTCGCGCGTGAGATCGGTGCCGAACGGATATTCCGAGAACAGCCCCGCGCGCCGCTGCGCGGCGAAGGCTTCCTCGAGACGTTCCGGCGTGTTGCGGCGAATTCCTCGGGAATGCGGTAGCCGGCGTCGATCTTGTTGGCGCGCTTCGCGTCCGCGAGCAACTCTTCCTGGAACCGCGAATCCGCGATGTTGAGCATCGCGGCCACGCACTCGGCGTCGGTGCGGCCGCGCAGGTCGGCGATGCCGTATTCGGTGATGGCGATATCGCGCAGGTGGCGCGGGATGGTGATGTGACCGTAACTCGTCACGATGTTCGAGCTGCGCTTGCCATCTTTCCGGCGCGTCGAGCGCACGCACAGCACCGAGCGCGCGCCCGGAAGCGCGTGCGCCATGGTGACGAAGTTGTACTGGCCGCCGACGCCGGACACCACGCGGCCGTCGTCGAGCCCGTCGGAGACCGCGGCGCCGAGCGTCGTCAGCATCATCGTGGTGTTCACGAAGCGCGCATGGCTGCGCTGCGCCACGCGCAGCGCTGAAGTCGTCGCCGTAGAGCTGGTTGATGTAGCCCACGCCGCGCATGTCGAACAGGCGGCGCTCGGATTCGGGCAATGCGCAGAGCGCCGCATAGAAGGAGCGCGGGCCGAGCAGGAAGCCGGCATGCATCACCGTGCCGCCCTGCAGGTTGAGCCCGAGGCAATCGCGCGCCAGCGCCGCGCGCGCCGTGGCGTTGCCCAGGTTCGCCTCGATGCGCGCGCCTTCGGGCGAGACGATGCTGCCGTTCTCGAAGCGCGTCTCGCTGCGCAGCACGCCCGCGGCCTTGAGCGCCGCGACGTCGGCTGCGTCGAGCACGCGGGCCCGCGCCCGCGGCCAGCAGGGCCTCGAGCAGCGACTCATCGACGCGGGTGCTCGAGCCGTTCGCGGCCAGCGCCCGCTGCAGCGGTAGATAGTCGTAGACGCGGCGCCGGAGGATGCCGGCGCGGTACAGGTCGAGCATCTGGTCGACGAACATTTCCGTGGCGCCGAACAGGCCGGTGGCGAACGGCGCGCGGCCGCCGACGCTGTCGATGAGCGCCGCGCTGCGCTCGGTGCCGGCGTCCATGAGCGCGCGCCGCCAGGCTTCGTTCTGCTGGTGGCGCAGCAGCAGCGAATAGACGATGGAGTCGCCGAGCTCGCCGATGCCGATCTGCAGGGTGCCGCCGTCGCGCACCAGGCTGCTCGCGTGCAGGCCGATGGCGTGATCCACGGTCGACAAGCGACGGATTCGGCGGCGCGAACAGGTCGTAGTCGTAGCGCGAATGATCGAGCAGCAGGTCGAAGGCGTCCGCGCCCACGTGGGCCGCGCCGAGCATGAACGGCATCTCGCGATGCACCTGGCCCAGCAGCACCACCGGGCTGCCCGGCGGCGCGCAGCTTCGCGACCTCCGGCAGCAGGTCGACGGTGACGTCGGGATTGCTGCCGAGGCTGATCTCGGTGACGCCGCCCACGACGCGCTTGGCGACCACGTGCGCGATGACATTGACGCCGCGGGCCAGCAGCTCGCGCGCCACGTGCGTGTAGTTCGCGCGACAGGTAGTGCGACTGCGCGTGCGCGGAATTGAGCAGCGAGCCCGGGCTCGAAGAAGAATTCGATGACGCGCACGTTCGGCGGCACTCGTCGCGCCGGACGCGCCGCCGCAGGTAGTCGAGGTCCGGGATAGTTGCCGAACACGCGCGCGGCCAGCGGCTCGATGAAAGCTTTCTCGAGAGCGCTCGATCCCGTGGGCTTGCGCAGGCTCAGCGCCGTGAAGATGGTGAGGTCGAGCGTGGCGTCGGCGCGCGCGCGGCGGAAAAATTCGTTGGCGATGAGGTTGGGCTTGCCGATGCCGAGCGGCAGCGCCAGCACCACGCGCTTGCCCACGCGCCGCAGCGCCTCTTCCACGATCTCTCCGACGTCATCAAACATCTGCGGCATGCGCGCTACACTTGCATGCAGTGTCGGTATGGTCAATGGAACGGCAATATGAGCCTGAAGAAACCCGCTCTCGATCCGATGTCGCTCACGCCACGCACCAGGTCCGGTTATCCCGAGCCCTATCGCTCGCGCGTGTTGCCGCGTGAGAAGCGCGCGCTCGGCGATGCGCTCGGACTCACGAAGATCGGCATCAACCACACGACGCTGCCGCCCGGCAAGGAGTCCTCGATGCGTCACTGGCATACGCATGAAGAGGAGTTCGTCTACGTGCTGAGCGGCGAGGTGGTGTTGCGCACCGACGCCGGCGAGCAGGTGCTGAAGGCCGGCATGTGCGCGGGATTTCCGCTTCG
This sequence comes from uncultured Pseudomonadota bacterium, assembly GCA_963821745.1. Classification (GTDB taxonomy): domain Bacteria; phylum Pseudomonadota; class Gammaproteobacteria; order Steroidobacterales; family Steroidobacteraceae; genus CADEED01. The sequence goes on from CAWGEU010000003.1 coordinate 1,042,360, forward strand.
GCCGACGGCAAGCCGGCGACGGCCATCAGCTCGATCAATCGCGGCAGCGAGCCCGCGGTCTATCTCGAGATCAGCAATCGCGACCCGACGGACCAGGCGTTTTACTCCGACGTGGACCTGCACTTCCACGGCGCCGGACGCGCGCGGCGATGTTCACGCGCAAGGACGGCAGCCGGTTCTAGTGCCGCGGCGATCGCGCGCTCAGTTCAGCGCGCGGCTCGGCAGGACGACCGCCTCGCCTTCGAGCGGCGCCGCGCGCCACAGCGTGAACTTCTGATTCACCGGCGACGCCATGGCCGTGGCGATGTTGCGATGATCGAAGCCGGGTAGTTTGGACAGGTGCGACAGCAGGTCGTACCTGGTCGCGAGCGTCTGGCCGACGAGCACGCCCGACGTGCCGGTGCCGGCCAGCACGTAGAAATATTCCTCGCTCAGGTTCACGCCCTGCGTCATCACGATGGACACCTCGCGCAGTTCGCTCCAGCGCACGAACTCGCTGTCGCCGCGCGCCAGCCGGCGCAGCACGCCTTCATCGGTGATCTGCAGCGCCTCGCCGCGCTTGCGCAGCTCCCAGGTGAGGAACCAGGGCTCGAGCAGGAATACGGCGAACAGCACGAATGCGATGCCGGGCATCCACCAGCTGGTGCTGCCCGGTCCACGCCGGAAAGAACGACAGCAGCGCGACGCTGAGCGAGATGCCATCCAGACGCGGCGCATGGAATTCGTGCATCGACACGGTTATTTCGCCTTGACCAGCGCAACCTTGTACTGAATCTTCACTTCGTCACCGACGCCTTCGGTGGATTTCCACTCGCCCTGGCCGACGCCGTAGTCGAGCCGCTTGATGGCGGTTTCGCCGGAGAGCTCGAGGCCCGCGGCGGTCGGCACGATCTTCAGCGGCAGGCGCAGGTCGTGCGTGACGCCGCGCAAGCGTGAGCTTGCCGACGGCCTCGAGGCCGCCGGCGGCAGTTTCGTGCGAGCGAGTTTGCCGCGTACTGCGCCGCGGGAAATTTCTGCGCGTCGAACAGATCCGCGCCCACGATCATGTCGTTGCGCTCCTGGTCCTGGGTGTCGACCGATGCCGATCTGCACTTTCACGTTCGAGGCTGCCGGCGGCGGGTGACTTTTCGTCGTAGACGAGCTCGGTGGTGAACTGCTTGAACGAGCCCTTGCTGGCGGCGCCGGCCTGGTCGAAGGTGAAAGCGAGGCTGCTGCCGGCTGGCGCCTGCACCCAGCGCGGCAACGCGGCGGGGCGTGGGCGGCGGGCGCGCGGCCGGTGAGCCGGCGAACGAGCGCCGCGACCGCCGTCAGCAGCGATCCAGGTAGTTAGTCATCGACACTCACTTGACTCCGCCGAAGGGCAACATGCGCTTCAGCACGTCGTTCTTGTCGATGAAATGATGTTTGAGCGCGCCGGCGATGTGCAGCAGCGCGACGCAAAGCAGCACCTTGAACAGCAGGTCGTGCGCGGTTTCCTGCATCTGTCGAGAGTCGCCGGATCGGGCGCGACCAGGTCGGGCAACTGGAACAGGCTTGAACCAGCTCACCGGGAAATTCTCGCGCCGACGACATCATCCAGCCGGTGAGCGGCATCGCGAAGATGCAGCGCGTAGAGCAGCACGTGCGAGATCCTGGCGAGCACTCGCTCCCAGGGTTTCGATCTCGGCGCTGAGATCGGGAACCGGATTCATCCAGTCGCCACACCAACCGGAAGACGGCGAGCATGAGGATGGTCATGCCGAACGACTTGTGCCAGCCCCAGCGCTTCGATCAGCGCCGGGCCACGCGGCAGCGAGTCGCGCGCGCGATGCGATGAACAACTGGCGATGATGAGGATCACGATGATCCAGTGCAGCGCCTTCGACAGCGCGCCCCAGGAACGCGTGGTGTTGCGGAAATGTCATGCCGGTAAGCTAGCCGCTCGAGGATGAGTCAGGTCAAAGCCACGGAAGGATGAGGCACATGTCATGAGTACACAGTCGGCGGGTCACGGGTTCCCGCTTGGAGTGGTTGTTGCGGGCCTCACGCTATGGGGGCTGGCCGCGTGTCAGACAAGTCCCCCCGCGGCGGAAACTCCGCGTCCCAGCGCCCGTCCGCGCCCGTCGGCGGCTCCCGCCGGTGCACGTGAATACCAGGTGGTCGCCGAGGAGTCGCTTGCTGCAGATCCTCGTCTATCGCGGCGGCGCCATGGCGCGTCTCGGCCATAACCATGTGATCGCGTCGCATCATCTCTCGGGCATCGGTGTTCGTCACCGACGATCCACTGCAGACGCGGTTCGACATCAGTGTTCCGGTGAACGAACTGACCATCGACGAGCCGGCCATGCGCGAGCAGGCGGGCGCGGATTTTCCGCCGGGCGTGCCGCAGAGCGCGCGCGACGGAACGCGCAAGAACCTGCTGTCGGAGGCGCTGCTCGACGGCGAGAAGTATCCGGCGATCCGCCTGCGCGCCACCGACGTCGTCGCGGCGGCTGAGGGCTTCGATGTCGGCGTCGAGATCACGATCAAGGACCAGGTGCACAACGTGCGCGTGCCCGGTGACGCTCGACCGCAAGGACGGCGCGCTCGTGGCGCGCGGCGAGTTTCCGCTCAAGCAGTCGGAGCTCGGATTGAAGCCGTTCAGCGTCGCCATGGGGACGCTCGTGGTGCTCGACGAGATGCGCATTCACTTCGAAGTGAGCGCGCGAGAAATGGGGTCAGACCCCATTTCCTAGCAAACGGGGTGCAGGCACGTCGACGATCGCCGGCTCGTGGTGCAGCCCCATTCCGTGAGAAACGGGGGCGTCCCCACATTACTTCGTGAGCTCGGCCAGCACCGCATCGGCCGCCGTAAACCTTCGACATCGCCTCCCGCATGATCGCCGGGTGCACGGCGATGGCGCGGTTCTTCTCGGTGTCGAACCAGTACGCGCCGGAGATCGAGTGGATGTTGCCGTCGAACAGCAGGCCGACGATCTCCCCTTGGCGTTGATCAGCGGACTGCCGGAATTGCCGCCGACGATGTCGTTGTTGGTGGACAGATTGAACGGCGTGTTCATGTCGAGCTTGTCCTTTGACGCGCTGCCAGCTCTCCGGGATGCGGAACGGATCGGCGCCGGTGGCGCGCTCGAAGGCGCGCGACAGCCGCGTGAACGGCTCGACCGGCTTGCCGTTCTCGGTCCAGCCCTGCACCGTGCCGTAGTTCAGGCGCAGCGTGAACGTGGCGTCCGGATACACGCTGGTGCCGAGCGCGGCGAAACGCGCCGTGCGCGATGCCGCTCGGTGGCGGAGCGCACCGGCGCCTCGACGCTGTCTTCGTACGCCTTGCGCACGGCGCGCGCGTCGGGCGTCGATGCTGCGCGCCAGCACGATCATCGGATCGTTCGACGCGGCGATGGCGGCCGAGCCGCCTTTCCACAGTTCCAGGCGCACGGCCGGATCGGCGAGCTTCGTCTCGGTCACCAGGCGCTTGGCGAGCGCCGCCGGCGATTCCTTCGACAGCAGCTTGCGCACCACGGGGTGATCCGGGCCCAACCACTCGCGCATGCGCTCGAGGCTGTTGCCGAGGCGCAGTCTCTTCGAGCTCGGGGTAGACGGGCACCGCGGCGCCGAGCTGCTGCTCGATGCGCGGCAGCGCGGCGTCGGTGAATTCGCGGAAACGCTGGCTGTTCGGCTTGTCGCGCTCGGCGGCGCCGCGCACCAGCGTGCGCGCGTAGCCGACGAGCCGGCCCTGGAAGCCCGCGCCGTTCTCGATGATACGTGTACGGCTGGAACAGCGCTGCGCTCGACCGCCAGCGCCTTCTCGATGTCGCTCCACGGATCACCGGTGCTCTTCTGGAGCGCGGCATCCTTCGCGACGCTCGCCTGCGCAGCGCTTCCTGTTCGGCGGCCTTGCGCGCCAGCAGCGCGTCTTCGTGCAGCGCGTCGAGCATCTTGCGGCGCACCTTGATGGCGTTTTCGAGGCCGTTGAGCAGGTCGGCGGTGATGCGCTCGTTCTCCGGGCTCTGCGCCGAGAACTGGATGAACCGGCCGCGGAGTTCCGAGTAGCGCAGCAGCCACTGCGGCAGGTCGAGATTGCGCTGCTGCTTGAGCTGCGCCAGCGTGAGCAGGCGATCGGTGGCGCCGGGATGTCCGGACACGAACACCGGGTCGCCCGCCGCGGGCCCGGCGAAGTTGATCTTGAGGAAGTTCGCGGGCTTCGCCGGCTTGCCGTCTTCGTAGGCGCGCAGCAGGCCCATGTCGAGACACCAGCGCGGAAACTGGAAGTTGTCGGGGTCGCCGCCGAACGCCGCGATGCCGGATTCCGGCGCGAACACGATGCGCACGTCGGTGTAGCGCTTGTACTTGTACAGCCAGTACTGGCCGCCCTCGTACAGCGTGACGGTCTGGCATTTCTGCGTCGCCTGCGTCTCGCATTCGCCTTCGAGCTGCGTGAGCGTGGACTTGCGCATCGTCGTTCGCGGCGGTCTCGTCCTTGCCGGCGATGGCCGCCGAGACCTTCGCGGTGATTTCTTCCATGCCGATGAGCACGTCGGCCACCTGCGTCTGGCAGCGCTTTTCTTCCTCGCGGGTCTTCGCGAGGAAGCCGTCTTCGACGAAGCTCTTTTCCTTCGACGAGAGCTCGGCGAGGCAGGCTTCGACGCAGTGATGGTTGGTGAGGATCAGGCCTTCGTTCGACACGAAGGTGGCCGTGCAGTTGGACAGGCGCACGGTGGCGGAGCGCACGCGGTCGAGCCATGCCTGGTCGAGATTGGTCTTCAGCGCGCGTGTTGGCCTTGGCGAACGGAAAGCCGTGGAAGGTCCACATGCCTTCGTCGGCGCGCGCGGCGGAACACAGGAAGACCATCAGGGCGGCAGCGGCCGCGCAGACGAATCGCGTCATGGAAGGAACTCCGTGAATTTCTGTGCCGCCCGGGGACGGTCGATGCGACGATTATCACCACAATCACCGGCGCGCGCATGCCCGGCATGCCGCGTCCCGACCTCGGTTCGGCGCGCACTGCGGCATGGCATGATGCGCCCGTCGTGAACGATCCGCCTGGCCCGACACCCCCTGCGCGCCGCTTTGCCGGAATTGCGCTCGCGCCGGGTTACCTGCCTTCGCACGTCGTCACCTATCTATATGCGGCGTTCATCACGATCGGGCTGTTTGCCTTCGTGAGCTACATGCAGCCCTACCTGCTCACCGTGAATCTCGCGCTGCCGGCCCACCTGCAGGGCCGCACGCTGTCGGCGCTCAATTTCGCGAACGAGCTGGTGGCGCTGTGCCTGGTCGCGCCGTTCGGCGCGCTGGCGGACAAGATCGGGCGGCGCTCCGTATATGCCTTCGGTTTTCTGTGGCTGGCCGCGGGATTCCTGCTGTATCCGCATGGCGCGCACGTTGCCGCAGCTCACGGGTTGCGCGCTGTTCTTCTCGGTCGGCGTCGCGGCCATCGGCACCATGTTAGGGACGGTGCTGGCCGACACCGCCGGCCGAAGAATCGCGCGGCCGGCTGGTCGGGCATCGCGGGGTTCTTCCAGGGACTGGGCGCGGCGGCGCTGGTGCTGGTGCTCGGGCACGACTGCCGAAGCACCTGGCCGACGCGGGCTTCGACGCGCTCACGGCCGGCACGCATCACGCTGTGGCTCGCGGCTGCGCTGTGCGCTGTTGTCGTCGGTGGTGGTGTTCGCGGGCCTGAAGCGCGGCACGCCGAGCGAACGTGCGCCGTCGATGCCGCTCAAGCGCATCACTGGCGGACGGGTTCGCCGCGGCGCGCCGCAATCCACGCATCTGGTTCGCCTACCTGCTGCAGTTCGGTTCCTTCGGCGACCGCGTGGTGCTCGGCACTTTCTTCACGCTGCGGCTGCAACAGGCCTGGCTCGAGCAGGGCGCTCAGCATGGCCGATGCCGCGGCGCGCGCGCGGCTGCCGTTCGTGGCGGCGATGGTGGCGGGACTCGTCACCGCGCTGGTCGTCGGCGCGCTGCTCGATCGCGTGGATCGGCTGCGCATCGGCGTGGCGGCCATGGCGCTCGCGGCGGCCGCGTATCTCGCTCTGCGGCTTCATCGACGATCCGACGCAGGATGCACTGATGCTGGCCGTGGCTGTGTTGTTAGGCGTGGGGCAGATCGCCGCCATCATCGCCGGCCAGACGTTGCTCGGCCAGGAGGCGCCGCGCGACGTGCGTGGCGCGGTGTTCGGGCTCGCCGGCATCTGCGCGTCGGCCGGTATCCTGTTCACCAACGGCCTCGGCGGCTGGCTCTACGATTCGATGTCGAAGGGCGGCCCGTTCTTCCTGCTCGCCGGCGTGAACTTCGCGATCTTCCTGTTCGGCCTGCGCCTGACTAGAAAGAAGGGTTAGTCGACAGCGTTGATCAGCAGCAGCGCCGTGCCTTCCGGCGCGCGCAACAGCGCGACCGAGCGCGGATCGAGGCCGCGCGGCAGGTCGTCGGACATCGCCACGTCGAGCGCGCGCAGGCGTTCGATGCGTTCACCCATGTCCGCCGCGGCGAACACCAGCATGGGCTGGTCGAGCGTGCGCGGCGCGGTGCACGGCGAGATCGATGTGATCGCTGGTCATCGACATGCGCAGGTAGGGCGCTTCGGTTTCGCTCGAGCGCGACGAAACCGAGCGGCTCCCAGAATGCGCGCATCGGCTCGAAGTCGGCCGACGGCAGGCTGTATTCGGCGAAGTCGCCGCACAGCGAGCTTTCGCCGCGATCGCGTTCGCCGGCGAAATGCGTGGGCGCTTCCTGCACGCGCACCGGCTGGCCGGAAGGATCGAGAAAACCGAACTCGTTGAACGCATCGTCGCCGACGCGTTTCCACGCGATCTCGACGCCGAGCTTCTCGATGACGTGCGCGTGCTGCGCGACGCCGGGATGCACGTAGGTGATGGTGGGCGAAGGAAACTTGAACTGGTGCAGGCCGATGTACAGCCGGCCGTCGGTCATGACGCCGTACGGATGCGGCCAGGTGTCGGTGGTGCCGCACTGGCTGAAGCCGAGACGTTCGTAGAAGGCAACCGAGTCGGCGATGTCCGCCGTCTCGATGCTGATTTCGTGAAACTTTCCTAACACTGGCGCGGGAGTTTACGCGGCTTGCCGCACGCTGCCTATGTCGGCGCGATTGTCAGATGCCGCCGACGCAGATGTATTTGAGCTCGGTGAATTCGAGGATTCCGTACTTCGAACCTTCGCGACCGATGCCGCTTTCCTTGACACCGCCGAACGGCGCGACCTCGGTGGAGATGAGGCCGGTGTTGAGTCCGACGATGCCGTACTCCAGCGCCTCGGTGACGCGCCACGAGCGCGCGAGGTCGCGCGTGTACACATAAGCGGCCAGCCCGAACTCGGTGTCGTTCGCGAGTCGCACCGCTTCCTCGTCGGTGTCGACGCGGAACAGCGGCGCGACCGGACCGAAGGTTTCTTCGCGCGCCAGGATCATGTTCGCGCGATGACGTTGGTGAGCACCGTCGGCTCGTAGAACGTGCCGCCGAGCGCATGACGCTTGCCGCCCGTGACCACGCTCGCGCCCTTCGACTTCGCGTCCGCGACGTGTTCTTCGACCTTGGCCAGCGCCTTGGCGTCGATCAGCGGGCCCTGATCCGTTTCTCCTTTCAGGCCGTCGCCCACGCGCAGCTTGCGAACCGCTTCGGTGAGTTTCTGTGTGAAAGCGTCGTAGACCTTCGACTGCACGATGAAGCGATTCGCGCACACGCAGGTCTGGCCGGTGTTGCGGTACTTGCTCTGGATCGCGCCGGTCGACCGCGGCGTCGAGGTCGGCGTCGTCGAGCACCAGGAACGGCGCGTTGCCGCCGAGCTCGAGCGCCACCTTCTTCACGGTGCCCGCGCATTGCGACATGAGCAGTTTGCCCACCGGCGTCGAACCGGTGAACGACAGCTTGCGCACCTTGTCGTTGCCGGTGAACTCGCCGCCGATCGCGACCGCATCGCCGGTGACCACGTTGAATACGCCGGCGGGAATGCCGGCGCGCTGCGCGAGCTCGGCCATCGCGAGCGCGGAGAACGGCGTCTGCGGCGCGGGCTTGCACGACGATCGTGCAGCCGGCGGCGAGCGCCGGCCCGGCCTTGCGCGTGATCATGGCGGCCGGGAAATTCCACGGCGTGATGGCGGCGACGACGCCGATGGGCTGTCGCAGCACCATGATGCGTTTGTCCGCCTGGTGGCCCGGGAATGATGTCGCCGTAGATGCGTTTGCCTTCCTCGGCGAACCATTCGATGAACGAGGCCGCGTAGGCGATCTCGCCCTTCGACTCCGCCAGCGGCTTGCCCTGCTCGGCGGTCATGATGACGGCGAGGTCGTCGACGTTCGCCAGCATGAGATCGAACCAGCGGCGCATGATGCGCGCCCGTTCGCCCGCGGTCTTCTTCGACCAGGCGGGCATGGCGGCGTGCGCGGCCTCGATGGCGCGGCGCGTTTCGGCGGCGCCCATGCGCGGCACGGTGCCGAGCAGCTCGCCGCTGGCGGGGTTGCGGATCTCGGTAGTTTGGCCGGAGTCGGCGGCGAGCCATTCGCCGTCGATGAAGCGCGCGCTTGCTTCCACAGCGAAGCGTCTTGAGCTTGATCATTTGCTTTCCATTTGCGCCGCCAGGAATGCGAGCGTGCGCTCGCGCGCCAGCGCGCGCGCTGGCGGCGTCGTAGCTGCCGCGCTCGTCGCAGTTGAAACCGTGGTCGGCCGGGTAGAGGTGGAACACGCCGTTCGGATCCGCGGCGCGGATCTTCTCGACGTCGCTCATGCGGAATGTACGGATCCTTCTCGCCGAAGTGATACATCACCGGGCGCCGCGGCGATTTCTCGAGGTGATCCTTGATCTGCCCGCCGTAGTACGACACGGCGCAGGACACCGGCAGCTCGCAGGCGGCGAGGTAGGCGAGCGTGCCGCCCCAGCAGTATCCGACCATCGCCACGCGGCCCGCGTGTTTGATCACGTTGATGCGAGGCGGTGAGATCGACGAGCGTCTTTTCCTTCGGAATCTGCAGGCGATAGCCGCGGCCCTCCTGCGTTTCCTTCTCGCTGTAGCCGAGCTCGATGCCGCGGCGGATGCGATCGAACAAACAAGGCGCGATGGTGACGTAACCCTGCCGCGGCGAAGCCGTCGGCGACGCGCGCGGATGTGCCGGTTCACGCCGAAGATTTCCTGCGCGATCACCACGGCGCCGCGCGTCGGCCCGCGGGCGCGGCCAGCCAGGCATTGAATTCATGGCCGTCGCGCGCCATGAGCGTGGTGAACTCACCCATGGGGGCATTGTGCCACCAGACGGGCGGCGAACCTCTCTCCCGAAGGTAATATCCGCAGGCGTCAGTTGTAGGGAGAAACCCATGGAAGTCCGCCTGCTCGTATGGCCACCGACTATCCCGTCACGATGGCGATCCGCGTGCTGCGCCAGCACGAGCGTCGAGTTCACGCCGCACCTGTACACCTGGGAGCCGCGCGGCGGCACGCAGCGCCTCGGCCCGGCATCTCGGCGTCGACGAGCACCTGGTGGTGAAGACGCTGATCTTCGAGGACGACGCGAAGAAGCCGCTGTGCATCCTCATGCACGGCGATCGCGAGGTGTCGGCGAAGAATCTCGCGCGGCAGCTCGGCCACAAGAGCGTGGCGCCGTGTGCGCCCGAGGTAGCCGACCGGCATTCGGGCTACCAGGTCGGCGGCACGTCGCCGTTCGGGCTCAAGCGCGCCATGCCGATCTACTGCGAGAAGACCATCGCGGACCTGCCACGCATCTACATCAACGGCGGCGCGCGCGGCTTCCTGGTCGGCATCGCCCCCGCGGACCTGGTGCGCGTGCTGCGAACCCCGCCTGGTGGAAGTCGCCATTGTCTAACCACCTGACCTGACCACGCGGTTGTCGAGCGCGCCGAAAATGCTGCTGGCCATCGCGCGTCGAGCATCTCGATGGACACGCGATCACCGAATTGCAGGAACGGCGTGCGCGGCGCGCCGTGCTCCAGTCTGTTCGAGCGTGCGCTTCTCGGCGAGGCAGCTCGCTGCCGCGGCTGCGGTCGTAGTTGGATACCGTTCCCGAGCCGACGATGGCGCCGGCGCCGAGGCGCCGCGTCTTCGTCACGTGCGCGATGAGCTGCGCGAAACTGAACGTCATGTCGGTGCCCGCATCGGGGTGGCCGAAATCCCGGCCGTTGATGCGGCTCACCAGCGGCAGGTGCACCTTGCTGTCGCGCCAGGCGTCACCGAGCTCGTCCGGCGTCACGGCCACGGGCGAAAACGCCGTGGCAGGCTTGGATTGATAGAAGCCGAAACCCTTGGCGAGCTCGCCCGGGAATGAGGCGCGCGCAACGACCAGTCGTTGACGAGCGTGATCAGCTTGATGTGGCCGGCGGCGTCGGCGGCGCTCGTCGCCCATCGGCACGTCATCGGTGATCACCGCGATTTCCGCCTCGAGGTCGATGCCCCAGGCGGTGTCGCCAAACGGCGCGTCGTCGCGCGCGCCTAACAAGTCGTCGGAGCCGCCCTGGTAGACCAGCGGGTCGGTCCAGAACGAAGCCGGCATTTCGGCGCCGCGCGCCTTGCGCACCAGTTCGACGTGATTCACGTAGGCGCTGCCGTCCACCCAGTGATAGGCGCGCGGCAACGGCGCCGCGCACTGCGCCGGATCGAAGGGCATGACGTCGGAGTGCGCGACGTGAGCTCGAGCGCGGCGGCGCGCTCGGCGAGTTTTGGCGAGACCTGCGCCCAGTCGTCGAGCGCGGCCTGCAGCGTCGGCGCGATGCCGGGCACCAGCTGGCAACGCGTGAGGTCGCCGGCTGACGATGACCAGCCGGCCGTCGCGACCGCCGCGCTTCGAGCGTCGCCAGCTTCACTTCGCGCCTCTTCCAGCTGTCCACGTAGCCGGTCCATTCGACCTGCGCGGCCGCCGGCGAAATCTCCAGCGCGTCGCGCGTGTCGATCATCACCGCGTATTCGTCGGTGGCGGGCTTCGACTGCTGGAACACGTTCTTGAGCGCCTTGGGATGCGGGCCGTGCGTGAAGCCGCCCGGGATGCAGCGTGATCATGCCGGGATGAATGTTGTCGCGGCTGAAGAAATCGCCCGCGTGATAGAACAGCACTTCGTCGTAGTCGTCGTTGTTGTGGAAGAACGGCACCTTCATCGCGCCGGGATCGGATTCGAACGGGCGCGGCACGAAGGTGCACACGACGAAGCGATCGGCGAGGAAGGTGGTGTGCGCCGACGGCGGCAGGTGATAGCGGTGGCTCATGAGCGGACGCAGGTCGCGCACGTTGATGCGCACCACGGACAGGTCGCCGTGCCAGCCCACGGCGTCGAGCGGATTGAACGGATAGGTGACGGTGGAGACCGCGCCGCGCCGCTTGATGGCGACGCGCCACTCGGCGTCGTCCTGCTGATCCTTGAAGGCGTCGTCGATGCGCGGCGTGTCGAGCATGGCCGCATCGAAGATCGCGTGCGGGCCGACCAGCCCCTTGTCGGGCAGGCGATAGGAGTTGTTAGTGGCCTCGATGAGCAGCGCGCGCAGCGGCTGGGCGCATTCGACGCGCCACATCGTGCCGCGCGGGATGAGGATGTAGTCGCCGGCCTCGAATGGCAGATGGCCGTAGTCGCAGAAGAGGTCGCCGCTGCCCGGCGTGCACGAACAGGAGCTCGTCGCCATCGGCATTGCGCGCGAGCTGCGGCATGTTGCCGTCCAGGCTCCAGAAGCGCACGCGCACCGAGGCGTTGTGCAGCAGCTCCGCGGCGTTCCAGGGCGAAGGCTGGTTGCCGGTGAGCTTCGTGCAGTCGAAGGCGTGCGGCCGCAGCGGCCCTTCGAAGTTCGACCCAGCCGGTGGGCGGATGGCGGTGATAGAGATGCGCGGCGGGGCCGAAGAAGCCTTCCTTGCTGATCTCGCGCTCGTAGGTGCCCGCCGGCAGGTCGGCATGCGCCTGGCGCGAGGCCTGGCCTTCAACCTTGGGAAAGTGGACGTAGCGCTTCATGGACCACCTCGCGCAACCGGGTGGTCAATTTAGTTTCAAATGAAACCAATTGGAAGGGAGGCGGTGCCGGGAACCGGAGTTGAGCGGAGTCCGCGGCTATCTGACGCCGGCTCAACTACGACTTTGGTGCCCGGCACCCCACCCTGCCTCTCAAGCCTTCTCGAGGATCGCGACCACGCCCATTCCACCCGCAGTGCACACCGAAATCAGGCCGCGCTTCGCGGTCGGCGACTCGGCCAGCTGCTTCGCCAGCGACGCGACGATGCGCGTGCCGGTGGCCGCGAACGGATGGCCGATGGCCACGCTCGAGCCGTTCACATTGAGCTTCGCGCGATCGATGCTGCCCAGCGGCTGGTCCAGGCCGAGCTTCTCCTTGCAGTACTCGGGCGACTCCCACGCCTTGAGCGTGCACAGCACCTGCGCGGCGAACGCTTCGTGGATCTCGTAGAAGTCGAAGTCCTGCAGCGTGAGGTTCGCATCCTTGAGCATGGCGGGCACCGCGTAGGCGGGCGCCATGAGCAGGCCTTCGTTGCCGCCGACGTAGTCCACCGCCCACTGCTTGCTGTAGCTGAAGTACGCGAGCATCGGCAGGTTGCGTTGCCGCGCCCATTCTTCGCTGGCTAACAACACCGCCGAGGCGCCGTCGGTGAGCGGCGTGGAATTGCCCGCGGTGAGCGTGCCCTGGCCGCTGCGCCGGTCGAACGCGGGCTTGAGCTGCGCCGAGCTTTTCGATGGTGCTGTCGGCGCGCACGTTGTTGTCGATCTTGAGACCCTGGTATTCGCTCGAGCACGAGATCGCTGAAGAAGCCGCGGGCCCACGCCTTGCCGGCGTTCACGTGGCTGAGATTCGCGAGCGCATCCTGATCGGCGCGCGAGATCTTCCAGGTCTTGGCCATCTGCTCGCAGTGTTCGCCCATCGACAGTCCCGGTGCGCGGCTCGAGCACGCCGGGCATCACCGGCTTGAAGTGCCGCGGCCGCAGGCCGAAGAACGGCTTGATGCGCCCCCACGCACTGCGCGCGCGATAAGCGCGCAACAGCAACTGCTGATATTCCCGCGCATAGACGATGGGCGGATCGCTGACCGTGTCGAATCCGCCGGCGATGCCGGAGTCCATCTGGCCCAGCGCGATCTTCATCGCCACGGAAATCGTGGCGTCGAGGCCAGTGCCGCAGGCGCGCTGCATGTCGATGCCGGGAGTCTGCGGATCGAGCCCCGAAGACAACACGCACTCGCGCACCAGGTTGAAGTCCTTGGAGTGCTTGAGCACGGCACCGCCGGTGACGTCGCCGAGCCGCTCGCCCGCGAGCCGGTACTTCGCGACCAGCGCCTGCAGCACGGCGGTGTACATATCCTGGTTGCCGACGCGCGAATACGCGCCGTGCCCGCGCGCGAAAGGAATGCGCATGCCGCCAACCACGGCGACGCGACGAACGTTGGATCCGACCAGCATGGAATGCACTCCCGGCGAAAAGCGGGCGCTAGGATGCCACGCCGGCCCCATGCCACCAATAAAAACGCCCGTGCCGCGGCGGAAACCGTGACACGGGCGTTAACTATCGCCCGCGGAGCAGGACGATCAGGGAGCGCAATTTCCCACGGTGTAACCCTGCGACAGGTAGTGCGGTACCTGCTCGCGGGCGACCGCTGTCGCTGTGTTGCCGCTGCACAGGTTCCAGGTTGGCGGCAGATGCACGATGACCGTCGCGTCCCTGCTCGGACGCTTGCCGTCACCGACGAACACCGTCAGGCGCACCTTCTTCTGGCCATTGCTGGCGAGCGCCGCGGCATCCTTGATTTTCAGGACGCCGGTGTCCTTGTCGATGGTGATGAGGAAAGCGCCATCGCCGCCCTTCACCTGCCAGCTGCTCAAGGTGTCGCCCGCATCGGGGTCTGACGCTTCGACGGCGCCGATCGTGCCGCTGCCGCCTTCATCCACGCTGAACTCCTGGTCGGCCGCGATTTCCGGACGGTTGTCCCAGAGATAGCGATTGGCAAAGAGCGCGAACGACGGCCAGTTCGGCACCGGCGTGTGTCCTTCGATCTGCCGGCGCCAGCCCACCGTGCCCTCGATGAACGCTACGTTGAACGGCGGTGTGCCGCCGACCGACTCGTCGATTCCCGAGGTGTACACCGTGCCTTCCGGAATGACCTGCCCCTTCCAGCCAAGGAGATTCCAGACCGGCGACGCGAGCTCGCCCGAGAGATACGTGCCACGCGGATCTGCCCACGCGTCACCGTTACCCGGCGGCGTGTCGGTGCCGTTGGTGACGAAGATCGCGCGCGGCGCGAGCAACGCGGTGGTCGAGTGCGCGTCCACCGTCATGTTCTCGAGCTTGCGCGGGATGTATCCACCCCAGTGCAGCGGTCCGGCGTACTGCAAGATGTTGCCGTTGACCCAGTGATACTCGCTGCTCGAGCTCGCGACGAATTCCAGCGACTCGCCGTAGTGCCGCCGCATCATCGCCGTGCCCATCGCACCCGCGTCGCTCGGCCATGCGACCACGACGCGATCGTCATAGGCTGCAGTGACCAGCGTCGCCTTGCCGTAACGCGAGTGGCCTTCCACCGCGACACGGTCCTCATCGATGTCCGGATCGCTCGCGAACGCGTCGATGAGACGGCTGATGCCCCAGCCCCAGGCCACCAGCGAACCGGCATCTTCCGGCTCGCGCCAGTTGCCCTTGTTCATGAGGCCGATGAGATAGCTCGACATGGCGCCGTTGTTGCCGTTGTCGGGTTGAACGAGTGTCGGGCTGTAGCTGCAGGTGCCGTAGTCGTAAGGCGCCGTGTACTGGAAGCGCGCGATGCCTTCTCCGTACGTCACCACCACGGGATACCGTTTGCCAGTCGCAGCCGGGTAACGGCACTGCGCGGTGATCACCGGCGTGTTGCGCAATTCCGGATAACTCGACTTGTCCACCGTGCCGGTGAAGGTCTTCTGGCGGTAGGCGTAACTCACGCCGGCGACCACCTGCGTTCCGGTGGTTTCCGCACTAACTACCCAGCTGACCGGGAACTTCGGAATGGGACGGCCGTACAGCGTGTATTGCACCGTGTCCTCGATCTGCGGCCGCTGCAGCAGCCACCAGTCCTCGGGCGTCGTCACGCGGCTGATCGACGGATTCAGCCAGCTCGGCTTGCGGATCTGCATCAGGTCGATGTCGGTGTAACGCGGCGTGGAATGCGGGCCGTAGTCGCCGACCCCGGTCATCGCGCCGCCCGCCAGGCCCTGATCGCTGTCATAGGTGTGCCACCCGCCGAAGCTGGTGCGCACCACCGTGTGACGACGCGAGTCGGTCCAGTTGCCTTCCGGGTTCGCGGGGTTGAGCGGCTGCGCGTTCGGTGGCTTGTTAGGGTCGTCGAGCCGCGGTGGCAGCACGGGGAACTGCAAACCCATCGTGCACATCATGTGATCGCGGTCGATCACGCTGGTGACGGTGGCATCGGGAAAGGCGGGATGGGTGTCGCACACCTGCGCCTGTGCGGAAATCGCATACAGACTTAAGCCGGTAGCGGCGACTGCTTTCAAAATGGAAAGATATCTCGTGAACCGAATCATGATTCCCCCTTCGTTGGAATTCTTCGGGCGGTCGAGAATACGTTCGGGAACGCGTGCACAAGAATTGGACTATCGTCTACTCAACTAAATGACGACGACCGTTTCAGGCTGGGTCTTGCTGGTTGCTTCGCTGGCCTACATGGCCGGCTTGTTCGCCATTGCGTGGTGGGGCGATCGCACCAAGCTCTATCCAGAGAATCCCCGATGGCGCGTGTTCATCTACAGCTTCGCTCTCGGTGTTTACGGATCGAGCTGGACGTTCTACGGCGCGGTGGGCACCGCGAAGCTGGATGGACTGCTGTATATCGCCGGCTATTTCGGGCCGCTGGTGCTGCTCGCGTTCGGCATCAAGTTCTACGAACGTCTGGTGACGACTCGCCAAACATCAGAACGCGACGTCGATCTCCGATTTGTTGTCAGCCCGCTTCGGGCGCTCACGCCGCATCGCGGTGTTAGTCACCATCATCGCGCTCACGGCCATCATTCCGTACATCGCGCTGCAACTCACCGCCATCTCGATGAGCATCGACGTGCTCACCGGCCAGCCGCCGGGCATCACGCCGCATTGGTACCAGGACACCACGCTCGGTGTCGCGCTCATGCTCGCCTTGTTTGCGATCCTGTTCGGCACGCGCGGCATCGACGCCACCGAACATCATCCCGGCATGGTGCTCGCCATCGCCGCCGAGTCCGTGTTCAAGCTGGTGGCGCTGGTGGCGGTGAGCCTGTTCGCGCTGACGTCGCTCGACAGCCCGGCGCCGATGCTCACCGCGCTGCGTCATCTGCCGGAGGAGTTCACGCAGCCTTCGATGTTCTTCGCGCAGGCGGTGACGGCGCTGTTCGCGTTCTTCTGCCTGCCGCGGATGTTCCACATGGGCGATCGTCGAGTGCGCCAACGTCGCCGATGTCCGCCGCGCACGCTGGTGGTTCGGCGGATACCTGGTGCTGCTCAGCGTCGTGGTCATTCCCATCGTCGCCGCTTCATTGCCGCTCGATGCCGCGGGCCGCAGCTCGCCGAGCACCGACGCGCTGGTGTTGTGGGTTCCGCTGGCGGCCGGCCAGGAGTGGCTCGCGCTGTTCGCGTATCTCGGCGGCTACGCCGCGGCCACCGGCATGGTCATCGTGGCGAGCGTCGCGCTGGCGACCATGATCAGCAACGACCTGGTGCTGCCGATGTTGTGGCGCTGGCGGCTGACGCGCCGTGGGCGAGAGCGTCGCGTCACCGGCGATGATCCTGTGGGTGCGCCGCGTCGCCATCGTCGGCGTTCTGTTAGGCGCCTACGGATTCTTCCACCTGTCGCCGAACGCACCGACGCTCGCGTCCATCGGCACGTTGTCGCTGGCCGCGGTGGCGCAGTTCGCGCCGGCCCTCATCGCCGCGGTGTACTGGCCAGGCGCGAGCCGCGCCGGCGTCACCGGCGGCCTCGCGGCCGGCTTCGTCATCTGGATGTACACGCTGCTGATTGCCCGCCATCGTGTCCGACGGCGGCACACCACCTGCCTGGGTGATCGGAGGGGCCGTTCGGCCTCGCGTGGCTGGCGCCGCGCTCGCTGTTCGGCCTCGGTTTCCCCGAACATTTTTCGCACGGCGTGTTCTGGTCACTCGCGGCGAATGTCACCGTCATGGTGGTGCTGTCGCTGCGCTACCGGCCGGCCATCGGCGAGCGGCTGCGCGTGGCAGGGTCGCGGCTGCTCGAAGGCTTTCCCGGAACACGCGGCGGGCAACTGCTGCCGGGCGGCGCGACTGTCGGCGACCTGCTGCTGCTCGCCGAAAGGTTGTTAGGCGCGCCCGCGGCGCGGCGCCTGCTCGAACGCCGTTCGCGCGAGCTCAAACGCCACGTGTTCGCCGAGGAGCGCGCCGATCTCGCGCTGCTGCAGTCGCTGGAGCGCGATCTGTCGGGCGCGCTCGGCGCATCGTCGGCCCGCCTGGTGCTGACCAGCGCGCTGCGCGGTGCCGGCATCGAGCTCGCGGAAATCGTCACGCTGTTCGACGAGGCGTCGCAGAAGCTGCGTTTCAACCGCGAGCTGCTCGAAACCATGATGGACAACATGCCGCAGGGCGTCTGCGTGGTGAACGCGGAGATGCGCCTCGTGGCCTGGAATCAACGCTACCTCGACCTGTTCGAGTATCCGCCCGGGTTCGTATTCGCCGGCAAGCCGGTGGAAGAGCTGATCCGTTTCAACGCCGGCCGCGGCTGGTGTGGCCCCGGCGATCTGGAAGCGCAGGTGCGCAAGCGCCTCGCGTTCATGCGCGCCGGTTCCGTGCACACCTCGGAGCGGCGTCGCTCGGATGGTCGCGTGATCGAGCTGCGCGGCCAGCCGTTGCCCGATGGCGGATTCGTCACCACGTTCAGCGACGTCACCAGCCACAAGCGCACCGAAGAGAGCCTGCGCGAGATCAACGAAACGCTGGAGCTTCGCGTCGAGGAACGCACGCGCCAGCTCGCGGCCGCGGTGGCGCAGGCCGAGCAGGCCAACCAGTCGAAGACCCGCTTCGTCGTCGCCGCGAGCCACGATCTGCTGCAGCCGCTCGGCGCCGCGCGGCTGTTCAACGCGGCGCTGCGCAGCCGCGCCGGCCAGGACGGAGACCTGCGCGGACTTGCCGACAGCGTCGACAACTCGCTGGCCGCGGCCGGCGATCTGCTCGAAGGACCTGCTCGATATCTCGCGCCTCGACGCGGGTGGTGTGCGCGCCGAGATCACCGAGTTCGACGTCGGCGACCTGCTGAAGTCGCTGCTGAAGCAGTTCGCGCCGGTCGCGGCGCAACGCGGCATCCGGCTCTTCGTTCGTGCGCACGCGGTTGCGCGTGCGCTCCGATCCGCGTTTACTGCGGCGCGTCCTGCAGAATTTCATCGGCAATGCTCTGCGCTACACGCAGACGGGCAGCGTGGTGCTGGGCGCGCGGCGTCGCGAAGACGGCAAGACTGGTCGAGCTGCAGGTCATCGACACGGGGCCGGGAATCACGCCGGAAAACCGGCGCGCCATCTTCGAAGAATTCCGCCGACTCGATCAGCCCTCGCCCTGGGGCGAGAAGGGCCTGGGACTCGGATTGTCGATCTGCGAGCGCATCGCGGCGATTCTCGACAGCACGCTCACGCTCGTGTCCACGCCGGAACGCGGCAGCAATTTCGGAATTCGCGTGCCGCGGGCCGGTGCCGGCGCCGCCGCGAGTTTCAGCGAGCTCACGGAGCACAGGATCGGCGAGTCCACGGGCGCAACACCCAGCGCGCGCATCTTGTGCGTCGACGACGATGCCGCCACGCTCGATGGATTGCGCGAACTGCTGGCGCGCTGGGGATTCCGGGTACTGGCGCGTCGCCTCGCCGGAGGCTGCGCTGGCGATCGGCGCCGACCAGCAGATCGACATCGTGCTCGCGGACTATCACCTGCAGAACCGGCCCGCGGGGCTCGAGTTGTTAGAGCGGCTGGTGCGTGGAGCGCCCGCCGGCCAGCGTCGCGCGGGCGCGCTGCTCACCGCCGACGCCACCGAGAAGCTGGTGCTGCAGGCCGACAAGCTCGGGATTTCCGGTGTTGCGCAAGCCGGTGCGCCCGGCCGCGTTGCGCGCGCTGATCGCGGCGCTGGTGGACCGGCTCGGCGCGCGGGAATCACGCGTCGTCTTCGGAGCCGGCGGCGCGAACTGATGCAGCGCCAGGCGCTGCGCGATCAAGCACGGCCTGCGTACGATTTTCCGCGCCCATCTTTTCGAGGATGGCCGTCATGTGCGCTTTCACCGTGGCTTCGGACACCTGCAGACTGCAGGGCGATGCGCTTGTTCGACTGTCCCGAGCACAACATGGACAGCACGCGGAACTGCTGCGGCGTGAGGCTGGCCACGCGGCGCGCGGCGGCGGCTTCGTCGGGATGAACATGCTGCGCGCGCCGGCGGTCGCGACCAGATCCGGCGGACTCCAGACACCGCCCTGCAGGATGGTCTGCAACGCGTCGATGATGGTGGGCACCGCCGCGGACTTGGCGATGAAGGCCGCCGCGCCGTGCGTGAGCGTGCGTTGCGCGATGTCCTGGTCTTCGCGGCCGGAAATCACCACCACGGGCACCGATGGGTAGTGCGCGCGAACCTGGATGAGCCCCGAGAACCCGTGCGCGCCGGGCATGCCGAGGTCGAGCAGCAGCAGGTCGATTTCCGGATGCGCATGCAGCGTTGCGAGCAGTGAGTCGACGGTATCGGCTTCGAAGGTGCGCGCACCGCCGAAGGCCTGGGTGATGGCGAGCTTGAGGGCTTCGCGAAACAGCGGGTGATCGTCGGCGATGAGGATGGCGGGTGGCATAGTCGTGGATGCGTAGGTTACGGCTTTGTGCAGAGCTTACCTAGGACTCTGCGCGAAGAACATTAATTCGGCGGGGCGTGCCAAATGCGCATTTCGGCGCGAACGCAGCGGTGGACCGCCCTGAAGCGCCGAGGTGCCCTGCTACCATCCCGTCATGAAAAAGCCGTTGTCCTGTTAGCGACTGCGGTGCTCGGCGCCTGCGCCAGCCCGCCCGCGCCCCGTACACCCGACTCCGCGCTCAACGCGCTGGTCGAAGAATACTTCGACCGGCAGCTCGAGCTCTCGCCGATGGCCGCGACCTCCATCGGCGATTCGCGCTACGACGACCAGCTCGACGAAACCACCAGCCCCGGGTTTCGCGAACGCCTGCGGCACTCGAGCAGGCCTTCCTCGAACGGGCGCGCCGCATCGATCCCGCGGCGCTCTCGCCGACGGCGCGCATCACCTACGACATCTTCGTCAGCGAACGTGAGCATCGCGCTCGAGGGCCAGCAAGTATCCCGAAGAGCTGATGCCGTTCAACCAGATGAGCGGGCTGCCCATGGACCTGGCCGTGTATGGCTCGGGCACCGGCCCGCAGCCGTTCGCCACGGCGAAGGACTACGACCGGTTCCTCGCGCGCATGCGCGCAGTTTCCGCGCTGGGCCGACGGCGCCATCGACATGATGCGCGCGGGCATGGCGCGCGGCATCACGCTGCCGCGGCCGGCCATGGCCAAGGTGGTGCCGCAGCTGCGCGAAATCGTCACCGCCAACCTCACGGACAACATCTTCTGGGCGCCCATCAAGGCGATGCCGACGGAGATCCCGGCCAGGGATCGCCAGCGCATCAGCGACGCCTACGCCGCGGCGCTCACCAAGGAGGTGCTGCCCGCGTATACGCGGCTCGCGGATTTCATCGAGCGCGACTATCTACCCGCGGCGCGCACCACGGTGGCTGGACCGACCTGCCCGACGGCCAGGCCTGGTATCGCTGGCGCATCCGCTGGCGCCACCACCATGGACATGACCGGCCGACGAAATCCACAGCCTCGGGCTGGCGGAAGTCGCGCGCATCCGCGGCGAGATGCTCGCGGTGAAAGAGCAGGTGGGCTTCACGGGCGATCTCGATGCGTTCTTCAAGACCTCGAGGAAGACCCGCGGTTCTACTTCCGCGAACGAAGACGAGCTGCTCGGACGCCTATCGCGGACGTGAAGCGGCGCATCGATGCGCTGCTGCCGAAGCTGTTCGCGGATTTTCCGAAGGCGGACTACGAGATCCGTCCGGTCGAGGCGTTCCGCGCGGCGTCGGCGGCCGGCGCGTCGTACCAGTCGCCGTCGCCCGATGGCAAACGTCCGGGCATCTTCTACATCAACACGCACAATCTCAAAGCGCAGCCGCGCTTCGGTCTCGAGACGCTGTCGCTGCACGAGGCGTCGCCCGGGCCACCATTTCCAGATTTCCATCCAGCAGGAGCTCACCGATCTGCCGCGCATTCCGCCGCTTCAACGGCTACGTGTCGTATTCGGAAGGCTGGGCGCTGTACGCGGAGTCCATCGGCAAGGAGCTCGGAGTGTTCACCGATCCGTACCAGTGGTACGGCCGGTTGTCCGACGAAATGCTGCGCGCCATGCGCCTGGTGGTGGACACCGGGCTTCACTCGAAGGGCTGGACGCGCGAGCAGGCCATCAGGTACATGCTCGACAACTCCTCGCTGGCCGAGAGCGACGTGACCGCGGAAGTGGAGCGCTACATCGTCTGGCCCGGGCAGGCACTCGGCTACAAGTTAGGCCAGCTGCACATCAGCGCGTTGCGCGCCACGCGCGCAGACGCAGCTCGGGCGTGCGTTCGACGTGCGCGAATTTCACAGCCAGGTCCTGCGCGATGGCGCGGTGCCCATGAATGTGCTGACGCGCGAAGATCGATCGCTGGATCGAGGCGAAGCGACCAGCCGCGGGCCGTTAAATAGGGATGGGGTCAGGCACCGATTCCCCGCCCTTTTGCTAGGAATCGGTGCCTGACCCCATCCTTACTAGTTGTAACCGTAACCCAGCGTCTCGATGTCGACGACGTAGCCGCCTTCGAAGCTGATGCGGCGCATGAGCTTGTTAGGCCCGAGGTTGTAGAGCCAGGTCTCGACGGGCACTTCGATGTAGTCCTCGCCGATCGATACGAACGGTGCCGGCCGTAGCCCCAGATGACCGGACGGCGGAACACACTGCGCTGGTTCACGACGTCGGTGGGTTCGCCGCACTTGTGGGCGACCTCGGCGCGCGAATCGCCCTCGCTCACGAGCTTGGTGCCGCAGCGAAACGGGCAAATGCCGGCGAAGCAGGCCAGCAGGCCCGAGAAGCAGCACGGCGAGCAGTGCGTTTCATGGCGTCGGACAATAGGCCGATCTCGCTTAACGGACAATGAACGCAAACCGAAATCGCGGCAGGCCGACGCAGCCGGTCTACACGATGGCCTATCCCGGTTGAACCATTTGGCCTGCAGACGGCACTCATGAAGTATGGGATATCGTTAACCATGAATTGCGCATCGCAATGGATGGCTGCGGTTCTCGGCCTCGGGCTGGCCTGCGCCTTCGAGGCGCGGGCGGCCGATTTCGAGCTGACCCCGGCCGAGACCGCAGCGCGTCGAGAAAGGCGAGATCGTGATTCGGGCCAATCTCGAACCGGGCGCGCGCCGCGGTACCGTGCGGGCGGCCATGCTCATCGACGCACCGCCCGCCGTGGTGTTCCAGATCGATGACCCGCTGCGCGGACGCCATCCGAAGTACGTGCCGCACCTGCGCCTGTGCCGGGTTCGCGAACAGGCCCCGGATATGAGCTGGGAGCTCGTCGAACACGAGATCGACTTCGGCTGGTATGCGCCGCGGCTCCGTACGTATTCCGCGCCGACTTCGTCACCGACCAGAGCATCACGTTTCGCCAGGTCAGCGGTGACTTCAAGGCCAACGACGGCATCTGGGAGTTCGAACCGGCCGCGAAT
The DNA here is from genome assembly GCA_963821745.1 of uncultured Pseudomonadota bacterium. GTDB lineage: Bacteria > Pseudomonadota > Gammaproteobacteria > Steroidobacterales > Steroidobacteraceae > CADEED01. The sequence goes on from CAWGEU010000003.1 coordinate 1,065,114, forward strand.
GGCGAGCGGACGCTGCTGCGTTATCGCGTCTACATCGATCCGCCGGGTTATCGTTCCGAACTGGCTGGCACGTTCCACCTTCAAGCGCGAGCTGCCGCGAGATGCTGGCCGACCTGCGCCGATATTGTGAGGCGGAGCAGGTGCTGCGCGCCCACGCCAACGCTCACCCCACTGACCTCTCTCCATCGGCTGATTGCGAACCATGAGGCGGTACCGGCAAGATGCCGGCCCCCATGAGCGCCGCCATCGACCGCAAGTTCGAACAAACACTCGCGGCGCTGATCAACAGCGGCGAGCCCGAAATCATTCAGGGCGGCCGCAAGGGCGTCGAGAAAGAATCGCTGCGCGTCACGCCCGACGGCCGCATCGCGCAGACACCGCATCCGCGCGCGCTCGGTTCGGCACTCACCAACGAAAACATCACCACGGACTATTCGGAGGCGCTGATCGAGCTCGTCTCGCCCACCTTCCGCACGAGCTGGGAGCTGCTGCAGTACCTGCTCGATCTGCACCAGTTCGTCTACCAGCACCTGGATGACGAACTGCTCTGGGCCACGTCGATGCCGTCCGTCATCGACGGCGACGCGAGCATTCCCATCGCGCAGTTCGGCACGTCGAACATCGGGCGCATGAAGACCGTGTATCGCAACGGTCTCGGCGTGCGGTACGGCCGCATGATGCAGGCCATCTCGGGCGTGCATTACAACTACTCGTTCCCGGAGCGCATGTGGGATGCGTGGCCGGACATCGTGCAGTCGCGCGAGCGCGGCCAGCCGTTCATCTCGGATCGCTATTTCCACCTGCTGCGCAACTACCGCCGCCACGGCTGGCTGGTGCTGTACCTCTTCGGTGTGTCGCCGGTGGTGTGCAACTCGTTCCTGCGCGGACGCAACGTGACGCTGCCGCGCCTCTCGAAGGACACCTCGTACGAGCCGTACGCCACCAGCCTGCGCATGAGCGATCTCGGTTATCGCAATCGCAACCAGGCCGGGCTGTCGGTGTCGGTGAACAGCCTCGACGAGTACGTGCGCGACCTGTCGCGCGCCATCAGCACGCCGCACGAGCCGTACGAGAAGTTAGGCGTGAAGGTCGGACGACGAGTATCGCCAGCTGAACGCCAACATCCTGCAGATCGAGAACGAGTACTACAGCTTCATCCGGCCGAAGCGCGTGGCGCGTTCGGGCGAGCGGCCCACCAAGGCGTTGCGGCGCGCCGGCGTCGAGTACGTGGAAGTGCGCGCGCTCGACGTGAGCGCCTTCGATCCGGTCGGCGTGAACCAGAACAAGATGCGCTTCCTCGAAGTGTTCCTCGCGCTGTGCCTCATGAAGGACTCGCAGCCGATCGGCGTCGTCGGAACAGGATTCGCTCGATGCGAATCACGTGACGGTGGCGCGCCGCGGTCGCGAGCCCGGCCTCACGCTGCAGCGGGACGGCCGGGCGGTGTCGATGCCGGCTGGGCGCGCGAGCTCATCGACTCCATGCAGGGCATCGCCGAAGTGTTCGATCGCGGCGATCCGGCCAAGCCATTCACGGCGGCGCTGGCCGTGCAGGCGGCCAAGGTGCAGGACGTGGCCCTTACGCCGTCGGCACGCATGCTCGCCGAGCTCGAATCCACGGGCGAATCGTTCTTCGAGCTGGGCCTGCGCATGTCGCGCCTTCACAAGGAGTACTTCCTGGCGCTGTATCCCCCCAACGTCGAGCGCCAGGCTGAATTCAGGGCTGCGGCTGATGAGTCCCTGGGCGCAGAAGGCGATCGAGGCCGCGGACCGGATGAGTTTTGAACAGTATTTGGCGGAGTACTCTTCCGGCTGAAAACTGTGACGCACGTCATAGTCTTGACATATCCATAAAATCTTGTTCTCGAAAGCCTATTTTTTAACAATTCGACGTACTAGAATCCCCGACCAGAAGACCGAACGGTCCACCAGTTCAGGGAACGATATGAAAACCAAGAATCAGACCGAGCAACACCTGCTCGAGTTGGCGGTAACTACGGCAGCGAATGAAGACGGAATTTCCCCGGCGAGCTCGCGCGAAGTTGCAGCGCCGTCGCGCAAGCAGGCGTGGAGTCCGCTCGAAGTCTGGCGTACGCGCGTGAAGACGCCGACGCCGCATCAACCGCACGGAATCAGCGCCCGATCTAGGTCTGCGTCGCCGCGGCTTGCGCCGCGGCTGCCGAACACATACAAAGCAGTCTCCCCTTCGGGGACTCAGGATCAGGTTCGGACGTATGGCGTACACGAAAAATTCGTCGCCAGGCACATCGGACGCGGCGCGTCTGCTCGCGAAGGGATTCCGTTTCCTGCGTTTCGACGAGCCGCTCGAAACCGAATTCCGCACCGAGCATCGCACGCGCCTGCGCGGCTGGAATCGCATCGCCATCATCGTCTCGGCGTGCACGGTGCGTCGGCTTCGCGATCCTCGATCACTTCGTGCTCGTCCGCCGAGCATTCGCGCATCACCAACATCGTGCGCTTCGGCATGCACGTGCCCTGCGGTCATCCTCATGCTGCTGCTCACGTCGAAGCGGTTCTACGATCGCTGGTACGGCATCGGCATCGGCTTCGTCGCGCCGCTGTTCGGCATCGGCACCGTCATCATGGCCGCGTTCTCGCCGCCCAACGAAGTGCCGCTGGTCGGCGCGCGGCTGCTGCTGGCGTCGTTCTTCTTCTATTTCATGATCGGCCTGCGCTTCCGCGAAGCCGCGCGCGCCAACTGCATCGTGTTCGCCGCGCTGGTGATCGCGCGTTCGTCGATCGGCAGCATGCCGACCGCCACGGCTACCTACCTCATGTTCGCGCTGTTCATCCGCCAACCTCATCGGTTGCGCCGGCTCGTACGCGCTGGAGCACGCGAATCGCACCGCGTTCCTCGAGCATCGCCAGCTCACGGAAGTGGCGACTCACGACGGCCTGACCACGCTGCTCAACCGCGCGGCGTTCGAAGACCAGATTCGCCGCGTCTGGCAGCAGGCGCAGCGCGATCGCCAGACGATCGCGGTCATCATGATCGACATCGACTACTTCAAGGCCTACAACGATCGCTACGGCCACATCGCCGGCGACGACTGCCTGCGCCGGGTTTCCGAGCGCGCTGCGTGATGCCGCGCGGCGCCGGCCGCTCGATTTCGTCGCGCGCTACGGCGGCGAAGAACTGGTCGCGGTGCTGTACGGCGCGGACAAATCCTACGGCGAGAGCATTGCGCGCAGCCTGCTGACCGCGGTGCGCGAGCTGCGCATCCCGCACGCCAATTCCGAAACCCAGCCTTACGTCACCGTGAGCGTGGGCGTGGTGTCCGTGGATGCGTATCGCATGCCGACCCACGACGCGGCGGTGGCGCTCGCCGACCAGGCGCTGTACGCCGCCAAGCACCAGGGCCGCGATCGCTACGTGGCGATCGAACAGAGCGTGCAGAAGGTCGACACCGCGGCGCACCACGGTGGTGCCGCTGCGCGATGCCGCGTCCCTTCGCGGGTAGTTAGGGTGCCGGGCCGGGAAACCGGGAAAACTCGCACTCAGGCACATTGGCCGAGTTTTCCCGGTTTCCCGGCCCGGCACCCTCTTAGATCGCGACTTCGTTCTTTCCGGCTCGAAGTCCGCATGCCGCGGAACATTCCTTCGCTGTTGAAATCGAGCACGATTTCGCCGCGCGGCATCGATGGCGATCACGCCGCCATTGCCACCCAGCGCCTTCATCTTGCCGAGCACGTTGGCGCGTCGCCTGCGCGAGCGGCAGCTTCAGGTACTCCACCTGCGCGCAGATGTCGTGCGCGACCACGGCTGCGGATGAAGTATTCACCGTGCCCGGTCGCGGACACGGCGCAGCTCGCGTTGTTGGCGTAGGTGCCGGCGCCGATGATGGGCGAGTCGCCGACGCGGCCCCAGCGCTTGCCGGTCATGCCTCCGGTGGAGGTGGCCGCGGCAAGATTTCCTTTCGCATCGAGCGCCACCGCGCCCACGGTGCCGAACGCGACCAGATCGTTTTCCTTCTCCGCCGTCCCGCCGAGCAGGCGATGCAACTGTCGCTGCCGCACCGGCGTGCGGAAGTATTCGTTCGAGACCAGTTCCACGCCCTGCGCGCGCGCGAATTCCTCGGCGCCTTCGCCGACCAGCATCACGTGCGGCGAATGGTCCATGACCAGCCGCGCCAGCGCGATCGGGTTCTTCACGTGTTTGAGGCCGGTGACGGCGCCGGCGCCCAGCGTCCTGCCGTCCATGACCGACGCGTCTAACTCCGCGAGCGCCGTCGCGCGTGAGCACCGCGCCGCGTCCGGCGTTGAACAGCGGGATTGTCCTCCAGGACACACACCGCGGCGATGGCGGCATCGAGGCTCGAACCCCCGCGTTCGAGCACCGCGTAACCGGCGTCGAGGGCGGCAGCGAGGCCGCGCGAGGTACGCCTGCTCGTGCTCCGCGGATGTCTCGCTGCCGGACAATGTGCCGGCGCCGCCGTGAATTGCGATTGCGAACATGTTTTCTCCATCGTCCCGCACAACCCAAGTGCATGCGGCTGCTATCAGCACCGAAATTGACGGCGGAATGCACCGCCAATTTCGCTAAGATTCCGCGTCCGGGGAATCATATTAGAAGAAGCCATCCATGCTGACTCGCATCCGCAGCCTGCTCGTCGCCAATCGCGGTGAAATCGCGATCCGCGTCATGCGCGCTGCCAACGAACTGGGCATCCGCACCATCGCGATCTATTCGCAGGAAGACCGCTTTTCGCTGCACGGACCAAGGCCGACGAGGCCTACCTGGTGGGTCGCGGCAAGGCGCCGGTGGATGCCTACCTCGACATCGAGGACATCCTGCGCATCGCGGTCGAGGCCAAGGCCGATGCCATTCACCCCGGCTACGGCTTCCTGTCCGAGAACCCGGAGTTCGTCGAGGCCTGCAATCGCGAGGGCGTGATTTTCGTCGGCCCCACGCCCGAGATCATGCGCACGCTGGGCAACAAGGTGGCGGCCCGCAATCTAGCTACTTCGGCGGGTGTGCCGGTCATGCCGGCGACGCCGCCGCTGCCGGCCGACATCGAAGACGTCCAAGAAGCAGGCGGCGCATGGTCGGCTACCCCGTGATGCTGAAGGCGAGCTGGGGCGGCGGTGGCCGCGGCATGCGCGTCATCGAAAGCGATGCGCAGCTCACGGAGCTGCTGCCCGTGGCTCGCCGCGAAGCCAAGGCCGGTTTCGGCAACGACGAGGTGTATCTCGAAAAGCTGGTGCGCAAGGCGCGGCACATCGAAGTGCAGATCCTCGGCGACACGCACGGCAATCTCGTGCACCTGTTCGAGCGCGATTGCACCGTGCAGCGGCGCAACCAGAAAGTGGTCGAGCGCGCGCCCGCGGCATTCCTGACGGATGCGCAGCGCAATGAACTCTGCGGCTACGCGCTGCAGATCGGTCGCGCGGTGAAGTACCGCAACGCCGGCACCGTGGAGTTCCTGCAGGACGCCGAGACCGGCAAGTTCTACTTCATCGAAGTGAATCCGCGCATCCAGGTGGAACACACGGTGACCGAGGCCGTGACCAACATCGACCTCGTCAAGGCGCAGATCCGCATCGCCGATGGCGCGAAGATCGGCGAAGAAGCGAGCGGCGTTCCGAAGCAGGAAGACATTCACCTGACATCGCATGCGCTGCAGTGTCGCGTGACCACGGAAGATCCGGAGAACGGCTTCGCGCCTGACTACGGCAAGATCACCGCCTATCGCTCGCCCGCGGGATTCGGCATTCGCCTCGACGCGGGCACGGCATATGCCGGCGCCATCCTCACGCGTTCGTACGATTCCATGCTGGTGAAGGTCACCGCGTGGGCACCGAACCCGGTGGAAGCCATCGCGCGCATGCATCGCGCGCTGTGGGAGTTCCGCATCCGCGGCGTCTCCACCAATCTGCGTTTCCTCGACCAGGTCATCACGCACCCGAAGTTCGCGACACGCCGAGTACACCACCAAGTTCATCGACGAAACGCCCGAGCTCTTCAAGTGGGAAAAGAAGCGCGACCGCGCCACGCGCATCCTCTCGTTCATCGGCGAGATCATCGTCAACGGCAATCCGGAAGTGAAAGGCCGCCTGAAGCCCAAGAGCATGGTGCTGGCGCGCATGCCCAAGGTGAACGTGGCCAAGGCGCCGCCGCCGGGCACGAAGCAGAAGCTCGACGAGCTCGGCGCCGAAGGATTCGCGAAGTGGATGCTGGCGCAGGAGCGCGTGCTCATCACCGACACCACGATGCGCGACGCGCATCAGTCGTTGCTGGCGACGCGCATGCGTCAGCCGGACATGACCGCCATCGCGCCTTACTACGCGCACATGATGCCGCAGCTCTTCTCGATGGAATGCTGGGGCGGCGCCACGTTCGACGTCGCCATGCGCTTCCTGCGCGAAGACCCGTGGTCGCGCCTCGAGCAGTTCCGCGCCGCCATGCCGAACCTGCTGCTGCAGATGCTGCTGCGCTCGGCGAATGCGGTGGGCTACACCAACTACCCGGACAACGTGGTGCGCGCCTTCGTGAAGCAGGCCGCCACGTCGGGCGTCGACGTGTTCCGCGTGTTCGACTCGCTCAACTGGGTCGAGAACATGCGCGTCGCCATCGACGCGGTGCTCGAGACCGGCAAGCTCTGCGAAGCGGCCATCTGCTACACCGGCAATCTCTCGTCGCCCAACGAAACCAAGTACACGCTCGACTACTACCTCAAGATGGGGCGCGAGCTGAAAGCCGCGGGCACGCACATCCTCGGCATCAAGGACATGGCCGGCCTCTGCCAGCCGAGACGCCGCCTACACGCTGGTCAAGGCGCTCAAGGACGAGCTCGGGATTCCCGTGCACTTCCACACGCACGACACCTCCGGCATCGCGGCGGCCAGTGTGCTCGCGGCGATCGCAGCCGGCGCCGATGCGGTCGATGGCGCCGTCGACGCCATGTCGGGTCTCACCTCGCAGCCGAATCTGGGCTCCATCGTCGAAGCGCTGCGCTACGGCGCCGCGCGATACCGGCATCGATCCCGTCCAACCTGCGCGCCATCTCCATGTACTGGGAGCAGGTGCGCAAGAACTATCTCGCGTTCGAGAGCGACATCCGTTCCGGCGCCTCCGAGGTGTACGTGCACGGCATGCCCGGCGGGCAGTACACCAATCTCAAGGAACAGGCGCGTTCGGTCGGTCTCGACGATTCGCGCTGGCCCGAGGTCTCGCAGGCGTATGCCGACGTGAACCAGATGTTCGGCAACATCGTGAAGGTCACGCCGTCGTCGAAAGTGGTCGGCGATCTCGCGCTGATGATGGTGTCGAGCGGCATCACCAAGGAAGCAGGTGCTCGATCCGAACGTCGAAGTCGCCTTCCCCGAATCCGTCGTGCAGATGATGCGTGGCGATCTCGGTCGCCCCGAAGGCGGCTGGCCCGAGGGCATCCAGAAGAAGGTTCTCAAGGACCAGAAGCCACTAGCTACCCGGCCCGGCGCCAATCTGCCGCCGCTGGATCTCGCCGCCGAGCGCAAGAAGCTCGACCGAGAAGTTAGGCCGCGAAGCGACGGACACGCAGTTCGCGTCCTATCTCATGTATCCCAAGGTCTTCCTCGACTACGCGAAAGACCGCGTGACGTTCGGCGACTGCGCCATCCTGCCCACGCCCGTGTTCTTCTACGGCATGGAGCCGGGCGATGAAGTCAGCGTCGACATCGAGCGCGGCAAGACACTCATCGTGCGATTCGTCGCGTTGTCCGAAGTGCGTGACGACGGCACGCGCCAGGTGTTCTTCGAGCTGAACGGTCAGCCGCGTTCGATCGTCGTCACGGATCGCTCGCAGGTGGCCAAGCGGCCGCCGCAGCGCAAGATGGAGCCGGGAAATGCCAAACACGTCGGCGCGCCGATGCCGGGCACCATCGCCACGGTGAAGGCCGTCGTCGGCCAGAAAGTCGCCAAGGGCGATCTGCTGCTGACGATGGAAGCCATGAAGATGGAGACCAGCGTGCGCGCGGAGGCGGACGGCACGTGGCCGAAGTGCTGGTGAAGCCGGGCGTGCAGGTGGATGCGAAGGATTTGTTGATCGTGTTGCAGTGAGAAGCGTTGAGAGCGGCGCACGGAGTGTCTCGATTGCGACGCGCGCCATAGGCATTCGGAGCGCCGTGATCCTGTTCGGCACGCTGGTGCTGGCCTGTTGCGGTGGAAATTCCGCCGCGGATGGCAAGGTCGGACTGGAGTTCAACGATCGCTGCTATCGCATACCGATGTGGAATGCGCGGCTGATCAACGGCTCGGCAGGGTTTCCGTTCTCCGAGAGACGCAAGTCGACCAACTCGCTCAGGTTGCAGTTCTCCAATGGTAAGATTCGCGATCGGATCCCTGGCTACGAGTTGCCGCTGACGTACGCCGGTCAGCCCATCGCCGGCGAGATCGTCTCATTCTACGTACCATCACCGCCCGAGCTGGCGCAGATTCGCCACAATGAAGTCCTGCTTCAGCAGCAATTCTTTAGTCTCTGGTATGCCGAGGGCGACTGGACCCAAAGGACCATCGAGCTCGATAGCTGGAGAGTCGCCTGTGGCGGCCCCTGACTATCGATAGCGATAGAAGCGCACCTTCTGAATCTGGAATTGCCCCGGCGGCAGGCGGATGTGCCGGCCCTGATGTGTCTGATCGCCGTTGAGCAAACGGCCAGATTTCCACTTGCCCTGCTCGTCGAACACGCCTTCCTCGGCTGAATCGATTCCGACGAGCGGCGGGCCTTCGTCCGCGCCTTTGAAAGTCACGGTGATGCCCTGACCGGCGAACCAGAAATCCTCGCCACCGGCGTGGATCAACATGCCGCCGTGATCGGCAATGGTTTGCTTGTCCTTCGGCGTCCACGGATCGATGAAGGTCACGGTGAATTCGAAACCGCCCAGCACCTTCTTCACGGGCGCGTCGATGACGGTGCCGTCTTCCTCGATACGCGCGCGAAATCCCGCCATGCGTGCCTTGCCACGGTTCTCGAGAATTATCGGCGTCAGTTGCTCGAAGCACCTCGTACGAGCGCGACAACGCATTCGGCGCGTCGCCTAGTGACTCGATGGAGAACGGCGAGAAGCCGAGCGAATCCAGTTCGCCGAACGAGAAGAACGCATTCGCGGGACCCTGGCTGTTCGTGGCGTTGTTGGCTTCCGGAATGAACAACATGTTGTCGGCGCGGTTGAAGCGTGCGGCGAGCTGCGCGAAGTTCGGGAAGTAGATGTCGGGCGAGAGCATGTCGGTGGTCGGCGTGCCGGCCTTCCACACGTCGAGCAGATGCGGCAGCGGGCCGCCACTCGGATATTCACCGGGCTTGCGGCCGGTGCGATTGAGCGCCACGTTCACGTACAGCGGAATGTCGTAGCGCTTCTTGCCCGCGACCACGAGCGCCTCGACGAAGCGCGCGTAGTGCCAGGCGGTGAACACCTCGGCGCCCCATTCGTCGTCGCCGAACACCTGCGCCCAGCTACCCGACGCTCTTGCGGCCATTCTTCTGCCAGCGCTCGCGCAGCTCGGGTTCCACCTTCTCGCCACGCGCGGCGAGCGCACGCATGAGCTCGGCGGGAACGGGTCCGGCGAATAGTTTGTCGGCCACGGCGCCGCGCTCGCGCGCGATGGGCAACATGCCGATCTCGTTTTCCACCTGCACCATGAGCACGGTGTTCTGCGTCGCCATCGGCGCGCTTCAGATATTCCATGAACGCGCCGAATGCGCGCACGTCGGCGTCGCGCGTGTTCGTGGAAAACGCCGAGAGAATTTCCACGCTTGATCCATTGGCGAGCTGCGCGCGCGGGAAACGCTGCTGATCGCGCTTCACCCACGAAGGCACGTACGTGGACATGCTGTTCTTCCACGCGCCGAACCAGAGGATCACGAGCTTGAGATCGTGCGCGCGCGCATCGCGCAGCAGCTCATCCACCGACGTCCAGTCGAATTTCCCTTCGGTGGGCTCGATGAGCTCCCAGGACACCGGCGCGAGCACGGTGTTGAGATTCATCGCCTTGAGGCGCGGCCAGTGCGGCCGCATGTAGTCGGCGCTCGAGGCGCTGGAATTGCCGAGCTCGCCGCCGAGGATCAGGAACGGCTTACCGTCGACGATGAGCTGCTGCGTGCTGCCGTGCTTTTCGAGCCGCGGCGGGGCGGCCTGTGCGGCGAATGCCGTGACCAGCGCCAGCACGAATGCGATGAGGTTTTTCACGCGCCGGATGTTAGCAAGCGCGTGCACGGACTCTGCGAGAAACAGCTCCGCGGCCCAGTCGACGAACACTCGTACTTTGGTAGAAAGGTGGCGATTCGCCGGATAGAGCACGTGCACGGGCATCGCCTCGGGCTGCCATTCCTTCAGCACGGGTATCGAGTTCGCTCGTCGCGCCGCTGCAGGACACCATGAACGACAGCAGCTGCCCAAGGCCGAGCCCGGAACGCAGCGACGCGAAGTGCGCGCCGCTGTCGTTCACGGCGACGCGCGGGCTCGGCGGGATCTCGATGCGCTTGCCGTCGCGCTGGAAGACCAGCGGGCGCATGCGGCCGCTGCGCGGAAAGAAATAGCCCGCGAGCACGTGGCCGGACTCGAGGTCGGAGGGATGCGTCGGCCTGCCGTGTTTCTCGAGATACGCGGGCGTCGCGCACGTCACCCAGCGCATGTCGCCGATGTGCCGCGCGACCAGCGATGGTTCCAGCAGCGGTCCGCCGCGAATCACGCAGTCGACGTTGTCGCCGATGAGATCGGCAGGACGGTCGCTGACGCCGCACTCGATGTCGATCTCCGGATACTTCGCCAGGAATTCCGGCAGCGCCGGCAGGATGAGGAACGTGGAAATCGCCGCGCCGGCGTCGATGCGCAACCGCCCGCGCGGCCGCTCCTTGGCGTGCGTGACGCTGGACTCGATGTCCTCGAGGTCGCCTAACAACCTCACGACGCGTTCGTAGTACGCGGACCCGTCGGGCGTCACCGGTCACGCGCCGCGTGGTGCGGTTCAGCAGCTTGATGCGCAGGTGGCTCTCGAGCCCCTGGACCAGCTTGGTGACCGTGGGCTTCGGCATGCGCAGCGAGTTGGCGGCGTTGGTGAACGTGCCGGCCTCGACCACCCGGACGAACACCCGCATGGCCAGCATCTGGTTGAAATTCGGGGCGGCCACCATGGCGGTGATTATTCACCATTGGGAATAATGTTGTCACTCGTGGCGTATTTATCGCCGTCTGGATAGCGTAATAGCCTTCTCCCAACGCGAAAACACGCGCCCAACACATCAAATCGAGGAGAAAGCCATGAACAAGAAACTCACCGGAAAAGCCGCCCTCGTTACCGGCGGCTCGCGCGGCATCGGCGCCGCCATCGCCCGCTCACTCGCCGACGACGGCGCCGATGTGGCCATCAGCTACGTCAGCTCCCCCGACAAGGCCAAGGCGCTGGTGCGCGAGCTGCAGGAGAAAGGCGTGCGTGCGGTCGCCTTCCAGGCCGATCAGGCCAAGCACCGACGAAGTCGCGCACCTGGTGCGCAAGGTCGCCGAGCACTTCGGCCATCTCGACATCCTCGTGAACAACGCCGGCGTGTTCATCACGGGTCCCGTCGGCGAAGTGAAGGCGGAGGACGTGGCGCGGCAGTTCGCCATGAACGTCGGCGGCGTGAACGCCGCCGTGCGCGAAGCCGCGAAGCATCATGACCGAAGGTGGCCGCATCATTTCCATCGGTTCGATGGGCGGCACATCCTCACCCTGGCCGGGGATCTCCGACTACTCGGCAACCAAGGCCGCGGTGGCAGCGTACACGCGCGGCTGGGCGCGGGATCTGGGTCCCAAGGGCATCACGGTCAACGTCATCGAGCCGGGTCCCATCGACACCGACATGAATCGCGACGATGAACGCGACTTCGTGCAGGTGCTGAAGAGCGGCACTGCGCTCGGCCGCTACGGCCGGCCGGAGGAAATCGGCGCGACCGTCGCGTTCCTCGCGAGCAAGGGCGCGAGCTACATCACCGGCGCCACCATCGCGGTGGATGGTGGCTACAACGCCTGACGGGAACTTTCATCTTTTCCCCGCGGAGCGGGCAAACGGGGAGGTGGCTTCTTCAGCCGCGTCCCCTTTTGCTAGCAAATCAGGAATGTCCCCATTTCCCCGCGGTTCATCAAAGCGTTTGCAGATAACCGTGCACGGCCGCGACTTCGTCCGGCGTGAATGCGATGAAGCGTGCCTTGGCGGTCGGCGTCATCATCTTGAACTGCCGATCACCCAGGCCGACGCCTTCCTGCATGAGCCGCGTGAATTGCTCGAGCGAATATCCCTTGGCCACCGCGAGTGCAGGAGCATTGATCGGCGCCACGCCCTCGCAGGTCCTGCCCATGGCACTCGCTGCAATAGTTCATCGCGAGATAGCGGCCGCGACTTGCGGGATCATTGGCATCGAAATTCCCGACCGCCGCGGGCATGGACTCGATCGCACTCGCCGCCGGCTTGTAGTCGCCCTTGGCGATGATGAGACGGCCGATCGGCCGCAGCTGCGTCTTCTCGGTCACGCCTTCTGTCACGGCAGGCTGGGTGCGCACAAAGGCGATGACGCGCGCCAGGTCCTCGTCACGCAGATGCCGGAACATCTCCGAGGGCATGAACAACACGGTCTTGCCGTCGGGCTTCACGCCTTTGCGCAACACGGTCGCGAGCTGCGCGTCGGTGTACTTCGGCAGGACGGTGCTGATGTTCGGCGCGACGAGACGCACCAGATGGGGAATGTCGTCCACCACTGTTCCGGTGAGGCTGTCGCCGTGGCAATGCATGCAACCGGCGAGTTGCGCGATGCGCCGGCCTTCTGCGATCTCGACTGCGTCCGTCGGGAATGACGAGTGCGGCGTCGTCGGCCAACGTGTATTGGCGACTCAACTCGCGCTCCGACGCGAAATAAATGTACGCAAAACCGATCAACACGACGCCTGCGAGCACGGCAACGACAAATCCCATCCACTTCAGAATCTTCTTCACGATTTTCCTTTCACACAATCGGTTGACAAATTCCCGTCGCGGCACACAACATCTGGTCGTGCATCGGTTCGCGCGCAAGCGCGATGAAAAGGGAATGCGGTGAGGGATCTTAAGTGGTCGCCGAATCCGCAGCTGCCCCCGCAACTGTAGACCGCAAGCGAAATGTGACTTTTTCCCGGTGGAAAAAGGCGAGGTCACTGAAGGCGAGAGCCTTCGGGAAGGCCTAACAACTCGCGATCGAGCGGTGAGCCAGGAGACCTGCCGGGCACACTTTGAGACTTCTGATCGGACGGGGTGTGCCGGCAGCAGCGTCGATGCTTTCTGCCGTCCGCAGAATCTCGCGCCGCTTCCGCTTCCCCACAGTAAATGGAGAAGCAGATGGCAGCTCAATCAGTCCCGGAAGCCCGCGCGAAGCTCGCGCGCACGGCCCGGAAAAGTGCTCAGGCAGATTACCGGCGCGGCGGTGACGCCGGGCGCCGACTCGGCGAAAGCGGCGCGTGCAGCCATCGAAGTCAGGACAGATCCGGCGCGCGACGCGCTGCTCACGAACTTCGGCCGCGCCACGCTGCAGGATCGCTACCTGCTGGCCGGCGAGACCACGCAGGACCTGTTCGCGCGCGTCGCGCGGGCCTACGCGGATGACGGCGCGCATGCGCAGCGGCTCTACGACTACATGTCGCGGCTGTGGTTCCTGCCGGCGACGCCGATCCTCTCCAACGGCGGCACGCAGCGCGGCCTGCCGATCTCCTGCTTCCTGAACTGCGGTCGAAGACAATCTCGACGGCATCGTCAGCACCTGGACCGAAAACGTGTGGCTGGCTTCGAACGGCGGTGGCATCGGCACCTACTGGGGCGGCGTGCGCTCCATCGGCGAGACCGTCAAGGGCTGCGGCCAGACTTCGGGAATCATCCCGTTCGTGCGCGTCATGGACTCGCTGACGCTGGCGATTTCGCAAGGCTCGCTGCGTCGCGGCTCGGCCGCGGTGTATCTCGACGTGCATCACCCGGAGATCGAGGAGTTCATCGAGATCCGCAAGCCTTCGGGCGACTTCAATCGCAAGAGCCTCAACCTGCACCACGGCATCTGCATCACCGACGAATTCATGCAGGCGGTGCGCGACGATCTGCCGTTCGCGCTGCGCAGCCCGAAAGATCGGCAAGGCGCTGCGCACGATCTCCGCGCGGCATCTGTGGCAGAAGATTCTCGAGACGCGGCTGCAGACCGGTGAGCCCTATCTGCTGTTCAGCGACACGGCCAACAACCAGCTCGCGGCACACCAGCGCGAACTCGGCCTCAAGGTGCGCCAGTCGAACCTCTGCAGCGAGATCCTGCTGCCCACCGGCGTCGATCACCTGGGCCGCGCACGCACCGCGGTGTGCTGCCTGTCGCTCGGTGAACTTCGAGACCTGGGAGCAATGGAGCGCGGAACCGCGCTTCATCGAAGACGTGCTGCGCATGCTGGACAACGTGCTGCAGGAGTTCATCGACCATGCGCCGGCTTCCATGGACACGGCGAAGTATTCGGCGATGCGCGAGCGCTCGGTGGGCCTCGGCGCCATGGGCTTTCACTCCTGGCTGCAGAACAACGGCATTCCTTTCGAGAGCGCGCTGGCGCGCGCCGCCAACCTGCGCATGTTCAAACATCTGCGGCGCGAGGCCGACGCGGCGTCGCGCGCGCTGGCCGAAGAACGCGGCGCGTGTCCCGATGCCGCCGAGCGTGGCGTGCTGGAGCGCTTCTCGCACAAGCTCGCGATCGCGCCCACCGCCAGCATCTCGGTGATCTGCGGCGGCACCAGCGCCTGCATCGAACCGATCCCGGCCAACATCTATACGCACAAGACGCTGTCGGGCTCGTTCAGCGTGCGCAATCCGGCGCTGCAGAAGCTGTTGGGCGCGAAGGGGCTGAACACCGAGGACACCTGGCAGTCGATCCTCGCGCACGAGGGCTCGGTGCAGCATCTCGAAGGCGCTGACCGACGACGAGAAGTCGGTGTTCCGCACCGCCTTCGAGATCGACCAGCGCTGGGTGATCGAGCTCGCGGCCGATCGCGCGCCGCTCATCTGCCAGGGACAGTCGCTGAACCTCTATCTGCGCAGCGACATCCACAAGTGGGACCTGCTCATGCTGCACTGGACGGCGTGGGAGCGCGGCGTGAAGTCGCTGTACTACTGCCGCAGCAAGAGCGTGCAGCGCGCCGGGTTCGCCGGCGTGGAAGCCGACAACACGCGCTCGTGGCCGCAAGAAGCCGCTCGACCTCCGAAACGACGAAGCAAATACGACGAGTGCCTCTCATGTCAGTAAACCAGATCGAATTGATCGCGCAGTCCCGGCCTGCTCACGCCGTCGCGCAGCTACAAGCCGTTTCGTTATCCCTGGGCCATCGAATACTGGCGCCGCCAGCAGCAGATCCACTGGATGCCGGAGGAGATTCCACTCGGCGAAGACTGCAAGGACTGGAACAACCGCATCACCGATGCGGAGCGCAATCTGCTCACGCAGGTGTTCCGCTTCTTCACGCAGTCGGACGTCGAGGTGCAGGACAACTACATGGAGCGCTACGCGCGCGTGTTCCGTCCCACCGAGATCAAGATGATGCTGGCGGCGTTCGCCAACATGGAGACCGTGCACATCGCGGCGTACGCGTTGCTGCTGGAGACGCTCGGCATGCCCGACAGCGAGTTCACGGCGTTCATGGACTACGCCGCCATGCGCGACAAGCACGACTATCTGCAGGGATTCGGCGTGGAGACCGACGCCGACACGCTGCGCACGCTGGCGATGTTCGGCGGATTCACCGAAGGGCTGCAGCTGTTCGCCAGCTTCGCCATCCTGCTCAACTTCCCGCGTCACAACAAGATGCGCGGCATGGGGCAGGTGGTCTCGTGGAGCGTGCGCGACGAGACGCTGCACTGCGAAGGCATCATCCGGCTGTTCCACACCTTCGCGCAGGAAACCGGCGCGCTGACCCAGGGCGTGAAGGACGACATCGTCGATTGCGCGCGCACCGTGGTGAAGCTCGAGGACCGCTTCGTCGATCTCGCGTTCGAGATGGGGCCCATCGAAGGGCTCTCGGCCGCCGAGATCAAGGCCTACATCCGCTACATCGCCGACTGGCGCCTGAAGCAGTTAGGCCTGCCGCAGGTCTACGGCGTGAAGGAACATCCGCTGCCCTGGCTCACCGCCATGCTGAACGGCGTCGAACACGCCAACTTCTTCGAGACCCGCGCCACCGAGTACGCCAAGGCCGCGACCGGCGGCGCGTGGCACGGCGATGAAGGCGCGTGGGGGCTGTTCGATCGACGCGTCGCGCGTCGCGGTCAGCTGGATCTCATCGGCGGGCGGGATGCGAACTGATCGCAGGATGTCGAGCTGACGTCAGTTGCGCTTTTTCTCGGTTACGAACGGCGGTGAATCACTCGTGTTGAGCTGGATGGCTATGATCCGGTCCGGCGTAGCGGGATTGACCTCGATCACGAGCAGCTGCTCGATTCCCGATTTGCGCTCCCGAACGCGGCTCTTCAGGGCGTGCGGATTCGACTCTTCTACCGCCAGCAAGTCCAATCCGCCCGTCGTCTCGAACATCTGCATCGTCTGATCGAGAATGTGCGCATCGACGAAATTTGGTGGCGCGTGATCCCGCCCGAACGCCTCTATCTTCGCGCGATCCCCGGAATTGAACGCGGCGAGGAAACCGTTGAGCTGGGCGCGGGCGGGTGAGGGCATCTCCGCCGCACCAACGGTCGCGCCCGACAGACCCAACAACACGCAGCCAATCAATCTACTGATCCTCATGGAACTACTCCTGTGTTTGATTGGAGCGGCCAGCAGCCGCGGAAGAACTCACCACCTGTGTCAGCGCAGCGGTAGTCGTGCGCTGATGAAGTCGGACACCTGAGTCGCCGCGCCGGGATCCAGGTTCGACATCACGACAACGACGAAGTCCGGCTCGGGCATGAACCAGGCTTCGGAGTTGGAACCGTTTTCCCCACCGGGGTGTCCCACCTTGCGGATCGTTCCCGGATAACTCTCGATGAATACGCCATGTCCGAATTGCCTGCCGGGCCAGGCTTGTTCCGCGGGCGTAAGCATCAGCTTCGTATATTTCTCGTTGAGCAGGCGGTACGCGCGCAGTGCGCCCAGGAATCGCGCCATGTCATCGACGGTGGACCAAGCACCGCCCGCGCCGTCGCCACGGTAGGCGAGAAATTCTGTCGCCGGCAGCCATTCACGCGTGCCCGGTGGCCGATAGTAGCCAGAGGCGCGACCTTCCATTGCGACGTCCATCGGTGGCAAATCGGAATGCGTCATGCCTGCCGGCACGAAAACCGCTTCGTGAATGTAGTCGTGGTAACTCTTGCCGCTCACGTGTTCGATGGCCGCGCCTAGATAGATGTATGCCAGGTTGTTGTATTCGAACTTCGTACCCGGCTTGTAAAGCAGCGCATCACCGCCGAACAGCTTGATGAAGTCGTCATGGGCCCTGAGCTTGCTTCGATTTTCGTCGAGGCGCGGGCCATAGAAGTCGCCAGTGCCGGCGGTGTGTGTGAGCAGCTGCTGGATCGTCGCCTTCGCGACCGGCTTGCCGTCGAGGGCCGGCACCACCTTGGCTACAGGATCGTCGAGCTTCAGTTTGCCGTCCTGAACGAGGCGAAGAACCGCGACCGCGGTGAACATCTTGCCCATCGAGGCAGTACGAAAGCGTGTGTCGACCGTGTTCGGGATCTTTTCGTCCCGATCGGCGAGGCCGTAGGCTTCGCGCACCACGATCGTGTCGCCGCGAGCCAGCAGCAGTGCGCCCGAAAACTTGTCCGCCGCGGTCCGCCTGGCAGCTTCCGCGCGTAACGCCTCGGCTGCCGCAGTTTCAGTCAGGCGGGTCGGAAGATACTTCTTGGGCGGGCTGCCCCAGGAGAGATTGAAAAACTCCACCCGATGCGGTGCTTTCACCTCGATTTCGATGACCATCTCCATGATCGCGTCCGAGTCGCGTGCCCGCACCCAGGCTTTCACCGCGTTGGGCGGCACGTCGGTGAGTTCGAGGATGTCGAACCCACCCATCTGCTTGTGAATGCCCAGAGCTTCGTCAATCGATGGAGAATTCTTGTAGTTAGGAGAAAGGCTGCTCTTCGCGTACTGCTCGAGTGTGGCCCGATCCCCGGAATTGACAGCATCCAGAAGGCGTTTCAATTGCTCGCTGGCTGGTGACGGCCCGGCGGGAGGTTCGGGCTCAGCCCTGGCGCACGCACTGGGCCCGGCGGCGAGCAACAACAGCATCGGGATCACACGAAGCGCGGCTGGGGCGAACATGGGCGTCTCCTTGCCTACAACTGTGGTCTAAGTTAATACAACTGTAGTAGAACGTGCAACGACGCCGGGTGGTTAGGCGTCGACCTGGCTAGAGAGGCTCGGGGGAGATCTGCATCTGATAGACGCCGCAAGGCGGCTGGCAACTGCCGTTGACGTAGATTTCGAGACCGAATCGGTCGGCGAGCAGCCGGGAGACCGGGCGGCGAAGTGCGTAAGGATCGAATTTTCCGGGCTCGCGGATCGGCGCGTTGGCGCGGACGTCATAACGTGGCGACAGGATCCACGAGTCGATCTGGCCGTCTTCCGTGGGCGTGTAGAGCTGGTTGGTCCACACCGAGTACGAATTCACGCCGTACGCGATCGCGACGAGGTCGCGGATGCTGGCGTTGCGTACCAGCACACCATGTTCATCTGCGATCACGCGATATCTCTGGCCCATACCAGGCGGCGATTTCGTCAGGCTTACCGACGCGTCGCGCAGCATGTTCGAGTTTGCAACCAACAACTCGCGACGCCATTGATGATCGGCCACAGCACCGGCGAGCAGCGGCGCCGACACGGCGATGAGTGCGCAGGCGGAAAACAGCGCGGCTCTCCAGAAGCCGACGGATGGCATGACCTCGTCCGGCTGCAGTTCCCGGTGCCGCACCTGCTCGTCGGCGCGAAGCCGCTCGTGGCGCAGATGCTGGTGTATCCACCACACGCTGGCGGCGGCAGCGCCCAGGACCAGAACCGCAAATGCCGCGAAGGAGAATCCCGCGAGCCTGAAGTGCCGCGCCGGCTCGACGATCGGCCCTGCAGCCTGGAAGAACGCAACCAGCAAAGGAGGCGAAGGGTCGGCGGAATGCACCGACGGATATCCCATCCATCTGCCCAGCGCGAACAGCAGCGAGAATGGCAGCAGCAGTTTGAGAGCCAGGATCCGCCACAGCCACAATCGGACTACCGCCGCGTTGCCCCGTGTCAGCAGGGAAAACGCCCACACGACTCCGGAGCAGCAGCAGAACTGCCACAAATGATCGACCAGCCCGGTGATCACGGGGCTACTGGGTGGGATTGGGAGCCGTCAACGCGTAGCGCCCGCAAGGCGACTGACAGCGGCGGTTGACGTGAATCTCCAGATCGAAGCGCGAGGCGAGTAGTTTGGTAGTCAGGTCGCGAAGCGCGTAGGGATCGAGCTCATCGGGCTCGCTCACCGGATCGTGCGCCATCGCACGGATGTCATAGCGCGGTGTGTCCAGCCATTGGCCGTTGCCGCTGACATTCCATCGCTCCACGCCATAGGCGAGCGCGATCAGGTCGCGCAGCGTGGTGTTGCGGATGACGACGCCATTGCGCGTGGCGACGATTTCCTGCGGCGCGCCCGCGCGGTTCGCCGCGAGCTCGATCGAAAAGTCCGCGGTTCCCAGCACGCGCGAGTTGATGGTGAGCAGCTCGTGCCGGCGAACGGTGCTGTCGACGGCGCCGGCGAACATGGGAACCGCCGCGGCGGCGAGCATCGCCATCAGCAACGTGAGCGCCTTGACTGCGCCGACGGCGGTTGGCCGCGCATTGTCGAGGATGTAGCGGACGCGCCGCGTGAGATCGCCGGAAGTGGCCGCGGCCGATTGCGCTGAGCTGGCGCGGCAATGCCGGCACACCGCGAGAATGCCCGACGCGTATTCGCCGCCGTCGTGACCACCCGCGAGCACCGCTTCGTCGCAGGCGCGCTCGCGCTCCTCGACCATCTGCCGGCCGATCCACCACACCGCGGGATGAAACCAGAACAGCATCTCGACGAGCCGATGAACGCTGTCCTTGAGATTGTCGTGCCGCGCGATGTGTTCGTGCTCGTGCGCGAGCACCGCGCTCGATCTCTGGCCGCGAACAGCCGCGCGAGCAACGCGGCCGGCAGCAACACCACCGGATGAAAGACGCGCGCCACGGCCGGTTCGATATCGGCGTCCGTGATGCGCGCATCCGGCAATGCGCCCGGCGCCGGCCGCGCTGCCCTTACCAAGGAGTTCGCGGCGCGCCATGCGAGCAGCCATCGCGTGCCGACGATCAATGCGCCGACAAGCCAGACCGCCAGCAGCGCGACGAGCGCGATCGAGCCGGTGCCCGCATCTGCTGGCCGAAAGCGAAGCGGTGGGCGAGACCAGCAGCGAGACGTTTTGCAGCGCGTCGCCGAGCATCAAAGGCTGATCGTCGGCGATGCGAGCCGCAGGCAAGTCCGATGAACGAGCCTACGAAGAACAGCAGCGAGAAGGGCACCAGGAACTTCAGCGATGCCAGCATCCAGATCCAGTGGCGCAGCGCGGCGCTGTTGGCGCGCAATGCCAGCGTGATCAACCAGGCGCAGCCGCAGAACAGCGTCGACTGCCACAGGTGGTTGATCAGCGCCGGAGATCATTTTGCCTTGTCCTTCGCGGTTGGCTCTTTCGCAGTGTGCGCGCGCAGCAGCTTCTGCGCCTCGTCGATGTCCTCGCTGCGAAATCTTGCCCATCTCGACGAGGTGCGCCATGACCGGGCGCGCGTTTCCGCCAAACAGTCCGAGCAGTTCCTTGAGCAGGCGGGTCTGCACCGAGGCGCGCGACGTGGTGGCCTCGAATACGTGGGCGTTGCCGATTTTCTTGGTGCGGCGCACCGCGCCCTTGGCCTCGAGCCGGTAGACCATGGTTTGCACGGTGGTGTAGGCGGGCCGGTCGCGCTTGACGACGGCCTCGTGGATCTCGCGAATGGAACAGGCCCCGCGGCTCCAGAGTTCGCCCATGATCCGCAGTTCCAGCGCGCTCAGTTTCGGTTCGGCCACGAGCACCTCCATAACTACAACTGCGGTCGACTCTATGACAGGTGTAGTAGGGAGCGCAAGAGGCGGAAGCGCATCGGCGTCACGAAATTTCAGCCGGCGCGAGGAACCTCGACGGATTCAGCTGCCGGGGGATCGCTGGTGCGCCGCCCCTGGAATGCCGCGATGGTGTTGCGGCCCTGCTCCTTCGCGGAATAGAGGGCGGCATCGGCCGCTTCGAACAGCTGGTGGGCGGTTTCGAACCGGGTTCCGACCTGGCGGCGTAGCCGATGCTGACGGTGACCGTGTGCTCACCACGTCAGTGAGCCTTGCACGGCGGCCCGCAGACGTTCCGCGAGGACCGCCGCCGACGCTTCCGAAGTGCCGGGCAGGATGACGCAGAACTCATCGCCGCCATAACGACAGGCGATGTGCGGCTTGCGCGCATGCTTGCGCAGCGCATGCGCGACCGCCTTGACGGCTTCGTCGCCCTGCGCGTGGCCGTGCATGTCGTTGTAGTGCTTGAACTTGTCGATATCGAGCACCAGCAGCGCCAGCGGATGGGCCTGCTCGCGCGCGCGCGCGAATTCGTCGGGCAGCTTGTCGTCGAACAGGCGGCGGTTGCCGAGCAGCGTGAGCGCATCCGTGCGGCTCTGGTGCTGCAGCTCGCTCATGCGGCTGGAGAGGGTCATCGACAGCAGGATCATCTCGAGCAGCGAACCCACCTGCCAGCTGTGCTGCGTGAAGAAGGTGTGCGGCACCACACCGAAGTTCTTGAGCAGGAACACGATGGAGCCGGCGAGGAACGCGCCCCACGCAATCACGTAGGGCCGCGCCGGCCGCGAACCGGCCAGCAGGCTCACGATGCCGAGCGTGATCATGAAGATCACGCCGAACATGATGAGGAAGGTGACGGGCTGCACCAGCACCGCGTAGTCGAGGATCGGGCTCAGCGCGATGGCGCACAACGCCAGCACCTGCAGCACGCGCGCGACGCGATAGCAGGCGCGGCGTGTAGTCGCTGCGAACGCAGGATGGTCGTGGAAAATTGCAGCGCCGCGATCAGCGAAAGGTTCAGCAGCACGAGCAGGCAGGTGTTGGCCCATCGCGGGCTGTCGGGCCAGAGGTATTGGAACGCGAAGCCGGTGTTCACCATCATGTAGAGGCCGAAGGTCGCCACGTACGCGAAGTAGGCGAGGAACGCGCCATCGCGTACCGCGATGAACACCAGGCCGCTCCACACCAGCAGCATGATCACGCAGCCGAAATACACGCCGTAGGCGAGCTGCTCGCGGCTCACCTCGCGCTGTCAGCTGTTCGGATCGAGCAGCGACAGGTTGATGTCGATCGGACCCTGCGAGTGGTAGCGCAGGTAGTAAGTGACGTCACTGCTGGCCGGCACCGTGAGCGGGAACAGGAAGTCGCGATGCGCGACGTCGCGGCGTGCCGAAGGGCGTGCGGTCGCCCGTGGCGTGTATGTGCCACCGCCGCCCGCATCGGGCTCGTACAGGTCGAGCGAATCGATGAGCGGATAGTCCTGGCGCAGGTAGACGAACCGGCTCGCGTTTCCGCGGATTGCGCACGTGACGCGCACCCACCATGCCGAAGCGGAGAAACCGACGTTGGCGGACTTGGGTGTGGCGGCGACGAATCCCGGATTCGCCGGAGCGCTGCTCACCGCGGCGATGTCGAGTGAGCCGCCGCGGTCTTCGAGCAGGTACATCGCGCTGCTGAGCTTCTCGACGTTGCACGGGCACGCCGGGCTCGAGCGTGGTGACGCTCGGAGAATCCCCGAGAACCGGGATTGGCAGAGCTAACTAACAGCGAGCGCAATCAGGCTTCAGCGCGGATACTTGCAACGCTTGCGGACCAGTTCACAATCGCCTTCCTGCACGTGATGTTGTTTGTAGTATGCGTCAGATCGTCGAGGGAGTAACGCGATGCGCCGATTTCTGAAATGGATGTTGCGGCCTGTTGGTCGTGACCGCGGTGGTGGCGGGCGGATTGTTCGTCTGGTTCGTGTTGTGGCCGGTGCACAACATTCCCGCGCTGGAACCAGTCGACGAATACGTCTGGCTCGACCAGGGCTGGGGCGCAGGGCAGAACGCGCCGCTGCGCCAGCGCTACTACTACACCGCGCAGGGCACCTCGATGCCGCAGGGCGCCTCCGTCGGTGCAGTGCGCTACGACTGGTTCGTGAATCTCGAGCTGCCGCTGTCGCGGGAACGTTTCGCCGCGCCGGATCACATGCGCCGCTACCGCTTCCTCGTCGACCCGGCGCCGAGCGCCAGCCAATCCCGACCAGCTGCCCATCGGCTTCACGCGCCATTTCGATCCGGGCATCGGCGAGGACGTGCTCGACATCACCTGCGCGGCCTGCCACACGGGCGAGATTCACTTCACCAGGAACGGCAAGACCACGCGCGATCCGCATCGACGGCGGCCCGGCCATGCACGCCTTCACCGACATGTCGCGCGGCAGCTTCGCGCCCATGCTGCTGGCGTCGCTCTCGGCACCGCGATCAATCCCTGGAAGTTCGACCGCTTCGCCGAAAAGGTGCTCGGCCACGGTTATCCGCGACGCCAAGCCCGCAGCTCAGGAAGGCGCTGTGCGCCACCATCAAGGCCATGCTCGGCAGCGGCCAGAACAATCCGCTGCGCAAGCTGTATCCCGGTGCACGAAGGCTTCGGCCGCACCGACGCGCTCGGCCGCATCGGCAACACCGCGTTCGGCGATCACCTCTCCGCGGCTAACTACCAGGTCGGCGATGCGCCGGTGAGCTATCCCTACCTGTGGAACATCTGGAAGTTCGACTGGGTGCAGTACAACGGCTCGGTGTCGCAGCCGCTGGCGCGCAACGTCGGCGAGGCGCTGGGCGTCGGCGCGATCACGCCGCTGCTGAGCGCCATGCGCGCAGCCGCTGCCGCCCGGACGCGCGGTATCCGCAGCTCGGTGGACATCGCCGGCCTGCATGCGCATCGAGCACACGCTGCACGTGCTGACGCCCGCCGCGCTGGCCCGAGGAGATCTTCGGCGCCGTCGATCGCGACAAGGCCGCGCGCGGCAAAGAGCTCTTCGAACAGCACTGCCAGGAATGCCACGGCCCGCATGTCGCCGAGGCTGCGCGTCAGCAGGCCAACGCGCCGCTCAAGCCCTCGCACGATCTCGAGTGGCGCATCGAAGTGATTCCGCTCGATCACATCGGCACCGATCCCGAATGCGGCCATGGGATTCATGGAACGCCGCTACGATCTGTCGGCCACGGGACTCACGAACGCGGATCTGCAGGCGGCATTGCGGCCGCTGCTTCACGCGCAATATCGCTGCGCGACGTGCGCTTCCGCCTGCGCGAGGTCGTCCGGCTGCGAACCGAAGCGGGCGAGGCGACTCGGAGATCTGCCCGCGGCGCTGCGCTGCCTACCCGGATCCCGACGCGACCGCGAAGCCGGTGATTCCGCTCAGCTGAATTCGACGGCGATCGATGCCGCCATCGAGCGCGTCGACTGCCGGTGCCGGCGCAGTCGCCGACGTCGACAAGCGTCCGCCGGATCCGCTGGGCTGCGCGCTCGATTGTCACCTGGCCAATCTGCTGTGGGACCTGCGCACGGCGCCGCGGACATCGACCGCACGCTGGCAACGCTCGACGTGACGAAGTCTCACCGAAGGCATCGCGCTCAACCTCGTCGGCATTCTTGATCAAGAACCGCTTCTATGCCGACAACGGCGTCGACTACGCGACGCAGCAGTGTCTCGAAGGCTTCGGCACGCTCGACCTGCCGCAGGAGATCGCCGGCTACAAGCCGCGGCCGCTCGAAGGCGTCTGGGCCACCGCGCCGTTCCTGCACAACGGCTCGGTGCCCACGCTGTACCAGATGCTGCTGCCGCCCGCGAAGCGCGACGCGAAGTTCTTCGTCGGCCGCCGCGAATACGATCCGGTGCACGTGGGCTTCGTGACGAAGCCGGACGACGACGGCGACGACGACGGCTTCTGGCTCGACACCAGCATTCCCGGCAACCACAACACGGGCCACGCCTTCGCGGCCGATGCGGCGACCTGGAGCAAGCATCTCGACGGATCCCGAAGGCGAATCCGTTGCCGCGACGGCGTCATCGGGCCCGAGTTCACCGACGAGAGCGCTTCGACATCATCGAGTACCTCAAGGTCCATCGCGATCTGCCGGAGACGCCCGCCGACTATCAGCCACCGCAATGCCGGTTGCGCGGAGCGATCCTGTGAGCGATTCGCCGCGAGCGCCGCCGCGGATAACAACTACACCCGTGACTTCGCCGCCGTCGAACAGGCGGAGTCGGACTGGATCCGCGAGCGACGGCCGCCACGGGTGTCGGTGCCGCCGGATGCCCCGCTCGTGGGGCTCGCGCTGTCGGGCGGCGGCATCCGTTCCGCTGCGTTCAACATGGGCGTGCTGCAGACGCTGGCGCGCAGCGGGCTGCTCGCCGCGCGTCGACTATCTATCGTCGGTGTCCGGCGGCGGCTACATCGCTTCCTGCCTCACCTGGCTGCGGGCGCACGTGCCGGAAGCTCGCGGCCGACGACTTGGGCGAGGTGCCGCTCGCCGACGGCACGCGGCACGGTGCTCGACTGGCTGCGCGCGCACGGCCGCTATCTCATCACCGGCAAGGGGCTGTCGGGCTGGACGCTGGGCGCCAGCATCCTCTCCGGCACGCTGCTCAATCTGTTCGTGCTGCTGCCGCGTGATGCTGCTGCTGATCGGGCTCGCGCTCCGGCGACTGGTTCGAATTCGCGCTGGCCGCCGCATCTGACGATGCCCGGCGCGGGCGCCGGTGCCCGCACACGACGGCTTCATGCTCATCGCGCCTCGCCGGCGTCGGCGCTGCTGGCGCTCTATCTACTGGCGACGCTGGTCGTTCGCGCTGAGCACGGTGTTGCCGCCGTTGCGCCAGCTGAGCGCCGGGCAATGTACCTGCGCCAGCGGCTGGGCGAATTGCTGGCGCGGCGGCTTCATCGGCATCGGCATCGGACTGCTTGCCAGTGCTCGCGGGCATCGAGGAGACGCCACCGTGGCTTACCTGCGCGATGACGATTTCGCGGATGACCTGACACGCCATCGCACCTGGCTCGTGCCGCTGCTGACCGGCGCTCTTCTCCGTGCGACAGGCCAACAAGCAGGGCGCGCACGCCAACACCTTCGCGGTGGCGGGTCTGGTGCTGGTGCTGTGCGGACTATTCACCGGCGCTGTATCACCTCGCGCACCACACGACACTGCTGCAATCGCTCGGAGTTCATGATCTGGCTCGCGGCTCTCGGTGCTGTTCGCCTTCGTCTGCGACATCAACGCGGTGTCGATGCACAGCTACTACCGCAGCCGGCTCGCCGAGGCGTTCCTGCCCGAAGTCGGCGACAGCTCACAAGGATTCGGATCGGCATCCGATGCTGTTCCGGCTGGCCGACGTGCGCGCCGCGTCGGGCGGCCCGTTCCACATCATCAACACGACGCTGAACACCACCAGCTCGACCAACGCGAAGATGCGCGCGCGCAACGGCGAGAACATGATCCTGACGCCGCTGTATCTGCGGTTCGAGCGCCACGGGTTATCGCCGCACCACTAACTACCTGCGCGGCGAGCTCACGCTGTCGACCGCGTTCTCGGTGTCGGGCGCCGCGGTGGATCCGGATACCTACGCCACCAACTCGCGTCCCGTGAGTTTCCTGATGACGTTGCTGAACATCCGGCTCGGCGTCTGGGTGGCCAATCCCGCGCATGAGCCGCGGCGTTTCCGCTGGCCGGCGTGGTACCAGCTCATGATGCGCGAGATGCTCGGCATCGGGCTCGACGAGAAGCAGGCGCGCATTCATCTGGCGGACGGCGGGCATTTCGAGAATCTCGGGTTGTACGAACTGCTGCGAAGACGTTGCCGCTACATCGTCGTAAGCGACGCGGGCGCCGATCCGGACACCACGCTCGCCGACCTCGGCCAGGCCGTGCAGCGGGCGCGCGCGGATCTCGGCGCCGAGCGTCGACATCTGCGCGGACCCGCTGATCCACGACGGCAATGGGCTGCGCACGCAGGCGCATCTGCTCGGACAGGTGACCTACGCCGACGGCAGCCGCGGCGAGATCCTCTATCTGAAGGCACTGCTGCGTTCCAACCTCGGCGCCGACATCTACGGTTACTGGCGCACCAATCCCGAGTTCCCCAACCAGCCCACGTCCAACCAGTTCTACGGCGAGATGCAGTTCGACAGCTATCGCGAGCTCGGGCGCGAGCTCATGAGTGGCAATCGTGGGAGACGACGCGAACGGGGATATCGAGCGCGTGTTCGCGCGGTGGCGAAAACCGGCCTAACTGCTGCGCCGGCGATGACGATCGTATGCTCGCGGGCAATTTGATCAAATCTCAATCAGACCTAGTCCTTATATCGCCCCCGGCGCGAGACTGTTCAACTCGCCCCGAATTGCCGCTACCTGCACTGCAGTACTGATGACCTCCCAATGCCAGGAGAATCAGCATGAAGGACACAGTCGCGATGCCCTTAAGCCCGGAAGTTCTCGCCAAGGTGGATGCCCACTGGCGCGCAGCCAATTACCTCTCGGTCGGGCAAATCTACCTGTATGACAATCCGCTGCTCACCAAGCCTTTGCTGCGGGAGCACATCAAGCCGCGCCTGTTAGGCCACTGGGGCACGACGCCCGGCTTGAACTTCATCTATACGCACCTCAATCGCATCATCAAGCAACGCGATCTCAGCATGCTGTACATCACCGGCCCGGGCCACGGTGGTCCCGGCCTCGTGGCCAACGCCTGGCTCGACGGCACCTACAGCGAGGTGTATCCGAACATCACGCTGGACGAGCAGGGAATGAAACGACTGTTCAAGCAGTTCTCGTTCCCGGGCGGGATCCCGAGTCACGTTGCACCAGAAACGCCCGGCTCGATTCACGAAGGTGGTGAACTGGGATATGCGCTCTCGCATGCGTTCGGCGCTGCGTTCGACAACCCGGATCTGATCGTGGCCTGCGTCATCGGCGATGGCGAAGCGGAAACCGGGCCACTGGCCACGAGCTGGCATTCCAACAAGTTCCTGAATCCGCTGACCGATGGAGTCGTGCTCCCCATCCTTCATCTGAATGGCTACAAGATCGCGAACCCCTGCGTGCTCGCGCGCATCAGTCACGAAGAGCTCGATCATCTGTTCCGCGGTTACGGCTATGAGCCGCACTTCGTCGAAGGCAGCGATCCGGAAACGATGCACCAGCTCATGGCGGGCGCGCTCGATAGCATCGTTCTCGATCTGCAGCGCATCAGGGCGGACGCGAAGCGTGACGGCGGGGCGAAGCGCCCGATGTGGCCGATGATCGTCTTGCGCTCGCCCAAGGGCTGGACCTGCCCCAAGGAAATCGACGGCAAGCGCACCGAGGACTACTGGCGCTCACACCAGGTCCCGATGGGCGACATGGATAAGACCGAGCACATCAAGATCCTCGAAAGCTGGATGAAGAGCTACAGGCCCGAGGAGTTGTTCGACAAGGACGGCCGCCCGAAACCGGAAATCATCGAATTTGTGCCGGAGGGCGAGCTGCGCATGAGCGCAAGTCCGCACGGCAATGGCGGGTTGCTGCTGCGCGACCTGCGCATGCCGGACTTCCGTGACTATGCCGTGAAAGTGCAGGAGCCCGGTGCGCTGCACGTCGAGTCCACGCGCGTGATGGGTGCATTCCTGCGCGACACGCTGAAGCTCAACCAGGACAGCCGCAACTTCCGCCTGTTCAGCCCGGACGAGAACAACTCCAACCGCTGGCAGGACGCGCTCGAGGTGACCAATCGCGTGTGGATGGCGGAGCGTTTTCCGTACGACGACCACCTCGCACCCGAAGGCCGGGTGATGGAGATGCTCAGCGAGCACCAGATGCAAGGCTGGCTCGAAGGGTATCTGCTGACCGGCCGGCACGGCTTCTTCTCGTGTTACGAGGCGTTCATCCACATCATCGATTCGATGTTCAATCAGCACGCCAAGTGGCTCAAGGTGTGTAACCACATCCGCTGGCGGCGGCCCATCGCATCGCTCAACTACCTGCTGTCCTCGCACGTCTGGCGCCAGGATCACAACGGGTTCAGTCACCAGGACCCGGGATTCCTCGATCACGTCGTGAACAAGAAAGCGGAAGTCGTGCGCGTCTATCTACCACCGGACGCCAACACGCTGCTGTCGGTGACGGATCACTGCATGCGCAGCCGCAACTACGTCAACGTGATCGTGGCCGGCAAGCAGCCGGCTCCGCAGTGGCTGACGATGGATCAGGCCGTCAAGCATTGCACCGCCGGCATCGGCATCTGGGAGTTCGCCAGCAACGACAAGGGCGGCGAGCCCGACGTGGTCATGGCCTGCTGCGGCGACGTGCCGACCCTCGAAACCCTGGCGGCCGTGGATCTGTTGCGTCAACACCTGCCGGCGCTGAAGATCCGCGTCATCAACGTCGTCAACCTGATGAAGCTGCAGCCGCCGAGCGAACATCCGCATGGAATGCCGGACGCCGATTTCGATCTGCTGTTCACGCTCGACAAGCCGATCATCTTTGCCTTCCATGGATATCCGTGGCTGGTACACCGGCTCACCTATCGCCGCCACAACCACCAGAACCTGCATGTGCGCGGTTACAAGGAAGAAGGCACGACCAGCACGCCGTTCGACATGGTGGTGATGAACGACCTCGATCGCTTTCATCTGGTCGGGGACGTGCTGGATCGCCTGCCGCAGCTCGGTTCGCGGGCTGCTTACGCCAAGCAGGCCATCAACGACAAGTTGCTCGAGCACAAGCAGTACATCGCCAAGCACGGCGATGACATGCCGGAGATCACCGGATGGCGCTGGGCGCAGCGGGCGGTGAAGGGCCAGGGGACTTCCACCGAGGGTGACAACGTCTGAGAGTTGCGAGCGTCGATGCTCAGGCGTCCTTGAGCGCCACGGCCGGATCGGCGAGCTTCGCCAGGTCCGGCCGCGCACGCGCCGGGATCAGCTTGCGGGCCGCCATCTGGTCCTTGGTGTGGTTGACGGTTTCCACCGCGATCAGCTCACCGTCTCGCAGGTAACACACGCTGAACGCGCGGCTCGCCGGATCGCCGCGCAGCACCACCTCGTCATGCGCCGCGGCCAGTCCCACGATCACCATCTTGAGATCGAACTGATCGGACCAGAACCACGGCACCTTGTCGTGCACGGTGGCGATGCCCAAGCATGTTGAGAGCGGCGCTGGTGCCCTGTTCGAAAGCGTTGTCGACGGACTCGAGCCGCACGCGCGTGCCGTAGTGAATGCTGGGATGCCTCGCGCAATCGCCCGCGGCCCAGATGTCGGGGTCGGACGTGCGGCAGTACTCATCGACCAGGATGCCGTTGTCGCAGTCGAGCCCTGAGGCGCGGGCCAGCGCGTCCGTGGGCGCCACGCCGATGGCCACCAGCACGAAGTCGGCGGGTACTTCGTGCCGTCGTCGAGCCGTACCGCCGAGACGCGTCTCGGTGCCGGGCCGGGAAACCGGGATATCTTCGTGAGTAATCCCGGTTTCCCGGCCCGGCACCTGAGCGTCGGGCACCAGCGCGTCGATGCGCGCGCCGCAGAGAATGTGCACGCCGCGCCTGCGCATGCTCGGCCTCATAGAACGCGCGACACGGCCGGGCTGACCACCCGATTCATCACGCGGTCCGCGGCCTCGAGCACGGTCACCTCGAGCCCAGCCTCCCGGCAGGTCGCGGCTACTTCGAGGCCGATGTATCCGCCGCCGATGATGACCGCGCGCCGTCCGGGCGTGAGTTCCGCACGCAACCGGTCCACATCCGCGACGCTGCGCAGGTAGTGACACGCCGGCCAGCTCGGCGCCGGGCAATGGCAACAGGCGCGGATGGCTGCCGGTGGCCAGCAGCAGCCCGTCGTATTCGACGGACGCTGCCGTCGGCAATCTCGACGCGGCGCCGCGCGCGATCGATGCCCACCGCGGCGAAGCCGAGCCGCAGGTCGATCGCCATGCTCCAGCGTAGTGAGCCGCGTGGCGGATGAGCAGGCGATCGCGATCCAGCGTGCCAGCCAGATACTTCTTCGACAGCGGCGGACGTTGATAGGGCAGCAGGTCTTCGTCGCCGATCAGCGTGATCGAGCCCGGTATGACCGCGCTTGTGCAGCGTCTCGACGGCTTGCGCCGCGGCCTGTCCGGCACCGACTATGGCTATCCGACTGGTCGATCGATCGCTCATTGCGTCCACACCATATAGATAAGAGAGAGATCTGCACCAACGCTCCCGCACCATTCTTGGGCGGATGAACGTTTCAGCGCGCTAAATTAGTGCTCGACAAAAACTGCCGCCTGGAGGCCAATAACGAAATTGCCGCTTAGTGGGCTTTCGGGATACTGGCACGGAAGGTGCACTGCGATTAAGGCTCGCCGATGTCGGCGTCCAGATTCACTAAAGAATTGGGAGATAAAGAAATGAAATTGGTCACCGCCATCATCAAGCCTTTCAAACTCGACGACGTGCGTGCGGCGCTGTCGGAGATAGGCGTTTCCGGCATGACGGTGACGGAGGTGAAGGGCTTTGGTCGCCAGCGCGGCCACACCGAGCTCTATCGCGGCGCTGAATACGTCGTCGACTTCGTCCCGAAGACCAAAATCGAAGTCGCGGTTCGCAGCGACCTCGTCGATCAAGTGGTGGAAGCCATCCTCAAGGCTGCCAAGACCGGCAAAGTCGGCGACGGCAAGATCTTCATCACCGATATCGATCGCGTCATCCGTATCCGTACGGGCGAGACGGACAACAGCGCCCTGTAACGCGGACCGAAGACTCTTAACTGTTGATGTACGACGGCCCGCTGCTCCTTCCGAGCAGCGGGACGTCGGTTGAATGTGTGGCGTAAGCCACTGACGAGAGCTGACTGCCAGGAAAACCTGCTGCTAGTTCGGGCAGCGGCCGGCGATTGATATGTGGCGGCGCAAGCCGCCTGACACGAGGGGATGGAAAAATGCGTGCTCTATCTATCCGGGTGCCGGCGGCGCTCGGCTTGCTGCTGTGCCCGTTACTTTCCTTGCGCAGGAGGTCGCGGCTCGCCACCGCTCCTCCTGCCGCGGATACCGGCGACACCGCCTGGATCATCGCCGCGACGGCGCTGGTTCTGTTCATGACGCTGCCGGGTCTCGCGTTGTTCTACGCCGGCCTGGTGCGCGCCAAGAACGTGCTCTCCATTCTCATGCAGTGCTTCGCCATCACCGGCGTCGTGTCGCTGCTGTGGCTAGCGCGTGGGCTACTCGCTCACGTTCTCCGACGGCGGCGCCGCGCAGCCGTTCATCGGCGGACTCGACAAGGCGTTCATGCTCGGCGTCGCGCGCGACGCGCTCACGGGCACCATCCCCGAAACCCTGTTCTTCATGTTCCAGATGACCTTCGCCATCATCACGCCGGCGCTGGTCATCGGCGGCTTCGCCGAACGCATGCGCTTCTCCGCGGTGCTCGGATTCACCGTGTTGTGGTTGCTGTTCGTCTACGTCCCGCTGGCGCACTGGGTGTGGGGCGGCGGCTGGCTGGCCAAGCTCGGCGTCATGGATTTCGCCGGCGGCATCGTCGTGCACGTGAGCGCGGGTGTCGTCCGCGCTGGTCTGCGCGCTGGTGCTCGGCCGCCGCCGCGGCTTTCCGCAAACCGCCATGACGCCGCACAGCCTGCCGCTCACGGTCGCGGGCGCCGGCATGCTCTGGGTGGGCTGGTTCGGCTTCAACGCCGGCAGCGCGCTCGCCGCGAACGGTTCCGCCGGCATGGCCATGCTCACCACGCACATGGGCGCGTCCGCGGGCGCGCTCGCGTGGATGTTCATCGAGTGGAAGAAGTACGGTAAGCCTTCGATGCTGGGCGTGGTCACCGGCATGGTGGCGGGACTCGGCACCATCACGCCCGCGTCCGGATTCGTCGGCCCGCTCGGCGCCGTGTGCATCGGCCTCGCCGCCGGCACGGTCTGCTTCTTCGCCACGCAGTTTCTCAAGCGCAAGCTCGAGATCGACGACTCGCTCGACGTATCGCCGGTGCACGGCGTCGGCGGCGTCATCGGCACGCTGCTCACGGGCGTGTTCGCCGCGGTCTGCGCTGGGCGGCATCGGCTTCCCTGTGCAGAAGAGCATCGGCGCGCAGCTCGGCGTGCAGGCGCTCGGCGTCTGGCGCGCCGCGGCATGGTGCGCGCTGCGTGACCTGGGTGATCCTCAAGCTGCTCGATGTCGTCTTCGGGCTGCGCGTGTCCGAGGAGAAGGAGACCGAGGGTCTCGATCTCGCCGAGCACGGCGAGCGGGGTTACTCTCCCTGACCAGCTACTCGAGGAGCTGTCGATGCCACGCGCCATTCGCATTCACGAAACCGGTGGCCCCGAGGTCATGCGTCTCGAAGAAGTGGAGGTGCCCGCGCCCGCGGCCGGCGAACGTGCAGGTGGAGCACACCGCCATCGGGCTCAACTACATCGACGTCTACGATCGCTCGGGCCTGTATGCCGCAGAACGTTGCCGGCCGGTCTCGGGCGCGAGGCGGCCGGTATCGTATCGGCGGTGGGCACGAGGGTGCGCGGATTTCGCGTCGGCGATCGCGTCGCCTACGTGCTCTCGACGTCCGGGCACGTACTGCGACCTGCGCAACGTGCCGCCGACCGGCTCGTCAAGATCCCGGCGGGCGTCAGCGACGAGCAGGCGGCGGTGCTCATGCTCAAGGGCATGACGGCGTGCTATCTACTGCGGCACACGTATCGCGTGAAGCGCGGCGACGTCATCGTGGTGCACGCCGCCGCGGGTGGCGTCGGCCTGCTGCTGTCGCAATGGGGCAAGGCGCTCGGCGCCATCGTCATCGGCATCGTCGGCAGCGAAGAGAAAGCGAAGCTCGCGAAGAAGAACGGCTGCAAACACGTGCTGGTGCGCGGGCGCGACGAGATCGCGGCGACCGTGAAGAAGCTGTCGAAAGGGCTCGGCGCGCACGTGGTGTACGACGCCGTGGGCAAGGACACCTTCATCGAGTCGCTCGACTGCCTGCGCAAGCGCGGACTGCTGGTGAGTCTACGGCAGCGCTTCAGGGCCCGTGCCGCCGTTCTCCGTGGGCGAGCTCGTGAAGCGCGGTTCGCTGTACGTGACGCGGCCGACGCTGTTCGACTACACCGCGGATCGCGCGCGATCTCGAGTCGATGGCGCGCGAGACCTTCGCGGTGGTGAAGAAGAAAGCGGTGAAGGTCCAGATCCACCAGCGCTACAAGCTGGCCGATGCCGCGCAGGCGCATCGCGATCTCGAAGCCCGCAAGACCACGGGCGCCAGCGTCATCGTTCCCTAGCTACTCAAACGCGCAAACCAGTGGGAAATGGGGACATTCCTGATTTCCCCGGAACGGGCAAAAGGGGACGCACCTCGGAGGTGCGTCCCCTTTTGCTAGGAAATCAGGAATGTCCCCATTTCCCACTGGTGTGAGCGCTCGATTGTGCCGTTCAGAAGTCCGGCGTCACCAAAGCGTTCACGATCTTGCCGTCTGGACCCAGCCCAACCCTCCATACCATCGTCCCTTTCTCGTAAGTGGCGAGGTACACATCCAGGCCCTGGCCGCTGACGTTACGGAAGGTGAGGGACTTCAGTTCGCCGAGACCCGCGAGCATCGGTTGCATATGTGAGAGCTGATTCTTCGCTGCCTCCG
Source organism: uncultured Pseudomonadota bacterium (assembly GCA_963821745.1). Classification (GTDB taxonomy): domain Bacteria; phylum Pseudomonadota; class Gammaproteobacteria; order Steroidobacterales; family Steroidobacteraceae; genus CADEED01. The sequence continues at coordinate 1,099,814 of CAWGEU010000003.1, forward strand.
CGAGCATCGGGCCCATCTCGGCGTAGTTAGGCTTGCCGGCGGCGGTGCCGTCGCTGAGACGCCGTATCGCAGCATCAGCGCCAGGCGTCGGCGTCTGGCTGGCAATCTTCGCGGCGAGCTCCGCACTCAACTGCTCCGCCACGGCGGGGTCGATGCGAGGCATCGATACCACCTGGCCGTTCTGGTACAACGTGAGGGCTTCAGCCGAACCATTCGGGCCTGCCGCAAATTCCAGCTGCGCGTCCACGACCTTGTAGAAGAACTTCGTTTCGCTCTCGGGAAAAATGTCCAGCGAATCCCTGGCCCGTGAGCTGCGTCTTCAGCTGATTGCCTTCGCGTTTCACGACGAAAAGCAGGGAATCGGCGAGCGTGTAGCTGCCGACGTAACGGTCGAGCGTCACGTTGTCGAGCGTGATCGCCTTGCGCTCAGTTGGCTTCGTGGTTGCGGCTACCGGCGCCGGGCGTCTCGGCATTCGGCGGGCTGACCTGCGCGGCGAGCGCGGTGAGGGCGATGGCAAAGCTGGCGAGCGTGGCCGCGCCCAGCCGGCGCCACCTCACGGGTTTTCTGATCATGTGTTCGATCCTCTCTTCGAGAAATGATTTGGATTCCGACATCGCCGCGACCGCGCCGACGTACGCCGATTGACGTTCACCCACGACGATCAGCGTCTCGCCGTAGTGCGCGGGGTCCACCCCGCCCTTGAGAACCCGCGCATCGCAATCGATTTCGATGGCGTGGCGCAGGCGCCGCAGCTGCCACCAGAGCGGCAGGTTCCACGGCATGAAAACCAGCAACGCGAGCGCGAACGTGAACAGCTGCGGATCGCGAGCATCGAGATGGGACTGCTCGTGCGCGATGACCGCCGCCTGGTGCGAGGGGAGGGCCATGGTCACCCAGTGCGGCACGACGATGCGCGGACGTATCAAACCAACGACGGCGGGCCCGACGTCATTCGTGAGGTAGACGGACGCGCCCGAGACCGTCTCGCGATGCCATTTGCGCTTGCGCAGGAAAAGCTGCGCACCGCTGGCGATCAACGCCAGCAACATCGCCAGGGAGACGCCGAGCCAAAGTTGCTTGATGGGCGTGTTGGCGAATTGCCAGGTCGCGGGTTCGGCGCTGCCAGCAATCCAGACGGCTGGCGACAGGTGCTGTGACGTGGCCTGGCGCAACGCCACATACTTGCTGGCCACGCTTTCGCCGAAGACATCCGGCAGCTCGAACGCGACGGAAGAGATCAGTGTAGGCAATACCAGCGATGCGACGATCGCGGTGATCCAGATCCAGCGTGTGCCCCGCGCGCTTGAGGCGCGCCGCGCGTTCGGCGAGAAATGCGCCGAGCGACAGCAAGCAGCGACACCATGACGGCGTACAGCATCCAGGCGAGCATTTACTTCTCCTTCTTGGAGTCGTCTTTCTTGGGCGTACTTTCCGCGAGCAACTCGCGCATGCGCTTGATCTGGTCCGCCGAAAGCTTCTGATCCGACACGAGATGCGTGAACAGGAGCTCGGACGAACCCTTGAAGAGTTTTCCGGTGAGGTGCTGCAGCGCGCTCTTGCGCGCGGCGTTTTCCTTCACCGCCGCGGCGTAGCGGTGCACGCGGCCTTCCTCTTCGTGCTTCACGTAACCCTTCTGCTCGAGCGTGCGCAGGATGGTGAGCACCGTGGTGTAGGCGAGCTCGTCGTGCAGCTTCTCTTTCACTTCGTTGACCACGGACGGTCCGTGATCCCACAGCACCTGCATGACGTCGGCTTCGCGGTCGGTGAGATAGATGTCGTTGGTCATCGGCGCCTCACTACTAGATGTCTAGTAGTAAAACTCCGAAGCCGACGGTTTGTCAACTAGAAGTCTAGTAGTTGAAACCGCAGACGCGGAAGTGCCTGAATCGAAGGGAAATTGAGCGGCGGAGCCGCGCGCCGGCTATCTAACTACGTGCAGCGCCCGGGCGTTGCGCCCGACCGCCAGCGCGCCGGAGCGCACCACTTCGACGATGTCGGTGCGTTCGCCCAGGTCGGTCACGAACTGGTTGACCTCGGCCTCGCTCGCCGTGAGCTCCACCACGAAGCCCTCGGGCGAAGGCTCGAGCACGCGTCCGCCGGCACGCACGACGTAGCCGCGCACGGAATCGACCAACTGCGGTTCGACGCGCAGCTTGAGCACCACGAGCTCGCGCTCGATGTGCTCGCCGCGCGTGAGATCCTCGACCGCGACCACGTCGATGAGCTTGTTGAGCTGGTTGACGATCTGCAGGATCACGCCGTCCGCGCCCTGTGGTCACCAGCGTGACGCGCGATACCGAGGGGTCATCCGTGGCCGCTACCGACAGCGACTCGATGTTGTAGCCGCGGGTGGAGAACAGGCCCGGTGACGCGGGTGAGCGCGCCGGCCTCGTTCTGCAGGTGGATGGCGATGATATGACGCATGTTTTCTGGGACTTATGGCTGGTGCGGACACGGCGGCCAGAATAGCGGTTTGCACCGATCCATTCAAGGAATACAAAATGCTAGGCTCGCCCGCAGCCATGGCAAAACCCCCCACAAAATCGACAAATATCCGTGACTTGAGCGCGTCGCGCGAAGCCGGCCGCGCCCACCATCGCCCATCCGCTCGCAGGTCAGAAAATGACCGGCGCGGAGATGATCGTGCAGGTACTCGCGGACGAGGGTGTATCGACGATTTTCGGCTACACGGGCGGCGCCATCCTGCCCACCTACGACGCGGTGTTCTGCTTCAACGAAGACCGCGCGAAGAAGGGCGAGCCGCAGATGCCGCTCATCGTGCCGGCCAACGAGCAGGGCGCGGGCTTCATGGCCGCGGGTTACGCGCGCGCCAGCGGCCGCGTGGGCGTGGCCATCGTCACCTCGGGACCGGGCGCCACGAACACCGTGACTCCGATCCGCGATTGCATGGCGGACTCCATTCCGATCGTCGTGATCTGCGGGCAGGTGCCCACCAGCGCCATCGGCACCGATGCGTTCCAGGAAGCGCCGGTGCCTTCCATCATGGGCTCGGTGGCCAAGCACATCTTCCTCGTCACCGATCCTGACAAGCTCGAAACCACGGTGCGCACCGCGTTCGAGATCGCGCGCACGGGCCGCCCGGGCCCGGTGGTCATCGACATCCCGAAAGACGTGCAGAACTGGTCGGGCGAATTCAAGGGCACGGGCACGCTGCCCATGCCGGGTTATCGCAAGCGCCTCGAGACGCTGACTACCGACATCATCGACGGCACCGAGGCGAACCACTTCTTCGAGATGCTGGGCGAATCGCAGCGTCCGCTCATCTACGCGGGCGGCGGCGTCATCAACGGCAACGCCTCGGACGAGCTGCGCGAGTTCAGCGAGGCGTTCGACATCCCGGTGGTCACCACGCTCATGGGCATCGGCGCCGTGGACACCACCAGCGCGCTGTCGATGCGCATGCTGGGCATGCACGGCCAGGCGTTCGCCAACTACGCCGTCGACGACTGCGATTTCCTCATCGCCATCGGCGCGCGTTTCGACGATCGCGTCGCCGGCAATCCGGCGAAGTTCGCGCCGGGCGCGAAATACATCGCGCACTTCGACATCGACCGCGCCGAGATCAACAAGGTGAAGCGCGTGCAGTGGAGCCACGTGGGCATGTTGCCCGAGGCGCTGCAGCATGCTGACCGCGCACGGCAAGCGATCCGGCTTCAAGCGCGACCGTTCGAAGTGGCTGGCGTATCTCGACGACATGCGGCGCACGTACGCGATGAACTACGACCGCGACAGCGAGAAGATCCAGCCTTACTACGTCATCGAAGAGATCAACCGCATCACGAAGGGCGAGGCCATCATCTCCACGGGCGTCGGCCAGCACCAGATGTGGGCCGCGCAGTACTGCGATTTCCGCAATCCGCGCCTGTGGCTCACCTCGGGTTCCATGGGCACCATGGGCTTCGGCCTGCCCGCCGCCATCGGCGCGCAGTTCGCGCAGCGCGACAAACTGGTCATCGACATCGACGGCGACGCCTCGGTGCGCATGAACTTCGGCGAGCTCGAGACCGTGACCACCTACGACCTGCCGGTGAAGGTCGTGATCCTCAACAACAACGGCGACGGCATGGTGAAGCAGTGGCAGAAGCTGTTCTTCAAGGGCCGCCTGTCGGCGTCCGAGAAGACGCTGCACACCAAGGACTTCATCAAGGCCGCGCAGGCCGACGGCTTCAAGTACGCCGTGCGGCTCGACAAGAAGGCCGACGTGCCAGCGCGTCATCGAGCAATTCCTGGCGTTCAAGGGCGCCGCATTCCTCGAGGTCATCATCGATCCGGATGCCGGCGTGTATCCCATGGTCGGCCCGGGCCAGCCGTACGAGGCCATGATCACCGGCGACTGGATTCCGTCGCGCAAGAAGGTCGACGTGAAGCCGCCCGGCGCTTCGGAGATGTTCTAGTCAGTCGAACGCGATGAAATACCTGCACACCATGGTGCGCGTCACCGACGTCGACGCTTCGCTGAAGTTCTACTGCGACGCGCTCGGGCTGGAAGTCATCAAGCGCAACGACTACCCGCAGGGCAAATTCACGCTCATCTTCCTCGCGGCTCCCGGTGACAGCGACGGCGCAGGTGGAGCTCACGCACAACTGGGAACCGGAGGCCTACGGCGGTGGCCGCAACTTCGGTCACCTCGCTTACGCGGTCGACGACATCTACGCCACCTGCGAGCGCCTGCAGAAGCACGGCGTGACCATCAATCGTCCGCCGCGCGACGGCCGCATGGCCTTCGTGCGCTCGCCCGACAACATCTCCATCGAACTACTGCAGAAAGACGGCTCGCTGCCGCCGCGCGAGCCCTGGGTGTCGATGGCCAACACCGGCGTGTGGTAAGCGCCGGGATCGCGGAACGCCGCGCGGCGTTTCGCGCGGGCCAGCGCGCCATCCTTCCTTCGCTGCCCGGCGCATTCGCCTGGGGAATGGTCAGCGGCGTCGCGATGGTCAAGGGCGGCTTGAGCGTCCCCTGGGCCATCATGATGTCGCTGCTGGTGTACGCCGGCTCGGCGCAGCTCGCCGCGCTGCCGCTCATCGCCGCCGGCGCGCCGCTGTGGGTGATCGTCGCCACCGGGCTCATCACCAACCTGCGTTTCGTCATCTACAGCGCAGCGCTGCGTCCGTATTTCGCCGCTGAACCCTTGCGCAAGCGCGTCGCGCTCGGCTTCTTCATGACGGACTTCACCTTCACGCGTTTCATGCGTGCGGCCCAGGAAGGCGAACTTGCCCGCGGCACCGCGATTCCTGGTTCGCCGGCGTCTGCTGCCAACAACTGGATCACCTGGCAGGTGTCGGCGATGACGGGAATCATCGGCGCGAGTTACGTGCCCACGGATTGGGGACTGGAGTTCACCGGCACGCTCGCGCTGGTGGCGCTCGTCGGTCCCAGCCTGAATGCGCGGCCGGCAATCGTCGGCGCCATCGTGGCGGCAGTGGTCGCGCTGATCGCATATCCACTGCCATTCAAGCTGGGCCTGTTTTGCGGCGCGATCGCCGGCATCATCGCCGCGTCGCTCGCCGATGCGGCTCAGCGGCGTTCGCCGCCGCCGGACACGGAGGCCGCATGACCGAACCCGTCGCGGGAATCGCGCTGGCGGTGGTCATCGTCGGCCTTGCCCTATCTACTTTCGTGACGCGAACTTCGTTCCTGATCGCCGGCGCGAAACTGCGGCTGGGTCCACGCGTCGAAGTCGCGCTGCGCTACGCGCCGGTGTGCACGCTCGCAGCCATCATCGTGCCCGACGTGCTCATTCATCCGCCGGGACATGTCATCGACTGTCGCTGCTCAATCCGCGGCTCATCGGCACGCTGGCCGCGGCGCTTTGGCTCATGCTGGTCACGCAATATTATTGGGTGTCTCACGGTCGGCATGGGCGCCTACTCGCTCGCCAGACTCTATCTATGACCTCTCGCCTTGCCCTCGATGGTCACCGGGCGTAGTGTCCCGAAGTCGAAAACAACAACAACTGACGAGGGGAGAAACAATGCAAGGTTTCGGTGGTTTTCTGGTGCTCATGGGCGCCGGCTCTTTCGTGCTGCACTTCATGAACATGGAGTTCACGCTGCTCAGTTGGGTCGACAACTGGGGCCCGGGAGTTGGCAATGGCATCCGCATCGCGATGATCGTGGTCGGCGCAATCGTCTGGTTCATCGGCAAGCAGCAGGCCGAGAAAGAGGCCGCGCCGCCGACGTGATCCCGCTCACCGGCCGGGAGCGCAACTTCCGGCCGGTGATTCCGCCGGAATTGTTATGGTTGCGGCATGGACAAACCCAGCCTCAACATCGTGCGCGCCGCGGACATCGCCGCGCACTCCCAGGAGTTTTCCCACCCCTGGAACCCGAACTCCGAAATGCACGGCATGCAGCTCGCGCGCAGCGTCGGCCTGAAACGCACCGGCGTGAATTTCATCCGCGTACCTGCCGGCAAGGAGTCCTACGTCTACCACTCGCATCAATTCGAAGAGGAGTGGATCTACGTGCTTTCGGGAAAGGCGATCGCACTCATCGACGACGTGGAATACGAAGTGGATGCGGGCGACTTCATCGGCTTCCCGGCGCCATCGGTGGCGCATCTGCTGCGCAATCCCGGGCCTGCGGATCTCGTCTATCTATCGGGCGGCGAGAACCGCGACCACGATGTCGCTGACTTTCCGAAACTCGGCAAGCGCATGGTGCGCACCGGCACGCAGATCGACGTCGTCGATTTGGGGACACTCCCCATTTCCTAGCAAAAGGGGCCGGACCTCGGGGTCGAGCTGCGATTCACCCTAGCAGGGCACGAGCGCGAAGCTGCTGCCCACCGCGTCGGCCAGACCATTCACGAGCTGTGTCGTGACGCGGCCGTGATTCAAACCAATGTCGCAAAGGAAAAGGAAGCACAGGCCGAGATACGCGGCGTAAGCAAGACCCGTGTAGTCGCCGTGAATGATGGTCAGCAGCCAGTTCTGCTCGAATACGTACATCCAGGCACAGAAAACCGTCGCGACCGTGAGCAGCAAGCCGGGCAAAAACAGGTGGCGCATCGACTGCGGCTTCAGGAACGAGAGCAACAGCATCAGCAGGAACACACCAGCGTTCGTCGCGGCGAAGATCCGGATTTCGCCTTTGAGTTTCCCGGCGACGTCCATGTAGCTCGCTTGAATGAAGTCCACCAGCCGCTGGTTCGCCGCTTCGAGCGACTCCATCTCGCGCAGCGAACTCAGCGTCAGATACTCCATGACTTTCTCGCGGCACTCACAACTCAGATTCCGCACCTGCGCCAGCGCTGCCGCCCATCGCTGTTGCGCACGACCTTCAGGTCCTGCGTGACATGTTCGATGCGCTTTTCATTCTGCCGATGTAGCTCTTGCGCAAGCCTGGAAATTGCGCTGTTGCTGCCCTCTGGCCGCGCAGGCCGTAGATCCCCGTGTACACCTTTTCCGCAACGCGCGACTCGATGAAGTCCGCCGCGAAGCGCTCTACCCACTGCGGCGTGTAGAACGTGAGCGCAAAAAAGAATGCGAACAGCGCTACCCCCGCCACGCCGACCACGCGCAGAATCCACTTTTGTATCGACGCGACCCGATTGGAGGATGGAGGGTCTTCCGCCATCAGGCCTTCCTGGCCTTCCACGCCGCGAGCACGTCGGCTTCTTTCTCGGGCGCGATGCCGGCCTTGAGCTTCGCGCGCTCTTCTTCCGGCCGCGTCAGATGCCAGGCGAGCGTGTCTTCCACGGTCTTGCGAATCGGCGTGATCTTGAGTCCCTTCGCGCGCGCTGCCTTGTTGCTGGTGCCGGCGAAGGCGGCCTCGTCGCCCTTGGCGGGCAGCCACACGGGCATTTCGCTCCACGGCTCCACCTTCTGTTCCTCGAGGAACTCCACCGGTAGATAGGTAGCGTGCGGCGCCGTCGGCGGGCTTTGCCTGCTTGCGCGCGGCGGCGACACAGGCGTCGGTCAGCGCGCCGAATTTGAACTCGTTGACGTTGGACACGAGGTTGTACGTGCCGGTACTCATATTCTCGATTGCGTTGATCGTGAACGCCGCGAGGTCGCGGACATCGATCACCTGGAAAGGATCCGACGGCGCGCCCGGCGCAATGAACTCACCACCACGCGCCGCTCGCGCCGGCCAGTAGGTGAAGCGATCGGTATTGTCGTCGGGACCGACGATGAGCCCCGGCCGGATGATTGTCGTGCGCCCGGGCAGTGCCTTCTCGACGGCCTGTTCGCACAGCGCCTTCAGCGGTCCGTAAGTTTCACCGTCCACCTTCTCGACGGTTTCATCGGGAAGTTTGCCCACCGGCGAGCTTTCGTCGCGCGGAACGCTGAAATTCGGGTACACCGAGATCGACGACACGAACACGTATTGCTTCACTTTCGGCGCCAGCAGTTCCGCCGAGAGCCGCACATGCCGCGGTACATAACCCGAGTTGTCGATGACCACGTCCCATTCGCGATCCTTGAGTCCGTCGATCTCGCCGTTGCGATCGCCCTTGATGCGCTCGATCTCGGGATAACGGTCTGTCTTGGTCTTGCCGCGATTGAAGAACGTGAGCGTGTGGCCTCGCTTCAGCGCCAGCGCCGTCATGTGCAGTCCGATGAAACGCGTGCCACCCAGGATGAGGATCTTCAGCGGTTTCGGTTTCGCGGCGGACCACGCAGGCAGCGCGAGAGCAGCGGCACCAGCGGTGGCGAATGTGAGCAGCGTGTCGTCGTTTCATGCGCTTCCCTCGTCAGATAGAGCTGGGACTAATACGGACCGGGCTTGGCGTAGGTTGCAATCCAGTCGCGCACGGTCTGATACCAGAACAACGAGTTCTGCGGCTTCAATACCCAATGGTTCTCATCGGGAAAATACACCAGCTTCGAAGGCACACCGCGCTTCTGCAGGATATTGAACAACTCGACGCCGTGGTTCAGCGGCACGCGCAGGTCGTTCTGGTTGTGGATCACCAGCGTCGGAGTGTTGAAGTTGCCCGCGGAAGTGTGCGGCGAATAGCGCGCGAACTCCTCGGGCTTTTCCCAGAAGTTGAAGAAGCGCTCGGTTTCGGCGCCGTAGTCCGCGCCGATCTGCGTGAACGAGTTGTACACCGCGGCATGCGCGACCAGCGCCTTGAACGGATGCTTCCGGCCCAGCAGCGTGGTGGCGAGGAAACCGCCGTAACTGCCGCCCGCGGCCACCATGCGTTCCTTGTCGATGAACGGTTTGGCCATCAGCCACTCGGCGGCCTTGATCGTGTCCTCATACGGCAGCGTGATCCGGTCCGGGTTGATGGAATCCGTGAAGTCGTTGCCGAAACCGCTCGAGCCGTGAAAATTGTGCCACGTCACCACGTAGCCCCAGCTCGCGAACACTTCCGCGTTCCAGCGCCATTGCACGGCGTCGGTGATGCCGCTGTGCGGCCCACCATGAAGCAGCATCATCGCGGGATATTTCTTCGTCGCATCGAAGCCCGGTGGATAGATGACCCACATCTGGATGTCGGCGTCTTTGGCGCCTTTGTAAACGACGCTCTCGACCTTGCCCTGGTCGAGGCCCGCCAGCGCGGCGTCGTTGAACGTCGACAGCTTGGTCGCCGTGCCGTTGCGCGGCGCGATCGCCACGAGCGTGGGCGGCTCGCTGAAGCTCTGCCGAATTCCCACCAGCCCCTTGCCGTTTCGCGACAACGCCAGCGAGCCGAAGCTCGAAGTCTTCGTGAGCGCTGCGGGAGCACCGCCGTCGAGCCTGAAGCGGTACACGCGCCGCGTGGCGGCGTCGTCGATGGCGCCTAACAGCGTGCGCGAGTCGCGTTCCCACATGAGGCCGTCCACCGACCGGTCCCAGTTCTCCGTGACGCCCACGGTGGTGCCCGCGGCGCGATCGTAGATCATGAGCCGCTCGCGATCGGCGTAGAACCGCAGCGTGCGTTTCTGCGTGAATGCGAGCCGCCGGCCGTCCGGGCTGTAACGCGGCGAGCTTTCATCGGCCTTGTTAGCCGCGGAAACGTTGCGCGGCGGTTTGCATCCGCAAGTCGCCAGCAGGATGAGGTCGTAATTGCTGTCGATGCCGGTGGTATCCACATCCGCGGCGAACGCCAGCTCCAGGCCGTCGGGAGAGATGTCGTAGGAACCGGCATCGTATTCCTGCTTCGACAGGTGGAAGCCGGACATGCGGGTGATGGCCAGCGGCTCGCCGCCTTCGAGCGCGATGGAAAACAGATGCGGCTCACGATCGTCGAGGTAGTGATCGAAGTAGGAGATCGGGGCGCGGGTCCACACGCGCGCGGTCATCTTCGAATCCGCGCGTTCCTTCTTGCGGGTCGCCTGGTCTTCCCAGCGGACCAGATCCGGCCAGACCTCGCTCACGAACACCAGGCGGCTGCTGTCCGGAAACCACTTTGGCACCGAGGCGCCGGTCGGCACGTTGGTCACGCGACGCGCTTCGCCGCCGTCGACGGCGATGACATAGATCTGGTTCTCGGTGTCGTCGCCGCGCTTGGAGACGAATGCAACCCACTTGCCGTCGGGGCTCACGGTGGGCTGAGTATCGTTGGCCTTGTCGGCGGTGAGCTGACGTGCGGCGCCGCCGGCCACGGGAATCAGCCACAGATCGGTGAGACCCTTGTTCTCCTTGATGTCGTAGGTCGTGACCGGTACTACCGCGGTGGTGCCGTCCGGCGTGATGGCCGGATCGCCCAGCCGCTTGAGCGCCCACATCTTTTCGGCGGTGAGCAGGCGTGAATCGTCAGGCGCGCGTGTTTGCGCGCCGATCGTCGCTGAGCAGAGCAATGAAATCAGCAGGAGCGTGGAACGGTTCATGAATTTCCCGATTCTTGTTTGCGTGCGGAGATCGCCATTCTGCGGATTCGAATTGTCGAGGCAAGCTTTTCGCGCTCATCTCGCCGTAGTGTCCCTTCGCCTCGTCCCGACCCGATGCGAGAATCGAACGCATGAAAACCCCGCAGCGAACGCCGCGTTTCAACGAATTCGGCCAGCCCATCGGGTTCGATCTCCCGGGCTGGGAGGCACCGCCGTTTCCGCCGCAGGTCGCGTTGCAGGGGCGATATTGCCGCCTCGAGCCGCTGAAGGCCGCACTGCACGCGCGCGATATCTACGAAGCGCAGCGCGAGGACACCGACGGCGCACGCTGGACCTACCTGTTTCACGGCCCGTACGACAACTATCGCCGACTACGAGAGGTGGGCGGTGGGCGCGGAAGCGTCACGCGATCCGCAGTTCTACGCCATCGTCGACGCGGCGACCGGTCGTGCGCGTGGGGTCCTGCGCCTACATGCGCATCGAGCCGAAACACGGCGTGATCGAGATCGGCAACATCTACTTCTCGCCGCGCCTCGGACGCACGCTGCGCGGCCACCGAGGCCATGTATCTCCTGATGGCAAACGCCTTCGCGCTGGGATACCGCCGCTACGAGTGGAAGTGCGACAGCTGCAATCTGCCATCGCGAGCCGCGGCCACGCGTTTCGGCTTCACTTACGAAGGGCTGTTTCGCCAGGCCATCGTCAACAAGGGCCGCAATCGCGACACCACCTGGTACGCCATCATCGATGGCGACTGGAACGGCGGACTTCAGGACGCCTATCTACGTTGGCTCGACCCCGCCAATTTCGACGCGGCCGGAATGCAGAAACTGAAGCTCTCCGGGCTCACGGCGCCATTCGTTCATTCGTCCGGTCAGTGACCCGCAAAAAACTCGGCGAGCTTGCCGGAAAGAGCCTGCGCCGGGGCTTCGAGCGTCTCGTTCTCGAGCGCCAGCACGGGTTGTTGCACGAGTTGCCGGCGATCGGCCCGCCATTCGGAAGCCGCAGCCTGCAGGCCTTTCGCGCCAGGCGTCGGCGCCAGCCGCTTCCTTGCCGGGCGTGCCCAGCAGGCAGAGCTTGCGCACCACCTTCGGCCGGCATGCGGCGAGCTCCACCGCCACCGCGACGCCGGCGCCCACCCCTAACAAGTCGACCTGCCGGAAGCGCATGGAATCGAGGAAGTCGGCGATGGCTTCGGCGTAGGCGGCTGCCGACAGTGGAGTGATCGAAGCATCGGATTCACCGCAGCCGGGCAGGTCCGGGCTGTAGATCGAGCGACTGCTTCCGAGTTGTTTCGAGACTTCCAGGAACATGCGTCCCGTGCCGGCGGCACCGTGCAGGCAGATGAGCGTGGTCAGTTCGTCGAAACCGCCGCCCTCCGGAATGGCGTTATGCACGTGGAGTTGGCCGTGGCGGCACTCGAAGTACGCGCGTCGCAGGCGCGGCAGGGTCGTATTCATGGGGCGCAACCATAACCATCAACACCGGGCCTCCGAGATTCGAGGCGTTCCCGGGGGGATTTGACAGAACTGAGAAGCGCATTCGCATTTCCTCAGGGACGAGAAAAGTCTTACAGCATCCGCGTCAGGGCGGGAGCTAGAATCCCGGCAGAACTAGAAGATCTGGGGATACCCTGCGATGCCTCCGGTGAATACGAGCGCGTCCCCGTCGGACGTCGACAATGAAGCCACGGCTGAATTGCCCGTTCTGGACGTCGCTGCTTACGAATCGACGCTCAACGATCCCATCGCGCACACCGACACCTGGGTGCTGCCCAATGGCGCGCTGCCTCAGTCGGCGACTGGCACCGCGGAATCCACCATGGAATTGCCCGCGGCATCGCCGTCGCCGAAGCCTGCTTACGATCTCGATCACAGTGGCACGCACGAAATGCCGCCGATGTCGAAGCAGGGTGCCAAGTCCGCCCGGAAGCGCCCCAGGCCGGCGGCGGTTGCGGCAAGCGCGCCCGCGCCCACGCCCGCGCCGGCGCCTGAGGCCGAGCCCGCACCCGGGCCGGCACCCGCATCGACCATCGCATCGTCAGTGTCCGCTGCGCCGCAGATCATCCTGCCGCCGTCACCGCCGCTCATCGAAGAGCTGCGCAGCGCACTAGCTACCACCGAACGTCGCGTCGAGGAACTCAACGAGCGCGCGCGCATCGCCGATGCGGAACGGGCTGTCGCGGTCGCGCGCGCCAACGCCGAAGCCGCACAATTGCGCGAGCAGCTGGCCGCGCACCTGGAGTCGCTGCACTCCGCGAAGGAGCGTCTCGGCGTACAGCGCGCGGACATGCCGGCGCTCGAGGACCAGTTGTTCGCGCGCGCGGATCGCATCGCTGCGCTCGAGAAAGACCAGGCAGCGCACGCCGCGGTGCTTGCCGACAAGATGGCGTTGCTGGCGAAGAGCGAGCAGCGCTGCGAAGCTCTCGATTGCGACGTCATGAACCTGCGCGCCACCATCGAACGGCGCAATGCGCAGATCGCCATCCTCGAAGCCGACATGGCGGCGCGCCAGCAGCGCGAAGCGCAGCTCAGCGTGCGCCTCGCCGAGGCGCTCGCTTCCACCGATCCGTTCGTGCCGCAGCTTCGCGCTGAGATCCATGCGCGCGACGAACAGGTTCGCCTGCTCAAACTGGACCTGGAGACTGGCGCGCGCGCTCGCGGCGGAGAAAGACCACGACCTGCAGGTGGCCGAAGAAAGCATCCGCAACCTCGAAGTCGACGTGCGCGACAAGAACTCGAAGCTCGAAGAGGTCAACGTCACGGTCGAGGAATGGCGCGCGGTCATTGCCGAGAGCCAGCGGTCCGTCCTGCAACGCGACAGCCGCATCCGGCAGCTCGAAACGGACCTCGAGAAGCGCATCGCCGTGGCCGCCGATTCCGCGGCGCAGACGGGCGAAGAGATGGCGCTGGAAGGCCCGGCGCGCGTGCTCATCCGCACCGATGGCAACACGGATTACGTCCACGTGCTCGGCCGCCGGACGCGCATCGGCCGCGGCGCCGACAACGAGCTGGTGCTCGACACCAAGCACATCAGCCGTTATCACGCCGTGCTGCTGGCGGGCCCGGTGCACACCTCGATCGAGGACCTGAACAGCACCAATGGCGTGTTCGTGAACGGCAAGCGGGTATCACGCCAGGTGCTCAAGGACGGCGACCGCGTCACCATCGGGCGCACGCAGTTCCGGTACAGCGTTCGCGACTAGCTATCAGCCCGGCGGCGCGCCGGTTAAGCTAGGCGCCATCCTTACGCCCGAGCTCTATGTCCGACACCTACATTGAACGCATCCTTCGTGCCCGCGTCTACGACGTGGCCACGGAATCGCCGCTGGAAGCCGCCCCACGCCTCTCCCGCCGCATCGGCAACACCGTGCTGCTGAAGCGCGAGGACATGCAGCCGGTGTTCTCGTTCAAGCTGCGTGGCGCCTACAACAAGATCGCGCACCTGTCTGATTCGGTGGCGAAGCGCGGCGTCATCTGCGCGTCGGCCGGCAACCACGCGCAGGGCGTGGCGCTGGCGGCCAAGCGGCGCGGCATACCGGCCATCATCGTGATGCCGCAGACCACGCCTAACATCAAGGTGAGCGCGGTGCGCGACCTCGGTGGCGAAGTGGTGTTGCACGGCGACGATTACGACAGCGCGTACGAGCACGCGCAGTCCATCGTGCGCGAACGCAACCTCGCCTTCGTGCATCCGTTCGATGACCCGGACGTCATCGCGGGGCAGGGCACCGTGGCGGTGGAGATCCTGCGCCAGTCGCGCGGCGAGGTGGACGCCATCTTCGTGCCGGTGGGCGGCGGCGGGCTCATCGCCGGTATCGCCGTGTACGCGAAGTATCTCAATCCGAAGATCAGGATCATCGGCGTGGAGCCGGTCGATGCCGCGGCCATGCACGACTCGCTGCGCGCCAAGAAACGCGTGGTGCTCGATCGCGTCGGCGTGTTCGCCGACGGTGTCGCGGTCAGGAAGGTGGGCGAGGAAACTTTCCGGCTGTGCCGCGAGCACGTCGATGAGATCGTGCTGGTCGACACCGACGAAATCTGCGCCGGCATGCAGGACATCTTCGAAGACACGCGCTCCATCGTCGAGCCGTCGGGTGCGCTGGCGGTCGCCGGCATCAAGAAGTATTGCGCGCTCAACCACTGGCAGGACAAGCGCGTGGTCGCCATCAACAGTGGCGCGAACATGAACTTCGACCAGTTGCGCTACGTCGCTGAACGCTCGGATGTGGGACAGGCGCGCGAAGCGTTGCTCGCCGTGGAAATTCCCGAGCAGCCAGGCAGCTTCCTCAAGTTCCTGGAAATCCTCGGGCAGCGCGCCGTCACCGAGTTCAACTACCGCCACGGCACGAAGGAACGCGCGCAGATCTTCGTGGGATTCGCGCTGGCGCGGGGCAAGGAAGAGCGTGACGAAGTCATCGCGAAGCTGCGCACCGCCGGCTACGGCGTCACCGACATGACGGACAACGAGATCGCCAAGTTGCACGTTCGTTACATGGTGGGCGGCCACGTCAATGGCGGCGTCACCAGCGAGCGGCTCTATCGTTTCGAATTCCCGGAACGAAAGGGCGCATTGCTGAAGTTCCTGCAGTCCGTGGGCACGCGCTGGAACATCACGTTATTCCACTACCGCAACCATGGTTCCGATTACGGGCGAGTACTGGCGGGCATCGACGTGCCCGCGTCCGACACCGCGGAGTTCATCGATCACCTCAACGTGCTGCACTATTCCTACAGTGACGAGACTAACAATCCGGCGTATCGGATCTTTCTCGGGTCGTAAATTAGTCGGAGTGGCAGGGAACACGGGCCGGTAATGACGGTCAGTGTAGAATGCCTCCCGCCGCCGTCATCAGGTCTCTTTTGGTGTTCGACGAAAAGCATCCGCTCTACCCGTCATATCGAATCGCCAAGCGCATCGCCATCGGCATCGTCGGTGGTTCGGTGCTCGTCGTCGGCGTCTGCATGATCGTCCTGCCGGGCCCCGCATTCGTGGTCATTCCCGTGGGTCTCGGCATCCTCGGGCTGGAGTTCGCCTGGGCGCGCATCTGGCTCAAGAAAGCCAAGGCCAAGGCCGAAGACATGGCCCGCAGTTTTACCCAGAAGAATGGCAGGAATGGCAACAAGGCCGGCAATCCGCCGGACGACAAGACTAGCTAGTCAATCCACGGGCAGGTCGAACATCAGCGCCCGCGCGAAGCGCACCGGCGGCGACCCGAACGACAGCACCTTGTCGTGATACCCGCGCAACGAGAAGTCCGCGCCCAGGCGCTGCTCCGCCTCGGCGCGCAATGCGATGTGTTCCAGCGCTCCCACGAAGTAGACCGGTAGTTGGGCCGAGGTGAGCTGCGCGCGCGTCCACTTGCCCGCGGCCTCGCGCTCCTCCTGGAAACCCGATTCGATCAACAGCTTCATCGCTGCTTCGCGCGAAATTCCATCGACATGCACCGCCTGGTCGAGCAGGGCGTTGACGATGCTGCGCAGGTACCACTTGAGCTGGATGAGCCGCATGAGCGGATCACCGTCCATGTATCCCTGGTCGATCATCACGCGCTCGGTGTACACCGCCCATCCTTCGATGAACGGGCTCGACGACAGCAGCTTGCGCAGCGTCGACGGATACTTGTTGGAATGCGCGAGCTGCAGGTAATGCCCCGGCATCGCTTCGTGAATGGTGAGGTTGTGAATCGACCGAGTGTTGTACTCGCGCAGGAACGAGTCGGTCTGCGCACGGTTCCACTGCGCCGGGATCGGCGAGACCGCGTAGAAAGTCTTCTGCCCCGACTCGAGCGGGCCCGGTGAATCGCAATACGCCAGCGCCACGCCCTGCTGGAATTCCGGCATGACGATGATTTCGAGCGGTTCGTCAGGCACCGTCACGATGTTCTTCTCGCGCACGAACTGCGTGGCATCGACCAGCGTGGCGCGCGCGGTGTCGAGCACCGCGTCGCGTTGTGGACGTTCCGCGTAGGCGAGCTCGAGAGCTGCCTTGATCGCCCGCTGCTGCTGTGAGGCGCTGGGTTTCGCAGGTGTCGCCGGGCCGCCTCGCTTGTTCCTGAGCACGGCGGTGGCGATTTCGTACATGGCCGCACGAGTGGCCGCGAGCTCGCTTTCCGCACGTGCGCGGATTTCCTCGCGCGACAAGGGTGAGAACAGTGCGTACGACAGCTTCTGATCGTAAAGGTCGGCGCCCAGGCGGAAATTGCCCTTGGCCTCGGGCGTGAGCCGCTTGTCCAGCCAGATCTGGTGTTGTGACACCGCGGTGCGCGCCTTCGCGATGCTTGCGCGCAAGGCATTCTGCTCATCCGCAGGCATGGTGGCGAGCTGCGCCGTGATTTCTCCTTCGAGCATCGATTTCAATCCGGCGTTCTGCCGGGCCGCGGTTTCCGCGTGCACCTTGGGTACGCGCGCGGGTTCCAGCACTTCGCGTACCTGCGCCAGGAAGCGCGGCATCTCGTCGAGTCGCTTGCCCAGGTTCTTCAGGCGCTCGGGCGCCGGCGCGAATTCGCGCGCCAGCAGGTTGTACAGGCCGTCACCGGCGATGCGCGTGTACAGCAGCGGGTTCCAGCGCCAATCCTGCAGGGTCTGGAATCTCCAGCGGTCGAACTGAAGTTCGTGCAGCAGGAGCAGCGCATCCACCTGGTTGGCGCGCGACAGTTTGGTGCGGTCGATGGGCTCGAGCTCAGCTAGATAGAGCTCGGTGAATTTCTCGCGCGACTGCCATCCGGCGACGCTGACGTCGTCGAGACGATCGTCGAACCGATGATCACCCAGTGCGGTTGCGCTGACCGGAGATTGTTCCGGAGCTTCCTTCAGGTATCGCTGGACGAGCGCTTCGAATTGCTGGTCGGGCGTGGGCGGTGGCGGTGCGGGCGGCGGGGAAGAATCGGCGCGGGGCGGCGTCGGCGCGCAGGCGCACAGCAACATCGCCGCGATTCCGGCTACGACAATTCCAGTGACCGTCTTCATCACTATGTCCTTATCGGGAACGCAATGGTCAACGGAGCACGACGTTACCAGCTAAAGTGCGCAACTCCCAACACTCGCGTCTTTCGCCCGACGACTTTGATCAGCAACTCCAGATCGCCTGGTCGCCAGGCCCTGAGCCATCCCGATTTCGCGCGCTACGCGTATGGCCGTTTCGCTGCGACGCTGGCCTGGCAGATGATCGACGTGGTCCTCGGCTACCAGGTGTGGGAGCTGACCCGCAAAGAGGAATATCTCGGGCTCATCGGGCTCGCCCAGTTCCTGCCGTTCGTCGTGCTGCTCCTGCCCGGCGGACAGATCGCCGACCGCTTCGATCGCCGGCTCATCATCGCGCTCGCATACGGACTCGAACTGATCGCGGCGGTGGCATTGCTGTGGTTCACTCTCTTCGGTCGTCACGAAGTCATCCTGCTCTTCTTCATCGCCGCCTTGTTAGGCGTGGGTCGTAGCTTCTGGGCGCCGGCAGGTCAGGCGATGGTGCCGAACCTGGTGCCGAAGGAACTGCTGTCCGGCGCCATTTCCATGAACACGCTGATGTTCACGATCGCGACGATCAGCGGCCCGGCGATCGCCGGCCTCACGCTGATCTTCGGCATCGACTGGTCGTACGGTATTGCGGTCGCACTCTTGATCGGTGCGATCTTCATGATGCTTGGCGTGAAGCCGGTGCTCGCCAAGTCGGTGTCCGAATGGCGCTGGCAGGATGTTCTCGGTGGTTTCGTGTTCGTGTGGCGGAAGAAGCCGGTGCTCGGCGCGATCTCGCTCGACCTGTTCGCCGTTCTGTTCGGCGGTGTCGTCGCGCTGTTGCCGGCGTACGCGGACAAGATTCTGCACGTCGGCCCCGTGGGCCTCGGAATCATGCGTGCCGCGCCCGGCGTGGGCGCGGCCATCGTCGCGCTCTGGCTCGGCATGCGGCCGATCCAGCGGCACGCCGGAACCTGGATGTTCGGCGGTGTCGCGTTGTTCGGCGCCTGCATGATCACCGTGGGGTTGTCGACCAGCATCTGGCTGACAATCGCGGCCCTGATCATCGCTGGCGCTGGCGACATGGTCAGCGTGTTCGTGCGCGGGATGCTCGTGCAGCTTGAGACACCGGACTCGATCCGCGGCCGTGTGAGCGCAGTCAATTCCATGTTCATCGGGGCCTCGAACGAGCTCGGCGCGTTCCGGGCGGGCATGCAGGCCGCGTGGATGGGCATCGTGCCGTCGATGATCTGGGGCGGCGTGTGTACGCTCGTCGTCGTCGGCAGTTATCTCGGCCTGTTTCCTCAGCTGCGCAAGCTGGACCGCTTCCCCGACCCGACGCATTAATGGGGACATTCCTGATTTGCCAGCAAAAGGGGACGCGGCTCAGGCCACGTCCGCGCGTCAGTGAGGCCCGTCCCCTTTTGCTAGCAAATCAGGAATGTCCCCATTCCCGGGTCATACAGTGTCGTGAACGCTGTCGAGCTGGATTTACTCGCGACCTGTACATAAATACAGTCAGCGCATGGCAAGCGCGATCAAAGGCCGCGGTGCGCTGTCACAACCGCCCGGCCGCTTCGACAAACTCACACAAACTCTCGAGCACGACGGCTGGTACGAAGACGAGCAGCCGGACAAGCGCGAGACCATCGTGCTGCCCGAGCCCGCGCGCTCGATCATCAGCCGCAACCAATCGCCTGACATCCACTTCTCGCAGTCGATCAATCCGTATCGAGGCTGCGAACACGGATGTGTTTACTGCATGGCAGGCGAAACACCGATCCTGATGGCCAACGGCAAGACAAAAATGATTGCCGACGTTGAGGTTGGCGATGCGATTTATGGGACGGAGCGGGTTGGCTCGTACAGGCGCTACGTCAAGACGAAAGTGTTGGCGCATTGGAGCGTCATCAAAGCCGCCTACCGTGTAACGCTCGAAGACGGCACTACGCTGGTGACCGGCGCCGATCATCGCTTCCTCACTGAACGCGGCTGGATGTTTGTCACTGGCACCCAGGCAGGAACCCAACGCGCGCACCTCACAGTCAATTCCAGGTTGATGGGAGTCGGGCGTTTTGCGGTGGGACCAGAAAGGGAAATCGACTTTCGCCAGGGCTATCTCAGCGCAGTCATCCGCGCGGACGGTTCGATCGATTCGTATGGCGACGCGCATACACGAGGAAAAGCTTCGCCACATCGATGGACTCGACTGGTTCCGTCTTCCGATGACGCTCTGGAGCGCACCAGGAACTTCCTCGGCATCTGCCAGGCACAGTCGCGCCATTTCGATGCCGCTGCGGTGAGCGCGACGCGTCGTGCAAGCGCGGTCGTGGCGGAAGTGCACGAGATCATCCGCTGGCCGCATGCGCCCGCGCTCGAATGGCACAAGGGCTTCCTGGCTGGAATCTTCGACGCCGACGGAAGCTATCGACACGGCATCCTGCGAATCTCCAACACCGACCGGGAAGTCATTGGCTGGATCCAGCGTTCGCTGCGCGTGTTGAATTTCCGGTTTGTCATCGAACACAACGACCGCAAGGCTGCCGAGCCGATCGACATCGTGCGAATCATCGGCGGCCTCGCCGAACACCTGCGTTTTTTCCACACCGTCGATCCGGCAATAACGCGCAAGAAAGACATCGCCGGCCAGGCCGTGAAGAGCTCCGCGCGCCTTGCGGTCATCAAAATCGAGCCTCTCGGCAAGGCGATGCGCCTTTTCGACATCACCACCGGAACCGAGGACTTCATCGCCAACGGCGTCGTGAGCCACAACTGCTACGCCCGCCCCAGCCACGCCTACGTCGGTCTCTCCCCCGGCCTCGATTTCGAAACCAGACTTTTTTACAAAGCCGACGCCGCGCGGCTGCTCGAAAAAGAGCTCGCGGCGCCAAATTACAAGTGCGCGCCCATCATGCTGGGCGCCAACACCGATCCTTACCAGCCGCTCGAAAAAATACACAAAGTCACACGTTCGATTCTCGAGGTGCTGCTCAGGCACAAGCACCCGGTCAGCGTCACCACCAAGGGCGCGCTGGTCGCGCGCGACGTCGATCTGCTGGCGGAACTCGCGCGCGACGGCCTCACGCGCGTCATGTTCAGCATCCCGACTCTCGACAACGACATGAAGCGCGTGCTCGAGCCGCGCGCCGCCGCCGCGGGTGCACGGCTCAAAGCGATGCGCGTGCTCGCGGACGCGGGCGTGCCGGTGGGCGTCCTGGTGGCGCCCATCATTCCCGTGCTCACCGAGCACGAAATCGAAGCGGTGCTCGAAGCATGCCGCGAGGCCGGAGCGTCGGCTCGCCGGATACACCTTGCTGCGGCTTCCCTGGGAAGTGAAAGATCTGTTCCGTGAATGGCTGGCTGAGCATTTCCCTGACCGCGCCGCCCACGTGATGTCGATCGTTCGCAGCATGCGAGGCGAACGCGACAACGACCCCGCCTTTGGGACGCGCATGCACGCCGTCGGGCCCGGTGGCGCAGCTGATCCGCCAGCGTTTCCAGCTCGCCTGCCGGCGGCTCGGGTTTCCGGCGGACCGGCAAATTTCGCTGCCCACGAATCTTTTCCGTCCTCCACTACGTACTCACCCTCAGTTGTCGCTGGATCTGTCGCCGTAAAGTTGCCCTTCCGCGTTCATCTGGGAACCCTGGAGCAGCAGGTGAGGTCACAAAGTGACGATGCTGCGACGTGGCATACTTGCCGCGCCCATAGACTTCCCGCATCAAGACCTGGGAGCCGGTCATGAACGCAATCCGCATGACAACTGCGTGCCTGGGCGCTGTTTTGCTCGGTGGGTGCATGCAGGCACGCATCGAAGAGTCCCGTGAAATCGCTACGCCACTCGGCCAAGGGCGAACGCGTGGTCATCCTCGCCAAGCCGCAGATCGAAGGCGCGGGCGCCGAAGACGACTTCATGGACTGCATCGGCTCCAACCTCGTGGGCGGCAAGGGTGGCCTGCTGGTCCACGACAACAACGATTTCGTCGACGAGATGTTTCCCTGGTTCGAGCCGAGCACGGCGCCGGGAAAACCCGAGGCCATGAGCGAGTTGCTCGCGCGGCCGGGCGTCGCGGACCAGGTCACCAAGACCGGTGTGCGTTATGTAGTCTGGCTCGACGGCAGCACCCGCAAGACCGATGGCGGTGGCAGCCTTGCCTGCGGCGCGGCGCCCGGCGGCGCGGGCTGCATCGGCTTCGGCTGGTGGCAGAAGGAGTCCGCCTACGAGGCGACCATCTGGGATTTGAAACAAGCCAAGTCAGCGGGTAGCGTCGGTACAAATGTCACTGGAACTTCCGCCATCGTTGGCGCAATAGTTCCATTGCCTTTCATCGCGCGCGTGCAGGCGACAGCATGCAATCGCATGTCGAACCAGCTGCGCAGCTTCTTCTCGGGAACCGACGAAAGTAGCGCCGGTACCCACTGATTACGGCAGGAGATTCGCATGCGCACTCCAATCCTGATTTCACTCGCTGTCGCGGCAGCGATTCTCGCGGGATGCGCGTCCGGCGGCAGCAGCGGCGGCGGATCGTCGGGAATGCCCAGCCCCTCTGGTGGCGGCGGCGGCGGAATGCCCGGCGGTGGCGGTGGTGGCATGCCCGGTGGGCTGGCGGCGGAATGCCGGGCGGAATGCCCGGGGGTAGCAGCGGAATGCCGGGAATGCCTGGCGGCAGCACCGGAATGCCAGGAATGCCCGGTGGCAGCCCCGGGATGCCCGGGATGCCCAGTGAACCCTCTGCATCAACGCCTGGTCTCCCCGGTGAATCCGGCGATCGGCAAGAGCGGTGTCAGGCGAATCCGGTTCGGGCTCGTCGAAGGGTGGCGAGTCCGGCAGCGCCGCGTACCGAAGGTCCGGGCGGGCGCACAGACTTCCGACGAACGGCGGCAGGCTGGCGAGAAGAGCCTCGACGATTCGCTCGGCGACTTCGACAAGACTCTGAAGAAAGAACAGGAGCGGGTCGCCAAGGAGCGCGACTCGCGCGGCAGCGCTGAAGGCGAAGGCGAAAGCGGAGAATCCGGCTCGAGCGACGGTTCCGGCGAAGCTGGCAGTGCCGGCTCGGGCTCGGGCCAGGCGCGTTCCGGCGATCTGAAATCCGAAGGCGATGCGCCGAAGAGCGCTAACAACAATGGCGATGCCTCCGAGTCGGCGGGTCAGGGCGGCAAGGGTGGCGGCGGCGCCGGCGGCGGCAAGACGCGCGTCGTCAACGACGACGACATCGTCGCCAAGCGTCTGCGCAAGGCCGCGGAAGAGGAAACCGATCCCGAGCTCAAGGAACGGCTCTGGAAGGAATACAACGATTACAAGAAGTCGGCGGGCTGATTCGGATCGAGGTGACAGTCATGAAACTCAAACTACTTGCAGCCGCGGCACTGGCAATCCCGATGTTGCTGGCGGGCTGCGTCACCTCCGAGACCAAGCCGATTCCGAAGATCGCGGCCAAGCAGGCCACGGTGCACATCCCGCAAGCCGAGCTGCTCGACGTCGGCATCCGCGTCTTCGACCCGGGCATTCCCAAGAACATCGAAAACGACGACGAAGCGCTGGCCAAGAAGCGCATCTATCCCGAGCTGCGCAAGGCCGAGGCGCGCTACATGCCGACGCTGCTGCGCTCGACGCTCGAAGAGACCGCGCAGTGGGGCGCGGTGCGCGTCATTCCCGCACCGCCGATTTCGTCGACGTCATCGTCACGGGCAAGGTCGTCGATTCGAACGGCGGCTTCATGGCCGTCGACATCACGGCCGTCGATGCCGCGGGCCGCGTGTGGATCAAGGACAAGCGCTACAGCAGCCTGGTCGATCTCGGCGCGTACAAGACCACCGCCGCGCTCAAGGCGCGCGATCCCTTCCAGAACGTCTACTCCGAGATCGCCAACGACCTGGTCGTTGCGCGCGACAAGCTCTCCGCGCTGGATCGCGAGAACATCCGCAAGGTGGCGAGCCTCAGGTTCGCCCAGGATCTCGCGCCGGACGCCATGCAGGGCATGACGGCCGTCGACAAGAACGGCATCACGCAGGTGGTGCGCCTGCCGGCCGAGGTCGGATCCCACGCTCGGCCGCATCGAAAGAATTCGTGAGCGCGACACCGCCGTCGTCGACACGGTGAACGACTACTACGCGAGCTTCGCCGAATCCATCGACGATTCGTACGACAGCTGGCGGCAGACCAGCTTCACCGAGCTCGAAAAGGAAATGCGCGCCCGCTCGAGCGCGCGTACGCGCACGGTGCTCGGCGCCGCGGCGCTCATCGCCAGCATCTTCGCGCCCAACTCCTGCAGCACCTACGACGCCTGCCGCATCAACGACGCGATGCGCACCGCCGGCACCATGGGCGGCATTGCCGCGGTGCTCTCGGGCATCAAGAAATACGCGGACGCGCGCGTACACGCCGATGCGCTGAAGGAGCTCACGCAGAGCTTCCAGTCCGAAGTCGCGCCGCAGGTGGTGGAAGTCGAGGGTCACACGCTGCGCCTCACCGGCACGGCGGAAGACCAGTACCGGGAATGGCGCAAGCTGCTCAAGCAACTTTATCTCGAGGAGACGGGCGCGGCGGCGGCGGCGACGCCACCGGCACCGGCGCCGGCTCCCGCCAACCACAACAACGGCGACCAGCAGCGTCAAGCCTCCGTCCAGCTGATACGTGACAAACCAGAATCAGGCCGGCACCAAGCTGTGCGGCCGCTTCGTGCTCATCGAAAAACTCGGCGCCGGCGGGTACGGCGAGGTGTGGCGTGCGCGTGATGAAATGCGCGACACCGAAGTCGCGCTCAAGATCCTCTATTCCCAGTTCCTGAATTCCGAAGCCGCCTGGGAAGTCTTCCAGCGCGAGTTCACGCTGACGGCGCGCCTCAATCACCCGGGCGTGTTGCGCGTCTACGAGCCGGTGCGCGCGTCGCCGACGCCACGGTGTTGCCCATGGTGTTCGCCGCGGGCGGCGACCTGCGCCAGATGCGCGGCGCTCCGTACACCAAGATCCTGCCGCTGCTCATCGACATCGCTGCCGCGCTCGAACACGCGCATTCGCGCCGCATCGTGCACCGCGATCTCAAGCCGTCGAACGTCCTGCTCGACGCCGCCGGCCGTCCGCTGCTCGCGGATTTCGGCGCGGGCGCGTCCGAAGGCGACAACTCGAGCGGTCCGCCGGGTTCGCCGTTCTCCGCGAGTCCCCAGCAGCTCGCCGGCGAGCCGGCGCGTCCCACCGACGACATCTACGGCCTGGGCGCGCTCGCGTACGAGCTGCTCTCCGGTTATCCGCCGTTCTATCCGGCGTTCGACGCGAAGAAGATCGCCACCGAACCGGTGCCGCGGCTCAAGCCGGTGAAGCCGATTCCGCCGCGGCTCGAGCTGCTGGTTTCCTGGTTGTTAGCCAAGCAGGGCCGCGAGCGCCCGCCGTCGATGCGGCACGTCGCCGATGAAATGAGCGCGGTGCTGCAGGACACGCTCGGGCTCGAGGGCAGCCGCCGCCGATGCCGCTTCGGAGACCGAAGCCGCCATCCTCGGCGCCGCCGCCGACAATCTCACGCCGGCGCTGATGGCCGACGAAGGCCCGCATGCCCGCAAGCGCGGTGCGCGAGCTCGAGGAAATCGATCCGGGCATGCTGCCGCAGGTCGACGAGCTGCGCGCGCAGGTGGTGCGCGAGCAGCGGACACGCAACCGGCGTCGCGGCTGGATCATCGCCGCGGTGCTGGTCGTCGCCACCGGCGGGGTCGCGTACCTGCTGCCGCAATTCGCCAGCCAGCAGAAGGTGGACATCGCGCGATCTGCAGATTCCCGCCGGCCCCACCGAGGCCGAGCAGGTCGCGGAGAAGCGCGCCGAAGAACTCACCGACGCAGCACACCGAACTCAGCAAGCGCGTGCTCGAGCTCGATTCGCGCGCCGCCGCGCAGTGGGGCGGCACGGATTTCGCCGCCGCGCGCAAGTCGCTCGACGAAATCGGCGGCATGCTCGAGCGCCGCAGGTACGAAGGCGCGCCGGCGCCGCTGGCGGAGCTCGATAAAGCGCTCGCCGCCATCGAAGCCAGGGTGCCCGAAGCGCTGACCGCGCAGATGACCGAAGGCAAGCGCGCGCTGGCCGCCGGCGAATTCGAAAATGCGCGCCAGGCGTTCGACACCGCGCTCAAGATCGATCCCGGCAGAATCAGGAAGCCACCGAGTGGCTCGGCAAGGTGGCCGCTGCCAGCGGCGTGGTGCCGACGCTGGCTGATGCCGAGAACGCCGAAGCCGCCAAGGACCTGCCGAAGGCGCAGGCACTGTTCGCCGATGTGCTCAAGCGCAATCCCGGCAATGTCGCGGCCACCGAGGGCCTCGCGCGCGTGAAGCAGCGCCATGGCCGAAAACCAGTTCAACGCGGAGATGGGCGCGGGCCTGGCCGCGCTCAACGCCGGACGCCTGACGGAGGCGCGCACGCACCTGGAACGCGCGCAGCCAGCTCCGCCCTGACAGCGCCGAAGTTCGCGCGGCGCTGCAACGGGTCGCCGACACGGGCAGCGGACGCAGCACCGCCGAACTCGCCGACACGCGCCATCGCGGCTGGTCGCGCGAAGAACGCTGGACCGAGGCCCTGGCTATCTATGACGAAGCCCTGGCGCGCGATCCTTCGCTGCAGTTCGCGCAGGCAGGCCGGGCCGCGGTCGCGCCGCGCGCGGAACTGGGCAACCGGCTGCAGGCACTCATAGAGAGGCCGGAACGTCTGGCCGCGGACGAAGTGCGCGTCGAGGCCGAGCGGCTGCTGGCGCGGGCCCGGGCGCTGCCCAACCAGGGCCCGGTGATCCGCTCGCAGGTCTCGCGCCTGGAACTTCTGCTGCCCACGTTCAATCAGCCGGTGGTGCTGGCGCTGGAATCCGACAACGCCACCGAAGTCGCCATCCAGCGCGTGGGTTTCTTCGGAGCGTTCGACCGGCGCGAGGTCACCTTGAAGCCCGGCAAGTACACCGTCACCGGCAAGCGCAGCGGCTTTCGCGACGTGCGCCGCGAGATCACGGTGTCGCCCGGGCAGGGCGGGCAGACCATCGTCATTCGCTGCCTGGAACCGATTTAGCAACCAGACCCTCAAATAGCTATGGAACCCTCGCTCTCACTCGACGCGTCGATCGTGCTGCGCACCGCGCAGGACGAGTCGCGTTACGGCGCGCGCGTGGTGTTCGACGCGGGCTCCGGGCGCCATGCGCTCCGATCACGTCGACGCGCCGCCGCCGGAGCACGCCGCCGCTCGCCGGCGCTGCGTGCGGTGTCCGGACGCTGGCTGTTCGATGCCGCGTGCCGGAAAGCCGCGTCAGCATCAACGGCGTGACGGTGGGCGGCGCGCGCATCATCAACGCGGGTGACGTCATCACCATCGCCGGCTCGCAGCTGCTGGTCGAAGAAGCCACCGCGGCGCACGCTCGCGCTGCGCCGTTTCGACCTGGTGGGCAACGACACGCTGCCGCCCGTGGGCGACAGCGTGCGCGCGCTCGCGCCATCCGACCGAAGATCTGCCCATCGACCTCGGCGAAGTACCGAGCATCGAAGGCTTCGTGCGCGCCGCGCGCGCGCGCGCGTTGCGCGCAGCCGCTGGAACTACGCCGCCTGGGTCATGGGCGCGCTGCTGGCGCTGGTGCTCGGCTTGTTCGCGCTGCTCAAGACCCATCGCGCTCGATCTGCGGCCCGGTGACGCCGATGGTCAAATCCGTCGGCAGTTTCTCCTGGCAATCGGCATCCAGCGTGTTCGTGTTCCCCGGCGAGCATCGGCTGCGCGCCGCGCGCGAGGGCTACGTGCCCGGCGAAGTGCAGGTCAAGGTCGGCGGGCCGGCGCCGGCGCATGCGCTCATCCACCTCATCAAACTACCCGGCAAGCTCGAAGTGGACACCGGCGGCGTCGCCGCGCGAGATCTCCGCCGACGGCGCGCCGCTCGGCCGCGTTCCGGGCACGGTGGACGTGCCGGCCGGCGATCGCACGCTCACCTTCAAGGCGCCGCGCCATCTCGATCACGTCGAGCGCCTCACCATCGCCGGCGGCGGCGAGAAGCAGCAGCTCAAGGTGGCGCTCAAGCCATCGTTCGGAGTCGTCAGCATCAGCTCGGTGCCCGCGGGCGCGCAGATCGAAGTCGACGGCAAAGCCGGCGGGCGTCACGCCGGCGAAGGTGGAGATGGACGCCGGCATTCGCCGCGTGCAGGTGTCGTCGCCGGGCCTGCGCGCTGTGGACCTCGAGCGTCGTGGTCGAACGCGGGCACGCCGCAGACCATCGGCCCCATCGAACTCGGCGCGGCCGATGCGCGCGTCACCGTGCGCTCGGTGCCCTCGGGCGCGCAGGTGACCACCGGCGGCAGCTTCCGCGGCCTCACGCCCGTGACCATCGACCTGTCGCCGGGCGTGTCGCATGCCGTCACCGTCACGCGCGCGGGTTACGCGCCGTGGACGCGCGAAGATCTTTGCCGAGGCGGCGAAGGAGATCGCGCTCGATGCGCGCCTCGCGGCGCTGCTGGTCGAGGTGCGCATCCAGGGCGAGCCCGCGGACGCGGAAGTGTTCGTGAACGGCAATTCGCGCGGCAAGGCGCCGGTGTCGCTGTCGCTGCCGGCGAGCCGCCAGCACATCGAAGTGCGCAAGGAAGGCTTCAACCCCTTCGTCACCGACCTCGTGCTGGCGCCCGGCATCGCGCGCACCGTCGATTTCAAGCTGGTGAATCCGAAGGACGTCGCCGGCAATGCGCCGCAGACGATCAGCACCAAGTCCGGCATCAGACTACTCATCGTCGCCGGCGGCGTGTTCCAGGCGGGCACCGACCGGCGCGAGCAGGGCCGGCGCCCGAACGAAGGCGCGCACAAGGTGACGCTGCTGCGCCCGTTCTACATGGGCGAGCGCGAAGTCACGAACGGGCAGTTCCGCCAGTTCCGCGCCAACCACAATTCCGGTGCCGCGGGCCAGTTCTCGCTCGATCTCGACAAACAACCCGTGGCGCGCGTCACCTGGGAAGACGCCGCCGAATTCTGCAACTGGCTGTCGGCGCAGGAAGGCCTGCCGCCCGCTTACCAGCCGCGCGACGGCGGTGGGTTCGCGCTCACCAGTCCGGTGACCAACGGCTACCGCCTGCCCACCGAGGCGGAGTGGGAGTTCGTCGCGCGCGCCGCCAGCACCGGCAAGCCGCTCAAGTATCCCTGGGGCAGCGGATCTGCCGGTGGTGTCCGGCACGCGCCAACGTCGGCGGCAGCGAAGCGCTCGAGCTTGTTAGGCGGCGCCATCGATGGCCACCGCGACGAATTCCCGGCGGTGGCCGCGCCCGCGCTGTTCGCGCCGAATGCGCTCGGCTTCTACGACTTCGCCGGCAACGTGTCCGAGTGGGTCAACGACCGCTACCTTTCGTTCGTGCCGTCCGCCGCCGTCACGGATCCGCTGGGTCCCAACGACGGCAAGAGTCATGTCGTATCGCGGCTCCAACTGGCGCACGGTGACCACCGCGCGAGCTGCGTTTCCCCTGGCGCGAAGGCGCCGATCGTGCCCAGCGACGTGATCGGCTTCCGCGTCGCGCGTTACGTCGCGCCGGAATAGGAGAGCGCCATGCGTCACATCATCGGCAGCCTGTTCGCCATTGCGATCGCCGGCAGTCGCCGCCATCGCGGCCACCACGGCCTTGCTCAATGCGCCCGTGCGCATCGGACCTGCGGCGGCTGCCGCTCGGCCACCGCGCCGCCGGGCCAGTCGCTGACGCCGCCGGCGGAAATCCCCGACGCGACCGCCGCGCCAGAAGGTGCCGAAGCCTGCGCCGCCGGCTCCGGCGCCCGCGGGCGCCGACGCCGCGGCTGGCGGCGAGCCCGGCTGCCGCGCAAGCCCGCGGCCGAAGGCGAGAACGCCGGAAGAGGCAGACAAGGATCCCTACGAGGGCATCGCGCCCGAAGACCTGCCGCCCGATCTGCAATACGACGCCGATTCGAGCGTGAGTTTCCCCACGAACATCTGACTACGTCCACCATGTACGGCCTCCACTTCGACCACCACACGCTGTCCATCGCCCGCGATGGCGAGCTGCTCGCCAACGAGCCGCTGGCGGTCGAGACCGCGGCAGCGCGAGCCGCGCTTCGGCCGCGCCGCGCTTGCGGCTGCGCGTGGCCGGCCCGATGAGGTGTCGCTGTCGCACTGGCGCGAGCTCGGGCGCAACGAAGCGCGCGGCGCGCAACGTGGCGCTCGAAGTGCACGCGCACCTGCGCGCGCTCGGCGTGAGCGAACGCATCGAAGCCGTGGTCGCCGTGCCCGCCGATCTCGACGCGAGCGCGCTGACGGCGTTGCGCGGCGCGTTGAGCGCCGCGGGCGTGGATACGCGCGACTTCCTCGATTCCGCCACGCTCACGGCCGCCGCGGTCGATCGATCGCAGCCACTACGTGGTGCTCGATGCCGGCTGGCGTTCGGCAACCGCGACGCGCGTGTCCGGCGGCGCCGAATGCATCTTCGAAGAAGCCTTCGTGAGCGAGCGCGCCAACCTGCTCGACGTCTACGACCTGTGGCTCATCGCCGTGGCCGGCGCCATGGTGAGGAACACGCGCTTCGATCCGCTGCTCAGCCTCGACGTCGAGCAGCGCCTGTTCGCCGACCTGCCGTCGCTCGCCGCGCGTGCCGCCACCGAAGGCAAGGTCGAAGCCGCCGTCGAAGTCCGATGGCGCGCGATTCGCCGTCACCGTCGATGCGCAGCTGTTTGCCGACGCGGCGCAGCCGTTCTATCGCGAGCTCGCGCGCCTCACGCGCAATCGCGCGCATCGCCGGGCAGGATGCGGCGCTGGTGTTGCCGGCCGAGTCGCGGCGCTGGCCCGGGTTTCTTCCGCGCCTGCTCGAGCTCGAGCAGGACGGCCTCGTCATCGCGCCCGCGGGCCTGGCCGCGGTCGCCGCCTCGCTGCAGACCACGGATCCGGCCGGTCACGCCGCGGCTGCGCCGCCGCGTGGCGCGCGTCGCCAATCACAGTCTCGACCGCCGACATCGAATACGTGGCGTCGGCCAGCACCTCGGCCGCGCGTGCGCTGCCGGTGACACACATCCTCTTCGGCGGCGACTCCATGCGCTTTCCCGGACGTGGGGCTCGTCATCGGCACCGAGGAAGTCTCCAACGCGCCGCACATCACGCTGCCGCGCGCCGCGGCGGGCGTGTCGCGCGTCCATTGCTCGCTGCGCCGCGAGGGCGAACGCACCATGCTCATCGATCACAGCCGCTACGGCACCTGGGTCAACGGCGCGCGCGTGCGCGAACGCGCGACGGTGCGTCCCGGCGATCGCGTGCGCGTCGGCACGCCGGGCGTCGAGTTCACGCTCATTTCCGCGGCGTCTTCGGTTCGCGAGAGTGCGCCATGAAAAAACGCCGCGCCTTCGAAGTCTTCACGCTGTCGTTCCTCGACTGCATCTGCTGCGGCTTCGGCGCGGTGGTGCTGTTCTACACGATCGTGCAGGCGCAGAAGGGCGCGCAGGAAATCCTGCGCGCTCGACCAGCTCACCGGCGAGGTGAGCAAGCTCGAAGAAGAAGTGAAGGACGGCATGCTGCACCTCGTGCAGTTGCGCAACACGCTCGAGAAAGACCGACGAGGATGCCGCCGCCGCCCAGGCGCGCGCGCTGCGCGTCGCCGCCGAACTCAAGGCAGCGCCGCGAGCAGTCGTCCACGTTCGACGAAGAGAGCACTGGCGCGCCGCGCGCACATCAACCAGCTGAAGGCCGACATCAAGTCGCTCGAAGAAGGCGTGAAGCGCCTGCAGGGCGGTGCGCTCGACAAGGCGCCGGCCGGCGATCGCGTGAAGTCGTTCCGCGGACGCGGCCAGCGCAAGTACATCAGCGCGCTGCAGATGAAGGGCAAGCGCATCCTGATCCTGCTGGACACGTCGGCGAGCATGATGGACGAGGACATCGCCAAGGTGATCAAGCTGCGCAACCAGCCCGAGCCGATGCGGCGCGCGGCGCAGAAGTGGCGGCGCGCGCTCGACATCGTCGAGTGGGTCACCGCGCAGTTGCCCGACAACGGCCAGTTCCAGGTGATCGGCTACAACACCAAGGCCAAGCCCGTGCAGGCCAGCACCGGCACGCAATGGCTCGCCAACAACGATCCGCGCGCCATCAACGGCGTGTTGACCGCGGCGCGCGCCATCACGCCGGGTGATGGCACCAGCCTCGTGAATGCCTTTCTCGTCGGTGCGCACGATGCAGCCGGAGCCCGACCAGATCATCCTGATCACCGATGGCCTGCCCACGCAGGGTTCGGTGCCGGCGTCGCGCAAGTTCATCAACTCCCGCGATCGCGAGAAGCTGTTCGACGATGCGATGAAGATCATGGAGAAGAAACTGCCCATCGACGTCGTGCTGCTGCCCATGAAGGGCGATCCCGCTGGCGGCGCACGCCTACTGGCGGCTCGCGCGTCGCAGCAGCGGCTCGTACGTCATTCCTTCGCGCGACTGGCCATGAGGAGAACGCTCACATGGCACTCGGTAAACGCCGCGAATTCGAAGTCTTCACGCTGTCGTTCCTCGACTGCATCTGCTGCGGCTTCGGCGCCATCATCCTGCTGCTGGTGCTCACCGACATCGGCCAGCCCATCGTCATCGAGCGCAGCGAAAGGGACCTGCGCGGGCAGATCCTCGACCTGCAGCGCCAGCTGTTCGAGCTGCGCGGCGAGACCGACGTGCTCAACCGCGAGCTGCAGGGCCGCACCAAGGTTCTAACTACCGAGCAGCGGAAAGCCGCGGCGCTCGCCAGCGATCTCTCGAAGATCCGCGGCGAGTTCAACGCCAGCAAGGGCGAGTCCGCCGTCACCAACATCGTCGAGACCGAGCTCGTGGCCGCGCACCAGACGCTGACCGCCGAGATGCAGCGCCTGCTCAAGAACGCGCCGCGGCGTGACCCCAACGTGCTCGCGGTCGGCGGCATCCCGGTCGACAGCGAGTGGATCATCTTCGTCATCGACACCTCGGGCAGCATGCAGGCCGACAACTGGGAAAACGCCCAGAACGTCATGAAGGAGATCCTCGACATCTATCCCAAGGTGAAGGGCCTGCAGATCCTCGACGATCAGGGAAAACCCATGTTCGCGAGCACCAAGGGGCAGTGGCTGCAGCGACACGCCCGCCCAGCGCACCAAGATCCTGTCCACCATGGTCAACTGGAAGCCGTTCAGCGATTCGAGCCCGGTCGAAGGCATCGGCGCCGCCGTCCAGGGCTGGTGGGCGGCCGACAAGAAGATCAGCGTGTATGTGATCGGCGACGATTTCACCGGCCCCTCGGTGGAAGCGGCGCTGCAGGCGGTGCGTAAGTACAACCCGATAGACCGCCAGGGGCGCCACAAGATCCGCATCCACGCCATCGGCATGCCGGCCGGGGCCAGTTCGCCGCCGTGTATCAATCAGCGCTTTTCTGTTCTAATGCGGGCCATGTGCGACGACAACGAAGGTACTTTCGTGGGTCTCACGATCGGTGGCCCGGGCTGCGCGATCAAGGTCGACGTGCTCGGTCAGCCTCGCTGCATCACTGACGGGTGAACGCGTGAACGTCACGACGCCTCTCGCAACTCTGCCTTTCATTCGCGTCGCTGACGCTGTGCTCGGCGGCTGCATGGCCGTCGCGGTGCGGCCCGAAGGCGAACTGCCCAAGCCACTCATCGTGCCCACTCCCGCCAAGGTGGGCGTGGTGGTCACCAGCGAAGCCGGCAACTACATGCACAAGGAATCGCGCGCCAGCGTGAACTACGAGGCGCAGCTCGGCCCTTCGCACAAGCAGCTCGTCGAGGAAATCTTCCGCGCGGAATTCACCGAAGCGAAGATGTTCGACACCGTCGACGCCGCGCGCCTCGAGCCCGGCATCATGGCCATCTTCGAGCCGCGCATCGAACAGTTTTCGTTCGCCAGCGCGCGGGAAACGGGCGGCATCTACACCGCGGTCACCATCCGCTACCAGATCTTCATCTACGCGCCGAACGGCGAGCTGGTCGACACGCTCACGCTGACCGGATACGGCAGCGGGCCGGCGCCCAAGATCGGCAATGGCGAAGAAGAGCTGGGGATTGCCGCCTATGCGGCCATGCGCGATGCCGCGGCGAAATTCCTCACGCAGTTCCAGGGGCTGGATCTCGCGAAGCCGCTGCTCGCTTCGCAGGCGCTTCAGCCCAAGTCCAAGCCAGAGCCCGGGTCGCCGGAAGCGGCCGCTGCGGTGGCCGACATGACTATCGAAGCGGTGCCGATCAACGATCAGCCGGTGGTGGCGACGGCGCCGGAATCCGCCTCCGGCGGCTTCGCAGCCTCTTTCTCCTTCCCAGATGACGTCCCAGTTTCGGACGACGTCACTTTGACCAGCACTCGTTCGAGGAAGACCACATTCTCGGTGGGAACGGCCGCGCCATTTTCGATGCGCGGCGCGTAGCGCGAGCGCTCATCGACGACATCGAATTGCGCACGATGTTTTCCGGCACGTCGGTGGTCGGTGAAGTCACGTTGTCGATCCGCCCGTCGCGATCCACCGTGAAATGCAGCTCCACCATCTTCACCATCGGCTTCCGCCGGATCGAGCTGTGAGCGATCGATCGAGCTCATCGACGGCCGGTAGGCGAGCACGCGCGGCGACCTCGAGCGGCTTGGTGTTGGAAACGCGCTCGAACGCTTTCCAGGCTTCCGCATAGGTGTCGTAGGCAGCGGCGCAGCGCGTTGGCGATGAGGAACCAGTCGCCGAGATCGGTGAGCACTTCGCCGCGCATCTGCTCATTGACCGGCGAATTCTCGTCGATGATGTCGAGCGCCGTGGCCAGCGCGGTTTCACCGCGACGCTGCTGCGTGCCATCGGAGAACACCGGCGCGCCGGTGTTGCCGGAATTGAACGTGGCGCCGCTGTCCGCGCCTTCGACGCCGTAGAACGCTTCGAGCCGGAACGAGCGCGCGATACCGCGCAGCGGGCTGACACGCCGCAGATCATTCTCCGGCGCGGACTCTCGCCAGGATGCCGAGCGCCCGCTCGTAGATGTTGCGTTCGCTGGTGTAGCGACGCGCGCCTTCATACCAGCGCGCGAGTTTGTCGAGGCGGTCGAGCAGCTTGATCGAGTTGCGGCCGTATGCGGCTTCCTCGACGCGCATGGCGTACAGGCTTTCCTTCTCCGCTTCCGGATACCGGCCGGTCGCCTCATAGGCGTCGATCAGCGCGTCGATGAACTCGACCTGGTTGATGTTGAAGAGGCCGTCGGTGTTGCGCGACAGGTCGGCGGCGCGCTTCAGCGCCACGACCGCGGATTCCGGATCGTTCGCGCCCATGAAGCTGACGCCAAGGCCGTGCAGCGGACGGATCTGCTGCTTGTCGGCGATGGTCGACTTGGCCTGCAGGATGCGCAGCGTGCGCTGGTAGTTTTCGATCGCCGCCGGGTAGTGACCGAGCTTGTAGTGAACCGTGGCGAGGTTGGTGAGCGGGTTGGTCAGCGCCAGCTCTTCGGCGCCGTATTGCACTTCGGTGAGTTCCACGAGGCGTTCGGCCAGCGGCTGCGCCTCGGCGTATTTCTTCGCGTCGAACTGCAGCGCGGAATTCCTTGTAGACCGCGATGCGTTCGGCGTCGGAGACGGCGAAAGCGGGCCGCGCCGGCAGACACAAGGGCGAAGCAGAGAGTCGGTGGCGATCAGCCACCCGGAATATTTGACAGCAGCCATGGCCGGAGACTGTACCGCTTTTCAGCGTTTTTCAAAGAGGTAATGCGACACCAGCCATTCGCGGCCGTCGGCGTATCCCCACAGTTCCGCGCAGGCCATGAAGAACACGCGCCAGTACACCCACCAGCGCAGCGCCTGGGACTGCGCCATAGGTGCGCGCCAGCACCGGCATGAGTTCGGCCCCGATGCCGGTCCATGTTCGCAAGCCACGCTTCACTGGTGAGCTGGTAGTGCCAGCCCGGCACCTGCCAGTGCTCGAGCAGCCGCACGTCGCGCTGGAAATACAGCAGCAGGTCGTCGCTCGGCATGATGCCGCCGGTGAAGAAGTGGCGCGCCATCCAGTCGCTGTCGTCGCGGACCTCGAATGGGTAGGCATACTCGGGCGTGCGTGAAAATGTGTACGAACAGTGTGGCGCGCGGCGCCATCCACGAGGCGATGCGCGCCAGCAACGCGTCGTAGTTGCGCATGTGCTCGAACATCTCCACCGAAACCACGCGGTCGAAGGCGGTGCCTTCCGGAAAAGCCAGGTGGTTCACGTCGCAGGTGATCACTTCGAGATTGCGCAGGCCCGCGGGCCGCCGCCTGCGGCGTCGATGTGCAGCTTCTGCGTGCGCGAATTGGACACCGCGGTGATCTTCGATCGCCGGGTAGTTAGCGGCCATCCACAGGCTCAGGGCTGCCCCAGCCGCAGCCGAGCTCGAGGATTCGCTGGCCGTCGTCGAGCCGCGCGCGCTGGCAGGTCAAGCGCCAGCATGCGCGCCTCGGCGGCATCCAGGTTCTCGGCGGGCGCGGCGTCGGGATGCGGATACAGACAGCTCGAATACTTGAGGTGTTTGCCGAGCACGCGCGTGTAGAACTCGGTCGGCACCTCGTAGTGCTGCTCGTTGGCCGCCGCGGTCTCGATGGCCAGCGGGCTGCCCTCGAGCTGGCGGATGAAATCGATGAGCCGCTGCTGCTGCTTCTCCGGGTCGCGCTGGTCTTCCTCGCGCAGGCGCGTGGCCAGCAGCGCGCGAATGCGCCGGCGAATCAGGAAGTCGGGAACGAGGTCGCGCTCGAGCAGGTGCATCGCAAGTGAGGTCATAGGATCTCCGCGTAGCCGTCAGGCGTTGCGCACGGAGAGCAGCGTGCCCATGGAGTCCGCCGGCGTGAGTCGCGCGAGCTGGCGCAGCACGTAGGCCGACATCGCGATATTGCCGAGCAGCATGATGGCGACGAACCAGGACACGCGCGGCAGGGCGCGCGTCTCCTTCCACAGGACCCAGATGTAAAAGGTGATGAAGCCGTAAGTACGCGTCGATCAGCGTCGCGATGGTCCAGAGATTGTCAGGCGGAGTTGTCAGGCCTCCCCACTCCCAGACCGGCTGGCGAGTACACACCCAGAGGTTGTAAGGCGCTCAGGGAAACGAGGATGAAGGCGAACAGCATCTGAAGGGCGCGTTTGTGCATCGCGGAAGACGATACGAAGGCTTGCGACCGCTGGATGCATGGCGTCAGGCGCTCCGTCTTCCTACAGAATCGAGCGGCGAATTTGAGATGATCGACCGCAAACAGGAGTCTTGAATGCCCAAGCAGATCGGTTATGTCGTCGGTAGCCTCCGCAAGGAATCCATCAATCGAAAACTGGCAAATGCGCTCATCAAGCTCGGGCCGCCGGACTTCACCTTCAAGGAGCTGCGCATTGGCGATCTGCCGCTGTACAACCAGGACGACGACAAGACCCAGGCGCCGGAGGTGCAGCGTCTCAAGAGTGAGCTGCGCGCTGTGGATGCCGTGATCTTCGTGACCGCCGAATACAACCGCTCGATTCCGGGCGTGCTCAAGAACGCCATCGATCACGCATCGCGGCCTTACGGGCAGAGCGCCTGGGCTGGCAAGCCGGCGGGTGTCATCGGCGCTTCCATCGGCGCCATCAGCACGGCGGTCGCGCAACTCCATCTGCGAACCATCCTGGCCTATCTCGACATGCCCACGCTGGGACAGCCCGAGGCCTACCTTCACGTCAAGGACGGCTTCTTCGATGAAGCCGGCAACTTTGCGAACCCGGAGACGCGCAAGTTCCTGCACGGCTGGATGGACAAGTACGTCGCCTGGGTGAAGAAACTGACCTGAGATGGAGGGGGACACCCTGATTCCCATTCAAATCTGTGCGTCTTTGCGCAGA
Source organism: uncultured Pseudomonadota bacterium (assembly GCA_963821745.1). Taxonomy (GTDB): domain Bacteria; phylum Pseudomonadota; class Gammaproteobacteria; order Steroidobacterales; family Steroidobacteraceae; genus CADEED01. The sequence continues at coordinate 1,137,323 of CAWGEU010000003.1, forward strand.
TATATGAGTGTCGGCGGCGGTGGGCTTCATGGCAGAACGGCGCGATGCCAGCGCCGAAGACGCTGACCGGAATCCTCGCGGAACTTCGCGCCTGCGGGCCGACGCGCCCTCGACGGCCAACGCGCATTCCTGAAGCCGCGCCCCTCATCGCGCGCCTGCTGGGCACTTGCAAGACACTGGCGGTGGAAGATCGCGCCAACGGAATCGTCTTTCGCCTGCAGGGCACCACCGACTCCGCCATCCCATTCGCCATCACCTGCGTGCTGCATTTGCCGCGCCGGCAAGACGCTGCTGACGTCCGCCGAACAGAAGGTGGCCGAGCTGCTTTGCGAGGGACGCACGCTCGCGCAGATTGCACACCTGCGCGGCGTGTCCACCAACACCGTCAAGTCACAGGTACGCCAGATGTTTCGCAAGCTGAACGTGGAGTCGCGCGTGGCGCTGGTGCGCAGGATGTGTCCGTGACCGGAAGGGGGCAATTCCCATGACCCCTTCCAGCCGTTAGCCTAACTACCGTGGCAGCACACGGAAGAACACATCGACCATGCAGCGCGCGGCCGGGCACCGGTCGCTGCGTGGCCCACGCCCAGTAGGGAATGACAGTTGCCCGCGTCATCGACGTACTTGCGGATTTTCGGAATGGTATCGAGCGCCGTGAGCCCGACGCTGCTGCAGCGTGCGCATTTCGTCGCGCGTGGACACACCGTCCGCGTTCGTGATCGATCCAGAGGCGCAAGCTGCGGCCAGATGGCATCGGCTTCGCTGATGAGTGCCGTCGTCGTTGCCGCCGAGCTGGCGCGAGTCGTACTGCGCGAGACCGACGAAGCCATTGGGCGCGTTGCGGCCTTCGAGGATCATGCGGCGTGCCGACACCGAACAACTCCGCGCCGTCGTCGATGAGCCCGTTGCCGCTGCGATCGAGTGGCGAGAAAGCCCTCATCGCCGCCGCGCCGCACCCATTGCACGTGATCGCGAACACCGTCGGCGTTGACGTCGAAGTAGACGCCGACGCCGGCCTGTCCGAGGTTGATGCCGTTGTTGCCGAGGTCGATGACGATGGGGCTGCAGCCGCCCTCCAGGCGTTGCAGCCGAGCGCCGCCATGGCAGATGACGCTCGGCACAGCAATTGTTTGAAGATTCTTCATGATTACCATCCTTGGTATTGATGAGTAGTTTGGAAGAGAGTTCTACTAGGGAATGCAGTCGGTCCACATCGTCTTCGTCGGCGAGGCCTGGAACGTCCATGACGAACAATTGCGTGCCGCCTTCGCTCATCTCGCCGCCGCCGATCATGAAGCCGACGCCGCCGGGACCGACCGAATAATTGGCCTTCGACAGCGCGAGATGATCCAGCTGTAGGTGCAGTCGAGTCTTCGGCCACGCAGTGCCGCTGCGTTGAAGCCGGGCATGTTCACTGATGCCGGGTGCGCCCCGGAATCGTGACGTACAGCGTATTGCCGCCGACGAGAGCTTCTGTCGGAGAGGAACCGTTCGCCCGTGGTTGGCAGCGTCTGCGGGGCGGCGCAGGCTGCAACGTAGGAGCCGCCGGCGATAGAGACGGTTGTAGTTAGTCGTGCGCGTACACGGTGTGGCCGAGGTTGAACCGTTGCGCCGTTGCCGACCTGGTATATCGGCGCGACTTCGGTGTCGCATGGTCAGGGCAGCCGCCGTGTTGTGAAGCAGACAACCGTCGCGCCGAGCAGCGAGCACGGCGGCGCAGGCACGAAGCGAGGTCACGGTATTCATGGCGTCACCCCCGCGGCTTCGGCCGATCGCGAGTTGTTCGAAATCAGGAAGGCGCATCAACGTGCAAGTTGTCCGTCGATGCCGGCGCGTCGATCGCCGGGTGACCAGACGCCGGTGAGCTGCATTTCTCGCGAGGTAGGACAGGAGGATGCGCACTCGCTGATCGTCGAGTGTGTTGAGCAGCCCTTCGGCCCACTCGCGACCCTTCTCGGCCGGGAGCCTTCTCGCGCTGGTAGATGTACGAGAAGCACCACGTCGTCGTCGACGGGGCGTTTGATCTTGTCGTATTTCTTGACGATCTTGCTGAAGCTCATCGCGAGCGGAAGCGTTCGCGCCGCGATGAGTCTGCTCGAGGTCGTGCGTCACGACGTAGCTCCTGCAGCTTCGCGACATCTTCTTCGCGAAAGCCGCGGTTGATGAGCAGCTGGCCGCAGTGTCCATGCTCAGTCGACATCGATCAACGGCGGAGAAGAGACCTCGTCGGGACTGTGCCACTGCGGAAACGCGTTGTAGTCGATGCGGTAGCTGCCGCCTTCCTCGCTTCTCGAGACCGATTGCCGACAGGTCACCCAGCGGGCGCTCGCGCTTCGATCGCCTGCTGAATCTGCCAACTGAGATCGAAGCGCTCCGAGCCAGACGCGCGGTTCGTGACGATCTCCGCGCGGCGACGCGTCCTGGAGCGCGCGAAACTTGCGGAGTACGACTGCGCCTGGCTGCGCAGCACCGCTGCATCCTTGACCATGGGCGCCTTGAGTTTTTCATCGAACTCCACGGCCTGGGCGCTGCCCGCGAAACTCGCGAGCACGCAGCAGCAGCGCCACGACGCGTGGATAGCTAGGGACATGCATGTATTCACTCCTGTTCGTTAGAGGTTTATCGGGGATTCCTTTCCCAGCGCGAAGCATAGTCGAAGGGCCGATATCCGCCGCATCACCCGACCGGGTGACCAGTCGGCAAAAGCACCGCGAATGCCGAGCTTCGCTTCCGTGATGCACAATGCGCCGGTGTTGCTGGTCATCGATCTCATCGGTGTATTCGTCTTCGCGCTGGCCGGCGCGACGGCGGCCGTGCGCCAGCGCCTCGATCTGTTTGGCGTGCTGGTGCTGTCGTTCGCGACGGCGACCACCGGCGGAATCCTCCGCGACCTGCTGATCGGCGCGGTGCCGCCGGCCGCGTTCGCGGACTACGCGCTACCTCGCCGCGGCGGTGCTCGCCGGGCTGGTCACGTTCATCTGGCATCCGACGCGATCGAGCGCATGCGCAATCCCGTGCGGGTGTTCGATGCCGCCGGCCTTGGCTTGTTTGCCGTCGCCGGCACGCAGAAGGCGCTGGCTTCGGGCTGCATCCGGTGATGGCGGCGCTGCTCGGCATGCTCACGGGCATCGGCGGCGGCGTGATGCGCGACCTGCTGCTGACGCGCGTGCCGGTGGTGTTCCAGTCCGACATCTATGCGCTCGCGGCACTGGCCGGCGCTTCGGTGGTGGTGCTGGGTGACTGGCTGCACTGGCCGGCGATGCCCACGGCCATCGCCGGCGCGCTGCTGTGTTTCGCCTGCGCATTCTCGCCATGTGGTTCCACTGGCACTTGCCGAGCGCGCGCGACGAGAGCCGCCCTCACAAGGATTGATCGAACAATCTTGTTAAGCTTCGGCGCGTGAGCACAACACCAAGAATCGCGCTGGTCGCCGGCGCCACCGGACTCGTCGGCGGATTTCTCCTCAAGACCCTGCTCGATGCACCGGACTACACGCGCGTCTACGCGCTGACGCGCCGCCCGTTCGGCAAGGAACATCCGAAGCTCGCCAATCGCGTGGTGATCTTCGAGCGCATGGCGGAGCAGCTCAAAGGCCTGGTCGCCCAGGACGCGTTCTGCTGCATCGGCACGACGATCGCCGACGCCGGTTCGCAGGAAGCGTTTCGCGAAGCGGATGTCGATGCCGTGCTGCTGTTCGCGCGCGCGGCGCGCGCCGCGCAGGCCACGCGCTTCGTGGTGGTGTCGTCGGTGGGCGCGAGCTCGAAGTCGAAGAAGTTCTACCTGCGCACCAAGGGCGAAATGGAAGAGGCGGTGTCGGACCTCGGGTTCGCGTCGGTCGACATCCTGCAGCCGAGTCTGTTGTTAGGGCCGCGCAAGTCGTTGCGGCCGCTCGAGATCACCGGGCACGATCTTCGCGCCGCTCATCAATCCGCTGCTCACCGGTGCGCGCGAGCCCTTGCGCGCCATTCCGGCCGAGACCGTCGGCGAGGCCATGCTCGGCGCGGCGCGCCGTGGCGCACGTGGCATTTATCGCTACACCTACAGCGGCATCCGCCAGCTCGCGGAGATTGCGCTCCGCGCAGTCGATCGCGGCGCAATCGCGCCAAGAAGAAGCCTGCCTGAACACGGTGCACCCGCAATCGTGACGCGCCGCGCATTTGCGCGGCTCCGCATTCCGTAAAGTCCGAGCGATAACAGGAAGCCTCGGCGTGCGTTGCAGGTACGCAACGCACACCCATGGGAAGTCGATGAGCGCCAATCCGTACAACTCGGTCTTGCGCAGCGGTCTCACGCGCCGGCTGTGGTTGCTCATCACGCTGGCGATGCTCGTTCCCGTCAGCCTCGCGCTGCTGTCGCGCTGGTTCGAAGCCGAAGAACGCCGCGCCAGCCTGCAGAACCAGGAGCTGACCGCGCTGTCGCGCGACAAGGCGTCGACGCTGCTGTTCAGTTCGCGCGACGTCCCGGAAGATTTCGCGCACGGACTCGACGGGCGCTATCTCGTGGTGCTCGATGGCGCCGGCGACCGCGCGGTATCGCAGCAGCCCGGTTCCCGAAGAACTGGTGCAGCTGTTCGGGCGCCGCGCGCCGGCAAGCCGGATATGCGCCGAGCGGCACGACGATCCTCGCGTGGTATGCCGCGGGTCGCGAGTGGCGCGGCGCCATGACCTATCTGCCGCCGGCCATTCCCGGCAATCCAAACTCGTCCGACACCATCGTGGTGTTCGCGCCCGAAGCCACCTTCGGCTCCACGGCGTCGGCGCTGGTGCCGACGGCGCTGGTGCTGCTGGTGCTCACCATCGTCATGTCCTTCGCGGTTGCCGCCATCGTGAGCGAACGTTACCTGCCGCCGCTGCGCGCGTTGCAGCGCGGCACTCGTCGCGACTGCGCGAGCGCCGCTTCGAGACGCTGCCGCGCGGCACCGTCGAGGAGTTCTCTGGCGCTCGAGCGCGAATTCAACGCCACTTCGCTTTCGCTGCAGCGCGACTGGCGCGCGTTCGAGGTGCTGGGCGAGGTCGATCGCGCGCTGCTCGCCGCCAGCGAAATCGATCGCGCGCTCGACGTCGTGCTGCCGAAATTCCGCGAGCTCACGCGCAGCCAGTGCGTGGGCGTGATCCTGCTCGATCCGACGGCGCACGCGCACGGCCGGCTGTTCATGGCGGCGCTCGGCGCCAACGAACTGCCGGTGCAGCGCGTGACCTTCGATTCCGCGATGATCGCCACGGTGCGCGAGGCGCCCGAAGGGCTCACGGTGGCGCGCATCGAAGAATCCCGCCACGCATTCCTCGTGTCGATGCGCGACGTCGGCGCCGAGTTCTTCTGGCTCTGGCCGGTGGTCGACGAAGATCGGCTGAGCGCGCTGCTGGTCGTGGGTTATCACGGGGAGCCGTCGCGCGATCCGGCGGTGGCCGACTACGGCGCGGCATTCGCCGAGCGGCTGCGCGCCGCGCTGTCGAACAGCGCGCGCGACGAGCGGCTGTATCGCCAGGCGCATTTCGATCCGCTCACGCAGCTGCCGAATCGCGCGCTGTTTCGCGACCGGCTCGCGCAGGAGCTGGCCGCGGCGGCCACGGGACTCACGCGCGGCGCGCTCATGTACGTGGACCTCGATCACTTCAAGCGCGTCAACGACACGCTCGGCCACAGCGCCGGCGATCAGTTGCTGTCGATCGTGGCGCATCGCCTCAAGGCCTGCACGAAAGAGGGCGACACGGTCGCGCGCCTCGGCGGCGATGAATTCACGGTGCTGTTGCGCAACGTCGGCGATGCCGAGACGGCGCGCAGCATCGCCGACCGCGTGATCCGCTCGCTGGCGCTGCCGGCCAATCTCGGCGGTCGCGACTACCAGATGCGCGCCAGCGTCGGCGTCACGCTGTTCCCCGACGACGGCGTGGATCTCGAGGACGTGATCCGCCAGGCGGATCTCGCCATGTATCGCGCCAAGGCGCAGGGACGCGGGCGCGCGATTTTCTTCGAGCGCGACATGGTGCAGACGGCGCGCCAGTTTCACCGACAGCGGCCTGCATCGCGCGCTGCGCCGGCGCGAACTTTCGCTGTTCTACCAGCCGCAGTTCTCGCTCGCCGACAACCGCCTGTGCGGCGTCGAGGCGCTGCTGCGCTGGCAGACGCGGTACGACGGCATCAAACTACCCGGCGAATTCATCCCCGCGGCCGAACATTCCGGGCTCATCACCGACATCGGCGGCTTCGTGCTCGATTCGGCCTGCGCGCAATACTCCGAGTGGTCGCGCGCCGGCATCGCGCCGCGCATGTTCTCGGTGAACGTCTCGGTGCAGCAGCTCAAGGACGGCAGATTTCGTGCGCATGGTCCAGGTCGCGCTGCAGCAGCATGGCATCGCACCCGCCAGCCTCGAGCTCGAGCTGATGGAATCCGTGCTTGCGGACGCCGAGGTCGAGGAGCCGCTGCGCGCGATCGCCGACGCTCGGCGTGAAGCTCGCGCTCGACGATTTCGGCACCGGTTATTCGTCGCTCAACTACCTGCGGCGTTATCCGGTCAACACGGTAAAACTGGATCGCAGCTTTCTGGATGAAATCCCACAGAACGATTCGGCCGGTGCACTGGTCGAATCCGTCATCACCATGGCGCATACGCTTGGAAAACGCGTGACGGCCGAAGGCGTGGAATCGGGCGGCCAGCTCGAATTCCTGCGTTCGCGCGGCTGTGAGGCGGCCCAGGGCTTCTACCTGGCACGGCCCATGTCGGCGGCCGCGCTCACGGAAATCCTCGAGTCGCGACGGCCGGGCTCCGAGATCGGCGATGAGCGGGCCGCTGGATAGGAGACATGACAAATGGAGACAGATCTATTTTTCAGACCGGGGAATCAGCTTGAAGAACATAGATCTGTGCCCCTGATAATGAGGAATGTCCCCATTCTGCTGCTGCTCTTCGCGGCAGGCTGCTCCTCCACGCCCGAACCGCGTGCTCAGCACCGGCGCCAGTCCCCGCACGTGAATGGGACGGCGCGGGCGGTGCCTCCGGCATGCGCAATCGCGGCGAGGCGCTCGCGGATTTCGCGCTGCGCCTGCGCGGCACGCCATACCGCTACGGTGGCGCGACGCTCGACGGCTTCGACTGCAGCGGCCTCGTGTTCTACGCGCATCGGCAGCTCGGGCTCAGCGGTGCCGCGCACCTCGCGCGATCAGGCCGACGAGGCGCAGAGCATCAAGCCACGCAAGCTGCGGCGCGGCGACCTGGTGTTCTTCAAGGTCGGCAGCCGCAAGGTGAATCACGTCGGCATCTACATCGGCGACCACCGCTTCGTGCACGCGCCGGGCGCCGGCAAGCCGGTGACCATCAATTCGCTCGACGACGAGTTTTATGCGGACGCGTTTTTTTCGGCCGGGCGCTTCTGGAACCGGCTGCCGAACTAGGGCTTTCCATAATGCTTCGCAGCATGGATATGCCACACCGCTTATGTCGAATTTTCTCTAAGGGAATGAATATTTAGGTCTGCGTTCTGCGACAGCGTGCTCAGTTCGCCCGTTGACCGTATATGCCTACGTTCGCACACTCCAAATTGAGTGAAAAAACGATCGCGTTCGGGAAGGGACGCGGTTCGGTCTCGATCTTTCGGGGAACGGTTTAAACATGAGTGCCAAGCCAGATTACGTCGTCAGCAAGCTGACGCGGCCCACCGGCGGAGCCGCCACGGGCGGCTTTGTCATCAACCTGACTTCGTCGACCACGCCCATGGCGTTGTCGCAGCCCAAAGATCCGACCCTCGCCCAATACACTTTCTTCGTCAGCCGCCGCCTCGAAGACGGCCGCGAGCGTTTCCGCCTGCACATGGGTTACTTCGAAAGCCATGCAGGCCGCCGAAGAAATGCTGGTCGTCGTTCGCGAGGTTTATCCAGGGCCTGGGCCAGCGAAGCGCCCGGCAAGAAACTGAAGGCCAACAACCCCGCGCCGGCTGCTGCCGCTGCGCCGGCCCGTGCCGCGGCACCCGCACAGCCCAAGCCCGCGACTGCTCCGGTTGCCACTGCGCCGAAGCCCGCACCCGTGGCTCCGCCGGTTGCCGCTGCGCCGAAGCCTGCACCCGTGGCCCCGCCGGTTGCCGCTGCACCGCCGCCGCCAGCACCCGCTGCTCCCGAGCTCCATCCGTTTTCGGCCACGCCGCCGGCGCCGTACTCAAGTACGAAACCGAACCAGAGCCGTTCGTGCTGACCGACGAGGAACCGGAATTCAAGCCGATCGACGTTCCGGTCGTGCATCCGCCCGCGAAGCCGGTAGTTAGTCCGCCGGCGCGCGCCGCGGCCAAGCCGTGCCGCCGAAGCCGGCGCCCGCCGAAGGCTGCCGCCAAACCCGCTGCGAAGCCCGCGCCCGCGAAGCCCGTGGCCGCCAAGCCCGCGTCGCCCAAGCCGGCCGCGCCGCCGCAAGACCCGCTGCCCGCCAAGCCCGCGATGGCGGCAAAGCCTGCCGCCCCGAGGCCGGCTGCAACGAAGCCCGTCGCCAGGCAACTCCGCCAAGCCGCCGTGGCGCACCGAAGATTGCCGCCAAAGTTTCCGCCCCGCTCTGCAAGCCGCGGCTCCTGCGCCGAAGCCGGCTGTCGCCGCGCCGCCGCCGAAGGCAACCGCGCCGACGGTGCAGATGCCGGCCTTGAGCCTGAGTCAGCCTATGTCCGCGACGCCGTCGCTCACCAACGTGCGCCAGGTCATCGAAGAGCTCGACGATCTCTCCGACACCCAGACCATCCGCCTGCTCGAGCGTCATTCGCCGTACCGCGAAGGCTCGCAGGAAGCCGATCGTCGACGAAGCGATTCGCGTCATCAAGCCCGAAGACGCGCAGTCGATGCAGGCCATCAAGAACGAAGTGAAGCGCAATGCGCCCGTGCTGTTCGCCGTGCAGCTCGACTGGTCGGTCACGCCCTTCGACATGGCGAAGGTTCCGCCGCTCGCCATCTTCAACGCCTACACGCTCTACACCACCGAAGCGAACCGCGAGGGCCGCACCTGGTACGGCCTGCGTCTCGGCTTCTTCAGCGACGCGGTCTCCGCGAAGCAGGTGGCGTACTACGTGCGCTCGGACTTCAAGTCCGTGTCGGTCGTGCCCGTCACCACCATCGAGAAAGAACGCGCCAACGACATCAATGCCGCGCGCAGCGGTATTCACCGCGCCGTGAACATCAAGGAAGGCCGGCGCCGACGCCGCTGTCCATGACCTCGTCGAACGCCAGCGGCGTCTTCAAGCTGCTCGACGACGACCTGCCGGCGCATGATCGAGCAGGACGTCGACGGCGAGATTTCACCGCGCTTCGGCAAGCAAGCCCAGCGCGCCGGCGCCCGCCGCCAAGCCAGCGCGCCGCGTCGCCGGCCGCCACGGCCCCGCTGGGCAAGGCATCCAAGGGCCGCAAGCCCGGCGCCGCGAGGCGTGCGCCGCGATGCGCATGCGCAGGTGGACGAAGAGACACTCGACCAGACGCTGGAGATTCTCGGCGCGCACACGCTCGAGATCACCAACGACAGCGCCGAGAACACCGGCGTGCGGCATCTGCGCGTCAAGGTGGACAAGAAGGGCTCGAAGTTCGCTTCGCTGATCGATCGCCTGTCGGGCAAGAAATAACTCAGGCCGGCGAGGGTTGCTCCGCGGCAGTTCGCGCGCCGGCCTCATCCGTGTTCTCCACCTCCGCGCGTGCGTGTCGCGACGCGAGCAGCGAGTAGAACACCGGCACCACGATCAGCGTGAACAGCGTGCCCACCACCATGCCGGTCACCAGCACGATGCCGATGCTGTTGCGCGCTTCGGCGCCGGGCCCCGACACGAACACCAGCGGCATGTGTCCGAACACCGTCGCCGCCGAGGTCATGAGCACCGGTCGCAGCCGCGTCAGCGACGCCTCGCGGATCGCCTCGACAACGCCCAGCCCTGCGCCTGCAGCTTGTTGGCGAACTCCACGATGAGGATGCCGTTCTTCGCGATCAGGCCGACGAGCGTGATGAGCCCCACCTGCGAATAGATGTTGATCGTGGTGAGGTCCAGGAACGTGAACATCAGCGCGCCCGGCGATCGCCAGCGGCACCGAGCCCAACAACACGATCAGCGGATCGCGGAAGCTCTGGAACTGCGCGGCCAGCACCAGGTAGATCAGGATGATGGCGAAACCGAGCGTCGCCGTCAGCGCCGCGCCTTCCTGGCGGATCTGCCGCGACTCGCCGGCGTGATCCAGCGTGATGTCGGCGCCACCCGCGGAAGCCGCCGCGTTTTCCAGCACGCGTAATCCTTCTTCCTTGGTCACACCGGCCTGCACGCCACCGAACACGCGAACCGCGTTGCTCTGCTGGAAGCGGTTCAGCGTGCGCGGCGCGACGCTCGATTCGATGCGCGTGAACGTGGACACGGGGACGAGCTCGCCCGTCGGCGTCTTGATCTTGAGATCGAGCAAGCGGGTCGAGCGTGGCGCGGTCCGCATCGCCGATTTGCGGAATGACCTTGTAGCTGCGCTCGAAATAGTTGAAGCGGTTGACGTACGCGCCACCGAGCAGCGTACCGAGCTCGCGCCCGACGCTCGCCAGATCGAGTCCGAGATCGGCGATGCGTTCACGGTCGAGCACCACCGCGCCTGCGGGCAGATCGATCTTCAGATCGGTGTCGACGTACAGGAACTTGCCGCTCTGCCAGCCCGCGCCGACGATCGCATCGGTGGTCGCGAGCAATTCCTCGATGGATGCATCGCTCTGCACGACGAGTTCGACGTCGTACTGACCCGGCGTGGGCAACGGCGGATCGAGGCGCGGGAACACCCGAAGGCCAGGTATCTGCGAAATCGCGCCGTAGACTTCGCCGAACATTTGCTCGGTGGAGCGCTCGCGCTCTTTCCAGTTCTTCGCGACCATACCGCCGAAGCCGCCCCAATTCGCCGTCAGCGACCAGGTGAAATCCGTCTCGGGAAACGCGCGGAGCGCGCTGACCACTTGCAGATGATCGCGATTGCTTTGCGCCAACGTGGAGTCGGGCGCGGATTCGAAGAACAGGCTGATGTGGCTCTGGTCTTCGACCGGCGCCAGCTCCTGGCGTGAGATATTGATACAGCGGCCACGCCGCGAGCGTGACGAGCACGGCTACGCTGACGATCGCCCATCGCATGTTCAGGGCGTGCGCGAGCACGCGCGCATAGGCGCGCCGCACGCTTTCGAAACCACGATTGACGAGGGTCGTGAGTCTGCCTTCCTCGCCGCGCGGGTGCACGAAGCGCGAGCTCATCACCGGCGACAGGGTCAACGCGACGAAACCCGACACGACCACAGCGGCGGCAAGCGTGATCGCGAATTCGAGGAACAGCGAACCGGTGAGACCACCCTGGAACGCGATGGGCGCGTACACCGTCGCCAGCGTGATGGTCATGGCGATGATGGGGCCGCGCAGCTCCCGCGCTCCGATCAGCGCCGCCTCGAGGCGCGACTTTCCCAGGCGCACATGCCGCTCGATGTTTTCCACGACCACGATGGCGTCGTCGACGACCAGGCCCACCGACAGCACGATGGCCAGGATGGTGAGCAGGTTGAGGCTGAAGCCGAGCGCCAGCATGACCAGCGCGGCGCCCACGAGGGAGACCGGCATCGCCACCAGCGGCACGAGCGCAGTACGCACCGAGCCCATGAACAGGAACACGACCAGCGCCACGATCAGCACTGTTTCTGCCAGGGTCTTGGTGATCTCCGTGAGCGCATCGCGCATGAACATGGTGCCGTCCCACACCAGGCGCATGTCCATGTCCTTCGGCAGCGTGGGACGGATGCGTTCCATTTCCTCGCGAAGGCCCTGGGCCACTTCGATCTCGTTGGAGCCGGGCAGCGGCCAGACACCGAGGTAGACGGCCTGCTGGTCGTTGTACTTCGCGACCATGGCGGCCTCTTCGGCGCCGAGCTCCACGCGCGCGACGTCCGCGAGACGCACGATGGCCCCGTCGCGTTCGGCGACGATCAGGTTCTGGAATTCCTCGGCTGCGCGCAGATCCGTGTTCGCGAGCAGATTGATCTGCACCAGGTTGCCCTTGGTCTGGCCGACGGCCGCGAGGTAGTTGTTGCGCTCGAGGGCCGCCTGCACGTCGCCGGGCGAGAGATTGCGCTCGGCGAGGCGAACGGGGTCTATCCAGATGCGCATGGCCAGCGCCTGGCTGCCCTCGTAACTCACGCGCTGCACGCCCGCGAGCGTCGCGAATTGCGGTTGCAGCGTGCGGGCCAGCCAGTCGGTGAGCTGCGGCACATCGCGCTCGCTGGAAGTGAAGCTGAGATAGAACGTCGCGTACGGCCGGTCGGCGCGCTGCACCTCGACCACCGGCGGTTCGGCCTCGGCTGGCAACTCGGCTCGCACCTGCTGCAATCGCGCAGTGACTTCGGCGAGTGCATCGGTGCTGTCGTGGTCGAGCTTGAGACGCACGGTGACCGTACTCACACCCGCGCGGCTGGTCGACTCGAGGTAGTCGACGCCACTGATCGCCGAGACCACGCGCTCGATCGGCGTGGTGAGGAAGCCGCGCACGGTTTCGGCGCTGGCGCCCGTGTACACCGTGGTGATCACCACCGACGAACTCTCGACGTCCGGGAACTGCTGCACCGGCAACGTCGTCAATGCCCTGATCCCGATCAGGACCAGGACCAGGTTGACGACGATCGCGAGGACGGGATGTTTGATGAAGACATCCGTGAAGGCGCGCATGGTTTGTTCCCTGTTGCCGTTGCTTACTTGCCGCCGCCGGCAGCGCCAGCGCCAGCGCCAGTGGGTGCGCGATCAGCCAGCGCCACCAGCGCCGCTTCGCGCAACTTGAATGAGCCCGAGGCGGCGACGCGTTCGCCGGCCTCGAGGCCAGATGCAATTACCACCTCGTCTCCGGCCAGCGCGTCGACCTTCACCTGCCGCAGATGAGCACGCGTATTGCCCTGGTTGTCTTCCGCCAGGACGAAGACGTGATCGCCGCCCGGCCCTTTGCGCAGTGCGCTGGCCGGGATGGCTACAGCCATGCGAGCCAGGCCGACGGGTACCTGGACACGCACCGACGCGCCGGGCGAGGGCATCGGGGCCTCGTCCCGGATGCGGGCCCTCACCATCGCGTTGCGGGTAGATGGGTCGACGCGCGAATCGATGGCGACTACCGCCGCGGTGATCGGTTCGGCATCGCCGCCTGCGAAAACCTGGACATCGACGCCGGCACGCAACGTCGCCGCAACCTGCTGCGCCACCGTGAAGTCCACGTATGCGGAATCATCGACACCCTGCAGCGTGGTCAGCAGCGTTCCCTCGTTGAGGTACTGGCCCGCGTGCACGTCCGAGATGCCGATGCGGGCGCGAAACGGAGCACGGATGGTCTTGCGTCCAATGATCGCGCGCGTGCGCGCAATCTGCGCCTGCGCCACGTCGCGATGCGCGCGAGCGCTATCCAGCTCCATTTCTGCCGCAGCGCGTCGCTCGACCATGCGCTGCATGCGTTCGAGCTGGGTCTGCGCGAGATCCCGTTGCGCTTCCAGGGCCTGCAATTCCGCTTCTTCCACCGATACATCGAGAGCCACGAGCACCGTGCCGGCCTCGACGAGTTGCCCGGGAGTGAGTCGCGTGTGCCGCACGGTTCCCGGCATCTCGTTGCGCACGGTGATCGAACGCAGCGCAACCACCGTACCAATCGACGTGGTAGTTCGGCTGTGCTGACGCTCTTTGGCAATCGCCGCCGCCACGGATTCGGCGGGCTCGGGCTGGTTCGAAGCTGCGGCGTTGGCTTCCTCCAGGCTGGCCTGCTTCCAGGCGGCTAACGCGACGCCCGACCGTGAGGACCGCGACGAGCAGGATTGCGGATGCGGAGAACTTTGCCTTGCTCATATGCCTTCCCAACGCCCATTCAGCCGGCCATCAGGCTATGTGCACTGGCGCCGCCGGGCATCGCCCGCTGGGATCACGGCCGCGACGCCGTCGGGTGGGGAAGAATCTCCCTCATTCGAGGGAGCAACTCGACACGGCCCCCTTCCTCTTCGCCGCGTTCCGGTCTATATAATCGTACTAATCGTACGAGAGCGCGACGCGCCAACCATGGAGGGGAAAGTCATGAAGCTGCGAGTCCTTGCCTGCTTCGCCTGTATTTCAATTGCTCCCGGCGTGTACGCCAGTTCCACGCCCGAGCTTCCTGCATTGCAGAATCCCGATTTCGAAAACGACGGGACTGGCGTCGCCGCGCCCGCTATCCTGGGAAAGCGCAGGCACCACCGGTGCCGATTTCACCGAAGCGGGCGGACGCGCCAGCGCCTTCCGGCTCTCGCATTTCAGCGCGACCGCGTTCGACGTGGAGACGCGTCAGCGCTTCCAGGTTCCAAATCCCGGCTGGTACACATTCCGGACCTGGGTGCGTCGCAGCACCGGCGAAAACTCGAGCCAGGTCGAAGTGCGCTGTGGCAGTCGAGCCAGTCGTGTCGATGTGCCGGTCGCGTGGCCTAACCAGTGGCTGCAGGTGGTGGTGTCGTTCCAGGCGGGCAGGGACGCCTGCGAGGTCGTCCTGCACACCCGGGCAGCGGGCGGGCAGTGGAGCAACTTCGACGCCCTCACGGTGGAGCCGGGCGCACCGCGGCTTTCGGTCCTGGGGGCCGACGTCTCCAGCCTGAAGAAGTCCGAGGATTTCGGCGGCCGGTACTTCGAGAGTCCCCTGGTCGTGCCGAAGCCGCAGAGGAATCGCCTGCCAGCGACCGCGCTCGAAATCCTGTCGAACCATGGTTTCAACTTCGTCCGCCTGCGCGTGTGGGTGGATCCAGCGGACGGTTACCACGACCAGGACGAGTTGTTCGAAATGGCGGGGCGCGCGCGTTTCGCGCGCCAGAAAGTGCTCGTCGACCTGCATTACTCCGACTCGTGGGCCGATCCCGGCAAGCAGTTCAAGCCGGCCGCCTGGTCTAACTACACTTTCGAGCAACTGAAGCAGGCGGTCTACGACCACACGTTCGGTGTGTGCGAGGGACTGCGCTCGCGCGGAGTTCCGCCAGACATGATCCAGCTGGGTAACGAGCTCAACTCCGGCATGTTGTGGCCCGACGGGCATACCTGGAACCCGCCGAACTGGGACAACCTCGCGCAATTGCTGAACGCGGGCGCCGCCGCGGTGCGCGCCTGCTCGCCGAAGAACGCGCATCATGCTGCACCTGGCCAACGGTGGTGACAACAACCTGTATCGCTGGTGGTTCGACAACATCACGTCGCGCAACGTCGATTTCGACGTCATCGGATTCTCCTATTACGGCTACTGGCACGGATCGCTGGGCGATCTGCAGGCGAACCTCAACGACATCTCGGCGCGGTATTCAAAGGACGTCGTGGTCGCCGAGACCGCCTATCCATTCGTGCTGGCGGACGCCGACGGCTGGGGCAACATCATCGGCCTGCCTAACCAGTTGGTCGCCGGCTATCCGGCCACGCCTGAGGGACAGGCCGCCAATCAGCGCGACGTGCTGTCGATCGTTCGCGCGGTGCCGGGTGGGCGCGGGCTGGGAGCGTTCTACTGGGATGCAACCTGGACGGGCGTGGTCGGCAACGGCTGGGACCCGACCAACCCGTCGTCGGGCAACGCCTGGGAAAACCAGGCGCTGTTCGATTTCAACGGCTTTCCGGTGCCGGCGATGGATGTGTTTCAGCCGTGAGGTGAAGCCGCGCGCGACCGCGGTCACTTCTTGCCGAACAGCGCTTCGAGCGCCGCGCGCGCGGCGTCGGCTTCACCTGTCGGGGCGACGTAAGCGCCCACCTTCGGCTTGAAGTGATCGCAGAAGTTGGCGGCGGTCTTGTCGCGCACTTCTTCGGCCGTGGGCTCGCGGCAGTGCTTGGCGACGCGCGTGTCGTACTCCACGCAGAGGCGGCACACGTGCAGCTCGGAGTGGCAGGCTTTGCACTCGTCGAGCCGCCGCAACGGCATCGACAGTGCCTCGAGCGAGGCGCCGCATTTCCAGCAGGTGAGGCCGTGTGCCATAAAAGGGGACAGATCTATTTTTCGGCGAAGGCGCAGAGTTTGCAGACTGAGCGCATGGAAAAATAGATCTGTCCCCTTTTATGCCCCACGGTGCCTGGCACCATTCTTCAAAAACTCCTTGAGCACCGCACCGGTGTGCGAGCCGGCCGCTTTCATGATGACGGCGGGCGGGCCGGCGGCCACCACCTTGCCGCCAGCGGCGCCGGCCTCGGGGCCCATGTCGATGATCCAGTCGGCCTCGGCCATGACGTCGAGGTTGTGTTCGATGACGACTACCGAATTGCCGGCGTCCACCAGCCGATGCAGCACATGGATGAGCTTTTCCACGTCGGCCATGTGCAGGCCCACCGTGGGCTCGTCGAGCACGTACAGGGTGTGCTGCTGCTTCTGACGCGGCGCGCGCCGTTCCTCGCCGCGCACCTTGGAAAGCTCGGTCACGAGCTTGATGCGCTGGGCTTCGCCGCCGGACAGCGTCGGGCTGGGCTGGCCGAGCGTGAGGTAGCCCAGGCCCACATCCTGCAGCAGCCGCAGCGCGTGATGGATCGACGCGTGCGCCGTGAAGAATTCCACGGCGTCGTCGATGTTCATGGCTAACAAGTCACCCACCGACTTGCCGCGCCAGAGAATCGACATGGTCTCGGAGTTGAAGCGCCGGCCCCGACAGGAATCGCACAGCACTTTCACGTCGGGCAGGAAGTTCATCTCGATGGTCTGCATGCCCTGGCCCTCGCAGGCCGGACAGCGTCCCTCGCCGGTGTTGAACGAGAAGCGGCTGGTGGAGTAGCCGGCGATCTTCGCCTCGGTGGTATTGGCGAAGATACGGCGGATGTCATCCCAGAAGCCGATGTACGTGGCCGGGCAGGAGCGCGGCGTCTTGCCGATCGGTGTCTGGTCCACCTCGAGTACGCGATCGATGTGCTCCGCGCCGCGCACGGCGGAAACCCCGGTGAGCTCGGGTAGTTTGGCGCCGCGCGGCAGCTTGGCGGTGAGCCGCTTGAGATTCGCGTACAGCACGTCGCGCGCCACCGTCGATTTACCGGAGCCCGACACGCCGGTGACCACCACCAGCCTGCCGATCGGCACCGCGATGTCCACCTTGTCGACGTTGTGCATCTTCGACGTCGTCGAGCGTGAGCCTGGGCGCGCGCGGCGTGGTGGCGCGGCGCGGCTCGGCCGCATGCGTCAGCGGGTTCTTGAGAAAGCGGCCGGTGATGGACGCGGGGTTGTTCCTGAGTTGCTCGACGGTGCCCACGGCCACCACTTCGCCGCCACGCACGCCGGCGCCGGGCCCGAGATCGATGACGTGATCCGCGCGGCGAATGGTGTCCTCGTCGTGCTCGACCACCACCAGCGTGTTGCGGTTCTTCGCGAGCTCGGCCAGCGCATCGAGCAGCACCTTGTTGTCGCGCGGGTGCAGGCCGATGGTGGGCTCGTCGAGCACGTAGCACACGCCCTGCAGGTTGGAGCCGAGCTGTGCCGCGAGCCGGATGCGCTGCGCTTCGCCGCCCGAGAGCGTGGGCGCGGAGCGGTCGAGCGGTAGATAGCCAAGGCCGACTCGCTGCAGGAACGCCATGCGCGACTTGATCTCCGCCATGAGGTCGCGCGCAATCTCGGCCTCGCGCCTGGTCAGGCGCAGCTTGCTCACGAAGGCGACGGTCTCGTCGACGCCGAGGTGCGTGAGGTCGGCGATGTTCAGATCGCGGAAACGGACGTGCAGCGCAATCTGGTTGAGCCGCTGACCGTCGCAGGTTTCGCAGGTGTGCGCATCGCCTTCGGTCGAGTCGTTCCAGGCGCGTTCTTCACCGCTCTGTTCCTCGTCGAAACCTTCGAGCGCCAGCCCGGTGCCGAAGCATCCCTCGCACCAGCCATGCTTGGAGTTGAACGAGAACAGCCGCGGGTCGAGCTCGGCGAAACTCGTGCCGCACGAGGGGCAGGAGCGCTTGACGCTGAACACCTGCACCTTGGGCTTCTTCGCGGTGGAATCCAGGTCGAGCACGTGCACCAGGCCTTTGCCCATGTCGAGCGCGCGGATGACGTTGCGCTCGAGCAGGTCGGCGCTGTCCTTCTGCACGTTGATCTGGTTCATCGGCAGCTCGATGGTGTGTTCCTTGAAGCGGTTGAGACGCGGGAACTGGCTCGTCGACATCATCTCGCCGTCGACGCGCAGCTGCTTGTAGCCGCGTGCGCTCGCCCACTTTGCGAGCTCGGTGTAGTAACCCTTGCGCGCGACGACCAGCGGCGCCAGCAGCAGGATGCGCGAGTCCTTGTGCAGCTTGAGCAGTCTCTCGGCGATGCTGTACGCAGTCTGCGGCTCGATGGCGACATCACACGTCGGGCAGAACTGCGTTCCCAGCTTCACGTAGAGCAGGCGCAGGAAGTGGTAGATCTCGGTGAGCGTGGCCACGGTGCTCTTGCGGCCGCCGCGACTGGTGCGTTGCTCGATGGCGACCGTGGGTGGAATGCCATAGATGGCATCGACGTCGGGCCTGGCGGCGGGCTGCACGAACTGGCGAGCGTAGGCATTCAGCGATTCGAGATAGCGGCGTTGCCCTTCGTTGAAGATGATGTCGAACGCCAGCGTGGATTTACCCGAGCCGGACACGCCGGTGATGACGGTGAAGGCTTCGCGCGGAATCGTGACATCGATGTTGCGCAGGTTATGTTCGCGCGCATTGTGGATGACGATTGAATTGCGCGCCGCATAACGTTCCGCGCTCTCGGCGGGTTTGGTGCCGGGTCGGGAAACCGGGATAACTCCAGAGTAGTTCCCTGAAGCATCACGCACAGCAGCCTGAGTTATCCCGGTTTCCCGACCCGGCACCAAACCCGGCGCCGGCTTCTTGCCGATGGCGTCCTCGTACTCCCGCAACGCCCGGCCCGTGTGTGATGCCGGAGTCGCTTCGACCTGCGCCGGCGTGCCCGCGACCACGATCTGGCCACCCGCGTCGCCGCCTTCGGGGCCGAGATCGATCAGCCAGTCCGATGAGCGGATCACGTCGAGGTTGTGTTCGATCACCAGCAGCGAGTGGCCGATCTTGAGCAGCTTGCGGAACGCGCGCAGTAGTTTGGCCACGTCGTCGAAGTGCAATCCCGTGGTCGGCTCGTCGAACAGGAACAGCTTGCCGCGAATCGACGGCGTGTCGTCGGCAGCGGCCTCGGCGAGGTGCCCGGCGAGCTTCAGGCGCTGCGCCTCGCCGCCCGACAGCGTCGGCACCGGCTGCCCGAGCTTCACGTATTCGAGGCCCACATCCACGAGCGGCTGCAGCCTGATGGCGACATTGGAATTGCCGCGGAAGAACGCCAGCGCCTCGGTCACCGTCATGTCGAGCACCTGGGCGATGTTCCTGCGCGTGCCATCCGCACCCTCGCGGCGGATCTCGAGCGTTTCGGCCCGATAGCGCTTGCCGTCGCAATCCGGGCAACGCAGGTACACATCCGACAGGAACTGCATCTCCACGTGCTCGAACCCGTTGCCGCTGCAGGTGGGGCAGCGACCGGTGCCGGAATTGAAGCTGAACGTGCCAGGCGTGTACTTGCGCGCCTTGGCCACCGGCTCATTGGCGAACCATTCGCGCACCACGTCGAATGCGCCGACGTAGCTCGCGGGGTTGGAACGGGTAGTTCGGCCGATCGAGCTCTGGTCGATCATGACGACATCGTCGACCTGCTCCGCGCCTTCGAGTCGTTCGAACGCGCCCGGCGCCTCGCTGGGCTGTCCCTTGGCCTTGCGCAGGGCCTTGTACAACACGTCTTCGATGAGCGTGGATTTCCCCGAGCCGGAAACGCCGGTGATGCACACCATGCGCCGCAGCGGGAACTCCACGTCGATGTTCTTGAGGTTGTGCTGTGTGACGCCGCGCAGCCTGATTGACCGCTGCGCCGGCACCATGTGCGCCTTCACCTCGCGGCTCTTTGGAGCCTGAGGCGCAAGCGGCGGAGCTGCGCGCGGCGCGACCACCTTCGCGCCCGAGAGGTATTGCCCGGTGAGCGACTTCGGATTGGCGCGCACGGCATCGGGCGTGTCGAACGCGACGATCTCGCCGCCACGTTCGCCCGCGCCCGGGCCAAGGTCCAGCAACCGGTCGGCCGCCAGCATGATCTGCGGATCGTGTTCCACCACCACCAGTGAATTGCCCGCGTCGCGCAGCCGGTGCATGACCTGCGTCACGCGCTGCATGTCGCGCGGGTGCAGGCCGATCGAGGGCTCATCCAGCACGAACAGCGTGTTCACCAGCGATGTGCCGAGCGCGGTGGTGAGGTTGATGCGCTGGACTTCGCCACCCGAGAGCGTGCGCGACTGGCGATCGAGCGTGAGATAGCCCAGCCCCACCTCGCACAGGTACGAAAAGCGCGAGCGCACTTCGCCCAACAGCAGGTCGGCGGCCTGGTCGAGCGGCGCCGGTAGTTTGAGAGCCTCGAAGAATGCGCGGCTCTTGTCGAGCGACATCAACACGAGGTCGTGCACGTTGCGGCCGTCGATGCGCCACAGCAGCGCATCGGGCTTGAGGCGCGAGCCATTGCAGGTGGTGCAGGGCGTGTAGGCGCGATAACGCGACAACAGCACGCGCACGTGCATCTTGTACGCCTTGGTCTCCAGCCACTCGAAGAAACGCTTGGCGCCGTACCAGACCTTCTTTTCCCACTTGCCTTCGCCTTCGATGACCCACTGGCGCTGGGCGTCGGTGAGCGCGTACCACGGCGTGTCGAGCGGGATGCCGCGCTTGTTGGCGAACTTCATGAGGTCGTCCTGGCATTCCTTGTACGACTTGGTCTGCCAGGGTTTCACCGCGCCGCCCGCGAGCGTCTTGGTTTCGTCGGGCACCACCAGGCCGTAGTCGATGCCGATGATGCGGCCGAAGCCACGGCACGATTCGCAGGCGCCGACCGGCGAGTTGAACGAGAACAGCGAGGGCACCGGATCGCGGTACGACAGATCGCAGTCCGCGCAATGCAGCTCGCTCGAGTACTTCCACCTATCTACCGACTTCGGGGGATCACTCTCATCGACCACGTGCAGGTTCACGCGGCCGCGGCCCACGCGCAGCGCCGTTTCCAGCGATTCCATGATGCGCGAGCGATCCGCGCCCCCCAGGCGCAGGCGGTCCTGCACCACTTCCAGCGTGTCGCCCGATCCGTTCGTGGATGCGCGCGTAGCCCTGTGATTCCAGGAGCTGCCGGACTTCGGCTTCCTTGAAATTCTTCGGCACCGTCACCGGGAAACAGACGTACACGCGCGGATCGCCGGCCGCTGCCGCGCGCGCCGTGGCATCGGCGTAGATGCTCTCCGCGCTGTCGCGCCGCACCGGCTTGTCGCAGTTGCGGCAGTGAAGTGTGCCGGCGCGCGCGAACAGGAGCTTCAGGTGATCGTTGAGCTCGGTCATCGTGCCGACGGTGGAGCGCGAGGTGCGCACCGGATTCGTCTGGTCGATGGCGATGGCGGGCGGAATGCCGTCGATGCGATCCACCGCCGGCTTGTCCATGCGGTCGAGGAACTGCCGCGCGTACGGCGAGAAGGTTTCGACGTAGCGGCGCTGGCCTTCGGCGTACAGCGTGTCGAACACCAGCGAAGATTTTCCCGAACCCGACACGCCCGTGACCACCACGAGCTCGTGCAGCGGAATCTCGAGACTCAGGTTCTTGAGATTGTTCTGGCGCGCGCCGTGCACGGCGATGCAGGCGCGCGCATGGACGTGCGCGTGCGGGCTTGCGTGGGGAACGAGTAGCTCATATGACGATAGTTTTGCGAAGACGCGGATCGGTCATTGTACCGATGCTGTCAAGCGGGCGAGGCAGCAATTCGGGGCCATGGACGTCGGTCGTGTCCTGCCGGAGCGGGAACATCATGCGAACGTCTGGGTGTTTTTCCGGGAGCGGCGCGGTTATCGTACGCGGCGGTCCAGGGGGTCTACGTGGCAGAAAAACAAACGATCGACTCAGCACACAAGCGCGTCATCTTCGCCTCATCGCTGGGCACGGTCTTCGAGTGGTACGACTTCTATCTCTACGGCGCGCTGCTCGCCGTCATCTCGAAGAAGTTCTTCTCCGGCATGAACGACACCACGGCGTTCATGTTCGCGCTGCTGGCCTTCGCGGCCGGGTTCTTCGTGCGCCCCTTCGGCGCGCTGGTGTTCGGGCGCCTCGGCGACCTCGTTGGCCGCAAATACACATTCCTCATCACCATCGTGATCATGGGCAGCGTCCACCGCGCTGGTCGGCGTGCTGCCTTCCTACGAAACCATCGGCGTGGCCGCGCCCATCATCCTCATCCTGTTGCGACTGCTGCAGGGCCTGGCGCTGGGCGGTGAATACGGCGGCGCCGCCACCTACGTGGCCGAGCACGCCCCCGACGGCAAGCGCGGCCTGTACACGAGCTGGATCCAGACCACGGCCACCATGGGCCTGTTCCTGTCGCTGCTGGTGATCCTCGCGTGCCGCGCCTCGATGAGCACCGAGAGTTTCGACGCCTGGGGCTGGCGCATTCCTTTCCTGTTGTCGATCGTGCTGCTGGCGATCTCGGTCTACATCCGCCTGCAGTTGCAGGAATCGCCGGTGTTCGCCGAGATCAAGGCCGAAGGCAAGCTCTCGAAGGCGCCGCTGACCGAAGCTTTCGGTCAGTGGGGCAATCTCAAGATCGTATTGCTCGCACTGTTCGGCGCCACCGCCGGCCAGGCCGTGGTGTGGTACGGCGGCCAGTTCTACGCGCTGTTCTTCCTCGAGAAGATCCTGCAGGTCGATGGCAAGGCGGCCAACATCATCATGGCCGTGGCATTGTTGATCGCCACGCCGTTCTTCGTGGTGTTCGGCGCGCTTGTCCGACAGGATCGGCCGCAAGAAGATCGTACTCGCGGGATGTTTGCTAGCCGTGCTCACGTACTTCCCGATCTTCCGCGGCCTCACGCACTTCGCCAACCCGGCGCTCGACGCCGCGGTGAAGACTTCGCCGGTCGACGGTCGTCGCGGATCCGGCCGAGTGCAGCTTCCAGTTCGATCCGGTGGGCAAGAAGCAGTACACGAGCGGCTGCGACATGCCAAGGGCGCGCTGGCGCGCATGGGTGTGTCGTATTCGAACGAGCCCGCAGCCGTGGGTGCCCGCCGCGATCGTGCGCGTCGGCGACGACGGTGGTCGAATTCGTAGAGCCCGCCAATGCCGGCCCGATGTCGGCCGCGGAATACAAGAAGGCGCAGGACGAAGTCGGCCGCGCCGCTCAAGGCCGCGCTCGTGGAAGCAGGGTATCCCGCCAAGGCGAACATGGCCGAGCTCAACTACCCGATGGTGATCCTGCTGTGCTGACGATGCTCGTGATCTACGTGACCATGGTTTACGGCCCCATCGCCGCATGGCTCGTCGAGCTCTTCCCCGCGCGCATCCGCTACACGTCCATGTCGCTGCCGTATCACATCGGCAACGGGTGGTTCGGCGGCTTCCTGCCGGTGACCTCGTTCGCCATCGTCGCGGCCACGGGCAACATCTATAACGGGCTGTGGTACCCGGTGGTGGTCGCGATCATCACCATCGTCATCGGCGGCCTGTTCCTGCGCGAGACCAAGGATTCGCCCGCGTAGTTAGTTGATCACGCCGCAGGCGATGCGCGCGCCGGAATCGCCGGCCGGCTGGCTCGCGTAATCGTCGGCTTTCTCGTGCAGGACGATCGCCTTGCCGCGCACGTCGTTGGGCTGGCCGCTGC
The DNA here is from genome assembly GCA_963821745.1 of uncultured Pseudomonadota bacterium. Taxonomy (GTDB): domain Bacteria; phylum Pseudomonadota; class Gammaproteobacteria; order Steroidobacterales; family Steroidobacteraceae; genus CADEED01. The sequence continues at coordinate 1,160,954 of CAWGEU010000003.1, forward strand.
CGAGACTCACGCCGCCCGCGACCGCGTCGACCATTGCCGCGCCCTGCGCATCGGACTTCGCGTTGAGCATGTCGCCGGCGTGATGGGCGAGTCCCTGCGGGTCGCCGTGCGGCATGTTCGCCGGGTTGAAGTGCGCGCCAGCACTGCTGGCGTCGGGCGCGCTGCAGTCGCCCTTCTCGTGGATGTGGAAGCCGAACTCGCCGTTCGGCGGCAGGCCCTGCAGCGTTCCGGTCAGTCGCACCGAATCCCCTTCCGCGGCCAGGGTCAATGTGCCCGACGCGTTGTGGCCTTGCGTCGGTGCGAGCTGCACCGAGTTGCCGCGAGCCAGGAGGCGGCGCGTCGGCAGTGGCCGGAGCAGCGGTCGTTCCGGGCGCATCCGTGTCGGCCGGTTTATCGCGTTGTCCGCATCCGGCGAGCAGGGCCGAGACGGCACAGAGGGAGAGCCAATTCTTCGCGTGCATGCGTACTCCGGAACATAGGGGCGAAAGTCATTGCACCTTATGCAGTTGCGCCGGCCCGGTCAGTCGGCGGGTGGCGCCTGTCGCCGTGACGATGTCTGACTGTTAGACCCCCGTTGTGCGCAAGCGTCGGCCAATCCGTCGGAAACAAGCCCACTAGCGGACAACCGCACCTTTTCCGCTACACTCCGCACCACAAGCGCGGCAGCCGGGGGGATGGTCGCTCACGACCCCGCTGCCGTGCGCCAATAACGACAGAAGGAGTGGTCGCATGAAATCGTGGATCCCGCGCGGCGCCGCCGCGCTGCTCATTGCTGTGCCGTTTACATTACCGGCGCAGGAAAGCTTCGCCGACGGCCGAAGAACTCGTCGAGGAAATCATCGTCACGGCGCAGAAGCGCGCCACCTCGCTGCAGGATGTGCCGTTCTCGGTCGCCGCCGTCACCGGCCGAGGACCTCGAGCAATCCGGCGCCACCAACATCGTCGAGCTCGCGCGCAACGTGCCCGGCCTCTACATCGCCGACCTCGGCCCCGGCCAGAGCCAGGTGGCCATCCGCGGCATCAGCGCCGGCCAGGTGGTGCGCGACCAGGCGGGCGTGAAGGAATCGGTCGGCATCTACCTCGATGAATCGCCGGTCTCCGTGGCGCTGTTCACGCCGGACCTCGATCTGTACGACCTCGATCGCATCGAAGTGCTGCGCGGACCGCAGGGCACGCTGTTCGGCGCGGGCTCGTCCTCGGGCACGGTGCGCTACATCACCGCGCAGCCGAATGTCGGCGAGTTCGGCGGGTCGGTGGACCTGACCGCCAACGGCCTCACCGACGGCGAGTTCGGCGGCTCCGTGCGCGGCAGCCTCAACGTGCCGATCGGCGAAAACGCCGCGATGCGCGCGGTGGGCTACTACAGCGAGCTGCCGGGCTTCATCGACTCCGCCTATCCCGGGCGCGCGGTCAGCGAAGACGTGAACAGCGGCACGCGCACCGGCGGACGGCTGGCATTCCGCTTCGAAGCCCACCGAGAACTTCACCATCACGCCGCGCATCGTCTACCAGAAGCTGGAGACCGACGGTTATCCGCGCATCGACGTCTACAACATCCTCGGCAACACCTACACCACCACCGAGCCCGACGGTGGATCCGGGTGAGCGCGGCCAGGTCACGCAGATTCCGCGAAGGCCTCACCGATGATTTCACGATGGGCGATCTCAAGCTCGACTTCGACTTCGGCGACGTGGGCATGACCTCGGTCACGTCGTACATCGATCGCAGCGTCGAAGTGCTGCGCGACGCCAGCCAGCTCACGGGCAGCGTCACCAAGGATCTCGGTGGCACCGACGCGCAGGCGCGGCTCAATTCGCCGCTGTATCGACACCACCGATCTTCACGGTGTTCAGCCAGGAAATCCGCTTCGCCTCGACGGGCGAAGGCGCCTTCCAGTGGCTGGCCGGCGCGTTCTATCAGCAGGTGGATCGCGAGTACGGGCAGAACCTGCCCACGCCGGGATACGACGCGCTCGCCAGGCTCTCATCGGCGCGGACAGCGCGACTTCAACGCGCCGCCCGACACGCCGTTCTATTCGCGATCTCACCTACGACTTCAAGCAGTTCGCGCGTGTTCGGTGAAGCGACCTACCGCTTCAGCCCGCAGTGGGCGCTGACCGGCGGCCTGCGCTACTACGACTTCGACGAAGATCGCACGCTGACCTTCGCCGGCCTGTTCGCTGACCCGGGATCTATATCGATGCAGCCGGGATCGATGAGCTCTGACGGCGTCTCACCGCGCGTGATCCTCGCGTTCAGCCCCAACGACGACGTGCAGTTCACCGCGCAGGTCGCGCGCGGCTTCCGTCTCGGCGGCATCAACGATCCGCTGAACGTGGACCTGTGCTCGCCCGCGGATCTGGTGACCTACGACGGGCACGAGAACTGGGAAGACGAGGACGTGACCAACTACGAGATCGGCGCCAAGACGCGCTCGAGCGATGGCCGCGTCACGTTCAATGCCGCGGTGTTCCTGAGCGACATCGACGGTCTGCAGGTGATCGCGGATGCGGGCACGTGCTCCTCGCGCATCATCCTCAACGCGCAGGCCGAGTCGATTGGCGCGGAAATGGAGTTGTTCGTGCGTCCGAACGAGCATTGGGACCTCGGGTCTGTCGGCCACCTACGTGCAGGCGGAGATCACCGAGTCGCAGCTCGCCGGCACGGCACCGATCGCCGGCATTCGCGATGGCAATCGTCTGCCGACGTCGCCCGAGCTGCAGGCCGCGGCCAGCGCGGCTTACAACTTCGCGATGACGGACGCCCTCGAGAGCTACGTGCGACTTCACGTTGCAGCACGTCGGATCGTCGTACACGCAGCTCGCCGACCAGGAGCCGAACTTCGGCCTGATCTCCAACGCTGCCGGACGTCCGGCAGGTTCAGCGCGCCTGATCAACCTCGGTGGCATTCCTGCCGAACACCAACATCCCGTTCGACGCGGAGCTGCCGTCGTACGACATCGCCAACCTGCGCTGGGGCTTCGGCACCGACGCCTGGGAAGCCGCGCTGTTCGTCAACAATCTGTTGGACGAGCGTGCCTTCCTGTCCATCGACCGCGAGCGCGGCCGCAGCGCGCGCGTGGGTTATCTCACCAACCCGCCGCTCACCTACGGCGTGAACTTCCACATGAACTTTTAATGGGGACATGGATGGGTGGGGACAGGCTTAAGTCTGTCCCCACGCGTTCTGTTAGCAAAAGGGGCCGCACCTCGATCAGGTGCGGCCTTTTTGTTTTGACCATCAGCCGCTAGTGAACCGCCCGATTCTGCTGCTCCGCCTTGGTCGCAAGACTGAATCGCGGCTCGACCTTCTTGAGCTTGCCGGTCACGCAGCTCCGCCGCGTAACGGCCGACCTCCGGCCCATGCTTGAACCCATGCCCCGAGCCCGCGCCGACTAACAACACATTGTTCGCCGTCGGGTGCCGGTCGATCAGCAGATCGCCGTTGCTGCTGTTCTCGTACTGGCACACGCGCTCTTCGTTGAGCGGCGCACCTGCGAGCGCGGGAAACCGCTTCGCCAGGTACGCGCGCACATCGGCCAGCGCACCCGGCGACGCCACGCGATCGCCGCGATCCGGATCGATGGGCGGCCCGTGCTTGTCGTGCGCGATCTTGAAGCCGCGTCCTTCGAGATCCGGCATGCCGTAGAAGATGTCGCCGTTGTTGAAATCGGCCCATCCCGGAAGCTGATCGGCGCCGAAGCGCGCATCGCCCGCGGGCGGCGCGAAGAAGAACACTTCCTGGCGCGTCGGGAAAATGCGCGGGCCGAGCAGGTGGGCAAACATCTTCGGCAGCCAGGGCCCGCAGGCGAACACGTAGTTGGCCGCCGACACGGCCGATCCATCGGACAGCTCGATCGACGCCAGCGGCTTCGATGCATCCGGCGGCTTCACGGCCGCGACGCGATACTCGCCGCCGGCCTTCACGAACTGCTTCACCAGCGTCTGCACGGCGCGGCGCGCCATGAGCACGCCGAACTCGGGCTCGAGCAACCCGACTTCGATGTCTTTCCAGAACACCTGCGGGTAGCGCTGTTCCAGCGCGGCGCGATCGAGCTCCTGCGTGGGCAGCTTGAGCCGGCGATGCACTTCGAGCGACTGATCGACGTACGGCTCGCGCTTCTGGAAGAAGAACACGATGCCGGTGGGATGGAAGACCGGCAGCCCGGCCAGATCCGACAGCCACTTCCACTGCGCGAGCGAGTCGAACGCGAATGCGCGTGTAGACCTCGTCGCTGCCATAGCTGCCGCGCGTGAGGCGGGACTCGCCGCCCGACGACGCGCGCGCATGCGCGGCGCCGAAGGCGTCGAGCAGCAACACGCGTTGCCCGGCCTTGCGCAGATGCCAGGCGGTCCACGCGCCGAACACGCCGGCGCCGATGACGACGGAATCCCAGGTTGCTGCCTTGCTCACTTTCCGCTCCTCACCCTGCACGCGCGCTCGCGACGCCGGCCGCGAGCGCCGTCGCGATGACGCCACGGCGCGAGACTTTACGGGTGCCCACCGGCTTTCGATCTCCTGTGCGGTCGAGCTCATCGCGCGATTGCTCTTGCCGAACGGCTTCTCGACCGTCGGATCCGCTGTCGAGTCAGCACCGCATGAAGGCGACCAGGTCGCGCAACTGCGCGCGCGTCAGCACCTGCGCCGTAGATCTCCGGCATGCGACGACGGCGCGGTCACGCGCTCCTTCACCTGCTTCGGATCGATGGTCACGGTGGTGTTGTCGGCGCGCTTGAGCACGATCTGCGTGGGCGTTTCGCTCGCGAGCGAGCCCGTCTCGGTGTCGCCGTTCTTGAGCTGCAGCGTGACCACGTCGAAGCCCGCGGCGATGTGCGCGCTCGGCTTGATGATGGACTCGAGCAGGTACTCCTTGCTCTTCTCCTTGCCGATGAGCGTGAGGTCCGGACCGGCCTCGCCACCTTCGCCGTTCACCTTGTGGCAACGCGCGCAGGGCAGCACCTGGTTCTCGAAGAACTCGCGCGCGCCGCGCCACGGATTGCCACCCGCGAGCGCGTACGAGTAGGGCGCCAGCGCATTGCCGCTGGCTGCCCACGCGGCCTGCTGTTTTTCCCAGCGCGCTTTCACGGCCGGAGTCTGCGCTCGCCTCGGCAGCCGTGATCAGTTCGAGCTGCGCGCCGGGCTGCACCTTGCCGGCCGCGAGCTGATCGAGCGCGCTCGACGAGCAGTCTTCGGCGTCTCGGCGACCTTCAGTTGTCCCATGGCCATGAACGCGGCCTGCTGCTCGGCTTCCGAGCTGCTGGTCGACGAGGCGGCGGACGATGGGCAGCGCGCGTTCCGGCGCGCGACTCGCCGCGATCTGCAGCGCCGCGAGGCGCAGCGCGGCGAGCTGGATTTCTCCGCCGCATCGACGCCGGCCATCACTCCATTGCCGCCGAGCGCGTCGAGTGCCTTGAGCGCGCCGACGCGCACCGCCTCGGAGCCCTTTCTCGTTGGCCACGGTCTCGATCAGCGTCGGCGCCGCTGCGCGCAGCGACAGATCGCCGATGGCTTCGAGCGCGGCGAGCTGCACGACTTCCGGCCCTTGTCCGAGCACCTTGGGCAGCACGGGCGTCAGCGCATCCGCGGCGACCTGGGCGCCGCGCGATGGCAGCGGACGATAGATGCCGACGATGCGATCACGCTGCGGCGTCTTGCCCCACAAGCCGAGCTGCGTCAGCGCTTCGGCGCGCATGGCGCTGCTTGGCGCCGTTGCGCGTGGCGTATTGCGCCAGCGCCTTCGCGTTGGCGGCCGTGCCGAGACGGTAGTGAGCATTGATGGCGCGCTCCACGAACGGCTCGTCGTCGATCGGCGCGCCGTCGAGTTTCGCCGCGAGCGCGGCGATAGGCCGCCTTCGATCGGCGCGTCGTTGATGGCGGTTGCCGCTTCGCGCACCACGTACGCATCGGAATCGTTGAGGAACCACGCGATGTTCGGCATCGCGCAAGCTCGCGATAGGCGAGCACCACGCCCAGGCGCACGGCCGCCGAAGGATCCTCGCACGCCTGCATCGAGCGCGGCGTTCTTGCCGATGCTGTGCCAGCGCATGCGCGGCCGCATGCCGCAGGTACGCATCCTTGTTGTCATTGGTCCGCAGCAGCGCGAGCAGCGGCGTCGGTGGACTTCGCGTCCTTGAGCTTGCCCAGGCTCTGCGCGGCGAAGAACTGCACGCGCGGTTCGGCATCGGTGAGTTTCTTCACGAGCGCTGCCTGCGCCTTGGCGAACTTGATGTCGCCCAGGCCCTTGGCGGCCTGCGCGCGCACTTCGCGCATCGGCATCGCCGAGCAGCTTCAACAGCGTCGGGACCCACCTTCGCATTCTTGCGGCCGAGCTGCGTCAGGCCCCAGACCGCGTGCAGACGCGCGAGCGGCTGCGCCGATTTGTTGTTGGCCACCGCGGTGAACACCTTCACGCTGGCATCGCCGCGCGAGGCGAGTTCCAGCTGCGCTTCGAGTCGCGCGCGCCGGTCGGCGATGCGACAGCAGAGCCCTGCAGCGTCACGGCGTCTCTGGTCCTTGAAGCCCGCCGCCAGCAGTTTGGCGAGGTCCGCGCTGATCTTGACCTGCGCCGGGATCCGGCTTCACCGGCGAGATGCCGTAGACGCGGCCCTTGTTCGACTTCGGCCAGCCATCGACCCAGTCGAGGATGTACAGCTTGCCGTCCGGACCGAACGTGACGTCGGTCGGCAACACGCCGCCCATGAACTGCTGGCTGCTGGTGGGCGCGAACGTGGCGCCATTCTGCTTCAGCGTGTAGGTCTGGATGCCGCTGCGCGCGATGCTGCCCTTGAAGTGGGTGATGAAGAAATGCCCGGCGTACTTCGGGATCGAGGCCGGTGCCCGGGTAGTAGGTGAGGCCGGAGGGGCCGTCCTCGATGTTGCAGACCGGCGGCAGTAGATAGGCCGGGCGTCCCGCGAACGCCGGCTTCCACAGGCCCTCGCGGATCCACGGGCCACCCTTGCCGAGCGGCGCGTGCTGATAGCCGACGCGCCAGCCGCTGTCGCCGCCTTCGACGACGTACACCAGGCGCTCCATGTCGCCCTGGTCGCTGTCGTTGTCGCCGGTGAACAGGTTGCCGTGTTCGTCGAACACCAGCTCCTGCGGATTGCGCAGGCCGCGCGCGACCAGCTCGAACTCGGTGCCATCGGGATTGGAGCGGAACACCGCGCCTTCATCCGGATAGGTCGACGACCTGGCCTTCCTTGCCCTTCACGTGCGTGCCGCGATCGCCGATCGAGTAGTAGATCTTGCCGTCGTGGCCCATGCGCCAGGCCGTGGAAGTCGTGGCCGGTGAAGTTGTAGCGCACGCCGAAGCCGCGCAGCAGCTCGTTCTTCTTCAGCTTGCCATCGGCGCTTTCCTCGAGCAGCCACAGGCTCGGGATGTTGGTGAACCACACCTTGCCGTGGCGCGCGAGCACGCCGGAGGCGATGCCGTCGAGCTCGCTGTTGAACCCGTCGGCGAACGCGCGGCTCTTGTCGGCGACGCCGTCGCCGTTGGTGTCTTCGACCAGGCGGACCACTTCGCCTTCGATGGCGAAATCCTTGGCCTGCGCGCCAAACACCTTGTGATGCAGGGCGACGCGGTCCTCGATGGTGCGCGCGGCCAGGTCCAGTTCGAGCATGCCCATGTAGTCGCGGATGTCGAGCACGCTGCTGCGATAGCGATAGGTCTCGGAGACGAACAGGCGTCCCTTCTCGTCGAAATCGAAAGCCACCGGATTCGCGAGCATGGGCTCGGCGGCCCACAGCTTCGCCTGCGAGCCCTGCCGGCAGCGAGAAGCGCTTGATCGCCAGCGTCGCGTCGTCGGAGGCCGGATCGATGACGCGGCGTTGGCAGCCGCTCCATCGGCTGCAGCTCCAGCGTCTGTGCGGACACTGCCGAAACGCCGGCGATCAACAAGACAGCGAGACGGGAAATTAGAACGGAAGGTTTCATGGGATCCCGGTGATGAAATGAAAGGGCTTTCAGCCCGCGAACTATATATGGAGTCGGCGCATTGCCTGCCCGCGGCTGCGCTTGTAATGCGCGGGAATAGGGCGAATTCTCGCGCGCGTGAATTCTCCGCGACATGTCAAAAAGTGGGCCGCGCTGTTGATTGCGTTCACCGGCGCGCTGCTTGCGTGGTTTTCGCAGCGTGATGCGGGAAAATCGCCGCCCGATGTCGTTGATCACCGCGGGAGTGAAGGTCGCGCAGACAAGCCCGCGCGAACTGCCGCGACCTTCGACTTTTATCTAATGGCGCTGACCGTGCATCCGGCCTTCTGCGCCGATGGCAATGCGCGCCAGCCAGGAGTGCCGCAGCGGCGGCCATCGCGGCCGCTGGTGATTCACGGGCTCTGGCCCGAGCGCAATGGAACCGCGCACTTATCCGCGCGATTGTCCGGCCGCCCCGCTCGACCTCGACCCCGCGCTGGCGCATCGAGCTCGCCGACCTCATGCCGGGAATGGCCGACGGCCTGCATCAGCACGAGTGGCGAACGCACGGCGGCTGCAGCGGACTCGACGACGACGACTACTATCCGCCACGCTCTCGAGCTGGCGCGCGGCGTCGATGCGGCGCTGGGCGCCAGACTAACTACTCTCGCCGGCCGACGAGACCACGGCGGCCGAGCTGCGCGAGGTCGCGGACCTGTTTCAACCCGGGCTCGGCGCCACGCTCACGTTCCACTGCCGCACCTGCGCGACGCGCCAGACCCGCAGACCCTATCTGATCGAAGTGCGCCAGTGCGTGGACAACGACGGGCCGGATGGCGCGCCCCGCACCGCGCTCGACTGCGCGATCGTGAAACGGCGCGACCAGGGCTGCGGCAGCTTCGTTCCTGATTGCCGGCGAGGAGTCGCGATGAGTTTTTCCGCGCAGTTGCGCGAGCTGTTGATCGCCTACGGAGTCACCGCGGTCGCGATGCTGATCGGCCTGCTGCTCATGCGCGCCGACAAGCGCGCGTATTTCCGCTGGCCTGTCTATTCGGCCATGGCGATGGCGCTCGGCGTGGTGCTGTGGAATCTGCTGCGCAAACATCTGTTGCCCGCGAGTGGGGCATCACGCATGCAGACGCGCTGTATTACGGCGCGCTGGTCGTGTATGCGGCAATCGGTTTCGCGCTCGGGCTCTTGCTCGGACGGCTGACGGGGCGTACCTATAGTGCCGGGCCGGGAAACCGGGAAAACTCGGAAATCGATACGAAATAGGTACTTTTTTCGGGTTCTTTCTCTCAGATTGCTCGTCTAAGTTTCGGCTTTCAATCCGAGCGCGAGCACGCATGGGAAGGCCACTTCGACTTCATGCGCCTGGAGCGATGTACCACGTCACTCTGCGCGGTAATCACCGGCAGGACATTTTCTTCGTTCCTGGCGACCGACATCGTCTGGACAAGCTTTTCGCAGATGCGCTTCAGCGGTTCGGAGCTCGTCTGCACGCCTATTGCTACATGAGCAATCATATTCATGCGCTCATTCAAGTCGGTGACGTTCCACTGGGTTCGCTCATACTTCGTGTTGCCGGCCAATATGCAAGGCAGACTCAAGCGAATCTGAATACCACGGGCCACCTCTTCGAGAAGCGCTATTACCCGGTTCTGGTGGATGTCGACCACTACTTTCTCGAGTTGCTGCGCTATATCCACCTCAACCCTGTTCGTGCAGGGCTTGCGAATTCTCCCGATTCATACGAGTGGTCTAGCCACCACGTCTATTCCGGTACCCGCGTCGAGCCTTGGATAACCACAGATTTCGCGTTGTCGCAATTCGGCACTGACCGCGCTCGAGCGATCGCCGCATATCGGCGTTTTCTGCATCAGAACATGGACGGCGCCGTGTCACGATCTCCACTCGAAGATTGCAATCCGAGCGATCGGCGAATCCTGGGCGGCGATGATTTCGCCCGGAAGCTGTTAGGAGAAAAATGGAGGGCTAAATCGAAGAAGTCGCTGGACCTGTTGATCAATGAGGCATGTGGGCATTTCAGCTGCACACCCGTCGAACTGGCGTCGGCCAGCCGAAAGGCAAACCTCGTCGCCGCGCGAGCCTGGGTTGTACACCAGGCGGCGGTGCTCGAGGGCGTCGCGTCGGTGTCCGAAGTCGCGCGAAGATTCAATCGCGATGAATCCAGTTTGCGGCACGCTTTGAAAACGCATACGCAAGATGTTTGAGTTATCCCGGTTTCCCGGCCCGGCACTTGAATGGACGGCTGACGGGGCGTAAAACCGCCGATGAAATCGAATCAACAACGGAGTGAACAATGGCCAGGAAGAAGTCCAGGAAGCCGTCCAAGACCGAAATCGCGAAGCTGCGCAAAGCGCTCAATGCCGCGTCGAAAGAATTCTTCGATGAATTCGGCAACGATTTCGACTTCCTGATGGTGGGACCGCCGGGCCCGCGTCCGCCGCCGAAGCTGGAAATCAGCATCCTCAACCTGTCGTCGTACTGAACTAACCCGGTATCTTGAGCCCGGCGAAAAAGGGCTCGCGGCGCGTGCGCCAGGCGTTGCGCCAGCCCTTCTTCCAGGCGGTGTTCAGAGCCGCCTGGGCTTCGTCCATTTTGCCCTGCATGGCGAGCGATTCGGCGCGCAGGCGGTACAGCCCGAAGTGCTTGCCGCCGTTCTCTTCGTATCGATCGAGCATGCGATCGAGATCGGCGAGAAGTTTCAGGGCGCGTGCCTTGTCGCCGCCGCCGCGAAGTTCGATGGCCGCCAGCAACAGCGCCACGGAATATTCATGGCGAATCTGGCTGCCATCGAACATGTCCGCGCTCGACATCGGCAGCACGCGCTCGGCGTGAGCCAGCGTGACACGCGCCGTGGCGGGATCGCCGGAGATGAGCTGCATGCGCGCGAGCTCGACGAGCTCCACTCCAGTGCCGCGCATGGCTGACCAGGTCGCGCTCGAGCATCCACGCCTTGAGGGCTTCGCTGCCCCCTTCCGCATAGACGATGTTCGATTCACGCGCCATGCGAGAAGAAGCCGCCGTCCGCTGGCAGTTCGCGCATCACGGCGCGCGCGTCGGCGATTTTTCCTTGCATCAGCAGCAGCTCGATTTTCTGATCGGCCAGGGACGCGTCGTGCGGGTGCAGTTTGCGCGCCGCGTCGATCCACTGGATCGCTTCAGCGGTCTTGCCCTGCGCGCGCGCGATCCAGGCGGTGGCCATCGGCCCCCACAGGTTGGTCGGTTCGAGCTCGCGCGCGCGCGTGCAGGCGGCCGACGCGTCGGCGTATTCGCCGAGATCGACGAGCTCCATGCAGCGGAACACGTGCGAGATGAAATCCATCGGATCGAGGCGTGCGGAAGCCGAATAGTGTTTCAGCGCCGTGGCGGGTTCGGCACGCCGGTCGTACAGATCACCGAGGAAACGATGGCTCGACGCATCGTTGGGATTCAGCTTCGTGGCGCGCAACAGCAGCGGCAGCGCTTCGTCGATGCGGAATTCCTCGGTGAGCAGCCAGCCTTTCACCGCCAGCACCTCGGGAAGGTTCGGATTGAGCCTGCGCGGCGCGATTGATGAGCGGTTCCACTTCGGCCTTCACGTCTTCGAGCGGCGCGCGATTGAGCGACAGCCCGTTGAGCAGCGACTCCGCCAGCCCGACCAGCGCCGGTACGTATTCCGGGTCCGCCTCGACCGCGCGCCGGAAGTACTCGATCGACTTCAGGTTGTCCTCCGCGGTGCGCCGGCTCTGGCGCGCGCGGCCGATCAGGTAGAACTCGTAGCGCTTCCATCCTCTGCGGCTGGCGTTGCGCCCAGATCTCCGCGGTTTCCGCGGAAAGTTCCAGGTGCAGGCGCCTCGGCCACGGCGCGCGACACCGTGTCCTCGATCTGGAAGATGTCGCCGATCGGCATGGTCGAACGATCGCGACCAGATGTGCAGGCCGGTGTCGGCGGCGATGAGCTGCACGGTGATGCGCAACTGGTCGCCGGAACGACGCAGGCTGCCTTCGAGCACATGGGTGGCGCCGAGCGCTTCCGCGATCTTGCGCACATCGATGTTCTGGCCCTTGAAGGCGAACGCCGAGGTGCGCGCCACCACGCGCAGCGTCGGAATGTGCGCCAGCCAGTTCGACAATTCTTCGGTCAGGCCGTCGCACAGCGCCTGCTCGCTCTGGTCGACGCTCATGTCGACCAGCGGCAGCACCACGATGGTGGGAAGTGACTTCGGACTGAGGCCTCGGCCTGAAAGAATTTGCCGGGCAGGCGCCAGGCGACCAGCCGCCAGGACCACCGCGACGAGGATGCTGCCGAACCCCAGAGCCAGCCGCTTGAGGGGCGCCCGCCGGTCCGACGCCCGGCGTCCGATGACCGCGCCGGTTTCGAAGGGGGTGGGGACGTACTGCACGGGCAGGGTCGGGATGTCGGCCATGGGCGGGAACGGGATGTCTTCCTCGATGCGGCCGATGAACCGGTAGCCCTTGCGGGGCATCGTTTCGATGTAGCGGGGGGTCTCGGCGTCGTCGCCGAGGGCGATCCGCAGCTTGCGCATGGCGCTGTTGAGGCCGGTGTCGAACTCCACCACCCCGGTGGGCCATAGCCGTGCAATGAGGTGTTCGCGCGAAACCACCTCGCCTGGATGCTTGACCAGCTCATCGAGGATCTGCAGCGGCTGGTCCTGCAGTCGATGGGTGTTGCCGTCCCTCGAGATTTCTCCCGAATCGAAGTTCACTTTCCAGCCATCGAACCGGATTTCGCGCCTGTCCATGCTCCGCACCTGGGGGTGAATCATAGACAAGTCAGCGCCGGATCAGCGTCCGTCCATCGCCTTCGACGCACGCCACGGAGCGAGTCTCCGCCCCGCAGCCAGCACAAAAACGAAAGCTCAGGAGGTCAACAATGAATGTCACTGCGCATCGCAGCATCGGTCCGGCTCCACTGCCGATCCCGATCCGCAGCCCGATGCTCCGGGTCAGCCTGGGCCCAAGCCCCCGCCGAAGCATCTGTCCGCCCGTGCATTGACGGCGTTAGTTAGCCAGTTGACGACGGGTTACCCCAATCCAGACGGCCCGGAGGATCCTCCGGGCCCCCTGGACCCCTACATCCGCAAGGCCCTGGAGCGTTCCGTCATCGGTGCCGGCACGGGCGGCTATCTCTGGCGTGTCATCGCGGAGAAACATCCGGAGATCTGGGACGTCATCGGCGGCGACCCGCACTCCCAGGTGGCGCTGAACCCGCAGCCGCTGCCGCCGAGGTCGGCGTTCCTCGCGGCCGTCATCCTCGAATTCACCGAACGCATGACCGTCGTCGCCGAGATCGCGGACCTGATCCCGCGGCCGGGCGGCGAGCGCGGAATCATCATTGTCGGCGGCCACGTCGCCAGGTTCGTCGACGACATCTGCGGCAATGGCATGCACATCCGGTGGCCGCTGCCCTGGCCCGCGCCCGCCGTGGTTCTCGGACACGCTGAGCGGCGCCGACCTCATCGTCATGGGCACACAGTTTCAACAGTCGGCCGTGATTGCGATGGACCGCGATCTCGGCCGCACTTTCGCCGACGCAGCGCATGCGCTGCTCGAGGCGGGAGCCGCCAGACTCGTATAGACAAGGTCGTCTAGTGGAGAGTGGAGGACAGGGAGTTCTCCGGCTTGCCGCCACGGTGTTCATCCCCCCGGGCACCGTGGCGAGCCAGCCTCCCGTCAGCCTTTTTCCCGGGCATGCGTCTGGATACAGACGTACTGCTTGCGGTATTCAAAGCCCCGGTCCGGCCAGGTCCGCGCGTAACGCTTCAGTGCTGCGGTGCCTTCGGGACGGTCGACGCCGTTCACGCGGCAATCGGCCTTGATGAGGCCGGTGTTTTCACGCGAGACGAAGAGCCGGACGCCGTAGAAATTCCCGTCGCGCAGAAGGTCATCGAATGCGTCGATGCTGTTGGTGAACAGGCAGCAGGGGCAGAAGTCGTGCTCGCCTGCGATGACCTCCGGGTTCTGCGCCATCTGCAGCGTGGGTCCGAAGATCACGCGGCGGTCCGGCGGCAGCACGGATTTCGATTCAACGCCTGGCTTCATCTCCATGACCATGCAGGTGGCGGGTCTGGCTCGCTGCGCATCGAGAAAAACCGGCAGATCGAGATCCGCCCAGCTCTTGAATCCCTTGGCGAACGAATCGCGAATGTCGGTTCCCGAAGAGTGCTGATACTCGAAGATGCCGGCGCGAAAGAGCGAAGCGTGCGCGACCTGGATCGTGCTTTGCGTCTTCACGCCAGAGTTCTCCATGGGTTCGACGTTGACGACCTGCGGCAACAACGAGAACTCGCCGAACTCCACCCAATCGCCTCTTGCCGTTGCCTCGTGGCCCAGCGCTTTCAGCGTGGCGGCGAGCGACGTGGCCAGATCGTCGGTTTCTTCCCAGCTTTTCTGCGGCTTGTTGAAAGCGACGCGCACGATGTGGCCGCGGCCAGGATTTTCCGGGGCCGGTCTGGGTGGACGCGGTGACTTTCGAAACCAGGAGAACATCGCCCGGCAGGTTACACCGCCGGGTAAACGCGCAGCCAACGCCAACTGCTAGGCTTGGCGCCACTTTTCGGGGGTGGCGCATGTCGTGGTTCCGTCTTTCATGCTTCGTGCTGATGGCCTGGTGCGTGAATTCCGCGTCGGCAACTTCCGTGACACCGTCATACACGGTGTCGAGCCCGGACGGCCGCATCCTGGTGGCGTTCTCGCTGGCCGATGCGCGCGCCACCTACTCGGTGAGTGTCGGAGGCAAGGAGATCCTGCGCCCGTCGCGCCTGGGCGTGGTGCGCGACGATGCGGACTTCACCGCCAACATCGACGTCACGGCTAACTACGAGAAGCGCGCCGCGAAACTCGAGAAGGTGGAGGACCGGTACGAGCTGCTGACCTCCAAGCGGCGGCAGAACGTGTATCGCGCCAACCGCCGCGTGCTCGAAGTGCAAACGGCCGCGGGCGCGCGCATGGACATCGAGTTCCAGGTGTCGAATGACGGATTCGCTTTCCGCTACGTGTTTCCGGAAACGGACGCGAAGATCCACAGGATCAGTCGCGAGGCGTCCTCGTTCAATTTTCTGCCCGGCACGCGCGGCTGGCTGCAGCCCATCGCGCCGGCGCGCTCGGGCTGGAACGAATCGAATCCTTCCTATGAGGAGTATTACGAGCGCGACATCCCCGCGGGTCAGCCTTCGCTGCAGGGCGGCGCCTGGGTGTTCCCGGCGTTGTTCCGTTCTTCTGCCGGCGGGGCGACACGTGGCTGCTGGTCAGCGAGACCGGCCTGCGACGCAACTACTGCGGCTCGCGGCTGCTGGCGGCGCGCCGCAGCACGCGAATATTTCATCGACTTTCCGGGACCGCTCGAGACCAGCAATGGCGGCGCGGTGACGCCGGAGTCGACGCTGCCGTGGACCACGCCCTGGCGCTTCGTGGTCATCGGCGATCTGAAGACCATCGCCGAGTCCACGCTGGGCACGGATCTCGCCGATCCGCCGGCGAAGGGTTTCAAGACCACCGCCCCCGGACCCGGCAAGGCGTCGTGGAGCTGGCCGTTGTTAGGCGACGACAAGACGGTGGTGAAAGTGCAGAAGCGGTTCGTCGACTATGCCGCCGAGATGGGCTGGCAGTACACGCTGGTGGATTCGGCCTGGGACCGGCAGATCGGCTACGACGGCCTGAAAGAGCTGGTCGAGTACGGCGCGGCCGAAGAACGTGAAGATCCTCATCTGGTACAACTCGGCCGGCGAGTGGAACACCACGCCGCTGACGCCGCGCGATCTCATGTACGACCCCGCGACGCGGCGCGCCGAGATGCAGAAGATCAAGGACCTCGGCATCGCCGGCGTGAAGGTGGATTTCTTCGCGGGCGATGCGCAGTCGACGATCGCGTACTACCACGACATTCTCGAGGACGCCGCGCGCATCGGGCTCGCCGGTCAACTTTCACGGCGCCACGCTGCCGCGCGGCTGGCAGCGCACGTATCCGAATCTCATGACCATGGAGTCGGTGCGCGGTCTCGAATACAACACGTTCGAGCAGCGCAACGCCGAGGAATCGGCCGACGCACGACGCCATGCTGCCGTTCGCGCGCAACGTGTTCGACCCCATGGACTTCACGCCCGTGGTGCTCGATCGCCTCAACAACATCGTCGAGCGGCGCACGTCGGCGGCATTCGAGCTGGCCACCGCCGTGCTGTTCACCTCGGGGATCCAGCACTACGCGGAAATCCCGCAAGGCATGGCGAAGGCGCCTGTCTACGTGCGCAATTTCCTCAAGTAGGTGCCCGCGGTGTGGGACGACGTGAAATTCATCGACGGATTCCCGGGCCAGTACGTGGTGATCGCGCGCCGCGCGGGCAAGACCTGGTACGTCGCCGGCATCAACGCCGACCGGCAGCAGCCGCGCAAGGTGAAGATCGATCTGAAGGCGCTTGGCGTGACGAAGCAGGGCACGCTCATCACCGACGGCATCGATTTCCTGGGGTTCAAGAGCGAGACGTTTCCGCTCGAGAAGGGCGTGACGTCGGACGAGATCACCATGCGCCCACGCGGCGGCTTCGTGCTGACGCTGAATGAGCGTGTCGTATGGCCGTTGGGAAACGTCGGACCACACGTGCCATCGGGCTGCTGCTCTATGACGACATGCAGTCGCTCGATCTCGCGGGTCCCCTCGATGTGTTCGGCAATGCGAACGACCATGCCGGAACGGCGCAGCGCGGCGTATTCGTTGCACACCATCGGGCTCAGCCGGCAGACGGTGCGCGCCGAGAATGGTCTGTCGCTCACGCCGGATTTCGCGCTGTCCGGCGCGCCGCCACTCGATACGCTGATCATTCCGGGCGGCGCCGCCAGCCGTCGCGCGCTGAGTCGCGATGCGCGGTTGCATCGCTGGCTTCGCAATCGCGAGGAAACCACGCGCCGCATGGTCTCCGTCTGCACGGGCGTCTTCGTGCTGGCGTCAGCGGGCCTGATGAACGGCAGGCGTGCGACGACGCACTGGCGATACGCGGAGGAATTCCGCAATCGCTTTCCGGACGTGCAGCTCGATGCGGACCAGCTCTTACGTGCAGGACGGCAAGTTCTATTCATCCGGTGGTTTGACGGCGGGAATGGACCTGTCGCTGTCGCTGGTCGACGCGGATCTCGGATCGGGAGTTGCGCTCGCCGTCGCGCGCGACCTGGTGATGTACATCAGGCGGCCCGGAAACCAGGCGCAGTACTCGGCGCCGCTCGATGCGCAGGTCCGCGGCGCGGGACGCTTCGCACAGCTCGTCGAATGGATGCTGGAACGTCTTGCGCCAGGACCTGGGCGTCGCGCGTCTCGCGGAGCGGTGAACATGAGTCCGCGCAATTTCCAGCGGGTGTTCCGGCAGAAATTCTCGATGACGCCGGCGCGATACGTCGAACGGCTCCGCCTGGAACGCGCCTGCATCCTGCTCAGCACCGGGAACGCAATCCGTCACATCGATCGCGGCCGCGTGCGGCTTCAACGACGCGGACGTGTTCCGGCGCGCATTCCGCTCTATCTACGGCACATCGCCGCGCGAGTACCGGCAGCGATTCTCTGCTTGAGAGGTATCCCCCGACGTTGGCCGGATTCGTCGGATAGCTGACCGTTCAGCCACTGCGCGGCTGGATATAACGATGCACCCAAGGCTCAAGGAGTGTCCCGTGCGTCTTTTCAAACCAGTTTTGTTGTTGTCGTGCCTTGCCGGCGGATCCGCCGAGCGCGGCCGGGCCGCAAGCTGCGCTGAATCCGAAGGACGTCAAGGTCGCCATCCTGATGTTCGATGGCGTGCAGATCATCGACTTCGCCGCGCCCTACGAAGTGTTCGAGCAGGCCGGTTTCTCGGTCTACACGGTGTCAAAGGAAGGCAAGCAGGTCACGGCCACGCAGGGCCTGAAGACCCTGGTCGATCATTCATTCGCGTCGGCGCCCGCGGCGAACATCGTGGTGGTGCCCGGCGGCCATATCCATGACGCCGAGAAGGATGCGGCGACGCTCGACTGGATCCGCAAGCAGGCGGGCCCCGCGGATCATGTGCTGTCGGTGTGCACCGGCTCGTTCATTCTCGGCAAGCACCGGCTTGCTCGATGGCAAGTCCGCGACCACGTTTCACCAGTCGTTCGACGGCATGGCGAAACAGTTTCCCAAAGTGCACATCGTGAGTGACCAGCGCTGGGTAGATAGTGGCGAGCTGGTCACGTCCGCCGGCCTTGCGTCGGGCATCGACGCGTCGCTGCACGTGGTGGCCGAGATTCGCGGCATGAAGGTCGCGCGTTCGGTCGCCATGAGGCTGGAATACGACTGGAAGCCGGAGCAGGGTTTCGTGCGCGGAAAGATGGCGGATCGAAACCTGCGCCTTCCCGCTACGTTCGACCTGCCGCCGGGCCGAAGATTCAACCGGTGACCAGCCTCGGTGACACGCGCTCGTGGGAGATCGAATACGTTTTCGAATCAGAGCTCACCCCCGAAGCGGTGTTCGCGCAATTGCGGGAGCAGGCGCGGAAAGATCCGGCGCTCACCGTGGATGAGAAGGTCGGCCCGCGCCAACTCGCGTGGGAATATCCCGGCGACTCCGGCGTCCGCTGGCGCGTGACATCCGATGCCAGCGACGGTCCCGCGCCCGGTCGATTCTCGGTGGTGGTCAGGATTGCTCCTGCGCCGTAGCGCTGCCCTAACTAGTCTGGCGAAGACACCCCCGGCGCACCCGCGCACCGGGGGTGTTCGGCTGCCCGGCGTTCGCGAAATTGACATGTGACCAAAAGGTCACATATAGTCGCCGCCATGGTCGACGACGATCTGGTGTTCAAGGCTCTGGCGGATTCATCGCGCAGGTTCCTGCTCGATCTGCTGCACAAGCGCGACGGCCAGACGTTGGGCGAGCTCGAGTGGGAACTCGAGATGACCCGCTTTGGGGTCATGAAGCACCTGAAGGTGCTCGAAGAGGCGGGCCTCGTCGTCACGCGGCGCGAAGGCCGCGAGAAGCTGCACTTCCTCAATGCCGTGCCGATCCGTCTCATTCACGACCGCTGGATCGACAAATACAAGGAGCGCGAACTGTCCGCGCTCGCGGACCTCAAAACTACTTTGGAGAAAGCCAAATGCCCCCCGTTGCGCAAGCGAGCCTGAAACCGGAACTGAATTCGACCACCCACATCCACCAGATCTACATCAAGGCGGAGCCGGGCCAGATCTGGGACGCCATCACCAGTCCCGAGTGGAACGGGAAGTACGGATATCGCGGCGTCAGCCACTACGAGCTCAAGCCCGGCGGAAAATTCCACTGCATCGCCAATGAGCAGATGCGCTCCTTCGGCCTGCCGGAAGTCATCGTCGACGGCGAAGTCATCGAGGTGAAGCCGCCGTACAAACTCGTGCAGACCTATCGCTTCCTGTTCAACGACGAGCACCGGAAGGAAGGCTTCACGCGCATCTCGTTCGAGATCGAACAGACCGCGGGCGGCTTTTGCCGCCTCACCGTCACGCACGACACGGCGGGCGCGCCGATGATGGATCGCGGCGACCAAGTCGCAACTTCAGCACCGACGGCGGTGGCGGATGGGACTGGATCCTCAGCGACATCAAGTCGCTGCTCGAGACCGGCAAGACGATGTCGACTGACATTCCTGCAGGTTCACTCGCGGGGAGTGGAGGAGCGATGCTGCTCCTACTCCCGCGCGAACTCGTCGATTTCATCGAGCGACGCCTGCGCGCCGGCGATGCTGTAACCCACGTACATGCTGTCCATGGCGGCGCCCAATCGCGGGCTGCGCCGTGCCCAGAGGTCGAACAGATACGACAGGCCCACGCCGACCACGCTGCCAATCGCCGTGTAGATGACGGCGTTGGGCGCGACGCTCCACAGGTTGAGGGTGGTCGAAAGCTTTGCGCCGACCAACAGCAATGCCGGTGGGGCGAGCCAGATCGCGACCCAGGACCACTTGAACGAGCGGATCTCCCAGCGGCGCAGCAACGCGAGGTAACGCTGAATCGTCACCACGGGCGCGGCATAGTTGATCCGCACGATGAGCACCGTGCGCACCACGGCATCGATGATCAGCCCGACGCTCAGCGCGTGCAGAAACACGCCGCTGATCACGAGCGGCCACGTGCCGAGATTCGCGATCCAGAAGCGGGCGAAGAAGATCGTCAACGCCAGGCCAATGACCATCTGCAACGGCTGCAGCAGCAGCATCGGGACCAGGCGAAGCTTGGTCCAGCGGGTGCGCTTTTCGGTGAGCAGGCGCAGGTTGAGCGCGATGCTGCGGTCGAGCTTGCGGTCCATCTCCTGCCACTGCTGCTTGAATTCATCGAGTTCCATGGGTTTCTCCAAAGCGCCGCACGCGCTCCTTGAGTCGATTGATCTTGGTGGACACGTTGGTTTCGCTGATGCCGAGGATGTCGGCCATCTCGCGATAGCTGCGTTCATCCAGGTACAGCAGCAGCAGCGCGCGATTGAGCGCGTCGAGCTGCGCAATGAATTCGTCTAACAAGCGCGGCGCCTCGTCCGCGTCCGGCTCGTGCGCCAGCGGATCGGCGGTTTCGTGCAGGTCGAGCTCGAGCGGCACCGTCCGGCGTTCGCGCGCGGCATGGCGGCGCAGATGCGAGATGCCCACGTTGAGGGCGATGCGGTACAGCCAGGTGGAAAACGGCCGGGACGGATCGTAGTCGGGGAATGCGCGCCACAATTGGGCCGCGATCTCCTGCGCCAGGTCTTCGCGGTCCGCCGCGCGGGCATAGGTGTTGGCGACCTTGAACACCATGCGCCGGTGCTGATCCAGCAGCTCGGCGAATTGCAGGCGCGAGGCGTCGGATATGGCGGCGGCGGCATTCATGACTGTCAGACCCATGATTCGCCAGACCCGTCGCATTTGTCACGGCCCGAGTGGCATCGTGCATAATGCGCTGCCAGCGGGCAGGTACATGAGAACTCTACGACTGAAAGTGAAACCGGCTCGCGCGAGGAAGGGCTGACAAGAGCTCGATGACGGCAGCTGGCTGGCGCGCGTCAAGGCGCCACCGGTAGATGGCAAGGCCAATGCCGCGGTCATCGCGCTCGTGGCGCAGCACTTCGGGCTTCGCAAGGCGCAGGTGCACATCAAGAGCGGCGCGTCCGGCCGCATGAAGCTCGTGGTAGCTCGAGGACTGACCAGCATGATCACGCTGTACACCTTCGGCCCGGCCTTCGGATTGCCCGATCCCAGTCCCTTCGTGATGAAGGGCGAGATGCTGCTCAAGCTCGCCAGGCTTGACATACCAGCCCAACACCAAGGGCTTTCTGCGCGCGCCCAAGGGCAAGCTGCCGTACATCGATGACGACGGCACCATCGTCGCGGATTCCACGCTGATCCGGCTGCACCTCGAGCAGAAACACGGCATCGACTTCGATCGCGGACTTGTCGACGCGCGATCGCGGCATCGCCTGGGCGACGGAGAAGATGCTCGAGGATCACCTCTACTGGGTGCTGGTCTACTGGCGCTGGATGAAGGACGACAACTTCGAGCGCGGGCCGGCGAACTTCTTCAAGCGCGCGCCGGCCTTCATCCGGCCGCTGGTCAAGTGGAAGGTGCGCGGCAACGTGCGGCGCAATCTGCATGCGCACGGCATCAGCCGGCACAACGAGGCCGAGATGACCGCGCATGTCCGATCGCGCGCTTCGATGCGCTCTCGCAGACTGCTCGGCGACAACAAGTACCTGATGGGCGACGAGCCCTGCGGCGCCGATGCCACGGCGTTTGCATTCATCGCCGGCGCGCTGTCGCCCGTGTTCGAGTCGCCGGCGCATGCCAAGGCGCGCACGCTGCCGAATCTCGTCGCCTACCGCGATCGCATGATGGCGGAGTTCTACCCTGCGTTTAATGGGGACATTCCTCATTTGCTAGCAAAAGGGGACGCGCCTCAATGAAGACATCGTCCATGAAGTTCATTCGACTGTTCGCCGCCGGCTGCTTCGCGCTGCAGATCTCGCTCGCCGCATTCGCCGACGGCTCGGCGGCGGATACGCGCGCCGCGTTCCTGCACGTCATCGATCGGCCGCGCGTGGCGCTGAAGCCCGAGCTCGCCGAGATGGCGCCGGTCGAGGGCCTCAGGAAATACCACCTGTGGTTCTCCTCGGATGCCACCGAGCGCGTGCCGGGCTATCTACTGCTGCCGGACGCCGCGACGCTTCAAGGGCCGCGCGCCCCGTGGTCATCGCGCTGCATGGCACCGGCGGCACCAAGGACAGCGGAGATCACCGACATCGTGCTCAAGGCGGCGACGCGCCGGGTTCATCGGCGTCGCCATCGACGGCCGATTCCACGGCGAGCGCACCAAGGCGGGCACGGGCGCGGCGGAATACAACGAGGCCATCGCGCGCGCGTTCAAGACCGGCGCAGGGCCACCCGTTCTACTACGACACCGCCTGGGACGTCATGCGGCTCATCGACTACCTCGCCACGCGCAAGGACGTGGATGCCGCGCGCATCGGGCTCACCGGCATCTCCAAGGGCGGCATCGAGACCTATCTCACCGCGGCTGCGGATCCGCGCGTCGCGGCGGCGGTGCCCTACATCGGCGTGCAGAGTTTCAAATGGGCGCTGGACAACGGCCAGTGGCGCGCGCGTATCGCGACGATCCAGGACGCGTTCGATGCGTCGGCCGCTGCGGCCGGGAAATCGCCGGGCAGCGTGGACTTCGTGCGCGAGTTCTATGCGCGCGTGGTGCCGGGCATCGACGGCCAGTTCGACGGGCCGGCCATGCTTGCGGCCATCGCGCCGCGGCCGTTGCTGGTGGTCAACGGCGATTCGGATGCGAATACGCCGATTGCCGGTGTGCGGTTGTCGGTGGCGGCGGCCAAGCCGTTCTACGACGCGGCTGAAGCCGCGGACAAACTGCAGCTCATCGTGCAGGAGAACACGCCGCATCGCGTGAACCCCGAGAGCATCGACGCCGGCATCGCGTGGTTCGTGCGGTGGCTCAGCCCGTAAATGGGGACATTCCTGATTTGCTAGCAAAAGGGGACGAGCCTCGGCGGTAGTGCGCAACTCGAGCCGCGTCCCCTTTTGCTAGCAAATCAGGAATGTCCCCATTATTTCAGGAACTCCACCGCCATCGGCTTCGCGAGCGCCACCGGCTCACCCACCGGCTGCAGCTCGCCGGTCTTCGCGTCCACGCTGAACACCGCCACGTTGCCGCCTTCCTGGTTGCTCACGATGAGCCACTTGTTAGTCGGGTCGAAGCGTGAAGTAGCGCGGCACCTTGCCGCGGGAGGGCATGCGCTGCCTGAACGTGAGCTCGCCACTCTTCGCGTCGATTGCATACACCACGATGCTGTCCTCGCCGCGATTCGACACGTAGAGAAATTTGCCGTCGGCGCGCACGGCAATCTCCGCGGCGGTGCTCGGGTCCTTGAACCCGTCCGCCAGCGTCTTCACCGACTGGAACTGCGTGAGCGCGCCCTTGCCCGCGTCCCAGTTGAACGCCATCACTTCGTTGGCGAGCTCCGCGACGCCGTACACCCACTTGTCGTTCGGATGAAAGGCCAGGTGCCGCGGGCCCATGCCGCCAGGCACCTTGGCGAACGGCGGGTCGTTCGGCGTGAGCTTGCCGGTCTTAGCGTCGAACTTGTAGATGACCACCTGGTCCATGCCGAGATCGGCAACGAGCCCGAACTTGTTGGTGGGATCCGTGCGGAACCAGTGCGCATAGGGCTTGGACTGCCGCGGATGCACGCTCGAGCCGATGTGCTGCACGAACGCCGTTTGCTGATCCAGCGCCCCGTCTTTCGCCAGCGAATACACCTCGACGAATCCACCGCCGTAGTTCGCATCGAGCACGTACTTGCCGCTGCCGTCGACGCTGACGTAGCTCGGGCCGCGGCCCTTCGATTCCTTGTAGTTGAGCAGCCGCAGCGCGCCGGTCTTCTGTCTCCACGGCAAATGCGCTGACGCCGCCCGGCGTGCCCGTGTTGCACATGTACAGGTGCTTGCCGTCATTCGACAGCGTGAAGTGCGCGGGGTCGCGCGTTTCGATGATCATTTTCGGCGCCGACAGCACGCCGGTCGTCGGAATCGAACTCGGCCACGGTGATGCCCATCTTCTGCGGGATCCTGCGTGGCGATGTAGATCAACGAGGTTTTGGCCATGGCGGTGCCGACTGCGAAGGTGGATAGAAGGGACAGGAGGATGGGTGCGGGCTTCATGGCGCGAGCATGCCACAGGACCCTATGGCAGATAGCCGATCTCGCGCTGGTGGCGCAGCGCGAGTACTCGAATTTCGTCCTGCCTGCACCACGAAGCGATACAGCGCGATGTAGCCCGTGACACCGAAAGAAATCACGAGTTCGCGGATGTCACCTTCGACGCGTCGGCCGATGAGGGGATGCGCCGCAAGATTATCGACCGCACTCTGAATTGCCTCGGCAGTCGCCAGCGCGCGCGGGATCTTCAGCTAACAGGAATTCAAGAGCGTGCGTGAGATTCTCGAGCGCACACCCTGAATAGACTATTTGCGCCACGGTTTCGGCCGAGGGCTTGCGACACCTTGCGCAATTCGTTGCGCCCAGGCGTGTACGTCTTCGGTCCGATAGGATTCGCCCGTTCTATCGATCTCTGTATCCGCGCCGAGTGCTTCTTTGACGAGGCTTCGCATCTGTTCTTCGTACGCCGCGTGCTTCTCAACCGCCTCGACAATGATGCTGTGAACGGAGCGATCGGTGTCTTTGGCGATCGCTCGAAGGCGAGCCCGGAGCTTCGGGGGAAGCCGAATGGTGGTAGTTTCTGCCATAGGCACAAACGTAGCACGGGTGACGCCCGCGCGTCGTCGCATTGCGAGCGGCGCGCGCCGACACATCTATATACTGCGCGCCTCACGATCGTGGCCATGGAGCCAAAATGATGAACATCCGAATCCTCAGCGCCCTTGCGGCTGCCCTCATCGTTCCTGCCTTGGCAACCGCCCAGGCGCCACCCACCCCCGCCGAAGCCGTCGCAGGCACCGCAGTGATTCCGCGTTCCGCGCTGTTCGGCAATCCTGAAAAAACCCAGGGGC
Organism: uncultured Pseudomonadota bacterium; assembly: GCA_963821745.1. GTDB lineage: Bacteria > Pseudomonadota > Gammaproteobacteria > Steroidobacterales > Steroidobacteraceae > CADEED01. Next base: position 1,185,912 of record CAWGEU010000003.1, read on the forward strand.
GTCTTTCACCCGATGGCAAATACATCTCGTTCATCGCGCCACGCGATGGCGTGCTCAACGTCTGGGTGGCCGAGCGCGGCAAGCTCGATGCCGCCAGGCCCATCACCAACGACCAGAAGCGCGGCATCCGCCAGCATTTCTGGGCCTTCGACAACAAACACGTGTTGTTCATCCAGGACGAGGGCGGCGACGAGAACTTCCACCTGTACGCCGTCGACGTGATCGCTGGCACGCAGAAGGACCTCACTCCTTACAAGGGAATCAGAGCCGAGGTCGCCGGGTTGTCGTGGAAGAAGCCCGGGGTTGTTGCCGTGCGCATCAACGATCGCGTGCCCGAGTGGCACGACCTGTGGGAAGTGGACCTCGCCACCGGCAAACGCGTGCTCGTCGAGCAGAATACGAACGAGATCAGCGCCTACGAGCTGGACATCGATCTGAAGCCGCGAGTCGCGTCGAAGAACGACGCCGAAGGCACCGAGCTGCTGCGACGCGTGGGCGACAAGTGGGTGATCCATGTTGCGCATCGGCCAGGCGGATTCGCTGACCACCGGCGTCATCGGCGTCGAGTTGTCGGGCAAGACCGCGCTGTTGCAGTCCTCCGTCGGCCGCGACAAGGCCGCGCTCGAGCGCGTGGATCTCGCCACTGGCAAGACCACACTGATAGCCGCCAGCGAACAGGCGGATCTCGAAGACGTGTGGCTCGATCCCAAGACGTTCAAGCCGCATGGCGTACGTGGTCAACTATCTCAAGCCGGAAATCACGGCGCTCGACCCCGCCGTGAAGAAGGACATCGAACTGCTCACGAAGGAGCTGGGCGACGGCTTCGGAGTCGGCAATCGTACGCTCGACGACATGTTCTGGACCGTGGCGAGCGACGACGCGCTCGCGCCGGCATCCACCTACCTCTACGACCGCAAGGCCGGCAAGGTCACCAAGCTGTTCGACCAGCGCCCGGCGCTGGCCAAGGCGCCGCTGGTGCCGATGCAGTCGCTCGAGCTCAAGGCGCGCGACGGCCTCACGCTGATCTCCTATCTGTCGCTGCCGCCGGGCTCGGACAAGAACGGCGATGGCATTCCCGACTCTCCGGTGCCGATGGTGCTGAACGTGCACGGCGGTCCCTGGGCGCGCGACAACTACGGCTTCGACAACGAGCACCAGTGGTTAGCCAATCGTGGTTATGCCGTGCTCTCCGTGAACTATCGCGGCTCCACCGGCTTCGGCAAGGGCTTCATCAACGCGTCCAACAAGGAGTGGGCCGCGAAGATGCATGACGACCTGCTGGACGCCGTCGATTGGGCGGTGAAGCAGAAGATCACCACGCAAGGACAAGGTCGCCATCTACGGCGGTTCGTATGGCGGCTACGCCACGCTGGTTGGCCTCACGTTCACGCCCGACATCTTCGCCTGCGGCGTCGACATCGTCGGCCCGAGCAATCTCAACACCTTGTTAGGCTCGATCCCGCCGTACTGGAAGAGCGTTCTTCGAGGAGTTCGCGTCGCGCGTCGGCGACCCGCGCACCGATGAAGGCAAGAAGCTGCTGACCGATCGTTCGCCGATCTCGCGCGTGGACGCGATCAAGAAGCCGTTGCTGATCGCGCAGGGCGCCAACGACCCGCGCGTGAAGCAGGCCGAGTCCGACCAGATCGTGAAGTCGATGAAGGACAAGAACCTGCCCGTGACCTACGTGCTGTATCCGGATGAGGGCCACGGCTTCGCGCGTCCGCCGAACCGCATTTCGTTCTACGCCATCGCGGAAGGGTTCCTGGCGCAGTGCCTCGGCGGCCGTTACGAGCCCGTCGGCAACGACTTCAAGGGCGCGAACATCAAGGTGCTCGAGGGTGCGCAGTACGTGCCGGGCCTGGTCGAAGCACTGAAGTAAGAAATGGGGTCAGACCCCAATTGCTAGCAAAAGGGGCCGGACCTGCCGGCCCTTTTTCTTTTCCGGAGCAAATCTCCGGGAAGTAGTCTCAAAGTCAGAAGAAAGTTACGACGGAATCATTGTTTGCCGTGGTTCCGGGGATTAGCTTCGCGCCATGTCCGCCGTCGTACGCAACCGCTTTTACGTCATCCTCGCGATGGTACTGGCGCTGTTGGTCTTCGCGGGATTCGCGCGCACGTTCTATCTGCGCGCGTGGTTCGACGTGCCGCCCATCACCACTCTCTTGCAGCTGCACAGCATCGCCTTCACCGCGTGGTTCGTGCTGTTCGTCATCCAGACACGCCTCATCGCCGCGCAGAACTACCGCACGCACATGCAGCTCGGTATGGCGGGCGTGGCGATCGCCGCGATCGTGACGATTCTCGGATTCATCACTGCCATCATGTCCGCTGATGCACCTCGCGTGCGCCCCATGGGCATGAACTCCCATCAGTTCGTGCTGGTGCCTCTCGTGGGCATTACCTTCTTTGCCTTGTTCGTGGCTGCCGCGGTCACCTTTCGCCGCCGTGCCGACCTTCACAAACGCTTCATGATCCTGGCGATGATCTCGGTTATCGGTCCGCCCGTCGCGCGACTGATCGCCCTGACACAGAACGGCGAATACTTCGGCCCGATTCAGATGGCCGTAGCTGCCGGGCTCTTGTTGTGGTGCCTCGTCAGCGACTGGACGAAGTACCGAATCGTGCATCCCGTCTACTCGATCGGCGGCGCCATCCTGCTCATCAGTTTGCCGGTGCGCTTCCTGATCGCGCAGACGCCCCAGTGGGAACGCATCGGCCAGTGGATGGCTGGAATGTAGGGGGCAGCCCCTTTTGCTGGCAAAAGGGGTCAGTTCTATTTGCGCAGCTCGGCCAGCGCGCGCTCGAGCACCGGATCGCGCCCCGCGCGAACGTCTTCGAGGGTGGGCATGATCCAGATATCCGGTTCGACGCCAGCGCCTTCAATGCGCCGGCCATCGCCGCGCACGAAGTCGCTGGTCGGCACCATCATCCTGCCGCCGTCCGGAAGGTCGAACCATCGCCCCGGAATCACTGAGCCATTCGTACTCCGACCGACGAGCTTGCCGCGCTCGAGATCCTGCACCGCCGCCGCGATGATCTCCGCGGCGCTGGCGGTGGTCGGTCCGACGAGCACGATGAGTGGCCCTTCGTAGTGGCCGCCGAACCGCCATCCCGTCATGGTATTGCTGGAATGCGCGTCACGCCGGGTGCCGAGCACGGCATCGCTGCCTAACAAGGCGCCCGCCACGCGATTCAAGTGCAACTGACGGCCCCCATGGTTACGACGCAGGTCGAGGATCAATCCCGCGGGGCCGGCGGAATCGATGGCGTCGATGGTCTTGCCCACCAGCGCGAGTGATTCGAAGCGATCGAAACGCACATAGGTGATATCACCGGAAAGCTGCCGCGTCTCGAAATCCGTGGGCGCCGCCAACGTCTCGAGCTCGAAATCGAGTGACTTCTTGTGTGCCTCGAGAAAGGCATCCGCTTCCTCTTGCGTAGTCAACGTCTTCATCCACAGCTGCCCTGTCCTTTCCGTGGCTTTTGAGGATTCCGGATCCAACGTCAGGAACTCGGCGGAGTAGCGTGCGCCGTCGGGTGTCACGGCCACGTTGCTGTTCAACAACCACCATCCCGGCCTCACACCGGCGCGCTCCGCGGGTGATCCACGCACCACGTCTCCCACGACGTATAGCCGCCGCCCGAGGCTACGACGAATCATCGGTGCATCGAAGCCCGGACCCGACATCGCACGTTCGTACATGGCTTCCGGAATCGTGTGTGCGGGCCTGGGCGCCGGCGATTTGCCGGATACGGGCATCGGCGGCAGGTTGAAAACAACATGCGATTCCGGAAACCCCCTCGCGAGGTTGTCGAGCACGTTCGCGTACAACAGTGGCGGCGCAATCTCGGCTGCCTTCTCACGCCACTCTGTCTTGAGCTTCTTCCATTCCGGCGTGGTGAAGAATTTCGCGTCGTAGTAGTGCTTCTCGAGCTGCGCACAGGCGGCGTCGAACACCACGAGATTTCTTTCACGAGCCGGCCGCGCGGCTAACTCGTTAGTAATGGTTTCGCGCTGGTTTGCCTTGGAAACGATGAGTGCCGTGCCGATCGCGAAAACAGCCAGCATCACCCCCAGAATCCACTTCCATGTTCGAGCCATTACGCATCCTTTCCTGGCTTCTGACGGCGGACCAGATCTTGTGACATAGCGCCGGACGATGGACACCGCCCTGGTTGCCTGAGCCGCCGCGCGTCCGAAATCGCCTCTTTTTGACTTCCGACGCCGCCTGCCTACACTGCGCCCATCCAGCCCCTGGCCAAGCCGACAGGCCCACCCCGGGGAACCCTGATCTAACAGGGATGGTGTTAGCCGGCGTAAGTTCCGGCGCGAATTCGAACGCCGCGACCATCTGTCCAGTGTCCGCGCGCGGGCGATTCCAACCCATTTCCGCGATGGAGGTTGCTCGATGTCCGCCGCCGCTTCCGAAAGAACTCAATACCTACCGCAAGTACTGGGCCAGCCGTTTCGGCACCGCGCCGTTCCTGCCCATGTCGCGCGCGGAGATGGACGAGCTCGGCTGGGATTCCTGCGACGTCATCATCGTCACCGGCGATGCGTACGTCGACCACCCGAGCTTCGGCATGGCCATCATGGGCCGGTTGTTCGAGGCGCAGGGCTTTCGCGTCGGCATCATCGCGCAGCCGGACTGGCAGAGCGCCGAGCCCTTCAAGCAGTTAGGCAGGCCCAACCTGTTCTTCGGCATCACCGCCGGCAACATGGATTCGATGGTGAACCGCTACACCTCGGACAAGCGCATCCGCAGCGATGACGCGTACACGCCCGGTGGCGTCGGCGGCAAGCGGCCGGATCGCAGCGTCGTCGTCTATGCCCAGCGCGCGCGCGAGGCGTTCAAGGATGTGCCCATCGTCATCGGCGGCATCGAAGCGTCGCTGCGCCGCATCGCGCACTTCGATTACTGGAGCGAGAAGGTACGCCGCAGCGTGTTGCTGGATGCCAAGGCCGACCTGCTCGTGTTCGGCAACGCCGAGCGGCAGATCTGCGAGATCGCGCATCGGCTCGCCGCCGGCGAGGACATCACCGAGATCAACGACCTGCGCGGCACCGCCTTCGTGCGCAAGTCGCACGACTTCATCGAGATCGATTCGACTCATATAGATACACCCGGGCGCCTCAACCCGCCCATCGATCCGTATGCGATGGAGCCGGAGATCCGCAAGGCGAACGAAGAGGCCGCCGCCGTCGAAGCCGGCGAAGCGCCGCCGCAGGCGAAAGAAGTCGTCGTCAAATTCGCGCGGCGCGTGAAGAGCGAGGACCGCGAGCGCAGCGTCATCCGCATGCCGTCGTTCGAGACGGTGACCGCGGATCCCGTGCTCTACGCGCACGCCAGCCGCATCCTGCATCTCGAAGCCAACCCCGGCAACGCGCGCGCGCTCGTGCAGCGTCATGGCGATGTCGACGTGTGGCTGAACCCGCCGCCGATCCCGCTGACTACGCAAGGACATGGATTTCGTGTACGAGCTGCCGTACGCGCGCAAGCCGCACCCGGCCTACGGCAACGCCGAGATCCCGGCGTACAAGATGATCAAGTTCTCCATCGCCATCCAGCGCGGATGTTTCGGCGGCTGCACGTTCTGCAGCATCACCGAGCACGAGGGACGCATCATCCAGAACCGCAGCGAAGGTTCCGTGCTGCGCGAGATCGAGAAGATCCGCGACGAAGTGCCAGGCTTCACCGGCGTCATCAGCGATCTCGGCGGCCCCACCGCCAACATGTATCGCATCGCCTGCAAGAGTCGCGAGAGATCGAGAGCGCCTGCCGCAAGCCGAGCTGCGTGTATCCCGGCATCTGCCCCAATCTCAACACCGACCACAGCGCGCTGATCCAGCTCTATCGCAAGGCGCGCGCGCTGCCGGGCGTGAAGAAGATCCTGATCGCGAGCGGCGTGCGCTACGACCTCGCCGTCGAGAGCCCCGAGTACGTGAAGGAGCTAGCTACCCACCACGTGGGCGGCTATCTCAAGATCGCGCCCGAGGCCATCGGCGAAGGGCCGCTGTCCAAGATGATGAAGCCCGGCGTCGGCGCGTATTACAAGTTCAAGGAGCTGTTCGACAAGTTCAGCAAGCTCGCCGGCAAAGAGCAGTACCTGATCCCGTACTTCATCGCCGCGCATCCCGGCACCACCGACAAGGACATGCTCGAGCTCGCGCTGTGGCTCAAGCAGAACGGATTCCGCGCGGACCAGGTGCAGGCGTTCCTGCCGAGCCCGATGGCCACCGCGACCGCGATGTATCACACGCTCAAGAATCCGCTGAAGCGCGTCACGCGCGACAGCGAGGAAGTGATCATTCCGAAGGGGATCAAGCAGCGCCGGCTGCACAAGGCGTTCCTGCGGTATCACGATCCGAACAACTGGCCGGTGCTGCGCGAGGCGCTGCGGAAGATGGGCCGCGCGGATCTGATCGGGAACGGCAAGATGCAGCTGGTGCCGGGCTATCAGCCCGCGGGCACCGGCGATGCGGCGGAAGGGAAGCGGGGCGCGCCCCACCGGCCGTTCAAGACCCAGCACACGGGTTGCCCGGACAGTGCCGAAGAAGTGACGCCGCAGGCGTCGCGCCAATCGGCGACCTCGGCACGTAACCTTTTCCCGCCCCGCCCGTCCAAGTTCCGTGCTTACCCTTATCAAGTCCTGGGTCCGGCCGGACGCCTTCCAGACCCTCATCAACGAGCGCAGCGGGCGCTGGTACAACGCCTGCCTGCGAATCACGCGCGATAAGGACCTGGCCGCGGACGCGGTGCAGGACGCCCTGCTGAAGGCCTGGCATCGTCGCGACGATTTCCGCGGCGACGCCGCTCTCGACTACCTGGATTCATCGCATCGCGCTGAACTCGGCCATCGACCTGATCCGGCGGCGCAAGACCCGCGCCGAGGATGAGCTCGATGTCGATGGCGCATTCACCGAACCCTCCGCGGCGCCCGACAGCGAATACGTCCAACAGGCTTTGGAAAAAGATCTGACGGTCGCGATGCAGCGCCTGTCGACGAAGGAGCGGCAGACCTTCCTGCTCAAGCACATCGAAGGCTGGCGACTCGACGAGATCGCCGAAAGCCTGCAAACCAGCACTAACAACGTGAAGAGCATCCTGTTCCGCGCGATCCGCAAGCTGCGCGTCGACCTGCACGTATGGCGAGGCGAATCATGATTTCCGACGACGAACTGCTTCTCTATTACTACCGTGATGGGCTCGATGCGGCCGAACGCGCGCGCATCGGCGCGGCGCTCAGCGAGCAGCCCGAGCTCGCCCAGCGGATGCAAGGCCTCGTGGCGCGTCTCGACGCGGCGGCGGCGATGCCCGAAGTTCCCGTGCCCGCGGAGGTGCAGCAGCGTTGGCGAGTCGCATTGGAGCGCGCGGCGCAGCAGAATGACAAGCGCGACGTCGCGCGCGCCGCGCGCAGGCCGGTTCACCGATCTGTCGATGGCATGGCGGCCGCCGCAGCGGTCGCGGTCGTCGCGCTCACCTTGGTCGTCCAGGTCGTGACGCAGCCACCGCCGGACCAAACCGCGGAAGTCGTGGCGCCAGGCGCCCGCGCGACCGACGCGTCCGCCTATGAACGCGGACTGAAATTTCATCTCGCGAGCACCGAGCAGCAGCTCGCCGGACTCGACAGCGCAGACCCCGAGGAGCGCGCGCGTCTCATCGAGACCATCGTCGCGCAGAACCGGATCTATGCGCTCGCGGCGGAGCGCGCCGGTGAGCCGCAGCTCGCGCGCGTGCTGCGCGCGTTCGCGCCCGTTCTCGAAAGCCTGGCGCAGGACGGCGGCGACTCATCCGCGAGCATCGCGCAGCTGAGCTTCGAATTGAGAGTCATGCAGGGCCGGCTGAGCGCCGGAGCCGCATCCATCCAACACCCCATCCACCACGCTTTAGCTCGAGGAAATTCTCATGAAATTCGTCAATCCACACTGCTGGTCGCGCTACTGATGGTCGGCACGACCTTCGCGCAGACACCCAACGAAACCCGCCAACCGCAAGCGCAGCGGAACGCGCGCCCGACGCACGACGAAGAGCTCGCGCTCGCGGCACTGGAAGGCCTGATGGCGCAGTCTCCGGAACGCGCCTTGCCGATCATCAAGAAGGTGCTGGCCGGTCCGCAGACCACGCTCGTCAAACAGCGTGCCTTGTTCGTGCTGAGCCAGATCGATTCACCGGAGGCGCGGGACATCCTGCTCCAGACGGCCCGCTCATCCGATGCCGCCATGCGCGGCGAAGCCATTCGCAGCATCGGCATCGGCGGAGATCCGAAGGCGCTCGATGCCTTGCAGGCTATCTACAACGCCGGCGGCCCCGACGTGAAGGAGGAAGTGCTGCAGGCCTGGTTGATCGCCGGGCGACAAGGAGGCCGTGTACCAGGTGGCGCTGAATGCCAAGACGGAGGAGGAAGCGACCGAGGCGATTCGCATGCTCGGCGCGATGGGTGCCGTCGACGAGCTGCGCAAGCTCGGCGACAAGCCGAATGCCGCGAGCGGATTGGTGGAGGCGTACGCGATCAGCGGCGATCTCGCGAGCCTGCGCAAGATCGCCGAGGGCAGCGGCGAACGTGCCGTCCGCATCGACGCCGTGCGCAAGATCGGCATCATCGACAGCGATGCCGCGCGCGCCGCGCTGCGCGAAATCTATCCGCGCAGCACGGATCAGGAGATCAGGGACGCCGCGCTGCAGGGCATGTTGATCGCGGGCGACGAGCAGGGCGTGCTCGCGCTGTACCGGGCCGCGAAGACCACCGAAGAGAAGCGGGCGCTGCTGCGTACGCTCACGATGATGGATGGTGATGCCGCGTTGCAGGCCATCGATGCCGCACTGGAGAAGAAGTGATGAACATCCAAACTATTCGCACTCGCGTTGTGCCTGGCCGGACTCGCGCTGACGTCGCAGGCGCAATGCAGCCGAACTCACGCTGCCGCGTGACGGCTGGACGAGCTGGCAGGTGGCTGCCGTCGAAGGCGCGCCGGACTGTGTGCTGCTGGAGCAGCTGGGACGATCGCGATCCGTCGCGGAAGGCCTGTGCGCTCGACGACGACCGCGGCAACTTCGGAAGCCGCGACCACACGACGACCGACGCCGTGCGCGTGTATGCGCGCGTTGCCGGCGGCAAGGTCGAGCGGTTGCGCGTGTTCTCGGCGACCTGCCCGGTGGAAGCCAAGACGCCGATTCACGATCTCGGCAACGTGGCCACGGACGACAGCGCGCGCTGGCTGATCGCGCTCTCCAAGCGCGGCGCGGACGCGGCCAGCGAGCAATGATTTCGGCGAGAACGTGCTGGCCGGCGCTCGCGATGCATCGCGGCGACGTTGCGCAAGACGCGCTGGTTGCAATCGCCCGCGGTGACGCTCGCACCGAAACTCGCAAGAAGGCGGTCTTCTGGCTCGCTCATCCTGCGAGGAGCCGCTGGCGCCGACGTCGTGACCTCCGTGATGTTCAACGACAAGGATGCGGAGTTGCGCAAGCACGCGGCCTTCGCGATTACGCAATCCAAGTCGCCGCGCGTCGCTCAGGATCTGATTCGACTGGGCAACACCGACAAGGATGGCGACGTCCGTGCCCAGGCCTGGTTCTGGCTTGCGCACACCGGCGCTGCGAGTTCGGAAGAGGCGATCGTCGCGGCGCTCAGGAAGGACAAGCGACGAGCATGTTCGCGAGCAGGCCATCTTCGCGCTGTCGCAGCTGCCGGATGAGCGCGCGACGCGCGCACTCATCGCGGTGGCGGAAGATCGAGTCGTTGTCGAACGAGCAGCGCAAGCGGGCCGTGTTCTGGCTGGCGCAGTCGGAATCGGCAGGGGCGCAGGCGTATCTGGAGAAGGTGTTGGTGGGGAAAGTCACCGACTGAATGTTCGGCGCTCCATTCGGTTTCAAGGAGCACGGATCCTATCAAGCGAGATCGCGACCCGCGTGCGCAGCAGCGGGGGTGGCTTGCGGAAGTCCGATTACTCCCGCGAACCCCTTCGGCGCACCGCCGCCTTCGCAGGCCGATTCAAATTACGCTCGCGCAGCCACGCGATCACCGTCGAGACACTGCTGAAGCGAAACTTCGCGGCCGTGGCCGCGAGATCGCCGACGCGTACGGAGTATCCGCCGAGCGCGTTGACAGCGTCGAAGCCGTCTTCATCCGTGACGTCATCGCCAATGAATACCGGCGTGCGACCCGCGAACGGCGGCTCTCGCATGAACGCTTCGATCGCACCGCGTTTGGAATAGCCGCGCGGTGTGAGCTCCAGCACGCACTTGCCATCACGCAGTACGAACTTCTCGCGCAGTTGGTCGGCGAGCTCGACCATGACCACCATGACCGCCCGCTCGTGTTGCGGCGCCAGCCGGAAATGGACGGCCAGCGCCGAGCCCTTGTCTTCCAGCAGCAGCCCTCTGTAATGCGTTACGAGTTGGGTGAGTACTTCACGCGCCGGGTCGAGCTGCCCCGCGTCGATGAAAGGTCGCGTCATGTTTCCATGCGGGTCGCGCACTTCCACGCCATGCAAGCCGGCGGCCGGAAATATATGCGGCGCGAACAACTGGTCGAGTTCGGTAATCGTGCGTCCGCTGATCATGGCCAGGGCGCCATTTTCGCGCTTCGCAGCGAGCTGCAAGGTGTTGCGCAGCGCCGCCGGCACGCGCACGGCCGCCGGCGTGGCCGCGATCTCCAATAACGTGCCGTCCACGTCGAGGAACAGCGCGATGTCGGTATGTGGGATGAAGGATCCGCGAACGCTCATGCCGCAACATTAACCAATTTCAGGTGCGTTTCGACACCTGGCACCTTCCATCGCCGTTTGCGACCTGCATGCGGCATTTGCGACGCATGGAGAAATAAGGGACTGGGAGACAAAATTGCTCGAACGACAGCTTGTACTGGGAAAAATGTGGTTGACGCGCCGAGATTTTCCTCGGCAATCGCTCTTCGCTCGCGGCTTTTCTTGGGTTCTCGCAGTATCTGTAGATGCGCGTGACATATCGAGAGTGACCTGGCGACTCTTGCTCGCGCTATACAAGTTATTGTATGTTGCGACTGAAGCCCATCGAGTTCCTGGGAACCTCGCGCAAGGCGCTCGCAGCGTTTCCCGCCGAAGCCCGACGCACAGCCGGATTTCAGCTTGAACGCGTGCAGCGAGGCAGCGACCCCGTCGACTGGAAGCCATTTCGCTCCGCGGGACCTGGCGCGATCGAGCTGCGAATACGAGATTCCGCGGGCGCGTTATTGCTGAAGAGACGAACACCATGAAACGCAATCGCTTCGCATCCGTGTGGGATGCCATCGAAGACCCTAAGGACGCGGCGAGTTTGAAGGTGCGCGCGGAAGTGGCGCATGAACTCGTAGGCGAAATCGAGCGGCGTGAATTGACCCAAGCTCGAGCTGCAGGGTTGCTCGGGGTGACTCAACCGCGCGTCTCTGACCTCATGCGCGGCAGGCTCGATCTGTTCTCGCTGGACACGCTTGTCGAGATGGCAGGGCGTGTGGGCTTCAAGGTAGACATCAAATTGTCAAAACGCAGGGTTGCTTAGCAGATGTAGCTACCGATAGTCGCGTACCATCCGCGGCTTCATGAAAACCCCTCCCGGCCTGCAGCCGCTCATCGACGACGGCGTCATCGACGAAGTCCTTCGATCCCTCAAATCCGGCAAGGAAGCCACGGTCTACACCGTGCGCACCGGCACGCAAATCCGCTGCGCCAAGGTCTACCGCGACATGGGGCAACGCAGCTTCCAGAAGCGCGCGCAGTACCAGGAAGGGCGGAAGGTGCGCGGCAGCCGCCAGGCGCGTGCGATGGCGAAGAGCACACGCTACGGCCGCAAGGAAGCAGAGTCCGCCTGGAAGAACACCGAGGTGGATGCGCTCTACAAACTCGTCGAAGCGGGCGTGCGGGTGCCGCGCCCTTATGGCTACTTCAATGACACGCTGGTCATGGAGCTGGTGACGGATGCGGCCGGAGATCCGGCGCCGCGCCTCGGTGAGATGGACCTGACTGCGGAGACGGCACGCGAATACCATGCTTTTCTGATTCGCCAGATCGTGCGCATGTTGAGCATCGGCCTGATCCACGGCGATCTGTCGGAGTTCAACGTGTTAGTCGATGCGCAAGGTCCGGTAATCATCGACCTTCCGCAGGCGGTGAACGCGGCGGGCAACAACGCGGCTTTCGCGATGCTCGAGCGGGACGTCAACAACATCCGCGGCACTCTGGGGCGCTTCGCGCCGGAGCTGCTGGAAACGGAATTCGCGCGCGAGATCTGGGCGCTGTTCGAGGCGGGCGACCTGCAGGCGGAGAGCGTGCTCACCGGCGTGTTCGCACGTGAAGAAGGCGTCACCGACCCGGATGCCGTGATGATCGTCATCGACGACGCGCGCGAAGAAAACATCCGCCGCGAGCTGGGGCGGCAGGGTTAATTTCCGACGCGCTTGAGAACGGCGTACAGCGCATCCAGCGAAGCCCTGGGTGTCGGCATGCCCGCTCTTCGGCACCACGATGAACTCCTTGGCCGGCGCCTTGATCCACTTCACGTACTCGCGCGCGATCTCCGGCACGGCATTCAGGTCTGCGCCGCCCTGGATCACGTAGACCGGAATCGAAAAGTTCGGGCCCAGCTTCTTCAGGTTCACATCCATGAGCGGGCCGGTCATGGACGTTCCCACGAAGTTGAAGTGCGCGAAGGACAGGTCGTCGGCCGCCTCGTCGTTGGCGATGTCCTGCGCTGAAGCGTATTCCGGCGCACGCACCAATGTCAGCGCGAGGGGCGGTCGCCACCTTCGCCTGAAAGTCGTTGCGCCACTTGCGGAAGAGCTGCCATCGGGCAACCGACTTCCACGGCGGTGGACCGATGGCGTTCAGTTCTCCGATCGCGGTGTTGTCGCCGAACTCGCGGGCCCGCTCGACCACCCGCTGATAGCTCGCGTTGAGATTCGCGCGCATGTCGACGAGCTGCGCGGTGCCGACATAGGCGTCGAGAAGATCGGGGCGCTGCTTGGCGATGTTCACGCCCAACAAAGATCCCCAGGAGTTGCCCGACCAGCACGATGCGCTGCTGCTGCAGATGCTGGGTCAGATACTCGGCGACTTCGATGCCGTCTTTCGTCATGCGGTCCAGCGTGAGAGCTCGACGCGAGCGACGGCCCGGTGCGGCCGTAGGTCTTGCCAGCCCCGCGCTGATCCCATTGAACCAGCGTGAAGTCATTCTCCCAGCCGAGGTACATGGAGTCGGCGTACGCGCTCATCGCGTTGCCCGGCCCGCCGTGCAGGAACAGAACGACGGGGTTGTCGCTGTTGGCGCCCTTGATCGTGATCCACTGCTCGATGCCGCCAATGCTCACGAAACCTTGTTCGTGGATGGCGTCGGGTGCTGCGTGAATGTTGCCCGCCGATGCCAATCCCAGCAGCAACAATCCAATGATCGTCGGCAAACGCATCATGATTTCCTGTGTTTTCGTGTCACGATTTGATGTTACGCGTTTTGGCATGTCGTGAGGTCGTGTCGGTATCGGTCGACAGTGCGCACCAGGAGGAGTTTCGCCTAATATCCATCGAACTGAAGCCGCTCCTGAAGGTGAGTGTTCAATGGCTAGACCTTACGAACTGATCCCCGGGAACTGTTATTTCTTACTGAATTATTACGACGAAGACCTGAAGGTGCCGTTCATCCGCACCTATCTCTTCGAGCAGGAAGCCGAAGGGGAAAACGACGAGAAGTTATGGCTGTTTCGCGAGCCGATCACGGAGGAAGAGCAGCAGCAGTCGGATGCGCCCGAGGTCACGGCGATTCGTGAAGACCAGCTCTATCAGGTCCTCGATCTCGATGGGCTGATCAAATCGCTCGGCGAGCTCGTCCACCTGCATCCGTTGCAGCCATCGCCAAAGGTGGCGCCGGCTTCCCTCGAGCCTCGTGCGGACATTCCGGAACTGGATGGAGTCGCGGAGAAAATTCTCGCGTTCGAAGGCCGGCGCAGCGTGACGATGACCATCCGGCACACCGACGACGGGTTCTCGATCGGGCGCAATGAAGCCGGCATCTATGCGAGTTTCTTTCCCAAGGTTCATATCGAACCGCAGCGGGAAAGTGAAATCAGAGCAGTCTTTGCTGCGCTCGGGGTTCTGCCCGGTGAGGATTACCTTTCGCAACACGGCCGCGTGCGGGTGCTCACTTACCCGCTTCCGGCGGAGGAAGAATCCCTCGAGCTGTTGGCGAAAAAGTTGCTGCTCGACGTCTTTCGAATGCGGCAGCGCGACGGACTCGAATTGAGCTGGAACGAATTCGAGTAACGTCGCTGGGCTGCCGCGGCATGCGGAACTGTTAACCAGGACGCTGCCCCTGCCGAGCCGGGTGGCTACCCTTTCGACCCCATGAAAACCGCAAATATTCGCGCTTTGCTGCTACCAGTCGTGCTTGCGGCGATCGGATGGATGACTGGCCCTGCCGACGCACGCGCGGCGGTGCCGAACCTCAAGCCCGGTGACGGACCGACTGCCTTCGACCAGGTGCAGTTCTGGACGGAACGCCGCCTCGATTTCAACGAGTACTTGCTCGTCGACGAGGCGATCGCGAAGTACTCCGATCTGAATGTTCGAACCATCGATGGCCGTCCGATGCTGACAGGCGTCGAGCTCGCCATCGGAAAGTTCGCCGGGGAGCGAGCGCTCGATCCCGGTGCGCTTCGGAAGATTCAGAGATGGCGGGAGAAATCTCCAGACTCCATTGCAGCAGCCCTCGTCGAAGCCGGCATCTGGAGTGCGGCGGCCTGGGCCGCACGCGGGCCTGGATATGCGTCGCATGTGAGCGAAGAAGGTTGGAAACTTTTCAGGCTGCGGCTGGAAAAAGCGGAGGAAGCCCTGCGCGCTTCGCAGCCGACGGCCGGCAAGACCGCGATCTGGTACTCGATGTACCTGGACATCTTGTTAGGGCTTGGCCGGCCTGCATCCGACATCGATGCGGCCTTTCGCGAAGGCGTCGCAAAATTTCCCGGCTACTACCCACTCTATTTCAATTACGTTCGAGTGCAGCTGCCGCAGTGGAGCGGCTCAAACAAGAAGGCGTTCACGGCGATCGAGAAGATAACGAAAGGGGGAAGGACCGACGCCGACGCGATTCTCTACGCACGCATGATGTGGTACCTGGAGAAAAGTGCGCACTTCGGCATGGACAACAACAGCAACTTGTTTGAGCTGGGCGCGAAGTGGGACGTCATGAAGCGCGGCTTTCAGTTGATCAGCAAGCAGTTTCCCGACAGCTTGTGGAATGCAAGCAACTTCCGACGCTAGTCGATGCCGTGAATGCGCAGGCTGACGAGCTGATCGACGGTCAGGTTCTTCAGCCCGCGTGACTTCATGTCGGCGATGAATTCCGGCGACACGCCGTGAATGCGCATCGCGATGAGCTGGTCGTCACTGGCCTTGAGGCCGGACGCGCGGACGTCGCGCACCATCGCCGGGGTGACTCCGTGGATGCGGAACGCCACGAACGCATCGCTGTTGGTGGTAGTCAGGCCCTCCGCGCGCAGGTCGCGAATGAACTGCGGCGTGACTTCGTGAATCCTGAACGCGATGAGCGTGTCGGTGTCGAGCCCTGAGAGCTGTTCGCCCTTCATCTGCCGCGCGAAGTCCAGCGTGACATCGTGCACCGCCATCGCGAACTGCTTTTCGTCATCGATGCCGCTGAAGCCGAGCGCGCTCATCGCCTGCGCAAACTTCGCATCGAGCACGAAGCGGAAGAGGCCGGCGCCTTTGCCGTCGTTGAGATAGCCCTCGCAATCGAAGCGGCCAGCATCCCGCGTGATGCTGAGATTGCACGTCGCGTTTGCCGCGCGCGGCGAGATCGACACCCTGGAAGGCGCTCGTCGGCCAATTCGATTCGTGGTGAGAGCTGCCGCCGTGCATCCGGTGCATCAACGCCAGTTGCACCTTGCCGGATTCCTTCGACGGTTCAATGGTCCAGTTGCCTTTGAATTCTTCGGCGGCACGGGGTGCCTGCGAAAAGCCCAGAGCCCAGACGCACAGCATGAGCGCGAGGAGCGGTTGCCTTAAGGTTCATGAATTTCTCCTTGCGTTCGCTGCGACTCAAAGGATCTCGGCGTTCTTGAGCTGGATCAGCTTTTCAATCGTCAGGTTCTTGAAGCCGTGTGCGTTGGCCTTGCGGATGAACTCCGGCGTGATCTCCATGACCTTCGCGTGGATGACGTCCTGGGTGTCTACCTCGAAGCCGGCGGCGGTGAGCATTCGCTGGTATTCCGGCGTGACACCGTGAATCTTCATGGCCACGATTTCCTGGGCGTCGGGATCGAAGCCGGCGGCGCGGATTTGCTGCACGTATTCGGGCGTGACGTCCTGGATCTTCATCGCGATGATTTCCTGTGCATCGGGATTCAAGCCCGAGTCGCGCATGCCTTTGACGTACGCCGGAGTGACGCCGTGAATCTTCATGGCCACCAACTCCTGTTCGTCGGGACTGTAGCCCGTGGTGCGCATTTCCTTGACGTAGGCCGGGTTGATGCCGTGAATCTTCATCGCGATCAGCTCGGCCGCATCCGGGTTGTAGCCGGCGGCGCGAATCTCGCGAACATAGTCGGGATTGACTCCCTGCACCTTCAGCGCAATCAGGTGGTCCACATCCAGATCGTCGAGGCCAACAGAATTCATCTCGTCGATGAATGACGGTGCGGCGGGTGCGGCCGGAGCAGGTGGCGCCGCTGGTGCTACCGGCGCGGTTGGTGCAGGCGCAGCGACCGGCGATGGCATCTGTACGCGCTGGGGCTTTGGCACCGCGGCGGGCTTCGCAACCGCGGCCGGCTTCGCAGGCAACGCCGGCTTTGCTGTCATCGCAGGTTTCGCAGGCATTTCAGGCATCGCAGCCGGCGCGCGCGGCTCGGCCACTGGCTTCGGCGCATCCACCTGGGAGATCGTGGGCTCGGGTGACACGCCCGGTTCCGGCACGGCCTGAGCGACCGCCGGGTTCACCACTCCAATGGACACCGCGCCCGCCACCAACGCGGTAGCTAGTACCAGCGATGCGGTGACCATGCCCGCAGTGCGTGCGCCAGCCTGATGACTCCTCACGCCCAGCAGGCGGCGATCGCCACGTCGTCGCAGCAATCCTCGCGATCCGCGCGGATGCGCCGGTTCAGCCACCACACCGCCGGATGGAAGAAGAACAGCGTCTCGGCGATCATCTGCAGGAAGTTCACGGCGACGTCGAAGCGCTTGATGTGGCCGAGCTCGTGTGCGATCACGGCCTCGAGCTGCTCGGGCGTGAGGCCCGTCAAGGCGCGCATCGGCAGGAGCACGATCGGACGGAAAAAGCCGATGACGGCGGGGACGCCGACGCGCGGGCACTCGCAGTAGCGGATCTCACGATGGATGCCGAGCCGTTCCTGCAGGCGCGCGAAAGCGCGCGACGAGCGCGGGCGGCAGCGGAACGAGGCCGCGGCGTCTCACCTGTTCGAGCACGAATAGCCCGAATGCGATACGCAGCGCGAGCACACACACGCCGACAGGGCCAGAGGCGCGCGTGGATCCAGAGAAAGTCTCGATCGGAAGTCATGGCCGCTTGCGAACCGTCAATGCATCGCAGCCGGTGTCGCAATCGCATCCGGTTGAGGGGAGGCGAGGGCGGCGGGCCGCGCGCCCTTGCAGCGGAGGTAGTTTGGGCAGGTTCCGCCGCGCCATCGAGCAGCGCGAAGGTCACCGCGAACGACACGAACATCAGCGCGAGCGCGCCGATGCCGATCAGGTATCGCGCGTCGGGCTTGCGGAACACGAACAGCAGCGCGGCGGCGAGCGCGGCGATGGCGGCACCCTGCCAGACGAAGTGCAGCAGCGCCCACGCGAGCGTATTCAGGAAATCGGTCGAAGCGATCATGGGAGCTTCCTCTCGTATTCGTCGAGCAACTGGCGGATTTCGTCGATCTCTTCCTTCGAGCTGCGCTTGCCGGACAGCGCGTGTTGCATGAGCTGGCTCGCCGATCCGTGGAAGACGCGCTGCAGGACGTCGGTGGCGAACTGCTGTTTCGTTTCCTCCGCCGGCTGGATGGTGGGGGGGAGTTGGACGCCGCCGCGCTGATCCTCGGTCCGTTTGACGATCCCTTTGGTCGTCATGATCTGCAGCAGCTTGAGCGCGCTCGTGTACCCGACGTTCTTTCTCTTTCGCGAGATCCTCGTGGATCTCGCGCACCGTGGACGGGCCCGCGCGACCACAGGATGTGCAGGATCGCGAGCTCGGAGGGCGTGGGATGGAATTTGGTGTCTGACTTCATGGGGCGAAGGCTACTACGAAGAATTTCGTACTGTCAACGAAGGTCTTCGTACATGGGGCGAAATCCGACTCCGGGACGCGAACGGCGGGATATCAGATGGTTTTTGGCCGGCTTACGTTGCAAGCGTCGCGCCACGGAACGGCACGTCGTCTAAGCTTCCTCCCGCGTCGCGGTTCAGGGAAAAAAAGAATGAAGATTCAGGGGCACCTGGCGGCGCTGGGAGCGCTGATGCTCGGGGGAGTGCACGCCCCACGAACGCCGGACGGGGCAGGTGCTCCTCGACGCAGAGCGTTCCGCTGTCGCGCGCGAGACGAATTTCGCGATTCGGCGCGCCGCGAGCCTCCGATGTGCAAGGCGACTCCATTCTTCGTCGCCTTCGTCGATGAGGAGACTCGAACGACGGACTGCTGACGGACGTCTCGCTCACGCTCCCCAGAGTCGTAGGGCGCTCCGAAAGCCGTCACCGTCGAGAACCGACTGCGCGGTGCGGGAGTCGAGATTCGCGGCGCTCGACGTGCCGCGCGACGCGCGCGTCGCCATCACGATCAGCGGTCCGCCGGAATCCACCGCTCCCGGGCGCATCGGCTTGCGCGTGCAGCGCTTCGAGGAGACGATTCCAAACTACCGCTCGTCGCGGCGTATCGCCACTGGACCGCGGGCACGCTCGCGAGCCACCGCGCGGACGCCATCACAGGCTCGGCGCTCGCGGATATGGATCGCGCGATTGCGCGGCTCGACACGCGGGGGCGATCGCGGCGCTGGCGGCGCAGGCGCGATTGATCAAGTCGAACAGCTGTTCTACTTCCACGTCGGCTGGCGGGAATCTCTCGCGGAGGCGCAACGCGCGGCGGCGGGTTCCGCTCGTTGCCGGTGCCGGATTCGCTCGGTGAAGCGCGCGCGCAATACGTCGAAGCGCTGGCGCTGGTGAAGATCTCGGCGGACAAAAGGCCCGGATCCGACTGCGAAGAGGCGGCGAAACTGCGCGCGGGATGCTCGACACTCCTGGCGCCCACGTCGGTGTTCGGTCCGATCGAACGCGCGGGCGCCATGGCGGCGTCGGGCTGGCCGACTTCGCGCGCGCAATGCTCGACGACGCCGAAAAGCGTTTCGAAGAGTCGCGGGCTATCTACGAGTCGGCGGGTTACCGCGCGGGTGAACTGCGAGATGCGCTGCAACCTCGCCGCGGTGCCCCTCGAGCGTGGCCAATGGCGCGTTGCGGCGCAGGCGTTCGTCGAAGTTGCTTCCGGAACTGGACAAGATAGCGAATCCGGAGCTTCGCGCGATGATGTATCTCGGCGCGGCGCGCGGGCAGTCATTCTCCGGGCGCACCGACCAGGCCGCGGAGACTGCAGCTCAAGGCGCTCGCGCTCGCACGCGAGTACCAGCTGCGTGCACAGGAAGCCAGCGCGCTGCACGGCTCGGCGCACGTCTATCAGAACCGTGGGGACACGCTGCAGGCCGGCGCGTTCTTCGCCGAAGTGCTCCGGATCACGCGCGACGGAGACGACGTGATGGAGTACGTGTGGGCGCTGACCTGCGGGGTATGTCGCGCGCGACGACGGTGATTCGAGCGCGCGATCGAGCTGCACCGGAGGCGGTGCGCCTCGCCTCGAACCCGATCGGCCGCGTCCGCACGCTGCGCGAGCTCGGCCATGGACCACTTCATGTCCGGCAACTATCCGGCGGCGAAGGAGCTGCGGCAGTCGCTCGCGGTGGATCTGCAGGATCCGCGGCATCACGCCTACAGCGACATGAAGCGCAATCTCGCCCAGGCCATCATCGAGAACGGAGAGCTCGACGCCGGCCACGTCAGAGAGGCGGCAAGACTGATCGCCGAGTTCGCTGCAAGTTCGGCAGAGGGTCGGCGACAAGATGGCCGTGATCGGCGCGCATCGCGTCAGAGGGGAGCTGCTCGCGGAGCCGGGCAACGTCGCCGAGGCCCGCGCGTCGTACGAACGCACGTTCGCGCTGTCGCACGAGCATCGCGAGCACAGCGCGAGCCCGGATGCTCGCACGGCGATGATGCGGCACGAGCAGGCCGCGTTTCGCGGCTATCTGGATCTGGTGATGAGCAATCGTGACGGCGCGCGGCGCGGGCAAACCCGGCCGCGTCGAGCGCGAGGAAGACGCGATGCGCAGGCTCGAGCTCGCGCGCGACGCAAACCTCGGCGCCGCGCGCACCGGCGCGCTCGATGCGGAGACGACCGCGCGCGTGGATGCGTTGCTCGCGCAGATGGCCGACAAGAGCCTCGGATCTCGGCGCATGCGAAGCGCGAGCTGTCGAAGCCGGAAGCGGCGAGCTCGAAGCCCTGCAGTGCGGATGTCCAGTCTGCATGCGGAGCTCGATCGCGTGCGCACGGCGGCCGCGATCAAGCGCGCGGCCGCCGAGAAATTCCGGCCGAACGTGGCGCGCGCCTTGCGCGAGCTCGCGCCCGGAGTCGTGCAGCTTTCGTATGCGCTCGGCAACGAGCACGTGTACGTCTGGTCGCGCAGCGAGTCCGGCACTCGTGTCCGGTGCTCGCGATGACGCCGCGACCTCGAACGCGAGTGATCGCGCTCGGCGCGCTCGACCGGCAGACGGCGCCGCGAGAAGGTGGAGCGGCGCTCGAGCGCGTATCGGGCGTGCTCCTGCCCGCGGACCTGCTGCCGGCGGACTCGACGGCGATCGAAATCGTCGCCGGAGGGCCGCATCGCCGGCGTGCCGTTCGCCGGCACTGCGTTCGCCCGCGGATCCGCGCGGCGGCTCGTCGAAACGCACGCGCTCACGATGATCACGTCGATGTTCGCGCCCGAAGAGCAGCCGCGCCCAACGCACGCGCGCCGTTCCGCCTGGTCGCGCTCGCGAGCGGCAGCGGCACGCTGCGCTCGGCGGCCGTGCCCGATCCGCGCCGCGCTTCAGGCCGCGACAACAGGAGATCCGCGCCGTCGCCGATCTGTTCGTCGCGCGCGACCGGTCCGCGAAGGTCAAACTACTGCTCGGCGCCGACGGCAGCGCCGCGACGCTGCGCGGCCTCTGGAGCAGCGGCGCCGACGTCGTCCATTTCGCGACGCACTCGCTCGCGGATCTGCGCCAGCCGCTGGCGTCGCTGCTCGTGCTGCCGGCGACCGACGCCGCCGGCACGCCCACCTATCTCACCGCGGGGCAGGTCGCAGGCTGGCGCGGCGACGCGGACCTCGTGTTCCTGAGCGCCTGCGAGAGCGCGATCGGGCCGCCGCGATTCGCGTCGCGGCATGCCCGGCCTGCAGAGCGCATTCCTGCGCGCGGGCGCGCGCGGCGTGATCGCGACGCTGTGGCCGATCGAAGACGTGCTCGCGCGGGAATTTTCGGAGGATTTCTACGAGCGCTACACCGGCGGGCGTCCGCGGCGCAGGCGCTGAGCGAAACGCAGCGCGCATGGCTCGCCGGGAAGGCGGGCGTCGACGACGAGGAACAGACGCGGCGTCGCATCACGGCGCTGGCGCACGGCTTCTACACGCACTAGCTTCACAAAACTTTACACGGGCGCGAACAACGCGAAATGCGCGTCGGTCAGCATGCTTCCGTCACCAAACAGACGGAGTAATTCCCATGACCAATCCAAAACGCCGCCGGCTCACCGTGGTGGCCATCGCGGCGTCGCTGCTGGCGATCGTCGGCGGCACGCTGGCGTTCGCGCATAGCAGCGGCGGTCACCACGGCCCGATGGCAGGCCGCGGGACCAAAGACCATCTCGAGCACATGCAGATCATGCTCACCAATATCGGCGCCACCGACGCGCAAAAAGCGCAGATCGAAAATCTGCTGGAGCCGGCGCTCGAAGAAATGAAAGCCGCACACGACGCGCACTCCGCGGCCTTCAAGCGGTTCCACGACGAAATTACCGCGCCGAGCATCGATCGTGCGCGCATCGAATCGTTGCGCGCCGGGCAGCTGAAGTCACTGGACGAAGCCTCGAAGCGGCTGGTGACGGCGATCAGCGATGCGGCCGAAGTCCTCAGTCCTGAACAGCGCGCGGCGCTTGCACAGCAGATGACGAAGCATCACGGCGGCTAGCGTGGCGGTTGCCGGCGAGGGCAATATGCATTCATGACTGCTCGCGTCCTGCTGGTCGAAGATGATGCCCGCCTCGCCACGATGGTCGCCGACTATCTTGGCGAGGCGGGCTT
The DNA here is from genome assembly GCA_963821745.1 of uncultured Pseudomonadota bacterium. GTDB lineage: Bacteria > Pseudomonadota > Gammaproteobacteria > Steroidobacterales > Steroidobacteraceae > CADEED01. The sequence goes on from CAWGEU010000003.1 coordinate 1,208,309, forward strand.
TCGCGTGGTGGTGGTCGCCACCGGCAAAGCCGCCACGCAGGCCATCGGCACCGAAGGCTTCGATGCGGTCATTCTCGACCTCATGCTGCCGGACGCGGACGGACTCGATCTGTGCCGCAGCATCCGCGCCAGGTCCGAGATTCCGCTGCTGATGCTCACGGCGCGCGGCGATCCGCTCGATCGGGTGGTCGGGCTGGAGCTCGGCGCGGATGACTATCTACCCAAGCCGTTCGAGCCTCGCGAACTGCTGGCGCGGCTGCGCGCCATCCTGCGCCGCCGCCATGCTCCGGGCTCAGCCGACGTCCTGCGTTTTGGGCGGCTGGAGATCGACAAGGGGGCGCGCGAGGTGCGACTCGACGGACAGCGCAAGACGATGACCGCCCACCAGTTCGCACTGCTGCTCACGCTGGCCGAGCGCGCCGGCCGCGTGTTGTCGCGCGAGGCGTTGATGGATCTCACCAAGGGCGCATCACTCGAAGATTTCGATCGCTCGATCGACGTGCACGTCTCGCGCCTGCGCGCGGCCATCGAGGATGACCCGAAGCGGCCGCGAAGGATTCTGACACTGCGCGGCGCAGGCTACGTGTTCGCCAAGGAACAGGATCGTTAGGTGCGTCGCCTGCACCTGAAGTTCTACCTGGCCATCGTCGGCACGCTGATGATGTTCCTGGCCGCCGGCGCGATGATCTGGCATCACTTCTCCTCGCCGCAGGCCGCGGTGTCCGGCATCGAAACGGCCACGGGTCTCGCCGCCGGCATGCTCGACGACGCGCGAAACGTCGACAGGCAGCAGGAAATCATCGACGCGGTTGCCTACCAGCTTCATGCGGAAGTGGCGCTTTACGATGCTGCTGGCACACCGCGCTTCATCGCCGGACATCCCAGGGTGTTGTCTTCGCAGGAGCTCGCCGAAGCTGGTTGGCTGGTGCGGCATGGAGGGCCGGCGCTCAACCGCGAGCTCGCCAACGGACGTCATCTCGTCGTGCATCCCCGCCATCGCTTCTTCTGGCATGGGCTGCACATGGGCATGTTGCTGGCAGTGGTTGCGCTGGCACTTGCGCTCTTGACCTATCCCATCACGCGTGGCATCACCGCGCGCCTCGCGAGATTGCAAACGGGTGTGCTGCAATTCGGCGCCGGGAACCTCTCGGCCCGCGTGAAAGTGGAAGGCCGCGATGAAGTCGCGTCGCTGGCGAAAAGTTTCAATGACTCCGCCGAGCGCATCGAACAACTGGTACGCGCTCACCAGCTGCTGATCGCCAATTGCTCACACGAATTGCGCACGCCGCTGGCGCGCATTCGCCTGGGGCTGGACCGCGTGTCTGGCACCGACCAGAACGCCAGCGCCGAGATCGCGCGCAGCATCGCGGAGCTCGACGCGCTCATCGGCGAGATGTTGCTTGCAAGCAGGCTCGATGTGGCGAGGGGCATCGAGCGTGCGGAACCGGTCGATTTGCTGGCGCTCGCGGCCGAAGAAGCCGCCGCACTTCGATCTCGAAGTGAGCGGCGACGCGGTGACCATCGACGCCGATCCGATGCTGTTGCGCCGCCTGGTGCGCAATCTGCTCGAGAACGCGCGGGTTCATGCGGGAGGGGCCACCGGCCTTCGCGTCGAGAGTACCGAGCGGCACGCGCACATCGTGATCGATGACGCGGGCCCCGGCGTGCCTGGCGCGGATCGCGACAAAATCTTCGAGCCGTTCTTTCGCGCCTCGAACGCCACACAGGCAAGCGGCGCGGGACTCGGGCTTTCAATCGTCCGACAGATCGCACGCGCGCATGGCGGCTCGGTGGAGTATGCGACGCGTTCAGAAGGAGGCAGCCGCTTTACGGTCACGTTGCCGCGCTGACGGAACCGAACTTCGAGCTCATGACACTCACTGCCGTAACAACAAACAAGGCAGGAGCCTTTCATGAACATCTCTCGATTCCTGGGCCTGGCGGTCCTGGTCGCGGCGGGGACGGCGGTCGCTGGCGGCGGAAGCTCTTCGACTCTCTTCAAATTCGACGGCGGCACCGGCAACCAGGTGTTCCGCAACTCGGCTACCGGTCCGGTTCTGAACACGGTGGCGGGCGTGAACCCGGCCGGTGCTCCCTGGGGAATCACTTCATTCGACGCAGTCATCAAGACCAATGGCGACATCCGCGCCGTCGGCGAAGGTGTGCTGCTCTGGGGTGCCGATGGCCTTGGCTCGCGCGCGGGCCCGCGTCAGCTGATTCTCTCGCTGTTCTGCCGCGCAGCGCCGGTTCCGCCGGCTACGGCGGGCGCGTTGAACCTGGTGCCGTTCAATTCAGAACCGGTCGATTTGAACGAAGACGGCGATTTCGTGCTTCGCGGCAAACTCACGGATGCCACGGGCGCCACACCGCCGCTGAACTGTGGTGACACCGTCGATAACCGTCCCGTTCTGCTGATTCGTTCAGTTACGCCTGCGAACCCGACCACGGGTGCGCCGGCGACTCCGGCTGCCTGGTTCGCCGCGGGCTTGATTGCAGGCAAGCATCGCCACGGCCATGGTGGAAAGGGCGACTGGGATCGTTATTGATCCATCGTCTTTGTTAGGGCAGCGCCGGCGACGGATCGCCGGCGCTTTTCTCGTTACTCGGCAGGATCAGCGGCGCTGCGCGCCGCAGTGGCGGCGGCTACGGGTTGCAGGCGATTCGCACCTGCCGCGTTGACGAACGCCGCGGCCAGCGTCTCCTCGCGGCTCGGCGAATCGACTGTGGCCACGTGCCAGAATTCGCCCTGCACTCGGTCCTGGTCAATGTCGAGCAATACGTATCCGCGCTTGTTGAGCTCGGCGTATTTCATATGCGGCGATACGCTGCGCACGAACGCGGCGGTCTGCGCCGCCTCGACGGGATTCAGGATTCCCGGCGAGCTCACTGCCGGTGTCACGAACTCCACGCCCGCTACTCCCAAGCCGGTCGCCGGGTTGTAAGTACCCGGATCCCACGGATCCGCCGTGAGCTCGTTGGCCCAGGACGTGTGGATGTCGCCCGTCAACACGACGAGGTTGCTCACGCCGTTATCACGAATTCCGTCGAACAGCCGCTGCCGCGCCGGACGATAGCCGTCCCACTGGTCGAGATTGAACAACGTCTGGCCACCGCTTGGGGAAAGCTGCGCCATCATGATTTGCTGACCGAGCAACTTCCACGTTGCTCCACGCGACTGCGACGACGACAGGCGTTCCTGCAACCACGCCTCCTGGTCGAAGCCTAACAACGTTCGGCTGGGATCATTGGTCACCGGGTCGTTGGCGGGGAAGCCTGCGGTCGGACTCAGTGGCTTTGCCGCGGATTGCTGGTCGCGCCCGTAGTGGCGCGTATCGAGCATCAGGAGGTCGGCGAGCTGCCCGAAACGGAATTGCCGGAAGATACGCTCGTGCGGGCGGTGCGCCCATTCGCGAATCGGCATCCACTCGAAGTAGGCTCGAATGCCGGCGCGCTTGCGCACGGAATATTCGCCTTCGCCGAGCTCGGGGTTGTGGTTTTGCGCGCCATCTTTCCAGGCATCGTTGGTGATCTCGTGGTCGTCCCACACGCAGATGAACGGATGCTGCCGGTGCGCGGCCTGCAGATCCGGATCGCGCTTGTACTGCGCATGCCGCTGGCGATAGTCCATCAGCGTAACGATTTCCTTGTCCGGCACCGGTGCGCGTCCCAGCAATGCTCCGTCACCAAAGGTGCCGTTCGCGTACTCGTATATGTAGTCGCCGAGGTGCAGGACCGCATCGAGATCGGCGCGCTGCGCGACCAGCGCATAAACGTTGAACAGCCCCGCGGGAAGATTCGAGCACGAGACGACCGCGAGGCGCGCGGCGTCGACCTGGCCACGGGGCAGGGTGCGCGTGCGCCCGATCGGTGATCGCTCACCCCGCGCACTGAACTGATAGTAATAGGTGTGCCCCGCATCGAGGCCGTCGACGTCGACCTTGACCGTGAAGTCGCGCCAGATGTTTGCGTTCGACCGTCCGGCCGCGACGATGCGACGCATCTTGGGATCGAGAGCTACCTGCCATTTGACTTCGATGTCGTCGTACCAGCGCTGCGTGGTCAGGCGCGTCCACAGAATCACGCGGTCCTGTAGTGGATCACCGCTCGCCACGCCGTGCTCGAACGAGGGGCTGCGCTGGGACTGGTGCGCCGGGGTAGCGGAGCTTGCGGCGGCCAATGCCGCGGCGGCGGCCAGAAATTTTCGGCGGCTGACTTGTCGGCTCATGGCGCTGCTCCCGATCCAGCAATGAAACCGGGAGGATGGGATGCGCAAGTGAACATTGCGTTGCGGCCCGATGACACCGGGCGCGTTGCTCAAGCCTTCTTGACGAACTCCGACTTCAGCTTCATCTCGCCGATGCCTTCGATCCGGCAGTCGATGTTGTGATCGCCTTCGACGAGACGGATGCCTTTGACCTTCGTGCCCACCTTCACGATCGACGATGAGCCTTTCACCTTCAGGTCCTTGATGACGGTGACGCTGTCGCCGTCATTCAGCACGTTACCGTGCGCGTCGCGCACTTCCGCAGCAGTCTCGACCCCGGCGGCCGCAGCGTCCTTCGACCACTCGTGCCCGCACTCCGGACACACGAGCATCACGCCATCTTCGTAGGCAAGACCGGACTGACATCTCGGACAGGGTGGGAATGTAGCTCACGTGGGCAGTGTATCGGTTTGACGCAATGCGCTGGGAACCTGCCCGGTACGGTTGTCAGCCGATTCCGCAAACGGGCTGCGCCAACAGGCATAGGTATTCACGACGATAGCTGCCTGAGGCTCCGGCCCCTAGCCTTGGGTGCATGTCAGCCAAACCCAATGCAATTCGCCAGGCAAATTTTTTTCCACCGCAATCAGTAACACTCCACAGCGGCCGCGAGATGCCGGTGCTCGGGCTCGGGACCTATCAGCTCAAGCATCACACCGTGGAAGCGGTGACGCAGGCCCTCGAAGCCGGCTACCACATGTTCGACACCTCCGGCGATTACCACACGCAACGTGGCATCGGCGAAGCCATCAAGCACAGCGGCGTGGCGCGCGAAGAAATTTTCCTCGTGACCAAGATCGAGGACGCCGAAGATTCCTTCGCCGCGACGCAGGCCAATCTTGCCGAGCTCAAGCAGCCGTACGCCGATCTCGTGCTCATTCAACGCCCGCCCGGCGACGGCGTCGGTGAATCACAATGGCAGGGCTTGCGGCGCGCGAAGCGTGTGGGCCTGGTGAATGACATCGGTGTGTGCAACTACTCCATCGAGCAGATCGAGGATCTGGTCTATCACACAGGTGAACTGCCGGCGGTGAATCAGATCGAATGGAGTCCGTTCGGCCACAGCCCGGGCATGCTCGATTTCTGTCACGACAATGGCATCGTCATTCAGGCATGGAGCCCGCTGACGCGCGCGCTGCGGCTGAACGATGACAAGCTGGCGGCCATGGCCGCGCGATACGGCAAGACTCCGGCGCAGCTGCTGATCCGCTGGAACCTGCAGCTCGGCGTGGTGCCGTTGCCCAAGGCCAATCATGCGCATCACCAGCTCGAAAATCTGAGCGTCTTCGATTTCGAGATCAGCCAGCCGGACATGGCGAAACTGCGCTCGCTCAACGAGCACTATTCCGCGATGGGAAAGCTGCCGTACGTCTAGACCGCCGGCCACTCCAGCTCGAGCTTTGCACCGCCGAGGCTCGAGCTGGCCTCGGCGACCACGCGCCCGCGATGCAGCGCGGCGATGCGCGCGACGATGGCGAGCCCCAGGCCGAATCCGCCGGTGTCGCGATTCCGGCTGGTATCGAGGCGCGTGAACGCGCCGAAGATGGCGGTCCGGTCGCTTTCCGGAATCCCTTCGCCGTCGTCTTCGACCACCAGGCGATACAGATCGTTGTCGCGCGTGACGGTGACGTTCACGCGCTGCTTCGCGTAACGAAGCGCGTTGGCTAACAGTTGCTGAGCGCCAGCTCCATGAGCCGTGGCTCCATCCACGCGGTGTCGATGCCTTCCTGCTGCGAGGTGGAGACTTTCTTTTCGTGGGGCGGAGCACGACAGCAGCACTTGCCGCAACCAGGGCGCGAGCGGAATGGTCTGGCAGTTCATGCGCAATCCGGGATGATCGAGCCGCGCGTAGTCGAGCATGTCGGAGATGAGGTCGTCGATCTGCTGCACGTCGGCGTTCAGCGCGCGCAACTGGCCGCGCAGGGACACATCCACTTCGCCTTCGAGCACCGCGGCCGCGAATCGCACGCGCGCCAGCGGCGTGCGCATTTCGTGCGACAGCGCCGCGGTCATTTCCTTCTGCGACTGGATGAGCTGGCTGACGCGCGCCGACATGTCATCGAGGTTGGTGGCGAGGCTGGTGAGCTGCGTGGTGCGCGACGCCGTGTCGAGCGGTTCGCGGTAGTCGGTGGCGAACTTCTGCGAAGCGACGGTGAGCACGCGCAGGTCGCGCAGCAGCGGCCGCAGCCACAGGCCGACGATCAGCAGGATGGACGCGTAAAAGAGCACCGGCAGGAATCGCACGCCGGGCTTTCGCGGACCGGCTCGAAGGGCCCCAGGCGAATGGCGCCTTTCAACGCCTCCGAGTGCCAGAGGTAGTAGATCCGGCCGTCATCGTCTTCGAGCTCGCGCGGACCGGATTCCAGCGGCGTATCGCTTGCGATGTCCGTCGTTTCGACACGTCGAGCTCGAGTTTCAGCTTCTCCGCGAGGCGGTTGGCGAGCGCGACGCGTTCGTCCTCAGGGACGGCCGCGAGCTGCGATTCCATGAGCTGGAACGTGGAGACCAGCCAGGGATCCGTCGGGCGCATCTGCGTTGATTGCAGCGCGCGAAACCGAGGTCCAGCAGGATGGCGACCACCAGCAATCCACCGGCGAGCACTACATAGGAGCGGACGAACAGCCCGCGATGGCGGGCCTGCAGCCACTCTTTCAAGACAAGTGCGAGCTCCCAGGCGTCGGGTACTAACAAGTATCCCTTGCCCCATACCGTCTTGATGCGCGTCGGCGCCGTGGCGTCATCGCCGAGCTTGCGGCGCAACTTGGATACGCGGCCGTCGATGGAGCGATCGAGCCCGTCGTAGTCGATGCCGCGCATGGTGCGGAACACTTCATCGCGGCTCACCAGCTCGCCGGCGCGATGCGCCAGCAGACTCAACAATTCGAATTCCTGCGTGGTGAGCGCCACGGGCTGGCCGCGCAACCACACTTCACGCGAGGTTTCGCTGATGCGCAGGGCGCCCAGCGTGAGGTCCGGCTTGCGTTCACCGCCGCTCGGCGTGCGCGCGTTCGGCGCGACGCATGAGCGCGCGCACGCGAGCCAGCAGCACCATGGGATCGACGGGCTTCATGACGTAGTCGTCGGCGCCGGCTTCGAGCCCGATGACGTGATCGATGTCGGTGTCGCGCGCCGTCAGGATGAGGATCGGCACGTCGTGCACGCGCCGCAGTTCACGGCAGATGGTCAGGCCGTCCTTGCCCGGCAGCAGCAGGTCGAGCAGCACCAGCCGTGGCTTCTCGCGGCCGAATCTCTCGAGCGCGCGATCGCCGCGTTCTTCGATCGCCACGCGCAATCCGTTCTGCTCCAGGTAGGTGGCGGTCAGCTCCGCGAGGCGCGTGTCGTCTTCGATCAGCAGGATGTCGACGTTCGTCGCGTTCATAAGACGTCCCAGACATGCCGCGTGCGACGCTCCCGCCGCCGGTCGTCGGAGCCCACGCGCAGCACTTCGACTTTCACCTCGGCGGCACGTTCGGTGCCCGCGGGTGGCGCGAGCCAGAAGATGAAATCTTCGCTGACCTCGCGCCGGTGCTGCAATTCTCCCGCGAGAGCGCCCTCGGCCAGCAGCGCAGCGGCGCGGCACGCGCCTCGTCATTCAGGCAGTACTCGCCGGGAAGAACGCTCTTCCAGCGGATGTCGAAAGTACGTTGCAGGAATCGTGCCGCCTTGTCGACGACGCACAACAGCGGCTTCACGATGAGGCGCACCGGCGGAGGCTCGGCGGCCGTTGCGGTGCGCGCCGCGAACCAGGTCACGGCCAGCAATGTGAGCGCAGGTGCGCATCAGAATTGCCAGGCCACTCCGGCGAAATAGCCGATGACGTGGTCCTCGGCGACGATGGGGCTCGAGGCGACGCTGTCGTGCAGGCGCTCATAGTCCGCCGAGATTGCGAGCCGCACGCTCTTCGTGAGGTAGTAGCTGGTGCGAAGCCCGACTTCCCAGTCGACGCCACCTTCGGCTTCGTACGGCTCCAGCGTGAGTCCCGCTTCCTGCGGATTCACGCCCCAGTAGTAGTTGCTGAGATCGTCGCTCTTGTAGGCGAGACCGACCGTCGGCGACACGGAAAAGCGGCCACGGGTCCATCGGTAGCTGTAGTCGGCGGAGATTTCGAAACCTTCGTGCGTTCTGGCTGACGTCGTGGAATCCGCGCAGCGTGGCCTGGCCCCACTCACCGCCAAACAACATTTCGAGTCCCAGTTCGACGGCGTAGTCGCGGTCGGGGACCTTGAGCTCCTGCGGTTCGTCTTCCACGACGGGTCCAGCGTCCGGGCCGGCCCGGCGGAGGCGGTGGGCCGGTGATGGGCAACTTGTCGCCGCCGGCCGCGATCGTGAAATTCACGTAACGAATGTTCGTCTTGCCGAAGAACACGCGATCGCTGTTGACGCGCGCCACCGCGTTGGCCGTGAACAGCCGGTTGTCGGCCAACTGGAATCCCAGGTCGAAGTTGTCGAAGAACCAGCGCTTGCCGAACCAGGCGATGTCGAGGTCGACGATCACCGGAATGTCGTCTGACAGCACCAGCGGGTTGGTGCGCTCTCCGTAGCCGAGGCCGATGCCGAAGCGCCAGTTGCGCTTTCGGCAGGGGGCGCGCCGGACGCGCACGGTCGCCGGTGCTGGCGCGCAGCACGGTGGTTGGCGGGCGTCGCGCAGGCGTTCGGTTTGCGCGTACGTGAACTGCGCCACGACCACAGACCGCCGCCGCCAGCAGTTGCTGCAAGCTCGGAATTTTCATGACGGCATTCTAACTTCAGCGGCGCGCGAAGCCCGGCAAAGCTTCGCGCGCAAGCTGTGTGGAAACTGTGAAAAAGTGTAGCGCCCGCATCCGACACAATTTGACGAATTTCCTCAACTGTCGCGACAGATCGCGCTAGCAGCCGCCAGTAGCCTGCGGGCAGCGGATTTCCAGGGGAGTAACAACATGCACCGCCCGATCAACTGGCTGTTGTCTGCTGGCCGGCCTCCGATGCTGGCCGGCTGTGGTGGCGGGCAGGTCGCGAAGATGACGGCGGCATCGACCACCCGCCACCGGCCTCGGGAATGTTTCGCAAGGTCGCGTTCGGCCGACGGAGCTCGAACGTTCGCTCAAGTCGTCGCTGCAGGCGACAGTCGCGAACGGCTGCCTTCCGTGGCAGCGGTGAAGGTGCGTAATCACCGCGGTGCCGACATCGGCGGCGACGGTGAATCTCGAACACCTACACCAGCGAAGCCGGAGTCGATGAATTCGACTACGTGCGTTATGACGGCGCGCATCTGTACATCGCGCCCGACACCGTTCTCCGACGCCCAGGTGCCGCGCGCGATCCGCATCCTCAGAACCGATCCGGCGACGGGTGGCGCGACGCAGGTGAGTTCGATCCCCATCGACGACGATTTGCCGGTCCAGGGACTCTACGTTGCCAACGGCCGCCTGGTGATGGTCACCAGCGGAGCCAACTTCAACCACTTCGGCGGAGTCTGGATCATGCTGTTCATCTGGGCGCCGACCGGGCACGCGATCTACGTGTACGACGTCAGCGATCCGGCGCATCCCGTGCGGATCCTGCACGCGGAGGTCGACGGCGTGTTCGTAGCCAGCCGGCGCGTCGGCGATCGCGTCTATCTAGTGAGCCGGCACACGCCGGTCGTGGTGCTCGACCCGCTGGCCGCGCGCGCCTTGCGAACCTGTCGCTCTCCGAACTGCTGCCGCGGATCACGGTCGGCCGGCCGCTCCCGCTCGCTGGTTTCGGCGTCGGACTGCTACATCACGAATGAATCCGGATCTCAGGGGTTACGCGATCCTGACCACGATCGCGTCCTTCTCGCTGCAGAACCCGGCCGATTTCGCGAACACCTGTTACAACGAGGAAGCCAATGGCGTTTATGCGTCGAACTCGGCGCTCTACGTGTCGCAGCCGCGGTTCGGCACGACTCGACGGCGCCTCCACGCGTATCCACAAGTTCGCACTCACCGACGCGGCTCCGGCCTACGCGGGTTCGGTGGAGGTCCCGGGGGCGCTGTGGATGGGCGGCCAGCGCGACTTCCGCATGAGCGAGTACGAAGGAATGCTGCGGGTCATGACCACCGAGCAGATCAGCGATTCTGACGGACTGCCAGGACCACCGGCTGTTCGTGTTGCGCCCGAAGACCAGCGAACTCGCGCTGGAGGTGGTGTCGACCCTGCCCAACGATGCGCGCCCCGAGGAACTCGGGAAGCCCAACGAGGGGTTGTTCGGTGTGCGTTTCATGGGTGATCGTGCATATGCCGTCACCTTTCGACAGATCGATCCGCTGTACGTGCTCGACCTGGCCAACCCCGCGGATCCACGCATCGCCGGGCAACTGACGCTTCCCGGTGTTTCGGAATTCCTGCACCCGGTGACCGAAGAACCTGTTGTTAGGACTCGGAAGCGAACCGGGCCAGATCAAGCTCGAGCTGTTCGACGTTTCGGCGATCGAGCAGCCGCAGTCACGCGGCAGCATCGAACTCGGCGGCTGGAGCGCCACATCCGAGGCGATCTACGAGCGGCACGCTTTCACCTATCTTCCGGCGGAGACCGCCGACCGCTTCGCCATTCCGGCGACGATCACGCCGCTCTCGAAGACGGGACCTGCCGGACCCAGACGCAGTCATCGTTGCACCAGTTCGAAATCATCGGCAAACAAAGTGCCGCGAGCGCGTCGCTGCAGGCCGCCGGCGCGGTCTCTCCACCGATCTCGAACGAGTTCGAACGTCACGCCTGGTTTACCCGCTCCTTCATTCATGGCGACACGGTGTACTACGTGCGCGACGGGAAGGTCTGGTCGACGTTCCTGGTTCACGCCATCGCAGGTGCAGGGACCGTTCTGACGGCGCTACTTCAGCTTTGCCATCATGGCGATGAAGCGCGGCTCGGCGCGCAGGCTGTCGTAGTCCGGATCATTCTCGATCCAGTCCTTCTTGCCCCAGCCCTTGTTGAACATGCGCTCGAGCAGGTCGAGCGCTTCTTCCTTCATTCCGTTGCGCGCGCGCAGGCAGGCGCCGTTGATGATCGACGCCCATGTCGTCGGGGTAGAGCTGCTCGGCACGCCGCGCCCATTCGATCGCGCGTTCGATCTGTCCGTCCAGGTCGAGCGCGCCGGCGCCAAAGGACAACACGCGGCCATTCGTCGGATTGACCTCGAGCAGGCGCTCGGCGCGCCGCACGGCTTCGCGGTTTATGATTCGCGCGCTTCCTCCAGGCGGCCTAACTTCCGCAGCGACTGCCCCTGCAGCAGCGGGCTCTCGAAATCCTCGCGCCGCACGTCGCCGGCCTTGCGCCACAGCTCGACGGATTTTTCGATGTCGCCGGCCGCGAACGCCGCGCGGCCGTAGTAGTAGTACGCGTCGAACAGGTTGGGATTGATGCGCGCGGCCGCTTCGAAGTGCGGCTCGCGCCTCCTCGTAACGGCGCTGGTTCGACAGCGTGTAGCCGCGCGCGAGGTGCGCGTCGGCGAGATCCGGCGCGAGTTCCATGGCGATGCGGCTGGCGCGCTCCGCTTCGGCGAGGTCCTCGTCGTTCGAGCCCCACCATTCATAGAGAAGCGCATGCAGCGTCGCCAGGCCCGCCCACGCGGGCGCGTATTCGGCGTCGAGCGCGATGGCGCGCTGGTAGAGGTCGCGCGCTTCGTCCATGTGCGGCTGCTGCATGGTGTGCATGCGCTGGCGGCCGCGCAGGAAACACTCGTAGGTTTCGATGGCGGTGGGTTGTCGGCGCACCGCGCGCCGCTCGCGCATCGACAGTTCTCCGCCGCGCAGCAGCGTCGCGACTTTTTCCGCGATCTCGTCCTGCATGGCGAACACGTCACCGGCATCACGCTCGAACTTCTCGGACCACTTGTGAAAACCCGTGGCCACGTCGATGAGCTGCACCGTGACGCGCAGGCGATCGCCGGCCTTGCGCACGCTGCCTTCGAGCAAACTACCGACGTTGAGCTTGCGTCCCACTTCGCGCAGATCGTGGTCGCCACGGAACTGGAACGAGGAGGTGCGCGCGGCAACGCGCAGGCCCTCGACGTGGGTGAGCGCGTCGATGAGTTCTTCGGCGAGCCCCTCGCACAGATAGTCCTGGTCGCGCGCCGGGCTCATGTCGGTGAACGGCAAGACGGCAATAGTCGCGGTATCGCTCGCCGAGTGCGCCTCGGCCGCTGCGGGAACGGTCGATCCGACGGCCGCCGAGAAGCGGTAACCGAGCCGGTGGCGAGTCTCGATATAGAGGGGTTGCTTCGAGTCGTCGCCCAGTGCCTTGCGCAACTCCTGGATGCAGGTCACCAGCGCGTCGTCGCTGACCACCGTGCCGCGCCAGACGCTGGCGAACAGTTCCTGCTTGGACACCGGCGCACCCGGGCCGCTCGAGCAGGGCGCCGAGCACCATCGCCGCCTTGCGCGTGAGCTTGACCTCGGTCTCGTTGTCCCACAGGCGCGCGGTGGCCGGTTCGAAACGAAAGCTTCCGAATGTGACTTGAGCTTGCATGAGATCCCGGAGAAATCCCGGCGTTCTCCCGGGATTCGGGAGGGCTGCCGCCGCTAGGCTTTTGTCACATCGAAACCGGCGAAACAAGCGTCCGCAATGGGTGCGCGGCGCCGTCTGTGACATTGGAGGATTCCCACATGAAACGTCTCGCCATTTTTGCCTACGGCCTGGTCTGCTACGCCGTGTTTTTCGCCACTTTTCTCTACGCCGTCGGCTTCATCGGCAATCTCTGGGTGCCCAAGTCGATCGATTCGCCGCGCGACGTCGCGCTGGGCACGGCGCTCGCTGGTGAATCTCGGATTGCTGGGCCTGTTCGCCGTGCAGCACAGCGTCATGGCGCGGCCGGCCTTCAAGCGCTGGTGGACCCGCATCGTGCCGGAGCCGGCGGAGCGCAGCACCTACGTGCTGTTCTCAGTCACTCGCGTTGATCGCGCTGTTCTGGTTCTGGCAGCCCATGGGCGGCGTGGTCTGGAATATCACCGCGCCGCTCGGCGCGAACGCCATGTACGTGGTGTATGCCGCCGGCTGGGCGCTGCTGCTGTACTCCACGTTCCTCATCAATCACTTCGATCTGTTCGGCCTGCGCCAGGTCTGGCTGCAGCTCATCGGCAAACCCTTCACGCCGCTCAATTTCAAGACGCCGTGGCTGTATCGCCAGGTACGCCATCCGATCTACGTCGGGTGGCTCATGATCTTCTGGGCGACGCCGACGATGACCGTGGCGCACCTGGTGTTCGCGATCATGACCACGGCCTACATCCTGGTTGGGCTCCAGGCTCGAAGAGCGCGACCTCATCGCGGCACATCCCGGAATACGCGGACTACATGAAGCGCGTGCCGGGGTTGCTGCCCTTATCCAAACGAGGGGGCAAACCCGGCGCTGATGTAAACCCGGCTGCCCGTCGCGCCGTCTGACTATCGGGTGCTGAGTAATGGATAGAAGCGCGTCCGGGTATGTGGACATTTTCGATGGTGCGTACGCGAACTTCACCGAGCAGGTGCTGGCATCGATCCGTGAAGCCACGTTTGGCGAGGACATCGGCCAGAACAGCTGGGTGACGGCCGATGAGTACGAAGCTTTCATTCAATTGCTGCGGTTGAGCACGGAGGCGCATGTAGTGGAGATTGCCAGCGGCTCCGGCGGTCCGGCGCTACACCTGGCGCGGAAGACGGGCTGTCGCGTGACGGGCCTGGACGCGAACCCGAGCGGAGTGGCCACCGCCAATTGCGAGGCAACCCGTGCCGGCCTCGCGGAGCGTTTGAGATTCATGGTGGCGGATGCGACGCGCCCGCTGCCATTCGAGGACAACACGTTCGATGCGTTGCTGTGCATTGATTCGATGAATCATTTCCCGAATCGAAGCGAGGTGCTGAAGGAATGGTGCCGCATCCTCAAGCCGGGCGGCCGGGCGATCTTCACCGACCCGGTGGTGCTCACCGGGCCGGTCACCAACGAGGAGCTGGCGGCTCGCAGCTCGATCGGGTTGTTCGTGTTCGTGCCGAAAGGGCTCAACGAGGAATTGATCGTGAAGGCGGGATTCAAGCTGGTTAGCCAACTCGACGCGACGGAAAACGCCGCCCTGGTCTCGCGTCGCTGGCGTGAGGCCCGGCAGCGCTTCCGCGACGACTTGCTGCGCATGGAAGGCGCCAAAAACTTCGAGGGAGTGCAGACAATTCCTGGGCGCCGTGCACCGGCTGACCACCGAGAGGCGGCTGTCGCGCATCGCCTACGTGGCGGAGAAGTAGCCACTTTCAGTTCGAACTACTCTATTCTCCTCGCCCGGGAGTCTGCGCTCGCAGAGACGGGAAGCAGGGCGGATGGAGTCAGGCCAAACAAGAAGAACAATCGGGCCCGCGCTCGTGGTGCTCGGCCTCACCCTGTTGGTTGCCTGCGCACCCGGCGACCGTCCCGCCGTCGATGGGATCCTGGTTTTCGATGAAGAAGTCGCGCTCGTGCGCGGTGAACGAATCGACAGCGCGCAGCGTGACTTCCCGGTCGATGGCAACGCGACGTTCGTCGTCATGGTGGTCGAGGATGACACCGACATCAAACTAGTCCTGTCGCATGGCGGCGCGCGGAGCGACGCCGCGGCAAGCCATCGAAATCGATTCCAATCCGGAAGGCGAGGGTATCGAAGTCGCCGTGCTCGACGCGCCCCGCGGGTCGCAGCTCTCGCTGTCGATGGAATGTGCGCAGGAGCTGGATCGTCCCGGCAAAGTCAGGCTCAAGGTCATGCGCTACGACGCCGGCATGTCGGCAGACCTGCGCGTCGCTGCGCGACTCACGGCGTTTCGCGCATGGTCGGCCGCCACGGGTGCGCGACTTTCCGGGGATGACTTCGACAAGACCGCGATTCGCGACATCGACCAGGCGCTGGTTCATCTCGAATCGGCGCAAGGCGATCCTGCGCTCGCGGCCTGGGGGCGCATGGTTCGCGCCAACTTCAACTACCGGCAGATGTCCAGTCTCGATGTCGCGGTGGCGGATGCCAGACGCGCGGAGCGCGGGTTCGCCGCGCTCGGCGATCTGCGAAACGCCGCGCGGGCCCGGATCCTGCAGGCCGCCGCGCTCATCGAGATAGCGACTGACAAGACCGCGAAAGATCCCAGCGCCGAGGACGCCGCGCTGCAAGCGAAACAAATGTTGATTGCGCTCAGCACGCAACCGGCGCTCAGCGCCCTCGAACGTGCGCGGGTGGTGAACTTTCTCGGCGTGCTCGCCTTCAATGTGTACGACCTGCCGGAGGCGCGCGCCAGATTTCAGGCGGCCATCCCTGCATTCGAGGCGCTCGGACATCACCAGGGGCGTCTGCTGGCGCTCGCAAATCTGGGCGCGCTTGCGGTGGAGACGGGCGACTATCGCACCGCGACGCTGTACTACGAACAGGTGATCGCCGAACTCCATCGGTTCGGTTCGATCAGTGTGCGAACGCAGCTCCTGCACAACGCCGTGCGTATCGACACGATCGCGGGAAATGTCGATCGCGCAATCGAGCGATCGTTGCGCGCGCTGGAGCTGACGCGCGAGGACAAGTTGCCGCAGAACGAAGCGCGCATCCTGTCCGCGCTCGGGCTCGCATACTGGGTGCGCGGCGACACGGCCCAGGCATCGACATTGCTCGCCGAAGCGCTGAAGCTCCGCAGGACCATCGATGATCCCATCGGGCTGGTCAACAGTCTGTGTGCCAACGGGAGACTCGCGCGCGAGGCGGGGGAAATCCAGAAAGCACTCGCGCTGCATCGCGAGGCGGTTGCACTGGCGTCGTCGCCGGATGTGCGCGTAGTTCGCGCTGCTGGATCTTGCTCTCGACCACCAGGCAGCGACTGACTACCCGCAGGCGATCGCCACGGCCCGGGAAGCGCTGACCGTGGTGCGCGGGTTCACCCGATTTCTACAAACGCTACGCGGTGCAGCTCACGCTCGCCGACATGCTGCTCGCCCAGCCGCGAGCGGACACCACAGGCAGTCCCGGAAGCCCGGAAGCTCACCGAGGATTCGCTGAACGCCGCGATTCTGCGCGCGGACACCACGCAGGAGATTGCCGCCCGCCGATTGCTGGCGCAGTCTCACGCCGCGCACGGCGCGTTGCGCGAAGCGCGCGAAGAGTACGAGAGAGCGATCGCGCTGATCTTCAAATACCGCAGCACGATCAACAATCCGGAACTGCGCGCGGCGACGCTGGGACACGAACAGCAGACGTTTCGTGGTTACGTGGACCTGCTCATGCGCGACGTCGCGCAGCGCGGGCCCGAAAAGCTGCTGGAAGCCAGTCGCCGCGGAAGAGGATGCACTGCGTACGCTCGAATGGGCGCGCGCCATCAACTTCGATTCGGGAAGGGTCTCGCAGCTCGATGCGCCGACACAGGCACGCCTCGACGAACTGCTGACGCAAATGGCGGGAAAACGAGTGCGCATCGCCGCGCTGCTCGAAGAGATACCGACGTTTCGCGCGAGCTGGACCTGCTGCGGCTCGACATTGCGCGGCTGCGCGCGCGAGGTCGATCAGTTGCGCGCGACCGCCGCGCGCAAGGCCGGTGAACGCGGACGTTTCACCCACAGTCGGTGCGCCCTGGCCGGCGATTTCGCCGGAGCGCGACGCAGTTGTCGTACGCGCTCGAAACCGAGCACGCGTACCTGTGGGTGCGTGACTCGTCGGGAATTCGCACCACCGTGCTCGCCGCGAGCGCCGGCCGCCATTGCCGCGACGTTGACGGCACTGGCTGCCGCGGCCTTCGGGGAAACGGCGCCGCAACGTCTCGACATCGACCTTTCACGTCTATCTACCGCGCTGCTCCCGCGGGCGCTCATCAGCAGCGATTCCACGACACTCCAAATCGTCGCGGACGGACAAATCGACGCAGTTCCCTTCGCGGGGCTGAGTGCGGCGCCAGAAGGCACGCGGCGCGTGGCGGAGCGCCGATCGATGGTGATGATACGTTCGCTGTTCGAAGCGCGCGCCCGCCAGAAGCCGGCGCAACCCCGCTCACTCGGTCTTCGTCGCGCTGGCGAACGACTGCGCGTTCGAGCGGCGAATCGACCGGCAGCGCAGGTCTTTCCAGCATTGCACAATACCAATGCGGAGGTGCGCGCAATCGCGGCGCAGTTCCAGTCGCGCGATCCGCCCGCACAGGTGAAGCTATTGCTCGGCGCGGAGGGCAGTGCGAGCAATCTCGAGAAATACTTGGCGCGGCCGGTGTCGAGGTGATTCATTTCGCGACGCACGGCCTGTCGGATCTGCGCCAGCCGCTGACGTCGTTGCTGTTGCTACCGGCTCTGGATGCGGCCGGCAACGCCGCTTATCTGACGGCCGGGCAGGTGCAGGAGTGGCGCGGCGATGTCGATCTGGTCTATCCTCAGCGCCTGCGAAACGGCGGTGGGTCCGGCGCGCTTCGCCGATGGAATGTCCGGGCTGCAGGGCGCATTCCTGCGCGCCGGCGCGCGCGGCGTCATCGCCACGCTGTGGCCGGTCGAAGATGTGTACGCGAGTCAGTTCGCCGCGGATTTCTATCGCCGCTACACGCACCGGCAACTCCGCCGCGCAGTCGCTGAGCGAAACGCAGCGCTCGTGGATGCAGCCGGCCGCGGGCGTCCGGGAGAACGAACAGGCGTATCGGCGCATGACCGCGTGGGCGCACGCGTTTTACTCGCCGTGAGAAAGGTGCGAGGCCCGCCGCGCCGACTGGGAGGAATCGGCGGCCGAGGGGCCTCGCGTCGAACTTCGGATCAGTGATTGACCTTGTAGTACGCGTTCGCGCTCTTGCTGTACGCAGCCGCGCCTTCGCCGCGCGTCAGCTTGTCGAGTGAATCCGCCGGTGCGGCGTTCAGCTCTTCCTTCGTGAACGGAACCACGTAGCTGTCTTCGCTCTCGACGTAGTCGAGCGCGGACCAGGGCACCGGGTGGAACTTCTCGTTCATGCCGAGGAATCCGCCGAAGCCGACGACGGCGTAGACGATGTTGTTAGACAGCTTGTCGAGCACGATGTCTTCGATCTGGCCGATTTTCTGGCCGGCCGAGTTCTTGACGCTGGTGCCGATCACCTTCTTGGCGCGAATCACTTCGGTGTGGCCGGATGGGGTAGTCATGTGATGCCTCCGTTTGTGTGTCGATTTGGACTGCGCGGCGATGGTACGGACGACCGCGCCGCCGGCCCCATCAGCCCATGGCGCGCCCCGGTGTCAGACCTGATGCAACCGGGTTTCCACTGGCTGTGTATAAAATGCAAACGGGAGAAGGACCATGAATGACGCGCCTGCACGCGGCCCGGAAGCCGCGCCACAGCTCGCTGCCCTGAACGGCATGCGCTTTTTCGCCGTTTTCCACATCTTTCTGCACCACCTGTGGTCGATTCGCTTCGAATCACCGCGTCAGCAGGGGCCGTTCGCCAACGCCTACTCCAACATGGACAGCTTCCCGGCGTGGTTCAACAACCTGATCGCGCACGGCTACCTATCCACCAGCTTCTTCTTCCTGCTGTCGGGATTCATCCTGGCGTACCTGTACTGGACGCCGAACGGTGAACTCGCGACGACCCGTAAGCGTTTCTGGTGGCAGCGCCTTACGCGCATCTATCCCGCGCACCTGATCGCCTTGCTGATCACTGTCCTGCTGACGCTGCCGCGATTCTTCTTCGACCCAACGGCGCCGTCGATCCCGCTGGCCGCGGCGAGCGCCGTGGCGACGGCAACGCTGACCCAGGCGTGGGTACCGCCGCTGGTGCCGATCTGGAGCTGGCCCACCTGGGCGCTGTCCGCCGTGGTGTTCCTCTATCTCATCATGCCGTGGCTGATGCGCGTGCTGTCCAGGCTCTCGCGCGCGCAGCAGATCGCGCTTGTTAGTCGCGAGCCCGCTGATCTCGCTCGCGCCCACGCTCATTTTCCTGCAGTTCTTTCCCGACGGCGGGAAGGACAGCCTCAACTGGCAGATCTTCCTCGGCTCCACGCCGCTGTTCTGGGTGGCGCATTTCGCCGCGGGCATGCTGATGTCGCGCATCTTCGGCATCAGCCGATTCGAGACGGCGTGGCGCGGGAAATCGAAGCCGTGGGTGTCGCTCGGCGATCTGGCGCTCGCGGTCGTCATCGTGCTCAGTCTCATGGAGCCGCACGATCGCGCGTGGCGCCACATCCTGCGCCACGGCGCGCTGATGCCGCTCTACATGCTGGTGCTCTACGACCTGGCGCTGGGTCGCGGGCTCGTGGCGCGGGTGTTCTCGCTGCCCGGCATGAATTTTCTCGGCCAGCTCTCGTTCTCCATTTTCATCTGGCAGAACCTGTTCATGGGATTGGGATTCGCGATGGTGATGGTCGCGCCGCAGATGACCAGCCTGTCGTTCTGGTTTGCCGTGATCGGCCTGCTGGTGATGTCGGTGATCAGCACGCATTACATCGAGAAGCCGCTGGCGCGAAAGCTGCGCGCGAAATGGGGTCAGACCCCAATTCCAGGAAATGGGGTCTGACCCCATTTCAGACGATCGTCAGCGCGAGCTCTTCGGAAAAGAAGTTCGACTCGCGGCAGGCGATGCGCAATGTGCCCGTCGAGCGGCGCAGCACCGTTCCGGGGATGGTCATCTTCAGCGCGCTGGCGCGCGCGATGCCGAGCTCGCGCCAGTGCGCATCGCCATGCGGGCGAAACAGCGCCACCGCGTTCGCGCAAAACGCTGCGCGATAACGCAGCTTCCATTCCAGCACCGTGTCGTTGAGCGACGCCCAGGTGAGTGCGCGCGCGTCGCCCGCCAGCTCGATGGGGCCGAGCACCGCGTTGGCCACGTTGAGCACCGCGCCCGTCTGGCAACGCCCTTCGAGTGAAGGCAGCGGCGTGCCGCTCGCGAGCAGATGCTCCTTGATCTCGTGATAGCCCCACGCGGGATTGAGCGTCTTCACCAACGCCGCGCAGCCGCTCACGTATGCCGCGCCGATGGAATTGCCGAAGAGCACGCTGTGCCCGCTGCCGCGCCATTGCGGCACGCGCGCGAATCCGGGCGCGGCGAGGTGCGCGGACTGGCGTGCGCAACTTGCGAGCGGCTGTCCTTGTTCGCCGAGCGACAGCACGTTGATCTGGTTGGGTACGCGATCCTCGTCGTCGAGCGCCACCGGGCTGTTCGCATCGACCGCGGAACGCACCACCAGCACATTACGCACCGCGGCGTACTGGATGGCCCGCTGCACGGCGGGCGTGTCCGCAACACCTGCCGGCGAGACGTTGAGGATGCAGGCGCCCATCTCCACCGCGTATTCGATGGCGTGCGCCAGATTCAGAGCCTGGGGGCCCGTGCCGCTGGTGAATCGGACCGGCAGGATGCGCGATTCCGGCGCGACGCCGGAAAAGCGCTCGACTTCGCTCAAGCGACCGGCCGCGACTCCGGCGGCGTGCGTACCGGAGATCTCGTGGCTGCCGGCGGCAGCCGGGTTGTGGGCGAGGTCCCGCTGGATGTTAGGACCTAGTAACGGGTGGTCGACCTGCACGCCTTCATCGACGATGCCGATGACCACGTCGGCGCTGCCGCGCGTCCTGCCCCAGGCGCGCTCGACCCCGAGCCACTCGAAGGCCGCGCCGAAGCGACCCTGGTTGGCCGCCGGAATCGTCATGAATGAGTCCCTTGCTTGGGTTTGCGGTGATCAGCCGCCAAGAAGGGCTTCTGCGACGTCACGGCAAGCCGTGACACCCGTTCCTCACAATTTGACGAAACCGAAGTCCAGGGCTTCTTCGCCCGAGGCCTGTTTGCGCACGCGCAGGGAATAGGGACCCGCGCGAAGCTGCTTGCTGTCGATGATCACCACCAGGCTGACGGGCGAATTCGGCCGCTGGTCGTTGAGTGTCGCGACCGTGTCGATCTTCTTGTTCTGCTCGAGCCGGTCGAGCGCGACGCTGTATTGATGTTCCACATCGAACAAACCGACGATTTCGACGCGAACCACGCCGGCCGGCAGCGACGGCGCGGTGTCGGAGCCACGAACCAGCGCCAGGCGCAGCGAGGGGCCATCGTGCGGCGCGGAGCTCGCCGCCGCCAGGATCGACGGAGCGACTGCGCGGCGTGCCGGGATTCCAGACGTAGAAAATCGCCACCAGCGCCAGCAGCACGCTCGCAGCCGCGGCCAGGTCGGCCATGTGCAGCGGATGTTGGAGCGCGGACGAATTCCGCGGTGGAACCGCGCGCAACCTGCGCAATACCAGCCTTCAGGCGCTGTTCGTATTCGACCTGGCGCGCGAATTCGGGATTCGCGAGGCAATAGTCTTCGAAGGCCTGAGCTTCGGATTCGCTCATGCGTCCTGCGACATATTGTTCGATGTGTTCCTGATTCATAAACCGAGGCTCAGGAGATCGCGCTTCGCGAAGCCCCGTTCTTCGAGAATTTGCCGGAATCGCCGCCGGGCACGGCTCAACGCCTGGTTGAACGCCGCTTCGGACAGATCGAGCTCCTGACAAATCAAGTCTTTGTCATGATCGTCGAGATAGAAGCGTTTGAGCATCAGGCGATCCCGGGGTTGGGGCAGTTCGCGCAATAGCGCACGGACTGCGAGGGCTGCCTCATGATCCGACGCGATCCGGTCGACGCTCTGCGTCGGAATCGGCTTTCCGGTCCGTCGCTTCGCTGTCAACATCTGTTCTCTGTCGCTCAGTCTTTCGCAGTGACGCGATAGCGAGATTTCTTGCTGTTTGCGCCGCAAATGCAGCTAGCTTTTGGGGGTCTTCGATGCCCTGCGCCGCGTAGGCGCTGGATGACAATCAGCAGGGTTTCCTGCACGAGGTCCTGCAAAAGGCCGTGGTCGCCACCCGTACGGCGACGAAGAAGACACGCAGACCCGGCTCAAACTGGCGAATGAGCTCGCTTTCGGCGGAGACATCTCCTTGCCGAATCCGGCGCGACAGCTCACCGCCTGGAACGAAATCCATAGCCTGATTCCCTGATACCTGACCCCTGACCCCGCCAAGACCCCGACCCCGTCCCGAATCTTCGTTATTCAGATAGTTGCGGCTAGGATTCTGCCACGCTCTGCCGCGCAATCAGTGAAGTAGGAAAATCCAGTGCTCAAGACATACCACGGCTCATGCCACTGCGGCAGCGGTGCGCTTCGAGGCGGATATCGACCTCACGCAGCCCACCTTTCGCTGCAATTGCTCGATCTGCTCGCGCAATCGATTCTGGGCGGCGGTGGTGAAACCGGCCGCTTTCCGTCTGCTGGAAGGCAAGGACGCGCTGTGCAGCAGTACCTGTTCAACTCCATGCAGAACGAACACTTCTTCTGCAGGACCTGCGGGGTTCGTGCCTTTGGGCTCGGCAACAGTCCGGATGCTGGCGAGATGGTGGGCGTGAATATCGGCTGCCTGGAAGATGCGACACCCGAAGAGCTGGCAGCGGCGCCGATTCGCTACTGCGACGGCAGGTACGACAACTGGCAGAACGAGCCCGCGATCACCAGTTACCTCTAGACAACCGGATCGGCAGCCGTACGAAAAACGTGGTGCCCTTGCCGAGCTCGGTGGTGAAGTCGAGTTCGCCGCCGTGGCCTTTGACCACGACGTTGCGCGACACCGAGAGGCCCTGGCCGGTGCCACGTCCGACTTCCTTGGTGGTGAAGAACGGATCGAAGATCCGCGCGCGAATGCCTTCGGGAATGCCGCCGCCCGTGTCCGCAATCGAAATGACCACGTGGTCGCTCTCGAGCCGGGTGCGCACGACAATCTTGCCGCGTCCGGTTCCTTGCAGCGTGTCGCCGATGGCGTGCGCCGCGTTCACCACGAGATTCAGCACGACCTGGTTGATCTGTCCGCCGTGACAGGTCACGGGCGGAATTTCGCCGAAGTCGGTTTCGACGTCGGCCACGTCGCGGTACTCGCTGCGCGCGACGACCAGCGTGCTGCTGATGGCCCGATTCAGATCCATCTGGCACATCTCCCGCTGGTCGGCGTGCGAGAAGTCCTTCATCGAGCGAACGATTTCGGTGATGCGTGCGAGTCCTTCGGCGACGCGCCGAGTTGCCGGCGGCAGTTCCTCGCGCATGTACTCCACGTCATCGCTGGCCTTCGGGGCGCGCCGGCGTCGCCGCGTGCAGGCGATCGATGTACGCGAGCAGTTCGGTCACGCCCTCGCGGATGAAGGACACGCTGTCGTTCAGATACTGGATGGGCGTGTTGATTTCGTGCGCGACACCCGCGGCCAGCCGGCCGATCGATTCGTGCCGATCGCTCGACGCCATGCGTTCTTCGGCATCCTTGCGATCGGTGATGTCGTAGCCGGTGCCGACGATGCCGGTCAGGTTGCCGGCGGCGTCGCGCAGCGGAACCTTCGAGGTGAGGATCACGCGGTCCATGCCGCGCGTCTTGTCGAAGGCGATTTCTTCGTGGTCGATGAGCGGCACGCCGGACTCGAGCAGCGCCTGTTCGTCGGCGAAGAAGCTCTCGGCATGCTCGCGCGGAAAGAAATCGAAGTCGGTCTTGCCGATGAGGTCGGCCGGCTCGACGCCCATGCGGTTCGCGACCAGCTTGTTGCAGGCGGTGAAGCGGCTGTGCACGTCCTTCGCGTAGATGAAGGCCGGGAGCAGGTCGATCATGGTCCGCAACACATTGCGCTCATGCGCGAGCGCGTCGGCGAGATTGCGGCGCTCGGCGCTGGCACTCTGGTCCGCGTTGTCGTTTTCAACCGGGTGTTGCGGAAGGCTGTTCACAGCCCCTGAATTAACGGCCCCGTGGCAATGATCTGTAGCACCAGCGGCAGAAAAGTGGACTGGCTCACAGCGCGGAACCGCGCATTCAGATTTCAAAAATCCGAATCAGCCGGACGTGATCGAAGTTAATCCTTTTCGATCGTGAGTTGATCGAAAACCGCGTCAAAACCCGCACCTTCGGGCGCCGCGCACATCACGCCGGCCATGACTTTCACGTCGGCCGGGAAATAGCCCTGGCGGATGGTCACGAACTTTTCGCCATCCTTCGAGCATTGCGCCTCGATGGAGTCTTTCCTGCGCACCACGCGCCACCAGACCGGCGCCGGTCTGCGACACGTCTTCCATCGTCGACCAGTCGGAGAAATCGTGCGTGAACACCACGCTCGCCCAGCGCTTGTTCTCGACGAGTTCGGAGCCGCATTTCATCCAGTGTTTTTCGTCGAGCCGCACCATGAGACCGGCCTGGTCATAGAGCGCGGAATAGTTGCCGTTGATCCGCGCCTGCATCGTGAACTCGCCCATCATCGGCAGATGCATGAAATGGCCGTTGTCGGTGACATAGCCATAGAAGGTCTTTCTCCAGAAATCGGTCTTGCCCTTGGAACGCACCGTCAGGACGCCTTCGCTGTAGTGCTCGGCGGCCGGCGGATTGAGCCAGGTCATGCGGCTCAGGAGATCGCCTCCGGCACGCGCGGCGGCGCCCTCGGCAGCCGTCGCAACAGCCGTATGCGCGGCCAGTGCGACGCCGGCCGACTGCTGCAGGAAGATTCTTCGGGTGGAACGCATGGACACTTTCCTCGTCAAAGTGGGATCCCGGGTAGATAGGCCCGGAGCTGCTCGCGGCAGTTCGCCGCATCGCTGAACTGGATGGCGTGGAAGCCGCATTCGCGTGCGGCGATGATGTTCTTCAGCAGGTCGTCGATGAACACGCTCTCGCCGGGCACGATGCCGGTCTGGTCGACCAGGTGCTTGTATATCGCAGGTTCCGGCTTCACCAGCAGGATCGCGCCGGAGATCACCAGGTGCTTGAAGTGACCGAAGAAGCGGTGCCGCTGGACGAGGTATTCGAAGGTGCTCACCGGCATGTTGGACAGAAGGTACAGATGCACACCTGCATCCGCCAGGTCCTCGACCAGCTTCACCGTGTCTTCGATCGGCAGCAGCGATTCGCGCGTGAGGCGGATCAGCGTACGCGTCTCATCGATCGTGAGCGCCGGAGGTCTTCGCGAAATGTTCGGCGGCAGCGTCTTCGCTGTACGTGCCGCGATCGAACTCGAGCCAGTCGGCGTGTTCGAACATCTGCTGGCGGATCACCGCCTGGGTTGCCGGGTCAGGGTAGAGACCCGCGATGACGCTGGGTGGATTCCAGGTGAGCAACACACCGCCCACATCGAAGACGACGTTCCGGATAGTCATGCCGCTAGTATAGGGAAAAGGTGCCAGGCACCGTTTCCCAGAAATCGGTGCCTGGCACCTTTATTTGCGGGCGACGAGCAGCTTCAGTCCGAAGAAGATGAGCGCGCCGCCGAAGGCGCGTTCGAGCCACGCCAGTGCACGCGAGCCTTTGAGTGCACGCGCGCCATGCGCCGCGATGTGCGCGTAGGCCAGCAGTGCGATTCCGTCGATCACGACGGTGACGGCAAGCATGATGGCGAGCTGCAGCGGCAACGAATAGTCGGGACTGATGAACTGCGGCAACAATGCCAGCACGAACAGGAGCAGCTTCGGATTGGTGAGCTGCACGCCAAGTCCCTGCAGCGCGATGCCGCCATGCCGCGGTGCCGCCGGCGCCGCGAGCGGCAGTTCCGCGGCCCGTGTTCGGGCGAACAGCATCTTCGCGCCGAGATAGATGAGGTAGACAGCGCCGACGATGCGGATGGCGGTTACCGCGCCGCCGTAACTCGCCAGCAGTGCCGCGAGCCCCAGGGCCACCGCGCCGAAGACGATTACATGGCCGAAGAGAATTCCCGCGGTTCCGGCCGCGGCTCCGCGCATGCCGTGTCGCGCCGCTTGCGACATGGCGAACATCACCGCCGGTCCCGGAGAAAGCGCGACCAGTGTCCAGGTCGCGAGGTACAGCAGGAAAGTGTCGAGTGGCATACCCGCTAAATTAGCGGCACCGATGCGCCAGGTCCCGTGACAGTTCGCGCAATTCCTGCGCACGGTGTATCGGCGAGGGCGTCGCGTTATAGAGTCGTCACGGTCGTGCCGCGCACGACTCCGTCACGTGCACCGCGCGCAACGCCGGCCCAGTAAATCATGTACGCCACACGGGACGTGACCACTGCGATGTTTCTCATCACGAGCGCGCCGCCCGCGGCCGAGATCGCGGCCCAAGCCGAATTGAGCGAAGCGCGCAACAACAGCGCGGCCCAAGTCAGGCGCGTGGCGCCGGTTCGCACCGCCGAGAGGCGCGTGTTGCTGAATCCATGTTTGTACGCCCGGCGCAGCAGCCACCGGCGCGTGACGCGCTCAGCCGGCACCCAGTGGTGCACCACCGCGCGCGGCTCGTAGACCACCTTGGTATTCATGGCGAACAGCCGCTGGAAAACATCGAGCTCGTCGCCCTGCATGATGTTCTGGCCCTTCGCGCCGAGTTCGTGATTGAAACCACCGATTGCTTCGAGGAAGTGGCGGCGGATCATCATGTTGGCGCCGTAGGGGTACTGCGGGAAGGCCAGGTGACGGCGCTCCGCGCCATAATCGCAGGCACCGTAGTAGCCCTGAAAATCCATGGGCATCCATTCGGGTTTCGCCGCCGGCCAGCCGACTTCGATGAGGCCGCCCGCGGCACCGGTGCCGACGTCATCGCGAAATACCTTGAGCAGCGCCTCGAGCCATCCCGCATCCGCTGTTCCGTCGTCGTCGAAGAATGCGACGAGAGGCGCGCGCGACTCGGCCGTGCCGCGGTTACGCGCGATGGACAAGCCCGGCCTGCCTTCGTAAACGTATCGGATGTTGGTGGCGCGACTTTGAAATTCTTTCACTACTTCGGGCGTGCGATCCCTGGAGCAGTTGTCGACCACGACGATCTCATACCGGCGCGGATCGCAATCCTGCTCGAGGATGCTGCGCATGGCGTTGGCGAGCTGCGTAGCGCGATCGAGCGTGCAGATGACGATCGAGACTTCCAGAGCTGTTTCTTCTTCTTGTTCTGCCCCGTCCGGCATGCGCTTTCCCTTTCAACGCATGGCAATCGCCTGCGTCGATCCGTGCACTACACCACTGAACGCACCGCTCCCGACGTCTCTTCCATGCGTCGCGAGCACATAACGTGAAGTCAAACGTTTTATTCGGCGCGGCCGGCTGCTCCGATGCGCCGGCAAGACATGCTATTCGTGGCGGGAAGAAGCCGAGGATCAGCAAAGCCGGCCAAGTCAGCTCGGCTTAGTCCTACGATCGCGGATGATCATGTTAGGGGCGCAGGGGCCCTGTCGGTTTTCCTGACACTCTATTCGCGCGTCCGCAGGTGCTCAGGTCTTCACGGGCATCGGCACCGGCATGTCGCGCGTGGGCATGGGCGCGTAAACCGGCGACGAGAGGCCGGTGACGAGGTCATCGATCTTCACCGAGTTGCCGGTCCTGAAACACTGGTTGGCCGCCGCGCCGATCAGGATGGAATACAGGCCGCCGCGTTCATCCGCGGCGCGCTTGTACTTGTCGGGTTCGGCCGTGCCAAACAACTCCGTCAGCATGACGTTGTCGCCGCCGCCATGGCCGCCCTTGCCGGTCCACACCTCGAGGTCCTGCGCCGGCCCGCGCAACGGGATGACGCGCGTGCGCTCGCGGTCACCGCCCGTGCCCTGGTAGTTAGTGGCGCCGGCGGCGACGGCACCGCTCTCGACGATCTGGTGCTCGATGCGGCCCTTCGTGCCGTTGAACGCGATCGTGTAGCCCTCCCACGAATTGCAGGCATTGAGCGAATACGACAGCGTCGCGCCCATCTTGTACTTCACGATGACGTTCATCGTGTCTTCGATGTTGATGTCCGGGCGGAACACGCAACGATCGCGGATATAGCCGTCGTACTGCTCGTTGTCGAGATACAGCGCCTTGAAGTTCTTGTCCGCGGCGAGGTCCAGGTAGAAAGTGCACTTCTCCTTCTCGGGGCAGGTGCGGCAGCGCTCGTGATGGCTCGCCAGGCCCATGCGTTTCGCCATCGCCGGCGTGTAGAACTCTTTCTTGCCGTAGGCCATGACGATCTCGGGATCGCTGCCCAGCCACCAGTTCACCAGGTCGAAGTGATGCGTGGCCTTGTGGACCATGAGGCCGCCGGAGATTTCCTTCTGGCTGTGCCAGCGGCGGAAGTAGTCGGCACCGTGGGAAGTGTTCAGCAGCCAGTGAAAATCGACCGAGAGCACATCGCCGATGGCGTTGCTCATGAGCAGATCCTTGACCTGCGTGCGCGGCGGCGAATAGCGGTAGTTGAACAGCACGCGCACATGGCGGTTGTTGCGCTTGCAGGCGTCGAGGATGCGCTGCGCCTTCTCCGGCGTGGTGGTCAGCGGCTTCTCGGTGATGCAATCACAGCCGGCATCCAGCGCGCGCACGATGTAGTCGTCGTGAAACGCGTCGGGGCAGGTGACGACGACACAGTCGGGCTTCAGGTCCTTCAGCATCTTGTCGAAGTCGGCGGCCGCGTACTTCTTCGGCTTGGCGCCATTGGCGCTGACGAAAGCCGCGGCGACATCGAGACGTCCCGCGTTCGTATCGCAGATACCGACGAGCTCATTGCCGTCGGCGAAAGTCTTGGTGATGGCGGTGAGGTACATGCGCGAACGCGAGCCCACGCCAACGTTCACGAATTTGCGGCGGCGTCCGGCCGCAAGCGAGCTGGCGGCGAATCCCACGGCGGTGACGCCTGCGGTTTTCAGAAGGGCACGCCGGTCAATCGTCGACTCACTCATCTATATGTCCCCCGCGTTGGTCGTGACGTACGATCTGCCGCGAAGATACATCAAACTCGCTCAAGAGCGATCACGAACGAGCACTACGACTTTGGTAGGGACTCAAGCCCTCAGCGCGAGCGTCAATACAACCAGACGGCTCCACGGTAAGGGGCGGACGTATCGTCCTGGTCCCCGTCGATGCCCAGCGCGCTGCTGGTTTCCGCCGGAGCGCCCACGGCCAGATCCTTGCCGTTTCTCGCCAGCGACACGGCGGCCCCGAAGGCGGGCCCGAAGCCGTACTGATCCAATGCGGCGGAATTCGGCTTGATGAACTGGCGCAGGCGCCAGCCGGACGGACGCCGTTCATACACGTACACAGCTCCCCGGCCCGTGCCGCCCGCAACGAACGGCGGATATTGCACGCCGTTGCCAGCAGCATTGTCCCCGTGGCTGCTCACCGCGAGAAACCGGCCGTCGCGGCTCATCGACAGGCGGGCGCCGTAATTGGAGGGCGAATAGTCCGCACCATCGGGAAGGATCCAATCGCCGGGAGTCACCGCGGTTTCGCGCATCCAGCCGGCCGTGCCCTGCCGGTAGATAGTGACCGAGGTGCGAAACTCCTCGCCGTCACTGTAGTCGACCGTCCTGGTGCGAGCCGCGACAATGCGGCCGTCGTGGCTGATGGCGACGCTGCGCTCGTAGGGCCGGGGTCCGATCCCGGCAAACGCATTGGGGAATCGCGCCACGCGTTGCCAGCCGGGCGCGGCCAGCACTTCCACGTGATCGTCGCAGCCGCGAACCAGCGAGCGCCCGTCGCCGCTCAGGTCCATGACGAAGCAACGATCGTTGGCGACAGGAATGGTGGCGAGCGGCACCCATCCGCCGCTCGTGTGGCGGTATAGCTCGACCGGCCCCAGGGATTGACCCGCCTCGCTCGGGCCTTTGCCCTCTCCCCATCGTCGCCACACGGCGAGTACAGTGCCCGACTCGTCGAAATCCACATGCGTGCCGAAAGCGTCATCGGCCTGGGAGTCGGCGATGATCCGCTGTTCCTGGGCCCATCCGCTGGACGTGCGGCGAAACACGTAAACGGCCCCGATAGATGGAAACTCGCCGGCATCCGTCCCGGGACGTACCTCTGCGGGAGCGCTCAACGCGATCACGGTGCCATTGCCGTTGATGGCCACGTCGTACTCGACGCTACCGCCGCGGTCCTGATTCGCCAGTGAAGGCGATAACTGCGCCTCTTCAGCCCAGCCAGCAGAACCTTTGCGAAACACGACGACGTTTCCGTCAATGCTGCGCGAGGATCCTGCAGCGATGGTGCTGCCGTCCTCACTCATGGCAATTTCCCCGCCCAGGCCCACCGGCCCCGCACTGAGCGGAGTGCTCGCCTTGAAGTAGCCAACGCTGTCGCGCATGAGCTGCGAAACGCCGATTTCGGGCGAGCTCGTGCACCCCGACGGATTGCAGGCCTTGATGACGTACCGGGCTTCGATCCAGTGGAGCAGGTGGCCCGAGATATTGACGTTGGCGCGGGGCCTCCAGGTCGGGGTATCGGCGAACTTCGCCCAGGCGGCGCCCGGGTTGGACCTGAACCACACCTCGTAGTGACCGGCCCTGGGAACGTAGTTCCAGTCGAACTGCAGCTGCTTGAGTCCTGCACCCACCGTGACCACCGGTGCAGCGGGCGGTTTCGCGAAAGACGCCTGGGAAAACAGCAGCGCCAGCAGTCCAGACAACGCGCGACCGGTCGCGATTCGAATCTTCATGCGGTCTCCCCAGGCTCAACGGTGTTCAAGTAGTTAGGCTCTCCGGTGGTATGCCGGTCAAGCCGATAACCCCACGCCTTGCGGTGAGACGTGGCTGACAATCAGTTGCGTTGCGCTTGTGCTGTCGCAGCAGGAAGGCAAAGATGGCGGTGCCATGACGCGCTGGATTCGACCAATCACCATTGCGAGCTGGATGCTGATCGCCCTGCTGGCATCGCCAGCCGAGGCTGCGCCCATCGACCGGCACGCACTGGTCACCCGCCACAACCCCACGATCACGGCTGTCGACAAGTCCGCGCCGTTCATGGT
Source organism: uncultured Pseudomonadota bacterium (assembly GCA_963821745.1). Lineage (GTDB taxonomy): Bacteria > Pseudomonadota > Gammaproteobacteria > Steroidobacterales > Steroidobacteraceae > CADEED01. Next base: position 1,239,172 of record CAWGEU010000003.1, read on the forward strand.
GGGCAACGGCAACCTGGCGTTCACGGCCGACATCACCGGGCTGCAGACCTTTCCGGAGCAATATTCCGCGCTGGTGCCGTTGATGACCCAGGCGCAGTGGGCGTGGCACAGCTTTCCGAATCCGCAAAAATTCACGCTCGAGCAGGCGCAGGTCCCGATCAAGGTGCGCGGCCAGAAGCACCTGTACCCGTACCTGAGCGACTGGGAGCAGGCGAAGAAGCCGGAAATCCAGTGGCTGCGCGAAAATCCGCATCGTTTTTCGCTGGCCAGGCTTGGGTTGCACGTGGCCAAAGCCGATGGGAGCGCCGCGGCATTCAGCGATCTTTCCGCCACTCGCCAGACTCTCGATATGTGGACGGGCAGGCTTTCAAGCAGCTTCGTGTTCGACGGCACTCCCGTCGAGGTTGAAACCTCCGTTCATCCGGATCGCGATCTGCTCATCGTGCGACTGCGTTCGACGCTGGTGGCCGACGGCAGGCTGGGCTTCAATCTCCGGCTCCCCGGTGTCGCCGCGAAACTGAATCCGGATCCCGCGGACTTCGAACATCCCGGGACGCATTCGACGCAGGAGATCTCGCGCAGCGCCGGTGGCCTCACGCTCGCGCGTCAGCTCGACGACACGCGTTACTCGGTGCGCGTGGTTTCCGATCGCGAGCTCGACATCACCGCGCCCGCGACGCATGCGTACCGCCTCACCGCGCCGGGTGCGGCCCAGATCACCTTGTTGGTGGAGTTCACCGCGGGCCCACCGCCGGTCCAGATGCCGATTGCGGAACTGGCGCGCGACGCCGTGGCCGCGGGATGGGAAAAATTCTGGATGCACGGTGGCGTGGTGGACCTGACCGGTAGCCGCGATCCGCGCGCCAGGGAACTCGAGCGGCGCATCGTCCTGTCGCAGTACCTGACTGCCGTCAACAGCGCGGGCAGTCTGCCGCCCCAGGAAGAAGGGCTCTTCTCCAACAGCTGGAACGGCAAGTTCCATCTCGAGATGCATGCCTGGCACGCCGCACACTTCGCGGTATGGGGCAGGCCGGAGTTGTTAGAGCGCAGCATGCCTTTCTATTTCAACCAGCTGCCCGCCGCGAAGGCTCGTGCCCGCGCGCACAAGGCGCGCGGCGCGTGGTGGCCCAAGATGACCGGGCCCGAAGGACGCGAGAGCCCCAGCAAGGTGAACCCGTTCATCATGTGGCAGCAGCCGCATCCTATCTACCTGGCCGAGACCATCTACAAGGCGCGACCGACCCGCGAGACGCTGGAGAAGTATCGCGAGCTGGTGTTCGAGACCGCCGAGCTGCTGGCCAGCTGGCCGTTCTATGACCGCAAGGCCGAACGCTTCGTGCTGGGGCCGCCGCTGATTCCCGCGCAGGAGAACTTCGAGCCGCTGGAAACCTGGAACCCCACCTTCGAGCTCGAGTACTGGCGATTCGGGCTCGCCACCGCGCAGGATTGGCGCAAGCGACTCGGCCTGCCGAAGGATCCGAAATGGGACAACGTGTTGTTCCGCCTCTCGAAGCTGCCGGTGAAGGACGGCATCTATCTCGCCGCCGAATCACAGCAGGATCTGTGGGAACGCGCGCGCTCGGCGAAATGTTCGAAGGGCAATACGAAGCCCGAATGTCCGAACCGCGATCATCCTTCGTTCGTTGCCGCTCTGGGGCTGTTGCCCGGCTGGGGCGCCGATCGCGAGACTATGCGCCGCACGCTGAATGCCGTCATCAAGGACTGGGACCTGCGCCAGACCTGGGGATGGGACTGGCCGATGCTGGCGATGACCGCGACCCGCCTCGATGAACCCGAGAAGGCCGTGGATTTCCTGCTGTGGGACGCCAAGAACTTCAACTTCGGCAGTTCCGGCATGACGCCGCGCGTGCATCTGGATCAGAACGTGAGCGAGCTCCTGACCAATGCGTCGAGCGATGGTCCCGGGTACCGTCGCGCCGCCGAGACCTATTTCCCGTCGAACGGATCGTTGTTGTTAGCCGTCGCGCTCATGGTCGCAGGCGGCAGCGACGTGCACGAGCTGAATCCCGGGTTTCCGCCCAACGGACAGTGGATCGTGCACAGCGAAGGCATCCTGCCGGTGCCATGAGCGCGTAGGATCCGGACCATGACCCTCACCGAGCTCCGCTACATCGTCGCCCTTGCGCAGGAGCAGCATTTCGGCCGCGCGGCCGAGCGTTGCCACGTGAGCCAGCCAACGTTGTCGCATCGCGGTGAAGAAGCTCGAGGAGGAGCTCGGCGTTCTGTTCGAGCGCGGCAAGCAGAAGATCCTGCCGACTCCGCTCGGCGAGAAGATCGTGGCCATGGCCGGCGCGCGTGCTCGAGCAGGCTGCCGCCATCAAGGACGTGGCCGACGCCGACAAGGACCAGCTCGAGGGCCCGATCGCGCTCGGCACGTTGCCCACCATCGGCCCCTACCTGTTGCCGCAGTTCATCCCGCTGCTGCAGGAGACCTCTAACAAGCTGTCGCTGTACGTGGAAGAGGGCAACGTCACGGAGCTCGCCACCAAGCTGCGCAATGGCGACCTCGATGCATTGTTGATCACCGCGCCGTTCGTCGAGGCGGACGTGGTCACGCAGCCGCTGTTCGACGAGCCTTTCGTGATGCTGTTGCCGGCCGATCATCGCCTGGCGAGCAAGGTGCAGATCCAGCCTGCCGATCTCGTGCCGTCCGAGCTGCTGTTGTTAGGCGAGGGTGACTCCTTGCGCGAGCAGATCCTCGCGGCCTTTCCGCAGCTGGATCCTCACAAGGAATCCGGCACCGGCGTGCGCACCTTCACCCAGGGCGCGACGCTCGAGACGCTGCGCCACATGGTGGCTTCGCGGCTCGGCATCACCATCCTTCCGCAGACCGCCGCCGAAGCGCCGCTCTATGCGCCGAATCTGCTGGTGACCCGGCCGTTCGCGAACCCGGCCCCCAAACGCAGCCTGGTGCTGGCCTGGCGCGTCAGTTTTCCGCGACATAAGGCCATCGATCTGCTGCGCCGCGCGATTCAGGCCAGCAGTTCGGCCTACTGGAACTACAATACGGCGCGGTCCCAGGAGGCACCTGGGGTGATGGTGGAAAACCGGAACTGGTGATGAGGCCCCTCGGCAAAATCGTAATCGTTGGCGGCGGCACCTCCGGGTGGCTCGCGGCCTCCATGCTGTGCCATCACCTGAAGCGCGAGCTCTGCGAGATCGAGCTGGTGGAATCCGAGGAGCTCGGCACGATTGGTGTTGGCGAGTCGACCGTGCCGCCGTTCGTGGGGCTCATCCAGCGCCTCGGCATCGACGAACAGGAATTCATCCGCGCCACCGACGGCACCTACAAGCTGGGCATCAAGTTCGTCGGCTGGCACCAGCGCAGCGATTCGTACTTCCACCCCTTCGGCGTCATCGGCAAGCCGATCGGCAATCACGATTTCTACCAGTGCTGGCTCAAGGCACGAGCCGAAGGCAACACCTCCGCGCTGCAGGATTTTTCGCCGTGCAACGTCATGGCGGAGCAGGGGCGTTTCTTCCATCCGGCCAAGGCACGCAACACGCCCATCGGCGGCGCCAATTACGCGCTGCACGTCGATGCACTGCTGGTCACCAAGTTCCTGCGGAAGTATTCCGAGGAGCGCGGGCTCAAGCGCACCGAGGGCAAGGTCGTCGAAGTCGGGCAACGTGCCGACGGATTCATCGAGAGCGTGACGCTCGCCAGCGGTCGGCAGATCCACGGCGACTTCTTCATCGACTGCACCGGCTTCAAGAGCCTGCTCATCGGCAAGACGCTGGGTGTCGAGAACGTCGACTGGTCGAGCTATCTACCCTGCGATCGCGCGGTGGTGTGCAAGACCGAGAACAAGGGGCCGCTGCTGCCGTACACGCGCGCGACCGCGCAGCCGGCAGGCTGGAGCTGGCGCATTCCGCTGCAGCAGCGCGTCGGCAATGGCTACGTGTATTCCAGCCGCTTCGCCAGCGACGCCACCGCGAAGGCCACGCTGCTGCGTTCGCTGGACGCCGCCTGCATCGAAGAGCCGCGCCTCATCCCCTACACCACGGGTCATCGCCGGCAGTTCTGGAAGAACAACTGCCTGTCGCTCGGCCTGTCTTCCGGCTTCATCGAGCCGCTCGAGGCCACGTCCATCCACCTGATCGCGCGCGGCATGGATTTCTTCCTGCGCTACTTCCCGGACAAGGATTGCGATGCCGCGCTGATGCGCGAGTACAACCGGCGCATGGTCGCGGACTTCGAGGAAGTGCGCGATTTCATCGTGCTGCACTACGCCGCCACCGCGCGCGACGACACGCCGTTCTGGCAGTGGTGCCGGAACATTCCGCTGCCCGACACGCTGCGTGAGCGCATCGAGTTGTTCAAGGCGCATGGCGCCATGCGCGAGGGCGTCGACGAACTGTTCCGCGCGTCGAGCTGGCAGTCGGTGTTCGAGGGCATGGGAATCCGGCCGCACGGGCATTGCCCGCGCGTCGAGAACCTCGACTACGCGCAGATCGAGCAGACGCTGCGCAATGCCAAGGCCGCCATCGCCGGCATGGTCGAGCACCTGCCGACGCACGAGCAGTTCCTGCGCACTGCCTGACAAGGTGGCCACCGTTCCGTTGAAGAAGGGGCTGATCTCGATCGCGGCGTCGTTCGCGATGTTTGCCACTTCGATGTCGCCCGCGGCGCAGCCTCAATCCGCAGCGGAAGTCGCATTTTTCTCGACGGGCTTTCCGGAGTTGTTGTCCCGCCTGAGGGTGTTGGTCAACACCGCGGAATATTGCAACAGCACTCCGTCGGCGGCCTGCCGGGCGAGTTTTGTCCTGCCGGCACCGGTGCTTGCGGACATGCGCTATTTGCTCGGGCGCATCACTACCTTTCACGCGACGAGCAGTCCTCTGACGCCCGCCCAGCAAGAGCAATTGGCCTCGCCGAGTGGCGCGCAGGTCGAGATTTCCGCGCAACGAGACGTTTACGAGGACGCCCTCCGAGAATTCGACATGCAGCTGCTCGGCCACCTTGGCGCGTTGCTGCATGTTTGCGAAGACGATCTGGAGAGTTCGGACAAGAGTGACTTGCGTTACCGCGCCATCAGGGATGTTACGTTCACGCGCTACTGGAACATGTCCGACGAAGATAGCCGGCGCGCGCTTGGCACCGTCGACGGCATAGGCGCTCGGGCGATCCGGCAATTTCGAGAGTCGCCGAGCGGACGTTGCCCGGTGATGCTTGCGCTGGGGAAAAAATTGGTGGGCGCGTTCGCGAGAAGGATCAAGCCATATGAAAGTGACGACTGGTCCGATGTCACCAGGTTCGACCGATGGGGCGAGAGCGTCTATTTCACGTGGTCGATTGCCCTCGAACTGGAGGCCCATGTGCGCCCCGATGTGCTGAAGGAAGTCGAGGCACGCGAGCGCAAATCTCGATAGCGGTGGCCGCAACGAGGCGCGGTAGCCGACTTCGGCTAGTTAGACAGCGCCGGTCCGGCAGCCAGGCGTCTGTGGTTGTTACGTACCATGCCGGCTCGATGGCCCGGCACTGGCCGGGTTAGCGCTCCCATGTTGGTTTTGTTTCGCATACATCCCTGAAGCGGCATTTGTGCGGCGCGCCGGGCTCGCTAGTCTCCGGCTCACAAGGGGGATCTATGACACGGATGTTTGTCTTCGCGGCCCTGCTGGCCGCCGGTTTTTCTGCGCACGCTTCCACGGTCACGCTTACCGCGACACCGGGCGCTGCTTCCGCAAACCTCACCTGGACCGTGACCAACGGCGCGGTCAACGCGCAAGAGGTCTACCGCGATACGGATTCGAATCCCAGCGGCCGCGTGCGTATCGCCACGGTCAGCGCCACGGCCACCAGCTATTCCGCCACCGGCCTCACCAATGGCGTCACCTACTACTTCTGGATCAAGGCGCGCCAGAGCAGCGACAACGTGTGGGTGAATTCGAATGCCGCATCGGCCGTGCCGATGTCGGGCTCGGGCGGCACCACGTATCACTGGCCGATCACCGGCAATCTCGGCACGCACGATCCCACGCTGATCAACGAGAACGGCACCTGGTGGCAGTTCCAGACCGGCGTCGGCATCTACGGCAAGGTTTCGCGCAACGGCGGCCTGCAGTGGGATCCGCTGCCTTCGGTGCTGCCGAATGGCCTGAGCTGGTGGCGCACCTACGTGCCCAACCAGTCGGGCAACGACGTGTGGGCGCCGGACGTGAAGGTCTATAACGGCCGCACCTACATGTACTACTCGGTGTCCACGTTCGGCTCCAGGGTGTCGCTGATCGGGTTGATCTCGGCGTCGAGCATCGCCGCTGGCGACTGGCGCGATGACGGCCTGGTGATTCGCACCACCGCGTCGAACGACTACAACGCCATCGACCCGGATCTCACCATCGACGCCAGCGGCGCGCCCTGGCTGTCGTTCGGCTCGTGGAACTCCGGCATCAAGCTCACGCGGCTCGGCAGCAACATGAAGCCCACGGGTTCGTTGTTTTCGATCGCGAGCCGAGGCGGCGGCATCGAAGCGCCGGCGATCGTGCATCGCAATGGTTATTACTACCTGTTCGTTTCGTTCGGCACCTGCTGCCAGGGCGTCAACAGCACGTACAACATTCGCTACGGGCGTTCGACCAGCATCACCGGGCCGTACACCGACAGGAGTGGCGTCAACATGATGAGCGGCGGCGGCACGCTGCTCGACGGCGGCAACGATCGCTGGAGAGGGCCGGGCGGCCAGGACATCGCCGGCACCGGTGTAATCGTGCGCCATGCCTACGATGCGCAGGACAACGGCAACGCGAAGCTGCTGATCAGCAATCTCAATTGGGACGATCAGGGCTGGCCGCGCTACTGAATTGGGGTCAGACCCCAAATCCCGGAAATGGGGCCAGAGCCGACGCTACTCAGCAGGGCGGTTTCGACTCTGGCCCCGTTTCCAGGAAATGGGGTCTGACCCCATATCCGGTTGTTAGGCAGCGACTAGCGCGAGTTCATGCGCGAGTCCGCCGCCATGCTCAAGGTGGCCATCTGGTTCGAGAACCGGGGTCGTCTCGGCGTCTGGTACCCGCATCCGTTCGGTCGCACCTCGCTGGGGCACGTTGACGACCGACTTCGAGAGAGGTGCGGCCCCTTTTGCTAGGTAAACGTGGGGGGACAGACTTAAGTCTGTCCCCGCACATCCATGTCCCCATTCTTCCCGGTAGGACTTTCTCCCCAGCCGGGCCGCCCATCAGCTGACTTCGTGCCAGCCGCGCATAAACGACTATGCTGCCCCCGTGAAACTCTTCTCCTGCGACAACTGCCAGCAAGTGCTGTTCTTCGAAAACAGCCGCTGCATGAAATGCGGCATGAACGTGGGCTATTGCGTGGAGCTCGCGAAGATCGTGACGCTGCAGCACCAGACGGGTTCGTCCCAGGGCGCGGTTTACGAAGTGTTCTTCCCGAACCAGGGCCTGCGCCACTACCGGCAGTGCAAGAACGGCCGTGACCACGATGCCTGCAACTGGCTGGTCCCCGCGGAAAGCCAGCAGCAGTTCTGCAACTCGTGCCGGCTGACGGAAATTGCTCCAGACCTCTCCGACACCAACAATCGTGTCGCCTGGGCGGGCATCGAAGCGGCCAAGCGACGCCTGCTCTACACGCTGTACCAGCTCAAGCTGCCGCTCTCGTCGCGCCAGGAATGGCCGAATGAAGGCGTCGCGTTTCATTTCCTGCGCAGTACGAACGGCGAGCCGGTCATGACCGGCCACGACGAAGGCATCATCACGCTGAACATCGCCGAGGCGGATTCCGCTTTCCGCGAAAACATGCGCGAGAAGATGGGCGAGGCCTATCGCACGGTGCTCGGTCACCTGCGCCACGAGATCGGGCACTACTACTGGGATCGGCTGATCAGGAACAGCAATTCACTCGAGCCGTTCCGCCAGCTCTTCGGCGACGACACGCAGGACTACGACCAGGCGGTGCAGCGCCACTACGAGCAGGGCGCTCCGGCGAACTGGGCGGAATCCTGCATCAGCGCCTACGCCACCATGCACCCGTGGGAAGACTGGGCTGAAACCTGGGCGCACTACCTGCACATGATCGATACGCTGGAAACCGCCAAGAGCCACGCGTTGTCGCTGCGCGTGCCCGCGGCAGAACGAACGGGCGATCAGATCTCGACCGACTCGGTGGCGTTTCGCGACTTCGAATCGCTCACGTCCAACTGGAACGCGGTCACGCTCGCGCTGAACAGCCTGAACCGCAGCATGGGCCTCAAGGACGCCTATCCGTTCGTGCTGTCGCCGAAGGTGCTGGAGAAGCTGCACTTCGTGCACGATCTCATCCAGTCGCGCCGCGCGGCGGAAAAAGGGGACAGATCTATTTTTCTCGGTGAGGGCGGTGCAAATAAGCCCGTCTACGCATGACCCAAGAAAAATAGATCTGTCCCCTTTTTCCGCCGCGCGGCAGGTTGAGTTGCGCGCGCTTACGGGCGACGATGCGCGCCCATGAATCTCCGGTTCAGTGTGTTTGTTTGGCTTGGCTTGCTCACCCCATTGGTTTGCGTGGCTGCGGAGCCGCCGCCGTTTGATGCCGCCGTCCGCGAACTGGGGCGCGCATGGCTGGCCGAAAACGACGGCGTGGGCCTGAGCATCGGCGTCTACGAGAACAATCAGCGGCATTTCTTCAACTTCGGCGCGGTGCAGCTCGACGGCAACAAGACGCCGACCAAGGACACGATCTACGAGATCGGCTCCATCGCCAAGACCATGGCCGGGCAGCTTCTCGCGCGCGCGGTCATCGAAGGGCGCGCCTCGCTCGACGACGAAGCCGCGAAGTATCTCGACGAGCCTTATCCGAATCTCGCGAGCGGCGGCGAGAAGATCCGGCTGGTGCACCTGGCCAACATGACCTCGCAACTCATGGACATGATTCCGGACGTGAGCCAGGTGCGCAGCGTGCCCGGCGAGCCACTGGTCGTGACACGAATGCGCGTGCTCGAGCGTTACGAACGCGCGCGGCGTTCCTGAAGCAGCTCCACTTGATCGCGCCCCGGCGAGCTCCCGGAGCGCGACCTTTCCCAGTCCAACGTCGCCAGCATGGTGCTCGGCGTGGTGCTCGAGAAGATCTATGGTGAGCCTTTCCCGTCCATCCTGGCGCGCGAGATCGAAAAGCCGCTGCGCATGGGCAGCGGCACGACGCCGCCCGCCAAACTACTGGCCCGTGGGTATACGGATGCAAACGAGGCTTTGCCGCCGTATTCGGCGCCGACGCAGTACGCGACAGGCTCGCTGCGCTACAGCACCGACGACCTGCTGAAGTACGCGGCCTGGCAGATGGTGGAACGCGATGCGTCGGTGAAGTTTGCGCACCGGCCCACGTGGACCGCACCCTGACAAGCGCGGGTCAGTGGGCCTTTTCTGGATCATCGGTGAATCGCCCGCAGGCCGCCGCCTGCAATTTTCGGGCGGGACTTATGGATTCGCGAGCTTCTGCGACCTGTACCCGGATGCGCGGGTCGCAGTGGTGTTGCTGTCCAACAAGGCCGCGGACGGCGCGCAGGAGTCCCTGCGCGCGTTGTCCGCGAAAATTGTTCAGCTGGCGGCGCCGGTCGAGCCGGTAGCGCCGCCTGGCGCTGTCAGCCCATCGCCTTCGTCAGCAGACGCTCCGCCGCCGGGTCGCTGAGCGGAACCTGGATGGTGGCCGGCCGCGTGGCCACTGCCGCACCCTTGTGGTTCATGTCGATGCTGCCGGAGAAGCTGGCGCCATCGGCGAGACCCACGCGCGGCGCGAAGATGTTGCCTTTCACCTTGGCCGACGCACGGATCGTCACCGATTCGCTGGCGTAGATGTCGCCATCGACACGGCCTTCGACGATCACGAACTTGGCCTTGATGTTGCCGGTCACGCCGCCTTCTTTCCCGATGGAAAGGCTGCGCGTGTGTTCGATCGAGCCTTCGAGCTGACCCTGGAATTCCAGGTCTTCCTCGCCGTAGAGCTCGCCCTTGAAATAGAGCGTCGGGCCGAGCACGCAGGTGCCGGAGGCGACTTCTTTCTGCGGAGCGGCCGGCGGCGCCATCTTGCTGGCGTCAGCGAAATTCTTGCTCATGGTTTTCTCCGGCTCAGCGGCTCGCGCCGGGGGTGGAGGATCCTTGCGACCCAGCATTCGGTTCCATGGTGACTCCGCCATTGAAATTCGCTCCCTCAGTGATGCTGACGCTCGGGGCGCGGATGTTGCCGCGTACCACCGCCGTCTGACTAACCTTGACACTCTTGCGGGCGCTCATGTCGCCCTGCACTTTGCCGTCGACGTCGATGCTCGCGGCATTGACCGTGGCGACGACTTCGCCTTTGGCACCCACGACCACGCGTTGCTGGTGATGGATCGTGCCTTCGATGCGGCCCTCGATCTTGATGTCTTCCTGGGCTTTGAGCTCGCCCTTGAAGCGCAGCGTCGGGCCGAATACCGACATGCGTTCATTCGTTGCGTTCATGAAATCTCCCTGCGTTGAGGCGCGAAGCGGGGCATAGATTGCGCCGGCTGCAGAAAGTAAAACCGTGTCGCGATTCGCAGGCGTGGGCAATCGCCGGATGGAAACTAACAATATGTTTAACGGAACTGGTTGGTGCCGTGCATTCGGTGCCGGGCCGGGAAACCGGGAAAACTTAGCGGCGCAACTATGGTGCAGTTTTCCCGGTTTCCCGGCCCGGCACCGAATGCACCACCTGACTCATCAGCGCGAGCGGCCGTCCATCGGGATCCTCGAAGAACGCCATCCATTCTTCAGTGCCGTCGGCGTGCCGGTGGATCAGGTGCGGCGCATGCGTGAACTTCACGCCCCGCGCCGCGAGCCGTGCGTGCGCCGCCGCGATGTCAGGCACGCGCAGATAGAGGATCGACTCTTTCGTGGCGCCACCCTCCTGGCTCAGCATGAGCCGCGTTCCGCCACAGTCGAAGAACGCGAGCGTGCCGAACGTGTAGAGATGCGGCAGCCCTAACACGTCGCGATACCAGGTTTCCGAGGCGCGAATGTCGCCCACCGAGCGTGCGATCTGCCCGATGGGACCCAGCTTCGTAGTCGTTTCCATCGATTCCGTCTCCCGTTCAGACAGCGCGCTACCCTTCGGCGCGCGAAACCAGGCACGCAACTCGCGCCGGTTGCGCAGGTTCAGCTTGGCCAGCGCATTGGCCACGTGAAACTTCACGGCGTTCACGCTCACGCCGCGCCGGCGCGCGATCTCCGCATTGGTCATGCCGTGCTGGACCGCGTGGACCGTGCGCCATTCGGACGGCGTCAGCAGGTCGGCATGCGGCGGGCGGCCGCGCGGGCGCTTCATTGGCGGGATCCTAGTGTCCGCGGACATCGAATTTCCCTACCCGTGTCGCAGATTGCAGGCGGTTTGCCCGGCATTGTTCGCCCAAGGTACCGTGGCGCGCCACTCGAGGGGGTCTCGTGACTGAACGCGAAAACGACAGCGAAGCCGCTGGGGATTCCTCCGAGGAATCCTCCGGCGCCGGCATCGCCGTCGCTTTGTCGGCGCTCGCCCTCGCGGCCTGCGGCGGCGGAGGCGGAAGCGCCGCGCCCCCAATTTCCCAGAACCCGCCGCCCGTGACGCCGCCGGTCACGCCACCCGTCACTCCGCCGGTCAATCCGCCCGTTACGCCGCCGGTCACCATCACCGACGCCGAGGCCGCGCGCTTCCTGCTGCAGGCGCAGTTCGCGGTGACCGATGCCGACCTGGCGGCGGTGAAGAGCAACGGCTATCCGGCCTGGCTAACTTCTTCCTACGCCGTGCCGCTCGGGCAGACGGGCGTCGCCTGGCTCGATGAGCGCGGGCACAACTCCATCACCAGCGAACAGCGCTACTTCTGGCCGCAGTTCGGCGACTTCATGATCTGGAACCAGCTGCTCGCCGGCCCGGACCAGATGCGCAAGCGCGTTGCCTTCGCGCTCTCGGAATTCTTCGTGGTGTCGTTGAGCCCGATCGACGGCTTCTATCCGCCGTACGTCATCGCCGCGTACTGGGATGTGCTGTGCGCGAATGCCTACGGCAACTTCCGCACGCTGCTCGAGCAGATCACGCTGAACGCGGGCATGGGCTTCTTCCTCAATACCAAGGGAAATCTCAAGGAAGACGCCAACGGCCGTCAGCCGGATGAAAATTACGCGCGCGAGGTGATGCAGCTCTTCACCATCGGCCTGCATCGAGCTCAACCCGGACGGCACGCCGCGTCTCGACGCGAACAACAATCCGATCGAGACCTACGGCCAGAGCGACATCACCAATCTCGCGCGCGTGTTCACGGGCTACGACTGGGACTATCTGTCGAACGGCGGCACGTTCACCAACGTGGCCTGGCACGACTACGACGTGCCCAACACGCGGTTTGCCACCAACCCGATGCGTTTCATACCCAACAATCACTCCAACCTGGCGGTGACTTTCCTCGGCACGACGATTCCCGCGAATACGCCGGGTCCCGAAGCGCTGCGCATCGCGCTCGATCGGCTTGTTCACACCACGCGAACACCGGCCCGTTCTTCGCGCGGCAGATGATCCAGCGACTGGTCACCAGCAACCCGTCACCTGCGTACGTCGGTCGCGTCGCCGCGGCCGTTTCGCCAACAATGGTTCGGGAGTGCGCGGCGATCTCAAGGCGGTGTGGACCGCGATCCTCACCGATCCGGAGGCGCGCACCGCGCCCGCGGCGTCGGATACGTTGTCGGGGAAATTGCGCGAGCCGGTGGTTCGCTTCGTGCAATGGGCGCGCACCGTGGGAATCACGTCGACCAACGGCGCCTACGAGATATACGACCTCTCGGGCAGCGATACGTCGCTCGGTCAAAGCCCGCTGCGCTCGCCTTCGGTGTTCAATTTTTTCCGTCCCGGCTACGTGCCGCCCAACACGGCCATCGCCACCGCAGGCAAACAGGCGCCGGAATTCCAGCTCCTCAATGAAACCACGACCGCGGGCTACATCAACTTCATGCAGGGCATGACGCGCAACGGCTACTTCAACTTCGACGTGAACCCGACCTACACCACGCTGCTGACTATCGCGCATGACGTGCCGGCGGTGATCGCGTGGCTGAACCTGCGGCTGACCTCGAATCAGCTTTCGACTGACTACGCTGACGCTGCTGCAAACCGTGCTCAGCGCGTTCAACGTGACCACGGCGAGCCCCGAAAACACCAAGCTCGACATGCTGGCCACCGCCTGTTTCCTCATCCTGTGCTCGCCTGAATACCTGGTGCAGAAATGAAGCGTCCCGAGAACAATCCTGGCCTCTGGACCCGGCGCGTCGTCCTGCAGCGCGCGCTGCACCTGGGCGCCATGGGTGTCGCCGCGCCGCTCGCCATCAACCTCGCGGCCATCAGCGAAGCCGCGGCCTTCGACAACACCGACTACAAGGCGCTGGTCTGCATCTTCCTGTACGGCGGCAATGACTTCGCCAACACCGTCGTCCCCTACGACAACACTAACTACAACCTCTATCACGCCATTCGCGGCGGCGGCGCCGGCCAGACGGCGGGCGGCATCGCCTACGGACGCGCGCAACTCGACGCCACGGCGCTGACGCCGAACATCGCGCAGGTGCTCACGGACAATCTGCAGTACGCACTCGCGCCGCAATTGACGGGGCTGAAGTCGCTCTGGGACGCGGGCCGGCTCGCGGTGCAGCTCAACGTCGGTCCGCTGATCCAGCCGACCACGCTGGCGCAATACCAGAGCACGAATCGCGTGGCGAATCCCCTGCCGCCGAAGCTGTTCTCACACAACGACCAGCAGTCGGTGTGGCAGTCGAACAGCACCGAGGGCTCGACGGTGGGCTGGGGTGGCCGGCTCGGCGACATCGCGTTGTCGAGCAACGCCAACAACTCGCTGCTCACCTGCATCTCCGCGGCCGGCAACGCCGTGTTCGTGGCGGGCCGCGATGCATTGCAGTATCAGATCAGCCCCAGCGGCGCGATCCGCATCAACGCGCTGAACACGCCGCTGCGCGACGCGCTCAACGCGATCATCACGCGGACCAGCGGCCACGTGCTCGAAAACGAATACGTCAACGTGACGCGCCGTTCGATCGCGATGGAAGGGCGTGGTCAACGGCGCGCTCGCGGGTGTGAACCCGACTACTTCTTTCGGCACCGGCAATCCGCTCGCCAACCAGCTCAAGATCGTGGCGCAGGCTCATCGGTGCGCGCGCGACGCTCGGCATGCGCCGCCAGGTGTTCTTCGTGTCGCTCGGCGGCTTCGACAATCACAACCTGCTCATGCAGGACCATCCGAACCTGATGACGCGCGTGAACGCGGCCATGAGCGCGTTTTACGCCGCCACGGTCGAGCTCGGTGTGGCTGACAAGGTCACCACGTTCACCGCGTCGGACTTCGGTCGCACGCTGAGCTCGAATGCCGACGGTTCGGATCATGGCTGGGGCAGCCATCAATTCGTGATGGGCGGCGCCGTGCAGGGCGGGCGTTTCTACGGCACCGCGCCGCATGTCTCCATTCAGACCACCGACCAGGTGGGGCAGGGGCGGTTGCTGCCGAGCACGTCGGTCGATGAGTTCGCCGCCACGCTCGCGCGCTGGTTCGGCTGCAGTACCGACTGAGCTGCCCGGCATCCTGCCCAACGTCGGCAACTTCACCAACACGAACCTCGGCTTCGTTTGCGGAAATGGGGACATCCCCATTTCCTGCAAAAGGGGCCGGACCTGGCTCAGCGCTCCGGCCACTTCCATGGTGGCGCGTCGAGCATTCCTTGGCCTTCGATCGCGGTCTCGCCGAGCTCCTTGGTGAGCATGATCGGCCTTGCACTGCTTCGATTCCTTGAGCGTCGCGATCATGCGCGAGGCGTGCGACACAACCCAGACCTGAGTGCGCGCCGATGCCTTCTCGATGAGCCGCGCGAGCGCCGGGAGCAGGTCCGGATGCAGGCTGGTCTCCGGCTCGTTGAGAATCATGAGTGAAGGCGGGCGCGGCGTGAGCAGCGCGGCGATCCACAGTAGATAGCGCAGCGTGCCGTCCGACAGCTCCGCCGCCGTCAGAGATCGAAGCAGCCCGTGCTGCGTGAACAGCACGGTGAATTGGCCGTTGCCATGCTCGACGTCGACGCGCGCGCCCGGAAAGGCGTCTTCGACCGCGGCGTCGAGCGCCGGTCGATCGCCGATCTCGCGAATCGTCTGGAGCGCCGCCGCGAGATCCCGACCGTCGTGCGCCAGCACCGGAGTGCGCGTGCCGATCTGCGTATGGCGTGCAGGCGCATCCGAATCGGCGCGAAAGTGATCGTAGAAGCGCCAGGAGCGGACCTCTTCGCGAAGCGCCAGCAGTTCCGGCGCGCGATCGGGATCCGACATCACCGAGAGCATGCTTTCGAAGGTCGCGAGCTTCGCCGCGGTCGTATCCCATTCGCCATCTGGCGCGTCGCAGGCGCACCGACGGCCCGCGTCGGTCGGCTAACAAGGACGACGGCCGGAGCGCGGGCAGCGCCCCACACGCACTCCCGTTTGATCTCCGGGTCCTGCGTGAATGCGCTCAAGGATGGAACGGGCAGGCCGAGATCGATGGCATAGCCGACGTGCTCGCCTTGAAATCCCAGGCGAAGATGCACGGGCTCCTTTCGCGGCCCGCCCTGCACCGGGACCGTTCCCTTCTTCATGCCACGCGAGATGGTCTCGGGCCCCGCCCAAAGCGTCGACGACAGGCCGCCTTCGCGAGCGAGCGAGCTCACTATTCCGCCCTGCGCCGCTTCGGCGAGCAGACGCAACGCACGGTACAGACTGGACTTGCCGCTGCCGTTGGCTCCGGTGATGAGATTCAACTGGCCGAGCGGCATGACCAGCGAGCGGATCGAGCGATAGTTCGCGACGGCGAGGGTTTGCAGCACGGCCATGGCGCAAGCGTACCCGGAAGCGGGCTGCACGTCGGGCCGGACCCGATGCAGGTCCGGCCCCGTTTGCTAGGAAATGGGGAGTGTCCCCATTCAGTCGATCTTGTTGAAGTTGATGGAGCGGTCCTTGAAGCGAGCGGCCGCCCACTTGGCGGTGTCCTCGGACAGCACCAGCAACTGCTCGATCTCCATCAGCACGGCGTTGTGATACGCGGCGAGCAGCTGGCGATTGTTGTTGCTCTGCGCGGCGCTGCCGTACTGCGCGGGCCCGAGGTCACGCTGGGCCGCGGCGATGTCCGGCGCGCGCGACTCTGCGCGCGGCTTCCACCTGCTGGGCGATGGCCGGCAGCGCCTTGTCGTACTCGGCGATGATCTGGTCGAACGCGGCGCGCAACGTCGCCTTGTCCGCAGCCTGATCGGCCGCGGACACGAACCCCTTCGCCGTCGCTGCACTTCAAGCGCCGTGACAGTCTTGCCCGAAATCTCGAGCTCACGCGCGCTGACGCGCTGGCGGATGTCGCTCACGGCGCGTGTACTGGGCCTGGATGCCGCCGTCGACGACATGTGCTTCACCTGGTAGTCCGCATAGTGATCGGCCGCGTTCTGCACGGCCTCCGGATCCGCGGCCATGGCCTTCACGTCTTTCAGCGCCGACTGGCTGTGTCGCCTGCGAATCTGCATGGCGAGTTTCATCTGCTCTTCGGGGCTCATGGCCGCGATGCGCGCCTTCACCTGCTCGGCGTACTCGGGATCGCGTGCGGCGCGCTGGAAGTCGATGACCGCCGCCGGTCTGCGCGGCCGTGGGCTGCGCGGCAGCGCCGGCTTCCCGGCTCAGATTCTCGACGAAGGCGCGCTGATCCTTGAGCTGTTTGCGCAAGGCGGTGAGTTCCGGGCTCGCGAGCCAGGCGGGAGCCGCGGCCGCGGTGGCCGGGGGCGCCGGCACGCGCGCGTGCAAGGACTGGAGGGACTGCTGGGCGGAGGCGGCGCTCGCGAGCATCAGGCTGGCCGCGAGGGCGACAAACTTCAACATGAACAGAACTCCCGGTGATTCAAGTGGATTTCGAAGGGCGCGGAGTATGGGCACGACCCCGGCCCGTGGAAGTGACAGGTGTCAACGCAGTTTCGCGAAATGAGACTTAAGTTGTGGCCGGCATCGTCGGCGCCTGCCTTCGGCTATTCTCCGCGCTTCCTGAGGGGGAAAAACATGTCGCTGACACGCTGGATTCGATCCGTTTTGGTTTGGCTCTGGCATTGGTCATGTTGTTTGCCGGCCCTGGGCGCGCATCGGAGCAGCCGCCGACGCTGGCGATCGGCGCGGCCATGCCGCCGTTCTCGCTGCCGGGCATCGATGGCAACACCTACACCGAAAAGAGTTTCGCCAACGCGGACATTCTCGTCATGGTGTTCACCTGCCCGCATTGCCCGACGGCGCAGGCCTACCAGGAACGCATCAAGAAGCTGGTCTACGACTACCGGCCCAAGAACGTCACGCTGATCGCCATCAACCCGAACCACGCCGACGCGGTGCGCCTCGATGAGCTTGCGTATTCCGACCTGTCCGATTCCTTCGAGGAGATGCAGGAACGCGCCACGCGATCAGAAATTCAACTTCGTCTGGCTCGACGACGGTCCGAAGCAGGAGATGTCGAAGGTCTACGGACCGGTCGCCACGCCGCACGTGTTCATCTTCGACAAGGCGCGCAAGCTTCGATTCGAAGGCCGCATCGACGATTCGGAGCGCGAGTCCACGGCCACCAAACACGACACGCGCGCGGCGATCGACGCGCTGCTCGCCGGCAAGACAGCCGCCCGTGACCACCACCAAGGTCTTCGGTTGCTCGGTGAAGTGGGCCGACAAGGTTCCGGACTACGCTAACTACAAGAAGAAGTGGGCCGCCGAACCGGTGACCTTGCAGAAGGCCGATGTCGCCGTGCTGCAAGGCGATACGCGAGAACAAGGATTCCGGAAAGATCCGCTTCATCAACGTGTGGGCCACCTGGTGCGGCCCGTGCATCACCGAGTTCGACGAGACTGGTGGAGCACAACCTGCGCTTCCGCATCCGCGAGTTCGAGATGGTGACCATCGCCGCGGAATTCCCGGACCAGGAACCGGCGGTCAAGAAATTCCTCGACCAGAAACACGCGTCGATGAAGAACTACATCTACGCCAGCGACAACAAGGACGAGCTGAGCGAAGCGCTGGATCCGACGTGGAAGGGCGCGCTGCCGTACACCATCATCGTCGATGAGAAAGGCAACGTGATCTATCGCGAGATGGGCTCGATCGACTTCCTCAAGATGCGCCGCGCCATCGTTCCCGCGCTGAACAAGCTGAAGCCGTGGGGTGGCCTGAGCCCGGTCAAGCCGTAAATGGGGTCAGACCCCATTTCCGGGAAATGGGGCCAGAGCTACTTCGGCGGTTCGAAGAACGTGATGCGATTGCCGAAGGGGTCCGCGATCGTCAGATCGCGCGTGCCCCAGGGCATGAGATGCGCCGCACCAGGCCTCGAGTGCTTGTACTGTTTGGCCAATAGCGATTGCTGATACGCGTCGATGTCGTCGACCGGAACGCGCATTCCGGCGCCGGGACAACAATCGCCGAAATGCCCGGACAGGTGCAGCACGCAATCCCCGTGCGTGACCTGCAGGTACAGCGGCGCGCCATCGGCGAAACGATGTTCCCAGTCGACCTTGAATCCCAGGAAGCCGACGTAGAACTCCTTCGCCATCGCTTCATCGAAAATGCGCAGAATGGGGACAGGCTGTGAGAGTTTCATGAGAGGAGTTTGCCACCGATGAAGCAAATACTGGGGCTGATCTCGCTGGTCGTTGCCGACTACGACGAGGCGCTGGCCTTCTACGTCGGCAAGCTCGGCTTCAAGCTGGTGGAAGACAGCTTCGTGCCCGAACAGAACAAGCGTTGGGTGGTCATCGAGCCGCCGGGCGCCGGCGGGGCGGGCGCCAAACTACTGCTGGCTCGCGGTTCGAATCCGGACCAGGTCTCACGCGTCGGCAACCAGACCGGCGGCCGCGTATTCCTGTTCTTGTATACGGACGACTTCTGGCGCGACTTCAACGCTTACAAGGCCATGGGCGTCGAGTTCGCGCGCGAACCTTCCGAGGCGCCGTACGGCACGGTGGCCGTGTTCAAGGATCTGTACGGAACGCTCTGGGACCTGGTGCAGCTCAAGGCCTGAATAGTCTGCGCAGTTCGGATTCACCGGCAGGCGTGAAATTCACCACGCGCGAATCCTTCTGCGGTCGCCCCCAGCGAAGCGCAACGAAGCGCTGCAAGAGCGCCGCGCCCAGCGCGCCGCCAAGGTGATGACGACGTTCGCCCCAGTCCAGGCACGGACGGCATAGTGAGCGGCGCTGCGCGCGCATCCCGGCGACGTCGACGCCAAAATCCGAGAACCACGCTGCCCCAGTGCGCGTGAGCTCGAAACCGTCCGCATCCGAACGGAATACGCGGCGCGCCAACAAAGCTTCGTATGCCCACACGGCAAGTTCGCCTGCGAGATGGTCGTAACACACGCGTGCCTTGCGCAATGCCGGCTCGCGCGGGCTGGAACGGAGGCGCACGCTACCGGCGCGAAACGCGACTCCCATGAGTGACTCGAGGAGCCGCGCCACGTCACGATCTGCCAGGCGGAAATACCGGTGTCGACCCTGCGCCTCGACGGTGATGAGCTGTGCTTCGCGCATCCTCGCGAGATGGGCGCTCACGGTTTGCTTGGTGACGCCGGCGACGACCGCAAGCTCGGTCGCCGTCAGCGCGCGGTCCGCCATGAGTGCCGTCAACATCTCGGCGCGTGCCGGATCACCGATAAGAGCCGCGATGCGCGCGATATTGGGTCCATCACTCATAGTTCGATCGTAGACGAACCGTCGTGACGAAGAAACCGGATAGTCTCGACGCCATGGGCATCGTGTGCATGATTCGTTACGAAATCGACCCGTTGCAGCGTGAAGACTTCGCTGAATACGCGCGTCGGTGGGGACTGATAATTCCCCGCTGCGGCGGGCGGCTGCTCGGCTATTTCCTGCCGCATGAGGGCACTAACTACGAAGCCTGGGGTTTGATCGGCTTCGACTCGCTCGCCGCCTACGAGAGTTACCGGACGCGACTCAAGGCGGATCCGGAGGGGCGCGAAAATTTCGCGTTTGCGCACGCGAAGCAGTTCATCCTCCGGGAGCAGCGGACTTTCGTCGAACCGGTGGATGGAACTAGCTGATGATCGCCGTGTTGTTCGAGGTCCAGCCGCATCCTGACGGCAAAGCCGCATACCTCGATCTTGCCAGCGCGCTGCGCCCGCAACTCGAGAAGATCGACGGGTTCATCTCCATCGAGCGGTTCGAGAGCCTGAGTCGCCCTGGCACCTTGTTGTCGTTGTCGTACTGGCGCGATGAGGCGGCGGTGAAGGAATGGCGCAGCGTCGACGCTCACCGTGCGGCACAGCGCGCAGGCTATTCAGGTTTGTTCGAGGGTTATCGGTTGTGCGTGTGCGAGGTGATGCGCGACTACGGCATGCGCGATCGCGCTCAAGCGCCTGACGACCTGCGTTCGGCGCACCGTTGACTACTTTGTTCGCAGCTCCTTTCGCAACACCAGCTAGAGCTCCGACCAGGTCCCATCCACCGCGCAGACCTTGATGTCGACGAGACCCATCGGCAATGCCACTGCTCGAATGGTGTCTTCGGTGATATCGCTTGCCACCTTGTTTTTTCGAAAGAGGGGTTCCCGAATATCCAGCGGTCATTTCCTGGGAGATTCGACCATGGTTGCCAGCGCGCGGTCGAGGGCTGCCGCGAACTTTTCCGGCTGGTCGAACATCACGAAGTGGCGGGCCGGCGAAATCGAGACGACTTCCAGCTGTTCGATACCCGCGAGCAGCGAGCGGTAGTAGCCGGTCTTGCCTGCCTCATCGATGTTCATCACCGCGAAATCGGACGCATTGAAGGGCGAGATCACGACCACGGGCACCTTGATCGCCAGAAGCTGCGGCCGAAGGTCGGCGGTCATCACCTGAGCGGCAAAATCAGCAGTGGCGCCGACATCGCTGCGGCTCGAGTAAACCGCCAGCTCCTTCGCTGTCGCTTCGTCGACGCTGCCAATCTGCTTCATGTAGGCCTGCTGTCCGATCGCGAACTGCTCGGGAGTCTGCCCGGCG
The DNA here is from genome assembly GCA_963821745.1 of uncultured Pseudomonadota bacterium. GTDB lineage: Bacteria > Pseudomonadota > Gammaproteobacteria > Steroidobacterales > Steroidobacteraceae > CADEED01. Next base: position 1,260,184 of record CAWGEU010000003.1, read on the forward strand.
ATCTGCGCACGCATCCGCTCACCCAGCGCGCTGCGATCGCCCGTCATCTGTTCGGTACCCGGAAACACGGGCAACCCGTCAACGGCGACGACTCCGGCGATCGAACCCGAATGCTTCGAAGCGAACGCCAGCGACAGCGTCCCGCCGAGACTGTGGCCCACGAGCACCGGCTTGCGGATCTTCTTCGAATCGATGAGCGCCAGCAGGTCGACCTGCAGCGTCGCAAGCGTAGCGCCGTCTTTCGGCGGGCGGCCGTCGAAACCGGGAAGCGTCAGTAGATAGATGGAATGGCGGTCACGAAGCGACGCCACCGTCTTGTCCCACACCCAGGGACCGCACGCGAGCCCCGGGATGAGGATGAGCGCCGGGCCCTTCGTGGACACCTGCTCCACCTGCAGCGCGCCGACTTCGAATTTCGCCGGCGCGGAAAACGCGGGCGCGAGCAGGGAGAGCGCGAGCGCGAAGCCCGCGAGAATTTTCGATTTCATGGCTATTTCTCCGTGGAAAAGATCTTTTCTATCGGTTTGCCGAAGAGCTTCGCGATGGCGAAGGCGAGCGGCAGGCTCGGGTCGTAGCGTCCGGTCTCGATGGCGTTGATGGTCTGCCGCGAAACCTCGAGCTGGTCGGCGAGATCCCCCTGGCTCCACGCACGTTCCGTGCGCAGTTCTCGCACCATGTTCTTCATCGCGTGAACAGGCAGCGCAGACATGCGTGTGCTCCCCAGACCAGGCCCATCACTCCCCATACCCAGAACATGCTCAGTTTCGGAAACCCGGCGGACTCCAGGAATCCGTAGGTCACGCTCAGTCCGGCAGTGATCGCCGCAGCGACCGCGAGGCTCTCGAGGCTGCGCAACCGCATGAATTCGTCCATTCGCCGGAAGTGACGCGCGATCGCCCAAACTGCGAGGAATACTGGCAGCCCCGGTGTAAGCAATAACAGCGTGCGCTCCCAACCAGCTTCCATGGGTTTTGCGAGGTAGAGCGAACCGATCAACACTCCCGAATACAGCAGCATCGATGCCCCGAGCTCCAGCTGGTACTTCCGATTGGCCTCGCGTTCTTTCATCGTCGTCTCCCGCCTGCGTGTCTGTAAAGGATGCTTGACAGGCTAGACGTCGCCAAACGGTTTGTCAAGCTTCCTTTACATGCCAGAAGGGCGATGCGCGAATGCGCCGGAAGTTAGTCGGCGCGCTGGTGGTCCTGCATCTTCGCGAGGAATTCCTGCTCGGCCGCGGATTCGCCGGTGCGCTCGCCAGGCACGTCCTCGCAGAATTTCACCCAGGGCAGGCGGCTCTCGATGCCGAACTGCTTGATGATGGGCGCACTTTCGGGGTGATCGAGCGAGCCGATCGTGGCGTACATGCGCGCGTTCGGCGTGTCGTACTTGAAGGACAGCGGCGTGCCGCATTTCTCGCAGAAGGCACGCCTGGCGAGATTGGAGCTCGCGAAGAACGCGGGTGTCACCGCGCGTCCACGCAAAGTTGTCCGGAGCGGTGCCCGCGAGCGCCGCGAACACGCCGCCGGTGGCGCGCTGGCACATGCGGCAGTGACACACGTGCGCGTTTTCGAGCGGCGCATAGAAGGCGTAGCGAACGGCGCCGCACTGGCAGCCGCCGGTGGCGACGGGCGTCTGCGTGCTTGCGCCACTGCCACTCACTGGAAAGTGTCGCAGTCCTGCACGAGGCCGGACCCGTAGCCTTTGCGGAACCACTGCTGGCGTTGCGCGCCGGAACCATGCGTGAACGATTCCTGGTTCACATGGCCCTGCACGCGTTTCTGGATGGTGTCGTCGCCAACGGCCGAAGCCGCGCCCAGCGCTTCATCGATGTCACCGCTTTCGACGAGCTGGCGCGCCCGGTCGGCGTGATGCGCCCAGATGCCGGCGTAACAATCCGCCTGCAATTCCATCTTCACCTGCAGCGCGTTGGCATCGCTCTCCGATGCCCGCTGCTGCGCCGCGCGAACTTTTTCCGAAGTGCCCGTCACCGTCTGCACGTGGTGGCCGACTTCGTGCGCGATGACGTAGGCCTTGGCGAAATCGCCCTTGCGCGGCGAACTCGGTTTCGAGCTGGCGGAAGAAGGTGAGATCGATGTAAACCTTGTTGTCGCGCCGGGCAGTAGAAAGGCCCGGCGGCGGAGGTGGCCGAACCACAGCCGGTGTTGATGCCTTCGCGAGAACAGCGCGAGGCGCGGCGCCGGATATTGCTCGCCTGCTCGGCGAAGATGGCGTTCCAGGTGTCTTCGGTGTCGCCGAGCACGTGCGCGACGAACTGCCCGCCCTCGTCCGCGGGCGTGCCAGGTTCGACGGGTTGCTTCGGTGGTCGGTGCGCCGGTGCCTCCACCGAGCAGACCCATGATGAGCCGCGGATCGATGCCGAGGAAGTACGCGCCGACAATGGCCACGAGGCCGACGATGCCGAACTTCATGCCGCCGCCACCGCCACCGGTGCGCCGGCCGCGATAGTCCTCGACGTTCTGACTCGCTCTGCTTTGGCGCCAGCGCATGCAAGGGATGTTAGCAGGACAGCAGCGGTAAGATACGCGTCTCGTGAAATCCGGCCTTCCCATCGACGAAATCCTGCCTGCGTTGCGCGAGGTGCTGACGCGCCATCGCAATGCGGTGGTCGAAGCGCCGCCGGGCGCGGGCAAGAGCACCGTTGTTCCGATTGCGCTGCTCGATGAACCGTGGTTGCGAGGCGGAAAAATCGTGATGCTCGAGCCGCGCCGGCTGGCGACGCGCGCGGTGGCGACGCGCATGGCGAGCGACCCTGGGTGAGATCGCCCGGCGAAACCGTGGGCTACCGCATGCGCCTCGAGACGCGCGTGAGCAAGCGCACGCGCATCGAGGTCGTCACCGAAGGGGTCTTCACGCGCATGCTGCAAAGCGATCCGGCGCTCGAAGGCGTGGCCGCGGTGTTGTTCGACGAGTTTCACGAGCGCAGCCTGCACGCCGACACGGGCCTGGCATTCGCGCTCGACTCGCAGGAAAACCTGTCACCCGAGCTGCGGCTGCTGGTGATGTCGGCAACGCTCGACGGCGCCGCGGTCGCGAAGTTGTTAGGCGACGCGCCGGTGGTCACCGCGGCCGGACGCGTGTATCCGGTCGAGATCCACTACGTCGGCAGCGGCATGCCGATGCTGCCGGGCGGACGTGATTCGCCGGAACTCGGCGTGGTGCGGACCATCAAGCGCGCGCTGGCCGAAGCGCCGGGCGACATGCTGGTGTTCCTGCCGGGTGCCGGAGAAATCCGCCGGGTGCAGGGAATGCTGGCAGGCATCGCACCCGACGTGGACGTCTTGCCGCTGTTCGGCGAGCTCGCTGCGCGGACCAGGACGCGGCGCTGCGACCCGCGAAAGCCGGGACGACGCAAGATCGTGCTCGCGACGAATATTGCCGAAACCAGCCTGACGATCGACGGAGTGCGCATCGTCGTGGACGCCGGCATCGAACGTCGCAGCCTGTTCGACCCGGCGAGCGGCATGAATCGCCTGGAAGTGCAGCGCATCTCGCGCGCGTCGGCGGAACAGCGCGCGGGCCGCGCGGGCCGTACGGCGCCGGGTGTGTGCTTCCGGCTCTGGGGCGAGGGCGCCGAACGCAGTCTCGCCGCCTTTGCGCCTCCGGAAGTGTGCGTGGCCGATCTCGCGCCGCTGGCGCTCGATCTTGCCGTGTGGGGAACGGAAGCGAATTCGCTGCGCTGGCTCGATGCTCCGCCGGCCGCCACGCTCGCCAGCGCGCGCGATCTGCTGCGCCGCCTCGGGGCGCTGGATGCCGCCGGCAAAGTGACCGCGCACGGCCGCGCCATGCAGGAGTTTCCGGCGCATCCGCGACTCGCGCACATGCTGCTCGAAGGCGCGTGAGCTGCAGGCCGGCTCGCTGGCCGCGGAACTCGCCGCGCTGTTGTCGGATCGCGATCTGCTGCGCGCGGGCGCGGCAGGTAATCCGCGCGCGCGCGACAGCGACATCCGCACACGGCTCGAAGCACTTCGGCGCGGCGCGGCGGACATCGATCGGGGTGCGCTCGATCGCGTGCGGCGAACCCAGCGCTCATTCGAGCAGCAGCTCGGGTTGTCGGGCGCGTCGCGCGGAGAAGCAGAGGTCGATTCCGGCGTGTTGTTAGGCCTGGCATACCCCGACCGCGTCGCACGACGCCGGCCCGGCGCCGAGGCGCGTTACCAGATGAGCAACGGCCGCGGTGCACTGTTCGCCGGCGCGGAGTCGATCGCGCGCGAGGAATTCATCGTCGCCGTCGACCTCGATGACCGCGAACGCGAGGCGCAGATCCGGCTCGCGGCACCGCTCGACAAGGCGGATCTGCTCGAACACTTCGCCACGAACCTGCGTCGCGCCGACGAGCTGGCGTGGGATGAGCGCAGCGAAACGGTGGTGGCGCGACGCGTGATCCGGTTCGATGAATTGCTGGTCGAGGAAAAGCCGCTCAACGATGTGCCGCGCGCCGCGAGCGCCGCGGCAATGCTCGAAGGCGTGCGATCGATGGGAATCGATTCGCTGCCGTGGGACGACGACACGCGCGACTTTCAGGCGCGCTGCGAATTCGTGCGCAAACTCGAACGCAAGGATCTGGGCGCCTGGCCGGAGTCCTCGAAGGCGTCGCTGGCGCAGGACCTGGCATGGCTCGAGCCATTTCTCGAAGGCGTCACCCGCCGTTCGCAACTCACGCGCGTGCCGCTGATGGACGCGCTGCGTGCGCGGCTGACCTACGAACAGCAGCGCAAGCTCGAAGAACTGGCGCCGACGCACATAGGCTTGCCCACGGGTACCCGTGCTCACATCGATTACCTGGACGACAACGCGCCCATCGCGTCGATGCGCATGCAGGAGGTGTTCGGGCTTGCCGCCACGCCGCGAATCGGCGGTGGCGCCGTGGCGGTCACGTTCACGCTGCTGTCGCCTGGGCGCAAACCACTGCAGATCACGCGGGACCTGGCGAGCTTCTGGCGCAACGCCTATGTCGAGGTGCGCAAGGACATGCGCGGGAGGTATCCGCGGCACTACTGGCCGGAGAATCCGCTGGAGGCGGAGCCGACGCGCCGCGTCAAACCGCGCGGCTGACGGGCGTGAGCTAACATCTGGCAGGGAGGCCAAAACCATGAAAAGAAAATCCGAGTCCTCGCACACCCGTCTGCGTGATCGATTGCCGTTCGCTCCCCAACGTGAGCAGCACTTCCGGTGGCGCGGCAACGAAGTTTCGCGCGTCGAGGGACTCACCGATGGCGTGTTTGCATTCGCCGTCACGCTGCTGGTGGTTGCGCTCGAGGTTCCGCACACCTTCCAGGGCCTGATGGATGTCGTGCGTGGCTTTCCCGCGTTCGTCATCTGCTTCACGCTGCTCATGACTTTCTGGAATGCCCACTACAGTTATCACCGGCGCTACGGCCTCGAAGGAGCTGTTCTCGCGCGTGTTGACCATGGCGATCCTCGTGTTCGTGCTGTTCTTCGTCTATCCGTTGAAGTTCCTGTTCACCATGGTCACGGTAGGCCTCTTCGGGCTCGACATGCACGACGCCCCGCACATCGAGACGTTGGCCGAGGCTCGTTTGTTGTACCTGATCTATGGCCTCGGTTTCGCCGGCGTGTGGGGGCTGTACGCCGCGCTGTATGCCTACGCGCTTTCGGTGCGGGAGCAACTGGAGCTCGACGCAGCTGAAGTCGTACTCACGCGCTCGTCACTCGCTGCGTATCTGATCTACGTGGCAGTTTGCCTGTTGTCCATTGCGCTGGCGATGCTCACGTCCAACGGCTGGCTGCCGGGTGTCATCTACGTCGTGCTTGGCCCGCTGCAGTGGCTGAACGGCTGGTGGTTTGGAAAGCAGGCCGTGGCGCTGGCTGCTGCGCGCAGCTAGCAAACAAACCCGCCTAGAGATCGCGGGCCCGGTAGCGTGCTTCTTCATAGGCCCGCTGCGCTTCGACGCGCTGCACCGTCAGCATGCCGAGCCGGAAGATCAGCGCATCGCGCTCTTTCTTCTGGAGCGGATGTTCCTTGTCCTTGTCTTCCAGGCGCAGGTTGATGTCGCGAATTTCGTTGTCGATGGAGCCCAACTCGTTGCTGCGGACGTGCACCTCGCGGCCCTTCTCGTACGCGTCCTGCAGCCGATCCTGGTCGAAGTTGCGGCAGATGCCGAGGTCGAAACCGTTGCCGTACTCGCCGAGTTGATAGGCGCGATGCGGGACACAGAAGCGCTCGAGTCCCTGCTCGCGGCCATGCAGGTAGGCGCCGCGATCCGGAACCACGTTCACCTTCGCGCAGGCCGTGGAGTGCTGAATGAGGTATTCCTCAGGCCGTCCGTTCGCGCCGTCGCGGATGCCGACGTCTTCCCAGTTGGCGTTCATGCATTCGCTCTTGGAAAGGCTGGCGCAGCCGCCGAGCGAACCGAGCACCGTGAGGGCCGTAAGGATCCGGAGGAGAGACCTGGTGTTCATGGCCCAAACTCTAAGCCAGGCGATTTGAATCCCACCTGAACGGGCTTCACGTTCCGCTAACAAAGTTAAACGGGATCGCCATCCTCGCGCTCTATGGCCAAAAGGGCGGCCCGTGCAGGCATCCCATTTCCGTCCGGCCAGTGGCTGCGGGGCTTTTCCAGGGTGCCGCCTTCGCCCGGATGCTGTATCGACAGGAACAGGGTGCGCCCGTCGGGCGTGAATTCGCAGCCACAGACTTCGCATCCCATCGGTCCGCTGGCGAGCTGTTTGAGGTGTCCCCGTTGCGGTCCGCTCGTGGGCACCACGAAGCAGCCGTTGTTCGGATGGCCGCGGTTGTCGGAGTCGGTGACGATCCACAACCTTCCCTGCGGATCGATGCCGAGATTGTCGGGGCAGTGGACCTGGGCTCTGCTCCGCGCGATTCGGGTACCCGGCGAAGTAGGTGTCGGTGCCGGTCAAACTACCGGCCGCCAGCTCGCGCGCGTCGACGATGTAACGGCCCACCGCCGGGTCGCCGGCGAGCAGGAACACGTTCCATTCGAAGCGCGTGGCCGTCGCGTCGTCGCCGGCCTCGGCCATCTCGATGATGTGGCCGGATTTGTTGTCGGGCCGCGGATTGGCCGGGTTGACGGCCACGTCGATGTCGCGGCCCGACCAGTCGGTTTCGGTGGTATTGCCGCGCTCCGTGGTCTTGGTGCAGGGAATGTAGATGCGTCCCGTGATGGGGCTGGGCTCCACGTCCTCGGGCCGATCCATGGGCGTGGCGCCTAACAAGTCCGCCGCGGCGCGCACCTTGATGACCACGTCGCCCTGGTTGGCGAAGCCGGCGCGCGAGTTGAGCGGCCCGTTTTCGTCGTGGACCAGCGGCAGCCATTCGCCGGTGCCGTCCGCGTCGAAGCGCGCGCAGTACAGCGTGCCGTGGTCGAGCAGGTCGCGGTTGGCGGCGGGATTCTTCGCGTCGAAGCGATCGCGCGTCACGAACTTGTAGATGTATTCGAACTTCTCGTCGTCGCCCATGTAAGCCACCACGTGGCCGCTCTTGCCGACGATGGTGTTGGCGCCCTCGTGCTGGAAGCGGCCCGAGCGAGGTGCGCTTGCGCGGAATGGACTTCGGATCATGCGGATCGATCTCCACCATCCAGCCGAAGCGCAGCGGCTCGCGCGGCTCGACGCGCGCATCGAAGCGCGGGTCCTGGTGGTTCCAGAAATAGAAGCCGTTCTCGCGCAGCGCAAAGCGCCGATAGGCATCGTGCAGCGCGGCGTCTTTGCTGGTCTCGCGCAGCGTCTTGCCACCCGAGAAATAGTCGTCGACGTTTTCTTCGGAAGTGAGGTACGTACCCCACGGAGTCTTGCCCGCGGAGCAATTGGCAAATGTGCCGAGCACGCGAGTGCCGGTGGGATCCGCGTTGGTGCGCATGAGCGCGTGACCGCGCGCAGGCCCATGGATGTCCATGGGCGTGTTCGCGGTGATGCGGCGGTTCTCGCGCGCCGAAAGCTGGCGAGTCCAGCCGCCTGCATCGCGCTGAAGCTGCATGACCGTGACGCCGTGCGCCGCCTGCATGAACGCAACCGCGCCTGCGGATGCTTGTCGAGCCACGCCTTGCGCGGCATCCTGCTTCATGCCCGCGCCGCGATGTCCGGGCCAGATGAGTTCGGCATTGACGTATTCGTGGTTCACGCACACCAGGCCGCGCGCAGCGCGGCCGGAGGACTTGCGGAAAATAGGCCACTGCATCGGCGTTGGTGCCGAACTGTCGTTCCTGGTTGGCGATCGCGCTGTCGTTGAGCCAGTCGTCCGCGGCGAGGCGGCGCGTATCGAAATCGCCGCGTGCCGGTTACGAGGCTGTCACCCCAGCGCGCGACGATGTTGTAGCGATAACCATCGGCGATGGTGAAGGCATCGAGATTCTGCGGCGCGATGCTGCTGAAATCGCTGGGCTGGCCCGCGGATTTAACCTTTGTGGGAATCTGCGCACAGGCGGCGAGTCCAACGGTGGCGGCCGCGCCCGCGACTACTGTCGCGGCGGGATAATCGTGCGGAAAGTACGGCTTCAAAGGCGGGTCGTTTCATGGTGTCGCATGCTAACGTGACGACCAATTGTTGACGAAGGAAAGATTACAGAATGCGTCAAGGCATTGCGATGACTACGGTCTTGTTCCTGGCTTGCCTGCTCGGTGCCTGCGGGCGTGGTGATGCCGCGTCCACTTCCGTGCCGAAGTCTGAAACCAAACCTGCGACAGGTGACAGCCTCGCCGGATGTACACGCCGACGCACCGGGCATCGCCTGGTTCAACGGCGACGTCGAATGCCGCGTTCGCTTCGGCCAAGGCGTCTAACAAGCCGGTGCTGCTGTACTGGGGAGCGCAATGGTGCCCGCCGTGCAAGCAGCTCAAGTCGGCGGTGTTCAACCGTCCGGATTTCATCGAGAAGTCGAAACTGTTCGTCGCGGTGTATCTCGATGGCGATCTGCCCGACGCGCAGAAGTGGGGCGACGAGTTCCGCGTCACCGGTTATCCCACCGTGGTGGTGTTCAAGGCCGACCGCACCGAGATCACGCGCATCGCGGGCAACATGGATCTTTCGCTGTATGCCGGCGTGCTCGACAACGCGCTCGGCGATGTGCGTCCCGTCAAGGATGTGATCGAGCTGGCGGTCAAGGGCGAGCGCGCCGCTGGCGGCCGACGATTGTCGCCGCCTCGCGTATCACGCATTCGGCCTCGAGGACGACGGCGTGTTTCCGGCCGCGAAACTGCAGGCCGCATTCGAAAACGCCGCGCGCACCTGTCCGGCGGAGCTCGACGAAGGAACGCGCGCGCCTGCACGTTCGCGCGGCGGAGCAGGCCACCATCCAGCAGAAGGATGTGCTCAAGAGCGGTGGCAAGGCCGACAAGGCGCTCACCGTGGCCATCGTGCGCGTGAACGAGATTGCTGACCAACAAGGAGCTCGCGCTCGCGAACGCCGATGCGCTGCGCGGCTTGCGCACGGAGTTTTTCCTCGCGGCGCGCCAGACGCTGCCGCAGCTCGCGCCCACGCTGCGCGAACGCTGGATGGCGATCGCTGATGCCGCCACCGCCAACCAGGAGTTTGCGCCTGCCGACCAGCTGGCGGCGCAGCTCATGAAGATCACCGCGGCCAAGGCATACGCGGTCGACGGAAAGATTCCCACCGACGTGCGCAGCGTGGCGCTCAATACGGCGGCGAAGATGCTGGCCGTGAAGCAGGACGCCTACGTGCGTGCCGGCGTCGTGAATTCCGCCATCAACATCTACATCGCGCTCGACGACTATGAGCGCGCCCGCGATCTGCTGGCGCTCGAGGCCACCACGTCGAACACGCCGTCACTACTACATCGGCGATCTCGCCGACGTGGAAGAACATCTCGGCAACAACGACCGCAGCGTGGAGTTGTTGGCGGACGCCTATGCGAAGGCCAAGGGACCCGCGTCGCGCTTTCAGTGGGGATACAACTATCTGGACGGACTGTTGCGCCTGACGCCGGATGATCTCGCGACCATCGAGAAGGTGGGCGTCCAGGTCATCGCCGAGCTCGACGGGCCGAATCGCATCCATCGCCGCACGTTGTCGCGACTCAACAAGCTCGACGCGAAGCTGACGGAGTGGAACACGTCGGCCGAGCGCGCCAAGGTGGCGAACAACCTGCGCGCGCGCGTCGTGCGCGCTTGCGAGACCTCGAGCGGCAGCAAGACGGGCGGCTGCGTTTCCGTGGCAGCCGCCGCGACTACCTGATCACTCGTCCTTGCGCGGCCGGCGTGCGTTGGTCCGCGACGCGGTGCGAATCTTCGCGGCCGCGTCTCGACAGCGCTTCGCGCAACAGCCACTCGATCTGGCCGTTGACGCTGCGCAGCTCCTGAACTGCCATCGCCTCGATCGCGGCGGCGACCGCCGGATCGAGGCGCAGCAGGAACGCTTTTCTTGCGGGCGGTTCGCTCAAGACGCCGCCACTCTATTGATACAGCGAGCCGGCATTGATCACGGGCTGGGCTTCGCTTTCGGCGCACAGCACGACCAACAGGTTCGACACCATCGCGGCCTTGCGTTCGTCGTCGAGATCCACCACGCCGCGTTCGGTGAGGCCCTTCAGCGCCATCTCCACCATGCTGACCGCGCCGAGCACGATCTGCTTGCGCGCGCCGATGACCGCTTCGGCCTGCTGGCGTCGCAGCATCGCGCCGGCGATTTCCGGCGCGTAGGCGAGGTGCGTCAGGCGCGCGTCTTCGACGTGCAGGCCCGCTTTCTCGAAACGCTCCTGCAGCTCGCGCTTGAGGCGGACGACGATTTCATCGCCGCCACCACGCAGCGTGAGCTCGGCCTGGTCGTCGTCGTGCGTGTCGTAGGAGTATTCGTTGGCGAGATGGCGCACCGCCGATTCGGCCTGCACGGGCACGTACTGTTCGTAGTGATCGATGTCGAGCACCGCGCGCGCCGTGTCTTTGACCTTCCAGACCACCGCCGCCGCGATCTCGATGGGGTTGCCGCGCTTGTCGTTCACCTTGAGCTTCTCGCTGTTGAAGTTGCGCAGGCGCAGCGACACCTTCTTCTTGTTGAGGAACGGGTTCGCCCAGCGAAGGCCGGTGGAGTAGTCCGTGCCGCGATAGGCGCCGAACAGCATCATCAGCGCCGACTGGTTCGGCTGCAGGATGTACACGCCTTTGACGAGGAACAGGAAACTCAGAACGCAGACCACGATCTTGATGGGTGGGAATGGACCACCAATGGGAATCGCGATCAATGCGAGGACCGCGAGGGCCAACGGGATGTAGCCGTTGAAACTCTTGAAGTCGACTTCCTGCGTAGCGCCGGGCGTGCTCATCTGCTTCTCCCAATCGTGAATTGATTCGATTCGGGAGTGATACTAGAGTGATATCACTTTGAGACAAGCCGGATTTGACATTCCCTGTACAATCGCGCCCGGTTGGGCCTGTAGCACAGCGGTTAGTGCAGGGGACTCATCTATATAGGTGCCTGCGCGCAGGAATGCGCGCAGTGGACGGGATGAATTCAGGGAAACCTTCGTGTGAATGAGTCACGCATGGCAATCCTGAGCCAAGCCCGCGCGGCAGCGCGGGAAGGTGCAGAGACTACCTGAGGGCTCGAAGTGCCCTTGATAACAGGCTAGAGCGTCCCGCACCCCACCGGTAGGCTAACTACCGCGGGTGAAGAGATAGTCCACGCGGGGCGGAAACGCTTCGATAACGTGAATCCCTTGGTCCTTGGTTCGAATCCAAGCAGGCCCACCAATTGCGAGGGGTGTATTCCGATATGCGCTTGTAGGCATAGATTGGCCGTTTGGCCATTGTTTGGTCCGTCAGTAGGCATAGATTGGCCGGCAGGTTGATCGCTTGCTGCGGAATGCGCAATCTTTTCGATGCAGGCGCCAAGAGAAATCTTGAATACGGCAGACCGCCCATTTCATGTCGCGCCCGGGCGAGCTTGCGCTGAAGGCGACGCACAGCTGATGAAGGCGTCGCGTCTAAGAGCCCACCGAGCTGTCACATCTCGATAGTAAACCCGTCCACCTAACAGAATCCGGCGAATTCGACTGCAGTACTTGGACGATAAAGGGGGGCTTGTGACGAGGTGGCTAATCGCCTAATAATCCATTGGCACGACCCATAGCGACGGCAAAATACTAACTAGAATGCGTCAGCGATTGGCGCCACGGGTAGAGGGAACGCGTGTACGAATGGATTGCGCTGAGTAAGTCGAGTGATTTGGCCAGCTTAGACAAGCTGATCGGCCCTGAGTACGCGCCGTCAGTGGTAGCCAAGAAGCTAATCGATGGCATGTCAGATGCCATCAAAGGCGTGCTTGTGGAGCTTAGGTACGTCGACAAGGACTACCGAAGCACTTACTACCACTTCTATTCAAAGAAGGGACAGCAATACAGTCCGCACTGTGTGCGGCTGCATTTCTTTGATTCTGCGGTGACGTTCGTAAAGGAAGGCTTGGATCTGAAATGCGCGGATGGCCACCCTGAGGATCACTACTTCGGGTACATGGTTCTTCGGCCGACAGGGATATCCACGATCGGCAGAAGTGTTGTATCGCCCGACGTTCGAAAGGCTGTAATCAAGGGTACGGAGATAATCACCGCGGACCACAAAGTGCATTTGCTAGGCCACAAGCTAATGGTCCAAGGCTTCCCTTCCATGGACCAGCACAATGACATTTCCGTTTGTGCACATGCAGCGTGTTGGTCAATCCTCCGGCACTACAGCGAGCGATATAGCTCCCACCGAGAGTTTCTGACGCACGACATCACGCTCATGGCTCAGCATTTCGATCCCGGTGGCTTGGTGCCTTCTAAAGGACTTGAGATATCCAGTGCCGAGCGCGTTTTCCAGTCAGCCGACACCTACCCTAATTTGGTGGCGAAGACCGACCCGACGAAGGACGATCCCAGCTTCTCTCGGCAGCTTATCGCTTACCTCGAATCGGGTTTCCCGCTTTTCGCTGCGATGCACGTTCATCAACATGCTATCGCCCTTGTTGGATGCGAATGGTCTAGCGCCCCGAAGTGGGGAGCGCCGGGAGAAAAATTTGCCTGGGACGCTGTTCAGAGTCTGGTCGCGGTGGACGATAACTACTTGCCATATAGACCCGTACCGATTGTGAAGGGCACAAATGCGAGTTATTCTTGTTCAGACATCGATGCCTTCATCGTCCCGCTCCCGGAAAAAGTCTTTTATCCGGCCGACGCGGTAGATCAACTAGCGCCTACTATCTATAAGTTTCCGGTCAAACTACCTGCACACGATGACGCGGTTATTCGTTATTTCATCACTACGGGCGCTGCCTTCAGAAAGTTTGTTAGGAAGCATGCGTCTGAATTTGATCCGAAGCTGATCGAAGTCATCATGTCACTCCCGTTTGCGCAATTTGTTTGGGTGGTCGAGTTTGCAACTCGCGCTGAGTGGGCGGCAGGTCAAATCTCTGCTCGTGCTGTTCTCGACGCTACGGCGAGTCTCACGGAGAAGACTCCTTTCTGGCTGATACACGATCGCTCGGATGCGCTGGCTTTTGAACGCCGGAGAATTGGTGACACGATTAACGATATGCGCGGATTGGCGTTAAAGGGCATGGAAAAGACAGCCTTTTCTCGTATGACGCAGAATCTTCGGCCGACGATCTCGAGGTAACGTTATGAATGATCCAAGAAACGTCTCCAAGGGAGTTCTCGATTCGGTTGAGGGTCTAAAACCCGTAAAGCCGGAAGTGATTAGTGAGTTCGAAAAGGCAATGACCGAAAGGGTCATTCCAAAAATAGTTGAGACGGTGGATGCGCGGCGGCTTGCGGCTGCGCAAACACGAATGAAACAGCTCAAGTGTTGATCGTCTAGCTATTCACGAGCCTTCTTCAATCGCTCGTATGCGGCTCGAACGATTGCGTCGACCGCTTCGGCGCTGCCAGCGTCGAGATCCGGATCACTCCGTAACAAAGAAGAGATTTGCGCCAGGGCCGATGGACCTCGCGTCTTATAAGGGGCTTCAACAAAGTCGGTTGGGTTGATTCCAGCCCAAGCCGATAGGGCCGCCAGGCTACCGGCATCTGGTCGACGGCCTTGAGCCATACGAGTAAGTGTCGAAGCACTTACACCTGTTTCCTCTGCCACCTGCTTCCAAGACACCTTTCGCTCGCTGACCGCGCCCTCTAAAGCTCGGTAGAAGGCGTCTCCATCAAATCCTTTGTTATCCATGGACTTATGCTACAGCGGGAGTTGCTGTTTAGCAATCCTCTTGCACTTCAGGTTTTCCTATGATGGAATGCAATTGCTCTTTAGCAATTAGCACCTCCGAGGAGGACGCATGAATACGAAGCACGACAACCCGAACGATGAAGTCCACGGCCAAGGCGATGACCACGGCCAGGGTCACGGAGATAACCACGGCAATCAGCATCCCCATCGGGTAACCATCAAGGTGAACGAACAGCCGGTAACTATGACCGGAAAGATCGCGACGGGAGCCGAGATCAAGGCTGCCGCGATTGCCCAAGGCGTACTCATCCAGCCGAATTTCATACTTCAAGAGGAGTTGCCTAACGGGACCGGGCGCGTGATCGGCGACGCGGACGAAGTTCACCTTCGGCTTCACCAGCGATTCACGGCAATCCAGCCGGACGACAATTCCTGAGGTACCGGCGTCATGAAGACCGAGGTAGCTGCGGCGGTTGAGGATTTAAGGAGGCAGTTCGCTGACGCCACGATAGTCACCGAGGAGGACGGTCACGGAGGCACGTACGTCATTGTGGAACCCGTGTCACTTAGCGAGCGGTTTACCCCGCGAACAACGTGGCTTGGGTTCCACATTCCCAGCTCCTATCCCTACGCCGACATCTATCCTGTTTTCACCAGTGACGCGGTGTCTCGAGTCGACGGAAAGTTGTTCGAACCTCCGATCACGAAAGGGCACGCATTTCGAGGTCGGCCCGCGCTTCAAATATCGAGGCGCAACAGCGGCGCACAAACCGGCCTTCAGAAAGCGACTGCAAAAATACTGAAAGTTCTCTATTACCTTGAGCATCTATCATGAAGCCGAGCTGCACAGTCAGAATCTCGCGTGAACACTACGATAAGTTGTTCGCGCACCTGTTCCCGGGAGACCGAGACGAACACGGGGCGGTATTGCTCGCGGGACAAAGTGTCCATGACGGAAAGCTTGCGCTAACTGTTCGCGAGGTGATCCTTGCGCGGGAAGGGTCGGACTACGTTCCCGGAAAGCTCGGCTATCGAGCACTAACGCCGCAATTCATCCATCGACAGATTGTACGCGCTCGAGATGAGCGTCTCGTCTACCTCGCGGTACACAACCATGAAGCCGACGAGTTCGTAAACTTTAGCTCCATCGACTTTCGATCACACGAGTCCGGCTATCCGGCGTTGCTGCAAATTGCTAGCGGCATGCCTGTTGGCGCGATGGTCCTGGGCCGGCGATCGATGGAAGTGGACATTTGGCTAGGCGCAAATCAACGCTGCAATCTTGATGCTGCCTTTGTAATTGGCAACACGATTACGCCGCTGTATGCCGCTCCTCCCAATGGATACTAGAGACCACGGCGACATACGATCGACAACTGCGGATGTTCGGCCGTGCAGGTCAGCAGCGTCTCGCATTAGCGTCGGTCGCGATCGTAGGCTTGGGTGGCGTCGGCAGTTTGGTCGCCGAGTATCTCGGAAGGCTCGGTGTCGGAAATTTCGTACTAATCGACAGTGATGTTGTAGAGCACAGCAATCTTTCTCGAATTTCGGGTGCGAGTGTCCTCGATGCCGAGCAGGCGATACCCAAGGTCGCAGTTGCAGAGCGTGTAATTCTGCAGGCGAATCCGCAAGCCAATGTACGCCGAATCCAGGATGACGTTGCGAAGGATTCCGTTGCTTCGGTGCTTAAAGGCTGCGACTACATCTTCCTAGCTGCCGACTCGATGCGCGCTCGATTGCTAGTTAACGCTGTCGTGCAACAACACTTGATCCCGGCAGTTCAAATGGGAGCAAAAGTTAGGACCGATGAAAATGGAAGCATCCTAGATGTTATGAGCGCAAATCGGCCACTGCGCCCCGGATCCGGCTGCCTCTGGTGCAATCAACTGATCGATCCGCATTTGCTTGCCCAAGAAGCAAAAACCGACCAGGAGCGGCGCGATCAAGCGTATGGAGTGCAACAGCCAAACCCGAGCGTCATCAGCCTGAATGCCGTCGCGGCGTCGAGCGCAGTGAATGACTTCATGATGGACTTTCTTGGAATTCGTGGTGACGCGGAAACCGTCTCGTATCAGCATGCTCATCATTTGGCTAGGCGCGTCACGAGCATTGCGCCTCGCAAAGATAGCGCGTGTCCCGAGTGCTCCTACGGCGGTCGCCGGTATGGCATGGGCGATGGTGTTGAACTTCCCACGTCACTTAATTGAGAAAACCTATGAGGCATATGGGCTTCGTGCGCCCCGCGACACTCGTCGCCTAAACAGTGCCTGTCGGGGTCAAGGCAAAAGTGCTTCTACGAGGAGCTTCTAGTGCTGAGCCTGAAGTCAATGGCTTCAGCGAGAATTTCACCATCTTGATGGGCTGCTCCTTGCGGCGCCTCGTAGCAGCCCGCTACCCGTCCAGCTTCGGCTTCCCAGTGACCATATCTGTTAGACGTGCATCCGGCGGCGTCTTTACGCCCATATGGTCTTCATACGTTGCAGCGACGATGGCAACAGCTTGCGGATCACCTTTAATGTGGAAGGCCGGACGATTGCATTGTGGGCAGTTGGAGAAGCCCATCAACGTGATTCCAGGCGGGAGGTCCTTCTTCTTCGCCCACTCTGGGTGGGCTCGAGCTCCGCAGTGATGGCAGCTCACATACTTTGGTGGCTTTAGCTTCTTCATGGAGATCTTTTTAGCACCTAGTCGTCCTGCTCGCACCCGATGAAATGCCTCGCGTGCCGAGGAATGCCAAGGCGCGCGAGGTTTTCGTTTACGGACGGACGTCGCTCTGGACGGTCTAGCTCGTACCGCCGCCCCAGCCTGAGCTGCTTGCGCGCCGGTTGGGGTGCCGGTGATATTGCCCACCGCTCAGTTGTTGCTAGTAAGCGGCACTGGGTCTTGCCGGCGCACTTGATCGGCAGCTGCGATTTCCGGCATCCGCCGATCAGCCTCAATCGCTCAGACTCTTCCCAAAAAAGCGCGGCCTGCAGGCTATCTGCGTGCTCGGCGCTTCTTCCCTCGAGGAAATTTCGCTGAAGCTCGTCTCGCAGTCGGCGTTGTCGCAATAACGTGCTTCCGCCAATCTCCGAGGATCTCGATCGCCTCAAGCTGAGCGCAGTCGATACTCCTCTTCATCCCAATCAGCTTTTGCTTCAGGTTATCCACCGCACGCTCGCAGTTGGCTACTCTGTCCTTCAACCGAGTGTGCACTCCCTCTGTTTCTGCGCAGACCTGCGCCAACCTCATGGTCAATGATCGAAAGACCTCCGCATCAACGCGACACTGTTCCCGGTGCTCGGCAAACAGTCGCTCCAATCGATCGACACTCGCCCGAATCGCTCGCGTCTCTTCCGAGACGGTCGCCTTGTCGAGCGCCTCGTCGCTGTACAGATTGGTCATTCGAGCGGCGATGAGAGTTCTTGGCCACGTTTCGCTCAATAAGTCGCGAATGGCATCAGGAACCGGCACCTCGTTTCCCCAAGTCGAAACACGTTCCGGTACTTTTCCGATCTTCGGGCGAACGTTCACCTTCCAGTACTCGAACGCTCGCTGAAGAATCTCTGTGGCGTGCGGCCGATGCCGGCACGGAGCCTCACAAGCGTGGGTTCATAGCCTTGCATGATGAGTGCTGACGCCAGCGAATTCACACGCCCTTGAAGGTCATCCGTCACCAATCGAGGCAAGGTTGGCCGAATGCCTGACTCTCGACTCAGAACGGGAGCATCGATAGTTGCAGTTATGTCCATTCCATTCTCCCTCAGTGAACGTTGGCTGCGTGAGAGCTTGAGGCGATCATCAGCCCTTCGGATGCGCGAGCGATCTCTTCGCGAAGCACATCTTTAGGGAGCTTTGTGGTCCGCCGCAGCTCTCTCATGGCTTCCTTGTTAGACGTGAGCGTGAGCCCTATGCGACGCGAAAAATACGTGAGCGCTGCAGCCCGAGCCTCCAGATGCTTGCGTTGCGTCTCCGACTTCTGCCACGCCGAGAAGCGGCGCAAGACCTCACATGACTGAACTGGAAAGTGGTGCCGCAGACATCCGGGCGTAACTCCCTGCTGGCGAGCCACCTGCGCGAGCGCCGGCGGTTGCTGTCCCTTCTGAATTGCCAACGCCGACGTGAGAGCTCTGCAGAGTCGCTTCCGGTCATGGCGAGGCGCTCGCTTCCTAGGCCGTAGCGACTTGGGCAGCCGCGCGGTCCAGCTTGGATCGAGCACTGCTGGAGTGTCAGACACAGCTCCTCGCAACAGATGCAGTAGTGGTACTCCTAGCCGATAAGCGAGTGCGCCGAGCATTCGTGAGCGTCATCGGAAGCTGCCCGTATGCGAATGCAAGGCATTCATCACGGGGAATCAACTTCCACAAACGCTCTGCCTCATCGTTCGCCCAGGCTCGATCGATCAGCTCGTTCAATACTCCTTTCACTCCCTCGGTTGGAAACGAGAGCGTGGGCTCCATGCCGATGTAGTCGAGCAGCTCCTGCAAGTCCGGGGCCTCCACCTCCCAGCTGGCAGGAGGCATGACGCGGTGTGTGACTACGGCAAGCGACGCCTCGCAACTTGCGCACTGGGCACACGATGGCCTCAAGCCGAAGCCATCCTGGAGCGCATCGCAATGCGGACACCGGTCCTGTAGCTCGACCCCGTGAACGGTACAACGCGTGAACGCGTTCAAAGACCAATAGAGCTTGAAATACGGCTCTAAGCCTGCAGCCTCGCTCTCCTTGAAGCACAACGGGCACCACCGCATCGACCTGTGAAAGGTTTTCATGCATCGATCCAAAACTGTGAGGCACTGGAAAGTGCCACTGCGAAGGTTGGATTGACCGCTCGATGCCGTTAAGACTTCCAACACTTCGCGAGTGAGCTCGTTGGGCCGTACGTATTGCGCAAGACTTCCTGGATTGCGAGCAAGATAGGGAAGAGTTGCTCGGACTCCAAGCGTGCTCGCCTGCCATTCGAAGCAGTTTCGCAATAGCTGTCCCACTGGTACTTGGTGGGCTGCAGAGACTCGACATAGATACGAGCTTAGTCCCTCGACATCGGCTGTCCCCGCACCTTGTAACGTCACGGGAAATAGATAGGAGCCATTCATGCGCGCACCTTCTTACCCATGCCGACCGAGTTGCGGCGCGGTTTAGCGCGAAATGGACGGGATGCCTTGGACTTTTCTGCCTTCGCCACCACCAGCGGCTGGGGCTTCGAGTTCTCAACAAATGACGTGCCCGCACAGAGCTTCTCACCCTCTCGAATCTCTGCCGCGATGCTTTCGAGGTCAGCGTCGGATTTTCGAGTTCGTTCGAAATGGCGAAGTCGAAGAGCCGAATCGCCGGTGCTCTGAACGCGGGTAAGAGCCGTAAGAATCCAGGCGCGCAGCAAGCCCAAGCAGCCGAGAGATCCACGATAGAGGTACTCGTTCCAGACCCGCAGAGTCGTCTCACCGCAAAACTGGAAATGCTGTGAGTAGGCTTCGAGGATCTGGTCGAAGGCCACGATATCTTCACGCACATCTTCGCGATATCGAGGGAAGTTGACGCTCAGTGTGCGTCCTATCAGATGAGGAGATCGCTGCAGAATGGGCAACAGCTGATAGGTGCCTACCAGCACGAGTCGGGTCTTCGTGGAAGCCGCCAGGCATTTGAGCGAGTCCAGGAACTTTGCCGCGTTCGCGGCTCCTCCACGCATGTGTGCGATGTGCTGGGCCTCATCGATCACGACGTAGTGCGAGTGCCGGAAGCGCAGGGCCTGCTCAGCGGCGGTGCGCAAGATGCCTTCCGGTGTACGTTCGATAAGGCGAAGGCGCGAGATGTCGAGCAGATCGGGCCGTTCCATTGAGAACATGGGATGCCGAACGGCCTGTAGAAGAGCGAGGGTGAACGCCTTGGACGAAAATGTTCCATCAGTACTACTGTTTTCAGCGATCACAGTCACGACCGGCATCGTGTTGTCATCGTTCGCGAGTTTCCCAGTAAGCATTGGCGCAAGCTTTTCGAGTAGTGAGCTCTTGCCGACACGGCTCGGCCCATTGACGCGGATAACTTCGCCAGGTGCTGCGGCAAAGAGCGCTGCGAAAAGCTCAGCCTTCGCAATTTCGTAGTTGCGATGGGGCACCCAGATGCGGTGGAGGTTATCGATTGCGGAGTCTGTCCAGTGCATGTTCCGGTACCTCTTGAGTCTGTTCGGTTAGGGCATCGACGGAATCCGCACGCACCTCATCAAAGAGGTTCCGTGCAATGGGAAGATCAAGCTGCTTGGGCAACGCATTTGCCTGGATCGCCTTGTGAGCGACGCGATCCTCGTCGCATTGGTTCAACGTACGAATGAAATCGCGCTGCGCTTGGGCCCGCACCTCACGTTTGAACGAGGCGCCTTCCAGCACTTGGGTTGCTTCCGCGAGCTTCTCGAGTTCGTTCTGATTTTCGAAGCGCGAGTATTGGCCGGCATAACAGGTATGCCAGATGCCATTGATCTCGGCATACACGACATACGGGTTCTCTGGTTCGATGCGCACTTTCGTGCGGCCCATCATCGGCCGCCGATCGACAAGGGCCGCGCACGGATAGCGGCGATCATCGACGCGGATTCCGTCCTTGGAGTCCACCTTGTAGTTGCGGACGTCGACGGCCGTGGAGATACGAAACTCCGGCGTCATCTTCACTTTGATCCCGGAGCATTTGAACTGCGCCAAGCCTTCTCGCAGCTTGTCGGCAGCCGACTTGCCACTTAAGTCTGTCGAGCGATTGTTCATCCACTCAACGAAGAGCTGTAGCTCGTTCCAGGTGTCTCGGATGGTGAGTTCGGCGGTCGTAGCCGGCGCATGGGATCCCGAGATGCCGCGAGGCGAGCCGTTGTGGACGGAGTTGCCCGGTCGCTGCTGCACCCATTCGAGCAGCATGTCTCCGAACTTTCGTTCGACCGGTGAGTTCGTGCGAGCGCTCGCCGGCGGACTCAGTGAATGATCGGCACCGATGAAGGCGAGGAGTGCCCGAAAGTACAGACTCCAAAAGTCTGAGCCGCGATCGGTCTGCACATGTTCGGGAAAGAGCTCGAAGGTTTCGACACATCGGCGTACGACCATGGCATCGGCCGCGCAGCTCGGAGGATTCAAGCTCAGCCACACCGCCAGGATGTAGCCCGTGGCGACATCCACCATCATCGTGACCCACGCCTTGTGAGTCATTCGACGTTTTCCCCGCTCGTAGATCACGATGTCCAAAGGAACTAGACAGTGGTCGATGCAGGCACGCGCAAACGGCCGAAGCGGCAAGGGTTCGCGAGATTCGACGGGGCTTGAGGCTGCTGCGGAGTTCGCGGCACGATGGCCGCCGCGACCGTGCGCGATCTCCTTGGGATCAAAGCGCGCGATCAGTTCACTGAAGGACCACCAACTGACCGCCCGATACTCCGGATGGCGCTCCGCGGCCGCGACCTTGTATTGCTGAAACGCCTTGGTTCGGCTGACTCGACGAGCGGCGGCGAAGAACCGCAGGATGCATTCCTTCGCAACCTCGATCTGAACGACCGAGAGCCTCGGACGGCGATTCCCGCAGAGCTTGAACTTCGGCAGCAGCGACGCAGCGGCGTTCTTTCCATCGCGTTCGCCTAACCTGATGAGAGCGCGTAGTCGTCTTGCGGTGCGATCGGGCATCTCTCCCTTGAGGCGTTCTTGTCGCCGAAGCATGCGCTGCATGCAGCTCGTGGTTGGCATGCCGATGCCGGCGCCTGGTTCTCCGAATTTGCTGAGTGGTGTCGGCAAAGGAAGTGCTGAGAGAAAGTCTGCCCGCCGCGCAACCCAGGCGTTCAAGGGCCGTTCGAGCTCGTCAGTCTCGAGTCTTGCGAAGAGTTCCCCCGAAGCGATCAACTTGAGAATCGGGGTGTAATCCTCCAGCTTCAGCTCTTCCTTGAGGTCGGCAAGCGTGAGGCAACTCTGCGCCTCGAACGCTCGCAGCAAAGCGCCGTGCTGAGCGGCAGTGAGACGTTCGTCGCTTCGCTTGGCGCGCAAGAGAAGCACGAGGTTCACGCCTCGCAGTACCTGGCCGGGGCCTGCGACAAGTACTCGATGCGCAAGCGGTAGAGCGTTGAAGGCGATCTTGGCCGGTAAAAACTCGGCGCTTGTGCCCTCAATCTTCCAATCGTCGGGGTCCTTTTCCTTTAGTGCGGGCAGATGCTCCTGACGCTTCACCTCTATGACGGCGACCGCGTCTTTCCACAGCACCAGAAAATCGGGCGTGTAGTGGCCGGACCGTGGACCCGAAAGCCCGTGCCGGATAACCGGCACGGGCTGCGGCTGATCCCAGAACTCCAACACGTCATCGTCGAACTCGAACTCACGGGCGAATGCGAGCTCGGCGGTTCGGCTTTCCGTGTTGATGGTGACACCCATGTTTTGGGATGCCATCGCTGAGCAAATATTGCCCTTGCCGTGGGAGCCAACCGGGCGAGATGGATCCGACTTACGAACACTTTCGATGTAGCGACGAGCTGCGTCGGACAATTGCATCCGTTCGCACCATTGCGAGAACTCAAGATCACTGAGCATGAGGATCCCCTTGGCGCGCTCGAGCGTTGAGAACGCTCAGCCGCGCACGCAAAAACCGGAGTACTCGTGGGTCTCAGTCAGTCCCCGCCAGTCGCAGGGCAAAAAACACCCGCAGCTGGAGATCGGTCCAACTTGCAAACCACGGACGGCGGGGGTCAGAATGGGAATACCAGGGGCTCTTCCAGTCACCGGTATTCGCCGAAGGCCTCGGTATTACTAGTACCGAGGCTTTCGCGTTTTCTGCTCCCAGGAACTCTGTTGGAGCTAAGTCATCGCGAAGTCCTCCTTTGCGATTTGTCCCTGGATTCCACTTCTGCCATGACACCGTCGAGATAGCGCGCCAGTACGCGCGTCGAGGCGAAAAGTCCTCGGCGGTTTGGCAGTTTGAAAAGTCGGATGGGGGCCTTGGAGCGCGATAGCGCCCGTCGCAAGGCCTGCGCTGAGGGGTACTTCAGAATCTTGGCGACCTCACGCATGTCGCACATCTCCCCATGCAGTTGCAGCATTGACTGCTCCCGCATCGACGGGGACTCGCCAGTTCCATCGTCGGTCAATTCGGTCTCGCTGAGTACCAATCTGACAGAGAAGTAGCACGGCTAGGCAGGTCTGTCAAACGTAAGTCATTGAATCTACATCACTAATTGCCAAAATTTTGGCAATAACAACCTTTGTTAGGTGTCTAGTTAGAGAAGTAGACGGAGGCGATTGGCAGTTGCTCTCCCCGCTACCAACGCGACGCTTCAGGCTAGGCTGCGATACTGGCGCTGCACAGCTTGCCTCGGTCGCAAGCCTCGGTTTACTCATCATTCGGCGACTTGGCAGCCATCAACCCTTCGTTGGCGATGTTCCAAGTGAGTACCCGCCGGTCAGGGAGGTTTTCGATAGTTACGCTTCCGGACTGCAAGAGAGTCAGGATGCCGAGCAATCGAGAAGCGGCGCGCTCGATAGCTGTCGCTGTAGCCTCCGCGGGTGAATTTGCCCTAACCTTCTGGCCTCGCGACATCTCACTGCCCTGCAGCTCATGCCGCACCCTGGCGCCCTTACCAATGGTTCCGGGAACGCCATAGATCATGCGCTGACCGAGTGGGAAAACCATGATCCGCTCGCCTTGCATGAAGATGGTCTCGCCGACGATCCGATCGGCAATTCCAATTTCCTTCTTGATCCGCCGCCATTCTTCAGGAGCGCCCGGGACTTCCAGGGCGACGACGTGAAACTTGTCGGCAAACTCGAAGTAGCATGGCTCATTTTGCACCGGCAGGTGCGGCATTAACCCGTGCTTCCTATTCTCCGACGCCGAGTCGATGCCGCTGTCATCGACCAAGTCGAGCGGCAGTGTTCGGCAGTCAAATACGACAGCTGTACTTAAGAGTTCGGTGAGGGCCTCTGAACTCTGCCACACGCCTTCCATGCCTTGACGGCGCATGTGTGCGGTGAATTCGGGGAGCAGGGATTTGTAGATCGAATGCAGCTCCAATTGCTTCATGTTGTTTGTCATCGTCGTTTCGTCTCTGTGGTTCGCATCGAGGGCCTAGGCTGCAGCCAATTGGCTGCGACAAATGAAGCGAGAAGGATTGCGTAGAGCACAACGGGAAGAAGATCGAATGACATCGCGTAAATCTCGGTTGGCTATGGCGCGGGCTACTACTTGGTATCTCGAGGTGGATTGGGATCGTTCGCGGGAGCGACGGTGTCTGAATCCCGGATCACACCTTTGCGATTCTGAATGGTGAGTTCGCCTCCACCGGTGTTGCTCAGAATCTGCCGCGCACGGTCGATCGCTGCGGTTTGCGTGTCGTGTGTTGAACTGGCGCGATCGCTGCCAGGCTTCTTAACCTGCCATCGGCCATCACTGGAAGGACCCACGAATCTGCGATTGCTCATGACGCAACTCCTCAACTGATTGTCGTTGCGGTAAGCAATAGCAAGGTGCGTGCCATCTCCGATTGCCGTATGCGGAGTGGCCCAGATCATCGTCCGCAGCTGTTTTCGGCTCACATGTCGCAAGTATCTTTGTTGTGTGATAAGAAATCTTGTATCGTGCCGAAATGAAAGTGCTTGTCTGTTGGATTGGTACTGCTGACCTTCGCGGGCCTGACTCGACGGATAGGTCCGATGTCGGCCCGATCGCAAATGCATTGGCGGCCAGGTCATTCGACCGCGCCGTGTTGCTGTCGAATCAAGAGCCGAGCCAAGTCAAGCGTTTCGTCAAATGGTTGAAGCTGCGCACTCAAGCGCAGATAGAGGTGGAGCGGGCGGAGCTGACCAGTCCCACAAACTTTGGAGAAATCTATCAGGCGGCGATGGGCGTGCTTTCAAGGACCTCCCAGAGCGAGGATGTTCGCCTGACGCTTCACTTGAGTCCCGGAACACCCGCCATGGCAGCGGTGTGGCTACTCCTTGGGAAGACTAGATTTCCAGCCGAGTTCATTGAGTCCTCCAAGCAGGCCGGAGTGAAAACTGCTGAAGTGCCATTCGACATCGCGGCGGAACTAGTGCCCTCACTGTTTGAATCGGCGGATCGCAAGCTCATTGCGAGGAGCGAAGAGCGTCCCAGTGGCGAAGCGCGTTTCGGGGATATCATTTATCGAGGCGCCGAGATGAGCCGCCTCATCACCAGGGCTCGAAAGGCCGCCCTAAGAAGCCTACCCGTATTGATCGAAGGAGAGTCGGGCACTGGCAAGGAGCTCTTGGCGAAGGCGATCGCCAACGAAGGCGTCCGCAAAGAAAAGCCATTCCGAGTAATCAACTGCGGTGCCATACCTTCGGAACTTCTCGAATCTGAACTGTTCGGCCATGAGAAGGGATCATTCAGCGGGGCGATTAAAGACAGAGCTGGCTATTTCGAGGAAGCCGACAAGGGAACGCTATTTCTCGATGAGATTGGCGAACTGCCCCTGTCGGCTCAGGTCAAGCTTCTGCGGGTTCTGCAGGAGTGTGAAGTAGCTCGTGTCGGTTCATCGAGACCTAGAAAAGTCGATGTGCGAATCATCGCTGCCACCAACAGGGATCTCGCTGAAGAGGTTCGTAAAGGTCGATTTCGCGAGGACCTCTTCTATCGTCTTGCTGTGGTTGTACTCAAGATTCCATCCCTACGGCAGCGCGAGGGAGACATTGGCCTGCTAGTTGATGCGTTGCTAAGGCGCGTGAACGAGGAATGCGCCGAGGAGCCCGGCTATATCCAGAAGAAAATTAGTGCGGGCGCAAGAAATCTTCTACTTAACCACCCATGGCCGGGGAATGTTCGGGAGCTGCAGAATACTTTGCGCCGGGCTGCGATATGGTCGGAGGGGGCTGCGATCTCCGAACGGGACGTCCGTGATGCTTTGCTGCCCCACACGCAGCGCGGCAACGCCGCGTCGAGCGACGAGTTGTCTTTGGGTAGCGGCGTTGATCTGCCGAAGATAATTGCAGAAACAGCGAAGAGGCATCTGGAGGAAGCGCTCCGGGCATCGAATGGCAACAAGCGCAAGGCAGCAGTGCTCCTCGGTTTGCCGAGCTACCAGACCCTAACGAATTGGGCGAAGAAGTATGACGTCAGGACCTGATGGCACAGGCGTTGCAACACACGGGAAATGGATTTGAGTGCGCTCACATCAACAAACTTTGAATTTCTGAAAGCGAAGCGCCCGGAGCTTGCCGCACTAGGCGCTTTTGCGGAGAGCTATTCGCACCCTGACCCCGCAAGCGCGGTAGTCAAACTGCGAACCTTTGCCGAGCAGGTACTCCAAAGTATCTATCAAGCGCTTTCGTTACCTCGGCCGGTTCCGGCGGACTTCGTAACCTTGCTCAACGACCACGCTTTTAAAGCCGCCGTTCCCAGAATCGTAGTCGATAAATTCCATCTCCTGCGGCTTGGCGGCAACAAAGGCGCACACGGGAAGGCTGTTACGGCTGCTGGTGCGCTCGAGCTCCTTAGAGAGGCACATGACCTCGGCCGTTGGTTTGCTGTCGCGTACTTGCGTGAAAGCAACCAGGACATCTCGTCATTTGCCGCGCCCACCGCTCAGGTTGTAGATAGCAAGGCCGACCTCAAGCGCGAGAAGAAAGCGGCGATCGAAAAGCTCGCAGCTCAGGAAGCAAAGCTTCTGGAAGTGTTAGGCCAGCTCCAGGCTGAGCGGGAACGAGCCGCGACTGCGGAGAAAAAGGCAGCAGATTTGAATGTGATCCTCGCTCAAGGCCAGAGTGTCGCGAACGAGCTCCACTTTGACGAAGCGACGACACGCAAGCGCTTGATTGATGCCCAGCTGTCGGACGTAGGCTGGACTGTGGGCGCGAACGGTGCGAACACGTCTGAGGTGACCCAGGAAGAGAAGGTCGAGCATCAGCCCCTTCCTTCCGGTGCGGGTTATGCGGACTATGTTCTCTGGGACGATTCAGGTCGTCCGGTTGCGGTCATCGAAGCCAAGAAGACGGCTGTCGAACCGGAGCTGGGCCGAAAGCAAGCTGAGCTGTATGCAGATGGGCTCGAGAAGAAGTACGGCCAGCGTCCGGTCATCTTCTATACCAACGGTTTCGACATCTGGATCTGGGACGACAAACAGGGCTACCCGCCGCGAAAGATTTTCGGCCTCTATTCGAAGGACAGCCTCCAGTACCTGATTTTTCAGCGTCGTGAGAAGACTGATCTTTCTGCCCTCTCCCCGAAGGCTGAGATTGCGGGCCGCCTCTACCAGTTGGAGGCTATTCGTCGCATCACAGAGCGCTTCGCAGACAAACACCGCAAGGCTCTCGTCGTTCAGGCGACGGGTACGGGCAAGACGCGCGTGGCCATCGCACTCACGGAGTTGTTGAGCAGAGCGCGTTGGGTGAAACGAGTATTGT
This sequence comes from uncultured Pseudomonadota bacterium, assembly GCA_963821745.1. Lineage (GTDB taxonomy): Bacteria > Pseudomonadota > Gammaproteobacteria > Steroidobacterales > Steroidobacteraceae > CADEED01. Next base: position 1,287,688 of record CAWGEU010000003.1, read on the forward strand.
TCCTCTGCGATCGGCGCGAGCTCCGAAAACAGGCGAAGAATGCCTTCAACGACTTTCTTCCGTCTGAGCCACTCACGATCGTGGGAGCCCGCACGGCGATGGATCGCGATCAGAGGATCTACTTGGCTACCTACCCAGCGATGAAGCAGGTCTTCCAGTCGTTCGACGTGGGCTTCTTCGATCTGATCATTGCCGACGAATCCCATCGAAGCATCTACAACGCGTATGGCGATATCTTCCGGCATTTCGATGCGCTCCGAGTGGGCCTGACGGCGACGCCACTGGAGTTCGTCGGGCGAAGCACGTATCGCCTCTTTGATTGCGAGCACCAGCAGCCCACGGCCTATTACTCTTTAGAGCGCGCGGTCGAAGAACACCACTTGGTGCCGTTTGAAGTCTTCACGCATACGACCAAGTTCCTGCGGCAGGGGATCAAGTACACCGAGCTTTCTGAGGAGCAGCGCCGGCAGCTGGAAGAGGATGGCGAGGATCCAAAACTCTTCCAGTACGACGCAGAGGATGTGGATCGACAAATCTTCAATAAGGACACTAATCGCACAATTTTGCGCAATCTCATGGAGAACGGGATCCGCGATGCTACGGGTCAGCAACCTGGCAAGAGCATCATCTTCGCGCGCAGTCATGCGCACGCGGTGCTACTGAGACAACTGTTTGACGAGATGTATCCGCAGTACGGCGGGAAGTTCTGCCAGGTCATCGACAACTACGACCCGAGGGCCGAGCAGTTGATCGACGACTTCAAGGGTGGAGGCACGAACGATGAACTGACCATCGCGATATCAGTGGACATGCTTGATACGGGTATCGACATTCCAGAAATCGTAAACCTCGTCTTTGCGAAACCGATCAAGTCCAAGGTGAAGTTCTGGCAGATGATCGGGCGAGGCACTCGCTTGTGCCTGAATCTTTTCGGACCGGGCCGGGACAAGACGCTCTTTCGTATCTTCGATCATTGGGGAAATTTCGATTTTTTTGATCTGCGATACATCCCTGCGGAGCCGGTGGAGGCTAAAGGAATCGCGCAGCTGGTTTTCGAAGCGCGTTTGGAGTTGGCGGATGTAGCGTTGAACAAGCCCGAGCCGGTCGTGTTCGATTCGACAATTGACCTGTTGGAAAGGGCAATGCGCGCATTGCCAGAGGAGACAATCGCGGTCAAGGAAAAGTGGAAGGAGCTACGTTTGTTGCGCGAGCGTGAAGTTCTGAATGCGTTTTCCGCAAACACTGTCACTGCGCTACGGCGCGACATTGCGCCGTTGTTCTCCTGGATGAACATCCGTGGTCAATCCGATGCGTATAGCCTGGACCTGCTCATGACTCGCATGCAGACGGCCCTACTCAAAGCGTCCGGTCGGCTCGAGGACTTAAAGGCGGAGCTATTCGACCGGCTCGCGCTGTTGCCGATGACGCTGCTCCCAGTCCGAGAAAAGGCGACGACAATTCGGGATGTCAAATCATCCGCCTTCTGGGATGGTCCTACCTACGGTGATCTGGAGACAGTTCGCGTTGATTTGCGGGACATCATGCATCACAAGATTAGGCCGACGGGACCCACGACCTTGCCGGCTAAGGTTGTGGATGTCGAGGAAGACGCGGCCGATTACCAGGTAGAACGCCGATCTGCTTCGTTGCGCTCCGTCGATATGAAGGCCTACGAGCGGCTTGTTGAGGAAACGCTCAGGAAACATTTCGAGACCGACCCGACACTGAAGAAGATTCGTGCCGGTGAGCCGGTTACTGAATCTGAGCTCAGATCCATGACCGCGCTGGTGCTTGTCCAGAACAAGGATGTGAATCTCGACGTTCTGAAGCAATTCTATAACGCGACAGCGGCCCCGCTGGATTTCATTCTCCGATCACTGGTAGGCATGGAACCCGACGCGGTGAGGGCGCGCTTCGCCGGGTTCGTGCAGCAGCATCCCAGCTTGAATGCCAAGCAGATTCACTTTCTCAATCTGCTACAGAACCACATTTCCAAGTTCGGCAGCGTCAAACTCGAACGTCTGTATGAGGATCCATTCACCATTGTCGACGCAGACGGCCTGGACGGCGTCTTCGCGAACGAATGCGACGCCCAAGCATTGATTGGTGTGATCCAAACGTTCGATCCACCTTCGGTTTCCTAGGAGTAGCAGAGAGCCATGATTACGGGCGAGCTCAAGAGTCGCATTGACAAGCTTTGGACGGATTTCTGGACTGGCGGCATCACGAATCCGCTAACGGTCATTGAGCAGATTACGTTCCTCATGTTTGCACGCCTTTTAGACATCACTGAAACACGCAACGAGAAACGATCACAGCGCACTGGTCAGGTGATGACGCCGATCTTCCCGGCTGACAAGCAGCACCTTCGTTGGTCGCATTTCAAGAATCTCCCCGGTGATCAGATGCTGGACGTTGTGCGTCGGGAAGTCTTTCCTCACTTCAAGAAAGTCGTGCATGAAGGCGCCAAGCTTGGCGAATACATGCAAGACGCGCAGATCCTGATTCCAAAGCCGAGCCTGCTCGTGTCGGCTGTATCGATGATCGATGACTTGCCGCTGACAGAGGGTGATACGAAAGGCGATCTCTACGAGTACTTGCTGAGCAAGTTGACGACTGCGGGTATCAATGGCCAGTTCCGGACGCCGCGGCACATCATTCGGCTGATGGTGGAGATGCTTGAACCGCGCCCCGATGAGCTTGTGGCCGATCCGGCGTGCGGCACGGGCGGTTTCCTGGTGAGTGTGCTAGACCATCTGTACCACCGTTACTCATCGCCTGAGGGTGTATTCACAAACGAAGAGACAGGCGAGAAGATTTACACGGGAGACCTTCTGGAGCCGCATCGGAATCATATCCGCGGTCCAATGCTGAATGGGTTTGACTTCGACGCCACGATGTTGCGCATCGCCGGAATGAACCTATTGCTGCATGGTGTTGATGCGCCAGAAATCCACTATCAGGACACGTTGAGCGCAAGCTTCACCGATCACTTCCCGCAGGTAGCAGCCGAACGCTTTGACGTAATTTTGGCGAACCCACCGTTCAAGGGGAGCCTCGACGCGGAAGACATTCATCCTTCATTGCTGCGCGTCGTGAAGACAAAAAAGACTGAGCTGCTGTTTGTCGTTCTAATGCTGAGAATGCTCAAGCGCGGCGGCCGATGTGCGGTCATCGTACCGGAGGGGGTGTTGTTTGGATCGAGTAAGGCGCACAAAGCACTTCGGCAGCATCTCATCGAGGAGAACGAGCTGCAGGGCGTAATCTCTCTGCCCTCGGGAGTATTCAAGCCTTACGCAGGCGTATCAACCGCAATCCTCGTGTTCACGAAGGGTGGCAGAACTGATCGCGTCTGGTTCCATGACGTCGAGGCGGACGGGCGTTCGCTAGACGACAAACGGCAAATGCTTGTGCCGCCAGAGAAGTACGGCCCCGTTCCTACCACACCATTATCCGCGGAGGAGGCGGCCAACAACAATTTGCCAGATGTACTTGCCCGATGGAAAGAACGAGAAGGCACGGAGCCTCAAAGGTTGCGGAGTGAGCAGAGCTTTCTGGTGCCGAAAGCCGATATTGTGGCGTCTGACTTCGATCTGAGCATTAACCGGTACAAGGACGTCGTGCACAAAGAAGTGAAACACGACCCGCCGAAAAAGATCTTAGGGGAGTTGCGACTGATCGAGGCAGCGATTGAGAAGGGGATGAAAGAGCTGGAGGAGGCGCTGGGATGAGTGCGTCGCGCGAGATTTGCCTGTCCGAAATCGCAGATCTGAATCCACCGTTTCCGCGGAATGTATCTGACAACGAGATAGTTTCTTTCGTCTCAATGGGACAGCTTTCTGCGGAGAGTGCCTCAACAGATTCTGGTAAGGATCGGCAGTATTTGGAGGTGAAGAAAGGCTACACACCATTTGCTCGCGGTGACTTGCTAGTAGCGAAGATTACCCCTTGCTTCGAGAACTCGAAGATAGGCGCAGCGAACATTGAGAGAGACGTAGGTGTAGGCTCCACGGAATTTCACGTCATCAGACCGCGTCCTGAACGCGTGGACGGCCGCTATCTTCTTCATTTCCTAAGACAGCAGCGGATCATTGATGCCGGCGAGAGACGAATGACTGGTAGTGCCGGCCAGCGACGCGTACCGGAATCATTTCTGGCACACCTAACTGTGCCAGATGTTTCGGTAACCGAGCAGCAGAGAATCGCTGCAATACTCGATCAAGTTGGCGCTCTACGCACAAAGCGGAAGGACGCGATCGTGAGGCTTCGTGAGCTCGATCGAGCGATTTTTCTCACGATGTTTGGTGATCCCCTTAGCAATCCAAAGACGTTACCGACACGTCCGATCGCCGAGATCGGTGCCGTAGTCACGGGAAATACGCCTTCCAGAGCCAGGCCTGAGTACTACGGAGATGCTATCGAATGGCTTAAATCAGACAACCTCAATAGCCCGGAGTACTTCGCTACCTTGGCCGAGGAGTTTCTGTCGAAGGAAGGGAGGGACGTTGCTAGGGTCGTGCCGCCGCTTTCCATCTTGGTCACCTGTATTGCAGGTAGTCCTGACTGCATCGGCAATGCCGCAATCGTTGATAGGTATGTCGCCTTCAACCAGCAGATAAATGCGCTTGTACCGAAAATCGGCGACGCCCATTTTTTCTACGCGCAGTTGCGGTTTGGCAAAGGGCTCATACAGGCTGCGTCAACGAACGCGATGAAGGGTATGGTTAATAAGTCACGATTCGAGAACATCAACCTCCTCTTTCCACCTGTGGACCAACAGCAGAACTATGGACGAATCTCTTTGAAGATCGAGAGCCTTCGGGCGAAGCACAACGCGCATCTAAGGCAGCTCGAGCGATTGTCCAAATCGCTCGAGGACTACGCGTTCCGCGGCAGACTATGAAGGGAATCTAGATCATGCCGATCAAAGCCATCGAACTCGAGAACTTCAAGGGAATTAGCTCTCGCGTTCGAATCGAGTTAAAGCCAATCACGCTGCTCTTCGGGGCAAACAGTGCCGGCAAGAGTACTGTCTTACAAGCACTTCACTACGCACGCGAGATTTTGGCGAGGCGTAACACCGACCCGGATCGAACTCAGTACGGCGGTGATCGCATTGATCTTGGTGGTTTCCGTAATCTGGTTCACAACCATGACCATTCATTGCCTGTAGTTCTAGGCTTCGATCTCGATTTGACGGATGTGGATCTTGTCGATCATTTGCCGTTGATGGCGGATCAACCGGCGAGCGCCGGGTCCATTTCTCATCTCGAGAACCTTAGCGGAATGACGAACTCCGCGACGGTAGTCCTGGTTGTCAAGTGGAGCGATCTGTTGAATAAGCCAGTGCAGGCGGATTACCTCGTCGCGATTAACGGCGAGTGGATTGCGCGTATTCGGACAAACCCAGAATCTCCGGCGCAACATACCGTGGAATACAACGCGTTGCACCGATGGTTTGCTGGCGAAGAAAGATGGCGCGATGCGCCGGAGGATGTGCAGCTCAGGAATGCGGAAAGCGTCATGCTCGATCGAAAGGAGTCGTGGGAAGCACTTTCGTTTGCTGGGGACAAAGCCGGTGCGGATTGGACCGCGTTAGCTATCTCGCCTATCAACTCGCCGGAAAGGCTGCACAGTTCCGTCGATGCACTGCTCGACGAGATACAGTCAATCCTTTATGCCTTCGATTCCGAGGATCGCGAGGCGGAGATCTCGTTCGCACTCCTCGCCACGGGAAATTACCTGTTGCAGCAACTCAATTCGCTTCGTTATCTCGGGCCCATTCGCGAGGTTCCTGACCGCGGGTATCGACCGGCGTTGTCTCCCGACGAATCTCGCTGGGCGAGCGGCCTCGGCGCTTGGGACTGGATTCATGAAGCTGCGAAGGACGAATTGAGCGAACTGAACAGTTGGCTGACGGACGGGGAGCGTTTTGGAACGACCTATAAAGTTCAATTGAAGCGCTTCAAGGAGCTGGACACAACGAGCCCGTTGATGGTCGGTCTCCTCGATCCTACGTCTATGCTCGACAGCGTCGATGATCTGCGAGCGAGCCTGTTGGCACTTCCTGAGCATCGTCGCCTTACACTGTGTTACGGCGAGAAGGAAGTCGAGGTTGGCCCGCAGGACGTCGGTATTGGGATTTCGCAGGTTATTCCGGTGGTCGTCGCCGCTTTGACCGGATCGGATCGACTAACGGCCATTGAGCAACCCGAGCTGCATATCCATCCCGCACTGCAGGTCGCGCTTGGTGACTTGTTCATTCGCGCGATTTCTGGCCAGGGAAGTCCTGCGGGATCCGCGTCATTCCTGCTCGAAACACACAGTGAGCATCTGCTGCTTCGACTGCTACGTCGTATGCGGGAAACTTCGGAAGGTGAGCAGCCGCTCGGCCTTGCTTTAACCCCAGACAAGATTGCCGTTCATTTTGTCGAAAGCGGAGAAGAAGGCACAAAGATTCGTACGCTGCCCTTGGACGAGCGTGGGAACTTTACGGAACGCTGGCCTCACGGATTCTTTGATGAGCGAGAAAAGGAATTCTTTGGGACTGGTGGACCGATCTCTGATGAAGAGTTGAAGGGGCTGTTCAAGTCATGATCTACGAGTACGCGGTTTCACCGAAGCTATTCGCTTCGGAGCAACACGCGGCATTCCTATATCAGGCATTCGGGCGCGACGCGGGTAGGTTGCTCTGCGAATACCCGCGAAGGAAGTGGCTGCAGATTGCTTTGGCGATCATCCGAGAGCGCACTCAAGATGGAGAGCTGCAGAAAAGACTAATAACAGCGGTCACAAGTCTTGCGAGACTTGCAAGGTCTCGGCAGGGGGAGCTCTGGGATGGGAATCAGACTTGGATTGGCAATGCGATCGCGGAGCATGGGCGTGTGCCTTTTCGATCCATACTGTGGGAAGGACCCGGGGATCCGCACCAAAACGCGCGAATTCCGTCAATCACACTCTGTGACGAGGAAGAATGGAGAAGCGTCGCGAGCGTGCACGTGCCACGTACCGCAATAGAAATGATTCGGCCGATCACCAACCTGCTTCAGCTATCTCGGCGGGTCGTTCTGATAGATCGAAACTTCAATCCAGCCGACGGTCGGTGGGGGAACGTCCTCGTAGAGATGGCAAACGTGCTACGCGCGAGTCCGCGGCAGCCAAGAGTGGACCACATCAACGTGGTCCTCTCGAATATGAACAACGTGACAGACCAAATGTTTGAGCAGACCGCACGGCAAGCAATAGGGCCGCGCCTTCCTCAAGGTGTCACAGTTGCTTTCAAGCTAAAGATGAGCAATCGATTGCATGCGCGGTTTATTCTGACGGACGTGGCCGGCTTTCAATTCGCCGACGGATTGGACGAGCTGATTGGTGTTGGTGCAGCGCCAACTCTGATCACGCGGCTATCAAGCGACTCATATGGAGTCGAATGGAATGCTTGGCAAACGGATGTCTACCGCTCATTCGAAATCACCCGTTGAATAGCCGCGGCGCGACGCTGCCCCGAAGCATTCTTGCGTCTAGACACCATCGCTATCGATCGTAGGCGCTGACGTTGCCCTTGCCAATGCCAGATGCAGTTCCACTGTTTCTTGAGCGGACTGTGCTCATTCAATATCTGGAAGCACTTCTTGCTCAGCCGCATGCTTCACCTTTTGCGGCGCGTTCGTGAGCAGCTCATAAGGCATTCTGCCGCCGAGCCATCCGTTCGCAGCGACAAACCAGATGGCATTGTCCCAATCAACCCGAGAAGGAACCTCCGAAAATAACTCAAGTACCTGGCCCACGACGGGCAGGGGCTGTCCATCGCCGTCAAACTGGAAGGAAGGAAAAACCTCGATGCCATCCCTGGTAATCGCCAGAACTTTGCGCGCAGCCCGCCAAGTATCCAAGACTCTCTCGGCTTCATCTACTGATTGCCCAGATAGGTTTGCAACTTCTCGCGCTGTGAACACCGCGAAGTGCCGAAAGAAGTCCGCCTTCAGCCACGCGGCATCGGCGATCATTTGCGCCAAGATCTCAGGCGGAATTTTAGAATCGCTCATATTCGGGCCCAACCATCAGTCGCTAGTCAGATCGTTGGCGTGAGAGGCCGCTAGGACGACGGCAGCGGGATCGCTGTCCATGTGATCTACCGGTGCACCACTCTCGAGCCACCCATTAGCACCCACAAACCAGAACATTGCTTCCCAGCCATGCACGGGTCGTGTCAGTAGAAGAATTTTATGTACGACGGGTTTGGGTTCACCCGCCGCAAACTCGAAAGCTGGGAACCAGAAGTGCCTGCGATGAATGAATGCGAATATCCGTCGTTCCCGCAGCCACTGACGGACCGCGGCCGTGCACAGGCTCCCGCCGCTTCGATCGGGAATCTGGTCGATCAGAAAAGTCGGGTAAAGCTCGAAGACTTGCTCGCGATACGCGAGCTCTCGGACATGCATGCGTTCATAGACTGCAAGGACTCTGGGGTCCAGGCCGGTTAGACGCTCTTCCAAGAGTCTTTGTCGCGCTTGGATGTTTCCTCTAGCTACCATCGAGTTCGATGGTAAGCGCGGGCAGCTTCAATGCCCCGGCCAATGTATGCCTACAATTCCGGCCAATCTTTACCTATAAGCGCAATATGTGCGCTTGTAGGCATAGTTTGGCCGTTTGGCAAATGTTTGCTCCATCAGTAGGCATAGTTAGCCGTGAAGACGCACAGAGAAGTCGCCGATCCGTCGCGTCCGCTTTCGACCCGAAGCGGACGCTCCCGCATTCTGAAAGCGGGGCATCCAGAGTATGAGAACGCGCCGTGCGGCGTCAGTATGTTTGGACTTGTTATGCCAACCGCCCCAGCTAAAGACGTTGAGATGCCAGCGATCTACGCGTCAGAAAGGCCGTCAGTACTAACAGGAATGTCCCGACGCAGACGTTTTTCTATTACCTGTTGGATTTCAGAAAGCGGAGAGCAGAATTGGGATAGAGAAGCAGAAGCTCTACGCTGACCAAACTGACATCGAACGCATTCATTCGACCTGGTAGAAGCTGAGTGGATTGATGAATCGGAAAGAAAGGTCAGCCGCTGTTACGCCGGCAGCAACCGCCGCGGAGATCGCGGCTAACATCGCGATTCGCCATGAGCTTCAAGAAGAGCGGAAGGTAGAGCCGGAGTTCGTGAACCACGAACAGCGCAATGACGTTGTTCACTCTGGCGCCTTTATGAAAGAAGACTAAGCGAAGGAAGTCGTCGACGGCGCGATCGGCAGCCGCACGATAAACGTGGTGCCTTTGCCCGTCTCGGTCTCGAAGTCAAGCGTACCGCCGTGACCCTTCACGATAACGTTGCGCGCGATGGCCAGGCCCTGGCCCGTGCCGCGCCCCACATCCTTTGTGCTGAAGAACGGATCGAAGATCCGCGGACGCACGCTCTCCGGAATTCCGCCGCCGGTATCCGTCACCGAGATGATGACGGAGTTGTCCTCGGTCCGCGTGCGCACGGTGATCTTGCCGCGGCCGCCTGACGCCTTGACGACGTCGGTGATCGCATCCGCCGAGTTCACGATGATATTCAGCAATACCTGGTTGATCTGGCCGCCATGGCAGAGCACCGGGGGCAGCGGCACGAAATCCGTTTCCACGTCGGCGACCGCCGAGTACTCGCTGCGGGCGACCACGAGCGTGCTGTTGACGGCGCGATTGAGGTCGACCGCGCTCATCTCGTGCTGATCGGCGTGCGCGAAATCCTTCATCGATCGTACGATCTCGGCGATGCGCGTCAGGCCGTCGGTCACGCGCGCGAGCGCGGGCAACAATTCAGTGCGCAGGTATTCTATGTCGTCGTCGGCCGCGGGTTGCGGAGGCGCCGCGGCGTGCAGCTTGTCGATGTGCGCGAGCAGTTCCTGCACACCCTCGCCGATGAACGTGACGCTGTCGCTCAGAAACTGGATCGGCGTATTGATCTCGTGCGCGACGCCGGCCGCGAGCCGGCCGATGGATTCATGTCGCTCGCTCGAGGCCATGCGCTCTTCGGCGGCCTTGCGATCGGTGATGTCGTAGCCTATGCCGACAAAGCCCGTGAGATTCCCGGCGGCATCATGCAGCGGCACCTTCGAGGTGAGGATGATGCGCTCCGTCGCGCGCGCCTTGTCGTACACGACTTCTTCACGATCGAGCAGCGCCTCGCCGGACTTGAGGAGCGCCTGTTCGTTGTTGAAAAATTTTTCCGCCATGTGCTGCGGGAAAAAATCGAAGTCCGTCTTGCCGATGAGTTTGTCGGGCGTGGTGCCCATGCGGGCGGCGACCAGCTTGTTCGCGGCGGTGAAGCGGCTCTGGGCATCCTTCGCGAAAATGGTCGCCGGGATCAAATCGAGCATCGTGCGCAGCACGTTGCGCTCGTGCGCGAGCGCATCCACGAGGTTGCGACGCTCGGAGCTGGGGCTTTCGGTTTCTGGCTTGGGAACGTTTGACATTAATGTCACCGGAGGCAACGCGGTCGCCGGGGCCGCGGTAGTAAGGTATCGGCTTAAGGCGCTGCAACTGTAGTTGCGGGGCAGCTCAGATGGTGGACCCCGTAACACGCGCCGTAAAGAAATCATCAGCTGATTGAACGCCGGATCGGAATCGCTTCTGGCCGGCGGTGGTGAAGCCGGCCGCGTTCGTGTTGGGCAGGGTCTTCAGGATTGTTCATGGCGCCCTTGCTCCCGCGAACGCTCCGCTAACAGCTTGCTGCCAGACATGGGCGTAAACGCTCTCTGCTATCAACTTCTTGTGGTCGTCGGTGTAGGGCGGCGTCGACAGATTTGCGTATACGTGATCGAGAATCAGCGCCTCAACCTCGCCCTTGGTCTGCTCCTTCTCCCAGAACCGATCCAGTTCCGCCAGCCGCGCCGTGACCGCGGCATACAATTCCCGGCTCGCCTGCTTTACGCGCTCTCGAGCTGCCTTCTCAATGCTTCCCTTCTTCTCTCGGAGCGGACGCATGAGAGATAAAATGCCAAGCTCATACCGTAGCGCGCGCCGCTCCGCTAAATCGTTAAGTGCGACATGGTGCCGGAGGCACTAGCAAGGTATTCGGCTGAGATCGACGAGACGCTTGGCATATACCTCGACATGCGTCGAGTCGGGCCGCAGTTCGACATTAAGGCGCTAAAACTCAAGGTTGATCCGTACCGCACATTTTCACCTCGTGCCAGGACGTTTCTAACCCGCTGTATTAACAAAGACTGCTCGCGCCGTAGGACGGCAGCCGATTTCGTTTAGCGGGGCGAAGTGCTATTGGGGAGGTTCACGGAGGATCTACCATGGCTCGTATACCCACCCTGTTGATGGTCTCGCTCCTGAGTGCGGGCGCGGCCTTCGCGCAAACCGCGCCCCCCACCCAAGATTCCATCCTCGATGTCCTGAACCACGTGTATGCCTATCTACGCACGGCGGCCCCGCTACGGCCCATCAATGGCGACACGGGCGCCGCGGCATCGCTCGACAACCTGCCGAGGAACGTCGCGCTAGATCGCACCGCCCTGCGCATCAACACGTACGAATCGGGCGTCACGTATGCGGGATTGTTGCTCGCCACGAAGTACACAGGCGAGCTGCGCTATCGCGCTCATGTGAACACACGGCTCGCCGGGCTCGCGGTTATGGCGCGGCACATGCGGGCCGCCTACCCGACGGCGACCTTCGAGACGTTTCCGCAATCCGTGACCGGCAGACTTTACTCGCTGCGCCCGATGATCTTCCCGCAGAACCTCGACGAGTCCGGCGCGATGTGCGCGGCGATGATCAAGGCGCAGCGCCAGGGAATCACCAGACTGCGCCCGTGGATCGACAACTACGCGAACTGGGTGTCGACGCGGCAATTCCGCTTGGCCGACGGCACATTCGCGCGCAACCAGCCGATGCCGAACTCGATGTGGGTCGACGACCTTTACATGAGCGTGCCCTGCCTCGCGGAGATGGGCAAGCTCACGGGCGACCGCCGCTATTTCGACGACGCCGCAAAGCAGATCCTGCAGTTCCATTCCAGGATGTTCGTGCCAGAAAAAAACCTGTGGATGCACGGCTGGGTCCAGGAGATGAGCCCGCACCCGGCGTTCCACTGGGGGCGCGGCAACGGCTGGGCGTTCATGGCGATGGCCGAATTGCTGACGGTGCTGCCGAAGGATCATCCTGAGAGAACGCGTTTGCTGGACATCTTCAGGTCGCATGCCGCCGGGCTTCGGCGAGTGCAGGCGCCTTCAGGGCTCTGGCACCAGTTGCTCGATCGTCCGGATTCGTACGAGGAGACGTCGTCGAGCGCGATGTACGTATTCGCGATGGCGCGCGGGATCAATATGGGCTGGCTGAGCCGCGCGACTTACACTCCCGTGGTATTGCGCGGTTGGCATGGCGTGACGACGAAAGTGAATTCGATGGGCCAGGTCGAGGGCACCTGCATCGGCACGGGTCTTGGCTGGGACGATACGTTCTATCTAAATCGCCCGACGGATGTGAACGCAACGCTCGGATACGGGCCAGTCTTCCTGGCGGGTGCCGAGCTCATTGACCTGCTCCAGAGGAACCCGGAAATCGGCACAACCAATGCCACCGTTCAGTTGGAGCCGGTATTAGTCGAGGACTAGGCCCAGGCAGAACTCGACGAAGCATACGATTGGTGGCCAGGAGTTGCGGACACTCATGGCGGCCAAACTATGCTTTCTGCTCGCGGCCAGACTATGGTTTCACGCGCAGAGCCGATGATCCCACAGTTTGGAAGCAAGCTTGAAGGTGATCCGAGCGCGTTGATCGCACGCGCTCAAGGCACATAGAATGGACGGAGACTAATAACTCCATGAGGAAACCATGAGAACGCTGATCGCATGCCTGTGCTTCGCTGTCGCCCTGTTAGCCGGCTGTGCCGGCAGCTCGGTGCGAGCGACGGCTCCAGGTCTTGCGGGAGATTGGGTGTTTGAAGTGCAGACAGGGCAGAACGTAGCGCACGGCGCAATGACGCTGGTCGCGGACGGTGCGAGCTACAAGGGCACGCTCACGACGGACCAGGGCAACAACGTCCTGCCTGTGCGCTCACTCACGTTGCAGGGCTCCGACATGAACATGCTCGTCGAATCACCCAACGGAAATGTCACGTTCAAGGGAACGTTGTCGGCGGATGCACAGGCGTTCCAAGGCAAGGTGACCTATCACAACGGCCAGGAATTCCCGATGTCCGGCCGGCGGCGCGGGGGATAGGCACGCTTCAGTCATTTCCGCGGGATCAGCCGACGCGAACAGAAATTCGATGCGTTCGACGTCGCCACCTGGATGCAAACAATCAGTGGCGTGCCCGACTTCGAAAATTCAGGTTGATGGGGGCGGCCAAACTATGGTTTCACGCGCACGGGGGACACCATGGGACTCTTGACCTTCAGTATCAACGTCACCCTGGACGGCTGCGTCGACCACCAGGAAGGAATCGTCGACGACGAGACACACACCTTCTTCACCCGCCTCATGGACGAGAGCGGGGCGATGCTGTGGGGCCGCGTCACCTACGAGATGATGGAGAGCTACTGGCCAGCGATCGCCCGCGGCGACGCGGAGGCACCGCCGGCGTTGCGCGAGTGGGCGGTCAAGCTTGCGGCCAAGCCGAAGTATGTAGTGTCCTCGACGCGAAAGGACTTCCCCTGGGCCAATAGCCACCACATCGCCGGCAACCTGCGCACGGGCGTACAGAAGCTCAAGGACGGGACCCCGAACGGTGTGCTCCTCGGTAGCGGCAAGGTCGCGACCGAGCTGGACCGGCTGGATCTGATCGACGAATACAAGTTGCTTGTCCACCCCAGGATCGCCGGCCACGGCCCGACCCTGTACGAGAGCGGGCTGCCCAGCACGCGACGGCTCGAGCTGATCTCGGCGAAGCCGCTCCGCAACGGCGCGGTCGCCATGCACTACCAGCGCGCGCGCTGACTCGGAGATGGGTCATGTCGCCTAACAACACGCTGGAGCGCACGCGCGCGTGCGCAGGACCGTGTCCGGGCACCTAGTCGAATCCCCGCCGCGCGCCCTGCGCCGCCCGCCGTCCTCGAATGTTTTGACCGATCGTTCATTAATAAAATATATTTCACGCGCGCCGGCGCCCGATCAAAACACGCGCTGCCGCACGGCCCAGGACGGGCCGACCAGTTTCACCAACATGGAAGAGGTGAGTCATGATTCGCAAACTTTGTTTGGGATTGCTGCTGCTCGCGTCGGCTGCCGGGGCCCACGCGGCTATCAACTTGAGCGCGAGCGCCGGTAATAACCAGGTCTCACTGACGTGGTCGTACACGGACACCGTCGCCGCGACCCAGGAAGTCTTCAGGGACACCGACTCCAATCCGAGCGGCCGCGTGCGCATCGCCAGCATCAGTACCGGCACGCGCAGCTACAGCGATACCTCCGCGTTGAACGGCACCACCTATTGGTACTGGATCAAGAATACGAATAGCGGCACGGTGACCAACTCGAACGCCGCATCCGCGACCCCGAACGGATCCCCTCCGCCGAGCGGCGGTTCGTACACCCCGGTGACGAACCAGTATGTGTACCGCAGCATCACGACCACCAACGCTTTGTTCCTCGATTCCGCGCATTTCCGCGTCTACTACGGCACGGATGGCAGGAATGCCAACGGCATCCTGGGCCACAACAGCCAGGCGCAGGTGACGCAGGTACTGGATTTCCTGGAAGCGGCGTACTCCTACTGGGTCGTGCAGCGCGGCTTCCGTTCGCCGGGCCGTCCGGTGAACGGTCGTCCCGGCGGGCCATTCAAGATGAACGTCTACGCCACCAACGATCTCAACGCCGGCGGCGCCATGGGTTTCGACGGCAACGCCGGTTTGCCGTACCTGGTCGTCCATACCAATCAGATGAGCGCCGTCAACGTGTACGTGCACGAGTTCGGCCATTGCATCACGCTCTCCGAGTTCTTCTGGGTCAACAAGAGCAACACCGGTGCCTGGTGGGAAACACTTGCTCAATGGCACACGGACGACTTCGTCGCCTTTTCGTCGCAGCATGCGACCACGGCGGCGCGGTATGGACGTGCGACCTCGAGCACGATCATCAATCTCAACAGCACGATCAGCCAGTCGCGCCTGACGCTGGTGCATGCGAACAATCGTTACGAGGCGTGGCCGTTCTTCGCCTACCTCAACGCCAATCCGGACGGCTATGCCGGCCTGGGCAGCACCGCGGTTCGCTCCATGTATCGCGCGCACCAGAACAACGAGACGCCGCTGCAGACGGTCGCGCGCATGACGTCGACGCCGTGGCAGCGCGTGGTCGGCCAATACTGGGCGCGCATGGCGTACATGGACATCAACCATGCGCTGGCGCGGCAACGGCTGCTCTCCACCATCAACAACGCCACGTTCCGCGCGAACTCGTACCGCAACCTGACGTCCATCGGCAATTTCACGTATCGCGTGATCCCGGCGCGTCAGCCGATGTACGGCGGCGCCAACATCAACCCGCTCACCGTGACCGGCGACGGTAACGTCAGCTTCGACGTCCACAACCTCGGCAACGGCCTGCCGGACAGCAACTTCACGGCCACCGTCGCGATCCGAACTACGTCGTCGGGCGCCGTGCGGTACGTGCAGTTGAACAACGCCGGCACCGGCGCCGCGTTCATCGGCGCCGGCGAAGAGGCGACTCTGGTCGTCGCCAACACGCCGAACAACCTTCTCACCTACGACGCGTTCGCGAGCACCGGCACGGCTCCGGAGCTGCGCGGCTTGAACTACGAGGTGGTGATCGTCGGTGCGCGGCCACGCGATCTCTGACGCCACGACACCCGCAAGAGCGAAGGCCCGGAGCGATTGCTCCGGGCCTTTTTGCTGTCGCAAGCAAACGATTAGTTTGACTCGCGGCGCGCCAGTCCATGGCGTACCAAGGCAGTCCGTTCTGGTCTCAGAATACCGCCGCCGACCATCCCGGAAATCCGCCCTGAACATGACAACCGCTGCCGAACTCCACGTAGCAGTCGCCGTTCGCGAACCACTCGCAGGCGTTGGCGCTGTTCTCGGCGCAGTAGGCGCGGCAGGAGCCCGCGTCGGGCTTGTGGACCGGAGACCACCAGGTCCAGTTCGAGCATCCGCGGACGGCCGAGTCGGCCTGCATGCCGCCTCCCGGTGATGGCGGCGAATTGCCGGTTGCATAGATGCTGTTGCGCCAGGCGCCACCGCACATCTGCCCGCTCGGGCACGGCGTGTTGCACTCCCCGTCTCCCACTTGCGCATAGCGCAGCTCGTTGCCTCCAAAGCACTGGCCGTACCACTGCAGCCCGGCATAGGCGAAACCGTTGGCGCGCGCAACGTCCACGCAGGTGCCGATGTCATGTACGGACCCCAGCCAGAGCGGCAAGGCCCGGTTGTGATCGTCAGTGAAGCAACCGGCGTAGCCACCCGGAGGCGAGGGGATAGGCGTGTAGGGAGCGACGAAGTGGTCCGTGAATTTCGTTTCCGGTGCTCCCGGACAAAACACGGGGACTTGGCAGGAGGGAAATATTTCGGCCAGATCCGCAAGCGAGTGCGGGCTGCCGCAGAAGCTCTCGCTCGTCCACGTTCGCTCGCTGAACCCGAGTGGAGAAAGATCGTCATGTCGCTGGACGACCAGCGGGAAGGGCCCGGACCGCTCTCCGACATTGAGCCCGATCCACGCGTTTACGTCGCCGGCGGTCCAGTCGGTATCGCAGTTCTCCGCACCACCGAGAGCGCCATCGCACTCCGACTCGCTCAGATAGTTGCCGTGCTTGTTCTCGGACGCGAGGACAGCATCGGTAACGAAACCGCTGCAGCGGAGACCCAATTGCAGCCACTCCGTTGCTCCTGCGCCCGTCGAGCTCCTCACCGTGCGCCCACGTCTCGATCCAGTCCATGCTGTAGCCGAGAGCGCAGGACGGATTGGGCTTCAGAGTGATCGCAAAAGGCTCGACGTCTCCCGCGATGGCAGGCCTAAGGTCGTCCCGAAGTACCCTTCGCCGCCATCGACGCGGTACAGCAATGCATAGGTCATGGCGATGTGAGAGGGCGACTGCGGGTGCCGCCGGACGCGGAACAGCAGCCGGCCCGGCTGCTGCTGCTCGCGATGGTTGTGGTTGCCGCCGGGCGCGCTGGTGTCCTCGCCGCTGTCGTACCAGATCCACGGGAAGAAGTGCCGGGCGAGCTGGAACTCGAGATTCTGCGGAATGCCATCGCCGTCGAGATCCGCCGAGGTTGTCTCCTCCCAACTCCCCGGTGACAGGCCTGGTTGCTGCGCGTACGCGGACGGAGGATAAGGCAAGAATGAAAAACAAAGCTCCTGAACGGAAGGCTGTCGAGCGCATGGATGATCTCCCCTGGTCGTGCGTTGAAACGCTCACGGCGAAGCCTGCGGATGCGAGAGCTATCCCGGATCATTCGCGAAGTAGTTTGAGAGGCGGAAAAGAAATGCACCCAAATGGCAGCAAAGACTTTGCTACAAGGTTTTCGACCGATCAATGAGGATTTGTGCGGCCGCCCGGTGGCGCAGTGCCGCATCCCGTGACCGGCCGCAGGCCACCGCGGCGAGTCTCATCAATGTTGAGACGCGACAGCCCCATCGCTCGCGCGAAATCCTGTGACAATCATTGTCATGCGCACTGGCGGCGGTAGTTAGAGCAAACCAACAGCCTCATGTGCGCGTGTAACCATAGTGCGATCAGTTTGATCAAACTATGCCTGCTGATAATGAAAGTTTGAGCGCCACGGCGCGAAGGCATCCATGGCCCATCTCCGGGCCATGCAAGGCGTGCTTGCCGGACGTGGAGCGGCGTGTTACCCAGTGGCCGTCCGCACGCAAAAAGGAGTTTGCCATGCATCGCCGATGGACCGTGTGTGCAGTAGTTGCATGCCTTGGAGCCCTGCTCGTCAGCGCGGCAGTCGCCGCGAACGAACCTGCGAATACCCGAATGAACGCGCCGGCGACCCGCCCGCCCGTGCCCGTACCAGTGCTCAATTGGACACCGTGCGTGGGGCCTGGCATCGACGCCGAATGTGCCACGGCCACCGTGCCGCTCGACTACGACGACCCGCGCGGCGCGACGACGCAGATCGCACTCGCACGCGTGGCGGCGACCGATCAGCTCAATCGCATTGGCACGATATTCCTCAATCCCGGCGGCCCCGGCGGCTCGGGCGTCGACCTGGTGAGATCCGGCTTCGGCTTGACTCTCGCTCAGCAGCTGCAAGGTCGTTTCGACGTCATTGGGTTCGATCCGCGCGGCATAGCGCACTCCAGCCCGCTGCAATGCTTCGACTCTCTCGACGAAGTGTTCGCGTACATTGGCAGCACGCCGATATTTCCCTATCTGCGTGAGCAGGAACGGCCATTCTTCGATGTCTGGCGCGGGCTCGCGCGCATTTGTTCGGACCGACGGCTGTCGATCATGCAGCACATGAGCACCGCCGATGTGGTCCGCGATCTCGACTTGCTGCGTCGTGCAGTCGGCGATCAGAAATTGACCTATCTAGGCTTCTCGTACGGCTCCTATGTCGGCAACACCTACGCCAACATGTTTTCGCAGAACATCCGGGCGCTGGTGATCGACGGCGTGCTCGATCCGCGGCTGTGGTCGAGCGGTGCGCAGATCATTTCCGACCGTGTCGCGACCGCGAAGGAGTTCGCCGAATTCCTGCGACTCTGCGATGAAGCTTCCGACGCGTGCCTGCTGAGCGCACCGGGCGGCTCTGCGGCACGTTTCGAAGCACTCGCGAATGCCCTGCTGGAAGCGCCGCTGCAGTTCCCTTTCTACACGTACGATTTCCTGATCTCCGATGCGACCCGCGCGATGTATTCGCCGGAACTGTGGAGCCTCTTCGCCGAGCTGTTCGATGCTCTCGCCGACATCGCGCTCGGCGATGCTGGGGCTACACAGCGAGCCGCGGCGACGCGTCGGGGCATCGAACAACGACTGCAGGAAGCACGTCCGCAGCGTGCTGACTATCCGAACTTCATCGAGGGTTATTACGGCAATCAGTGCGCCGATACCGCCTATCCGCGCTCGTTGGCTGCATTCCACGCGATCAGTGAATTCGCAGCAGCCGGCTCGATCTTCGGACCGTATTGGTGGTGGGCCAATGCCGGCTGCGCGAACTGGCCGGTCGCGGCCGATCGCTATATCGGTCCGTGGACGACACAAACATCCGCGCCCGTGCTGGTCGTAGGCAACTTTTTCGACGGTGTCACCGATTACAACGGTGCGGTCGCGAGCAGTCGCCTTCTGAAGAACAGTCGGCTGCTCAGCTATGCCGGTTGGGGACACACTGCCTACGATCGCAGCGAGTGCGTTACGCAGTACGTGATCGATTACCTGATGGACGGCTCGCTGCCTCCGGTTGGCACCGTGTGCCCGGCCAATGAAAATCCGTTCCTTGCCGCGGCTCAATTCCGCGGAGCGCCACGGCTGCCGATGATCGGGCTGCCGCCGCCGAAGCCGGGGAGGTGAGCTTCTTTCCCGGGCGGCAGGTGACGAAGCCAAGAATGATCGTACCCATGCAGATGAGCTGATCGTGCAGTTCGCCAAGAAGCTTCGAGAGGGCGTGATGCGGGGGGACATTACGACCAGCATCCGAATCTGGAAGTCGCCCCATGTCAAAGCAGGCGGTCGCTATCGCATGGGTGCTGGCAGTATCGTCGTCACGTCAATTCGTGAGATCACTTGGGATGACGTCTCAGAATCGATGGCCCGCGATTCAGGCTTTCGGAGCTTGATCGATCTTCTCAAGACGGCCCGCCATGGCACTGGCCACAAGGTGTACTTCATACGGTTCAAATACGCATAGCTGGGTGGTCGCCTAAAACTCGCGCACTACCCCGACCGGTTTTCGGGCAGCATTCGACTAATATTTGCCCGCCAATGTTTCATCCGTTCAAGACACCGCCGCGTCGCGGAGTTAGGGTGTCAGAACACATAACCTCAGCGAGATACTCGATGCGACATTCGTTTGGTAACGCCGCAACGGCCGCAATTCTCATGCTCAGCGCAACCATGTCCGCGCATGCGCAGTCCGCAGCGGCGGAGCAATCGAGCGTCGCACCTGATCCCGCTCCGACCCTGGTGGCGATGGACGCGGCAATACGAGCGGGGACCTTCAATCAGATAACGAGTGTCGTCGTCGCGCGGCGAGGGCAGATCATCCACGAGCAATACTTCGATACAGGCGGCAGTGATGCCCTGCGCAACACGCGCTCGGTCACCAAAACCGTCACCGCAATGCTGGTCGGTGCAGCGATATCGCGCGGTCGGCTACCGGGAGTCGAGGAGCCGGTGATGCACTGGTTCAAGGAAATGGCGCCCTTCGCCAACCCGGATCCGCGCAAGGAAGCAATCACGATCGAGGATTTCCTCACGATGAGCTCGCTCCTGGAATGCGACGACCAAAATCAGTTCTCGCGCGGCAACGAGGAGCGCATGTATCTGATCGAAGATTGGGTCCGGTTCACGCTCGACCTGCCCATCAAAGGGTTCCCGGCGTGGACGGCCAAACCAGCCGACTCTCCTTATGGACGCGCGTTCAGTTACTGCACCGCCGGCGTGGCAACGGTCGGCGCATTGCTCGAGCGCGCAACAGGACAGAGCCTCGACAAGTTTGCGCATGAGACATTGTTCGGCCCGCTGGGAATCAAAGACGAACGCTGGCAACACGCTCCGACCGGCTTCGCGCAAGGCGGCGGAGGACTGGAACTGCGCAGCCGCGACTTGCTCGCACTGGGCGAGTTGATGCGTAACCAGGGACGTCGCGATGGCAAACAAGTCCTACCGGCCAAGTGGGTCGAGGCGATGATGACGCCCCATGCCCGCGTCGATGATAGCCGTGGCGACTATGGCTACCTCACCTGGTTGCCCACACTCAAGGCAGCCGGAAAGACCTTCCCGGCGGCCGGCATGTACGGAAATGGCGGGAACAAGGTCCTGGTAATCCCGACGCTCGAGATGACGATCGTCGTCACCGCGACGAACTTCGGGGTAAGGAATGCCAATGGCCTGTCGGAGCGCCTCGTGACCGAGTACATATTGCCCTCGCAGATTCGCGGCAAGTGACTGAGTCTCACAACTGCCGCGCGTCACCGATCCCACGCCCGTCGGCGAAGGCGTGGGATCAGCGCGCGCTTGAAATCAGCTACGGCGGGCAGCTCAACGTCCCCTTGAAGTTGCAGCACGCATTGCGAGGACGCCAGGAGCCGCCAGCCGCCGCGCATTGCGTGGCGTCGTTCGGCGCTGCGCCGGCGGGATTACGCACGTAGCAGAAATCGGTATAGCCCGGGATCGGCGCGGCGCGGCACGCGGGGATGGCGGCGGACATGCTCGCCGCGGAGATGCTCTTGGAGTTTCTCCAGTTGTTGCAGTTGTTCCCTGGCTTGGCATAACCGCAAAAATAGGCGCTCGACGTGCCTTCGCACTGCGTACCCGGCAGTGTGAAATTCAGAGCCGCCTGCGGCTGCTCGCCCGTACATGCATCCCACGGAGTGACTCTTCCGATCAGCGGAATGCCCGGCCCGGTCGGTCGCACGGTGAAATATGCGGTGCCAACGTCACCCTGGGTATAGGGGCTCGGGAACGACACGTCGTTGCACGACCTGACGGGATCCAGGCCGCTCGCGAACTGGGCGCCGCTCGTCAGGTTGACGCACACGGCTGGCGCCCTTGAACAGACCTTGATCAAGTAGTTAGTGTTGGGGGCGACCGTGGAAACGGGGTTCCTGTTGAGGTCGGTGAAACCTACCCCAACGAGATAGGGTGTGGGGCTGCACTGGGCGTGCACGGCGGTACTGCACGAGAACAGAACGCCGACGAAAAGTATCTGGACCAGTCTCTGACGCGAGACGCGCGCTCGGAATTGCATCCTCGATCCCTCCATGGATGGTTGATTGCTCCTGCGGCCCGCATCGTATCGGCATTACCCGCGACGGTGTTATCAGGTTTTGTAGCAATCGCGGCGACCGGTCGAATTCCACCTATCTACAACGGCTACGGATCGCTGCGCCCCTCGGTTGTGCGGTCCCGCTCGTAGCGGTTCGCGACGTTGAACGGCGGCAGCCAGGCTTCGCGGCGGATCACCCAACACTCGTACGCGGGCGTGAGCTGGTTGGGCGCGTCGAGGCAACCGACGTGCAACTCGAACTCGTCACCGAAACTATCAAACAGCGAAGAACCGCAGCTCGGACAGAAGTTTCGACTTTTGAACTGGCGCGTCTCGCCGGTGACCGTCACCGCATCCGCGGGGAAGACCGCGAAGGTGTGGAAGATCGCGCCCTGGCGCTTGCGGCAATCGAGGCAATGGCAGATTCCGACGCGATAAGGCGCGGCGGCTATCTCGATCCGCACCGAACCGCACAGGCATCCACCAGTGTAGTGAGCCATGACATTCCTCCAGCGTTTGCTGAAGGAAACTAGCGGCGGGCGCGGCGCGTTGCAACACGCCCTTCCACAGCCACTTTGCCACGTTGTTAGTGCGCGTGGCTCTGGGGTGAACGACTTAGATTCTCGTGACCGCTTTGGTGGCAGCCTATTCGGCAATGATCGCTGTCTCTATCCATCCCCGAGCACGCGCAGCCTCGTGACCGCACGAACTAAGTGCCGCCCGGCGCAGCCTGCTCCAACATGCACCGCGTTCGGGACGACGCAGGCGCAGCAAAGTGATCCGGCTGGCGAACCAGCGCATCAGGGAATCGACGCAACATTGGCACAAAGGTTGCTGCTCCCAGGGCAAAGACCCTCCGGCATTCGGCGAAAATAATGACAACGATCGCTGCGAATCCGTATCCCTGGCCCTTCGACGGGCAACTGACCGCTGCAAACACGGCGTTGATCGTCATCGACATGCAGACGGATTTCTGCGGTGTCGGCGGTTACGTAGACAAGATGGGCTACGACCTTTCGCTGACGCGAGCGCCCATCGCACCTATCGCCAGGTTGCTGGCGACGCTGCGGGAGCAGCATTTCCACATCATTCACACTCGCGAAGGCCACCGGCCCGATCTCACCGATCTGCCCGCAAACAAGCGCTGGCGATCGCGGCGCATGGGTGCCGGCATCGGCGATGAGGGCCCGTGCGGCAAGATCCTCGTTCGCGGCGAACCGGGGTGGGAAATCATTCCCGAGCTCGCGCCTTTGCCAGGGGAGGTGGTGATCGACAAGCCGGGCAAGGGCTCGTTCTACGCCACCGATCTCGAACTCGTCCTGCACACGCGCGGTGTCCGCAATCTGCTGCTCACCGGTATCACCACCGACGTCTGCGTGCATACCACCATGCGTGACGCGAACGATCGCGGCTTCGAATGTTTGTTGCTCACCGACTGCTGCGGAGCGACTGACCACGGCAATCATCTCGCCGCCATCAAGATGGTGATGATGCAGGGCGGCGTGTTTGGCGCCACCGCGGACTCGGCGGCGTTCCTGGCCGGATTGCCTGCGCTTGCTGCATGACTATCGCTGCGGACGAAGTCGATTTGCCGCCGGTGGTCGCCGAGGTCCTGACGGTATTTGAAAGCTACGAGTGCGCGCTGCTGGCGAACGACATCGAAGCTCTCAACGACTATTTTTTCGCGGCTCCGAGTACGGTGCGCTTCGGTATCGCTGAGCATGCCTTCGGCATCGACAGCGTGCGCGCGCAGCGTGCCGGGCTGCCGCGAACTCATCCCGAGCGACGGCTGATGAACACAGTCATCAACAGCGTGGGCGCGGATGTCGCGGTGATCTCAACCGAGTTCACGGCGCCGAACACAACGAAGGTAGGCAGGCAGACCCAGACCTGGGTTCGCTTCGCGACGGGATGGAAAATCGTGGCTGCCCACGTGAGTCAAATCGATCCGCCTTTCGCAAGTGATCGCGACTCTGGCGCATGAAGACGATCACGATACCCGCCGAGCCCGCGCCACTCACGGTCGATCCGGCTCACACCGCGATAGTCGTGATCGACATGCAACGGGATTTTCTCGAGCCCGGTGGGTTCGGGGCTTCGCTCGGAAACGATGTGCGGCGATTGGCGGCGGCGATTGCGCCCTGTGCGGCGTTGCTGGCCGGAGCGCGCGCGCACGGATTACTCGTTCTTCACACGCGAGAGGGTCACAGGCCGGATCTGTCCGATGCGCCGCAGGTGAAGCTCGCGCGCGGATCGCCGGCCACGCGCATCGGCGCCACTGGCCCCATGGGGCGCATTCTGATTCGCGGCGAAGCGGGACACGACATCGTGCCGGCGCTGTATCCGCGCGCGGGCGAACCGGTGATAGACAAACCGGGCAAGGGCGCGTTTTACGCGACGGATCTGCACGCCATTCTGCAGACCCGGGGCATCGAGAATCTCATCGTCTGCGGAGTCACGACCGAGGTGTGCGTGCACACGACGGTGTGTGAGGCCAACGATCGCGGTTATCGCTGCATCGTGCCGGCCGACTGTTGTGCTTCCTATTTTCCCGAGTTCCACGAAACCGCGCTGCGCATGATCAAGGCGCAGGGCGGAATTTTCGGGTGGGTGTCGGACTCCACGCGAGTCCTCGCCGCACTCCTGAACGATTCAAACAATTCGCCAAGGGAGAGAAACCAATGAATTCCCACAAACCCGTGCTGTGGACACCTGGTGACTGGAACGCGCTGTTCGGTTTCGGAACCAACATTCTCGTCAACCTGCTGGTGCTCACCGGACTCCTGCTCGGCGTCGTCAGGTTGCCGCCGGAAATCGTCTTCGGGCGCATCCTGCCCGCCACTGGTTTGATGCTCTGCCTGAGCACGATGTACTACGCGTGGCTTGCGTATCGATTGGCGCAACAGACGGGGCGCACTGATGTGTGCGCGTTACCGTCCGGCATCAGCGTACCGCACATGTTCATCGTGACCTTCGTCATCATGTTGCCGATCTCGTTGTCCACCGGCGATCCCATCAAGGGCTGGGAAGCGGGACTCACCTGGGTGTTCATCCAGAGCTTCGTGCTCATGATCGGCGCCTTCATCGCGCCGGTGATTCGCCGCATCACGCCGCGCGCCGCACTGCTGGGTACGCTTGCCGGTGTATCGATCGCGTTCATCTCCATGCGGCCGGCGCTCGAGATGTTCATGACGCCAGTCATCGGCATCGTCTGCTTCGCGGTCATCCTGGCCAGCTGGTTCGGCGGCGTTCGCTATTTCAGGGGTATTCCGGCCGGATTGGTGGCGATCGCGGTCGGCACGCTCATCGCCTGGGGATCGACAGCGCTCGGCATGAACTACGGCGGGATGAGCCTCGCGAATCTTCAGGCGGCGGTTGCGAACTTCGGCTTCTCGATCCCGCTACCTGCATTCGGGCATGTGTTCTCCGGGTTCGAATTCCTCGGCGTCATCCTGGTCACGGCGATTCCCTTCGGCATCTACGATCTCGTCGAAGCGATGGACAACGTCGAAAGCGCTGCTGCCGCGGGCGACCACTACCCGACGACCCGGGTGCTCAGCGCCGATGGCGTCGTGAGCCTCGTCGGATGCCTGATGGGCAATCCGTTCATCAACGCCGTGTACATCGGACACCCGGGCTGGAAGGCAATGGGCGGACGCATTGGTTATTCGGCGGCGACCGGTGTCGTCGTACTGCTGCTGGCATGGTTCGGGATCGTGGCGTCGATGATGGCGCTGATTCCCATCGTCGCGATCTCGCCGATCCTGCTGTATATCGGCATGTTGATAGGCGCGCAGTCCTTTCAGGAAACGCCGAAAAATCATGCGCCGGCGATCGTGCTCGCACTGGTTCCGCACCTTGCGGCCTGGGGCAAGCTGCAGATCGACAATGCGCTCGGCGCTGCCGGAACGAACGCCGCCGCGGTTGGGCTCGATAAACTCGGCGCGAACGGGGTGCTCTACGAAGGACTGGCGGTGCTTGGCGGCGGCGCCATTCTCGGTGGCCTGGTGCTGGCCGCGATAGCCGTGTTCGTCATTGAACGCCAGATGCTGAAAGCGGCTGCTTTCGCGTTTGCCGGCGCCGTGCTGACGTTCTTCGGGTTCATGCACGGTGAGCAAATCGGCTTCGCGGAGTCGCCGCAGGTCGCTGTTGCCTATGCGGGAGTCGCCGTCGTTCTGGGCTTGTGCGCGAAAACCGCGGTGACAGTACCTGCGTCGCCGCCAGTGGTGACGAATGCCGCGCCAATGCCCGTGGAAACCTGAAGGGTCAGAGAATTCCTACGGGTGTAAGCCTGGCGATGACAGCCTGGACAAAGGCGCGAGCATAGAATCACTCAATAAGGCGCACCGCCAGGGCGGTGAAAAGGTTCTCATGACCAAGAGTGCTTCGCTGTCTCTCGTCGGCGACATCGGCGCGGACCTACAGCCTGTGCGTCGCCCTCTGGTTCCGTTGACAGAACTCGCTACCGCGAATCGGCAGCGCGACTCGCTCTATCTTCTCAGCGAGCAGCTGCATCTCGCGAGTTCCATCGACGAGATCTACAACGCGGCAATGGATGCGATCGAGTCGGCGCTCGGGTGCGATCGCTCGGCAATCCTGCTCTTCGATGAAGCCGGCATCATGCAGTTCGTCTCTTCGCACGGCCTGTCCGACGAATATCGTCGCGCGGTGACCGGACACACACCCTGGAAGATAGACCACGCGGATGCGGTACCGATCGATATCCCCGACGTGGCGAACTCCGGTCTGGATGAAGGCCTCAAGGCGACAGTGCTCGGCGAAAATATCTCCGCAATAGCCTTTGTTCCACTGGTCTCGGACGGCGCGCTCATCGGCAAGTTCATGGGCTACTTCCGCGAGCCTTATGCATTCACGAAAGACGATCTCGCCGTGAGCCTGACTATTGCGCGTCAGCTTGCGTTTTCGATTCAGCGTAACCGCACGCATCACCAGTTGCGTGACCGCGAAGCGGAACTTGCCGAAGAACTCGCAGCGACCAGGTTGTTGCAGTCGCTCAGCCTCGAGCTCGCGCACGAAGTGGATGTCGAGGCGCTGTACGAAAAGATCCTCGATGCCGTGAAGACCATCATGCGTTCCGATTTCGCCAGCATGCAGCAGTATTACCCGCATCTCGGGGCGCACGGCGAATTGAAGCTCCTTGGATTTCGCGGATTCAGTCCCACGGCAGCGAAATTCTGGACCTGGGTACGTGCCGATTCGTCATGCACGTGCGGTGTCGCGCTTGCCAGGCGTCAACGTGTCATTGCGTCGGATGTGGAGGAATTTCCTCCGTCTGGCAGGAACCTCAGACCTGGCGAGTTATCGGGAGACAGGCATTCGTGCTGTTCAATCCACTCCGCTGCTCTCGCGGCGCGGCGAATTGGTCGGGATGATTTCAACGCACTGGAAGGGAATTCACAGCCCATCTGAACGCGATCTGCGGTTGCTCGATATCCTGGCGCGACTGGCAGCCGATCTCATCGAGCGGAAAACCCAGGACGAAGAATTGCGGCAGCGTGAAGAACGTTTACGCGCGCTGACGCAGTTGCTGACCGACGTTCCCTGGCAGGCCCGCGCCGATGGCGCCTTTGCGAAGCTGCAGCCCGCCTGGGAGAACTACACCGGCCAGACATGGGACGCGCACGCGGGACACGGTTGGTTCGAGGCAATACATTCCGAAGATCGCGGTGACGTCCAGGAATCCTGGGCGGCGGCGTGCTTTTCGCCCCAGCCCTACGAATGCCGGGCGCGGCTCTGGCACGCGCAGAGCAATCAGTATCGACTGGTGGTGATTCGTGCCACACCCATTCGAAACGAAGATGGTTCGTTGAGAGAGTGGGTGGGAGCGTGTACCGAAGCAGCGGTCACCGGTTCGCAGCGGACTGCGGGAAACGATACGTCGGCGCGATGACGAATAGATAGCCGCCGTCGAAATCCGCGCCGATGTCGACTACGAGCTGAAAACGCTTGCTGAATTCAAAACTGGCGCCGATGTCGTACATCCAGTTCGTCTTCGGTTTCTGATCGGCTTCGAATGTGAACGTGGTGCCGTCATCGAGCGTGCCGTGTCCCTTGGCGGTCGCCGCGGTATCCCAGTTGCCGACACCCACCCAGATCTGCGCCGGGAGTTCGCCGAGCTTGCCCATCCAGCCGGTCCGCAGGCTCGCGATGGACGCGGTGAAATTCTCGTCGAAGCCCAGATCGGCCTTGTTGTAGTTGTAGTCGGCGACCACGAAGAACTGCCGGTATCCCCCGGCGAGTGTCATGCCAACACCGCCCACCAGGCCGTCGAGCTCGGTTTCGATATCTGTTTCGGACCCGACAGCGCCGGGGAGCACGGTCACGTGCGCATGCGTGAGGGAAGTGTTGTGCACGTAGCCGACGAGCGCATAGACGTTCAGAAACGGCAACACCCAGGCATCGAACTTGAGGTTGGCGTTGAAGACCTGGCTGGTGGATCCGAGGTCGACGAAATTGCTGATCGACCGGCCCGGATTGTCGTCCAGCGCGATGCGTGTGTCGGTTACTTCGATCTTGCGGCCGTCGAGACCGGTGACGACCAACGCCGCACCAAACGGCAACGGCAGTTCGTGGCCACGCTTACGCGCTTCTTCGGCGAGGAACGGCAGTTTTGAATACCAGGGCGAGTCGCCTGGATCCGCTGCCAGGGCAATGCCTGGCGGGGCGAGGGTGGCCGCGAGCGTAATTAACAGAGTCGGGACTACGAGTTTCACCCGGCGACGTATCGCTGTGCTCTTCATCGTTGTCCTCATTTCGATCACTGGGCTCGAGTCCTGAATCTTCTCTCCGGACTTCTCCAGCTGCTATCGATGAATCGCAACGATTGTTGCCACCGTTGGCGACCACCTGGGCGCAGACGTTGTTAGGCGTCTGAGGCGCGCAGGGGAATGAGTATCGGGAACTCTGGCCCGCGTATGACCGCGGGCCAGAGCTCCAATCGTCAATCTACAGCTTCGACCGGGTTCACCAGGCGTACAAGCTCGCCCACGCGAACTGGCCCGCGGTTACCGAGAAGTAGTAGTAACCGTCAGCCGATCGCGTGAGTGGCAGTTGTCCGCAGGTGCGGGCCACGCCACCCACCGTGAGCGTCCGACCGTCGAAGTTCGAGCAACCCCACCCGGCGATGTTCTGGTTGGTCCGATAGCAGACCGCACCGGTGGTGTTGAAGTTGCCCGTCTGGTTGGTGAACGTGACCGGGTTGGCGCAGGTGCCGCCTGTTCCGCCGCCACTCGTGTTGAAGGTCGCGGTTACCGAGCGCGCTGCCGTCATCGACACCACGCAATTGCCCGTGCCCGAGCACGCGCCACTCCAGCCGGCGAACGTCGAGCCGCTCGCTGCCGCGGCGGTCAGCGTCACGGACGTGCCGGTGGCGTAGTTAGCCGAGCACGAGGTGCCGCAATTCATCACCGCTCGGGTTCGAGGTCACCGTGCCGGTGCCCGTCCCCATGCGTGTGACGCTGAGCGCGAAGGTGGAGGCGCTGTTGAAGGTCGCCGTTACCGAACGCGCCTGCGTCATCGACACGGTGCACGCGCCGGTGCCCGAGCATGCGCCGCTCCAGCCCGCGAAGCTCGCGCCGCTGCCCGCCGCCGCCGTGAGCGTCACCGAGGTGCCGCTCGCGAAGCTGCCGCTGCAGGTGCTTCCGCAGTTGATGCTGCCCGTGCTCGAAGTCACGGTACCCGTGCCACTGCCTGCCTTCGTGACGGTGAGCGTGAAGTTCGTGGTCGAGCTGTTGAACGAGGCGGTGACGGACCGCGCGGCCGTCATCGACACCGTGCAGGAAGTTGCCGTGCCGGTGCACGCGCCGCTCCAGCCGCCAAACGTCGATCCGCTGGCTGCCGCGGCCGTCAGCGTGACTGAAGTTCCACTGTTGTAGCTGGTGCTGCAGGTTGCGCCGCAGTTGATGCCCGACGGAGTGGACGACACCGTGCCGGTGCCGGAACCCGCTCTTCGCCACGGACAGCAGGAACGTCGTCGGTGTGGTGCCGCCAACGCCGCGCATGATGGCGTTCAACGCGCCGTTGATCGACGATCGCGCCCGTGCTGCGGTTCGAACAGCGCGAAGCACGTCGCTGCGCCAGACGGAACGCCGTTGTCCCAGTACGAACGTCTTGATACCGTTCTGCTGCGCGGTACGCGATGACGGAACTCGTAGTAGTACTCGCGCGACGCCAGCGTTCAGGCCCGAGCGGCGCGCCGACGCCGTACTCGCCGATGATCACCGGAATGCCGTTCGCCACCCACTTGTTGCGAACCTGGGCGAACAAGTCGGTGTGATAAGCCTCCTGCGCCCAGGCGCACTGGCTGTACTGCGGGAACGATGCGCCCCACGCGAGGCACGGCCCGCTCGGGTTCAGCGTGTAGTCGTACGGATCGTAGTGATGGATCTCGACGATCAGACGGTTGGCGATCGTGTCCGTCGGCATCGTGAAGAAGTTCAGCCCGTGCCAGGCATTCGTGTTGTACGTCTGCACGACCAGCGTGCGCGAGGAGTTGTTGCCACCGGTGGCGCGCACCGCGTTCACGAACGTCTGGTTGTAACGACTGCTGTACCTGAGGTGCTCGGACGTGGGCGTGTTGAAGTCGGCGTGCACTTCGTTCGTACCGGCGAACATCATGCGTTCGTTGTACGCCCGGAACGTGGTCGCGATCTGCGTCCAGAACGCCTGCTGTCGCTGGTTGTTAGCCGCCTGGTTCGCGAAGAGCGGATGCTCCTCGAGCCAGCCGCCATCCCAGTGGATGTTCAGGATGACGTACATGCCCTGGTTGTAGGCGTAGTCGACGACTGTCTTGACGCGCGCCATCCAGGCCGCGTCGATCGTGGTCGAGCCCGCTGGATTGGTGTGACAGTTCCAGGCCGCGGGAATGCGGATGGCGTTGAAGCCGGCGGCGCGCACGCTGTTGATGAACGTCTGCGTCGACGCCGGATTGCCCCAGGCGGTCTCACCGCATTGGGCTTCGAGTGTATTGCCAAGATTCCAGCCAACCCGGATCTGGCCGGCGACGGTCTGAGCGGTCGGGAGCTGGGCTTGGGACGGAGCGGAAATGGACGCGAGCAGCAACGCGCAAAGCGCGAGCCCACTGCGCCATTTCGCAGCGGAAGGTCTGCGAAGTGACATGGGTTCCCCCTAATTAGTTGATCATTCCATCGATCTTGTCTGGAAGGGTCGAGCCCCCACTCTTCCGCTCACCGACGGCCGATTCTATGCGATGACACCGGTGGTAAACGCAATGCTGATCTTTACCAGACCGCCGGGAGCAGTATCCTCGCGGTCTGATTGATTCGAGGTGACCAATGACCCGATCAATGTCTCGACGCCGCGTTCTACATCTTGCCGCGATGGCTGCCGCCGCGTTGCCCATTGCCTCAAAGGATCGACCCATGCGTCGCGTTTTCATCACGGGTTCCACGGATGGTCTTGGCCGCGGCGCGGCGCAAACGCTCATCAACGAAGGCCACCAGGTGGTCCTGCATGCACGCTCGAAGCAACGCGCGTCGGCGCTGGCCGACCTGGCGCCGCGCTCCGCGGGCGTGGTCATCGGGGATCTCGCCAGCGCGGTCGAGACTCGGGCTCTGGCAGATCAGGTCAACAAGATCGGTCGCATGGACGCCGTCATTCACAACGCCGGCATCTACCGCGAGCCGGGTCGCGGAAAGACGCCCGAGGGTCACGCGAAAGTGTTCGCCGTGAATACGCTCGCGCCGTACATGCTCACCGCGCTCATCGAGCGCCCCGATCGCCTGATCTATCTCAGCAGCAGCATGCACTATGGCGGTGAGGCGTCGCTGCGTGACATCGACTGGCTCGAACGGCGTTGGGACACCAACCAGGCTTACTCGGACAGCAAGCTGCAGATCACGGCGCTCGCGTTCGCGCTCGCGAGGCGTTGGCCAAAGGTGTTGAGCAACGCCGTCGATCCGGGCTGGGTGCCTACCAAGATGGGCGGCGCCGGTGCGCCCGACGATCTGGAAGAGGGCCATCTCACGCAGACCTGGCTCGCGGTCAGCGATGATCCTGCCGCGAAAGTCAGCGGCGCGTACTGGCATCACCGCAAGCAGCGCAAACCTGCCGATGGAGCGTCCAAGACCAAAACTTTCAGGATCAGCTCATCGCCAGGCTCGCTGAGCTGACCGGCGTCAAACTCCCCTGAACCGGCCCGCCGTTGCAGCGGCGGGCCGGTAGTTAGTGACGACCTACCAGACGTACATGCTCGCCCAGGGGAACTGGCCGGCGGTCACCGAGAAGTAGAAGTAACCGTCCGCCGCTCGCGTGAGTGGCAGCTGCCCGCAGGTGCGGGCCACGCCGCCCACCGTGAGCGTCCGTCCATCGAAGTTCGAACAACCCCACCCGTTGACGTTCATGTTGGTCCGATAGCAGACCGCGCCCGTGGTGTTGAAGTTGCCCGTGTTGTTGGTGAACGTGACCGGGTTGGCGCAGGTACCGCCAGTTCCGCCGGTGGTGTTGAACGTGGCCGTCACCGAGCGAGTCTGATTCATCATCAACGCGCAATTGCCGGTGCCGGTGCATGAACCGCTCCAGCCGGCAAATACCGACCCGCTGGCCGGCGTGGCGGTAAGCGTTACCGCGGCATTGCCTCCGAATCCGGCCGTGCAGGTCGTACCGCAGTTGATGCCGGCGGGCGACGACGTCACGGTTCCGCTGCCGGTGCCGGCTTTCGTCACGCTGAGCGAAACGAGAGGCGCGACGTTGAACGTCGCCGTTACCGACCGCGCCTGCGTCATCGACAGAGTGCAGGTTCCGGCGCCCGAGCACGCGCCGCTCCAGCCCGCGAACGTCGAGTTGCTGGCCGTGACGGGAGTCAGCGTGACGGAAGTGCCGCTCGCGTAGTTGGCCGTGCAGGTGCTGCCGCAGTTGATTCCAGTCGGGTTGGACATGACGACGCCGGTGCCGGCGCCCGCGCGCGTCACTGTCAGCGCAAACGTGTTGGCCGAGCTGTTGAACGTGGCGGTCACCGCGCGCGCCTGCGTCATCGACACGGTGCAACTGCCGGTGCCCGAGCACGCACCGCTCCAGCCGGCGAACGTCGAGCCGCTGGCGGCCGACGCGGTCAGTGTCACCGAGGTTCCACCCGTGAAGTTAGCCGTGCAGGTGTTGGCGCAGCTGATGCCTGCCGGACTGGACGTGACGGTGCCCGTGCCGGTGCCCGCACGCGTGTAATTGAGCGCAAAGGTGCTCACCGAACTGTTGAACGTGGCGGTCACCGCGCGCGCGCCGGCCATCGTCACCGTGCAGGCGCCGGTGCCCGTGCATGCGCCGCTCCAGCCCGCGAATGTCGAGCCGCTGGCCGGTGAGGCGGTGAGCGATCACCGACGAACCGGTGGTGAAGTTTCCGCTGCAGGTCGTGCCGCAGTTGATGCCCGCGGGCGATGAACTCACGGTGCCGTTGCCGGCGCCCGCCTTCGAAACAGAAAGCGTGGACGTCACCGGCGCGCCGGTGTTCAGCGCCTGCGCCACCACCGGGAAGAACCTGTTCGCCATCTTGATGAAGCCGGAGGTGATCGGGTGAACGGCGTCGAACGTGTCCGCCACCACGTCGAAACCGGTCCACTGATCGACGAGGAAGATCGGCGACTGCGCGGTGTTGAGGCTCGCAGCCAGAGTGACGAGCGCGTTGTTGAATGCAATCACGTCGGGCATGCAGGTGGTGCAGCCCGCCGCATTCATCGGGATGATCTGCGCCATGACGATCTTGATGTTCGGGTTGTTAGCCCGCATCTGGCCGATGAGTTTCGTCATCGCCGTGATCTTGGTCTGGAGCGGGATGTGGCCACCCCACATGTCGTTGGTGCCCAGATGCATCACGATGATGTTTGGACTGGCGGCGGTCAGCCACGGTGGCAGTTGATTCTGATCGGCGATGCCGGTGATCGAGAAACCGCTGTGACCTTCGTGGTCGGTGTCGTGCGCGAGGCCGCAGCCGTCGCCGTTATTCACGCCGCCGACGAAGTCGATGTTCGAGTAGCCAGCCGTCTGCAGCTGGTTCCAGAGGTAGGCGCGCCAGCAGCCTGGAGCTGCCGTAATGGAGTCGCCCAGCGGCATGATCCGCACGGGTGCTTGCGCCGCCACGTGTGAGGTGACGCACATGGCAACCACGGTGAGCAGCAGCGATCGCAGAGAAAGCAGTTTGAAGCCGCGAGACATGAGACCTCCTTGTGATTCGCCCGGCGAGATGTGCCGGCCCGCCCCGCGGCATCTTGCCGCTGGATTCGCGCGGGATGATGAGCCTGAAGTTGCTAGTTGGGAAGGCAGGAATTGCGCGAGAGGCAATGTCCTGCAAAGGCATCGGTCAAGGGCGAGTCATCCGCAGCCATGCCGCGGCTGCAGCAGCGTGATCAGCGGGCCCAGCGAATGAGCGGCGCGAGCCAGTCCGGCCGCCACGCCAGCAGCATCGCCAATACGAAAGCGGACACCGCCAGTGTCATCACCCACACCAGCGATGCCATCGACGCGTGGTCCACCGCGAGGCACAGGGTCAGCGAAGACGCTAACGCAATCGAACCGGCCATCCGCAGCAGTCGCGCAGTGGGGTTCGGCAGCGGTTGTGTCGCGCGCAACTGGCGCCAGTGCCGCTCCATCGACAGCGCCAGCAGCGCAAGGCCGGCAAAAGAAACGATCATCGCCAGGAGCAGCATCATGACTTCATCGCCGCCAGGTGAGTGTGCGCAAGCGCGGGACGCCGCAGGCGATAGGCAATGAGGCCGGCAGTGACGGCGGTTGCGAGCAGGAACAGATCGATACCCGCGACTGGCCAGTAGCGAGCCTGAAGAGTGGCGAGCAGGTGATCGCCCGTGGTCAGCCAGTTGAGCAGGGGCGCTGCCACCGCCAGCACCGCGACGACGAGCGTCTGTTCCCGCCACGCCGGCGCCGCTTCACCTTGCTGCACGGCACTCGTGCGCCAGAAAGCGTGAATTCCCGAAGCAAGCCAGGTCAGCCAGAACACGTTCCTCTGCCATTCATCACGGTCGACGAGATTTTCGGGCAGCAGGCGACTGGCGACGAGCATCGAGAGCGTGGCGATCAGCGTGCCGGTAATCGTTGCGACGGCCAGCGCGTCGACGATCCGGGCGCCGGCAACGCCGGCCTTCGCGTGTTGCTGCTTGCGCTTCTCCACGAAGAACAGGAAACCGGTCGCGATGCATACGCATCCGGCGAGACCGCCGAAAAGATACAGGAACCGCAGCATCCAATGACGGAAGTGCTGCAGATGCAGGCCGGTGAGAAATTCGTTGACGCTCGCGATGGCCGTCTCCGGCGGATCTTCGAGAATCAACGCACCGGTGGATGCCTTGTAGTGGATGCCCTGGCCGGTGAGCGCAATGCGGTCCGTGCCGGCGCGATAGATACTCACGTAACCGTTCGCATCACCCACGTGATTGACGAAAAGAAATCCGACATCGCCACCCATGCCGCGCGCCGCCCAACGGCGCTGAGCGTCGATCACCATGGCGTCGACGGACGCAAGAGGCGCCGCTACGCCCGCCGGATCGTGCGGTAGTCCCGTGGCCGCGGCTTCTGCCTGCTCATGCGCTTCGACGAGCGGCTGCAGCTGCGTCTCCGACACCGGAAAATAGATGCCCGCGAAAATGACGAGGCCGGTGAACGCGAAGAAGAAGTGAAAGGGCAGAGCGACCACACCGGTCAGATTGTGCAGATCGAGGTTCACGCGCTGGCGTTGCTTCTGCGGGCGGAAGGTGAAAAGTTCGCGAAAAATCTTGCGGTGGATGACGACGCCGCTCACGAGGGCCGCGAGCATCGAAAGCGCCGCGAAACCCACGATCCAGTAGCCGAGCTCCAGCCATTCCAGGTGCAGGCTGTAGTGCAGTGGATAGAAGAACTCGCTGCCGATCTTGAGATCGCCGGCTGGCAGTTGTGCGCCGGTGCGGGGGTCGATCGTCTGGTGTCCGTGAACGTGGTCGTCCGGGTTGCGCGCGTTGGGCAGATCGAAGCTGACGTACACGTCGAGCACCGGATCGCGATGCGTGGTGTAGGCGCTCCAGTCCATCACGGGATATTTTTCGGGCAGAGGACCGTCGACCATCGATCGCGC
This sequence comes from uncultured Pseudomonadota bacterium, assembly GCA_963821745.1. Classification (GTDB taxonomy): domain Bacteria; phylum Pseudomonadota; class Gammaproteobacteria; order Steroidobacterales; family Steroidobacteraceae; genus CADEED01. The sequence continues at coordinate 1,323,655 of CAWGEU010000003.1, forward strand.
GAGCTCGATGGAGTCCGGATCGGGTTCCGTGAGGCGCTCGAACACCGGACGCAGGAGATTGTCGAACGACGGCATGGGCTGCGGTGCGAAACGCGTGCTGGGCTGGGCCCAGCGATCGATCTCGCGATCGAACACCGACAACGCGCCGAAGAAGAACACCACGATCAGCACGAAACCGAGCACGAGGCCGAACCAGGTGTGCAGCCACGTCATGGATTGCCGGAATGTCTGGTACATGTTTATCAACCGCCCACGAAAAGCTGCGCCCCGCCGGTCATTGCAGCTCCGCCGCCCAATAACACCACCCACACGACTATGAGTCGTCGTGCCGCGAATGCCCAAAGGAACACGACGAGATATACGAGAAAGGCGAGCAACATCGCCAGCATCCACGCCTGGTCGTAGTCCATGCCGCCCGCCGCGAGGCTGGCGATGCTCAATGCCACGAGCCCCCACACGAAAACGTAGCCACCTAATACGGCCGCGGCAATTCGCGAAAGCGTGACGACCAGGCGCCGGGGAGAGACGGATGCCGCCGAACTATTCACCGTGGAAGCTCTCCAGAAGGTCCGAGAGTTGAGGTGCATACAGGCGCCAACGCTTCACCGAGCGCGAGTAGATGCGCTCGCGTACCTGCTATCGGCTCGGCGTCCGGACCGCACTTCGATGCGTTCGTATCCGGTTCCGCCCAGCAGTTGCGCCAGCGCTTCGGTCGTCGTGAGCGAACCACGCGCACCGCGCGTCTGCAGCTCAGCGATTCGCGCGTCGCCGACGGCGACGCGGAGGCCGGTCTGTCGCGTGAATTGCTCGAGCGCGGCTGCGAGATTGCCGGCCGGAATCGCAAAATCGCTTCGCGCGGTAGCCGCGGCGGGAACGGGCACGTCCTGAGCGGCAGTCTTGCCTGCTGGAACGAGGGGCAACGCAGCCAGGGCGAGCGAGCCGAACCTTCCAAAGCGCGAAATCGGGCGGCCTGAGGGCGTGGTCATGGCGATCCTCTTCAGAATTGGCCAGAGCCTAGAGTGTTTGAGAATGATTCGCAAATGCGAATCATTGTTATCGAAACCTTGATTGATTCCATTTCGGCGGGCCGGGCGTTCAATAGCTCGAAATCGCGTGACTTTGGAAGGTCAGCCGGCACCGGCGCGAACGGCGGTTGCCGATGGCAACGCTGTCATTCGGCTTGCGTTATGTCAGGCGGATCGCAGCGACACTCGTGCCTAACAAGCCTTTCGAGGGCCCTGACGCGACGCGCCCGATGGTTGTGTGGCTGGTAAGCGTTGTCAGTGGCCTGGCGCGCGGGTCTTTGCGTCTCGCTTCACCTGCGCACCAATCCAGGTAAGTAGTTAGCGCAACGCGCACCACAATCGGACAGGGCTGCTTGACTATGGTAGCGCTATCGTAGATTACTACCGACGCCGCTCAACTCGTCATCACAACGCGGTGTGAACGAGTGACGAATCAATACAAGCGGCGAGTCTCATTACACGAAGGGGAATTTCAATGATTGAAAGTCTTAAGAATGTGGCTGGCAGCGGCAGGAAGGTCGTTGCGGCACTCATATGCGTCTTTGGCATGGCATCAGTGGCGAACGCCCAATGTCTGACCTCCAGCCAGACGGGCACCAACAACGGCTATTACTTTTCATTCTGGAAAGACAGCGGCGGATCCGTGTCCTTCTGCAACCAGGCAGGTGGGCGCTATACGTCGAACTGGAGCAACGTCAACAACTGGGTGGGCGGCAAAGGCTGGAACCCGGGTAGCCGTCGGGTCGTGACGTACTCAGGCAGCTTCAATTCACCTGGCAACGGGTATCTGACTCTCTATGGGTGGACGCAGAATCCGCTCATCGAGTACTACATCGTCGAGAGCTGGGGCACCTACCGTCCGCCGGGTGGACAAGGGTTCATGGGCACGGTGACCAGCGATGGCGGCACCTACGACGTCTATCGCACGCAGCGAGTCAATCAGCCTTCCATTGAAGGGACCAGGACCTTCTATCAGTACTGGAGTGTTCGGCAGCAAAAGCGAGTCGGTGGAACCATCACCACCGGCAATCACTTCGATGCCTGGGCGAGCTACGGAATGAATCTGGGCAACCACAACTACCAGATCATGGCCACCGAGGGTTATCAGAGCAGTGGCAGCTCCGACATCACCGTGGGAAGCGGGAGCAGCAGTTCTTCTTCCAGCAGCAGCAGTTCGTCGTCGAGCAGCAGCAGTGGTGGAGGCAGCAAGAGCTTCACCGTGCGTGCGCGAGGCACAGCGGGCGGCGAGTCCATCACGCTGCGCGTGAACAACCAGAACGTGCAGACCTGGACGCTCGGCACCGGCATGACGAACTACACGGCGTCTACCAGCTTGAGCGGCGGCATCACGGTTGCGTACACCAATGACGCCAGCGGCCGGGACGTGCAGGTGGACTACATCATCGTGAACGGCGCGACCCGTCAGTCCGAAGCCCAGAGCTACAACACCGGGCTATATGCCAACGGCAGTTGCGGCGGTGGTGGCAACAGCGAATGGATGCATTGCAACGGCGCCATTGGCTACGGCAATACTCCTTGAAAATGATTCGATAAGAACACAGCAGCGCGGACTCAAAGGGTGGACGCAAGTCCACCCTTTTCTATTGGCGCGGCCTGCTATCAGGCTTTGCGTCCGCGCCATGCGCAATCGAGGATTTCACGCGCACGCGGCGCATGGGACGATGGATGGGTAACCACCATTGAGATCGTCATGCACCGAACGCTCGTCAAAGTCCTGTCGTGCCTGTTGCTCGCCGCGCCCGCCATGGGCGCTGCGCCTGAAGCCGCAGTTCGACAATCCGCTCTTGCGCCAGCGCGCTGATCCGCACGCGATGCTGCACACGGACGGCCAGTACTACTTCATCGCCACCGCCGCGGATTGGGATCGCATCGAGTTGCGCCGTACGCGGGACCTGAACGCACTGTCGACCGCCGAGACGAAAGTCCTGTGGCGCAAACACGGCTCCGGACCGATGAGCGCCCACATCTGGGCGCCTGAAATCCACTTCATCGACGGCAAGTGGTACATCTATTTCACCGCGAGCCGCACCGATGCCATCTGGGAAGTGCGGCCTTACGTGCTCGAGAACGCGTCGGCCGATCCGTTCAAAGGAGAATGGAAGGAACTCGGCCGCCTCGAGACCGGTTGGGACAGCTTCTCGCTGGACGGAACGACGTTCAAACACAAGGGCAAGCGCTACTTCGTGTGGACGCAGCGCGGCCGGACAACGGAAGAGGGCCGCGGCACCAACATCTACATCGCGCAGATGGATTCGCCGAAATCGATCACCGGCAAGGTGACGATGCTGACGCGCCCCGAGTACGAGTGGGAAAAACGCAAGTACGACGTCAACGAAGGTCCTGCCGTGCTGATCCGCAATGGCAAGGTGTTCATGACCTTCTCGGCGAGCGCGATCGATGCCAACTACTGCATGGGCCTGCTCACGGCCTCAGCCGATGCCGACCTGCTCGATGCCGCGTCGTGGAAGAAATCGACCGATCCGGTGTTCAAGTCCAGCGATGCAAGCGGGCAATACGGGCCCGGGCCACAACAGCTTCACGACGACTCGCGACGGCAAGACCGATCTGCTCGTGTACCACGCGCGCGAATACCGCGACATCGTCGGCTCGGAGCTCGCGGACCCGAACCGCAACACGCGCGCGCAGGTGCTGCGCTGGAAGAGCGACGGCACGCCGGATTTCGGTGAACCCGAGGCGGATGTCGGCAAGGTGGCGGCGAAGCCGCTGTATCGCGATCCGCTGTTCGATGGCGCCGCCGATCCGGTCATCGTGCACACGGGTTCGTACGGTCGCTGGTACATGCTCTACACCAATCGCCGCGCAAATGCGCCAGGGACCAAGGGCGTGGAGTGGGTCCATGGCACGCGCATCGGCATCGCCGAATCCATGGATGCCGGCGTCACCTGGCGATACATCGGCGAAGCGGACATCGAGCTGCCACCGGAGTTCGGCGGCAGCAAGGCGACGCACTGGGCGCCCGACGTGATCCGCGACGACCTCGGCACGTTCCACATGTTCCTCACCGTGGTTCCGGGCATCTTCGAAGACTGGAAACACCCGCGCCACATCGTGCACCTGACCAGCAAGGACCTGCGGACCTGGCGTGATGCACGCGAAGTGCGGCTGCCGACTGAACAACCCGATCGATGCTTCGGTAGTTCGATTGCCCACCGGCGGCTGGCGCATGTTCTACAACAACGAAGCGGACAACAAGGCGATCTGGTATGCCGACAGCCCGGACCTCGAGAACTGGACCGATCGCGGCAAGCTCATTACCGACCAGGCCGGGCGAGGGCCCCAAGGCCTTCCAGTGGCGCGGCAAGTGGTGGCTGATCACCGACGTGTGGCGTGGCCTCGCGGTCTATCGATCGGACGACGGTCGCGACTGGACGCGCCAACCTGACAATCTGCTGGAAGCACCAGGCAAGGGCGCCGACGATCAGGTCAAGGGTGCTCACGCCGACGTCGTCGTGAGCGGTGATCGGGCCTGGTTGTTCTACTTCACGCACCCGGGCCGGAAAGACACGCAGCGCAGACACTTATGAAACACGGCGCAGTTCGATACAGGTGGTCGAGCTGCAGGCTGCTGGTGAATGGCTGAAAGCCGATCGCGATGCACCGGCAAGAGTCTCGTTGCGCTCCAGATGAAGCGACGAAGCGCTGATTGATCGCGTGACGGCGGACGCGGAATCGAGAATACTTGCGCAAGTCTTCTCGAGGGGTTCTGCATGTCCACGCGCTCCTGGCTTTGTTTGTTCACGGCCTCCTGCTTCCTGTCCGCGTCGCAGGCTTTGACGCAAAACGCGGCGCAGCCGGACCGGAAAGACGTCGAAGCGCAGATGCGGCGCGCGACTCAGTTCATGGTCGAGAAGGTCGCGTATCGCGGCGGCTACCTCTGGAACTATCTACCGGACTTCTCGCGCCGCTGGGGCGAGATGGAAGCGCGCGAGACGATGATCTGGCTGCAGCCGCCGGGCACCTCGAGCATGGGCCACGTGTTCCTGGATGCGTATCACGCCACCGCTGACGAGTACTACTACCGCGCGGCCGAGCAGGTCGCGGCCGCATTGATCTGGGGACAGCATCCGAGCGGCGGCTGGAACTACGTCATCGACTTCGCGGGCGACCGCAGCCTGCGCGACTGGTATGCAACCATCGGCAAGAACGCCTGGCGACTCGAGGAATTTCAGCACTACTACGGCAACGCGACTTTCGACGACCAGACCACCACCGACGCGGCGCACGTTCCTGTTGCGGCTGTACATGGAGAAGCTCGACTCGCGGTACCGCGCGCCGGTCGATCGCGCCATCCAGTTCGTGCTCGACAGCCAGTACCCGATCGGCGGCTGGCCGCAACGCTTTCCGCTGAACCACGAGTTCTCGAAGCATGGCCTCGCGGACTACTCGTCCTACCTGACGTTCAACGATGACGTCGTGTGGGAGAACATCTCGTTCCTGCTCCAGTGTTACCAGGTGCTCGGCGATCAACGGCTGCTCGACCCGATCACGCGCGCCATGAATTTTTTCCTGGTCTCGCAGCAGGGTGCGCCGAACCCGGGCTGGTCACTGCAGTACACGCTCGACGTCAAGCCGGCCGCGGCCCGCACTTATGAACCGTTGTCGCTCGCCACGCACACGACCTTCAGCAACATCGATCACCTGATCACGTTCTACGAGCTCACGGGAGACACCAAGTATCTCGCGCGCGTGCCGGAGGCCATCGACTGGCTGGATCGCGTGAAACTGGCGAAACCCGATGCGGGTGGCCGGACCCATCCCACGTTCATCGAGCTGCAGACGAACCGCGCGCTGTACGTGCATCGCCGCGGCTCCAACATCGTCAATGGCGAGTATTACGTCGACTACGATCCGCAACGCGGGATCGGACACTACTCACCGACGCGCAAGCTGGACACCGCAGGTTTGCGCAAGCGGTACGAAGAGGCGCGCAAGGTCGACGCGCAGGTGCTCGCAAAGAAATCGCCGCTCGCAGCGGGCGTGAACCTCGTGGAATTGCCACGTTTCTTCGCGGATCGCTATGCGCCGCCGTCGAAAGGGAATCCCGACGACCAGGTGCGCGCGACGCTGACTTCGCTCAACAAGACGGGTTATTGGCCCGCGCCGCTGGCGCAAACCAGCCACCCCTATAAAGGTCCCGGCAACGCGGGCAAGGTCGCCGGGCGATTTCGCGAGCACGCACGTCGGCGACGACACGGACACGTCGCCCTTCACGCCCACGTCGAAGGTGGAGTCGATTTCCACGGCCGAATATCTGCGCAACATGAACATACTGGTGCAATGGCTGGCGCAACCGCCCCGCTAACAGGCAGTTGCGCGCCTGAGCGAGTGACCTGTTAGACGGGTATTCTCAGGCGCAATGGAAACGAACTCCGCGCCTCACCGCCATGTCAGCGTGCTCTACGTGGTCATGGTCGCGGTCGCCATGGTGGTCGGCGCCGGCATTTTCCGTTCGCCGGCGGAAATTGCCGCCAACGCCGGCTCATCCACGTGGTTCTTCGCAGCGTGGGCTGCCGGTGGATTGATCTCGCTGGCCGGCGCGCTGTGCTTCGCCGAGCTCGCGACGATGTTGCCCAGCGCCGGCGGCGACTATTTTTTTCTCAAGACAACTTATGGCCGAAGCGTCGCCTTCCTTTTCGCGTGGGCGCGTTTCGCCGTCATCAACACCGGATCACTCGCGTTGCTGGGGTTCGTGCTTGGCGACTATGCCAACAGCGTCTGGCCACTGGGCGCGCATGGCTCTTCCTGGTATGCGTTGATCACCATCGTTGCAATGACGCTGTTCAATCTGAAAGGTCTGTACACGGGTCAGTCCGCGGACTACGCGATGACCGGTCTCGAAGTGGGTGGATTACTCATCATGTTCGCCGCCGGTGTCGCGATCGCAATCGCCGGTGCGCCTCCGCTTTCCCCGACAGCCACGGAGATCGACGGGTTTCCCAGCACCTTCGGTCTCGCGCTGTTGTTCGTGCTGTTCGCTTTCAGTGGCTGGAGCGAGGTGTCGACGCTGTCGGCGGAAATTCGCGACGAGCGGCGCGGCATGGTGCGCGCGCTGGTCGCGTCGATCGTCACCATCACGGTACTCTATCTACTGGCGAACTGGGCGCTGTGGCGCGGCCTGGGGCTGGCCGGCCTCGCCGCCAGCCGCACACCGGCGTCGGATGTCATCGGGCTCGCCTTCGGCGAATGGGCGGGTGTGCTGACCGCGATCGCCATTGCGATGGCGACGCTCACGTCCATCAATGCCACGATCGTCGTCGGCGCGCGCACCACTTACGCGGCGGCCGCCGATTGGCCAGCGCTCGGGCGCCTCGGAAGCTGGAACACGAAGCGGGGCATCCCCGTCGCGGGCATCGTCTCGCAGGGCATCGTGGGCATTCTGCTCGTGGGGCTCGGCACCTACACGCGCGACGGCTTCGTCACGATGGTCGACTATTCGTCGCCGGTGTTCTGGCTGTTCCTCTCGCTGAGTGGTTTCGCCGTCATCCTGCTGCGCCGGCGGCGTCCTGAACTCCCACGTCCGTTCCGCGTGCCGCTGTATCCATGGCTGCCGCTCGTATTCGTGGCGTCCTGCCTGTTCGTGCTCTGGTCGAGCCTGGCGTACGTGCGCCTTGGCGCATTGCTTGGCGTCGCGGTGCTGGCGCTCGGCGGTGTCGTGCTTCTGGGCCTGCGCCGATCCGCCTGAGCCCGGAACTTTCGCACGCCGCGGCAAGTCGCATTCGCTGAAGACAAAGGAGATCCCATGACCACCCGCCGCCAGTTCCTGGGTACCACGTTGCTTGCTTCCACCGCCTTCGCGCATTTTGCGCAGGCTGCGCCGAAGTCATCAGGGATGCTCATGCGACCCATCCCGTCTTCGGGCGAGAAGGTGCCCGCCATCGGCATGGGCACTTCCGGGAGCTTCCAGATTCCGGCGGACAGCGCCGAATACGAGGCGCTCAAGGAAGTCGTGAAGCGGTTCTTCGACGGCGGGGCGACGCTCATCGACACCGCGCCGACCTACGGCAATGCGGAAGACAACCTGGGGCCGCTGCTGACCGAAGGCGGATATCGCAAGAAGGCATTCATCGCGACGAAGCTTTCCGGCGTCACCGGGCGCGATGCAGGACTCGCGCAGTTCAACAACACGCTTGCAGCGGCTCAAGACCGACAAGGTCGAGCTGCTTGCAGGTCCACAACCTGCGCGACTGGAAAACGCAGCTCGAAGTGGCGCGCGAGCTCAAGAAACAGGGCAAGGTGAAATACGTCGGCGTCACGCACTACACCGATTCTGCGCACGACGAGATCGCCGACATCGTGCAGGCAGAGCAAGCCCGGACTTCCTGCAGATCAACCACTCGGTGACGAACCGCGGCATCGAAAAGCGCGTGTTGCCGGTCGCCAAGGAACTCGGCGTCGCCGTGCTCACCAATCGCAATTTCAACGACGGCGCGCTGTTCGGGCAGGTCGCGGGCAAGCCGTTGCCAGGATGGGCCGCCGATGCGGGTGTCAGCTCATGGGCGCAGATGTTCCTGAAGTATTCACTGAGCCATGAAGCCGTGACCGCGGTCATTCCCGCGACGGGCAAGCCCGATCGTCAGGCCGACAATCTCAAGGCCGGGCACGGGCCGCTGCTGACGCGCGACACAGCAAAAAGAGCTGATCGCGCTGTTCGCCTGACTCACGCCGGCGCGTAGCGACACGCGCTTTCGTCATCCAGATGTAATACCGGTCTGGCTCCATTTGGCGCAGCAATAACAGACCGGCTTCAGCGCCGGCTCATCGCACGCCCGGAGGATTCCACCATGGTCGATTTTTCCAGCCGCTTCATCGCGGTTGTCGTCGTTGCGGCTTGTGTCGCCGCACCCGCAGCAGCAGCGGATTCGCCGCTCGAGCTTCGCGTGCTGGGCACCTATTCGACCGGGCTCGGCGAAGCCAGCTCGGAAATCGCGGCCTACGACAAGCAGTCGCGCCGCGTGTTCGTGACCAACGCGGTGAGCAGGACGGTGGACATCGTCGACGTCAGCACGCCGGCGGCACCGACCCGCATCGAGCGCATCGACGTGTCGGCGCTCGGCACGCCTAACAGCGTCGCGATCAAGGACGGCCTCGTGGCTGTCGCCATCGAGGCGCCGGTGAAAACCGATCCGGGCCTCGTCGCGTTCTACACCGCGGATGGCGCACCGATCGCGCAGGTGCGCGTCGGCTCGCAGCCCGACATGCTGACGTTCACGCACGATGGCAAACACGTGGTGGTCGCCAACGAGGGCGAGCCCAGTGGGTACGGCGGCGCCACGGACGTCGATCCGGAAGGGACGGTGAGCATCATTCGCGTGCCGCACGGGCAATGGTGAGTGGGAAGACATTCGGCGCGGCAACGTGCGCCAGGTGAGTTTCACGCAGTACAACGGCCAGGAGGCCGCGCTGCGCGCGCAAGGGCATTCGCATCTACGGACCCGGCGCCAGCGCGGCGCAGGATTTCGAGCCGGAATACATCGCGGTGTCGGCGGATTCGCGCACGGGCGTATGTGACGCTGCAGGAGAACAACGCCATTGCGGTCGTCGACATCTCGAAGGCGCGCGGTCAAGAAACTGCTGCCGCTCGGCTACAAGGACTACAGCGCGCCGCCGCAGACGACCGCTACCTATGAATGGAGGGATCTGCCCGTCGGTCGGCAAGACCGCGGCTGGCCAGAAGATCCATCTCGGGGGTTTCTCCGGTCTCGCCTTCGAAGGAACGACGCGCGACGGCAAGCTCGAAGTTCATCACGCACACCGACCGCGGTCCGAACGGCGAGCCGACCGGCATCGTGCGGCCCTTCCTGCTGCCGGATTTCACGCCGCGCATCGTGCGGTTCACGCTCGACCCGAAGAGCGGCTATTTCGAACTCACGCAGCAGATCCTGCTCAAGCGGCCCGATGGCACGCCGCTCACCGGCCTGCCGAACACGGCGCTCTCCACCAATGCCAGCCAGCCTTACAACGACGAAGTGCCGGTCGACCTGTTCGGCAACGTCGCTGCCGCTCGATCCGCTGGGCGGTGACCTCGAAGGCTATCGTCGTTGCCGACGACGGCAGCTTCTGGATGGCGGATGAATATCGTCCGGCTATCTACCACTTCGATCCGGCAAGGCCGCCTGCTCGAACGCTTCATTCCCGATCGGCACCCACGCGGCCGCGGGCAAACCCGTGCCGGCGCCGGGCATCGCGGGTGAGTTCGGCATCGAGGCGCTGCCGGCGGTGATCGCCCAGCGCCGGCAGAATCGCGGCATGGAAGCGTTGGCGGAGCACGGCGGCAAGCTGTACGCCTTCGTGCAGAGCCCGATGCGCAATCCGGTGACGCTCGCGCAACGGCGCACTCAACGTGATGCGCAACATCCGCCTCGTGGAATTCGATCCGGCGACACGCGCCACGCGGCAGTTCATCTACACGCTCGACAATCCCGCGGTGCTCAACGCGACCGATACGCCCGCCGACAAGATCGGCGACGCGGTCGCGGGCCCGAACGGCGAGATCTACGTCGTCGAGCGCGACGACGATGCCGTTCCGGTGTCCGATCTGTCGGTGATCACGAAGAAGATCTACAAGTTCACGCTGGGCACGGCGCGACGGATGTGACCGCGCTCGACACGCTCTATCCAATCGTTCGTGGCGGCGCGACGGTGACCTTGTCGCTCGATCAGATGACCACCGCCGAGCTTGCGTCGGTGGGCGTGCAGGCGATCGCCAAGTCACTGCACGTGGATCTGGCCACGGCCGGCTATGCGTCGGTGCAGAAGGTGGAAGGCCTCGCGCTGCTCGACAACGGCCAGCTCGCGGTCCTCAACGACAACGATTTCGGCGTCGCGCGGATCGTCATCGACAACGCGACCGGCACCTTCGTGCGCGCCGCGGACTACACGCCCGAGGCCGTGACGCTGGGCCTCATCAGCGTGCCCGGACTCGACGCCTCCGATCGCGATTCGCAGATCAACATTCGCGGCTGGCCGCTGTTCGGCATGTATGAGCCCGACTCCATCGCGGCATTCAGCTCGAAAGGTCATACGTACCTCGTGACCGCCAACGAAGGCGATGCGCGCGAATGGCCGGGGCTCGTCGAGGAGGCACGCGTCAGCGCGCTCACGCTCGACAGCACGGCGTTCCCCGATGCGGCGACCCTGCGGCAGAACGCGAACCTCGGACGCCACACCGTGACGCGGACGCTCGGCGACGCGGACGGCAACGGCGCGTACGAGAAACTCTTCACGCTCGGCGGCCGGTCTTTCTCCATCTGGGCCGAGCGACGGCACGCAGGTCTACGACAGCGGCAGCGACTTCGAGCGCATCACCGCCGCGCGCCGCGCCGGCGAACTTCAACGCCAGCAACAACAACAGCACGTTCGACGACCGCTCCGACAACAAGGGTCCCGAGCCGGAAGCCATCACGGTGGGCGAGATCGACGGCCGCACCTATGCGTTCATCGGTCTGGAGCGGACCGGCGGCATCGCGATGTACGACATCACCAATCCGTGGACGCCGTTGTTCGTCGACTACCTGAACAATCGCAACTTCGCCGCGGGAACCGGCGATCTCGGGCCCTGAGGGCCTGACGTTCATTCCCGCGAGCGAAAGCCCGAACGGCCAGCCGATGCTCGTGGTCGCGAACGAGATCAGCGGAACGGTGACGTTGTACTCGATCACCGCGCAGTAGTTCGAGGTTGCGGACGGCGTCTCGCGACGCCGTCCGCAGCCCTATCTATCGAGACTCAGTTCACGCGCTGGAACCGGTTCGCGAACACATGGTTCGCGACCTGGCGTCCCTGGGTGATGCCCGCGGTCTTGTCGAACGACCAGTGAATGCCGAGGTAGATGCGGCTCTGGCCGTTTTCTTCTTCCGCCTGCGACAGCGAGTTGAAGCTGCGCGGCAGCAGCGGCCGCACCTGGCCGTTGTTGTCCCTGGGTTTCCCCGTTGAGCTCGTCCGACGTGAAGGTGAATGCGATGTTGTCCCTGCCATAGAAATTGCGCAGGGTCTGGAACAGCGCAGCCGCCGAACGTCGCATGGCCCGACGGATACGCCGGGAACGGCGGCGTGAAGTCGGGTCTGCCGGGCAGGTTGGAAGCCGGCGCGCCCAGCGGCAAGAAGCTGATGTCGCCAATCGTCGCCGGATTCCCGTCGCCCGCGCCCGTGGGCCCGGTGCCCGCGATCCGACTCGCGAATGCCGCCGACGGGACGCCAGAAGTCATAGAAGAACTTCGACTCCCAGGATGCGATGCCGGCATCTGCCATGGCCATATTGACGAGCGCGTACAACCGCGCGAGATCGATGACGCTCGTGGTCGCTCTTGCTGATCTCGGTGGCGATCTGGTTGTACAGGCGTGGCGGTGCGCACAGGCTCGGCGTGCCGTCATAAGCCCAGTAGATCCCGATGTTCGTCTGGTCCTGGCTGCGCTGCGTCGGCGTGTGCACGACGTCACCGCCGAGCCGCTTCACTTCGTTGAACGCCGTGGTGTAGGCGGCGCTGTTCAGACGCGGGTGGCGGTGGCGTAGCGGAACTGCGAGGCCGAGGTCATCACGAACGGTCTCACGTTGTGTCCATTGCGCGCCGAGCGCCAGCGGTATCTGGCTGATCGGATCCTGACGCCAGCGCCCCGGGAGGTTGCTGGTGATCCATTCGATGCCGACGCGCGGCTCCGGTATCTGCGAACCGTCGTTCGTGCGCATGCCGAGAATGCGCGTCGCGGCGCGGTTGCCGATGGCGATGCCGAGATTCTTCTGCTGTTCCTGCGACGGAGGTATACGGGCGATTTCCGCGTTGTAGAGGATGTTGAATTGCCCCGCCTGCTCACGGAACAACTGCACCAGCGTATCGCGCGCGGCCGTGGCGATGGCGGCGTCGAGCGACGCGGGCCGGGTCTCGCGTGCCATGCCGGTATAGCTGCGGAAGCGGTTGCCGGTGATCGCATTGACCGCATCGAACATCGCGATGTGCACGATGGCCATCGCGCGCGCCGAGCGGCCGGGGCCCAGTTGCTCGGCGCCCTGGCGGCCGCCGGGCACTCCGGGAATGTGATCGACACCGGATGCATCGATGGCGACCTGGTTCCAGTAACGCAGCGTGTCGATGGTCGCGTTCGAGCGGCGCGGGGGATTGACGACCTGGGCCACGGCGGCGGATGTGAACGCCAGGGCCAGCAGCGTTGCACAGATATCTGCTTCGTCCTCGTACCGATTTCAAAAACATGGTGACACTCCTTGTCGATCTGGTAGTTAGTCTCGGTCATCTTCGCGAGTGTAGGCGCGCTATTCCTCCTTGGTGTGGGCCTGCGCGAAGTGACGCAATTTGCCACGGAACGGAGGACGCCGAATGAATCTTTTGGTCCAGGCCCGCTGCGTCGCGTCAAAGCGACGCACGAGCGCTTTTCGCAACACGGATTCGGAAGACGTGTCGGATGACTCCTACGCGCCGCGCCGGCCATGGATGAGTAGATTGGCGACGACGGCGAGCGCAGTTAGACACTCGCGGATCAACGGCTCGCCCATGCGGATCGCGCTGGCCTTCGCGCACGTCTTCGCACAGCGACATCCCCTTCGGGACCAGCGCGATGATCGTCGAGCCGTGCTGGAACCAGCCCATCTCCTGGCCCTTTGCATAGCGTGCATCGCACGGGATCTGGTTCGGCCCCGCGTATTTGAGATGCAGCAGCACATCCGCGCAGTGCAGACGGATGCTGGCAACGAGGATCGCGGCTACCGGCACGAGCAGGAATGGGACGTGCCGGAAGGCTGTCAGCCGGCATCGCAGGATCGCGCGCTCATTGCGGCAGAACAGCCGCTCGACGTTCTTCAGCGCGATCGGATACACGTTCCAGGTGTCGCCGGAGATGTAGGTGACGTGCTCGACGTCGAGATCGTGCGGCGCATGGAACCGGTGATACATCGTCGGCGTGATTCGCAGCGTCACGAATTGTCCGCCTTCGTACTTCGCCGCGAGACGTCGCATCACCCAGCAACTCGGCCAGCGTGTACGGAAACCCCTTGGCCTGCACGACGGTGCCGTGATCGATCGTTCCGAAGGCGCCCACGATGGCGTCGCAGGGACTCACCAGGATGGCGGGGTCCGCGGCAATCGGCCGCGCGCCTTCCTTCAATTCGCGGATGAAGCAGTCCTGGAGACTCGTGAACCGGCTCTTCTTCGCATCGCTCAGGTCGAGGCTGGAGAAGGCTTTCCAGAGGCCGATGGCCGCGGAACTGACGAGCGGCTGCTCGATCGGGCTGAGCCGGCCCATGAGCAATGTCAGCCATTGGCGCGGAATGCGATTGGTCAGGAGGAAGCTCAATTCTTCGCGCAAAGCTCATCGACATGTCATCCCGGTGCAAGGTGCTGGCAATAAAGTCGTGAGCCATGAACATGACACCTGTCAATCTGCTGCTCATCGCCCTCGGATCCATTGCGGCGCGTGCTGCTGTTTCGCCGCCTTCAACGGCGCCTCGAACTGTCGCGCGCCAAACATCGCTCGCTCGCCGGCCATGCGCGCTGGTCGCGCCGGCTCGCGAAACTCTGCCGTTCTACGAATTCGACGAGTCGGAGATCTTCGCGACGGACGATGCGCCGCGCGAGGTCGCCGCCTCGCGGCGTGCGGCTTTCATGCGGCTCGCGGACATCTACTCGCAGCGTTTCGCGAGAACGGTGGCGGCATCCGCGGAGCTCGAACGCGCGGTGTCGGACGTCCAGTTCACGGCGCGTTACCGCGTGCCGTTCCAGTTCAGCGCGTTCGTTCGCCGGCACCTCAAGGCCGGCAATTTCCTGACGTCTTCGAGACGGCGCCACGGTCACCGATCTCGACGGCAACCGCCTCTACGACCTCACGGGATCGTATGGCGTGAATGTTTTCGGCTACGACTTCTACAAGGGGTGCATCGAGCGTGGCGCGCGCCTGGTCGCGGACCTCGGCCCGGTGCTCGGCGGTTACCACCCGGTGCTCGCCTACAACGTAAACCGACTGCGCGAAATTTCCGGGCTCGACGAGGTTTCGTTCCACATGTCGGGAACGGAGGCGGTCATGCAGGCGGTGCGCCTCGCGCGCTATCACACGCGACGAACGCACCTGGTCCGCTTCTGCGGCGCCTATCATGGCTGGTGGGGCGACGTGCAGCCCGGCGTGGGAAATCCGCTCACGGCGCGCGAAACCTACACGCTCGCGGACATGAGCGAGGCGGCGCTCAAGGTGCTGCGCAAGCGGCGCGACATCGCCTGTGTGCTCGTGAACCCGCTGCAGGCCATGCATCCGAACGGCAATGCGCCGAGCGACTCGATGCTGCTCGACAGCAGGCGCAGCGCGCACTTCGATCGCGCGGCCTATCGCGAATGGCTCCTGAAACTGCGCGCCGTCTGCACGGAGCGCGGCATCGTGCTGATCTTCGACGAAGTGTTCATGGGTTTCCGGCTCGCCGCCGGCGGCGCGCAGGAATACTTCGGCGTGCGCGCCGACCTGGTGACCTACGGCAAGACGCTCGGCGGTGGACTGCCGGTCGGCGTGCTCTGCGGCCGCAGGCACTTCATGAAGCGCTTCCGCGAAGACAGACCCGCCGACGTGTGCTTCGCGCGCGGCACGTTCAACTCGCATCCCTATGTCATGGGCGCCATGCACGAGTTCCTGCGCGCGATGGAAACCGAGGAGATGCGCGCCAAATACACCGGCCTCGACGCGCTCTGGGACCGTCGCGCAAACGAACTCAACTCGCGGCTGCGCGAGGCCGGCCTGCCGCTCGTGGTGGCTAATTTCTCGAGCGTGTGGTCGCTCAACTACACGCAGCCGTCGCGTTATAACTGGATGCTGCAGTTCTATCTCCGCGCGGAAGGGCTGGCGTTGAGCTGGGTGGGCACGGGACGGCTCATCTTCCGCATCGACCTGCCCGAAGAGGATTTCGTCGAGATCGCCGGGCGCATCGTGGCCGCAGCCGCCGCGATGCATCGCGACGGCTGGTGGTGGAGCCACCCTGAGCTCACGAATCAAACTATCCAGCGTCGCGTGCGACGTGAAACTCTTCGGGCGCTTCGGCCTTTCCCGTGCATGGGGTCGATCAGCTCCCCGCGCATCAGATAGAGAGGCGCCTTCCAGTACGTCTTGATGTCCTGAAACGGGTCCGTGACGATCTTGGTGATCCACACGAGGCCGGTCTGCACGTCACGCAGGAAGAACAGGTGCACCGTGCGGAATGCCAGGGCGCCGAGCCCGACGACACAGCCAGATTTCGCCCACCTGGTAGATCATCTCTTCGGTGGAAGTGATCGGCGGGAACAAGCCGAACACCGTCGGTTGGATCCACAGGATCACGGGTGACAGCGCCCAGACGGCGTGCAGGATGATCTTCCGCCGAAGGTTGTAGCCCACCTTGATCTCTTCCTTGTGCTCGTGGGTGGCGTGGTTGACCTCGTCATAACCCTTGGGCTCGAAAAAGAAATGTCCGCTCTGGCGGCTCACCATCGCCACCAGCCAGGCGACCAGCGCGGCCGCGGCGGGGTTGATGAACAGCAATACGTAGGCCGCCAGGAAGGCGAACGCGCTCAGCAGGTGCAGCGACTGGTTGATGCGGCTGTGGTGGTAGTAGCGGTGGTCGTCCCAGCGCTGGGTGTGCAGCGCCTGCAGGAAGTTTTGCATGAACGGTCCTTTGCAGCAGAGGCAACACGAAAGTCAGGGGCCAGTGAACGAAATATCTCACTTGCATAACAGCAAAATGACAGTGAGGCTGCTGGCGACCGACGGACGCGGCCAATGTTATCCGCGTCACAATCTGAAGCTTGCACCTAACATCTCGCGTACGCCCGCAAGAAAACCTTCGTCGATCCGTCACGCCACTGTCACGCAAAAACGCCACGGTTAGTCATGCGAATCGTGATCGTTACTGACGCGTGGGCGCCACAAACCAATGGTGTCGTCACGACGTTGCGCCAGACAGTTTCGTGCCTGCAGCGCCTCGGACACGAGCTCCTGCTCGTGACGCCGGGCATGTTCCGCTCGATACCGTGCCCTACCTACCCGGAAATCCGGCTGTCGCTGTTCCCCTACCGGAAGTTGTCAGCCGCGATCACGGCGTTTCAGCCGGACGCGGTGCACATCGCGACGGAAGGTTCGCTGGGTTTTGCCGCCCGGCGGTATTGCGTGAGCCGCGGACTGCGGTTCACCACGTCTTATCACACGCAGTTTCCTCAATATCTGCGCTCGCGATTTCCGATTCCGACGTCGCTTTCCTACAAGGCATTGCTCTGGTTTCATGGCGCGGCCACGCATTGCATGGTCAGCACGCAGACCGTGCGCGCCCAGCTCGCGGAGCGCGGCTTCCGCAATCTCGTTCACTGGCAGCGCGGCGTCGACACCGAAATCTTCAGGCCCATGCCGAAAGATTTTCTGCAGCTTCCACGGCCAATCGCCGCGTACGTCGGGCGCGTGGCGATCGAAAAGAACATCGACGCGTTCCTTGGCATGCCGTGGAAAGGTACGAAGCTGGTGATCGGTGATGGACCGGAGCTGCCGCGGCTCAAGGCGCAATATCCCGACGCCGTGTACGTGGGATTCCGCTTTGGCGAGGATCTGGCGCGTCATCTGGCGGCATCGGACGTGCTGGTATTTCCCAGCCTCACCGACACGTTCGGTCTCGTGAACCTGGAAGCCATGGCCTGTGGCGTGCCGGTGGCCGCGTTTCCGGTGGCCGGGCCCATCGATGTCGTCGAAGACGGAGTCACCGGCGCGCTGGATCAGGATCTGGCCCGCGCGGCGCTCCGCGCGCTCACCATCGATGCCAAGGCATGCCGGGATCGAGCGCTGCGCTCGGGCTGGGAGTCGTGTTCGCGGGAATTCGAGACGAATCTCGTTCCCTGCAACGGTCAGCGCATGACGCGCGCGGTGCAGGTGGCGCCCGTGTTGCGCCAGCCGATTTGATGGAAGAGTCACGAACGGACGACGCACCCGTAGTGCGGTCGCGCGCGAGCGAGCTGCTTCTCTTCGCGAGCAATTTCCTGCGTGATCCCTACATGCTCGGCTCCGTCATTCCGAGTTCCCGCTTCCTGGTCGGCACCGTGCTCGCGCCCATCGACTGGTCGCGCGCGCGCGTCATCGTCGAGTATGGCCCGGGCGTCGGAACGTTCACCGCGGAAATCCTGCGGCGCATGCGCAGCGACGCCAGGCTGATCGTCATCGAGACCAACCTGGATTTCGTGAAGTACCTGGTGGCCAACTGCGCGGACCATCGGCTCCGTGTGGAGCACGACTCCGCCGAGAACGTGCAGCGCATCCTGCATCGTCACGCGTTTGAGCCGCGCCAACTACATCGTGTCGGGCATTCCACTCGGCAGCATGCCGACTTCCCTGCAATCGAAGATTTCGATCGCGAGCCGGGAAGCGCTCGACGGCGACGGCGAATTCCTCGTCTATCAATTCACGAGCCGGGTGCTGCCGGTGTTGCGCGAAACTTTCCCGGATGTGCGGTGCGGATTCGAAATCCGCAATCTTCCGCCGGCGAAGACTTTCGCGTGTTCGGGAGACCCGAGCGCGACCCGGGGATGGCGTTACCGCACTGCGGTAGCTAGGGAAATTCTCGCTTCCACATAACGGGACGATTTCACACTTTCCGGATATCATGCGGCCGGAGCGTGCGATTCTCGGGCTCGAGAAGCATGAGAATCGTGGTTGCTCGATAACAAGAAACGCGAACCGGCAGGGAGCACCATGGATCGGGGATCAAAGCTGCTGACGACGATTTTCACCGGCGGAATGCTTGCCGCCGCCTCCGGGCTGACAATGGCGGCGCCGCTGCCCTCGGACACCACGGGTTGCGCCCCGGGATCACGATGCATTCGCGTCACTTCGTCGGGCAGGCCATCTGCGACCGGCACTTTCGTCGCGCAGTGCCGCGGCAAGTATCCGGACTTCATCGCCAGCCGCAATGCCATTCCGGCCGGAAGCACGGGGAAGCGCTTCACGCCAGAGCTCATCGAAAATGCGACCACGAATGGGCCGACCACACGCGTCCGTGGCGCAATTTCGATCCGCGCATTCCGGCGGAACGACTGCAATACGCCCTGGCATTGCGCAACTACGCGTTCTCCAGTCTCCCGGTGCGCGCGTTGACGCCGCAGTTGACGGCGAGCAGCAACTATCGGGATCCGGCCGGCGGCCCGTCCCGCAGGGGCAGCGAGATCAGAAGTGGTACCCGGCACCGCGCATGATCTTCGGTTCGCCCGGAGACTTCGGCGTGCGAGAACCGGCGTATGGCATGACGCTCGAGCGGACGGTGGTCAGCAACGAGCTCGGCGGCAACACCGTTGCATTCAAGAACTACGCGGTGGCGTATTACGACCGGCGCGGCGCGCGCACCTACAAGAACACCTGGGCAGGCAGTGTGCCGGGTCGCGACATCGCCGACCTCACGAAGATGGCGATGGCCACCGACAGCCTGGTGTTCAAGCTGCTGTACAGCGCGGCCAAACCGACGGACTTTCCCGGTCGACATTCTCGACGGCTCGCTGTCCGTCGACATCCTCCCCAACAACAATACCGCAGACACTGAAGGTGCGCCTGCTGCAGGTCGATATCGCGGTTCGCGACGAGCGTGCCGGAGTCACCGGTTGGTACTTCGCCACGTACGTCTACGATCGCGCGGTCACGTTGACCTCGCCCTGGCGCAAGATGGTGCCGCTCGGACTGATGTGGGGTAACGATCCGGCGGGTGCGCCCCTGGTGCAGAGCTGGATCAACCCGGCGGCGCCGGCCTACGCGCTCGCGCATCTCGGAGTCGGTGGAAGGCTCAACGGCCCGGTCGACAACCGCGCGTCGGCCTGCATGGCCTGCCACAACACTGCGCAGTCGCCTTCGCTGGCGCGCATCCTGCCGCAGGGCGCCTGCAACGTTTCTCCTTTCAAGGAAGCGTGGTTCCGCAATCTTTCCGGCTCGACGGCATTCGGACGCTTCAGCAACACCGGTGGCAGCTGCGTGACGACCGCCGTGCGCCGGCACCGGTGGCGGCGGACTATTCGCTGCAGATGGCGGCGACCGTTTCACGCAGCCTGCCGAGCGAACCCGACACGTTCAACCCGTGCACCTGGGACGCGGCGAGCCCGCCCGCCGAAACATGTCGGCGACACCGATGGCGACACCGATGGCGGCTCCGCGGGCGACGGAAGTACCTAACTACATCCCGACACGCGACTAGCGGCCGGACAGGGTACTCCACGATGGCCGCGATTCGTTTGCAGCTGTTGATGCGTCCGGAGCATCGCAATCCGGCCAGCGTCGAGGCGGCCTCGAGAGTCGTCGTGACACTCGGGTTCGAAATCACCGGCAAGGGCCGCGGCGAGCCTGAGCGCGCGCGTCAGCGAACGAGGAGTTCCAGCGGCTGTTCGGAGCAACGGTAGTCGTGCACGAGCCGCTGGTCGGTGCCACAGGAGCTTGCCGAGTACGTCGAAAGCATCACGGTGGCGCCGCGCCATGAGTACCTCTGAGCCATGAGATTGTTCGAACCCGAAGCGAAGTCCGCCGGTGCCCCGGCTCCGTCGGAGTTGCTGCGAGTGGCGGTGACGTTTCCGCGCGCGGGCACCCAGAGTGGCCCGGTCAAGTTCGGTGCACGCATGTCGACGTCCAGCATCCGGCAATTCGCGCCCGGATGCATTGAACGTGGACATGGCGATCGCCGAGTTGCAGAAGGCGGGCTTCGAGGTGAGCGTGCGCGGCAAACTCGCGGTGTCCGTGCGCTGCACGCGCGCCCAGTACGAAAAGGTCTTTGGTACGCGCCTGGAAGTGTTCGAGTCCGCGAATGCGGCAGTGACGAAATGCCGCAAGTTCTTTTTTCCCGGCGCCACGTCGGGTTGGAACCCGAATCCGGAAGTTCGCGAAGCTCATCGACGACGCCTACATCCAGTGGCCGCACGTCTACATGGGCAGCGCCATGGCCGGCGGTGTCGGCGGCGGCCCGAATCTCGGATACCACTACCTGTCCGCGCCCAAAGGCGTGCAAAAACTGCTCAACGTGGCGGAGGTCCACAAGGCGAAGATCACCGGCAAAGGCATCAAGGTCGCGATGGTCGACTCCGGCTTCGATCAGCGCCACAGCTGGTTCAAACGGTTTCGCTGCGCGGTCATCGGTGGTCCTGGCACCGGGTGCTTCGAGTCGGAAGACGGATCCCAATGGTCACGGTACCGGCGAATCCGCCAATGTCTTTTCGGTGGCACCGGATGTGACCTTCATCGGTATCAAGGTGGACAACGATTCCTCGCCCGAGGCCGGGGCGAGCATCCTCGAAGGATTTCAGGAAGCCATGCGGCACCGGCCGCGAATCATCTCGGTCAGCATGGGATACGACCTGCGTGCGGCAGGCAACAAACCGGCGACGAAGCTGCCCAACAGCCTGGTGCCGCTCGAAGCGGAGATCCTCGCGGCCGTCGAGGCCGGCGTGGTCGTGGTGTTCTCCGCCGGCAACGGTCACTACGCCTTTCCCGGGCAGATTCCCACCGTGATTTCCGCGGGTGGCGTGTTCGTCGACGCCGCCGGCTCGATGCAGGCGTCTAACTATGCGAGCGCGTTTCCGAGCTCGATCTACCGCGGCCGTTCGGTGCCCGATTTCTGCGGGCTGGTGGGCATGATGCCGCACGCCACGTATATACGGCTGCCGATTCCGAAGGGCAGCGAAATCGATCGCGACGAAGCCTTCCACGATCACACCAGGGCTGCCGATGGCTGGGGTGTGTTCAGCGGCACGTCCGCCGCCGCCCCGCAGATTGCCGGGCTCTGCGCATTGCTGCTGCAGAAGAACCCGGGCCTCACGCCCCAGGAGGTGAAGGCCGTCCTGCGGCGTTCGTCGCGTGACGTGAATGCCGGACGTGCGAGCGCGATCAGCGATCCGAAGCAGCGCGGCGGCGTAAAAGCCTCGTCGGGCGGCGATGGCGCCACCGGTGCGGGCCTGGTCGATGCCGCTGCGGCCCTGCGGCAGGTGTAGCCGGCTCATTGCGCGTCGGCCTACAGCGCGCGTGGTTCTGCGGTTGCATATTTCCGCGGGGGAAATCGTGCGGTGCAAACGAATCATCTGCGGATGGATGGCATCCGCGGCGCTCGTCCGGCGCCGACGAGCCAGTCGCTGCGCCCGCGACGCGCGCGCTGGCCTTTCGCATCGACGAAGGGCGCAACATCAACAGCTTCCTGCGCGACGGGCCGGTCGCCGCGCATCTGCTGCTGCGCTCGGGAACCGAGCCGCGCATTCTCGTCGCATTTCCCGCCGGCAACAGCGGGGTGGGGCTGTGGTTCGCGAACACGCGAAACCTCGCTCGAATGGAAGCTCGTCACGTCGCCGCAAGGCCGTTGACGCGCGCTCGACGATGAGCGTCGCCCACTGCATGGCATCGAATTCGAAATCGAGACGGATGCGCCGGAGCTGCGCCCGCGTGCCGCGGTTCTCTCGTCGGTGCGCGTGCTGCGCGACTATGAGTTGCAGGGCAGGCGCCGGCCGAAGTGCTGGTCGAGGCGCGCATCACCGGCGGCCGCGTTTCGTGGGCGCGAGATCGCCTCGATGGTGCCGCGGGCTTCCAGCTCACGATCGAAGCCTGGCGACGGCACGCGCGTGTCGGCCGAGCGATTCGTTGCCGCGTCGCAGGCGCCGCTGCGCCTGCGGGTTCAGGCGCTCACGGGCGAAACGCCGCTCGAGCCGCTCGACTTACTCCGCTCACGGCACAGCGCCGGCGACGACGCGCGTGCGCGCAACGCACTCGCGTTCCTGAGCTACCGAGGACAAGTTCCTCGCCGGCTCCTGGCGATTCAACACGTACTTCGGACGCGACACGCTGATCTCGGCACTGCTGCTCGCGCCGGTGCTCGAGCCGCAGGCGACTGGAAAGCGCCATCACCTCGGTGCTCGATCGTCTCGCGCCGAATGGTGAGGTGGCGCACGAGGAGGACATCGGCGAATTCGCCGTGTTGCGCAACGCGCGCGAAGGACGCGGGCGAGTCGCGACTCCTGTCTACGACTACGGCATGGTCGACGACGATTTCCTGCTGGCGCCGCTCGCGGCGCGCTGGCTGTTGTCCGAGGAGGGCGCGCGCGCGCGCGCGATCGAGTTCCTGGCGGAGCAGCGGAGCGCATCGGCGAACGCCACGGAGCCGCGCTCGCGCGCAATCTCGCGTGGGTGGTCGAGCGTGCGGCGCCTTTTGCCGACGATCCGCGCGCGACGAATCTCGTCGGCCATCAAATCCGGACGCATGACCGGACAGTGGCGCGACAGCGAGCAGGGACTCGGGCGAGGGCGCTACGCTTACGACGTGAATGCCGCGCTGGTACCCGCCGCGCTCGATGCGATCGCGCGACTGCACGAAAGCGGGATTCTCGATGAATACGTCGACGCGGACCAACGGCGCACGCTGGCGCAGGCTCGCGCGCGTGCACATGTCTGGACAGCGCGCGCAGCCGCGTTCTTCGCGGTCGATGTTCCGACGACGCGGGCCCGCGCCGCGACATCGCTGCGTACGCGAAGGAAGTCGGGTGTCGATGGCGCGCGCGCACGGCGCGACCTGCGCACGGCTCCGCTCGCATTTCACGCGCTGTCGCTGGATGAGCAAGGCCGGCCCATCCCGATCCTGCATTCGGACGAAGGCTTCAGACTGCTGCTGACGGAGCCGGCGCCCGAAGAGCTCGCGCGTTGCCTCGGCGCGATCATGCGTCCGTTTCCGGCGGGGCTCATGACCGACGTGGGCCTGCTCGTGGCGAACCCGGCGCTCGCCAGCGCCGAACTGCGACGCGAGTTCACCCGGTTTGCCTATCACGGCACCGTCGTCTGGTCGTGGCAGCAGGCGTTGTTGGCCGCCGGAATCGAGCGCCAACTGCAGCGCGTCGATCTGCCCAAACACACGCGCGCACAACTCGAGCAGGCGCGCGCGGACCTTGTGGGCGGCGATCGAATCGATCCAGGGCCTTGCGCACTTCGGAGCTGTGGTCGTGGTCGTTTGCAAATGGCCGCTATCGCATGGAGCCGTTTGGCCGGCCCGGCGCCGACGCGGATGAATCGAACGCCGCGCAGCTCTGGAGCACGGTGTTCCTGGGCCTCGAGCCCGCCGGTTACCAGAGATACTTCGCCTGGAAACTGATCTCGCGACCTTCGAGCGGGCGCGCCAGCAACACGCCTCCGGTATCGGCAGCCACGCCGAAGATGCGCGAATTGCTTTCGGTGAGGCCGAGCTCATCGGACACGTTCGTGCCGCGCAGCGAGAACTGCCAGTTGTCGCCCATGCTCGCCGTGATGCCGAAATCCCAGGTGTCGTACGTCCCCAGCTGCTGCAGCCCGGACTGATCCTGGGTGTGATCGCCGACATGCGTGTAGGTGACGTAGGCCTGAGACCTCGTTCGACGCCGAACGGCATGCGGTAGCTAGGCGTCAGCATGTAGCGCAACTTGGGCTGGCGCTGCAGTTGCTGTCCTTCGATGGGTGCGCAACCGTCGCCGGTCACGACGTTGCTGTACGGGAAGCAGGCGTCGAAGTCCGTGTACTCGCCGTCGAGATAGTTGGCGACCACCTGGAATCGGAAGTTCTCACCAGGCGTGAGTCGCGCCGATGAAATTGATTCCCTTCGACTCGGAGCCATAGGAATCCGAGCGCCGATCGGAACGCCGCGCGTCATCGGTCGGCTGATACGAGCAGGCCGGTGAAGTCGCGGAAGTAGGCGCTGATGTCGGCATAGAACAGGTCGTTCTCGAACTTGAAGCCGCCCTCGTAGTTGCGGATCACCTGCATGGGCGGCGGTGTTGCCCGTGGTGCTGCCGCGAATGCCGTTGTCGAAGTCCAGGAAGTGCCCGCCGCGGTTCACGCGGACGTAGGCGGACATGGAATCGGTGAAGCTGTAGTTGGCGCCCACCGTCCACGAGGTGAAGTCTTCGTCGTAGTCCGTCGACGGCAAACGTTCCGTTGCACACCGGCACGACATTGTTGTAGATCGTCAGATCGGATTGCCATCGAGATTGATATTGGTACGGTTGCAGACGCGGTTGGTGGCGTCCTGCTTCTCGTAGCGCACCGAGGCGTCGAGCAGCCACTTGTCGATGCGCCACGAATCGGACAGATAGATCGCGCTGTTGAACGCGTGACCGCGCTGCGTGATGTTGAAGCCGCCGTTGTCGAGGAAGCCCTGCTCGTCGGTGCGCTGGAATGTCTGGCCGCCGCTCGACGTAGCTCACGGTGATCGGCCGCGCATTCGGTTCGTTGGTCATGAACATCTGATTGCCGAGCGCCCATTCGTCGTCCATCTCGTAGTAGGCGAGGTACAGGCCGAGCGTCAGCGTGTTGTCTTCGGACAGTTCCTTGCTCAGGCGAAAATCGTTGTTGATGTTCTGGAGCTCCTTGTGGATGAACCACCAGCCCTGATGAGATGACGCTCTGATCGGGCGCAACCGCGCCGCCGCCGACGAAGGTGGCCGTCGCCGAATCCAGCCGGCAGCGCGAGACCCGCCGAGATTGGTCGGAATGGTGTACAGCTGCGTCGAACAGCGACGCGGGATTGCTGCCGGAGAACAGGGCGTTGGTATCGACGTCGCCGCCGTTGGCGAGCAGCTTGTTGCTGATCGACCAGCCGTTGGCGAGCTCCTGGTCGAAGTTCGCGCCCAGGAAGAGCATCTGCGCGCCGCGGCCATCGGCGAGGTCCGCGGTGGTGCCGCCGTTCGGATAGCCGTCGAGCCGGACGCGCCGGATGGCTTCGCTGTTGTAAGTCGCCGTCGAGCGGATCGAAACCTGGATAGGCGCTGAAACTGTCGGTGCCGCGCTGGATCACCGGGATCGGCGTGATGAACTGGTTCTTCTCGTCCAGGTAGCGCGCATAGAACGTGAGCTGGCCGCCTTCGGACTCACGCTTGAGCGTCGCCGTGAGCTGGCCGCCTTCGTCCGCCGTGAACTGCGGATCGCGCACGCCGTCGGAAACGCGCCAGAAGCCACCGACGCTGCCATACCAGTCGTCGCCGAGCGGGAAGCCGGCAAATCCGTCGAGCCGCCAGAGATTCTCATCGCCATAGGTCAGGCCCAGGCTGCCCGACGGAGCATCCGTGCCGGTCTTCAGCAGGAAGTTGGCCGTCGCGCCCATCTGGCCGCCGGCGAACACCACCGACGGGCCGCCTTGCAGGATTTCCACCGACCTCACGGTGTCGTCGAGCCGCACGATGCTCGTGGTTTCGAAGAACGACAGCGTCGGCATGCCGTACAGCGGCGAGCCCATCAGCAGCGCGGTGAAATACGGCGCATCGCCGCCGCCCGGAAAGCCGGCGATCTCGATGTTGGCGCCGGTCTGGCCGCCGGTCGATTCCGGCCACATGCCCGGGGAAATCTTCAGCAGATCCGCGGTGCTCTTCGGATTCGCGCGCCGGATTTCTTCTTCGGTGGCCGTGACGATGTTGTAGCTGGCCTCGAGCTTCTTGACGCCACTCGCAATCGCGGTGCCGGTGACGACGATGGTTTCCAGCGCGCTGTCGCTTGCGTCATCGTCGGGCGAAGCGCCCTCTTGCGCTCGAACCGTGAAGGGAACCATGGCCGACTGCGAGTGCCACCAGTCCAGAAGCGCTGCGGGTGAATGTCGTGATCATGATTCCCCCTTTTCCACCGGGTGCGGTCAGTGTCCTCTCTCGCGGGAAAATTTCCTCTGACACAGGAAAATCCAGGCGTGTAAACAACTCGCGATGTCACGTCAGCATGCGACTACAACAGATTTTCGCGCTTAGGCATCGCTGAAGTTCGCAACGCCTCGTTAACGCATCGCCACCGGGAGTTATATTCGCGGCGATACAGGCCCGCTCGCCATGCATCCACTCACCACACGCTTCCGCGCTCGATTCTCTTCGCGATTGTTTCGCTGCAGGTCGCGCTGTTCGCAGGTGTCGTCGATGCACGCGACACTGCGGCTCCGCGCCGCCGTCGGAGTTGTATGGCGAGCTGTTCCATCGGGTTCAAACCCAGAGGATCTTCGCGGACAGCAAGACCTTCGCCGATGCGGTGGCCGAAATCCGCGCCTCGAGGAAATCATCGCGCAGATACGACGCGGAAAAAGATCTCGCGGGATTTTCGCTCAGGAATTTCGTGACCGAGAACTTCGTCATCCCGAGTTCAGCCACGAGCGAATTCCAGACTACGCCGCGCGATGAAATCCGCGCGCACGTCGACAAGCTGTGGAGCGTGCTCGTGCGCGCGCCAAAGGGTTTGCCCGACGGAGGCTCGCTGCTTCGGCTGTCGACTCGCTACGTGGTGCCCGGCGGGCGATTTCGCGAGCTGTACTACTGGGATTCCTATTTCACGATGTTGGGTCTGCAAACCAGTGGCCGCCACGATCTCGTGGCCGACATGGTCGAAAACTTTGCGGGCCTCATCGACAAGTACGGTCACATTCCGAATGGCAGCCGCAGCTATTACCTGAGCCGCTCGCAACCGCCGTTCTTCGCGGCCATGGTCGAGCTCCAGGCGGAGCGCGACGGCGCGCGCGCGCTGATCAAGCGACTGCCGCAACTCGAGCGCGAATATGAGCTTCTGGATGGAAGGTGCGAAGGATCTTGCTCCCGGCAGCGCACATCGTCGCGTGGTGCGGCTCGCCGACGGAAGCTTGCTGAACCGGTACTGGGACGATCTTGCGATTCCACGCGACGAGGCCTACCTCGAAGACATCGAGACCGCGCAGAACAGCGCGACGCCCCGCGGCGGAGGTCTATCGGGACCTGCGTGCGGCGGCGGAAAGCGGCTGGGACTTCAGCTCCCGATGGCTGGCTGACGGAAAAACGCTGAGCTCGATCCGGACGACGGACTTCCTGCCCGTGGATCTCAACAGTCTCTTGTACAAACTGGAACTCACCATCGCGCGCGCCTGCGAAGCGGCGCGGCGCCCCGATTGCAGCCGGAAAATGCTGGCGTACGCGAAGGCGCGACAGGCAGCGATGCTCCAGTTGATGTGGAGCGGCAGGTTCAATGCATTCGTCGACTACGACTGGCGAAACAGGGAGCAGTCGACTCACCTGACTGCTGCGACGGCTTTTCCGTTGTTCGTCGGGCTGGCCTCGAGCCAGCAGGCGCAGCGGGTTGCACGTACCATGGGCGAGTCCCTGCTTTCGCCGCATGGCTTCGCGACGACGATCGAAGACACCGGGCAGCAGTGGGACGCGCCAAACGGCTGGGCGCCGCTGCAGTGGATAGCCATCGAAGGCCTGCGGAAAAGTGGCGAGCAGGGCCTGGCGGCGAAGATCGCCGAGTCATGGGTCACCGAGAATGCGCGCGTGTACTGCGAGACCGGCAAGCTGGTGGAGAAGTACAACGTGCGGGATGCCGGCGAGGGGGCGGGCGGCGAGTATCCCGTGCAGGACGGCTTCGGCTGGACCAATGGCGTGCTGCTCAAGCTGCTGTCGATCTATCCGCAGCTCTCGGCCAGGCGTTTTGAATTCACGGGCTCAGGTTGCGCGCAGCCCGCCGCGCACATGCAGGGCCGCTGATTTTCTTTGGGCTAGGTCTAATCACGGAATGCATTAAGCGCGTCGACTCTATATAACCCTGCGTGCGTGCGTCCTGACCGCGGACCGCAACGTCGTAAACGGCGTGGCGGGGTTCGGCGCACAGCAAAAGGAAAGTCACATTCAACGGAGTGAAGGGGAACGTATGCGCACGTTAATTTCCGTCTTGTTTTTCTCACTATTTGCCGCTGTTGCCAATGCACAGTCGACATGGCTGGAAGCCGAATGCGGATCGGTGGGATCGTTGTGGAATCGAACCACCGACGCCAGTGTTTCCAATTCTCAATACGTGACGATTCAGCCGGGGCAACAACAGCACGGCCAGCTGCGCCCACGAATACGGCCGGACACATCAACTTTCCGTTCAACGCGGGACAGGCCGGAACCTACCGCCTCTTCGCCCGCATGTTGGGCCCCACCGCGAACGACGATTCGTTCTGGGTCAGCATGGATGGCGGGGCGTGGGTGATGTGGAACAACTGGTGGAACACCGCCTGGATCTGGGCGCAGTTCCCGAACACGTTCAATCTCGAGCGCCGGCAGCCACACGCTGACGATCGCCTATCCGCGAAGACGGCGCGCGTCTCGACAAGTTCAACATCACCACGTCCACCGCGCTGCCCACCGGACGGGCTCGCCGGCAACCAACTGCTCGGGGGGAACGACGCTCTCGGTCTGCGCCGACGACGGTGAGCCTCGCCGCGGCCGCCAACAGCACCGGCACGTTCGCCGTCACCTCCAACACCAGCTGGACCGTAACGGACAATCAGGACTGGCTGACGGTGAGTCCGGCTTCCGGCTCGAACAATGGAACGGTCACGGTCACGGCGCAGCAGAACACCGGCACGTCCGCGCGCACGGCCACCGTGACCGCGTCTGCGACCGGCGTTCCATCGCAAACCGTCACCGTCACGCAGAGCGGCACCGGCGGCGGCACGACCTGCACGCTTCCACCGATGCCCTCGTATCGCGTCGCTGCCTAACAACTCGTTCCTGCCGGATCCATTCACGTTCATGAATGGCACCCGGATGACGACGAGGGCGGAGTGGACGCTGCCGTCGCGCGGAAATTGCCGCGCTGGCACAGGAGTTCGAATACGGCTACAAACCCAATACGCCGACATCCGAACACGACGGGCTCGCGCAGCGGGAACACGGTGACGGTCACCGTAACGGACAATGGGAGAACACTGACCTTCAATGCTTCGGTCACCTATCCGAGCACCGGCAGCGCTCCTTACCCGGCCATCATCGGAGTCGGCGCTTCGAGCCTCAACAACTCGGCGCTCTCGAGCCATGGGCGTGGCGGTCATCAACTTCCCCAATGACCAGATCGCCCAGCAGAACGGCCAGGGCTCTCGCGGCGTGGGCAGGTTCTACGACATGTATGGCAACGGCCATTCCGCCGGAGCGCTGATGGCCTGGTCCTGGGGCGTGAGCCGCTTGATAGACGCGCTGGAAAAAACGCCGGCGGCGAATATCGATGCGACGCGACTCGGCGTGACGGGCTGCTCGAGGAACGGCAAGGGTGCGCTGGCCGTCGGCGCATTCGATGAACGCATCAAGCTCACCATCCCGCAGGAGCCTGGCTCCGGCGGCTCGGGAACCTGGCGCGTTTCGAACTCGATGCTCTCGCAGGGACAGAGCACGCAGACACTGGGACAGATCGTGGGTGAGAACGTCTGGTTCCGGTCGAACTTCAGCCAGTTCAGCAGCTCGGTGCCCAAACTACCGTTCGACCATCACTCCATCGAAGGCCTGGTGGCGCCGCGCGCGCTGCTGGTCATCGAGAACAACATCCTGTGGCTGGGCCCGCAGAGCTCCTGGACCGGCGCGAACGCGGCTCGCAGGATCTGGGATGCACTGGGCATCTCCGACCGGATGGGTTACTCGCTGACCACCGAGCATGGTCACTGCAGCTTCCCGTCGTCGCAGCAGGCGGAAGTGAACGCCTACGTTCAGAAATTCCTGATCGGCGGCGGCACTGGAAATACGAACGTGATGAGAAATGATCCTGGGGTGCCATTCAACCAGGGCATGTGGATCAACTGGACGACACCGGCTTTGCAGTAAGAGCATGAAGAGGCGGGACGGTTATCGTCCCGCCTCCTCATTTTCTACAGCCGGGAATGGAGGTTCCATGGCTCGGCTGTTTCTCGTGATGCTGATGTTCATGCCGCTTGCGGCATCGGCCGCGGACGAAACGCGGATCTCGTTTCTCGAACAGGAAGTGCGCAACCTGCAGCGGCAGGTGCAGGCATTGTCACGGCAGATCGACGAACTGCGCACGCGGCCGGACCGGGTCGGGCCGCCATCCGCCAAGCCGGGTTCCGCGCCAGGCGCAGCGCCCGCGAGCCTGCCGCGGTGGGTGGACGTCGCTCTCTGGCGACGGATTAATCCTGGCACGGGTGAGCTCGAAGTGATCAGTTCGTTAGGACGGCCGACGTCGATGCGTGAAGAGAGCGGCGCACGCGTACTGCTCTACGCGATGGAAATCGGCTCGGGATTCCTGGGCGGCAGCGTAACCCTGCGCGATCACGCGGTCGTCGAGGTCCGCCAGCCCACGCTGCAGTGAAGCGGTAATTGCGTATGTCGCCGGTCGGCGAAGTTTGCGAATGGCTGTCAACCGGGTGTCTGATCCCTCGTTAGTTCTGCCAACAACAGACAATACGGGGGAGATTCTCATGAACACCATTTCCCGTTTTTGCAGCGCGCTATCGCGCTTCGGCGCATTCACCGTTGCTCTGGTTTTCACCGCGTGCGGCGGTACCGGCGGGATGAACGACGACCCGCCCTCGAGCGCAGCTCCACCTCCGCCCGCAACGGCCGATTGCGCAGCGGATTGCAACACCGTCTATGTCGCCATGACCGATGCGGATGGCGATTTCCTGAGTTACACCGTCGACGTCGTTTCCCTGAAGCTCAAGCGCCCGAACGGCACCATCGTCGAGATGCTGCCGGCGACGACGCGAATCGACTTCGCGCAATACGTCGACCTCACCGAGTTGATCACCGTCGGAACGATTCCGAACGGCGCCTACTTCGCGGTCACCCTGCGGCTCGACTATGGCAACGCCGACATCACCGTCGAAAGAGGCGGCATGCCGGTCGCGGCGCGCGCGGTCGACGCGAGCGGCAACGCGCTCGGCGTCGTCGATGTCAATGTGACGCTCGACAATCGGCATCATCTCGTCGTGTCACCGGGCCGGCCGTCGCTGCTCACGTTCGACTTCAACCTCGCGGCGTCGAACAGCGTGGATCTGGCCACGACGCCCGCCACGGTCACGGTGACGCCCGCGCTCGTGGCATCGCTCGATTTCGTCGAACAGAAAGAACTGCGAGTACGCGGCCCGCTGGTGAGCGTCGATACCGCAGCCGGCACCTACGTGGCCGACGTGCGTCCGTCCCACGTGCGCAACCTGCGCTTCGGCCAGCTGACCGTTCACACGGACGCGAACACCGTCTTCGAGATCAACGGAACTAACTACACCGGCGCACCGGGGCTGGCGGCGCTCGCGGCAGCGGGTGCTGGAACGATCACGACGGCGTTCGGCACGCTCACGAAGCAGACGCGGGAGTTCCACGCGGAAGCCGTGCATGCCGGCACCAGCGTTCCCGGCGCCGGTGTCGATACGGTGCTCGGTGAGGTCATCTCGCGCAGCGGAGATGTACTCACGGTGCGCGGTGCGACCGTGGTTCGCAACAGCGACGGTGCACATTTCGCCCGCGGCAGCGTGCAGGTGACGATCGGCCCGAACACCATCGTGGTGAAGGCTGGCACGGTGGCATCGCCTACCGCGGCCGCGGACGCGATCTCGGTCGGCCAGTCGATCGCGGCGTTCGGCACGGCGAATCCTGTCAGCGAGCGTCGCGAAGTCGGGAGACTGGACGCTGGACGCGACCGCGGGTCGCGTGCGCATGAATCCGACGTCGATCTTCGGTTTCGTGAAACAGGCATCCACGGGCGCGCTCACGCTGCAGCTCGAATCGATCGCGGGTCGCAGGGTGTCGTCGTTCGATTTCGCGGGCACCGGCACGAGCCCCGAACAGGATGCGGATCCGATGAACTACGAGGTGGCGACCAGCACGCTCAATCTGTCGGGCGCGAGCGTCGGTGAGCCCGTGAAGCTCATCGGCTTCCCGACGCCCTTCGGCCTGGCGCCCCCGGATTTCGAAGGCCGCACGCTGATCGATTTCCCGAGACTTCCGGCGGTCCTCTCGCTCAGCTGGGGTCGCAGCGGAACGACGGCGCCGTTCAGCAGCCAGGAGGCCACGGGCCTGGTGCTCGATCTCGAGAATCCGGACATCGGCCGGCTGCACTTCCTCGCCGTCGGTCCGCGAGTGCTCGACCTGCTGAGGCTGCCCGCGTCGCCCAGCATCGTGCCGCCGGCCAGCGGAGCCAGCGCGTACCTGATCGTCATGCGCGACGAGTCGCTCTCGTTCCAGGACTTCGGCGACTTCGTGGCGGAGCTGAGTACGCGGCTCAACGGCACGACCGCGATGGTCAGCCTGACGGCGACGGGTTCGTACAACGGCGACGGCAACACGTTTTCCGCGCGCAGTCTCGTCGCCATTCTGAGGTAGTGAGTAGG
Source organism: uncultured Pseudomonadota bacterium (assembly GCA_963821745.1). Lineage (GTDB taxonomy): Bacteria > Pseudomonadota > Gammaproteobacteria > Steroidobacterales > Steroidobacteraceae > CADEED01. The sequence continues at coordinate 1,356,773 of CAWGEU010000003.1, forward strand.
TCGGTCCGCGGCACGCGCCGCGGACCGGCCGCGACCTGGCGGTCCATGCGAATATCGCGCGATGGACAAGCCACTCAACGCAATGGTCGCGCTTGCGGCCGTGATCCTGGCTGCGTCGTACGCGCCGACTGGCATGGCCGCGGAGACAACCGGGTGGATCACCCATCCCGAAGCCGGCGCGCGCACACCCATTGTTCTGCAGTTTCGCCGCGAGCTCACCGTGAATCGCCTGCCGGCCAAACAACTCGTGAGGGTGACAGCGGACAAACGATTCATCCTCTATGTGAATGGGGATCGCGTGGCCAGCGGTCCTTCCGCAGGTACGGTGAAGAGCTGGCGACAAGCAGAGGTGGATCTCGCGCCGCATCTCAGGAAAGGCAAGAACGTGATCGCGGCCACCGTCTGGAATTTCGGCGACGTTGCGCCCGCATTCCAGCAGACCGTGGCGACGGGATTCCGCGTCATTGGTGATCTGGCGCCGACGAACGCACCCGGCTGGCGCGTGCGCATCGACACCGGCCATTCGGCGGTCAACGCAAAGGAACAGATTTCGTGGCAATACTACGTGGCGAGCACACCAGAGGTCATCGATGCGCGCCAGGCGCCGATCGCACTGGCAGGACGCAGTGCCGGCGCCGGCCGCGGCGGAGCGCATGTCGATCGCGGACCCGCTTCCGCCGCAGCTGTATGTGAGCGCCACGCCAGGACAGGTGGTGCGAAGCTCGATTGAAGGCTGGCGACCGGTTTCCCGCGCAGCCGCTGACCATTCCGGCGAACACCACGGCCAAACTACTGATTCGCCGCGACGCCATGATCTCCGCCTATCCGGTGCTCGAAGTGCAGGGCGGCCGCGGATGCGACGATCAAACTTCAGTACGGCGAGGCGTTGTACGACGCGGCCGGCCGGAAAGACGATCGCAATCTCATCGGTGACCGCCAGCTGCGTGGATTCCACGACACCTTCGTCGCCGATGGGCAGACGCGCGCCTTCGCACCGCTGTGGTGGCGCACGTTCCGGTTCGTCGAGATCGAGGTCGTGACCCAGCAAGAGCCGCTCACGCTGCATGCGCTTTTCGCATATACGAAACCGGCTACCCGTTCAAACAAGTGGCGAGTTTCGTGAGCAGCGACGCCGAGCTGAATCGCATCTGGGACATCGGCTGGCGCACGCTGCGCGTCGACGCGCATGAGACCTTCATGGACAGCTCGTACTGGGAACAGCTGCAGTACACCGGCGACACGCGGCTCGAGATGCTGATCACGTACGCAGTCTCGGGCGATGCGCGACTGGCGCGGCAGGCCATCGAAGCGTTTGCGGAATCCGATGTCGATGGCGGGCTCATGCAGGGCGCCTATCCCTCGCGCCTGCCCAATGTCATTGCCACCTTTGCGTTCGCCTGGGTGGGCATGCTGGCGGACTGGTCGGTCGAGCAACCGGATCGCAGGTTCATCGTGCGGCATTTGCCGCGCATGCGCCGCGTACTGGCGTGGTTCGAGCCACTGCTCAACGCACAGGGCCTGCTCGGCAAGAACCCGCAGTGGAACTTCATCGACTGGTCGGGACAGAAATGGGACGACCGCGACAATTTTCCTTCGTGGGGTAGCCAGAACGGCAGTTGCCTGATGACGGCGATGTGGGTGGGCGCGCTGCGGCAGGCCGAAGAGCTGGAACGCAGCTACGGCGACAGCCAGCGGGTCGTGGAATATCGCGCGAAGGCGGATCGTCGCGCGCGGCGACATCCGAAAGTATTGCTGGGTCGCCGAGAAGGGACTCTACGCCGATGACGGTGACCACGCGGTCTTCAGCCAGCACATGAACGTCTTCGCGGTGCTCTACGACATCGCCACGCCCGAGGAAGCGCCGGCGATTCTCGATCGCGTCACGATGCGTGGCCGCGGCATCGACGCGCCCACCGGCATGTACAGCCCCACGTATTACTTCGCGTGGTATCTCGTGCGCGCGTTCGAACACGCGGGCCTTGCGGACCGCTACTTCGATCTGCTGCAGAGCTGGCGCGAACTGCTCCCTCTCAACTACACGACCTGGCCGGAGACGCGCGAGCAACCGCGTTCGGACACGCATGCATGGAGCGCGCACCCGACGGCGGACTTGCTGCGCATCGTCGCCGGCATTCGATCCGCCGACGCAGGATATACGCGCGTGCGCATCCAGCCGGTGTTAGGGAAGCTGACCTCGCTCGACGCCACGGCGGCAACCCCGTGGGGCCCCGTTAAAGTGAGTTATCGCGTTGGCGGGGACAAACTGTTTGCGGTAATCGAAGTTCCCCTCAGGACGCCCGGTGATTTCGTATGGCACGGCCAGGCCTATCCGCTCGACGAAAAGATCACCAGCCTCGAGCTGCCTCTCTGATACGTGTTCGCGCCAGCTCATAACTTTTCCACGAACCATTTGCGGATTTCCTCGCGCATCTGCGCGTTCTCGAGATGACCGCCGTCGTAGCGCAGCAGCTTCCAGTTCTCCGGATGACCGGCCGCGGCGTAGACCTTCTTCAACTCCACATCCACTTTCTCGAGCCCCGCCACCGGCGCGAGTTTGTCCTGGTTCCCGGCCAGCGACAGGTGCGCGCGCGGTGCGGTCAGCGCATTCATCTGCGCGGTGGTGAAGTGATTGAGCAGGTCGGGCACGTAGTAGTAGATGCCGTGGCCCTTGAGACCATCCACTTCGACCAGCGTGTGCCAGTCCGTCAGGCAGCAGATGTCGACGACGACTTTCAGGCGAGGGTCGAGCGCGCCCGCCCACTGCGCGGTGGAGCTGCCCATCGACATTCCCACGGTGCCGAGGCGCTTCGCGTCGACATCGGGCCGCGTGACCAGGTAGTCCACGGCCTTGAGGGAGTCGTAGACCATCATTCCCCACAGCACCTGGCCGTGCCAGAGCATGTCCTTGAAGGTCTCGAGCTCCGTGCGCTTCGCACGCTCGCCGAAGATCCACGCGTCGAAGCACAACGCGTTGTAACCGAGCGAGGTCAGGAACTCCGCATAGGGCGGGTTGGCGAGGTATTCGCGGCCTTCGAGGAATTCGGTCTTGCCGATCTTGTATCCGCCGCCATGCGAGTGATTGAACAGCACCGTGGGCAGGCGGCCGGCCTTTCCCTTGGGCCGCGCGAAGTACGCGGGAGCGGGCTCGATTCCGTTGAGATCGAGCACGAGTTTCTCGAGCGTGTACGTGCCGCGGTCTTCCGTCGAGACGAGTTGCGCGCTGACCTTGCGATCTCGCGGCGGTAGTTTGCCTAACAGCCCGTACAACTCCGTGGCGCGATCGGACGCGGGCGTGGCAGCCGCGGCCGCGAGCGAACCTTTCATTTGCGGAGCGAGGATCATCGCGCCGGCGGACGCCGCCAGCAGAGTACGTCGTTTCATGAGGCTCCCGTCGTTGGCAACGGGATCGTACCCTCAATCCTCGTCGGGATCCGGCGGATAGACCACCGAGAACCCCCAGCCTCGGCTGCCGCCATTCGGCCGCAGGGTGACCGAGGCCGACGGCGCGCCGTTGGGGAGATCGCCGATCAGCGCGCCGAACGTACTGTTCGAACGATGGGCGGGGATGTTGTGATCGCCCGGGACCGGGTCAAAGATGAGGTGCATGATGCCGCCGCTTTCCTGACCCGCCGTGGCAGCGTACCCATTGCCATCGAAGACAGTCAGGATCACGTCGAAGTCGACGTCGGCTTCCACGATGCCAGTGGCATCGGCGTTCATCGTGCGCAGCACCTCGATCTTGTTGTAGAGGGCAGAGGTCTTGCGGAACCTGCCGCCGCTGTAGTCCTCGCCGATCGTGATGTCGACGTCGTCTACCTGCCTGCCCAGGCTGTTCACGCTGCGCGTCTGCGTAACCTGCAGCGTGCCGTTCGTCGTCGAGAATCCCTGGCCCAACCCGCTGAGGTGCATGGTGAACGAACCCACGCCGAATTCGTTCGGGAAGTCATAGTGCACCAGCATTCCACCTACCAGGCCGTTGACGTCGTCTTCGGTTTCCCGGCAGGAGTTCCAGATCAGCGAGATCGTGTGCTGACCCAGCGGTAACAGAATTTGGGTCGTCAGGGGATGCCCATCGAGCGTGGTCCCCACGAAGTTGCCGCCGAACAGGCAGCTGCGTGCAGGCTCCACCGCGCGAGGTACGGATGTCCGACCGCCCACAAACGGTGTTGCCCCGGTGAGCATCCCGGCTCCCATCTGCGCGGTCCCGAACAGCATGCTTCCATAACCTTCGGCGATGAGATAACGATCCTCGAGTTCGGGATCCGACGGATCGAGATTTTCGGTCAGGTCCAGGACGGTCATGCAGCCGAGATCGCTGGCCACGCTGCCGGCCGCGTTGCTCACGACCACGTAGTAACAATGCTCGCCGACGTGCGCGAGATCTCCGGCACGAAGCAGGAAAGGTTCCGGTCCCGTCTTGACGATGGTGCCGAAAGCATTGCTGTGCCATTCGTAGTTGAGGTTCTCGCCCCTGGCCACGAGGAACATCAGCGCTGAACCGTGCTGGACCGCGTTGGGGTTCGTGGGCTGGCGCACGATGACGGGAGCGGCGAGTGAATTCACCGTGACGGTGATGGTGTCGATGTGGGTCGCCTGCTGGTTGTCCGTCACCGTGAGCTGGAAGGTGAGTCCTGCGGCCGTTGCCGGCGCCGTGAATGCCAGCGTCGTGGTGTTGATGCCGGTCATCGAAACCGCCGGCCCCGCGGTCTGCGTCCACGCGTAACTCGCGACCGTGCCGTTGGCATCAGTTCCGTTGCCCTGCAACGTCACGCTGGCGCCTGCGTCCACCGTTTGATCGGTGCCCGCATTAGCAACGGGCGGCGCATTGACGTTCACCGTCACGGTGTCCGTGCGCGTGGCGCCGGTGTTGTCCGTGACCGCGAGTTCGAACACCAGCGCCGCGGCGGCTGCCGGTGCCGTGAAACTCGGTGCTCCGATGTTGGTGGCGCTCAACGTGACGGCGGCACCGCCGGTCTGCGTCCACGCCAGCGTGGTGATGGTTCCATCAGTGTCGGTGCCCGAGCCACCGAGATTGACGGTCGCTCCGACGAGCACGAGCTGGTCGGCGCCGGCGTTTGCCGTCGGTGGAACGTTCGCCACGGGAGGGGTCGGTGCGGGAGGCGCCGCGCCGCCTCCACCGCCGCCGCCGCATGCACTCAACGCCAGGGCAGCGCCGATCAGCGCCATCCGACAATCCGCCAACGTCCATCGACCCAACATGACCGTCCTCCGGCTGAAGCCTCTACATCCGGGGACGTAGACGGTTTCCGCCAGCGAAACGGCTCACGGACAGTCAGGGTTTTCGCAACGAGCGGATCAGCGCCTCCATGCGCTCGACGTAGGTGCGGGTGCTGATGCCACGCACGTTCTCCTGCGACTCTGCTTCCGACGGCGCGTTCGCTCGCGGAACGACGTTGCCGTCGGTTATCCAGGCGCCGCGCGCGTCCAGCGCCGCGATGATGTCCGCCACGCTCTCGCGGTCGCGCGGCATCCGTACGCGGGTCTTGAGCTTGGCCAGTTGCTTTGCCCGCGCCGCGGGAGTATCGAGCGCGACGAGCGCCGCGTACTGCGTGCGCAGAGGCGCCACGTCGACGACGGGTTTGCCATCGAACTTGCAGGGCTTGCCGTCGCAGCGCGCTTTCGCCGGATCGGTAGTCCAGATGTATTTGCCGTAGCCCTCGGGAGTGAGCTCGGTCGTGCGCACCACGTAGAGAGGCTTGTTGGTTCCCGGCTCCCAGTAACGCGGAGTCGGATATTTCGCCGCGGCCGCTTCCCGGTTGACGCGATCGAACCAGTCGAGGCAGCGCGGCACGGGCGCGAGATATCTTGCGTCTCCGGTGCGTAGATAGAATTCCTGGAGCATGACCATGGACATCCAGCTCTCGCGCAGCACGTACCCCGCGGGCTCGTGCGTGCGCGCGGCAATCGGCCGCAGGTCGGGCCCGTGTTGCTCGGCCCACGCCGCTTGATTGGCAGGGCCCTGCATGGCGATGACGGCCGCCATCGCGCGGCGCACGCTGTCGAAATAACGCGAGTCGGCGAAAGTTTCGTGCGCGTCGAGCAGCAGTTCGACTATCGCCTGCATGGCGCCGTCATTGAGCGTGTAGAACGAGGTGTAGTCCGGCAGGCCGTCGTGTGCGTATTCATCACGCAGCGGAAAGCGCTGCGGCCAGGCGCCGTTTTCGAACTGCGCCTTCAATACGAAGTCGAGCGCCTTCAGCACGGGCTCGCGATATGCGGCTTCACGAGTCACGCGATAGAAGCGGAGCAGGAATAACGCGGCGTCCGGGGTGACGCGATCGTCGAACGTCGCGTTGCCATAGTAGTGGCGATACTCCTCGTAACCCCAGCGAAAGCGCGAGGCCTGGGTTTCATACCACTCGGGAATACCGGCGGGATCGAAGTCGATGAAGTAATGCCAGCCGCCCTGCGGGTGCTGGCCGAATACCAGCGCATCGGCAGCCTTGCGCGCAACGCGGAGGTAGAAGTCGTCGCGCGTCGCCTCGTAGGTGTCGAGCATCACCTGACCGAACCTTTCGGTGCCGCCCTGCAGCCAGATCTGCGACGGCCTCGCGGGAATTTCACCCCAGCGCCGTTCGAGATCTTCACTCACCAGCCACACCTGGCCACCGCGGAGCGCGACACTGCTCGCTCATGAAAGTGGTGGCTTTCTTCATGACCGCCAGCAATTCCTCGCGCGTCGGTTCCGCCGCGGATGCGTAAGTACACAACAGCGATGAAGCCAACAGGATCGCGACTCTGTTAGCAGTGCGCATCGCCCGATTCTATGGCAAGACGAACTATTTGTTCAGATTGCCAGCCACTCGCCGGCCAGCCGGTATTCCCGGCCCTTCATGCCGCGCTTGTAAGCGCCGTATTTTCCACTGGTGGTGTAACCGCCGAGGTCGATGCGCGTGACATCCGGCGGCTTTCGACTCCGCGATGACATGCCACAGCAGCAGGTGATGCGCGTTGCTGCGTCGTCCGGCTTCGCCCGTCCAGCTCAGATAGGTTTCCGCGTGCGTGCCAAATCGCGCCAGCAGGATGGCCGAGACGGGCTGGTTGTCGATGTAGGCCTGGAAAACGGAAAAGTCCTGCGGACTCGATGCGATCATGTTCTGGACGAAGGGTACGGACGGACCCACGTAGCCTTTGATCGCCATGTTGCTGGCATGCTGGTCGAGCATCCAGTCGAAGACTTCACGATCACCACTGATGCGTACGGCAATGCCGGCCTTGAGCGAACCGTTGAGATGATTGCGCCACTTGGAAGACAAGCCCGCACGAATCGCTTCGAGCGAAGGCGGAAGGTCGATCAGCGCGGAGCCCCAGCCGCCGGCTTTGCGGGCCGTAAATCCCGCGGCGCGCAGCAGCGCGGTACTCTCGCTGCCTTCGGGCAGGGACGGCGCCATCAGCAGCAGACCGCGCCGGCCGTATCGCCATCGCTGCCGCAGCGCGCGCAGCACGGCGACCTGCACATCCCTGGAAGCCTCGCGCAGGAACAGTGGTCCGCGATTGATGCGCGCCGCGATCGGGCACGCCGAGCACGCGCTTGACCAGCACCTGGCACATCGCGACCGGCCGCTCGGCGAGTTCGAACTGGAGGCGTTCAACGCGTCCATCCCTGGCTCCGTTTGCCTTCGCCGTAAACCCACGCTTGCGGAAAATGCGGCAGGGAGACTTGCGCGAGCAGGCTGTCCCACTGATCGCGGCTGCGCACGAGCTCGACGGTGACGGCAGGCGCACGCGCGAGTTGGTCCATCGTCAGCTCGCTCAACATGAGGCGCGAGCCCCCGCTCCGGGCATGCGCGTGGGCGCATCGCGCGTGCAAGCCGGGCGTATCGGGCACCGGCGGATCGCCGCGATATTCGCGCACCACCCATTTGTATTTGCCGCTCGGCAAAGCCGGGATCGTGTCGACTAGTTCGATGCGCGCCGCGACCCGCGATGACACTTCGGCCGCAAGCTTGTCGAGCACGCGTTGCCCGTCAGCGTCGGTGTATCCGACGCCCGGGACGATGCGAATGAGCCAGCGATCCGCGGCAGGCTGCACCACCTGGGCTTTCTGGATGTGACGCATGCCATCGAAAGCGAAGCCGATCACCGTGCCGTTCACGGCGCGGCCGTCGAGATCGTAGAGCTGGTCCGCGAGGCGGCCGCCCAGGTCTTTCGATGACGGGATAGGTGCGACCGCAAGGGCAGGGCTCGTGGCTCCAGCGCGCGGTGTCGTTCATGCGATAGCGAATGAGCGGGGCGACGGTGTTGTGCAGCGAGGTGCCGACGATCGTGCCTTCGCCGTCGGTGGGCTGGCCGTGTTCATCGACGATCTCGAGCACGCCATATTCCGGGTTCACGTGCATGCGGCCGCGTTCGCATTGCGATGCATACGCCACGCGTTCGGCCATGCTGTAGAAATCGAAGACGCGCGTGTTGAACACCGATTCGATGCGTTGCCGCTGGAAGTCATAGAGCATCTCGGATCCGGTGATGACCGACTGGAAGCGAACCGGGATGCCGGTTTCCGCGACCAGCGTCGCAAGCTCATAGGCGGCGGATGGATAGGCACGCAGCTGCGTGGCGCCGAAGCGGCGCAACTCTTCGGCGAACAGCGCGGCGGTTTGCCGATCGAGGTGGCGAGTGGACAGCACCAGCTGACCACCGACGGTGTCCTTGAACCAGAAAGGCGGATCGCGCTGCTCGACCGGGATCACGATCTCGCCGCGAAGTACGGCTTGACGCTGCCCGCGGTTCCAGCCCGCCCACTGCCAGTGCTGCAGGTGAAAAGCTTCTTCCCAGAGAATCGAGCCGAAACTTCGATAGACGTCGAGCGGTGTGCCCGTGGTGCCACTGGTTGCCGCTACCGTCGATCGATATTTCGGTATCCGGCCGCCCGGGAAGAAGTCGGTCCGATCGCCGCAGCAGGGTCGCCTTGTCGATGATCGGAAAGCGCATCGCTGAGTGAGGCGAGCCGCTGCTGATCGCTCGCGCTGGCGACATGACGCGCGTACGCGGGAATATTGCGCGCATCGCGAAAGACGCGTTCGAGCAGGATCTCCTGCCGCGCACGATGCTCCGCAGGCCGCGCGCACTCGCGGCTCTGCAAGTCCGAAGCCTGGCGCAGCACCCAAGGATTACGCTTGAGCGCATGGCGGCCCGCGTATTTGAGAATCACCGCAACGTCCACCCTGCGCTACCATCCTGGTCATCCGATTATCAGAACATCGGGTAAGCAACGACGTAGGTGGATGCCGCGCCGGGTGTCAGTGGATCTTGATCCCGGTGACGGTTCCGCGGTCCACGTGCCGCGCATTGTCAAATACAGGATCGAGCCCAACTTCCTGTAGCGCACTGCACTGCGGAGGACGCGATCGCAGTTCATCAGCTCGGCGCGCTCTATATATATGGAGTGCACACAGGGTCCATAGCCAAAGCCCCGGTGTGCGTCAGTCGTGTTACCGGTATCGGCAAACTCTGCTCTACCGGTGCGAAAAATTTTCACCCTTGTCTGTCACAGTCCCTGAGCTCGCTGCAGAGGACTTCAAAACAAACTTCTTTCCAAGTGCTGTTCGGGAGCGGGCTTGGTCGACAACAACGCAACGGACGCGGGTCAAGCCGAAGGAAATTCGGCACTCGACTCTTTGGTTCTACTGCTTTCATATCTGGATCGGCCGGCCGATCCGGACCAGCTACGCCATTTGCTCGGCAAAGGCTCAGCCGCCGTCGAAGCGGATGACCTGGTGCGCCTGGCCAAGAAGCTGGACGTCCAGGCGCGCAAGGTTCGGGCTGACACCAGCGCGCGCCTCGATCGACTCCCGCTACCGGCCATCGCGGTCATGCGCGATGAGACATTCCTGGTGCTGCTGCAGGTTGCGCCGAACAAGGCGCTGATCTTTCGTCCCGGGGCCGAACGTCCCGAAACACTCGATCGCGCGGCATTCGAGGCGGAGTTCGCGGGCACGCTGGTGCTGCTCACGACGCGCGAGCACGTGGCCGGCGCCAAACGCGCGTTTGACGTCAGCTGGTTCATCCCGGCGCTGGTGCGCTACCGGCACATCCTGCGCGACGTGCTGGTTGCGTCGTTCTTCCTGCAGATCCTCGCGCTGGTCTCACCGCTGTTCTTCCAGATCGTCATCGACAAGGTGCTGGTCCATAAAGGCCTGACCACGCTGGAGATTCTCGCGCTCGGACTGTTCGTGGTGTTCGTCTTCGACGTGTTGATCGGCGGGCTGCGCACCTATCTTTTCGCGCACACCACCAGCCGCGTGGATGCCGAGCTCGGCTCGAAGCTGTTCTCGCACCTGACCCAACTACCGCTCTCATACTTCCAGGCGCGACGCGTCGGCGACTCGGTGGCGCGCGTGCGCGAGCTCGACACGATTCGCGAATTCCTCACGTCGTCCGCGCTGACCGTGGTCATCGATCTGTTTTTTGCAATCGTTTTCCTCGCAGTCATGTATCTGTACAGCCCCATGCTGCTGCTGGTGGTGCTGATCACGCTGCCGCTGTATGCCGGCATCGTCTGGGTCATCGCCCCGGCGCTGCGCCGCAAGCTAGACGAGAAGTTTGCGCGCGGCGCGGAAAACCAGTCGTTCCTCGTCGAATCCATCACCGGCGTCGAGACGCTCAAGGCGATGGCGGTCGAGCCGCAGATGCAGTCGCGGTGGGAACGACAAATTGCCGGCTACGTCAAGACCGGATTTCAGGCGGCAATGCTCGCAAATTGGGGGCGGCAAGCGATCGAGCTCGTGCAAAAGTTGTCGACGGTGGCATTACTGTTCTTCGGGGCGAAATTCGTGATCGATGGCTCCCTCACCGTCGGTGAACTCGTCGCATTCAACATGCTGGCGAGCAATGCATCGGGGCCAATCCTGCGGCTGGCGCAGCTCGCGCAGGATTTCCAGCAGGCGCGCATCGCGGTGGATCGACTCGGTGACATCCTCAACGCGCCCACAGAACCGCAAACCAGCGCTTCGCGCGCCAGTCTCCCCGAGCTGCGCGGCAACGTGGTGTTCGATCACGTCGAGCTTCCGCTATCGACCCGATGGCCGCGAAGTCCTGAGCGACATCGAGCTCGACATCGCGCCGGGGGAAGTGCTCGGCGTCGTGGGTCCTTCCGGCTCAGGCAAGTCCACGCTGGCAAAACTGGTGCAGCGCATGCACACCCCGGAGCGCGGACGCGTGCTGGTCGATGGCGTCGATCTCGCGCTGGTTGATCCCGCCTGGCTTCGCCGCCAGGTCGGCGTGGTGCTGCAGGAAAACATTCTTTTCAACCGCACCGTGCGCGAGAACATCGCGCTGGCCGATCCCGCCATGCCCATGCAGCAGGTGGTCGCGGCCGCCAATCTCGCCGGCGCGCACGAATTCATTCTCGAGCTGCCCGAGGCCTACGACACGCACATCGACGAACGCGGCGCCAACCTTTCCGGCGGCCAGCGCCAGCGCATCGCCATCGCACGCGCGCTGGCCATCAATCCACGCATCCTGATTTTCGATGAAGCCACCTCGGCGCTGGACGCCGAGAGCGAAGAGATCATCCAGCGCAATCTCAAGGTCATGGCCGCGGGGCGCACGCTCATCATCATCGCGCACCGGCTGTCAGCGGTGCGCGCCGCGGATCGCATCATCACGCTGGAGCGCGGCCGCATCACTGAATCGGGGACGCACGCAACGTTGCTGGCGCAGCGCGGCCGATATGCCTCGTTGTACGCCAAGCAGATGGGCCTGGATCACGAGGCGCGCTCATGAGCTTCTCCAGGCATTGGGAAGTGCTCAAGCAAAGTCTCAAGCTCGATCGGGAGCGCGCGAAGACCGCGCGCATTCATGAAGAGACTGAATTCCTGCCTGCCGCGCTCGAAGTGCAGGAGACGCCGCCCAATCCGCTGGGGCGCGCGGTGTTGTGGTCACTGCTGACTTTCGTGGCCATCGCCGTGTTGTGGGCGAGCTTCGGGCACATCGACATCGTTGCGTCGGCACAAGGAAAGATCATCCCGCGCGGTCGCGTGAAGGTCATCCAGGCGACGGACGTCGGAATCGTGCGCGCCATCCACGTCACCGACGGCCAGGAAGTGCGCGCCGGTCAGACGTTGGTCGTGCTCGATCCCACGCTCACCGAAGCCGACGCCGCGCAGGCGAGTGAAAGCAAATTCGTGGCGTCGATCGATCGCGCGCGTGCGGCGGCCCTGGTCGATGCCTCTTCAGGCGGGCCAGGCAAGTTCGTGGCACCACCCGATGTGCCGGCGGACATCGTCGAAACCCAGCGCAGCCTGGTTGCGGCGCGCATTGCCGAGCACCGCACCGCGATCTCCGCGCTGCAGGAAGATCGCGCGCAGAAACGCGCCGAGCTCGCCATGGTGAGTGCCGAGGTCGCCAAGCTCGAAGAACAGCTGCCGCTGGTCGAGGACCAGCTCGCGAGCCTCGAAAAGCTGGACAAGGACGGTCTGGTTCCGCGCATGCGCGTGATGGAGGTCAAAGAGCGCACGGTCGGCATGCGTCAGGACCTCGTGATCCGCCGTGAAGAAGTCGGCAAGAGCCGCGCTGCGCTGGCCGGCGTCGAAAGCCAGATCGGAAAATTGCAGAGCGAATTCCGCGCCACAGCGCTCGATGCGCTGACCGAAGCCGACGCCAACTACCGCCTGCGGTCCGAAGAAGTGAAGAAGGCGGACGACAAGGCGTCGTTGACCGTACTCACCAGCCCCATCGACGGCACCGTGACTCAGCTGTCTGTGCACACGATCGGCGCGGTGGTGAAGCCAGCCGATCCGCTGCTCATCATCGTCCCGAAAGGCGAAGAGCTCATCGTCGAGGCGATGGTGCTCAACAAGGACATCGGCTTCGTGCGCGAAGGACAGGATGCCGAGGTCAAGCTCGAGGCGTTTCCATTCACGCGGTACGGCGTCATCAAGGGGACCATCGAGCGCATCAGCACCGATTCCGTGGAAAACAAGGAGTTAGGGCTCGTGTTCCCCTGCCTGGTGAAGCTGCATGCCACGCACATCAGCGCGGGACTGAAAAAGATCGCGCTGGCGCCGGGGTTTTCGGCCACGGCGGAAATAAAGACCGGCGATCGAAGGATCATCGAATTCCTGTTGTCACCGCTGTCGCGGCGCATGCAGGAAGCGGGAAGGGAGCGATGACGTCGCCTCGTACATCCGTCAGGGCGCTCGCTTTCGCTTTGACGTTCCTCGTGTCCATGCCCGTTCTGCTGAGTTGCGTTTCCAGCGATGCAAAACGTCAGGGAATGCAGCAGACCTTCGACGACAAGGCGCACGAAACCTATCGGGCGATCCTGGCCGACAAGAATGTTGCCTGCGCTACGTGCATGAACGGGGAGTTGGGCGCCTGCGAATCGCTGCAGGAGTTTCCACTCGTGGCGCTGGCAAGAAACCGGCACGTCATCCGTGACGTCTCGAATTGCAAAGACCTGCGCAACCAGCATCCGGGCGATGACATTCATTGTTCGAGTTTCGAATCGGCGCGCTTTTCGCAGCTCGAAATTCTAAAGCACGACGGTGCAGTCTCGGCGCGCGCCGTTTTCCGGACTCTTCACGAATACGACTACTGGATGCCTGAAAAGCTCGAAGGCGTCCGTCTGATCGACGAGCACACCTATCTAATTTTCGCGCGGCCGGCGTCCGACAGCATTCCGCTTGAAGCGGACTGGGACGTCTCAGCAGCCTGTCACATTGGTTAGCCCACAGTATTTTCAAAAGGATATCGATATGCCCCTGATACCGAGAAACGGCGGAGTGCTGAACACCATCACCAACGCCGAAATTCAGAGCCGGTATGCGGTGTTCATGACCAGGCCACAGCTGGCCAAGGATCTCAAGAAGCAGATCACCGCGTATTCGGTCGGGGGCAAGAAGGTAAAGACATCGACCGAGCTCTCGTACGGGCCGCGCGAGGTGAGGGACGCCCAGGGCAACGTCGCCATAGCTTTGCCGCGGATGACCTTCGTCGGTTACACGCAGCAGGAAATGGCGTTGATCGACAACATGTACGAGGCCATGTTCCAGGACCTCACCGCGAATCCCGGTGCTGCGACTTCACGTTTTTACCGGCAGCTCGGCATGGGCAGCTCGACCGATCCGACGCACGATGCCACTCAGCTGATCTCGTTGCGCTCCAAGAACGGCATCTCCGGACCGGTTGGTGGCGCCACCGCGAAAGTCGAATGGGAAACCGGTGACCGTGATCTCGAAACCATAGTCGATACCGCTGACCTCGATCTCAAGACAACGGCCGGCAAGGTCGAGTTCTACTCGCGCGTGTTGCACGAGTTCATGCACGAGGACTTCGGCCACTACCAGGATGCATACAACGACAACGTCATGCCCAGCGACAACCTGACGCCGTTCACCGAGGCGCAGGTCAACGCTCTGGATCTCGCCTATGGCGGTACGCGTGAGACGATGAATCGGCTTGCGGGCAGGCTCGGGTTTACGGTCGCCGAGGCAGAATTGCTCGCGACCGAGTCGATCAAGCAGCAGACCAGGGTCTACAACCAGCGGCGCGAGGCGAAGATCGCGCTCAACGTCGGCAGGAATATCCGCAATCGCGATGAGCTGACTTTTGTCTACACGCGTCAGGAACTGGACAAGCTCGTGGCCGCGGGTGTCATCAAGCCCAAAGATTTTCCGGACGAGGTGGACACTCCCGAGGAGCAGCAGGCATTCCTGGGCGACCAGTACAACTACAAGCTCGCCAAGAAGTGGTTCAAGAAGCTTTCGAAGGATGGCAAGAAAGACGTCAAGCAAGTTGCGGTGATGGCGGGTGAGGAGGGTGATTTTCAGCAGGCGATGGACGATCTGCTGGGAGCGTTTGGCGATTTCATGGAAGAAAACGCGTCGGAAATGGGCCAGATTTTCGGCTCGACGCTGGGGCGAATCCTTGCGGATGGCGAAAACGAGTTCACGCAGATTGCAGCATCGACACTGCTCGGGACTCTCGGAGAGAACCTGGGCCAGGAGCTCGAAAACTATCTTCGAGGCCAAGACAAAAAACTGCCGCTCGCCGCCGGTTTCGAGGATTTCGCCCAGGATCTGTTGAACGCGGGTCTTGGGGCCCTGTCGTCATTCCTGACGGCCGAGCTGTTCGAATCGCTCGGCATCGACGGGACGCTCGGGGAATTGGGCCAGACGGTATTTGCCCAGCAGATGACAACGCTCGTCACCGCTCTGGCGGGCGGCCAGACTATGAGCCAGGCCATTGCCCAGCTCGGCAACTGGACCGCGCTCGGCAACGCCGTCGGTGGGTGGATAGGCCAGAAGGTCGCTTCCGAGCTGATCCAGTTCGATACGGTCGCCGGTCAAATCGGCGCTTCCCTTGGCTCGGCGATCGGAACGACCGTTGGACTCAAGATCGGTGCGAAGATCGGTGGTATCTGGGGTCCGATCGGCGCGGCGATCGGTGCGTTCATCGGCTACATCGTCGGTGGAATCATCGGAACCTTCTTCGGCACGACCCCCCGGACCGGCGCAACGCTTGTCTGGCAGGAGAATGCGCAGAAATTCGTACCCGCACACGCGTGGGGTAAGGGAGGCGCACCCAAGGCCGGCGCGCACTCGCTCGCCTACAGCGCGGGCGAGGTGCTGAATTCGCTCATCGACATGTCCGGTGCGCAAATCATCGACGGCGATCAGATCAGCTTCGGCGAATTTGGAACGCGCAAGAAAGACTTCGTCTATCGCGGCTTTACCGCCGAGGGCAAATGGGTCACTGCGTTCATGGCGCGCGAGGCGAATCTCGCGATCAATTTCGGTCTTGCGTATGCCGTTGCCCAACTCATTCCGCGCATGGCGGGCGGCGACGTCTATACCAAGCGCGCCATCGCGCGGACTCTCGCCCTGTCCGACCTCGATTTCGAGAACATGCCGGCGCTGCAGCGTGGGCACCGGATCGTGGACAACCCCAGGTACCACCTGACTCCGGCGCAATACGATGTCGATTCGCGCGAGCTCGCCACGCGGTTCGATTCATCCGTGCTCTTTGGCAACATCGCCGTCGCACAGGACTATCGCGCTTACCTCGAAGATCAGGAAACGATCGATACGTTGATAGCGGCGGACCCGACTTCGGCCTTCGCGGCCGGATGGATAGTCACCTTCGCGCGCGCACTCGAGCTTGGCTTGACGCGGCGCGCGCTCACCGACTGGATCGGCGGCTGGACCCTGTTCCTGGACCAGATGTACGACGGTGTCCTCGGTGCAATGGCCTTCTCGGGCGCGAATCTCGATATCGGCATCGACGAACAGACCGGCGAGCGTCTGCTCGTGTTCCGTGGCTTCGAAAACGAAATCAACGGGGTGATCGGCGATACGATCGACGCGGCCGGCAAGGACATCATCGTCGCCACGGGCGGCACGGACACCATCGTAGTGACCGGTGACCGTATCGCAAACGCGTCGGGCCTGACGATCAATGGCGCGGCTGCCGCTGCCGGTGCGTTCACCATCAAGATCGCGGCGCGAATCGAGGGTGGCGCCGGCAACGACGTCATGGTCGCGGGTGCTCTTGGCAACGACCTGGTCGGTGGCGACGGAAACGATACGCTGGTCGGCGGGTTTCTCGATGACTGGCTCATGGGCGACACCGGCAACGACCGGCTGTTCGCGGGTGCGGTTTCCAACTACTCCTTCGCGGATACCGATTCGGCGGCAATCGCAATTGCGCTCGGCAGCAAGAGCAATGGCGACATGCTGTTCGGCGGTGAAGGCGACGACTTGCTGTTCGGTTCGTCCGGCAGCGACTGGCTGCGCGGCGGCGATGGCGTCGACTTCATTCGCGGCGGTGCGGGCGGCGACATCATCGACGGCGGCGCGGGCAATGACCGCGGCGCCAATGGTGAGGCGCGGTTGTTAGGAGGCGCCGGTACCGACCAGTACGTATTCGGTTACGGAGACGGTTCGGACGTGGTCTTCGACGAGTCCGACAACGCGGCTACGCCAGGTTCGACGGGCGATTCCATCTATTCGCGAATCCAGAACATCGATTTCCACGGCGGGCAGCGCAACTGGGTCGGAGGCGGTTCGTATGAACGCGACGGTTCGATCCGCGGTGGAGAAGACGCCATTTCGTTCGGCGCGGGCATCACGCTCGGCGATCTCGTCATGCAGCGCTCCGGTACGGAGGCGGCTCCGGGGCAGGATCTCATCATCCGCCTCAGCTATCTCGATGAGACCACCGGGGTTCGATCTCTCACCGGCGATGTGATCGAGATCCGCGACTGGTTCGAATCCACCCGTCGGGTCGAGTGGTTGAGATTCGCGAATGGAGAGGACATCCGAATCGGGGATGTGACCACGTTCATCGCCGGCACTTCCGGCTCGGACATCATCATCGGAACGCATGGCGCCGACTTCCTGTACGGCGGAGCGGGCAACGACACGATCTTCGGATTGAATGGCAACGACTTCGGCTTCGGCGGCGAAGGCAACGATCTCGTCTCTGGCGACGCCGACAACGACTTCGTCACTGGTGGCATGGGCAACGACGTTGTCATCGGCGGCATGGGCAACGACACGGTCTTTGGTGACGCGAACAACGATCGTGTCGTCGGCGGTGGCGGATCGGACATCGTGGTTGGCGGTCTCGGAAACGATGACATCGTCGGCGGAGCAGGCGGGGACCTCTTCCGCTTCCAGCGCGGCGATGGTCGCGACTCTGTCATGGACGATCTCGTCGATAACTGGGACCTCGTCTGGCAGAACGGCGCGTACGTCAACGGCTACGTTCTCAATGCTCAGACGGGCGTCGTGACCAAGGATGGGGTTACGTACTTCGACGGCACGCAATGGGCCGGAACCTTCGACTACGACGACCAGGCGCGCACCTTGCGTCGGCACCGCGGTGCGGTGGCGGGTGCACTTGCTGCGAACAACGGCAATGACTATCTGGAATTCGGTGTTGGAATCGATATTCAGGATCTCACGCTTCGGCGAACCGGCTCGGATCTCGAAATTGCGATCGGTGATTCGACCGCCGATGCAGCGGATTTCGACTCCATTTCCGATCGCATCACGATCCGCGACTGGTACCTCACCGGCAACTCGATCGAGAACTTCGTGTTTGCCGCGACCGGGACCCAATACGTTGCAGGCATGACGCTCGCCGGCCTCGGCACAGAAGGCGCCGATACGCTGACGGGCACGACCGGAGCAGACTGGATCACGGGCAACGGCGGCGACGACACGATTACCGGCGATGCGGGTATCGACGTGCTGTCCGGCAACGGCGGAAACGACACCATCCGTGCGGGCGTTGGCTCCGATGTCCTCTATGGTGGTTCTGGCGATGACCTGCTCGAAGGTGGCGCGGAAAACGACTTCCTGATCGGCGGCGGTGGCCTCGATATCGCGTCCTACGCAACGTCCGCGGCGGGGATGCGCGCCTATCTGAGCGCTTCGTGGGCGAATACCCGCGACGGCATCCGCGATGAATACTCGAGCATCGAGGGACTCGAAGGCACCACCGGTGTCGATCGTCTTGGTGGCGACGACGGCGACAACGTTCTGCGCGGCGTCGGCGGAAACGACGCGATGCTGGGTGGCGCTGGCGACGACATCTACGAGATCAATGCGTCGAACGGCCAAGACACCATCATCGACGCACCGATGGTCGTCGAAGAAATCATTTCCGATCAGAACGTTTTCAACTCCGCGCAGTACACGACGAACTGGGTGCATCTCGGAATTCTGTCGACCGCGAGCGGCGACCGTCGTGGCTTCCGCCTCACGATCACGCGCAACGGCACCGGCGAAGAGGTCTACCGATCTCGGGACGGGGTCGATTTCATCTACGCTACCAACACGTCCGCAACCCGTGTCCTGCCCACGCCGCCCGGAAGCTGGCCTTCCAGCAACGGACAGTGGAGCGCAGCTCTTGGTGTGCAGCGTGCGAGTGGCTCCGTGCAGACGGTGCGAGAAGTTCTCGGCGCTGGCAACGGTGGCATCGACGAGATCGAATTCGGGCCGAGCATCAGCCTGTCCGATCTCACATTTGCGCGGCTCAACGCCGGGGCGGATCTGCGCATCACGTACGGATCGAGCCAGTTCGTGACCATCACCGGTCAGAACGATCCGAATCGGGCTATCGAATACGTGTCGCTGCGCGACGGCCTCTCGGCGGAGCTGACGCGGCTCGTCGTGCTCGGAGAGACGGCGACTGCGGAGGATGATTTCGTAGTGGGCGAGGCGACCGCAGACACGCTCGACGGCTTTGCCGGTGACGACGTGTTGTCAGGCGGCGCGGCGAACGACACTCTGCGCGGCGGCGACGGTGACGACGTGCTCGAGGGCGGCCTGGGTGGTGACACTCTCGATGGCGGAAGCGACTCGGTGACGAACGCTGCTCCGATTTCAGGAGATGTCGGGACCTACGGTGACACTGCCAGATACGTCCGCTCGAATGCGGCAGTCACGATCGATTTGCTGGCACGCACGGCGAGCGGCGGTCACGCCGCCAGCGACGTCATCGTGGCGGTAAGCAGCGTTTCCACCATCGAAAACGTCGTGGGTTCCGAAGGATTCAACGACACGCTGCGCGGTGACAACCGCGCCAACGTGCTCTCGGGACTTGGCGGCAACGACACGCTCGAAGGTCGTGCCGGAAGCGATGTGCTCATCGGCGGCCTCGGCAACGACACGTTGCGCGGCGGCGACGACGAAGACAACCTGACGGGCGAAGACGGCAACGACATCCTGTTTGGAGGCAATCACGACGACCTGCTCGCGGGCGGCGACGGCGACGACCAATTGGATGGTGAAGCCGGAGCGGATCTGCTTTCGGGTGGTGTGGGCATCGATATCGTCCGCGGCGGCACCGAGGACGATACCATCGGCGGCGACAGCGGAAACGACCAGCTATTCGGCGATGCCGGCGCGGACTCGCTCGCTGGCGGCGAAGGCAACGACACCCTGTCGGGTGGTGATGGCAACGACCTGCTCGAAGGCGAGACTGGAAACGACAGCCTCAATGGCGATGCGGGTGCGGACGTCTTCCTGTTCGGCGCCAACTCGGGCGCGGACACGATCATCGACACGGCGGGCGACAATATCGTCCGCTTCGACGGGGTGACGAAGGAGCAGGTGTGGATCACACGCTCCGGAAACGATCTGCGCATCGGCGTGATCGGCGGAACATCGATCGTGACCGTGCAGGGCTTCTACGCGCCGACAGGCGCCTCGCTGGTTCGAACCATCGAGGTGGATGGATTGCAATTGAGCGTTGCAGGTGCGCAGGCTCTCATCACGGCGATGACCGCAGTGTCGCTGTCGACGCCTTCGGAGATGTCGCTCGACATGTCGCTGGCGCTGGACAGCTACTGGTTCGAGCCAGGAGCAGCAGCGCCTTCGGTAATCGACAGACAGGTTTCCACGGCTGAAGACACCGCGGTTTCCGGAACCGTCGATGCCTTCGATCCGGACAACAACATCACAGGCTACTCAGTCGCGATGGCGCCGACGCGAGGCGCGGTGAATCTCAACCTGACCACGGGCGCCTGGACCTACACGCCCAACGCGAATGCGTTTGGCGCAGACAGCTTCATGGTTCGCGTGACGGATGCCGACGGCAACACTGCGGTGCAAAACATCGCAGTGACCGTCACCTCTGTGAACGATGCACCCACGGCCATCAACGCTACGGGTCTCGCTACGAGCATCGACGAGCGTGATCGCCCGATCAGCGGCGCCGCCTCTCCCGCGATCGTTCTCGCGACACTCAGCGTGACCGACCCGGACGCCGGCGACACGGGCGACTTCGCGTCGCACGCGTACACCGTCAACAACTCCGACTTCGAAGTGGTTGGCGGCCAGTTGCGCCTGCGCGCAGGCGTGGCACTCGACTACGAGACCGCAACCTCCGTGTCGGTCAACGTGACCGCCACGGATCGCAACGGCGCCGGGCTCTCGGTCACGCGCGGCTTCACGTTCGCCGTGAACAACCGTGACGACTACTTCTATGGCACCGCCGGCAATGACACGATCACCGGCACCGCGGGGCAGAACCTGATCTACGGGCGCGGCGGCAACGACACGCTCACCGGCGCGGGCGCAAACGATCTGCTCGATGGCGAAGACGGCAGCGACACGTTGTACGGCCTCGGCGGCAGCGATACCCTCTACGGCCAGATCGGCGATGACATCCTCGACGGCGGCGCGGGCGGTGACACTCTGCGCGGCGGTGATGGCACCGATACGCTGCGCGGTGGTGATGGCGACGACTCGATGTACGGCGATTCCGGACTCGACCTGCTCCAGGGCGGTATCGGCAATGACACGCTCGAGGGTGGCAGTCACGACGATCAGCTCGAAGGCGGCGACGGCAACGACACACTGCGCGGCGGTACGGAAAACGATCTGCTGATGGGCGGACTCGGCGGGGATCGCTTCAACGGCGGCGCCGGTACTGACACCGTGAGCTATGCGGGCGCAGGGGCTGGCGTCACGCTGAATCTTGCGGCTGGCACAGGCACGGGTGGCGAAGCGAACGGCGATGTCTTCGAAGATGCTATCGAACGTATCGTCGGCTCGATCTACGGCGACCACCTGACGGGCTCAGCGGGCATCGACTACATCGAAGGCGGCGCGGGCAATGACACCATCATCGGCGGAGCGGGTGCGGACACGCTGATCGGCGGCGAGGGTGATGACACGATCATTGCGGAAGCCGGTAACGATACGCTCGACGGCGGCCTCGGCAGCGACATCCTCATCGGCGGTGACGACGATGATACCTACCGCCTGGATACGAACTCCGGCACCGACGAGATCCGCAACTTTCATCAGAACGCCGCAGATGTCGACTTCGTGGGCTACGCCGGAGTTCCGAGAGAAAATCTGTGGTTCGAACGCAGCGGCAACGATCTCATCGTCACCGCAGTGGGAACCACGACACGCACCACGATCAAGGACTGGTTCGTTCCGTCGACGGTGGCAGACCCGACCAACTACCAGGTGAAGTTCTTCCAGACTGGCGTATGGGAGACGAACAACCTCAATGCCACGGGCCTGGTGAATTTGATGGCGGGCTATACACGCCCGACCACGCTCGCCGCTTTCGATGCGCTGCACGCGAATCCGACGTTCGAGGGTGCCTGGGCCGCAGGCTGGAACCTGAACGCGGCACCGACACTGGGATTCATCGGCACGCAGACCGTCAACGAGGATCAGCCGATAACCATCGCGCTGGTCATCGACGACATCATCACGCCGAACGAGGGCCTGGTAGTCACCGCGACGCGCGTGAACCCCATCACTGGCAACCCCGACACCACCATGCTCGGTTCGCCGACCATCACCATGGACGGTGCCGGCAATCGCACACTCACGATCAATACTCTGTCCAACGTCACGGGTCAGGGGGCAATCCTGGTCACGGTCACCGACCCGGGAAATCTGTCGGTTTCGCGAACGTTCCTGGTGAACGTAGCGCCTGATGCGGATGCGCCGGGCATCTCGGGCCCGGTGCTCACCGCGGGCCCCGTGGCGCCGTCAACTCTGCACTCGTTCGACGCCGGTTCACTGGGCCTCACGGCCGATGCCTGGCTCAACGATGTCGATGGTTCGGAAGTGCTGGACATTGTGGTCTCCGGTGTCACCGGGGGCTTGAGCTTCAACCAGGGCACTGATCTCGGAGGCGGCGCGTGGAGGTTCACTCGCGCACAGCTCAACACCGGGCTGCGCCTGCAGGCACCGGCTTCACGTGGCGACGCCATTGCGCTGACGTTGAGCGTCACTGCACGGGAAACCGCAAACGGAGATATCGAAACCCGGACTGCGACGCTGAACTTCGACCCCAACGCGCGACCGACAGACATCTACGAGGACCGCACGTTGAACTTCGCAGAGAACACGCCGGTCAACTCGGGCCTTGCATGGTTCGGACGTACGGACCCCGACGGCGATGCGGTGACCTACGAGTTGCTCAACAATGCGGGCGGCCGATTCGCGCTGCGCAGCGATGGATGGTTCCACGTGGGACCCACGGGGCTCGACTACGAGGCCGGCTCGAATCACACGATCCAAGTGCGCATCACGGATCCTCATGGACTTTCGCGAACGGAAGACTTCACGGTCAGTCTGGCCAACGTCAACGAGGCGCCGACGAGCCTCAACGCGGACCGCACGTTGTCGTTCAACGAAGGTTATCCGGTGGACACGGGTCTGGCGTGGTTCACGCGCACCGATCCCGACAACGACGCCGCCACCTACACTCTCCTGAACGATGCGGGCGGTCGATACCGGGTGCGCCCCGATGGCCTGCTGCAGGCAGGCGCGACGCCGACCGACTATGAGGCGGGCACGTCGCACACCATCGTCGTACGGGTCGCCGATACCGGCGGGCTCTACTACGACCGCGCGTTCACCGTCGAAGTGCAGAACGTCAATGAGGCGCCGACCATCACCTCGACCGCGTTCTCGGTGCCGGAGTCGAATCCGGGCGCCGGAAACTACGTGATGCAGACCGGTGGCGGCTACGCGCGCGTCACGGGCACCGATCCGGAGGGCGCAACGCTGCGATACCAGCTCGTGGGCGGGGATACCTCGACGTTCTCCATCGACGCGGATGGCTATCTGCACTTGCAAGGCGTGCTCAACTACGAAGGCACCCGCAACTACAGTGTGGTCACGCGCGCGTGGGACGGCGGCGCCATCGGCAGTGGCAACGCCGTCGACCGGACCATCAGCATCGCGGTCACCGACGTCAACGAGTCGCCGGTCATCACCGGATGGACCCCCGACTTCAACGGCAACGACTACTTCATCGGCACGGTGAATGCCTACGATCCGGAGGGCGGCGCGCTCACGTACTCGGTGACGTCATATTGGATGATGCTCCTGCGCGACTACGAGTACGGCTCGATGCTGTACGAGTGGGAGGAGGGCTGGACCGCCGATGTCACCGCCAACTCGGCCGGCGGGGTCCGCATGGTGTCCTGGTTCCCATTCGGCACGATGGGTCCCGGCTGGGAGTGGTACCGCGAGTGGGGGGCCCAGTACGGAGTTTTCGAAGTGGTCGTGCGCGATTCCAGCGGCAACGCCTCGGCACCGATGTCGGTGCGTTTCATCGCTGCGTCGTCGTACGTCTTGCCGGTGGTGTTCGACCTGGATGGCGACGGCGTGGAGTTGCTCTCCAAGGAGGAGTCGAACGTTGCGTTCGCAGTCTCGGACACCGGGCCGACGTTGCGGACGGGCTGGGTCGGCGCGGATGACGCGCTGCTCGCCCTCGATCGTGACGGGGACGGACTCATCACGCGCGGCACAGAGATTTCCTTCGCCCAGGATCTGCCAGGTGCTTCCAGCGATCTGGAGGGCGTGGCCGCATTCGACACGAACGGCGATCTCACGCTCGATGCCGGCGACGAAAGCTTCGCGGATTTCCTCGTCTGGCAGGATCGCAATCAGGACGGCGTGAGCCAGCAGGATGAGTTGCGCTCGCTGAATGCGGCGGGCATCGAATCGCTCAGCCTGTTGCGTACCTTGACGGACAACCCGGAAAACGCAGGCGGCAATCAGATTTCCGCCACGACGGATTTCGTGAGGATCGACGGCTCTCGAGGGCAAGCGGCAGACGTAGCCCTGGAATATCAGACAATCGAGTCCCAAGTCATCGAGGAAGTACCAACGGATCCGGCGGCGGCAGGCGACACCGACGATATTGGCGCTGTGGATCGCGGTTCGGACGCGCCTGCGGCGGCGCCCCGCGAGCAGCCTCAGCGGTGGCCGCTTCCTCCTGATCCCGTCGCCGGCGATCCAAACTTTGAAGGCCCCGTCGAGCGGCAGCCGCTGCCCGAGCGCCGCGAGACTGGGGCGGAGCCGCGTCAGCGTCCCTGGCGCGTGGCAGAGATGAAGCTCGACGAGCCGAGAATCACGGCCGACGAATGGTCGCCTGAGCCTGTGAACCGCGCACCTGCGGCGCTACATGCGTCGCTCAGCTCGATTACACGCCGCCGTCTGCAGATGATCGATGCGATGGCGAGTTTCGAGCCCGAGGGCGCCGCGGAGCTGGCGTTGCGTCCGCAACGCCACGTGGATTCGCGTACCCTTGAGCTACTGACATCGGTCGCCCGCACGGGGAGCATGGGTTAGTGAATGCACAATTAGAAAATCGTCCTGCGGGTGCGCCGCGCACGGTTGCCGAAGCGCTTGGGCAAGTTGTCTGGCTCCTGTCGCAGTCGCCGCTTCACAAGGAGCTCAAAATCAAGGATCTGGAGTGGTCGTTCATGCCGGCGATCCTCCACGAGCAGTTCCGGATCTTCTCCTTCGGGCCGTTGCCCGGAGCGGAACAGATAGATGTGGCCAGCCTTCCCAAGGGTGCAATCACCAGGGAAGGATTGGAAAAGATGCCCTTGGGTGTGGCGGTGTGGGCGAAGGTGTCGGAGGCCGCGGAGAAGAAGCTGGAGCGCGGCGAACATCTGACGCTCGAAGAATGGAAATCCGGCGACCGTGTGTGGCTGGTGGAGCTGATCACACCGTTCGCCAACAAGGAAAACAAGCTGGCGGAGGTCATGCTGATGGATCTCATCAAGGGTCCTTTCGCAAAGGCGCCTTTCAATCTGCATCGCACGGACCCCGCCACCGGTCGTCGCGACAAGGTGCACATGAAAGGGCACCTGAGCCCGCCCGCCGCAGGTCAGGCAGCCCCTAACTAGTCGTACCGGCCGCGGCCGAAGGAAGACCGCCCCTCGTGGGGCGGTCTGTCTAAACGCGCAGCTTTCTTCGAATAGAACGTGCAGGTTGCACGCGCCGTGAATGTACGGCCGATCTTCGTCTGAGCTCACGCTCGCCCTGATGTACTCGAACTCGCTCGACCTGCGTGTAGTTAGCAAGGTCGCCGCAGTTGCTACCCGTCGCCCGCAACAGATTGCTGGCATCACATCGACTGACAAACCCGGTGTCACGAAGTCAGGCGTCGTGACAGATTCCCTTGTCAACGACACTATCTATCGTGCTCTGACAAGGAGGTCTGAATGACCATGAAGAATTGGCTTGCAGCCTCGCTCGTAGCGAACGTGGCGTTGATCGGCCACATCGCGTTGCATCATACGCAATCGGATCGACCGGCTGGCACGGCAGTCGAGGCAACCGCGCTCGAGCCCCTGGTGAATCGTGTTCCCGAGAAAGCGTGGGATTCGTCGCAGCACGACAAGATGCTCGCGCTATCTACTCTGGAAGCCGACGCCCGCGCTGTGAATCCGCCGCCACTGCCTGAATTCTGGAGGTCGGATGCCGACGCTCGGATAGAGGCGTATCGGGTGCAGGTCGAGCAGCAGCATGACGCCATGCGGAGGGCGCTGGTCGCGAGTTACGGTTCGGCGGCAGCGGAAGACCCCATGTTCGCGCGCCTGTTCAGGCCTCTGGATGCGCGGTTTTCGTACCTGAGCTCGAAATCCCAGCTGGCTCTCGCCAAGCTGCAGAGGGCACGGGCGAGCGGGGCTGTATCGACCGGATTGCCGGCGGCGCCCATGCCGACAGGAACCGCGGCGGTGATGGACCGTGAGCGCGAATTCAACCGCGCCGTTCGTGCCGCGCTCACAGAGACCGAATACGACGCGTACCGCTTGCGGGAGTCTCTCTCGGCGCGCCAGCTCCGCGCGAGCGGAGTCATCGCGAACGAGCATGAATTCCGCGCGGCGATCGAAACGTTGGAGAAGATGGAATCGGATCGCGCCCCGGGGAGCTATCTGGAGGTGCAGCGAGGTTTGAACGAACTGCTGGGACCTGCGCGTTTTGCGCGCTTCCTCGCCTCGCGTGATCCCGCCTTCCAGACGGTGCGAAGCGCGGCGGTGGCCCAGCGGGTGCAGGAAAGCCAGGTGCTCGCCGTGTACGAGACGATCGTGACCGCACAGATCGACGTGCTCGATGTGCAAAGCAAGGCCGGTGCCGATCGCCAGGAAGCGGCGATGGCGATCCGCGACATCATCTCGAGCCGGGACGCGCGCATCGCATCTCTCGTAGGCGACGCGCCCGCGAAGGAAATACTAAAGGCCTACTCGAACAAACTCATGTCGATGAACCAGCGAAAGGACGTCGCCGCACTCTGACGGTGCCCGCGATTCTCTAACTACAATCAAACGGAGCTCGGTTATGAGATACAGGGAGTTGATCATGCGGTCGCGCGAGCTGGTGTTCGCGCTCTTGATGTTATTGGCGCTCGGGCCGCAAGCCCATGCGCAGGAAGTCCCCTCGGTCCCCGCTACGAGTACGGGGAACTACAACGTCGTGTTCACGTGGCCGATCGAGTCTCAGTGGACGTGGCTGCAGGAGCGCGTCGGAGCCAATGGCGCCTGGACCTATGCGGACACCAGCACGATGACGCCGGCAGGCGGTTTGTCCGTGAATGCGCCTTTCAACAACAAGCCGCCGGGTACCTACTACTACCGCATCGAAGTGTTTTACCAGAACGAATACGGGGAAACCTGGACCTCGTGGAGCGAGGCGGCGAGTGTCGTGGTCTCCGGTGGGGGCGGGCCCGGCCCAAGTCCTGTGTCTCAGGATCTGGTGTCTAACCAGCTCAACTACACCTACGGCACACGCGTCGGCGACATCAATGGCGATGGTCGAACTGATTTGTTCGTGCAGCGCACTGCTGGAGGACAATCGGGCAATGGCACGGTGGCGGACGTCATTCTGAGACGGCTGGCCGATGGCACGTTCACGCCCGAAGTTCCGACGGCCTCGCAGGCCAGTGCGGCGTCGTCGTGGCCCGCGTCGAGCCAGCTCGTCGAGCTCCTGGACATCAACCTCGACGGGTACATCGACATTCGATTGCCTGATCTCGGAAACGTGATCTCCGGCGCGCTGGGCCAGATCATTTTCTCGTCGGGTCAGCCGGGCACGCTGGCGCCGCGCAAGGTGACGCAAATTGGCGCGAAGCTCAACAAGTTCAACGACGACATGAATCGCTGGATCGACGATCCACAGTTCTTCGTGAACAACTCGCCAATCCTGTGGTACCCGGTTTATGGCCTGGTCTATGTCTGCGACTACTGGGAATACTGGAACTGCTGGTGGGAGTACCAGCTCGTCGGCTATCAGGGCGTCTACGACTTCAGGCAGTGGGATCCCGACGCGGTGAACATGCGTTACTCGTTCAATCAGACGGCCTCGAATGGCGATGTACAGCCAGGCATCGTCGCCGGCAGTCAAGATGCCATCCGCATCGGCAATCTGTTCCAGAACGTGTATGGCGTACCGCTGATGCGCGGCGTTCTCGGAAACAACTGCTACGACTACGAGTACGATCCGGTCACGGGTCTGCCGTGCATCGAGTTCGAGCTCACCATCACTATCGTCGGGGTGCCGCGTGAGAAGGGCTGTCGGGGACTTACGGTCGGCGAGAAGCTCGCGGCGATCGAGGAACAGCTCTATGTCGAAGACATCGACAAGGTCCGGGTCTGCAATCGCCACTACTGGGGCCGATGGGTGCCGCAGATCCTGCGCTTCATGCGAGGCGCGAATATCGCTCCCGATGGGCACATCTACATCGCACCGACGGGCTGGCAGGGCGGTTGGCTGACTTGGCGCGAGGACTACACGCTGCTCCCCATGCACGAGTTCGAGTACGGGGGCTTCTTGCACGAGCTGATGCACGTCTTCCAGGTGCGGAATGGAAACTGCGGCAAGGGCTGCATTTCGGGCAAGGCGATCCGGGCCATGAACACCGGCGGCTATGTCTACATGCCACTGGTGCCGGGCCGCGCGTTCCGGGATTACAACATCGAGCAGCAGGCGGAGATGGTCCAGGATCGTTTCCTGTTGCGCCACGGGTTAGACCCGTCGGGAACTCCGACTGGCCATGAGAACGCGGACGCGACCTGGTACGAGCTCAATAACCTCATTGGGGTTCTCCAGGGCTTTTTCATATTCTGACCGTTGACGAAGTCGCGCGGCATTCCGGCATCACGCCGGAATGCCGCGGGCGACGCCGCTAGAATGCCGACCATGCGCAGCGCCCGAGTACCATTGATCTTCCTTGCAACGGCCCTCGGCGGATGCGTTGAGCTGCATGATCAGCCTGCGTTCCTCATCAACGAGCGCGCGACCCCGGTTTCGGTGAGCTTCACTTTTCTGCATGAAGGCGATAGTTCGAACGCCGGCGTTTCCCCGTGTGCGCTCGAGCGCAGCCTGAATCCGATCTTGATCAACCATGCTCGTCACGCATACGACCGCCAGCTGCGCGGTTGGGGCGCGGCAGAGTTGATCGATCTCGATCCCGCCCGATGTTCGGCCGCAACCGTTTTGCCGCCGGGCGAGGCATTGCTCCTGTATTGGAATGGCACCTGCAGCGACTACGCCAAGACAGGAGCGCAACCGCCGGCCGCGCCCACGCTGGAACGGTTGCAGATCACGGGTGGTGGCCCGTCAATCCTGCTCACAGGCTTCGACACGGCGAAAGCGTTCAAAGCTTCGAGCCGGCGCAAAGACTGCCGCCTGGTGATCAAGTGATGCAAGCTTCTCGAGAGCGCTTTCGGAAGGTCTGACGGCGCAGCAGTCAGATGCGGAGTTCAATGGCGCGCTGGATTAGGCGATTGAGAGCATCTACCAGGCGTCCGCCGACCCCAAAAAAAGACCGCCCCTTGCGGGGCGGTCCATTTCAACTCGCGATCTTCCTGGATCAGAACTTGTAAGTCGCCCCCAGCGTGAACGTGCGGCCGATCTCCGTCTGGAAAAGCGTGTCCTGGCGCTCGCTGTCGATATACAGCGTGTTACGTTCCTCCGTCAGATTCTGCGCTTCGAAGATGAGCGACAGATGGTCGTTCACATTCCACGACGCCGACGCATCGACGAAGGTGTTCGCCTTGTTGCCCTGAAGGTCGCTTCCCACCTCGGACGGGATACCGCGAATGTAGTCGTCGCGGTATGAGCCCGTGGCGCGGATGCTGAAAGTGCCGTTGTCGTAAAACAGCGTGCCGCTGGCCGAATTCGGCGAGAGGTCCACCAGATCGTTGGTCGTAGTCGAGGTCGGCACACCGTTCGCGCTGGTCAGGATGTACTCGATCTCCGACTCGACGAACGTGTAGTTAGCCAGGATGCCGAAGTTTCCCCATGCGCCTTCCAGCCAGTCGAACGGAATCTGCGCGTTGACCTCGAAGCCGTTCAGCGGGCCGCCGTTGGAGTTTTCCCAGCGGGAGACGTTGAAGAGGCTGCTGGGGGTCGAGGGGGTGTTGATAAGCAGCGAGTCCGGCAATCCCAGTGAGGACCAGGGCTCGGAAGAGGTGATGCGCTGAATGTACGTCTCGATGTCCTTGTAGAAGTAGGCCACCGACAACATCGACCCCGGCCGAAAATACCATTCCAGTCCCACGTCCGCGGTCGTGGCGCGAACGGGTTCCAGATATGGATTGTTCACCGTGGCGTTTTGCGTCGTTGCGGTCGCTGCGATGCTCGGCGTCAAACTTCCAAGCGGGGCGCGCGACAACACTTTTGCCGCCGAGAGCCGGGCTTGCAGGTCGGGCGTGAGTTCGAACACCACGTTCATTGAAGGCAGGACATCGTCGTAGTCCAGGTCCACATCGCGACGGCTGCCGACATTCGCCGGTATCGAGCCCATTGGCTGGGCGATTGGAATATAGCCCACCGCGGATTGGCGGGTGTACGCATAACGCACGCCCAGATCGCCGCGGACCGGGATCGACCATGCATCGCCGCTGTCGAAGGACAGCATGGCGTAGGCGCTGCTCACCTCTTCCAGAAGTTGACTCCGGTTGGCGCCGCACTCGATGTTGCAGAAGGTGACGAAGTCGGGAAAGTTGAAGATGTCGCGCCAAGCCCGTGAATCCACCGCCGCCCAGCTCGCCGGGGCGCCCGAACCAAACTTGTCGTCGAGACCGGTGATCTGCATCGTGAGGTCGGCCATCGTGACGCCGGCGGGGAGATTCTGGGTGGTTACCATGGTCGGGTTCAGGTGAAGCGAGTCTTTGGACTTGAAATTCGCCTCGCGCCACTGCAAGCCGGCCTTTACGGTCCATGCGTCGTTCGCCTGGAATTCACTATCGAGCTCGAACACCGTATTCGTCGTCACGTTGCGCGACGGCTTGCGCTGGAAGGAGAAGCCACCCAGCACCGTAACTTGGCCATCCGGCGAGGGGGCGTAGCTGAATGCATTCGGATCCGAGACATCGAATCCGAAGCCGATCAGCGGCGTCTCGCGGCCGCGGAAATCGAGCGTGAAATTGCGGAACATCGATGCGGTCGATGAAGGTCTGCAGGCGCAACGGTCCGTCCCAGTCGTTGATCGAGCGCCCGGCCGTGCCCGTGACTTTGAAGCGTTCGGAGAATCTGTGCTCGAAGTCGAGGTTCAACTGCTGGAACGTGGAGGTGAACTGGTCGACGAGGCCTTCGGAGCGCACGTCCATGCCATCGAACGTCGCGGTTTGCACTGAGCCCTTGTCATCAAAGCTGATGTCGCGCACTGACACGAACGGCTGGCCGCCGTTGTTGGCCAGGCGACCGAGCGAGAGGCCAAGGATGTAGTTGTCGCGGCGTTCCTGCTGATACTTGGAAATCAGGCCATCCAGAGCAAGGCTGGTATCGTCGTTCGGCATCCATTGCAGGGTGATGGTGCCGCCAGTGCGCTCGGTATCCTGCTCGGAATTCACATAGCGCGGCAGGCGCGGCAGGAAAGCTCCGCTTCCCGGGATCAGGTTGCCGGCACGATCACGACGTTCCGGGTCGATCATGTTGTAGACGGTATTGAACGCCGCGAGACTGCTGGTGCGCGGATTGCCGGTGTTGCACATCGTAGCGGTTGTGCCGCGGGCGACATTATTGGCCGGGCTCTGCGCCGTCGTGGTCCAGCCGATAGGCGTACAGTAAGGCAGGAAAGTCGGCGCCGGCGCGGGGGAGGGCGTCAGGTCATTTGCATTGCTGCTCGCCGGCAGAATGTAGACGGCCGAATAGCCCACCTCGCGAATGAATCGCTCCTGGTACGCCACCGAGACGAGCACGCCGAAAGTGTCGTTGAAGAACTTCTTCGAAGCCAGCATCGAAACGCGCGGATCGATATCTTCGGAGACCGTGTTGGTGACTGCCGCGCCCCGTGAACGTGAATACGCTCTCGTCCACATAATCGAACGGGCGCGGCGCCCGAAGGTCGACGGTTGCGCCCAGGGAACCTTCCTCGATATCCGCCGAAGTAGTCTTGCGCACCGTGAGGTTCGAGAAGATCTCGGTGGGGAAGATGTTGAAATCGAAGCTGCGTCCGTTGTTGCCGGCGCCGTAGATGTCGCTGGACCCGGTTTGCGAAGCGCCTTCCATGCCGTTGACGCGCACCCGCGTGAACGTCGGGGCCCAGGCCGCGTACCGAAATGTTTCGACCTTCACCGCCGTCGGTGCGCGAGAGCGTCGACGCCCGGAATACGCTGCATCGATTCGGCGAGGTTGCTGTCGGGGAATTTGCCGATGTCTTCGGCAACGATGGAGTCGATGGCGGCCGTCGCTTCGCGCTTCTGGCCGAGCGCGGTGTTCAAAGAGCCTCTGAAACCGGTGACGACAACTTCTTCGAGTTCCTGGGTGTCATCGGTCGCGTCCTGCGCGAGGGCCATGTGCGCGGGGAGCATGAGCCCCGCGCCGGTCAGCGCCAGCGAGATTGCGGTTCGTAGAGACATGGATGTTTGGTCGGATTTCGACATGGAAGGGCCCCCCTGTTCAGTTCACTCATTTGATCCGCTATCGCAGTGAAATCGATTTCACCTTCGAAAGTTGATCGGATTTGACGGCTTTCTACCGCATCTGAAACAAATTAACTACGGGTTTTCAGTTTCACTCGAAGAAAATTTTCGGCGAGGTAACCGGTGGCAATGCGGCTATTTCAGCAAAAACCACGTTTCGGGATGGCATTTGTGAAATGGTAGCGCCCGCCGCGCGCTGGTTGGGCGAGCGCTGCGGCTTGGTCCCGCGAAGTTCCATCGCCAGTTCCCGCGCGTCCCTGCGATGGACCGTCGTACAAGGTAGCCCGGCAACTTGATCCGTGCGCTGACCGTAGCCGCAGCACGTTCGGCCGGCCCGTTTCCGCCCTTGTGGCGCTTCCTGGGTGCCGACGAGCCTAGCTACGCCACCGTGAAGACCGGTCGCAAGCTGCTGATCGCGCTGAGTAAACGCAAGACCGACGAGGTGCAGCCTCGCCGTCCAAGCAAACAGCCGTCCGAACTTCGTCGCTGGCCGGTGCGCATTTGCACCTCTCCACGCGCCTCCAGTGCCGCGATGGCCGCGGTCACCGCCAAATCCATCGTGATTGGCGAAAGCGATCCTTAAGGCAGGATCGACGCCGGCTCTTGCAGCCCGAGGTGTCGATTGCGCGGCAGGGCGTGGCGCTCGTCGTCCCCGACTGAGAGCAATCAAGAGCGCCGACGTCGCGCGTGGGTAGTTCATCGCTTCGATCGTCGAGCTACAGCGCCGCTAGAATGTGATCCGGGGGAAGCAATGATCAAACGAAACGTATCGAGGGCGTTGATTGCCGGGACCGCATTGTGGGCGGCGGGCGCATTCGCAGCGGAAGACGGCGAGTGGCATTCGCTCTTCAACGGCCGGGATCTGTCCGGCTGGACTGTCAAGATCAACAAACACCCGCTCGGCGACAACTACGCCGACACCTTCCGCGTCGAGGATGGCGTCATCAAGGTGAGTTACGACGGTTACGGCGGCAAGTTCGACGAACAGTTCGGGCACCTTTACAGCAACCAGGCGTACTCCAACTACATCCTGCGGCTGGAATACAAGATCACCGGCACCGCGATTGCGGACTCACCGCCCTGGGCCAAGCTCAACAGCGGCGTGATGATCCACTCGCAATCGCCGATGACCATGGGCTTGAACCAGCCATGGCCGGCGAGCATGGAGTTCCAGTTTCTGAGCGTCGGCGCCACCGCGGGCCGGCAGACCGGCAATGTCTGTACGCCCGGCACCAACCTCGAGATGAAGGGCAAACTGCTCACCGATCACATCATCGACTCGACCTCGAAGCTT
Source organism: uncultured Pseudomonadota bacterium (assembly GCA_963821745.1). Taxonomy (GTDB): domain Bacteria; phylum Pseudomonadota; class Gammaproteobacteria; order Steroidobacterales; family Steroidobacteraceae; genus CADEED01. Next base: position 1,390,738 of record CAWGEU010000003.1, read on the forward strand.
TTCCCGGTGGACGAGTGGGTGGCAATCGAAGTCGAAGTGCGCGGCAACGATGAAGTGATTCACCGGGTCAACGGCGTCGAAGTGCTTCGCTACCAGCATCCGCAGCTCGATCCGAAAGAAGAGAGCGCGCAAGGCGCTGCTGGCGGCCGGCGCGCCGCTGCAGCTGTCGTTCGGGCACATCGCGCTGCAGGCCGAGTCGCAGCCGATCTGGTTCCGCAACATCCGGATCCGCCAGCTCGACTGAGACACTGACGACGGCTTCCCCTGTCTACCTGGCAACGCGACCTGTCGCGCGCCATCACCGATCCTGCGCAATTGCTCGCGGAGCTCGAGCTGGATCCCGCGCTCGGCGCGCCGGCGCGCGCCGCATCGTCGACGTTCGCGCTGCGCGTCACGCGCAGCTATCTCGGCGCGCATGCGTCGCGGCGATGCCAGCGATCCGCTGCTGCGCCAGGTGCTGCCGCTCGCCGATGAACTTCGTCGAGACGCCGGGTTACGGCTCCGATCCATTGCAGGAACACGACGCGACGCGCGCACCGGGCCTGCTGCAGAAATACGCGGGACGCGCGTTGCTCATCACCACGCAGGCCTGCGCCATTCACTGCCGCTACTGCTTCCGGCGCGAGTTTCCGTACTCGGAGCAGCAGGAGGCCGCGGAAGAGGGCGCCTCGCGCTTCAGCGCCGCGCTCGATGTGATCGCCAGCGATACCAGCATCGAAGAAGTGATCCTGAGCGGCGGTGATCCGCTGTCGCTTGAGCGATGCGCGCCTGACGCGCATCACCGACGCGATTGCAGGCATGCGGCATGTGCAGCGCATCCGCGTGCACACGCGCCAGCCCATCGTGCTGCCGTCGCGCGTGGATGGCGGGCTTGCTGACCTGGCTGCGCGGCATCAAGCGGCCGACCGTGTTCGTGCTGCACACCAATCATCCCAACGAGATCGATCACGAGGTGCGCGCCGCCTGCGCGAAGCTGCGCGCCGCCGGCATCACGCTGCTCAACCAGTCGGTGCTGCTCAGGGGCGTCAACGACGACGTCGACACGCTGGCGCAGCTGTCACGCGCGCTCATGGATGCGGGCGTCGTGCCCTACTACCTGCACCTGCCCGATCGCGTGCGCGGCACTGCGCATTTCGATGTCGCGGAAGCCGACGCCCAACGCCTCGTCGACGAGCTTGAGCGCGCGGCTTTCCGGCTATCTCGTGCCGCGCCTGGTGCGCGAAGTTCCGGGCGCGCCGTACAAGGTGCCGAGCGTCGCAACGCCTGACATCGCTCGCCGCAAGGACCTAACCGCCGGTCCTCGATTCGTTCAGTAGTCATCGAGTTGCGTACGTTCCAAGGAATCGGCAGGTCGCCGCGTCTAATGAACAGTTACGAGCGTTCGAACGGATGGATGACAGCTCTAATTCGCCGTGCGCAGGGTGGGGACGCGACGTCCTTCGCCGAACTATTGGATTTGCACTACGACACCATCTACCGGTTTGCCTGGAAATGGTGTGGTCATGCCGCCAACGCCGAAGACATTGCCCAGCAGGCCTGCCTGAAGCTGGCGACCAGCCTTTCGCAGTATCGATTCCAGGCGGCGTTCACGAGCTGGCTCTACCGGCTGGTCATCAGCTGCGCGCAGGACTGGCAGCGGACGCAGCAGCGTCACGACCACGACGAACTGCCCGATGAGGAACCGATGATGGACTCCTCGCGTCATGAAGACGGCATCTACCTCGCCCAGGTGCTGGCGCAAGCTGGCAAAGCTCGGCGAGGGCATGAAGGAAACCGCGCTGCTGGTGCACGCGGAAGGCATGAGCCACGCGGAAGCCGGCGCCGTGCTCGGCGTTTCGGAATCCACGATTTCCTGGCGCGTGCACACCATTCGCAAACACATGGGCAAGCAGGAAGCCCGTGCGAGCCTGGCCTATGAATGAGAATTCAATCGAATCGAAACTGGCGCGCGTGATCGCGCCGGCTCCCGATCCGCAGCGCGGCTGCGCGCCAAGCGCGCGGCGCTCGAGGAATTCGCGCGCGTGCATGCGGCGAACCAGGACGCAGCTCGCCGACTTCCGAATCCGCGTCCAAAGGTTTGTGGGACGCGCTGCGTCTCTTCCGTGACGACTCATCTCACGGGAGTACTTCCATGGCCTGGTTTGTTAGACGGAATCTGTTTGCGGGTGTCGCGGGTGCCTGCGTGGTGGGGCTCGGTATCGCCATGGTGTGGCCTATCTTCTCGCAGTACGGCGACTCGCGCCTGCTCGACGATCTGCAACCGCCGGTCACCGTTGATCTGAAGTCTGCTGCGGAGGAGCCGATCAGCAAGGATCCTCCGCCGGTTCCGCAGGCGGATGCTGTACCAACTCCGGCGATGGCTCCCGCAAAGGAAGCGGAGCTCGCGAAGGAGCGGGAACAGAAGGAGGCTGTCGCTGCTACGGCTGCTGCCGAAGCGCGCAGCAAGCGAGAGGCCGACACACGCAGGGCATTCGCGCCCGAGAGCCGGCCGACGCGTCGGCGCAGATCGTGGAGCAGCCCTCGCCCGTAGACGAGATCGTTGTCCAGGGCCGCAACGCGACACCTGCCACAGCCACAGATGTCGAGGTGCACGCGGTTGCGACCATAGCAGCTGAGGAAATTTCGGTGCCGGGTCACGCAGTGCGCGCAACCGGCCAGCTCCGCACAAGGGAATGGCGCCGGCAACTTCGGCAAGCCTGGAGCGCGTCGCGTCAAACGCGTACACGCCGCCCGCACCGCCGCCGCCGGCGACGCTGAGGATGGCGTTGCCCGACTCTTCGATGCCCGCCGCCGAAGAAGGCCGCGACAAGTTCGAGCAGTTCGACGTGAACCCCGTCAAGCAGGTCGCCGACGAGCCGGTGTCGACGTTCTCGGCGGACGTGGATACGGCGTCGTACAGCTTCGTGCGCCGGCAGCTGAATGCCGGCCGCCTGCCGCAGAAGGACTCGGTGCGCGTCGAGGAGATGATCAACTACTTCGACTACGCGTGGCCGGCGGCCAGTTCCGCGAAGTCGCCGTTCAAGCCCACGGTGGTAGTTAGCGACTCGCCCTGGGGCAAGGGCCGCAAGCTGGTTCACATCGGCATCAAGGGTTACGAGATCCCGCGCGATAACGCGCCCGGCGCCAACCTGGTGCTGCTGCTCGACGTGAGCGGCTCGATGGATTCGCCCGACAAGCTGCCGCTGGCGGTTCAGTCGATGGAGCTGCTGCTGTCGAGCCTGAAGCCGACCGACACCGTGGGCATCGTGGTGTACGCCGGCGCCGCGGGTACGGTGCTCGAGCCGACGCCCGTGAAGGACAAGCAGAAGATCCTCGACGCGCTGCGCGACCTGCGCCCCGGCGGATCCACGGCCGGCGCGCAGGGCATCGAGCGCGCATACCAGCTCGCCGAGGCCAACTTCCGCAAGGGCGGCGTGAATCGCATCCTGCTGGCCACGGACGGTGACTTCAACGTCGGCATCGCCGGCACGAACGAGCTCAAGGGCTTCGTCGAGCGCAAGCGCGAGAAGGGCATCTTTCTCTCGGTGCTCGGCTTCGGCCAGGGCAACTATCGCGATGAGCTGGCGCAGGCGCTGGCACAGAACGGCAATGGCGTGGCGGTCTACATCGACACGCTGAGCGAAGCGCAGAAGGTGCTGGTCCAGGAAGCGGGCGCCTCGCTGTTCACCATCGCCAAGGACGTGAAGCTGCAGGTGGAGTTCAATCCGGCGACCGTGGCGGAGTATCGCCTCGTGGGTTACGAGACTCGCGCGCTCAAGCGCGAGGACTTCAACAACGACGCGGTGGACGCGGGCGATGTGGGCTCGGGCCATACCGTGACCGCCATCTACGAAATCACGCCCGGTGGGTTCGGCCACGCGCATGGTGGACAAGAGCCGCTACGCGAAGGAGCCGCCTGCGCCCGAGGCGACGGCAGCGCCAACGAGTACGGTTTCCTCAAGATCCGCTACAAACTACCTGACAGCAACGAGTCGGAGCTGCTCGACGCAGCCGATCCTGATTGCGTCGCGCGACGTCCCGCAGAGCGTGCTGCGCGACGTGCAGTTCTCGACCGCGGTGGCCGGCTTCGGCCAGCTGCTGCGCGGCGGCAGCTACACAGGTTCGCTGAAATACGAAGACATCATTCGCCAGGCACAGGCCGCGAAGGGTGAAGATGCCTTCGGCTACCGGACCGAGTTCGTGCAACTGGTCCGCAAGGCCAAGGTCGCGCGGGAAATGTAGTCGCGGGTCACGCGGCCGGAAAGAAAAAGACTTCCTTCGAGACCGTGATGGGCGCGCTGCGTGGTGGAAACCGGAAGAGCTTATACGGCGCGTAGCCTGGTTTCGAGGTCCGGAGCGTTGAGCTCGCTGTGTTTCACGCGGCAGTCCGTCACTTCGCGCTGGAAGCGATGTCGAGGTGAAACGATCTTGCCCTTGATCGCGGGTTTTCGCGAAGCGCGCGACTGTACACGCGTAGATCGCGCCGTCGATCGGTCTCTCGACGCGGCGGCGCAGGATGGGACGACGTCAGCGTTACGGCGCTGTGGAGATCGCGCACCTGAGCTCGGCAGCCGCGGCTCGCACCATAGCGCAGGGGAATGCCGGGAATCGGCCGCCTCGCCCCGGAAAGGCGAGGCGGCACCCCTTATAGAAGAGTTCAGTTGCAAATAAGAATGGTTCTCATGTAGCGTTCGCACTCTTTTTGGAGCCGAACGCCGATGGAATCCCGCCGCCGCATGCAGCTGTATCGCACCATGCACCTGTGGCACTGGATCAGCGCTGCGGTGTGTTTCGCGGCGCTCACGCTGTTCACGGTCACCGGCATCACGCTGAATCACGCCAGCGCGATCAGCGCGAAGCCCGCGGTGTCGAGCGGCAGCGCGCAGTTGCCGGAAAACCTCCGCGCGCGCTGCTGGCGAGCATTGCCGCAGCCGAGACCGATGCGCCGCCGGCGGACATCGCCGCGTGGGCGGAAGAGCGCGTTCGAGCTTTCGCTGCGCGATGCGACCGCGGAATGGTCGGAGGAAGAGCTGTATCTGTCGGCTCCCGGTCCGGGTCGCGACGCCTGGGTGTCCATCGACCGCGCCAGCGGCGCGGCGAAATTCGAGTCGACCGATCGCGGCTGGCTTGCGTACTTCAACGATCTCCACAAGGGCCGCAATACCGGCATCGCCTGGGTGATGTTCATCGACATCGTCGCCGTCGCCGTTCTGTTCTTCTCGCTCACCGGTCTCGTGCTGCTGTGGATCCAGGCGCGGCAGCGCACGTCCACCTGGCCGCTGGTCGGCGGCGGCGTCGCCCTGGTCACCGCGCTCATGATCTTCTTCGCACACTGATAGTTAGTCAGATGGAGCACAGAATGATTCGAAAGACCCGCCTCGCGCTGGCACTGGCGTTCACCGGCATCGGTGGCGCGGCCAACTGCGGCCGATCTCAGCCTCAGCGTCGAAATTCCGCAGCTGCCGGTGGCGGAATACCATCGCCCCTACGTCGCCATCTGGATCGAAGGCGCCGACCAGACCATCGCCGCCAATCTTGCGGTCTGGTACCAGGTGCGCGGCGATCACACCAAGTGGCTGCCGGATCTGCGCCAGTGGTGGCGCCGCGGCGGCCGCGACCTGAAGGTTCCGGTGGACGGACTCACCGGTGCGACGCGCCCGGTCGGCCAGCACCTGCTGAAGTTCGACGCGACGCAGGCGCCGCTCGCGAGCCTCAAGCCCGGTCAGTACACGGTGGTCGTCGAAGCGGTGCGCGAAGTGGGCGGCCGCGAAGCGGTGCGCATTCCGTTCGAGTGGCCTATCAAGGCCGCCAAGCGTGAATCCGCCGAGCGGCAGCAAAGAGCTCGGCGCCGTGGCGCTGTCGCTCAATCCGTGAGCTGAGGAAACGCACATGAAAAATTCACTCGTGAGATTGCGCGGCGTTGCTGCATCGTCGTGCCGCCAGCGATCAGCGAGGCCGCCAGAGCGTGGCTGCTGCCGTCGCAGACCATCCTGGCGCGCTCGGGCGGCTGGGTGACCGTGGACGCGGCCATGGCCGACGATCTGTTCTCGTTCAACCAGGGCGCGATGCAGATCGACGCGCTGGTCGTGATCCGGGCCCGATGGACAACCGGTGGCGCCGCAGAATCCGTGCGAAAGGCAAGCACGCGCAGCAGCTTCGATCTGGAGTTGCGCCAGGCCGGCACGTATCGCATCGCGGTGGCGGACAACATGGTGATGGCGCGCTGGGAAGAAGACGGCAAACCGAAACGCTGGCGTGGCACGCCCGCCGAAATGGCGACCGGAATTCCCGCGAACGCGGCCAAGCTCGAGGTCGAGCAGACGCAGCGTCGCGTGGAGACTTTCGTGACCGTCGGTACGCCCACGGATGTGAAGCCGGCGGCCGGGACGGGCATCGAGCTCAGTGCCGATTCAGCATCCGAACGATCTGTATGCGCGCGAAACCGCGAAGTTTCGCTTCCTGCTCGACGGCAAGCCCGCGACGGATCTCGAGGTCGAAATCATCGCGGGCGGCACGCGTTATCGCGACTGCGCCCGAGGAGATGACTTTCAAGACCAACAAGGATGGCGAGATCGCCGTCACCTGGCCCGCGGCCGGCATGTACTGGCTGGAAGTGTCGATCCAGGACGAGAAGGCGCTACGGTCCCGGGCGTGAAGAAGCGCCGCGCTTCCTACGCCGGCACTTTCGAAGTGCTGACGCAGTAGTTTGCTGCACGGGCAGTTCGCTGCGGCGATCGCCGCCGCGGCGAGCCTCGCGCTCGCCGCTTGCGCGGGTCAGCCGCCAACTGCCGCAGAGACGCTGCTCTCCGGCCAGACCATGGGCAGTGCCTGGACGGTGAAGATCGCGGGCGCGCTGCCCGCCTCCGCCGAGGAACTGCGGCCGGCGTGCAGTCGCGGTTCGACGCCGTGAACCTCGCGCTCAGCACGTATCGCGCCGATTCGGCGCTCAGCCGCTTCAACGATGACGATCGCGGCGAATGGGTCGACAGTCGATCCGGAGCTCGGCGAGGTGCTCGCGTATGCGCTCGAGTCTCGCGGAGCGACAGCGGCGGCGCCTACGACGTGACCGTCGGGCCGCTGGTGAATCTGTGGGGCTTCGGTCCCGATCCCGCGACGCGCCAGGTGCCGGAAGCCGCGGCCATCGAAGCGGCGCGTGCGCGCGTCGGCTGGCGCGAAGTCGAGGTCGACGTGGCGAAGCACCGTGCCCGCAAGCGCGCCGGGCGTGCGCGTCGATCTGTCGTCGCTCGGCAAGGGACGCGGCGTCGACCGGGTGGCGGAGTATCTCGACGCGCGGGGCGTCACTAACTACCTGATCGACCTGTCGGGAAAACTGCGGGCGCGCGGCCTCAACGCGCGTGGCGAGCCGTGGCGCGTGGCCGTGGAGCGCCCCACGGCCGATGCCACTTCCGACGCGCGGCGGCTATCGAGCCCGCCGTCGTTGCGCTGCATCGACGAGAGCGTGGCGACCGCGGGCGACTATCGGCGCTTCTTCGAGATCGACGGCCGGCACTATTCGCACATCATCGATCCGCGCACCGGCTTGCCGGTGACGCACGGCACGGTGTCGGCATCGGCGATCGCGGCCGACTGCATGCAGGCGGACGCGCTGGCGACGGTCCTGATGGTGATGTCGCCGGACGAGGCACTGGCGCTCGCGAATCGGCGAGCGACTGCGCGCACTGCTCATCAGCCGCGCCGACGCCGGATATGTGGTGCAGCACAGCGCCAGCCTGGGCGTCGAACTGACGCTGTAGGCAGGCGCTGTCGCGCGTCGCGGATCTGCGCCGACAGGGCCGGCAGCTTGTTAGGCCGCTGAGCTGCGGCAAGAATTCCGGGTGTGAGCAAGCCGCCGCAGTCTCTGGCAGATTCTGAAGGGCACGACGGACAACTGGCTCGAGGACCAGGCGTCGAGCATCAGTGCCGCGCTCGCGTTCTATTGCGCGTTTTCGCTCGCGCCGCTGCTCATCATCATCGTGGCGATCGCCGGCTGGATCGTCGGCGGCGAGCTGGCGTATTCCTATGTCGGCAGCCAGCTCACCATGCTGTTCGGCAAACAGAGCGCCGACGCTGATCCTCGACGCCATGCGCAGCGCGCAATCCACCGAAGGCGACCTGGGCGACTGTCGTGAGCGTCGTGATGCTGCTGGTCGGCGCGAGCACCGTGTTCGCCGCGCTGGAGAGCGCGCTGCAGCAGGTGTGGGGCGGGCGCGATACCATGCCGCGCGGCTGGCGCTCGTTCGTGCGCGCGCGCCTCATCTCCTTCGGCTTCATCCTCGCGATCGGTTTCCTGCTGCTCGTCTCGCTCACGCTGACGACGGCGCTCGCGGCGCTGCGAGGCTATGTGCTGCGGCACTTCGAGGGACTGGTCGGAGTGCTCGCGTCGCTGGATTTCCTGCTGTCGATCGTGCTCGGCACCGGCCTGGTCGCGCTCATGTACCGCTATCTACCGGCGCGACGTCTGGCCTGGCGGCACGTGATCACGGGCGCGCTGGTGACCGCGTTGCTGTTTCATCTGGGGCGCTGGGCGATCGGTCTGTATCTCGGGACGCGCCACGCAGCCGACGGCGTATGGCGCGGCGGCATCATTCGCCGCGTTGCTGCTGTGGCTGTATTACTCGGCGCAGATCTTCCTGTTCGGCGCGGAGTTCACGGCCTGCCTCGGCCAGTCGCGCACGCCGAAACCGCTGGCGGCCGAGCGCGTGACTATCCGCGCGCTTGATGGTGAACTTTCCGAAGGAGATGCCGAGATCCCAGCCGCGGCCGGTGCCGGCCAGCGCCAGCGAGACTTCACCCTTGGTCATGGCCTGCGCGCCGGAAGATTTCACCGCGCCCGCATGCGCTTCGGCAGTTGGCGTAGCTGCCGAAGATCTCGTCGATGTTCTTCACGTTCGAGAAATCGCCGGTGCCGTTCTCGATGCTCGATTTGCCGGCGGTGAGGCCGCCGCCGCGCGCTTCGAGCTTCACGCTCGCGGTCTGACCGTTGTTGCAGGTGACAGCTCCCGTGCCGCTCGGCGCGCTTGTAGAACACCGACCAGCCACTCATCGAAAATTTCATCGTGCAGTCGACCTTGGCTTTCTGGTCTTCGGCGTGAGTGACGAAGGTGGCCGCGAGCAGGCCGACGAGAGTGCGATGCGGGTATATTTGTTCATGGGGCGGCACGCTACTCGCGCCGCCGGACGATGGCAACGCAGGCCCCGTTCCGTCCGGCGACACGAAAGCACGCCCGTGATCGCGGGCGAAACTTCGCACCATCGGTAAAGCTTCGCTGGCCGGTAGCGTTATCACTTCTGTAGGCTCCCGTTCAGCGATTTCTGGGCCAATAAATACGATTTTTGGTCGAGCTTTTTGCCGAACTGTGATAAAAAGCGCGCTGATTTGATTGGTAATGCGCAATATTGATCGATTGTGACCGCTACCAATTGATACAGCGCGAAGATTTCTAGAGCTTCCAGAAGGAAGTTCTGCCGAGTCCGAGAAGTGCACCTTGTCCGCGCTCTGTGCGCTTTTCGACAATCGGAGCGCCGCTAGCACCCCTTCGCTGGCGGCGCTCCACCTATCCTCCAGCTTCCCATCGCTTCTCGGCAACGAGCGTCGATACGCTCGTAAATGCCCGCGTCTGAACGAATTGCAGTGCGTTTGGCGTGAGCCTATGCGCGTGCGAGGACGATTTTCGTTCTTGCTCAAGCAAATTCGGTCATCCATGATCGAGAGGCAGCGGGGTAGAGCGCGGAAACTCGAGCACCCGTTCCGGTCGAGTCTTAAAAAACGAAGGGGAAATCATGAACAGCAATCGGTTTGCGGGCCACGCCCGCAGAGGGCGCGCGGCCGTCTATCTTTTGACGGGCCTCGCGCTGGCGAGTGCATCGAGCGTACTCGCGCAAGACCAGAACTCGCCGGAGCCTGAAGAAACAGACGTCATCGTCGTCACCGGTTCGCGCATCGCGCGCGATGTAACGGATGCATCGACACCTCTGGCAATCATCGGCGCCGAGGAAATCAAGTTGTCGGGCGCGATGAGCATCGACAAGGTGCTGAATGATCAGCCGCAGTTCGTCGCCGCGACCAACGGTGGCGCGACTGCCAACACGGTTCCCGCCGGCTCTGCGGCCGGCGCAGCCTACGTCAACCTTCGCGGCTTCGGTCCGACCCGCAGCCTGACGCTGGTCAATGGACGGCGCTTTGCGATCTTCGGCCCCGAGCAGGTCACCGACCTCAACACGATTCCGACGGCGTTGATCGAACGCACGGAAGTGGTCACCGGCGGTTCGTCGGCCGTGTACGGCTCGGATGCCATCACCGGTGTCGTCAACTTCATCATGAAAGATGACTTCGAAGGCGTCGAGATCGGTGGACAGTATGGTTTTGACAGCTCCACCAGCACGCCGACCACGAGCGTCGATCTCACCGTCGGCGGCAATTTTTCGGAAGGGCGTGGCAACGCAGTCGTATCGCTGAACTACTACAAGCGCGACGGATTCACGCGCGCCGAGCGTGGCGACTGGGCGGAGCTGCCGTACGGCGAAGCCTGCGTCACGGCGGACTCGTGGAGCGACAGCCTGATCGGTGTCGCCAATGGATCGAATGCCGCCAACTGCGCGGCTTCGGGCGGCCGGATGGGTTTCGTCTTCTCCGGCAGCGGCGACATTCCCAATGGCCGCTTCACGCTGACACCCGCGCAGCTGGCCGCTACGCAGGCCCAGCTGGGCGCGGCGGGACTCGGCGGAATGGGCCCCAATGGCTTCACGTTCAATGATGCCGGCACCGCAGCAGCGTCTGGCGCAGCGACCGGCGGATGACTTCAACCTGACGCAGTACAACTATCTACAAGTGCCGCAGGAACGCTGGATGCTCAACGCGTTCACGCATTACGAATTCGCGCCGAAGGCCACGGGTTACCTGGAATTCCATTTCAGCAACAACCGCGTCGACCAGCAGCTCACGCAGGCGAACATCGGCGGCGATTTCCTGTTCAACGTCAACAATCCGTATCTCCGGACATGACGATGATCCGACCAATATCAGCGCGATGCAGCAGCTGTTGAGGTCGCTCGACGCGGCCGAAACCGGCCCGAGAACGCTGCAACAGGGTCCGATCGCGTACACGACCACGCCGAACGACGGGTTGGCCATTCTCACGGCGGGACGACGCCTCGTGGAGCTGCCTTTCCGCCACAACGTCGATGACCACAACGTGTGGCGAACGGCGCTCGGCATGCGGGGCGATCTCGGCGATGTCTCGGACAAGTTCCTGCGCAACCTTTCCTACGACGTGTACTACACGTTCTCGCGCTCCGAAGACAGCAGCCGCCAGGAAGGCGCTGCCTCGCGCAGCCGCTATGCCGCGGCATTGCTCGCGAGCGGAGCGAACCCGCCAGTGGCTAACATCTTCGGCCAGAACCTTTCCGACGGCGGCCGTGAACGCCATCAAGATCAACGCCACCAACGTCACGAATGCGGAGCAGGAGGTGGCCGTGGCCACTCTCGGCGGCGAGGCTTTCGATCTGCCGGCCGGCGCGGTCAACTTCTCGGTCGGTCTCGAGTGGCGCACTGCCGAGGCGGAGTACATTCCGGACGAGTACCTGCGTTCGGGTGACGTGATCGGTTTCAATCCCGGCCTGCCCACCGCGAGGCGACATCACGTCGAAGGAGATCTTCGCCGAAGTGCGCGTGCCGATCCTGGCCGAACTGCCATTCATCCAGAATCTGACGCTCAACGGCGGCTACCGCAGTTCGGACTACGATCTCGAAGGCGTGGGCCGGGTCTCTACCTACCTGTATGGCCTCGACTGGCGAGTGAATGAATCGGTCGCGTTCCGCGGCCAGTTCCAGCGCGCCATTCGCGCACCGAACATCGGAGACCTGTATGGCGGCCTGCAGCTGAACTTCCAGACCCTGACCGATCCCTGCTCGAGTCGTAACACGACGAACCGTACGGCAGGCGTGCGGGCGTTGTGCGAAGCAACCGGAGTGCCGGCGCTGTCGGTGTTCGGTGCAGGCGTGCAGCCCGACAACATCATCCCGACGCGCTCCGGCGGCAACGCGGACCTGCAGGAGGAAAGCTCGGACACGACCACGCTGGGCGTCGTGCTTACGCCCACGTTCCTGGATGACCTGGTCGTGACCATCGACTACTTCGACATCAAGCTCGACGGCGCCATTGCGCAGCTCGGCGGCGGTGCGCAGAACACTCTGAACCTGTGTTACCTCACGGTTCAGGATGTGAACAGCGACTTCTGCCAGGCGGTCCATCGCAACCCGGCCACCGGCGGGATCACGGTCCCGTTTTCACTCGATGTGCTGCAGGCAAACATCGGCCGACTGGCAACCATCGGCGTCGACCTGCGGCGCGCGTTATGGATGGGACGTGGGCTTTGGCATGGAAGGCGGCAGCCGCTTCGACATCAGCACGCAGTGGACCTTCACCGACAAGTTCACGATTACGCCCATGCAGGCCGTACCGGCGTAACAAGAATCGCTGCGTGGGAGCTTATGGCTCGACCTGCGGTGAGCCGATTCCGGAGTCCAAGGGCGTTACGCGCTTCACCTGGACCACGGGTCCGTTGGGCGTGAGCCTGAGGCATCGGTTCATCGACAGCGTGACGACCGATCGAATCGTGCTGCCGCAGACCGCTGGCCTCACACCGCCAGCGGCGGCGACGCTGACGAATCCGAAGTTCGATGCGATGAACTACATCGATCTCTCGGCCACCTTCGACTTCGGCGACAACGCCGAGATCTTCGCCGGCGTGAACAATGTGTTCGATGACGGATCCGCCGATCGTTGCCGGCTTTGGCGGCTACGGCAATACGTTTCCCGGCCACCTATGACTACGCGGGCATGACCGTGTTCATGGGAGTCAACGTCTCGTTCTGACCGCGAGGTAGTGCCGGGCACCAAAAGTCGTAGTTGAGCTGACTGCAGAGACCTGCTCCAGCGTTTGCTCAACTACGATTTTTGGTGCCCGGCACTACCGGATCAGGATGTCGTGCGTGACTTTGCGCACGTCGTTCGCGCCGGTGAGCGCGAGACTGACGGCAAGTTCCTTGCGGATGATGTCGAGCGCGAGCGTGACGCCCGCTTCGCCGCGTGCGGCGAGCGCATAGAGAAACGCCTTGCCGATGAGACAGCCTTTGGCGCCGAGCGCCAGCGCCTTGAGCACGTCCTGGCCCGAGCGCACGCCGCCGTCGAACAACACATCGCAGCGGCCTTCGACGGCTTCGACGACTTTCGGCAGCGCGGAAATCGTGGAGCGTGCGCCGTCGAGCTGACGGCCGCCGTGATTGGACACCACCATGGCGTCCACGCCGTGCTCGCAGGCGAGCCGCGCATCTTCGGCATCGAGGATTCCCTTGATGATGATCTTGCGCGGCCAGCGTTCGCGCAGCCAGGCGAGATCCTTCCAGGTGACCGTGGGATCGAACTGCTGCGCGATCCATTCGGACAGGGTCTTGAGCCCGCCCGTGCCTTTCATGCGCGCCTCGAGATTGCCGAAGGTGCGGCGCCGACCCGTGAGGACCTTCAGCGCCCACGTGGGCCGCATCGCGACCTCGAACATGTTCTTCAGCGTGAGCTTCGGCGGAATGGACAAGCCGTTCTTCGGATCGCGCCGCCGCAGGCCCTGCACGGGCATGTCGACGGTGAGCATGATGGCCGAACAATTGGCCGCGAGCGCGCGATCGAGCAGCTCGGCATTGAAGCTGCGGTCGCGCATCAGATAGACCTGGAACCAGAACGGCTTCTGCACCGCGCTGCGCACGTCTTCGATGGAGCAGATGGACATGGTGGAGAGGCAGAACGGCACGCCGAAAGCCTGCGCGGCGCGCGCGCCTAACATCTCGCCATTGGCGTGGAACAGGCCGGTGAGGCCGGTGGGCCCGATGCCCACGGGAATGGTCCATTGTTCGCCGAGAATGGTGGTGGCCAGCTGCTGCTGCGAGACGTCGACCATGACGCGCTGGCGCAGCTGGATGGCGGCGAGGTCGGCGAGGTTGCGGTTGAACGTGACTTCGTCGTACGAGCCGCGATCGGCGTAGTCGAAGATGGCGCGCGGTACGCGGCGGCGCGCCTCCTGGCGCAGATCTTCGATGCTGTTGAGCACTGGCATAGATAGTTTCACGAACGACGCCGCTTCGGCGGCGGTTTCCGACGTGGGGCGCAGCCCCCGAGAACCCCTGATTACACTATGCCACCACCGAGGCTTTGTTTGCCCGGCCGCATTTGCGCGCACTTGGCGCGATATCCGCTCTCGCGATAGGCGCCGACCGGATCGATGGCCGCGCCCTTCGTCACGCGCGCCTGCGCGAGGATGGGTGAAACGTCGGTGGTGAAGCCGCGCTTCAGCGTCTGCGCGGCCATCAGCACGTCGTTGCCGATGCGGTATTCGTGCAGCGCCTTGCGATCGACGATCAACGCCTGCGCATAGGCGCGCTGCAGCTCGATGGCGCTGGTCATGAGGCTTTCGACCGGGTCGGTGACGTTGTGCGACTGGTCGAGCATGTGCGCGGGCCGGAAGTTGGGCGCCTTGGCGAGCTCGGCTTCCACCAGCTCGTTGAACACCAGGAACAACCGGAACGGCTCGATCGAGCCGGCGTCGAGATCGTCGTCGCCGTACTTCGAATCGTTGAAATGGAAGCCGCCGAGCCGCTGCGCGTGCACCAGGCGCGCGACGATCATCTCGATGTTCACGTTCGGCGCGTGGTGACCCAGGTCGACGAGGCAGAATGCCTTCGGGCCCAGCGTCTGCGCGGCCATGAGCGAGCTGCCCCAGTCCTGGATGACGGTGGCGTAGAACGCGGGCTCGTACATCTTGTGCTCGATGAACATGCGCCAGTCGTCGGGCAGCGCCGCGTAGATGGACTTGGTGCGATTCGAGGTAGCGCTCGAACGCGCGGCCGAGATGCGACTGGCCCGGAAAGTTGGCGCCGTCGCCGATCCAGACCGTCAGCGCCTTGGAGCCCAGGGCCTTGCCCGCCGCGATGCAGTCGATGTTGTGCGCGACGGCCTGCGCGCGCACCGCCGCGTCGATGTGCGTGAGGCTGCCGTACTTGTACGACAGCGGCTGCCCGACCTGATCCTGGAAGGTGTTCGAGTTCATCGCGTCGAAGCCAAGGCCGAGCGCCGCGCCGTGTTCGCGCAGCCCCTTGTAGTCGTCGGTGCGGTCCCAGGGAATGTGCAAGCGAGACGGTGGGAGTGGCGCCGGTCAGCTTGTGGATGACCGCGCAGTCTTCGAGTTTCTCGAAGACGTTGCGCGGCTCGCCGGGTCCCGGGAAGCGGCCGAAGCGCGTGCCGCCCGTGCCGACACCCCAGGAGGGAATCGCCACCTTGAAGTTGGCGACGGCACGCGTGATGTCATCGATCTTGATGCCGCGGCGTTCGAGCTGGATGCCCAGCGCGGTGTAGTCGGATGGCCAGCGCGGCCGCCTGCGGCTGGTTGGCCGACGCGATGTAGTTCGCATCGCGCGGATCGGCGAACCCTTTGGACATAGACCGCCCTCTCGGATCGACCGATCTAACGCGTAAACGCGCCGGCGTTGCCGGCATCGACGTTCACGATATTGCCCGTCGACTTGGCGGAACGCTCGGAAGCGAAGAATGCCACCGCTTCGGCCACGTCTTCCGGGTACACGCTGCGCTTGAGCAGGCTGCGTTCGCGATACACCGACTCGAGTTCGTCGACGCTCTTCTTGTACTGGGCGGCGCGCTGTTGCGCCCACTCGCCCTGCCAGATGCGCGAGCCGCGCAGCACCGCGTCCGGATTCACGACGTTCACGCGGATGCCGATGGGCGCGCCTTCGAGCGCGAGGCAGCGCGCCAGATGCAACTCGGCGGCCTTGGCCGTGCAGTACGCCGCGGCGCCCGGTGAGGCGGCGAGGGCGTTCTTCGAGCCGATGAACACGATCGAACCGCCGATGCCCTGGCTCTTGAACAGCTGGAATGCCTGGCGCGCGATCAGGAAGTAGCCCGTGGACAGGATGTCCATGTTCTTCTGCCAGAGCGCGAGCGTCGTGTCTTCGACCGGCGCGGCCGAGGCGATGCCGGCGTTGGAAATGCAGATGTCGACGCCGCCGAATTTCCAGGCGCTGTCGCGGAAACCGGCGATGACCGCGTCTTCACGCGTGACGTCGACCCAGGCGCTGGCGACGACGTCGTTGCCGTATTTCTTCTTGAGCTCGGCTTCGGCGCCGGCAAGCGCGTCGCGATCGATGTCGCAGATCACCACGCAGGCACCTTCGTCCATGAGCCGTCGCGCAGTGGCGAGGCCGATGCCGCCGGCGCCGCCGGTGATCAGCGCGACGCGACCGGCCAGCGGCTTCGGCTTCGGCATGCGCTGCAGCTTGGCTTCTTCGAGATCCCAGTATTCGATGTCGAAGGCTTCCTGCTCGGGCAGGCCGCGGTAGTTGGAAACGCTGGCGGCGCCGCGCATCACGTTGATGGCGTTGACGTAGAACTCGCCCGCGATGCGCGCCGTGGCCTTGTCGGCGGCAAAGGTGATCATGCCCACGCCGGGCACCAGGTAGACCACCGGATTCGGGTCGCGCATTTTCGGCGAGCCCGGACGCTTGCAGCGGTCGTAGTAGCCCGCGTAACGCTCGCGATAGGCCTCGATGGCGGGCTTCACGCGCGCGGCCAGTTGCTCGACGGAATCGCGCGCCGGGATCGAAGGGCAGCACCAGCGGCCAGATCTTCGTGCGCAGGAAGTGATCGGGACAGGACGTGCCGAGTGCCGCGAGGCCGGCGAGTTTTTCGCCGCCCACGAAGTCGAGCACGGTTTCGCTGTCGTCGAAGTGGCCGACCTTGATGGAGGGGACTGCCCCCGTCTCGGGCGCTGCACCCAATGCCGCGCCGAGATCATTCCGCGAATGATCGGCATGATGCCGGCGGCGATTTCGCGGCGCCGGTCGATGGTCAGCGCCTGGGTCGTGACCGCGCCGAACGGGCGCTTGCCGCGGACTCGTGTTCGCGAGCCACGTCGTGGCGCGATTGATGATGTCGAGCGTGTTCTCGTAGCAGGCCTTCGAGCGTGTCAGCCCAGGTGAACAGGCCATGCGCTTCGAGCACCGCGCCCTTGAGCTTCGGGATTCTTCTGCGTGAGCTCGCGCAGCTTCAGGCCGAGTTCGTAGCCGGGACGGATCCAGGGCAGCCAGCCGATCTCGCCGCCGAAGATTTCTTCGGTCAGCTTCTTCGAATCCGCCGATGCGGCGATGGCGATCAGCGCATCGGGATGCATGTGATCGACGTGCGCGCGATTGACGAGGCCATGCAGCGGCGTGTCGATGCTGGCCGCGCGCGGATTCAGATTGAACGCGCAGTGCGCGTACAGCGGCACCAGCGTGCTGTCGCTGTCCTTGCCGCATCCTTCGTAGAACTTCTCGAGCGCGAGAAACTTCTCCATATATAGAGTGGAGAAGCCATCGAGCTTCATCGTGCCGAGGTCGCCGCCCGAGCCCTTGACCCACAGCACGTCGACCTCCGGCGCCGGTCAGCGGGTCCTTTTCCTTGATCTTCGCCGACGTGTTGCCGCCGCCGAAGTTGGTGATCCGCTTGTCGCTGCCGAGCAGGTTGGAGCGATAAAGCAGCAGCTCGGCGGGTGAAAGCCGGGCCGCATGGGCGTCATCCCAGCGATTTTCGATTTCGAGTGACGCCTGGGGCGCCATCTGAACCACAGTCATCCAATGTCTCCGGTCTGATCCGGCGCTAAAGTACGCACGTTCAGCCTCATTTTACGGTGAGGCTGTTTAACACACGAAGCCGTCATATACAATCAATCACGTTCATAATCGATCACGACCTAGGTCGAGGGTGACCCAATGCTGGAAAAAGAGCGCCACAACCTGATTTTGAAGCTCGTCGATGAGCGATCCATCGTGAGCGTCGGCGATCTTGCTCGATCTGCTGGGTGCCTCGGAGGCCACCATTCGTCGCGACATCAACGCGCTGGCGGAGAAGGGCGAGGTCAAGCGCATCCGCGGCGGCGCCGAAGCGGTGCGTCCGCGACATCAGCCACATCTGGTCGGCATGCCGTTCGCCATGAGCCAGGACGTGAGCGTGCCCCAGAAGCGTGCGATCGCGCGCGCGGCGGCCGAGCTCATCGCGCCCGGCGAAAGCATCATCATCAACGGCGGCACCACCACCTTCGCGCTGGTCGAGTTTCTCGAGAATTCGGATCTCGACATCCTCACCAACTCGTTTCCGATCGCCGCCAAGTTGTTCGCGACCAGCCGCAACCGCATCACGCTGCCGGGCGGCACGATCTTCCGCGAACAGAACATCGTGCTCTCGCCCGTTCGAGAACGACACCATCGAGAGCTTCTGGGGCAACAAGCTTTTCGTCGGGTGCTACGGCCTGAACCGCTTCGGCATGATGGAAGCGGATCCGCTCATCGTGCAGGCGCAGACCAAGCTGCTGAAGCGCAGCGAGCACGTGATCGTGATGGCGGACAGTTCCAAGTTGCGGCGCAAGTCCGCGATGATCGTGGCCGGTCTCGATCGCATCAACACCATCGTCACCGACGATGGCGCCAAGGCCGAAGAGCTCGAGGATTTCCGCAGCGCGGGCATCAAGGTGATCGTCGCGAAGGTCACGGAAGAAGACGAAATGAAAAAGCTCGCCTGAGCGCGGGTCCGGGGGTTCGAGTTGAAACGCAGAATTCTGATGGTGGGCGCAGCCTGCTGGTCGTGGCGCTTTCCGGCTGCGGCAAGAGCGAGCCTGACAAACCCGCGCGCACGCGCGTGGGCGTCGTGGCCAAGTCGCTGGGCAACGGCTTTTTCGACGCCGTGCACAAGGGCGCCGACGAAGCTGCGCGCGAGCTCGATGCCGAAGTGATTTTCAACGGACCGACGACGCCCGACCGCCGAAGGGCAGATCGAGGTGCTCAATTCGCTGATCGCGCAACGCGTCGATGCGATCGCCGTGTCGGCGAACGATCCCGACGCGCTGGTGCCGACGCTCAAGCGCGCGATGGAGCGCGGCATCAAGGTGGTCTCGTACGATTCCGGCGGTCGCGCCGGCGGGCCGCGTGGCGCATCTCGCGCCGTCATCGGATCAGCTCATCGGCGAAACCGTGGTGGCGCTGACGGCCGAGCTCGCGCCCAGGTGATGGAGGGCAAGGGCAAGTTCGCCGTGGTGTCGGCCACGCCCACGTCCACCAATCAGAATTCCTGGCTCGCCGAAATGCGCAAGGCGCTGCCGCAGCATGCCGGGCTCGAGCTCGTCAGCGTCGTGTACGGCGACGACGTGTCCGACAAGTCGTATCGCGAAGCCGTGGCGTTGCTCAAGCAGCATCCGGATCTCGCGGTGCTGGTGAGCATCAGCTCGGTCGGCATCGTTGCGTCGGCGCGCGCCGTCGAAGACCAGGGCCTCACGGGCAAGGTCAAGGTCACCGGCCTCGGGCTGCCGTCGGAGCTGGCCGGTTACGTCGAGAAGGGCGTCGTCCCGAAGTTCGCCATCTGGAATCCCATCGACCTCGGCTACTCGACGACGCAGATCGCGGTGCGCCTCGCGCGCGGCGACGGATGCGGCGAAGCCAGTGTCCACTGGGCCGCATGGGCGAGGTCACGTTCGCCGCGGACGGCGTCGGCGCCATGAGCAAACCCTTCATCTACGACGCCAGCAACGTGGCGGAATTCGCGAAGATCTTCTGAAGCCGCCGAGTTCCGTGGACGCATCCCTCCTGACGCTGACCGACATCCGCAAGTCATTCGGCGGCGTGCGCGCGCTCGAGCGCGCGAGCCTCGAACTGGCGCGCGGCGCGGTCACCGCGCTCATCGGCGAAAACGGCGCCGGAAAGTCCACGCTGGTGAAGATCCTGTCGGGCGTCTATCAACCCGACGGCGGCGAAATCCGCTTCGACGGCAATGCGGTGCGGATCGCCGAATCCGCAGGCGGCGCGCGCACTGGGAATCGGCGTGGTTCACCAGGAATGCCTGGCGTTCGACAACCTGTCGGTCGCGGAAAACCTGTTCGTGAATTGCGCAGCCGTCGCAGCCGCGGTCTCGTGAACTGGCGCTGCGATGCGCGCGCAGGCGACGGCCGTGTTGCGCGATCTCGACGCGGACTTCGACGCCGACATGCCGGCCGGCCGCCTGAGCATCGCGCAGAAACACGTGATGCAGATTGCGCGCGCGCTGACGCATGAATCGCGCGTGCTCATTTTCGACGAGCCGACGGCATCGCTGTCGCAGCGCGAGTGCGCCGAGCTGTTCCGCATCGTGCGCAAGCTGCGCGACGCCGGTTGCGCGCTGCTGTTCATCAGCCACAAGTTCGAAGAGATTTTCGCGCTCGCGGATCGTTATGCCGTGTTTCGCGACGGCGTTTCGGTGAGCGCGGGGCAAGTCAGCGACGTGACCGGCGATGAGCTCATCCGCCTCATGGTCGGGCCGGCCGGTCGAGCAGTTGTTTCCAAAACTCGAAACCGACGCCCGGCAGCCGAGCTGCTGCGCGTCGAACACCTGAGCCGCGCCGGTGAGTTCGAAGACATTTCCTTCGCGCTGCGAAGCGGCGAGATCGTCGGCGTCTATGGCCTCGTGGGTGCCGGCCGCACCGAGCTCGCGCAGGTCCTGTTCGGCATCAACGCCGCCAGACTCCGGATCTCATCGTCGAGCGGAGCGCGGATATCGCACTCGTGCCCGAAGACCGCCAGACCCAGGGCAGCATCCTGCCTTTTTCGGTGGCCGCGAATATCGCGTTGCCGAATCTCGCGACGCTCGCGCCGCGCGGCTGGTGCAGCGCGCACGACGAATCGCAACTCGCGCGCCAGTGGATAGACCGGCTCGCGCATCAAGGCGCAGGGTCCCGAGCAGCCGGTGCAGCAATCTCTCCGGCGGCAATCAGCAGAAGGTCGTGATCGCCAAGTGGCTGGCGCGCCGCCCCGGCGTGCTGATTCTCGATGAGCCCACCAAGGGCATCGACGTGGGCGCCAAGGCGGCGGTGCATGCCGTGACCAGCGAATTCGCGCGCGACGGCGGCGGTGTACTCATGATCTCCTCCGACCTGCCGGAGATCCTCGGCATGTCGGATCGCGTGCTGGTGATGCGGCGCGGCCGGCTGCGCGGCGAATTCACGCGCGCGCAGGCCACCAGCGAGAAGCCTGTTGCGCGCCGCGAGTGACGCATGAAGCGGCTCGCGACGCTGTCGGACAACGCTCGCCGCGACCTGGCGTTCGCGGCGCTCACGCTGGCGCTGTTCCTCGCCGTGACATTCGCATTCCCCGGATTCGCGGCGCCGCGCAATCTCGCCGGCCTGCTCGACGACACGGCGATTCTCATCATGCTGGCGCTCGGCGCAGATGCTGGTCATCCTCGTGCGCGGCATCGACCTGTCGATCGCCGCGAATCTCGCGCTGTGCGGCATGCTGGCCGCGCTGTTCAATCGGGCCTGGCCCGGCAGCGGGCGTCGCGCCGGTGCTCGCGCTCACGCTGATCGTCCGGCGCGTTGTTAGGCGCCTTCAACGGCCTGCTGGTGTGGAAACTGCGGCTGCCGCCGATCGTCGTGACGCTCGGGCACCATGTCCATCTATCGCGGCGCGATCTACCTGCTGTCCAAGGGCGCCTGGGTCAACGAGAACGAGATGTCGCGCGACTTCCTGGCCTTTCCGCGCGGCGAATTCCTCGGCCTCACGGTGCTCTCGTGGCTGGCGCTTGCGCGTCGCCGCGGCGTTCGTCGTCGCGCTGCGCCGCTACGCGCGCTGGCGCGCGACCTGTACGCGGCCGGCGGCAATCCCGAGGCGGCAAACTACTCCGGCATCGATGCGGGCCGCATGCAGTTCCTCGCGTACACGATTTGCGGCGCGATCGCCGGCGTCTGCGGCTATCTGTGGGTGGCGCGCTTCGCGGTGGCGTACACCGACATCGCGCTGGGCTTCGAGCTGTCGGTGATCGCCGCGTGCCTCATCGGTGGCGTCGCGATCGCCGGTGGCGTCGGCTCGGCGGTGGGCGTGGTGCTCGGGTTGCCTGTTCATCGGCATCATCCGCAGCAGCCTGCCGCTGGTGGGCATCTCCGCGTTCTGGCAGATGTTCATCAATGGCGCGGTGATTCTCGTCGCGGTGCTGCTGAGCGCGCGGCAGCGTGCAGTTCAAGCGCACCATCCTCGAGGCGCGCACATGAAGCCGGCAAACCTGCTTCGCTGGGAATCGATGCTGGCGGCTGGTGCTGATGTTCGAGTTCGTGCCTGTTCTCCACCCTGTCGCCGTATTTCCTGAGTGTCGACACGCTCTCGGACGCGACCTTCAACTTCACCGAGCGCGCCATCGTCGCGCTGCCGCTGGCGCTGCTGATCATCGCGGGCGAGATCGACATCTCGGTGGCCGCCATCATTGCGCTCGTCTTCGGTGGCCATGGGCCTGGCGTCGGCGCAGGGCATGGGCACCGCGGGCATCGTCGGCATCGGCCTCGGCACCGGATTGCTGGCCGGCTGCATCAACGGCGCGCTGGTGACGCTCGGCCGCGTTCCGTCCATCGTCGCGACCATCGGCACCATGACCTTGTTCCGCGGCGCGGCGTATGCGGTGCTCGGCGATCGGGTGCTCAAGGACTATCCGGAATCGTTCGCGGCCTTCGGCCAGGGCTATCTCGCCGGGCCCGTCTCCATCGAACTGGCGCTGTTCGCGCTGTTCGCAATATCGTTCGGCGTGTTTCTGCATCGCACGCGTTGGGGCCGGACCATCTTCGCCGTCGGCGCGAATCCGGTGGCGAGCCGCTTCGCGGGAGTCGCCGGTGAATCGTTATCGATTCGCGTTGTTCGCACTGACCGGACTGTTCAGCGGGCTCGCCGCGGTGCTGCTCACTTCGCGCCTCGGCTCGACGCGCCCGTCGATCGCGCAAGGTTGGGAGCTCGAGATCATCAGCATGGTCATCCTGGGTGGCGTGTCGGTCTGGGGCGGCAAGGGCAGCATCCTCGGCGTGGTGCTGGCCGCGCTGGTGTTCGGCCTGGTGACCTTCGGGCTCGGGCTCATGAACATTCCCGGCATCGTGATGTCGATTTTCACCGGCACGTTGCTGATCCTCGTGGTCGCCGTACCGGCGCTGGTGAATCGCCGGATGAGCCATGCAATCGATGACGGCCCACTGATCGCCGTGTTCGACGTCGGCAAGACCAACGCCAAGCTCGCGCTGGTCGATCCGGCACTCGGCCAGGAGATCTGGAGCGTGCGCCGGCGCTAACAACGTGGTGCAGGGTCCGGACGGGCGCGAGCTCGACGTCGTCGCCATCGAAGCCTGGCTGCTCGAGTCGCTGCGCGACGCGCCGCGAGCGCGAGCGCATCGCGGTCATCGTGCCGATCGCGCACGGCGCCGCCGCGGTGCTGGTCGATCACGCGGGCGAAGTGCTGGCCGCGCCCGACTACGAGGACCCGTGCTTCGACGAGGTGAGCGCGGAATACGCTGCCGCTGCGCGACAACTATTCGCTGACCTTTTCGCCCAGCCTGCCGCAGGGACTCAATCTCGGCCGCCAGCTCTTCTATCTGCAGACGCAGCGCGCGGAGCTGTTCCAGCGCGCCGCGCACCTGCTGCTGTATCCGCAGTACTGGTCGTGGCGGCTGTCGGGCGTCATGGCGGCCGAGGTCACCTCGCTCGGCACGCACACCGACCTGTGGCGCCCGCATGAACAGACGTATTCGTCGCTGGCGCGCAAGCAGGGCTGGGCGCGCATGATGCCGCCGCAACGATCCGGCGAACGACCGTCTCGGCCGCATCAGGCCCGGCGTCGCCGCCGCGACCGGTCTCGCGCGCGACCTGCGAAGTGGCCTGCGGCATTCACGATTCCAACGCCTCGTATCTGCGCTTCCTCATGGACCGCGAGCGCGAGGCGTTCACGGTGGTTTCGAGCGGCACCTGGACCATCGTGATGGCGAATCGCGGCGACCTGCGGCGTCTGATCGAAGCAACGCGACATGCTCGCCAACGTCAATGCGTTCGGCGCGCCGGTCGCCACGGCGCGTTACATGGGTGGCCGCGAATACGAAGCGATCGCGCAGAGCGCTGACGAACCCACGGTCGACGCGGTGATCGAGGTGCTGTCGCGCGGGATCGATCGCGCTGCCGTCGTTCGCCAGCGCCGGCCCGTATGCCGGCACGGCGCGGGCGTCTCGAAGGCGTCGACACGCTGCATGGCACGCAGCGCGCCGCGCTGGCGACGCTCTATTCGGCGCTGATGACCGCGGTGCTGATCGAGTCTCTGGGCGCGGCCGGCGAGATCTTCGTCGATGGCCCGCTGGCGCGGAATCCGCTGTTCGCGAGGTTGTTAGCCGCCTGCGTGCCGGTGGGCACCGTGCGCACCTATCCGGAAGGCGGCGGCACGCGCGTCGCCGCGCACCTCGCGCGGCCTGCCTTCGCCGGCGGCGGGCGCGTTGACAGTCCGTGGTGCCACTGCGGCTGCCGGGACTGCTCGAATACCAGGCGAACTGGCGCCATCGCTCGAAGAAAAGTAGCTTCAGGCGACCTTTCGCCAGCTCCACCATGTAGGTGTGCACGTCGCCGTGCATGTTCGAGCGGAAGATGAGCCACTTGCCGTCGGGCGTGAAGATGATGTTGGGCTCCAGCCGGTAGTCGTGCTTCTTCATGTCGACCAGCCGCTCGGCGCGCAGCGTTCCGGGATGCACCAGGTCGTCGGCGTTCGGCGCCGAGATTCCCGCGACATCGGGAATTGCCTGCGGCGTGAACAGGTACAGCCACTTGCCGTCCTTCGCGTGCGCCACCATTTCCTCGTCGCCGCCGTCGCCGGCGAACGACTTGCCGTCGGGCGAGATCTGGAAGTGCACCGACCAGTGGTCGCGATCGACGTGGTACCAGCGGCGTGTTGCCATCGGGCGCGGCTGACGCCAGCCAGAACACCTCGCCGCGCGGCGTCTGCAGGTCGTACCAGATGGTCTTGCCGTCGACGTCGAAGAATTCGTGGCCGGCGATTTCCATGTTCATGGTGCGGCGATGAACGAGGCGCGGTTCTGCCGCCGAGCCTCATCGACCAGACGCGATCGACGCGATGCCACGGACCTTCGTGGCAGAACATCAGCTCCTGCGGATCGGTGGGCGAGAACTGCAGATGATTCAGCCAGTCGGTGGAGCGGTGGATGATCGTTCTGTTCGCCCGTCGCGGTGTTCACGGTGAACATCGCCATCGGGATGCGCGCCTGCTCGCGCTGCAGCAGGCGCACTTCCTTGGCCTCGGCGAACGTCAGCGGCTTGCCGTCCTTGCCGGTGGCCGCGTAGTTGGCGTCGAAGCGCGGGTCGCGCGGACCCTGCTCGAGCTGATAGGCGCGTTCCGCGTACACGCCCAGCAGCAGGGTTTCGTCGGCGTTGACCGAGCCGATGAATCCGCGTTCGATCTGCGCGATGCGCCGCGGCTTTCCGCCGGTCGCCGGCACCGTGAAGATGGCGGTGGGTGTCTGCTGCTCGGAGTCGCCGGCGCCTTCGCTGCGCGAGAAATACACCAGCCCGGATTTTCGGCCGACGAACAGTGCGCGCACCTTGCCCGGGACGATGAGCTTGTTCTTGCGCGTGGCGATTTCGATGGCCACGATGCCGGCCGGCGCTTCGGTGATCACGAATCGACCGTCGGGCGTGATGCTGTTCTGGTGGAAGTACATCGATCGGGTGCCGGCCTCGGTCGACAGGCGGACCACGCGATGACCGGTGGCGGGTTCGATCCATTCGGCCGGCGGCGCTGCGCTCAGCGGCGTCCGCGGCTTGCACGCCGGCGCTACCGAGAAGCGTTATGAAGCGCCCACGACGCAGCCTGGAAAATCGTTCGCATCGCATTTCCCCTCGAACGCACGCCGGCCGGCGCGCTGAGCGAATATGCACAATTCTGATCGATACAGCAAAGTTCCAGTTTCAGGTCATTTTGCGACTGAAAAGGCACAGTCGGTTGGGTCAAATCAATTCAGCGTCCCTGAAAATGCAGGATTCCGCGTCGCCACCAGGCGTGGGTTTTCGCCAACAGATGCAGCCGACAAAAGAGGCCCACACCACAAAAAGTTGCAATAGCGATCAATGGGAGCAAATTCGCGCACAGTCGAGTTCGTCAACGGACGTCGTCTCACCTGTAGGGCGGCGTCCAATCAACCACTTTGGGGGGCCAGCCGTGGTGAACATCAAGCGTCGGTTTTCGGTTCCAGTACGTCGGGAGTGACCTGCGCGTTGGCGGGTCTGGCGATCGCAGCGAGCGCGCAGGTAGCCGCGCAGCAAGCGCACGTCGCCCGAGGAAATGGATGAAGTCATCGTCAGCGGCATTCGCGCATCGATGCGCGACTCGCTCGGAATCAAGCGCGAATCGATCCAGGTGGTGGACGCGATCTCCGCCGAAGACGTCGGCGATTTCCCCGACAAGAACATCGGCGAAGCGATCCAGCGCGTGCCCGGCGTGCAGATCAATCGCGTCAGGACGGCGAAGGTCGCGGCGTCAGCATTCGCGGCGCCGATCCGTCGCTGATCCGTGTCGAGCTCAATGGCGTCACTGCCTTGTCGCTGACCGTCGGCGGCGGCCGCGATGTGGATTTCCGCGATTTGCCGGTGGAGTTCGTTTCGCGCGTCGAAGTCGTCAAGACACCGACCGCCGAGATGACCGAAGGCGGCATTGGCACGGTTCGCATCGTCACTCGCCAGCCCCTGGATAAGCCGGAAGGGTATCTCGCCGGTTCCGTGCAGGGCGTCTACAGCGATCTCGCCGACGAATACGACCCCAAGATTCGCGCTGATCGGCAGCAAGACGTTCCTCGACGGCACGCTCGGCGTGCTCGTTGTCGGGACAGTTCGAAGAACGCCACATCTACAGCAACAATGCGCGTACCACGGGCTGGTTGCGTCGCGCTCCCACGGCTACCGGCGCGGGGTCGACGCCGGGCCGTGGCACCGACGTCAATGCCGATGGAACGCTCGACTGGATCCCGGACATTCCGCGCTACATCATCGATCGTCGCGAGACCTCGCGCACCGCATTCAATGGCGTGGTGCAGTGGCAGCCGAGCGATGAGCTTCGAGCTCTATTTCGACAGCACCTACTCGAGAGGCACGGAGAAGGTGAGCAGCATGCTCATGCAGCTCGCGGGCGGCTGGCGGCCTCATCGACTATGC
Source organism: uncultured Pseudomonadota bacterium (assembly GCA_963821745.1). Taxonomy (GTDB): domain Bacteria; phylum Pseudomonadota; class Gammaproteobacteria; order Steroidobacterales; family Steroidobacteraceae; genus CADEED01. The sequence continues at coordinate 1,417,784 of CAWGEU010000003.1, forward strand.
GAATTCGAGCGTGGGTGCCGACAACACCGTCGACCACATCGAACTCACCAGCAGCGCGGCGTTCCCGATGGACCTGGCGTTCCGCAACATCAACGGCGAGCTCGAGCGCGAGCAGTACAACGGCATTCTCGGCGCGGCGTGGGACAAGCGACGCGTGGAAATTCGACGGCCGTCTGAGCTATGCGCGCGGCGAAGTGCAGAACGACGAGAAGAACTCGACCGCGACGATCTTCGGCGTGCCGCGCGCCATCATCGACTACACGGGTGGCGAAGGTGCTCCCAACTTCACATTCCCCGGCCTCGACACCACCAACGGCGCGCTCGTGAATCAGCTTGCGGCCGTATTCAATCCGCGCAACAACGACCAGGAAGAAGACGGGTGCGCAATTCAACGTCGAATTCAAGCCCGAAATCGACTGGCTCACTTCCATCAAGGCCGGAGTCGAGAAGCGCGATCTCACGACGGAGAGCTTGCTGTACTCACGCACGATTCAGCTGAGCAGCCGTACGCCGCTGCCGGCAAGTGCCGGTGCAACCACGACCGTGGCTGCGTCACAGGCCGTCCATCGCCGGCATCGTCGACAACAATTCCGGCATCAACGACGTGCCCTTCTTCGACACGGGCGATCTCGGATTTCCGATCGGCATCAAGTACTGGAACGACAACGGCGATCGCCACGTACGACGCGACCATCGCGGCCAGCGGCCTCGTGATGGATCCGTACGGCGGCGTGAATACCAATCCGAATACCGGTGGAACTTTCCAGAATTTTCTCGACACCTGGTCTGTTGAAGAAGAAACGCTGGCCGGATACCTGCAGGCGGGCTTCAATTTCGACAATTCAGTGGTGCCGGTCAGCGCGTTGCTGGGCGTCCGTTACTACGACACCAATACGGTGTCCTCGGGATACAGCCGCGATCACGGTGGCGGGCGTAAGCACATTCCCCGAGGTGAGACGCGACGGCGGGTACACCGACTGGCTGCCGTCTCTCAACATGCGCTTCGACTTCAACGAGAAGTTCGTCGGCCGCCTGACGGCGGGCGAGGTGATGGCGCGGCCGAATCCTTCGCAGATGGCGTTCCGGCGCACGCTCGATACGGCCGTGTCGCGCACCGGATCGCAAGGCAATCCGGATCTGCTGCCCTTCGAGGCAACCCAGTACGACGTGGGCTTCGAGTATTACTTCTCCGACGTCAGCTATGTGTCGCTCGCCTACTTCCGTACCGAAATCTCCCGTTTCATCATCAACGAAACCTTTACGGCGGACGTAACAACGACGGCCTGCCGTTCACGATCACACGACCCATCAACGGCAACGACGAGGTGACCATCGATGGTTTCGAAGTGGGCGGTCAGGTCGCATTCGACTTCCTGCCGGGCGCATGGAAGAACTTCGGAATCATGGCCAACGCCACCTTCTCCGAGGATGAGGGGTACACGGGCATCAATCAGCTTACCCGGGAGATCCTGCCGTTTCCGGGCGTCTCCGAAGCTCAGCTACAACGCTTCGCTCTACTATGAGAGTGAAAAGTTCAGCGTGCGCACCGCGTACAACTGGCGCGAAAGCTGGCTGATCACCCCCGCCGGGCGCGGCAATCTGCCGGAGTTCAATGACGACTACGGCACGCTCGACGCATCGGCGAGCTGGAACATCAATGACAACTTCACGGTGTTCGCCGACATCGTGAATCTGCTCGACGAACAGAAGATCGAGTTCAACAACCCGTTCCGCCGCATTGGCAACGAGACTTTCGGCAAGCGCATGTTCCTGGGCGTTCGCGCGAAATTCTGATGATCGAAGAATCGGGGCGGACAGATTCACCAGTCTGTCCGCCCCTTTTTCTTTTTCACGCCATCGGGGTTCAACCATAATGGTTCGATGAAAACCCGCATCCCGCGTTTGCTGTCGATCATCGCCGTGGCGATGCTGTTGCCCGGCTTCGCTGCGGCTGCCGACACATTCGAGGTCGCCATCGAAGTGAGCGCCGGCCGCGCCGGCGAGGAAGTCACGCCGATCTGGCGCTTCTTCGGCGCCGACGAGCCTAACTACGCCACCATGAAAGACGGCCGCCAGCTCCTCGGGGAGCTCGGCAAACTCAGGAAGGACGACGTCTATTTCCGCGCGCACAATCTGCTGTCATCAGGCGACGGGACGCCGGCGCTGAAATGGGGCAGCACCAACGTGTACACCGAGGACGCCGCCGGCAACCCCCGCTACGACTGGCGAATAGTCGACGAGATCTTCGACGCCTATCTGTCGAACGGCGTGCGGCCATTCGTGCAGCTGGGTTTCATGCCTCAGGCGTTGAGCAGCGCGCCCGCTTCCGTGCCTTACAAACATTCCTGGCGGCCGGGATTCGACTACAACCTGATCAGCGGCGGCTGGGGATATCCGCCACGTGATTACCACCGCTGGTCGGAACTGTGTTTCGAGCTCACCAGGCATCTGGTGCAGCGTTATGGCGAAGCAGAAGTGCGGCGCTGGTGGTTCGAAACCTGGAACGAGCCGAACGGGCCAGCCTACTGGAAAGCATCCCGTGAGGAGTTCTACAAGCTGCACGACTACGCGATCGCCGGCGTGCGACGGGCGTTGCCGTCCGCGCGTGTTGGCGGTCCGCACACCGCCGGTCATGGCGGCGCGTACATGGAAGGTTTTCTCGATCACATTACGCAGGGAAAGAACCACGCGACCGGCGAGCAGGGCACGCCCACGGACTTCCTCGCGTTTCACGCCAAGGGTGCGCCGAACTTCGTCGATGGCCACGTGCGCATGGGAATACAGACGCACCTGGCGACGATCGACACCGGCTTCCGGATGATCGCCGCGCGCCCTGCGCTTGCCGGCAAGCCCATCATCATTGGCGAGTCCGATCCCGAAGGTTGCGCCGCTTGCCAGGGACCGCGCTTCGGTTATCGCAACGGCACCATCTACTCGAGTTACACCGCCGCCAGTTTTGCGCGCAAACACGAACTCGCCGCGCGCCACCGCGTGAACCTCCAGGGCGCGCTGACCTGGGCGTTCGAATTCGAAGATCAGCCGTACTTCGCCGGATTCCGCCAGCTGGCGAGCAATGGCATCGACATGCCGGTGCTCAACGTGTTCCGCATGTTCAGCCTCATGCAGGGCCGCCAACTGCCTGCGAAGAGTTCGCAGCAGATGTCGCTCGACGACATTCTCGCCAAGGGTGTTGGCGGCGATCCGGATGTCGGAGTGATGGCGACGCGCCAGCGGCGACCTGGTCGCCGTCCTCGTGTGGCACTACCACGATGACGACGTGGCCGGGCCGAGCGCGGCCATCAAGCTGAACGTCGCAGGTCTGCGGCGCGGCATTCCTGCGGTGACGCACTATCGCATCGACCAGCAACACAGCAATTCCTATGCGGCATGGCAGCGCATGGGATCGCCGATTGCGCCTGACAAAACGTCCTACGACGCGTTGCGCGCTGCGGCGCAACTGTCGACGCTCGAAGCGGCCGAAACCCGCGTGGAGCGTATCGGAGGTTCCGTACAACTGTCTTTCGCGCTGCCCCGGCAGGGTGTGTCGCTGCTCCTGATTCGGTAGCTAGACGAGCGTGTTAGTCGCGCAGAATGCGAGTTATTCGCATTGGCATTCGCATGTCTGACAATCCGCTGGCGGCTGCACTAGGATGCACGCCCTAGCATCGACGAACTGACATGAGGAATACGCCATGACCGACTCACCGCTCGAACCCGAGCTCACCAAGAAGGTGATCGAAAGCCTCAACCACATCCTCGAGCTCGAGCTCGCGGGCGTGGTGCGCTACATGCACTACAGCTTCATGATCTTCGGCCACAACCGCATTCCGATCGTCGCGTGGCTGCGCGACCAGTCGAATGAATCCAACGCGCACGCCGTGCTGGCCGGCGAGCACATCACGGCCTTCGGCGGGCATCCGTCGCTCAAGATCGGCTCGCTGCTCGAGACGCACCAGCACGACGTGAACGAGATCCTCATCGAAGCGCACGAACACGAGAAGGAAGGCCTCGACGCATACTACAAGCTGCTCGCGCTCGTGGAAGGCAAGAGCATCCTGCTCGAGGAATACGCGCGCGACCAGATCGCCGCGGAAGAGATGCACCTCGCCGACATCCGCAAGATGATGCGCAAGCCGGGTTCCATCAAGTAGTCGGCTAACTACTGCCGGCGGCCTCGCCGCGCTCGAGGAAGCGCAGCGACCACTCGAGCGGGGTTTCGGCGTCGTGCTGGTACGCGCGCCGCCAGGCGGGCGGCGCGGTTTCCCGCCAGCAGCGCATCGTCGATCCGCCGATGAGCACGACCGGGCCCGGCGCGCAGTTCGAAGCCGCGCGCACCCGCGAAATTCTCGATGCTCGACGGACTCCAGAAGCAGAAGCCGAACGGCGGACGGCTCGCGGAATCCGGGCGTACGCAGAGCTGCCAGCTCCTGCGCGAGATTGCCGGGAGCCACCGTCGAATACACGGCCTGCGTATGCACGCGCAGGCGCTGCGACAGAGTGGCCACCGCCGCCAGATGTTCGGGTTGGCGCAAGGCGGCATCACTGGTGGGATAGAAGACTTCGGCGCCGCGCCGGAATGGCCGGACGAATCGTGCACCGCCTGCGCCAGCTCCCGAACTCCGCCGGGCGCGGAGAGCCCGACGCGGATGCCGCGCGCCTGCGAGCGTTGCCGATGTCGTCGGCGCGATTGCGGCAACCATGACGCCCTGCGGCACGTCGATGCGCGCCGCGGCGGCACGGCTGGTCACGAACAGCAGCGCAGCGCCAGTGGCGCCGATGCGCCGCAATTCCGGCCAGTCGCGCCACTGGTGCTCGATGCAGGATATGGCGAGCGCGCGGAACCCCTGCCGACGCAGCTGTATGACCAGGCTGTCGGCGTGCGGCTGCGACTTCGTGACGATCCAGGTGTAGGGCAACGCGAACTCCGTCATGAATGTTAGCCCCGCGTGGATCGCTGCCGCTTCAGGCGTGACACAGCTGTGACAGTTGGTGCGCGCGCCGGCCGTACGCTTTCACTTGATTTCAATGGAGTTTATCCACGATGCATTCGCGTGAGCGATTTCTGGCGGCACTTCGCGGCGACGCGCTCGACCGGCCGCCAGTGTGGTTGATGCGCCAGGCCGGGCGCTATCTTCCGGGCTATCGCGCACTGCGCGCCGAACACAGCTTCTGGGATGTGTGCCAGAACCCGGAGCTGTCTACCCGTGCCGCGCTCGAGCCGCTCGATCGGTACAAGCTCGACGCTGCCATCGTGTTCTCCGACATTCTCGTGGTGCCGCTCGCCATGGGTCTTGGCGTCAGCTTCGGACCCGGCGAAGGTCCGCGAATCGCCAGGCCATTGCGCACCGGCGCCGACTTCGACGCCTGGCAGCTCGACGGCGTGCTGGATCGCATCGCCTATCTGCCGCGCGCCGTCGCCCATCTGAAAGAGACGCTCAAGGACCGCTACGGAATCCTGGGCTTCGCCGGCGCGCCGTTCACGCTGTTCGCCTACTGCGTGGAAGGCGGCGGCAGCGAAGATTTCCGCGAAGCGCGCACGCTGATGCATCGCGACCCGGCGCTCGCGCGTCGGGCGCTGGCGACCATTGCCGACGTGGTCGCGGATCTGCTGCTGGCCCAGGTCGATGCCGGCGCCGACGCCGTGCAGCTGTTCGATTCCTGGGGCGGCCTGCTCGCGCCCGATGAATACCGCGATTTCGCGCTGCCGGCCCTGCAGCGCATCACCGCCAAGCTCAACGCGCGCAAGGTTCCCACGCTGCTGTTCGTGCGCGGCGGCCACCACCTGCTGCCGCTGCTCGGCGAAAGCGGCGTCACCGGCTTCTCGCTCGACTGGCGCACCGAATGGTCGGTGGCGCGCGATATCTACCCGCGGCACCTGCTGCAGGGGAACATCGATCCGGTGTTGTTGTTAGGCAGCGCCGATGTCATACGCACACGCACACGCGCGTTGCTCGAGACCATGAAGAGAACGACCGGTGGTCGCAGCTGCATCCTCAATCTCGGTCACGGCATCCTGCCGGGAACGCCCCCGGAGACGGTGGCGGCACTGGTGGATACTGCCGTGGAATTCAACTGACGCCGCCATGATCCCGCTGGCTCTCGTCGGCATGAGTTATCGCGAGGCGCCCTCGGCGGTGCGCGCGGCGCTCGCTGCGTTCGACTCCGATGCGAGCGGTCCTTCGAAGCAACTGCTGGATGCGGGCGAGATCACCGGAGTGGTGCGCATCGAAAGCTGCGCGCGCGTCGAATGGCTGCTGGCGTCGGAGCGGCCTTCGTGGGCCGCGGAACTGTTCAGCGCTGCGCTCATCGGCGCCGCGGAGAATCCCGATCGCGTGCAGGCCGCGCGTGCGGCACGGCGCCGCGGCGGTCGGTGGACTGTTGCGCGTGGCGGCCGGACTCGATTCGGTCGCGCAGGGTGAACACGCCATCGGGCGCCAGGTGATTCGCGCTTTCGAGCGGCCCACGAAGCGGGCACTGTGTGCCGCAGCCTGCATGTTGCGTGGCGCGGCGTGGGTGATCTGATCAATCGTGCACGTCGCATTCTTCCCCAGGGCCGAACGGGTGGCGTGCAGGCACTGGTGATCCAGCGACTGGCGGGAGTGCCGCGCAACGAAACCGTCGCGGTGTTCGGTCTCGGCGAAATCGGGCAGGCCATGCTGCGTGCGCTCGCCGACGCGGGATTCACCGCAGTCGAAAGTTTCAATCGCGCCAGCATGCGCGCGTTCGAAGGCGTTCGTGCGCCGCGCCGCGAACGTCATCGTCTGCTCCGGCGCGCCCGCAGGCGTGGCTGCACTTGCCGGAGCGCGGCAGATTCTCCGCGCGTGTTCGATCTCGGCAGCCCGCTGCAGCTCGTCGCAGCGCCCGGCTGGAAGCTCACCACGCTCGACGAACTGCTGGATGGCAATGGCGCGGTCCTTGCCGGAAACCGAATTCGCCGCGCTGGAAATGGAATGCGCCGGTGGCGCGGAAAAGATCTGCCAGACATTGCTCGCGCCGCCGCCGAGCGACACACTCGCAGCGATGACCGCCATGCGAACGGAATTCATGCAAAACAAACTACCCGCGCTGCTCGAAGGCTTGCCGCCACAGCGCGCACGCAAGGTGACCTCCGAGGTCAACGCCATGCTTCACCAGTTCATCTCGGCCGCGAGGCGCGACGCGCCATGAGCGCCAGGAACATAGGCAGCCGCGGCAGCGATCTGGCGCTGTGGCAATCACGCACGGTCCTCGCATCGCTCCGGGCCGCGGCGCCCGCGCCCGCGTGGGAGACGAAGATCACTGTCATTGCCACGCGCGGTGACCTCGATCAGTCCCCGTTGCTGGTCGGCAAGATGGAGAAGGGGTTCTTCACGCGCGAGCTCGAGCTCGCGCTGCTCGATCGCCGCATCGACCTCGTGGTGCATTCACTCAAGGATCTGCCTACCGCCGAGCCCGCGGGGCTCTGGAATCGCACGATACTGCCGCGCGCCACGCCGGCCGACTGGCTGCTGGTGCGTCGCGAGTTCTATGCGAAGCGCGATGATGGCCTGCTGCCGCTCGAAGCTGGCACGCGAGTCGGTGCTTCGTCGCTGCGCCGGGGCGCCTTGTTAGGCCAGTTCGCGCCCCAGGCCGTGTCGGTTCCGTTGCGCGGCAACGTGCCCACGCGCCTGCGCAAGCTCGCCGAAGGACAAACCGTCGATGCCATCGTGCTGGCCGCGGCCGGTCTCACGCGTCTGCAGCTCGACCTGTCCGCGTTTGCGGTGGTGGAGCTGCCGCCCGAGTGGTGGATTCCCGCGCCCGGGCAGGGAGCGCTGGCGGCCCAGTGCCGCGCCGGCGATGACGAAATCGAAGCCCATGTAGCCCTGCTCGCTGACGCGGACTGCGTCGCGGCAACGCGCTGGGAACGGGATTTCCTGCGTGTCATCGAGGGCGGCTGTTCGACGCCTTTTGGTTGCCACGTGGCTCGTCGGTCGCGCGCACCTCGGAATTGCCACCGAGCGCGGCTGGGCCGCGCACAGTATCGACCTTCCACGAGATAGTTAGAAGGATCGCAACGTGACCAATTCATCCGCGAAGCCGTCGACGGCTGCCAGCTCATCGACCGCTCCAGATCTTCCGCTCACACGCTCAGCCGACCTTTACTCGCGCGCTGAGGCGCTGATCCCGGCGGGCGTTTCGAGCCCGGTTCGCGCCTTCCGCAAGGTAGGCGGCACGCCGGTGTTCTTCAGGCAGGCAGCGGGTGCGCACGTCACCGACGAGGACGGCAATCGCTATCTCGATTTCTGCATGGCCTGGGGGCCGCTGATCCTGGGACATGCACATCCGCGGGTGGTCGAAGCCGTGCAGCGCGCCGCCGCCGACGGCCTCGCTTTCGGGACCGCGCATCGCAGCGAAGGCGAACTCGCCGAGCGCGTGCTCGCGGCCTATTCGTACGCAAAGCTCGTGCGATTCGTGGTCAGCGGCACCGAAGCCGTCGCCACGGCGGTGCGTATCGCGCGCGCCTCCAACGGCCGCCGCCGCATCCTCAAGTTCGACGGCTGTTACCACGGCCACGTCGATTCCTTGATGGTGAAGGCGGGCAGTGGCGTCATCACGCAAGGACTCGCGGACAGCGCCGGCGTGCCCGCGCAGGTGGCCGCCGACACGCTGGTCATTCCGCTCGGCGATATCGGCGCACTCGAGCAGGCGTTTCAAAGAGCAGGGCAAGGACATTGCGGCGGCCATCATCGAGCCGGTGCCAGCCAACAACGGCCTGCTGCTACAGTCGCGCGACTATCTGCTTCGCTTGCGCGAACTCACGCGCGAAAACGGCACTGTTCTGATCTTCGATGAGGTCATCACCGGGTTCCGCTTCGGATTTCACGGTTACGACAAGGTGGTGGGCATCGAGCCCGATCTCACCACGCTCGGGAAGATCGTCGGCGGCGGCATGCCGGTGGCTGCGGTGCTGGGACGTCGCGAGTTGCTGTCGCAACTGGCGCCATTGGGCCCGGTGTACCAGGCCGGCACCATGGCCGGAAATCCCGGTGTGCCTGGCCGCTGGCATCGCGACTCTGACGGAACTGGCCGAAGGCGGCGCCTACCGGCACATCGAGATGTTAGGCAAGCACCTGGATGCCGCTTTCGCGCAGCACGCGCTCAAGAGCCAGGCGCAGCTGCCGCGGTCGGGCCCATCGTCTGGCCGTACTTCGACGCGTCGGCAGCGCTGCCCGTCGCCGCTTCGTCGATCACCTCGACGGCCGTCAATGAATATCACCGGCGTTATCGTGGCTGGCTGGCGCGCGGCGTCTACCTGCCGCCTTCGGCTTACGAGGTGTGCTTCCTCTCCGCGGCTCACAGCACCGGCGATGTCGATAAACTTCTGGACGTGCTGGCAACGAGCGATCCGGTCTGATGCGATCCCCGCTTCGACAGTGGCTTTGCCGAACGCGCCGAGCTGATCGCGCTCGGCGTGACGCTGGTGGCGACCGCGTCACTGGTGTTCTGGTGGACCATCCTGTTGCGCGGCGAGTTGAACACCAACTTCGCGCTCGAGCGCGCGCTGCTCGCGCGCGAGCAGGGACTGTCGGTGCAGCAGCTGGCCGAGCGCGAAATCGAGATCGCGCGTCATCACGAACGCCGCCAGGTCATGCTGGTCGGAGAGTCCACGCTGCTGGCGCTGATGCTGTCCGGCAGCCTCGTGGTGCTGTTCGTGCTCGCGCAGCGCCGCAAGCAGCAGCGCGAAGACATGGAAAAACTGCTGCAGTTCACCAGCCACGAGTTCAAGACGCCGGTGGCCGGCGTGAAAGGCCTGTTGCAGAGCCTCGCGCTCGGCAGCATTCCCGAGGCGCAGCGTGCCGAGCTGATCAAGCTCGGACAGGTCGAGTGCGATCGCCTCGAGCACCTGGCGGAGACCATTCTCGCGTATCAGCGCGCCATGACGCGCGAACCGCGCGAAGGCGCGCAGCGCATCGATGCGGCGCAATTCATCGGCGACCTGCTGGCGCACCGCGCGCGCACCTCGAGCGGCGGCGCCGTTGAGGTTGCGGCGATCGATGCCGTGCATGTCCTGGGCGATCGCGACGGATTGCGCGTGATCCTGGAAAACCTGCTCGACAACGCACACAAATATGGCGGCGGCAGCGTGCGCATCGCGGCGGCCGTCGGCGATGGACACTGGCGCCTCGACATCAGCGATCAGGGACGCGGCTTCGATCCGGCGAGCGCGGAAAAGCTGTTCGATCTGCACAATCGAGGCAGCGGTGAAGGCGTCACTCACGGCGCGGGCCTGGGCCTCGCGATCGCGCGGCAACTCGCGCGCCGCATGGGCGGTGACGTGGCCGCGCACAGCGCCGGGCCGGGCAAGGGAGCTGTATTCACCGTGACGCTGGCGCTGGCGCCGCAGTCGACTCTGCAGGTCTCGGCGGAGGGCGCAGCGTCATGGCTGAGCGCATCGCGATCGTCGAAGACGAGCGCCTGGTGCGCGAGCTGGTGGCGGTCAATCTGCGTCACGCCGGCTACGAGATCGTGACCGCGGAAAATTTCGCCGACGGCAGGCAATTGCTGGCGGGCGGAGAGTTCCAGCTCGCCATTCTCGACGTGATGCTGCCGGGAGGTGACGGGTTCGCGCTGACGCGTTATGCGCGCGATCTCGGCATCAACGCGCCCATCCTCATGCTCACCGCGCGCAGCGACACCACCTCCAAGGTGCGCGGGCTCGACGCCGGCGCCGACGACTATCTACCGAAGCCATTCGACGTCAACGAGCTGCTGGCGCGCGTGCGCGCGCTGCTGCGCCGCGCGAGCGGCCGTCCGGCCACCGCGCCGCCGCGGCTGGCGTTCGCCAACTTCTGGGTGCGCTTCGACACCGGCCAGGCCTTCACCAACGAAGGCGAGGTGTCGCTGTCCGACAAGGAACTGCGGCTCATGGAAGTGTTCTCCGCCAACGAGAACCGCGCGCTGACCCGCACCGACCTGCTGGAAGAAGTCTGGGGCATGGATCAGTTCCCGACCGATCGCACGGTGGACAACTTCATCCTGCGCCTGCGCAAGCTGTTCGAGCCCGATCCCGAGAACCCGGTGCACATCGTCACGCTGCGTGGTCGCGGCTATCTGTTCCGGAGCGCGCCGTGAGCGCGGCGCAGCCGCTGCGGGTCACGCCGATCGGCGCCGCGGAAATCGAGGCTGCACGCGACTATTTCCTCGGGCTTGCATACGCGCCTGACCGACACGTGGAAGTCGCTGGATGCGGCGACGCGAACAGCGGCGCGACGAATGGCAGCGGCCGGCGGGTGACGTGCTGAGCGGCAGCGGCCGGCTGTCGCTCATCGAGAACGGAATAACCTTCGATCGCGCCGGTGTGGCGTTCAGCGACGTCAGCGGTGCGCGTCTGCCGGCCGCGGCGAGCGAGCGCCACACGCGAGCTTGCGGGGCAGCCGTTTCGCGCCATGGGCACGAGCTGCGTGGTGCATCCCGGTCAATCCATACGCGCCGACTTCGCACGCCAACGTGCGCCTGTTCACCGCGCGCGGCGGTGAAGTCTGGTGGTTTGGCGGCGGATTCGACCTGACGCCGGTGTATCCCTTCGATGAAGACGCGCGCACCTGGCACGAAGCCGCACGCGCCGCCTGCAGTCCCGCGGGATCCCGCGCCTATGCACTGCTCAAGCGACGCCTGCGACAAGTATTTCTATCTACCGCATCGCGGCGAGACGCGCGGCATCGGCGGGTTGTTCGCCGATGATCTCAATGACACCACGGCCGAGATCGGCGGTGACTTCGAACATTGCTTCGCGCTCATCCGCCGCATCGGCGATACCTATCTCGAGACCTACACGCGAATCGTCAAGTTGCGCGCGGCTACGCCGTTCGGGCACGCGAGAACAGGATTTCCAGCGCCTGCGCCGCGGCCGTTACGTGGAGTTCAACCTCGCCTTCGATCGCGGCACGCGCTTCGGCCTGCAGTCGCAGGCACGTACCGAATCGCTGCTCATGTCGATGCCACCGCGCGCCGAGTGGCGCTACGACTATCGCCCGGAGCCCGGCTCGCCGGAAGCGGCGCTCGCCGACTACCTGAAACCGCGTGACTGGGTGTCATGAGTTCATGAGCACACCTTCATGAAATGGGGCGTGCTGCTGGTCAATTCCGGCACGCCGGCCTCGCTGGCCACGCGCGACGTGCGCGCGTTTCTCGCGGGTTTGCTGGGCGACCCGCGCGTGGTCGAACTGCCGCGCCTGCTGTGGTGGCCGATCCTGCACGGCATCATCCTGCGCGTGCGGCCGCGCGCGAGCGCGAAGAAATATGCCGCCATCTGGACACCTCAAGGATCGCCGCTCGCTATGCGAAAGTGAAGCGCTGCGCGCTGGGACTCGAGGCGTCGCTTCGCGCGAACGACACGCCGGTGGCGCTCGCAATGCTCTATACCGGCGGTGCCACGCGTGCCCGATGCCATCGCATCGCTGCGGAAGGCGGGCGCCGAAGGCATCCTCGCGATCCCGATGTTTCCGCAGTACTGCGGCGCTTCCACCGGCGCCGTGTTCGACCAGGTCAGCGCGGCGCTGCGGCGCCATGCGCCACGTCCCCGCGCTGCGTTTCGTTTCGAGTTATCACGACGATGCTGCGTACATCGACGCGCTGGCAGCGAGCGTGCAGGATCATCGTCGCGAGTTCGGCACCACGAACCACTTGCTCATGTCGTTTCACGGCGTACCCGAGCGCTTCGTGACTCAGGGGGATCCGTATCGCGATCAATGCCAGCGCACGGCCAGTCTGCGTCGCGCAGCGGCTCGGGCTCGGCGCGGATGCGTGGAGTGTTTCCTTCCAGTCACGGTTCGGTCGGGCGCGCTGGCTGCAGCCATACACCAGCGAAGTGCTGGCGGCCATGCCTGGTCGCGGCGTGAAGTCCGTGAGTGTCATCTGCCCGGGCTTCGCGGCCGACTGCCTCGAGACCCTCGAGGAGATCGGCATCGAGAATCGCGACGTCTTCCTGGCGGCCGGCGGTGAGAAATATCACTACGTCGCCGCGCTCAATGCGCGCGCCGATCACGTCGCCGCGCTCAGCGCCCTGATATCGCGCGAGCTCGGCTCTCCATCGAATGCGGCAGCCGCCAGGGGACCGTCCGCATGCTTTGGCTGAAGGCCTTTCACATCGTCGGCGTGGTGAGCTGGTTCGCGGCGCTGCTGTATCTGCCGCGGTTGTTCGTCTATCACTCACAAATTCAGGGCGCGTCCATCGACGACGAAGCGGGCAATGCGCGCTTCAAGGTCATGGAGCGCAAGCTGTTCATGATCATGACCATCGGCGCCGTCGTGGCCGCATCGGCTTCGGCGTCGCCATGCTGGCGCTCGCACCGGACTATCTACTCATGCGCTGGCTGCACGTGAAGCTCGCGTTGGTGCTGCTGCTGGTGGGTTATCACGGCGCCTGTTTCGCGCTGCTGCAGCAGTTCGCCGCCGATCGAAACTCGCACTCCGAGCGCTGGTACCGGCTGTTCAATGAGGCGCCCGCGCTGCTGCTGATCGCCATCGTCATCCTCGTGGTGGTGAAGCCTTTCTGACGTAACCCGTCGGGCGCAAAGCTATAACCCATTGTTTTGATAAGGACTTGCAATAGTTCGCAGACCGGTTCTATTCTCTGCCGCAAATGAGAAGCGTTCTTATTTGAGGTCTCGAATGCGCCCCAGCCATATAGAAGTGTCGTCCCCCACCGCTACGCGCGCCATCCAGCGCACCTCCGGCGCCGGAGCGCACCGTGTCCACGAAGGATCTGCTCGGTGGAGCCCACCGCCTCTGGATCAGCACGCCACCGAGCGCTACCTGCTGCAGGTCACGCGTACCGGCAAGCTCATCCTGACCAAGTAGGCCCCGCGCCCTAACTACAATCCGTTCCGCTCAGCCACCCAGGCAGCCGGGCTCCCCCGCTCGCTTCCCCAGGCAGCCAGCCCCGAGCGCGCACCGCGCGCTTCACAGAGGTTGGCATGAAGATTCCCGTCGACGACTATCGTCGAATCCAGAATTTCGATTTCGGGCCGGCACGAGCCTGCTTTGTGCGCACCAAAGATTATTGCGCGGCGGTGCGTGCAGAACGGGAGCGACTGCTCGCGGGCAAAAAGCCCGTCGAAGACATCGGTGGTGCGGAAGTTGCTGAGGCATTGAACCGTGTCTACGAACTCGCCAACGACACCACGCTCGAGCCGGCCCGGATCCTCGAGGCTCCCGTGTTCCGACTCCGCCGCACATCCGGTCTCCACCGTGTCGAGAGCGGCACTCACGAACTGATTCCATTACGATCGGTCGCCACCAAACTCGTGGGAGATCGAGAATGCGCGCTACGGCCTGTTTTACTGCTTGCCTGCTGGTCATGACGTTCCTGGCAGGTTGCTCGGGCGAGCCCGGCGACCCACCAGCAGGCGTCCCTGCTCCTGCGGCGAACGAAATCAAGGACGCGAATTGGCCCGCGTTCGTCGCAGGGTTCATCGAGGCTCGCTTCAAGGCTGATCCCTATTTCGCCGTTCAGGCGGGACGTCACGAATTCGATGGCCAGATGCCGGACTGGAGTCGCGCCGCCCTCGACGCGCGAAGTCGCCGAGCTGCGCAAGGCTGCAGCCGTTCTCGTCGAAGTTCGATCCGGGCACGCTCACACCGGCGCAGCGATTCGAGCATGAATACCTTCAATGGGTGATCGACTCGCAACTCTTCTGGCTCGCCGACGCCGAGTCCCCGTATCGAAATCCGGCGTGGTATCTCGAAAGGCTCGATCCGTCGATGTACCTCACGCGCGAGTACGCGCCGCTGCCGAAGCGGCTCGAAGGATTTCTGGGTTACTCGCGCGCGGTTCCGGCGCTCGCCGCAAATATTCGCGCCAACCTGCGCACGCCGCTGCCCAAGGCCTTCATCGAGCGCGGAGCCGCGGGCTTCGGCGGCTACGCGACATTCTTCCGCACCGAGATGCCGGCAGTCTTCGCGCAGCTCACCGACGAGAAACTCAAGGGCGATCTCATCGCGGCGAATACCGCCGCGGCCACTGCCATGGAAGAGCTGACCGCCTGGCTGCGAATCGCAGCGCGGCACCGCCACCGACGATTTCGCGCTCGGGTCGCGCCCGAGTTCCTGGAAATGCTGCGGCAGACCGAGACGGGTCGACATCCCGCTCGAAGAGCTGGAGCTCGTGGGTCGCAAGGACCTCGAACGCAATCTCGCGGCGCTCAAGGAAGCGTGCGGCGCCTTTGCACCGAAGGCGAGTCTCGCCGCCTGCGTCGAGAAGATGCGCGCCAACAAACCCTCGGGCGGCAGTGTCGAAGGCGCGCGTGCGCAACTCGCGGAGCTGCGTCAGTTCGTGCTCGACAAGAAGATCGTCACCATCCCGAGCCAGGAGCAGGCGCTGGTGGCGGAGTCGCCGCCGTACAACCGCGGCAACTTCGCGTACATCAGCATTCCCGGTCCTTACGAGAACCCGGCGGTGAAGGTCACGTACTACGTCGCGCCGCCGGATGCCAAGTGGAGCGCCGCGGAGCGCAATGCCTATCTTCCGGGCAAGGCCTATCTGCTGTTCGTATCTGCGCACGAAGTGTGGCCGGGTCACTACCTGCAGTCGCAGTATCATGAATGCCAATCCGTCGCGCGCCGTCGCGCTGTGGTGGAACTATTCGTTCGGCGAGGGCTGGGCGCACTACACCGAAGAGATGATGTACGACGCGGGGCTCGGTGCCGGCCAGCCGGAGATGCGCGTCGGCATGCTGACCAATGCGCTGCTGCGCGACGTGCGCTTCCTGTCGGCCATCTGCCTGCACAGCGGCTGCATGTCGCTCGAGGAATCGGAAAAGATGTTCCGCGAACAGGCGTTCGCCGATGCCGGCAACGCGCGCCAGCAGGCGCTGCGCGGCACCTACGATCCCGGGTATCTCGCGTACACGCTGGGCAAGCTCATGATCCGCAAGCTGCGCGCCGACTGGCTTGCGGCGAATCCGGCCGCCACGCCCCAGCAGTTCCACGACAAGTTCCTGTCGTTTGGCGCACCGCCCATTCCGCTGGTGCGCAAGGAGATGCTTGGTACCACCGGCGCAGTACTCTGAAAGGCACTCTAACTACATGAATGTGTAATTTGTGTCGAAACATGTTGTGATGTGTGCGGCCTATCCTGTCGGCGTTCGCTGACACGGCGTAGGCACTAAATGCTGAGGGAACTTCTTACGGCAAACATGCTCCGATACCACCATGCGCAAACGCAAAATGGTTTTATCCGCGGCCGTCTGCGTCGCGCTGGTGGGAGTTGCACTCGCCCAGGTCGAGGCGAGCAGCAGCGTGTACATGATCGACGTCGATCCCGCGCGTTACGCGGGGCCTGCGGGCCAACGCGTAGCCTTGCGCGTCGGTGATCGCGCCACGAAACGTAACCATCGGCACCCAGGACGAAATCTGCGTGCAGTTGCAGCGGGTCGAGGGCAACTCGGAAGTCATCAGCGCGCGCATACGTGCACTGCGTCCCGAGCCTCAGACGGCGACGGAAGTGCGTCTGATTGGTCCCAACATCGCACCCGGTACCTACCGCAGCACGCCCTGGGGCCTGCTGCTGCGCGCCATGCCCGGGCCGGCGGCAAGTTCGGATGAATCCAAGGCGCTGGGTACCGACAACGCACCGATCTGCACCCTCTGAGAGAGTCCGCCTTTCCGCGGTATTACATCCTGCGCAGCGCATCGATGATGCGGCTCTCGTTGTCGCTGTCCCCGCCCTGTGCGCAGAGCTTGCGATAGAGCTCTGCGGCTACATTTCCAAACGGGCAATCCACACCCAGCTTCTTCGCGAGACGCAGCGCGTACTCGATGTCCTTGAGGCGCAAAGCGGGCGTGAAGTTGACGTTCGTGCCGTGATCCCCGGCGACGAAGCGCCGCACGTTGCGCACGACCTGCGGACTCGCTGCCTGGCCGCTGGCCACTGCATCTGCCACCAGTTTCAGGTCGAGACCGGCTCGTTCGGCCAGCACGATGGCTTCCGCTGCCGAAGCGATCTGCACGGCGCCCAGCAGATTGATCATGAGTTTGTACGCGGTGCCCTGGCCCACGCCGCCGAAGTGCAGCACCCGGGTGGCGAGCGACGCGAAGATCGGCCGGGCGGCGTCGAGGTCGGCTGCGTCTGCGCCGACCAGCAGCGTCAGCGTGCCATTCGCGGCCGCATCGGGCAGACCGGTAACGGGTGAATCGACGAAGCGGAATACGCGCTCGCGGACTTTGCCTGCGAGCTCCAGCACCCAGTCGTGCGACAGCGTCGAACACTCGATGGCGAGAGCGTGCGGGACATTGTCGGCAGCCAGTGCTCCCTGTTCGCCGAGCCACATGGCTCGCGAAGACTCGTCGTCCGCGGTCATGCCGATGATGACGTCCGCCTTGTGCGCGGCCGAGCCCGGCGTATCGGCGACGCGCGCTCCAAGCCTGGCGAACGGCGCGGCACGTTCCGGTGTGCGGTTGTACACAGCCAGCGAATGACCCGCCGCGAGCAGGCGTCCGGCCATGCCGGTACCCATCTTTCCGAGCCCGAGAAAAGCCACGCGCATCAGTTGGTACCCGAAATTCGTCCGAATGCCGAAGCATTCATCTCGCACATGCGATGGCTGATCACCCCGCCAGACATACGCGGGTAGATAGACCTCGGACCAGGGCTGTCGAATCATGTCGGCTCCTGTCAGGAGCCGACATCATAACGGAGGCAGGTCGCAGACCCCCGCAGTGTTCGCCTCGAAGCGTCTATTTCCTGTGATCCTGACCTGTTGGCTCAGCGCGCGAGCCAGCCGCCATCCACCGGCAAGGTGATCCCCTGCACATAGTTGGACGCACTCGATGCCAGGAACACTGCCGCGCCCCCGAGGTCCTTCGGATCGCCCCAGCGGCCCGCCGGAATACGACCCAGAATTTCGGCGTTGCGCTTCACGTCGGCCTGCAGGGCCGCGGTGTTGTTCGTCGCGAAATAACCCGGAGCGATGGCGTTGACGTTGATGCCGCTGACCGCCCACTCATTGGCCAGGAGCTTGGTCAGGCCGGCGATGCCGCTCTTGCTGGCGGTATAGGAAGGCACGCGTATGCCGCCCTGGAACGACAGCATCGACGCAATGTTGATGATCTTGCCGCCGCCAGCAGGAATCATGTGGCGTGCCGCGGCCTGCGAGAGGAAAAATACCGACTTCAGGTTGACGTCGAGCACGGCGTCCCAGTCCGCTTCGGTGAAATCGATGGCGTTGTTGCGGCGGATGATGCCGGCGTTGTTCACCAGGATGTGCAGGCCACCGAGCCCACCGACGACGTCCGCGACGATATGCGGGAAGTCGGGACGCGCTCCGAGATCAGCGCTGACCCAGTGCCCGCGCCTGCCCAAACGACCTTACGGCCGCAAGGGTCTCGGCAGGATCGCTGCGTCCGATGCAGGCGATGTCGGCGCCGGCCGCCGCGAGCGCTTCGGCGATCGCACGGCCCAGGCCCGTGTTGGCACCCGTGACCGCGGCAACGCGGCCGGAAAGATCGAAGGCGTTTCCCATGATCAACGCAGCACGTTCATCGGGACCCAGGCGACGTCCTTGTATTCCTGGTTTTCGCCGCCCATCGCCCAGATGAAGCTGTAGTTAGTCGTGCCGCAGCCGGTGTGGATGCCCCACGGCGGCGAGATGACGGCTTCCTCGTTGGCGACGAAGATGTGCCGCGTTTCGTGCGGCTCGCCCATGATGTGCACGACGCGCGCATCGGGCTTGAGGTCGAAGTAGAAGTAGGTTTCCGCGCGGCGCTCGTGCAGGTGGCAGGGCATGGTGTTCCACACGCTGCCTTCCTTGAGCGACGTCAGGCCCATGAGCAGCTGCGCCGACTTGCAGATGTCCGGGTTGATGTACTGGTAGATGGTGCGCTCGTTGGCCGTGGCGGCCGCGCCGACCGGCATCGGGTTCGCCTTCGCGATGTCGATCTTCACGAGCTCGAAGCGCGCGTGCGCCGGCGTGCTGGCGAGATAGAACTTGGCGGGCGCGTCCTTCGAATCCGACGAGAACGACAGCGCGGTGGTGCCCATGGGCACGTACAGGCCTTCGCGCGCCGCGAGCGCCGTGCGTCTGGCCGTCGACCGTGACCTTGCCTGGACCGCCGACGTTGATGATGCCGAGCTCACGCCGCGCGAGGAACGGGCCCTTGTTGAGCGCCGGCACTTCGTTGAGCTCGATGGGCTTCGACACGGGCATCACGCCGCCGACGATCATGCGCTCGATGTGGCTGAACGTGAGGTTCACGTCGTCCGCAGTGAACAAGGCGGAGATGTGGTACAGCTCGCGCAGCTTCGCGGTGTCCGCGGTCGCGATGATGCTCGGATGGCTTGCGTGTCTCGTGTCGAACTTCATGATTCTCTCGTCCGGGTCTTTACTGGGGCGGCGATTCTACCGCGTCTTGTGATGGCGCGGAAACCGGTGTCATGCCAGGCGCTAACCCGCCGAATTCAATCGCCGCCGAAGCGGCGGCGTCCGTCAATTGTTTAGAACGGCGTAGGGAAACTACCGCGGAGGCGGCTGGCAGGAGTCGCGGATCACGAGGTGCGGCTCGAGCGGAGTCACCATGGCGTGCGTGCCGCCAGCGGCCTCGGGATGCAGGATCTTGTTAGCCGCCAGGCGGCCCAGCTCGCGAATCGGCAGACGAATGGTGGTGAGCGAGGGCAGCAGGCGAGAAGCGAGCGGACCGTCGTCGAAACCGACGATGGAGAGATCTCCGGGAATCGACAGGCCGAGACGATTGGCCACGCGATAGACGCCCGCGGCCATTTCGTCGTTGCTGGCGAAAATGGCGGTGGGTCGCGGATTGAGCGCGAGCAGCTTTTCGCCGCCGGCGACGCCCGATTCGTAGGTGTATCCGCCTTCGACGATGAGCTCGGAAGGGAATGGTATGCCACGCGCGACCAGTGCTTCGCGAAAACCCGCGAGCCGCTCGACGGCGGAGCGGAAACCCGGCGGGCCGGCGATGTAGCCGATGCGCTTGTGGCCCAGCGAAACGAGGTAGTTCGCGACTTCGGCGACCGCGAGCCGATCATTGGAAATGACCATGCGTGACGGATCGTCGAGCTGCGTGTAGGTGATGCGCACGTACGAGCAATCCGCGGCCGTCAGCGCGCGCGTGAGCTCGTCGTTCTCGGAAATTGGCGGCAGCAGGATCACGCCGCGCAATTTCTGGCGCTCGACGAATCGGCGGACACCGGTGATGAAGTCGGGCTTCTTGCGATCGCAGGGATGCACGACGACTTCGTATTCGGAATTGCGCACGGCATCGAGCGCGCCCTCCATGCAGTTCACGATGTACTGCGCGTTCGGGTTGTCGTAGACCAGGCCGATCAGGAATGCCTTGCGGAACGCGAGGCCGCGAGCCTGCGGATCGGGAACGTAACCAAACTTGTCGATGACCGCCTGGATGCGCGCGCGTGTCGCTTCCTGCACGAGTGGCGACTGGTTGATGACGCGCGAAACGGTTTTTTTCGAGACGCTGGCGAGACGAGCGATGTCGTTGATCGTGGCATTGCGACCGGGCTTTATGCCGGTCACCTTTGCAGGGACCGGCACCTTGGGCGCGCCGCGATTGCCTGCGGCCTTTTTCCGGGTGCGTGTCATGGTGGGGATTGTACGGAAGCGGACGCGGCTGGGGCAGGTATGTCCTCTAACAATCAGCGCACTGGCACCGGTGTCATGGGCACCGTGATGCACTTCAGGCTGCCGACGCCGGTGAAAATTGCCTCGGCCGATTGTCCCGCCGCGATCGAGTGGACACCGGTGGCGGCGCCGGTCGAGATGAAGTCGCCGGCGCGCAGCGGCCGGCCACGGCGCGCATTACAGCGCAACGCGAAGGCGAGGGCAGCCAGAGGACCTCCGCTGACGGCGGCCGCGCCTCCGCGCCCGACCACGCCGGCGTCGATGCGGGTTTCGCAATTCAGCGATTCGAGGCTGCGCGTCTGCCAGTCGGCGATTTCAGCGCCGAGCAGCAGGCCGGAGTTGTTGCCGAAATCGCTGGCGACGACCGCCGGACCGTAGTCGTTGATGTTCTGCAGTGGACTGCTCGCGATTTCGATGCCGATGTACATCGCTTTGACAAAACGTCGGGCCGTCTCGGTGGTCCACTCGGTGACGTTGGCGTGGCGCGTCCTTGGCGAGCTGGACCACGAATTCAGCCTCAATCGCGGCGAAACCCTTGGCGAACACCGGGACCTCGAATCGGCGAGCCGCCGTTCGATGTGAAGAATCGAACGACTGAAGATCGGCCCTACGAGGCGCTGCGCACCGAACTTCTGGCTGAGCGGCTCGGGGATCCAGCCGACTTTCCAGCCGGCAATGGAATCGCCCCACAGCGAAATGGCCTCGTCCTGGCAGCGATATGCCGAGTCGAGGTCGGTCGGCGTGTGGGCCGGGGTATTGCGTCAACGAGCCAGCGGAACGGCGCGCCTTGACGAATTCGGCGGCCACCCCCTTGGCGTCGAACGCGAGGTCAGAGACAACGGAAACCAATTTATGAACCTTCTTTATTTAGCGTTCGGCTGCAAGCCGGTGTTATATAGGGAAACCGGTGTCATTTTCAATGTTTCGAGGGGACATTGCATGTCATATCGCCGATTGACGCCAAGGGCAATATTCTTCGCATAAATGCCTCCGGTTGCTGAGACGCCACTCGCATTTCCGGACGCCACCGGGCCTGCGGGCACCGCCCTCCTTTGAACGGCTCGGGGAAGCCCGGCGGGCTATGTCCCGGCCTGGATAAAGGGCACCTTGGCGAACAGTTGGCGCTCGAGCGCCGCGCGGATCGTCGGCCAGCCGGCTCTCGACGTTGAACACCATGGTGGCGCGCCGCGGCAGCGTGTAGGGCTCCCAGCGCGGCAGCCCGGGGTAGTTAGGGTCACCCTGGCGCGCGAACGCCAGCAGCGCCTGCTGCATGGTCGCGGACACGCGCCGCGCGTCCTCGCCGTCGCCGGTCGGCGAATCACGCGCGGTCAATGTGCCGAACATCAGCGGAATGTCGAGCGTGTGGAACGCGCCCCATTTGCCGCCGTCCTGCGGAGAACCCCAGTCGAGCTGGTAGGCGAATGCCGGCGAACCCTGCGCGGCGCGCAGTTCCGCTTCGACGATCGCGCCGCGCCACGAACGTCCGGCGGTGGTCGCTGCGAAGAACACGTCCGCGGGGGAATATTGCGGATACCACTTGCGGTATTCGGCGACCACGAGCGCTCCGGAAATGTCGACGCGCATTTCCGCTTCGAGCCGCTGCGGCAGCGCCTCCCAGGTGATGTCGAAGACGCCGGGGTCGCCGCGACCGATCAGCGAGCGCGTCTCGTCGTGCGTATTGCCGATCATCATCGGTATGCCGGCCGACTGCGGCGGCGCATCCGGATAGAACGGATGCCGCGTGAGCGTGCGCTCGTCGAGCACCGGCCCCATGTACAGGCCGCCGCGGCCGATGTATGGGTCCACGGTTCCCGCGATGCGCGCGCAGCAGATCCGCCGACGGCAAGGCTGGCGAGCGTGGACGCGCGTTCCACGGGCACGCCGAGCTTGTCGAGCAAGCATCCGCGTGCGCGCCGCCGCGTGCTGCGGCCCGGAGGCGGTCAATTGCTGGCCGCTCATGGTGGCCGCGCGATGAAACAGTCCGGCTGCGGCGGGCATGGCCATGAGCGTGGCGATCTTCGCGCCGCCGCCCGACTGACCTAACAAAGTGACGCAGCCCGGATCACCGCCGAAGGCCGCGATGTTGTCGCGCACCCAGCGCAGCGCCAGCACCAGGTCGAGCATCCCGGCGTTGCCGGAATCGGGAAATCCGGGCAGATAGAGATAGCCGAACAGGCTGAGCCGATGGTTGAGCGTCACCACGACGACGTCGCCGCGCCGGCACAGCGCGGAACCGTCGTACAGAGGACTCGATCCCGAGCCGCTCGAATAGGCGCCACCGTGTATGTAGACGATGACCGGGCGCGGACGCGCAGGCCTGGCGATGCGGCGCCGTGACGTTGAGGAACAGGCAGTCTTCGGACTGATTCGGTTCCGAGCCCGGCTGCCGGCTCGCCGCGCCGAACGCGTTGGCGTCCGCGACTCCGCGCCACGGCGCTGCCGCCAACGGCGGCATGAAGCGTCGCGTTGCGGTGTCGGCACCGTAGCGGATGCCGCGGAATACCTGCAGGTCGCCATCGAGCGTGCCGCGCACGCGTCCTGCAGTGGTTCGAACGACCGGCGCGGACGCTGCCGCGCGCGCGAGCGGCGCCATCGCGGCCAGGCCGAGCGACGTGGTGCCCACGCCCAGCAGCGCGCGTCGTCGGCGATCGACCACTTCAGGATGTCGCAAGATGGGTCGCCCAGTTCTGAACCAGGGACGGCCACGCTGCCACGTCCTTGCCGGCAACGCTGCGCAGGCCGAAGCCATGTCCGCCGCTGTCGAAAACATGCAGCTCGCTGCGCACGCGCGCCTTGCGCAAGGCGTCGTACATCAGCAGCGAGTTTTCCACCGGAACGCTGGTGTCGTCGGCGGCGTGCACGAGCATCGTCGGTGGCGTCTGGCTGCCCACGTGGAGGTGTGGCGACAGGCGCGACGAGGTCTGGCGAGCGCCGCCTCCGGATGACCGCCTCGCCGCCAGCAGTTGCTGCGCCGATCCAGCGTGCGCGTACGGACCCGTGGTCGCGATTACCGGATACATGAGCACGGCGAAGTCCGGGCGCGCCGCAAGGTCGTCAGCCGCGTCACGCTGTCGGATAGGCGATGCCCGGCTCCGTGACCAGACGTGCGCACAGATGTCCGCCGGCCGAAAAGCCGATCACGCCGACGCGTCGACGCCGCGCTTCCGTCTTTCAGGTGTCGCGCGCGCAGCAGGCGCAGGCGCGCGCATTGCGTCGTGGACCGGAGCGTCGGCGCCGTCCGCCCAGCCATCCGCGGGCAGGCGATAGCGCAGCACCGCGGCCGCGAATCCGCGCTCCGCGAACCACTCGGCCGCCTCGACGCCTTCCTTGTCGATGACCACGCGCACATAGCCACCGCCCGGGACGATGAGCAGCGTGATGCCATTGAAGGCGACCTTGGGCGCGAAGAGCGTGAGCAGAGGGCGTGTCACGTGTTGCGCGAAGCGATCGCGCAGCGGCCCGTCCGGCAGCCTTTCGATGATCTCCTCGCGCACCGTCACGCGATCTGCGCCCGGCGCGCCCCCCGGCCACAGGTCGATGGTCTCGCCGGACGGCTTGAGTGTGGCCGCGCTGCTGCGCGAGGACGCGACCGCCGTCAATGCACTCGCCAAAAGGAGTTTTCGACGGTCGAAGGTCAGTCTCATCGCGTGAGTATGCGCACGAGGCGCCGATCTGTCTTCAGACGCGGCGCCAAAAAAAAGGGCGGAGTCCTGCGACTCCGCCCCCGATTTCCATCATCAATCGAAGTCGATACTTAGAACTTGTAACGCGCACCGAGGAACAGCTGGCGACCGGTGTGCGTGTAGACCACCAGGCGATCGGCATCGGTGTCGATGAACTGATCGTTGAACTCGTCCGTGAGGTTCAGCGCTTCGAGCGACACGGTGAAGTTGTCGGTGAACGCGTACGCAGCCGAGAAGTCCACGAAGAGACGTTTCGTTCGTGCCTTCCGCGTCCTGGATCGTCGGTGCGTTCGCAGCGGGCACCGCCGTCAGGTAGCGGTCACGATACGAGGCCGAAGCGCGTGTGCTGAAGCCACCGGCTTCGTAGTACAGCGTCGCGTTCCAGGCGTTCTTCGACAGGTTCACGAGATCGTTCTCGACGGGCGGCGTTGCGCCGGTCGTCGACGTCACGTAGTCGATCGTCGAATCGACATACGTGTAGTTCAGCAGCGTGCCGAAGTTGCTCCAGAAGCCCGGCAGGAAGGTGAACTGCTGCTGGTAGTTGATCTCGAAGCCCTCGAGCGGACCGCCTGCGGTATTCACGGGGACCGTGAAGTTGAAGACCTCGTTGCCGGTCAGCGTGGTGCCCGCCAGCAGGCTGAGCGGCAGACCTGACTCGTTGAACGGCAACGGCGTCACGAGCGTCTGCACGAAGCTCTCGATGTCCTTGTAGAAGATAGCGCCGGAGAGCAACGAACCTTCGCGCGAAGTACCACTCGAGGCCGAGGTCATAGGTGTTGGCGCGCACGGGTTCGAGGTAGGGATTGCCGGCCGTGACCGTGAGGTTGCCGACCAGGTTGATCGCACCACCCGGGGTGACCTGACCGAGACGCCGGACGCGTCATCACCTTGGCGGCGCCAAAGCGCAGCAACACGTCATCCGAGAGTTCGGCGACGAGGTTCAGCGACGGCAGCGTGTCGTCGTATTCGTTCACGACCGTGATGAGCTGCGCTGTAGTCGTCGGGATGTATCCCTGCGACGTCTGTTTCGTTTCCACGTAGCGCACGCCGATGTCGCCGCGGATCGGGACGCCCCAATCAAAGTTGAAGTCGGCCTGCAGGTAGACGCCCTGGTCTTCTTCTTCGACGTTGCGGTTGTTGCCGCGCGCCGCCGCGTTGTTGATGTCGCCCAGCGCGAAGATGCCGGTGTTGCTGTAGATGTCGAACCTGTCCGCGAAGGCATCCAGGTTCGGGATGAGCCAGTCGGTCGGCGTGCCGGCCGGAACGCCCAGGCCGCTTCCGTAGCCGGTGAGCAGCGTGGTCAGGCCGGCGAGCGTCGGCAGGCGGCAGGACCGGCACCGTCGTCTCAGACGCGCGGCGCTGTTCCCAGGACACGAAGTTGAACTGCTTGTAGTCGAGGCCGAACTTGAACGACAGATTGTCCGAAGCGATGTACTTCAGATCGATCTTGCCGACCTGGAAGGTGTTGTCGACGCCCTGCGGGCGCAGACGGATTTCCGAGGAGCCGCCGGGGAACGTTCCGAAGATCCAGTTGGCCGAATTCGTGACGTCGAAGTTGTAATTGAATCCGGGCAGCCGGCTGCTGTTGCGGAAGTCATACGCGTATCCATCGCTGTTCGAGCGATCGAGCGTGATCGTGGTCTGGATCGGGTTGTTGAAGTCCGAACGCGAATAGCCGAACAGCTCGTCGAGTTCCCAGTTTTCGCTCAGCTGATGCGAGGCCGAGAGCGTTACCGAATAGAAGATGGTTTCGAGTTCGTCGTGACGCGACTCCGAGCGGTGGTCGACGTCGTCGAACAGGCCATAGACCAGCGTGCCATCAGCGTCGATGGCGCCTTCACGAACCAGCGTCGAGGGTTTGCCGCCCTGCGCCGCGGTGCGGCTGAAGGAGAACGCTTCGAGGAAGTTCTCGTCGCGCTTCGCGTCGAAGTCCGAATACAGGAAGTCGAGGTTGACGAGGTTCGCGTCGTTGGCCTGCCACTGCAGCGCGGCGGTGAGGCCCAGGCGCTCCTGCTCGTGCGTGAGGCGGCCGTAACGCGGAATACGCGGATGGAACGAGCTGTTCACTTCGGCCATCGTGACGCCCGTGGGCGCCGAAGCGGGGTTGAACCCGCCGACGCTGGAGCCGAGATCCCAGCGCACGGTGCTCGGACCTTCGTCGAGCAGATTGCGCTCGGCATACGCCGCCGAGAACAACACGCCAAAGTGGCCGTCGCCGAAAGTATTGCTGACGAGGAAAGTGGCGCGCGGATCGACATCCTCGCCCAGGTCGTTGTAAGCCATCTTCACGCCGCCGACCATCGTGAATTCGTTGAAGTCGAACGGACGCGCCGGCGCGCAGATCGACGGTGGCTCCGAGCGAGCCTTCATCGATTTCGGCCGACGCGGTCTTGCGCGCGGTGATGCTGCTGAACAGCTCCGACGCGAAGACGTTGAAGTCGAATTGGCGATTGCGGTTGGTGCCGCCCGAGCTGTCGGTGCCGCCGGTGGTGCTCATCGCTTCCATGCCGTTGATGCGCACGCGCGTGAACTGCGGACCCAATCCGCGCACGCTGAGATTGCGTCCTTCGCCCGCGTCGCGGGCGATGGACACGCCGGGGATGCGCTGCAGCGGATTCTGCGAGGTTTGAATCGGGGAATTTCGACGATGTCTTCAGCACGAATGCTGTCGATCGGCGCCTGCTGCCTGCGCTTGTCTTCGAGCGCCTTGTTAAGGCTCGCGCGGAAACCGGTAACCACCACTTCGTCGATCTGCTCCGCGCCTTCGGGCGCGTCAGTTGCAGTCACTGCGACTTCTTGAGCTGCTGCGCCGTTCGCAAAGCTCCAGATGGCGGTGGCAGTCAGCAGACTGCTGACGCGGAAAATGTCGGCACTCTTGCCGGTGTTTTTGCTCGAATCGGACATCTCGGTCCCTCCAGACGTGCGCCTTGAGCAAGGCGACGCAAACAGTGAACGGTGTGCATCGGCAGCCGCGACTAAGAAGCTGCCGATGCGCTTTATCCCACAAAAATGACACCGGTAGCAATACGCTACTGGATCATTACGCGTGAAGCCTATGTTTTCACTCGCATATGTGGGATCGAGCGGGGCGATTGTGCACCCACTCGTGTTCAACGTCTGTGTGATTTGTGCGACGTTTTGCGACGGAGTTCACAGGCCTAACATTCGCTCTGCCGCCCTAGTAGGTTCCCCGTGCCTCGGCGACGCGTCTGTAGGACGAACAGCCTGCACGACAATCGCGCATGTCCTAACTTCTGTCGGCGCCAAATGTTGATTGTTAGCGCAATCACCACCAGCGGAGCATGCTGCGCGATGAACCGAACGAAACTAATGGGTTGCATCGTTGCGGCCGTTCTGCCTGACCAGCGGTTGTGAGACCGTCAACACCACCAGCGCCGGCGCGGTCGGCGTCGACCGAAAGCAGCAGATGCTGGTGCCCAGCGCCACGATCGAGCAGGGCGCCGCCGAGGCCTACGAGGCCGAGCTCAAGGCCGCGCGCGACAAGGGCGTGCTGAATACCGATAAGGCGCAGCTGGCGCGCGTCACCACCATTGCGCGGCGCATCGTCGCGGCGACGCCGGCATTCCGCGCCGACGCCGCCGCCTGGAACTGGCAGTTCAACGTGCAGAAGACCAAGGACCTGAACGCCTACTGCATGCCGGGCGGCCGCATCATGGTCTATTCGGGACTGATCGAGAGCCTCGACCTCTCCGACGCCGAGCTGGCCACCGTGCTCGCGCACGAGGTCGCGCACGCGCTTGCGCGAACACACGCGCGAGCGCGTGTCGCGGGCCTACGCGCAGCAGCTGGTGCTGTCCGGCGCGGCCGCGGTCACCGGCGTCAGCGAAGGCGCCGCCAACATCGCCAACATGGTCGCCGAGGTCACGTTCCAGCTGCCGTTCAGCCGCGACCAGGAATCCGAAGCGGACCAGATCGGGCTCGAGCTCATGGCGCGCGCCGGTTACGACCCGCGTGCCGCGATCACGCTGTGGAACAAGATGGCGGCGGCGTCGGGCAGCCGGCCAGCCGAAATTCCTGAGCACGCATCCGGCGCCCAAGGATCGCATCAAGGACATCGAGAAGAATCTGCCGCGCGTGTTGCCGCTCTACGCGAAACGCGGATGACCGTCACACGTCCGATCGGCCGTTACTAACTACCCGTTGATGGCTGGATGGGCCGGCGCCACGGCGCGCCGGAATGCGACCAGCGGCGGCAGCGCCGCCAGCAAGCGTATCGGGCGCGAGCGGCTTGCGCGCCAGCCACACCGGCGCATCGGCGAGCCACGGCACTTCGGCGTTGGCGGGATCGCCGGTGAGGATCACCGTCGGCACGGCGTGCCCTAACAACCTTGCGAGCTCTTCGGCAACTTCGGTGCCGGTCATCGCGTGCCCGAGGTCGTAGTCGACGATCAGCACGTCGAGCCGCCCGCGCAGCGACTCCGCCTGCGCGAGCGCCTGCTCGCCATACGCGGCTTCGCGCGTCTCGAAGCCGGCGGAACGCAACAACATCGCGGTCGAGCGACGCATGGCTTCGTCGTCGTCGACGTGGAGGATGAGTCCAT
This sequence comes from uncultured Pseudomonadota bacterium, assembly GCA_963821745.1. Classification (GTDB taxonomy): domain Bacteria; phylum Pseudomonadota; class Gammaproteobacteria; order Steroidobacterales; family Steroidobacteraceae; genus CADEED01. The sequence goes on from CAWGEU010000003.1 coordinate 1,446,638, forward strand.
GCGACGAGGGTTCGGGAAGAGTGAGTGCAACGACATTAGCGAGCTGCGCGGACATAGTTCGCTCTGCGTGACGTCGGTAGTGAGGGGATGCTGCCGCGCAAGTTTTCACTTACACGCGACGAGGCGTCAATACGGACAAGATCCTCGATGCATGATCGAGCGGAAGTATGAAGCGAGCGTGTCGCTGTGTCTGCGACGCGCTTCACTGCATCGCGCGACTGACTTCTTCGCACAGCGCCGCATAAGAAGGCGGGATCTCGATGACCGCGGTGGCGCCGTGCCGCATCGCGGAGACGGCTTCCGCGACGTCGTCCGGATCGGTGATCACGAAGATCGGCAGATTGCGTTGCAGCTCGCGCGCTTCCTGCAGGAACTCGTCGATGGGTTCTTCGCGCAGGTCGTCGGCGATGACCAGGCAGCCGGCGTCCTTGGAGCTGGTTTGCGCGAGCGCGGATTCCAGCGACGTCGGCCAGATGACATTGGTGAAGCCGCTGCAGGGCGCGCAGCACTTCGCGAGTGCGCTCAGAGGATTGTCCGGCGACGATGATGGTGCGCACGCGTGCAGGTCCGCTGTCGCCGTTTCGGCCGTTTAGCCCTGAGCCGTTGTCGTTCGTGCCCACCATTTCGGCCCGGAGCATTGCATCGGGCTGTGGTCTGATAAATACGTACTTTTTCGTGTCGTCGCGCGCGACTCTATGGTGATGGCGCAACAGCCATCATCATGCGCACCAGTTCGGCCAGCGATCCGGCTTCCATTTTCTGCATCACGTGCGCGCGGTGAATTTCCACGGTGCGCTGACTGACACCCAGGTCGCCGGCCACCATCTTGTTTGCCTTGCCCTGTGTCACGAGATCGAGCACTTCGCGTTCGCGCGGACTAAGGGATGCAAGGCGCTCGCGAATCCGGTCCGTGTGGCGCAGGCGAGCGCGGTTTTCCGTGTCCCGGACCAGCGCGCGCTGCACGCGGTCGAGCAGTTCCTGGTCGCGAAATGGCTTCTGCAGGAAATCGAAGGCGCCGTGCTGCATGGCCTCGACCGCCATCGGGATGTCGCCGTGGCCGGTGATGAAAATGACCGGCATTGTAGCGCCGCGCAGGTTCAGCTCGTGCTGCATCTCGAGCCCGCTCATTCCGGGCATGCGCACGTCGAGCACCAGGCAGCCGGGTTGTGAGGCGTCGTAGCTCGAGAGAAAATCCTGGGCGGATGCGCAGGCCTCCGCATGTACACCGGCGGACTTGAGCAACATTCGCAGCGAGTTGCGTACCGCGTCGTCGTCGTCGACCACGAACACGGTCTGCGGCAGGTCTTTCATGGCGGGGTCTCCTGATGGGCCGGAAGGACGAAGTAGAAGCATGCACCGCGCGGCTGATTGGCGCGATACCCGAGGCGCGCGTCATGCGCCTTGATGATGGACCGGCTGATCGCGAGGCCCAGGCCCGTGCCCGATGCCTTGGTGGTGAAGAACGGTTCGAAGATCTTCTGCTCCGCTTCGCCCGCGAGACCGGGCCCGAGGTCGCTGACCGAAACCTCGACGTCGCCCGCGTCGGTGAGCGCGCGTCGCGATGCGCACTTCGAACGCCGCGCCATCATGCTCGGGTGCCTGCGCCTCGAATGCGTTGTGCACCAGGTTCATGAGCACCTGCTGAATCTGCACGCCATCCACCGTCACGTTGGGCAGCGGCGATGCGAGGTCGAGCGCCAGCTTGCCGTCGTGCACGCGCGCATCGCTCGCGAGCAGCCCGTGAACCTCGCGGATCAGCTCGTTGATGTCCTGGGTCTCGCGCCGCACGTCCTCGTTGCGCACCAGCGAGCGAATGCGCCGGATGATCTCGCCGGCGCGCAGCGCCTGGCCCGCGATCTGTTCGAGCGCGCCGGCGATCTCCGGCAGGTCCGGCGCCGGCATTCGCAGGAACCGCACGCAGGCCTGGGCGTAGTTGGCGATGGCCGCGAGCGGCTGGTTGAGCTCGTGGGAAATGCCCGCCGCCATCTCGCCCATCGTCGCCAGGCGCGCGACGCTGTTCATGCGCTCGAGCGCCCGGTGCGCTTCGTTTTCGGCGCGGCGCTGGTCGGTGATGTCTTCGCCCGAGAGCATCACGCCGGTGGCGACGTTGTCGGTATCGCGCAGCGCCACGCCGCGCCAGGTGATGAAGCGATCTTCACCGTCGGACGAGCGGACGTGGTATTCGCACACCTGCGGCTCGTCGTGACCGCTCATGAGCAATGCGCGAAACGCCGTGCGCGCGGTGGCGCGATCGTCGGGCGCCACGCAGCTTTCGAGCCAGTTGCTGTCGACGATGGCCGAGTGCCCGCGCTTGAGAACCGCGGATGGCACGCTGGTTGGCCAGTTGCACGACCCCGTTGCGATCGGTCGCCACCAGCATCACCTGGGCGAGGTCCAGGTACAGGCGATTGACCTGGCGTTCCTTCTCGAGCGTTGCGAGCGCCTTGCGGCGCAGCGAGGTGTCGTGCAGAAACCCGACGAACTTGCGGTGGCGAGGTATTCGCGATGCGGCCGACGCTCAGGAAAACCGAGAATTCGCTGCCGTCGCGATGTTGCGCGCGCACGTCGCGACCGCGGCCGAGCACGCGCGATTCGCCGTCCGCGAGATAGCGCCTGCAGGTGCTCGTCGTGCGTGCCGCGATCCGACCGCGGTCATCAGCATGGAGACGTTGCGGCCGATGGTGTCCGCGGCGCGATAGCCGAACATCGCCTCGGCGGAGGCGTTGAACGCCTCGATGCGCCCGCGTTCGTCGATGATCACGACGGCATCGAACGTAGCCTCCAGGAGTGCGAGAACTTCGGGTGTCGGCGCGGTCATGCCCCGCAAAGATACTCCTTGCGCGGCGCGGGTTGTGAGGAGGTCGACTGGTTAGGCCCGATCCTTTAAACCCTGGGCCCGGATTCCGCGGACATCAGCTTCGCGTCCACCTCGGATTCAGCCGCCAGCCAGTCTTCGAGTTCATTGCCCGGGGCAAAACCCCGACTTTCGGCGCGGAAAAAGGCGGCCTCGGCGATGAGCGCCGAGCGCTGTTCGGGCCCCACGAAATGGGTGACGGCTGACGTTGGTCTCGTCGGCGGCGATGGACTTGCGGGGCGCGCGTTTGCGCACGGTCGAGAGTGTCGGGTTTTTCTCACGTGGCATCGTGCTTCACTCCTCGGGGTTGGTATGAATGCTTTTCAGAACAGGCACATGCGCAGTATCCCTGCTGCGAACGACCGATGCGCGCTGTCTTCTTGAGTACAGCACGAGTTTTTTTCACCTGAGAGTGCAGCACTAACCACTGCCGCGGTAACCGCGCGGCGTCAACCCGGCAGGATGGGCATCGACAGGATCTGGACGCCGCGCCCCGTGCGCGGTATGCGCGAATCGAAATCGGCCGGCTTCACCACGAGGATGTCCGCGGTGACCGCATCCATGACGAACTCGGCCGTGTTGCCGATGAAAAAGCGCTTGAGCCCGGAACGCGACACCACTCCCATGGCGACGATCGCACTGCGTTCGCGTTTCGCGGCGGCGGGGATGGCTTCGTTCGGCCGTCCTTCGACCAGGTGACAGTGACTGCGCTTCACGTCGAATCCGTCGACGACGCGTTCGAGCTTGCGCTGTGCCTGACGTTCGAGCTCCCGTTCCGCGGCGATGTCGAGCATGGGGCCGTCGGGCATGGCCGGAACGATGGGCACTCCGGGATGGAACACGTGCAACGCATGCAGTTCGCCACGCAGCGCATGCACCAGTTGAGCGCCCGCGCGCAGGATCTGCCGGTCGAGATTGCTCGGCTTCGCGAACGCGTGTGATGGATCCACGGCCGCGAGCACTCGCGGACGGTGATAGAGCTTGCCGGTTCTTGACCAGCAGGACGGGAATCGGACAAATCCGGAGCAGTTCCCAGTCCGTGTACGCCAGCAGCCAGCGCGCCGGATGTCGGCCGGTGCCGTGATGGTTTTCGACGACCACCAGATCGGCGGACAGGCGCTGCGCCTTGCGGATGATGGCTTCGTAGGGCGGATAGTCCCAGTCGGCCGCGACGTCGACGCCTATTCCGTGCTTGCGGATGCGCGCCGCGAGCTTTTCGAGTTGTTCGCGCCGCGAGGTCTGAACTTCCCGCTGCCACGACTGCAGGTCGAATTCGCGACCCTGCAGCGCCTCGGCATACAGCGGCGTGGCGATGTCGTGAAACAGCGTGAGCTGCGCGTTCAGGCCCTTGGCGATCTGCGCAGCCTTGTTCACCGCGGGCAGCACGCGCGCCGCGGGGTTCTTGACGGCAACCAGTATTCGCCGGATCGGTCGCATGGCGCGAGCGTCGCGCACGCGAGGCCCTCACTGCATCCGGGAAATTACGGATATCGGTGTCAGTGCGCGCCTACTTGCTGCTCTTTCGTCGCAGACTTTGCGGATTCTTCGAGAAAACGTTCGCAAGTCCGGTGACTCGTCGACGAGCAGGTGTGCGGCGCGGCGCAGCCGGATGATCTGCTCGGGTGACAACGTGAACGCGGTTGGCACGCGGTCCAGATATTCACGCTCGACCGGATCCTTGATGCGCTCGAACGAGAGCTCGACGAGGTCCACGTCGAACTTGTCGCAGTCGGGGATCGCCAGCGCCACCTTGCAGCGCGTGCTGCGCACCTCGGTCTCCCAGCTCTTCACCCGCGAGCGCATCAGGTTCATGGTCTCGAAGCTGTAGCGATTGACCGTGACGCTGACCACGGCATCCATGACGTTCTTGATGCCGAGCGGAGTCGGGACGCTGGGCATAGGTCTCGTCGAAGCCGGTACGCGCGTCGACCACGATGAACAGCATGCGGCGCGCGCGCGCGAAGCCGTTGCGTCGCAGCGCGTCGGTCACCGTGTCGCCGAGTGCCACTTCATCGAGGATGGCGCGTGCGCCGAGGTTGTCCGCGAATGCGCCGTCCGCGAGGTGCAGGTACGGCGATTCTTCGGAGTCGAGGAACGAGAGCAGGCGCTCGGCGCGCTCGCGTCGATAGGTGTCCCTGGCGTCGAGGGCATCGCCGGCACACGCTGTCCGGCGGCTGGTAGCCGCATTGCCCGGCGAAGGTGCGCATCACCAGCGGCGCGAAATAGATAGGCGTCGCTGCCGAAGCGAACACCGCGCGCGCCACCGGCACGGTTTTCGGGTCGACGCAGATGCCGTTCATCTGTTCGCGCGTGAACGCGAAAGGCATGGCGCGCACCAGGTCGGTCGCGCTCACGATCACGCGCGGCGAGCGCGTCATGACGTCGTAAACCGTGGCGCCGTTGAACAGCTCCTGGTCGAAGTACTCCACCTCGAGATCGCTGCGGCTCACCAGCGGTCTTGGCGAGGCGCGGCCAGCTCGAAGGCTTGAGCACCTTGTTCCACAGATCCTGTTCAGTATCGTGATTGAGGAAACGCGGCGCGTAGCTGTCGAAGGCCTCCTTGCCGAAGAGCGCGTAGTACGCGGCCGTGAACGCGCCGCCGGAAACCGCCGAGATGAGGTCGATTTCATCGAGCAGCGATCGCTGCTCGCCATCGGGTGTGGTCACCTTCACGTCGCGCAGCGCTTCGAGCACGCCGAAGGAGAACGCCGCGGCGCGCTTGCCGCCGCCGGAGAACGTGACTACGACGAAAAGACGGTCGGAGTTTCCTTCCACGCCGGGCGCGAGCACCGGTGCCGTCAACGGCACGATTTGCTTGAGCGGCTGTTCGCGGGTGGGGGTGCTGCCGCAGGCGGTGAGCAGCATGAGCGCGCCGGCCGGCAGCGGCCAGCCAATCGACCTGGAGAAATTCATGCGCCGCAGTATACGGTGCGTTATGCGCCGTACATGTCCGGCCGCACGATCTCCATGAGATTGCCTTCGCGTCCCGCTTCGACGAAGCCCGACTGGCGATAGAGGCCATGCGCGTCGCGCGTGGCGAGCATGATGCGGCGAGCGCCCGTGAGTGCGGGGTGCGCCATCACCTCGCGCATCATCCGCTTGGCGAGCCCGTGACCGCGGTGCGCCTCGAGCACGTAGACGTCGCACAGATAGGCAAACGTCGCGTGGTCGGTGACCACGCGAGTGAACCCGACCTGCGCTCCTGAAGCTCTTTCATATATCGCCGAAGCACAACGAATGGCGCACCGCGCGTTCGACGGTGGCGACCGGAATCCCGGGCGACCAGTACGACTGGTGAGATAGGCGTGAATCGCCTTGACGTCGAGCCGTGCCGGGTCGGTGGAGATTTCGTAGGCGCTGGCCGGGGAATCAGTCGACGACATAGAGCCTGGCTCCCGTTCGCGTGGAGGAGCGATGCGGTTTGGCGCCATCGGCCACCTGGTAGCTCATGCCGGGGTGCAGCGTGAAGCGGCGACCGTCGGCGAGTTCGGTGTCGAGCTCGCCATCCAGGCAGGTGCCGAACGGCAGGTCGGCAATCTTCATTCTGTTGGTCAGTACTTGCCGGCGAGCACGTCGGCAAACACATCGGTGTCGACGTTGCCGCCGCTCACCGTGATGCCGACGCGCAGATTGGCGAGCGACTCGCGCTCACGCCAGGCGGCCGCGAACGCCGCGGCGCCCGCGCCTTCGGCCACGTTGTGCGTCATCGCGAAGATTGCGCGCATGGCGCCGGCGAGCTCCGCATCGGTGACTTCCACGATGCGGCTCGACGTTCGCGAGGATGAGCGCGAGCGCTTCAGGATCGGGTTTGCGGCAGGCCATGCCGTCAGCCAGTTTCGTTTCCACCGGCGATTCGACGATCTGCCTCGCAGCGAAGGATTTCGCAAATGTTCGCGCGTGCGCCGACACCACGCCGACGATCCTGGTGCGCGGTGAGTAGGCATTGCGGGCTGCTGCCGCGGCGCAGATCCCGGAGCCCTGGCCGATGGGTACGTAGACGACATCGAGGTCCGGCGCGGCGCGGAACAGCTCGGCCCAATAGCTGGTGACACCCAGGACGATGTCGGGGTGAAACGCCGGCACCATGTGCAGGCCCTCACGCTCGCCGACGCGCGCCGCCTCTTCGCGCGACTCCTGGAAATCGTGGCCGTGCTCCACGAGCTTCACGCCGAGCGCGCGCATGGCGTTGTTCTTCTCCAGGCTGTTGCCGTGAGGCACGTACACGGTGGCGGGTAGTTTGAAGCGGCGCGCCGCGAGGCCCACCGCCTGCCCGTGATTGCCGCGAGTGGCGGTGATGACGCCAGGGCATCGCGGACTCACGTTGCATCAGCTTCTGGAAATACATCGCGGCGCTGCGCGCCTTGAAGGCGCCGATGGGAGTGTGATTCTCGTGCTTGAGCCACACCTCGGTGCCGAACGCCGCCGCCACCTGCGGCCAGATGTATTGCGGGGTAGGTGGGACCAGCGTCGTCGAGGAATTGCGCAGCCGACTCGATGGCGGCGCGATCGGGCAACGCAGGCGGAGTGTCGGCAAATACAGCGTTCATGACCTGAAATATAAACGACGGAACCAGTACAGTTACAGTACAGTTATCGCCCCAAACCACCCGACTGGCCCGCTACTAAAGGAGTGGGGACAGACTTGAGTCTGTCCCCACACATCTATATGGCGCTGCAGACCAAACAAGACCACCGCTTGCCTGCCCAGCTCGCCGCGCGTCTCGCGCAGCGCATCGAGAACCACGCGTTGCGCCCGGGCACGCGACTGCCCTCCATCCGCAACTGCGCCGAGGAATCGCGCGTCAGCCGCTCGACCGTGGTGGAGGCATACGACCAGCTGATCGCCGCCGGGCTCATCGAATCCCGCCGCGGTTCCGGTTTCTACGTGCGCCTGCGAAACAACAAGGCTGCGCATCACCGGCGCGCGGCAACGCCGCCGCCGCCCGGCACCGTGCTCGACGTGAGCTGGCTGCTGCGCGCGCAGCGTCGGCAGTCGCCCGGCAGCGAACAGCCCGGCGCGGGCCTGCTTCCCGAGAGACTGGCTCGACCATGAAATGGTCGCGGCGGCGGTGCGCGGCGTGGGACGCAGCCGCGGCTCATGGCTGCTCAAGTACGGAGCGGTCGAAGGCTATCTACCGCTGCGCGAAGCGCTGAGCACCCGGCTGGCGCACGCCGGCATCGTGGTGGCGCCCGAACAGATCGTCACGACCGCCGGCGCGACCGAGGCCATCGATCTCGTTGCGCGCCGCTTCCTCGCGCCCGGTGACCTGGTGTTCGTCGAAGACCCGGCGTGGTTCGTGATGTTCGCGCGTTTCGCGGCTTTCGGTGCGCGCATCGTCGGTGTGCCGCGAGGGCAGGACGGTCCGGATATCGCCGCTCTCGAAAGCCTGCTGGCGCGCGAACGACCAAAGCTGTTCATCCTCAATTCCGTGGCGCACAACCCCACCGGGTCATGCATGAGCGCGGCGGTGGCGACGCGCGTGCTCGAGCTCGCCACGCGGCACGATTTCATGATCCTCGAAGACGACATCTACGGTGATCTGCAGGGCCGGCATGCCGTGCGGCTCGCGAGCCTCGACGACGGGCGGCGCGTGATCTACGTCGGCGGTTTCGCCAAGACGCTTGCGGCCAACTTGCGCGTCGGCTTTGTCGCGGCGCACCCGGCACTGGCGCAGCGAGCTGCGAGACATCAAGGCGCTCACCGGTCTGTCGTCCAGCGAGATCGGCGAACGCGTGGTCGCGCGCATCATCATCGAGCGCAGCTACGAGCGTATGCTCGAACGCCTGCGCACCAGGCTCGATGAATGTCGTGCGCGCACCGCCGACGCATTGCAGCGCATGGGAGCGCGGATCGCGGGGCCGCCTCCTGGCGGCATGTACTTATGGGCGGACTTCGGTCGCGATACCAATGAACTTGCGACGGCAGGCAGCGTGCGAAGGCGTGCTGTGTGCACCAGGCAGCCTGTTCTCGCCCACGCAACTTCCCAGCACGTGGATGCGCGTCGCGGCGGCGACCTGCCTCAATGCGACCGCCATGGCTTTTCTGCAGCGCGCGATGCGGCGCTGAACTCGCAACATGACCGGTGGCCGTAAATAGGGACGAAGCCAGGCGAAAAACGTCACCTCCCGCCAGCTCTTTGTCAGCGCCGGTTCAGGTTCGCAGGAGTTAGATAGGTCCCCCGGCCGACATGCTCGAGGTGACGTCATGAGATTTCGCGATCTTGTTGCGGCTACCGCCGCTGCGCTGATTTTCTCTGCCTGCGCTCCTGTACCAATGAAACCCGTCGAGACGCGAAATAGCGAGATGACTCACGGGAATGTTCAGATGAACCTGAAGATTGGCGAGACCAGCCAGACCGAGGTGCTCGAAGTTTTCGGTGCGCCTAACATCACTTCGATTGACGGCTCCGGACAGGAAGTCTGGACCTACCAGAGGGCGGCAACGACGTCGCAATCCGCGAGTTCGAACGGCTACTGGACGATCCTGCTGGCGGGACAGTCACAGGAAGCGTCGGGCCTCGAGCAGACTCAGCGAACGATGACGCTGATCATCAAGTTCAACGACAGGAAGATCGTCTCCGACTTCCGCAGTCGGTCGAGCGAATTCTGAGTTCAGACATGAATACGATAACCAGAGCCGTGGTGGTTGCCAGTTTCACTCTCACCTTCGCGGGCTGCGTGACAGCGCCTGAAGCCGCACCTACCTCGCTGCAACTTCAGTCATTCCAGGCGAAGGAGTTCGAAACATCCAAGGTAGTCGCATTCGGATCAGTGCTGAGCGTGTTCCAGGACCTGGGATACATCGTCGCCAGCGCAGACCGGGAGACCGGATTCATCACCGCCGCGAGTCCGGCGGGAAACCAGCCAAACTTCTGGGAGGTGCTCGCCGGCACTTCGAGCAGCGTCCAGACCAGGGCAACCGCCTTCGTGGAAGAACTTCGTCCCGGCTTCACCAGCATTCGCCTGAACTTCGTCGATGCCAGGCGCCTTTCCAGCATGCACGGACAGACCTACGACAACGATCGGGCGATCCTCGAACCCAAAGTGTATGCGGCGGCTTTCGACAAGATCGGGGAGGCGATTTTCATTCGATCGGGAGTTCGATAGCGCTGTACTTGGGCCTAGAATAGGGACAAAGACGCTGGGCACCCATCGACCCAGCGCTACAAAAAGGGGCCCGCCATGTTGTCCGCGTCCGCGAATCGTTTGTTGCTAGTCGCATGCAGCGCCACCCTGACGCTTGCAGCCTGCTCGAAGAAAGAAGAGGCGCCGAAAGCCGCTGAATCCATGATGGCTTCGACGGCTCTCGAAGGTGCGCTCGACATCGTCGCCTGGCCTGGCTACATCGAAAGCGGCCAGACCGACGCGGCCTACAACTGGGTCTCCAAGTTCGAAGCCGACACCGGTTGCAAAGTCACGGTGAAGACGGCCGGCACTTCCGACGAAATGGTCTCGCTGCTGGCGAGCGGCACGCCGCAGAGCCCTCCCGGCGATGCTTCCTGGCCACCGGCGGGTACTGCACCCTACGACCTGGTCACCGCTTCGGGTGACGCGTCGATTCGCCTGATTCGCGGCGGCGCCGTGATGCCCATCGACGTAAGCCGTGTGCCCAGCTACAACACCATCGATCCACGCCTGCAGAAGGCACCCTGGCATTACATCGACGGCAAACACTATGGCGTGCCGTACCAGTGGGGTCCGAACGTGTTGATGTACAACACCGCGACCTTCAAGACGCCACCCACTTCCTGGTCCGTGGTGTTCGAACCGCAGAAATTACCCGACGGCAAACCCAACAAGGGACGGGTGCAGGCGTACGACGGTCCTATCTACATCGCCGATGCTGCGCTGTATCTCAAGGCGAAGAAACCGGAACTCGGCATCATGGATCCGTACGCGCTCAACGAGGCGCAGTACGCCGCGGTGCTCGACGTGCTGCGTGGCCAGCATCCGCTGGTCCAGCGCTATTGGCACGATGCCAACGTGCAGGTGCAGGATTTCCAGAACGAAGGCATCGTGGCCTCGGGTTCCTGGCCGTTCCAGGCCAATACGCTGCTCATGAACAAGGCGAAGGTGGCCACTGTGGTTCCTGTGGAAGGCGCCACCGGTTGGGCGGACAGCACCATGCTCGCCACCGGGGCCCGGCATCCGAACTGCGCCTACAAGTGGCTCGAGTGGTCCATATCCACCAAGGTGCAGGGCGATGTAGCCGCGTGGTTCGGTTCCAATCCGGTGGTGCCCGCGGCCTGCGAAGGCAACGAGTTGTTAGGCGCCGACGGCTGCAGGAAAAACGGCATCGAGAACTTCGACAAGATTGCCTTCTGGCGCACGCCGGAAGCCAAGTGCGTTTCGAACGCCGAAGGTTGCGTGCCGTACAACCGCTGGGTCAATGACTACGCCGCCATCATGGGGGGCAAATAAGGCCGAGGCCGGTGGCATGACATCGGCGATCGAATTCCGCGGCGTCTCGCGCCTCTTTGGCGACGTGCGTGCGGTCGACGACGTGTCGTTTGCGATCGAGTCCGGCGAATTCTTCGCGATGCTGGGCCCCTCGGGCTCGGGCAAGACGTCCTGTCTGCGGCTGGTGGCGGGCTTCGATGCGCCCGACCGCGGGCAGGTGTTGCTCGAGGGAGCGGATGTCTCCGCCGTGCCGCCCTACGATCGCAACGTGAACACGGTATTCCAGGACTACGCGCTGTTTCCGCACATGACGGTGGTCGAGAACGTCGCCTACGGCCCGCGGGTGCGCGGCGTGGATGCGGCCACCCGTGCGCAGCGCGCGCGCGAAATGCTCGACCTGGTTCAGCTCGGCGCGCAGGGTGAACGCCGGCCCGCGCAGTTGTCGGGCGGTCAGCGTCAGCGTGTGGCGCTGGCGCGTGCGCTCATCAACCACCCCAAGGTGCTGCTGCTCGACGAGCCGCTCGGCGCGCTCGATCTCAAGTTGCGCGAGGAAATGCAGATCGAGCTCAAGGGACTGCAGCGTCGTCTCGGCATCACGTTCGTCTACGTGACGCACGATCAGGGCGAGGCCCTGTCGATGGCCGACCGCGTTGCCGTGTTCAACAAAGGCAAGATCGAGCAGCTTGCCGCGCCGCGTGAGTTGTACACGCGCCCCAATACTGCCTTCGTCGCCCGCTTCGTGGGTGGCGCCAATGTCGCCGAAGGAGCGCTGGCACGCGCCATCAGCGGGTCGGAACAGCCATTCGCGATTCGCGCTGAGAACGTAGTCGTGCAGAGTGAATCCGCGCTCGCGGTGAAGGATGCGGTGAGCGCGCCGGGAGCTGTCGTGGCCGTGCAGTATCACGGCGCCGCGAGCCGCTGGCAGGTGAAGCTCGATGCCGGCGAAGTGTGGAGCGCGCTGATCACCGAAGACGATTCGCGGGCGCTGAACGACCTTGCGGTGGGCGCGCGCGTCAGGCTTTCCTGGCCGCGCGAAGCGGCGGTGATGCTCAAGTCATGACGGTTCGCGCGGCGTCGACTTTCTTCTACCGACGCCCGAACTGGTACCTGTGCCTGCTGCTCGTTCCACCGCTGTTGTGGTTCGGTACGGTCTATCTGGGTTCGCTGTTCGCACTGCTCGCCCAGAGCTTCTACCGGATAGACGACTTCACCGCGCAGATCGTGCGCGAACCCACGCTCGCCACCTATCAGCAGCTCGTCACGCAGCCGGCCAACGTCGATATCGTGCTGCGCACGCTGACCATGGCGATCGCGGTGACGTTCGCCTGCGCGATCATCGCGCTGCCCATCGCCACCTACATGGCACGGTACGCACGCGGACGCATGAAGGCGTTCTTCTACGTGGGCGTGATGTTGCCCATGTGGACCAGCTACCTCGTGAAGGTGTACGCCTGGCGCCTGCTGCTCGCGAAGGAGGGCATCATCGCCTGGGCAACGGCCAAGCTCGGGCTCACCGGGTTGTTAGAGGCCGCGCTGGCCGCACCTGGCGTCGGCGGTCCCTCGCTGTCTTCCTCTTACATCGGCATGTTCATCGTGTTCGTGTACATGTGGCTGCCGTTCATGATCCTGCCCATGGCGGCGGCGCTCGAGCGGGTTCCGGGCTCGCTGCTGCAGGCTTCGGCGGACCTCGGTGCGCGTCCCTCGCAGACGTTTCGCAACGTGGTGCTGCCGCTCGCGGTCCCCGGAATCGCCGCCGGATCAGTGTTCACGTTCTCGCTGACGCTCGGCGACTACATCATTCCCAGCGTGGTGGGCGCGCCGGGATACTTCATCGGCATGATGGTCTACGTGCAGCAGGGCACAGCCGGAAACATTCCTCTGGCCGCGGCGTTCTCCGTCGTGCCCATCATCCTGATCTTCGCGTACCTCGGGATCGCCAAGCGCTTTGGAGCGTTCGATGCTCTTTGACAAGCGCTACAGGCCGGACAGACCTTCCTGGCTCATGCGCATCGGCGCGTTCGCCGGCCTCGCGTTCATGCACATCCCGGTGCTCATCATCATCCTGTACGCGTTCACCACCGAGGACCGCACCTATCAGTTTCCGCCGCCAGGTTTGACGCTGCGGTGGTTCGAAGTCGCGTTCCGGCGCTCGGACATCTGGCAGGCCTTGAGCCTGTCATTGGCAGTCGCGGCGTGCGCGACTGCCATCGCACTCGTGCTGGGCACGCTGGCGGCCTTCGCTCTCGCGCGGGCGAAGTTCGCGGCGAAAGATTCGCTGACAGTACTGTTCGTGCTGCCGATCGCGTTGCCCGGAATCATCACCGGCATCGCGTTGTTAGCGGCCATGAAGATGGCGCGGCTCGATGCATCGTTCCTCACTATTGTGTGTGGTCACGCCACGTTCTGCACCGTGATCATCTACAACAACGTCATCGCGCGGCTGCGGCGACTGCCGCCGAGCTGGGTGGAAGCGTCCATGGACCTCGGCGCGGATGGACTGCAGACGTTCCGGTACGTCCTGCTGCCGCAGGTGGCCACCGCGTTCCTGGCCGGCGGCATGCTCGCGTTCGCGTTGTCGTTCGACGAAATCATCGTCACCATATTCACCGCCGGCAAAGAGCGCACACTGCCCATCTGGTTCTTCAATGAGCTGTTCCGGCCGCGCGACCGGCCGGTGACCAACGTGGTGGCGGTCATCGTGATTGCGGTGACGCTGATTCCGATTGTGCTCGCTTACTACCTCACGAGGCCCGACGATGAACACGAAACTGCTCGTTAACGGCAAGCTGGTCAAAGGCAAGGGCGAGGAGCTGGGGGTGCTGGATCCGGCTACCGGCAAGGTCATCGCGCAGGTGGCCGAGGCGTCGGAGGAACAGATCACCGCGGCCGTGAAGGCGGCAGCGAAAGCGTTTCCGGGTTGGGCCGCGACCGTGCCGAAAGATCGCAGCACACTGCTGCTGAAACTTGCGGATCGCATCGAAGCGGAAGCCATGGACTTCGCGCGCCTCGAATCGCAGAACTGTGGCAAACCGCTGAATGCCGCGTTGAACGATGAGATACCGGCGATCGCCGATGTCTTCCGCTTCTTCGCAGGCGCCGCACGTACGATGCACGGTGCCGTGGCGGGTGAGTACCTGCCCGGCTTCACCAGCATGATTCGCCGCGATCCGATAGGCGTGGTCGCATCCATCGCGCCCTGGAACTATCCACTCATGATGGCGGCCTGGAAAATGGGTCCGGCGCTGGCCGCGGGCAATACCGTGGTGCTCAAGCCCTCGGAGCAGACGCCGCTCACCACGCTCAGGCTGGCGACGATCTGCGCGGATCTGTTTCCCGCGGGCGTCGTCAACATCATTTGCGGCCGCGGCAACACCGTGGGAGCGCCGCTGATCGCACAACCCGAGGTCGCGATGATCTCGCTCACCGGGTCGATCGCCAGCGGCGAGAAAGTGCTCGGCGCCGCGGTCAATGGCACCAAGCGCACGCACCTGGAGTTGGGCGGCAAGGCGCCGGTCATCGTGTTCGACGATGCGGACCTGGAATCCGTGGTGGGCGGCGTCCGCACTTTCGGCTTCTACAATGCCGGGCAGGACTGCACGGCCGCCTGCCGCATCTACGCCGGCCCGAAAATCTACGACAAGCTCGTTGCGGATCTGTCGAGCGCCGCAAGCAGCATCAAGATGGGTGCGCAGGAAGACGAGGGCGTGGAGATGGGCCCGCTCATCACCGCGAAACATCGTTCGCGCGT
Source organism: uncultured Pseudomonadota bacterium (assembly GCA_963821745.1). Classification (GTDB taxonomy): domain Bacteria; phylum Pseudomonadota; class Gammaproteobacteria; order Steroidobacterales; family Steroidobacteraceae; genus CADEED01. The sequence goes on from CAWGEU010000003.1 coordinate 1,461,640, forward strand.
GTCCGGGTTCGTGCAGCGAGCCACCGAGAAACGGCACATCGAAGTCACCGCCGGCGGCAAGGCGCGCGCCGGCAGCGGATTCTTCTTCGAGCCCACGGTCATCGCCGGCGCGAAGCAGACCGACGAGATCGTGCAGAAGGAAGTGTTCGGGCCGGTAGTTAGCGTCACGCGCTTCAAGGATGCGGACCAGGCCATCGAGTGGGCCAACGATTCGGACTACGGCCTCGCCTCATCCGTGTGGACCCAGGATGTGGGCAAGGCCATGAAAGTGGCGGCACGCCTGCAATATGGCTGCACCTGGGTGAACACCCACTTCATGCTGGTGAGCGAGATGCCGCATGGCGGCATGAAGCGCTCGGGCTATGGCAAGGATCTTTCCGTCTATGCGCTCGAGGACTACACCGCCGTCCGGCACGTGATGGTGAAGTTCTAGTCCGGAATTTCCGGCTCGACCAGTTGTGCCAGCTGCACGAGTGACTCCTGCCAGCCCATGTAGCACATCTCGACCGGAATGACGGACGGAATGCCTTCCTGCATCACGCCGAGGTCGGTGCCGCCCGTCACGGCCTTGAGCGTGACAGAGGTGCGCATTTCGCCCGGCATGTTCGGATCCTCGAACTTGTCCGTGTAAACGATCTTCTCGGACGGCACCAGTTCGAGGTATTCACCGCCGAACGAATGGCCATTGCCGGTCGTGAAGTTGGTGAACGACATCCTGAACGTGCCGCCCACTTTCGCATCGAGCTTGTGAACCGTGCACGTGAAGCCAAAGGGTGGCAGCCACTTCGCCATGGCGCCAGCGTCGAGGAATGCGCGATAGAGGCGCTCCGGTTTCGTGCGCAACACGCGATGTAGTTTGACGGTACCGGTAGCCATGACTATTGCACCTCCGTAGTCTGTAGTTGCTTCTCACGCATGAACAGGAACAGTGGCAGCCCGCATGACACGCCCACCACGCAGGTGGCGACAGCCGGCAACCACAACATCTTCATGCGGCGACGCTGGCCTTCCCACGCGATGAATGCCAGCAGCGCCACTGCTGCAACCAGCACGTCGAGTCCGAAAAATGCGCCGATGCGTGTTGAGAACAGTTCGATCGCCAGAAGTTTCATGTCGAGTCCGTGCTCGGCGACCCATGGCACGAACTGACTGTAGGGAATCACCAGGCCAGCGATGGCGCAGAGCAGGTAGATGGCCTTCATCAGGCTGTTGCTCCGTGAAACACTTCGGCGCTGACCACGAGACCATTCTCACCGAACTTCAAATTCTCCGACACGCGCTTGGGTACGCCATTGATGTCGGATACGTAGATGATCGCGAGTTCGTGCGCCTGGGCGTCCCATACCGCACGCTCGACGGTGAATCGCAGGGAGCTGATGCGGCTCATGGCATCGGTCCAGTACTCGCGCAGCGCCACCTTGCCACGCACCGTGGCCGTACCCACGACGGCGAGCGCAGTCGGACTCACGAACGTGATGTCGTCGCTGAACCAGCTGAGCACACGCTCGACGTCGCGCGCATTCCAGGCCGCGGCCCAGTCGTTCGCGAACGCCGTTGCTTCTTCATGCGTCATGGCTTCGATCTGCCCGCGGCGGAAGAACACGAGGCTCCAGGCAGGGCCGAAGATGAACCATGCGAGCGTCCATCCAGCGGCGAAGAGGAACCATACGTGCAGCGGCGCGGTGACCGTCTCGTCGCCGATGAATGCGATGAGCGCCAACAGCAGGACGATCGCGATCGCCGAAGCCAGGATGCAACGAAACCAGAGGGCAAATTCATAGCGAACTGCGGACCATCCATACGCGGGTGGCTTGACCGGTGCAGGACCCGCTGCGAACCGATGAGCAAAGCGACCATCGGCCCAGCGAACCACGACAGATCCGAAGGCCACCGTGAATGCCACGTAGGCAGTAGCCAGGCCGTGGGCAAACGTGGCGGGAGTGCCAGATTTGAGATCCACGGCAGTGAATGCGAGCAGCAGCAGGTCGATCACCGGTAGCGAGAGCAGCAGCGCACGACTGAGGTTTGCGCGCTCCAGCAGGTAGCGGGCGGCGAGAGCCAGCACCAGCACCAGCCAGAACGCTGCCTCACAACCGACAATCAGCCAGTAGAGAAAGGTAGCGTCACTGGGCATTCGAAGCGGAACGAGATCTGTTGGTTGTCATGCACTCGTTTTATTGCCCCGGCGATATTCCTGCAAGTAGTGCTCGACTGGATGAGCGGTGCCCGTGACGTAGAGCTTGCCGTCGAACCTGTCCACTATCAGTGGCGCGTTGCCGACCACGGCGTCACGGGTCTTGCCGGATTCGACGTGACCGGAGCTGTCATAGAAGTACAGCCACCCGAAGTCGTGCTCGTCGACCCGCACGATGACCAGGCGCTGCAGATGGTGATCCTCGTGTCGCGGCAACGGTGATTCGAAGTCGAACGTTGCGACCTCATGCTCGTCGAGATAGGTCTCGACGAGCTGGTCCGCATGTTGGCGAGTGAACATGGCGTCAACCACTGCCTATTGGGTCTTGAGAGAAACGATCGAGCGCGCCTTCGCCTCCACGGCAATGTCGACGCACTCGACGTAAAGATACTCTCCGCCGAGTATGCGCGACCAGTTAGGCGCAGCCTGCGTGCCTGGTCGCGCGTTGCGACAGCACACCGATTGCTCCGGCGGTTATACCGGCGAATGCCCCGAGAACTCCCAGGGCGGTGGCAGCCTGCTCCGGGCTGGCGCTTCCGCTCAGGATGCCGGCAGCGGACGCCAACGTACCAAGGATGAGACCCGCGTACCCCCAGCGCCTGCCACTCGCGATGCGGCGCAATTCAGATGTGCGGGCGGCGTGGACAACGTGGTGGCTCATATCCACTGCCAGATGGATGTTCTCCACCGGGACGCCGAGAGCGGCGGCGATGGCCAACCTCGATTCTGCCGATGCCGAGCCGTCCGCTTCCATGCGTTGGATCGTTCGAAGGCTCACGCCGGCTGCAGTTGCGAGATGCTCCTGGGTCCACGACTTCGACTCGCGAAGCTTTTTGACGCCTGCAGGATTCAGTTTCACTTCATTCTCCATAGCCGCTCCTGGTAGTTCGAGATCCCGGAGCGTGGCAGCGACTGGCCGCGACAGCATACGACATCACCCGTCCACTGGCCGCCAGTTTCCCGTCACGAGGACGCCAGCGACCACGCTACGGGTCTGCGGTCGCCTCATTCGACAACCTCGTAATGTTTAACCCGCGCGTCGTACTCGACCATCATCGCTTGCACCTTTGGCGGTACGACCGCGACTTCCAGATCCGCACCGGCAAATCGGGCGATGGCTTCAAGGGACTCCCATCGTGTGACCACCAGAAACTCGACTGCGTGGCCGAGCGAGCGTTTCATTATCGACGCGTCGACGAACCCCGATATCTCGTGGAGTGCAGGGAACGTCTCGGTCCTGAGGTGTTGCTCGTAATCAGCAGCGCAGGCGGCCTTCGCGAACCCTCGCCATTGTCTGGAGATCATCTGCACTCCCGTTCCTAGGGGCTACGCTGCCCACATGATTGTCGGCATATCCCGACAAATGCTGCGATGTTTGACACACCTGATTTCGCTGTGTACTTACGTTCGACGATCTCGCGCGAGGTCGACACAGGTTTCAGTACAGGAGGTTCGTCATGGCGTTGTGGAAAGATCAATTTGGCCGGGAGCAGAGTGGGCCGGAACCCGTCGCAAAGACGCCCGAGAAGGTGTCCGTACTGGCAGCCGTCGGCGAACCGCCTGCGCGCCCAGCCGCTAACCAGAGTCGCGCGGATGCATCCGATGAAAGAGTCCATCATTGCTGCCGGGCTCACCATCGAGGGCAAGATCGAAGGTGCGGGACATGTGCGCATCGCCGGAGACTTCAAGGGCGATGTCAACGTCCAGGGCAATCTGACGATCGAGCCCGGTGCGCACCTGACCGGCGGCGTCAAGGCCGACACCGTGGTCGTCGGCGGCCAGCTCGATGGCAACATCGATGCCGCCTCCCGCGTCGAACTACTGCAGACCGGGGTGCTCAACGGCGAACTCAAGGCCGGCTCCCTCACGGTGGCGGCGGGCTCACGCATGCGTGGTAAAGCCGAATTCGGCTGGGACGAGAAACCGAAGCATTGACCAACACATGAACAGCCGTGTTGTGGCACCCGGCAAGACCAGGATCTGTCCGCACTGCAAGACAACCATCCTGGAGAGCGCCAGCGTCTGCCCGGGTTGCCACCATCATCTGCGATTCGATCGAAATTCGAACGTCGAAAGCCGGGCCCAGCCGACGTTCTCCGCGCTGCGGGTCGAAGGTTCGTTTCGCAATCCCGAGGGCGCCGACTCGTGGGAATACTCGGTGGTGGTCTCGATTCGCAACGATCGCGGCGAGGAAGTGGCCCGCAAGGTGATCGGCGTCGGTGCACTCGATCCGCGCGAGAGCCGCACCGTGACGTTGTCAGTCGACGTGTTCGCGCCGCGTGCTCCGAAGTAGGAGCGTTTGCGGCCGGGCATTTGTCAGGGCACTTCACGGCCTGGGCAGCGAACGTAGCGAGCAAATTGTCCCGCGCGTTTGCCGCAGCCGGAAACCTCGATGGTATTCAGGTCGATGACCCAATACTTCTCGTCATTTACGAGTGTGGTGTCTGGCCGGTAGGTGCCCGGCTTGAAGCATCCGCCCGGTCCGCAAAACGAAACCGAGTAGAGCCCCGGCTTTCCGGCCGGAGAGATCGCGAGGCCGAAGCTGGCCGTGCAATCGTGCGCCTTCCAGAAGCCGGCGTATGGAAAGTCCGCGGTGGCGACTGCGGCAAGCTCCGCCTCCCTCTTGGGGTTTGGTGTTTGCGCTGACGTCGGTCCGGAGACGCAGATGGAAATGAGAGCGATGGAAAGTAACCGCATAAGGGCCTCTAACGGTTGAGCGGTTTGTTGGAGCGCAGTTTTCGGATGAAGCGCTCCAGGTGGGGATCGGTTCTCCCGAGAGGCGCCTCCGAAAACTCGAACCATTTGAAGCCGGCGAATTCCTGCGCGTCGCAGGTGATCGACTGGTTCCTGGAGGCCCTGACTACGTACCAGAGCGAAACGTCTGTGTGACCCGAGCTCATGCCCACAGTTGTCGTGCAAGTAATCATCAGCGGTGCGCAAATTTCGTGCGCTGGGGCGAAGCCTAACTCTTCACGAATCTCTCTCACCACGGTCTGCCTGGGATGCTCGTCCTGCTCGACGTGTCCACCCGGCGGAAGCCACAACTGCGCATTCTTGTGATCCACCAACAAGATGCTCTCTTCGTCCACCACCGCAAAGTAGGAGACGAGATGTTGCGGCGGAGTAGCCGGCTTGGCCGTGCGGAATAGCGGAGCGCCGGAATCGACCCATGCTATCGCCGCTTTCTGATGCTGTAACTCGAGCGCGTCCAGCGGGTCGATCGACTCGAGTTCACTGCGAATGGCTGTTCGCATATCGGTGGCGCGCCAACGGCCTAACCGACTGATTGCCGCAAAATCTTTTCCATCTCTTTCCCCTTGGCGAGTTCATCGATCAACTTGTCCAGGTATCGTATCTTTTGCATCAGCGGGTCTTCGATTTCTTCCACGCGTACACCGCACACCACGCCTTTGATGAGTGAACTATCTGGATGAAAAGACGGTGCCTGGGCAAAAAAGGTTGCAAAGTCGTTTTCCTGTTTGATCTGCTTGCGTAATTCCGCCTGGCTATAACCAGTCAACCAGCAGATGACCCGGTCAACTTCTGCTTTCGTTCGATTCTTGCGTTCCGCCTTTTGAACATACAGCGGATATACCTTTGCGAACTTGATCGCGAAGATTCGATGGTTGGACAACGTCATTCCTCCTCTGGCCTCAGCGCATTCGATATGCCATCACTACATCATGATGAGCGTGATCGGCCGTCCCAACGATGTGAGTGCCAATCGCCGTGAAGCCGTGCTTGCGGTAGAAGGCCTGGCCACGCGCATTTTGCTCTGAGACGCCAAGCCACACGACGTCGTGATGCTGACCTCGCGCATGACCAAGAGCGGCATCCATCAGCCGGGCCGCAACTCCGGTGCCATGGAAAGACGGCAAGACATACAGTTGCCAGAGCTGCAGCGGATTTTGTGCAGGAATCGCGGAATGTGCCTGTCGCTGCAGGACCAGAAACCCCACAACTGCACCTCGCACCTGGGCTACGTAGACAAGTTCTTCACCTGCCGCCAACAGCGCTTCGAGTTGCGGCAGATCGGTGTGCTGGTCAGGACTGAGGGCCTCTCTGACGGCTGCCAACAGCGGCGCATCAGACCTTTGCGCCCTCCGAACCAGTGTGCTGTCGCTGTCCATGGGATCTGACGGTTGAGTTGAGCGCGGCAGCTGCAGTGGTTTGCTGGATGTCGACCGCTTGCAATCGAGTGCTACTGCGGAACGTCTGGATCCACGGCGTATGTGACTTGAATCGATTCCACACCCGATTCCGGAGCGGGCCACCGCGGCGGCGCGACTTGCATCGGTTCTGCGGCCTTGTCCTTGCAGTGCTTCGATGACAGCAGGCAAGGCTCGAACGGTCGAGGATCCATCGCCAGGCACGTGGTGCCGAGCAAACAAAATTGCCCGGGCGGTTCCATGGCGGGTAGCGGCGGGATGACACGCCACACGATTCGAGGCGGCGGTACGGGCTGCGCAGAGGGCGGGGCTGCCTGAACCGAGGACGGCGACTTCGACGTGCTGCAACCCAGCAATACGGCCAGTGTCGCCAGCACGAGCCCGAAAGGTAATTTGCTGTTCATGTCGGGATTCCTCCAGTACACAAACGATCCGGGCTGAGTGCCGGGGTTAGCGCCGTATATACCATGACGCTGAACGCCCTTCACCAGCGTCCCTAACTATAGACGCGTGGCAACGCGCACCACGGTCTCGAGATAGTTCCGAAAGCCCATCTTCTCGTACAAGCCGCGAGCCGGCGTGTTGTGGCTCATGACGTGAAGATATGAAGTCTTGCCGCGCTGCATCTGCCGGCGTACCAGCTTGAGTGTCAGCTTGCGCGCCAGCCCGCGGCCCTGGAAGTCCGGGTGCGTGCAGATGCCGCTCACCTCGTGCAGGTCGCCCGCGCACATCCGTTCGCCGGCCATCGCGACGAGCCGTTCGCCCTCGAAGAATCCAAAGTACTCACCCAGCTCGGGAGTGCGGATTCCAAAAGGGCCCGGGTTGGTGAGACGGGCAAGTTGCACTGCCTGTTCGAAATGTTCCGGACGGAGGAGCACGGCGTCCGGTGCCGCGTCTTCGGCAGGTATGGGCGCTTCCCATACCATCTTGAACATGTGGGCTTCCTTGTCGACCCGCCATCCGGCCGGCGCGGGCCCGGACCAGATGTCGAAATAGAAGCTGTCGCCCGGTTCGCAGAATTTCTGCAAGGTTTCGAAGTCAGGCTGCTGCGGATTCTCGCAACCGACGATGGGTGAAAACCCAGGTGCATAGCGCCGCACCGCCCCGGAGCCGATCGCGAACTTCGCGTGCGGACCCGAAAGACAATTCCACATGATGTTGTCGAGCAACTGCTTCATGACGCATGGTAGCCCTTCGATCCGACGGCCCGCGCGAGTTCGCTGCGCGGGTCGATGCCGGCCGACACGCTGTGGAGCACGCGTGCGAAGTCATATCGCGGTGTCCAGCCGAGCACGGTTCGCGCGCGCGCGTTGTCATAGACGCGGTCGAGCACGGGCAGCATTTTCCAGCCCTGCGTGGCGTAGATGGCCTCGTATCCTGGAACGCGGCGTCGCAGTACCGCGGCTGCATCGCGGCCGAGTTCGCTTCGCGTCATCGCGCGTGAACGGCGTAGTCGCGGTGATGATGAACTTGTCGAAGCTCAAAGTCGGCGCCTTCTCCATCGCGAGCAGGTGAGCGCTCACGACGTCTTCGACATCCACGCGCCGATACAGGAATTCGTTCGCCTTGAGATTCGCGTCTTCGAAAGCAGCGCGCTTCTCCGGCAGGTCATCGTCTTCGGGAAAGAACCGCGAAGTTCGCAGCACGAGGCAGGGCAGTTGCTGGTTCCGATGAAACAACTGGCACAGGTCTTCGGCGGCAACCTTGGTGGTGCCGTAGATGTTCTTCGGGATCGGCACCACGTCTTCGGTGATCCAGGTGGCCGGTGCGCCCGCGTGGTGGCGTGAGCGCGTCGCCGAAGGTGCTGGTGGTGCTGGTGAACACGAACGAGCGCACTCGATTCGCCACCGCAGCTTCGAGCAGGTTCAGCGTGCCCGTGATGTTGGTGTCGACGAAGTCCTGGCGGCGATGCGTGGCCACGTGTGGCTTGTGCAGCGTCGCGGCGTGCAGCACCGCGTCCACGCCTTTCATGCACGCGTCGACGACCGCGCGATCCGCGATGGAGCCCACGATGTTCGTGAATGGCGAGCGCAGGATGTCGACGCCCACGGCCTCATGCGGTCCATCGGACAGCGTACGCATCAGCGCTTCGCCGAGGTGCCCGGAGCTGCCGGTGATCAGGATCTTCATGTGAGGCATGCAGTCTACCGCCGCCCGGGGCATCATGCAGGCCGATGACAGCTTTGGTACTTCTTCCCGGTCTCGACGGCACCGGCGAACTCTTTGCTCCGTTCGTTGACGCGTTGACGGGAATCGAAACGCGCGTGGTTGCCTATCCGCCGGATCGCGCCATGAGCTACGCGGAGCACGAGTCCTTCGTGCGCGACAAACTACCGCGCGACGGCGACTACGTTGTTCTCGCGGAGTCCTTCTCCGGGCCGATCGGCATCGCGATCGCGGCGACGGCACCAGCGAATCTGCAAGGGGCTGATCCTGTGTTGCAGCTTTGCGTCGAATCCCGCTTCCGTTGTTCGGGCCGCTGGCGACGATCTTCGGCCGACTCCCTGCGCTGGCGCATGCCGCCCGGCGCTCACGGCGCCGTGGCTGTACGCGGGCCGAGCGACACCCGAGCTTCGCCGCGCGCACGCGCAGGCGATGTCGCGCGTATCACCGATTACCCTTCGTGCGCGGGTCGCGGCGATCCTCGCCGTGGACTACCGGCCGCTGCTTCGACGTATCGACGTGCCGATGTTGTACCTTCGGGCCACAGCAGATCGCCTGATCCCGGAGGCCGCGGGTCGCGCCATCATCGGGGCGCGTGCCGACGTCGCACTGGTTGAAATCGATGGTCCGCATTTCCTGCTGCAAACCGAGCCGGAAGCCTGCGCCAGGGCCGTGGAGCGCTTCATGGAACACGACTTGAAACCCGATCCACCGCTCAGCGTCGAACAGTCGTTGCGCGTTTCGAAACTCACGCAGGAAGATCTGTGGGAAATGGACCGGGTGTTGCTCTCACAAGCTGCGCCGGCCTTTCGAAGAGTGGCTCGTATCGTCGCCGGCGCGATCGGCGAGCTTTCGGCGCGCCTCCCTGACGTGCCAGACATCTACTACGCGCAGCGTGTGCGCAACCTGGTTGCGGCGGGTCAGCTCGAATCGCAGGGAAACCTGCTGTACATGCGCTACAGCGAAGTACGATTGCCGCAGCGTTAGCCGCCACCTGCGGGCGGCACCGGGGGGCTCGGTGCCGCCCGCGACACAATCGCGGTTAGTCGAGACCCATGCAGCTCGCGTAGTAGCTCACGGTGGCCGGCCAGTCGGAGAAGACACCCATGACACCGACGTCCTGCGCCAGCGCATCGAGCGCCAGGTACATGTCACTGTCCTTCTTCACGACCCGGCCTTCCGGGTCATACGCGGCGTAGAACCCGCCAAAGGCGGCGCCACGGCGCAGATCCGAACGCTCGAAGCTCCAGGTGATGATCCCGAGACCCGCGGCCTTGATGTCGTTCGCGTACTGCGAGGGCACCAGCGTATTGGTGCTTGCATCCACGGCTAGCAAAGCCGGGATCGGCGGCGCGAAGATGCGCACACCCTGGGCGCGCGCGGCCGCCAGCTCGGCCACCGTCAGGCGCGGAAAGCCCGCAGCCGGGTCGACGTCATCGAGATACACGGCTTGTTTGCCGTACGCAGGCTCGTTCGTGATCCAGGTAAGCACATCCGCGAGATTGAACGACTGCGGAAAGACGTCGCGAGGTTTCACGCCGGCGCGCTTGAACTCGTTGATCATCGCCAGCGCATACGCGGCCTGGCTGCCAAACACCTGGTTGACGCGCACCGGGTTGCCAGACTTGAGTTCCGGTGTGTGTTTGACACCGAGTCTGCGATTGAGCGCGATGCTTTCCTTCAGCGTGAGCAAAGTGCCGCGGCTGGTGTAGAGATCCGTGCGCCAGGTCGCTGTGCCACCGAGATAGGCAGCGGCCGTGGTCGCAGCGGGATTCGACGCGTCCATCTTTCCCTTGAGCGTCCTGAACTGTGCGAGCGTGATGTCGCTGGCGCAGCAGCGCGGGCTCGACCCCGCGCCAGACCAGGGCGTGGTGCAGCTCGCGTTGAGCTCGGTGTTCGTGATGTTGGTCGTGGTGTGCAGGTCGCATTCATCGTGGCGGCAAACCAATTGGCCGTCCTTGGTGAACGTGACATCGCATTCGACGATGCCGGCGCCCATGCGCGCGCCCGCCTCATACGATTCCTTCGTGTGCTCAGGGAACTGCAGCGGCGCTCCGCGATGCGCGATGGAGAAGTCGGTGCGGCGGACCGGACCGTCCTCGCACCTGAGCAACCGGGACTTGAGCGGACTTGCGTCCATGCCTTCGACCAGGAAGAAGGGGCGGGGGCCGAGCTGGATGGATTGATCGGCGCGGTCACGATCGCGACCATGGCCGTGATCATCGCCCGCGATGGTGGCGGTGCTGAAGGACGCGAGTCCGATCAATGCCGCGATGGCGGCAATCCGTGGCGTAAGCATGACTTCTCCCAGTGTTGTTTTTGAGGAGGCGCCATGATTTCGCGGTGCGATGTCACATTCGTGAACATCACTTTACAGTTTCTCGAACGTGACCCCGTTTCACGTGCGACGATCACGCCCCGCCGGACATTCCTTCGCGCGGATCGCCGGAGAAGTGAATGAGCAAAATCGAATACAAGACGGTCCTGCTGCCCTACAAGACCGGTCTCTTCCAGGGTGAGACCACGGATCTGACAGCACCGCTCAACAAGGAAGGTGCCGATGGCTGGCACCTGTCGCAGATCGTGTTGCCGTCGACGGTCTGGGGCCGCGCGAACACCATGATCGCGATCATGCAGCGCACCGCCAAAGACTAGGAAATGGGGTCAGACCCCAATACCGGAAATGGGGTCTGACCCCATTACTTGTTAGGACTTGAAGCCGACGCGCGAGTGACTGCCGTCGCAAAACGGCTTGGTGTTGCTGGCCCCGCAGCGGCACAACCGGGCCGACTCCATGCGGGCGACGACGCGCCCCGTACCGCTGATGATCTCCATGTTGCCGCGCACCTGCAGCGGTCCGTCGGTGAGCGGGTCGACCGCCAGCGGCCCGTCGCGGACCGGCAGCATGTCGGCCTTGCCGGTGGGCGGCTCGCCACTCGCGGCGAAATTCACCTCGTGATGTGAGCCGTCGCAGAACGGCTTGCTCTTCGATGCGCCACACCGGCACAACGTGAGGCGGTGACTCACCGCGGGAGCGCCATCGAGCCGGATGTCGGCGCGTATTGCGTATGGACCGCCTTCGCGCACAGAGATGAGGTTCACGGGCGGTGGCGCCTCGTCAGGCTGCCCATCCTTGCGCTTGTAACGAATGGCACCGGACACGCACACATGCGCGATCTCGGTGAGCGCATCGGTCGCCATCGCATCGGGATTGATCCATGGCCCTTTTACATTGGCGATGAAAACCTTCGGGCCCCAGGTGACGCAGAAGCGCGAATGAATGCACTTCTTGCCTTCGTAGATCAGCGTGAGATCGCGCCCTTCGATGTAGTCGACACCGTCGACCGTGCGCGGCGTGGGTGCCACGTTGCCGGGTTCGATGACCGCCGCGCCAGCGGGAACGGCGGCGGGCGCGACGACAGGAGCGGGCGCCGCGGTCGACGCGACCGGCGAATCCTGCTCGATGTTCGCGAAGGTGCGTTCGGCGCGCTGCGTGAGATCGGTCAGGATTTTCAACGACTGCATGACGCGGACGTCACCATTCGCCGCCAGCGCCTGTGCGCCGGTGAGCAGCTCGTGCAGTCGCTCGAGAAAGAATTTTCCGGCACTGATGCCGGGCGGCAGCGGCGCGGCATCACGCAAGGCAGTGAAGGACATGCCGCCATTGCAGTCCGGGTTCGACGGGCCCGCGGGCAGTCGGGCCGCTCGTTCGGCCAATGGAGTCATCGCCCGCATCAGACCCAATCCCAGGTCGACGCACAGCGCCTTCGCCGGATGCGGTCGCGGCAGTAGATAGGAATGCGAGATCAGCCGCAGCATCAGCATGTACGCGGTATTGGCGAGATCGACCGTGGCCGCGGTTTCCTCGTTCTCGAGCCACACGCGCACGCCGGGGCGCACCGGGCGACGCAACACCGGATTCACGGCCGCGGGGAAAGCCGGCTGGAAGCCCGGGTTCTTCTCGCGCAATGCGCGCAGCTCGTCGCGAATGTCGATGAAGCGGCAGTAATGCGAGTCCGCGTTCTCCGTCGACGCACCTTCACCCTGGCTGACGATGGCGTCGAATGCCTTGAGCGCGGTGATCGAGCAGAAGACCGGGTCGCAACCCTGGAAATCGATTTCCTTTCTCGAGAGCTGCAGATTGCGATCGCCGCAGAACGCTTCCTTCTCGCCCACGCGCGCCACGAAGTCGCGCAGGTTCTTCGCCAGCGTTTCGTAGAACGCGCCCACGGTTGCGTAGTCGATGGGCATGGGCGTGACACGCGGCCGCGCATCACCGCGAATGAATTGAAACTCCGCGGTGAACCCGGCGCCGTCGGGCTCCATGGAGTTCGTCGGCCGCTCGAGATAGATGAAGTGCTGCAACACTTCGTCGCTGAACGGCGCGAGCCTGACTACGACGTTGGCCGGCAGCCCGCCGGGATCCAGCGGAAAGTTGAGCCGGCCGAAACGCGGGCTGCCCCCGAGCGCCGCCGTGATGTTCCACACCGCGGTGAGATGTCCCATCTCTTCCACGGCCACCTTGAGAATGGCGCGGCGCCAGCGCGCCGTGGCGTCGGCTTCCTCGACGCTCAAACCTTCGGACGTGCCGCTGCGCAGGCTGAACGCCGCATACAGATAAGTGCACATGAGGTTGTGTTCGAGCTCGGCGGCTTCGTACAACTGGTGCACGAGACTCTCGCGCGAGATCGGCGCGCGCGCGTCGGCAATCGGGGTCTGGGTCAGTACGGTATTCATGAGTTCGCCTTGTCGAGTTCCTGCGACGGCGCTCCCCACAACACCGCCATGCCGATGATGGCTGAAAGCACCGACGCCGCAAAGACCGCAATTTTCGCTGCCGCAAAATCGTCCGGTACCGGGAACGCCTGCCCCGCAATGAACAGCGACATGGTGAATCCGATGCCCGCCAGCGCGCCAGCACCGCCCAATTGGCGCCATGAATACGCCGCGGGCTTTTCCGCGATGCCGATCTTTACGGCCAGCCATGACGCGAGCATGAATCCCGCGGGCTTGCCGATGGCGAGGCCGCAGATGATGGCCGCCATCAATTGGCCGTGACCGGTGAGCACCTCGGCGGCGATGACCACGCCTGCGTTGGCGAGCGCGAATACCGGCAGCACCAGGTAGCTCGAATTCGGTGCCACATTGCGCAAGAGCCTGTCCGCGGGAGATTCGAGCCGATCATGAATGGCGTCGAGCTCGCGCAGCGCGGGTTCGGATGGACCGAACCGGAATTGTTCTCCACCGTGACGGGCTTCCGCCGCGAGGATGGCTTCGGCCTGCAATGCCAGCGCCTGGTAGTCCGGCGGCTTGCGCGTCGGAATGAACGCGGCTAACAACACGCCCGCGAGCGTCGCGTGCAAACCGCCGGCATGCACGAATACCCAGAGCGCCACGCCGGTGATGACATAGGGAGTGACGCGATACACGCCCGAGCGATTCAGCAACGCGAGAACGCCGACCGTCGCGAGCGCGCCCGCGAGCGCCGCCAGGTTGAGCGCGTCGGAGTAGAAGATAGCCACCACGATGATTGCCCCGATGTCATCGACAATGGCCGCGGCGGTCAGAAAGATGCGCAGTTCCACCGGCACGCGCGCGCCCATGACGGCGATCAGCGCGACGGCGAATGCCGTGTCGGTGGCCATTGGCACGCCCCAGCCGTGAGCCCAGGGACCCCCGGGCACGAGCGACACATATATAAGAGCGGGTACGACCATGCCGCCCACGGCGGCTGCGATGGGCAAGGCAGCACTTCGCCGGGAGGCGAGGTGCCCGACGGTGAATTCACGTTTTATCTCGAGGCCCACCACCAGGAAGAAGATGGTGAGCAGCGCGTCGTTCACCCAGTGCACCAGCGACATGCTGAACGCGGCGTCACCGAAGCCCAGCGACAGTTCCGTTGCCCAGAAGCGCGTGAAGGCCGCGTTCGCATCCGAGTTGGTGAGGACGACGGCTAACACACTGGCCAACAGCAACAACAGACCGGTGGACGGCGCCCAGCTCGCGAACTCCAGCGCCGCGATTCGCACGCGATGGCCGAGTGAACCCAGCATGGCGTCGGTGAACGAAGCTTCGTCCCAGGGTCCGTCGTAACGGCGGCTGTTGATGAAGAACGTGGGCGTGAAGCGCACGCCGCTGGCATGTGAGCTGGCCACGTCCGCGTCCACGCGCTCGCGCGCCTGCGTCTCGAGAGTCAGGGCGATGTCGGGCGGGTTGTCGTGCAGGCGCAGGTCATCGGCCACGGCGCGCAGATCGTCCTCGGTCAGCGTGCGCGAGCGCGTCATCAGCGAAACGTGCGCGCTCCAGAACTCGGCGGGCGTCGAAGCCTGCTCGACCAGCTCCGCCGCGCGGCGGGCCAGCTCACTACCTGAGATGGGGCGGTGGCGGAATACGTATCGAACACGTTCGCCCAACTGCTCGCGGACTTCGCCGATGCGCGCATTGGCAGCTCGACAGTGCGGACAATCGTAGCTGCCATACTCGACCAGGGTTATCTCGGCGCGGTCGGCTCCAAGTGAATGGTCGCGTTCCGGATCGACGGGGCGGTCGAGGCGGTTGTTCATGGCAGCAATTAGAACACGTAGAATCCTCGAGCACTCCGGGGGAGGCTTTCGCATGGACGTCGAGCGTGAATTGCGGCCGTTCCGCAATCTCGTGTACGCAGTCGCGCTCTTCACCGTGTGCGCGGTGGGCATTCTCGTTGCGCCTGCTGACGAAGCACCTTTCCTGCACACCTTCTTCGATGCCGGCATCGTCGCGGTGAGTGGCGTCGTGGCCCTGCTGTTGTGGGATATGGGCTGGCGCAGCCGATGACGACCTCACACGCCTGCTCGCCGTGGCCATCGGGATCAGCGCGGTCTTCGAGCTCATCCACGTACTTCCCGCGCTGGAGGTTTCCAGGGATGCCGTAGACGCCGCGAGACTTGCCGGCATGCTGCGACCCGTAACGTGGCCGCCCGCCGCGTACGTGCTGCCGATCGGCCTTTGCGCGGCCTACATGCTGCGCAAACGGGGCGCATACGCGCAACCTGCGCTGGCAATCGGTTTGTTGATCCTCGGGATCTGGTTTGCTCTGGCTCTTCGACCCCATCCCGCCTTACACGGCACCCACCTGGCTGGGCATCACCCGACCTTCGCTCGTGCCGGTGGTGTTCCTGTCGCTCTTCGTGGGCGTCTTCTACTGGGACATCCGCCATTCCCAGCGCCTCGGGCTCATCATCGTATTGCTGACGGTACTTGCCGTCGTCAGCAATGCCGTGATGCTGTATTCGGAGGCGCCCGCCGATCGCCCCGCGATGCTGGCGCATGCCGGCAGGTTCGCGAACGGACTCTTCCTGCTTTTCACTCTCACGCAGATGGGCTCGATCGACACGGCCCGAAGGGTGCGTGCGGAGCGCGACCTCACTCGTCTCAACGAGGCGCTGGAAGATCGGGTGCGCTCGAGGACCGCGGATCTCGAAGCGGCCAATTCGGCGTTGCGCGCCGAAGCGGCCACCCGCGAACTCGCCGAGGCCAGGACACTCGCGCAACTCAGCCGCCTGCGGCTCCTGCAGCAAACAACCCATGCCATCGCCGAACGGCAGGATCTCGCCAGCATTTTCCAGGTGGTGGTAGGTAGTCTCGAAGACAACCTGAACGTGGATTTCGCGTGCCTGTGTCAGCACGATCAGGTCACGCGCCAGTTGACCGTGGCGCGCGTCGGTGCAAACAGCGCAAGTCGCGCGGCCGAGCTCCAGCTCGGCGAACACGCCACGATCGAGATCGATGATGGCGGTCTCCGCGACTGCGTTCGCGGCGAGCTCATGTACGAACCCGACACCGCCTCTGCCAGGTTCCCGTTCGCACGCCGCCTCGCGCGCTGCGGGCTGCGCTCCTTCGTCGCGGTACCGTTGCTCGTCGAGCAGCGCACCGGCGTCTTCGGTGTTCTGCTGGTGGCGCGAACGGCGAGCGACGGGTTCAGCGGCAGTGACCGCGAATTCCTCGAACAGCTTGGCGAAAACGTTGCGCTTGCGAGCAATCAGGCGCAGCTGCACTTTGCGCTCCAGAGCGCGTACGAGGAGTTGCGCGATACCCAGCAGGCGGTCATGCGCCAGGAGCGGCTGCGCGCACTCGGTCAAATGGCGAGTGGCATCGCGCATGACATCAACAACGCGATTTCACCCGCCACGTTGTATGTCGAGGCCATCCTCGAACGTGCACCCGGTCTGGACGAGAAGACCCGCAGTCAACTCGAAACCGTGCAGCGCGCGATCGGCGATGTCGCGCAGACCGTGTCCCGGATGGGCGAGTTTTATCGACAGGGTGAAACGAAGGCCACGTTGTCACCGGTGAACATCAACGAAGTCCTGGGCCAGGTCCCCGACCTCACGCGGGCGCGCTGGAGCGACCTCGCGCAGGCGCGCGGCGTGGTCATCGAGATGCGCGTCGAACCGGCGCGCGGCTCGCCAACGATCATGGCCAACGAGAGCGAGATTCGCGAAGCGCTCATCAATCTCGTGTTCAACGCCGCCGACGCGCTGCCGGACGGCGGAACAATCACACTGCGCGCGCGGCGGTCGGTGGGTGTCGCGTCTGCCGCGCAGCCGTCGGTCATCGTCGAAGTCAGCGATGACGGCATCGGCATGGACGAAAACACCCGCAACCACTGCCTGGAACCCTTCTTCACCACTAAGGGGCTGCGTGGCACGGGACTCGGCCTGGCCATGGTGTACGGAATTGCACAGCGTCACTCCGCCGAGCTGCAGATAGATAGTAATGTGGGCAAGGGCACGACGATCCGGATTATGTTTCCCGATTCGGAAGGTGCGGCGGCAGTTGTACGAGAACGAACAGCGCAACCCACGGCGCAGGGACTCCGGCTCTTGCTGATCGACGACGATCCACTGATCCTGCAGTCGCTGCGTAACGCGCTCGAATACGAAGGGCACTACGTGATGTGCGCGGACGGCGGACAAGCCGGCATCGACATGTACCGTGCCGCCTGTGATGGCAAACAACCTTTCTCCGCGGTGATCACCGACCTTGGAATGCCGCACGTGGACGGGCGCCAGGTGGCGGCGGCGATAAAGGGCATCGAGCCGACCGCAAGAGTGATCATGCTGACCGGGTGGGGACAGTTGCTGGCGGACGGCAGTGATGCTCCCACTCAGGTCGACAGAATTCTGAGCAAACCCCCGAACATGTGGGAGCTGCGCGAAGCACTCGCCCAGACAGCGGAAGTCTAGGCGCGGAATGGAAACCCGGCGATCACTGAATCCTGGTCGCGAGATGACGCTGGTGGCGGCGCTGATACTGATGGCGATGGCCGCCGTGGTGAAGTCGGACAGCAACATTTTCCCGGCGTTGCACTCGGTCCTCGATACGGCGGTGTTCATGGTGAGCGCCGTGCTCGCTTTCCTGCTCTGGGACCTGGGCTGGCGCACCGGCCAGCTCCTGCCGCGATTCCAGGCGGTGTGTTTCACGATCGTGGCGGCGCTGGAACTGCTGCACGTGATCACGGCGCTCAACTTCGCCGAAGCGCCGAACTTCGTCTGGCTGGTGCGCCTCGGATCCTGGTCCCCGGCCGCCTATCTATTGCCGCTCGGATTGCTGTCGCGCGCTGCCACTCAGCCGCCGCGATGCGAGCCTGACGCTGTTCGCCATCGTGATGCTGATCGTCGCGATGGGCCTCATGGTGTTGTTTGCGGTGATCCCGCGCTACAGTCCCGCGGGCTTTCTCGGCATCACGCGACCCACGCTCATCCCGGCGGCGCTGCTGTGGATCCCGGTGCTCGTCGGCTACTGGCGGGTCCGTCACCAGGACCGCCTCGCGAGCGTGTTTGCCATCTTCGCGGCGGTCACCATCTTCGTGCCGCTGCTCGTCCTCTATTCGCAGAGCCCGGCGGACAAGGTGGTCATCATCGCGCACTTCGTCCGCGTCACGGGCGAGCTCTATCTGCTGCTCACGCTCACGCAGATGGGCACCTTCGACACCGCGCAGCGCATGCGCGCCGAGCGGGACCTGAAGGCCAGCAACGAAGCGCTGGAAGCGCGCGTCACCGAGCGCACCGCTGAACTGCAAGCCGCCAACGCCGATCTGCGCGCCGAAGCGCAGACCCGGAAGATTGCCGAGCAGCGCGCACTGGTGCAGCTCGAGCGCCTCAACCTGCTGGAGCGGATCACGCACGCCATCGCCGAGCGGCAGGATCTCGAAAGCATCTTCGAGGTGGTGGTGCGCAGCGTCGAGGAGCACATGCCCGCGGATTTCGCCGCGCTGTGCAATTACGCGCATCACGCCCGCACTCTCACGGTGAGCCGCGTGGGCACGCGCAGCGGGCCGCTGGCGCGCGAACTGGCGATGACCGAGCAATCGCGCATCGAGATCGATCAGAACGGGCTCTCGCGCTGCGTCGCCGGCGAACTGGTGTATGAGCCGAACATCACTGCCGTTCGTTTCCCGTTTCCACAGCGGCTGTCGCGCGCCGGCCTGCGCTCCATGGTGGTCGTGCCACTGATGGTGGAACAGCGCAGTGGCGTGTTTGGAGTGCTGGTGGTGGCGCGCCGCGTGGCCGACGCGTTCAGCAGCGCCGAGTGCGAATTCCTGCGGCAGTTGTGCGACCACGTGTCGCTGGCGGCCAACCATGCACAGCTCCACGACTCACTGAAGCAGGCCTACGACGATCTGCAGCAGACCCAGGGCGCGGTCATGCAGCAGGAGCGACTGCGCGCGCTCGGGCAGATGGCGAGCGGCATTGCGCATGACATCAACAACGCCATCTCGCCCGTGTCCCTGTATGTCGACGCGCTGCTCACGCACGAGACCGGCTTCAGCGATCGCGCGCGCAAACAACTCGAAATCATCCAGCGCGCGGTCGACGACGTCGCACACACCGTGGCGCGCATGGGCGAGTTCTATCGACAGGGCAAAGGCTACGGGCAGATGGAGCTCGCGCCGGTCCCGGTCACGCAGGCTTTTCGTGAAGTGCTCGAGCTCACCCGGGCGCGGTGGAGCGACATGGCTCAGCAACGCGGCGCGGTCATCGAGACGAAAATCGAATGCGAAGGCGAGAGCCCCATCGTCATGGCGCTCGCCGAGCGAGCTGCGCGAGGCGCTCATCAACCTGATATTGAATGCCACCGACGCGATGCCCGACGGCGGCACGCTCACGCTGCGCACGGGCTACGCGCTCGAAGCCGGCAAGGGCGTCTCGCGCCGCGTGTTCATCGAGGTCTGCGACACCGGCGCCGGCATGGACGAGGCCACGCGTCGCCGCTGCCTCGAGCCATTCTTCACCACCAAGGGAGATCGCGGTTCGGGCCTGGGACTGGCGATGGTGTACGGCATCACCCAGCGACATGGCGCCGACATCGAAATCATCAGCGCGCCGGGTGAGGGCACCACGTTCAGGATCATGTTCCCGCTGACGTCACCGGCGGCGCAGTCGACGGGCAGCATGCGCATCCAGAAAGTCCCGAGGCATACAAAAATACTGCTTATCGACGACGATCCGGTCTTGCTCACGTCGCTGCGCGAGGTCCTGGTGCACGACGGACACCAGGTGCAGACGGCCACCGGCGGCCGCGTGGGCATCGAGGCGTTCCGCGATGCGCTGAAAGCGGGCAAGCCGTTTCCGGTGGTCATCACCGACCTGGGAATGCCGCATGTCGACGGGCGCGCCGTGGCGGCGGCCATCAAGGCGGCGGCGCCGGAAACGTCCGTCATCATGCTGACCGGCTGGGGTCAGCGGCTGGTGGCGTCGGGTGAAATTCCCGCGGAAGTCGTCGCCGTGATCAGCAAGCCGCCGAGGATCGCGGAGCTGCGCCAGGTGATCGCGGAGTGCGCCGGCCACGCTGAAGAATAGGGGCATATTCCGTCGCGCCTGCGACCGACGGCTGGGCTGTCTTGACGGCTGGCGCCCCGATGCCGTGTACTCCCGCGTCCGGCAAATACAGAGGGGCGCTTTCATGCTGAGCAGACGTTCGTTTCTCGTGTCCGCGGGAGCTGGTATGGCGGCCGGTTCGCTGATCAATTCCATGGCCTTCGCGAATCACCACATCAAGATCCCGCTGGGCATCCAGTTGTGGACGGTGAAGTCCGAGGCCGAGAAAGACCTCGAAGGCACGCTGCGCAAGGTCTATGCCGCCGGTTTCCGCGACATCGAATTCGCGGGCTACTACGGCACGGCGCCGGCCGACCTCGCAAAGCTCATGAAGGACATCGGCTTCTCGCTGGTCAGCACGCACGCCGGCGCGGGTGACATCGCGAAGAACGGCGACAAGATCATCGCGGATGCCAAGGCGCTCGGCCTCAAGTACGTCGTCTGCTCCTCGCCGGGCGTATCGCCCGAGAAGGAGAAGCTGTCCTGGGAAGAGCGCATGAAGGCGGTGGATCTCACCGACTGGAAATGGAACGCGGACCTCTTCAACAAGTTCGGCAAGCAGGTGTCGGATGCCGGCATGGTGTTCGGTTATCACAACCACAGCGCCGAGTTCAAAAAGTTCGACGGCAAGACCGCGTTCGATCACCTGTTCGCCATGACCGATGCGAAGCACGTGAAGATCGAGCTCGACATCGGCTGGGTGGCGGTGGCGCAGCAGGATCCGGTGGCGCTGCTCAACCAGTACAAGGATCGCGTGATCGCGCTGCACGTGAAAGATGTGGCGCCTCGCGGCGCCGACGGCAAGGATCCGCCCTCGGTCGCGCTCGGCGAAGGTACGGTCGACTGGAAGAAGGTGCTCGGCACCGCGCATGCCAATGGCGTGAAGAGTTATTTCTACGAGCAGGAAGAGCCGTTCACGCGGCCCATCCTCGACTCGGTGAAGATCAGCGGCGACTACCTCAGCAAGCTCGCAATCTAACTAACTCCGCATTCGAAATTTCCTGGGGCCGACGTGAAGACCATCAAGGGACCTGCGGTATTCCTGGCGCAGTTCGCGGGCGGTGGCCCGCATCTGCAGAATCTCAACGACATGGCCAAGTGGGCCAAGGAATGCGGCTTCATCGGCGTGCAGTTGCCGAGCTGGGACAGCCGCGTCATGGACCTCAGGAAGGCGGCCGAGAGCAAGACCTATTGCGACGAGATCCGCGGCACCATGGCCAAACACGGCATCGAGCCGACGGAGCTTTCGGCGCATCTGCAGGGTCAGCTGGTGGCGGTGCACCCGGCCTACGATCTGCAGTTCGACAACTTCGCGCCCGCCGAAGTACACGGCAATCCGAAGGCCCGCCAGGCCTGGGCCGTGCAGCAGATGGAATACGTGGCGAAGGCCAGCAAGAACCTTGGATTGAAGAACGTCGCCGCATTTCCCGGCGCGCTCGCCTGGCCCTATCTATATCCGTGGCCGCAGCGACCGCCGGGCCTCATCGAAGCCGCGTTCGATGAACTGGCGAAGCGCTGGAAACCCATCCTCGACATTTTCGAAGCCAACGGGCAGAACTGCTGCTTCGAAGTGCATCCGGGCGAAGATATTTTCGACGGCGAGACCTTCGAGATGTTTCTCGAGCGCGTGCAGGGCCACAAGGCCTGCAACATCCTCTACGACCCCTCGCACTTCGTGCTCCAGCAGCTCGACTACCTCGCGTACATCGACATCTACAAGGACCGAATCAAGATGTTCCATGTGAAGGACGCGGAGTTCCGTCCCACGGGCAGGCAGGGTGTGTACTCGGGTTACGCGCCCTGGGTGAATCGCGCCGGCCGATTCCGTTCGCTCGGCGACGGCCAGGTCGATTTCAGCGGCATCTTCTCGAAGATGGCCGCGAACAACTTCGAAGGCTGGGCGGTGCTCGAATGGGAGTGCGCGCTCAAGCATCCGGAAGACGGCGCGCGTGAAGGCTCGGCTTTCATCAAGAAACACATCATCCGCGTCACCGAGAAGGCGTTCGACGATTTCGCGGCCGGTGGCGATACCTCGGTCGCGCTGCGCACGCTGGGGCTCAAGTAAATGAGGCCGCTGCGCTGGGGAATGATCGGTGGTGGCGAGGGCGCCTTTATCGGCGCCGTGCATCGCATGGCGGCGCGACTGGATGGCCGATACCAGCTGGTCGCGGGCGTGTTCTCGTCGGATGCCGAGAAGACGAAGCGTTCGGCCGTCGCACTGGGTGTTGATCCGGCGCGTGCCTATCCTTCAGTGGATGCGATGATCGCCGCCGAGAAGCAGCGCCCCGACGGTATCGAAGTGGTGTCCGTCGTCACGCCGAACCACATGCACTATCCACAGTCGGCGGCGTGCCTCGAGGCCGGGCTCGACGTCATCTGCGACAAGCCGCTGACCACCAATCTGGCCGATGCGGAGAAGCTGGTGGTGCTCGCGGCATCGAAGAAGCGCCTGTTGGGCGTCACCTTCAACTACACCGGCTACCCGATGATCCGGCATGCCAAGCAGTTGGTCGCGGATGGCGCGATCGGCGACTTGCGCGTCGTGCAGGTGGAATATCCGCAAGGCTGGCTCGCCACCGCGCTCGAGAAGAGCGGGCAGAAGCAGGCGAGCTGGCGTACAGATCCGAAGCAGGCCGGTGCGGGTGCGCTCGGCGACATCGGCTCGCATGCATTCCAGCTCGCGGAGTTCGTCACCGGCGCGAAAGTCGAAGAAGTGGCGGCCGATGTGTCGGCGCTGGTTCCCGGCCGCGTGATCGACGACAACGTCAACGTGCTGCTGCGTTTCGCCAACGGCGCGCGCGGTAGTTTGTGGGCGAGCCAGGTGGCCATCGGGCATCTCAACAGTCATCGTCTGCGCGTGTATGGCGACGCCGGCTCTATCCAGTGGTTCCAGGAGCGGCCGGAAGAATTGCAGGTCGTTGAACAGGGTTCTTCGCCGCGCAGCGTGCGTCGCGGCGATCCGGATACACCGACGAGTTCGGTGGCACTGCCGGGTGGTCATCCCGAAGGCTTCATCGAAGCGTTCTCGCAGCTCTACACGGATTTCGCGGAGCGCGTGACCGCAAGGCTCGAATCACGCTCGCCCAAGGCGGCCTCGCTGTTTGCACCGGACGCGGTCACGGGCACACGCGTCATGGCGTTCATCGAAGCAGTCCTGAAATCGGGCAAGGCGAACAGCGCCTGGACCCGCATATAGAAAGAGTTGACCTGAACTAACAAAGTTTGAGGGGGTTGGGAGCATGAGTACAGAAGCCACTATGACCGGCGGTTTGACCGCGTCAGCCGAGGCCAAAAAAACTTTCGCGGTGTGTTTCGCCGCGCTGGTTGCAACATCCTTTTGCTTCATCCTCCGCGCGTTTTCGATAGACGCGTGGGGGGTGGAGTTTGGTCTCTCCGAGACCCAGAAGGGCGAACTGGCGGGGGTCGGTCTCTGGCCCTTCGCCATCAGCATCGTGTTGCTGTCGCTCATCATCGATCGCATCGGCTTCAAGATGACGCTGTGGTTCGCCGCGGCCTGTCATCTGCTGGGGCTCATCCTCATCCTGCAGGCGGATGGCTACTGGTCGCTGTACTGGGGCACCTTCGTCCTTTCACTCGGCAATGGTGCGGTGGAGGCGGGCATCAATCCGCTGATCGCGCGCGAATTCCGCCACGACAAGACCACCTGGCTGAATCGCCTGCACGCCGGATGGCCCGCGGGCTTCGTACTCGGCGGCATCCTCGCGATGATGTTCCCCGCTGGCATGGGCTGGCGATATCAAATGGCGCTCATCCTCATCCCGGTGATCACGTACATCGTGATGCTGGCTTCCGCGGGCCTTCCCGCCCAGCGAGCGCGTGGCGGCCGGCGTGTCGTACCGCGAGATGTTGGCGGAGGCTGGTTTCGTCAGCGCGTTCATCGTCGCCGGACTCATGGTGTTCGAACTCGCGCGCGTGTTCGGCTGGTCGGATGCGATCAAGTGGGGCCTCATCTTCGCCCTGACCATCGGCTACGGTTTGTGGTCGCGTTCGCCAGGCAAACCGCTGTTCATCGTCATGGCGCTGGTCATGATTCCTCTCGCGGTCACCGAGCTCGGCACCGACAGCTGGATTACGTCGATGCTCACGCCCGCGATGACCGACCTGGGTCTCAACGCGGGATGGGTGCTGGTCTACGCCATGGCGATCGTGCTGGTCCTGCGGCTGTTCGCAGGTCCGCTGGTGCACCGGTTCTCGCCATTGGGCTTGTTAGCCATCTCGGCGCTGGTCGCGGTGGCGGGATTGCTGCTGCTCTCGAAATCCGAGGGTGCTGTGGCCATCATAGTCGCGGCCACCGTCTACAGCTTCGGCAAGGCCTTTTTCTGGCCGACTTCGCTGGGTGTGGTGTCCGAACAATCACCGCGAGGCGGCGCCATCACACTGAACGTGGTGGCGGGCATCGGCATGCTCGGCGCGGGCGTCATCGGCGGCCCGCTGATCGGCAAGGTGCTCGACGGACAGATGGTGCATGGCGTCGCAGCCTACGACGCCAAGAACAACACGCAACTCGTCGAGACCTTGAAGATCGACCGCACCGGCCTCTTCGGCGACTACACGGCCATCGATCCCGTGAAGCGCGCGACGCTGGCCGGCGAAGAGAAGTCAGCCGTCGACGCGGCCGATCGCGAGGCGAAGCACGATGCGCTGCGCACCATCGCGTGGCTGCCGCTGCTCATGTTCGTCGTATACCTGGGACTCATCCTGTATTTCCGCAGCAAGGGCGGCTACAAACCCGTGGTGCTCGACCTCAAGAAATAGGGACATTCCTGATATGCAGCAAAAGGGGACGCGCCTCAGGCTCGTCCCCTTTTTATTTGCCGAGGCGATATAAGCGAGCCGAAACTCAAGTCCGTCACGCCTATCTTCCAGGTAGCCGACATGCAGCGTGCGCTCGACTACTACACGCGCGTGCTCGGCTTCGAAATCGGATGGACATCGGGCGCGCCGCCGACTCACGCGAGCGTGTGCCGGGACGACCTCGAGGTCATGTTCGCGGTCGAAGCAACGCCGATCCCCGCGAGGATCTACATCGAGGTGAACGGCGTCGACGAATACTTCGCGCGCATTGCCGCCGCGGGGGCAACGGTTACGGTGCCGCTCGCCGACCGCTTCTACGGAATGCGCGACGGCCGCATCGGTGACCCCGACGGCAACGAAATCAATCTCGGCGAGCCGCTCGTCAAAGACTGAACTTCACGCCCAGCCGCGGCGCGATGCCGCGAGCTTCGAACCCGACGAACTGCTCGTACTGCACATCCGTCAGATTGTCGATGGCGAGATAGGTTTCGAACCGCGGCGAGACTTGCCAGACGGCGCTCACGTCCACTCGCGTATACGCGGGCAGCTCCACATCGCCGGTGGGAATCGAGGAATCGAATGACGAGCCCACGTACGTGGCCGCTGCCGAAAACCTGAGCGCGGCATTTGGCGCCCAATGCGCACCCAGGCCCGCGCGCCACTCCGGCCTGTTGCGCAGCTCGCCGCCCGAGGCGATGCCGCTGTCCACATTCGTGACACTGGCGTCGAGCGTCCACTGCTCGCCAACACCCAGCAAGCCCGCGAGCTCGAATCCACTGGAATCCACGCGATTGCGATTCACCAGCATGGGCGGCGGGCCGGAATCGAAGTCGATGGCGTTGCGAAACTCGCCGTCGAAATACGTGGCGCTCCAGCGCGCCTTGCCGTCGTGCAACCGCTGCGAGAGTTCGATTTCGTACGATTCGCCGCGTTCCGGCACGAGATCCGGGTTGCCGACCAGCGGATGCCCCAGCGCATACATGCTGGGTAGTTTGAAGGCCTTGCCCCAGGCGCTGGCCACGGTGAAGCCGCTGTCGGCGAATTCATAGGCGACGCGCACGCGCGGGCTTACGACCGAAGAGTATCCGTCAGGGTTGTCCACGCGCACGCCGGCCTGAGTCGACAGTCCGAAGCTCGAGTCCAGGCGCACTTCGGCGAACGGCGCCCAGGAATTGCGCGTGAGCGCGAACGATGTGGGCAGCACGAAACCGCCGCCGAAATCGAGCGAACCGTCACTCGCGCCTTCTTCCCGCTGCCATTCGGCGCCGTAGGCCAGCGACACGTTTTCCGAAAACTTCTGCGTACCCGTGAAGGTTGCCGTGAAGCGTGTGAGGCTCGAATCCACGATGCTCGGCGGCACGCCGAAAGGATCGCGAAGGCCGGGCGCGACGCCCGGCGAGTCGATGTGATCGTCGCGATCCAGGTAGCCCAGCGTCAGCGCGAAGCTGGCGTCGCCGGCACGATGCGTGAGACCGAGCCCGAACACGCCTTCATCGGCATCGCGTTTTTCCACGTCGCGAATATCGGCGAATTCGTAACCGCCGCTGTCGTCGGGAAAACCTTCACGCTCGGTTTCGGTGAAGCGGCCCGAAAAGCTCAGCATGGTGGACGCGCCAAATTGGGTGTCGAAGGTGCCGGACACGCGTTGCGAAGCAAATTCGTTGCCACGCACCTGCTCACCTTCGTGCGCGTCGCTGAATCCCATGTTCCAGTTGCCGCCCACCACCGGCCCGCCCGCGTTCAGCGCTATTTCGCGCGTGTCGTACGCGCCGCCCATGGCGTCGATGGACGCGTAGCTCTTGGTCTCCGGCACATGCCGCGTGACGATGTTGATGACGCCCGCCAGCGCATCGCCGCCATACACGGCCGAGTAGGGCCCGCGCGCCACTTCCACGCGCTCCACGTCGGCGATGTCGAGCGCCGACAGGTCGAACGAGCCACCGCGCGCATTCGTGGGATCGTTGACGCGCACGCCGTCGATGAGCACCAGCGTGTAGTTAGGGTCGGCGCCGCGCACGTAGATGGAGCCCGTGCCGCCGCGGCCGCCCACCTGGTCCACGTGCACGCCGGCCACGCGACGCAGTACATCGGCCAGCTTGGCGGGTTTCTCGACATCGAACTCATCGCGCTCGAGCACGGTGACGTTGGACGCGATGTCGTCCGGGCTCGTCGCCACGCGCGAACCGGTGACGGTGATTTCGGGTTGGGGAGCGGGCAGGGCTACGCCTGCGTTGGCGGCGGCCAGGATCCAGAGAATTGTCATAGTGTTTGGAAGGGAAACCGGTTTCAGAGGCAGGGAATTTTCGGTTAGTGTAGCTGCACACAGGGGGGGTTCCATGTCGAGATTTCTGCGCCGCTACACCGCAGGCGTACTGACCGTCGCCGCGCTCGCAAGTTTCCTGGTCGCCCAGGCGCAGAACGCAGTCTCGTCAACGGCTTTCCGCGACAACCCGGCGTGGACCGTCGAAGACGGCGCGCTCACGACAAAAGTTGCAGCCCCGGATCGCGGGCTGGTCACGCGCGCCACGCTGGCCGACAGCATCACCTCGTTCGAGTACCGCGCGCCGGCAGGCGCAAGCGCGAACCTCGTGCTCATGGGCCGCTACGCCTTTGAACTTTTGGGTAATGGCCAGGGAAAGGGAGAGTGGCAATCTTTTGCCGTGCGTTTCCGCGCGCCGCGGTTCGACGCCGGCTTTACCAAGCTCGACAACGCTTTCGCGCTCGACGTGCGCAACGGCGCAAACACGCGCCATGGCGTCTTTTTCGAAGGACCCAGCGCGGTCGCCATCTGGCAAGGCGAAGACAAGCGCGGGCCCGCTTTCATCGTCGTCGCGCAGGGGCCGTTCGCGGTGCGTAACGCACGCCACGAGGCCGCGGACTTCGATCAGCTGACGTTGCCCAAGGCCGCGGGCGGCGGCACCAATGAAAAAGAACTGCGCGATCTCGTGGCTCTGGGCAAACAGACCTTCGAGGACGTGGGCTGCGCCGCCTGTCATCTTGTCGAGCCCAGCGACACGGCCGTGAGCTCCGGCCCCAATCTCTTCGGCCTCATTCGCGACGAGCCGCGCACGCGCGAAGTCGTCGAGGGCGGCGAAGGCCATCGCTTCCAGATCAAGGCGGGGCGCGAATACGTGCGCAATTCGGTGCGTATGCCCGCCGAACAGCTCGCCGTGGCCGAGAGTGGCCCCACCAGGGGGCAGGCCTATCTACCGGTGATGCCGCCGTTCACCAGGGACGTGCTCACCGATACGCAGGTCGACGCCATCGCCGATTACCTCGCCACGCTGAACGCGCCGGAAAACCGCGGTCCGGTGGTGAAGCTCGCGGGGATGACGCCTGCACCGCCGTACGATCCGATGAAAGACGCATTGCAGTGGCTGGTGGGCGACACGGTGCGCCTGCAGCGCGGGCCGCTGCCCGATGTGTCCGGCCGCAGCATCCACGTCGGAAATCCGAACGGCGTGAACTACACCTTCGATCCGCGGCTGCTCGCCATCGTGAAGATCTGGCAGGGCGGCTTCCTCGACATGACGGGCGAGCTCACCAATCGCGGCAATCGCGGCCTCGCCATCGGCTACGAGAGCCGCGAGATCGGTTTCGGCGATCGCGGCTATCTACTGGCGCCGCTCAACGCCGCGGGCACGCCCGTGGACTTCACGTTCAAGGAAGGCAAGTTCGGCGACACGGCCACGTTCAAGTCCTGGCTCTACAGCAAGGATGACCAGCTCGCGCTGATCGCCAGGGCCGATGCGCAGTTCCTCGGCTACTCGCGGGATTCGAAGAGCAGGACGGCCGCCCCCGCGTTCAAGTACCGCGTGGGCAGGAACACGGTCGAAGTGACCACGACCATTTCCGAGCGCGGTGAAGCCGCGATTCGCGTGAACGGCAAACTCGCGACCGAGCAGAGCTTCGTGCTGAACACCGCGCTGCTGACGGGTGCCACCGCCGCCGGCGGCAAGCTGAGCGGCGACCGCTGGACACTGCCTGCGGGCAACGCCAACAGCACGCTGAGCGGAAAGATTGCGGTTGCGCCTGCCGCCTGGCGGCCCGCGCCTTCCAGCTACGTCTACCAGCGTGCGCCGCTCGAGCGTGTGGCATCCACGGCCACGCTGCCGCCCGGATACAGCATCGAGAATTACTACTCGCCGAAAGACAACTACGGTCGTGACCAGTTGTTCGAAGCGCTGGGTCTTTCCGTGGCCAGGGACGGCACGGTCGTCGTTGCCACGCGCACCGCCGGAATCTGGCGGCTGGTCAAAGGTGAGTGGCGATTGTTCGCGGAGGGGTTGTTCGACAGTCTCGGCGTGGTCGTCGAGGACAACAAAGGTCTCGTGGTCGTGGCCGGGCAGAAAGCCGAGCTCACACGCATCAGCGATACCAACGGCGACGGCATTGCCGACAAATACGAAACGTTGTTCGACGCGCATTCGTACCACGCCAACTACCACAGCTACATGCACGGACCGGTCAGAGGCGGCGACGGCGCTTACTACTTCGCGCTCAACCTGGTGCACGACGGCTCGGGATCCTCGTACACGGCCGGCGGCAACGTCATGGGCACCTGGGGCGGCTTCAATGGCTGGGCCGTGCGCGTCGAACCCCACGGCAAGTTCGAACTGTTCTCGAAGGGGCTGCGCAGTCCGGCGAGCGTGGGCGTGAGTCCCGATGGTCGCGTCTGGTATGCCGACAACCAGGGAGATTTCGTCGGCACGTCAAAGATGTTCGTGCTCGGCAAGGACAAGTTCTACGGTCACCCGGCCGGCCTCGTCGACCTGCCCGGCATGACTCCCGACTCGCCGGAGATCGCCTACGACAAATGGGCGGACCGGCGCGAGCGGCCGATCATCATGTTCCCGCACAACCGTGTCGCGAATTCACCGGGCAATCCGGCCTGGGACAGCACGCGTGGAAAATTCGGCCCGTTTGCGGGGCAGATGCTGATCGGTGACCAGACGCAGTCGAACCTGCTGCGCGTGGTCGTGCAGAAAGTGGGCGACGTCGAAGAAGGCAGTGTCATGCCTTTCATGGAAGGGCTCGAGTCCGGCGTCATGCGCCCGGTGTTCCTGGCCGACGGCAGCTTGTTGTTAGGCCAGACCGGCCGTGGCTGGCAGGCCAAGGGCGGCAAGGTCGCGGCGCTCCAGCACGTGCGCTGGGACGGCAAGACGGTGGCACCGCAGATCGTGGCGATGGTCGCGATACCCGACGGCTTCCGCATCGATCTCACGCAGCCGCTGGGCAATGGCGTGAGCGAGGGAATCCTGAAGTCCGCGTCGAAGATGGAGTCGTGGGTGTATCGCGATGCGCCCGACTACGGCTCGCCGGAGCTCGATCTTCATGATGAGGGCATGGCGTCGCTCACCGTGAGTCCGGATCGCAAGAGCATCGCCGTGAAGCTTCAGTCCATCGAGCAGAAGACGGTGCATCCGCGCCAGACCGGGCGCATCTATCACCTGAAGCTCGCGTCGGCCACGCTGTTCGATGCGAACGCGCCGGCGGAGCTGAACGCCTACTACACGCTGCACCGGTTTCCGGTGAAGGCGAAGTAGCGGCCATAGGATTGAGGCGAGACGCCGGCCGCGAAAGCAGCCGGCGTTTTCGTTTCGGCGCAGCACGCACGCCCTGTCGCTTCCCCAAGTCCGTTCGCCGCAACCGCTGCTCCAGCGCGTTGAGTCAGCGCGAAACTCCGCGAAGTTTCTTTCGGGGAGCGATCCATGAACACGAAAACACCTGCGTGGCTGCGCACGACATTGCTCGCGCTGCTTGCCACGCCACTGGCCGCGCTTGCCGCGGTGCAGGAAATTCCAGTCACCACGTCTTCAGCCGAGGCGCGCCTGGCGTTCGATGCGGGGCAGGCGGCGCAGGATCGCGGGGACGGTACGCAAGCGAACGCGCTGTACCGCACGGCGGTCGCGGCGGATCCGGACTTCACCTATGCCTGGGTGAATCTCAGCAACGTCACGTTCTCCACCGAGGAGTTCAACGGGGCGCTGCGCGGCGCGGAGCAGGGTGCGGCGAAAGCGAGTGAAGGCGAGCGCATGCTGCTCGAATTCAACAAGCTGTTCCTCACCAACAACTTCGATGCGCAGCTTGCGCTGGCGAAGCAGCTCACGGACAAATACCCGAATGCGCCGCGCGCCTGGATGTTGCTGGCGGCGGCGCAGGCCGGGCTCAACAAGTTCGACGAACAGCGCGCGACCCTCGCCAGGGTGATGGAGCTGGCACCTGATTTCTCGCCGGCCCCATTCGCACTGGCAGGTTCCTATCTATTCAGCGAACCGAAGGATTTCGCGAAGGCGGAAAAATACTACCGCTCGGCGATCGCCCTCGCGCCGGGCAACGATACGTACTACTGGTCGCTCGGCGACGTGTATCGCGGCTCGAACCGTCTGGAAGAGGCCCGGCGATACTACAAGCTGGCGTTGCAGCTCGATCCGAAGGACCTGATCTCGCCCATCAAGCTCGGTCACGTGAATTCCTTCCTGGGCCACTACGACGAAGCCAGGCAGGAGTACGACCGCGGCATTGCGGCGGGTGGGCCGGCGAACGCGGGTTTTCTCGTGCCCTTCAAGTCTTTCACCTGGGTCTACGCCGGCGAACCGGCGAAGGCGATCCAGTCGCTCGAGAAACTGGTGGCGGACATAGACAGCTTCGGCGCTGGAAAGGACCAGGTGCTGAACGCCAAGGTGTTCGCGCTGACCAACGCCGCGACGATCGCGATGTGGAGCGGACTCAACGACGACGCGCAGCGCGTGCTGGCGATGCGCTCGGTGTTGATGCGCGAGAACGCGAAGGTCGTAGGAACGGAAGCTTTTGCAAAAATACAGGAAGCACAGATCGCGTTCTTTGACGGGCAGCTGGCGGCGTGGAAGGGCGACTACAAGGCGGCAGCGAAGCTCGCGCAGAAAACCGCCGGCCTGGTCGCGGGTGAGAACAACGCGCGGAAGATGGAGCCCTGTCACGAGTTGCTGGGGCTGATCGCGTTGCGCCAGAAGAACTTCAAGAAGGCGGCAACGGAATTGCGGCTTGCGGACCAGACGCAGCTGCACAACAAGTACCTGCTGGCGCAGGCGCTGGAAGCGACCGACGGCAAGGACGAAGCCGCGCGGCTCTATAAAGAAGTGGCGGAGAACAACTTCAACACCGTGGATTTCGCGCTTCTGCGCGCGCCGGCACTCAAGAAAGTGGGCTGAGGCCCGCTACGGCGGCAGGCCGGGGGTTGCACCTCGAAGCGAGGTGCAACCCTTTTGCTGGCCTTTCTTTACGGAGAATGGGGAGAAGTGTCCCCATTTCGCAAATGAGGCGCGTCCCCTTTTGCTAGCAAATCAGGAATGTCCCCATTTACGCGGCCTTCTTGTTCAGCCCTTCCGCAGCCATGGCTTCCTGCACCTTCGGGCGCGCCGCGACGCGCGCCTGGAATTCCTTCAGCGCCGGCCAGGGGGCGAGGTCGATGCCGAGGGGATGCGTCCAGTTCACGACCGTAAATAGATAGGCGTCGGCGACCGTGAAGCTGTCGCCGGTCAGGTACGTCTTGCCGGCGAGTTGTGCATTCAACCAGTCAAACTTCTTCTTGAGGTTCGTGAGCGCGTAGTCCTTCACTGCTTGTTCGTTCGACGCGGTCCACAGCGGCGAGAAGCTCTTGTGAACTTCGCTCGTGATGTAGTTCAGCCATTCCTGCACGCGATAACGTTCGAGCGTGCCGTTCTTCGGCGCGAGACCGCTGTCCGGCTTCTGGTCCGCGAGGTATTGCATGATCGCGACGCCTTCGGTGAGCACCTGGCCGTTGTCGAGTTTCAGCGCGGGCACGGCACCCTTGGAATTGATCGCGAAGTAGTCAGATCCATCCTCGAGCTTCTTCGTCTTGGTGTCGGCGCGCTTGAGGTCGAGAGACAAACCGGCTTCACGCGCGGTGATGTGGGAGGCGAGCGAGCAGGCTCCGGGGGAGAAATACAACTGCATGACATACTCCATTACGTGGGTCTTGGTTCGAAGAGGAGGCGATTCTGGAGACGCACCCACCGCTGCACAAGTACTTACCTGCTGGTAAGTACCCCTGCGAAACGTAAGACAGGTACTCACCTTTTGGTAAGTACCCCCACTGTGGTAGGGTCGCTGCCATGCCCAGGAACCCATGCGCCGCAAACGTCTTCAGCTCCCAGTGCCCCTCGCGTCACGTCATGGCGGTGCTCGCCGAGAAATGGACGCTGCTCATCGTCTCGCAACTCGCGAACGGCCCCATGCGCACCGCGGAAATCCGCCGTGGCGTGGACGGCGTGTCGGAAAAGATGCTGATCCAGACGCTGCGCAAGCTCGAAGGCTTCGCGCTCGTGAGCCGCAAGGCGTATCCCGAGGTGCCACCTCGCGTGGAATATCGCCTGACGCCGCTGGGCCGGTCGCTCGCGCGCCTCGCCGGGTTGTTCAGCCGCTGGGTCGAGCGCAATGCGGCGAACCTGCTGAAGGCCGAGCAGGAGGGCAATGCAGCATGATCCAGCGCCTGCCCTATTGTTGGCCCTCTTGCTGACGAATCGCTTCGACCACCGCCTTGGTGTCACTGGCGAAGTCATTCTGTTGGTGGACGATCTCGCCGTGTCGATCGAGGACCGTCACCAGGTTGGAATGGGCAAATTGTCCTGATTCGATCTGCTCATAGTTGAACCCGAGCACCGCGGCCAGTTCGCGCACGTCCTCGGGCGAACCCCGCAACAGTTTCCAGCGCCGATCCAGTTTCATTTCGCGACGATACTCGCGCAGGACCGGGAGAGTGTCTTGTTCCGGGTCCACGGTGACGAGCAGGAAGCGGATCCGACCCTTGATGTCGGCGGGCATGTTCCTGGAAAACATCTGCAGCGACTTCACCGTCATCGGACAAGCGCCCGTGCACGTGGTGTAGATGAGTGACAGGAGCTGCATGTCACCCTCGAGCGTCGAAAGCTGCAACGCACGGCCGTTGTCTTCGACCCACGACGAGTCGAGCTGATAAACCGAGCGTTCGCTCGGTTCGCTGGTGACGTCCGTCATCAATGTCACGGCGGCAAGGAATGCGACGCCTTTGCGTGTTCGATTCATGACACCTCCCGCACGCAGCGAAAGCCAAGATTCTTCAACGCGAAATTGCCACGCAGGCTGCTGCGAAAGCTGTAGCGCAGGAACGCGCCATAGTTGGCGGGGTCGACCGCGCGGATTCCGTCGCCGCAGAACTGGCTCGAGTTGGCGCCCGCGGAGGTGCCGATGCGGCCCGAGACCATGGTGGAGTTGAAGTTGGCAGTCCACTCCCAGACACCCTGGAAGGCCAGCGGAGTGTTCGCCAGTTCAGGTGCGCTTCTGCCCATGGCAAACGCAAATGGCGCCGTGCCGGAACCGGTTGCACCGCCTGCCGTCGCACCGGGCTTGTCAGGCGGCGCGTTGCCACCTGCAAAACGTTCCCATTCGGCAACCGTCGGAAGCCGGCCACCCAATGCCTTGCAATAGGCACCCGCGGCGAACCACGAAACGAATGTGACGGGCTCCGACAGTGTTTCCGGTAGCGGCGTGAGGTCGTCCTGCCAGTCGGCCAGATAGCTGCTCTCCGCATACAGCTTTTTGATACGCGACTTTCGCCAATCCGGATGGTCGCGAACGAACCCCAGGAATTCCTCCTGCGTGACCGCGGATGCGGTCAGGCAGATTGGCGCGACCGGCACCCCACGAGTCTCCGTGCCGTTCTTGAAGAACGGCACGTAGACCCCGGCGGGGACGAAGACTTCATGAGTACGGCACGAACTCGTGCTCGTGCATGCGCGTGTAACCTGGCTCGCAGTCCCGGCTTCTGCGGCCAAACCCATTGCGCCCAGCAACCAGAGCTGGCGCTGCGATCAGGTGTCGCATGGCGGCTCCGTCAGCGACGGTCGCTGGCTGTGCGGTCCTTCGCTCCCGACTCCGTCTTCGCCAGCAATGCGCGGACGCGCTGCACTTCGCCCGTCGTCACGGGCGATCCGGCGTTCCCGAAGTTGGTGCGAACGTAACTCAACACCGACGCGATCTCCGCGTCCGAGAGGGAGAAGTTCGGCATGACGCCGTTGAACGTCTGCCCGTTGACGGTAATCGGACCCTGCAAGCCTTCGAGCAGCACGCGAATCGCACGCTCCGAGTCGTGCATCAGAAAGTCCGACTGCGCGAGCGGCGGGAAGACGCCGGCCATTCCGCGTCCGTCGGGCTGATGGCAGGTGGTGCAGACCTTGTTGTACACCTCTTTGCCGTGCTCATTCGCCGCGCTCTCGCCGGAGCTCGGCGCCTGCTGCGTTGGTGCTGGTGCTGCGGATGTAGTCACCGCGGCCACCCGCTGCAGGCGCGTTCCGGGATTGAATATTTCCTCGGATTGCCGGCCCGAGAAGATTTCCGGTCGCGTCGGGCCGTCGACTTCAATGGCGCCCATGGCGCCCTTGTTGAAAGCACGGAACATGGAATGGTCGACGAACTGGTAAGCGCCGGGCACGTCCATCACGAGGTCCACCATCGCCGATCCGCCGACAGGAACGACGGTTGTCTGGACATTGTGCTGGTTGACCTTCGTGCCGCCCTCGCCATACACGTCGTCGAAGATTTCGCCGACGATGTGGAACGACGACATCAATGCGGGCCCCGCATTGCCCAGGTAGAGCCGAACGGATTCGCCGGCTTTCATGCGCAGCGCGTTGTCGCCCATGAGCGCGCCCACGCGCCCGTTGAACACCACGTATTCCGGCTGCTCGCGCACTGCCTTGTTGATGTCGAACTGCTGGTTGCCGCGCTCGCCGTAGGATCCGTTGGTATAGAACTCTCCTTGCACGATGAAGAATTCCTTGTCGACCTTCGGCATGCCCTGCTTCGGCTCGACCAGAATGAGGCCATACATGCCATTGGCGAGGTGCATGCCCGCCGGTGCTGCAACACAATGATATAGATAGAGGCCCGCGCGCATTGCGCGCCAGGTAAAGGTGGCGCTGTGGCCGGGAGCCACGAACGACGCCTCGCCGCCGCCGCCGGGGCCGGTGGCGGCGTGAAAATCGATGTTGTGCGCGACCGAGTTGTCGGGGTGATTGCTGAACCTGGTCTGGACCAGGTCGCCTTCACGGACGCGAATGAACTGGCCAGGCGCATCGTCGCCAAAGGTCCAGTAGGTATAGGTGACGCCATCCGCCAGTACCTTGGTGTGCTCCTTGACCTCGACGTCGAGCAATACCTTGGTGGCATGCCGGCGGTTCAACGGCGGCGGCACATACGGCGCGGAGGTGACCACTGCGCGCTCCTCGCCACGGATCTCTTCCATTCCCGCTGACGCGCGCGTCGCGCCCAACGACGCCGACGCTTCGGGAAATCCGGCCTGGACGGGTGCGACACCCAGCGCGGCCACTGCGAACAATACGAAATATTTCATACATCAAGTCCTTTTGATGTTGACGGGAGAATCCTTGGATTGTGCCGCCGGGTTCGGGAAGCGCGGTCCATGCGCAAGTCCTGCAGAACTGTCGGCTGGCTTCGGTCTAGTAGTTAGTCGATCGATACATCGTTGGGCAGCGGCGGCTGCGATAGGGGGCGGAGCTTGCCACAGTTCGCGGGCGTACGTCAGTAGGACATCAACTACGAGGGGCGCCGACGGGCAATGTCCCGACGTGCATGTCCGATGTCGCGGACTGGCTCGAACGAAACTGGAGTCAATCTACTCGCCTTCTCATCGGGCGAAGAGTGTCCGCGTGTGGTGATGTCGGCACAGACCGTACGCCGGCGCGACGCCTAGCTACTCGGGAACGGAACGACCCACCGCTTCATTGCCGCCACTCGGCAGACTGGAACGTGTCTCGTTGCGCGACGACGACAGCGCGGGACCATCGCGCCACGCGAACACGCTGCGACGGTCCTTAGGGAGCACTCTGAGTTGCGCGCCGGAATTGTCGCAATGCCGCGACTCGGCGCGGCCTCGGGCGAGAGTCTGGCCGCACGTGATGAAGACGCGATGAAGGAGGCATGAAAGCGGTTTCAGGGTGCTTGTCTAACTAGCCGGAGCCCCGGCTTCCCCACGTTGACCGTTCGCGGCATGGCAGCGTAGATTGCGCCACCTCGAATCGACGCCTAACCAGGGAGAAGGTCATGGTGCGTGCAGTTTTCACAGGGATGGTTTGCCTCTTTGCCGGCAGCCTCTACGCGCAACCGGTCCCGATCACGGGCGCAACGTGCGTGTCCACCGGAACCGTGGTCGTAAACACCACCATCAGGATCACCAGCGGCACCTACGACGGTGGCTGCAGAACCTACATTCCCGGCCCGGCGATGGATCTCAACAGCCACAGCGAAACGATCGCGAACCGATCGGTGTTGTTTCGCGTGGAAAACGGCGCCCAGCTGCGCAACGTCATCATCGCGCCCGGCCCGGGGGTCGCCTCGGCTCGAGCGATCAATATCTATGCGGGTGCGACGCTCGAGAACATCAACATCACCAAGGTCTTCGGAGAATTGGCGATCAGCATCAGGACCGCGGGCACGGTCAACATCAGCAAGATCACTTCGGTCGATTCGGCCGACCGGCACATCAACGCGATTGGCGTCGGCACGACGGTCAAGATCTCCAACTGCATCTTCAAGAACGCCCGCAAGGTCTATCGACAGAACGGGGCCACCACCTATCCGACGTTCGTGACCATCGATCGCTGCGATATCAGCGGTATGACGGACCAGGTGTTCCGGACCGACAGCCCGGTGGCCACGGCGACCCTCACCAACAGCCGGTTACACGACGTGCGCACGATCTGCACCGGGTATGTCGCAGGCAAGTGCATCACGTCGGGTAATGTCATTTACTAACACGCCGGCTTTTCTGCGAGACGCAGCACAACTGTCATTGCGCCGCCTCCTGTGTGCGACAGGTGTCATGTTTCTGGCCATCGATGTCGCGAGGCCGGCCGATCCCATTGCCGGTGAAGAGCGGGCGGTCTTGCAGGCGATCGCAACAATCGTCAACCTCGACACGACACGGCCGTATGAACGACTCTACTTCGAGACCCAATTCGAAGGTGCCCCGCACGTCACCAGTTCGCTGACGAATGCGGATCGCGCCACTTTCTGCGGTCTCTCTCGCGAGGATGCGCTGGCGCTGGTTTCCCGACTCCAGAAGACCACCGCCGTTCGCGTGGCGCTCGACAAGGAAATGGCGAAGTCAGCCGGTCTGAAGCTGGGGGAGAAGAAGAACCCGCGATTCCCCTTTGTCATCCTGTCGCGCGTGGTATTCGGTCCGGGCAACCAGTTCGCGTGGGTCGCCGTCGAATTGAACGGTTCGGCGGGCGCCATCCTGCGGCTCGACAAAATCGGTGGCGAGTGGAAGAAAACCGACCGATGCGGTGGCTGGCTCAAAGTGGAGGAGTGAGATCGCTTACGGTGCGGTCGTGCAGGCGAAAAGCTGCATAACTGCGCACCGCGTTGGCGCGATTGAAAAATTCGCGCGCACAAAACGGGCGACGATGACGCAGTTCGCAAACTGCTTGTTTGCCAGTGGCACGGACCCTTTCGCCTGAGTATTTTCGCGGCCATGCAAAATTCGAATTTCCGATTCTCGTGCGCCGCAATCCTGATGCTGATGGCGGTCAATGTCGCGCAGCCCGCCGAAGTTGTCGCCAGCGATGAGCGGGCGGTCCTGCAGGCGATTGCCGGCATCATCAACCGCGATGCAAGTCGTCCTTTCGAGCGGCTCTACTTCGAGACAGGATTTGAGGGTGCTCCGCACGTTGCCAGTTCACTGACGAATGCGGATCGCAACAAGTTCTGCGGCCTCTCGCGCGAGGAAGCGCTGGCGTTGGTTTCCAACCTCCAGAAGATCGGTTCCACACGCGTGGAACTCGACAAGGAACTCGCGAAATCAGCCGGCTTGAAGCTCGGCGAGAAGAAGAACCCGCGATTCCCCTATGTGATCCTCTCGCGAGTGGTGTTCGGTCCGGGCCATCAATTCGCGTGGGTCGCCGTCGAGTTGAACGGCTCGTCGGGCGCAATCATGCGACTCGACAAGGTCGGGGGCGAGTGGAACAAGACCGACCGCTGCGGGGGCTGGATCAAAGCGGAGGAGTGAGGTCACTCACGGCGGCG
Source organism: uncultured Pseudomonadota bacterium (assembly GCA_963821745.1). GTDB lineage: Bacteria > Pseudomonadota > Gammaproteobacteria > Steroidobacterales > Steroidobacteraceae > CADEED01. Next base: position 1,500,921 of record CAWGEU010000003.1, read on the forward strand.
GCGCACTCTTCGGCCAGAGCAGCCACATCTCGCCGTCGTTCTTCATCATCCCGGCCTGCGTACCCGCTTCGGCGCCGAAACCAAAGAACAGATCGGCGCGCACCGGGCCGCGGATGGCGCCGCCCGTGTCCTGGGCCACGACGAGACGCTGCAGTGGGAGACTCGTTCCCGGCGCGGTGGTGGCGAGGAACATCGGCGCACCCAGCTTCAGGAATTTCGGATCCACGGCGATCGAACGTCCGGCGGTCAGCGGCACGGCGAGCGCGCCCTTGGGACCGACCGACGGGTCCTCGAGTGGGGCTTCGCGAAAGAACACCACGCTCGGGTTGGTGTCGAGCACTTCGTGCAGGCGCTGCGGATTGGCGGCCAGCCACGCGCGAATGGCCGGCATGTTCACCTGGTCGATCGTCATGACGCCCTGGTCGGCGAGATATTTCCCGATCGACCGGTAGGGGTGCCCGTTCTGGTCCTCGTACTGCAGCCGGATGGTCTCCCCGGTAGTTAGCTCAACGCGACCGGAACCTTGTACCTCGAGCATGAACGCGTCCAGGGCATTGTCGATCCACACGATTTCATGGCCGACGAGCGCAGGCGCCTCGCGCGTCTCGCCCCGGCTGAAATAGGGCACCACCTTGTTGCCCTCCACGCGCCCGCGCACCCGCTTGCCCTTGAGCTCGGGGTAGAGCGCCGAGAGCTCGACGACGAGCAGATCGCCGGGGCGCTTGTAGAGCGGCGTGGTGAATTGTTCGGATCGCTCGCGTGAGCCCATGAGCAGTGGCTCGTAGTAGCCGGTGACCAGCCCGGTCTTCTCGTCCTGGCGGCCGGTGACGCGCAGGACGCGATACGGCTGAAGGTGCTGCTCGAGGAATCCGCGAACGAATTCGGAATCGCCCGGGCTTGCCGCAACCACGGCGCCGCAAAACGCCTGCCACTCGGGCTTCGCGTGAATGGCGTTGCAGGAAGCGATGATGGCGGGCCAGGCGGCGAGCGTGTCGTCGGTGCGCCAGCCGGGCAGCTTCGACCAGCTCACGGGCTCGAAGCTCACGGTGGGCGGCGGCGGCGGCTCTGCTATTTGCTTGCGCGTGGGGACACACGCCGCGAGCAAGGTGAACGCGACGCCAATGACGAGCGGCCTCATGAACGTAGTTACCACGGAGGCGCGTCCCCTTTTGCTAGCAAACCAGGAACGGCCCCGAAGCGGGGCCTGTCCCCATTATTGCTTGATGCCGGCCTGGTCGATGATGAAGGCGTACTGCTCCGCGTATTCGCGGAAATGCTCATATCGCCCTGACTTGCCGCCATGCCCGGCCTCCATGTTGGTGCGCAACACCACCAGGCTGCTGCCCGTCCGTCTCGCGCGCAGACGTGCCACGTATTTGGTGGGTTCGAAGTATTGCACCTGGCTGTCCCACAGGCCCGAGTGCACGAACATCGCGGGGTAATCCTGCGCGCTCAGGTTGTCGTAGGGTGAGTACGACAGCATGTAGTCGTAATATTTCTTGTCTTTCGGGTTGCCCCACTCATCGAACTCGTTGGTGGTGAGCGGAATGCTTTCGTCGAGCATGGTGGTGATCACGTCGACGAACGGCACGCCCGAGACGATGCCCGCGTAATCCGCGGGGGCCAGATTCGCAATGGCGCCCATGAGGAGGCCACCGGCAGAACGGCCGAGCGCGAAGGCACGCTTCGGATCGCTGTATTTGTTGGCCGCGAGCCAGCGCGTGACGTCGATGAAGTCCGTGAACGAATTCTTCTTGTTCAGCAGCTTGCCGTTCTCGTACCAGGCGCGGCCCATCTCCTGGCCACCGCGGATGTGGGCAATGGCGACGACGAAACCGCGATCCAGCAACGACGGCGGCAGGTAGGAGAACTCGGGGTCATATGTGGATCCGTAGGATCCGTAGCCGATCTGCAGCAGTGGGGCCGTGCCGTTACGCGGCGTGGACTTTGCGTAAACAATGCTCACCGGGACCTTGACGCCGTCCCTGGCCGTAGCCCAGGCGAACTCGGTGGCGTAGTTAGCCGGGTCATAACCGCCCAGCACCGGCTCGCGCTTAAGCATTTCGCGTCTGGCCGTCTTGAAGTCGTATTCGTACGTGGTCTTCGGCGTGACCATGGACTGGTAGGTGTAGCGCAGCTTGTCGCTGTCGAACTCGCGATTGACGTCGAGCGCCATGGTGTAGCTGGGCTCGTCGGCTTCGACGAAGATGTCAGCCGCGCCACTCCACGGGCGGATGCGCAGTTTGCGCAGGCCACCGGAGTGTTCTTCGATCGTGAGGAACTTGCGCGAGACATCGAACGCATCGACGAAGGCGTCATCGCGATGCGCGACGATGTCCTTCCACTTCGTGCGATCGGCCTCGGCACCCGCTTTCACTTCGACGATGCGGAAGTTCTTGGCCTGCCAGTTGGTGCGCAGGATCCAGCGGCCGTTGGCGTGCTCCAGCTGGTATTCGTGATCGCGTTCGCGCGGCAGGAACACGTTGAACTCAAGTTTCCTGGACGCTGCGTCCGCGTACAGCACTTCCGTCGATACCGTGCTCTGCGTGTGGATGAGCAGGAATTTTTCATCCTTGGTTCGCGCGAGCTGCGTGTAGAAGCTCTCGTCCTCCTGGGTCCACACCACCGGATCCGCCGCGACATCCTTGTGATTGGCACTGTCGAGACGATGGCTGCGCACGCGAAAGCCGAGCAAGGTCTCCGGATCTTTCTCGATGTAGAAGAAGGTCTGGTTGTCGCCCGCCCAGATGACATTGTTCTCCACGTTGGGAAGCTCGATGGGATAGATCTTGCGCGTCGCGAGCTCCATGACCTTCACCACGTACTGGCGACGGCCGACCGTGTCTTCAGCCCACGCCATCAGCTTGCTGTTGGGGCTGATGGCGATCTCGCCGATCTCGAAGAAGTCGTGGCCGGCCGCGAGCTCGTTGCCATTCAGCAGGATCTCTTCGGGCGCGTCCCGCGCATCGATGCGGCGCGAGTAGATGGGATATTCCTTGCCGGTTTCGAAGCGGCGGAAATACCAGTAGCCGTTCATGAGGTACGGAACGGTGGAGTCGTCCTGCTGCAGCCGGCCGATGATCTCGTTGTACACCTTGGTTTCGAGCGGCTTGATGTGCGCCAGCATCGCGTCGGCATAGGCGTTCTCCGCCTGCACGTAAGCGAGCATTTCCGGGTTCTCGCGCTTGTCGTCGCGCAGCCAGTAGTACTCGTCTTCGCGACTGCCATTGGGCGAAGTGACCTGGTGGGGCTTCCTCGCCGCGACTGGAGGTTGGGGAACGGCGGCGACAGTGGCGGAATTGATTTCCGCCTGGGCGACGGCAGCAGGTGTTTGCTTCATGTTGGTGTTGCAGGCAGTCAGGGAAACGAGGGTGGCGAAAGCAAGGAGGCGCGGGGCGGCGAAGCGAGCGGCCATGAGATGGAACCTGGTTCGAATGATGCGCGTATCTTACCGGACTGATCTCAGAGGGGCAGTTGAGGCATCATGCCGCGATGCTCGTCATCGGCAATCCGCTGAATTTCCCTGCCTTGCGCTATTTATCGCGCGGCGGCGTCAAGCTCTCGATTTCGGAACCCGCTTACGCGGCGATCGAGCGAGGTTCCCGGGCCGTGGCGGACATCGTCCGGCGCGGCGAGCCTGCATATGGCGTGAACACGGGCTTTGGCCGGCTTGCGCAAACCCACATCCCGAACGACCAGCTCGAGCTGCTGCAGACCAATCTGGTGCTGTCGCACGCGGTGGGCGTGGGGGCGCCGCTGCCCGCGCCGGTGGTGCGGCTCACGCTGGCGCTGAAGATTGCCACGCTGGCGCGAGGTTACTCGGGGGTGCGTCGCGAGCTCGTCGACGCGCTGGTCAAACTCTACAACGCCGACGTGCTGCCACGCATTCCGTCGAAAGGCTCGGTGGGCGCCAGCGGCGACCTGGCCCCGCTCGCGCACCTTTCGGCCGTATTGTTAGGCGTGGGCGAAGTCGAGTGCGATGGAAAAACATTCCCGGCTGATGAGGGCCTCGCCCGCGCTGGTCTCACGCGCATCAAGCTGGCTGCGAAGGAGGGCCTGGCGTTGCTCAACGGCACGCAGATCTCCACGGCGCTGACGCTGGTCAATCTTTTCGCCATCGACAATCTCTACGCCACGGCGCTGGTCGCCGGTGCCCTGTCCGTGGACGCCGCGGAAGGGTCGGCGAGCCCGTTCGACGCGCGCATCCACGAGTTGCGCGGACATCCGGGGCAAATCGCGGCTGCCCGCGCCTATCGTGAGTTGTTAGCCGGCAGCCCCATCAATTCCAGCCACCGCGACTGCGGCAAGGTGCAGGATCCTTACAGCCTGCGCTGTCAGCCGCAGGTCATGGGTGCGTGCAGCGATCAGATCGAAGCGTCGCGCGCGGTGCTGCTGCGCGAAGCCAACGCCGTCACCGACAATCCGCTGGTATTCATCAATGAGGGGGCGACCGAAGGGTCGCACGAGGCGGAAGTGTTGTCCGGCGGCAATTTCCACGCCGAGCCGGTGGCGTTGGCGGCCGACAACCTCGCGCTGGCGGTGGCCGAAATCGGCGCATTGTCCGAACGCCGTATCGCGCTGCTCATCGATGCCACGCTCTCGGGCCTGCCACCTTTCCTGGTGAAAGACGGTGGCGTGAACTCGGGATTCATGATCGCGCACGTGACTGCCGCGGCGCTGGCCTCCGAGAACAAGCTGCTGGCACATCCGGCCAGCGTCGATTCGCTGCCGACTTCCGCCAACCAGGAAGACCACGTCTCGATGGCTACGTTCGCGGCGCGCAAGTTGGGGGACCTCGCCGAGAACACGGCCATCATCCTGGCCATCGAACTGCTCGCCGCGGCGCAGGGTGTGGACCTGCGCGCACCGCATCTCACCTCGGAGAAGTTGCAGCGCGTGATGCGCGAGATCCGCGCGCGCGTCCCGCACTACGACATCGACCGCTATCTCGCCCCCGACATCGCGGCCATGGCCGATGCCGTCAACAGCGGCGTGATCGCGGCGCACGCACCCAGTTCCGCGTGACGGTTCCCGTCGAGTTCGTCATCTTCGGTGTGACTTTGTCAGGCGTGGCGGTGTTCCATCGCCACACGCTGCTGGTCGCCCTCTCGGGTCTTGTGGTGGTCATCCTCTACAAGCTCATCTTCGGCGATTTCTACGGACAGCCGGGTCTGCTGGGCCTGTGGTTCCACCTCGTCGAAGAATGGGTGATCCTGGCCAACCTGTTTGCGCTGCTGGTCGGTTTCGCGGTGCTGTCACGCCATTTCGAAGAGAGTCGCGTGCCGCACCTGATGCCACGCGTCTTGCCCGACGACTGGAAGGGCGGCTTCACGCTGCTGGCGCTGGTGTTCGTGCTCTCGGCGTTTCTCGACAACATCGCGGCCGCGCTCATCGGCGCCACCGTCGCCGGCACGGTCTATCGCCACAAGCTGCACATCGGTTTCCTCGCGGCGATTGTCGCGGCGTCCAACGCCGGCGGCGCCGGCAGCGTGATCGGCGACACGACCACCACCATGATGTGGCTCGAAGGCGTCTCGCCGCTCGAGGTGCTGCACGCCTACGTGGCGTCGATAGCGGCGTTCTTCGTGTTCGCGATTCCGGCCGCGCGCGCCCAGCAGCGTTTTTCGCCCATAGAAAGGAATCCGGATCCGCAGATTCACATCGACTGGGCGCGCCTCATCATCGTGGTGCTCATCCTCGTCAGCGCGATTGCGGCCAACATTCATGCGAACTCGCTGCCGCCGGAACAGGCGGGCGCCTTTCCCTACATCGGCGCCACCGTCATCGGCGTGATCCTGCTGGTGACTCCATGGCGGCGGCCAGACTGGAAGGTCGTGCCCTCGGCCGTGACGGGCAGCGTGTTCCTGCTGTCGCTGGTGTTGTTGGCGTCGATGATGCCAGTGGACGAACTACCGCCGCCGACGGCCGTGTCCACCTTCGGCCTCGGCGTAGTTTCATCAGTGTTCGACAACATTCCATTGACCAAGCTCGCGCTGGATCAGGGCGGCTATGACTGGGGCGCGCTCGCGTATGCCGTGGGCTTCGGCGGGTCCATGATCTGGTTCGGCTCGTCAGCGGGCGTCGCCGTGTCCAACCTCGTTCCGGAAGCCAAGTCCGTAGGCCAGTGGCTTCGGCAGGGCTGGTATGTCGCCGTGGGGTATGTCGTCGGCTTCATCGTGCTGATGGCGCTTTTGGGCTGGAATCCGCACGCTCCCGATCAGGGCTGAACCTCGCGCGCTGACCAGCACGAACAGCGCCAACACCCAGTGGAATGCCACGGGGATCGCGCCTTCGCGCCAGTAGTCCGGGCCATTCGTGTTGACGTTCACCGCGAGTCGCACCGCCATCACCACAAAATAGATTCCCGCCAGGATGCGCAGCGCGCCCGCAACCCGCGGGTTCGCCCGGGCGAAACCACCGCTGCGCACGCGCCGGCTTGCGGCGACCACCGCCATGAACATCAGTATCGCAATCTGTGCCGGCAACAGCAGGTGGTAGGGCAGGAGGCCTGAATACCAGGCGTCCATGTCCGGGAGCCAGGCCGGGGCGACTAACAAGACCTCGACCTGCCCGATGACACGAAGTGCGAACAGGGCCACGCAACACCACAGCAGTGTCGCGGCGTGATTCATTCGAATAACGCCGACAGGTGTCGATACCAGTCGCTCTGGAATATTCCTTCGGGATCGAGGCTGCGCTTCGCGGCGAGGAATTGCCGGATCGCGGGATGCGCGGCTTCGACCTGCGCGGCATTCGCGAAGCGGTGATAGGTGAGGAAGTAGCTTCCCCCATGCCGCAACGACAGATCGATGAGACGGCGGAAGTGATCGGCGGCGCGCGCCACATCCTCGCGACGGTGGTCGATGTGCAGGTTGAAGATCACGCAGGCGTAGTTCTCGCGCGCCCAGGGCAGCGCGGTTTCGTCCTCCGCCTCGATGAGCCGGATCGTGCCGTAGATGAAGTCGACGCCGTTCAGGCGGAAATCGCGACGCACGTCGTTCATGAAAGACAGCAGGGCAGAGCGCGGCACGTACAGCTCGGTGATCATCTCGCTGCCGCGCACGGCGGAGCCGAGGCGATGATCGAGCGCGCCGTGGTAGTCCTCGAGATACAGATTGAGCTGGTGCGTATCGCTCCAGTAGAGCTGGCCGTGCGTGGCGAGATAAAACTCCGAAAACATTTCGAAGGCGGCGCGCTTGTCGCTGTGCGCGAGCGTCAGCAGCTTGTTCCAGTCGTTCTGCGACAGGCGCCGCTGGTTCTTCGGTATCTCGCGATCCTCGTCCACCGGCCGGTAGGTCGACAAGACTCCCGTGCGCAGGAACTCCGGGCTGTCGGGTGCCGTCGCAAACTGGAAGTCGCCGTACATATGGCCCGCGGCAATGCGTTCGTCGAAGGCGTCGATGAGTGAATCGATTTCCAGGCGCGCCACGCAGCGCTGCACTTTGGCGCGCGGCACCAGCCGCAGCGTCACGGCCGTGACGACGCCGAAGAGTCCGTAGCCGCCTACCACGTGGCGAAACAGTTCGGCATGTTCCGTGCGGCTGCAGCGCACGACTTCTCCCGCCGCCGTCACTACTTCGAGCCCTTCGACGTCGCAAATGAACGGCTGGCAGCGGAGACCGCGGCCATGAATATTCGCCGACACCGCGCCCCCGAGCGTCAGGCGATCGGCGCCGGTCTGCTTCTGGCGGATGCCGAATGCGCGGCTCGCGCCGCGCTGTAGCGCCAGGTAGCCGCGAATCACATCGGGCCAGGTGATGCCGGCCTCCACTTCCATGAGCGCCTGGCCGCGGTCGAACCAGCGCACGTGGTTGAGGCGCCGCATGTCGAGCAATGTGCCACCGCTCAGGAACTGCTGGCCGCCCATTGCGTGCCGCGCGCCGCTGATGGCCAGTGGCTCGCGGTTGCGGCCTGCACGCTCCACCGCGTCCGCGACGTCGCCTACCCACTGTGGCTCGAGGACCCGGCTGACCGCGGTCTGGTTGAGCACCGAGTGCGTGTCGTTCACCCACAGCGGCCCCGGGGCTTTGCGAACCTTGGCGACGGTATGCATGGGGACCGAAGCTCACCCAACGATGCACTGGAATCAATACCGCCAGGACGGGTATTGGATAGCGATACCGACGGTGCTGACGCCAAAGGCCGACATTTCCGGCAGAATCGCCCGCCATGGGAGACACCACTCGAATCATCTTCGCGCTCAAGCGCTCGCTGCGTTCGCGCGGCATCACCTACGCGGTGCTCGCGAAGCGCATCTCGCTCAGCGAACCATCGGTGAAGCGCATCCTGTCGCGCGGCTCGCTGTCGCTGCCACGGCTGGAACGCATCTGCGAAGCCACCGGCATTTCGCTGGAAGAGCTCATCCGGCCGGTCTCGTCGGGGCCAGCGGAAACTTCCAGCACATTGACCGCTGCGCAGGAGTCCGCGCTGGCTGCCGAGCCGCAGTTGTTAGCCTGCTTCTATCTAATGACCAACGGTCACACGCCGCGCGAAGTGGCGGAGCAGCTGGGTGCCGATGAGAAGCAGTTGCGGCGCTGGCTGGTGAAGCTCGACAACCTGCACCTGGTGGAATTGCGGGCCCGTCTGGGTGCCCGCCTGCGCGTGCACGTCCCGATCTCGTGGCGCGAGGACGGGCCGATCCGCCGCACTTACGAGCAGCAGGTTCGCGAGGAGTTCATGCGCTCGAGCTTCGCCGCGCAGGATGAAGTGCTGCATTTCCGCTCGGCGGAGATGTCGGAGGCGTCACGCATGGTCTTGCAGCGAAAGCTGGCGCGGCTCGCCGCGGATTTCAACGAACTTGCCGAGCTGGATCGTCACTTGCCGAGCCGCGAGAAACGCAGCGTGGCGCTCATGATGGCCTGTCGTCCGTGGGTGTTCTCGATGTTTGACGGCTTGCGTAAGCGATGAGCGATGCCATGGCCAGCAGCAGCGCGAAGGCTGCCAGCCATACGTAGTAGCCAATCAGCAGGTCGTTGAGGCCGTGTTCGCGCCACGCGGTCACGAACCAGTAGAGATTCAATATGAAGCAGGCGATCGCGATGCGCACAAAGAGCCCGGGCCGCACCGTCTGGTTCGCCACCCACAGCCCGAACAGGATGATGAACACCACGTTGGTGAGCGAGCTCATGACCTGCGGGGCGGACTCGTCCCAGGCAATGCCTCCGGCATCGCTGAAGGGCACCAGCGGCGCCAGTGCATAACGAAACGCCATCCATCCGGGGACGTCCGCGAGGACCGGCAGGAACCACGAGGCGACAAACGCCGCCGCCGCGGTCCACGCCAGGATCTTCGTCAGCTTCGTCATGTGCTCGGCCACTCCTGGCCGAGCGTATCAAGACTGGCGCTCGAACTCCGCGTTGATTTCCCTGCCCGAGTCCGAAAGCTGGCATCGGCCTTCGCCACCACCCTTCATGCCGCGGTCGGGGTTGGCCAGCTTGAATCGGCAGCGCATGTATTCGCCTTTCTCGTCATGCAGATTGGCAAGCACGCGACCACTGTTTTCCCGCACGAACTCGGAACGCGAATCTGCGTTCCAATAACGCCATTCGTTCTTGCTGCGCGGGCGGTCCCAGCCGTCCCAGAGCGGATCCAGGTTCTTCTCGCTGATGTCACGCGAGATCTGCACATATTCGCCCGTGAACACACGGCCGCTGCCAAAGGTGGCAGTGATGTCGCCGGAATTGCTGTCGTCACTTTCCCAGGTGAATGCCACGGGCTTTTGCGTGCCGCGAACATTTCCGGAACCCGTTCCGGCGCCGTTGGGAGTCTCGCAAGCGGCCAGCGCCAGCACCAAAATTGCGATGAAGATTGATTTGTTCATGCTGGCACTGTGCCGCGCCGCAGCGTGCCCGGCAGCCAGACAAACAACTCAAGGTTTGTCAGGTTTGTCGGCGGATTCCGTAGGACGATCACGCGGCGGCAGGGCGTCCTTGAATACGTCGAAGGTTTTCCAGGCGGGCACCGGTGGCGTGTACTGCGGCCGCGGGGCGTATGCGGATTCCTCCACCAGCTGCATCTTGTGGATGTAGCGGGGACAGTTGGGGAAGATGCGCTGCGTCGTCACGCGGATCAGGAACACCGCGCCGGGAAACTCCGCCAGCAGCGGGTCGTCCTGGCTAACTACCGCGGCGCCGTTGACCCGCAGGCGTTTTGGCGTCTCGAAATCGATGAACAGCAGCCCCACCTGCGCATTGGCGCGAACGTTGCCCCAGCTTCGGTACTGGCCGTTGCCGTCATAGTCCGGAATCGCGAGCGTGTGGTCGTCCAGTGCGCGCACGAAGCCCGGCAGCCCGCCCTTGTAGGAACAGTCGGGCTGGCCGTGTGTGTCGGCGGTGGCAATGAAGAACATGCGACAGCGCTGGATGAAAGCCTTGTCTTCCTCGGTGAACGCCGCTCGCATCGTGACCTTCTCGAGGCGGTCGGCGAGTGCGCGGGTTTCGCGCAGGTCCTGCAACTCGCGCATGCCCGGGTGGTAGGTCGGTGGAGTGTCCATGTCGGCGCGTTTCAATCGCCCGTGGGTGACAGGCGGAATTCGAGCACCGTCGGAGTCTTCTCGAGCGTGTGCGCGAGCCGCGAAGCGGCGCCGCGATCGGTGGTCCGCAGCGTCATGCCATGCCGGAGCACGCGTCCTTCGGCATCCAGCCGGTAGCTGAAATTGGCGATGCTGAATTTGTGCTGCTGAATGAGCGCGCGCATCTCTTCTTCAGAGAGATTGCCGTCGCTCGCGTATTTCACGTCGAAATTGAAATACGCCTGCGTGGGGACCCGCAGCTCGATCCAGCGGAATACCGACAGGACGGCGAGCGTGAGAATCGTCGACGCCACCATCGGCAGGTACAGGCCGACTCCCGCCAGAATGCCGATGGCGGCGGTGATCCAGATGGACGCGGCGGTGGTGAGGCCGCGTACGTTGAGGCCTTCCTTGACGATCACGCCGGCGCCGAGAAAGCCGATGCCCGTCATGATGCCCTGGGCCATGCGCGTGGGATCGAGGCGCGCCTCGACCGTCGTGCGCACCCAGTGCGCCTCGAACACCGTGACCAGCATCAGCAATGCGGACGCGAGGCATACCAGCACGTGCGTGCGCAGCCCCGCGGGCCGTCCATGAAATGAACGTTCATAGCCGATCAGCGCTCCGGCACCGAGCGCGGCCAGCAGCCGCACGATCATCTCGATGTCGTCTTCGCCTATTTCCAGCATGTAGTTGATGTCAGCTCAGGGGTCTCGGGAAATTTTCATTGCCGATGCGGCGGTAGTAAGTCGAGATGTCGAAGTAGATGTTCTGCGGAGTGTTGCTCGGCCCGATGATGGTGATCATGTTGAAGGCCTTGTCGCGCTCTTCGATCAACTCCTGGTCCTGGATGGTGTAGCCCGGATAACGCTGCCTGATCCAGTCGCGGATCATGACGCCGCCATCCGTTTCGCTGCGCGTCCGGATCTCCACGGCAGTCGACATGGTCTGCCCATCGCCGGTTCCATACTTGAAGTTCTTGCTGCCCGGCCCTTTCGCGGTGGGGCCCGGCACGGTCGCCGACTGGCAGCCGGCTAACAAAACGAATGCGATTGCGATCGACGCGGCGATGGTGTTTTTCATGGGTGCTCCCCAGGTCTTTGGCCTCGCCGAAGGGTCGCGCGAGACGCGGCCGCCGTCAATGCATCCCCGGCCGCCGCAGGCGCTGCAGCGCCTTGCGGCCGACGCTGAGCCAGTTCGACAGGGTCAGCGGGCACAGGCACACCAGCATGTCGCCTTCCGCGTGGCCCGGGTTGGCGCGGGAGAAGAACTCCAGCCCCGGTTCTGTGCCCAGTCCGAGGACCAGCGGCGCGGCACTCGAGCGCATGCGTTTTTGGCCCGATCTCGCCACCACCCCCCGCTCCGGGCGCCAGGCCGGCCCGTACAACCCGGTGGCCAGCTGATCGATGAGGGCGGCACGCGGCTCTGGCGTGGGCAGGTCGTGGCGCGGCCAGAATTCGCGGAAATTGCGCGGCAGCAGCAGGTAGCTCTTGTAGCCGAACGTCTCGAAGAACCAGTAGATAGGACGTAGCGGATGGCGAAGGCGCGTGGCGAGGAAGGTGCGGGCCCCGAGCTTCTGCAGCAGGTTGCGGCCGCGCCAGGCTTCGCGAATCAGCACGTGCGTGGTGTAGATCACGATCAGCGTGGTGCCGCGGAATTCGTGCTGGGAGACGTCGATGGCGGCCATGCCGAGCAGCGAACCGTTCATGCGGAATGTCGCGATGCTCTGGCGTCGCCGCAGCTCCGCCTCGGCGTATTGCCGCTCGACGTCGAAAAATTCTTCGGTGAGTGTCCAGATTTCGTCCCACTGCGCCGGTGAGAGGTCGGCAGTGGCATGCACGGCGGTAGTTATTCGATCTGCCTCGGACATGCCGCAGTGTGCCACGGAAGCCGGGCGCAGCGAGACGTCGAGGGAGGTCCTTACTATTACCGCACAGACGCGAACCTGATGAAGCTGCGGGCGCGGCATGGACCTACGGAGGCGGCGAGATGTTCGTGCTCCAATGGGCTCATGAACGAACAACCCGTCCATGCAAGCATGCTCATCCGGCGGCCGCCGGGAGAGGTTTTTTCAGCTTTCGTGAATCCACAGACCCTGCGCAAATTCTGGCTGCAGGATGCGAGCGGTCCACTGGCGCCGGGCGCGCGCGTCGAGTGGCACTTCATGGTTCCGGGAGCCACGGCGAAAGTGGTGGTCACGCGCTTCGAGGCGCCGCGTGGGCTGTCATTCGACTGGCCTGATGGTATTCACGTCGACATGAGTTTCGAACTGTTCGACGATGCAGCGACCCGCGTCGAGGTCGCAGTCAGCGGCTTCGCGGGACCCGACGCGCTGGCGCAGGCAACCGATACCGTCGAGGGTTTCAGCATCGTGTTGTGTGATCTCAAGACACTGCTCGAAACCGGCGAGTCCGCGAACCTGGTGCGCGACAAAGCGGCGCTCATCATCGCCGCGCAGGCGAAGCAGGGCGGCTGAACGCGGACGGTTCAAGGCGCGTATCTACGCGATTTGGCTCGATTTCCTACTTGTCCGCGCGCCATATACAGGGGCGCGGACCCACCGATGCTGGATGGATCGCGCGCGCGCCTCTATATAAAGTCCCACCCATGCCCCTCCCACAGTTTCACCCCGCCGTGCAGGCGTGGTTCGCCAGCACGTTCCCCGATGGCGCAACGCCAGCGCAGCTCGAGGCCTGGCCGGCGATTGCGAGCGGCAACCACGCGCTGATCGCCGCGCCCACGGGCTCGGGCAAGACATTGGCGGCGTTCCTGGCCGCCATCGATTCGCTGGCACGCGAAGGCGCGGAGGGGCGCCTGCGGGACGTGACGCGCGTGGTGTACGTGTCGCCGTTGAAGGCGCTCTCGAACGACATCCAGCGGAATCTCGAACAGCCACTGGCGGGGATCTCCGCGGAAATGCTCGCGCTGGGATCGCACGCGCCGGAGATCCGCGCGGCGGTCCGCACCGGCGACACCTCGCAGACCGAGCGCGCGGCCATGCGGCGGACACCGCCGCATATTCTCGTCACCACGCCCGAATCCCTCTATCTACTTCTGACGAGCGCGTCGGGGCGCGAGATGCTCACGACGGTGCGCACCGTCATCGTCGACGAAATCCATGCCGTCGCGCAGACCAAGCGCGGCGCGCACCTCGCGCTCACGCTGGCGCGCCTCAGCGCCAATGCCGCGCAGCCGGTGCAGCGAATCGGGTTGTCCGCGACGCAGAAGCCGATCGAAGAGGTGGCAAAATTCCTGGTAGGTGGGTCGGTGCCGGGCACCAAAAGTCGTAGTTCGCCGGAAAGACAGGCGTCGCTCGACCTTGGCCCGTCCGGCGAACTACGACTTTTGGTGCCCGGCACCACCACCCGCATCGTGAACTCGGGGCACGTACGCGAACGCGACATCAACCTGGTGATGCCGTCGGCGCCGCTCGAGGCGGTGATGTCGGGCGAAGTGTGGGCCACGGTCTACGACCAGCTGGCGAAGCTCATCGAGGAACACCACACCACGCTGGTGTTCGCGAACACGCGCCGCATGGTGGAGCGTGTCTCCCGCCACCTCGCCGAGCGGCTGGGCGAGGAACACGTTGCGGCCCACCACGGCAGTCTTTCCAAGGAAACGCGCTTCGATGCGGAGCAGCGGCTCAAGGCAGGCTCGCTCAAGGTGATGGTGGCCACGGCTTCGCTCGAGCTCGGCATCGACATCGGCGACGTGGAACTGGTGTGCCAGCTCGGTACGCCGCGCAGCATCTCGGTGTTCCTGCAACGCATCGGTCGCGCCAATCACTCCGTGGGCGGCGTGCCGAAAGGCCGCATTTTCCCCAGCAGCCGCGATGAGTTGATCGATTGCGTTGCACTCCTCGATTCCGTGCGCCGCGGCGAACTCGATCGCCTGCACATTCCGCAACATCCGCTCGACGTGCTGTCGCAGCAGATCGTCGCCGAGGTCTCGGCGCGCGAGTACGGCGAGGACGAGCTCTTCGACCTCATGCGCAGCGCTTATCCCTATCGCAATCTCGAGCGGAAAGATTTCGCGGCCGTGGTTCGCATGCTCGCCGAAGGCATCGACACCAAGCGCGGTCGCCGCGGCACCTATCTACACCGCGACGGCGTCAACCAGGTGCTGCGCGCACGCAAGGGCGCGCGCCTCACCGCCATCACCTGTGGCGGCGCCATACCCGACAACGCCGACTACCAGGTGATCCTCGAACCGGCCGGAATCTTCGTCGGCACGCTCAACGAAGACTTCGCCATCGAGAGCCTGGCGGGCGACGTCTTCCAGCTCGGCAATACTTCTTACAAGATCCTGCGCGTCGAAGCGGGCCGAGTGCGCGTCGAAGATGCCAAGGGCCAGCCGCCCAGCATTCCGTTCTGGCTCGGCGAAGCGCCGGCGCGCACCGACGAACTGTCGGAATCGGTATCCCGCCTGCGCGCGGACATCGAAGTGCTGCTGCCGGAAGTCACCGCGGAATCCCTCGCGCGCGCCATCGACATCGTCGTCGAGCGATACCACCTGGTGCGCCCTGCCGCGCACCAGATGGTCGAGTACCTCGCCGCCGCGAAAGCCGTGCTCGGCGAGCTCCCGAAGCGTGACACGCTGGTGTTCGAACGGTTCTTCGATGAATCCGGCGGACAGCAATTCATCATCCACGCGCCCTACGGCGCGCGAGTGAATCGTGCCTTTGGTCTCTCGCTCCGCAAGAAATTCTGCCGCACGTTCAACTTCGAGTTGCAGGCGGCGGCCACGGAAGACGCCATCGTGTTGTCACTCGGCGAAACACACAGCTTCGAACTGTCGAGCGTGGCGCGCTTCCTCAGCAGCAAGACCGTGGAAGACACCCTGATCCAGGCCATGCTCGATTCGCCGATGTTCACCGCGCGCTGGCGCTGGAACGCCAGCATCTCGTTGGCCATCCGGCGGAATATGGGTGGCAAGCGTACGCCCCCGCAGATACAGCGCATGGCCTCGGAAGATCTGATCGCGGTGCTCTTCCCCGACCAGATCGCCTGCGCCGAGAATCTCTCGGGGCCGCGCGAGATTCCGGATCACCCTCTCGTCAAGCAGACGCTGCAGGACTGTCTGCATGATGCGATGGACATCGATGGCCTGCGGAACCTGCTGACAGGCCTCGAGACGGGCACGATCAAGGTGATTGCCAGGGACCTGATCGAACCTTCGCCGCTTGCCGCGGAAATTCTCAACGCGCGGCCATACGCCTACCTCGACGATGCACCTCTCGAGGAGCGGCGGACGCTGGCGGTCTCGCAGCGCCGCTGGCTCGACCCGGAAAGCGCCGCGGACATCGGCAAGCTCGATCCCGCGGCCATCGCGACGGTCCGCGAACAGGCGTGGCCCGAGGTCACGAACCCTGATGAGCTGCACGATGCCATGCACGCTACGGGTGTGATCACGGAACAGGAGGGCGCTAGCGCGGGCTGGACTCGATACCTCGATGAGCTCATTCACGCTCGACGCGCAACCCGTCTGCACGCTGCCGCAAATGTTTTCTGGGTTTGCGCCGAATGTCTGCCGCTCGTCCAGGCGGTTTATCCACAAGGCCGGCTCGAGCCGCACGTACAACCTCCGGCGGAGAAGGCGGAAAAAATCTGGCAGCGCGAAGAAGCGATCACCGATGTCGTGCGCGGCCGACTGCAGAGTGTGGGGCCGATCACGGCGCGCGATATGGCCGGGACCCTGGGGCTCAGCCTCTCCGAAATCAACATCGCGTTCATCGAACTCGAGAGCGAAGGGTTCGTGCTTCGTGGCCGGTTCACGGAAGAGGCGAGCGCAGCCGAGGCCGTGCAGGCCGGTGACGATACGCTCGAGTGGTGCGAACGGCGGTTACTGGCGCGCATCCATCGCTACACCATCAAGACGTTGCGCGCCGAGATCGAGCCCGTGTCCGGCGCGGACTTCATGCGTTTTCTGCTGGAATGGCAGGGCGTCACGCGCCTGCCGAAACCCGAAGGCGTCGAAAGTCTCGCGGCGGTGATCTCGCAGCTCGAGGGCTACGAAATTCCGGCGGCGGCCTGGGAGAGCGACGTGCTCGCCGCGCGTCTCAATGAATACGACCCACACTGGCTGGATAGCCTGTGCCTGTCGGGTCGCGCATTGTGGGCGCGGCTCACGCCCACGAAATCCGTGGGTGCCGCGCCCGTGCGCACCACGCCCATCGCGCTGGTCACACGAAAGAACTGGTCGCTGTGGCATTCGCTCGCTGCCGCGCCGCACGAAGAAATGCAGCTCTCGCATGGCGCGCGGGCGCTGTTCGAGTACTTCAGCGCGCACGGCGCGTCGTTCTTCGACGACCTGGTCAGCGGTACGACTCTGCTGCGTTCGCAGGCGGAGACCGCGCTCGGCGAACTGGTGTCCGCGGGCCTGGTCAATGCCGACAGCTATTCCGGCCTGCGCGCGCTGCTGATCCCGAGCGACAAGAAGCGCCAGCTCGTGGCGCGCCGGCGTCGCGTGGCCTTGTTCGGCCTGGAAGACGCCGGGCGGTGGAGCCTCATTCGCAAGGGCGCCACGCGCAATGATGCGGAGGCGCTCGAACAGGTGGCCGAGATCCTGCTGCGCCGCTACGGCGTGGTGTTCCGCAAGTTGCTGGAACGCGAGGCGGACTGGCTGCCGCCCTGGCATGCGCTGCTGCGCGTGTTCCGCCGGCTCGAAGCGCAGGGAAAGATCCGCGGTGGACGTTTCGTGGCAGGCATCAGTGGTGAGCAATACGCGTTGCCCGATGCGGTGTCATCGATGCGCGCGGTGCGCCGGCAGGAAGCGAAAGGCGACTTCGTGTCGCTGAGCGCTGCCGATCCGCTGAATCTCACCGGCATCATCACGCCGGGCGCGCGCGTCCCGGCGCTTGCCAAAAATCGCGTGCTGTACCGCGACGGTGTGCCGGTGGCCACGCACTCGGGCGGCCAATCCGAATTCATCGTGAAGATGGAGCCGGAGAAGGAGTGGGAGGCACGCCAGGCGCTGGTGCGCAGGAGTCTTCAACCCGGCGCGCGTGCTGCCGCCGCGCGCGGCGAACGTTCCGCGCACTAGTCAGCGTACGGATTCTCGCAAGGCCAGGGCCACCTTTTGCGCGATCTCGTCCTGGATGCGCAGGCGGTCGGCCTTCGGCCGTTCATAACTCGTCGTCCACATGACATAGCCATCTTCGGCGCGCGTGAGACGCGCCGTGATGCGCAATGTGTCGCCCGACTCCCGCAGGCTTCCCTCTAGTAGATAGACAACGCCCAGTTCCTGCGCGATGCGCGTCGGGGGCAGCTGCTTGTTCTTGTAGAAGAACGAAGCGCTGGCGGCGGGCACCTTGAATCCGGCTTCGCTGCTCAGGCGATCGATGAGTTCCTCGGTGAGTCCGTCGGCGAAATATTCTTCGTCCATCGCCTGGCTCGTGAGATCCAGGAACGGCAGCACGGCCACGGATTTCGCGGCAGGCGCGGTGCCGGCGTGCCAGTAGAAGACCGCAATGCCTGCCAGCGCGATCGCCGCGCACGCGAGCACGATGCGCCGGGACGCACGCGCACGCGGCGCTGGCAGCGAAGGCGGCGGCACCGACGCGGACTCTTCCACGGCCGCCCGCACCGGCGCGATGAGCCGATAACCGAGGCGCGGGACGGTGACGATGTAGGTCGGATTCTTTGCATCGTCGCCGAGCAGGCGGCGCAGCGCAGTCACGGCCTGGTACACCGAATCCTGCGTGACGACGACTCCCGACCACACCTGGTCCAGCAACTCGCCGATCCCGACCGTCTCGCCGGCCCGGTTGGCGAGATAGAGCAGCAGTCGCAGCGTGCGCGCCTCCAGGCGCACCGTTTGCGCTCCGCACGACATCTGCCCGAGTTGCGGGTCGATACGCCAGGCGCCGACCTGGAGCGCGATGCTGGTGAGACGGTCCATGTGGGCCGTGGATATATCACGGCGTCCTGCGTCCTTCAGCGCGAATCGGACTTTTTCAGCGTGCTTTCAGGACTTTTCAGCCGCACGGCGGCAGCGTGTGGGGAGTGTTTCATTCAGCAACGAGGAGATCTCCATGTGCCGATTTGCGTTCGCCGTCTTGCTTGCGTTCATTGGACAGGCCGCTTCCGCCGCCACCTACACGCTCGAGCCCAACTACACCCAGGCGGTGTTGCGTTGGGATCATCTGGGCTTTTCGTATCCCGCCGCGCAATTCGCCCAGGGCATGGGGACACTCGAGTTCGACGCGAGCGACCCGACCATGGCTTCGGTCAGGGTGACGATTCCGATGGCTTCACTGAATACCGGCGTGCCCGATCTCGATGAGCATTTGAAATCCGAAGACTTTTTCGAAGTGGCGAAATATCCCACCGCGAGCTTTGTGAGTACGCGCGTGGAAAAGGGAGCGGGAATGAATCGCTTCAAGGTCACCGGCAACCTGACCATTCGCAAGGTCACCCGACCCGTGATGCTGGAGGTGACCCTGCTCAAGGTCGGCAAAAATGCGCGTACCGAAGTCGCGACCATCGGCTTCGACGCACGGGGCACGCTCAAGCGTTCGGATTTCGGCCTCGGCGCGTTCGTGCCGCAGGTCGGTGACGAGATCCAGCTGCTGGTCACCACCCAGGCGGCCGAGGCGAAGGCGCAGGCGGCTTATCTCGAGGCACAGAAGGCCCAGAAGTAGCCTGGCGCGAAACTTCACCCGTATGCGCGAGTCAGATGGCAGTCGCGGGTAACATTCCGCGAGTCGGACGCCAGGGAGCTGCCGTGAGTGCATCAGGTCGCCAATTCCGCAGACTGCTGTTAGGGGCGATGCTGGCCGCGTCGGCGACGCCGGCGTTGACCGCGGATCTGGTGGTCCACGAGTGGGGCACCATCACGACCATTCACGCCGCGGATGGCACCGCGGCAGGCGGTCTCAACAAGATCGACGCGGCGGATGTGTTGCCGGATTTCGTGCATCGCTACGAACCGGAAACCACGCGCTACAAGCCGGAGCGCATTCTCGGCAAGCTGCCCAACACCCCCGGCCGGCCCGACGTAACCATGCGCCTCGAAACGCCGGTCATCTACTTCCACCCACCGCCGAACAAATCCTTCACGGCGCCCATCGACATCAAGGTGCGGTTTCGGGGTGGCGTGATCAACGAGTTCTACCCGGATGCGGCGGCTTCGGTGGCGCTCGACCGGCAGCGCATAGCGTCGAAGGTCCAGGACGGCGTCATCAGCACCGACTGGAACGGTGACGTGCTCAACAACTACGTGGTGGGCACGCTGCAATGGAAGGGCCTGCGCCTTCACGACACGGTGGTCGCGCCGCTCACGAAAAGCGAGGTCTGGCTCGCGCCGCGCGAGGTCAGTTCGGTCGCGGTGTTCAGTCCAACAGCCGGTGAAGGCGAGCAGTACCTCTTCTATCGCGGCGTCGCGCACCTCGACGCGTTGCTCGCGACGAAAACCAGCCAGGCTTCGGTTGAACTTGCGACACCGGCGAATCTCACCTGGCTCGGGTCCGCGGCGACCGTGCCCAACATCTGGCTCGCCGACGTGCGCGCGGATGGGATCATCGCGTTCCGCGCCCAGGCTGGCGTCACCCTGAAGAAAGAAGATGCCGGCAAGGAATTGGCGCGGGTGAAGCGTTTTTCAGGCAGCGATTACACGCCGGCCGGAGCGGCGCAACTCCGTGCGTCCATGAAAAAGGCCCTGATCGCCCAGGGCCTGTTTGCCGACGAAGCGGAGGCGATGTTGAACACCTGGAAGGCGAGTTACTTCCAGAAGCCGGGCCTGCGCGTGTTCTATATCGTGCCGCGCGAATGGACCGACTACTTCCTGCCGCTCGAGCTTTCCGTGCCGGCGCGCGTCACGCGCGTCATCGTCGGGCGCATCGATCTCTAGCTAGCTCGGAGTCATGCCGAGCTGGCTCAGGATCATGTCGCCCCTGGACTTCACTTCACGGGCCTTGCGCACGGCCTCGCCGGCCTGGCCGGATGCGAACTGCGCGGTTGCATCGGTCCATTCGGTCTTCATGGTTTCGAAATCCGTCTTGACGGTTTCCCAGGCGGCCTTGTCCATGTCCTTGGGCAGCTTGCGTGACTTGCCCAGCGTGTCGACGCGGCTCTGGATGGCCTCGACCATCTGCGGAACCTTGGCGGAAAGATCGGTCCACTCCGCCTCGGCCGCGGCCATCATGGCTTCGGCGTCCGCCTTCTTGGTGGCGACGGTCTCCTTCAACGAAGCGATGGTCGAGTTCAGGGCCGGCGCTGCTTTCACGACGGCCGAGTAATCCTTGTTGGCGACGCTGGCCTTCATCCTGGCGATCGAAGTTTCCACGCCCTGCAATTCTTCCGCGGCGTATTTCTGGGCGTCCTCGCGGAATTCCGCGAGCGAGGATTCGACCTGGGCCAGCGCCTTCTCGGCGGGTTCCTTCTGGCTGGCGCAGCCGGCCAGCATCAGGGTGGTGGCGGCAAGTGCCACGAACAGGTTAGCGATACGCATCGGGGTCTCCTGGAAATACTGTTGAATCACGGAATCCGCAGCTTCTGGCCGGGTTTGATCTTGTTGGGGTCCTGCAGGACATCCTTGTTCGCTTCGAAAATCTTCGGGTAGAGCATCTTGTCGCCGTAATACTCCTCGGCGATCTTCGAGAGAGTGTCACCCTGTTTAACGACGTGATACTGCGCGTAGGGGTTATCGGTGGACATGCTGACGACCTCGACGTAGGCGCAACCGGAGCGCGCGGAGTATGGACCGCGGCATCCGCGCTAGCTATCAGATTGCGCTGACGCTCCATCGCATCGCAGCAAGGTAGTCAGAGGGGCGGCATGCCCATGGTGTCGTCTTCGTTCTGATGTTTCTGCACCCGGAAGTAGATGCGCCGTCCCGGGTTGTTCGGCGAGGTGATGTAGACCACCGCATACCGTTCGGGTCCGACCTCCGTGAACTCATGCGGATCGGCGTCCCACCCGGGGTAGTGGGTCCGCAGCCAGCGCTGGATGAAGCGGTCCACCATTACTTCGTTGGTGGCGACGATCCGGACGGCGCTCTGCATGCGAGCCGCCGGGCGCCTGCGGGTTCGGCATGTTGATCTGTGCGCCGGCCACCGGCGCGAAGCCTAACAACGTGATCAGGACGAGGCTGCTGGAGCGTTTTCATGGATCCCCCTTGCGCGACCAATAAATCACAGCCGCCGAAGGATCGTCAATTGCGCCGTGATTCGAGCGCCAGCCGCACCGCGAGGCCGGCCAGCACGGCGCCCATCAGCCAGCGCTGAACACCGAGCCAAAGCGGGTTTCTCGCGAACCAGGCGGCCAGGCGGGCCGCACAGAGCACCAGGACCAGGTTTACGCTGAAGCTGATCGCAATCTGGACGAGCCCGAGCTGCACGCTCTGCGCGAGCACAGACCCGTGTTCGGGGCGTATGAACTGTGGAAATACCGCGAGATAGAACACCGCGATCTTGGGGTTCAGCGCGTTGGTGAAGAATCCCATGACGAAGAGGCGCGCGGGAGAATCGGCGGGCAGCGCGCGGGCATCGAACGGCGAGGAGTGCGTGCCGGGCCTGATGGCCTGCCACGCGAGCCACAACAGGTACGCCGCGCCTAACCACTTGAGGATTTCGTAGGCGAGGGGAATCGCCATGAACATCGCGGTGAGCCCCGCTGCCGCGGCGAACATGTGCAGCAGAAAGCCGGTGGCGACCCCGAACAGGGAAACGACGGCCGCCTTGCGTCCCTGGCACAGGGACCGCGACACCAGGTAGATCATGTTCGGACCCGGCGTGAGCACCATGATCAAAGCGGCGAGCGCGAACAGCAGCAGTTCGTGGGCGGGCATCATCGGTTCGTCCTCAGGAAATCCCGACTTTCTGGCCGGCGCTTCTTGAACAGCGCCTCCGCCTCCGGCGAGAAGCGAAACGCCGCCAGGAAATCCGTCATCGCATAGTCGGGCACGCGTTCGAGAATGCGCGTCTTGTAGGTGTTGGCCTCCTGCGTGCGTCCGGCGAGGCCGAGCGTGAGCGCGGCGATGGCCATGATGTGCTGGTGGGCGTTCGGGCGCGCGGCCGCCTTCATGGCCCACTCGGCGGCTTCCTCGTGTTGCCCAAGCCGCGCCAGGCTGATGGCGCGCGAGCCGAGCATCGCGAACAGCAGCGGATCGAATGGCGACAGGTGCCGTGAGTGATCCGAGAACGAAATGGCGGCGTGCGGATCGCCCGACTGCGAATGCACGAACGCGAGCGTGTAGTGAGCCGTGGCGTAGTTCGGCGAGAGGTCCACGGCGCGCTCCAGCTCCATGACGGCCTGGTCCTGTCCGCCGCGCAGCCACAGCGCGCGGCCCATGGCCCAGTGCGCGGCCGGGTCGCGATCGTCCACCATCAGGCTCGAGCCTGCGGCATCGAACGCACGATCGATCTCGGGCGCCGGCTTCTTCCAGCCGAGAAACGCATTCTGGAAATGCGCGAACGACAGCCCCGCGTACGCGCGCGCGAACGTGGGATCGAGGTGCCACGGCCTGCGCGAAGAATTGCCGCGCGCGTTCGTTGTCCGCCTTGTTGAAGCGGTACATGTGCCACAGCCCGCGGTGATGCGCTTCCCAGGCATCGAGCGAATTCGGCGGCTTCAGGATGGCGCGATTGCGCTCGACCATTTCGATTTCGTGCGCCACCGATGCGACGATGCGGTTGCCGATCTCGTCGAGCACATCGAGAGTGTCGTCGATCTTCTCGTCGAAGACCTCGGCCCACACGATGCGCGCGGTGCGCGTCTCGATGAGATCCGCGCTCACGGTGAACTTGCGCCCCTGGCGCCGCACCGAACCGCTGACCACGTAATCCACGTTGAGCATGCGACCGGCTTCTTCGGGTCCGATGGCCCGATCGCGCAGCGCGAACGTGGTGCCCTGGGCTATCACGAACATGCTGCGCAACTTTGCCAGCCGCGTGATCATGTCGTACGCGAGCGCATCGGCGGCGCCGCCGCGCTTGTCGGTCTCCGAGGAGCGATCGACGAACGGCATGACGGCGATGGACGCCCGGCGCGTCGCAGCGGGAGCGTCGGCAGCGACGCTGCGAATCTCGGTGAGGCTGGCGTGAACGAGTTGCGTCGTCCCGGGCTGGGCCTGCGCGGCCAGCTTCTCGCGCGTGCATCGCCAGAGCTCGCGCAGTGGCGCGCTGTCGAGCCCGTCGGCTTCGAACAGTTTGCAGGCCGCGGCGAGATGGGCCTCGCCTTCGGCCATGCGTCCCTGGCGGGCCAGCGAGCCGAGCAGCAGTTCATGCGCGTTGCGGTCGAAGGGCGAGAGCTTGAGCCACTCATCCAGATAGGGCGCCGCGGCATCGTGCGGCAGCGCGCGCGCGAGGTTTTCCAGCAGCACGGTCTGGATGCCACGGAAACGCCGGCGTTCGGCGGTGATCCATGCGTCGAACATCGGACTGCGGGCGATCTCCAGGCCTTCGAGCAGTTCGCCGGCGAAGTGCGCCGCCAGTGCCCGTTGCCGCTCCACGCCTAACTTCTGGATGCCGTGCTCGGGTGCGCGCGTCACTTCGAGCGTGTCGACCAGGCAGTCGGTGAGGTCGAGCCGCATCGTGCCGCCATCGGCGATGACGCGCTTGCGGCCTTTCTCGTCGATGAGGCCGCGGATCTTCGAGAGGCACCAGCGCAGTTCGCCGCGCGGATCGTTGGGCACGTCCCACAGCAGCTCGCACACCGTCGAGCGCGCCACCGGCCGGCTGGCCAGCACCAGGTAGCCGAGCAGCGCACGCACCTTGCGCGACGAGGGCAACTTCAGCACGGCGCCGCCGCGCGATAGCTGCAAGGGGCCGAGCAGCCGGAATTCGAGCGATTCCACGGGCTTTCCCACGCTCGTTACCACGCGCCGCCCGTAGTTTTGCCGGCTGAACAGGGATGGGAGACGGATGTCATGAATGCAGTTCTTTCGAGAAATGCCCCGCGAATCGACCATCGGACGGTCATTGCCCGCCGGCAGTTGCCGTACGCCAACATGGATTATGCCGTCGTCGGCAATGCGCTGCAGGTGGTGAGCGAGGAACTCTGCGAAAGCGTGAATTTGTGCCAGGACGAGCGGGTGCTCGACGTGGCCACGGGCAACTTCAATGCGTCGCTCGCCGCCGCCCGCCGATGGTGCGACGTGACGGCGACCGATCACGCTTCAGACCTGCTTCATCGCAGCCGGCAGCGCCGCGAGGCCGAATCGATCGGCGTGGTGATCGTTGACGGCGATGTCGACGGGCTGCCTTTCGGCGACCAGAGCTTCGACGCCGTGCTGTCCTGCTTCGGCGCGATGTTCGCTGTCGACCAGGAGCGGGCCGCGTCCGAGATGATCCGGGTGTGTCGACGCGGCGGGCGAGTGGGCCTCACCAACTGGAGCCCGGACGGTTTCATCGGCCAGCTATTCAGGATCGTGGGCCGCCATGCGGTGCAGGGCGCGGCGGGCATGCCCTGCGACTGGGGCATCCCGGGCCGCATCGAGGAGTTGTTTGGCGCTTACGGCAACATCGAAGCTGCGGGCAAGCGCATCGCCTTTCGCTGCAGCACGCCCATGGACTGGATCGACAGGCTGCGCACCGCCTATCTTCCCGTCCACGGGATATTCGCGACGCTCGATGCGGAACGCAAACGTGCATTGCGCTCGGAACTGTTAGAGCTGGTAGCGAGATTCAACCGCGCAACCGACGGAACCATGGTCGTCGATGCGGCGTACCTCGAGGTCATGATCACGCGCCGTTGACGCGGGCGTTGCCCAAAAAAGACGCGGAAAACCCGTTCGGAGGGCCTTCGGCCGGCGCATTTGGCGCCGCAGCGGCCATTTAGACCCATGCAGTTGGCGCATTTGGGGTACCTTGAGACCCGGCTTGTGATCCTTCGTCTTGTCCGTCCCTGACCCGCGTCGCGAGACGCAATACCGGCCAGAGTCAGTCACCTCAAAGCATTCGCGAACCGACCGACGGGATTTTCCGTAGGTCCACTGCTCATTGGGATTCATTCATGAAACTTTACGTAGGTAATCTTCCGTTCTCCGCCACCGAAGACTCCGTGCGCGCCCTGTTCGCAGAGTACGGCTCGGTCGAGAAAGTCGCCCTGGTCAACGATCGCGACACCGGTCAGCCCCGTGGATTCGGCTTCGTCGAAATGGCGAATGCCGATGCACAGAAGGCCATGCAGACGCTGAACGGCCGCGATTTCGGCGGTCGTCCGCTCAAGGTGAACGAAGCGCAGGACAAGCCGCGCGGCGGTGGCGGCGGCGGTTACAACCGGCGCTGAGGCAAACCGCAACTACATGCTGCGACTGAACTTCCGATCCATCAAAGGTGACGCGCCCACGTTGACCGTTGCCACGTTCTTCCGCTTCCACGCGGATGGAACCCTGCGCGGTCCGGAAAACTATCTCGTGGCGCGTTGCGTGGACGGTTGCTGGCAGCTGAGCGGGCGCATGCACCGCGAGCTCGACTGCGAAGGTCCCGTGAAGTTGCGGTTTTCCATGGGCGCGAACGATGCGCCCGTGATGCTCGGGCCGTTCGCACACGTGCGCACGGCCGCGGGCATGCTTTATGGAGACGACTCCTGTCTCAACATCTTCGTGCCCGGAAGAAATCCGAGCACGTCGGCTGCCTGCCACGAATTGACGCTGCTTTCGGCGAACGGAGACCGCCCTCTTGGCAAAGACTAACTACAACCAGGCGAAGCGGCAGAAGGAAAATGCCCGCAAGGCGCGCCAGCAGGAAAAGCTGGCGAAAAAACTGGCGCGCGTGTCCGGCGAACCCGAGGCGATCGGCGGCGAGGCCGGGGCGGCGCCTGCCGATGCCGTTCCGGAGCCCAAGGTGGCGCCGTGAGATTCACCAGCGGCAACAGCCGCAATCAGCTGCGTGAACGGCAGCGCCGCGATCGCGCCACGGCGCAGCTCATGCGCATCATGTATCCGCAGTTCGCTTCCCTGAAGCTGGAATTCCGATTCAGCGAATCGGACCCGGACATCTCGGCGCCCGCGCCGCACCTGCTGGTGATGCATCCGCCGTCCCAGGCTTACTTCGTATTTCCGTGCCCCTATGCCGATTGCGACGGCGAGTTCGACCTCACCCGCCCGGTGGCCGATCTTGCGCAGTCGCACGAGCCCCACTCGCACGGCAACCAGAAATGCGGTGGCCATCGCGTGCGCGACAAGAATGGCCGCACGCCATGTCAGCTGACGCTCGAATACACGATCCAGCCGGCCGCGGGAACCTCTTCCTGAAAGGGACCGGCGGTCACTCGCCGATGTCTTCGTTCCACACTTCGGGATTGGCGGCGATGTAGTCGCCCAGCATCTTTTCGCACTCGTACGAGCCCAGGTCGACCACCTTCACGCCGCGCTCGCGCAACCAGTCGATGCCGCCCTGAAAGGTGCGCGACTCACCCACCACCACCGTGCCGATGCGGAACTGCACCGCGAGGCCGCTGCAGTACCAGCACGGCGCGAGCGTGGTCACCATGATGGTTTCGCGGTAGCGGCGCTGCCGCCCGGCCTTGCGGAACGCGTCGGTCTCGCCGTGCACCGAGGGGTCGCCTTCCTGCACTCGCCGGTTGTGCCCGCAGCCTAACAACCTGCCGTCCTCGTGGAACAGCGCGGCGCCGATGGGGATGCCGCCCTCGGCGAGCCCGCGGCGCGCCTCGGCGATTGCAACTTCGAGCATGGCTTCGTAATCGGCAGGTTTGTTCATCAGGCGTCATCCGTGGGGTCGAGCATTTGATCTTCGGGGTCGCGTGGTGAATGCGTGGCGCCGCACAATGCCGCCAGCTCGGCGGCCATGTCGGCGAAGTCACCATATATTTCACGGCTGGCGTCAAAGCGTGCCTGACTCGCCGCGACGAAGGTGATCGTGGGTTCGAGGAGGGCGTAAACCTGGGACACGCTGCCAGGGTCGCGCGTCTCGCGCGCGATGAGATAGTTCAGGAAGCAGCTGGCCGCATCCGGGTCGCCGACGGCTGCGTCCGACATCACGTATTTCGCGAAAGCAAAGACGTAGAACTGAAACACCCGCCGCGGCATGAAAACGAGTTCGTTGCCGCGCATGACGGATCGCCCATCCGAAAATTCCTGCTGCATGGCATCCAGCGACTTGCCGAACCAGTAGTCGTGGGCGCAAAGCGCGTAGTCGAGGTAACGCGCATCGATGCCTTCCCGGTATCCGGCCCATTCCGCGTCGCCCGGAATATTCTCGACGCCTGTGCGCTTCTCGCTCATTCAGAACGCGCTCTTCACCGTGCCGCCATCCACGCGAAGCGCGGCGCCAGTCGTCGCCGATGACAGCGGACTCGCGACATATGCGACCAGCGAGGCCACTTCCTGGGGCGTGCTGAACCGCTTCAACAATGACGTGGGGCGGACATGTTCGAAGAATTCCTTCTCGAATTCCGCACCGGACTTTCCTTGCTCTTTCGCGAGCGCATCGACGAAATCACCGACGCCGCGCGACTTCGTCGGGCCCGGCAACACGCTGTTCACGGTGATGCCGGTGCCCGCCACGGATTCGGCGATGCCGCGTGCAACCGCGATCTGCGCCGCCTTGGTCATACCGTAGTGAATCATCTCCGCGGGAATCTGCACGCCGCTCTCGCTGGAGATGAAGATGATGCGGCCCCAGTTGGCGCGGCGCATGGCCGGGAGCACCAGCCGTGCGAGCCTTGCGCCGGAAAGCACGTTCACTTCGAAGAAGCGCATCCAGTCGGAGTCGGGGATCTCTTCGAAGGCCTTGGGCTCGAAGATGCCGAGATTGTTCACCAGGATCTCGATGTCCGGGTATTTGCGCACCAGCGCTTCGGCGACCGCCGCGTCGGACAGATCGCCGGCGAAGCCGATGGCATCTTTGCTAGTGGACTTGCGCAGGCCGGAGAGCGCCGCATCGACGCCGGATTGGCTGCGTCCATTGACGATGACGCGCGCGCCTTCCGCAGCCAGCGATTCGGCGATTGAAAAGCCGATGCCAGCCGTGCTCCCGGAGACGAGTGCGAGTTTGCCTGCGAGTTTGAGGTCCATGCGCTTCCCCTGGTCAAGATACGCCTACGCCGCGATGTCATCGAGGTGGCATTGTGATCGCTGCCGTGTGCGCAGGATCATAACGCCATGAAAGTTCCTCCATTCAAGCTCGACGCCTGGCTCGCCGCGCACGACTTCGCGACTCCGCCCATCCGCTACAACATCGCCTCGAGCACCGGGCCGTTGTGGACCTTCGCGGAACTCATGGCCCTTGGTGGTGACAAGGGCAGTGACAAGGGAGGCGGCAGCATGGCGTTGCTCGGCGACATCACGCTGTCCTACGCACCACCCCAGGGCAGCAAACTACTGCGCGAGCGCGTCGCGGCGCTGCATGCCGTGGACCCTGACCACGTACTCATGATGACGGGCGCTTCCGAGGCCATCGTGGCGCTCACCGCTGCTCGCCGCTGCGCCGGGCGGTACCGTCGTAATACCCAAGCCGGTATATCCGGCGGTGCCAGTGCTGGCGCGCGCCTGGGGACTGGGTGTTCGCGAGTACGCGCTGGATCGCGAGCAGGGGTTTGCGCAGACCGCGGATGGCGTACTGGCGGCCGTGGATTCGAGCACGCGCCTGGTGTTCGTGAACACGCCTCACAACCCGACGGGTTCGGTGATGCTGCCGGCCGAGCAGCACAAGCTGGCGGAAAGCCTGGCGGAGCGCGGCATCCCGCTCGTGGTCGACGAGGTGTATCACCCGCTGTATTTCGGCGAGCGCCGTCCCAGCGCCAGCGCGCTGCCCAACACCATCGTGCTCGGTGACTTCGCCAAGGCGCTGTCGATTCCCGGTCTGCGCATCGGCTGGCTCATCGATGCCGACGCGCGCCGCCGCGAGGCGCTGATGGACCTGCGCAGCTACTTCACGATTTCCGGCTCACCGCTGACCGAGGCCATCGGCGCACATGCGCTCGCGCACGCGCCGGACATCATCGCGCGGCTCACCCAGGTGGCGCAGGGCAATCTCGCGCTGCTGACGCGGTTCATGGACTGAACATCGCGCCGTGCTCGGCTGGGCGCCCCCCGGCGGCGGCACCACCTGCTTTCCCTGGTTGCGCGATGGTCGCGATGCGCGTCCGTTGTGCGAGGCGCTGGCGAAGGCGGGGGTGCTGGCGGCACCGGGCGATTGCTTCGAGATGCCGACGCACATCCGCGTCGGGTTCGGCGCAATGCGCAACGGTTACGCGGAGGCGCTCGCGATCGTCAGCGAGACGCTCGCGAAACTCTAACTACTTCCAGTCGTCGGCCGCGCGAGGGTTCTTCGTCAGGTCGTTCCACCAGGTGGCGGTGCCAGGGCCGAGGTGCGGCAGCAGCGGTTCGGTGCGCAGGCCGACATCCTTGATCGAGCTTTGCAGCGACGGCATCAGAAAATGGGTCACGGCCCATTTCTGCTGCTCGCTGCCGTCCTGCAACACGCGTTCGACCACCTTGAGCACCTGGATCATCTCCGGCGTGGGCACCTGCTTCGCCGTGCTGCCCAGGTGAAAGCCCAGCCGATCGAGAATCTCGGTGAGTTCGGTCGTAAGGTCGGCGCCGAACAGCTTGTGATCTTCGCGCAGGCGCTTGAGCGGGCCCTCGAATGAAGGGCAGGCGCGTGAGAACGCCGCTTCGAGCTCGCCGATCATGGAACTGGCAGGATGTTCACGCGCCTATCCTGCTGGCAGCGTCCAATGCCACGCAAGCACAGGGGGCCGCACTGATACCGGATTAATCCAGGCCCCCGGGTCCCGCGCAGAAATCCTCCAGCCGGGCGCCCGCAGGAGGGGTTCTGGCGGGTCGGCGGCCACCCGGCCTTCCCGGCCAAGAACCCCGGCAGAGCGACGACAAATCCTGTACTGTGCGCGCCCGGCTTGTGATTCCTCGTCTGTTCCGCCCCTGGGCTTGCTCGTCTTCCTGACGTTGCGTTTGGCCAGAGTCGCTCTCGCAGGGTTCCCCTGCCTATCTACATTTACTTAGTGAGTATTCTCTTGACCAAACTTTACGTTGGAAATCTGCCCTTCAGCGCCACCGAAGATTCGGTGCGTGCCCTCTTCGCGACCCACGGCACCGTGGACAAAGTCGCGCTGATCAACGACCGTGACACGGGCCAGCCGCGCGGCTTCGGCTTCGTGGAAATGTCGAGCGCTGACGCGCAGAAGGCCATGCAGTCGCTGAACGGCCAGGACTTTGGCGGTCGCCCGCTCAAGGTCAACGAAGCCCAGGACAAACCCCGCGGCGGTGGCGGCGGTGGTGGTGGCGGCGGCGGCTACGGTCGTCGGTAAGACATTGGCTGCGACGATGCGGGTGGAGCAAAACTCCACCCGTGTCGGTCGCGGCATGCAATCCCAATGAAATTCACCACGGTAGGCCCCGAAGGGGCACGCAATCTCCTTCGCGAGAAGCAGCGGCGCAATCGCATGGCCGCCAAGGAACTGCGCGTGCAGTTCCCGCAGTTCGCGTCGGTTCGCCTCAATTTCGAATTCAGCGACGAAACTGATCAGCCGCCGGCCCCGCAGTCCGTCGTGCTGCACCCGCCGGCGCGCGCCTACTTCGTGTATCCGTGCCCGTACGCCAGCTGCAACGGTGAGTTCGATCTCGCCGCCAACGTGGCCGACATTGCCGAGCAGGGCGCCAGCGCCACGGCCGGGCACACCAAGTGCAAGGGCGAGCGCGTTCGCGGTCGCCAGGGAAAGACGCCCTGCGATCTGCACATCGAATATTCCATCGCCGTAGGCCCAGCCGCATAGGCAAGTAGCCGCGCGCTGACGATTCCACGGGCGTTTCCACGCCCGCTCCCACGTTCGAGGCCTAACTTTCCGGCCTCGAACCTTCCGGGAGTGAATCATGTTCCAACGCGTTTCGATCTTTCTGTACGGCGTCGTCAGCTACGCCATTTTCTTTGCCACGTATCTGTACGCCGTAGGTTTCGTCGGCAACTTTGGCGTGCCTCGCACGCTCGACGGCACGCCCAGCCCGAATTTGATCACGGCCCTGCTCGTGAACCTCGGGCTGTTGGGCCTGTTCGCCATCCAGCACAGCGTCATGGCCCGCCCGGCATTCAAGCGCTGGTTCACACGGCTGGTGCCGGCATCCGCGGAACGCAGCACCTATGTACTGCTCTCGAGCCTCGCGCTGATCGCGCTGTTTGCGTGGTGGCAGCCGCTCGGAGGCGTCGTCTGGACGGCAACCGATCCCACCTTGCGCGGTGTGCTCTGGGGCTGCTTCGCCTTTGGCTGGCTGCTGGTACTGGGGTCGACGTTCCTCATCAATCACTTCGATCTCTTCGGCTTGCGCCAGGTCTGGTTGCAGCTGAGAGGGCGTCCCTATACCGAGCTCGCTTTCGGCACGCCGGGACCTTATCGCCTCGTGCGACACCCGCTGTACGTGGGTTGGCTGTTCGCTTTCTGGGCGACACCGACCATGACGGTTTCACATCTCGTGTTCGCGATCGCGACGACCGGATACATCCTGATCGCCATTCAACTCGAAGAGCGCGACCTCATCGCGCATCACGGCAGGGCGTACCGGGAATACCGCGAGCGCGTGCCGATGCTGATTCCACGAGTCACCAGACCTGCCCGTTTGGGCTGACAGGTGCCCGGCTCGAGGCACTGGCTGCCTCGGGCCGGGTTGATTTCGCGCCTGGACATGAGCTTCCTGCCCGAAGTTTTCCGTCTTGATGTTGGCAAGAACAAGAACCCCCGCCAACACGGGAAGGAGCCCGCTCATGAGTCTCGTGAAAATCGCCGCGGCACTGCCGCTGCTGCTCGCCGCGCATCACGCCGATGCGCAACAGATCAACCAATTCAAATATGTGGTCGACATCGTGCAGGTCACGGATCTCGGATCACTCGGAGCCGACAGCGGCGCCCGGGACATCAACGACCTGGGTGACGTCGTTGGCTGGACCGAAAAAAGCGGCGACCAAAGGCAACACGCGTTCATCCATCTGAACGGACAGATGTACAGCGTTCACGACGAGACGCCGCCGTTCAGGAACGGAATTGCCTGGGCCATCAACAACTCTCGCGTGGTGGTGGGCTCCTACCAGGATGCTAACTACCCGGTCGTCTTCGACCGGCGGCCGTTCTACTACTATCCGGGCATCTGGCTCGAGAAGATGCAGACCGATGCCTCGCCGGGGCTCGGATACGACTGGTTTGGCGAAGCGTTTGCCATCAACGAAGCGGACTCCATCGCGGGAACCGCGACCATGACCGTCAACATTCCGCCCCCGACCACGGGACTGTGCCACCAGACCCTGGCGGTGCGCTGGTTCAGCGCCGCCTACACGCCCCAGTCGCCGTTCTGCATTCCTGATCCCGACAACGATGACACGTGGGTGGGGCAGGGCATCAAGCCGGCCGCGTACGACATCAACAACTCCCACAACCTCGTCGGGACCGACGGCGGCAAGACGCAATTCTCGATGTTCTTCTACGACGCGCTGCAGGACGACGTCATCGCCGTTCCGCGCCCCGCCGGTGCTCCTCTCTACGAGGGCTCGACCAAACTATTCGGCATCGCGCGCGGCATGAACGACGACAACTGGGTGGTCGGCAGCTACGGGCATGATCACGAAGGCCAGAGCACCATCCAGACGCGCGCATTCGTCTGGAACGGCACGTCGGGCAGCTCGCAGAGCCTCGGCACTTTTACGGGCGGAACTCACAGCGCCGCCCACGAAATCAACGAGCAGAACATGGTGGTGGGTAGCTCCGGCCGCAAGTGGACGCTCAGCGGCCAGAACGTAAATCGCACGCTGGCATTTCTCTGGCATTCGAATTTCGGCCTCTATCAACTCCCGAGCATCGGCGGCTACTGGCACTTCGGTGGCCAATTCGCCACGTGGGTGCCTAACACCTGCACCGCATGGTCGGTCAACGATCGCAAGGCGAGTGGGCTGGTGCAGGCGGTCGGCGAGTGCACTGTCGATCCTTCCGGGACCCGGCGCGCGGTGCGCTGGGACATCGTCGTCAAGAAGGTGTCGATCCTGTCGGGACTCTAAACGCCACCATTCATCCAGGAGGAATCATGCGTATCGCACCCGTTGCTCTTCTCGCGGCGTTCGCCGCGGTTCCGGTCGCCGCGAATGCGGCCACCTTTTTCAAGTACCGCATCACCAACATCCGGGTGCTCGACCTCGGCACGGTGGGTGGCGCGCAAAGTATTGGCCTCGGCATCAACAATCTCGGCGATGTCGTCGGCAGCGCGCAGGACGCGAGCGCGAAGTACCACGCGTTCATGCATGCCGACGGATCGATGGTGAGCCTGCACGACGGCTCACCTGCATTCAATTCGGCGACCGCACTCAGCATCAACGACTCGCGTTACGTCGTCGGCACGTACTTCCGGGCGTCCGACAATATCCAGCGCGCATTTCGTTACCACCCAGGCATCTGGGTCGAACCCGTCGACAGCAACGTGGTTTCCGGACTGCCGTTGACGTGGCGAACCGTCGCCAATTCGATCAACGAGTCGGGACAGGTCGTCGGCTGGGCGCTGCGGGTTCCCAATCCCGCACTTCCTGCTCCGCCGGACACCGTGGATCTTTGTTATGAGCGTTTGCCGATGCGCTGGGCCAGCGTTTACAGCCCACCACATTGGCTCTTTTGTATTGCCGACCCGGATGGCAACGAGACGTGGGTCGATCAGGGCACGGCGCCGAACGCCGCCGACGTCAACAATGCGGGCACCATCGTGGGCGATGATGCCGGCGAATCGCTGCATTCCATGTTCGTTCTCAGTGGCAGCGTGCGAACAGCCGTTCCGGCGCCCGCCGGACTCGCCGAACTCGACGTGTCGGGCAACCCGTTTCACAGCAAGGCGGCGGCGATCAACGACACGGGCTGGGTAACGGGCAGCTACGGGCGCTTCTCGTATGGCTCCATCAGCCCGGCAAATGCGCGTGCTTTCGTCTGGGACGGTGTGTCAGCTTCCGCGGTGAACATCGGCACGTTCCCGAGCGACACCCAGAGTGAGGCCGGAGATATCAACGAACAAAGAATGGTCGTTGGCACCTCATCGGGTAGTGGCAGCGTCATACGGGATCGATGACCACGCGTTCATCTGGCACAGGGACTTCGGCATGAAGGCGCTGCCGCCGCTGTGGTTCGGCCCGTTCTTCACGACGGTGCACAACGATTGCCGGGCGTTCGCGATGAACGATCGCAAGTCGTCGTCCGGCCTCGTGCAGGTCACGGGCTCCTGCTATCGCAGCGATGGGCTCAGGCACGCGGTGCGATGGGATGTCACCGTGGAGCGCGTACTCGTCCCGATTCCTGTTCCCTGAAAACGAAGGGCAAAAAAAAGGCCGCCTCGAGGGCGGCCTTTTTATTTCCCCGACGGGGTTCAGTCCTCGATGAGGAAGCTGCGCAGTTGCTCACTGCGGCTCGGATGACGCAGCTTGCGCAGCGCCTTCGCTTCGATCTGACGAATGCGCTCGCGCGTCACGTCGAACTGCTTGCCCACTTCTTCCAGCGTGTGGTCGGTGTTCATGTCGATGCCGAACCGCATACGAAGCACCTTGGCTTCACGCGGGGTCAGTTGCGCAAGTACCGAGTGGGTGGTCTCGCGCAGTGACTCCATGGTCGCCTGGTCGATCGGGGACGCCACCGAGGTGTCCTCGATGAAGTCGCCGAGGTGTGAGTCCTCGTCATCACCGATGGGCGTTTCCATCGAGATGGGCTCCTTGGCGATCTTGAGCACCTTGCGAACCTTGTCCTCGGGCATTTCCATGCGCACGGCCAGCTCTTCGGGCGTCGGCTCGCGGCCCATCTCCTGCAGCATCTGCCGCGAGATGCGGTTCAGCTTGTTGATGGTCTCGATCATGTGCACCGGGATGCGGATGGTGCGCGCCTGGTCGGCGATCGAACGCGTGATGGCCTGGCGGATCCACCACGTGGCGTACGTGGAGAATTTGTAGCCGCGGCGGTACTCGAACTTGTCCACGGCCTTCATGAGGCCGATGTTGCCTTCCTGGATGAGGTCGAGGAACTGCAGGCCGCGGTTCGTGTACTTCTTCGCGATCGAGATCACGAGGCGCAGGTTGGCCTCGACCATCTCCTTCTTCGCGCGGCGGGCTTTCGCTTCGCCGATCGACACTTCACGGTTGATCTCCTTGATGTCGGTGATCGTGAGGTGGTAATTCTTCTCGAGCACGCCGAGCTTGTCCTGGCGGCGCGAGATCTCGTCCTGCAGCCGGCCGAGCGCGTTCGACCACTTCTTGCCGCCCTTGACCTGCTTCTGCAGCCAGCGGTTGCTCGTCTCGTTCTTGGGGAACGAGAGGATGAACTCCTTGCGCGGCATGCCGGCGTCGCGCACGGCAATGATCATGATTTCTTTTTCGAGCTGGCGGATCTCGTTGACCTGGTGACGCAGGTTGCCGATCAGCGCCTCGAACATGCGCGGCGCCAGCTTGAGCTCCATGAACTCGTCCGACAGGCGCTTGCGAACCTTGAGCGTCTTCGGGTCTTTCGCGCCCATCTTCTCGATGTGGGTCAGCGCGTTCGCGAGATATTTGCCGACCGCGGCGAAGCGGCGCGCGGCCTCTTCCGGATCCGGGCCGGTATCGACGGCTTCTTCTTCCTCGCCGGTGCCGTCGCCTTCCTCGTCTTCACCTTCGGCCTTCTCTTCGACCACGGGCGCCGCGAGATCCATCTTGGTGGGGTTCTGCGGCTGGGCGATGACGTCGGGGGCGTTCGGATCGATGAAGCCGACGATGATGTCGACCAGGCGGGCGCCACCGGTCTTCACCGGCTCATAGGCCTTCAGCAGGTATTCGGCCGTGGACGGGTAGTTAGACAGCGCGAGACGCACGGCATCGAGACCTTCCTCGATGCGCTTGGCGATGCGGATTTCGCCTTCGCGCGTGAGCAGCTCCACCGTGCCCATTTCGCGCATGTACATGCGCACCGGGTCGGTGGTGCGACCGAGCTCGGCGTCGAGCGCGGCCAGCGCCGCGGCGGCCTCTTCGATGGCTTCTTCGTCGGTCGGCGCGGACGGCTCGGGCGCGAGAATGCTCTCGTTGTCCGGCGCCTTTTCGTACACCGGGATGCCCATATCGTTGATCGTGTTGACGATCTCTTCGATCTGTTCCGGATCGACGATCTCCGACGGCAGGTGATCGTTGACCTGCGAATACGTGAGGTAGCCCTGTTCCTTGCCGCGCGCGATCAGCAGCTTGAGCTGCGACTGGCGCTCTTCCGGGAGCACATTGCGGCGTGCCGGGAGGTTTATCAGTTCGGCGTTGCCCTTCTTGCCCTTCTTGGCATCGGCGGGAGCCACGGTGGCCGTGGCGGCAGCCGCACGCGCAGCCGCGAGCTTCTGCGCGGCCTTGAGTTCGACGACCTTGCCCTTCGCATCAGCAACCGGCGCGGCAGCCTTCTCAGGCGTCTTGCCTTTCGGCACCGGCTTCTTCACCTCGGCATGCTTTTCAGCTTGCTTGCCTTTGTCTTTCGAATGATTGGCGGCGTGCGTGGCTTTGGCCTTTTCTTTCGAAGAATGGGCGGCAGCAGCCGGCTTGCCCGCCGTCTTGGCGAGCTTTTTCGAGGCGGGAGCAGCGGGGCGCTTGTGCTTTTGTGTCATGAGTATCCGGACGCCAGGGCGTATTGAGGTTCGACACCGTGGGGTTGCCGACGGCGCGATCAAGGTGGCTTGCGGGAAAGGGGGCGCATTCTACGCAAATGACGGTGCCTTGACAAAACGAAAATTGCCTCAGGTTCAACGACTTCCGCTCGTGTTCAGCACTCGGAAGAACGCAAAAAACGGGCCAAAAGGGTCACCCGCGCCAAGAATTTCTCGAGCCTCTCTATCGGCCCACTTTATCGGCCAGGAGTTCCCGCATCTGAAGCAGGGCTGCCCCTGCTCTTGGCCATGTGGATGGCGACGTTCAGCTCCTTGAGTTCAGCGCGTTCGTCGTCGGTGAGATCGCCCTTGGCCATGAGTTCATCGTGCCGGCGCATGGTGGGTTCCAGCGCGAGTTTTTCGATGGCGGCGATGAGATCGAGCGCCGCCGAGGGCTCCTCGAGGCCGAGCATTTCCTCGCCGGCCAGGGTGCGCATTCGGACCACTTCCGGCCGTTCCCGCCAGCGCTCGAGCAGGACGGCCGTGTTGGCCGCGGGCTCCTGCTGAAGCTGGTCGAGAAGCTCGAACAGGAAGCGTGAACCGGGGTCATCCGTCATCTCGAGTTGCGAGAGGTGCGCTCCCGAAACCCTGGTCGCGATGGACGGAAAATGGACCACGAGTTTCACGGCCTTGGTGACCAGACCACGGCCGCCTCCACCATCGCGTGGTCGCCGCGTGTTGAGGTACGTGGACGGTACCCCGGCGCCCCCGGACGCCGCAGGAGCAGGCCCGGCGCTGAGGTGGTTGCCGGCCGTGTCCGTCACCTCGTTGAACCACAATTGGTTCAATCTGGCAGATGTGAGCTTTATAGATTCCGCCAAGCGCTCAATCAACAGGTCCCGATAAACACCTGGCGCCACCTTCGTGACCAGCGGCCGTGCCAGTTCGGCGAACTGCGCACGACCGTCGGCGTGGCTCAGATCGGCCTGCTCGGCGAGCGCAGTAGCGAGGTATTCCGACAGCGGCAGGGACCCATCGAGGCGCTTCTCGAAAGCCTCGCGTCCTTCTTCGCCGACGAGTGAATCGGGGTCGTGTCCCTCAGGCAGGAACAGGAAGCGAATCTGCCGCCCCTCACGCGCTTCGGGCAGCGCGTTGCCCAGGGCGCGCCAGGCCGCGGCACGGCCGGCCTTGTCGCCGTCGAAGCAGAACACCACCTCGTTCACGAGCTTGAAGATGCGGCGCAGATGCTCGGGTGTAGTCGCGGTGCCGAGCGTGGCGACGGCGTAGTTCACCCCCGCCTGGTGCAGCCGGGCGACGTCCATGTAGCCCTCGACCACCATGAGCCGCTTGAGCGTCGCGCGGCTCTGGCGGACTTCGAACAGGCCGTACAGCTCGCGTCCCTTGTGGAACAGCATGGTCTCGGGCGAGTTCAGGTACTTGGGCTCGCCGGCGTCGATGATGCGGCCGCCGAACGCCAGCACCCGGCCGCGCGAATCGCGGATCGGGAACATCAGCCGGTCGCGGAAGCGGTCGTAGTGGCGGTCCAGCGTGCGGCTGTCGGTCCGTTCGCGCTCGATGATCAACCCGCAGTCGGAAAGCGCCTTGCGGTCGGTGTCGTTGGCGCCGAAACGTCTGATCACTTCGTTCCACGAATTGGTGGCGAAGCCGATCATGAATTTGTCGACGGTGTCGCGCGTGAGTCCGCGCTTCTTCGCGTACTCGCGCGCCCGCGCGTCGTTCGGCAATACGCTCGCGAAGTACTTCGCCACGCGCAGGTTCATGTCGTAGAGCGGCGTGGTGCTGCCGGCGTTGTCGGGCTGGCTGCCGGCCTCGCGTGGCACGTCGAGCCCCAGCCGACTAGCTAGTTCCTCGATCGCCTCGGGAAACGACAGCTTGTCGTATTCCATGAGGAAACCCAGCGCCGTGCCATGTGCGCCGCAGCCGAAGCAGTGATAGAACTGCTTGACCGGGCTCACCCAGAAAGACGGAGTCTTCTCGTTGTGGAACGGGCAGCAGGCGCGGTATTCGCGGCCGGCTTTCTTGAGCTCGACGCGCGACCCGATGAGCTCGACGATGTCCGCGCGCGCGGTGAGGTCGTCGATGAAGCTCTGGGGGATGCGGCCGGCCATGACGGTGGATTCTGGGGTCTGGCTCCATTTTCTGTCCTCAGAAAATGGTGCCTGACCCCATTCTTATCGAAGGATTGCGACAACAACGAGAGCGCAGAGCAGCAGCGCGCCGATCGACCCCCCGATCACCAGCGGCAGGCGATGACGCGGGAAACGCCCGAGCTGCCGGCGTTCGGCTTCGATCTTGCGAGAGATGGAGATGCAGATGAGCGCGATGAGGATCAGCGCTCCGGCGGTGGCAAGGCCTCTGCCACCCATGCGGAATTAACCGCCTAACTTGGCTTTGATGCGGGCACCGACGGCACCCATGTCGGCCTTGCCGGCGGCCTTGGCTTTCACGACGCCCATGACCTTGCCCATGTCCTTGATGGACGCGGCGCCGGTGCTGGCAATCGCCTCGCCGATGATGGCGTCGAGCTCGGCCTCGGAAAGTTGCGCGGGCAGGTAAGGCTGGAGGATGGCGATTTCAGCAGTCTCTTTCGCCACCAGGTCGGCACGCGCGCCCTTCTCGAACGCGACGATGGATTCCTTGCGCTGCTTGATCATCTTCTCGAGCACGGAAGTGACCTTGGCGTCGTCGAGCGTGATGCGCTCGTCGACTTCAATCTGCTTGATGGCCGCCTGCAAAAGACGAATGACCGCGAGTCGATCCTTTTCGCCGGATCGCATCGCGGTCTTCATGTCTTCGGTGATGCGCTCTTTGAGCGTCATCTACGAGGTCGCTCAGCTCGGGCGCGGACGCGCCGAGTATTCACGCGGGCTGTTGCGCTTGAGGTGACGCTTCACGGCGGCAGCCTTCTTGCGCTTACGCTCCTGCGTCGGCTTTTCGTAGAATTCCCGGCGTCGCAGCTCGGTGAGCACGCCCGCTTTTTCGCAAGCGCGCTTGAAACGGCGCAGGGCGGCATCGAAATATTCGTTTTCTCGTACGCGAACGCTCGGCATCGAAACCTCAACCCATTGATCTGTTTGGAGTTTTGCCACAACCTGCCGGAGGCAGGGGTGGCGATTCTATAGACGGGCCCCGAAAAAGCAAAGCCCCGCTTGGGCGTTACGGTTCTCACTCTTATACATGCGTATCCTGGCCCTCGAATCCTCCTGCGACGAATCCGCGGTTGCCGTCTACGACGACGTGGCCGGCCTGCTGGCGCACGAAATCCACAGCCAGATCGACCTGCACCGCGTTTACGGTGGGGTGGTGCCGGAACTGGCCTCCCGGGACCACGTCCGCCGCCTGCTGCCACTGCTGAAAACAGCGCTGGCTGATGCGAAAACCTCCCCGAAAGAGATCGACGGCGTGGCCTACACCGCCGGCCCGGGCCTGATCGGCGCATTGCTCACGGGCGCGGCGCTGGGCCGGTCGCTGGCCTATGCCTGGAACGTACCTGCGATCGCGGTTCATCACCTGGAAGGGCATCTGCTGGCGCCGCTGCTGGAAGACGATCCGCCGCCGTTTCCGCATCTCGCGCTGCTGGTCTCCGGCGGGCACACCATGCTCATCGACGTCGCTTCGCCGGGCTCCTATGCGGTGCTCGGCGAAACGCGCGACGACGCGGCGGGCGAAGCTTTCGACAAATCGGCCAAGTTGTTAGGGCTGCCGTATCCGGGCGGGCCGGAGCTCGCGAGGCTGGCGAGCCAGGGCCGGGCGGACCGCTTCGATTTCCCACGGCCCATGCTCGATCGCGCCGGCCTCGAGTTCAGTTTCTCGGGATTGAAAACGGCGGTTTCACTGGCGGTGAAAGAACGGGCCGCCGCCGGCGGTCTCGACGACGCCACGCGTGCCGATATCGCCGCGGGCGTGCAACAGGCCATCGTCGATACGCTGATCGGCAAGACACTGCGCGCGCTCGAGCAAACCGGTTACGAGACACTGGTGGTCGCCGGCGGTGTGGGCGCGAACCGCAGTCTGCGCGAACGTCTGACCGAAGGAGCGCGACGCGCGGGTGCGCGTGTTTATTACCCGCGCATCGAGTTTTGCACCGACAATGCCGCCATGATCGCGGTGGCCGGCATGGCGCGGCTCAAAGCAGGCAAGGTTGAATCGACTGCAATCCGCGCGCGCGCGACTTGGTCTCTTACGGAACTGGGGTCCCTGACAGAATTGAGTACATGAGCAAAGTAACCAGCGGACCGAAGACCCACACACTGCCGAGTTCGGCGTCCACTTCCGACAAGGGGGATCGCATCTTCCTGCACGGTCTGGCGGTGGAATGCATCATCGGCTTCATCGAGTGGGAACGGCGCGTCAAGCAGACCATCGTGCTCGACGTGGAAATGCCGGTGGACTGTGCGCGCGCCGCACTCAGCGATGACGTCGCCGACACTCTCGACTACAAGAAGGTGGCCAAGCGGCTCATCGCGTTTGTCGAGGCTTCGGAGTTCAAGCTGGTGGAAACGCTGGCGCATCGCACCGCGTTGCTCATCCTCCAGGAATTCGGCATCGAGTGGGTGCGGCTGTCCATCAACAAGCCCGGTGCGATCCGCGGCTCGAAAGACGTAGGCGTGGCAGTGCTGCGCACGCGCGCTGACCTGCCGACCTAGTTCGATGAACATCCTCAAGCCTGGCCACCAGCGCGTGTTCGTCGCGGCCGGCAGCAATGTCGAACCGGAAAAAAACCTCGTGCGCGCCTGCGCCGATATCAGGCATTCCTGGAACGACGCCGTGTTTTCGCGCGCATATCGCAACGTGGCGGTGGGGTTCGACGGTCCGGATTTCATCAACCTGGTGCTGGGGTTCACCACGGCGCAACCGCTGGAGGCGGTGATCGCCAGGTTGCGCGCCATCGAAACGCAGTGCGGCCGGCCGCGATACGCGCCCAAGTGGGCTTCGCGCACCATGGATCTCGACGTGCTGATGTTCGGTGACCGCGTGGAGAAGACCACGGAGTACACGCTGCCGCGCCCGGACCTGCTCAAGCGACCCTACATGTTAGGGCCGATGGCGGAGATTGCGGCTGACGTGGTTCATCCCACGGCTAACAAGACCATCGGTCAGTTGTGGGAAGCGTTCGATCGCGACGGGCACGTGATGAATCCCGTGGAAATGGTGCCAGGCACCGATTCATAGCAATCGGTGCCTGGCACCGTTTTCGTTTTACCAGGCCACGCTGCGACCGCCATCTACAGCCAGGATCTGGCCGGTGATGAAAGGCGCGGAGGCGGCAAAGAACAGCGCGGTACGCGCGATGTCTTCAGGCGTGCCCATCTTCTGCAGGATGGTGCGCTGGATGATCTTCTTGCGCGCGGCCTCATCGCTGCCTTGCTCGGGCCACATCACGGGTCCCGGTGAAATGCCGTTCACGCGTACTTCGGGCCCGAGTTCCTTGGCCAGCGAACGCGTGAGCATGTGCAGGCCAGCCTTGGCGGAGCAGTAGACCGTGTAGTCGCGCAGTGGCCGCAGCGCGTGGATGTCGACGATGTTGATGATGAGCCCGCTCGATTTCTTCAACGCGGGTGCGGCAGCCTGCGAGAGGAACAGCGGCGCTTTGAGATTGCTGCCCATCAAATCGTCCCAGGCCTGGGGTGTGATTTCGCCGATCTTCGTCGGATAAAACGTCGAGGCGTTGTTCACGAGCACGTCGAGCGCGCCGAAGGTGCGTACCGCAAACTCCACGAGCGCCGGCAGTTTGCCGAGATCGAGCAGGTCGGCCTGAAAACCGGCGGCCGTTCCGCGCCGCGACCCATTGAGCTCGCCGATGAGGGCTTCGGCATCCTTGGCCGACTTGCGGTAGTGGATGATCAGGTTGGCGCCGGCGCCGTGCAGTGTCCGCGCAATGGTGGCACCCACGCGGCGTGCGCCGCCCGTGATGAGTACCGTCTTGCCCGCTAGACTCCCGTCCTTGTCCTGCATCGCTCGCACTCTATGACTTCTCCCGCGTCCGTCACAACCCTCCCGCTGCTGAACGCCGACGAGCTCGCGCATTCGCGGCGCGTCGTCGAGCACATCCGCGAGTTCATGCAGCAGCACGGCGGCGTCATCGGTTTCGATGCCTGGATGCGGCTGGCGTTGTATGCGCCGGGGCTCGGGTACTACAGCGCCGGCGCCACCAAGCTCGGCAGCAATGGTGATTTCGTGACGGCGCCGGAGATGGGCAGCCTGTTTTCGCGCTGCCTCGCGCGCCAATGCGCCGACGTCCTGCAGGTGACCGGGGGCGAAATCCTCGAGCTCGGTGCCGGTTCCGGACGCATGGCCGCCGATGTGCTCACCGAACTTGCCGCCATCGGCTCACTGCCCGAGCGTTATTCCATTCTCGAAGTGAGCGCGGACCTGGTCGAACGCCAGCGTCTGCGCATCGAAGAACTGCCGCCCGAGCTCGCGTCGCGCGTGCAGTGGTTAGACCGCTGGCCCGAGCGGGTGATGCGCGGCGTGGTGCTCGCCAACGAGGTGCTGGACGCGATGCCGGTGGAGCGGTTCATCCTGCGCAGCCGGCCCGATGGCCTGGATGTTCGTGCGCTGGGCGTCGGCCTCGCGGGCGAAGGATTCGAATGGCGGGAAACCTCGCCGTCGCCGGAGCTCATGCACGCGGTGGCCGACATCGTCGAAGCGTTGCCGTTGCCATTGCCCGATGGGTACGTGTCGGAGGTGTGCCTCGCGTTCCAGCCATGGATGGCCAGCCTCGCGGCGCAGATCGAAACAGGCGTGGCGCTGCTCATCGACTACGGACTGCCGCGTGCGCACCTGTATCACCCGGACCGCACCGCGGGCACGCTGCGCTGTCACTTCCGGCACCGCGCGCA
Source organism: uncultured Pseudomonadota bacterium (assembly GCA_963821745.1). GTDB lineage: Bacteria > Pseudomonadota > Gammaproteobacteria > Steroidobacterales > Steroidobacteraceae > CADEED01. The sequence continues at coordinate 1,544,808 of CAWGEU010000003.1, forward strand.
CGACAATCCTTTCATCAACGTGGGATTGCAGGACATCACCGCGTGGGTGGATTTCACGAAGGTGGCCGAAGCCGCTGACACCGCCGGGCTCGAAGTGCTCGGCTTCGCCAGCCAGGCGGCGTTTCTCATCGGCGCCGGCATCGAATCGCTGCTCTCGACCGAGATGCAGCTAGCCGGTGAGGACACGCGTCAGCAGGCGAAGCTCGCCGGCGAGGCGCGACGCCTGCTGCTGCCCGGTGAGATGGGCGAGATCTTCAAGGTCATTGCGCTCGGACGTGGATACGAGTCTCCCCTAACAGGGTTCAGCACGCAGAAGATGGCCCTGTAGCGGGCTGGCCCCAAATAGTTCCGGGCACTGGTCAACGAATTCGGCCAGTTCGTCAAACAACCTTTCTCTGGGTTGCCTGAAATCAGGTATTTCCTGTCCATGAACGCGCGATTGTCCGGACAGGCCATCATGGCAGTGCTCATCTGCCTGGCCGTGTTCAGCGACCCGCGTCGCTGAGAGTTAAGCTCGCCGTCCCATGAGCGCGCGCAAATCCAGGCCCTGGATCTTCTACTTCCTCGCCTGGACGCTGGTGGGCCTCATCTACTTCGCCCAGAACGTCACGCGCCGTTTCTACTGGGACGACCCGAACCCCTGGCAGGACCTGCGCTACTGGTCGGTGAACATCTATATAGCGGCGCTGCTCACGCCGCTCATCGTCTGGGCCGGTCGTCGCTGGCCGCTCGAGCGCCAGCACCTGCCGCGCCTCGTCGCGCTGCATTTCTGCCTGAGCATTGCCTGGGAGCTGCTGCGGCTGTCGCTGGAGGCCGCGTTCCATCTCACCTGGAACGAGTTCTGGCCCATATCCCCGCCGATCACCGTCAAGAGCGAGTTCACGCTGTTGTTCATCTTCGGCTTTCACACCGGCGTGGTCACTTACTGGGTGGTGCTCAGCATCCAGACCGCGATCCGCAATTACGCGCGCTTCCAGGAGCGCGCCCAGGCCGCGTTGCGTTCGGACCTGCGCGCCTCACAACTCGAAACCCAGGTGGCGCAGGCGCGCCTCGGTGCCTTGAAGGCGCAGCTGCAGCCGCACTTCCTGTTCAACACCTTGAACGCCATCGTCGTGCTGGTGCGGCAGCAGAAAGGCCAGCAGGCCGAGGAAACGCTGGCGCGATTCAGCGATCTGCTGCGCGCGGTCCTCGCCGACATGGACGCGCAGGAGGTCACGCTGGCGCGCGAACTGGAATACCTCAAGCTCTATCTATCCATCGAACAGCTGCGCTTTTCCGATCGCCTGCGCGTGAACTTCGAAGTGGAGCCCGACCTGCTCGACGCGGCCGTACCGCACATGGCATTGCAGCCACTGGTCGAAAACGCCATCCGCCATGGAGTGGGGCAGCGCGCGACGCCCGGCTTCATCAGCATTCGTGCAGCGCGCGTCGGCGATTCGCTGCACGTGGTGGTGGAGGACGATGGCCCGGGCTTCGGCGAGCGGTGCGCCAGCAGCGGGCTGGGTCTGGGGCTCGCCAACACGCGTGCGCGCCTCAAACAACTGTACGGTGAGCCCTCGGAGCTGCGCACGGAGACCGGGCCTGCAGGAGGCGCTCTGGTTACCATGATCCTGCCGTTTCACTTCGTGGAACCATCATGAATGTATTGATAGTCGACGATGAGCCGCTGGCGCGCGCCGGAATGCGAATGCTGCTGGAAGAGGAACCGGCGATCACCTCGATCGACGAAGCGCGCAATGGCGCCGAGGCGGTCGAGACTGTGAGAGAGCGGCGTCCGGATCTGTTGCTGCTCGATGTGCAGATGCCCGAGATGGACGGATTCGGCGTGCTCGAGGCGCTGGGCGCGGAGCACATGCCGCCGGTGATCTTCGTGACGGCGCATGACAAGTACGCGATCCAGGCGTTCGAGGTGAACGCCATCGACTACCTGCTGAAGCCGGTGACGCGCGAGCGGTTTCAGCAGGCTCTGGCGCGCGTGCGTGAGCGGGTGAGCATCCAGGGCCTGGACAATCGCCACGTGTTGTCGCTGCTGCAGCAGCTCTCGGCGCCGCCGAAATACCTGGCCCGCGTCGCGCTGCGATCGGCGGGCAAGATTTCCTTCGTCAACATCGAAGACATCCTGTACGTGCAGGCCGCGGAGAATTACGTGCAGCTGCATCTGAAGTCGTCGCGGCATCTGCTGCACGTTCCCATCGCGACACTCGAGGCGTCACTCGATCCGGAAGTGTTCCTGCGCATCCATCGTTCGTTGATCGTGAACGTGCGCCACGTCCAGGAGCTCGAGACCGGTCCGCACGGCGAATACATCGTGGTGCTGCAGGGCGGGGCGAAGCTGCAGTCGAGCCGCAGCTATCACGAGAAGATCAAACGCTGGGCGGCGAATCCGTTCTAGGCGGACATGGCATTTCCCGCGGTCGCGGAACAGTCCACGGTCGCGTTGACCGTTGCCTGCTCGGCGGAGACGAAATCCGCGGGATTGATTTCCGCCCAGAACGACAGCGCTGCGAGACCATCGGCGTCAGGGCGCTTGTTCTGCGCCATGCGCGCGAGCGTGGATTTGCCAATGCCGATCTCGCGCGCCACCTGGCGCCATGAGGCCGCGCGCTCTTCGCGCTTCGCATTGACTGCCTGATAGAACTTTTCGAAGTGGAATCTCATGGCTGCGAGTTTCCGCAGGTGACGTGGCCCCGAAAAGGGAATTTTGACGAAGTGGATGTTTTCGGTGACGGAAATGGGGACATGGAAAATGGGGACACTCCCCGATTCCCCGCAAGGCGGGCAAATGGGGTCAGACCTCGTAACCGCGTTCAGTGATCGTCCGGCAACACTGCCGTGAGGTCTGACCCCATTTGCTCGGAATCGGGGAGTGTCCCCATTTTCCATGTCCCCATTACCAGCTGACTACGCCCGTGTATGCGGTGACGAGGATGATCACGCCGAACGCGATGCGGTACCACGCGAACGCAGCGAACGAATGTTTGCTGACGAACCGCAGCAGCAGCTTGGTGACCAGCAACGCGCTGATGAAAGACGCCACGCAGCTCACGATCAATGGTTCCACATCGGCGGCGGCGAACTCGTCTCGCGCTTTCCAGATGTCGTAGGCGGTAGCCGCCAGCAACGCGGGAATGGCCAGAAAAAACGAAAACTCTGCCGCGGTGCGCCGCGACAGCCCGCTCAACAAACCGCCGATGATGGTTGCGCCCGAGCGGCTGGTGCCTGGAATCAACGCCAGCGCCTGGAACAGGCCTAACTTCACCGCGTCCCCGATGGTGAGATCGTCCACGTTCTGCACGCGCTCTTCGTGTTGGCGCCGCTCGGCCCACAGGATGATCACGCCGCCCACGACCAGTGCGATGGCCACCGACACGGGGTTGAACAATACGGCCTTGATCTCGTCCTCGAAAGTAAGGCCCAGTACTGCAAGCGGAACGGATGCGATGACGAGGTTGAAGAAGAAGCGGCGCGACACCGCATCGTTGTGCAGGCTGAACGCGGTGTGCAGGAGTTTCTGTCTGAACTCCCAGCACACGGCGAGGATGGCCGCGCCCTGGATGATTATGATGTGGCGGTCGATAGCCGCGCCTTCGAGGTCTAACAACGCCTGGGTGAGGATCAGGTGGCCCGTGCTCGAGATCGGCAGGAATTCGGTGATGCCTTCGACGAGGCCGAGGATGATCGCTTCGAGCCAGGACATGCAGGTTCTTTCTCAAAAAAAGGACGCGCAGTCTACCGTGGCTTCACTGCGTGCCGCTCGTCAGACTGCGCCGCAAACTGCCGAAGCGCCGGCGGTACTGCACCGGTGTGAGCCCTACCTTGCGGCGGAATAACCGCGAGAAAAACGCGGCATCTTCGTACCCCACCTCGTTGGCGATGCCCTCCACCGGCTGTTCACCGGTTTCCAGCATCTGCTTGGCTTCTTCGAGCCGGAGCGTGTGCACATATTCGAGCGGCGCCATGCCGGTGGCTTCGCGGAAGCGCCGCGTGAACGAACGCTCGGCGAGGCCGGAGAGGCGCGTCATCTGCGCCACCGGTCCCGCGACGGCATAGTTCTCGGCGATCCAGCTCTGGCAGCGCGCGATGACTGCGTCGTCGGTCTGGCGCGAGCGAGCAAGCCGCGCGAACGGCTGCTGTCCGATCGCGTGCCAATCGATGAGATTGATGCGAGCGACCTGCATTGCAGCTTCGACACCGGCGAGTCGCGCGATCAGATACAGCGCCAGATCGAGCCACGAAGTTCCGCCACCCGCCATCACCAGCCTCTGTTCCGCGCCGGCCACGACCAGGGCGCGTTGCGCATGCACGCGCACCTTCGGATAACGCTGCTGCAGGATGTCGCAGTAGGCCCAGTGCGTGGTCGCGTCATGGCCGTCTAACAACCCGGCCTCGGCCAGCAGCAGCGCGCCCGAGCAGGCGGTGGCCAGCGTGGCGCCGGCTTCGTGGCAGCGCTTGAGATAGGCCACTTCGGCGCGAAACCGACCGTCGAGCGGTTCACCGGGCGCCACCAGCAATTCCGGCACGCAGACGACGTCAGGCACTCCGGCTTCTTCGAGCGTCGCGTCGGGGTGGATGGTGATGCCATTGCCGGCCGCGAAAGGCTCGCGCGTGGTGGCGATGACACGCGGGGCGATCAGCGAGACGCCGGGATTCCCTTCGACGATGAATCCCCAGTCCCTTCCCGCCGACATGAACATGTCGAACATGCCGTAGACCGTGGACACGCCGACTTCCGGGAGGGCGAGGATTGCGACGCTTGCGGGTTTGCTCCGTACATCCATGGCGGAAACGTCAGGTTCGTGGCCGGCGAGGCTTGAGTGATTTCGCGCCGAACACTCTACCTTGCGCGCCCCCGAATAAGGAGTTTCGACATGCCCACCCCACTCGAGCTGCTGCTCGACCCCCTGACCCTGTCCGTCATCGCGATCTTCGCGGGCCTCGCTTTATGGGAGGCCATCTTCCCGGCGCGCGTCCTGCCGCGGGTGCGCGCCTGGCGCACCAGGGGGTTGCTGGCTTTCGCGGCGTACATGGCCATCTCGTCCTATCTGCCCTTTCTCTGGGCGCAGTGGCTTGCGCCATTTCAGCTGTTCGACCTTACCAGTCTCGGTACCCTGGCCGGCGCCGCAGTCGGCGTGTTGTTCTATGAAGCGGGAGTGTGGGCCTGGCACCGCAGCCTGCACGGCTCGAACACCTTGTGGCGTTATTCACATCAGTGGCATCACAGCGCCGAGCGGCTGGATACCTGGGGCGCGTTCTGGTTCAGTCCGCTCGACATGGTGGGCTGGACGGCGCTCTTCAGCCTGGCGCTGACGATGATCGGCCTCGCGCCGCAGGCGGTGTTTGCCACGGTATGCGTAACCACGTTTCTGTCGGTGTTCCAGCATGCCAACGTGCGCACGCCGCGCTGGCTGGGCGTGCTGGTGCAGCGTCCGGAGAGCCATTCGTGGCATCACGCGCGCGGCGTACACGCCGGCAACTACTCCGACCTGCCGCTGTTCGACATGTTGTTAGGCACCTGGCACAACCCGCGCGACTTCGCGCCGGAGCAGGGGTTTCACCGCGGTGCCTCCTCGCAGTACGGAAACATGCTGCTGGGCCGCGATGTGGCCGCCGACGGTGAGGCCGGCGCCAATGGACTGGTTCCGCCGACCATCGGAGAACCCTCATGAGCAAGTACCGACATCGCCTGCCGCAGCTTCGTAACGCGCTGTTCCTCACCGACGGGGGTCTCGAGACCACGCTGGTGTTCCACGACCAGATGGAACTGCCGCACTTCGCGGCATTCGATCTGCTGCGCAAGCCGGAAGGTGTGGAGCGCCTGCGCCGGTATTTCGAAACCTACACGCGCATCGCGCTCGAACGCCGGGTGGGCATCATGCTCGAGGCGCCCACCTGGCGCGCAAACGCCGACTGGGGTGCGAGGCTGGGTTATGACGCGACGGCGCTGGCCGACGCGAATCGCATGAGTATCGGGCTGCTGCTGGAAGTGCGCGCCGCGCTCGAAACTCCCGCGACGCCCATCGTCGTCAGCGGCAACCTCGGTCCGCGGGGCGATGGTTATCGCCCCGACGCGCGCATGAGTGTCGCCGACGCGATGCATTACCACGCCGTGCAGGTGCAGACCTTCGCGGCCACCGACGCCGACATGCTCGGCGCCTTCACCATGAACTACGTCGAGGAAGCGATGGGCATCGTGATGGCGGCGCGTGCGCACGCCATGCCGGTGGCGTTGTCGTTCACGGTGGAGACCGACGGCAAACTACCTTCCGGCCAGCCGCTGGCGGAGGCCATCGAGCGCGTCGACGCCGAGACCGATGAGTACCCGGTGTACTACATGATCAACTGCGCGCATCCCTCGCACTTCGAAGACGTGCTGGATGAGCTTGGCGCGAAGCTGCGTCGGGTGCGCGGCCTGCGCGCGAACGCATCGCGGCGCAGTCACGCCGAACTCGACGCGTCGACGGACCTGGACGCGGGCGATCCTTTGGTGCTGGCCGGGGAATACAGGTCGCTACAACGCAAACTGCCGGCGCTCAGCGTGGTGGGCGGCTGTTGCGGCACGGATCATCGCCACGTCGCGGCCATCGCCCACGCGATGACCAACACGGGCGTTTAGGTGGCGGCGGCCAGGGCTTTCAACGCGGCAACAGCGGCGATCCGCCGCTGGCGAAGCTCCTGGCCGATCTGTTCGCCCGAACGACCTGCGCGTTCCTCGGCGGTGAGCGTCACGGCGGCCGCGGCGGCGCGCGCCGCCGCGAAGTACTCACGCTGCGGGTAGCCGCGATCTTCCAGGCCCTCGCGGCCGCGCGCGTCGGCTTCGCAGGCGAGCAGGAAGTCCGCAAAGCGCTCGGGGCGGCGCAGGGCGTCGCACCCTTCGAGCGTGCTGAGCACGGTGCCGGGGCGCAGCTCGGCGGCCCGATGCACGTGCGTGTGGTAACGCGACGTCATCACGGCGAGTTCGCGCAGGTGGTTAGGGACGCGCAGGCGATCGGCAAGCTGCTCCACCAGTGCCACTCCGGCGTCTTCATGTCCGGGGTGCGAGGGCAGTTTGTCGGCGGGCGTGGCCGCCTTGCCGAGGTCGTGCATGAGCACGGCGAAACGCACCGCCAGGCCGCCGCCTAACTTCACGGCCATGCGCAGCGCCATCAGCTGGTGAATGCCGGTGTCGATCTCCGGGTGCCACTTTGCGGGTTGTGGCACGCCGAACAGCGCGTCGACCTCCGGGTAGACCACTTTCAGCGCGCCGCAGGCACGCAGCACGCTGATGAACACATCCGGGCTGGGCTCGCCCAGCGCCTTTTCGGTTTCGGCCCACACGCGCTCGGCCACCAGCGCATCCGCCTCGCCGTCGGCGACCATCTTCTGCATGAGCGCCATGGTTTCGTCGGCCACGCGAAAACCGAGCGGCGCATAACGCGCGGCGAAACGGGCCACGCGCAGGATTCGCACCGGATCTTCGGCGAAGGCTTCCGACACGTGCCGCAGCAGCCGGGCTGCGAGGTCGGCCTGGCCACCGTACGGGTCGATGATGCTGCCGGCGTCGTCCTGCGCCATGGCATTGATGGTGAGATCGCGCCGCCTGAGGTCGTCCTCGAGCTTCACGTCGGGTGCGAACTCGGTCGCAAAGCCCCGGTAACCCGGGGCGATTTTGCGTTCCAGCCGTGCGAGCGCGTGCTCTTCCTTGGTTTTCGGATGCAGGAACACCGGGAAGTCGCGACCCACGGGGATGAAGCCTTTGCGCTCGAGCTCGCCCGGCGTGGCACCCACGACGACCCAGTCGCGCTCGGACACCTCGCGTCCGAGCAACCGGTCCCGAACCGCGCCGCCCACCAAGTACACTTGCATGGCGCGCATGGTAACCATTCGTACTGCTCTCGTGCTCACCGCCGGTCTGGCCCTCACCGGGTGCGGCACCACCTACGTGGCACAGGCAGCCAAGGGCCAGTTGCAGATCCTCACCGCCCGCAAGCCCATTACGCGAGTCCTGGACGATCCGGCGGCGGACCCCGAGCTCAAGAAGCGCCTGGAGGTGGTGCGGGAGGCGCGCGCCTTCGCCTCGCAGCGAGCTCGGGCTGCCTAACAACAAGAGCTACACTGCGTACGCCGATCTGAAACGCGAGTTCGTGGTGTGGAGCGTCGTGGCGACGCCGGAGTTTTCGGTGGACCCGCGCGAATGGTGCTTTCCCATCGTCGGCTGCGTGGCTTACCGCGGGTACTTCCGCAAGGAAAGCGCCGAAGCTTTTGCGGAGACCCTGCGTTCCGATGGACTGGACACGATCGTCGGCGGGGTTCCGGCGTATTCCACGCTCGGCAAGTTCAACGACCCGATCCTCAACACCATGATGATCTACGGCGATGACGAACTGGCGTCCATCATGTTCCACGAGCTTTCGCACCAGCTCGTGTACATCCAGGACGACACGGCGTTCAACGAGGCTTTCGCCGTCACCGTGGAACAGGAGGGCCTCGCGCGCTGGCTGAAATTCCACGGACGCGAAGCGGAGCTCGCGAAGTACCAGAAGAGGCGGGCGCGGCAGGCGGAGGGCGTGGCGCTGGTGGCGCGTTTCCGCGGCGAGTTGACGGCGCTGTACGGCATGAACATCGGCCCGGAAGTCATGCGCGCGCGCAAGGCGCAGGTGTTTGCGCGGCTGGTGGCCGAGCTGCGCGCGCTCGATGCGCGCTTCGGCACGGAGTCCGCGTCTCGCCGCGGAACTCGACGGCAAACCCAACAACGCGCGCCTGGCTTCGCTCGCCACCTACTACGACTGCGTACCGGGGTTCGAGCGGCTGCTGGCCGCGGGACATCGCGACCTGCCGCGCTTCTACGCCGCGGTGCGCGAGCTCGCCAAACTACCTCGCGACGAACGGCGGAGCCTCCTGTGCAGCAGCACCCCCGGTGCCGTGCAATGAGAAGTCGCGGCGCGAAGATCCGGCGCGGCTCGGCACTACTGGTCCTGCTGGCGTCATCGTGCCTCTTCACCGGCGGTGCGTTGGCCGCCGCGCTCGGCGACAACACGGTCCGCCTTGCGCCTTCGCCGTTCAAGCTGCCGCAGAACATCGGCCCGCTGCGTTATGCCGGTGAAAACCGCTACAGCGACCGGCGCATGGGCCGCGCCTTCACCTACAACGCCAGTGGCATCTCGCTTCGGATCTACGTCTATGACTTCGGGCTGCGCGGTGTTCCCGACGGTCCGGATTCGAAGGCCGCGTGCGAACAGTTCGAAAGCGCGAAGCGCGAGATCGAGCTCGGCGGCAACTACCAGAACGTGGCGCTTCGCGGTGAATTCAGCCGGGCCATGAGTGGCGCGGACACTTCGCCCGTCATGCGCGAAGCCGTCTACGAATTCGACCGCAACGGCGTCCACGCCGTGTCGGTGCTCTGGGTCACGGCGGCAAAAGGCTATTTCCTGAAGTTGCGGCTCTCGCTGCGTGCCGAAGTTGCCGACGAGCTGGACGAAGCGCGCAAACAGATCCTCGAATCGCTTGCCGCCGTATTGCCGGCGCATCCGGTCGAACCGGCGCCAGCGGCGGCGCAACCGGTCCAGGAAGCGTCCATCGACGTGGAGCCCACGACCGACACCGCATCGGTTGCCGCGTGGCTCGCCTACGCCATCGAACTCACGCGTTCCTCCGGCGATCATCCCGACATGCGGCCACCGTGCGGCGGGTGGCTGATACCGGGATTCGCGGCGGAGCTGGCGGCGCGCCAGACCGCGCTGCGCGAATATCGGTTGCGTGCCGCCGCCGAGCGGACGTCTAACTACTTCAACGAGCTGGACCGCGTCGACGCCGCCGGCTTTCTCGATGAATACGTGTGGCACTACCTGCGCAACGATCGCTGGGGCAGTACGCCTCCGCCGGACCTTGCGCCGGATGCTTTCGGGCAATTCCGCGAGCGGGAACTCGCCGCGCACATGGTGCAATCGGGGGCTCGCGTAAGAATCAACGAAGTGCGCGTGCTGCCCCCTCCGCCTGCGCAGTGAAATAAATGTTTTCCGGCTTATGTCACGTCGATAAATTGACGTGCAGCCGTAAATTGCGCGCGTCATCATCGGCCGCAAGGTCCCACGACTCATGCGCAACCAATTCCGGGCGAGGCCCAAGTCGTTTCTCGATGCGCCGCGTCGCGACTGGCAGTTCGCGGTCTACGCATGGTTGCTGCGCAACTGCGGTGGCTACCCGAAATTTCTCGATACCACGCTGGTGTTGCCTATCGAGGAACATTTTCCCGACAACGGCATGAGGGGTCATGCGGCCGTCGCGGCGCTGTTTCGGCGCGTGCGTGATCATGCAGGCATGGCCGACTGGCCATGCGCCGTGGAACCCGAACCCCGGGAGCCACGCGCCGCGCTGGCGACCACCGAGCGCATTCCGGTCATCACCTATCGACCCGGCGAGCTGCCGGCCCTGTCGATGGTTGGCGCGTTTGCGCACGAGCTCGCGCGCCTGCTGGTGGAGACATTCGAGGAGCCGGCGCCGGGCGGCGCACCGCTGCACGAACCGGCGATCGATCTCGCCGCGGTTTTCCTCGGCTTTGGCGTGTTCATGGCGAATTCGACGATCGAGAACGCCCGCTACGATCTCAACGAAGGCGAGTTCGTGCACGCGCTCGCCATTTTCTGCCTGCTGCGCAAGCTGGATCCGGAGACGGTTGCCCCGCACCTCAATCCCCATCTGCGCAAGTACCTGCGCCTGGCCGCGCGCGACCTCGCGCAGCACGAGCCGCAATTTCATCGTCTTCGCTCAGTGTTCGCAGTGCTGCCGATCGCCGTCGCCGAGCGCACGCTGCCGACCAAGGTCAAATGAGACCTCGGGCGCGCGCCGCCACGAGCAGGATGCTTTCGAAGCCGTGCGGCGCCTGATCGGGTACATCGCAAATTCGAATGTCCTGCTCGGTGCGATCGAAGCCGGCGGCATCGAGCACGAACTGGATGTGCCGCTCGTCGATACACGGCGAAGGCAGGCGGGCACCATCGATGCGCCAGAAATCGCAGCGGCGTAGCGCGCCCAGCACCAGCAATCCGCCCGGAGCGAGCAGGCCGATGATGTTGCGCATGAAACGCATCCACTCGACGAGATCCGAAGTCGCGCTGTCGGCGCAGAAGAAACTCGACACGCAGTCGTAACTCCGCGCCGCGCCTTCGCCGAGCGGATCACGACGTCGCGCATCACCCGACATGAGCCCCGTGAGCCGCTGTCGAACCAGCGCCTCGCGTCGCGATATATCGGCGTCGCTGGTGCCAGCACCTTCGAGCCGAAGTGCTTCACGCGTGAACTCGGACCAGTCGTGCGCATCGCGGGCACCCATATGCCAACGGCGGATTTCGCACAGGTTCTGCGGCAGCAAGTCCGCCACGTGGACGCTGTCCACGCGGCCGGCGAGGGCGATGGCGTGATGCAATGTCGGGCCGGCGCCAAAATCCAGGGCGCGCGCCGTGCGCGGCAGGTCCGCAACGGCGTCGTGCAGGAATCTCAACGTGTGGCGCTCGGTGGGTTCGACGCGCGAGTAGAACTCGCGGAGGTAGGCGCGCGTGTTCCAGGCGGAGTAACTCTGCGCCGCGCGCCCGGGATTTCGAACGCAGTTCCCGTCGGCGTCATGGGGCACCCGGGTCGCGAGACGAATCCCCGATGCCCACCACGATCAGCGCGATGGACCCGAGGCGCAGCGCACTGCGTTCCTCGCCGAAGATCAACATGCCGGCGATGCCGCCGCCGGCGGCGCCGCAGCCGGTCCACCGCGTACGCAGTGCGGCGGGAATGAACTTCAGTGCGTACGCCAGCAGGAAGAAACTCACCCACGACACGGCGATGCTAGCACTCCCTGCCACGTGTCGGCAACCGTTGGAGTTCTTCAGCGCAACCAGCCAGATGATTTCCGTGAGGCCGGCCAGGATCAGGATGGTCACGCCATGAGTTTCTCTGATCGGGCGCAAGGCGCGTCAGATATTTCCTGAACGTCAGGATGCCGAGCGCGTCGAGCGCGAGGGCGAACGTGCCTTCGGCGTTCAGGCGGGTGCGCGGCGTGTAAATGCCGCCGTTATGCGGGGCATGTCATGCGCAGGATCGTCGACATGGCGCGTGCGCGGGTTGCCGAACGCCGCGGCGGAGACGCGCGGCACGTCACGCTGAACACGTCGAGCGGTGAACGCCCGGAGGAAGGCGAAGAGCAGGTCGTGCGCGTGCATGAAGCTCTCGAAGACCTGGCGCATCACGATGCGCGCCTCGTGCAGGTGGTCGAGCTACGTTATTTCGCCGGCCTCACGGAGGCGGAAATCGCCGAGGTGCTCGGCGTCAACGAGCGTACCGTGCGGCGCGATTGGGAAAAGGCGCGGCTGTTGCTGGCGCAGGCGCTGGCTTAGAAAAATGCGCGGCGCCTGTCCGGATGGAACCGGAAACGGCGTTCTTACCGTGACGGAAGCATGACGCTTCCGATCAACGGAGAACCATCATGACGAAGAAAATCCGCAACGCCGCCATCGTCGGCCTTCTCGCGCTCGGCGCCGCGGAGAGCGGGAACATGAGGACCTTGTCCATCGGTTCGCAGATCGCGCATTTCGGAAAGGTCTGTCTGCGGCACTGATGCGCTAGTCTTCGCAAAATGTCCCGGCTCCAAATGGACGCGGCCACCTGGGCAACGCTGAACCGCCTGCTCGAGGAAGCGCTCGACCGGCCTCCGGCCGAGCGTGCCGCGTGGCTCGAGTCGCTTGCGCCTGAAGTTGCGGCGCTTGCGCCGCATCTGCGCGAACTCCTGCAGCGCGCGGCCGCGGTGGAGACCGGCGATTTCCTGGGCACGTTGCCCAAGTTCGGCGTCAGTGCCGCGGACGGCGGTGCCGCGGCCATCGGCAGCGCCGGGGAAACGGTGGGGAAGTATCGCCTCGTCCGCGAACTGGGCAGCGGCGGCATGGGCACGGTCTGGCTCGCGGAGCGCACCGACGGACTCATCAACCGGCCCGTGGCACTCAAACTACCGCACCTGGTCGCCGCCCGGCCCGCCGATCTCGCCGGCCGCATGGCGCGTGAACGCGAGATCCTGGCGACGCTCGATCATCGCAACATCGCGCGGCTGCTGGACGCCGGCATGAGCGCCGAAGGGCAGCCTTACCTGGCGCTGGAATTCGTCGAAGGCATCGCCATCGACCGTTTCTGCGCGGGAGATGGGCAATCGCCACCGCTCGACGTCCGCGAGCGTCTCAGGTTGTTCCGCCAGGTTGCCGACGCGGTGGCCTACGCGCACGGCAAGCTGGTGGTGCATCGCGATCTCAAGCCCGCGAACATTCTGGTCACTGCCGGTGGCGGCGTGAAGCTGCTCGACTTCGGCATCGCCAAACTACTGGACGAGGGGACGACCCGCGAGACGCGTTTCACGCAGATGTTCGGCCGGGCGCTCACTCCCGACTACGCTTCGCCCGAGCAGATCCTGGGCGGGCCGCTTACCGTCGCGAGCGACGTATATTCACTCGGCGTGATCCTTTATGAGCTCCTGGCTGGAGTCCGCCCGTACAAACTCAAGCGCGACTCGCGCGGTGCCCTCGAAGACGCCATCCTGCAGGCGGAGCCGCCGAGCTTCGCCGTAGTGGCGCCGAAGCGGGACCGCAGCGCGTTGCGCGGCGATCTCGACACCATCGTGCGCAAGGCGCTGAAGAAGCAGCCGGCGGAACGTTACGCGACGGTCAACGCATTCGTCGACGACATCGTGCGGCATCTCGAAAGTCGGCCGGTGCTGGCGCAGGCGGACAGTCGCTGGTACCGCGTGGGAAAATTCATCGCGCGCAATCGGCTGATGGTGGGCACAGCGGCGTTGATGCTGTTCGTGGTGATCGCTGGCGCCGGCATTGCGCTGTGGCAGGCGCGTGTGGCGATTGCCGAGCGCGACCGCGCCGAGGAAGTGAAGCTCTTCATCACCTCGATCTTCCGCGATGCGGATCCGTACCAGGACGGCGGCGCGCAATTGACCGGCGCCGCCTTGTTGCGCAGTGCGCAGCAGCGCGTCGAATCACAATTCGCGGACCGACCGGAGCTGCGCACGGAGTTGCTCTCCCTGGTGGGCTCGGGTCTCAAGAGCCTGAGCGACCTGCCCGCTGCGGAACGCGCGCTCACGCAGGCAGTGGCCGAGTCGACGCGCATCCACGGCGAGACACACCTGCATACCGTGCGTGCACGCGTGATGCTGGCCGACGTGTACAACGCGCGGCGCGATACCGACAAGCTCGGCGCGCAGCTCGAGGAGCTGTTGCCGTTGGCCCAGGCGGTCGAGCAGCAGGACGTCGAACCGCTCGTGATGTTGAAGATCTACTCCGGCGACTACGAGATTGAGCGGGGCCAGTACAAAGCCGCGACGCTGGCAGCGAGCGAAGCCCTGGAGCTGGCGCGTGGGCGGCTCGGAGATCGCCACCCGTTGACCGTGCAGGCGTCCACGCTGCGTGCGGAAGCGATGCACTTCGAAGTTCAGGGCACGGGTTCGATGCAGGCGGTCGAAGACAGTGACCGCGGACTCGCTTTCGCTTTGGCAGCGTATCCGGATCGACCAGATCACCCTCAGGTGCTGTACATGCGCAACGTGCGCGGCCGCGCACTCGGCGAAGCAGGACTGCTGCAGGAATCGATCGAGGAAAAGCAGCGCTCCCTCGCGGGGCTGCATGCGGCGCTGGGTGAAGACAACGTGGCAGTGGCCAACGCAGAGCTGGATCTTTCCAACTCCGAAAGGCGCATTGGCCGAACCAGGGATGCCGTCGAACGGGCGGCACGTGCGGTCGCCATCATCGAGCGGCACGTCATGCCGGATTCTCGGGACCGTGGCACGGCGTTGAATACCTACGGCCTGAACCTGGCGGCGGCCCGCCGGCAGGCCCACGCCGCCCAGATATTCACCGAAGCGCAGCGGATTTTCACCAAGGCATTGGGCGCGCGAAGAAGTACCACGGTATCGGCGCGCTACGCCCGCCTGGTTTCCATCGCCTATCTGCGCAAGGACGATGAAGTCCGCGCCGAGCTCGCCGCCTTCCAGGACGATCCGGAATTGCGTCGCGCCATACCGCTCTGGGCCGGCAACTTTTGTCTGGCGATCGCCCATCGGCAGTTGGGCGAGCCGGAGAAAGCCATCGCGCTTCACCAAGAGTCACTGAAAGTGATCAAGCCCGGGCCCAAGGCAAACGCGCAGCGCGTCCGCGTGCACATGGAGATCGGCCTTGCGGAACTCGATCGCGGACACCTCGACGAGGCGGAGGCCGCGCTCGATGAGGCACACCGTCTGTTCAAGCTGCTCAAGTATGAAATGTCGCCGGATCGTGCCGAGACCATCGCAGGGCTCGGCCGTCTCGAGCTTGCACGTCGGGCGCCCCAGCGTGCGATTCCATGGCTCGAACCGGCGCACGAATTCTGGCAGGCATTCGACGCGTCGAATCCCACCGCGCGTGACACCGCGCATTGGTTGGGGCGGGCCTACGTCCAGCTCGGCCGGCGAAGCGAAGGGGAGAAATTGCTGGCGCTGTCAGCGGGGGTCTGGCGCTAAGGCGCCCGCAGCGGCACCAGCACCATCGCAGTTGCCGCGGCGGACCTTGAGCACCAGCGCGCCGCCGCGCTTGGCGACCTCGCGCAGTTCCTTGAGGTTGGCGATGGTCTGGCGGTTCGCGCCTTCGATGCGATCGCCCTTGCGGAACAACTGCGCGGCGGCGCTGCGCGGCTCGACCGCGCGCACCTCGACGCCGCCATCGGCGGCATCCGCGAGCGTGGCGCCTTCGAGGCCGGGATGAACGGCGCCGACGTCGGGCGGACGCCCGGACTGCCGCGTTTGCCGCTCGTGGCCGCATGCCGGCAGCTCGGTGATGATCGCCGTCACGTGCAGCGGCTTGCGATCGCGGATCAGCGCCACGTCGAGCTTGTCGCCGACGCGCGAGAGGCCGATGGCATTGCGCAGCTCGCTGTTGGACTTGATGGTCTGGCTGTTGATGCTGGTGATGACGTCACCGGGCTTGATGCCGGCCTTTTCCGCCGCCGAGCCTTCCGTGACCTGCGACACCAGCACGCCCTGGGTGTTGGCGATGTTGAGCGACTTGGCCATGTCGGGCGTCAGCGAGTAGATGTTCACGCCTAACAAGCCGCGCTTGACCGAGCCGTACTTCAGCAGCTGGTCCATGATGCTGCGGGCCATGTTGACCGGGATGGCGAAGCCGATGCCGATGTTGCCGCCGCGAGCGCGACAGGATGGCGCTGTTGATGCCGACCAGCTCGCCCCTGAGATTCACCAGCGCGCCGCCGGAATTGCCCGGATTGATGGACGCGTCGGTCTGGATGAAATCCTCGTAGCCGTCCGGGTTGATGCCGGAGCGCCCGAGGCCGCTGACGATGCCGGAGGTGACGGTGTGCTGCAGGCCGAACGGATTGCCGATGGCCACCACGAAGTCGCCGACTTCGAGCTGCGTGGAGTCGCCGAGCGCCACCTGGATGAGGTTTCCGGCGGCACTTTGAGCACGGCGACGTCCGAGGGCACGTCGCTGCCGACCACCGTGGCGGTCAGATCGCGGCCGTCCTGCAGGGTGACGGTGATTTCGGTCGCGTTATCAACCACATGGGCGTTTGTAACTATGTAGCCGTTTTTTGCATCAAAGATGACACCGGAGCCTGCGCTCTGGAACTGACGCTCGCGGGGGCCCATGTCGGGGATGTCGAAGAACCGGCGGAAAAAGGGGTCCTCGAGCAGCGGGTTCTGCGGCGAACGCTCGCGGACGGTGCCGCGGGTGGCGATGTTCACGACGGCCGGCGAGACGCGCTTGATCATGGGCGCGAGCGTCGGCATCGGGGTTTCGCCGACCGCGGGGGGCAGGGCGGCGTGGCTTGCAACCGGCCAGCGATCGCTAGCGCGAGAACAGGCGATGCGAAGGATTTTTGCTCGATTGGACATGGCGACGAGGATACTCAAACGATGATCAAGTTTTCTCTTGTGGCTCCTGTTGCTCGTGGTCTGCTGGCCGCTGGCAATCCTGGCGCTGCTGCTATGGCCGATCGTCTGGCTGATTTCGCTGCCATTCCGGCTGCTGGGCATCGCGGTGGAGGGCGTGTTCGAGCTGCTGCGCGCCATCGTCATGCTTGCCCGCGCGCGTGTTGGGCGGCAGGGAGACAGACTCGAGGTCTGTCCCGTTTCAACAAGGACCTGCATTGGCCAGGCGCATGCTTGAGTGGGGACAGGCTGAAGGCCAGTCCCCACCCGGTTACGCGGCCTGGACTTCGATGCGGCGCGGCTCGGCCTTGGCGATCTTGGGGATCGTGAGCTCGAGGACGCCGTCCTTGAACTGCGCCTTGATGGCGTCGGTCTGCACGTTCTCCGGCAGCGTGAAGGTCCGCACGAACTTGCCGCTCACGCGCTCGACGCGCGAATAGTGGCCATCGACGTTCGCGCTGCTCGATCTGGCGCTCGCCGCGCAGCGTGAGCACGCCCTTGTCGGCGGTGATTTCGATGTCGGCGGGCTTCACGCCCGGCAGATCGGCGCGCACGATGAAGCGCTGCGCTTCCTCGTGGATGTCGACCGCCGGCGCCCAGGACGCATCGCGGGCCACGGTATCGAAGGTCTGGTCGAATTCGCGATGCAGGCGGTTCAGCAGAGCCCAGGGCTCGTAACGCACAACAGTCATCTCTCTATCTCCTTTCAGTCGTTGGGTTGGCTAACTACCGGGCCTTCCCGGCGTCGCATGGCCCATAACTGCGGTCCACTTTCGCGATTCAAGCGGCTTGAAAACCCGGGATTTGTGGCCACTTTGCGCGGCCGCCCGCGCCTAAGGCGGTCCAACAACCTGTGGATGACTTGTGCGTACCCGGTGGGAAGGGGGTGGACACAAAATCTTGTGTTCGGCCCGATTCCTGCATCTGTCAAAAAGTCGCGTATTGACAGGCGATTCCTGCGGCACAAAATCTCGTAACGCTTTGAAATAACAATGACTAAACTGCATCTCAATTATGACAACGATGTTTCTTGACGCGCCGTTTTCACGTCTCTACTCTCCCGACCCCAACACAAGATGTTGTGTCGCGACATCTTGGTGGTTGGGGAGCCGGGGAGAGGATCTGGCGGCTGTCTGACAGCAGCCGCCCATTAAAAGACGCATGGGACCTTCAGCAACTGCAGGCTTTGGGCCGTTCTTTTTCCGGTTCGGGCGTTTTAGGGAAACAGTCCGGAACATCGGGGAGTAGTACCCATCCATGAATAGCGTGGTCAAACTCGAACACAAAGACGTCGATGCGATTCCTTTCCAGGAAGCGTCGCTCGACATCTGGGACAAGAAATATCGCTTGTCCGCCAAAGACGGCACGCCCGTCGACAAGACCATGGACGACACCTACAAGCGCGTCGCCCGCGCGCTGGCCGACGTCGAACAGGAATCCGTGCGCGAGCACTGGTACGAGCGGTTCGTCTGGGCGCTGCGCCGCGGCGCCATTCCGGCCGGCCGCGTCACCTCCAATGCCGGCGCGCTCGAGCACAAGCCGGCCACGTCCACCATCAACTGCACGGTGTCGGGAACCATCGGCGATTCGATGGACGACATCCTGAACAAGGTGCACGAGGCCGGCCTCACGCTCAAGGCGGGCTGCGGCATCGGCTACGAATTCTCGACGCTGCGTCCGCGCGGCGCGTACGTCTCGGGCGCCGGCGCGTACACCTCCGGCCCGCTGTCGTTCATGGATATCTACGACAAGATGTGTTTCACCGTGTCGTCGG
This sequence comes from uncultured Pseudomonadota bacterium, assembly GCA_963821745.1. Classification (GTDB taxonomy): domain Bacteria; phylum Pseudomonadota; class Gammaproteobacteria; order Steroidobacterales; family Steroidobacteraceae; genus CADEED01. The sequence goes on from CAWGEU010000003.1 coordinate 1,563,512, forward strand.
CCGGCGGCCGCCGCGGCGCGCAGATGGGCACGTTCGACGTCGGCCATCCGGACGCGCATGGAATTCATCCGCGCCAAGCGCGAGAACGGCCGCCTGCGCCAGTTCAACCTGTCGCTGCTGATCACCGACGAATTCATGCAGGCGGTGCGCGAGGACAAGGACTGGAACCTCGCCTTCCCGCTGCTCACCAAGGAATACGACCCGGCCGAGCACAAGCTCGACGACAGCACGAAGTTCGTGTGGCGCGAGTGGCCGACCACGAAGAACTACGTGACGCGCGACGACGGCCTGGTGTGCTGCAAGATCTACAAGACGCTGCCGGCGCGCCGCATGTGGGACGTCATCATGACGTCCACCTACGACTTCGCCGAGCCGGGCTTCATCCTCATCGACCGCGTCAATGAGATGAACAACAACTGGTGGTGCGAGAACATTCGCGCGACCAACCCCTGCGTGCCCGCCGACACCTGGGTGCAGACCAGCGAAGGCCCGCGCCAGGTGGCCGAGCTCATCGGCAAGCAGTTCACGCGCGCGCGTCGACGGCGTCGATCACGCGAGCGCGCCGGAAGGCTTCTTCCGCACGGCGCGTCAAGCCGCTGGTGAGCCTGACGACCACGGAAGGCTATCTCGCTGCGCCTCACCGCCGATCACCGCGTGCGCCGCATCTCGACGCTGACGCGCTGGCGCCTGGCGACCGAGTGGTGCGCCGCCGGCGACCTCACGCCGGGCGACAAGGTGCTGCTGCAGGATCATCGCCGCGGCGCCGTCGTGGGCCGGCGCCGCTGGTTCGAAGGATTGGGGCACCAACGAGGGCTACCTCATGGGCCTGCTGGTCGGCGACGGCACCGATCACCGAAGACCGGCGCGGAGCTGTCGGTCTGGGCGCGTCCGGCCGTCGGCAACAGCGACATCGACGTCGGCGGTCCGCACTCCGTGATGGCCGCGGCGCTCGATGCCGCGCGCCGCTTCAACCATCGCGCCGATTTCTCCGGCTGGCACGAGGTCGGCCGCCGCGGCGAGTTCCGCCTCGCGCATGGGCGCCATCACCGAGCTGGCGCGCGAGCTCGGCCTGCGCCCCGGCCGCAAGACCATCACGCCGGCCATCGAGCGCGCGCTCGAGCGAGTTCTATCGCGGCTTCCTGCGCGGCCTGTTCGATACCGACGGCAGCGTGCAGGGCACGCAGGCCAAGGGCGTGTCGGTGCGCCTCGCGCAGCTCCGACCTCGCCATGCTCGAAGGCGTGCAGCGCATGCTGCTGCGTCTCGGCATCGCCGCGACCATCTACCGCAACCGCGCGCAGCACGAGCCTCGTCATCACCGGCGAGAACGTCGCCCGTTTCGCCGAAGCTCATCGGCTTCGCCGACACGGTCAAGCGCGCGCGCCTGGCGCGGCCTGCTGGGCAGCTACAAGCGCACGCTGAACCGCGAGCGCTTCGTCGCCACGGTCGACAGCGTGCGCGCCGACGGCATCGAAGACGTGTACGACGTGCAGATCCCCGGCATCAACGAGTTCGACGCCAACGGCTTCCACGCGCACAACTGCGGCGAGCAGCCGCTGCCGCCGTATGGCTCGTGCCTGCTCGGCTCGGTGAACCTCACGCGCTTCGTGAAGAACGCGTTCACCGACTTCGCCGAGTTCGACTGGAACGAATACCGCGAAGTCGTGAAGGTGTTCACGCGCATGCTCGACAACGTCTGCGAGATCAACGGCCTGCCGCTCGAGCAGCAGCGCGACGAGATCATGCGCAAGCGCCGCCACGGCATGGGCTTCCTCGGGCCTCGGCAGCACCATCACCTGCCTCGGCATGAAGTACGGCGCCGAGGACTCGATCAAGTTCACCGAGGACGTCTCGCGCGAGATGGCGGTGGCCGGCTGGGAAGCCGCGCTCGAGCTCGCGAAGGAGAAGGGCCCGGCGCCCATCATGAAAGAGGAGTTCACGCGTCACCGCCGAGATGCTGCGCAAGCGTCCGGAAATGGCGAAGGACGGCTGGAAGATCGGCGACCTGATCCCCGGCCGCATCCTGCACGCGCGCTACAGCCGCTACATGCAGCGCGTGGCCGAGACCGCGCCCTGGCTGGTGGACCAGCTCGCCAACGTCGGCGCGCGTTTCACGCACCACACGCTCGATCGCGCCCACCGGCACCATCTCGCTGTCGCTGGCCAACAATGCCAGCAACGGCATCGAGCCGTCGTTCGCGCACCACTATTTCCGCAACGTCATCCGCCCCGGCAAGAAGACGCAAGGAGAAAGTTGATGTCTTCTCATTCGAGCTGCTCGCCTATCGCGAGCTCATCAATCCGCGTGCGATGCCGAACTCAACGAACGCGGCCGAACAGCTGCCTGGCTATTTCACGACGGCAGACGACATCACGCCGCAAGAGCACGTCGACATCCAGGCGGCCGCGCAGAGGTGGGTCGACAGCTCCATTTCCAAGACTGCGAACGTGCCTACGGATTACAAATACGAGAGCTTCAAAGACATCTATCTGTACGCCCACGAGAAGGATCTGAAGGGCTGCACCACGTTCCGCTTCAACCCCGAAGCGTTCCAGGGCGTGCTGGTGAAGGAAGACGACCTCAAGAACACCACCTACGTGTTCACGCTCGAGGACGGCTCGGAGATTTCGGTGAAGGGCGACGAGGAGATCGAATACGACGGCGAGAAACACACCGCCGCGAATCTCTACGACGCGTTGAAAGAAGGTTACTACGGGAAGTTCTGACGGGCAGCTCGCTGCCCGGAACCGAGGAATGAGAATGTCCGCCATCAAGATCGACAAGAAAATCGCGAAGTACCGCGTGCAGAAGGCCGAGGACAAGGCCGCTGCCGAGAGCGCCGGCGCCGCGGCCGCGTCGCCGCCGCCGCGGTCGCCAAGTTCGAGCCCGCGGTCGAGATGACGCACGACAGGCAGGGCCGTTCGTCGAAGGTCGTGCGCATGACCGAAGAGGTGCAGCGCCCCGAGATGCTCGTGGGCTCCACCTACAAGATCAAGACGCCGGTGTCGGATCACGCCATGTACGTGACCATCAACGACATCATCCTCAACGAAGGACACGCCGTACGAGCAGCGCCGCCCGTTCGAGATCTTCATCAACTCGAAGAACCTCGATCACTTCCAGTGGATCGTGGCGCTCACGCGCATCATCTCCGCGGTGTTCCGCAAGGGCGGCGACGTCACGTTCCTGGTCGATGAGCTGAAGGCCGTGTTCGATCCGCGCGGGGGATACTGGCAGGCGGGCGGCAAGTTCATGCCGTCGATCATCGCCGAGCTGGGCTATGTCATCGAGAAGCACCTGCAGACCATCGGTCTGCTCAAGAAGGTGGAACTCGATGAACATGCGAAGAAGCTGATCGCCGAGAAGAAGGCCGAGTTCGAAGAACGCACCAAGCAGACCGACGCATTCGCCAAGTCGCATTTTCCGGAAGGCGCGCAGCTGTGCGCCAAGTGCAGCACCGCCGCCGTCGTCATGATGGACGGCTGCATGACCTGCCTGAATTGCGGCGATTCGAAGTGCGGTTGAGTCGTCGAGGGTCTAGACAGACAGATACGCGCGTCGCGGCCGGGTTCCCCGCCTGGCGCCCACCCTGACGGGATCAGCGATCGCGCTTTTACACGGCAGTCGAAGGGCTGCCTTGTTTTTAGCGCCGTGCTCCACGCGTGTCGGCCAATGCTGCCGATCGGGCCGCCGATGCTGAAGCCCGCATTTCCACAGCGCCGACACCTGGTCGGGTGCGCGTCGGATGCCGCCGCGCGCGCGAAACGGCGGACACTTCGCCACCAAATTCACAAGTGGGGATCTCCATGAAGCTCGGTGCCATTTCCACCGCCGTCGTTTCGTCGCTGCATGCTCGCCGCCATGGCCTTCGCCGATGCATCGCCCACGTCGAACAAGTGGCGCATCGAGATGAGCGGCCAGGCACTGACCACCGGCGACATCATCTTTCGCGTGACGCCACGCCAGGGCGAAGCCGATCGACGTGAGCGTCGGCATCAAGAGCGGTCGCGACGAGAACAACGTGGCCAAGGACGTGCGCGATGCGCTCGCCGCCAAGCTCAGCCCCGATCGCTACACCATCGAAGTCGACGACGGCGAGGACATCCTGATCAAGAAGAAGGAAGGCCAGCCGGATTTCGCGCTCGAGCTCGTCGAATCGAATGTGCAGAACGTCAGCATCAAGGTCGAGGGCGAATAGCCTTCGACCGTACGTCAGTGCGCCCCGGAATCTGCCGGGGCGCGCCGGCCCGAGACATTCCGCTCCGAACTACTCCGGGAGCTGAACCATGAATATTCGCGCAAGCTTTCTGGCAGCGGCGATTCTCGGATGCGTCGCTTGTCATGCCTGGGCCGCCAATTCTCCGCCGCTCTCCAGCGCGTGGAACATCGCGTCCACCGGCAAGGCCACATCGAGCGGTGAGCTGCTGTTCCGCGTCACCCCGGGCGATGGCAGCGATCCTGTCGAAGTCACGGTGTCGTGTGGGATCCGGGACCAACGAGACCGGTGTTGCCGGCAACATTCGACGCGCGTTCAACACGCAGCTGCGTACCGATCGATACAACGTGGAGGCGGGTGCGGGCACCAACGTGCTCGTCACGCCGATCGAGCGGCGCAACCGATTTCTCGGTCGAGCTGATCGATTCCGACGTCGAGAACGTCCGTGTCGTGGTCCAGAGTGCGCAGCCGGTAGCTCCGCCGACGGTGCCGCGACAGGCAACGCCCGCCAACCCGCCCGTTACTCCCACGACGCCGCCCGCACCAGGGAATGGGACGCCCCCCGCAAATGCGATGCCGCCCGCGAACGCTTCACAGCCCGCGGCACCGCCGCCTTCCAATTCGCCGGCGCTGCCGAATCCGACGCCGCCGCCCGCCAACAGTGATTCAGCGGGTGCGCCGGCCAGCGCGCCGCCACCCAACGCGACGCCCGGCGGCAGTCCCCCCGCAACGGCGCCACCGCCCAACGCAACACCAGGCGGCAGTCCTCCCGCAACGGCGCCACCGCCCAACGCAACGCCCGGCGGCAGCGGACCGGCCAGCGCTCCACCCCCGACCGCGCGTTAGCCCGGCGCTTCCTGCGCCGCACCGCGCGGTGTACCTTGGCTGCATGGAAACCGTATTTGAATCGTCGCTCGCCTATCACGCGCAGATGATCTGCAATCTACTCGTCTCGGCGGGCGTGCCCGCGCGTGTAGATGGGTCCTATCTGCAGAGCATCGGTGGCGAGATTCCGCTGGGGAACGCCGTGCGCGTGCGTGTCGAGCCCGCGCGCGCTGCGGAAGCGCGGGCCATCATCGCCGAGTGGGAAAGCGCGCCGATTCCGAGCGACGAGGAAGCGGCGGCGGAGGCGGAAGCGGCGGGCCTCGGCGCTGGCGAGCCCTCCGTTCAAAGCTACCAAAGCTGGGCCAAAGCTGAGCGATAGTTAGAAAAAGAAGGGCCACCCCGAAGAGTGGCCCTGCTTCTCGATCGCGCGAAGCGCGCTGATCAACTTACCAGGAGTACATACCCGCCCACGGGAACTGTCCCGCGGTCACTGCGAAGTAGTAGTAGCCGTCCGCCGCTCGCGTGAGCGGCAACTGGCCGCAGGTGCGTGCAACTCCGCCAACGGTCACCGTACGGCCATCGAAGTTGAAGCAGCCCCAGCCGTTGATGTTGGCGTTGGTGCGATAACACACCGCGCCCGTGGTGTTGAAGTTGCCCGTGTTGCCGCTGAACGTGACCGGGTTGGGGCAGGTGCCGCCAGTACCACCTCCAGATCCCGCCTGCGTCACGGCGACCGTTCGCGTGATGCCACCGCCGGTCACCGTTACCGTACCTGTGCGGGCTGCGGTTCCGGTGTTCGCGCTCGTCGCGTTCACCTGACACCGTGGCGTTGTTGGAGCCCGATGTCGGAGTGACGGTGAGCCAGGTCTGATCATCGGTCACGGTCCAGGCCACGTTCGACGTGATGGAGAACATGCCGGACGAGATGGCCGATCCCAACGAGAGCGACGCGGTCGAAACGTTGAGCGTGTTGGTGGTCGACTGGCCGGCCTGCGTCACGGCAATGGTGCGTGTGAGTCCGCCGCCGGTCACCGTGACGGTGCCGGTGCGTGCCGCCGTGCCCGTATTGGCCGTGACGCTCACCGTAAGACTTCCGTTGTTGGCGCCGCTGGCGGGAGTCACGGTCAGCCAGGTCTGGTTGTCGGTCGCCGTCCAGCTCACATTCGCCGTCACGGCGCCAGTCGCGGTTGAAGCCGCCGAGGCGAACGAGAGAGCCGTCGGCGTCACGGTAAGGTTGTTAGCCGTAGGCGCCGCCTGCGTCACCGCGATCGTGCGCGTGAGTCCGCCGCCGGTCACGGTAACCGTGCCGGTGCGTGCCGCCGTGCCTGTGTTGGCGGTGACGCTCACCGAGACGCTGCCGTTGTTGCTGCCGCTCACCGGCGAGGCGGTGATCCACGTCTGGTTGTCGGTGACCGTCCAGCTGACGTTTGCTGTCACCGCCACCGGCGATGACGAAGCGCCCGAGGCGAACGACAGTGCAGTTGGCGAAACCGTGAGGTTGTTGGTCGCCGGTCCGAACACCGAGGCGAACACCGAGGTGGTGCGAATGCCGTTCGTGCCGTTCACGATGCGGTTGCCCCAGGTCGTGAGCTGCGCCGGATCGAAGTTGACCGTCATGTCGAGGCCGGTGCCGCCGCCACCATTACCCGACCAGGACCAGCCGATGTAGCCATTGCCGCGGGCCTGCGCCTGCGCGATGACGGAATCGGAGTCCGACGAACTGCCCGTTGTTGATCGGGCCGAATTCGCCGATGACCAGCGGCAGGTTCAGGTCGTCGAAACCCTGCATGTACGTGCTGACCGTCGCGAGCGACTGGTACACCTCGTACATGTGCACGCTGAACGTCAGGTTGCGCGCCGGATCCGCGTTCCACAGCGCCATGGCATTGGTGCGCATGGTGTTCGACCAGTCCTGGCCCCAGTTCGCGGCATCGATCATGATGTTGTGCGTGAGGCCGGCGCTGCGCAGCGCCTGGATCGCGGTGATGGTGTCGGGTGTGTAGTTAGCCGACGTGTTGTTGCCGAAGGGCTCGTTCGCGATGTTGATGATCACGAAGTTTTCCTGGCCGTTGATCGCGGCGCGGATGTCGGCGCTCAGCCAGTAGGCGGTCGCGTTCGAGATGTGCACCGCCGTCGTCTGCTCGCTCCAGCCCGTGGAGTCGTGCACCTCGAGCACTGCGATCATGCGCAGGTCCTTGCACCACTGGATGAGCTGCGCGACCTGCGGGCCATTCACGCGTGCCCATTGGCCGCCGGTCGACAGCACCAGGCGCACGGTGTTCGAGCCCGTGGCCGCGATGGCGGCGAGATCCTGCTGCGTGTTCCGGAACTGGAACCACGTGTACGGATAGTTGACGCCACGCATGATGAAAGGCGTGCCGTTGTTGTCGAGTAGTTGCCCGTTCTGGACGAAGAAGCCGGCGAAGCTGGCGACGGGCAGCAATAAGAGAGTGCAAAGGATCGAAGCGCGCCGCAGCGCGCGAAGAACAGTACTCATGACTTCCCCCTGAAGTTCCGTGTCTATGACGGCCGCATCCATACGGTCTGAGCCGCGGCGCGATGATATGCACCGACCCATGGCTTAGCGCAAGTAAAAATCGTTTCAGGAATGAAACACCGCCGAGGAACCGCTGCGCGCATCGAGCGGGCGCGCGCAGCCGAGGCGGAAGCCGCGGGCCTCGGTTCCGGCGAATCTCCCGCCGATCGCCAGTCACAAAAAAAGGGCCACTCCGCAGAGTGGCCCTTCATTGTGCGGCGCGAGCCGCGAATGCCGTTCAAGTTACCAGGAGTACATACCCGCCCACGGGAACTGACCCGCGGTCACCGCGAAGTAGTAGTAACCATCCGCCGCGCGCGTGAGCGGCAACTGGCCGCAGGTCCGTGCAACGCCGCCAACCGTCACGGTGCGACCGTCGAAGTTGAAGCAGCCCCAGCCGTTGATGTTGGCGTTGGTGCGATAACACACCGCGCCCGTGGTGTTGAAGTTGCCGGTGTTACCGCTGAACGTGACCGGGTTCGGGCAGGTGCCGCCGCCGCCGCCGCCAGATCCCGCCTGCGTCACAGCGACCGTGCGGGTGATGCCACCGCCGGTCACCGTCACGGTGCCGGTGCGGCTCGTGGTTGCGGTGTTCGCGGTGGCGCTCACGGTGACAGTGGCGTTGTTGGAGCCTGATGCCGGTGCGGCGGTGATCCAGGGTTGATCATCGACCACAGCCCAGGACACGTTCGACGTGATCGCAAATGTGCCGGACGACGCACCCGATGCCAACGCGAGCGACGTCGTCGAGACGTTGAGCGTGTTGCTGGTCGACGTACCTGCCTGCGTCACGGCCACCGTGCGCGTGAGACCGCCGCCGGTCACCGTCACCGTGCCCATGCGAGCGGTGGCAGCCGTGTTGGCCGTGGCGCTCACCGTGAAGCTGCCGTTGTTGCTGCCGCTGGTCGGCGAGGCACTGAGCCAGGTCTGGTCGTCAGTTACCGTCCAGCTGACATTCGCCGTGACATTGACGGCCGCCGAGGTCGCCGCCGAAACCAGTGACAACGCGGTCTGCGACAGCGTGAGGTTGTTAGCCGTCGGCGCCGCCTGCGTCACCGCGATCGTGCGCGTGAGTCCGCCGCCGGTCACGGTGACCGTCCCGGTGCGTGCCGCCGTGCCCGTGTTGGCGGTGACGCTCACCGAGACGCTGCCGTTGTTGCTGCCGCTCAACGGCGAAGCGGTGATCCACGTCTGGTTGTCGGTGACCGTCCAGCTCACGTTGGCCGTCACCGCCACCGGTAATGACGAAGCGCCTGGGGCGAACGCCAGTGACGTTGGCGAAACCGTGAGGTTGTTGGTCGGCGTGCCGAACACGCTGGCCACCACCGAGGTCGCGCGGATGCCGTTGGGACCATTCACCAGGATCTCGCCCCAGCTCGAGAACGTCGTACTGAAGTTGTTCACGATGTCGAGCGATACGCAGCAACCGCCGTTGCCGGACCACGACCAGCCGATATAGCCATTACCGCGCTGCTGAGCCTGAGACATGATGGCTGCTTCGTCGACCGGTTGACCCTGGTGGTCGGCGCCGAATTCCCCGACGACCAGCGGCAGCGCCATGTCATCGAAAGCCTGCATATAGGTACTGACGGCGCTGGCCTGCGCATACACCTCGTACATGTGCACGCTGAAGACCAGGTTACGGCGCGTGTCCGCGTTCCAGATCTGCATGGCATTGCTGCGCATGGTGTTCGACCAGTCCTGCCCCCAGTTGGCAGCATCCACCATGAGGGTGTGCGTCAGGCCGGCGTTGCGCAGCGTCTGGATCGCCGTGATGGTGTCGGGAGTGTAGTTAGCCGTGGTGTTGTTGCCGAACGGCTCGTTCGCGATGTTGATGATCACGAAGTTTTCCTGGCCGTTGATCGCGGCGCGGATGTCCGAGCTCGTCCAGTACGCCGTCGCGTTGGAAATCGGCACGGCCGGCTGCGACTCCGTCCAGCCGGTCGAGTCGTGCACCTCGAGCACCGCAATCATGCGGTTGTCCTTGGACCACTGGATCAGCTGACTGACCTGCGCACCGGTGACGCGCGGCCATTGCCCGCCGGTCGACAGCACCAGGCGCACGGTGTTCGCGCCGGTGGCCGCCATCGCCGCGAAGTCCTGCTGCGTCGGGCGCGTCTGGTACCACGTGTACGGATAATTGATGCCTCGCATGACAAACGGCGTGCCGTTGTTGTCGACGAGTTGCCCGTTCGAGACCGAAAAGCCAGCGAAGCTGGCGACGGGCAGCAATAAGAGAGTGCAAAGGATCGAAGCGCGCCGGAGCACGCGAAGAACATTACTCATGACTTCCCCCTGAAGTTCCGTGTCTATACGGCCGCATCCATACGGTCTGAGCCGCGGCGCGATGATATGCACCGACCTGCCGCTTAAAGCAAGCAAAAATAGTTATTGTCCTTGAATCCGTCCCGATGTCTGGTGCCTTGTCCTCGGTTGATTGCGTGACATCAAAAGGGGCTTGCCTAGGCCTGGCCCGTAAAAACCCTTTGTTTATCGTGGTGTTCCGCAACTATCTACTCGCGGGTTGTTGAACTAGGCTCGATGGCGATGACGACCACGGTGCGAATCCTGGGGTCACGAGCCCGCGAACAGGTGCCCGGCACGGGTATCACCCTGCTCGCGCCCGGATTTCGCGGGGCGCTCACGCAACTCGCAGCTGGCGCCGCGCCCGACACACCGCAAGATCTGCCGTTCGCGGAAGCCGCCGCCGGCGCGGATGTCATGCTGGCCGCGCAGCTCACGCTGAGCATCGAAGCGCGCCCCGCCGGGCGGGCCGCCGGGTTGCGCTCGCGCAGTGCGGTGGCCACGCATCCGCGCGTGATCGTGCCTCGTCGCGGCGGGGTTGCATACGCGCTGCTGCAAACCGATGAAACCGGCGCTTCGAGCATCGTGCTGCCCGCAACCCGCGATCCGACCGAAGCGGTCTTCCCCCTAACTATCGCCGCGCATGGCGCGACTCGCCGGACGTTGCGCGTGCTGATGTGGCCCGCGCAGCCTGGCTCGGGGACCGGCGTATTCGGCCTGGCGGAACGATGGGAGAGCCTGCGGCGGCCGAACCAGCTTGCGCAATGCGGGCCCGACCGCGACTGGCTCGCGCCCGACTGGTCGGCGCTCGAGCAGGGCCCGGTATTGCTGCTGCTGCACGACACCTTCTCCACTCCGCAGTCGACGTTCGCGAGCTGGATCGCCGATCCGTCGTTCACGCCGGTCTTGCGGGACTTCGGTGGGAGGTGCCTGGCCTTCGCGCATCCGACGCTTTCCTGCGGACTCGAAGAAAACGTGGCGTGGCTGGTGTCGCAGGTTGGCTGGCTGCGCGGACCCTTCGACATCGTGGCGCTCGGACGCGGCGGCCTGCTGGCGCGCGCCATCGCCGCCGACGGCCGACTGCCGTTGCGGCGCGTATGCCAGGTGGGTGCGCCTAACAACGGCACGCCGCTGGCCCACGAAGCGAACCTGCTGCGTTTTCTCGACGGGCACGTGGCCATGCTGGCCTGCATTTCCAACCGCGTGGCCCGATCCACGCTCGAGGGCGTGTTGTGCATGGCGCGCGTTGCGGCACTGGGGCTGGCCGCGCCATTGCCCGGTGTGGCAATCCAGGCGACTGGGAATCTCGCGCTGAACGCGTTGCCCGGCAAAGCGGCTGCGCCACCACAGTGGTTCACGGTCAGCGCGCAGTTCACGAGCGCGGGCGGGCACGGCGTCCAGCCATCCAGCGCGGATGACTTCGCCGTCACGCCCAACGATCTCGTGGTACCGAGCGAGGGTTGCCACGAGCCGGGCGTGCCGGTCGCGGATCGCCTGCGGCTCGACGGTTCGCAGGTGCACCATCACAACTACTTCGCGAATCCGCACGTACGCGCGCATCTCGCCGAGTGGCTGCGTCCATCCGGCTTGTAGGACTCATCTTAAGTGCACATGCGACGCCCGGCGATGGTTGTTAGAGGGTGCGCGGCGCAATCTGCGCCTCAGTCGGTGCCGGACTACATCCGGAACAGATCCCCTAGCAACAGCAGGCATAGACACAATGAGTTCCACCAAGATCATCGCCATCGTCCTGATCGTCGCCGGCGTACTGGGCCTTGCCTACGGCAAGTTCAGCTACACCAAGGAAACGCACGACGCGAAGGTGGGACCTATCGAGTTGTCGGTGAAGGACAAGGAAACGGTAAATATTCCGATGTGGGTGGGAGTTGGCGCCATCGTCATCGGCGCCGGTTTGCTGCTCGCAGGCGGCAAGCGCGCGTAAAGTTTTATCCGGTGTGGCGGTCCCGCCTTGTGGTGCGGGGCCGCTCCCGATTACCTCCCCGGGTTTGTAGCAGAGCGTCCGCACGCGCCGATCATGGGCGCGGCGCGACTTAATGCCCGGCGTGATGCGACGTGCATCACACAATGCTGCCACTCATCGGTGGTTACGGACCACTTATCGGTGAGCCCACAGCGCGATTCGCCGCTCTGGCAGCATTCCTGCCCATGAAACGACTCAACCGCGGCGTAACGATTCTCGAGCTCATGACGACCGTCGCCGTGGTCGCCATCCTCCTGGGTCTCTCGGTGCCGACGTTCCGCTCGTTCTCGCGAAACAACAGCCTGACCGCCATCCAGAACGATCTGGTCACGTCGTTCAACCTCGCACGCAGCGAAGCGCTCCGGCGCAACCGGCCCGTGTCGGTCTGCGCTTCCGCTGACGGCACGACCTGCGGCGTGGACACGGACTGGAACATCGGCTGGATCGCCTTTGTCGATCGCAGCACCGCGGGCGTGGTCGATGGTACCGATGCGATCCTCAACACCTGGCTGAGCTCGAACACCGAACTACTGTTCGAGGGTGACAGCAGCTTCGTGCAATACCGTCCGACCGGAATGAGCGCAAGTGGCGACGACGATCGACGTCTCCTGGACTGGCTGCACTGGTTTGCACAAGCGCCGTGTCACGGTCACGCCGACCGGGGCCATCACCGGACGAAAAGTCGATTGCTCGGAGTAATGACCACATGACAGTGCTCAAGAGATCACTCGCGCATCGTGCACGCGGCTTCACGCTGGTCGAAGCGCTGGTCGCCCTGGTGGTGTTGTCCATCGGGCTCCTGGGCGTCGCCGCGCTTCAGTTGACGAGCCTCCGGTCTAACCACAGCTCGGCCATGCGGTCACAGGCCACGTTCCTCGCCTACGACATCATCGACCGCATGCGGGCGAATCGCGACGACGCGCGCTGGCCGGCCGACTACGACATCGCCGTTGGCGACACCCGCTGCGACGGGTACGTTGGCCGGCGACGACCTCGCCGCCTGGAAACAGAACATCGCCAGGACGCTGCCGGCCATCGACAACGAGGGCGAAGTCGAGGCCGCGGACGGCTCGGTCGTGCGAAACGGCGAGATCTTCACGATCACGATCCGCTGGGCCGACTGGGACGACTCGGGCGACACCGCCCGGACGCCGCTCGAGTTCACGATGGACACGCAGTTGCAGGACTGACATGAAACGCACTAGCCGGAAAAAACTTCATGCGACCCATCCGACGCCAGCGCGGTTTCAGCCTCGTCGAAATCATGGTTGCGCTGACGCTGAGTCTCATCCTGCTCGGCGGTGTGCTCGCCGTCATGTACAGCTCGAAAGTCACCTACATGGAGAACGAGCGTGTCGGGCGCCTGCAGGAGAACGGCCGCGCGGCGACTCGAGATGATCCTTCGTGACTTGCGCGGCGCGGGCTTTCCGGGCTGTGCGCAGCCCATCGAAGGCCTCTTCGAAATGATCAACACGCTGGACGACGCGGACGAGGTTCCCTGGAACCTCACGCAGCCGACGTTTGGATTCGAAGCAACGGGCGCCGACGTGGGCACCGGCCCTCGATACCGCTCTCACTCCCGGACGCGACGCCTGGCAACGACATCATCGTCGTGCGCACGATTCCGGTCGGCGCCCCGTCCATGCGCGTGTCGGCCATCGTGAATCCGACAGACGACATCGAAGTGGAAAAGGGCGCGGGCGAAGAGCTCACTTGGGACAGCCGGCGATCATCAGCGATTGCGCCAACGCGGCGATCTTCGTGGTCGGCACTTTCTCAGACGTTGCCGGCACTACCTCCACGATCACTCGTTCTACCGGCGGCGATGCGCCCGCAAACGCCACGGAAGATCTCGGCGCAATGTTCGCGCCGGGTGCACGCGTATCACCGATCACTTCGGTTGCCTACTACGTGGCGCCTAGCGCCATCGGTACCGGGCCTGCCCTCTGGCGCGTCGAGTCCAACGGTCTTCCGCAGGAAATCATTCCCGGCGTGGAAGCGCTGCAGGTTCGCTACGGTGTCGACACCGACGCCACCGCCGACTCGACCGTCGAACGAATACGTCGACGCCGACGACGTTACGGACTGGAACCGGGTCATCAGCGTCACGTTCGCACTGCTCGTGCGCTCGGCGGAGGAGAACGCCAAGATCGTCGACGAGCGCGTGTACGAGCTTCTCGAGACGGACGTCGGGCCCTTCAACGATCGCTTCCAGCGTTCACTGTTCACGACCACCGTGACACTGCGCAACCGCACCACCTGAGGAAGCATCCAGATGCGTCCCCGCAAATTTCAGCCACGCCAGCACGTCGCCCATCAGCGCGGTGCGATTCTCGTCACGTCGATGTTGTTGCTGCTCGTGCTCACCATCATTGGTGTGACGGTCATGCAGATGTCGCGCATGCAGGAGCGCATGGCCGGCAACTCCCGCGACGTCAATCTCGCGTTCCAGGCGGCCGAAGGCACACTGCGCGCCGCCGAACAATTCATCGGTGATCAGCAGGTCCGACCCGTCACCTGCTCCGGCGCCGACTCGGGGTCATGCCCGGTGATCACCGAAGGCACCGTGGTCGGCACTACCGCGAACCAGGATGAAGACCTGGTGGGACGAAAAAGGGCGGACCTACGATCAGGAAACGATGGATGGGCTCAGCGAGACTCCCACAGCCGTGGTCGAGGAGCTGGGCTACGTGCGCACCGATGGTGGAGTTGTCATGGGTCAGGATCCGCCTGACGGTCGTGACTTCTACCAGGTGACATCACGTTCCACCGGCGGCAGCGGCCTCGCAGAAATCGTTCTGCAATCCACCTTCACGCGCAAATTTTGAATCCCAGCCGGCCTTCGGCCGACGAGGTTAATCAAGTGAACATTCGCAAGCTCAAGAATCATCTCGCCACCGCCGCGGCCGCCGCGCTCGTGACAATGCTGGCGATGCCGCCAGCCTATGCCGCGCCGCTGGCCATCACGGACACACCGCTGTTCCTCATGAGCGGCGTGAAGCCCAACCTCATCATGGCGATCGACGACTCGGGCTCCATGGACGGCGAGATGCTGCTGCGCGGAAATGACGGCGCGGCCTGGTGGCGTCACGGCGCGTCGGGCACCTGCAACACGACCGATTACAACAACAGCTTCACCGGTTGCATTGCGGACGCGACCGGAACGACGGACATACCGGGTGCTGGCCGACTCAACTTCAACAACACCGGCGAAGCGAACTGCCGACCTGGAAGAAGTTCATCTATCTGTTCCCGAACGGCTCTGGCAACAGCACCGAGGACAGGCGCCGGTTACCGGATTCCACTGCCAATCCTCCCAACGATCACTTCGCCGTCCCGCCATTGCCGGTATTCGCATGGTCGCGCGGCCCGGAGAGCAACGGAGCGTATTTCGACCCGAGCGAGACGTACGTACCGTGGCCGGACAGCGGCACCTTTGTCTTCAATGACGCCAATATTTTTGCGACGGAATACGATCCGGTGTTCAACGGCGCCAACTACGCTCGATCTGACGCGTGATTCGCGGGCATACGGAGTGTGAACACCACTTCAGCGTGCACGACT
The DNA here is from genome assembly GCA_963821745.1 of uncultured Pseudomonadota bacterium. Taxonomy (GTDB): domain Bacteria; phylum Pseudomonadota; class Gammaproteobacteria; order Steroidobacterales; family Steroidobacteraceae; genus CADEED01. Next base: position 1,578,937 of record CAWGEU010000003.1, read on the forward strand.
ACCGCCCTCGGCGCGGTCGAGTGCCAACTATGGTTTCCGCGTCTTTACCGGCATGACGATTCCGGCGGGCACTTGCATCCGTGCGCCGACCCCGATGATTGGGAGATCGTGCGCACCGGTGGTTGCGTAGTGACTACTGCCAACGGCTGTCGGGTTGGCAGTGGCACGACCACCTTTACGCTGGCGAACAACACGGCCATCGGCATCCGATACTTTCCGGCCACGTTCTACCTGAGCGCCGCGACTCCGCTCCCGGCCGACTTCGGCTACACGGGACCGACGACGCCGACCGGCCTTGCGCCCGATGGCACCACCGTGCTCAATCGCTACGAGATCAAGCCAACCAATTTCGCCGAGCCCGGCGCAGTACGCCACCGCGATCCAGAACTTCGCGAACTGGTTCATGTACTACCGCAAGCGTCACCTGGCGCTGCGTGCCGGTCTCGGCACGGCTTTCCAGTCGCTGGAGGGCACGCGAGTAGCCGGGTTCACCATCAATTCTGCGGCCGGCGCGACGACTCCGGACGTCACGATGCTGGACCTCGACGAAGCCGCCAATCGCGAAGCGCTGTACACGAACTTCTATCAGAACTGGACCGGCGCCGGCGGCACGCCCAACCGTGCGGCGGTCGCCAACCTCATCCGCAACTACAAGCGCACGGGTGACACTGCGCCGATCACGAATTCCTGCCAGCGCAATTTCGGCATGCTGTTCACCGACGGCTTCTCGAATCCGCCGGCAAGTGGCGACGGTATCCGATGGGGTCGTGGGCAATGCGGATGGCAACAATGGCGCGCCGTATGCGGACAACATCGCGGAGACGCTGGCCGACGCGACGATGAGCGCTTATGAAAATTCACTGCGGCCTGCGCCTGGTATGGCCCAGGGCCGGGTGAAGCCTCAGAAAGGATGCGAAGTCGCGGGCCATGACCCGAGCCTCGACTGCAACATCAATCCGCACATGAACTTCTACGCCGTCACGCTCGGTGCGCGCGGTTTGCAGTTCAATCCGGATACGGATCCGCCGGTCGACCCTTATGAGAATCAGCCGATATGGCCGACGAGTTTCCCGGCGCGACACCCTTCGGCCGTGGACGATCTCTGGCATGCGACGGTCAACGGCCGCGGCCAGCTCCTGAATGCGTCGAGCTCCGCGGAGCTCGCCGAGAAGCTCAGCGCGGTGCTGGACAGCATCGTCGCCGAGACGGGCTCGGCTTCATCCGCCGCCGTCAACAGTGGTTCGATCAACAACGGCACGCGCCTGTTCCAGGCCAGTTTCGATTCCGCGGACTGGTCGGGCAGTCTGACGGGTCGCCGGGTGGACGCCGAAGGCGGGCTCGGCACGTTGGTTGAGGCGACCGTGCCGGCCGCAGGTGCCCGGCAGATCGTCACTGTCAACAGCACCGGTACGGCGGTGCCGTTCCTCTGGGGCAATCTCGACGCGACTCGCCGGGCGCAGCTGCAGCCGACCGACGCGTTGGGAACGAATCGGGTGAACTGGTTGCGCGGCAGCAACACGGACGAAGCGCCGGCCATCAACAACTTCCGTATGCGCACCAAACTACTCGGTGACATCATCAATTCGGCACCGGCATTCGTGGGCCCGCCCGCGTTCCGCTACCCGGATAATCTCGAGACCGTGACTTATTCATCGTTCCGCACGGCGAACCTCGCGCGCGATCACATGGTGTTCGTCGGGGCCAACGACGGCATGCTGCACGCCTTCTTCACGGATGATTCCCAGGCAAACGGGCTGGGTGTCGTGCAGGAACGCATGGCCTTCATTCCGGGCGCGGTGTTCAAGAATCTTCATCACCTCACGGCACCCACTTACGCGCATGAGTATTTCGTCGACGGCTCGCCCGTCACGGGAGATGCGTTCTTCGGCGGCGCCTGGCACACGATGCTGGTTGCCGGCCTCAACAAGGGTGGCCAGGGCGTCTACGCGCTCGATGTCACCAATCCTGCAAGTCTCACTGAAGGCGGGGCTACCTCGTTCTTCAAGTGGGAGTTCGATGACGCGGACGACGCCGATCTCGGCTTTACGTACAGCCGGCCGTCGATCGTGCGAACCAACGCAGGCACCTGGGCAGCGGCCTTCGGCAACGGCTACAACAACACCGTCGCGGACGGAGCGCGAGCACGACCGGCAATGCCGTTCTGTATGTCGTGAATATCGCGACTGGCGCGTTGATCAAGAAGATCGACACCGGTGTCGGTACGGCGGACGACCCCACCGGCAACGCCCGGCCGAACGGCTTGTCGACGCCCGTGTTCGTCGACATCAACGGTGACAGCGACGTCGAAGTTGCGTACGCCGGTGACCTGTTCGGAAACCTGTGGAAGTTCGATCTGTCCGCGGCGGATCCGTCGAGCTGGAGCGTCGCCACCGGTGGTGCACTGTTCGTGGCCACGGACGCGGACGGCATTGAGCAGCCCATCACCTCGCGCCCGAACGTGAGTCGCGGCCCGCGCGGCGTGGGCCTGATCATCACGTTCGGTACCGGCAAGTACCTCGAATTGACGGACGTCGACACGGAAGTCGAACGCCCGCAGACGTTCTACGCCCTCAGGGATCCGAACACGGGAACCACGAGCGATCGGATCACAGGGCGCGACGACCTCACGCAACAGACCATCCTTCAGGAGACCAGGGCGGATGTGAACGACGCGTTGACCAATCGGCGCGTCACGAGCGAAACCCCACTCGAAACGGGGAGCCGCGGCTGGTTCATCGATCTCGTATCGCCGCTTGGCTATGAGGGTGAGATGCAGGTGACCGACTCGCTGATCCGTGACGGCCACGTCATATTCACCAGTCTGGTGCCGACCGGCGACCCGTGCGAGAACGGTGGGTCGAGCTGGCTCTGGGAGTTGAATCTGTTCACGGGCGCCAGGCTCCCCATGACACCGTGGGACCTGAGCGGCGACGGCGAATTCAACGACGACGACAAGGTCGATTATGAAGGCGAGCTGACCGCCGTCGACGCCATACGCACGGGGGTCGGCATTACACCGAAGCCGGCGGGACTCGCCGGTGAGACGTGCGACTGGCTCATCTTCCCGGGCACCAGTGGTGGCACCGAATCCCGCTGCCGTAACCCCGGTCCGCGTGGATTCGGGCGTCAGTCATGGCGTCAGGCACAGTGATGCGAACCGGAGCTAACCAGATGCGCAGCAAAAATTCGGGTATGACCTTGATGGAGCTGATGGTGGTGATGGCCATCGTCGGCATCCTCGCCGCGATCGCGATACCGTCGTACCGCAGTTACGTCATGCGTGCCAATCGCACCGACGCGAAAACCGCGCTGCTCGCGTTGGCAGGCGCGCTCGAACGGTGCTACACGAGGTTCAATTCCTACGCCGCGGCCGATGGCTGCACCGTTGCATTTCCGGCGGCGTCGACGGAAGGCCACTATGCGATTACGGCGCCGACGCAGACCCGCGTCGCCTTTACCATCCGGGCGACGCCACTGCTGGGCCAGGCCAATGACGTCAACTGCGGTTCCTTCACGATCGACAACGCCAATGCGAAAGGTGTCATCGTCAGTGGAGAAGCGGCGGGTACCGCCGCTGTCGCGCGCAGGTGCTGGGGAAAATAGGTCCCGGGACGCGGGCGCTAGTTCTTGAGCTTGTAGCCGGTGCGGAACATCCAGTGGATGACCGCGAGGCACAGCAGCATGAAGCCGAGTGTCATGCCGAAGCTCAGGATCACGTTCACGTCGGACTTGCCGTAGAAGCTCCAGCGAAAGCCGTTCACCAGGTAGACCACCGGGTTGAACAGCGTGATCTTCTGCCAGATCGGCGGCAGCATCGAAATCGAATAGAAGCTGCCGCCGAGGAAGGTCAGCGGCGTGACGACCATCATCGGCACGATCTGGATCTTCTCCCAGCTGTCGGCCCAGATGCCGATCAGGAAGCCCAGCAGCGCGAACGTGACCGACGTGAGCACCAGGAACGCGATCATCCAGAACGGATGCTCGATCGGAGAAGGGCACGAACAGGCGCGCCGTCGCCAGGATCACCACGCCCAGGATCACCGACTTGGTGGCCGCGGCGCCGGTGTAGCCTAACAAGGTCTCGGTGAGCCCCACCGGCGCCGACAACAGCTCGTAGATGGTGCCGGCGAACTTGGGCATGTAGATGCCGAAGGAGCCGTTGGACACGCTCTCCATGAGCACCGTGAGCATGATGAGCCCGGGCACGATGAACGCGCCGTAGCTCACGCCGTCGATGCTCATCATGCGCGAGCCGATCGCCGAACCGAACACCACGAAGTACAGCGACGTGGTCATGACCGGCGTGGCGATGCTCTGGAACAGCGTGCGCCAGGTGCGCGCCATTTCGAACTGGTAGATAGCCCTGACCGCATGCAGGTTCATGGCCGTGACCTCACGAGATTCACGAAGATCTCCTCGAGCGAGCTTTCGGCGGTGTGCAGGTCCTTGAACTCGATGCCGAGCTCGTTGAGCCGGCGCAGCAGGCCGGCGATGCCGGTTTCGCTGGCCTGGGTGTCGAAGTTGTAGATGAGTTCGCTGCCTTCCTTCGGCGAGCTCGAGCGGCAGGCCGGCGAGCGCCGTCGGGAATGGCGGCGAGCGGCGTCTGCAGATGCAGCGTGAGCTGCTTCTTGCCGAGCTTGCGCATGAGCGCGGTCTTTTCCTCCACCACGATCAGCTCGCCCTTGCTGATGACGCCGATGCGATCGGCCATCTCCTCGGCTTCTTCGATGTAGTGGGTGGTGAGGATGATGGTGACGCCGCTGTTCGCGCAGCCGCGCACCATCTCCCACATGTCGCGGCGCAGCTCCACGTCCACGCCCGCCGACGGTTCGTCGAGGAACAGGATGGTGGGTTCGTGCGACAGCGCCTTGGCGATCATCACGCGGCGCTTCATGCCGCCCGACAGCGTCATGATCTTCGAGTCCTTCTTGTCCCACAGCGACAGGTCGCGCAGCACCTTTTCGATGATGGCGGGGTTGCGCGGCTTGCCGAACAGGCCGCGGCTGAAGGTGAGGGTGTTCCACACCGTCTCGAACATGTCGGTGGTGAGTTCCTGCGGCACGAGGCCGATCCTGGCGCGCGCCGCGCGGAAGTCGCGCACGATGTCGTGGCCGTCGGCGGTGACCGTGCCGGTGGAGGCGGTGACGATGCCGCAGATGATGTTGATGAGCGTGGTCTTGCCGGCGCCATTGGGACCCAGCAGCGCGAAAATCTCGCCGCGGCGTATTTCGAGGTCGACGTTCTTGAGGGCGCTGAAGCCGGAGGCATAGGTCTTGGAAAGACCCGAAACGTTAAGACGGACATGGGTCCTTAAGTTAGCGGCGCGTCGGCGGCGACTCAATGGTCCATTGGGGGTAGGGCGGCTAGACTTCGTGAATCTGAATTAAGCGATGTTTGCTTCCCGAGGGCTCCATGCACCGTTCCTGGATAACCTGCTTGTTGTTAGTGCTGGTGCTGAACGCGTCGGTGAGTCGCGCCGATCCCGCGCCGGCGCAGCCCTGCCAATATCGCGAAAGCGCCGCGCAAGACGGCAGTGAGCCGGTGGAAACCGGCGGGAGTCCTGCGGTGATTTGGCTTCAATCCACCCGTCCCGCGGAAGGTGGAAGAATCGATAGCGCCACCGTGCTCGAAGTCGATGTCGAGTTTCGGGTGGCCAACTTCGAGCCCGGCATGTTTTTCCTGATGCCCCAGTTTCCCACCACCTACGGCAGCATGTACCCCGACAAAGACTTCGAAATGCCGCGGCTGCAGTCCGCGCGCGGCCGCGCCCACCTGTGCGTTCCGCTCGCGGAAGTCTTCGAAGATCCTGCGGTGCGCTGGCCCTTGTCCGTCATCCTAAGCATCAACCAGATCCAAAGCGACGGATCCAGCCGTCCGGTCGCGGAATCGAAGATGGTTTCGTTCAGCGCGTTCGATCTCCCCACGGGCGTGACGGCGCACCATGCGGCAGCGCCACCCGAGGAATACGTGCGCGCCCTCATGAAAGCATTCACGTTCTTCGAAGTTAAGCGGGCGCTCGATTCCGTATGCGGCAGGCGTATCCCCGAGATGCTGGAATCCTTCGCGAGGGTCTATCCCATGTGGAAAACACGTCACGCCGCCACGATCAATCTCGTCAATTCACTGCAACTCGAACAATTCAAATTGACGGGAAAGTACGGCGACGATGCTGCCGCCCGCATCTTCGAGGGCATCCGCTCGTCCATAGCCGGCGAATTCGAGAAACTTCCCGAAACATCTCTGCGCGAGACCTGTCGCGCGGCAGCCATCGAATTGGCAGACCAGGATTTCGACATAAACGGCGTCATCGGCAACGAACTGCGCATCGTGCGCAAGTGGCAGGCGTCGCGACCCATTCCCCCGTCGTGATTGCGTCGGTTGTCGCCGGACACTGACGCCTTTCCGCGTCGTTTCACGGTACGCTTCGCCCGCAAACATGGCCGCCAAACCCCGCATTGCCAAACAAGCCGAAGTCCACGGCGAATCGCTGAATTCCCCGCGCCAGTTCTTCGGCGTTTTCAAATACGGCACACGCGCACTCGAACTCCTGTGGACCACGAGCCGGCCGCTGGCGTTTTTCCTGGGGATCATGACGGTGCTTGCCGGTGTGCTGCCCTCGGGCGTGGCCTGGGTGGGGGCGCGCATCGTCGACAGCGTGGTCGAGGCGACGCGGACGCATACGGCCGGCACCGAAGTCGACATCGGGCCGGTGCTGTGGTGGGTGCTGGCCGAGGCGTTGATCCTCGTGGTCATCACCGCCGCGCACCGCGGCATCACGTTGTGCCAGCGCGCTGCTCAAGGCCAAGCTCTCGAATCGCGTCAACGTGCTGATCCTCGAGAAGGCGCTGACGCTCGAGCTCACGCACTTCGAGGATTCCGAGTTCTACGACAAGCTCACGCGGGCGCGCCGCGAAGCGTCGAGCCGGCCGCTGTCGCTGGTCATGCGCACCTCGGGCCTGTTCCAGAACGCCATCGCCATCGCCAGCTTCTCGGTGCTGCTCGCCGGGTTCTCGCCCTGGGCCGTGGTGGTGCTCATCTTCGGCGGCCTGCCGGCATTCTTCGCCGAGACCAAGTTCTCCGGCGATGCGTTCCGGCTGTTCCGCTGGCGCGCGCCCGAGACGCGCATGCAGAGTTATCTCGAAACGGCGCTCGCGCGCGAGGACCATGCCAAGGAGGTCAAGCTGTTCGACCTCGGCAAACTCTTCCTCGGCCGGTACAAGGCGATCTACGAAGGGCTGTACGAGAAGGATCGCAATCTCACGGTCCGGCGCGACGCCTGGGGCTTCGCGTTCACGCTGGTGAGCATCGCCGCGCTGTACAGCGCCTACGCCTGGTGCGCGGTCGAAGCGGTGCGCGGGCTCATCACGCTCGGCGAGATGACCATGTACATCATGCTGTTCCGCCAGGGGCAGGCCGCCGTGACCGCCAGCCTCGGCGCCATCGGCGGCATGTACGAGGACAACCTCTATCTGTCGACGCTGTACGAATATCTCGAGCAGCCGGTGGAAGCAGAGCACGGGAACGGCGGTGAGCGGTCCGGATCCCGAGGCCGGCGTGCAGTTCGAGGACGTCGAATTCCGCTATCCGGGTTCGGACCAGATCGCGATCACCGGCATCAACCTGCAGATCAAGCGCGGCGAGAGCCTGGCGCTGGTCGGCGAGAACGGCTCCGGCAAGACCACGCTGATCAAACTACTCACGCGGCTCTACAAACCCTCCCACGGCCGGGTGCTGCTCGACGGCCGCGACCTGCAGGAGTGGGACACGCACGGTGCTGCGCCGGCGCATCGGCGTCATCTTCCAGGATTTCGTGCGCTACCAGCTCATGGTGGGCGAGAACGTCGGCGCGGGCGACGTGCGCGCCTTCGAAAACGGGAGCGCTGGCGCGAGGCGGCGGCGCCGGCAAGGCCGCGCCTTTCATCGAAGACATGCCGAAGCAATACGAGACCCAGCTCGGCAAGTGGTTCAAGGACGGACGGGAGCTCTCGGGCGGGCAATGGCAGAAAATCGCGCTGTCGCGCGCCTTCATGCGCAACGACGCCGACATCCTGGTGCTCGACGAACCCACCGCGGCCATGGATGCCGCGGCCGAGGCGGAGATCTTCGAGCACTTCCGTTCGCTGATGGGCAACCGCATCGCCATCGTCATCTCGCACCGGTTCTCCACCGTGCGCATGGCCGACCAGATCGTGGTGCTCGACCAGGGGCACATCGTCGAGCGCGGCAACCACGAGATGCTCATGAAGGAAGACGGCATCTACTCCAAGCTGTTCACGCTGCAGGCGCGCGGCTATAGATAGGACATTGACAGAAGTCCGGTCGATCGCGGGACGCGTTCGTTCACGAACACGGGACGCACAGCGGAATGTACGTATGCAGAGCGGAGTGCCGGCATGCTGACGAACCATCGTTTTCTGGCGTCGTTGACGTTGCTGGCGGCATTCGCCGCGCCGGCCTGGGCCGCGAAGAAGCCGAAGGCGCCGCCCGCGCCGCCGCCCGTCGCGGCACCCGCCGCACCCGAGCGCGTCACCTCCGTCGAAGGCATCACCGAGTACCGGCTGGCGAACGGCCTGCGCGTGCTGCTGTTCCCGGACCAGTCGAAGCAGACCATCACCGTGAACGTCACCTACCTGGTCGGCTCGCGCCACGAGAACTACGGCGAGACCGGCATGGCGCACCTGCTCGAGCACATGGTGTTCAAGGGAACGCCGCGCCACCCGGACATCCCGCAGGAGCTCTCCGCGCACGGCTCGCGGCCCAACGGCACCACGTCGTGGGACCGCACTAACTACTTCGAAACCTTCAACGCCACCGAGGAGAACCTGCGCTGGGCGCTCGATCTCGAGGCCGACCGCATGGTCAATTCCTTCATCGCGAAGAAGGATCTCGACAGCGAGATGACGGTGGTGCGCAACGAATTCGAAGGGCGAGAACCAGCCCCTCGCCGTGCTGTTCAAGCGTCTGCTCGCCGTGGCGTTCGACTGGCACAACTACGGCAACTCGCCGATCGGCGCGCGCTCGGACATCGAAGGCGTGCCGATCGAGCGGCTGCAGGCGTTCTATCGCACCTATTACCAGCCCGACAACGCGGTGCTGCTGGTCGCCGGCAAGATCGACGAGGCGGCGACGCTCGCGCTGGTGAAGGAATATTTCGGTCCGATCCCGCGGCCGACGCGCGTGTTGCCCGCGCTGCACACCATCGAGCCCACGCAGGACGGCGAACGCCAGGTGACCTTGCGCCGCGTCGGCGACGTGCAGATGGGCGGCGGTGGCCTATCACATCCCCTCCGGCGCGCACGAAGACATTGCGCCCTCCAGGTCCTCAACGCAGATGCTCGGCGACACGCCGGCGGGCCGCCTGCACAAGTCGCTGGTGGTGCCCGGCAAGGCGGCCTCGGTGTTCCAGGCGGGTCTGCAGATCTTCGACCCGGGCATGGCGGTGTTCGGCGGCGCAGGTGCGTGACAGCCAGCCGCTCGAGCCGGTGCTCGCGCAGATCATCGACATCACCGAGAAGCCCGCTGCCAAACCCGTGACCGACGAGGAGGTGGAGCGTGCGCGCACGCAGATCCTCTCGCAGATCGACCTGACGCTGAATTCCTCCGAACGTGTCGGCCTGGCGTTGAGCGACTGGGTCGGCATCGGCGACTGGCGCCTGATGTTCCTGCAGCGCGACCGACTGCGCGCCGTGAAGACCGCCGACGTGCAGCGCGTCTGGGCCAGCTACTACAAGGCTTCGAATCGTACCGCCGGGTTGTTCATTCCCACCAAGGCGCCCGACCGCGCGGAGATGCCGGCGAAGCCGGACGTGGTCGCGCTGATCGACGAATTACAAGGGTGATGCCGCGAAGGAAGTCGGCGAAACCTTCGACGCCACGCCGGCCAACATCGAGGCGCGCACGCAAGCGCGTGAAGTTGCCGGGCGGCCTCGAGCTCGCGCTGCTGCCCAAGAAGACGCGTGGCGGCGCGGTGTTCGCCGCGATGTCGCTGCGCTTCGGCGACGAAGCGAGCCTGAAGAACCTGGGCAGCGCACCGGACATGACCACTGCCATGCTGATGCGCGGCACGCGCAAGCACACGCGCCAGCAGCTTTCCGATGAATTCGACAAGCTCAAGGCTCGCGTCAACTTCAATGCCTGGGGCTCGGGTCAGTACGCTTCCATCGAAACCACGCGCGAAAATCTTCCCGCGGTGCTCGACGCTGCTGGTCGAGGTGCTGCGCGAGCCGGCGTTCGATCCGAAGGAGCTCGAGCAATTGCGCACCGAGTGGCTGGCCAGCATGGAGCAGCGGCGCAGCGAACCGTCGTCGCTGGCGTTCACGGCGTTTCAGAAACATCTGAAGCCTTATCCGGCCAACGACATCCGTTACGTCGAGTCGATCGACGAGAGCATTGCCGGCATCAAGGCGGTCACGCGCGAGCAGCTGGTGAAGTTCCACCAGACCTTCTTCGGAGCGCAGCCGGCGCAGGTGGCGGTGGTGGGTGACTTCGATGCGGCCGAGATCGAAAAACAGTTCTCCACTTTGTTAGGCGACTGGAAGAACCCCAGGCCGTTCACGCGCGTGGCGAACAAGTATTTCGACGTGCCGGCCAGTGAAATGGTGATCGAGACGCCCGACAAGGCGCAGGCCTTCTTCGTGGCCGGCCACAATCTCGCGTTGCGCGACGACGATCCGGACTATCCGGCGCTGGTGCTCGGCAACTACATGCTGGGTGGCGGCTTCCTCAACTCGCGCCTCATGACCCGGATCCGTGGCAAGGACGGCCTGAGTTACGGCACGGGCTCGCAACTCCAGGGTGACAACTTCGACAAGGCCGGGGGATTCCTCGCGTACGCCATCTACGCGCCGGAAAATCTCGCGAAACTGCAGAAGGCGTTCGACGAAGAGATCGCGCGCGTGCTCGCCGAGGATTTCACCAAGGATGAAGTGGAGCAGGCCAAGTCCGGCTGGCTGCAGGGGCGCGGCGTTTCGCGCGCCCAGGACAACGAGCTGGTGGGCGCCCTCGCGCACTATGCTGTTCGTCGGCCGCACGCTGGCCTGGGATGCGGAGCTCGAGAAGAAAGTGATGGCGCTCGATGCCGCGCAGATTCGCGCGGCGCTTCAGCGCCACCTGGTGCCGGCGAAATTCACCGTGGTGAAGGCCGGCGATTTCGCGGGCGCCGCGAAGAAGGCGGCGGCGAAGTAGGAGGCGGTGCCGTAGGAGGCGGTGCCGGGCACCAAAAGTCGTAGTTGAGCAGACGTTGCCAGAAGCTCGAGCGCTGGTCCAACTACGACTTTTGGTGCCCGGCACCGCCCCCCGCCACCTCCCAAAAAAAAGCGGCGCCACCAGGGCGCCGCTCAATATCGATTGCTTCGAGGTTTAGAAGCGGCCGCGGCCGCCACCACCACCACCGAAGTTGCCGCGCGGGGCGCCGCGCTCGCGCTCCTGGGCTTCATTGACCTTCAGCGGACGACCACCGAAGTCTTTGCCATCGAGCGCCTGCATGGCGCGGGTGGCATCGGCATTCGGCATTTCAACGAAGCCGAAGCCACGGGGGCGTCCGGTTTCGCGATCGTTCACGAGCGACACCTTGTCTACGGTGCCGTGGGTTGCAAAGAGGGCGCGCACCTGATCTTCGGTGGCTGAGAAAGGCAGATTTCCAACGTAAAGTTTCGTCACAGAATCACTCACTCAAAGAATTAGACAGATGACAGGCCAAGCCCTGTCTGCTGGTTCGCGAATGCTTTGGGGTTGCGGCGCACATGCGCCGTATCGACGAAGAATTGCAAGCCGCCGGCGACGGTACAGGAAACTTTTGTCCGAGGCGACAACTTCCAGCTAAAAATGTAAGGGAGGCCCCGATCCGCACCCCCCCGGGGCACGAACCGGAGGCCAAATCGCCCTGTTTAACGGAGCTGACCGCGGATTTCGCCTGCCGGCCACTTGGACGAGTGGACGTTGGCATAGGCCGTCCCGTTCCGGATAGCCGCCACGATCTCGGCAAATGCCCCCGCCTCGATACCCGTGGCAAGGGGGCCGATCACCGCCGCAGCGTCGATCACACCCTCGACCACTGCCGGTCCTTCCGGGCAGGTCTGGGTGCCGGCAGGCCCATTTCCGGCGTTGGTGCACAGAAAGAAGCTGATGCCGCCATTCACGCTCATCTGCCCGAAATGCACGTGTGACTGGGTCACCGTGCCTTCGAGCGCGTCGTACTTCAACTTGTAGAAGATCAGCCCGGCTTCGGTGTCGATCCAGGCATCGAACGTGCCGTGAGCGACCGTCGAAACGGCGGGCACTTCCTGGTAGCCCGTCAGATCAGCCTGAACCTTGAAGCGGGTCGGCGGCGCGTCGCCGGCCATCAAACTACCTGCGGCCAGCAGCCCGCAGGCGGTGCCCGCCAGACCGATTTTGAACAATCCTCTCCTCATGATTCTTCCCCTTGTTGTTGGTTGACCTAGCTTGGTTGAATCGATTGTTTGGCTGAACAAAGAGCCGCCCCTAAACTGCGATGCGGCGCTCGACCAAGGAACCTCCATGTCCGGACTCAGTCTCGTCTACCCCATGCTGGCGCTGGTGCTGCTCACCTTTGGCGTCCTGATCATGTTGTTCCGCTCCCGGGTTCGCATGGTTCGCGAAGGCCTAGCCCCGGTGAGTTACTTCAGAACGTTCCAGGGTTCCGTCGTGGAGCCGGAATATTCGGTGAAGCCCGCGCGGCACTTCGCCAACCTGTTCGAGGCACCCACGCTTTTCTACGTGGGCTGTGTGACAGCAATGATCGTCGGTGTCACTGGGACCTTGGTCGTGGCCCTGGCCTGGAGCTATGTCGCGATGCGGTATCTGCATGCGTACATCCATTTGGGCGGCAACCGGGTGCGCTACCGGCTGCGCGCGTACTTCGCGAGCTGGGTCACGTTGCTGGCGTTGTGGGTCACGGTGGCGGTGGGCGTTGCGACGCAGCAATAGCGACCGCTTCGAGATCCGGTGACGTCAGAACAGCCCTGAAGGCCGCGGACACCGGGTGGGCGCTGGTCGGCGCTTCTCGCCGATGGGTTTCAACTCGCCTCAACTAACAACCTCAATTGCCCGCCAATCGTCCGACCGTTGTCTGCCGCTATCCACTTAGTTGCACCGCGGGTGAGAGATTTATCCGTGTCGTGACACAAGCACTCAAGGGAGTCTGTCGCTCAAGAAACAAGTCCTAACAAAGTCGAGGCCTTCACATGTTTGCAATATTTCGCCGCGCCCTTGGCGCCGTGATGTTCATTTCATTCGCCTCGACCGCGTTCGCCGTGGACTTCGGTCGCACCCAGGGAGCGTTCAACGTTGTGCCGCGAACCACCTATTGCGCGATGTGATGATGACGTAATCACCTAGCACATGTCTCGCCCTTTGCTGTGCAAGGAGCAGTGAAGGAGAAGACAAGTCGTTGATGAACCCGGCAATGGAACACTTCAGGTCACCACCGACATCGGCCACGACGGCTTTGGCAATGTGAATTACACCGCCGTCACCGGGGTCGGAATGGCGGCGCGTACCACCTCGTCGCTGTACTCGGACGGCAGCTTCACGTCGGGGCAATTTCCGCTTACGCCTTCGGCCGTAAGACGCGGCAAAACCATCCAGACACCAACTACACGAGGTTGCAGTTCAACAATTGCGCAGACTTCGGCTTCTGCCCCGGGATGGGAAAAACACTTGACTCAACCACGATTCTCGACAGCGCGAACGCGCGGGTGACAGGCGGTCACACATACCTGCTTGACATGTTCGACCGTCCAGTTCTCAAGATTCTTCCCACGGTCGGCAATTCGGACAATAACAGTACCGCGGCGGCGATCGAATACGATGCGCTTGGACGAGTCGCGCGCGAGTCCATACCCAGGATGTCGAAGTCTTCGACGATCTTCTGGAATACGTATGCACATGACTTATTGGGCCGTCCGTCGTCGGTCACGCGGCCAGCGTCCGAGACTGACCAACTCCGCAAGCAGAAACTATTTACTACGAAGGTCTAACAACTGGGCCCAGGACCAAGGCATCGCCGATTACGCACAACTGGGACAAGCTGCATTAGATTTCGGCAAGGCGAGCGCGGCGGGAGCGGCTATAAACTTTCTTGGCCGGACCGGGTATCAATATCGATGGCTGGCAATGGGAACAGGAACCAGCACCGGGTTGCTAACCGGCTACAGCCTTACAGCGGCCGCCTCGTCGTCCATGGTGGTACTTTCCGGCTATGGGGGGTTTGCGATCGGAACAGGCCTTGAGAGAACGATGCAGGCATTTGATATCTGCTTAGGGTGCAGCGGCTACAACTGGACTCACGATGAGCAAGGCCGCAGTCTTGTCTTACCCGCTCCGCCACATTACATGTGGGGCCGGTAGTATTTCGGCGATTTGCCAACTCAGCGTATATAGCCTTCCAGTGGCCGTCTCGTCGTCTATGGTGCTGCTTGCCGACTATGGGTCTCAAATGCGGCCAATAGAGACACGCGACGCAAGCGAGGAACTTACTTGGGCCAAACTATGAGCAGATCGCGCGAAGGAAAAAAGGGAGCGCTGTCGATCTCCACTCAGATGGAACAGCCAGTTCGTCCGTTGGTCTGGGTCTCATCCAGTCTGTCGTTTGTGATGTTCATTTCTCTTTTCGCATTTGCTACGTGGTTCTCCGAAAACTGGTTTGTACAGAAGTTTCTGGACGGCACCGGGCTCGTTGTAGCTGCAATTCTGCTCTTGATTTCGAACGCGATTGTTGTGTCATCAATTGAACGCTTTCTTGAGAGACGCAAGCGCGAAAATGGGGACGGCAGTTCGGGCAAGGGACTTGAGCCTTAGCTCTCTTATCGGTCGATGCCAGCATTGAGCACATACAGGTAATTAGACGCTAGCAAAGATTGGCGCGACCATTTCGCTGTGACCCTGATCGAGCTCCGCTTGGTCGTCGCTCCAATGCAAGAGAAGCATTTTGGTCGCGCGGCCGAACAGCTCTGCTTGGAAAAGCGGCTTCGATCGAAGGCCAAATTAGGAGTCAGTGGTGCTGCCCCAAGGCTGGAAACGCGGCAACTTTCGATACACGTTATGTCCCACCGTTATGTTCCTGAGGCCCGCGTCACTTAATCGCGATCCGACGTCTCTTCGCGCCCCCGCCTACGCAGACCCAGCGTCTAAAGTCGAAGCCCTGGTTGCGCCACTTCTGTAACTTGAGCGCACCGGAGAAGAACAACGCCGTACAGGCGATAGGGGTTCTAGGGTGCGTGCAATCGGCAGCGGGATAGCGCTGTGGGTCCTGGCGTTGGGTGCGACGGCAAACGCTGTTGCCCAGGCGCCGGCCATTCAGTACGCCGAGCCCGTGGCGCTGGCCCTCAAATCGGGCACCGCACAGTTCGACGCCTACGGCCGCCGCTTCTCGCTGACGCTGGTCGACAACGACCGCGTGCTCGACAAACTTTCCGCGCAACGCAAGCAGCAACTCCAGTCCTACAAGCTGCTGCGTGGCTCGCTCGATGGCGCGCCCGGATCCTGGGTGCGGCTCACCGAAACGCCCGCGGGTGTGGAAGGCGCGATCTGGGACGGGCACGATCTCTACACTGTCACGCGCTACGAGCGCATCGCGGATTTTCTGACGACGCCGTTGAATGCGGGCCCCGGCCAGACGGTCGTGTATCGCCTTTCCGATTCGATCGACCTGCTGCCCCGGGATTTTTGCGCGCTGGCCGGCGATGCGCAGTCGTCGAAGGCGGCGAACGGTCTCGAGCAGTACCGGTCACTGGTACGCGAAATCGAAACCGGCGTGTACAGCACGAAGCTCACGCGCCAGATCGAAATCTCGCTCATCGGCGACACGGATTTCCAGGCCGCCGAAAGCGCCGATCCCACCGCCGCGATGCTGGCGCGCCTCAACATCGTCGAAGGCATCTTCAGCGAGCAGGTGGGCCTGCTGATCCTGGCGACCGACGTGCGGCTGATGGCACCGGGCGCGGATCCTTTCACGGCGACCAAGGGCGCAACGCTGCTCGAGCAGCTCGGCTCCTATCGCAAGTCCACGGCGGAAGTGCGCGCACGCGGCCTTGCGCATTTGATGACGGGCAAGGATCTCGATGGCACCACGGCGGGCATCGCCTACGTGCGCACGGTGTGCGACGTGGAGCGCGGCGTCTCGGTGAGCTCGCGCTCCTTCGGCACCACGATCTCCGCGCTGATCATGGCGCACGAGCTCGGTCACAACTTCGGCGCCGAACACGATGGCGAACCGGGCACGGTGTGCGAGAGCACCGGCGGCGGCTTCATCATGGCGTCATCGGTCAGCGGCTACTCGACGTTCTCCCAGTGCAGCCTCGACACCATGGACGCGGTCATCGAGTCGGCGGACTGCGTGACCTCGGCGTCGTACGCGGATGTCTCGGTGGAGGCCGATGTGACCTCCGTGACGGGCGAGGGCGGCCTGCCGTTCACGCTGCCATTCGTGGTGCGCTCCGCCGGTAATACCACGGCGATGGATGCGACACTGACCATCACGCTCCCTAACAACCCTGTTTACGCCATCGAATCGGCGACCAGCTCGCTCGGCAGTTGTTCGGTGTCGGGGCTCGTCGTCAACTGCCAGCTCGGCGCGATGGTCGGGGAAGCCAGCGCGCAGGTGAACGTGGTCGCGCGCAGCACCGCGGCGGCGACGTTCGTGGTGCAGGCGCGCGCGATGGCCGCCAACGATCGCGTTACCTCGAACAACAATCGGCAATTGCCGGTGTCCCTGCGCTCGGGCGTGGATGCAGCAGTCGTGCTCTCCACCAGCGCCGGAGAGGTGGCGCTCGGTGCGCCCATCGAGGCGTATGCCGATGTGAGCTCGCTGCGCGCGATGCCGCTGCGCAATGTGACTCTGTCGCTCAACCTGAACCAGGCCGTGACGGGCGCGAGCATGCCCGGCGCCACGTGCACCGCGAATGCCTCGTCGGTGAGCTGCACGATCACCGATCTGCCCGCGGGTGCCACTCGCCGGCTCACCGTGCAGGCCACCACGCAGGTGGCGGGGCCGCTGTTCGCGAGCGCCAGCGTGAGTGCCGTGGGTGACGGCGATCTCACCAACAACAACACCAGCACCACGGCCTGGGTGCAGGCGCAGCGCGATGTCGAGACTCACCGCGGGCCGGCCACCGTCGATCTCGGTGTGGGCACGGTTTATGCGGTGCCGTACACGGTGCGCTCGCGCGGTCCGCTGCCCACGGGCGATGTCATTCTGACCATCTCCATGCCGTCGAGCTTGCTCGTGGTCGACTCCATCGACGCCGGTGGCACTACCTGCACGCAGCCCGATCCGCTCACCCTCCGTTGCGTGCTCGGAGCGGTGACTCCCGGTTCCACCCGCGAGGTGCTGTTGCGCGTCCATGGCGCAGCTGCGGTCAGCGGCAGCATCGGCGCCACCGTCGAGGCGGCGGGCGATGAGTATCTGGCGAACAACCATGCCGGTGTGCAACTGCGCATCGACCACGCCGTCGACCTGTCCGTGGTGATGGCTTCGGGCGGCTCCGGCGTGGAAGATGCTGTGTTCACCGGCCAGGTGTCGCTGCGTTCTAACGGGCGGCAGTCGGCTGTCGGCGCCGCGCTCGACATCGTACGCTGCACTCGGCGGGCACGTTGCGTCGGCTGTCCATTCACAATGGTGAGGCCTGCGCGCTGCTCGACGCGCAACGCGCTCGTTGTACCTTGCCGGCGATGGCGCGCAATGCGCAGCTGTTCGTGGACTACAGCGCGGAGTTTGCCGAGCCCGGCAGCTATGACGTGACGTTCACCAGCACCACACCGGGCGACACCGCGCCCGACAACGATTCACTGACGCGAGCGGTCATCGTGCGGCCGTTCAATGACATCGCCGTCTCGGGCGGCCTCGACATGGCGGAATTGTTCGGCGGGGAGACGCGCGTGAAGACGTTCACCGTAACCACCGACCGGCGCCCGCTGGCGAGCGCGCGGTTCGCGGCGGGGCATGCGCCGCCGGCGCTGACCGTCGAAGCGATCAGCGCCACGAGCGGGGATTGCCACATCGATGTGTCCAGCGGCGGCATCTGCGATTTCACCGACCTGCCGGCGTTCGCCAGCATCACCGTGACCGTGACTTATCGCGCGGCGGAGGGGACTTACGCGGGCCACCTCGCCGTGTACGTCAGCACCATGGGCGACGTGGTGAGCGCGAACAATGCCCAATCAGCGCAGGTAGATACGCACGGTATGACCGACCTGGAGCTGCGCGTCGCGACGACATTCGCGGGTCCGAAGTCGAGCACGCTTACCTTCCCGCTGATCTCGGTGATCAATGGCGCCGAGAAAGCGTTCGGCGCCCGGCTCGCAGTGACGCTGCCCGCCGAGGTCACGCTGGTGAGTGTGTCGGCGTCGAATGCCACTTGCAGCGGTACCAGCGTGCTCACCTGTGACTTCGCCGAACTCGATCCGCTGGCCACGACCACCGTGTCGCTCAGCGTGCGCGGCAACACCGACGGCAATTTCGTGAGCTCGCTCAAGCTCACCGCCGGCAACGACGACAATCCCGCCAATGACAACCGCGATGTGGCCATCGACATCGCCGGCGGCGATGCCGCGGCGGTGAGCAGCAGCGGGGACGGAGGAGGCGGTCGCATGGAGTGGCTCGCCCTGTTCCTGCTGCTCTGCCTGGTCCTGCGCCGCTGCTTGCAAATGCGGGCCGCCCGGAAAGTACCGGGCGGCCCGACACGCTGATCGATCAGAACTTCACATTCACGCGGGCATACCAGAAGCCGCCATTGGAGCCGAACGGACCACCGCTATTGGGATAGATCTGCCCGTTCGAAAGGCTGTTGGTCAGGACATAGATCGGGTTGGCGTCTGTGGCCATGATCCTGTCCGGATATTCGTTGAACACATTGGTCGCCCCAATTGCGATCGTGTAGCTATCGGCGATGGTGTAGCTCCCCTCCAGATCGGTCGTGAACTTCGAGCCGAAGGTCTGGCCGGGGAACCCGATTTCCTGAGTGAAGGAGCTGTAGTAACTCTCACGCGCAGTGATCGAGAACTCGCCGATCGCATAACTTGCAGTGAAAGTTCCACGATGTTTCGGGATGATGCCCTCGATGTCGGTCCTCTGGGCATCGCCGATGATTGCCGCATCGTAATCGGTCACTTCCGTCTCGTTGTAGTTATAGGCAAGCGTCAGGTTGAGCGAACCGGTATCCAGCTGCGGACGCCAGGTGCCGACGAAGTCGATGCCTTTCGTAAGCGAGTCATAAGCGCTGGTGGGATATTGCACGTCGCCGCCCTCGCCCACGGCCAGGAGGGCAGGCTGGAGGGCGATGTCCGCAGCCGTCACGCTGTAGGTCTGGGACAGGCCGATGCGGTCAAGCACTTCGATCCGGTAGGCGTCGAGCGTCAGCGTCAGGTTTGACGTGGGCGAGAACACAAAGCCCAAACCGAAATTGGTTGATTCTTCAGGCTTGAGCGCGGTGGCTCCGAAATATTGCGCGATCGGATTGGTGACCGGATAGGTGCCCGTCTGTACCTGCACACCGTTGGTGAAGGCAGTGGTCAGGATCTGCACGTTGCTCTGGCCCGGCGACGGCGCGTGATAGCCGGTGCCGACCGTGCCGCGCAGCGAAAACGCCGGCGCAATGTTCCACAGCGCATTCAGCTTGCCGACCGTGGTCGAGCCGAAGGTGTTGTAGTCCTCGAAGCGGACAGCGACGCCTGCCGAGAAGGATTCGGTCAGATCTGATTCCACACTCGCGTAAGCGGCATAGCTGTTCTGCGAATAGTCGTTGGCAGCGTCCGGGCTGGTGCCGCCATAGCCGCTCGCACCCGGAAAGGGCATGCCGACCGTGGAATCGAAGGCGTAGACCCCCGGCGCAGTTTCGACATAGAGCGGCTGGGTGATGTACGGGCCGATGCCGTAGGACTGTTCGTCGCCCTCGGTTGCCTCGTAAGTTTCTTCGCGGTATTCCGCGCCGAACCCGACGGTCAGCGGGCTCGGCAGGCCGGTCTCGACCGACCAGACGAGATCGGCGTTGAACACAGTTTCTTCCTGGATCAGCGTACCGAATTCGAAACTCTGCTGGGTCTGCGGACCATAGGTCGGGCTGAGTGAGTCGTACATCGACATGGTCAGCTCGTTTTTGCTGATCGATCCCGACACGTCGAACGTCAGGTTCTCCGCCAGGTCGCCCTTGACGCCCACCACGCCGAACGCCTGGTCCTTCTCGCCGACGAACTGCGGCGTGAAACCCGCCGGATACATGTCAATGAACGAGAAGGTGTTTCCATCGAGCACGAATCCGCCCGCGGGGCATGTCGCGCTGCCCGACGGGCAAGGGGTCAGGTAGATCGGACTCGCGAAGGCGCCATTTCGCCCCAGGGTGCGTACGACGCCGGTGGTGTCGGTCGCCGTGAAGGTCTCCGGCGAACGAAAGTTGAAACTCTCCGTGATCTCCGCATGGGCGAAATTGCCGAACGCGTAAATCCTGGCCGAGTCGGTTACGTCGAAGGTGGCATTGACCACCGCCTTCCAGCCTTCCGATGGCGAATTGCCAAAGATCTGGACAGGGTCCGGGTAGTTGGGCAGCTGGTCGGCCAGGTCCGGATGCGCGTCCGCGAACAGGACGGCTGCCGGACGCGTCTCGTTGCGGATGGTGCCGCCATCGTCGTTGTATTCACCGGCGAAAGAAAGGAAGCCGCTGTCGCCCAGGTTCATGCCGAGATAAGCCGCAATCTGCTTGGCCTCGCCGTCGCCGCCACCGTCCATGAACTGTCCATAGCGGGTGTTTATCTCGATGCCTTCTTCGGTCTTGAGCGAGTAGTTCATGACTCCGGCGATAGCGTCGGTACCGTATTGCGCGGTCGCTCCTTCGCGCAGGATTTGCAGGCTGCCAACAGCAATGGTGGGCAGAACCGAGAGGTCCGCACCCTGGGACAGCGCGTTGGTCGGGTCATCCGACGCCACCTGCACCAGCGCAGCCCGGTTGAGACGCTTGCCGTTGACCATGACCAACGTCATGTCACCCGCAAGGCCGCGCAGCGACGGCGCGCGTACGAAGGTCGAGGCGTCGGAGATCTGATTCTGCCCAACGTTGAAGCTGGGAACGACGTTCTTGAGGACTTCAAGCATGTCGGCTGCGGGCTGGCTGGCGAGTTCTTCGGCGCCGATGATGTCGACGGGAGAAGCCGAGTCGGCTACTGACCGATCGGTTCTGCGAGTGCCGGTCACGACGACTTCGTCCTGCACGTCCGTGTCTTTCTGGACGTCCGCTTCTGACTGCCCATCTGCTTCTTGCGCGAGTACCTGCGACGCAGCGAGTGTGAGCAGCAAGCCTGCGGCGGCTGCGGATGCTCGGGGGAGCACCTGTCCCGGTTTCATTTTCATATTCTTGCGACCTCCCAATTTTTGGTTTGTATTTCTGACCTCGCGACGTTCCCCCTCTTGCCGGTCGCAGGTTGATGACAAAGCCAGGCCTTTTTCGTACGGCGCATGGCGATGGGAATTTCTTTGCAATAAATCGGCCAGAGCACCCGCGCGCCGTTGCAGATATGCACCGGTCAACCGACTTCGACGCTGACTCACGCGCGGTAAATGCCGCTTTCCGCTGGTTTTTTTCGAGGTTTTTGGCGCGTGGCAGCGATGGCCGGAGAGCCAATCAAATGTTGTGAGGACGACTCAAAAAACAGAGTGTTCAACCTTGACTGCACTGTGTCACCGCATCGCGCACGAATCCGCTCCTTTTTCGCGCCTACGCAAGTGCTCGATGAACTTCACGACGCAGTGAGTTCGAACGCGGGCGGTCTGCTCGTTGAGATGGCGGACAGGGAGGGACGGCCGGCGCGTCCGCACTCCTGGTGCACGCGCAGAAGGACATCCGGGTGGCGGGACTGCGGCGCGGCGAGTTGCTCAAGCTCAGCGGGGCATCCGTCGACTTCAATCGCCGACTGCCGACTTGCGAGGGGCGCAAACCAACATCACCGGATTCCGCTGGTTTGACCTGCGCCATCACTTCGCCTCGCGCCTGGTTCAGCGCGGCGTGCCGCTAAATTGCGCTTGTTAGGGCACTCGGCGACCAGGCGCTGTTCGGCGAGACTGATAACAGCGTGAGGCGGGTACCCGTAGTTCCACTACTGGAAAGATGGCTTTACGTTCTGACGGGAAGAAAGAGGGAGGGCGGGCATCAGGACTCGCCCGCCCTCGACGATTCAGGCCCTCCGTGATTGCCAGAGCGCCTTTTTGATGGCGCGGCTATTTGACCAGCTGCACTTCGATTTCGACCAGCATGCCCGGCGCCACGAGGCCGGCCACCTGCACGGTGGAGCGCGCCGGCAGATTCGGTTGCTCCTTGGTGCCGAAGAACTGCGTGTAGGCCGCCATGAATCCTTCGAAGTCCATCTTGTTGCCCTTGGCGGGATCGCCGACGAGGTAGACGGTCATCGCGACCACGTTGCCGAAGGTCAGGCCCATGGCGTCGAGCGATTCCTTGATGCGTGCGAACGTGGAGAGCGCCTGTGCCTTGGTGTCGCCCCAGTAGGCGAGTGTGCCGGGCGCAGCCTTCGGGTCGAGCGGCGAGGGCGTCGTGCCGCTGTGGAAGATGATGGTTTTCCCGGCCGGCACTTCGACGGCTCGTGCGATCGGGAACGTGCTGCCACCCGGCAGCGGATGGCGGATGACGTCGGCGGCGGTTGCCGCACTCATCGACGCGAGGGACAGCGCACCGCCGATCGCCGCGCGCACCAGGAACTTCGGACTCACTGACTTCTGCATGGGCACTCCTGTGGAAATGGGATCAGGCCGCGCCTCACGGCCGTTCCTGATTTGCTGCAAAACGGGACGCGCCTCATTTCTGCAAAGCGCGGGTCTCACGTGAGGATGAGGCCCGTCCCGTTTTGCAGCAAATCAGGAATGTCCCCATTACTTCAACGTGTTGATGTACGCGACCACATCGGTGATCGCCTTCTCATCCGGAAGCGTCGCAACGATAGCGCGCATCTGCGCGCCGTAGGTGTCGCGTTCATCGGCGCCGCGCAGGCCCTTCTGGTAGTTGACGAGCTGCGTCACGAGATACCAGTCCGAGCGTGCGGCCAGCGCGGGCGAGTTCAGCGTCGCGTTGCCTTCGCCCTTCGCGCCGTGGCAACTCGCGCAGTTCGCGTAGAGTTTCTTGCCATGCGCCACGTCGCCGGTGACGGTTGGCGCGGGCCGCTTCGATTCGAGTTTGCCGATGAACTGCACAGCGGCGTCGATGGCGCCTTCCTGCTTCAGGCGCAGGCCCACGGGGCCCATCTCGTGCCCCGGTGCATCCTCGGTGTGAGTGCCGCGCGTGCCGGACGCGAAATCCTCGAGCTGGCGCGCGAGATACCAGGGTTCCATGCCCGAAAGCTTGGGCGCGCGGATGCCGTAGTTGCCGTTGGCATTGGTGCCATGGCAAAGCAGGCAGTAATCGAAGTCGTTGCCGGCCGAGGCGCTGGCGCCGATCAGGGCCAGCACGATTCCCGCGGCGAGTGCGTGACGGCGCTTCATGCGGCCACCGCGCCGGCGGCGCGTTCACGCGCGTCGATATCCGCAATGGCGAAGTGCGCCGAGGCCATCGCGCCTTCCTGCCAGCCGGGGTGGTAGCTCACCTGGTCTCCCATCAGATAGTGGCTGCCGACAGGTGTCTGCAACGTCTTGAACCATGTCTTCCAGAGTTCTTCGTCCCACTGCGCGGCGCAGCCGAGCATGTGGTTCATCTGGTGCCAGGCGACGCTCACGCCGCTCTCGACGTAGCTGCCATAGCCCGGATGGATTTTCTCGCCCTGTGCGATGGCGAGCTTGAAGCGGTCCGCCGGCGCGAGCCGCGCGAATTTCTCGCCGGCACGCGGATCGAATGTGTACGCGCCCAACATGACGCCCTTCTGCCGGTTGATGCCATGCGCCGGGTACCACAGCTGCTGGATGTCCTGCAGAGTCCAGGAAATGCCGCCGTAGATGCCTTCCTTTTCCCAGAACCGCTCCTTCATCTGGAAACCGATCTTGAAGAGCTTGCCGCGCGGTATGGCGGTGAGCCCCGCGACGAATGGCTTCGGAAAATTGTTCTCGATGCCCGCGAGCAACTGCATCGGGATGCAATTGAGAACGTGATCTGCTTTTGCGGTGACGTACTCGCCGTTGCGGCGATAGGTGACCTCGCACCCCTTGGGCAACACCTTGATCTTCTGCACCTGCGACTCGAGCTGTACGAGATGCCCGATCTTGCGCATGAAAGCCGCGGGGATGCGGTCCATGCCGCCGACCGGCTCCATCATCATCGCGGCCTGATCGTCCGTTTCGCCGAAGCTCATGATCTGCATGAATCGCGACTTGAGCAGTTCACGGCCGTCGAGCGGCTTCTTGAGCACGTCGGGCTTCGTGTAGTCGTGGACCGCGAGGCCCGCATTGCTGGAGCCGACGTATTTGAAGCTCGGGTCGAGGCTGCCCAGGTACTTGAGGTATTCACGCAGGCGGTCGACGTCTTCTTTCGTCATCGGCGCCGCGAACTGTTCCGGCGTCAGGGACTTGGACATGAGCTCCGCGACGAAGCCGCGCGAGTCCGTCATGTATTCGCGCGCGCGCATCGGCTTGCCGCCGAACATGGCGTCGTCCTGCACCCAGGCCAGACGGTTGTCGTTGATGAACGGCGCGAGCTCGACGTCGAGCTCCTTGCAATAGTTGAGCAGCGCCTTGTGGTGGCCGGGAATACGCGCCGGGCCGCAGTTGAAGAAGAGGTCGGGATCCTTGTCGAAGTTGCAGACCTGCGGAAAGCCGGTCTCGTCGATGCGATCGCCGTGGCGCACCGTCAGGTTGCGCCCGCCGGCGCGGAACGAGGCTTCGAGCACCTGCACGTCGTAGCCTTTGCGCGACAGCTCGTAGGCCGCCGTGAGACCGGAGATGCCGCCGCCGAGAATAAGGACTTTTCTGGGCTTCTTCAGAGTCCCCAGCTCGGGTCGCTCCGCATGTGCGATGGCCGGCAGGAGGCCGAGGGCAAGCGCGGCGCGATACACGGCAGTCGATCCGCCGACCGCGCCCGCCAGGTTGAGGAAGCCGCGGCGCGAGAGTTTGTTGGTCATGTTTTGGTTTTCCCACCTGTTGGTGGTTTGATTGTTGTCTTGAGGATACAAGTACTGTGCCATCGCGAAATGGTCAACGAAGGCTTTCTGATCAAGGGTGAAGTTTTGCTTGGCCTCGGCTTTGCACCGCAGCGTGTCACGAGGTTTGCCGCTGCTTCAGCGCAGGGCGTGGCGATGAAATGGGGACATTCCTGATTTGCTAGCAAATCGGGACGCGGCTCAAAGCAGGACGAAGAGGGGCAAGCGAGTGAGCAGCACAGCGCGACGCGCGTGCTCGCCGGTACATGCTGGCGAGTGAATCCAGCGCAGTGGATTCAACTGCGCGGATATTCGACTGGGGACAAACCGCGCTCAGTCGAATCGAGCCCTGTCCCCTTTTGCTAGCAAATCAGGAATGTCCCCATTAAAGCGCGTCGCTGTTCGAGACGAACGCGATGTGCGTGCCATCGGGTGACCACGACGGCACGTTGATCGTGCCCTGGCCGCCGTACACGTAGCCGATCACCTTCGGCGGCGCGCTGCCATCCACGGGCATGAGCCGCAGGTAGCAATGCTTGTAGTACGGGTGGTTAGTCGGCTCCACGTCGAGGCCGTACGAGATGATGACGATCCACTTGCCGTCGGGCGAGAGGTGCGGGAACCAGTCGTTGTACTTGTGATCGTTCGTCACGCGTTCCTGGCCGGTGCCGTCGGGCTTCATGCGCCAGATCTGCATCTGGCCCGAGCGCGTGGAGTTGAAATAGATCCACTGGCCGTCGGGCGAATACTCGGGGCCGTCATCGAGGCCGGGCGTGTTCGTGAGGTTGATTTCCTTGCCGCTGCCGTCGGATGCAATCTTGTGGATGTCCCACTCGAGCGTCTTCGGATCCTTCTTCGTCGGGCGCCCGGCGGTGTAGGTCAGCCACTTCGCGTCGGGCGACCAGCCATGCATGTACGAAGGCGTGAGCGGCGTGATGCGCTTCGGAATGCCGCCGCGCGTCGGCATGCGTGAAGATGGTCGACTGCCCACCCTCGGTGCTCTGGTCGCTGATCGCGAGCTGCGTGCCATCGAACGACAACACGTGGTCGTTGTTGTTGCGGATCGCGAAACCGGTGTCGATGAGCGAGGGCGTGCGCGTCAGCAGGTCGAATCTCCACAATCTTCCGCGCGACGCAGGATCGCCGCCGCTGGCGTTGTAGATGAGCGCGGAACCGTCGGGCAGCCAGTTGGGCGCTTCGAAGGGCACTCGCGACGAGTAGTAGACGTTGCGATGACCGCTGGTGACGTTCATGACTTCGAGCCGGCTGCCGATGTAATCGCGGTACGGCTGGAAGCCGACCTTCACCGGTTTGATCACGCGCACATGGCGGAACACCACCTTTTCCATCACCTCGGGATTGTGCGAGGAGAGGAAGAGGCCGACGTAGGCTTCGTCGGGGACGTTGGGCACATCCTTGATCTCCGCGATCTCGAAGGGTTCGCCGAAGCGCGCCGCTGAGAAGATGAAGACATTGCCGCGGCGCTCGAGCTGGATGACGTTCGCCCCCTTGGCCGCCGGCATCTCGATCTGCGCGGTGTCTTCGCCCTTCACCTTGCGATATTGCAGCGACGTGAGTCCGTCGCCGTGCAGCGCGCCGTCGACATAGGCCGAATCGAAATCGGCGATCGAGGTGCGCACCATGATGCCGGCCTTGCGATGCGGGTCCACGCCCTTGCCCTGGAATTCCACCTGCGCCTGCACGATGAAGTCGCCTTTCATGCGCCGGTGAGCGAACTGGAACTCATCGCGCTTCGCCCAGATGTTCACGCCGCCCGCGCTGAGCGTGTACACCTGCGAGGCCGCGTTCCAGGTGGCGTAGCCCGCGATTTTGGGTGAGCCCACGTCTCCGTGAGCCTCGAAATCGCCGAGCGGCCCGCCGTTGGGCGAAGCCAGGATGAGCGCCGGCAAGGCCAGCGCCGCTAACAACATGATTGTTCTTCGCACGATTCCCCCTTCGGAAACGGGCCTATTGTTACAGGTAGAAAAGGGGACAGATCTATTTTTCTCTGCTTCCAGGAAAAATAGATCTGTCCCCTTTTCTACGACTTTGGTCTAGCTAGCGGTGTCGTTCATCTCAACAGCGCCGTCGCCGTCCACAACATGGGCGCCTGACCATGCGTATCGCCCGTGACGCGCGGGCGGTTCAGGTAATGCTGCAGGTCGTTCTTCTTGCCCGTGCCAACGCACACTTCGCGCAGCAGGCCATCGGAGGTGAGAAAGCTCACGAGCGCGATCCACGCTTTGCGCGCCGCTGGCCCGTAGGTGTCTTCGGCCAGCCAGCCGTTCTTCACGCCGGTGACGTACGCATAGGCGAACATGGCCGTGCTGGAGCTTTCTTCCCAGCTCTCCGGATGATCGATGAGTTGCCGCCACATGCCGGTCGTCGCCTGGTGCTTGAGCAGCGTGGCCATCATGCGCCGGTAGGCGGCGAGCACGCCCTTGTATGACTTGTGCGTCGGCGGCAGGTCGCGCAGCAGTTCGGCCATGCCCACGGCCACCCAGCCATCACCACGGCCCCAGTAGAAAGGCACGTCGGGTGCATGAAAGAAGAGGCCGTTCGGCTGCTGCAGTTTCGCGAGATACGCGACCATCGACCGCGTGGCGCGCTCCAGATATTTCGCGTCGCCGGTGGCGCGATAGGCGGCGAGCTGCAGCGCCGTGATCATGTACATGTCGTCTATCCACCAGCGCGTCTGGTTGGAGAGGCCGTCCGGCAGCGGCCGGTCCCACTGCGCATCGGCGAATGCCAGACCCATGACGCGGTAACGAAAGCGCGCGTCCTGCATGTAGAGCTCGAGCGGCAGCGCGCCGAACACCGTGCCGTCGACGTGATCGGCGCGCGGCACGCGCGATCCATTGGCAGGCAGGAACGGGTCGAAACGCTCGACGAGTTTCGCCTCGAGCTCCGTGTCCTTCGTGAGACTCGCGAACTGCAGCGCGCCGGTCCACGTGGCCACGTGCGAATAGTGCAGCGCCTGCGGACCGTGGCTGTTCATCTCCATGTGCGGCGTGGGAATGAAACGTTCCGCGACCCGCTTGCCTATTTCCGCGGGCGCGGTGCCCGCCGGCCAGTCCGCGAAATGCTTGTTCTGCGCGAATGCCGCGGAGGCGGCGAAAACCAGGCAGATCGTCAACGAGGTCTTCCGTAGTTTCATTGGCTTGCGCTCACATTGATTGTCAGTGGTTTTTGCACGCGCGCGGAAAACTCCTTCACGTGGGTTTCCCAGGCGTCGCGCCCGGCGAACTGTCCGCTCTTCGTCCAGCCCGCGCCGGTGAAATAGCGCAGCGGCACGCCATCCACGCCCCTGGCCAGTATCAGGTTGTTAGCGTTGCCCTTGCCGCCGGGCGCGTCTTCGTGCGCGAAGCCTGCGGGAGTTGCATCCCTGGCGAGGATGACGGCAACGCCAAGACCGCCGTCCTTGTTTTCCTCCCAGAAGCTCAGCCAGCGTCCATCCGGGTCCTTGGTGAGCACGGCGGCCGGAAATCCCGCGACGGCCGGATGCTCGCTGATGCCGATACCCACGACGGCATTGTCGGGCACGAAATCGAACACGCTCTCGACCGCATCGAAGTTGCGCCCGCAGTCGACGGTGAAATGTTTGGTCTCGATGACCTGGCCCGCCGCGCCCGCATCCCACGGCGCATAGGTGAGCTTGAATGCGGCGCGCCGAGGTCCGTTCGACAGCACCTGTGTGCCGACGAAGTTGTCCGAAGTCCACAGCTTCGCACCGTCCCACACACCCGTGCCGCCGGCGCCGCGCGAGCCGCCGATGCTGTACAGATCGAGACCTTCGCCTTCCTCGTCCTTGTGGAATTGATCGTGGCCCTTGGCGTACCAGCGATCGACGATGGGATAGCTCACTCGCTTGGCCCACACGTCGATGCCGCTGCCGCGCAGGCGCTCGCCACCGGCGCGCGGCGAATTGAGCGCGAGGCCGTACATGCGATGCGCGATGCGATCGTTTTCCCAGGCCATGTCGTCGAGGCGCTCGGGCACGAGCCGCGCGTAGACACAAGGCGCTTCCGGTGGCGTGGCGGTCGCAACGTTCTCGAGCGTGAACGTGGCGCGTTTCTCACCGGCCGCGAAATCGTACGCGAACACCAGGTCGTCGTACTGCGCGCCGCGATGGTCGTGCTCGTAGTTGGTGATCTGCGAAGGAAGCACGCGGCCTTTCGAGTCGCGCACCACCAGGTGATACATGCGCGCCGTGGGCATGACGGCCGCAATCTGCGAGAAAGGGATGGCGACGACTTCACCCGGCCGCGCCGCGGCGAGCTCATGCGTGACGGTAACCGTGGCGCCGGCGGCATGGGCGCCCGATGCGAGCAGAGACAGTGCGCCCAGAGACAGCGCGCCCAAAGCGGCGCCGAACCAAAGATGCTTCATGCTTCCCCCACGGACCCGCAGGCCCACTGATCATTGCTTGGTGAACGCCTGCGCGAGAATGTTGCGGATTTCCTTGGTCCGGGCCGCCGATGGCGGCCCTAACAACCCACGCTGTTCCGGCGGGAGGTGTCCCATCGAGACCTCGGGGTCGGTGAATATGTAGTGCTCGAACAGGGCGCGCCACACCGCGCGCTGATCTGCCGGCATGTCGCGCAGGCTGAGCGCGGCGTGCAGCAGCACACCGAAGGGCGAGCCCATCTTCGGCGCATTGTTCCACCAGTAGTTCACCAGCACGTTGAACGGAGTCAGCGACTCGACGTGATGCCACCAGCCGTAGGGAATGTAGAGCGCATCTCCGGGCGTGAGCTCCGCGACCTGCGCATGTTCCAGCGCCGTGGCGAAACGCGGGAACCGCGCGAGATCCGGCTCGTGCAAGGGCACCATGCTCACGGGAACGCCCGATGGCGTGAAGTCGATCGGCCCCAGGTACAGGTTGCCGGCCTGGTCGGGCGGGAACAGCGTGAAGCGCCGGCGACCGCCGATGACGCAGGCGATGTTCTCCAGGAGATCGAAGTGTGTTCGTACGGTGACGAAGTTGCCGATCCAGATTCGAGCCGGGAATTCCGGCGCGACCAGCGGCATTACATGCGTGTCCGCGAAACCGGTGAGGGAAGTCTCGGTAGGCGCAGATTCAATGAACAGCGTGGACGGATTCGGATCCTGCGCCTGCGCGAGCAATCGCTCGAGCATTGCACTGATCAGTGTGGGCCTGCGCTCGAAGTTGAAGCCGCTCATGTCCTCGCGATAGAAGATGCGGCCGCGGATCGAGGGCGGCCCTTCCATCATCAGGATCTGCTTGCCGCTATCCAGGCGCTGGATGAAGTTCGCGAGCGCGCGCGGAGATTCTCGCGCCGCCTGCACGATCGGCCAGTCATCGACGAGACCTTTGAGCACTACTGGCTTGCATGCGGGCACGATCTCTTCGCGAAATGTCTTGAGATCGACGTGGTGCCGGACCAGTATTTGCGCGGTTTCATTCATGGGGCGGGGCGTATGTTACAGCGATTGCGCGGTGGATTGGTGTGGGTGGCCGCGTCGGTCGTGTTGATGGGCACGGCAAATGCCGAAGCTCCGCTGATGAGTGGCCTGTTCGTGGATCACGCGGTGATCCAGCGCGATCGGCCTATCAACGTGTATGGCCGGGCCGGGACAGGTGAGGAAGTCAGCGTCTCGCTGGCGAGTGCTTCGGCGAAGGCGAAGGCGGACGCGCAAGGCGCGTGGTCACTGACGTTGCCCGCCATGCCCGCGGGCGGACCACATACGCTCGTGGCGCGCAGCGCTTCGCGAACGCAGACCGCGAACGATGTTCTGCTCGGCGACGTGTGGTTGTGCTCCGGCCAGTCGAACATGGAGTGGCCGGTGCGCATGACGCTCGACGCGCATTCGGAAGCCGCGCTTTCGGCCAACGACCGCATTCGCCAGGTCACCATCGCGCGCGCCACGAGCGCGGCGCCGCGCACGGACTTCGACCAGGTTCTCGAATGGAAGGTGGCGGGCCCCACGACGACGGAGCATTTCTCCGCCACCTGTTACTACTTCGTACGCGAGTTGCAGAAGACCGTGAATGTGCCGCAGGGAATCATTTCTTCGAACTGGGGCGGTTCGCGCATCGAGCCGTGGATGAGCGAGCAGGCGCTGCGCAGCCTCGGCGGTTACCAGGCGCCGCTCGACTTGTTAGGCGAGTACCGCAGCCGGCCGCCGCTCGCGTTCCAGGCATGGGGCGAAACCTGGCAGAAGTGGTGGCTCGAGCAGCGCGCGGTCACCCAGGGCACGCAACCCTGGGCAAGAAAAAGTGACACGATTTCCTGGCGGCCGGCGCCGGCGGCGCTCGGCTACTGGGAAACCTGGGGCAGTCCCGCGCTCGGGCGTTTCGACGGCATGGTGTGGTTTCGCGCGCACGTGAAGCTCGACAAGGCGCAGGCGCGCGAGGTTGCGCGGCTGTCGCTCGGTCTCGTCGACGACGTGGACATGACCTGGGTCAACGGCCGCGCGGTGGGCAACGGCTACGGTGACCAGGCGCGCCTCTACGCGCTGCCGCCGAAACTGCTCGAGGCCGGCGACAACGTCGTGGTGGTCAATGTCCACGACTTCTGGGGTGACGGCGGGCTTCACGGTCCTGCCGATCAACGCGCACTGTTGTTAGCGGACGGCACGCGCATTCCACTGACCGGTTGGGAATACAGCGTCTCGCCGCCCGGTCTGTGGCCGCCGCATGCGCCGTGGGAATCATTGTCGGGCGTCAGCGTGCTGTATAACTCCATGGTCGCGCCTCTCGGCAAATACGGCCTGCGCGGCGTGGCCTGGTACCAGGGCGAGGCCAACGCGGGGCTCGACGATGCGCGTCACTACCAGGCGCTGCTCGCCGCGTGGATGGCGGACTGGCGCCGGCAGTTCGGCGCGTCGTTGCCGTTCCTCATCGTGCAGCTCGCGAATTTTGGTCCGCTCGCCAATGCACCGGTAGATAGTGGCTGGGCGCAGCTGCGCGACGCGCAACGGCGCGCGGTGACGGCGGATGGCAACGCGGGGCTCACGGTCACCATCGACATCGGCAATCGCGACGACATCCATCCGGCGAACAAGCAGGAGGTCGGCAAGCGATTGGCGCGCGCCGCGCGTCACGTGGTCTATGGCGAGAAGATTTCGGCGTCCGGTGCGCAACCGGCGTCGGCGACGCGGGCCGGCGGTGATGTCGCGGTCACGCTCGGGAATTTCGATGGAGACCTGCGCGTGATCGGCGCGAAGGATCCTGCTGGCTTCGAGCTGTGCGGTGCGACGCAGGACACCTGCCGGTTCGTGCGTGCGCAGCTGGCGAGCGGCGGCAAGCTACTGCTGTCGGATTCCGACGCGGCTCGCGCCACGCGCGTGCGCTTCTGCTGGGCCGACAGTCCGCTGTGCAATCTCTACGACAGCACCGGGCTGCCCGTGGGGCCGTTCGAGATCGCCGTGCGTTAATGGGGACACTCCCCATTTCCTAGCAAAAGGGGCCGCACCTGAACGTGCGGAGCACCGGGCTCGAGGCGCGTCCCCTTTTGCTAGCAAATCAGGAACGGCCGCTGAACGCGAGCCTGTCCCCATTTACACGAGGGATACGGGCCGGGCCTTCTTGATCGACTCGTAGATAGCCATGAGGAAGCGGACGTCGGCCAACCCCATCTCGCCCGACACCCTGGTGGGTCGCTGGTTGATGATGCAGTCGGCGAAGTCGTCGAGCTCGATCGCGAATTGATCACCCACCGGGAAGTTGATCTCGGGGCCGTCGCTGCGGCGGCCACGATTGCCGTTGTAGAAATACGCCGGATCCATGCCGAACCAGCCGCGCGAAGTCGCCGCGCGGAAGCCCTGAAGCCCATTGGCGGAATACGTGCAGATGGAGTTCGATACGACACCACTCGGGAACTTCGCCTGCCAGAGAATCGTTTCGTCGACTTCCTTGAACTTCACCGCGTCGGTTTTCACCTCGGAGGCGTTGACCCAGATGGGGTCTTCGCCGGTGATCATGCGCGTGGTCTGCAGGCAGTAGATGCCGACGTCCATGAGCGAGCCGCCGCCGGCCAGCGCGCGATTCAGGCGCCACTGTTTCGGATCGCCGATGGCAAAGCCGAAATTCGCGTCGATGATCTTGACGTCGCCCAGCACTTTTTCCCGCGCCAGGCGAACGCACTCGAGGTGATTCGGCTCGAACTGCAGACGATAGCCGACGCCCAGCAGGCGCCCGGCTTTCTTGCACGCATCGAGCATGCGTTGTGCGCGCTCCACCGTCACTTCGAGGGGCTTCTCGCAGAACACATGTTTGCCCGCCGCCGCGGCGGCCAGCGTGTGGTCCATGTGTAACGCATTCGGCGTCACGACGTAGACGATGTCGATGTCGGGATTGGACGCCATCTGCGACATGTTCTGATAGTTGTAGATGGCGTTGTCGGACAAGTCGTACTTCTTCTTCCACTCCGCCGCCTTCGCCGGCGAGCCGGTGACGATGCCGGCAAGTTTGCAGAACCGCGTCTTCTGCAATGCGGGAGCGATCTGGCTCGTGGAGAGGTTGCCGAGGCCGCACAGCGCGACACCTAACTTGCGACCGGGCGCCTGCGCACTGCCGAGGCTGCTGAACAGCGGCAAGGCGGCGAGGGCGGCGGACCGTGTAAGGAATTGACGGCGAGCAGTTCCGGACATGTCTGATCCTCGCGGGGGTGGGGTTCGGGAAAGGCTGCCGAGTCTAGCCGATGCCCCGTATCGGACCTATCGTCCCGAAGTGCAACGCAAGGAACCGCGAACGCGCCTGCCGGTACTCAATTGGAGTGTCGGCGATGTCACAACAAGGGAATGCCGTGATTATCCAATTCAACAAGTTGCTATCCCCAAAAGGGATTCTCGGTCTGTCGGTGATCTTGCTTGCGAGCTGTACAGCCGGAGATGGCACTGGTCTCGACGCGGGTGGTCGCCCGCTGCCACCCGTGCCACCGCCTAACAACGATTTCCAGCAGATCCAGGCGACGATATTCACGCCCAGCTGCACCGGCTGTCACGCCGGCGCGAATGCGCCACAGGGACTGCGGCTCGATGCAGGCAATAGTTATGCGTTGCTGGTGAACGTACCCAGCAACGAAGTGTCGAGTCTGCTGCGCGTCAACCCCGGCAATCCCGACACCAGCTACCTGGTGCAGAAAATCCAGGGCAATGCATCAGTCGGTGGGCGCATGCCGCTCGGCGGCCCGGCTCTCACGCAGGCGCAGATCGACCTCGTGCGCGGCTGGATTGCCGCCGGCGCGCCGTCGAGTGCTGCGCCCGTCGATCAGCTGCGCGTCGCCAGCACCATTCCCGCAGCGACCGAGCAGGCGGCCGCGGGACTCGGCAAGGTCACGATCATCTTCAACAGCGATGTCGACAGCTCGCTCGTCAGCAGCAACTCGTTCGAGCTGCGTGACGCATCCGATCGGCTCGTCAAGGCCGAGGTGCGCGTTCCTGCCGGCCGGCAGAACGTGGTCGAGCTGATCACGCCGCAGCCGCTCGCGGCCGGCAGCTATCAACTCTCCGTGCTCGGCGATGGACCCGCACCGCTCGCCGATGAGGGAGGTCGCGTGCTCGACGGCGACGGCGACGGCAAGCCGGGTGGCGACATGCTCGTTCCGTTCGATGTCAAAGAAGAAGGAAGCTTCCGATGAATCGTGTGAAGAATCTCGTTCGACTCGCCGCGGCTGTCGCGCTGTTCGCCGCCGCGAGCGCGGTGCAAGCGGAACCGTACCTGGCGGCGCAGATGGGTCTGAAGTGCGCGCAGTGCCACGTGAATCCCACCGGCGGCGGCATGCGCACGGTGTTCGGCAACACCTACGCGCAGACCACGCTCGCGGCCAGGCGCCTCGGCAGCGAGGAGGACTTGTGGACCGGGCAGGTCATGAAATTCCTCTCGGTGGGTGGCAATGCGCGCGCCAACTTCAACTACAACGACGTGCCCGAACCAGGACACCACCAACGACTTCGCGGTCGAGGAGGCGCGCGTCTATCTGGACTTCGGCGTGATTCCGAATCGCCTGGGGGTGTACATCGATCAGCGCTTCGCACCGGGCAACTCCACCAATCTCGAAGCCAACATCCGCTACTGGATCACCGAGAACAGCATTTACGTGAAGGCGGGCCGCATGTACCTGCCGTTCGGCTACCGCTTCGAAGACGACAATGCGTTCGTGCGCGCAGCTCTCGGGCATCAACATGCAGGCGCCGGACGAGGGCGTGGAGTTCGGGTGGGAGGCGGGCTCGTGGAGCACGCAGTTCGCGCTCAGCAACGGAACCGCCGGCGCGCCGGAGGCGGACGAGGGCAAGCAGATCACGGCGCGTACCGAATACGCCGGTTCGGTGTGGCGCGTGGGCGTTAGCGCCCTGTCCAACGACACGGATGCCGGCGATCGATTTGGCGCGGGTCTCTTCGGCGCATTTCGGCTGGGACCCGTCACGCTGCTCGGTGAGGTCGACTACTTCGACGACGACAGCATCGGCGTCGAGGGGCGCAAGCTGATGGCCTCGCTCCTCGAGGCCGACTGGAAAGTACTCCAGGGCCACAACCTCAAGGTCACGTACGAGTGGCTCGAGCCCGATGACGATGTCGACGAGGACGAGCAGACGCGCACCAGCGTGCTGTATGAATGGTCGCCTATCCAGTTCGTCCAGTTGCGCGGCGGAGTGCGGTTCTACGACGGCATCCCGCAGAACGATCTGCAGAACCGCACACAGGCGTTCCTGCAGTTGCACGGCTTCTTTTAGCGGGATGCTGTCTCGCAGCGCCGGGAGGCGGTGTTCGATGAATGATCGTTACAGCCCACTAGTCAGGGGAGACAACGATTTTTCCCTCGTTCTTTGCAACGACGTATGGGTTTCGTCCGGCGACGATCTTGAAGAACGCTTTCACGCTGAGCTTCAGCATGGTGACGTCGAGGTGGCGAAGTTGCAGCAACGAGAGCCCGATGATCGACCAGCACAACCAGAGAGTCGTGGTCGTGGCGTTCGGGAAGCGAGCTCTGACAAAGTAATGCATCGCCAATATTCGGCGGTAGTAAGCGATCTTTCGGTCGACTCTGTTGTGCTCCTCACGATGATGCAGAGCGTAGGTGCTATCTATGACGTCGATGCCGTTTGGAATGCCCAATGCCACGCCGTAGTTATCGCCGATGCCCCCGGGGTCGAGCACCGGGTCGTAGGGCGATGACAGGAGGAACTCTCTTCGTATGAGGTCTGCGCCAAGCGAATAGAACCTGGTGGTGAAGAAAGGTCGTTGCCATTGTGTAATGAGAGGCCATCCCGCAAGGCTCTCTCTGTTACCTCTTTTCTGATACCACTCCTTCATCCAGGTGAGGAGCGGTCGTGTAAATCGATTCGTCTTCACGCCATCGATCGGCCCCCAAACCGAGAGCTGGAAAATGAACTGATAGAGTGCGGTGGCGAATCTTCGGGGTGGGTATTGGTCGACCCAGACTCCGCTTTCATGCTGCCGCAGTTTCCCCGCCACGGCGCCGCATCCGGGATGTTTCGCAACATGGTTTGCCAAGAGCTGAAAATGATCCTTGGGCAACTCGATGTCGTCGTCGCACAGGAATATCCAGTCGCTTTTCGCAGCTTCGATTCCCTTGTTCCTTTGAATACATACCGAGGGTGCCGACGAGAGCCATGTCAACGGCAGCGTCTGAAACTCGTTCGCCAAGGCTTTTGCGTCGTGGAAGCCCACATCGCTGGCATCGACGACGATGACTTCGGCGGGTGGCGACGTTTGTTGGGCCAACGACGAGAGCGCGTTGCGAACCCGTCCGGGACGATTCCTGGTAGGAATGACCACACTGATGTCCACTACGCAATTCCTCGTGCTACGCGGCTGTACTGCGGTGGCTGATAGTACTTTCAACTCGTCCTTAGCCGCGACGCTTCCTTCGCCGCAGCGGCCGTGGGATAGCGCCTTTCAATCCCAGAGCGAGTTTGTGCAAAGGGTCGCTGGCAGCTGGGAACCGCCTCGAGTTGTCGCGGTACTCATCGGGACGGCTGCCGCGCCCGAAGTCGACGACGGCACGCAGCTCACCACGCGATTGCTTCGACGTCGACGCATTGCGCGGGCCCTGGGTGGAGGGCTAACTTCCCGTCCACAGGGAGCGAGACGCAATGGATAAGCCTGTGCAGGCGCAGCCGGCTGCTTTCGATTCCATGGCCGAGCGCTACGACGCGGAATTCACCGCGTCGGCTCTCGGTCGTGTCCTGCGCCCCATGGTCTGGGGAAGGTTCGCAGCCTGCTTCGCGCCCCGGTCGTCGTTGCTCGAGCTCGGCTGTGGCACCGGTGAAGACGCCATCCACCTCGCGCAGTCGGGTCACCGCGTATTGGCCACCGATGCTTCACCTCAAATGGTCGACTGCGCGCGCCGCAAGGCCGAGGCGGCCGGTGTCGCCGATCGCATCCGGTTTAAGGTCGTGCCCATGGAATCGCTGTCCGCGCTGCTCGGCACTGAAACCTTCGACGGTGTGTATTCAAATTTCGGCGCCGTGAACTGTGCGCCCGACCTCGCGGCGCTCGCAGGCGCATTGGCGCCGCGGCTCGCACCGAATGCGCCGCTCGTCTGGGTGGTCATGGGCCGCTTCGTCCCCTGGGAAATGGGTTGGTATCTGCTGCGCGGTGACGGTCGTCGCGCGTTTCGCAGATTCCGCAGCGCCGGAAGCGAGTGGCGCGGTCTGACTATCCACTACCCGACGCCGGGTGATTGCGCGCGCCTCCTCGAGCCGTATTTCGTTTTTGACGTGGCGCGGCCGCTCGGCGTGGTATTGCCGCCGAGTTATGCCGCTGGCTGGCTCGAGCGGGCGCCGCGCATGCATGCGTGGCTGTCGCGCCTGGAGCGCGCATTGTTCGAGCGGGCGCTAGGAGCGGGGCTAAGCGATCATTACGTGCTCGAAGCACGCCGTGCCGCATGATGCCGACACGGCCACAGGCTCTGACGGCAACAGCGGGACCCCCGAGCGCTCTCGCGAGCGAGTTGCTCGAAACGGGCCGGAGCCGTCCGATCGGCTCGCTCGTCGGGCGGTTGCTACACCGCTGGGCGCGCCTGCGCGGCGATCATCGCTACGACGACTGGCGCTTCGAACGCTGGCGCGACCTGCATCTCGTCGTCGTGCCGACGGTGTCAAATCCGCGCCTGCTGCGCACCGGAGTGTTCTTCGCCGAGTTCATCGATTCACTGCCCATCGGGCCGGATACGCGCGTGCTCGATCTTGGTACGGGCTCGGGCATCTGTGCGCTGGTGGCCGCGCGCCGTGCCGCGCGGGTCACGGCAGTCGACATCAATCCGGCCGCCGTGCGTTGCCTCGAGGCGAACGCGTTCTTGAACGAGCTGCAGAACAACGTCGATGCCCATCATGGCGATCTCTTTTCGCCGGTGCACGGCCAGCGTTTCGATTTCGTGTTCTTCAATCCGCCGTTCTTGCTGGGTCAACCGCGCGATGCACGCGACGCGGCATGGCGTGGGGCGGGCGTGGCGGAAACGTTTGCAGTCGAGTTGAACGAGCACCTGCGACCGAATGGCATGGCATTGCTGCTGCTGTCGTCGTGGGGTGACGCCTGTCCCTTGTTCGTCGACGAACTCGCGCGGCGCGGATTCGCCCAAACAGTCGCGGCGCGCCGCTATCACGTCAACGAGACGGTGACGATACTCAAGGTGACCGCGCCACCATGAACGCGGTCAGTGCATTCTGGGTTTTGCTGCCGCCGCAACTGCGGCGCCGCTGCCTTGCGCTTCTCGGTCTGGCGCTCGTCATGGCGGCCACCACTGTCGCCGGGCTCGTGTCGGTGATGCCGTTCTTCCAGCTGCTGTCCGCTTCCGAGGCGACGCCCACGACGCGCTGGCTGCAAGGCTTTCGCGCCACGCTCGGCATTGCCGATGAGCGGGTGTTTCTCGGCGCGGCGGGTGTGGTCTTCGTGCTCACGCTCATCGTCGCAAACGTCATCAACTACTTCGGTGCGCGCAGCATGCACACCTTCGCGCTGTGCGCTGCCGACTCCATCCGCGTGCGGCTCTTCGGCGTCTACCTGCGCAGTGACTATCTATTCCACACCCGTCACGATGGTGCGCGACTCGGTAACGACCTGCTGCACGAGTCAGACCGTATCGCTGCGCTGGCATACGTCGGCTTTCAGGTCGCCACGGCGACGGGCGTGGTGGTGCTCATCGCGGTGTCGTTGATGATCCTCAATCCCTGGGTCTCGCTCGTGACCGTGCTCCTGTTCGGTTCAGCCTACGCACTCATCTTCGCGCGTTCGCGCCGACAGCTGCGGCTGAACAGCATCGAGCTCACGCGTGAGTCGGCGCGCCGCGCCACGGTAGTGAGGCAGGCGTTCGCGGCCATCAAGGAACTGCTCGTCATGCGGCTCGATGCGCCGTTCCAGCGCCAGTTCGGTGACGCCACGGCCCGGGTGTCGCGGTCGCAGACCCATACGCACGCCATCGGCCTGCGTCCGAAGTATGTTCTCGAATGCCTCGCGGCCTTTGCGCTCGTTACCGTCGCACTCGTGTTGCATGTTCAGGGGGGTGCGCCGTGGCTGCCGCAGCTCACCTTCCTGGCGCTGGCGGCCTACCGGCTGCTGCCGAGTCTGCAGCAGCTCTTTGGGGGCTTCGTGACCGTGCGCGCGCACCGCGAAGTGCTGTTCAGGATGTTGCAGAGTGTCGAGGAGGAACGTGCAGTGGGCGATGCGGCTTCCGCGCCTGAACTTCACGCGCCTGCACGCGACATCGTGTTCGAAGACGTCACCTTTCGCTACGGTGCCGAGGCGCCCGCCGTGTTCGAGCATCTGGATCTGCGTATCCGCGCGGGCGAGGTCATCGGAGTGACTGGGCAGAACGGCTCGGGAAAGTCGTCATTCGCCGATCTGCTGCTCGGCCTGCTCTCGCCCACGAGCGGCCGCATTCTCGCCGACGGCATCGATATCGGCGGGCGCAATCGTGCTGCGTGGCAAGCAACGATAGCCTATGTGCCACAGCACACAGCGCTCATCGACGGCACCGTCATGGAAAACATCGCACTAGGACTCGCGCCTGAAGACGTCGACCAGGCGCGGCTCGAGGAGGCGATGCGCATCGCTCGTGTGGATGAATTCGTCGCGACCTTTCCGCTGGGTGTTCGCACGATGCTCGGCGAGCAGGGTGTGCAGCTCTCCGGTGGTCAGCGCCAGCGGCTTGGTATCGCGCGCGCGTTGTATCGCCGTGCCACGCTGCTCGTGATGGATGAGGCGACGGCGTCGCTCGACGTCACGGCCGAGCGCGAGATCACGAGTGCGTTGCACGAACATTTGGGTTCGATGACGCTCGTGATCATCGCGCACCGGCGCAGCGCGCTCGCCGGTTGCGATCGGGTCTTCGATCTGCGCGACGGTCGTTTCACGAGCGAGAACGTCGAATGCGCGTGAGCCGCGTC
The DNA here is from genome assembly GCA_963821745.1 of uncultured Pseudomonadota bacterium. Lineage (GTDB taxonomy): Bacteria > Pseudomonadota > Gammaproteobacteria > Steroidobacterales > Steroidobacteraceae > CADEED01. The sequence goes on from CAWGEU010000003.1 coordinate 1,619,383, forward strand.
GATCCCTTCGGCGAGCGGCCGCGGCGCACCTGGCGCCGGCGCTACCTCGTGCTCGGCGCGCGCATCGACTTCGAGTGCGAGACGGCGGGGCTCGCGGCCGTGGTCGATGCGGCCTACGCCGGCCTGCCCGTTACGCGCCCGCGGCGCGGCGCGCCGGTGTACCGCGTGTCCCTGCGCTTCATGGCGGACGGCACGACCGGCTTTCGCGGTGTGCCACCGCCGCCGAGGTTTTCGTCCGGTGGCGGGCTCATCAGCGCGACGATCGATGCGTCGAACTACTCGATGGTGGCGCCCGCCGGTCGCAGTGCGCTGGTGGTGACGTCACCCGCAATGCTGGCGCGACCCTATGACCTGCGCTGCGAACTCCTGGAGTTCGCGGTGTTCACGCTGGTCGCGCGCGATCAGTCCGTACTGCCGCTGCACGCGGCCTGCGTGGGGTTTCGCGACCGCGCGGTGCTGCTGCTCGGCGCGAGTGGCGCCGGGAAATCCACGGCGACGCTGCAATGCCTGCTCGCGGGCCTCGGTGTGCTGGCCGAAGACGTGGTGTTCGTCGAACCGCACCGGCTCACGGTGACCGGTGTGCCCAACTACATACACCTGAGACTCGAGACGCCGCGCCTCCTGCCGGCGGCGCTGGCGCAGCGCATCCGGCGCGCGCCCGTGATCGAACGGCGCAACAGCGGGGTGCGTAAGTACGAAGTGGACCTGCGGGCCCCGTCGCGCGGCAAGCTCCTGCTTCCCGCGAGGCTCGTCGCCGTCGTGGTGCTGTCGCGCAAGGTCAGTCACGGCGGTAAATTGATGCACGAACTCCCGGCTCGCGAACTGCTGCGTGCGCTGGACCGTGATCAGCCCTATGCGCGTTCGCGACCGCTCTGGCTCACGCTCCGCGCCAGTTTACGGCGGCTGCCGATGTTCCGGCTTGAGCGTGGTGCTGAAGCGGCCGACACGGCGACCGCTCTCGCAGCATTGTTGACGAAGCGCGTATGAAGCTCGCGCTGGTCGCGCCGGCCGGAGTGAGCAGCCATGCAATGCACAGCATTCCAGCGCTCATGTGGTTGGTTGGCCGTCTTGCGACACGCCACACCGTGAAGATGTACCTTCTGCACCGGGCCGCGGCGCCCACACGCGAAAATGTGCTGGGTGCCGAGGTGGTGAACGATGGTGGAGCGCTGCGTCACCTGCGCGTGATCCAGGCGATCCGCGCCGAGCACCGCCGTGCGCCTTTCGATCTCGTACATTCGATCTGGGCGGGTACCATCGGGCTCGTCGGAGCGCTCGCGGCCCGGCGGATCGGTCGGCCGCACCTCGTACATCTCGCGGGCGGTGAGCTCGTGAGCCTTCACGACATCGGCTACGGTGGCGGTCTCCGCCTGCGTCATCGCCTCACGAATCGCTGGGTTTTCAAGCGCGCGGCCGTGGTGAGTGCTGCGAGTGCCCCGATGATAGAGGCGGCGCGTGCCTTCGGCGCGAGCGCCGTGCGTATTCCGCTCGGCGTCGACCGCGAGACATTCCCTCCGCGCGAGCCCGTCGCGCGCGCCATGTCCCGGCCGGTGCGCCTGGTACAGGTGGCGAGCCTGAATCTCATCAAGGACCAGGGCATGTTGCTCCGGGCATTCGCGAAGCTCGTGGCCGCTGGACGCGACGTCGAGCTCGACATTGCGGGTGTGGATGGGATGAACGGGGAAATCCACGCGTTGGCGCAGGCGCTCGGCGTGGCCTCGCGCGTGCGGTTTCACGGCTGGGTCAATTCCGCGCGTGTACGAGAGCTCGTCGCATGCGCCGACATCCATGTGGTTTCCTCGCTCCACGAGGCGGGGCCGCTCGCGATGCTCGAGGCGGCGATGCTGGGTGTGCCCACCGTGGGCACGCAGGTGGGTCATGTGAGCGAATGGGCGCCGGACGCGGCGCTGGCCGGGCCACCAGGCGATGCGGCGACGCTTGCGGCGAACCTGATCCGCCTCATCGACGATGACTCGCTGCGCCTCGCGCTCGCGGCCGAGGCCCAGCGGCGCGCGCTCGCCGATGACGCCGATTGCACTGTCCGCCTCTTCGAGGCGCAGTATCGCTCGGCGGTCGCTTCTCACGGCGGCGGGTGAACGGCATGAACCAGCCTCTGGTATCAATTGTGCTGCCCGCGTTCAATCGCGCCGGCTATCTGCGGTCTGCGATCGAGTCGGTGCTCGCGCAGTCGCTCACGAGCTGGGAAATGATCGTCGCCGACGACGGCTCCGGCCCCGAGGCCGCTGATTACCTCCGCGGGCTCGGCGATCCCCGGATCCGCGTGCTCTGGCTGGCCCACAGCGGGAATCCGTCCGTCGCGCGCAACGCCGCCCTCCGGGACGTGCGCGGGACGTACGTGGCATTCCTGGATTCCGACGATCTCTGGGAGCCTAACAAGCTCGAAGCTCAGACCGCTGCACTGCGCGCGCGCGGTGAATGCCACTGGAGCTTCACCAACGTGGATTGGATAGACGCCGCCGGGGGCCTCATGCGCCCGCGCGAGCGCTTCGTTCCGCACACGGGCCGGATCGTGGAAGCCGTGCTGACCATCGACGCTTACATCGCGCTGCCGACGGTGCTCGTCGAACGGCGGCTCCTCGACGAGGCCGGTCTGTTCGACGAGGAGCTGCGCTTCGGCGAGGACTACGATCTCTGGCTGAGGCTCGCCACCCGCAGTGACGTGGTCGCCATGACGGATAAGCTCACGCGCGTGCGTGTCCACGCCGACAATCACAGTCACGATCGGCGCGGCTTCTACCAGGACTGGCTGCGTCTCTACGAGAAGGTGGCCGCCAGAACGACCGCCCCGCGCCTGCTGGACATCTGCCAGCAGAGGCGGGCCGCACTGGCCGTCGCTCTCGCGAGCATCGAAGCTGCTGACGGCCGGACCGCAGCGTCGTACCGAATGCTCGCGAACGCACTGCCGGACGGGTGGCGCTACGGGCGCTGGTGGCTCTCCGCCGCGAGGATGCTGGTCTCTTCCAGCCTGCCTCCCTGGGCGAAGGCGCGCTGGTCGCGCAGGCGTCGGGAGTCAGCGTCGTAGCCTTATGGGAGAGGACGTGGCGCTACCGACCGTAAACTCAGAGTTCCTCTTTCGGTTGCTTGCGAAACACCTCGGGGCCGAGGTGATTTGCGACGTCGGGGCCTTCGATTGCTTTCACTCGAGGCGATTCCGGGCCATGGGCGCGAAAGTCATCGCGCTCGAGGCCAATCCCGTCAACTTCGACGCCTTGGCGAGCGATGCCAGCCTCGCGGCCGCGGGTATAGAACTATTCAACTACGCGGCATGGAACCGCGACGAAGAAATTACCTTCAACGTGATCGATGCGACCGCCCGCGATGTCGCATGGCGCAAGATGATCAGCTCGATCCGCGAGCGCACCCCTGACACCAGCTACGCGTCCAGGCCCGTGCCCGTGCGTGCCGTACGACTCGACTCGTTTCTGACCGACGTGCTCGCGGGACCGGCAAGCACGATCGCGCTGTGGATCGATGTCGAAGGCGCTGGGTACGAGGTCCTCGAGGGCATCGACCGGATACGCGATCGTGTATGCCTCGTGCACGTCGAGGTGGAAACGCGCGCATTCTGGCAGGGTCAACACCTCTGGCCAGATATCGATACGTTGATGAAGCAGCTCGGCTTCACGCCCATCGCCCGGCGACCCGGAGAAGAGCAGTTCGACGTCGTATTCGTGAATGATCGCTGGTTGGGACGGTCGCGCGCCGTAGTCAGCGGCAACACACTATTGGCCTGGGCCAGACTGCGCGCCGGACTCGCGCGCTACAAGCTCCGGTCACTGCTCGGCGCGCATGGGTGAACACCCACGCATGAACATAGCCGTCGTCGACACCGGGCCTGTCGGTACCGGCCAATATGTAGAATCCGCCGATTCGGCGCTCGCGAGGAATTTCACGCCATGTATCTAGATCCAGGAACTGCGAGTCTCGTGATCCAGACGCTGTTCGCGTTCTTCGCGGCGGTGCTCGCGGGTTTCAGGACCTCGCGCATGTGGATCGCTTCCTTGTGGAGGCGGGCCATGGAAAGAGTCACCAGACGTTTCCGGCGCCGGGATTCATGACGATGCGAATGCGCATCGCGGCGATCTGGGCGATCTCCGTGTGGCCCGCGTTGAATTTCATCGCATCGAACTGGAGCGGCGTGCGACGGGGTGGTCTTGCATCGATCGCCGGCGTGCTCGGCATCACCTTCGGGATCGCCGTACTCGGCCACGTCCTCTATCGCGTGTTTCTTCGCTGGAGGAAAAACGACATCGTCGTGTTCTGGGTACCGGCGGTCGCGCTGTTCTTCGGTTACCAGGCTGTGCGGGACACGACGCTGATCGTATTCAAGAAGCTCGACTTCCCGCTGCATCCAGGCCTCGGCTGGATGTTGTTGGTGAGCCTTGTGCTGGCGGCCGCCTGGCGCTGGCGCAAGCGCGAGGGGATGGCGCGCGCCGCGGTGACGTTCGCGTGCGCGGCGGCGATCCTCGCGACGCAGATGCTGATTGCAAGCGCGTTGCGAGCTCCGGCAACCGTCGCGACGAGGAGCCATCCACCGCCCGCGAAGCCGGCTGCCGGACAAGGTGCGCGCGTCAATGTCTACTACCTCATCCTCGACGAGTACGGTGGCGCATACAGCCTCGGAACGATGCTCGGCTTCGACAACTCAACCTTCCTGGCGCGCATGGGCGCGCGCGGATTTCGCGATGTGAGCAACGAGCGTTCGAACTACCTGCAGACCGCGCAGACGCTCAGCGCCATCTTCTCGCTCGACTACCCTCAGACGGAAGATCCGCGCACCTGGCAGGACGCGTACACGGTGTACAACGCAACGCTCGAGGCGGCGGATCCGCCGCGGCTGCTCGCCGAGCTCCAGGCCGAAGGGTATGCCACGTGGTTCTCGGCCACATACATCGGCGGGTGCCCGTTGAGACACGTGCGCTGCCTCGGCAATTCCTCGCGCGTCGATAGTGTCTACATGACGCAGACATTCCTCGAGCCGACGCTGCTCGGCCGGGCGGCGCGCCGGCTCACCCTGGCGCGCCGCGATGCGCTCGCGCCGGTGGGCGAAAACCTGGGCCGGTTGACCGCCGGAGGCCAGCCCTTTTTCGTATTCGCCCATCACCTTGCGCCGCACGCGCCGCATTTCACCGACCGTCACTGCAACCTGCGCGGCGTGTGGCCGCAGCTCTGGCAGAAACGGGGGGAAGAAAAGGCCGAGTACCTCGAATCGGTAGAATGCGTGAATCAGAAAGCGGAGCTGCTGGTCGATCGCATCCTCGCGGTGGACAGATCCGCGCTCATCGTTCTGCAGGGCGATCACGGATCCGGCCTGTTCATGGATTGGCACGCGCCGATGGCATCCTGGGCCCGGGAAGCGGTGCGCGACCGCGCATCATTCCTGAACCTGGTGCGCGCCCCGGCCGAGTGCCAGCGCTGGCTCGATCGCCGGCTCGGGCAGATCAACACCGCACGTTTCGTCACGGCTTGTGTCTCCGGGCGCGCGCCGGACTACCTGCCGGAAAAGACGTACCTCTCGTCATACACGTTGGGGCCAGAGCCGAATGTCGTGCGCGAGTGGCACGCAGCGGAACCCGCCGGGCTGGCGCCGGCCGCATTGCAGGACGCGAAAGTCAGCGCGGAGCCACGCTGACCCGTGGAAACCCGGTCATTGGTTTGTGAGTAGGATCGGGCGTGGCTGGCACGGAATTCACGAACAATGCCGTGTGAGTGGTTAGAATCCGAGCCAACGATTTCGAAGGACACAATACAAGATGTATCTGGATCCCAGTTCGACGAGCCTTCTCGTGACGTGTGAGCGCGCCGCCTGACGGCGTGCGCCCGGGACCCGGGTCCTTTCGCGATCCGCAGGGCAGAGTCATCGAACACGGCCGGCGGGTCTTTCGCGCACTCACGGTCCCGACCGCGCCATTTCCTGCCACTTGGTCCGAATCCGGACCGCTGGCCGCGCTGGTCGCGGCAGGAAAGCTGTGGGCCGCCCGTCCCTTGTCGGCAGACGCCGTGCCTCCAGAAGTCCGGTCACGTGCGCCCTCGGCCATCGGTTTCCTGGAACACCCGCGTCTCTCGACGATCACTTTTCCTTACGAGTGGCCGTTCGAGCTGCTGAAGCGCGCGGCGCTGCTGCATCTCGACCTGCACCGCGAGCTGCTCGCGCGCGGGTTCACGCTGTCGGATGGCTTCGCCTACAACGTGCAGTTCGTCGGTTCGCGACCGACGTTCATCGATGCGCTCGCGATCGTGCCGTACGTCGACGGACAGCCATGGGCGGGCTACGCGCAGTTCTGCGAGTCGTTCCTCAATCCGCTGCTTCTCGCCGCGCGCGGCCGGGATTCGTGGCAGGCAACGTATCGCGGCCGGCTGCGCGGTATCCCGACGCGCGAGGTGGCGCGCGAACTCGGCTGGTTCGGCGCATTGCGCGTCGGCGCGTTCACGCACGTTATCCTCAACGCGCACGTCGACGCGCATACCGTGGACGGCGCGCGCAGCCGCCTGCCGAAGTTCACGAAGGCGGGACTCGAGTTGCTGCTCGGCAGCTTGGCGCGCACGATCCGGCGTCTGCGGCTGCCCGCCGCGCGCGGCGCGAATTGGGGCGACTACGAATCCGACAACACGTACTCGTCGGAGCAGCGCACCGCGAAGCACGCGGCCGTCGCGGAGTTCGTGAAACGCACGCGTCCCTCGTTGCTGCTCGACATCGGCTGCAACGCGGGCGAGTACTCTGCGACCGCGCTCGAATCGGGTGCAACCATGGTAATTGGACTGGAGCGTGACGCCGCGGCGGTCGACCGCGCGGTCGCGCGCGCGGATGACCTCGGTAGCCGTTTCCTGCCGCTGCAAGTCGATATCCAGAACATGAGTCCGGCACAGGGCTGGAATCTCGCCGAGCGCGAGTCGCTCGAACAGCGGCTGCACGCGGATGCATTGCTGTGTCTCGCGCTGCTTCACCATCTGGTACTGGGCGAGGGCATTCCGCTCGAGCTCGCCATCCCCGGCATCGTTTCTCACGCGCGCCGCGGTATCATCGAGTTCGTACCACCGCAGGATCCGATGGCGCGCCGGATCGCGGGGCCGGCGCAGCGCATGACGCATCGCTACGATCTCGCCACCTTTCTCGCGAACCTGGCGTGCGTTGCGCGCGTCGTCAAGCAAGTGGAGCTGGCCGCCAAAGGAAGGGTGCTGGTCGAATACGAGCGCAAATCATAAATTTGTTGGGGTTCGGCGCCGCGGCGATCTGCGTGATCTCCGCCTGGCGCGCATCAGGCGAGAGGCGGGCGAGCGAGCTTCTCCGCGCGTTCGAGGACCTGGACCGCGGGATAACGCGCGAGGCAACGGTTGTCACCGAATTTGCAGACTTCGAGTCCACATGGCCCGCAGGGCAGGTCCGAGGAATCGAGACAATCGCTCCAGCTCCCCTGCGGCGCCGACCAGTCGCGCCGGCTGTCGCTGAAGAGTGCGAGCGTGGGTGTTCCCTGGGTCCAGGCCATGTGCATGAGACCCGAGTCTTCCGACAGCACGAGCCGCGCCCGCGCGACGATCGCGAAAGCTTCGAGCTGGTCCGCACGGCCCGTGAGATCGATGCAGTGCTCGCCGAGGTTCGTTGCGATCTCCGTGGCCTTAGCGCGTTTCGAAGGCATGAGGAGCAGCACGATCTGGCTGTGCGGATGGCGTTCGATCCACAGGCGCGCAAACTCGATGTAGCTAGCGGTGGGCCAGGCGCGGGCCGGCGAAAAGCCTGCGGGGTTCAGCACGACGAGATCGAAGCCCGCTTTCCATCCATGCCGGCGCAGCAGGGCGTCGATGTCGGGGCCACCACCGCGCAACTCGAGCGCCGTGTCCATGCCGGCGTCGACACCGAGCGCCGCCGTGATGGTTCGTCGCGTGCGCTCGCCGGCCGAGCGGGGCGAGAAGCGGTCGAACGCCGACCAGGCCTCGGGCCGGATCGCGCGGCGCACGAAGTTGCTGATGCGACTGTTCTGCAGGTCGAGCACCACGTCGTAGCGCCGGGCGATGAGCGCGGGCGTAGCCGCAAGCGCCGAGAGCCAGGTGCGGATGCGGTTGCGATCACCCCCGAGCGCGACCACGCGGTCGAACTGGGTCATCGCCTTCGGTACGGTCGCAACCTCCTCTCTCGTGAGAAAGTGCAGCTCGGCGTCGGGGTAGCGGCGCCTGACGCCGAGTAGAAAGGGCAGGGTGATCATGGTGTCGCCCAGCGCCTGCAGCCGAATCGCGAGAATCCTGCGCGGCGGCGAGGCGGCGCTCCAGGGTCGGCACTCGATCGCCGGATTCACGCCATGTCCTCGAGCGCCGCGCGAACCGAGGTGATGGTCTGGACGCGCGGCGGTCGCGAGAACAGCCACCGCAGGATGCGTTCACCCTGCGACGCGCCATACCAGCGTACTCGTGTGTATTCCGGCCGCACACGCAGAGAGATCTTCAGCTCATCGAGCGCGACGCGTTCGGGCAGCACCCGGTGCTTCGCGTAACGCAGCAGTTCGAGCGGCGTGCGTGACCACTCGCAGCCGGGCAGCGCGCTGATGCGCAGGTTCGACCAGCTCACCTCGTACAAGTCGTAGCTTTCTGCCCGTGTTCGCAGCCAGCGCGGGCAGGCTGCGTGAAAGGATGCGAGCACTTCCGGCGGGATGCGACCCGGGTAGATAGCGGGCCGCGAGTGACATCGGCGGGTACATCCACCAGGCGTCGGCCTGCGGTTGCGTTCCCAGCAATTCGCGCCATTCGGCAAGCGCAAGGCGCCGCCCGAGCTGCGCGATGTCATACACCTGGATATAACGCATGGCATGCGCGCGCATGTTGCCGGCGGTGTGCAACAGGAGGTGGCGCATCAGCGCCGCACGGCTGGCGTAACGGTTGATGCCCGGTTGCAATTGCGCCGGCCACAGCTGCGCGGTGATGGCGACCTCGGTCTTCGGCAGGGATTCGGCGATGCGCGTGTGCACCTCGATGCGCAATGGATTGCGCGCGTGCTCGGCAAAGGGGTGCGCCGCTTCGTGATCGACCGGAATGAACACGTCGTGTCGTCGCATGGAGTAGTGGGTTCGTAGCCGATGCTCGCCAGCACCACAGCGCAGGCGGCAACGTGGTCCGGCGCTACCAGCACATCGATGTCGCCCATGGGCCGCTCGCCCGGCGCGTGAATTTCGAGCTCGCGCAACGCTGAGCCCTTCAGGGCGACGCAGGGTATTCCGGCCTCGCGCATCGCGGCGTCGAGCTGGCGGAGGATTTGTCCCGCGCGATCGAAGTGCGCCAGGCCCTGGCTCCGTTGCTCGTGCAGAAAAGCGATCCACGCGGGCGGCCCGTGCCAGCGGGAACGGTTGGCGAGCAACGCGCTGATTCCCTGCATCGCGCTGACCGCGCGCGCGACGCCCCATTCGAAGTCGTTCCACCGCGGTGCGACAGTCGATGGTGCGGCCACTTCGCGGGTCAGTGTTTCGGTGGTGAGACGCAATGCGGCCGCTATCACCCGCGATGGCGGCAGGCGTGCGCAAGGAATTCACGGTGCTGCTCCCCAGGCGCGCAGCCCTTCGCGCGCCCGGTGCGCCAAGCCTAACAACTCCGCGGAGCGCTGCGGATCCACGGCTTCGAGCCGCGAGGCCTCGACCTCGCTGCGCAGCCACTGATCGGCGAGCTTGTAGTAGTCCTTGCCGTGCCGTCCGGCGACGACGTAGTCGCGATCCGACCCTTCCGCCCAGGCAATCGGCATCTCCACGCGGTCGACGCACCTTGGCGAAGTAACCCGTGCCCTTGATCGGATACGAGACGGTCGTGAAGAAGATGTCGGGATTGCTCTGCTTGACGTGATCCACCGTGGCGGCAATGTCTTCGAGCTCCTCACCCTCGTATCCCCACATGAGGAACATGCCCACCTGGATGCCGGCAGCCTGCGCCAGCCGGCACGAGTGGCGCACCTGTTCGACTTTCACGCCGCGCTGCATGGCGTCGAGGATCTTCTGGCTGCCGCTCTCCGATCCGATCCAGATGCGGTAGCAGCCGAGCTCGCGCAGCAGCGTCACGGCGCCTTCGTTCTGCAGGCGATCGGCGCGCGTGATGGTTTCGAAGGGACGATGAATTCCACGGCGCTTGAGCTCGGCGGTGTAGGTGGCGAGCCAGGGATGGCTGATGGTGAAGACGTCGTCGGCGTACCAGACCTGGTCGGGATCGTAGCGATCGATGATCCACTGCATTTCATCGGCGACATTGGCCGGGCTGCGGCGCCGGTGTGAATGTCCGTACACGGCGTGCGAGCACCAGTTGCATCGATAGGCGCAGCCGCGCGCGGTGATGAGGTTGATGCTGCTGGCGCCGTGATGCGTTTTCCAGGCGTTCGAGATAGAGGCCGTGGTCGATGGCTTCGCGGTCGGGAAACGGCAGCGAGTCGATGTCCGGAACGCGCGTGCGCGGCGCGTTGCTCACGATGGCGCCGGCTTCGTCGCGGAACGTGATGCCGGGCACGTCATGCAGGCGGTGCACTCCCCGTCCCGGCAGCGCGGCCAGCAGCTCGCTGAGCGTCACCTCGCCTTCGCCGGTGACGATGATGTCGGCGCCGGCGCCGAGATACTCGCCAATGTAGTTAGCGCTCTCGGGGCCGCCGAGTATCACCGTCCAGCGGTGCAGCTTCGCGGCCTGGACGATGCGCAGCACGTTCCGCCGCGTCATGAGGTTGGTGTAGATGCCCACCACGCCGCCGGGCGCTGCCGCGAAACGCTCCGCCAGCGCCGCGAGTTCGCCAAACGTGCTGTCGAACACTTCCACGGCGAAGCCCGCCCGCTTCAGATACGCCGACAGATAGAGCAGGCCGAGCGGCGGATACGGCTTCATGATCTGCCGCTCCTTCTCGTCCTCGGCGAGGAAGTATCCGTGCGTGAGGAGGACGTCAGGCATGGGCGAAGCTCATTCCCGCCGCTGGCGATTGCCGGTCCTGGCGGTACTCTTCCTCGCGCTCGACGAGATCGTTCCAGCGCTGCTGCAGCGCCGGCATCCCGGCGTGGGTCACTTCATCGTGCAGCAGATTGCGCAACTCGCGATAGAAATCGGACGTGTAGGTGCCGGCGAACATCATTTCGAGATCGTTGCTCTCCTGCCAGTGACGCTTGGTGCCGAGCTGTTCCTTGACCATCTCGTAGAATTTCGTGCCCGGCAGTGGATAGGACACGCTGACACCCACGTCGTCGGGCCGCGCCTCGCGCATGAGCGCGCGCGTGGCCAGGATGTCGTCGAGTTCCTCGCCGAGGTAGCCGAGCTGCAGGAAGAATCCAACGCGAATTCCCGCCGCGCCGCAGCAGCCTTCGCGCCTTCAGGATTTCGCCGACGCGCGTGCCCTTGTTCATGGCGTCGAGAATCTTCTGGCTGCCGCTTTCGGCGCCGAGCCAGACTTCCCGGCAGCCGGCCGCGCGCAGCGATTCGGTCATGCGCGCGCTGACCAGGTCGGCGCGCAACTGGATGGTGAACGGCACTCCGCCACCATTCTCGGCCAGCGCCGCGGCGAACTCGTCGCACCCAGTCCGCCTTGAAGCCGAATATGTCGTCGGCGAACCAGATGTGATCGGGACGGTAGTGGCGACGCGAGGTAGATCATCTCCGCGGCCGTTTCGCGCGGTGCGCGTTGCACGTACTGATTGCCCCAGATCGGCTTGGCGCACCAGTTGCAGCGGAACGAGCAGCCGCGCGAGGCAGCCATGTTGAGACTGAAATGGCCGTGCGCCTTCTTCCACACGCGCCGGTATTTTTCGATGTCGACGAGATCCCACGCGGGCAGCGCCGGAGACGACGGGGTCCGGCAGCGGCGCGACGGCGCGCGCACGTTCGGGGCCGGCGACACCGGCGATGCTCACGTCGGGCAGGCCCGCGGCGAGCGCGTGCGCATCCAGAGCGATGTCGCCGTTCAGGCGGTCGATGAGCGCCACGAGTTCGCCGAGCGCTTCGCCGTGCAGCACCGCGTCCGCTCCTGCACCGAGGTAGGCTGGCGGGAGCAGTCGGATGCGTCGGAGCCGGCGGCGATCAGCCGCGCGCCGCGTGCGCGCACCAGCCCGATCATCTCGCAGCAGGCCTCGCGCATGCGGCCCAGGCACATCTTGCTCAGGAAATTGAAGTTGTCCTCGTAGAACACCACGAGCTGCGGACGCATGACGTCCAGCTGACGTTCGAAGCGTTCGAGATCTTCCGCGAGCATGGAGTCGAAGAACGACACTTCGTGGCCCGCGCCGCGCAGCAGCGCCGCCACCTGCAGCGTGGCGAGCGGCGGATAAGGTTTGGCGCGTTGAACCTGTTTCTGGTCGAACCGCAGGAAGTACGAGTGGCAAACCAGTATTGAGAGCATTGAGTCCTTTCCCCGCCCGAACGAGTTGGCCTTCGAGAGTGAGTCTCACCACCCTCCGATGCGGTTCCCTTGGGGAACAATTCCTACAAGCGAAGCATTGGACTGGTGCAATCACACACGGAGATGCACCCATGTCTTTCCTCGACCCCAGTCGATTCGGAAATGTTCTCGTCGCGCGCCGCACATTCCTAAGCGCCGGAGGCGTCGGGCTTTCCGGTGCCGCGGTTGCATTGCTCGCCGGGCGGGATTCGCTCGCCGCTGACGCGGAAAAGGGGGCCAACCCCGCCAACGACGTCGCGATTCTCAACACGGCTCTCGCGGCAGAACTAGAGGCAATTGCTGCTTATGGTGTAGGCGCCGGCAGCGGCTTGCTCAAAGGGCCGGTGCTGGCCCTGGCGGTGACGTTCCAGGGACATCACAAGCAGCATGCCGACGTGCTCGCGGCTACGGTGACCAAGCTCGGCGGCACGGCCGTCGCTGCCAAGGCGAAGTACATGTTTCCGGTGGAGACCCTGAAGACGCAGAACGACGTTCTGCGTTTCGCGGCCGGCCTGGAAAAGGGCGCCGTCAGCGCCTATCTAGGCGCGGTTCCATTGTTCAAGGATCGCGAGCTTTCCAAGGCCGCGGCCAGCATTCTCGGTGACGAAGCCATGCACTGGGCAATTTTGCGCCAGGCGGTCGGTGAGGAGCCGGTGCCCGCAGCGTTTGTTTCTTAAGACTTAGAAATCCTTGTTTGCCAGGCATGGGTGGGCACGGCACAGTGCCGCCCATGCTCGGCATTCATCACTACTGGCTGTTCATCGCCACCGCCATCCTGCTGGTCATCACGCCGGGGCAGGACACCTTCTTCATTCTCGGCCGCAGCCTGTCGGCGGGACGTTCCGCGGGAATTGCCGCCGCGCTCGGCATCAGCGTCGGCAGCGTCATCCACACCTTCGCCGCGGCGCTCGGGCTTTCCGCGCTGCTGGCCACGTCTCCCTACGCATTCATGGCGGTGAAGTTCGCGGGCGCCGCCTATCTCATCTACATCGGCGTGCGCGCGTTGCTGAGTCGCGCGACGGGTCTTCCGGGCAATGATGATTCCCGGGCGATGTCGATGGCCGGTCAAAACGTCAATGGTCCGCGTTCCGCCAGGGCGTGCTCTCGAATCTGCTGAATCCCAAGGTGGCGTTGTTCTTCCTGGCGCTGATGCCGCAGTTCATCGAGGCCGGCAGTCCCAACAAGGTGGGCGCCTTCCTCGCGCTGGGCCTCACGTTCGTGGCGCTGGGTGTCGTCTGGTGCCTGGTGCTGGCCGTGGCCGCGGCGAAACTGCGCGGCGCCTTCCTGCGCCGGCCGTCCATGGCCAATGTGCTCAACAAGGTCGCCGGCGCCATGTTCATCGCGCTGGGATTGAAGCTGGCGACCGCGCGGCAATAGTCGCTTGGCGAGCGCGCTCAAAGACCAGTTCGGCCCCAGCGCGCCGCGTGCCATCGCACAACATGATTCGCGCCGTGCACGCGGATTTTCCACAAGCCGAATTCTTGCGCGATGTGCTGGCGGGTTATGGCCCGTTGTCGCTGACCGGGCGCGGATTTCACATCGCCGCGGCGTTGCGCAAACACTTGCCGGCCGAGTATCCGCGAGCAGTCGAAGTGCTGCTGGCGTCGGCCACGCAGCCGCACGAGCACCGCGCCTCGGGCGGCATGGCGGCGTTTCTGTACATGCCGCACCTCTTCTTCGTGGCGCAACACGGGCTCGATCATTTCGAAGATTCGATGCGCGCGCAACACGCGCTGACGCAGCTCTTCACGGCCGAGTACAGCATCCGCGCGTTTCTCGAAAAACATCCCGAGGCCACGCTGGCCGGTTGCGCGAGTGGACCCGCGATCCGAGCCATCATGTGCGCCGCCTGGTCTCCGAAGGGACGCGGCCGCGACTGCCCTGGGCGCCGCGCCTGCGCGCGTTCCAGAAAGATCCGCGGCCGGTGCTCGAGCTGCTCGAGCTGCTGAAGGACGACCCCGAGCTGTACGTGCGCCGCTCGGTGGCCAACAACCTCAACGACATCGGCAAGGACCATCCCGCGCTGCTCACCGCCGTGGCGAAGCGATGGCTGCGCGGCGCGAGCGAGGAGCGGCGCTGGATCGTGAATCATGCGCTGCGTTCGGCGGTGAAGCGTGCGGACGCCGGGGCGCTCGGGCGCGTTGGGTTATGGGTCGAAGGCCGACGTGGCACTGCGCGACAAACGCATCACGCCGCTGCGCGTGAAGATCGGCGGCAGCGTCACCGTGTCATTCACGCTGGTCAACAAGCGAACGCAAGCCCCAGCGAGTCATGGTCGACCTGGTGGTGCACTTCGTGAAGGCGCGCGGCACGGGCGCCAAGACGTTCAAGATGAAGGCGCTCACGCTGGCACCGGGTGCGCGCGTTGCCATCACGAAGAAGATAGGGCTCGGGCAGCTGACGACCCGCAAACACTATCCGGGGGTACATCCGGTGGAAGCGTTGCTCAACGGCCGGCGCGTGGCGCTCGGCAGTTTCACGCTGCTGCGCTGACAACCGTCGAGCCGCGGACTCAGCGCCGGCGCGGCGTCAGCGTCTGCAGAAGCCAGCTGCGCAGGTGCAGCGCGAGCCGCTGGTCGAGCGTGCCCTGGATGCCGCGCTGTGTCGGCAGGCAGATGCGCGACCGAGCTGCCGTCGGTTTCGAAGACGTGATGTTCGAACACCTTTTGCCAGATCGCGCGCTTGTCGGGCGGCAGGGAATGCACCGACATCAGCGCATGGCACAGCGCTTCGAATGGCGAGCCATTCCACGGCGGCGTGTCATCCCACCAGTAGTTGACCAGCAGGTTGAATGCGTCCAGCGCTTCGACGTGATGCCACCACATGTAGGGGATGAACAGCGCATCGCCCGGTTCCATCTCGGCGATCTGCGCCTGCGCGAGCGCGTCGCGGAAACGCGGATAACGCGCGTGGTCGGGCGCATCGAGCCGCACCATGCTGATGGGCTGTCCGGCGAGCGTGAATTCGAGCGGGCCGACGTACAGGTTCGCGCGCTGCTCGGGCGGGAACAGCGTGAAGCGGCGCCGGCCGCCGACGACGCAGGCGATGTTGTAAGAGATGTCGTAGTGCGTCTGCACGGTGACACGGTTGCTGAGCCACAGACGCGGCACGATGCCCTCGGCGAGCGCGAGCGCGTTCTGGTGCGCGAAGCCGGGCAGCGCCGCCGGTGCGGCCAGCGCGCCCACGTACAGCGCCGGAGGTGCGGGCTCGTCGATCAATTCGAGGAGCCGGTCGAGCGAGCGGACCAGGGGCACGGATTTGCGTTCGAAGTTCAGCCCCGAAAGGTCGTCGTTGTAGAAGAACCGGCCGCCGATGGACGGGTCGCCATGCATGGTGTCGGCGGCAGCCCCGGTGTCGAACGCGCGCAGGTAGTTAGCCAGCGCCTGCGGGGACGTGCGGGCGGCGCGCACCGCGGGCCAGTCGCGCACCGCGCCGCGAATCAGCGCGGGCTCGCTGGCCTGGCAGGATTTCATTGCGGAAGGTCGCGGCGCTGACATCGCGCCATTCACGGACGGGCTTGAGAGTCGACATGGCGGCGATTGTCGCTGATTCGTGGCCGATTTCTCGCCCACTTCGGGGCGCTTGCCGCCGAAGTTCAGCGCTGCACGAGCCTCGACGAGGCCCGATCGCCGTACATGCTCACTTCGTTGCGCCGGTAGTCGATGACCAGGCGTTCGAGGACGCCGAGCATGTCCATGCCGATGAGCAAGGCCGGTTCCTGGTCGAGCCCCCAGAGCTTGAACACGTGGAAGTCGGCGAAGATCACTTCGAGGTTGGACAGCGTCATGTCGCCGATGGTCGCTTCCTTGATCTCCTGCACGTCGCCGTCGGCGATGTCGGGAGTCGCGCCATGCACCACCGCCGCCACCACTTCGCGTTTGCGGCGGCGATTCTTGTTCATGAGCGTTCTGCAGCGCGAGATTGCCCAGCGTGCGCTCGGCGCCGGTGTCGATGACCGCCTTCGCGCGGATGCGCCGCCCGACGCGCACGTCGACGATCATGAGGCCGTTGGCGTTTCGCGTGGCGCGCGCGGTCACCATGCTGTAGTGAGGCCGCTTGCCGTTCGACTCGAGCACGCTCACGCGATCGCGCTTGAAGTCGACGTCGATGCGCTGGTCGTGAAATCCCGCGACGCCGAGGATGCCGTCGGCATTGCCCATGATGGATGTGAAGATGACCGGCAGATCCTGCTTCTCGAAGCGCAGCGCGCCGATCTCGAGGCTGTCGACGGCCACCGTGGGAACTTCGGCGGCGCCGGTGACGCCGTTGAGCATGACGTTGCGGCCCACCGAGGCCTTGAGGTTGAGCGCGCGCGCGAGGTGCGGCGCCAGCGTCGAGCGGCTGGCACCGGTGTCGATCACGAAACGAAACGGGCCTTTGCCATTCACCTTCACGTGGGTCATCACGCGGCCGATGCGATCGAGGCGCGTCGGTGCGGCGAACAGCGGTTCGGGATCTGCGAGCGCGCCCGACAGATCTTCGGGAGCGCCGGGAACGCGGCCGGCGAAATTTGGCTCGGCGAACAACGTCTTGCGTGCACAGACCGCCACCCAGGGCCAGCAGCGCCTGCAGTGCCGTGCGACGGCTTGTCGGCGAATCCCTCATGAGCAAACAACCTACGCCTGATTTATCGCGAAGGAAACTCCAGGCGCGCCAAAACGTGCGCGCCGCACGGTGGGATGTCCCACTTGTGGCACAAAACTCAGGGAATTGAAGGATCTGGCAGCGCGTGGAACGCATTACGTAAGGACTCGCCCCAGCCGTCGCGGATGACTTTGAAATAGGCATCGTCCGTGCCGATGCTTCGATGCAACGAAACCGCCAGCGCATCGCGGCGCACGATGGCGAGGTCGAGCGGCATGCCCACCGACAGATTCGAGCGGATGGTGGAGTCCATGGAAATCAGCGCGCACTTGGCGACGGCGGCAGCGGGGTGTCGGCCTTCACCACGCGGTCGATGATGGGCTTGCCGTACTTGGATTCCCCGATCTGGAAATAGCGGGTGTCCGCCGTGGTCTCGATGAAGTTGCCGGCGGAATACACGTGGAACAGGCGCGTGCGCTTCGCCGCCGATCTGGCCGCCGATGATGAAGGTGGGGTTGAACTCGATGCCGTGCTCCTTGAGCGGCTCGGCATCGCGGTGATACACGTCACGCACCGCGTCACCGACGAGCCGGGCGGCGTCGGACATGGTGCGCGTGGTGAGCAGGCTGGCCTTGGCCTGGTTGACGCGCTCGCGCAGCAGGCCGGTGACCGACTGGCTGATGGCGAGGTTGCCGGCAGACAACAACACGATGACCCGTTCGCCCGGCATCTCGAAGAAGGTCATTTTGCGGAAAGTGCTGACGTGATCGACGCCGGCATTGGTGCGCGAATCAGACAGGAACACCAGGCCTTCATCGACCTGGACGCCGACGCAGTAAGTCATCGAATCTCCCTGTGAGGTGCCGGGCCGGGATTCCGGGAAAACTCAGCGCAAGTGTGCCCGACTCGCGGACGAGTTTTCCCGGAATCCGGCCCGGCACCCTAGTCAGTCTGATTGATAGGCGTTGCCGCCGAGGTCGTTCATCGTGGCCGAGTCGAAGCGACGGCCGACCCCGGTGAACGTGGAGCGCGCCACGTAGATTTCGGCGCCTTGCGACGCTTCGTACGAACCGCGCGTGCCGCCGATGGTGCTGTTGACGATGTGCACGCGCGCCTGGCGCGCGATGATGCCGACGCCGCCGGCGCGGATGCGCGCGTTGCTGATGTAGAGGTCGCAGCCTTTTTCGGCGATGACGGCATCACCGGAGAACTCGATGGTTTCGCCGTCGATGCGCATGAGGCGGTCACCCTGGCAGATGATGGGATCGGTGCGGCGCTCGACCGTCGGCGTCCTCGAGCGCTCAGCGTCCGGGAGTTTCCGCGAGTTCGACGGGTTCCTCGCGCGTGATGGAGTAGCCCGGTCCTTCGAGCGTGCTGGCGACCCGCGGCGGAGCATCTTCGCCGCGCTGGATGCTGTAGCCCGGGCCTTCGCGCGATGGCGCCATCGGCATTTGTCAGCGATCGCTTCGGCTGCGTCGGTAGTTTGGCCGGATGCCAGCGTGCCGGTGGCGTCGCTGGCGACGGCGGGAGATTCGACCGGTTCGGCGAGCAGGCGGCGCGGGCGGGCTGCGCAACGGCCTTGGGCGGCAGCGGCGCGGCGACGAGATCTTCGAAGCCTGCAGCGTTTCGAATCGTGCCGGTGGCGGTGTCGCGAACCGTGAAGACGCCGGCGGATTCGTCGGTGGCGACGATTTCGTAGGCCGGATTGCGCGCCAGCGCAGCCTTGGCCCAGTCGATTTCGCGCACGGTTTCCTGCGCGTGCAGGCGCCGACGAGGAGCAAACCACCCGCCGCCAACGAACCGCGCACAATCGCATTTTCATGGAGCGAATCGTAGGCGCTTGCGCGGCATCTGCAAGGGGGTTCGCGGATATTCTGGCGGATATTTCTAGTACAGTCCGCGCCGGTGACACCGCAACTCGCCGCCTACTGTGAGCAACAACTGACACGCGTCCGCGAATCGGGCGCGCTCGCCGTTTTCGAGGCGGCGGCGCCCGAACTGCGCGATGCATTGCCGCGCGTGCTCGCCGCCAGCGACTTCGTCTGCAACAGCCTGGCGCGCGACGCCTGGCCCTCGCCAAATGGCTGATCGACGAGGCCGCGCTCGACGCGCCCGCTGGCGCGCCGGCGAGATGGCGCAACGTCTGCGCGCTGGCAAGTGGCGAACCCGACCTCGCCGGGTTCATGGCGGCGCTGCGCCGCCAGCGGGAACGCGAGATGGTGCGCATTGCCTGGCGCGACCTTGCGGGCTGGGCCACGCTCACCGAGACGCTGGCGGACACCAGCGCGTTTGCCGACGCGGCCATCGAGGCGCGGTGGACTACGCCAGCCAGGATCTCGCGCGTACCTACGGCGAGCCGCGCAACGTGCGCGGGCGAGCGCCAGCCGTTCATCGTGCTCGGCATGGGCAAGCTCGGTGGCGGCGAGCTCAATTTCTCCTCCGACATCGATCTGATCTTCGCTGTTCCCGGACAAGGGCACGACGTCGGGCGCCCGCAGCATCGACAACGAGGACTTCTTCACGCGCCTGGGCAGGCTCGTCATCCGGCTGCTGGGCGAGCGCACCGCCGAGGGCAGCGTGTTCCGCGTCGACATGCGGCTGCGGCCCTTCGGCGACAGCGGGCCGCTGACCGTCAGCGGCGCGTTCCTCGACGACTATCTGCAGACCCACGGCCGCGACTGGGAGCGATACGCGTGGGTCAAGGCGCGCGCGATCACCGGCGTCGACGGCCTACAAGCTGATCCACGCCGAGAGCGTGCGGCCGTTCGTCTACCGGCGCTACCTCGACTTCGGCGTGTTCGAAGCGCTGCGCGAGATGAAGGCGCTCATCGAGAAGGAAGTCGCGCGCCGCGACCTGGCCGAGCACGTGAAGCTCGGGCCCGGCGGCATCCGCGAGATCGAATTCGTCGTGCAGGCATTCCAGCTGATCCGCGGCGGGCAGGACCGGCGCATGCAGACGCCGTCGCTGCTGGCGGTGCTGCCGCAGCTCGCCGGCGGCAAGCTGCTGCCCGCGCGCGTCGCGCAGGAGCTCGAGGCCGCCTACGTATTCCTGCGGCGCCTGGAGAATCGCCTGCAGATGCTCGGCTGACGCGCAGGCGCACACCATTCCGGCCGATGCCCTGCACGCGCGAACGCATCGCGCTCGCCATGGGCTTCGCATGACTGGCAGGCCTGCGGCGCCGAGCTCGATCTGCACCGCGCGCGCGTCACGCGCGCTTTCCAGGAAGTCATGTTCGCGCGCAACGAAGCCGCGCCGGCGGAGATGCCTGGCGTGAATGGCATCGTCGAAGCCTGGGTGCGCGGCGCCGAGGGACCGCAGCTCGCCGCGGCGCTCGAAGCGCGCGGCTTCACCGATGCCGACCCAGGCCGCGGCGCTGCTCACCGAGTTTCGCGCCAGCGCCACCGTGCGCCGGCTCGACGCGCCCGGCCGCGCGCGACTCGATACGCTGATGCCCAGGCTGCTGGCGGCCATTGCCGAACTGGTTCGCACGGGCGGCGCCGCAGGTCGACGTGCTGCGCCGGATCCTGCGCGTGCTCGAGGCCATCGGCTCGCGCTCGGCGTACTTCGCGCTGCTCAACGAGAATGCGCAGGTGCGGCGCAAGCTCGTGGAGCTTGCGGCGCACGGCGAATTCCTGGCGGCGCAGATCGCCTCGCATCCGCTGCTGCTCGACGAGCTGCTGGACGAAAGCGCCGGATCGCGCTGCCGACGCCGCGCGCGGAACTCGAGGCGGAAGTGAGCGCGCGGCTCGCGCACCTCGCCGAGGACGAACCCGAGCGGCAGGTGGAAGGCTGCGGCAGTTTCAGCGCGCGGCGATCTTCCGCGTGGCCATGGCCGACCTCACCGGCACGATTCCGCTGATGCGCGTCAGCGACTACCTCACGGAGATCGCCGAGATCATCGTCGAGCAGGCCATGCGGCTCGCCTGGGCGCAGATGACCGCGCAGTTCGGCGTGCCGCAGACGAACCGCGGCGATGGGCCGGGACGTCGCGCCGTGAACATCTGCGCGGTCGGGCTACGGGAAGTTAGGCGGCAACGAGCTCGGTTACGCCTCGGACCTCGATCTCGTGTTCCTGCACGACGCCCGCGGTGAACATGCCGAGACCGACGCGGCGAAGCCGGTGGACAACCAGGTGTTCTTCATCCGCTTCGCGCAGCGCGTGCATGCATCTGCTGACGATGCACTCGGCGGCCGGGCGGCTCTACGAAGTCGACGTGCGGCTGCGGCCATCCGGCAAGGGCGGCATGCTGATCACGCGCGTCGGCGCGTTTGCCGAATACCAGGAGAAGGAAGCCTGGACCTGGGAGCACCAGGCGCTGCTGCACGCGCGCGCGGTGGCCGGCGATGCGGCGCTGCGCGCCGAGTTCGAACGGGTGCGCGTCGAGCTGCTCATGCGCTGCGTGCGGCGCGACACCTTGCGCACCGAAGTGCGCAACATGCGCGAACGCATGCGCAAGGAGTTGTCGAAGGCGAGACCCGGCTCGGGCAAGTTCGACATCAAGCAGGATGCCGGCGGCACCGCCGACATCGAATTCCTGGCGCAGTACTGGGCGCTGTTGCACGCGGGCACGCATCCGCCGGTGGTGATGTTTGCCGACACCATCCGCCAGCTCGAATCCGTGGCGTCCGCGGACCTCGTGCCGCAGGCGACCGTGGACGTGCTCACGCATGCGTATAGAAAGTATCGCGAGCGTGCGCATCACCTGTCGCTCGAACAGGCGGAAGCCGTTGTCCCGGCGGAAGAATTCGCGGTGGATCGCGCCGCGGTGACGGCCATCTGGGATGCCACCATGGCGGCGACCAGTGATGAAATCGCCGCGCCACCCGTATAATCCGCGCCCATGCCAGCCACCAAACCACTGATCCAGCCGAACGCGCAGAACGAATACAAAGTGGACGCCAGCGATCTGCCGCTCGCGTGCCCGATGCCGGAGATGTATCTCTGGAATTCACACCCGCGCGTTTATCTCCGATCGAAGCGACCGGTTGGGCGAAGTGCCCGTACTGCGGCGCTGAGTATTCGTTGACGAAGTGAAATGGGGACATTCCTGATTTGCTAGCAAAAGGGGACGGACCTCAGCAGCCTACGCACTCAAGTCGTAGTTGTCGGACTCCAAGCCCTTTTGCTAGCAAATCAGGAATGTCCCCATTAGCCGAAGGGTTTGTCGAGCGACGGCGGCGGTGTCGAGAACCAGATCGGCTTCTCCGGCCCCATGTGGAAGCAATCCTCCAGCCGGATGCCGAACTTGCCCGGTAGATAGATTCCCGGTTCGTCCGAGAAACACATGCCAGGCGCGAGCGGCGTCGTCTCGCCGTGCACCAGGTTGACGGGCTCGTGGCCGTCGAGGCCGATGCCGTGGCCGGTGCGATGCGAGAGTGCCGGGTAGTTTGTAGCCGGGGCCATAACCCCACTTCACGTACTGCGCGCGCACGGCGTCGTCGACCTGGCCCGCGGGCACGCCCACGCGCGCGGTTTCGATGGCGATCTGCTGGCCGTCGCGCATCTGCTGCCAGACCTTGCGCTGCTCGGCGCGTGGCTTCGCCGAACACGAAGGTGCGCGAGATGTCGGATTGGTAGCCCTCGACGCGAGCAGCCGCAGTCCATGAGCACCACTTCGCCATCGCGCACGGCCTGCGGTTTGCCGGAACCGTGTGGATAGGCGCTGGCTTCGCCGAGCAGGATCAGCGCGAACTCGGGCGAGGCGCCGAGCGCGGTGTGCGCCGCGTCCATCATGGCGCCGATGTCTTTCGGCGTCATGCCGCGCGTGATGCGCGGCGCGATGTGGCGATAGGCGGCGATGGTGATGTCGACGGCCTTCTGCATGAGCGCGAGCTCGGCGGGGGACTTCACCATGCGGCAGCCGCGCACCACGGGCGCGCCGTTGCGGATCTCCACGCGCGGCATCGCGCGCCGCAGGCCGTCGACCGCGAAGAAGCGCACGGTCTCTTCGACGGCCACCGGGCCCGTCGACTTTGCGGTCGCGCAGGATGCCGGCGACCGTGACGCAGGGGATCCTCGTCTTCGTTCCACACGCGCACTTCGGCGGGAACCTGCAGGCTTTCGCGCACCGAGGGCTCTTCGAAGTGCGGCGTGACGATGGCGATCTCGCCCTCGCGCGGCAGGACGGCGGCGGTGAGCCGCTCGCTGCGCCACCAGTGCACGCCGGTGAAGTAGACCAGCGACGCGCCGGGCTCGATGAGCAACGCGCCGATGCCGAGCTTGCCCATGAGCGCGCGCGCCTTGTCGATGCGCGCGAGGTATTCGGCGCGGCCGATCGGCTTGACGTCGCCCGTCATCGACTTGAGGCCGGCCGCCGCATCCGCGGCGAAAGCCGGCGGGGTGCGAGCGCCGGAGCGCAGCGCCGGCGGCACGCCGCCGATCGTACAGCACATCGCGCGCTACTTTCATGCATCGACCCCGGTTTGTAGGGCTTGTACGACTTCTCTTCGACGATGTTCGAGCCTAACAAGGTGTTGATGCGCTTCTTGATGGCCGCGCGTTCGTCGTTGGTGACGTACACGGCGCGCGCCAGCTCGATGAATTTCTCGCCGAAGCGGCTGGCGCGCTCTTCGTCGCGGATGTCGTCTTCGATGACCCAGAGCGCTTCGTTGACGCGCGTGAGGTTGCGCTTCTTCGGGCCCGAGATCGACCGCGGCGGCGCCAGAGTCCTTCCAGGTCTTCTCGAGCAGCGCGAGCTCGTGTTTGACGTTGGCGACCTTCGCGGCGTCACTCATGCGCGCGGCCTTGATGCGCAGGATGGTGATCTTGTCGAGCAGTTCGCCCGGGCTGACCGGGACCAGGATGTCTTTCATGTCAGCCTCACTTGCCGGTTTCGAGGATGAACCACGCGGGATTCATCGGCGCCATCGGTGCGCGCAACTGATCGAGCTCGGCGGCGGGACCGTGGACTTCCAGCCGCGTGAGCGTGGCAATCTTGAACAGCTCCAGCGAGCGGGGCGGAAATGTTGGCCAGGTGGGTCAGCACTCCGGCGGCTCCGGCATACGCTTCGCGGCAGAAGACCTCGTCACCGTTGATGGTGA
This sequence comes from uncultured Pseudomonadota bacterium, assembly GCA_963821745.1. GTDB lineage: Bacteria > Pseudomonadota > Gammaproteobacteria > Steroidobacterales > Steroidobacteraceae > CADEED01. The sequence goes on from CAWGEU010000003.1 coordinate 1,643,401, forward strand.
ATTCGTAGAACAGATTGTTCGGCTTCGGAGCGGGCCTTCTCGATGAACGCAGGCAGCGCGGCCTTGAACGCCGTCCATCTTGCCCGGACGCACCTTGAAGTACGGATGGATGCTGACGACGTTGGATGGGTATTTCATTTGAGCAAGGCTAGCAGCTCATCGAGCTTGCTGCAGACGGCCGGTACTTCGATGAGCTCCATGACGCCGGGCAACTCGATCTTGCGCGTCCACGGCAGCTCGGCGGCCGGTTTGCCCAGGAATTTTCGTGCCGCGGCATCGTACGCATTCACACACCAGCGGCGCGACTCGTACGGCCCGCTGCGTTCGGGGTTCGTGGCCGCGTACAACCCGATGACCGGCGTGTCCACCATGGTGGCCATGTGCGCGGGGCCGGAGTCCGGCGTCAGCAGTACGGTCGCGCGCGCCAGCAGCGCCAGCAATTGCGGCAGCGTGTCCTTGCCGACCTGGTCGATGAGCGGCACGGACGCGTGCCTGGCAATGGCCGCCGCCATTTCGCGTTCGATGGCGGCCGGACCGCCGCACAGGATCACGCGCATGCCATGTTTGCGCACGGCATGTTCGGCCACCGCGGCGTAACGTTCCGGCAGCCAGTTGCGCGCGCGATGGCTGGAACAGGCGCTGATGACCAGCGTGCGGCTGCGCATCGGGAATCAGCTGCTCGGCATAGGCGAGGGCCGCCGGCGGCAGGGGAATGTCCCAGCGCGGCGGCTGGCGCGGGACGCCCAGCGCGTCGGCGAATCCCAGGAAGCTGTCCAGCACGTGCTCGCGCGTGCGCGGCGCGATGCGTCGATTGGTGAACAGCCATTGCAGCTCGCGCGCGCGCGCCTTGTCGAATCCCAGCTTGATAGGCGCGGGGATGCAGGCGGCGGCGGCGCTGGCGCGGATCGACAGCTGCAGGTGCAGCAGCAGATCGAATGCGCCGCGCCGCTTCATGTCGGTCCGCAGCCGCTGATACGCGGAGAGACCGGCGCCCTTGTCCACGGTGATAAGCTCCACATCCGGAATGAGGCTCATCAATTTCGCTTCGAGTTTGCCGATCACCCAGGTGAAGCGCGTGCGCGGCCATGCGTCTTGCAGCGTGCGCAACAGCGGCACGACGTGGCAGGTATCGCCGATGGCCGACAGACGCAGCAGGCAGACTTTTTCCGGTGCATCCATGGAAGTGAGTGAATGAAGCGCCACTGGCCGGTGGGAGCGGAAGTCAGCGAAGCCGCCTTCGAGGGCGGCCGGATGCTATACGACACCCAACGCACGAGCAATTTCTCGACCGAGTTCTTCGAGCCGGAATACTGGCGCAAACACGATGCCATCGAAGGCAGCGGCGCTCGGTCGCGGCACCACGTGGTTCATCCGCACCGGTGACAGCAGCTTCGTGCTGCGTCACTACCGTCGCGGCGGGCTCATGGCAAAAATTTCCAAGGACCGCTACTGGTGGCAGCGGCGAGACCGAGACGCGCTCGTTCGCCGAGTGGTATCTCACCTATCACCTGCATCGCGCGGGCCTGCCGGTGCCCACGCCCATCGCCGCGCGTTATCGGCGCCAGGGCTTGTTCTATCGCGCGGACTCATCACCCAGCGCATCGAGAACAGCGAGCCGCTGGCGGCGCGGCTGCTCAAGGGACCGCTGTCGTTCACGCAGTGGATCGCCGTGGGCCGTTGCATCCGGCGCTTTCACGACGCCGGCGTGTGCCATGCGGACCTCAACGCGCACAACATCCTGCTGACGCCCGACGCAGGTCTACCTCATCGACTTCGATCGCGGCACGCTGCGCAAGCGCGGCTGGTGGGCGGACACCACGCTGGTCCGGCTGTATCGTTCGCTCGAGAAGGTGACGTTGCTCGCCGCGCCGGAGAGTTTCACCGACGAGGACTGGCACTCGTTGCTGGCCGGTTATCGCGAGTCCGCGGGTTTGCCGCAGGCGTCCATCGTCTGACGCAACCGCGTGCGCTTCCTCTACATCTGCATCGCCTATCTGATCGCGCCGCTGTGGATCGGCGCGCTGGCGTTGCGCGGCTTTCGCGACCGCATCCACTGGCGGGGATTCTCGCAGCGATTCGGCTTCGGCCCGACGGTGCGCGATCACGCAGCATCTGGGTGCACGCGGTGTCGGTGGGCGAAGTGCAGGCGGCGAGTGCCGCTCGTCGAAGCGCTGCTCAAGCGTTTCCCCGACATCCCGCTGGTGCTGACCACGGTCACGCCCACCGGTCGCGCGCGCGCCGAGGCCCTGTTCGGCACACGCGTCGACGTGCGCTACGTGCCCATCGATCTGCCGGGTTCGGTGCGCCGTTTCTTCCAGCGCGTGCAGCCGCAGCTCGCGATCATCCTCGAGACCGAGATCTGGCCCAATCTCTACCATCGCTGCGGCCGTCTGCGGCGTGCCGCTGGTGCTGGCCAGCGCGCGAATCTCGCCGCGTTCGGTGGACGAGTTATCGACGGCTGGTCGGCCTGTTTCGCGAGACGCTGTCGCACGGCATCTTCATCGCCGCGCAGAGCGCCGAGGATGCCGAACGCTTCGTGTCGATCGGCGCCAACCCGGCGCGCACGCACGTCGTGGGCAACATCAAGTTCGATTTCGGCTATCCGCCCGACATGGAAGCCCGCGGCCACGAGCTGCGCGAGTTGTTAGGTCGTGCATCGGCCGGTGTGGGTGGCGGGCAGCACGCACGACAAGGAAGAAGAATTGCTGATCGACGCGCACGCGCTGATCCGCCAGCGATTCTCCAATGCGCTGCTGGTGCTGGTGCCGCGTCATCCGCCGCGGTTCGCCGAGGTGGCGGCGCCTGCTTCGCGAACCGGGACGTGCCGTTCGTCACGCGCACCAGCAGCAGAGCCGTTGCCGCCGACACCGCAGGTTTACCTGCTGGACACGCTCGGCGAATTGCCGCCGTTTTATGCCGCGGGCGACGTGGCCTTCGTGGGCGGCAGCCTGGTGCCCATCGGCGGACACAACCTGCTCGAGCCCGCGGCGCTCAGCCTGCCGATCGTGGCGGGGCCGCACAATTTCAATTCCGCCGACATCGCGCAGATGCTCGTGGAGCATGGCGCGGTGCGCATCGTGCACGATGCGCGCGCAGCTCGCGGACGTGGTGCGGGACTTGTTCGCCGACCCCGCCACCCGCACCATCATGGGCGCGAGCGGCAGGAAGGCGGTGGACGACAACCGGGGCGCCGTGGCGCGCCTCATGCAGTTCCTCGAGCCGCTGCTGCCCTAGACTAGTTACTGCGCGGGCGGCGTCGGCGTCGCGACCGGCAGGGTTGGCCGGCGGCGGCGGAGTCTCGAGCCAGGCGTTCACGTCTTCGAGCGCCTTGCGATCGAGCAGCCCGGCGGACTGCTTGAGCCGCAGCACGTTGAGCATGTAGTCGTAGCGGCTGCGCGAGTAGTTCGTATAGGCCTGGACCAGCGCCTGGCGCGCGGCCAGCACGTCGATCGCGGTTCGGGTGCCCACGTCGTAGCCCGCTTCGGTGGCCTTGAGCGCGGTGCGGTTCGATTCCAGCGCCTGCTTGAGCGCCTGCACGCGCGAGATTTCCGACATGACGCCGAGATAGGCGTCGCGCGCGGTGCGCTCGGTTTCACGCGAGACGCGTTCGACGCGCTGCTTGGCGGCCTGCCAGCGGTACGACTGCTGCTTCACGCGCGAGTGCGTGCCGCCGCTCGACCAGATGGGCACCTGCACCTGCAGGCGTGATGGACTTGTCGGTGTCGTTATCCGTGCTGGTGGGAGCGGTGCCACCGGCGAACCCCGGGGACGGGAGGGAATGTCGGCGATGTCGTCGCTTTCGCTGTGCGACTTGCCGAGCACCAGGTCGACGGTCGGCAGGTGGCCGCCGAAGGCGGTGCGCACGTCGTCGCGCGCGATTTCCGCACCGAGCCGGCTCGAGGTCAGCGCGAGGTTCTGCTCCATCGACGCTTCGACCCATTTCTGCGGATCCGCGGGTTCCGGAATCGGCGAGCGGCATGGTGCCGCGCGGCGTGGCGAGCACCTGCGTACTGCATGTCGGTGATCTCGCGCAGCAATTCCTGCGCGGTGGCGAGCTGGCGCTTGGCGGCGATGAGGTCCGCGGCGGCGGTGTCACGCGCGGCGCGCGCTTCCTGCACGTCGGTGATGGCGATGAGGCCGACTTCGAATCGCTTGTCGGCCTGTTCGAGCTGGCGCGAAATGGCATCGAGCGACGCCTGCTGGGCCTGCACGTTGTCCAGCGCGGCGAGCACGTCGAAGTAGCGCGTGGACACGCGCAACGCCAGGTCCTGCTGGGCCACGCCGTAGTCGGCATCCGCCTGGGCGGCGATGCGCGACGACTGCTTGAGCCCGACCAGCCCTTGCCATGAAAAGATGGTCTGGCGCAGCTCGACGCTCCAGCCGGAAAATTCAGGCGAGAAGCTGAACTGTTGTCCGCGAACGGCTGCAGGATGAAGCCGCCCGGAGTCGCTGGGATCATCGATGACTGCCGCACCGGTGGTGAGCCGATTACCTTCGCTTTCGCCCTTGTTGTAGTTGCCGTTGATCTGCGGCAGGTACGCCGCCCAGGCCTGCGGGCGCGCTTCGCGCGTGGCCTTGCGCGTGAACTCGGCTTCGCGGACCGTGGGATCGTTGACCACGGCCTGGTCGAAGATCGTGAGCAGGTCTTCGCTCGAAGCGGTGAAGGAGACCAGGCAACCCAGCCCCAAGGCGAGTAAACGGCGCATTAATAAGAGTCCTCTTTAGTGTTGTAGTTCACTATATCACCTGCCCCGGGGCGAAGGCAATGGCTCTTCGAACAAACTTAGACGTTTCAGTACTGCGGTACGGTTGCATCCACAGCCTGACTCCAGGCAGATATGCCGCCGGAGAGGTTGGCAACGTTCGTAAATCCTTGGTTCGCAAGAAAATGCGCCACCCGCATGGATCTGCCGCCGGCATGGCACATCACGATCGTCTCCGCATCGCGCTGAAAACTCTCCCAAGACGGGCCGGAATCTGGTTCATCGGCACATGTACGACGTCCGGAATGCGCGCAAGTTGCAGTTCCCAGTCTTCGCGCACGTCCAGGACCAGCGGATTTTCGCCGCGATCGCGGCGTGCCTTGAGCTCTTCGACCGAAATCTCGCGGATCATGTCGAGCGTCTCTAGAACTGAAACGGTTCGGGGCGCCGCGCGTTGTCCAGCGCGTCGACGGCGGTCTCGAACAGGCCGGTGCTGCTCCAGGTGCTCTCGGCGGTTCGCGTGACCAGCAGGGCTTCCTGCGGCTGCTGGTCGCCGACCACGACGAACAGCTTCCCACCCACTGGCTAACGCGCGAGCAAAGCGATCGTCGTACAAGGGCAGGGCGCCACATACCGCAATGAGCGCATAGTCCTTTCCCAGATCCAAGTTGAAAGTGTCACCCGTGACCACGTCGACCTGTCCGAAGCCGGCGCGCTTGAGATTGCTGCGCGGCTCGCCGCCGCGAGCTCGCGCGTGAATTTCGATGGCGCGCACGCTGGCGCCCATGGCCGAGAGGCACGCCGGCACGAACCCGGTACCGGACGCCGACCACCAGCGCGCGCATGCCCGGCTCGCGCGTCCAGCGCCTGCAGGAGACGTCCGACAATTTTCGGCGCGAGCATGTGCTGACCGGCGCGCAGCGGGATGTCGGTGTCGGCGAACGCGAGTTCCGACGTAGCGCTCGGGCACGAAAAATTCGCGCGGCGTGCGCCGCATGGCATCGAGCACGCGTTCGTCGAGCACGTCCCACGCGCGTATCTGCTGCGTGATCATCTGGGCGCGCGCGAACTCGGTCTGCATGGGCAACTCCTTGACGTCGGGATGCTACTTATTCTGCCCGAATCAGCGACATCCGAAGGGCTTCGTTTCGTCGCGGAACCAGTCGTCACATCGCTTATTTTTATGGTTAATGTCGAATGAGAGCTCGACGGGATAGGGCTATTCTGGCCGCGGGCAAGGATGCTTCGCACAAAAGATGCACTAATAACAACAGGATTACGTTTCGGGATGTCGATTCTTGGGTTGATCTGCGTGCTGCTCGCACTCGTTGCGACGCTGCTCTTCGTGCTGTTCTTATTTCAGCGGCGCGATTTGCGGGCGATCTCCGAGTTGTCGCTCGACGATTCAGCGCGCGATCACCAGCGATCGTCTGCCGCAGCGCATCGAAATCGACCGAACACGGATCGCAGCTCGACGTGCAGGCGCTCGGCGTGTCCGTCAATCAGCTCTTGCTGCGCGCCGCGCGCACAACGGGCCGCGAGCAAATCCGGCCCGAAGCTGTTCACCGAGCTCGGCGAGCGCATTCACGAAGCGGTGCTCGTGCATCGCGACGTCATCCTCTACGCCAACAGCCAGTTCGCGAGTTTCGTCGGCGTGGATCGCGTCGACCTCATCGACCGCCGGCTCGCCGACCTGGTCGCGCCCGAATACGCCGAGCTGGTCGGCGAGAACCTGCGCCGCCGCCTCGCCGGCGCGCACGGCGCCGAACGCTTCGAGGTGGAGATGGTCGGCCTGCAGGGCCAGGTGAGCCTGCTCGAACTAACTACCGCGCAGATCGACTTCGAAGGTGCGCCCGCGCTGCTGGTCACCGGCGTGGAAGTCATCCCCACGAAGAAACTGCGCGCGCTCGCCAGCGGCAGGATCGACGAGAAGGAGGCCGCCGCGCGCGCCGCGCTGGTGGCGCCGCCGCTGCCGCCGCCGCCGCCCGCGCCGCCGCCGCTGCAGGTATTCGCCATGCAGTCGCTCGGCGAGGCCATCGTCACCACCGACATGGACGGGCGTCTCGTCGTACCTGAACCCGGCCGCCGAAAAGCTGTTAGGCGTGGCTCGCGCGCAGGCGCTGGGCCGGCCGCTCGAGGACATCGTCGGCCTGGTCGACCAGAACGACCGCAAGCTGCTCACCGATCCGGTGCAGGGAAGCGGTCGGCGGCGGCGACGGCACTCCGCACAATCTGAGCCGCCGGGCGGTGCTGCTCGGCAAGACCTCGGGGGAGGAGCGCGCCATCGAGCTCGCCGCATCGCCGTTGCGCGATGAGACGACGAGCTCGTTGGCGCGGTCATCCTGCTGCACGACGTCACCGAGCTGCGCGGCCTGCATCGACAGATGTCGTACCAGGCGACGCACGATGCGCTGACGGGCCTCGTGAACCGGCGCGAGTTCGAGCACCGCCTCGACGAGGCGACGGAAGCCGCGCGCCGCGGCGAGGCCGCGCACATGTTGTGTTACCTCGATCTCGATCGCTTCAAGATCGTCAACGACACCAGCGGTCATCTCGCCGGCGACAGCATGCTGCGCGAAGTCGCCAAGCTGCTGCGCGAAGCGGTGCGCGACTCGGACACGGTCGCGCGGCTCGGCGGCGACGAGTTCGGCATGCTGCTGGTGGGTTGCCCGCTCGACAAGGCGCGGCAGATCGCCGACGACGTGTGCCGCTCGATCGCCACTTATCGCTTCGTGTGGCATGACCGCGTGTTCAACATCGGCGTGTCCATCGGCCTCATCGAGATCGGCCGCGAAGCCGGCACGGTCGAGCAGTTGCTCGCCGCCGCGGACTCGGCCTGCTACGTCGCCAAGAAAGAAGGCGCGGGCCGCGTGTCGGTGTACTCGGCGCGCGACGAGGCGCTGGCTCGCAGCACGCGGCGAGATCGAGTGGCTGCAGAAACTGCAGTCGGCGCTCAAGGACGAACGCTTCGCGCTCTACTACCAGCCCATCGTCTCGGCCTACGGCACCGAGACCGATCGGCCCGTCGATGGAAGTGCTGCTGCGCATGCTCGACGAAACCGGCGCGCGAAATCGCCGCCGCTCGAATTCGTGGCCGCCGCCGAGCGTTACCGGCTGATGGCCTCGGTGGACCGATGGGTGGTGCAGACCACGCTGGGCGCGCTGTCGCGCAACGCCTTCCAGCTCGCGCGCGATCGCAGCGTGGCCATCAACATCTCTGGCGCAGACGCTCGGCGATCCGCTGTTCCTCGAGTTCGTGGTCGAATGCCTGGACCGTACCGGCGTCGCCCCCGACCAGGTGTGCTTCGAGATCGCCGAGAGCGCGGTCATCGGCAACATGGAACATGCGCGGCGTTTCGTCGGCGTGCTGCACGGCATGGGCTGCAAGTTCACGATCGACGATTTCGGTTCGGGCGTCGCCTCGTTCTCCAGCCTCAAGAACCTGCCGCTGGACTATCTGAAGCTCGACGGCTCGTTCATGCGCAACCTGGCGCGCGATTCGGTGAGCCAGACCATGGTGACCGCGATGATCAAGCTCGCGCGCACGCTCAATTTCAAGATCATCGCCGAGCAGGTGGAAGACAATGCCGCGCTCGACGTGGCGCGCAGGATCGGCGTGGATTTCGTCCAGGGGTTCGTGATCGCGCGGCCGGCCAGGCTCGCGCTCGCGGCCTGACGGCTCATCAACTAACTAGATAGACGATTCGGGGAGTTTTCAAGATGTCTGTCGCACAAAGCCAGGGTGGCGCACACTGCCGATTCCGCGGACAACATCCGACGGTGGTGCGTCCGGCGTCGCGCATTTCACTGGTGAGCCCGGTCGCGCGCGAGCGCGCCGGCATGTGGTGCGCTGCGACCCAGCGGGGCCTTCGCGCCAGCAGCCGTCCGCGCCTGCGCGACTCGCGCCAGCGCAGGCCTGCCTCGCGCCGACGCAGCACCTCCTAGGCGGATACGCCCGCTCTCGGCCATCATTCGTCCCTGCCATAGCGAGGGGCGAAATGAAGCTGCCGACTGCCATGCGAGGATGTCTACTGCGGCCCTGGGTGCCGGCCGACAAGGCCAGCCTCATCGCCAACGCCAACAATCGGAATGTCTGGCGCAATCTCTCCGACGTCTTTCCGCATCCGTACACCGACGCCGATCGCCGACGCGTGGTTACGCGACGCGGGCAGCCCTGATCGCAGCATCAGGCTGGCCATCGAAGTGGAGGGTGTGGCGGTCGGCGGCATCGGCGCGCGTGCGGGCTCGGGCATCTTCGTGCGCACGGCGCAGTTCGGCTACTGGCTGGGTGAACCACATTGGGGACAGGGCATCGTCACGGCGGCGGGACGTGCGCTGCTCGATCACCTCAAGCAGGATGCACGTTTCGTGCGCCTCGAGGCACCGGTGTTCGAATGGAACCCGGCGTCCATGCGCGTGCTCGAAAAGCTGGGCTTTGAGCGTGTGGCCGTCCTGCGCAAGAGCGTCACCAAGGACGGGCAGCTCATCGACAGCGTGCTCTACAGCCTTGTGTTCACGGAGGACCCCACATGTTGAAGACCTACACAGGCAGCTGTCATTGCGGCGTGCATTGCGAAGCGGATCGACTCGCGCAGGGCACCAACAAGTGCAATTGCAGCATCTGCACCAAGACGCGCAACTGGAGCGCCATCATCAAGCCGGACGCGTTCCGGCTGATCTCGGGCGACGACGCGGTGAGCGACTACCGGTTCGGCAGCAAGCAGGGCTCGCACTTCTTCTGCAAGACCTGCGGCGTGCGGACTTTCGACCGCGGGCACGTCAAGGAAATCGGCGGCGACTACGTTTCGATCAAGGTCTCGAGCCTCGACGATGTCGATCTGAAGGAGCTGGTCGAAGCGCCGGTCAGCTACGCGAACGGCCGCGAGAACAAGTGGTGGGAGCCTCCGGCGGAAACTCGCCACCTTTGACTTTGCATCTCGCAGGCGCATAGTTTTGCGATATGAAACGAGTCACTGGCATCGGCGGGATCTTCATCAAGTCCGCGGACACCACGCGCCTGCGCGACTGGTACAAGACGCATCTCGGAATCGATGTCGAGGAGTGGGGCGGCACGTCGTTCCGCTGGACCGGGCCGCACAACCCGCAAGGCACCGGCTCGACGGTGTGGAGCGTGTTCGAAGCTTCGTCAAACTACTTCGAGCCGAGCACCGCGTCGTTCATGGTGAACTATCGGGTCGACAAGCTGCAGCCGCTGCTGGCGCAGTTGCGCGACGGAAGGGTGCCAGGTCGTCGACAAGGTCGATGAATCCGAATACGGCAAGTTTGGCTGGGTCATCGATCCGGACGGAAACAAGATCGAATTGTGGGAGCCACCGGAGGGCCAGTGATGACGGAGCTTCACTTCTCCCGCCGCCGCGTGCTGCTCGGTTCCGGCGCCTGTGCGACGGTCGCCGCGCTGGGTGGCGCGGCGGGTGCGGCCGACGCACTTCGGCGAACGCCCACGCAGGTGCTGGGGCCGTTCTATCCACTCGAGAAACCGCTCGACGCATGACGCCGACCTCACGCTCGTGAAAGGGCGAAAGGCGCGAGCCCAGGGTCAGGTGGTGCACGTCATGGGTCGCGTGCTGAATGCCGGCGGTGAACCCGTGAGCGGCGCGCGCATCGAGATCTGGCAGGCGAATGCGCACGGTCGCTACGCGCATCCCGCGGACGACAATCCGGCGCCGCTCGATCCGAATTTCCAGGGTTACGCGAAGCTGCTCACCGACGCCGACGGTCGCTATCGCTTCAAGACCATCAAGCCGAGCGCCTATCCCGCGGGCGCCTTCATGCGTCCGGCGCACATCCATTTCGATGTGACGGGCAAACTCGATCGCCTGGTCACGCAGATGTATTTTCCCGACGATCCTCTGCAATGACAGCGACGGCGTCCTGGCCGCGGCCAGCAAGAGCAAACAATTGCTGTTAGCCGAGGTTCGCCCGCCGACGCCGGACCTGGAGCCGGACTCGTTGCTCGCGCATTGGAACATCGTGCTCGAGAACGGCTGACGCGTCTCAGAGTTCTTCGCGGATCGAATCGCGCAGCCAGTTCTCGGCCGGCCGGCCGCTCCAGCGTTTCACGACGCGGCCGTCGCGGCTGATGAGATAACTCAACGGATAGATCTTGCCGGCCCGGTAGTAGTCCGCCGCGTGCGCGAGCCTGCCTTGCACGCCGTCGAAATGATTCGTGCGCAGGAACGGCGTCGAGCACGGCAGGTTCCTCGAGCGATAGATAGAGCACCACCAGGCCCGCGATCGGCTTGAACTCTGTCTGCGCGCTCGACAGCATCGGCATCTCGTGCCGGCAGGGTCCGCACCAGGTCGCCCAGAAATTCACGAGCACCACCTTGCCCTGAGTACTCCGCGAGCTGGCGCACGGCGCCGCCCGAATCGTAGAAGCTGAGTTCAGGCGCCGCGGCGCGCAGCGTGGGCAGCAAGGCATCGTCACCGGCGTCGAGCGGCCATCGAGCCGTTGCGCGACCGCGAGCAATCCCAGTGCAGACAAGCGCCAGACGCGGGTAACCCGAATCGAATGAGGCGCGGGTGTGGGTGGACGAACGAACGCCGGAACCACCACGTGCGCGACGCAACAACCAGGATTGCCGCGGCGACATAGAACGACGGCGCGCGGAACCAGAGCTGCGCAGGACCCAGTCGTCCTGTGAGTTGCAGCCCGGCGATGCCGGCGGTGAGGCCAGTGCCACCGGCCAACAGGATCCAGGCGAACGCCCGCAGGACCCGGGTGCCCACTCCGCTCCGCGGGCCACGGCCTAACAAGAGGACGCCGGCGGCAATACACACGCTCGCGATGCCCAGCAGAATCAGAATCGATGTGGTGGCAACTTCCATGCGTGGGATTGTGGCATTGCCTGCCGGCGTGCCAGGCTCAACCCGCTGTAAGAATCGTCCTCAGGGGATGGTGCCGATGATTCGCACCATGCCGCGCGGGCCCGGCTGCGTGCGCGTTTCGAAGCCGATGGTTTCGAGGCTGGCGATCACGCGGTCCGGCGACAGCCGCAGTTTGCGATAGCTGCTGACCCGGGTTTCCCAGGCGTCACCGGCACGTTCGTGCAGGATGTCGTGCACCACCACCGTGTCTTCTTCGTATTCGAGAAAACAGGTGAGGATGCGGCGTTCGTCGCTGCGCACCGGGATGAAACGCGCTTCGTCGATCGAGCGGCTCGCTGTAGTCGCGGAACGAGAGCACGAAGTGACCGCCCGGGGCGAGCGCTTCGTGGACTTCCTGCACCAGGAAATCGACGTGGGTGTGTTCGGGGAGATGCGTGAGCGTATCGCCCATGCAGAACACCGCGGCGGCCTTCTCTTTCAGGTGCGTGCGAAACGACAGCAGATCGTCCGCCACGGTTTCGACGGCGAGGCCGTCGGCCAGCCGGTCGAGCTCGGTGAGCAGTTCCGTCGAACTGTCGACGGCGAGCACGCGCAAGCCATCGCGTGCGAGCGGGATGGCATGCATGCCGAACCCCGCTCCGAGGTCGACCACCAGCGCACCTGCGGGCAACGTCAGATTGCAGCGCGTCGACTTCGGACTTGCCGGCGTCGAGCGCAGCCTCGACGCTGCCGGCCATCCAGGTGTACACCGGTGCGAGCAGCTGCGCGTAGTGATCGGAGACGGAACTCATGGGGCGAAGGATTCTCGCGCATCGCCCGGGAGCTAGCCGGCTTCGCTGCCGGATGCCTGCGCTCCCGCATTCGCGGCGCGCGAGATTCCCAGTTTCTTCATGCGGTGGCGCAGCGTCGCAGGCTTCAGGCCGAGCTTGAGCGCCGCACCGCGATTGCCTTCGATGACCCAGTGCGTGGCGTTGAGCACACGCAGGATGTGGTCACGCTGCACCACGTGCAGGCCGGTGCTCAGGGTGTCGTCGAAATCCACTGGTCCGGCGAGTGTCGTACGGGTCGTGGACGCCGGATCGCCGGCCGCCGCGGCGAGCGCTGCCCGCTCGGCCGTCGCGGTGTTGCCGAGGAAGTCCATGGTGATTTTCAGCACGGGCGCGTCCTGCATGACCAGCGCGCGTTCGACCAGGTTCTCGAGCTCGCGGATATTGCCGGGCCAGCTGTAGGCGGCGAGCTCGGCGAGCGACTGCGGATCGATGCCCTGGACTCGACGGCCCATGCGGCGTGCGCGCTTCTGGACGACATCCTGTACCAGCAGCGGAATGTCCTCGACGCGGGTGCGCAGGGGTGGAATGTCGATGGCCAGCATGGTGAGCCGGCCGTAGAGAGCTTCGCGGAACTCTCCATCACGCATCTTCCGGAAGAGATCGCGGCTGGTGGCGGTAATGATGCGCACGTTGACGCTGTTGGCGCTGCCGGGATCGCCGTGGGAAGTGGGTAGCGCCGCGAACAGGCGGGCCTGCATGTCGGCGGACAGCGCGCCGACCTCGTCGAGGAACAGCGTCCCGCCTACGGCCAGCGCCAGCGTTTGCGGCAAGGCACTGATGTCGGCGTCGATCGAGAGCGCGCCGCAGTCGAGCTTCACGAACGGCTTCGCGACTCGCGAACTGCGGGCGTGGATGGTGCGGGCGACGAGTTCCTTGCCGGTCCCGGGCTCACCTCGCACCAGCACGTTGGCGGACGTCAGGGCGGCACGGCGCACCTCGTCCATCACGCGTGCATGCGCGGCGCTCGCTCCCAGCAGGCTGTCGATGTCGTGTGCGGCCGCGATTTCCGCGCGCAACTGTCTTCGCTGTCCGCGCAGCAGGGCGCGCTCGCGCTTCACATGTACGAGTCGCAACTCGGCTGCGGCGCGGTTCGCGACGATGTCGCAAATGGCGCGCTGGGTCGGGCTGAGTGACAGGGGACGCTCGCTGTACGCGCAGAGATGGCCGAGGACCGCGCCGTCGTTCGCGGTGAGTGGCATGCCGAAGTAGCCCCCATGCTTCTGCGGCGCTCCGGGAAACGCGCCGACGGAAAGCTCGATGGTCAGCGCCTGGCCGGCCTGCACCTTCGCGCAGGGTGTTCCCTCGAGGTCGTAATCGTAGTTAGGCACGGCCGCGCCGTCGCGCCACACCGCGAGCGTTCGCGCGCGCCGGTTGGCGGCCGCCTCGCACACGAGGGTCGTGGTGGCGCCGATCGCTTCACCCAGGTGTGCTGCCAACGCGGGAAAAAAGTTGTCGCCGCGGGCACGAGCGAGGCTCGAGGCCAGCTTTCCGAGAGCGTCGCCTGTTTCAGGAATCGGCATTTCACCCACGCACCATCAAGTGTGCGGCGAGTATAGGCGAGCATCCGCAAGCAGCGAAGCGCGGATGGGTCGCGCACCGCCACAGGGCGTCGCTTTGCGCTAGGGGCGAGCTAACTTCTCATCGAGCGAAGCCGCTCCGGCACCGCACAACAGGATCACTGCGAGCATGTAGCCCCACAGCACGTGTTGCGCGAGCGCCGCTTCGAAACCTTCACCGCCGAGCACGTGCCAGTACGACACGACCGCCAATGCGTTGACCGCGAAGAGTCCGAGAGCGCCGAATCGCGCGAACAGTCCCAGCACGAGCAGCACTGGAAAGAATATTTCGCCGAAGGTCGCGCTGACCGCCGCGAGACCCGGCGACAGCAGCGGTACCTGGTACTCGCTGCGGAAGAGTTCGAGTGTGGTGTCCCAGGTGGTGAGTTTCAGCCAGCCGGATTTGAGGAACTGCCAACTCACCCATAGCCGGGTGCCCAGCAGCAACCACGGACGGAGCCGGTCGAGGCCACGGGCGAACGCCATGTGAGGGTTGATTGCTTGCGTCAGGCTGGGCATCGAGGCTCCCTGGTTGTTAGCGATTTAGACCGGGGACAGGACCCGGTTATTGCGCGGGCTTGACTGGTCCACCGCCAAAATGGCCGTGGCGCAACGCCCGGCGGGCGGGCCGGGAATGCCCGGAATCAAACACTTAAGCTGTCGTCCGCGGCCAGGCTGTTCACGTGTGTGGGATCGCTGCCACGCGGCGGACGAACCGGCGGCTTGGCCGGGAATACACGGCACAGGATTTTCCGCGGGACGCTTGCAGCAAATTGGGGTAATTTCGCCCGCAAACCGGGGTTGGGGAGACGAGAGCGATGCAACTGTCGCAAATGTGGCGTGAGCATCTGCAGGCGGGCTGTCCGGCCGAAATGCGCAGCATGAATATCGCGGGAATGTCGGCGAGCGCGCTCGATGCCGAAATCACGGCCTGCGTGAGCGCTTGTGTAACGCACACCTTGCGCATGGATTCACGAATCGAGCGGCGCCTGCATGACATCGCACATGCGCTCGAAGACTTTCAGGGGCAGGGACCGCCGGAGGTTGCAGACTACTGCAATCGGCTCAACAAGCTGGTCAGCGCGGTGCTGGTGAACGCCGGACCCGCGGAACCCGCGAAGGACGACTCGGGCGAGAAGGGACCCGCGGCCGGCCGACAGCCGGTGCGCCCGCGGATGCGACGAAGATAAGAATTGGGGTCAGACCCCATTTGCTAGCAAAAGGGGCCAGACCTCTACTTCGGCTCGAACTTCAGCGACACCCCGTTCATGCAGTAACGCTGTCCCGTCGGCTGCGGGCCATCGTCGAACACGTGGCCAAGATGGCCTCCACAGTTCTTGCAATGCACTTCGACGCGCGTCATGCCGTGCGTCGAATCGGTGTTGGTCGCCACGGCATCTGGCAGCGGCTTCCAGAAGCTGGGCCAGCCCGAACCGCTCTCGTACTTGGTGGTCGACTCGAACAGCGGCTGCCCGCAAGCCGCGCAATGAAACACGCCAGTGCGCTTTTCGAAGTTCAGCGGACTGGTGCCGGCGCGTTCGGTGCCGTGTTCACGCAGCACGCGGAACTGGTCCGCCGAGAATTCCTTGCGCCATTCCTGATCGGATTTTTCGACTGGGAATCTTTCGTCTGCCATCGCGAATACTCCTTGGAATTTGAGTACCAGGACCGCCTGAGTGGGGACGATATTTCCGAACTCCATGAACTAGAAAGGGACGAAGCCTTTTGAGCCGCGTCCCTCTCTCAGGCCTTCGGCCACACCGGAAAACGCCGGCGAAGCGCCGGCGTCCGTGATTACAGCAGCGGCACCAGCAGCAGTGCCACGATGTTGATGATCTTGATGAGCGGGTTGATGGCCGGCCCTGCGGTGTCCTTGTACGGATCACCGACGGTGTCACCGGTCACGGAAGCCTTGTGCGCATCCGAACCCTTGCCGCCGAAGTGACCTTCTTCGATGTACTTCTTGGCGTTGTCCCATGCGCCGCCGCCGGTGCACATGGAGATGGCGACAAACAGGCCCGTGACGATGGTGCCGATGAGCAGTCCGCCGAGTGCCTTGATGCCCGCGCCCGGACCCATGAGCCAGGTCATGCCGAAGGCGATGACCACCGGAATGAGGATGGGCAGCAGCGAAGGAATGATCATTTCCTTGATCGCGGCCTTGGTGAGCAGGTCCACCGCCGTGCCGTATTCCGGCTTCGCCGTACCTTCCATGATTCCCTTGATCTCGCGGAACTGGCGGCGCACCTCGGTGACCACCGAGCCCGCGGCGCGACCCACGGCTTCCATGGCCATGGCGCCGAATAGATAGGGCACGAGGCCGCCGATGAACAGGCCGATGATGACCGCCGGATCCGACAGCGAGAACTGCGACCATCTCGCGTCCCGTGGCCAGGAGATGCGTCTCGAGGTTGTGCGTGTAGTCGGCGAACAGCACGAGCGCCGCGAGGCCGGCCGAACCGATGGCGTAGCCCTTGGTCACGGCCTTGGTGGTGTTGCCCACGGCATCGAGCGGATCGGTGATGTCGCGGATCTTCTTGTCGAGACCCGCCATCTCGGCGATGCCGCCGGCGTTGTCGGTGATCGGGCCGTAGGCGTCGAGCGCCACGACCATGCCGGTGAGCGACAACATCGCGGTCGCCGCGATGGCGATGCCGTACAGGCCGCCCAGCGCGTAGGCGCCGTAGATGGCCAGGCAGATCGCGATGACCGGCAGGGCGGTCGACTTCATCGACACGCCGAGACCCGAGATGATGTTGGTCGCGTGGCCGGTCTGCGAGGCCGCGGCGACTTTCTGCACCGGCGAGTATTCGGTCGCGGTGTAGTACTCGGTGATGACGATCATCGCCGCGGTCAGCGCGAGGCCGATGAGCGTGCAACCGAACATGTGCAGCTGCAGTGCGGGCGCTTCTGCCGTGTTCGGCATGAGCTGTTCGGTGATGAACCAGAACGCCGCCGCGGAGATGAGGCCCGAGACGATCACGCCCTTGTACAGCGCGTTCATGATCTTGCCGCCGTCGGAAGTCTTCACGAAGAAGGTGCCGACGATCGACGAGACGATGGACGCGGCGCCGAGCGCCAGCGGGTACAGCACGGCGTTTTCGCCCATGCCGGACATCATCAGGCCGCCTAACAACATCGTGGCGACCAGGGTCACGGCGTAGGTCTCGAACAGGTCCGCGGCCATGCCGGCGCAGTCACCGACGTTGTCACCGACGTTGTCGGCGATGACCGCCGGGTTGCGCGGGTCGTCTTCGGGAATGCCGGCTTCGACCTTGCCCACGAGGTCCGCGCCGACGTCCGCACCCTTGGTGAAGATGCCGCCGCCGAGTCGCGCGAAGATGGAGATGAGTGAGCCGCCGAAGGCCAGGCCCACGAGCGCATGCAGCGCCGGTTCAGTGCCGATGCGCGGTTGCAGGAACGCGTAGTAGCCGGCGACTCCTAACAATCCGAGACCGACGACCAGCATGCCGGTGATGGCGCCGCCCTTGAAGGCGACCTGCAGCGCGGCGTTGAGACCGTTGTTCGCCGCTTCAGCCGTGCGCACGTTGGCGCGCACCGAGATGTTCATGCCGATGTAGCCCGCGAGGCCCGAGAGGATCGCGCCGATGGCGAAGCCGCCGGCGGTGACCCAGTTGAGCGCGAAGCCCATGACGACGAACAGCAGCGACGCCGACGATCGCGATCGTGGTGTATTGCCGGTTGAGGTAGGCCTTGGCACCAGCCTGGATGGCCGCGGCGATCTCCTGCATGCGCGCGTTACCCGCGGGCAGCTTCAGAATGGCCATCATCGAGAACACGCCGTACAAAACGGCGACTACGCCGGCACCAATCGCCAGCCAAAGCCACGTCGTGGCAACCATGGGAACTCCTTACAAAATCAATTGCTTAGTTGTTGTGCAGGAGTGCCACGTCCGAGCCCGCCACCCCAAAAGGGCGCGCACTATAACAATGCGCGGTGGCCCGGCCAACCGCCACGAGACAATGACAGCGCAGGACAGCGGTGCGGAGACTACCGCCTCAGGGCTTGAACTCGGTATTCAGCTTCTTCTTCACCGCCACGCCCTTGATCTTGACGTAATCCGGCAGGCCGTTCTTGTAGGGCGGGTAGTCCTCGCCGGCGATCAGCGGCTCGAGGTAGGCGCGGCACTTTTCGGTGATGCCGAAGCCGTCCTCGGTGATGTAGTCGCGCGGCAGCTTCTTCTCGACGTTCGCCACTTCGGACAGCGCCACGTGGCCGACCACCCATTTATAGGGCTTGGACTTCTTGCGGATGATGGTCGGCATGACGGCGTCGTGCCCCTTCACGGCGAGCTCCACGGCGGCCTTGCCCATGGCGTAGGCCTGTTGCACGTCGACTTTCGAGGCGACGTGGCGCGATGCGCGTTGTAGATAGTCGGGCACGGCCCAGTGGTACTTGTAGCCATGGGCTTCGCGCACCATGTTCGCCACGACCGGCGCCACGCCGCCGAGCTGCGTGTGACCGAAAGCGTCCTTGGTGCCGGCGTCGGCGAGGAATTTGCCGTCGGCATCGTGCACGCCTTCGGAGACCACGACCACGCAGTAGCCGACGTCGCTGACCACCTGCTTCACCTTCGCGAGGAATTTCTCCTTGTCGAAGGCGATCTCGGGGAACAGGATGATGTGCGGCGCTTCTTTCGGGCCCTTGCCCGCAAGGCCCGCGGCCGAGACGATCCAGCCGGCATGACGGCCCATGACTTCCATGACGAATACTTTCGTCGACGTCTTGGCCATCGAGGCCACGTCGAGCGCGGCTTCGCGCGTGGAAACCGCGACGTACTTCGCCACCGTGCCGAATCCGGGCGTGCAGTCGGTGTGCGGCAGGTCGTTGTCCACGGTCTTCGGCACGCCGACGCAGATCACGCGATGGCCGAGCTGATCGCCGATCTGGGACACCTTGTTAGCGGTGTCCATGGAGTCGTTGCCGCCGTTGTAGAAGAAGTAGCCGATGTCGTGCGCCTTGAACACTTCGATGAGGCGCTCGTATTTCGCGCGGTCCTGCTCGAGGCTCTTGAGCTTGTAGCGCGCTGATCCGAAGGCGCCCGCGGGCGTGTACCTGAGCCCCTTGATGGTGGCGCGCGATTCCTTGCTGACATCGATGAGGTCTTCGGTGAGCGCGCCGACGATGCCGTGACGTCCCGCGTACACCTTGTTGATCAGCTTCGTCTTCATCGCCGCTTCGATGACGCCGGCGGCTGACGCGTTGATGACGGCGGACACGCCACCCGATTGAGCATAAAACGCATTCATGGGCTTGGGTTTTGGATGCGGTAGCGCGCTTGCTCATGTGTGCTCTCGGTTTGTCTCGTGAAATGTCTCGGCGATGTTTGCCGAAAGTGAGTGGTTTGGGTACTGTGACGGCCCTTCGAGGGGGTCCGCCCGTTCTTTAAAAAAATCCGGGTTAGAAAATCCAGGTCAAATCTAGCATGCGAATAGTTCTCATGGGCGCGCCCGGATCGGGCAAGGGCACGCAAGCCCAGCGTCTCATCAGTCAGTTCGGAATTCCGCAGATCTCCACCGGAGACATTCTGCGCAAACACCGCAAAGAGGGCACGGAGCTCGGCAAACGTGCGGACGCCATCATGGCCAAGGGCCTGCTGGTCGACGATGCCACCATGCTCGAGATCATTCGCGATCGCGTCGCCCAGCCCGACGCGCAAAACGGGTTCATTCTCGACGGATTCCCGCGCACCCAGACGCAGGCCGAAGCGCCTCACCCAGCTCATGAACGATCTCGGCACGCCGCTCGATGCGGTGGTGCTGTTCGAAGTGGGCGAGGCGGAACTGGTGCGCCGCATCTCCGGCCGGCGAACCTGTTCGCTGTGCAACAAGGTTTTCAACATCCACACCGCGCCGCCGGCCAGTCCCGCGACGGACTGCGTGCCGGACAGCACCGAGCATCAGCTGTTCCAGCGCAAGGACGATGAGGAAGCCACGGTCGCCGAGCGTCTTCGGGTCTATGCCCGCCAGACTCAGCCGGTGCTGTCTTACTACTCGGACGCCGGTCTGCTGCGCACCGTGCGCGCCGAGGGCGCGCTCGAGGAGATCACGCAGCGGCTGCTCGATGTGCTCGCCGAAAAGCCCGCGGTGCAGGCTGCACCTGTTGCCCGCAAGAAGCGCGCGGCCAAGCGTCGTCCGGTGGCGAAGAAGAAAGCGAAGTCACGGGCGCGCACTGCGTTGCGTCGCAAGCCGAAGTCGGCCAAGCGCCGCCCGATTGCCCGGAAGGCAGCGCAGAAGACTTCGCAAGAAGCGCGGTTCGTCGCGCACGGCGAAGCGCGTGGCGCGCCCCGTGCGCCGCAAGTCAAAGCGCCGCTAGAAGTCTCTCGCCGACTATTTCGCTGCGCCAGCCGCGCAGCAGGCTGACGTCGCGCTTTCCCGCGGCGAGCTTCTCGAGTTCGCGGCGAGTCGCAAGAACTTCGGCGTTGATCTCCAGCCCCTTGGCCACTTCGCCCGCGACTGTCGGCAAGCCGTTTGACCAGTGCGAGCTGCGCGGGATCCGGTCGTTCACGGCGCGGCAGTGGCGGCGGCGGATCGCTGATGCCCGCTTCGGACACCAGCGCCAGCAACTCCTCGCCGCACTTGCGCACCACCGACTCCTGCATGTCCGGCAACGCCGTCAGCGCATCGTGGAGCGCGGCAGGCGCAGCACGATTTCGCGCAGCGAAACGTCGTCGAGGATCCAGCCGCGCGGCCGATTGCGTTCGACGGCGCGGCGTTCGCGCCACGCGGCGAGCGCCTGCGCGAGTTGCTGCCGCTGTGGGTCGAGTGCGGGCAGGCCCTTGATCTTTTTCCAGGCGTCTTCGGGCGCGACGCGCAACGCGTCGGGGTTGGCGAGCGCCGCCAGCTCTTCTTCGAGCCACGCCAGGCGACCCTTGGCGGCGAGCGTTTCTAACAAGCTGGCGCGCAACGCGCCGAGGTGGCGCACGTCGTCGAGCGCGTATTCCTGCTCTTCGGCGGACAGCGGCCGGCGCGACCAGTCGGCGCGCGTGTGCGCCTTGGCAAGCTCCACGCCGAGCAGACGGCGCACGAGCTCCGCGTAACCCACCTGCGACGGATGGCCCGCGAGCGCCGCGGCGATCTGCGTGTCGAACACCGGCTGCACCATGCCGACCGCCGGGCAGCAGCACTTCGAGGTCCTGGCGGGCGGCGTGCATGATCTTCACGCACGCCGGATGCGCCGAGCAGCGGCGCGAGCACCGACAGATCCGGCAATGGCGAGCGGATCGATGCAGGCGGCCCGGTCGCCGTCGGCGATCTGCAGCGAGGCACAGTTCCGCGCGATAGGTCTTCTCGCGCATGAATTCGGTGTCGAGCGACAGCGCGGGCGCGCGCGCGGCGCTGGTCGCGAAAGCTGTCAGCGCATCGGCATTGTCGATCATCAAGGGCGCCGTTCTCCGGGTGACGTGTACAATCGGCCCGGCATTATGCTTGTGAATCTCCGCGCATTGCTCGTACGTCTCATCGACATCGTACTGTTGCGCGGCGGGCCGGAGCAGCTGCCGGCGTCGCCTGGCCTGCTCGCGATCGTCGTCGCGGTGAATCTCGCCGTCTCGGCGATCATCACCGCGCTCATGTCCCACCGCGCCGCAAGGCTGGCCGGTGCAGTTCCTGGTGGACACCGTCGTGACGCTGCTGTGGTTTCACCTGGCGTTCACGCTCGCCAAGAAGCGCGAGCGCTTCGTGCAGACCGATGATCGCGTTCTTCGGCATCATCACGCTGTTCCTGCCCGTGCTGCATGCCGCTGGCCGCCACGCTGCTGCCATACATCGAGAAGCCGGATCCGGCGGTGCCGCCGCCGGCGCTGCCAGCGCTGCTCGCGGCCGCTGCTCGTCATCTGGCTGCTGGTCGTGCAGGTGCGCATCGTGCGCGCAGCGTTCGAGTGGCCGTACTTCGCCGCCATCGCCTTCATCTTCGGTCTCAGAACTTGCCACCGTCGCTGGTGTACGCGAATGCTGTTCGGAGTTCCGCCCAAACCGGTTTAGAGGCACAGTTCCGCATCATGCACGTTCACATTCTCGGCATCTGCGGCACGTTCATGGGCGGCATCGCCGCCATCGCCAAGGCCGCGGGCCATCGCGTCACCGGTTCGGACAAGAACGTCTATCCACCCATGAGCACGCAGCTCGAGGCGCTGGGCATCGAGCTCATCTCGGGCTTCGATGCGGGCCAGCTCACGCCGCGACCGGACGTGGTGGTGGTGGGCAATGTCATGACGCGCGGCGTGCCGGTCATCGAAGCGCTGCTCGAGAGCAGCATTCCCGTACACCTCCGGGCCCGAATGGCTGGCGCGCGAAGTGCTGCGCGACGTCCACGTGCTCGGCGTTGCGGGAACCCACGGCAAGACCACCACGTCGAGCATGCTGGCGTGGATCCTGGAACACGCGGGCCTCGATCCCGGGTTTCCTCATCGGCGGCGTGCCCGGCAATTTTTCGGTGAGCGCGCGGCTCGGCGGACGCAAGTTCTTCGTCATCGAAGCCGATGAATACGACACCGCGTTCTTCGACAAGCGCGCGAAGTTCGTCCACTACCGCTCGCGCACGCTGATCCTCAACAATCTCGAATTCGATCACGCCGACATCTACGAGAACCTGGCGGCGATCCAGAAGCAGTTCCATCACCTGGTGCGCACCATCCCCGGCTCGGGCCGCATTCTCTGGAACGCCGGCGATGAGAACCTGAAGGCCACGCTCGCCATGGGCGCATGGACGCCGCTCGAGGGATTCGCGCGTGCGCCGGGCCGCGATGTCACCTGGTCGCTCGACGTGGAAGAGGGCGGCGACTACTCCAAGTTCGTGGTGCTCGAAGGCGGCAAGCCCGCGGGCACGGTCAGGTGGTCGTTGTTAGGTGCGCACAACGCCGAGAATGCGCTGGCCGCCATCGGCGCCGCGCGGCATGTCGGCGTGTCCGTGGCGCAGTCCATCGCGGCGCTGGCGGAGTTCAAGGGCGTCAAGCGCCGCATGGAGCTGCGCGGCGAAGTGCGCGGCATCGCGGTCTACGACGATTTCGCGCATCACCCCACCGCCATCGCCTCGACCATCGACGGGCTGCGCCGCAAGGTCGGCGGCGAAGCGTATCGTCGCGGTGCTCGAGCCGCGCTCGGCCACCATGCGCATGGGTGTGCATCGCGACACGCTGGCGCCGTCGCTGGCCGCCGCGGATTCGGTCTGGATGTTCGCGCCGCCGGATCTCGGCTGGGATGCGGACGCGGTGGTCGCGACGCTCGGGCCCAAGGGCAAGGCTCGCGCGCTCGGTCGATGAGCTGGTCGAGGCGCGCTCGCGGCAGATGCCAGCACCGGCGACCAGGTGCTCATCATGAGCAACGGCGGCTTCGGCGGACTGCACGGCAAACTACTCGAGGCGCTGGCCAGAATGTGAGCCAGAATGTGACCCAGCATGTGAAAGACGGCAGCGTCATCGCGCTGTTTCCGCTGCACACCGTGCTCTTTCCCGGCGGTCCGCTGCCGCTGCGCATCTTCGAAACCCGCTACACCGACATGGTCCGCCGCTGCATGCGCGAGCAGGAGCCGTTCGGCGTGGTGCTCATCCAGGACGGTGACGAGGCCGGCGATGTAGCCACCACCGCGACCGTGGGCTGCACGGCGCGCATCGTCGATTTCCACACGCTGCACGACGGATTGTTAGGCATCAGCTGCGTGGGCGATCGCAAGTTCAGCGTTCAGCGGGTGTGGCGCGCGAGCGATGGACTCAACATGGGCGAGGTTTCCTGGTTGCCGGCCGAGCGCGTGCTGGCTTTGCCTGCGCGCTACGGCCATCTCGCCACGACGGTGCGGCGCGCGCTCGAGGATCTCTCCGAGCATTACGAATACATCGAGAAAAGATTCGACGACGCCGCGTGGATCGGCGCGCGCCTCACCGAGCTGCTGCCCATCGAGCTCGCCGACAAACAGGCATTGCTCGAGCTCGACGATCCGATCGAGCGCCTCGACACCCTGCTGAGCGTGGTGCCTTCACCCGAGTAGGGGAGGGCGGTGCCGGGCACCAAAAGTCGTAGTTGGGTCAGTGCTCGCGTTACTTCAGCGTCCGCTCAACTACGACTTTTGGTGCCCGGCACCACTTCTACTTGGCGGCTGGTAACGCTACGGTCTTGTGGCCATGACTCTTGAGCAGTGCGAGCAGTCCATCGCGGCCCACGAAATGCAGTGCGCCGACCACCACGAGGTAGTCGCGATCTTCGTCGAGCAGCGCCTCGATCTTCGGCAGCCACTGACGATTGCGCTCGCCCAGCAATGCGTCGTAGAGCTCCGGGGACTTCGCGCGTTCCTTCGACGAACTCCTTCTCGAGCGCGCGCAGGTCGCCGCCGCGCCAGGCGGTGATGAGCTTCTGCAGGTCTTCGTTGAGCTTGCGGCACGTCCTCCGTGGCGTCGAGCAGGAAGCGGGTTTGCTCGTCGAAGCTGCGCGCGTCGAAGACGCTCAGCTGGTCGATGACGGTTTCGAGCCCCTCGATGGGCTTGCCATCGGTGCGCGCGCGCTCGGTGATCTGCATGTCGATGCCGAGATTCGCGTCGAAGCCGGTCCTGCTGAGCGCGAACTGCGTGAGCACCAGCGCCGCGGCCCAGGGCTCGAGCTTGGCGATGACGATCTCGGGCACCTCGAGCTACGCGGCGAGTTCGCTGATGCGCTGCATACGGTTCCGCCCCGACCACATCCTTGAGCGACTTGTCGGCGGGCAACGTGCCATTCGTGGTGATGAACTTCATCGCGTCGAGCGGGTTCATGTCGTCGAGGTCGACTTCGAGCACGATGACTTCGGCCGCCTGCGTAGGCGCGTTCGAGCTGCTCGGGAAACTGCCGAGTGGTCCTTCGGCAGCGCGTGCACCGAGCCTGCGAGGTACACGGTGTTGCGTGCGCCCTTCATCGACCAGACGGAAGTTTCTCCGCGGGCATGCGCAGTTCTGCAGGCCAAACGCGAGCAACAGCACGCCCGCGAGGCCGCGGGCGAGGCCTCGGGACATCGCTTCGGGGAAAATCATGCCGCGGATTCTGCGGCAGTCAGGGAGTGCACGCCAGTGTCGATGGCGCCGTTGGAGTGGAGCGTGAGCAGCCGGTAGGCCGGCGGCTGGTCGTCGATGACGAACTGGTCGGAGCGCGGCTGGAACTGCGCGCAGGTGGAAGGAGTGGCGATCAGGCGCACGCCGCGACGCACACCTTCGAAGTTCTGGTGCACATGACCCCAAACCACCGCGCTGCACCTGCGGATGGCTGTCGATGACCGACCAGAACTCGTTCGCATTGGACAGGCCGACGTTGTCGAGCCAGCGGCTGTGCATCGCGACCGGATGGTGATGCAGGCAGACCATGGCGTGGCGCTGGCGCGCGCGGCCCAGCTCTTCGTCGAGCTTGGTCAGCATTTCGACGGAGATGCGGCCGCCGGCCTGTTCGGGCACGACGCTGTCGAGCAGCACGATGCGCCAGGCGCCGATGTCGGCGGGACCGTCGAGATCGAAAGGGCGGCCCGCGAGCGCTTCGCGCATCTGCGGGACGAAATCGTGATTGCCGGGAATACACAGCACCGGCTTGCCGAAGCGCGCGAACATGCGGCGGAAGTGTTCGTAGCCGCCGGCGTCGTCCTGGACCAGGTCGCCGGTGACCAGGATGGCATCGCACATGGCGAGATGGCCCGACGCGTCAGCGAGCGTGCGCTCGAGCGTTTCGAAGGTGTTCACGCCACGCAGCGTGCCCGCGATGTCGCCAAATAGATGGGGGTCCGTGAACTGGATGACTCTGATAGCACTCATTCATTCGAACTCTACAAACATGGCGGGAGATGGGCGGGTGATGCACGTCACGACATGCTTCATGGCCCTGTAACGTGGTGAACCAGGTCGCAAACCACCCGCGGAATAATGTGAAGCAGAGTCTGTCATATAGCGACTTTCCGAAGATGTAACCGCTATCAAAACAATGGTAAATCGCCGCCTCGGATACACCGGTCCATCTTGGACTGCGGAATCGATGCTTGCGTGCCCGACGCGAGTGTTTAAAGTGTCGGCCCACATGAAGAGACCGGGCAAGAGTGATCCGAGCCGGCCGCGGGAAGACGGCTACAACTACAAGCGCGAGTTCTATCGCAGCTCGACGGTTGCCGAGGACTACGACTTCCATCGCTTCAGCACGCCCGAGCGGCAGAAGCGCAACCGGCGCAAGTGGGCCGCGATCCGCAAGGCGCTGCGCGAAGCCACCGGCGTGCGGACCATTCTCGATCTGCCCTGCGGCACCGGGCGATTCACCGGCGCGCTGGCGCGCGAAGGGTTCGAGATCGTCGGCAGCGACATCTCGATCGAGATGCTGCACAAGGCCGCGTCCCTGGAAAATCAAGACAAGGCCGACGGCCAGCAACAGGCGATTCGTGGCTACGTGCAGGCCAATGCCGAACACCTGCCGCTGCGCAACGATTCACTCGACTGCGTGGTGTCGCATCCGCTTCATGATGCACGTCGATCCGGTTTCGCGCGTTCGCATGCTGCGCGAGTTTCATCGCGTGTCGCGTCGCTGGGTCATCATCGATTACCGCCACTGCTACTCGTTTCGTTACGTGCTCACGCACACGTTCGGCAGGATCGGCATCGGCCGCCCGCCGCTGTCGCGCGTGTCACGCAAGGAACTCGAGAAGGAATTCGCCGACGCGGGCTTTGCGATCCGCAAAGTGATTCGCGTGTCGGCGCCGCTGCTCTCGGACAAGTGGATAGTCCTCGCCGAGCGGGCCTGAACCGGCTAGAGCAGGCGTAGTTCCGCTGCCGGCGTGTGCGAGCCCGGTGACGTACTCGCGCGTCGAGCGAAGCCCGTCTTTCAGGCCCCGGTAGTTCACCAGTTCGAGCGCTTCCTCGAACGAGCACCAGCGCCACTCCGCGTGTTCGCGCGGATCGAGCCTGACTTCAACCGTGCCGAGCTTCCGCTGCATAGACCGCGATCATCTGCATGGTCTCGAAGCGGCGGTTGTAGATGTTGTAGACGTGTTCGGCCGCCCAGATGCCCGAGGCGACGACCCCGAAGTCCGACGAGCAGCCGTACCATCGCCGGTACCACGCGTTCCGAGTCCTGCATGATGCCGCTCGGGATCTGCCAGAACCGCCCGCCGTTGAAGTAACGGTCCGCCTTCAGCTGCGAAGTGTGGAGCAGCAGGTATTCCACCTTCGCAGGGGTCCGACGGAACACCCAGACGTCGAAAACGTTGGATTCGAGGTTCATCGGCGGACGATGCCATACACCCGGGCCATGAACTGCAAATGTCCATCGAGACAATGGCGCTTCGGATGAGTTTTCCCGCATTCAGGTTGCCCCCGCCAGCCCGCCTGTCGGACAATGCGCGCCCTTTATGGATACCCCAGCCACAACCCCCACCCGCCGCGCCCTGGCCAACGCCATTCGCGCGCTCTCCATGGATGCCGTGCAGGCCGCGAATTCGGGCCACCCGGGCGCGCCCATGGGCATGGCCGACATTGCCGAGGTGCTGTGGCGCGACGTGCTCAAGCACAACCCCGGCAACCCGAAGTGGTGGAACCGCGATCGCTTCGTGCTCTCGAACGGCCACGGCTCGATG
Source organism: uncultured Pseudomonadota bacterium (assembly GCA_963821745.1). GTDB lineage: Bacteria > Pseudomonadota > Gammaproteobacteria > Steroidobacterales > Steroidobacteraceae > CADEED01. The sequence continues at coordinate 1,670,921 of CAWGEU010000003.1, forward strand.
CTGCTGTACTCGCTGCTGCATCTCACCGGCTATCCGCTGGCGATCGATGAACTGAAGAAGTTCCGCCAGCTCGGTGCGCGTGACCGCGGGACATCCGGAGCGCGATCTCGAGATCGGCATCGAAACGACGACCGGTCCGCTCGGCCAGGGCTTCGCCAACGCGGTGGGCATGGCGCTCGCCGAGAAACTGCTCGCGGAGCAATACAATCGCGAAGGCGCCGCCATCGTCGATCACCACACTTACTGCTTCGTCGGCGACGGCTGCCTCATGGAAGGCATCTCGCACGAAGCGGCGTCGTTTGCCGGCCACCTGAAGCTCGGCAAGCTCATCGTGTTCTACGACGACAACGGCATCACCATCGACGGCAAGACCGTGGGCTGGTTCAGCGAAGACACGCCGAAGCGCTTCGAAGCCTACGGCTGGCACGTGGTGAAGAATGTCGACGGCCACGATGCCGACGCAGTCGCCGCGGCCATCAAGAAGGCGAAGAACCGCAAGGATCAGCCTTCGATCATCTGCTGCAAGACCATCATCGGCTGGGGTGCGCCTAACAAGCAGGGCACCAAGTCGGCGCACGGCGAGGCGCTGGGCCCGGATGAAGTCGCCAATGCGCGCAAGACGCTCGGCTGGGAATCGCCGCCGTTCGTCATTCCGGACGACATCCGCGCCGCCTGGGATCACAAGGAAGAAGGCGCCGCGGCCGAAAAGAAATGGCTGCGCGTGTGGCGCCGCTACAAGCGCGAATTCCCGACCGAAGGCGCGGAGTTCGAGCGCCGCATGAAGGGCGATCTGCCGGCCGACTGGTCGGAGATCGTGCAGGCGGCCATTGCCGCTGGCGCTGCCGTCACCGGCTCGCAGGCCACGCGCGCTTCTTCGCAGGCCGTGCTCAACGTGCTCGGGCCCAAGATGCCGGAGATGTTAGGCGGCTCGGCCGACCTCACCGGTTCGGTGAACACCCGGCGCAAGGATTCGGTCGATCTCACCGTCGACAATTTCAAGGCCAACTACGTCTATTACGGCGTGCGCGAGTTCGGCATGACGGCCATCATGAATGGCCTGACCGTGCACGGCGGCTATCGTCCGTATGGCGGCACGTTCCTGGTGTTCTCCGACTACGCGCGCAACGCGGTGCGTGTCGCGGCGATCATGCATTGCCCGACCACGCTGGTGTACACGCACGATTCCATCGGTCTCGGCGAAGACGGCCCGACGCATCAGCCCATCGAGCATCTCGCGAGCCTTGCGCGCCATGCCCAACCTGCACACCTGGCGTCCCTGCGATGCGGTGGAGTCGGCGGTGTCGTGGGCAGCCGCGCTCGAGCGCAAGAACGGTCCGACGGCGCTCATCTTCACGCGCCAGGGTCTGCCGCAGCAGGCGCGCGCGCCCGAGCAGTTGGTCGCGCTGCGCAAGGGCGGCTACGTGCTCATCGACAGCAACGGTCCGCCCGAGGCCATCGTGATCGCCACCGGTTCGGAAGTCGGGTTCGCGGCCGAAGCGGTCAGGGAACTGCAGGCCGCGGGCAAACGCGTGCGCCTCGTGTCCATGCCCTGCTGCGAGGCCTTCGATGCGCAGCCCGCGCCGTATCGCGAAAGCGTGCTGCCGGCTTCGTGCACGCGCCGTCTCGCGGTCGAAGCGGGTTCGCCGCAGTCGTGGTGGCGCTACGTCGGTTCGCAGGGTCGCGTCATGGGCATCGAGATCTTTCGGCGCCTCGGGCAAGGGCCCCGACCTGTTCAAACATTTCGGTCTGACTGCCGCCGACCTCAAGGCGCAGGTCGAGCAATTGCTCGCCTGAAGTCGACAACAGATTCTTTCGTGAAGTTTTCAACGTAAGGGGATCGGGACAGATGGCCATCAAAGTAGGTATCAACGGTTACGGACGTATCGGCCGCAACATCCTGCGCGCGCTCTATGAAGCGAAGCGCAACAACGAAATCCAGATCGTCGCGGTCAATGACCTCGGCGATGCGCAGACCAATGCGCACCTCACGCAGTACGACACGGCGCACGGCAAATTCCCGGGCACGGTCAGCGTCGAAGGCGATTCGATCGTCGTCAACGGCGACAAGATCAAGGTGTTCGCGCAGCGCGACCCGTCGAAGATCGACTGGGCGTCGGTCGGGGCCGAATACGTGTTCGAATCCACCGGCTTCTTCACCACCAAGGCGGATGCGGGCAAGCACCTGGCCGGCGGCGCGAAGAAGGTCGTCATCTCCGCTCCGGGCGGCAAGGACGTGGACGCCACGGTCGTCTACGGCGTGAACCACAACGTGCTCAAGAGCTCGCACACGGTCATCTCCAATGCCTCGTGCACGACCAACTGCCTCGCGCCGCTCGCGAAGGTGCTCAACGACAAGATCGGCATCGTCAGTGGTTTGATGACGACGATCCACGCGTACACCAACGATCAGCGCCTGACCGACGTCTATCACGAGGACATCCGTCGTGCGCGTTCGGCCACGATGTCGATGATCCCGGCGAAGACCGGTGCGGCCGCGGCCGTGGGCCTGGTGCTGCCCGAGCTCAAGGGCAAGCTCGATGGTTTCGCGATCCGCATTCCGACCATCAACGTGTCGCTGGTCGACCTCACGTTCGTCGCCAAGCGCGCGACGACGGTCGAAGAGATCAACAAGTTCGTCAAGGAAGCCGCCGACGGCGCCATGAAGGGCGTGCTCGCGTACACCGACAAGCAGCTCGTCTCGATCGACTACAACCATGATCCGGCTTCGTCCACCTACGATTCCACGCTCACGCGCGTCACCGAAGGCACGCTGGTCAAGGTCTGCTCCTGGTACGACAACGAGTGGGGCTTCTCGCAATCGCATGCTGGACACCACGATCGCCTGGTCGAAAGCCTCCTGAGGAGGTAAGCCATGAACGTGCTGCGCATGGCGGACCAGGATCTCGCGGGCAAGCGGGTCCTGATTCGCGAAGATCTGAACGTGCCCGTCGAGGGCGGCAGGGTCACCAGTGACGCGCGCATCCGCGCGTCGCTGCCGACCATCAAGCTGGCGCTCGAGAAGGGCGCGAAGGTGTTCATCGCCTCGCACCTGGGCCGGCCGGAAGAGGGCGTGTACGCGGAGGAGTTTTCGCTCGCTCCCGTGGCCGCGCGGCTCTCCGAGTTGTTAGGCAAGCCGGTGCCGTTGAAGAAGGACTGGCTCGCGGGCGTCGATTGCCCGGCCGGCAGCGCGGTGCTGCTGGAGAACGTGCGCTTCAACAAGGGCGAGAAGAAAGACAAGGAAGACCTCGCGAAGCAGATGGCTTCGTTGTGCGACGTCTTCGTCATGGACGCGTTCGGCACGGCGCATCGCGCCGAAGCTTCCACGCACGGCGTCGGCAAGTTCGCCAAGGTGGCCAGCGCCGGTCCGCTTGCTGGTGGGCGAGCTCGAGGCGCTCGAGCGGGCGCTCGCCAAGCCGGCGCGGCCGCTGGTGGCTATCGTTGCTGGCTCGAAAGTGTCGACCAAGCTCACGGTGCTCGAGTCGTTGCTGGCCAAGGTGGACAAGCTGATCGTGGGCGGCGGCATCGCGAATACTTTCCTCGCGGCCACCGGCGTCAACGTGGGCAAGTCGCTGCACGAAGCGGACATGCTCGACATGGCGCGCAAGCTGCTGGAGCAGGCGAAGGCGCGCGGTGCCGAGATCCCGCTGCCGACCGACGTGGTGGTGGCGAAGGAATTCGCGGCCACTGCGCATGCCGACGTCCGCGGCGTCAACGACGTGCGCGCGCGACGAGATGATCCTCGACATCGGTCCGGATACCGCCGAGCGCTTCGGCAAGATGCTGCAGACCGCGGGCACCATCGTCTGGAATGGCCCGGTGGGCGTGTTCGAGTTCGACCAGTTCGGCGAAGGCACCAAGACCATCGCGCAGGCGATCGCGAGGTCGCCGGCGTTCTCGCTGGCCGGTGGCGGCGACACGCTCGCGGCCATCGAGAAGTACGGCGTCGAAGAAGGCATCTCGTACATCAGCACGGGCGGCGGCGCGTTCCTCGAGTTCGTCGAGGGCAAGACGCTGCCGGCGGTGGCGATGCTCGAGTCTCGCGCCAACGGTAATTAGTTAGCGGCGATCATCGCTTCACGGACGCCGGCCCTTGGCCGGCGTTTTCCGTTGTGGCGCGCAGCGCCTGGGAAGTGCGTCCCCTTTTGCTGCAAATCAGGAATGTCCCCATTTCTTCACCGCAAGCTCGACTTCAGCTCGCTGAAATCCGCCGTGCGCGGCAACGCCGCCTGCGCCGAGCGCAGCGGCTCGGGCGGCGCGATGAGCTTGCGCGCGTTGAGATCGAGCCAGCCGCCGGTGCTGGTGATCGCGGCGCAGCGCTTGCCGTCGACGTGCGCGAATTCGTTGCGAAGCATGAAGCGGCTGCCATCGGGCGCGAGCCCGGCCAGCGCGAGGCTGCACGCGAAGTCTCCTGCAGCAGCTGCACCTCGCGGAAGTACTCGATCTCGTCCTTCATGATCACCGGGCCTATCTTCATGCGCAGCATGTCGGCGACGGAGAAGCCGTTCTCCGCGAAATACATCATGCGCACGTCCGCCGCCCGGTCGAGATAGGCGGTGTTCGCCATGTGCGAGTTGTAGTCCATGTCGCGCCAGCCGGCGACGAGTGTCTTCTCGAATCATGCCAAGGCATGCTACTTCATGTGGAGAGTAGTCAGTCGCGTCCATGAACACCGACTCGATGCGCTCGATGATCTTGCCGTCCACCTGTGACGCGTCGGCGACCTTCTTCCATTCCGGGTCGGCGAGAAACGCGGCCCAGTTGGCCTTGGCCGCTTCGCGGCTGGCATGCGAGATCACGTAGATCAATGTCGTTTCTCTTGGCCGGACTGTCCTGCGGCACCCAGTACCCGACATTGGTCATGCCGTGTTTCTCGAACAGTTTCATGGTGTGTTCGCGGAAACGCTTGTGCAGGGCATCGAGGCGGCCGGGAAAGGTGTGATACGTGCGGATTTCGAACACCCGTGCCGGCAGGTTCCGCGCCGGCGGCGTGCGCCCATTGCAGGCCCGCACCTAAAACGAGCCCTACCACGAGGAATACCCAGGATCGCTTCGCCATCGAACACCCCGCGACTTGTAATTACGTCTTTCGATTATGCGCCAGGCCGCAAAACCCGTGGCAGAATGCGCGCCCATGCCAGAACGCCAGATGCATTCGCGAACCAAGATTGTCGCGACCTTAGGCCCGTCCACGGATTCGATCGAAGTGCTGACCGAAATGGTCCGCGCCGGGCTCGACGTGGCGCGGGTGAATTTCTCACACGGCAAACACGAAGAACACGGTCGACGCATCGATCTCGTGCACGAGGCGGCGCGTCGCGCCGGCCGCTACGTCGGCATTCTCGCGGACCTCGGCGGCCCCAAGATCCGCATCGAGAACTTCACTCAACAAGAAGGTCGATGATCAACGACGGCGAGGCGTTCGCGCTCGATACCGCGCATGACCCGAAAGCGGGAAACGAGCAGGTCGTCGGCTGCGCCTACAAGGAACTGCCCGGCGACGTGAAGGTGGGCAACCGCCTGTTGCTCAACGACGGTCTCATCGAACTCGAAGTCACCAGGGTTGCCGGCACGCGCATCGACACCAAGGTCATCGCCGGCGGCGAGCTCTCCGATCGCAAGGGCGTCAACCTCAAGGGCGGCGGCATCTCCGCGCCGGCGCTCACCGACAAGGATCGCGAAGACATCAAGTTCGCCGCATCGCGCGGCGTCGACTACATCGCGGTGTCATTCGCGCGCGATGCCGCGGACATCGAGCTCGCGCGCAAGCTGTTGCGCGAGGCCGGCGGCCACGGCCACATCTGCGCCAAGATCGAGCGTCACGAGGCCATCCACAACCTCACCGAGATCATCGACGCGTCCGACGTGTTGATGGTCGCCCGCGGCGATCTCGCCGTGGAGATGGGTTACGCCGAGCTCACCGGCCTGCAGAAGACCATCATTCACGAGTCGCGCACGCGCAGTAAGTGCGTGATCACGGCCACGCAGATGATGGAGTCGATGATCTCGAGCCCGGTGCCGACGCGCGCCGAAGTGTCGGACGTGGCGAACGCGGTGATGGACGGTACCGATGCGGTGATGCTCTCGGCGGAGAGCGCCGTCGGCAAATACCCGGTCAAGGCCATCCAGGCGATGGAAGAAGTCATCGCCGGCGCCGAGAAGTACGAGATCAAGCACAACCGCATGCGGCATCGCGCCGAGGGCATCGTCGATCGCACCGAAGAAGCGATCGCCATGGCGGTGATGTACACGTCGAATCACATGAAGGTGCGCGCCATCGTCGCGCTGACCGAATCCGGCACCACGCCGTTGTGGATGTCGCGCGCCCGCTCCGACATCCCCATCTACGCGTTCACGCGCCACGAATCCACGCGCCGCCGCGTCACGCTGTATCGCGGCGTGTTTCCCGGTGCCCTTCGACATCCCGGAAGTGCGCACCAACGAGCTGTTCAAGGCCATTCTCACGATGCTGCTGCAGCTCGAGCTCGTGGAAAAAGGTGAGCTCGTCATCGTCACCAAGGGCGAGCTCACCGGCATCACCGGTGGCACCAACGCGATGACCATCCTTCGCGTTCCGAAGGACTAACCAGTCTCATGAAATGGCTGCGCTGGCTGCGATGGACCCTGGGTTGTCATCGTCGTCTGCGTCGCGCTGGCTTTCGGGCTTGCCTGGTGGGCGCTGCGCCAGAGCCTGCCGCAGCTCGACGGCACGGCGAACGCGCCGGCGCTCGGCGCTGAAGCCACCATCGAGCGCGATGCGCGCGGCATTCCGGTGATCACCGCCGCCACGCGCGCCGATCTGGCCTACGCCACGGGTTACGCGCATGCCCAGGACCGCTTTTTCCAGATGGACCTGTCGCGCCGGCTCGCGGCCGGCGAGCTGTCGGAGCTGTTCGGCGCGCGTGGCCTCAGGCAGGACACGCCGCACGCGGCGCTTCGGTTTTCGCGCCGTCGCGCGCCGCGTCATCGAGGCAACCCCGGAAGGCGAACGCGCGGTCATCGAGGCCTACACGCGCGGCGTGAACGCGGGGCTCGCTTCGCTTGCGGCGCGGCCCTGGGAATACCTGCTGCTGCGCGCGCAGCCGCGCGCCTGGCTGCCGGAGGATTCGGTGCTGGTGGTGCACTCGATGTGGTGGCAGCTGCAGTACGGCACGTTGCGCGACGAGCTCGCGCGGCGCCGGCTGGAGCGTGCCTCGGCCGCGCGCAGCGACGCCAGGGCCGCACACGATCTCATCACGTTCGTCTATGCCGGCCACTCGGACTGGGACACGCCTAACTATTCCGCCGATTCGCGCGTGCGTGCAGGCGGCCTGCACCGACGCCGCCCGCGTGCTCACGCAGCCGTTTCCGGCGCAACTGCGTTTCAGCGGCGCCGCCGACGAATCCGCCGACGAGCCGGTCGCGCCCGGCAGCAACAACTGGGCGGTGGCCGGCGTGCACACGCGTTCGGGTGTGGCGCTCATCGCCAACGACATGCATCTCGATCTCGGCGTGCCGGCGGTGTGGTATCCGGCGCGCCTGCGCGTCACCGGCAATCCGCCGGTCGACATCACCGGCGTCACGCTGCCGGGCACGCCCGCGGTGGCGGCCGGATCCAACGGCCAGGTGGCCTGGGGTTTCACCAACAGCTACGGCGATTTCGCCGATGCGCGCTGGGGCAAGTGCGCGAGCCCGACTATCGGCGTGCGCCAGCGAGACCATCGCGGTGAAAGGCGGCGATGACGTCAGGTCACCTATCACGACGTGGGCGAAGGCGTGGTGCTCGACGGCGAGGATTACGCCGACGACGTGGCCAGCGGCGAATGCCTGCAGGCCGCGTGGCTGGCGACACGCCCGGAAGCTACCAACTTCGGCCTGCTCGAGCTCGAGAGCGCGCGCAACATCGACGACGTGCTGGCACTGGCGCCGCGCGTCGGGATTCCCGGGCAGAACATGGTCATCGGCGACTCGCGCGGCCGCATCGCCTGGACCTTGTTAGGCCGCGTGCCGCGCAACGCGCGGCCCCGACCGGCTGTTCGGCCCGCTCGAATATCGGATGCCATCGATCATCCGCGCATCGCCGATCCGCCCGTGGGCCGGCTGTGGACCGCGAACCAGCGCGTGGTCGGCGGGGCCGCTCGAACAGGTGCTCGGCGATGACGAAGTCGACGTGGGTGCGGGAGGTTACGACATCGGCGCGCGTGCGCGCCAGATCCGCGATGGCCTGTTGAGCCTTGCGCATCCGGCGACCGAGGCCGACATGCTCGCGATCCAGCTCGATTCGCGCGCGCTGTTCCTCGCGCGCTGGCGCGACCTGCTGCTGGCGCTCATCGACGAAGACGCCATGCACGGCGCCGATCCTCGCCGCGAATTTCGCGCGCTGGTCAGCGATGGCGCGTCGCAGGCCACGCCCGATGCGGTCGGTTACCGGCTGGTGCGCACCTTTCGCAGCAACACGCTGAATGCCATGTGGCGCAGCCTCGGCCACCGGGTTGTTAGGCGAGAAGGTCGCGGTGCGCCGGCCGGGACAGTTCGAGGCGGCCGGCTGGCGCCTGGTCAGCGAACGTCCTTCGGCGATCGCGCCGCCGGGTGGCGGTGAGTGGCGCGCGTTCCTGTTGTCGCGCGCTCGACTGCCACCATCGCTGAATTGATGAAGGACTGCGGCACGCTGGCTTCCTGCGAGTTCGGCGCAGCTGGATCCGGTCGCGGTGCGCCATCCGTTGTCAGGTGCGTTGCCGCTGCTGCCGAAGCTGCTCGACATGCCGACTCTGCGCGCTCGCCGGCGACCACCACATGCCACGCGTGCAGGACGGCCCGTTCGGCGCGTCGGAGCGATTCGCGGTTTCGCCCGGCCGCGAGCGCGATGGCTATCTCCAGCTGCCCGGCGGGCCATCCGGGCATCCGCTGTCGCCGTTTTATCGCAGCGGCTTCGAAGATTGGGCGAAGGGTGTGCCGACGCCATTCCTGCCGGGCCCGACAGCGCATAAGCTCGTGCTGCGGCCGGGTGGTGCCGCGACGAATAGGTCAACTCATGAGCGAAGCGCGTTTCTCGGGCACGGAAAGCTACGTCGCGACGCCCGATCTCATGATGGCGGTGAATGCCGCGGTAACACTCGGCACGGCCGCTGCTCATCAAGGGCGAGCCCGGCACGGGCAAGACGCAGCTCGCCGCGGAAATCGCCGGGCGCTCTGCAGCGGCCGCTGTACGAGTGGCACATCAAGTCCACCAGCAAGGCTCAGCAGGGGCTGTACGAATACGACGCCGTCTCGCGCCTGCGCGATTCGCAGCTCGGCGACGAAAAAGTGCGCGACATCCGCAACTACATCGGAAGGGCAGCCTGTGGGAGGCGTTCGAGTCGGCGGTGCAGCCGGTGCTGCTCATCGACGAGATCGACAAGGCCGACATCGAATTCCCCAACGACCTGCTGCGCGAGCTCGATCGCATGGAGTTCTTCGTCAACGAGACGCGCGAGCTGGTGAAGGCGCGTCACCGGCCCATCATCCTCATCACCAGCAACAACGAGAAAGAACTGCCGGATGCGTTCCTGCGCCGCTGCTTCTTCCACTACATCCGCTTTCCCGACGCGGAAACCATGGAGAAGATCGTGCGCGTGCACTATCCCGGCGCTCAAGTCGGAGCTGCTGCGGGAGGCGCTGACGACCTTCTTCAACGTGCGCGAGACGCCGGGTTTGCGCAAGAAACCGTCGACCTCCGAGCTGCTCGACTGGATCAAACTACTGCTCGCCGAGGACATTCCGCCCGAGGTGTTGCGCGGCGACGATCCGAAGAAGATGATTCCCGATCCTGCACGGCGCGCTGCTCAAGAACGAACAGGACGTACACCTGTTCGAGCAGCTCGTGTTCCTCAACCGCCGCGCGGAGCCGCTGAAAGCGCCGGGACGCCATGCTGATCCGCTTCTTCACCGATCTGCGCGCCGGCGGCGTTCCGGTGACGCTGCCCGAATTCCTGTCACTGCTCGAGGCGCTCGAGGCCCGGGTGGCCTCGCTTTCCGCCGAAGAGTTCTATTACCTGGCGCGCATGGCGATGGTGAAGGACGAGCGGCACTTCGACCGCTTCGACCGCGTGTTCGCCGAACATTTCGAGGGCGCGCAGAAGCTGTTCGAGAAGCTGATCGCGGAGCTGCCGCCCGAATGGCTGCAGCAACTCACCGAGCGGTTGCTGAGCGAGGAGGAGAAACGCCGCGTCGAAGCCCTCGGCGGCTGGGACAAGTTGCTCGAGACGCTGCGCCAGCGGCTGCGCGAGCAGAAGGAGCAGGCACGAAGGCGGCAACAAGTGGATCGGCACGGCGGGCACTTCACCTTTCGGCAACCAGGGATTCAACCCCGAAGGTGTGCGCATCGGCCAGGCGGCATCGCGCCACCGCCGCGCGGTGAAGGTCTGGGATGCGCGCGACTATCGCAATCTCGACGACGGCGTCGAGCTCGGCACGCGCAATCTCAAGATGGCGCTGCGGCGCCTGCGCCGCTTCGCGCGCGAGGGCGCGGCGGAGGAACTCGATCTCGACGGCACCATCGACGCCACGGCGCGCAACGCCGGGTTGCTGGACCTGAAGCTGGTGCCGGAACGGCGCAACGCGGTGAAGCTGCTGTTGCTGCTCGACGTGGGTGGCTCCATGGATCCGCACATCAAGGTGTGCGAGGAGCTGTTCTCGGCCGCGCGCGCGGAATTCAAGCATCTCGAATACTTCTACTTCCACAATTTCCCGTACGAACGCTGTGGAAGGACAACCGCCGGCGCTTCAGCGTGGTCACCGACACCTGGACGTTGCTGCGCACGTTCAACGCCGACTACCGCGTGGTGTTCGTCGGCGACGCCACCATGAGCCCGTACGAGATCGAGCAGCCGGGCGGCAGCGTCGAACACTGGAACGAGGAATCCGGCCGCGTGTGGATGACGCGCATCGCGGCGCATTTCCCGCGCCTCGTGTGGCTGAACCCGGAGCCGAGGACCGCTGGAAGTGGACGCCGTCCGTGCGAGATCACGCGCGAGCTCATCGGCGGGCGCATGTTTCCGCTCACGCTCGACGGACTCGATCGCGCGATGCGCGAGCTCAAGCAAAGAAACCCCCGGCCGATGCCGGGGGTCCGTTAGCCGATCAGCTTGCTTTGGCGGGCGCCTTGTCCGCTGAATGCGCCTTGATCTCCGCGAGCACCATGTCCGAGTGCCCCTTCGGATCGACCTTCGCCCAATGCTTCACGATCTTGCCATCGGGGCCGATCAGGAAGGTCTGACGGCTGGCGAGCTGCGCACCACCATAGGTGGCCAGCACGCCATATTTTTCCGACGACCTCGTGCGTGGGGTCGGCGAGGATGTCGAAGGGCAGGCTGTGTTCCTTCGCGAATTTTTCGTGCGAGGCGACGTCGTCGACGCTGACGCCGAGGATGACCGCGTCCGCCTTCTTGAACGCGAAGATGTTGTCGCGCAGCTCACAGGCCTGGGTGGTGCAGCCGCCGGTGAAGTCCTTCGGGTAGAAGTACAGCACCACCCACTTGCCCTTGTACTGATCCAGCGTCTGCCACTTGCCGGTCTGGTCCTGTAGTTTGATCGCCGGCGCCGTCGATGCCTTCAGCGGGTGCCGCGGCGGGAGTCTGTGCGCATACACTTGCGGTCACCGCCATCAGGGCGGTGACCAGGGTCCTTCGAAGTGCGAGCATGTTGTTCTCCGTGAAAATGGATGAATCGTGGGGGAGGCGAATATTAGCAGCGCTGGCAGCGTTTCTCGCGCGGGTCTGATCCTGACCGGCGGCGGCGCGCGCGCCGCCTACCAGGTGGGCGTACTCAAGGCGCTCGCCGAGATCCACGCCGAGTCCCGAATGGCCGTTTCCCATCATCGTCGGCACGTCGGCCGGCGCCGTCTCGGCCAGCATCCTGGCCGCAAACGTGACGCGCTGGCATCAGTCGGTGGGCGAAATCGAGAAGGTCTGGGCCAATTTCCACGTGGCCGCAGGTGTTCCGCTCCGACGCGGCGGCCATGCTCAAGGCAGGCGCCCGCTGGATGGGCTCCCTGTTCACGGGCGGCATGATCGGCCCGCCGAAATCGCTGCTCGACAACTCGCCGCTGCGCGAACTGCTGTCGAAGGTGACGGATTTCGATGCGGTGCGCGTCAACGTCGCGCAGCGGTCACCTGCGCGCGCTGGCGCTTGTGCGCCACCAGCTATTTCACCGCACGCTCCGTGTCGTTCTTCGAGGCCGAGACCACCATCAGCGAGTGGTCGCGCGCACAGCGCCACGGCGAGCGCGTGCCGCTGTCGCTCGACTACCTGATGGCCAGCCTCGGCATTCCGTTCCTGTTTCCGCCGATGTGTCTGCAGGGCGAGTACTTCGGCGATGGCGCGATGCGCCAGACCGCGCCGCTTGAGCCCGGCGATTCATCTCGGCGCCGATCGCATGCTGGTGCTCGGCGTGCGGCCCACGCATCTCGATCTGATTCCGCGGTTCGTCGCATCGGATTCGCCGCCGACCCCGGGACAGTTGTTCGGCTACATGCTCGATACGCTGTTCAGCGACCAGATTTCCGCCGACCTCGAGAACCTGACCCGCATCAACCGGCTGTCGGCAATTGCCGGCGGCGCGACCGGCACGCGACAGATCCGGACCATGCTGATCGCGCCCAGCGTCGATCCTTCGCAGCTCGCGGTCCGCCACTCGAGGCGCTGCCCGTGAGCCTGCGTTCCCTCATGCGCATCATCGGCGCGCGCGGCACCGCCGGCAGTCTGCTGGCCAGCTACCTGATGTTCGAATCGGGTACACGCGGGAGTTGATCGAGCTCGGTTATCGCGACACGCTCGACAAGCGCGACGAGCTTGCGGCGTTTCTTGCCTGACGATGTCGCGGGCGTACGCAGACCACGTCGTGCACATCTGGCTCGGATTCGAGAGCCTGCTCGATGTTCCGGCGAACGCGGTGCGCTTCACGGCGCTGATGTCGGAAGACGAGCTCGCGCGCGACCGTCGTTTCCTCGTCGAGCCGGCTCGCAGGCTGCATCGCCTGACGCGTGGGCTGCAGCGCGAGATGCTCGCGTCTTATCTGCCCGGCACGTCACCGCGCGAGCTCAGCTTCATCAGCAGCGCCACCGGTCGCCCGGCGCTTGCGCCGCCATTCGATGCGGGTGGTCTGCGATTTCAATCTCGCGCATACCCGTGGGCTGGTGGTGCTCGCGGTGCGCGCGGCGCCACCGTGGGAATCGACGTCGAGATCTACGACAAGAAAGTGCCGCTCGAAGTGGCGCCGCGGTTTTTCTCCCGGGTCGAGGCGCGATAGCTGCAGGCCCTGCCGGAAGACGCGCAACCGCGTCGTTTCCTGCGCTTGTGGACTCTCAAGGAGGCCTATCTGAAAGCGATCGGCACCGGGATCGCCGGGGGTCTCGAGCGGCATGACGTTTCGCATCGACGACGAAGGCGCCTGCGCCTTCGAGCGCGCCGACCGATCCGCTCGCGGCGCGCTGGTCGTTCAGCCAGTTCGATGTCGGCGCGCGGCACGTCGTGGCGCTGGCGCTGCTGCCGGCTCGCGAATCGGGCGCGGGCGCAGTCATCGAATGGCATGAGTTCGGGGGCGCTGCGCAATCGGCAGCGGCGCGCATCGACCCGTTGATCGGGCGCTAGAACTTCCAGGTCAGGAACAGCGCGCCGAGCCCTAACAACGTGGCGAAGCCGATGCAGTCGGTGAACGTGGTGAGGATCACGCCCGCCGACAGCGCCGGATCGATGCGCATCCGGCGCAGCACCAGCGGCACGACCACACCCACCGCGGCGGCGGCCAGCAGGTTGATCAGCGTGGCCGCGGCAATGATGGCGGCGATTCTCCAGGTGCCGTACCAGACGATGGTCACGGCCCCGACGACCGCGGCCCAGATGAGACCGTTGAGCCCGCCCACCGCGATCTCCTTCCACAGCAGCCAGCGCGCGTTGACCCACTCGACCTGGCCGAGCGCGATACCGCGGATGATGAGCGTGACGGTCTGGGTGCCGGCGATGCCGCCCATGCTGGCGACGATGGGCATGAGCGCGGCCAGCGCGGCGACCTTCTCGATGGTGCCTTCGAAGCGGCTGACGACGGCGGCGGCCATGAAGGCGGTGATCAGGTTGATGCCCAGCCACACCAGGCGCCGGCGCGTCGAGGGAATGACGCCCGCGAAGACATCTTCCTCGTCGCCGAGGCCGGCCGCCGACATGACTTCGTGCGCGGCTTCCTCGCGGATGACGTCGACGACGTCGTCGACGGTGATGCGGCCCAGCAGCTTGCCCTGGTCGTCGACGACGGCGGCCGACACGAGGTCGCGGTCCTGGAACAGTTGCGCGACTTCGTGGGCATTGGTGTCGGGCGCGATGCGCGAGCCTTCCGGATCGAGCAGGTCGCCGATGGATTTTTCCGGATCTTCGGTGAGCAGCCGCGTGAGCGCGATCGTGCCCATGTACTCGTCGTTGCGATCGACGACGAACAGCCGGTCGGTCTTGTCGGGCAGCTCGCCGCGCATGCGCAGGTAGCGCAGCACGACTTCCACGGTGACGTCGGCGCGCACGCTCACCGTGTCGGTGTTCATGAGGCCGCCGGCGGTGTCGTGCTCGAAGGCCAGCACGGTCTTGCAGGCGCTCGCGGTCCTGCTGATCCATGGACTTCACGAGCTGCAGCGATACCGCCTCGGGCAGGTCGCCGACCAGGTCGGCGAGGTCGTCGAGCTCCATGTTCTCGGCGGCCGCCAGCAGTTCGTCGGCGTCCATGCCGTCGATGAGCGACTGGCGTACGTTTTCGTTGAGCTCGACCAGCACGTCGCCTTCGATTTCAGGCTCGACGAAATTCCAGACCACTTCGCGCTGCGCGGGCGGCAGCGATTCGATCAGCAGGCGCGATCTCCGCCGGGTGCATGGCGGCGATCATGCGCGCCGCGCCACGCCACGATCCCTCGCGCAGCGCGCCGCGCAACGCCGCGAGGCGACGTTCTTTCCGTGGGATGACGGTGGTCTCGGTCATTTCGGCGGGAGTCTACTGGGAAACGGGGGGCGTGATTGGAGGGGCGTGCCGTGCCCCAGCGAGCGCACACGCCCAGGAGATTCGTTCGCTTTTCGCCGGGCCCTTCGCTTAGTTGTTCATCGCAAGATTGTGGCCGCCGCTCACACGAAGACATCTTGGCGCGGGTGGGAGCGACGTTAGCTAAGAGTCCCAATGACGCAGGGGCCGGCTTCGTGCCTAACCAACTGCGGCCCCTTTTGCTAAGAAATGGGGAGTGTCCCCATTTACGCCACGGAGCTCGAAGCCCCCGCGAGCGTCGGCGCGCGCGTGATGGAGCGCATTTCGCCGAGCGAGTTGTGGCGGATGGCGACGACTGGATAGTTCTGCGAGAGGCGCTCGGCGATGCGCTCGGCCAGGTAGACCGAGCGGTGGCGCCCGCCGGTGCAGCCGATGGCGATGGTGAGGTAACGGCGGTTCGCGGCCTGGTGCTCGGGGATGCGCGTGGCGACGAACTGCAGGATGTCGTCGGCCAGGCGCGGAACGCTGCGTTGCGCTTCGAGGAAGCGGATGACGTCGGGGTCACGGCCGGTGAGCGCGCGCAGCGACGGATCCCAGTAGGGGTTGGGCAGCGAGCGCGCGTCGAACACGAAGTCCGCGTCGCCCGGAATGCCGTTCTTGAAGCCGAAGGACTCCACCAGCAAGCGACAGCCGGCCGGCGCTGCGTTTTTCCACGCGCTGGCTGATGAGCTCGCGCAGGTCGTGCACGCCCATGCGCGAGGTGTCGATGACCAGGTCCGCGGCATTGAGGATGGGCTCGAGCAGGCGGCGCTCGATGGCGATGGCTTCCTTGAGCGACACGTGGTCGGTGCTGATGGGGTGCTTGCGCCGGGTTTCGGCGAAGCGCCGCAGCAGCTCGTCGTCGTTGGCGAGCAGGAAGATGATTTCGCACTGGATGCCGCTCTTCTTGAGCTCGTCGATGAGCGGCGGCACGGTCTCGATTTCCGCGGCGGCATTGCGCGCATCGACTCCCACCGCGGCGCGTGAGTACTGCGCCTCGTTGTTGCGCAGCGTGTGGGAGATGAAGGGCTTCAGCAGGGCCGCCGGGATGTTGTCCACGCAGTAGAACCCGGCGTCTTCGAGCATGTGCAAAGCCACGCTCTTGCCGGACCCCGAAAGCCCGCTGACGAGAATCAGACGCATCGCGACAGCTTCACTCCTGCCGGACGGCCTTGCGGGCTTCGGCGGCGTGTTTGTCGGCCTTCATTTCCTTGTGCTTGAGCACGCGCCGGTCGAGTTTGTCGGCCAGCAGGTCGATGGCGGTGTACATGTTTTCCTCGGTGGCGTCGGCATGAATGGCGTTACCGCGCACATGCAATGTGGCTTCGGCCTTTTGTCGGAGCTTCTCAACCGTCAGGACGCAATGCACGTCGATTACGTGGTCGAAATGGCGGGAAATGCGCTCGAGCTTCTTCTCGACGTAGGCGCGCATCGACGGGGTGACTTCGACATGATGACCGGAAAGCGACAATTGCATGATTCGTCTCCTTTTTTGGCCTATCTACTGATACGACTTGTCTGATTGCTCATCTGTTCGCCTGGGCGGCCTTGGCCTTGCGTTCGTTCGAAGGCGCGAGCCCCAGCGCTTCGCGGTATTTGGCGACCGTGCGGCGCGCGACCGCGATGCCTTCGCCGGAGAGCAGCTCGGCGATCCGGCTGTCGGACAGCGGATTGCCGGTGTCTTCTTCCTTGATGAGCTTCTTGATCTTGGCGCGCACCGCGGTGGAGGACGCGCCGCCGCCATCGGCGGCTTCGACCTGGCTCGAGAAGAAATACTTGAGCTCGAACACGCCGCGCGGCGTGTGCATGTACTTGCTGGAGGTGACGCGCGAGATGGTGGACTCGTGCATGTCGATGGCCTGCGCGATGTCCTTGAGGATCATGGGCCGCATGCTTTCCTCACCGTGCTCGAGGAACGCGGTCTGGCGTTCGACGATGCTGCGGGCCACTTTCATGAGGGTTTCGTTGCGGATTTCGAGGCTCTTGAGCAGCCAGCGCGCTTCCTGGAGCTGCGCGCGCATCGAGGAATGACCGGCGCCACGACCGAGCATGTCGGCATAACTCTGGTTCAGGCGCACGCGCGGCAGCGTCGAGCTGTTCACTTCGACGGTCCAGCCGCGATCGGTGCGGCGAACGAAGACGTCGGGCACCACGTATTCGGCCTTCGCGCTGCTGACCGTGGCACCCGGGCGCGGATGCAGTCCGCGCACCAGCGCCACGGCCTGCGCGAGTTCGTCGTCGGAGGCGGAGAGCTCGCGGCGCAGCAGCGTGAGCTCGCGATCGGCGAGCTTGTCGAGATGTTTGTCGGCGATGGCCAGCGCGAGGCGCAGGCCCGGCGTGTCGGGATGCAGCGTGCGCAAGTTGCAGCGCGAGACATTCACCGAGGTTGCGCGCGGCGACGCCGGCAGGATCGAGGGTCTGCACGAGCCGCAGCACGCGCTCGACTTCGCTCGCGTCGGCCGTGACTTCGGGCAACAGCGTGGCGGCGATGTCGTCGATTCGAGTCGGTGAGATAGCCGTCGTCGTTGATGGCATCGACGATGGCGCGCGCGATGGCGAGGTCCCGCGGCGCGAGGTTGGCGTATTCGAGCTGGCCGACCAGGTGATCCTGCAGCGAAAGCTGGCATCGTCGGCGACTTCGGCGGCGCGCTCGTCGTCATCGCGCCAGGAATCGGAACCCGCGCTGCGTTCGCTCCAGTTGTCTTCGATGACTTCGGCTTCGACGGTGACTTCGGGAGCCGCCTGCGCGTCGACGCGCTTTTCTTCCGGCATCGGATGCGGTTCGAGCGTTTCGAACTGTGCCGGTGGCTTCGTACTCGTCCACGGGCTCGAGCATGACGTTGCTTTCGAGCTGTTCGCGGATGTGCGCCTGCAGCTCCAGCGCCGGCATCTGCAGGAGGCGGATGGCCTGCTGCAGCTGCGGGGTCATCGTCAGCGTCTGACCCAGCTTCAGCTGCAGTGATGGCTTCATCATCGACACAGGCGTGGGTGTCTCAACGCTATGAAAAAAATGGATTTTTCCGCGAGCTTCGGGAAACGCTACATGCGGAAAGACTGACCCAAGTACACCTCACGGACTTGGGGGTTGGCAAGGATTTCTTCGGGCGTTCCCGAAGCCATCACAGTTCCCCCGGAAACTACGTAACCGCGCTGACAAACACCTAGGGTTTCTCTGACGTTATGGTCGGTGATGAGCACGCCGATGCCCTTGGCGGTGAGCTCGTTCATGATTCGCTGGATGTCGATGACCGAAAGCGGGTCGACGCCCGCAAATGGTTCATCGAGCAGCACAAAACGGGGCTCGGCGGCCAGCGCGCGCGCTATTTCGACGCGCCGGCGTTCGCCGCCCGACAGCGCCATGCCGAGACTCTTGCGCACGTGCGCGATGCGCAGCTCGCCCAGGATCTGCTCGAGGCGTTCCTGGCGCGCGGTTTCGTCGAGGTCACGGGTTTCGAGGATGGCCATGCACGTTGTCTTCGACCGTCAGCTTCCGGAAGACCGACGCTTCCTGCGGCAGATAGCCGATGCCCGGCGTGCGCACGCTGGTGCATCGCGAGGTGCGTGATGTCGCGGTCGTCGATGGTCACCGTGCCCGCGGTCGGGCGGCACCAGGCCGACGATCATGTAGAACGCCGTGGTCTTGCCGGCGCCGTTGGGGCCTAACAAGCCGACGATCTGCCCGCTCTCCACTTCGACGGAGAGGTCGGAGATCACCTGGCGTTTTTTGTAACTCTTGGCTAGATGGGTCGCGCGCAGCACGCTCACGGTTTCTTCTCTTTGTCTTTGTCGGGCGCGGCATCTGCGGTGGCTTGTCCGGCTGGATCACGAGGCGAATCCGGCCATCGCCGCTTGCCTTTGCCTGCCTTCGTCTGCCCCTGCACGCTCTGCGTGCGGATGTTGTAGACCAGCTGCTGGCCGGTGATTTCATTGCGGCCATACGAGAGCCACGCGTTGGTGATGAAACTCACCGTGCCGCTGGCGGTTTCGTAGTCGATGGTGTTGGCGCGGCCGCGCGCAGTGGTGCCGTCCTCGCGCTTCTGCTCGAACTGCGCGGGCGCGCCCGTGATGGTGGCCGCGGAAATGAGCTTGTTGCGAAACGAGACGATCGGCCTTGTCGGAGCTCAGGCTGCCGCCTTCGGCCGTGATGCGCACGTCGCCGGAAATGGTCCAGTGGCTGTTCTCGAAATTGAGCCCGCCCTTGATGTCCGCCTCGGCGGCCTGGATGCGGACGCCGCATTGCGTGATCACCACGTCGCGCAGCACCGCGTTGTTGTTGCGGTAGTCCATTTCGAGCGGCTTGCCTTCGAGCACGATCTCCTGGTTGACGCACGGCGCTGGCGCGGCTTCGGCCACGCCTAACAACCCGGTGCGCGAGAACCGGGCGCACAGGCGCGTGCGACGAAGTCTATTTCGGGAAGAAGTGGCCATTCACGTCCGATTCTAGACGCAGCGTGCCGGCCTTCAAATCGGCCTTCATGCCCGCGCGCGTCGAGTTCATGCCCGACCAGCGCAGTTTCACCGGCGCGTCGGTCTCGATGAACTCGGTGGGTGTGTTGATCCGCAGGGTTTCGGTGGTCAGCGACAGCGGTTCGCCGCTGCCAGGCGGCGGGCCCGGTGACGCGCACGTTGCCATTCAGCTCGAACGTCGTCGCCGTCGGCGCGCACCTGCCCGTGGTCGGAGGTCAGGTGCCAGACTTCGTCCGGATGACGTGACGGCGGGCGCCGACTCTCCCGGCAACTTGCCTGCGCGGTCCGGGTGGTAGTTCATCTCCAGCTTCTCGAGCTCGATGACTCCGGATTCGGTCTGCTGGCGGATGACGCTGGCGTTGAGGCGGTAGCGTTCGCGGCCGTCGTAGCCGGTCTCGATGACTGTCGCGTCGCGCGCCGCATAACCGGGATCGAGGAGTCGACACGCCCGCGACATCGGCATCGCCGTCATCGCGTCCGGGGCGTCCGAGAAAATAGGCCAGCGCCACCGCGGCGATCACCGCCACGTACCGCGAGTGGCCGCGACCGGCGCTTCATGACGATGCCTTGCGCGCCGCGATCAGCCAGTCGCAGACCTCGCGGACCGCGCCGTGTCCGCCGGCGCGCGTGGTGACCAGGTCCGCGACGGCGAGCGCATCCTGGTGCGCATCGGCCACCGCGATCGCCGACTCCGGCCGCTGCGAGGATCGGCGCGTCGGGCGTGTCGTCGCCGACGCAGGCGCATTCTTCGAGCGACACACCGCGCGCTTTCGCGAGCTTGCGCAACGCCGCGAGTTTGTCGGTCGCGCCCTGCGTGACGTGGCGAATGCCGAGTCCTTGCGCGCGCGCCGCACGACGGCGGCCGACTTGCGTCCGGAGATGATGGCGACGGTGATGCCGGCCGCCGCCACCTGCTTGATGCCGTGACCGTCACGCACGTGGAACGCCTTGAGCAGCTCGCCCTTCGGCCCGTAGAACAGCCGCCCGTCGGTGAGCACGCCGTCCACGTCGAGCATCAGCAGGCGCACGCGCGCGAGCGCCGCCTGGAACCGCGTCGACGTCGCTCACAGCACTCCGGCGCGCAGCAGATCGTGCACGTTGAGCGCGCCGACCAGCGACGCCCTGTGCGTCGACCACCGGCAGTGCGGTGATGCGATATTTCTCCATGAGATGGGCCGCTTCGGCCGCGAGCTCGGTGGCCGTCGACGCGTTTGCCGGGTGAGGTCATGACCTCGCGCATCGTGGTCTTGTGGACGTTGGATTCGCGATCGAGCACGCGGCGCAGGTCGCCGTCGGTGAAGACGCCGAGCATGCTGGCCCGCATCGACCACGACGCACATGCCGAGACCTTTCTTCGACATGACCACCAGGCCTTCCGCCAGCGAAGCCGCCGGGACCGATGACGGGTAGTTCGTCGCCGCGTGCGCATCACGTCGGCGACGTGCAACAGCAGCTTGCGGCCGAGCGCGCCACCCGGATGCGAGCGCGCGAAATCCTGCGAGGTGAAGCCGCGCGCTTCGAGCAGTGGCCACCGCGAGCGCATCGCCGACGGCGAGCGTGGCGGTGGTGCTGGCCGTGGGCGCGAGATTGAGCGGGCAGGCTTCCTCCGCGACGCTGACGTCGAGGTGGACCGTCGAAGCGCGCGCCAGCGATCGAGTCCGCGATTGCCGGTCATGGCGATGATGGGAACCCCGAGGCGCGACGAGGTGCGGGATCAGCAGCAGCACTTCGGCGGTCTCGCCGGAGTTGGAGATGGCCAGCAGCACGTCTTCGCGCGTGATCATGCCGATGTCGCCGTGGCTGGCTTCGGCTGCGTGCATGAAAAACGACGGGGTGCCGGTGGAGGCGAGCGTGGCGGCGATTTTCCCGGCGATGTGCCCGGACTTGCCCATGCCGCTGACGATGACCCGGCCGCGGCATTCGAGGCAGATGCTGCAGGCGCGCGCGAAAGTTGCGTCGAGCCGCGGCACCAGTGCGGCGATGGCGCGGCCCTCGATCTCGAGAGCCCGGCGTCCGGCGGCGATCAGCGAGGCCGGATCGGCCTTGAGCTGGGCATTCATGCGGCGATCATAACGCTTAAGATACACGCGATGAACTCGAGTGTCATGACCCCGAACGTATCGCCGACCTCATCCGTGCCGGATTGCCCGGCGCCGCGGTGCGCGTGGAATCCGACGACAACACGCATTTCGCCTCGCAGATCGTTGCGGCGCAGTTCGCGGGCCTTCGGCCGATCGCCCGCCACCAGCTCATCTACAAGGCGCTGGGCGCGCTCATGGGCCGCGAGATCCATGCCCTGTCGATCGAGGCGCTGACGCCTGAGGAGTTGTCAACCGCGCGTAGGGGTCAGACCCCATTTTTCCGCTGGCTTGCAGCGTCACTCCGAAATGGGGTCAGACCCGAAGACAACGTGGACAAGCTGCAGATCAACGGTGGCATCGCCCTCGAGGGCGAAGTGCGTATTTCGGGCGCGAAGAACGCGACCCTGCCGATCGTGGCGGGCGCCCTGCTCGCCGATGGGCCGGTCACGATTCGTAACGTCCCGCATCTGCAGGACGTCACCACCATGATCGAGTTGTTAGGCCGCATGGGCGTCTCGGTCACCATCGACGAGAAGATGCAGATCGAGATCGATCCGCACGACGACGCGCGAGTGTTTCGCGCCGTACGAGCTGGTGAAGACCATGCGCGCGTCGATCCTGGTGCTGGGACCGCTGCTCGCGCGCTTCGGCAAGGCCGACGTGTCGCTGCCCGGCGGCTGCGCCATCGGCGCGCGGCCGGTGAACATCCATGTCGCCGGGCTGCAGGCCATGGGCGCCGACATCAACATCGACGGCGGCTACATCCGCGCGCGCGCCGGCCGACTCAAGGGCGCGCGCCTGAATCTCGACACCGTCACCGTCACCGGCACCGAAAACCTCATGATGGCCGCGACGCTCGCCGACGGTGAAACCATCATCGAAAACGCCGCGCGCGAACCGGAAGTCGTCGACCTCGCCAACTTCCTGATCGCCATGGGCGCGAAAATCCAGGGCGCGGGCACCGACAAGATCGCGATCCAGGGCGTCGAGAAACTGCGCGCCACCAGCTACGAAGTGCTGCCCGACCGCATCGAAGGCGGCACCTACCTGGTGGCCGGTGCCATCACCTCGGGTTTGGTGCGCATCAAGAACACGGCGCCCGAACATCTCGACGCCGTCACGGCCAAGCTCACCGAGGCGGGCGCCAAGGTGGGCATCGGGCCCAACTGGATCGAAGTGGACATGCGCGGCCGCCGGCCGAAGTCCGTCGACGTGCGCACCGCGCCGTATCCGGCGTTTCCCGACCGACATGCAGGCGCAGTTCGCCGCGCTCAATACGATCGCCGACGGCGTCGGCACCATCGTCGAGACCATTTTCGAGAACCGATTCATGCACATGCTCGAGATGCGGCGCCTGGGCGCCGAGATCCGCCTCGAGGGCAACACCGCCATCATCCGGGGCGTGCCCAAGCTCACCGCGGCGCCGGTCATGGCCACCGACCTGCGCGCCTCGGCCAGCCTGGTTCTGGCGGGTCTGGTGGCCGAGGGCAGGACGGAAATCGAGCGCATCTACCACATCGATCGTGGCTACGAGGCGCTCGAGGAAAAGCTGGCGCAGATCGGCGCGCAGATCCGGCGTGTGCCTAACTGAGGCAGACAATGGGGACATTCCTCGATTTCGCTGGCAAAAAGGGACGCACCTCGAATGCCGTTTTGTACTGGATTTAAAGGCTCGCCGGGCTTCCGAGAGGCACGTCGCCTTTTGCGCCGGGAAACGAGGAATGTCCCCCGCACCATTTGTGATCCAGGTCGCGATCCGGCTGTTCTCGCGGGGCTTCCGTGCGCCGGATGTGACTCAGTGCCGATCAACCGGCAACGCACTGACTTAATACTGGCCCTCACTGTCGTTCCCCGGAGACGGGCCCATGGATGCCCCGGCACCGCGAGGAAGAGACACCGTCGCAAACACAGTTCGATGAGAGGTCGAGGGTCCATGCAAGCACGTTCGGAATTCGGCGCGACCGCGCACAAACGACACCGCGGGTAGGGGCAACAATATGGGAGCCAGCTCATTCAAGTCGAAACGTCCGCTGGCGCTCATCGCCACGCCTGACCTCGACCTGTGGGCACAGCTCGGGCCCATGCTCGAGTCCACCTGCCAGCTTGCGCCACGCCGACAGTCTCGCGACTGCCGCCACCATGCTCAAGCCGGGCACGCGCACCATCCTGGTCGCCGACCTGCGCGGCATGAATCCCGAAGACTTCGCACCGATTTCCGCCAGTCCGCACAACCCGGTCGTCATCGCGATCCGCGATGGCGCCTCGGCCGGCATGGTCGACGCGCTGATGCTCGAAGGCGCCATCCAGGCGCTGGTCGATTCGCCGGTTGAAACCGGCCCGATGCTGCGCGCGATCAACGACGCGGCGCGCATTTCCTCCACGGCCGACGCGCTGAGCGCGGTCACTGCGCCCTCGAGCGGCAGCTCGGGCGGCGAAGAGAAGTCCGGCAAGTCGCCGGTCATGATGATCGGCATCGTCGTCGCGGTGCTCGCCGCTGCGGCGGGCGGCTGGTTCTTCATGTCCAAGGGTTCCAGCGACGGCTCCGGCCGCCGCCGATTCCGGCGCACGCCGCCTGCAGCCTGCCCCGGCGGCAAGCCGCGCCGCGGCCGCGACTGCTCCGGTCGCCTCGCTCGACGAAGTGCTCGAGAAAGCGCGCCTCGCCATGGACGAGCGCCGCTACATCGAGCCCGCCAGGAACAATGCTCTCGAACATTTCCGCACGGTGCTGCAGCTCGATCCGGGCAATGCCGAAGCCACCGAAGGCCTGAAGCGCCTCGGCGGACTGCTGATCGCGCGCGCCCGCACCGCGCTCGATGAGCGCCGCTTCGACAACGCGCTCGCCGAACTCGAAGCCGCGCGCAGCATCGATCCGAACGATCAGCGCCTGGTCGAGGTCGACGCGCGGCTCGATTCCATGCGCGCCCAGACAGCGCTCGCGCAGATCCAGGCGACGCTCGCCGCGCAGAACTTCGATCGCGCGCAGGCGCTGCTCGATGCCGCGCAGAAAGATGCGCTGCTGCCGCCGGCGCAGATCGCGCAGCTGTCCAAGGATCTCGACAACAAGCGCCGCTCGGTCACCGTCAGCCGCCTGGTGGCGAGCGCCGAGTCGCGCCTGTCCAGTGGCCGCCTCGTGACGCCGAACGACGAGTCCGCGAAGGATGCGATCAAGGCACTGCGCGAAGCGGGTGCCTCGGCCGAAGTCGTCACGCGCCTCAACAACGATCTGAACCAGCGGCTGCTCGCCGCCGCGCGTGACGCCGCCGCCAAGGGCGACCAGGCGGGCGTGCAGGCCAATGCTCGCCGCGGCGCGCGAAAACGGCGTGTCGGCTGCGGTCATCAACGCCGCGCAGCGTGACATGACGGCCGCCGCGCAGAAGCAGCAGCGCACGAACGATGACATCGCGCGCTTCGCCAAGGCGGCCCAGGATCGCCTCGCGAGCGGCAACCTGATTCAGCCCGCCAACGATTCGGCGGTGTCGAACGCCGAGCGCCTGCGTTTGCTCGACGTGCGCCATCCGACGACCGTGCAGGTGGTGCGCGACGTGCGCGGCCGTCTCATCAGCGAAGCGCGCGCGCGCCTGACCGCGAGGCCGTCCGGCCGACGCTGCCGCGCTGCTCGATGCGGCCGAAAGCCTGGGCGGCGATGCCGACCTCGGCGAATCTGCGCGCCGCGATCGCGAGCGCCCAGCAGGCGGTTGCCACCGCCGCTGCCGCGCCCAAACTGCCGCCACTCAAGATGACGCGTCCGCCGCGTCCGAAATATCCGGCGTCCGCCAAGGGCGTCGAAGGCTGGGTGCGGGTCGAGTTCTACGTGACGCCGGAAGGCCGTACGGAACGCGTCCGCGTGTTGTCGAGCGAGCCCGCGGGCCTGTTCGACGCGGCGGCCATCTCGGCGATGGAAGGTGCCCGGTTTGAGGAATTCGAGTCGACTGATTCGCGCCTCGCGGTTCAGCGCATCGTGTTCAAGCCGGAGTGATGGAGGGTGAGCTCTGTGAGTAAAGAGAAAGCAAAAGTAGCCAAGAAATTTGTCGTCACGCATGCAGGGCGCCCGCGCCGTGTGGGTGGCGGTGGGCATCCTGGCCCTGGCGTTCCTGGTCGGCGTGCTCGCGCCCGCCTGGTACTTCGCCGGACGCCTGGTGGAGAACAACACGGCGGTCCGCGCCATCGGCGAACTGCAGCAGCAGCCTTCGCGCATGCAGGCGGCGCTCAACTCGATCCAGGACCGTCTGCGCGCGCGCGGATTCGTCCGTGACTCGATCGAACAGTTGAAGCGCGCCACGGCGCAGTTCGAAGCCTCGACCGCGATCGCTCAAGTCGGGCGGCAGCGTGAGCATCGGCGGCTTCGGCAGCGATGACGACGTGCAGGCCACGATCGACGGAGATGACGCAGGCCTGGAAGAAGTACCAGCCGGCGCTGGCTCCGGTCGCCAACTTCACCTCGATTCCGTACTCGGACAGCGAGCGTGAAGGCACGCAGCTCAACATGGATGGCCGCGAACTGCAGCGCGCGGTGACCAATGCCGTCACGCCAGGCGCGCGTCTATACCCCGGTGCTCGAGAAGAACCTCGCGCAGATCATCGCCGGCCTGCAAAGCTCGTCCGATTCGCTGGCGACCGCGCTGCGTTCGGTGGTGCTCATCGGCGTAGGCCTCGCGGCCGCGCTGGCGGCGCTCGTAGGTTACCTCTCGCTGGCACGCGGCAAGCAGGCCGCGGCCGCCGCTGGCCGCACGTCAGCAGACTGAAGACATCCTGCGCACCGTGCGCGAAGGTCTGTTCCTGCTCGACGCCGACCTCAAGATTGGTGAGATTCACTCCGACGCGACCGGCTCGCTGTTCCAGCGCGAGTCCATCGCCGGCATCACTTTCGAAGACCTGTTGCGCAACCTGGTGTCCGCGAAGACGCTGGCCATCGCCACCAAGTTCGTCAAAGTGCTGTGGAGCGAGCGCACCAAGGAAAACCTGATCCGCTCGATCAATCCGCTCAACGAAGTGGAAGTGATCACCGGCGGCGACGGCAAGCAGGACAAGGGCGAGACCCGCTACCTCGAGTTCAACTTCCACCGCGTGCGTCGCGAAGGCGCGATCACGCACGTGCTGGTGTCGGTGTCCGACGTGACCGCGCGCGTGGCGCTGGCCGCGCAGCTCAAGGGCGCGCAGGACAACGCGCAGACGCAGATGGACGCGTTCCTCTCGATCCTGCACGTGGATCCGAACCAGCTGAGCTCGTTCCTCGACGACTCCGATGTCGCGTTCAAGATGATCAACGCCACGCTGCGCGACCCGGCGCGCGACAGCGCTTCGTTCCGCCGCAAGATCGACGGCCTGTTCCGCCAGATCCACAGCATCAAGGGCGAGGCTTCGGCCATCGGCCTGGGTTCGATGGAACAGCGCGCGCACGCGCTCGAGAGCGATCTCGCCGCGCTGCGTGAGCGTACCGATCTCACCGGCGACGACTTCCTGCCGCTGCTCACCAAGTTCGACGACCTGGTGTCGCATTCGCAGTCGGTGCGCGAAATGGTCACCAAGCTCGCGAGCTTCCGCGACAGCTTCGCGCCCAAACATGCGCCGGCCGCCGGCGGCGGCGCCGCGCACGTCGTCCACCGGCGACACGACCACGCGCCAGGCGCTCACCGCCGACGCGGTGGCCGCCGAAGCGACCCTGCAGCGTTCGGCCCGCGAAGGCTTCGTCGCCTCCGCGCAGCAGCTGGCCGATCGCATCGCCAACGATCACGGCAAGAAGGTCGTCGTGACCTGCCGCGGTCACGACCAGGTGCCCGAGACCTATCGCCGCCCGGTCAAGGACGTGCTCATCCAGCTGATTCGCAATGCCGTGGTGCACGGCATCGAGACGCCGGACGAGCGCGAGGCCGCCGGGCAAGTCGCCCGAGGGCCACATCCGCATCAATTTCGAGATGACCGAGTCCGGCCGCGCCTTCCGCATGCAGTGCGAAGACGACGGTCGCGGCCTCACGCCCGACAAGCTGCGCAAGACCGCGGTGACCAAGGGCATCATTTCGCAGAACGACGCCGCCGGCGCTGTCCGACCAGGAAGCCATGATGCTGGTCTTCCGTTCGGGCTTCTCGACCGCCTCGGGTGTCACCCGTGACGCGGGCCGCGGAGTCGGCATGGACGTCATTGCGGAGATCGCCGCCCGCCTCGGCGGCCGTATCTCGTTGAATTCCGAAGTCGGCAAGAACATGCGTCTGTCCTTGTCGTTCCCGGCCAGCGCGAATGCTGCCGGGGTCGTTGCTGCCTAGGGAGGAGAGTTTTAGACCATGAGTGCTGTGCCCAAACCGCGCCAACCGTTGCGCATGATGATCGTGGACGATTCGAACGTGATGCGCCGTCGCATCGAGCGTTCCCAGCAGAACGACGCCCTCGAGGTGGTCGGGACTGCGGTGAACGGCCTCGACGCCGTCACCAAGTTCAAGCAGCTGCTGCCCGACGTCATGACGCTCGACCTGACCATGCCGGAGATGGATGGCATCGAGTGCGTCGAGCACGTAATCAAAATCAAGCCCGATGTGCTTATACTCGTGGTGTCGGCGCTCGCCGATAAGGCCACGGCAGTGGAAGCCATCGAGAAGGGCGCCAACGGATTTCTGTGTAAGCCGTTTACGGACGACCAGCTAAATGAAGCTCTCGCCGAGTTGATTGGGGAGTAAGAGAAATGTTGGACGCTGAAGAAGTTCGAACCTTTGTGCAGGGCACTGTGCACTTCTTCGAAACCGCGACGGGTCATCCGGCCACGGTCGGTTCGCCCTATCTGTGCATCGACAAGTCGGCCGTGGTCCAGGACTACGCCGGCGTCATCGGCATTTCCGGCAACCGCGAAGGCAAGGTCTACTTCACCGCGCCGCGCGGCATGCTTTCGGTCATGCTGATGTGCATGAACGAAACGGACACCGGCGAGCAGAACGTGCGCGACCTCGTGGGCGAAGTCGCCAACACCATCTCGGGCAATGCGCGCCGCGATTTCGGCCGCAACTTCGTCATCAGCACGCCGACCATCTGCGATCGCAACAATGCCGCCACGGCCGCCGCCACCACCGGCCGCTCGTTCGTCATTCCGATCAACTGGCGCAGCTACGCCGCCAACGTCGTCGTTTGCCTCCAGTAGTTAGTGCCTCAGGTAATTTGACGGACGCCGGCCCTTGGCCGGCGTTTTCCGTTGTGGCGCGCAGCGCCTGACTACAGCCCCTGACTAGCGGTTCCGGGGCCGCTCGCCCACTGCCACTTCGGTGTCGAAGGGCTCGGTTCCGCGAATTCCCGTGATCTTGATCTTCCTGCCCGGGCTTCACGTTGGCGATGCGCGTGAGCGTGTCCTGCGCGCTGGTCACCTTCACGCCATTCACCGTGAGGATGATGTCGCGCGGCTCCATGCCCACGGCGGCGGCGGGACTGCCCACGTAGAGCTTGGCGACCACGACGCCCGGCTGCGCCAGGTTGAAACGCCGCGCGTCGATCTGATCGATGTCGGCCGGCACGATGCCGATCCAGCCGCGCACCACGCGGCCCTTGGTGAGGATTTCGGTCATCACGCCGCGCACCAGGTTCACCGGGAATCGCGAAGCCGATGCCCTCGACTCCCAGGTTCTTGGCCAGCACGGCGGTGTTGATGCCGATCAGTTCGCCATCGGCGTTGATCAGCGCGCCTCCCGAATTGCCGACGTTGATGGGCGCATCGGTCTGGATGAAGTTCTCGAACGTCGCCACGCCTAACTGGCCACGGCCGGTGGCGCTCACGATGCCCTGCGTGACGGTCTGCGACAGCCCGACGGGGTTGCCGATGGCGAGCACGATGTCGCCGACGCGCAGCCGGTCCGAATGACCCATCGGCATCACGGGCACATCGGATCTTGAGGTCGAGCTGCAGCACGCGCGAGGTCGGTGTCCGGATCGCGGCCGACGATCTTCGCGTCGGCGACGCGGCCGTCGGCGAGCTGGGCGCGGATCAGGTCGGCCGTGGCGATCACATGGTGGTTGGTGATCACGTGGGCGGCGCGATCGACGATCACACCGGATCCCAGGCTCTGCTCCAGCCGCTGCCGGTAGCGAGGACGGGCGTCACCAAACAACTCTTCGATGGCGTTCGGCTGAATGCGCTCGGTGACGAGCCTTGCCGTATAGATGTTGACCACGGCCGGCGCCGCTCGCTCGACCGCTTCGGCATACGAGTTCGTGGCGCGCGGGGCTTCCGGCACCGGTGCGTGTACTACGGGCACCGACGGGCGCGGCCGCTGCGCGGCGCAGGCGCGTGATGCCGGTGGGGGTGCCGGCGAGCGCCTTGCGATGAGCTCGGGTCGCACCATCACTGCAACGAACGCGGCGGCAAGTCCAACGATCGCGGAGAGCGAAATGAAAGTCAGAAATCGCAACAGGGGTCGAGTCGACATGAGCCGGATAATCCTCATCGGCGGGCGGTCTTAGCGTTGATCCGCATGTGTATAATGCGCCGCCTCCCGGGGTCTCGCAGCGGCGCATTTTGCGTTCGCCCGCGCCGGGGCTGATTTTCGATCCTGAGGTCAAGAATGAGCGATCACGCGGCCGACGATACCGTCCCCGAAGTCGACGAGAGTCGGCGCAAGTTTCTGATAGCTGCCACCGCCGGTACCGGCGCGGTCGGCGCGGTGCTGACAGCGGTGCCCTTCGTGGCATCGTGGAAGCCTTCGGAGAGCGCCCGCGCGGCGGGTCTGCCCACCGAGGTCGATCTGTCGAAGATCGAGCCGGGCCAGATGGCAACCTTCTTCTGGCGCAAGCAGCAGATCTACGTGGTCAAGCGCACGCCCGAGATGCTGGCGTCGCTGAGCAAGCTCGAGTCCGAGCTCAAGGACCCGAAGTCGGAGAAGTCCGAGCAGCCCGAGTACGCCAGGAACGACGCGCGCGCCATCAAGCCCGAAGTGCTCGTGCTCATCGGCACCTGCACGCATCTTGGCTGTCTGCCGAAGACGCGTTTCACGCCGGGCGATGCCTCGGTGATGGCGAACTGGCCGGGCGGGTTCTTCTGCCCCTGCCATGGTTCCAAGTTCGATCTCGCGGGCCGCGTGTTCGAAGGCTCACCGGCTTCGGTGAATCTCAAGATTCCGCCATACAGCTTCGAAGGCGACAACAAACTCGTCATCGGCGTGGATGCGGCTGAGAAAGGGGTGGCCTGATGTCCGCCAACTTGGACTCCAAAATGGAGAACAGCGGCGGGTTCCGCGCCTGGCTCAACAAGCGCCTGCCGGTCGACCAGTTCGTGGCCGACCAGCTCACCGGCTATTACGCGCCGAAGAATTTCAACATCTGGTACTTCTTCGGTTCGCTGGCGCTGCTGGTGTTCGTCATGCAGATCGTGACGGGCATCTTCATCACCATGCATTTCAAGCCGGGTGAGGAGACCGCGTTCAACTCGGTCGAATACCTGCGCGCGCGAAGTGCCTTACGGCTGGCTGCTGCAGTACATGCATGCGGTCGGCGCGTCGTTCTTCTTCATCGTCGTGTACCTGCACATGGCACGCGCGTTCCTGTACGGCAGCTACAAGGGTCCGCGCGAGGTGCTGTGGGTCATCGGCATGCTCATCTACCTCGCGCTCATGGCCGAGGCGTTCATGGGCTACGTGCTGCCCTACGGCAACATGTCGTACTGGGGCGCGCAGGTCATCATCAACCTGTTCGGCACGATCCCGGTCGTCGGCCCGGACCTGGTGGAGTGGATTCGCGGTGACTACGGCATCGGCGATGCAACGCTGACGCGATTCTTCTCGCTGCACGTCATCGCGCTGCCCTTCGTCATCGCGTTGCTCATCCTGCTGCACCTGGTCGCGTTGCGTCAGGTCGGCTCGAACAATCCGGATGGCATCGAGATCAAGGAAAACCTGGGCGCCGATGGCAAACCCAGGGACGGCATCCCGTTCCATCCTTATTACACGCTCAAGGACATCGTCGGCGTCGGCCTGTTCCTGACGGCGTTCGCCATCGTGGTGTTCTTCGTGCCGACGTTCGGTGGCCTCTTCATGGAAGCGCCGAACTTCGAGCCGGCGAACCCCTCGTCCACACCCGAGCACATTGCGCCGGTGTGGTACTTCACGCCTTACTACGCAATCCTGCGCGCGGTGCCGGACCAGAAGCTGGGCGCGCTGCTCATGGCGCTGTCGGTGGTGGCATTCCTGTTCCTGCCGTGGCTCGACCGCGCGAAGAACAAGTCGATCCGCTACCGCGGCATCGCCTCGAAGCTGCTGCTCGCCACGTTCTTCGTCACGTTCCTGGTGCTCATGTGGCTGGGTCTCAAGCCCGCCGACGGCATCTACGTGCTGCTCGCCCGCATCTTCACGGTGCTGTACTTCGCGTTCTTCATCCTGCTGCCGTTCGTGTCCAAGGCCGACGGCAATGGTCCGGTTCCCGATCGAGTGACTTACCATGCCCACTAAGTTTGCAGGCGTCGTCGGCTGTCTCGCGCTGTTGTTAGGTGTTGGCGCGGTTTCAGCGAATGAAGGCGGGCATGCCGGCTGGCAGCGGGCGGCGAACAACGAAATCGTCAACGTGCCATCGTTGCAGCGCGGTGCGCGCCACTTCATGGACTACTGCTCGGGCTGTCATTCCCTCAAGTACGTGCGTTATTCGCGGCTCGCGGAAGACCTGAAGATCTCCGATTCCCTGCGCGACACCTACCTGGTGAAGCCGGGCGACAAGTTCTCCGACTACATCAAGGCTTCGATGCCGGCCGCCGACGCCCAGGAATGGTTTGGCAAGCCGCCGCCGGACCTGTCGCTGGTCGCGCGCTCACGCGGCTCCGACTGGGTGTTCAACTTCCTGACCACCTTTTATGCGGATCCGGCCAGCCGCCAGACGGGCGTGAACAACCTGCAGTTGCCGGGCACGGCGATGCCGCATGTGCTCGCGAGTGTCCAGGGCGTGCAGGAAGCGGTGTGGACCGCGGTCGAGCACAAGGGTGAAGACGGCAAGGCGATCGTCACGCCCGAGTTCAAGCAGTTCGCACCGGGCGTGGTCGGTAGCCTGACTCCGGCGCAGTACGACGAATTCGCGCGCGACATCGTGAATTTCCTTCAATACGCCAGCGATCCTTCGCAGGTCGAACGCCAGAGCATCGGTATCTGGGTAGTGTTATTCCTTCTCATGTTCACGGGCATCGCGTACATGTTGAAGAAGGAATACTGGAAGGACGTCCGCTGAGCGGCCTCATTGTCATCGGGGAGTTTCAAGTCGCCGTAGCGCGTGGGGGGCGGATTGTCTAACCGGCGTGCAACGATGACGCTGTTCTCGGCGCCCGATGATTTGTGGAGTCATCGCACCCGCATCGTGATCGCCGAAAAGGCGATCGAGATCGAAATCGTGGATGTCGCGCCCGGGAAGTATCCCGAGGACCTGCTCGATCTCAATCCGTACCACACGACGCCGACGCTGATCGACCGCGACCTCGTGCTCTACGACTCGCGCGTCATCATGGAGTATCTCGACGAGCGGTTTCCGCATCCGCCGCTGATGCCGGTCGATCCGGTGTCGCGCGCGCGGGCGCGCCTGGCGCTCTACCAGATCGAACACGACTGGTATGACCTGGCGCGCAAGATGGACGCGCCCGGATCCAAGGACCTCGCGCAGCTGCGCAAGGTGCTGCGCGACAACGTGCTCGGCAGCGCCGACCTCTTCAAGCTCAAACCATATTTCCTGTCCGATGAATTTTCGATGGTGGACGCGACCATCGCTCCCATCCTGTGGCGCCTGCCACGTTACGAAATCGATCTGCCGCCGCAGGCCCAGCCCATCCTCAAGTACGCCAGCACCATCTTTTCGCGCCCGGCGTTTCGCGCCAGCCTGTCGGAAAACGAGCGGGAGATGCGGCTCGCATGAACGATCGAGTGCGCAATTCCAAGCGCCCATATCTGATTCGCGCGATGCACGGGTGGATGATGGACAACGGCGAAACCCCGCACGTCATCGTCGATGCGGAGAAGCCGGGAGTGGAAGTGCCGCGCGCCTACGTCAAGGACGGCAAGGTGGTGCTCAACCTTTCCTCGACCGCCACGCAGCGGCTGGTGATGGGCAACGACTGGATCGAATTCGAAGCGCGCTTCGCGGGCGTGGTTCACCACGTGCGCATCCCCGTGAGCACGGTGCTCGGGATCTACGCGCGGGAAACCGGCGAGGGCATGGTGTTTTCCGAGCAGGACCTGGGCCCTGAGCCGCCGACCAAGCCCACGCCGCCCGAAGACGGCAGCCGGCGCCCGCAACTCAAGGTCGTCAAGTAGTTAGCGACCGGCGTCGCGGGGCTCACCGCGGAGCGGCGAGCTTGGCCAGCGCCGACTGATACACCGGCGCGGCCTCGCGAAAGTCGGAAATCGTGGTGCCGAGATCGCGCGCCAGGCCATCGGCGATGCCATAGATCCAGCCATGCACGTGCAATTCCTGGCCGCGCTCCCAGGCATCGCGCGCGATGCTGGTCTGGCAGACGTTCTGCACCTGCTCGATGACGTTCAGCTCGCAGAGCCGGTCGGACGCCATGATTTCGCTGTTGCAGGACTTGAGGCTGTGCTGATGTTTTTCGTGCACGTCCTGCACGTGGCGCAGCCAGTTGTCGGCGAGACCGACGCGCGCCCGGCGCATCGCCGCCTGCACGCCGCTGCAGCCGTAGTGCCCCACGACGATGATGTGTTTGACCTTGAGGATGTCGACGGCGAACTGCATTACCGACAGACAGTTCAGGTCCGTGTGCACCACCATGTTGGCGATGTTGCGATGGACGAAAACGTCGCCCGGAAGCAGGCCGACGATCTGATTGGCCGGTACGCGGCTGTCAGCGCAGCCGATCCACAGATAGTTGGGCGACTGCTGACGGGAGAGCTTGGCGAAGAACTCGGGGTCCTGGCGAAGGATGCCTGCGGCCCATTCGCGATTGTTCTGGAACAGCTCGTCGAGCGTTTTCATCTGGCCGCGACCTTAAACGTCCTCAGCTCGTTTGGCAAAGCATGGGGACGCAATTGGAGGGCGTGGCGTGCCCCGGCGAGCGTACACGCCCAGGAGATTCGTTCGCTTTTCGCCGGGCCCTTCGCTTGGTTGTAATCGCAAGATTGTGGCCGCCGCTCTCGCGAAGACATCTTGGCGTAGTGGGGTTGGACGTTAGCAAAGAGTCCCGAGGACGCAGGAGCCGG
This sequence comes from uncultured Pseudomonadota bacterium, assembly GCA_963821745.1. Classification (GTDB taxonomy): domain Bacteria; phylum Pseudomonadota; class Gammaproteobacteria; order Steroidobacterales; family Steroidobacteraceae; genus CADEED01. Next base: position 1,705,619 of record CAWGEU010000003.1, read on the forward strand.
CTTCGTGCCTAACGAGGCCAGGTAGTCCCGGCCCGCTCTCGAATCCCCTGTGCATGTACGCTCGCTGGGACCCAACCGTCATCGAACCGCGTCCCCGTTCCCCGCTGGCTTTGAAAGGAGAAGAGGCGCATGGCGCCGGGTCTTCTCTTCCCAAAGCCACGGGCGCACGCCGCATTTCTCCGGTGAACGGAGTCGCGGATCGATGCAGAAGTTCGAGGGAGGCGTGTCCACGCAGGTGATGAGAGAGCGGGCCGGGACTACCTGGCCTCGTTAGGCACGAAGCCGATCCCCGCGCCTTCAGGACTCTTTGCTAACGTCCGACGCCAATACGCCAAGATGTCTTCGAGTGTGTCGGCGGCCCTAATCTTGCGACGCCCAACTAAGCGAAGGGCCCGGCGAAAAGCGAACTCATCACCTGCGTGGGCGCGCCTCGCTCGACTCCTCGCTAACGAAGTGCGGCCCCTTTTGCTAGCAAATGGGGAGTGTCCCCATTACCCGAGGCGCGTCCCCTTTTGCTAGCAAATCAGGAATGTCCCCATTACGCCTCGAATGCGTGCTTGAGCCACTCGACCTGCCCATCGCGCACGACGATCACGTCGAATCTCACGCGGCAGTGGCGCAACTCCGGACGGCGCTGCAGGAACAGCGCGGTGGTCGCGGCGATGCGGCGTTGCTTGCCGCGGCTGACGCTGGCGGCGGCGCCGCCGAAGCGGTCGCTGGCGCGCGTGCGCACTTCCACGACCACCAGCAGTTCGCCGGCGCGCGCGACCACGTCGATTTCACCGATACGCCGCAGAAAATTGCGCGCGATGATGGTGAACCCCTGTGACTCGAGGAAAACGGCCGCGCTGTTTTCCGCCAGCGTTCCAGTCTGTCGGCGATCCATGCCGGCGACGCATTGATGTCAGGGAGGTGTTGCTGCAGCGCTGTCGACCCGTTCGAGCGGAGTGGGTACGCCGTTCTTGATGCGGGCCCACTCGAGCTCGCGGCGTACACGGCCTTGCGCGTCGATGGATAAAGTGCCGGTGAGCCCCTGGGGATTCACGCCGGCGCCGCGTTGCAGGGACGTGGCGATGCGGAACGCGTCGTAGCCGAAGGCGAACAGCCGGCCGCGGCGACTCGCGGACTCGCCGAACGCCTGGCGCGCAGCTTCGCGCACCTGGCCGGACAAACCCTGGTCGCCCAGCATCCACGGCATGTCCGGGAACATCATGCCGTCGATTTCCTGATTGGCGGTGGGGTGCGGTTCATAGGCGTCACCCAGCGTGTAAGTGGGAATGTCGCCGGCGAGATGGAAACGCAACTGCGGCCGAAGCTGGCGCGCCGCGCCCGGCTGGCTCGGGGCGAAGATGAACTGGATGTCGGGACGGCGCCGCGGTTCGAACTCGAGCTTCTGACCGATGGTGGCCTGGATCCGCTGGTGACGGGTGCGGCTGTCGTCGGTGCGCAGCACCTGCATGATGCTGTCGCCGAAATCGCTGCGCGACGCCGTACCAAAGCTCGCCTGGCCGAGCAGGAAGCCGCCGGCCGCGCGAAGCTCTTCGTCGAACGCCGTTGCCACGCGTGTTCCCCAATCACCCTCGGGGGTCAGCAAGACGCCGCGGCGGCGGCCGCTGGCGCCGATATAGCGTGCGACCGCGCGCGCGTCGTCTTCCGGCGAAAGCGCGAACTGGTAGAACCGCTGCGGTGTCGGCCGGTCCGACGGCAGGAAGTTGAGCGCCAGGACAGGTGCGCGGGTAGTTAGGAGTTCGCCCGCGGCCACGACTTCTTCGCGCGTCAACGGACCGACGATGAATTCGGCGCCGGCCGCGGTGGCTTGCGCGACGGTGTCGGCGATCGCGGTGACGGCGGTGTCGTAGACCCGCAGGCGTGGGCGAGAGGCGGACGGCAGCTCGTAGTAGGCGGTCATGAAGCCGTCGCGGATCTGGGCTGCGGCCGCGGCCGTGCGCCCCGTCAGGGGCAGCATGAGCGCGACGTGGGGCGACGCCGCGAGACTGGCGGGCGCGCCTTCGATGCCGATGCCAGGCTCGTCGGCGAGCGCGGCAATGGCCGGATGCGACGGGTAGCGCGCGCGGAACGCCGCCAGCCGCGTCGCGCCGCGTGTCGGGTTGAGTGCGTTCTCGAGCGCCACCGACGCGGCTTCGAGCCAGCCACGCACCGTCGCGTCACTGCCGGGTGGCGGCGCGAGAGAGACGCCGCGTTCGGCCGCGGCACGCAACTGGGCTAACAACTCCGAGCGCGCGATGTGCGCGTCACCGGGTGCAATGACGCGCTCGCGCGCGAGCTCGGAGCGGATGCCATCGAGCAGATGACCGGTGGCGATGGCGACCTGCTGCCGCGTTTCGTAGTAACGCGCCGCCGCGGGCGGCGCCGTGGGCGTCTGCATGCTGCTGACTTGCCGCCAGGCTTCGTCGCCACGGCCCTGGGCCACCAGCGACTGGATGCGCAACAGGTTCTGTTCGAGCGTCTGTTGCTGCGTGAGACCGCCGGGCGGCAGCTGCGCGAGCACGCGATCTGCGTCGGCAGCGCGCCCAGCAGCAAGCCAGGCGCGCGCGGCCCGCAGCCGGAACTCCGCGCTGTCGGTGCCGGTGGTCTCGGATGCCAGGCGCTCGTAGAGGGCGGCGGCGGCGGCGTGGTCGCCGGCGCGGGTCAGTTCTTCGGCGCGATCGACGTTCGGTGGGCCGCCGCGGCGGGGGGTGGCCGGACAACCCGCGAGCACCGCTGCCAGCGCGATGACGACCAAACATGCAAATGGCCTTACCAGAGCTTTCTTAGGCGTCATACGTCGAATAGCCTTCACGAGTGCCTGCGCATCCTGGCGCGGTGGAGAATTATAGTGGCAGCGAACTTGGGGCGTCTTGCGGTGATCTCGACGCCCATCGGCAATCTGGGCGATCTGTCGCCGCGCGCGCGCGATGAACTTGCCGCCGCGGAACTGGTCGCGGCGGAAGACACGCGCAGAACAGGGCAATTGCTGACAACGCTCGGGTTGTCGCGGCCGCTGGTGTCGCTGCACGAACACAACGAGCGCGAACGAATCGATGAGCTGCTGGAAAAGTTGCGCGCGGGCACGCGCATTGCGCTGGTGAGCGATGCCGGGACGCCGCTGCTTTCCGACCCGGGATTCGAGCTGGTGCGCCGGGTGACGCAGGAGGGCATGAGCGTGGTGGCGGTGCCCGGCCCTTCGGCGATTACCGCTGCGCTGAGCATTGCCGGCCTGCCTACCGAAAGATTTTCCTTCGAAGGATTTCTGCCGGCGCGACTGGGCGAGCGGCGCGCGCGCGTGGCCGAACTGGCTGGCGAAGTGCGCACGCTGGTTTTTTTCGAGGCGCCGCATCGCATTGCCGAATCGCTGGAAGACATGGCTGCGGGTTTCGGTTCAGCGCCGCCGCGCCGCCGTGGCCCGCGAGCTCACCAAGGTTTTCGAAACGGTGTATCGCGGCACGCTCGCCGAGCTTGCCGCGCAGGCGCGCAGCGACACGAACTTCACGCGCGGCGAGATCACCGTGGTGGTGGAGGGCGCACCGCGCGTTGCCGACGACGCGGCGCCGCGCGCGCAGCTCGATGCGACGCTTACGATATTGCTGAGCGAGCTGGCACCAAGCAAGGCCGCGGCGCTGGCCGCGCGGCTCACCGGCGCGAAGCGCAACGACGCGTATGCGCGCGCGCTCGAACTGGCGAAGAACGCCGGCCGCTGAAAAGCGCTGCGAACTATTAGCTTGAGCGCGTGATGACATGTCGCTATGGTGCGCGCCGGAGTCGGCCGGACGGTCGCTGCATTTCTCGCGAAATGTGGAGGAAAGTCCGGGCTCCTGCGGACGAGGTGCCAGGTAACGCCTGGGCGGCGTGAGCCGACGGAAAGTGCAACAGAAAGTAAACCGCCGAAGCGTCAGCAATGACGCTGGTAAGGGTGAAACGGTGCGGTAAGAGCGCACCGCGCCGGTGGCAACACTTGGTGGCATGGCAAACCCCACCTGGAGCAAGGCCAAATAGGAAAGTCGCCACGCAAGTGGCAGCGGGTGTCCCCCCGTGCTTTCGGGTAGGCCGCTTGAGGTCGCCGGTGACGGCGATCCCAGATGAATGACTGTTCTCGACAGAACCCGGCTTACAGGTCGACTCCATTTCTTTACCTATTGACCGGGAATCCGGGGCTATTGAATCAATATTGATTCAATAGCCAGGTTTTCATACGTTGCTTTGCTTCGTTCGATATCCCGGAGCCTCCGCGATCCGACGTCGCGCGAGAACACTTTGTTCGGGTCGATCAGGATCCCCTTCGCACGCGTACGCAGGGGCCCGCCGTCCGGTCTCACGAACGCCCCAAGGTTCGAGGCCGGGCGGGTCGCCCACCGCGCATACAGCATCTCCTGTTCTTACCCACTGTATGAACAAGCGATGACAACCTACTGATCGGTAAGCACACAGCTGCGCAGTTTTTGGCGCGTCGGCAACGCCAAATCTGACGTAAGTGGCTGTCGCTACGGGAAAATTTCGTGACTTATTTCTTGACCGCGCCCATCGCCATTCCTATAGTGGCGGCAAGTGGGAAAAAGTGGGGAGAAATGGGCCTAACTAGCCTGTCCATCCATGTTTCGCGGTGCAGCAAAAGTGACCCTGGACGACAAGGGCCGGATGGTTCTTCCCACCCGGTACCGCGAGCACGCGCTCGAAAGAAGCCAGGGAAAACTGGTTGTCACGGTCGACCGGGATCAATGCCTCCTCCTTTACCCCTTGCCCGACTGGGAACAGATCGAGCGGAAGTTGATGAGCCTGCCTTCCTTGCATGCGCAGGCGCGTCGACTGCAACGGCTCATGGTGGGTCATGCCACCGAGCTGGATCTCGACGGGCACGGACGACTGTTGCTGCCGCCGGAGTTGCGCGAGTTCGCGCTGCTCGAGCGGCGGGGAATGCTGATCGGTCAGGGCAATCGCTGCGAGTTGTGGGACGAGGCGCGCTGGAACGAGCGCCGCGCCCTGTGGCTGGCCAACGAAGCTGCCGAGACCGGTCTGCCGGCGGAACTCGATTCACTGACGTTGTAGACATTGCGTGAGTAGTTAGGTTCGGCGATTGGTTTTGGGTGGGATGACGCGCCGCGAAGCGGCCGGCATCCATGGCAACGGCACTTGATAAAACGGGGGCGGACTGACAGCCGCTTGAACAGGAGTGAGTGTTTGAACGCACATGTTCCGGTGCTTGCACAGGAAGCGTTCGAAGCACTCGCGGTGCAGGCGGACGGCCTATACATAGATGCGACGTTCGGGCGCGGCGGTCACACGGCACTCATCCTCGGGGCACTCGGTCCCGAAGGGCGCGTGCTCGCGTTCGACCGCGACCCGGCGGCCATCGAGGCCGGCCACCGCCGTTTTTCCGACGAAGTGCGGCTTGCGCTCGTCGGCGCGCCGTTTGCCGATATCGCCGCGCGCGTGCCGGAGCTCGCTTCGAGCCGGCCCGTGCGCGGCATCTTGTTCGATCTCGGCGTCTCGTCGCCGCAGCTCGACGATCCCACACGTGGTTTCAGCTTCCGGGCGGACGGCCCGCTCGACATGCGCATGGACCCGACGAGCGGCGAACCGGTTTCCGCATGGCTCGCGCGAGCGGGCGAGCCTGAGATTCGCGAGGTGATCGCGAAACTCGGGGAAGAGCGTTTCGCGCGGCGCATTGCCGCCGACATCGTGGCAGCGCGCTCCCATCAACCACTGACCCGCACGCTGCAGCTCGCGGAGATCGTCGCGCGCGCGGTGCGCACGCGCGAGCCCGGCAGGAATCCGGCGACCCGCACTTTCCAGGCGCTGCGCATGCACATCAACGACGAGCTCGGCCAGATTCGCCGCGCGCTCGAGGCGTCACTCGAGCTGCTGGCAGTCGGCGGGCGCCTGGCGGTGATCAGCTTTCATTCGCTGGAAGACCGCCTCGTCAAGCAGTTCATCCAGGCGCATTCCACCGTCGATCCCGTCTTTGCCGGTCTGCCGATGATTCCGGACTCCGCGCAGCCGCGGCTGCGCCGCCTCGGCAACAAGCAGCGTGCCGGTGAAGAGCGAGCTTGCCGCCAACCCGCGCAGCCGATCGAGCGTGCTGCGTGTCGCCGAAAAGGTGCGCTAGGTGGCGACGCATTCCAACAAGCTACTGATCCTGCGCGATCCCGCTGCTGTGGGCGGCCGCGCTCGCTTCGGCTGCCGGGGCTATCTACTCGAAGCACCGCGCCCGCGAGCTGTTCGTCGAGCTCGAGCGACTCAACGTCAGGCGCGACAACCTCGAGATCGAGTGGGGCCAGCTGCAGCTCGAGCAGAGTGCGTGGTCGACCCACGCCTTCGTCGAGAACGTCGCCGGCACCAAGCTCAAGATGGGCATGCCGCCTCCGAAAGACATCGAGCTGGTGTCGCCGTGAAAGCCTCTTCCATGAAAGTGTGGCCGGGCAAACGCCGCGAGCCACGTGCACGTGGCGGTGGCGAGCGGCGCGGGCACGACGCGTGACGATCCGCGCAGTTTTCGCTGGCGCGCGAATTTCGTGCTCGGGTTGCTGGTGTGCTGCGCGCTCGGGCTCGCGTGGCGCGCGGTGGAGCTGCAGCTCAAGGATCACAAATTCCTCGCCGGGCAGGGCGACGCGCGCTTCTCGCGGGTCGCCGAGATCTCGGCCACCCGCGGCACCATTACTGATCGTTATGGCGAGCCGCTCGCGGTCTCCACGCCCGTCGATTCGGTGTGGGTGAATCCCAAAGAGCTCGCGGTTGCCAGCGATCAGTTGCCGCGCCTCGCCAAGGCGCTGAAGCGCGACAAGAACGAGCTGGCGCGGCGGGTCACCTCGAATCTCGATCGCGAGTTCCTGTACCTCGCGCGGCACATGCAGCCGTCCGAAGCACAGAAGATCCGGCAGCTCGAAATCCCGGGCGTGTACCTGATGCGCGAGTACCGCCGCTATTACCCGGCCGGAGAAGTCGCCGGACACATCATCGGTTTCACCAGCATCGACGATGAGGGGCAGGAAGGTCTCGAGCTCGCGTTCGACCACTGGCTGGCGGGCGAAGATGGCGCCAAGCGGGTCATCCAGGACCGCTACGGCAAGATCGTGCAGAACGTCGAAGAGATCCGCGCGATGCGCGCCGGGCGCAACCTGGTGCTGTCGATCGACCTGCGCATCCAGTACCTCGCGTATCGCGAGTTGAAGGCCGCGATTCGCGACCAGCGCGCGAAATCCGGCTCGGTCATCGTGCTCGACGTCGCGACCGGCGAAGTGCTCGCCATGGTCAACCAGCCGGCCTACAACCCGAACGACCGCGACCAGATCAAGGCGAAGACCTACCGCAATCGCGCTGTCACCGACATCGTCGAACCGGGTTCGTCGATCAAGCCGTTCGTGGTCGCGGCGGGGCTCGCGTCCGGACGATTCAACGAGCGCAGCGTCATCGACACCAACCCCGGGTACGTCAAGGTCGGCGCCAAACTACTCGAAGACCCGCACAACCTCGGCGCCGTGGGCCTCGCGACCATCCTGGCGAAGAGCTCGAACGTGGGCATGACCAAGGTCGCGCTGTCGCTCGAGCCGGCGCAGATGTATGGCACGCTGACCGCGCTCGGCTTCGGCCAGGTGACGACGAGTGGTTACCCCGGTGAATCGGCCGGCCTGCTGCCTCACTACTCGCACTGGCGGCCGGTGGGCATCTCCTCGATGTCGCGCGGCTATGGCCTGTCGATCACGCCGCTGCAGCTCGCGCATGCGTACGCCACCGTGGCTGCGCTCGGCGTATCGCGGCCGATTTCGTTTCTGCGCGTCGAGACGCCGCCGGCTGGCGAGCCCGCGCTCGATCCGGCCGTGTCGCGCATGCTGATCCACATGCTCGAGGCTGTGGTCGCGCCCGAAGGCGGCGGCAAGCTCGCGGCCATCCCCGGCTACACCGTCGCCGGCAAGACCGGAACCGCGTGGAAAGCCACCGCCGGCGGATACGCCACGGATCGCTACCTCGCGGTGTTCGGCGGCATCGCGCCGGCGAGCAGCCCACGCCTCGCAGCAGTGGTGATCATCGACGAGCCGGGTGCCGGCAAGTATTACGGCGGCGATGTTGCCGCGCCGGTGTTTTCCGGCGTCGTCGGCGGCGCGCTGCGCCTGCTGGCCGTGCCACCCGATGCACCGGTCGGCGACGGCAACGAGCCCGCGCGCCAGGTGGCCATCCGATGAACGCGACCCCGGCTCCGCAGAGCCTGGCAAAGTTGCTCGACGGCATTGCCGCGTTGCCGCGCGATGTTTCTGTCACCGATCTCACGCAGGACGGGCGCGCGGCGCTCCCCGGCGGCGCTTTTCTTGCCGTTCGCGGGACTGTCGAACATGGACTCAGGTACGCGCCGCAGGCCGTCGCCAATGGCGCGCGCGCGGTGTTGTGGGAGCCGGCGCCGGTTGCCGTGGTTCCTGATCTTCCATCGGAGATCCTGGTCGCGCCGGTGCCGCGCCTGCGCGAGCACGCGAGCGCGATCGCCGATCGTTTCTTCGGGGCGCCGTCGACCCGCCTGGCCGTCGCCGGCGTCACCGGCACCAACGGCAAGACCACCTGCGCCTATCTACTCGCGCAGGCGCTGGAAGGTTGCGGTCGCCCGGCCGCATACATGGGCACCATCGGCACGGGGCGCCCCGGCAGCCTCGTGGCGAGCGGGCTCACCACCGGCGACGCCATCACCGTCCAGCGCACGCTCGCCAACCTGCGCGCCGGCGGCGCCAGCAGCGTGGCGATGGAAGTTTCCTCGCACGCGCTCGACCAGGCGCGCGTGGGCGCGGTGCGGTTTCGCACCGCCGCGTTCACCAATCTCACGCGCGACCACCTCGACTATCACGGCACCATGGAAAGTTACGGTGCCGCCAAGGCGCGGTTGTTCATGCGCGAAGACCTGGTCTCGCGCGTGATCAATGTCGACGACGCATTCGGCCGGCAGCTCGCCATCGACCCGCGCGGCCGCGGCCGCGTCATCGTCACCAGCCGCGGTCACCAGTCGCACACGCGTGCGGCAGCGGGTTTCGTGCGCGCCATGCACGTCACGTTGTCGGTGCGCGGCATCGAGCTGGAGTTCGACTCGAGCTGGGGCACAGGCGGCCTGGTCTGCCCGCTGGTCGGTGACTTCAACGTCGACAATCTGCTGACGGTCATCGCGCTGCTGCTCGACTGGGACCTTCCGCTCGAGCAGGTTCTCGAAAGCCTCGCGCGCGTTCGCGCCGCGCCTGGCCGCATGGAAACTTTTGGTGGCACGCAGGCGCCGCTCGCGGTGGTCGACTATGCGCACACGCCCGATGCGCTGCGCAAGGCCCTGGCCGCGGCACGCGCGCACTGCACCGGCCGGCTTGCCGTGGTGTTCGGTTGCGGTGGTGATCGCGACTCGGGCAAACGCCCGATCATGGGATCCATCGCGGCCGAGCTCGCCGATGACATCGTGATCACCGACGACAACCCGCGCACCGAGTCGCCGCAGGGAATCGCCGCCGATATCGCCAGGGGAATTCCGGCGGGCAAGCCGTTTCGCATCGAGCTGGACCGCGCGCGCGCCATCCGCGACTCGCTCGCCGATGCGCACTCGGCCGACGTGGTACTCATCGCCGGCAAGGGCCACGAGGACTACCAGATCTACGGCAGCGAGCACCGTCCGTTCAGCGATCAGAAAGTGGTCGCGGAAGCGCTGGCGGCGCGAATCGACGGTGCGGCATGAAGCGCACGCTCGCGCAATTCGCGAAGTCCTGTGGCGGTGTGCTCGAGGGCGCCGACCGCGGTTACACCGGCGTATCCAGCGATACGCGCACGCTGCAGGCCGGCGAGTTGTTCGTCGCGCTGCGCGGGCCGCGCTTCAATGCCAACGATTTCGTCGCCGCCGCTGCCAACGCCGGTGCGGCTGGCGCCGTGGTCGACACCAAGGTTGCCTCCGCACTGACGCAGATCGTGGTGGCCGACACCCAGGCAGCGCTCAGCAGTTCCGCGGCCGCCTGGCGCGCGGGATTCTCGATGCCCGTCGTCGGCGTGGCCGGCAGCAACGGCAAGACCACGGTCAAGGAAATGACCGCGGCCATTCTCGAGCGCGCGGGCCCGACACTCGCCACGCGCGGCAATCTCAACAACCACATCGGCGTGCCGCTCACGCTGCATCGCCTCGACGACACGCAGCGTTTTGCGGTCATCGAGATCGGCGCGAATCGTGCCGGCGAAGTGGCCGACCTGGTGAAGCTCGCGCGTCCGACGGTCGGGCTCATCACGAACGCCGGTGCCGAGCATCTCGAAGGATTCGGCAGTCTCGAAGGTGTGGCACGCGCCGAGGGAGAAATGGTCGCGGGGCTGGATTCGTCGGCAACCGCCGTGATCAACGCCGACGACGAATTCGCCGCGCTGTGGCGCGGCTTGGCGCGCGGCAAGGTGTCCACGTTCGGCGTTGCGAACACCGCGGACTTCTCCGCGGCCGACATCCATACGGCCATCGACGGCAGCGGCTTCGTCACGCGGTTCGAGCTGCGAGCGCCCACCGGCAGCATGCCGATCGAATTGCACCTCGCGGGGCGGCACAACGTGCTGAACGCGTTGTGCGCCGCCGCGGCGGCCACCGCCGCCGGTGCGTCGCTCGATGACGTGCGCCAGGGCCTTGCCACAATGCGCCCGGTTCCTGGCCGATTGCAGTTCAAAACCGCGCCGAGTGGTGCCTGGATCGTCGACGACTCTTACAACGCCAATCCGAGTTCGATGAAAGCGGGCATCGAGGTGCTGGCGAGCGTGGATGCACGGCGCTGGCTGGTCATGGGCGACATGGGTGAGCTCGGCGATTTCGCCGACGCCAGCCATGCCGAGATCGGGCGTTTCGCGCGCGATCACCACATCGATCGCCTGTTCGCCACAGGCTCGCTCTCGGCGCTGGCGGTCGAAGCCTTCGGTGCGGGCGGGGAATGGTTCGCCGACACGGAGTTGCTGGCGCGCGCCGTCAACTCCGAGCTCACGCGCGAAGTGTGCGTATTGGTCAAAGGGTCGCGCTCCAGTCGTCTGGAGCGCGTGGTCGCAGCGCTGGTCGGCTCCGGTTCATCAACAGATTCGCACTGAACACATGCTCTACTGGCTCGCCAAACTGCTCACGCCTCACTACTCGGGATTCAACGTCTTCTCGTACCTGACGGTGCGCGCCATTTTCGCGGTGATCACCGGGCTGGCGCTGGCGATGCTGATCGGGCCGTGGATGATCGAGAAGCTCAGGTTCGGCAAGGTCGGGCAGGTGGTGCGCGACGACGGGCCGAAGTCGCATTTCTCCAAGGCCGGTACGCCGACCATGGGCGGCATGCTGATCCTCATCGCGATCTTCGCGAGCACGCTGCTGTGGGCGGATTTGTCGAACCGTTTCGTGTGGGTGGTGCTCGGCGTGACGTTCACGTTCGGCCTCATCGGTTTCTGGGACGACTACCTGAAGCTCGCGAAGAAGAATCCGAAAGGGCTGATCGCGCGTTACAAGTATTCCTGGCAGACGTTGTTCGGTCTCGCCGCCGCCATCTTCCTGTTCTACACCGCGAAGACTCCGGCGGAGACCACGCTGTTCCTGCCGTTCTTCAAGAACTTCGCGGTACCGATGGGCGCTGTGTCGTTCATCGTGCTGTCGTATTTCATGATCGTCGGCATGAGCAACGCGGTGAATCTCACCGACGGTCTCGACGGCCTGGCGATCATGCCTTCGGTGATGGTGGGCGGTGCGCTGGGTGTCTTCGCGTACGCGAGCGGCAACGCCAACTTCGTGCAGTACCTGTCGATTCCCGCGGTGCCCGGCGCTGGTGAGCTGATCATTTTCTGCGCGGCGCTGGTCGGTGCGGGACTCGGGTTTCTGTGGTTCAACACCTATCCCGCGCAGGTTTTCATGGGCGACATCGGCGCACTGGCGCTCGGCGCCGCGCTCGGCACGATCGCGGTCATCGTGCGGCAGGAGCTCGTGGTGCTCATCATGGGCGGCATCTTCGTGGTGGAGACGGCGTCGGTGATCCTGCAGGTGATCTCGTTCAAGACCACCGGCAAGCGCATCTTCCGCATGGCGCCGATTCATCATCACTACGAGCTCAAGGGCTGGACCGAGCCCAAGATCATCGTGCGCTTCTGGATCATCACTTTCATCCTGGTGCTCGCGGGTCTCGCGACGCTGAAACTCCGATGACCGACGCCACACAAACCACCGGCGGCGCGGCCAGGAATGCGGCCAGAAATGCAGTAATCGTCGGCATGGGACGTACGGGTCTGTCCGCGGCGCGCCATCTGCAGCGCTGTGGCTATCGCATCGCCGTGACTGACAGCCGCGAAACGCCGCCGGAGCTCGCCAGCGTGAAGGCGCTCGGCGCCGGTATCGTCACGCGCACCGGCGGCTTCGATGTACGTCTCCTCGAGCAGGCCGACGTGGTCGTCACGTCGCCAGGCGTTGCGCTCGACGATCCGTTCTTCGTGCAGGCACGCGCCCGCGGGCTCGACATCGTCGGCGACATCGAGCTGTTCGCACGCTCTGCCGATGCGCCCGTGGTGGGCATCACCGGCACCAACGGCAAGAGCACGGTGACCACCTTGTTAGGCCGCATGGCCGAGCGCGCCGGCGTGCGCGTGCGCGTCGGCGGCAACCTGGGCCAGCCGGCGCTCGATCTGCTGGATCGCGGCCCTACGGATCTGTACGTGCTCGAGCTGTCGTCCTTCCAGCTCGACACCACGCATTCCCTGAAGCTCAAGGCTGCGGTAGTGCTCAACGTGTCGGCGGACCACATGGATCGCTACGCGACGCTGCGGCACTACGCGGACTCCAAGGCACGCATCTTCGCCAACAGCGAAATGGCGGTGGTGAACGCCGATGAGCCGGAAGTGACGCGCATGCCGCGCGCCGGTCAGCGCGTGATCTCCTTCAGCCTCACCGGGCCTGCGGATTTTTCGCTGGTGACGCCGCCGTCCGATCAGGAACCGTGGCTGGCTCGACGTGGCTCCGCGCTGCTGCCCGTGACCTCGCTCAAGATTTCCGGCCGCCACAATGCCGCCAATGCGCTCGCGACCCTGGCGCTCGGCGATGCATTGCGCCTGCCGCTCGCGCCGATGCTCGAAGAGCTGCGCGAATTTCCCGGACTGCCGCATCGCGCGCAGTGGGTCGCCGACTTCAAGGGCGTGCGCTACATCAACGATTCGAAGGGCACCAACGTCGGCGCGACGCTGGCGGCCGTCAGCGGGCTCGCCGGCCCGCTGGTGGTGATCGCCGGTGGCGACGGCAAGGGCCAGGACTTCACGCCGCTGGCGGAAAGTTTCCGCGGCAAGGTGCGCACCGCCGTGTTGTTAGGCCGCGACGCCGGCCTCATCGAAACCGCGCTCGCCGGCATCTGCCACACCGCGCGAGTTGCCACCATGGAAGACGCGGTACATGCCGCCGCACGGTTCGCCAAGTCAGGCGACACCGTGCTGCTGTCGCCCGCATGTTCGAGCCTCGACATGTTTCGCGACTACGCCCAGCGCGGCAACGCGTTCGCCGCCGCAGTGCAGGGGCTGACATGAGTACACGTGCCCGCGGCCTGCACATCGACGCGGTGGCGCTATCGCTGGTCGCCGCCATCGTGCTGCTGGGCCTCATCATGGTCACGTCGGCGTCGATTTCGATCGCCAGCAAGGAATCGGGCAACGCATTCTCGTACCTCGAGCGCCAGCTCGTGTTGTGCCTGGTCGGCTTCGTACTTGCGGCGGCCGTCTTCTGCGTGCGCACCGAATACCTCGACAAGATGGCCTGGCCACTGCTCATCGCTGCCGTCGCGCTGCTCTTCATCGTGCTGATTCCCGGGCTGGGACACGTCGTCAATGGCAGCCGGCGCTGGATCCGCCTGCTGGGCTTCAATTTCCAGGCCTCCGAGCTGGCGCGTGTCCTCACGCTCATCTTCATCGCCAGCTACGCGGTGCGGCGCGAGAACGAGCTGCGCAACACCGCGCTCGGCCTCGTCAAGCCCATCGGCCTGCTCGTGTTCATGGCGATGCTGTTGCTTGCCGAGCCGGATTTCGGCGCCGCCTCCGTGGTGTTCATCACCGGGTTCGGCATCCTGTTCATCGCCGGCGCCCGACTGCGTTACGTGGTGGCTGCCGGTGTGCTGGGCACCGCGGCCATGGCGCTGCTGGTCATGCTGGTGCCTTACCGCATGGCGCGTGTCACCTCATTCCTCAACCCCTGGGCCGATCCCTTCAACAGCGGCTTCCAGCTGACCCAGTCGCTGATCGCCATCGGCCGCGGCGAATGGTTCGGCGTCGGGCTGGGCGAGAGCGTACAGAAACTCTTCTATCTACCCGAGGCGCATACCGACTTCCTGTTCGCGGTGCTGGCCGAAGAGCTCGGCCTCGTGGGTGTGGCGGCGACGCTGGCGCTGTTCATCGCACTGGTGTGGCGCTCGTTCTGGATCGCGCAGCTGGCTTCGCGCGCCGGCCTGAAGTTCCAGTCGTATCTCGCCGCCGGTTTCGGCCTGTGGCTCGGCGCCCAGGCGATGATCAACATCGGCGTGAACATGGGCGTGCTGCCCACCAAGGGCCTGACGCTGCCGCTCATGAGCTACGGCCGCTCCAGCATGATCGTCACGCTGGCGTGGGTGGGTCTGCTGCTGCGCGTGTATCACGAAGCTGTGCATAACACGCGGGGAATGGCCACACTTAATCGTTCAGAGGGGCGTCGTTCCGCTGAGGACACGCGGCCGCGCGTTGCGGGGGCGCTCGCATGAGCGCTTCTCCGAAAAAAGTGGCCGCGCCCATACTGATCATGGCCGGTGGCACGGGCGGGCACGTCTTCCCGGCGCTGGCGCTGGCGCGCCTGTTGCGCGCCGCTTCGCACGAAGTGGTGTGGCTGGGCACGAAGTCCGGACTCGAAGCGCGGGTTATACCGGCGGAAAATATCGACATCGAATGGTTGTCGATGAGCGGGCTGCGCGGCAAGGGCGCGGCAACCTTGTTAGTGGCGCCGTTCAAGCTGCTGCATTCCATCTGGCAGGCGTTGGGCGTCATGCGCCGCCGTCGTCCGGGCCTGGTGGTTGGTTTCGGCGGCTTCGTCACGGGGCCGGGCGGTGTGGCAGCCTGGCTCACGCGCCGGCCGCTCGTGATCCACGAACAGAACGCGATCGCCGGTTATTCGAATCGCTGCCTCGCACATCTCGCGCGTCGGGTGCTCGCCGCGTTTCCGAAGTCATTTCCGCCCGGCGTCGATGCGCTGGTGCTCGGAAACCCGCTGCGCGCGGAGATTCTGCTGCAGCCGCCGCCGTCCGAGCGCTTCGCGCGGCGCGAGGGCGCGCTGCGACTGCTCATCGTCGGCGGTAGTTTGGGCGCCTCGCGCCTCAATGCCGTGGTGCCGTTCGCGATCCGGCAGTCCGGTCTCGACCTGCAGGTGCGCCACCAGGCGGGAGCGCGCGGCATCGATGCCGCGCTCGCCGCATACGCGCAGGCGGGAGTGAAGGCCGACGTCTCGCCCTTCATCGACGACATGGCGCAGGCATACGCCGAAGCGGACCTCGTGATCTGCCGCTCCGGTGCACTGACGGTTTCCGAGCTCGCGGCCGTGGGCGTCGGCGCGGTGCTGGTCCCATTTCCCGCGGCCGTGGACGACCACCAGACATTCAATGCGCAGTACCTCGTGCGTGAAGGCGCGGCGGTGCTGATCGCGGACCGCGATCTCACGGCCGAACGACTCGCTGCCGAGTTGAAGGATCTCTGCGCCGGCCGCGGCAAACTGCTCGCCATGGCAGACCGCGCGCGCCTCGCCGCGAAGCCGCGCGCTGCCGAAGATCTCGCGGCCGTCTGCCTCGAACAGCTGGAGGCCGCATGAGCGACCGGATGCGCCGCATTCATCGCATCCACTTCGTCGGCATCGGCGGCAGTGGCATGAGCGGCATCGCCGAAGTGCTGGTGAATCTCGGCTACGAAGTGCAGGGCAGCGACCTCAAGCCCAACCCGGTCACCGAGCGGCTGACGCAGCTCGGCGCGCGCGTGATGATCGGCCATCGCGCCGACCACGTCGGTGACGCTGACGTGGTGGTGATCTCCAGCGCCGTGTCGCAGGAGAACCCCGAAGTCGCCGGCGCACTTCAGCGCCGCATCCCGGTGGTGCCGCGCGCCGAAATGCTGGGCGAGCTCATGCGCTTCCGCTACGCGATCGCGGTGGCCGGCACACACGGCAAGACCACGACCACCAGCCTCACCTCGTCGATCCTCGCCGAAGGCGGCGAGGATCCCACGTTCGTCATCGGTGGGCTCCTCAAGAGCGCGGGCACGAACGCGCGGCTCGGCGCAGGCAAATACCTCGTTGCCGAAGCCGACGAAAGCGATGCCTCGTTCCTGCACCTGAACCCGATGATCGCCATCGTCACCAACATCGACCACGATCACCTGGGTACTCACGACGGCGACTTCGAGCGGCTCAAACAGAGCTTCGTCGAGTTCCTGCACAACCTGCCGTTCTATGGACTCGCGGTTCTGTGCGTGGACGATGCGCACATCCGCAGCATCCTCGGCAAGGTGAATCGCCCGGTGGTGGGCTACGGCTTCTCCGAAGGCGCCGATCTGCGCGCCGACAACCTGCGCCGCGACGGTCTGCGCACGCACTTCGACGTGGTGCGTCGCGCCGACGGCCTTCGCCTGCCCGTCACGGTGAATTTGCCGGGCAAACACAATGTGCTCAACTCGCTGGCAGCGATCGCGGTCGCGCTCGAGATCGGCATTCCGCACGAAGCCATCCAGCGGGCGCTGTCCAACTTCCAGGGAATCGACCGGCGCCTGACGCACGTCGCCGACGTCCTCCTTCCGGGCACCGAAGAGGTCGTTTCGATAGTCGACGACTACGGGCACCACCCCACCGAAATCGCCGCCACGCTCGATGCGATCCGCCAGGGCTACGCGGGGCGCCGCGTGGTGCTGGCATTCCAGCCGCATCGCTACACGCGCACCCGCGACCTGCTCGACGATTTCGCCACGGTGCTGTCCACCGGTGACGCGTTGCTGGTGACCGAGGTGTATGCGGCCGGCGAGGCGCCCATTGCCTCCGCCGACGGACGCGCCATCTGCCGCGCCGTCCGCACGCGCGGCAAGGTCGAGCCGGTGTTCGTCGAAAAGGTCGAGACGCTGAACGAGGCGCTGCGCGCCGTGCTCAAGGCCGGCGACGTCCTCGTGACCATGGGCGCCGGCTCCATCAGCGCCGTTTCGCACGCGCTGCCCGGGAAGTTAGGGGCCGCCACGGCCCAGAGGAAGGCGTGACGTGCGTGCCTTACTCCGAAAACCGCCTCGCGAGGTTTCCTCGTCCATGGAAGATGGCATGAGCGACGGTACTCTCCTGGTCGACGCGGAGTTCGAGTCGCGCGTGAAGCGCAACGAGCCGATGTCGCGCCACACCTCCTGGCATGTGGGTGGTCCGGCCGATGTGTATTTCAGCCCGCGCGATCGCGCCGACCTGCTGGAATTTCTTTCGACATTGCCCGAGGGCACGCCGCTGTTCTGGCTCGGGCTCGGCAGCAACCTGCTGGTGCGCGACGGCGGCATCCGCGGCGTGGTCATCGATACGACGAGCGGGCTCACGCGCCTCGAGCGCGTCAACGACACCACCATCACCTGCGAAGCAGGCGTGCCCTGCGCACGACTTGCGCGCCAGTGCATCAAGTGGTGCCTGTCGCCCGCGGAATTCTTCGCCGGTATTCCCGGAGTGCTGGGTGGTGCGCTGGCCATGAATGCCGGCGCCTTCGGCGGCGAAATCTGGCCGCACGTGCGCAGCGTCGACGTGTGTGATGCGCGCGGCGTCGATCGCCGCCGCGATGCGCGCGAGTACACCTACGGCTATCGCCACGTCGTGCCGCCGGCGCCGGGTGAATTTTTCCTCGCCGCGGCGTTGCAGTTCGAAAGTCGTCCGGGACTCACCGAAGAGGCCATGCGCGAGTTGCTGGCCAAGCGCAAGGAAAAGCAGCCCATCGGCGAGTGGAGCTGCGGTTCGACCTTTACCAATCCCCCGGGCGATCACGCCGCGCGTCTCATCGAAGCGGCCGGCCTCAAGGGGTTTCGAATCGGAGACATCATGGTTTCACCCAAGCATGCGAATTTTCTCGTGAACGTCGAGGCCGCGACGGCCGCCGACGTGGAGAAGCTCGTCGCGCACATTCAGCAGGTCGTGAACGAAAAGTTCGGCGTGACGCTCACGCCGGAATTCCGCATCGCCGGGGAGACACGCTGATGCGCCTGCGTCACGACCCCAAGATCATCCGCCACGTCACCAACGCGAAGGAATTCGGCCGCGTCGCCGTGTTGTTCGGCGGCACCTCGAGCGAGCGCGAGATTTCGCTGAAGTCCGGCGCCGCCTGCCTGGCCGCGCTGCAGAAGCGCGGCGTCGATGCGCACGAGTTCGATCCGCGCGATCGTCCGCTCGCCGAGCTCGTCACGCGAAAGTTCGAACGCGTGTTCATCGCGCTGCACGGCCCGGGCGGCGAAGACGGCACGTTGCAGGGCGCGCTGGAATTCCTCGGGCTTCCGTACACCGGCAGCGGCGTGATGGGCTCGGCCATCGGCATGGACAAGCTGCGCACCAAGCGCCTCGCCCAGTCGGTCGGCATTCCCACCACCGACTACATGGTGCTGCGTTCGCCCGCCGATCTGGACAACTGCATCGAGCGTCTCGGGCTTCCCATGATCGTGAAACCCGCAACGCAGGGTTCCTCCGTGGGCATGACCAAGGTCGAGAAGGCCGATCAGTTGTTAGGCGCCTACCAGGCTGCGGCGCTGCTCGAGCCCGACGTGTTCGCCGAGCCGTGGATCACCGGCGCCGAATACACCGTCGCGGTCCTGCAGGGCCGGGCGCTGCCTTCGATCCGCATCGAGACGCCGGCCACGTTCTACGACTACCAGGCGAAGTACTTCCGCACCGACACGAAGTATCACTGCCCATCGGGCCTGTCCACCGAGGGTGAGAAGCATCTGGCCAACCTCGCGCAGGCGACGTTCACCGCCGTGGGCGCGGAAGGCTGGGGCCGCGCCGACTTCATGATGGACAAGGCCGGCAAGCCCTATCTGCTGGAGATCAACACGGTTCCCGGCATGACCGACCACAGCCTCGTGCCGATGGCGGCGCGTGCGCTCGACATCAACTTCGAGCAGCTCGTGTGGCAGGTGCTCGAGACCTCGTTCACCCGGAGTGTCATCGCCTGATGTGGGGCAAACCGAAAAACCGGCGCAAGAGCGAAGGGGACGGCTTCCGCTTTCCCGCCGCGCTCGCCGCGCGTTTCGGGATCGCGGCGGTGGTGCTCACCGTGCTCGGCATCGCAACGACGCTGTGCATGGGCGCGCTCGACCAGAACATTGCGCAGGTGTCGGTGACCGGCCGCTTCCAGCGCGTTTCGCCCGGTGAAGTGGAGCAGGCGGTGAAGGCGCGCGTGCGCGACATGGGGCTCGTGAGCGTGGACCTGGCCGCGGTTCGCCGCGCCGTCGAGCAACTGCCCTGGGTAGATAGCGCGACGGTGGAGCGCCAGTGGCCGCGCGCGTTGAACATCCGCGTCACCGAACAGGTGGCGGCCGCGCGCTGGGGCGCGAACGGCCTGCTGAACACCCGTGGCGAGCTCTTCATCTCCGAAGCCCGGCACATCCCGCCGGAGCTGCCGCGGCTGTCGGGCCCGCAGGGCACGGAAAACGAAGTGGCGCGCCGCTATCTCGCCGCGCAGGGCCAGCTCATCGAAGCCGGCATGCGCCTGACAGCGGTAAGGCTCGATCCACGCGGCGCGTGGGAATTCGATCTCGACAACGGCATCACCGTGCGGCTCGGCCGCCGCCAGATCGACGAGCGCTTCGCGCGTTTCGTCGCCGCCGGCGTCGGGCAGATCGCCGCGCATGCCAGCGACATCGGCTACATCGACATGCGTTACACGAACGGTTTTGCAATCGGCTGGCGCCAGGGTGGCCAGCGCGTCGCCACCGGGACGGTGGCCACCGAGGATGACTCTTACTAATGGCAAAGAAGGCAGACAAGAACCTGATCATCGGCCTCGACGTCGGCACTTCGAAAGTGTCGGCGCTGGTTGGCGAAGTGGCGCCCGACAACTCGATCGAGGTGATCGGGATCGGCACGCAGCCCTCGCGCGGCCTGAAGAAAGGCGTGGTGGTCAACATCGAATCGACGGTGCAGTCGATTCAGCGTGCCGTCGAAGAAGCCGAGCTCATGGCCGGCTGCGAGATCCGCTCGGTGTTCGCCGGCATTGCCGGGTCGCATGTGCGCAGCCTGAACTCGCACGGCGTGGTCGCGATCCGCGACCGCGAAGTCACCGACGTCGACGTGCAGCACGTGGTGGATGCGGCCAAGGCCGTGGCCATCCCGGCGGACCAGAAGATCCTGCACGTGCTGCCGCAGGAATTCATCATCGACGGCCAGGAAGGCATCCGCGATCCCATCGGCATGTCGGGCGTGCGGCTCGAAGCCAAGGTGCACATCGTCACCGGCGCGGAAAGCGCCGCCAACAACATCGAGAAGTGCATCCAGCGCTGCGGGCTCGAAGTCGACGACATCGTGCTCGAACAGCTCGCCTCGAGCTTCGCCTGCCTGACCGAGGACGAGAAAGAGCTCGGCGTCTGCATCATCGACATCGGTGGCGGCACCACCGATCTCGCCGTGTTCTCGCAGGGCGCGATTCGCCATACCGCGGTGATTCCGATCGCCGGCGACCAGGTGACCAACGACATCGCCGTGTCCATGCGCACGCCGACGCAGTACGCCGAGGACATCAAGGTGCGTTACGCCTGCGCACTGTCGCAGCTCGCCAATCCCGACGAGAGCATTGAAGTGCCGTCGGTGGGCGATCGCCCGGCGCGGCGGCTCGCGCGCCAGACGCTGGCCGAAGTGGTCGAGCCGCGCTACGAAGAGTTGTATGGCCTGGCGCGCGAAGAACTGCGCCGGTCGGGCTTCGAGGAAATCATTGCTGCCGGGATCGTGCTGACCGGCGGCAGCGCCAAGATGGAAGGCGCCATCGAGCTCGCCGAAGAGGTGTTCCACGTGCCGGTGCGCCTGGGCGTCCCGCAGCACATCAGGGGACTCTCGGGCGTGATCCGCAATCCTATCTACTCGACCGGCGCCGGCCTGCTGCTCTATGCGCGTGACAACGCGCTGGCGGGCAACCGCGGGCGTTCGGTCGGCGGCTCGGCGCGCAGCATGGCCGAGCGCATGAAGAACTGGTTCCAGGGGAATTTCTGATGATGTTCGAAAACGAAGCTGACAGCTTTGTATTAACTAGTGAAGGAGCGACACAATGTTTGAATTAATGGATGCTTACAGCCAGAACGCTGTAATCAAAGTCATAGGGGTAGGCGGAGGCGGCGGCAACGCCGTCGCCCACATGGTCGCGAGCGGTATCGAGGGAGTGGAGTTCCTGTGCATCAACACCGATGCGCAGGCACTCAAGCATTCCAAGGTGAAGACCGCCCTGCAGATCGGCTGCAACATCACCAAGGGTCTCGGCGCGGGCGCCGATCCCGAGATCGGCCGCCAGGCCGCGATGGAAGACCGCGATCGCATCATCGAGATGATCGAGGGTTGCGACATGTTGTTCATCACCGCCGGCATGGGCGGTGGCACGGGCACGGGCGCGGCGCCGGTGGTGGCGCAGGTTGCGAAGGAACTCGGCATCCTCACGGTGGCCGTGGTCACGCGTCCGTTCGAGATGGAAGGCGGCAAGCGCACGCTGGTTGCCAACCATGGTCTGGCGGAGCTCGGCAAGTATGTCGATTCGCTGATCACCATCCCGAACCAGAAACTGCTCACGGTGCTCGGCGCCAAGACAACCTTGTTAGACGCGTTCAAGAGTGCGAACCACGTGCTGCAGGGCGCGGTGCAGGGCATCGCCGAGCTCATCACGCGTCCGGGTCTCATCAACGTCGATTTCGCCGACGTGCGCACGGTCATGAGCGAGACCGGCATGGCGATGATGGGTTCCGGAGTTGCCCGCGGTGAGCACCGCGCGAAGGAAGCAGCCGAGATGGCCGTTTCGTCGCCGCTGCTCGAGGACATCAACCTGTCGGGCGCGCACGGCATCCTGGTGAACGTCACGGCGGGCATGGACCTGTCGATCGGCGAATTCCAGGAGGTCGGCAGCATCGTCAAACAGTTCGCATCGGATGACGCCACCGTGGTGGTGGGAACCGTCATCGACCCCGAGCTGTCGGATGAAATGCGCGTCACGGTCGTTGCCACCGGACTGGGCAAACCCGAAATCGCAGTCAGCGGCCGTTCGCCGTTCGGCCGCGACGTACCCACCCTCTCGAAGGCTGCACCGCAGGCGGCGGCGCCGGCGGCGGAACCGGCCATGCGGGTAGTGCCGCGCCGGCCGCTGACGGCGGCAGACTACGCAGCGCTGGACAAGCCTGCGGTGCAGCGTCAAAGGGCGGTGGGCGACGGGCTGCATGGCGGCGCGGAACCCGAAGATGTGCTGGATATTCCGGCCTTTCTGCGACGCCAGGCCGACTGACGCCGCAGACTGAATAAGGCAGTTGTGTTACGGTAGCGCCCCTTTTGGGGGCTCGGTGCCGACTCGTATCTTGGACGATGGTCCGGCTTACGAAGTGCGGCCGCTCCCCGATGCCCCCGGAAGTCCATTAGGACAAAGGTGGCGCTACCCGAGCACCGTGTTGAACGGCAGCGGGAGAACTTTCAGATGCTCGGACAACGCACACTCAAAAACTCCATCCGCGCCCAAGGTGTGGGTCTGCATACCGGCCAGAAGGTCCTGATGACCTTGCGGCCCGCGGCGCCGGACACCGGTATCGTTTTCCGTCGCACCGACCTCAATCCTCCGGCTGAAGTACGCGCCTACGCCGAAAACGTCGGCGACACCCAGCTCGGCACCACTCTTATTAATGGTGAGGCCCGCGTCTCCACGGTGGAGCACCTGTTGTCCGCCTTCGCCGGCCTCGGCATCGACAACGCACACGTGGATGTCAGCGCGCCCGAAGTTCCGATCATGGACGGCAGTGCCGGCCCCTTTGTGTTCCTGCTGCAGTCGGCGGGCTTCGAAGAGCAACGCACGCCGAAGAAGTTCGTACGCATCAAGCAGCGCGTGCGGGTCGAAGACGGCGACAAGTGGGCGGAGTTCCGTCCCTTCGACGGCTTCAAGGTCAACTTCGAAATCGAGTTCAACCATCCGCTGTTCAAGCGCCGCGGCAACAAGGCGTCGATGGATTTCTCGACCACGTCTTTCCTCAAGGAAGTTTCGCGGGCGCGCACCTTCGGCTTCATGCGCGACCTCGAGATGCTGCGCGCGCGCAATCTCGCGCTCGGCGGCAACTTCGACAACGCCATCGTGCTCGACGATTTCCGGGTGCTCAACGAAGACGGCCTGCGCTACGAGGACGAATTCGTGAAGCACAAGATCCTCGATGCCATCGGCGATCTCTATCTACTGGGACACAGCCTGATCGGCGAGTTCAGCGGCTTCAAGTCCGGCCACAAGCTGAACAACAACCTGCTGCGCAAGCTCATCTCCGAGCCTTCCACCTGGGAGGCGGTCACGTTCGAGAAGCCCGCCGACGCGCCCATCGCCTACGTTCAGCCGCCGCCGGTGGCTGCCGGCTCGGCGTTCTAGGAACGATTTCTCCCGCGGCGGCAGATTCTTGCCGCGCCTGTAGTCCTTTTTCCATTGGGAATTCAGTTCGAAGCGATGTCGCCGATAGAGCGGGGCGGAGGAACCTTCGTCGTGGATACGGGCAATAGCGAAAAACTGAATCGGCGCGCGCTGCTGGCGGGCGCGGTGTTTCTGCTGGGCGGTGCCGCAGCGCTGACGCGTTTTGCGCGGCAGCGCGATGGCGGCTCCGTGGCGGACGGGCCCGCGTTCACCACCGAACACTTCGCCTTGCTCGAACAGATCAGCGAGACGATGGTGCCCGCGACCGACACGCCCGGCGCCATCGGTGCGGGCGTGCCGGCGTTCATTCGCGAAATGCTCGCGCGGTGGGGTTCGCGAGAGACGGGTGTCGAAATTGCCGCGGTCCTCGACGCCATCGAACACCACGCGTGGAGCAAGTTCGGCATGGGCTTCCTCGACGCGCCTCTGGAAAGGCGCCTCGAGCTGCTGAAGGAATTCGACGCCGCGCGGATTGCCGCGCACGACGGCGCCTATCGCAAATTCAAGTGGCTGGTACTCCTCGGGTACTACCAGTCCGAGATCGGCGCGACCCACGAATTGCGGTTCGAGCTGGTTCCCGGCGCCTGGCGCGCATGCCTGCCGCTGTCGGAAGTCGGCCGCACGTCCGCGGTCTGACTCGGTAACGCCGGCATGGATTTCGACGCAATAGTCATTGGCTCCGGAATCAGCGGCGGCTGGGCCGCGAAGGAGCTGTGCGAGCGCGGCATGCGCACGCTGTTGATCGAGCGCGGCCGGCATGTCACGCATCGAACCGACTACCAGGATTTCGCCGCGCCTTGGGAACTGGAGTTTCGCGGGCAGGTGCCCGAAGACGAGGTGCGGCGCGATTACGCGATCCAGAGTACCGGCGACACGTTCGACACCGCCAGCAGACAGTGGTGGGTGAAGGACAGCGAACACCCGTACAGCACCCCTGAAGGACGCGAATTTCGCTGGCTGCGCGGCTACCACCTGGGCGGCCGCTCGCTGACCTGGTCACGCCAGGCCTATCGATTTAGCGACCTCGATTTTGGCGCCAACAAGAAAGACGGCCACGGCGTCGACTGGCCCATTCGTTATGCCGATCTTTCATCGTGGTACGACCGCGTCGAAATCTTTGCCGGCATTTCCGGCAATAGCGAGGGACTCGAGCAGTTGCCCGACGGCCGCTTTCTGAAACCGATGGACCTCAACTGCGCCGAGCTCGATTTCAAGCGCAAGCTCGAGGCTCGCCATCCGTCACGCCGCGTCACGATCGGCCGTTGCGCGCACCTTACCGAGCCCACAGCCGAACACATCGCGCTGGGGCGAGGGGCCTGCCAGATGCGCAGCGTCTGCGAGCGCGGTTGCGGATACGGTGGATATTTCTCGACGTTGAGCGCGACGCTGCCGGCCGCGATGCGTACCGGGAATCTGACCGTGGTCACCGATGCCATCGTCGAGACCCTCGAATACGACCATGGCAAGCGGCGCATCTCCGCGGTGCGCGTCGTCGACGCGAAAACCCGGGAACGCCGAAGCTACCAGGCGCGCGTGGTTTTCTGCTGTGCCTCGACCATTCCAACCGCGCAGATCCTGCTCCACTCGAAATCGGAATTCTTTCCCAACGGCCTGGCGAACCGCTCGGACCAGGTTGGCCGAAATCTCATGGACCACGTGCATGGGATCGGCGCCATCGGCCACCTGCCCGGATTTCTCGATCGTTATTACTACGGCCGCCGGCCCACGGGCATCTTCATACCGCGCTACGCAAACGTCACCGAAGACGGACGCGGTGAGTACACCCGCGGCTGGGCATTCCAGGGCCGGGGCGAGCGCCCGAACTGGACCCGCGCCGCCGACATGGCAGGTGTAGGTGTGAAGCTCAAGGCCGAGTTGCGTGAGCCCGGTCCCTGGCAATTGGCCTTGTCCGCAACCGCCGAGATGCTGCCGCAGACCCGATAACCGCGTGACTTTGCATGGACTCGAGAGGGACGCGTGGGGCATGCCCCTGGTGCACATCGACTGCACTTTCGGTGAGAACGAACTCGAGCTCGCCGCGCAGGCCAACCAGGACGCGCGCGACATGCTGCTTGCGGCCGGCTGCACCGACGTTCGCACGCTGTTCCCGCGGATTTCGCCGCCGGGCGCGAGCGTCCACGAGATGGGAACAGCGCGCATGGGGCACGATCCAGCGACCTCGGTGCTCAACCGGTACAACCAGGCGCACGACGTTCCGAACCTCTACGTCACCGATGGTTCGTGCATGACCTCGTCGAGCTGCGTGAACCCGGCGCTGACCTATATGGCGCTGTCGGCTCGCGCCGCGAACCATGCGGCGGACCGCCTCGCCGCGGGGGAGTTGTAACGTGCGCTACCGCGAAGACCGTGGCCGAACGCGCACCACCAGCTCGCGAAATCCCGGGGTAACGGCGCGCAATTGCGGCTCGATTTCCGCGAGCGCGAAGCGGATTCGGGCGGCCCAGGCAGCGGATTCCGCGATTACCGTAAGCCTTCCGCTATCCAGAGTGCATCGATTTACCTTATTAGCCAACTCAGTTCCCAACTCCTTCATTACTGCGACATGCCACACGGACGCTTCGGGTCGCGAAAGGGCACGCTGGGCGAGAGCTGGCAGACGCGCCGAGATTAAGTCTCCCGCAGTCTTGGGCCTTGCGCCCGGACGGACGGTTTGCTTGTTTCGGACAGGTCTTTTGGGCATAGTTTCGCGCCAGCTGGGCCTAATGGTTTCGCCGGTCAAAAGTCTCGAAGGACGTATGACATCCAGGTTGCCAGCGAGGTACAAGTCTTTGAACTACAAAGAACAGGATCGTAAAGGTCCGAATTGTTCCCATGGCCTGGAGCTGGCGCGATGAACATCATCTTTTTCTCGCGCCGTGAAGGACGTGCCCGGCACGTAAACCTCGCGCACCCGTTCGCTGTCGCGGCTTTTGCGGCCGTGCTGGTCGCCATTCTCGCTACCGCTTTCAGCCTCGGATTCAAGATCGGTGAGAGCAAGGCGCCCCCGCGCGGGGTCGCTTCGTGGACCGCGACCCTCGCCGAACAGCAGGCCGAAATCAAGGAGCTCAAGGCCGAGCTTCAACGCCGTGTGGACGCCGTGGCGATGCGCATCGGTCAGATGAATGCCCACGTGATCCGCCTCGACGCGCTCGGCAAGCGCCTCACGCAGATGGCGAACATCGACAACCGTGAGTTCGATTTCGAGAGCCAGCCGGCCATTGGCGGCCCGGAATCCGACATCGGGGCGGCGGCCATGCAGGCGCCCGACCTCAACTCGCTGCTGAATGGCCTCGAACAGAAGATTTCCTCGCGCGATGCCCAGTTGGCGGCGCTCGAGAACGCGCTGCTGTCGAAGAAGCTCGACGAGCAGATCCGCCCGGACGGCCGTCCGGTGCGCGCCGGCCACATCTCTTCGTATTTCGGTGAGCGCCAGGATCCGTTCAACGGGCACCAGGCGTTCCACAAGGGCATCGATTTCGCGAGCCCGAAGGGTTCTGAAGTCATCGCGGTAGCCGCCGGCGTGGTCACCTTTGCGGGTGAGAAGACCGGCTATGGGATGCTCGTCGAGGTAAGCCATGGCAACGGGCTGACCACGCGCTACGGCCACAACCAGGGCCTCGCGGTCGGCGTCGGCCATACCGTGGCCCGTGGCGACACACTGGCCTTCGTCGGCTCCACCGGCCGCTCGACCGGCCCGCACGTCCATTTCGAAGTGCTCAAGGAAGGGCGGCAGATCAATCCGCTGACGTTCATAGGGCGTTAGCCGCCCACGTCGGAAAATGCCGCCGAAGCGGCGGCGTCCGTTTAAGTTTCCGCATTCCAAATAGCCGCCTTGCAAGCCCTGGCCATCGGCCATACGTAGGGCAGAACCGAAACCAGTTCCTCGCGCCCGGGTCTATCCGTAGAATACCGGCCCGGCTGCGCGGCGCACTATTCTAAGTGGCTGTCCGGCTTGAAGTTTCTCGCAAGGATTCTTAAGTGCTCAATCTTCTGACGCGGCTCTTTGGCAGTCGCAACGATCGCATCGTCAAAGGCTATGAAGTGACGGTGCGCAAGGCGTTGGCCTTCGAGACCGAATTGCAGGGATTGAGCGACGAGGCGCTCGCGGCCAAGACCGTCGAATTCCGCAAACGGTTGGCCGAAGGGACGCCGCTCGCAGACCTCGCACCGGAAGGTTTCGCGGTGGTCCGCGAGGCCGCGCGCCGCACGCTCAAGATGCGCCACTTCGACGTGCAGCTCATCGGCGGACTCACACTGCACGAGGGCCGCATCGCCGAGATGCGCACCGGCGAAGGCAAGACGCTGATGTCGACGCTCGCCGCGTACCTCAACGCGCTCACGGGCGACGGCGTGCACGTCGTCACCGTGAACGAATACCTGGCACAGCGCGACGCGGACTGGATGGGTCCGATCTACCGCTTCCTCGGCCTCACGGTCGGTGTCATCAAGAACCAGCAGGATCCGAACGAGAAGCGCGCGGCGTACCGCTGCGACATCACCTACGGCACCAACAACGAATTCGGTTTCGACTACCTGCGCGACAACCTCGCGTTCAGCCTCGACGATCGTGTGCAGCGCGGCCTGGCGTTCGCCATCGTCGATGAAGTGGACTCCATCCTCATCGACGAAGCGCGCACGCCACTCATCATCTCCGGCCCCGCCGAAGAAAACGAAGATCTGTACGTGAAGGTCAACTTGCTGGTGCCGCGGCTCAAGAAGCAGCTCGAAGAAGAGGGCCCCGGCGATTTCACGGTCGACGAAAAGCAGAAGCAGACGCATCTCACCGAAGCCGGACACGAAACGGTCGAAGGCGCTCATGCTCGAGTCGGGGCTGTTGCGCGAAGGCGAGAGCCTGTACGACCCGTCCAACATCCGCCTGATGCATCACCTGAACGCGGCGCTGCGTGCGCATGCGATCTACAAGCGCGACGTGGAATACATCGTGCGCGCGGGCGAAGTGATCATCGTCGACGAATTCACTGGTCGCACGATGCCGGGACGCCGCTGGTCCGACGGCCTGCACCAGGCCGTGGAAGCGAAGGAAGGCGTGAAGGTGCGCGCGGAAAACCAGACCGTCGCGTCGATCACCTTCCAGAACTACTTCCGCCTCTACAAGAAACTGTCGGGCATGACCGGCACGGCGGATACCGAAGCGCCGGAGTTCATGCAGATCTATGGCCTCGAAGTGGTGGTCATCCCCACGCACCGGCCGATGATCCGCAAGGACAATGCGGATTTCGTCTACCTGAACCAGGGCGACAAGTTCAAAGCCATCATCGAGGACATCGAAGATTGCGTGTCGCGCGAGCAGCCTGTGCTGGTCGGCACCACGTCCATCGAGACCTCGGAGCTGCTCTCCGGCGTGCTCAAGGAAAACGGCATTGCGCACGAGGTGCTGAACGCCAAGCAGCACGAGCGCGAGGCGCACATCATCGAGAACGCCGGCATGCCGGGCAAAGGTGACCATCGCCACGAATATGGCTGGTCGCGGGACCGACATCAAACTCGGTGGCAACAACGAAGCCGAACTCGAGCAGGCCGCTGCCGCCGCGGGCGACGCTGGGCTCGATGAAATCACCGCCGCGCGCCTCCGCACCGACTGGCAGGCACGGCACGAGAAGGTGGTGGCCGCCGGCGGCCTGCACATCATCGGTACCGAGCGCCACGAGTCGCGCCGCATCGACAACCAGTTGCGCGGACGTTCGGGTCGCCAGGGCGATCCGGGTTCGAGCCGCTTCTATCTGTCGATGGAAGACAACCTGATGCGCATCTTCGGCGATCCGAATCGCACGAAGAAATGGCTGGCCATGGCCGGCATGAAGGAAGGCGAAGTCATCGAGAGCGGTCTGCTCACGCGCCAGATCGAGAAGGCGCAACGCAAGGTCGAGTCGCACAACTTCGACATCCGCAAGCAGTTGCTCACGTTCGACGACGTCGCCAACGACCAGCGCAAGGTGATCTACCAGCAGCGCACCGAGCTCATGGGCGCCACCGACCTGGCCGACGCCATTCGCGGCATCCGCGCCGAAGTGGTCAGCGGCATCCTCGACCAGCACCTGCCCGCGAACGTCAGCCACGAGGAATGGAACCTCGACGGTCTCGCCGCCGCCATCGCCAAGAGTTTTTCGACCCCGGTGGATCCGGCGCAGTGGCTGAAGGATCAGCCCGAGCTCGAGGAATCGACGCTGCGCGGCCGCGTCGTCGGCGCCGTCGACGCGGTGTACGACGCGAAAGTGACGCGCATCGGCGAGCCGATCATGCGGCATGTCGAAAAGGACATCATGCTCAAGGTGCTCGACCAGCAATGGCGTGAGCATCTCGGCGCCATGGATTACCTGCGCCAGGGCATTCACCTGCGCGGCTATGCGCAGAAGGATTACCGCTACGAGTACAAGCGCGAAGCTTTCGAGCTGTTTGCCGCGATGCTCGAGCGCATCAAGTTCGACACGGTCACGATCCTGGCGACGCTCGACGTGCAGGTGAAGAGCCCCGAACAGATCGAGCGCGAAGAAGAAGCCCGACGCGCACGCCTCAATCGTGCGTTGCAGGCGCAGCACGCCGAGGCCGCTTCGCTGGCGCAGCTCGGTGCAGCAGGCCGCTGAATCTGCGCAAGGCGTCCCGCAAGCGCCGCCGCCGTCGCCGGGAGCTCGTCAGGCTCCTCCGCCGATGCCGCCGCAGCAGGCGCAGCGTCCGGCGCGCGCCGCGCCCAAGGTCGGGCGCAATCAGCCGTGTCCGTGCGGCAGCGGCAAGAAATTCAAGAACTGCCACGGCGTGCTCGAGGGCGTTGAATAGGAAATGGGGTCAGACCCCATTTGTTAGCAAATGGGGCCAGACCTCGAAGCTGCAGTGTTGAACAGGAAGCCGCAGCTGCGCGTGGTTGCCGCGGCGCTGTTCGATGCTGAAGGCCGCGTGCTGATCGCGGAGCGCCCGGAAGGGAAACACATGGCCGGATGGTGGGAGTTTCCCGGCGGGAAAGTGGCTGCCGGCGAGAGCGACACGCAGGCGCTGGTGCGCGAGCTGCGCGAAGAGCTCGGCGTCGATGCCCGACCCGAAGAGGAAATCATGACGCTCACGCACGACTATCCGGACCGCGTCGTCGACCTGGTGTTGTGGCGCGTGTCCGCGCAAGGCGTGCCGCGCGGGCTCGACGGTCAGCAGCTCAAGTGGGTGAGGTGCGAAGCGCTTGCGGGCGAACGCCTGCTCGAAGCGGATCGTCCCTTCATCGCCGCATTGCAGTTGATATCATCGCCCGCGACCAATTGACGGAACATCATCATGGCCCAAGAACAGCAGCTCCCCGAAATCAAGTTGGACGTCACGCAGCTCTACCGTGAAGAGATCTTCACGGATCGAAAAGCCGGGACGTTGCGCCGCCTGGTGCCCGTGCTCGCCGACGGCAGCACCGACACCTCGCGTCCCGTGTTGTATTCCGGACAGACGCAGCTGCTGACTCCGGCTGGCGTGCTGCCGCTGGCCTTCGAACTCGAAGCGGCCTCGCTCGAGGACGCCTGCAACAAATTCCCGGACGCGGTGAAGATCGCCATCGAGCAGGCCATCGAGGAAGCGC
This sequence comes from uncultured Pseudomonadota bacterium, assembly GCA_963821745.1. Lineage (GTDB taxonomy): Bacteria > Pseudomonadota > Gammaproteobacteria > Steroidobacterales > Steroidobacteraceae > CADEED01. Next base: position 1,736,786 of record CAWGEU010000003.1, read on the forward strand.
GCGAGATGCGCCGCGAAGCCGCATCGCGCATCGTCGTGCCCGATGCCGGCGGGATGGGTGGTCCGCCCGCCGGTGGCGGCGGGCGCATCAAGCTCTAAATGGGGACATTCCTGATTTGCTAGCAAAAGGGGACGCGCCTCGCGTTCGCTTGCGTAACTGCTCTCCCGCATGAAGCCAATGGTCCCGGGGCGTAGCCACCCACGGGCCCTCTACATGACGCATCTGTGGAGATCACCGACCGGCCGCCATTGCGCTCGGGAAATGAGCCGCGTCCCCGTTTGCTAGCAAATCAGGAATGTCCCCATTAACGTGGCCCCGCCCCCAGTTCCCGATCAAAAAACCGCACGACGTTCGCATGCGCATGCCAGCCGGTGACATTCTGGCGAATCAGCCCGTGCTTGGCGCCGGGATAGGTCATCAGGTCGAACGGCTTCTGCAGGTCCTGCAGCTTCTTCATGAGCGCGGTGCTGTTCGCAAACAGCACGTTGTCGTCGGCCATGCCATGCACCAGCAACAAGCGGCCGCTTCAGCCGGTCGGCGTATTCGAGCACGTTGCTCAGGCGGTAACCTTCGGCGTTCGCCTGCGGGGTAGATAGGTAGCGCTCCGTGTAGTGCGTGTCGTACAAAGCCCAGTCGGTGACCGGCGCGCCGGCGACTCCCGCCACAAACGCGTCCGGCGCCTGCATCAGGCACATGAGCGTCATGTATCCGCCGTAGCTCCAGCCGAACATGCCGATGCGCTTCGCGTCGACGAAAGGCAGGCCGCGCAGGAATTCGACTCCCTTCACCTGATCCTGCACCTCGACATTGCCCATGCGCAGGCCGAGAGCCGTCTCGAAGCGCACGCCGCGCATTCCGCTGCCGCGATTGTCGAGCAGGAACACCACGTAGCCATGCTGCACGAGGTACTGATGGAACAGGCTGCCCCACGCGTTGGCCACGCGCTGCGCGCTGGGGCCACCGTAGACATCGACCAGCACCGGGTAGCGTTTGCCGGTGACGAGGTCGCGCGGCTTCAGCAATTTGTAGTGCAGCGTCTGCCCGTCGGCCGCGGCGATAGTGCCGAACTCCGGGCGCACATGTTCGTCGCGATAGCGCGCATATGGATGCGTGTCGTCGAGGTTGTTGCTGAGCAGGCTCGCCAGCGTCTTTCCGCCGCTGGTGCGCAATGTCGCGCTGCGCGGGGTGTTCGCGTCGGAAAAGGTGTCGACCCACACGCCTGCGTCCCGCGACATGGCGACGCTGTGCCAGCCCGCCTCGGCGGTAACCCGCTGCGGCGCACCCGGTGAATCCAGCGAGACCCAGAACAGCTGGCGCTCGATGGGGGAAGGCCGGTTGGCGATGAAGTAGACGCGCCGCGCACGTTCGTCGATGGCGCGAATGGCGGACTCGGGCGATTCACCCAGCACCATGTAATCGCCCGACGTGAGCTGCCGGATCAGGTTGCCGTCGTTGCCGTAAAGGTAGAGATGCTGGAAGCCGTCGCGCGACGATGCCCAGACGAACTGCGGCGAGTTCCGCAGGAAGGTGAGCTCGCGATGCAGCGGCACCCAATGCTCGTTGCGCTCGGTGAGCAACACGCGCCCGCGCCCCGAGAGCGCATCGAATCGCATCAGCTCGAGGGTCTTCTGATCGCGGCTCTGCCGCTGAACGGCGATACCGCGGCTGTCGGTGAACCAGTCCACGCGCGGTAGATAGATGTCGGAGTCGGTTCCGAGGTCGAGCTCGAGCCGGCTCTCGGCCGCAAGATCCGCGACGAACAGGGCCACGCGCGCGTTGCGCGCGCCGGTGGCCGGGTAGCGCTGGCGCACGACAGTGGCGCCCGCGGCCTGGATCTCGATGCGCTCGACCTCCGCGACCTCGGCTTCATCGACTCGCGCCAGCGCGATGTGCCGCTCGTCCGGCGACCACCAGTAGCCGGTGTCGCGGTCCATCTCCTCCTGCGCGATGAATTCGGCCACGCCGAAGCTCACCGTGCCGCCGCCTTCGCGCGTCACGGCGCGTTCCGCGCCGGTGGCGAGCTCGATTACATGCAGATTCTGGTCACGCACGAAACTCACGAAGTTCGAGCGCGGCGAAAAACGCGCATCCGTTTCGTACGCTTCGGTGCGGGTAAGTCGGCGGACTGCATCCACGGGCTTGCGCGCGAGGTCGTAGACGTACAGATCGCCGTTCAGCGGGATCAACAGGTGGCGGCTGTCGGGCGCGAAGCTGTACTCGACGATTCCCGAGAAAGCCGAGGTCCGCTGGCGTTCGCGACGCGCTTCCTCTTCGGCCGACAACGCGCGATCCGCGCCGGCCAGTGTGCGCGAATCCACGAGCTGACGATGGCGCGCCTGGCGCACGTCGAACGCCCACAAGTCGAAGCGATCCTTGTCGTCGTCGCGCGCCCTAAGGTATGCCACGAGCTTGCCGTCCGGGGAAATCTTCACCCCGCGCAGGGTTGTGCCTGCGAGGTCCGGCGCGGCGAACAGGCGTTCGAGCGCGAGCTTTTCCGCGTGTGCGGGCGCGACCAGCGCGACGCCGAGCGCTAGCGCCGCGAGTGCTGCGCCGAAGCGAGAAATAATCACGGCGCGCCGGAAAGACGCGTGTTTGACGTTTGCTACACTGCCGATCAATTTCATTTCGGGAGTTTAGGGATGGTCAACAATCCTCGCTACCTGGGCGCGCTGGTCGCGGCCGCGATAACCGCACTTTTCGTCGCATGCGCCGCTTCGCCGAAGGCGACACACACTCCCGCCGTCGCGCCCGCCGCGTTCCAGTATCCCGCGAGTGCGCGCGGCGAAGTCGTCGACAACTATCACGGTGTGCGAGTCCCCGACCCATACCGCTGGTTCGAAGACCCCTCGGCGCAAGCGACGCGCGACTGGGTGAGCGCGCAGAACGCACTCTCGCAACCGTATCTCGAAAAGCTGCCGCAACGTGCCTGGCTCGGCGAGCGGCTCAAGCAGCTATGGAACTACGAGCGCTTCGGAGTTCCAGTGCGCGAAGGCGGCAGGTATTTCTTCATGCGCAATGACGGAACCCAGGACCAGAGCGTCCTGTACGTCGCCGATTCGCTCAACGCGGCACCGCGCGTGCTGGTCGATCCCAATGGCAAGCGCGATGACGCCACCATCGCGTTGTCGCAGTGGGCGCCGAGCCCGGACGGAAATCTGCTCGCCTACGCACTGTCCGATGGTGGCACCGACTGGAACACCTGGCATTTCCGCCGCGTTGCCGATGGCACGGACCTGCCGGTGATCCTCAAGTTCAGCAAGTTCTACCCGGTGTCCTGGTCGCGCGACAGCACCGGTGTCTACTACAGCCGCTATCCAGTCAAACCTGGCGAGAAGGTCGAGGAAGCGCAGCGCGGCGATGATGCCGGGCGACCCGACGTCTACTTCCACAAACTCGTCGACGCGCAGTCGGCCGATCGGCTGGTGTACCAGGTCACCGACCACCCCACCCGGGTGCCGTCGGCCCAGGTAACCGAAGACGGACGTTACCTGATCATCGGCCTGTTCGATGGCTACGAATCCAATGGCGTGCTCGTGAAGGATCTGCGCAATCCCGCCGCGAAACCGCAGCCGCTCTTCACGGCGTGGGACGCGCTGTACATTTTCATCGGTTCGAAAGGCGACGAACTCTATTTCCAGACCACTAACAACGCGCCGCGCGGGCGGGTGATCGCGGTCGACGCCAGGAACCCCTCGCCCATGAACTGGCGCACCGTCGTGCCGCACGGGGACATCGCGATCGCCAACTCCCTTTATCTGGGCGGCCGCGTCCTCGTCGAATACTCGCGCGATGCGCGCAGCGTCGTGCGCCTCTTCGGCGTGGACGGCACTCTGGCAGGCGAAGTGAAGCTGCCGGGGATTGGAACCGCGACCACATTCCAGGGTACGGGTACCAACCCCGAAGCGTTCTTCTCCTACTCGGACTATCTATCGCCGACGCGCATCATGCGCATCGACGTCGCCACAAACGCTGTCAACGAGTTCCGTACGCCGAAGGTACCAGCGGATTTTTCGCCATACGTCACCGAGCAGGTGTTCTATCCCAGCAAGGACGGAACTCGCGTGCCGATGTTCATTACGCGACGCAAGGACGCACCGCGCGACGGCAATCGCCCGGTGATGTTGTATGGGTACGGTGGTTTCAACGTCACCTTGTCGCCTTCCTTCAGCCCGGCCATCCAGTCATGGCTCGAGATGGGCGGTGTCTACGCGGTCGCCAACCTGCGCGGCGGCGGCGAATATGGCGAGGAATGGCACCTGGCCGGCACGCGACTCAAGAAACAGAATGTATTCGACGACTTCATCGCCGCGGCCGAGTTCCTGATCCGCGAGAAATACACCAACCCGAAGCGGCTCGCGATCCTCGGCCGGAGCAATGGCGGCTTGCTGGTCGGCGCGGCACTCACGCAGCGGCCCAACCTGTTCGGCGCGGCGCTGCCCGGTGTCGGCGTGATGGACATGCTGCGTTATCACACGGCGAGCGCCAACGCGCGCCAGTGGTCGACCGACTTCGGCATTTCCGAGGACGCCGCGGAGTTCAAGGCGCTGCACGCGTACTCGCCAGTGCACAACATCAAGCCCGGCACCTGTTATCCGCCAACGCTCGTGACCACGGCCGATCGTGACGATCGCGTGGTGCCGTGGCACAGCTACAAGTTTGCCGCCGAGTTGCAGCGCGAACAGGCTTGCGCGAATCCCGTGCTGATCCGCGTGGAGACGCGGGCGGGGCACGGTGCCGGCAAACCGGTCTGGATGGTGATCGAAGACATCGCCGACCAATTTGGCTTCGTCGCGAATGCGCTGGGGATGCCGGCGCCGGCGGGCTGAAGCGCCTCAGTTGAAGAAATTCACCTCGTTGCGATATGTCGCGTGAACCAGCCTTCGAACGCTCATCCCGAAGACGTTCCCGCGGGAACGTTCTTGCGCTCCCGCGAATGCTGAATCATCAGGTCCACCGCGAGGTGCAGGTCCATACGCTCACCCCGCCAGCAGTCGACAAACTTTCCTTTCGGCATCTGACTGCAAGTCGCCCGGCGGCTGCGTGCATCCGGGTTGCACGTGGTCGACGGCGCCGCCTCGCGGGTTCAAGAACCGGAACGCGCCGTCATCGAGTATCTCCACATTGAAGCCCCCTTCATGCACCGCGCGGTGATGGAAGCGGCATAGCGACACCAGGTTGGACGGCCTGGTTTCGCCGCCGTTGGCCCAGTGCTTGATGTGATGCATGTCGATGTAACGCGCGTTGCTGCATCCGGGGAAGCGGCATCCCTTGTCGCGGGCGGTGAGCAGGCGACGCAAAGGCGCGGAGATGATGCGTGTCTTGCGGCCGACGTTGAGCGGCTCTCCGTCCTCGTCTTCCACCAGGGTGACCACGCTGGCGTCGCAGGCGAAGCGGCGCGCGGATTCGGCGGCGATGGACGGGCCATGCTCGATCTCGCAGCAGCCGGCAGCGCGATGGCGCAGGGTCTCGGCGGCGACGTGCACGATGATCTGCTGGCGATCGGTGCCGGGAGATTCGAGCACGTCGTGCGCGAGGAAGCTTTCGGCGACGCGGGCGAGGGCGTCGGCACGGCGCGCGCTGAAACGCACGATCTTCGGTTCCAGCGGGAAGTCTGCCGGGAACGCTCTCGACGGCGATATCCAGCGCCTTCAGAACCAGGGCGCCGACCTCGGCGGGAAGGTGGCACGTGAGGATGAGGGAGCCGTCATCGTCATATCGAAAGGTGACGCGGCGGTTCTGCCGCTGCCGCTGTTCGCGTGACAGCTCCTCGGCTTCCTGGCAGCGGCGATACGCGCGGACGAGCTTCTCCACGTGCGCGGCAGTGCCGTGCTGGGCGATGGACAGCAGGTAGCTCTCATTGGCGGCGTTGCCGACTCGCGCGATCTCGCGCGCCTTGGAGTAGCTGAGCTGACCGCTGGCCATGGCGGCGGAAATCTGCGGCAGATTCTCCAGCGCACGGGCGACCCGCACCTTCTCGCGCGCGGCGCCCATGGCGATGCCACACTTCCAGTTGAGCCAATGCGCGCAGGATTGCGTGGCGCTGTCCGCCCAGCCGTTGCGCCGGTCGAACTCGGCTATCAGTGCGAGGAAGCGGTGATTCGCGGCGTTGATGTGGCCGGCGAGGGTGCAGATCTCAGCCGCGAGGTCGTCGATGGATTGCATGGACACATCCTTGTGTGATGCTGTCTATGCGTACAGTGTACTCTTGGTGTCGTGTGTGTGCACGCGCCTTTTCTCGGTAGTTAGTCAGGAATCCCATGCCCATGAAAATGCCTCGCAAGAGGATCATCGACGGGATTTTAAAAGCCGTTCTGGCGAGTCTCGACATCCAGAAGATTCATGTCATCACCCGGCGCCCTCGAGTTGAACCGTCTCAGTTGAACGCCCAGGCGAGGCCGAGTGACCAGACATCGCCCTCGGTCTCGCCGAACTCGAAGCGTTCGTATTCCAGTCGCGCGACGACGTGACCGAATTTGTACTGCGCGCCGGCGCCAAAGTGGGCGTCAGTGCTGCTGTCATCATTCGAGAACATCCGTGCGCCAGAGGAGTCGTGCAATGCCGTCTCCGCGCTCCATGCCGTGATTCCGACGCGCGCGAACAGGTCGAACTTGTCGATCGAGTACAGCCCCACCGCCGAGAGGAAAGCCGCGGAGGTGCTGGCGCTGAAGCGCGTCGGGCACGGCGTGGTGACGCAGACGATGTTGATCGGTTCGTGCACATCACCGAAATCGCCGTAACCGGCCTCGATCGCCAGCCAGTCCAGGGCGCGAAATCCCACGAAGATCTTGTAACCATCGTCGCCGAGCGGCGCATCGCCAAAAGACAGTGACGATGAACTCGGGAAATCCTGCGAGATTTCCGAGTATGCGGCGCCGAGATACCAGCCGTGATCCGCGGCGCGCGCAGCGCCGGGTGCGGCGAGCAATGCCGCCAGCAGCGTGGCCAGGCGTACGAGTGAGTTCTTCATGGTCCCTCCCGGAGAGCTCCGGGAATGGAAGTTAGGCCCGCGCGTCGTGTCTGTCTGTACGGATTTGTATGGATGTGTTCGCGCGGCCTCTGACCCGAACCTGGGACTAACTAGACGGCTGGCGCGTTTTCTTTTCTTGACAACTCACGGACCCCGCCGCTTCGGCGGGTTTTTCCGACGTGTGGCGTGAGCCACTTTCAAGTACAGCAGGTCAGGGTGAACGGAACGTCCTCGGTCGTCTGCACCGGACGGGTCTGCAGTCCGTTCCAGGCGAGCAGGCGCACCGAGCAGCGGTAGTGAGAACCGCTGGTCTCGGGATACAGGCCGGAGCTGGCCGGCAGCGCGATGCGCACCAGCTGGATGGGCGTGTCGCGTTCGAAGGTGATGTGGTACACGCCGCCGCGCGCGATTTCCTGGCGCGGTTTGCCATGTTGACGCGTGATCCACAAAAGCTCGGCGATGGCGTCGCACAGCGGCCGCAGCGTGGCTAACCACTCGTTGAACGAGCGGGCGCGCGCGTCGGTGGCCTGGTTGAGCCAGAAGAAGAAATCCGGCAGGTCGAACTCGCAGGTGCCGCCGGGGATGGCGCTGCGATGCTTGATGGCCGAGAGGAATTCCGAATCCTTGAGGCCGCCAAGGTAGTTGGAGCCACAGGCCACGAGATCGGCACGCAGGCGCAGGAGGTTGGACATGACGGTGCGCAGCCGCGCGGAGTCGACGCCGGGCTTGCTCTGGAACACGTTGAGCTGCGCGAGGTGGCGCTCGAGCTCCTTCTGCACGTCGGCACGCACGTCGCCGCGCGCGGCGATGGCGAGGATGTCGAGCAGGCTGCCCATGGCGGCGCGGCTGCCCCACTGGCTCTGCATTTCGTTGTGGTACAGCGCCTGGCTGTAGAGGAAGTCGAGACGCAGGAAGGTGCGCATGCGCTCATTGAGCGGCTGCTCGAATATCAGCGGCGCCACCACCACGCTTTCATGCTGCGGGATGTTCGGTTTGTCGCTCGCTTTTTGGGCCTCTTCGGACATCGGGCTATTCTGCGCGACCGTGGCGCCCTCCGTAAACCGCATTGGCGCCTGCTCGCGATCTTCCATGCTCATGTCCGGGCCCTGTCTGATTGCGCCGGGGCTTGCGCTCTTGCTGCCGTGACGTATTGGCGGTGAAGTTTCTCGACCTGGTCTCGCAATCGCGCGATGTCGCCGTCGTTGCGAATGACGTCGTCGGCGACCGCGAGTCGCTTCTCGCGCGGCGCCTGGGCCGCGAGCATGGCCAGGGCTTCTGCACGCGTTGCGCCATCGCGTGCCGTCAGGCGCGCAAGCTGCACTTCGGGTTCGCAGTCGACCACGAGGACTCGATCGAAGCGATCAGCGGCACCGGTCTCCACGAGTAGCGGAATGGCGACGATGACGTACGGGCCGTCCGCGGCCTCGCTACGCTCGTCGGTCAATGCGCGGATGGCCGGATGCGTGAGCTGCTCGAGCCACAGGCGCGCGGAAGGATCGGCGAACACGCGCGAGCGCAGCTCGCGGCGATCGAGACTGCCATCCTGCGCGAGCACGGCAGTTCCAAAGTGCGCGGCGATCTGCGCAAGCAACGCCGACCCGGGCGCCACGACCTCGCGCGCGAGCAGGTCGGTATCGACCACGGGCACGCCGAGCGCGCCGAACAGATTCGCGACGGTGGTCTTGCCGCAGGCGATGCCCCCCGTGAGTCCGATGCGGAAGGCGCCACCCATGTGGGGTCAGAGCGCCTGCTCGTACAGGATGAAGTACCGGTCAACGGTCTGATGGCCGAAGAGCAGGGTCAGCCAGCCGGCGGCCGCGAGGAACGGCCCAAAGGGGATCGGCGTGTCCAGCCCCTTACGCTGGCGAAGCAGTACATAGAGGCCAACCACCGAACCCACCAGCGATGCGAACAGGATGATGGGCAGCAGCATGTGCCAGCCGAACCACGCTCCGAAGGCGGCGAACAGCTTGAAGTCGCCGTATCCCATGCCTTCCTTCTTCATGATGAGCCTGAAGATCCAGTAGATGCTCCAGAGCGAAAGATAGCCGGTCATTGCGCCCAGGATGCTGTCGACGGGCGTCACGGGCGCGGCGCCCGGCGCCCACACGGGATGAGTGGTGCTCAGGAGGAGGCCGACCCACAGCAGCGGATAGGTGAGTTCATCCGGCAGGAGCTGAGTGTCGAAGTCGATCATGGTCAGCGCGATGAGGGACCATGTGAAGAACAAGGCACCGACCGCCAACAGTCCGAAGCCAAACCGCCAGGCGATGACGCCCGAGGCAATGCCGGTGAACAACTCGACCAGCGGATAACGCGCGCTGATAGGCGGATTTGCAGCTCGCGCACTTGCGTCCGAGCGCGAGCCAGCTCACCACGGGAATGTTCTGCAGCGCTGTGACCGGCGCCTTGCACTTCGGGCACGCCGAGCGTGGCGTCATCAGATTGAACGGCGGCGGCGGCCACGCGTCGGGATTGGCCATCAGAGTGCATTCGTAGCGCAACGCGTTGTCCATCATGACGGGCAAGCGGTAGATCACCACGTTGAGAAAGCTGCCGACGAGCAAGCCGAACGCGACACAGCAGCCGATGAACAGCGCGGGAATGACAGCGAGCGGTTCCAGAAAATCCATCGTTCGATCTTGCCCCTCGTTAAAAAAGAAACGCCGCCCCATTCCTTAAGAAATGGGCGCGGCGTTTCCTGTCTTTGCGATGCGGAGTAGCGGTGCCTTACACCACGGCGCCCAGTTTGAAGATGGGCAGGTACATGGCGATGACCAGGCCGCCGACGAGCACGCCCAGGATGGCCATGATGAGTGGCTCGAGCAGCGACGACATGCTGTCGACCGCGTTGTCCACTTCGGCCTCGTAGAACGTGGCTACCTTGCCGGACATGGCGTCGAGCGCGCCGGCTTCTTCACCGACCGCGATCATCTGAATGACCATGTTGGGGAACAGGCCGGTATTTTCCATGGCCCGCTGCAGGCGCTGGCCGGTGGCGACTTCGTCGCGCATCTTCAGCACCGCGTTCTCGAACACGATGTTGCCCGTGGCGCCGGCGACCGACTCCAGGGCTTCGACCAGCGGCACGCCGGCGGCGAACATCGTGGACAACGTACGCGCAAAACGCGCGACCGCGGACTTGTACATGATGGGGCCGATGATCGGGAACTTGAGCATTGCGCGATCGAGGAACTCGCGCATGGCCTTCGAACGTTTCTTGAAGTAGATGAAGGTGTAGGCGATGCCGGCGATGATGCCGAAGAAGACGTACCAGTTGTCCTGCAGCCAGCGCGACATGTTGATGACCCACTGCGTGAACGCCGGCAGCTCCGCGCCGAACCCCGCGAACAGGCTCTCGAACTGCGGAATGACGAACAGCAGCAGGATGACGGTCACGATGACCGCCACCGCGAGCACCGCGGTGGGATAGAACAAGGCCTTCTTGACCTTCTTCTTCAGTGCCTCGGTCTTTTCCTTGTAGGTGGCGATCTTGTCGAGAAGTGTTTCGAGCGCACCGGCCTGTTCGCCGGCTTCCACGAGGTTCACGAACAGATCGTCGAAATGCAGCGGATGTTTGCTCAACGCTTCGTGCAGCGAGGTGCCGCCTTCGACATCAGCTTTGATGTCGAGGATGAGCTTCTGCATGGCCGGCTTGTCATTGCCGTTGCCGACGATTTCAAACGACTGCACCAGCGGAATGCCGGCGGCCAGCATGGTGGCGAGCTGACGGCTGAACACCGCGATGTCTTCGGCCTTGACCTTGCCACCGCCCTTGAACGCATTGCTCTGCTTCTTGACGCGGCTGACAGCGATGCCCTGGCGGCGCAGATCGGCGCGCAAGGCGAGTTCGTCGGGCGCAAGGCTCTTGCCGGAAACCCGGTTGCCTTTCTTGTCCATGCCGGACCAGGAGAAGGGCACATCGCGCTTGATGCCTTTTGAGGCCGGTGTTGCTACAGCAGTTGCCATGGTTGCAGGGTCCTTATTCGATCGTGACGCTGTTGACTTCTTCGATGCTGGTCATGCCTTGCTTGACCTTCTCGAGACCCGCGCGTCGCAGGTCCCAGACGCCTTCTTTGGCAGCCTGGTCGGCGATGTCGATGGCGTTACCGCCTTCCATGATGATGCGCCCGAGAGCTTCGGTGACCGGCATGACCTGGTAGATACCGACACGGCCCTTGTAGCCGTCGGTGCATGCGGAACAACCCTTGGCGCCGTAAATCTTGATGCCCGTGCGAACGTCGGCTTCGAGGAATCCTTCCTTCAGCAACGCTTCCGCGGGGACATCGACGATAGCTTTGCACTGCGAGCACAGGCGGCGTGCCAGGCGCTGCGCAATGATCAAGGAGACGGAGGTTGCGATGGCATACGGTTTCACACCCATGTCCACCAGGCGCGTCAACGTCTGCGGCGCATCGTTGGTGTGCAGCGTGGACATCACCAAGTGACCGGTCTGCGCAGCCTTGATGGCGATTTCCGCCGTCTCGAGGTCACGGATTTCGCCGACCATGACCACGTCCGGATCCTGGCGCAGGAACGCGCGCAACGCGGCGGCGAATGTGAGGCCGACCTTGTTGTTGACGTTGACCTGGTTGACGCCAGGCAGGTTGATTTCCGCCGGGTCTTCCGCGGTGGAGATGTTGGTGTCTTCGCGGTTGAGGATGTTGAGACCGGTGTACAGCGACACGGTCTTGCCCGAGCCGGTGGGGCCCGTCACGAGGATCATGCCCTGCGGCTTGCGCGAGGTTCTTGAGGTAGATCTCGCGCTGGAACGGTTCGTAACCCAGCGAGTCGATGCCCAGCATGGCCTGCGAAGGATCGAGAATACGGCAGACGATCTTTTCGCCGAACAACGTGGGGCAGGTGCTCACGCGGAAGTCGATGGCGCGAGTCTTCGAAAGCTTCATCTTGATGCGGCCGTCCTGCGGCACGCGGCGCTCGGCGATGTCGAGGCGCGACATGACCTTGAGGCGCGCCGACAGCTTCATGGCGAGCTGCACCGGCGGCTGCGCGACTTCCTTCAGCACGCCGTCCATGCGCAGACGGATGCGGTACATCTTTTCGTACGGCTCGAAGTGGATGTCGGACGCGCCGCGGCGGATGGCGTCTAACAACAATTTGTTGACGAAGCGCACGATGGGCGCGTCTTCGATGTCGTCGCGGGAGACGCCCGCGCCTTCGGCATCGTCGTCGCCGCCGCTGACGTCGAGGTTCTCGAGGTCGAAGCCGGTCTCGTCTTCGGTGAGCTGCGGCATGGCCGCGTCGGCCTGCTCGGCGGCCTTGTCGATGAGCTTCTGCAGCTTGTCGTCTTCGACGACGACCGCTTCGATGCCCATGCCGGTCTGGAATTTGATCTCGTCGATGGCGTGCAGATTGGTGGGATCTGCGACGGCGAGGAAGAGGCGCTTGCCGCGGCGGTACAGCGGCAGGCAACGATGTTTCTGCAGCAGTTTGTCCTGGACCAGCTTGACGGTGTCGAGATCGACGCTGTGAGAGTCGAGGTCGTACAGCGGCACACCGAACTCGGCCGAGGCAGCGACCGCGATGTCGCGGGCCTTGGCGGCGCCGGCGGCGATGAGCTGGGTGACGAAGCTGGACTTGCGGTCTTTGGCCGCCTGGATGGCGGTGAGCATGGCGGCTTCTTCGACCACGCCATCCTGCACGAGTCTTTGCGGCAAGCCGCCGAGACCCGATCGATTACCGCCGAGCGCTAAAGATGCGTTGTCGTTCATGTGGTTACGTGCGAGCGACCAAACCCGCTGCGGTCCCTAGTCTACTCGTGGGACGCAGGCAGGCAATTGTTAAATCTGTTCCCAATAGTCGCATAGGCGACCTTGCTCTCGCGTGACCCCGTTCCCAAAAGAGAGCAACGCCCAAAAGAAGAAGCCCCTCCGGGGAGGGGCTTCTGAGCTGACGGGCAAGGCCCGAGAAGCTATTACGGTACGAAGATGCGGCAGGAAGCCGGGACGTACTTCGGCGAGATGTTCGACTTGCTGGCGGCGGCGCCCTTGTCGATCAGAGCCGGGGTCATGCCGTTGCCGGCGTTGTAACCGCACAGCCAGACCACGTCGTCGTTGCCGCTGACCATCGGGCGCAGCGACAGGATGTCGGCCGTTGATGTTCTTGTTGGCCTGACCGCCGTAGGTGATGTGCATCGGTGCCAGTCTGGACCTGGATGTCGCCAACGTACTTGCCCGAGGGAACCGTGGCGCACGCCGCGTCGTCGACGATGCCAGCAGCCAGGTTGTCGGCCGGGAACACGCCACGGTCGGCGTAGGTCTCGGCCACAGCGGCCTTGACGGCGCCGGCGAGGTTCAGACCTTCAGTGACCTGCGAACGGATGGTGTAGTCCTGATAAGCCGGGATCGCGATCGCGGCGAGGATGCCGATGATGGCGACCACGATCATCAGTTCGATGAGCGTGAAGCCCTTTTGGATAGCCTTCATTAGAAACTCCTGAGAGAAAAAAAACGTTTGGCAGGTTCGCCGCGCGAACTTGCGTGACAACACATTGAAGCAAGCTGTATGCCACTTCCGTGCGGCAGCGCTCAATGTGTTGATCTGCAACGAATCACCAGTTTTGCAGACAATCGATTGAACGTAATCGCGTCGACAGTCACCGACTGCGACGGTCACCCAGCGTCACAATGTGACGCTGATTGTCAGTCCCGCGCCGCCCTAACCGAGGTTTGCGGGATGCCTGCGTGCACCATTGCGATGGCCTCGACGAGACGTATCCCCAGATTCCCCGCACGCTCCCGATCGACGAGTTCCAGGTGGCCCTTCAGGAATTCGACGCCAGCCTGCGGATCAGGCCCCCCGAGCAGGGCCCCTGCAATGGCAATTACGAGTTCGGTTCGGGTACCCGGAGAGACTGCCTTGGGATCGGCCAGCATGGCCGATCCGTGCGTCACGATCGCCTGGCGATCACGCTTTGCCAAAGCCTCGAGGTAGCCGAGCATCATGCGGTCCACGCCAGCGGCCCGCGCAAAACAGTCGCTCGATCGGATGACTCGCCAGATCGGCTCCAGATCGGGGGGAGGAAGGTACGGGGTCGTTCTGTTTGCGACGTCTCGCACCGAATGCAGCCAGGCTGCCCCGACACCGGGTTTGTCGCAAAGAGCCTTAGGAGTTCCGATCGCAAGCAAGTTCTTTCCCTCCGCCATCGTCATGCGATTGAGCGCGCCCGTTTCGAGCGCTTCGCGCATCGCAAGTGCGCCCTGGACCATCTCCTGTTTGGCGAGAAAATTCACGTCACTGGATCGTGCCGGGTTGGCGGGGGGTCCGGGTTCACCCAGGAGCTCCAGGAGCGGCACGGCGTAGAGGTTGAGCTCGCTGAGCACCTGCGCCGTGCGTTTCAAGAATCGCATTTTTGGCGCGTTGAGATCGACGAATGGGAAGTAATCCGAATTCGCCGGCACGGAATAAGAAGCGAACAGCGGATCCAGCGTTTTCTTGCTGCCGATGCGATGCAGTAGCACCACGGCGGAGGACTCGATGCCCACCCGGCGCAACTCGTCGGCTGGCCCGCCGTCGAGAACCGAGGTTCGAATCGGGGGGATCGTGCCGTTCACCGACGCGACGATGAGGATGTCCGTGTCGTCGGTGTTGAAGATCTGATAGTCGTTGAAATGCGGAGACATGGCTTTGACGATCGAAGCCACCACGGTCATGTCGGTTTCGTAGATCTGCACCCACTGAACCAGCAAGCCGTCATCCGCAAGATACCGCTTCACCTGGGTGTAGAACTCTGCGGAAAACAGGCTGGCGACGCCGCTCACCCAGGGATTCGACGGCTCCGAGATGATGATGTCGTACGGTTGCTTGCGCGTCGCGAAGAACGTTTTCGCATCTTCGAAGTGGATGTGGCTGCGCTTGTCGGTGAAGAGTTTCTCGACACGCGGGCGGAACCCGATGCTGGCCGCTTCGGCGATGGCCGGCTCGATCTCGATCGAGTCCAGCGTTTCGACATCGCCGGTCATCAGCACGAGTTGCGAAGTGAGGCCCGAGCCAATGCCGATGTTCGCGACGCGGCGTGGATTGGGATGAATGGCCATGGGCAATGCACCGGCCAGGACCATCGTGATTTCATCGATGCGCGCTATTCCCTTTGGGTCCATGTTGACGGCCGCATCGGGTTTTCCGTTGGTGGCGATGGTGACGGCATCCCCGTCTTGCATGAGCGTGATCGTGGCGGTCTTGCCATCACGCAGATACGTCACTTTCGAACCTTCGGGCGAGCTGCTGACGCCGTGACGGAACACACCCGACGCCATGCGGTTGGGATCCAGTTGTACGGAGAACGCGATCGTCAGGATGACCAGCGCACTCGCTGCCGTCGCGCCGAGCGAGAATGCCGAGCGCTGCGCGGGCATTTCGCGCATCAGCAGGATCACGGCGATGGCGAGCTGCACCGACGCGGCCAGTACCACCGCACCCTTGGTGCCGATGTTCGGCAGCAGCAGGTGAATCGCCAGCAGCACGCCGAAGATGGCGCCCATCGTATTCGCCGCGTACACCTTGCCGATCGCCTGTTCGCCGGCGCCGGAATGCATGAGGAAGTGAGTCATGAGCGGCAGGGTCATGCCGGCGACGATGGTGGTCGGCAGCATCATCGCGGCGGCGATGGCGTGGCTGATGACGTTGAAGCCCGCATATCCAGTGGGCGTCGAATTGAACGTCAGGAAAGCGCCGGACATGACATCGAACAGATACCCGTATGCCGGCAACGTCAGCACGCCGAGTACGGCCATGGATGCGAACATGATGGCCAGCGCGCGCAACGCACTGGCGAAACCTGCGATGCGACGGCGAACCCAGTAACCACCGAATGCCAGACCGAAAATGAAGGCGCTCAGCATGAGTTCGAAAGCGTGCGTGGAGCTGCCGAGCACGAGACTCAACATGCGAATCCAGGCGATTTCGTAGACAAACGCGGCGAGACCGGCCATGAGCGACGCCACGAGAATCCAGCGCGTCAGCGTATTCATTCCCGCGCTTTGCGCCGCCGCCGCCGGCGCGGCCACGTTTTCATCGCGCGCCATCACCCAGACGAACAGCGCAAGAAGCACGTTGAGTACACCCGCCGTCATCACGGTGCCGGGCAACCCCACGGCCGCAATCAGCCAGAAACCGCTGGCGAGGACGCCCAGGGCCGCGCCCAGGCTGTTGGTGAAGTAGAGCATCGCCAGCGTTTCGCCGGACTTTTCGGGAAAGCGGCGGATGACGCCGCTGCTGATGAGCGGGAACGTGGTGCCTAACAAGATGGACTGCGGCAGGATCAGAACGGCGGCGAGTGCCCACTTGAACGCCGCGATCGACGCCGCGCTGTCCATGGCCGGAATCGCGGTGTCGAAGGAGAACGCCAGGGACCCGACGTACACCTTGTGAAACACCAGGGCCAGGATGCCGGTGATCAGTTCGACCACCGCGTAGGCCACCAGCAGGTTCTTGATCCGGGAGGTGTTACGCGCGACGAGCCAGGCGCCGAACGCCATGCCGCCCATGAAAATGGCGAGGACCAGGGTCTGCGCGTAGGCCGCGTGGCCCAGGAAGAGTTTCAGGTAGTGAGACCAGATCGACTCGTAAATGAGACCGGAAAATCCCG
Organism: uncultured Pseudomonadota bacterium; assembly: GCA_963821745.1. Classification (GTDB taxonomy): domain Bacteria; phylum Pseudomonadota; class Gammaproteobacteria; order Steroidobacterales; family Steroidobacteraceae; genus CADEED01. The sequence continues at coordinate 1,753,360 of CAWGEU010000003.1, forward strand.
AGATCGTGAAGATTCCGAACAGCATTCGGCGGCTCAGGGCGGGTTTCTTCATGTTCTCTCTCTACTCGATGCCAAGTTTCTTGATGCGATAACGCAAGGCGCGGAAGCTCATGCCGAGCAGTTTCGCGGCCGCGGTCTTGTTGTAACGGGTCTGTTCGAGCGCCTTGATGATCGCGGCTCGTTCAACGTCTTCGAGCTGTTCGCCGAGCGCGCTGCGGGTCGCGCTGTCCGCGGGTGCGGGGGTGTTGTGGGCGTTGGCGGCGCGCATCTGCGCAATCGCGCCATCAGGCAGGGGTGGCGTGTTTTCCGCGCGCGGCATCGAACGCAGCTGCAGGTCGCCGGCATCGATCTTTCCCTGGTTGCACATGGCGAGCGCGCGTTCGAGCACGTTTTCGAGCTCGCGCACGTTGCCGGGAAACGCGAAGTTCTGCAGCAGGTCGAGCGCCGGGCGCGTGAGCGTGGGCGCTTCCATGCCGAGGCGGCGGGCTAGCCGGCGCAGGATGGCATCGGCGAGATCGGGAATGTCTTCGGCGCGTTCGCGCAGCGCGGGCACCCGCAGCTCGATCACGTTGATGCGGTAGAACAGGTCCTCGCGGAATTTCGCCTGCGCAACCAGGTCACCCAGGTTCTTGTGGGTGGCCGACAGGATGCGGACATCGATGGGGGATTCGCGCTGTTCGCCGATGGGGCGCACGGTCTTTTCCTGGATGACTCGAAGCAGTTTGACCTGCATATGTAAAGGCAGGTCGGCGACTTCATCGAGGAACAGCGTCCCACCTTCGGCGGATGGGATCAGGCCTTGTTTGTCCGTGACCGCCCCCGTGAAGCTGCCGCGCTTGTGGCCGAAGAACTCGCTTTCCATGAGTTCGGCCGGTATCGCGCCACAGTTGACTGGTACGAAAGGGCCCTCGGCCCGGGGTCCGGAAGCATGAATCATGCGGGCCACCAGCTCCTTGCCCGTGCCCGATTCGCCAAAGATGTGTACCGGCGCCTGGCTGCGGGCCACGCGAAGGATGGTCTCTCGCAGCCGATCCATGGACGGCGCGCTGCCGATGAGCTGCGTGCCAGTGCGCGTCGACATGCTGGTATCGGTGGTCTGGGAGAGTTTCAGCGCCGTCGAGACGATGCGGCGCAACACGCCAAGATCGAGCGGCTTGGAGACGAAATCGAACGCGCCGAGTTTGAGCGCGCGTACTGCCGATTCCACGTTTCCATGCGCCGTGATGACTGCGCAGGGTACGCCAGGGCAGTTCGCGGTCATCCACTCGAGCAGGTCGAGCCCGTCTCCGTCTGGCAGGCGCATGTCGGTCAGGCAAAGGTCGAAACGCTGCGACTTCAGCAATTTCTTGGCGCCGGCCACGTCACCGGCGGACTGCGTCGCCAACTGCATGCGTGCCAGCGTGAGCGTGACCAGTTCTACGAGGTCTGGCTCATCATCCACCACGAGGACGAGCGGAGGAGCCAAGGTTCAGGCCACCCAGCGTTCGGGATCGCGAAACACCAGCCGGAAGAGGCTGCCTCCGCTGGTTCGAGGCTCATAAAGAAGAGTGGCGCCGTTGGTCTGCGCCAGCTCGCGAGCCAGGAACAGCCCGAGCCCCGTGCCACGTTCGTTGCCCGTGAAGAAAGGTTCGAAAATCCGCTCGCGGTGCTGTACCGCAATACCCGGGCCGCGATCCGCCACTTCGAGGAACGGCCGCGCGGTCGAGGGCATACGCCCAATGCGCACTTCGATGGTGTCGGACCCGGATTCGCCCACTCCGTATTTCACGGCGTTCTCGCAGAGGTTCCAGGTGATCTGCCGCAACTGCGTCGGGTCGACCTGGACTTCCACATCGCCGAGCAGCGAGGAAATGGCGAGCCGTTCCGGCTTGATCTGCATCGTGGCGCAGAATTCCTCGCGAAACCCGCTGAGCCAATTGCCGAGGATGATGCGCTCCGGGCGCGAGTTCTCACGACGGGCCATCGACATCACGTTTTCGATGATCTGACGTACGCGATCCCCGTTGGTGCGTACGATTTCGGTCAACCGCTTGTCTTCATCGGAGAGCGTCGTCGACTCGCCGAGCAGCTGCGCCGCATGGCTCATCGCGCCAACAGGGTTGCGGATCTCGTGAGCGATGCTCGCCGACAGCCGTCCGAGGCCGGCGAGCTTCGACTGTTGAATTTTCGCGGCCAGCAGTTCCGTGTCTTCGAGGAACACGATGACCGGCGCGGGTTCCGAGCCGCCGAGCGGCGCGAAATGCGGCTGGATCACGTGACCGCCGTCGGCGGCGACGAATGTGGGCGATGGAGCCATCGGCGCGGTGGTGCGCTGCCGCCATGTTTCGAGTAGGTAGAGCAACTGGGGCGACGCCTCGCCCAGCAAAGCACCGGGATAAGCATTGCGATCACCGAGCAACATCGCCGCGGACTCGTTGATGAGCCGCACGCGATTCTCGTGATCGACGACGACGATGCTCTCACGCAGGTTCTGGACGATGTACTGCGAGAGCTGGGCCAGGTTGGCGAGGTCCACCTGCTGCCGGCGCACCGTGGCCTCGGTGTCACGTAGCCGCCGCGCGATCGGCCAGGCGAGCAGCGCCACCAGGAAGACGATGCCGCCCAGGATGCCAGCCGTCGGGTAGTCGGAGACGACGGCTTCGCCGACCAGATGACTGGCGATCTGCTGCGCGAACAGCGCGAGGGTGGCGAGTGCCGCCAGCATGAAGGCGTCGCGGCTGTCTGCGAGCAACGCCATGGCACCCACCGGCACGACGAACAGGATGCCGATGCCGCTGGCGACGCCGCCGCTCGAAAACAGCAGGAGACTGATCGCCGCGGCATCCACCATGGCATGGACGAAGGTGGTCGCCCGCAAATTGGGCAACATGCGGCGGCCGCCAAAGACAATGGCCACACCGGTGCCGAAATACACCAGGCAAGCCCAGAGGAACAGCATCGGGACTGCATTGCCGATGGCAGTCGACGGCCCGAGATAAAGGTGCATTGCAAACAGCGCTGGCGCTATGAGCAGTCTGTAGAGATTGACCAGCCCTATGACTCGCCAGGCGAGGTCAGTCGGTGCAGGCGGTACGGCGGCGACTAGCGGCATCGGGCGCGACTGTATCAGAGGGGAGCTTCACTAGCCGCATGCGGCGCGAGTTGCCGCTAGAATACCGCCTCTTTTTTCCCAACCAATGCCAGGGCCTGATGAACCTCCACGAGTACCAGTCAAAAGAAGTGTTCCGCGAGTTCGGAATCCCCGTTCCTTCGGGTCTGCCGGCAAAGAGTGCTGACGAGGCTGTTGCCGCCGCGGAAAAGCTAGGCGGCAAGCTCTGGGTGGTCAAAGCCCAGGTGCATGCCGGTGGCCGCGGCAAGGCCGGTGGCGTCAAGCTGGCGCGCGACCTCGACACGGTGCGCTCGGCCACGGCGGACATGCTTGGCCAGCGACTGGTCACCAAACAAACCGGACCGGAAGGTCTGCCCATCGAGACGGTCTACGTCGAGTCCGGATCGGACATCGATCGCGAGATCTACCTGTCGCTGACGCTCAACCGCGAGCGCGGCCGCATCGCCGTCATCGCCTCCGAAGCCGGTGGCATGGACATCGAAGAAGTTGCCGAGCACACGCCCGAGAAGATCCTGCGCGTCGACATCAACCCGACGGCCGGGCTGCAGGCCTATCAGTGTCGCAAGCTCGCGTTCGGGCTTGGCTTCAAGGGGCCCCAGATCGGCAAGTTCCAGTCGATCCTCACGGCGCTCTACCGCATCTACCTCGAGCGCGATGCTTCGTTGTTAGAGGTCAATCCGCTCATCGTCACCAAGACCGGTGACCTCGTGGCGCTGGACGCGAAGTTCAACGTCGACGCGAACGCCATCTTCCGCCAGAAGGCGTTGGCAGCTTTTCGCGATCCCTCGCAGGAAGACCCCATCGAGCGTGCGGCCAGCGAGCACGATCTCAACTACGTCTCGCTCGACGGCGACATCGCCTGCATGGTCAACGGCGCCGGCCTGGCCATGGCCACCATGGATCTCATCAAGCTGCACGGTGGCAGCCCCGCGAACTTCCTCGACGTCGGCGGCGGCGCCACGGCCGAGCGGGTCACGGAGGCGTTCAAGCTCATTCTCGCCAACAAGAAGGTGCGCGCGATCCTCGTGAACATCTTCGGCGGCATCGTGCGCTGCGACCTCATCGCCGAAGGCGTGATGATCGCGGTGAAGCAGGTGGGTGTGTCCGTTCCCGTGGTCGTGAGACTGGAAGGCACCAATGCGGAACAGGCGCGCGAGATGCTGGCGCACAGCGCGCTCGCCATCACGCCCGCCACCGATCTCACCGACGCGGCGAAGAACGTCGTCGCTCTCGCCGCCCAAGGCATGAACAAGGGTCATAAGTAAATGAGCATTCTTGTAAACAAGAACACCAAGGTCATCTGCCAGGGTTTCACGGGCCAGCAGGGCACGTTCCATTGCGAGCAGAGCATCAAGTACGGCACGAAGATGGTGGGCGGCGTCACGCCCGGTCGCGGCGGCGAAAAACACCTGAACCTGCCGGTATTCGACACCGTGGCCGATGCGGTCGAGAAGACCGGCGCCACCGCCAGCGTCATCTACGTGCCGGCGCCGTTCGCGGCCGATGCCATTCTCGAAGCGGCCGATGCCGGCATCGAGCTCGTGGTGTGCATCACCGAAGGAATTCCGATCAACGACATGGTGCGCGTGAAGGCCACGCTCGCGGGCACCGGCACGCGCCTCATCGGGCCTAACTGCCCGGGCATCATCACGCCGGGCGAATGCAAGATCGGCATCATGCCGGGGTTCATCCACAAGAAAGGCCGCGTGGGCATCGTGTCGCGCTCGGGCACGCTCACGTACGAAGCCGTGTTCCAGACCACCAACAAGGGTCTTGGCCAGAGCACCTGCGTCGGCATCGGCGGCGACCCGGTGCGCGGCATGAACTTCGTCGACGTGCTCGAGTTGTTTCAACGCGATCCGCAGACCGAAGGCATCATCATGGTCGGCGAAATCGGCGGCACGGACGAAGAAGCCGCGGCCGACTTCATCCGCAATTACGTCACCAAGCCGGTGGTCGCGTATATCGCCGGCGTCACCGCGCCGCCGGGCAAGCGCATGGGTCATGCCGGCGCGGTCATCGCCGGTGGCAAGGGCACCGCCGCGGACAAATTCCGCGCGCTGGATGCGGCCGGTGCACGCACCGTCAAGTCACCCGCGGATCTCGGCAAGGCCATGGCCGAGCAGCTCGCCAAGCGTCGTGCGAAGCCGGTGAAGAAGGCTGAGCGCCCGACCGTGCTCATCATCGAACAGCGCACGGCGAAGAAGGCCGGGCCGGTGAAGAAAGCCAGGCCGGCGAAGAAAGCGAAGGCGAAGCCCGTGAAGAAGGCGGCGCCGAAAAAGAAGGCGAAGGCGAAGGCGAAGACGGCGCGGCGCGGTAAATAACTGCGCGGTGAATGCTCCTAACAAACTGCGGATCGCCCTCGGGCAGCTCGACATGCTCGTGGGCGACGTCGCGGGCAACGCGCAGAAAATCGTCGCGGCGGCGGAGCGCGCCTGCCGCGAGCTGGACACCGATCTGCTGGTGCTCCCCGAGCTCACGCTGTCGGGCTATCCACCGGAGGACCTGCTGTTCCATCGCGGCTTCCGTGTGGCGATCGAGAAAGGCATGGCCACGCTCAAGTCGGCACGCGGCAACTGCGGTTTCCTGGTGGGTTTTCCCGAGTACGCGGGCGAGCAGCTCTTCAACTCCGCCGCGCTCATCGAAGCGGGGCAGGTTCGAGCCACGCACCGCAAGAGCTGCCTGCCTAACTACAAGGTTTTTGACGAGAAGCGCTACTTCAAGGCGGGCGGCCAGCCGACGGTAGTCGACTATCGGGGCTTCCGCATCGGCGTGCTGGTCTGCGAGGACATCTGGGAGCCGGAGCCTGCGCAGATGGCGCGCGCGGCCGGCGCGGAGATGTTCGTGGTGCTCAACGCCTCGCCGTACGAAATCCACAAGCAGCGCAATCGCGAGGACATCGTCGGGCGCTGCGTGAAGGAACTCGGCCTGCCGGTGGTGTACGTCAACATGCTCGGTGGCCAGGACGAACTGGTGTTCGACGGCAACTCCTTCGTGATGGATGGCGCGGGCAGGATCGTCATGCGCGCACCACCGTTCGAAGAGGGCCTTTACCCCATCGAATTCGAGCGCGTCGACGGCGTGGTGCGGCCGGTGCCCGCGGCCATCGCGCCCGAGCTCGGCGATGCCGAGAGCGTGTATCGCGCGCTGGTGCTCGGTGTGCGCGACTACGTCGGCAAGCACGGATTTACAGGCGTCGTCATGGGGCTCTCGGGCGGCATCGATTCCGCGCTGACGCTGGCCATCGCCGTGGATGCGCTGGGCAAGGACAAGATCCACGCGGTGATGATGCCGTCGCCATACACCTCGCAGATGAGCCTCGATGACGCGCGTGCGCAGGCCGAAAACCTCGGCGTGAAATACAGCGTGTTGCCCATCGGGGAAATGATGAAGGCCACGGAAGCCACGCTCGCCGAGGAGTTCGCGGGCCGCAAGCCCGACACCACGGAAGAGAACATTCAGTCGCGCTGCCGCATGCTGCTGCTCATGGGCATCTCCAACAAGACCGGCAAGATGCTGCTGACCACCGGCAACAAGAGCGAGATGTCCGTGGGTTACGCCACGCTGTATGGCGACATGGCCGGTGGCTTCGCGCCTATCAAGGACTGCAGCAAACTACTGGTGTACAGGCTGGCCGAGTACCGAAACACCGTGGCTCCCGTGATTCCACGCCGCGTGATCGATCGTCCGCCGTCCGCGGAGCTGCGCCCGGACCAGAAGGACAGCGACTCCCTGCCGCCGTACGAGGTGCTCGATCCGATTCTCGAGTCGTTCATCGAAGACGACCTGTCGGTGGATGAGATCTGCGCCAAGGGTTTCGAGCGCACGACCGTCGTGCGCGTGCTCGACCTGGTGAAGCGCAACGAATACAAGCGCCGGCAGGCACCACCAGGAGTCAGGGTGAGCCGTCGGGCTTTTGGTCGCGATTGGCGCTATCCGATTACCAGCGGCTATAGGCGGTAATGGGGACATTCCTGATTTGCTAGCAAAAGGGGACGCGCCTCGATCGCGGCGGGCGTCCCACGGGAGTCACCGACGACTCGAGCCCGAGATCGCCCACTTGACGTGAAACCCAATCCGCAGCGCCGAATGGCCGCTGTCGATTGACACACGCGCGGATCTCCGCGAGTTCAACCGCGGTTTGCGGGTCGTTGGTGAACTGTCGCCAATAGGATGGCAATTGAACTGGCGATTCCGCGAGCGCCACCGGCGCGTACCGCGACCTGCGCCACGCAAGACTTCCCCACTCCCAGTCCTCCGCTCGCTCGACGAGCCCGGCGCGCAGTGCGTTGCGCTCGACGTAGCGCATGAGCGTCAGGAGATGATGGTCTTCCTGGACGACGAAGGCCTTGAACCGCCCCTGCCACACGCGCCCGGTCGTCGCATATTTGGCGTGATACCAGCGCACGTGCGTGGTGAATGCCCAGTGCATCCAGTTCGCGAGATCGCCAGCAGCGGCGGGACGCATTACGAAGTGGACGTGGTTAGGCATCAGGCAGGCCGCGAGGATTGGCATCGTGAGGCGGGCCTGCGCGCGCGCGATGAGTGCGAGGAACTGCTCGTAGTCCGCACGCTCGTGAAAAACCTGCGCCCGCTGATTGGCGCGGTTCAGGACGTGGTAGCAGCCATCAGCGACGATTGCGCGGGCAGTGCGTGGCATGCGGCACACCGTACTGCCACGTGCCTGTTCGGGCGATATCCTGATCGCGTGCGAATCGCGACATTCTGCTATCGGGAACGAATAGCGATCGAGCCGCGTCCCCTTTTGCTAGCAAATCAGGAATGTCCCCATTAACGCGCGACGACGTTGCGCAGCTTCGGGGCAAGTCTCTCGGCGCGCTGTTTGACGCTGTCGGTTCTCCTGAACCCGACGAGTTCATCCGGCTCGATTCCATCCAGCTCGTTGCGGTCGTCGCGTCGAAAGCGCGCGCAATCGGGCATCCCCAACTCGCCACGGCTGTTCTTCAGTTCGATGGGGCGCCTGGGCAAAGTCCATCCACAGCCCGAGCCATGAGTGGGTGACCCCAGGATCACGGCGCGACCGGCATCCTGCAGCATCGCCGCGAACAGTTCGGTGGCCGAAGCGGAATACCCATCGACGAGCACCACGACCGGGCCCTTCCAGATTCCAGCCGGAGTACTGAAACGCGAGGTCGATGACACTTGCCCCGCCCAGGCGCGGCTGCGATATGCCGCGGGCAATTCCCGCGACACCATGCCGCCCGCATAAAACGGTCCGCGAACGAGATTCGAACACTGGACCTTCTCGCCGCGCCACAACGCGCTGAGATCGCAGGGCTCGCCGGCCTGTTCCTGCGCGCTGGTGAGGCCGGCAATCAGTTCGCTCAGAAACGCCGCTTCCGCGCCACGCGCTTTGACCAGCGCGGGTTTGAGCGCCAACAATTCCTCCGCCAGCGCGGTGCGCCGGTGCGCATTGCGCACGAAAGCCATCGAGGGCGCGTTCAGTTCCTCGCCTCCGAGCATGCGGGCAATCGCAATGGCGGTCTCGCTCCCGCCGCCGTTGCCGGCCACGTCGACCAGGAACACGTCGGGCTTCAGGCGCATGAGGCCGCGGATACGGCTTTCGACGTCGCGCACGAAAATGTCGTCTGCCCGCGCCTCGAGTTTTTTCCGGCATGCGTCGTCGCAAGCCTTGGCACTGGTCGCCCTGAGTTTGCGCGCGGCCGATTCGCACATCGTCAGCGAAGGATGGAACAGCGAAATTCGCAGCGTGGCGATTTTCTTGTCGGCGATGGTGAGCATGCCAGCGTCGATCTCACTCTCGCCCGCTGGCAGCGGCTCATAGCCCGGCAGGTTCTTCCCGATCGCGGCGCTATCGTCATCCTGCCGATAACCCATCGAGGCACAGAGCGACTCGGTCGCCGGGCTTCGCGGCGCGACGCGCGGCTGCGGCCAGGTGAGTGAGAGATGCCCGTCGCCGAAGGAGTTCACGAAACGTTCCAGTGCCGCGCGCGCGCTGGCTACGTCGTTCGCTGCCGCGAGCCGCTCGCGCGAGCGTCGCTCGATCGTCGGCAGGTCCGCGCCACGTTCGGCGGCCCATTCCAGGTTCGGATAGTTTTCCGTAACCGCCGATTTGAGCTGGTCGAAATCAGCGAGCCATGCGTTTCGATCGAAGTCTTGAGCGAATGCTGGCGAAGCGGCTGTCGCCGCCAGCAGAACTAACAGGAAGGTGTTGCGGCTCATATCGCGTTCCGTCGCGAGGCGCGTCCCGATTTGCTAGCAAATCGGGAATGTCCCCATTAAACCATTAACTCGCCAGCCAGAGTTTGTACCACTTCTTCTTCGTCGGTCCCTTGCGTTCGCCCACTTCGCCTTCGTAGTTGTTGCGATACATCGCGCGGGTCTGCGCGGCGAGTTCCTTGAGCTCCATCTGCTCGTAGCAATACACCATGATCTCGAGCGCCGAACGCACGGCGGGTGCACCGTCGAACTCTTCGATGGCAACCTTGGCGCGCTGCGCGGCGGCGACATAGGCGCCGCGGTCGACGTAGTAGCGGGCCACGGCGATTTCGTAGTCCGCGAGACGATTGCGCAGGTACACCATGCGGCGGCGCGCGTCGTGCGCGTATTCGCTGTTGGGGTATTGCTCGACCACGGTGGCGAACGACAGGAACGAGCGGCGCGCCTGCGTCGGCGGGCGCTGGTTGAGATCGACGCGGAACCAGCGCTCGAGGAAGTTGGGCAGGCGCTCGAAATCGACCAGCCCCTTGAGGTACCAGGCGTAGTCGACGCGCGGGTGGGTCGGGTTCTCTTCGATGAAAGTATCGGCGGCGTCGATGGCCGATTCGGGTTCGCCCGCACGGTAGTAGGCGTAGATGACGTCCAGGCGCGACTGGCGTGTCTCCGCGGCGAACGGGTAGCGGGCCATCAACGCTTCGTAGATCTTGATGGCCAGCCCGTAGTCCGACTGGATCAGCGCGCGGTGGGCGCGCTCGTAAACCACCGCCGGGTCGGTCATCGGCCCTTCGCGGCCATCTTTGGATCGGCAGCCTGTCAGGTTCAGGGAAAGCGCCAAAAACAGGAGTGCCAGGCTACCGGCGGTACGCATTGCTCGCATGGAAGGTTTTGCCGTCTCTCGTTTGCCGGTATCTATAGTTTGAAATGGTCGCCGGACGCGTGAAGTATAGCGGCCCCGCCCAGCCATCGGACCAAAAGGTTGCCCCCTAAGTTCCAGACCTACCGCCTCGAGCTGCCCCCGGATTTCGCCGGCCGGCGGCTGGATCAGGCACTCGCCCAGCTCTTGCCACAGTACTCGCGCACGCGCATCCAGCGCTGGATCGAGGACGGGGCCGTGCTGATCAACGGACTCGTGCCCCGGGTGCGCGACCTGGTGACGGGTGGTGAAGCCGCCACAGTCGAAGCACGCCTCCCCGAGGAGAGCGGCGTCGAGGCGGAAAAGCTGCCACTCGACATAGTCCACCAGGATGCCGCGGTGATCGTCATCAACAAGCCGCCGGGGCTCGTGGTGCATCCGGGCGCGGGCAATCGCGCGCATACGCTGCAGAACGCGCTGCTGGCGCACGACGCCAAGCTCAGGCGCGTGCCGCGCGCCGGGCTCGTGCATCGCATCGACAAGGACACCAGCGGGTTGTTAGTCGTCGCGCGCACGCTCGAGGCGCACACGGCGCTGGTGGCGGAGCTCGCCGCGCATGAGATCGAGCGCGAGTATCTCGCGGTGTGCGTGGGCGCCATGACCGGCGGTGGAACCGTCGACGAACCCATCGGCCGGCATCGCACGCAGCGCACGAAGATGACGGTGCGCAGCGATGGGCGCGAAGCCGTGACGCACTACAGGATCGAGAAACGCTTTCGCGGTCACACGCTGGCGCGCGTGCATCTCGAGACTGGTCGCACGCATCAGATCCGCGTGCATCTGGCGCATGTGGGGTATCCCATCGTCGGTGATCCGGTGTACGGCGGTCGTCGCAAGCTACCGGCCGGCGCGACGCCGGCGCTGGTGCGCGCGCTCGAGACCTTCAGCCGGCAGGCGTTGCATGCGGCACGGCTCACGTTCACGCATCCGAAGTCTGGCAAGCGTGTGAGTTACGACGCGCCATTGCCAGAGGATCTGACCGGCTTGTTAGACGTGCTGGCGAAAGACATGACCGAGCCGCGAAGGAAATGAGTTTGTTGGATTTTGAATGGCGCCTGCCTGCGGGTGTGCACGCCGCGTTCACTACGCGGGTTGGTGGCGTGAGTTCGCCGCCGTGGGATTCGTTCAATCTCGCGACGCATGTTGGTGATGATCCCGCGCGCGTTGCAGCGAATCGCGCGCAGCTCGAGACGTTGCTCGGATTGCCCGCAGCGCCCGCGTGGCTCAATCAGGTTCATGGAACGGTGGTCGCTGATATTGATTCACCAACGCAAGGCGTCATCACCGCCGATGCCGCCGTCGCGCGCGTGCCCGGCCGCGTCTGCGTGGTGATGGTGGCGGACTGCCTGCCGGTGCTGTTTGCCAGTCGCGATGGCAGTCGCATCGCCGCGGCCCACGCCGGGTGGCGCGGACTTGCGTCAGGCGTGCTCGAACAAACCGTGGCCGCGCTCGACGTTCCCGGCGCTGATCTGACTGCGTGGCTCGGGCCCGCGATTTCGAGAGAGCACTTCGAAGTGGGCGAGGAAGTTCGCGCTGCGTTTGTCGATTCGGATCCCGAAGCGGCTGCGGTCTTTGTGCCGAATGCGCGCGAGCGATGGCAGGCAGATCTCGTCGGGCTTGCGCGCCGCCGGCTGGCAGCGTTGGGCGTCACTGACGTGTGTGGTGGTGACTGGTGCACGTTCGGCCATCGCGAACGGTTCTATTCTCATCGCCGCGATGGGAAGGGCGGGCGCATGGCGGCGCTCATTTGGCGCGACTTTCCGAAATCCGGCGAGAACTGATTGCCTTGGATCGAGGCGTACTACATCGCGGCACGAGTAGATGGCCGGCTCGATGCACAACAACTTCGCGCTGTGGTAGAAGTGCGCGGACGCATGGAGCTCTGAAAACCAGAAATGTACCCCGCACGCGCATATACATTGCTGGATCAGGCGAAGGCCATCGCGCAGGCAAAGTTCAGCGCGGACACCGGCGGTCGCAACAAGGACAAGGTGTGCGTGGTGGCGATGGGGATCGCGTCTTCTTCTGACAACTACGCGCTGTTCTCCGGAGCACCTGGCTACACGGAGCTCACGGAACTCGTCCGCGGGGGTGGCGACAGGAATTCCGCGCAGCAAACCATCACTAACAAGCTCACGGAATTTCTCAGGTCCGAGTCAGGCGGCTCGTTCACACCCGCACAGATAACGAATCGCGGCCTCGATCAGCACGGCCGCGGCGCGATGAACTGCGCGGAGCCCAAGATGTATTACCTGCTCAAGGAGAAGAAGCAGCTGACGGTCCGCAACTATGTCTTGATCCCCTTCAATCTGAAAGGCGACACGTTGGTCTACAACGCGCCCTGCCGGAATTGCCGACGCTGGGTTTATAAGCACTTTCACGCACTATCTGGGCTCATTGCACAGTCGCAGAAAGGACCGGAGGCGTTCGAAGACTGAGCTGACGACTTTCCGCGCTAGTCGAAGTGATGCGCCTACGGTCGCATAGCTTTATAGGCCGATTTCGCACGGGAACAACACGCATAACCTCACCAAACCACCTTGATATCCCGCGCCGGCAGCCAACCTGGCTTCGCGTGCATGCTACGATCCTCGCGCTTTGACCAACCTCCTCTGGATCATCCTCGCCACCACTGTTTCGGGTGTGCTGTCCGTACTCGCGGCCGGCATTTTCCTGGCGTTGCCCGCGCGCGCGCGCGAGGGCGCTCTTCCGCACCTGGTCAGCTTCGCCACCGGCGCCTTGTTAGGCGCGGCTCTGTTGGCACTGATTCCGCATGCGGTCGAGGGCGCGGGGATGGAGAACGTGCACGAGGTGGGCATCGCATTGATCGCCGGCATCGCGCTGTTCTTCGTCCTCGAGAAATTCCTGCTCTGGCGCCACTGCCACGACGATCACTGCGCCGAGCACCCGGTCGGCGATGCGCATGAGCATGCCCATGATCACAACCATGCTCATCAACATGAGCAGGCCCGCAAAAAGGCGAGTGGCGCTCTGGTGCTGGTGGGTGATGCCCTGCACAACGTGCTGGACGGCGTGCTGATCGCGGCAGCCTTCCTGACCGACGTGCACCTCGGCATCGTCACGGCCCTGGCCATCATGGCCCACGAAATTCCCCAGGAAGTCGGCAACTTCGCGGTGCTGCTGAACTCCGGTGTCTCACGCCGGCGCGCGTTGGTCCTGAACCTGCTGACGAGCCTCACGGCGGTCATCGGTGGCGTCATCGGCTTCTTCGCGCTGAAGCAGGCGCTGATGGCCCTGCCATTCGCGCTGGCGGTGGCGGCGTCCAGTCTTCTATATGTGGCTGTAGCGGACCTGATCCCGGGCCTGCACCGCCGGGTGGACCCGCGATCCAGCGTCACCCAGGTGGTGCTGATCGGCCTTGGCATCGCGCTCATTACGTTCGCAGAAAGGCAGGCTCATTGAGAGGGCTTGCGCCCACGAAGGAAAACGCCGCCGAAGCGGCGGCGTCCGATAAATCAATATGGGTTCCCGGCTATTGAAACCGTCACCGCAGGGCCCCATTTTGGCGGCCTATGCGAATGGACAAACTCACCACACGATTCCAGTCGGCCCTCCAGGACGCCCAGTCCCTCGCGGTCGGCAAGGACCACCAGTTCATCGAGCCGGCCCATGTCATGGCCGCGCTGCTCGACCAGCAGGACGGCAGCACCCGTCCGCTCCTGGTCAAGGCCGGCGCGAACGTGGCCAAGCTGCGCAAGGACCTGGACACTGCCATCGATCGCCTTCCCACTGTCACCGGAACGGGTGGCGACGTGCAGGGCTCGCAGGACCTCGGCCGTCTGCTCAACGTCACCGACAAGCTGGCGCAGCAGCGCAAGGACGACTACATCCCGACGGAGCTGTTCGTACTGGCTTCGATCGAAGACAGGAACACGCTTGCCAAACTACTCAAGGACGCCGGCGCTTCGAAGGCCTCCATCGAAAAGGCCATCGAGCAGGTGCGTGGTGGTGAAGCGGTGAACGATCCCGAAGCAGAGACCAAGCGCGGCGCGCTCGAGAAATACACCATCGACCTGACGGCGCGCGCCTCGAAGGGCAAGCTCGACCCGGTCATCGGCCGCGACGACGAAATCCGTCGCACGGTGCAGGTGCTCGCGCGCCGCACGAAGAACAACCCGGTGCTCATTGGCGAGCCGGGCGTGGGCAAGACCGCGATCGTGGAAGGCCTCGCCCAGCGCATCATCAACGGCGAAGTGCCCGAAGGGCTCAAGGGCAAACGCATTCTTGCGCTCGACATGGGCTCGCTGATCGCAGGTGCCAAGTTCCGCGGCGAGTTCGAAGAGCGCCTGAAAGGCGTGCTCAACGATCTCTCCAAGCAGGAAGGCCAGATCATCCTGTTCATCGACGAGTTGCACACCATGGTCGGTGCCGGCAAAGCCGAGGGCGCCATGGACGCCGGCAACATGCTCAAGCCCGCGCTGGCGCGCGGTGAGCTGCATTGCGTGGGCGCGACCACGCTCGACGAATACCGCAAGTACATCGAGAAGGACGCCGCGCTCGAGCGCCGCTTCCAGAAAGTGCTGGTGAATGAACCCACGGTGGAAGACACCATCGCGATCCTGCGCGGCCTGCAGGAGCGCTACGAAGTGCACCACAAGGTCGAGATCACGGATCCGGCCATCGTGGCGGCGGCGACGCTGTCGCATCGCTACATCGCGGACCGGCAGCTGCCCGACAAGGCCATCGACCTCATCGACGAAGCCGGTGCGCGCATCCGCATGGAGATCGACTCGAAGCCCGAGGTGCTGGACCGCCTCGAGCGCCGCATCATCCAGCTCAAGATCGAGCAGGAAGCGCTCAAGAAAGAGAAAGACGAGGCGACCCGGAAACGTCTATCTACCTTGCAGGACACGCTGAAAGTCCTCGAGAAGGAATATTCCGACCTCGAAGAGATCTGGAAAAGCGAAAAGGCCTCCCTGCAGGGCGCGGCCACCGTGCGCGAAGAGCAGGAGCAGGCGAAGCTCGACATGGATGCCGCGCGCCGCAAGGGTGACCTGACGCGCGTCGCGCAGATCCAGTACGAAGTGTTGCCCGCGCTCGAGCGCAAGCTCGCGCAGGCCACTATCGCCGAGACCAAGGAAACGCAGCTGGTCCGCAACAAGGTGACGGAAGAGGAAATCGCCGAAGTGGTTTCCAAGTGGACCGGCATTCCCGTCTCGAAGATGCTCGAGGGCGAGAAGGAAAAACTCCTGCGCATGGAAGAGGCGTTGAACAAGCGCGTGGTCGGCCAGGACGAAGCGGTGAAGATCGTTTCGAACGCCATCCGTCGTTCGCGCGCGGGCCTCTCCGATCCGCGGCGCCCGAATGGTTCTTTCCTGTTCCTCGGCCCCACGGGCGTCGGCAAGACCGAGCTCTGCAAGGCGCTCGCGGAATTCCTGTTCGATACCGAAGAGTCGATGGTGCGCATCGACATGTCCGAATACATGGAGAAGCATTCGGTGTCGCGCCTCATCGGCGCGCCGCCGGGATACGTGGGTTACGACGAAGGCGGGCAGCTCACCGAGGCCGTGCGCCGCCGTCCGTACGCCGTCATCTTGTTGGACGAGGTGGAGAAGGCGCACCCCGACGTGTTCAACATCCTGCTGCAGGTGCTCGACGATGGTCGCTTGACGGACGGCCAGGGCCGCACCGTGGACTTCCGCAACACCGTGATCATCATGACGTCGAACCTGGGTTCGGACGTGATCCAGCAGTTCGCGGGTGAGGGCAACTACGCGAAGATGAAGTCGGCCGTCATGGAAGTGGTGCAACAGAATTTCCGACCCGAGTTCATCAACCGCATCGACGACATCTGCGTGTTCCATCCGCTCGGCCAGGCGCAGATCCGTGCGATCGTCGACATCCAGCTCGGCCAGCTCAAGAAGCGCCTGCTCGACCGCAGCCTCGAGTTCACGCTCGACGACTCGGCGCTCGACCTCCTGAGCGAAGCGGGCTACGACCCGGTGTACGGCGCCAGGCCTTTGAAGCGCGCGATTCAGCAGCAGGTGGAAAACCCGCTGGCGCAGGCGATCCTCTCGGGCAAGTTCGTGCCCGGCGACCGCATCAAGACCTCGGCGAAAGACGGCGCGTTGAGTTTCAGCCGCTGACGGTGGTCGCAAGGGGGCGCCGCGCCCCCAGCCACAGCACCGCGAAGCTGGCCGCGAGCACCAACGGCGCGATGGGCAGTCCCTTGACGCCGAGCTCCGTGACCGCGGCCGGCAGGATCGCGAGCGCGCCGTACACGCCTGCTTCCAGGTTCCGATGGCCCGTTCGTGCTCGCAGCGCGAGACACGCCGCGATGACGCTGATCGCGCCCATGTCGTAGTTGAAGGAATACGGCGAGATCAGGAACGTCCCCGCGACAATCGCGAACACGCGTTCCAGGGGATCTTTCAGCACGAAGAGCAGGCGCAGCAGGACCGCGAATGCCACTCCCGAGACTATCCACTGCACGACGTGCGCGATGCCGGGCGTGAATTCCAGGGTGCGCACGCTGCCGAACGTGCTCGGCATCATGCGCAGGAAGATGCCGTACCACTCGTTCATCACCAGTTGCTGGTACGGAACGACCTGCGTGAAATAGGCGCGCCAGCTATCTACACCGAACAACAGGACGGACAGGCCCATGAGCACCACCGTGAACACGATGGCCCAGCGCAACAGCGTCCAGTTGCGGTCCACCAGCGCGAGCAGGGGGATCAGAAACCCCAGCTGCGGCTTGACGGTGAGCAGCGCCAGCGCGAGACCCGCGACCACCGGCCGTTCGCGCATGAAGGCGAACACACAGAGGAGCAGGGCGCTGGTGAGGAACCCGTTCTGCGTGGCTTCCACCTGCATGAGCACGTAGCCGAACAACGCCAGCCACAGGTAGAGCTGTGAGGTCTCGGGCGCATAGCGGCGCCGAAATGCCAACGCGGCCAGCACGAACATGACGAGCGTTACCAGCAGGAAGACCACCAGCGCCGGGCGGTAGTCGAGCGCGCCGAGCGGCGCGACCAGCATCAGGAAATGCGGTGGATAGGACCAGGCGTGTATCTGGTAGTTGGGTCCGAACAGCGACTTCAGGTAGGCGAAGTACTCCGGCTGGTCGAACAGGACGAGGTGGCGGCCGTCGAGAGCGAATTTTCCACCTACCCAGTAGTTGATGAAGTCGCGGTCGACGATGTCGGTGTGCTTGTCGAGACCGATCTCGACATACAGCAGGAAGCCGAGGCGCATTCCGTAGGTCGCCAGTACCCAGAAGGCAAACAACCACCAGGCGACCAGCAGCAAGTCGATCGAAAGCCCCGGCCTGCCAGCCTCGCCCTTCATCCTCCGTTCTCCTGGCGGGAAAACGTGAACCAACCCGCTTCCTGATCCTACGGTCTTTCACCATAATGTATTTGTGGACGCTCTCACAAATTCCGCCACCGTCACCGAGCGGCCGCCTGATGTTGCCGTGCTGATTCCGTGTCTCAACGAAGCGGCAGGAATCGCCGGCGTGATCGAGGAATTTCGCCGCGCGCTGCCCGAGGCGACCATCTACGTTTACGACAATGCCTCCACCGACGATACCTCGGCGGTGGCCGCCAGCGCCGGCGCCCGCGTGCGTCGCGAGCCCACGCGCGGCAAGGGAAACGTCGTGCGGCGCATGTTCGCGGACGTCGAAGCCGACGTGTACGTCCTGGTCGACGGTGATGGCACCTATCACGCGGCGTCGGCGCCGAAGATGATCGCGCTGCTGGCCGAACAGCACCTCGATCTGGTTTGCGGAAAGCGCATCGAGAGCGACCAGCAGGCGTACCGGGAGGGTCACCGTTTCGGCAATCGCATGCTCACTGGTCTCGTCGCCACGCTGTTCGGCAACAGCGTCACCGACATCCTCTCCGGCTATCGCGTGATGTCGCGCCGCTTCGTGAAATCCTTTCCCGCGTTGTCGAAGGGATTCGAGATCGAGACCGAACTCACCGTGCACGCGCTCGATCTGCGCGTGCCGATCTCCGAAGTGCCCACTCCTTATGGCGCACGTACCGCCGGGTCGGCGAGCAAGCTCAACACCTGGCGGGACGGCTGGCGAATCCTTCGCACCATTGCGCGCCTCGTAAAAGAAGAGCGGCCGTTCGCCTTCTTCGTCTCCATTGGCTGCATTCTCGCGCTGACGGCGATCGGCCTCGCGGTCCCGCTCTTCATCGAATTCTACGAGACGGGCCTGGTGCCGCGCGTGCCCACCGCCATCCTGTCGACTGGCCTCATGCTGATCGCCGTCATGAGTTTCGTCTGCGGGCTGATTCTCGACACCGTCACCCGCGGGCGGCGCGAACTGAAGCGAATGCACTATCTCGCATTTCGCAGCGTGAAGACCCGCCGCAGCACTGACCCGTGACACCCGGGCCATGACCCCTGCTTTCCGCTGGACATTGCTGTGGCTGCTGGGCTCTGTGGCGCTGATCGCGGGCGCGCTTGGGAGTATCTCGGCTTCTTATATAGATGGGCAGTATCTGCCCTCGAATCCCGATGCGTTCTATCACGCGCGCCGCATTCTCGATCTGGTGCTGCACGGCGTGCCCGTCGCCGACTTCGATGCGCACATCCACGCCCCCGAAGGCAGCTGGGTCACCTGGCCCTGGGGTTACGACGTCCTGATGGCGCGTATCACCGCGTTGTTCGGCCCTTTCGCCAACGAGGCCGCGGCCAATCGCGTGCTGATGCACATTCCCGTGGCAATCGCGCCGGTGGCGGTGGCCATGTTGGTGATACTGGCCCGACAGCTGGCGTTGCCGATGTCGCTCGCCGTGTTGGCGGTGCTGGGCGTAGCGCTGCTGCCCATCACTTTCATGCCCTTCTCCGTCGGCAACATCGATCACCATTACTTCGAAATGCTGATGATGTTAGGGACGCTGTCCGCGGGTCTGTGGTTCTTCGCGCCGCGCGAGCGCGCGTCGTGGCCTGCCGGCGCGCTCCTCGGTCTGGTGCTGGCCTTGAGCCTGGGGATCCACAACGGGCTGTTCATCCTGCAGATTCCAGTGGTCGCTACGCTTGCGTGGCGATGGTTGCGCGCGCAGCCGCTACCCGCGCGCCGGCAGATCTGGGCATTTGCTGCGGCACTGATGACGGGCACTCTCGCCGTCTGCCTGCCGTCAGATCCGTTACGACAGGGATTTTTCGAGTACTACACTCTCTCCTGGTTCCATGTGTACGTCTCTGCCTGCTCGTCAGCCATCGCGGTCCTGTTCTCGTTCGCGCGCTCTCGCCTGACGATGGGCGTAGTGGCGGCATTCGCCGTATTGGCGATGCTGCCGATCGTCGGCGCGATGGGACACGCGGGCCAGTTCCTGGCCGGGGACCTCGAACTACTCAGTTCGGTGTTCGAAGTGCTCAGCCCATTCAAGCTCTGGAGTCTGTACGGCGACAAATATTCCACTGAGCTCTATTCGTGGCTGCTGGTGCTGGTGGTACCTTCGCTGGCGTTCAATGTCTGGCTGGTCTGGGCATCGCGCGAACCGGCCTTGCAGTTCTACTCCATCGCGAGCGCCTTCACGCTGGCGCTGCTGTTGCTGCAGTTCCGTTTCAACGTGTTCGGCGTCGCCACCATGGTGATGACGCCGTTGCTGGCGGCGAAGTTCGCCTGCGAGAAATGGCCGGAGCGCCGGCGCGCGCTGACGCTGGCATGTTTCGCCGTGTTCGCTGCGGCACTGGGGCCCACCTATCCGGTTTGGCAGACCCAGTGGTTCCTGGCGGGCAGCGATAGCTACGAGAGCATTCGCGGGGTGTTCCCTTTGTTGAGGCAGGAATGCGCACAACACCCCGGCATAGTGCTGGCGCCCGTGGATGATGGCCACTCGGTGCGTTACCACACCGATTGCTCCGTGATCGCCAATCCGTTCCTGCTCACGCCTCAGCATTCCGCCAAGGTGCGGCAGGCGCGCAACTTGATGGCGATGACACCCGAGGACTTGCTGACCCACGACAAACTCGTCGATTACCTGCTCGTGCATCATCACGTGAAGATGAAATTCTCCGGCGGCAACGAGTCGCCAAACCTCGAGAACCTGCGCACCACGCAGATGAGCGGCATGGAGGCGCGTCTGCTCGATCCCAACCCGGCCCTGCCAGTGCAATTCCAGAAGCTCTGGGAGCTGAAGACGCCCGCGGGCCAGGTCTACGCGCGGCTTTATAAAGTGGCGCGATGAAATGAAACGGGAATCGGTCAATTTCATCCGCTACCTCCTGGAGGAGTGGATTCCGCCCGCACTGCGCGACTCCAGGCCCATGCGCTGGCTGTTTCGCGCCTACTGGGGCCGTTTCGTCGATGACCTCGAGAACTTCCGGGCCAACATCCATGCCGTCACGCCCGAGCAGTACGCCGACATCTATCGCCGCATGCCGCGCATCCAGGAGGGCACGGACAACAGCGAGGCCTGCATCGCGCGGCTGGCGGAGCTCATGTTGCCGGGCACAGTCTGCGACATCGGCTGCGGCACCGGCTTCTTGTTAGGCGCGCTGGCTGCGCGCAGCGCCCGTGAGCCAGGCAACTTCATCGGCGTGGATTTCCAGCTCGAGCCTGGCATCGCCGCGGCGCATCCGGGCATGCGCTTCCAGGAGGCAGACATCGAGAATTTGCCGTTTGCCGATGGGGCCTTCGACACGGTGATCTGCACCCATGTCCTGGAACACGTGCTGCACATCGACCGGACCATCGCCGAGTTGCGCCGCGTGGCGCGGCGACGGTTGCTGGTCATCGTGCCGCTCGAGCGGGAATACCGATTCACGTTCAATCCGCACGTGCACTTCTTTCCGTATCCGCACAGTTTCCTGCGCCACATCGTGCCGGTACCCGGCAATGCGCGGTGCGAGACTATCGGCCGCGATCTGCTCTACATCGAAGATCGGGAGCGAACAGCATGAACCTGTCCGCGCGACAACTCCTGGAGCTGCTGAGTTTTCCGGTCGCAATTGCGGCTGGACAGATTCTCTTCAAGCGCGCGGCTTCGCAGGTCGGCAGTGGCATGTCGATGTCGTGGTTGCTGGACGTCGCACGCCTGCCTTCCATGTGGATCGCGGTGACGCTGTACGCGGCGGCCACGGTGCTCTGGGTGCGAATTCTTACCACCGTCCCATTGAGCCGGGCCTATCCCTTCGTGGCGCTGGCTTTCGTGCTGGTACCGGCGGCGGGGTACCTGTTTTTTCAGGAAACCATTACGCCGCGGTACGCGTTGGGCACGGCTTTGATCATCGCCGGAGTGTTTGTCGCCTCGCGCGCGTGAAGAACTATTTCTCTATTGCGATCCCGGAAATCGGCACGCGCATCGATGACTTGGGCAGGATCCTGCGCCACTCGGCGCGGTGTGCATCGAGCGTGTCGAGCAGCGCCTTCACTTCCGGGTCCTGTAGATAGGGCTGGATCATCGGCTCGTGGCGCGCGAACGCGAACGCCATGGACTTCGTCTTGACCAGGACCTGAAGGTGCTGCACGAGCGCGCGCCGGTCGCCGATGGCGGCGGCCATGCGTGCCTGTACTCCGTCCATCACACCGGCGGTGACCGGCGGTGCGATCTGGACCGCGAGAGCGCGCGCAAAGTCCTGGGCGCGCCTGGCATCACCCTGTTTGCGCAGGCACCACACCAGGAGCACCGCCTGGTCAGGATCCCACATCATGTCCATCGAGCCGGCGGGCTGCATGAGTCCGGGCTGCGCCAGCTCGAGCGAATGGATGGCGCCGCCGCAATCGCCCGTGAAGTATTGCAACTCCGCCTGTGCGCGCTGCGCCAGGAAATCCTCGGACTGCTCCGCCATGACCCGTTGCACCACCGGTCGCGCGGCGTCCACGTTCCCGGAAAACAGGTGAATGTGCGCATAGTTGTAAGCGCCGCCGGCGCTTTTCGGAGTGAGCTCCTGGGCAATCCGTGCGTGGTACATGGCCGCGTCCAGCATGCCCAGATGTCCATAGTCCTGCGACAGATAACCATGCAGCGGTGGATCCCGTGGCGCCGACTCGATCGCCTTTGCCTTCCAATGGTCCCAGTCGAGCGCGCGTCCCTCGCTGAACGCCATCAGGGCGCGAAAATCCGCCAGCTGTGCGTCGCCGGGTGCAAGAGCCTCCGCCTCGTCGAGCAACGACAGGGTGCGTTGACGATCGTTGGTGTACAGGTAGTTCGCGTTGGCGGAATTCAGGATGGCGGGAATCCACAAAGGGTCGGCTACGCGCTGGCGCTCGATGAGATCCAGCGCTTCGGCGCGTCGTCCCACCCGCAGGTACGCGCGGCCGAGCATGCCCGTCGAGTCAATGTTGTTGGGGTTGGCAGCCCGTGCACGCTCGAGATTGTGGATTTGCAACGTCAGTGAATCCAGATCGCCCATGAGAAACGTCCGGACCCACCACTGATCGGCGATCTTCGGATCGAGTTTGATTGCCCGATCGAGCGAAGCTGCGCGGAGCGAGCGGTATTGCGCGACATTGTCGTAGCCGGAACGCGCCAACCATTCATAGGTCACCGCCAGCGAGGCGTGCGCGAGTGCGAAGCCCGGGTCGAGCGTCACCGCACGAAGGAATTCGTCGCGCGCGCGACGCAGGTCGGAGAACTTGCCGCGCTTGAACTCGTGGTTTCCGCGCAGGTATGCGTTGAAGGCTTCCGGACTCTTCGTTGGAACCTGGACTTCACTGATCGGGTTGACCATGGGTGACAGCGCCGCGGCCACTTCGCTGGCGATCGCGCTCTGGATGTCGAGCACGTCATCGAGCTTGCGATCGAAGGTCTTCGACCAGAGACTGAAGCCGTCACGGGTCCGCACCAGCCGCGCGGAGATACGGATCCGTTCGCCCGCTTTGCGCACACTGCCTTCGAGAATGCTGTCGACCTTGAGCTTCTCGCCGATGCTGCGCGCATCTTCGTTCGTGCCCTTGAACGCAAACGCGGATCTGCGGCCGATCACGCGCAGCGTTCCAACCCGATCGAGGCTGTTCATGATCTCTTCCGCGATGCCGTCGGTGAAGTACTCCATGTCGCGCGCGGGGCTCAGGTCGGTGAATGGCAGTACCGCGATGGTTTGCGGCGCCGGATCGGCCCCGGAAATCGTTGAGTGCGAAGCTGGCGGGTCAGCGTGCCGCCAGGACAGCCAGACGATCAGCGCGATGAGCGCCAACGCGGTCATGCCGGATGCGATCCACAAGGCGCGACGCTCGCGGAATCTGCCGGAAGGCGCCGTGGTGGGATTCGGCGGAGCCGGCACCACCCGCACCGGCGCCACGAACTGGTAGCCGCGTCCCGGCACGGTGACGATGAAGCGAGGCTCCTGGGCCGTATCACCGAGCGCACGGCGCAGCGCGAAGATGCTCTGGCTCAGATTGTTTTCCTCGACGACCGTCGTTGGCCAGACGCCCTTGAGCAGAGCGGACTTGTCCAGTAGTTCGCCGGGCCGTTCGACCAGGTACAACAGCAGGTCAAAGGCACGGGATGGCAGATCGGTGTGCTCGCCATCGCTGGTGAGCAACTTCCGCTTCGCAACATCGAGCCGAAAACCGCTGAATTCGAAAATTCGCGCCTCCGCCGCGGTGTTTTTCACCAGGATAAATCTCCACTAAGAACGATAAAGCGCCGCACCAAGACTGAAAATTCCGCGTCACCAAAAGTACCCCCGGCCGTCTAAAGGAAACCTGGGGAGTTGGTCGTGCGCAGTATCGGTCAGTGGTGCGAAGTAGTTGGTGTGCTGCTGGCATTCGTCACGGCCGCCGAGGCGGGGGAAACGCTTGCCTACCGGATCGCGGCCTCTGCCGAGTGCCCACAGGATATGGTGGATGCACATGTGCGCGAGCAGTTCGCGCTCTACGGGCCTCGCTCGAAGACCCACGAGTATTTTGGATTCATCTTTCTCTACGAAGGTGTTGTTGGCAGTGCCGTGGTTCAGGGATGGAGCTGCCCGAAATCTAATTCGTGCTCTACCGACACCGCAAGAGCGGCGCTCCTGATCCCGAGGGGCGCCAAGGTCCTCGGTGAATGGCACACACATCCCGAGTCGAGCAAGGCGGGATTCCTGTCCGCCGAAGACGTGCGTGGCGCGCGGGCCAATCGCCACATTCGCTGCTACGCGGCCTACTACAGCCACCCAAATGGTGACATCCATGCCTGGAATCCCCTTCAGGGGACGATTCACACGGCCATGGCTTCCCGCGTCCTGATCGGAAACTATCGGCACTCGGTCGATCCGGATTCCGCCGCTATAATCGCAGCGCAAGAAAATCCGGGGACCCAATGCCTTTCTACGAATACGAATGTCCACACTGCGGCTACGACGAAGAAGTGCTGCAGAAGATCAATGACAAGCCCCTCACCAAGTGCCCAACCTGCGGCAAGAAAGGACTGCGCAAGCTGATGTCCGCGCCGGTGTTCCGGCTGAAGGGCTCGGGCTGGTACGAAACGGACTTCAAAGGGGACAAGGAAAACAAGCGCAACCTCGCCGGCGCCGATAAAGAGGAGCCGAAGGCCGAAGCCAAGGTGGAAACGGCCAAGACCGAACCTGCGAAGACGGAGGCCCCGAAGGCTGAAGTTGCGAAGACTGAGTCGCCGAAGGCGGCACCCGAAAAAGCCAGCAAGAGCGCGAGAAAGCCCGCGGCCGCGAAAGCCAAGGCGAAGGCCAAGCCGGCGCGCACGGCAAAGCGCCCGACTCGCAGGTAGCCCGCCGTGAATTACGCGCGACGTCCTGGCATCGACAGCGAAGCGCTGACCAGGCTTGCGGCGCGCGAACGCGATACTTTCACGTCGACGCACGCCGAGTCCGCGAGGCTGGCGAAGCTCAGCGCGGAACACTGGTTGAACGGCGTGCCCATGCACTGGATGCGCGACTGGAGCACGCCGCACCCGCTGTTCGTGCGCAAGGCGCGCGGTGTCGAGCTCGAAGACGTCGACGGCAACACCTATCTCGATTTCTGTTTCGGCGACACCGGCGCGATGTTCGGGCACTCGCCGCCGCCGATCGCCCGTGCGCTCGCCGAGACGGGCGCCATGGGCATCACCTCGATGCTGCCCGCGGATCGCGTGGCGCGCGTGGGCGAAAAACTCGCGAAGATGTTCGGACTTCCGTTCTGGCAGATGACGCAGACGGCCACCGACGCGAATCGCGCGGCGCTGCGCTGGGCGCGCGCGATCACCGGGCGGCAGCGCATGCTGGTGTTCGACGGCTGCTATCACGGCACCGTGGACGAGACGCTGGTGCGCGCGCTTCCCGAGATGGGCGACAAAGGCGGCACGCGCGCCCGCGCCGGGCTCGTCGGCATGAACCACGACGTGAGCGTCACCACCGACGCCGTGCCCTTCAATGACATCGGCGCCGTGGAGCGCGTGTTGTCACGCAGCCGCACGGCGGCGGTCATCGCCGAGCCGGTGATGACCAACATCGGCATGGTGCTGCCGGAAGAGGGTTTCCTGCACAAGCTGCGCGAGCTCACGCGCCGGCTGCACGTGCTGCTCATCATCGACGAGACCCACACGCTTTCCACGGCGCGCGGCGGTTATGCGCGCGCGCAGAAGATCGAACCGGATATCTGGGTGTGCGGCAAGGCGATTGCCGGCGGCATGCCCTGCGCGGTGTTCGGTTTCACCGCGGAAGTCGAAGCGGGCATACGGCGTGTGCAGGCAGATCGCGCCGGTGGTCATTCGGGCATGGGCACCACGCTGTCGGCAAATGCGCTGGCGCTGGCCTGTCTCGAGGCCAGCCTCGACGAGCTCATGACGCCAGCTAACTACCAGGCCATGCACGACTGCGCCACCTACCTGTCGGAAGGCCTGGGGCGGGTGTTCGCCACCGAGACATTGTCCTGGCACGTGGCGCGCGTCGGCGCCCGGCTCGAGTTCGGGTTCGGCAAGGCTGCGCGCAACGGCGCGGAGTCCGAGCGCTCCGCCTGGCCGGAGCTCGAACAGGCTATTCATCTGTACCTGCTCAATCGTGGTGTGCTGCTGACGCCGTTCCACAACATGATGCTGTGTTCGCCGGTGACCACCACCGCGCATGCGGACACATTGCTCAAACATCTGCACACCTGCCTGCGCGAAGTGGGCAGCCCATCTTGAGCGCTCTTTCACAGCTCGCCGACAAGGCGGAGCTCGCGGCATTCCTCGCTGCGCATCCCGATATCCGCGCAGTGCAGATCATGATCACCGATCCTTCTGGCGTGCTGCGCGGCAAGGCTGTGCGCCGCGAAGAACTGGAGCGCATCTTCGACTCCGGGCGGCAGGTAGCCGGCTCCATTCTCGGGCTCGACATCACCGGCAAGGACGTGGACGACACCGGTCTCGTCTGGGACACGGGCGATGCCGACATGACCGCGCGCCCGATCGCGCGCAGCCTCATGCCCGCGCCCTGGCTGGCCGCCCCGACGGGGCAGCTCATGCTCACGATGTTCGACGCCGAAGGCCAGCCGGCCGCCGCGGATCCGCGCCACGCGCTGGTGCGCGTGGTGGAGCGGCTCGCGCGCACCGGGCTCACGCCGGTGGTGGCCTGCGAGCTCGAGTTCTTTCTGTTGAGGGAAGAGCCGGGCGGGCGCCTCGTGCCGGCGGGCGGCGGGCGGGCGAGCGAACGCCAGAAGATAGACTCGTACAGCCTGCAGCGCCTCGACGACCTGGCGCCAGTGTTCAACGACGTGTACGCAGCAGCGGTCGCGCAGGGGCTGCCCGCCGAGACGTTGATGTCCGAATACTCACCGGGGCAGTTCGAGATCACGCTGCATCATCGCGACGACGCGCTGCGCGCCGTGGACGAAGCCGTGATGTTCAAGCGCGTGCTGCGCGGGGTGGCGCAGAAACACGGCCTCGTCGCCTGCTTCATGGCCAAGCCGTTTACGGAGCACGCGGGCAACGGGCTGCACGTACACGTGAGCATGAACGATGCGGCCGGCAGGAATCTCTTCGAAAGCCACGACCCCGACGGCACCGGGAGTTTGCGCCACGCCATCGGCGGCATGAAAGACAGCATGGCGGAATCCATGGCCGTATTCGCGCCCAACGCCAATTCCTACCGCCGCTTCGTCAGCGAAAGTTACGCGCCCATCGCGCCGATCTGGGGCATCAACAACCGGTCGGTGTCGTTGCGCGTGCCGACGGGCCCGCCGGCATCGCGGCACATCGAGCACCGCATCTGCGGCGCCGATGCCAACCTTTACCTGGCAGTGGCAACGGTGCTCGGAGCAGCGGCGCATGGAATGCGCGAACGCCTCGATCCGGGCCCGGCCGTGGAAGGCAACGGGTACGCGCAGGCGGGCGAACGCACGCTGCCGGGAAGCTGGCGCGAGGCGCTCGATCTCGCCGCGAAATCGGAGTTCCTCGAAGAAACGCTGGGCCGGGATTTCCTGAAAATCTTCCTCGCCATCAAGAACCAGGAATGCGCGCGCTTCTCGGCCGAGGTCAGCGAGCTCGACTATGCCTGGTATTTGCGTAGCTAGACGTCCCGCCGCAGGGACGAGCTGTCAAAATCGCGCAGGAGCCGTTAGGGTCGACGCATGAAATACTCAGCTCTCGCCGCGCTTGGGTGGTGCTCGCTCGCAAACGCCACTGCGCTGCCGGTCGGTCCGCCGCAATGGCATCCGGGCGCCGAGGAGTGCACGCCGGACACGACGCACACCGAAATCCACGAAATCAACGATCGCACGTTCGTGCTGCGCCAGAACCCTTGCGTGGACTACGAGGCGAACCTCGTCTATCTATTGCTGGGAACGCAGCGCGCCCTGCTCATGGACACCGGCGCCGTGGAAGGTGCGGAAGCCGCGCCATTGGCGGGGCTGGTCTGGCTGGCGCTCGAGCGCGCGGGCGCGGGCAAGTTGCCGCTGCTCGTGGTGCACACCCACGGTCACCAGGACCATCGCGCCGGCGACCAGGCGTTTTCCGCGCTCCCGAACACGGTCATCGCACCGACTGAAAGCGCCGCCTTGCGGCAGGTTCTGGGGTTCAACGACTGGCCCAATGGCCTGGCGAAGATCGACCTTGGTGGCCGGATCATCGATCTCATTCCCACGCCCGGTCATCACGAAGATCACATCGTTTTCTACGACCGCGAGTCACAGATCCTGTTCACCGGAGATTTTCTGTTGCAGGGGCGGTTGTTAGTCGACGACCTCGATGCTTATCACGCAAGTGCGCAGCGCGTGTCGGAGTTCGTGAAGACACATCCGGTAGAGCAGGTGCTCGGTGCACACATCGAGCTGGACATCACCGGCACAGCCTACCCGGCTGGCGCCACCTTCCACCCCAACGAAAGAGTGCGTCCGCTGACGACACTGGACGTGCACAACCTGCCCGCCGCGCTCGCGGACTTCAACGGGTTCTATTCACACCACCCGAATTTCATCGTGGTGAATCCCATGCACAATCTGCTCGCGCTCGCCACGGGAGTCGTCGTGGCGCTGGCGTTCCTGGTGTGGCTGGCGCGGTGGCTGTGGATGCGCCGCCGGCTCATGCGCAGTTAGCCCTTCTTGGCAGGTGCGGGTGCGGCGGCGGCTGGCGCGCTTTCCTTGGCGACGAGAAACTTCACGAGGTCGATCATCTGATCGTTCGACTGCAGGCTCTCGTTGTTCACGCGGTATTTGCCGTTGACCACGAGCGTCGGCGTGCCGGAAACCTGCATCGCGATGATCTGGCTGTCGGCCTGGCGCATCTTGAGATCGACGCTGAAGGACTTCGAGGCGTTGACGAAATCGGCTGCCTTGACGCCCGCGACGCGCTCGTAGAAACGCGCGGCATCGTCGATGGTCGGCAGATTTTTCTTGAGTCGTCCCGAGGCGTCGGTCACGCCCAGTTCGCCCGTGCCCCAGATGGCCTGGTACATCGGCTCATGCGCTTTATCGGCAACGCCTAACGACTGGGCCGTGACATAGGCGCGCTGGAACATTGGCCAGGCTTCCGCCTTGTTCCAGGATGCCGGCAGATACACCAGCTGCGCGTTCGCCGGCAGGGCGGCCTTGAGCTTCTTCATGGTGGGTGTGAACTGATTGCAGGCCGGGCAACCGTACGAAAACACCTCCATGACTTCGACCTTGCCCGCCGGCACGTTGGTGCGCTGGGTGGGGATGATGGTGTAGTGCTTGCCGGGCACCCAGGCCTGGGCCTGGGCGGAAGCGGCGGCGGCAAGGGCCAGGAGGGCGAGAAAGATGCGTGTCATGGTTGTGCCTGAAGGTTTAGCGCCGAAAGTGGCGCGAAGTCTGCCGTGAGGATGGGGGGTTGCCAAGGAACATGGACGAGCATGATGAATCGGCTTTCCTGACTCTGTCCTGAACCGTTAACATCGCCGCCCTTTCACGCGGTAACCCTGGGATTTCCATGCGTTCTCACTATTGCGGCCAGGTCAACGAAAAGCTGGTCGGTCAAGAGGTTACGGTTGCCGGCTGGGTCCATCGCCGCCGCGATCATGGCGGCGTCATTTTCGTGGACCTGCGCGACCGCGAAGGCCTCCTCCAGGTGGTATTCGACCCGGACAACCAGGCCCAGTTCAATGAGGCCGAAAAGCTGCGGAACGAATTCGTGGTGAAGGTGCGCGGCCTGGTGCGCGAACGCCCGGCGGGTACCGCCAACGCCAACCTGGCCTCGGGCAGGGTGGAGCTGTTAGCGCGCGAACTCGTGACGCTGAACCGGGCCGAGCCGCTGCCGTTCCAGCTCGACGAACACGTGAGCGAAGAGGTGCGCCTCAAATATCGCTACATCGACCTGCGCCGCGAAGAGATGTCGAAGCGCCTGCGGCTGCGCCACAAGATCACGCGCGCCATGCGCCGATATCTCGACGACGCCGGATTCGTCGACATCGAGACGCCGGTGCTGACCAAGGCGACGCCGGAAGGCGCGCGCGACTACCTGGTGCCGTCGCGCACGCACGCCGGCAAGTTCTTCGCGCTGCCGCAGTCGCCGCAGATCTTCAAGCAGTTGCTCATGGTCGCGGGCTTCGATCGTTACTACCAGATCGTGAAATGTTTCCGCGATGAAGACCTGCGCGCCGATCGCCAGCCGGAGTTCACGCAGCTCGACATCGAGACCTCGTTCCTGTCGCAGGAACAGATCATGGAACTCATGGAGAAGCTGACCCGCCACTTCTTCAAGGACGGAATTGGCGTCGACCTCGCCGATCCGTTTCCGCGCATGGGCTTCGCGGAAGCGATGCGGCGTTTCGGTTCCGACAAGCCCGACCTGCGCAACCCGCTCGAGCTCGTCGACGTGGCCGATCTCGTCGCCGGATGTGACTTCAAGGTGTTCGCGGGTCCGGCGAAAGATCCCAAGGGCCGCGTCGCCGCGCTGCGCGTGCCGGGCGGTTGCGCGATGCCGCGTTCGCAGATCGACGACTACACCGCGTATGTCGCGCGTTACGGCGCCAAGGGTCTCGCGTACATCAAGGTGAACGAGACGGCGAAGGGCAAGGAAGGCCTGCAGTCGCCTATCGTGAAATTCCTGTCCGACGATTCGGTGAAGGGGATTCTCGAGCGCACCGGCGCGAAAGATGGCGACCTCATATTCTTCGGCGCGGACAGCGCGAAGGTTGTTAGCGACGCCATCGGCGCGCTGCGCCTGAAGGTGGGCGTGGACCAGAAACTGACGACCGAAGGCTGGAAGCCGCTGTGGGTCGTCGACTTCCCGATGTTCGACTGGGATCCGGACGAGAAGCGCTGGGTGGCCATGCATCACCCGTTCACCTCGCCGGTGAACGATGACGTCGCCGCGCTCAAGGCGAAGCCCGATGGCGCGCTGGCCAAGGCGTATGACCTCGTGCTCAACGGCAGCGAAATCGCCGGTGGCTCGGTGCGTATCTATCGGCAGGACATGCAGTCCGCGGTGTTCGAGCTGTTAGGCATCGGCGCCGAGGAGGCGCAGCTCAAGTTCGGCTTCCTGCTCGATGCGCTCAAGTTCGGCGCGCCGCCGCATGGTGGCATCGCGTTCGGCCTCGATCGCCTGGTCATGCACATGACCGGAACCGAAAGCATCCGCGACGTCATCGCGTTCCCGAAGACGCAGACAGCCGCTTGCCCGCTGACCGACGCGCCGACGGAAGTGAGCGAGAAGCAGTTGCGCGAGCTGCATATTCGTGTACGAACGCCACCCCCGACTGCGTGAGTTGGAAATGGGGACATTCCTGATTTGCTAGCAAAAGGGGACGAGCCTCCTTTGAGCCGCGTCCCGTTTTGCTAGCAAATCAGGAATGTCCCCATTTAAGAAACGATGAAAACTGCAGCGGTATTCGTGCATGGCTTGTGGCTCACGGGCGGTGAGTCGCTGCTGCTGCGCCGGCGCATCACCGCGCGACACGGGTTCGCGTGCCACAGCTTCACGTATCGCACTGTGAGCAACTCGGTGCAGCCCGTCATCGAACAACTGGCGCAGTTCGTCAGCCGCATCGACGCGGATCGCGTGCATTTCGTCGGGCACAGCCTCGGCGGCATCGTGCTGCATCGCTTTTTCGAGTCCGCGAAGGATCTGCCGCCGGGCCGCGTGGTGTTCCTCGGCTCTCCCGCCGTCAGGAGCAGGAGCGCGGAGCGTGTCGGGCGCCTGCCGGTGCTCCGCTCGATGATCGGCCGCATGGTCACGGATGAGCTCGTGCAGCCCACCGGCACGCGCGAGTGGCGCTGCGATCGCGAGCTCGGCTGCATCGCCGGCACCCGGCCGATGGGCCTGGGCCGCTTCTTTGCGCAGTTCGAGGAGGACTGCGACGGCACCATCGGCGTCAGCGAAACCAAACTACCGGGGCATACGGCGCACATGACAGTGCCGGTGAGCCACATGGGCCTGCTGCTGTCATCCGACGTTGCGCGGCAGGTGGGTGAATTCCTCGAGAGCGGGCGCTTCAGCGCGCGGGCTTGAGCGCGCTCCACTCGAGCCCGAAACGTCGCAGATATTTCGTCAGTCGGTCGCTGTCGTTGACGACGCTTCGCTTGTGACGCGAAACAGCAAACAACCTGCGTCCGGCTTCCGCCAGCGTGGCGCAGGATCGGCACACTTTCACCACGCCTTCGAGCTGCAACCGGTCGAATTCATCGAGCTCGGCCAGTTGCGTTGGCGACAGCAGCGTCTGCAATACCGTCTCCGCGCCGCGCGGTCGCCAACCGGCTCGTAGTCGCTCGATTTCCTCGCGCGCCGTGTCGAGCGTGATGCGGCCGCCTTCGGCAAAAGTGGCCATGCGCGCCATCGACGCCGACAGCTCCCGAAAATTGCCGTTCCAGGCCGCCGACGGTGCGGTGGCGAAATCCAGGTAGGCGCGGCGCGCTTCGGCGTTGAAGCGCACGATGTGCCCCTGCAGTTGCGCGTGGCGATCGAGCTCGTAGTCGATGTTGGGCTCGATGTCCTCGCGGCGTTCGCGCAGGGCGGGCAACTCGAACACCCACAGGTTGATGCGGGCCAGCAGATCCTCGCGAAACTTGCCGGCGCGCACCGCGAGCTCGAGATCGCGATTGGTGCCGGCAATGAGCTGAAAGTCGCTGGCGGTTTCCTTGTCGGCGCCCATGGGCAGGAAGCGCTTCTCTTCGATGGCCTTGAGCAGCATGGCCTGTTCGTCGAGCCCCAGCTCGCCGATCTCATCGAGAAAAACGACACCACCGTCGGCCTTGCGCAAGAGACCGGCACGTTCGTTCTGCGCCCCGGTGAACGCGCCCTTCACGTGGCCAAACAAGGTTGAAATGGCGCCGTCGCCGCGCAGCGTGGCGCAGTTGACGTCGACGAACTCGCCGGCGAGCTGGTGACGGGTTTTCTTCAGCTCGTATATGCGGCGCGCCAGCAGGGACTTGCCCGCGCCCGTCGGGCCATTGAGCAGCAGGGGCGCGCGTGAACGAACTGCGACGCGCTCGATGCGGTCGATCATCTGGTTGAAGGTGTCGCTGCGCGTCTTGATGCCGGATTTCAGGAACTCGGTGCTCTCCTGCTTCTCGCGCGCGAAGCGCGAGGCGATCTGGTTGTAACGCGACAGGTCGAGGTCGATGAGCGAATAGGTGCCCGACCCGCCCGAACGTTGTTTGTTGGGCGGCGAGGTCTGCAGCAGCGAAGCGGGGAAATAACGCGCCTCGGTCAGCAGGAACATGCAGATCTGCGCCACGTGTGTGCCCGTGGTGATGTGCACCAGGTAGCGCTCGCGCTCCACGTCGAACGTGTAGCCGCGCGCGAAGTCGTGCAGGCAGCCGTAGACCTCCTGGAAATCCCAGGCGTCGCGCGGATCGCAGGAATGGAGCTGCACTTTCGTTTCGGGAGAGACCGAGGCGATGTCGTCGCGCAGCAGTTGCGCCAGCTTCATGTGCGGGCGCGCGTGTAGCAGCTCGAAGCGGTCGACCACCAGGTCTTCCTGCTGGCAGATCGACACGCTGGGCCGCCATTTCTCCCAGCGGGCGGCGGTCTTGCCGCCGTCGTCGAGCGTGGAGCCGAGGAATCCGATGACGACTGTTTTCATGGCTAGCGAATAGGCCATATCAGTAGCTTAAAAGCTAGTAATGCGCCGACCCAGCTTGGCGCCGCGATCAGTCGAAAACCCGCTCGAAAACACCTGTTTGATCCATGTAAACAGCTAGTTACGTGCGCCAGCCGGTTGCGCGGCACTGCATGGCACGGCCATTGCTTTGTCTCCCTGCAACTGAAATCGAAAACACACGGGCGGCGCCATGGGGGCGCCGCGGATTCCTCACCCAACCGGGAGATACACATGGCTAACAAGATGCTCTTCAACTCGTACACGGGCCCGCTGGCGCCCGTCGCGGATGCGACCAACGCCGAAGGCGCGCGCGCCTATGCGCTGTCGCAAAAGGCCACGCTGGCGCAGCTCGCCACGACCGGTTGCCTGAACAGCACGTTCTATGCGGGCGCGGCCGGTCAGCTAGACCAGGCCCTGAAGGTGGCCCGCGAGCTCGATGGCGAGTTCGTCGCGAAGACCGCGGTGTACGCGCGTGAGCACGGTTCGATGAAGGACATGCCGGCGCTGTTGCTGGCGGTCCTTTCGGTGAAGGACCCGGCGCTGCTGCGCAAGGTGTTCGCGCGTGTGATCGACAACGGCCGCATGGTGCGTACGTTCGTGCAGATCCTGCGCAGTGGTGTCGCGGGCCGCAAGTCACTGGGCTCGGCGCCGAAGGCGCTGGTGCGCGCGTGGCTGAACAGCGCCAGCGAGCGCAAGTTGATGGATGCCGCCATTGGTGCCGATCCGTCACTGGCCGACATCGTGCGCATGGTTCACCCGAAGCCGATCGATGCGCAGCGCGAGGCGTTCTACGGCTGGTTGTTAGGCCGCCCGTATGCGCTGGATGCGCTGCCGATCAAGCTGCAGGAGTACCTGGTCTACAAGTACGACCGCTCGCAGCCGGTGCCCGAAGTGCCGTTCCAGATGTTGACGGCTCTGGGATTGGGCCGCGAGGAATGGGTGGCGATCGCGCGGGCCGCGCCGTGGCAGATGCTGCGCATGAACCTGAACACGTTCGTGCGGCACGGCGTGTTCGAGGTTGCGGGGATGGCCGAGATCGTGGCGCGCAAGCTTCGCGACCCGGTCGCGATCCGCAAGGCTCGGGCGCTGCCGTACCAGTTGCAGGCGACCTGCGTGGCCGCGGGCGACAAGGTGCCGGCGGTGGTGCGTGAAGCACTGCAGGACGCGCTCGAGATGTCGCTGGAGAACGTGCGTGCGTTCGGTGGCCGCGTGGTGGTTTGCCCGGACGTGTCCGGGTCGATGGCTTCGGCGGTTACCGGGGCGCGCCGTGGAGCGACGAGTGCGGTTCGCTGCATCGACGTCGCGGCGCTGATGTCGGCGGCCGTGCTGCGTATGAACCGCGATGCACTGGTGTTGCCGTTCGAGGTGCGTGTGCGGGAGATCGCTCTGAACGCGCGGGACGCTGTCATGACCAACGCGAGCAAGCTCGCGGCGATCGGTGGCGGCGGCACGAACTGCAGTGCGCCGATCGCGTGGCTGAACCAGCGGCGCGAGCGGGCGGACCTGGTGATTATCGTGTCGGACAACCAGTCGTGGGTGGACGCGCGGAGCGCCGGGCCGACCGAGACGATGCGGCAGTGGGGTGTGTTCAAGGAACACAACCCGAAGGCGAAGCTCGTGTGCATCGACGTGCAGCCGCAGGCGAACACGCAGGCCAAGGAGCGCGAGGACGTGTTGAACGTCGGCGGCTTCTCGGACGAAGTGTTCGAGGTGGTGAACGCGTTCGCCGCGGGCCAGTTGAGCGGCGGCCACTGGGTCGAGCGAATCGAGGAGATTGTTGTATAGGTTTTCGAGTGCATCCGGGAATGCGTGCGTGACTACATCCAGAAACGAAGTCACGTACAAATCTCGTCCCGGGTGCACTCGGGAGGTTTCAATGCGAATGCAGGCAGGACTACATGGTCAAAGGCGAAAGCCGAAGGGTTCGAGTCCCGCCGGGTGCGCAAGTACCCGGAGGTCCTGCCAAGACTTGTCGCATCTTTTTTTGAACGAGATTTGTCGCGAACGAATGCCAGGTGGAACTACATCTTCAAATGACGGGGTCGCGGGTTCGAGTCCCGCCCACTCCAATAGACGGGGTGGTAGCTCAGTGGGTAGAGCACGTGTTTCATCGACCAACTTGTCGTCCGCGGTAATGCAAGAATGAATGTATTGGAGAACGAAATGAGTGAACACGAACACGTACACGAGACCATGAACGTCGAAGGCGGCGCACACATCAAGATGTGGACGCGCGGCGTGCCCGTGGAAGACGAGGCGCGCGCGCAGCTGGAAATGACGGCGAAGATGCCGTTCATCTTCAGGCACATCGCGGTGATGCCCGACGTGCACGTGGGCAAGGGCTCGACCGTGGGCAGCGTGATTCCCACGTTGCACGCGGTGATTCCCGCGGCGGTGGGCGTGGATATCGGTTGCGGCATGATGGCCGCGAAGACCACGCTGACGGCCGCGGATCTGCCTGACAACCTTTCGCGCGTGCGCGCGGCCATCGAAAAGGCCGTGCCGCATGGCCGTACGGCGGGTGCGCGCGACAAGGGCGCCTGGGGAAACACGCCGCCGGGCAACGTGGACGCTGCGTGGACGAATCTGGTCAGCGGCTACGAGCGCATCTCGCAGAAACATCCGCGCCTGAAGAAGGCCAACCACCGTGTGCATCTGGGAACGCTCGGATCTGGCAACCACTTCGTGGAGGTCTGTCTCGACGAATCCCAGGCCGTGTGGTTCATGCTGCACAGCGGATCGCGCGGAATCGGCAACGTCATCGGCTCGCACTTCATCGAGCTGGCGCAGAAGGACATGCGCACGTGGATGATCAATCTGCCGAACCGCGACCTCGCGTATTTCCCGGAGGGCACGGAGCACTTCGACGACTACGTCGAGGCGGTGGAGTGGGCGCAGAACTTCGCGCGCACGAATCGCGAATGCATGATGCAGAACGTGGTGAGCGCGGTGCGTGCGGTCATTCCGAAGCCGTTCGAGAGCCACGTGGAAGCGGTGAACTGTCACCACAACTACGTGAGCCGCGAGAACCACTTCGGCGAGAACGTCCTCGTCACGCGCAAGGGCGCGGTGCGTGCGCGTCGCGGCGAGCTCGGCATCATTCCGGGCAGCATGGGTGCGCGTTCGTTCATCGTGCGTGGTCTCGGCAATGACGACAGCTTCCATAGCTGCAGTCACGGCGCGGGCCGCAAGATGTCGCGCACCGAGGCGCGCAAGCGCTTCACGGTCGAGGACCATAAGGCCGCGACGGCGGATGTCGAATGCCGCAAGGACAAGGACGTCATCGACGAGACGCCGGCGGCCTACAAGGACATCGACGCGGTGATGGAAGCGCAGAAGGACCTGGTGGAAGTCGTGCACACGCTCAAGCAGGTGGTGTGCGTCAAAGGTTGAAGTCGAATGATCGAGATCGATGGATCGGAAGGCGAAGGCGGCGGGCAGATTCTGCGCTCGTCGCTTTCGCTCGCCATTTGCACGCAGCAGCCGTTTCGCATCACGAATATTCGTGCGAATCGCGAGAAGCCCGGCCTCATGCGTCAGCACCTCACGGCGGTGAAGGCCGCTGCGGAAATCTGCGCCGCTCACGTGGAAGGCGCGGAGCTCGGCGCTCGCGCGCTCACTTTCCGTCCCGGGCGTCTCGCCGCGGGTGACTATTCGTTTGCGATCGGCACCGCGGGCAGTTGCACGCTGGTGTTCCAGACCGTGCTCCCGGCGTTACTCACCGCCAGTGGCGAAAGCCGCGTGCGCATCACGGGCGGCACGCACAACCGCGCTTCGCCACCGTTCGATTTCCTGGCGCGCAGCTTCGTGCCGTTGTTGAACCGCATGGGCGCGAACGTGCAGCTCGACCTCACCAGCTACGGATTCTTTCCGCGCGGGGGCGGCGAGATTCGCGCGCGCATTTCACCCGCGCCGCGGCTTCGCGCGCTGGATCTGCAGGAACGCGGTGCGTTGGTGCGCGGTTATGCGGAAGCGTATGTCGCCGCCATTCCGATCCACGTGGGTCAGCGCGAGCTCGAAGTCATCGGGCGTACGCTCGGCTGGTCTCACGAACAGTTGTTGCTGCGAGGTCTGGCGAACGACGTAGGACCCGGCAACGCCGTGACCATCACGCTCGAATTCGAGAACGTCACCGAAGTCTTCACCGGCTTCGGCGAGAAGAGTGTGCGCGCCGAAACCGTGGCCGAGCTCGCGGCCCATGGCGCGCGCGACTATCTATCGGCGGTGGCACCCGTGGGCGAGCACCTGGCGGATCAGCTGCTGTTGCCCATGGCGCTCGGCGAGGGCGGCTGCTTCGTCACCACCGTCGTCACGCCGCACCTGCGTTCCAACATCGCGGTGATCGAGCGCTTCACCCAACGGCGCATCGCCGTCGAGTCCGTGCCGGGCGGCTTCGCCATCAAAACGGTGCCAGGCACCGTTTTCAGCGCGCCACGATGACGCGGTCGCCGGAAACGAGGTCGATCGCCATGATCGACTGGTTGTTGGCGGAGCCCACGTAAGCGACGTCGCTGGCGACATCGACGTCGATGCCGCTGACCAGGAACTGCGACGGGCCGGATCCGCGTACCGCAAAGGTCGCCGGATTGGTGCCCGAGACGAGCTCGCGAGTGCCGCCCGCGAGCGGCAGTGCGAAGAGGTGTGCGGGAAACTGGGTATTGGCGACGAGCAGGCGCGACCGCGCGGAGTCGACGAACAGGGGGCCGGCGCGCGCGTACGACACGCCCGTGCCGGCAGTACCGTCGTCGAACAGGCTGCGTGTGCCGGTGGCCAGATCGATGGCCAGGATCCAGGGCTGCCAATAATCGACGGCGAGCGCGCGCGTCGGATTCACGGCCGGGGCAAGCACCATGTAGCTAGCAGCGGTGAATGTGGGGCCGGTGTCCGACGCATCCGAAATCGTGGAGAGGTTTCCCGTGGCGAGGTCGAGGGCATAGATCTGATCGACGGATGTGCTCGACGTCTCGTTGTTGGACAGGATCACGCGGTTGTTGGCGGCATCGAGCGCGAGTTTCGATGGATAGTTGTCGATCTCGCCCGCGGCGATGTTCGCCACCAGCGTGCGATCGCCGCTGTCGAGATTCACCGAGAGGAGTTTCGGGTTCGGCGCACCCACGAGCACCAGAACCGCCCGTCCGTTCGCGACCGGACGCCGGTCGAGCACCATGTCCACCGCGCCTTCGAGCGATGGACCCGTACCGAACTGCGAGGCCGCGAGTGGCCGCGCCCACGAGACAATCGACCGGTTGCTCGTATCCAGATAGAGCCGGTAGAGCATCCCATGCGCCCGCTGCAGGTAGAGCAGGGTGTTCGGTCTGCCGCTCGCCTGCTCGATGAGCAGCGAATCGGGACTGGTGATCAGGTCGTAGATGCCGATCTGCGAGGTGACTGCAGTGCTGCGTATTTGGGTGACGACGTCGACCTCGATGACACCGCCCGAGGACTGCGCGACGAAGAGCCGCCGGTTCGTCGCGTCGAACGTCAGCCCGACGTGGAATGATGCGTACGGCCCTGTGCCCACCGTGAAGCTGTTGATCGTCGTGCGGTTGCCGCTGGCGAGCGCGACGGCCACGAGTGAGTTCGTGGAATTGTCGTTCACCAGCAGGCGTTGCCCGGCGGGATCGATCCGCATGTTGACGGGGGATCCGAATTCGTCACCGCCGCCGATCACGCCGGAAGAGAAGACCGTGCGGTTGCCGGTGGCGAGATCGATCGCCACGATGCCGTAACCCGGGGATGTGTAAGCGCAGATGAGCAGCCGCGGCGAGGCGGGGTTGGTGACATTGTCGTAGACGATGCCGCTTTGGTTGACGAGCAAACTACCGCCGCCGACGGTGTTGCTGCTGACGACGGTGCGCGCGCCGGTCGCGAGATCGATGCGTATGACCGAAGCATTGAAGGCGCTGGAAACATAGGCCTGCTGCGCGGCGGCCTCGAGCGTGAGAAAGGAGGCGCCGTAGATGCTCGTCGGCGCATTGTTGCCGATGCCCGCAGAGACGGTGCTGCGCACGCCGGTTGCCAGGTTCACGGCGATCAGCGCGTCGTTGATCGTGTCGATGACCAGCGCGCGGTCATTCAAAGCATCGATCACCAGTTCTTCGAGAATGCCGGCAGGAGCGCCGGGCGCCGGCCCCGCCGAGAGCATCCGGCCGATGCCGTCGGCGCGGCGGTACGCAACGATGTTTCCCGTGCTCTGGTCGACGTAGATGATGCGGTCGCGCACGGCGTCGTAGCCTATGCCACGGCCGCCGTTCATGAACGGGCCGCGGTTGTACATCGTCGACACACCCACCGTGCCCGTGTTGCCCGGGCCATCGGCACTCGTGACGGACACGGGCGTCGTGCCCAGGGGAACGGGAATCACCGCGCTCCAGTGCGCGAAGTTGTCGGTAGTTTGAACCGCAACGCCGTTGACGCTGAGTGCGACGACGCCGTTCGGATCCTGCGCAGTGCCACGCACGCTGACGGTCGCCGCGTCGGTGCCGAAATTGCGCGTGGGGAATACCAGCCGGACTTCGGGCGCCGTGGCGTCGAGCGTCCACGTCGCAGTGGCCGGCGAGGCGTCGACATTTCCGAGCACGTCGCGCGCGCGGAACCGGATGGTGTGCGGACCATCGAGAAGATTGGTGACGGTGTGCGGACTGGTGACGACCGCGAAGAACGCGCCATCGACGCTCGCCTCGAGCGTGCCGCCCGGCTCGCTGCCGCTCACGGTGAACGTCGAGGTATTCACGGGGCCGGTGGTCGACGGCGCCGCGGTGATCTGCGTTTCGGGCGGGGTGGTGTCGATCACCAGCGTGAACGACGCCGGTGTCGGATCGAAGTTGCCGGCTCCGTCGCGCGCGCGGACTTCGAACGTGTGACTGCCGTCGCCGACGTTGCTGATGATGTGCGGGCTCGTGGCCGGAGCGAATGCCGCGCCGTCGAACCGTACTTCAAAGGTCGCGACTTCGTTCGCGGAGAACGTGAATGTCAGGGTGGTCATCACCGTCAGCGCAGGCGGCGTGAGGTCGAGCGTCGTGACGGGCGGCGTGTTGTCGCTCGGCGGGGGTACCGGAGTTGGCGTGGAGCCGCCTCCGCCTCCACCACACGCGGCCAGCATGAACATGGCGACCGCGGTGAACGCCGCGGACGAAACTGCAATCTTCATTCTTATGGCCCCCTGCGCCGATTCGCGGCGCCGCGCGAAGGATATCAGGGGGTCTCTGCTGCCAGCGCACGCATCATGACGCGGGGCCGGACATATTCCGGTTTTCGAGGCGCCTCAGGCCGCCTTGACCGCCTGCACGAACGCATAGGTGGTTGTCAGGTCGCTATCGGGTATCGCACGAAACTGCGAGGCGAGCTGGCGGCGCTCCACGGCGCGCAGTCGATCGGGCGTGAGGGAGCCTCGACCTGATCCTGAGCAGCGGCAACCTCACGCTCGTGCAGAGTACGGGCGGAGTCACCCAGATGATCCCGGCCGGACTCATAAAGGAGCGCAAACGCCTCGGACGCTCACTCATGCTGAGCGCCGACCAGTTAGGGCTCAATGCCCAACAGGTGGCGGACATAGCGGCCTACCTCAGGTAGCGCAGCGGCTGACTAGTCAGAGGGTCAACGAAAAAGGCCCAGGTCTTTCGACCTGGGCCTTTGGGTTATGGCGCTACTGGAACTTGAAGAACAGCGTGTGGCGCGACCCGTCGACCAGGCGGATGAAAACGTTGCGACAGGTGCCTGCCCAACTTGCGTTGGTGTCCCAGTTGTAGGTGAACGTGGACGTTCCCGGGTCGAAGCTCAAGCCCGCGCTGCCCGTGGCCACGTCGTTCAGTGGTACTGAACTCGAGATGCAGCGCTCCGAATTGACGGTGAAATTCTGGAATGCAGTTGCATCGCTGACATAGCCGCCATTGCGATCCGGCAGACGGAAGCGCATGGGCACGCGCGAGCCCGCGGTCACCAGGTTGTAGGTGGGATCGTTGGCCATCGGCGCCAGGTAGCCCTCGAAGAGGAACGTACCCGCCACACTCCAGGTATTCGACCTCGTCACCGAATTTCCGGCCATGTCAGCGCTGGTCACCTGGAACTTGTAAGAGCCGTTCATTGCGCGCGTGTTGAGCGTGGCGCCGTCGGCCAGCGTTCCGGAGCAGCTCGTGGTCGTGGACACAGCATCCGTGCAATCGAAGTCCGCGATCAGCGTCGAGTACAGGCCGTACATCTTGTTGTGAAGGGGTGTGCGGATGTTGACGGTCGGCGCAGTCTTGTCGATGTTGCGAGGCGTGGTGGTGAACACCGCCACGTTGCCGGCGCGGTCCGTCACCGTCACCGAACCTGTGACTCCCGCGCCTTCCGCGCTAACTACCAGCGGACTGGTGGTACTCACGGAAGCAATGCCGGAGCGTGCATCCGTGGGTGGATCGAACGGGAAGTTCACGTTCGTGCGGTTCCAGCCCGCGGCGTTCGCGTTCGGAGTGGCCGCGCGCCAGTTCAGCAAAGGCGGCGTGGCATCACGCTTGAGAGTCACGGAGTTCGACACCGTGCCGCTGGCAGAAGTGACGCTGCAGAAGAAGGTCACCGCTGCGGTGTCCGTGGTGACATTGCTGACGCCGCAGCCCGTGCTGCCGAGGATGTTCCCCGTGATGTTCCAGCTCACCTGGACATCGCTGGTGTACCAGCCTTCATTGCCCAGCGTGCCGGCGATCACCGGCGTCACCGTCACATTCGCCTGCGGCGAGCGGTCGATGTTCACCGGTGGAGTCGCGAAGCTGGCTGAGTTGCCGGCAGTATCGATCACCGTCACCGTGGCCGTGAGTCCGGTGCCTTCGCCGGTGATCACCACCGGACCGCTGCTGCTGGTGGATGCCACGCCCGACGTGCCATCCGAGGTCGTGAACGCGAAACTCA
Organism: uncultured Pseudomonadota bacterium; assembly: GCA_963821745.1. Lineage (GTDB taxonomy): Bacteria > Pseudomonadota > Gammaproteobacteria > Steroidobacterales > Steroidobacteraceae > CADEED01. The sequence goes on from CAWGEU010000003.1 coordinate 1,795,854, forward strand.
CGTCGCCGTTGTGCCAACCGGAAGCATTCGGCGCCGGCGAGGGCGGCCCGAATACCAGCGTCGGCGGCGTCGCGTCGCGCTTGATGGTGACGGACTCCGTCGTCGTGCCGGCACCCGACGTAACGGTGCACGTGAACGTCGTTCCCGCGGTATCCGTATCGATGAGGCGGTCCTCGCAGCCGTTGGACTCGAGGATGTTGTTCTCGGCGATGTTCCAATGGAGTTGGACGTCGTCGTTGTGCCATACGGAAGGACCCATCACGCCATTGACGAAGGGCTGCACAATTGGCGGGAGGTGATCGATATTCACGGGCGGCGTGAAGAAGATTGCCTGGTTGCCGGCGTTGTCATAGACCGTGATCTGACTCGTTTGTCCGGGGCCATCTTCGGTGACGATCACCGGCCCCGGCGTCGACTGGGACGTTCCAGACACTCCGGATGTCGCGTCGTCCGTCGTGAAGGTGAATTCGACGTTGCTTGTGAACCAGCCCGCAGCGTTCGGCGCCGGCGACGGAGCGCTCCACTCGAGCGTGGGTGGCGTGGCGTCGCGCTTGATCGTGACCGACTGCGTCACGCTGCCGCCGGTCGACGTGCCGCTGCACGTGTACGTGGTGCCCGCGGTGTCCGTCGTCAACGTCACGTTGTCACAGTCCTGCGTGAGGACCTGCGAATCAGGGTCGAGCACGCCCCAGACAATCTGGACATCCGTGCGGTACCAGTCGCTGTTGCCAGCCCGGGTTCCGATCACGTGCATGCTGACGATAGGCGGCGTCCCGTCGATGTTGAAAGCCGGCGTCGAGAATGTGCCGCTGTTGCCGGCGTTGTCGGTGACCACCACCTGGCCGATGACGCTGTTGCCGGACTCGGTGATCGACAGCGGATTGGGGCTGCTGGTCGAGTACACGCCCGACAGCGCATCGACCGCTTCGAACGGCACGGTGACGGGCGCGCCGCGCCAACCGTGCTCATCCGCGGCGGGAGAGGAGTTGCCGAAGGCGAGCGTGGGCGCGACGGTGTCTCGCTTGATCGTGACCGAACTACTGGCCGAGCCGCCGCCGGATGTCGCCGAGCAAGTGAAGGTCACGCCGGCGGTGTCGGAAGTCACTGAGCTCACCGCGCAGCCGGTCGACGTGAATCCCGATTCCGTATCGCTCACGGTCCAGGTCAACTGCACGTCGCCGCGATACCAGCCGTTGGTGCCGGCGACGCCGGTCACATTTGCCTGGATGATCGGCGGCGTCGTGTCAACGATAGTCGTGACCTTGAAAACGTACGGCCGATTCCGGTCGGCGATGTACGCATTGCCATAGGAGTCGATCTCGATGGCCCGCGCGCCATTGAGTTTGAGTCCCTCGACCGTCATCAATGTGCCGGGTGGCAACGGTACGCGATGGAACACGCCAGTCGTGGCATCGATGCGGCCAATCTCGCCGACCCAGTCCACGAACGTGAACCAGATGTTTCCACTGGCGTCGATCGTCCACGGTGCGGTCAAGTAGATGGAGGTCGAGGTCGCCGGTGCGCCTTCGACGGGCACCTTGCTACCGCAAATTCCATCTCCCAGGATCGTGTTGATGATCCCGGTGAGACGATTGATCCTGCGGAGCCGGCAGTTGCCCGAGTCGCCGATGACGAGATTGCCCTGCGGATCGAACTCGACGCTCTGCGGATTCCTGAGTAACGCGGCGGTCGCCGGACCACCGTCGCCGCTGAAGCCGGGCGTGGATCCTCCGGCGATCGTGCTGATGATGCTGGTTGCGGCATCCACCCTGCGGATACGGTTGTTGCCCGCGTCGGCGATATAGACGTTTCCGGCGGCGTCGATCGCCATGTCACCGGGCTGTGCGAGTCGCGCCGCGATGGCGGGGCCGCCGTCGCCTGCAAACCCGGACTGGCCGCTACCTGCGAGCACGTTGCTCGCGCCCGTGGCCGGATTGAATCGGCCGATCTTGTTGTTGCCCGGACTCGCCAGATAGATGTATCCCGTCGAATCGTGCTCGACGGAAGTCGGTGCAAGGACGAGCGACTCGGGAACTGGAAGAGTCGTGATCAGCCCGGTGGCTGCGGACACCTTGCGCAAGCGTCCGTTGAACGAATCCACGATGATCAGATTGCCCGCGAGATCCACGTCGAGACCACTGGGCTGCGCGAGGCAAGCCCAGGAGGGCGGCACGCCTTCGCCGCAGAACAACCACGCATCGTGAGCGAGCACCTTCGTGACGATGCCGGTGGCCACGTTGATCTTGCGGATCTTCTTGCTCGTGCCCCAGACGTCGGAGAAGTACAGGTTGCCGCTGTTGTCGACGGCGAGATTCTTGACGGATGCAATTCGCGCGTTGACCGCGGGACCGCCATCACCCAGCACACCCTGGATGCCCGTGCCTGCGACCGTGGTGATGATATTGGTCACCGCGTCGACCCGCCGGATGCGCCAATTGTGTTCATCGCTGAGGTAGAGGTTGCCGGCCGCGTCGCGCGCGATCGCCGTCAACAAGTCGAGCCGCGTTTGCGTGGCGGGCACGCCGTCCACGGCCGCGGTCCCGCCACCCACGACCGTCGTGATGATGCCCGTCGCCGCAGTGATCTTCCGGATTCGCTGGTTGCCACTGTCGGCGATGTAGATATCGCCATTCGGGGCGAGCGCCAGATATTTTGGAAAGCTGAGGTAGGCGTTGACCGCCAATCCCCCGTCACCAAGGGAGCTGGGATCCCTCTGCCCGGCGATCGTGGTGACGACACCCGCGGGCGAGCGCGCGTACAGGCGATGGTCATTGTTGAGGTTCAGGAAGTACATCGTGCCGTTCGGCGCGAAGACGATGGGGCCCGATGCGGTGTGGGGGCCGAGGTTGGTGGAGGTGCCGTCAACGAGATTCAGCCGGAACAACGCGCCGTCAGTCTGGACGTGAAGATTTCCAGCGGGATCGAAGGCAATTCCACCGGCGACACCGACGTTGTAATTGAGTCCCCCGGCGACGGGAGGCAACGCGGTCACCGTTCCGGTGGCGGGATTGAAGCGCATGATCCGGCCGCCGATGTCCGTCAGGTAGATCTGGCCGTCGGGCCCCGTCACCATCACGCCTGGATCGATTCCAACGGTATCGCCAGGAATGTCGACGAATCGCCCCGCACCGACGTATAGCTCCATGGTCTGGGCCATGGACACCGGCGCGAAAATCAGCAAGGCGAACGAAACCCACGCGCGGGCGCGCGTTACAGCGTTATTCATTATCCGAGGCCTCCCAGTGATGCCGTCCCGATCCTAGCTTCCGGGAACGTACCTAACCAGTCATATCTGTCACGGATTGCGGAATCGTGACGCGCCGGGATTTGTCGTCAGCCTAACAACGCGCGCAGCTTGTAGACCAGCTCCAGTGCCGCGCGCGGTGACAGGTCGTCGGCGCTCACCGCGCGCAGCGCGGCTTCCAGCTCGAGCAGGCGCGGATCGGGTGGAGGTGCTGCAGGTGGTTCGAGCGGTAGTTGCGCCTGGGGGGTGTGAGAGGCGGCGGCACGACCCCGCGAGCGGGGATTGTGAACGGATGCTTCACCCTGCGCCGTCCCGCCTTTCTCCAGCGCCGCGAGATACTCGCGCGCGGCGGCGATCACTTCGCGCGGCACGCCGGCCAGTTGCGCCACCGCGAGCCCATAACTGCGGCTCGCCGGCCCTTCCTTGACCGCGTGCAGGAACACGATGCCGTCGCGATGTTCGGTGGCGTCGAGATGCACGTTGGCGCACCCGTCGATCTCGTGAGCAAGGCTGGTGAGCTCGAAGTAGTGAGTGGCAAACAACGTGAACGAGCGATTCACGCGCGCGATGTGGCGCGCCACCGCCCAGGCCAGCGAGAGACCGTCGAAAGTGCTGGTGCCGCGGCCGATCTCGTCCATGAGGATGAGACTCTTGTCGGTGGCGTTGTGGAGGATGTTGGCGGCCTCGGTCATCTCCACCATGAACGTGGAGCGCCCGCCCGCCAGGTCATCGCCGGCGCCGATGCGCGTGAAGATGCGGTCCATCGGTCCTAACACGGCGCGCTCGGCGGGCACGAAACTGCCCACGTGCGCGAGCAGCGCGATCAACGCGCCCTGGCGCATGTAAGTGCTCTTGCCGCCCATGTTGGGGCCCGTGACGATCAGCATGCGCCGCGACGCGTCGAGCACGAGGTCGTTGGGCACGAACGGGCCGTCGATGAAGTGTTCGACCACCGGGTGGCGGCCGCCGCGAATCTCGAGCCGTGTTTCGGCGACCAGTTGCGGTTCGGTCCAGCCGAGCTGTGCGGCGCGTTCGGCGAGCGCACTCAGCGTATCGAGCGAGGCGAGCGCGCTGGCGGTCGCCAGCAGGGCGGCGAGGCGATCGGTGAGCTGCGTGATCACCGTCTCGTAGATTTCGCGCTCGCGCGCCAACGACTTCTCGCGGGCGCCCAGCACCTTGTCTTCGAAGCTCTTGAGCTCGGGCGTGATGAAGCGCTCGGCGTTCTTCACCGTTTGCCGGCGGATGTAGTCCTTGGGAACGTTGTCCGCCTGCGAACGCGACACTTCTATATAGAAGCCCGACACGCGGTTGTAGGCGAGCTTCAGCGAAGAGAGGCCGGAGCGGTCCCGTTCGCGACGCTCGAGCTCCAGCAGAAATTCGTCGGTGTGGGTGGAGATCTGGCGCAGCTCGTCGAGCTCGGCGTCATAACCGGGCGCGATCACGTCGCCATCGCGCAGGACCACGGATGGCTCTTCGGCGATGGCCTGCTGCAGCAGGGCCAGCACGTCGGCATGTTCGCTGACCGTGTTCGTGAGGTCGATGACGAGCGGCGCTTCGATGCGCTTCAGGCTGGCACGCAACGACGGCAGCGCCGCGATGGACGCACGCAGGCTGGTGAGGTCGCGTGGCCGCGCACTGCGCAGCGCCACGCGCGAGAGAATGCGCTCCACATCGCCGATGGCGCGCAGCGGTTCGCGCAGGGCTTCGAAGCGCCGCGCATCGACTAACAAGGAGATCGCCTGGTAGCGGCGGCGCAGCTCCTGCTGGTTGGTCAGCGGGCGGTTGAGCCAGCGGCGCAGCGCACGCGAGCCCATGGGTGTGACGGTGGAGTCCAATAACGCGAACAGCGTGGCCGAGTCCTGGCCCGACAGCGACACGTCGATCTCGAGATTGCGGCGCGTGGCCGCATCGAGATGCAGGGCGTCGCCGCGTTCTTCCACGGCCAGCGTGGTGATGTGGGGCAGCGCGGTCTTCTGCGTCTCGCGCACGTATTGCAACAGCGCGCCGGCCGCGGAAATGGCCAGCGGCAGATCGTCGGCGCCGAAGCCGCGCAGGTCGAGTGTGCCGAGCTGGTCGGTCAGCAGGCGCGAGGCGCTGGCGAGCTCGAAATGCCACGGCGGGCGCACGCGCTGCTCGCCGAGAGCCAGGGAATGGACAATCGCGCCGATCTCACGCGCCTGATCCTCGGGGACCAGCAACTCCGCCGGTTTGAGCCGTTCGAGCTCGGCTTCGAGCGCTGCGTCGCCGTCGGCTTCCAGCACCGAGAAGCGTCCCGCGGCGAGATCGAGCCATGCGAGACCGAAGGTCGTGCCTTCCTTCGAAGCGCGCCGCGATACCGCGGCTAACAAAGTCTCGCGGCGCTGTTCGAGCAGCGCGTCATCGGTGACGGTGCCGGGCGTGACCACTCGCACGACCTGGCGATCGACGGGACCTTTGGACTTCGCGGGGTCACCGATCTGCTCGCAGATGGCCACCGACTCGCCCTTGCGCACCAGGCGCGCGAGATAGGTCTCGACGGCGTGATAGGGCACGCCAGCCATCGGAATCGGCTCGCCGGCGGATTGCCCGCGCGAGGTCAGCGTGATGTCGATGAGCTTGGCGACGCGGCGGGCATCGTCATAGAACAACTCGTAGAAGTCGCCCATGCGATAGAAGAGGAGAGAGCTGGGATGTTCGGCCTTGATGCGCAGGTACTGCGTCATCATCGGCGTGTGGCCGGAAGCCGTTCCGGCCACGCCGCCTGAAGATTTGTCATTTCCCATCGAGTTGCTGCATCCCCTCGTCTTGCCGGACCTGGCTAGCTACTGGCCAGCGAACGTGCGGCGGAACCACCCATGATCATGATCAGGCCGATGAAGATCAGCTTGAGGCCCAGCAGGATCCCCAGCGCCCAGGCCCCGGAGAGCGGGAACTGCGCCCAGAGCAGGACCCCCAGCAGAATCGAAACGGCGCCCGCGAATATAAACCATCCCCGCTTGGAGCCCATGCCGACGGCAATTTCGGATACGCCATCGACGATGAAATACAAGGCAAGCAGGATCGTCAGGACGCCGGAGGCGAACAGCGGATTGGCCACCAGCAACATGCCGCACACCAGCGTCAGCCCGGCCAGCAGGAATTTCAGGATGCCCTCGCCAACGCTGCCGGCCTGGAAGGCCCAGGCGAGCCGCACGACGCCTGCGACCACGACCAGCACTCCCAGGAAGAGCGCGATCGAAAGGCCGGCAAGCACTGGCGCGACCATGGCGAGGATGCCGAGGATGATGGCGATGACGCCGAAGGTGGTCATGCGTTTTCCGTCGAACATGGTTAATGAAGCATTCATAGGTTTGTGTGGCTCCCGGTCGTTGATTGATGGCTGGTTCCCGACTGTCCGCGCCTTCTTAACACCGGCGAAAGGCGGGCGCTGCAATGGAACCGCACGCGTAGGAAAGGGTGCACCTGCAGGGCTGTTTCGGCATTCGCAGCCATTCATGGCCCGCGTGCGTGCGAGAATCGCCGCGTGGACGTTCCATCTGACATCGCATTGACAGCGCTGACCCGCGAGGTCGGGGTGCAGTTGCATCGCACGTCCCGAAGGCTCGTCACCGCAGAATCCTGCACCGGCGGATGGATTGCCAAACTCGTCACCGACATCGCCGGCAGTTCCGACTGGTTCGATTGCGGCTTTGTCTGCTACTCGAACGCGTCCAAGACGCGCGATCTCGGTGTGCCGGAAGATCTCATCAAGAGCGAAGGTGCGGTCAGCGATGAAGTCGTGCGCGCCATGGCCGAGGGCGCGATGAAGCGCACGGGCGCCAATGTGGGTCTGGCGGTGAGTGGCATCGCGGGACCCGGCGGAGCGGTGGCCGGCAAACCGGTGGGCACGGTCTGGTTCGCGCTCGCGTACCGGCAGGAAGATCGGCTGGAATGCCAGGGACATCTGATCCAGTTCGATGGCAATCGCGACGCCGTGCGCCGGCAGGCTGTCGAATACGCGCTCAAACTCCTGCGCGGGCTGCCACCGCCAGGCTGAACATGCTGCGGTTGTTCTTCGCGCTGCAGCCCACGCTGGAACAGAACACTGCGCTGGTCGCGCACGTCGCACCGCTCATCGCGCAGCTTCAGGGACAGCCCGTGCCCGCAGCAGAATCTGCATGCCACGCTTTGCTTCATCGGTGCGATCGAGCCGGAAAGGCTCGATGACTTGCGCGCCGCGGCAGCGGCTCTGCGCGGCCGGCCAGCGAAGCTCGAGTTCGACGCGCTCGAATATTGGGAGGCGCCGAAAATATTGTGCGCCACGGCTTGCCGGGATTTGTCGGCGGCGAGTGAACTTGCGATCGCGTTGGGTGAAGCCGCGGTCGCTGCGGGCTTTGCGCCGGACATCAAACCTTTCCGCGCGCATCTCACGCTGGCGCGCAAGATTGCGCCGACACAAGCGGCAACCATTCCGTTACCGCTGCCGCTCGAGCCACCGACGGTGTTGCGCGCCGATAAATTTGTGTTGATGTCGAGTCGTCGCGAAGGTGCGATCTCGATATACAGTGCCGTCGATTGTTGGCCACTGTATGACTGAAATTCTCAGTGTTTCGAATAGAAATAGCTGTGTATTTATACAGGCGCATGTGCTAAATTTTTTCCATCAAAACTCGCACGCTTCTTAAAGGGGATTTCGCGATGGATGACAACCGCAAGAAGGCGCTCTCCGCCGCACTGGGTCAGATCGAAAAGCAATTCGGCAAGGGTTCGGTCATGCGTCTGGGTGACGCTGCCGCTTCCTACGACGTGGAAGCCGTGTCCACGGGCTCGCTGGGTCTCGACATCGCGCTCGGCATCGGTGGTTTGCCGCGCGGCCGTGTCATCGAAATCTACGGGCCGGAATCCTCCGGCAAAACCACGCTCACGCTGCAGGTGGTTGCGGAAATCCAGAAGCTTGGCGGCACTGCCGCCTTCGTCGACGCGGAACACGCGCTCGATCCTTCATACGCCGAAAAACTCGGCGTCAACGTGAACGAACTGCTGGTCTCTCAGCCGGACACCGGCGAGCAGGCCCTGGAAATCACCGACATGCTGGTGCGTTCCAATGCGGTCGATCTCGTCGTCATCGACTCGGTCGCGGCGCTCACGCCCAAGGCTGAAATCGAAGGCGAAATGGGCGAGATGCAAATGGGTCTGCACGCCCGCCTCATGTCGCAGGCGCTGCGCAAGCTCACCGGCAACATCTCGCGCTCGAACACCATGGTCATCTTCATCAACCAGATCCGCATGAAGATCGGCGTCATGTTCGGCAACCCGGAAACCACCACGGGCGGCAACGCACTCAAGTTCTACGCTTCGGTTCGCCTCGACATCCGCCGCATCGGCGCCATCAAGAACGGCGAAGAAGTGGTGGGCAATCAGACGCGCGTGAAGGTCGTCAAGAACAAGGTGTCGCCGCCGTTCCGCGAAGCCGAATTCGAAATCATGTACGGCTTGGGTATTTCGCGCGAAGGCGAAATCATCGACATGGGCTCCGCGCAGGGAATCATCGAGAAGTCCGGCTCCTGGTACAGCTACAACGGTGAGCGCATCGGCCAGGGCAAAGACAACGCCCGTGATTTCCTGAAGTCCCGCCCCGAGCTCGCCAAGGAAATCGAAAATCTCATCCGCGCGAAGCTCGTGCCGGTGAAGCCGGCCCGGCCGGAACTGAAGAGCGTTGGCTCGGACTGATGTGCACGCGGTCACTACTCCACTCTTAAATATTCACGATCGGCGCCGCTTCGGCGCCGATTAAGAGTGGGGCGTGAGCCCCTGGAAATAGCTGCCCCGGTTTCCCATGCGCACGATCTCGTTCCTGTTTCTACTGTTCGCGCTGGGTAACGCACCGCCGGCGCTGGCTGCGGATACCTGGATCATCCACGCGGCGAAAATTTATCCCGCTCCGAATGTGGAGCCCATCGAAGACGGCGTCGTGCTCGTGCGCGCTGGTCGAATCACCTACGTTGGCAAACGCGATTCGGCAAAGATTCCGAAGTCGGCGAAAACGTCCAGCTGCAGCGGCGGCGTGTTGACTGCCGGTTTCCAGAACAGCCACGTTCATTTCATTGAGCCACGTTGGGAAGACGCGGCTCACAAGCCCGCTGCGGAGCTGCAGCAATCGTTTGACGACATGCTGACTCGGTACGGTTTCACCACCGTGTTCGATACAACCTCCGATCAGGCCAACACCGTCGCGTTACGTGCCCGCGTGGAAAAGCGTGAGATACGGGGCCCGCGCATTTTCACCGTGGGGCTCGGGCTGTTTCCGCCCGACGGCATTCCGAGTTACATCAATGATCTTCCGCCGCGCATGCTCGCTCGCCTGCATCAACCGAGCACCGCGGAAGAGGCCAGGGCCGCGGTCCGCGCAAACATCGCCAACGGCGCCGATGGCACCAAGCTGTTCCTGCATACCTCGCCGCGACAGGGTGTGATGCGAAGAATGACGGCAGACGTCGCGCGCGCGGCAGTCGAAGAAACTCACGCACGCGGAAAGCTGGTGATGGCGCATCCCACCTCGCTCGAGGCGATTCGTCTCGCGCTGGATGTGGGCGTGGACGTGCTGGTGCACACCACGCTGGGTGAAGAATCTCCCTGGGATGCGGCCACGCTTGCGCGCATGAAGTCGGCGCACATGTCCGTCGTTCCCACCTTCAAGCTGTGGATATATGAATTGAAGAAGGAAGATGTGCCCCCGCCCGTGGTGGATACCTTGGTCGACGCCACGTTTCGGGAGCTGGAGTCGTTCCGCGCCGTGCAGGGCCAGGTGCTGTTCGGCACCGACGTGGGCTACATGCACGACGACGATCCCACCGATGAATACGTGCTCATGGCCAAGGCTGGCATGAGCCCGGCGCAGATCCTGGAGTCGCTCACCACCGCGCCCGCCGCACGCTGGAAAGAAGAGAAGGTTCACGGCCAGATTGCGAAAGGCTTTGCCGCAGACCTGGTGATGTTGGCCGCCGATCCCTCCGTAGACGTCAGGAATTTCGCCAACGTGAAATGTGTGCTCCGCGCGGGTGCGCCGGTCTATTCGCGGGCGGGGCCTTAGAAATGCGTCGTCCGGCCGGCAAGAAAATCCTGGCTCCTGAGAAGGCGGCAGACCCCAGGAGCGCTCACGCCTTCGCCATTGCTTACCTGGCCCGGCGCGATTTCTCCGCCGCCGACCTGCGGCGCAAGCTCAAGGATCGGGGTTTTGCTGAAAGCGCCATCGAACCCGTGCTCGTCGAACTCGAATCCAGCAATGTCATCAACGACGGTCGCTACGGTGAAAACGTCGTGGCGCACCGGGCGCGCCGCGGCCAGGGTCCGGCCCGCATCCGCCAGGAACTCAAACGTTCCGGGCTGGGTTCCGAAGCCATCCAGACCACCATGGACAAGGCTGCGGACGACGGCCCGGACTTCGTCAGCCTGGCAAGGGCGGCCAGGGCCCGGAAATTCGGGTCCGAAATCCCCAAAGACTGGAAAGAACGGTCGCGACAGGCCAGATTTTTGCAATACCGGGGCTTTTCAACGGATCATATCCGCGCTGTTTTGGACGGGGTCATCGACGACCCTCTGGAGATCGAACCAGGGGACGCCGATCCCGCCAGCGAACCCGAACCTACTTAAGCCCTAACCTCGAGCCCATGCCCCAGAAACCGCCTTTCATGAGTGCGGCGGACGTCCGTCGCGCCTTCCTCGAATTTTTCCGCGAGCGCGGCCACACCGTGGTCGCGTCGTCCAGTCTCGTGCCGGGCAACGACCCGACGCTGCTGTTCACCAACGCCGGCATGGTGCAGTTCAAGGACTGCTTCCTCGGCCGCGATAAACGCGATTACGTGCGCGCTACGTCCAGCCAGCGCTGCGTACGCGCGGGCGGCAAACACAACGACCTCGAGAACGTGGGTTACACCGCGCGCCACCACACCTTCTTCGAGATGCTGGGCAACTTCTCGTTTGGTGATTACTTCAAGAAGGACGCCATCCGCTTCGCCTGGGATTTCGTCACTGGCACTCTGAAGATCGATCCGGCGCGGCTCATGGTCACGGTCTATGAGACCGACGATGAAGCTTTCGACCTCTGGCACAAAGAAGCCGGCGTGCCCAAAGACAAGATCGTGCGCATCGGCGACAAGCCCGGTGGCGGCTCCGACAACTTCTGGCAGATGGGTGACACCGGGCCTTGCGGCCCGTGCACCGAAATTTTCTACGACCATGGCGCGCACATTCCGGGCGGCCCTCCGGGTTCCGCGGACGCGGATGGCGATCGCTGGATCGAAATCTGGAACCTGGTGTTCATGCAGTTCGATCGTTCGGCGGACGGCAAACTCACGCCGCTGCCGAAGCCGTCGGTCGACACCGGCGCCGGCCTCGAGCGCATGTCGGCGGTGATGCAGGGCGTCACTAACAACTACGACATCGACCTCTTCAAGAACCTGGTGAAGGCGGCGGCTTCGCTCGCCAACACCACCGATCTCACCAACAGCTCGCTGCGCGTGATCGCGGATCACATCCGCGCCTGCACCTTTCTCGTCATCGACGGCGTCACGCCGTCGAACGAAGGCCGCGGCTACGTGCTCCGGCGCATCATTCGCCGTGCCATCCGGCACGGCTACAAGCTCGGCATCAAGGACGCGTTCTTCTACAAACTCGTCGATACGCTCGCGGCGGAAATGGGCGGGGCGTTCCCGGAACTGGTGACCAGCAAGGCGCTCGCAGCGCGCGTGCTGAAACAGGAAGAAGAGCGCTTCGCGGAAACTCTTGCCAACGGCATGCAGTTGCTCGAAGGCGCATTCACGAGCGTCAAGGGTGGCAAGACTCTCGACGGCGAAACGGTCTTCAAGCTCTATGACACCTACGGCTTTCCGGTCGACCTCACGGCCGACATCGCGCGCGAGCGCGGCTTCTCCATCGATCACGCGGGCTACGAGTCCGCGATGGAAGTGCAGCGCAAGCAGTCGCAGGCGGCCAGCAAGTTCGGCATGGACATGTCGAGTGGCATTCGTCTCGAAGACAAGACGGATTTCCTCGGCTACCTGGCAGTGACGGACGTCGGCAAGGTGGTCGCGCTTCTCAAAGATGGCGCAGCAGTGCAGACGCTCAACGCGGGCGACGAAGGCGAGGTGGTGCTGGATCGCACTCCTTTCTATGCGGAGTCCGGCGGCCAGGTGGGCGATGCGGGCGAGCTCGGCAACGTGAGCGCGAAGTTTGCGGTGGCGGACACCCAGAAGCGCGGCGCCGCCTTCTCGCATATCGGCAAGCTCAATGCAGGCACGATCAAGATCGGCGACAGCCTGGCGGCGAATGTCGATGCCCCACGCCGCAAGGCGATCATGGCCAATCACTCCGCCACCCATCTGTTGCACGCCGCCCTGCGCAAGGTGCTGGGCACGCATGTACAACAGAAGGGCTCGCTGGTGGCACCCGACCGCCTGCGCTTCGATTTCTCGCATTTCGCGGGCGTGACTCCCGACGAGCTCAAGCAGATCGAGCGGCTGGTGAACGCCGAGATCCGCAAGAACGCCGCCGCGGAAACGCGCGAGATGAACTATGACGCGGCGGTGGCCGAAGGCGCCATCGCACTATTTGGCGAAAAATACGAGAAAGACGTGCGTGTGCTGCGCATGGGCGACTTCTCCATGGAGTTGTGCGGCGGCACGCATGTCGCGCGCGCGGGCGACATCGGCATTTTCAAGATCGTGAGCGAGAGCGGCGTGGCCGCGGGCGTACGTCGCATCGAGGCCATCACCGCCGAAGGTGCGCTCGACTACCTCGAACACACCGACCATCTCGTCAAGGAAGTGGCGGGCCTCGTGCGCGGCTCGCGCGAAGACGTGAAAAACAAGGTAGCGGACGCGCTCGAGCGCATCCGCCAGCTCGAGAAGGAAAACCGCGAGCTCAAGAACAAGCTTGCCAGCGGGCAAGGTACGGATCTTTCGGCGAGTGCCACGGATATCGCAGGCGTGAAACTCGTGGCGGCGCAGGTCGATGGCGCCGATGCGGGCGCGCTACGCAATGCCGTGGATCAGCTAAAGGACAAGCTCAAGTCGGCGATCATCGTGCTCGCGTCGGTCGACGCCACCAACAAGATCACGCTGGTGGCCGGTGTCACCGCCGACCAGACCGGCAAGGTCAAGGCCGGTGAGCTGGTGGGCAGCGTCGCGGGCCAGGTCGGCGGCAAGGGTGGTGGCCGTCCGGACTTTGCGCAGGCGGGCGGAAACAACCCGGCCGCGCTGGGTGCCGCGCTGGCCAGCGTCGAAGCGTTCGTGCGCACCAAGCTCGGGGCGTGAACGCCGGGACCCGTTCGAAGACCCATACGAAAACAATAGTCCAGAAATACGGCGGTACGTCGATGGGCTCGGTCGAGCTCATCCAGCGCGTCGCCGAAAAAATTGCGGCGATTCGTGCATCCGGCGACCACGTTGCGGTCGTAGTCTCTGCAATGGGTGACTCCACGGACCGGCTCGTCGACCTTGCTGCGGGTATCTCTCGCGAACCGAGCGCGCGCGAGATGGATGTACTGCTCGCCACGGGCGAGCAGGTGTCGATCGCGCTCCTGGCGATGGCGCTGTGTGAGCGCGGAATTCCGGCGCGCTCGTTTACCGGCAGTCAGATCCGTGTACGCACCACCAATGTGCATCGGCGTGCGCGTATCACCGAGGTCGAGACGGAGCGGCTCAGAAAAACCATGGAAGCCGGTATTGTCCCGGTGGTCGCCGGGTTCCAGGGCATCGACGACGAAGGCGACATTACGACCATCGGCCGAGGCGGATCGGACACCAGCGCAGTAGCTTTGGCGGTGTCACTAAAAGCGGACGAGTGTCAGATCCTTACCGATGTCGACGGCGTTTACACCACTGATCCGCGCATGGTTCCTGAGGCCAGGCTGCTGTCGCGTATCTCGTTCGAGGAAATGCTCGAGCTCGCCGGCCAGGGCTCTCGCGTCCTGCATCTGCGGTCGGTGGAATTCGCAGCCAAGTACAACGTACCCCTGCGCGTGCTGTCATCGTTTCGTCCCGGAAATGGAACCCTCATCTGCAAAGAGGAGACTCACGTGGAAGCCCCGCTCATATCCGGTATTGCGTTCAATCGTGATGAGGCGCAGCTGACGATTTCCGGTTTACCTGACTCCGCGGACTCGGTGGCGCGTGTGCTCAAGCCGATTTCCACCGCCAATATAGAAGTGGACATGATCGTGCTGGCGACGGGCCGAGATGGCCTTAGGGATTTATCGTTTACGGTGCATCGGGATGATTTTCCGGAGGCGCAGCGTATAGCGCAAAAAGTTACAGCCTCATTTTTGGGCGCACATATGACAGCTGACAACACCGTGGCGAAACTTGCAGTGGTTGGAGTGGGCATGCGTTCGCATGCCGGAGTCGCTACGCAACTCTTTGAATCGCTTGCGCGCCAAGGCGTGAAAGCGCTTCTCATTTCCACGTCGGAGATCAAGATCGCAGTGTTGGTCGCCGAAGACGCTCTCGAAAGTTGTGTCAAATGTCTGCACAAAGATTTGCGATTGGCGTAAGGGTTACTGTCCTCAACGTTATGAGACTTGAGCCCGTTACCGGAATGGTCTGCAAGTGGTAATGTTCCGCACCGCTGTTCGTCCGCACTCGCGGGGGTCCGAACAGCGCTACCTTGATAAATGCGATAAATGAAGAGGCTCGGCGGAGGGCCCTCAATATGCTCATTCTGACGAGACGAGTTGGTGAATCAGTAGTCATAGGCGAGGACGTGACCGTTACGGTTCTCGGTGTGAAAGGAAACCAGGTCCGCATCGGCATCAACGCGCCGAAGACCGTGGCGGTTCACCGTGAAGAAATTTTCGAGCGCATCAAGAGCGGCCGTGGAGCCGACAGTGCGACTACGGACGAGCCAAACGTCGTTCCGCGGGAGACTTTGCCCGCCTGAGCGCCCCTGTGGGTGTTTTTTGCCAGCCAGTCTCCGGCTCATTATGATTGCGCCCCCCGGAGAGATGGCCGAGTGGTCGAAGGCGCACCCCTGCTAAGGGTGTAAGGGTCAAAAGCCCTTCGAGGGTTCGAATCCCTCTCTCTCCGCCAATCTTTAGACTCCGCCCATCAGGGACGATGTTCGTACCTTGCCGCAAGAAAGTCAGCGGGAGGTTTCGCGCAAAATTCGGCCGATACTCCTCTCACTCACCGGCGAGAAGCTTCGAGCAGTACTCCTGAAGCTTTGCACCGGCCGTATCGGCATTTGGTCCAGCGCTGATCTTCATGCGCCCAAGCCGCATCTGCATGTACTCCTGATCGGCGCACGAGGCTTTGGTCAGCTTGCTGTACGTCATCGAACTCTTCGGGCCGATGTAGAGAATCGCGTCGAATTGATCCTGCATCAGCGGCGACCGTTTCGGGTCGGCCTTCACGCGTTCCCAAGTGTTGTCCGGACGGCGAATGTATATGTCGTCCGGGTAGAAGAAGAGGAACGACGCCTGTCCCAGCGGCGTACCCGCGAGAATCGCAAGTTTCGGCGGAGTCCAGGTCGCGACGTCGGGCTGCAGCGCGGTCAAGTCGCTGACCGAAGCCCGGATCGAGAACACCTTCGTACCCGACCGTTCGAGCAAGGCAACGATGGTGCCGACCGGTCTCGCATACCGCTCCTCGGCCGCGGCCGCGTCCTCCATCATCCAGTACGTATTCCGGCGCACGCTATGCATATCGCCGTAGAGGACGAGCGCGCGCCGTCCCTTCGCGATGACCTCGCGCTCGATGATTCCCGCCGGCACCGTATCGCTGCGAACGACCTTGCGAAGATCCTCTTGCGTCTTGATCTGATCCCAGTCGATCGGCACATCGCCGAGCAGCACGCGCAGCTTGCGTTTCTTCGGAAGCTTTGCGTTGATTTCGCGTACCGCTCGAAAGAATTCCTCGTAGATAGGGACATCCCAGATTTCGTGCGCTTCCCTGGTGTTCTGCCAGACCTGTCGCAGCGTGGTGTACGGCACGTCCTCACCCCGTGCGTACCGGTCCATGACGTCTTGATAACGAGAGTTGCCGAACTCGACGACGATGTCGTTCACGACCTTCGGGAATCGCGGATCACGAATCAGTGACATGCGTACCGCGTATCCCTGCTCGTTGTTGTGACCGCCCTCGCCGAGCGTTACCACCTGATGCGTCCTGAACGCGGCCAGGATTCCGTCGACGGGATCGAGCGGTATCGCGGGCTTCGTCGCAGCTGCTTGCGGCCAGGCGCTGGTGCAGACAAAGGCAATCAATGCCATGCCGATGAGACGCGCGATATTGCGAAGGTTTTCATTGCTCATATGTCGGTTCTTTCTTGCCGCCAGTCGCACATTCGCGCGGGCAAATATACGCTACTTGGTATGCTCCTACGACGCTCGCGCCACTTACGAATCGTTGCGAGACAGCCGCCCTCGACATACAGAGTTATTAGCCGATGGGGAGTTCGTCGCTTGGGCTGCCGACGGCGGAGGAGTCGGAGCTGGACAAATGAGCACCGCGCTCGCGCAACTTCATCCACGGATCGGCGTGGCCGCTGCGTGCAGCGCATTGCAATTAAATCGGGCCGGCGTGTATCGCGCACGCCGGCCGGCGCCGCCTCGCTTAAGGCGACCGCAGGCGTGACAGCGGGGGGCGTGACGATCTTGCTCGAGCTGCCGGTGCGGATGCGTTCTCCTACTGCAAATCGTCCATCCTCGGCGCGGGTGGTACCTCTCGCGGCAATGGCTCAGCTGGACTGGTATTTAATTGACGACGCTGAAACCGCAAAACGGAATCGGTCCCTCCGTGTATCAGGAGATTCGCCGAATAGAGGCAGGCCCAGCTCGGGCGCGCTGTTCATGTACTGACGTCACGAGGTTGCCAGGCGTTACGCGGGAGCCGGATGAGTGAGACGAAAGGCCCATTGCCGCGGATTCACCTCACGGCCGAAGCTCCCTGCGCATGCCCAACTCTCTCTCGAATCCATACCCACGCCTGGTCACCCACAGGATTCGCAGATTTCTCATCGTGGTGGCGGGTGCCCTCGGCATTGGAACGACCGCTTCAGCGGATGAACGAATCGAAATTGTTCCGTATGCCGGCTTTAGAACCGGCGGCGATTTCGAATTCGAGGACGTTCAGCAACACGCCAATGTCGACAGCCAAGGGTCCCTTGCCCTTGCCCTCAATCTGGACATCGACGCGAACTCTCAATACCAGGTTTACTTTTCACGACAGGCGACCCGGATCGAGCCGAATCCTGCGACCCCAGGCGGCACGGACCTGGATATCGCGTATTTGCATCTCGGCGGCACCCTGACGCCTGACACCAGCCTCCCGCTCAAGCCCTATCTAGTCGGCACCCTTGGTGCGACCTGGTTTTCTCCCGATGCGATCGGTGCGCACGACAGTACTCAATTCTCGGTCGCTTTGGGGGGCGGGCTACGAATTCCGGTGCGGCCGAATTTCAGCTTTCTTCTGGAGGCGCGAGGGTTCGTCACCTTTCTTTCGGGCGGCACGGCGTTCTTCTGTAGCTCCGGTGCGGCCGGCGGGGTATGTCAGCTGCGTGCGAACGGAACAATCTTTTTCCAGTACGAACTGCTGGCGGGTGCTGCGTTCAGATTCTGATGCAGTCCGTTCATGATTCCCGATCCGAAGTCATACGCTATAGAACGATTCAGTGGATGCAGCGGGAATTCGTCGTTTTGTAAAGATTCCGCGCCACTTGGACCAGGCATCTATCTACTTGAAGAGAAATTTGGCGAACCGTCTTTTGTCGCGTGAGCGATTTCTCTTGCGTTGAACGGTGGTCGCTATTTCATGCGGGTGAGAATGCGCGACAACGCGAAGCCCGGCTACAGGGCTTGGGCAGGGAACGTGGCGTTATTACCCGGACTCCGGCCTCAAGGCTGGTACACGTACATTTGCAAGAACGTGCCTGCGGCGTTCGAAGTCGCAATGCCGAAGCGGCCCCTCGTCAGGCTGTCGTCCGAGACCTCGGCCAGGAAAACGCCATCGACGAAAGCGTGCAGCCGATTGCCGGTCACATCGAGCCTCACCAGGTATTGCTGCGACGGAGTCAGGGCGAAAGGAACGCTGCGCAATATCTGCTCGACACCATTGACGCGTTTACGAATCTGCAGCGTGTTCGAACTGCACAGCGCGGCAAAGTAGGTGTTCGCGCGATCGAAATATCTGCCGACCACACCGACGCAGCCGGGACCCGAAGCGCCGGCCGCATCGATCCGCAAGTGAGCCTCGACGACTTGATCGCCGACACTGATCGGGATGATCGAATGCGCATTGCCGCTGCGCGATAGCTGACGGCGTTGGCGCACGCCGCCAACTTCGTGGTCGCTCCAGTTGCCGCCGCGCACGACCCAGCGCCCATAAATTCCCAACTGACTCGTGCCAAATAGTTCGGTCGCCAGCGGACTCACCACTACGTTATCGACGTCGATCCTCGTGCGATACGTGGTAAAGCCAGCCGCCCCATGAGTGAGAGAGTTTCGGTCGAAGGCGAGTATCCGTCGTTCGCCATCGACGAACACCAGCAGAGTGTCGTCCCGCGCTTCCATGCGCACGCGAATTGGCGTGCCGACTGTCACGGGAATCAGGCCAGCACTGCCGATCAACGTCTCGACCCCATTCAGACGCTTGAACATTTGCAAGCCACCGTCCTGCCAAAATTTCAAGTAATAGCCGTCTCCATTGCTTTGCCGCCGCACCGATGGTCCCGCCCAGCTGCCGGCAGCTGCAAACTGCGTGATGGTGAGATCGGCGTCGATAGATTGATTTGGCCAGTCACTGTTCGCAATCTCCGCTGAAGCTTCTCCCACCGTGCTCGTCTGGCGATACACATGCGTGAAGCCCTGCTGCGCAATCATGAACTGCGCCTGTCCGGCAGTTTCCCAGTTCGAATTCCCGGTGCCCTCGAAATCGTCGCGGACTGCAGAGGCCGTGCCAAACGTCTCGGGTAACAGGTAGGTTTGCACGAAACTGCCGCGGGGCACCACGACGGTACGCTGGTACACATCCCCACCGGCGGTAAATTCGAGGTGGGCGACATGCTCGAAGGTGTAGTCTGCGCGCTGTCGAAAAACCTCGTCGTCGACGAACAGCATGTCTCCGCGCTGTCGCATGCCTCCCGGATTGGAAATCATCGGGTTGTAGAAGTCGAGCGGGATGGCGGTGTTCGTGAGGTTCCATTGTGAGCCGCTGGCATCTGTACGGTGGAAGACCTGGGTTCCCACTTCTGGCGAGCTCAGAAGGGCGATGGAGCCGCGCATGGCGATCGTTCCCGCACCAGGGCTGCGACCAAAGTTCGCTGGCAACGTCGCCACGGGCGCCCACTCGACTTGCCCGGGAATTCGGCGAAAGGCTTGCATGGAGCGGCCGGCAGTCGGCGAATATGGGTCACCCTCAAACACTGTGGTTGCGGCGTAGTTGCCGCTCAGATCGAACGCAGCAAGACGGCGATTCACGCATCCAGAACTGATGGCCGTCAGCCGCCCGGATATTGCCCAGGCGCCATCGGCGCGCTTTTCGAATACGGCAGCGCTGCCGCAGTTGCCGGTTGCAACCATAATTCGCAGGCCATCGATCTGAACGGGAAAGCTGACCAGAGGCGCTCCATCATCGACGACGGTCGATCGGATCCAGCCTGCGGAGCCGCGCTCGAAGACATAGAGCTTGCCGGCGAGCACCGTGGCAATGATGCGATTCTCGAATGCAATCGGAGCCCCGCCGTAGATCTCGGAATCGAATTCGTAGGCGACCTCGATCAGCCGGCTCTGAAGCACCCATTGCCCTGTGAAGCCCGGCCGCCGGTAAAGAAACACTCCTGCGGCAGAAAAATTGTAGTGCGCGGTCAATACCATCCAGTCGCCCTCGACCGCGGCTTGAAAGATTTCGTAGCCGATAGGGCCGGGAGTGCTGAAAGCCTCCGAGACAGGGATGGGACGGGCGCCAGCCGTGGCGGCGGCACCCAACAATAGCAACCCGACGATGGTTTTCATGGGGCACTCCCGGAGGTGAATAGTGCCAATGTCTCGCAATAATTGCGCCCCAGTCCCATCGAGGCAGTGATAGTTAGGCGCCGCATGTCTTCTCCCTGAGTCGTTTGTCCGCAAACCCGTTCGGCTTTAAGACGAGCAAAAGCGAACCAGGGGTAGCGATGCTACACCCATGGGAGCGATGCGCCGAAACTCATGGATCGGCGGATGGGCAGAGGAAAGTACCGGGTTTTTTGTAAAAACCACCGTAGCGGCCGCGCGTGTATTACGCACGCGGGAGCGGGAACTGACGCTGTGGCGTTTTGCACTGCGCCAAGCGTTGTTTAAACGCCAGAAGTTCGGTCGATACCTCGCGCGATAGGGCGAGCTCCAACGATGCTGAACCAGCCGAAGCGGAGCGGGATCCGCATGAGATAGGCCCCATGATCGACTAACTATGTAATCAGTAGGCGCCGATCTCGGACGATGCTGGATGGATCAGTCGCTTATATCGTTTCCTGCGCGAGCGCTTCCCCCTTTCGACGTGGCTCTGCCATCGGCAGTACTGCCTGTAACTGCGCACTTGTAGAAGGAATCGATTGCTCGCATGCGATCCACGTTGGGTAGACGGCGAGCACTTGAGTTCCGATCGAAGACCATCGCAGCGGAAGCGCTATCGGAGAAAGCCGGCCAGATCGGCAGGCCTGACCCATTGGGATCGGCACTCCTGGCGAAATTGATCCAGTAGCGGCGCATGAGATGGGAGACCTGTGCGTCTTCGAAGCGTGCGGCCGCGCTGGGGCGACCGAAGACGTACTGCGTCTCCGCACCGTGATGCGCGCCCACCGTGGAATCCGGTGGGCTCACATCGAAGTAATACAGGAAGACCTTGCTGTGGCCGTGGAGCGTATGCAATCGCGCCCAGGTCCAGCTATTCCAGCCAGTGCCCGAGTCGCGCGACAGACCCTCGTACGAGCTCACTGCGACCGCGTCCGTTTCGTGCGCGTAAAGCGCCAGTACTGCCGCGATCTGTGGCGCACACGCCGCCGGCGCGTCCTTGCGAATCTCCGAAAAAGATTTGGCGGTCGTGTTGGGCGGAGCATTGCCTGCGCCCTCGCCGGAGTTGAAGCCTAATAAGATGGGAACATCGTTGAATCGACCGGCGCGGTACGCTTCCGCATTCGGCGCGCGCAATAATTCTCCGTCGAGCACCGGCCAGAATTTGAGCCCTTTTCCTTCTGAGGCCGCTTTGAGGACCTTCTCGGTAGGGATACTCCTCGCAGCCTGGATGACTGGGGCACCCAGGCGCTTGAGAAGGTCTTTCCCAACATTCTCCGCATACTCGAGGGACAGCAATGGGTCGTTCGTGGGCGGACCGAAAGCCCCGCCGCTTTCGGAAATCGCTCGCTGGAACAGACCGCGTGCGGCGGACGAGCCGGCGAGCAGGCTTATTGCGATACCACCCGCAGATACGCCAAAGACCGTGACGCGCTCTGGGTCGCCGCCGAAGCGATGAATATTGCGCTTGACCCATTGAAGCGCCGCGACCTGATCCTCAAGGCCATAAGCGCCGGAACTTTTGCCACTCTCCTGGCGCAATTCGGGATGGGCGAGAAACCCGAAGGCGCCAAGTCGGTAGGCAATGCTGACCAGCACGACGCCATCCTGAGCGAAGCGCGTGCCATCGAACACCTCTGAGGAGGTGGCGCCGTGGTCGAAGCCACCGCCATGAATCCAGACCATTACCGGGCGCTTCTCGCCATCAGAAGTGGCTGAGGTCCAGATGTTGAGATACAGGCAGTCCTCGCTCGATACCGCGGCCGCACCAGAGTCCTGGGCGCAGGGAAGTGCGAAAGCGGTAGTTTGTTTGACGCCGCTCCAGGGAATCACGGGTTGTGGTGCTTGCCAGCGCAGATCGCCAACGGGCGGCGCGGCGAACGGAATACCCTTGAAGGCAGCGACACCGTTATCAACCACGCCCCGCACTTTGCCGCCCGTGACATCCGCTTGCTCGATTGTCGCCGTGGCGCGCCCGACAAGGCAGACGCACAAAATTGCAAGCCAGTTTATTTTCATTGGCGATTTATAGCCCAGGGGCCCGGCCCTACACGAGGTTCGCCCGAAGTCTATTGGAACGCATGCATCATGGGGACGCGGGAAGCTCGATGCCTTTTCTGGATCGAGGCCTGCTCGCCGGCCACAATTCCAATGGAGCGCCTTGCTGCCTACGTATAGAACTGGGCGCGATTGGATCTGCCTCGCAGGAAGGGATTCACACCGTGATCCGGTCCGTCCATGCAGGCAAACGCCACGTGCCTGCCGAAGTGGCTGCGGTCTCCGCCCGCGGCAATTGGTTGCTTGCTAAGGTTTACTCGCCTGATCGACCGCTCTCATGGAGCCGGAGTCGAGGTAGGTTCTCTCCGCTTTGTCTTGTATTATTCGCAAGTCGCAGCTCTAACTAGGCGACCGCGATGAGAGGTATTTCCTGGTTCTGTTGCATTGGCGGAAACGCGGAGGCATTCGTGCCCTTTAAGGAGAGCATGAATGACTCAACCAATCGAGCGCGACCCGCACCGCCCTTGGTGACAACTCCGGTGCCGCATCTCTCGCGACGGCTTCGCCTGACCTGACGTCCGTCACCGCGAACAACGCGTCTGAAGATACGAACGGGGATTACTGCGCATACGAAAGGCGCTGGGCCAGGTACGCGACGCGAGTGACTGCCCAGTGTTACGCGCAAGCAAGCCGCTAGGTCAGTCGCGAACCGGCTCTGTGCCGTCACCCTCCGGCGCATGGAAACTCGCGAGCAGGGTTAGCAAAGCTTCTAAATCCGCGGGTTTAATAAAATGCGCGTCGAACCCCGCCGCCGCAGCGCGCGCTCGATCGGTATCCTGACCCCAGCCACTCAAGGCGATCAGGCGCACACCGGCATTGGCAGAATTCGCGCGAATCTGCCTGGCAAGCTCGAACCCATCCATTGCAGGCATGCCGAGGTCGGCGATCACGACGACATCCGAGTGGGGGGTGAGAGTGCTCAGGACATCGACTGCTTTATATAGGGTCTGCACTTCCGCCCCTTGCGCGCGAAGGACCATCGCCAACGTGTCTGCCGCATCACGA
This sequence comes from uncultured Pseudomonadota bacterium, assembly GCA_963821745.1. Classification (GTDB taxonomy): domain Bacteria; phylum Pseudomonadota; class Gammaproteobacteria; order Steroidobacterales; family Steroidobacteraceae; genus CADEED01. The sequence continues at coordinate 1,819,154 of CAWGEU010000003.1, forward strand.
TTGTCATCAACCAGGATCACCCGCGGCAGGGGCCGCAAGTGTCGTCTCGGTTCCGGTCGCGCTTGGTCAACGGGCATTTTTTCGCCGCCCAGCGGGAGGTAGACGGTGAATCGACTCCCTTTACCTATTCCCTCGCTGTGAGCTTCGATGCGGCCTTGATGCAATTCAAGGAGATGTTTTACAAGCGTGAGCCCGATTCCCAGTCCGCCTTGTGCGCGTGCATGCGTTCCCTGAACTTGCGTGAACATGCTGAATATGGACTCGAGCATTTCCGGCGGTATGCCGACGCCCGTGTCTTCGACTGCTACCACGGCTTCGCCACTGGCAACTTCGACCGTCAATTTGATGACGCCTCCGTCTTGCGTGTACTTCGCGGCATTGTTGAGCAGATTGGCGAATACCTGACTGAGGCGTACCGCGTCGCCGCTCACGTGCAACGGTTCCGCGGGCAACGTGACTCTCAAGTCGTGTCGTGCGGCGTCTATCAGTGGGCGACTGGTCTCGATGGCGCTACGCAACACTGAGGCGAGGTCGAGCTTCTCGATGTGCAGGGAAATGTTGCCCCGGGTGATTCGGGACAATTCGAGCAGGTCGTCGACCAGCCGCGCCAGCTGGACGACTTGCCGTTCCATGATGTCGTGCAAAGGCGCCAACGCGGCATCGGGTCTCTGGTGACGTAGAACGTGCAGCACATTCCTGATCGGTGCGAGGGGATTTCGCAGTTCGTGTGCAAGGGTGGCGAGAAATTCATCCTTGCGTGAATTTGCTACGCGCAGACGGTGGTCGCTCGCGCGCAGTTCTGCGGCCACCCGCCGCAGCTCATTGAGCTGCGATCGGCTTTCATACTGACGCTCACGGGCACGCAAAGCTGCGCGCGTCGCACTAACAAGCGCCGTGACTCGGGTGGGGCGTTCCAGCAATGTTACGTTTCCCATGGCAACGGATGCAGCGTGGGTTGCCGGTGAGTCCGCCCCTCGCCCTGTCAACAGGAGGATCGGAAGGTCCGACCATACAGGCTGTGCTTTGAGCAGCGTGCCCAGCCGCGTGATGCCCGCCGGTTGCAATGTCTCCTCTGCGAGAACTACTGCTGCTGCGCCTTCCTCGATTTGCCGCTCGAGGGTGGTCCAGGAGTCGCTGCGCACGGATTCTATACGGGCACCTCGCAGCGCAGTCGCAAGCAACTCCGAGTCTCGGCCCGTGGGCGCGAATAACAGGACACGTAGCTCGGGTTTCATACGCAAAGCTCAGCGTGAGCGCGTCGCTTCCTCTCCTGCATGACCTGTTAGAGGGATCGGAACTCCGGTTAGAACTCCGCGAAACTTCCGCAGGGGCTCACCAATAAAGATTCCTTTGCCGGTCAGTTTGAATTCCCGGATGGTGCGTTCGTGCTGGCCACCGCGCTTCTTCACCACAGAAATCGCCTGACGTACCTCCGCTTCGGCTTCGTAGTACCGCAGCAGGATGACCGCGTCCGCGAGGTAGCTGGCATCGACCGGGCTAATCATGGGCCCACCGACTATGCCCTGATGCGCCCCCACCAGGATGGTCGCAATGCCCTGCTGGCCAAGATAGGAAAGGATTTCGTGAAGCTGAATGGTGAGAAACCGTTCCTCAGGCATCGCGTTGAGATAGCCGTTCAAACTATCGATGACGATCATGCTCACTTTGTCGCGCTCAACCGCTCGCCGTAGCAGATTGCCGAATTCACCCGGTGATAGTTCCGCCGGGTCAATTGACGTAAGCGAAACCTGCCCCGATCGCACGTAAGTGTCGAGGTCAATCCCCAAACCGGTGGCACGGCTTCGTAACGTGGTCGCAGACTCGTCAAAAATGAACATCGCAGATTTCTGGCCGCGCGCCGCGGCAGCCGCAACGAACTGTGCCGACAATGAGGACTTGCCGGTGCCGGGCGCGCCTACCAGAAGAGTGCTGGTGCCGCGCTCGAGGCCTCCGCCTAACAAGGAATCCAGCGATGGGATTCCTCCGGACAGTCGTTCGGCTTGGAAGTCATGGCGGTGCTCGGAAGCCACCAGCCTTGGGAAAACCTCCAGTCCACCAGTACGGATTGCGTAATCATGATACCCACCGCGGAAGACCTTTCCGCGAAATTTGACCACTCGAAGCCTTCGACGGTCGCTTCCGTATTCAGGGACCAATTGCTCCAGGACAATGACGCCATGGGCAAGGCTCTGAACCTGAAGATCGCCGTCCGTCGCGGTGAGATCGTCGAGCAAGATGACAGTGCACTGACGGCCGGCGAAAAATTGTTTGAGTGCCAGGATTTGCCGCCGGTAGCGCAACGGATTTCCCGCCAACAAACGCAACTCTGAGAGGGAATCGAAAACCACGCGTGAGGGCTTGATGCGCTCAACATCCTGCAGAATGAGTCTGGTGGTTTCCGTGAGCTCAATTTCCGACGGATGGAAGACCGTGTATTGATCGTCGGGTTCGAGCGACTGCTCCGTCGGGATCAGCTCCCGGATCGTGATTCCCTCCAGCGACCATTCATGCGATGCCGCGACATCGCGCAGTTCCTCAGCCGATTCAGATAGCGTCACATAGAGCACTTGCTCGCCAAGGCGGGCGCCTTCCTGGAGGAACTGCATTCCCAGGGTGGTTTTGCCAGAGCCCGGCACGCCCTCTACCAAGTACATTCGATTGCTGGTCAGACCACCGAAGAGGATGTGGTCCAGACCAACGATGCCCGTGGCCGCCAGCGGCTGGCGAGTGCGAGGTGTGGTTGAGGTGCTCATGTTGATTTCTTGTTAGGCAGCGGTTCGCGACATAGCGTTCTGTGCATGCTCGAGACTCCAGCAGCTCTTGCATCGTGGCAGCCAAGCCGCGTAATCGCTCGGGCGTTGATGCGCCTCGCGGAAAATGGACTGCCGATCGCTCAAGAACGATCACTGAAGTAGGCGTGACGATGTAGGCAGAGTCCTACGGTCTTGGCGAGATCGTGCGCTTAACCCGCTCGAGATTGAAACGTGGGCACCACGTCCTCCCGAAGTACGGCACCAACATCCGAAAGAAAATTTTCTTTGACCCCTTGAAACGACTTCTTGGCATCCGTACTTCTCGCGCGGACGCCCGGCGAAGTCCGGGGCGCACTCGTGACACCGGACAACCCACAGGAGAAACGGCCATGAACGGTATGGTTAGAAAAGATCCCTGGAGCCTGATGCCGCGTCTTCAGGACGAGATCAACAGGCTCTTCGGAGACGCGCAGCAGACCGACAGCAGCAGCTCCGCGACGGCAACTTGGATCCCCGCGGTCGACATCCATGAGTTCAGCAATCGTTTTGAACTCTATGTGGATGTCCCCGGTGTTGATCCGAACTCCGTCGAATTGACGCTCGACGAAGGTGTCTTGACGCTGTCGGGTGAGCGCGTCCAGACAGGGGCACAGTTAGACGAAGAACCTCACTATCGCCGCACGGAGCGCAGTCAGGGTCACTTCTATCGGCGTTTCGTGTTGCCCGACACGGTCGACAGCGACAAGGTCAAGGCGGCCGGCAAAGACGGAGTGTTGACGGTGACGATTCCAAAACAGGCGAGGGCCCAGCCGCGGCGCATTCAAGTCGGCGCGTAGAGCTCAGCGCATCAAGCTAGAGTTGCAGTGACGCGGTACTTGCGTCGCGGCGCTCAGGCAGTCACTGGTTTTGGCCGCTCGTGGAGCGAGACGCAGCATCACGGGCCACCAATTCGCGCGCGTCGGGCACACGTCGATCGTAAGGTTGTCCCATCGTCCACCGTACTTTCCACGGCGACAGAACCGCCGTGGGCGCGATGAGGCAAAGGCGCAGCGCTGGTCGGTGGTGAGCATGAGAGGCGATTGGAAGGTGACTTTTTCGCAGCAGACGCTCGCGCTGTCTCGCTGATGCAAAATGTCCCCAGAAGGCGCGCCTGGTTTTCCTCTTGATTGTCGTGTTAGATAAAGCGCTCGTTGGAGCGCTGATCTGATGTTGTGTTACGAGGCATTTCCTGGTCCTGGTGCATTGGCGGAAAAGCGGAGGAATTCGTGCCCTTTGAGAGAATGAATGCCTCAAGCAATCCAGCGCGACCCGATTTATTGAGGTCGCAGGTTCCAGACCGAAACCATTGAGCTCTGTGTTCGCTGGTACATCACGTACCGGCTGAGCTACCGCGACTTAGTCGCCATGATGGCCGAGCGTGGAGTGGTCGTGTCGCACACGACGATCATGCGTTGGGTCCTGCGTTCATCCGGTCTCGACACGCCGGAACACGAATCACCGGTTGCCCATCCGCCAATGCACCAGAATTCACGGACCATCTCGCGGAGCAAATCTAACCGCTTTGACCGTGAGCCTATACGCCACGCACGCAAGCTTGCGGTCGGCCGTGCGTTGTACTTGTTAGTGACGCCAAACGGTCGATACTGGCGCTACAACTATCGATTCAAAGGCAAGCACAAGCATGGCGAGGTGAGGCCCACCGGATGTAAGCGCGCAATTGAGA